>CAVYMZ010000025.1:0-21190 GCA_963769705.1 uncultured Alphaproteobacteria bacterium | reverse complement strand
GCGTCGACGGCGGCGTCAGCAAGCTGGCGTCCGCAATCGCCTTGTCCGGCTTTCGATATCCCGCCGGCGACCACTGCAGCGCCGTTCCCTGCATCACGAGATAGCTTTCATCCTCCGCCTGGACCATGGCGCCGTCAGGCAATTGACGCACGGGCACAGGCAGCGGATGCAGCCGCTTGCTGCGCCCGTCGAGACGCTCGCGGTGCAGCGTTGCGTCGATCTCGCGCGCCTGAACGCCGGAGACCCCGTTGCCGCGCTGCCAGGCGGCGCGAAACCTGACGGCGTCGTCGCGGCGGCAGTAGAAGCACGGCCGATGTCCCGCCGCAAGCGCCGTGGCCTCGTCGAGGAAGAACAGCTCGGTCCAGCTGCGGCCGCCCATCACCTCGCGCCGCCGGCCTTTGAATTCGCAGAGACAGGTGAGCCACGCTTTGCTGGCCCAGCGCCGCGTCAGCGTCTTGGTGACGGGATCGTGGATGATGCCGCGATTGCCGGTAAACATCCCGCGCTGCGGGGTGGCGATGATATCGCCTGATGGCGTGACGCGGTTTTGCAGCGGCATTTCCGACGCCCGCTCGTTCATCCCGTCATTCCCCGATGCGCAATTGCGCATCGTAGTTCGATGCGGAGCCTGTCATCGGGCCGCGCTTTGGGCGGACCCGTTGGCATCGCCCCGGAATGACAATCTGATCACGCCGCGCCGTCGCGGATCGGCGGCTGGAATGACAACGCGGTATCCCAGGGAAAGAAGATCCAGGTGTCCTGCGATACCTCGGTGATGAAAGTGTCGACCAGCGGCCGGCCCTTCGGCTTGGCGTAGACGGTGGCAAAATGCGCATCCGGCAACAGATCGCGCACCAGGCGCGCGGTCTTGCCGGTGTCGACGAGATCGTCGACGATCAACAGCCCCTTGCCGGTGCCGCCGCCGAGTTTCGCGGTGTCGGCCGATACGCTCTTCAAAACCGTCAGATCGCCTTGCCTGGTGTGATCGTAGCTGGCAATGCAAACGGTATCGATCACGCGCACGCCGAGTTCGCGCGCCACGATCGCCGCCGGCACCAGCCCGCCGCGGGTGATCGCGATCACGGCCTGGAATGGGCCGACTTCATTCAGCCGCCAGGTCAGCGCCCGGCAATCGCGGTGGAACTGGTCCCATGAGACCGGAAAGGCCCTGCCCGCCCGCTCCTGTATGCTCAGTTCCGGATGCTCCGCCATCTCTGTTCTCCTGAATCGTCAGATTGCGGCCGTACACATCGTGAATGCCGACCGCACTCTTCCTGTCTTCCCGATTGACCGACGCGCTAGCGGACCACGTGCAATCCCGCCAGCATTTCTTTCACCGCATTCATCGCCGCAGTGAGCTTTTCGGGATCGCGGGAGCGGACGACCAGATTGGTGTTCGGCTTCTTGTCCTCGTCGGTGAAGGGATAACTGCCGATGATGGTGTCGGGATGGGCGTTGGCGATTTCGCGCAAGGGGCCGCCAATGTCGCCTTCCCGCGCGTTGGCGCGGACCGTGTCCGACAACATCCGCACCCCCGATTTCAGCTTCGGCGCGACGATGTCCATCATCGCCTGCATGATCGAGGGGACGCCGGCCATGACGATGACATTGCCGATCTTGAAGCCGGGCGCGAGGATGGTCGCGCTCTGGATCAGCTCGGCGCCATCGGGAATCCGCGCCATCCGCAGCCGCGCCTCGTTCAAATCCTGCGCGCCCCAGCGCTCGCGGAATCGCGCCACCACCTCCGGATGATGATCGATGCCGACGCCGAACGCTTTGGCGACGCTGTCGGCGGTAATGTCGTCATGGGTCGGCCCGATGCCGCCCGTGGTAAAGACGTAGTCGTAACGTTTACGCAGCGCATCCAGCGCCGCGATGATGTCGGCCTCGTCGTCGGCAACGACCCGGACTTCCTTGAGGTCGATCCCGATATTAGTGAGATATTCGGCGATGAAGCCGATGTTCTTGTCCTTGGTCCGCCCGGACAGGATTTCGTCGCCGATCACCAGAATGCCCGCGGTGACGATCTCGGTCATGAACTCTCCCTCGCCCTGCATGATCGTGACCATGCGCAAGCCGCGCAGGGGAGTCACGGAATTTTGCCACCGAAATAAGCACCAGGCAGCCGGTTTTTCAGGCAATCGGGGAACCCCTTCTCCCCCAAATGCCCCAGCCAATGCATATCGCGCTGGCCCGGGCCTTGCTACCATCCCTTTAAGTCATGCACTGTCCCGCATGGCCCAGAAAAACAGTCGGGGTTTATGGCAGTTGCGTTCGATGAAATGAACGGACCCGGCGGCGACGTCCGCCCGGCCTACGAGGAGCTCTCCCGCTGGCTCAAGGAGACGCCACCGGACGCCCTGGAATATCGCCGACAGGAGGCGGAGCTCCTGTTCCGCCGGATTGGGATCACCTTCGCCGTCTATGGCGACGCCGAGGCCCAGGAACGCCTGATCCCGTTTGATGTGATCCCCAGGATCATGTCGGCGAAAGAGTGGACGATCCTGGAAAAAGGCCTGAAACAGCGGGTGCGCGCGCTCAATATGTTCCTGCGCGACATCTATCACGGCCGCGACGTGCTGCGCGCCAATGTCATCCCCGACGACCTGATCTTCCAGAACCCGGTATTCCGCCCGGAGATGAACGGACAGGAGGTGCCGCATGACGTCTATGTTCACATCGCCGGCATCGACATCGTCCGCGTCGACCCGGAAACGTTTTACGTGCTGGAGGACAATGCGCGCACCCCCTCGGGCGTGTCCTATATGCTGGAAAACCGCGAAATCATGATGCGGCTGTTTCCGGACCTGTTCGCCCGCCACCGCGTCGCACCTGTGGAAAAGTATCCGGACGAGTTGCTGTCGGCGTTGCGCTCGGTGGCCCCGCTCAGTGCCTCGGCTGAACCGACGGTGGCGCTGATGACCCCCGGCGTCTACAATTCGGCCTATTACGAGCACTCATTTCTCGCCGACAAGCTCGGCATCGAGCTGGTCGAGGGCCGCGACCTCATCGTCAAGAACGACGAGGTGTTCATGCGCACCACCGAGGGCTTGAAGCGCGTCGACGTCATCTACCGCCGGGTCGACGACGACTTCCTCGATCCCTTGACCTTCCGGCCGGATTCGGCGCTCGGCGTGCCCGGGCTGATGTCGGCCTATGCGGCCGGCAACGTCACTTTGGCCAACGCGGTCGGCACCGGCATCGCCGACGACAAGGCGGTCTATTCCTACATGCCGGACATCGTGAAATTCTATCTCGGCGAAGAACCGATCCTGAAGAACGTGCCGACCTGGCGCTGCCGCGAGCCCAAGGATCTCGCCTACGTGCTCGACAATCTCGCCGAATTGGTGGTGAAGGAAGTGCACGGCTCCGGCGGCTATGGCATGCTGATCGGGCCGGCCGCGACCAAAGCGACCATCGAAGCGTTTCGCGATAAATTAAAGCGCGAGCCCGAGGGTTTTATCGCTCAGCCGACGCTGGCGCTGTCGACCTGCCCGACCTGCACCGCGAGCGGTCTTGCGCCGCGCCATGTCGACTTGAGGCCGTTCGTGCTGACGGGGAGCAATCACGTCACCATCGTGCCGGGTGGGTTGACCCGCGTGGCACTGAAGGAGGGCTCGCTGGTGGTGAATTCCAGCCAGGGTGGCGGCACCAAGGACACCTGGATTCTGGACGAGTAGCTACCTATGCTGTCGCGCACCGCTGAAAACCTGTACTGGCTCGCCCGCTATGTCGAACGCGCGGAATATCTGGCGCGCACCATCGAGGCGACGCTGCGCGTCACCGCGCTGCCCAACGCCTATATCGGCAAGACCAATGAGTGGGATTCGGCGTTGTTGACCGCGGGCGTCAGCACCGGCTTCTATCAGGTCTACGAGGAGGCCAATGAGCACAACGTCGTCGACTATCTGTCGTTTGCCCCGGAAAATCCCTCCTCGATCCGCAACTGCATCGAAAACGCCAGGCTCAATTCGCGCTCGGTGCGCACCGCGCTGACCAGCGAGATGTGGGACACCATCAACTCGGCCTGGATCGATCTTCAGGAAGTCTGGAGCAAGGGCACCAAGAGCCGCGAGGAACTGGCGAAGTTTCTGCGCTTTGTGCAGGAAACCTCGCTGCGGTTCGACGGCTCGGCCTACCGAACCATGCTGCGCAACGACGCCTACTGGTTCTCGCGGCTGGGCGTGCACCTGGAGCGCGCCGACAACACCGCCCGTATCCTCGACGTCAAATATCACGTGCTGCTGCCCGAGGAGGAGCATGTCGGCGGACCGCTCGATTATTACCAGTGGACCTCGATCCTGCGCTCGGTCTCGGCGCTGACCGCCTACCACTGGGTCTATCGGGAAACCTTAAAACCCTGGCTGATCGCCGATCTTCTGATCCTCAACGATTCGCTGCCGCGTTCGCTGGCGAGCTGCTACGGCAATCTGGTGCGCAATCTCGACCAGATCGGCGTCGCCTATGGCCGCCAGGGCGCTTCCCAGCGCCACGCCCGCGGGGTGCGCAACCGGCTGGAACACAGCCACATGGACGATATCTTCCAGCACGGCGTGCACGAATTCATCCAGGAATTCATTGCGGATAATTCGCGGCTCGGCGAGATTATCACCAAGCAATATCTGGTTTAGGAGCCAGCCTTGCGGGCTCCCAAAGATTCGGACCTTCCAGCTCATGCGCCTGCGAATTGCCCATACGACAAGCTATCGCTACGAGCCGCCGGCCACCGGCGTCATTCAGATCCTGCGGATGACGCCCGGCAGCCATGACGGACAGTATGTCGCCGAATGGCAGATCGACGTCTCCACCGATTCACGGCTGCAGGTGCATCAGGACGCGTTCGGCAATGTCACGCATGTGCTGACCGAGGGAACCACCGCCGATCTCACCATCAATGTCGAAGGCCTGATCGAGACCCACGACACCGGCGGCGTGCTCAGGGGCACCGACGAGCGCTTTCCGCCGAGTCTGTTCCTGCGCTCGACTTCGCTGACCGAAGTCAATCCGGCGATGGCGAATTTCGCGCGCGAGCTGCGTTCGGAATCCGAAGACGACGTGCTTGGATTCCTGCATGCGCTGATGACGCAGATCAACGAGCACATGACCTTCGACGAAGACCCCACCAACAGCGGCACCTCGGCGGTGGAAGCGTTCGGGTTGAAGCGCGGGGTCTGCCAGGACTATGCGCATATCTTCATTGCCTGCGCGCGCTCAGGCCTCGTCCCGGCGCGTTTCGTCTCGGGCCATTTCCTGCGCTCCGACGGCATGGTGCATCAGCCCGCCGGCCACGCCTGGGCGGAAGCCTTCGTGCCTGATCTCGGCTGGATCGGGTTCGATCCGGCCAACGGCATCTGCACCACCGAAGCCCATGCCCGCGTCGCCATCGGGCTCGACTATCTCGGCGCGGCGCCTGTGCGCGGCACCCGCTATGGCGGCGGCATGGAGACGCTGACGGTCGCGGTGAAGGTCGAGCAGGCCGGCGGACGGCAGGGTCAGTGGCAATCGCAGTCGTGAACCGCGTCGCCCGTCACCGAATTATAGCGCATCGCCATGCGGGGAATTGATCGCTGCTCGCTCGCGATCCGGATTTTCCATCGCCCGCCGCCACAACGGACAATTACGCGTTCGATGGCCCATGCGTCCTTGATCTATTTTTCCTGAACACGATTTAGATAGTCGACGATGAGGAGAACATGGGCGCGTACGTAGGCTTCCTGATCGTACGGAGCATCGAAAAAGTGCTCGGCGGCGTTGACCGCATATCGCGTCCCCCAAATTGGCATGTCACGTGGACCGTGACTGGCGATCTCCACGCGTCCGTCGATCACACTCATGAGGTGATCGGCTGGAAACACTCCCCCATTATTCTTGGCTAACACTGTCAGGTCTGGTGGCACGACCTTAAGGCTGGCACCCAGAAAGCCGTTGCCCTTCGCATCCGCCCCATGGCAGATGCTACACTGCAAGTCGTACTCTCTTTTACCAAGATCGACCTTTGCCGCTTGAGCGAACGCCATCGTGTTGAGCGAGGTGGCTGTCAGTATGAGAATAGCCAGTGATGCGGTTTTCATCGTCACCTCCGTGGCAGCTTTTCAAAGCTATTATTAACCCAACTTGCGCAGTTGGGGGTAGTTTTTGCTATTTTGCGCGAGCTCGTGTAGTCTAATCAAGGGGTTGGGTGGCGCGAAGGAGCGATTTGAGCGTGTAGTGACGACCTTGGGTATTTTCTTTCGCTCCCGAGGTGGTCTGATGGCGCATGTACCTGCGCCACACAATTCGCAAGAAGGATGGAAAGGCTCACCGCTATTGGTGCCTGGTACGCAGCGTTCGCGTCGGGCGTCGTGTCATCCAGCAAACGGTGGCGCATCTTAGGCGAACTCGACGAGCACGGCCGGGTTGAGGCGCGGCAGCTGGCAAGGCGGCTAATCGGCGCACCCGAGCAAGCGCAGCTGTTCGATGACGGCAGCGAGCAAATGACGGTACCGGTTCGGTTGAAGGGCATTCGGATCGAGCGCTCGCGTCGGTTTGGCGATGTATATTTGGCGTTGGCATTGTGGCGCGGGACGGGCCTTGCGGAGTTGTGCGACCGACTACTGCCAGCTGGCAAGGAGCGCATCTCATGGGCGAAGATGGCGGCCGTTCTGGTAGCGTCGCGGCTGTGCGAGCCGTCGAGCGAGTTGCACATTGCCGAGGATTGGTACCGCCGCACGGCGCTTTCCGATTTGCTGCAGCTTGAAGACGATCAGGTCAACAAAGACCGGCTTTACCGCGCCCTCGATCATCTCATTGTGCACAAGGAGGCACTCGAAGCGCATTTGTCGCGGCGGTGCGGCGAGCTGTTTGCCATTCAGAACGAAGTGCTGCTCTATGACGTCACCAGCACATATTTTGAAGGCCAAGCGGAAGCAAACCCTCTGGCCCGGCGCGGCTACTCGCGGGATCATCGGCCCGATTGTAAGCAGGTGTGCATCGCGCTGGTCGTGACCTTCGACGGCTTTCCCTTGGGCTACGAGGTGTTCGCCGGCAACACGCACAACTCGCGAACCCTGCAGACGATCGTGGCCACCATGGAGGCCCGCCATGGCATGCTGGGCCGCGTGTGGATCAGCGATCGCGGCATGGCCAGCGCCGACAATCTGGCGTGGCTACGAAGCACTGGCCGCCGCTATATCATCGGCGCGCCGAAGTCGGAGCTGAAGAAGTTCAGCTCCGCTCTTGCCGCCGCGGACGGATGGCGCACGGTCCATGAAGGCGTCGAGGTCAAACTCACGCGCCACCCCGAGACCGAGGAGACCGTGATCCTGTGCCGTTCCGCCGATCGGCGCAACAAAGAGCGGGCCATGCACGACAAGTTCAGCCAGCGGATCGAAGAAGCGCTACAGCGCCTGGCTGCGCGCTTGGCTCATGCGAAGAAGCGTGTCGATCCGGCAGTTGTGAATCGGCAGATCGGCCGCATCCTGCAGCAAAACCAGCGATCCGCCGCCCGCTTCGTCATCACGCTGGAGCCGGATGGCTGTCCCGCGGGTTTCCGCCTTAGCGTCATTTACAACGACGCCTTCGACGACTGGGCCGCGATCTCGGAGGGCGCCTATCTGTTGCGTTCGAATATCTCCGATTGGAGCGATCAACAGCTCTGGAAAGCCTATATCCAACTCACCGAGGCCGAGGCCGCCTTCCGCATCCAGAAGGACCAGCTGAACCTGCGCCCGATCTGGCACCAGCGTGCCGAACGTGTGCAGGCGCATATCCTCGTTTGCTTTCTCGCCTTCGTGCTGTGGAAGACCCTCGAGATGTGGCAGAGCCGCGCTGGTCTCGGCAATTCCCCAAGAACCGTGCTCGAAGAACTCGCGCGCATTCAATCGAATGATGTCGTGTTGCCAACCGCCGCCCACGGCCAGATCCGCCTGCGTTGCGTCACCCAGCCCGATGCCGCTCAGGCCGCTCTCCTTGACCGCCTCGGCATCGTCTTGCCGAAGCGCATGCGCCTCGCCGAACACCAGCTGCCGGCCATCGCCGCCAGCGCCTGACCACCGACTACTCGACCAGAAATGTAGTGACGACTTTTCGGCTAAGCCATTGATTTGCCTAAAGCCGACCCCCGATTCTGCGCAAGTTGGGTTAATTCAGCGGCATGCATTGATATAAATCAACATGGCGCGACGTCCGACTTGAGGTGCGGACAAGCTGGAGGCCGCAACAGACTACGCCGCGTCGTATCGCAAGCAGACACGGGAATGGCGAGGTTGTTGCCAAAATTCAGGCACACGTAATTCTGGCTATGGTCTCGGGTTGAGCTTTCGACGGGATCACAAGGTTGCGGGTATGGCTTTTGGCGCAAGGATGAAGTGCCGCGATATCCGCTGTACCGCTCCTATCCGCGCATGCGCGCAATTGCTCCGGCGATGATTTGCATCGCCACGCCAACGACCCACGCCAGCATGATGATGACCGTCCAAAAGATGTGAGGCTCTTCGCGAAAGACAATCACACTGACGGATACGAATGCCATCCACGTGGCGAGAAAGGTGCCTACGGCGCTGAGGAATTCCGCAGTATCGATCTTTCCATCGGAATCGTCGGACGCGTCATTTGGCTGATGAAAAGGCAGAGGGGGAGTATCAATTCCCAGGTAAAACCCGATTGCGCCGGCAATCATCATGACGACGATAAAACCCTGGGAAGTGAGCATGGCGATGCTCGACCCCACATGGGCGGCAACGAACAATCCGCATGCGGCTCCGGCCATCGCGAGCCCGATGCGTTCCAGGAAATGGGCAGATTTTCTTACGCGGAATCGCATCGTCGCAACCCACAGAGTGCGAAGGGATCAGGTTAGGACATTTTTCTTCCGTGTGGAAGAAGCCATTGCACGTCCAAGGCCCAGTACAGCGCCCCGGAGTGACGGCGAGCGTCAATACTCGCAACTGCGGTAGTTCGCCGCCTCGCAGCTTTGCGCCATGTCGCGGGCCTGCGCGAGTTCTTCAGGCGTCATGGTCTGCGAGACCTCGCGCAGTTCAGCTCTCGCTTTGGCGTCGCCGCGCGCCGCAGCGCGGCTGAACCACAGGAAGGCGCGCACCGGACTGCGCGAGACCCCCTGGCCCCTTCGGTACATCACCCCGAGTACGCTTTGCGCTTTCGCATGGCCCTGTTCGGCCATGGCCCGGAACACCTTCATCGCCGGCACGTAGTCGCCGCGGTTATAGGCCGCCATGCCGTCTTCCCAGGGGCCTGCGACGGCACCCGCGCTGCCCAGAATTTGCGCGGCCAGCATCAACCCGCCAATCATCATCCGCCTTTCATGCGCCGTCCCCTGCCCCGGATTCGACGGGATCGTTATCCGGCCGACCGATATTTGCAACGCCCTGCACAATCAGCGCGGGCCCGGCAGGAATGCCCCGAATGGGGTTGGAGGCTCCGGCAAAATTGGCTAGTAATTCTCGCCGTCTGATGCGTTCGGGGACCCCTGGAATGACCTATTGCTGCGGAATTTTGGTGCGGGACGGGCTGGTCATGATCGCGGACACCCGAACCAATGCCGGCCTCGACAACGTCTCAACCTTTCGCAAGCTGCATATCTTCTCAAAGCCCGGCGAGCGCATCATGGCGATCGCCAGCGCCGGCAATCTGGCGATCAGCCAGTCGGTGCTCTCGACGCTGACCGAAGGGTTGGAGGATCCCCACACCGGCGAGATCGAAACGCTGATGAACGCACCGACGATGTTCCAGGCGGCGCAGCGCATCGGCCGCGCGATCCGCAGCGTTCACGCCACCGAAGGCGTCGCGCTGCAGTCCGAGGACATCAATTTCGACGTCTCGTTCCTGTTCGGCGGCCAGATCAAGGGCTCGCGGATGCGGCTGTTCATGGTGTATCCGGCGGGCAATTTCATCGAATGCACCACGGACACGCCATACCTGCAGATCGGCGAGCACAAATACGGCAAGCCGGTGCTCGATCGCGCCATGCATTACGACGTCGAATTGTATGAAGCGCTGAAGACCAGCCTGATCTCGATGGATTCGACGATGCGCTCCAATCTCGGCGTCGGCCTGCCGATCGACGTACTGGTGGTGCGCACCGACGTCTGCGACGCCGATCTCAATCATCGCATCGAGGCGGGCGAGCCGTATTTTCACGATCTGCGTTCGCGCTGGTCGGCGGCGCTGCGGGCAGCGCACCAGAATATTCCGCGACCACCCTACAAAGCAGAAACCTGAACCAAGAACATAAAAGGCGAGGAAACAATGACCGAAGCAGCAAACAAGATCGCGCTGGTGACCGGCGCCGGCACCGGCGTCGGACGCGCGGCGTCGCTGGCGCTGATGAAAGCCGGTTTCACCGTGGTGCTCGCCGGGCGCCGCATGGAAATGCTGCAGGAGACCCAGAAGCTTGGCGAAACCGTCGGCAAGAGCCTTCCCGTGTCCGCCGACATGGCCGATCCCGGCTCGATCGCAGCCCTGTTCGCCAAGGTGATGGACGTTTACGGCCGGCTCGATGTGCTCTTCAACAATGCCGGCATGGGCGCGCCGCCGGTGCCGTTCGAGGATCTCGGCCTCGCGCAATGGCAGGCGGTCGTGAACACCAACCTCACCGCGCCGTTTCTGTGCACGCAGCACGCGTTCCGCATCATGAAGGACCAGACCCCGCGCGGCGGCCGCATCATCAACAACGGCTCGATCTCCGCGCACGCGCCGCGGCCGTTCTCCTCGGCCTATACCTCGACCAAGCACGCCATCACCGGCCTCACCAAGGCCACCAACCTCGACGGCCGCGCCTATGACATCGCGGTCGGCCAGATCGACATCGGCAATGCCGCGACCCCGATGACCGACCGCATGGTCGACGGCGTGCTGCAGCCCGACGGCCGCAAGATGCCGGAGCCGCGCATGGACGCAAAGGCGGTCGGCGATGCGGTGGCCTACATGGCAACGCTGCCGCTCGACGCCAACGTGCTGTTCATGACTGTCATGGCGAGCAAGATGCCGTTCGTGGGGCGGGGGTAAAACCGGCCATCGGACGCCACTGCGATGCATGAATAGTGGCGGACGGATTCCCTCCGTCGAATCTCCGCGATCAAAAGATCGTCAAGCTCGGTCGAAAACCGCCGATGATATCTCGTTTCCACACGGCTCGTCATCATTCCCCGATGGACGGTCACGCTGCATCGGTCTAGAGCACGCTGGTGCCGGGGGCGGCCAGCGTAAGGAGAGGCGATGCAGCCGCGCTACCGGAAAAACCTGAACGTTCTCATTCCCTGCATCGTCGTGCTCGGCATCATGTTCGTCCTGGTGGCCTACGCGCCGGAACTGTACCGCAAATTCTGCGGAGCAACCGGATACGGCGGCACGACGCAGCGGGCCTATTCCGATCCGACGGCCACCTCGGACCGGACCGTGACGATTGCGTTCGACAGCAACGTCGCGCCGGGCCTGCCGTGGCGATTTGAACCGAAGCAGCGCTCCGTGACGGTTCATCTCGGCGAACAGAAGCTGGTGTTCTTTACCGCCGAGAATCTCGGCAACGAACCGATTGTCGGACACGCGACGTACAACGTCACGCCGGAGACGAGCGGCATCTATTTCAACAAAATCCAATGTTTCTGCTTCAATGAAGAGCAGCTCAACCCGCATCAGAAGGTCGACATGCCCGTTGTCTTTTACGTCGATCCGGCCTTCGCGAAGGATTCGGAGATGGCTCACGTCGACACGATCACGCTCAGCTATACGTTCCTCCGCTCGGCGAAACCGTCAGGGGCGAAAAATCTTTCGCGCTTCCTGGCCAATGCGGTGCCGGACGCCGTCAATGGCCAGCAGCTCTTCACCGAACGCTGCACGGCGTGTCACGCCATGGACCGCAACCAGGCCGGACCCATGCTCGGCGGCGTGGTCGGCCGCAAGGCCGGCTCGGCTCCCGGCTACCATTATTCGCCGGCCTTGAAGAGCGCCGGTCTCACCTGGTCCGCGGACAATCTCGATCAGTGGCTGACCAACCCGCAGAAATTCGTGCGCGGCGCGCGGATGCCGGTCCGCGTGCTCGACGCTCCGTCCCGCCGCGACATCATCGCTTATCTGCAGAAGGCGAGCCAGGAGGGCCACGCACGCAATGACCAGACCGGCGCGCACTGCTCCGAGTCCGGAATACTAGATCGGCGCATGCCCTGCATGACCTGACACAGTCGCGTCCGGCATCTCGCGGCTGGCGCGCCCTACTCCAGCCGCTCGACATTGCGCAACGCGGAAACAGCTTCATCCACAACAGCGCGACCGCGACGGTGCCGACGCCGCCGAGCACGGCCGCCGGCATCGCGCCGAAGCAGCGCGGCGGTGACGCCGCTTTCGAACTGGCCGAGCTGGTTGGAAGCGTTGATGAACAGGAAGTTCACGGCGCCGACGCGGCCGCGCATCTCGTCCGGCGTGGCGAGCTGAACCAGGGAAAAGCGGATCACCACGCTGACGGTGTCGGCCGCACCCATGATCGCGAGCGCCAGCAACCGACAGCCACATCCACTGCGAAACGGCGAACACCACCGTCGCCACGCCGAACACGATGACGGCCTGAAACATCCGCATGCCGACGCGGCGGTGGATCGCGCGGCGCGCCAGCACGATGGTCATCAGCAACGCGCCGACCGCGGGCGCGGCGCGCAGAATGCCGAGCCCCAGCGGGCCGGTCTGCAGGATGTCGCGCGCGTAGATCGGCAACAGCGCGGTCGCGCCGCCGAGCAGCACCGCGAACAGATCGAGCGAGATCGTGCCCAGGATCGCCGGATTGCTGCGGACGAACCGGACGCCGGCGAACAGATCGGCCGGCGTTGCCGCATCCCTGGCGCGCAGCCGGCTGCGTCAGGCGGATCGCGCCCATCAGCAGCGTGCCCGCGAGGCAGAACAGCACCATCATGCCGTAGGGCAACGCAGGCGAGACGGCATAGGCGAGCCCGCCCAGCGCGGGGCCGGTGATGGTCGCGACCTGGCCGACAGCCGCTCGATATCGCGGTAGCGCGCTGCAGCGAGCCTTGCGGCGCGACCAGCGGCAACAGCGCGGCCGTCGCCGGACTTTCGAACGCGCCGGCCGTCCCCAGCACGGCCATGGCGACGAAGATCTGCGCACCGTCAGCGAACCGGTATAGGCGCCCCATGCCAGGAACAGCGCCGTCAGCGCCTCGACCAGCAGGCAGTCTGCACGACCCGCTCTGCGCGGGTAGCGATCGACCGCGTGCCCCGCGACGAACACCAGCAGCGCCGTGGGCAGGAACTGGACCAGCCCGACCATGCCGAGATCGAAGGCGCTGCCGGTCAGATCGTAGATCTGCCAGCCGACCGCCACGGCGGCGATCTGGCCGGAGAAGCGCGAAAAACTTCGCGACAGCACGAAAAGCAGAAACGAGGGATATTTGAGCAGGGCGCTGGAGCCCGCCTGCATCAGGGACGACATCGTTCGACCGGTTCTGCTTCACTTCGAATGGTGAGCAGTCACCCGCCCCAACCTCCGATGTGAGGCCTGGCCGACCCGCGCGCGTTGTCAATGCCGGCCGCTCAGGCGACGGCGGGATACAGCATTGCGCTTCGAAGCGTGCCGCTGCCATAATCGCCGCGGGCCTCGGGGGAATCATGCTTCAACTGCAATCGGCGTTCGGCGTTTTCGCATTGCTCGCGATCGCCTGGCTTTCGGCGAGAACCGCCGCGCGGTCTCGCTGCGGCAGGCGGCGATTGGACTTGTTCGTCACCCTCCTCACCGCCGTGGCGCTGATAAAGCTGCCGTTCGTCGCGCATGGCTTCGGCGTCATCAACGACGCGGTCGGCACGATTTCGTCGGCCTCGCGCGCCGGGCACCTCCTTCGTGTTCGGCTATGTCGGCGGCGGCGCGCTGCCGTTCGACCTCAAGGCGCCGGGCGCGGATTTCGTTCTCGCGTTCCAGGCGCTGCCGGTGGTGCTCGTGATGAGCGTGCTCACCACGCTGTTGTTCTATTGGCGGATCCTGCCGCCGATCGTGCGCGGCATGGCGTGGCTGCTCGAGCGCACGCTCGGCGTCGGCGGCGCGGTGGGCCTGTCGACCGCCGCCAACATCTTTCTCGGCATGGTCGAGGCCCCGTTGTTCATCCGGCCCTATCTGGCGCAGCTGACGCGCAGCGAATTGTTTTTGGTGATGACCGGCGGCATGGCCGGCATCGCCGGCACCGTGCTGGTGCTCTACGCCACCCTGCTGGCGCCGTTGATTCCAGATGCGGCTGCGCATTTTGTCGTTGCCTCGGTGCTGGGCGCGCCGGCGGCGATCCTGATCAGCCTGATCATGGTGCCGGAGACCAGCGACGTCAGGACCGGTGGCACGCTGGCCGATCCCGAGCAGCACGCCTCCTCCACCATGGACGCGATCGTCAAGGGCACCACCGCGGGGCTTCGAATTGCTGCTCAACATTGTCGCGATGCTGATCGTGCTGGTGGCGCTGGTCTATCTCGCCAACGCCATCCTCGGGCTGTTGCCCGATGTCGGGGACCAGCGCGTTTCGCTGCAGCGGCTGCTCGGCATACATCATGGCGCCGGTATGCTGGCTGATGGGCCTGCCATGGCCGCAGGCGATCACGGCCGGCAGCCTGATGGGCACCAAGACCGTGCTGAACGAACTGATCGCATATATCGATCTGTCGAAGCTCGGCACTGAGGCGCTCGATCCGCGCTCGCGGCTGATCATGCTGTATGCGATGTGCGGTTTCGCCAATTTCGGCAGCCTCGGCATCATGATCGGCGGCCTCGGCACGATGGCGCCGGAGCGGCGCGAGGAGATCAATTCGCTCGGATTGAAGTCGATCGTCTCGGGCACGCTGACGACATGCCTGATGGGCGCGATCGTCGGGGTGTTGACGTGACGCCTCCGCCGTCGGGGGCGACGCGTTAGCGTCGAGCTCCGATGTGCAACTGCACATCGGAGAATCTCGAGATTCCGGGTTCGCGTCTTGCGACGCGCCCCGGAATGACGGTTCACGCCGTCAGTTCAACGGTCTTGAACTCCGCGGGCAGGATCACTTCCAGCAATTCGACGTCGTCGGAATAGTCCATGATCAGGTGCTTGATGCGGGGCGGCTGGATCCATGCGCTGCCCTCTTCCATCAGGGTTTCGCCCTGCCCTTCCATGTAGGTCTTGACCCAGCCTTTCAGGACATAAACCATCTGGAATTCGACGTCGTGGAAATGCAGTTTTGAAACCTCGGCCGGATCGCACGGTCCGATCAGCCGGATCACATGCGCCTGCGCCAGGCCTTGGGTCGCGTCCGCGAAGCCGAGATCGCGATATTTCGCATAGGCGCGCAAGCCATCGGCCTTGAAATCCTCTTCGCGGTGATGGCTGACGGCGATGCGCTGTTTCGCTCGCGCGCGCTTGGCGGCTGCCGGCGCGCGTCCCTTGGCCTTGAGTTTCTTGCGCGCCGTGGATTTGGCGGGGCTCTTGCCGGCGGTTTTGCGCGCAGGCGATTTTTTCTGTTGCGGCGGTGCGGCTGGCTGCCCTTGATTTCGGCTTCTGCTTGGCCATCGACGTTCTCCCTTTCGGTGTCGTGGCAAAGCATTAGCACAGATCGCGCTTCGTTGGGGCTGGGCATTAGCGAGCCCGCTGACCGGCTTCGCAGGCCAATGCGGTGGGCACGGCGCACGCGCGCGCCATTGCCCGCTCGTCGGATCAGTGCAGCCGGAACACGCCGTCGACGGCGCGCAGTTCGGCAGGCTTGATCAGCTTGGAGTGCGCCACCGTGACCGAGTACAGCGGGCCTTCGAGCTTCTCCTCCCAGAACGCGAGGAAATCCTTCAGCGCCGGGAATTTCGGAAACAGGTCGTAATTCTGCCAGACGTAGGTCTGCAGCAGTGAGGGATGATCCGGCATCCGATACAGAATTTGCGCCGTCGTCAGCCCATATCCCAAGACCTGTTTCCGGAAATCGTCGGAAACAACCCCAACCCGCGAAACCATGCCAACCTCCATTGCTGGAGCGCATTTTCCGATGATGGCCGCCGCCCGGGAGCCACCCGGTGGAGATGCGCTCACATAAGAGAAATGTGACGCACGTGACCTCCTCATCACAAGCTTAAATGCTTAACGATCTGTTGAAAAAGAGTGCGTTGGCAGCAGCTTACCGCACCTGCTAATATGGACTTGGGGGCCCGGCCGGCTGAATTAATGATGATGTGCGATTTTGGCAGCCGTCACATTTGAGTGCCAATTTTTCTGCTATGAGGACTTGTGACCCGCCAAACTCTGGCTTATGTCCAGACCGGTCGCGCTGGCACTTGCCGGCGCCGGACTGCCAAAATCCAAAACTCTACAACATCTTCAGAAACTTAGGAGGACTGCATGAAATTCCGTCCGCTCCACGACCGCGTGGTGGTCAAGCGCATCGACGCCGAAGAGAAGACAGCTGGCGGCATCATCATTCCCGACAGTGCCAAGGAAAAGCCCTCGCAGGGCGAAATCACCGCCGTCGGCCCGGGCGGCCGCGACGAAGCCGGCAAGCTGATCCCGATCGACCTCAAGGTCGGCGACCGCGTGCTGTTTGGCAAGTGGTCCGGCACCGAGGTCAAGCTCGATGGCCAGGAGCTCCTGATCATGAAAGAGAGCGACATCATGGGCGTTCTCACCGACCTCCCCGCCACCAAGAAGAAGGCCGCGTAAGCCGCCGCCGCACACGCTCACCCTGAGGAGCGCCGGGATGGCGCCTCTCGAAGGGTGAGAGACAGACATCAACTCAGGGAAAACCAAATATGTCAGCCAAAGAAGTCAAATTCGGCGTCGACGCCCGCGATCGCATGCTGCGCGGTGTCGACATCCTCGCCAACGCCGTCAAGGTGACGCTCGGCCCCAAGGGTCGCAACGTCGTGCTCGACAAGTCGTTCGGCGCTCCCCGCATCACCAAGGACGGCGTCACCGTCGCCAAGGAAATCGAGCTTGAGGACAAGTTCGAGAACATGGGCGCCCAGATGGTGCGCGAAGTCGCCTCCAAGTCGGCGGATGCGGCCGGCGACGGCACCACCACTGCGACCGTTCTCGCGGCTGCGATCGTCCGCGAAGGCGCCAAGTCGGTTGCCGCCGGCATGAACCCGATGGATCTGAAGCGCGGTATCGACATGGCGGTGGAAGCCGTGGTCGCCGACCTCGTCAAGAACTCCAAGAAGGTCACCTCGAACGAGGAAATCGCCCAGGTCGGAACCATCTCCGCCAATGGCGACGCGGAGATCGGCAAGTTCCTCTCCGACGCCATGAAGAAGGTCGGCAACGAGGGCGTCATCACGGTTGAAGAAGCCAAGTCGCTGGAGACCGAACTCGACGTCGTCGAAGGCATGCAGTTCGACCGCGGCTACATCTCGCCCTACTTCGTCACCAACGCCGACAAGATGCGCGTTGAGATGGACGACGCCTACATCCTGATCAACGAGAAGAAGCTCTCCTCGCTGAACGAGTTGCTGCCGCTGCTCGAGGCCGTGGTGCAGACCGGCAAGCCGCTGGTCATCGTCGCCGAAGACGTCGAAGGCGAAGCGCTCGCTACCCTCGTCGTCAACCGTCTGCGTGGCGGTCTGAAGGTCGCGGCCGTCAAGGCTCCGGGCTTCGGCGATCGTCGCAAGGCCATGCTGCAGGACATCGCGATCCTGACCGGCGGCCAGGCGATCTCGGAAGATCTCGGCATCAAGCTCGAGAACGTCACGCTGCAGATGCTCGGTCGCGCCAAGAAGGTGATGATCGACAAGGAAAACACCACTATCGTCAACGGCGCCGGCAAGAAGGCCGACATCGAAGCTCGCGTGGCGCAGATCAAGGCGCAGATCGAGGAAACCACCTCGGACTACGACCGTGAGAAGCTGCAGGAGCGTCTGGCCAAGCTCGCGGGCGGCGTCGCGGTGATCCGCGTCGGCGGCGCGACCGAAGTCGAGGTCAAGGAGCGCAAGGACCGCGTTGATGACGCGATGCACGCGACCCGTGCGGCCGTCGAGGAAGGCATCGTACCGGGCGGCGGCGTCGCCCTGCTCCGTGCTTCCGAGCAGCTGAAGGGCCTGCGCACCAAGAACGACGACCAGAAGACCGGCGTCGAGATCGTGCGCAAGGCGCTGTCCGCGCCGGCCCGCCAGATCGCGATCAACGCAGGCGAGGACGGTTCCGTCATCGTCGGCAAGATCCTCGAGAACAAGTCGTACAACCACGGCTTCGACTCGCAGACCGGCGAATACGGCGACCTCGTCAAGAAGGGCATTATCGACCCGACCAAGGTGGTCCGTGCGGCGATCCAGAACGCGGCGTCCGTCGCGGCTCTGCTGATCACCACCGAAGCCATGGTGGCCGAACTGCCGAAGAAGAATGCTGGCGCTGGCGCCGGCATGCCTCCGGGCGGCGGCATGGGCGGCATGGACTTCTAAGAAGTCCAGTTCGTTTCACGCGATTACAACAATGCAAAACCCCGGCAGCAATGCCGGGGTTTTTGTTTGTGAGTTGGATCGGAAAGCAAAATCACAAATCTCGTCATTCCGGGGCGCGCCGCTCGGCGCGAGCCCGGAATCGATAACCACCAATGTCAATTTGAAATACTGGGATAGAGGTCAATCCACCCCGGATTTTGTTCTTCGATCAAACGAATTTTCCAGTCACGCCACCATTTCTTGAGTTCTTTTTCACGTGCAATAGCGGTTAGCGCGTCGTCGTAGATTTCGAACCAGACAAGTTTGTTGACGCCATATCGCGCCGTAAAGCCGCCGGTGGCGGTCCGGTGCTCGTATCCGCGGCGTACGATGTCGTTTGTCACGCCAAGATAGAGCGTGCCGTGCTTCTTACTTGCAAGCAGATAGACGTAATACGCCATGGCGAGCAGAGGTGGTTATGGATTCCGGGCTCGGCGCTTCGCGCCGCCCCGGAATGACGAGCGTCAATATGCAGCGTGCGCCAGCAAACGCAAATACCGAGCGAGCCCCCGCCTCACTCCACCCGTGCCACCACCGCCAGCCGCTTGATGCCCTGGTTGCGGTAGGCGTTCAGGAAGGCGTTGTAGTCCTTGAAGGAGACGCAGCCGTTGGAATTGCCGTTCGGACCAAGCATGTAGGTGTGCGCAAGCAGGCCGCTGCGGCCATAGATCGCCTCTTCGCCGCCGATTGGGTTCAGCCGCAGCGCCGGCACGCCATGAAACAGCGCTTCGCGCGGCTTCAGCTCGTAAATATGCGGCGGCGTCACGCCGCGCATCCGGATGCGCGCGGAGCGCGGATCGTCGAGCTCGGAGCCGAGGCCGGAATGCGCCTCGAGCTTGGTGCCGTCGGGCAGGTAAACCGTGTGCGCGGAAATATCGTATACCGCGGTCGAGCGATCATATGGCGCCGATCCCCCAAGCGCCGGATTTTGGTTTTGACCGAGGCTGCCGGTGACGTTGGCATCGGCGGACGCGAAGGCCAGCAGCGAGCCGTGCGAGGACTGCTTGCCCCAGAGCTTTTCAAAAATCGTCTGCTTCTCGTTCGAGGCGATCGACATCACCGCCGCCTTGGCGCGCTGCGCCATGTCGCGAACGGAGGTGCCTGGCGATTTCGACGCGCGAGTCTCGCCGGGACGCTGCGGCGGCAAGGCAGCCACTTTCACCGGCGCGGCTTCCTTCGGCTTCGGGGCTTCCGCAAGCTTCGGCGCTTCGGATTTCGGCTTCGGGACTTCGGCGAGCTTCGGCGTTTCCGGTTGCTGGGTCGGCTCAACCCCGTCCGGAGCGGCGGCGGCGAACCGGTCTTCGAACGAAAGCGACGGCGTAACCGGTGCGGGCGCGGCAATCCGCGGCGCCTGTTCGCCCAGCGCCGCAAACACCTCGTTGACCACCGTCTGCGGTTTGCGCGCCGCAACGGCCGCCGTCCGCTTTACGACCGGTGCATCGAAATTGGCGCTGTCGAGATGGGGATAGATATCGGCACGGAACACATTGGCGTACACCGTCCAGGCAGAGCCAAGCACCAGACAGGCGATCGCGGCGCCGCCAAGAAAATTCTGAGGAAGGGATTTCCGCGGGGAACGTCGAGGTCTGGACACCGCGGCCGGAAAACACGCACTCGTACTATAACTCATCCGCCTTGCACCCAGACTGGTTCCACCATGTTCCCCTTCCAGGCTGCGCTGATGATGCCCGTTTCCGCGGCAGCTTCGAACGCCAACCTGCGCGCGATGATCCGCGGAAGTTCCGCGCAATCATCTCGCAGAGGTGAGGAGCGTCATTAAGGCGACTTTTAGTTAAATGCGGATTAAGTCGGGGCAGATATTGGGCATGGTTAACGCACGCCTTCCCCGTGCGATTACGGGTTCCAGATGTGCCCGATTTTGGCTGGTTTCTTCAATAATTCAGTTTCGGATACCAGTCGGTCCCGCGCCCCTCCGGCGTAACGTCCAAAATGGTCCAGATCGGCATCAAATCCGGCGCGCCGCGCGGATCCTGACCGGGGTCGGCTGAAGCGCCATTCATCTCCCCGCCCCAGAAATGCCGTATTTTGACGTGGCTTGCTTCCTTGCGACGCGTAAACACATTGAACGCGGCGTCGTCGCCGCCGTCTTTTGTCAATGCGTGGTAGTCGCGGCTGAACTCGCCCGAGATATCGGAATACAGCTAGAGATGACGCCAGCCGCGCTCGCTTTTTGAACGCGACGAGCCGCTCGATCGGCGAGCGCGCGACCACCGCCAGTGCAACGCGCTGCCGACGTCCGTGCACTCGCCGTCCCAGGCCTACAGCAGCGAGGTGCACATCGGGCATGGCCGCTCGCGCTGCGGCCCGAACATGTAGCTGTAGACCACGAGTGTATTGCTTATCGCCGAAAAGGTCGGCGAAGTCGACGCAGGCCCTTCTCGCTCTGGAAATGGTAATGCCGCTGACCTCGCCGCCTGGCGGCAGCGCGCGGCGCTGCTCCGCGACGTGTTCGAGTGTCGGCGCAGTTCGATCTCCTCCACCAGCAGGGCTCGCGGGCACGACGATATTCGGCGCTTTCGTTGGGAAAGCGAAAGTTGCTGGCGCGCGCCAGATCGATGGCGGGTTTCAGGGTGGAACGATCGGCGGATTTTGCGGTGGAACTGCTCATGGCACGACCTCGCTATCGGTGGATGGCAGTTGGAAGACGTTCGCGCATGCGGCGATCCGACAGGATCGCCAGAAAAATCAGTCGGCATACGCGGGCTTGACCCGCGCATCTAACTTCATGAGGTGTATTTTACGAAGATG
>CAVYMZ010000024.1:0-20162 GCA_963769705.1 uncultured Alphaproteobacteria bacterium | reverse complement strand
GTTGGTGCCCCTGGCCGGAATTGAACCAGCACTCCTTGCGGAACTCGATTTTGAGTTCGAGCGCGTCTACCAATTCCGCCACAGGGGCTTATCGCGATCGGCCGGAAGGCTGAGAGGTCGCGAAGCCGGCGGAATATAGCGGGCGGGGACGGCCGGTCAACCCGGCGCGGTCAGGGATGCCCGGACAAAAGCACTCATGGTCCGAACGCCTTCATTCGGGCCGCGTACGCTTGCCGGCCGGGGACAACGCCGAAGCGGAGGGGTCGCATTCGACCCGTGTCATCGGGCTGACAAAACACTCCCCTGTGATCGCGCCCGCCTCGACAGCGGCTGGCCTCCCGGGCTAGGACGCTTGCGCACAGGAGATGATCGTGACGTCTGACACCATTGCAAACCCCTCGCATGCGCGCGGCGACGGCAACCCGGCGCTGACGGCGGCGCTCGTGGTCGCGGCGATCGCAGCCGCGACGCTGGCGGGGGCGTGGTTCTTCCAGCTGGTGCTGGATATCCGTCCGTGTGAGCTCTGCCTCGCGCAGCGCTACACCTATTATTTGGTGATCCCGCTTGCCGCGCTGATCGCGATCGCCGCGGCGAAGGATGCGCCGCGCGGCGCGCTCGCTGCGGGCCTTGCCATCATCGCGCTGGCGACGCTCGGCAATGCCGGGCTCGCCGCCTATCACTCCGGCGTCGAATGGGGGTTCTGGCAGGGGCCGACCGCATGCACCGGTCCGGTCGGCAATCTCGGCAGCGCCGGCAACCTCCTGGCGCGTCTCGACACCGTGAAGGTGGTGCGCTGCGACGAGGTGCAGTGGAAGTTTCTCGGCCTGTCGCTCGCCGGCTACAATGTGCTGATCTCGCTTCTGATGGCCGCGATCGCCGCATGGGGCGCCGTCAAGTCCGCCAAGAGAGCGAGTCTAATCGTCGACATCTTCCTGCGGCTGTCCGAACAGATGGACGATGCCAGGCGTCGCGATGGTGACAAAGACAAAACGCGACAGATGATGCGCGCCGACGAAGATCGGGTCGATGTGCAGCGTCAGCGCCAGCGCCAGCATGGCGTCCATGGCGCCCGGCGCGAAGGCGACGACGATGTCGGAAAACCGCACAGGGGTGGTCAGCGCGATCACCGCGACGAAGATCGCCGATATCGCAACCGCGATGGCGAACGACCCCAGCGCCGCATGGATGTGGCTGAACAGGGTCTTGGTCTTCATGCGCGCAAAGCGCGAGCCGATCAGCGAGCCGATGCCGATCAGCGCGATGCCGCGCACCCATGGCGGCAGGCCGCCCTCGATCACCCCGGTGCCGTGCAGTACGCTCGAGGCAAGCATGGCGCCGAACATCCAGCTCGCCGGAAACTTGATCAGCCGCAGCAATAGCGATGCCGCCACCGACGCTGCGATCAGCTCGGCCAGTTCGAGCGGCGAGGCGGCCGTCACCACACCCATCGGCGTGGCCGCAGGCGCGATCCCCGCCAGTACCAGCAACAGCGGCAGCGCCGCGGTGAGAATGATCACGCGCATGGTCTGTACCACCGCGATCGCCGATACGTCCGCGCCGCGTTCGATGGCGAGCATGGTGATTTGCGACAGCGCGCCGGGGCTCCCCGCCAGGAATGCCGAGGTCCGGTCCCAGCCGTGGACGCGCTGCAGATAGAGGCTTGAGCCCAATGTCGAGCAGAAGGTGGCCAGCGCCAATAACCCGATGGTCAGGGGATAAGCGCCCATATGCTGCAGGAGTTGTCGCGACACCAGCGAGCCCAGCGAAATCCCGAGCAGGACCAGCACGGTCTGGGTCAGGATAGGCGGCATGGTGAGCGGCCGCCCTGCGATTGCGGCGACGCCGACCGCGATCATGGCGCCGGAAATCAGCCCGCCCGGAAGATGCGCCAACAAGAACAACGCGCCCCCGGCGGTGCCGATCGCGAGCGTTTCGAGCACGTTGAGGAGTTTGGTGCGGTCGGGGATGGCAGAGGCCATCGATGCGGGGATGAAGCTCACGCCGTCTTATGACAAATCCGTGAGCAAGGGACAAATGCGCCAGCGCGATGCAGCAATGCGCGCTCCCGTTGCGCCTCTGCCCGGCTTCGCCGTCGAAGCCCCGCGAAGGTGCGCGATGGCGAAGATCAATTCGCCGGTCACCCTCCCCCTCGCGGGGGAGGGCTAAAGCAAGCGTCAGGTCTTCGGCTTGGCAGCGGCGTCCTTTGCCGCCTTCTTGCATTCGGACATGAATTTCTTGCGCTCCTTGCCGTGGACGCCCTTGGTATCGGCTTCCTTCGAGCATTCGAGCGACGCCGCGGTCCGCGGCTTCTCAGCCTTCTTTGCCGCGGGCGCCATTTTGCTGGCGGGCGCGGGCGCAGCCGGCGCCGTAGTTTGCGCAAACGCCGAACCGACCAGGAAAAGGGACGCGATGGCGGCCGCGGCCAAACGGGAAGATATGGTCATCATGGGAGCACCTCAGGTTGAAGAGGAGCGCAAGGTCGCGCCGCGATGCTGAACCGCGGATGAATGAAGCTGCCCGGGTCCGCATTTTCGCGGAACGATATTTTGCGCCGCAATCGATCGCTCCGTTGTCAGCCGCGCTCGCTGCGCTAGGATGGGGCGGCCTACAGATCGCTACGCCCCAAGGAGACCAAGGATGACCATTCAAGCAAAGTTATTGTGCACGTTGGCGGTGACGGGTTTTGCCGCGCTCGTCGCAAGCGCGCCGGCGCAGGCCCTTACCACGCAGGAATGCAGTGCGAAATATCAGGCCGCCAAGGCCGCCGGCACGCTCAACGGCCAGAAGTGGAATGATTTCCGCAAAGCGCAATGCGGCGCCGACGCCGCTGCGCCGCGCGGCGCCTGCCGCCGCCGCCAAAGGAGGCGGAAGCCAAGCCGAAGAAGGAAGCCGCGCCTGCGGCAGCGCCTGCTGCGCCGGCCGGGCCGGCCGTATTCCCGACGGCCGTGGATCCGAAATACTCCAAGGAAACCGCCGGCAAGGCCCGTATGCACACCTGCGTCGATCAGTACAACGCCAACAAGGCCAGCAACGCCAATGGCGGCATGAAGTGGATCCAGAAGGGCGGCGGCTATTACAGCGAGTGCAACAAGAAGCTGAAAGGGCTGAGCGCTCGCGCGACTTTCGCGGCCGGATGACATTTCTTCCGGCCGGCGATCATGGCTTCGATCTCGGCAACGAAGCCGTTTTTCGGCCGACCTCGCGAATGGCTACGCGCTTGACCAGTCCGCTTAAGCGCCCGGCGATTGACAAGCGCGCGCCGGGATCGCCTGATGCCTGAGTGTTTCGCGCGGACCGCCGATGATCGCAAGCCTCAGTCTTATTCTGCTGTGCCAACTGGCCGGCGAAGTCTTCGTGCGCGGTCTGGCGCTGCCGATGCCGGGCCCGGTGGTCGGCCTGCTGCTTCTGCTGCTGTTACTGCTGGCGCGGGACCGTTTTGACATTCTCGCGCGTGGGCCGTTGCAGGGCGGCGGCGTGGAGAATTCCAGCCGCGGTCTGCTCGCCAACCTGTCGCTGCTGTTTGTGCCGGCCGGGGTCGGCGTCGTGCAGAAGCTCGATCTCATCGCCGAGCACGGCATCGCCATCGTGGCCGTGCTCGCGATCTCCGTGGTGGTGACCCTGCTCGTGACGGTGGCGACGTTTCTGGTCGCGAGCCGGCTGCTGGCGCGCGGACGGAATGCGCCGTGAGCGAAAATCCGTTTTCGCTGTGGGTCTATCTTTCGCAGTCGCCGCTGCTCTGGCTGACGGTGACGCTGCTGACTTATGCGATCACGGACGCGGTATCGCTCAAGACGGGCCGGCATCCGCTCGCCAATCCCGTGCTGCATTCGATGTGGATCATCGGCGGCTTCCTGCTGCTCACCGGTACCTCCTACACCAGCTATTTCGAAGGCGCCCAGTTCGTGCATTTCCTGCTCGGGCCGGCGACCGTAGCACTCGCCGTGCCGCTCTACGAAAACCGCAAGGTGGTGCTGGGGGCGATCCTGCCGATGCTGGCGGCTCTCGCGGTCGGCTCGGTGACCGCGGTCGCCTCCGTGGTGCTGCTGGCGGAGGTCGCGGGCCTGCCGCGCGGGTTGATCCTGTCGCTGGCGCCGAAATCGGTCACCGCAGGCGTCGCGATGGGCATCAGCGAATCGCTGCATGCCGATCCGTCGCTGACGGCGGTCGCGGTCGTTCTCACGGGCATCATGGGCGCCATCACGGTCACGCCGCTGATGAACCGGGTTGGCATTACGGATTATCGCGCCCGCGGATTTGCGGTCGGGATCGCGGCGCATGGCATCGGCACCGCGCGGGCATTCCAGGTCGACGCGGTCGCGGGCGTGTTCGCCGGTATCGCCATGAGCCTCAACGCTCTCGTGACGTCGCTGCTGGTGCCGCTGGCGGTGACGCTGCTGCTGCTGCGCTGATCGTCCTTGCAATCTTTATTCTGTCACCTTAGAGCTCTGCGGAAATTTCTTCTAACTTCCTGCCGATACAAGCGAGTTTCATTATCTTCATGATCTCCACGATGCAGGGCGTGCTGGGACTGGCATCGGGAGCGCTGGTCGGATTTTCGCTGGGCCTGGTCGGCGGCGGCGGATCGATCCTTGCGGTGCCGCTGATGGTCTATGTGGTCGGCGTGCCCGACCCCCATGTTGCGATCGGCACCAGCGCCATCGCGGTGGCCGTCAACGCAGCGATCAATTTGTCGAACCATTCGCGCGGCGGCACGGTGAAATGGTGGTGCGCGCTCACCTTCGCGGCCGCCGGGATCGTCGGCGCGTTTGTGGGATCGATCTTCGGCAAGATGCTCGATGGCCAGAAGCTGCTGGCGCTGTTTGCGCTGGTGATGTTGCTGATCGCCGCGCTGATGCTGAAGACGCGGGCGCGGGTCGGTTTGCCCGACGTAAAGATGAATTGGTCCAACATGCCCGCCATTGTCGGGCTGGGGCTGGCGACCGGGACGCTGTCCGGCTTCTTCGGTATTGGCGGCGGATTTCTGATCGTGCCGGCGCTGATGCTGGCGACGGGAATGTCGATCATGAACGCGGTCTCTTCGTCGCTGGTCGCGGTCACGGCTTTTGGGCTGACCACGGCTGCCAGCTACGCCTGGTCCGGATTGGTCTCATGGGCGCTCGCGGGACTGTTCATTGCGGGCGGCATTGCCGGCGGGCTGATCGGCACCCGATCGGCGCGGCTATTGGCGGCACGGCGCGGCGCCCTGAATACCGTATTTGCCGCTGTCATTATCGCGGTGGCGCTCTATATGTTGGTGCGTAGTTTGACCCCCATCCTGATGAGTGCGTCTTAGGCGCCGGCCGGGAGACAAGATGAAAAAATCGATCGATCCGGCGCGGCCGTATCAAGGACGCAGCCGGCGCGAGGCGCTTGGCCTGTTCGGCGGGGGCGCGGCCATGCTCGGCGCTGCAGCTCGCGCCAGGATCGGCGCTGGCGCAAAACAGCGATGAGACGGTGCTGACGGAAGCCCTGGTGCTGCGCGATCCGGAGATTCCGGTGGCAGGCAACCCCAATGGCGATATCACGATCGTCGAGTATTTCGACTACCAGTGTCCGTATTGCCGCAAGGTCGAGCCCGAGCTGCGCCAGGTGGTGCATGACGACGGCAAGGTCAGGCTGGTGCAGAAGAATTGGCCGGTTCTTGGGCCGGTCTCGGTGGTCGCGGCGCGGATGGCGCTGGCCTGTAAATACCAGGACAAGTATCTGCAGGCCCATGAAGCGCTGATCGGCGTCAACTCGAAGCTGACCGAGCCGCGCATCCGCGAGGTGCTGGCGGGCGCCGGCATCGACGTCGATCGCGCCAAGGCCGACCTTGCCACCAACGCCAAGGCGATCGACGCGATTCTCGCGCGCAATAATGATCAGGCCAGCGCGTTTGGCTTCAATGGCACGCCATCCTTCATCGTCGGCAAATTCCGGGTGCCGGGTGTTCTCACCATGGAGCAGTTCGCTATGGCGATTGCCGACGCGCGGAAGGCGGCGAAGAACAAGAAATAGCGGCAGCACATAGCACCGCGCCCTCGCCGCGGGGGGCGAAGGCGCAAGCTCGGCGAATATTTTCGCGATTACTTCGACGACAGCCGGATCCAGTCGTCATGGGCGCGCGTCCTCAGCGCATGCCAGTCGTTGGCTGCGACATCCCAGTTCACGATGGTGCGATTGGTCTGTGCCACCTGGCCGCCTGCGACCGTCGAAGTCTGCATCGAATCATAGGTGTAGACGCCGACGACCAGCAGCAGCGCTCCCAAGACCATTCCCAGAAAAACCTGCATGGCGAACCTCCTGTCATCGCCGACAACGTTGTCGGGGAGAGATGGTTCCTTGGAACGCGCCTGCCGGTTCAGGTTCGGCCGAAAGCCCGCATCAGCCAGTCGATGAACACGCGGACGCGCGGCGAAAGCTGGCGGTTGCGCGGATAAAGCAGCGACACCGGCACCGAGGGTGGCGGACACCCCGCCAGCACCTGCACTAGCGTTCCGCGCGCGAGATCTGTTCCCACATGGAAGCGCGGCACCTGCACGAGACCAAGTCCGAGCCGCGCGGTGGCGAGATAGCTTTCCGGGCCCGTTACCGACATGGTCACGGGCAACGCGATCTCTTTCAGCGCATCGCCGATCGTGAATTCCATCGGCCGCAATCTGCCCGTCGTGAGCGAGCGCAGTCCGATCATGCGGTGGCCGTCGAGCGCGCCGGGATCGATTGGGGTGCCATAGCGATCGAGATAATTTGGCGCGGCACAAGTCAATCGCTCCAGCATCACGACCTGTCGCGCGATCATGTCGCTGTCCGGCAGATGGCCGAAGCGCAGCACGCAATCGACACCCTCACTGATCAGGTCGATCCAGCGGTCGCCCTCGCTCATGTTGAGTTCGATATCCGGGAATTCGGCGAAGAAGTCCGGCAGCTTCGGCAGGATGAAGTGACGCGCAAGCGTGCCTTGTACCTCAAGCCGTACCAGCCCCTTGGGTTTGGCCCCGCCGAAGGCGCCTTCGGCGTCTTCGAGATCGGCGATCAGTGACAGGCAGCGCCGGTAATGGGCCTCGCCGTCCAGCGTCGGTCTGACCTGCCGCGTGGTGCGCTCAAGGAGCCGCACGCCGAGGCGCGCTTCGAGATGCTTGACCGCATCCGTCACGGTCGAGCGCGGCAGGCCGAGATCCTCCGCAGCCAGCGTGAAGCTGTGCCGCTCCACCACCCGCGTGAACACCCGCATCGCGTCGAATCGATCCATTGGAATGTTCGTATTTGCCGGATTGTGATGTCGGAGAATGCCTGATTATCCGGAAAATGAAAGGGCCTAGCTTTCTTCTATCAGACGCGGACGCCGCCGAAAAATCATGAGGAGACTGAAAATGCCGAACGAGACCAATGGAGTAGCAATTGTAACGGGCGCCTCCCGCGGCATCGGCGCCGCCGTGGCCGAGCGTCTTGCCACTGACGGTTTCACCGTCGTCATCAACTATTCCGGCGATGCCAAATCCGCCGAGGCGCTGGCCCGCAAGATCGAAGACAAAGGCGGCCGGGCTCTCACCGCCAAGGCCGACGTCAGCGATCCCAACGCAGTGCGGGGCATGTTCGACGCCGCTGAGGCCGCGTTCGGCGGCGTCGACGTGCTCATCAACAATGCCGGGATCATGAAGCTCGCCAAAATCGCCGACAGCGACGATGCGCTGTTCGATCAGCAGATCGCGGTCAATCTCAAGGGCAGTTTCAATGCGATGCGAGAGGCCGGCAAGCGGCTGCGCGACGGCGGCCGAATCGTGAATTTCTCGACCAGCGTGGTCGGGACCAAGCTGGAGACCTACGGCGTTTACGCCGCCACCAAATCCGCGATCGAGACGATGACGGCGATCCTGTCGAAGGAGATGCGCGGCCGCCACATTACCGTCAACGCCGTCGCGCCAGGCCCGACCTCGACTGACCTTTTCCTCAACGGCAAATCGCCTGAGCTGATCGATCGTCTGGCCAAGATGAATCCGCTGGAGCGTCTCGGTACGCCACAGGATATCGCCGCGGCGGTCTCGTTCCTCGTTGGACCCGACGGCTCCTGGATCAACGGCCAGGTGCTGCGTGCCAATGGCGGCATGGTCTGAACCGAACGGACGATATCGCGCGAGCGGCATCGCCGACTCCCTTCAACGCCAATCTCGAGACAACCCATCGCAAAAAGGATACGTGTCATGAAACAAGTCATCATCATCACCGGCACGTCCAGCGGCTTTGGCCGGCTCTCGGCCAATGCGCTCGCCAAGGCAGGCCACATTGTCTATGCGTCGATGCGCGACACCACGGGCCGCAACGCGGCCCAGGTCGCCGATGTCGAAAAATTCGCCAGAGACAACGGTGTCGATCTGCGCGCCATCGAACTCGACGTCGGCTCGCAACAATCGGCGGACGCCGCCATCGCCAAAATCGTCGCGGAGCAGGGGCGTCTCGATGTCGTGATCCATAACGCCGGTCACATGGTGTTCGGACCGGCGGAGGCATTCACGCCGGAACAACTCGCGGAACTCTACGACATCAACGTGCTCAGTACCCAGCGTGTCAATCGCGCGGCTCTGCCGCAACTGCGCAAGCAGGGAAAGGGATTGCTGGTCTGGGTGTCGAGCAGCAGTTCGGCCGGCGGCACTCCTCCATATCTTGCGCCATATTTCGCGGCGAAAGCGGGCATGGATGCGATGGCGGTGATCTATGCGCGCGAACTCACGCGATGGGGAATCGAAACCTCCATCATCGTGCCGGGTGCATTTACCGGCGGCACCAATCATTTCGCGCATTCGGGTTCGCCGGCCGACCAGGCGCGTGTCGCGGAATATGAGGCGGGTCCCTATGCAGGCATGGGTGAGAAAATCCGCAACGCGTTCGCCGCCATCGTGCCGCCGGAGGCAGACGCGTCGTCCGTGGCAGACGCGATCGTGAGGGTCGTCGATACGCCGTTCGGCAAGCGGCCGTTCCGCGTTCATATCGACCCTACGGAAGACGGCGCCGACGTTGCGTTCGCGGTCGTCGATCGCGTTCGTAACGAGATGCTGCACCGTGTCGGATTTTCCGACCTGCTCAAGCCGAGGGTCAACGGCTGAAACCGCAAGGCCGGTGGATCGCAACGTGCCACCGGCTTGCCGATCATGCGCCGTTCAGCCAGTTCAGGATCGGCGCGTTCATTTCGCGCGGGTAACAATGGCTGAGATCGTCGAGCTCCCGGTAGGTGACGTCGGCGCCGGCGGCCGATAGCGCGTCCTTCGTCTGCCGCGCCACCTGCACCGGGAACATCCAGTCGAGCCGGCCGTGCACGAGATAGACCGGCAGGCCCCGCAATCTTTCCGCATCCGCCATCTCCGCCATCAGCGGATGGAAGGTCGCGGCGACCGGCGCCAGATGGGTGAAGGGCGAGGCGCTCTCCAGTCCCGTGACGTAGCAGAAGGTGCCGCCGTCGCTCATTCCGGTCAGCAGCAGTTTTGTCGGATCCACGTTCCATCGGCTGCGCACGGCATCGAGAATGCGGGTGAGGTTTGCCGTGTCGGCGTCTTCCCCCATCAACGCCCAGGTATTGCCGGTCGCGGTCGGCGCGACCAGAATGGCGCCGAAGCTGCGCGCATCGCGCAGCCAGCTCCACAGGAAGCCGCGGCCATTGCCGCTGCCGCCATGCAGCGCCATCACCAGCGGCCAGGCGCGGTCGGGCGTGTAGTATTCCGGCACATAGAGCGAGAAGCCGCCGCGGCTGGCAGGTTCGTTGTGGGTGTGGATGATCCCGGTGTTTTCGTTTGCCGGCCCGGCGAGGCGCGCCCTGAGGGCGGCATCCCCGCGCAGGCCGGGATCGAGAAAGAAGTCGCTCACCGGGGGCAATCTTGCGGCGAGGGGATAAAGCGCCTCCTGCGCACGGGGGGCGTGGCGCAGCGCGCGAAACACTGCGATCAGATCGCCGTCGCCGTGCTGGACCGCGCGCAACCCGGCAAATGCGGCGAGCGCCGCATCGCTGGCGGCTTCGAGCGAGGTCTGGAGGCCTGCGAACGGCTCGGGCCAACCGGCGAGCCGCGGACGCACGGCCTGCAAGGCCTGATCCGGCCGGCCTGCGGCCTCCATCACCGCGCCGAATTCCGGCGGGTTAAGATGGCGGGCGATGAAGGAGAGCGCTTCGAGCGATTGCAAAAGCGGCGGCAGTACGGCGACGATGTCGTCCACCACGGCCTCGCTCATCGCCTGTCTCCGCTTGCGCTGATCTCAACTCTTTTGAACTTGAACTCCGCGCAAACGCTTCGCGTTGGTCGCGGGAGAAAACCGGTTTCCACTTTGCGCTAACGCGGCTCTGCGGGTCCGGATCGTGCTCTAATGCAGCCGCGGGCCCTTCAATAGCTTGGCGCGGTCGGTCGAGGTCAGCACCACATCGAAAGTGACGCCGTCATGGTAGACGGTCAACGGCACGTCGACACCGGCTGGCCCGAGCGCCCAGAGTTTCCGGTAGAAGCCGCTTTGACTCGAAATCTTCTCGCCCTTCACCGCCAGGATGACGTCGCCGGCCTTGAGTTCGGCGCGCGCCGCGGGCCCCTTGGCGGAGATGCCGATCACCACCACCCTGTTGTCGATTTCGGTCGAATACATCCCGAGCCAGGGCCGTGCCGGCTTGTTGACGCGGCCGAACTTGCGCAAGTCGTCGAGCACCGGCGTCAAGAGATCGATCGGCACGATCATGTTGACATGCTCGGCCTTGCCCTCGCGCTCGCGCTCGAGCTGGAGCGAGCCGATCCCGATCAGTTCGCCGTGGGTCGAGATCAGTCCGGTGCCGCCCCAATTGGGATGCGCCGGATGGGTGAAGATCGCCTCGTCCAACAGATATTCCCAGTAACCGGCGAACTCCTGCTTGGCGGCGATCTGGCAGGCGACCGACCGCGTGCGGCCGCCGGCGCCACCCACCACGACGCGGTCGCCGATTTGGGCGGCGCGAGAGGAACCAAGCGGCAGCGGATCGAGATCGATGCGGCCAAGTGCCTGCACCAGGCCGAATCCGCTGTCGAAATCGTATCCGAGCGCGTGGCCTTCCACCACCCGGCCGTCGCCGAGATGCAGCCAGACCGCTTCGGCCTCGGTGATCAAATAGCCGATGGTCAGCACCAGCCCGTCGTCGATCAGGACGCCATTGCCGGCGCGCTCGGTGCCCAGCGTCTCCGCGCTGAAGGCGTCGGCAGGGATGATCGAATGCAGCCCGACCACCGAGGAAAGCACGCGATCGAGATCGAAACTGTAGTCGCCCGGGCGCGGCTGATATGCCGGCGGCACCTTCCATTCAGTCAAAGAGGGCATGGAGAATCTCCTGGCCTGTCGATGCAGCCTACCTCGTGAATTTGAGCGAACTGCGGCGCGCGAAACCAGTCGCGATCTTATGTCGCAAACGGCCGTCTTGAAAGACCTCGTCGTCTGACCCGCGGCCCGCTCGTGCGCCTCGTGGCCTCGGGCCGCCTCGAAATGTCGACCAGGGCGAATCGCAACGGACCCCTGAACGCGGCCTGGCATTTTTGAAAGCGACGGGTCACTGGATGCGGATGATCTCGGCTTCGCCGGCGCCGGCAGGGACGACGTCGCCGACGCGCTTGCCGAACATCGCCCGCGCCAGCGGCGAGACATGAGAGATCGTGCCCCGGGCCGGATCGGCCTCGTCCTCGCCGACGATCCGGAACGTCTGCTCCCGGCCGTCGTCGCGCAGGATCGTCACCGAAGCGCCGAAACGTACTTCGGAATGGTCTGACGGGGCGGGGATCATGCGCGCCGTCGCGCGCCGCGCGGTCCAATATCGAAGGTCTCGCCTGGCACTGGCGAGAGCGGCGCGGTCGGCCGTTGCCTGCGCCTGGGCGTAAGCTTCGCCGGCGGCTGCGAGCGCATGTTCGATCTGTGCCAGGCCAGCTTCGGTGACGTCGTTGGGATGCTCCGAGACCGCCCGCTCCGGCAGATCGTCGGGATAATCGGCGTCCTGTTCTCTGACGAAGGCTCGGCTCATCTGCCCGACCCATCAACTTGCCATTAATCGGGAAAGGAATAATCATCGGGCGGTTCCGTTCCTTCAGTAGGGGCTGCCCGCCGAGCCTGTGTCAATCCGAAACGAGTCCGGCGCCATGACCGATGCGTTCGATCTTCAGCGCTTTGTCGATGCCCAGGCGCCAGTTTACCCGCGCGTGCTCTCCGAACTGCGCCAGGGCCGGAAGCAAAGCCACTGGATGTGGTTCATCTTTCCCCAGTTCGCCGGTCTCGGGCATAGTCCGATGGCACAGCAATATGCGCTTCGCTCGCGCGACGAGGCCTTGGCCTATCTTGGGCATGGCGTGTTGGGGGCCAGGCTTCGGGAATGCACGGCGCTCGTCAATGCCGTCGAGGGCCGCACCATCCGGGAAATCCTCGGCAATCCCGACGACCTCAAATTCCGTTCGTCGATGACCTTGTTCGCCGCGGTGTCGTCCGCGCCGGAATTCGCCGCGGCGATCAAGAAATTCTATGGCGGCACGCCGGACCGCAAGACGCTCGATCTGCTTGGCGGCTAATCCGGCGCGACGCCGCGTAGCGTCTCCGGCGCCGAGCGCGACCGACGCCTCCTTCGCGCCCGCCGCATGGCTGGTGCCCCGGCCGGTGCTAGGCGGGGTCTGATGAAGCTGATAACGATTTCAAACTCTCAAACTGGATCAGGGATTGGTGGATGGACAACCGCAGTGACATTTGGCGTGGCGTTGACGCGATCAAGGAGCGTTTCATCGCGCTGAGCGACAAGGTCTGGGCCACCCCCGAAGTGTGCTACACCGAGGCGCGCTCCTCTGCCGAACATTTGGCCGAGCTGCGTCATCAGGGTTTCCGCATCACGGAGAATGTCGCAGGCATCCCAACGGCCATGATGGGCGAATCGGGTGAGGGCGGGCCCGTCATTGCCTTCCTCGGAGAATACGACGCTCTGCCCGGTCTAAGTCAGGAGGCGGGCGTGGCGGAGTCTCGCCCGGTGGAGGCGGGAGGGCATGGTCATGGCTGCGGCCACAATCTGCTCGGCTCGGCCGCGTTGCTCGCCGCTACGGCCGTGAAGGATTGGCTTGCCGCCCACAAGGTAGCCGGGCGCGTCCGCTATTATGGCTGCCCCGCGGAGGAAGGCGGCGCGGCGAAAGCCTTCATGGTGCGTTCCGGCGCTTTCGACGATGCCGATATCGCGATCACCTGGCACCCCAATAGCTTCTGGGAAGTAGCGGTGACGCCTTCGCTGGCCAACACGCGCGCGGATTTCATCTTCACCGGGCGCACCTCGCATGCCGCCGCCTCGCCGCATCTCGGCCGCAGCGCGCTCGACGCGGTGGAGCTGATGAATGTCGGCGTGAACTATATGCGCGAGCATATGCCGAGCGACGCCCGTGTCCACTATGCCTTGCTCGACACCGGCGGGATTGCGCCCAATGTGGTGCAGGCCCATGCGCGCGTGCGCTATTCCATCCGCGCCCGCGACCTGCCCGGCATGAACGAACTGGTGGGGCGCGTCCACAAGATCGCGCAGGGGGCGGCGCTGATGACCGAAACCAGGATGGAGATGCGGATCATTTCCGCCGTCTCCAATGCTTTGCACAACACCCCGCTCGAGCAAACCCTGCACCGCATCATGGAGGAACTCGGCCCCCCGCATTTCGACGAGGCGGACAAGGATTTCGCGGCGAAAATCCGTTCGACGCTGACCGACAAGGACATCGCTGCCGTCTATCATTCGATCGGCATGGATCCGACCGCCCGCCCGCTGGCCGACTTCCTGGTGCCGCTGGACGCCAAGCGCAACCCTCTGGTCGGCTCGACCGATGTGGGTGATGTGAGCTGGGTCGTTCCGACCGTCCAGGTCCATGCCCCAACGGTCGCCATCGGCACCCCGTTGCACACCTGGCAGGTGGTGGCGCAGGGCAAGAGCCCGGCCGCCCACAAGGCCATGGTGCAGGCCGCCAAGGCCATGGCGGGGCTCGGCGTCAAGGCGCTGAAGGAGCCGGATCTGCTCGCCGCCGCCAAGGCCGACCTCAAAAGACGGACTGCCCGCACGCCGTATGTCAGCCCGCTGCCGGACAATGTTGCACCGCCGCTGGACATGTCGCTGGCCTGATCCTTGACGTGACTGGCGAACAAATTTTTAGCAACCCATGGTGCGCCGCAACGCGCTTTGGCGCACAAATACCGCCGGATTGCCGAAGCGGTGTGCGCCAAAGCGGCTTTTTGCTCAAGCAATAACCAGAAAACTCGCCGCGTTCATGCCGCAAGATGTTGACCTGCGGGACGTTCGGTGCGCCATCTTCCTCCGGGACATTTGGCGCGGCCGCCCTGCGGCCGCCCGCAACCACACGAGAACCAGACGAGGCGACGATGCAGGACACTGAATTGCGAAGCATGATCGACGGGGTGAAGGACGGCCGCATGGATCGTCGCGCCTTCATTCAGCGCATGATCGGCCTGGGCCTCACTGTGCCCATGGCCAATCAGCTTCTCGCCATCGGCGGCGTCGCCATGGCCCAGAGCCCGTCAACGTACAAGCCGACCAAGCGCGGCGGCGGCGGCCCGCTGAAGCTGCTGTGGTGGCAGGGGCCGACCCTTCTTAATCCGCATTTCGCCACCGGCACCAAGGACCAGGACGGCTCGCGACTGTTCTACGAGCCGCTCGCCAGCTGGGATGCTGACGGCCATCTTAACCCTATTCTCGCGGCCGAAATCCCGTCGATCCAGAACGGCGGCCTGGCCGCCGACGGCAAGTCGGTGACCTGGAAACTCAAGCCCGGCGTCAAATGGCACGACGGCAAGCCATTCACTGCCGATGACGTGGTGTTCAACTGGGAATACGCGCGCGATCCGGCCACGGCGGCGGTAACCATCGGCATTCACCGTGAGATCACGGTCGAGAAGGTCGATGACCTTACCGTCCGCATCCTCTTCAACAAGCCGACCCCGTTCTGGGCCGAGGCCTTTATCGGAGTTGTCGGCGCCATCATTCCCAAGCATCTGTTCGCGGAGTACAAGGGCGACAAGTCCCGCGATGCCCCGAACAACTTGAAGCCGGTCGGCACCGGCCCGTACAAATTCATCGAGTTCAAGCCGGGCGACCTCATCCGCGGTGAGATCAACCCTGATTACCACATGCCCAACCGTCCCTACTTCGACACGATCGAGATGAAGGGCGGCGGCGATGCCGTCTCGGCGGCGCGCGCCGTCATCCAGACCGGCGAGTATGATTTCGGCTACCTCATCCAGGTGGAAGACGACGTCTTGTCGCGCCTCGAGAAAGGCGGCAAGGGCAAGACGATCTATGCGGTGGGCGGAGACACGGAATTTATCGCCCTGAACTCCACCGATCCCTATACCGAGATCGATGGCGAGCGTTCCTCGATCAAGACCAAGCATCCGCTGTTCTCCGATCCGGCGGTGCGCAAGGCCCTCGCGCTGCTCGTCGACCAGGAGTCCATCAAGAAGTTTATCTATGGCCGCGCCGGGCGCATTACGCCCAATTTCCTCAACGGGCCCGAGCAATTCGTTTCCAAGAACATTTCGCGGGAGTTCAATATCGAGAAGGCGGCCAAGCTGCTGGACGATGCAGGGTGGAAACCCGGCGCCGACGGTATCCGCGAGAAAGGCGGCAAGAGGCTGAAGCTGCTGTACCAGACCTCGATCAACGGGCCGCGCCAGAAGACCCAGGCCATCGTCAAGCAGGCCTGCCAGAAAGCGGGGATCGAGGTGGAGCTGAAATCGGTCGTGGCCTCGGTGTTCTTTTCCTCCGACGTCGGCAATCCCGACACCTATGCCAAGTTTTACGCCGACATCGAGATGTTCCAGATCCCGATGACCCAGCCCGACCCGGCCCAGCACATGCGCCGCTACCATTCGCGCTACGTGGCCAGCAAGGCGAACAAGTGGGGGGCGTAAATTTCCCGCGCTATGTCAACAAGGATTATGACGCGGTGATCGATGCGGCCGAGGCCGAGGTCGATCCCGTCAAGCGCGCGGCCTTCTACATCAGGGCCAATGACCTCCTGTGTCAGGACGTCGTCTTCATCCCCGTGATGCACCGCCTGAAAGTGAGTGCGTGCGCCAATACGCTGCGCCCGGTAGTCAGCGGCTGGGCCGGCGACACGGACAATCTGCACAATTGGTACCGGGAGGAGGCGTGAGGACGGTCGCCGAAGGGTTGCTCCCGCATGAGCCAGTATGTCCTGCGCCGCCTCTTGATCGCCGTTCCGAGCCTGCTCGGAATTTCGCTCGTCCTGTTCGTCGTGCTGGCGCTCGCGCCCGGTGATCCCTTCAGCGAGCTGGCGACCAATGCGAACGTGCCGCCCGACGTGGGCCTCGCGCTTCGCGCCAAATTCGGCCTCGACGATCCGGTCTATCTTCGCTACCTGCATTGGCTGATTGCCATGGCGCAGGGCGACTGGGGTTTTTCGTTCGTCAGCCGGATGAACGTGGACACGCTGATCCTGCAGCGCCTGCCGACCACGCTCTATGTGATCGGCTCGGCGCAGCTGCTTGCGCTTCTGATTGCGATCCCGGTCGGAGTCTACGCTGCCACCAGGCCCTATTCGATTTTCGACCAGATCGCCAACACGCTCGCGTTCATCGGGTTTTCGCTGCCGACGTTTTTTACCGGCATCCTGTTCATCCTGATCTTTTCGATCACGCTGGACTGGCTGCCCTTCGTCTATTCGACCGACATCAAGGCGACCGGCGTACATTGGGTGATCGAAGAGGTACGGCAGGCCGTCATGCCGGTCATGGTGCTCGGCCTGTTCCAAGGCGCGTCCATGACCCGGTTCGTGCGCTCGGCCATGCTGGACGTGACCCGCCTCGACTACGTCACCACCGCCCGAGCCAAGGGCCTGGGGCAGCGAAGGGTCATCGTCAGGCATGTGATGCGCAACGCCATGATTCCGGTGGTAACGCTGATCGCGCTGCAGATGCCCGCCGTGTTCGGCGGCGCTATCGTCACCGAACAGATATTCCGCATTCCCGGCATCGGATCGCTGCTGATTTCCTCCATTCTCGCCAATGACACGCCGGTCGTGATGGCCGTGACCTTCGTATTCGCTTGCCTGGTGGTGCTCTTCAACCTGATCGCGGACGTTCTGTATGGCTGGCTTGACCCTCGCATCTCCCTCCGCTGAGCGGCGCCGCACCTATTCGGTCTGGCGCGAGAGCTGGCTGCGTTATCGCCGCCACAAGCTCGCCGTGATCAGCGCGGTGCTGCTGCTTGTTCTGGTTGCGGCGGTGGTGTTAGGCCCCTTCCTCTGGCGCATCGGCATGAACGACATCGATTTCAGCGCGCGCCTCGAGGGTCCTTCGCTCGCCCATCCCTTTGGCACGGACGATCTGGGGCAGGATATTCTCGCCCGCATGATCTATGGCGGGCGCATCTCGCTCGCGGTCGGCCTTGCCGCGATGATGGTCTCCGTGTTTGTCGGCACGCTGATCGGCGCGCTCGCGGGCATGTCGCGCGGCGCGCTCGGTCATGCGCTGATGTGGCTCACCGATCTCTTCCTCTCGCTGCCGCAATTGCCGCTGCTGCTCCTGCTCATCTATTTGTTCCGCGACGGGCTCAAAGCCGTGTTCGGCCCCGAGGGCGGCATTTTCATCCTCATCGTGCTGGTGATCGGCGGACTGCGCTGGATGCCGGTCGCCCGCCTGGTGCGTGCCCAGTTCCTTTCCCTGCGCGAGAAAGAATTTGTCGAAGCTGCCCGCGCGCTCGGCGCTAGTCCCATGCGGCAGGTGGTCCGCCACATTCTGCCCAACGCGGTCGGACCGGTGATCATTGCCGGGACGATCGACGTTGCTGCCGCCATCATCGCCGAATTCGACGCTCTCTTTCCTAGGGCTTGGCTTTCCGCCGGATACGCCGACCTGGGGGCGCCTGCTGTACGACGCCAAGGACTATCTCGACATTGCCGCCCATTGGGCCTTGTTTCCGGGTGGCGCCATCTTCATCGCGGTCGTGGCCATCAATTTCATCGGCGACGGATTGCGCGACGCTCTCGATGCGCGACGGGTGATCTGATGGCGCCCTTGCTCGAAATAAAGGGCCTGAAGACCCACTTTGCCACCGACGACGGCATCGTAAGGGCCGTCGACGGCGTGGACATCACCATCAACAAGGGCGAGACGCTCTGCGTGGTGGGCGAGTCCGGCTGCGGCAAGACCGTCACGGCCATGTCGATCCTGAAGCTGATTGCCATGCCGCCGGGCCGCATCGTCGAAGGCCAGATCATCTTCGAGGGCCGCGACCTTGTACCGCTCACGAGCCACGCATCTGGACGAAGTCCGGGCCAAGGAGATCGGCTTCATCTTCCAGGAGCCCATGACCTCGCTCAATCCGGTGCTGACCGTCGGCGAGCAGATCGCGGAAAGCCTGCGTGTCCATGAGGGCCTGCCGAACAAGCAGGCGTTCGCCCGGACGGTCGAGATGCTGAAGCTGGTGCAGATTCCCAATGCGGAAGAGCGCGTGCATCATTATCCGCATCAGTTCTCGGGCGGCATGCGCCAGCGCGTCATGATCGCCATGGCGCTCGCCTGCAAGCCCAAGCTCGTCATTGCCGACGAGCCCACCACCGCGCTCGACGTGACCATCCAGGCGCAAATCCTCGATTTGTTGCAGGACATGAAGGAGCGCTTCGGCATGGCGGTAATGCTGATCACCCATGCCATGGGCGTGGTGGCCGAAACCGCGCAGCGCGTGGTGGTGATGTATGCCGGCAAGGTCGTCGAAGAAGCCGACGTCGACAGGCTGTTCGAAGACCCGCGCCACCCCTATACGCAGGGTCTGATCCGCTCCATTCCACGCATCGACCTGGACAGCGAGCATAAGAGCCGGCTGGAGACCATCGGCGGGTCCGTGCCGATCCTGATCAATCCCGCGCCCGGGTTGCCGGTTCGCGCCGCGCTGCCGCCACGCCATGAGCCTCTGCACCGAAAGGGAGCCGGTCTTGCGCGAGGTCGCGCCGGGCCATCGCATGGCCTGCCATCTCGGAGAGGCGCCATGAGCGAACCCTTGCTGCGGTCACCAATCTCAAGAAGTATTTTCCCGTCCAGGGCGGCCTGTTGTCGCGTGAGATCGGGCGCGTTCATGCGGTGGATGGCGTGTCGTTTGCGGTCAATCGTGGCGAAACGCTGGGACTGGTCGGTGAATCCGGCTGCGGCAAGTCCACCACAGGCCGCTGCGTGCTGCGCCTCATCGAGCCCACTTCAGGCGAGATCGTCTTTGAGGGGCAGGACGTGCTGGGCCTCGACGGCAATGACTTGCGGGCTTTGCGGCGCAAGATGCAAATCGTGTTCCAGGATCCCTTTGCCTCGCTCAATCCGCGCATGACCGTCGGGGCGATCCTCGGTGAAGCGCTTACGATCCACAAGCTCGGCTCCACGGCAAGGGAGCGGGAGGATCGCGTGGCGAGCCTGCTCGTCAAGGTCGGGCTGAAGGGCGAGCACATGCGGCGCTACCCACACGAATTTTCCGGAGGCCAACGCCAGCGCATCGCGATCGCGCGGGCGCTCGCGGTGGAGCCCGAGCTCATCGTATGCGACGAGCCGGTTTCGGCGCTCGATGTATCCATTCAGGCGCAGGTGCTTAATCTCCTAGAAGATTTGCAGAGCGAGCTGAACCTCACCTATCTGTTCGTGGCTCACGATCTCTCCGTGGTGGAGCATATCTCCGACCGCGTGGCGGTCATGTACCTCGGCCGCATCGTCGAACTGGCCAAGGCGCGCGATCTCTACCGCAATCCCCAACACCCCTACACGCAGGCCCTGCTCTCCGCCGTGCCGGTGCCGGACCCGAAGGTGAAGCGCAAGAGGATCCGCCTGCAAGGCGATGTGCCAAGCCCGATGAACCCGCCGAATGGCTGCCATTTTCACACGCGCTGCCCGAAGGCCGAGCCACGCTGTCGGCAAGTCGCGCCCGAACTGAAGCAAGGCAGCGACGGACATTTCGTGGCCTGCCATTTGGCATGATGCGGACCCACGAACGACCTTGCCATCGACAAGCGCCTTCGAAACTTGCCGGACATCGCCAATGGTCTTCAGTAATGGTTCCGATTGCGCGGGAGACGCTTGTAAGGCGCGGTGATCGTGTCTCGCACTTGGCGCGTCAGTCATTTGTCCGCTGTGGGTGCGGTGATCCTCCGCGCCCCAGAGGTGCGAAGCTGCGATAG
>CAVYMZ010000023.1:0-155752 GCA_963769705.1 uncultured Alphaproteobacteria bacterium | reverse complement strand
TCGGTGTTTGCCTTCGAAGGCGGGGATGCGAATTTCACAAGACGAATATTGTCTACGGGCACGACATCTCGATCTCGCTGCTCCATCCGGCGTTTTTGAGCCGAAGCGGTGTGAGGGGGATTCTGATTTTCAAAACAGCCTGCCGTCGCGAGCAACTCCTCCCCTCCCCCCGCGAAGCGGCGGGTCGAGACGAGCGAAGCTCGCTCTTAGGGGTCGAGGGTGGGGGGCAGCGCGGCATACTCCCGAAGCACCGGTTCATGCCGATCGACCCCCCACCCCCGACCTCGAGAGCGAGCTTTGCTCGCCTCCCCTCCCACCACGCGCAAGGGCGCGTGGTGGGAGGGGAGATGAACGAACACGGCTTCGCGATCTCGCGGCGCAATTTGCCCGAGGTTTGCTATCGGATTTCCTTGCCCTCCGATCAGAGGGCGCAGGGAATGCCGGGCGCCCGATGCGCCCGATAGCCGCGTGTGCAATGGTAGTGTGAGAAGCGCACACGCGTTAGTCAGGTCACACCGGAATCACCCGGCATTCCCCGCGCAATGGTTTTACGGCTTATAACGCGCTCTCCCCGGTGACCGGGCTTTCTTGCCACCGTCGCCTGCGGAAGTTGCTCCGCAAACTTGACGCCAGCGTCGGGGCGTCAGGACCACACGCCTTCGCCGTCCGCCAGCTGCATCGCCCGTCCAGCGCGCACCCACGTCCACCGCATCCCGCTCCGCGTTTCGTGACGTTGCGCAACACCCAAAGGAGCGGGACGGCGAGGTTATAAGGGTGATTTGGGTCTTCGGAAAATCAGAATATTTTTGCAAAAGGACTCGACAGAGGAGGTCGATAAATCACCCAGGTGATTTGCCCGTCGGGCCAAGCCGCGGCGAAACCTCAGTCCTGTATCTTGGAAAAATCCGCAACCGTTCGCGTCGCGGCGCGGATTTCGTTCAACAGCTTCAGGCGATTTTCGCGCACTTTCGGATCGTCGTCATTGACCTTGACCTTGTCGAAGAACGCATCCACCGCCGGGCGCAGTTTTGCCATTGCGCTCATTGCGGCAGCGAAGTCTTCCCTGGCGACGGCGGCGCTGGCCTCGGCCCGCACCTGATCGATGGCCTTGGCGAGCGTCTTTTCCTCGGCGAGGCTGTAAAGCGTGGCATCGGGCGCACCGTCAAAGCTGCGCTTGTCCTTCTTCTCCTCGATGGCGAGAATGTTGCTCGGCGCGCTTGGTTCCGGCGAGCAGGTTCTTGCCATCGTCGGTGTCGAGGAATTTGCCGAGCGCCTCGACACGGCGGACCACCATCAAAGGCCCTCCTGGCCGCCAAGCGCGAACACGGCTTCCACGAGATCGTGCCGAGCGCCCTGCTCGCGAAGCTGAACCTTAAGACGATCCGCGAAGAAGGAAAGCATTCTGCGACGCAATTCTGCTTAATGGGAATTTCACGCGAACTCGAGATATCTCCAGATGAACTCGGATTCAACATCATCGGAATCGCCGTAATCTGCTTCATGATCCGCTTTTCGACGAAGATCTCCAGAATTGGATACAAGCGCAATCGAATCCCTCGATCGCAATGCGATTACCCCTAGCGCCGCACGGCGCAGCGCAAACGGGTCTTTACTTCCCGTCGGCTTTTCATCGATAGCCCAAAACCCGACCAGCGTGTCGATCTTGTCGGCCAGCGCGACCGCTACAGAAACAGGATCGGTCGGCACGCGATCGGTCGGCCCCTGCGGCTTGTAATGCTCCTCGCTCGCGGCAGCGACGGAAGCATCCTCGCCTTGCGCCAGCGCGTAATATTTTCCCATGAGGCCCTGCAGCTCCGGGAATTCGCCGACCACTTCGGTCAAGAGATCGGCCTTCGCCAGATGCGCAGCGCGCTTCGCCTTTTCGACGTCGGCGCCGGCCAGCTGCGCCATCTCCGCCGCTGATTGTTCGATGCGCGCGATGCGCTCGCCCTGCGTGCCCAGCTTTTCGTGAAACACGATGCCGTCGAACTTCGGCAGCCGGTCTTCCAGCTTCGTCTTCAGATCGGTCTCGTAGAAGAACTTCGCATCCGAGAGCCGCGCGCGGATCACGCGCTCGTTGCCGGCGACGATCGCCTTGCCGCCGTCGGAGGCCTCGATGTTGGCGGTGAGGATGAATTTGTTGGTGAGGACTTGGGGGGGGTCACGGCCGGCCTTGGGATGGCTGACCACAAAGCATTTCTGGTTATTGCGGATGGTGGCGCGGATCACCTCGCCCGGGATCGAGAGAAACTCCTGGTCGAACGATCCCATCAGCGCCACTGGCCATTCGACCAGCCCCGCCACCTCATCGAGCAGCCCCTGATCCTCGACGAGCTCAAAGCCTTGCGCGAACGCCAGTTGCTTGGCGTCGGTCAGATAGTGTCCTTGCGGCGCTCGGGATCGAGCACGACCTTCGCATCCAAAAGCTTCGCCTCGTAATCCTCGAAGCGGCGCACGGAAATCGGCGCCGGCGCCATGAAGCGGTGGCCGAAAGTGGTCTGGCCGGCTTCGATGCCATCGACGGCGAATTTTACGACGTCGGGTTCCTCGGTTTCGAGGCCGAAGGTGGCGGTGATGGCGTGCAGCGGCCGCACCCATTGCAGCGCGCTTGGCCGCGCCGAGCGCTCGCCCCAGCGCATCGATTTCGGCCACGGGAACGTGCGGATGATGACCGGCAGCATTTCGGCCAGCACCTCGATCGTGGCGCGGCCGGGCTTCTCGATCAGCGCGATATAAAAATCGCCCTTCTTCGGATCGCGCTGGATTTTTGCCTCGTCGATCGAGGCAAGCCCGGTGGCCTTGAGAAAGCCTGATATCGCCGCATCCGGGCCGCCGACGCGCGGCCCCCTGCGCTCTTCCTTGAGGTCGGATTGCCGCGCCGGAATGCCGTGCACCGTCAGCGTCAGCCGCCGCGGCGTCGCGAACGCTTTGGCGCCTTCATAGACGAGACCTTCGGCCACGAGCTTGTCGGTGACCATGCGGCGCAGATCGTCGGCCGCCTTCGCCTGCATCCGCGCGGGAATTTCTTCGGAAAAAAATTCGAGGAGAAGATCGGGCATTTGCTCTACTCCCCTCCCCCCGCTTGCGGCGGGGAGGGGTCGGGGGTGGGGGGTCTATCGGCATGGATAGCTGTATCGATTGCCGAGAGAGCGCCGGATATGTTGGCCAGAACGTCGTTATTCCAGAAACGCAGCACGCGGTAACCTTCGGAGGCGAGATAAGAGGTTCGCCGATCATCTGCGGCGTTACCCGATGCTGCCCGCCATCCACCTCGATGACAATTCTCGGTTGATGGCTGGCGAAATCGGCGAAGTAAGGACCTATCGTCGCCTGACGGCGAAAGTGATGCTCCTTGAACGGAGGTTGTCGCAAATGTTGCCACAGCTTCTTTTCAGCTTCGGTCGCGTCGCGACGCAAAGCTCGAGCGCTCGGAACGCGGTGGTCAACCGGACGCTGCGGTGTCTGTGGCATCCACCCCCCACCCCCGACCCCTAAGAGCGAGCTTCGCTCGTCTCGACCCCGCCACGCGCTTCGCGCGTGGAGGGAGGGGAGCAGGTCCGAGTTCGCTGAAATGTTCAAATCCAACATCACTTCACTCGGAAGCCGCCCCGCCGGCTTCGGTGTGCACCCAGGCTTCGCCGCAGGCTTTGGCCAGTTCGCGCACGCGCATGATGTAGCTTTGCCGCTCGGTCACCGAGATCACGCCGCGGGCGTCGAGCAGGTTGAAGACGTGGCTTGCCTTGATGCACTGGTCGTAGGCCGGCAGCGCCATCAAATGTTTCCTGGTCGGCCGGTTTTGAAGTCTCTTGCCAGCCGGCTTCGAGATATTTCCGGCAGGCCTGCTCGGCCATCTTGAACTGCTCGAACAGCATCTCGACGTCGGAAAATTCGAAATTGTGCCGGGAATATTCCTGCTCGGCCTGCAGGAACACCTCGCCGTAAGTGACTTTCTCGGCGCCCTCGCGGCCGTTGAAGTTCAGGTCATAGACGCGGTCGACGCCCTGCACGTACATCGCAAGCCGCTCCAGCCCGTAAGTGAGCTCGCCGGCTACGGGTGCGCATTCGACGCCCGCGACCTGCTGGAAATAAGTGAACTGCGACACTTCCATCCCGTCGCACCAGCACTCCCAGCCGAGGCCCCACGCCCCCAGCGTCGGGCTTTCCCAGTCGTCCTCGACAAAGCGGATGTCGTGCAGATGCGAATCGATGCCGATCGCGGCGAGCGACTTCAGGTACAGGTCCTGAAGGTCAGGCGGCGACGGTTTGATGATTACCTGAAACTGGTAATAGTGCTGCAACCGGTTGGGGTTCTCGCCATAGCGGCCGTCCTTCGGCCGCCGCGACGGCTGCACATAGGCGGCCTTCCACGGTTTTGGCCCGAGCGCGCGCAGCGTGGTCGCCGGATGAAAAGTGGCCGCTCCCATTTCCATGTCGTAGGGCTGCAGGATCACGCAGCCCTGATCGGCCCAGAACCGCTGCAGCGCGAGGATGAAGCCCTGGAACGAGCGTTCCGGGCGCATGTGCGGAGGTAGCGATTCCATCGTCGAGTCAGGTCTTTGCTGAAGAGGGCGCAAGCGCGCGGGACCGTATCGGCGGGGGGACCGGGAATCAAGGCAATGAGACGCGGGATTCGCCGCGAAAATACCGCCAATCGCAACAATTGCATCGTATTGGGGAGATGCACCGCTAACCAGCGCTGCCATGCGGTGCCGCTCGGCAGTGGCTCGTTAGCAATTGAGGCCTACCACGGCGGAACTTCGGAGGGCTGGTCAGCCTTTCGAAGTCCGGCTCTCCCGTTCGTGATCTCTCTCGATTGCAATGTGAGCCACGAAAACCGGGTTCGTCCGATAAGACGAACTACCTCCAGGCTTGCCCGCCGGTCCTCAGGGGTGATGCCCCATCCCGAGGCCGGCGCAAGTATTTCAGCCGCTACCCGTAAAGGCGATCAGCCCGGGCGATAAGCGCCGGTGTTGGGGTCACGCCGCAGCGTCGGAATATCGCCGGCGCGCGCAGCCTCGGCGACCCGTGCGAGGCGCGCCTCTTCCAGTTCTCTGTTCACCCGCAGGGCTGTGCGGTAGGCCCAGCGGACCACGGCCAGCCCACCCAGGGCGCCCGCAATTGCGATCAGCGGCGGCATCTTTCGATCCTTGTCGTTCATTCGTCACGCCCCTCCATGCATTCTCGCGCAAGCCGGACCGGCCTGCAATCGCTTTGCCCGGGACCAAATGGCGCGGGCCAACCGCCCTCAAAACCCGAATTTGGCCCAAATTGCCCTGGTTTCCAGCGCGGAAATCAGCTCCTCGGGCAGACCTGCGACGCCGTCCAGCGATACCAGCGTTCCCGCACCGGCCGATTTCCGGCCCAGCAGGCCGGATAACAGCCCCGTTGCGGGCGCGACCACCGGCGTCCGGACCTTGTCGCCATAGCGGGCACGCAGCGTCGACCGCAGGTCGCCGATCGCGTCCGCCAGGCCGAGCGAGACAGACGTTTCTCCCGCCCAATATTCGCCGGTGAACAAAACGTCGTCATTGCCCTTGAGACGAGTTCCGCGGCTTTGTTTGACGAGCGCAATGAAGATCGCATGGATCTCGCGCTGAAGTGCCTTGACGCGCGCGACATCGTCCGGGTTTTCGGGCAGGAACGGATCAAGCATCGCCTTGTGCTCGCCGGCGGTGTACAGGCGCCGCTCGACTCCCACTTTCTTGATCAATTCCTGAAATCCGAAGGTGCCCCCGACCACCCCGATCGAGCCCAGGATCGACGACGGATCGCAGATGATTTCATCGCCCGCACAGGCGATCATGTAGCCGCCGGACGCCGCGACATCTTCCACGAACACCAGCACCGGCAGGTTCTTTTCGGCCGCGAGCTGCCTGATCCGCAGGTAAATCTGGCGCGACTGCACCGGCGAACCGCCCGGCGAATTGATCACCAGCGCGACGGCCTTGGCATGCCTGGTCGCAAACGCGCGCTCCAGCGTCTTGGCGACCCCGGCCAGCGACATGCCCGGCCGCAGCGGCGTCACCGCACCGATCACGCCGGACAGCCGCACCACCGGTACGACCGCAGTCCCGGGACGCAGCCGTGCCGGAATCCATTCCATCAACTTGTCTAGCAGGCCCGGCCGGCCCCCGCGATCGCCGCTTTGATCGGTCATGCCGTTACCTCAAAATTAACCATTTCTTATCACACCCTTGTCGTTGAACCGATGGAACGCCTTTTGCATCTCGGCTGTAGTGAAGCTGCATTGCCGCAGCGGAGAAAGTCATGAAAATCTACCTGCTGGTGGTGCTGATCGGTACTCTTTTGGCCGCGATTCACTTCACTTCGGCGCCAGAACAGCGGTCGAAAACGCTGCCGCAATAGCCGTTCCGCTCGCAACCTTAAGCGATTGGGGTGGCCTCTAGGGTTTTGCCAACGGCAATACCCCTTTCCCGGCCAGAATCTCCTGAACCCATTTATTGGGCACGGTCGACTCTTCATTGAGCATCAACGCGGGGTGGATTTGGGTCGGCGCCTTGCCGCCCTTGCTGGCGCGAACCAGCACGCGATTGGCCGGCATCGTCGGATCACCATGAACCGGCAGAATTTTGAGGCTGCCAAAGCCGCGATTGAGCGCCGCCAGCACGTCAGCAATGCCGTCGGCGCGCCAGATCAAAGTGAGGACGCCGCCGGATTTCAGGATTCGGCGGCTGGCGTGAACCCAGTTCTCCAGCGTCGCAGCGGTCGCGACATGCGCTGACAGGCGAGCCTTGTCGGGCGAGGCGCGGTGCCGCGCGGAATCATTGAAAGGCGGATTCATCAGCACGACGTCGACGCTGTCGGGGGGCAGACCCGCGGCGGCAAAGGCGCCGACTTCGGAGGTAACGTCGAGCACGACAACATCGGCGGTAATCGCGTTGGCGGCGGCGTTGTCGCGCGCCAGGCCAGCCAGCGCCGCATCAATCTCGACCAGCACGAGCCTGATTTCCGCCACCCGTTTGGCGAGCGCCAGACCGGCGGCGCCGACGCCGGCGCCGAAATCGACCACCCGGTCGCCTGGACGCGCAGCCGTCGCCGCGGCCAGCAGCATGGCGTCATGGCCGGCGCGGTGACCCGATTTCGGTTGCCGCAGACGCAATTGGCCGCCAAGAAATGCGTCCTCGGTGCATTGGCCGGAATCAATCATCGGCCCGCAATTCGTGGGCGAGACCCGCGTCACGCAAAATCTGGCGCGCCTGCCGGTTATCGTCCTCATGGACCAGGATCCGGCGCGGCAGCACCCCGAGCGAGCCTTCGATGACGCTCATATTCTGATCCAGGACCAGATGATGGATATTCGCGCCATCCAGCAGCGCTCCGACCGCCGAAACCAGCACCATGTCGTTGGTTCGAACCAATTCCCGCAACTTCGGCACTCCTTTGTCGGCCCCGCCATAAGGTCGCGCGAGGTTTGTCAACCGCATCGTGCCCTTGCCGCATTCCCCGGCTCTTTCTATTGTCATGTCTGAGAATAGTGCGAATTGCGCAAAAGTGGAGACCAGCGTGGCGGTTATTGTACCCTTCGAGAGCCCGGCAAGCGCTTCGATAGACGAGCTGGTCGCGCTTGTCGCTCCCGATATGGAGCGCGTCAACGCCACGATCCTGTCGCGGACGGGCTCGGAAGTCGCCATGATCCCCGAGGTCGCCAATCACCTGATCTCCTCGGGCGGGAAAAGGCTGCGCCCGATGCTGACGCTGGCGATGGCCGGTCTCTCCGGCTACACCGGCGACGGCCATATCAAGCTCGCCGCTTCCGTCGAGTTCATGCATACCGCCACGCTTCTGCATGACGACGTGGTCGACGAAAGCGAATTGCGGCGCGGCAAGCTGTCGGCGCGCATGCTGTGGGGCAACGAGGCCAGCGTTCTCGTCGGCGACTTCCTGCTCGGCCAGGCCTTTCGCATGATGGTCGAAGTCGGCTCGCTGCGCGCGCTCGACATCTTGTCATCTGCCGCGGCAACCATCGCCGAGGGCGAGGTGATGCAGCTTGCGGCGGCGAAGAACACCGCGACCACCGAGGACGAATATCTCGCCGTGATCCGCGGCAAGACGGCCGAATTGTTCGCAGCCGCCTGCGAAGTCGGTCCCGTCATCGCCAATCGTCCGAAGGCCGAACAGACCGCCTGCCGCTCCGTCGGCATGAATCTCGGCATCGCCTTCCAATTGGTCGACGACGTGCTGGATTACGGCGGCAAAGCTGCAAAACTCGGCAAGAACATCGGCGACGATTTCCGCGAGGGCAAGATCACGCTGCCGGTCGTGCTGGCGTTCCGCCGCGGCAACGACAGCGAACGCGCGTTCTGGGTCAAGGCGCTGGAGCGCGGCGAGATCGGCGAGGGCGACCTCGACCATGCGATCGGGCTCATGACAAAACACCGCGCGCTGGAGGACACCATCAACCGCGCCCAGCATTACGGCGCGATGGCGGTCGACGCGCTGGCGCTGTTTCCGGCTTCGCCGATGAAGACCGCGCTCGAGCAGGTGGTGGCGTTCTGTCTGGCACGGTCGTATTAGCTGCGCTTCGCATCCTCGCAAGGACGAGCTCTGGCGTCAGCTCAGCGTTCCTGTATGCACCCACCACTGGGGGTGATCGAGCCGGATTTTCTGCGCCGCGCGCCCGGCCTCGGCGGTATTCTCATAGATTGCAAAGCAGGTTGCGCCCGATCCCGACATCCGCGCCAGCCAGGCCCCGTTGGTGGCGCTGAGCGCCGAAAGCACCTCGCCGATCACGGGCTGAATGCGTGTGGCCGGGGCCTCCAGATCGTTGGAACCGGCGGCGAGCGCTTCAACCCAGTCTTCCAGCGACGCTCCGGCTTCCGGCCAGCCAGTCGCCTCGATCACGTCGGAGGCCCCCACCAGCAATTCGCCGTTGCGCAGGCCGAGCGCCGCAAACACGTCCTTCGTCGCCACGGGAACGCGTGGATTGACCATCACGCAGGGCATTTTCGGCATTGCCAGCGGCAGCAGCGTTTCGCCGACGCCGGTCATGACGCAGGCGCGCGATGCCAGGCAAACCGGCACGTCGGCGCCCGTCAGTCGCGCGACCTCGATCAGGCGGGGATCGTCGATCGCAAGATTGTTCGCCCGCGCCAGGAGCCGCAGCGCCGCGGCGGCATCAGCCGATCCGCCGCCAATTCCGGCCGCGACCGGCAGCACCTTGTCGAGAATGAACTGGCCGCGCGTGAGGCCCGGCACCTGTTCGCAGAGTAGCCGCGCGGCCTTGAACACGAGATTGTCTGATGCCTCGCCGCAGGCTTCCGCCAGCGGCCCGGTGGTCGCCAGATGCAGTTCCGACCCGGCCGTCAGGCTCAGGCGGTCGGCACAATCGGCGAAAGCGACCACGCTTTCGAGCTCGTGATAGCCGTCGACGCGGCGTCCAACCACCCGCAAGGTAAGATTGACCTTGGCACGCGCATCCTCGATCAGCGCCCCCATTGGCGATCAGCCCCTCGATCAAACCTTGTGATCAAACCTTGCGATCAGCCGCCCTTGCCGTCTTCTTTTTTCTTGTCCGCGGAGGCTGCCGAGGAAGTGTCGTCGGGGAGCCCGTTCTGGATCTTGGCCTCGATCTTCGGCAGGTCGTCCGGCTCGGGCTTGAGGTCGCGGGCGTGAGCCCACTGGAATTTCGCCTCCAGCGTGCGGCCGATGCGCCAATAGGCGTCGCCGAGATGGTCGTTGATGGTCGGATCCTCGGGCTTGAGATCGATCGCGCGCTCGAGATTCTTCACCGCATCGTCATAATTGCCGATGCGGTAATAGGCCCAGCCCAGCGAGTCCACGATGTAGCCGTCGTCCGGGCGCTGCTCGACGGCGCGCTTGATCATCTTCATGCCCTCGTCGAGATTGATGCCCTGATCAATCCACGAATAGCCGAGATAGTTCAGCACGTGCGGCTGCTCGGGCTGCAGCTCGAGCGCCTTGCGCATGTCGGGTTCGGCCTTGTTCCACTGCTTGGAGCGCTCCTCGCAGATGCCGCGGTAGTAATAATAGACCCAGTTGTTCTTCGCGTTGGGATCCGGCATCGCGGCGATGCCCTGCGAGTAGGATTTGGCGCAGTCGGCGAATTTCTTGCGGCCGCGCTCGATGTTGCCGAGCGCCATGATGGCTTCGATATCCTTCGGATCCTGCGCCGTGACACCTTTCAGGATCTTGATCGCCTCGTCGCTGCGATCGGCGGCATCGAGATCGGTCGCGAGCTGAATCTGCGCATTGCGCTTCAGCACCGAACTCGCCGGCATGCGCTCGTAGACCTTGATCGCCATCTGCGGCTTCTTCACCGACTCATAGAGATCGGCCAGCGACAACAGCGCCAGCGGATGATTGGGCGCGAGGTACAGCGCGAGCTGCAGATAGACCAGCGCGAGATCCTCGCCGCCGCGGCGCGTCAGCGTCGCGCCGATGCCGTACAGCGCCTCGGCGGCGCCGGCCTGCGCCGAATTCGACCAGCGGCGGCAGCTTCCTGCCGGCCCTGGTTTCGCGCAGACCTTCCAGAACCAGCGGATGCCGCGGCAGTTTCTTGTCGAAGGCTTCATAGATCGCGGTCGCCGCAGCATCGTCCTTGTTGCGGGTCAGCCAGCGCGCGTAATCGTCGGCCACGCGCAGCATGCTGTCATCGAGCTTGTAGGCCCGCTCCAGCCGCACGCCGGCGTCCTTTTCCTTGCCCGCGAGCTCGAGGATCATGGCGGAATGCAGATCCTTGAAGATCGGATACCATTCCGGACCGGTCAGCTTGTCGATATTGGCGACCGCCGCCTTGCTGTCGCCGGCGCCGTAACTGGCCCAGCCCGACAGCAGCGTTGCGACCAGGTCCGTGATCGGTCCGCGTATCGACTGATTGATGTTCGACTGCGCCGCTGCGTATTTCTTCAGCTTCAGATCGTGAACGCCGATCACCAGCCGGGCAACGCGATTGGATTTGTCGATCGTCAGAATCCGCTCGGCGAGCCTGACGGCCTCGTCGATGTTGCCGTCCGCCAGCGAGGAAATGAAGGCGCGGTCCAACAGCTCGTTGTTCTTCGGATCGATGCGAAGCGCCGAGCGGTAGAATGCCGCAGCAGCAGCGGAATCCCGTTCCACACTGGCATGCCGGGCCGCCAGATAGCTGCCGGACATCGTCAGCGACTTCATATCATGGGCGGACGGAAACTGGGCCGAGTTGTCGGCCGGATGATCGGGCGTCTGCGCCGAAAGCGAGCCCGGCACGGCAAGCGCGGTGAAGGCGAAGGCGGCAATCGCCCAGCGATTGAAACGGGTGGAAAACATCGGGGGTCGCCTTTAGCTCCAGAGCTCCAGGAAATTACGGCAAGATCTTGCGATCATTCTCGAATGCGAGCCCAACCGGCAGCATCAAGCCCGCTGACAATGCCGCGTTTGGCGTTCAACCGCAAGGATACGGGATGACGAATCGATCGGCACGAACGCCCAGACAGCCGCCGGCTGCCTCAAAACGCTTCCAGTGTGGCCGTATCGTGGCCGGGTCCGCTGCCCGCAACAGACCGCTCACGCAATCGTGGTCACATCGCCTCGTAATTCGGACCGCCGCCGCCCTCTGGTGGAACCCAGGTGATATTGCCGTTAGGGTCCTTCACGTCGCAGGTTTTGCAGTGGACGCAATTCTGGGCGTTGATGACGAAGCGCGGACCGGCGGCCTCCTCGACCCATTCGTAGACGCCTGCCGGACAATAACGGTTGGACGGGCCCGCAAAGACATCGTGCTCCGAGGTTTTCTGCAGGTTGAGGTCGGCAACCTTCAGATGAACCGGCTGGTCCTCTTCGTGATTGGTGTTGGAAAGGAATACCGACGACAGCCGGTCGAAGGTGAGCTTGCCGTCCGGCTTCGGCGGCGCGATCGGCGCGTGCGCTTTGGCCGGATCGAGCGTCTTGCGGTCGGGCTTGCCGTGCGACTGGGTCCCGAACAGCGAGAAGCCGAGCGTGTTGCACCACATGTCGATACCGCCGAGCATCACGCCGATCACGGTGCCGAACTTCGACCACAGCGGTTTGACGTTGCGGACGCGGTACAGATCCTTGCCAACCGCCGAATCGCGCCAGCTGTTCTCGTACTCGAGCAGCTCATCGTTGGCGCGGCCCGCGCCGAGCGCGGCCGCGACATGCTCGGCGGCGAGCATGCCGCTGCCGACCGCGTTATGCACGCCCTTGATGCGCGGCACATTGACGAAACCCGCCGCGCAGCCGATCAGTGCGCCGCCGGCAAATGTCAGCCGCGGCACCGACTGATAGCCGCCCTCGGTGATGGCCCGCGCGCCATAGGCGAGCCGCTTGCCGCCTTCGAACAGCGTGCGGATCGCGGGATGGGTCTTGAAGCGCTGGAATTCGTCGAACGGCGACAGATACGGATCGTGGTAGTTCAGGTGCAGAACGAAACCGACCGCCACCAGATTGTCGTCATAGTGATAGAGGAACGAGCCGCCGCCGGTCGAATTGTCCAGCGGCCAGCCGAACGAATGCTGGATCAGGCCTTTCTGGTGTTTCGAAGGATCGATCTGCCAGACTTCCTTCAGCCCGATGCCGAATTTCGGCGGCTCGCTATTGGCGTCGAGGGAAAGTTTCGCAATCAGCTGCTTGGTCAGGCTGCCGCGCGCGCCTTCGGCGAACAGCGTATATTTGCCACACAGTTCCATGCCGCGGGTAAAGGACGATTTGTGCGAGCCATCCTTGGCGATGCCCATGTCGCCGGTGGCGATGCCGCGCACCGCGCCTTTGTCGTCGTAAAGCACTTCCACCGCCGCAAAGCCCGGGTAGATCTCGACCCCGAGTGCCTCGGCCTTGCGCGCCAGCCAGCGGCAGACATTGCCGAGCGAGCCGATATAGCAGTGATGATTGTTCATCAGCGGCGGCATCGCGATGCCCGGCAGCGGGATCGCGGTCCCCTTGGTCATCCAGTAGAATTTGTCGGCCTTGACCTGGGTCTTCAGCGGGCAGTCGGCGTCCTCGCGCCAGTCCGGAACGAGCTTGTCGAGCGATACCGGATCGATCACCGCGCCGGACAGAATGTGGGCGCCGACTTCGGAGCCCTTCTCAACTACGACAATGGTGAGATCGGCATTGAGCTGCTTCAGCCGGATCGCGGCGGCAAGGCCGGCCGGCCCGGCGCCAACGATGACAACGTCGAATTCCATGGATTCGCGCGGCGGCAGTTCTTCGGTGCTCATGATCTGGTCCCGGCCCGGTTGAAAAGGTTCTGTTCTGCAGGTCGTTTGTTTCCACTTTTTTCACCCGAGAACAACCTTGGAAATGCGCAGGTGAGGCGTTTCGTTGCGGCACGATCCACTCTAGAATGGCCAGATGCCCCCGACATCCCGCCATGACGCCTGAGCGCGCGCCCACCGTTTCGCAATTGCTGGCCTTTTATCTGGAGGCCGGGGTCGATTGCGCGCTGTCGGAAGCACCGGTCAACCGGCTGGCCGATCCCGAGCTCATCCCGGCGGCCAGCGAAACCGCGCCGCCGAGACCGGTCAGGGCTGCTGCCCCGCTTCCCGCCGTGCGCGCCGAAGCAGCGCAAGCGCCGGAAGCCGCGATCCTGTCGGCACGGGAAGCAGCACGGACCGCGCCGACGCTCGAGGCGTTGCGCGCGCTGCTGGAAAACTTCGACGGCTGCGCGCTGAAGGCGACCGCCACCCGGCTGGTATTTGCCGACGGCAACCCGCGGGCGCGCATCATGTTGGTCGGCGAGGCCCCCGGGCGGGAGGAAGACATCGAGGGCCTGCCGTTCGTTGGACGTTCCGGCAAATTGCTGGACCGGATGATTGCGGCAATAGGGCTGGATCGTACCAGTGCCTACATCGCCAACGTCATTCCCTGGCGGCCGCCCGGTAACCGCACGCCGACGCCGCAGGAGACCCAGATTTGCCTGCCGTTCATCCAGCGCCAGATCGAACTGGTGAACCCTGACGTGCTGGTCACCCTCGGCAATCCCTCGACGCAAACCTTGCTGTCGACCCGCGAGGGCATCATGAAAACCCGCGGGCGATGGTTCGACTACGACACCGGCAGCCGCGTGATCCGCGCGCTCGCCACTTTCCACCCGGCCTATCTGTTGCGCTCGCCGTCCTACAAGCGGCTGGCGTGGCAGGATCTGCGCGCGATCGCGAAGGCGCTTGCGCAACTCTCCTCATCCTGAGAGCAGCGTCTTCGCCGCGTCGCGAAGGATGAGACATTGTCGGCCTCATGGTTCTCCCGGCGATGCGAAGCATCGTCCGGAGACGGCGCAAAAGCGCCTCCTCGCCACGAGGATCGAGCTATGGCATTTTCGGCCGCACGATGGCCCAGCCGATCCGCAGCAGCGGCTGCTGTCCGGTGACGAACCACTCGAACGCCCGCGGCAGTTCGGGCACCAGGCCGGGAAACCGCTGCGCGATATCGGGCGGCGGCGTGCCAACCGTGTCGGCAGCGCGCCAGACCACGACGCCGCCGGTCTCATTGAATTTCGCCAACGAAATCCACGGCGTCCGTTGCGGCGCCGCGTCGAGAAAGAGATGGGGACGCGAGGCATCGAGCGAAATCAGGGCCGCCAGCTGCGCGTCGCCGGTCACCGCCTTCAGCGGGTGGTTGGTGCGCCGCTCAAAGCTGTCGCCGAAGAAATTCGCGATCGCGCGCGCGGGCAGCGACGTCGCCACCTCGCCGCCGCCAGTCCATGGCATAAAGATCGTGGTCGCGAGCACCGCGAGCGCGGGCGCGACGATGGCGGCCGCCCAGACCGAGCGCAGTAGCCGCTGGTGACGCAGATGGACGAGATCGCCGGTCGCGATGATCGCGGCCAACCCCGACATCAATAACGCGACGCCCGCCCCGCCTGCGACCCGATCAAGATCGAACAGGCCGGAAATCAGGCTTCCGAACAACGCGGGGCCGACGGCCAGGCAATAGACGAAATCGCGAGCCAGCGGATCGACCGGCGGGCGATAGATGATCGGTGTCTCTTCCGGATTGCGGGCGAACCAGCGGGAGTTGAGCACGACCAGCAGCACGATGCCGGAGCTCGCCGCCAGCAAGCCACCGAGCAATGCGGCCCAATGCAGCGCCCTTGCGCTCAATTCTACGATCGCCGGCAAGTGCGGCACAGAAAGGGCGCCGGCGCGGATCAGCCAGATCAGATAAGGCAGCGCCAGCACGATAATCACAAGAAGCGCAAATAGCGGATCGAACGACATCAGCGTTCGCCGTCCACGCGGGGTCGCAAACGCGAATCCAACGATCAGCAGCAACAGAAAAGGCGCGGCGGAGGTCGTCAGCAGCAAAAGTCCGGCTTCGATCGACCATGCGAACCATGCATTGCGCCGGTTCTGGCCGATCAGTCGCCAGGAATGCAGCAGCAACAGCGCCCACAGCGGTCGCGCCAGAACCACGGGACCGAATTCAAGGCCAGGCGAACTGAATGCCGTGACCGTCATGGTCAGGAGTACCGCGAGCACCGCCTGTTGTCCGCCGACGATGGCTCGCGCCAGCAGATAAAGCGCCCAGAACATCGCGATCGAGCAAAGCTGCGCCAGCACGTAGACGCCGATGATGTGATTGCCGGCGGCACGAAACGCGATATCGGCGAGCCAGAACGCCAGCGGCGGGCCTAGATCGGTGCCGACCTGATATTCCCGGCCATAGGCGAGCACGGTGGCGAGGTCGCCGGGAGGGCCGCGATACAAGAGCAACGACACCAATAGCCACAGCGCCGCCTGACACAACACCGCCAGCCAAACCACGAGCCGCGGCCGGGCGCGGATCAGTTCGATAATCAGGGAAGTGAAACGCATGAGACGGCTGGATCGCTCTTGCTACGCGCTGACGGACCGGCGGGCATGTCCCTCATCCCTTGGGAGTAACATCCGGCTGGCGTCTTGAACGATGAGGGTGTCATGGTTCGAGATGTGCAGGACATTCTCCTCATCATGAGGAGTGAAGCTTCGTACGGATCGAATGACGGTAATAGGGCCAGGTGCCTGTCGAGGCAACCGCCATCAAAGGACGGCGGAAATCTCGGCTTCCGCAAACAGGTCGGGTTCGCGTTCGATCGTCCAGGGCTGGTGCTTTTCCCGCGCCGCCACTACAGGCGCAAAGAAGCTGCGGTGATGGGCTGACGGGCCGAGCCGGTCGAGCGCCTCAAGATGCTCGGGAACGCTGTAGCCCTTGTGCTGTTCGAAGCCGTAGCCCGGGCAATCCTGCGCCAAGGCGCACATCAGGCGGTCGCGCGTCACCTTGGCAATGATCGACGCCGCAGCGATCGAGACCACAAGTCCGTCGCCGCCGATCACGGCGTCGCAGTCGCAAGCGATATCGAGTTTGTCGCGGCCATCGACGAAGACGTGTTTCGGCATTTCCGGCAGCGCCTGCACCGCGCGCTTGAGCGCCCACAGCGAGGCACGCAGGATATTGTCGCGGTCGATCCGCGCGGGAGATGCAAAAGCCACGGCGAAGGAAGCGGTCGCGCAGATTTCCTCGAACAGTTCCTCGCGCCGCTCCGCCGTCAGCCGCTTGGAATCGTCGATGCCCTTGGGGATTCGCCTGGGGTCCAGCACCACGGCGGCGGCAACCACCGGACCCGCCAGCGGGCCGCGACCGGCCTCGTCGCAGCCGGCGACCGGCCAAATGCCGCGCTTGATCAGCGCGCGCTCGCGGCGAAAGCCCGGCGGAGCGACCGCAATCACGCCCCTGGCGGGCTTGGCTGGACCGTCCTTGGCTTTTCCCCTGGCCGTTTGTTTGGATTTTTCCCGAATCATGGCCGGGATCGTGCGCAAGTGGAGCCTGTGGCGCAACCGGGAACTCGGCGCAATTCCCGCTATTCAGCGTCGGCCGGCATTAAAAAAGGCTGAGTTGCTGCCCGCTGCGCTTGGGTCTTGCAAAATGATCGGTGGTCAATTTCGAGCGCCGCTTGTTGAGCCCGAGCTTTTCGCAAGCGATCTCGAACCGGCGGCCGATCATCCAGGCCATCGGCCCGGTGCCCTTCATTCGCGTTCCCCACTGCGAGTTGTAATCGCGGCCGCCGCGCATGTCGCGGATCAGCGTAAAGATATGGCGATAGCGGTCGGGATAATTGGCCATCAGCCATTCGCGGAACAGGTCGCGCACTTCCAGCGGCAGCCGCAGCAGCACATAGCTCGCTTCCTTGACGCCGGCATGCGCAGCCGCATCGAGAATGCGCTCGATCTCCGAATCGTTCAGCGCCGGGATGACGGGTGCGACCATCACCGTGGTCGGAATACCCGCCTCGGACAGTTGCCGCAGCGCCTCGAGCCGTCTTGGAGGCGTCGAGGCCCGTGGCTCCATGGTGCGCGCCAGCTTGGCATCGAGCGTGGTCACCGAAATCGCGACCTTGGCGAGATTGCGCCTGGCCATCCGCGCCAGGATGTCGATGTCGCGGGTCACCAGCGCCGATTTCGTCACGATGCCGACCGGATGCGAGGTGCGCTCCAGCACCTCAAGAATGCCGCGCATGATCTTCCGCTCGCGCTCGATCGGCTGATAGGGATCGGTGTTGGTGCCGATCGCGATCATGCGCGGTTCGTAATCCTGCGCCGCCAGTTCCTTTTCCAACAACTGCGGCGCGTCGGGCTTGGCGAACAGTTTCGATTCGAAGTCGAGCCCCGGCGACAGGCCGAGATAGGCATGCGTCGGCCGCGCGAAGCAGTAGACGCAGCCGTGCTCGCAGCCCCGGTAAGGATTGATCGAGCGGTCAAACCCGATATCGGGAGAATTGTTGCGGGTAATTACTTTCCGCGCGGTGTCGAGCGCGACGGTGGTCTTGAACGGTGGCAATTCATCGAGGCTTTGCCAGCCGTCGTCGAAGGCGACCCGCGCCTCGGCTTCGTATCGGCCGCTGGCGTTGGACTGCGCGCCGCGGCCACGCCGCCGCTCGCGCTCGATCGCGACCGCGAGTTCCGGAAAAGGGGTAGGTGCACCCGCCGGTTCGGAGGGCGCCGTGACCGGCGGGTGCTTGAGGGCATGAGAGGATGCTCGGCTCATGGTTGACAACATAACACGCCGCGAGAACAAAGCAAGAACATAGATGGGCGCCCTGTGGATCGCCGCCGTGCGTGTGACGAACACCGGCGGACGCCGTCCCTACACATTCCCTCTCTATCTTGTTCACGCAAAAACGGATCGATCGGGCAGCGAGTTTGTTGCTTCAGGCCATCGCCGAGACATTCCCATGCAAACGCCAAGCGCCTACGACAGTTCGTCAAAAGCCCGTGATCTGGATCTGCTCGATCGCTACTGGCGCGCCGCCAATTACCTGTCGGTCGGTCAGATTTATCTGCTCGACAACCCCCTGCTCCGCGAGCCGCTGCGGCCGGAGCACATCAAGCCGCGGCTATTGGGGCATTGGGGAACCACGCCGGGACTTAACTTCGTTTACGCCCATCTCAATCGGCTCATTCGCGCTCATGATCTGAACGCGATTTACGTTTGCGGGCCCGGTCATGGCGGGCCGGGTATGGTCGCCAACACCTATCTCGAAGGCACTTACAGCGAGATCTATCCCGATATCGGCCGCGATGCCGAAGGCTTGCGCAAATTGTTCCGCCAGTTTTCTTTCCCCGGCGGCATACCGAGTCACGCGGCGCCGGAAACGCCGGGATCGATTCACGAGGGCGGCGAACTTGGCTACGCGCTGCTGCACGCCTATGGCGCCGCGCTCGACAATCCCGACCTCATCGTCGCCTGCGTGGTCGGCGACGGCGAAGCCGAGACGGGCCCGCTCGCCGCCTCCTGGCATTCCAACAAATTCCTAAATCCGGCGCATGACGGCGCGGTGCTGCCGATCCTTCATCTCAACGGCTACAAGATAGCCAACCCGACCGTGCTCGGCCGCATGAGCGACGAGGAGATCCGCGATCTCTTCATAGGCTGCGGCCATGAGCCGTTGTTTGTCGAAGGCAGCGATCCAAAACAGATGCATGCGCTGATGGCCGACACGCTGGAGGCGGCGCTAAAGAGCATACGCGCCATTCAGATGACGGCGCGCGACGGGCGCGCGACAACTGAGCGTCCGAAATGGCCTATGATCGTGCTGCGCAGTCCCAAGGGCTGGACCGGTCCGAAGGAAGTCGACGGCTTGAAGGTGGAAGGTTTCTGGCGCGCGCATCAGGTGCCCATCGCCAACCCGCGAGGAAATCCCAAACATCTCGAACTGCTCGAGCAATGGATGCGCAGCTATCGGCCCGACACGCTGTTCGACGCGACCGGCCGGCTGCTCCCCGAACTGCAGGCACATGCCCCCGAAGGCGATCGGCGCATGGGCGCCAATCCACACGCCAATGGCGGACTGTTGAAGCGCGAACTCAAACTGCCGGATTTTCATCATTATGCCGTCGACGTCCCCTGCCCCGGCGGCAGCGAGGCCGAAGCCACGCGCGTGCTCGGAAAATACCTGCGCGACGTCGTCCGCGACAACGCCGAGGCCCGGAATTTCCGCATCGTGGGACCCGACGAGACCGCCTCAAACCGCCTCGATGCGGTGTTCGAGGTAACCGAACGGGTCTGGATGGAGGGTATCAAGCCCTATGATGTTCATCTGGCCCAGGACGGCCGTGTGATGGAGGTGTTGAGCGAACATCTCTGCCAGGGCTGGCTGGAAGGATATCTGCTCACCGGACGGCACGGCTTCTTCTCCTGCTACGAGGCCTTCATCCACATCGTCGATTCCATGTTCAACCAGCATGCCAAATGGCTGAAGGTTTCGCGTGGCCTGCCGTGGCGGCGCCCGATCGCCTCGCTCAATTATCTGCTGACTTCGCATGTCTGGCGGCAAGACCACAACGGCTTCAGCCATCAGGATCCCGGCTTCGTCGATCTCGTCGCCAACAAGAAGGCCGACATCGTCCGGGTGTATTTTCCGCCGGACGCCAACACGCTGCTCTGGATCGCCGACCATTGCCTGCGGACCTATGACCGCATCAATGTGATCGTCGCCGGCAAACAGCCCGCTCCGCAATGGCTGACCATGCGAGAGGCGGCAACGCATTGCGACGCCGGCATCGGAATCTGGCCATGGGCCGGCACCGAAACCGCGAGTTCCGAACCCGATGTGGTGATGGCGTGCGCCGGCGACGTTCCGACGCTGGAGACGCTGGCCGCGGTGGACCTGCTGCGAAAAGCCTTACCCGATTTGAAAATCAGGGTGGTCAATGTGGTCGACCTGATGACGCTGCAGCCGAAGGACCAGCATCCGCACGGCATCAGCGACCGCGATTTCGACGGCATGTTCACCCGCGACAAGCCGGTGATCTTCGCCTATCACGGCTATCCCTATCTGATCCATCGTCTGACCTATAGCCGCACCAACCACGACGGGATGCATGTTCGCGGCTTTGCCGAAGAAGGCACCACGACGACGCCGTTCGACATGGTGGTCCTGAACGAACTCGACCGGTTTCATCTGGCAATCGAGGTCATCGATCGCGTGCCCGGCCTCGACATCGCCGCGGCTCACGTCAAGCAGCAGTTCCGCGATGCCCTGATCGAGCATACGCGCTATGTGCGCGAGCATGGGGAAGACATGCCGCAAATCCGCGAATGGGTCTGGCCGTATCGCAACAACGCGGACGCCCGCAGCTAATTTCGGCCGTCGCCACCGGCGGGAAAGAAACATGACAATTTGATGAATGATCTAGCGCAATGAAGCTGTCGCAAGCGCGGGGCATACAGGCGGGATCGATTTCCCGCGGGTGCGCCCATGAAATCCCAAATCATCGAACAGCTTGGACAGGCTGACATTCTGTTGCCGTCGCTGGTCGCGGAGGGGCTCGCCGCGAACGACCGGATCAAGGTTCGCATGAGCGCGCTGCAGGCAGCCGCGCATCATGCACGCGAGCCCGACCACCCCACCACCGATTTGCAGGTGGAATGCCGCGCCGCCGGCGTCGCGCCCGCCGCGCTCGCCACCCTGATCGGCGGCGCCCATGTGGCCGGCGACGGCCGGATGGCTGCGCCCAATCTCGCGAGGCTGATGAAGGAAATCCAGGACGACGCGGCGGCGATGCTGCGCGCTGTCACCGCCGGCAAACCGGCCGACGGCGCAACCCTGAATGCGCGGCTCGCCGCGATCCGCAGCGCGGGTCTGCTCGAGGCCGCCAATGAAATCGAATTCGCGCGGGTCGCAAGGCTGACCGGCGTGGCCGAGGGGAGCGCAGACAGCCTGCATCGGCTGGTAATGGATTCTCACAAGGCGCTCAACCGGCTGGCGGCGGATTGCTCCGAGGAGATCCTGAGCGGCGCCCATGTGTTCGGCCTGCACGCGGAAGACCGCGCGCCGGTGGAAAGTTTCATGCAGGGCCTCAACGAAACCCGCGCCTTGAAGTTCAACCATCCGGGCCTCGACACGATGGCGACCCGCTCCGGGGGGCGGCTGCTGATTCAAAACGACATCGGCACCACCGACGCCCATGTGGTGGTCATTGCGGTCAAGAAGAATGCCGTGACCGTGACCTATACGGATGTGCATCGCGCCCGCGCCAAATTCTTCATTGCGCTGTTCGACAGGTTTCAGGCGAAATGGAGCGGGCTCGATCGCCATGTCGCGGCGGGTCTCGGCGAGGACAACGCCTTCTTTCTCGTCACCGGACAGTATCAGGCCGACAGTGCCGCCGACCGCAACGCCTTCCTCGGCGCGCTTGGCGCGGCGCTGGTGTTCCTGATCGACTGGAACAAGGCGCGCAAGCTGCTGCGCGGTTGGGTCGCAAAGGATGATGCGGCGCGCATTCTCGATTGGGGCGCGCGGCAGCGGATTGGCCACCGCGGCTTCCTCGAACTCGGCGGCAACGAATTGATCGGCGCCGCGGTGCGCAACGCCGCGCCGACGCGGATCGGTTTCGGCGAGCGGCTGGATCAGGCGCTCGGGCGCAACGCGGCGGTCGATTTCCTCAAGACCGCAATGCGGGTTTCGACCGAAGCCCTCAGCGCCGGGCGGTCGGTCAGAATAGTGCGCGACCAGATCGAAGCCGATCTGGTCAGGCGCCTGGAACGCGTCGACAGCGCGTTACTCGCGATCGTGCTGCGCCAGGTCGGATTGGCGCACGACGTCACTGCTGCGATCGCCCATCATGTCGCGGCACTTCAGGCGGGCCGCCCAATCGACGGCAAGCTGCTCGCGGCGCGCACCGGCCAGATCGAGCGCAAGGCCGATCGCATCGCCCTCGAAGCCCGCAAGGAGGCAACCCGCCTCAGTGCAGGCCCGATCATCGAACAGATGGTCGACCGCGTCGAGGAAGCCATCGACGAACTGGAACAGGCCGCCTTTATCGCCTCATTGGCGCCGGCGAGAATCGACTCCGCGCTGCTTTCGGCGCTCGCCGAATTGTGCGCGGTTGCCATTACCGCGACGGAAGCCGCGGCTTCCGGGCTCGCCGCGGCGATCGAGGTTCCGGAGGGACGCCGCGCCGATTCCGAAGACGCGCTCAACGCTGTCATCCGCCTGATCGATGCCGAGCACACCGCGGATGCAAGGGAACGCGATGTCACCGCGCGGGTGTTTCGCGGCGGCTTTGACGTCGCGACCTCGCTCTCCGTGATCGAACTGGCCCGCGCCATCGAGCGTGCGACCGACCGGTTGGCCGGATTCGGGCACCTGCTGCGGCGGCACATCATGACCGACTTGTCGGCCTGACCTGAGGATTTCAGCCCATGCATATCGTGCGTATCGGGGGCGGATCGACCGAACAGCATTCCGCCGACGCGATCGGCGCCAAAGCCGCGAACCTCGCGCGGATGGCGGCACTCGGTCTGCCGGTGCCGCCGGCCTTCGTGCTGCCGGTCAAGCTGTGCGCTGACATCATCGACAAGGATGCGCACGCCGAACGCGAGCTGCGCGACGGGCTTAAGCAAGGCATCGAGTTCCTGGAAAACGCCACCGGGAAACGCTTCGGCGACGGTCGGCAGCCGCTATTGGTATCGGTGCGCTCGGGCGCGGCGCGATCGATGCCAGGCATGCTGGATACGGTCCTCAATGTCGGCTGCACGTCGGTGGCCGTGCAAGGTCTGATCCGATCGAGCGGCCGGCCGGGGCTAGCGTGGGATTGCCGGCGGCGCTTTCTCGAAAGCTACACTGAAACCGTGCTCGGCCTCGACTCCGCAATATTCGCAACGCAGCTAGCCGAGTTGACCAGCAGCGAAGCCGTCGCCAGCGATCGCGAGCTGGACAGCGAGGCGCTCGAACGGCTTGCCACCGACGAGCAGGCGCTGGTCGAGGATCGCGACGATGGTTGGCTGGAAAACGCCGAGGCGCAGCTCGAAGGCGCCGCCAGGGCGGTCTATCGGTCGTGGATGAGCGAACGGGCGCAAGCCTACCGCCGTCTTCAGAAGCTCGATTATCTCCAGGGTACTGCGGTCACGGTTCAGACCATGGTGTTCGGCAATGGCGGGCTATCGTCCGGGTCCGGGGTGGCGTTTTCGCGGGACCCGTCAACGGGCCTCGCCCATCCGATGATCGACCTGATGCTTGATGCCCAAGGCGAAGATGTCGTTTCGGGCCGCCGGACGCCCGATACCGAAGAGACCATCGTGCGCTCGCTGCCGACGATCGCCGCCAAACTCGGCGATGTCCTGAAGCGGCTCGAACGGGAATTCGGCGACGTCCAGGACGTCGAGTTCACCATCGAGGACGGCAAATTATGGATCCTGCAGACCCGTGCCGCAAAGCGGACGCCGCGCGCGGCGCTGCGGATCGCCGTCGATCTCGTGCATGAAGGCCTGATTACCGAGCAGGAAGCGCTGGAGCAAATCGCCGGCATCGACCTGGCTGCGCTGGTCCGGATCTCGCTGGTCGCGCCCGGCGAGCCGCTCGTCGCCGGCATCGGGGCCTCGGGCGGCATCGCGGTCGGACGCGCCGCGTTCAATTCCGAAAGCGCCGAGCGGCTTGCGGCCTCGGGCGATCCGGTGATCCTGATGCGCCCCGACACCAGCACGGCGGATGTCGCAGGCTTTGCGATCGCGGCCGGCATCGTGACGGCGGTCGGCGCCCGCACCGCCCATGCCGCGCTGGTGGCGCGCCAGATGGGAAAGCCCTGCATCGTCGGGTGCTTTGGCATGACGATCGACGTGGCGGCCGACCGGGCCCAGCTGGCAGACACCACGATCTCGGGAAGCGACTGGATCACCATCGACGGCGACAGCGGCAACATCTACCTCGGACGGCGCGAGACGCTCGAAACGCGGCCCGAGGCGGAGCTTGAGGAAATCGCCAGCTGGCGTTCACAGGTGGATGACCACGCGCAGGACGCGCACAGGGCAAAGGCCTCCCGACATCATCAGGTCCGGCAGGGATCGGCCGGCACGTAGCCGGAATTACCCCGATCCGCAGCGGAGCAGCCCCGCGCCGCTCGTCCGCCCTCCCATTGCCGCAAAAAGCTGCATTCGGCGGGCTGCTTTGACTGTGACAAAGTGATAACAGTGCGGCGTTTTTAACGTTTGAGCCAGCGAAGCGTCATCCATGCTGAGCGTCATTATTCCCACTGAAGGCGTCGAACAGCCTGCCGTCGCCACCCTCGCCGCGCTGGTGCCGGGCGCCGCCGCGGGCGTGATCAAGGAGGTTCTCCTGGTCGACCGGGCCGGTACCGGCGTGATCGAGCGGGTCGCCGATGTCGCAGGCTGCCGCTTCTTGCCGGTCGAAGGTTCCCGCGCGGCGGCGCTGGCGGCGGGCGCGCGGCAGGCCCGCTCGCCCTGGCTGATGTTCCTGCATGCCGGCGCGGTGCTGGACTCCGGCTGGATCGAGGAGACCACGCAATTCATCCAGCGGGTCTCCGACAGCGGGCGGCCCCGCGCAGGCATCTTCCGTTACGCCCGCTCGCCCTATGCCGACACCGGCCTGAGCGACGGTCTCAAATTCATCGCCCGGATGATCAGCGGGCCGGCGGCGGACCAGGGACTTTTGATCGCGCGCGACCATTACGAGCGGATCGGCGGCCACGCGCCGGACGCCCGCCATTCCGAGGCCAGGCTGCTCCGGCAGCTCGGCCGCTCCTCGCGCATCCTGCTGCGCAGCCGGATCATCACCGTAGCCTAGCCCAGCCAAAGTTACTTGCCAAAGTCAAACAATTGTTTGACAATGGCAACTATCGAGGTGGGCCATGTCTCAAACGGATTCCGGCGCTCAGATATCGGCGGTGCGCGCCTTCAACCGCTTCTACACCCGCAAGCTCGGCGTTCTCGACCAGCAGCTTTTGAAAACTCCGTTCTCGCTGAGCGAGGCGCGCGTGCTGTACGAAGTGGCGCACCGGGAGAACGCGGCCGCCAAGGAGATCGGAATCGGGCTTGGCCTCGATCCCGGCTACCTCAGCCGGATCGTCCAGAAATTCGACGAGGACGGGCTGATCACCCGCAAACCGCTGGCTTCGGACCGGCGGCAATACCGGCTCAGCCTGACGGCAAAGGGCCGTCAGGCCTTCGCCAAGCTCGAGCGCAGTTCGCAGGACGATGTCGCGGCCATGCTCGCTGCGCTGCCGCGCGGCGGTGTCCCGCGCCTGATCGAGGCGATGACCGTGATCGAGCGGCTGCTCGGCGCATCGCCGAGCCCCCCGCCGACCGCGATCCTGCGCGATCCTCGCCCGGGCGACATGGGTTGGGTGGTGCAGAGCCATGGCGCGCTCTATGCCGGCGAATATGGCTTCGACGCCTCCTTCGAAGCCTTGGTCGCGGAGATCGCCGCCAAATTCCTTGCCGCCTTCGACCCCTCGCGCGAGCGCTGCTGGATCGCCGATATCGATGGCGCCCAGGTCGGATCGGTATTTCTGGTCAGGCATACCGACGACGTCGCCAAGCTGCGATTGCTGCTGGTCGATCCGGCCGGGCGCGGCCAGGGATTGGGACGGCGGCTGGTTGCCGAATGCATCGCGTTCGCACAAGCCTGCGGCTATCGCAAGATCACGCTGTGGACCCAGAGCATTCTGCTGGCCGCGCGCAGCATCTATCAGCAAGCCGGCTTCGAACGGGTCGCCAGCGAGCCGCACCGCAGTTTCGGCCAAAGCCTGATCGGCGAAACCTGGGAGCTCAAGCTGTGACATCGATGGCTGTCAAGCCGTCGCCCCCTGCGCCTTCGGGCGGCGCAGATGTTCATCGAGCCGCGGCATGATCTCGACAAAATTGCAGGGCCGCGTGCGGTAATCGAGCTGGGCTGCGAGAATGCCGTCCCAGGCGTCGCGGCAGGCGCCGGGCGATCCCGGCAGGCAAAAGATATACGTGGCGCCGGCGACGCCCGCGGTGGCGCGGCTCTGGATCGTCGAGGTCCCGATCTTGGCATGGCTCAGCATGTGGAAAGCGATCGAGAAGCCATCCATCCGCTTCTCGAACAAGGGTTCGACCGCCTCGGGCGTGACGTCGCGGCCGGTAAAGCCGGTGCCGCCGGTGGTGACGATGACATCGACGCCCGCGTCGGCGATCCATCGCCTGACCATGCCGCGAATCGCCTCGACGTCGTCGGTGACGATCTCGCGCGCGGCGAGACGATGACCGGCCGCGGTGAGCCGCTCCGCCAACGTGGTTCCGGATTTGTCGTCCGCAAGCGTGCGCGTGTCCGAAATCGTCAGCACCGCGATGTTGAGCGGAATGAATTTTTTGGATTCGTCAGTGGAAGACATTGCGATCCCTTGTTTCTGTCGTTCCGGACCGGCAGCGAAGCTGTCTGATCCGGAATCTCGCGAATACGACACCGAGATAGGCTCGTGCGCGCGCCACGCGCCCCGGAATGACGCCGATCCGTTACTGCGTCCGCCCGCCGAACGTGTTGCAGGCTTGCACCGTGCCTTGCTGGTAGCCGGTCATGAACCACTGCTTGCGTTGCGCGGCGGAGCCATGAGTGAAGGAGTCCGGCACTACCCGTCCGGTCGCCTGCCGCTGCAGCGTGTCGTCGCCGATCGCGGAGGCCGTCGTCAGCGCCGCATCGATGTCGCCGGCCTCGAGGAAGTTCGGCCGCTTCTTCGCCTCGCGATTGACCCAGACGCCCGACAGGCAGTCCGCCTGCAACTCGACCCTGACCTGCAGCGCGTTGGATTCGGCCTTGCTGCCGGCCTGCTGCTGCAGCCGCGTCACCCGCGGCAGGATGCCGAGCAGGTTCTGGATGTGATGCCCCGCTTCATGAGCAATGATATAGGCCGCGGTAAATTTGCAGGCATTGCCCGCGCAGCCATGAAAGCGAGTCTCGACCTGACGGAAAAATCCGGTGTCGAGAAAGATCTGTCGGTCCGGCGGGCAGTAGAACGGACCCATCGCCGATTGCGCCATGCCGCAGCGCCCGCCATTGGTGGCGTTGCGGAACAACACGATTTTCGGGCCCGTATAGGACTGCCCCGAGGCCCGGAAGATTTCGCTCCAGCGGTCGTCGATTTCGCCGAGGATGCCCGAGATCATGCTGCCCATCTCGTCGGTCGGCGCGCCGGTCTTGACCGGGCCGGACCTGCGATCGGTTTGATAGCTCGGCACCTGACCGCGGTTCATCATTTCTGCGCCGCCGATCAGGATGCGCGGGTCGATACCGAACGCGTAGCCGATGAGCCCGAGCACGATGATGGTGCCGATGCCGAGCCCGCCGCCGCCCATGGGAAGACCGAAGCCACCGCCACCCATTCCGCCGCCGCTGTCATCGCGACGGTCTTCGATATCGTCGCTGCGACGGAAGTCATCGTAACGCATGGCGCATTGTCCTCATTCCACTCCGGCGGCGACACAATCGCCGGTACCCGATGCGGCAGTCACGTAAAATTTCCATCCGATTAATCAATAGCCCGCCCGGCAAAAATTGCCTAGCGAGAAAGAATTACCGGGTTAAGTCGATTTTTACTTTGCCTCGTCAATGTACCGCCAGTCGGTTGTTTGGTCCCGCGTCGCCGACAGCGTCGCCTGAGTCAGAGTATTTGAGTCATGGTTGAGTCGCGTCGCGGGGCGTCTGCAAAGGCGCCCCGCACTAAATTTGAGTCCCCAACAGAGTACCCGTATCGTCGTTGGCGATTGCGTCGCCGAGATGTCGAAATTGCCGGCCGCCTCGGTCGACCTGGTATTCGCCGACCCGCCGTACAATCTGCAGCTCAAGGGCGACCTCAAGCGCCCCGACGAATCCCATGTCGATGCCGTCAACGACGACTGGGACAAGTTTTCATCCTTCGCCGCCTATGACGATTTCACCCGGGCCTGGCTGCTCGCCTGCCGCCGCATCATGAAACCGTCGGCGACGCTGTGGGTGATCGGCTCCTATCACAATATTTTCCGCGTCGGCGCGATCATGCAGGACCTCGGCTTCTGGGTTCTCAATGACATCGTCTGGCGCAAGACCAATCCGATGCCGAATTTCCGCGGCCGCCGTTTTACCAACGCCCACGAGACCATGATCTGGGCCGCGCGCGACGAAAAAGCAAAAGGCTACACCTTCAACTACGAAGCGCTGAAGGCCGCCAACGAGGACGTCCAGGCGCGCTCCGACTGGCTGATCCCGCTTTGCACCGGCGAGGAACGGCTTAAAGGCGCGGATGGCAAGAAGGTTCACCCGACGCAAAAGCCGGAGGCCCTGCTGGCGCGCGTGCTGCTGTCGTCGTCGAAACCCGGCGACCTCGTGATCGATCCGTTCAACGGCACCGGCACCACCGGCGCGGTGGCCAAGCGGCTCGGCCGCCGCTACATCGGCTTCGAGCGCGACAAGACCTATGCGGCGGCCGCCGAAGCACGCATCGCCGCCGTCGAACCGCTGCCGGACGCGACGCTGGCGCCGTTCATGACCGCGCGCGAGGCGCCTCGCGTCGCGTTTTCCGAACTGATCGAGCGCGGCATGATTTCGCCCGGCACCAGACTCGTCGACTCCAAAAAGCGCCATGGCGCGCTGGTCCGCGCCGACGGCGCCATCATGCTCGGCGACAAGGTCGGCTCGATCCACCGCATCGGCGCGGTGGCGCAAGGCGCCGGCGCCTGCAATGGCTGGACCTTCTGGCACGTTGAAACCAACAAGGGCCTCAAGCTGATCGACGAGCTGCGCGCCGAAATCCGCTCCGGGATGGCCGCGGGCTGAGGCTTTAAGGAAATCGTTAGTCAACGATGTCGTCCCCGCGAAAGCGGGGACCCATACGCCGTGTCGCCGGTGGTGAAAAAACGCTGCTCGACGGCTTTCGCGCAACAATCGCTTCCTATGGTTATGGGTCCCCGCTTTCGCGGGGACGACGACGGAGAGGATGCTGCGCCTGACACAGTTTCGCGATCTCGCCGCGGGTTTCGCGCGAGGTTTGTCCTGCTCGTTCCGCCCTCGTGAGATCAGAGGGCGCAGGGAAAGCCGGGTGCGCGCTGCACCCGAGGTCTCGTGTGCAAGATGCACATAGAAAAACGCACACGAGCATACAGGTTCAGCGGAGGCAATCCGGCCTTCCCTGCGCGATAGTGTTACGACTTACTTCGCGCTCTCCCGGGTGACCGGGCTTTCTTGCCACCCTCGCCCACGGATAATTCCGCGAACTTGATGCCAGCGTCGGGGCATCAGGACCACACGACTTCGCCGTCCGCATCCGACGCCGTTCGTCAAGAGCGCCAACGCGTCCACCGCATCCCGCCCCACGTCCGTGACGATCGCGAGCGCCCCTCTGATGGGACGAGACAGCGGCGGATATAGAAGTGATTTGGGTCGTCGGAAAACCGGAATATTTTTGCGAACGGGGCTGGACAGGGCAATCAGTGATTTGCCTGTCAGGCAAACGGCGCAACGCCTTCGGCTCCAATTCGCCCTACGAACTCACGAACTCGTCGGTTGCGCTGCCTGCAAAAATTTGAGCATGGACAGGTGATCGTGGCATTGGCGCCGCGCGCCGTCTTCTTGAAGGCGACAACAGAGGCAGAGGAAGATTTGAATGCTTAAATTCTACTTCAACGGAGCCCCGAACCCGAACAAGGTTGCGCTGTTTCTGGAAGAGTCCGGGCTGCCGTTCGAGCCGGTGCCGGTCGATACCCGCAAGGGCGACCAGTTCAAGCCGGAATTCCTTAAAGTAAATCCGAACGGCAAAGTGCCGGCGATCGACGATGACGGCGTGTTCGTGTTCGATAGCAACGCGATCCTGCTCTACCTCGCGGAAAAGACCGGCAAGTTCTTGCCGCCCAACACGCCGAAGAACCGCGCGCAATTGCTGTCATGGCTGATGTTCGTCGCCAGCGGCATCGGGCCGTATTCGGGCCAGGCCGTGCATTTCAAGCACTTCGCGCCGAAGGAGCTGGAATATGCGCACAACCGCTACCAGTTCGAAGCCCATCGCCATTACGGCATTCTCAACGATCATCTGGCCAACAGCCGCTACATGGTCGGCGACACCTATACCATCGTCGACATGGCGTTCTGGGGCTGGGCGCGGATGGCGCCGTTCGTGCTCGGCGACGACGCATTCGCCAAATATCCAAACGTCAAGCGCCTGCTGGATGAAGTCGCCGCACGGCCGGCGGCGGCGCGGGCGATCGCGCTGAAGGACAAGTTCACCTTCAAGACCGACATGGACGACGAGGCGCGCCACATCATGTTCGGCCACCTCAAGACCAAGGCGGCGTAGACCACACCCCTCGATTCCGGGTGATCCGAAGAACCGACTACAGATGCGCATTGCGCATCTGTGTCGGGAAATTTTAAGTTTCCGCGCTCTTCTCCCCGCGCCCCTGGCGCGTGGCGGGGTCGGGAGGGGAGAAGAACCGGACTCTACGAGATTCTCGGATGTGCAATTGCACATCATAGTTCGCGCTAACGCGCGCCCCGGAACAACGATAAGAAGTCTCAGCCCGTGGCGAGCCTTTCCGATTCGGGAAACCGCCCCAGCGCCCTTTCGGTCAGCACCGAGTCGCAATATTCCCTGACCTCCTTGATCTTTCCGTGCTCCAGCCGGAACACCAGGCAATAATCATTGTCGTAGCGGATTCCCGTCCTGGCGACGTTGTCGCCCCGCGCCTCAACCACCACGTGGTCGCCCTCGGCAATGAAACGATGCGCTATCGTCCGCGCCCGCTCAACCAGCAGCGAACGGACGTGGCCGTGCAGATCGTTCAGGATCGCTTGCTTGCCGGTGAAGGTGCGCGACCACGAATACTGCCCGGTCACCACCCATTTGGCATCGTCGGCGAGGCTCGCGACGAACAGCGCGCGGTCGCGCGCCGCGGGATCCGGGTTTCCCGCGCTGGCGAAAATCTCCTGCATCAGTTTCTTGTTCTCAGCGGCGCTCATGCTGGAATTCTCCATCGATCAATCCGATGGCGCCCATCATCGTCGTCCGAGCATCATTCTTCCAATCGATAGTCAATATGATGTATATTCTCACGATGAATTTGGCCGCGCTCGATCTCAATCTGCTGGTGGCGCTCGATGCGCTGCTGAAGGAAGCCAATGTCAGCCGGGCCGCGATGCGGATCGGGCTGTCGCAGCCGGCCGCGAGCCACGCGCTGCAGCGGCTGCGCGAGGTGCTCGGCGATCCCCTCCTGGTTCGCGTCGGTGCGCGGATGGAATTGACGCCGCGGGCGCAGGCGTTGCGCGGGCCGCTGGCGCAGGCGCTCGACCAGGTGCGCGGTCTGTTCATATCAGACGATTTCGATGCCGCCAGCAGCGAGCGGCAGTTCCGCCTGATGATGCCTGACCTGGCGGTGGAGCTGCTGATGCCGCCGCTGATGGAGAAGCTGGCACGGCTCGCGCCCAACGTCCGGCTCGACATCGTGCCGTGGCGGGGACCTGCGATCTTCAACCCGGAGTTCGCGCGCACGATCGATCTCGTGATCTCGATCGGCGACGCCTTCAAGGGCTTTCACCGCCAGCTTCTCTACACCGACCGCGACGCGCTCGCGGTGCGGCGCGGCCATCCCGCCGGCGCCAGGCTCGCCCGGCGCGAAATCTTCCTGAAAGCTCGCCACGTCGCCGTCATCATTCGCGGCCAGAACGAGGATCTGATCGACGGCTGGCTGCGCGCCAAGGGGATCGAGCGGCGCATCGCGCTGGTCGTGCCCGGCTATATCGAGGCACTGCACATCGTGGCGCGCACCGACCTCATCGCCTTCGTCCCCGGCCGGCTGATCGCGGCACTGGCAAAGCCGCTGTCGCTGAGAGCGGTGACGCCGCCGCTCGATCCCGGCATCGACGAACAGTTCATGTTCTATCCGACGCGAGCCCAGTTCGACCCCGGCTCGATCTGGCTGCGCAATTTGATGCTGCAAACCGGGCGGGAGCTGGACCGACCGAAACGCAAAACTGCATAGCGCTATCCGGCGCTAACCATTGTCGTCGCCGTCCCGGCGAACGCCGGGGCCGATAACCACCGACGTTAGGCGCGCACTTACAAATTGGGCTTGATGGGTGCCGCTTGACCGATGTCCGCCATGCCCCGACGGCGATCAAAATCCGCATCGCGAAATGATGCGCCGTGCCAACCTACAGACGTCGGATACCTCCAGGCGGTCAGGTCTGCGCCGTCAGGTACACATCGTCCATAAACAACGCGTCAATGCCGGACTTGCGAAATGTCACGATCGCATCGGTGGGCGTGCAAACGATCGGCTCGCTGTCGTTGAAGGACGTATTGATGACGAGCGGCACGCCGGTTCGCGCAAAGAAACAGGATATGAGCTCGTGAAAGCGGGGATTTGATTCGCGGCGTACGAGCTGCAGCCGGGCACTGCCATCCTTGTGCACGACGGCAGGGATGCGATCCCGCCGCTCAGGCCTGACCCCGCATGCAAATAGCATGAACTCGTGACTGGTCGAGTGCGCGCCAACCTCGAACCATTCGTCGGCGCGCTCGGCCAGGACGCCCGGCGCAAACGGCCGGAAGTCCTCCCGGTGCTTGACCCTTTGATTGAGGAGATTGCGCATGTCCGGCCGGCGCGGGTCGGCGAGGAGCGAACGGTTGCCGAGCGCGCGGGGCCCGAACTCCATGCGGCCCTGAAACCAGGCGACGATCTTGCCATCGGCGATCATCTCCGCAGCGTCGCGCGCGGGCGACTTGCTTCGCCGCGGCGTGAGGCCGGCCGACTTGACCGCCGCCAGAATTTCGCGGCGGTTGAACGCGGGACCCAGATACGGCGTGGAGTTGCCTCGCTCAGGGGCGCTTTTCTGCTTTGCGCCATGCACGACAAAGGCGGCGCCGATCGCGGTGCCTGCATCGTGCGGCGCGGAGGGTATGAACACATCCGAGAACTCACCCGATTGCCGGACGAGCCCATTGGTCACACAATTGAGCGCGACGCCGCCGGCAAGGCACAAATGGTCGAGCGGAACTTTGCGTTTGAGGCGCCGCACAAGGGCCAAGACCGCCGCATTCGTCGCCTCCTGCAGCGCCGCCGCGATATCGGCATGCCGCGGCAGAATTTCGGAATCCATGTACCGCGGCGGACCGAGCAAGGCATCCAATCTGGCGAAATTGTCCGAATTAAAACCAAGAAACTCCGGGGCTACCGCATAGTCCTCCTCGCCGACGCGCAGTGCCGACTGAAATTCGCGACGGAAGACCTCGGGATTGCCGTAGGCTGCCAGGCCCATGACCTTCGAAGCATCGTAGTGCGAGAAGCCAAGATGAGTGCTCATCACCTCCCACAAGAAGCCAAGCGTGTGCGGATAGTCGAATGTTTCGACGGGCTGGATACGCGTACCAACGGCCTTCGCCAGCGAAGACGCGGCTATCTCGCCGATCCCATCGATGGTGAGGATGGCCGCGCGATCGAAGCCTGACGGGAAATACGCCGAAGCGGCATGTGCCATATGGTGGGGCACGAAATGAAATCTTTGCCGAAGCGGACGTCCAAAAAGTTCATCGGCCACACCGCGCACCTGACCAAGCCGCAGCCGGAAAGTCTCCTCAAGCCGCGGATCCCACCACTCGGCGCGATATTGCGCCCGGCGCAGCTGGGGGTTGAACGAATATGCCACGTGATCGATATCGCCGGCGGTAAGCCCGGCATAGTTCAAGCAGAAACGGATCGCACGCTCGGGGAATTGATGTGGGTTGTCGAACTCCGCCGACTTACCGTGCTTGATACGATTGAACCGTTCCTCCTCGACGGCGGCGACAAGCGCGCCGTCGACGAGCAGCGCGGCGGCTAACTCGTGATACACCGAGTTGATTCCAAGAATGTTCACCGGCCTGCCTCCACTCGTGTAATTGTTCCGCTCTGCGAGCGTTGCCCGGATCGCCTCGATCGCCATGTCCGCGCTGTTCACCACGGCGAAATCGGCGGCCATCCTCCTGCTGCGGCTCACCAGCAGTTGGGACCCGTCGCACAATATCGAACCTGCCAGGATCAGTCAGGCGGCATCGATGCGATCTTATGACCGTCGGGCCCTGCTGCGGCCCAGCATGGGCCGCAGCAGGGCGGCCTTCGCAGTTGCCCCCTTGCCGCCTCCCGTGCCATGACGCGTCGCAGATAACAGGGGCCTATCATGACCGTACTCATCGCCGGCGGCGGCATCGGCGGGCTGACGCTCGCGCTCAGCCTGCACCAGATCGGCGTTCCCGCCAAAGTGTTCGAAAGCGTGTCCGAATTGAAGCCGCTCGGCGTCGGCATCAACGTGCTGCCGCATGCGGTGCGCGAGCTGATCGAGCTCGGCCTGCTCGAGGAGCTTGATGCCGCAGGCGTACGGACCAGGGAGCTCGCCTATTTCTCCAAGCACGGCAAGCCGATCTGGAGCGAGCCGCGCGGCATCGAGGCCGGCTATAAATGGCCGCAATTCTCGATCCATCGCGGCACGCTGCAGCAGATCCTGCTCGATGCCGCGATCGAACGGCTGGGCCGGGAGAACATTCTCACCAGCCATCATCTCGGCGACTGGACCGAGACGTCCGACGGCGTGCGCGCCGATTTCATCGACAAGGCGACCGGCAAGCCGGCGGGCAGCCATGACGGCGCGCTCCTGATCGCGGCCGACGGCATTCACTCCGCGATCCGCGAAAAGCTTTATCCGCAGGAAGGCCCGCCGATCTGGAACGGCCGCATCCTCTGGCGCGGCATCACCGCGAGCGATGCGTTTCTCACCGGCCGCACCATGATCATGGCCGGCCACGAAATCCTGAAATTCGTCTGCTATCCGATTTCGAAAGAAGCCGACGCATCGGGCAAATACCAGATCAACTGGGTCGCCGAGCGGCACATGCCGCCGACCTATCAATGGCGCCGCGAGGACTATAACCGCACGGCCAAGCTCGAAGAATTCCTGCCGTGGTTCGAGAACTGGAAATTCGACTGGCTCGACGTGCCCGGCCTGATCCGCAACTGCCCGCACGCCTACGAATATCCGCTGGTCGACCGCGATCCGATCCCGCAATGGACGTTCGGCCTGACCACGCTGATGGGCGACGCCGCGCATCCGATGTATCCGATCGGCTCCAACGGCGCCTCGCAGGCGATCCTCGATGCCCGCGTCCTGACCCGCGAGATCCTGGCGAACGGCGAGACCCATGCCGCGCTGGTTGCCTACGAAGCGGAGCGCCGGCCGGCCACCACCGATCTCGTCATGCTCAACCGCCGCAACGGGCCGGAGCAGGTGATGCAGCTGGTCGAGGAGCGCGCGCCGGACGGTTACAAGGTCGTCACCGACGTGCTGTCGCAGAAGGAGCTGGAAGACATCGCCGCCAACTACAAGCGCGTCGCCGGCTTTCAGGTCGAGGGCCTCAACGCCAAGCCGCCGATCGTGACCATGCCCGCACCGGGCAAGCTTTCCAGCGCGGGGTGATCTCAACCTCTCCCCGTGAAGAACGGAGAGAGGGAGATCAGAGACCCAACCCGTGCGCGATCACCTTGCGCATGACATTCGGCAGCGCTTCGTCTTGCAGGGTCGCGATCGGCACCCAGCGCATTCCCTCCGGCGCGCGGGTGCGGGCGGGAACGCTTGCGGTGTAGACCACAAGCTCCAGCGGAAAATGCGTGAAGACATGGGTGACGACGCCCGCCTTGCGATGCCAGCGCGCCAGGCCGTTCAGCGTCGGGCGCCTGCTTCAGCGCCGCCTTGTCGTCCTGCGCGGCGAGCCAGTCCGAGGTCGGCACTTCGGTCATGCCGCCGAGCAGGCCTTTTTCGGGGCGGGTGCGGACCAGGAGCTCGATCGCCGCGAGTAACCACGAACGCCGCGCCGCGGCGCAGCGCGCCGGTCTTCTTCGGCGCCTTGCGCGGAAAAGTCTCCTGATCGCCGCGCGCGCGGCGCAGCGCAATCGTCGTTGAGCGGGCACAGCGCGCAGGCCGGCTTCTTCGGCGTGCAGATCGAGGAGCCCAGATCCATCAGCGCCTGCGCGCTATCGCCGGCGCGAGACTTCTCGTCGCCGGCGCTGATCTCGCCGAGCAGCGTCGTCGCCAGTTGCTGAATCAGCGGCTTGGCCTGCGGCAGCGGCTCCTCGACCGCGAACAGCCGCGACACCACGCGCTCGATATTGCCGTCGACCGGCATGGTGCGGCGGTCGAAGGCGATCGCGGCGATCGCGGCTGCCGTATAAGGCCCGATCCCCGGCAGCGAGCGCAACCCTTCCTCGCTGTCCGGAAACACCCCGCCATGATCGCGCAGCACCGCGACCGCGCAGGCGTGCAGATTGCGCGCGCGCGAATAATAGCCGAGCCCGGCCCACATCCGCAGCACGTCGTCGAGCGAGGCGCCGCCGAGCGCCGCGACGTCGGGCCAGCGCGCGACGAATTTCAGGAAATACGGCCCCACCGTTTTGACGCCGGTCTGCTGCAGCATGATTTCCGACAGCCAGACCCGGTACGGATCGGCCCGCTCGCCCGGCAACGGCCGCCACGGCAGCGCGCGGCGATGGCGGTCGTACCATTCGAGCAGCAGCGCGGGGCGGTCGGCCTCGTCCGCTGCGACGGACTGCTTCTTTCTCTTTATTGCTATTGCTGACGATGGGGCCACATCTCATTTTATGACCAAATTCGAGACATGGCCAGCCGCATCGGGATTGCGAGCTATAACGCATCGCGTTATAGTCGGACATGATTCAGGGCTTTGCCGATACCGAGACGGAGTTGATCTGGTCCGGACGCCGGAGTCGAAAATTGCCGCCGGACATCCAGAATGTCGCTCTGAGAAAACTGCGCCTCCTGAATCAGGCGCGCGTGTTGGGCGATCTTCGCGTGCCGCCGGGCAATCGCCTTGAAGCGTTGAGGGCCGATCGGCAAGGACAACATTCGATCCGGATCAACGACCAGTGGCGCATCTGTTTTATTTGGGATGAGGGAGGACCGATCACATGTCGAAATCGTCGACTACCACGTCTAGAAGCGGGCTGCTTCGCAATCCCCACCCCGGCGAAATCCTGCTCGAAGAGTTCCTCAAACCGATGGGACTCAGCCAGAACGCGTTGGCACGTGCGGTTCATGTCGCGCCGCGCCGCATCAACGAGATCGTGCTTGGCAAGCGAGATATTACCGCCGACACCGATCTGCGGCTGGCCCGCTATTTCGGCCTGTCGGAAGGGTTCTTCCTCGGGCTGCAGATGGACTACGATCTGATGCAGCGGCGTCGGGAAATCGACCGCGATCTCAAAACCATCCGGCCCCGCGCGGCGTAACCGGGACTGCTTCCGCCGCGTGGCGGTGCTATAAGAACCCATGGCAAAACCCGGCCCGATCTCGGCAAAACCGCTTTCCGTCCTGCTCAGCGACGTGTTTTCCGACGCCTATGCCAAGCAGGGATTTGCCGCGCGCGAACTGGTGACGCGCTGGGCCGAGATCGCCGGCCCCGAGATCGCCGCCCATTCCGAGCCGCTGAAAATCCAGTGGCCGCGGCCGGTGGAGGGGCAGCCGCAGGAACCGGCGACGCTGGTGCTGCGGGTGGAGGGTCCGATGGCGCTGGAAATCCAGCACGCCTCCGACGTCATCCTGCAGCGGGTCAACCGCTTCTTCGGCTGGAGCGCGGTGGGACGGCTGGCGCTGCGCCAGGCGCCGCTGTCGCGCCGGGACCGGCCTGCGGCCTCCCGCGCGCCGGACGCCAAGGCGGTCGCGAAAGTCGCGGAAACCCTGTCCGCGGTCGAGGACGAGGAATTGCGGGCCGCGCTGGCGCGGCTCGGCGCCTCGATCAAGCGAAATTGAGCCTGCCAGAAGCTGCTGGAATTGCGGCCCGCCATTGCCACAATTGTCGTTTCAAGCTAGCGAACAGACCTCTTCTTTGGGTCCTTCGGGCGTGAACGCGCCAATCCGGGAGTATACCGTTGATCATCACCCGCCGCGCCTTCACCGCCGCCCTGTCGCTGACCGGGCTTGCCGCCCTTGCCGGGCTCTCGCCGCTGCGCCTGATCGCGAGAGGCGATGGCGCAAAGCCGCCTCCGACGTCGCCAAGCCGGTATCGCTGCCGGACATGGCGCTCGGGCCCGCCAACGCCTCGGTGACCATCACCGAATTCGCCTCGATGACCTGCCCGCATTGCGCGGCCTTCAACGCCAACGGTGTTTCCGAAGATCAAGGCGGAATATATCGACACCGGCAAGATCCGTTACATTTTCCGCGAATTCCCGCTCGACATCAAGGCCGCCGCCGGCTCGATGCTGGCGCGCTGCATCGCCAAGGACGATGCCGCGAAATATTTCGCCGTCATCGACATGCTGTTCCGGCAGCAGAACGACTGGGTGATGAAGAACACCACGGAAACCCTGACCCGGATCGGCAAGCAGGCCGGCCTCAGCCAGCAGCAGGTCGAGGATTGCCTCAAGGACCAGGCGCTGCTCGACAAGATCGCCGCCGACCAGAAATACGCCGCCGAGGTGCTGAAGGTCGAATTCGACGCCGACCTTCTTCATCAACGGCGAGAAGATCAAGGGCGAGACCTCGTTCGAGGAATTCGACAAGAAGATCAAGTCGCTGCTGAAGAGCTGACGATTCTCGCGCAGACCGTGCGCGGGACCTTATGCCGGCTAGGCCTCGTATAAGCCCCGTAAAAGCCTCTATAAAACCCTTGGGAAAAGCCCGCCGCGGCGGTTGCCCTCCGGCCCCGGCCTCGCCATTGTCGCGGGCCTGAGAGCCGCGATAAGCGACTCGCCCACACACCGACATTGCCTTCTATGGTATTGTCACGGCAGGGAGATTCGCGCCCTGCCAACAGAGAATCGTGTCCATGAAACTCACGCGCCTTCGCCTCCACGGTTTCAAGTCGTTCGTTGAACCCACTGATTTCGTGATCGAACCCGGCCTCACCGGCGTGGTCGGTCCGAACGGCTGCGGCAAATCCAACCTGGTCGAGGCGCTGCGCTGGGCGATGGGCGAGACCTCGCACAAATCGCTGCGCGCCGCCGACATGGACGCGGTGATCTTCGCCGGCTCCGGCAACCGTCCGTCGCGCAACCACGCCGAAGTGGTGATGACGATCGACAATGCCGATCGCACGGCGCCGGCGGCGGTGAACGACCGCGAGATCCTGGAAATCTCGCGCCGGATCGAGCGCGAGGCGGGCTCGGTCTATCGCATCAACGGCCGCGACGTGCGCGCCCGCGACGTGCAGATCCTGTTCGCCGACGCCGCCACCGGCGCGCGTTCGCCGGCGCTGGTCCACCAGGGCAAGATCGGCGAGATCATCCAGGCCAAGCCCGAGCAGCGCCGCCGCGTGCTGGAAGACGCCGCCGGCGTCGCCGGGCTTCATGCCCGCCGCCACGAGGCCGAACTGCGGCTCAAGGCCGCCGAAACCAACCTCACCCGCGTCGAGGACGTGATCGGGCAATTGGCCGGACAGATGGAAGGCCTGAAGAAGCAGGCGCGGCAGGCGATCCGCTACCGCGAAGTCGCGGCCAAGGTGCGCAAGGCCGAGGCGCTGCTGTTCCATCTGCGCTGGCTGGAGGCCCATGCCGGCGTCGCGGAAGCCACCGCGACCCACGACCTCAGCGTCCGCGAGATGGCCGAGCGCACCCGCGAGCAGGCCGAAGCGGCCCGCATCCAGGCCATCCGCGCTTCCGAACTGCCGGCGCTGCGCGAGGCCGAGGCCCGCGCCGCGGCCGGACTGCAGCGGCTCACCAATGCCCGCGAACGCTCGACCGCGAGGAAGCGCGCGCCAAGGAGCGCGTCGCCGAGCTCGACCGCCGGCTGACGCAATTTTCCGCCGACATCGCCCGCGAGCAGCAGCAGACCTCCGACGCCGAGGTGGCGCTGCAGCGGCTCGATGCCGAAGACACCGAATTGAAGGAAGAGATCAAGACCCGCGTCGAAAAGCGCAGCGGCGTCGATGAACGCGTGTCGGAGGCCGAAGCCACGCTGGCCGCCGCCGAGCGGCTGTTCGCCGAGCTGACCACGGTGCTCGCCGACCTCACCGCCAGGCGCAACCAGCTCGAGGGCAACGTGCGCACCCATCGCGACCGGCTGGCGCGGCTCGACCAGGACATCGCCAATGTCGCACGCGACGAGCAGAAGCTCGCGCAGGAGACCAGCGGCCTCGGCGATCTCGCCGCACTCGCCGCTGCCATGGAGACCGCGCAGCAGGGCCTCGCGCGAGTCCGAAGCCGCGGCGCAGGCCAGCGAAGCCGGCCACGTCGCCGCGCGGCGAAGCTGGAAGCCACCCGCGCGCCGCTGACCGAGGCCGACAAGCGGGTGCAGCGGCTGGAGACCGAAGCGCGCACGATCTCAAAACTCGTCAACGGCGAGACCAAGAACCTGTGGCCGCCGATCATCGACGGCGTCACCGTCGCCAAGGGCTACGAGAAGGCGCTCGGCGCCGCGCTCGGCGACGATCTCGATGCGCCGGTCGATCCCTCGGCGCCGATGCGCTGGACCAATGCCGGCGTCACCGAGGGCGATCCTGCCCTGCCGGAGGGCGTCGAAGCGCTCGCCGCCCATGTCGAGGCGCCGATCGAGCTGGCGCGCCGCCTGGCGCAGATCGGCGTCGTCGCGCGCGAGCGCGGCGCCGAGCTGGTGTCGCAGCTCAAGACCGGCCAGCGGCTGGTGTCGCTGGAAGGCGACGTCTGGCGCTGGGACGGCTTTGTCGCCGCCGCCCATGCGCCGACCGGCGCGGCGCGGCGGCTCGCCGAGCGCGCGCGGCTGGTCGACATCGAAAACGAGCTCGAGCAGGCCCGCATCGATGCCGGCGCCAAGCGCCAGGCGCTGGAGACCGCCGAGGCCGAGTTGAAGGCCGCTTCCAGCGCCGAGACGTCCGCGCGCGATGCGTGGCGCGCCGCCCAGCGCGAGGCCGACGCCGCGCGCGAACGCCATGCCACGACCGAGCGCGAGATCAACCGCCATGCCGCGCGCAAATCGGCGCTGACCGAAGCGCACAGCCGCCTCGACGCCGACCGCCTCGAGGCTCAAAGCGCGCATGAGAGCGCGGACGCGGCGCTGGACGAATTGCCGCCGAGCCTCGAGACCGAAACGCGGCTCGCCGCCGTGCGCAGCGAGATCGACGGCCACCGCCGCCTCGCCGCGCAGGTGCGGGCCGAGGCGCAGGCGCTGGCGCGCGAGGCCGAACTCGCCGACCGCCGCCTGCAGGCGATCACCGCCGAGCGCAACGAATGGCAGAACCGCAAGGCCGGCGCGGCCTCGCAGATCGAAACCATCGAAGCCCGCGTCACCGAGGTCACGGCCGAGCGCGCCGAACTCGACAATGCGCCGGCGCTGTTCGCGGAGAAGCGCCGCGCGCTGATCGGCGAAATCGAATCGGCCGAGAACGCCCGCCGGGTCGCCGCCGATGCGCTGGCCGCCGCCGAGAGCGTGATGGCGGAAACCGACCGCGCCGCCAAGATTTCGCTGGAAGCGCTGTCGGCCGCGCGCGAGGCCACCGCCCGCGCCGAGGAACGCATGGAGGGCGCCAGGCGCCGCCTTGCCGACGTCGAGCGCGAAATCCACGACATGCTGGAAGTCGAGCCGCAGGCCGTGGCGGGTTTGGCCGAGATCGAGCCGGGCGCGGAGCTGCCGCCGCTTGCCGAGATCGAGGAAAATCTCGAAAAGCTGCGCCGCGACCGCGAGCGGCTGGGCGCGGTCAATCTGCGCGCCGAGGAAGAGCTGCGCGAAGTCGAAGCCCAGCACACCACGCTCACCACCGAGCGCGACGATCTGGTGGAAGCCATCAAGCGGCTGCGCCAGGGCATCCAGAGCCTCAACCGCGAGGCGCGCGAGCGGCTGTTGACCTCGTTCGAAACCGTCAACAACCATTTCAAGCGGCTGTTCGTCGAATTGTTCGGCGGCGGCGAGGCCGCGCTGCACCTGATCGAAAGCGACGATCCGCTGGAAGCGGGCCTGGAAATCATCGCCAAACCGCCCGGCAAGAAGCCGCAGACGCTGTCGCTGTTGTCCGGCGGCGAGCAGGCGCTGACCGCGCTGGCGCTGATCTTCGCGGTGTTCCTCACCAACCCGTCGCCGATCTGCGTGCTGGACGAAGTCGACGCGCCGCTCGACGACCACAATGTCGAGCGGTTCTGCAACCTGCTGCACGAGATGACCTCGACGACCGAGACGCGCTTCATCATCATCACGCACAATCCGATTACGATGGCGCGGATGAACCGGCTGTTCGGCGTCACCATGGCCGAGCGCGGCGTCTCGCAACTGGTCTCGGTCGCGCTCGAAGAGGCGGTGAAGATCCTCGATCAGAACGTGGCGTGAGCCGCTGCTTCCCTCTCCCCTTGCGGGAGAGGGTGCACACAATACGCGGACTTCGTCCGCGCCACCCTCTCCCACAAGGAGAGAGGGGAAGAGCCGAAGATGACCGCTCCCTCCCTTCCCGCCGAACTCAAGGCCGCGCTCGAGGCGAGGCTGCAGGGTTTTTCGCGTAGCGACGCCGCAGCCCGCGCCGCCTCGATCTCCCGGACCTATCGCGACGGCGGCGGCTCGGCCGCGATCCGCACCGAAACCGACGCACTGGCTTATGCGCTGGCGCGGATGCCCGCGACCTATGCCGCGGTCACCGCAAGCCTGAACGCGCTCCGCGAGATCGCGCAAGACTTCGCGCCCGAGAGCCTGCTCGACGTCGGTGCCGGGCCGGGAACCGCGAGCTGGGCCGCGGCGGAAGCCTTTCCGTCGCTCGAAAGCTTCACCCTGCTGGACGCCAACAACGCCTTGCGCGCGCTGGCGCTCGATCTCGCCGGCAACAGCGCGCGGCTGCGCGACATCAGCTACCGGCACGGCGACGCCCGCGCCGCGCTGGCCGAGGCTGAACCGGCCGACCTCGTGGTGGCGAGCTACATGATCGGCGAGATCGGCGACGCGGAACGAAAGACGCTCGCCGAGCTGATGTGGGCGAAGACCCGCGACACGCTGCTGATCGTCGAACCCGGCACGCCGGCGGGCTATGGCCGGATCATCGCCCTGCGCGAGCAATTGATCGCATCGGGCGCGCATGTCGCGGCCCCCTGCCCGCACGACGGCAAATGTCCGCTTCAAGCTCCCGACTGGTGTCATTTCACGCAGCGGCTGCCCCGCTCGCGCGCGCACAAGCAGATCAAGGAAGCCGAGCTTCCCTTCGAGGACGAGAAATTCAGCTATGTGGCGCTGACGCGCGCGCCGGTCGCACAGCACCCAGCCCGGGTGCTGGCGCAGCCCGTCGTTACAAAAGTCGAAGTGACGGCAAAACTCTGCACGCCCGACGGCGGCCTCGTCATCGCAAAAGTGCCCCGCCGCGCCAAAGCGGACTATGCCCGCGCCCGGCGCTGGCGCTGGGGCGACGCGGTGATGGAAGATAAACGGTCGAGCTGATCTCCGCCCGAAGGCGACGGCATAAACAACTCAACTTCGGATAACTTCCCCGTCGGATGAAAAAATTCAGCGATAGCGCGCGATGACGTCCGCGGAATAATTCCGCTGACGCGGCGTTGGTCTAGGCGACGCATCCGCGTCCCCGACACGCCTCATCAGGAGAAAAGCTGCCATGTCCAAGACATTTGCCTTCAAGTCGTTTGCCGCAATCGCGGCTTTGACTTTCATTCTCGCATCGTCAGCGGCATCGGCACAGATGCTGAAGACGGCCGACACGCCGAAGGGCAAGACGTTCGTCGATCCCAAGGGCATGACGCTTTATACTTTCGACAAGGACGCCGGCGGCAAGTCGATGTGCAACGGTCCCTGCGCCGAGAACTGGCCGCCATTGATGGCCGCCGCCGACGCCAAGCCCACGGCCGACATGACCATCGTGGCGCGGGACGACGGCAAGAAGATGTGGGCCTATAAGGGCAAGCCGCTCTACACGTTCAAGAAGGACATGGCGCCCGGCGACACCAAGGGCGATGGCTTCCTGAACGGAGCCTGGCACATGGCAAAACCATGATCGCGACGTTAACGATTTGAAAGGCGCGAATTCCGCCCCTGGCAGCAAGGCGAGGCCTTGCGAACGTAGGGCGGAATTCCGTCTTGCGCTGCGGCGTGGCGCCGCGCAGGCCGTTGAACTTCCGGAGCTCCCGTAGCGACCAACCCTGGCAGCCCCCATATCGGGGCCGCTGACGCGCGCCGATCTTTCCTCTAGGCTGCGCGCCGGTCGTCTCATCAGGAGTTCAGTGGTCATGTCATCGGGCTGGATCGTTCTCGGCATCCTCGTCATTCTCGTTCTCTTCGCGCTCGGCGCCTATAACCGGCTGGTCGCGCTCAGCCAGCGCGTCGGCCAGGCCTTCGCCGATATCGACGTGCAGCTCAAGCAGCGCCACGATCTGATTCCGAACCTGGTCGAGACCGTGAAGGGCTATGCCGCGCACGAGCGCGGCACGCTGGACGAGGTGATCAAGGCCCGCAACGCCGCGATGTCGGCGCAGGGACCGGCACAGGTCTCGGCGGCGGAAAACCAGTTGAGCGGCGCGCTCGGCCGGCTGATCGCGCTGTCGGAGGCCTATCCGGACCTCAAGGCCAACGCCAACTTCCAGCAACTGGCGAGCGAATTGTCCGACCTCGAGAACAAGATCGCCGCCAGCCGCCGCTTCTTCAACAACGCGGTCCAGGAATACAACACCGGCATCCAGCAGATGCCGGCCGCGCTGTTCGCCGGCATGTTCGGCTTCACCCGCAAGGATTTCTTCGACCTCGGCACCAGCCGGACCGAAGTCGAGACGGCGCCGCAGGTGAAGTTCTAAACCATTCCCGTCATTCCGGGGCGCGCGTTAGCGCGAACCCGGAATCTCGAATTCCGGGTTCGATGCTTCGCATCGCCCCGGAATGACGGTCTCCAACAGAGCAACCGACCATGGCCGCGTACGGTCTTTACACGCACATCGCATCGAACAAGTTTCGTTCGATGGTGCTGCTCGCCGGCCTGTTCCTGCTGGTCTACGTCATGGTCTATGCCGGCGCGCTGATCGCCGAGGTGCTGGCCAATGCCGGCGCGCCGGTCGATTATTACCTGATGGCGGCGGCGCGCGACCTGATCAGGGCGTTTCCCTATGCCACGGGAGGCGCCGCGCTGTGGATCGTGATCGCCTATTTCTTCCATCAATCGATCATCGACGCCGTCACCGGCGGCGAGGACGTGACGCGGCAGCAGGAGCCGCGGCTCTATAATCTCCTGGAAAACCTCTGCATCTCGCGCGGCATCCCGATGCCGAAGCTCAAGATCATGGAGAGCGATGCGCTGAACGCCTTCGCGACCGGGCTGAACCGGCGGCAATACGCCATCACCGTCACGACGGGCTTGTTAAGGGCGCTGAACGATCAGGAGATCGAGGCGGTGCTCGGCCACGAACTCACCCATATCCGCAACGGCGACGTGCAGATGATGGTGATCGCGGTGATCATCGCCGGCGTGGTCGGCTTCTTCGCCGAACTGTTCTTCCGAAGCTTTACCAATTTCGGCTATTATGGCGGCTACGGCGGCGGCTCGTGGTCGTCATCGTCGTCTTCTTCCTCGTCCTCCTCTTCGGATGGCGATCGCAAGAGTTCGGGCGGCGGCGCCGTCGTTGTCATCATCATCGCGGTTGCGCTGATCGCGCTGGCCTGGCTGTTGTCGCAGCTGGTGCGGCTGGCGCTGTCGCGCTCGCGCGAGCTGCTGGCCGACGCCGGATCGGTCGAACTGACCAAGAACCCCGACGCCATGATCTCGGCGTTGCGCAAGATCGAGAACCGCGGCGAGCTTCCCGGCGCAACCTCGGCGGTGATGGAATTGTGCGTCGACAACCCGCGCGAGGGCTTTGCCGACCTGTTCGCGACCCACCCTTCGGTCGATTCCCGGGTGCAGGCGCTGGTGAAATATGCCGGCGGACACGATCCCGGACCGCTGGCGCTGCCGTCGGAGGCGCGGCTGACGATCAGGAGCCGCCGGCAACCGGCCAATCCCCGCCGCCGCTGCCATCCGGCCCCTGGAGCGATGGCCGGGACCCCGCCGGCGCGTCACCGGGCGGCCCGGATGGCGCACCACATGGCCCGTGGGGCGATCCTCCCCCCGGTCCGTGGGGCCGCCATTAGGCTCCGGCGATGTCTGCGTGCTCCGGCTTTCTGTCCCGCTTAAGAAAATCGGCGAGATTTTCCCCGGCGCTTGTCTAATGATTGAATTCCCCCTTGTTTCTGCCATGTTCGCGCCCAAAGCAGGAATGGAGTCGCTCGATCGGGGACACCGCTATCGGTCGGAGGACTCGAGGGCACGATCTGGCGCGACATACCGTTTTCCCGGCAACAAACGGCTCGGTTTGTTCTAGGATCGTGCGTCGGACAAAACGGGCGGGTAAGGGAAGTTCATGGCGAAGCCAGTTGTGATTGTGGTGGGTGCTGACAAGGGTGGGGTCGGCAAGACCACTGTCTCGCGCACCCTGCTTGATTATTTCAGCGCCAACAATGTACCGACCCGCGCCTTCGATACCGAATCCCCGCGCGGCACCCTGAAGCGCTTCCATCCCGACATCACCGAGATCGTCGACATGACGACGACGTCGGACCAGATGAAGATCTTCGATACGCTGAATGCGGCGAGCCCGTCGGTCACCGTGATCGACGTCCGCGCCGGCCTGCTGTCGCCGGCGCTCGCCTCGTTGCGAGACATCGGATTTCTCGACGCCGCCAAGTCCGGCCAGATCACCTTTTCCGTGTTCCATATACTGGGACCCTCGATCGCCTCGCTGGACGAGATCGCCGAGACCGCGAATTTCATGCAGGGCGCGAAATATTTCCTGGTGAAGAACTTCATCAACAACACCAGCTTCTTCGAATGGGATCAGGCGACCTACAATTCCTATTTCCACCGCATCAAGGACGCCACCGAGCTCACCATCCCCAAGCTGAACGAGATGGCCTATGAGCAGGTCGAAGTCGCGTCCGTGCCGTTCCTGAAATTCGTCGCCAACAAGGGCGCCAAGGACGAGGCCGCGAACTATTCGTTCGTGCTGCGCGGCTATGTCCGCCACTGGCTGGCCAATGTCTGGAGCGAATTCGACCGCATCAAGCTGACCGATCTGGTCGGCTCCAGCAAACCGGTCACGCGCAGCGGCGAAAAATAGTTGCATATCCAGCGCCAATTGGCTGGATTGGGCGATCAAATTCGCCTGATATAGCGGGTGATGCACGCCACGCCCGTCTACATTATCTGCTCGCCCCGTCCGCTGGTCGGCAAGACGCTGATCGCGCGGCAGCTGAGCGAATTTTTGCTGCTGAAAAACGGCGACGTGGCGGCGTTCGATATCAATCTGAAAGAGCCGTCGCTGCTCGAATATCTGCCTGACATTACCGAGACCGCCGAGATCGACGATACCTTCGGCAAAATGGCGCTGATGGACCGCCTGATCGTCAATGACGGCGTCGCCAAGGTAATCGATCTCGGCTTTCACGCCTTCGACGAATTCTTCAAGATGTCGGAGGAAATCGGCTTCATGAAGGAGGCGGCGCGGCGCGGCGTCGCGCCGGCGATCCTGTTCGTCGCCGATACCGACCGCGTCTCGGCGCGCGGCTATGCCACGCTGCAGGAGCAGATCCCCAAAACCGCGCTGGTCACCGTCAATAACGAATATGTGCTGCGCGGCGAACTGCCGCCGGCCATGGGGCAGGGCCGTATCCTGCGCGTCGCCGCTTTGCCGACTTTCCTCAAGACCTATGTCGACCGGCTGACCTTCTCGTTCACCGGCTATTTGCGCAGCGAGAAGGATTCATCGACCGAACTGCATCAGTGGATCCGCAGGAATTATCTGAGTTTTCGCGAGCTGGAACTGAGCTTGATCCTGCAGCGGTCTTAACTCTTCTCCCTCTCCCGCTCTTGCGGGGGAGGGTCGGGGTGGGGGTGCCTGCAGCGAATGCTGGCGTCAGTGGAGAGAGCCCCCACCCGCCGCGCTCTTCGAGCGCGTCGACCTCCCCCGCAAGCGGGAGAGGTCAGAAAGACGCGGCGCCCCCATCCCTCAATGCCCCTCGAATGACATCAGCGTTCGGACCGGCACGTCCATCGCCCGCAGTTTGGCAGCACCGCCGAGGTCCGGCAGGTCGATGATGAAGCAGGCCGCCACCACATTGGCGCCGATCTGGCGCATCAGCTTGACCGCGCCCTCCGCGGTGCCGCCGGTGGCGATGAGATCGTCGACCAGGATCACGCGCTCGCCGGGATGGATGGCGTCGGCGTGCATCTCCATCTCGTCGAGGCCGTATTCCAGCGAATAGGCGATCCGCACGGTGGTATGCGGCAGCTTGCCCCGCTTGCGGATCGGCACGAAGCCGGCGGAGACCTGATGCGCGACCGCGCCGCCCAGAATGAAGCCGCGCGCCTCGATGCCGGCGACCTTGTCGATCTTGTTGCCCGCCCAGGGCTGCACCAGCTCGTCGACAGCGCGGCGGAAGGCGCGCGCGTCGCCCAGCAGCGTGGTGATGTCGCGAAACAGGATTCCCGGCTTCGGATAGTCCGGAATGGTGCGGACGGAGGCCTTCAGATCATGGTCAAACGTCATCGATGTCTCTTTCAAATGTCATCAATTCTTGCCGCCCAATCGGAACGCGTTCTCGACGATGCGCAGGCCCACCTCGCCGCCGAGCGACATCAGCGATTCCGGGTGAAACTGCACGCCGCCGACCGGCAGGGTCTTGTGCTCGATCGCCATCGCGACGCCGTCCTCGGTGCTGGCGGTCACGCTAAGCACATCGGGCATGCTGTCGCGCTCGACATAGAGCGAATGATAGCGGCCGATCACGATTTCACTCGGCAGGTTCTGCATCAGCCGCCCGCCCCGCACCTGAACCTGAGACGGCCGGCCGTGTGCCGGCTGGCTGAGCTGGCCGAGTTGGCCGCCGAAATATTCCCCGATCGCCTGCACGCCAAGACAGACGCCGAAGATCGGCAGTTTCTTGCCAAGCGCCGCATCGATGGTTTTCGAAATGCCAAAATCCTCCGGCCGGCCGGGACCCGGTGACAGCACCAGAAGATCCCAGCTCTTTTGGTCTAGCATGTCCAGCGCATGAACGTGCCGGACCACAGTGACATTGGCGCCGACTTGCCGAAAATAATCCGCCAGCATGTGCACAAAACTGTCGTCATGATCGATCAGCAGCACCTGCTTGCCGGAGCCGGTGGCATCAGGCGCGAACGCCGACAGCGGTTTTGGCGGATCGCCGCGCAGTGCCTGAAACAGCGCCGCCGCCTTGACCTGGCATTCCCTGTCCTCGGCGGCGGGATCTGAATCGAACAGGCAGGTGGCGCCGACCCGCACTTCGGCAAGGCCGTCCTTCATCCGGATGGTACGGATGGTCAACCCGGTGTTGATGCTGCCGTCGAAATTCACGGCTCCGATCGCGCCGGCATACCAGCGCCGCGACGAGTGCTCATGGTCCTCGACGAACTGCATCGCCCATAATTTCGGCGCGCCGGTCACCGTCACCGCCCAGGCGTGGGTGAGAAACGCATCGAGCGAATCGAAGCCCGGCCGCAGCATGCCCTCGACGTGATCGACGGTGTGGAACAGCTTTGAATAGGTCTCGATCTGCCGCCGCGCCAGAACCTTGATCGTGCCGGGCACGCAAACCCGCGCCTTGTCGTTGCGGTCGACGTCGGTGCACATATTGAGTTCGAATTCGTCCTTTTCCGAATTCAGGAGTTGCCGGATCTGCTCGGCATCGCCGATCGCATCGACCCCGCGCGCGATGGTACCGGAGATCGGGCAGGTCTCGACCCGCCTGCCGTCGGAGCGCACGAACATTTCCGGCGATGCCGACACCAGGAACTCACCCTCGCCGAGATTCATCAAGGCGCCGTAGGGCGACGGATTGATACGACACAGCCGCTGGAACACCTCCGCCGGCGAGCGCTCGCAGGGCTCGGCGAATAACTGCCCCGGCACCGCTTCGAACAGATCGCCGCGCGCGAAAGCGGCGCGCGCGGTCTCCACCGTCGCCTGATATTCGCCGGTCGCATGATCGGAATATCCTTGCCGCGGCGTTTTGGCGTAGACGCTCTCCGCCGTCTCGCGCGGCAGGCCCTCGGACGATTTGCCCTTCCAGCTGAAGTCATAGTTCAGGATCACGCCGCGCCCGGTGGCACGGTCATAGGCCAAGAGGCGATCCGGCACGTAGAGCACGATGTCGCGCTGGTCTTGCTCGCGCGGACGCTTCTGTACGAGGTCTTCGATCTGGAACACCAGATCGTAGGCGAACGCGCCGAACAGGCCGAGCAGCGGATCGTCATTGGCGCCGAACGCCGCCACGAGATCGCGCACCAGCGACATCACACTGGCGCGGCGGGTGCGCTGATCCTCGTCGACCGGCGCCGCGCCGCGCCGGATATGGCCGGCAAGACGCGAGGCATTCTTCTCGGTGACGACGACGCAGGGTTCGCGCAAGGCGTCGCCGAGGAAGGCGACCAGCACCTCACCTCGCGCGTTCAATGCTTCCAGCGCAAAGTCGGAGCCTTTGGTGACCAGACGCAGCGGCGGATCGGAAAAGCCCAGGTCAAAACTCTCGTAGCGGCCCGGCACCGTGGTGCCGGACGACAGCACCACGCCGGGCCGGCGATCGAGCAGATCGATCAGGTCATCGAGCCTTTTGGCGCCGCCCGAGAACTGCTCCACCGAGCGGGTGACCGCAAGCCCGCCTTGGGTGCGATATTCGCTGCGCTCGGCCAAGGAGAAAACTGTCCTGTTCATGTGATCCTCTTACGAAACTTGCCGAGGGAACGCCACACAGGACAAACGAAAAGGCCGCCGCACTGCGATGACGGCCTCGAACGATTGGGAAAAATGAAATCGCACCGGCCACCTCTTAGGAGGTGCGCCACCAGAGACGGGATTTGCAGGCAACGGTGCTCATAAGCCACCTAAACACCATGACGGCGGGGCGACGTCAAGGCCACGTCGGCAGCCCCGAACGGCCCGCCCTCCCCTCTGCTTGCGGGAAAGAGGGCGGCTGGGGCGCGGCCGCGGGATCGATCCCGCGACGTGGCGCGCCCTTTCGAGCTGCAGGACGGGCCGAGCCGTCGCCCGTTCGCCCCATTTACGACTGGCGCGGGGTATGGATCCCCGACGTCCGCCGGGACGACGGCGTGCATCACCCCAAATGCTTCTTGAAAAACTCCGTGGCGCGACCCCAGGCGAGTTCGGCGGCCTGACGGTCGTGCACCGATTGCCGCTGCTCGTTGACGAAGGCGTGCTCGGCGTCATAGCGATAAAGCTCGAGCGACTTGCCGGCCGCCTTCATCGCTTTCTCGAAGGCGTCGACCGCCTGCGGCGTGCACCAATCGTCCTTGTTGGCGAAATGCGCCTGCAGCGGAATCTTCACGTCCGCAGGCCTGGCCGCCTGCTCCGGCGGAATGCCGTAAAACACCACGCCCGCGGTCAGCTCCGGGATCCTGGCGGCGCCGATGATGGTGACCGCGCCGCCGAGGCAGAAGCCGGTCAGGCCGACCTTGGCGCCGTTGCGGCCAAGGTATTGCGCGGCGCCGCGCACGGTCTGGGTGGTGAGGTCGATGAAATCCAGCGAGTTCATCTCTTTGCCGGCGGCGTCGGTGTCGTGATAGGGCACCACCTTGCCGTTGTAGAGATCGGGCGCCAGCGCGTCGAAGCCGGCCAGCGCGAAGCGGTCGCACATCCCCTTGATCTGCTCGGACAGCCCCCACCATTCCTGGATCACGACCAGGCCTGGCGCGTTGCCGCGCGCGGCGTTGGCGAGATAGCCGCTGGCGTCCTTGCCGTCCGGGCGCTTGAACGAGATGCTGGTACCCATGAGTTCCTCCGGTGAGCTTTTGGGTGGGCGATTGGCGGCCATTTTGTCCGCTGCGCGGTGACAACGCAATCGGAACTCCGTCATTCCGGGATGACACGCTCAGATGCGCAATTGCGCATCGGGGAATCTCGAGATTCTCCGATGTGCAATTGCACATCGTAGCTCGATGCTATCGCATCGCCCCGGAATGACGTGCGCTCGAAACAAAAAAGCCCCCGCAGGGGCTTTTTCAAATTCACGTCATCGCGAGCCGAAGCCTCGAGCCGAGCTCAGTGCGCGTCGGCCCAGACTTTCTTCTTGGTGAAATACAGCAAGCCCGAGAGCAGGATCAGGAAAACGAACACCTGCATGCCGATCCGCTTGCGGGCCTCCATATGCGGCTCGGCGGCCCACATCAGGAAGGTGGTGACGTCCTTGGCGTATTGCGCCACCGTCGCCGGCGAGCCGTCGTCGAAGGTGACCTGGCCGTCGCTCAGCGGCTTCGGCATCTTGATGGCGTGGCCGGGGAAATACTTGTTGTAGTAGGACCCGTCCGGGATCGTCACACCGGCCGGCGGCTTATCCTCAAACCCCTGCAGGATGGCATCGACGTAGTTCGGGCCCTGCTCCTGGAACTGGGTGAAGAAGTCGATGACGAACATCGGGAAGCCGCGCTCATAGGAGCGGGCCTTGGTGATCAGGGACAGATCGGGCGGCAATGCGCCACCATTGGCCGCGCGCGCGGCCTGTTCGTTGGGGAACGGCGAGGGAAAGTAGTCCGCCGGCCGGCCCGGCCGCTCGAACATTTCGCCCTGATCGTTCGGACCGTCCTTGATCTTGTATTCGGCCGCGAAAGCCGCCGCCTGCGCCGGCGGTATAGCCGGGACCGCCGGGATCGGCGAGGTTGCGGAACGCGATATAGGACAGCGCGTGACAGTTCGAGCAGACTTCCTTGTAGACCTTCAGGCCCCGCTGCATGGCGCCGCGATCGAACTTGCCGAACGGACCCGCAAACGACCATTTCTGCGATGGCGGGCTTTCCTGTTCCGCGGCGCGGGCGTTTTGCGTGCTTCCCGCGAACAGCGCGCCGGCGACCGCGAGCGCGATCACCGCGGACACCATCGGCGCCGCCTTGCTTCCGGTCTTGGCCAGCACGTCCTCGGCGATCGAATTCGGAACCGGCCGCGGCTTCTCGATCCGGCTCAGGAGCGGCAGCAGGATCAGGAAATAGGCGAAGTAGCAGAAGGTCAGGATACGGCCGGCGATCACATAGATGCCTTCCGGCGGCTGCGCGCCGAGATAGCCCAGCAGCACGCAGACGATGACGAAGATCCAGAAGAACTGCTTCGCCAGCGGGCGATACTTCGACGATCTGGTCTTGGCGGTATCGAGCCAGGGCAGGAACGCCAGCACGAGGATCGCCGAGAACATCGCGGTCACGCCGGCGAGCTTGTTCGGGATCGAGCGCAGGATCGCGTAGAACGGCAGGTAGTACCATTCCGGCACGATGTGCGCCGGCGTCACGCCGGGATTGGCCGGGATATAGTTGTCGGCGTCGCCGAGATAGTTCGGCATATAGAAGATGAACCAGGCGAAGAAGAGCAGGAAGCAGGAGATGCCGAACGCGTCCTTGATGGTCGCGTAGGGCGTGAACGGCACGGTGTCCTTCTCGGTCTTCGCTTCCACGCCGGCGGGATTGTTCTGGCCCGCGACATGCAGCGCCCAGACGTGCAGCACCACGACGCCGGCGATCACGAACGGCAGCAGATAGTGCAGCGAGAAGAAGCGGTTCAGCGTCGGATTGCCGACCGAATAGCCGCCCCACAACAGCGTCACGATGCTGTCGCCGACATAGGGAATGGCGGAGAACAGGTTGGTGATGACGGTGGCGCCCCAGAAGCTCATCTGGCCCCACGGCAGCACGTAGCCCATGAAGCCGGTCGCCATCATCAGGAGGTAGATGATGACGCCGAGAATCCAGAGCACTTCGCGCGGCTCCTTGTACGACCCGTAATAGACGCCGCGGAACATGTGGATGTAGACCGCGACGAAGAACATCGAGGCGCCGGCGGCGTGCATGTTGCGCAACAGCCAGCCGTAATTCACGTCGCGCACGATGCTTTCGACCGACCTGAAGGCGAGGTCTGCATTCGGCGTGTAGTGCATCGCCAGGATGACGCCGGTCAGGATCTGCACGGCGAGCATCATCGAAAGGATGGCGCCGAACGTCCACCAGTAGTTCAGATTGCGCGGCGTCGGATAAGCCACGAACGAGGAATGGACGAGACCCATAATCGGCAGACGCCGCTCAATCCACTTCAAGGCTGGATTGGTCGGCTGGTAGTCGGATGGTCCGCTCATGATGCGATCCCTAGGGAAATAAGACGACGCGACGGGCTCAAGGTCAGGGATATCGATCCCCGACTTAGCCGATCTGGATTTTGCTGTCGGAAACGAATTGATAGGGCGGCACCGCCAGATTGGCCGGTGCGGGTCCCTGGCGAATACGACCGGAGGAGTCGTATTGCGAGCCGTGGCAGGGGCAGAAGAAGCCGTCGTAATTGCCCTCATGGGCGATCGGGATGCAGCCGAGATGGGTGCAGATGCCGATCACGACCAGCCACTGGTCATGGCCTTCCTTGACCCGGGACTGGTCGGCCTGCGGATCGGGCAGGCTCGAGACGGGAACGCTGCGGGCCTCGTCGATCTGCTTCTTGGTGCGATGGCTGATATAGATCGGCTTGCCCCGCCAGAACACCTTGATGTCCTGCCCCTCGGCGATCGGCGCCAGATCGACTTCGATCGGCGCGCCGGCCGCGATCGTCGAGGCATCCGGATTCATCTGAGAAACCAGCGGCCAGACCGTGGCCACTGCGCCGACCGCTGCGGCGGCTCCCGTTGCAACAAAGAGGAAATCACGGCGTGTCGGATGATCCGCCGAAGACGCTGTCGTCACGATTCCAAACCCTTTCTCAGCTGCAGCCGGTGGAACCGCCCCAGGCAACGCATCAAACGACACCCAAGGGAGGCTGCCGGCGCCCGCGACCCCCGCGGCGGCAGAAAGACCACTTTTCCCGGCCAGTCGCCAGTAAGAAGCAGTCCAGAATCGTTCTATTGGCACCCTTGCCGGAAGAGCGCAAGCCCGCTATCGGCTGGCCAGCGTGCAATGCACTAATTCCGCCCAGCGCGATGATTTATTCAGACATTCATGGGAGGGACCCGGAGGGCCGTCACGACGATGCAGATTGCGCTTTTCCAGCCCGATATTCCGCAGAACACGGGGACGATTCTGCGTCTGTGCGCCTGCCTGGACGTGGCCGCCCATATTATCGAGCCCGCCGGATTTCCGGTGTCCGACCGCCATTTCCGCCGGGCCGGCATGGATTATCTCGACCAGGTGACCATCATGCGCCACGACTCCTGGCCAAAATTCGCGCAATGGCGCAACGACGGCGGGTACCGGCTGGTCCTGTTCACGACCAAGGCCGCCGGTTCATACCTTGATTATCGCTATGGCGCGGACGACATTCTGCTGTTCGGGCGGGAATCCGCTGGCGTGCCCGACGAGGTCGCCGAGGCCGCCGACGCCCGGCTGGTGATCCCGATCAAGCCCGGCCTGCGCTCGCTGAATGTCGCTATGGCTTCCGCGATGGCGCTGGGCGAGGCGCTGCGGCAAACCGGTTCCACGATCCAGGAGGCGGCGCGGTGAGTTACGCGGTCAAGGAAATCTTTCTGACCCTGCAAGGCGAAGGCGCCCATGCCGGCCGCGCGGCGGTGTTTTGCCGGTTCGCCGGCTGCAATCTCTGGAGCGGACGTGAGCAGGACCGCGCCAGCGCGACGTGCCAATTCTGCGACACGGATTTTGTCGGAACCGACGGCACGCTTGGCGGCCGCTATGCCTCGGCCGACGATCTCGCCGATGCCATCGCCAGCCAATGGGCGGGCGAGCATGGATACCGCTATGTGGTACTGACCGGCGGAGAGCCGCTGTTGCAGGTAGACGCCGACCTGATCGATGCCCTGCACGCACGCGGCTTTGCGATTGGCCTCGAGACCAACGGCACGATCCAGCCGCCCGACGGCGTCGACTGGATCTGCGTCAGTCCCAAGGCCGGCGCCGAATTGCTGGTCCGGCAGGGACGACGAACTCAAACTGGTCTATCCGCAGGCGGGCGCCATGCCGGCAGCCTTCGCCGATCTCGCCTTCGAGCGATTCTCGCTGCAGCCGATGGACGGGCCGGACGTCGCCGCAAACACGGAGCGCGCCGTCAACTATTGCATCCGGCATCCGCAATGGCGGCTCAGCCTGCAGACGCACAAGACACTCGGTATCAGATAAAGACTGGATTTTCGGAAATGTGGGAGCTGACAAAATCGTTCCGGTTCGAGGCCGCCCATGCGCTGCATGGAACGACGCTGGGTGCGGCAAGCGAGGAAATCCATGGCCACTCCTTCCGCGCCGAGGTCACCGTGCGCGGCACGCCCGATCCCGCGACCGGGATGGTGCTGGATCTCGGCCTGCTCCAGCGGCAGCATCGCGGAGGTGCAGAAAATGCTCGACCATAAGCTGCTCAACAAGATCGAGGCGCTCGGCGCGCCGACGCTGGAGAACCTGTCGCGCTTCGTCTGGGAGCGGGTCCAGCATGCGGGGCGGATCACGCGGGTGAGCATTCATCGCGACAGCTGCGGTGAAAGCTGCAGCTATTACGGCCCGCAGGGCTAAGCGTTATCAGGCGAAACGGGTACCGGTTCGCTGGAGAGGAATACGCGTCAAACCAGGTGGCAACGCAAATGGACATGTCCGTGATCGAGGATCGCAAGGCGCGCGCGAGAGGCTGGTTCGAGCGCTTGCGCGACGACATCTGCGCCGCCTTCGAAAAACTCGAGGACGATGCGCCGGCGTCGCTTTATCCCGGCGACGCAGGACGTTTCGTGCGCACCGCGCTGGGACCGCACCGACCATACCGGGCAGCCCGGCGGCGGCGGCGTGATGAGCGTGATGCGCGGGCGGCTGTTCGAGAAGGTCGGCGTGCACTGCTCGACCGTGCATGGCGAATTCGCCCCGGAATTCCGCGCACAAATTCCCGGCGCGGCCGAGGACCCGCGCTTCTGGGCCTCGGGCATCTCGCTGATCGCGCATCTGCGCAATCCGAACATCCCGGCGGTGCACATGAACACCCGCTTCGTCGTCACCACCAAGGCGTGGTTCGGCGGCGGCGCGGATCTGACGCCGGTACTGGAGCGGCGGCGGACCCAGGACGATCCCGACACGATTGCCTTTCACGCCGCGATGCAGTCCGCCTGCGACGCGCATGCGGCGATCGCGAGTTACCCGAAATACAAGAAATGGTGCGACGAATATTTCTATCTGCCGCACCGCAAAGAAGCGCGCGGCATCGGCGGCATTTTCTACGACTGGCACGACAGCGGCGACTGGGACGCCGATCTTGCCTTCACCCAGGACGTCGGCCGCGCCTTCCTGAAGATCTATCCCGAACTGGTCCGGCGTAATTTCGACGTGCCGTGGACCGCGGATGACCGCGAAGAACAGCTGATCCGGCGCGGCCGCTATGTCGAGTTCAACCTGCTCTACGACCGCGGCACCATTTTCGGCCTGAAGACCGGCGGCAATGTGGATTCGATCCTGTCGTCGATGCCCCCGGAAGTGAAGTGGCCTTAGACACCATGACGCAACTGCCGCGCGCGATGCTGATCGACATGGACGACACCATCCTGTCGGCCTATGGCCGGCCCGAGATCGCCTGGAACATCGTCGCGACGGAATTTGCCGCCGAATTTGCGCCGCTGTCGCCGCAGCAGGTCGCCGCCGCGATCGTGGCTTCCGGGCGCAAGTTCTGGGCGGCAGCGGCGGCGGAGTGGCGGCTGAAACTCGCCGAAGCCCGGCACGAGGTCGTCAAGGGCGGCTTTTCCGCGCTTGCCGCCGCGGGCGAAACCGCGCTGCCGACCGATCTTGCGATACGGATCGCCGACCGCTTTCAGCGCCTATCGCGAAGAGCAAATGTTCGTCTTCCCGGGCGCGCATGAGGCCATCGATGCGCTGAAAGCGTACGGCGTGAAACTGGCGCTGGTGACCAACGGCGCAGCCGGACCCCAGCGCGCCAAGGTCGAACGCTTTGCGCTGACCCACCGCTTCGATCATATCCAGATCGAGGGCGAGCATGGTTTCGGCAAACCGGACGAGCGCGCCTATCTGCATGCCATGCAGGCGCTGGGCGTCACGGCAGCCGAGACCTGGATGATCGGCGACAATCTGGAATGGGAAGTCGAGGCGCCGCAGCGGCTCGGCATCTATGCCATCTGGATCGATGCCCACGGCGAGGGCCTGCCGGCGGAATTCCAGCATCAAGCCCGATCGCATCATCCGCTCGCTGACCGAGTTGCTGCCCGGCGAACGCTGATGGCGGCCGCCATGCCCGCCGTCTCCCGGAGCTTGATCCGTCCGACGAAATTGATCGGCCGTGATCGGCCTGTCATCACAGACCGGTAGCCTGTGCCCAGCGTCAATCAACGCAGAGGGAAAAATCATGAACTTGAAACCGGGCGATGTCGTCATTCTGAAATCCGGCAGTCAGCCAATCACGGTGGCGGAGGTAAACGGGGATACCATCCTGTGCGTCTGGATGGGCGCAGAAGGCGACCTGTTTCGCGAAGCGCTTCCGATCGCCGTGCTGGAACCGGCGGAAATCGAAGTTTCGGACGAAGAGGAAGAAGAGGAAGAAGGCGAAGGGTGAGGATGAAGGCGTCCCGAGGCGCCGCAAGAAGGGCAACCCTGCCCGTTTCGGCCGCCGCGACGGGCCATTGCGGGCTGATGTTACCGCCGTGGACGCGATTCAAGCTCCTAACTGGAGCCTCGAATCATGCGCCACGAACTCAGCGATTATGAATGGACCACCGAGGCCGCGCCCTTCTAAAGCAAGTGCCGCAGCGCCGATGAAATCATCACCGCGCCGCCGGCGATCACGGCGACATCGAGGATCGCGGCGTGGATATGCACCGGCATGCGCTCGACGAAGGCGCGCGCCAGAAACGCACCCGGAAGCGCGATCGCCGCCGATCAGCAGCGCCAACGCAAGCACCTGCGCGGTGACGACGCCGGCCAGCCCGAACACCGAGATCTTGATGATGCTGGTGGCGACCGAGATCACGGCGTCGGTGGCGATCACGGCCGCGCCTTCGAGCCCCGCCGCCATCAACAGCGACAGCAGGATCACGCCCGAGCCCGAGGTGCCGCCGACCAGGACGCCGTAACCCACCGCACCGACCCCGAGCCCGGTATCGCCGATCCTGACATCGCGGCGCCTGGCCAGGCGGCGCAGCGGCACGCTCGCGATCAGCATGGTGCCGATCACCAGCGCCGCGCCGGCATTGGTGAGCTTCGTATAGCCGTAAGCGCCGAGCGCGGTGGTCAATGCGGCGGCGAGGATCACGATCAGCGCGCGGCGGCGGTCGGCGTAGCGGAGATAGGCGGTGGTGCGGCTGAGATTGGTGAAGATCGAGGAGATGGCGATGATCGGCACCACCGGTTCGGCGCCGACCAGCGGCACCAGCACCAGCGGCATCAGCGCGCCGGTGCCGTAGCCGGCGAGCCCGCCGACGACGGAAGCAAACAGCGCGACGCCGGCGACCAGCAGAAGCTGCAGCAGCGAGATGTCGGCGAAGCCGGAGACGATATTCACAGCCTGTTATCGCGGGTGAAACGGGTTACGGTCTGGTCGGCGATGGCGTCGAGCGCGGTCTCATCCAGCGGAAAATTCGCCGCGAGCCAGGCGTCTTCGGCCAGCGCCAGCACCTGCCCGAGCGCCGGGACCTTCGGCGATGCCGCGGCCGACGAAGTCCGCCGCCTTGAAGCGGAAACTTCGGCGCGGTCCAGCGCTCCGGCAGCAGCGCAAGCTCTCGCCACTGCGCGGAATTGCCGTCGTCCCCTGCCCGCGCCCAGGCCAGCATCAGCCGGTCGCGGTAGCGGTCCGGCGCCGAGCCGGTAGAGCCTGCCGCCGCGCGATCGCCTCGTCCATGCCGGCGAGCCGCCACCAGCGATGGCCCATGGAATCGAGCGCCCTGGTTTCGGCATTGGAAAGCCGCAGCCGCATCGCGACGCGTCTTGCGTCCTCGGTCACGGCGACCGCGAGCGCGCCGAGCCTTCGAACCGGGTCCGGCTTCAGTCCCAGCGCGCGCTCCGCCGCGACCATGCTTGCGAACGGCCCGGTATAGGCGACGCCGCCGAAAATCGGCAGCAGCAGCCCGCCATCCGACATCGCGACAATCGCGCCGGCCGCGCCGTCGGCGACCACGAGCTTCACCATTTCCATCCGCACCCGCTCGGCGGAAAGGCTGGCAAGACCGGCCCGGTTGCGGATGCAGGCGAGATAGCCGGCGCGATCGGGTTCGCCCTTCGCCGAAGGCGGCGTGAATGCGGAAAAACCGCAGGATGCGCAGATAATCCTCCGATGATCCGCTGGTCGGGGTCGCCGATGAAGCGCACGCGCCTGGCGGCGATATCGTCGAGGCCGCCGACGTGATCATGAACGATACCAGCCGCATCGACCGACAGGCCGTTGATGGTGAAGTCGCGCCGCTCGGCGTCGATGACCCAGTCGCGGCCGAACGCGACCTTGGCCTTGCGGCCGAAGGTCTCGGTGTCCTCGCGCAAGGTGGTGATCTCGAAGGGGTGCGCGTCGACGACCAGCGTCACGGTGCCGTGGTCGATGCCGGTCGGCACGCTCTTGATGCCGGCGGCCTTGGCGCGGCGGATCACTTCCGTGGGCAGCGCGGTGGTCGCGATATCGATGTCGCCGATCGGAATGTTCAGCAGCGCGTTGCGGACCGCGCCGCCGACCACGCGCGCTTCCTCGCCGCCGCCGTTCAACAGCTTGAGCACGCGGGCGGCCGGACCGGATCTGAGCCAGGGCGCGTCTTCGAGCACCCGCGCATCGTTCATTTTTCCACTCCGGGAACGAATTTGCCGTTCTCGATATGCGCGGGAATATAGGTCGAATTCGGCGACGCGCCGGAAAACTGCGCGAGCAGCACGAAACTGACGACCACCAGCAACAGCGAGCCCACCAGCAGCTTGGCGATGACGTGCAGCGGCCACGACGTCGGCACCATCAGTCCGGAGCGGGTCGCGAGCAGAAACAGCACATAGACCGCGAACGGGATCAGGAAGATCAGCGACTTCGGTGAAGGCCGGACGGATCATGTCAGGCAGATCCGCTCGTACAGTATGCGCAGAATGCCGGCGGTGGCGCCCCAGATATATCGCTCCGCGAACGGCATGGCGTAATAGGAGCGCTCCATGCCGCGAAATTCCTTGCTGTGCACCTGGTGGTTGGCGGGGTCCATCAGGAACGCGAGCGGCACCTCGAACGCATCGTCCACCTCGGACTTGTTGATGCGCAGCTTGAAGCCCGGCCGCACCCGCGCCACCGTCGGCAGGATGCGAAATCCGAAGCCGGTTCCGTAGAGATCGAGATAGCCGATCGGATGGACGAATTCGCGCGAAAGCCCGATCTCTTCCTCGGCCTCGCGCAACGCGGTGTCGAGCGGGGAGGCGTCGGTCGCATCGATCTTGCCGCCGGGAAACGCGATCTGGCCGGCATGATCGTTGAGGTGCGCGGCGCGCTGCGTCAGCAGCACGGTCGGCTGCGGATGGTCGACGACCGGGATCAATACCGCCGCGGGCCGAACCGGCTGTTCGCGGGCGACGATCTCCAGCATGCGATCGGTGCCCTGATCGCCGATCTTCGGGATGATGTTGGGGTCGACCAGGCCCGGCGGCACCTCGAAATCGAGCCGCGCGCGGCTCCGTTCGAAAAACTCCGCCGAGCTGATCGCGGCTGGATCGGTCTTCAGCATCGGCTCGTTCAAAGCGCGCCCCTCACCTCGTCCGCATCCGCCATCGCAAAAAATTCGCCGCCTGACGCCACGCCGAACATCGGACGACCATCGACCACCCGCTCCTCGCCCATGTCAACCAGATCGTAGTAGACCGCGCGGGTGACTTTGGCCCAGAGGTTGGCACGGACATGAAGATAGGGCGTCAGTCCGCCGTCGGCAGCGGTCTCGAATCGCAGCCGGTGGGCGGAATCGCATGTCACCCAGTCGTCGACATTGGTGCGGAAGCGCAGCATCCGCGCGCTTCCGTCGTTCTCCTTGACCATCTCGACCGCGAGAAACGGCGCGTCGTCGACGCGGATACCGACCTTCTCCACCGGAGTCACGAGAAAGTGCTTGCCGTCCTCCCACTTGAGGATGGTCGAAAACAGCCGGACCAGCGCCGGCCGCCCGATTGGCGTCCCCATGTAAAACCACGTACCGTCGCCGCCGATTCGCATGTCGAGATCGCCGCAGAACGGCGGATTCCACAGATGCACCGGCGGCAGCCCTTTTCCGGCGGCGCCGGTATTCGCAGCGTCCGTGGCGGCAGCCGTCAGCCCTTCGAGGCCCTGATTGGTGGTCTGCCCTTGCTTCGCCATTGTTTGACCTGAGTTTGACCGCCTCGATTTGGCACGATTGGTGCAAGCCTCACGAAGTGCGCCTTGAACGGGTTCCGCTCGTAAAATCCCGTTTCAGGTCGCCATATCGTGATGCCGTTCATACCCCGAAAACCCGATAATGTGGGGATAGTTTAATTCAACAAATACATGGCCTTCGCAGCAGTTTAGCATGGGGCCCATGGCATGACGATGCAAGCGGCGCTGCCGCGGCACGCGTGGTCGAAGGAGAACTAGATGGCTGGCGCAGATGGTGTCGAGAAGCTCGAGGACGTGATCGTCCGTTCGGCCGAACAGGTCGCCGAACAAATCCGCGCGGCGAAGTCTGCGATCTCCACGGTTATTTTCGGCCAGGACCGGGTGATTGAAAACACCCTGGTGACGATCCTGTCCGGCGGTCACGCGCTGCTGATCGGCGTGCCCGGCCTTGCCAAGACCAAGCTGGTCGAAACGCTCGGCACGACCCTCGGGCTCGATGCCAAGCGCATCCAGTTCACGCCGGACCTGATGCCATCCGATATTCTGGGCGCCGAGGTGCTGGACGAGAGCAGTTCCGGCAAACGGTCGTTCCGCTTCATCGCAGGACCGGTATTTGCGCAGCTTCTGATGGCCGACGAAATCAACCGCGCCAGCCCGCGCACCCAGTCCGCGCTGCTGCAGGCCATGCAGGAACAGCACATCACGGTGGCGGGCGCGCGCCATGATCTGCCGAAACCGTTCCATGTGCTGGCGACGCAAAATCCGCTGGAGCAGGAAGGCACCTACCCGCTGCCGGAAGCGCAGCTCGATCGCTTCCTGATGGAGATCGACGTCGATTATCCCGATCGCGACGCCGAGCGGCGCATCTTGTTCGAAACCACCGGCGCCGAAGAGACGCTGGCCAAAGCCTCGATGAACGCCGAGATCCTGATTGCCGCGCAACGGCTGGTGCGGCGGCTGCCGGTCGGCGATTCCGTGGTGGAGGCGATCCTCTCGCTGGTGCGCTCCGCGCGTCCCGGCCCGGAGGGCGGCGAAGCCGGCAAGCTGATCGCCTGGGGACCGGGCCCGCGCGCCAGCCAGTCGCTGATGCTCGCGGTGCGCGCCCGCGCTTTGCTCGACGGCCGTCTGGCGCCCTCGATCGACGACGTGCTCGATCTTGCCGAACCAATTCTCAAGCATCGCATGGCGCTGACGTTCTCCGCGCGCGCCGAAGGCCGCACCATTCCCGACGTGATCAAACAATTGAAGACGCGGATTGGTTGATGGCTGCGGAAACCAAGCAGGCAAGCGGTGAAATTCTAGCGATCCGACGCGCCGATGGTGAAAGCCGAACGCTCGCCGCGACGCTGCCGCGCCTTGTGCTTGAGGCCCGCCGCATCGCCGCCAACGTGATCCACGGCCTGCACGGACGGCGGCGCGCCGGCGCCGGCGAAAGTTTCTGGCAATACCGCCGCTTCGTTTCCGGCGAACCGTCGCAGAACGTCGACTGGCGGCGCTCGGCGCGCGATGATCATCTCTATGTCCGCGAGCGGGAATGGGAGGCCGCGCATACGGTTTGGCTGTGGCCGGACCGCTCGCCGTCGATGGCTTTTGCATCCCAACAGGCCCGCGACAGCAAGCTGGAGCGCGCGCTGATCGTCACCTTCGCGCTCGCCGAGCTCCTGGTCGCCGGCGGCGAACGCGTCGGCATTCCGGGCCTCATGAATCCGACCGCGAGCGGCAGCGTGATCGACAGGATGGCGCAAGCGATGCTGCACGACGATGCGGCGCGCCTCAGCCTGCCGCCATCCTTCGTGCCGTCGGCGCTGGCCGAAATCGTGGTGCTGTCGGACCTCTGGTCGCCAATCTCGGAGATCAGAACCATGCTCGCGGGGCTGTCGGCCTCCGGCGCGCACGGCACGCTGGTGCAGATCGTGGATCCTGCCGAAGAAAACTTTCCCTATTCCGGTCGCATCGAATTCGTCGAACCGGAAGGCGGCGGCGTGATCACCGCGGGCCGCGCGGAAAAATGGGCCGGCGATTACGCTGCGCGCGTGGCGCTGCATCGCGACCAGATCCGCGACGAGACCAACAGGCTCGACTGGCTGTTCTCGACCCACACCACCAGCCGCTCGGCCGCCGAACTGTTGCTGTTTCTGCATTCGGGCATGATGGTGAACAAGGGCAGCGTGCGCACCGCGACGCGTCAAAGCGGGGCGAAGCGCATGATCGCAGGCCTGCCGCTCTCTTTCGTCGAACCTATTCTGCTGCTGGGCCTGTTGAGCCTGCCGGTACTGTGGTGGCTGTTGCGGGTGATGCCGCCGCGGCCGCGGCGCGTCGAGTTCCCTCCGACCCGGCTGTTGTTCGACATCGCGCCGAAGGAAGAAACTCCGTCGCGCACGCCGTGGTGGCTGACGGCCTTGCGTCTGCTGGCGGCGGCGCTGCTGATCCTGGCCGCCGCCGGACCGATCTGGGATCCGCAAACCGGGATTGCCGGCGGCAGCCGCGCCCCGCTGGTGATCCTGCTCGACGACGGCTGGAGCGCGGCCTCGAGCTGGGACACCAGGATCAAGGCAGCCGACGAGCTGATTGCGAACGCCGACAACAACCGGCGCGGAGTGGCGCTGGTGCCGCTGTCCGAGCCCTCCCGCGACATCACGATCATGCCCGGCGGCACCGCGCGGGTGGCACTGCGCCAGCTGGCGCCAAAGCCTTATTCCATTGAACGGGTGGAAACCCTGCCGGCGATCGAGCGTTTCCTGAAAGCGACCGGCGATTGCGAGATCGCCTGGCTGTCGGATGGCGTCGATACCGGGCGCGGGCCGGAATTTCTCGAAGGCCTTGGCAAGACCATCGGGGATCGGGCGTTGACGATTTATGAAGGCGGCACGCCGCCGCCGCTGGCTCTGGCCGGCGCCGAAAATGCCGCGGCGAAAATGACCGTGAAGGTGCTGCGCACCGGCGGCGGCCCGGCCGCGGGCGTCGTGCGAGCGCTCGACCAAAAGGGCTCGCCGATCGGCGAGGCCCGCTACGCCTTTGCGCCACAGGCGCCCGAGACCGAAGCCGCGTTCGATCTTCCGGTCGAGCTTCGCAACGACATCGCGCGGCTTGAAGTCGCCGGCGAACGGTCCGCGGGCGCGGTGCAACTCCTGGACAAGCGCTGGCGGCGGCGCGCGATCGGCATCGTCAGCGGATCGTCGAGCGATACCGCGCAGCCGCTGCTGGCGTCGACGTTCTATCTCAGCCGCGCGCTGGGACCGTTCGCCGATGTCCGGCTCGGCGACAAGGGCGCGCCGCAGCAGGTGATCACGCAATTCCTCGACCAGAAGCTGCCGATGATGATCCTTGCCGACGTCGGAACGCTGTCGCCCGAAATTCGCGAGCGCATCAGTGCATGGATCGAGCAAGGCGGAGTGCTGGTGCGCTTCGCGGGTCCCCGCCTGGCGCAGGCCGATGACGATCTGGTGCCGGTCAAACTGCGCCGCGGCGGCCGCAGCCTCGGCGGCAGCCTGACCTGGGAAAAGCCGCAACATCTCGCCGCCTTCGCCGCCGACGGACCGTTCGCGGGCCTCGCGGTACCGAAGGACGTCACCGTCAGCCGGCAGGTGCTCGCCGAGCCGGATGCGGTGCTGGCGACCAAAAGCTGGGCCTCGCTGGAAGATGGAACGCCGCTGGTGACCGGCGAACATCGCGGCAAGGGGATCGTGAGCCTGTTCCACGTCAGCGCCGATATGCGCTGGTCGGACCTGCCGATGTCCGGCACCTTCGTCGAAATGCTGCGGCGGCTCGTCGACATGTCCGGCTACACCTCCAAGCCGGGCGCGGGCGTTGCCGGCGAAGCGGGCAACGAAACGGTGGCGCCGCTGCACATCGCTTGACGGTTTCGGCGTGTTCGGGCCGCCGCCCTCGACCGCCAAGCCCCTGCCCGCCGACTTCCGCGATCGCGCGACAGCCGGACCATCCGCCGGGTTTCTACGGCCCGGCCGATGGTCCTCTTGCAGTCAACGCGCTGGCGGCCGCCGATCGCATCGCGCCGCTCGACACGACGAGCCTGCGCGCGCGCCACGCCAGCTACACCAACGCCGAACCGCGCGACCTGCGCGGGATACTGCTGTCGGCGGCGCTGGCCTTATTCCTGATCGACGCCGTGATCGTCGCCATGCTCGGCGCCGGGATCGCGGCGCTGGTGAGGCGGCGCGCGGCGCCGGCCGCTTTGGCATTCGCGATCATCGCGGCAGCGATGCTCGCCGCGACATTGGTAATTCCCTGGCCGGCGCGAGCCGAAAGCAGCGACGATTTTGCCATCAAGGCGACGTCGCAGACGCGGCTCGCTTATGTCGTCACCGGCAATGCCGACGTCGATTCCATCGTCAAGGCCGGCATGGCCGGGCTGACCTTGTTTCTGGCGCAGCGGACGGCGCTGGAAGCCGGCGACCCTGTCGGCATCGATCCCGCGCATGACGAACTGGCGTTCTTCCCGCTGATCTACTGGCCGGTCGTGCCGGGCGCGGCGAAGCCGCCGCAAGACGCCATCAACCGGATCGATGCCTATATGAAGCAGGGCGGCACCGTGCTGTTCGATACCCGCGATGCCATCGAGGCGCCGCCGGGAGAGAACGGCGCCGCGCAGACGCCGGGCATGCTGGCGTTGCGCAACATCCTCGTCCTCGCTCGACGTGCCCGAACTCGAGCCGGTGCCGCGCGAACACGTCCTGACCAAGACGTTCTATCTGCTGCGCGACTTCCCCGGCCGGTTCAATACCGGCCAGACCTGGGTCGAGGCGTTGCCGCGCAACGAGGACGAGGAGGATGCCTCGCGCCCGGCACGCGGCGGCGACGGCGTCTCGCCGATCATCATCACATCGAACGATCTCGCCGGCGCCTGGGCGATCCGCCCCGACGGCCAGCCGATGCTGCCGCTGACGCCGGGCGAGCCGCGACAGCGTGAATTCGCCTTCCGCTCCGGTGTCAACATCGTGATGTACACGCTGACCGGCAACTACAAGACCGACCAGGTGCATGCGCCCGCGCTGATCGAACGGCTCGGGCAGTAGGGCCGCAATATGCAGTACGGCATCGCGTTTACACCGCTCGTTCCCTCGCTCGTGCTCTGGCTCGCGATCGCCGCCATTGTCGTGATCGCAGCATTGCTGCTGCTCGGGCGGGCGCGCGGCGCAGTGGTTCGCGTCGCCGCGCTGGCGCTGATCCTGCTGGCGCTGGCCAATCCGTCATTCACCCGCGAGGACCGCGAGCCGCTGTCGTCGGTGGCCGCCGTCGTCATCGATAAAAGCCCGAGCCAGAATTTCGGCAACCGTACGCAGGAGACCGAAAAGGCCAGGGAGGCGCTGGTCGACAGCCTCAAGAAGATCAAGGGCCTCGAGGTGCGGGTGGTCGAAGCCGGCCAGGCCGATGGCGAAACCGACGGCACCAAATTGTTCGGCGCGCTGACCTCGGCGCTGTCGGACGTCCCGGTCGATCGCGTCGCCGGCGCGTTCCTGATCACCGACGGGCGGGTGCACGACATTCCGCCGAATGCCGCAGCGCTCGGATTCCAGGCTCCGGTGCACGCGCTGATCACCGGGCGCAAGGACGAACGCGACCGTCGCATCGCGATTACTGCAGCTCCCCGTTTCGGCATCGTCGGACAGCCCCAGACCATCACCTACCGGCTCGACGACCAGGGCGTCAGCGGCGAGCGCGCGAAGGTCGTCGTGCGCCGCGACGGCGAGACTGATCAACGAACGCACGGTGCTTAGCGGCCAGACCGTCAACGTCGACGTCGACATCAAGCATGCCGGGCCGAACATCGTCGAGATCGAGGCTTCCCCGCTGGACAATGAACTGACGCCGGTCAACAACCGCGCGGTGGTCGCGATCGACGGGGTGCGTGACAAATTGCGGGTGCTGCTGGTCTCGGGCGAGCCGCATTCGGGAGAGCGCACCTGGCGCAACCTGCTGAAATCCGACCCCAGCGTCGATCTCGTGCATTTCACGATTCTGCGTCCGCCAGAGAAGCAGGACGGCACGCCGATCAACGAATTGTCGCTGATCGCGTTTCCGACCCGCGAACTGTTCCAGCAGAAGATCAACGAATTCCAGTTGATCATCTTCGACCGCTACGCCCGCCAGGGCGTGCTGCCGGTCGCCTATTTCGACAATATCGCGCGCTACGTGCGCTCGGGCGGCGCGGTGCTGGTCTCGGCGGGCCCCGATTACGCTTCGCCGACCAGCATCTGGCGCACGCCGCTGGATTCATTGCTGCCGGCAGAGCCTGTCGGCGTCACCGAGAAGCCGTTTTACGCGCGTTTGAGCGACGCCGGCAAACGCCATCCAGTGACGCGCAGACTCGAAGGCTCAGGCTTCGAGCCGCCGCACTGGAGCCGATTCTTTCGCACCATCGATACGCGCAACGCGACCACCTCCCCGCTGATGACGGGTGCCGACGGCAAGCCGCTGCTGCTGCTGTCGCGATATGGCGAGGGCCGCGTCGCGCTTGCTGCTGTCCGACCACATCTGGCTGTGGGCGCGCGGCTATGAGGGCGGCGGACCGCATGTCGACCTGTTGCGGCGGATGTCACATTGGCTGATGAAGCAACCCGACCTCGACGAGGAAGCGCTGCGTCTGCAGGTCCAGGGACACGATCTGGTGGTGCTACGCCAGACCATGGCCGACAGCGTCGCGCCGGTGACGGTGACGTCGCCCACCGGGGCAACGCGCCAGTTGACGTTGAGCGAAAGCGAACCGGGAACTTGGCGTTCGACGCTTCCCGCAAGCGAACTCGGCCTGTGGCAGGCGACCGACGGCACGCTGAAAGCACTGATCAATGTCGGGCCGACCAACCCGAAGGAATTTTCCGAAGTCACCTCGACGACCGATACGCTCAAGCCCCTGGCGCAGGCCACCGGCGGTGACGCGCGGCGGGTCGTCGACGGCTCCAGTATCGAGCTTCCGCGCATCGTGCCGGTGCGCTCGACCAGCGTATTCCGCGGCGACGGCTGGATGGGGGTGCGGATGCGCGATGCCAGCGTCGTCAAGGGCGTCGGCGTGCTTGCCGCTGTTCGCCGGCCTGATCGGCCTGTTGCTGCTGCTCGGCGCGTTTGCCGCCACCTGGCTGCGCGAGGGGCGCTGAAGTCACGTCACGCCACGTTGCGTGAATCACACAGGTCCGGCGAATTTTCATCGCCCGTGGATCGGCTACGGTTGACACCGTCCGCCGCTCCCTGCGATGTTATATTGTAACGTCGGGATGGCCGAGATGCCTTGGCCTTTTCGACGCAAGGCGCGCTTTCGGCATGAAGTGGTTCCGATCGAACATCAAACATGGCTCGCGGCTGGCGCTGTTGGCGCTTGGCATGCAGTTTGTGCTGTCGTTCGGACATTTCCACGCTCGCCGCGCAGGCCGCGCCCGCCATCCAGTCAGGCCCGGCGCAGATCGGCGCTTATGACGCCAACGGCCTCCCCGCCGCCGATGCGCTCGATCAGTCCGCCCAGCAGCAACCGGCGCCCGATCAGGATTCCGGCCAGCATCCGGCCGATAAGTGCGCGATCTGCGCGGTCATGGCGCTGGCGAACACAGTCATGTTCGCGACGCCGCCGCTATTGCTGCTGCCGCAGGCGGTCGAGTTTCTGTACCAGACCACTGACGCCGAATTCGTCCATCTGCACTCGGCCCACATCGCCTTTCAACCTCGCGCTCCACCTGTCTCCTGACCTCGATTGATTGACACGCCTGACGATCGCTTCGCCGTCACGGGTAATCGGCGATGCTTCCGGCGAATCGAAATCGGTCCGTCTCATGATCGACGGCAGGCGCCATCCGAATTCGCCGACGACGAATTCGGCGTTGGCCTAATCAGGATCGGGACAATGGCGCTCCTTGCAAGAAGTACACTCTTCCTCTCCAGCTCAGCGTGGCTGCTGCTTGGCCTGAGCGGCACCGCGATGTCACAGACCGCAGCGCCAGCGGCGAAGCGGTACCACTGCGCTGCCAGGCATCACGGTCGTGGCGCCGCATCGTGTGCAACCGCCGCGCCGTCCCAAGGTGCGGGTGGTCACGGGCAAGCGCCGCGAAACGCCTGCCGCGCCGCCGCCGCCGACCGAGGCGCAGGTGGTCGCGGGTCAGAACACCAAGTTCGACGAGGCGCTGCACATGATCGTCGCGCCGATCGGCGCCAACTCAACTCAGATCAATCACCAGGCCATCGAAGCGCTGCCGCAAGGCAACAATGCGCCGCTCGACAAAGTGCTGTTGCAGCTGCCGGGCGTCACGCAGGACTTCGGCTGCCAGCGGCGAACTGCATGTCCGCAACGAGCACGCCAACTTGCAATATCGCATCAACGGCATCATGCTGCCCGACGGCGTCGGCGCTTTCGGGCAAATCCTCGATACCGGCATCGTCGGCAGCCTGGCGCTTTTGACCGGCGCGCTGCCGGCGCAGTACGGCCTGCGCACCGCGGGCGTGCTCGACATCCAGACCAAGACGGACGCCTTCAACAACTCCGGCAGCGTCAGCGTCTATGGCGGCAGCCACGGCACGATCACGACCTCGCTCGAATATGGCGGCACGGTCGGACAAACCCAGTATTTCGTGTCCGGGCGCTATTTCGGCAGCAATCTGGGGATAGAAAATCCGACACCTTCGAATGAAGCCATTCACGACCGCACGGCGCAGGAAAAGGGCTTTCTCTATCTTTCGACGGTGATCGATCCCGACCAGCCGCCTGACCTTCATGAGCGGCGTATCGAACGGGAGCTATCAAATTCCCAACAATCCGGGACAGACGCCGAACTATCACGGCTTTCGGAGTGTCCAATTTCAATTCGGCGTTGCTCAACGAACATCAGAACGAGTTCAACCAATTCAACGTTCTCGCCTACCAGAAATCGGTCGAAGACATCGACTACCAGGTCTCCTATTTCAACCGCTACAGCCAGTTGCACTTCTTTCCCGATCCGATCGGTGACCTGGTCTTCAACGGCGTGTCGTCGGACGTCTACCGCCAAAGCTTCGTCAATGGCATCCAGGAAGATACCGCCTGGCGCGTCGGCTTTGCCCATACCCTGAGGTTCGGATTTTCCGTGAGCGCGGAGCGCTCTCTGGTCAACAACATATCCACCGTTCTGCCGCTCGCTGATCCAACCGACCCCACCGCCGGCACGATCGATGCGCCGTTCTCGGTCTTTGATTCAAGCACCAAGACCGGTTGGCTCGTCGGCACCTATCTTCAGGACGAGTGGAGGATCAACAACCAGCTTGACCTTGAACGCCGGACTGCGGTTCGACCAGATGTATCAATATGTCGATGCCAACCAGCTCAGCCCGCGCGTCAGCCTGACCTGGAAGCCGTATGACGGCACCACCTTCCACGCCGGCTATGCGCGAAACTTCACGCCGCCGCCGCAGGTGATCGCGGCGCCGACCAATCTCGCGCTTGTTACGCCCCCCACAGTTCCCGCAAACACGCAAACTCCCGCGGTGACGCTCAACGACCCGGTGCTGCCGGAACGGTCCCACGTGTTCGATGTCGGCGTCGTGCAGAAAATCTATCCCGATGCCCGGCCTCGAAGTCGGCGTCGACGGCTACTACAAGATCGCGCGCGACCTGCTCGACGATGGCCAGTTCGGCGCGGCCTATGTGCTGACCGGTTTCAACTACGACCGCGCCCAGAATATCGGCCTCGAACTCAAATCGACCTACACCAACGGCAATTTCCGCGCCTGAGGCAACGTCGCCTGGGCAAAACAGATCGCCACCAACATCGTGTCGAACCAGTTTCTGTTCGGTCAGGACGAACTCGCTTACATCGCCACCCACTATATCTACACCGACCATGCCCAGACCCTGACCGCGTCGGCCGGCGCTTCCTATCTGTGGAACGGCACGCGCTTCTCCGCCTCGATGATCTACGGCAGCGGACTTCGCTCCGGTTTTGCCAATACCGATCACCTGCCGTCCTACACGCAGGTCAACCTCGGGATTTCGCACGAATATCTCTTCCCGGGATGGACCAAGCCGACCACGCTGCGGTTCGACGTCGTCAACCTGTTCGACACGATCTACGAGATCAGGGATGGCTCCGGCATCGGCGTATTCGCACCACAATTCGGCCCGCGCCGCGGCTTCTTTGTCGGCATTACGCAGAAGCTATGAGTGGCGGCAGCGTCCTATGAAGTGCGCGCCAGGCTCCAGTCCGGACGGATCGCGCCGGACACATTGTCAAACGCGCCGTCGACCAGTTCCGTCACCAAGAGACGACTGTAATCCACCGGACCCGGCATGGTCGCCCGCCCCTTCGGGACCGGTTTGAAGCCGGCCCGGCTGTAATAGGCTTCATCGCCGACCAGCAGTACCAAGCGGTGCCCTTTCGCTTTGGCGTCTTTCAACGCGCGATCCAGTAACGCACGGCCGACGCCGCGGCTGCGGAACGGCGGCTCGACCGTCAGCGGCCCCAGCAGCAACGCCTTGGTGTCGCCGACGCAAATCGGCAATTGGCGCACCGAGCCAACCAGCAGCGTGCCGATCCGGGCGGTGAACGACAGGTCGAGCAGGTGGTCGACGTGCTCGCGCAGCCGGTAGGCGCTGAGCACGAAGCGGCCGGGCCCGAACGTGCGCTCGTGCAGCCGCTCGATCGGCTGTGCGTCGTTGGCGGTTTCGGCCAGTATGGTCAGAGAGAGATCGCTCATGGGGCGCGGGATAGCATCTGGCAGAGGCGCGGTCCATCGCCCCGGCGCGGCCAATTTCGAACCATGTCAGTTCTTGTTGAAAGGGTCTTGCGACAGATAAGCCGGAAGCTTGATCTCGCGGCGGCCGCGCGTCACCGTATCGAGCACCTGCCCGGAAGACACCGACAGCACCGCCACGATCATCCGGCCCATCGAAAGGACCGCGGTCGGCAGCCGCGGAACGATGCCTTCCCCGAGATAGGTGAGGATGACCGGGATCGCGAGACCGATCGAAACCAGCGTCAGAAATATCCCGATCGCGGTGAAAAAGCGCAGCGGCTTTTCCGACCGGTAGAGTTTCAGGATGGTGCCGAGAATCCGGAAAACCATCGCGCCAGGTGTTGAGCTTGCTGAACGATCCCGCCGGCCGCTAAACGTCCCGTGCGCCGGCACCTGCCGACTCAACTTCCCTTATCACGATCAGGCTCTGGCTGCCTGCCCAGCAAGCCGATCGTCCACTATTTCTGCCGGTTGCCTCAGCGACGCAAACAGCAAGCTCCACAACGAGAGCATGGCAATCGGAATCGTGTAATACGGCGTGAAGATCGGGTGGCTGATGAAAAAAGCCAGGTTCAAGGCAAGATTACCCGCGACAATCAGAACAAGCCGTTTCGTGCCCGTTTGACGGGCGAAACGCCACAACATCGCCGTGCAGCCGAACGCCACCACAGCCAAGGGAAACTGGGTGTCCATGAGATAGGCCCGAAGCACGTCCACATCGAAACTGGGAGGAACGGCATCGACAGCGCCATAAGTCGTGGAAAACGGCGTTCCCGCATTGATCGCGTTCGCGACCAGAAGCGGCAGCGCTCCCACCACGAAGCCCAGCCCGAATGACAGGCCTTGAAGAAATTTGTCCAAGCTTCGCCACCTCAGGAACGAAAGCCCGAAAGACAGGAAATAGCCGGCCGACAGAAGAACATTCGGCAATCTGAAACTGGCCGACAGGCCGATAATAAGACCGATTGCAGCCGTCAGAGTAATGCGGGGCTGGTCTTCATCGGCAAACAGCTTCGCGGTCAAGAGCCCCGCAAGCGCACAACTGACCATAGTTGGCGCCATCGAATAGCTCGCCTTGGTCGGGTTGATCATGAAATAGATTGCGAGCACGCCAAATACGGCTGCGAACCCCGGCGAGCCTGGTCGTCGCGCCTGCCAAAGCCCCATCAGCGCAAAAGCGGCGACTATCACATTGGCCAACACGTAAAGCGGAATGACCTGCAAACCTTCGGGAAACAGTGACAAGAGAAAGCCGGTCCCGGGTGGAGGCACCAGGACCCACTTACTGCCGTCCGCCGTCCTGACATGGCATGGGGCCGTGGTTGCATCGCTCCAGGTCGGGAAGTTGATATCGCGAAGTTTGCTCGCAAGGTAACGATCGTCATCATAGGAAAGATTGGTGTCCAGCCCGTGCCATCCGAAACGCTGGAACAAATGCGCCTGCCGAAGATAGCAGATGTCATCGTAGACACCGCGACTCTCGTTCCAATGCGAGATCAACCGGACGTTACTTGCCAGTATCAGCAGAAAGACAATGCTGAACAATATTTTGAGAGGCTTCATCGCTTCATTCCAGGCCAGCCGGCATCATCACTCCCGTAAGATGGATCTGACATTCGCAATCCATTTCCAACAGTCCATAAGCGAATCCACTCCGCCAAATCTGGATCTTGGCGCCCCGAGTGCGATAGATGGCCGTTGCCAGGACCCGCTGCCTGTACAACAGGAGCGCCGATAAGTATAGCAATGTGCGGAAATGGCGGCCTGTTACAACCGTCGTTCTACCATTCCGGAGAATTCTGATGTCGAGGCGTGCAGCGTGACCAGGATTGCTGCGAGTTCAGCCGGCACGCCGGCGAACAACCCAATTGGCTCCATTGCTGAAACCGAGCCGAAACGCGACCGACCTCGAATTCTGCTGGTGATCCCCTGCTACAATGAGGAGGCGTCGATAGGCGAACTGCTCAAGGAAATTGCCGCGATGAATGCGGGATTCCACACCCTGGTGATCGACGACGGATCCTCGGATTCGACGAGCGCCGTGGCAAGCGCCTATTCGCGGGTCGTGCGGCTCATCGTCAATCTCGGTATCGGCGGCGCCGTGCAGACTGGGCTCAAATATGCCGCGCGTAACGCCTATGATTTCTGCATACAGATCGACGGCGACGGACAACACGACCCGCGAGAAATCAAGGCGCTGCTTGATGCCTACGAGCGGCAGCCGCACAATATCGTCATCGGAAGCCGCTTCATCCACAGCGCCGGCTTTCGGTCTACGATCTCTCGTCGTCTTGGCAGTAAACTCATCGCCATGGCTCTCAACAGCCTTTTCGCTGGCGGCCGCATTGCCGATCCAACGAGTGGCATGCGCCTCCTGGACCGCCGCGCCATAGAATTCTTCGCGCGAAGATATCCACTGGATTTCCCGGAGCCGATTTCACTTGCATGGGCAATGCGCTCGGGCCTCACGATCAGCGAAACGGCCGTCGAGATGCGAGCAAGAGAGACGGGAGAAAGCTCGATCGACGGGTTTAAGCCGTTGACATACATGATCCGCGTACTTGGCTACATTCTGCTCGCACGCCTTTCAAACAAGCACTAGATTCAGACCTCCTCAAATCCACCGCGGCAGATGACTGGAAATTGCGATTTGAGAGCGCTCTTTCAGCAACTGTCAGCTTTCTCAGGGGACAGCCGTGACAATAGTACTGCCAAACACCATAACGGTTATCGTGATTTCGGTCTTCGCTTTGGTCTACATGCTCATCTTGCTGCGCAAAACGCTCGAGGGCAAATTTGATCTCTATGATTTGCTGATGCTGTCGATGGTTGCCATCATACCTGCCGGCTTCGCACTGTTCCCCAAGCTTGGATACTTGCTGAGCGAACTCAGCGGCGTCGGCTTTCCGTTCGTCCTGATGTTCGGGGCTTTGTTCCTGGTCGTCTTCGTTTTCATGCACAATATTACTGCGCGGCTTCACAGGCTTGAGCGTCATAACTGGGCGTGCTTCAGGAGCAAAGCCTGCTCTCATTGGAACTGACGACGAAGGAAAACAGCAAGTCCGACGCATGACTTGGCCGTTAACTTCCACGAGTTCTGCCGGCCGCACCACCCAGGCAAAGCATAGGATCTACAGGCATTTCCTAACGCCAGATCTCCTAACGCCAAGTCTCCTAACGCCAGGTCTCCTAACGCCAGGTCGCGATCGGCTCGCTGCCTTCGAGGACCTCCGCTATACGCAGGCGCGTACCCAGGGTCGTCTCCGCCGGCAGCGCAGCCGCTTCGAAGAAGCCACTGGCGACGATCTCGCGGTTCGGCTCCGGCGGCCGGTCCTGGCGGAAATGCCGGACCAGATAGACCACGACGTGGTCCCTCCGGGAGACGTGGCGGTTGAGAAAAATCCCATGCAGGGCCGGCTCTCCCAAGAGCTCAATTCGCCCCTCTTCCGCCAGTTCGCGCCGGAGCGCGTCGCGGATTGTTTCACCGACTTCGACGCCGCCGCCCGGCAAATGCCAACCCGCGACATAGCTGTGCTTGACCAGAAACACCCGGTTGTCGCCGTCCAGCACCACGGCGCGGACCCCAAGCGTCATGCTGCGGGCGAAACGCCAATAGAAATGGAAAATCCTCCGCAGCACCGGCTCTAGCCGCCTTCGCAAGACCTGCAGGTTTATTGCCACGGAACTGCCTGATATTCATACATCGCGTTTGAACCTTGCACCGCCTCGACCCACTTGCCATTACATTCCCGTAGCACACAGGATATCACGAGATGATCGCGCAGTGGCTCGATCTCGCAGCTCCCCCGATCGGACAGATCTAATGGCGGTATTCACCCTGGCCCATTTGTCCGATCCGCATCTTCCGCCGCTGCCTGCAGTGCGGCTGCGCGATCTCGTGGGCAAACGCGCGTTCGGTTATCTCAATTGGACGCGCAATCGCCATAAATACCATCGGCGCGACGTGCTCGACGCATTGGTATCGGACCTGCAGGCGCAGATGCCCGATCACATCGCAATCACCGGCGATCTCGTCAACCTTGCGCTTGAGGCCGAATTTGCGCCGTCGCGGGCCTGGCTGGAGAGTGTCGGCACTCCGGATCGGGTCACCGTGATCCCCGGCAATCACGACGCTTATGTCCGCGTCACCCGGCAGCACTTTGCGCAGGCCTGGGGAAGCTACCTCGACGGCGACGCCGCATCAGGTGGCGTCACGTTCCCGTCGCTGCGCCGGCGCGGTCCACTGGCGCTGATCAGCGTATCGACGGCGGTCCCGACCCCGCCGCTGATGGCGACGGGACGGCTCGGAAGCGCCCAGGTCCACGAGCTCGAACGCATGCTGGCAGGACTTTGCGCCGAACAGGCGTTTCGCGTGCTCTTGATCCATCACCCGCTGCGTTCGGATTCGCGCATCAAGCGGCTGACCAACTCGTCCGAACTGCTCGCGCTCTTGAAGCGGCACGGCGTGGACTTGATCCTGCACGGCCACGATCACGTGCACTCGACGATCTGGGTTGAGGGACCGCAGGGCTCGATACCTGTGATCGGCGTGCCCTCGGCCTCCGCGGTTGCGCATGGCCGCTACCCCTCGGCCGCCTATAATTTGTTTTCGATCGAACGCGACGGCGCGGCGTGGCGGGTCAAGCAGACGGTGCGGGGTTTCGGGGACCAGCCGGGCACCATCAAGACATTGCAGAAGACGCGAATCGTCTAAAGCATGATCCGGAGAAGCGGGACCGGCCTTCCCTCGCGACAAACGCGAAGCGTTTGCGGGGAGATCATGCTCAAACAAAGAGATGAGATCATGATCCGATCTCATTGCATCATGATCTAACGGATGCCGGCGCGCAGGAAACTCTGGATGAAGGCGCGCTGGAAAAACAGGAATGCGATCATCAGGGGCGCCGAGGTCATCAGCGCCGCCGCGCAGATCACCGACCAGTCGATCCCCTGATCGACCGATGCGAAGACCTGCAGGCCGACCGTCAACGGCCGGGTCTCGACCGAATTGGTCACGATCAGCGGCCACAAGAAGTTATTCCAGTGATAGCTGACCGAAACCAGACCATAGGCGACGTAGACCGGGCGGGCCAATGGGAGATAGACCCGCCAGATCGTCTGCAGGGTATTGGCGCCTTCCATCCTGGCGGCATCGTCGAGTTCTGCCGGAATCGATTTGAAGTTCTGGCGCAGCAGGAAGATACCGAATGCCGAAGCGACATAGGGCAGGCCCACTCCTGTCAGCGTATCGATCAGGCCGAGCGTCTGCAGCGTCCGGTAGTTTTCCAGGATAAGCACGTCCGGCGTTACCATGAGCTGGACCAGAATGAGCGCGAACAGCACTTCGCTGCCGAAGAACTTTCGGCGCGCCAGCCCGAAGGCCGCGAGCGTGCAGATAACAAACTGCGTGGTCATGATGCCGAGCACGAGCAGAATGGTATTGAGGAAGTAACGGGCGAAGGGCGCCGCGGTCCAGGCGCGCCCGAAGTTTTGCAGGGTGAGCGGTGCCAGAAGATCGAACTTGGTCGCGAAGGCGGACGGGTGGAACGCGGCCCATAACGCATACAGGAGCGGCAGTGCCCAGATCAGCCCGAGCAGCCCGGCGGCGATCGTGGAGGTAAGATTTTTCAGCCGATCGGGCATCAATGGCCTGTCCCCTCAACGATAGTGAATTTTGCGATCGAGGAAGAATTGCAGGAAAGCGACGACGGCGAGCACCAGCAAAAGCACGGTCGACAAGGCCGCGGCGTAGGCGGTATCCCAAAAGCTGAAGGCAACCTGAAAGATATAGAACAACAGCAATGTCGTCGCGTTGTTCGGTCCGCCACCGGTCATCGCGACCACCTGATCGACCACGCGGAAGGCGTTGATGAGGGCGTTGACGGCGACGAAGAGCGTTGTCGGCATCACAAGCGGCCAGGTGATGCGGCGAAAGACGAGAAAGCGGCCTGCATTTTCCATGCGCGCCGCCTCGTAAAGGGCTGGTGGCACCTGCTGCAGGGCGGCGAGGAAGAAAACCATGAAAAAGCCGGCCTCCTTCCAGATCGTCACCGCCATCAGCGCCGGCAATGCGGTCGCGGGGCTGCCCAGCCAATTGATGCTGCCGAAACCGAAGGCGTGGATGATCTGGTTGAGCAGGCCGTAGTCGGGCGTATAGAAAAACAGCCAGATATTGGCGGCCGCGACCATCGGCAGGATGGTCGGCGTGAAGAAGGCGAGCCGCAGCGCCGTGCGCCCCTTGATGCGACTGTTGACCCAGAGCGCCATTGCCAGCGCCAGGCCGATCGCGATGGGCACTGTGATCAACGCATAAAGCAGGTTGTTTTGAAGAGCCTGCCAGAAGATCGGGTCGGCCAGCATATTGCGGTACTGATCGAGGCCGACGAATGCGGCCGGCCGCCGCCCGTGCGGGGTCGAAAAGAAACTGTCGACGACGGTTGAGACCGCAGGCACATGCGTGAAGGTCGCCAGCAGCAAGACCGCCGGCAATGCCAGCAGCCAGCCCTGCACGTGTATATTCAATCCTGGTTTGCGCCGTTCCGCCATTGCGGTAAGTGGCGCCGGCCGGATGGTGTGATCCGGCCGGCGCACTTGCTAGTTCTGATAGCGGGCGAGGATGCGGGTAGCTTCCGCCTGGGCCTCGTCGAGCGCGGGCTTGGCCGGTTTCGCGCCGGTCAGGATAGCCTGCAAGGCATCGTTGAGCGCCTTGGTGACGCGCTGATTATCATGCGTCGACAGCTCCGCGACGGCTTCCTTGAGCTGGTCACGCGCAACGACCGCCGGTGGAAAATCGGCCGCGTATTTCTTCATCGTGTCGGTCTGCCAGGCGTCAGGCCGCGTCGCGACGTAGCCGGTGGCGATGCCCCAGTCGGCCGCGCGCTCCGGCGTGGACAGGAAGCGGGCGAACTCAAGCGCGGCCGCCTGCTTGGCCTTGTCGCTATTCTTGAAAATATAGATGTTACCGCCGCCGGTGGGCGAGCCGCCGCGGACTTTGGAGGGCATCGCCGCCACGCCGAAAGCGAACTTGGCGTTGCTGCGAACATTGGTCAGATTGCCGGTGGTCGTCCACATCATCGCCGTCTTGCCTTCAAAGAAATCCTTCGGCGTCGTGCCCCAATCGATGATGCCCTTCGGCATCACTTCATATTTCTGACCGAGGTCGGCGAAAAACTGCGCGGCCTCGACCACCTTCGGATCGTTGTAGGCGACCTTGGTGCCGTCCTGATTGGCGAGAATGGCGCCGTTCTGGGTGGTCAGCGCCTGAAACAGCCAATAGGGGAATCCGGAGGACGGGATCTCCAGGCCCCACTGGGTGACGGCGCCTGAAGCATCACGCTTGGTCAGCTTTTTTCCGAGATCGACCATCTCGTCCCAGGTGCGCGGCGGCTTTTCCGGGTCGAGTCCGGCGGCCTTGAAGGCATCCTTGTTCCAGTATTGCACGATCGTCGAGCGCTGAAACGGAATGCCCCAGGTATGGCCGCCGGCCTGGCTGTTTTCCATGAACGCGGGGTAGAAGGACTTGATCCAAATCTGGTCGCTTTCCGACTTGGCGATCGCGTCGTAGGGCTCGATCAATTCGTCGTCGATCAGCGTGAACATGTCGGTCGACAGCAGCACCGCCAGGTCCGGAGCATTGCCGGCCTTGGCCGCGGTCATCGCCTTGACCACCGAGTCCTGGTAGCTGCCGGTATAGACCGGCTTCACGGTAATGTCGGGATGCGCTTTGCTGAACTCGGCGGCATAACCATCGACGATCTTGGTGATCGGGCCGCCGACGGCGATCGGATAATAGAAGGTGATCTCGGTCGCGGACACGGCCGAGCCACTGAGAACCATAACCGCCAGCGTCGCCGCGATTGTTAGCCTGGCAAATGTGTTCATGCGCAAATGCTCCCTTGATTTGCAGTTGGGTGGAGGTCCGGCAGCAGCGATCCGGCGCCGGTTTCGATAGCAAGGCGGCTCCCGCTCGCGGCATCGAAAACATGCGCGGCGGAGGCATCCCAAACGAGGCCCACCCTGGCGCCGACCGGCGGAGCGCAACCGCCCCGCGTGCGAGCCAGTATCGGCCGCTCCCCGATCATGCAGGTGACTAGTGCCTCGGCGCCCAGATATTCGACGGCCGTGACAGTCACATGAAATCGGCCGCGTCCGCTGACGGTATCCACCGTCACGTCCTCCGGACGCAAACCGAGCACGCGGCCGCGTCCGGAGGTCGCGAACAGCGTCGGTCCCGCGGTGCCGGCGACCACCGCGCCGTTTGGACCGTCGTCGAGCTCGAGGAAGTTCATTGGCGCGCCGCCGATGAAACGGGCGGTGAACAGGGTTGCCGGCCGCTCGTAGAGGTCGGAAGGCGTGCCGTTCTGCTCGATGCGGCCGCCCCGCATGAGTATGACGCGGTCGGCCATGCTCATGGCCTCGGTCTGGTCATGCGTCACGTAGATCATGGTGATGCCGAGCCGCTGCTGCAGCGCGCGGATCTCGCGGCGCAACTCCTGCCGGAGTTGGGCATCCAGATTGGAGAGCGGCTCGTCGAGCAGGCAGACCGGCGCCTCCGCTATCAACGCCCGGCCGAGCGCGACGCGCTGCTGCTGGCCCCCGGAGAGCTGTCCGGGCTTGCGCCGCAACAGCGCTTCCAACCCGAGCAGCGCCGTGATCTTGTCGAGCCGCCGCGCCATCTCGGCCTTCGGCGTGCCGCGCACCGACAGACCAAAGGTGATGTTGTCGGCGACCGAAAGATGCGGGAACAGCGCATAGGACTGAAACACCATGGCGACGCCGCGCGCCGAGCCGGTCAGGCCGCGAACATCCCGACCTTCGATTTCGATCGCACCGGCGGCCGGCTCATCCAATCCCGCGATCAGGCGCAGCAGCGTCGACTTGCCGCATCCGGACGGCCCGAGCAAAACCACGAGGTGGCCCTTCTCGACGGCGAATGAGACGTCATCCACCGCCACGGTCTCGCCCCAGGCCTTGGTCACCGATCGGACGTCGACGCTGATCACGATATCAATCCACCAGTCCGTCAAACGCCGCCCAGTTACGTCGGCGATATCGACGCTCTATGAACGTTATGTGACACACGGGACCCGTGCATCCGCGCGATCCGTCGGGCCCCGACGACGACCGTCAGAGACTGCGGAACGTCTCGAACAGCGCCAGCGCGAACAGCGCCAGCGCGCCGGCGAGGAAGCCGAGCACGAAAATCCAGAACCTGCCGCGGCGCGGCGGCTTCTCGACCACGACCGGCGCGGGCGCGGGCATTGCGACCAGCGCATGTTCGCGCTCGATCATGCGGCGCGCGACATAATCGGTGACGGCCTCGACGATCCTGGCGGCATCATGGGATTCCGCGATCACGATGCGGCCGAAACGGGTGTCCTGCACGAAGCGGTAGATGCGCTTGTCGCGCCCCATCATCACATGCGCGACGACGTCGATCCACAGCCGCGGGGTGTCGCCCTGGCTGACGCCGCGATCGAACAGGTCGATGTTGTCGGGGATTTGCGCAAACAGCGGGTCGAGCGCCTCGTTGAGGATTTCCAGCCGCGCCACTTCGGCGTCGCGCAGGTCGACGACGACGCCGGTGCGGTCGGCGGCCTCGATCCGCGCCTGCCGGAGCGCGTCGCGCAACCGGATCGGACGGGCTTCGCTGGCGGCACTGGTTCCGGTATTCGCCGCGTCTGACATCCGCTTGATCGCCTTATCCTGATAGGTCCCGAATGGCCCTCAGCCTATCAGTAACCACGACCCCCGCAAAGGCTGTTTATTCCCAATGACTTACCTCTTTGGTTTTCCACCGCTCCCGCTTGCCCTCTCCCCGCAAGAGCGGGGCGAGGGAGAACAGACGCAAGCGGCCCCACCCGGGTGGCCGGATGAGACCGCTTTTGTCCTTGAGCGTCTTCTTATCGATCACGCAGCGCGCGAGGGCTCCTCCACGATGGAGAAGCGGACGCCGGCCTTGTGGCGGTTTTCTTCCGAGACTGCGCGCCAGGCTTCCTCGGCCTCCGCGCGGGTCTTGAACGGACCCTGCACCTGAGCCGAGCCTTCCACGAGCTTGTGGAAGTTCATCGAGCCGAACTCGCCGCCAATCACCCAGAAATTGCTGCCTTTGGACATGATAGTCTCCTGTTCTTCAGGCTGATGTTACTCAGCCGCCTGGATCTGAATTTCCGCGCCGTGCGACTTGAACTGCGCGGCTTCGGTGGAGTTGTGGAGCGCCGTGGTCGACGAGGTGCCACCGGTGATGGTGGTCGAGACCAGGTCGAAGTAGCCGGTGCCGACTTCGCGCTGGTGGCGCGTCGCCGAGTAACCGAACTTCTCCGAGGCGAATTCGGCCTGCTGCAGGCGGGAATAGGCCGCCATGCCTTCGCTCTTGTAGCCGCGCGCCAGCTCGAACATGCCGTGGTTGAGCGAGTGGAAGCCCGCCAGGGTCACAAACTGGAACTTGTAGCCCATCGCGCCGATTTCGCGCTGGAATTTGGCGATGGTCGCCTTGTCGATGTTGGCTTCCCAGTTGAACGAGGGCGAGCAATTATAGGCCAGCATCTTGTTCGGATAGACCTTGTGCATGGCTTCGGCGAACTGCCGGGCGTCGTCGAGGTTCGGCGTCGAGGTCTCCCACCAGATCAGGTCGGCATATTTCGCGAACGCGATGCCGCGCTTGATGCAGTGAGCGAGGCCGGTGCCGGGCTTGAGGCGGAAGAAGCCTTCTGCGGTGCGCTCGCCGGTGATGAACTCGCGATCGCGCTCGTCCACGTCGGCCGTGATCAGTTTGGCGCTTTCCGCGTCGGTACGCGCCAGCACGAAGGTCGGCGTGCCGCAGACGTCGGCGGCGAGCCGCGCCGCGACCAGGTTGCGCTCATGCGCCGCGGTCGGGATCAGCACCTTGCCGCCCATGTGGCCGCACTTCTTCTCGGAGGCGAGCTGGTCCTCGAAGTGAACGCCGGCCGCGCCCGCCTCGATATAGGCCTTCATGATCTCGAACGAGTTCAACGGTCCACCGAAGCCCGCTTCCGCGTCGGCAACGATCGGCACGAACCAGTCGATCCTGGCGCCGCCTTCCGAGTGCTCGATCTGGTCGGCACGCTGGAAGGTGCGGTTGATGCGGCGGCACAGTTCGGGGCCGGCATTGGCCGGATAGAGGCTCTGGTCGGGATACATCGCACCCGCGGTGTTGGCGTCGGCGGCCACCTGCCAGCCGGACAGATAGATCGCGGGCAGACCGGCGCGCGCCTGCTGCATCGCCTGGTTGCCGGTGACGGCGCCGAGCGAATTGACGTAGGGTTCCTTCTTCAGGGATTCCCAGAGGCGGTTGGCGCCCTTCTCGGCCAGCGTATAGGCGATCGGCACGGAGCCGCGCAGCCGCTCGACCTCGGCCGGGCTGTAGGGACGGGTGATGCCGTCGAAGCGCCCCTTGGGCGCCGGAACCAGCTGTTCAAAGGTCTTCGCCATTTTCTTAATCTCCTATCGACATTCGTGACAGTGCATTGCGAAACGTGGTGAGAGCTAAACGCTAAACTTCATAATTCGTATAGATGGCGTGTGTTCTAATGGTGATGTGATGTAACATATGCACTTGTCATAGATGTCAATTTGTAATATTTGTAACAAATCAGATGTCATTCCGGGATGGTCCGAAGGACCAGACCTCAGATGTGCAATTGCACATCGGGGAATCCCGAGATTCCGGATCGCCGCTCCGCGCCGTCCGGAATGACTGCAACGCGAGGCTGCCATGGCCACCGATTCCGGAAAGAAACTGTTCGTCGGTCCCCGCTTCCGGCGCATCCGCCAGCAATTGGGGCTGTCGCAGACCCAGATCGCCGAGGGGCTCGGCATTTCGCCCTCCTACATCAACCTGATCGAGCGCAACCAGCGCCCGGTGACGGCGCAGATCCTGCTGCGGCTGGCGGAGACCTATGACCTCGATTTGCGCGACCTCGCCACCGCCGACGAGGACCGCTTCTTCGCCGAACTGAACGAGATCTTCTCCGATCCCCTGTTCCGGCAGATCGACCTGCCGAAGCAGGAACTGCGCGATCTCGCCGAATTGTGCCCCGGCGTGACGCACTCGCTGCAACGGCTCTACGCCGCCTATACCGAGGCCCGCCGCGGCGAGACCATGGCCGCCGCCCAATTTGCCGACCGCGAGGAAGGCACCCGCTTCGAGGCCAATCCGATCGAGCGCGTGCGCGACCTGATCGAGGCCAACCGCAATTATTTCCCCGAACTCGAACAGGCGGCGGAGACTCTGCGCGACGAAATCAACGTGCCGGCGGAAGGGCTTTATGCCGCGCTCGCCACCCGGCTGCGCGAAAAGCATTCGATCGTCACCCGCATCATGCCGGTCGACGTCATGCGCGAGACGCTGCGGCGGTTCGATCGCCATCGCCGGCAATTGCTGATCTCGGAACTGGTGGACGGACCGGGCCGCGCCTTCCAGCTCGCCTTCCAGATCGGGCTCGCCGAATGCGGCACGAGCTTCGAGACCATCATCAATCGCGCCGGCCCGCTCGACGACACCCCGCGCCGGCTCTACCGGATTACGCTGTCGAATTATTTCGCCGCCGCCGCGATGATGCCCTACCAGCCGTTCCATACGGCGGCGGAGCAGCTCGGCTACGACGTCAACGTGCTGGCGCAGCGCTTCAATGCCGGCTTCGAGCAGGTCTGCCACCGCCTGACCACGCTGCAGCGGCCCAATGCGCGCGGCATTCCCTTCTTCATGCTGCGGGTCGACAATGCCGGCAACGTGTCGAAGCGATTTTCCTCCGGCACGTTTCCATTTTCGAAATTCGGCGGCACCTGTCCGCTGTGGAACGTGCATTCGACCTTCGACACGCCGGACCGCTTGCTCAAGCAGGTGATCGAACTGCCCGACGGCAACCGCTATTTCTCGATCGCGCAGATGGTGCGCCGGCCGGTGGCGCCGCACCCGCAGCCGCAGCCGCGTTTTGCGATCGGCCTGGGGTGCGAGATTCGTCATGCGGCAAAACTGGTCTACGCCGCCGGGATGGATCTGGACAAAGCCGAGGGCACGCCGATCGGCGTCAACTGCCGGCTGTGCGAACGCGAAAACTGCAGCCAGCGCGCCGAACCGCCGATCACCCGCACGCTGATTTTGGACGAGAACACGCGAAGGGTAAGTTCGTTTGCGTTCAGCAATGCGCGGGAGCTGTGAACCCTCCCCCGTCGTCCCCGCGAACGCGGGGACCCATAACCCCAAATGTTCGTTGTTGCGACCCGCGGCAAGGAAAGGCAACGCGCACCGCCTCTCTCATGATCGACACGGCGATAGCGATGAGCGCAATTGCGCTCATGCTTGGGTCTCTGCGTTCGCAGGGACGACGAAGATTATTCCCGCGGCGCGGATAGCGCCCGAGTCGTGCTTGAATTTTTCGCCCTGGAAAACGAGGGCGCAGGGAAGACCGGGTGCACGCTGCACCCGCGGTCTCGCGTGCAAATACAGATAGAAGAACGCACACGAGCATACAGGTTCAGCGGAGGCAACCCGGCCTTCCCTGCGCGATGGTTTACGGCTTACTTCGCGCTCTCCCCGGTGATCGGGCTTTTTTGTCACCGTCGCCTGCAGATAAATCCGCAAACTTGACGCCGGCGTCGAGGCGTCAGGACCACACGACTTCGCCGTCCGCATTGGCGCTGTTCGTCAAGAGCGCCGCCGCGTCCATCGCATCCACCCCGCGTCCGTGACGATCGCGATACGCCCCTCGAGTGGGGTGAGACGGCGGGAGTTATGGATGTGATTTGGGTGAAGCCGGAAGCGGAAAATTTTTTGCAACGGGACTGGACAGGGCAAATCAGCTTGAACCGGCTGGACAATTTCGATTTTGCGCGCAAATGCGCAGGGGACAGGAGTTCTTCCAGTTCGGTGGCTTCATCCTTCGAGACGCGGCCAAAAGGCCGCTCCTCAGAATGAGGTCCCAGACCCTCATGGTGAGGAGCGCGACTTCGCGCGTCTCGAACCATGAGGCCGTGGACGCGCCGCCGCAAGGACGCCCGGAGCAAGCGAACCACCCTCCCCGCCGAACACCCGTCATTTGCCGTTGACGAATTGCACCCATGCCGCCTGCTGCGACGTCACCAGGCTTTTTCTTTCTTCTTCCAGTTCGCCGACGCGCCTGGCGGCGGCGGTCATGGCGGCGGCCGCGACGTTGTAGCGGTCCACTGTGCGCTGAAACGGGAAGATGAATTGACCGTCCACGACCTTGTAGGAACCGAACTCGCCGGCGATGACCGCGACGTAGGCTTCGTAGGCGCGATAGAACTCGGCGCGCGCCGACATCAATTGGGAAGTGGACGCCGTCAACTCCGCCTGCCGCTTGTCGATCGCCTCCAGAAGCTTGCCGATGGTGTCTTTGTCCACATGCAGCGCGAGGGCGTTTTTCTCCACATTGTCGCGCTCGGTCTTGAGGAGCGTGGCGTAGCGCGGCATGAAGGCGAGCGCATTGGCTTCCGCCGTTTTCAGATTGCGGCGAAGCGCCTCGAGATCGCTTCGGCTCGCCGCGCCGAGATTGATGTCTGCCGGAATCGGCGGCTGCTCGACTTCACTGGATAATTTCTCGGTCGCCGCATTGGTAGCATTCGCGGCCGTGATGGCCATCGCCACCATCTGCAGGAATTGATTGGAGGGCTGCTGCTTCAGCGCCTCGTCGATTTGCGCGGGATCGGTGATGCCCTGCACTGCCGCCTGGCTTTCACGGGCGGCCATCCTGTCCTGAAGCCTGGAGAGGCCGGCGATGTAATAGGCCCCGACGGTAAGGGCACCAATGAAGACGAACAGGCACAGGAAGGCGATCCAAACGCGGATCTTTGCTTTCCGATCCGAAGGCACCTGCATCAGCCTCCCGTCGCGAGACGCCCTTGCGGAGCGCGGGATGGCCGCGATTATAGATTGGTTCGCTCAACGGAGAACGGAAAACTTTGTTGATGCGAAAGCCGTCAAATCAGAAACTTGGAGCCCCGTTTCGATTCCATCGAAGCGGAAAAGGCTCTAGGCTCCGCCGATCCGCCCCAGCGGCGATACGGCAACACCGGCGTTGCCACTCACGATCGCAGCCCAAAAGATCCAGCCAGGGAGAGCATCCATGCGTATTGCGGTCGTCGGCGCCGGCGGGGTCGGTGGAGCATTCGGCGCGGCGCTGGCGAAAGCGGGCGCGGATGTCACCTTCATCGCGCGTGGCGCGCATTTGGCCGCCATGAAGAGCGCTGGCCTGAAAGTGACCGGCCCCCGCGGCGACACCCATCTGGTGCCGACGCGCGCCACCGACGATCCGGCCACGATCGGCCAGGTCGATATCGTGCTGTTCTGCGTCAAGCTGTGGGATGTCGAAAGCGCCGGGATGCGCATCAGGCCGCTGATCGGCCCCGGCACCGCCGTGATCCCGCTGCAGAACGGCATCGACGCCGCCGAGCGGCTGATCCCGATCCTCGGGCGCGAGGCCGTGATGGGCGGCGTGGCGCAGATCTCGGGCTCGATCACCGCGCCCGGCGTGATCACGCAGGTCGGCACCTTCATGCGCATGATCTTCGGCGAGCTCGACGGCAAACGCAGCCAGCGCGGTGAGGATTTTCTGGCGCTGTGCCTGCAAGCCGGTTTCGACGCGACGTTGAGCGAGCAGATCATGACCGAGCTCTGGATGAAGTTCATCCTGCTCGCCGCCAATGCCGGAATGACGGCGCTGGCGCGGCAGCCGATGGGCGCGCTCCGCGACGATCCCGATATCAGGCCGTTCTTCGTTTCGGCCTGCCAGGAAACCATCGATGTCGGCCGTGCCAGGGGCGTTGCGCTGCCGGCCGACGCGCTCGAGCGAGCTCTCGACTTCATCGGGCACTTGCCGCCGGCCATGAAGGCCTCGATGGCGCTCGATCTCGATCGCGGCAACCGGCTGGAGCTGCCCTGGCTCAGCGGCAAGGTCGCCGAACTCGGCCGCGAGCTGGGCGTGCCGACGCCGACGCATAGCATGATCTATGCGATGCTGAAGCCGTATGTGATGGGGACGAAGGGGTGAGCAGGAGGCATCGCGATTTCTTTCCGCAAGATCACTCGCGCGAGGTCAGCGTCACCTTGCGGGCACGATGCCATGCGGCAAAGGCCTCGATGACCTGATTGAAGAATTGCGGCGGCGTTATTTCCGCTTAAGCACGGCATCGAGATGCGCATGCCGCTCGTCCATACGCGAGGCGCCGATCTCCTGAGCTCTTTCGGCGGACAATTCGGCGGTCGCGAAGCTGCGGCGACGCTGCTTGAAACGGCGGAATTCCTCGAACTCATCAGGCGCAACGAAATAGCCCGTAATCGATCCATGGCTCGATACCGCCACGGCCTCGCGCTGGGCGAGCATGCGGTAGCGGCCAAAATTCCGGGTGAACTCCGAAGCCGGGACGGTGTCAGCCATGACCAGATGCCCTCTGTCTCGGTTCTAATATTACGTGAAAAGCGCAAGTTGCGTACCTAGGAAAATCCAGCTCGTAGGTCGTAGATGGGGTTGAGCTCTTGCGAAACCCATCACCTTGCCGCGCGACCCTACGGCCGTTCGCTAAAATTCCCATCGACATTCCAGGCATCGCCGGCACAATTCTCGGGATGGATTCCGATTTTCACCATACAGTGGAACGACGAGTAATGACGCGACGACGTGATGGGTACCGCTGCGCTCAACCCATCGGCCTAAACGTCAAAATCGGCGTTTGAAGCCGGTGGGAGCCGGCCGCCCTTCGTTCGAGACCGGTGTCGCCTCCGTCCTCACTTCGTTCACAGGTGGATCATCTTTCAGCAGATCAAGAAGGCTTTCCTTTTGCTCTTTCCAATAGCCAGTGTACTTCCGCCACGCCGAAGCATTCCCTCTCTTGTGGGGGACTCGTTCCAGTAGGTCTCGCTTGGGTAGCAACGGGCCTGAATGGCAATTCGATCAGAGACGCGACCCAATCGAACAACGCGACGACCAGGGCTGCGAACACGGCGTAGGAATAGGCCCGAAGAACAGGCGTGGAGATTTCGACCGGCACGCCTTCAAGAAGCCCGGCCAAGGGCAGGATGATCAGAAACAGGGTGGCAGCGGTTGCCAGACTGCCCTGCGGGCCGCCTTGCAAGCCGGCGAATTAATCGCGGCCCTTTTGATCTCGCTCAAAGAACGTTTCCTAAAACTAAAGTATAAGGTTTTCGTCACAACAGGATACTGAGGAGGTATCCATGGCAGTACAGGCCTATGGCGGAAGCAAAGCCGCATGGACGTACACGGTAATGGCAGCAGCAATTGTGTTTGCTGTCGCAGCCATCGTTGTATGGTCTTACGCTTCATAGCTTCGAGATCACGCCGATTTTGCAAGGTCGGCTCAAGGGTTTCTCTCCGGCGCGGTGAGTGCGCAGGGCGGGTTGGTCCAGCGGGTTCGCCCATTGGCTAATCCGCCTTGCGTGCTTCTTGCGATGCATTGACCAGCGGAATGTCAGGCCGTAGCGTTGCGATCGATGCTCATCGCCTCGATCATTCTTGAAGCCGCCATTACGGTGATCGCGATTCTCGCGGCGCGCGGAGGCAGGCCGTATATCTACGGCCTGGCGTTCACGTTCGGCATCTACGTGCTCTACGATCTCGCCCGGCTGCTGGGATGGAATGTCGAGGGATCGCTGCTGTCCGGACTCTTCCTGCTTGCGAGCGCCAGCGCGCTCGGCTCGGTCTGGATGTTGTACCAGGATCGGCCGCGATAGGCGGTTTGGCGGCTTGCGTCCCCCGGGAACAAATCAGGTTGCGGCGGCTTATCTCTGACGTGCCCAGAGCGGGATGACACTTCTTCGAATCGTCATCCCGCTCTATCTTCTTGTTTGAGCATGATCTCCGCGCAAACGCTTCGCGTTTGTCGCGAGGGAAAACCGGTTCCCACTTTTCCGGATCATGCTCTACGTTCGGAGGCTTCCATGAAAATTGCGAAGATCGTCCTGGCGGGTGCCGCAGCGCTCACCTTCATCAGTTCGGCGGGTTTGGCCCAGCAAGCGACGACGGGAACCGGAATGATCACGAAGATCGACCGGATCAGCGGCACCGTCGCGATCAGGCAGACCCCGGACGGCACGGTCGGAGCGAGTAAAGGCGCCCCCGAGACCGAGTTCAAGGTCAAGGGCGTCTCGCTGGATGATTGGCACGTCGGCGAAAGGGTCAAATATTCCGTTACCGAGGCCGGCGGGAGCAAAACCGTCACGAAGATCGACAAACAGTAGGCTCATAGCTCGCAGGGGCGAGGCTGGCCGGGCCGTGACCGGCCGCCTGTCACGCGGCGGGCCTAACGCCCTTTCACCAGCGACATCCACCGCTCCGTCGCCTTGATCGCCGGTGCCCACAGGCCATCCGTGGGCTGGCCGCGATGCAGCGCCTTGCCGACTTCGCAGATGGCGAGGAATGCGCTCGATCGCGCCTCCCCGACTTCCAGCGGCTGTTCGCATTCCGCCTGAACCAGCCCGACCAGTCCGTTCAGGATCGGCAACGCGGTCTCCGCCGGCTCGCGTTGGGCTGCCTTCAAGGCTTCGATGACTTTTGCGGCTGTCTCGAAATCGGTCATCTGCGTTCGCTTGCTTCCACCGCGGCAGCCTACACGGGCAAGGACGATCGGAACAGTCGCCACGCAAACAGTCGCCACGCGGGGCGCGCGGCGTTGCCGTGCTCCTCGCCATCAGGAGCGAGCAAGACGGAACACCAGGCCGGCTTTCGCATTAGAGCCTGATCGGTTCTGATTGAATCAGAGCCGGGGCTTTGTCTCCCTTAATTGACGCGTTTTCTTCACGCGAACCGGTACCCACTTCGCTCGAAAACGCTATAGCCTGCGAGATAAGGGGTTGCGGATGAAGCTGCCGACTTATCTGGGTTTCATAGCCCTGATCGGGGCGCTGGCGTTCCTGGCGCTGTTCATCGCGGACCGGGAAATACGGACCGGGGTCGAACGGCTTTCCGGCTACAAATTCTCGCCCGATTCCGGCCTCGATACGCCCAGGCCCGGGCGACCGAGCGGGCCCCGCACGCCGACAATCCAGTTCGGGTCGATGTGAAGGGTTCGGGACGCTCGTGAAAGGGCCGCCGGGGAGATATTCCGGCGGCCCGAGCGCGCCGGACTGCTCGCGCGCCGCATTGCAAACGCCGCGCCGCAATTGCATAGTCCGGCCCGCTGGAATCCCCGGACATTCATTGAGGAAAATAAGGACATGGCGGAAGCCGATCTGGACGTCGTCATTCGGCAGCTTGCCAAACAGCAGAACAAAGGTCTGATGGCCGCCGCGAAAAGCCGGCGCGATCGATATATCGGCCTCGCCGCCAAGGCGAAGGACAAGGGGGCCAGGGAGCGCTTCAAGCAGATCGCCAAGCATATCATGGCGCAAGGTGCTGCCGCGGCCAAGCGGTTGCAGATTTCCGCCGATAACGCCGCGGACAGTTACGCCCGCTCGATGCGGAATGCGGCAGAGGCCCTCCCCGCCAAAAAGCCGGTCGCCAAAAAGCCTGGCCAACAAGAAGCCGGTCAAGAAGACAAAGGCCTGACGAATTGGCACGGACCGGCAACCCCATGCGAAGCCTTTCAACGGCACGATCTGTTCTCGGCGCAGCCTTGCTGGCGCTGCTCGGCGGAACGCCGTCGGCACCTCAGCCCAGCCAATGGCCGCCCCGGCGAGACCCGCCGCCGCACCGATCTCGCGCGCCGCCTCCTGCCACAACGGCATGGGTTTTGACCGCTTCCTCGCCGAGCTGAAACAGCAGGCGGTCGCGGCCGGCGTCTCGCAGCGCGCGATCGCGGAAGCCTCACCCTACCTCGTCTACGACCAGGGCATCGTCAACCGCGACCGCGGCCAGCGCGTGTTCGGGCAGGTGTTCACCGAATTCGCCGGCCGCATGGCCGCGACCTACCGGATGCAGCAGGGCCAGGCCCACATCAAGACCTATGCCGCGGCATTCGCGCGCGCCGAGAAGGAATATGGCGTGCCGCCGGCCGTGATCGCCGCGTTCTGGGGGCTGGAGAGCGATTTCGGCGCCAACATGGGCAACCTGCCGACGCTGCGCTCGCTGGTGTCGCTGGCCTATGATTGCCGCCGCTCCGAGCGATTTGTCGGCGAGACCATCGCCGCGCTGAAGATCATCGACCGCGGCGACCTCACGCCTGACGAGATGGTCGGCTCCTGGGCCGGCGAACTCGGCCAGACGCAATTCCTGCCGACGCATTATTTCACCTACGCGGTCGACTATGACGGCGACGGCCGCCGCAATCTGCTGCGCAGCCCCGCCGACGTGATCGGCTCGACCGCGAACTACATCGCCACCGGCCTGAAATGGCGGCGCGGCGAGCCCTGGCTGCAGGAAGTGCGCGTGCCGTCGGCGTCGAACTTCGCATCCAGTTTTCCCTGGGACCAGGCCGATCTCACGATCCAGTTGCCGCGCTCGAAATGGGCGCAGCTCGGCGTCACTTATCGCCGACGGCAAGGCGCTGCCGAACGACGATTTGCCGGCCTCGCTGCTGTTGCCGATGGGCCGCATGGGGCCGGCGTTCCTGGCCTATGCCAATTTCGCCGCCTACACCGAGTGGAACAACTCGCTGATCTATTCGACCACCGCAGGCTATCTCGCCACCCGTATCGCGGGCGCGGCGCCGATGCATCGTCCGGCGGCGCCGGTGGCGCAACTGCCGTTCAACGAGCTGCGCGAGCTGCAGCAATTATTGGTGCGCGCGGGCTTCAATGTCGGCAAGGTCGACGGCGTGATGGGCCAGCAGAGCCGCAGCGCGGTGAAGGCGATGCAGATCAAATACGGCCTGCCCGCCGATTCCTGGCCCACCGCCGAATTGCTGGCGCGGATGCGCGGCCCGCGCGCGCAGCCGATGCCGGCCGGCGCAACGGCTGTGCGGTAGACTTCCTTACTCGTCAATCACAACGAAAGAGCATCCCATGTCCTTTTACGACGCGACCGTGCCGGCCTTCCTGCAAATTCTCGGCAGCCTCACCGGGCTTCTCACCAAGGCCGAGGCGCACTGCAAGGCGAAGAATATCGCGCCCGAGGTGCTGCTTTCGGCGCGGCTTTATCCGGACATGCTGCCGTTCAGCCGCCAGATCCAGCTCGCCTGCGATTTCGCGGCGAAGGGCTGCGCGCGGCTGACGCACAGCGAGGTGCCGGCGACGCCCGACACCGAAAAGAGCTTCGATGAACTGAAGCAGCGGCTCGCCAAGACCATCGACTATGTGAAAGCGTTCAAGCCGGCGCAGTTCGATGGCGCCGACAGCCGCGAGGTGACCTTTCCGGTCGGGCCGACCACCATGACGCTGAAGGGCCAGCAGTTCGCCAGCGGCTATGCTTTCCCGAATTTCTACTTCCACGCCGCCATCGCCCACGGCATCCTGCGCCACAACGGCGTGGAAATCGGCAAGCGGGATTTTCTCGGGGTGAGTTGATAAACCCGCCGTCATTCCGGGGCAGCCCGCAGGGCTGAACTATGCTGAACTATGATGTGCAATTGCACATCTGAGAATTCTCGAGATTCCGGGTTCGCGCTTCGCGCGCCCCGGAATGACCGCCAATTTGTCTCTTGATACAAGTCACATGGCCGGGATCGTGCACGGCTAGAATGCGCTTTTCGAATGGCTCGCGGCTTGCCGCGGCCGTTCGCAGTGCACACTTGCGTTAGACTGCCTCACCTTCCCCGCCTTTACTCGAAAGCCAAAAAAATGAGCACGCCGTCCAAACTCTTCGAGCCCTATCAGACTTGGCCCGATCACGCTTGCTAACCGATTTGTGATGGCGCCGCTGACGCGCAACCGCGCGGCCGAAGGCCTGGTGCCGAGCCCGCTCGCGGTCGAATATTACGGGCAGCGCGCTTCCGCGGGGCTGCTCATTACCGAAGCGAGCCAGATCTCGCAGCAGGGCCAGGGCTATCAGGACACGCCCGGCATCTATTCCAAAGAACAGGTCGCCGGCTGGCGCAAGGTGACGGACCGCGTGCACGAGCGCGGCGGGCGCATCTTCATCCAGCTCTGGCATGTCGGCCGCATCTCGCACACCTCGCTGCAGCCGAGTGGCGGCGCGCCGGTCGCACCGTCGGCGATCCGCGCCAAGGGCAAGACCTTCGTCAACAACAGCTTCACCGATATCTCCGAGCCGCGCGCGCTGACGCTGGAGGAAATTCCCGGGATCGTCGAAGGCTTCAGGCGCGGTGCTGCGAACGCGCATCGAGGCCGGTTTCGACGGCGTCGAGATCCATGGCGCCAACGGCTATCTGCTGGATCAGTTCGCCAAGGACGGCGCCAACAAGCGCACCGATGCCTATGGCGGATCGATCGAGAACCGCGCCAGGCTGATGCTCGAAGTGGCCAAGGCCGTGTCGGCCGAAGCGGGCGCCGAGCGCACCGGCATCCGCATCTCGCCGGTGACGCCCGCCAACGACATCTCCGACTCCAATCCGCAGCCGCTGTTCGATTATATCGTCGACCACCTCAATGCGCTGAAGCTCGTCTACATCCACGTCATCGAGGGCGCCACCGGCGGCCCGCGCGACATCGCGCCGTTCGACTACGCCTCGTTGCGCAAGCGCTTCAAGGGCGCCTACATGGCCAATAACGGCTATGATTTCGAACTCGCCAACAAGGTGCTCGCGGCCGGTGAAGCCGACCTGATCGCGTTCGGAAAGCTGTTCATCGCCAATCCCGACCTGGTCGAGCGCTTCAAGCGCGGCGCACCGCTGAACGCGCCGGACAAGGCGACATTCTACGGCGGCGGCGCGAAGGGCTATACGGATTATCCGACCCTGAGCGCGGCGCTGGATCCGGCGGAGTAAGCAAGCGCTGCTCCCACTCCGTCATTCCGGGGCGCGCATTAGCGCGAACCCGGAATCTCGCGCCGACACTCTCGGGATTCCGGGTTCGACGCTTTGCGTCGCCCTGGAATGACAAGTCAACAGAATGAATACGGCCGGTTGCAGGCCCGCCCCGTTGTTCTAATGTGCCGGAAATGAGTCCGCACACCGCCGAAGACATCGTTCGCCGCGCCACTGCCGCCTTCAATGCCGGCCGGCGCGACGAGGCGCGCAGGCTGTGCGAGCAAGGGCTGGCCGGCCAGCCCGGCGATCCCATGCTCAGCCATCTCCTGGCCGCGGTGCTGTTCTCGCAAGGCGAGATCGAGCCTGCGCGCGGCCATATCGAGACGAGCCTGGCAAGACGGCCGGACAATGCCGCAGCCCGGCTGCTCGCCGCGCGCATCGCGCGTGCGGGCAGGGATTTTGACGCCGCGCTCTCGCATCTCGATCGGCTCATCGCGCTGGCGCCGCAGCGGGAGGCGTTCGTCGAGAAAGCCCGAACGCTCGACCAGGTAAGTCTTTTGCAGAAAAGCCTGCGGCAGCAAGCGCGCGAGGCATGGCAGGCGATCCTGAAGATCATGCCGCAGAACGCCGAGGCCGCGGCACGGCTGGGGCGGCTGGCCTGGGAGGACGGCGACCACGCGGCTGCCTTATCGCTGCTCGAACGCGCAACGGCGGGCGAGGCTCCGGCACCGGTCTGGTTCGATCTCGGGCTGGTCCGCCAGGATTTGCGCGACTTCGCGGACGCCGCCACCGCCTACCGCAAGGCGTTCGAGTTAAAGCCTGACTATGCCGAGGCCGCGCTCAATCTCGGCACCGTGCTGCAGGAGCAAGGCGATCTCGACGGCGCCATGCGCGCCTATAGCGACGCCTATCGGCTGCGTCCGCAAATGTTCGGCACCATCGCGATGGCGCTGACCTCGGCGCCGCACGGCCGGCTATGGCTGGACGAGGCCGCGCTGCGCCGCTCGCTCGGCGGTTAGGATATCTTCGGATTGGTAGAATTGCGATTGCGCATCCGGCGGCCTCATGGTTCGAGACGCGCGAAGCCGCGCTCCTCACCATGAGGGTCTTAGACCTCATCCTGAAGAGCGGCCTCTTGGCCGCGTCTCGAAGGATGAAGCCACCGTACTTCATGCCCGGCCCCGGCGCGCGCGAAAGCGCTTGCGATAGACGCCGGGGGCGGCCAGCACCTCGGTAACGGTCCTGGTATAGGCGGCCTTGTGCGCCTCATCAAAACTCTCGAACACGAGCTCGGGCGCGGTGCGCGGCACCGCGAAGCATTGCGCCACCGGCGTGCCCTTCGGCAGCACGCCGGAAAAATCGGGCAGGGTCCACAGCGCCGGAAAATTGATGCCGCCGTCGTAAAAGCGATCGGCATCCACCAGTCCCGAGATCAGGCGAAACGGCAAATCGTCGCGATTGACCGGATGGGTGGCGAACAGCGACCAGCCGGGCTCGAGCTCGATGGTCCAGAAACTGTTGAATTTGATCGCCGCCTGCCCTTCGCCTCGCAAACGGCGTATCCGCGAACTGCGCCGGGACATGGAAGCTGAGAGGCGCGCGCGGATGTCCCGAGGTGGCCGGGGCCGGAATGTTCCAATCCCACGAAAACGCGCCGCGGTCGACCATGACGTCGCAGGGCAACAGGATCATCACGCCGTAGGCCATCGCATCGACAAAGGGCGGGCATTGCTTGACGGTGCGGATCTCGCGGCCGTGGATATCCGAATGCGCGTTCGCGGGCATCGCGCGCAGCCAGTCCGGCAGCGTGCTGCGCGCCGCCACCGGCCGCGGCAGATGCCCCGACAATGCCGGATCGCAACGAAAGATCATGCGCATGGCGAGGCACTCCCGGCTCATCATGCCCGCGAAAGCGGGGGAGAGTGACACTCTCCAATTCGTCATTCCGGGATGGTCCGAAGGACCAGACCCGGAATCTCGAGATTCCGGGTCCGCGCTTCGCGCGCCCCGGAATGACGGTCTCATATAAGGGCGCAAGAAAAAAGGCCGGGATCGCTCCCGGCCTTCTGTTTTCGTCGCTGTCGTCTCAGTTCGAGGCGCGCTTCGGCGGTGAAGCCGGCCACGACTTGATCAGGGTGTCGTAGTCGATGGTTTCGCCCTTCGGCTTCTCGTTCGCCAGCTTGCGCTGGGGCGCGATGTTGCCGTCCTTTTCGGACTTGGCGAACCAGTACTCGGCCGTCTTCTTCGGATTGAGCTTCGGTCCGCAGGCGCCCTGGACGCCGGATTTCTCCAGACGTTCCATCACCGAATCCTGGGCTGCGGCAAGCGAGTCCATTGCGGCTTGCGGCGTCTTCGCACCGGACGACGCGTCGCCGATGTTCTGCCACCACAATTGCGCGAGCTTCGGATAATCCGGCACGTTGTTGCCGGTCGGGGTCCACTGCACGCGCGCGGGCGAGCGATAGAACTCGATCAGGCCGCCGAGCTTCGGCGCGCGCTCGGTGAACGACTTGTCCCAGATGTCGGATTCACGGATGAAGGTGAGACCGACATGGCTCTTCTTCAAGGACACCGTCTTGGAGACGATGAACTGCTGGTAGAGCCAGGCCGCCTTGCGGCGGTCGACAGGGGTCGATTTGAGAAGCGTCAACGAACCCACGTCCTGGTAGCCGAGCTTCATGCCATCCTTCCAGTACGACCCGTGCGGCGATGGGGCCATGCGCCATTTCGGCGTACCGTCCGCATTCATCACGGGCAGACCGGGCTTCACCATGTCGGCGGTGAAGGCGGTGTACCAGAAGATCTGCTGGGCGATGTTGCCCTGCGCCGGCACCGGTCCCGATTCGGAGAAGGTCATGCCTTGCGCCTGCGGCGGGGCATATTTCTTCATCCAGTCGAGATATTTGACGATCGAATAGACCGCCGCCGGACCGTTGACGTCGCCGCCACGCTCGATGGAGGAGCCGACCGGCCGGCAGCCTTCCATGCGGATGCCCCATTCGTCTACCGGAAGCCCGTTCGGCAGGCCCTTGTCACCGTTGCCTGCCATCGACAACCACGCGTCGGTGAAGCGCCATCCCAGTGACGGATCCTTCTTGCCGTAATCCATGTGGCCATAGACCCGGACACCGTTGATTTCCTTGATGTCGTTGGTGAAGAAATCGGCGATATCCTCATAGGCCGACCAGTTCACGGGGACGCCGAGGTCGTAGCCATACTTGGCCTTGAACTTGGCCTTGTACTCGGGATTGGAGAACCAGTCATAGCGGAACCAATAGAGGTTCGCGAACTGCTGGTCGGGCAACTGGTAGAGATGACCGTTCGGCGCCGTGGTGAACGACTTGCCGATGAAGTCATTGACGTCGAGCTGGGGATCGGTGACGTCCTTGCCTTCACCCGCCATCCACTCCGTCAAATCGACGGCCTGGCCGTAGCGGAAATGCGTTCCGATGAAGTCGCTGTCGTTGATCCAGGCATCGTACACGTTCTTGCCAGACTGCATCTGGGTCTGGATCTTCTCGACGACGTCGCCTTCCTGGATGATGTCGTGCTTGACCTTGATGCCGGTGATTTCCTCGAAGGCCTTGGCAAGGGTCTTCGATTCATACTCGTGCACCGTCAGGGTTTCGGAGACCGCGTTGATCTCCATTCCCTTGAAGGGGGCAGCGGCCTTGATGAACCACTGCATTTCCTTCATCTGGTCTTCCTTCGACAGCGTCGAAGGCTGGAATTCGTTGTCGATCCACTTCTTGGCGGCGGCTTCGTCCGCAAACGCAGGTGCGGTGATCGCGGCCGAGGCCGCCATCAGCGCCACCGCGCTTGTCATCATCAGGACGCGCGTCCTGATCATGGGGCCTTTATTTCTCTCTAAGCGTCGCATGTTGATTCCTCCGTTGCAGCGACAAACTTTACTTCAGGCCCGGGTTGCCCCCGGATCTGCTCTTTTTCGCGTGGCTCAGACGGTGCGGAAAATTGCAACGGCCGAAACAAGCGAAATCACGGTGGCGAGCCACAGGCTCGACAATTCAACGCCCCCCTCTCCAATCGGAAGCGTCAGAATAGTGTCGGTGCCGACCAATCCGATCCACAACAGATGGATGATGGCAGCCATAATCAATGAAATGAACAACCGGTCGCCGCGCGTGGTCGGAATGCGCAGGATCCCGACGCGCTCGGCTTCCGGATAGGAAATCGCAAGCCAGGTCATGACCGACAAGGTGCAGGCCAACAGCACGAAGAAGATCGCGGTCGGCAGCGTCCAGGCCATCCATGCGATATTTTCCATCGCGGTTATTCCTCATGCCTGAGCATGATCTGGTCCGAAAACCGGTGCCCACTTTTCGGGATCATGCTCTACACCCTGCCGAGCGCGAAACCGCGCGCGATGTAATTGCGGACGAACCAGATCACCAGCGCGCCGGGAATGATGGTCAGCACGCCGGCCGCCGCCAACAGTCCCCAGTCCATGCCGGCGGCGGAGACGGTGCGGGTCATGACCGCCGCAATCGGCTTGGCGTTGACCGAGGTCAGCGTCCGCGCCAGCAGCAGTTCGACCCAGGAAAACATGAAGCAGAAGAACGCCGCGACACCGATGCCGCTGGCGATCAGGGGCACCAGGATCTTGATGAAGAAGCGCGGGAACGAATAGCCGTCCAGGAACGCGGTCTCGTCGATCTCACGCGGCACGCCGGACACAAAACCTTCCAGGATCCACACCGCGAGCGGCACGTTGAAGATACAGTGCGCAAGCGCCACCGCCCACGGCGTATCGAACAGGTTGATCGCCGAATAGAGATTGAAGAACGGCAGGGCGTAGACCGCCGCCGGCGCCATCCGGTTCGACAACAGCCAGAAGAACAGATGCTTGTCGCCGAGGAAGCGATAACGCGAGAACGCGTAGGCTGCCGGCAAGGCGACCGAAATCGAGATCACGGTATTGATGACGACATATTTCAGCGAATTGATGTAGCCGGAATACCAGCTCTCGTCGGTGAAGATGAGCATGTAGTTGGCGATGGTCGGGTGATGCGGCCACAGCGTCATCGTCGAGACGATCTCCTCGTTGGTCTTGAAGCTCATATTGACCAGCCAGTAGATCGGCAGCAGCAGGAAGATCAGAAACAGCGAGATGATGAGGCGGCGGCCGGGAATCGAATGCATCATGCGACTCCCTGGTTGGGCTTGCGTTCGGCGCCGGCGTTGGTCATGACGGTGTAGAACACCCAGCAAACGATGATGATGATCAGATTGTAGACGAGCGACAGCGCCGCGGCCTTGCCGAGGTCGAATTGCCCGAGCGCGATCTTGACCAGTTCAATGGAGATGAACGTCGTCGAGTTGCCGGGGCCGCCGCCGGTCACCACGAACGGTTCGGTGTAAATCATGAAACTGTCCATGAAGCGCAGCAGCACCGCGATCAGCAGCACGCGATGCATCTTCGGCAGCTGGATCGCGGTGAACACTGCCCAGCGCGACGCGCCGTCGATTTGGGCGGCCTGATAATAGGCGTCGGGTATCGATTTCAGCCCGGCGTAACACAACAGCGCGACCAGGCTGGTCCAGTGCCAGACGTCCATCACGATGACGGTGGCCCAGGCGTCGAACTCGTTGGACACGTAATTGTAGTTGATCCCGATATGGTTCAGCACATAGCCGAGCAGGCCGATGTCGGGCCGGCCGAAAATCTGCCAGATGGTGCCGACCACATTCCATGGAATGAGCAGCGGCAACGCGAGGATCACGAGGCAGGCCGCGACGCTCCAGCCCTGGCGCGGCATCGACAGGGCGACCACGATACCGAGCGGAACCTCGATCGCGAGGATGACGGCGGAGAAGAACAAATTGCGCCACAGCGAGGCCAGGAAGCGTCCGCCGAGATCGGTGGAGGGATCGAGCAATTCCTTGAACCAGCCGACGCCGTTCCAGAAGAAATGATTCTGGCCGAAGGTGTCCTGCAACGAATAGTTCACCACCGTCATCAGCGGCAGCACGGCGGAGAACGCCACCACCAGGAACACCGGCAGCACCAGGAACCAGGCTTTCTGGTTAACGGTCTTGTCCATCAGGCCCCCTCGACCAGAAGGCTGTCGGCGTAGACGTGAACGTGCGCCGGATCGAACACGAGGCCAGCGGCATTGTCCGGAACCGAAAATCCCGGCGGCACCTTGGCTGCGAATTTCACATTGCCGACGCGGACGCGGGCGAAACGGATGCGGCCGAGATCGTCGATCCGCTCGATATTGGCCGACAACAGGCCGGAAGCCGGCGGCGCGACGTCGACGAATTCGGGGCGGACGCCGATCTCGATTTTCGCGCCCGGCGGCAGGCCGTCATAGTTGCGGTTCAGCATGATGGTGTGGCCGTCGATCCGCGCCTCGCGGCCGCGAACTTCGGCGGGGACGATGTTCATGCCGGGCGAGCCAATGAAATAGCCGACGAAGGTGTGCGCCGGTTTGTCGAACAATTCGGCCGGCGTTCCGCTCTGCACGACCCGGCCGTCGTGCATCACGACGACGGTATCGGCAAAGGTAAGCGCCTCGGTCTGGTCATGGGTGACATAGATCATGGTGAGGTCGAGCGCGCGATGCAGCGCCTTGAGCTTCGAGCGCAGCTGCCATTTCAGCTCGGGATCGATCACCGTCAGCGGCTCGTCGAACAGCACGGCGGCGACATCGGAACGCACCAGTCCGCGGCCGAGCGAGATCTTCTGCTTGGCATCTGCCGTCAGCCGCGTCGCCTTGCGTTTAAGGTATGGCGTGAGATCGAGCAGGCCTGCGATCTCCGCGACCCGCGCGTCGATCTCGCTCCTGGGCACGCCGCGGTTTTTCAGCGGGAATGCCAAATTCTGTCCGACCGTCATGGTGTCGTAGATCACCGGAAACTGGAACACCTGCGCGATGTTGCGCTTCTGGGTCGACAGCGGCGTGATGTCGTTGCCGTCGAACAGGATCTTGCCGCGCGACGGCGTGACGATGCCGGAGATCAGGTTGAGCAGCGTGGTCTTGCCGCAGCCCGACGGCCCGAGCAGCGCATAGGCCCCGCCCTGCCGCCAGGTCATCGTCACCGGCTTCAGCGCAAAGGATTCCGGGGCAGCATCGTTGCCGCTGTAGGAGTGCGCGAGATCGACGAGGTCAATGCGGGCCATGCGGCATCTCCCTCACATCGCGCCCGGCGAGGCGACCAGACGGTCGGCCGCGTCGAACACAAAGACATTGTTCGGATCGAGCGCGGCATCGAGCATCTGGCCGGGCACGAATTCGTGCACGCCGTGCAGCACCGCCACCCAGTTGGAGGCGTCGCGGCTGAGATGCACGAAGCTTTCCGAGCCGGTGATTTCCGTCACCGTCACGGTGGCGTGGAAGGCATGGCGGCCGGGCGCGCCGTTGGCGACCTCGAGCTGATGGGCGCGGAAACCGACCCGGTAGGCGCCGTCGCCAAGGCCGGCATAGAGCCCGGATGCGGGCGCCTGCACGCCGCCGGCATACTGTACCGAGCCGTTCCTCTTCTCGATCGCCGACAATGTTGAGCGGCGGATCGGAAAACACCTGGGCGACGCGCAGCGTGTCGGGATGGCGATAGACTTTCGAGGTGTCGCCGGCCTGCAGCACCTCGCCTTCCCACATGCAGACGGTGCGGCCGCCGAGCAGCAGCGCCTCGGAAGGCTCCGTCGTCGCGTAAACGAAGATCGCGCCGGAGGCCTCGAAAATGCGAGGCAATTCGGTGCGCAGTTCCTCGCGCAGCTTGTAATCGAGATTGGCGAGCGGCTCGTCCAGCAGCACCAGATCGGCGCCCTTCACCAGCGCCCGCGCGATCGCGGTGCGCTGCTGCTGGCCGCCGGACAATTGCAGCGGCGTGCGGTTGAGATACGGCTCGAGCTTCAGGAGCCTTGCCGCCTCCTGCACGCGGTTGTCGATTTCCTCGCGCGGCCTGCGCTGCACCCGGAGCGGGGAAGCGATGTTCTCATAGACCGTCAGCGAGGGATAATTGATGAACTGCTGGTAGACCATGGCCACCGAACGCTGGCGCACGTCGATGCCGGTGACGTCCTTGCCGTCGACGAGCACGCGGCCGGAGGTCGGTATGTCGAGGCCGGCAAGCAGCCGCATGATCGAGGTCTTGCCCGACAGCGTCGGACCGAGCAGCACGCTGAGCGTGCCGCGCTCGAGCGTCAGCGAGACGTCGCGAATGGCCGGAACGCCATCAATTGATCGCGTGACGTGTTCGAGCGTAACGCTCATGTCCGCCCTCCCGCTTCACGCAAGGGACTTTCAACGGCGACACGATGGGCCGATATCCAGTCGTCGAGGGCGGCGATCTCTGCAGGCGACAGCCGCAATCCGAGCTTGGATCGCCGCCACACGATGTCCTCTGCGGTCAGCGCCCACTCCACCGCCATCAGGTACCTGACTTCGCTCTCGGTCAAAGTGGCGCCGAAGGATTGGCCGAGATCGGCCATCGATTTCGCGTTGCCGAGCAGTTTGGCGGCGCGGGTGCCGTAGGCGTGCGCCAGCCGGTTGGCATGGGCGGGGGTGAGAAAGGGATAGTTTCGCACCAGTTCGTCGATCAGCGCCGCAACCGCCGAGACATCCATGTCGCCGCCGGGCAGTGCTGCCTTCGCGGTCCAGCCCTCGCGCGCCTTGACGTCCTCGCGGGCCTTGAAGTCCTCACGGGCCTTGAAGTCCTCGCGGGGCGTGGCGCTGCGCAAATATGGCGACAGCCGCCTCAGCGCCTCCTCGGCGAGGCGACGGTAGGTCGTGATCTTGCCGCCGTAGATCGACAGCAGCGGCGCGCCGCCGGGCGTGTCGAGTTCGAACACGTAGTCGCGGGTGGCGGCCTTGGCCTCGCTGGCGCCGTCGTCGTAGAGCGGACGCACGCCCGAATAGGTCCAGACCACGTCTGCGGGCTTGACCGGCTTCGCCAGATATTCGCTGACGGAATCGCAGAGATATTTGATTTCCTCGGTCGAGGCTTTGACCTTCGAAGGGTCGCCTTCGTAATCGCGATCGGTGGTGCCGATCAGGGTAAAATCGTCCTGATAGGGGATCGCGAACACGATCCGGCCGTCGCTGTTCTGGAACATGTAGGCACGGTCATGTTCATAGAGTTTTCGCACCACGATGTGCGAGCCCTGCACCAGGCGTACCTTCGCTCTCGCGTTGACGCCCGCGCCGGAGGCCAGCACCTGCTCGACCCAGGGTCCGCCGGCGTTGACCAGCGCGCGGGCCTTGATGATCGAGCGCTCGCCGGTCAGGGTATTTTCGACCGTGACGTGCCAGATGCCGTCGACCTGCCGGATCTCGACCGCGCGCGTCCGGGTGCGGATGTCGGCGCCGCGATCGGCGGCGTCCCGCGCGGTGAGGATGACGAGGCGCGCGTCGTCGACGAAACAGTCGGAATATTCGAACCCGCGGCTAAAGCGGTTAGGCACCAGGGGCTTTCCGACCTCGTCCCGCGTGAGATCGACCGAGCGGGTCGGCGGCAGCAGCACCCGGCCGCCGATATGGTCGTAGAGGAACAGGCCGAGCCGTAACAGCCAGGCCGGGCGCAGGCCTGCGTGGTGCGGCAGCACGAATCGCAGCGGACGGATGATGTGGGGCGCGATCTGCCAGAGGATTTCGCGTTCGATCAGCGCTTCGCGAACCAAACGAAACTCGTAATACTCGAGATAGCGCAAGCCGCCATGCACGAGCTTGGTCGACCAGGACGATGTTCCACTGGCCAAGTCATTCATTTCACATAGAAAAACGGAATTACCCCGGCCGGCCGCATCGCGCGCGATGCCGCAGCCATTAACACCGCCACCGATAATAGCGAGGTCGAAAATCCGCTCCAAGACGCTCCCCCGGGCGCTCGCCAGTTCACTTTGGCGATTTCGCTTTCGGTTTGGAATAAATCACAACCAAATGCGAAAGCAAGCGAAAAGGAGAAGTTGGGCTTCAGCGGAGCAAAACACGGAGGTGGGTGGCCGGGACGCGGCTGCGTCAAAGCTTCGCCGGCGCTTTCCGGTGTCGGTCCGCCGAAGCTGTAGCGAAGGCGGGCGAAGCCCGGCCGTAACAAAAAAGCTCGAGCATGAGGCCGCGGATAGCCGCCAGGTTTCAAGCAAACTGCAATATGCCTTAGCGCAGCCGCGTGACGGTCGATGCCGGTTCGGGGCCCGTTTCGTCGATATCGCCTGATCCCTTCGGCATTGCCTCGATTACCTCGATGCCGCGGGTATGGCAGATGTTGGCCAGTCCCGCCGGCAACGCGGCGTCGGTGACAAAGGTCTGGATCTGGCTGATATGGGCAATGCGGACCGGCGCGCTGCGGCGCAATTTGGTCTGGTCGGCGACCAGCATCACGCTGCGCGCGTTGGCGATGATGGCCTGTGCCGCCTGCACCTCGCGATAATCGAAATCCAGCAACGCGCCCTCCTCGTCGATCGCCGACGCCCCGATGATGGCGTAATCGACCTTGAACTGGCCGATCAGGCTGATGGCGGTCGAGCCGATCACGGCACCGTCGGCCCGGCGCACCGCGCCGCCGGCCACGATCACCTCGATGCGCGGGTGACGGTAAAGCAGCATCGCGACGTTAAGGTTGTTGGTGATGACCAAAAGATCCTCATGCGAGGTCAGCGCGCTCGCGACCTCTTCCGTCGTGGTGCCGATGTTGATGAACAAAGAGCAGCCGTTCGGGATCAGCGCCGCTGCGGCAGCGCCGATCGCCTTTTTCTCCTCGGCGGCGACGAAGCGGCGCGCCTCATAGGCGAGGTTCTCGACGCCCGAAGCGATGATGGCGCCGCCATGGATGCGGGTGAGCGAGCGGTGATCGCAGAGATCGTTGAGATCCTTGCGGATGGTCTGCGCCGAGACCTCGAAACGCTTGGCAAGATCGTCCACCATCACCCGGCCGAAGGCGCGCGCGATATTGAGGATTTCGGATTGGCGGTGGGTTAGTCCGGTCATGGCGGCACCTCGGGCAAGAACACCCTATGGTGCGGCCGTTCCCGCACCCGGTCAACGCGGCAGATCGGCCCCAAATGGGGGCCGACGCCGAAAGGTGAACCTGGTTAAAGGGACAAAACCGGCCCTCTTTCACCGAGGAGCGCTTGTGCAAGGAAGGGCCTCTTTTAGGCTGTACAGCAGCGCAAGTCCGAGCGGCAAGCCCGCTGCGTCTCCGCCCCTCTTGCGTGCCCAATGCAAGAGAATGTCGTTCGCTCGCTCAAACGTCAGGACTGGAGGATTTCCACCCAGGCAAAATAATCTGCCTTCCAGGGACATGTTGTAGGCGATGAGCCCGTCCTTTAACCCTTCCAAATAGGGCTTGTTGAAATTCAGATCCTTCTCGCCCTTCGGGTGCTGATATTGCCCCATCGTTATCGTCTGTGCGTTTACGCCAGGGGCGAGCAATCCGCCCAAACATGTTGCCGCTGATGCCATGATCACGACACGAGCAAATTTAGTCACCCGGCCGAAGGCGCGGGCGATGTGGGGAATTTCGGATAGGCGGCGGATTAGTCCGGTCACGGCGGCACCTCGGGCAGGAACGCCCTATGGTGCGGCCGTTCCGGCACCCGGTCAACGCGCCAGATCGGCGGCGAACGGCAGGTTTAGATGCCCGCCGCCTCAGGCTACGCCGCCAGCAGCTTGTCCAATTCGGCCGGCTCCATTGTCCTTCCATCGCCATCGGTGATGACGACCTGCCAGCCCTCGCTCGCCCAGACCCGGGCTTTGGCAATCGCGATCAGCACACTGATTCGTTCGCACCTTACGGTCTCGTTCTCTCTCACCGCGACAATCTGATAGGCCAATTCACCAACTCCCCGATACGAAACGCCTGCGGGTTAGTTAGGCCTGCCGCTTTGACTGCAATTCGCCGGCAAAGTGACGATTTGGCGGCGTGCCTTGGCTGAAAACGCGGCGCCCTCGCGTGGCGGGTTCACTATCAGGAACGCGGCAAAACTTCGGGCTGGCTATGAATATCAACACAATTCGCAGCGCAACGAGTGTTCGTTTGCAGACACACTCGTCACCTCTGCGTTAGGTTCCATGAGTTCGAGGAATGCTGCATCACGCAGTCCCCGATCTCACGCGGCTTTAACGGGAATGACATGACACACCCTTCGCTTCTCAATCCGTTTAGTGCGAATCAGGAATCTGACGAAGAGTTTCAGCCGGCGGGCGACGCGGGCCACAAGGACCACCCCCGTCTGCTCCAACTGTCAATCGGACGACATCATCGGTCACGCGACCGTCCAGTGGAGCAATAAATCGCAGGAATGGGAGTTGGCCAACACTTTCGCCCAACCGGCTCACTGCAATCACTGCAACAGCCGGTGCGAGATCATGTGGTTGCCCCTCAGTCAGGCCTGATCGGTTGTAAGCGAATCGGAACCGAGGGTCCAAGGGGCATCAACTTGTCACGGCGTCCGGGCAGACGCCTGCAAAAAAATCGGCTGCGACTGGAACAGTCTTGCGACCGCGGGGCCGATCGCCCGTCGCACTCCCTCACAGCAGGTAAAACACTTGCCCGCAGCTGCATGCGACCAGGGTCTCGAGGCGGGTGGCTGAACGGTTCTCCGCGGAAAACCCGGGCGGGTACTCATCAACCCTGAATGCGTGGTCCGCCGTGTCGGGCTCCTCGCTCTCGGATACGCGGGCGGTGCCGGCGGCGCCGCAGCTTGGGCACATAATATCCAGTCCAAAATACTTGCGCGCGGGCATGCTCGATACCCGTCTACGGCGCGGACAGGGCGCCGCGCGCCTTTCGTTGGCGGGCGGCCTCTCTGCCCATCCGGAAACTTGAATACCGCGCTCGCGCATCACTGGCGCACCAGACGTTAACGATCCCGATCAGCGCCATAGTCCAAGCCAACATGTGCATTGCCTTCACCAAGTCCTATCGTCAGCGGCGATAGCGGCTGGCTCGCGGGCAGGCAAAAAGACTTTTTCTAAATTAGAGAAATTCTAAAGTTTTTGGCGGTCAATGGTCAATGTCCGGGAGCGGACATTATCCACCAAGAAATCGGCCGCGATGTTTCCGTTTGTTTCCGGCAATACCGGTTACGTGGTCGCTTCCGCTTTAGAATTCGAAGCTATTGCTGCCGCCTCGGGCCAGGACGTGCAGGTCCGCCAAGGTGCCCCGCACGGCCTTGCATCGGCCGCACTCTATCTTGGTGTCCCCCGGAGCGTTCACGAAGTCCGTCGCCTTGATCGACAGGCTGCCGCAATCGCAGCAGACGACCTTGAAGCCCGACGGCTCTGCGATATTTTGCTGCGCTGCGTTCATTGTGCCGACGCCCTCTCGGCCTTCGACAATAGGCGTCGAATTCTAAGATTCGGGTCGCGGCGCCATTCGGAATCGAAACATCGGATTAGGCAAATTTAAACTGACAGGCTCAAGCCGGAATCGGCGGGTCATCGTGCCGGATGATTTGCGGCTGGCCCTGGTCGTCGATCGAGACGTAGGTGAAATTGCCGTCGGTCACCAGGATCGACCCCATCTCCTTGCGGCGCTGTACCCAGGCCTCCAGATGCACGGTGACCGAAGTCCTGCCGATCCGGACCAAATTGGCATGCACGGAGACCACGTCGCCGACGTAAACCGGTTTGCGGAAATTCATCGCTTCGATCGCGACCGTAACGGTGCGCGATTTCGCGATTTTGGAGGCGAAGATGCCGCCGCCGATATCCATCTGGCTTAACAGCCAGCCGCCGAAGATATCGCCGTTCGCGTTGGTATCGGCGGGCATCGCCAGCGTGCGGATCGACAGATCGCCGCAGGGTTCTGTGTCGGTGCTCGGCGCGTGAACGGCCTGCGTGTCGGTCATGTCTGTTGCGCCCCGTGAAGCTACTCTGAACCTGGCTATTTGAAACTATCCCAGCCGGCATCGGGCGTGAACCGGCCGCCGAATTTTGCGGCGAGCGCCCGCAGTGCCTCGACCACGTTCTCCGGCCCGCGGGTTCGCGCGTAATTCAGGGGACCGCCGCGGAACGGCGCATAGCCGGTGCCGAAGATCATCGCGCCGTCCACCGTGTCGGCATTATCGACGATGCCTTCACGCAAGGCCGCGACGCAGACGTTCGACATCGGCAGGATCAGCCGGTCGATCATTTCCTGCGTCGGCTGCACTGTCGATGGCGAGGCCGGCGTCTTGTCGGCTTGCCGTCCTTCCAGACATAAAACCCCTTGCCGGTCTTGCGGCCGAGTTCGCCCGTGAGCGACCTTGTCGCGCAGCCAGGCCGGCGTCGGCGGCAGCAAATCGCCGAATTTCGAGCGCAGCATGTCGCCGACATCGAGGCAGATATCGAGACCGACCTGGTCGGCGAGTTCGATCGGGCCCATCGGCATGCCGAATTTTTCCGCCGCAGCATCGATGGTGAGCTTGTCGATATTCTCGTCCAGCATCACCATCGCTTCCAGCATGTAAGGCGTCAGCGCGCGGTTGACGACAAAGCCGGGCGAACTCTTGACCGGCAGCGGCAGCCGGTCGATGGCACCGACAAAGGCCAGCGCCTGCTTCAGCAGTTCGGGATCGCTGCCGTCATGGCTGACGACCTCGACCAGTTGCAGCCGCGACACCGGATTGAAGAAGTGCAGCCCGACCAGCCGCTCCGGCTTTTGCAAGGTGGTGCGCAGATCCTGCAGCGGAATGCTTGACGTATTGGTGGCGAGTATCGCGCCCGGCTTCATTCGGGGCTCGAGGCCCGCATAGACCTTCTGCTTCAGCTCCGAGCTTTTCCGGCACCGCTTCGATGATGAGGTCGGCGTTGCGGACGCCCTCGCCGTCCATATCGGGCACCAGCCGGTCCAGCGCGTCGCGCACATCGGTCCGCTTGCGCATGATCTTGCCGAACAGATCCGCGGCGCGCTTCATCGCGCCCGCAATCGGCTCCGGCTTCATGTCGGCTAGCGTCACCCGCAGGCCCTGATTGGCGCACCACGCCGCGATGTCGCCGCCCATCGCGCCGGCGCCGATGACATGGACATGGCCGACCTTGTTGCCGCTGCCTGCGAGTTTCTTCATCTGCTCGCGCAGGAAGAACACCCGGATCAGGTTTTGCGCCGTCGGCGTCACCATCAGATGGGCGAACGAGGTCTTTTCCGCCGCCAGCATCGCCGCCTTGTCGCCGCCGTGCTTTTCCCAGAGATCGATCAGCGCGTAAGGCGCGGGATAATGCTCGTGCGGGCGCCGCCTTTTCGGCCTCGCTGCGCATCCGGCTGGCAAGGAAGCCGCGCACCGGCGTGAAATTCAGAACCGCGTTGAGGAGACCCGGCCGGGCGCGTTTCAGATGGCCGAACAGCGCGTCCTTGACGGCATTGCGGACATGGCGCTCCTGCGCCACGCCGTCGACCAGCCCGAGCGACTTTGCCCGGCGCGCGTCGATGGTCCTGCCGGTCAGCATCAAGGTCATCGCCTGCATCGGATTGACCAGCCGCGTGAAGCGCGCGGTGCCGCCGAGCCCCGGATGCAGGCCGAGCATCACCTCCGGAAAGCCGAAGCGGGCGCCGTCGATCGCAATGCGCGACTGGCAGGCCAGCGCGACTTCGAGGCCGCCGCCGAGGCAGAAGCCGTGGATCACAGCGACGCTCGGCATTTTCAGGTCTTCGAGGCGGTCGATCACCGCATGCGCCCGGCCGATCGCGGTCTCGACGGCGCGGGGATCGGTCGCGCCGCGAAATTCGTTGACGTCGGCGCCGGCGATGAAGCCGGACTTCTTCGCCGAGCGGATGACGAGGCCCGCCGGGCGCTGGCTTTCCAGCGCCGCCAGCACGGTATCGAGTTCCTCGATGACTTCGGCCGACAGCGTGTTGGCGCTAGCGCCTTCGCGATCGAACAGCAGCCAGGCGATGCCGTCGGCATCGCGCGTCAGCTTGAAATTCCGATAGGGCCGCTCTCCTCGGGCTTCGGCCCGAGTTCGAGCACGCGGTCGCCGAGAACGTTCATGATCCTGGAATCCATGGTCACACCGTCTCGATCAGCATCGCGCCGCCCTGCCCGCCGCCGATGCATTCGGTGGCGATGCCGCGTTTGGTGCCGAGCCGCTTCATGGCGTTGACGAGATGCAGCACGATCCGGTTGCCGCTGCAGCCGACGGGATGGCCGAGGCTGATCGCGCCGCCGTCGACATTGAGTTTGCCGCGATCGATCTCGCCCGGCGGCGGCCTCGAGGCCCAAAATCTCGCGGCAGAATTTATCGTCGTTCCAGGCGGCGAGGCAGCCCGAGCACCTGCGTCGCGAACGCCTCGTTCAATTCCCAGGTCTCGATATCCGCCAAGCGACAGTTTGTTGCGCTTCAAAAGCTCGGTCGCCGACAGCACCGGGCCGAGGCCCATGATCGAGGGATCGAGCGCCGACCATTGGCTGTCGACGATCACGGCCTTTGGCGTCAGGCCGTGCTTCCTGACCGCCTCTTCCGAGGCCAGGATGGTCCAGGACGCGCCGTCGGTGATCTGCGAGGAATTGCCGGCGGTGACCTGGCCCCAGGGCCGCTCGAACACCGGCTTCAGCTTTGCCAGTGTCTCCGGCGTCGAAGTCCGGCCGCACGCCGTCGTCGTGATCGTAGAATTTGCCGTCGCGCGCAAACGCGGTTTCGACCTCGCCTTTCAGCCAGCCTTGCGCCTGGGCGTTGGCGAGCCGCTTGTGGCTTTCGGCGGCGTAGGCGTCGGACTGCGCGCGGGTGATGCCGAAGAGATGGCCGACCACTTCGGCGGTCTGGCCCATATTGAGTTCGGTGATGGGATCGGTGAGCCCGCGCTCAAGCCCGATGATCGGCTTGAAATAAGCCGGGCGCGCTTTGGCAAGCGCCGCGATCTTGGCCAAAATCCCCTTGGCGCCGGCCAGCCCGGCGAACCAGCGCACACCCTGCTGCGGCCACACCAGCGGCGCGTAGCTCAGGGCTTCGGCGCCGCCGGCCAGGATCAGGTCGGAGACGCCCTCGCGGATATAGCGGTAGCCGGTGTCGATCGACTGCATGCCGGAGCCGCAATTGATCTGCACCGTGAACGCCACCATCGCCTCGCCCATGCCGAGCCGCAAGCGCTGCGACGCGCGCCGGGTTCATCTCGTCGGCAATGACATTGACGCAGCCGAGGATGACCTGGTCGAAGGCTGACGGCGCGAAGGGCTGCCGGGCGAGCAGCGGCCGGCCGCATTGCACGGCGAGATCGACCGGGGTGAACGGCCCCGGCCCGCTGCGCGCTTTCAGGAACGGCGTCCGGCTGCCGTCGATGATAAAAACCGGTCGCGCCATCAGCTTGCCGCCCTCTGTTCACCGAGTTCCTGAAAGAACTGATGCACGTCGGCAGGCTTCTTGTAAATCGGCGACAGCGCTTCCGGCGCGAAGTCGTCGACCTCGATCACTTTCGCAACCGCTTCATGCGCCGCCGCAAGCTGGTCGCCCTCGGCCTGGGTGATGACGCCCTTCTTCACGGCCTCCTTCCAGTCGTGAATGTGGGCGGCGCGCAATCGCTTGGCGATATCCTCGGCGCCGGTGACCAGCAGGAACGCCTTTTCCAGCCGCGCGACGCCGCCGTCGTCATCGACATGCGACAGATCCGGCGTCAGGCGGTCGCGCGCCGCCGACGGCTCCAGCACCAGTTGCGCGCATTGATGGATCACGCGGTCGGAAGGCCCGAGCACGCGGGCGCCGAACGGCTGGACCACGAATTTCAGCAAGGCCAGCGACAAAGCGGTTGGGCAGGTTGGCCAGGATTTCGGCGAAGCGGTTCTCGATGGTCTTGAAGCCGCTCGCCATGCACCATTCCAGCGCGGCAAAATCGGCCGCCTGCCGCCCCTCGTCCTGCCAGCGTTTCAGCGCGGCGGACAGCAGATACAGTTCCGACAGGATATCGCCGAACCGCGCCGACAGCATTTCCTTGCGCTTCAGGGCGCCGCCGAGCGTCAGCAGCGCCATGTCGGCGCAGAGCGCGAACGCCGACGAGTAACGCGAGAGCTGGCGATAGAACCCGGTCGCCTCGCCGGCGTCCGGCGCCGGCGCGAACGCCCCACCGGTCCAGCTGCGGCCCCAGGCGCGGAACAGCGTGGTGATGCTGTGACCGATATGTTTCCAGAACGCCTTGTCGAAGGCATCCAACCCTCTGGCGCGGTCCTCGTCGCCGAGCGCGTTCATCTCGTCCAGAAGATAGGGATGGGCGCGGATCGCGCCCTGCCCGAACACGATCAGATTGCGGGTCAGGATATTGGCGCCCTCGACGGTGATGCCGACCGGCACCGAGCGATAGAGACTGCCCATGTAATTCTGCGGGCCGTCGATCACGGCCTTGCCGCCATGGATGTCCATGGCATCGTCGATCGCGATCCGCATCCGCTCGGTCGCCTGCAGCTTCATGATGCCGGAGATGACCGCGGGATGATGGCCCTGGTTGAGCGCGGCGCAGGTCAGCCGCCGCGCCGCGTCGAGCAGATAGGCGGTGCCGGCGATCCGGGCCAGCGGCTCCTCGATGCCTTCGAACTTGCCGATCGGCACGTTGAACTGCTCGCGGATCCGCGCATAGGCGCCGGTGGTGCGCGCGGCAAAGGCCGCGCCCGCCGCCGACAATGACGGCAGCGAGATGCCGCGGCCGGCGGCGAGCGCCGTCATCAGCATCTTCCAGCCCTGGCCGAGACGCTCCTGCCCGCCGATGATGTAATCCATCGGGATGAAGACATCGCGGCCCCAGTTCGGGCCGTTCTGGAACACCTGCATCGCCGGCAGATGGCGATGGCCGATCTCGACGCCGGGCAGATGCGTCGGGATCAGCGCCACGGTGATGCCGAGTTCATCCTGCGAACCCACGAGATGATCGGGATCGAAGGCCTTGAAAGCCAAGCCCAAAAGCGTCGCGACCGGGCCGAGCGTGATGTAACGCTTGTGCCAGTTGAGACGCAGCCCCAGCACTTCGCGTCCCTCGAAATTGCCCTTGCAGATGATGCCGCTGTCGATCATCGAGGCGGCGTCGGAGCCGGCCTCCGGACTGGTCAGCCCGAAACAGGGAATCTCGCGGCCGTCGGCAAGGCGCGGCAGCCATTGCTGCTGCTGATCCCTGGTGCCGAAGCGCATCAAGAGTTCGCCGGGCCCGAGCGAGTTCGGCACCATCACGGTGACGGCGGCGGTCAGCGAGCGCGAGGAAATCTTCCGCACCACTTCCGAATGCGCATAGGGCGAGAAGCCGAGCCCGCCATATTCTTTCGGAATGATCATGCCGAAGAACTTCTTCCGTTTGATGAAGTCCCAGGCCTCCGGCGGCAGGTCGCGCCATTCCCAATTGATCTTCCAGTCGTCGAGCATGGCGCAGAGCTCGTCGACCGGGCCGCTGAGAAACGCCTGCTCTTCCGCAGTCAGAGTCGCCGGCTGAGTGGCAAGCAGCTTCGACCAGTCGGGATCGCCGGTAAAAAGATCGGCGTCCCACCAGACGTCGCCGGCCTCCAGCGCCTCGCGCTCGGTATCCGACATCGCCGGCAACGCGCCATGCGCCCAGGCGAAGATCGGCTTGGTGATGATATCGCGGCGAAAGGCAAAGGTGCTCATGGCGATGTCCTCATCGTCGGGAGTGCTGCGCGGCCGGCGGTCAGCGCATATGCCAAAAGACGGCTCATTTTAGCCGGAAAGCGTGGGATTCCGGTGAACACTTCGCATTGAAAATAAAGCGAAATTGATCCAGGCGCGGAGCGACGATAACGGCATACGCGCTCGGTTCCAACGCGATCCGCGTATGAGCGACCGATGGGAACGAGCTCAATCCGGCCGCGCCATCTCGAACATGGCGTCGGGGCGGATCTCGAAATAATCGCCCCGGCGGCCGGCGCGCACGATCGGGCGCGCCAGCGCGGTCTGGTAGACGCCGTCCTTGATGAAGGCCTTGTCGATGTGCACGGCGACGACCTCGCCGAGGGTGAGCCAGGCCTGGCACCTTCTTGCCGTCGGCGCCCTGCAACTGGATGATCTGGCGTCAGCTTGCATTCGAACGAGACCGGGCTTTCCGCGACCCGGGGCACATTGACGAGTCTTGCCCGGCACCGCCGTCAGCCCGGCGATCTTGAATTCGCTGACGTCGTGGGCGACATGCGCCGCGGTCGCATTCATCTGCTTGCGCCAGATCCATGGTCGCGAGATTCCAGACGAATTCGCCGGTCTCCTGGATATTGGCGACGCTGTCTTTCCAGGAGGTCGAGGAAAAGCCGATGATGGGCGGCGTGTAGCAAAAGCCGTTGAAGAAGCTGTAGGGCGCCAGATTGACGTTGCCCTTGGCGTCCCGCGACGAGATCCAGCCGATCGGCCGCGGGGCGATGATGGCGTTGAAGGGATCGTGCTTGAGGCCGTGGCCGTTCTTCGGCTCGTAATAATGCAGGTCTTTCGGGCTTGATGCGTCCACGCCGTGGCTTCCTTCTTACTGCGCAAGTCATTGCGAAGGCCAGTCATTGCCGGGATGGAGCGACAGCGCAATCCGAGGATATCGCGCAATTAGGTTAGGCTCTCCCGGATTACGCTTCGCTCGCCTCCGGAATGACGGAGGCTTCGTTATTTGCCAGCCGTCCTGCGCGCGACGCCAGTCCCGCCAGGACAAAATCGACCATCTGGTCCAGCGACGGCCCCGGCTTGTTGACGGCCTGGGCGATCATCTGCGGATGGAAGAACCGCATCATCGCGGTGCAGGTGCACATCGCCGCCAGCGGCACGTCCGGGGCGTCGAATTCGCCCGACGCCGCGCCCTCGGCGATGACCTGGGCGATGGTCTCGGTCAGCCGCTGCATATGGGCGACGCAGACCTCCCAGCTCTCCTCCATCGCGATCTCGACCATCTCGTGCAGCTTGGAATCGCCGACATAGCGCTCCGAGTTCATGCGATGGATGGTGGTGACGAGCTCGCGCAGGCGGGCGGCCGCCGGTCCGCGGCTTGGCCGCGATCGCCTGGGCCGCGTCCTCGACCCCGCCCATCAGCGTGCGCGCGACGCCCTCGTGGATCGCCTTTTTCGAATCGAAAAAGCGATAGACGTTCGCCGGGCTCATGCGCAGCACCTTGGCGATGTCGGCGACGGTGGTCTTCTGGTAGCCGATTTCGCGAAACAGGCGCTCCGCCACCACGAGAATCCGTTCCCGCGTGTCGGGTTCGATATGTTCGGAAACCAGCGTCATGTCGGTGCTCAATTCAGTGCTGCTCAATGTTCAATTATTCCGCCGCCTCGGCAAGCGGAAATGCGGGTTCGGCTTCGCCGTGATGCTGCGGCGCAAGATCAACCGTGCTTGCTCGGCGCCGCTTTCTTCAAGGCTCTTGCGGAACCAGAGGGCGTAGAGGCCCGGCAGGTACAGCAAGGTCAGGAAGGTTGCAACAAACAAGCCGCCCATGATGGTGATCGCCATCGGGCCCCAGAACGCCGAGCGCGACAGCGGGATCATCGCCAGGATCGCGGCCAGCGCGGTCAGCACCACCGGGCGGGCGCGCCGGACGGTGGCTTCGACGATGGCTTCCTTGCGGGTCAGGCCGTGGGCGACGTCGGTTTCGATCTGGTCGACCAGAATCACCGCATTGCGCATGATCATGCCGGCCAGCGCGATCAGTCCGAGCAGCGCCACGAAGCCGAACGGCTGGTTGGCGACGTTCAGCCCGAGCGACGCCCCGATGATGCCGAGCGGCGCGGTCAGGAACACCAGGATCAGCCGCGAGAAGCTCTGCAGCTGGATCATCAGCAGCGTCAGCATCACGATCGACCATCAGCGGAAACAGCACGAAGATCGACGCATTGCCCTTGGCGGATTCCTCGAACGCGCCGCCCGCCTCGATCCGGTAGGCCGGCTCGAGATGATCGCGGATTTCCTGCAGCTTGGGCCAGATCTGGTTGGTGACGTCGGGCGCCTGCACGCCGTCGACGACGTCGCCGCGCACGGTGATCGCCATGTCGCGGTTGCGCCGCCAGATGATCGGCTCCTCGTGGGCATATTCGATCTTGGCGATCTGCGACAGCGGCACCGCGACCCCGTTGCGCGAGGTGACGGTGAGATCGCCGACATGGGCGAGATCGAGCCGCTCGGACGGCACCGCGCGGGCGACCACGTCGACCTTCTCGATGCCGTCGCGCACGGTGGTGACCGGCGCGCCCGAGATCAGCATGCTGAGCGCCTGCGAGACGTCCTGCGGGGTCAGGCCGAGCGCGCGGGCGCGGTCCTGATCGACCACGAGCTTCAGATAGGGCGACTGCTCGTTCCAGTCGAGCTGCGGATCCTTGACGTTGTCGTTCTGCCTGACCACGTCGCGCACCTTGTAGGCGATGTCGCGCACGACGTTGGCGATCGGGGCCGATGACGCGGAACTGCACGGGGAAGCCGACCGGCGGGCCGAAGTTGAAGCGGTCGACGCGCACGCGGGCTTCGGTCAGCGCGCCGTCGTCGACCGCCTTCTCCAGCCGCGCCTTGATCCGCTCGCGCGCCTCGACGTTCTTGGCGACGATCGACGATCTCGGCGAACGCCTCGTTCGGCAGTTGCGGGTTGAGCCCGAGCCAGAAGCGCGGCGAGCCCTGCCCGACATAGGCGGTGTAGGTCGCGATGTCCTTGTCGTCCTTCAGCAGCGCTTCCGCCTTCTTCACCGATTTCTCGGTGACGTTGAACGCGGTGCCCTCGGGCAGGCGAAGCTGCAGGAACAATTCGGGCCGCTCCGACAGCGGGAAGAACTGCTGCTGGACGTGGCCGAAGCCCACGATCGAGAGCGCGAACACGCCGACGGTCGCCAGCACCACCTTGATGCGGTGCTCGACGCACCAGGCGATCATGCTGCGGAGGATCCGATAGATGCGGGTCTCGTAGACCGCGTGCGGATCGTGGTTGTGGTGGAGCGCGATGTTCGGCAGCAGCTTGACGCCGATATAGGGCGTGAAGATCACCGCGACGAACCAGGACGCGACCAGCGCGATCGCCACGATCCAGAAGATGCCGCCGGCATATTCGCCGACCGCCGAATTGGCAAAGCCGATCGGCAGGAAGCCGGCCGCGGTGACCAGCGTTCCCGTCAGCATCGGAAACGCGGTGGATTCCCAGGCAAAGGACGCCGCGCGGACGCGGTCCCAGCCCTGCTCCATCTTCACCACCATCATCTCGACCGCGATGATGGCGTCGTCGACCAGAAGCCCGAGCGCGATGATCAGCGCGCCGAGCGTGATGCGGTGCAGATCGAGCGACATCGCGTTCATGACGATGAAGACGATCGCCAGCACCAGCGGCACCGACAGCGCCACCACGATGCCGGTGCGCCAGCCCAGCGCCACGAAGGAGACGAACAGCACGATCGCCAGCGCCTCGATGAAGGAATGCACGAATTCGCTGACGGCGTGCTCGACGACCTTGGGCTGGTCGGCGATCTGCTCGACATTGATGCCCTGCGGCACCGCCTTCATGAATTCGGCGGTGGCGTCCGCGACGTCCTTGCCGAGCTCCAGGATGTTGGCGCCCTTGGCGGTGACCACGCCGATGCCGAGCGCGGGCTTGCCTTCCTGGCGCACCACGAAACTCGGCGGATCGACATAGCCGTGGCGTGACGGTGGCGATATCGCCGAGCCGGAACACCCGGCCGTTGCTTTCGACCGGCGTCTCCGCCACCGCCTTGACGCCGTCGAGCGCGCCGGTGACGCGCAGCGGCACGCGCTGCGAGGAGGTCTCGACCGTGCCGGCCGGCACGACATTGTTCTGCTTGGCGAGCGAATCGAACAGCGCCTGCGGCGTGATCCCGAGCGTCGCCAGCTTGGCATGCGAGAATTCGACGTAGATCTTCTCGTCCTGGGTGCCGTAGAGATCGACCTTTGTCACGCCCGGCACCTTCAACAGCCGCTGGCGCATGCCTTCGGCGGCCTTCTTCAACTGCGCGTAATCGGCGCCGTCGCCGGTCATCATGTAGAGGATGGAATCGACGTCGGAGAATTCGTCGTTGACGACGGGGCCGAGCAGATTCGCCGGCAGCTCGGCTGCACGTCGGCGAGCTTCTTGCGCAGCAGGTAAAACAGATAAGGCACGTCCTTCGGCGGCGTCGAATCCTTGAACGTGACCTGCATCGCCGTGAACGCCGGCTTCGAATAGGTCTGCACCTTTTCGAAATAGGGCAGTTCCTGCAGCTTCTTCTCGATGGGATCGGCGACCTGGGTCTGCATTTCCTGGCGCGGTGGCGCCCGGCCAGATCGCCGAGACGTTCACCACCTTGACGGTGAAGAAGGGATCCTCGGCGCGGCCGAGCCGCTCGTAGGAGAAGAAGCCGGCGGCGCCGAGCGCGATGACGAGAAACAGGATCAATGCGGGATGGCTGACCGCCCAGGCCGAAAGATTGAAGTGCTTCATCGCGCCTCTCCAAATGAACCGAACCTGCTCTGGCCGTCATTGCGAGCGAAGCGAAGCAATCCATCGTACCGCAAAGGAAGTCTGGATTGCTTCGTCGCTTCGCTCGCTCGCAATGACGGGACTAGAACGACAACGACGACACGACCCGGACCTTCTGGGCCGGATCGAGCTTCTGCACGCCAAGCGCCACCACCTTGGCGCCTTCATCGACGCCGCCGGTGATGACGACGTCGTTGCTCTCATAGGATTTCACCGTGACCGGCTTCAGCGACACGTCGCCCTTGTCGTCGACGACATAGAAGGAGGGATCGCCGCCTTCGCTGAACAGCGCCGACAACGGCAGCCGCGCCACGCGCGTGGTGGCGGGATCGGCCAGCGTCAGCGTCGCGGTCATGCCGAGCGAGACGTTGTCGCCGGCGCCGGGCAGCGAAAATTTTGCCAGATAGGTTCGCGTCGCGGGATCGGCCGTGGGCGCGATCTCGCGCAGCTTTGCCGCATATGTCTTGTCGGGCTCCGACCACAGGCGTCACGGTGGCGGCGCCTTCCTTGGCGCGGCCGAGCAGGGTTTCGGGGATCGCGACCACGGCTTCCTTTTCGGCAAAGCGCGCGACGCGGATCGCGGTCTGGCCGGCCGCCACGACCTGGCCGGGGTCGATCAGGGTCGCGGTGACGACGCCGCGGCTGTCGGCGGCGAGCGTGGCGTAAGACAGCGAGTTGTTGGTGAGTTCGACCGAGCGCTGGGCGCGGTTGAGCCGCGCGCGCGCCTCGTCGGCGGTGGCCCGGGCCTGATCCAGCTGCGCGTCGGTCGCCCAGCCCTTGGCGCGCAATTCCTTGGCGCGGGTTTCGGCGGCGGCGGCCTGCGCCAGCACGCCGGTGGCGGCACGCAATTCGGCCTCGGCCTGCTCGGCCTGCAGCTTCAGATCGACCTCATCGAGGGTGGCCAGCGGCTGGCCGACATCGACGGTCTGGCCGACTTCGACCAGGCGTTTTGCGACCTTGCCGGGCACCCGAAAGCCCATGTCGGTCTCGATCCGGGGCTTGATGGTGCCGACAAAACTGCGCTCCGGCGATTCCGCCTCGTAATGCACCGTGGCCACCAAAACCGGGCGCGACGGGGTGGCCTTTTCGGCGACCGTGTCGTTGCAGCCGGCCAGCGCCACCGCCAACAGGGCCAGCGATACACCAGCTAATAGCCTGGAATAGCTTGATAAAATCGAACGGACGAACATGACGGCTTCCCTCGGTTAGCTTGCGGGAAGTGTCGAGTGTTTAGTGACGAATGTCAATATTCGTCAGTAATCATGATTTCGTGAGTGTTAAGTTGCTATGCCGCGGCAAACGCCCGCCCATCTTCACTGTGCGAGGCGGGTCCTTGGCACTCTGAGATGAGATACGATTTCGGGAAGTTGAGCAGATATGTTTACGCAGCTTTTTGCGCCGATTCCGCTTCGGCCGTACCTGACTGCTGGAGCCAACTTGATCATCCGCGCCTGCCTGTGCCTGTCGGTCATCATCCTTGGCCTCGCCCTGCGCGGCTATGGCCTCGGCCTTGGGCTGCCAGCCTTTATCGTGAAATACGGCGGCTCCATGCTGTGGGCGACGATGGTCTTCTTCCTGGTCGCGATGGCTGCGCCAGATCGGTCGCGGTGGAGCATCGCGGCGATTTCCGCGACGATCGCCGTTTGCGTCGAGCTGTTTCGTCTGGTGCATGCCCCCTGGCTCGACGCCTTCCGGCTGACGACGGCGGGCGCGCTGTTGCTTGGCCGCATCTTCTCGCCATGGAACATGCTGGCTTACGGCGTCGGGATCATGCTGGGAGCATGGCTGGACCGCTTCGCAATGTCGGCACTTTCGAACGCGGGACGCCCCTCACTCCGCGAGTTGAAACCGCTCGAAGCGATGCAGTTCCTCCTCGATGCGGCGCTTCAAGTCCTTGCGCGCGCCCCGCTTTGCGCGCATGCGCCGACCCAGCTCCATTTCTGCACCAGCAATTTGCGGTTCTTGCGGTCGGTCTTGAGATCGAGCGCGGCGACGATGTCGTCGCCGGCCAGCACCGGCAGCGCGAAATAGCCGAACACACGCTTCTCCTTGGGCACATAGGCCTCGAAGCGATGCTCGTAGTCGAAGAACAAATGCGTGCGCTTGCGCTGGATGATCAGGGGATCGAACGGCGAGAGGATGTGCACCAGTTCCGGCGCATCGCCGCCTGCGTGCTCCAGCGTCTCCGGGCGCGCCCAATGCTCCTGCTTGCCGGCGCCTTCGAGCGCGACCGGCACGAGCTCGTTGCGGCGGACCCTGCGCCTCGATCAGGCGGCGGACTCGCCGCCTTGCTCGGCGCGTCGAGATGGCAGATCGAATCGAGGCTGACGACGCCCTGCGCGCGCAAGGCGCGGTCGAGCAGATAGGCGGTGGCCTCGCGTCGCGGACGCGGGTTTCGGCGGCTTGTCCCAGCCGAAATGCCGCGTCATCAGCTCATAGGTCTTGAGCATGCCGTTGCGCTCGCGAGATCGTGAGCACGCCGGTATAGAACGCAGCTGCAGCGCCCGCTTCGACGGCTTGCGGCTCGCCCACAGATGCTCCTTGTCGACCAGCACGTCGTCGTCGATGTCGCGGATGGTCAGCGCGCCGCCGCTGCCGGATCAGCCGCATCACCTTGCGCAGATCGGCCGGCGTGACCGAGGAGAGCCATTTGTGGCCCTCGCGCTTGTGGCGCTTCATGGCGGGAATGAAGAAGCGCAGATCCTTTGTCGGCACATAGGACAGCGCATGGGTCCAGTATTCGAACACGCTTCTTGTCGACGCTCTGGGCCTGGCGCAGATCGGCGCGCCGATAGTCGGGAATCCGGTTCCACAGGATATGGTGGTGGCAGCGCTCGATGACGTTGATGGTGTCGATCTGCACATAGCCGAGATGTTCGACCGCCGCCGCCGTCGCCTGCGGCCCGTCGCCGAACGGCGCGCGCGTGTCGAGCCGCTGGGCGCGCAGCCAGATGCGGCCGGCCTCGGCCTTGGTCAGGGAATGGAGTTTATCGGCGCGGGACATCGCGCGGCAATGTAGCCGGATTCGCAAGCCTGGACAGCCGGGTCAGCGCCCATTGGCCGGAAGCTCGAGCTTGCAGATGTCCTTGCCGATCGCGAACGCGGTGATGAGAAGTCGCCTTCACAGAATAGAACGTCCACGCTGGCTAACGGATAGGTTCCGAGCCGACGATAGGTTGTTTCCATCAATGATTGGTTGCCCATGGCGGCGCAACGCGGAACTCGTCCGCTCGCCTCATTGCTTCGGCTTTTCGCCGATACTTCCGGTGGCGGTCTCCGGCTCGCACGAGGCCTTGCCGCGATCGGCGGCCTGGCATTTGTAGACATTGCCGGTGAGCCGGTCGATCAGCCACACATTGTCGTCGTTCGGACTATCCATGCCGATGAACCTGGTGCCGACCGCGGTAATCAGCGTCGACAGCAAAATCGCCGCCGCGATGATGGCGGAACCAATCAATACCGACATCGAGCTTGCCGTGCGATCCGGCACGGCCGTGCGATATCCTTGATTCTCGCTGTATCTTTTCGGTGATTGAAACAAGGCCCTGTTGCTTCGCTGGCTTTTGTTTTTTTTGGCGAGCGATCTTCTTAAGGACGCATCTGGCCGATTTGTTGTCCGCACCCCGGCGTGGCGCGACGGCTTTGCGACGAGCGGATACGAAGCTGCGTGATGGCGCCGTGGAAGGAGCCCGACAGCTCAGGCGGAGGTCGTCCAGGTTTCCCGAAGCGCAGCCTGCAACATGAACATCGAATGAGGCCAGCCGGTCATGTGACCTAAATCACATTCATGCCGCTCGACCGATCCTATCCTCCTGCACCATCACGCCATCGGGCGTAACAGCAGGGATCACGACCATGACCAGCTTTCACAGACTTACCGCGCTTAAGGCGATAACCCTCACTGCCGCGCTGTCGATGACGGCGGGGCTTGCCTTGGCCGGCGACAACAATGTCTCGGCGAACCAGATCGTCAATGCCTTGCAGCCGAAGCCGCTGACGCGCGGCCTGTCGGCCGGGCCGCAGGCCGATCCCGCGGTCAAGGCCAAGGAAACCAGTTTCATTGCGACGCTGCGCAATCGCAAGACCCGGTCGCTCTCGCTCGGCGAACGCGAGGAAGTCGCGGAGATCGCTTCGACCAAGCCGAAAATCGATCTCGACATCCAGTTCGACTACAATTCGGCCGACATCAGGGCGAGTTCGATGGCCGCCGTGCAGGAGCTCGGCAAGGCACTTTCCAATCCGAGCCTCAAGGGTTCGACCTTCGTCGTCGCCGGTCACACCGATGCGATCGGCAGCGATGCCTACAACCAGGATCTCTCCGAGCGCCGCGCCGATACCATCAAGCGCTATCTCACCGCGAAGTACGGCATCAACGGCACCGATCTCGTCACCGTCGGTTATGGCAAGAGCAAGCCGAAAGATCCGAACGCGCCGATGGACCCGATCAACCGCCGCGTCGAGGTCGTCAACATGGACACCAAGACCGCGTCGAAGTGAGGGTTGCGGCGCTCGCCCCTCCCGCCTTCGGCTGATGCTATAGCGTTTTCGAGCGAAGTGGATTCCGGTTCGCATGAAGAAACGCGTCAACAAAGGAGATAAGTTCGTGCGATTCAATCAGAACCGAGGCTCTGGCGTGCTTAAATCCAGTTCTGGAACAGCATCAGCCGATTGAACGTCGCCATCGACGTTCCGACGAAGCCAGCCGAGATCGGCAGCATCGCGGCAAAGCCCGCGAATGCGAACGCAACAAACGCCCATAACAGCCAGCGTGGGCTGTTGCCGCGCCTCAGCGCATAGACGAGCGCAAGGCTCGCCACCGTCGCGGCCGGCAGATAGTAATACAGGAAGCCGAGCGTCCGCGGCAGCATCGCCCAGGCGAGCCAGGTCCCGAAGTAAAACGACAGGATCAGGAATGCGTCGCGCCGGCGCGTCACGATAAAGTCGCGCAAACAGACGCCGAGCGCCGGCAAAGCCGGCCACAGCAGAAGGGGATTGCCGAGCAACACCACGGCGGCGATCCTGTCGTCGCCGATCTTGTCGAACAGATACCAGACCGGCCGCACCAGAAACGGCCAGCTCGGCCACGAACTCATATAGGTGTGGCCCGCGATCGCGGTCGTGGTGTTATCGCCGAAGATCCGGCGCTGCGCTTCCCAGATGTCCGGAACCGACAACCCGTAAAGCGGAACGAAGGTCGAAAGATAGACCACCGCCGGGATCAGCACGAAGCAGACGGCGAAATGATAAAATCTGAAACCGGGCCACAGGTCCGGCCGGTACCAGTCGAGGGCATTTGCGTCGGCGAACTGCGTGCGCCAGCCTTGCAGCAGCCGGATCGCCGCGACGATGACGATTGCAACGGCAAGCGCGAACAAGCCGCTCCATTTGCACGCGGCCGCGAGGCCGAAACTAACGCCGGCGAGCGCGAACCAGAACTGCGGGCGCGCTTGCGGAAGCCTTGCATGAACGCCGCGATCGCAAACAGGCTGAAGGCCAGCGCGAAAATATCCAGCATCGCGATCCGCGATTGCACGAACAGCATCTGGTTGAAAAAGGCAAGCAAGGCCGATGCGATCGCCGGTCCTTGCGCCGCGAACAGCGCGAGGCCGCAGAGATACATCGCCACGATCGCAAGCGAGCCGAACAGCACGCCCGGATAGCGCCAGCCCAGCGGGACATCGCCGAAAGTGCGGATCGACAGCGCGATCAGCTGCTTCGCCAGCGGCGGATGCATCGGATTGAGCAACGGCTGTGGCAGCACCGGCTCGAGCATCTGGCGCGCGGCCGGCACATAATGCACTTCGTCGAAATAGAATTTTTCCGGCGTGGTGACGCCGACCAGAAGCGCGAAATGGGCGGCGAGAAACAGGATGACGGCAATGATGGCGTTCCGCGCGGTCGAAATATCGGGAACAGAAGGTGATTTGCGCACGAAGTTCACAGATCGGTGGCGTTGCAATCAGATCGAGTGTGAGCGGGTCAAAATCTTTATGTCCATTGCTTTGAACGTATTTCGAATTCGCCGTCACTAAGCATCGGGCTCATCAGGCGCAGCTTGTGGCAAATCTGCAACATCGCGAGCATGCGCGATCCGGTACGATGACGGGATAGATCGATCGGCAATGAAATGAATTTGCGTCACTGCGTGTTCTGCATCTCCGCGCTCTGCCTGGCGGCAGGGCTTTCGGCAAGTCCCGCTCGCGCGCAGGCGCGCGTCGGCGAAGCGGCCGTCATCCAGAACGAAGTCGTCCGCGTCGCGGGCACGGCGACCAGCCAGATCAATGTCGGCGACGGCGTGTTGCGCGACGAAACCGTGCGCACCGGCCTCGACAGCGCGGCGCGGCTGGTGATGGCCGACAGCACCAATCTGTCGCTCGGCCCCAGCGCCACGATCAAGCTCGACCGCACCGTGTTCGACGACGAGCATACCTACCGCGATATCGCCGTCCGGCTGACGACAGGGGCGTTTCGCTTCGTCACCGGACATTCCGAAAAGACCGCCTACAAGATCACGACGCCGCTGGCGACGATCGGCGTGCGCGGCACCGTGCTCGATATCCTGTCGCAGCGCGGCAAGACCACCGTGGTGCTGCAGGAAGGCGCCTCGCGGGTCTGCACCCTGAGCTTTCAATGCATCGAGCTGACGCAGCCCGGCGATACCGCGATCATCACCCTGACGGGCGGCAAGGTCACGATTCACAAAACCAACCACTCGTCCTGGACTTTCGCCGCGAACTGCGCGGCGGCAGCCGGGCTTTGCACCGTCACCCAATATGCCGATGCCGACGCCCACGGTGACGCCGCCGGTCGATGACGGCAGCGATCCCACCGGCATGCTGTGCGGGCGCTGACGATGGCAAAATCCCGCAGTGTTGTGCTTTCGGCCGCGCTCACGGCGGCGATCTCGCTTGTGCTGCTTGAGGTGCAGGTGCTTCCGGCAGCGGCGCAAATCTGCTTTAGCGTGACTGCATGTCCGACGCCAACGCCGTCATTCTCAAGCTCGCCCAACGCTCTCGCCCTCGCCCACCGCCACGCCTACGCCGCCGTCGCCTCCGAGCCCTACGCCGACCTCCGACACCGACCGGCGCCGGGTCCAGCGGCGGATCGATCGGCGATCTCGGCAACCAGCGCTTCAACCAGATGATCACCAACCGGGTGCTCGGCACGGTGCTGCTCGGCGTCAACGAGCAGGTCAATTGCAGCGACTGCATCAGCGCATTCGGTTCGGCGGGATCGTTCTCGGCCGGCATCCACGGCCGCAAGGAACTCACGGCCAATCTGTCGCTGCTGGCCGGCATCGCCTATACCCAATACAGCGAAGGCGGATACAGCGTCACCAGCGCGCCGATCGGCGCCTTCGCGCTGCGCTACGATTTCACCGACTGGGGATCGTCACGGCCGTTCTTCGATGTCGGCGCCATCCTGACGCCGTGGGAGAAGGTGCGCTATCGCCGCAGCTACATGACGAGCCTCGGCGCGGTGACGCTGGATAGCCAGACCAACGCCGAAAATTACGGCGCCTACGGGCGTGCGGGCTGGATCAGCCGGCTTTCGCCACGTGACGAGGTCGCGGCATCCGTCGAAGTCTGGCAGTTGTGGCAGCGGGTGCAACGGCTACGCGGACCCGACGCGTCGCATTCAATCCGTTCGACGCCTCGATTGCGACCGGCACCGACCGGACCAACCTGGTCAAGATCGGCGGCCAGTGGACGCATCTGTTCGGCAACGTCGAGGGCAACATCAATGGCGGTTGGGTGCAATCCTTCGCGACCCATTCCGGCATCGTCGCCACCGTGACCGGCGACGGCACCGTGGTGCCGACGATCGGCAATCAGGGCTGGTTCGAATATGGCGGCCGGCTCGGCTTCCGCCTTGCCAAGGGCTGGGTCGCCGACCTCTTCGTCAACGGCACCGCCGGCCCGCAGCCGGTCGGCAACACCATCCATGGCGGCGTCGGATTGCGGGTGAACTACTAAGTTGATGCCGGTGTAGTTGGCCACCGGATCGCGCGAAAGCGCGCCCGTTGATAAAGTTTGCGTAACCCACCACTTCGAGAGCGATGTACCGGCGACTAATGGCGGATTACGCTTGCGCCATTATGGCATCTGATTGAATTTTCAAACAGCGATGCAGACATGAGTCCGCGTTCTCGCGGCGCGATCCGCCCGAGCTTTCGTCATCTTCACCCTCCTGGAAAGCAGAAGGCGCAGGAAGACCGGGTGCGCGCTGCACCCGCGGTCTCGTGTGCAAGATGCACATAAGAGACGCACACGGCATACAGGTTCAGCGGAGGCAGTCCGGCCTTCCCTGCGCGATAGTGTTACGGTTTCCTTCGCGCTCTCCCCGGTGACCGGGCTTTTTTGCCACCGTCGCCGCGCGTTTACTTCCGCTCGACTTGACGCCAGCGTCGGGGCGTCAGGACCACACGACTTCGCCGTCCGCATCATGCACGCTCGTCTGGCGCTATCCTTGCGTCCACCGCATCTCACGCAACGTCCTGACGATCGCGAGCCGCCCCTCATTCGGGTGAGACGGCGGGAGTTATGGAAGTGATTTGCGCCAAACGAGAAGAAGAATATTTTTCAAAATGAGGCTGGACAGACTTCAGTGATTTGCCCGGCGGGTTGTTTTGTCGCAGCCACGGCATCCATTTGTCCTTGCGCGCACGGCGAAGCAGCTTCCTCGGACCTGAACCAATGGAACGCGTAGGATGGGTAGAGCGAACGGCGGATTACGCGTCGATCTCGATCAGGTCCGTAGGTGGTTGGAAACGCTAGCCGCCGACCTGCGCTCATAGGCCCGCTTCAGGCCGGCGATATCGAGCTTGACCATCTGCAGCATGGCGGCCATCGCCCGCTGGGCGCCGGCAGGATCGGAACCGCCGAGATATTGCGGAAGCGCGGTCGGCACGATCTGCCAGGACACGCCGTAGCGATCCCTCAGCCAGCCGCAGCGCTCGGCCTGACCGCCATTAGCCAGCAGCGCGTCCCACAACCGATCGACCTCGGCCTGATCGGCGCAGTCGATCTTGAAGGAGACCGCATGGGTATATTCGAACCGCGTGCCGCCGTTCAGCGCCATGAAGCGCTGCCGGCCAGCGTGAACTCCACCACCAGCACCGAGCCAGCCTTGCCGGCGGGGCTGTCGACAGTGTTCTTCTGCACCTTCTCGATCCTGGAATCCGGCAACAGCGAAACTAGAGATTCGCAGCCTCCTCGGCCTCGCCGTCGAACCACAGGCAGGGAGAAATTTTTGACATCGATGTACTCCGTTGGGCGAGTTTCAATCAGGCGTCGACCGTTGCGGACTGTGCCGCTGAAGCGGCCGCAACGTCCATCCACATCACTTCCCAGATGTGGCCGTCGGGATCCTCGAAACTGCGGCCATACATGAAGCCATAATCCTGCTTCGGGCTGGGATCGCCAACGCCGCCGGACGCCTGCGCCTTGCCCACCATGTCGTCGACGGCATCCCGGCTGTCGGCGGAGATGCAGATCAGGACCTCGCTCGATGTCCTGGCGTCGGCGATCTTCTTTGGCGTGAACTGCCGAAATTTGTCGGGAGTGAGCAACATGACGTGGATGGCTTCGGAAAACACCATGCAGGAGGCGGTTTCATCACAAAATTTCTCGTTCTTGCTGGCGCCGATCGCCTGATAAAAGGCGGTGGCGCGGGCGAGATCGCTGACTGGCAGATTGACGAAGATCATTTTGGCCACGGCAGGCTCCTTTTTGAGGTTGCCCCCCTAGGACGAAGGCGGCGGCGCCAATCCGACAGCCTGTTTGAGATTTTTTCGTCGACCCGTGCCGACGGTGAACCGCTGCGTCTCACGCGGCGCGACTTGCCCCGCCCTCCTGAGGCGCGCGTGCGTGGAACTGTGATGCGCGGTTGAGATCCGGGTTCACGCGAAGCGCGTGCCCCGGAATGACTTTCGTCATTTCGTCTCCGCGGGATCGCGATGCACGGGATCGACCCACAGCACCGTCTCCGGCTTTTCCACCGGCTCGATGTCGAGATTGATCGCGACCGCCTGGCCGTCGCTGCGCACCAGCACGCATTCCAGCACCTCGTCGGGGCTGGCGTTGATCTCCTGATGCGGCACGTAGGGCGGCACGAAAATGAAATCGCCGGGACTGGCTTCCGCGGTGAACTGCAGATGCTCGCCCCAGCGCATCCGCGCTTTGCCCTTCACGACGTAGATGATGCTTTCGAGATGGCCGTGATGATGCGCGCCGGTCTTGGCGTCGGGCTTGATGGTCACGGTGCCGGCCCACAATTTCTGCGCGCCGACGCGGGCGAAATTGATCGCGGCCTTGCGGTCCATCCCGGGCGTCGAGGGCACGTTGGGATCGAGTTGGTCGCCGGGAATGACGCGGACGCCGTCGTGCTTCCAGCGCTCGGCGTCGTCGTGATCGTGGGAATGATCGGCATGGGCACCTGGTATGATCGTGAGAGCCTGTCATCGTGTCTCGCTTTCGGAAAATCTGCATGCGAACGGTACCGAAAACCACGAGCACTAACCATATCAACAGAAACTTTTGGCGCATGTGACTTGTCCTGATAGCAAGAACCAAGGAGAAATCCAATGGGTAGCAACGCAGACAAGATCAAGGGCACGACCAACGAAGCCATCGGCAAGGCCAAACAGGACATCGGCGAAGCCACCGGTTCCGACCGCCTGCAGGGCGAAGGCGTGATCCAGGAAGTCAAGGGCAAGGGTCAGAAGGCCGTCGGCGATGCCAAGGAAGCCACCAAGGACGCCGTCAACAAGGCGGCCGCTGCGGCGAACAAGAATCTTTGACCGGCGCAATCGAATTAAAATGCAAAGACCGGCCCGTGTGGCCGGTCTTTTTTTTCTCGTCACGCGCTGTCCTGCCGTCATGCCGGCCTTGTGCCGGCCAGACGAGTTCAGCGGTCGATGCCTCTCACTTCACGCCAGCAATTCGACGTCGAACATCAGCGTCGCGTTCGGCGGAATGACGCCGCCGGCGCCGCGGGCGCCGTAGCCGAGCGCGGGCGGAATGATCAGGGTGCGCTTGCCACCGACCTTCATGGTGGCGACGCCCTCGTCCCAGCCGGCGATCACCCGGTGCTGCCCGATCGGAAACTCGAACGGCTCGTTGCGATCGACCGACGAGTCGAACTTCTTGCCCTTCTTGCCGTCCTCATAGAGCCAGCCGGTGTAATGCATGACGCAGATCTGACCGGGCTTTGGCGACGCGCCGGTGCCGACCATGGTGTCGATGATCTGCAAGCCTGAAGGTGTGGTCATGGTTTTTCCTGCGGTCTGGGCCGATGCGCCGGACGGCGCGGCGAAGAGAAAGACGCCAGCCGTGGCGACGGCAACGGCCAAGGCGATCGAGAAGATTTCGAAACCGGATGTCGCATCTTTTCAGCTTCCTTCGTAACAGAGGGAGAACTCGCATGCGCAGACGGTTCGCTCAATAGCCCAGCGCGCAGCCGTCCTTGCGCGGATCGGAGCCGCCGGTCAGCGTGCCCTTGTCCCAGTCGATCCAGATCGCCTGGCCGCCGCCGAGCGGGCCGACCACGCTGGTGGTCTGATGCCCGAGCTTCTTCAGGCCCTCGACGATATGCGGCGGGCACGCCGTCCTCGAGCTGATAGACGCCCTCGTAATGCAGGCCGCGCGGCATATCGATCGCTTCCTGCACGTCGCAGCCATAGTCGAGCATGTTGGTCAGCACATGCACCTGCCCGACCGGCTGATACTGCCCGCCCATCACGCCGAACGGCATCACCGCGCGGCCGTTCTTGGTGACCAGGCTCGGAATGATGGTGTGCAGCGGCCGCTTGCCCGGCGCGATGCAATTGGGATGGCCGGGCTGGATGCGGAAACCGCCGCCGCGGTTTTGCAGCAGCACGCCGGTCTTGTTGGAGACGATCGCCGAACCGAAGGAATGCGCGATCGAATTGATGAACGAACAGACGTTGCGGTCCTTGTCCACCACGGTGATGTAGACCGTCGAGGGATTCATCGGCGGCGCCACGTTCGGCAGATCGAGCATGCCGGTCCATCCGGATCTTGCCGCCGTGCTCCTCGGCGAATTCCGGCGTCAAGATCCTGGCCACGTCGACGTTGACATAGGCGGGATCGCCGATGTGCTGCTCGCGCATCATGTAGGCGACCCGCGCGGCTTCGGCTTCGAGATGGAACCGCTCGACGCTCATCGCCGGGAACTTCGTCAGATCGAAGCGCGACAGGATATTCAGCATCACCAGCATGGTGATGCCCGGACCGTTCGGCGGGCACTGCCAGACGTCGTGGCCCTTGTAGATGGTGCCGATCGGCGACGTGGTCTCGGTGCTGTGGCCGGCGAAATCGTCCAGCGTATGCAGGCCGCCGATGCCGCGCAGGGTCTCGACCATGTCCTCGGCGATGGCGCCCTTGTAGAACGCGTCGCGGCCGTCTTTGGCGATGGCGCGCAGCGTCTTGCCGAGTTCGGGCTGCCGGATCACGTCGCCGGCGACCGCCGGCTTGCCGTGCGGCAGCAGATAGCGCTCGGTGTTGGTGCCCTTTTTCAGTTTCTCGAACTGGTTCTTCCAGTCGAAGGCGATGCGGGGGGCGACGACATAGCCCTCTTCCGCGGCCTTGATCGCCGGCTGCAGCAGGGTGTCGAGCCCGAGCTTGCCGTGATCGCGCAGGATGGTCGCCCAGGCGTCGATCGCGCCGGGAATGGTGACGGCGTGCGCCGAGGTCAGCGGGATCGCATTGATGTTGCGCTCGAGATACCACTCCGGCCGTCGCCGCCTTCGGCGCGCGGCCCGAGCCGTTATAGGCGACGATCTTGCCCTCGCCCTTCGGCTGCACCAGCGCGAAGCAATCGCCGCCGATCCCGGTGGATTGCGGCTCGATCACGCCGAGCAGCGCGCAGGCCGCCACCGCGGCATCCGCGGCGGTGCCGCCGGAACGCATCACCTCGATCGCCGTCAGCGCGGCCAGCGGATGCGACGTCGCCACCATCGCGTTCTGGGCGTGGACCGTCGACCGGCCGGCGAGATGGAAATTCCTCATGCCAAATTGCTCACTTTGCCGTTGTTTTTCGCATTATCCGCCGGTATCGGCGCGGGCCTACATGGCACATTCCCGAGGCGCTGGGCAATGGCGGGGGCGGATGACGCATGCCGGCCATCCGGGTTTGCCGAGACGGCCTTGACGGTCGATCGCTTCCCGCCCGCCTGATAAACCACCGCGCATGCCGTACCAGGTCGCCGCCTTCTATCAATTCGCCGCATTGCCGGATTTCCGGGAGCTGCGCGAGCCGCTGCGCGCGCTGTGCGCCGGCCTCGGGCTGAAGGGCAGCGTGCTGCTGGCCCATGAAGGCATCAACGGCACGCTCGCGGGCGAGGCCGAGGCCATCGGCGACGTTGGTCGAGCGAATTGCGCGGCGGCGACCTGTTCGGCGGCCGGCTCGACAATCTCGAGCTGAAATTCTCGCAGGCCGCGGCGATGCCGTTTCAGCGGCTGAAGATCCGGCTGAAAAAGGAGATCGTCACGCTCGGCGCTGCCGAGGCCGATCCGACGCGGCAGGTCGGCATCTATGTCGATCCCGCCGACTGGAACGACCTGATCGCGGCACCCGACACGCTCCTGATCGATACCCGCAATGCCTTCGAGGTCGCGATGGGCACGTTCGCCGGCGCCGTCGATCCCGGCATCAAGAGCTTCGGGCAATTCAAGGATTTTGCCGCGCGCCATCTCGATCCGGCAAGACACCGGCGGATCGCGATGTTCTGCACCGGCGGCATCCGCTGCGAAAAGGCCTCGAGCTATCTGCTGGCGCGCGGCTTTGCCGAGGTCTATCACCTCAAAGGCGGCATCCTGAAATATCTGGAAGGCGTGCCGGAAGCCGAGAGCCGCTGGCGCGGCGACTGTTTTGTCTTCGACGAGCGCGTCGCGCTCGGCCACGGATTGCGGGAGCGCGGAATGGAACAGCAATGCCGATGAGTGACGAGAAGACGCTCAGCGACCGCATCGATGCGCTCGAGGCGAAGCTGATGTTTCAGGACGAGACCATCGAGACGCTGAACAAGACCATCACCGAGCAATGGCTGAAGATCGACGCGCTGACGCGCCAGATCGCCGCTCTCGAGCGAGCGCCTGCAGGAGGCCGAAGCCAACGCGCCGGGCGCCGCGAACGAACCGCCGCCGCATTACTGATCGAAGCCGGTTGGGTGTTGCGTATTGGATGATCGAAGCACCGTCAGAACCTTGTCCCGGAGCTAGCGCTTTTTCTGATCCCGATCGGCCTTTGACGGCGCCGGCTGCGCCGCGCTGACGGGATCGGAGGCCGGGAAGGTGTCAATCAGGCCGGCATCGAGTCTCGCATGGATGTCCCGGTCCGCCGCGGCGGCTTCGCGGGGATTATCGGCATGCTTGTCGTGCGGCGCAGGATCGAATTTCTCAGCCATGTCGAGCCTCCATGTCCGAGATAACGCATCCGCCATCCGGACGTTCCGGGCGGCAGATGAGGAATGCACGGAACCGGGCACCAGGCTGACCCTGATTTTTTTCGGTATGACCGTTATTGCACAGACAGGCGCCGCAACTTGGGCTCGACTGGGGCTGCGATGAGATTGCATCCTCATCGCCGAGGCAAACTCTGCGGGGCGCGCTCCGAAGATAAATTCCGACCCCAGCCCGTTTGGAATTTCCAATTTGGAGCGACCGCTGGACCCAGGCGCCAGGCCGGAGGACTGTGCGTTCAAGGTCCGATTGCTGCGCCGTTTCCCAGCGAAAACGCGCCGTTTTGGCCCGAGATGTCGCGAATCATGCGCCTGCGGCCCACGACCTCTCGCGGGTCAGTGGCGGATCGCAGCTTGGCCAAGTCCGCATCCACAGTGTATCAGGAGCGAGTATCCCGCCCCTCGATCACTCCTTGCGGAAGTAAGCGCTTGACCCAAATTCAGCCCAAAAAACCCTTTCTCGAAGTGCTTTCCGGCCACCGGCAGCCGGTGCCGCCGATCTGGATGATGCGGCAGGCCGGCCGCTATCTGCCGGAATACCGCGAAGTGCGCGCCAAGGCGGGGGGCTTTCTCGATCTCTGCTTCACGCCGGAATTCGCCGCCGAAGTCACGCTGCAGCCGATCCGCCGCTTCAATTTCGACGCCGCGATCATCTTCTCCGACATTCTGGTCATTCCCTATGCGCTCGGCCGCTCGGTGCGGTTCGAGGTCGGCGAAGGCCCGCGGCTCGATCCGCTGGACACGCCGGAGAAGGTCGAAACGCTGGCGCGGCAGGCCGACTTCGCCAAACTCGAGCCGGTGTATGAGGCGCTGCGCCGGGTGCGCCGCGAGCTCGATCCGAAGATCGCGCTGATCGGCTTCTGCGGCGCGCCATGGACGGTGGCGACCTACATGGTGGCGGGGCAAGGCACGCCGGACCAGGCGCCGGCGCGGATGATGGCCTATCGCCACCCGGAAGCGTTTGCCAAGATCATCGACGTGCTGGTCGAGAACTCGATCCAGTATCTGCTAGGGCAGCTCAAGGCCGGCGCCGACGTGCTGCAGATCTTCGACACCTGGGCCGGCGTGCTGCCGCCGCGCGAATTTGCGCGCTGGTCGATCGAGCCGACCCGCCGCATCGTCGCGGGCGTGCGCGCGAAAGTGCCTGACGCGAAGATCATCGGCTTTCCCCGCGGCGCCGGCGCGCTGCTGCCGGGATATGTGGAGGCGACCGGCGTCGATGCCGTCAGCATCGACTGGGCGGCCGAGCCGTCGCTGATCCGCGAGCGCGTGCAGACCAAAGTCGCGGTGCAGGGCAATCTCGATCCGCTGGCGCTGATCGCGGGCGGAGCCGCGCTCGATTCCGCGGTCGACGACGTGCTGGCGAACTACGCCAAAGGCCGGCTGATCTTCAATCTCGGCCACGGCATTCAGCCGGAAACCCCGATCGCGCATGTCGAGCAGATGCTGAAGCGGGTGCGGGCGTATAAGGGATAAGAGCCGCGATCACACCGGCCGGCTGCGCTCGATGATAGCGGCCGCGCCCTTGGCCAGCAGTTCGAGCCCGACCGCGCGGCCGAGTTCGCGCGGTCGGTCGGCGGGGCCGGAGCGCGAGGCCTCGATGAACAGGCCGCCGGCTTCGTCCAGCACCGAGGCGGTCAGCGACATCTGCGCGCCGTCGATCGTGGAAAATCCCGCGATCGGCGAATTGCAATGGCCGTTGAGCACCCACAGCACCTCGCGCTCGGCGTCGGCGCTTCTGTGCGCGGCCGGGTCGTCGATGGCGGCCAGGATGCGCCGCGTCTGCCAATCCTGCGCGGCGCACTCCACCGCGACGATCCCCTGCCCGACCGCCGGCAGCATTTCCTCAACCGAAAACTCATAGGCGATACGGCTCGCGCAGCCCGACGCGCTGCAGCCCGGAGCGCGCCATGATCAGCGCGTCCGCGGGGCCGACCTCGCCGCCGCCGGGAAGCCGCTGCATCTCCGTATTGATCGAGCTTGCGGACGCGGGTATCGGCGGCGCCGCGATAATGAATCACCTCGACGTCCGGAAACAGCCGCCGCGCATAGGCCGCGCGCCGCACCGCATTGGTGCCGATCTTGAAGCCCTTGCCGCGCGATCGCCTGAGATCGTCGATCGAAACGCCCTCGCGCAGCACCAGAACGTCGCCGGGCGGATCGCGCGACAGCGTCGCGCCGATCACGAGCCCGGGGGTGTCTTCATTGCCCGGCATGTCCTTCAGCGAATGCATCGCGGCCTGCAACTCGCCTGACAACAACCGCCTTGCGGATTTCGGCGACGAACGCGCCGCCCTTGCCGCCATGCTGCAGCAGCTTGCTGGTCTGATCGGAATCGCCTGTGGTTTCGAACTTGACGATCTCGACATCGAGACCGGGAACGGCCGCGGTCAGCCGCCGGGCAATTTCCTCGGTCTGGGCCAGCGCCATCACGCTCTTGCGCGTGCCGATCCTGATCCGAATTGCCGCCATTCAGTTTCCCTTCGCCGCGCAGGACCGCGGCAGATTTCCGGCCGGTACATAAGGCCAGCCGATGCCGGAATGCAAACGAATGTCGGCCATTCCCGCATTGCGGCCCCCCCCACGAGAGCGCCGCCTCCATGACGTAGCGCGGGATCGCGAAATACAAAATGCGTTCTGACCGGCGAATTGCGGCTACGCATCCTGCAGGATCATGTCGGAGGCTTTCTCGGCGATCATGATGATGGCGGCATTGGTATTGCCCGACACCAGGTCCGGCATCACCGAGGCATCGACCACGCGCAGGCCGTCGATGCCGCGAACCCGCAACCGCTGATCGACCACCGCCAGCGGATCGCTTCCCATCCGGCAGGTCGATGTCGGATGATAGATCGTGCTGCCGCGCTGGCGGCAATAAGCCAGCAAGCTCCTCGTCGGTCGACGACCTTCGCGCCGGGATCGACCTCGTCGACCACGTAAGGCTTGAGCGCCGGCGCCCGCAAAATCCTGCGCAAGATCTTCAGGCCTTCGACGTTGGTGGTGCGGTCGGTCTCGGTTGCGAGATAATTGATCCGTATTTCCGGCGGCGCCGACGGATCGGCGCTCCTGATGCGCAGCGAGCCGCGGCTCTCGGGCCGCAACTGGCAGACCGAGGCGGTAAAGCCGGAAAACGGATGCAGCTTCTCTCCCATCTTGTCGGTCGAGAACGGCAGAAAGTGAATCTGGACATCGGGCGTCGCACAGCCGCGGATTGGTCTTGAAGAACGCGCCCGAGGTGCCGGCTGCGATCGACAGCGGCCCGGTGCGGAATGCCGCGTAGTGCAGGCCGGCCAGAACTTGCGCGCGGGCGAGTTGACGACGTCGTTGAGCGTGATCGCGCTGCGTGCAGCGCATCACCACCCGAACCTGCAAGTGATCCTGCAGATCGTGGCCGACGCCTGGCGCATCCAGCACGACATCGATGCCGTGCTGGCGCAACAGCTCCGCAGGCCCGACGCCGGAGAGCTGCAGCAATTGCGGCGAGTTGTAGGCGCCGCTCGAGACCAGGATTTCCTTGCGCGCCCGCGCGGTTCGCAAGCTTCCTTGCTTGGCGATATTCGACCGCGACTGCCCGGCGCCCTTCGAACAGGATGCGCTGCGCCAGCGCCGACGTTTCGACGTGCAAATTGGTTCGGCTCTTGGCGGGGCGAAGATAGGCCACTGCGGTGCTGGCCCGTCTGCCGTACCGCGTCGTGGTCTGGAAATAGCCGGCGCCTTCCTGGGTCGCGCCGTTGAAATCGGGATTCTTGGGAATGCCGGTCTCCGCGGCCGCCTCGATGAAGGCCGCCGAGAGCGGATCGGCGTGGCTTAGATCGGAAACCGGCAGCGGGCCGCCGGCGCCGTGGAATTCGTCGGCGCCGCGCGCCTGGTTCTCGGCCTTCTTGAAATAGGGCAGGACATCGTCATAGCCCCAGCCGAGATTGCCGCGCTGACGCCAGCGGTCGTAATCCTCGTGCTGGCCGCGGACGTACAGCAGGCCGTTGATCGAACTCGATCCCCCCAGCACCTTGCCGCGCGGCTGAAACACCTGTCGCCCCTCGAGCCCCGGCTCGGGCTCGGTCTGGTACATCCAGTTGACGGTCTTTTCCTTGAACAGCCGGCCATAGCCGAGCGGCACGTGGATCCAGAGGTTCGTGTCCTTCGGGCCGGCTTCGAGCAGCAGCACCGAATGTTTTCCGTCCGCGCTGAGACGGTTGGCCAGCACGCATCCGGCCGACCCCGCACCGACGATGACGTAGTCGAATTCCAGAACTTCGGCGGATGCGTGAGCCGCGGATGGAGCTTTATTATTCATTCGTGACTGGCCCGGATTCGACGCTATCAGCGAAAAAACACCGCTGGACAGGCCGATTGAGCTCATCCAGCCAACGCTGTCAACTTGGCTATGGTGTTCATGTTGCGGGCAGTGCCGTCCGCCGCCGCCGGAATCCGGAGCTTTGATTTTGCCATTCCCGCGCCGTAGTGGACGTAAATCTCCCGCTTGCCGAGCCGGACTTCTTCGCCGGCCTGACCGGTGATTTCCGCCAAAGCCGTCGCGGGCGGCGGTTTGTTCAAGAAGATCGCCACAGTTCGATTGGGGGCGGCCTCCGGAAAGGGATTGGCTTTCCGGACCGCGGCCAGCTCGACCGCGGTTCGGACCAGAACGCCGATCGGCTTGCCGGCATAGGCCCTCAGGCTAGCCTCCAGAGCCGCCTTGATCTGCGATTCCGATTTCCCGCTCTTGAAGATCACATTACCGCTGGCGATGAAGGTCCTTACCTCGGTGAATCCTTCGGCCTCGCAGAGGGCTGTTAGTTCGCCCATCGAAAGCTTGCCGGTGCCGCCAACATTGACGGCTCGCAGAAGCGCGATGAAAGTTAACAGCGGCTTCGATTTCATCGAGAAACTTGCCGAAGTCTGTGGCGCGATGGCGTCCATGGCACTTGCAGATGACACGGCCGGTTATCGCCGATGCCGACCTGCCGCTCGTTGTCGCACGCGACGTCGAAAGATTCGGCGGGCGTTACATGCCGAATATCCGAAGTCAAAGAAGGATTTCCTCTTTTGTCTTTGTCACTGCGTCATAAACTCTCACCCGCAACATCGGAAAGCGCTTTTTAAGCTCCTCAGCGCCCGACCGCGCTCCCTCTTTCGTCTCGAATTGAGTCTTAAGGCGGCCATCCACCTCGAGCGCATAGCCCGTTGTCGGAAGTTCGCGGGCCACAGCAACCATTCTACCCTTCTCCTGAAAGTCGACTCACCCTCATTTGGATTCCTTAGCGTGAGTCTCCCAAACCGCACCAGCACGAAAACCCGGTTCTGTCTAAAGAGAATGACGTCGAGGTGCCCTAACCATGCTCCTCATTACCAAATCCAGGTTCGTTCTATTAATCAAGCATGGGAGGCACGCACCACCCACAACCGGTGGATGCGACTGCCAGCCCGTCAGCACTGCCGCCGTTTGCTTGCCTGCGGCGCAAGCGATAGTCCCACAGGATCAACCGTCTGAAATCCGAGCGCCCCATGAGGTCGCGATAGCCGTGCGGCATTCGCAGGGAGACGACGTCCTTTCGCCGAACACCGTTGGTCGGATAATGGGATCCGCAGATCAAGCGGAAGCCGACGCCGCCTATTGTTCATTGCTCAGACAGAACCAAAAACGCGGTGCGACAAATTTCGGAACTTCAGGCTGAAATCAATTGATATTATTGGTAGCGGGAGACCGCTACAGCCCATTACCCACCTACGATAACGCCCTCTTTTCCTACCGACGCTGCGCCGCGTGAGGCGTCATCTGTTTCTTCGCTCAATTACCGAGCATTGCCATCATGAGAAATCCTGCCTGAACGTGGTTCCGATCCCCTCCAGCGCCCAGTCGACCTGGTCGCTGGTAATCACAAGTGGTGGGGCAATGCGTATTGTTTGTCCATGGGTGTCCTTGGCAACGATGCCTCTGCTTTGCAGCGCCTCACAGTAGCGACGTGCGTCGCCTGCTTCCGGGTGAAGCTCGACCGCCAGCATCAGCCCCCGTCCGCCGCGCGCCCTGAACGGCTGCGTTCTCAATCATCCCCTCCTCGACAAGCACCCGCGGGCTGCCCGCGCCACCGCACCGGCGAGCGGGTTGCCGCCGAAGGTCGAGCCGTGCCGGCCGGGTTTCAGGGTGCCGAGCACTTCGTTGTTCGAAAGCACGGCCGACAGCGGGTAAAGCCGCCGGACAGCGCTTTGCCGAGCAGCGTCACATCTGCCTCAATGCCATTATGCTGCTCCGCGAGCAGCTTGCCGGCGCGGCCGAGCCCGGGCTGGATTTCGTCGAGCATCAGCATCACGTCATGCGCAGTGCTGAGCTCGCGTACCCTCGTGAAATAGCCCGATTTTGGAATGATGACGCCCGCTTCCCCCCTGGATCGGCTCGACCAGAAAGGCGACTGTGTTAGGTGTGATCGCCTGCTCCACCGCCTTGGCATCGCCGAAGGCAATGACGCTTGGCGCTGACGAATTCATCCGTCGGTTCCTGCTTCACGTACTTCCCGACGGGTTTCAACGTATTTGCTATTTCGGCTTCCTGGCCAATCGCTACCGCGCAGAGAAGCTCGCTTTGTGCCGGCAGCTCATGCAAATGCCGCCGCCCACGGCCACCCGCAAAGTCAGCAAGGATTACAGAGACCGATATGAGGCACTCACGGGTGTATCCCTGAAGACATGCCCGCTGTGTCGCTCTGTCATCGAAACTTTCGAAGCCAATCGTGCGCCAATCATGGACACTTCATGACCGTCAACGGCCACTCACCAGCGTCTCTCGGCCGGCCTTGCGCGATCTCGCGAGCGGGACAATTTCGCCCCGTGAGGCTTCACATCGCATTTTCAAGGCAATTTTTGTCAATCGGCGCCGAACTCGGCCCGTTGAACTAACGGCGGCAATTCCTTGTCGCACCTGACCGAATCTGCGTTGAGGTGGGGTCCCGATCGGCGCCGATCGTGACCCCATCCCAACGAGGCTTTCTTAATTTCGTTCAGACGGGTACTGCCGGTACTTCAAGCGACGAGACCCCGGCGCCGATTCACAACCACCCGTTGCCAAGTCCGATCTTAGACGACTCAGCCGAACGTCGCGCCATGTCCGAAAAGTGCCGCCAACAACGGAAGTCATGGCTTCAAGAAAAAGCCGCCCGAAGGCGGCTTCTATATTCAAACCGATAATCTCTGATTCAGGCGGCCATCAATGCTGGCTTTGACTTCCGACGATACGCCATGAAGCCAACGCCAGCGAAGCCGAGGATCATCATCGCCCATGTGGAGGGTTCGGGGACGCCTCCCGTGATGGAGCCCGGTCCAGAAAGGGGAGCAATATCGTCGATATTGTTGAACCCTCCCACAAACGTCGTGTAGTCAGGCGCTAGAATGTTTCCACTTTGGCTGTAGTCAATGAACGTGATGCCGTTCGATCCCGCAATGAAGGCGTGGCCAAAGCCATCCGGCGATCCCTGGTCAAAGTTAGCCCCGTTAATAGAGGCCTGGCCCAAATAGGCGGACGTCGTAGGATCGATTAATCCCACATAGCCACCGCCGAAAAGATCAAGCTTGCCGGTGAAAGGATCATAAACAATGCCATGACCAGCAGTAACCCCCGCCGCAATCTGGGTCGTAACTCCAGTCGTAAGATTAATCGTACCAATGTTGCCGCAGCAATTGGGTTGGCTGTCTGTATAAAAAACCTTTCCCGAGGCGAAAGCGATTTGGGTTACCTGCGTGACTGCTCCAGTAACCGTGGTTGTTTGGATACTGCCCACCAGGTTGCCCTGATTGGTCACCGTGTAGGAAATCAAGGGAGCATTAGATTGACCGTAGGGTCCCGAGGTGTAGAGGGTATTTCCATTGATTGCCAAATGGTAAGAACCGGGACCAGGTATCGACTGGGTCGTGTATGTGCCCCCAGGAGCAACATCGTAGACGGCGGCGCCTTGGCCACCCACCAATATGTTCTGGCCGTTGGGCGCAAAAAGCAGACCGTCTGCGCCAGGCAGCGCGCTGATTAAGGTCGGTGATCCTACAGTGAGCGCATGAGTGGTCTGATCATATTGGTAGGTAACTGAGTTCGACCTGCTGGTTGGTAAAAGCTGTGAAATAGGCGGTTCCATTAAAAATCACGTCAGCTTTCGCAGTTGCAGACGCGACGATCGCGCTGGTGGCCAAAAGGATTGACAGCGCTATGTTTTTATTCATATCCGTGCCCTCCATTTATTTCGCTTTGAAAAACTGATAAGATTTACTGCCAAGCAAAAACGGCCGGAAAACTTTACTAGTGTTTTTTTTAATGACAAGTCTTATTCCGTGTCGAAAACGTCTCCCATTTAAATCGGCGCGGCTTGGATTAATCTCGCCGGGGCCGTTGAAGGCTTGATGCAATCATGCCCCCAAGGTCGCGGCAGGGATGGGGTCGCGAACTTCAAGGCGATTCAGGAACGGATGCAGCGGGAGCGCGAGGACTATTTCGAGCGGACGCTGTCAAATGCTCGTATCGTTCCGAGAGAAAGCCCGCCGACAACTTAGACACCTCTGTCATCATCTAATTTGAAATGCCGGAGGCGCCGAAGATTCATTAATGGGACATATTTATTGACCTAAATTGAATTTGACAAAAACCATTTTTAAGGGCGCAATACATTTTTTATGGAATTCTGGGGGCCATTGTATGCGTTCGCGGATTCTAGTTGCAGGGGCAGTTTTTTTCAGCCTGATCTCTACCTCTAAAGGCCAAGACGTGGGCTTCCTTTATTCGGCCGGCGGGTACACGAACCTCAATGCTCCAACTGCCACCTCGACCGTCGCCAGCGGGATCAATGATGCAGGTGTAATCGTTGGCAGCTACATCTCGGGCGGGGTCACCCAAGGCTTCAGCTATAATGGCAGTAGCTATACCACAATCAATTTCCCGGCTTCCCTCAGTACAAGTATTTCCGGCATCAATAACTTGGGCACGATTGTTGGGACCAATAATGCTGTGTCGGCGTTCTATGCCAACCCACCAACGTTTTATTCCGTGAATTTTCCGGGTTCGGACAGCTCCCATGCAAACGGGATCAACGGTACGGGACAAATTGTCGGAACGTATGCGGAACCAAGTGGCCCTAATAACGGCTATTTATACAATGCTGGTTTGTTCACGACGATTGACGCTCCCGGAGCGACTACAACGTCCCTTCAAGGAATTAATAGCAAGGGCACAATCGTTGGCTTTTCTTCAGTTCTGGGCGTTGACAGTGGTTTCATTTACAGCGGTAACACTTTCACCTACCTCAACATCCCGGGAGCCTCCGACGTGAAGGCCTATGGGATAAATGACTCAGACCAAGTCGTGGGGACGTATATCTCTGCCGGAGTTGATCATGGCTTTCTCTACAGCTTGGGGAGCGGCTACGCGACCCTGGATGATCCAGGTGCTCTCAACACGTTTGCGCTGGGCATAAACGGTTACGGGCAGGTTGTAGGTTACACCGACGGAGTAGGTGGCGTCCCCGAACCTTCCACTTGGGCGATGATGATCCTCGGCTTCGCTGGCATTGGTTTCATGGAGTATCGGCGGAAGGGGAGGCCAGCATTGATGGCCCGCCTGATCTACGATTTCGAGTTTAAATTGCAGAAGGAGGTTTGAGTGTCATTTAATTCTGTGATCAAAAGTACAATTCCTCCCGGTGGCGGTCGGATTGATTTTCGGAATCAATACACCGAATTTGGCCAGCGCTTCCCTCGTGAGCGAGAACAGCTCCTTTGGCAGTAACACGATTGTCTTGGATACAAGTACCGGGCTGGAATGGCTTAACCTAACACTGACCCAGAACCTCTCAATCAACCAAGTCTCAAGCCAGCTCGGAGCAGGGCAGCAATTTGACGGATTTCGGCTTGCGTTCCAATCCGAGCTTCACACCCTCTTTCTTGACGGCGGTATTCCTACAGAACCACTTTTCTTCTCAACGACTGCTGCGGACTTGACGACTGTCACCAATTTGATTTCGCTTTTCGGCCAAACTTTTTTCGAGAACATACCGTTTGGGAACGGGACCATCACGCAATTCGGAACACGGGGTTGGACGGCAGATCACGGCTCTTTAGGTCCGAACGATGCCGAGTGGGGCATACTATCTATCCAGCAGAACGCTGCTGACTGTCCCTGCGCACTCGCGGAGGCTTTTGGCGGTGCGCTAAATCCTGGTCCCGATCTAGCATTGGCAACTAGCGGAAGTTTTCTCGTGCGGTCGGTCACGCCCGCCGTCCCCGAACCCTCAACTTGGGCCATGATGGTTCTCGGTTTTGCAGGGCTCGGCTTCATGGCCTATCGACGGAAGTCAAAGCCAGCATTGATGGCGGCTGTCTGAGATTTTCAGGTTTGAGCTGAGAGCCGCCCTCGGGTGGCCGTCCTCGATTACGGATGCATGCTCGCATCGTCCGAACAGCCGCCCGGTCGTCCGCCTTGCCGAATACATGCGCGATAAAGCCACGGCTCAACGTAACTGCCTTCCCATATCCCCCGCCCGGCGTGCTCAGCCTCGTGCTGAGCCGCATCGTACTTGCCCTTCGAATATCGGGGCCAATCCAACGCGAGCCCGTTGCCTACTAACCACGCCGCAAGGTCCACGCCATCAATCGAACACCTACCAACCGTGCGCCCGTATTGATCCAGGTTCACGGGCTCACAGCTAACCGGCCGTCGCGCTATGAAGGCGTCAAGATCGTTCGCGGCCTTTGCGCCGCATCGGTATTGAAGGCTGTCTTCGTTCCGACAGAGCTGAGAGGATTCGGGCGCGTCGATTCCCCAAAGCCGGATTCGAGTGCCGTGAATTTCGAGCGTGTCGCCGTCGATTATGCTGGCTTGTCTGTAGAATCGGCGCCGAACTGAGCCCCTTGAACTAACGGCGGCAATTCCTTGTGGCGAATAAAGAGATCTGCGTCGGGGTGGGGTCCCGATCGGCGCCGATGGTGACCCCATCTTGACTGGCCTTTCTTAATTGCCTTCAGAGCGTTACTGCCGATACCTGCAACAGCCTGACCCCTGCGCCGATTCACAGCGGTGATGCGCCGGAGGGGCGGACTGCCTCGTATTGGCGAGGAAAGCGGGGTAATGCCCGTGAGGTCATCGCCATTGGATCGGGTCAACCAGCAATGGGAGGAAGGCGGGTTGTGCGACGGATAGGGAATATGGCTCTGTTGAGCCATATTCCCTATCATCGCTGATTGTCGGCTTTCTGGTTCGCCCGTTAAAGAAGCACGACGCTATGCTCGACAATCCGGAGAAGACCACCCGGCTGCTCGCCGCACTCAAGGCAGCTGCGCCATTTGACGTTGAACTGGCACCATCGTTGATCGAATCTCTGCAAGCCCTGTTGCCCATGCTGATCGGATGCACGACGTCGTCTGGGATTTGTCATACGCCGGTGACGAGGGCGGCATCATCTGCCATTGTCTCGCTCCGAAGAAACAGGCAGAGCGCTTGTCGTCTCCCTCACACATGTGCGCGTGCCGCGCTCGATGCCACTTGCAGCGGCCGTTCTGGATTATCAGAAGCACCGAGTGAAGAAGCTCAAGAAGCAGGGCCGGAGGTAGATAGTAATGGCGCACGCGACTATCCGAGGAAAGAATGGTCGCCGATATGAAGTGAAGTGAAGTTTGACGACGCGCCGGTACGCGTCGAAATTCATGCCCATGAGGAGAGCGACTGCCAACTGTGTTGGACATCAAACGTCGCGCGTTGGCGGCACAATAGTTCCATATCACGACAGCCTACGCGATCGTTCATGGGCATCTCCCTAGACTTAGTTGTCCGCACCCTACGCCTGCGTCCCCAGCGGCCTCATTACCAAGGTGTGACCGTTTCGAGTTCGCATTGCGTCTTCTAGAAGAAGCGACAGTGAACCTGACCGGTGCTGAAGCTGCACATTTTTGGATTTGATTTGCATCAAAATAAAAAGTCGCGCTCGCGATACTCTCGCACGGGTCGGCCAGTGGCCAAAAACGCTGCGACCGTGCGTGAGAAAGACGAAGGCCGATGAACGAAGCCAAACGCTTGTGCGAACTTGCCCAATTCTGCCGTCAAGTTGCATACGACCAGCAGGACCCAAACGTCTCAGATATCCTTCACGACCTCGAATGGGATATCATTGAGAAAGCAAAGGTATGGGAGCGTAAAAGTCGTCATAGCCTATTTTTTTCGAATGGTGGCACTGTGCGGCACGCCGCAATTTAGAGATATTCCGGCGCGTCTGAACGTACCTATGCGGCAGTCTCCCATCGCGCATCATTCGCGCTCAGAGTTGCGACGGACTCCACTAGTCGCTCGCTTCAACCAATTTGAAATGATTTAGTGATTCGCTTTTGTCGCCAAAATTGGCGACGGAGGGAATCATGGCTGCGAAGGAGATTTCGGTAAAGAGATATGTTGTGCGGTTGAGCGCGGATGAGCGCGCACGGCTCGAAGCGCTGATCCGGAAAGGAAAGAGCCCGGCGCAACGGCTGCTGAAGGCGCGGATATTGCTGAAGGCCGATGTCTCCGAAGCCGGTGAAGGCTGGAGTGACAGCCGGATCATCAAGGCGTTGGAGACCAGCGTGTCCATGGTCTACCGGGTGCGCAAACAACTGGTGGAAGAGGGCCTTGAGGCGGTGTTGAGCCGCAAGCAACGGGCGACGCCGGCCGTGCCAGCGATATTTGATGGCGAGAAGGAGGCCAAACTGATCGCCCTGGCTTGCTCCAAGCCTCCCAAGGGACGCACGCGCTGGACCTTGCGGCTGTTGGAGACCAAGGTCGTGGAACTCGGCATCGTCGACCGCGCCAGCAATTCAACGATCGGGCGGACGCTTAAAAAAACTCTCTCAAGCCCCATCGGCGGCAATGCTGGGTCATTCCGCCGAAGGCGAACAGCGCGTTCGTAGCGGCGATGGAAGATGTGCTGGCCGTGTACACGCGGCCACGCGATCCCGATTACCCGCTGGTCTGCCTGGACGAGACCTCAAAGCAACTGTTGGCCGAAACGCGCGTGCCGATCCCGATGAAAGCGGGACGCCCGGCCCGCTTCGATTACGAGTACGAGCGCAACGGCACTGCCAATCTGTTCATGATGTTTGCTCCGCTCGAGGGCTGGCGCCGTGTCAAGGTCACGGATCGCCACACCGCCGTGGATTATGCTCACGTCCTGAAAGATCTGGCCGATACCCACTTCTCGAACGCCAAGACCATCGTTCTGGTCCAGGACAATCTCAACATTCACAGCAAGGCTTCACTCTACGAGGCCTTTCCGGCCGCCGAGGCCAGGCGCTTGGTCGAGCGCTTCGAATGGCACTACACGCCAAAGCACGGCAGTTGGCTCGACCTGGCGGAGTCCGAACTCGGCGTCCTGGCGTCCCAGTGCCTCGATCGCCGCATCCCCGACAAGCAAACCCTCATCGACGAAGTCGCCGCCTGGGAGCAGGAGCGAAATGCCAATCACACCAAGGCCAACTGGCACTTCACAACGTCCAAAGCCCGCGTCAAACTTAGGCACTTATATCCCTCAATCTGACTAAATCGGGCGACTAGGTCACTGGAGCTCGCGCTGCTATTGCACTCTTGGAAGTGGCAAAACATCTCGGTTTGGGCTAAGTGCTCCCAGTACTCCGCTTCAGCGAGAAGTTTCCAACTTTGAGCGGGATTGTATGCGGCCTGTTGCCGGCATAGCGAACCCATAGCGCGGAAACGGCGAATGTTTCTCATTGCAAATTCCCTCCCCGTTGTTACCCACAGCATATTCGCCGCGTTGCATCAGAGTCATTATGGTTATGCGACAGAACTAATTTTGGCTTGTTCACGCGGCAGCTTTGACTTGTTGCCCGACGCGAGACAGCAATTCGGCGAAGTCCGCGGCGGGTCTAGGCTCGCTGTAGTAGAAGCCCTGGACTTCGGTGCAGCCTTCCGCCCGCATCAAGTCGAGCTGTTCCTGGGTTTCGACTCCTTCGGCGGTCGTCGTTATGCCGAAACTCGCGCCCAGTCCCGCGACGGCCCGAATGATGGCGATCAACTCCGGCTTTTCGGCAAGGTCTCGCACGAAGCTCTGATCGATCTTGATTTTGTCAAACGGAAAGCTGCGCAGATAGCTCAACGACGAATAGCCGGTGCCGAAGTCATCCATCGATATTCTGACCCCCAGCCCGCGCAGTTGGTGAAGAATGGCCAGCGTCGCGTCGTTGTTCAGCAACAAAACCGTTTCGGTGATTTCGAGTTCCAGCCGGTCCGGCGCAAGCCCCGCGGCCGTGAGCGCGGAAACCACGGTCGACACCAGATCCTTGCTACGGAATTGTGCCGGTGACAGGTTGACCGCCAAGCGGATACTGGCGGGCCAGGCCGCGGCTTGAGCACAAGCCTGCCGAATCACCCATTCACCGATCGGAACAATCAGCCCGGTCTCTTCCGCTAGCGGAATAAACTGCATCGGCGCCACGCGGCCGCGGGTTGGATGGTTCCAACGCAACAGCGCCTCGAAGCCCCCGATCTTGTTGCTCTTAAGGCTGACGATGGGCTGATAATATAGTTCAAATTCACCGGCGCTGACCGCTTTGTGCAGGTCGAGTTCAAGCCTACGCCTGGCTTGAATCTTGGCGTCCATTTCGGCCTCGAAGAAGCGGAAAATGCCGCGACCGTCAGCCTTGGCCCGGTATAACGCCAAGTCGGCGTTCTTCAACAGCTGATCCGAGTCGACGCCATCACCGGGCGCCACTGCAATTCCCACGCTGGTGCCAATGACAACGTGGTGTTCGCCGAGATCGAACGGCGCACTCATCGCGGCGATCAGGCGCTCCGCCAGCGCGGATGCGCTGCGCGGCTGCTCCACGCCGACCTGCACGATCGAGAACTCGTCGCCGCCCGTCCGCGCCACCAAATCGGTGTCGCGCACGCATTCGCGCAAACGTTCGGACACCGCACACAGCAAGGCGTCGCCGATGGGATGGCCCAACGTGTCGTTGATGGTCTTGAAATGGTCAAGGTCCAAACCCAGCACCGCAAGGGTCTCGCCACGCCTCACGTGGCTCAAGTTCTTCTCGATATGGTCGCGTAACTGCACTCGGTTGGGCAAGTCCGTCAGCGCATCGTGATGCGCCATATGCGCCATCGCGGCCTCCGACCGGCGTTGCTCGGTCACGTCGCGGTGCGTGGCCACCCAGCCGCCTCCGTCCATCGGTTGCCGCGTAATACAGATAAACCGGCCATCGACCAGCTCATCGATCCAGCTGGACGTTACCGCTGCTGGTAACTCACCTAAAGCCTTAAGCCTTTCGTCGATGGCGCGGTCGCTTTTGGTGCCCAGCAATATGCCGTTTCTCATGCGATGCTCTACGAGCGCCTTGAGCGGCGTCCCGACTTTCAACAGCTCTGGCGGCAATTGATACATGTTCGCATAACGCTCATTACCGACGACGAGCCGCATGTCTGAATCGAACATGCATAAGCCCTCGCCCATATTGTCCAGGGCAGTCTTGAAACGCATGTTCTGAGTGCGTAGTTCCTCATCTTGCGCTCGGAGTCGATGGTTGGCTTCGATCAACTCGCGCCTTTGCGCCTGCGCCTTTTCTTCCAGCGTTTGCTCAATGGCGTCGCCCAGCGCATGCAAGAACTGCCCTGAGGGTTGCTCAGCAAGGTGACCGGAGGCGTCCTTGAGGTAGAGCATCATCTCAGGGACGCATTCGCTGACAAGCCGCAATTTCTCCGTACCGGACCGTATATTGTAAAGCTTATAGGTTTCGCATTGCAGGCAATCCATCTCCTTTTGCGCGAACGTGCCCTGCACCTCACCGCCGCACAGCGTGCCGGTGACCGACCAGCAGGAATGTCCACGATTCGGATATGCTCGGCAGACTCCGAGTTCATCGACTCTGGCGCCACCTTGCTCACGGCCGCAGTTCTTGACTTCCCAACAATTTTTCAACGGCATCAAGCTCTCCGGTCAGGAGCCGCAGGTTGAACAAATAGCGTCTGGCTTGCGAAGTCTTACCAGTCCGGACATTCACCCAATGACTGCAGACATCCCTTGATCCCGCCGAGCAACCGCGTCGTAGGCCAAAATAGGACAAAGCCAGAAAGTGTTTATGAAGGCAGAGGTATTCCTGGTTGGCTGGTTATTGACCGGTTAACGGACACGCGGTTGACCGGTCGGCGTCCGCAGCCAGATACAACCCCGCGCGGCACGTTGCAAATCGGGATAGGGGGGGAGCCTCGCAGCTCCTCCCACCGGGTCACCGGAGGCGGTCGCCCGCCCCCGGTTCCCACAGAACGTGGCGTGCGGCTTTACCGCACCACGCTCTTCGGCAGTTGGTTCACAGCACTGCAAGTGCCTGCAGCTTCCCGTAAGGGAGGCGCAGTTTAGGTTTCAGCAACGGTGTCCGTTCTTTGATTTGGTTGAAGGCGTCCCAAGTGAGGCGTCGGCCTGCCCAGCTGCGGCTGCGCAGCATTTTGCGCCAGTAACGCTCCACGGCCCGATAAACTTTTACGAGACTCCGGAGATTTCCGGCGACACCGTAATAGGCATAGTGGCCGCGAAGGACGATGTTGATTTCACCGGCCTGGTCACTGATTTTATAATGCCGTATTCGCCGCATCAGCTCTTGCAGAGACAGGAGGCTGCGCTTTAGCCGAGATTTCTCGGTACACATCCCCACCTTGAAGTTGCCTTTTTGGTTTCGCGTGCAATAGAGCGTCAGGCCCAGGAAGTAGATTGTTTCCGGGCGGTTCCTGCCGCGTTTGCCAGCGTGTCTTTGCGCGAACCGACCGAACTCGACCAGTTTGGTCTTGGTCGGCTCCAGAGTAAGGCCGAATTTCCCCAACCGGAGACGCAGGGCGTCCTGCACGCGAAGGGCATCCGATCGGTATTGGAAACAGATCACAAAGTCATCGATGTAGCGCACCAGATGGGCTTCGCCCCGCAACCGAACCTTGACGACGCGCTCGAACCAGAGGTCGAGCGCGTAATGGAGGTACACGTTGCTCAACAGCACGCTGATCGATCCACCTTGCGGGGTTCCCTGCTCGCTCGGATGAACCGCTCCATCTTCCAAGACGCCCGCTTTCAACCAACGCCGGATCAAGCTGATCAGGCGCGGATCGCCGAACTCGATGTTCGACAAATCGGAGGACCCAATCATGATTGAGGCTCCCAAAAAAGTTCTTCAAATCCGCCTCCAGCACCCAGCTGATCAGGCCGCCGGAGATGACCTCAGTAAGGGTCCCCAGCGCATGATGGGCGCTGAGCTTTGGTCTGCCGCCGAACGAGCGGGGCAAGAAGTCCTGCTCGTAAATGGCGGACAGCACCTCAGCCGTGGTGCGTTGGAGCGCCCGGTCGGCGACAGTTGGTACCCCGAGGGGGCGCTTCTCCGTCTTGCCAGGCTTGGGGATATAGACCCGCCGAATGTTAGGCGCGCGATATCCCTGGCGGTGGATGGATTGGAGCATCGGCTCTATCCAGCCCTCGAAGCTCTCCTTCGCCGCCTCCACCGTCTGACCATCCACCCCGGCGGCGGATCGCTTCGGAATCTTTGATAGATTCTCCAACACCCGGTCGCGCGTGATGTGATGGGCCAGCGAGGTGAAGCGGAGATTTGGCTCCCTTCGAGCTTTCACTGCTATCTGTTCAAGTTTCGTTTCCATGGTCAGCTGATCTTCTCTTAGAATAGAAGGCCGTAACTCCCGTTGAATGGAGCCCATGTCGCCCAAGAACAATTCAACTACCGCTGACCGCTTCCCCATGTAGCCGGCTCTCCCGACCGCAGAGTAATATCAGTCAGTCTGACTTCCACCCGGTCATCAGACCCTTCTCACCTCTTCGGCTTGGCAGGTCCTACAAGCTTGCGCCTGAACCGGATGGATCTCCCTTGTTCGCGTTGCTTCCTTTGGTTGCATGCTGGCGGTACGAACCCCGGGAGCACCTCAGACCGCTCGCGTTGTCGCGGGCTGCGATTCCGCCTTCCCCTTTGAGAGACAGGGTCGGCTACTCCGATCACGTTCGATTTCGGGGCTATTTTCCCGTTCACTTCATTCCGGCCTACACCCTCCCTGTCTACGCTTCGCAACGGCCGTTACCGGACGCCACGCAAGACTCGGTTCGCGGCTGCTCGCTAGGCTTTGCCGCGGCCGTCATTGCAGACGGCAGACTTCAACGCGCTTGCAAGGCGCAACTCCCACACCACCGTACGTACGGGTCCGTATACGGCGGTTCGCTGGATTAAGCGGCAATAGTTGTTCTATTGACGCCGTAGTTTGGATGTCAGCAATCGTCGTGCCAGCTTCGACCCCTCTGATCAGCGCCAGTCAGGGTTTCACCCCTTCCCGCCGTTCCGAGGCCGGTTGCCCGGAATTCAGTCGCATGGCCGATGCGATATCGCTGCATCTACTCGTCACTTCCAGCGTTCAGGCCTTCAGCGAAACTCGTTTCGCCTAATATGCCCTCTGCTGACTTCTGTGCTGCGGTCAGGCCGCCTTACGACGGCCTCAGTCCCGAATCCAGGACACAGCGCAGACCTCCCGAGGTAAGATCGACCGCCTTCACCGCACGCCTGCCGAATTTACCACCCCGGTCGTTGATGACTGTGGACTTCGCGATCACTTGCCCGCTCGTCCGGCCGGGTAGGCCTCGTTATCCGGTTTTTATCCATCAGGTCGCGGCTTTGCTCCACGCTTCCTTCAGACCCCACCTCGCGATGACGTCCTTGCGCTTCGCTAATCCTTCGCCGTCATCAGGCTGGATAGAAGACTTCCACCTCCAAGCTGTCGATCATGCTCGGCACACAAGAAAGAGGCCGCCGAGCAAGGCGACCTCTTCTTACTGACGGGCACAGGGCTGGAAAAGTCCCGCCTACCGGAACGGATAAGTGACGGAGGTCAGCGACCGCTCGGTATATGTAAAGGCTAGCTGAATTCGACTCGGCGGAATTGATCTCGCTCAAGTGGCGGGCTTCACAAAGTGAAGGGGGCATTCGGTGAACGGCGTTGATGCAGATCAATGCCGAGAATGACCTCAATGCACAATTGAGCATTCGAGCATCTGCCGCGGCAGCGGGGGCAGTTATGAAAATATCCACAATCGACGGCCGGAAAACTCAAGTCATTGAGGTTAGCCCGTTTCAGATGTGGCGTGCCGTCTTTGCGCTCGCATTGACGGTGACTGTTTGCGTTTCGACCTATCTGGTCATCAGCTATTTGTTAGCGCGCTAGTCCCTAGCCAAACTTCCAACGCGTCGAGCCGCAAAGCGAACGTCACCAGCTTCATGCAATGCTCCGCATTCTAGCGCTGATGACCCAGCCCAATTCCAAGCTTGCCCGCCTTCTGCCACTGTTCCGGTGTCATGCGCGGAACCCGTAATTGGCACCTCTGGTCCCGCTTCTTAAACTGCACGGCTCCTCCGCTGACCCCCTCAGCCGGGCTGTGCGCTCTTTTTCGTCGGCTGCGGCTCGTATATGTCGTCGCTCCCTGCGCTGCGACACCTTACGATTTGATTAGCAAATTCCTGATCTTTTTGGGAATCTCATCAATCGTAGCGACCAGTTTCAAGATAAGGCCGAAACGTACCGCAGTCGAAGTCTTGCACGGCACTTTACGAACGAGCCAACACTACGAATGTCGCAGGCGCTAATTGACGAATACACAAGTAAGGCCGACGAATTGGAAAGGCCTGACGCGCCCCGCCTCGACCAAAAGATTGCTTAGCTATAGCTACTCCCCATACGAAATCAGACGACGCCGAGGAAACGGCGTTATGCGCACCGTGCGGCGAGCCGCCTCGGAACGGCTTTTTGTTTTAGCTTCGTCCTTTACGTGAGACCTCAGAGAGCCGAGCTCTCTCGCATGTCAGGTTTATCCTGACGTGCGAATTGCTTTAGATCAATCGATTGTAGGCGTTGTCGATTAGCACTTTGTCACTGCCGAGCTGCCCAACGAGGGTGCCGACCGCTCAACGCAGGTGGCTTCGGTGTCGACGGGAGCCTCGGCGATCTTCGTTCGGGGCTCCCACTTCGACCAAAAGATTGCCCATGCGAACCTATTATTTTGATATCAAAGGTCAAGTGACGACTAGGGACGGGGCTGGCTTACAGTTTCTTGCAGCCGCTGCTGCGATTGAGCATAGTAGGCAGCTGGCGCGGCGGCTTCGCGATGACCCCCGGCTCAGTGATCCCGACCTTTTAATCAGTGTGATCGACGAGTCCGGGTCAGAAGTTCACCGCGAGCAAGTGTACAAGGGATCGGCGATCTCGTAGCCGGAAACGCTGCCGCGAAGTTGCAAGCATCAAATCATCCATTAAAGAAGCTGCCGCCGAGCAGAGAGTGTCGGCGACGACGTCTCAAGCGGATAGATGCGCAGCCCGCAACCACTTTCGCCCAGTGTACGGTTAGCCGTCTGCCGGAAGTTTTAGTGATCTGAGCGTGCGCGCCGCACGCTTCAAGCGACAACTCTTGAGTTATCGCCGTCGCCAGAATTCATAGACGAATTTGATGATCGCGCCGACCCGATCAGAATTAGGTAGGCCGTGGCCAAGATAGTGAAATTGACCGATCGCTCCGCAAGGATTGCTAGTTCGGGGGCCTCCGGTGCCCCCCGTGGGCGGAGAGTAATCTCCGTCCCTACCGCGCGACCGCCGCGTAGCAATCAGCAGCGCATCGACCTCGGGCCCCACGGCCACCTCAGAACCGCCAGGTCAGATTGCCCTGGACCGAGTTATGCTGGACGTGGTCGCCGATCTGGACGGAATAGAGCAGTGCGAAACTGGCCTGCGGGGTGAGACGCAGATCGAACCCGCTCTCGATGAGGGCCAAGTCACGCGCAAGCGGCATGCCCGCAGTGGTAAAGGGCGCGCCCGTGCTCTGGAACTCCAGTGCCTGGGTCGGCGTGACCGAGCGGAGGGCGTGTTGCCAGGCGGCCGAGAGCCGCGGCGTCAGCACCGTGCCGTTGGCCTGGAAATAGCTGGCGGCGAGCCTGCCGCCGAGCGTGGAATAGCCG
>CAVYMZ010000022.1:0-64916 GCA_963769705.1 uncultured Alphaproteobacteria bacterium | reverse complement strand
TCGGGTGCGACCATGGTTGGCTAGGTGAGATCGGCTAAGATCGCGGGAGATTCGAGCCAGTCGCGATTTGGGTGCGGCATCTGGAGTGTAGGGTCTTTTTTGGTACGGAATTTGCTCTATCTAGAACTATGCGCCGGTATGTGCCGGAATAGGGCGATCGAGCGGACGGGATCGAACGGCGGACGGAGAAGAGAATGAGTAAGGTCGGCACGAGCGACTCCAAGAACACGCTGTATTGCTCGTTCTGCGGCAAGAGCCAGCATGAAGTCCGCAAACTGATCGCGGGCCCCACCGTATTCATCTGCGACGAATGCGTCGAACTCTGCATGGATATCATCCGCGAGGAGAACAAGTCCTCGCTGGTGAAGTCGCGCGACGGCATTCCGACCCCGAAGGAAATCTGCAAGGTCCTCGACGACTACGTCATCGGCCAGAGCCACGCCAAGAAGGTGCTCTCGGTCGCCGTGCACAATCACTACAAGCGCCTCAATCACCAGACCAAGCACAACGACGTCGAACTGGCGAAGTCGAACATCCTGCTGATCGGTCCGACCGGTTCGGGCAAGACGCTGCTGGCGCAGACGCTGGCGCGGATCCTCGACGTGCCGTTCACGATGGCGGATGCGACGACGCTGACCGAAGCCGGCTATGTCGGCGAGGACGTCGAGAACATCATCCTGAAGCTGTTGCAGTCGGCCGACTATAATGTCGAGCGGGCGCAGCGCGGCATCGTCTATATCGACGAAATCGACAAGATCAGCCGCAAGTCCGACAATCCGTCGATCACCCGCGACGTGTCGGGCGAGGGCGTGCAGCAGGCGCTGTCTGAAGATCATGGAAGGCACGGTGGCCTCGGTTCCCCCGCAGGGCGGCCGCAAGCATCCGCAGCAGGAGTTCCTGCAGGTCGACACCACCAACATCCTGTTCATCTGCGGCGGCGCCTTCTCCGGGCCTGGAGAAGATCATCTCCGCGCGCGGACGCTCGACCTCGATCGGCTTCGCCGCCCAGGTGCTGGCGCCGGAAGATCGCCGCACCGGCGAAATCTTCCGCCACGTCGAGCCTGAGGATCTCCTGAAGTACGGCCTGATCCCGGAATTCGTCGGCCGCCTGCCGGTGGTCGCGACGCTGGAGGATCTCGACGAGGCTTCGCTGAAGAAGATTCTGACCGATCCGAAGAACGCGCTGGTGAAGCAGTACCAGCGGCTGTTCGAGATGGAGAACATCGAGCTGACCTTCGCCGACGAGGCGCTTGGCGCGGTCGCCCGCAAGGCGATCGAGCGCAAGACCGGCGCGCGCGGCCTGCGTTCGATCCTCGAAAGCATCCTGCTCGAGACCATGTTCGATCTTCCGGGCCTGGAAGGCGTCGAAGAGGTCGTGATCTCGCGCGAAGTGGTGGAGGGCACGGCTCGCCCGCTCTACATCTACGCCGATCGTTCCGACCGCGCCGTCGAGAGCAGCGCCAGCGCCTGATCGCGCCGGCTGCGGGTGAGTTGGGCTGTGCAAAAAGTGACGGCTGCCGAGCGCTTTCGGCGGCCGCGTTTGCGTAGCATTACCTCCGCGAGTTCGGCCCGATTGGCGGGCCTTTTTCAATCGACTTGACACCCCCATGGTCGATAGCCACCTAATGCTGTCGGCGATGACAGAACACTCCTTGAGATTCGTCGCAATAACGATCCGGAAATGTCGGCCGCGAGGCGGCCATCAATCCCGGAACATCCCGGCACCTTGTGGCGGTTGCGCAAAAGAGCGGACTGCGTGCAAGGGGGCACAACAAAAGGAATAGGCCATGACGACCCCGAAACCCCGGCCATCTATCGTCCACGGCGAAAGCCACTCTTATCCGGTGCTGCCGCTTCGCGACATCGTCGTCTTCCCGCACATGATCGTGCCGCTGTTCGTCGGCCGCGAGAAATCGATCCGCGCGCTCGAAGAGGTGATGAAGAACGACGCCCTGATCATGCTGGCGACGCAGAAGAACGCGTCGGACGATGATCCGAGCCCGGATTCGATCTACGAAACCGGCACGCTTGCCAGCGTGCTGCAGCTGCTCAAATTGCCCGACGGCACCGTCAAGGTGCTGGTGGAGGGGCTCGAGCGCGCGCGCGTGCAGAAATACACCGACCGGTCGGAATATTACGAAGCGACCGCGATCGCGCTCGCCGATACCGACGCCAAGTCGGTCGAGGCCGAAGCGCTGGCGCGCTCGGTGGTGTCGGACTTCGAAAGCTATGTGAAGCTGAACAAGAAGATCTCCGCCGAAGTCGTCGGCGTGGTTCAGGCGATCACCGATTTCGCCAAGCTCGGCGACACCGTCGCCTCGCATCTCGCCGTCAAGATCGCCGATCGCCAGGCCATCCTGGAGACGCTGTCGGTGACCGCGCGCCTCGAGAAGGTGCTCGGGCTGATGGAGAGCGAGATCTCGGTGCTGCAGGTCGAGAAGCGCATCCGCTCGCGCGTCAAGCGCCAGATGGAGAAGACCCAGCGCGAATATTATCTCAACGAGCAGATGAAGGCGATCCAGAAGGAGCTCGGCGACGACGAAGGCCGCGACGAGCTGGCCGATCTGGAAGAGAAGATTGCCAAGACCAAGCTCTCCAAGGAAGCGCGCGAGAAGGCGCAGCACGAGCTGAAGAAGCTGCGCCAGATGTCGCCGATGTCCGCGGAAGCGACCGTCGTGCGCAACTATCTCGACTGGCTGCTGTCGATCCCGTGGAACAAGAAGTCCAAGGTCAAGAAGGATCTGGTCGCGGCGCAAGCGGTGCTCGACAACGATCACTACGGGCTTGAGAAGGTCAAGGACCGCATCGTCGAGTATCTCGCGGTGCAGTCGCGCGCCAACAAGCTGACCGGACCGATCCTGTGCCTGGTCGGACCTCCCGGCGTCGGCAAGACCTCGCTCGGCAAGTCGATCGCGAAGGCGACGGGACGCGAATTCGTGCGCGTGTCGCTCGGCGGCGTGCGCGACGAGGCCGAGATCCGCGGTCACCGCCGCACCTATATCGGCTCGATGCCCGGCAAGATCATCCAGTCGATGCGCAAGGCGAAGACCTCGAATCCGCTGTTCCTGCTGGACGAGATCGACAAGATGGGCGCCGATTTCCGCGGCGATCCGTCATCGGCGCTGCTTGAGGTCCTCGACCCCGAGCAGAACTCGACCTTCAACGACCACTATCTCGAGGTCGATTACGATCTCTCCAACGTGATGTTCATCACGACCGCGAATACGCTGAATATTCCCGGGACCGCTGATGGACCGCATGGAGATCATCCGGATCGCCGGCTATACCGAGAACGAGAAGGTCGAGATCGCGCGCAAGCATCTGATCCCGAACGCGATCTCCAAGCACGGCCTGGATTCCAAGGAATGGTCGATCGACGACGACGCGCTGCTGCTGATGATCCGGCGCTACACCCGCGAAGCGGGCGTGCGTAACCTGGAGCGTGAGCTTTCGACACTCGCCCGCAAGGCGGTGAAGGAGCTGATGATCTCCAAGAAGAAGTCGGTGAAGGTGACCGAGAAGTCGCTCGAGGAGTTCCTCGGCGTGCCGAAGTATCGCTACGGCGAGATCGAGAGCGAGCCTCAGGTCGGCATTGTCACGGGCCTGGCCTGGACCGATGTCGGCGGCGAGCTGCTCACCATCGAAGGCGTCATGATGCCCGGCAAGGGCAAGATGACGGTCACGGGCAATCTGCGCGACGTGATGAAGGAGTCGATTTCGGCGGCGGCATCCTATGTCCGCTCGCGCGCCGTCGGCTTCGGCATCGAGCCGCCGCTGTTCGACCGGCGCGATATCCACGTCCACGTGCCGGAGGGGGCGACCCCGAAGGACGGACCGTCGGCGGGTGTTGCGATGGCGACCGCGATCGTTTCGATCATGACCGGGATCCCGGTCCGGCACGATGTCGCCATGACCGGCGAGATCACGCTGCGCGGGCGGGTGCTGCCGATCGGCGGCTTGAAGGAGAAGCTGCTGGCGGCCGCGCGCGGCGGCATCAAGACGGTGCTGATCCCCGAGGACAACGCCAAGGATCTCACGGAGATTTCCGATGCGATCAAGGGCGGGATGAACATCATCCCGGTGGCGCGCCTCGACGACGTCGATCTCCAAGGCGCTGGTGCGCCCGCCGGTGCCGATCGTCTGGGAAGAGGACACCAAGGTGCCGGTCAAGCCGGAAGCCGGCGACGAAGCCGCCGGCGGCCTGACGGCCCACTGAACGTATCAAATATGACGAAGAGCGGCGTCCCTTCGGGGCGCCGCTTTTTGTATGGGGCACGAAGCGCACGGCTTGCGCCGGAGGGCTCGGGCGGCGCTAAACAGAGCGGCGAGGGCGGCTAGCTCAGCTGGTTAGAGCATCTCGTTTACACCGAGAGGGTCGGGAGTTCGAATCTCTCGCCGCCTACCAGCCTTCGCTCTTGCCGAGCTTCGGCTCGGCAAGCCGAGGCTCGCAGAGCCAAGGCTGTCGCGCCGAAGTTGCAAAGCGACGAAGGCGGACTAGCAACGAGTTTCCACAATGGAAGCACCCGCCGGCCACGACCTAAACGCCGACCAGATCGCGTATTGGAACGGACCGGGCGGCCAGCGCTGGGCCGATCGGCAGCAGTCGCAGGACATCCTGCTGGCGCCGGTCGCCGACCTCCTGATCGAGCGCGCGAGGCCCGAGGGCGGGCGAACGGATCATCGATGTCGGTTGCGGCAGCGGGGCCATCTCGATCGCGCTGGCGCAGAAGGTCGGCCCGGCCGGACATGTGCTGGGCATCGACATTTCCGGGCCGATGCTGGCGCGCGCCCGCCAGATCGCGCCGGCGGGTCTGCCGGTCGAATTCGTGCTGGCGGATGCGACCGTTTATCCGTTTGCGCCCGCAAGCTTCGATCTGCTGGTCTCCCGCTTCGGCGTGATGTTCTTTGCCGAGCCCGCGCGCTCCTTTGCCAATCTGCGCCGGGCACTGAAGCCGTCGGGCCGGCTGGCCTTCGCCTGCTGGCGCGAGCCGCGCGAAAATCCGTTCTTCATGGCGCCGCTGCAGGCCGTCTACAAGCACGTGCCCAAGCTGCCGCAGCAGGGGCCCGAAGACCCCGGTCCGTTCGCCTTCGCCTCCGAAGCGCGCGTGCACCGCATTCTGGGCGAAGCCGGATTCACCGGGATAGCGATGGAGCCGTGCAATCTCGCGCTCGATGTCGCGATCGGGCGCGGCCTTGATGCTGCGGTCAGAAGCGCGCTCGAAATCGGACCGGCCGCCCGCGCGCTGGCCGAGCAGCCGCCGGAGGTGGTCGCCGCCGCGACCAATTCGATCCGCGAGGCGCTGGCGCCTCTTGTCAGGGGGCAGTCGGTGCCGCTTCCCGCCGCGATCTGGATCGTGACCGCGCGCGCTTCTTGAAGTTGCTCAGGCCCGCTCTTCCCAGATCATCGCGAGATGGACGATGGTCTGCACGGCCTTCTCCATGTCCTGCACGCTGACCCATTCCAGCCGCGAATGGAACGCGTGCTCGCCGGCGAAGATGTTGGGGCAGGGCAGCCCCATGAACGACAGCCGCGAGCCGTCGGTGCCGCCGCGGATGGAGGTCTTTATCGGCGTGAGGCCGGCGCGGCGGATCGCCTCCATCGCGTTGTCGACGATCTCGGGGTGACGGTCGATCACCTGCTTCATGTTGCGGTATTGCGGCTTGATCTCCAGCCGGTAGGTCGAGCGCGGAAAGTCCTTCATCACCTCCTTGACGATGCCTTCCAGCAGGGCTTCCTTTTCCTTCAGGCCCTCGTCGGTGAAATCGCGCACGATGAAACTGAGCGTGGCCTTCTCCAGCGCGCCGGAGATGCCGATCGGATGCAGAAAGCCTTCCTTGCCCTCGGTGGTTTCCGGCGAGCAGGTATTCTTCGGCAGCCGATCGACGATGGCGGCGGCGATCTTGATCGCGTGCTCCATCTTGCCCTTGGCGAAGCCGGGATGGGCGCTGACGCCCTCGATGGTGATGGTGGCGCCATCGGCGGAAAACGTCTCGTCCTCGATATTGCCGGCGGTCTCGCCGTCGATCGTGTAGGCGAAATCGGCGGCGAGCTTTTTCAGGTCGGCCTTGTCGACGCCGCGGCCGATCTCTTCGTCGGGCGTGAACAGGATCTTGATGGTGCCGTGCTTGATCTGCGGATTGTGGATCAGGAAATGCGCGGCATCCATGATCTCGGCAAGGCCGGCCTTGTTGTCGGCGCCGAGCAGCGTGGTGCCGTCCGAGGTGACGATGTCGTTGCCGATCTGGTCTTTCAGCGCGCGGATGTTCCGCGGCGCGGATGATTTGCGTCGGATCGCCCGGCAGCACGATGTCGCCGCCGCGATAATTCCTCACGATCTGCGGCTTGACGTCCTTGCCGGTGCAATCGGGCGAGGTGTCCATATGCGAGCAGAAGCAAATCACCGGCACCTGCTTGTCGGTATTGGCCGGAATGGTCGCGTAGACGTAGCCGTATTCGTCGAGATGGGCGTCGCGCAGCCCCATCGCCTGCAGCTCGGCGGCGAGCAGGCGGCCCAGATCTCTTCTGCTTTTCGGTGGAGGGGCAGGTCGGGGAGGCGGGGTCCGACTGGGTGTCGATCACCACATAGCGCAGAAAGCGCTCGGTTACGGTGTGCGTGAACTCTGGAGGGCGAACCCACCATCAAAACCGCAAGTGAATACGGGAGAACATTACGCCGAGAAGCGTCATTCCGGGGGCCGCGTACGCCGAACCGGAATGACGCAAGGTCGGAAAACGGAAAACGCGTCCTATCAGACGGCTTCCTTGAGCTCCTTGGCGGCGCGGAAGGCAACCTTCTTGCTGGCCTTGATGTGGATCGCTTCGCCGGTGGCGGGGTTGCGGCCCATGCGGGCGGCGCGCTTGCGCACCTGCAGGATGCCGAGACCGACGATGCGGATGCGCTCGCCCTTCTTCAGGTGCTTGGTGATCCGGGTCGACCAGATCGTTCAGAATCGCTTCGGCCTGCTTCTTGGACAATTCCTGTTCTTCGGCGATCGCCGCCGCGAGATGCTTGAGCGTGACGGTGGTCGGGGTCGCTGCCTTCTTCGCCATATTTGGCCCTCCTCGTTGTTTGATGGCTTAAGAACCTAAGACGTATCAGGCCTTAAACGATTCGGGGGGCGAGTGCCTATGCTGTTTTGCCTGTAAACAGCCTATTATTTGCATCGACATCCAAAAAAGGCCTGACAAACGGGAGGATTCGCAATGACCTTGACTAAAGAGAGGCACGCCTTTAAGTCCTCACTCCTGCGCGGATCAGTCTCCGATTACGGCATCCGCGGGAGTAGCTCAGTTGGTTAGAGCGCCGCCCTGTCACGGCGGAGGCCGCGGGTTCGAGTCCCGTCTCTCGCGCCATCTTTTCAAGCACTTAAGCCGCTTTCCCGGACATCATTCGGAACTCGCGCACGGAAGCCCCTCGGTCCTCCTTCTGCTCCCGGAGCATGCAGCGGCCTCCGCGGGCCGTCGAGCTGGCATTGTCGGCGAAAAACAAAAGGCCGCCTTGGGGGCGGCCGCCTTTCATATTTCAATTTACCCGCCCGTTTTGGATCGGTCGGGCTTGGCCTAGCGGACGACCATCGTATCCGAACTGGTCAGGGCGATCGGCTTGCCGGCTTTGATGACATGCGCCGTCTGGCTGTAATCGACGCTGGTCCGGGCCGAGATACCCAAACCAGCCACCACGATGCCAGCCACCAGCGCGACAACCACGATCTTCAGGTGGGTACTGCGGTCCGCCGAGTGAATTGAGTGGTTCATGTGAGCCTCCAAGCGGGCTTTGCCGCTTTGTTGGCCCTGGAAATACCCCCCGTTTGTTTCAGGGTGGTTTCGTGGATTCCCCAAAATGGTTTCGTCGCGGAGGCGTCGAAGACCTCAAGGGTTTCAAGGTCCGCGTTCCCGTCACGGCCTTGCTGACTTCCTTGTTCAGCGGGCTTGGGGCGCTGCCGTCGAGCATCAGCTACAGCGAGCTCTATTCGGCGCTGCAGACCCATATCGTCGAGGGGCAGGAAAACCCGCTCGCGCAGGTGTCGACCGGCAAGCTGTACGAGGTGCAGAAATATTGCGCGCTGTCGAACCACTGCTGGGGCGGCTACTGGGTCGTCGCCAACCGCCGCGCGCTGTCCGTCTGCCGGCCGACCTTTTGGAAATCCTCAACAGTCAATTCGATGCGGCGGCCGTCAAGGAACGCGCCGATCTGCTGGAGATGGACCAATCGTTGCAGGCCGAGCTCACGGCCAAGGGCATGACGTTCAACGAGCCGGATCCGGTTCACTTCAGGGCGGCGCTGGTGAAAGCCGGCTTCTACACGCAGTGGCAGAAGAATGACGGCGCAGACGCCTGGGGGCAGCTGGAGAAGTACACGGGACGGCTGACCTGACCGGTCAGGTCGCCCGCTTGATGGCGGCGCGAATGGAGGCTGCCGCCGCGCAGGCTGGTTTCGAGGGTCGACAACGTGGAGCGCAATCGGCGTTTGGTGGAACATCTGAGCAAGGACGAGGCGGCCATGCTGCCGGAGCATATCGATCGTCTGACGGACACGGCTGCTGAAATCCTCGAGGCCGAAAAAGACCCGAGTTGAAGAAACCCGCCTGCCTCAAGTCCAGGCAGCGATCGCATTGGTGCGTTCCCAGCGCCCGGGTGCGATCGCCGGTTGCGCCGATCCGACCCTGTCGGCCTTGTCGTTGATCTCAATCAATAAGGAGGCCCGGAATCGGCGTCGAATGCGCAAAGAAATGCGGGGGCGGGCAGAGCCGTCAAAATAGGTTGTCTTGCGCCCTCTGTTGCGCTGCGCTAAGGCTCAGAACAATTCCAATCAACGAATCTGCGGCCTCCAGCGACCGCAGGATAAAGGCCCCCTAATGACCGGCATCCTGCAGAATTATCTTCCCCTTGTTGTGTTTATAGGCGTCGCAGCCCTGATCGGCGTGGCGCTCTTGATCGCTCCGTTCCTCGTCGCCTTCCAGCAGCCCGATCCGGAAAAGCTCTCGGCATATGAATGCGGGTTCAATGCATTCGACGACGCCCGCATGAAATTCGACGTCCGGTTCTACCTGGTGGCCATCCTCTTCATTATCTTCGATCTTGAGGTCGCATTTCTGTTCCCGTGGGCCGTAGCCTTCGGGAAGTTAGGGGCAACCGGCTTTTGGTCGATGGTGGTTTTCCTTGCCGTCCTGACCGTCGGCTTCGCCTACGAATGGAAGAAAGGCGCGCTCGAATGGGATTGAGCCCCACAGCCACAATGTCAGGACATGCGGCGGCCGTAGCGCCCGCAGCGACCGGCATTCTTGATCCGTCCACCGGCAAGCCGGTCGGAGCCAATGACCCGTATTTTCTCGAGGTCAGTCACGAGTTGTCCGACAAGGGTTTTTTCATCGCCGCTGCCGACGACCTGATTATCTGGGCGCGCACGGGATCGCTGATGTGGATGACCTTCGGTCTCGCCTGCTGCGCGGTCGAGATGATGCAGATGTCGATGCCGCGCTATGATTGCGAGCGGTTCGGCTTTGCCCCGCGCGGCTCGCCGCGGCAGTCCGACGTCATGATCGTCGCGGGCACGCTGACCAACAAGATGGCGCCGGCGCTGCGCAAGGTTTACGACCAGATGCCGGAGCCGCGCTATGTGATCTCGATGGGGTCGTGCGCCAATGGCGGCGGCTACTATCACTATTCCTACTCGGTGGTGCGCGGCTGCGACCGCATCGTGCCCGTCGACATTTACGTGCCCGGCTGCCCGCCGACGGCGGAAGCGCTGCTCTACGGCGTGATGCTGCTGCAGAAGAAGATCCGGCGCACCGGAACCATCGAACGCTAAGGGTTTTGCAATGGATGACGGCAGGCTCGACGCCCTGGGGCAGACGATTGTTAGCGCGCTTCCGGGGGCCGCAACCGATCATTCGGTCGCGTTCGGGCAGCTCACGGTGACGGTGACGGCCGACAAGATTGTCGATGCCGTAAAATTCCTGCGCGACGATCCGTCCCTGCGCTTCGTCAATTTCACCGACGTGACCGCTGTCGACTATCCCGGCCGCGAGAAGCGCTTCGACGTGATTTATCACCTGCTGTCGCCGACGCTGAATGCGCGCATCCGCCTGCGCGTGGCAGCCGATGAGACCACGCAGGTGCCGTCGATTATCGAGGTATTTCCGGGCGCCGACTGGTTCGAGCGCGAAACCTATGACCTCTACGGCGTGATCTTCACCGGTCATCCGGACATGCGGCGGCTGTTGACCGATTACGGCTTCGATGGCCATCCGCTGCGCAAGGACTTCCCGACCACCGGCTTCGTCGAGGTGCGCTACGACGACCAGGAGAAGCGGGTGCTCTACGAGCCGGTGCGCCTCAATCAGGAGTTCCGCAAATTCGATTTTCTCTCGCCCTGGGAGGGAGCCGATTATCCGGTCCTGCCCGGTGATGAGAAGGCGGGGCCGAAAGTCTGACTATGACCGAAGCAGCAGCACTCCGGAACTTCACCATCAATTTCGGGCCGCAGCATCCGGCCGCGCACGGTGTGTTGCGCCTGGTGCTGGAGCTCGACGGCGAAGTGGTCGCCCGCGTCGATCCGCATATCGGCCTGCTTCACCGCGGTACCGAAAAGCTGATCGAGCAGAAGACATACTTGCAGGCGATTCCGTATTTCGATCGGCTCGACTATGTCGCACCGATGAATCAGGAGCATGCCTTCTGCCTGGCGGCGGAAAAGTTGCTCGGCATCGAGGTGCCGCGCCGCGGGCAGCTGATCCGGGTCTTGTACTGCGAGATCGGCCGCATCCTGTCGCATCTGCTCAACATCACCACGCAGGCGTTGGACGTCGGCGCGCTGACCCCGCCGCTGTGGGGCTTTGAAGAGCGCGAAAAGCTGATGGTGTTCTACGAGCGCGCCTCCGGCTCGCGCATGCACGCGGCCTTTTTCCGGATCGGCGGCGTTCATCAGGACCTGCCGCCCAAGCTGATCGATGACATCGAGGCCTGGTGCGATCCGTTCCTTGGCGTGGTCGACGATCTCGACCGGTTGCTCACCGACAACCGAATCTTCAAGCAGCGCAACGTCGACATCGGCGTGGTGTCGCTCAAGCAGGCCTGGGAATGGGGCTTCTCCGGCGTGATGGTGCGCGGCTCGGGCGCGGCGTGGGACCTGCGCAAGGCGCAGCCTTACGAATGCTACGCCGAGATGGATTTCGATATTCCGATCGGCAAAAACGGCGATTGCTACGACCGTTACCTGATCCGCATGGAAGAGATGCGCCAGTCGGTGCGCATCATGAAGCAGTGCATCGCGAAGCTGCGCGCCGCGGACGGGCAGGGGCCCGTCGTGATTACCGATCACAAGGTTTCGCCGCCGCGCCGGGGCGAGATGAAGCGCTCGATGGAGGCGCTGATCCATCACTTCAAGCTCTATACCGAGGGCTTCCACGTGCCCGAAGGCGAAGTCTACGCCGCGGTCGAGGCGCCGAAGGGGGAGTTCGGTGTCTATCTGGTCGCCGACGGCAGCAACAAGCCGTACAAGTGCAAGATTCGCGCGCCGGGATTTGCGCATCTCCAGGCGATGGATTTCATCTGCAAGGGCCATTTGCTGGCCGACGTCTCCGCCATCCTCGGCTCGCTCGACATCGTGTTCGGAGAGGTCGATCGGTGATCGGACAGGGGCCCATCCAGTTTGACCGCGCTTCAGGGTCGCTCGAAGGCGCCAACCTGTGGGAGCGAACGGCCGCGCTGGCCTTGGCGACGGGCTCCAAGATATCGTCGCGCTTTTCGCATCGCGGCTATATCGGCTGCGCCAATTTGCTGCGCAAAACGCTGCCCGAGCGCAACATCGCCATCAAACTCAATTCGGATGCGACATTCGAATTTCCCTATGGCGACGGTTACTGGAGCAAACTGCTCAATCGCTCCTATAACTATGAAGACGAGCTGGAGCTCTTGTTTCGGGATTCCGTCGACGTCGACTACACGCTGCTCGATTGCGGCGCCAATTTCGGCTACTGGTCGGTGTTGGTCTCGAGCGCCCCTTACGGCTCGCACAAGGCGATCGCGATCGAGCCGTCGTCGCAGAATTTCGCCAAGCTCAGGAACAATGCCGAAGTCAACGGCAACCGCTTCGAGGTCATGAAGTGCGCGATTGGTGCGGCGCGCGGCACCGCGATTCTGTCCGGCACCAAGCACGAGGCCTTCAGTATCGCCGGCGTTGCGAATGGTGGCGGTGAGGAAGTGCCGGTCATCGCGCTCGATAATCTGCTCGACGACGGCAAGGTTTCGCAGGACGGAAAATACCTGATCAAGCTCGACGTCGAAGGCGTCGAGGTCGAGGCAATCAAGGGCGGCAGGCGGCTACTGCAGGGCGACAGCATGTTGTTGTGCGAAGAGCATGGCAACGATCGCAGCCATACGGTATCGCGCTATATCCTCGACCAGACCCCGCTCAAGCTGATCGTCTTCGACCCCCGCACCAATCGCCTGGAAACCGTGACCGAGCTTTCGATCCTCGACCGCATCAAGGTTTCCACTCACGTCGGCTACAACGTGTTCGGCACCGCAAGCGCCTTCTGGCAGAACCGGATCAGCGCCCTGAATGCGAACGCCGCGCGCCGCATGCAATGAGAGACTGAACGACAATGTCCGTCCGCCGCCTCGCCCCGAAAGAACTGCAGCCCGCGAACTTCACGTTCACGCCGGAAAACCTCGCCTGGGCCAAGGAGCAGATCGCCAAGTATCCGGAAGGCCGCCAGGCCTCCGCGGTGATCGCGATCCTGTGGCGGGTGCAGGAACAGCATGAGGGCTGGGTTTCGGAGGCCGCGATCCGCGCGGTCGCGGATCTGCTCGGCATGCCTTATATCCGCGTGCTGGAGGTCGCGACCTTCTACACCATGTTCCAGCTGCAGCCGGTCGGCAAGAAGGCGCACGTCCAGGTCTGCGGCACCACGCCCTGCCGGCTGCGCGGCGCCGGCGACCTCATCGATGTGTGCCAGAGCCGCATCCACCACGAACCCTTTCATCTGTCCAAGGACGGCAATTTCAGCTGGGAAGAGGTCGAGTGCCTCGGCGCCTGCGTGAACGCGCCGATGGTGCTGATCTGGAAAGACACCTACGAGGACCTGACCAAGGAGAGTTTCGGCAAGGTGCTGGACGGCTTTGCCTCCGGCAATCCGCCGAAGCCGGGACCGCAGATCGACCGCCAGTTCTCCGCGCCCGTGGGCGGGCCGACCACGCTGAAGGAAACCGCATGAGGCGTGACCGCATAGTGCAGTCGGAAGGGCCGGGGAGCGTCGGTGCGATGAAGAACTGGCGCTATATCGCTTTGCATGCCGCTGCTGCGGCGGCGTTTATTTTTTTGCTGCAGCGCTACGCGCTGAACGCATCGCTTGATACCAGCCTGTTATGGGCATTGGCCTTCGGCGGAGCCGCCGCGGGCCTGGCCACCATGCAGTCCAACCGCTGATCCGAGGAAAGCTTCACGTCATGCTCGACGACAAGGACCGCATCTTCAAGAACCTTTACGGCCTCCACGACTGGGGTCTCGAAGGTGCGCGCCGCCGCGGCGCCTGGGACGGCACCAAGGCGATCATCGACAAGGGGCGCGACTGGATCATCAACGAGATGAAGGCTTCAGGCCTGCGCGGTCGCGGCGGGGCGGGTTTCCCGACCGGGTTGAAATGGTCGTTCATGCCCAAGGAATCGACCGATGGCCGGCCGAGCTATCTCGTCGTCAACGCCGACAAGTCCGAGCCCGGCACCTGCAAGGACCGCGAGATCATGCGGCATGATCCGCATCTGCTGGTCGAGGGTTGCCTGCTCGCGAGCTTCGCGATGGGCGCCCACGCCTGTTACATCTACGTGCGCGGCGAGTTCATCCGCGAGCGCGAACACCTGCAGGCCGCGGTCGATCAGGCCTATGCGGCGAAACTGATCGGCAAGGACAATGTCAACGGCTGGCCGTTCGATCTCTATATCGCGCATGGCGCGGGCGCCTATATCTGCGGCGAAGAGACGGCGCTCCTGGAAAGCCTCGAAGGCAAAAAGGGCCAACCGCGGCTGAAGCCGCCGTTCCCGGCCAATGTCGGTCTCTATGGCTGTCCGACTACGGTCAACAATGTCGAGTCGATTGCGGTTGCGCCGGATATCCTGCGGCGCGGCGCGGCGTGGTTTGCCGGCATCGGCAAGCCCAACAATGTCGGCACCAAGCTGTTTTGCATTTCCGGCCATGTCGAGCGCCCCTGCAACGTCGAAGAGGCGATGGGGATTCCGTTCCGCGAGCTGATCGAACGCCACTGCGGCGGCATCCGCGGCGGCTGGGACAATCTCAAGGCGGTGATCCCCGGCGGCTCCTCGGTGCGGATGGTGCCGGCAGAGCAGATCATCGATACGCCGATGGATTTCGACAGCCTGAGCAAGCTGCGCTCCGGTCTCGGCACCGCTGCCGTCATCGTGATGGACAAGTCGACCGACCTGATCCGGGCGATCGCGCGGATTTCCTATTTCTACAAGCATGAGAGCTGCGGCCAGTGCACGCCGTGCCGCGAGGGCACCGGATGGATGTGGCGGGTCCTGACCCGGATGGCTGAAGGCCGCGCCCACAAGCGCGAGATCGACATGCTGCTTGAGGTGACAAAACAGGTCGAGGGCCACACCATCTGCGCGCTGGGTGACGCCGCGGCCTGGCCGATCCAGGGCCTGATCGCGCATTTCCGTCACGAGATCGAGGAGCGCATCGACGAATATTCGCGCAAAGCCGATGTCGACGATGCCGGCATTCTCGATCCCGCGCATATGGTGGCGGCGGAGTAGGGTTGATAGCTATGACAAAACTCATCATCGACGGCAAAGAGATCGATGTCCCGCCGGAATACACGCTGCTGCAGGCGTGCGAGGCCGCGGGCGCCGAAATTCCGCGCTTTTGCTACCACGAGCGGCTGTCGATCGCCGGCAATTGCCGGATGTGCCTGGTCGAGATCAAGGGCGGCCCGAAGCCGGTCGCGAGTTGCGCCTGGGGCGTGCGGGATTGCCGTCCCGGTCCCAAGGGCGAGCCGCCGGAGATATCCACCCGCTCGCCGATGGTGAAGAAGGCGCGCGAAGGCGTGATGGAATTCCTGCTGATCAATCACCCCCTGGATTGCCCGATCTGCGACCAGGGCGGGGAGTGCGACCTGCAGGATCAGGCGATGGGCTATGGCGTCGATACCTCGCGCTTTGCCGAGAACAAGCGGGCGGTCGAAGACAAATATCTGGGCGCGCTGGTCAAGACATCGATGAACCGCTGCATCCAGTGCACCCGCTGCGTCCGTTTCTCCGCGGAAGTCTGTGGCGCGCCCGAAATGGGCGCGATCGGCCGCGGCGAGGACATGGAGATCACCACCTATCTGGAGTCGGCGCTGACCTCGGAATTGCAGGGCAATCTGGTCGATATCTGCCCGGTCGGTGCGCTGACCTCGAAGCCTTACGCGTTCGCGGCGCGGCCTTGGGAGCTCGGCAAGACCCAGTCGGTCGATGTGATGGACGGCGTAGGCTCCGCGATCCGGGTCGACACCCGCGGCCGCGAGGTGATGCGGATTTTGCCGCGCGTCAACGAGGCGGTGAACGAGGAGTGGATTTCCGACAAGACCCGGCACGTCGTCGACGGCCTGCGTACGCAGCGGCTCGACCGCCCCTACATCAGGGAGAACGGCAAGCTCCGCGCGACATCCTGGACTGACGCCTTCGCCGCCATCGCCGCCAAGGTCCGAATGAGCGACGGCAAGCGGATCGGTGCCATCGCCGGCGATCTCGCCGCAGTGGAGGAGATGTTCGCGCTCAAGGATCTCCTGGCGAAATACGGCTCGGTCAATCTCGCGGTGCAGGGCGGCGACGCCTTTGATCCGAAGACTGGTCGCGGTTCCTACATCTTCAATCCGACCATCGCCGGGATCGACCGGGCTGACGCGCTTTTGATCGTCGGTTCGAATCCGCGCAAGGAGGCTGCCGTTCTCAACGCGCGGATCCGCAAGCGCTGGCGCTCGGGCCAGCTCAAGATCGGCCTGATCGGCGCCAAGGCCGAGCTCACTTACGATTACGACTATCTCGGCGCCGGCACGGATTCGCTGGGCGAACTGGCCGCCGGCAGGCCTTCCTTCGCCGACGTGCTGAAGGGTGCCAAAAATCCGATCGTGCTGGTCGGCGCCGGCGCGGTTGCGCGGCATGACGGGGCGGCGGTTCTCGCCGCCGCGGCAAAGCTTGCGGCGGAGGTCGGTGCGGTCAAGGAGGGCTGGAACGGGTTCGCCGTGCTGCACGACACGGCATCGCGGGTCGGCGCGCTTGATATCGGCTTTGCGGCGAGCGCGGGCGGGCTCAGCGCGGCACAAATGACGACGTTCGGCACGCTGGACGTGCTGTTCCTGCTCGGCGCCGATGAAACCAAGGCGCCGGACGGTACCTTCGTGGTTTACATCGGCACCCATGGCGACCGCGGCGCGCATCGCGCCGACGTGATCCTGCCCGGCGCAGCCTACACCGAGAAGTCCGGCATCTACGTCAACACCGAAGGCCGGGTGCAGATGGCCAGTCGCGCAGCGTTTCCCCCGGGAGAGGCGCGCGAGGATTGGGCGATCGTTCGCGCGCTGTCGGAAGCCCTGGGCAAGAAACTATCTTATGATTCGCTGCCGGCACTGCGGCAGGCGCTGTTCAAGGCGGTGCCGCATTTGATGCGTGTCGACCAAATCGAAGCCGGCAAGGCGGCCGACATCAAGACGCTGGCCGGCAAGGGCGGAAGCGTCGAGAAGGCGCCGTTCAAGACGTCGGTCGAGGACTTTTACCTGACCAACCCGATCGCGCGCGCGTCAGTGGTGATGGCGGAATGTTCCCGGCTGGCGTCCGGGCAGATGCTGACGGCAGCGGAGTGAGCGTGACCTGATGGCTGAATTCTTCGCAAGCGCATTCTGGACCGGCTTCCTTTGGCCGCTGATCATCATGGTTGCCGAGAGCGTGCTGCTGCTCGTCGTGCTCCTGATCGCTATCGCCTACATCCTTTTGGCTGACCGCAAGATCTGGGCGGCGGTGCATATCCGGCGCGGCCCAAACGTGGTCGGTCCCTGGGGGCTGTTGCAGTCCTTCGCCGATTTCTTGAAGTTCCTGCTGAAGGAGCCGATCATTCCCTCCGGCTCCAACAAGGGCGTATTCCTGCTGGCGCCGCTGGTTTCCTGCGTGCTGCCGCTGGCGGCCTGGGCGGTGATCCCGACGAATCTGGGCTGGGTGGTCGCCGACATCAATGTCGGCATCCTCTACATTCTCGCGATCTCCTCGCTGTCGATCTACGGCATCATCATGGCCGGCTGGTCGTCGAATTCGAAATACCCGTTCCTGGCGGCGCTGCGCTCGGCGGCGCAGATGGTGAGTTACGAAGTCTCGATCGGTTTTGTCATTATCACTGTCCTGCTGTGCGTGGGCTCCCTCAATCTTTCGGCCGTGGTCGAGGCGCAGAACGCCCGGGGGCTGGCGAGCCTGATCGGGCTGCCCAAGCTGACCATCCTGAACTGGTATTTCATTCCGCTGTTTCCGATGTTCGTGGTGTTCTACGTCTCGGCACTGGCGGAAACCAACCGGCCGCCGTTCGATCTGGTGGAAGCCGAATCCGAACTGGTCGCGGGCTTCATGGTCGAATACGGCTCGACGCCGTATCTGTTGTTCATGCTCGGCGAATATGTCGCGATCTGCACGATGTGCGCGATGGCCACCATCCTGTTCCTCGGCGGCTGGCTGCCGCCGATCGCGGTGGCGCCGTTCACCTGGGTGCCCGGCGTGATCTGGTTCTCGCTGAAGGCGTTCTTCATGTTCTTTCTGTTCGCGGTGGCGAAGGTAATCGTGCCGCGCTACCGCTACGACCAGTTGATGCGGCTCGGCTGGAAGGTGTTCCTGCCGATGTCGTTGGCGATGGTGGTGATCGTCGCCGGCGTGCTGCATTTTGCCGACATCGCGCCGAGATGAGGTCGCTATGAGTGTCAATGTCACCGCCACCGCCCGCTCGCTTCTGCTGTCCGAATTCGTGTCGGCGTTCTTTCTCGCCATGCGGTATTTCTTCCAGCCGAAGCCGACGCTGAATTATCCGTTCGAGAAGGGGCCGATCTCGCCGCGCTTCCGCGGCGAGCACGCGCTGCGCCGCTACCCCAACGGCGAGGAGCGCTGCATTGCCTGCAAGCTGTGCGAGGCGATCTGCCCGGCACAGGCGATTACCATCGAGGCCGGGCCGCGCCGCAACGACGGCACCCGCCGTACCGTGCGTTACGACATCGACATGGTGAAATGCATCTATTGCGGGCTATGCCAGGAGGCATGTCCGGTCGATGCCATCGTCGAGGGACCGAATTTCGAATTCGCGACCGAGACCCGCGAGGAACTCTATTATGACAAGGCGAAACTACTCGCCAATGGCGACCGCTGGGAGCGCGAGATTGCGAAATCGATCGAACTCGACGCGCCGTACCGATGAGGTGAGGGCATGATCCTTCCAGCGCTGTTTTTTTATCTGTTCGCCGGCGTCTGCGTGGCCTCGGCGGTGATGGTGATTGTGTCGCGCAATCCCGTGCACTCCGTGCTGTTCCTGATCCTGGCCTTCGTCAACGCCTCCGGCCTGTTCATATTGATGGGCGCCGAATTCCTGGGAATGATCCTGGTTATTGTCTATGTCGGCGCGGTCGCGACGCTGTTCCTGTTCGTGATCATGATGCTCGACGTCGATTTCACCGAACTGCGCTCGGGCTTTCTCGAATACCTGCCGATCGGCCTCGTGATCGGCGCGATATTCCTCGCTGAATTGCTGCTGGTGGGCGGCGGCTGGGTCATCAATGCCGGCACCGCCAAATCGATCACGGCGGCGATCCCGACCAATGTGAGCAACACCGAGGCGCTCGGGCTCGTGCTCTATACGAAGTACATCCATTACTTCCAGATGGCGGGCATGGTGCTCCTGGTCGCCATGATCGGCGCCATCGTGCTGACCTTGCGGCACAAGGCCAACGTCAAGCGCCAGGACATCAATGTGCAGAACGCGCGGATACCGGCAATCGCGATGAGCGTGCGCAAGGTGCCCTCGGGCCAGGGCCTGCAGGACGCGGACGCGGCGGAGTGGGTGCAATGACGATCGGTCTTGGACATTATCTTTCCGTCGGTGCGATCCTGTTCACCCTGGGCATCCTCGGCATCTTCCTCAACCGCAAGAACATCATCGTCATCCTGATGTCGATCGAACTGATCCTGCTCGCGGTCAACATCAACCTGGTGGCGTTCTCGACCTTCCTTGGCGACATCGTCGGCCAGGTGTTCGCGCTTTTGGTGCTGACGGTGGCAGCTGCGGAAGCGGCGATCGGTCTTGCAGTGCTGGTGGTGTACTACCGCAACCGCGGCTCGATCGCGGTCGAAGACGTCAATCTGATGAAGGGTTAACCCGCCAATGATCCAGGCAATTGTCTTTCTGCCGCTGATCGGCGCGGTTCTCGCGGGGCTGATCTCCATCTTCGGAGCGCATGCGCGCAATCCGAGCGGCGACACCGTCGAGCATCATGGCGACGCCCATGGCGCCGATACCCATGCCGCGGATGCCCATGACGAACATGCTGACGACCACGGTCACGACGATCATCACGCCGTCGAGCCGGCGGCGGCGGGTTCGCGCGCGGCCGAGCTGATCACCACGGGGCTGCTCCTGGTTTCGGCAGCGCTATCCTGGGTGACGCTGGTCGATGTCGGCTTCATGCATCACGACGCGCGCATCGCGCTGTTCCCCTGGATCAATTCGGGCGATCTGCAGGTGGCGTGGTCGCTGCGGGTCGATACGCTTACCGCCGTCATGCTGGTGGTGGTCAATACCGTGTCCTCGCTCGTGCATCTCTATTCGATAGGCTACATGGACGAGGACCCGTACCGGCCGCGCTTCTTCAGCTATCTGTCGCTGTTCACCTTCGCGATGCTGATGCTGGTGACCGCCGATAATCTCGTGCAGCTATACTTCGGGTGGGAGGGCGTCGGGCTCGCCAGCTACCTCTTGATCGGGTTCTGGTATCAGAAGCCGTCGGCGAACGCCGCGGCGATCAAGGCCTTCGTGGTCAACCGGGTCGGCGATTTCGGCTTCGGGCTCGGCATCTTCGCCATCTTCATGCTGATCGGCTCGACCGACTTCGAAACCATCTTCGCGGGGGCGCCGGCCTTGACCGGCAAGACCATCGATTTTTTCGGCTGGCACGCCGACGCGCTGACGCTGACTTGTCTGTTGCTGTTCATGGGCGCGATGGGTAAGTCCGCCCAGTTCCTGCTGCACACCTGGTTGCCGGACGCCATGGAAGGCCCGACACCGGTTTCGGCGCTGATCCACGCCGCAACCATGGTCACCGCCGGCGTCTTCATGGTGGCGCGGCTGTCGCCGCTGTTTGAGCTCGCGCCGGACGCGCAGGCGTTCGTGATGTTCATCGGCGCGACCACCGCATTCTTCGCGGCGACCATCGGCCTCGTCCAGAACGACATCAAGCGCATCGTCGCCTATTCGACCTGTTCGCAGCTCGGCTACATGTTCGTGGCGATGGGGGCGGGGGCCTATTCGGTCGGCATGTTCCATCTGTTCACGCACGCCTTCTTCAAGGCGCTGTTGTTCTTAGGCTCGGGCTCGGTGATCTACGCCATGCATCACGAGCAGGATATCCGCAAGATGGGCGGGCTCTGGCGCAAGATCCCCTATACATTCGCGGTGATGTGCATCGGAACCCTGGCGCTGACCGGCTTTCCGATGTTCGCGGGCTACTTCTCCAAGGATGCCATTATCGAGTCCGCCTATGCCTCGCACAATCCGTTTGCGCTCTACGGCTTCCTGTTGACCGTGGTCGCGGCCGGGTTGACCTCATTCTATTCCTGGCGCCTGATCTTCAAGACCTTCTTCGGTGAGCCGCACGACCAAAAACATTACGAGGCGGCGCACGAAAGCCCGCTGTGGATGCTGATCCCGATCGGTGTTCTCGCTGCAGGGTCGATCCTCGCGGGCTTCCCGTTCAAGGAATTGTTCGCCGGCCACGGCGTGGAGGAATTCTTCCGCGAGTCGGTAAAGATGAACCCGCACATCATTGAGGATATGCACCATATCCCCGAGACCATCGCCTATCTGCCGACCGTCATGATGGTGATCGGCGCCTATGTCTCTTACATCTTCTATATCCGCCGGCCCTATCTGCCGGTCCAACTCGCCAAGCAGCAGCCGCTGATTTACCAGTTCCTGCTCAACAAGTGGTATTTCGACGAGCTTTACGATCTGATCTTCGTGCGCCCGGCCAAGTGGATCGGCCGTTTCCTGTGGAAGGTCGGCGACGGCAAAATCATCGACGGCTTCGGGCCCGACGGTGTGTCGGCGCGGGTGCTTGACGTCACCCGCAACGTCGTGAAGCTGCAGACCGGCTATCTCTATCACTACGCATTCGCGATGTTGATCGGCGTCGCGGGATTGATCACCTGGTTCATGTTCGGCTTGGGAGGCCAGTAATGACAACCTGGCCCATTCTTTCCGTCGTTACCTTCCTGCCGGTGGTCGGCGCGCTGCTGATCTACATCAGCCGCGGCGATGACGAGGCCGCGCGGCGCAACTCGCGCTGGATCTCGCTGTGGACCACGGTGATCACCTTTGCGGTATCGCTGATCCTGGTCTGGCGCTTCGACCCCTCGCAGCCCGACTTCCAGTTCGTCGAAAAAACGTCGTGGCTCGCCAGCGGCATTACCTATCACATGGGCGTGGACGGCATTTCGCTGCCGTTCGTGATCCTGACCACCGCCTTGATGCCGTTCTGCATCCTGGCGAGCTGGAAATCGGTCACGATCCGCGTGCGCGAATACATGATGGCGTTCCTGATCCTGGAAACGCTGATGGTCGGCACCTTCGCCGCACTCGACCTCGTGCTGTTCTATCTGTTCTTTGAAGGCGGCCTGATCCCGATGTTCCTGATCATCGGGGTGTGGGGCGGCCCGCGCCGGGTCTATGCCTCCTTCAAGTTCTTCCTCTACACGCTGCTCGGCTCGGTCTTGATGCTGCTGGCGATCATGGCGCTGTACTGGAACGCCGGCACGACGGACATTCCGACGTTGATGCACACTGCGGTGCCGCGCTCGTTGCAGACCTGGGCATGGCTGGCGTTCTTTGCTTCCTTCGCGGTAAAGATGCCGATGTGGCCGGTACATACCTGGCTGCCGGACGCGCATGTGGAAGCGCCGACCGCAGGCTCGGTGATCCTGGCCTCGATCCTGCTGAAGATGGGCGGCTACGGCTTCCTGCGCTTCTCGTTGCCGATGTTTCCGCTGGCGTCGCATGACTTCGCGCCGCTGATCTTCTCGCTGTCGGTGATCGCCATCATCTACACCTCGCTGGTGGCGCTGATGCAGGAAGACATCAAGAAGCTGATCGCCTATTCGTCCGTGGCCCATATGGGCTTCGTCACCATGGGAATATTCGCGGGCACCACCCAGGGCGTCGCCGGCGGCGTGTTCCAGATGATCTCGCACGGCATCGTGGCAGGCGCGCTGTTCCTCTGCGTCGGCATCATCTACGACCGCCTGCATACCCGCGAGATCGCCGCCTATGGTGGCCTGGTCAACCGCATGCCGATTTACGCGCTGGTGTTCATGGTCTTCACCATGGCCAATGTCGGTTTGCCCGGCACCTCCGGCTTCGTCGGCGAGTTCATGACCTTGATCGGCACCTTCAGGGTCTCGATCCCGACCGCCACCTTAGCCACAACAGGCGTGATCCTGTCGGCGGCCTACGCGCTGTGGCTCTACCGCAAGGTCGTGTTCGGCACTTTGACAAAACCGTCGCTTGCCAGCATCAAGGACCTCACTTTCCGCGAGGGCCTTATCATGGTGCCGTTGGTGGCGCTCACCCTCCTGTTCGGGTTCTATCCGAAGCCGGTGCTCGACATGTCGGCGTCGTCGGTGCAGCAACTCGTCAACAACTACAACACCGCAGTGACTGCCGTGAAGGCAGCCGCACTGCAGTGAACGTACCATAGCGTTTTCAAACGAAGTGGGACCCGGTTCGTTTGAAGAAAACGCGTCAAACAAAGAGGAGAGAGCCTCGGTGGAACCGGGGCTCTAACAGGACAACGCGCTATGAGCTTTGAGAGTGCAGGTTATCAGTTGCTGCCCGTGCTGCCGGAGCTCGTGCTGGCCGCGGGAGCCATGGTGCTGCTGATGCTGGGGGCCTATCGCGGGCCGCAGACCACGAGCCTCGTCACCGGGCTGGCGGTTTGCCTGCTGGTCGTGACCGGCGTACTGGAGCTGTGGCTGCCGGCCGGAAAGACCTTCGGCGGTAGTTTCATCGTCGACGACTTCGCCAAGTTCCTGAAGATCCTGGCGCTGATCGGATCGGTCGCGACGCTGGTTCTTTCGATCGAATATCTGGCGGAACTCGTCGCGACGGATTTTCGAATATTCCATCCTGGTGCTGCTCTCTACCGTCGGCATGATGGTGCTGATCTCGGCTGGCGACCTGATCATGCTCTATCTCGGGCTCGAGCTGATGTCGCTTGCGCTATATGTGGTCGCGGCCAGCAATCGCGACAACGTCAAGTCAACCGAAGCAGGCTTGAAGTATTTTGTCCTGGGCGCGCTGTCGTCGGGAATGCTGCTGTATGGCGCTTCGCTGATCTACGGTTTCACCGGCACCGTCGGCTTCGCCGGCATCGCGGCTGCTGCGAAGACCGGCAGCATCGGCGTCGTGTTCGGCTTGGTTTTCCTGCTCGCCGGGCTTTGCTTCAAGATTTCGGTGGTGCCGTTCCACATGTGGACGCCCGACGTTTATGAAGGCGCACCGACGCCGGTGACCGCGTTCTTTGCCTCGGCGCCGAAAGTCGCAGCCCTTGCGGTGTTCACCCGCGTGGCGCTGACCGCGTTCCCGGATATCGTCTCGCAATGGCAGCAAATTGTGGTGTTCGTTTCGATCGCTTCGATGGCGCTGGGAGCGTTCGCCGCCATCGGCCAGAAGAACATCAAGCGGCTGATGGCCTATTCGTCGATCGGCCACATGGGTTTTGCCCTTGTTGGCCTCGCCGCCGGGACCGCGGAGGGCGCGCAGGGCGTGCTGGTCTATATCTCTATCTATGTGGCGATGACGCTTGGCAGCTTCACGGTTATCCTGGCCATGAAGCGCAACGGTCAGCATTTTGAGAACATCAGCGACTTCGCAGGTCTATCGCGCACCAATCCGTTGCTGGCATTCTTCTTCGCCATGCTGCTGTTCTCGCTGGCCGGGGTTCCGCCGCTGGCGGGCTTCTTCGCCAAGTGGTACGTGTTCGTCGCGGCGATCAAGGCAGGCTTGTTTACGCTTGCCGTTATCGGCGTGCTCACCAGCGTGGTCGGCGCGTTTTACTATCTCTCCGTCGTCAAGGTGATGTATTTCGACGAACCGCTGGCCAAGCTCGATCCTGTGCGCGTCGAACTGCGGACGGTGCTGGCGGTCGCGGGCCTCTTCAACATTTTCTTTTTCGTCTATCCGGGGCCGCTGGTCAGCGTAGCGACCGCCGCGGCGAAGTCGCTGTTCTAGGGCATGATCCCGAAAAGTGGACCCCGGTTTTCGGAGAAGACCATGCCCAACAAAGACATCGGCGCCCAGACCGATCTGGCTAGGCCGGATCAGCCCTGAGATGGCATTCACGCTCGGTCCACGAGCCATATCGGCCGGTTACCGGCTCGCTGCCTTTGACCAGATCGGCTCCACCAATGGGGAAGCCATGGCGCGCGCCCGTGCGGGCGAGCGCGGGCCGATCTGGTTCGTGACCTCGGAACAAACCGCGGGACGCGGCCGGCGGCATCGCCCCTGGATCGCGCCGCGTGGTAACCTCGCCAGCAGCATTCTGGAAGTGCTCGACGTGTCGCCGGCGGTGGCGGCGACGCTCGGCTTTGCCGCCGGGCTTGCGCTGGAGGCGGCGCTGCGCAGGGTCAGCATTGAAGCGTCGCTGAGGTCGGCGGGATCGGACGATATGAAATTTTCGCTGAAATGGCCTAACGACGTGCTGGCGGGGCGGCAAAAGCTTGCCGGCATCCTGCTGGAGGCGGAGGCGGTAGGGGACAACGCTCTGGCCGTCGTGGTCGGTATCGGCACCAACGTGGTCGCCGCACCCGAGGGCACGCCGACGCCCGCGACCTCGCTTGCGGCGCTGGGCATCCATATCGGCGCCGAGGAACTGTTCGCCGAGCTGTCGGACGCCTGGGCGGAGTTCCGCAGGCTATGGGACAAGGGCCGCGGCTTTGGCGAAATCCGCAGGCTCTGGATGGAGCGTGCCGCGGGGCTCGGACAGCCGGTCGCGATCCACACCGGCGGCGCGACCGTGGAGGGGACGTTCGACGGCATCGATGAGACCGGCTGCATGATTGTGCGGACGCCCGCCGGCAATCGCGTGCCGATCTCGGCAGGCGAGGTCCATTTCGGCGCGGCCAAGTCGGCGGGGGCAGCCTGATGGCGCGCCCGGATGAACTGACCTTTGCGCCGCTCGGTGGCGTCGGCGAGATCGGCATGAACCTGTCGATCTACGGGTTCGGTAACCGTCACCAGCGCTCCTGGCTCGCGGTCGATCTCGGCGTGTCCTTCGGCGACGAGGAACATCTGCCCGGCATCGATCTCATCATGCCCGACATTCGATTCCTCGAAAAAGAACGCAAGAACCTGGTCGGACTGGTGCTGACGCATGCCCATGAAGACCATTTCGGCGCCATCATGGACCTCTGGCCAAAGCTGAAATGCCCGATCTACGCGACGAAATTCAGCGCCGCGCTGTTCGAGGCCAAATGCGCGGCCGAGCGCAATCCGCCCAAAATTCCGGTCACGGTGGTACCGTCCGGCGGCCGCATCGACCTCGGGCCGTTCAATGTCGAGTTCATTCCGGTGGCGCATTCGATCCCTGAATCCCATGCGCTGGCGATCCACACCTCCGCCGGCACGGTGCTGCACACCGGCGACTGGAAGATCGATCCGACGCCGATCATCGGCCCGCCGACCGACGAGCGGCGGTTGCGCGAGCTCGGCGATGCCGGCGTGCTGGCGCTGATCGGCGATTCCACCAATGCGGTGCGGGAAGGGCGCTCGCCGTCGGAGACCGAAGTCGCCAAAACGATTGCAGAGCTGGTTAAAGGAGCAAAAGGCCGGGTCGCCGTGACCACCTTTGCCTCCAACGTCGCGCGGCTGCGGGCGGTGGCGGACGCGGCGCGCGCCGCGGGCCGCGAGGTCGTGGTGGTCGGCCGCGCCATGGAGCGCGTGGTGCAGGTGGCGCGGGAGACCGGCCATCTCGACGGTGTGCAGAATTTCCGCGGCGCCGATCTCTACGGCCATTTTCCCCCCGACAAGGTGCTGGCGCTTTGCACGGGCAGCCAGGGCGAGCCGCGGGCGGCGCTGTCGCGCATCGCCAATGACGATCATCCGCAGATCACGCTGAACAAGGGCGACTGCGTGATCTTTTCCTCCCGCACCATCCCCGGCAACGAAAAAGCGGTCGGCGCCATCATCAATGGCCTGGTGACGCAGGGCATCGAAGTCATCACGGACCGCACCCATCTCGTCCACGTCTCGGGTCATCCGCGCCGCGACGAGCTGCGCGACTTGATTTCGTGGGTACGCCCTCAACTCCTGATCCCCGTGCACGGCGAGGCCCTGCACCTTTTCGAACATGCAAAACTGGCGCGTGCTGCTGGCGTGCCTAAGACGCTGATCTGCAGGGATGGCGACCTGGTGAAGCTCGGGCCGGGCGAGCCGGGAATCATCGAGGAACTGCCGTCGGGACGCCTCTACAAGGACGGCTCCATCCTGGAGGATTCCAAGTCGCGCGCGGTGGTCGAACGGCGTCGCCTGGCCTTCGCTGGTTGCGCCTTCATAGCGGTTGCCATGACCGAAAAAGGCGAATTGGCCGACGATCCCGAGGTTGATCTGGTCGGCATCCCCGAGAAGAATACGGCCGGCGAGATCATCGATGAGATTGTGTTCGACGTCGTGGTGTCGACGGTGGAGGGGCTGCCGCGGGCGCGGCGGCGCGATCCCGACGCCACCGCGGAGTCGGTGCGCCGGGCGGTGCGCGCCGCTATCAACGAGCATTGGGGCAAGAAGCCGCTATGCTATGTTCACGTCCTGACCGTTTAGAATTTCAGTGGGAGGAATTCCATGCTCGGCCGGCTGAATCACGTGGCGATCGCGGTCAAGAACGCCGAGAAGGCCGCCAGGATCTACGGCGCGGCGTTCGGCGCCGATATCTCCGCGGCCGTGCCGTTGCCGGAACACGGTGTCATCACCGTGTTCGTGACGCTGCCGAACACCAAGATCGAATTCATCCAGCCGCTCGGCGAGGCGTCGCCGATCGCCAAGTTTCTCGAACGCAACACCGACGGTGGCATCCACCACATCTGCTATGACGTGCCCGACATCATTGCGGCGCGCGATACCTTGATCAGGGAAGGCGCGCGGGTGCTCGGCGACGGCACGCCCAAGATCGGCGCTCACGGCAAGCCGGTGCTGTTTCTTCACCCGAAGGATTTTTCCGGCGCACTCGTCGAAATCGAGCAGGCCTGAGGTCCGCGATGATCTACTCAATCTCTACCGGGTTCGCGATCTACTTCGTCATATGGTGGATCGCGTTGTTCCTGACACTGCCGTTCGGCGTGCGCAGCCAGCACGAGGACGGCGAGGGCGCTCCCGGTACCGATCCCGGCGCGCCGGTCGTGACCCGGATGGGCCGCAAGCTGATCTGGACCACCATCATCTCGGCCGTCATTTTCGCCGGCGGAATGCTGGCCTATGACACGGGCCTTTTCAATGTCGAGCGGTTGTCAAGGTTGATGGGAGTTCCACTCTGATCGGTCGGTTGCTTCGGGGGAAAAGCAGATGACGTTTCAAAGAACCATTGGCGGGCTTTTGATTCTGACGATCGCAGGCCTTGTCGGGTCCTTCTACATGAACTGGAAAACGCTGACCCAACTCCGAACCGTGAAAGCCTTTGTCGAAGGTGACGTCTTCGCCGAAGCCGTTGCGGCCTGCGAGAGGGCGCCGAGTTCAACCCCGTTCAAATGGAATGGCGGGAGCAAGACCGCGGTCGTCGGGCTGAATTCCGTAAAGCTCGACAAATACACCGTCAGCGCCAGCTATACGCTGGTCGCGGACAACGTCTATTGCGATTACGATCCCATCAAGAAGAAGGCCGACATCGGCTCGAACTTCCTCGATCGGGAGTAAACTACAACTCCCGCTATAGTATTGGGAGCAACATCCAATGACTTCACAGCAGCGACCGTCGGGAGCCGCTTCGCAGGACGTATATCGAATTCTTGCGGGACGCGGACCTGCGAGACTACCTTGCGCAGCTGCCCACGATCGCTTCGCAGCTTGGTGGATCGCCAGCAGATTGGTCGATCAGCGAGGTCGGCGACGGCAATCTCAACCTCGTGTTTATCGTAAGAGGGACGAGGAGCGGAATTGCCGTGAAGCAGGCGCTACCCTATGTGCGCCTTGTCGGTGAGAGCTGGCCGCTGCCGCTGTCGCGCTCGCACTACGAATATCTCGCGCTCATGCACCAGGCCCGCTTGGCGCCCGGTCTGGTACCCGCCGTGCTTCACCACAATGAGGCTCTGGCTCTCGTCGCCATGGAGCTTCTCGAGCCGCATATTATCATGCGCAAGGGTCTCATTGCCGGAACTCGTTATCCAGGCTTTGTCGATCACATCACGACCTTTCTGGCGCGGACGCTGTTCTTAAGCTCGGATCTCGCGGTCCCAGCAGCGCAAAAGAAGGAGGGGATCGCCGCGTTCGCCGGCAACCACGCGCTATGCAAGATCACCGAGGACCTGATCTTTACCGAACCCTATTTCGAGGCCGAACAGAACCGTTGGACGTCGCCATGGCTCGATGCGACCGCTGCCTCCTTCCGCGAAGACCTCGACGTGCATGTCGCGATCTCGCGTCTCAAGCTGAAATTCATGGGCAGCCCGGAAGCGCTGATCCACGGAGATCTCCACACCGGATCGATCATGGTCACGGAAAGCGAGACCAAGGTGATTGATCCGGAGTTCGCGTTCTACGGACCGATGGGATTCGATCTTGGCGCCATCATCGGCAATCTCATCATGAGCTATTTGGCTTCGCCCGGCCACGAGCGTTTGGCCGGGGATCGAGGGGTGTTTGAGGCGTGGATACTGGAGACGATCGAAAACCTGTGGGCGGAATTTTCCCGTAAATTCGTCGAGCTTTGGCGCGCCGAGGCCAATGGCGACGCTTATCCCAAAATGCTTTTCTCCGGCGAAGCCGGGGCGGCGCGTCTGGAGGCCGAACGGCAGATCTACATGCAGCGTCTGCTCCGCGATTCGGTCGGGTTTTCAGCAGCGAAGATCATCCGCCGCATCCTCGGTCTCGCGCACAATATCGATTTCGAGTTGATCGAAGATCCGCGGCTTCGGGCGATCTGTGAGGCCCGAGCCCTGCGTCTCGCCCGCACCATGATGCTGGATACGCGGTCGTACCGCATGATCGGGGACGTGACCAACGCGGCGCGGCAGCTGCGCGATTGGCGACCGGATTTCGGCGGGTGAGGGGCTGGTCTTCATTTGACGCGTTTTCTTCACGCGAACCGGCATCCAGCCCGCATCAAGTGCGGGGCAAGCTTTCGCTCGAAAACGCCTCTATTCGACGGTTCGGTCCCGCCACCTCTGCGCGTAGACGTTGATAACGAGCGCCGCGAGCAGGATGAGACCACGGATCAATATCTTGAGGAAGCTGTCGATATTGACGTGATCGAGCCCATTGTTGAGGACGCCGAGCACGAACAGGCCGACAATAGTATTGCCGATGCCGCCGCGGCCACCGAACAGGCTCGTGCCACCGACCACGACGGCTGCGATCGAATCGAGCAGATAGGTATCGAACTCATTTTGCTGCGCGCTTCCAAAATGGGCGACGCCCAGCATGCCGCCGATTCCCGAGCAGATCGCCGAGATGACCATGACGCTGCCGAGAATCAAATTGACGTTGAGGCCCGAATATTCCGCGGCCTCGCGATTACCGCCGACCATGTAAACGTAGCGGCCGAAGCGCGTATAGGTCAGTACCAGATGGCCGCCGAGCAGCATCAATGCGGCAACGATCACGATCCAGGGGATGCCGCCGATCGACGAGGATCCGAGGGTCGTGACTACGTCGGGCACCTTGTAGGCGATCTGCCCGCGCACCAATAGAGCCGATATGCCGGCTGCGATCTGCATCATCGCCAGCGTCATGATGAACGAGGGGATGCCGATGACCGTGAGCCCGAGTGCGTTGATGACGCCGAGCGCAGCACACAGTGCCAGCGCCAGCAGGATCGCCGCCCAGCCCGCCATCGGGATGTTGGCGATGTTCACGTAGGATTCCTGCTGGGTGAAGTAGGCGACCGCTATGCCGGTGACGTTGGCGATGCTCGCGATCGACAGGTCGACTTCGGCGCAGAGGATCACGAAGGTAAGGCCGACGGCGATGATGCCGGTAACCGAGACCTGGGTCAGAATGTTCCCGACATTGTCGAGCGTCGCAAAGGAAGGGCTTGCGGCAGCGAAGAAGCCCGAGAGGCAGATCAGGGTCAGGAACGGCGCGATGTTGCGCATCTGGGAGCGCAACATGGCGGCGATCTTGTGCGGTCGCTTGCGATGCGCTTCGGAGACTGTCACGCCTTCACTGGTCGCCATATGCGCCTCCTCACGCCGCTTCCAGCAGGCGGTCCTTGCTGATTGCCTCATCTTTGAATTCGCGCACCACCGTGCCGCGCTTCAGCACGATAATGCGGTCGGCGAGCGACAGCACCGTCTCGGGCTCGGTGGAAACGACGATGACGGCCAGTCCCCGCGCGCGCAGATCGCGGATGATGTTGATGACGTCGCTCTTCGCGCCCACGTCCATGCCGCGTGTCGGCTCGCACAGCACCAAAACGCGCGGCGGATAGCTCAGCCACTTCGCGAGGGCGACTTTCTGTTGATTGCCGCCGGACAGCATGCCGAGGTCGAGCTCTACGGCCGCCGGCCTGATCTGCAGTTGCTCGACCTGCCTCCCGGCGATCGACCGCTCGCGAGACGGCTTGAGAAACAGCTGCGAAATGCGGCCAAGGATGCTGATCGAGATGTTCTTGTAGACCGGCTCCTGGTGGAAGAGCATGGCGCGGCGGCTCTCGGGAACGAACGCTATACCTGCCCGCCGCGCATCGGCCGTGCTGCGGAAGGTCTTTGGGCCGCCGGCCAGGACAAGCGTACCATCGTCGGGCCTGAGCTTGCCGAACAGAATCCGCGCCAGCTCGAGCTGGCCACACCCCATGAAGCCGTAAATGCCGAGGACTTCGCCGGAGTGAACCTCGAACGAGACGTCCCGCAGGCTGCGGGCGAGCGAGAGCCCGCTTGCCTCCAACACCACCGGCCGGTCGCTCGGCGGCGGCAGCGCGATATCCTCCGTATAGCTCTCTTCGAGTGCCTCGCGGCCCTTGCCAATCATGGCTTCGATCAGCGCTGCCTTGCTGGTCTCTGCCGCCTGCGCCTCGGCCACTTTCCTGCCGTTGCGAAAGACTGTCACCGTGTCGGAGACGCGCAGGATGTCTTCGATGAAATGCGAAATGAAGACGATCCCGGTTCCTTCCTCCCTTAGCCGCCGCAAGGTCGCAAACAGACGCTCGATCTCCGGCGGCGAGAGAGCCGAGGTTGGCTCGTCGAGAATGATGATGCGCGCCCCGGAGAACAGGACGCGGGCGATCTCGATCAGTTGCTGCAGGCCGATCGGGAGGTCGCCGAGTTGCGTGAGCGGATCGACGTCGATACCGAATCTGGCGAGTTGTTCACCAGCTTCGCGGGCCATGCGCCGCCACTGCACGAGGCCGAAGCGATTGGTCGGCTGCGCGCCGAGAAATACGTTCTCGGCCACCGATAGATCGGGCGCGACGCTGAGTTCCTGGTGCACCATGGCGATGCCGGCGGCATGCGCGTCGCGCGCCGATCGGAAACGGGTCTCCCGTCCATCGAGCAGGAAGCGGCCCGAGAATTCCGGATGCACGCCGGCGATGATCTTCATCAGCGTGCTCTTGCCTGCTCCGTTTTCGCCGACGAGACCATGGATCTCGCCGGCGGAGAGCGCGAAGTCGACCCCACGGAGCGCCTCGACGCCGCCGAAGGCCTTCGTGATCTGGTGCAGTTCGAGGATGGGTGAGCGGCCCTGCGGCATAAGGTGCTCAGATCAGGAAGTGATCCTCCATCCACTGCATGCCTGCCGCGTTGGCCTTGGTCACGACCGGGCCATCCGTCACAACGTTCTTCGGAATACCCTGACCGCTCTTTTCGCCGGCGGTTACCGCGGCGACGCCCGCGACGATAGCTCCGCCATGGATGCGGCACGAAGGATTGCGGACCGTTGCGAACATACGGCCCTCGCTCACCGCCTGGATCGCCGGCGGCATGGCGTCAACCCCGCCAATCAGGATGTTGGTGCGGTTGTGCGCCTTCATGATGTTGTAAGCGGCGAGCGCCATGTCGTCATTGTGGAAGAAGGCCGCGTCGATCTGCGGGTATTTGGTGAGATAGGTCTCCCATAGCCGCGCCGTCTTCGATACGTCCCAGTCCGCAGGCTGGGTATCGAGCACTTCGATGTTTGGATACTGCTTGATGACCGAGTTGAAGCCTTTGGCGCGGCCCTGCGCGCCGGTGTGGCCGAGCGCGCCCTGTGTCATGATTACCTTGCCCTTTCCGCCAATGGCGCTGACGAGCGCCTGCGTGACCGAGGCACCCATGAATTCGTTGTCGGGCGCGAGAAAGGAGTGGACCTTGATCTGGTCGAGCGGCGCGATCAGCGTATCCATATCGATGACCGGCGTGCCGGCGTCGATCATCTTCTGCACGGGCTGGGTCAGAGTGCCGATGCCGAAGGCCTGAATGGCGACGAAGTCCCATTTCTGCGAGGCCATATTGTCGATGGCCGCGCGTTGCTTGACGGCGTCGAGCTGACCGTCAAACCAGGTAACCTCGACGTTGAACAGCTTGCCCCACCATTCGGCCGCCTGCTTGCCCTGCGCGCACCAGGTAGCCTGCAGACCTGCATTGGAAAACGCGGCCTTGAGCGGCTTCGCAGAACGTCCCATTTCCGCCGCCAGCGCGGAACTCACACCCAGCCCACCTAGCAGGGCCGTCGCCGCGCCGGCGCTCGCCGCCGCCTGAAGAAGATCGCGCCTGGTCTTTGAGAATTTCTCGCTCCCGGACATTGCTTGCTCCCTCGCTTTTAATATTCGTTACCCGACGGCGTCGTTTATGTTGCGCCACGGAAGAATACAGTGTCTCACATTTGCGGCGTTCACGCTACCGGCGGTTGTCTCAGCCGGACGTCAGCCGGATCAGCCGGTTTCCGCTCGAGATTTTGCGCGGGGCGCAGTTCAGACGTCGACTTTAGCGACGACGTCGTCGATCTCGCCCAACAGCTTACGCCACGCCTGCTCGATCTCCGGCGACCAGTCGCTGGTCCGAGAATGTCGCGCAAGGTGTCGGCGATCACGCCGAAAAACTCACCGAACAGTTTTCGCGGCGTGCCGTAGGCCTCGTGCGAGGCCACCTCGCATTCGATCATGCGAAACTGTCCCGTCCGCCCGCCGGCAAAATCCAGCATGGCTTCGACGGCGAGCGCCAGCATCGAGCCCTTGACGAGATCGCGGCCCTCGTTACGGAACATCGCTTCGGCTTCCGGGTGTTCGCGAAACAGGCGACGATAGACCAGCGGCGTCAAATCCTCGCGGCGCTCCGTAGCAAGTTCAAAGCTGTGTTGAATCGGATTGGTTGGTGCCATCGCGGCCGCTTGCGTCGTGCGTTGGGTGCCCCTCGCGTGAGAAGCATCTTTCCACGCGTTTCGAAAACAACATCTCGAAAAAAAAGAGCAGGGCACCAAGCCCTGCTCTGGAAATTGTGTCGACCCTTAGTTTCCCCGAAAATTGGATTTGATCTTGATTGACGGGGCGACGCTGCTTGTGCGCGCCAGGGCTCCTCCCGAGACTTGGACCACCAGACTTGAACCTCTCGGCCAGCCTGAGCCCGAATTCGTAGACCACTTTTTTCGCCTTGTCACCATTTTCGGCAACGAATGTTCAAAATTCGAGCAATTTGCGAAATGATTGGGATTTCTCCACTCGGAGTTGCACTCGAACCGAACTAACTCACCTTCCGGCACGGAGCAGTACCGAAAAACAGCTGGAAAATGCCGTATATCGTGGCATGCCAGCGCAACGGCATTTGCTCCGAATTGACGTGACCCGCCGCTGGTATCGACGTGCGTCGGAGCAGCCTGAACGGATTTGTTCCAAATATGCGCGCGAATGCGCAGTACAGACACAATGCTTAAAATGCCGCGCACACCGCTGGATTGTATTCAACCGGCCCGGCACCAAGCCACGAACGCCGCCGGCGATATCCCGGCGCTGACAATGCCCACCATGATGATGGCCACTCCGACCGCATTGCGCAGCCAGACCGAGGTCGCCCGCCGGCGGAGCAACGGCAGTCCGAGACCGGAAGCAATTAGAACCGGCAAGGTGCCGAGGCCGAAGCCGGACATCACGATCGCGCCGCCGAGCCAGGAACCCGAAAGCATCGCATAGAACAGCGCGGCATAGACCATGGCGCAAGGAAGAAAACCCCAAACTGCTCCGCTGAGGAATAGCCCCATTCTTGCCGGCAACCGCGCCGCGCGGGCAACGGCGTCCATGAATTGGCTGACGCGCGCAGCAACCCGATAGAGCAGGCCCGGGACCGGCAGCACCTCCAGCATCGAAAGCCCGATCCAGCCCAGCGCCGCCGCGGCGGCCCAGCGCAAAACCGCGTGGCTGGTCGCATGATCGAACGCACCGAAAACGCTCGATCCGACGCCACCGACGATCATGCCTGCGACCACGTATCCGCTGATCCGACCGGCGTTGATCAGCAACGTCGTTGCCAGAAGATCGCGCGCAGGCCGCTTCGGATCGAGGCCGGCGGCAAAGTGGAGACTGGCGGCGATGCCGGTGCACATGCCGAAGCAGTGCAGGCTCGATGACAGCCCCAAGAGCAGTCCAGCAACAAGCAGCGGTTGGTCGAAGTCGAACATCGGACGATCCATGGATGGATGCGGACCCTATGCCATTATTCGCTGGCTCTTTGCGCTGCGTCAAACCGCTTTTGAGAGGCGATCTCGACAACCGGCGGGACGGGTGATAGGTGAACTAACGTGTTTTGGGGACGATGATGCGACGCCGGCTGGAACTGCTCATTCCAATCGTGCTGCTTGCGATCCTGGTGCAATTGTTTGCGCCGATCGCGGCGTTTCGCGCGTTCGCCAATGCAGCCAACGATCCCCTTTATTTGGCGTCGATCTGCACTGGAATGGGGGCCGCGTCAGATGATGCGCAGACGGCTCCGGCCAGTGGCCAGCATGATCGTGGCGATTGCTGCGCGTTCTGCGCGGCCGGTCACGGCGGCGCCGCGGCACTTCAGCCGCCGCCGCTGATTTTTGCAAGTCTGCATCGCCAGTACCAGCGCGTCTCCTGGCTGGAAGCCGCAGACCCTTTGCCGGCTGCTCGCGTCGGCTCGAACGCCCAAGCCCGCGCGCCTCCGCTGTCCCTGTCAGCTTGACGGTCATTGGCCGTTTTTGACTCGTTCACAACTCGGCACCAGCGGAGAATTTTCATGTCTATCCGTCTCGCGCGTGCGGGCCTGTCAGGGCTCGCCGTCGCGCTCATTCCCATCAGCGACAGCGTTGCGCACGAAATCGTCGGCAATCGCTTTTTCCCTGCAACCCTTGGCATCGACGATCCCGGCGTCAACGACGAACTATCGCTGCCGACCGTCGACAGTTTCAACACGGGCGACAATCCGCCGGTGCGGCAGCGAGATGTTTCCGGGGAGTTTTCCAAACGGATCACCGAGGATTTCGCGATATCGTTCGGCTCGACTTACACCTTCCTCGGTCCCATGGATCCGACGGCAGCCGGAGCCAACGGATTCCAGAACCTCGAGACCACGTTCAAATACCGGGTCTTCAAGAACCCCGAACATGAGTTCGTAATGTCGGTCGGTCTTTCCGTCGAATGGGGCGGGACCGGCGCGCAGAGCGTCGGAGGGGACCCGTTCAACACCTACACGCCGACGCTCTATTTCGGCAAAGGCTTGGGCGATCTTCCGGATACGCTTTCCTGGATCCGGCCGGTCGCGATCACCGGCCAGTTCGGCTACGCGATCCCGGGCCGGAATTCGACCACGACCTTTGGCGTCGATCCCGATACCGGCAACCCGACGGTAGACACCGAGTTTCATCCCCGCGTTCTGAACTGGGGTGGAACCATTCAGTACAGCATGCCTTATTTGAAATCCGCCGTGGTGGATCTCGGCCTGCCGGATTTCATCAATCATCTGATCCCGCTGGTGGAGGCGAATCTGCAGACGCCGGTGGCGAACACGCTGACGTCGGGAACCACGACCACCGGGACCATCGATCCTGGCGTGATCTGGGTTGGCAACACCTTTCAGGTTGGCGTTGAGGCGCTGATCCCGATCAACCGACAGAGCGGCAGCAACGTCGGTGTGATCGCACAACTGCACCTCTACCTCGACGACATTGATCCGCGAGGCATCGGCAAGCCGATCTTCGGCGGCCCGGTTCAGCCCGCTAGCCCGTTTGCAAGGAATTGAACATGCGACGCTCTTCTCTGTTTGTAATCGTTCCGCTGCTGCTGGTGCTCGCCGCCGGCGAAGCTTCCGCCCACGCCATGCTCGACCATGCCGAACCGCGCGTCGGCAACAAGGTCGCGACAGCACCGCACCAGGTGACGCTTTGGTTCACCCAAAAGCTGGAGCCGGCGTTCAGCAGCGTCACCGTAACCGACGCCGCGGGCAAACGCGTCGATACCGGGAAAGCCCGCGTCTCCGGCGACCAGATGTCGGTCTCGCTGCGCTCGGGCGGCACGGGTACGTATCACGTGAAGTGGCACGTGCTGTCCGTGGACACCCATACCACCGACGGCAATTTCACCTTTCAGGTCGGTCAGTAGGCGCAATCGATGGACTGGTCAGCGGCGGGGGGTCCCTTGATTGTGGTTCGCGCGGTACACTTCGCTGCGACCGCAGTAATCACCGGAACCCTGGTTTTCCGGGCTGTAGTGGCGAAGCCCGCTCCGGTGGCGGAGCCGGCGGTCGCCAGAACACTGCAGACGCAAAGCCGACGTGTTGCCTGGATCGCTCTCGCCATCACGCTTTTGTCCGGGGTGATCTGGCTTTTGCTTCAGGCGATTTCGATGAGCGGCCTGTCGCCCGGTGAAGCCATGACGTCGCAAGTGCTGTCGACGGTATTGAACGATACGCAATTCGGCGTGGTGACGGAAATTCGCGGCGCACTCGCGATTATTCTGGCCACGTGCCTGGCCTATGACCGGTTTCCGCAGGCGGACTGGCTCGCAGTCGCGGCAGCGCTCGGCCTGACCGCTTCGATCGCATGGACCGGTCACGCCGCGTCAACGCTTGGCGAGCTGGGAAACCTGCATCTCGCCGCCGATGCGCTGCATCTTGTCGCCGCTGCCGCATGGATCGGAGGGCTGGTGCCGCTGGCGATGCTTCTCGCCGCGGTTCGGCGTCACGCCGGTGCGTCGCTGGCCAGGGTCGTGACCCGGCGATTTTCAACGCTCGGCGTCGTCAGTGTCGCAACGTTATCGATAACCGGCATCGTCAACGCATGGATCCTGGTTGGCACGTTTCACGCGCTGCTTGTCACCGAGTACGGGCAGATCCTGATGCTCAAGCTTGGTGTCTTCGCGGTCTTGCTGGCGTTCGCTGCCGTGAACCGGTTCGCCTTGACGCCGCAGCTTGCCGTCTCGTCTAAGACCGAACGCGAAGCGCTTCGCCTGCTGACGCGCAACAGCACCATCGAGATTGTCCTGGGATTAATAATCTTCGCTATCGTCGGGATGCTCGGCACGCTGCATCCCGCCATCCACCTTGCGTGAAACGTCGAGGCAATTGTGCCCAAAAAAGAGGACCAAACAATGCAAATGAAAAGACCGTCGCTGGTATCGATGACCGGCGCAATCGCTGCCGTCGCCATGCTCTGCTGTTCTCTCTCGGCATCCGCCCGCGCCGAGGAAGTCAAGGTGGGTGACCTCGTGATCACGCAAGCCTGGAGCCGCGCCACGCCGGGTGGCGCCAAGATCGGCGGCGGTTATCTGACCATCGAGAACAAGGGCTCCGCGCCGGACCGGCTGATCGGCGGCTCCGCCGATATCGCCGGCAAGGTCGAGGTCCATGAAATGGCGATGAACAACGGCGTGATGACCATGCGTCCGCTCGAAAAGGGACTTTCGATCGAGCCCGGCAAAACGGTCAAACTGGCGCCCGGCGGCTATCACTTGATGATGTTCGATCTCAAGAGCCCGCTCAAGCAAGGCGAAAAACTGCCGGTCACGCTGGAGTTTGAAAAAGCGGGCAAGGTGAATGTCACGTTCGATGTCGAAGGTGTAGGCGCGCAAGGGCCTGCCGGGCAACCAAGCATGCACGGCGGTCGGCATGGATATGAAGAAGATGCCCGATCATTCCGGCATGAAAATGTGAAACCGGGAATGCCGAAGGCCGGCCCTTCGCCAAGCTGTCGCCGGGCCCGTCATGCTGGCTATGTGCGGCTGGCGGCCGCCGCGCCGCTGGCTATCCACATCCATTCCGAATGGGGGATGTTCCATGTGCTGATTTCGCCGGGTACGGTTGGCCCTGACAATTTAGCGCTGCGACTGTTTGGATCAGTGAGGATACTTCGAGGTGCCGGCGCCCTGACCGGTTTTTCGCCGGTCGGATGCTTTGTGATCGATCGTGCCTTATTCGCGCCCTCAAATTCGTCCGTAAAACGGCAGGAAATCCGAAAGCTTAGCGGGTTTTCCTCATCCCCGCCCTTGTGTTTTCGCACCCGATCCGGTTTCACTGCTGGCTTCCCGTGCCTGACCGATTTTACTGGTGTGCCCATGCGATTGTCGCGGTTCTTTCTACCCATCCTTAAAGAGAATCCGAAAGAGGCCGAGATCGTCTCGCATCGCCTGATGCTGCGCGCCGGCATGATGCGGCAGGAGGCGGCCGGCATCTACGCCTGGCTGCCGCTGGGCTTTAAGGTTCTGAAGAAGATCGAGCAGATCGTCCGCGAGGAACAGGACCGCGCCGGCGCGCTGGAACTGTTGATGCCGACGCTGCAGCTTGCCGATCTCTGGCGCGAAAGCGGCCGCTATGACGCCTATGGTCCGGAAATGCTGCGCATCACCGACCGCCACAAGCGCGAGCTTTTGTACGGGCCGACCAACGAGGAGATGATCACCGAGATCTTCCGTGCCTACGTCAAATCCTACAAAAGCCTGCCGCTCAATCTCTACCACATCCAGTGGAAATTCCGCGACGAGCAGCGCCCGCGTTTCGGCGTCATGCGCGGCCGCGAATTCCTGATGAAGGACGCCTATTCCTTCGACATCGACGAGGCCGCTGCCCGGCGCGCCTACAACCGGATGTTCGTCGCCTATTTGCGCACCTTCGCACGGATGGGATTGAAGGCGATCCCGATGCGCGCCGAGACCGGTCCGATCGGCGGCGATCTCAGCCACGAATTCATCGTGCTGGCGGAGACCGGCGAGTCCGCGGTCTATTGCGACAGCGATGTGCTCAATCTGCCGGTGCCCGGCGACGATATCGACTATGAGGGCGATCTCAGCCCGATCATCAAGCAATGGACCTCGGTCTATGCCGCGACCGAGGACGTCCACGACGCCGCGCGCTTCGACCGCGAAGTGCCTGCGGAGAAGAAGTTGCACACCCGCGGCATCGAGGTCGGCCAGATCTTCTACTTCGGCACCAAATATTCGGAATCAATGGAAGCCCTGGTCGCGGGTGCCGACGGCGTCGAGGTACCGATCCATGGCGGTTCCTACGGCGTCGGCGTCTCGCGTCTGGTCGGCGCCATCATCGAGGCCTGCCACGACGACGCCGGCATCAAATGGCCGGAGGCGGTCGCCCCGTTCAAGGCGATCATCCTGAACCTGAAGCAGGGCGACCAAGCTACCGACGCTGCCTGCGAAAAGCTCTACAACGAGCTTTCGGCCAAAAGCGTCGAGGTGCTCTACGACGATACCGATCAGCGCGCCGGGGCCAAGTTCGCCGCCGCCGACCTGATCGGCATTCCCTGGCAGATTCTGGTGGGGCCGAAGGGTCTCGCCGAAGGCAAGCTCGAACTCAAGCGGCGCAGCGACGGAGCGCGGGAAAACCTGAGCCCGGCGGACGTCGTGGCGCGGCTGACCGCGTGACGAATTATCCACTACGCGTGCCCGGATATAAGACACTGCGGCCACAATTGGCCCGAATCGTGTGAAAATCGGACTATGGATGAAGCTATGAGCGAGCCAGTTCGAACCCCACCTTTCGCGCCATTCGAATGGCTGCTGTCCGGACGCTATTTGCGGGCTCGTCGCAGGGAAGGCTTCATCTCCGTCATCGCCGGCTTCTCCTTCCTTGGCATCATGCTCGGCGTCGCCACGCTGATCATCGTGATGGCCGTGATGAACGGCTTTCGCAAGGAACTGCTGGACAAGATCCTCGGCCTCAACGGGCACCTGTTGGTGCAGCCGCTGGAATCGCCGCTAACCGACTGGAAGGACGTCTCCGACCGAATCTCGCAGGTCTCGGGCATCCGGCTGGCCGCGCCCGTGGTGGACGGCCAGGGCCTGGGATCCTCGCCGTTCAACGCGGCCGGCGTTTTCATTCGCGGCATCCGCGCCAACGATCTCAACAACCTCACCTCGATCGCCAAGAACATCAAGCAGGGCTCGCTCGAGGGATTTGACGACGGGCAGGGTGTCGCCATCGGCCGCAGGCTCGCCGATACGCTGTCGCTGCACGCCGGCGACATGATCACGCTGGTATCGCCGAAGGGCGCGGTGACCCCGATGGGCACCACGCCGCGTATCAAGCCCTACCGGATCGCCGCCGTGTTCGAGATCGGCATGTCGGAATACGACGCGAGCTTCGTGTTCATGCCGCTGAAGGAAGCGCAGGCCTATTTCAACCGCAACAATGACGTCACCGCGATCGAGGTGTTCACCACCAATCCCGACAGGATCGACAGCTTCCGCAAGAGCGTCACCGAAGCGGCAGGAAGGCCGGTGTTCCTGGTCGACTGGCGGCAGCGCAACTCGACCTTCTTCAATGCGCTTCAGGTCGAGCGCAATGTGATGTTCCTGATCCTCACCATGATCGTACTGGTCGCGGCGCTGAACATCGTCTCGGGCCTGATCATGCTGGTCAAGGACAAGGGCAGCGATATCGCGATCCTGCGCACCATGGGCGCTTCGCAGGGCTCGATCATGCGGATATTCCTGATCACGGGCGCCGCGATCGGGGTCGTCGGGACGCTGACGGGGCTCTTTGTCGGCCTCCTGATCTGCCTGAACATCGAATCGATCCGGCAATTCCTTTCCTGGCTCACCAACACCGAATTGTTCTCGCCGGAGCTTTACTTCCTGTCCAAGTTGCCGGCCGAGATCGATTTCGGCGAGACCTCAGCCGTGGTGATCATGGCGCTGACGCTGTCTTTCCTCGCCACGCTCTATCCGTCCTGGCGTGCCGCGCGCCTCGATCCTGTCGAAGCGCTCCGGTACGAGTGAGGGAAAAGATGGAGCAGGGGGCGGAAGATGTACCGGTCATCTATCTCCACGAGATAAAGCGCCAGTACGTGCAGGGGGAGACGACGCTGACGATCCTTGACGGCGCCAAGCTTGCGCTGTGGGCAGGACAGTCGGTCGCGCTGGTGGCCCCGTCGGGCGCCGGCAAATCGACACTGCTGCATATCGCGGGCCTCCTGGAGAGCCCCGATGACGGCGAGGTCTATGTCGGCGGCGCGGCGACGTCGGGATTATCCGACGTCGAGCGCACCCAGATCCGCCGCACCGATATCGGCTTTGTCTATCAATCGCACCGGCTGTTGCCCGAATTCTCGGCGCTGGAAAACGTCATGCTGCCGCAGATGATCCGTGGGCTGAAACGGTCCGAGACGGTCAAGCGGGCCACCGAAATCCTCGCTTATCTGGGTCTCGGCGAGCGCATCAAGCATCGGCCGGCGGAGCTGTCCGGCGGCGAGCAGCAGCGGGTCGCGATCGCGCGGGCGGTGGCGAACGCGCCGCGGGCGCTGCTGGCGGATGAGCCGACCGGGAATCTCGACCCGCATACCGCCGATCATGTGTTCGGTGCGATGATGCAGCTCGTCAAGGCGACGCGGGTGGCGATGCTGATCGCGACCCACAACATGGAACTGGCGGGGCGCATGGACCGCCGGGTGTCGCTGGTGGACGGCCAGGTCGTCGAGCTGGATTGATTTGCGGCGGTTTCGGGCGAAAGCCTGCCCGCACTCGATGCGGGGCGATACCGGTTCGCGCCAAGAAACGCATCAAAAAAGATCAGGCTCGTTAATGGCCACGGCGGTGTCGCCGTTCGTATCTTCGCGGCGGCGACAGTTGCGCCGACGTAATACGGGTTGATGTTGCACTGCGCCGCACGGCCGGATGCCGACATCTTGCATTGGTCCATCGTGTAGTAGCTGCAATCCTCGTAAGTGGTGCCCCAGGTGACGACATGCATGCAAACCGGGAAAGCCGGATCATAGGTCTGCGCCCGGGCCGGCGCGACCGCCGAAACCATCCCCATCGCCACAATGGCCAAAGCCGGAATGCGCATCAGAACTCCTTCGGGGTAACGACCGCGGTCAGGCTGCAATGTCGCGCATGCCTCGGAGCGCGTGTCAGCGCGGCGCCGGATAGACTGACCTTGCGCGGGGACCGCGATAGCCACGCGGATCGATATCGCCACCGCGGTTGAAATAGGGATTTTCGATGCACCACAGGCGCCTTCCCGACGCGGTGGCCTGGCATTGTTCGTAGCTGGTGAAGGTGCAGTTGCTCAGAGCCGGATATTCGTCGCCCTGAATGCAAAAGGGATAGCGAGTGCCGACCGCTTCTGCTGGCGCGGTGGCGACCATCGCCAACCCGCTTGCGGCCAGCAGTGCGAGGGTGAGGTTACGCATCAAAATCTCCCTTCGGCCGCAGGCCGCCTGTAATCGATTCCCTAGAGCCGCAACCCAAGCCGCAGCGGTGGGTTCGCGTCAACCCACATTAGGCGGTGCCAGCCCCGCCGCAGCTGATCGAGCGAAAAGCGCCCGTTAAACGTCTCGTTAACGCTCGATAGCGGCGGCAAGAATTTCAGGCTTGACCATGAGAACAAAATAGGAACAATGTTCCTTATATGTTCACGTACGAGGAGGCGGGCATGTTGAAGGTATTTGTCGAAGAAGCAGCCGCACTGGCTTCGATTGCGCTGTTCGTCGGAATGATCGCGGTCTGGGCCCAGCTCATTCCCCAGCTCTGAAACCGGGCTCGGGATGGGGGCGCGCCTTAGCATTACGTTGCCCTTTCTGAAGATTTCTAAATCCATGGGCAACCATGATTCGAAGATCGTGGGCGCAGACAGCGTCGATTGAAGAGACGCTTGCGTTGTGGGCTGCGTCGCTTCGGGAGATGAAGAAGCGGATTCGTCCGTTGTTCGGGCAAGAACGGGTTGCGCGGAACGCAGGCCTGTTTCTGGAAGGTCTGCTCGGCGACGAGCGACGCAAGACCGGCTGGATGCGGGCGGAGGCCGCTGGCGATCCCGGTCCATGGCGGCAACAGGCGATCCTTGGTCGCAGGGATTGGGATGCCGATGCCTTGCGCGATATCGTACGCGACTATGTCATCGAGCATTTGGCAGATGACGATGCGGTCCTGGTCATCGACGAGACCGGCTTTCTCAAGCAGGGCAAGGCGTCGTGTGGCGTGGCGCGGCAATACACCGGTTCGGCAGGCAAGATAACGAACTGCCAGATCGGCGTCTTTGCTGCCTACGTTTCGCGTCATGGCCATGCGTTCATCGATCGCGCGTTGTATCTTCCAAAGGAATGGACCGACGATCCGGATCGTCTGGAAGCCACATACGTGCCTGCCGACACGGGCTTTGCGACCAAACCAAAGCTTGCGACGAGAATGATCGCACGCGCGATAGCCGCGGCTGTGCCATTCAAGTGGGTTGCTGCCGATACGGTCTACGGTGTCGGAGATATCGAGCAGCAACTGCGTCGGGTCGGCAAAGGCTATGTGCTCGGGGTGAGCAGCGCTCATGTGTTCCGATCCTGGGGCGAGCGGCGATCAGTCTCTGGCACCGCCGCGGACATCGCCTCGACGCGGCGTTCGTCCGACTGGAAACGCCTGTCGGCAGGGGACGGAACCAAAGGACCGCGGCTGCATGATTGGTGCTATCTCGAACTGGCCGATCTCGATGCCGGCCAGTTCAATAGCGCAAATGACGGTTTGTGGACACGCGGTCTACTGATCCGTCGTCGCATCGCCGATGATGACCTCGCTTTCTTCACCACCTGGTGCCCGGCAGGAACAACCATCGAAACCCTGGTCGCGGTCGAAGGCCATCGCTGGGCGATCGAGGACAGTTTTGAGACCGCCAAAAACGAGTTCGGGCTCGATCACAACGAGAGCCGATCCTGGCATGGCTGGCATCGCCACGTGTCTATGGTGATGCTCGCCTTCGCCATGATGGCGGTGATCCGCCATCATGCCAATCCGCCGCAGCCAAAAAAAACGCAACGCCGAACCACCGCAAAAACAAAACCATCGCCGCCTCGTCATTGATCCGATGGTCAATCCAGGAAGTTCGGCGCATCGCCATCAGGCTCGCTCGAAAGCGGATCCAACCCGCCGACATCATCGCATGGTCGCTCTGGCGCAGAGCTCACCAGGCGATCGCTCAGCGTGCGCATCTCAAAGCAAAAAGGCAACTGTTGGGACTCGCCTTGGGGAAAAGCCGGACGGCGGAGGCAAATTCCGCGTTCCACATGGACTCCTCGCGCCCAAGGCACCACCATTGAGGGGCGAGTCGGCCTCACAGGCGGCTTCGTGCTCCCTCAAGCCTGACGATCGAGTTCATGACCCAGAAGCCTTCGGCAGCCATGTCCAATGCCGGATTTGTTCATCTCCATGTCCATTCGGCCTATTCGCTGCTGAAGGGGTCGATCAAGATCGCCAAGCTCGGCGAACTGGCAAAAGCTGATCGCCAGCCGGCGCTGGCGCTGACCGACACCGACAACATGTTCGGGGCGCTGGAATTTTCCGACAAGATGGCCGGCTATGGCATCCAGCCGATCATCGGCTGTGAGCTCGCGGTCGATTTCGGCGATCAGGACCCCAACGCGCGCAACGCGCTGGCGGCAGCGCCGTCGCGGATCGTGCTTTTGGCTGCGCGCGAGCGCGGCTATCGCAGCCTGATGCGGCTGAATTCCCGCGCCTTCCTGGAAACACCGGTTCACCAGACCCCGCATATCAAGTTCGAATGGCTGGAGGGCGACGTCGAGGATGTGATCGCACTGACCGGCGGCCCGGACGGGCCGATTTCGCTCGCGATTGCTGCGGATCATGCGGCGCTCGCGGCATCGCGCTGCGACCGGCTGGCGAGCCTGTTCGGCGACCGGCTCTATATCGAATTGCAGCGCCATGGCATCGACAAAGAGCGCCGGGTCGAGGCCGGTCTGATCGATCTGGCCTACACGAAAAGCCTGCCGCTGGTGGCGACGAATGAGCCGTATTTTGCCACCACGGACGATTACGAAGCCCATGACGCGCTGTTGTGCATCGCCGGCGGGCGCCTGATCGCCGAAACCGAACGCGACCAGCTGACGCCGGACCACCGCTTCAAGACCCGCGCCGAAATGGCGGTGCTGTTCGCCGACCTGCCGGAGGCGCTGGCTTCCACGGTGGAGATCGCCGAGCGCTGCTCGTTTCGTCCTCTCACCCGCAAGCCGATCCTGCCGCGCTTCACCGTCGGCGCAGGCAGCAACGCCGCGGACGCGGCAAGCGAGGAGGCGGCGGAATTGCGCCGTCAGGCCGAGGAGGGCTTAGGCAACCGGCTCAGGGTTCACGGCCTTTCGCAAGGCGCTTCCGAGGAGGACTATCGCGCCCGGCTCGCCTTCGAGCTCGATGTCATCACCCGCATGAACTATGCGGGCTACTTCCTGATCGTCGCCGACTTCATCAAATGGGCGAAGGCGCAGGGCATTCCGGTCGGCCCTGGCCGCGGCTCCGGCGCGGGCTCGCTGGTCGCCTATGCCCTGACCATCACCGATCTCGATCCGATCCGCTTCGGCCTCCTGTTCGAGCGCTTCCTCAATCCGGAACGCGTCTCGATGCCCGACTTCGATATCGATTTCTGCCAGGACCGGCGCGGCGAAGTGATCGACTACGTGCAGCAGCGCTACGGCCGCGATCAGGTCGCGCAGATCATCACCTTCGGCACGCTGCAGGCGCGCGGCGTGCTGCGCGACGTCGGGCGCGTGCTGCAGATGCCCTACGGGCAGGTCGACAAGCTGACGAAACTGGTGCCGCAAAACCCGGCCGCTCCGGTGACGCTTGCGGCCGCTATCGCCAGCGAGCCGAAGCTGCAGGCGTTCCGCGACGAGGATCCGGTGGTGGCGCGCGCCTTCGACATCGCGCAGCGGCTGGAGGGCCTGACCCGGCACGCCTCAACCCACGCCGCCGGCATCGTGATCGGCGATCGGCCCTTGAGCGAACTGGTGCCGCTCTATCGCGATCCCAAGTCCGACATGCCGGTGACCCAGTTCAACATGAAATGGGTCGAGCCCGCGGGCCTCGTCAAATTCGACTTCCTCGGCCTCAAGACGCTGACTGTGCTCGATGTCGCCGTAAAACTGCTGAAACAGCGCGGTGTCGACGTCGATCTCACGACCCTGCCGCTCGACGATGCCGCAAGCTACCAGATGCTGGCGAAGGGCGACGTGGTCGGCGTGTTCCAGGTTGAAAGTCAGGGCATGCGGCGCGCGTTGGTCGACATGCGGCCCGACCGCTTCGAGGACATCATCGCGCTGGTGGCGCTGTATCGGCCGGGCCCGATGGCGAACATTCCGACCTATTGCGCGCGCAAGCACGGCGACGAAGAGCCGGAATATCTGCATCCGATGCTCGAGCCGATCCTGAAGGAGACCTTCGGCGTCATCATCTACCAGGAACAGGTGATGCAGATCGCCCAGGTGATGGCCGGCTATTCGCTCGGCGAAGCCGACCTGTTGCGGCGCGCGATGGGCAAGAAGATCCGCTCGGAGATGGAAAAGCAGCGCGCCGGCTTCGTCGCCGGCTCGGTCAAGAACGGCGTGCCGAAAGGGCAGGCGGAAACCATCTTCGAATTGCTGGCAAAATTCGCCGACTACGGCTTCAACAAGAGCCACGCCGCGGCTTACGCGCTGGTGTCGTATCAGACCGCCTACATGAAGGCGCATTACCCGGTCGAATTCATTGCGGCGTCGATGACGCTCGACCTCAACAACACCGACAAGCTGTCGGAATTCCGCGCCGAAGCGCAGCGGCTCGGCATCAAGGTCGAAGCGCCCTCGATCAACCGTTCCGGCGCCACCTTCGAGGTCAGCAACGGCACCATCTATTACGCGCTGGCCGCGCTGAAGGGCGTCGGCCAGCAGGCGGTCGAACTGATCGTCGAGGCGCGCAAGGACGGCGCGTTCACGTCGCTGGCCGATTTCGCCGCGCGCGTTAATCCGCGCGCGATCAACAAGCGCGTCATCGAAAGCCTGGCCGCGGCCGGCGCCTTCGACGCGCTGGATTCCAATCGCGCGCGCGTATTCGCCGGCGCCGAGGCGATCCTCGCGGCATGCCAGCGCAGCCACGAGGCCGCGACCATCGGGCAGAACGACATGTTCGGCGGCGCCACCGACGCGCCGACCATCATGCTGCCGCAGATCGAGCCGTGGCTGCCGGCCGAACGGCTGCGGCGCGAATACGACGCCATCGGATTCTTCCTGTCCGGCCATCCGCTCGATGATTACGCGACCGTGCTGAAACGGTTGCGGGTGCAGTCCTGGGCCGAATTCTCCCGCGCGGTCAAAACCGGCGCCACCGCCGGCAAAGTCGCCGCCACCGTGGTGTCGCGGATGGAGCGGCGCACCAAGACCGGCAACAAGATGGGCATCATGGGCCTGTCCGATCCGACCGGCCATTTCGAGGCCGTGCTGTTTTCCGAAGGGCTCGCGCAATATCGCGACGTGCTGGAGCCGGGAGCCGCGGTGCTGCTGCAGCTTGGGCGCCGAGCTGCAGGGCGAGGACGTCCGCGCCCGCGTGCTGCACGCCGAGCCGCTGGACGACGCCGCCGCGAAAACCCAGAAGGGACTGCGGATTTTCGTCCGCGACACCAGGCCGCTGGAATCCATCGCCAAGCGGCTGCAGATGCCTGAAGCGGGGCAGGGCGCTCCGCCCCGCGGCCCTCAGCCAAAATCGGCTCCCACGCCCGCAGGCGGGGCCGACGGCGACGTGTCGCTGGTGATGATGCTCGATCTCGAAACCGAGGTCGAAATGAAGCTGCCGGGCCGCTTCAAGGTCTCGCCGCAGATCGCCGGCGCGATCAAGGCGGTGTCGGGCGTGGTGGATGTACAGACGCTGTAGGGTTGACGAACGGGCAGCAGCATGCATTCGCACAAGCCGTTGCTTGTTTGCTGTTTAGAGTCCCTGTTTTGGGATCCGTAAACCCCTCGCCTTCAGGCGAAGGGATGCAGTAGCATCCTTATATTATGCAGACGGTGAAATCGGGCAGCCACTCGATATGGGATTGCAAATATCACGTCGTATGGGTGACAAAATACCGCTACCCGGTTCTAGTTGGGGATGTCGGGCTGCGAGCAAGGGAGCTGTTGCGCGAAATCAGCCGTAGCCACGAGATGTCGATCCACGCTGGGGCGATAAACCGTGACCATGTTCATCTGCTGCTCTCGATCCCTCCGCATCTTTCTGTGTCGCGCGCGGTGCAGTATCTGAAGGGAAAGAGTTCTCATCGGCTTCTAACGGAGTACCAGTCGCTGAGGAAGCGCTACTGGGGTCAGCATCTTTGGTCGCGGGGATATTGGGTGGCAACCAGTGGAAATGTTACCGATGAAGTCTGGAAGAAGTACATCGAAGATCAAAAGCCGGAAGAGCCGGACGACAATTTCAAGGTAGTCTGAGAAAATCGACCCAAAGGGTCGATCAATCCGGCTTCCAGCCGTAATCCGAAGCCACCGCCTTCAGGCGGTGGAGTGTTCACGGTTGTGCGCCATTGCAGCCACACCGTGATTTCGATTAGCATCGCCACGGGCATCGGGGGGCGACGGCGTAATGTTTTGGCGTGGGTTGGTGTTGGCGGTCGTGGCCGTTCTGTTGTGTGGCTGCGAGACCGAAAGAAACGGGCTAGACTACTCAGCGATGATGCACAAGGTGGGGCCGCCGAGAGCGGGACAGGCGCGCGTTGTCGTGCTTCGCGAGAAGGCTTTTGGTGGCATTGTTGACGCGGGCTGGAATGTTCAGCTCGATGATGCGCCGATGAGCAGTCTCAAGACGGGAACTTATGTCTATGTCGATCGCCCGGCCGGTCCCCACCAACTGACGGCCACCGAGGCCGCATTTCCCGGTGTGACCCGGCACGACATCACCGCGGAATCCGGTCGCACGTATTTCTTCGTGGCGAGAGTGAGTGAGAGAAAGAGCGCCATTCTCGCCTCATCGGCCGGGGTAGGATTGTTGGGTCTGGCGGTCAGTACCGCGATTACCGCCGGCTACAGAATCCCGGGCCTCTATTTTTCCTTTGGATGAAGCCGCTGCGCGGCAACGATCACCGAGCTTCGCCTGGCCGAATAGCATCCGTCGTGTCGGGGATGTTTTCGCCGTTGGCGGCTTGGAACCGGATGCAGGTCAGCGTAGGCTTGCATTCCCGCTGGCGCCGTCCGGTGTCCCCCGTCATGCGCATGCCTTATTGGCAACGTTTTTCGTTCAAGCGGCGTTCAGCTTGCTGCACGCCCAATGCGCCGATGTCGCAATCGAACCTTGAGCGGACAGAAAATCATGGGTGGGACCAAAGTTTTTTCGATTTTTTCGCTGTGCCTGATCTTGTTTTCCGGGCTTCCGGGAATTTTGAGTTCCGCCTCCGCTCAGCAGCAGGAAAAGCGGATTGCGCTGGTGGTCGGCGACGGCGCTTACGCCAAGTCGCCGCTTGCAACCGCGGCCAACGACGCCGGCCTGATCGCGCAAACCCTGCAGGCGGCCGGCTTCGACGTGGTCGGCGCCCGCGATCTTGACGGCGACACGCTGCGCGGAAGCTTCCGCGACTTCATCCAGAAAGCCCAGGCATCAGGTCCGGGCACGGTCGCGATGGTGTATCTGGCTGGCTACGGCATGCAGCTCGCCGGCGAGAATTATTTCATCCCGGTCGACTCCCCGCTCAGCCGCGACGTCGACATTCCGATCGAAGGATTGCGGATCAGCGATTACGTACGCCAACTCGCATCGCTTCCGCTGAAAGCCAGCATCGTCGTGCTGGACGCGGCGCGCCAGCAGCCCTTCATCGAGGGCGGCCAGCCGATCGCAAGCGGCCTCGCGCTGGTCGAACCGGATCCGCATATGCTGATCGCATTCAACGCAGCGCCGGGCACGGTCGCTCCCAGCGAGCAGGGGCCGTATGGCGCGTATGCACAGTCGCTCGCGGAGATGATCCGCACCGGCGGACTGCCGCTGCCGGAGGTGTTCAACCGCGTGCGGCTGCGCGTCAACGAGGCGAGCAAGGGCGCGCAAGTGCCGTGGGACGCCGCCAAGATCGACGCGCCGTTCATGTTCTTCGATCGCGCGCCGGATGCGCCGGCACAGGCGCCGCCGGACCAGGCCGCCGCGGCCAGGACCAGGCCGATCCGCGATCTCGGCGTGCAGGATGCCTATGCCGCAGCCCTCGAACGCGACACACTGCAAGGTTACGAGGATTTCCTGGCCGCCTATCCCGGCGATCCGCTCGCCAGGCGCGTGCGGGCGATCGTTGCCGCGCGGCGCGAGGCGATCACCTGGCTTCGCACTTACCGGCCGATACGCCGCAGGCCTACTGGTCGTATCTGCGGCGCTATCCGCGCGGGCCGCATGCTTATGATGCCCGCCGCCGCCTCGCCATTCTCACCGCGCCGCTGGAACCGCCGCCGTCGTTTGCGGTCATCGACTACGACGTGCCGCCGCCGCCGCCCGATGAAATCGTCTATGTCGATCGGCCCGTGCTGTCTTCAGCGATCCGGATTTCGATTTTGCGCCGCCACCGCCGCCGCCGATGTTTTTCCTGCCGCCGCCGCCGCCGGATTTCGTCGTCTTGGCGCCGCCGATCGCGCCGATCGGGCTGTTCATCCTGCCGCAGCCGTTCTTCGTGCCGATCCCGGTCTACGTGCAGCCGCCGGTCTATGTGGCGCCGCCGCCGAACAACATCATCTTCACCAACATCCACAATACGACCGTCATCAACAACGTCATCAACCAGCCGCCAGCCGGTCGCGCCGGCGGCACCCGCCGCCCCAGCCGGTGCTGCTACCGCGGCTGCGCCCACTACCCAACCGGCTGGCGTGTCCGCAGCGGCAAAGGGCGGACCGGGGCAGGGCACTGTGGCGCCGGCCAATGTCGGTCCGACGCTGCCGCAAGCGGCTTTGCACAAGGCGGCGCTGATCCAGGAAAGAAAAGTGCCGCCGCCGCCGAGCGCCTTGATCAATCACTCAGCTCCAGCTGGGACTGCGGGCGCACCGTCCGGCCAGAGGGGAACGACGCCGACGACGTTGCAGACAAATGTATCCCCCACCACCCTGCCGGCGGACAAAGCCTTGCCGGGCATGAAAGGAGGGTCTGCGCTGCCCAAGGGCGCTAACGGATCCGCGTCCGGGCGTGGCGCACCCCGGTACGAAGCCTGGCCCTGAAAACAAATCGGCGACGACAGGCCCGACCACCGCTCCGGCGGGGGCGGCATCCGGTGCCGGAATTGCAGGTGCCCCGAAAACGCCGGCGGGACCCGCTCAGGGCGCGACCAACCCCAATATGAAGCTCACGCCTGGAAACAAATCGGCCACGACGACCCCGACGACCTCTCCGGTGGGGCCGGCGCCTGGTGCCGGGGGGCGGGCAGGCCGATAACGCCTGGAACGAAACCGGCAGGACCGCCGGTAGGTCAGCTGAAAGCGGGCACTGCGGCGCGGATCCCCGAAGTAAAACCCTTGGATAAGCGAAAGGAAATTCTGCCGCCGCCACTGAAACCCGCTGCGGCGCCCGCAAAACCCATGCCGCCGGTCGCGCACGTTGAGCCTGCACACCGGGTGGCGCAGCCGCCTCCACCGCCGCCGCACCCAGCGCCGCAGATAGCGAGACCGGCGCCGCCACCGCCCCCGCCGCCGCATCCGGTGGCCCAGGTCGCCCATCCGGCTCCGCCGCCGCCGCCACCGCCCCCACGGCCGGCTCCCGCGGTAATGGCCCGTCCGGCGCCGCCGCGGCCACCGCCACCGCCGCCAAGACCGGCTGCACCGGCCAAGAAGTGTCCGGCAAATAACCCGAAATGCTGAAAATGCCGCCGGTCAGGCCCCAATCCGGGCCTGACCGGACTTCGTTCGCGGGCCGCGGAACGAACAGGGGATTTCCTTGCTTCTGGCGAAAATCCCGCTATAAGCCGCCCCATCTCACACGGAAACATGGCTCAAAAGGCCGTCCGGTGGCAGCCGGGCCATAAGGCTCGTTTGCTCACACGTTTCCGGAGGAACCAACCGGAGAACAAAACGATGTCGGTACCCGATTTTTCTATGCGTCAGCTGCTTGAGGCTGGCGTTCACTTTGGCCACCAATCGCACCGCTGGAATCCGAAAATGGCGGATTACATTTTCGGTGCGCGCAACAACATCCACATCATCGACCTCGCCCAGACCGTGCCGCTGTTGCACCGCGCGCTGCAGGCCGTCAGCGATACCGTCGCCAAGGGCGGCCGCATCCTGTTCGTCGGCACCAAGCGGCAGGCGCAGGACGGTGTTGCCGAGGCCGCCAAGCGCTCGGCGCAGTATTTCGTCAATTCGCGCTGGCTCGGCGGCACGCTGACCAATTGGAAGACGATCTCCGGTTCGATCAAGCGGCTGCGGCACCTCGAGGAAGTGCTCAACTCCGGCGATGCCAGCGCCTACACCAAGAAGGAGCGGCTGACGCTGCAGCGCGAGCGCGACAAGCTCGACCGCTCGCTCGGCGGCATCAAGGACATGGGCGGCCTGCCGGACATGATCTTCGTGATCGACACCAACAAGGAAGACATCGCGATCCAGGAAGCCCAGCGGCTGAATATTCCCGTCGCCGCGATCGTCGATACCAACTCCGATCCCAAGGGCATCACCTATGTGATTCCCGGCAATGACGACGCCGGTCGCGCCATCTCGCTGTATTGCGACCTGATCGCCCGCGCTGCCATCGACGGCATCTCGCGCGCGCAGGGCGATTCCGGGATCGACATCGGCGCTTCCGCCCAGCCGGTGCGCGAGGAAATCGCGACGGCGCAGCAGCCTGCCGGCTTCCAGGGGCTCGCCGGGCCGCGCGGCAAGGCCGACGACCTCAAGAAGCTCACCGGCGTGTCCGGCGCGATCGAGAAGAAGTTCAACGATCTCGGCATCTTCCACTACTGGCAGCTGGCCGAGCTCGATCACGATACCGCCCATCAGATCGGCGAGGAAGTCGGCCTGCCATCTCGCGCCGATGGCTGGGTGGCCCAGGCCAAGGCGATGACCGCGGAAGCGGAATAACGCAAAACGCGCTGGCCGGAACCTTCCGGCCGGCAGTTCTCAATTTCCGAAATTGCTGATGGTGGACGGCGGCCAGGCGGCATTAGCCGCGCCGCAGTCGCCCTGACAGGCAAAGGATACCAACGATGGCAACAATCACAGCGGCGATGGTCAAAGACCTTCGCGAGACCACTGGCGTCGGCATGATGGACTGCAAGCAGGCGCTCGCCGAGAACAACGGCGACATGCAGGCGGCAATCGACTGGCTGCGCAAGAAGGGCCTGTCGAAGGCCGCGAAGAAGGCCGGTCGCGTCGCGGCGGAGGGCCTGATCGGCGCGCTGACGTCGGGCAACAAGGGCGTCGTCATCGAGGTCAATTCCGAAACCGACTTCGTGGCCCGCAACGAGCAATTCCAGGGTCTGGTCAAGATGATCGCCCAGGTCGCGCTCGCCGTGGGCGCCGACGTCGAGAAGATCAAGGCGGCCAAAGCCGGCAGCGTGACGGTCGAGACCGCGATTTCGGACGCGATCGCGACCATCGGCGAAAACATGACGTTGCGCCGCGCGGCTTCGCTCGAAGTCGGCAAGGGCGTGGTGTCGAGCTATGTGCATAACGCCGTGATCGACGGCGCGGGCAAGATGGGCGTGATCGTGGCGCTCGAATCGGGCGGGAAGACCGACGAACTCGCAGCGCTCGGCCGCCAGCTCGCGATGCATGTCGCCGCCGCCAACCCGCAGGCGCTGGACCCGGCAGGGTTCGATCCCGCCGCCGTCAAGCGCGAAAAGGACGTGCTGGCCGACAAATACCGGCAGCAGGGCAAGCCCGAGAACGTGATCGAGAAGATCGTCGAGTCGGGCTTGAAGACCTTTTACAAGGAAGTCTGCCTGCTGGACCAGGCATTCATCCATGACAACGCCAAGTCGGTCGCCCAGGCCGTGAAGGAAGCCGAGGGAAAGATCGGCGCGGCTGTGAAGATCACCGGATTTGTGCGCTATGCTCTCGGCGAGGGAATCGAGAAGCAGGAATCCGATTTCGCCGCCGAAGTCGCGGCGGCTAGCGGCAAGAAATAACCGCGCTATCGCTGCTTCCGGCCCGTTTGCGCCGGGAGCCGCCCGCGCGGGGAAAGAAAGCGTTTAGCAATGGCTGAGCCGGTCTATCGTCGTGTGGTGATCAAGCTATCCGGCGAATATTTTGCCGGCCCGCATTCGTCGGGCATGGACCAGCCGACCATCGACAGGGTCGCCGGCGACCTGATCGCAGCCAAACAATTGGGTATCGAAATAGCCGTCGTCGTCGGCGGCGGCAATTTGGTCCGCGGCGTGGAAGTATCGTCGCGCGGCGTGTCGCGTCCGACCGGCGACATCATGGGCATGCTTGCCACCGTCATGAACTGCCTCGCGCTGGAAGCCGCAATCGAGCGTCGGGGCGCGCCGGCGCGGGCGCTTTCAGCGTTCGTGATGCCGCAGGTCTGTGAGCTTTACACCCGGGGTGCGACGCACAAATACCTCGCCGAGGGCCGCATCGTGCTGCTCGGCGGAGGAACCGGCAATCCGTTCTTCACAACCGACACCACGGCAGTCTTGCGTGCCGCCGAAATCGGCGCGCAGGCGGTGTTGAAGGCCACCAATGTCGATGGTGTCTACAACGCCGATCCCAAAAAGGATCCGGCCGCCAAGCGGTTTGACCGCCTGACCCATTCGCAGGCGATTGAAGGCGGCTACAAGGTCATGGACGCAACCGCATTCGCGCTTGCCCGCGAGACGTCGCTGCCTATCATCGTATTCTCGATCGCCGAGCCGGGTTCGATCGGCGCGATCCTGGGCGGCACCGGCCACGGCACCATTGTCGCCGGCTGACGGCTTGTGAAGCATTGCACGCGCAGAGCTTGGCGGCCCCGGCGAAGAGTTTTTGAGGAGGGAAGAGCGCTATGCCCACGGGTAAGTTCGACATCAACGAATTAAAACGCCGCATGCAAGGCGCAACGCAGGCTCTCAAGCACGAACTGGGCGGTTTGCGAACCGGCCGCGCCGCGGCCTCGATGCTGGAGCCGGTGCAGGTGGATGCCTATGGCACGCATATGCCGTTGAACCAGGTCGCGACCATCAGCGTGCCGGAGCCGCGCCTGCTCTCCGTGCAAGTCTGGGACAAATCGATGGTCAAGGCGGTGGAAAAGGCGATCATCGATTCCAATCTGGGTTTGAGCCCTGCCACCGAAGGCCAGGTACTGCGCCTGAGGATTCCCGAACTCAACGAGGAGCGTCGCAAGGAACTCGTGAAGGTCGCGCACAAATATGCCGAGGCAGCAAGGGTCGCGGTTAGGCATGTCCGTCGCGATGGTCTCGATGCCGTCAAGAAACTGGAAAAGAATCACGAGATTTCCGAGGACGATCAGGAGCGTCTGGCCACTGAAGTACAGAAGGCGACCGACGGAACGATTTCGGAGATCGACCAGATGCTGGCGGCCAAGGAAAAAGAAATCCTCACCGTCTAGCGCGTCATCTTTTTGTGTTGACGCGTTTTCTTCACGCGAACCGGTGTTCCACTTCGCTCGAAAACGCTGCAGGGATTGACCGATGTCGAATGCCGCCGCCCCCGCAACCGAAGGACCGGATCGAACCGATGGTCCCTTGCATGTGGCTGTTATCATGGACGGTAACGGGCGCTGGGCGGCGGCCCGCGGCTTGCCGCGCGCCGAAGGCCATCGCCGGGGGGTCGAGGCGCTGCGCCGTGTCGTTCGCGCCGCGCATGAACTCGGCATTCGCTATTTGACGATCTTCTCCTTCAGTTCGGAAAACTGGTCGCGTCCGGCGACCGAAATCGGCGACCTGTTCGGTTTGCTGCGGCGCTTCATCCGCAACGATCTCGCCTCGTTGCATCGCGACGGCGTCCGGGTGCGCGTGATCGGCCAGCGCGACGGGCTGGAGGGCGACATCTGCGTGCTCCTGAACGAGGCCGAAGAGCTGACCAGAAACAATAACAGGCTCACTCTGGTGGTCGCCTTCAACTACGGATCGCGGCAGGAAATCGCGGATGCGGCGCAGCGACTCGCGCGCGAGGTCGCCGAGGGCAAGCGCGATGCCGCCTCGATCGATGCCGACACGCTCGGCCAATATCTTGACGCGCCTGACATCCCGGATCCCGACCTGATCATTCGCACCAGCGGCGAGCAGCGGCTGTCGAATTTCCTGATGTGGCAGGCGGCTTACAGCGAACTGGTGTTTGTTCCGATCCACTGGCCCGATTTCGACAAGGCCGCGCTGGAGGAGGCGATCGCCGAATACGCCAGACGGGAGCGTCGATTTGGCGGTCTGGCCGCGAAAACCGGATCGTGACCGAGGGCGAAGCCGCGCCTGCGGCAACGGCCCAGCAGGGGTCGCGTAATCTCATCTTGCGCGTCATCGCCGCCGTGGTGCTCGCACCGGCTGCGCTTTTGATCGCCTATGCCGGCGGATGGCTGTGGACCGCGCTGGCGACGCTCGCTTCGATCGGCCTTTATGTGGAATGGCTGATGATCGTGGGTGCGGCGCGCGAGCGGCGCGTGGTCGTCGCGGGCGGTGTCGCGCTGGCGATCTCGGGACTTTGTCTCGCATCGGGGCGGATCGACGCCTCGCTGGTTGTGCTGGTGCTCGGCTGCGCCGCCGTGGCGTGGCTCTCGCCGGCGCTGCGCCATTGGACGGCGGCCGGGTTTTTCTATGCGGCTGCGGCCGAGGTCGCATCGGTGCTCGTGCGTCTGGATCGGGTCTGGGGATTTGTCGCGCTGATCCTGATTCTGCTGGTGGTGTGGGTGACCGATATCGGCGGTTTTTTCGCCGGCCGCGGTATTGGCGGACCGAAGCTCTGGCCGCGGGTCAGCCCGAAGAAAACATGGGCGGGGGCCATCGGCGGCTTTGCGGCGAGCCTTGCAGTCGCTGCGGGTTTTGTCGCTATTGGCTTTAGCAAAATAGAACCGCCCGTGACACTCAAATGGGGGCCGATCCTGCTGCTCGGTGCCGCGCTGTCGATCGTTTCCCAACTGGGCGATCTCTTCGAATCCGCGGTAAAGCGGCGTTTCGGCGTCAAGGATTCCAGCCGCCTGATTCCCGGGCATGGCGGGCTGATGGATCGTCTGGACGGCTTCGTCGCCGCGGTCTTATTGGCCGCGATTTTTGGTCTTTTGCGCGGCGGCGTGGATGGCGTTGGCCGCGCTCTTATGGTTTGGTGAAGACATGAGCGCAGTTCCCTTGCGTAACAACAAAGCCGCGGCGTCTGCCGTGCGTTCGGTCACCGTCCTCGGCGCCACCGGCTCGATCGGCGACAGCACCATGGATTTGCTGCGCGCCTCGCGCGACCGTTACCGGGTCGAGGCTTTGACGGCGCATACCAACGTGCAGGCGCTGGCGAAGCTCGCGAAGGAATTCGGCGCGCGGTACGCCGCCGTCGCCGATCCCGCCCGCCTCGCTGAACTGAAAGATGCGCTGTCCGGCACTCGCACCGAATGCGGCGCCGGCGAAAGCGCCGTGATCGACGCCGCGGCCCGGCCGGCGGATTGGGTGATGGCGGCGGTCAGCGGCGCGGCCGGCCTGAAGCCTGCGCTGGCGGCGGTGGATCGCGGCGCAACTGTTGCGCTCGCCAACAAGGAATGCCTGGTTTGCGCCGGCGATTTCTTCATGCAGCGCGCGGCGAGGGCGGGGGCCTGCATCCTGCCCGCAGATAGCGAACACAATGCGCTATTTCAGGCGCTGGGCTCGGGAAACCGCGAGGAACTGGTCCGCGTCATCATCACCGCTTCCGGCGGTCCGTTCCGGACCTGGGCCAGCGCCGATATCGAGCAGGCGACGCTGGCGCAGGCGCTGAAACATCCGAACTGGAGCATGGGGCAGAAGATCACTATCGATTCGGCATCGATGATGAACAAAGGGCTCGAGGTGATCGAGGCCTCCTATCTGTTTGCGCTGACGCCGGACGAGATCGACGTTCTCGTGCATCCACAGTCCATCATCCATGGCATGGTCGAATTCTCCGATCGTTCGGTGGTCGCTCAATTGGGAGCGCCCGACATGCGCACGCCGATCGCGCATTGCCTGGGCTGGCCGGATCGAATCGTGGGGCCCGCCGCCAAGCTCGATCTCGCCAGGATCGGGCAGCTGACCTTTGAGGCGCCGGATTTCGAGCGGTTCCCGGGATTAAAGCTGGCTTACGATGCGCTGCGGACCGGCCGCGGCGCCACCACGGTATTCAACGCGGCCAACGAGGTCGCGGTGGCGGCTTTCATCGCAGGCCAGATCAGATTTGGCGCGATCGCGCGCCTCGTCGACGCAACGCTTAACGACTGGATCCGCTCCGGTAACCTCGCACCCCTGACGTCTGCGGACGATGCCATCGCCGTTGACCATAGCGCGCGAAATAAAGCTGCCACCCTCTTGCCTCAAATTGCCTTAAAGGCATCCTAGAGGGTTGGGAAAGGGCCTCCGGCTCTGGTGAAGGGGAATTGGATGTCCGAGTTTTTTCTGCATAGTTTCAATATCTTGAGCCATGGGCTCATCGGTTACGTCGTCCCCTTTTTATTCGTGCTCACGATCGTCGTCTTCTTTCATGAATTCGGGCACTTTCTGGTTGCCCGTTGGGCCGGCGTAAGAGTGTTGACGTTCTCGCTCGGCTTCGGACCGGAACTCGCCGGTTTCAACGATCGCCACGGCACGCGCTGGAAGATTTCCGCCGTGCCGCTCGGCGGTTACGTCAAGTTCTTCGGCGACGACAGCGAGGCCTCCACGCCCGCGTCGGAAGCGCTCGCCAGTATGACCGACGAAGAGCGCCAGGGCAGTTTCCACCATAAAAAAGTTGGACCGCGCGCGGCGATCGTCGCCGCCGGCCCGATCGCCAATTTCATTCTGGCGATCGTGATCTTCACCTGCCTGTTCACCTTCTTCGGCAAGCCGAGCACGAGCGCGCGCGTCGATCAGATCGAGGCGGGCAGCGCCGCGGCGGCCGCCGGCTTCCAGGTCGGCGACGTCGTGATCGCGATCGACGGCTCCAAGATCGACAGCTTCTCCGACATGCAGCGAATCGTCGGCGTTAGCGCCGGCGAGCCGATGACGTTCACGGTCAAGCGCGGTGCTTCGACATTGGAACTGCACGGCACCCCGCAGCTGCGGGAAGTGAAAGACCCGTTCGGAAATGCCCATAAGCTCGGTGTGTTGGGAATCACTCGCAAGACCGCGGCCGGCGATGTCACGACGGAGCGCGTCGATCCCGCGACCGCGATGTGGCTTGGGGTCAAGGAGACCTGGTTCGTGGTCGACCGGACGCTCGCCTATATCGGCGGCGTCTTCACCGGGCGCGAAGCGGCCGACCAGGTCGGCGGCCCGTTACGAATCGCCCAGATCTCGGGGCAGGTGGCCACGATTGGCCTTGCCGCGCTGGTACATCTGGCGGCCGTGCTCTCGATCTCGATCGGGCTGTTGAATTTGTTCCCGGTCCCGCTGCTCGATGGTGGTCATCTTTTGTTCTATGCGGTTGAAGCCGTGCGCGGGCGTCCTTTGTCCGACCGGGCGCAGGAAATGGGGTTCCGAATCGGGCTGGGTCTGGTGCTAATGCTGATGGTGTTCGCGACCTATAACGACATCCTGCATTTGGCGGCATCTTGAAGCGGCTTTTTTGTGACGTGGCCAATCGGCAACGTCTTGGAATGAAAATGAAATCGCACTGCATCGAGCGTTTGCCGCCCCGGCAAATTTGGCTACAAGCAGGGCAGCAGTTGGGAATCTGCCGGATCGTGGGGGCGCGGTCCGGCATTGGAATGACAAGGGCGCGTTGCGCATGAAATTTGGAATGCGAGTCCGGGGGGGCTTGGTCGCTGCCCTGATCATGTTCGCCGTGCCGGTGGTCGCTACGCTGGCGGCCGCGCTTGCGTCGCCGGCCGCCGCGCAGACCGTGAATTCGATCCAGGTCGAAGGTAACCGTCGGGTCGAGGTCGAGACCATCCGATCCTATTTCAAGCCGGGTCCCGGGGGGCGCCTGGATAAGGCAGAAATCGACGACGGCCTGAAGGCGCTGATCGAAACCGGCCTGTTCCAGGACGTGAAAATCAGCCAGCCGGGCGGTCACCTGCTGGTGACCGTGATCGAAAACCCGGTGATCGGCCGCGTCGCCTTCGAGGGCAACAAGAAGATCAAAGACGAGCAGCTCACGGCGGAAGTACAGTCCAAGCCGCGTGGCACGCTGTCGCGTCCCATGGTGCAGTCCGACGCCCAGCGCATCGCCGAAATCTACCGCCATTCCGGCCGCTATGACGTGCGCGTCAATCCGCAAATCATCGAACAGCCGAACAACCGCGTCGATCTCGTTTTCGAGATCACCGAAGGCCAGAAGACCGGGGTCAGATCGGTCGAATTCGTCGGCAACAACACTTATTCGTCGTACCGGCTGAAGGACGTCATCAAGACCCACGAATTGAATCTGCTGAGTTTCCTCGGCGGCGGCGACGTCTACGATCCGGACCGGGTCGAAGCCGACCGCGATCTGATTCGCCGCTTCTATTTGAAGCACGGTTTCGCCGACGTGCAGGTGGTCGCCGCGCTGACCGAATACGATCCGGAGAAGAAGGGCTTCCTGGTGACCTTCAAGATCGAGGAGGGTCAGCAGTACCGGGTGGGTGCGGTCAATTTCGAATCCAGCATTCCCAGTTTTAACGGCAACGACCTTCGCAGCTACTCCCGCGTCAGTGTCGGGTCGCTCTACAACGCCGAAGCGCTTGAGAAGTCGGTCGAGGAGATGCAGATCGAGGCATCGCGGCGCGGCTACGCCTTCGCGGTCGTGCGACCGCGCGGCGACCGCAACTTCGACAACCATACGGTCTCCATTACCTATGCCATCGACGAGGGCCCGCGGGTCTACATCGAGCGCATAAATGTGCGCGGCAATACCCGCACCCGGGAATATGTGATCCGCCGCGAATTCGATATTTCGGAAGGCGACGCCTACAACCGCGCTTTGGTCGACCGCGCGGAGCGCCGTTTGAAGAACCTCGATTATTTCAAGACCGTGAAGATAACGACCGAGCCCGGCTCGTCGAGCGATCGGGTGATTCTCAATGTCGATCTCGAAGAGAAATCCACCGGCGACTTCTCGGTATCGGGCGGCTATTCGACCACCGACGGCGCGCTGGCCGAGGTCAGTATTTCCGAGCGTAACCTCCTCGGCCGCGGTCTGTTTGCGAAGGCGACGGTGACCTACGGCCAGTACGCACGCGGCTACTCGCTGTCGTTCGTCGAGCCTTATCTGCTGGACTATCGGGTGGCGCTTGGTCTCGACCTGTATCAGCGTCAGCAGCTGGCCAACAGCTATATCTCGTACGGCACCCAGACGCTGGGCTTCAGTCCGCGGCTCGGATTCGCCCTGCGCGAAGATCTTTCGCTGCAGCTGCGATATTCGATCTACCAACAGAAGATCCAGCTGCCGAGCTATCTGGCGAATTGTAACAACACCACGACGAATTCGTTGCTCGCCTTCAATCCGTCCCCGGCCTGGGTGAATGCGAACCGGCGGCGGCGCGAATGCGTATGGGCGCGACCGACCCTCGAGAACTGGTCTGGGCTGCTACTGCGATGGTGAAGCCTCGCTGCCGGTCCGCAAGGAACTCCAGAGCGGCAGCACGCTGACCTCCGCGCTCGGCTATTCGCTGGACTACAACACGCTCGACAACAACAAGAACCCCACCGACGGCCTGCTGATCGATTTCAAGCAGGACTTCGCCGGCGTCGGCGGCGACGTGAGCTATCTGAAGAGCGCCTTCGACGCGAAATATTACACCCCGCTGGTTGCCGATATCGTCGGGCTGATTCACGTTCAGGGCGGTATCCTCAACAAGGTCGGCAGCACCGACCTTCGATGCTCGATCAGTTCCAGATGGGGCCGAACCTCGTCCGCGGCTTCGCGCCGAACGGCATCGGTCCTCGTGACCTCAATCCTTACGGTACGATGGACGCGCTCGGCGGCACCAAATATTGGGGTGCGTCGGCCGAGCTGCAGATGCCGTTCTGGTTCCTGCCGAAGGAAGTCGGATTGAAGGGCGCGATCTATGCCGACGCGGGCGGCCTGTACGATTACCAGGGGCCGACGTCCTGGGCCGCCACCGGCGAAGTCAACATGGCCGGCTGCATTCCGCCGACGCAATATCCAAATCCTTCGCCCGGCACCTGTATGGGATTGGTGTACGACAGCGGCAATACGGTCCGTACTTCCGTGGGCGTCGGCTTGATCTGGGCCTCGCCATTCGGTCCGCTGCGCTTCGACTATGCGATCCCGTTGACCAAGGGTCAGTTCGACCGGGTGCAGCAATTCAAGTTTGGCGGCGGAACGTCGTTCTAAAGCTTGTTTCGAGCGAAGTGGATACTGGATCGCGTGAAGAAGACGCGTCAAAACGACCTAAAGCGTTTTCAAGCGAAGTGGGGACCGGTTCGCGTGAAGAAAACGCGTCAAAACGAGAGTGCGTTCGGTCCTGACAGATCAGGACCGAAGCACTGGTTCGATCACCGGCCGGACCGCGACGGGTGGAATGGCGCAGCCGACATTTTTCGAGCAACCACCTGCGTCGACGCTGGCCGAAATAGCCGCGCTGACGAAAGCCCATTTGGTCGATGCGTCCCGGGCCGACCAACTGGTCCGGGGCTGGCTTTGCTCGACGAAGCCGGCCCGATGCATCTGACGTTTTTCGACAACCTGAAATATGCCGGCCAGCTCGCTTCGACCAAGGCCGGCGCCTGTCTGGTGAGCGTGCGTTTCGAAGCCCAGGTCCCGGCCCATGTCGCGGTATTGCGGGCCGCCCAGCCGTTCCGCGCATTCGTCAAGATCGCCCGCGAGCTCTACTCCAGTGCGCTTCGTCCGCAATCCTGGTTCGGTTACGCCGGCATCGCACCATCCGCCATCATCGATCCCAGCGCGCATCTGGAAGATGGCGTGATTGTCGATCCGCTGGCGGTGATCGGTCCCAACGTTGAAATCGGCGCCGGGACAGTGATCGGAGCGGGCGCGGTGATCGGGGCCAATGTCAGGATCGGCCGGGATTGCAATGTCGGCGCCCGGACCGCTATTCAATGCGCGCTACTCGGCAACAACGTCCTGATCCATCCCGGTTGCAGCGTCGGCCAGGACGGCTTCGGCTTCGTGTTCTTTGGTCCGGATGGCCACCTGAAGGTGCCGCAAACGGGGCGGGTGCTGATCCAGAACGACGTCGAGATCGGTGCGGGAACGACCATCGACCGCGGCAGCCTGCGCGACACCGTGATTGGCGAGGGCACTAAAATCGACAATCAGGTCCAGATCGGTCACAATGTGACGATCGGGAGGCATTGCCTGCTGGCGGCCCAGATCGGGTTGGCCGGAAGTTTGACGATTGGTGACAATGTGGCGCTGGGGGCCAAGGTGGGGATCAACAACCATCTTCACATCGGCGACGGTGCCCAGGTGACGGCGATGAGCGCCGTCAAGGACGACATTCCGGCAGGCGGGCGCTGGGGTGGCCACTTCGCCAAGCCGACCCGGCAATGGTTCCGAGAGATCGTTGCGGTCGAGCGTCTGGTGCGCGACAGCTCAACCGATCCGAAGGGCGAGGGAAGGGAGTGATGGCGGAGGTTTCGGTCAAATTCGAGCTCGTGGATATCAACAGATTCTCAAGACGCTCCCGCACCGTTATCCGATGCTGCCGATTGACCGGGTGATCAATATCCGGACCGATTATTCCGGCATCGGCATCAAGAATGTCACCTTCAACGAGCCGCCGTTTCTCGGGCATTTTCCGACTGGCCGGTCTATCCCGGCGTGATGATGATCGAAGCCATGGCGCAGACCGCCGGCGTGATTGGAATCAAGTCGGTCGAGGGCACCGAGAAGCCGCGCGCGGTTTATTTCCTCACCATCGACAAATGCAAATTCCGCAAACCCGTGATGCCCGGCGACACCATCGAATATCACATGCGCTCGATTGGCCGGCGCAAGACCATGTGGTGGTTTCACGGCGATGCCAAGGTCAACGGCGCGACGGTGGCGGAGGCCGATGTCGGCGCGATGCTGACCGATTGAGGCAGAGCCGTTTGCTTGACCGGCGTCGTCCCGTCCTGCTTGCGCTTCGGCATTGGTTCAGTCGCCCGCCGAAATGCGGGAATTCCTCCGAAACACGGCGTAACCATACGTCACTGGACAGTGTCGGGACGTCGCGCTAACCACCGGAAAACTTGAACCGTCGCAACGGCGATATCGGCGAATACCGGACCATTCGATGAG
>CAVYMZ010000021.1:0-95114 GCA_963769705.1 uncultured Alphaproteobacteria bacterium | reverse complement strand
CCCTTCCATGTAGGTCTTCACCCAGCCCTTCAGGACATAGACCATCTGGAATTCGACGTCGTGGAAATGCAGTTTGGAAACTTCCGCCGGATCGCACGGCCCGATCAGCCGGATCACATGCGCCTGCGCCAGGCCATTGGTCGCGCCGGCAAAGCCGAGATCGCGGTATTTCGCGTAAGCGCGCAGGCCGTCGGCCTTGAAATCCTCTTCGCGGTGATGGCTGATGGCGATGCGCTGTTTGGCGCGCGCGCGCTTGGCGGTGCCGGCGCGCGGCCCTTGGCCTTGAGCGTCTTGCGCGCGGTGGATTTGGCGGCGGCTCTTGCCCGCGGTTTTGCGCGCGGGTGATTTTTTCTGCGCGGCGGTGCGGCCGCGGCCCGCGATTTCGGCTTCTGTTTGGCCATCGATGTTCTCCCTTTCCTTCGGGGAAAACTTAGCACAATTCGCGCTCGTTGGGCTGGGCATCAGCGAGCCCGCCGACCGCTCGTCGCGGCCAATGCGGTGGGCACGGCGCACGCGCGCGCTACCTGCCCTGCTCCGGATCAGTGCAGCCGGAACACGCCGTCGACAGCGCGCAGTTCGGCAGGCTTGATCAGCTTGGAGTGCGCCACGGTGACCGAGAACAGCGGGCCTTCGAGCTTCTCCTGCCAGAAGGCGAGGAAATCCTTCAGCGCCGGGAATTTCGGAAACAGGTCGTAATTCTGCCAGACGTAAGTCTGCAGCAGCGACGGATGATCCGGCATCCGATAAAGAATTTGCGCCGTCGTCAGCCCATAACCCAGCACCTGCTTCCGGAAATCGTCGGAAACAACCCCAACCCGCGAAACCATGCCAACCTCCATTGCAGGAGCGCATTTTCCGATGGTGGCCGCCAACCGGAGCCACCCGGCGGAGATGCGCTCACATGAGAGAAATGTGACGCACGTTACCTACGCATCACAAGCCTAAATGTTTAACGATCTGTTGAAAAATCGCGCGTTAGCAGCAGCTTACCGCACGTGCTAATATGGATTTCGGGAGCCGGCCGGCGAATTAATGATGATTAACGATTTTGGCAGGCGTCATATTTGAGTGCCAATTTTTCTGCTAGAAGCCCTTGTCCCCGCCAAACTCTGGCTTATGTCCAGACCGGTCGCGCTGGCACTCGCTGGCATGGACTGCCAAAATCCAAATTTCGACAACATCTTCAGAAACTTAGGAGGACTGCATGAAATTCCGTCCGCTCCACGACCGCGTCGTGGTCAAGCGCATCGACGCCGAAGAGAAGACAGCTGGCGGCATCATCATTCCGGACAGCGCCAAGGAAAAGCCCTCGCAGGGCGAAATCACCGCCGTCGGCCCGGGCGGCCGCGACGAAGCCGGCAAGCTGATCCCGATCGACCTCAAGGTCGGCGACCGCGTGCTGTTCGGCAAGTGGTCCGGCACCGAGGTCAAGCTCGATGGCCAGGAGCTGCTGATCATGAAGGAGAGCGACATCATGGGCGTTCTCACCGACCTCCCCGCCACCAAGAAGAAGGCCGCTTAAGCCGCCGCCGCACACGCTCACCCTGAGGAGCGCCGGCAGGCGCCTCTCGAAGGGTGAGAGACAGACATCAACTCAGGGAAACCAAATATGTCAGCCAAAGAAGTCAAATTCGGCGTCGACGCCCGCGATCGCATGCTGCGCGGCGTCGACATCCTCGCCAACGCCGTCAAGGTGACGCTCGGCCCCAAGGGCCGCAACGTCGTGCTCGACAAGTCGTTCGGCGCTCCCCGCATCACCAAGGACGGCGTCACCGTCGCCAAGGAAATCGAGCTCGAGGACAAGTTCGAGAACATGGGCGCCCAGATGGTGCGCGAAGTCGCCTCCAAGTCGGCCGACGCTGCCGGCGACGGCACCACCACCGCGACCGTTCTCGCGGCTGCGATCGTCCGTGAAGGCGCCAAGTCGGTTGCCGCCGGCATGAACCCGATGGATCTGAAGCGCGGTATCGACATGGCGGTGGAAGCCGTGGTCGCCGACCTCGTCAAGAACTCCAAGAAGGTCACCTCGAACGAGGAAATCGCCCAGGTCGGCACCATCTCCGCCAATGGCGACGCCGAGATCGGCAAGTTCCTCTCCGACGCCATGAAGAAGGTCGGCAACGAGGGCGTCATCACGGTCGAGGAAGCCAAGTCGCTGGAAACCGAACTCGATGTCGTCGAAGGCATGCAGTTCGACCGCGGCTACATCTCGCCCTACTTCGTCACCAACGCCGACAAGATGCGCGTTGAAATGGACGACGCCTACATCCTGATCAACGAGAAGAAGCTCTCCTCGCTGAACGAGCTGCTGCCGCTGCTCGAGGCCGTGGTGCAGACCGGCAAGCCGCTGGTCATCGTCGCCGAAGACGTCGAAGGCGAAGCGCTCGCCACCCTCGTCGTCAACCGTCTGCGTGGCGGCCTGAAGGTCGCGGCCGTCAAGGCTCCGGGCTTCGGCGATCGCCGCAAGGCCATGCTGCAGGACATCGCGATCCTGACCGGCGGCCAGGCGATCTCGGAAGATCTCGGCATCAAGCTCGAGAACGTCACGCTGCCATGCTCGGTCGCGCCAAGAAGGTGATGATCGACAAGGAGAACACCACCATCGTCAACGGCGCCGGCAAGAAGGCCGACATCGAGGCGCGCGTGGCGCAGATCAAGGCGCAGATCGAGGAAACCACCTCGGACTACGACCGTGAGAAGCTGCAGGAGCGTCTGGCCAAGCTCGCGGGCGGCGTCGCGGTGATCCGCGTCGGCGGCGCGACCGAAGTCGAAGTCAAGGAGCGCAAGGATCGCGTTGATGACGCGATGCATGCGACCCGTGCGGCCGTCGAGGAAGGCATCGTACCGGGCGGCGGCGTCGCCCTGCTCCGTGCTTCCGAGCAGCTCAAGGGCCTGCGCACCAAGAACGACGACCAGAAGACCGGCGTCGAGATCGTGCGCAAGGCGCTGTCCTGGCCGGCCCGCCAGATCGCGATCAACGCAGGCGAGGACGGCTCCGTCATCGTCGGCAAGATCCTCGAGAACAAGTCGTACAACCTACGGCTTCGACTCGCAGACCGGCGAATACGGCGACCTCGTCAAGAAGGGCATCATCGACCCGACCAAGGTGGTCCGTGCGGCGATCCAGAACGCGGCGTCCGTCGCGGCTCTGCTGATCACCACCGAAGCCATGGTGGCCGAACTGCCGAAGAAGAATGCTGGCGCCGGCGCGCGGCATGCCTCCGGGCGGCGGCATGGGCGGCATGGACTTCTAAGATCCAGTTCGTTTCACGCGATTACAACAATGCAAAACCCCGGCAGCGATGCCGGGGTTTTTGTTTGTGAGTTGGATCGGAAAGCAAAATCACAAATCTCGTCATTCCGGGGCGCGCCGCTCGGCGCGAGCCCGGAATCGATAACCACCAATGTCAATTTGAAATACTGGGATAGAGGTCAATCCACCCCGGATTTTGTTCTTCGATCAAACGAATCTTCCAGTCACGCCACCATTTCTTGAGTTCTTTTTCACGTGCAATAGCGGTTAGCGCGTCGTCGTAGATTTCGAACCAGACAAGTTTGTTGACGCCATATCGCGCCGTAAAGCCGCCGGTGGCGGTCCGGTGCTCGTATCCGCGGCGTACGATGTCGTTTGTCACGCCAAGATAGAGCGTGCCGTGCTTCTTACTTGCAAGCAGATAGACGTAATACGCCATGGCGAGCAGAGGTGGTTATGGATTCCGGGCTCGATGCTTCGCGTCGCCCCGGAATGACGAGCGTCAATATGCAACGTGCGCCAGCAAACGCAAATACCGAGCGAGCCCCCGCCTACTCCACCCGTGCCACCACCGCCAGGCGCTTGATGCCCTGGTTGCGGTAGGCGTTCAGGAAGGCGTTGTAGTCCTTGAAGGAGACGCAGCCGTTGGAATTGCCGTTCGGACCGAGCATGTAGGTGTGCGCGAGCAGGCCGCTGCGGCCATAGATCGCTTCCTCGCCGCCGATTGGGTTCAGCCGCAACGCCGGCACGCCATGAAACAGCGCTTCGCGCGGCTTCAGCTCGTAGATATGCGGCGGCGTCACGCCGCGCATCCGGATGCGCGCGGAGCGCGGATCGTCGAGCTCGGAGCCGAGGCCGGAATGCGCCTCGAGCTTGGTGCCGTCGGGCAGGTAAACCGTGTGCGCGGAAATATCGTATACCGCGGTCGAGCGATCATATGGCGCCGATCCCCCAAGCGCCGGATTTTGGTTTTGACCGAGGCTGCCGGTGACGTTGGCATCGGCGGACGCGAAGGCCAGCAGCGAGCCGTGCGAGGACTGCTTGCCCCAGAGCTTTTCAAAAATCGTCTGCTTCTCGTTCGAGGCGATCGACATCACCGCCGCCTTGGCGCGCTGCGCCATGTCGCGAACGGAGGTGCCGGCGATTTCGACGCGCGAGTCTCGCCGGGACGCTGCGGCGGCAAGGCAGCCACTTTCACCGGCGCGGCTTCCTTCGGCTTCGGGGCTTCCGCAAGCTTCGGCGCTTCGGATTTCGGCTTCGGGACTTCGGCGAGCTTCGGCGTTTCCGGTTGCTGGGTCGGCTCAACCCCGTCCGGAGCGGCGGCGGCGAACCGGTCTTCGAACGAAAGCGACGGCGTAACCGGTGCGGGCGCGGCAATCCGCGGCGCCTGTTCGCCCAGCGCCGCAAACACCTCGTTGACCACCGTCTGCGGTTTGCGCGCCGCAACGGCCGCCGTCCGCTTTACGACCGGTGCATCGAAATTGGCGCTGTCGAGATGGGGATAGATATCGGCACGGAACACATTGGCGTACACCGTCCAGGCAGAGCCAAGCACCAGACAGGCGATCGCGGCGCCGCCAAGAAAATTCTGAGGAAGGGATTTCCGCGGGGAACGTCGAGGTCTGGACACCGCGGCCGGAAAACACGCACTCGTACTATAACTCATCCGCCTTGCACCCAGACTGGTTCCACCATGTTCCCCTTCCAGGCTGCGCTCGATGATGCCCGTTTCCGCGGCAGCTTCGAACGCCAACCTGCGCGCGATGATCCGCGGAAGTTCCGCGCAATCATCTCGCAGAGGTGAGGAGCGTCATTAAGGCGACTTTTAGTTAAATGCGGATTAAGTCGGGGCAGATATTGGGCATGGTTAACGCACGCCTTCCCCGTGCGATTACGGGTTCCAGATGTGCCCGATTTTGGCTGGTTTCTTCAATAATTCAGTTTCGGATACCAGTCGGTCCCGCGCCCCTCCGGCGTAACGTCCAAAATGGTCCAGATCGGCATCAAATCCGGCGCGCCGCGCGGATCCTGACCGGGGTCGGCTGAAGCGCCATTCATCTCCCCGCCCCAGAAATGCCGTATTTTGACGTGGCTTGCTTCCTTGCGACGCGTAAACACATTGAACGCGGCGTCGTCGCCGCCGTCTTTTGTCAATGCGTGGTAGTCGCGGCTGAACTCGCCCGAGACATCGGAATATAGCGGCAAATGACGCCAGCCGCGCTCGCGTTTGAACGCCTTGAGCCGCTCGATCGGCGAGCGCGCCACCACCGCGAGCGCAACGCGCTGCAAAATGTCCGGCACCTCGCCGTCCCATGCCGACAGGAGCGAGGTGCACATTGGGCACGGCCGCTCGCGCTGCGGCCCGAACATGTAGCTGTAGACCACGAGGGTATTGTTATCGCCGAACAGATCGGCGAAGGACGCAGGCCCGTTTTCGCCCTGGAACGCGTAATTCTTTCTGACCTCGCCGCCCGGCGGCAGCGCCCGGCGCTGCTCCGCGACGCGCTCGATGTGGCGCCGCAGCTCGATCTCTTCCACCAGCAGCGCCTCGCGCGCACGACGATATTCGGCGCTCTCGTTGGGAAAGCGAAAGTTGCTGGCGCGCGCCAGATCGATGGCGGGTTTCAGGGTGGAACGATCGGCGGATTTTGCGGTGGAACTGCTCATGGCACGACCTCGCTATCGGTGGATGGCAGTTGGAAGACGTTCGCGCATGCGGCGATCCGACAGGATCGCCAGAAAAATCAGTCGGCATACGCGGGCTTGACCCGCGCATCTAACTTCATGAGGTGTATTTTACGAAGATGATAGATTGCCGGTTCAAGCCCGGCACCGACGAGGGTGAAGGAGCTGCCCGCCCTACTGCAGCTCCGGCGGCGGCGAACGGTCGAGCACCTCGCCCGTGGGATCCTGAAGCAGATCGAGCGCGTAGGTTTCGATGGTGAGCGGCCCACGCATGCGCTTGAGTTCCGCGACCCGTTCGACCCGCCTGAAGGCGTTCTGCAGATAGGGCCGCCCGTCGGGCCGCAATTCGTCGACATAGAGCAGCTTGCCGGCGAGCAGCTTGGGATCCGGCTCGGGCATGTTGACCCAGCGGATGCGCTGCGTCGGCTGCACCACGCAATTGCCTTTCGGCAGATAGAAGGCGAGCCAGCCGGTGGTGCCGTAATCCGGCGCCAGCACGCAGCTGGCGCCCACCCGAACGCGCACCGCCTCGATGCCAGCGGCGAGTTCGCGCCAGCCGACGCCGACGCTGCGCACGGTGGCGTCGCGGCGATAGCCGGAGAGCCAGCCGGTATCGGCCTGCACGATCAAGAGCGCGAACATCACGATGCCGACCGGCGAGGCCCAGCGCCGGCAAAAATCGGAGAGCCGCTGCGCCCGTGCCGGCCATCGCACGAGATGGGCGGCGACAGCGGCGGCGACAGCGAAGGCCGGATACACCGGCGCGAACCAGTTGGCCTCGACGCGGGCGTGCAGCGAGTGCCAGACGAAATACGCGACGATGGTCCAGAACATCGCGTTGATCAGCGCCCTCGCGGCGAACGCGCCCGCTTCCCGCCAGGCGAGTGCGTGAAGCCCCATCGCACCGAGAATGAATACCAGCGGCGTCGCAAACGCGACCTGGGTCGGAATCAATTCGCCGATGAACGCCGGCCTGAAATCCTCGATCCTGGCGCGTCCCATCTGCTTGATGAAGGAGACCCAATGGTGATCGGCATTCCAGAGGATGACAGGCGCAAACAGCGCCAGCGCGACGAGACCGCCGAGATAGGGCCAGGGCGTAAGCAGCCAGCGCCGCAAATTGGGTGCGCTCAGGAGCCAGATCAGGATCGCCGGCCCGAAAAACAGCGCGGTATATTTCGATAACAGCGCCGCGCCGACCGCAGCGCCCGCCGCGAGCCACCACGCGCCGCGCCCGGTTTCCAATAGCTTGGCGAGAAAGAACAGCACGAAGCTCGAGGCCACCAATAGCGGCGCATCCGGCGTCACGATCAGGGTGCCGACCGCCGCCATCAAAGTGACGTTGAGCAGGATGGCCGCGGCCGCAGCCACCCGCACGCCGCCGAACAGGATGGCGGCAGCGCGGAACACCGCATAGCTCATCGGCAGCGCCAGCAGGATCGACACCAGCCGCACGCCGAGCTCCGTGTCGCCAGCTATCATGGTGCCGAGCCGGATCACCACGGCGACCATCGGCGGATGATCGTAATAGCCGCCGGCGAGATGCTTCGACCACATCCAGTAATAGGCTTCGTCGAAGGTCAAAGGCGTAACAGCGGCGGCGACCAGCCGCAACGCCACCAGCGCCAATACCGTCAGCACCATGTTGCGGACGAGCCGCCGCTCGTTCGCACTCATGGGAACTTCTTTGGCAGCTTCTTTGGCAAGTTCATCGCTTGCGCCAGACGAACAGTCCCGACATCGCGTAATTCCACACCACGCCCATCAGCGCGCCCGCGGCTCCCGCCAGCCACCAGATCGGCTCCTGGTCGAACACCGACCACGCCACGCCGACATTGGCGAGCAGGCCGACGCTGCAAACGAGATAGAACAGCAACAGCCCGCGCAGAATCGCAAAACCTTTCAGCCGCTGGTCGCGATAGGTGAGAAAGTTGTTCAGGACGAAGTTGCTGGTCATGGCGCAGAGCGCCGCGGCGCCTTGCGCGTTCGGAAACGGCAGATCGAAGCCTTCGAGCGCGATATAGAGGGCGGCGAAATGCACGAACAGGCCGATCGAGCCCACCATCGCAAACAAGAGGAAGCGCAGCGACACCACATCGCCGGTCAGCTTCGCCAGCACCAGCCCCAGGAAATCCAGCGCCACCATGGAATCGAGCTTGCTCTCGCCATGCAGCCGCGAGCCGAAGGTGTAGGGAATTTCCTTGACGCGCAAATCGCCGCGCGCGGTGGCGACGATATCGAGCAGGATCTTGAAGCCTTGCGTGGAGAGTTGCGGCGCCAGTTGTTCGAAGCGATCCCTGCGGATCATGAAGAAGCCGCTCATGGGATCGGCGATCTTGACCCGCAGCACGCGCCTTGCGACCTCGGTGGCGAACTGACTGGCGCCGGCGCGCTGCTTGTTGAAACTCTCGGCGCTGCCGCCTTCGATGTAGCGGCTGCCGACCACGAGGTCGGCATCGCCCGCCTCGAGCAGCGCCAGCATGACAGGCAGTTGGGTTTCGTCATGCTGCAGGTCGGCATCGATGACCGCGGCGCATGGCGCGCTGGAAGCCAGAATGCCCTCGATGCAGGCGCCGGACAGGCCGCGCCGGCCGATCCGCCGGATACAGCGGACGCGGGAATCCTGCCGCGCCAGGCCTCGCACCACTTCCCAGGTGCCGTCGGGGGAATTGTCATCGACGAAGATGACTTCCCAAACTTTTCCTGCGAGCGCGGTCTCCAGCCGCCGGAACAGCGTGGTGACGTTGTCGCGCTCGTTGAAGGTGGGGACGACAACCGAAAGCTCTGGGGTCGCAACCGCCTGCGGCGGGCTTTCGGGGCCCGGTCTGATGGCTTCATTCATGCGCCAGCGTATATCCGATAGGCTCAGGGGAAGCCAAGGCGCAGTTGAGGGGCCATTCAGGCCGGGAGTGCCCAAGGCAGCGCCAAAACAGGCCCAGAAATGCCAACGACCACGAACAGAGGGCGCGCGTACATCCGGCGCAGCCTTGCTATTCAGTGGTCGTTCCAGCGCCGGAGCTATCAAGCATCAACGTCGCCGTTAGGAACCAGATGGGGATGGCCGGGAGGTTCCGCAAGGGCCCTTATCAGCAGCTTACTGCTGCGGCACATCTCGCACCACCGGTCCCCTGGCGGCGGGCGCCGGGGGGGTTGCCGGTCGTGCCGGCTGTTCCACCTTTTGAGCTGGTTTTGCCGACTTTCCGATTGGCCCGTACGCGAACGCGATCGCCAGCACCACTGCGGCAACGATCGCGCCCAAAATGCCTGCGACTTTTTCCAATTCCATCTCGATATCCCGGCGGCCACCTGACTGCCGATATCGCAGAAAACCGCTGACTTGGCGAGTGGGGTTCAGCAGAACTTAATCCGCTTGTGCTGCGATGCGGGGACAATGGGGACTTCACTCATGCCGCCAGCCTATATCGCCACGGTATTCGGGATTTTGGGCGTCGCCGCGTTCCTGACGGGGATCCCTACTTCACCGCCGCCTTGTGGTTGATGAAGGCCGTGACGACGTCCTTTTGCGCCGCGGCGATGGCGCTGTTGGCCGTGGTCATATGCGCCCCGGCATCGACGTCGGGGAATTGCAGCGACAAATAATCCACCAGCGCCACCCGAAAACTCTGCCGCTCGGAAGGACAGACGCTTGAGATCAGGGAGGTAAAATCCTGGCCCGACATGCCCTTGTTGCTTTCCCGCTGGTATTCCCGGGCAAGACAATTCCAGTAGGTGTCGCGTCCCGACACCGCCAGCCGGTGCGCGTCCTTGACGTCGTCCGCCCATGCGGCGGAAGCCGTCATCATCACTGCAGCCACGACAAGCGCCCGCATCCTGTTCTCCCTTTGCAGCCATCCTAACGTGAACGCCGCAGTGAGGTAAACGCGGTGTATATTTCGCGGGGCGTTCCAAATCTCACCACATCAGCGCCGCGCAAGGAACAACCGGGAAACGCGATTCCAGCGCAAACATGGCGAATGCTGGAACTAAGTTTGATGTTCGACCAGGGGAGATCAGGGCATGTCGAGTACAGACCAGAACACACCGACCGCCAAACCCGCGCGGCGCAACCGGAAGGGAGAACGGAACCGGAAGCCGGATCAGGCGAAGCGTCCGAAAGAAGATCAACTGCAGGAAGCCGAAGAGGCGATCGCCGTGACTGCGGCTGATACTGCTCCGATCGACGTGGCCGCACCCGCCGACAACGCGCCGATCGAAGCGGCAGCGGCGGCAGACACTGCCCCGATTGACGTGGACGCGCCGGCGGACGGCGCCCCCGTCGACGAGGAGGCTCCGGCGGACACGGCCCCGGTCAGCCTGCAGACCATTGCGACGGCGTATGGCGATTACACCCGGAAATCGCTTGAAGAAACCAGGTCCTTTGTCGAGAAGCTCAAGGGCGTGCGCTCGCTCGACAAGGCCGTCGAGGTGCAGACTGAATTCGCCAGGCAGGCTTTTGAGATGTTTGTTGCGGAGTTCGCAGAAGATCTACGGACTCCACAAGGAACTTGCCAAACAGACACTGAAGCCGCTGGACCAGATGGCGAGCAAGGCGACCCGGGACGAGCGCTAGATCGCAAGACGCCAGGCGAAGCCCGTTGCGGCGCCGCTACAGAAGGGGTGGAAGGCAGCGGCTACGGTTGTCCGGGACCCGCCTTTTGACCGGGCGGCAATGCCCCGAAAGCGTCGAGCGATTGGCGTCACAGTTCTCCCCTTGATGCGCAAATGCGCCGGCGCCGGGATTGGCCTGCACTTGCCAAATCCATTTGCAATTTTGAGATTTATAATAAGAGTTATACAATTATCAGAATATTGGCCGCGCCGGCGGCAGGTTTGCGCGGGTGGCCGCAGAAAGCACATCCATGGCACGGAACGTCGTCTTGTGCCTCGATGGCACCAGCAACAAATACGCGGCGGCCAACACCAACGTGGTCAAGCTTTACGCCATGCTCGACCGCACCCGGATCGACCAATTGAGCTATTACCAGCCGGGCATCGGGACCTTCGCGCCGCCAGGCGTCTGGGGACACATCAAGCAGTGGTTCATTACCCGGCTCGATCTCGCCATCGCATGGTTGCTCTCGGACCATGTCACCGACGCGTACCGCTTCCTGATGCGCTACTATCAGGATGGCGATTTGATTTTCATCTTTGGATTCAGCCGCGGGGCCTACACGGCTCGGGTCCTGGCCGGCATGCTGCACAAGGTGGGCCTGCTTACGCAGGGCAATGAAGAGCTGATCCCGTTTGCGTGGGACATGTTCAAGCGCCGCCAGGATCCGGAGCTTGCCGAAGGGTTCAAGAAAACTTTCAGCCGGCCGGTGCGGGTTCATTTTCTCGGGCTTTGGGATACCGTCAGTTCGATCGGCTGGGCCTGGGCCCCGCAGCACTTCCAGTTCACCGAAAACAATCCGGATGTCGACATCGTTCGCCATGCGGTCTCGCTCGACGAGCGGCGCGCTTACTTCGTGCAAAATCTCTGGGGCATTGTGCCCGAGGATCTCGAACAGGTCTGGTTTCCGGGCGTGCATTGCGATGTCGGCGGCGGTTATCCAGAGGGCCGGTCCGGGCTTTCCGCGATCGCGCTGAAATGGATGGTCGGTAAAGCCGAAGCCGCGGGCCTGGTTCTCGATCAGGACATGAAGGCGACAGTGCTGCCGCAGAAAAGCACCACGGCTTATGCCGATCCGGACGCGGGAGGCGCCCCCAATAAATCGCTGTCCGGATTATGGTGGATCGTCGAATATCTGCCCAAACGCTACAAGGACCCTGCCGCCAATTTTGCGACGCGCTGGATGCTTCACGCCGGCCGGCCGCGGCACGTGAACGACCATGCCAAGGTCCATGTCTCGGTTTTCGAACGGATGAAACTTGTTCCGGCCTACCGTCCGAAAAACCTGCCCGAGCACACCGAGCCGGTCCAATGACGCTCTGACGGGATGCGATGACGGATCGACGGACGCCCGACGCGCCGTTTCGGCGAACTGGCCAATTGCGATCGATTTTATTAAGCTGCTCCCAGATCCACTCTTTTTCGCGACGAGCCTATCCGGTGAGCAAGTCCCCCAAGACGGCTTCGAAGTCAGCTTCCAAAGATACAGGCCACATCTACATCGGCGTCGGCGGCTGGACCTTCGCGCCGTGGCGCGGGGTGTTTTATCCCGACAAGCTCGCGCAGACGAAGGAGCTGGAATACGCGGCGTCGAAATTGACCTCGATCGAGATCAACGGCACCTATTACGGTTCGCAGAAGCCGGAGAGCTTTCGCAAATGGGCGCGCGAGGTGCCGGACGGCTTTGTGTTCTCGGTGAAGGGACCACGCTTCGCCACCAACCGCCGGGTGCTGGCAGAGGCCGGCGACTCGATCAAGCGGTTTTACGATTCCGGCGTGCTGGAACTCGGTGACCGCCTCGGTCCGGTGCTCTGGCAATTCGCGCCAACCAAGAAATTCGACGAGGCGGATTTCGGCAAGTTCCTGGAGCTTTTGCCGCGCAAGCTGGAAGGCCGCGCGCTGCGCCATGTGGTCGAGGTCCGGCACGACAGCTTTTGCGCGCCCGACTTCGTCGCGCTGTTACGCAAGTTCGAAACGCCTGTCGTGTATGCCGAACATGGCAAGTATCCGGCGATCGCGGATGTCACCGGCGACTTCGTCTACGCGCGGCTGCAGAAGGGCAGTGACGACATCGAGACCTGCTATCCACCGAAACAGCTCGACGCCTGGACGAAGCGGCTGCAGCTATGGGCCGGCGGCGGCGAGCCGGACGATCTGCCGCGCGTCGATGCGACAAGAGCAAAAGAAAACCCGCGCGACGTCTTCGCCTATGTGATCCATGAAGGCAAGGTGCGCGCCCCCGCAGGCGCGATGGAACTGATCGAACGCGTGCAATAACCGGGACATCGAATGGCGACGGCCAAAAAGCTTTTCACCATCGGCTATGAGCAGACACCTGCCAAGGCCGTGCTCGACGAACTTGAGCACGCCGGCGTGAAATTGCTGGTCGACGTGCGCGCGATCGCCGCCTCCCGCCGCGCTGGTTTCTCGAAGAACCAGCTCGCCGCAGGGCTCGACGAACGCGGCATTTCCTATCTGCATCTGCGCGGGCTCGGCACACCGAAGGACGGCCGCGAGGCCGCGCGCAGCGGCAAATTCGACGTACTGCACAAGATCTACGCCAGGCATCTGAAGACGCCACAGGCCAGGGAAGAACTCGACGAACTGTCGGCGCTGGTGACTAAATCAGGCCCCGTCTGCATTCTCTGCTACGAGCGCAATCACCGCGAGTGCCACCGGCGGTGGATCGCCGAGATCATCGAGGAGCGCGACGGGGTGAAGGTGGAGAATTTGGTGGCGCCGCAGGTGTGAAGTGGCGTAGCCCCTCACCCCTCGCCCGCCAGCCGGAACGTGCCTTCCATCATTTGTACACAGCCGCCGCCGACATGCGCGGAGACGACCGCGCCGTTCGCCTTGATGACCCGGGTCAGCAGCAGGCTGGGCCGGCCCATGTCGACGCCCTGTCCGATCCGCAATTTGAATTCGCCGTCGCGTTCGCTGGCGAGGTCGGCGAGCATCGCTGCCGCGGCCACGGTGGCGCTGCCGGTGGCGGGATCCTCGATAAGGCCGCTCGACCCGGGAAAGAACATCCGCGCCTGCAGGTCGAGCGGCTGCTCGGCCGGCGGCACGTCGCGGGTATAGATATAGACACCGACTGCGCTATCGCGGGACAGCACGGCCGAGAAGGCCGTCGGCTCCGGCCTTGCCCGCCGCAAGGCGTCGCGCGAGGCCAGTGAAACGCCATCCCGACCGAGACGATAACCGGCGGATGCCGGTCGGTCCTTACGTCCACCGCCGATAGCGAAACACTGGCCGCCGCCTGCTCGACGCTGAACTGCGTCAGTTTGCGCAGATGCTGTGGCGCGGTGAGTTCGGCGCCGACCACCCTGCCTTGCTCCTGCAGGATTTCAACCGGCACCAGGCCTGCGACTTCCTCAAATTTCAGCCAGGCGGACGGCGTGGCTGCCTGTGTCGCCAGCACGAAGGCGGTGCCAACATTCGGATGGCCCGCGAACAGGAGTTCGCTGTTCACGGTGAAGATGCGCACCTGCGCGTCATTGGTCGCATCGCGCGGCGGCAGCACGAAGGTGGTTTCGGAATAATTGAACTCGGTGGCGATGGCCTGCATCTGCGCGGTCGAGAGCCCGCCGGCATCCAGCACCACGGCCAGCGGATTGCCGCCGAAGGCGCGATCGGTGAAAACGTCCACGGTGATATAGCGCCGCTGCATCTGATTTCTCCGGTTTCTCGATCAGCAAAAAAACAGGACGCAGATTGCTTCGTCAAGCATCGCGCCAAGCTGACGTTTCTATCCAAATTGCCACACCGTCATCGGCCGGTCATAAGCCCGGATCGCGCCGCATCAGGGCATGGCTAACGTCGACCGAGACCGACGGGCGTTTCTCGCCTCTATTGCCCCGGAACCCAGCCATCACGTTACCCAGTTATTCCGGGACACGCGTCAGCGTGGAGCTCAGATGCGCAATTGCGCATCGGGGAATCCCGAGATTCTCAGATGTGCAATCGCACATCCTAGTTCGTGCTTCGCACGCGCCGGAATGACCGTTTGTATCCTGCCTCAATCGAGCGTGCGGCGGAAGCGCGTCACCGCGATCGTCATGGCCAGGAGCATCAGGGCGAACAGGGCGATGGTGTCGTATTCCAGATTGTGCAGGCTCGCGCCCTTCAGCATGATGGCGCGGACGATACGCAGATAATGCGTCAGCGGCAGCCCCTCGCCGATATATTGCGCCCATATCGGCATGCCCGCGAACGGAAACATGAAACCGGACAACAGGATACTCGGCAGAAAAAACATGATCGACATTTGCATCGCCTGCAGCTGGTTCTGCGCGATGGTCGAAAAGGTGTAGCCGATCGAAAGATTGGTGGTGATGAACAAGGCGCTCAGCAGCGCCAGCATGATCAGGCTGCCGCGCACGGGTACCCCGAACAGGAGAACGCCGATGCCAACGATCAGCGAGGCCTGGATGAAACCGACCAGCACGTAGGGCACGATCTTGCCGAACATCACCTCGATCGGCGTGATCGGCATCGACAGCAGGTTTTCCATGGTGCCGCGTTCGATCTCGCGCGTCACCGAAAGAGCGGTGAAGATCAGCATGGTCATGGTCAGGATGGTGCCGACCAGGCCAGGCACGATATTCAGCCGCGACGAGGCCGCCGGGTTGTAGCGCGCATGCGCCCGGATCTCGAACGGCATCGACGGCGGGTCGCCGGTGAACAGGTCATGCGCAAGTGCGGTCTGAACGATGACGGAGAGCGCCGACATCGCCGAGCCCGCCGCCACCGGATCGGTGGCATCGGCCGCGATCAACAGCGCCGGACGGTCGCCGCGCCGCACCGCCCGCTCGAAACCGCGTGGAATTTCCACTCCGAACAGCACCTTGCCCGATAGCAGGAGATCGTCGAACTCCGCGACGTCGTGCACTTCCCGGGTGAAGTGGAAATAGGCGGTATTCTCCAGCGCTTTCAGGATCGAGCGCGCGAGATCACTGTCCTCCTGCAGGAGCACCGCGGTCGGCAGGTGGCGCGGCGTGGTGTTGATGGCGTAGCCGAACAGCATGAGCTGCATCACCGGGATCATCACGATCATGGCGAACGACACGCGGTCACGCTTGAGCTGGATGAATTCCTTGATCAGCATCGCAAAGCTGCGCCGCCAGAAACCGAAACGCGGCACCGGAGTTTCGTCCCTTCGGTGGGTTGCGTCAGTCACGCTCATTGGAAATTATCCTTTGAACGGGTCATGAGCTCGATGAACACATCCTCCAGCGACGGTTCGCTGGGCTGCCAATGCCATCCCTTGCTGTCGCGGTAAGGGGCAATGGTGGCTTCGAGTGCGGCGTTGTCGCGGCCGGACACGTGCAGGCTGTTGCCGAACGGCGCCACCATGTCGATGCCGGGTCGGCCTGTGAGCTGGTCCTGAAGTTTGTGGAGATCCTCGCCGGTGACGGTGTAGGTCGACAGCGCGGATTTGGCGATCACTTCTTCAACGGTGCCATGCGCCAGCAGATAGCCATAGGCGATATAGGCGATCTCGTGGCAACGCTCAGCCTCGTCCATGTAATGGGTGGAGACCAAAACCGTCAGCCCTTCCGCCGCCAGCGCATGGATCTCGTTCCAGAAATCGCGCCGCGCCTTGGGATCGACGCCGGCGGTCGGCTCGTCCAGGAGCAGCAATTGCGGATTGGGCAGCGTGCAGGCGCCGAGCGCCAGGCGCTGCTTCCAGCCGCCCGAAAGCTCGCCGGCGAGTTGCTCCTCGCGTCCGCTCAAACCGAGGCGCTTGATCATGCCGCGCGCCGCGCCTCGCGCATCGCGCATGCCATAGAGCCGTGCGACGAATTCGAGGTTCTCGCGCACCGACAGGTCCTGATACAGCGAAAAGCGCTGCGTCATGTAGCCGACCCGGCGCTTGATCTTGTCGGCGTCGCGGCGGATGTCGTAGCCGAGGCAAAAACCGTCGCCGCTGTCGGGCGTCAACAGACCGCAGAGCATGCGAATGGTGGTGGTCTTGCCGCTGCCGTTGGGGCCGAGGAAGCCGTAGATGGTGCCGCGCTTCACCTGCATGGAGAGGTCATGCACCACCTCGCGGCCCTCGAACGATTTTGTCAGGCCACGCACATCGATCGCAATGTCGGGGACAGAATTCGGGCTGCCCGGTCATCGCTTGTCCGCCACCGGCGTCTTCTCCGCCACCGGCGTCTTGGGGTTGAGATAGACGCTGATCGGCTGGCCGACCCGCAAGGCATCGGGCCGCGACGGCCGCGCCTGGATCAAATAAACCAGTTTGTTGCGTTCATCGAGCGAGTAGATCACCGGCGGGGTATATTCGGCCGTGGTCGAGATGAAATAGATCTTCGCGGTGAGGTCGGCGGCGCAATTGTCGCAGGTCACCCGTACCTCGTCGCCGATCGCAAGCTTCGGCAGTTCCGTCTCCGGCACATAAAAGCGTATCTTCATGTTGCCGGGCGGCATGATCGACAGCACCGGCCGCTGCGCCGGCACGGTTTCGCCCTCGCGGAAATAGATCTGCTGCACGGTGCCGCTGACCGGCGCGTAGCCGATGCGGCGCGCAAGCCGGGTCTGCGAGGTATTGACGCGGGCTTCCGCGACGCGCAGCGCCGACACCGCGGCGTCGAGATTGGCCTGCGTGCCGGAGCCGGTCTTGCTTAAGGAGGCGGCGCGGTCATAGGTTTGCTTGGCATTGGCAAGCGTGGCGTTGTTCTGGTTGAGATCGGCCTGCTGCAGATCGTCGTCCACGGAATAGAGCTGCATGCCGGCCTTGACCTCGTCGCCCTCGCGGACGTTGAGTTTGGTGATGCGGCCGGATTCGTCTGGGCTGACGAAGATCATGTCGGCTTCGACCCAGCCCTGATAGCCGGGATCCCTGGGCGGATGCAGCCGGCGAGCCCGAAAACCAACGCAAGCGCGGCCACGGCCCGCGATATCGTTCGCGACGAAGTCATGTCGTCCTCCGTTCGCCAAAAATCAGATCGAGATGGACGCGCAGCATCTCGGCCGCGTCCAGTGGCGCGTGCCTGCTGAACAGGCTTTGCCAGATCACCGCGATCAGCGCCGGCGCCACCAGAATTTGCGGAAACCGCGCCAACTCCTTGTGCGCAATTTCGCCGCGCGCGACGCCAAGCTCGACCAGCGCGCGCATGGCCGCGAGACCGCGCGACACCACCTCGCGATAATAGAAATCGGCGATCGCGGGAAACCGCGGCCCCTCCGCGACGATCAAGCGGACGATGTCGCCGCGCTTTGTCGTAGCGACCTCCGCGATGAAGGTCCGCGCGAAACTCTCAATCGCATCGCGGACCGATCCGCCGCTGGGTGGCGGCGCGTGCAGCCGGCCGATCAGCGGCACCAGCGCGGTGCGGATCAGCTCTTCGAACATCGATTCCTTGTCCTTGAAGTGCAGGTAGATCGTGCCCTTGGCGACGCCGGCGCGCTTGGCGACATCGTCGAGCCGGGTCGCGGTAAATCCGCGCGAAATGAACTCATCCAGCGCCGCCTCGATGATGGCCTGGCGCCGCTCCGCCGCGCGCGCGGCCCGGCCGGATAGCGGCTGGGACGGCGGCACTTGCGGCAGCACAGCCGGCTTCGCCGCGCTCGCCGAGGCAGCCTTCTCCCCGCGCCGGCGATTGGCCGGCTTCACCGGGCCGCCTTCCGCGGCTGTTGATCGTGAGCCTGTCATAAGTTAAATATGACTGACTAGTCAGTCATTGTCAATTGGCGATCGGGCTGCCGCGAGTTCCACGCTGGTTATTGTTTCAGTCCTGGCGGCATGCGCTTTGATCTTCGTCATGCCACAGCGGCTCCATTGCTTTCAGCCGCGCGACGGCGCGACAGCTTAAGTTGCGGCACTTCAGATGTGAGTCCGCGTTCCCGCGGCGCGGATAGCGTCCGGGTTTTGCGAACGGATCACCCTCGACGAGAGCGGCAGGGAACGCCGGGTGCGCGCTGCACCCGCGGTCTCGTGCGCAAGATGCACAAACAAATGCGCACACGAGCATACAGGTTCAGCGGAGGCAATCCGGCATTCCCTGCGCAATGGCTCTACGGCTTATGCCGCGCTCTCCCCGGCGACGAATTCGTCTTGTCACCGTCGTTGGCGGATCAAGGCTGGTCAAGCTCGGTTGAGTTGACTTCGCCTCCGCTCAACTTGGCACCAGCAACGGGTGTCGGGACCACACGGTTTTGCCGTACGCACCAGCGTCGTTCGTCTTGCACGCCGTGAACCGCTCACGAGTTCGATCTCGCCCTGCGACCATCTTGCGCGCCGACGCTGCCGCGTCCACCACATCCCGCCTCGCGTTCGTGACGATCGCGATACGCCCCTCTTGCCGAGACGAGACAGCCCGGCAAGAGCCAATGATTTGGCGTGGATGGGAAGCGAAATATATTTGCGAGGGGGGACTGGACGACCCAAATCAGTTTGAATCTGCTAGGCAAATTTCGTTTCGCGCGCACGGCTGATGGCACTACGAATCTGTACAGCCGCCAAGGCCCGCCGCGACTGAAGGCTCGAGGCATCTGGCCAGGAGCTGGGGCGTGGCGGACCGCCCTCACCGCTTCACGATTGGCGGCATCATGCGTGGTCTTGAACATGTCCTCGGTATAGACCGCCGGCGTGACGTTGCGCGCCAGCGCCCTTCACGCGCGAGAGCGCCGGCCGCTCGGCGCCGTGGATCAGGATCGGCTGGCCGATCAGCGACAGATATTTTGTCCCCGATCGGTCTTCGTAAGCCTCCCCGATGCATTCGGGGAATGCGGCCGCGATCCCCCGACGTCAGGAAAGAGGCGACGTTGAGCTTCTGCTACGCTTCGAGGTCGGTCCTGATCACGACCGCGATCTTGGTATCGAACTGCATGAGTTCCTCCGGCGTCATTCCGGGGCACGTCGAAGACGCGAAACCGGAAATGACGCGGACGACAGAATTCGCGCAAATTGACCCGTCGCGGACATAGCGGCGCACGGAAAACGCGTGCGCCAGCCATTGGTATCGGTTCGAAAGCAATGGCTATTGTTTGATCCAAATCAAATCTCTTCCGCGGCTTTTCGGACTTACTCTTCATCGAAAATGAGGTGGGACATGAAGGTCATTTCCCGACGCGGATTTATTGTTGGCACAGCGCTAATGCCGCTTTTGTCCAACGCAGGCTCCGCACAGACGACCTTGCCCAAGATGATCGTCTCCAAAGACCCAAGCTGTAGTTGCTGCGGGTCATGGGTAAAATACCTGGAGCGCAACGACTTCATAGCCGAGGTTATCGAGACCGCGAATATGGAGACCATTAAGAGGGAACTCGGCGTGCCTGAATCCTTATGGTCGTGTCATACCGCCGAAATAGGCGGCTATGTCATCGAAGGTCATGTGCCTGCCGACATCATCCGTCGATTGCTGGTGGAGCGTCCACCGTCCATCGGCGTTGCAGTCGCCGGCATGCCGTCAAGCGCGCCGGGCATGGACGTGCCGGGTGCGTCCGACATTTATGATGTGACTCTTTTCGGCGCATCCACGCAAAGGCGTTACGCACGCTTTCAGTGCCTGCGTGAAACTTTGAACTAACATTTTATCCAGCTTACGAGAACTATGGTTCCCATTTTAGTAGCGAACGGACCCAAGGCGGTCGTTCTCTAAGTGGGCAGCCTGATGCAGGCGCGCAGACCGCCGCCCGGCCGATTGGCGAGGGTGAGTTCGCCGCCATGTGCCTGCACGATGGACTGCGCGATCGCCAGCCCGAGACCGGTCCCGCCGGTGTCGCGGCTACGCGAGGCTTCGACCCGGTAGAACGGCTGGAACACGCGCGACAATTCCGCATCGGGAATGCCCGGCCCGTCGTCGTCGATGATGATCTCGATCGCCTTCGACGCCGCGGTGATCGACGCCTCGGCACGCTTGCCGTATTTCACGGCGTTGTCGAGCAGGTTGGTGATCGCGCGCTTCAAGGCTCCGGGTTGGCAATCGTAACTCAGCGATGGCGCGGGCCGCATCGTGACCGGCAGTCCGGCGTCGGCCATGTCGTCCGCCACACTGGCGAGCAGCGCGGCGACGTCGACGCGCCGACGCGGCTCTGCGCGCACTTCGTCGCGGGCAAACGCCAGGGTCGTTCCGATCATCTCATCCATTTCGCCGATCGTCGCCAGCATTTTTTCGCGCTCATCGGCGGCGGCGACTTCTTCCGTCCGCAGCCGCAGCAGCGTCAGCGGCGTTCGCAGGTCGTGCGACAAGGCCGCCAGCATCCGGGTGCGGCTCTCGATCAGGCGCCGCAGCCGCTCCTGCATTTGGTTGAAAGCGTGCGCGGCACGCTGCATCTCGATCGTGCCAGCCTCGGCGAGACGCTCCGCCGAGACGTCGCGGCCCAGGCGATCGGCCGCGGCGGACAGCAATCCCAGCGGCGCGGTGACGCGCCGTACCGCCCAGCCCGAGACGGCAAGGACGATCAAGCCCATCACCGCCAGGGAAATCATGAATTGCCACGACACCGCCGGCGCGCCCTGCGGCAATGTGGTGGCGAACGACAGCCACTGGCCGTCACTCAACTTGACCGATACTTGCAAGCCGCGCCATACGCCAAAGTCTGGCCCCATCATGTCGCGCATCATGCCACCCATTCCGCCCATTCCACCCATCGGCCCCGGATATCGCCGGCGATCGAACGGTTGTGCTCATTCGGGGTTGGCTCAAAAACGGCAGCCCGCACTTGACGATCGGGACGGTCGGGAAGCTGCTGCAGCACATAATCCTCGATCGCTTTGGCGGGGCCATCGGCGTCGGTCGGCAACTGCTCCGGCGGCTGAGGCGACAGCGAAACGTGGAAGGTCGGATCGTTCAGCGCCTGCACAATGCGCGAACGCCAGTCGGCCGGTGCCTCTTCGACCAGGCGGGAGAGATTGGCGACGCGTTGTGCCGCCGCCAAGCCGCCGATCGCGCGTACCGCCTGCTCGCGCGCACCGGCATAGATCCAGGCACCAACCAGCTGAGAGACGACGAGCCCGAACAGCAGGATCAGGAGCGTTTGGCCGAACAGGCTCTTGGGAAGGAAACGGGTCATTCCCGGCTCACGTCGGGGGTGAAAATATAGCCGCCGCCCCATACGGTCTTGATGATTTTCGGATCGCCCGGGTCACGCTCGATCTTTTTGCGCAGGCGGCTCACTTGCGTATCCATGCTGCGGTCGAAGGCATTGGCCGCGCGATGGCGCGCAAGATCGAGCAACTGGTCCCGGCTCAAGGTGCGTTGCGGGTGCTCGACCAGCGCCAGCAGCAGGTCGAATTCGCCAGTGCTCAGCGGTACGGCGACCCGGTCTTCGCTCAGCAATTCCCGCCGGTCGACATCGAACGCCCAGCGATCGAAGCGATAGCGCTTTGGCTTATCCTGATCGGCCACAGGCACGCGCGCGCGGTTTCGGCGTAGCACGGCGCGAATGCGCGCGACCAGTTCCCGGCTCCCGAACGGCTTGGGCAGATAATCATCGGCACCCATTTCCAGCCCGATCACCCGATCGACCTCGTCGCCTTTGGCGGTGAGCATGATGATCGGAATATCGGAATGTGCGCGGAGCGAACGGCACAGCGACAGACCGTCCTCGTCCGGCAACATCAAGTCGAGCAGGATGAGATCGATGCGGGCATCCGCCATCACCTTGCGCATCGCCTTTCCGTCCCCGGCGGTACTGACGCGAAAGCCGTCCTTGGCAAGCGCGCGCGATACCAGTTCGCGGATCTCGCGATGGTCGTCGACAATCAGGATGTGCGGACCATTTGTCATGGGTCAAATCTAGTTCAGGCCGGGCCGGACTTGGGCAAATAGATTGTAACGGTCTTTGGCGGATAGCCGTCCTGACACAATCGGTCACAAAATCGCGTCCGGCTGGCAAACTTGTGTAACAGGCAGCGCTCCTAATGCCCACTCAGCGACGGTAGTGGCCATTGCGAACAAAAGGAGCGGTCCATGAAAAAGCGAAATACTTTGATCGGTCTCGGCGTTGCGGCCGCACTTCTGGCCGGGGTTGGGGCCTTCACCTTTACCGCCTCGGCACAAGATGGCGGCGTCTACGGCCCAGGAATGATGGGCGGTTACGGTTCGGGCATGATGGATGGTTACGGAGCGGGCTATGGCCAGCGGTGGCAACGGCTATGGTCCTGGTCCGCATGCACGGCTATGGTCCCGGCTACGGGCACATGCGCGGCTACAGGTCTGGCTACGGGCATATGCGCGGCTGGGGAAGCGGTTATGGCCCCGGCATGATGCAGGGATACGGCTACGGCCCTGGTTACGGCCACGGGATGATGGGTTGGTAGCGCGAAGCGCGACCGCCCCCCAACGAAATTCTGTCCTCGATTCATCGTGAGCCGGCCCTGCGAATTGCACGATCCACTGCGTGAGCATGAGTGAGGTGGAGCGGCACAAGACCGGTTCGATCAACACAAGGAGAAATACGATGCGTACACGAACACTGATTGGTGCCGGACTTGCAGTGGCGCTGGCCGGCGCAATGTTGAGCTACCAGTTGCCGGCTTCGGCGCAACCCTATGGCGGACCGGGCATGATGGGCAGGGGTTATGGCCCCGGTCCGCCTACGTATGATGGGCGGTTACGGCCACATGGGCGGCTGGGGCGGCGGAACTGGGCAGGGACAGTGGAATTGCCCGGCCTTTGGCGGCGGCGGCTACGGCCCGGGAATGATGCGGGGTTACGGTCCCGGTTTTGGACCCGGCTACGACCGCAGGGCTGACGCTCAGGGCGATCAGCCCCTCAACGTCACCACCGACGAGGTGAAGAGCCGGGTGGAACGCTGGCTCGCCTGGCAAGGAAATCAGCGGCTCAAGCTCGGCGACGTCAAGGAGAAGGACGCGGACACGATCACTGCCGACGTCGTCACCAAGGATAATTCCCTGGTCCAGCGCTTCGTGGTCGATCGCCACACCGGCAACTACCGTCCGAGCGAGGATTGAGCCATGGGCGGTTATGGTCCCGGCTTTGGTATGATGGGTGGCTGGGGCGGCGGCGCGATGTTTCCGTTATCGGGAATTTTCGGTTTGCTGGTCCTCGGCCTCGTCATCGCCGCGCTGGTTTGGCTGGCACGCGCGATCCTGCGTCCGCATGATCCACCGTTGGTTAAATCACACGCCGAGGCCGACGTTTCCAACGGCAGAACCGGACGACCGGCATTTCCGAGATGACGCCCTACCGAAATGACGCGGACTACCAGAACCGACGCAAATGACCCGAAACGGGGGGCGCTTTCACTCGGCGCGCTTGCCGATGGACCTTGACGCACCGGTACGGCGACGCGAACCTTCATATGATGCCCGGATGGCACTGTGTCGTTTCCTAGAGGGCCCAAGCGAAGGCTCGCCGGAGAATCTCGCTGCCATTCCCATCGAAGCAACGCCCGTGGCTGAGAATGATGCGCTCCGGTTGCCACCGCAGCATCATTTCGACAGCGCTTCTCACCTCGCCCTTCTTTGGCCAAAACGCGAGACGCATATCGATGGGCATGCCGCCAAACGGGGCGCAGATGCCGGAGAGCCGCGCGATCAGACGGTAGGGCTGTTTCATTTTTTGGAGCTCAAAATTCATGATGGTGTCGGCAAGGATGAGCGTTCTCGATTCCCTGTGAAAGAAGACCACTTCGTCCAAAACAGCGCCGGAACGATTGTTTGATCAATCTCATCCCTCCACTCCGGCGGTGGACTCGTACCGAGGTCTTTTTTGAAATGAACGTCGATTCCCTGCGAGCGCGCACGCTCCCGCACCCGTGGCGAGGCCCAAGTCATAGCCTGCGGGAATGTCCGAGCCCATTCCCCGATATGCGCGTAGTGACCCCGGTTGGGCGAAACCAGATGGCTGATGGTTCCTATCCTCTGCAGCTGCTGTGCGAGCGCGGCGTCAAACGCAATCGGCGAATGAAGAAAAAGATCACCGCTTGCGAGTTGCACGACGGTCATGCGCGTCGTAAACGGCCACGGTAGCTTCATCCCGAACCCGGATACGTACTCAATCGGTCCGTCGACAATGCCGATGTGAGACGCAAACGGCTTACACTCGTTGATGGGCTCGTAGAGCGGGAGGATGCCGTTAGCGCGCATATCTTTTCGCTCATGTTGCTAGACCGGATCACGACGGCGGGACGATCGCTCCATCGAGACGTCCGCCGACAGACCTGAATGATCCGTCCACGCGCTGGCCGTGAAACTTCAAACCGTCGACGATTTTGTCGATCACCCTGCGCTCGGCGCGCATGGCAAGCCCGACCAAATTGAGAGATCGGCGCGGGCGACCGCCCTCACCGCTTCGCGATTGGCGGCATCATGAGCGGCCTCGAACATGTTCTCGCTGATCCCCCCGACTTTCGCGCCTTGGCTGGACGCCGCGTGACGTCCTACGATTGCCGCAGCGCTTTCGTCGCATAGATCCTGCTTCGCAGGACGCTCGCTGCAATCATCCCAACCAGCATGGCGGCAACAAACAGCAGGACTTTCGGCTCCAGCGTCGCGAGATCGGCAAAGGCCGGACCGGGGCAGATGCCGGCGAGGCCCCACCCCACGCCGAACAGCGCAGCGCCGCCGACGAGCGGCAGGTCGATCTGTTGCTGCGTCGGCACGTTGAATTTGTCGTCGACCACAGGCGAGCTGCGGCGAAAAATCCATCTGTAGCCCAGTGTCGTGACGGCAAGACCGCCCGGCCATCACAAATATCAGGGTCGGGTCCCAGCTGCCGGCGACGTCCAGGAAGTTGAGAACCCGCGCCGGGTTGACCATGTCGGAGAGAGTGAGCCCGCGACGAATATATCCGGCCAAAAGCGAGAAACAGACATGTCGGATGCCTAGTTCATGTGACGGATGACGAACACGGTCGCCGCGCCAGTGGCGATGAAAGTCACCGTGGCAACGATGGAACGCAGCGAAAACCGGGCCAGGCCGCAAATGCCGTGACCGCTGGTGCAGCCGGACCCGACGATCGATCCAACGCCGACGATGAAACCTGCGAGGATCGTCGTCGGCATGGTCGCCGGAAAAGTCACGCCGCTCCAATCCTTCAGACCGACCGCCGTGACGAGCAGCGCGCCCACGGGCAATCCCAACATGAAGGCCAAACGCCACGACCTGCCTGCCGCGTCGCTGGCGATCATGGCGTTCAGCGCGATACCGCACACGCCGGCGATGCGACCGATGGTGAGCATCAGAACGATCGCCGCGAGGCCGATGAGAGCCCCGCCGACAAGACCCGAAACTGGAGCAAAAACTCGTCATGGTATCCTGCTTCGAAAGGTCATCCGCTCCGACAGCGTATCGTGGATTTTCGGCGGAACACTCAAGAACGTGCAGACGCACAAACATGCCAAAGAGACACGATGTCCGCGATCCGCCAACTACGAGCCACGGCACGCCCCTGATCGGGATGCGCCAAAACCCCAAATCCGCTAGCTGTGAAACTTCAAACCGTCGATGATCTTGTCGATCACCTTGCGCTCGGCGCGCATGGCAAGCCCCACCAGATTGAGATCGGCGCGGGCGACCGCCTTCACCGCCTCGCGGTTGGCGGCATCATGCGTGGTCTTGAACATGTCCTCGGTATAGACCGCCGGCGTCACGTTGCGCGCCAGCGCCCGCTCCAGCGCGCGGGAAAGCTGCCGGCCGGTCGGCGCCATAGATCAGGATCGGCTGGCCGATCAGCGACAGATATTTTGTGCCCGGAGCCGTCTTCGTAAGCCTCGCCGATGCATTCGCGGAAACGCGGCGGCGATGCCGCCGGCCAAGAAACGAGGCGACGTTGAGCTTCTGCCACGCCTCGAGGTCGGTCCGGATCACGACCGCGATCTTGGTATCGAATTGCATGAGTTGACTCCGGCGTCATTCCGGAGCGCGTCGAAGACGCGAACCCGGAATCAGAAGTTATTGGCTGAGATTCTCAGATGTGCAATTGCACATCAGAGTTCGCGCCTTCGACGCGCCCCGGAATGACGATTAGCTAAACCTATCCCTTGGCGTCGCAGGCCCAGGCGCGGATCACGCATTCCTTGCCGCCGAATTCATAGCACTTGCGGGTCGCTTCGTTGAGTGAGCCCGAGATATGCGGCTTGACGGCGTAACCATAGGCCCCGCATGGGTTGGTCATGTCGATCGAAAGCGCGGCGCAGGCGCGCTTGACGCTCACCGCGGTGCAGTCGCCGTTGCATTGTTTGAGCGCGGCGGCGCGCGCGGCGCTCTCGGCCGGATAGTCATAGGCCTGGCCATAGGCGCCGCACTTGCCGATCGCGAAGGCGCCCGCGGCCCACGCCTCCGTTATAAAGCGCGATGCGCAGAGCACCAGGGTCAACGCAACAATGAACAGCGCGCGGCGCTGCGCGACGGCAGTCGAAACGATCAAAATCCCCTCCCCCGAGGCCGGTCGGCCGCGAACTTAAGGGAAAGGACGTTTCAACTTGGTGAACAGGAGATTGAAATTGACGCGTTACGGTGCAGTACGACCTAGCCGCGCTGCACGGCCTCCAGCGCCTGCGGCGTGTCGATGTCCAGAAACGCGGCGTGACCTTCAACTGCGACTTCCGCGACCGCCTCGCCGTGCCTGGCGATCAAATGCCGGGCGCCGATGTCGCCGTCGAGCGTCATCAATTCGTTGAAGAAACGGCGCGACCACAATACCGGATTGCCGCGCCTGTTATCGCTGACGGGCACCACGATCAAATTGCCGCGATCCGGTGCGAAGGCTTCGATCAGCCGGTCAATCAGGTGCGCTGATATCAAGGGCATATCGCCAAGGCAAATCACCGCGCCGTCGGCGTTTTGAGGCACCGCTGCGATGCCGGCCTTGACCGAGCCGGCGAGACCTTCGGCGAAATCCGGATTGTGCGCGAAGCTCACATTGAGTCCGCCGAGCGCGTTGCGGACCTCATCGGCCTGATGCCCGGTGACGACGATCACGCCGGACGCTTTCGAGGCCAGCGCCTGCTCGGTCACGATCCGTACCAGCGGCTTGCCGCCGAGTTCGGCCAACAGCTTGTTCGGTCCGCCCATCCGGGTCGAGCGTCCGGCGGCGAGAATGACCGCGGCCACGTTGCGGTTACTGTCGGCGGCAAGGCTCTCGCGCGGCTGCGGCCGCGTCACGATTTCCATCAACAGCCCGCCGACGCCCATGCCGGTGAGTTCGGCCCGCGTGACCTTCAGTCCGGCCAACAGGCGCATCAGCACCCAGTCGAATCCGATTCTCCACCGGCGAGCGCGCGCAGCCCGGTGCGCCCAGCACCGGCACGCCGCCGGCGCGGCCGATCAAGAGCAAATTGCCGGGATCGACCGGCATGCCGAAATGCTCGACGGTGCCGCCGATGCCGGAGATCGCCGCCGGAATCACGTCGCGCCGGTCGGCGATCGCCGACGCCCCGAACACAATCACCAGCTCCGCGCCAAGCCCGAGCAATTCCTTTATCGCCGCCCTGAGCGCCGTCTCGTCATGCGGCACGCGGCGCTCCGCGATGATGGTGGCGCCCGCGGGCGCCAGCCGCTCGGCCGTGACGCGAAGGGTTTTGTCCACCACCTTCGACGCCAGCCCCGGCAGCAAAGTCGAGACCACCCCGACGCGCTTGCTGACATAGGGCGCGATCCGCAGCGCGCCGCCGCTTGCCGCCGCAACCGCGGCGTCGCGCAATTTTGCCTCTACGCCGAACGGGATCAGCTTGACGGTTGCGACCATCTCGCCTTCGACCACCGGTTTGAAGGCGGCAAGCGTGGCAAAGGTAATGGCTTCGTCGACGCCGTTGATGCGGTCGACCTTGACGCGGTCCACCACCAGCACGCCGGCCTGGCCAGCGAACAGATTGGCCCGGCCGGTAAAGGCGCGTTCGACGTTGATCCCGGCGCCGGCGATGGCCTGCGCGATGCTGGCGGCGGCGACGTCCTCGGAGACCTCGCCCTGCTCTAACCGCACCACCACGATTTCCTTGACGCCCGCACGGGTCAACGCCTCGACCTCGGCGTGACCGATCGTGGTGCCTTTCTTGAGCACCAGCGATCCCTGACGAAGGGTATGGACGGTAACCCCGCCCATGGCCTCCATCGGACTGGCGGGGCCAAACTTCATGCCGCGGCCTCTTTGGTCTCTTTCGGCAGCCGCAACTGCGCGGTGATCTCGGCCATGATGGCGACCGCAATCTCCGACGGCGAGACCGCGCCGATCGGCAAGCCTATCGGCGCGTGAATGCGGGCGATGTCGCTCTCCTTCGCGCCCTGCGCCCTCAGGCGCTCGCCGCGCTTGGCGTGGGTCTTCCGCGAGCCGAGCGCGCCGATATAGAAGCAGTCGCGCTCGAAGGCGTGCAGCAGCGCCGGATCGTCGATCTTGGGATCATGCGTCAGTGCGACGAAGGCGGTGTAGTGATCGATGTTGAGCGGCGGCAATGCCACGTCGGGCCATTCCGCGATCAGCGGCACATCGGGAAACCGCTCGGGACTGGCGAAAGCCGTGCGCGGATCCACCACCGTCACGTCATAGTCCAGCGAGCGCGCCAGCGGCGCCAGGGCCTGGCTGATATGAACGGCGCCGACGATCACCATTTTGGCGGTGGGGGCATAGACATTGAGAAACAGTTTCTTGCCGCCGGCCTCGATCATGCCGCTCTTGCCCATGCGCAATTGCTTTGTCAGCTCCGCGCGCAGGGGATCGGCGGCGAAATCGGCCGCCTTGACCAGCCGCTGCTCGCCGCTTTCGGTGTCGGTGACGAGAATGACCGGCCGCCGCGCGGCGCGCTCGGCATTGAGCTGGTGCAGCGTCTCGACTTTCACGACTGCCCAACCTTTTCCACGAACACGCGGATGGTGCCGCCGCAGGACAGGCCGACATTCCAGGCAGTCTCGTCGGCGACGCCAAATTCGAGCATTTTCGGCTGGCCGCTGGCGATCACGTCCAGCGCTTCGGTAACGACTGCGCCCTCGACGCAGCCGCCGGACACCGAGCCCAAGAACGTGCCGTCATCGTTGATGACAAGGCTCGAGCCCGCCGGCCGCGGCGCCGAGCCCCAGGTCTCGACCACGGTGGCGAGCGCGACGCCGTGACCGGCCTTCTGCCAGTCCTCAGCCGCTTTCAGGATGTCTTCGTCGCGATTGAGCATGGGAGCCTCTTTTCAAGCTGCGGACCTTATCAGGCTGCGGTGCTGCACCGGCGGCAACGAGGACAGCGCCGCGATCAGTCCCTCGATCGAACTCAAATTATGCACCGGGCGGAATTCGTCAACGTGCGGCAACATCATTTTGATGCCCTGCGCCTTGGCTTCGAAGCCGTCATAGCGCAGCAGCGGGTTGAGCCAGATCAGGCGGCGGCACGACCGGTGCAGCCGATCCATCTCGAACGCCAGTTTCGTGTCGGCCTCGCGCTCCAGCCCGTCGGAGATCAGAAGCACGATCGCGCCCTGCCCGAGCACCCGCCGGCCCCACAATTTGTTGAAGCTATGCAGCGAGGTGGCGATGCGGGTGCCGCCGGCCCAGTCCTCCACCGAGGACGAACAGCTCGCCAGCGCCTCGTCGGGATCCCGCGCGCGCAAGCTGCGCGTCACGTTGGTCAGGCGGGTGCCAAACAGGAACACCGACACGCGCTTGCGTGCGTCGGTGATGGCATGCAGGAAATGCAGGAACAGCCGGGTATACTCGCTCATCGAGCCGGAGATATCCAGGAGCGCCACGATCGGCGCCGGCTTGTCGATCCGCCCTAGCCGGTGAATGTCGATGATGTCGCCCCCGGTGCGCAAGGAGCCACGTAGCGTCCGGCGCATGTCGAGCCTCAGGCCCCGTGCGTCCGGCTGATAGCGGCGGGTGCGTAACTCGGCCTGCGGCAGCTTCATCTTTTCGATGGCGCGGGTCACCTGCGCGATCTCGGCCGCGCTCATCTGCGCGAAATCCTTTTTCTGCAGCACTTCCTTGTCGGAGACCGACAGCCTGAGCTCCTGCTCCTGGGCCTGCGGCGTCTCGCTCATCTGCGGCTGCGACAGTGCCTCCTGGACCCGGCGCGAGGCCGGCGGCGGTTTCTTCTTGGCGTGATCCGGCAGCGGCACCGAATCCAGCATGTGCTTCCACTCCTCGGCGGCGCGGAAGAACAGGTCGAAAGCCTGCGCGAAGATCAGCGCGTGCTCGTGGCGCTTGACGAAGATCGCCTCCAGCGTGGTGAAGACATCGGCGCGGTTGCCGATATCGATCACCTGCAGCGCGTTCATGGCATCGATGATGGCGCCGGGACCTACCGGAATCCCGGTGGCGCGCAGCGCGCGGGCAAAGCCGATGACATTGTCGGCCATTTGGCCGGTTGGCGGCGAGAGATGATTGATGGCCATTGGACTACATTCCACTACCGTCATTCCGGGGCGCTCCTTTTGGCGCGAGCCCGGAATCCATATTCCCGATCGTGGTTATGGATTCCGGGTTCGCGCTTCGCGCGCCCCGGAATGACGGCGCTTGTTACGACGCGCGAGCTAATCCTCGCCCGTCGCCTCTTTCAAAACCTTCTGCAGCGCGGCGCCCTGCATCCGCGCGATGTCGTCCTGGTATTTTAACAATGCGCCGAGCGTATCGCCCACGACTTGCGGGGTCAGCGAGCGGGCATCGAGTTCGGTGAGCGCGGTGGCCCAGTCGAGGGTCTCGGCGACGCCAGGCGACTTGTAGAAATCCTGGTCGCGCAGCGCCTGCACGAATTTGACCACCTGCTGCGACAGTTTCGCGGAGATGCCGGGCACGCGCGACTTGACGATCGCGAGTTCGCGTTCGGCTGAGGGATAATCCACCCAGTGATAGAGACAGCGGCGCTTCAGCGCGTCGTGGATTTCGCGGGTGCGGTTCGAGGTGATGATGACGATCGGCGGCTGCGGCGCTTTCACGGTGCCAAGCTCGGGGATCGTCACCTGGAAATCACTGAGAATTTCCAACAGATAAGCCTCGAACGCCTCGTCGGCGCGGTCGAGTTCGTCGATCAAGAGCACCGGGGCGCCGGCAACATCCGGCTCCAGCGCCTGCAACAGCGGCCGCTTGATCAGATAGCGCTCGGCGAAGATGTCGGATGACAGTTGCTCGCGATCGGTATCGCCGGCCGCTTCCGCAAGCCGGATCGCGATCATCTGCGCCGCGCTGTTCCACTCGTAGACGGCGGAGGCGACATCCAGCCCCTCGTAACACTGCAACCGGATCAGCTTGCGTCCCAGCGCCGCCGACAACACTTTTGCGATCTCGGTCTTGCCGACGCCGGCCTCGCCTTCGAGAAACAACGGCCGGCCCATCCGCAGCGACAAATACGTCACCGTCGCCAGCGAGCGCTCGGCGAGGTAGCCGCGCGAAGACAGCAACTCCAGCATCGCATCGACGGAATTGGGCAGCGCCGATGCGGTCATGGGAGAGCCAATCTCAATTCAGCGAGAACCGATAATGTCAGGCTTTGGCGGTCGCGGCTTCGACGGCGCGGCGCGCCATCACCGCGATCAGATGCGCGCGATATTCCGCACTGCCGTGCAGGTCGCTATTCAAGCCATCCGCCGGCACCGTCAATCCATCGAGCGCCTTCGGCGAGAAGCGCTTCTTCAACGCCTCTTCGAACGAGGTGACACGGAACACGCCTTCGGAGCCGGCGCCGGTGACGGCGACCCGCACATCCGATGGACGCTTGGCGACGAACACCCCGACCAGCGCATAACGCGAGGCCTGGTTGCGGAATTTGACGTAGGCCGCCTTCTTCGGCACCGGAAACATCACCTTGGTGATGATCTCGTCGCTCTCCAGCGCGGTCGTGAACATGCCCTGAAAAAACTCTTCCGCCTTCAACCGGCGCTTGTTGGTGACGATGGTGGCGCCGAGGGCAAGGACTGCCGCCGGATAGTCGGCAGTCGGATCGTTATTGGCGAGCGAGCCGCCGATGGTGCCTTTGTGACGCACCGCGGGATCGCCGATCAGGCCGGCGAGTTCGGCGAGCGCCGGAATCGCCTCGCCGACGACGGCGGAGGTTGCGACTGCGTGGTGGGTCGCGGTGGCGCCGATCACCAGCGAACGGCCCTTCATCTCGATGCCGTCCAGCCCCTCGACATGGGAGAGGTCGACCAGATGCGGCGGACTTGCGAGCCGCTGCTTCATCACCGGCAGCAGCGTATGGCCGCCGGCGATTACCTTGGCATCCTCATTCTTGACCAGGAGATTGGCGGCCTGCCGCACGGTCGCCGGACGATGATATTTGAATTCGTACATGAATAATCCTTGATCGCCGTGCGCTGACGTTCGTTACGCGAGATCGGAGTTCGCCATCGCCTTGGCGCCGGCCGCGATTGACTGAACGATGTTCTGGTAGCCGGTGCAGCGGCAGAGATTGCCTTCGAGCTCTTCGCGGATGGTGTGATCGGAAAGATCGTGGCCCTTGCGGTGAACGATGTCGACCGCGGTCATGATCATGCCGGGCGTGCAGAAGCCGCATTGCAGGCCATGGTGTTCGCGGAAGGCTTCCTGCATCGGATGCAGCGGCCCGCCGTCGGAGGCCAGTCCTTCGATGGTCCTGACTTCATGGCCGTCCGCCATCACCGCGAGCGTGGTGCAGGACTTCACCGCCTTGCCGTCGAGATGCACGACGCAGGCCCCGCATTGCGAGGTGTCGCAGCCCACATGGGTGCCGGTCAGCCGCAGATTCTCACGCAGGAACTGCACCAGGAGGGTGCGGGGGTCGACATTGGCGTTGACGGGATTACCGTTCACAATCAAGGAAATCTTGGCCATTCAGCACTCTCTTCATCTGCACCGCCGCATTGCACGGCAGCACAGCTATTAAAATCGTTACAAGGCCATAATATGGGCCATCCCGGCAATGAGCAACCTCACCTTCGGCCCGACCCGGCATGGCCAAGCGGGACTTTCGGAGGGACCAGCCCTTTCAGGGGATTGGCCTTTTCAGCGGATCAGCCTTGCACCGCCTTGGCGAAATTCGCGAAAAACTCGTCGGCCAGTTTCTTGGCCGCACCGTTGATCAGACGCTGGCCGAGCTGGGCCAGCTTGCCGCCAATCTGCGCCTCGACATCATAGGTCAACAGCGTGCCGCCATCCTTTTCGGACAGCGCCACGGTGGCGCCGCCCTTGGCGAAGCCGGCGACGCCGCCCTCGCCTTCGCCCGTGATCTTATAGCCGTTGGGCGGATCGAGATCGCTCAGCGTCACCCGCCCCTTGAAGCGGGCCGAGACCGGCCCGACCTTCATCTTGGCGACCGCGCGGAAGCCGTTGTCCTCGGTCTTTTCCAATTCCTCGCATCCGGGGATGCAGGCCTTCAACACTTCGGTATCGTTCAGTTTGGCCCACACCGCCTCACGCGGCGCAGCAAGCTGGACCTCACCGTTCATTGTCATCGCCATGGGGTGCCTCCCGGATTGCTTGTCTGTTGCTTCCAAGTAAAGCACGCTCGCCCTAAAAGGAAGAGGACCGATGGAGCATGGGCGATGCATATTCGCAGCGCAACAGACTTGCGCCGGTGCTTTGGGAAGCAAATAAGTTGATGAAAATGGCGATTCTCCACGGAACGACTTATCCGCGCATGAAAAACAAAGGTCCACTCCCATGCCGATGATCGATGCCGACGGTTGCCTGCTCAACGTATCGGTCGAGGGCCGCGACGGCGGGCCGACCCTGATGCTGTCGAATTCGCTGGGCTGCAGCTTGCAGATGTGGGAGCCGCAGATGAAGGCGCTCACCCGGGTGTTTCGCGTGATCCGCTACGACCGGCGCGGCCATGGCAGATCCAGCGTGCCGCCCGGGCCCTATTCCATGGAGCGCTTCGGCCGCGACGTGCTGGCGATCCTCGACGATCTCAACATCGAGAAAGTGCATTGGTGCGGACTGTCGATGGGCGGCATGGTCGGACAGTGGCTGGGCGCCAACGCGCCGGAACGATTCGGCAAGATCATCCTCTCCAACACCGCCTGCTACTATCCCGATCCGACCAACTGGCTCAATCGCATCAAGGCGGTCAAGGAGGGCGGCATCGCCGCGGTCGCCGACACCATCATTGCCGGCTGGCTGACGGCGGATTTCCGGGAACGCGAGCCGCAGATCACGGCGAATTTGAAGGCGATGCTGCTGGCCACGCCGGTGCAGGGCTATCTCGCCTGCTGCGAGGCGCTGAGCACGCTCGATCAGCGCGCGCTGTTGCCGAAGATCAGGAGCCCGACGCTGGTCATCGCCGGGCGCCACGACATGTCGACGCCGATCGCGGCTGGTGAATACATCCGCAGTCAGATTCCGGGCGCCGCCTTAACGATTCTCGACGCGGCACATATTTCCAATATCGAACAGCCGCACGCCTTTACCGACGCCGTCGTCGGCTTTCTGACACAACACTAGAGTTCGAATTTTTTCGAGGAGCTAGTGCTGCTCGAGAGCTATCCCATCCGACGTCGCGCCGCGATCGGTCTGCGGCGCCGGACGCTCGACCAGCAACACGATCGCAGTGCCTAGCAGCATCAAGAGTTCGGTCGCATGCAGCCGCAGCGCCTGGGTCTCGCCGACCTCGGATGCCATCACCATGCTGCCAAAACTGATCACGCTGCCGATGGTAAGCGCGATTCCGAGCGCCTCGTCGCCGCCGCCGGCGTTGCGGATCGCGGCGCGAGCGATCAAGACCAGAAACAGCACAAAGAACGCGACCACGGTGAGCTTGCCCAGGGCCAATAGCCAAGCGACGCGGACCGTGGTGATCGCTGAAAGTTGCAAATGATCGCTGATGAACAATCCGACCGCAATATTCGGCCGCTCATAGAGACCGTGGATCGGCGAAACCATGATGTTGAAGGCGACGATGGTCCAGGTCGGAATGAAATAGGCCGCGAGAAGCGCGCCATTGAATGAACTAATCCGCCAGTTTGTCGACATTGCCGCTTCCCGCTTCTTTCCCGCGGGCTCCCGATCAGGAAGCGGCGGCTTTGCCGGCGAGGTAACGCGCTCGGACAGCGGCAGGCAATTTAAACCCTTTGTTTACCTTAATTGCCGGGACGGCCGGAACCGGGGGCCGCGGATCGCGGGGCCCCGGTTGGTGCCATTTTTGCGGACATCGACGTCAAGAAGCCCGTTTCCGGCCCGTTATCATGGATTTCACCAGGTTCTCGCCATGCAGGAAACTGGAGAGGAGCACGCCGAGGACGTGGAAGAAGACGAGCCCAACGGTCAGACTGGCGAAGGTTTCATGGACCTCTTCGACCCATTTCGCGCCCCAGAATGCGTCGGTCGTCATCATATAACCGGTGACGGCGGTTCCCGCGAGCATGACCAGAAGGGCGATGATCATGGCGCCGCCGGCCGGATTATGACCAAGATACCGGGGCGCCCGGAACTTGGCCACGTCGCGCAGATAGCCAAGGACCTCCCGCGGCGACCGGACGAAATTGCTGAACCGCGCATGGCGGGGACCAACGAAGCCCCAGACGACGCGCAATGCAATCAGCCCGGCAATGGCGTAGCCGGCAGCGATGTGCACCTGCCCGGCATCCTCGCCGGTCACGTAGGCGGCCAGAAACAGCGTCGCCAGCGACCAATGAAACACCCGCACCAACGGGTCCCAGATTTTGACCGCCGCCGGCGGCGTAGCGCCGCGGGCTCCGATCGTCGTGTCAACGGTGCTCATCGCGGCGCCATCAGAGCTGGCCGGCGATCTGGCCGTTGGTCGGATCGACGAACAGCTCGACCCGGTTGCCGTTCTTGTCGAGCGTATACAGCTCGCCGCAGGCGTTCTTCAGCTTGGCCTTCTGCACCTTGTAGCCGAGCGCCTCGACCTTGCTCTGCAGCACCTCGACAGAGAGCCACTGGTTTTGCGGAGCGGCGGTACAGGGTTTGCCGAGGGTGCCGGCTTGCGCGGAGTTCGCGACGCCGAGCACCGCCAACGCGATCGCGAAAACCGAGATCTTCACCAAGGCCGCCATACCGAACATCCCGGCGGCGATCTTGAAGGATGAAGTGTTGGCCATTTTCTGGTCTCCCGTGCTGGAGGTCCTGCCGCACCAAGCGGTGGACGATGACGGGACTGTGCCAGAGTGGCGCTGACGGCAGCCTGTTGATCCCTGTCAGCGTTTCGTCAGCAATCCTCACAGGCCCGAAAACACCGAAGCCGGCAGCAAGGCCGCCGGCTTCTTTCGCGATTTGATCTTTGCGCGATTTGATCTTCGAACGTCGCCTGTGGTCAGCCGCCCTTGGCGAGCCGCAGCCGCAAATAGTCGCCGATTTGAATGGCCGTCGGCTGCGTTACTTCAAGATCGTTGAGACTCTGAGCCGCGACCCGGGTTGCAAGCCGAGTCAGTTCCTCATCGTGATCGGCTTTGCCGGCCTCGATTAATTCGTTCATCAACGAGGTGATCTGCACGTGGTCATTTTGCAATTCGGGCAGCGCCGCTTTGGTGCGATCCGCCATGGCAATGGCAGGCCTCATGTCTTCCGAGATCGCACCCCTGGCAATTTTCGGAAGCAGCGCGAGCGGCGGCAGCACAAATGCTTCCTCCTTTGCGTAGTGGGCCTTGATGACGACCAGGGCCTTTTGTGCCGCGGCGGCATGGGCACCCTGGCGCCTGGCGAAATCCGTCAGGTCGTTGATAATGTGCTCGTGCTCATAGCGGATCGATTGAGGAATTTGCAGCGCTGATGAGTCGGCGGCATTACCTGCCGCCATCGGCGCCGCCGTCGGAATAATTGCCCCTAAGGCCGCGATACCGAGCGCCCCGGCGGCCATCTTGAACGATAAGATGTTAGCCATGTTCTGGTCTCCCCTGTTGAAAATCCGGCCGCACCGCGCGGCGGACGATGACGGGAGCGTGCCAGAGCGGCGCTGACGGCTGCCTGTTGATCGACGTCAGCGTTTTGTCAGCTTGCCTCGCAAGCGCGGAAACTGCTGGAGCCGACAGCAAGGCCGCCGGCTCCCTTCGCGATTTCCCCTTTGGACATACGCGCCGGTCGCATGGCGACAGACAAGCCGCGTCAGCGGCGATCCCGGTGCTCTGCCGCGTCTTCTTCATGATGGCCCTCGCGCGCTTCATGCCGCTTATCGCCGGAGTCGTCATGACGCTCGCGCGACTGGTCGGCCCTCGTGCCGCGCTCGGGCCTCTCGCCCTTGCTGTCATCCGCCGCCACGCGCGTGACCTGGGTACCCTCGCTTGTTTCCGTGTGCGACCGGTCGCTGGCCTGGGCCAATGCCGCGAAGCCGAAAAGCGCCGCGAGCGTCCCGAAAATGATAGTCTTTCGCATTGTCTCTTTTCCACTGTTTCGGTCCGGCCGGGTATTCGGCCAGGACGCCTGCGACAATGCGCGCCAAGCGATGACGGAGGCCTGTTGATCCATGTCAGTAACATGTCAGGTCGCTTCGGGCATGCTGGCGCGGATAAATTGGTGTCACGGTCCATGCGCTCGGCTCGAACTGCAATGTTGGCAATGGTGCTCGCGGCAGCCGCGCTGGTTGCGGCCGCGCCGCGCGTGGCGGGCGCGCGCGATCAGGACGAGCAGCGCCGCGACGAGGTCCGCCGCGCGGTCGAGAGCGGCGAGCTCCATTCCCTGGCGGACATTCTCAGCACCCTGCGTGGCAAGCTGCCCGGCGAGGTCGCTGGCGTCGAGATCGAACACGAGGGAGGCCACTGGCTCTACGAATTCCGTGTCGTCGACAGCCAGGGCCGGTTGTTCGAAGTCTATGTCAACCCGCGCAGCGGCGAGATCGAGCGTATCAAGGAGAAATGATGCGTGTACTTCTTGTCGAGGACGACCGGCGGATCGCATCGGATATTTCGCGGGCGCTCGAGGCCGCAAATTACGTGGTCGAGACGGTGCGCGACGGCGAAGAAGCATGGTTCCGCGGCGACACCGAGGATTATGGCGCGGTCATCCTCGATCTCGGGCTGCCGGGCATGGACGGACTTGCGGTGCTCAAGCGCTGGCGCGCGAACGGGCGTCACATGCCGGTGCTGATCCTGACCGCGCGCGCCAGCTGGGCCGAGCGCGTCGACGGAATCGACGCCGGCGCCGACGACTATCTGCCGAAGCCGTTCCGGATCGAGGAATTGCTGGCACGGCTGCGCTCGATCGTCCGCCGCTCCGCCGGCCATGCATCGTCGGTGGTGTCAGCCGGTGACATCACGCTCGATGAACGACAAATGAAAGTGAGCGTGCGCGGCGTGCCTGTCACGATGTCGCCGCTTGAATATCGCCTCGTCGCTTACCTGCTGCGCCACCGCGGCCGTGTGGTGTCGCAGCACGAGCTCGACGAGAACGTGTACGGCCATGGCGAAGATCACGATTCCAATGCGCTGGAAGTACTGATCGGCCGCGTGCGCAAGAAATTAGGACCCGATCTGATCGAGACCCGCCGCGGCTTCGGCTACATCGTGCCGGAGGCGCCTGCATGAGATTGGGATCGCTGCGGCTGCGGCTCGTCGCCGGCGGGATCATCGCCATCATGGTGGCGCTGACGATTGCCGGCGCCGGGCTGATCCTGCTGTTTGAGCGCCACGTCACCCGCACCATGGCCGACGATCTCGACCTGCACCTCAAACAATTGCTCGCAGGCATCGACGTCGATCAGGATGGAAACCTGGTCATGACGCGGCCGCCGACCGATCCGCGCTTCGCCGATGCACTGTCGGGGCTTTACTGGCAGGTGTCGGACGATCGTGACCAGTTGCTGCGCTCGCGCTCGCTGTGGGACAACAAATTGTCGCCGCCCATCGACGAACCGGCGCCCGGCGAGACCCACCATCACGAGGTGACCGGTCCCGCCGATAGCCATGTCCTGATCGCAGAGAGGAAAGTTCTTCTGACCGTCGGCGATCGACGCGTGCCGGTGCGCCTCGTCGTCGCCGCCGATCTTGCCCGCGTCGCGACCGCCACCGCCGCTTTCGCCAAGGACCTCGCGATCGCGCTTGGCGTGCTGGGTCTGGTGCTGGCGATTGCTACCTCGATCCAGGTCGCGCTCGGCTTGCGCCCTCTCGATGCACTTCGTCGCGGTGTTGCCGACATCCGATCCGGACGCCGCCATCATCTGCCGGCCGGGGTGCCGGCCGAGGTGCGCCCGCTGGTGGAGGAGGTCAACGCGCTGCTCGACGCCCAGGAACGGGAGATCGAGCGTTCGCGCAGCCGCGCAGCCGATCTCGCCCATGGGTTCAAGACGCCGCTGGCGGCGCTCGCGGCCGATGCCGCCCGGCTGCGCGAGCGTGGCGAAAAGGCTCTGGCGCAGGACATCGAGGCGGTCGGCGACGCCATGAGCCGCCACGTCGATCGCGAACTGGCACGAGCCCGGCTACGCGGCTCCGCCGGACACCGGGACAGCCATTTCACTGCGCTGGCACCGCTGGTGCGCTCGTTGATTGCCACGTTATCGCGCACGCCTTTCGGCATGCGCGTGACTTTCGAACAGCATATTGCCGACGATGTCCAGGTGCCGCTCGACCGGACCGATCTTGCCGAAGCGCTGGGCAATTTGCTTGAGAATGCAGCGCGTCATGCCGCGCGGCGCGTCCGCGTCAGCGTCGATTCCGGGGCGTCGATCATCATCGAGGATGATGGCCCGGGTATCTCGCCCGCCCAATGGCCGCATGTGCTCGAGCGCGGCACGCGCCTCGACGAGCGTGGCGAAGGCGCGGGCCTCGGCCTCGCCATCGTCCAGGACGTGCTCAATGCCTATGGCTGGCGATTGCAGCTGGCCAAATCGGAATTGGGCGGCCTGAAAGCCACGATCGGGCGGTCGGTCGCCGTTTAGCGCAGCCCGTGCCATGACAGAAAAGTCCCGCTTTTCGGCGGGACTTTTCTGCTCTCGCTTGAACTCGGGGACCGGATTACCGGCCGCCCTTGCCCTGCTGGCCGGGATTTTGGCCCTGACGACCCGGATCCTGCTGTTGCTGTCCGGGCTTCTGGCTGCCGCCCTGCTGCTGGCCGGGCTTCTGACCCGGGTTCTGGTTCTGCTGGCCCGGGTTCTGATTTTGGCTGGTCATCGGGATCTCCCTTGTTGAACCTGACTGAAGATAACCAGCACTGGCCGCGATTGGTTGCAGAGGAATTCGGGTTCCGGCGCGCTCATTCCGTGGCGACGGCTTGTCGCGACTATGGCGGCCGGAACCGGCAGGTAAAACTAGCTCTGTACAAGCCGCGAGGCCGCACCCATGCGCTGTTGCCGCACCGGGTTCCCACTGTTAGAAAACGGCACGACGCGTCGTTCCGGCTGCCGGGGCCATCGCCGCGTCAAACTAGATAGCGGCAGCGCATGGACTATTTCGCCCAGCAATTGATCAACGGCCTCGTCCTCGGCTCGATCTATGGTCTGATCGCCATCGGCTACACCATGGTCTATGGCATCGTCGGGATGATCAATTTTGCTCATGGCGACATCTTCATGATCGGCGGCTTTATCGCGCTGATCTCATTTTTGCTGCTGGTCTCGACCGGGCTGACCGCCGTGCCGGTGATCCTTTTGATCGTGCTGCTGGTATCGATGGCGATCACCGCGCTGTATGGCTGGACGGTGGAGCGCATCGCCTATCGGCCGCTGCGGCATTCGTTCCGGCTGGCACCGATGCTGTCGGCGATCGGCATGTCGTTCGTGCTGTCGAATTATTCACAGGTCGCACAGGGTGCCCGCGTAAAGCCGGTGCCGCCGATCATCACCGGTGGCTATACCCTGTCGGACCAGCACGGTTTCGTGGTGCGGCTGTCCAATGTGCAGATCGTCGTCGTCGTCACCACGATCGTCCTGCTGGCGATCTTCACCTGGCTGGTCGCGCGCACCCGCCTCGGCCGCGACATGCGCGCCTGCGAACAGGACCAGACCATGGCGGCGCTGCTCGGCGTCGATGTCGACCGCACCATCTCCATGACGTTTGTCATTGGGGCCGCGCTCGCCGCGGTCGCGGGCATGATGTATCTTCTGTATTACGGCCTGGTGGATTTCTACATGGGCTTCGTCGCCGGCATCAAGGCATTCACCGCCGCCGTCCTCGGCGGCATCGGCTCGCTGCCCGGCGCGATGCTGGGCGGACTTGCGATCGGGCTGATCGAAACCATGTGGTCGGCGTATTTCTCGGTCGAATACAAGGACGTCGCCGCGTTCTCGATTCTGATCGTGGTGCTGATCTTCATGCCGACCGGCCTGCTGGGCCGTCCCGAAGTTGAAAAAGTTTGAAGGGTGGCGGCGTGACAGCACCCGCGCCGGAGAAGACGCAGGCGTCGCGCGGCCCTGTGGCGGCATTCATCTTCAAGAAAGCCCTGATCAGCGCGCTGGTGGCGCTGGTGCTGTTTTCTCTGATGATCGGTATCCGTACCGAAGCCGGTCCCACCGGGCAGTTGATCTACTGGACGCGGTTCGACGATCTCGCCGCCATCGTCGCCGCCGTGTTCGTCGGCAGCATCGCGGTCGAATTGCTGCGGCGATGGTGGGGACCGGTCGGCACCGTCGCGATCGTTCCGCCGAAGGTGCAGGGTGCGCTGGCGCTGGCGCGGCGCGCCATCGCGCCACTGCTTTTGATCTTCGCCTTTCTGGTGCCGGTGATCTTCTACGATCAGCGCTACATTCTCGATCTCGGCATTCTCGTGCTGACCTATGTGATGCTGGGATGGGGACTGAACGTGGTGGTCGGCCTCGCCGGCCTGCTCGATCTCGGCTATGTCGCGTTCTACGCGGTCGGCGCCTATTCCTACGCGCTCCTGGCGACCAATTTCGGGCTGTCGTTCTGGATCTGCCTGCCGCTCGCCGGCATCCTCGCTTCGCTGTGGGGAGTGATACTGGGCTTTCCGGTGCTGCGGCTGCGCGGCGACTATCTCGCCATCGTTACCTTGGCCTTCGGCGAAATCATCCGGCTCGTCATCATCAACTGGCAGAGCCTGACCGGCGGCCCGAACGGCGTCTCCGGAATCCCGCGGCCGACCCTGTTCGGCATTCCCCTTTCGCCGGGCGACGACGGGCTTGCGGCAAAACTCGGCATCGAGTTCTCGCCGACCCACCGCATCGTGTTCCTGTTCTACCTGATCCTGGCGCTGGCGCTGCTCACCAACTGGGTAACGATACGGCTGCGACGCCTGCCGATCGGGCGTGCCTGGGAGGCGCTGCGCGAAGACGAGGTCGCCTGCCGCGCGCTCGGCATCAACATCACCACGACGAAACTGACGGCGTTCGCGACCGGCGCCATGTTCGGCGGTTTCGCCGGCGCGTTCTTCGCAACGAGGCAGGGGTTCATCAGTCCGGAATCCTTCACCTTCCAGGAATCGGCGCTGGTGCTGGCGATCGTCGTGCTCGGCGGCATGGGCTCGCAACTCGGCGTCGCGCTCGCGGCGCTTGCCATGATCGGCGGATTCGAGCTGTTCCGCGGCCTCGATCAATACCGCATGCTGGTGTTCGGCGTCGCGATGGTGCTGCTGATGATCTGGCGGCCGCGCGGGCTGATCGGCCATCGCGCGCCGACCGTGTTTTTGCAACATAGCCAGGCCATTTCGTCGGACCTCGTCAAGGAGGGCCACGGATGAGCGGCGATTGCATTCTCTCCGTGGATCGCCTCGCCATGCGCTTCGGCGGCATCGTCGCAGTCAACGATTTGTCGTTTACCGCCGAGCGGCGCAAGATCACCGCGCTGATCGGACCGAACGGCGCCGGCAAGACCACAGTGTTCAACTGCATCACCGGCTTCTACCGGCCGTCCGGCGGCACGATGCGGCTGACGCATGACGACGGCCGCAATATCCAGCTCGAACGGCTGAACGATTTCCGGATTTCAAAACAGGCCAAGGTCGCCCGCACGTTCCAGAACATCCGGCTGTTTCCCGGCATGACCGCGCTGGAAAACCTGATGGTGGCGCAGCACAACGCGCTGATGCGAGCCTCTGGCCTGACGTTTCTCGGGCTGATCGGCGCGCCGTCCTGGCGCACGGCGGAAAAGCGCGCGATCGACCTGGCGACGGGCTGGCTGAAGCGCATCGGGCTGCTCGACCGCGCCGACGATGCCGCCGGCAATTTGCCCTATGGCGATCAGCGCCGCCTCGAAATCGCGCGCGCGATGTGCACCGAACCCGCATTGCTGTGTCTCGACGAGCCTGCTGCCGGATTGAACGCGCGCGAAAGCGCAAGTCTGAGCGAGCTATTGCTCTCGATCAGCGCCGACCATGGCGCTTCGATCCTTTTGATCGAGCACGACATGTCGGTGGTGATGGAGATTTCCGACCACGTCGTGGTGATGGATTACGGGGTCAAGATCGCGGAAGGCACCCCGCGGGAGGTCCGCGACGATCCCAAGGTGATCGCGGCCTATCTCGGCGCCGACGAAGAAGAAGCGATCGCCGTGATGGAGAGCGGAACGTGACCGCGCATCCCGCCGCGCCCCTGCTTGCGATCCGCAGCCTTCGCGCGGCCTATGGCAAGATCGAGGCGCTGAAGGGTATCGACCTTGAGATCAACCCGGGCGAGATCGTCGCGCTGATCGGCGCCAATGGCGCCGGCAAGTCGACGCTGATGATGACGATCTTCGGCAGGCCGCGGGCCCGATCGGGGCAGATCCTGTTCGACGGCCGCGATATCTCCGACGTGCCGACCCACGAGATCGCGCGGCTGCGGATCGCACAATCGCCGGAAGGCCGCCGGATTTTCCCGCGGATGAGCGTCGCGGAAAACCTGCAGATGGGCGCCGACGCCACCAACTCCAGCGAGACCGAGCGCACCGAACGGCTCGAGCGCGTCTTCGCGCTGTTCCCCCGGCTCAAGGAACGTATGACGCAGCGCGGCGGAACCCTGTCGGGCGGCGAACAGCAGATGCTGGCGATCGCGCGCGCTTTGATGAGCCGCCCTCGCCTGTTGATGCTGGACGAGCCCTCGCTGGGCCTCGCGCCCTTGATCGCGCGCCAGATTTTCGACGCAATCCGCACTCTGAATCGGCAGGACGGTCTCACCGTGCTGATCGTGGAACAGAACGCCAATCACGCGCTGCGGCTCGCCCATCGCGGCTATGTCATGGTCAACGGCCTGATTACGCTCGAGGGAACCGGCGCCGAATTGCTGGAGCGCCCGGAGATTCGCGCTGCCTATCTGGAAGGCGGCCGGCGGACCTAAGTCGACATTTTCGACGAGTCGTCCCCGACCAACACCTGCGAAAGCGGGGACGCCGACTTATCGAGAGTGGATTTGCCCGAAATTTGCCGATGACTTCACGACAAATTCAGTCGACAATGGGCACGGTTTTCGACCCCCGGGCCTGCCCGGCACTTCCCGTAGCGATCTACCCGCGAGGACTCCTCATGAAATCATTGAAACTGATCGGTCTGGCGTTCGGCGCTTCATTGGCGCTGACGACCGCAGCCTTTGCGCAGGACATCACCGTCGCGGTGGCGGGCCCGATGACCGGCGGCGAATCCGCATTCGGCCGCCAGATGAAAAACGGCGCCGAAATGGCGGTTGCCGATATCAACGCCGCCGGCGGCTTGCTCGGCAAGAAACTGGCGCTGGATGTCGAGGACGACGCCTGCGATCCCAAGCAGGCGCGTTCGGTGGCGGAAAAGATCGCCAGCGCCGGGATCCCGTTCGTCGCGGGCCATTATTGCTCTTCGGCGTCGATCCCGGCATCGGAAGCCTATGCCGACGGCAACGTGCTGCAGATCACGCCGGCCTCCACCAATCCGCTGTTCACCGAACGCAAGCTGTGGAACGTGGCGCGGGTCTGCGGCCGCGACGATCAGCAGGGCCTGGTCGCGGCCGAATACATCGCGAAGAACTTCAAGGGCAAGAATGTTGCCATCCTCAACGACAAGACGACCTACGGCAAAGGTCTCGCCGACGAAACCAAGAAGGCGCTCAACAAGGCCGGCTTCACCGAAAAGATGTTCGAGTCCTACAACAAGGGCGACAAGGACTTTAATGCCATCGTGTCGCGCCTGAAGCTCGAAAAGATCGATCTCGTCTATGTCGGCGGCTACCATCAGGAATCGGGTCTGATCCTGCGCCAGATGCGCGATCAGGGCCTGCAGACCGTGTTGATGGCCGGCGATGCATTGGCCGACAAGGAGTACGCCTCGATCACCGGGCCGGCCGGCGCAGGCACCCTGTTCACCTTCGGTCCCGACCCGCGCAACAAGCCGACCGCCAAGGCCATCGTCGAGAAGTTCAAGGCCAAGGGCATCGATCCCGAAGGCTACACGCTCTACACCTACGCCGCGATGCAGGTGTGGTCGCAGGCCGTGAAGAAGGCCGGCACCACCGATCCGAAGAAGGTCATGGCCGCGATCAAGGGCGGCGGTCCCTGGGATACGGTGATCGGCAAGATCGAAATTGACGCCAAGGGTGACATCAAACAGATCGACTATGTGGTCTACAAGTGGGACGACAAGGGCAACTACACCGAGATCAACCCGAAGGGGTCTTAAGCCCTTAGGCCCTATCGCGACATTCAACGCCCCGGTTCGCCGGGGCGTTTTTTCATGTAACCTTTGGTCGAAGCTGCCGAAACGCAAAACAACGTTCCTGCCAATCGGGATATCGGTTAGAAATACGCATTCACCGTCCCAATAACCCGGCGCCTTCAATGCCGGATTGCCGGAGACGACGATGAAGGCAGAGAACGACCGCGGCAGCTTTCTCTCTACCTTGCCGGCAACAAAGCGCGATCAGGCGATCGCTCTTGCCGTTGTCGGGGTCTCGTCGGCCTTCTTCGCATGGACGGTTCCCTTTGCCGGAGTCCCGCTTGCTCCGGTTCCAGCATTCGTCGCGAGTTATCAATCCGCGCTGGCGCTCATCGACGTCATCACCGCCGTCCTGCTGTTTTCACAATTCGCCATCTTGCGGTCGCGGGCTCTGCTGCTGCTGGCGAGCGGCTACCTTTTCACCGCCGCGGCGGCAATCGTTCATGCCCTGACCTTTCCGGGCCTGTTTGCTTCGGCCGGGCTTCTGAATGCCGGTCCACAGACGACGGTCTGGCTGTACATGATCTGGCACGGCGGATTTCCTGTTCTCGTGCTCGGTTATGCACTGCTGAAAAGCCCGGATGGCGGCGCGCAGATACGCGGATCGGTCGGCGCGGCGATCCTGACCAGCGCCATTACCGTCGGCCTAGCGATATCCGCCCTGACCTGGCTCGTCACGGTCAAGCACGACATTCTGCCGACGCTCCTGGGCGCGGGACACTATACGTCCACCATGATCAGCGTGATGTCGGCCGTGTGGTCGCTCGGCCTCGCGGCCCTGCTGGTGCTGCTATTCCGGCGACCGCATTCGGTGCTCGACATATGGCTCATGGTGGTGCTGTGTGCCTGGCTGTTCGACATCGCGCTGTCGGCGATCGTCAATGCGGCCCGCTTCGATCTCGGCTTCTATGTCGGCTGCGTCTACGGACTTTGCGCGGCGACTTTCGTTCTGGCGGTGTTGCTCGTCGACAACATCGCCGTGCAGGCCCAGCTGTCCCGCCTGCTCGGCGGGCTCCGACGGCAGGCTGCCTCCGACAGGGATCGATCACACCGAGCGCGAGCGGCTGTTCAGCGCGGTTGTCGAATCTTCCAACGACGCCATCATCGCAAAGACCCTCGACGGTACCGTCACCGCATGGAATCCGGCCGCCGAGCGCATGTTTGGATATACCGCCGCGGAAGCGGTCGGCCAGCGCATCGACATCATCGTCCCGCCCGACCGGCGCGCCGAGGTGAGCGAGATTCTCGGTCGAATAGCTCGGGGTGAGGTTGTCCAACCATACGAGACCGTTCGGCGGCACAAGGATGGCAGGGAGGTCCATGTCTCACTCGGCATCTCTCCGATCAGATCGGCGGCGGGAGCGATCGTTGGCGCGTCCAAAATTGCGCACGATATCAGCGAGAGCAAGAGAACGCAGAAGGCCCTCAGCCAGGAGATCGAGGAACGCCAGCGCATCTTCGAGACCTCGCAGGACCTCATCCTGGTCACGGACACCAGGGGCACCTTCGTTCAGGTCAGCCCGAGTTCGAGGACGATCCTTGGCTATGAGCCTTCGGAAATGATCGGACACAGCGCGGTCGAATTCATTCATCCCGACGATCTCGACAGCACGCGCGAAGAAATGCGTACGGCACGCCGCGGCCGGCATATGCGCAATTTCGAGACGCGCTACGTGCACCGGAATGGCCATGCCGTGGCGCTGACCTGGATGGGCGCCTGGTCGGAGCCGGTGCGGCGACACTTTTTCGTCGGCCGCGATCTCACTGAAAAGCTTGCCGCGGAAGCACAATTCCGCCAGGCCCAGAAGATGGAAGCCATCGGCCAGTTGACCGGCGGCGTCGCGCATGACTTCAACAACATCCTGACCGTCATCACCGGGACCATCGGAATTCTGGCTGATGCCGTCGCCGACCGTCCGCAGCTCGTAGCCATCGCCGGGATGATCGATGAAGCTGCGGAGCGCGGTGCCAGCCTGACCAGGCATCTGCTGGCCTTTGCCCGCAAACAGCCGCTGCGACCGCGCGAGGTCGACATCAATGCGTTGGTGCTGGAAGCCGCGAAGTTGCTGCACCCGACGTTGGGTGAGCAAATCCAGATCGTTCCGTTACTTGCGCCGGACGCATGGACCGCCTCGGTCGATCCAAACCAGCTCAGTACCGCCATCCTGAACCTTGCGCTGAACGCCCGCGACGCCATGCCGGGCGGCGGCAAGGTCACACTCGAGACCTCCAACGTTTTTCTCGATGAAGCCTATGCAGAGATGCACAGCGAGGTCACCGCCGGGAACTATGTCATGATCGCCATCAGCGACACCGGCTCCGGGATTGCCGCCGCAGATCTGGAAAAAGTCTTTGACCCCTTCTTTACCACCAAGGAAATCGGCAAGGGCACCGGCCTTGGTCTCAGCATGGTCTTCGGTTTCGTCAAGCAGTCAGGCGGGCATATCAAGATTTACAGCGAGGAAGGTCATGGGACGACGGTCAAGATCTACCTGCCGCGCGCGACCGGCCTCGATCAGACCGTCGCGGAATTGCAGGCATCCTCGCCCGTCGAGGGCGGGCACGAGGTCGTCCTGGTCGTCGAGGACGATGCATTGGTGCGCAAATATGTCGTCACCCAGATCGAGAGTCTTGGCTATTCCGCCCTGGAAGCGGGTAACGCGACGGAAGCCTTGAACGCGATCGACAACGCCGCCACCATCGACCTGCTGTTTACCGATGTGATCATGCCCGGGCCCATGAACGGCCGCCAGTTGGTCGACGAAGCGCTGAAACGGCGTCCCTCGCTCAAGACCCTGTACACGTCAGGCTATACCGAGAACGCCATCGTTCATCATGGCCGCCTCGACTCCGGCGTGCTGCTGCTTGCCAAGCCGTACCGCAAGTCCGATCTTGCGAGGATGATGCGAATGGCGCTCGAGAACTGAGCTGTTGCCGGCACGACAAGGTTGACCCGACCACGGCCCTGCGGTCATCTGCGCCCCACAGGAAACATGCGATGAAAAATCTTCTCACCGATATATCGGGCGTCCGCGTCGGCCACGCCGATGACAAGGCCCTCGCCTCCGGCGTCACCGCCGTTATTTTCGACAAGCCCGCCGTGGCGGCGATCGACGTGCGCGGCGGCGGCCCGGGCACCCGCGAGGACGCGCTGCTCGGCCTCGCCAACACCGTCGAGCGGATCGACGGCATCGCGCTTTCCGGTGGCTCGGCGTTCGGCCTCGAGGCCGGCGGCGGCGTGCAGGCCTGGCTGGCCGAACAGGGCCGCGGCTTCGCGGTGCGCGGCGCGGTGATCCCGATCGTGCCCGGCGCGATCATGTTCGATCTCCTCAACGGCGGCGACAAGGCCTGGGGCCGCTTCGCGCCCTACCGCGATCTCGGCTATGTCGCGGCCGCCGCGGCCAGCGAGACCTTCGCGCTCGGCAGCATCGGCGCCGGCCTGGGTGCGACCACGGCCAATTTCAAAGGCGGACTCGGCTCGGCGTCGGCGGCGATGCAGAATGGCGTGCGGGTCGCGGCGCTTGCGGTGGTCAATGCGGTCGGGAGCGTCACGGTCGGCGATGGGCCGTGGTTCTGGGCGGCGCCGTTTGAAATCAGCGGCGAATATGGCGGACGCGGACTGCCGCCGGCCTTCACGCCGGACATGCTGGCGATGCGGATCAAGGGCGGCGCCGCCGCGACATCGGTGGAGAACACTACGCTTGCAGTCGTTGTCACCGATGCCGAGCTGACAAAACCTCAGGCCAAGCGGCTTGCGATGATCGCGCAGACCGGATTTGCCCGCGCGATCTATCCGGTCCACGCTCCGCTCGATGGCGACGTGCTGTTCGCCGCCGCGACCGGCGAAAAGCCGATCGATCCGCTGGCGGGCCTTACCGAACTCGGCATGGTCGCAGCCAATGTGGTGGCCCGTGCGATCGCGCGCGGCGTCCATTCGGCGACCGCACTGCCCTTCCCCGATGCGCTGCCGGCATGGCAGGACCGGTTCGGATAGCAACGAAATCCTGGGCCGTGCGTTGCCTTCGCAAGCGACATCGGGCGATACGCCATGCCGTCGACCGGCATTCGCAGCATCTTCTACGTTCCGGCCAGGCGCGAATTATGGGTGACCTTCGTCAGCGGCCGCCGCTATGCCGGCGTTCCATCGAACGTTTTCGATGCGTTCAAGACGGCGCCCTCGCGCGGTGCATTCTTCAATCACGAGATCCGCGACCGCTATGCATTCCGCGAGGTCACGGGTGGTCGCCCCTCGCAGTGGACTGGCAAACGCTGATCAGACGTTCATCGAAAGCGACGAGGTGGCCCCGGACGAAATTGCCTGCGCCTCGCGCTGAATCATCTGCTCGATCATATTGTAGGATGAGGTCGCGCTGGAGGATGACGTCTTTGACGCAGCCGAGGTCATCGTCACCTTCGATCCGTCGGCATAAGTCAGCGACGTCGTGGTCGATCCGTCGCTGTTGGTGACTGAGCTCGAGGATGCGCCGCTCACGGCCTGCAGCAGTGGATCGGAGTTCGATCCGTCCGAGCTGGCGACGTGGTGGTGATGATGGTGACCGCCCTTCCCGCCGGCTCCCTGCAGCGCCTTCTGCATCTCGGCGAGGCTGACCGATCCATTGCCATTGGCGTCGAGCTTGTTGAATACGTTGTCGGCCTGGGCAATGTTCGTGCCTCCGGCGCCAAGCGCGTTTTCGAATTCCGTTTTGCTGATCTGGCCGTCGCCATTGGCGTCGATCTGCGAGAACAGGTCCTGCAGCGCGCTGGACCGGCTGGTGGATGCCGAACTGGTTGATGCGGTCGTGGTCGATGCGGTCGAGGACGGGTCTTGCGCCGCAAGCAGCGCGCTCATCGTCGCCGGCGAAATCTGCGTAAATCCGCTGCCGCCGGTGACCGCAGCCTGACTTCCCGTCGGCGTGGAACCGCTCACGATATCAAACGGGTTGGTCGAACCCTGGGTAAAGCCGGTGGTTTGCGAGGACGTCGATTTCGACGAGGTCAACGATTGCAGCGCGTCGAGGGCGGACGTGGCGGCGCCAAGGGCAAACAGCATGCAGGACTCCGACAATGCCGCGATCACGCGGCCTTTACTTTCCTGCCCTCAGGGTCAGCAAAGGTCGTGCCATCGTGAAAAACCCGGCAAAATGCCGGTTTTCCGCCGCAGGCCTGGTCCGGCCGCCCCGGCAATTGATGCCGTCGCGGCAGAATTTTCCGCCCCGAGACGCCGGTGTGCCCGCATTGCCCCCGCCCCTTGCGCGTGTTACCCGAAAACATCCTCAAGGCTTCGAACGTGTTTTCGGGAAAGCGCACATGTCCACCCAATTTGCGTCACGCCCCCTCGTCATCGCGCCGTCGATCCTGGCTTCCGATTTTTCAAAGCTGGGCGACGAGGTCCGCGCGGTCGACCAGGCCGGCGCCGACTGGATCCATCTCGACGTCATGGATGGGCATTTCGTGCCCAACATTTCCTACGGTGCCGACGTCATCAAGGCGATCCGCCCGCACACTAAAAAAGTCTTCGACGCGCATCTGATGATTTCGCCCTGCGATCCGTATCTGGAGGCCTTCGCCAAGGCCGGCTGCGATCACATCACGGTGCATGCCGAGGCAGGACCTCACCTGCATCGCTCGTTGCAGGCGATTCGCGCGCTCGGCAAGAAGGCCGGCGTCTCGCTCAATCCGGGCACGCCGATCAGTGCGATCGAATATGTCATCGACATGATCGATCTGGTGCTGATCATGTCGGTCAATCCCGGCTTCGGCGGCCAGGCCTTTATCCCGTCCGCGCTTGGCAAAATCAGGGATCTGCGCGCGATGACGGCGGGACGCCCGATCGACATCGAGGTCGACGGCGGCGTCGGCCCGGATGTTTCCGGCCAGCTGGCCGCCGCAGGGGCCAATGCCTTTGTCGCGGGTTCTGCCGTGTTCAAGGGCGGTACTATCGAAAGCTACAAGGCCAATATTTCCGCGATCCGCAATGCGGCGGCGACCGCGCGCGGCGAAGCGATCTAGAGCGTTTTCGCGCGAAGTGGAGACCGGTTCGCGTTAAGGAAACGCGTCAAAGGCTCTAGGCGCTAATCTCGTCGACCTTGTTGCCGTCTGCGTTCATTTCACGGTGCGAAGCCAGCTTCGGTGGCCGCACCACGGTGACGGTGCAGGCCGCCTCCGCCGCGACTTTGGCGGAGACGCTGCCGAGCAGCGTGCGCCTGAGCGAACTCTGCCGCGCGCCGATCACGATATGATCGACCTGATTGGCTTCGGCGAATTCCAGGATCGCGGCCGCCGGGTCGACAGCCTCCAGGACATGCACGGTCAGCCGGCTTTCATCGAGCTTTAAGGGCTGCGCCCAGTGCCGGAGCGCCACCAGCCGGTCGACATGCTTGTTGTGGCCCTGCTCGTCGAGCGTCCGGTCGATGGTAACGCGGCCGAGCTTCAGCACGTTGATGCAGGCGAGCCGCGCCGAGGGAAGCGTCGCGAGGATGCGTTGCGCGGTGACGCGCAATGCTTCGTTCAACTCGCGGGACCCTTCGGAGACGTCGAGCGCAATCGCCACGATCGGCCCCGCCGCCAGTTGCGTGGCCACTTCGGATTTGCCGCGAGGCTTGATCAAATTGCCGTTGAAGCGGCGGCGCCAGACGGTGGAGATGGGATCGCGGTTCAGCCGCTCCGCCCGCGCGGTCAGTTTGATCTGGCCGGGATGAGCGAGTTCAAAGGCGAGTTGCGACGCCGTGGGGTAGCGCCAGACCGGGTCGATCTCCAGACAGCGCAGCACGACTTCCTGCAGCCAGGGCGGATAATCTGCTCTAAGTTTGCGCGGCGGATAGGGATCGCGCCAGAGCCGGCGTCGCATGGCGTACATGGTTTCGCCCTCGCCGAACGGCCGCAAGCCGGTGGTGATGAAATACAGCAGCACGCCTAACGAAAAAATGTCGCTGCGCGGATCGTCGCGCACCCCTAACAGACGCTCCGGCGCCATATAGGGCGCGGTGCCGTACGGCACGCGAAACTCTTCCTGCAGCAGATCGGGCAACTGGTTGTGATGCGACAGCCCGAAATCGATCAGCACGGCTTCGCCCGAGGCGCGAAACATGATGCTGCTCAGCTTGATATCGTGATGGATCACGTTCTGCCGATGCAGGTCGGCCAGCGCCGCCGCGATCTTGCCGGCGATGGCGATGGACTCTTCATAAGGCAGCGGCAATTCGCCGAGCCGGCTGTAGAGCGTGTTACCCGGGATAACCTCGATCACGACATAGGCCTGCCGAACGAAATCGCCGGCGGCAAAACAGGCCGGTACGTGCGGCCCCGACAGCCGCGGCAGGATCATCTGCTCCATCTCGAAGCTGACGATGGCGGCCGGATCCTCGCCCTCGGATACCCTCGGGATCTTCATCAGCAGCGGCGTTGCGATATCGGGGCGCGTCACGCTCCACAGCGTCGCCATGCCGCCGCTGTGGACGCACTCCCCGATCGTGAAGCCGTCGATCACGGCGCCGGGCTGAACCGAAAGCTTGGCCATCGCTTACCTCCCGACCAAGAGGCGATCGGCCAGCCAGTGTGGCAGGCCGTTTTCGTGAATCCGCCGACCGGCCGCCTCGATATCATAGGGCACGCGGCAATAGGTGATCTCTCCGGTTGCGGTGTCGAACATCGAGAACGCCGCGGCCGGATCGCCGTCCCGCGGCTGCCCCACCGAGCCGACCACGGCCAGCCACTGCCGCCCGCCCAGCAACTGCACCGCGATATCGGAGGTCGGGACGAAGCTCGTCATCTTCGCGGTGGAAGACATCGAATACAGCGCCGGCCGGTGGATGTGGCCGCAGAATGTGGCGTGCACTTCCGTCGCAATGATGCTGCGCGCCGCATCCGTCGCATTCTGGACATAGCGCCACCTCTGCGGATTGCTGGCTTCGGAATGCACGTAGAGGCGGTCATCGTCCCACAGCTCAAATGGTAATTCCGCCAGAAAGCGCCGCTGCGCCGTTGAGAGCCTGCCGCGGGTCCATTCGATCGCGGCCTGGGCCTCGGCGTTCATGGATTCGGATGGAGTGCCGACGGCGTTGTCGTGGTTGCCGCGCACGGCCAGCGCGCCATTCTCGACGAGGCCCATCACCGTCTCGACCGTCCATTCGGGATCGGCGCCATATCCGACGTAGTCGCCAAGGCAAATAATCTGTTCCGCGCCGCGCGAGCGCGCCTCATCAAGGCATGCGGCAAAAGCCTGCCGGTTGGCATGGATATCCGCGAAAACAGCCAGCAGCACGATTTCCTCCGGTCCCCATGATAACGCCTCGGCCTGAGCCCGGTTTGCGGGACATCAAACAGCATGCGCCGGCGAGGGCCGGTTTTCCACCTCTCGGGCTAAGACTTAAGCGCTATTGTTCGTCCTTGGGCGGCATTCGTGGCGGGAGCAGCGGAGTAAACGACACGCCACCCCCACCCTGCGGAGGTGCACTAAATGCCCCTGTCGAGGGATCCCCCCCTGACGTCGCCATGACGACGTTCGGCATGATGTACTCTCGCACGGATTCGACGAGGCCGCCTTCTCCGGTGCCAAAATCGGCGGCTCGACCACCCTGCGGACTTCCGGCGGCAACCTGGCGGGCCGCCGTGTCAGTCTTTTCGGCCAGCGTCTCGCTGTAGGGAAGGCGATAGGCTCTGGGGACGCCGCTCGGTCGATTGTCTTCGTCGAGTGCCTCGACCCACAGATAAATCGAACCCGGATCTCCTTCCAGCGAATGCGGCTCGACAATACGCGCCTGCAACAGCTTAAAGGTGACAGGCAGCTTGTCGATGCTGGCCCAGCCAAGCAGCCCGCGCGTGCCATTGAAGCTCACGATGTAAAATGCGCTTGTCACGATCACGGCCACCGCTTTTGCCGTGGCAGGCAAGCGTGCATAGACCAAAACGACGAGCAGCAACGCGCCGATGAGCGCGTAGCTGATCGATAGCGTGACGATGACCGATTGCAAGCTGTTCACGGCCGCAACATCCTGACACCTGTTTTAGGATCCAGATCGGCCCCGTTGGCGCGGACATTCCGGAACGTCTCCATCAGTGATTTCGGCCTCCTTTGCACGTCGACCACCTTGCCTTCGGCGTCGAGCCAGAAGCGCAATGCGGTCTTTTCGTCGCCGGTATGATCGACCATCACCTTGTCGTCGAAAATCACCTGCGCGGTCGGATTGAGTTTCTGGACCTTCACCATCGCGGCGACCGGCTGCCCGGTCGTCGCCTGGAAGTGCGAAACATTGACGGTATACTCGCCGGCGACGATGCCCCGCACGGTGACGATTTCTTCGCGAATGGGCGATGGAATTTTCCTGCCATTGACGACGATGAAATCGTTCATCCCGCCGCGATCATCACGGTCCAGGTTGAGGAAGCCAGCCTCGCGGTGGCGGTACCAGGCGATATTTCCGACCGGATCCTGTACGAAAAGATCGAGGTCGTCGGGATGATTGTCCGGCCAGTCCATCGTGATGATGAACTCCGCCTTGGAATTGATCTTGCCTTCTTTCGACTCCGGCGAAATCGCCAGAAGCGCGATGAAGAACAGGAAGGACACGATCTGCAGCGCCTTGAACAACATCACGCTGAAAGGATCGAATGGCTCGTCGCGCGGATAGAGAACGAAGTCATCCATCATGGCCGCGTTCCAGGGCCGGGGTGACGCGCGTCTCCGTCAGCATGACGGCATCGGAAAACACTCGCTGGGTTGCGGCATCGAGCATGTAATACTGGATTCGAACGAGGATGGAGCCGACCAAGCCCGCCAATGTCGTATACATGGCCACCGCCATGCCGTCGCTCATCAATCCCATCGAGGATTTCATGGCGGCTTTGTCGGCCGCATCGAGCCCGGCGATCGGCGCCAGCATGATGATGAAGCCGATGATGGTGCCGAGGAGGCCGAGCTTCATGAGCGTGTCGGAGACGAACGCGCCAAATCCGTTGGATCCGCGCAAGCGATCGGCCAGCGACCTCAGCAGCAACGTCTGGTCGATGCGCCCTGCGCCTTGCGTTTCCGCCTTCGTCACCAGGCTGCGGATGTGATCGGCCACCAGTCCAGCCGGCAACGCTTTCGCATCCCTATCAAGCGCCTTCGCACCGTTCGGAGCCGACAGGATCGCGCGACAGCGCCTTGCCGCCTCGCCTTCACGGGCAACCGCGCGCATCCGCCAAAAGCAATGGCACGACGTGATGATGTAGAGAACGGCGATAAGGCTCGAAATATAGGTACGATCGGAAGCGACCATCAGGCGGATCAACCCGTATCGCCCCACCAGAACGGCGGCGAAGACGGAAAGACCGGTAAAGATCATCCACAGCAGCACTGCTCCTCGTTCCGGAGTGTCCGTGCCGGGTGCCGCGGTCTGCACACCGCTGATAGAACTCATGCTGCTTTGGCTCCCCGAGGGCCGCTTCGCCTAAGGCGACTTGTGAACAAACTCGCACTTCAGTTAAGCTGAAGTGGCAGGCCCGGTCCAAAGAGATATGCCTGAGGTTGGCTGGGAAGTTTGCCCGACGAGCATCCGACGCCAAGCTTGCAATTGGCTCCGGACCGGAGTGTTGTTGGCTTGGTCCAAAGTCGTGGAGATGGTCGCATGCGCCTCGTGCTTCAGCTCATCGCCCGTTTACTCGTCATTGTCATTTTATGTCTGGGCGCAGCGACCCTTTGGGCGATGGTGGATGCCCATCGCAGCATCGACAGAGCGACAGCCGCATCCGCCCAACGCGTCTCCCAGGCGTTGGAAGCCCTGTACTGGCGCGAATTATTGTTGCGCAGCAACAGGACGCGCGAACATCTTTTGCCAGTCCCCGAATGGCGCACCATCGAAATGACGAAGCTTATTTCACCCGGAGTTTGTATCCGGTTTGAGCCCGCGATCGACTTCGAGAAGCCGCTTTGTGGCCAGAACAAGGGCATCGGCAAGCCTCCTCCGCTCTGGTTCACGGCCAGCATGCAGATGTTCCTCGGAAACCACGCTCCGGTTGTCCAACCCATCAGCGCCCGTACGACCACCGCGGGAACGGTGTCGGCGATTGCCGATCCGGAAGCTGCAATATGGCTAGGCTGGGAACACATATCAGACATCATCGACGTCGCGTTGCTGATGGCCGTGGCAATCGGCTTGCTTGCCTCGTTCGCGATTGCGCACGCCCTCGCGCCGGCACGGTCGATCGTTGCCGCACTGCAACGCATGGCTCATGGCCAATACAGAACACCCCTCCCCCGCTTCCGATCGCTCGAGCTGTCGATGATCGGGCAGGCCGTTAGCGATCTCGGGGAACGCCTGGCGCAGTCCACAGAGCAACGAGCCGTCTTGACCCGGCGCCTGCTGGAAACCCGCGACGATGAACGGCGTGCCCTCGCCCGCGAATTACACGACGAGTTCGGACAGAACCTCACAGCCATACTTGCTTTTGCCAACAGCATCGAAACAGCCAGTACGGAGCACCAAGACGGAAACGGCGCCGCGCAGGATGCGCGGATGATCTCTCAGGCCACGCTCCGTATCATGGGATGCTTGCGGGGTACCTTGAACCGCCTGCGCCATCCACCCGCCGAGGAGCTCGGGCTCGAGGCCAGCCTCGTTAGTCTCGTCGAAAGCTGGCGATCGCAGAATGCAGCCCGGCCGATGGTACAACTTGATTTGCGGGGCGACTTTGCCGATGTGCGCGGAACTGTCGCCGCAACAGCCTATCGCGTCGCCCAGGAGTGCGTGACCAATTCCTTGCGCCACAGCGCAGCGCGCGAGATCTCGCTGCGGATCGAACGACGAACCGGCACAGAGAATACGCTGCTGATCTGCGTTGAGGACGATGGCGGCGGCGACGCCGCGAAGCTCGCGCAATCCGCTGGCTTCGGCCTGACCGGAATACGCGAGAGACTGGCAGCCCTCGGCGGTTCGCTTTCGATCGCACGCGCGGCGCGCGGCCTGAGCGTGGCCGCAACGATCCCGATCGCCGCGTAATGCTGTTGTCCGCATGACCATTTCGCATACACACAACATTTCGATCTTGCTTGTCGACGACCACCCTGTCGTCCGGCAAGGCTACAGGCGCGTGCTGGAACATCAGAGCGACTTCCGCGTGGTCGCCGAAGCGGACAGCGCGGCGAATGCCTATAGCTCCTTCAAGACGCATGCCCCTGATATCGTGGTGATGGACATATCGATGCCGGGAGCAAGCGGCCTCGAGGCGATCCGGAACATCCGGTCGCGCGACGGCCGCGCCGGCATCCTTGTCTTCAGCATGCACAGCGAACCGGCGCAGGTGAAGGCTGCTTTCAAGGCGGGAGCGAACGGCTATGTAACCAAAAGCAGCGAGCCGACAACGCTCATCCGGGCGATCCGCGCGGTTGCGCGCGGCGAACGGGCCATGAGCGACGACATTGCCCATATTCTGGCCGCGGAAAGCGTGGCCCCGTCGCGATCGGCGCTTGATTTTCTGGGGGAGCGGGAAATCGAAATCCTGAGGCAGATTGCTGCCGGCTCGACCCAGCAGCAGATAGCCTCAAATCTCAACCTCAGCATGAAGACGGTGCAAAACTATCACTATCTGGTAAAGGCCAAGACCGGCATGCGAACGGATGCCCAACTTGTCCGACTTGCAGTCGAGTGCGGACTGACCGATCTGTGATCGCATCTCGCCTGGCGAGCGACGATAGCGATCGCAAAACATGCTTAGCGTTTATGCGGCGCTTCCAGGCCCCTGAGCAGCAGCGCCAGCAAAATGTCGACCCCCGCGGCAAGGTTCGGATCGCTCCATTCGTCGCAATGGGCGGGGTGATGAAAGCGGCTGGTAGCGTCGAAAATCGCGCGCGCCGTGGCTTTAGCATCGGTGACCTGGAACACCGCCCTGCTTCACGCCGTCGGACAGAATATTCGCGATCTGATCGACCAGACCATCCTTATGCGCCTTGACGACCTTGCAGGCCTCCCGCGCCAGCGTCAGATAGGTTTCGAACATCTCGGGGTCGTCGCAAACCTTCTTGTGCTTGATCGCGATCATCGTGCGCAGCCAGCGCTCCAGCCGGTCGGGCGCCGGCCCTGACTCTTCCGCGATCTTCTGAAGCGGCGCGTTGACCCGGTCGAGCCAGCGTTTTGCGACTGCCTCCCGCAGCGAGGCCTTGCTCGGGAAATGGCGGTAGACGCTGCCGTGGCTTACGTCGAGCGCGCGGGCCACATCGACCACCGTCGCCTTGGCGAGCCCAAAGCGTCGCAGCACGTCCTCGGTGACCTCGAGAATTCGCTCAGGCGTCAGAACCACTGCTTCGTTCATGCGTGTACCGTCTGTTGCTCGGGCTTTAGCCAGGCGATCTGGCGGATTGTTGTCGCTGTCCCCATTTTAACGGGTAAACCTCTCGGCCTGCGCGGCAAGATGACGGGCCACGCGGGCGTTCAGCCAGCGCTGGATTTGGGCGGTGAGGTGAAGAATTTCGATCGTCATGGCGGAAGTCCCTTGAAAATCCGCGGCCTTGGATCAGCAAGCCAGCGGGACGCCTCAAACAATGGCGCTGGCAGCAATATAGGACATCTCGCTGACAGATTTCAATATCTGTTACTCAATAGTTCGTGATTGTCGCCCCAATCGACCGGAGCTCCAGAACGAGCCCTTTTGGCGCCGGCTTGGCGTTTGTCTCGCCCCGGCCGCTCTGCTAAAGCGCGGCGTAACCCCCTTTACCCCAAGACCCTTTAACCCCAAGAGTCATCGATGATTTCCCGCTATACCCGCCCGGAAATGGCCGCCATCTGGGAGGCGCAGACGCGCTTCAAGATCTGGTTCGAGATCGAGGCGCATGCCGCGGATGCGCTGGCCCAACTCGGGGTGATTCCGAAGGAAGCCGCCAAAACCGTCTGGGCCAAGGCCCGCGATGTCATTTTCGACGTCGCCCGGATCGACGAGATCGAGCGCGAAACCAGGCACGACGTGATCGCCTTCCTGACCCATCTGGCGGAGATCGTCGGCCCCGAAGCGCGCTTCGTGCACCAGGGCATGACCTCCTCCGACGTGCTCGACACCTGCCTCAATGTGCAGCTCACCCGCGCCGCCGACCTTTTGATCGACGACATCGACAAGGTGCTGAAAGCGCTAAAGAAGCGCGCCTTCGAGCACAAGATGACCCCGACTATCGGCCGCTCCCACGGCATCCATGCCGAGCCGGTCACCTTCGGGCTGAAGCTCGCCTACGCCTATGCGGAATTCACCCGAGCGCGCGAGCGGCTCGTTGCCGCCCGCAGGGAAGTCGCGACCTGCGCCATCTCGGGCGCGGTCGGCACCTTCGCGCAGATCGATCCGCGCGTGGAAGAACATGTCGCCAAGGCGATGGGGCTGGTGCCGGAGCCGATCTCCACGCAAGTGATCCCGCGCGATCGCCACGCGATGTATTTTGCAACCTTGGGGGTGATCGCCTCCTCGGTCGAGCGGCTCGCTACCGAGATCCGGCACCTGCAGCGCACCGAAGTGCTGGAGGCGGAAGAGTTCTTCTCCGAGGGCCAGAAGGGTTCGTCGGCGATGCCGCACAAGCGCAACCCGGTGCTGTCGGAAAACCTTACAGGGCTCTCGCGCATGGTCCGCGCCTATGTCACGCCGGCGCTGGAGAACGTCGTGCTGTGGCATGAGCGCGACATCTCGCACTCCTCGGCCGAGCGCATGATCGCGCCCGACGCCACGGTGACGCTGGACTTTGCCCTCAACCGCCTCGCCGGCCTGATCGACAAGCTCCTCGTCTACCCCGACAACATGATGAAGAATCTCGAGCGGCTCGGCGGGCTCGTGCATTCGCAGCGGGTGCTGATCGCGCTGACGCAGAAAGGCGCCAGCCGCGAGGACGCCTACAAGCTGGTGCAGCGCAACGCGATGCCGGTGTGGCGCGGCCAAGGCGACTTCCAGACGCTGTTGAAGAACGACCCCGAGGTGAAGAAATATCTCTCGGACGCCGAGATCTCCGAGCAGTTCGACCTCGGCTATCACCTCAAGCACGTCGATACGATCTTCAGGCGCGTGTTCGGCGAAAGCTGATCCGGCGAGCGGGTAGCGACCGCCGGACAAAGCAACTGAATGGTAACCCCGGATCGGCTAGGATCGCCTCGTGTCCACCCCTCCGACGATTCTCGTGTTCGATTCCGGCCTAGGCGGGCTGACGGTCTTGCGCGAAATCGTCAGGGCGCGACCGGATGCGCATTACATCTATGTCGCCGACGACGCATTCTTTCCCTACGGCCATCACAGCGAGGAAGCGATCATCGCACGCGTGGTGCCGCTGATCGGCGAGCTGATCGCCGACCACGCTCCCGATCTCGTGACGATCGCCTGCAACACCGCTTCCACGCTCGTGATGTCGCATCTTCGCGAGCGCTATCACGTGCCGTTCGTCGGCACGGTGCCCGCCATCAAGCCGGCCTGCGCCAGATCGAAAACCAGGTGCGTCTCGGTGCTCGGCACCAAGGGCACCGTGCAGCGCGAATACACCCGCGGGCTGATCCGCGATTTCTCGCAAGGCTGCGAGGTGACGCTGGTTGGCTCAGGCGAACTCGCTTCCCTGGCGGAAAGCGCGCTGAGCGGCGGGAAAGTCAGTGACTCCGATATCGCGGCCGAAATCGCGCCATGTTTTGCCGGAGACCGCGAAGACCCTCTCGCACGCACCGATACGGTGGTTTTGGCCTGTACCCATTATCCGTTGCTGATGGACCGCCTGGTCGCGCTGGCGCCATGGCCGGTCGACTGGATCGATCCGGCGCCCGCGATTGCCCGGCGTGTCGTGGACCTGCTCGGGCCGCCCGGCGGCCAGGCGGATGATGCCGGCGCCGAGATGATTTTCACGTCAGGACGAACGCACACGCTAAGTCGCGCCCTGATGCCGTTTTTCGGTGGCCGCGTTCCGGCGTGAGCGGCGGCGCTCTCATTTTGGCGGGATGCCAACTGCATTCGGCGATGTCCTCTTTCAGGGGTAACCCGGAAGACATTTGCTTAGATTGAGTGCTTCCGAGTTTGTGGAGGTTTTCGGCTGCCGGGATGCAGGTGTATCCACGCGCTGAGGCGGCCGGCGGCCGAAAAGCGCCAAGGCACGAAGTCGCGGGAGGTTGAGCACCGGCAGGGCAGCGGGCGCTATGGGGATTTGATGCTGGTGCCGAGCGCGAAGGTAGATCTGATATCGGCAGAATGCAGCCGGCGGGTCTGCGTACTGGGACCGGAAGCGGGCGATAGACGTCTGGGCAAGTGCTGGGAACCACTCAACGAGCTCAGGGAGCGTCGAGCGCGGCGACTTGGGCGAGAGGGATTGTTGCCGGCTTGGGGCCAGCGCGTCTGAACGGGGAAATGGCGACGCTTACGGGATGTCTCGGTCATGATGTGTCGATCCTGCTGGGCATCGGGCGCCAGCGCGGCTCGCAGCCGGGCGCGAAGGTCTCGATCACGATCATGCGGCCGCCGCAGCGCGGGCAAGGGCAAGGCAGCACACGTGGTATTTCTGTGGCGATATCCGGCTGCTCTTGCGTGTCGGCGGCAGGCGGGGCCACGTTGAGAAGTGCGCGGGCTGTGGCGATGTTCTCGACGCGGTTGGTGTTGGCAAAGAGCCCGTAGTGGCGGATGCGATGGAAGCCCTTGGGCAGCACGTGAATCAGGAAGCGCCTGATGAACTCGTGCGGGTGAAGCTGCATCGTCTTCCAGCGTTCGGGGCCGTCGAGGCGATAATCTTTCCAACGGAACGCAATCGCGCCGTCGTCGGCTGCAACGAGGCGGCGGTTCGAGATGGCGACGCGATGGGTGTAACGGGAGAGATAGCGCAGGACCTGCTCGGGCCCTGCGAATGGCGCCTTGCAATAGACCACCCACTTGATGCGCCGCAGCGGGGCGATGAAACGCTTGAATGTTTTCTTGTCGGCGAGTCCGGCATGGGTGTTGAAGAACTTCAACTCGCCGTTATCGTGCGCCGTCATGAGCATCGCCAGCATCTTGCCGCGGAACAGGCGCGCCAGCACCTTGACATGGACGAGGAAGTCGGGACGCGCGGCGACCCATCGCGCGTTATCGAACGAGAGGCCTCCACCTGGCACAATCATATGCACGTGCGGATGATGGGTGAGCGCTGAGCCCCAGCTGTGCAGCACGGCGGTGATACCGATCCGTGCGCCGAGGCGCTTGGGATCGCTTGCGATGGCGAGCGTCGTGTCGGCCGCTGCCTTCATCAGCAGGTTATAGACCGCGCGCTTGTTCTGGTAGGCGATGTCGCGCAGCTGGCTCGGCAGGGTGTAGACGACGTGAAAATACGGCACCGGTAACAGTTCCGCTTCGCGCTCGGCTAACCATCGGCGTGACGCCGCACCCTGGCACTTCGGGCAGTGCCGGTTACGGCAACTGTTGTAACCGATCTCGGTATGGCCGCACGCCATGTTCTCGCAACGCGCGACATGCCCGCCGAGCGCTGCCGTACGACAGCGCTCGATTGCACCCATCACCTTCAGTTGCCCGAGGCTCACATGCCCGCGGTTGGCCTCACGCCAGCTGGGACCGTGATCGCGGAAGATATCCGCGACCTCGAGAGTTGGTCGAGCCATGGCCGGCGGCTATGGCGCTGGTGGCTTCTCCTGGTCTCGCCTCGCAGGCCTGCGGCGCGGCTTGCTCAGGGCATCGAGTGGGCTCTCGATCCCAGCGATCATTCCGATCGCCACGCGACTGTAGCGGGCTGTCGTCTCAAGCCTGTCGTGCCCGAGCAAGGCTGCAATCACACGAATATCCTTGCCGCGCTCGAGCAGATGGGTTGCGAAGCTGTGGCGCAGCGAATGCAGAGAGACCGTCTTGCGCAGCCCCGCGGCTTTGGCGGCCTCCTTGAACAGCCGGCCGAACTGACGCGTGGTCAGTGGCCGATGGTCACTGCGACCTGGAAACAGCCAGCGCTGTTCCGGGGCAATGCCAGCGTCATCAGCGCTCGGCCGCGCCTTCCACCATTGCCGCAACAAAACCAGGACCTCCGCCGGCAGCATCACGTATCGGTCCTTACGGCCCTTCGACTGCAGGATACGGATAATCTTCTGCTCACGATCAATATCACCCACTCGCAGCCGCACCACCTCGCTGGACCGCAGCCCGCAACCATAGGCGAGGCTTAGCATCGCTCGCGCCTTCAGGCTCGTCGCCATGGTCAGAACACGCTTGATCTCCTCAGGGCTCAGCACCGGCGGCAGCCTCACGGGCTCCCTGATGTGCCAGACCTCGGCCGCCAGATCGTGGCGACGTAGCGTGACGCGGAACAAGAACCGCACCCCCGTCATAATCCGATTGCGGTTACAGATGCTCGTCCCACTCTCGATGAGGCGCAGCTGGAATTGGCGCACATCGTCAGGCGTTGCCGTGTCGGGCGAGCGTTTAAGCCAGGCGGCGAACCGCCTGCAGCTTTGCAGGTGACTGCGCTGCGTGTGTGGGTTGAGCTTGCGCGCAGTCATATCTTCGATCATTCTTCGACGCAGCGGACTGACAATGTTGGTATCGCTCATGGGGAGCTCCATTCTGAGTGAGGTTACTGAAACACCCTCAATTCTCAGGACGGAGCTCTCCAGCGCTAGTGCTATCCTCGACTACCGGCCTCTCGGCTCTTGCTCCCGCGCAGCGGGCTGGAGCGCAGCGACTTTGTGCGTTGACCCACTTCGGAAGTCGGCGACGGGATCCGGTAGCGGGTCTGGTCGTCTCGTCGTTGAAATAGTTGGTGGCGTTACTGAAGTATCGCTGCATGTCCGCTATTGTGGAGGTTTTCGGCTGCCGGGATGCAGGTGTATCCACGCGCTGAGGCGGCCGGCGGCCGAAAAGCGCCAAGGCACGAAGTCGCGGGAGGTTGAGCACCGGCAGGGCAGCGGGCGCTATGGGGATTTGATGCTGGTGCCGAGCGCGAAGGTAGATCTGATATCGGCAGAATGCAGCCGGCGGGTCTGCGTACTGGGACCGGAAGCGGGCGATAGACGTCTGGGCAAGTGCTGGGAACCACTCAACGAGCTCAGGGAGCGTCGAGCGCGGCGACTTGGGCGAGAGGGATTGTTGCCGGCTTGGGGCCAGCGCGTCTGAACGGGGAAATGGCGACGCTTACGGGATGTCTCGGTCATGATGTGTCGATCCTGCTGGGCATCGGGCGCCAGCGCGGCTCGCAGCCGGGCGCGAAGGTCTCGATCACGATCATGCGGCCGCCGCAGCGCGGGCAAGGGCAAGGCAGCACACGTGGTATTTCTGTGGCGATATCCGGCTGCTCTTGCGTGTCGGCGGCAGGCGGGGCCACGTTGAGAAGTGCGCGGGCTGTGGCGATGTTCTCGACGCGGTTGGTGTTGGCAAAGAGCCCGTAGTGGCGGATGCGATGGAAGCCCTTGGGCAGCACGTGAATCAGGAAGCGCCTGATGAACTCGTGCGGGTGAAGCTGCATCGTCTTCCAGCGTTCGGGGCCGTCGAGGCGATAATCTTTCCAACGGAACGCAATCGCGCCGTCGTCGGCTGCAACGAGGCGGCGGTTCGAGATGGCGACGCGATGGGTGTAACGGGAGAGATAGCGCAGGACCTGCTCGGGCCCTGCGAATGGCGCCTTGCAATAGACCACCCACTTGATGCGCCGCAGCGGGGCGATGAAACGCTTGAATGTTTTCTTGTCGGCGAGTCCGGCATGGGTGTTGAAGAACTTCAACTCGCCGTTATCGTGCGCCGTCATGAGCATCGCCAGCATCTTGCCGCGGAACAGGCGCGCCAGCACCTTGACATGGACGAGGAAGTCGGGACGCGCGGCGACCCATCGCGCGTTATCGAACGAGAGGCCTCCACCTGGCACAATCATATGCACGTGCGGATGATGGGTGAGCGCTGAGCCCCAGCTGTGCAGCACGGCGGTGATACCGATCCGTGCGCCGAGGCGCTTGGGATCGCTTGCGATGGCGAGCGTCGTGTCGGCCGCTGCCTTCATCAGCAGGTTATAGACCGCGCGCTTGTTCTGGTAGGCGATGTCGCGCAGCTGGCTCGGCAGGGTGTAGACGACGTGAAAATACGGCACCGGTAACAGTTCCGCTTCGCGCTCGGCTAACCATCGGCGTGACGCCGCACCCTGGCACTTCGGGCAGTGCCGGTTACGGCAACTGTTGTAACCGATCTCGGTATGGCCGCACGCCATGTTCTCGCAACGCGCGACATGCCCGCCGAGCGCTGCCGTACGACAGCGCTCGATTGCACCCATCACCTTCAGTTGCCCGAGGCTCACATGCCCGCGGTTGGCCTCACGCCAGCTGGGACCGTGATCGCGGAAGATATCCGCGACCTCGAGAGTTGGTCGAGCCATGGCCGGCGGCTATGGCGCTGGTGGCTTCTCCTGGTCTCGCCTCGCAGGCCTGCGGCGCGGCTTGCTCAGGGCATCGAGTGGGCTCTCGATCCCAGCGATCATTCCGATCGCCACGCGACTGTAGCGGGCTGTCGTCTCAAGCCTGTCGTGCCCGAGCAAGGCTGCAATCACACGAATATCCTTGCCGCGCTCGAGCAGATGGGTTGCGAAGCTGTGGCGCAGCGAATGCAGAGAGACCGTCTTGCGCAGCCCCGCGGCTTTGGCGGCCTCCTTGAACAGCCGGCCGAACTGACGCGTGGTCAGTGGCCGATGGTCACTGCGACCTGGAAACAGCCAGCGCTGTTCCGGGGCAATGCCAGCGTCATCAGCGCTCGGCCGCGCCTTCCACCATTGCCGCAACAAAACCAGGACCTCCGCCGGCAGCATCACGTATCGGTCCTTACGGCCCTTCGACTGCAGGATACGGATAATCTTCTGCTCACGATCAATATCACCCACTCGCAGCCGCACCACCTCGCTGGACCGCAGCCCGCAACCATAGGCGAGGCTTAGCATCGCTCGCGCCTTCAGGCTCGTCGCCATGGTCAGAACACGCTTGATCTCCTCAGGGCTCAGCACCGGCGGCAGCCTCACGGGCTCCCTGATGTGCCAGACCTCGGCCGCCAGATCGTGGCGACGTAGCGTGACGCGGAACAAGAACCGCACCCCCGTCATAATCCGATTGCGGTTACAGATGCTCGTCCCACTCTCGATGAGGCGCAGCTGGAATTGGCGCACATCGTCAGGCGTTGCCGTGTCGGGCGAGCGTTTAAGCCAGGCGGCGAACCGCCTGCAGCTTTGCAGGTGACTGCGCTGCGTGTGTGGGTTGAGCTTGCGCGCAGTCATATCTTCGATCATTCTTCGACGCAGCGGACTGACAATGTTGGTATCGCTCATGGGGAGCTCCATTCTGAGTGAGGTTACTGAAACACCCTCAATTCTCAGGACGGAGCTCTCCAGCGCTAGTGCTATCCTCGACTACCGGCCTCTCGGCTCTTGCTCCCGCGCAGCGGGCTGGAGCGCAGCGACTTTGTGCTTGGGGGATCAGCGGACCTAGGTCGGCCCCCTATCAAACAGATGTTTGAGCCGATAGGATGCAGTCTCCTGAGCAGGGCTACGCCATCGAGGCGGTGAAAATCCCGCTGTCGGGATCGGTGGCAGGCTTCGCCGGCGACATCGGCGCGGTGCTGACAAGGCAAGATATTTTGACTAACCTTCAATGCGGGCCATCAAGACGGGGTAGGACAGGGCCCACGAGAGGAGATCGATGAGCACAGTAAAAAGCGCTCTGGCCCAGAAGAGTGGCGCCCTGATCCATGTTCGTTCCGGCGACATGGTCGTCGAAGCCTTGCGCCAGATGCGCGAAAACCGGGTCCGGTCGGTGCTGGTAATCGACGACGACGTGCTGGTCGGTATCGTGACCCAGGGTGACTGCGCCATCAAAGTGCTGCTGCCCGGGCTCGATGCGAAGCAGACGCCGGTGGGCCAAGTGATGACGGGCAACCCGGTGACGGTCAAGCCGGACGATCGGCTGGAAGGCTGCATGGCAATGATGGCTGCGCGCGGTTTTCGCCATCTGCCAGTGCTGGACGCGGGCAAGGTCGTGGGCGTGATCTCGATCGGAGACGTCGTCAAGGACATCATCCGGGATTTGGAGCTCAACGTGGGCGACCTGATGGGCTACATCATGAGGGACGGCCCCGGGGGCTGACAGACGAACCGCGGTGCCGTCGCCCCGTCCGCGATCCTGCGGCGGCCCTAGTTCTTCTACAATTGAAAACCGCTCGCCGAGGTGGTCTAGCCGCCGCCACGCGAAGGGTAGTTTTCTCCTCTCGCGCAACAGACTTTGGTTCAGCCCGGCCCCTGCGGCCAGTTTTTTTACGTCAGCAATGCGTCAGGCGGTCGCCGCGATCGCCCGCTTCACCGTCATCGGATGCCACCGCCTAGTTAAGTGACCTGCTGAGAAATGACCGCTTGTGGGCACTTCTCGGACCTGTCGGGGCCGCTTCGCGATGTCTGCTATCAACGGACCTAGTCGCTCGCTTCAATCAATTTGCAAGGACATGAATTTTGTGATTCGCTTTGGTCGCATTGGATGCGGCGGAGGCAATCATGGCTGCGAAGGAGATTTCGGTAAAGAAGTATGTTGTGCGGCTGAGCGGTGAGGAACGTGAGCAACTCGAAGCGCTGATACGCAAAGGCAAGAGCGCAGCGCAGCGGCTGCTGAAGGCGCGGATATTGTTGAAGGCCGATGTGTCGGAAGCCGGTGAAGGCTGGAGTGACAACCGGATTATCAAGGCGCTGGAGACCAGCGCATCGATGGTTTACCGGGTCCGGAAGCAACTGGTGGAAGAAGGCTTCGAGGCTGTTTTGAGCCGCAAGCAACGGGCGACACCGGCGGTTGCACGGATTTTTGACGGCGAGAAAGAAGCCAAATTGATTGCGCTGGCTTGTTCCAAACCTCCCAAGGGACGCGCGCGCTGGACCTTGCGGCTGTTGGAGAAAAAGGTCGTGGAACTGCAAATTGTCGATCGCGCCAGCGACTCGACGATTGGGCGGGCACTAAAAAAAACATTCTCCAGCCCCATCGCCAGCAGTGCTGGGTCATCCCGCCGAAGGCCAATGGCGCGTTCGTAGCCGCCATGGAAGATGTGCTGGCGGTCTACACGCGGCCACGCGATCCCGATTACCCGCTGGTGTGCCTGGACGAGACCTCCAAGCAGTTCCTTGCCGAGACGCGCCTGCCGATCCCGATGAAGCGGGGACGCCCGGCCCGCTGCGATTACGAGTACGAGCGCAACGGCACCGCCAACATCTTCATGATGTTTGCACCGCTCGAAGGGTGGCGCCACGTCAAGGTCACCGATCGCCATACCGCCGTGGACTACGCTCTCGTCTTGAAAGAATTGGCCGATCGTTACTTCGCCAACGCCAAGACCGTCGTACTGGTCCAGGACAATCTCAACATCCACGGCAAGGGGTCACTCTACGAAGCGTTTCCAGCCGCCGAGGCCAGGCGACTGGTCGAGCGCTTCGAATGGCACTACACTCCAAAGCACGGCAGTTGGCTTGATCTGGCAGAGTCCGAACTCGGGGTCCTTTCGTCCCAATGCCTCGACCGCCGGATTCCCGATAAGCAAATCCTCATCGAGGAAATCGCCGCATGGGAGCACCACCGCAATACCAACCACAGCAAGGCCAACTGGCAATTCACCACCCAAAATGCCCGTATCAAACTCAAGCACCTTTACCCATCAATCTGAATGAATTCGGGCGACTAGCTCGGACGAGCACTGAGGCCGGCTGGTCTCTGGAATAACCGGTCATTAACCATACGAGCCCATGATTTGAGCCGAATTCCGGTGGGCAAGCGCGCGCGAGCCATTGCTGGTTTGTCACCGCGACGGCTCTATTGTTTTGCTGACCGGCGACGGGAAGAATCTCGCGACTGGACTGAGACGCAGGGAACGCAGGTGACCGAAGCACCGAACAGGGAAACGCAAGGGGACAAACAGCCCGAGGCGGCACCTCAGGTGGCCTCAAGCCGGGTGCCGGTGGTAGCGGTGTCCCTGGCCGCCCTGGCCGTCATTGGTGCCGCCGCCGCCAATTCCTTGCCGAGTTTCGGTGGCTTCTCTCTGCCGGATTTCAATCAGTTCTCTTTGCCGAGCGTCGATCGGTTCTCCTTGCCGGACTTCAGCCGCTTCTCCCTACCGAATTTCAATCGTGTCGCTGCACCTCCTCCGCCTAACCCGGCTCCAGTCCTCGTACCGGATCCAGTTGTCAGGGCGGGACTGAGGGACATTCAGTCGTCGCAGCAGCAAAACGCCGATGTGTTGGTGTCGCTCACGCAGAGCTCCGCAACCCAACAGGCAGATTTGAAGAGAATAACCCGTCAACTCTCCTTGCTGTCGGTGCAGGTGAGCTCCCTGCAGAATCCGGTGACGCCGCCGCTGACGACTTCCACGCATCATCCCACCGTCGACGACTTCCAGCATCCCACGTTCAAATCCTCGCGCGCGGGTCGTCCGGGCGTCGCGAAAAGTACTCCGTCCAGTTCTTCCTCCAACTCTTCCTCCACTTCCCAAGCCTGCCGGCCCTGTTTCGGTAGGGGGCGCTCCGCTGAGTCCTGCGCCGGCACCTGGCTCGGACGCAAGCTAGCTCTGGTACTAAACGAACAACTCTTCCGCCATCTCCTCTAGCCGATCTAGGGAGCAAAGCAGGCATCCCGGGGCAAGGCCGTGATGTCTGCTTCTGGGCACAAACCGGCGGTTGGAGGGCGGGCAGAGTATGTCCGCTCTTCCCGGATATTTCAGACATCAACTTGTTCCGCTATCGCCAGGGCGTCATCCACTTCGCTCCCCAGATATCGAACCGTGCTTTCGATCCTGGTGTGCAGAAGGCCGTTGCCGCCAGGCCGACGTCGCGCCTGACGACTTGGCTATCGGGCGGGCTTGTAGACCTTGGCGACCGCGTCCGCCTTCTTCATACCCGCTACCGCCTCGGCCCCGGTCATCAGCACAGTCGTCTTGGCGGACTTGACGGCGCCTCCTGCGGCAATGGCCAGCGCGATGGCCGCCATGCTCTCATTGTTCGGGACATCGGCGACGATGGCGAGATCGTAGTCACCGAAACAATACCAACCACCAACGAGCTTGCCCCCGACGGCCTCGCACGCAGAACGGCCCACGGCTTCAACTCGGTTCTCCGGCTTCTTAAGCTGGGCGGCTAAGGATTCTGCAGTGTAGGCAGCCTGATACATGTAAAGCGGCATGTTCGATCTCCATCGTTGTCGTGCACCTTGTCATCGGAAGCGGTGGGCCGGTTTGTCACCATTTTCTTGACGGGTCATCACTGCCCTGGCTGCACCGCATGGGTACTGTGCGCGTGTCTTTCTCCTTCTTCGCTAAGCATACCACTCTTGCGGAAGGTCGCGACAGCTCAACGGCACCGTGCATAGGCGTCGCAACCGAAAGCGACGCGCGTGTCTGTTACATGGTTTTGTTACATCTCGTTACAGCAGTTGGCGGTCTTAGGCGCGATCATAAAGAGTGGCATCATAAATAAATGGCCCATGCCTTATGGCAGCAACGCTGTCTTGAAGTCGGCTCGCGACTGCGCCATGTTGGAGCCGTCGATGAGACGCGTAGGACTTATCGACATCACGGTAGGCAACGCGGATGCGCCTCGGCGCATCGTAACGTTCCACCACGCGACGCTGCGCGTCGCACCACATCGCTACGCAACGCTTGAGCCGCTGGCGAAGCCCGGCGGCTCGTGCGCGTTTAGCGCGGAAGTTCTCCTCAAGCGCCTGTGGTTCCGAGACGTCCATATCCATATAAAGCGAAATACATGCGAGAGGCGCAAATTTATGTCAAGGTCGCCGCCATCGCGCTTGCCAACAAGATTGCGCGGATGGCCTGGGCCATGATGGCCAAGGGTGAGAGTTACAAGCAACCGGTCGCGCTTGCGGCGTAAACGAGATCGCGCCGGATAACCGGCGTGATGTGAAGGTTGGGAGGGCGAACAGCACGTAATGCAGAGCCGGTCGATCCGGCGATCAGGACAACCCACTTGTGCCATCGCATCGTCGAATGCGTGCTGTTGACCGGGACCTGATCCGCGGAGGGCATTATGGCCAGCGGTCATGTGAACCGCACCCAAAAGGCCGAACACATGGCAGCACCGACCAAGCCTGCGACGTGAAGATTTATCTTGCCAACCCGGAGCCGTCCCGTCGTTCGCTGCGATGCGGAATTTTAGTCCGCTACCGCGGCATATCGGACATCGAGTAGCAATCAAGCTCGATCTATGGGTTCGCGCCCTAGCGATTGGAAGGCCGTTGACGAGTGCCAATGTAATCCGAGCAACTGGCCGAACGCTTTACCTCGAATTAGCCTTGCTCGGTCGCGCGACCCCATCTGACACTCCTAGAGGGGGCCGTATCAGAGGAGGTTCAGCGTGCTCGGTTGATGTGAGCATTTTCGCGGACGCGATGTTTCACCTGGCCTCCGCCGTTTGCTTCGAAGCCATCCGGATGATGCCGTCAGCTTCATATTGCTAAATGCCAACTGCTTCGCCTCGCGCGCAAGCACAATCTCGCGACCCGGATGCGACAAAACAACCCGCCGGGCAAATCACTCGAAAACCTTGTCCAGCCCTTCCGCGAAAAATATTCCGCTTTCGCTCTTCGACGCAAATCAGTTCTTTAGCTTCGCCCGTCTCACCCGATGAGAGGGGCGGGTCGCGATCGTCACGAACGCGCGGTGGGATGCAGTGGACGCGAAAGCTTGCGAGAAGACGAACGCGAGCCGAAGCGGACGGCGAAGCCGTGTGGTCCCGACGCCCCGACGCTGGCGTCAAGTTCGCGAGAAATACTTCTCGCGGGCGACGGTGGCAAGAAAGCCCGGTCACCGAGGAGAGCACGATATAAGCCGTAAGCCGCTGCGCAGGGAAAGCCGGAATGCCTCCGCTGGACCTGTATGCTCGTGTGCGTTTTTTTGTGCATTCGTGCACACGAGACCGCGGGTGCAGCGCGCATCCGGCTTTCCCTGCGCCCTCTTGTCTTTTCAGAGGGCGGCCATCGACGCAAAGCTCGGGCGCATCGCGCCGCGAGATCGGGAATTTGCGTCTGCGATGAGAGCGGTTATTGCGAGGAGCGATCGGTGCGCGTAGATTTCCGGTACACAAACCAGTCGGGTCAACTTGTGTCGGCAACGCCGTCATATCCAGTCAAGCCAACGGTGCCGAACCAGCCGAACGGAGTTTTGCATTTGACGCTCGAAGCGCCCTTCCCCCTCAATCGTCTGCGCAAGCAATGGCGGGAGGGACGCCCCACCTTTGGCGCGATCGCGACCATCCCCAGTATCCAGACCGTGCAGATCATGGCCCGTTCCGGGCTCGACTGGATCATCGTCGACCTCGAGCACGGACCGATCGATCTGACTTCCGCGCATGCCATGATCACCGCGACCGCGGGCACGCCCTGCGTGCCGCTGGCGCGGATCGCCGCCAACGAGCCGTGGCTTGCGAAGGCGCCGATGGATATCGGCGCGCTCGGCATCAATTTTCCGATGATCTGCAGCCGCGAGGACGCCGAGAAAGCCGTGCGCAGCGTGCGCTATCCGCCGCTCGGCGAGCGGCTCTGGGGCCCGTTCCACGCCCCGTTCCGCTGGGGCGTCTCGATGCCCGCCTACATGGCGACCGCCGACGACGACATGATCTGCATGGTCACGATCGAGCATGTCGAGGCGGTCAACCGCATCGACGAGATCATGGCGACCCCCGGCATCGACGTCGCCGTGATCGGACCGGGCGACCTCGCCACCTCCATCAACAAACGCGGCCTTATCGATGATCCCGAAGTGCAGTCGCTGATGGCGCGTGCCGAGGCCGGCATCCTCAAGAGCGGCGTGCCGATCGGCGGCGTGGCGCGCACCGCCGAGCAAGCCAATCGGATGATCGACCGCGGCTATCTGGCGCTGGCGCTCGGCTTCGACTGGTCGCTGTTTGCCCGCGGCATCGCTGCGAGCTTTGAGGGCATCAAACGCTAATTTCAATCAATAGTTGAAATCAGCTACTGAAAACACCTGGATTTCTGGATTACGCAAAAACCGGCCACGGGGCCTCGCCCGCGCCATGAACAACAACCATCTGGCCTCAAACCGGTCGGTTCGTGCTAGATGAAGAGCTGGCGGGCCAGTCCGACTCGCCGGCCTGGTGTTGCTGGAACTTGAGTGGATCGATGCGCGGAACGGTTCGAAAAATCTCAATGCCGCGCCGTCACCTCGCCGATCTCATGCACGCTTCGATGCGCGTGCCCTTTGTTTCGCTGACGCGGCCGCTCAACGTCCGTTCCCTGCTGGAAGCCCGCGCGCTTGCCGCGCAGCCTCCGGGCTGGGCGGCGATTTTCGTCAAGGCGTTCTCGCTGGTGGCGAAGGAGCAGCCGGTGCTGCGCACGCTCTACGCCAAATGGCCGTGGCCGAGCTTTTACGAACTGCCGAAGAATATCGCGATGGTCGCCATCGCCCGCGTCGAAGACGGCCAGGATTGCGTGCTGCCGCAAAAGGTTCCGGCGGCGGACGAACTGCCATTGGCCGAGGTCGACGCGCAGATCCGCCATGCCAAGGCGGCGCCGATCGATGAGGTACCCTCCTTTCGCAAGATCCTGCGGGTAACCCGGTTGCCGCTGCCGCTGCGCCGGCTGTTCTGGTCGGTCGGCCTCAATTTCGGGCGGCAGCGCGCCAACTGGTTCGGCAATTTCGGGGTGACCTCGGTCGCCGCCTACGGCGCGGGCGAACTGCATGCGCTTAGCCCGGGTCCCTTTATCCTCAGCTATGGCGTCGTGAAGCAGGACCAGACCATCGACGTCGTGATCCGCTGGGATCACCGCATTACCGATGCCGCCCTGATCGCCAAAACCCTGACCCGGCTGGAACAGGTGCTGAACACCGAAATATCAGCCGAATTGCGCGCAGGCAGGCAGCAGGCCGAGCCAAAGGCGGTCCGGGCGGTCGCGACCTGACGGGCCGCACGGCCGTCAATTTTGGCCTCAGGCCGTCATTCCGGGGCGTCGCACCAGCGACGAACCCGGAATCTCGCTTCGAACCCGTCATTCCGGGGCGCGCGTCAGCGCGAACCCGGAATCTCGCTCCGATTACCTCTGGATTCCGGGTTCGTGCTGCGCACGCCCCGGAATGACGGCTTTCAGCCCGGCCCCTTTTCATTGACACAACAGCGGTTTCTGCCTAGAACCCGCCTGCTCGCGGGCCGGTTTCGGCCCGCGATGCGTTTCGCGACCCGTGGTCCGCCCTTTTCCGAGCTTTAAGGGGTTGGCCTGTCGGCTCCGGGAAATTCCCGGCGCACAGGAGGGCGCGTCTCCTCAAAACTCAAACCTGTCGAAGAGGACGCGATGACAAAGCGCAGTGAGGCGAAATACAAGATCGATCGCCGTATGGGCCAGAACATCTGGGGCCGCCCGAAGAGCCCCGTGAACCGCAGGGAATACGGCCCCGGCCAGCACGGCCAGCGCCGCAAGGGAAAACTCTCGGACTTCGGCGTGCAGCTGCGCGCCAAGCAGAAGCTGAAGGGTTACTACGCCAACATCTCCGAACGCCAGTTCCACGGCATTTATGTCGAGGCCGGCCGGATGAAGGGCGACACCGGTGAAAATCTGATCGGCCTGTTGGAGCGCCGTCTCGACACAGTGGTCTACCGCGCCAAATTCGTGGCGACCATGTTCGCCGCGCGCCAGTTCATCAATCACGGCCACATCAAGGTGAACGGCCGCCGCGTCAACATTTCGAGCTACAAGGTCAAGCCCGGCGACGTCGTCGAGATCAAGGAATCCTCGAAGCAGCTCACCCCGGTTCTGGAAGCGAGCCAGCTCGGCGAGCGCGACGTGCCCGATTTCCTCGAGGTCGATCACTCCAGGATGACGGCGAAGTTCACCCGCATCCCCGCGCTCTCCGACGTGCCGTTCGCGGTGCAGATGGAGCCGCATCTGATCGTCGAATTCTATTCGCGCTGATTCTTTTCTGGCGCTTGCGCAAGATCAAGGCCCCGGTTTTGCCGGGGCCTTTTTCTATGCTCAAGTGGGTTTGCCGCGTGAATGCAGCCCCCGCGATGGGCCTGGAACGATGCCGAGGACAACATGCGCGTGAGCGATTGCCACAACTTTCACGATTTCCGGATGCTCGCCAAACGACGGCTGCCTGGTCCGATCTTCGATTACATCGACGGCGCGGCCGACGACGAGGTGACCTATCGGCAGAACACGGCAAGCTTCGAACGCTGTGACCTGGTGCCCAACGTCCTGCGCGGCGTGGAAGCCGTCGACATGTCGGTCACGGTCATGGGGCAGAAGCTCGCCATGCCGGTCTATTGTTCTCCCACGGCGCTGCAACGCCTGTTTCACCATGAGGGCGAACGCGCCGTTGCAGCCGCAGCGGCGAAATACGGCACGATGTTCGGCGTGTCCTCGCTTGGCACGGTCAGCCTGGAGGAACTGCGCAAGGCGCATGATACGCCGCAGGTCTATCAATTCTATTATCACCGCGATCGCGGTCTCAACCGCGACATGATGCAACGGGCGAAAGAAGCTGGTGTCGAGGTCATGATGCTGACGGTGGACAGCATCACGGGCGGCAACCGGGAGCGCGACCTGCGCACCGGGTTTTCCATTCCGTTCAAGTTGACGCTTGCCGGGATGTTCCAGTTCGCGATCAAGCCCATGTGGGGCATCAACTACGTCACCCATGAGAAATTCAAACTGCCTCAGCTCGACCGGCACGTCGACATGAGCGGCGGGGCCGTTTCGATCGGCAAGTATTTTACCGAAATGCTGGACCCGTCCATGAACTGGAACGATGTGGCTGAAATGGTCCAATTGTGGAACGGGCAGTTCTGCCTGAAGGGCATCATGTCGGTGGCCGATGCGCGGCGGGCCGCTGAAATCGGTTGCACCGGCATCGTGCTGTCCAACCATGGCGGCCGGCAACTGGATGGTTCGCGCGCCGCGTTTGATCAACTTGCGGAAATCGTGGATGCCGTGGGGGATCGAATTCGATGTGATCATGGATGGCGGAATTCACCGCGGAACCCACGTCTTGAAGGCGCTGTCGCTTGGAGCCAAGGCCGTTGGAGTTGGACGGTTTTATCTTTATCCTCTCGCGGCGGCCGGCCAGGCCGGCGTTGAGCGGGCTCTTGGCCTGATGCGAGCCGAGATCGAGCGGGGAATGAAGCTGATGGGATGCACGACGGTCGATCAGCTTTCACGCGAAAATCTGCGATTCAGATAATTGCCTCTTTGCCACCTGACAGTGACGAGACTTCACGATGACCTACACCCCTCCCCCGCGTGATCTCAAGGCGCGGCCGGTCCGCATCAACCTGTTGTCGGATACGCAAACCCGGCCGACGCCCGCGATGCGCGAGGCGATCGCGCGGGCCGAAGTCGGCGACGAACAGATCGGCGATGACCCTACCGTGAATTTGCTGTGCGAGCGCGTCGCGGACCTGCTCGGCAAGGAGGCCGCGGTGTTCCTGCCGTCGGGCACCATGTGCAACGTCGCGGCGACGCTGGTTCATTGCCGTCCCGGCGACGAAATCCTGGCGCATGAGACCGCGCATATCATCTCCCGCGAAGGCGGCGCCCACGCAGCAATCGGCGGATTCCAGATCACGCCGCTCAGGGGCGCCGATGGGCAATTCTCGCCCGACACGTTTCGCGCCGCCCTTCATCCGCGCAGCCGCTATCAGCCGCCGCAGACGCTGGTCAGCGTCGAACAGACCGCCAATATCGGCGGCGGCACGATCTGGAAAAAGACGGCAATCGATGAGGTCGTGAAGATCGCGAGCGCCAACGGGCTTGCCACCCATATGGATGGCGCGCGGCTGCTGAACGCCTGCGTCGCTACCGGGATAGCCGCGCGCGATATGACCACGGGCTGGGATTCCGCATGGATCGATTTTTCAAAAGGCCTGGGCGCGCCGATCGGCGCCGCCATCGCCGGCTCTCGAGCTTTCATCGACGAGGTCTGGCGCTGGAAGCAGCGGTTGGGCGGCTCGATGCGCCAGGCCGGCATTTGCGCCGCCGCCTGCATCTACGCACTCGACCATCACGTCGAGCGGCTTGCGGAGGACCACGCCAACGCCCGCGCGCTGGCGCGGGGGCTGTCGCAGATCAAGGGCATGGAAGTGCAAGAGCCCGAAACCAACCTGGTGTTCTTCAAGCCCGACGGCGCCGGCGTCAGCGGTGACAGCATGGTGAAGGCCTTGCACCAGCGCGGCGTGCTGCTCGCCATGATGGACGGCCGCATCAGGGCCTGCACCCATCTCGACGTGACAGCAGGGATGATCGAGGAGACCGTCGGGCTGGTGCGGGAAATCGTGCGGGGCGCCTAGAAATCAGCATTGCCGTTGCAATAATGATCTAAATCGCTCTAACCCCGAGCGACTGATAACGAACCGTAGATCAAATCGCTTCACCGCCGGCTGAATGCGCTGGCACTCCGACGGGGTCTGCTCCAACGGTATGCTCCAATAGTATAAAGAACTTGTCCTGCTTGCGATCGATCACGAAATAACAGCCGCTGGCGCCATCCCATTTCAATTCGCCGAGATCACCCGGCGGCGGCGGCTTGGCGTTGCCGGGAAAATAGAAATAGTCGCGGTCGACGCCCGAGCCCGGCCAACCTCATCTGTGGTCATCTATGTGAAAGCCGTGGGGCTGAGATATTGTTTGCCGTTGAGCTTGCCGCCATCGAGCACCAACGCACAGTTAAGCAAACGCAGCACCCGAAATCGATTCATTACCCTCTTCCCGATTTTCGCTGGTGCTTAGCGGCCGGCCCGATCGGCACAAGGGCTGCCGACATCGGCAATCGCCTGAGCATGCAGGGCGGCGCTATCCCTGGAAAAGCAGCAGAAGATGACCTGGCTGATCGCCGGCGCCGCCTGCAGCGCCCGCACCGTGGCCGAAACCGCGATCCGCGCCGCGCGGTCGGCGGGAAAACGATAGACCCCGGTGGAGATGGCGGGAAAAGCGACCGAGGCGAGAGCATGCGCCTGACACAGCGCGATCGCGCGCGTATAGCACGACGCCAGCGCCTCGTCCTCGCCCTGGCTACCGGAATTCCAGACCGGACCGACGGCATGAATCACATGCCGCGCCGGCAGCCGATAACCCCTGGTGATTTTCGCGCCGCCGGTCTTGCAGCCGTGGAGCGTGCTGCACTCCGCGAGAAGATCCGGTCCGGCCGCGCGATGGATCGCGCCATCCACGCCGCCGCCACCGAGCAGCGAGCGATTGGCAGCGTTGACGATGGCGTCAACGCGCAAGGTCGTGATGTCGGCGACGATGACTTCGAGCCGCGCCGAGCCGATTTGGCGCGCTGCCAAATTCAGGCAGCGGGTGCGCTGACCGTGACGCCCTTGTCGGCAAACAGCTGCTGCAATTCGCCGGCCTGGAACATCTCGCGGATGATATCGCAGCCGCCGATGAACTCGCCCTTGACGTAGAGCTGCGGGATGGTCGGCCAGTTGGAATAGGTCTTGATGCCGTTGCGCAGTTCGGCGGACTCCAGAACGTTCAGCCCTTTATAGCCGACCCCGACGTGGTCAAGGATCTGCACCACCTGTCCGGAAAAACCGCACTGCGGAAACTGCGGCGTGCCCTTCATGAACAGCACGACGTCGTTCGACTTCACTTCATTGTCGATAAATTGTTCGATGCTCATATTCACTTCCTTTTGGGGCGCTGCCCCCTGCAGCATAGCCTTTCGGGCCGGCGCCAGCCGGCGACACCCGGTACTGTCATATATGTATCCCAAACCGTTGTGCATCCAAAGTAAAATGGCGAGGAGCTGGCATGCGGGGGCCTATCCTGCCCCGGTTGCCCCAAAGCCGGTCATAGCCTGACGACATCAATATCATCGCCGAGGGAGGCTTTTATCCCGGGCGGAAGCCCCTATCTAGGACGGACCATTCTCGGGGAACCGCTTCGCCACGGCGGCGTTCTCTTTGGAACCGGAGACACCAGTGACGAAACCAGCACCCGCTGCGGCCGCGCTTGCCGCCCCTTGCCCGTCATTATTCTCCGAGTTCTGGCGCTCTGGCCCAGAATTTGGCGGAAGCTTATCTCGCGGTGCGAAACGAGACCGAGCGCCGGGCCGCCCCGCTGACCCCAGAGGATCAGCTGATCCAGTCGATGACAGACGCAAGCCCGGCAAAATGGCACCGCGCCCATACCACCTGGTTCTTCGAGCAGTTCCTGCTGGGCGAGTACAGCAGGGATTACAAGCCCTTCCATCCGGATTACGCCTATCTGTTCAATTCCTATTATGTCAGTGCCGGTCCGCGCCACGCCCGCCACCAGCGCGGCCATCTCACCCGTCCGGGCGCGGAAGAGATCACCGCCTATCGCCGGCACGTCGACGCCGCGGTGGTGAAATTCTTTCACGAGGCCGGCGAGGACGCGCTCGCCAAACTCGTGCCGCTGGTCGAAGTCGGTCTCAATCACGAGCAGCAGCACCAGGAATTGATGCTGACCGACATCCTGCACGCGTTTGCGCAAAACCCAATTCCACCGGCTTACGATCCCCTGTGGAAATTCCCCGTTTCAACCCGCAGCGGCGATAAATGGGCCAGCCTCAGCGAGGGCATTCACACCGTCGGCCACACCGACGACAGCTTTCATTTCGACAACGAAAAACCGGCGCATCGCGCGCTGGTCGGCCCGGTGAGATTGGCGCGCCATCTCGTCACCAACGCCGAGTGGCTCGCCTTCATGAAGGACGGCGGCTACGACACGGCGACGCTCTGGCTGATGGACGGTTTTGCCACCGTCAGCAACGAGGGATGGCGGGCGCCCGGCTATTGGCGCGAGATCGACGGGCAATGGCATCTCATGACGCTCGCCGGACTGCAGCCCGTCGATCCCTCAGCTCCGGTCTGCCATGTCAGCTATTACGAGGCGGACGCGTTCGCGCGCTGGAGCGGCAAGCACCTGCCGACCGAGACGGAGTGGGAAGTCGCGGCCAGAGCCGGCCAACTCAACGACGCCTTCGGGATCGTCTGGCAATGGACCCGCAGCGCCTATTCCCCCTATCCCGGCTACCGCGCGATCGAGGGCGCGCTCGGCGAATACAACGGCAAATTCATGGTCAATCAGCTGGTGCTGCGCGGCTCCTCGCTTGCAACCCCCGCCGGGCACAGCCGTAACACTTATCGCAATTTCTTTTATCCGCACCATCGCTGGCAGTTCACGGGACTTCGCCTCGCCGACTATGCCATCTGATCATTCGAATTCAGCGCGCCGGAAAGCGCCTCTCAGGAGATCGTCATGAACGTGCACGCCCCCGCTTTGGCCAAAGCGCAGCATTTCGACGGACAGACCTCGCCGTTTGCCGACGACGTGCTGGACGATCTGTCGCAACACCCTAAGCGGCTATCGCCGAAATATTTTTATGACGCCACCGGTTCGGAACTGTTCGAACAGATCACGCTATTGCCGGAATATTACCCGACCCGCACCGAGCTTTCGATCCTGCGGGACCGCGGCGGCGCGATATCGGCGACCCTTCCCAAAGGCGCGGCGCTGGTGGAATTCGGCGCCGGTGCGACCACCAAGGCGCGGCTGCTGCTGAACGAATGCGCGCTCGGTTGCTACGTTCCCGTCGATATTTCCGCCGACTTTCTCAAAGCCCAGGCCGACAGCCTGCGGCAGGATTTCCCAGGCCTCGCGGTCTATCCGGTCGCCGCCGATTTCACTGCGCCGTTCGCCCTGCCCGAGGCCGTCGCCGAGATGTCGAAGGTCGGATTTTTCCCGGGATCGACGCTCGGAAATTTCGAGCCGCATGAAGCTTGCGCTTTTCTCCGCAGCGCCCGGGACATTCTCGGGCAAGGCGCGCAGATGGTGATCGGCGTCGATCTCGAGAAAGACGAGCGCGTGCTGTATGAGGCCTATAACGACAAGGCCGGCGTCACCGCGCGCTTCAATCTCAATGTGTTGCATCGGATCAACCGCGAACTCGGCGGCAATTTCGACATCAGCGCCTTCACCCATCGCGCGATCTACAACCGCGACCGTCACCGCATTGAGATGCACCTGATCAGCCGCAAGGCGCAGACCATTCGCGTGCTGGGGCGGAGTTTTTCATTCCGCGCGGGCGAAACCATCCACACCGAGAACAGCTACAAATACAGCCTCGAGCGCTTTGCGGCGCTGGCCCGCGGCTCGGGCTGGACCCCGCGCGCCACCTGGACCGATGGCGCGGGCATGTTTTCGGTTCACGCGCTGGTGGCCTCGGATTGAGAATCCTCCCGCTGCCGCTCCGGCGCGCCGGATCCCAGCGAGACCGACTCCCATACCGCGACCACGACCATGATCGTGCAGGTCAGGAGCGACAGCATCAGCGGCGACAGCCCACTGGCGAAGAAGGCCAGGATCGCGAGCGCGACGATGCCGGCGCCATGGGACGGTTGAAGCCAGCCCCTGATCGTGTGCTTGAACAGGATCGTTCCGGTCAGAAACAACAGGGGACCACCGATGGCGCTCAGCACCGTCCTGGAATCGGAATGCTCCGCCGGATGGGTCAGCACAAGATCGTCGGCGACTGCCGAAAGAATAATACCGGCCACGATCGGCATGTGCAAATAGGTATAGGCGAGCCGCGCCAGCCGTCCCGGCTCGCTCGACTTCGAGATCTGCTCGGAGCCGGCTTCGGCGCCCTTGTGGAAATAGATCCACCACATCGCGATCGCCCCGACGAAGGCCGACGTGAAGGCGCTGACGGTTGCGAGCGTCCAGGCCAGATCGGCAAAGGTCGCGCCGGTCACGACGATGGATTCGCCGAGCGCGATAATGATGAACAGCGCACAGCGCTCGGCCATGTGACCGCCCTCCACCACCCAGTCGTCGATCGAAGAGGCGCCGTATTTCGGGATCCAGAACCGTACCGCCGGCGAGATATATTCGATCGCGAGCGCCACCGACCAAAGCAGCAGCCGCGAACGCCCTTCGGCAAAGCCGCCCGCGATCCAGAACACCGCCGACACCGAAAGCCAGGCCGTGATGCGGACCGCATTCAGGCGCGCCGGGATTCGGTTACGCGGCGTCGAAACCCAGAGAAAAACGGTCTTGCCAACCTGCATCGCGGCATAGGCGACCGCAAACCAAAGGCCCCGGGATTCGAACGCCTTCGGGATCGAGGTCGAGAGCACCAGCCCCCCGAGCATCATCAGGAACAACATCACCCGCACCGGCGTCGTTTCGGGATTGAGCCAGTTGGTGATCCAGGAGGTGTAGACCCACACCCACCAGACGGCCAAAAACAGCATCGTCGTCTGCAACGCGCCTAGCGGCGTGAAGCGGCCGAGCAAGGTGTGGGAAATCTGCGTGACCGCGAACACGAACACCAGATCGAAGAACAGTTCGGCATATGTGACGCGGTTATGCTGGTTCGGCACGATCGGGCGAAACAGCGCGCCGCGTTCATCGTCCCCCGCCATGGCGCCTGCTCCGCCTGGGTTTAACCCTCGGGAATGCCGGTCTGCAGTGCCAGCGCATGCAGCACACCGCCCATCTGGCCGCGCAGCGACTGGTAGACGATCTGGTGCTGCTGGACGCGGGATTTGCCGCGGAACGACGCCGAGATCACGGTCGCCGCGTAGTGGTCGCCGTCGCCGGCCAGATCGCGGATAGTCACCTCGGCGTCGGGAATTGCCGCCTTGATCATCGATTCGATATCGCGGGCGTCCATCGCCATCCCAGTATCTCTCCACTTCCCTCGGTTCGAATCGCGGCCGGCGGTGGCCGCGGGCCCCCCGGAACTTAGCGCGGCCGCCCTTCTACGTCACGCTCCCTCGCACTATATTCCCGATCCAACCCGTGCAAAGCCGCCCGGATCGCCCCGCACGATCACAACGGGCTGACCAAAGAGGCAGACGGCCATGAAACTCCCCGGTCCCGACCACCCGATCACGATTACGGCAAATCCCAAGCGCGTCCGCGTCTCCGCCGGCGCCGTCGTCATCGCTGAGACCGCGCACGCGCTGACGCTGAAGGAAGCGAGCTACCCGGCCGTGCAATATGTACCGCGCCAGGACACCAATATGGAGCTATTGGCGCGGACTGACCGGGTGACGCATTGCCCTTACAAGGGAGATGCCAGCTATTTCAGTATCAAGGCTAACGGCAAGACGCTCGAGAATGCGATCTGGACCTATGAGACGCCGTTTCCGGCAATGACCGAGATCGCGGGGCACTTGGCGTTCTATCCCGACAAGGTCAAAATCGAGGAAGTGGTCTAAAGTCGTTGCGGGCGTACGCTGGCACCCCAGGCATCAACCTGGGGCGATGCGAAAGCGTCGAACCACGATGTGCAATTGCACATCGGAGAATCTCGAGAATCCCCGAGGCGCAATCGCGCATCTGGGGTCTGGTGCCAACGCACGATCCCGAAATCTTCCGCCACCTACACCCTGAAGATCGTGAGTCCCAGGATCAAAAGCACCAGGAAAATTACCACGAAGACGTAGAACAGGAAACGGGCGATATCCGCCGACGCCGCCGATATCCCGGTGAAGCCGAGGATGCCGGCCACGACGGATACCAGGAAAAAGATCAACGCCCATTTCAAAATTGTCATCGCCCGCTCCTCCAGCCGCGGGGACAGCGTGATCGACAGCCCCCTTTGCCCAATTACTGATTTAACTTCGTGCGATGGAACTGGTTCCATGAGGCCACGGGCGACGTTTGGGACGTCTCGATAGCATCGGAGCCCGCGAAATCCTCCAGCGAGCTGGTGGCCGATCCTGGCCGGGAACCCCGGATGTGCCGGGTCGTCGCCTGGCAGCCCGCTCGGGGCAGCGTCGGTGCCGAACCGGCCCGGGGTCGAGGTGTCGGGCACGCCGGGCACGTTGTGGGTCGGATTAACGTTTCCGCCCGTGGCGCCGGCGCCCATGCCGGTCGTGGTTGTGGACGGACCGCCGGAAGCAGGAGTAATTCCGGCGGCGGCTGGCTTGCACCGATCAGGGACATCGCAATGAGTGTGGAGAGATGCAATGTGTGCCGCATGATGCGGCTCCGATCTTAATCGGATGACATCAACGACCCGGAAATCCAGCCGTTCCCGCGAAGCAGGTTCGGAGGGATCACATCGGGCGAATTATCGCGTAACGATTGGGCCTTGCTGAATTCGGGTTCCCGGCAGCAACATCTTGCAAAAATTACCCTGCGGGGGCGCACGCGCGTGACGCCGATTTCCCACTCAGTACCATCAGCGGAAGTTCGCGCGGAGCCAGAGGCCCGGATACGAAACTTCGCGCTCGATCGCGCGCGCACCTTCCTGACGCTGGTGGTGCTCGTCCACCACTCCGTGATTCCCTACACCTATTTCGGTCATACCGATCCCAAATTCTGGATCGGCTTCGACGCCATCGTGCTCGCCACCGACAGTTTCTTCATGGCGATGTTCTTTTTCCTCTCCGGACTGTTCGTGTGGCCGAGCCTTACCCACAAGGCGCCGCTGATCTTTGTTCGCGAGCGCCTGCTCCGGCTGGGCCTGGCCTTCGCGATCTGTGCGTTTACGATCATACCGGTCGCCTATTACGCCCTAGCGCTGCAGCAGCAGCCTGGTATCAGCTTCACCGCGTTCTGGTGGAAAACCATCACCGTCGGACCCTGGCCCAGCGGTCCGCTCTGGTTCGTCTGGGTGTTGCTGGCTTTCGACCTGACCGCAAGCCTCCTGTACGGACTCTCGCCTCGGCTGGTCGATCCGATCAACCGCCTGTCGTTGCAAAGCCACGACCGGCCGGTCCAGTTCTATCTGTTCATGCTGGCGGTAACGGCTATCGTCTATATTCCGGTGCGAGTTTATTACACGCCAAACTACTGGTTCGAATTTGGGCCATTCTCGCTGCAGGCCAGCCGCGTGCTGCTCTACCCAGCCTATTTCTTCATTGGGGCCGGCGTTGGTGCGGCAAATATGGACCGTGGCCTGCTCGGCGCGGACGGACAGTTGGCCAAGAGCGGCTGGAGCTGGGTGGTCGCGACTCTTGTTCCGTATTGCCTGCTGTGGGGGCTGATCGCCATCAAGCGCGAAATACTGGGCAACCCCGACATCCTGCCGCATTGGTATGAGGCGAGCTACGGCCTGTTCCTTGCAGCCTTCAGCGCGGCCATCCTGTTCGCGATCCTGGCCTATTTCCTGAGGTTCAAGCGAGCGGGCTGGAGCATCCTCGATCCCATGCAGGCGGACGCCTACGGCATGTTCCTGGTGCACTACCCGATCGTGCTCTGGCTACAATACTGGCTGTTCGATTTCGATCTGCCCGCCATCGTCAAGGCGGCGGTGACCTTCGTGCTCGCGGTTGCCTTGAGTTGGGCCGCGACGGCAGCGTTGCGAAAGATTCCGGGCGCAACACGCGTGCTTTAGCAGTTGGCATCAAAACTGCACTGGTTTTTCCCGGGGAGGTGTGTCCAAGGACCGCGTGTGAAAGGACACCTCGATGGGAATACCAGCGATCCTGATCGCCACCGCGATCAGCCTGACCATGCTCGTGATGTTTTCGGACCTGCCCTGACGGGCGACGATAGCGTTTTCGAGCGAAGTGGATACCCGTTCGCGTGCAGAACACGCGTCAAACAAAAGATAGAGCAGAGGTTCTGGTTCAACCAGAACCGAAAAGGCTCTAATTGGCGGCGTTCATATAGGCCGGAAACCAGCTCTCGAAGCCGGTTTTCAACGACGCAATCGAGACTGGGGCCTCGCCGGAGACCGCGACGGCCTCACCGCCGGTGGTGCCGATCCGCACGCAGGGCACGTCGGCGCCTTTCATCTTCGCCAGCACCCGGCCGGCGTCTTCCGCGCGCACCGTCACGATGTAGCGCGCCTGGTCTTCGCCGAACCAATAGGCGTGCGGCACGATCGCCGCCGGCGCCGCCAATAGCTGCGCGCCGATGCCGCTTGCCATCGCCATCTCCGCGAGTGCGATCAACAGCCCGCCGTCGGAAATATCGTGGACTGCCGTCGCGGTGCCGGCGTGAATCATGCCGCGCACCACGTCGCCGTTGCGCTTCTCGGCGGCAAGGTCGACCGGCGGCGGCGCCCCCTCTTCCCGGCCGCAAATGTCGCGCAGATAAACGGACTGCCCGATCCAGCCATGGGTTTCGCCGACCAGAAGGATCGCCTCGCCCTCGCTCTTGAATGCAAGAGTTGCGGATTTGGTGAAATCGTCGAGCAGTCCGACGCCGCCGATCGAAGGCGTCGGCAGGATGCCGCGACCGTTGGTCTCGTTGTAGAGCGAGACGTTGCCGGACACGACAGGGAAGTCGAGCGTGCGGCAGGCTTCGGAAATGCCCTTCAGGCAGCCGACGAACTGGCCCATGATTTCGGGCCGTTCCGGATTGCCGAAATTGAGATTGTCGGTGATGGCGAGCGGCCGGCCGCCGACCGCGGTGATGTTGCGCCAGGCTTCCGCCACCGCCTGCTTGCCGCCTTCGAACGGATCGGCCTCGCAATAGCGCGGCGTGACATCGACGGTGAGCGCGAGCCCCTTCGGCCCGTCCTGCACGCGCACCACGGCGGCGTCGCCGCCGGGACGCTGCACGGTGTTGCCGAGAATGACGTGATCATACTGCTCCCACACCCAGCGCTTCGAGCACAGTTCGGGGGTCGCGATCAGTTCTTCCAGCGCCGCCGAGACAGTCATCGGTGCCGCGACATCGCGGGCGTGGAGCACCGGCAGCGCCGGTGAGGCCGCATGCGGCCGGTCGTAGACCGGGGCTTCGTCGCCCAGTTCCTTGATCGGCAGGTCCGCCATGACGTCGCCGCCATGCTTGACGACAAAACGCTTGCTCGGCGTGGTGTAGCCGACGACTGCAAAGTCCAGTCCCCATTTGCGGAAGATCGCTTCCGCCTCTTTTTCCTTCTCGGGCTTGAGCACCATGAGCATGCGCTCCTGGCTTTCCGAGAGCATCATCTCATAGGCGCTCATGCCGGTTTCGCGCGTCGGCACCGCATCAAGATCGAGATCGACGCCGAGATCTCCCTTGGCTCCCATCTCGACCGCCGAACAAGTGAGACCCGCCGCGCCCATGTCCTGGATCGCGATCACGCAATCGGCTTCCATAATTTCGAGGCAGGCTTCAAGCAGCAGCTTTTCCGCGAAGGGATCGCCGACCTGCACGGTCGGGCGTTTCTCGGCCGAGTTGTCGTCGAATTCCGCCGATGCCATCGAGGCACCGTGAATGCCGTCACGGCCGGTCTTGGAGCCCAGATAAACGATCGGCATGTTCACGCCGGAGGCGGCCGCATAAAATATCTTGTCAGTATCAGCGAGGCCGACCGCCATCGCGTTGACCAGGATGTTGCCGTCATAGCGGGTGTGGAAACGCACCTGCCCGCCAACGGTGGGCACGCCGAACGAATTGCCGTAACCGCCGACGCCAGCGACCACGCCCGACACGAGATGGCGGGTTTTGGGATGTTCCGGCGCACCAAAACTCAGTGCGTTGAGGCAGGCGATCGGCCGTGCGCCCATCGTGAACACATCGCGCAAAATGCCGCCGACGCCAGTGGTCGCGCCCTGATAGGGCTCGATGTAGCTCGGATGGTTGTGGCTCTCCATCTTGAAGATCACCGCCTGGCCGTCGCCGATGTCGATGACGCCCGCGTTCTCGCCCGGCCCCTGGATCACCCAGGGCGCCTTGGTCGGCAGGCCCTTCAGATGCAGCCTTGAGGATTTGTACGAGCAGTGCTCGTTCCACATCGCCGAGAAAATCCCGAGCTCCGTGAAGCTCGGCACCCGGCCGATCAGCTTCAGGATGCGCTCATATTCGTCGGGCTTCAGCCCGTGGCTGGCAACGAGTTCGGGGGTGATCTGCGGCTGGTTCATGGGGCCTTATTAGGGAGATCGGAACGGGTGGAAAAGGCCTTTTATGGCGCAATTTCCGGCTTTCCATAAGTTTGCGGGCGAATGATGCAGGTCCGGGGTTTGCACATCGGGTTTAGATCGGATTTAAGGACTGAATAGCTGAAATAAAGGGGCCAATCGCTTGCACGACCTCACCAAATCCGCATTCCTCCACCGCCCCGATCTGCACGTCGAAACGACAGGCGAATTCGCCGGCTGGCGCACCTGGAGCCAGGACAATTTCGAGAGCCATAACGGTCCATTCTACCACCGGATGGAGGACGACGGCCAAATTCGTTGTGCCTTCCGGGTCGAGAGGAAGCACCTCAACGGCGCCAGCAATGTCCATGGCGGCGCCTTCATGGCGTTTGCGGATTATTGCCTGTTCGCGATCGCCACGCCGGTGCTACAGGGACCGGCGGTAACGGTATCGTTCGGTTGCGAATTCCTCGACGCCGCGCGCGAGGGCGAGCTGGTCGAAGGCTCCGGCGAAATCATGCGGGCGGGAGCCTCGATGATCTTCTTGCGCGGCGTGTTGAAAAGCGGGGAGCGACCGCTATTCACGTTTTCCGGCACCATCAAGCGCGTGAAACGGCGATCGCTGCCGGTCCCGGGCAACGACGCCAGATAGCGCGCCTACCGACGATTAGAACACTTACGCTGCGCGCTCCAGATGCGCGACGAGGCCTGCGAAAAGGCCGCGGCCGTCGGTACAGCCCATGATGTCTTCGACGTGGTTTTCCGGATGCGGCATCATGCCGAGCACATTGCCACCAGCGTTGACGATGCCCGCGATCGAATGCGCGGCGCCGTTGATATTGGCGGCCTCGTCGACCACGCCCTCGGGCGAGCAGTAGCGATAGAGCACCCTGCCCTCGCCTTCGATCTGCTTCAGCGTCTCTTCGTCCGCCTCGTAATTGCCTTCGCCATGGGCGACCGGCACGCGAATGACCTGGCCGGCATTATAACCGCGCGTGAACGGCGTGTCGGAGCGCTCGACCCGCAGATGCACATCATGGCAGATGAATTTCAGTCGCGCATTGCGCATGAGAACGCCGGGCAACAGTCCGGCTTCGCAGAGGATCTGGAAACCGTTGCAGACGCCGAGCACGAGGCCGCCTTGGGCCGCGAACGCCCGCACCGCGTCCATCACAGGCGCGCGCGCGGCTATCGCCCCGCAGCGTAGATAATCGCCATAGGAAAAGCCGCCGGGCACCACCACGAGATCGGTCCCCTTGGGCAGCGAAGTCTCGGCGTGCCAGACCATCTGAGGCTCGTGGCCGGAGATCAGTTTCAGCGCACGCGCCATGTCGCGCTCGCGATTGATTCCGGGAAAGACGAGAACGGCGGATTTCATCGATGGACGTGCCTAGCTCAAAACCTCGACCCGGTAATTCTCGATCACCGTATTCGCCAGCAATTTGTCAGCGGCGGCTTTCAGCGACGCCTCGGCCTTGGCCTTGTCGGAACCCTTGAGCTCGATATCGAACACCTTGCCCTGGCGGACGCTGGCGACGCCATCGACGCCGAGCGATTTCAGCGCCCCCTCGATGGCCTTTCCTTGCGGATCGAGAATGCCGGATTTCAGTGTGACGGTGACGCGCGCTTTCACGTTTTGCCTCAGCTCTTGACCAGCACCGGACCGGAGCCCGCCGGCCGTTCGTTCTCCATCAGGATCCCCAACCGTTTTGCCACTTCGGTGTAGGCCTCCAGGAGGCCACCTAGATCGCGGCGAAAACGGTCCTTGTCGAGCTTCTCGTTCGACTTGATGTCCCATAGCCGGCACGAATTGGGGGATATCTCGTCGGCGACGATGATTCGCATCATCTCGTTCTCGAACAGGCGTCCGCATTCCATCTTGAAATCGACCAGACGGATGCCGATGCCTAAAAACAAGCCAGTGAGGAAGTCGTTGACGCGGATCGCCAGCGCCATGATGTCGTCGATTTCCTGCGGCGTGGCCCAGCCGAAGGCAGTGATGTGCTCCTCGGAGACCATCGGATCGTTGAGCTGGTCGTTTTTGTAGTAGAATTCGATGATCGAGCGCGGAAGCTGCGTGCCTTCCTCGATCCCAAGGCGCTGCGACAGCGATCCCGCCGCCACGTTCCGCACCACCACCTCCAGCGGCACGATCTCGACCTCGCGAATCAGCTGTTCACGCATGTTGAGGCGGCGGATGAAATGGGTGGGCACCCCGATGTCGTTGAGGTGCTGAAACAGGTACTCCGAAATCCGGTTATTGAGGACGCCCTTGCCCTCGATCACCTGGTGTTTCTTGGCATTGAACGCGGTCGCGTCGTCCTTGAAGTGCTGGATCAGGGTACCCGGCTCCGGTCCTTCGTAAAGGACCTTGGCCTTGCCTTCATAAATGCGGCGCCGGCGGCTCATTGGGATGTACCGTGTGTTGTTGAAATCCATGAATTTGGTGTGCTCCGGATGACCTAGGGTTGCGACCCACGACGGAGCTGCCGTGAAGGCCTGGGACGGGAAACATAACGAGAACCGGGCCTGGGATCCAACCTATCTGATTGGCCTACCCAGCACAATCGATCCGGCCTCCTCGGGGCCGAGTTTTACCGTGCTGCCTGCGGCTTCGAGGCTGTTGTTTTAACCATTTCCTCCCGTTATCTAAGCGCACAGGAAGGCTGCCGCAACGAGGCCGCCATCACCATTTCGGCTTAGGGATCGGAACCCCAGACATGACCACATTCGACAAACGCGAGGAAGGTTTCGAGAAGAAGTTCGCCCTCGACGAAGAGCAGAAGTTCAAGGCCGAAGCCCGCCGTAACAGGCTGCTCGGGCTGTGGGTGGCGGAAAAACTGGGCCTGTCGGGCGACGCCGCCAATGCCTATGCCAAGGATGTCATCGTCGCCGAGTTCCAGGAAGCCGGTGACGCCGATGTGGTCCGCAAGGTGATGGGCGATCTTACCGCCAAGGGGGTCGCCATAACAGAACAGCAGCTTCGGGTGAAAATGGACGAGTTGACGGCCCAGGCCGTGGTACAGGTGAAAGCGGGGACGTAAGCTGCAGCGTCATTCCGGGATGGTCCGAAGGACCAGCCCCGGAATCTCGAGATTCCGGGTTCGCCTCTTCGACGCCCCGGAATGACGGCAAAGTTTTCACCCCTCCTTGAAGCCGTATTCCGGCACGTTGCCGCTGGCGCCGTAATATTTGTACGGCAGGAATTTGCCCGACATTGTCAGCTTGACACGGTCACCCTTGGGATTGGGCTGGCGTTCCAGCGCCATGTCGAAATCGATCGCCGACATGATGCCGTCGCCGAACTCTTCCTCGATCATTCCTGATTAGATTGCTCTAATGCACGCCACTCGTCTACGCTTATATGCCGGGGTTCTCTCTGAGCTACCATATTCAATCTCCTGTGATGACTTGCTGCCAGTCATGTATGCTGTCTATAGTATAGCATGAAAACGCTGATTCTATCAGATGTTGTGCTGAACCGATGGTGCCGCTACTGGTCGAAACATCTAGCCCGATTATGGTATACTCACAACAATACAGAGGCGATTTTCCGAGCAATATCAGCGAGAAAGCGGGCGGTGAGACAACCATGTTGACGCAGATTGAGATAGACGGCTTCAAGACGTTCAAAGACTTTAAGGTAGAACTGGCCCCCTTTCAAGTTATCGTTGGCCCCAACGGTTCCGGCAAAAGCAATTTGTTCGATGCCTTGCAGTTGTTGTCGCGGCTTGCCGAGGTTGATGATTTGCGAACGGCTTTTCAGGCTCCTGACAATGATCCGGGGAAGGTGCGCGGCGATGCACATGAGCTGTTCACTATTCTTCCCGATGGTCAACGAACCCATCGCATACGCATGGCAGTTGAAATGCTAGTTGACCGTACAGTTTACGATGATTTTAGAAGAAAAATAGAGATTGCATATACAGATTGCGTTATGAAATAACAATTCAAATGAGTGCTGATAACACACAACTTAATCAGTTAAGAGTTATACATGAGTCATTGAAGCCAATAATACCCGAAGAAGATGATTGGAGTAAAAAACACCAGCTTTCTTCTCAGAGCGGGTGGTTGCCAGATTTTCCGGGCATTCGTACATCTTTTATAGGTACCTTTAATGCTCGTTTTCCTTTGGATAACTCTGATAGAACCATTGACAATCTGTATTTACGCTGATGGAAATGGAAACGAAAGAGAATTTCTTGCAGAAAAGGTACCCCGTACTATATTAAGTACAATAACTGACCCGATTTATCCACACGCTTTTGCCGCCCGTAAGGAAATGTTATCTTGGAAGTTTTTACATTTGAGTCATGGAACTTTACATCAGCCTAGTTCAGTGAATGCCATGGCATTCATTTCAATAGATGGTAGCAACCTACCGACAATGATTGCAAGGATGCAACGCGAAGATGAATTTGCTCTTAATGACGTTTCCCGTGATTTAGCTAATCTTGTTCCTACGTGGTGGGCGTCGAAATGCTGAGCTAAAACATGACATCTTGAACAGGTATACTATTTCTGGTAAAGTACCGGGATGGACGTTCTTTCCCTTCATCCGTTCTTTCTGACGGAACATTGCGTTTACTGGCATTGTCAGCTTTGAAAAATGACCCACGATTTCGGGGAATTCTTTGTTTTGAGGAACCAGAGAATGGCATTCATCCTTCATATCTCAAAGAAATTGCCCATTTGTTGCGTGGTATGGCAACTGACCTGAGTGACCCGCAACAAGTGAATGAGCCATTACGACAGGTACTGGTGACAACGCATTCGCCAACGTTTATTAGCCAGCCCGATGCTATAGATGTTGTCTTGTTTACCTACATGGTCACACGAGTTGAGCCTCAGATAACGGGATTCCGCCAATGCGCATTACCCAGATAGTACCTGTTGTTACATCAGGCAGTCATAGCCCTCAGATTGATACAGATAAGGGAAAAGATGGGTATACGTTAGACCGTGTAAAAGAACTACTTACCAATGGATCTTCTGATAACGCGCTTGAGCTTCTTGATAAATCCCGCACAATGCTGAATGAGAGGTCACAATGAATGGAAGAGTTGCGATTAGCACTGTATGCAGAGGGAACCACAGACGAACAATTTTTGCCTTCAATTTTGCAAAGAACATGTGAACAGCTCATCGCTAAACACAATCAAACAGCAGTGAATGTCGTTGATCCCAGAAATCATAGCAAAAAAGAAAAATATTGCGAACGGTGATGAAAGTATTTTGCAGGCTGCCCGTGAGGCTATTGATTTTCACATCCTTGTTATTCATGCTGATGCTGATTCCTATAGTCAGGAAAAGGCGCTGAAGGAGCGATTTCAGCCAGGACATGAAATGGTTAAGCGTTCAAATGAGCGGGTATGTAAATATCTGGTACCCGTTGTTCCAATATACATGACTGAGGCATGGTTGCTGGCAGACAATGATGCATTGCGGAACGTTATTGGCACGAATATGAAGGCTCAGGAACTTGGTCTGGTACAAAAGGCAAAGCTTATTAGAGGCCGATTCAAATCCTAAACAAACGCTGAAAAATATTGTACAGAAAGCTTATGCTAATCGTTCCAGACGCCATCAGCAAGTAGATTTAAGCATAATCTACAGGTCTTTAGGAAGATTAATTCGATTAGAACATCTAGAAAATTTGAAAGCTTACAACCAGTTCGTCCACGACCTGACCGAAACACTCGAAAAAACTCACGCTTATACCTTGAGTGGAGGTAGAGGCACCTGATGGAGATGACTGGCACATCGCTACGCTCGTGCTCTGGGTGCGCTAAAAACGGATCCCTACGCACCTCGCAGGTACGGAACACACCAGCGCCGCAGCGCTGTAGGGGCTTGATTTATCACGCCCAACTCGACGCGCGCCGCAGGGGTTGATTTATCACGCCCAACTCGACGAGCGAAGCAATGTCGAGTTCCGTCTTTTTCTTTTTCACCGCAAATTCCCCAGCAGTGTGCGTGAAATCACCACTCGTTGAATTCGGTTGGTGCCTTCGAATATCTGGGCGACTTTTACGTCGCGCATGTAGCGTTCTTACGGGATAGTCGCGGACGTAGCCAGCGCCGCCCAGTACCTGGACGGCGTTGGTGGTGACTTCCATCGCGGTATCGGTGGCGAAACATTTTGCCATTGAGGCGTGCATACCGGCGCTCTGGCCGGTGTCGAGCTTGTAGGCGGCTTCGTAGACCAGCAAGCGACTGGCTTCGATTTTCATTGCCATGTCTGCCAGCAGAAACTGTATGCCCTGGAAGGCTCCGATGGGATGGCCGAATTGCTCGCGCTCACGTGCGTAGTTGCAGGCCACCTCGAAGGCTGCCTGCGCCACACCGACCGCGACGGCACCAATATTGACGCGCCCACCATCAAGCGAGGAGAGCGCGATTTTGAAGCCCTGACCTTCTTCGCCGAGACGATTGGCAACAGGAATACGGCAGTTTTCAAAAATGAGTTCGC
>CAVYMZ010000020.1:0-138049 GCA_963769705.1 uncultured Alphaproteobacteria bacterium | reverse complement strand
CTGGCGAATTTTGCTTGTGAACACGGCCGTTTTAGGCATCGATGGACGGACGAACAGCATGACTTCGTCCGTGCCCTTTATTTTCCTGATCCGGAATCCCGCGGCTTGCGCGGCCTGGGCCTGCCGCATGGCGACCATGAATTCATAAAATTTCGGACTGCCAGCGCGCGTATTACCGCTGCCGCCATAGGCGTTCTCCAAGCCGTTGATCGTGTTCACGCAAATCCGCAGCACAAGGTCGGCTGGGTAACCGCTCTGCATGAGGAGCAGGATGCCCGAGAGCGGGATCGGGGCCATCAGGCCTTTGGCGAATTTCTCTCCGGCGAGTGGTTGGTAGGTAATAGTCGGTTTATCCGAGTAGGTACCGGTGGCTTGCACGCTTGCTATCTGGTCGCCGCTTCTGTAGCCGCCGCTCGGAAAAGCGTAAGAACCGATCGCACTTAGACTGCCTTCTAACGAGTACGAGCCGATCATCGACGCCACGTCCATGAACACCGGCGCCTCGCCATAACGGACCTTCATCAAGTTGAGCAGCATCTGCTGCTTCGAGGAATCGGAAAGGGCGCCTACGTAGTCGAACCGGTCTCGCACAACGGTATTCGGGCCTACGCTCGCACAGCCCGCCAGCAGAAGCGCGCTGATCCAAACCAATGCGACCGCTGTTCTCACCGGGCCTGACCTCTCTATTGAAAAAATTCCTAAATCAATATCCCGAACAGCTTTTTCAGCAAGTCTTCGAGCGGCATCAAGGTGAGTACCAGGGGGACTACCGGCGCGACGGTCGCGCCCGCGAGCAGGAGAATTGATTGCTTGGTAAAGGGCGCGAAGTGCATGGTCCGCACTACTTCGAAACTATTGCACATGTCGGCGAGGGACTGGATGTCTGCGCTGCCCACAAGCTGCTCATCGGCATCGGCGCCGCCGCGCAACCACTTGGCATCGAACTCGCGTACGTAATGCTCGGCCAGTCGTCCATACTCGCGATTTCCCTTACGTTTCGCCTCAGCAAGCTGAGGCGCGAAAAGCAAAAGCGGACCGAGCACTACGAAGATGAGAAAGGTGACGAGAACGACGATCTCGAGTTTAAAATCAGTCAGTTTGGCTCCGAGGTGGTAAAGACGATTGCCTATTAGGGCGGCCAGCAGCACGCCATGCGCCATTAGCAGCGGGACGAAGGCATCGATTGTATTCGAAAGAAATCCTATGCCGCCGACACGATCCGGATGGGTCGGAACCAATCTCAGATCGATGCGGGACACCTGCCAGATAAAGCGCGTCCAGATAAATATTCGAAAATACCAACGGCATAGTAAGAATTGAAATAGCGGCAAGCTTACGTAGCCATACCACATCCCGGCGAGCGAGAGCTTTGAGCCATCGGCGGAGGGTGTCGCATACCATGTAGCAGTATCGAGCGTTATGTAGTGCCGCCAAATGATCAGGACCCCGCCGATATACACGAAGGCGACAAGCAGCACCTCGGCGAACACGGAGTTGCGCAGCCGAAATGCCGATGCAATCGCGGCTTTGAATTGCGTCATGGCGCTTTCGGGAATCAGATTGCGTTCCAGAAATTGCGCTACCAGGAAGCGCATGCGCCGGTGCACCACAAGCTCGGCAACAAGCAAGAGAGGCATTGCCACCAGGAAGCGGACGTGAACTTCAAAATCCAGCAGGAAGGGGACGCCTATACTGTCGCCGAGCACATTGCCCGCGAAAGCTGAGAGCACCAAGAGCGGTAGCCAGGATAGCAATGAGATGATTATGATCCTTTGGCGCACCAGCATCAGCGCATCGTCGGATAGGTGAGCCCGACGCAAAAGCTGGAAGAGTGGTCCGCCCAAGACGAGCGAGAACTCTCCAAAATCGGGGTGTGACGACCTATTTCCGAGCATTGACATAGGATGGGCTTCCGGAGGTCAATTGAAAAATAGCACAAACTGAGCGCAGTATTGGTTGATCTGGCGCAATGACGCTGTGGGCATAGTCGCCGTTTCAGCGGCGTTACCGGCAGGCAAGTCGCGGCAGACGCCCGCGATACCGAGGCTATCCCGCTTGCTGAAACACCCCTGCGGCGAACATCGTTCAGACGCGGTGGGCGTGCTGGCCGTCCCGAAGCGGGGCCACTCATCGGAAAGACCGGGAGTCATCGGCTACCGTCAGTATGACCCATAGAAGACATGACGCCATCATAACCACCTGGACCTCCGACCGAATCCTCACGCTGACATGAGTATCGCGCGCGACAGCATGCCGCCTGAGATGTCTCTGGCCCTGAACCCGTTCTGCAACAAGATGCGGGCAGCGTAGTAGGCCCGCTGCGCAGAACGGCAGATGATGAGGATTTCGCGGTCGCGGGGAAGTTCGCCAAGGCGCGAGCGGAGTTGACCTAGCGGAATGTTCATCGCATCCGGGACGCGTTCGACGAACAACTCCACCGGCTCGCGCACGTCGAGCAGAAACGCGCCCTTGGTGTCTTCCCAATGCGCGAGCGGCATGTCGCCACGAAGGACGTCGGCGGCCACCATGCCGGCGAAGTTGACTGCGTCCTTCGCGCTGCCGAACTGTGGCGCGTAGCAAAGCTCGGCTTCTTCGAGATCGTAAATCGTCGCGCCCATCTGGATGGCCACGGCCAGCGCGCTGATCCGCTTGTCTACCGCCGGTCCGTCTTCGCCGAGTGCCTGAGCCCCAAGGAGACGTCCATCAGATTTGCGGAAGATAATCTTCAATCCCAACATCTTGGCACCAGGGTAATACCCGGCGTGCGAGTTCGGGAACAGATAGATCTTCTCGAAATCCTTCTCACCGAGTTTCGCGAGCGCCTTCTCGCTAGCACCGGTCCAGGCGGCGGCGCCCCCGAACAGTCCGATGATGGAAGTGCCCTGGGTACCGCGGTAGCCGGAATCCCGTCCGGCAATTACATCAGCCGCGATCCGGCCTTGTCGGTTCGCTGGCCCGGCCAACGCGACGAGGCTCCACTGTCTCGTAACGAAGTCCTTGACTTCGATGGCGTCGCCCACAGCAAAAATATCCGGGTCGCTCGTGCGCATATGCCCGTCAACGCGGATGCCTCCGCGATCACCAATCTGAAGGCCGGCTGTCTTTGCCAGCGCTGTGTCTGGTCGCACGCCGAGCGCAAGGATCACGATGTCGGCAGGATACGCCTTGCCGGACTTAGTGTTCACCTCTAGCGCGCCGCCGTCGAGTTGCTTGAATCCAGCCACCCCGTCACCGAGCGCCAACTTGACGCCGTGCCGTTTCAGATGTTCCTCGACGAGTTGGGCGAACTCCCGGTCGAGCGGCGCCAGCACTTGATCGAGCATCTCGACAAGCGTCACCTCAAATCCCAGATGGACAAGGTTCTCCGCCATCTCGAGTCCGATGAAGCCGCCGCCGATCACCACGGCGCGTCTCGCCGGCTTCACGAACTGAATTCCGGAGTAATTGTACATCCCAGCGAGAAACGTTGTGCCGCCTTCGATCCACTCGCGTATTGTCCGCGCGTCGGGCACGGTTCTCACTTGGAATATCCCGGGCAGATCAATCCCGAGCAGCGGCGGACGGACCGAGGGTGCGCCGGGTGAAAGCACGAGCTTGTCGTAGGACTCTGTCGTCACCTCGCCGGTTGCAACGCTGCGCAAGTCTACGGTCTTCCGCTTCGGCGAGATGGAAATCGCCTCGCAATTCGTCCTGGCGTCAATAGCGAACTGCGCGCGGAACAGTTGCTCGCTCGCGACCAGCAGGTTCGATTCTTTCTCGATTACCCCCGAAACATGGTAAGGTAGCCCGCAGTTGGCGTATGAGACATACGGACCGCGCTCGACCATCACGATTTCGGCTTTCTCGTCAAGCCTGCGCAAACGTGCTGCGCACGACGCACCGCCAGCAACGCCGCCGACTATTACGACCTTCATTGACCTGCCCTCGTCGATTGCCACCTCTTGATATTCAGCCCGCAAAATAGCTGGCGATAGTTGACTTGGGTCAAGGCCGACCGTGCGTTCGCGCTAACTAACCAGATGAAGTTGACGATTTGCGGTGGCCGCGGACATCTATCCCGCGCCCGAGGCATCCGTTATTGAGATGAAAGCAGACCTAGTGGCTACAGTCTGCCGGGCGACCGTGTCCTTTGAGAGTTTGCCAACAGCCGAAATAGACTAAGTGCGTCAATGGACCAATTTGCCTTTAGTAAACCGCTTGATTTCGTTCGCATATCGCCCTCCGCTAGGGAGCGCCAGCTTTTCCATCCCGCCGCAAAACCTCGCTGCACACCAACCGCGTGTGCTCAATGGTGACGCCGTCCCCAGTGGATGGCCGCCCAGACGCGCTCGTGAAGGTAGTACCAGGCGATCTTGGTGACGATCTCGATGCCGGCAATCGAGCCGGCGATCTCCACCCTACCCGTCAGCAGCCAGCTGATCGCAAAGGTGTCGAGCGTTCCCAGAGTGCGCCAACTCAGCGCCTTGAGAACCGAGCGTGTGTGTGTCTCTGCTCCGCGGAATAAAACCACCCGGTGTGCCTCCCCGCGTCTGTCGACCACAGAATCTACAACGCCTTCGCCTTGCGGCGGCCCCGGCAGCATGCGGCGATCTCTGAGTCGCGGATAGACCGCGGCAGCGATTGCGGGCAATTCGCTTTGAGAAATTCAGGAAATCCTACTGATTTAACTCGATAATTAGGCCCCACCGATATTCTCGGCCGGGTTCCATCGGTGACTTGAGAGGCTGACATGAAATTCTTGGCGTCGTCGCGGTTTGCGCTGTGCCGGTCCGCGATCGTCGCCGGATTGCAGATCAATCCCGAACCCAGGCGCGCGGCTCGGCTGATTTGACGGAGCAGCTCCCCGCCACGTCGTCCGCTACCGCTAAGCCGTCATTACGCGCGCTTCCGCCTTCCACGGTCGACGCCGCAAGATATGTGGATTCGTTCGGCGCCAAAGACGCGCGCGTGAATGCAAAACTGAAAAATATCTGCAGGGGATCTTGATCGGCTGATGCGGCCGGACCGGGCTCGGGCGCACCCGCCCGCGACTTGCGGCCGCACTGGCGCGTTTCGAGCAGTGGATAATGGAGAAAAATGACGTATCTACTATTCCGATGAACCTTCTTGCATCTCTTCCGACCGCTATCGGAACGGCAGCGGTAGCGCCCGCGCTGCTGATCTTGTGGCTCGTGATCGCCGCCGGCGAGCGTCCCGGTCCGCCCGCCAAGGTCTGGACCGCGTTTTTCCTCGGCGCCGCCAGCATTTCCCTGCTGCGCTTTGCGCGCGCGCCATTTGCCGCGATCGTCGCCAGCCCCGAGAACCCCTGGGTGGCGCAAGTCCTGCACTCGGTATTCGGGGTCGCGCTTCCCGAGGAGAGCCGTCAAGATCCTCGCCATCGTCGCGGTCTCGGCGCGGCGGCGGCCGTTCGCGGATCCGATGGACACGGTGGTCTATGGTGCTGCGGTGGGGCTCGGCTTCGCGGCCTATGAAAACCTCGCTTATCTCGTGCAGCACGCCGAAATGTGGCGATCGCTGGCCGCGTTGCGCAGCGTTCTGACGGTCCCGTTCCACGGCGCGCTCGGCGTCATCGCCGGCGCCTATCTTGCGCTCGGCCGCTCCGGCACCGCGCTTGGCGCGCACCGGCGTCACCGCGACTGGGCGCGGATATCGAGCCGCGTTCTGATGCTGTTTGCGCCGGTAGCGCTGCATGCGGCATTCGATTTTCCGCTGCTGACGCTGCAGCAGAACGCCGATATTGGTCCATCGACCCGGCTGACGCTGGGAATGGTGAGCGTGCTGATCGGGTTCAGTTCGATTGCCTTCGCCATACGCCTGGTGCGGCGGGTCGGCCACCACCAGGCCCCCCGCACCGAAATCGCCCGCGCCCGGCTGAGCCAGTTGCGGCGGATGTGGGCGCTTCTGGTAGTTGGCGGCGGCGCCGGGTTTATCGGGCTGACCTTTGTGCTGACCTCGATCCATCACTGGCTGGTCAATCCCGAACGCAACGTCGCGCTGGTTCTCGTTCCGATCGGGCTTACCTCGATCCTGGTGGGCAGCGCGTTGTTGCTGGTGACCACGGCGATCTATATTCTCGGCCGCAACCGGATACGCACCGCGGCCTCAGGTTTTTCGTCCGCGCAGGGTCAAGGCTAGGACACACCACGCCTGCAAACAAAGTTGCCTCTGCGGCGTTGGCGCAGGCTATATTATGGCGTCACATTACGGCGTCACCCTACGTTGCCGGCATCGGGAGACTTCCAATGACCCTTCCCCAGGACATCACCAGGCTACAATCCGAAATGCGCGCCGCGGTGCACGAGCACTGGAAGGCTTTCCTGATTGAAGGCATCGTGCTCGCCGTCCTCGGCCTGGCTGCGATGATCGCGCCGTTAATCGCGGGCCTCGCCTTCACGATCTTTCTGGGCTGGATGTTCCTGATCTCGGGCGCCGCCGGCCTGGCGATGACCATTTGGGCGCGGCAGATGCCGGGCTTCTGGTGGTCGCTGATTTCGGCTGTGCTCGCCCTCGGCGCCGGCCTCATCCTGCTGACCAGGCCCGCCCAGGGCGTCTTGACGCTCACGATCGTGATCGGCGCCTATTTCCTGGCCGAGGGGGTCGCGACCATCATGTATGCGCTGGAGCATCGCCGCGAATTGTCCGAGCGCTGGAGCTGGATGCTGTTCTCCGGCCTCCTGGACATCCTGATATCGGCCATGATCATCACCGGGCTCCCGGGCTCGGCGGAATGGGCGATCGGCCTTCTGGTCGGCATCAATCTGTTGTTCGGCGGCGCGTCTCTGATCGGCGTGGCGCTCGCCGCGCGGAAGGCCTGAGCAGCCCGATCGGCCCGATTTTGTGATGACAAGACAGAACGCGTGCGCTATAGAGCCCGCATGATCACCGTCGCCACCAGCTATTTTTGGTATTTTAGCTACGACAGCTCGCTGGCGGTGGGAGGATCGCGCTCAATCTGAAAAATTGCAGCAGGAAGTCCGAACAGCCGCCAGACCTGGCGGCTTTTTGTTTGGCCGGCAGGTTCTTAAAAACAGGAGCCACAGCCGTGTTGAGCACGACAGACGATCTTCGAATAAAGAAAATAAGAGAGCTGAGTACGCCGGAAGAGGTGATGCGCGAAATACCGCGCACCTTGACTGCGACGCGCGTCGTGATGGCGGCGCGCAACGCCGTCAACGCGATCCTCAACGGAACGGACGACCGCCTTCTCGTCGTCGTCGGTCCCTGCTCGGTCCATGATCCCGTCGCGGCCGTGGACTACGCCGAGCGCCTCGCAGGCTTGCGCGAACGGCTGGCCGACAGGGTCGAGATCGTCATGCGCGTCTATTTCGAGAAGCCTCGCACGACGGTGGGCTGGAAGGGGCTGATCAACGATCCCGACCTCGACGGCAGCTTCAACATCAACAAGGGCCTGCGCCTTGCCCGAAACGTGCTTTCGGCGGTGAACAATCTCGGCGTGCCGGCAGCGACCGAATTCCTCGATCTCACGACACCCCAATATATCGCCGATCTGGTGGCGTGGGCGGCGATCGGCGCGCGCACAACGGAGAGCCAAATTCATCGTGAGCTTGCTTCGGGACTGTCCTGCCCGGTCGGCTTCAAGAACGGAACCGACGGCAATGTGCGCATCGCAGCCGACGCGGTGAAGTCGGCATCGCATCCCCACCATTTCATGGCGGTCACCAAGGGGGGACGTTCAGCGATCGCAACGACGACCGGCAATGCCGACTGCCACATCATTCTGCGTGGCGGCAGCAGACCGAATTTTGACCAGGCAAGCGTCGCCTCCGCCGCAGCCGAACTCGCGCGTGCAGGCGTGACCCAGCGGATCATGATCGATGCCAGTCACGCCAACAGCAGCAAGAAGCCGGAGAACCAGCCACTGGTCGTCGCCGATATCGCCCGCCAGATATCCGGCGGCGAGCAGCGCATCATGGGCGTCATGATCGAAAGCAATCTGGTCGCGGGTCGCCAGGATGTGCTGCCGGGCGCTGCGCTGACCTATGGGCAGAGCATTACCGATGGCTGCATCGACTGGGAGACGACCGTGCCGGCGCTCGACCTGCTGGCCGACGCGGTGGCGGCAAGACGCGAAGCTCAGCGCGGCAAATTCCGGGAACGTTCGGCTTAGGGCTGTTATGCCGATTGACTGAGCGGGGCGTGAGGTTTCGCGCCCCGCCGCCGGCCGTGCCGGCGCGCTAGACTAGACTTTTGGCTTGATGCGTTTCCTTGAAACGAACCGGTATCCACTTCGCTTGAAAACGCGCTAGCAACCCCGGCAAATACTCTTGATCTTGCGGTCGAGGGCCTGGTCTTCCTTGTTCACGGGATCGTTCGGATTGCTCAGATTTTTCTCCGAGGGAACGTCGGCGGCCCGCGGCTGACGGTGGCCGACCGGCGCTTCGCGGGCAGGCTGGGTCTGACTTGCCGCGCCCTTCGATCCAGCGCCGCCGCCGGTCTGCGCGATGGCGGCCGTGCCACCCATCAGCATCAGCGCCATGGTCGCGATCAAGCCTCGTCCTGATTTTTCTCATTCTTATCCTGGAATTTTTCTTGGGCATTTTTTTCATCTTGCTTCTCCCATTTAGAGAAATGCGTCTATCGCGCCCGGTCGGGAATTTCGATCTCTGCGCAATTGCGGCGACCCTGGGCCGCGCAGTCCTGAACCTTTCGTATGTCGGCCATCGTACCAAGCAACCAGATTCCCGCTGCCACCAGCACGCACAGGAAACCGAGCATCACCGCATTCTCGACAGCGCGATTGCCCTCCTCCTCCGGCGGCTCCGGCGCTGCCCCTCCTCCCTCCATGATCTGTGGATCACGACTTCGGAGGGTAGAGATGCACGTCGCCGCAATAGTCGACGATACGATAGCGCGTTTCCGCTTCCTGTTCACGCTCCCCCGAAAAAGAATTTGCCGGCGATAGATAGGAGGGACCGACTGGCGACTTGCCGTGGCCACCGGGAATGTCGAGCACGTAATCCGGCTGGCATAATCCGGAGACCCGCCCCCGCAGGCTTCGCATCAGCTCCTGGCCGTGTTCGAGCGTGGTCCGCAGATGCGCCGTGCCGGGCGCGAGATCGCCGTGATGCAGGTAATAGGGCTTTATGCGGCATTCGACGAAGGCCCGCATCAACGCTTCCAGCGCCGCCACATTATCGTTGACGCCGCGCAAAAGCACCGACTGGCTGACCATCGGGATGCCGGCGTCGATGATATCGGCGCAGGCGGCGCGGGCCCTGTCGGTCAATTCCCGGGCATGGTTGGCGTGCAGCGCAACCCAGGTGGTCGCGCCCTTGACCTTCAGCGCGGCGATCATCTCGGCGCAGATGCGCGCTGGCTCGGCGACCGGCACCCGGGTGTGAATCCGGATGACCTTGACGTGGTCGATGCCGGCGAGATCGGCCATGATCTCGGCGAGCCGCCGCGGCGACAGCATCAGCGGGTCGCCCCCGGTCAGGATGACTTCCCAGATTTCCGGATGCGCGCGGATATAGGCAAGCGCATTGTCGTACGCACCTTGCGAGAGCGCGGTCCCCTTGCCCGGACCGACCATTTCACGGCGGAAACAGAACCTGCAATATACCGCGCAGACATGCACCAGCTTGAACAGCACCCGATCGGGATAGCGGTGGACGATGCCCGAGACCGGCGAATGCGGGTAATCGCCGATCGGATCGGCATTCTCACCCTCCCCGGTCACCAATTCCTCGGCACTTGGAATGAACTGCCGCGCGATCGGATCGTCGGGATCATCGGGGTCGATCAGCGCGGCGATGTCCGGCGTCACCGCCACCGCATAGCGCGCCGCGACCTTTTGCAGATCGGGAAGAGCTGCGACGGACACAAGGCCGTGGGCGACCAGTTCGGTGGGCTCACGCAACGCGGCGGTCGGCTTGAAATTGACAGGGTTCTTGTTGAAATCGATATTGCTCATGCGTCACCCGCGGGCGGCGTCCACACCACCTGATCGATCCTGATTGCGCCGCTGGCCAGCATCACCAGCCGGTCGAAGCCGAGCGCGACGCCGCTGGCTTCCGGCATGGCGGCCACCGCCGCGAGAAATTCCTCGTCGAGCGGGTAGCGCTCGCCATAGCGCCGCTGCTTTTCGTCCATCGCTTCCGTGAAGCGAAGCCGCTGTTCGCGCGCGTCGGTCAGCTCGCCAAATCCGTTCGCCAGCTCGACGCCGCAAGCATAGATCTCGAAGCGTTCGGCGACACGCGGGTCGGACGGTTTCGCGCGCGCCAGCGCCGCCTCGGGAACCGGATATTCGAATAATATGGTCAAACGCCCCTGCCCCAGTTTTGGTTCGACGTACTCAACCAGCACCTTGCTGAAAATGTCCGACCAGGTGTCGTCATCGCTGATCCGTACCCTTTGCCCTGCGGCTGCCGCAAGCCGCGCGCGATCGCCTTTGCCGTCCACAACGGTGCCAAGCAGATCGATGCCGGCGAAGCGCTCGAAGGCGGCCGCCACCGTCAACAGCTCCGGCTCGGCAAAGGGATCGGCAGCCTTGCCGCGAAACGAAAATTGCCCGATGCCGGTCGCCTGCGCGGCATGGGCAATGACGACGACGCTGTCGGCCATGACGGCGTCGTAGCTGGTATTGGCACGGTACCATTCCAGCATGGTGAATTCGGGCAGATGCAGATCGCCGCGCTCGCGGTCGCGAAACACCCGCGCGAATTCGAAGATTTTCGCCTCGCCCGCGGCCAGCAATTTCTTGCAGGCGAATTCCGGCGAGGTCCGCAAATATCGTGTCGCGCGGCTGCCGTCGGCGTGCCTGAGTTCGGTCCGCGGTGCGTGCAGGTGAATCTCGTTCCCGGGCGAAACCTGCAAAATTCCGGTTTCGACCTCGACAAAGCCCTGCTCGTCGAACCATGCCCTGATGGCCCTGGTCACAGCGCTCCGCGCCATCAGAAACGGCCTGATGTCGGCGTACCGCGCGGGCGTCCACCATGGCGATGGTGAGCAGGCAGCTTCCCCAATGGGGTTTTCAGTCATCTGGACCATTTCTGTTGCAGCGTCATCTGCCTGTCCGGCTGAACCACCGGCACCGCTTCGATGACTAACCGTGAACCTGGAATCAAGCCATGTTTGACCACAGATCACCGGGAATATGGATTCGTTATTGTCATCAGCCTGTCGTTCGACACGCAGGGCGAGGAAAAACCCTGCCGTGGATCGAAGGCTGGCGCTGCGTCTATGACCTGAAAACCGGGACGTTTTCGGTCCCTCCCGATTTCGCCGAGACCAACAGCAAGGTCGTCAGTAATCCCGGCGCCCAATCGGAATGACCGGCGTGCCGCCCACGCGTCCGGCACCGCCAAACCCATGGTTTTCGGTCCTTGACGAGCCGCCCCGAAAGCCCGTAAAACGCTGGCATCCATCGGCAAAATCAGTATGTTGCAGCCCGAAACCGCTTCGCTGGCCTCGGGACGCCCATGTTCTGATCGGTCCCGGGCCAGAACATCAGGAAAAACAGCTTTGAAAGTCATCGCCAGTTCTATTCGCAAGGGCAACGTCATCGAGCAAGACGGCAAGCTTTACGTGGTTCTGACCGCCGAAAACATCCATCCCGGCAAGGGAACTCCGGTCAGCCAGATCGAGATGCGCCGGATCAGCGACGGGGTAAAGATTTCCGAGCGCTACAAGACCACCGACCAGGTCGAGAAGGCGACCATCGAGGACCACAATTTCAACTACCTCTACGAGGATGCCGACGGCTTCCATTTCATGAACACCGACACCTACGATCAGGTGCAGGTGCCGAAGGATGTCATCGGCTCGGCCGCGCCGTATTTGCAGGAAAACATGCAGGTCAAGCTGTCGCTTCACGGCGTTCTTCCCGTGGCGATCCAGATGCCGCAGCGCGCGACCCTGGAAGTCGTGGACACCGAGCCGGTCACCAAGGGCCAGACCGCGTCGTCTTCCTACAAGCCCGCCATCCTCTCCAACGGCGTGCGAACCGCCGTGCCGCCGCATATCGGCGTCGGGACGCGGATCGTGGTCATGACCGAAGACGGCTCCTACGTCGAGCGCGCAAAGGACTAAGCGATATCAGGGCATGCTCCGGGGGCGGCTGAGAAAGAAGACTGTCTGCCGTTCCTTGCCCCGGCTCGCTTGTCCCTACGCTGGCATCGCTGCTGCTGCTGGTTGCCGTCAATCGCGCGCACGCCGACGCGTTCAGGACACCGGCGATCTCGGCGGTCCGGGTCGATTGGCGCGCCGCACTCGACCAGCTCCGATCGGAGATCAATAGCTATCCAGCGGTAGCGCCCGCGTTTACCTTTTCGGAACAACGGCGGTTCCGCAGGTTCGATCCACGTTCGCGGCCGGCACTGGTGCAGCTAAACGCGGTGACCTCGCAGGTCTTCACCGGCATCGGGCGCAGTCCGGTGCCGGTGCTGCTGCCCTTCAACACCGCGGCATTCCTGGACGCCCGGTCGAACGGCGCGCCGGCTAGCCTTTTGCTGTCGCATTATCAGGCCGATTTCCGTCCCATCGATCTGTTTGACGCTGGCCCCGCCGGTTACGATGCGGTGTTTTCGCTGGAGCCCGGCGCCCGCGACGGCATGCCGCAGCGAACTTTCGCCAAGCCGGTCGAAGTCCAGATCACCGGCTCGATCCTGCTCTATGACATCGAGGATCCCTTCGGTGGCAAGGGCGAACCGGTCAAAGCATTGTCGGCGCAATTCCCCGACCTCCGCCGCTTCATCCGTGAAGGCTATGTGCGCTACGCCTTCACGCGCTTCGGCGTTCCCTATGTAGTGTCGATCCAGTGTCTGGACTCGACGCCACGCGCACGAAGGCTGGCCTGCCGAGAGGCCTATCCCGTGGCCGAGCATTTCCTCAAGGCCCTCCAGGTCGCCGGCGGCCTGCCCTCGCGGCCACGAATGGACATTGCGTCGGGCATCGCCGAGCGGCCGGCCGAACGCTCGCCTGATTTCACCTATCGCCCGAGCGGCGACATCATCGCCAATTCAGGTTTGCGCAAGCAAGGCGGCCGCGCCGACCTTACCGCCTATTCCCAAATTCGATTTCCACTGCAAAAAGCGGTGGCATTCGTCCATTCGCAGGAATTCAGGAGTCGCAGATCGGCCGAAAAGCCGCCGGACGAATTGACAGGGGGAAATACCAGCTATCCCTGGCGGGATACTTTCTGCGAAGCGCGCAGTTTTAATGTCGGACAGTGCCCGAGCGGTTTTGGTCATCAGGGCGAGGACATCCGTCCCGCGCCGTGTCCGCCCAATGTTGAAGGCGCCGATCGCTGCGACCCCAAGCAGCAGGCAGTGGTCGCCGTTCGCGACGCCGTCGTGATCCGCGCGCCAAAGCAGCAGGCGGTCACGCTGCAGGTCAATACCCCAACCGAACACGTTCGCTTTCGCTATATGCATATGAGTCCCGGCCGCGCTGGACGCCGACGGCGAGCTCAACGGCCGCAGCGTGAACGAGGGCGAGAAGATCGGCGTGGTTTCGAACTATCTCGACCATCCCAACGGCACCAGCCTGCATCTGCATTTCGACGTGCAGGTGTTCACGCGCGACGGCTGGCTCTGGGTCAATCCCTATGTCACGCTGATCTCGGCCTATGAGCGCCTGATCCGCGGCCATGGCCGCGAGATCGGGCCGGAAATCGCCGCGTCGCCGGCCGTGGCGCGTGCAGTGCCGGAGGACACCGCCCATTCCGATGCGCAGTAAAGCGGCGGCGACAACTGATATTCACGATGCAGCCGCAGCCACGGCTTTTTGCCGCGCCGGCGGGGTCCAGCGATAACCCGCGCCGAACCTGTTCCAGACATTGATCGAAGCGATCGCCGATGTGAGATAGAGCAGTTCCTGCTCGGAAAACTCAGCGCTCGCCTCCGCATAGACTTCGTCGCTGACGCCGCCGGGCAGCAATGTCAGCGCCTCGGTCCAGGCCAGCGCCGCGCGCTCCCGAGGAGAAAACAGCGACACCTCGCGCCAGACCACGACGAGGTTGAGTTTGTCGACGGGAATGCCGAGGCTCTCGGCTTGCAAGATATGATACTGCACGCAGAATGCGCAGCCATTGATCTGCGAGGCGCGCAGCTTGATCAGTTCCAGCAACTGTTTGTCGATGCCGGCCTTGCCGGCGACACGGGCAAGCGCAAACACCGCATCGTAGGCATCCGGCGCCAGCGCCTTGAAGTCTTCGTACTCGCTGCGGGCATGTGACATGTTCATCACCTCATATTATAAGTGCTCTGAGTTATTATAAGGGCACTTATATCATGCGCAAGAATGAAACTTCGAAGACAAAATCGCGGCCGGCGCGAAAGCCGCCGGGCCGGAGAACGAAAAAGCTCGGAAAATCGCGGCGCGCGAGAAAACCCTCCCGCGGCCGAAAGAAGCCCGCCGAACATCCCGCCCTCGCCGGCGTCCGGCCGCCGCCGCCCGGCCAGGGCAAGCGGGGCGAAAAAGGCTACCTCGCCTATCTGCTGCGGCAGGCGCAGGCGCGCCGCCCGGCTGACCCTGGAACGGGCGCTCGCCGATCTCGGCGTCACGCCGCCGCAATTCGTCGTGCTGACCATGCTGAAGGCCTATCCGGGCCTGTCCGGCGCGGACCTCGCCCGGGTGGCACTGCTGACCCCGCAGACCGTCGGCGTCATCATCCGCAACCTGGAACGCGACGGCGCGATCCGGAAGACGCCGCACCCGGTGCATGGCCGGCTGCTGCAGTGGACGCTGACCCGCCGCGGCGTGAGCCTGCTCGATAAATGCCGCCGGCACGCGATGGCGCTGGAGCGGCGGTTGATGGCGGGCTTGAGCGCCACGGGCCAAGCGACGGTCCGCCGCTGGTTGTCCAAAATCGCCGCAGAGCTGCAGCAGGATAGCTAGTCTCCGGGGCGGCGGCCCCTGCCGCGCCCCTTCCCGCACCGCTAGACTGCGCCGATGAAGCAACCTGATTCCCTGAACAACCCGACGCGCCGCGCCCTGCTGCGATCCGGCCTCGTGGCCTCCGCCCTGCTCGCGCATCCCCTCAGCGCTTTGGCCGCGGCGCCGCCCGGCTACGATCAATGGCGCGACAGCTTTCGCGCAAGAGCGCTGGCGAAGGGCATTTCGGAGGCGACCTGGAACCGCGCGATGGGCCGCACCGAGCCGGACATGTCCGTGTTCAGGCAGTTGCGGAACCAGCCGGAGTTCAACGAGCAGATCTGGCAATACATCAATCGCCGCGTCTCGGACTGGCGCATCATCGCCGGCAAGGAAGCGCTGCGGAAGAACGAGGCGCTGTTTGCGCGGATCGAACAGGATTACGGCGTCGAGCGCGGCACGCTGCTGGCGCTGTGGGGCGTCGAATCCGCGTTCGGCGATCCGCTGGTGCAGCAGAACCATATGCGCCCGGTATTTCCGTCGCTGGCGGCGCTCGCCTGGAACGAGCCGCGCCGCAAAGCCTATTGGGAGAGCGAGCTCATCAATGCCCTGCGGATCGTCGATCGCGGCTGGAGCACGCCGGAGGAAATGCGGGGATCCTGGGCCGGCGCGATGGGCCACACCCAGTGGATGCCGGAAGTCTGGCTCAATGTCGGGATCGATTACGATCATGACGGCCGGGTGTCGCCGTTCGGCAAGCCCGACGATGCGCTCGGTTCGACCGCGCGCTATCTGGTCAACCGCGGCAAATATCACCGCGGCGAACATTGGGGCTATGAAGTCCGCGCGCCCGGCGGCGCGCCCGGCGGCAGCCGCAGCTACGCCGCATGGGCCAGTGCCGGTGTGACGCGCGCCGACGGCAAGCCGTTTCCGCAACCGAATGCCAGCGCGCAGCTATGGATACCGGTCGCGGGCGGTCCGGCCTTTTTGCTCGGACCGAATTTCTATTCGGTGCGCAGCTACAACCCGTCGATGAACTACGCGCTGGCGATCTGCCATCTCGGCGACCGCATTCTCGGCGCACCGCCCTTCCTGCAGCCGTTCCCAGGCTCGGAGCGCGCGTTGACACTCGCGGAAGTGCAGGAAATGCAGGTCCGGCTGACGAAGGCGGGTTTTGATACCGGCGGTACCGACGGCCGCGTCGGCAACGACACCATGAAGGCGATCAAGGATTATCAGATCAAGATGGGGCTGTTGCCGGCGGACGGCTATGGCGGGCTCAAGGTTTTGGCGCGGTTGAGACAAGGCGGTTAGGTCCGGCGCACCGCGCCGCCCGCGTTCATGCCGCCGTCGATGACGAGCTCGGTTCCGGTCACGTAGCTGGACGCATCGGACGCCAGATACAGCACGCCCTGCGCAATCTCCGAAGCATGGCCGGCGCGCGCGAGCGGCGTCGCCAGTTTCGCGCGTTCCTCCGGATCGATCGGCGCGTTCTGTCCGCGTCCCGTGGCTTCGGTCGGAATCTTGCCCCAGATCGGCGTGTCGATGATCCCGGGATGAACCGAATTGACGCGGATGCCGTCGCCGGCGGAAGCGCATTCCATCGCGATCGCTTTGGCGAACAGCCGAACGCCGCCCTTGGTCGCGCAATAGCCGGAAAGGCCCGGCGCGCCGCGCAGGCCCGCGAGCGACGACATCATGATGATCGAACCGCCGCCGCCGCCTCGGCGCATCGCGGGCAGGCAGTGTTTGACCGAAAGAAATACGCCGTCGAGGTTGATCGCGGTCTGCCGGCGCCAGTCTTCCAGCGACATATCGGTGATCGACGGCACGGCTATGCCGATGCCGGCGTTCGACACCAGGATGTCCAGCCGGCCGAAGCGCTTTTCAACCGCAGCCACCACCTCGACCCACCGCTCCTCGCTGGTCACGTCCTGCTGCAAAAACACCGCCTGGAGGCCAACCTTGTTAAGTCGGGCGACCAGCTCAGGCCCCCTGAGTTCGTCGATATCGGTGACCGCAACCAAGGCGCCCTCGCGCGCCAACAGTTCGACGCACGCTGCGCCGATGCCCGACGCGCCGCCGGTAACCAATGCGACCTTGCCTTGAACCTGTCCCGTCATTTCCGCTCCTGACCAATTATTATTGTTGAAGATTTACCTGATCACCGCTGGTCCCAGATCGGGCACCGCGACATCGAGCACGCGCAGCTGCACCCGCTCGCTGCCCTGCCAGCGATCGACCGCGAGCGATCCCGCGACATGCAAGGGCTGGCCGCGATGCTGGATCAGCGCGTTGCCGAGCTTCTGTCCGATCGAGCGAAACGCGATGCCGTTGACGATGGCGCCGTCGCCGGATTTGAACCGCACGCGCAGATGCGCCTGCCCCACTTCATCGGCATAGACCAGCTGATGCGACGGCAACGCGATGACCGGCTCCGGATTGCCGCTGCCGAACGGGCCGGCGCGATTGAGCGTCGCCGCCAATTCCGGCGTCACCGCGCGCGCGCTGACGGCGCCGTCGATGAAGAGCTCGTTGACATGGCGCGAGCCCGCCACGTCAGCGGCAAGCGCGCTTTCCATATAGGCGCGGAATTCCGCCAATTTCTCTTTGCGCAGCGTAACGCCGGCGGCCATGGCGTGGCCGCCGCCCTTCAGCAACAGACCGTCGTGAACCGCCTGACGCACGGCCTTGCCGAGATCGACGCCGCCGATCGAGCGGCCCGAGCCGGTGCCGATCCCGCCAGGCTCCAGCGCAATGGCAAAGGCCGGCCGCCCGAATTTCTCCTTAAGCCGGGAGGCGACGAGGCCGACCACGCCGGGATGCCAGCCTTCCGAGGCGGTAACGATCACCGAACCCTTGTCTTCGAGCCCGAGCGACGCCAGCGCCTCGGCTTCGGCCTGCGCCTCCGCCGCCTGCTCGATGATGCGGCGCTCGGAATTCAACCGGTCGAGCTCGGCGGCGATCCGCGCGGCCTCGGAGACGTCGCCTTCCAACAGCAGCCGCACGCCGAGATCGGCGCGCCCGATCCTTCCGCCCGCATTGATGCGCGGGCCCAGCATGAAGCCGAGATGCCAGGCCTCGGGCGGACCGTTCAGCCGCGACACGTCCATCAGCGCGGTATGGCCGACATGATCGCGGCGCCGCATCGCGATCAGGCCCTTGGCGACGAAGGCCCTGTTCAGCCCGACCAGCGGCGCGACATCTGCGACGGTGCCGAGCGCGACGTGATGCAACATGCCGAGCAAATCCGGCTCCGGCATCTCAGTGGTCCAGAAGCCTCGCGCGCGCAGTTCGCGATTGACCGCAACCAGCGTAACCAGCACCAAACCGACGGCGGCGAGATGGCCAAGGCCTGAGAGATCGTCCAGCCGGTTCGGGTTCACCAGCGCGTCCACTTCGGGCAATTCATCGCCGCATTGATGGTGATCGATCACCACGACCGACATCCCGAGACGGCGCGCTTCCGCCAGCGGCTCCAGGCTGGTGGTGCCGCAATCCACCGTCACCAGGAGTGTCGCGCCCTTTTCCGCGAGCATGCGGATAGCCTCGACGTTGGGGCCGTAGCCTTCAAAAATGCGGTCGGGAATGTGAATCAGCGGATCGAGCCCGCAATGGCGCAGGTGCCAGGCGAGCAGTGCCGCCGAGGTGGCGCCGTCGACGTCGTAATCGCCGAAGATCGCGACTTTCTCGTTTCGGGTGGCTGCGTCCGCGATGCGTTTTGCGGCGGCTTCCATCTGCGTCACGGTGTAGGGATCAGGCATCAATTTGCGGATGGTCGGATCGAGAAAATCTTCGACCGCGTCGATTTCGACGTCGCGCCCCGCCAGCACCCGCGCCAGCATCTCCGGCAATTGATAGCGCTGCGCGATCGCCAGCGCGCGCGCAGCGCCGCGCGCGTCGAGCCGGTCGCGCCACAGTTTTCCGGTCAGGGAATGCGACACACCGAGAAACGCCGGCGGCGCTTCAACGGGCAATGCGGATGCGGGAAGCGTCATGATGCTTTCAGCAGATAAGCCGGATCGTCGCGGGTTCAATGATTCGTGCGCGCCGGTCCCGACTTATACCCGTCATCCCCGGGTGGTGGCTGGGATACGACTCCGCGTTCCCGCGGCGCGATTGCGCCCGGTTTTGCAAAAACCTTCCGCCCAAGGAGGGCGTGGGGAATGCCGGGTGCCCAGTGCACCCGCAGCCGCGCGTGAAGTGGTAGTAAGCACGCGCGTGTAGTCACAACGAGTCGCACCGGAATCACCCGGCATTCCCGCACGCAATGGTTTTAACGGTTTCCTTCGTGCTCTCCCCGGCGATCGGGCTTTCTTGTCACCGTCACCCCTGAGAAGCTTGCTTCTCACGACTTGACGCCGGCGTCGAGGCGTCAGGACCACACGACTTCTCCGTCCGCATTGGCGCTGTCGTCAAGAGCGCCGCCGCGTCCATCGCATCCCGCACCGACGTCCGTGACGATCGCGAAACGCCCCTCTGAGTGGGACGGGACGGCTGCGGATATAGAAGTGATTTGGGTCAGGCGAAAACAGAAATATTTTTGCAGAGAGGACTGGACAGGCAAATCAGTGATTTGCCTGTCAGGCTGATTTCAATTGCCGTTACGTGCACCGACATCCGCTTCTGCCTCGACAATGCATGAGGCCAATGCTACGAGATTTTCAAGAATTCTGGGGAAGATCATGCGACGGCGGCTGGGAGCCTTAATTCCAATCGTGCTGCTTGCGGCTATGGTGCAATTGATTGCGCCGATCGCGGCGTTTCGCGTTGTCGCCAACGCCATCTCTGACCCGCTTTATATGGCCACGATCTGTTCGGAAATGACGTCCCCTCAGGATGACGTGCAGACCGCTCCCGCCACGCCTCAACATCATAACGGTAGTTGCTGTGCCGCTTGTGCTGCCGGCCACGGCGGCGCCGTAGCCATCGATCCACCGCCGCTCGTTTTCGTTATCCTGCAGCGCGAGTACCAGCTTGTATCATGGCTCGAAGCTGCTGAGCCTATGCCGCCTCTCAGGGGCGGCTCGAATGCGCAAGCGCGCGCCCCGCCTTCCATTTCCTGACTTCTTAAACGACCCGAGCGATCGGTGCGGCTGCCCGTACCGGTTGGGTGCAGTTTCAGCAAGCCGGCCCCCTGCGCCGGTGTCAGGATTTTCCTATGTTTCGTCTTCGTGCCCTGGGTGGCGCGAGCCTGCTTGTGCTTTGCGGTTCGCTTTCCATTGTGCCTTCAAAAACTAATGCCCAGACAACCAATCGGACGTTGCCGCCGGTGACCGTCGAGGCGCCGACGGCGCCCCGTGCCAAACCCGCAGCCGTGAAGCCAAGAGTTTCCTCTGCCTCGTCCCGACGGTCCACGAGGCAACTCGCTGCCACACCAAATGTGACTGTGTCGACGCAGAATCAGACCGTTACGACGAGCCTAGCGCGCAGCACGCTCAATCAGACACCAACGGGCCAGACGGCGACAACGATCGATCGCAGCCAATTCGACAACAGGCCGGCATTTTCGGTGACCGACCTATAGGCGACAGCCCCGGATATCGATGAAACAGGGTAATGGGCCGCGTGATTTCGGAATTTCCATTCGCGGTTCGAACGCCCGCAATGGCTTTGGTATCCGCAACATCGTGATTTTCGATGACGGCTTTCCGGTGACACAGCCGGACGGTCTTTCTCGGAGCGACCTGATCGATCCACATGCCTATGGGGCGATCGATATCATACGGGGACCCTCTTCCGCGCTGTACGGCAACTACGCCACCGGCGGCGCGCTCAATTTCCGTACACGGCCGGGCGGCACCATTGATGGCTTCGAATACGGGGTCGAGGGTGGAAGCTTCGGCTATCTTAACAACTATCTGGCCGCCGGCAAAAAGGTCGGTAATTTCGAGATCTCGTTGTTCGCGAGTGACGCGAGCGGCGACGGCTTCATCAGCAATAGCTGGTTCAACACCCAGACGGTGAATCTTCTTGCGACGGTTAAAGCGACGCCGGACGACCGCTTGACCTTCAAATTGATCAACAACGATTTGAGCATTCGCGTCTGCCGATTACGGTCGTCGCTCAACCAGTATCACCAAAACCCATTCCAGCAGGGATGCGTCGCTGGGCGACTACGCTTGGTTGCGGGACGATGTCATTGTTTAACAATGGCTTCAACCCGCAGCAAGTACCGTCAAAAGACGGCGGTCAGTGACGGCCTTGGCCGCGACGACCGCCGAACATCATCGGTGGCACGCGATGGGAACACGATTTCGACAACACGACGACCTGGCGAAACCAGTTCGTATTTGACGACCGGAATATCAATCAGCCGACGGGTTCGACCAGCTCACTCGGCGATTTCCCCTCCTACAACTATCATGAGCGATATCACCAAGCGCGGTGAAATATTAGGGATGGATTCCACCACGTTCGTCGGCGGCTGGTCTACAATACTGACGACGTCCAGCGACACCCAAAATGTATGCCCAGGCGGCAACGCCCGCTCGGCCGCCTGTAAAGCAACCAGTCTTCAGTCGACACACAAATTACGGACGTGCGCGCTCGCGAAGAACTCAAACTAATCCCAGACCTTGACTGCGGTCGTCGGAATCGGCTGGGAAACGACCTAGCTTGAAGGGCTTGAATACGGCGTTTGCTTATCCTGGAGCAACAATCCGTCGGTCGTTTCCCCGACCATCATCACGGCTGCCGACCGCAGTTCGAGAATACGGCGCCGGAATTAGCGCTGGTCTACAAACCGATTGAACAATGAGTGGCAATTGCGCGCGCGCGTCGCCACCGGTTACGGAACGCCTCAGGTCAGCAAACCTGTTCGTGCTTCCGAGCGGCTTGTCGGGCAATAACACCCAGCTCGATACGCAAAAGAACCTGGGCTACGACCTGGGCGTCGACTGGACGCCGAACAATGCGCTCAAGCTCAGTGCGACCGGCTTCTACGAGTTCTTTCATAACGAACTCGTCAGCCAGGCGACCCCGATCCAGCCGGCATCAGTTATACGTTCAACGCGCCGAGGCTCGGAGCATCGCGGCGTGGAACTCGCAGCCGATTGGGGTTCTATCGCCGGTTGGAGGTTCACGGCGGCCTACACCTATCTCGACGAAGTCTATACCGAATACACGGAGAACATCACCAACGGGCCGTCTTCAGCTTCAACCGTGTACGGAAACAAGATCCCTGGCATCTCGCCGAACGAACTGACGGCGCGGCTCGGCTATGACGAAATTCCGGACGGTTTGACGGGCTCGGCGCGTTCGTCGAGGTTCAGTGGAAGGACTCCTTCTACATGGATAACGCGAACCTCTTGAAGGCGCCGGGCTATGAACTGGTCAACCTCAATGTCCACTACAAGACGGACCTCGTTACCGGACTACTTCAGGGCAATTGAGCTATGTCTTGAAGTGCGAAACGTGTTCAACACGGACGTACGTCGCTTCCGCTAACAATATCGGAAACACGGTCACGGCGGTCGGAGTTCAGAATCCGGCAAGCGTACTCGCGAATACGACCGGTTCGATCTATGCCGGGTCGCCGCGAGCCTTTATCGCCGGCATGAAAGTGGCGTTCAGATGATCGACGGGCTCTGCAGGGAGTATGGTCATGCTTCAAAGAAGGTCATCCCTGCGACGATTGCCGTCGCACTTTGGCAATCGGTCGCCTTCGGGCCCAAATGAGCCACCAGCACGCCTCGGAAGCGGCGTGCGAAGAGACAGTCCTTCGCTGCGCATCCAAGGTTACGCCGACATTCGGTCCGGACGGAACGCTGTGGCTGGCCTGGATGGCCGGCAAGTCAAATATCCGTCGCCAGTTCGAAGGATGCGGGCCACAGCTTCTCAACTCCGCGTCCAAGTGACAAAGGAACACCTCAATCTGGACTGGGGCCCCGATGCGCGTCCCAAGATCGTCGTCGACCGCAAGGGCTACATCGCCTTGGCTTTTTCGACATTCAGGGACAAGGCCTTCAACGGCCGAGGTTTTCTACACGCGGTCGACGGACGGAGGCCAGACCTTCGCGGAGTCGCGGCCGATCACGTCGAACAATGAAAGCCAGCGTTTCGAAGCGCTGGCGTTCGACGCCGACGGAACGCTGTTTGCGGCCTGGCTCGACAAGCGCAACCGCGCTCCCGCGCAGCAGCGCGGCGAGAAATACGATGGAGCCGGCCTGTTCTTCGCGTCCTCGAATGACGCGCGGCGCAACTTACTCCGAAGCCGCATGTTGGCTGCGGACCATACCTGCGAATGCTGCCGTCTCGGTCTTGCATTCGCCGGGCCCGGCCATCCCGTGATCGTATTCAGGAACATCTTCGAAGGCGGCGTTCGGGATCATGCGATCATGACTTTTTCCGATCCGTCGACGCCGGGAGAGGTTCAGCGAGTCAGCAAGGATGACTGGCAGATCGCCGGCATGTCCACATCACGGGCCCAGTCTCTCGATCTCTGCTGCCGGAACGTACCATGTACCTGGTACACCGAACGGCAAGGTTCGCAAGGGCCTCTTCTATGCCCGCTCGCAAGACGGCGGCAGGACGTTTTCAGAGCCGCTTGCCGATCGGCCGGCCTGATCGCAATCCGTCAGCGGCCCTACGTCATTGGCGGGCCCTCACGGCACGACGATGGTCTGGAAAGAATTCGACGGCGAGAAGACGACGGTCAATCTGATGACGTCCGCATGACGACGGATAGACCTGGTCGAAGCCGATTCGCGTCGCCGCCACCACGTCGACACCTCCGATCATCCGCTGCTGGTCACGCGACGGCCGGCAAGACCTTTCTCTCCTGGATGACCAAGGCCGACGGATATCGCTTTCAGCCGATCGAGGATGAGCCATGAAACGCCATTTACTTGCCAGATATTCCTTGCTGCGTTTCTTGCTTTCGGCGCCGGCTTCCGAAAGCACCGCCGAAGCTCAAGCCATTCGGACGTGGAAGCTGGCAGCAGGTCCTGCGTTCGCACGCTGGCCGGCCGACGCTTGTGCATTTTTGGGGCGTGACCTGCGGGCCGTGCAAGGTCGAACTTGCCGATGCTCGGACGAATTCATGAAAGAACATCGCGGCGTCGACGTGGTGACGATCAGCGCGGACCTTGTGCCGGACCTTCCTGACGCTACCCGCTCGATGTTGGAAAGAGCCGGTCTTCAGGCCGCGGATAACTGGATCTTTGAGCGATGGCTTTGTCGAACGGCTTCGATTCGAAATCGATCCTGCCTGGCAGGGCGACATTCCCCGCACGATCCTGATCTCGCGCGACGGGACGATCACGACGATCGAGGGGGCGGCCGAAATTCGAGAACTGGAAAAATGGTCCGATCAACAAGTCTCTGCGACACGATGATAGACTGTGACTCTGAGCATCACCATCTCGGCGGGAAAGGCTCCCTTTGGCGGTGACGAACGTCCGCTACGCGGGTAAGGCGGACGTTGGGCGATCCGCTGAATCCGACGCGTGTCGGCAGGCATCGCGCAAGAGCGAGAGCATTTTCAAGCGAAGTGGAGACCGTTTCGCGTCAAGAAAGCGCGTCAAATCAAGAATCTTGAGCCCCGTTTAGATTCTATCGAAACGGAAAAGGCTCGAGCAGCTCGGGAGATGGTAGATGGTGCCGCCTCGGCCTAGCAGCCCATCCGCTCGGCTATCTCGTTAAAATCTTTCGCGACGATATCCCAATCGCCGGTCGCCTCGAAATCGTATTTCTGCAGGGGACCGTATTCCGTCGGACGCGCGACGAAGGCGGTCTTCAATCCCAGTTTCTGGGCGGCCTTGAGGTCGTGGTTGTGGGCGGCGACCATCATCACCTGCTCCGGCGGCAGGCCGAGCAAGCGCGCGGCGCCGAGATAGGTTTCGGGGTCGGGCTTGTAATGCTCGAACAGTTCCGCCGACATCACGAGATCCCAGGGCAGCCCTGCGAACTTCGCCATGTTGGTCAAGAGCGCGACATTGCCGTTCGAGAGCGGCGAGATGATGTATTTCGTCTTCAGCCGGGTCAGGCCGGAGACGCTGTCCGGCCAAGGATGAAGGCGATGCCACCCCAGAGTCAGGTAATGCAGGTCGGCATCGTTCAAGCCCGGAAATCCCGAGCTGCGCGACGAGCTTTTCCAGCGACTGCCGGTGCAATTTGTCGAGAATGACATAGCCGCGCTCGGGATGCTTTCTCACCTCATCCATGGAAGCTGAATAGAGGGCGCGCCAGCCGTCGACCAGCGCGGTCCAGTCGGCCTTGATGCCGCGCTTCTCGCCCCATTTGGTGAAATCCGCGATCAGGCTGGTGCGCCAGTCGACCACGGTGCCGAATACGTCGAACACCAGCGCCTTGACCGCGGAAATATCGGACATGTTCGCTCCCCCTTTTTTGTTGTCATTCCGGGGCGAGGCGCCGCATCGAGCCCGGAATGACGATTCAAAACTTCTTGCGGTACTGCACGAAGCCCGGCCGTTCGGCGACCTGGTCGTATAGCTTTGCGCGGTCTGGTTGGTTTCGTGCGTCATCCAGTAGAGCCGGCTTGCGCCGGCGTCACGGGCGGCCGCCTCGACTGCCGCGATCAGCGCCCGCCCTGCGCCGATGCCGCGGGCCGCGGTTCGACGAACAGGTCTTCGAGATAACAGTAGCCACCGGCGCCCAGGTCGAGCGGTGCAGCAAATACTGGGCAATGCCGATCAATCGCCGTCGACTTAGCGCCGAAGGAACCGGCCTTCGCGGATCGAGGAACCGCCGCCATGTCACTCGTGACGCCAGCGGCAAGGGTGGCTTGGTAGAAAGCAGGTAGCCCTGCCACAAGGGCTCCCAGGCGTCGCGGTCGTCCTCGCACAGCTCTGACGACGATTTGCCAGCCATCTCCGTGATCCCCGGCTTCAACGGTCTCAATCGAGGTGGAATTTTTCGAGCTGGCGGTGTTCGGATTTGATATAGCGCACCGTGCCGGTGACCGAGCGCATCACCACGGTCTCGGTCTCGATCACATCCTTGCGGAACTTGACGCCCGCCAGCAGCGAGCCGGTCGTGACCCCGGTTGCGGAGAACAGGCAGTCGCCCCGCACCATGTCCTCGATGCCGTAGATCATGCGCGGATCGGCGACGCCCATCTTGGCGGCGCGCTCGCGCTTCTCCTCGCTGTCGAGGATCAACCGGCATTGCATCTGGCCGCCGATGCAGCGCAGCGCGGCCGCAGCCAGCACGCCCTCGGGCGCGCCGCCGGTGCCGATATACATATCGACCCCGGTATTATCGGGATCGGCGCAATGGATGACGCCGGCGACGTCGCCGTCGGTGATGAGGCGAACCGCAGCACCGGTGGAGCGCACGCCCTGGATGATATCGGAGTGACGCGGGCGGTCGAGCACCAGCACCGTGATGGCGGACGCGTCGACCCCCTTGGCCTTGGCCAGCCGGCGGACATTGTCGGCTGGCGATGCATCGAGCTCGACGACGCCCTTCTTGTAGCCCGGGCCGACCGCGATCTTCTGCATGTAGACGTCGGGCGCGTGCAGCAGCGTGCCGCCATCCGCCATCGCCATGGTGGCGATCGCGCCCGGCATGTCCTTGGCGCACAGCGTGGTGCCCTCGAGCGGATCGACGGCGATATCGACCTGCGGGCCGGCATTGATGCCGACCTTCTCGCCGATATAGAGCATCGGCGCTTCGTCGCGTTCACCCTCGCCGATGACAACAGTGCCTTCGATCGGCAGCTTGTTGAGCTCGCGGCGCATGGCGTCGACGGCGGCCTGGTCGGCCGCCTTCTCGTTGCCGTGGCCGCGCAGCCTTGCTGCCGATACCGCCGCGCGCTCGGTCACCCGCACGATTTCGAGCGTGAGAATACGCTCCAGCAACAACTGCGGCGGCACGGAAATATGGCTCGACATCGGCAAACTCCTCAAGTCTTCAGGACGGGTATTTCAGCCCGCAATCAATCGTTGAGCGCGCGATCCGTTTCGGATCACGCGCTAGTTTTTTTCGATCCGTATCACCTGTGGCCGGCCACTGATCACCTTGTCGCGCTGCACCGCCTCGAGCGCACGATAGACCGCATCCTCGCTGGTTGCATAGGTGATCAGGATGACCGGCACCGGCGAAGCTTTGCCCTTCGCGCTGCCTCGCGTCAACGCCGTCGGGATGCCGCTGCACGATGGATTCGATGGAAATCTTTTGTTCCGCAAGGCGGGTGGCGATGGCCGCGGCAGTACCGGCCAAATCGCGCGCCATCAGGCGGATATAATAGCCACCCTCGTGGCGCTCCATCGGCGCCTTCCGCGTGTCGCGCAACTTGTCCACCGGACGGCCGAACGGCATGGCGCGGATGCCGCGCGCGACGTCGGCGATATCGGCGACCACGGCCGAGGCCGTCGCAGCTCCGCCCGCGCCCGGGCCGACCAGCGTGATCGGCGGGATACCGTCGCCGTCGATGGTCACCGCATTGGTGACCCCCATCACCTGCGCGATCGAGGACGATTTCGGCACCATGGTCGGATGCACGCGCTGTTCGATGCCTTTCGCGGTCCGCACCGCGACCCCGAGCAGCTTGACGCGATAGCCGAGTTGTTCGGCGGCGCGCAGATCTTCCGGCGCGATCGAGGAAATGCCTTCGACATAAACCGCGCTTTGCGCGACCTTGGTGCCGAAGGCGAGGCTGGCAAGAATAGCAAGCTTCTGCGCGGTGTCATGGCCATCGACGTCGAATGACGGATTGGCCTCGGCGTAACCGAGGCGCTGCGCGTCCTTCAGGCATTCGGCGAAAGACAACCCCTCCTGCTCCATCCGGGTCAGGATGTAATTGCAGGTACCGTTGAGGATGCCGTAGACGCGATTGATGCCGGTGCCGGCCAGCCCCTCGCGCAGCGTTTTGACGACCGGGATCGCGGCCCCGACCGCCGCCTCGAAATTCAGTGCGCCGCCATGCTTCTCCGCCGAGCTTCGCCAATCGCATCCCATGCTTGGCGATCAGCGCCTTGTTGGCGGTGACCACCGATTTGCCGGATTTCAGCGCCGCCTCGATCGCCGACAGCGCGGGCTCGCCGGACCCGCCCATCAATTCGACAAAGCAGTCGATGCCGGGATCGCTGGCCAGCGCCAGCGGATTTTTGGCCCAGGCGATGCCGCGCAGATCGAGACCGCGCTTTTTCCCCTTCGAACGCGCGGTGACGGCGACAACGCGCACGCCGCGTCCGCAGCGCGCCGACAGGCTGCGGCCCTGCTGCTCGATGAGACGGACCACTTCGGCGCCAACGGTGCCGAGCCCCGCAATACCCACTTTCAGGGGTGCGACCATGACGCAAAAAACCTGCCGGAAAGACAATGATTAGGCGATCCGAAAACCTCTCATCCCGCAACACCGGACTTTTTCGGGATCATGCCTATCGCCGGTTGGCGAGAGGAACCACGTTGTGCAACGTTTCAATGCCGCTTTCAAGGAAGCGGCGCACGCCGCGGGCGGCCTGGCGGATCCGCTGCTCGTTTTCCACCATGGCGATGCGGACATAGCCCTCGCCGTGCTCGCCGAAGGCGACTCCGGGCGACACCACAACGCCGGATTTCTCCACCATCAGGGTCGCGAACTGCATGCTGCCGACGCCGCGGAACGCGGGAGGCAGCGGCGCCCAGGCGAACATCGAGGCCTGCGGCGGCGGAATCTCCCACCCTGCCCGGCCGAACGATTCGACCAGCGCGTCGCGGCGTTTGCGATAGGTGTCGCGCATCTCGCGGATGCAATCGTCCGGACCGTTCAGCGCCGCGGTTGCCGCAACCTGGATCGGCGTGAACGCACCGTAGTCGAGGTAGGATTTCACCCGCGCCAGGGCTGCGATGATGCGCTCGTTGCCGACGGCAAATCCCATGCGCCAGCCGGCCATCGAAAACGTCTTCGACATCGAGGTGAATTCCACGGTGACATCGATCGCGCCGGGAACCTGCAGCACCGAGGGCGGCGGGTTGTTGTCGTCGAAATAGACCTCCGCATAGGCCAGATCCGACAGAATGAAGATCTCGTGCTTCTTCGCGAACGCCACCAGATCCCGATAGAAATCGAGGCTCGCAACATAGGCGGTCGGATTGGAGGGATAGCAGACCACGATCGCCAGCGGCTTCGGGATCGAATGGATGATCGCGCGCTCGACCGCCTCGAAGAATTGTGGGGTCGGCTCCGAGGGCACCGAGCGGATCACTCCGCCGGCCATCAGGAAGCCAAAGGCGTGGATCGGATAGCTCGGATTCGGACACAGGACCACGTCGCCGGGCGCGGTGATCGCCTGCGCGACGTTGGCAAAGCCCTCCTTCGAGCCCAGCGTGGCGACGATCTGGGTCTCCGGGTTGAGTTTCACCCCAAAACGCCGGTCGTAATAGGCCGCTTGCGCCTTGCGCAGCCCGGTAATGCCGCGCGAGGCGGAGTAGCGGTCGGTGCGCGGCTTGCCCAGCGTTTCCTTGAGTTTTTCGATGACATGGGGCGGCGTGGACAGGTCCGGATTGCCCATGCCGAGATCGATGATGTCGGCGCCGGCATTGCGTGCGGCCGCCTTGGCCCGGTTGACCTGCTCGAACACGTAAGGTGGCAAGCGGCGGATGCGGTAAAATTCTTCCATGGGACCTCGCTCCGGCAACCGGCAGGGCAAAATCGCCGAACTCGTGCAGTTTCGAAACCGAATTCGGTTTCGTCCCGGAAATCGCGCTAAATCAACGATTTAGGGCGAGTTCAGGCGGATCAAACGGATGTCTTCGCCCTGATTTGTGGTTGAATTGGGGTTCTTTTACCACGGACACCCGGCTGCGCCAGTGTTGTCAGGTCACTTCGCGGCAGCGTCTTTGGCCGCTATCGACGCCTGGCGGTCGCGCGCCGCAGCGAGTTCCGCCTCGATCTTGGCCCGCTCCGCCGGCGGTATCACCGCCTCTTCACGTTCCGGCGGCAAGTCGTGAACCGGAAGATAGGCGCCGGCCTCCTTTGGGCGCGCCGGCGCATCGGCAGGCGTACCGACCAGGGGCATGTCCGCGATCGTACTGGAGCAGCCGCCGAGCGCGAGCGCCGACAGCAGCACCGCTCCCAAAACCAGCGCCCTCTTATTTCGATTCACCGACATCGCTTGCGGAAGTCCCCAATTCGCTGGTCTGGGTTTGCAGCAGCGTGACGCTTATTTCATCAACTCTTGCTGCAGCCCCAACCATTCTGGCCCGAAACGATTAAAGCCCAAACAGCAAATCGGATCGCTGCGGCTTCAATATGACAACCGAACTTTGTCGCAGTGCAACACGTTGATCCCCAAGGTTAACCTCAAAGCTGCCGTGATCCATCAACGCGGTGACGAACCGGAAATGACCATATAGTGTCGCCGACATGAGCGACGTTACGATCGAAACCCAGGCCGCCAAAAAGTTCGACCCCGAAGCCTTCGCGATGAATCTCGCGCGGGCGATGGAGACGAGCGGACAGGCGCTGGCCGCCTATCTCAAGCCGCGCGAGAGCGGCGAAGTGAAGGACAAGCCGCCCGCCGAACTCACTGAAGTGATCAAGACCTTCACGGCAGTGGCGGAATATTGGCTGTCGGACAACGACCGGTCCGCGGACCTGCAGAACAAGTTGGCCAAGGCCTATCTCGATCTTTGGGGTTCATCGGTGCGCCGCCTGGCCGGCGAACAGGCGCCGCCGGCGATCGAGCCGTCGCCGCGCGACAAGCGCTTCAGCGATCCCGAGTGGAAGTCGAACCAGTTTTTCGATTTCCTGATGCAGGCTCTATCTGCTCACCACGCAGTGGGCGCAGGACCTGGTGCGCAACGCCGAAGGCCTCGATGCGCACACCCGCAAGAAGGCCGAGTTCTACGTCCAGCAGATCACCAACGCGCTGGCGCCGTCGAATTTCGTGCTCACCAATCCGGAAGTGCTTGCGCGAGACGCTGGCGTCCAACGGCGACAACCTCGTGCGCGGCATGAAGATGCTGGCGGAGGATATCGAGGCCGGACGCGGCACGCTGCGCATCCGCCAGTCCGATCCCTCCAACCTCGCCGTCGGCGTCAATATGGCGACGACCCCGGGCAAGGTGATCTTCCAGAACGATTTGATGCAGTTGATCCAGTATGCACCGTCGACCGAGAACGTGCTGCGCACGCCGCTCCTGATCGTGCCGCCGTGGATCAACAAATTCTACATCCTCGACCTCAGGCCGGAAAAATCCTTCATCAAGTGGTGTGTCGACCAGGGCCTCACGGTTTTCGTGATTTCGTGGGTCAACCCGGACAAGAATCTCGGGGCGAAAACCTGGGAAGACTACATGAAGGAAGGCCCGTTGGCGGCGATGGACGTCATCGAGCGCGCCACCGGCGAGATGAAAGTCCACACCATGGGCTACTGCGTCGGCGGCACCTTGCTTGCCACGACGCTGGCCTGGCTGGCGGAAAAGCGACGCGTGCGGGTGACCTCGGCGACATTGCTGGCGGCGCAGGTCGATTTCACCCACGCCGGCGATCTGCTGGTGTTCGTCGACGAAGACCAGATTTCGGCGCTCGAGCGCGACATGCGGGAAGTCCGGCGTGCTCGAAGGCGCAAGATGGCGATGGCCTTCAACATGCTGCGCTCGAACGACCTGATCTGGTCCTATGTCGTCAGCAATTACCTGAAGGGGCAACCGCCCTCGTCATTCGACCTGCTTGCACTGGAATTCGGATGCGACGCGGATGCCGGCGGCGAACCATTCATATTACCTGCGCAACTGCTATCTGGAGAACCGGCTCTCCGCCGGCAGCATGGTGCTGGACAATACGCTGCTCGACCTGTCGAAGGTGAAGGTGCCGATCTACAATCTGGCGACGCGCGAGGATCACATCGCGCCCGCGGATTCGGTGCTTTACGGCTCGCAGTTTTTCGGCGGGCCGGTGAAATATCGTGCTGTCCGGGTTCCGGGCATATCGCCGGCGTGGTCAACCCGCCGGCGTCGGGCAAGTACCAGTACTGGACCAACGACAATATCAAGGACGTGGCGCTTGCGGACTGGCTCAAGGGCGCGCAGGAGCACAAGGGCTCGTGGTGGCCCGACTGGCGCGAATGGCTCGAAAGCATCGACGCCGAACAAGTGCCCGCGCGCGCGGTCGGCACCGAGGCGCTGCCTCCGATCGAAGACGCGCCCGGCAGTTACGTCCGGGTCCGCGCGTAGCGCAACGCTGCGTCGCTTGGGTATAACCGGCTCGTCCCGCCGGGACAAGATTCGAAACTCGAATTGAGGGGAAAACCTATGACGCGCGAATTGTTCTGGCTGACGCTGACGGTCATTTTGACGGGGCTATTGTGGATCCCCTACGTGCTCAATCGCTGCCAGGTTCGCGGCCTCTCAGGCGCGATGGCCAATCCGTCGCGCAACGACAAGCCGCACGCGGAATGGGCCACCCGCCTGATGTTCGCGCACGACAACGCGGTCGAGAACCTCATCATCTTCGCGCCGCTGGTGCTGATCCTGGCACAGATCGACTATTCGACCAAATGGACGGCTCTCGCCTGCGCGGTGTATTTCTGGGCCCGCGTCGCGCATATCATCGTCTACACGCATGGGCCTGCCGGTGTTCCGCACGCTGGCCTTCACCGTCGGCTTCCTGGCGCAGGCCGTGCTGGCGCTGGCGATTTTCAAGGCTTGCTTGAGAACTCGCTCAACTCCCCTAATGGCAGGATTGAAAAACCCGCGCGCTCTTGCCGGGGTTTCGTCCTTGGCGCGCATGAGGCCGCAGGGTACGGCGAACTGGAGATGACGGCGTTGCGGGAACACCGCGATCTTGCCGGCTTCAGCTTTATGTATCGGCAAAGCCCAGCATCAGCCGCATGTTCTGTATCGCAGCACCTGAGGCGCCTTTACCCAGATTGTCGAGACGGGCGACAAGAACCGCCTGAGGGTATTTGTGGCTCGCAAAGACATAAAGCTCAAGCATATTGGTCTCGTTGAGCGCCTCAGGTTCGATGCGTCCGCTCTTTGTAGCCGCGTTGTCGAGCGGCATGACCGAGACGTAGGTGCTCCCGGCGTAACGCTTCGCCAACGCGGCGTGGAGATCGGCAGCATCGGGCTTGCCCGGAAGGGTGTCGAGATGCAAAGGCACCGACACCAGCATGCCCTGCCGGTAGTTGCCGACCGACGGAACAAAGATCGGCCGGCGCACGAGTTTTGAGTAAAGCTGCGTCTCCGGCAAATGCTTGTGTTCGAAGCCGAGGCCATAGAGTTCGAAGGCCGGCGCCGTGCCGTCTTCGAAACTTTCGATCATGGACTTGCCGCCGCCCGAATAACCGCTCACTGCATTGATGGTGATGGGATAGTCCGCGGGCACCAGCCCGGCATCCACGAGCGGACGCAGCAGTGCCACCGCGCCTGTCGGATAGCAGCCCGGGTTTGATACTTTCCGCGCCGCCCGTATCTTGTCCGCCTGATCCGGCGCGAGTTCCGGAAAACCGTAGGTCCAGTCGCCGGCGACGCGAAAGGCCGTCGACGCATCCAGCACCTTGGGTCCTGCGGCTCCCATGCTGTCAATCAGCGCAACGGTCTCTCGCGCGGCTTCATCCGGCAAGCAGAGGATGACGAGATCCACTTCCTCCATCAGCGCCCGCTTTGCCTGCGCATCCTTGCGCTTTTCCTCAGCAATGCTCTTAAGCATGACATCGCTCTGCAGGCTAAGGCGCTCGCGAATGCCGAGGCCCGTCGTTCCCGCCGCACCATCAACGAACACGGTGGGCCGCGCGGAGGCGCCGGTGGTCAGGGGTTGGCCTTTCGGCTGCTTGGTGTCGGAGAGGGTCATGGCGTGCTCCTTCAATCCGCGGATACGCTGACAGGCGTGGATGATTTGTAGTCCAACTGCGGCCGCAGCGCGACCATCTGTTTTCCGATCGTCTGTGCGGCTTCGTCGTGCCGCTGCAGGAGTGCCGAGGCAATCGCAGCATAATCGACGTCGGATTTGTGCTGATTGAGCTTGAAGCTGCCCTCGACCTCGTCCACCGACATCACCAAACCCACGATCGCTTTCTTCAGCGCATCAAGACGTCCGGCCGTCACCTTCGACACCGCCCAGGGCGGTTTCGGCGCAAGCCAGCTCTCAAACCTGGCGCTGAGCGCGTCCAGATGCGGACCGAGTTCGGATCGGACAACATCCGCACGGTGCCCGTCAGATGTACGGCCTGATAAAGCCAGGTCGGCACCTGGTCCGGCGAAACGTACCAGTCGGCCGAAACATAGGCATCGGCACCAAGCACCGCCATCAGCCAGTGCGATTTCCCGTCCGCGAGTTTCGCCAGCGGATTGTTGCGGGCGACGTGAAACGCGGCGCTGCGGCGTGCCGTCATCGGCATAGCCGAGGTGGAATGGCAGCGACGATGCGATCGGTTTGCTGCCATCCAAGGCAGTGACCATGCCAAATCCGCGCGCCTGCGCGAAGCGCAAGGCTCGCGGCGCGGTCCGGCTTGAACATGGGGGGCGTATACATGGCGGTCTCCTGCTTGCTCTGGTGAGCCGCCGGATCAGATCGCGCTGCAGGAGAAGGAGATGCCGCGGACCGGATCCGGCGGCAGAGGCTGTATCTTAAACGCAGATATCCGCCCATACCGCTGATGTGCGGCGGCGGCGAGCGATGACAATGGTCACGGCGTTGTTCATGGGCGTGGCTATAAAGCCGCGGCCGATTTTCGTCAAGATACGCAACCGATATTCGAGCGCCCGGCGCTGCAATGCCAACACGATGGACAGCCCAAGCGGGGCTTCAAACCGTGCGCCACAACCACTCGGCGATTTTCGCAAGCACGTCGCCGAACAGCAGCAGCACCGCCGACCACACCAGCGCCGACACGAAATTGGCGATCTGAAATCGCCAGTACGGCATCTCGAATATGCCGGCAGCGAGCGGCACCGAGGCCCGCAGCGGTCCGAAGAATTGCCCGATGAAAATGCTGGGCACGCCCCAGCGTCCGACAAAGGCCTCACCGCGCGGCAGGATCTCCGGATAACGCGACAGCGGCCAGATCTGCGCGACGTGTTCCTTGTACCTGAAGCCGAACCAGTAGGAGACCCAGTCGCCAAGCGCCGCGCCCAGCCCGCCGGCAATCCACACCGGCCAGAAGCTGATGCCGCTGACGCCGATCAGCGCACCGATCGCCACCAGCGCGCCCCAGGCCGGGATCAGCAGCGAAATGAAGGCAAGCGACTCGCCGAACGCCAGCAGGAAAACGATCGGTGCGGCCCAGGCCTGATGATCGCGCACGAAGTCGGCCAAGGCGCGCCCAAAATCTTCCATTCCGAACGCCCTTCTCCGGCTGCTGTCCCATTTGAACCTTCTAGGGTTCCATGCCTAAGAACAGGTAAGCCAGCCCCGCCAGCGACATCAAGTCACAAAGGCGGGGACCGCTGCGTGAGCTCCGGCTCGCCCACCCGGCTTGCACCCCCAAAACAGGAATTTGAGCAAAAGACGGATGATCGGATCGTTGATGATGTGCGTTGGTGCCGTGGTCTTGCTGATCGGAATGCTCGCGGGCATGGTCATGGGCATCCAGCAGGTGTTCCGCCGGCGCGGGCGCAAGCGCATCTCAACCAGGCCGGCAGCGTGCTGCTGTTCCTGTCGGACTCCATTACCGGCTAGTGCCGACCGCCGGATCCTGCACGCAGGCAAAGGTGCAAGACTGGCTCCATATTGCGGGCGCGATCCTGCTTCCGGCGGACTGCGCGCGCATAGCCACCGCGCATTTCAACTCTGCGGCGCCGGCGGTTCTTGGTGGTCGCGGTCTTTCCGGCGTGGCGGCACCGGCGCAACCGGCTGCAGGGTCACGATAACCGGATTTGGCTTGTGATCCTGCGCCGCTCCGGTCACGGCGTCCACACCCATGCCGACCAAGCCACCGAGAAGAATGTTGCCCGCGAATCCTGCGGCCCCGGAGCCTGGAATTTCCTTGGTGAGAGGAATAATTTGCGGTTCATACCCCTCCTTGTTGATCGTAACGATAATGTCGGCTTTGCGCTTCGCCTGAACCACGCAAGGCGTGACACAGGCCGTCGGAATTTCGAGCCCAGATATTTCAGCTGTCGCGCCGGAGGGCGTCGTCGAAATCGAAATGTTTTCTGTCGTTCCGCGCGTCACCGACGCGCAGCCAATACACGGCAGCGCAATTGCCGCGGCCAAAAGCAGTCTGATCATTGATTGTTTTCCCCAGCCCGTCCGAACCTTCACGCAACCTTTGAGTGAGAGCAAGTGGGTGCCCGACGATCGCCATGGCAGTCATCGTTAAACGAGCTGGCGATTGCAGATGCTCGCACTCCGGACTCGCCCCTGCCGTCACTTTTTAAGCTCATCCGTGGCATAGTCAGGGGAACCGATTCGCCTGCGCCGCCTTTGCGTGCAACACATGAAAAAGTATGAATAAACCATTGAAATCGCCAGCTAAAACCAAAGCAACCAACGACCTGTTCGGAGCCTCTGAACCGAAAGGCCGGGCCGCGCTCAAGGTCGCCTCGCGCGCTTCGAGCGCCGAGGCCGGCTATACCGCGGCGGATATCGAGGTGCTGGAAGGCCTCGAGCCGGTGCGGCGGCGGCCCGGCATGTATATCGGCGGCACCGACGAAAAGGCGCTGCATCATTTGTTCGCCGAAGTCATCGACAATTCCATGGACGAGGCTTTGGCGGGCCATGCCTCCTTCATCGAAGTGGAATTGAGCGCCGACGGATTCCTGAGCGTCACCGATAATGGCCGCGGCATTCCGGTCGATCCGCATCCGAAATTTCCGAAGAAATCCGCGCTTGAAGTCATCATGTGCACGCTGCACTCCGGCGGCAAATTCGACTCCAAAGTTTACGAAACCTCGGGCGGCCTGCACGGTGTCGGCGTGTCCGTGGTGAACGCGCTGTCGATGCGGCTCGAGGTCGAGGTCGCCCGCGGACAGAAGCTCTACCGCATGGCGTTCGAGCGCGGCCAGCCCAAGGGCAAGCTCGAAGACCTCGGCAAGATCAACAACCGCCGCGGCACCAAAATCCGCTTCAAGCCCGATCCCGAGATTTTCGGCGCCAAGGCCACCTTCAAGCCGCAGCGCCTGTTCAAGATGGCGCGCTCCAAGGCCTATCTGTTCGGCGGCGTCGAGATCCGCTGGCGCTGCGACCCGTCGTTGCTGAAGGGTCTCGAGGATGTGCCGGCCGAGGATAGCTTTCACTTTCCCGGCGGTCTGAAGGATTATCTGGCCGCAGCGATCCATAACGACACCCTGGTGCACCCCGATATCTTCTCCGGCAAATCGGGGCGCGTCGGCGCCCACGGCGCCTGCGAATGGGCTGTCGCCTGGACCGCCGACGCCGACGGCTTTCTATCCTCCTATTGCAACACCGTGCCGACGCCCGACGGCGGCACGCATGAATCCGGCATGCGCAGCGCGCTGCTGCGCGGCTTGAAGGATCACGCCGAGCGCGTCGGCCAGGGCAAGCGCGCCACCAGCGTCACCTCGGAGGACGTCATGGTGGGCGCCGCCGTGATGCTCAGCGTGTTCGTGCGCGAGCCGGAATTCCAGGGCCAGACCAAGGACCGTCTTGCCACCGCCGAAGCCCAGCGTATCGTCGAACAGGCCATCAAGGACCCGTTCGACCATTGGCTGTCGGGCAATCCGCTGCAGGCCAACAAGCTGCTGGATTTCGTCATCGAGCGCGCCGATGAGCGGCTACGCCGCCGCGCCGAAAAGGAAATCTCGCGCAAGACCGCGACCAAGAAGGCGCGCCTGCCCGGCAAGCTCACCGACTGCACCAACACGGCAGCTGAAGGCTCCGAACTCTTCATCGTCGAGGGCGATTCGGCCGGCGGCACGGCCAAGGTCGCGCGCGACCGCAAGACGCAGGCCATCCTCCCGCTCCGCGGAAAAATCCTCAACGTCGCCTCCGCCGGCAAGGACAAGCTCACGGCCAACGCGCAGCTCGCCGACCTGGTCCAGGCGATCGGCTGCGGCACCGGTACCCAATATCGCGAAGAAGATTTGCGCTATTCGCGCATCATCATCATGACCGACGCCGACGTCGATGGCGCCCATATCGCCTCGCTGCTGATCACCTTCTTCTACCGGCAGATGCCGCGGCTGATCGACGAAGGTCATCTCTATCTCGCGGTGCCGCCGCTCTATAAGCTGACCCACGGCAGCAAGACGGTCTACGCCCGCGACGACGCCCACAAGGATGCGCTGCTCAAACGCGAATTCAACGCCAACGCCAAGGTGGAAATCGGCCGCTTCAAGGGGCTCGGCGAAATGATGCCGGCGCAGCTGAAGGAAACCACCATGGACCCGGCCAAGCGCACCATGCTGCGGGTGGTGCTGCTGGCCGACGACCGCGAGGGCACCGCCGATTTGGTCGAGCGGTTGATGGGCACCAAGGCGGAAGCGCGATTTGCCTTCATTTCCGACAAGGCGGAGTTTGCCAGCGACGATTTGCTGGACGTCTAGGCCTCAACCGGCCGTTCTGGCGGGGCTGCCGAGGGCAATTTCCGCGATTTCGGGGCCGATTTGGGCCGATATCGGCCCGTTTTTGCGGCTTTTCCCCCGCAATTCCCCGGACCGTTTTCCGGCGGGTGTGCCCGACCGGCAACAGCATTTTGGGTTGAACCAGCTATAGTCCCGCCATCAGGTTTTGGAATCGGTGCCTTGCACCACTGTCACGCGATCGGGTCCGAACGCTTCGTTACTGGGGATTGACATGAAAAAATTAGTGCTCGCTCTGACCGCGCTCGCGGCTCTGACCGGATCGGCTCTGACCGGATCAGCCATGGCGGCCGATTTGGCCCCGCGCTACACCAAGGCTCCCGCGCCGATGCCGGTCGCACCGAGCTGGACCGGTTTCTACATCTTCGGCGGCGGCGGTGGCGGCCTGTGGGCATCCGATCAGCACGTCCAGTACGACGACGGGCGGTCTCCCCCTCACCATCGATCAGCGTCAGGGCGGCTCCGGCTGGTTCGGCACCGTCGGTGCCGGTTACGACTGGCAGGTCAACAGCGGCTGGGTCGCCGGTATCTTCGCGGACGGTCAGTTCGGCAGCCTGAAGGGCACCATTCAGGATCCGACGCTGGGCTGGACTGCGAACGTGAAGATGCAGGACGCTTGGGCGGCTGGCGTGCGCGTCGGTTACCTTGTGGCGCCGAATGTCCTCTCCTACGTCAATGGCGGCTATTCCGGTTCGCACTGGTCCGGCTCGACCTTCCTGAGCACGTTCAGCGGCGCCGCGGTGGGTGCTCATACCAATTCGTTCAACCGCAATGGCTGGTTCATCGGCGGCGGCGTCGAGAACAACCTGAACATCTTTGGCATCACGGCGCCCGGCTGGTTCATGAAGACCGAATACCGCTCGGCCTTCTATGATCGGAAGAGCATCAACGAGCTGGCCGACGGCACCGATGCGCCCGTCGGGAACGATAATTCGGTTCAACACCTGGACCCAGACCATCTCGACCTCGCTGGTTTACCGCTTCAACTGGAGCGGCCCGGTGATTGCCAAGTACTGAACTCTGCTGAGCTTCCAGCAACTCAAAAGCCCCGGCATCGCCGGGGCTTTTTTGTGGTGCGCCCAGCATGGGCGCACTCTTGGGGGTGCAAGTCCCATCGTGAGCTGATCACAGCGAGCGAAGTGAAGCGCAACTGCATGAGGGTGACCGAATGTGGGGAGGAAGCGTGGAGCGAAGCTGCGGGCCGATGAACAAGAACCGGATAGAAGGCGGTGCCGACCAGGGCGAGCGGGCCATGAACCGCGAAGCTCTCGTGATCAAGGGGAAGCGGCGTAGATCCGGCGGTCGTGCAGTGAAGGAGTGCGTTCTTACCTGGGGAGATCTCGCCTTATGCCTGAAAGGGCGACGGTGTCGAGCCGGAGCGAGAAGTCAGCAGAGGTCGTAGTAGTCGGTGGGAAGACTGCAAAGCCGCCCCACAGGCGAAGGGCCGAACGAGAGAGAGTGTTCGACGCCATGCCGATGTGGCGAGCATCGCATCAGATGCCTGCGCAAGCAGGGCGGTCCGGGGTAGGACGCGGTGAAGCCGCGGGTGGCTCGGGCAGCGATGAAGCTCGTGGCCCGCGGCATGAACCGAAGGGCACAGGGTCGGCGCTGCTGTTGGCGGCTCTGACGAGAGAGAACCTGCAACGGGCGTGGAAGCGGGTGCGGGCCAACAAAGGCGTAGCCGGTGTGGATGGTCTGGACATTGACCAGACCGCCGCGCAGCTGCGCACGGAGTGGCCTGCGATCCGCGAACAACTGTTGTCGGGGATGTACCGGCCCAGTCCGGTACGACGGGTGGCGATCCCCAAGCCCGAGGGAGGCGAGCGCGAGCTTGGCATCCCGACGGTGACGGATCGTCTGATCCAGCAGGCGCTGCTGCAAGTGCTGCAGCCCATTCTTGATCCCACCTTCAGCGAGCACAGCTACGGCTTCCGGCCGGGCCGAAGCGCGCATGACGCCGTCCTTGCGGCGCAGTCATACGTGCAATCGGGCCGCCGGATCGTAGTGGACGTAGACCTGGAAAAGTTCTTGGATGTTGCGTCATACTGCACCTTCAGTTTTTTTGAGAGGGTCGAAGAGGCCCGGAGCAACTGCAGGTACTTGAATTCGTATGCCTTTTGCCCGTCCGCGATAGACGTGAACGGCCTTAAGCTCTCCGCGCTTTACACGTTGCAAGATGGTTTGTCGCGAGACGCCGAGTAGAATTCATGGCCTTGAACATCTTCACGTAACCTTCGGGCGCGCTCTTGCGGCGCGACAATCAGGATGGGAATCCCGCGACAATCAGGATGAGAATGCGCCGCTGCCGGGGTGACGAAGGGAGGGCGTAGCCCGACCGGAGTTACCCCGGCAGCGGCGTCGACGCCCGAAGGGGCCTCATTTGGCGGTAACGGCGGCTGGTAAGGGATCGGCTTCTCCTTCGAGAGGACCAATTCTTTGGCCGGCCGGCATGTCACCGATCAACAAATGAGGCTTTTCATGAGCTTGCGTCGTACCCATTCGCCAGCCGTCGCCGGTGCAAAGGCCGGTTTCAGCACGTCCGCTGCCTATCGGTTCGAAAAGGATCCCCGACTTCCCACCCAGAAGAAGGCGCACCGCGAACGTCGCCGGGCCGATCCATTCGCCGATGTCTGGGAGAACGACGTCGTCCCTATGCTGAAGGCCGCCCCTGGCTTACGGCCGATCTCCGTGTTCGAGGAACTATGCCGCCGGCATCCGGAGCTGGGATCCGGGACGCGGCGGACGCTTGAGCGCCGGATCAGGGCGTGGCGAGCGGTGAACGGCCCGGATCGGGAGGTGATCTTCCGCCAGGAGCATCCGCCGGGCCGCATGGGCTTGTCGGACTTCACCGAGGTCGCCGATCTCGGCGTCACCGTCGCCGGCCAGTTGCTGGACTGCCGGCTCTACCACTTCCGTCTGCCGTTCTCCGGCTTTGAGCACGCCCATGTCGTGCTCGGCGGCGAAAGTTTTGTCGCCCTTGCGGAAGGGTTGCAGAACGCCCTGTGGTCGCTGGGCGGGGTCCCCGAGCAGCACCGAAGCGACAGCCTCTCGGCCGCGTTCCGCAATCTCGGCGCCGACGCCAAGGAGGATTTGACGACGCGCTACGAGGCGTTCTGCGGCCATTACGGCATGACGCCGACCCGCAACAATCCCGGCGTGTCGCACGAGAACGGCTCGATCGAAAGCGCGCATGGCCATCTCAAAAGAGCGCTGGCAGATGCCCTGCTGCTGCGTGCCTCGCGCGACTTCGACGATCTTCCGGCATGGCGGGGCTTCGTCGATGAGATCGTTGGCCGCGGCAACGCGCGCAATGCCAAGCGCATCGATCAGGAGCGGATGGCGCTGAAGAAACTGCCGGTCCGCAGGACCGCCGACTATGAGGAGGTCAACGTCGACGTCACGACATCCAGCGCCTTCACGTTGCGCAAGGTGTTTTACTCGGTCCCCTCCCGACTGATCGGTCACCGGCTGCGTGTGCGTCTTTATGACGACCGGCTCGAATGCTTCCAGGGCGCCACCCACATCATCACCTTGCGGCGCGGGCGAGCGCAGCCGAACGGCAAACATGGCCATGTCATCGACTATCGCCATGTCATTCATTCCCTGCGCCGCAAACCAATGGCGCTGCTCAATCTGGTCTATCGCGACCAGCTCTTTCCTCGCCGCGCCTACGCCCTTGCGTTCGACGCCTTGCTCGCTGGAATCGGCGAGAGACCAGCGTGCCGCGCCATGGTTGGTCTTCTGGCGCTCGCACACGAACGTGCCTGCGAGGCGGAACTCGCCGTTGTACTGCAATCAGCCCTCGACGACGGCATCCTGCCGGACCTCAAGGCGTTGATCGAACGCTTCCGCCCGAAGGACATGGCAACGCCGGTCGTCATCGTCACGCTGCCCTCGCTCGCCATCTACGACCAGATCGCCGCGACCGTGGGAGAAGCCGCATGAACGCGACCGTCAAGATCGATGCCGCCCGTGTCGAGCTGCTGCTCAGCGAGCTGCGCCTGCCCGGCATCAAGCTGATCTGGGCCGCCTTAGCGGAGACCGCCGACAAGGAAGGCTGGCCTGCAGCGCGCTTCCTGGCCGCGCTCGCCGAACAGGAGATGGTGGAGCGAAGCCGGCGCCGCTTCGAACGTCACCTGGAAGAAGCCCGCCTGCCGCCGGGAAAGACCCTCGATGCGTTCGACTTCGATGCCGTGCCGATGGTCTCAAAGGCGCAGGTGCAGGCGCTCGCCGCCGGTGACGCCTGGCTCGAAAAGGGCGCCAATCTCCTGTGTTTTGGTCCGCCTGGCGGCGGCAAATCGCATCTGGCGGCGGCGCTCGGCATGGCCCTGATCGAAAAGGGCTGGCGCGTGTTGTTCACCAGAACCACCGACCTCGTGCAAAAACTCCAGATCGCGCGCCGTGATCTCGCGCTCGAAGCGGCGATCGCCAAACTCGACAAATATCACCTGCTGATTCTCGACGATCTCGCCTATGTCACCAAGGATCAGGCGGAGACCAGCGTTCTGTTCGAGTTGATCAGCGCCCGCTACGAACGACGATCGATGCTCATCACTGCCAATCAGCCGTTCGGCGAATGGGGCAAAATCTTCCCGGATCAAGCCATGACCCTCGCGGCCATCGATCGTCTCGTCCATCACGCCACGATCCTCGAAATGAATGTCGACAGCTATCGCCGGAAAGAAGCTGTCGACAAAGCGCGCGGAGTGGGACGTCCGCCGACCCGCGCGACAATCAAAGGCTCATCCTGATTGTCGCTCCACGACAATCAAATCATGCGTCACGAAAATATCCCTTGCGTTATCGTCGGGCCCCGACAATCATCCTCCCGCCGCGACCGCCGAAATGGCCATCCTGATTGTCGCTGTGTTCCCATCCAGATTGACGCGCTACACGCTCTCCACAAAGCGCGACCGCAACTCATTGTTAACTCGGATGCGCCACGGCGCGCCGGGTGTGATCTGCTCTCCGGCAATGAAGCCATCGTTGAGCCAGCGATGCAAAGTAGAGGGTGCGAGCCCGAGCGCGCGTGCTGCTTTCTCGATCGTCATGCACTCGCCGTCCTGTATTTGTTGTTTCGGCTCGAAGCACGAGATCTCCCAGTGCGTCCGCAGGCTCGCCACGCGATTTGCTGTAAACGGCAGTCCTGTGGCCGTTTTGCGGCCTTGGCGATTGAGGATACCAGCGATCTTGGTGTCGGGATAATGTGCAGCCAGTCGCCGCAGCAGATCGATCGTATCGCCGGCAGTGCGGATTGGCGATGGATGCGAGCGCGGCAATGGGACGTCGACTTCGCTGAAGAGTCCACCGCGCCAACGCAGCGTCAGGTGAGCGTTGTATTTATCGCGCTCGACTTTCAAAGTGACATCGTCGAGCAGCGTCCGGAGCAACTCCTTGCGATCACGATCGCTCGTCGTGGGAGCGAACCAGATACGCTTGAGGTCTTTACCGAGTGCAAGGATCGTGTCACGTTCTTCGTGCGTAAGCGAGCGCGGTCGGGCATGTTCGCGTCCGAGAGTTCGGATTCGGCAGTCTTCAGTTCCAGCAGAGCGCTTTCCCATTCTGCTTCGAGTTCACGCGCGACGAGTTTATTCTCCGGATCCACGGCGCGATAGCGTCGCTCGGCGCGTTGCGCGTTGTAGCGCGCACGCTCGACGTCGCGACGGAACTGCGCGAAAGTGTTCTCGTGATCGGCGTCGAATTGCTCGATCGCCGGAGCGAGGCTTCCAGGCCTGCGGGCGCGAGAGCCGCAACGAACGCTTCGGCGACAGCCGCATCGATCTGCACGCCGCCGATGTTGAGGCAGTACTCGCCCCGGCCGTTGACGATGTTCTTGCCGGCGCAGTGATATCCGGGCGCCGAGAACCGGCCGCTGTAGTGTACGGCCAGGCGCCGACCGCAGTGTCCACATACGGCGAGGCCTTGCAGGAGTGCTGCGCCTTCTCTCACGGCACCCCCACTCTGGTGCGGTCGAGGACGGATGTTCTGCGCCAGGCGCTTCTGGTTCGCCTCGAAGGTATTCCAATCGATGTATCCGGCATGATGGTCACGAATGAACACCGGCCACTGCTGCGCGTCGCGTTTCTGATACGCTTTCGGATTCGACCGCCCGCATCCAGATAGCATGTCTGCTGGGTGCGGCCATACACATAAACGCCGGCATAGAACGGATTGGTGAGGACCTGGTGGATCTTTGTGTAAGTGGGGGCGACCCAGCGGAGATCGACAAGGCTGTTGGAGTGCAGCGGGAAGCGCAGGCCTTGCGAGCGGAACCACAGCCACACGCGTCTTGCCGAGCCGAATTCGGCAAAGCGGTCGAAGACAGCATGGATCGCGGCTTGCACCATACTCGTCAGGATGCAACAGCACCTCCCCATCGGCGTCGCCCCGTACCAGACCCACCGGCAGCCCGCGGTGTAGTTCTCCGCGTGCGGCCTTGTTGCGGATGCCACCGAGCAGTCGCGCACGCAGCACATGCAGCTCTGCCTCTGACATCGTACCTTTGAGCCCGAGCACCAGACGGTCATTGAACAAGCCCGGATGATAAATCCCATCTCCATCACCGATGAGCGTGTGGGTCAGGCCACATAGATCGAGCAGACGGTACCAATCAGCATTATTGCGCGCTAGTCGCGAGACTTCCAGGCCAAGCACGATGCCCACCTGGCCGAGGCCGACCTCCGCGGTCATGCGCGCGAAGCCGGTGCGCTCGGAAAGGCCGGAACCGGAAATACCGAGGTCCTCGTCGATGACCTTCACCTGATCGCGTCGCCAACCAAGCCGGGCGGCGCGTTCGGCTAACTCGTACTGACGGGCAGTGGACTCGCGATTGTGCTCGACCTGCGTCGTACTGGACTGACGCACGTAGACGATTGCGCATCGGCGTAGGTGCTCAGCGGTGATCTTGCTCAGTTCGTTCATCGTTGTGATCTCCGGCTGTGGCGATTGTTCGGGCGATTAGTCGGGCGAGTCGCAGCACCAGATGTGCGCGCTGCTCGTTATCGAGGGCCTCCCATACGGGTACGGCCCCGCGCTGAGGTGGTGGGTCGAGAAAGCTTAGCTGCTGCATGGCTGTCCTCCAATTTCGGTGGCAGGACAGTATCCGCGGCATCCAATTGCCGCAGCAAAGCGTCGACGATCGTTCGGGCGTGCAGCAGCTCGGCGTGGGAAGCCAGGAATGCCGCTCGAGCGCATTGCGGGCTTGCACGCGGTAAATGTTGTGCGATAGGCAGATCTGTCCACGCGGCCGGTACAAGAGCACGGGTACAATCGGGCAGTACAAGCGTCAGATGAAGTTCGCCGCGTCGATGACACCAGCCAAGCACATCGAGCGCCGATCCCTCAAAGGGATGGTGCGACCGAACGATGGTTACTTGATTGGGATAGCCATCGAGATGGTGACCGCGGTGGTGGGTAGTCTGTCGAGTGGTCTTTTGACCGGGTCAAGCACGACATCCTCATCGATCGCCTTCAGAAACGGATCGGGGACCCCGGAGTCATCCGGCTGATCCGGGCGTATCTGAACAGCGGGATCATGGACGATGGCGTGGTCCAGAAGCGCACGATGGGGACGCCGCAGGGCGGGCCGCTATCGCCGCTGTGCCAATGTCCTGCTCGATGAAGTGGACAAGGCGCTGGAACGGCGGGGCCATTGCTTCGTGCGCTACGCCGACGACGCGAACGTTTACGTTCGCAGCCGCCGGGCGGGTGAACGGGTGATGGCGCTGCTTCGGCGGCTCTACGGCAAGCTGCACTTGACGGTCAACGAGACCAAAAGCGCAGTGGCCAGTGTGTTTGGCCGCAAGTTCCTGGGCTACGGCTTCTGGCCGGGTCCGGGCGGAGTGATCAAACGCAAGATCGCCGACAAGCCGCTGAGGACGTTCAAGCAGCGCATCCGGCAACTGACCTGCCGCAGTGGCGGGCGCAGTATGCAGGATGTGGTGGATCGTCTGCGGCCTTACATCCGGGGCTGGAAGGCGTACTTCCGGCTGGCGCAAACGCCGAAGGTCTGGCGCGAGCTCGATCAATGGCTGCGTCACCGGTTGCGCGCCATCCAGCTCAAACAGTGGAAGCGCGGCACGACCATGTACAGGGAACTACTGGCGCTGGGAGCCAAGCCTGACGTTGCACGGCAGGTGGCGGCCAACAGCCGTCGCTGGTGGCGCAACAGCGGCATGCTCCTCAACGCCGTGTTGACCCTGAACTGGTCGGACCGGCTGGGACTGCCCCGTCTCTCATGACCTCAACTTCTCGAACCGCCCGGTGCGGACCCGCATGCCGGGTGGTGTGGCAGGGGAGCGACCCAAAAGGTCGCCCCCTATGCCGATCCTTGGTGTTTTCGCTTTACGGGGCCGCCCATTCCGCAGCTTCCAAGTGCCGCCTGCTCTTGCCGCGAATGAGCCGGCGCGCCACTCTCACCGCCTCGCGCGCCGACCGAGCGCGATAACAGTGGCCGAGGAAACGCCATGCGCCAATTTCTTCTGATCACAGGCCTGCTCGCGCTCGCGATCGGCCTGCTCTGGATCGGCCAGGGCCTGGGGGTGATCAACTGGCCGCCATCGAGCTTCATGATCCGACAGATTCAGTGGGCCGGCTACGGCGCGGCGCTGGCCGCCCTCGGCCTGGTCTTGATCTGGCAGAGCAAGCGGTAAAGCATTTTCGCGCGAAAGCCTGCCCTTGAATTACTCCAGGGGTGGATAGCGGTTCGTGTGGATTCATCAGGGAAATCAACCATGAAGACTGATTTGTTCGATCTCGGCGGCAAGGTGGCGATCGTCACCGGCGGCAACGGCGGCATCGGCCTCGGCATGGCCTGCGGATTGGGCGGAAGCCGGCGCTGACATCGCCGTCGTCGGACGCAATGAAACGAAGTCGCTTGCCGCGGTCGCTGAGCTCAAGGCGCGTGGGGTCAGGGCGATCTCCGTCGCCGCCGATGTCACCGACAAGGCCGCCGTCACCGCCATGGTGGAGCGGACCGTGCGCGAGCTCGGCCGGATCGACATTCTCGTTAACAATGCCGGCATCAATATTCGTAAAGCCCCACAAGCGCTCGATATCGCGGAATGGGACAGCGTGATCAAGACCAACCTCACCAGCGCGTTTCTTTGCTCGCAGGCAGTCTACCCGGCCATGAAGGCGGCCGGAGGTGGCAAGATCATCAACATCGGCTCGATGATGTCGATCTTCGGCGCCAGCTTCGCGCCGGCCTATGCCGCGAGCAAAGGCGGCATCGTGCAGTTCACGCGCTCCTGCGCCTGCGCCTGGGCAGCGGACAACATCCAGGCCAATGCGGTGCTGCCGGGCTGGATCGACACCGAGCTGACCAGGCGCGCGCGCGAGCAGATCGACGGCCTCCATGATCGCGTTCTGGCCCGCACGCCGACGGCGCGCTGGGGAGCATCGACGGATTTCGCCGGCATCGCGGTGTTTCTCGCCTCGCGCGCTTCCGACTTCGTCACCGGCACCGCCATTCCCGTCGATGGCGGATTTTCGATCATGGGCTAGATCGGAAGCGCGCCGCTGCAAACAAAAACGCCCCAGACCGTGTCGGGGCTTTTGCGCCTTGAAGCTTCGCTGCCGTCAGTACTTCGCGACCAGTGGACCGTTGAACTTGTAGCTCAGTCGGGCGACTGACGGACTGGATATCGCCGTGGCTTCGCGTCAAAGCAATACGATCCGGGCGAGGTGCCGGCCGTCGCATAAGGCGTCGAGGCGGGCTCCTGGAAACATGGCCTTTCCAGTCTCCTTAAGCGGCATTTGTACAAAAACATTAAGCTTTTTCAACGCTTGGCGCGCCTGCTCCATTGACTTCGGCCAATTTGACCCTATGTTCCGCTTCGACGCGGCCCGGTATCGAAGCGCGATATCTTGATTAAGCCGCCTGTCTGCGTATCCGAAAATCCCGTGCAAATATGCGTGCCGTTCCGGGGTTGAGCGCGACAGTCTTTTTCGAGATTCCAAGCGGCGGTATCTGCCAGAGGCTCAATGTCTTTTTCCCATCTCGGCTTGTCCGATAAGGTGCTCGCCGCTGTTGCGGCCACCGGTTACACCACCCCCACCCCCATTCAGGATCAGGCGATCCCCCATGTTCTGGCCCGCCGAGACGTTCTCGGCATCGCCCAGACCGGCACCGGCAAAACCGCTGCCTTCGTCCTTCCGATGCTCACCATGCTGGAAAAGGGCCGCGCCCGGGCGCGAATGCCCCGCACCCTGATCCTGGAACCGACCCGCGAACTCGCCGCCCAGGTCAAGGAACAGTTCGACAAATACGGCGCCGGCCAGAAACTCAACGTCGCGCTTTTGATCGGTGGCGTCTCGTTCGGCGACCAGGACACCAAGCTGACCCGCGGCGTCGACGTCCTGATCGCAACCCCGGGCCGGCTGCTCGACCACACCGAACGTGGGGGGCTCCTGCTCACCGGCGTCGAATTGCTGGTAATCGACGAAGCCGACCGCATGCTGGACATGGGCTTCATCCCCGACATCGAACGGATCTGCAAGATGATCCCGTTCACGCGGCAGACGCTGTTCTTCACCGCGACGATGCCGCCCGAAATCGCCCGCATCACCGAAACCTTCCTGCACAATCCGGTAAAAATCGAAGTTTCCAGGCCGGCGACGACCGCCGTCGGCGTGGCCCAGTTTCAGGTCCCGGTCGGCCGCGAGCCGCACGAGAAGCGCGAGCTGCTGCGCCGCCTGTTGCGCGAAGCCAAGGATCTCAACAACGCGATCATCTTCTGCAACCGCAAGCGCGAAGTGGCGCTGTTGTACAAGTCGCTGCAGAAGCATGGCTTCAGCGTCGGCGCCCTGCACGGCGACATGGATCAGTCGGCGCGCACCGCGGCGCTGGATCAATTCCGCAAGGGCGAAATTCCGCTTTTGGTCGCCTCCGACGTCGCCGCCCGCGGTCTCGATATTCCCACCACCAGCCACGTCTTCAATTTCGACGTGCCGCACCATGCCGACGATTACGTCCATCGCATCGGCCGCACCGGCCGCGCCGGGCGCGCCGGCACCGCGATCTCCATCGTCGCCCCGCTCGATCACAAATCGATAGCCGCGATCGAAAAGCTGATCGGACAAGCCATCCCCCGCATCGACGGCTTCGTCGAGAGCCAGTTTGCTGACGGCGCGGCAGCGCCGTCCGAGGAGACCGAGCAGCCGCGACATCAGCGCGGACGCGAAGGTGCACGCGGCGGCCGCAAGCCGCGGCGCGAACGCGAACCCCGGCGCACCGGCGGGGGCCGCCATGCCGGCCCGCAGCCGCAGGCGCCCGTTGCCGCCTTCACTCCGTCGGCCGCGCCCGCGCCCTCCCCCGGCCGCCTTCGATCGGCCGCGCCGAGGCTCCGCAAACGTCGCGAGATTCCGCTTCCGAGCCCGCCGATCACTCGCATCTCCCGGCGTTCCTGTTGCGCCCCATTCGGGCCCGGGTCTAAACCTTCGTTAAATTGCGGAAGGAATTCGTTTACCGGCCGTTCATTCTCCTCCCTTAGCTTGGCGGCGATAATGATAAAATTATTGCTGCAGAATGCGGGCAGCGCTGTCCGCTATTTTGGGGACGTGAGCTGTGATCAAGGTGCTGGACGACCACGAACGCACGTTGGCTTTCGCCGAAGTTGCGCTGGGCCAGATCAGGTCCCTCCGGCAGACCGCCATCCCCCGCAATTATGAAATCTGGTACGTCTACGCTACCGGATATAATTCGCCCCTCAACAAGATCATCAACGAGACCCTGGCGCGCAACGGCAGGCTGACGGAATCCGATCTCGAGCAGATTTACGAGACCTATCTTTCGCAGATCAAGACAAGCGAGCGCATCGACAAGGTAGGCGCGCGGGTGATCGGCGAAATTGACGACGTGATGACGCTGATCAGCGAAGCGCTTGGAATGTCGGCGAGCTACGACGCCAGCCTGACCGGCGCGAGCCGGGAGCTCTCCCTCGCCCAGAAACCCGACCAGATCAAAGCGATCGTCGAGTTGCTGGTGAAATCCACCCGCGAGATGCGCGATACCAACAAGGCGCTGGAAAACCGGCTGTCGCTGTCGAAGAGCGAGATCAGCAATCTGCAGCAGAGCCTGGAAGCGATCCGGGCCGAAAGCCTGACCGATCCGCTCACCGGGCTAGGCAACCGAAAATATTTCGATCGCTCGATCGAGACGGCTGTCCAGAATGCGCTTGCCAGTGGCGAACCGCTGTCGCTGCTGATGTTCGACATCGATCACTTCAAATCTTTCAACGACTCCTACGGCCATCTCACCGGCGATCAGGTGCTGCGACTGGTCGGAATGTCGCTGAAGCAGACCATCAAGGGCCAGGACATCACCGCCCGTTACGGCGGCGAGGAATTTGCGGTCGTGCTGCCCAACACCGCGCTGCGCCAGGCGCTGACGGTCGCCGATCACATCCGCCGCGCCGTGATGGCGAAGGAATTGAAAAAGAAATCCACCGGCGAAATTCTCGGCCGCGTCACCATTTCGGTCGGCGTTTCCATGCTGAAGCCGGACGACGATACCGACTCGCTGATCGAGCGCGCCGACGCCTGCCTCTACGCCGCCAAGCGCAACGGCCGCAACCGGGTCATCTGCGAAGTCGACCCGGAATACGCCACCGAGAGCCAGAGCCAGGTCGCCTGATTTTCATTGGGCGAAGACCACTTTAGCCCCGTCATGGTGAGGGCTTTTGCGCGCGCCTCTCTGTGGTCGCTTTGCTTTTTCAGGTTCTTCTTCGACGCGGGCTTCTCCTTGGCCACCGTTTTTCTCGCGCTTTTCCGCAAGCTTTTTGGTTGAAACCTTCGCCGCTTTGCGGGCCTTCGGCCGCTTGCGCAGCGCCGCGCGTTGCGCCGCCGCCAATGCGGCCCTCGCCCAATCAGTCAGTTCCTCCGGATCGTCAAACAACCGCGCCGGCAATTGCCAGTACGAGTTCACCGTGACGGTCTTGGCCCGGGTTTGATACTGGAACGGTTTTGATCCTTCCGCCTCGAACTGGGGAATGTTTTGTTCATCGGCGCGGAAATAGAGACCTGCTCGCAGCGCCAGGGCGAAGTTGATGCCGTCGGCCGAAATGCCGAAGCCGGAGAACATCGGGCGGATCGTCACCGGGCCGAAATCGGAAAACATATCTGTCAGGAAGTCGCGGTCCATGGCGCCGCTCACAGCCGATGTCGTCCGGCTCAAGGCCGGGACGACATATGGTGAAGTTCGCGCTGAAAACTAGCCATCCACCTTCGCGGGCGTGAGCTGCACGGACTCGCCGCAGCCGCAAGCACCGGTCTGGTTCGGGTTGTTGAAGATGAACTGGGCCGACATCTTGTCGACCTTGTAGTCCATCTCGGTGCCGAGCAGAAACAGCACGGCCTTGGGATCGACCAGGATCTTCACGCCCTTGTCCTCGACCACCTCGTCGGTCGGGCGGATCTCGTGGGCGTATTCAACGGTATAGGATTGCCCGGCGCAGCCGCCGTTCTTGATCCCGACGCGAAGGCCCACGATCTCGGAATCGGCGCGCTTGGTCAGTTCGGTGATCCGCTGCGCGGCGGCTTCCGTCAGTTTCATGACCTGCGGCCGGGGCCGCGGCTTCGGCTTCGATGCGGGTGTTGGTGAGGCGGGTGTCATATTGGTCATGTGGTCAATCCAGATGGCAAATCAATGCCGGTTATTTTCCGTTAACAAGCAAAACCCAAGCCATCACACTCATCACCACATATTGAGCACGAGGCGCGCCTCGTCGCTCATCCGGTCCGGCGACCATGCCGGGTCCCAAACCAGATTGACGTTGACCACGCCTACGCCGGGAACGCTGGCGACCGCGTTCTCCACCATTGTCGGCAATTCGCCGGCCGCCGGGCAGTTCGGCGTCGTCAGCGTCATCAGCACGTCGACGCTGCGGTCGTCCTTGATCTCGACCTTGTAGATCAGGCCGAGTTCGTAAATGTCGGCCGGAATTTCCGGATCGAATACGGTCTTCAGCGCGGAGACGATGTCGCCGGCGAGCCGCTCGGTTTCCTCCGCCGGCAACGCCGAAAGGGTTTCCATGCCTGGAGTTTTGACTTCGAGACTGTTGGCTTCAAGATTGTTGGCTTCGGCCGTGTCGGTCATGAAAACAATTCCCGCGCCTTGATCAGCGCCTGTGCCAGATGGTCGACTTCTTCACGGGTATTATACATCCCGAACGAAGCGCGGCAGGTCGCCGTCACATTGAACCGTTCTAAAAGCGGCATCGCGCAATGGGTGCCGGCGCGCACCGCGATCCCCTGCCGGTCGATCACGGTCGCGACATCATGCGGATGCGCGCCCTTCATCTCGAACGAGATCACCGGTCCCTTGCCGCGCGCTGTGCCGATCAGGCGCAGCGAATTGATTTCGCGCAGGCGCCCCTCGGCGTAGGTCAATAGATCGTGCTCATGGGCGGCAATGCGCTCCTTGCCGATCGAATTGACGTAATCGATCGCCGCCCCCAGCCCGATCGCCTCGACGATCGCCGGCGTTCCCGCCTCGAATTTGTGCGGCGGATCGCCGTAGGTGACCCAGTCCCGCGTGACCTCGCGGATCATCTCGCCACCGCCATTGTAAGGCCGCATCGCCACCAGATGCTCGTGCTTCGCGTAGAGCACGCCGATACCGGTGGGGCCGTACAGCTTGTGGCCGGTAAAGACGTAGAAATCGGCGCCGATGGCCTGCACGTCGATCGCCAGGTGAACCGCGGCCTGGCTGCCGTCGACCAGCACCGGAATGCCGCGGGCATGCGCGATCTTCACCACGTCCTTGACCGGCACGATGGTGCCGAGCGCGTTCGACATCTGGGTAATCGCGACCAGTTTGGTGCGCGGCGTCAGCGCTTTTTCGAATTCCTCGATCAGGAAATTGCCTTCGTCATCGACGTCGACCCATTTGATGACGACGCCATGACGTTCCCTGAGGAAATGCCATGGCACGATGTTGGAATGGTGCTCCATGATCGAGAGCACGATCTCGTCGCCCTCGCCGATGTTCGGCTCGCCCCAGGACGACGCCACGAGGTTGATCGCCTCCGTGGCGTTGCGGGTGAAGATGATTTCTTCGCTGCGCGCTGCATTGAGGAATTTTGCCACTTTGGCCCGGCCGCCTTCATAGGCTTCGGTCGCTGCGTTGGCGAGGTAATGCAGCCCGCGATGGACGTTGGCGTATTCGGTCTTGTAGGCCTGCGTCATGCGTTCCAGCACCGCATTGGGCTTCTGCGCCGAGGCGGCGTTGTCGAGATAGACCAGCGGCTTGCCGTAGACCTTCAGCGCCAGCGCCGGAAAATCCTCCCGCACCCGCGCCACGTCATATGAACCGTTGAGGACTGCCGGATGCATGGTCATCCCCGTGCTGCCAGCCAGCGCTGCGCCGCCGAGATCGCAAGCTCGCGCAAGGTATCGCTGGCGATGGACTCAATGGCCTCGCCGACGAAGGCCTGGATCAGCAGCGCCTGCGCTTCCTTCTCGGGAAGGCCGCGCGCCCGCAGATAGAACAGCAGGCTCTCGTCGAGAGCGCCTGATGTCGCGCCATGGCCGCAAGTGACGTCGTCGGCGAAGATTTCCAATTCCGGCTTGTTGTCGGCTTCCGCCTCGTCGGACAACAGCAGCGCCCGCGTCATCATCTTGGCGTCGGTCTTCTGGGCGTCGGGGCGAACGACGATGCGGCCCTGGAACACCGAATGGCCGCGTTCGTCGACCACCGCGCGGAAGATTTCGCGGCTTTCGCAGTTCGGCACCGCGTGGTCCATGAACAATGTGGTATCGCCGTGTTGCCGGCCATTCAACAGGTTGACGCCGTTGGTGGCTACCTTGGCGCCCTCGCCGGCAAACGTGACATAGCCCTGATAGCGGCTGACATTGCCACCGCTCGTCATATTGAAAGTGTTCAGCCGGGCATGCGCGCCGATCGTGACGACGGCGCTGGAAACGTTGATGGCGTCTGCCGCGTCGACCATCAGCCGGACATGCTCCAGCTCTGCAGCCTCGCCAATCCAGGCGATGACGGCATCATTGGCCTGATAGGCCCCGGCGCCTTCGGCGCCGATAAAATTTTCGACCAGGGTGACGCGAGCACCCTTGCCCACCTTCAGGAATGACCGGGTATAGGCCGCCGCCGCCGAGCGTATCGCGACGTGGACGATCTGGATCGGTTTGCTTGCGACGGTCCCATCGGCAACCATGACCATCACGCCATCGGTCATCATTGCCGCGTTCAGCGAGATCATCGGATTGTCGCTGATATTGGTCTTGAGCAGGTCGGCGCGGGCTTCGTTGCCGGCATCCTCCAGCACGTCGCGCACTGTCTGGACGCGAACACCCGCATCCAGCCCGACCATATCGGACAGTTCGGGCGAAAAGACGCCATCGACCAGCACCAGCCGCGTGGCGCCTGCCATCGCGTGGGGCTTCAAGGCTGCGGCCGCGCGCTTCAGCGCTGCGGCATCCGGCGCTGCGGCCAACGGCAGCACCTCGCGCATCAGCACGCGCAGGTCGGTGTATTTCCAGTCCTCGATCCGCCGGTGCGGCAGGCCAACGCGTTCGTAAGCTTCGAACGCCAGCTGGCGCGCGTCAGCGACCTTGCCGGCACCGGGCAGCCGGTCCCGCGCAATGGCAAATGCCTCGTTCAGCGCGCGTCCGGTCTCGGTCTTTGCCAGTGCAACGTTCATGGTAGGAATCCGTTTTGCGCGTCAGGCCGCGTCTTCGAACTGCGCATAGCCGGAAGCCTCGAGCTCCAGCGCCAGTTCCTTGGTTCCGCTCTTCACCACGCGCCCCTTCGACATCACGTGCACGAAGTCCGGCACGATGTAGTTCAACAGCCGCTGATAATGCGTGATCACCACCATGGCGCGGTCGGGCGAGCGCAGCGCATTGACGCCGTCGGCGGCGACGCGAAGCGCGTCGATGTCGAGGCCGGAATCCATCTCGTCGAGGATGCACAGGCTGGGCTCGAACAGCGCCATCTGCAGCACTTCGTTGCGCTTCTTCTCGCCGCCGGAGAAACCGACATTGACGCCACGGCGCAGCATCTCCTGCGGAATGTTGAGCTTGGCCGCGACCTCGCGCACCTTCTTCAGGAAGTCCGGGGTAGAGTATTCGCCCTCGCCGCGCGCCTTGCGCTGCGCGTTCAACGCCGTGCGCAGAAAGGTCATGGTGGCGACGCCGGGAATCTCCACCGGATACTGGAACGCCAGGAACACGCCCTTGGCGGCGCGCTGGTCGGGCGGCATCGCGAGCAGGTCCTCGCCGTTGAACAGGATTTCGCCGCCGGTGACTTCATAGCCCGGCTTGCCGGCGATAACATGTGACAGCGTCGATTTGCCGGAGCCGTTCGGCCCCATGATGGCATGGACCTCGCCCTTGTTCACGGTCAGCGACAGGCCGTGGAGAATTTCACGTTCCTCGACCCGGACCTGCAGATCTTTCACTTCAAGTAATGCCATTACATTCTTCCGCTTTTCCGTCGTCCCGCAGGAGCGCCGAAGGCGCGTCTCGAAGGACGGGACCGAATTCTTCCCTTCTCATCCCTCGAGCCGGGCGCCTTCGCACCCTCCTGAGGGATGACGACCTTTATCCCACACTGCCTTCCAGCGAGATCGAGATCAGCTTCTGCGCTTCCACCGCGAACTCCATCGGCAGTTGCTGCAGCACATCCTTGACGAAACCGTTGACGACGAGACCGACGGCTTCCTCCTGGCTCAGCCCGCGCTGCACGCAATAGAACAGCACGTCCTCGGAAATCTTCGACGTGGTCGCCTCATGCTCGAAGGTCGCCGACGAATTTTTCGCCTCGATATAGGGCACCGTGTGCGCGCCGCATTTGTCGCCGATCAGGAGCGAATCGCAGGCGGTGAAGTTGCGCGCGCCGGTGGCCTTGCGATGCGCCGTCACGAGGCCGCGATAGGTGTTTTGCGACACGCCGGCGGCGATGCCCTTGGAGATGATCCGGCTGGTCGTGTTCTTGCCCAAGTGAATCATCTTGGTGCCGCTATCGACCTGCTGGTGGCCGTTCGAGATCGCGATCGAGTAAAATTCACCACGAGAGTTATCGCCGCGCAGGATGCAGCTCGGATATTTCCAGGTGATCGCCGACCCCGTCTCGACCTGGGTCCAGGAAATCTTGGAATTGTCGCCGCGGCAATCGCCACGCTTGGTGACGAAATTGTAGATGCCGCCCACGCCTTCGGCATTGCCGGGGTACCAGTTCTGCACCGTCGAATATTTGATTTCGGCATGGTCGAGCGCGACCAGTTCGACCACGGCGGCGTGCAACTGGTTTTCGTCGCGTTGCGGCGCGGTGCAGCCTTCGAGGTAGCTGACATAGGCGCCCTTGTCGGCGATGATCAGGGTGCGCTCGAACTGGCCGGTATTGCGCTCGTTGATGCGGAAGTAGGTCGACAGCTCCATCGGGCAGCGCACGCCCGGCGGCACATAGACGAACGAGCCGTCGGAAAACACAGCCGAATTCAGCGTCGCAAAATAATTGTCCGAGGTCGGCACCACGGTGCCGAGATACTTCTTCACGAGATCGGGATGCTCGCGGATCGCCTCCGAGATCGGCATGAAGATCACGCCGGCTTTCTTCAGCTCTTCCTTGAAGGTTGTGGCAACCGAAACCGAATCGAACACGGCATCGACGGCAATCTTGCGCGCGGGCGACGCCTGTTCACCTTGCGGCTTCACCACGCCCTCCAGCACTTCCACTTCGCGGAGCGGAATGCCGAGCTTCTCATAGGTCTTCAGGATTTCCGGGTCGATCTCATCCAGCGACGAGACCTGCTTCTTCGGCTTCGGCGCCGAGTAGTAATAGAGATCCTGATAATCGATCTTGGGATAGTTGACGCGCGCCCACTTGGGCTCGGTCATGGTCAGCCAGCGGCGATAGGCCTCCAGCCGCCATTCCAGCATCCAAGCCGGTTCGTTCTTTTTCGCCGAGATGAAGCGGACGGTATCTTCCGACAGCCCCTTTGGGGCCTTGTCGGACTCGATTACGGTCTCAAATCCATATCGATATTGATCGACGTCGATCCGGCGCACCCGATCGACGGTCTCCTGTACGGCCGCCATTCCATCCTCCGCTCGCGGTTTCAAGGACCGCGGTGGATCATCTCAGATAGTCTATTACGATGTTTCTTGCAGGAAATCACCTACTTAGAATTGTTCAAGCAGTGTTTCGTCGCTCCTGTTAGTTAAGGTACCCGCGAGCTTTCGCCAAGCCTCCAGACAGCGATCGATGTCCGCGTCAGACGTAGACCAGCCCAGACTGATCCGCACCGCTCCCTGCGCCAGTTCCCGGCCCGCCCCCATGGCTTCGAGCACATGCGAGGGTTGCACTTTGCCTGAGGAACATGCCGAGCCTGAAGAAACCGCGATCCCCTCGAGGTCAAAGCCGATCACGGCAGTCTCCGCCCGCAGACCGGGAACCGTGAACAGCGTGGTATTCGGCAGTCGCGGCACGTCATCCGAGAAAATCAGGACATCAGCGGTCTGCCGCAGACCGGTTTCCAGTCGGTTCCGCATGGCTTCTATTCGGGCTGCATCTTCCGTCAGAGCGCCCATCGCCAACTTTACGGCCGCGCCAAAACCGGCAATTCCCGCAACGTTTTCCGTTCCCGCCCGGTGCCCGCGTTCCTGACCGCCGCCGCGCAGCAGCGGTTCAAGCCCCCCTACGCCCTCGGCCCAGACCACGGCGCCCACTCCCTTCGGGCCGCCGATCTTGTGCGCAGAAATCGTCACAAGGTCAGCATTCATCATATTGATATCAAAAGCTATTTTACCTAACGCCTGAATCGAATCGACATGCAGCAAGGAGCCTTCAGCATGGACGACCTCGGCCACCTCGGCGATCGGCTGCACCGCGCCGGTTTCATTGTTGGCCAGCATCACGGAGACCAGTGCCGGAGGCCCCCTCTTAAGATTCTCGCGCAGCCGGTCCAGTTGCACCAGACCGGAGCCGGAGACGCCGACCATGCTGATCATCTCGGTCGCAAACCGCCCGCCCGCCAGCACCGAGGCGTGCTCAATGGCCGAAACCACCAGCCGCTGGACCGGAGCCCCGGATGCCCGCCGCAGCCCTGGCATCAGCGCCAGCGCGTTGGCCTCGGTTCCACCTGAGGTAAAGACCACGTTACGTGGCAGCGCACCGACGGCGCCTGAGACCGCAGCCCTCGCCTCCTCGACCAAGCGGCGGGCCTGGCGGCCCTCGGCATGGACCGAGGAGGGATTGCCTTGGAGATCCCAAGCCGCAGCCATCACCGCGCGCGCTTCGGGCCGAAGCGGTGCGGTCGCATTCCAGTCGAGATAGACCCGGTCTGACATGGAGTATAATAATACCCTTAATAGCAAAGTTCGGAAGGCCGCGCAGCCGGCGGCAACTTGTCGGCTCTATCGCGTTCTATGGCAATTGGCGACGCGAGCGTCTCCCGACAACGGACGCTCTAACGCTTTGAACCAGCTAAGGGATGTTCAAGACGCTTGCTTTTTGCCCCTCGCCTCATGCTAGAACGCGGCCTCCAGTTCACTAGGCGCCGTTCGCGCATCGCCAACGACGTCCGATCAGCCCCTTAATCCCCCGCGAGGTTTCATCCGCAGATGAAGCCCGCAACAAGTCGGTTGATCTTGCCAAGGACCACCAATGCCTGAAGTTATTTTCACCGGCCCTGCAGGCCGCCTCGAAGGCCGCTACCATCCGGCGAAGCAGAAGAACGCGCCGATTGCGATGGTGCTGCACCCGCACCCGCAGTTTCGCGGAAACATGAATCACCCGATCGTCTATCAGGTTTACTACGCCTTTGTGGCGCGCGGCTTTTCGGTGTTGCGGTTCAACTTCCGTGGCGTCGGTCGCAGCCAAGGCACCTTCGACCACGGCACCGGCGAACTCTCCGATGCCGCCTCCGCGCTCGATTGGGCGCAGACCATCAATCCCGAAGCACGCGCCTGCTGGGTCGCAGGCTTTTCATTCGGGGCGTGGATCGGAATGCAACTTCTGATGCGCCGGCCGGAAGTCGAAGGGTTTATTTCGATCGCGCCCGAACCCAATCGTTACGATTTTTCGTTCCTCGCGCCCTGCCCTTCGTCCGGCCTGATCGTCCATGGCGAGAAGGATATCGTGGCTCCGGCGAAAGACGTCACGACGCTCGTCGAAAAGCTGAAAACGCAAAAAGGTATTGTGATCGATCAGCAAACCATTCCCGGCGCGAACCATTTCTTCGAGGACAGGCTGGAGCCGCTGATGGAAACGGTGACCGCCTATCTCGACATGCGGCTCGCCAACGTGCGGTGAGCAAACGTATTCTGTTCTGGCGCGGATGAAGCGAAGCGAAATCCGGGGCCGCAATCGAGATTCATTGCACGAACTCCCGGATTGCGCTGCGCTCCGTCCGGGCTACGCGCTGGCGTAAATCTCTCTCACGGCCTCGCGATCACCCCGCCGGTCATCGGGATCGGCACGCCGGTAGTCGCGGGATAGCTCAGCGGCAGGCCCTTTAAACCTCGCGCCGCCAAAAACCCAAACGCCTGGGCCTCGATGGCGTCGGCCGACCAGCCGAGCGCGTCGGCGGACTCGACGGTGGCCGGTGCCAGCCGCTCGCGCAGCATCCGCATCATGGTGAGGTTGCGGGCGCCGCCGCCGGCCACGATCCAGCTCCTGGGCTCTTTCGGCAGCAGCGATACGATCCGGGCGATGGCTTCGGCCGTGAAGGCCGTCAGCGTCGCCGCGCCATCGGCGGGAGACATCGGCGGCAGCTTCAGCGAGGCAAAATCGTTGCGGTCGAGCGATTTCGGCGGCGGCAGCGCGAAGAATGGATGCTCCATGGCGCGGATGACCCACGCGACGTCCACGACGCCTTGCGCAGCCGTGCGGCCGTCGCAATCGAACGGCTTGCTCATGGCGCGGAGCATGTAGTCGTCGAGCAGCGCGTTGCCGGGGCCGGTATCGCAGGCGATCAGGGTATCGGCGCCCTCGATATAGGTGATGTTCGAGACGCCGCCGATATTGACCACGACGATCGGCCCCTCGCGATCCAGCGACTGGGCCAGCGCGCGGTGATAGACCGGCACGAAGGGCGCGCCCTGCCCGCCGGCGGCGACGTCGGCGGCGCGGAAATCATGCATGACCGGGATATGGACGGCCTTCGCAAGCGCTGTGGCGTCGCCGATCTGCACCGTCATCCTTTGCTCGGGACGGTGCAGCACGGTCTGGCCGTGAAAACCGACAATATCGATATCGGCGCTGGAGATCCGGTGCTGCGCAGTGAAGGCGGCAACGGCCTCCGCGTGTGCAATGGTGACCGCGCGCTCGGCCTCGCGCAGGATGCCTGGCCGCGCGTCGCGCTCCGACAGGTTGACGGCTTCCGTCAGGGCCTGGCGCAGCAGGCTGCGCTCTTTATCGCTATAGGGCCGGTAGCCGGACGGTCCGAACGCCTGGATCCGCCTGCCGTCGGTTTCGATCAAGGCGACGTCGACCCCGTCGAGCGAAGTGCCGCTCATCAGACCGATTGCCGTCAGCATTGTCGCCATGGTGCCTTCGCAAGCTTCCTGCTGCCCTGACGCCCTGCTTGTGTCAAACAAGCACATCTTATAATGCCACAGCGCGCCAGCCGGCGGCAGCCCAGATCGTCAGGGTTCCGCAACCCGTTACAAATACCGTGAAATTAGAATGATCAGAGTCGCACACAAATGACTGCTTTTAAATCGGATTTTCTCAATGTGCTGCAGCAACGCGGCTTCATCCACCAATGCTCCGATTTCGAAGGGCTCGACGCGCTCGCCGCCCATGGCCAGGCGACCGCCTATGTCGGCTATGATTGCACGGCGCCGTCGCTGCACATCGGCAACTACCTTACCATGATGATGCTGTATTGGCTGCAGCAGAGCGGCAACAAACCGATCACCCTGATGGGCGGCGGAACCACCATGGTCGGCGATCCCTCGGGCAAGGACGAATCGCGCGCGCTGCGCTCGGTTGACGAGATCGAAGCCAACAAGGCGAGCATCCGCGGCGTCTTCGCCAAGGTGCTACGCTACGGCTCCGGCGCCAGCGACGCGGTCATGCTCGACAATGCGGAATGGCTGACCAAGCTGAAGTGGATCGAGATGCTGCGCGATATCGGCCGGCATTTCTCGGTCAACCGCATGTTGACGATGGATTCCGTGCGCCTGCGCCTCGAACGCGAGCAGGAGATGAGCTTCATCGAGTTCAACTACATGGTCTGCCAGGCCTACGACTTCGTCGAACTGTCGCGTCGGGTCGGTTGCCGATTGCAGATGGGCGGGTCCGACCAGTGGGGCAACATCGTCAACGGCGTCGACCTCGGCCGCCGCATGGCGTCGCCGCAACTGTTCGCGCTGACGACGCCGTTGCTCACGACGGCATCGGGCGACAAGATGGGCAAGACCGCCAAAGGCGCGGTCTGGCTCAACGCCGACCAATTCAGCCCCTACGATTTTTGGCAATATTGGCGAAACGTCGAGGACGCCGACGTCGTCAAGTTTCTCAAACTGTTCACGATCCTGCCGATGAGCGAGATCGGCCGGCTTGCGGCGTTGGGTGGCTCCGAGATCAACGAAGCCAAGAAGGTGCTGGCAACGGAAGCGACCGCTCTCCTGCACGGCCGCGACGCCGCGAACACGGCATCTGAAACCGCCCGGCAGACTTTTGAGGAAGGCGCGGTTGCCGAAAATCTTCCCTCGGTAGAGGTTCCGCGTGATGAGCTCGAAGCCGGCCTCGGCGTGCTGGCCTCCTTCGTCAAGGCCGGCCTCGTCGCCTCGAACGGTGAAGCGCGACGCCAGATCAAGGGTGGAGGCTTGCGCGTCAACGATTCTGCCGTCATCGACGACAAGATGATCCTGAGGCTTGGGGATCTCACGCCCGAAGGCGTCATCAAGCTTTCGCTCGGCAAGAAGCGCCACGTCCTGCTCAAGCCTGCATAGGCGTATTCGCTTTAGACCATTGCTCCGGGACGCGGAAACGCGCTCCTTGCTGCTGATGGATCAAAATGCGCCGCGGGAGGATGTCTTGGCGAAGCCGGCAAAACCGGCGCGCGTGGCGCTTAATGTGCTGGCGCTGTGCTTTACCCTGTCGGTGCTCGGCCGCGGTCTCGGCGAGAGCTTTACCGTATTCCTGAAGCCGATCTCGGAAAGCTTCGGTTGGGACCGCGCGGAGGTCGTCTCGGTCTACTCGCTGACCGCGCTTGCCGGCGGCCTTGCCGCGCCCCTGATCGGCAGGCTGTTCGATCGCTCCGGGCCGCGAACCGTCTATTCGCTCGGGCTGTTGCTGCTCGGCGGCGCCTTCCTGGTCGCCGCCCATTCGCAATATCTCTGGCAATTCCGGTTGAGCCTTGGGCTTTGCCTCGGTATCGGCATCGCCTTTATCGGCAATGTTCCGAATTCGATCCTGCTCGGCCGCTGGTTCGGCCCGCGATTGCCGACCGCGATGGCGATCGTCTATTCCGCCACTGGCGCGGGCGTGCTGATCCTGCTGCCGGCGTCGCAAATCCTGATCGAGCATATCGGCTGGCGGGGCGCCTATCAGCTGTTCGGTAGCATCACGCTGTTCCTGCTGTTGCCGCTTTCGCTGTTGCCGTGGCGGCTGTTCTCCACGGGGTCGCCGCATCTGGCGAGGAGCGCTGCCGCCGACTTTGTCGACGAAGGCTGGACGCTGGTGAGCGCGATGCGCCACCACGCGTTCTGGGCGTTGTTCTCGACCTTCTTTTTCACCGCCATCGGCATGTACGCGATTTCGCCGCAGGTCGTGGCCTATCTGATCGACGCCGGCTTCCCGCCTTTACAGGCGGCGACCGCCTGGGGTTTTTCCGGCATCGTGCTGCTGTTCGGCATGCTCGGCGTCTCCTGGCTTGATGGCATCATCGGCCGCAGGCCATCGGTGCTGTTCAGCTACGCCATTTCGATTCTCGGCATTGTGATGCTGTGGCTGTTGCAGTGGTATCCGAACTTCTGGCTGTTGACGGGCTTTGTCATTTGTTTCGGCAGCATGATCGGCTCGCGCGGACCATTGTTGACCGCAACCGCCATGAAAATATTTCGCGGTGAGCGGGTCGGCACGATCTACGGTGCCATTTCAATCGGCAGCGGACTGGGATCGGCGTTCGGCTCCTGGGGCGGCGGCCTGATCCATGACTGGACCCACAGCTATAATCCCTTGATCGCGTTTTCGCTTGCGAGCGTGCTCCTGGGGATGATCCCATTCCTCGTGGTGCCGGCGCTGCGGCGCTAGCTTCGCTTCCCGCCATCAGCGTCGCTCATCGAATGCGACGTGGCCGGCAGTCAGGTCGCTTCTCCACGAAGTCCGGAATCATTGCTCGGCGGAACGTCCGCGTCGACGCGGAGCGCGAAGATCATCGAGCGGAAAGAAAGATCTTTAGACCGCAGCAGTGCGCGTCACCAGGGGATTCGATCCACGATCACACCGAGCGTGATCAGGATCGCAAAAGGCAGATAAGAAGCGAACCGCGATCCCTCGCGAGAGGTCCCTGTCGCGCCCACTGGATTGCCGCTGAAACCTTGGCGCCGACGCTCGATCAAAACCACCAGCGCAACCGTGGCGCATGCCAACAATGTGAACATCATTGATCCTTCCCCAGACTCGCCCAACCGTCTTGGTGCGGTCGATGCGGTCTGATATTCTCACAGAACCGCGCAAATGCAAGGCGTATGCAAGAGCAAAGAGCGCCGCCGTAAGCAGTGGACCGAATTGGTTCGATGCTTAACCATGGAGGGCTTGTTGCGGCGCGAGAACCATCCAATGTCCCACGTTGAGTACGGCTCGAGACCCATGCCGGTTTTTGCGAAACTTGCAGGCATGTTGCGCAATATCCCGGCGCTGCGGTCCATGTTTGCCAGATTTGCGAAATTGCTGCATGGCAACAAAGAAGGCGGCGAGCCGCTCGTCAGCGAGTTTCTCGAGGAGGTCCCGAGCGCCACCGAAAACGCCGGTCAGCCTTTCGCCGGCATCGAGGTATCGGGCGAATCCACGATCGCGATCGAATCCGGCCTGTCCGAGCGAGAAAAGCTCATTCGGCGACGCTGGGTGGAGACCGGAATCAAGATGTGGAATCCAGGATTTCACGGCGCCGGACAGGCCGAGCTGAATATTCAAGGACGTGCCGATTTGCTGCCAATGAAGCCCGGCGAAACACGACGCGAATACGACCGGCTGGAATTCAAGCTGATCGCGGGCCAGATCATCTGCGAAGGTGTTGTAGTCGATCCGCCGAAGCCTCGAAGATAGCGATCCAACGCCGGCTGCGCGAAGCGAGTGCGAACTCCGTCTTCGTCGGAAAGTGCGGCGGTTTGCAAATCAGTTGTTGGGCGGAAATTCGGTCGGGGTGTTTTGCTTGCCGGTGCCGAATTCGAAAATTTTCCGCAGCACGCCGGGCGCCATCGCCGAAATCGGATTGACGCGAAGCACCGGCTGGCCGAGCGTGCCGACGACCTCGTAGGTCACGCCGATCAGTCCCTCATTGCTGCCGCCGCCCAGGAACAGACCGACAATCGGAATCTGGCCAAACATGTTGTTCAGCCCGTACATCGGAACAAAGGTGCCGCTCATGCGCAGCTGGTTTCCGGGATCGATGCTGCCTTCGATGGTCCCGCCGATCATCGGGCCTTTCAGGACGCCGTCCCGGATCGTTAGTTGCCCGTTCTGCCGGGTGAATTCCGCGCGCGCGCGGGAGAACGAAACGCCATTCGGCAAATTGGCCGGTCCGCCCGCCGCCAGACGGTCGAGTGCGGCTTCTCCCTTGACGGAGAAATCTCGGACACTGATCAGCCCGTCCTTGGCGCTGGGTTCGACCGTCGGTGGATCCATCGCCAGCTGAAGCTGACCGCCGATCATCCTGGAGTACGTGTCGGTGAAGCGGAAGAACGCGCCGGCGTCACTGGTCTCGAGATAGATCACGTCACGTCCCTGCGGGCGGCCGCGCAGATCTGCCGTCAGCGGCGTATCGCGTCCAAGCTTGCCGGTGAGCGCGAAGTTTCTGATCAGGCCGTTGCGCCGCGACATCTTGCAGTCGATGCTGCGCAGCGCCTCGCCAAAATACCCGGCGACTGCTCCGAGCTTGAGATCGAGATCGAAGTCGGTGTTCTTGATCTTGCTCTTGGCGTCGACCTCTTTGCCCGAATTGCCCGAAATGGCCGATTTGAGAAAGCCGCGGCCATCAAACACATCGCCGCGCATGGTTATCTTGACCACGCCGTCGGGACCACGTTCGGCCTTCAGCGTGGTCTTGTCGCCCTCGGACGGCGAATAGGTCGGGAAGCTCGCGTTCATGAGGTCGCCGTTCTGGTCGACCTCGAGCGATCCCTTGATCGAAACCCCGCCGCCGTCGATGACGATATCTTCGAAGCGGGTCGATTGCGGTTTCTGCACCACATTGAAAACGGCGCGGACCGACTTGCCCGGCAATTTGACCCAGCCCGGCAGGATGTTGTCGAGCTTCAAGGCGGTCAGGTCGGCTTCAACACCGAGGCGGCTGTCGGAGCCGATCTTGCCGGTCAGCTTGAGCGGAAGCGCGCCGCTGACATAGGGGCCAAGATCGAAGCCAAGCTTCGCGCGGCTGGAGTTGTCGAGTGTCGCCTGCAGCTTGATATCCGCATCGCCCTCGGCCGGCTTGCGGTAGTCCAGCGAGGCCGGCTGCCCGTTGATCTTGACGTCGCCCTTGACCTGATATCCCGCATTGTTGGCGACGACCTTGAGCGCGCTGGCCTCGAGTTTTTGATTCATCACCAGCTTGTCGGCAGCGAATCCGCTGAGATCGGCTGACACGGCATAGGTGGTGTCGGCCTTGGTCAGTTCACCCTTGACCGGCAGGCCGAGCGTGATCACCGCGGAAACCGTTCCCTTGCTGGAATTGGGGTCAATCAAAGTACCGGAAAGGTCGCTCAGACGATCAGAGGCGAGCATTTCAGCCGCCGCCGGCACCGGACCATCGATTCGGAATTTTATCTTGGCTGGCATGGGCTTCGGCGCCATGTCCGGCACCTCGAACACGAAATCCGAAATAGTGAGTTTGCGCCCCGCAGGCGTATCAGACGCCGCCTGCGCGATCGTCACGGTCGCTGTGCGGCCGGTGACATGCGCCTTCAAATCCGCGTCGTGTACCGACGGCATTTCGTCGACGGGGTGAACGGCAACACCGCTGGCGACGATGTTGACGGCAAGACCGTCGTCCGGAATAGGCGGGCCGCGCCGCGAAAGGTTACGCACCGGCGAGTTGACGCCAACCTCGATGCGCTGAAGCGAGCCGCGTTCGATGCGCTCGATGACCCATTCGCGCAGCTCCGGAACGATCAGGGTCGGCCACATCCGTTTCAGCGCGGATGCCGACATCGGCGTTCCCGCGAAACCGAGCGTAAGGCGCGGCTCCGCCGAATAGTCGATACTGCCGGTTCCGGCGATGCCGATCTCGCCGTTGCTGATGTCGGCCTGCGTCAGCAGCACCCGCCGCCTCTCGGTATCGAAGCGCAGGCCGATGGCGATGCGGTTGAAAATCAGCGGCGGCTGGTCGGGGTCGATTTCAGCGAGCACGATGGTGCCGCCGCTGAAACCGAGCTGCCAGTCGGGAATGCTGTCATTGGGCGGCTCGAGATGGGCCAACAGCGTGATCCGGTTGGCGCCGGAGATGATCTTGAACGGCGCCAACAGCACTCTCCGTCCGGAATCCCATTCGAGGCTCATTTCCGCCGAATCGATCGCCATCGGATAATCGGGCGTATCGCTGTCGATGATGGTGCCCGCGCCTGCGACGAGCTTGCCCTTGAAATAGGTCGGCAGGCCGTCTCTGCCCAGTTCGCCCTTCAGCTCGCCAGTGAGCGGCAGATCCGCACTGTAGGTCAGGTCCTTCAGCCGCAGCGCCAACAGGATATTGCTGGTGGAAACCTTGTCGGCGCGAATGTCGACCGATCGCACGCCGTTCTCGGGAGGCCCGACTACAACGCGAAGCGACCAAGCGCGGCTGCCCTCTTCGCCGAGGCTCAGCGCCACGCCGCCGGCCCTCGGCCGGCGAAGGCTCAAGGAAATGTTTTCGAAATTCCATTTATTGCCGCGCTGCTGATCGTCGATGATCAGGCTGCCATTCTTCAGACCGATTTCGTTGAGGTTCTGTCCATCGAGGCCAGTCAGGCTCAGGCTGTCGAGCCAATCCAAGCCGGCCAGCAATCCGCTGGCGTTATCGGAGGGTTTCGTCGTCCGCGGTTGAGCGCCGGTCGAGGGGAATACCGGAATGGCGGGCGGCGCCGCTGATTGATCCGGAGACGACGGCGTTGCGCCGGGTGGTCTTTTTGAAGCGACGCCGGTGGCGAGCGGCTTTGCCGTCTCACCGGCGGAGACGGTCACGTAGCCATCCGGCGTGATGCGCACCGCGAGTTCGGCATCCACCAGATTGAGGCTTTCGGCGCGAAGCCTTCCCATCAGCAGCGCGGTGCCCGACAGCTTCACCTCCGCCTTCGGCGCGCTGGCCACGATCGCATGGTCGCGATCCCTGACGACGATGTCGCGGAGGCGCACGGCGATGCGGATCCGCCCGGCCCGCTCGATTTGCGTGCCGCCCACCTCGACGGTATTTCCGTGGCCGATATTTTCCTCGATCGCCGAAGCCAGCCATGGCGTGGCCATTTCGAGATTGATCGGGCCAGCCCCGAGCCGCCACCATAGCGCGCCGAAGCAGCCTGCGAAGATCACCAGCAACGCCGCGATCACGATGGTGAGGCGCTTCACCCAGCGTTCGCTCGCGAGCCATTGCTGCAGCGCTGCGAGGCGATCGCCGAGCCGATGGAAGCCGGAGCCCGGTCGCAACAGCAGCCGGCGCGCACGATGACACGCGACTTCGTCATGGTCGTGATCCCAACCGCCATCATCCCATTGCGAGGGCTCGGCGTCAGCGCGCGGATTTGACCCTTGGGGCGACGTATTCCTTGCCATTGCCTCTCGGTGCTGGCGCTGATGGTGAGGTTGATCGCCGCCATGGCCGCGCCCGTCGATACGTAACGAGCGCTCCGGTGCCGGCATCGCTGCCAATCCTCGATTAATACTGTTACTCGTCATCCGGCCCAAGCAGCGCGGTCAACGAGCGGACGGGTGGTGCGTCGAATTCCTTGTAACCATACTCCGAGGCCATCAGACTTGCCCAGCAGCCGGCTTGATTCCGGGCTCTCCAGGACAAGACCCGCAATAGCCCATGATTGATCCGCCGAAAGCGACGAAAGGAAGGCGTATGTCCAAGAAAACGCGCAAGAATTCTCCCAAACCGGCCTCTCGCAAGGCGGCCCGCGCACAACGGGTGAAATCGGCGAAAACGCCACCAAACAAGACCCGTTCAGCCAAGGCGGGCCAATCGGCGAAGAACGCAACTAAGAACGAGACAACGAACGCAACAAAGAAACCCGGCAACGCCACCCGCACAGCATCGCAGAAGGCTTCCTCAAAAGCGTTAAAATCCACGGGCGCGAAGGCTCCGGCGCGAGCGAAGCCGGCAGCGGTGGCGGCCGGCACCGGCCGGGCGGCGATGAGCCGACCGGCGGCGCAAACGATCGACGCACCGGCCGCCAGCAAATCCGGTTTGATCGAGGGAGCCAAAGCGCCCGCTTTCCGTCTGCCGCGCGATGGCGGCGGCACGGTGTCGCTTTCGGATTATTCCGGCAAGAAACTTGTGCTGTTTTTTTATCCGCGCGCCGACACGCCGGGCTGCACCAAGGAGGCCATCGATTTCACCCGGCTTTCGAGCGCCTTTGCCGAATCCCAGACCGCCATCCTCGGCGTTTCCGCCGACACGCCAAAGGCGCAGGAGGCCTTTCGGGACAAGCACGAGCTTGCAACGCCCCTTGCTTCCGATGAACAGCACGAGATGCTGGAGGCATACGGAGTCTGGGGCGAAAAATCCATGTATGGCAAAACCTTCCTTGGCATTCTTCGGACTACGGTTTTGATCGGTGCGGATGGCCGGATCCTCAAGATATGGCGCAATGTCAGGGTCGACGGCCATGCCGACGAGGTGCTCGCGGCCGCTCGGGCGTTATAGTTCGACTGGTTCCATTCGCTAAAAATTAACCATGAGAAGGTCAAATCACCCCCGCAAAACAGGCCGTACGGAACTCAGGTCCGACCGGCGCGGGAGTGCTGATGTCGAACCGTTCCGGTCATTTCTCCGAGTACTCTCAACACCACGCCCACGACCATGGCCGGGTATCCGCGCGCCGGACAGTGGCGAGCCATCGCCGCGGTCCAGGCCGCACCACCCCCGTCCGCACGCGATGGCTATACACTGGTCCATGCCGGCAAACAGGTCCGGTTCGGGCCGGTGGTGTTCTGGATTGTGGTCGGCACCGTGACCGTGCTCGGCATGTGGTCGGCGGCGACCGCGACTTATTTTGCATTCCGCGACGACGTGCTGACGCGGCTGATCGCCCGCCAGGCGGAGATGCAATACGCCTACGAGGACCGAATCGCCGAGCTTCGCGCCAAGGTCGATCGCACCACCAGCCGCCAGTTGCTCGACCAGGAACAATTCGACCAGAAGCTCGATCAGATCATGCGCCGACAGACCGCGCTCGAATCGCGAGCCACTGCGCTCGGCACGATCCCGGATCTTGCCGTCACCGGCTCCATCAGGCCGCAGTCGCGCGCCGCCGCTGGAACCGAACCTGCTTCCTCCGGAACGCCGAAGCCGTCGCCGATCAGCGATACCGTGATTTTCGTGGCGCCGCCGGACCGCGAAGCGCGGCTCGAAGTCGCGAGCCCCCATCGTTCCCGCCGTCCAGCCGAACCAGTTTGCCAAGATCCAGGGGGTCGATAACGTCCTGGTTCGCCTGCAGGCCTCGCTCGACAAGGTCGAGAATAGCCAGATGGCGGCGCTCAACACCGTCGAAGACAACATGGAATTGCGGATGCGCCGGATGCGCGGCGTCTTCAGCGATCTCGGCCTCAACATGGCGCAATTGGAAGCCGCCACACCGCGCGCGCCGATGGGCGGTCCATTCGTTCCGGTCAAGCTTCCGGCCAACGCGGGCGCCTTCGAGCGTCAGCTCTATCGAATCAACATCACCCGCGCCCAGATGGAGCGCCTCAATCGGACGCTGGCGCTGGTCCCCTACCGCAAGCCGGTGGTCGGCGAAGTCGAATTCACTAGCGGATTCGGGGTCCGCAGCGATCCTTTCCTCGGCCGCCCGGCCATGCATACCGGTCTCGATTTTCGTGCCGCCACGGGCGATCCGGTGCGCGCGACGGCGAACGGAAAAGTGGTGTCGGCGGGATGGGCCGGCGGTTATGGCCGGATGGTGGAGATCGACCACGGCAACGGGTTGTCGACCCGTTACGGCCATCTGTCGGAAATCGACGTGAAGGTCGGCGAGCAGGTCAAGATCGGACAGGTGCTCGGCGAAGTCGGCTCAACCGGTAGGTCGACGGGCCCGCATCTGCATTACGAAACAAGGATCGACGGCGAAGCGGTCGACCCGCAGAAATTCCTGCGCGCCGGCGTGCGGCTGGCCGCGGGCTGAAATGGACCGCGCGCCAACCGCCTAGTGGCCGACTTCGCCGGTGATGACATCGCCGAACAGCCGCCATGCCTCGCCGTCGAACCTCATCAACTGCATCTGTTCGATCGGGAAGAAGTCATTCGGGCCGGTGTTGATTTTGATTCCCGGCAGCATCATCTCGGTTGAGAAATTCTTGAGGTTGGCGGCCTCTTTCATGACGTTCTCGCGCGTCAGGTTGTCGCCGCACTGCTTGAGAACCTGAACCATGGTCTGCGCCGCGGCATATCCGTAAACATTGTTGCTGTTGGTCTTGTCGCCGTCCGGATAATATTTGTCCATGAAGGCCCGCCATGTCTTGACGCCCGGATCGTCCTTCCATGACGGATCGGTCGGATCCTTCAGATAGGCCGTGGAGACAATATCCTTGGCGTTTTCGAGACCCGCCGGCTTCAGCACGGCGGCCACGGATGTCGAGACGTTCGCCAGGAAGAATTTCGGCTTCCAGCCGAGCTCACCGACCTTGCGGATCGCCTGCGCCGATCCCTTCGGCGCGGCCCAGGAGAAAAAGATATCGGCGCCCGAATCGTGCAGCGCGACGATCTGCGAATCGACCGCGGGATCGCTGACCTCGTAGGATTTGTCGGCGATGATCATTTCGGCCTTGTCGCCCAGCCCATCACGCAGCCCCTTGACCTGATCCCGGCCGGCATCGTCGTTCTGCCAGAACACGGCGATCTTGCCGTTCGGAAAGTGGTCGAGGATATATTTGGCGTAGATGCGCCCCTCGCTCTGGTAGTTGGGCTGCCAGCCCATGGTCCACGGAAACTCCTTCGGATCGCCCCATTTGGTGGCGCCGGTGGCGACGAAAAGCTGCGGCACCTTCTTGGCGTTCATGTATTTCTAAATCGCCGAGTTGGACGGCGTTCCCAGGGGCTGGAAGATCAGCAACACCTCGTCGCCTTCCACGAGCTTGCGCGCCTGCTCGATCGCCTTCGGCGGACTGTAGGCATCGTCATAGCTGATGAATTTGATCTTGCGGCCGTTGATGCCGCCTTCGGCGTTGATCTTGTCGAAATATGCCGCTTCGGTCTTGCCGATCACGCCGTAGGAGGAGGCGGGACCGCTATAGGGCATGATGTTGCCAATTTTGATCTCGGTATCGCTCGCGCCTGGATCGTATTTCTTTTGCGCATTCGCGGCCGTGGCGGTCATTGCAGCAGCGACGGCAAACAACGCCATCGCCATCAAGCTTCGCTTGCGAGGCGGCATCGTTCTCTCCCCTTTGGTACTCTATTTTTCTTCAAGTCTCGCAACTCGGGCGAGCGCATGCAAGTACGAGCTTGTTTCGTGGTACGAAACAGCATTGTTGCCTGCCGCCAATTATGATTGATGCACAGCAGCATTTTTTCATTCGCTTGCAAGGCCTGCGGGTTGGAACCAAACAGACGAATTGGTCCGCGACATCCAAGGCCAGGTGAAGCCGGATTTTGCGCCACCCGATTTCCGCGCGCCTATTTCGGCCGCGACACGATCTCGATCATCTTCCTTCGTCGTCGTCCGGCGCATAGGCTTTCGCCCGCGCATAGGCGTCGACCGCGGCGCGGCCCATCAGCGGCGCGCCGGACAACAGGCTCTCGGCCAACGCCACCGCGTAGGCCGCATCCTTGTGGCGCAGCGCCGCCGTGAAGGTCGCGCCCCCGAAATTGCGCGTCGCCATCCGCTTGGAATGACGGATCACCTGCGGACTGGCGGCAACGCCGGTCTCGACCGCCTCCAGCACCAGCTTCATGTCGAGGCCGGCCTGCTCGGCGATCGCAAGACCCTCCGCGATGCCGGCGATCTGGATCGCGCCCATCAGATTGTTGATCAGTTTGTAGACCGTGCCGCTGCCGACCGCGCCGAAATGCCGGATCGTCGTCGAGAGCGGCGCGAGAAATGGCCGCGCGCGTTCGAGATCGGCGGGATCGGCACCGACCAGCAGCGTCAGCTTTCCGCTCGCCGCGGCATCCGGCAGGCCCGTGACCGGACAATCGATATAGATCAGGCCGCGGCCGCGCAGTTCGCGCGCCAGATCGAGCGCGTGCTGATACGACACGGTCGAACATTCGATCGCCAGCGTGCCGGCTTTGGTGGCCGAGGCCGCGCCGTCCTTGCCGAGCCATACCGCGCGCGACGCCTCGTCGTCGGCGACCATGGTCACGATGGCGTCGGCGCCGATCGGCCGCATCCGCCGGCGACGTAGCCCATCGCGCGCCGCGCGCGATCAGGTCTTCCGCCTTGGCCTTGCTGCGATTCCAGACCGCGACCGCAAAACCGGCGTCGAGATAGCGGCCGGCCATGCCGTGGCCCATCCGCCCGAGACCGATGAACGCGACTCTTGCTCATGCGCTAATCCACATCCTCGACCGCGCCGGGCGACGTGCCGAAGGCGCGCTGCGCCAGTGTCGCCGCCATGAATTCGTCGAGGTCGCCGTCGAGCACGCCCGAGGTGTCCGAGGTCTGCACGCCGGTGCGCAGGTCCTTCACCATCTGATAGGGCTGCAGCACATAGGAGCGGATCTGGTGGCCCCAGCCGATCTCGGTCTTGGCGGCCTGGTCGGCGGCGGCCTGCTCCTCGCGCTTCTTCAGCTCGATCTCATAGAGCCGCGCGCGCAACATGTCCCAGGCCTGCGCCCGGTTCTTGTGCTGCGAACGCCCGGCCTGGCAGACCACCGCGACCCCGGTCGGAATGTGCGTGAGCCGGACGGCGGATTCGGTCTTGTTGACGTGCTGGCCGCCGGCGCCGCCGGAGCGCATGGTGTCGGTGCGCACGTCGGATTCCTTGATGTCGATCTTGATGCTGTCGTCGACCACCGGAAAGACGGCGACGCTGGAGAACGAAGTGTGCCGGCGCGCGTTGGAATTGAACGGCGATATCCGCACCAGCCGGTGCACGCCGCCTTCGGTCTTCAGCCAGCCATAGGCGTTGTGGCCGCTGAATCTGGATGGTGGCCGATTTGATGCCGGCCTCTTCGCCTTGCGTCTCTTCCAGATATTCGACCTTGAAGCCGTGCTTCTCGGCCCAGCGCGTATACATGCGCAGCAGCATCTCGGCCCAGTCCTGGCTCTCGGTGCCGCCGGCGCCGGCGTGCACCTCGAGATAGGAATCGAAGCGGTCGGCCTCGCCCGACAGCAGCGCTTCCAGCTCGCGGCGGGCGACTTCCTTCTTCAGGTTTTTCAGCGCGGTCTCGGCTTCAGCGACAACGCCGGCGTCGTTCTCGGCTTCGCCGAGTTCGATCATCCCGACATTGTCCTCGAGCTCGCGCTCGACCTTGCCGATGCCTTGCAGCGAATCCTCCAGCGAGGTCCGCTCCTGCATCAGTTTCTGCGCCTTCTGGGGATCGTTCCAGAGATTGGGGTCCTCGGCGAGCTTGTTCAGCTCGGCCAGACGCGCCGTGGATTGTTCGACGTCAAAGATGCCTCCTCAGCAGCCCGACTGACTGCTTGATCTCTTCGACTAGACGTTCGACTTCGGCGCGCATGGGTTCTCTGATCTGCGGCCCTCGGGCCGCTATTTTCCAATTCTGCGAGGGATGTAGCGGCGGGCCGCGCAAAGCGCAATCGCCTCGCGCTAGTAAAGCCCGCCAGTGCCGGGACGGAACAGGCTGCGATCCGCATCGGGGGAAGGCTGCAGCGTGCGGCCGTCGGCATCGGCGACGCCGATGACCGAATAATTATCCGGCGGCGCGGTACCCGGCTTGAACGCTTCCAGGATGGTCCTGCCGGTGTCGCCGGGGCCGGCACGCATGCCGGTCTTGGCATCGACCCGGATCAGCTTGATGCCGGCCGGCACCTTGAATGGAACGGCCGGCTTGTCGGCGAGCGCGAGCTTCAGGAAGTCGCGCGCGATCGGCGCGGCCAGATGGCCGCCGGTCGCGTTCCTGCCGAGATTGCGCGGCTTGTCGTAGCCGATATAGATGCCGACCACGATGTCGGGCGAGAAGCCGACGAACCAGGCGTCCTTTTCATCGTTGGTGGTGCCGGTCTTGCCGGCGATCGGTTTGCCGACTTCCTTCACGACCGTTGCGGTGCCGGCCTGCACCACGCCTTCCATCATCGAGGTGATCTGGTAGGCGGTCATCGGATCCAGCACTTGCTCGCGGCGGTCGACGAGCTGCGGCTCGGGCTGGTTCTTCCAGCCGCCGGGGGCGTCGCAGCCGCGGCATTCGCGCTGGTCGTGCTTGAAGATGGTATGGCCGTAACGATCCTGGATGCGGTCGATCAAGGTGGCCTTCACGCGACGGCCGCCATTGGCGAACATCGAATAGGCCGTGACCATCCGCATCACAGTGGTTTCGCCGGCGCCGAGCGCATAGGACAAGTAATTCGGCAACTCGTCATAGACGCCGAAACGCTTGGCATATTCGCCGATCAGGGGCATGCCGATGTCCTGCGCAAGCCGCACCGTCACGGTGTTGAGCGACAGCCGCAGCGCGTTACGCAGCGTCGTCGGACCTTGGTATTTGCCGGCCGAGTAGTTCTCCGGACGCCAGACGCCGGCGCCCTGCCCCTGATCGATTTCGATCGGCGCGTCGACCACCACTGTCGATGGCGTATAGCCATTGTCGAGCGCCGAAGAGTACACGATCGGTTTGAACGAGGAACCCGGCTGCCGGTAGGCTTGCGTCGCGCGATTGAACTGGCTCTGGTCGAACGAGAACCCGCCGACCATGGCCAGCACGCGGCCGGTCCAGGGATCCATCGCCACCATCGCGCCGGAAACTTCCGGCAACTGCCGCAGCCGGTACTGGCCCTCCACCGGATTGCCGTCCTTGCCGATCAACGGATCGGCATAGATCACGTCACCCGGCGAAAGCACCTGCGATACCGCGCTCGGCGTTCGGCCGCGCGCCGGTCCCGACGCGGCCTTGGCCCACCTGACGCCGTCAAGCGTGATGATCCCGGTTTGCCGGTCCTTACTGACGGCGCCCCCGAGTTCCCGGCCCGGCTGAAAACCGATCCGCGCCGACTGGTCGCTGGTCTCGAGCACCACAGCCATCCGCCACGGCTGGATGTCCGACAGCGATTTGATATCGGCAAGCTTTACGCCCCAGTCGCCGGATATATCGAGCTTGCTCATGGCGCCCCGCCAGCCCTGCGCCTCGTCATAGTTGACGAGGCCGGCGGCCATGGTCTTGCGCGCTTCCATCTGAATCTTCGGATCGAGCGTGGTGCGTACCGAGAGGCCGCCTTCGTAGAGCTTCTTTTCGCCGTAGCGCTCGAACAGGTCGCGGCGGACTTCCTCGGCGAAATACTCGCCGGCGAAAATATGCGCGTTGTTGGAGCGGTTGGTCACGATCAGCGGATCCTTGCGCGCCTTGTCGGCGTCGGCCTGCTTGATCCAGCCATTTTCCAACAGACGGTCGATCACGTAATTGCGCCGCTCGATCGCGCGGTCATGGTTGCGCACCGGATGCAGCGCCGCCGGCGCCTTCGGCAGCGCAGCCAGATAGGCGGCCTCCGCGACCGTGAGTTCGTTCACCGATTTGTCGAAATAGACCAGCGACGCGGCGGCGATGCCGTAGGCGCCGAGGCCGAGATAGATTTCATTGAGATAGAGCTCGAGAATCTTGTCCTTGGAGTAGGCGCGCTCGATCCGCATCGCTAGCAGCGCTTCCTTGATCTTGCGGGTGAACGACACTTCGTTGGTCAGAAGAAAGTTCTTCGCGACCTGCTGGGTGATCGTGGAGGCGCCCTGCGGGCGGCGATTGGAGCCGTAGTTCTGTGCGTACAGGATCGCCGCGCGCGCCATGCCCGAATAATCGATGCCGCCATGCTCGTAGAAATTCTTGTCCTCGGCGGCCAGGAACGCGTTGATGACCAGTTTCGGGACCGCCTGGATCGGCAGATAGAGCCGGCGTTCCTTGGAATATTCGCCGAGCAGAGAGCCGTCCGACGCATGGACGCGGGTCATGACAGGCGGCTCATAATCCTGAAGCTGCGAATAGTCCGGCAAGTCCTTGGAAAAATGCCAGATCAACCCGGCGGTTGCGGCGATTCCCACCAGGAACACGACGGTTCCGGCGGCGAACAAGAAACCCAAGAACCGCACCAGCAAGCGCATTATCGAATATCCGTTTCAGCCCATGCGCCGTGACGCCGGCATGTCCTTCAGTGTGCCCCTTGCTGCGGAACGATCAGCGGTTCCGGTCGGAGGCACATAATACATTGTCCGGGAGAGATTTTTGATCGATTCCCGAGACCGTTCGGCAGTTTTTTATAGGACCGCCGCTGTGGCCAAACTAGGGCTTCCTGCCACGGCGTGGGCTTCCTTTTCAGTTGGTTGCCCCTGCCCTCGCCACGCGCTTGGCCAGAAAGGCGTCGATGGCCTGCGCCATCGATGCAACCGTCCGCGAACGCCAGCTGTCCGATACCAGGTGTTCGAGGTCGCCCTTGTTCGAGACATAGCCGAGTTCGACCAGTACCGAGGGGACGTCGGGCGCCTTCAACACCCGGAAGCCGGCCGATTTCAGGGGATGCTTGTGCATCCGCACTGTGTTCTTCATCTCGCCCATCAACAGACGCGCGAACCGGTTTGAAAAGGTGCGGGTTTCGCGCTGCGCCAGGTCGATCAGGATGTCGGCGACATCGGTCGGCTCTTCGGTCAGATTGACCCCGCCGATTGCGTCGGCCCTATTTTCCGCCTCAGCCAGTTTCTCGGCCTCGGCGTCGGAGGCTTTGTCGGACACGGTGTAGATGGTCGCGCCCTGGGCATCACCTTCACCGCGCGGCAAGGCGTCGGCATGGATCGACACGAACAGCGACGCCGACGCGTTGCGCGCGATTTTGACGCGATCGTCGAGCGGGATGAAGGTATCGTCGGTGCGGGTCATGACGACCCGGTATTTGCTGTCCTTCTCGATGCGGTCGCGCAACGCCAGCGCAAATCCGAGCACGATGTTCTTTTCGCTTTCGCCACTGGCCTGCGTGCCATTGTCGATACCGCCGTGACCGGCGTCGATCACGATCACGGGCCGGGAGTCCGGCACCGCGGGCTGGAGCGGAGCAGAAGCTTGCGCGGGCACGGGCACGGGCACGGCGACGGATGCAGCGGCATCGGCAATGGCAGGCTTCAGCTCGGGCCGGTTTTCAAGCGCAAGCGACTGAACGAAGGTGGTGCGGTCGACTTCTTCGAACTCCAGCACCAGCCGCGGCGGCTGGCCGTTGGCTGCCTCAAGCACGTAGGATTTTGCGATCCTGGCCGGGCCGGTCAGATCGAACACGATCCGCGAACCGCCGGGCATGACCAGACCGTAGCGGAAGGCCTTGACCAACCCGCGCCCCGCGGTGCCGACCCCAGCGGGAAGCCGAAAATTGACCTGCGGAAGATCCACCACCGCCCGATACGGATCGGCTAGCGGAAACGCGCGAAACGGGACCGTCCTGTCGAGATCGAGAACAAAACGGGTTTGCTTGCTATCGCCAGCCAGGCGGGCGTCCGAGGCGACCGGAAAATCCGACGTCGCAACCGGGCCTTGGCCCTGCGACGGCACCTCGGCGGAGCGAATCGGGGCACCGGAACACAGCAATACTGCAGCGCACACTAGCGCTCGTCCCAGCCAAACACGATGATTTGCGCGGCCCGCCAACGAATCCGTTCCTCCGAGCAGCCTCTTACCGCATTAGAACCACAGGGTTAATCGAAGCTTAACCCGGTTTTGGCGAATAAGGCAGACTGTTGCCGGGCGGCGACGCCTTAAGACGCTTCCCTTGCACATGGGCGCCAATCCACGTATGTACAGGGGGCTGACGGCTAAAACTCCCGGTTGTGTCGCGTTCAGCCTCCCGGTGCAGCGCCGGAACCTTCGAAGTGTGAGGATTCCAGCGTCTTTCCGATCCCTCCGCAGCCAGCGCAGCGCGCGGCTGACAAGGAGCGGCGGTTTCGAGCCCGAGCGGCGTCCGGTCCCAGGTTACCATCTTGTTCCAGGGACGGCTTCGAGATGCGGCAGAACCGATTATCTGGGTCTCCAACGGCCCGATATGCGAATAGCCGGCGAGCGCTTTGGCGCCGCGCCGGGCTTTCAGCGACAGATAAGGCGGCGTTTTGCCGCCCACGTTTTCAAACGGGCCGACGCGTGATGCGCCAGACTGTGTTGCCGACCAAGATCCACGGGAGAACCGCGCCGACGCGGAGCGAAAGCTCCGCGCGTCGTTTTGCTCCGCACGGATCGCGTCGGGACGGGCGCCCCGGGTTGCGTTTTGGCCTTCCCCTCACCCCCGAATCAGGTGGACCGTCGCGTCACCCGGCAGCGCGATACGCGCTTACCGCGATACGCGCCCGCCGCCGTCATGAGCTCCAAAATGCCCAACAAAATGTTGATCGATGCTACCCACCCGGAAGAGACCCGGGTCGTCGTGGTCCGCGGCAATCGCGTCGAAGAATTTGATTTCGAGACTGCCCAGCGCAAGCAACTGCGCGGCAATATCTACCTCGCCAAGGTCACGCGCGTAGAGCCGTCGCTGCAGGCGGCCTTCATCGAATATGGCGGCAACCGTCACGGCTTTCTGGCCTTCAGCGAAATCCACCCCGACTATTATCAGATACCGGTCGCCGATCGTCAGGCGCTGATCGAGGCGGATGAACGCGCCCATCGCGAGGCCGAGGAGGAGAGCGAGAACCGCTCCAACCGCCGCCGTCCGCGCCACCGCAATTCGCGCCGCCGCGGCAGCGGCGAACGCATCCAGAGCGAGATCGTCGAAAACGCGAGCCTCGAGCCGCCGCAGGCCGCCCAGCCCTATGAGGGCCAGGAAGGGCACCAGCCGGAAGATTTGCACGCCGAAGGTTTCCATACCGACGCCTTCCACGCCGAAGGCGGCCATGATGCCGAACATCATGATCACGAAGACCATGAGCATCGCGAGCACGATCATGACCATGGTCACGACGAGCACGATCACGCGGATGACCAAGGCACCGAGAACTCACGCGAGCGAGAACTCTTGCGGCGGTGACCCTGCCCGATACGGCCGCCGTCGAGGCGCTCGCTGCAGAAGTTCGCGAAGATGAAGAAGAAGAAGAAGAACATGCGCATCATGAACATCACGATGCGCACGCGCTCGAAAACGCGGCCTATGCAGACGAAGCTCCCCACGCCGAACACTACGATGAGCATGGCGAACACGCCGGTGGCGAGGCCGCTGCATCGGAACAGGCCGAGCACGCCGCCCCGCAAGGCGACGAAAGCCATGACGATGAAGACGAGGGCGACGAGGCCGAGGATGAGGTGGTCGAATCCGTCGGCGGCGACGACGTGCTGGAAGAAGTTCCGGAGCGCGCCTTCCGCCCGCGCCGCCAATACAAGATCCAGGAAGTCATCAAGCGTCGCCAGGTAATGCTGGTGCAGGTGGTCAAGGAAGAACGCGGCAATAAGGGCGCCGCGCTGACGACCTATCTGTCGCTGGCCGGCCGCTACGCGGTATTGATGCCCAACACCGCACGCGGCGGCGGCATCAGCCGCAAGATCACCTCAGCCCAGGATCGCTCGCGCCTGAAGGAAGTGGTGCAGGATCTCGACGTGCCCGAGGGCATGGGCATCATCCTGCGCACCGCGGGCGCATCCCGCACCAAGCCCGAGATCAAGCGCGACTTCGAATATCTGATCCGCATGTGGGAAACCGTGCGCGACATGACCCTGAAGTCGCAGGCGCCGACGCTGGTCTACGAGGAAGGCTCGCTGATCAAGCGGTCGCTGCGCGATCTCTACAACAAGGAAATCGACGAGATCCTGGTCGCCGGCGAAGACGGCTATCAGGAAGCCCGCGATTTCATGAAGATGCTGATGCCCTCGAACGTGCGCGCGGTGAAGCAGTATCGCGACGGCCAGCCGCTGTTCTCGCGGATGGGCGTGGAGAGCCAGCTCGACGCGATGTTCTCGCCGACCGTGCAATTGCGCTCCGGTGGCTACATTGTGATCAACCAGACCGAAGCGCTGGTCTCGATCGACGTCAACTCCGGCCGCTCGACCCGGGAACACCATATCGAGGATACCGCGCTGAAGACCAACCTCGAGGCCGCCGAGGAAGTCGCTCGCCAGCTTCGTTTGCGCGACCTCGCGGGCCTGATCGTCATCGACTTCATCGACATGGACGAAAAGCGCAACAACCGTTCGGTCGAGCGCAAGCTCAGCGATTGCCTGCGGCAGGACCGCGCGCGAATCCAGGTCGGGCGCATCTCGCATTTCGGCCTTCTGGAAATGTCGCGCCAGCGCATTCGCGCCAGCGTGCTGGAAAGCTCGACAGAGCCCTGCTCGCAATGCGGCGGCAGCGGTCACGTGCGCTCCGTATCTTCGGTGGCGCTGCAGTTGCTGCGCGGGCTCGAAGAAATCCTGATGAAGGGCGCCACCCACAATCTGGTGGTGCGCACCCGCACCGATGTGGCGCTCTACGTCCTCAACCACAAGCGCGGCCATTTGCGCGACCTCGAAAACAGTTTCAAGGTCACGCTTTCGGTGATCGCCGACCCGACCGTGACCGGCCAGCAATCGTTCATCATCGATCGCGGCGAACAGGTGCATACGCTGGAGGCGGCGAAAGCGCTGCTGGCGGCGCAGGTCGCGGCCTATCCGTCGCAGACCGAGGAAGCCTATGACGAGGAAGAGCCGTTCGACATCGAGGTTGAATCGGAAGTGGAAACCGACGAGACCGAAGGGCTGAGCGACGAGGCTGCCGGCGAAGAGAGCGGCGGCGAAGCCGAGGCCTCAGATGGCGGCCCGAGGCGCAAGCGACGGCGGCGGCGGCGCGGCCGGTCGGGTGAGCCGCGTGATGGTGCCCCTGCCCGCGATGACGGCGAGCCCGCGCGTGTCCCGTTCGAAGCGGCGGCAATTCCCGGCGTCGTTGTCGAAGACAGTGAGACCGACGAGGACGAATCCGACGAGCAGCCGGGCCAGGCCCGTACCGACCAGGCCCCGGGCGGCGAACGGCGCCCCCGCCGTCGCGGACGCCGCGGCGGACGCCGCCGGCGCGGCGGACTGGAGGACGGCCTCGTCGGATCGATCGCGGACGAACTGGGGCCGGCACCGGCTCCGGAAGCATCCGAAGCGGTCGCCGATTTCGACGGCAATCCGTCTTCGCCGTCCTTGCCGGTGGTCCAGCCCGAATCCATTGCACCCGGCCCCGAGCAACCGATCGCGGATCATGCTCAGCTAGAGCCGGCTCGTGCGGCGACCGAAGCCGAGACGACCCAGGAGGCCGAAAGAGCCGCCGCGCGGCGGCGTTCCACCGTGCGCGAGAAGGTAAGCTTCCTGGTCGATGCGCAGCCTGCAGCGGCAGCGCCCGTCGTCCACAGCCAGCCGGCCGAACCGGCTCCTGTCCCTGTCCCGCAGCCAACCCAGCAGGCCGCCGAGACCACCGGCGAAACCCAACCCCGCCGCGCCGGATGGTGGTCGCGGCGGTTTGGCGGCGGCGAATAAGACACACTTGTTTCGAAACGGCGAAAACCGCCCGGCAAAACCGGGCGGTTTTGTTTTGCAGGAAGACCAGCCCGGGTCGCCTTGCGCTGGCGCACACCTTCCGCAGTTTCACGTTCAACCTGTCGCGACAACCCGTGTTGGGGACAAGATGAGGTCTCGATCCCAGGGCGGTTCGGGTGCAAAGCGCGTCGCGATGAAGTCGATGAACGCGCGCACTCGCGCAGGCGGATGGCGGTCCGGCAGGAAGACGGCATAAATGCCGCCAAGCTCGATGGTCGGCTGATCCAGCGTGAGAGCGACCAACCTGCCCGCGTGGATGTCGTCGGCCACGATGAAAGTCGGCTGGTGGATGATACCCTGTCCTGCGATCGCCGCAGCCCGCAGGGCATCTCCGTTGTTTGCGCGCAGATTGCCCGAGACCTGAACGCTGGCGTCACCCCGCGCACCAAACACCCATCGATCAACGGGGGTCCGTTGCGACAACGTGTACTCAAGACAATTATGGCCCGCCAGGCTCGACACCGTGAGCGGGGTCCCTCGCGCCTTGAGATAGGATGGCGCGGCGCAGACGACGATGCGGCAGGGTGCAATTCGTCGCGCGATCAGGCTTGAATTGCTGAGGTTGCCGATCCGGATCGCGAGATCCCAGCCCTCCTCCGCAAGATCGACCAAACGATCGTTGAGACCAAGCTCGACGGTCACGAGCGGATAGCGCCCCGCAAACTCCGCCAGCAAAGGGGCGATCTGCTGCGAGCCGAACGAGACCGGCGCATTGAGCCGCAGCACCCCCCTCGGCTCGACCCGATCCGCGGCGACCGAGGCATCGGCGGCTTCGATTTCAGCAAGGATGCGCTCGGAAGCTTCGAGATAGTTGCGCCCCGCCTCGGTGATGGAAAGTCGTCGCGTGGTGCGATGGAAGAGTTTTGCGCCCAGCCGCGTTTCCAGCGCGGCGATGTGCTTGGTGACCATCGTTTGCGACATGCCCATGGCCCGGGCGGCGGCCGAGAGGCTGCCGGCGGCGGCAACCTTGGCGAACACCTCCAAGCCAGTCAGGCGGTCCAGCACGGCATCTCACTCTATGGGTGTGATATATAATTCCTGATTATAAGATTATGCGTCTCTTAGGAATAGGTCATATCTCGGCGAAAATCAGGAGATGCCCATGATCGATTCCCGAACCGCTCCCTACGCCGCCCTCCTGCTTCGCGTCAGCCTGGGGGCCCTCTTCCTCGCCCATGCCGGCCTCAAGTTTTTTGTCTTCACTCCGGCCGGAACCGCAAAATTCTTCGGCAGCCTCGGGCTGCCGCCCGCCCTTGCCTATGTCACCATCGCGGTGGAAGTAGTTGGCGGCATCGCGCTGATCCTCGGTCTGTGGACCCGCATCGCCGCGATCGCCGTTCTGCCGATCCTGTTGGGCGCGATCTTCACGGTGCATGGAGCGGCCGGATTCTTCTTCACTAATCCTCACGGCGGTTGGGAATACCCCGCATTCTGGGCCATCGCGTTGCTCGTCCAGGCGTTGCTGGGCGATGGCGCCTATGCGCTCCGCCTATCGGGTGCCAGCGACCCGGTCGGAAACCTGACCGGCGCTCCCTCACGTTAAGTGCGCGGCAATGCCGGGACGGCGCGGAGCAAACTCATGACCATGCCCGCCCTGTTCCTGTCGCACGGCGCGCCCACCTTGCCGCTGACCAACACGCCGGCCCGCGCGTTTCTGAGCGGGCTCAGTGGCATGATCGCGCGTCCCAAAGCCATCCTCGTGATCTCGGCGCATTGGGAGACTTCGGTGCCGACCGTCAGCGCCGTCGATCGCAGCGAGACCATCCACGATTTCCGGGGCTTCCCGCGCGCGCTCTATGAGATGCGTTACGCTGCCCCCGGCTCGCCGTCGGTGGCCGCGCGGGCTTCCGATCTGCTGCGCGCATCAGGTCTGAACGGCGAGGTCGATTACGGCCGCGGTCTGGATCACGGCGCCTGGGTGCCGTTATCGCTGATGTACCCGCAAGCCGACATTCCGGTTTTGCAGCTTTCGGTTCAGCCGCATCTGGGCACTGAGCACCATCTTCGCATGGGGCGCGCATTGGCACGGTTGCGGCAGGAGGGCGTGCTGGTCATCGGCAGCGGCAGCCTGACGCATGACCTGTCGGAATTTCGCGGCCAGGCTCCGAACGATCCGGCTCCGGATTGGCTCAACAGCTTTGCCGAGTGGGTGCATGCAGCGTTGACGGCGGGCCGGACTCTCGACCTGCTCGACTACCGGCGACAGGCCCCGTTTGCGATCAAGAACCACCCGAGCGAAGAGCATCTGCTGCCCCTGTACGTGGCGCTGGGGACCGCCGGAGAGAGCGCCCGCGCCGAGCGGCTGCACGCAAGCTCCACCTACAGCGTGCTGCGGATGGATGTCTACGCATTTACGGCTGACAACGAGGTCGTGCGAGGCGAAGGTCGGAGAAACCCGCCGCCCCAATGACGGGATCGTTCGGGCACACGGCTGACGTCCGTGTCGCCGATGAGTTGCGAACCCGCCTTGATATTCGTCAAGCGGGCGGCCTGCTGCCGGGATTAGAGATGCGAGGTTCACGCGCTTGCTCGTAAAACGAGATGCAATATCCCTGTCGTTCCGTCAAGGGCTTTCATGACGATCGATCATTCGCGGGTCATGCCGACGGCACTGCGCTCAAAAATCATGTCGGCCGACGATGCCGCTGCGCTGGTGCCGCATGGCGCGAATGTCGGCATGAGCGGCTTTACCGGGTCGGGATATCCAAAGGCCGTTCCGCTGGCGCTGGCGCGCCGGATCGAGGCGGCACAGGCGCGCGGCGAACCCTTCCGGATCGGCGTGTGGACCGGGGCCTCGACCGCGCCCGAACTGGACGGCGCGCTGGCCAAGGTCAACGGCATCGAATTGCGCCTGCCCTACCAGTCCGACCCGATCACGCGCGAGCGCATCAATGCCGGGGCGATGGAATATATTGATATCCATCTCAGCCATGTCGCGCAGTTCGTCTGGTTCGGTTTTCTCGGGCATCTGGATGTCGCGCTGGTCGAGGTCACCGCCATCCTGCCGGACGGCAGTCTGGTGCCCTCGACGTCGATCGGCAACAACAAGACCTGGCTGGATCAGGCCGACCGGATCATTCTCGAGGTCAATTCGGGGATGAACCCGTCGCTGCAGGGCATGCACGACATCTACTACGGCACCAGGCTGCCGCCGCACCGGAAGCCTATACCCATCATCGCATCCGGCGACAGGATCGGCGAGACCACGTTTCGCTGCGACCCGGAGAAGGTGATCGCCGTGGTCGAGACCAATGCGCCGGACCGCAACACGACCTTCGCCGCGCCCGACGCAGACATCGAAAGCGATCGCCGGCCATATTCTCGAATTTCTGGGCCACGAAGTTCGCCACGGCAGGTTGCCGCCGGAATTGCTCCCGATCCAGTCCGGGGTCGGCAACGTGGCCAATGCTGTGATGGCGGGGCTTGAAGACGGTCCGTTCACACCGGCTGACCGCCTATACCGAGGTGCTGCAGGACGGCATGCTGAACCTGATCCGCTCGGGCCGGATGGTGCTCGCCTCCGCCACCGCGCTGTCGCTCAGTTCCGACGCCGCCACAGCTGTTCAACCGCGAAATCGACAGCCTCAAGAACAAGATCGTGCTGCGCACGCAGGAAATCTCCAATCATCCGGAGGTGATCCGGCGGCTCGGCGTGATCGCCATGAACGGGCTGATCGAGGCCGACATCTACGGCAACGTCAACTCGACCCATATCCGCGGCACCAGCCATCATGAACGGCATCGGCGGCTCCGGCGATTTCGCCCGCAACGCCTTTCTCTCGATCTTCATGACGCCCTCGACCGCCAAGGGCGGATCGATTTCGGCCATCGTTCCGATGGTAACCCATGTCGATCACACCGAGCACGACGTGCAGATCATCGTGACCGAGCACGGTCTCGCCGATCTGCGCGGCCTGTCGCCGAAACAGCGGGCGGCCATCATCATCAACAAGACAGCTCATCCCTCGTTCCGGCCTGCGCTGAAGGATTACTTCGACCGCGCCTGCAAATTGTCGCCGGGAAAACACACCCCGCATCTGCTCGACGAAGCTTTCCGGTTGATTCAGCCAGGCTGAATCGGGGTGGCGAGTTGGCTCCAAGCCGGCGCTTTCGAGCCGCGAGGCCGCAGGCGCGCCCCCTCGACGGGTGAATGCCATTTTGAGCGGCATCATCGGGCCGAAAAGCTGCGATCCCGCCGCCGACCGGCGAGGCCCTCATTTGAACCAGAAAGCGCAAGTCCGAAAGCGGAAGCTTAGGCTTTCGATTTATTGGCTCTCGGCCCATTTGCGCCAATGCGTCGGCTGAATGTCGATGTGCTCCTTATTTGAAGCATCGACCCATTCGGCTCCCTTTTTGTGACAAGGGTACGCGAGCGCGAGGACGATTCCGTCAAAGTCCATGACACAGACTTCGAGGTTTTCGTCGTCAGTTGGCGCGACTGAAACCGGCAACCATTCGGTGGACAGCGATTGAACATGGGTCATGATCAGCACTCCCCATATTAATGTATTTATAGCATATTAGATTGTAGCTCGCTTGATCTGCATCAAGGGTCTGGCTCAACTCATTGTCGGATGCCCAGCCTGGTTCGATCACTCGTCGGGATCGGCGCGCTCATCGAAGATCGCTCTTAGCAAGCGCCATAGCTCGCGATGGCCAGCAGTTTGTCCGCGCTGCTTTAGGTAATCCGAGATATCCATCGTTTCTGTCTGATACCCGACTGCACCTCCAACCTTCACCTCTAAATGCGTCACCTCGCGCTCGACGTATAGGCTTTTCCTGTCGGTGTCGAAGACAAGCGTGCAACGTTCCGCGTGGGTAACCTCCGGGCCTCTCACCTGACGATACAATTCTCTTTTTAGGAGAGCCATTTTCCGCTCCCGATGATGAAGATGCGATAGCTAACGCTCTAGTCTTGACGAGGTTCGGATCTTTATTGCCGGCATCGCAGATTTCACTGTGCGTTTATTGAACCTGCTCCACGACACGAACACGGTTGCGACGCCGTTGCCGGTGATGTTGGTGAGCGCACGCACCTCGCTCATGAACTTGTCCACCGAGAAGACGATCGCCATGCCCGGTACCGGATTGACCACGGTGCAGAAGATGATCGGCGCGATCACCATCGTGATCAGCTTGATGAGGCCGTCGCCGAGCGCCTTGATCCAGTCGTTGGTGGCTATATTGGCCAGCCAGCCGACGATGACACCGATCACGATCGCGATCAGGACCTTCGGCTATCATTGACACACCTGAGATCAATTGGTGCGGCGAAGTCAATGATGCCGCTCAAGCTCGCCGGGAAATTATCCGCGACGATCGAGCCACCGCGCGATCCGCGCAACGGCCTCCCTCATGTCCGCAGCCGAACGCGCATAGGAGAAGCGGATGAACCGATGGCCGTGAACCGGATCGAAGTCGATGCCCGGGGTTGCCGCGACATGCGCGTGTTCCAGCATCTGCTTGGCAAATTCGAAACTGTCCAGGGTGAACGCCGAGACGTCGGCATAAAGGTAAAACGCGCCGTCGGCGGGCAGGAATTTGTCGAGACCGGCCTGCGGCAGGCCCTCGATCAAAATGCGGCGATTCTTCTGGTAGCCGTGCTTGACCGCTTCCATCTCCTCCCGGCCCTCGAACGCCGCCTCCGCGGCAATCTGCGACAGGGTCGGCACCGAAATCGCGAGATTCTGCTGCAGCCGTTCGATCGGCCGCACCAGGGCTTCCGGCGCCACCATCCAGCCCACCCGCCAGCCGGTCATGCAGAAATATTTCGAGAACGAATTGATCACCAGCGCATGCGCCGAGAGTTCCGCCGCCGTCACCGCGGGAAACGCATAATCGAGGCCATGGTAGATTTCATCGGAAATAAAGCGGATGCCCGCGCTTTCCGCCGCCGTAATCAGGCCGGTCAGCGCCTCCCTGGACATCATGGTGCCCGTGGGATTGGCCGGACTTCCGACCAGCACGCCCTTCAGCGGCGCCTTGCCGTGGGCGGCCAGCAGGGCTTCGCCGGTCAGCGCATGGCGGTTTTCGCTCGATGTCTCGATCAGCACCGGCTCGCAGCCGAGCGCGGTGAGGATGTGACGATACGGCGGATAACCGGGCACCGTGACCGCTACCCGGTCGCCCGGCTCGAACATGGCCAGAAAGGCCAGGATGAAGGCGCCCGACGAGCCGGTGGTGATAACGATTCGCGCCGAATCGACGGCGCAACCGTAGGTCTCATGGTAGTGCCTGGCGATGCGCTCGCGCAGCGTCGCGATGCCGAGCGCGGAGGTATAATCGATCCGTACGCCGTCGAGCGCGGCATGGGCGGCCGCTATCGCCGCCTTCGGCGCGGGAGCCCAGGGCTGGCCGACTTCCATATGAATGACATGACTGCCGCCGGCCTCGATGCGCGCCGCCGCCGCCATCACGTCCATCACCATGAACGGCGGAACATCGCTGCGCGCGGACGCCGTCACCAGGCTCCTTGCGCGGTCTCTTAGTGTCGCTTCAAGCATTGATATCTGCTAATGACCCTGTGCCCCAGACTGGCCGTATTCTACGGTTTGGTAGGGCATAACCCGTATCCCGGCCGCCGCCAATCACTAAAGACCGCCATGCTGCTCCGCCTCGCGCCATGCAAAAAAGCCTCGAAACTGACCGCTGTCGCCATGGCGGCGGCGCTCGTCGTGGCGCCGCTGTCCGCCGCACATGCCCAGCAAAAGGGGCCACCGGTGATCCGCGATACCGAGGCGGAACAATTGCTGCGCGACTACACAAGGCCGATCCTGCGCGCCGCCGGCCTCGAAAAGCAGAACATCCAGGTGGTGATCATCAACGACAGCGCCTTCAACGCCTTCGTCGCGGACGGCCACCGTATTTTCGTGAATTACGGCGCGATCATGCAGTCCGAAACCCCCAACCAGCTCATCGGGGTGCTGGCGCATGAAACCGGCCATTTGGCCGGCGGCCATCTCGCCAAGATGCGAGAGCAAATCTCGCGAGCCCAGACGCAAATGATCATCGCCATGCTGCTCGGCGCCGGCGCCATGGTGGCGGGCGCAACAGGCGGCAACAGCAATGGCGGCTTGGCCAATGCCGGCGCCGCCGTGATCACCGCGCCGCAGGAAGTCATCCGCCGCAGCCTGATCTCCTATCAGCGCCAGCAGGAAGAAAACGCCGACCGCGCCGGGGTGAAGTTTCTCACCGCTACCGGGCAGTCGGCCAAGGGCATGTACGAGACCTTCAAGCGCTTCACCAACGAGAGCCTGTTCGCGGCCCACGGTGCGGATCCCTATTTGCAATCGCACCCGATGCCCGCCGACCGCGTCGCCGCACTGGAAGACCTGGCGCGCTCAAGTCCCTATTGGGACAAGAAAGACGACCCATCCTTACAAATGCGCCACGACATGGTGCGGGCCAAGATCTCGGCCTTCATGGAGCGTCCGGGCACCGTCTACCGGCGCTATCCGATGTCGAACGAAAGCCTGCCCGCGCGCTATGCCCACGCGATCTCGACCTATCTGCACGGCGACCTGCGCTCCGCGCTCGCCCAGATCGACGGATTGATCCAGCTGCAGCCGAATAACCCCTATTTCTATGAACTCCGCGGCCAGGCGCTCCTGGAGGGCGGCAAGCCCGCCGACGCCATCGCTCCTTTGCGGAAGGCGGTAGCGCTCTCGAACCACTCTCCGCTCATCGAGATGTTACTTGGGCAGGCGCTCGTGGGAACCGATAATAAGGCCTATACTGACGAAGCGATCGGGATTCTGCGTGCGGCGGTGGCCCGCGAGACCGAAGCGCCGCTCGGCTATATGCAGCTCGCCATGGCCTATGGCCGGAAGGGAGACTACGCAGAGGCCGACCTGGCGTCGGCGCAAGCCGCCTTCCTGCGCGGCGACAACAAGACCGCGCGCGAACTCGCCGCGCGCGCCAAAACCCGTTTCGCCGTCGGCACCCCCGGGTGGGTCAGGGCCGACGATATCGTTGCTGCAAAGCCGATGCCAGGCCAGAAGAGCAACTAGAGCGTTTTCGAGCGAAGTGGAGACCGGTTCGCGTTAAGAAAACGCGTCAAATCAAAAACCCAGAGCCCCGTTTCGATTCCATCGAAACGAAGAGGCTCTAGAAAGAAATCGAGCCGCCTTAAGTTTGGAAAAGCCGGCTTTCACGCAAGAGGATTTGCCAATGCCATCGTTTCGCCTGCTCATTCCCGCGCTACTCGCGCTCGCACTTTGCGGCATGCCGCCGGCCGCTTCGGCGCAGAGTTTTTCCGATACCCAGCGCAGTGACATCGAGACCATCGTCCGGAATTACCTGATCGCGCATCCCGAGGTACTGGAAGAGGCGATGGCCGAGCTCAACAAGCGCCAGACCGCCGCCGAAAACGAGAAGCACGAAGCGAGCGTCGCCACCAACGCAGAGAAGATTTTCAATTCGCCGCGCGGGGTCGTGCTCGGCAACAAGGACGGCGATGTCACCTTCGTCGAATTCTTCGACTACAATTGCGGCTACTGCAAACGCGCCATGACCGACATGCTCGATCTCATCAAAACCGATCCAAAGCTCAAGGTCGTGCTGAAGGAATTCCCGGTGCTGAGCGAGGGTTCGGTCGAGGCCGCGAAGGTCGCCGTCGCCGTGCGCATGCAGGATCCCTCCGGGAAGAAGTACCTCGATTTCCACCAGAGGCTGCTCGGCGGCCGCGGCCCGGCCGACAAGGCGCGCGCGATGGCGGCCGCCAAGGACGCCGGGCTCGATACCGCCAGGATCGAGAAGGATCTCGCAAACCCGGAGATCAAGGCGACGATCGAGGAAAACTTCAAGCTCGCCGAGGCGATGGGACTGAACGGCACGCCGAGCTACGTGATCGGCAAACAGATCGTGGTCGGCGCGGTCGGCCTCGACGGCCTGAAGGAAAAGATCTCGATCGCCCGCTGCGGCAAGGCGACGTGCTAGGCGGCAGCGACCAGGCGGCGCTGCTCGGCGAAATCGAAAGGCCGGCTTTCCAGCCGGCCTTTTTGTTTGAGCAATTGCGGCCGCGAACCGGTTCATCACGCATTCCAAAAACAAATCCGGTGGAACCGGCTCCTCGCGGAACGTCGCGCATCTCCTTTTCGTTGTCGGCGCGGGCAATGCAAACACGTGAGGAGAGATTCCTATGACTAATCGTTTTATGATTTCGGTCGCCGCCGTCGCGCTGATCGCCGGAACCGGTTTTGCGAATGCACAAGGAACGGGAATGGGCAAGGAACCGTCGACAGGTTCCACGGTCCAGCAGAACGCGCCGTCCTCCGGGCCGTCCACCGGATCTTCCGCAGGTAAGATGGGCCACGAAATCCACCTCGTCCGGCATGAAGTCCAGCCAGTCGGAGCAGAAGTCGCCGACGGCCGGGAAGAATGAGCGCGCGGAGGAGATACAAGGCCAGAAGTCGAAGAGCATGAGCTCTGAGAACAATGCAAAGGGCGGCAGCAAGGAAATGAAGGCCGAGGGTCGCGAAAATCGCAGCGGCATGAAGGCCGAAGGCCGCGAAGACAATAGCAAGATGAAGGCGGAAGGCCGCGAAGACCGCAACAACATGAAGGCCGAGGGCCGCGAGGACCGCAACGGCAAAGCATGGAAATGAAGGCCGAGAGCCGCGAAGGCCGCACCGGAGCGACCACGGCCGAGACCAGGTCGCAGACCACCACGGGCCAGGCCGGCGCGGGCGCGAAGCTTTCAACCGAGCAGCGTACCAAGATCACCAGCGTGATCCGGGACCAGCACGTGGCGCCTGTCAACAACGTCAACTTCTCGATCGCGGTCGGCACCCGTGTGCCGCGCGAAGTGTCGTTCCACCCGCTCCCGGCCGAAGTCGTGACGGTTTATCCGGAGTGGCGCGGTTACGAGTTCTTCCTGGTCCGCGATCAGATCATCGTGGTGAACCCGCGGACGCTCGAGATCGTGGCCATCCTGGAAGCCTAAATCGAGACGCGAGCGATGGGTTCGGGGCGGGCAGCGATGCCCGCCCCCTATCTTGAGGGCCGACGGCAGTCCGGCGCCCTTCCTTGACATTGGTTAACCAGCGATTCCCGTAAGTTCTGCACAGGTTTTTACGAGTTGGATGAGGCGTTCGGGGCGGGTCGGCGACGGCCTAAAGGCTTCCCCTTGGGCCGGTTGTTACCTATAACCCCGGCCACCACAGCCCCTATTGCCGGGATTTGAATGGCCAAAAGCCTCGCCGCCGATACGATCTACGTGCTTAACGGCCCGAACCTCAATCTGCTGGGGACTCGCGAGCCCGAGACCTACGGCCATGCCACGCTCGCTGACGTCGAGAAGCTGTGCGCCGATACGGCCGCGCAGTTCGGGCTGAAGGCCGAATGCCGCCAATCCAATCACGAAGGCGAGTTGATCGATTTCATCCACGAGGCCCACGCCAAGAAAGCCGCCGGGATCATCATCAATGCCGGCGGCTATTCGCACACCTCGATCGCGCTGCATGACGCTTTGGTGGCGGTGAAAACGCCGACCGTCGAAGTGCACGTCAGCAATATCTACGCCCGCGAGAATTTCCGTCACCATTCCTTCACCGCCCGCGCCGCTTTCGCGACGCTGTGCGGCTTCGGCATCGACGGTTACAGGCTCGCAATCAATGGTCTTGCCGCCAGGATCGGCGTCAAGGCAAAAGCCTGACACATCCGCCCGTCATCCCCTAGAGAAAGTTCCGGATCAAGATCATGGCGCGCCAGCCTGACGACAAGACAGCCGCAAAATCCAAGAGCGACGACAGCGCGCTTATCCGCGAACTCGCTGTTCTGCTGGATGAGACCAATCTCACCGAGATCGAGATCGAGCGCGCCGGCCTGCGGGTGCGGGTCGCGCGCAACGTCAGCATCGCGGCATCGGTGCCCATGGGCTATCAACCCGCCGCTGCGGCGCCGGCAAATGCGGCAGCCGCGCCGGCCGCCGTCGCCGATCTCGCCAAGCACCCGGGCGTGGTGCCCTCGCCGATGGTCGGCACGGCCTATTGGGCATCGGAGCCCGGCGCCAAGCCGTTCATCGAAGTCGGCGCCAAGGTGACGGCCGGACAGACGCTTCTGATCATCGAAGCAATGAAGACGATGAACCAGATTCCGTCGCCCCGCGCGGGCACCGTGACGCAGATTCTCGTCGAGGACGGCCAGCCGGTCGAATTCGGCGAGCCGCTTGTGATCATTGAATAGAATTCGTCAACGTCAGGCGCTGCGATGTTCGACAAGATCCTGATAGCCAATCGCGGCGAGATCGCCCTGCGCATCCTGCGCGCGTGCAAGGAGCTCGGCATCTCTACCGTCGCGGTGCATTCCACCGCCGACGCCGATGCCATGCATGTGCGACTTGCCGACGAGAGCGTCTGCATCGGTCCGCCGCCGTCCAAGGACAGCTACCTCAACGTGCCGGCGCTGCTGGCTGCCTGCGAGATCACCGGCGCGGACGCGGTGCATCCGGGCTACGGTTTTCTTTCTGAAAACGCCCGCTTCGCCGAGATCCTCGCCGAGCACAATCTGGATTTCATCGGACCGAAGGCCGAACATATTCGCCTGATGGGCGACAAGATCGAGGCCAAGAAGACCGCCAAAAGGCTCGGCATTCCCGTGGTGCCCGGCTCCGACGGCGCCGTCGGTCCCGACGACGACGCCATGGCGATCGCGCGGGGAATAGGCTTTCCGGTGCTGGTCAAGGCGGCGGCGGGCGGCGGCGGACGCGGCATGAAGGTGGCGCAGACCGCCGACGATTTGATGCTGGCGCTGTCCACGGCCGCCACCGAAGCCAGATCGGCCTTCGGCGATGCCTCGGTCTATCTGGAAAAATACCTGCAGAAGCCGCGCCACATCGAAATCCAGGTGCTCGGCGACGGCCGCGGCGGCGCGATCCATCTCGGCGAACGCGATTGCTCGCTGCAGCGGCGCCATCAGAAGGTCTGGGAGGAAGGCCCCTCGCCCGCGCTCGATGCCGCGGCGCGCAAAAAAATCGGCGCGACCTGCGCCAAGGCGATGCAGGAGATGAAGTATCTCGGTGTCGGCACCATCGAATTCCTCTACGAGGACGGCGAGTTCTATTTCATCGAGATGAACACCCGCATCCAGGTCGAGCATCCCGTCACCGAGATGATCACCGATATCGACCTCGTGCTGGAGCAGATCCGCATCGCCGCCGGCGGCGATCTGCCGGCGACGCAGGAGGAGATCGTGATCAACGGCCATTCCATCGAATGCCGGATCAATGCCGAAAATCCCGTCACCTTCCGGCCATCGCCCGGCAAGATCCTGCAATACCATCCGCCGGGCGGCCTCGGGGTGCGGATCGATTCCGCAGTCTACCAGGGCTACGTGATCCCGCCTTATTACGATTCGCTGGTGGGCAAGCTGATCGTCCATGGCAAGACCCGCGCCGAGTGTCTGATGCGGCTGCGCCGGGCGCTGGACGAAATGGTGGTGGAAGGCATCGAGACCACGCTGCCGCTGTTCCGCGCCCTGGTCCGCGAACCCGAAATCATCGACGGCGACTATCATATCCACTGGCTCGAACAGTATCTGAACGGCCAGCCGACGGCTTGATCGGCGGGCTTTCCCCGAAAGACGTCCACCCGCCCAGGAACCAATCGCCCCGACAGGCGTTTGGATGGGTTGGGAAAGCCTTTCCCGTCGGGGGACCGCTTGAATTCCTTAAACCTGTGACGCGAGATTGTTGTGACGCCTGACGCCACGCGCCGGCGCGCCATTGGGCAAATCCTGCTGCTTGCAGCGGGATTCCTGGTGCTGGTCGCGATCAGCGCCACCTCGGTCGTCCTCGTCAACCAGGCGCGCAAGGACAGCGGACTGGTCGTGCACACCGTCGAGGTGGAAAATCAGATCAACGCCCTGCTTCTGGAAATTCGCCGGGCCGAAAGCGCCGCACGCGGTTATCTTCTGACCCGCGGACCGGAGTTCCTGAGCGACTATCAGGCGGCCGTCACAGGCACTATTCCCGACGCCAACAAGCTGTCGAAGCTGGTTGCCGACAATCCGGCCCAAGTCGAAAATTTCAGAAAACTTCGCTCAGCGATTGACGACCGGCTTGCCCAGTTCGCAAGCGAAATGGATTTCATCCAGCAGAACCGGCCCGCCGACGCCATCGCGCAGTTGCGCGCGGCGGCCGCGAGCAACACCAACGGTACCATCCGCGAATTGGCGCTTGCCATGCGCGACGAAGAACAGCGGCTGTTCGCGCTCCGAACGGTCAACGCCGACCGGACCCAGCAGCTGGCGTCGCTGGTGACCATCGCCGGCTCGGCGCTCGTGATCGCGCTGGCCGGCATTTCGATCTTCCTGGTGCGGCGCTCGGCGCGCGCGCGCGACGCGGCAGAGGCGCTGCTGCGCGACAATAACCTCAATCTGGAGGCGACGATCGACGAGCGCACCGCCGATCTTCGCGAGGCCAACGACGAGATCCAGCGCTTCGCCTATATCGTCAGCCACGACCTGCGCTCACCGCTGGTCAATATCATGGGCTTTACCAGCGAACTCGAGGAATTGCGGGCCGACATTTTCCGACGAATCGCGGCGTTGGGCCGCGCCGCCGGCTCCGCGCCGGCGCCAGTACTCACCGGGGAGAACGAGCCGGAGCTCGAGGGCGAAGACAAGCAGCTTTCGCAGGATTTCTCGGAAGCGCTGGACTTCATCAAATCCTCGATCGCCAAGATGGACCGGCTGATATCGGCGATCCTCAATCTCACCCGCGAAGGACGACGCGAATTCGAGCCGGTGCGGATCGAAACCCGCGAACTGATCGAGGCCATCGTCACCACGGTCGCGCATCAGGCCGCCGAAGCCGCAAGCCCAAATTCGCATCGAGCCGCTGCCGGAAATCGTCTCCGACCGCCTCGCGCTGGAACAGATTTTCTCCAATTTGATCGATAACGCGCTCAAATATCTCAAGCCGGGCGTGCCCGGCGATATCAGCGTGCGCGGCCGGACCAAACTGGGGTTTGCGATCTTCGAGGTCGCCGACAACGGGCGCGGCATCGATCCCAAGGACCATCAGCGGATTTTCGACCTGTTTCGCCGCGCCGGCACCCAGGACAAGCCGGGACAGGGCATAGGATTGGCCCATGTCCGCGCTCTGGTGCGGCGTTTGGGTGGAACCATGTCGGTGCAATCGGAACTTAATAAGGGCAGCACGTTCACCATCACGCTGCCTATCGCATGGGCAGCCAGTAACCGGAACAGAGACAAGAGATAAATGAGCAAGCCAGTTACAATTATCATGGTTGAGGACGACGAGGGCCACGCCCGCCTGATCGAGCGGAATATCCGCAGATCCGGCGTCAACAACGACATTTTGCCGTTCACCAACGGTACAGCAGCCGTGGACTATTTGTTCGGCAGCGACGGCGCCGGGATCGACCACAAGGACAAGGCGCTCTTAATCCTGCTCGACCTCAATTTGCCCGATATGACCGGCATCGACATCTTGCGGCGGGTCAAGGAGAATAAATATCTGAAGTGTGCGCCGGTGGTGGTGCTCACCACCACCGACGATTCCCAGGAAATCAAGCGCTGCTATGATCTCGGCTGCAACGTCTACATCACCAAGCCGGTAAACTACGAGAGTTTTGCCAACGCCATTCGCCAACTCGGCCTGTTTTTCTCCGTGATTCAGGTTCCGCCAGCCGCCCCATGAACGCCCCGATGCCAACACTGCTGTACATCGACGATGATGAGGGGTTAGCGCGGCTGGTCGACCGCGGCCTGTCGCGGCTCGGCCTCAAGGTCGTGCATGCGGCTGATGGCGCCGATGGGCTGGCACGCCTCGAGCAAGGCGGCATCGACGTCGTCGCGCTCGATCAATATATGCCCGGGCTCGACGGGCTGGAGACGCTGGAGCGGATCATGGCGATCCCGGACGCGCCGCCGGTGGTGTTCGTCAGCGCCTCGCAGGATTCCAGTATCGCCGTCACCGCGCTGAAGGCCGGCGCCGCCGATTATCTGGTCAAGGACGTTCAGGGCGAATTCATCCCCCTGCTGCAGGTCGCGGTCGACGGCGCGCTGCGCCAGGCGGCGATTCGAAAAGCCCGCGACGACGCCGAGGCCGAGGTCCATGCCTCGCGCGACCGCTACGCCGCGCTCGCCGCCGAGCGCGAGATGCTGCTGCGCGAGGTCAATCACCGCGTCGGCAATTCGCTGCAGATCATCGCCTCCCTCCTGCATCTGCAGGCCAATTCGAGCACCCAGGACGACGTCAAGGCGGCGCTGACCAATGCGATGGGGCGGGTCGCGGCGGTGGCGCAGGTTCACCGGAGGCTTTACACCTCGCACGACCTCAAGAACGTGCTCTTGAACCAGTACCTCGATGCCCTGCTCGAGGATCTCCGGCGGTCCGCCGAGGGCAACCGGATGTCGCGGCTGACCGTGAAGGCCGAACCGGTCGAGATCGATCCCGATCGCGCCGTCGCCATCGGCATCATCGTCAATGAGCTCGTGATGAATGCCGTCAAATACGCCTATCCCGATGGCGCCGGCCCCATTCATGTCGATCTTATCGCGCAGGGCGACGATCTCGTGCTGTCGATCGCCGACAACGGCGTCGGTCTCAACGTCAAGACAGATCCGCGTTCCACCGGCATGGGCCAGCGCATCGTCAGCGCCATGGCCTCCAAGCTGGAGGCCAACGTCGAGCGAGACCCTAACCATGCCGGCACCCGGATCGTGGTGCGGTTTGGCCGCGTCGCCAAGCCGGCCGCAAAACCGGGCTGTGCGGCGGCGAGCTAGCCGTGGCGGCCTTTCCCCTGCTATCCTTGAGGCCATGACGTCACGCAACTCCGCCTCTTCCGAGATCACGCCCGAAGTGCTGCTGCGCGCTTATGCCTGCGGCATCTTCCCGATGGCCGAGAGCGCCGACGATCCAACCTTGTTCTGGGTCGAGCCGGAAATGCGCGGGGTGATCCCGCTCGACGGCTTTCGCGTCGCCTCGCGGCTGGCGCGCACGGTGCGTTCCGATGCCTTCACCGTCACCGTCAATCGCGCGTTCAAGGCGGTCATCGCGGGCTGCGCGGCGCCGCAAGCAGGCCGCGACGACACCTGGATCAACAAGCGCATCAAGGATCTCTACGTGGGCTTGCACGAACTCGGCCACGCCCACAGCGTCGAGGTCTGGCAGGATGACGACCTCGTGGGCGGGCTCTATGGCGTCAGCCTGGGGCGCGCTTTCTTCGGCGAGAGCATGTTTCATCGCGCCCGCGACGCCTCGAAAGTAGCGCTGGTGCATCTGGTGGCGCGGCTGATCGCCGGCGGTTTTGAACTCCTGGACACCCAATATGTGACCGAGCATTTGCGCAGTTTCGGCGCGGTCGAAATCCCGCGGCGGCGCTATACCGCCCTGCTCGACCGGGCAATCAAGGGCGCGGCGGATTTTCACAAATTGCCGGTCGATCGGCCGATCAGCGGCGCGCAGGCGCTTCAAATCATCGCCGGGCGACATTAAACCTCAACGCCTTGTCTCAAGTCGCCTGCTTTTTGAGCATTGAACCGCTGCGAGTCCGGCTGTTTCGCACACAGTGCGGGAATACGGTCGCAACCATCACCATTTGACGCAAGTCAACGCCCGACCTTTTTGGCGATGCAACATGATGTCTCTCCGATGGAGGGACGGTGTCGTGTCAGCGGAAGGCGCCCGCCTGCGTGGAACATATTTTGAACGCCTTCCGGTTTCGGGGTCGCACTCCGACCTGACGTTGCTTATTGCCTGGCGCAATCTCGTTCATGACGGCGTGCGTCTTGCGGTCACGCTCATCGGTATCGCCTTTTCGACGATTCTGATGGGGCTTCAGCTCGGTATGCTGCTTAATTTCATGCATACGACGTCGACGATCGTCGATCATGCCGGCGCCGATCTCTGGGTCGCTGCACACGGCGTACGCTCCGTCGATCTCGCGACCCCGCTCGAGCAACGACGACGGTTCCAGTCGCTCGACATCGACGGCGTCAGCATCGCCGAGCCCTATTTGCTGCAATTCGCATTCTGGAAGAAGGCCGACGGGATTCGCGAAACCGTCATCATTGTCGGCGTCGATCCGCATGCGGAGATGGGAATGCCCTGGGCGATGCTGCCCGGCCGGAGCATTCACGATGCCTTGTCGATGCCGAACGGCGTGATCATCGATCGCCTCTACGCGGAAAAGCTCGGCGTCACTTCCCTCGACCAGCTTGTCGAGATTGACGATCATCGCGCGCGCGTCACCGGCTTCACCGATGGCATTCGAACGTTTACGCAATCGCCTTACGTTTTTACATCGCTGCGAAACGCGAGGTTGCTTTCCAACCGAAGCGACGACGACATCACCTACGTGCTGATCCGGCTCGCCCAGGGACAGCCGGCTGACAGCCGTTCGCGAGGTGTTGTCTGCGCGCATGCCCGACGTCGATGTTCTGACCCCGGGCGAATTCTCGAACAAGAGCCGGAACTACTGGCTGTTCACGACCGGCGCGGGCACCACCATGATCGGCTCATCGATCCTTGCGCTGCTGGTGGGCGTGGTCATCGTCGCGCAAACGCTCTACGCCAGCACCATGGACCGGTTGCCCGAATACGCCACCATTCGGGCGATGGGCGGCACCAGAACCTACCTGTACAAGATCGTCATCAAGCAGGCGGTGATTGGCGGGCTGCTGGGCTACCTGATCGGAATCGTCGCCGTCGTCTTTCTCGCCTACCTTGCCAGGGAACAGCAGCGCCTCGCCGGAAGTCCCGTTGTCGCTGGCGTCAGGCATCGGGGTCACAACCGTGCTGATGTGCGTCGCCGCATCGCTGGTGTCGATGAACAAGGTGACATCGATCGATCCGGTGAAGGTGTTTCGATGAAAGCCGCCGTCATCGTCGCCTCCGGCGTCACCCAAACTTTCGGCTCGGGCCCGACCGCCTTCACGGCGTTGAGATCGGTTGGGCTTGAGGTGTTTGCCGGCGAAGTGCTGCTGCTGATGGGCCCATCCGGCAGCGGCAAGACGACGCTGGTTCACATTCTCGGCTGCCTGCTACGACCCACTGAGGGCGCCGTCGCGCTGCACGGAAATGCAACCATGTCGCTCAGCGATGACGAGCTTGGCGCCCTGCGTCTCCGCAACTTCGGTTTCGTCTTTCAAGCCTACAACCTGTTTCCAATGCTGACCGCGACTGAAAACGTCATGGTCGCGCTGGACCTCATGGGCGTCCGGTGCGCGCGACGCCCGCATCCGCGCCCGCGAGCTTCTGGCGCTGGTGGGCCTGCAAGATCGCCTCGACGCCTACCCGAAGCAATTGAGCAGCGGCCAGAAACAGCGCGTTGCCATCGCCCGTGCCCTCGCCGGCGATCCGGAAATCCTGATCGCCGATGAACCAACTGCGGCGCTCGATGCGGAGAACGGCCTCAAGGCCATGGAGCTGTTCTGCATGCTCGCCCATCATCAACGGCGGGCCGTCGTCATCGTGACTCACGATTCACGGATCGTGCATCTGGCCGACAGGATCGTGCATATCGAGGACGGGCGCATCGTTCCGACGCACGGCGTCCCGTCCATATCTTCGGCACCCGTGACGGGAGTCTGCCGCAACAATGAAGTCTTCATGGCGCAGCGCCGCTGGTTTGGCCGTGCTCGGTCTCGTGACGATCGGCACGTACCTGGGATCGAGCCGGTGGACCGCCGAATCCGCGCGCGCGTCGCCCGCTCGTGATCCGACGCCCGGCTATCATATGGTCGCAGCGCCAGGCCTCGTTGAGCCGATTGGCGAAGAACGCGAAATCGGATCCCAGGTGATCGGCATCATCCGCGAAATGCGCGTCGAGGAAAACGATCAGGTCGTCGCGGGTCAAATCATTGCGGTGGTCGACAATAACGAGCAGATTGCGCGGCTGGCCTCCGCACGAGCCGAACTGGCCCAGAGGAAGGCGGAACTGGATCGGGTCGTCAACGGTGCGCGAGCCGAGGAACGGCGCGAAGCGCGTGCCGCCGTGAAGGAGACGGAAGCCAATCTCGATCTTGCCCGCCGCGAATATGAACGCCGCGTGCCGCTTACCAGGAGCGGAACCTCGACACAGGCCGCGCTCGACCAGGCGACGTCCGCGCTGAACGCCACCGAGGCGCATCGTGCCGTGATGTCCGAAAGGCTGGCCATGATGGAAGCAGGCCCGCGGATTGAAGATGTCGAGGCGGCACGCGCTCTGGTCGGACTTGCCGAGGCCAATGTCGCCCTGGCCGAAGCGCTCCTCGAAAAGACCTACATCCGTTCTCCGGTCACCGGCAGCGTTCTGCGCCGATATCGCGCCGCCGGCGAGGCGGTCGGAAACATGCCACCGACCCCCATCGCGGTCGTGGGAGACCTCAGTCGCTTGCGGGTGCGCGCGGAGGTCGACGAGACTGATGTTGGCCGGGTCGCAGCCGGGCAACGGGTCGAGGTAACGGCGGACGCCTACCCGAATCGCCGGTTCGGCGGCACGGTCTATCGTGTGTCATCGCGTTTGGGCAGCAAGACGGTTCAAACAGGACGCCCGGCCGATCGCGTCGATACCAAGGTTCTCCAGGTACTGATCGATCTTGACGCTGGGACAACACTGCCAATCGGCCTTCGCGTCGATGCTTTTTTCTCGGATGCGTCCGCTACCCAAAGCGGTCCTCGCGAGCGGGTCAATTGAACCGCCAATCGTCAAGCGCGCACCGGCGGGACCACGCCAACTCTCCTACCTGAAAATCCCGAACAGGCCGCCGCCGTTGCCGGGCTGCTGCGGCGGGGGCTGCGGCTGCGGAGGGGTGGTTGCTGCTGGCTTTGCTGCGGCGGCGGCGGCGGCGGACGCGGAGCCTGCTTCGGCGCCGCGCGCTTTTGCGCGCTGGTGGCGCCGGCGCCGGTTTCGGCGGCTCGGTCGGCGCCGCGGTGACGACGGTCGTGTCGGGGTTTTTGCAGTCGGTCAGCCAGATATCGTAGATCGGGTGCTCGACGCCGTGCAGGCCGGGGCTCGCCGCGAACATCCAGCCGGAAAAAATCCGCTTCACCTCGCCCTGCAGCGTGATCTCGTCGACCTCGACGAAGGCGTCGGTGTTGGCGGCCTCCGTTGCCGGGCGGGTGTAGCAGGCGTCGGTCTTGACGCGCAGCGCACCGAACTGGACGGTCTCGCCGATATCCTCGTCGAAATTGATGATGCGGCCGGTGATCTTGTCCAGCCCGGAAAAGCTCGCCTTCTTGTTGACGATCTTCTGCGCCGGCGGCTCGGTGACGACCTCGTCGCCGGGCTGCAAGGTGGCCGGGGTTTGCGGCACGCTCTTGGGCGGCTTCTGGCCCGGCAGCGGATTGGCGCCGGGAGGCGCGACCGCGACGCCCTGGCCCGGCTGTGGCGGCGTTACCGCGATGCCGGGCTGGACATTCTGCGGAATGACCGATGTGCCCGGCGGCGGCGCCAGCGGTTGCGACTGCACGGAGCCAGGCGGCGGAACGCCCTGCCCCGGCAGCGGACGGTTGGGCGCCGGCAGCACCCTGCCTTGCGGCAATTCCGGCACATCCTCTTCGTCGTCGGGTGGCGGCTGATTACCGCGCGGAATATTGCCCGGCGGACGCGGCGCCGGATCGGAAAAGATGTTCCCGATCTGCGCGCGCGCGGGCGGCGCAAGCGAAATCGTCGTGGCGGCCAGAAGGGCCGCAAAACCGGCTAGCGTAATGGTTCGAAGCATCTCGCGGCTTTAATAGGCAAATCGGGCTCGCGACATAGTACAGACTTATCGGCCGCTCGCAGGGGACCCGGTTAACACGGCGAATACGGCGGGGAAAGGGCGGTTTTTCCGTTGCCCGGACCACTGGTCAGCCCGCGCCCCAGATGAAATAGTCGCCCGCCGATCAATGTTCGCGCCCCCCGCCGAACCCATTAAAATCCGGACCAAACCGGACGAACGAAAGAGGAAGCCCAAGCCCCCATGCCCGTGACCCTCGATCCCGATGCCGCCGCCGTGTTCAAGGCATTTCAGGAAGCCGGCCGCCCCCCTTACGAAACTCTGACGCCGACCGAGGCCCGCGAATTCTATCTGGCCGGGCGCCTCGTCACCAATCCGGAGCCGCCCGAACTGAAATCCGTCGAGCCGCTGGCGATCCCCACCCCGCACGGATCGATCCCCGCGCGCATCTACACGCCGAAGACGCTGCGGCAGACCGGCGGCCTCGCGCCGTGCCTGGTGTTCTTCCACGGCGGCGGCTGGGTGATCGGCGATCTCGATTCCCATGACGTGGTGTGCCGGAAACTCGCCGAAGAAGGCGAGCTTATCGTCATTTCCGTCGACTATCGGCTCGCGCCCGAGCACAAATTCCCCGCCGCCGTCGACGACGCCATCGCGGCGACGAAGTGGATCGCGGCCAATGCAAGGAAACTCGGCGTCGACGCCGAGCGCCTGACGGTCGGCGGCGACAGCGCCGGCGGCAATCTCGCGGCCGTCGTGGCGATTGCGGCGCGCGACGGCAACGGGCCTGCGATATCAGGCCAGGTGTTGATCTATCCGGCGATCGATTTTGCGATGACGCATCCCTCGCACGGCGAGCCGGAGACCAGCATCCTGCTGACGCATTCCGTCATCAGGTGGTTCCGCGACCATTATCTCAACGGCGCCGCCGACGTGCACGACTGGCGCGCCTCGCCCGCGCGCGCCAAAACGCTGATCGGCCTGCCGCCGGCCTATGTGCTGACCGCGGGCGCCGATCCCTTGCGCGACGAAGGCGACGAATTCGCCGACCGCCTGAAGCAAGCCGGCGTCGCCGTGACTTACCGGCATTTTCCCGGCCAATTCCACGGCTTCTTCACCATGGGCAAGCTATTGCAGCAGGCCAATGTCGCGGCGGGCGAAATCGGCGTCTGGCTGAAGGCGCTCGGCTAGGACGCGGATTTATTTACCTGTTCATCGGGGGTGAAGCGATTGTTCACGACCATGCCGAACTCCGAAAATGCCCGCCGTTTGGTCAGCGCTGCTACTGAGCCAAGCAACGGACCGTGTCAAATTGGCTTATGACATCATTTTCCAGGACATGCACAGTGGGCGGTGGATATCGGATGAGCAACGGCGTCGCCTGTCGCGTAGACGCAGAGAGGGATTGTATAGGTCGGCGTCATTCGGTCCGGGTCGCTGGTGAGGGTGTAATGGCCACAGTCTTGATCACCGGATGCAACACCGGACGGGCGCCTGCCGATGGCGGAAAGCGTTGCAGGATGCGCGGTGTCATCCCGCGCGAAGCTTGCTGAGTGTCGATGCCTTCACAGCCTAACTCGTGAAGTTCAACGGCTCGATTTGAAGCATGCTCATCTGTTTGACCGGCGACCGGCCGCCCTATTATCCAAATGTCGCGTTGATACATCCAAGCCCGGGGCCGCACCGCGCAGAACTCGCAAACCCGCGGGCCATTTCGGTATCTGAACAGCAGTGCTGCTGCTAATTGTGCGGTATGGTCAAGCTTTTAGCCATAGTTGGCAAAAACGTGGAACGCGACGTTATTTCGGTCCGGAGTTGTAGACCTTAATCATTGAACGGACATCAGCGCGGGCAAGCTCAAGTCTGGAAACTACTGAAGGCCAGAGCATCCCACGCTGTTTTTTGGCGCGCTTGATGAGTTTACGCAGCTTTTCCTCGAATTCGTCTGCTGCCGTTTCCGTGGTCTTCAGTTCGGCCATGTGGGCCATCCTCCTCCTGAACAAAAGGATGTGATGCGAACACCCCGCCAAGTATCACCGCTTAACCCGGTTCGCAGGGACCGATAAAGCGCTGATGGCGCAGCGCCCGCCCGCAAATCAGGCGGCAACCGATGGTGATCGGGTAGGGGCCGGAGACGGCGGCGCAGGCATGGACTTATATTTGTGTTCCAACGGCAAAACCAGCCGATAGGCTCTCAGCTTGGGTTCTTGCCAGATTCCAAAAACTTGCCGCAGACGCTGCATTCGGCCCGCCCTGGGCTTCCTTTCGCCGACATCGATTCGGCGACTTCATAAACCGATGCGCAAGATGCGCAGGTAAGGTCTGATATTCTCATGAAAATAATCTACACGCTCATTAGCCGCGCGAATTGTTCTGGATCAATGCGGCGCCACTAAGGACGCATTGCCCGCTGTGTCACGCAATCGGAAAATGCGCGTCATCCTCGCAGAATAAGAACGAGCCTGTTGTCATCGCTTCCAAAAATCCAACAGGAGAAAGCTATGTTAAATGCAGCGCTCGCGCGCAGGATTGGCCTGCTCGGCGTTTCCATGGCGGCCCTTGCGCTTTCGCCAGGTGTTCGCGCAGAGGACGGACACGCCGGCGATTCCATCAGGACCGCGTCGCCGATCAAGCATGTCATTATTATCGTCGGCGAAAATCGTAGCTTTGACCACCTGTTCGCTACCTATGTGCCGAAGTCGCGCGGCGAACGGGTGTTCAACCTGCTCTCCGAAGGCGTCGTCAAGGCCGACGGCACGCCTGGCGAAAATTTCGACAGGGCGCATCAGTTTCAGATCACGTCGCCGCCGAATGGCGGAAAGTTCTTCATAAGCGCAGGATCCGTCAACAAGTCATTATATTCCACGCTGCCTCCGCCTGACCTCAACGGCGTACAAAACCCGCCGGCTGCAGCCATTCTCGGTCTGCCGGGCGGCGATCCCGGCCTCCCCGCCGCCGATCAGTTCCTGTTCGGCACGGGCGGCACGGGACTGCCAAACAAGGTAGGCCCGGATCTTCGCATCACCAACGTCAACACCCTGCCGCCCGGACCATTCCAGATGACCGGTCCGACCATGCCCTATGACGCCTATACCGGCGACACCATCCACCAGTTCTTCCAGATGTACCAGCAGATGGATTGTGCGATCGACAACGAGCACGTCACGCGGCGCAATCCAACCGGTTGCCTGCGCGACCTGCAATCGGCGATCACAACGACCTATGCCACCGCGCCCGGTGGCACGCCGCACGATACCGGGCAGACCATGGCGTTCTTCAACATGCAGCAGGGCGATGTGCCCTATCTGAAGTCTCTGGCCGACCAATACACCATGAGCGACAACTATCATCAGCCTGTCATGGGCGGAACAGGTCCGGATAGTGTCGTGCTCGGGTTCGCCGATCAGGTGTTCTTCGGCGATGGTCACGGCAATGCGGCGACGCCGGCAGCCGGCAGCATCTACAATCCAGATCCGCTGCCCAACACGCTCGACCAGTACACCTTGCGCAAGCAGTGGTTCAATTGCTCCGATCCGGCGCAGCCGGGGATCAAGCCGATCCTGGACTACCTCGGCAAGCTGCCCTACGCGGTTCAGACCAAGTGCGATGCGGGTCATTATTACAACGCCGTGAACATCAATCCGGCCTGGACGCCGCAGGGCACGCCAAGCAAGGCCGGTGCCATCCCGCCGGTCACCATGACCAGCATCGGTGACCTCTTGAGCGCCAAGAACATCCCCTGGAAGTACTATGGCGGCAGCTATAACGTTTCAGGGACCGGCGCGCCGCTCGACGGCATCTATTGCAACATCTGCAATCCGTTCGAATATCAGCTGAACTATCCGGCGATGCGCGCCGACCATATGCGTGACGTCACCGATCTCTTCAATGATCTCAAGAACGGCACGTTGCCGGCGGTGTCATACGTCAAGCCAGACGGTGCCTTGGACGGCCATCCGGCATCATCGAAGTTCGGTCTGTTCGAAGCCTTCGCCAAGAACATTATCGAGCAGGCCCAGGCGAACAAAGAGCAGTGGGAAAGCACCGCGATCTTCGTCACCGTCGACGAGGGCGGCGGATATTACGACTCCGGCTTCATTCAGCCGGTCGACTTCTTCGGTACGGGTCCGCGTATTCCCATGATTGTGGTTTCACCGTTCTCGCGGGGCGGTCATGTCAGCCACGTCTACAACGAGCATTCGTCGTTCGTGAAATTCGTCGAACGGAATTGGTATCTCGGCAAGCTCAGCGAGCGCAGCCGCGACAATCTGCCGAACCCCCGCGCCGACGATGACAATCCCTATGTTCCCGTCAACATGCCGGCGATCGGCGACCTCTTTGATATGTTCGATTTCGGCGGAGATCACGGTCGGGGCGGCGAGCGGGATTTCAGGTAGTCGATCGGCGAGATAAACCACTCGAGATTGGGGCCAGCAGGTTTGCTGCTGGCCCCAAAATATTGAGGGCACAGGCGGCGCCGGGCCCCCCGCCCAGCGCCGCAAAACGGCGTCAGAACTTGTAGGTGACGCCGCCGCCCACCAGCCACGGGTCGATGTGGGCGGTGCCGGTGACCGGCAGACCGCTGACGGTCGCCGAATAATCTGGCCGTAGCCACAGCTTCTTCACGTCGACGTTGAGGCCCCAATGCTTGTCGAGCATGTAGTCGAAGCCGAACTGCACGGCGCCGCCCCACTGGTTGCTGAGGTGGAGATTGGTAGTCGTCGCCACGATGGCAGGCGGACCGACGATGGCCGCCGGCGCGTTCGCAGCCGAGTTGTTGAAGAACACCGTGTAGTTGACGCCCGCGCCGATATAGGGCTTGAACGCGCCGAAGTCGGTAAAGTGATACTGCAGCGTCAGGGTCGGCGGCAGCAAGGTGGTCTTGCCGATCGGCAGCGCACTCAGCGAACCGGTGCCGGTGATCGTGTGCCGGGTCACGCCGAGGATCAATTCCGCCGCGATGTTCCTGGTGAAGAAATAGCTGATGTCGAGCTCGGGCACGACCTGGTCGCTGATCTTCAGCCCGGAATTCGGCGAGGACAGCGACGGAACGCCGGCGACATTGACGGTGCTGCCGCCCGAATCGGGCAGCACGCCGAGCGCGCGCAGACGGATCATCCAGGGATTGAAGGCCTCCACCGGAGGCGCCTTGGCCTTGGTATAGACCGGCAGGTCCGCAGCCTGCGCCGACACAAAAGCCCCCGTGAGCGCCGCAGCGAGCACTGCCAGCGATGCCGTAGTCCGTAGTGTTCTTTGCATTCAATTCCCCATCAACCAAATCGGCGCTTCGTTGCGCAACGCAACAAGTCACAGCAGAAGGCGGGCGTCGGAGGATTTGATCTAGGTCAACTTCGGACCATGGCGTCACGATTCGGCCTGCGCGTTGCAGATTTGCCACGCACCGAAGGTAATGCGACAAAGAACAAATGGAGCCAGCCGATAAAGGCTCCATCGATAATGGATCTTTTTTTCTCACCGACCGGGCGAAGATTGCCGTCCTTCTGCTGAGCGGATCACTTCTCGCACCGCTGCAATCCAGTCGTCGTCGTCTAAAGTGGCCCACCATGGTCTTTGGTGCTCTGCTCGATTTTTATGGTCGAGATTGGCCACTTTCCATCATGTCCCTTGATAGAGATTCGCAGACCGTGAAGTTCGTCCAGCCAAACACTCTCAACCGTTCCGGCCTTCCCGTCGGTGAGAACGACGGCCTTCCCGACGAGCTCAGTTTGCGCGTCCCCGAGCGCGTTGAGGATCGTCGAGGCGCGGAGCTTTGCAGTTGTCATGGTTATCCCCAAAGTCAGTCAGGCGAGCGGGCCAGCGCGGTCGTGTTGCCTTTGAAAGGTGTGCAAGTCGTGGCCGGGAGGGGGCACACGAGTGTCGGAAAGAATCCTTCGGAATCTTCAAATCATCCGATGTTCCAGCCCGGCTCCGCTCTGACGCCGATGAACAGCATGATTGCACTCAGCCGCACGCAATGTTTCAAAAATTGGCGGCAACCAGATCATAAGAACCTCTGCTTCCGCGAACATCGATTCTGGCGGCAGCGGCACATATCAAATCACGATTGCAATCAAACGCGTTCAAAAACCCCGACGCATCGGGGCGGGCATCGGGCTGAATTCGCCTCAATGCATCCTCGTCTATGAAAAATGACGCCTCCATAGCGCTGTCATGCCCCCAAGATCGAACGGCACGCCGCGTCTGATCATACGACCGACTATGATTTGGAAGTCAATCACCTGATCGACGCTGATCAAGTCGTCGCGGGTCAACGACCGTTCTTACCGGGATTGGAATCAGCGAGCGCTCATTGTTGATACACGTCGCAACGTTCGCCCGGCCGTCACGACACGTGACCAAGCTTTTGTCTTAGCGATTTACCGCGTTCAGCCCACGTCCCTTCAATGCGGCGAAGAAAGCTCAACGGATATTTGCCGCTCATTAGGTCAACCTCGCTGACATGCTCTTGCTTCGTTGAGCGTCTATTGCCCAGGCAGGCGCCAATTTCGCTTTTATGAGCCACGACGGAGGTGAAATCGCTGCGTGGCATAGCGGTCAGCCTTTCCGCCGCGAAATTGTTCGGCGTTTTGAGCCAGATCAAGGCCACCAGAGTCGGGAAGCACAGGATATTTTTTAGTAATTGCTCTAGCGGATGGAGAGAACAGATGGCCCTTCCGAGATTGTGGACCAGTAGCCAAGAGTTAGACCCGTTCCGGGTCATGCGGCGCGAAATGGAAAACGCGTTTCGCGCTTTCGATCAGAAGGCGACTTCTCCCGACATTGGGGCTGGCGCGCCGGCGATCAATGTGGCGGAGACCAATGACGCCTTCGAAGTGACGGCCGAGCTTCCCGGCGTGGACGAGAAAGATATCAACGTCAGCCTTGATGACAACCAGCTGGTCATTTCCGGTGAGAAAAAGGCGGAGAGCACCAAGGAAGAGAAGAACTGGCATGTCGAGGAGCGGAGCTACGGCTCATTCTATCGATCAATGTTGTTACCCTTCGAGCCGGAAGACGGAGCCGTCGAAGCTCATTTCGACAAGGGTGTGCTGCATCTCACGATCAAAAAGCCCGCCAAGGTCGTGAAGACCACCAAGAAAATTGATATCAAGACGGGCGCTCCGCCGAGCCCGAGCCCTGTATCGAACAAAGCCGCTGCACCGAGCAAGGCCGCTTAGTCCTGTACGGTCGGCGTAAGAACCGGAGATCCGGACTGGATAAGTCAGTTCCGGTCTCCGGATTTTGTCGTTCACGGTTTTCAACGGGGTGGCCGGCCATTAGAGCCGGAGTTTGGCACGGTGGATGCTAACGTCGTTGTGCTGAGAAGGGCTTCCCAGAAATAAGTTGCTACAAGGGAGGTCTTGACGCGTTGAGCGCCCGGCCGAAAGCGCTGCGTAGCGCGCTGCTGCCGTTAGCTTCGAAGCAGCGCCCATGACTGAGAATGATACGCTCCGGCTCCCAGGACAGAATGCTTTCCATAGCGGGTCTGACTTTTTGTATTCTCGGCCAAAACGGCAGGCGCATGTCAACAGGCATTCCGCCGGAGGGCGAGGATATTCCGGCGAGCCTCGCGATCAGACGATAGGGTTGGATAATCTTGTCGGGTTCGAAGTTCATTATGGTGTCTGCGAGAATGAGCGTTTTTGTTTCTTTGTGAAGGAAAGCGACTTCATCCAAAAGAGCGCCGGGGATGATCGTCTGGTCGATCTCGCCCTGCCATTCCGGCGGCGCATTCGGGCCGAGGTCTCTTTCAAAACGGACGTCAATGCGCTGAGAGCGGGCGCGCTCGCGCACCCCCGGGGACGCCCAAGTGATGGCCTCGGGGAATGCCCTCGCCCATTCGCCAATATGCGCGTAATGTCCGCGATTAGGCGAGACGAGGTGGCGTATCCGCCCCAGCGAGCCCAGCTCGGTTGCGAGTGTGGCGTCAAACGCAATCGGAGAATGAAGAAAGAGTTCACCGGTTGCGAGTTGCACGACGGTCATCCGCGTCGTGAAGGGCCAAGGCAACTTCATTCCGACTATTGACACGTACTCAAATGGCCCATCCACGATGCCGATGCGAGCAGCGAACGGCTTATATTCGTTGATGGGTTCGTAAAGCGAGGAGACGTCGTTAGTCGACATATCTCTTCTACCGCCAAGAACACGATAGCCCAGAATATTCCTATCATAGCGCTAATCAATTGGCTGTAACCGCGCGGCTCAAGACGATGCGGCCGATATTGATCAATGATGTCGGCTGCCAGGTCACGATGTGTGACGGGCGCGCTGATTGGCTTCAGCCATTCAGGGAAACAGCGCGGTAAATCGCGCGCCCTGACCGTCGTCGCCTCGGCCGACCCGCAATTCGCCGCCAATCTGCCTCGTGAAGGATTGAATAATCCTCATTCCCAGTCCTTTGCCGGCGCCGGGAGCGAACCCCTCCGGCAGCGCCGGGCCATCATTGGAAACCGAAAGCGCGTAGCCATATTCCGGATTCGGCTCAAGCCTGATGGTGATCAGGCTTTTGCCGTACTTTGCTGCATTCGTGATCAGCTCGCTGGCGATGAAGCCGAGCGGAATTGCGGTGGCGGCCGGCAAATTGATTTCAACGCCTTCGACAAGAATTTGCTCCGGCGACTCCTCTGAGGATACCATTGCTGAAAAATCGCGGCCGAATTCCTGAAGGAATTTCTTGAATTCTATGGTTTGCACGCCCTTGTAGGAATTGAGACGATGGTGGATGCGCGCAATCATGGAGACGCGATTGGCCGCGACGGCCAATTGCGCGGCCGCTTCTGCATTCGTCGAAGTATGAGCGCGATTGCCACGAGACGTTCGGCTCCTGAAGGAGCCAGATGCCCTAAATCTGCTGTGGCCAATCTGAAGGCGGAACGCATCGATGCGCAGCACGCCATCGAGGGATGGCGGCTGGCGCCTGGGCGTGTTCACGACCTCCTCTTGCAGGCACGATGGACCAGCGCGGATCCCGGAAAGATCGTTCGCGGCGCTACCAAAGCCTTCGACAATCCCGATGTGCCGAAGCCGACATCCGGTCTGGGTTCTTATCGGTCTTGGCCAACTGCAGGTCCGCGCCCGCTCGGCAAAACCAGACGGCCGATCGACAGGCGCCCGACCTTGTTATTGCGGGCTGCCTGCCACGCTCGCCTTGATTTCTGCACTATTCGAGAAACAAATGGTGCGGTCTAACGCTTTGGAGGGCAGGCGGTGCCGAGATACAGGCTCGCATTGTTGCTCGTGGGACTGCTCGGCTTCGGGCTCGGCGGTTGCATGCAAGCGACGCTCGCACCGGTGTCGGATGCCAGCCTGACCCCGAGGGACCGGCAGTTGCTGGCCCATCCGCCTTATGCGCAGGCGACCATTCCGGAAACCTATCGCCGCCATATCGTCGATTATTCGCGCAAAGAGGCGCCGGGCACGATCCTGGTCGATACCGACGCGCGCTTTCTCTATTACGTCCTGCCGGGAGGCAAGGCGATCCGCTACGGCGTCGCGGTGGGGGAGGAAGCGATGGCCTTCTCGGGCGTCGCTACGGTTGGCCGCATGGCTGAATGGCCGGACTGGATTCCGACACCGGACATTCAGGCGCGGCTCGGCCCCTACCCGGCCCGCATACCCGGAGGTCCGGCCAATCCGCTGGGCGCGCGGGCGCTCTACCTTTACGAGGGCAACAAGGACACCTTGTACCGCATCCACGGCACCAACCAGCCGGAATATATCGGCCAGGCGATCTCATCCGGCTGTATCCGCATGACCAACGAGGATGTCATCGATCTCTTTGATCGGGTGAAGTCAGGCGCGACCGTCGTCGTCCTGCCGCCGCGTCAGAGTGCATGGATCGGGTCCATCGCAGGTCGGCGCAGCTGATTTGCCTGGCCTTGCGTCCCACGTGGCCTTGAAAGAGTCGCCGCCGGCCGGATTGCTGACCGTGACGACTTGGATTTCCGCCGCGCCTTCCGCCTCAGCAAGTTCGTCACGCCGCAAGCCGATCCACCGGAAAAAGACGGTAACCAGATGTTACTTTGTACCCTGCCGCGCTTGCCGCATGGTCACCTTCCCCAATGCACCTCGGGCTCGCTCGACGGAACCCTTGTCGCACCCGTCCGCCCCATCCGGAAGCCAGATGCCCGTGACCATGCAACAATGCGCCGCCCTTCCCGTGCACGCGTTGTCGTGGCTCGGCGGCCAGGGCACCCGCGCGATCGCCGCGCTGGTGTTCATCGGCATCGCGTTGCCGCCGCTCGGCGAGCTGCTAAAGCCATTCGTCACCGAGGCGATCTTTCTTTTGCTCTGCATTTCCTTCATGCGCGTCGATGTCACCGCGTTGCGCGCCCATCTGCGGCGGCCCGGCATCGTTATCGCGGCCACCGCATGGACCACGCTCGGCGTGCCCTTGATCATGGGCGTTGGCTGCCTCGCGGTGGGCGTCAATGCACGCGCACCGGATCTTTTCCTGGCGCTGATGTTGCAGGCGGTCGCTTCGCCGATGATGGCGGCGCCCGCGCTTGCGGCGGTGATGGGACTGGATTCGACCCTGGTGCTGGTCACGCTGGTGACCGGCACGGCACTGATCCCGTTCACCGCGCCATTGTTCGCCTGTGCTTTCTTCGGCACCGCGCTGACGCTCTCGCCACTCGGACTCGGCTTGAAGCTGGCGGCGATCCTCGCGGGATCGCTGGCAGTTGCGGGCGCGATCCGCCGGAGCGTGGGTGCATCCGCCATCATTCGGCACAAACGTCCCATCGACGGCGTCAATATCCTGATCCTGTTCGTCTTCGTCGCCGCCGTCATGGGCAACGTGGTCGGCGACCTGCTGGCCGATCCGTGGCGCACGATCGGACTGCTGGTGCTCGCCTTCGGCGTCTTCTTCGCGCTGCTCAGCGTGACGATGTTGCTGTTCCGCAAAGCCGGCCACGAGCGCGCACTTGCGCTGGGCCTGATGGTCTGCCAACGCAACATGGGGCTGATGGTGGCCGCGACCGACGGCGTGTTGCCGGGAACGACCTGGCTTTATTTCGCGCTTTCGCAATTCCCGATCTATCTGTCGCCGCAACTGCTCAAGCCGATGGTGAGTACGCGGAGCGCCGCCCTACTGAAGCAGCCCGTACTGCATGATGTAAACGGCCGCACCACCCAGATATCCAAGCAGCGCCAATCCGCTGATCCGCTTGACATACCAGAAGAAGTGAATTTGCTCGAGACCCATGGCGGCTACGCCCGCCGCCGAGCCTATGATCAGGATTGAGCCGCCGGTTCCAGCGCAATAGGCGATGAATTCCCAGAGGAAGCTGTCGGTTGGATATTGCGCAAGATTGTACATGCCCATGGATGCCGCCACGAGCGGCACGTTGTCCACGATCGCGCTCAAGAGGCCGAGCAAGAGGACGATCGCATCTTGACGACCGACATGCTGATCGAGCCATTTTGCCAGCATCTCCAGAACGTGTGTGTGCTCCAGGGTCGCTACCGCCAGCAGAATGCCGATGAAGAAGACGATCGACGCCAGATCGATTTGCTTGAGCGCGTGAGCCAAGGTCAGCGGCAACTTTTCTTCCGGCTCCTTGTCGCGATGCAACAATTCCCCGGCAGCCCAGAGAATGCCGAGCCCGAAAAGTATCCCCATAAAGGGCGGCAAGTGCGTGATGGTTTTGAAGGCCGGCACTGCAATCAAGAGGCCCACCCCCAAATAGAACATCAGATTGCGCTCGAACAGATTTGTCCGGCGGGTCGTGCTTTCATGATTGTGCGGCGGGGACATTTCCTTTCCCTTGAGCAGGTAGCTTACGACGACGAGCGGAAGCAGCAGATTGGCCAGTGAGGGCAAGAACACTCCCTTGATGATGGGCAGCGGCGTGATCTGACCGCCGATCCAGAGCATGGTGGTTGTGACATCGCCGATAGGTGACCAAGCGCCACCGGCATTCGCCGCGATCACAATCATCGCGGCAAAAAATAAGCGGTCTCTTTGGCTGCCTGACAGCTTCTTCATGAGGGAAATCATGACGATCGTCGTCGTCAAATTGTCGAGCACGGCACTCAGAAAGAAGGTTACGAAGCAAATGATCCACATGAGAGTGACTTGCTTCTTCGTGCGGATCTGCGCCGTGATGACCTCGAAACCGTTGTGAGCATCGATCACTTCGACAATCGTCATGGCTCCGATCAGGAAAAATACAATTCGAGCGGTGATGGCGACGCTGTCGTTGAGTTGCTGTTCGACAAGCGTGTGATCGCCGCTGAGCGTGGCGTAGACCGTCCAAAGCAATCCGGCCCCAAGCAAAGCCGAGGCGCCCTTGTTGATCCTGATCGGATGCTCCAGCGCGATGACGGCGTAAGCGATGATGAAAATGACAACAATTGCGCCGAGCAAGGTCTTTCCCCCAGGTTCTCACATTGCCGCCCCGAGGGCACGAACACATCGATGCCCTTATGCGCTCCACGTCTGGCCCCGCACCATGCGTCGAGATGCAGCAGCCCCGCCAGACCCGGCACTGCCGTCAAACGACGGCCGGGCTCCTGGATAACTTCAATCCAAACGTCCTACAAACGCAGGTCGGTCGCGAGCAAAGGGATTGTGAAGGCAAGAGTAGACCTTGAGGCAACAGCAGCAACAATCCGGGCTGGCGCAGTAGCGATTACGGCCTCAGAAATAGCGCCACCACACATAGACATGACAAATTGCTACCGAGACGATCATCATCGGAAAGGCATAGAGCGTATAGGTGACGAAGCTGAACGGCACCCTGTTGCGGTCGCCGATGCCGGCCACTGTCAGATTGGCCGACGCTCCGATCAGGGTGCCGTTGCCGCCCAGGCACGCCCCCAGCGACAAGCACCACCACAGCGGCTGGATGTGATCGGCGCCGCCGAAAGCCGGCGCCATGTTCTTGATCAGCGGGATCATGGTGGCGACGAATGGAATGTTGTCGACAATCGCCGACAGCACCGCCGATGACCAGAGGATGGCATAGCCGGCATGAGCCATATCGCCGCCGGTGGCGGCGACCAGTTTGTCGGCAAGCAGATTGAGCAGACCGCCGACGTCGACACCGTGCACCACGACGAAGAGGCCGATGAAGAAGAAGATGGTGATCCACTCCACGTCGCCGAAGGTCTGATGAATATTGTGCGCGGCTTTCTCGGTGTGATGAGCCCAGTTGTCGAGCAGCATCAGCACGGCGGCGCCAAACATGGCGATGGTGGCGGGCTCCAGGTGCAGCGGGCGCGCCAGCACGAAGGCGATAATGACCAGCGCCAGAATTACCAGCGATTGCTTGAGCAGCCTCCAGTCGAGGATTAAATCGGCCGCCTTCATCGCCATCACCCGGGCTTCAGCGTCATGCGACGCCTTCAGATCCTTGCCCCAGATGAATTGAATGATCACCGCCTGCACCACCATGACAATCACGATCACCGGCGTCAGGTGAAAGACGAAATCGTTGAAGGTGAGGCCGACTTGCGAGCCGATCAGGATATTGGGCGGATCGCCGATCAGGGTCGCGGTGCCACCGATATTGGAGGCGAATATTTCCGCGAACAAATAGGGATAAGCCGGCACTCTCAGCGTATTGCAGATCGCGAGCGTGACAGGAACGATCAACAGCACCGTGGTCACGTTGTCGAGGAAGGCGGAGAGCACCGCCGTAGTGATTTGCAGAAGGAACAGAATGCCGGCGGGATGCGCCCTTGCCGCCTTCGCCGACCATATCGCGAGATACTGGAACATGCCGGAGCGGCGTGAGATCGACACCAAAATCATCATGCCGGTGAGCAGACCGATGGTGTTCCAGTCGATGCCCTTGATTGCCTCGTCCTGATCGAGCACGCCGGTCAGAATCATCACGCCGGCACCGACCAGCGCGACGATCGAGCGGTTGATCTTCTCCGACATGATGGTGGCGTAGGTGATGGCCAGGATGCAGGTGGACACCCACATCGGGTTAAGGCCGAAATAGACGTGAGACGCCGCCTGTGCGGTCATGTGCGGAAATTCCCTGTTCATGGGTGCATGCCGGATGCCCGTCGGCACCGGTCGCGCCCCCTCCGCAAGAAAGCGTCAGCGAAGCGACACGCCGAGTCAATACCGCCGAGCCGCCCCTCCTCTCGCCACAGCGCGCCGGAGCGCCATTATCGACGGCGCAGAATTCTGCGATGTGGCCGTCAGGCTATGCGAGAATCAACGACGGTTTTTGGCACGTTGTAAGACACGTCTACCGATTCTGAGAACGTCTGCGGATCGGGTTACACCGGTAACCACTCTGCGGACGGTCAAGTCGCAAGGTCCGCTCAGGGTCGGCGCGCCGAGCCCGGCGCGCGGGCCTCTTGCGGTGTCATGATCGCCTCTTTTAGCAGGGGCCCGTGGGTGTGAGCTTCAAGTTGTCGGTGTGCGTGGCTGAGCCGCCGCCCGGATTCGTCACGGCACCGCTATGGGTCTGGGTCAGGCTGCCGCCTTTGCCGTCCAGCTTCACCGTATAGGTGCCCTTGCCGGCCATGCGCACCGACGCAAGCGATCCGGTACCGCCGCCGGTATAGCTCACGCTGCCGCCGAACTCGCCGCCCGGACTGTAGCTGAACTCGATCCACATGCCGCCGCCGGAGCCTTTCACCGTAAATGGCTTCGCCAGGCTGCAGGCGGTACCGGCCACGTTCATCGGCCCGGCGTTACCCGTGATCGTGTAGCTGCTCCTATTGCCGCCACCCTGCGCCACGCAGATAAGTTTGGCGCGGCTTTCCAGTTCCGCCAAAGCGGCCGGATCAGCAGGCACGGCGGCGGCTCGGCTGCCGACCCCCGCCGCCGTCTTCCAGTAATTGACCAGGATCGACGGATCGGATTTTGCTTTGCATTCGGCCTTCGCGGCCTCCTCGCCTTTATCGGCCGCGGCGCCGGCCTGCTGCGCCGTAGCGGCCGCCCGTGCGTTTGTGCCTTGCGCCAGCGCCGGCTGCGACAGCAGCAATGTCGCGACCGAGATGAACAGATATCTTGCGAGCCTCATCCGATGTCCCCCCTTTTGATGTGTGATCCCCGCAGACCGGCCGACGATAGCGCCCTGCCCGCGGAGATGAACCTGATCGCAATCTACACGCCCGCTCCGATCGGCGAAATGGCGATCGGGCGGAAAGCCCCTGCTCGCGTCGGCAACATTTGTGGGAAGATGAGTGCCGGCTGGCAATCGCGGCTTTTGCAACCACAACCCACGGCGTCTTCCCACGCGATTGAGACCCAGAAGCATCGCAAACGGCACGCGCATTGACGGCCGAGGCGCCTTAAGGTCGCAGCCTCTTTCATTTCGAGCCGAACTTCCAACGTCGCCTATCGGCACCGGAAGCAGTCGTCCTCACAAGATCAGCGCCCGAGCGAATTCGATCGTGCGAGATCGAATGGTGCACCGCAACGCCCAAACCTTCCGAAGCGGAATGAATTGAAGCCTGATCGAAATCCCCGCATATTGACCGCAACAATAACCAGGATTCAGGGGAGGACCGCATGTTCCCTATTCGGAGGCGCGATTTCATTCTCGGCAGCTCGGCGTGGCTCGTGCTCGGCACGGGCCGAATAGCCCTGGCGCAATCCGCCGCGGCGATGACGGCTCACGAGAAGGAACTCTACGACGCCGCGAAGAAGGAAGGCGGGGAACTGAACTGGTACACCGCGCAGTCCGACGATATCACCGCACAGGCGCTCGGCCGCAGCTTCGAGTCGATCTATCCGGACCTCAAGGTGAACGTGCTGCGCACTACCGCTCAGGTCGCCTATCAGCGCGTTACCCAGGAAATCAAGGCCAGCGCCATTCAGTGCGACGTCCTGAGCACGACGGACATCGGCCACGTGGTTGCGTTGAAAGCGAACGGCGCGCTGGAAAAATATGTTCCTGACAATTCCAGCAAGGTGCTCGACGTCTACAAGAACTACGATCCGGACGGCTATTACTTCGTTACCTCGGCCGGCATGATCGGGATCGGCTACAATACCTCTAAAGTCAGCGAAGCCGACGCTCCAAAGAACTGGACCGACCTGCTCGACCCCAAATGGAACAACAACATTGCACTCGGTCATCCCGGCTTCAGCGGCTATGTCGGCACCTGGGCTCTGACATTGCGCAATCAATACGGTTGGGATTTCTTCGAAAAGCTCGCGAAAAACAATCCGCGTGTCGGCCGCTCGATCAATGACACCGTCACCATGCTGAACGCGGGGGAAAGCTCCATCGCCGGCTCGGGGCCTGTCGGCACCCTCCTCGAGAGCGTGCAGAAGGGCAATCCGCTCGCCGTGATCTATCCGACCGATGGCACCGTGCTGATCATCGCTCCATCCGGCATCATGAAGGGCTGCAAGCATCCCAATGCCGCGCGCCTGTTTATGGAATTCCTGATGAGCGAAGGCGCCTCGAAGATCTGGGTGGACCACTTCAACGAAACCATCCGGCCCGAAGTCTCGGCGCCCAAGGGCGCCAAATCAGCCAAGGACGTGAAGATCATTCGGCCGACAGTCGAACAAATCACCAAGGGCATACCGGAAGTCATCAAGCAGTGGCGCGAAACCTTCGGCGTCTAGCCAGGGCATGATCCGGAAAATTGGCCACCGGTTTTCCCTCGGACCAACGCGAAGCGTTTGCTCGGAGATCATGCTCAAACAAGAAAAGAGTCACGACGGGGAAAAAAGCGTGACTGACAACTCTCTCGACGCCCGCGCCGTACAATTTTCCGGTCTTGCTTCAAGAATACGGCGTCTCGACGCGAGCATCGTGCTGTGGCTGGCGCTGATCGCCTTGCTCGCCTTCCTGATATTGAATCCGGTCCTGCGGTTGATCATTTCGAGTCTGCAGGAGACGGATACCGGTCGCTTTACCCTGGCCAACTACCGGACGGCCTATGGCAATATCCGTCATCTGCAGTCGCTTTTGAACTCGCTGGAGCTTGGCGTCGGCGTCGCGCTGCTGGCCACCTGCTTTGCCGTTCCCATCGCCTGGGCGATCTCCCGCACGGATATGCCGGGCAAGGCGTTCGTTCGGCTGATGGTGTTCGCCGCCTTTGTGACGCCGCCCTATCTCGGCGCCATCGGCTGGATCCTGCTGGCGGGGCCGAATTCCGGCTGGCTGAACAAGGTCTGGATGGCGCTGACCGGCGCCACCCACGGCGTCTTCAATATTTATTCGATGACCGGCCTGATCCTGGTGATCGCCGTGACGTCGTTTCCCTACACGTTCGTATTCACCAGTTCGGCGCTCGATCTGGTCTCGTCGGAAATGGAGGACGCCGCCAATATCCTCGGCGCCCGCACGCTGCGGACCACGCTGCGCATAACCCTGCCGCTGGTGACGCCCGCCATCATCGGCGGCGTCATCATCTCCTTTCTCGAAGCAATCGCGCTGTTCGGCGCACCCGCGCTGATCGCCTTGCCCGCTCGTTTCAACGTGGTATCGACGCAGCTCTGGCAATTCTTCGAATATCCGGTTCGCGTCGAGGAGGCGGCGGCCTATTCGATGCCGCTGCTCGCCATCACCGTGCTGATGTTCTGGCTGCAGCGCCGGATCCTGGGACGCCGGGGCTACACCTCCGTCACCGGCAAGGGCGGCGAACGCCGGATGATCGGGCTGGGGCCGTGGCGCTGGGTGATGCTCGGCTATGCGCTCATGGTCTGTGCGCTTTCGGTGTTCCTGCCGATGCTCGTGCTGCTGCAGGCCGCCTTTGCCAAGGCCTGGGGCCGCGGCTTCAGCCTCGACAATCTGACCTTGCACAATTTCTACTATCTTCTCTTCGAGCAGACCCAGGCCAAGCAGACGATCCTCAACACCTTCGTCTATTCGGGCGTGACCGCGTTCGCTGCGATCAGTCTCACTTTGGCGATTGCCTATGTGGTCAATCGCAAACTGGTGCCGTTCAGCAACGTGCTGGCTTTTCTCTGCATGGCGCCGTTCGTGGTTCCTGGCATCGTGCTGGCGATCGGCTTCTACGCCGCCTACGCCCCGCCGCCGCTCGCGCTGTACGGCACCGCGACGATCCTGATTCTCGGCTTCACCACCCGCTTTCTGCCCATCGCCTACACCTCGAGCGCGGCGGGACTGCGCAGCATCAACCCGGAAATGGAAGAGGCGGTGCGGATCCTGGGCGGCAGCCGTCTGCTGGCGATCCGGAAAGTGCTGATTCCGCTCCTGAAGAAAAGCCTCGCCGGCGCCTGGATCCTGGTCTTCATCCCGGCCACGCGGGAACTGTCCTCGGCAATTTTCCTGGTCGGGCCGAACACCCGTGTGATCTCGGTGATGCTGTTCGACCTCTCGGAGGAAGGTAATTTCGAGGTACTGGCGGCGCTGGGTGTCATCCTGCTGGTTGTCACGGTGGCGATCGCCGGCATCGGCTCCAAGGTGATCGGACGCGATTTCATGCTGCGGAGGAATAGTTGAGCAGGCTCAAACTGACCGGCGTCAGCAAACGCTACGGCACCTTTGTCGCGGTCGACCATATCGACCTCGAGCTGCAATCCGGAGAATTCGTCTCGCTGCTCGGACCTTCCGGCTGCGGCAAGACCACGACCCTGCGGATGATCGCCGGCTTCGTCGACCCCACGCTCGGCACCATCGAGATGGATGGCCAGATCCTTTCCTCGCCCGCCGGCTCGGTTTCGCCGGACCGGCGCCAGATGTCGATGATTTTCCAGAGCTACGCCATTTGGCCGAACATGACGGTCGAACAGAACGTCGCCTTCGGACTGGAGCTGCGCAAGATAGCGAAGGCCGAAGTCAAACGTCGCGTCGGCGAGATGCTGGAAGTCGTGCATATGAACCACCTCGCCGACCGTTATCCTGCGGAGCTCAGCGGCGGTCAGCAGCAGCGGGTGGCACTGGCCCGCGCGATCGTGATCCGGCCTTCCGTGCTGTTGTTGGACGAACCTCTATCCAATCTGGACGCGACCTTGCGCGAAGAGATGCGGTTCGAAATCAGGCGCCTGCATGATGAATTTCAGGTCACCACCGTTTACGTGACGCACGATCAGGCCGAGGCGATGGTGACGTCGGACCGCATCGCGGTCATGAATCATGGCCGCATCGAGCAGGTCGACAACCCCCGCACGCTCTACAACAAGCCGAAGACGCGCTTTGTGGCGGGCTTCATCGGGCGCACCAATTTCATCGAAGGCTTGGGCGACGGGCAGCAGATTTCGTTCGATGGCTTTGCGCTGCCGCGCACCGCCTTCGAGCGCGACGTGCCGCCGGAAGGCAAAGCTGTATTTTCGGTGCGGCCGCACAGCATGCGGCTTTCGGACAGCCCGCCAGCCTCGCGCGACGGCTCGACCTCGATCGGCGTCGTCGTGCTGGAGCGCGCGTTCCTGGGGCAGCATTGGGATTACGTCGTGCGGCCACGTGAAGGTACGGTGTCGCTGCGGGTCATGACCTCGCCGATGGACGATATTCCGGTCGGAGCCAACGCCTGGCTGGAGTTCGAACCGCGTCAGATGGCGTTGATCGCGTGAGCCTGCTCAATCCCCGATAAAACAACAGGAGCAAATCCGATGTCCTTCACGCCCGCCTCGCAGGCGCTCGCCCGTTTCAAGGTGCTCGATCTCACCCGGGTGCGCGCGGGCCCGACGGCCGCGCGGCAACTGGCCGACTGGGGCGCCGATGTCATCAAGATCGAACTTCCCCAAGGGCTCGACGAAAGCGACATGGGCGGGCCGCGGCACGGGCCTGACTTCCAGAATCTTCATCGCAACAAGCGAAGCCTCACGCTCAATCTGAAAGAACCGGACGGCGTCGCCATCTTCAAAAAGATGGTGGAGACTGCCGATGTCGTGATCGAGAATTATCGGCCGGACGTCAAATTCCGTCTCGGGATCGATTACGAGACCATTCGCGCGATCAACAGGCGCATCGTCTATGGCTCGATTTCCGGCTTCGGCGAGGACGGTCCCTATCGCGAGCGGCCGGGCTTCGACCAGATCGCGCAAGGCATGGGCGGGCTGATGTCGATCACCGGGCTTCCGGGCCAGGGCCCGGTGCGCGTCGGCATCCCCGTCGCCGATCTCGGTGCCGGCATCTTCTGCGCGATGGGAATCCTGGTCGCATTGCTGGAGCGCGAGGTTTCCGGCGAGGGCCAGTGGGTGCAGTCGTCGCTGCTCGGCGCACAGATTTCGCTGTTGGATTTCCAGGCGGCGCGCTGGCTGATCGCCAAAGACGTGCCGGGCCAGGCCGGCAACGACCATCCGACCAGCATACCCACCGGCGTGTTCCCGACCCGCGATGGCCACATCAATATCGCGGCGTCCGGCAAGCATATCTTCGCGCGCTTCTGCCAGACTCTCGACCTCAACCATCTGCTCGAAAATCCGCGCTTTGCCGACGACGCGGCCCGCTCGACCAACCGGGTGGCGCTCAATCAGGCTATTGCCGAAGTTACGAAACAACGCTCCAGCGCCGATCTGATCGAAGCGCTGAACAAGGCCGGCGTTCCCTGTGGCCCCATCAATCGGATGGACGAGGTGTTCGCCGACCCGCAAGTCCGGCATCTCGGGATGGCGGCGCCCGTGCATCATGGCGCGCTCGGCGACATCGCGGTCGTCAATCAAGCCGTCAAGCTGAGCCGGACGCCGAGCCACATCGCGCATCCAACGCCCGAAAAAGGCGAGCACACGGCGGAAGTGCTGAAAGAACATGGCTATGACGACAACTCGATCGCCGCGTTTCGCGCCCGAAAGGTCGTTTAAGTCGATCTTCCCTATTTGATGCTGCAGACCTGCAGGAGGCCCCATGAAGACGAGTACGGATCGGATGATCGCCAGCAAGGACGGAGCGGTCGGCTGGATGCAATTCAACAATCCCGCGCGCCACAATGCCGTTTCGGTCGACATGTGGAAGGCGGTCCCGGAAATCATGGCCGAGTTCGAAGGGGACGAGCAAATCCGGGTGGTGGTGCTAAGCGGCGCCGGCGGCAAGGCGTTTATTTCCGGCGCGGATATTTCGGAATTCGGCGAAAAGCGTTCGTCGCCCGAAACCGTGCTGGAATACAACCGGATCGCTGGACAAGCCAACGCCGCCATCATCGAGTTTGCCAAGCCGACGATCGCGATGATCCAGGGCTATTGCATCGGTGGCGGTCTCGGCGTGGCGCTATGTTGCGATCTTCGGCTGGCTGCGGAAAATTCCCGCTTCGCGGTCCCGGCCGCCAGGCTGGGTCTGGGTTACGCCTATGAGGGCATCAAGCGGCTCGTCGACATCGTCGGTCCGTCCTTTGCCAAGGAGATCTTCTATACGGCGCGACAATTCGATTCGGCGGAAGCTCTGCAAATGCGGCTGGTCAATCGCGTTGTGTCCACCGCCAGCATCGAGACTTATGTGCGCGACTACGCCGGAACGATCAGCAGCAATGCACCCCTGACAATACGTTCAGTCAAGCTTTCCGTGAACGAAGCGACCAAGGATCCTGAGAAGCGGGATCTTGTCGCCGCGCAGGCGGCGGTCGATGCGTGCTTTGCGTCCGCAGACTATCTCGAAGGAAGAAGCGCGTTTATGGAAAAGCGGAAGCCTGCATTTCAGTCGCGGTGATATCGATCACCAACGCCGACTGGTGAGTGCGCCGCCTACCCGGCTCTCGCCGCGCGGCGCAGCGACTGCGGCGGCTGGCCGAAGGCGCGGATGAAGGCGCGGCGCATCCGCTCGGGATCGCGAAAGCCGGTTTGTTCCGCGACGCGCTCGATCGCCTCGCCGGAGGATTGTACCCTCGCCCGCGCCACCTCGATCCGCAGGCGCTCGATCGCCTTCGATGGCGTGGCGCCGGTCTCGGCGATGAAGGCGCGGGTAAAATGCCGCGAGCTCATGCCGGCGCGCTCGGCGAGATCCTCCACCGTCAGCGGCGCATCGAGATGCTCGCGCGCCCAGGTGAGCAGCGACGCGAAACGCCCCGCCGGCGCCTTCAATTCCAGCAGCGAAGAGAATTGCGACTGGCCGCCGCTGCGGCGGTGATAGAGCACGAGTTGGCGCGCGGTCTGTTGCGCGATTTCCTCGCCGTAATCCTCCGTGACCAGCGCCAGCGCGAGGTCGATGCCGGCGGTGATCCCGGCCGAACTCCAGATGTCGCCGTCACGCACGAAGATCAGGTCGGGCTCCCACTTCACCTTGGGATAGGCGGCAAGAAACTGCCGGGTGCGCCGCCAGTGCGTGGTGGCGCGGCGGCCGTCGAGCAGGCCGGCCTCGGCAAGGATGCAAGCGCCGGAGCAGACGCTGGCGACGCGGACACCGCGCTTTGCGATTGCCCGCACGAACGCCAGCGTCTTCTTGCATGTCGCCGCAGCATCCACTCCCGCGCCACCGGCCACGATCAGCGTACGGATCGCGCCCGCGGATTTAAGCCCCCGCGCCAGCATCTCGACGCCCGACGGAACTGCGCACCGGACCCGGCGTCGCCGCCAGAACCCTGATCGACGGCGGGGTGCCGGCAAAACGCGCGGCGATTTCGAACGCCGAAATCGGACCGGCCGCATCGAGCAGCTGGAAATCGGGAAATACCAGCACGCCTATCATGTCCGGGCTATGTCCTAAATTGAGGGAAATTTGGCATTTAGGACAAGAACCGATCATGGCATGATCGCGGGGTCAAGCAGAACTTCGCAAAAAACGTCGAAAGGCTCCCGCCATGTCCGCGCCGCTACAGATCGGTCTTGTGATCTTCCCAAAGCTGACCCAGCTCGACCTCACCGGGCCGGTGCAGGTGTTTTCCAGCGTGCCGGGCGCAAAGGTGCATCTGATCTGGAAACGGATCGAGCCGGTAGCAAGCAATTCCGTGCTGACGCTGACGCCGACCACGACCTTCGCGGAATGCCCGCAGCTCGATGTGATCTGCGTGCCCGGCGGCGCCGGCACCGACGACATGGTCAACGATGCCGAGATGCTGGATTTCCTGCGCCAGCAGGCCAAGGGCGCCAAATACATCACTTCGGTCTGTACGGGATCGCTGGTGCTGGGAGCGGCCGGGCTGCTCAGAGGTTACCGCGCGACGACGCACTGGTCGGCGATGGATTTTCTGCCAGCCTTTGGCGCGACGCCTGCGAAGACCCGTGTCTGTGTCGACCGCAACCGCATCACCGGCGGCGGCGTTACCGCGGGCATCGATTTCGCGCTGACGCTGGTATCGATCATGGTCGACCGCACGACCGCCGAAGCGATCCAGCTCAGGCTCGAATACAACCCGGCGCCGCCGTTCAATTCGGGATCGCCCGATACCGCGCCGCCGGAAATTCTCGCGCTGATGAACGAGAAGATTGCGCCCTCCAAGCGGCGCCGCGGCGAGGCCGTGCAGCGCGCCGCCGCGCGGTTAGGTGGCGTCGTTCCGGCGGGATGATCGCATCCGAAGAAAAAGGCCGCCTGGTTTCCCAGACGGCCCTTCCTGTCTCACGGCAGCTCCACATTGACGGGCGATCTCAGGACCGCATCACCGGGGGCCTATCTCCCAGCCACATCCTGATCGGCAGCCGCTGCGCATCGGGGCAGTCGCGATCTGTTGCCCGAACCGACGCGATGGTTTCCCACCTCCGTAAGATGATTGATTGAGCCACGGCCGCATCTGGATCTCAAGAACGCGGCGGCGAATGTCCCCGCTGATCCCGCTAATTCACAGAGGTCTGCTTCGTCATTCCCCGATGTGCAATTGCACATCTGAGGGCGCACGAAGTGCGAACCCGAAATCTCGCACGACAACTTCAGGATTCCGGGTTCGCGCTGGCGCGCGCCCCGGAATGACGATGCTGCTGAAATTCAGCTCCCCGGCGTCCAGGGCTGGTAGTCGCCGGTCGCCTTGGGGCGGCGGCCGCTCGCCAGCGTCGAGCCGGAGGGCCGGTAGGCCAAGGGGGTGCCCGTCATGTTCGGCACATGCGGCTTCTGCCATTCGCGCGGGGTGTAGCTCTCTTCGGTCGGCGCGACGTCGACGGTATGGTGGATCCAGCCATGCCACTCCGGCGGAATGCGGGAGGCTTCGGCCAGGCCGTTATAGATCACCCAGCGCCGCTCGAAGTTCAGCGTCGGATCGATCTTGCGCCCCTTGGTGCGGTAATAGCGGTTGCCCTGCGCGTCGGTGCCGACCAATTCGCCGAACCGCCAGGTCCACAATTGCGTGCCGAAGGTCTGACCGTTCCACCAGGTGAATAGCTTGAGCAGAAACTGTTTCATGCGGGCGCGCCGGTTCGAGGACAGTTGCCGTCTGATGCCACCGGCAGGCCGGATTGTCCAGCAAAGTCCGGGATTCCAGCCCATTGACCGGGGGATGGGAGCCAACGGCTTTTGGCGACCGTCGCGGAATAGGCGCAATCCGTTCATTTCGTGTACACTTGCGGTCTGACAGGCTGGCGGCCGCCGCACGTGAGGTGCGAGCTCGGGAACGGCCGCGCCCCTGGGTTAAGCCTAAAGGGTTGAGCCCGTGTCCCGGGCAGATGGAGCCGAACATGATTAATCTGAAAGTTTTGAGTACTGTTGCCGTAATGGCCCTGGTCGTGGCGATAGCCGCGCCGACCGCAGGTTTCGCGCAAGGCAGAGGTGCCGTCCGCGGCGGCGCGGCTATCGGCGGTGGCGGCGGCGGCGGCGGCGGCGGTCCGCATTTCGGCGGCGGCGGTGGCGGCGGCTGGCACGGTGGTGGTGGCGGCTGGCACGGCGGTGGCGGCTGGCATCGCGGCGGCGGCGGCTTCTTCCCCGGCGCGATCGCCGGTGCGATCATCGGCGGCGCGTTCGCGGCGCCTTACGGCTATTATTACGGCCCGGGCTATTACGACGATTATTATGATGAGGGCCCCGTGGTCGGTTGGACCGCCGGCCGGCGACGTGGCCTATTGCATGCAGAGATACCGTTCCTACGATCCGCGGTCGGGAACCTATCTCGGATTTGACGGCTACCGGCACCCCTGCCCGTAATCGCGCTTTCGATCTCCGCGTGAACGAACGGCGCGCTTCGGTGCGCCGTTTTGCCGTCAGGATCGCGTCGCCAGCACGACGCCGGCGAGCGTGAAGATCAGCGCTGCGATCTGGCCGGGGCCGAGCGGTTCGTGCAGCGCCACGGCCGAGGCGACCACGCCGATCACCGGCACCGCCATGGTGCCGATCGCCGCTACCGAAGCCGGCAGCCGGGCCAGTGCGGCGAACCAGCTCACATAGGCGACGCAGAACTGGATCACGGTGGAATAGAACATCAACATCCAGCCGAGGCCGGTGAGATCAGCGAAATCGGCCTTCTCGATCATGAAGCCGACAAGCGTGATCGGGAAACAGCCGATCCCGATCTGCCAGGCGGCGGCGGTCAGCGGCGGCAGATTGAGCGGCAGTCGCTTCGCCAGCACCGTGCCGAGGGCGAAGCCGAGCGCGCCGCCGAGCGCCATGATGATTCCCGGCAGTTTTGCCATGCTGGTCGCAACGCCGTTGCCGCCCATGATGGCGGCGAGACCCGCGAACGCCATCACCAGTGAAATCACCCGCAGCAGATTCGGCCGCTCGCCGAGTATCGGCCAGGCCAGGATCGAGGCCCAGACCGGCATGGTGTAGGCGATCAGCGCGGCTTCGCTCGCCGGCAGCCAGAGCAGCGCCAGCCCCATCAGCACCATCCAGCAGGCGACGTTGAGGATGGCGGCGAGCACCAGCCGCGGCCATAAGTCGCGCGGCACCCGCAGGCTTTGCCCGCTGAGCACGGCAAGCACGGCCAACAGCGCCGCGCCGATCACGCCGGTCGAGCCGCGCAGAATCAGCGGCGGCAGTTCGCCCAACAGGTATTTGGTGACGGGCCAGTTGAATCCCCAGCCGACCGAGGTGATGGCGAGGAACATGAGGCCCGCGGGCGTGATGGGAACGCGCGCGCCCGGCAGTTTTTGAGTTGTCATGGAATCGGACCGGCAGAATGGCAAGAATCGGAAGCCAGCTTGCCGGTAATCGAAGCCGCTCGCCATCCGGCGACGGGCATGCCTGCCCGGCCCTCTCCGTAACTTCACGTGAGTCTCCCGGGGCAACCCCCGGAGCGCAATAAATACTTGCCCTGTGAACAGCGGGACGAAGCTCAAAACCGCCGGCTCCAGACAATTTTTTTCCTTGGGAATCCCTGAGGACTCACTGATACTTGGCCCAACAGAGAGCGCCTGAGGCCCCCTGTTTTCCCCGACTTTCCACCATATTTAGTATTTGATTTAGGAACTCGTACTAATCCTTGACGGGCGCGACGGAGTTGTCCTAGCTTTCATCCTGTTCGGCGCGAGTGTGTTTGGGTCCCGCCGGTCGCTCCCAGATGGGTTCCGAGAATGACCACTCCGCCGGCCGGTCGAGGCAGCGGTGGCGGGCTTTTTTGCCCCGAATTTGGAGCGCTTCCGGAGCGCCAGAAACGAGCCAAAATGGCTCAAGTTGAGAGTTGAGGCGTTGAGAACATGACCTGAGAGAGCGGAACGGGGGCGTTCCGTCAGGGCATGCGGCGGCAAAGACCGGTGTTCGCACCGATCGCGCGGCCAGAGAAACAGGGCCGGGTCCACCGGTAGAGCTTGCGGACTTCCATGCCAAAGTCGTGTTCGACTTTGGTCCGGCCGGTTCGCTCAAGGAAACATACCCGGCGCCGCGCCAATGCGGTCCGGTCAGAACAAGAACGGGGCACGACCATGCGAATCGAACGGCGCAACACCACTTCCGGCCAGTCACCCTATGCAGGGATTGATTTCAGATTGACGACATCGGAGATCCGCAACCCCGACGGCTCGGTGGTTTTCCGGCTCGAAAACGTCGAGGTGCCGGAATTCTGGTCGCAGGTCGCCTCCGACGTGCTCGCGCAGAAGTATTTCCGTAAAGCCGGCGTCGCCGCACGCCTGAAGAAGGTCGAGGAAGAGACCGTGCCGTCCTGGCTGTGGCGCTCGGTGCCGGACACCGCGGCGCTGGCCGACCTGCCGGAGTCCGAGCGCTATGTCAGCGAGCTCTCCGCCAAGCAGGTGTTCGATCGGCTCAGTGGCTGCTGGACCTATTGGGGCTGGAAGGGCGGCTATTTCACCGTCGAAGAAGACGCCAGCGCCTTCCATGACGAGCTGCGCTACATGCTGGCCAAGCAGATGGTCGCGCCGAACTCGCCGCAATGGTTCAACACCGGGCTGCACTGGGCCTACGGCGTCGATGGCCCCGGCCAGGGCCACTATTACGTCGATCCCTTCACCGGCAAACTGACAAAATCGAAATCCTCTTACGAACATCCGCAGCCGCACGCCTGCTTCATCCAGGGCGTCAATGACGACCTCGTCAACGAGGGCGGCATCATGGACCTGTGGGTGCGTGAAGCCCGCCTGTTCAAATACGGCTCCGGCACCGGCTCGAACTTCTCCCGGCTGCGCGGCGAAGGCGAGAAGCTGTCCGGCGGCGGCCGCTCGAGCGGCCTGATGAGTTTCCTCAAGATCGGCGACCGCGCCGCGGGCGCGATCAAGTCGGGCGGCACCACGCGCCGCGCGGCGAAGATGGTGGTGGTCGACGCCGATCACCCCGATATCGAGACCTATATCGACTGGAAAGTGAAGGAGGAGCAGAAGGTCGCCGCTCTCGTCACCGGCTCCAAGCTCAACCAGAAGCACCTCAAGGCGGTCTTGAAGGCCTGCGTCAACTGCGAAGGAAGCGGCGACGACTGTTTCGACCCGGAGAAAAATCCAGCACTCCGCCGCGAAATAAAACTGGCGCGCCGCGCCATGGTGACCGACGCCATGATCAAGCGCGTCATCCAGTACGCCAGGCAGGGCTACAAGGAGATCGATTTCCCGATTCTCGACACCGATTGGGATTCGGAGGCCTACCTCACGGTGTCCGGCCAGAACTCCAACAATTCGGTATCGCTGAAGGACGATTTCCTGCGCGCGGTCGAAACCGACGGCAACTGGGACCTGATCGGCCGCACCAACAAGAAAGTGACAAAGACTCTCGAAAGCGCGCGAGCTATGGGAGAAGATCGGCTACGCCGCCTGGGCCTCGGCCGACCCCGGCCTGCACTTCAACACCACCATGAACGACTGGCACACCTGCAAGGCGTCCGGCGACATCCGCGCCTCCAATCCGTGCTCGGAATACATGTTCCTGGACGACACCGCCTGCAACCTGGCCTCCGCCAATCTGCTGACGTTCTACAACACGTCGACGAAGCTGTTTGACGTGGACTCCTACGAGCATCTCTGCCGGCTCTGGACCATCGTGCTCGAAATCTCCGTGATGATGGCGCAATTCCCGTCGAAGGCGATTGCGGAGTTGTCCTACGAATTCCGCACGCTCGGCCTCGGCTTTGCCAATATCGGCGGACTGCTGATGACCATGGGACTTTCCTATGACTTCAAAGGAAGGCCGCGCGCTGTGCGGCGCCCTCTCCGCCATCATGACCGGCACGGCCTACGCGACCTCGGCCGAAATGGCCAAGGAGCTCGGCCCCTTCCCCGGCTACAAGAAGAACGCCGCCCACATGCTGCGGGTGATCCGCAATCACCGCCGCGCCGCGCACGGCGAAAGCAGAGGCTATGAGGCGCTGGCGGTCAATCCGGTGCCGCTCGATCATGTCTCCTGCAAGCAGGCCGACATCATCGAGCACGCCAAGGCCGCCTGGGACAAGGCGCTCGAACTCGGCGAGCTCAACGGCTATCGCAACGCGCAAGTAACCGTGGTGGCGCCGACCGGCACCATCGGCCTCGTCATGGATTGCGACACCACCGGCATCGAGCCTGATTTCGCACTGGTGAAGTTCAAGAAGCTCGCCGGCGGCGGCTACTGGAAGATCATCAACCGCGCCGTCCCCGAGGCGCTGCGCGTGCTCGGCTACCGCGAAAGCGAGATCGCGGAGATCGAGGCCTATGCCGTTGGCCACGGCTCGCTCTCCAACGCGCCGGCGATCAACGTTTCCACCTTGAAAGCCAAGGGTTTTACGGACGAAGCTCTTGAAAAGGTGGAAGCGGCGCTGCCGACCGCGTTCGACATCAAATTCGCCTTCAACAAGTGGACGTTCGGCGAGGATTTCCTGCGCGACACCTTGAAGATCGACGCCGAAGCCATTGCCGCGCCGAACTTTGATCTGCTCGCCGCTGTTGGATTTACCAAGCGCGAGATCGAGGCCGCCAACGTGCACATCTGCGGCGCGATGACGGTGGAAGGCGCGCCGCATCTGAAGGCCGAGCATTACAGCGTGTTCGACTGCGCCAATCCCTGCGGCAAGATCGGCAAGCGCTATCTCAGCGTGGAAAGCCACATCCGCATGATGGCGGCCTCGCAGCCGTTCATCTCGGGCGCGATCAGCAAAACCATCAACATGCCGAACGACGCCACGGTGGACGATTGCAAGGAAGCCTATCTCCTCTCCTGGAAGCTGGCGTTGAAGGCCAACGCGCTCTACCGCGACGGCTCCAAGCTGTCGCAGCCGCTCAACTCGCAGCTCATCAGCGACGAGGACGAGGAAGACGATGCGGTCGAGGCCTTCATGGAGAAGCCGATGGCCGCGCGCACCGCGGCACTGTCGGAGAAGGTCGTCGAGCGTCTGGTCGAGCGCATCATCGTGATGCGCGAACGCGAGAAGATGCCGGATCGCCGCAAGGGCTATACGCAGAAGGCCGTGGTCGGCGGGCACAAGGTCTACCTGCGCACCGGCGAATATGACGACGGCCGGATCGGCGAGATCTTCATCGACATGCACAAGGAAGGCGCGGCGCTTCGCTCCTTCATCAACAACTTCGCCATCGCCGTCTCGCTCGGCCTGCAATACGGCGTGCCGCTCGAAGAGTATGTCGACGCCTTCACCTTCACCCGCTTCGAGCCCGCGGGCCCGGTGCAGGGCAACGACAGCATCAAGTACGCGACCTCGATCCTGGACTATGTGTTCCGCGAACTCGCGGTCAGCTACATGGGCCGGTTCGACCTCGCCCATGTCGATCCCGAGCGAAACCAACTTCGACGCGATGGGCCGGGGTGTCGAGGAAGGCAAGCAGCCGGAGCAGCCCAACAACAAGTATTTGTCGAAGGGCCTGACCCGCTCGCGCACCGACAATCTCGTCGTCATGCGCGGCACCTCTTCACCCTCCCCCCTTGGTGGGGAGGGTGGCGCACGCAGTGCGCCGGGTGGGGGGTCGCAAAACGTCACCTCGATGGCCTCGCACGGCGCCACCGCGCGTGCCTCCGACACGATCGAAGGCGCCGTCGCGCTGAAGCAGGAAGCCCAGCACGACCTGTCGCCGACCGAAAAGCTCGAGGCCATGCAGTGGAGCAAGGCGGGCGCGGCGGCCCAGGCCGCGCCGTCAAAAGCCGAACGCCGGGCGGAAGCCAAGGCCAAGGGCTACGAAGGCGAGATGTGCGGCGAGTGCGGCAACTTCACGCTGGTGCGGAACGGCACCTGCATGAAGTGCGATACGTGTGGCTCGACGACGGGGTGTAGTTGAGCGATTAGCGATCGTCATGCCCGCCCGGGCTTGACCCGGGCATCCACGACTAAAGGGCGGCCGAGAGGCTGCCTTTTTTCGTTGAGAACTTGTTTTACAAGTATATCGAACATATTAATGATTGCTATTTGGTTCGTAGCAATCGTGGCGTGCAGGAATTTCTCATGGCGACGGATGAAAAGACCGCAGGGCAACAGCCGAGATCTTGTTTTGTGGTCGGCCCTATAGGCAAGGATGGAAGCACAGAACGAAAACATGCGGACTTGCTGCTGAATGCGGTCATAAAGCACGTATTGGAGAACGAAGCATTTGGATACAAAGTAAAGCGCGCAGATCAAGACGCCGATCCGGGAATGATCGGCGACCGAGTGATCACCGACGTGATCAAATCCTCGCTGGTCGTGGCCGATCTAACTGATCTCAACCCCAACGCATTTTACGAACTGGGAATTCGTCATTCCACCGGTGCCGTCGCAGGGTTGGTAGGAATTGAGGGTGGCGTAGTCTCCGGGGTGACCAACCTCGAATCATCCGGCGTTGAAGCGTCGGAATGGAGACCACGCCATGGCGAACAATACCACGAAGCCTGATTCTTTGCAGCCAAGGACCGAAATGGCTGTTGATCTTTTCGACAACTGGTTCGATCCGATCGAGACCGAGGTGCGGGCTCGATCGCGTCAGTTCATTGAAGAGCTGATCCGCGGCGAGCTCGACGCGGCGCTGGCACGGCCGCGTTACGGACGCAGCAAGATGGCTTGCAATGAAGCAAGAGCCGAGGTTACGGGCCACCGTCACGGCAGCCGCACGCGGTCGTTGACGGGCACGTTCGGGCCGATCGAGATTGCGGTGCCGCGCGCCCGGCTGACCACGTCCGAGGGCGGGACGACGGAATGGAAAAGCCAGGCGCTGCGAGCCTATCAGCGGCGCACGCTTGCCGCCGACACGCTGATCGCCAGCACCTATCTCGCCGGCACCAATACACGGCGGGTGCGTCGCGCGCTGGCGGCGTTGTTCGGCGGAACCGTCGGCAAGGACACCGTGAGCCGGACGTGGCGCAAGGTGAAGAGCGACTGGGATGCCTGGAACACCCGCTCGCTGGCCGAGGAGCCGATCGTGCGCCTGATCCTCGACGGCACCGTCGTTCGCGTGCGGCTCGACCGCAAGGCGACCTCGATCTCGCTCCTCGTTGTACTCGCCGTGCGCGCGGACGGCCAGAAGGTGCTGCTCGCGATCAAGAGCATGGGTGGGGAGAGCGCCGAGGCCTGGCGCACTGTCCTCAACGATCTCATCAGGCGCGGGCTGCGGCGACCCGAGTTCCTCATTGTCGACGGCGCGCCGGGGCTCGACAAGGCCATTGCCTCAGTCTGGGACGGCGTGCCGGTGCAACGCTGTACGGTTCACTATGCCGACCTCTGGATTATGCCGACCAATAGCTGGATGCCGGCTCCGGAGGCGGTGATCGCTGCGATGGGGTCGGCATAATACGAACTGTCTGGGTTGGTGCACACTCCCCTTTTCTTGCCAATCAGGGGGAGCATTCATGTTGACCGATCCGTCTCAGATTCGTGTCGTGGGTCCGCTTTCGGCATACGCGGCCGGGTTTGCGTACGAACTCGCGCACCAAGGTTACACAACAAATTCTGCCCGCTCTCAGGTGTGGCTGATGGCCCACCTAAGCCGCTGGCTCGTAGATGAGGGGCTCGGTGCAGGTGATCTGCGCACGGCCGAGATAGGTCGATTTCTCCTTGCCCGTCGTGTCGCCGGGTACACGCAACTTCTCTCGATCAAGGCGATGCGGCCGATGCTCGCTTATCTGCGCGATCTCGGAATAGCGCCAACACCACCACCGCCCAGACCCAGCGGTCCTGTGGAAGAGGCGCTGGAGCGATACCGGAGCCATCTTACGGTTGAGCGAGGCTTGGAGCACACGACCGCCCGCGGCTATGTCGACGCCGTGCGACCGTTTCTCAGCGTCAGAGTCCTGCCTGGCGATCTCACTTTGGACGTTAGGCATTTGGCCGCAGCGGACGTCATCGCCTTTGTTGTGGCGCGCTGCCCTCATCAAGGTCGCGGCGCGGCAAAGCTGACTGTGACGGCACTCCGATCTCTATTGGGCTTCCTCCATGTCGATGGTGCCATCGAGCGGTCGCTGGCCTCGGCGGTCCATCGGTCGCCGGCCGGCGATTGGTGGGGCTGCCCAAGGGACTGGAACCTGCGCAAGTTCAGCGCCTTCTGGCGTCATGCGATAGCAGCACTCTGAATGGTTGCCGCGACATCGCCATCCTGACCATGCCGGTCCGTCTCGGCATGAGAGCTGGCGAAGTCGCCGCGCTTCGGCTCGACGATATCGACTGGCGTGCCGGCGAGATCGTTGTGCGCGGTAAAGGAAAGTCTGCCGAGCGCCTGCCGTTGCCGACAGACGTTGGCCGAGCGGTGGCTGCGTATCTGCACCACGGCCGTCCCGAGAGCGCCCAGGGACGGACGGTATTCGTGCGGATCAAGGCGCCTCATCGCAACCTCAGTTCCCAGGGGGTGTCCCAGGTTGTGGCTGAGGCCGCTCAACGCGCCGGCCTCGGGCGCATTCATGCTCATCGTCTGCGCCACACAGCGGCGACACAGATGCTGCGGGCGGGCGCATCGTTGCCGGAGATCGGCCAGCTTCTGCGTCACCGCCGCGCTCTTACGACGGCGATCTACGCCAAGGTCGACCGCGAAGCTCTGCGAACGATAGCCTGCCCTTGGCCGGGAGATGTCGCATGAACACTCTTCGACAAGCCCTCGTCGACTACCTGGCTGTGCGTCGCGTCCTCGGCTACAAGCTTGCTCGAACCGAGAAGCTTCTTGCGCAATTCCTTGCTTACTTTGAGGATCGCGGCGAAGACCACCTGACCACCGAGACGGTTCTTGCCTGGGCAACGCTGCCAGCAGGTGCCCATCGAAGCTGGATATCCGCCCGGCTTTCCGTCGTTCGCCGCTTCGCGGCTCACCTGCGCGGAATCGATCCCGCGACCGAGGTGCCGCCCGCGGATCTGCTGCCAGGGCGAACATGCCGGGCTACGCCCTACTTTTATTCGGAGGAGGACATTGCCGCCTTGATGAAGGCGGCCGCGACACTGCGCACGTCGCACCGGATAGCCACATATCGAACTTTGATCGCCCTGTTGACAGTGACCGGCATGCGGGTTGGGGAGGCGATTAGCCTCGACCGCGATGACTTCGATGCGATCAACGGCCTGCTCACCCTCCGCAACGGAAAGTTCGGCAAATCCCGCGAGGTGCCGCTGCATCCGAGCAGCGTGAACGCTCTCGCCGATTATCTGCGCCGAACTGATCGACCGCCTCGGCGGCAAAGCACGCCTGCGCTGTTCGTCTCCACGGCGGGTACCAGACTGCTTTACACCAACGTCCAGAACACCTTCCACCGACTAGTCTGTTGCACCGGCCTTACACCGCGCACGGTGTCGTGCCGGCCCAGGCTCCATGACCTTCGTCATAGCTTCGCCATCCGCACCCTTCTTGATGCTTATCGCGATGGCGCAGACCCAGGAGCCCGGCTCGCTTTGCTGTCGACCTATCTCGGCCACGTCGACCCTGGCAAGACATACTGGTACCTGTCGGCTGCTCCGGAATTGCTGCAGCTGGCCGGCGCCCGGCTGGAGCGTCACCTCAGAGGTGGCGCATGACAGCACTCACCACGACCTTGCAAGCGTTCTTCACAGACCGCTTGATCCGTCAGCGTCAAGCCAGTCCTCATACACTCGCTGCCTATCGGGACACCCTGCGGCTGATGCTGGTCTTCGCATCCGCGCGGCGCGGCACGGGAGCCGTCGAACCTGGACATCGACGACCTCGATGCCCCACTTGTCGGTGCCTTCCTCGACCACCTCGAGCACCAGCGGGAAAACGGCGTGCGCACCCGTAACGCTCGGCTGGCCGCGATCCGCTCGCTGTTCCGCTACGCCGCGCCTCGACATCCCGAGCATGCCGCCGTGATCGAGCGTGTACTTGCCATCCCTCCGAAGCGCTTCGACCGAAGGTTCGTCACTTTCCTGACGAACCGGAACTAGACGCATTGCTTGCCGCCCCCACTCGGTCGACTTGGACGGGACGGCGTGACCACGTGTTGCTTGGGCTTGCCGCTCAAACAGGCCTGCGGGTCTCCGAGCTGATCGGCCTTCGGTGCGCCGACATCCATCTGGGCGCAGGCGCGCATGTCAGCTGTTTGGGAAAGGGACGGAAGCTGCGGATCACGCCGCTCACGTCCGGGGATGGTCGCCGTCCTGCGCGTCTGGGTCGCCGAGCGTGCCGGCCGACCGGCAGACCCTCTCTTCGCGTCTCAAACCGGAAGGGCGCTCAGCCGTGACGCGCTTGAGCACCGGCTTGCAAAATCGTCGCCATTGCTTCCCAGCCCTGTCCATCGCTGGGCCAGAAAAGGGTCACCATGCACGTGTTAAGGACACTCTGCGGCGATGCGGTTGCTGCGCGCCGGCGTCGACACCTCCGTGATTGCACTATGGCTTGGCCACGAACAGATCGAGACCACCCAGATCTATCTGCACGCCGACCTGGAACTCAAAGAGCGCGCCCTGGCGAAAACAACCCCGGCCAACACCACGCCCGGCCGTTACCAGCCGCAGGACAAGCTTCTCGCCTTCCTTGAGGCGCTCTGATTATGCCGATCCCATCGCAGCGATCACCGCCTCCGGAGCCGGCATCCCAGCTATTGGTCGGCATAATCCGGAGGTCG
>CAVYMZ010000019.1:0-34886 GCA_963769705.1 uncultured Alphaproteobacteria bacterium | reverse complement strand
GGAACAACTTGCCAAAACCACCAGCCGGCGAACCTGGAGCGTCGGGGCCGGCGGTGGCGAGAATGAGACATCCCGCCAGCATCCGGCGGCGCGCCTGTTTGCGAAACCGGTTGATTCCAAGCGGCGCGCTGACGGCGGCGAAACCCGCCGATGCGATGCCGGTTGCCAAGTTGAGAGAGGAGCGGTTCGCTCGTTGTAAGCCATGACCGCTTGGCGAGCCCCTCCCGGGGCAGCGACAGTCGGTCAAGGCCGCAAGCCGCGAAGCGGTGGCGCGGCCCGCGACAGCCTTGAGGGACTGGCGCTGGTCCGGCCTCTTCGCGACAAGCGGTCCTGCTCGCATCTGGGCAAGATAAGGGGCGGGTGGCGCTCGGATCGTTGATATACTGGATGAATTGAACGTGAAGAACGGCGTCGCGCTATTAGTGGGGGCGTTTTGATCTGTCGTTTGATATGAGGCGTCGCGCCCGCAATGGACGGACCCCGCGAGATCCGGGCCATCGCTTCGCTTGACGGAAGCCCAGGCGAAAATCGTCGACCAGCAGAACGAGTTCATCGTTCAGCAGCACCACCGGGTGGCCGAGATCGATACCGCCCAGGCGTCCCTTGAGCGAGGACGCGAGCAAAGCGACGGCCGACATGGCCCAAATTTCTCAGCGGCCTGTCCGACGGCGAGCAGCAACTGGCGGAAGCTGGACATTGGCAATGAGGACGCGCGGAGCCTCAGGGACGAGCTTTGGTGTTTCCGAGCTCTTGCTCCTCCGGACCACGCGACAATCAACCGGCGAGGCTCTCTTGCGTCCTGCGGGCCGCCGTCTGCCCGTTGCTCATCGTTGGGCTGCGGTGCCAGCAGCCCTCTCGCGTGCGTCGCAAGTCGGGCATGACCAACCGCCCCGGCGTGAGCGTCACGTCATTGGCCAAGCGTGCCACAGCGTAGAATAGCGCGGTTTCTGGCCATTCATGTTTCACCAGAGGTGACAGATTGCATGGACGGTTTGGGATGGCCAAGCGCGGCTGACGCGTCGTTGGACCAAGTCCCGACCCGCTTCAGACTTTGACCGGTCAGACACCCTGTAGGCCCGCGCCAGCCCGGCAGACCAGCGGCCGCGCACGACGGGCGCTGCTCCTCGCTATGCACCGGTCGTCGAGGTCGGGACTCAACGGGGTCCGACGGTGCTGGTGGAGACCACGCCGCGATGACGATTGTCCGCCGCGAGCATCGCGCACAGTTCACTATCGTTCCGAACGCCATCTTCCGCGATGATCGGCTGTCGATCGAGGCCAAAGGCGTGCTCGGCTATCTGCTGTCACGCCCGCACAACTGGCAGGTCCGCCTTGACCATGTCGGCCGGACGCTGCGCATCGGCCGCAAGAAGCTCCAGCGCATTTTCCGAGAGTTGATCGGCGCCGGCTACGTCACCCGCGAGCAAGCGCGGACCGCCGCCGCGCATCGTTTCTCCGAAATCGACTACGTTGTTCGCGACGTACCGGTAGCACCGATCCGGCCGGAGGATGCGTGGCCTGGGCCGCGGGGTCGAAAGGGACCTGCGGAGCCGCGGGGCCGAAAGGGCCCGCGTATAAAGAATACCCGCAGGTCCCAAACGGACCTGCCTACAAAGAACTAGATAATAAAAAAGGAACGAACGTGCCGATCGGCCCTTCCGTGGGTGATGGCGCGGTCGGCTCGCCAGGAGAGGAACGCTCGCACCACAGAGCCCTCGACCCCGCGCGCTTCGATGCCGACATCGTTGCGCTGTTTGACGATCGGAGCGAGGGATGGGAGCTGCTGAGTGTGCTTCCGGACGACATTCTGGCGCAGCTGCGCGAGCGCCAGCGCCGTTGCGAACTCGACGCGTTTGCGCTGGTTGAACTCAGGCTGCGCTACCGACACCTCTTGGCGGATCGTCGGCGCAAATGATCGCCCGGCAAACGCGGCACCCAGCCATCCGTGCCGCCGCGCGGCTATCGCCAATCACACCGGGTTCGCGATTTTCCCATGCGAGGCGACGGAGCGCACACGCGGAACCTCATTAACACTGGCCGCGTTGCCCGTGCGGATAACGGCCGTATCCGGTTGCCAAAGGAATTCATCGCGAATCCGGAGCGCATTGAAGTTGTCCGCGTCGGGCAGGAGCATGTCGGTTCGAGCGAGCGGCAGCTTCGTCATGATCGATGATGGCATCGACAGCCCGTGCCGTGGCAACAACCGCGCGAGGGCGGACCGTGAAGGTTATCGTGACTTCCGCCATCGCTTGTCGGCCGCTGCGAAATGGTTTTCCGAGCGGCGGACGCTGTCAATGATCTTCGACCGTTGGTCACGGCGCGCTCCTGCGGGGAGCGCGTCATTGACAGCGTCCGCCTCCCGGAACGGCGCTCCGCCATGCAGTCGACGGAGAAGTTTGGCCGCAACTCCATCGGCCGTTCCCCTGCTCCGGGGCGGTATCGAGTTGAACGTCCGCAGGCGGGTCGATGGCTCAACTCTTGGCATGCCGAACGAGTGCGAGAAGCAGCCTCAGCGATAGGGTAACGAAAGAACGCAAGCCGGTCGCCGCAGTGTTGGTGTCGCTATCGCGGACATTCGGTTGTCGCACGAACAACATCCGATAACTCAAACCGCTGCATTAAGTGTGTTGTTCCGTGGTGTCAGTTGTGCGGATCAGTATCTTGCGTTTGCACTCCCGACGTCCTCCGCGGCCGAAAATGTACGTTTGATCGTCGCATTGACAACCGATGATCGCCCATCAAGAAGCATCGCTGTCGACATGCTCTCGTTGTCGATGATGCTCCCTAATCGTAATGATATTGCATTCGCGGCGAGCGATTGATCGGGGCGGGTGCTTGGATATCTGCCCGGGTCACAGTCGTGGTATAGTGTGGATTAGCGGGTCATCGGTGAAGTTGAGGTCGAGGGCAAGATTAAAGCAAACTGACGTTTGCTCGAAGCTGTTGTCTGCACACTGGTTTTTGAGCTGATGCCGTCAGGGCGGGGGCGCCGAGCCCGCCAAATCTTTGTTTTTATTGCCGGTGATGCGATGGCAACCCGCCGATGGTTGCATTTGAAGCCGCAGGCGGCGACATCGTCGGCATGACCCGCGACGATAGTTCAGACTTCCGACTACGCCCCGGACGTATCCGCGATCATGGAGCCCCTCGCGGGCGGCCCAAGTCTTTCTTCGCGCAGGTGATGAGGGCCGCCGCAAAAGCCAATGGAGGCCCCCTGACGTCGGTGCAGTCGCGGGGCACAAGCCGGAGTCCTCCGCGTTCGACGCGTCCCAGAAAGGGCCGATGCTCGCGGATCGGTCGAGGCCAGGCCGCGGCCGATCGGTTGAAGCTCGCGGCAGGACAACGAAACCCTAGTCAGCGCATGCGCCGGGTCGTAGTCAAAGCCCGTATCGTCCGCTTGAAGGCCGGCAGCAGGGCGGCGATTGCGCATCTTACCTATCTGCAGCGCGAGGGCACGACCCGAGACGGCGGACGAGGGCAACTCTATGGACCGGATGACGCCCGGGCGGACGGGCGAGCGTTCGTCGAGCGCGGCCACGAAGATCGCCACCAGTTCCGCTTCATTGTCGCGCCTGAAGATGGCGATCGGCTCTCCGATCTTCGTGGGTTCACACGCGACGTGATGCGGCAAATGGAAGAGGATCTCGGCACCAGGCTCGATTGGGTTGCGGTCGATCACTTCAACACCGGCCACCCGCACAGCCATGTCGTCATTCGAGGCAAGGACGATCTCGGCAAGGACCTGATCATCGCCCAGGACTACATTACCGATGCTTTGAGGTTGCGTACCCAGGAACGGGTAACTTTGGAACTTGGTCCCGAGACGGATGTCGAACTGCGGACGAAGCTTCAGGCAGAAATCTCCGCCGAACGCTTTACCCGCATCGATCGTGCGATGATCAGTGAGGCAGACAATGCCTTCCTCGACCTGCGGCCGGAGGCAGGCCAAAGCCGCGCCGATTTCGATCGGACGCTGCGTATCGGGCGCTTGCAGGTCCTGGGACGCTTTGGGTTGGCAAGGGAGGTCGAGCCCGGCGTCTGGCATCTTTCCGATCGGCTCGAACCGGCATTGAGGGAACTGGGCGAGCGCGGCGATATCATCAAGTCCATTAACCGCTCCCTCGCCGCGCGGGGTGAGGCACGGAGTGCGGAAAATATCCTCCTGCATGGCGGGGCGACCTCGGTCCCGGTGATCGGCCGGGTCATCGGCAAGGAACCGACCGACGAATTGGGCGACCGGGTCGGCCTCACCATCGATGGCATCGACGGACGCGTCCATCATGTGGTGTTGGGTGAGGCCGCCATGGCCGACGAAGCAAGGCTTGGCGCCATAGTCGAGATCGGACGCGCGCCATCCGCGCCCCGCCCGGCCGATCGCAATATCGCAGAACTCGCAAAGGGCACCGGCGAATACCGTCCGAGCGAACATCGAGCGATCGCCGAAGCAGGTCATGTTCGCGTTCCCAGCGGCGACTATGACGCCTATGTCGAGAGCCATGTCCGCCGGCTGGAAGCTCTGCGCCGCGCCGGCATCGTCGAGCGGATCAATGCCGACCACTGGCGCATTCCGGGCGATCTTGAAGCTCGGGCGCAGGCCTATGATGCCAGTCAGGGTCGCCGGGCGAGCCTTCGGCTCCTCTCGGCCCACGATCTCGACCGCCAAGTTACGAGCGACGGTTCAACTTGGCTCGACCGGCAGTTGGTCAACCGCACCGGTGGCATGCTTGCCGAAGCCGGCTTTGGCGCGGAGGTACGGAGCGCTCTCGGACGGCGAAAGGACGAATTGATCCGGCAAGGCCATGCCTGGCGCACTCCTGAGGGGCGCGTGCGAGCAAGAGGCGATCTCCTGCCCGTCCTCGAACGGCAGGAGGTCGAGCGGGTCGGACGGAAGCTTGCCGCCGAACGAGGCCTTGCTTTCCAAGCAGTCGGAGATGGCCAGACCGTTCGCGGCAAGCTGATTGGCTCGACCCGGCTCGTCAGCGGACGCTTTGCTATGATCGATGACGGGCTCGGCTTCAGCCTCGTGCCGTGGCGGCCGGTCATCGGAAAGGAAATCGGCCGAGAGGTCGTTGGCGTCATGCGTGGCGACGACATCTCCTGGCAATTCGGCCGAAAGCGAGGGCTGGGGATCTAGGGATCTAAGAGGCAGCTTCAAAGCACGTGCGCTTGTGCTGCCACGCGATACGAAAAACGAACCTCAGCAAGATGGGATCCAGCATATGAAGCGGCCCGTGCAAATCACCGCAAAACACCTGCAACCGGTTCAATCAAAATGCAGAGGAAAGCAGAAGATTGCAGAACTCACACCCGTGCATCTGGGATGCTCGATCGGTCGGACCGGCGGCTTCTGGCAATGCGGATATTCGGCAAACGGCGAGGTTAGCTAAGCGCCGTCGAGAAAGTCCATGCGCTTGCCCGTGCTACTCGGCGTCCTTCTGACTGTTAGCATCGCGCTCAACGCGATGATAATGCTCGCCGACGGCAGCAGGCTATAACCCTGTTTCCGGCGCTACCCAATGAGCCGACATCGCGAGCGAAGCCGGTTATGTGCGGAAAGCGAAGTTTCCGCACTTTGCAGATGATGCTGAAGGATGCGTCTTAGCTCCCAAGTCGACACTTGGTTCAGTCGCGCCAGAGGTGGCACATTCTTTTCCTCGCTCCTCAAGCTCAAATCGACGGCACCACCGTAGAGACATGGAATTTATGTTTCATGCGGCTCGCGCGCCGATGAAATTGCGATATACTCAATTAGCCTATCAGAGTCGCGACCTCACTTTGGTTCAGCCAACGAGTTGTCGCCTAAGTGCTAGGCAGGAGTTGAAGCGGTGGCCAATATTGAATCGAAGCTGCGGCAGGACATCACACCGACAACCGATGCCGATCCACTTTTTGGCCCGGTAGCGTCGGAGTTGATGCGCTACTTTGCTTCAATTGCAATGACCGCCGCCGCGACGGTTGTGGCTGTCGGTGTCGACAGCAAGGTGACCATCCCCAACCTATCCCTAGTATTTGTGGTTCCGGTGATCATCGCGGGCGTTAGCCTCGGCTTGGGTCCGTCACTTTGTTCGGCTATACTTGGCGCTCTAGCCTTCAATTTTTTCCTTACTGAGCCTCGCTACACACTGGTCGTCGACGACCCGGCGAACATCTGGGCGATTGGACTGCTATTTGTCGTCGGTCTCATCGTGAGTGGCGTTGCCTTCACCTCGCGCCAAAGGGCGACCGAGGCGGCACTGTTAAGAAGGCAGGCGACTGTGCTGCAAGGCTACAGCCGTGACGTCGTCGCGGCCGACAATACGAACGCGATCGTATCGATCGCGTGCCAAGCTCTTGCGGCACTCTTCCAAGTCCCTGTCGTCGTGATGTTAGTTACGGAGGGCAGGGTGGTTTTCCTCGAGAGAGTCGGCGACGTAGAACTCCAGGAGGCCGAATTAGAGGCGGCGCGATCGTCCGTGGCGACTGGCACTGTCGTGCACAGCGGCGTTTACCCGAATCTGGCCTCGCGCTGTGACTTTTGGCCTGTGGAGACGGCCGAAGGCCAGAATGCCGTCATTGGACTCGCATTCGACCCCGACGAGCGTCCTTCGGCGCCAGAAGCGCTAGTCAACATCGTTGGGAGGGTTTTAGCCCTGGTGCTTGACCGTCAACATGCACGGGCTAGACGCGATGCTCGGCCTGCAAGTTGAATCCGAGGCGCCATCCAGGCGGGCAAGACTGCAACAAAATGTAGCCATGCAATTTATGGTGATAGGATGGTGCCCGAGCCGATCGCAAACTCGCTTCGGGTTGGTCGCAATGCGACTAATTGGCTGACGGAGCAAAGGTAAGTTCAAATGGCCGCATTCATTCAAATCGCAGTGCCAGGGTGCAGCCTGTTTGCTTCGGGATGGCTGTTCAAAGACCCTGCGTCGGTCCCGCTTTGGCAAATTGATCTGGGATTATTCCTGGGGGCCATGGAGTGTCCTGAATCTATCTCCACGAGCGGTAGCGCTGCGCCGGCTCAATACGGAAAACGCCAGAAATAGGCTGCCGTCTTTACCGCGATGATGCCGGCGACAGCGCCGCCTGCGAGCAGGACCGCAACGGCGCAGACGCAGAATCGCTTGAATACCGCAAGGTGTGCACCAACCGGCGTAGCGCCGGCTGTAGCCCGCCGTCCCGATGAATAAGAAGCAGGTTTGAGCCGATTGCCAGTATGTGTCAGCATCGTCATGTGAAGAATCCTTCACTTTGGTTTTCGGCAACGCGTCGAGCTATCCACCAATCAAGGCGGCCATTCGCTGCCACGCGCGCATCGCAAGGCGCTTCAGCGAGCAAAGGTGCGGGACAAGTGCATTGCCTCTGTTTTCTAGGTCGAGCTCGAATCGATGCGAAGGGTGTATCGTCGCGCATCCCGTCGGCGGGCTGTTGCTCCTTGCAAAGGACAGGGCGGAGTTCTTGAACAGGAAGAGACCGCCGATTCTTCCCTTTGCGTCCCGGGCAACCCAGAAACCGTCCTTGTTGCGGCCGATGAAGAACGCCGGGATCGTCTCATTGAGGATATTGGGATCGAGCGGCTGAAAATGCGCGGTGACGATTGCGGGTTCATCGGCCGGCAAGATGGCGGGACGTTCGCCGTCCTGCTCCATCACGGTGGTCGAACGTTCGGGCGCTTGCCGTCGCGAAAGCTCCGGGCATGTGAGCTGCATGGCGGTCATTGCGCGCTTGCCTGTTGCACCGACCTCCTTTGGAACTGCCGCAGGCGGGCATGCTCGGCCTCTGCCGCGGCCCGTTGCATTCGGTTACTGACAAAGGCGTCGAGCGTTTCACGGAGAACGGCGAGAACGGCTTCAAGCTGTTCGCGGAATTGTTGTTTCTGATAAGCGGTATTGAAAGTGATCGCGGCCATGGTGGCCTCCTCACGAACGAATCTAACGGCCATGATGTGCCGACGAGGCCATAGGAATGCCAGATGGCCCGGTGTTGCCTCTCATAGGAGAGATATAAAAATCCCAGAGAGGAAATAGCGCCGCTGCAATCCGCCCCGGCCACTTATGCCGCGCCTATGAGAGAGGGCCGCAGGCCGCCTCGATTTCCTATGCCGTCATCCGCATCTTCGCACCTATAGCTCGTACTCCGGGCTGACGGTGGAGATCGAAGATGTCTCACTTTCTAAATAGCGACGACAAATACCGTGATTTGCTCTACGGCGATGATTATCGATCGTATCTTATGGCCCGCAGCAAATCGCCTGATGGCTACAAGTTCGGCAGGATCCAGGGAAGGCGCGTTCGCGTCCACGCGCGCAGTGCTCTGCGGCGCGTCAACGGCTACTTCAGGAGCATGATCGAGGCGATCGCCAATTCGAAGCTGCGCCGCATGGAGCGCGAACTCGAGCTCCGCGGCATTCGCTTCGACCGGTCGAACGAGAGCTGGGTAGCCGGTAAATCCCGTCCAACCGAGCGCTAACGATGAGAAAGCGGGCCATCCGGCCCGCTTTTTCGCATTTACCTCTTTATGCGGAGCGTCACATGCGACAGCTTTTGTTCACCGCATCCGTTCTGGCTTCCCTGCTGCGCAAAGTTATCAACGCCGTGCTGACGTTTCTCGGCCCATCCTGGGATGGGCCGCGCAGGAAATACCGGCCGCACGATCACTACATGCGCGGTCCCGGACCGAAATGGCGCGAAAAGCACCTTCTCGACCGCACATCCGCGAGCAGCACCTGAATTCCCGGCGCTGCAAATCCCAAGCGTCCTGAGCAACCCCTAGGGCTGCTGATTGCCCCGCGAGGAAAGCCCCTTCCACAAGCCGTTTTCGCGATTGAACGGTTTGCTGATCGAAGAGGCCTTCAGCTGATCGGCTTCGATCGCCGCCGCGAAAACGCGTTTGAGGCGGTCGTCATCGATCCGCGCAAGGTATTGCCGCAAGATCGCGGCGTTAAGTTCGTTCGGCTGCAGAATGGCGGCGCATAGCTCCCCACTGGTCCGCCGAAAAAAGCCGAAATCCGGCTTGCCCGCGCGCTGCGGGCCAAGCCTGTCGATCTCGCCGGCGATGGCCATCACGGTCAATCTGTCGGCATTGTCCAGGGTCACCGCGAAGCGCAGCAGCGCGAGCTGCCAGGCGCGCAGTGTTCTGGCGTGCCATTCAGCTCCGGGAACGCTTGAACTCATGCGAGCTGCCTCTACGACGTAGCGGCCGAACCCCTGGGAAGGCGGCGACCGTGCCAGCTCTCGACCGGACAGGCAAGATCCTCGTCGCCAATCCCGGCGATGGCGCTCGCGACCTCGGCTTTCGCGGCATCGTCCAATTCGACGATCGGCAGGCGGGTGTTTGGCGACATATAGCCGAGCAGGCACAGGGCATATTTCAGGGCAGCGGGGTTCTCTTTGGTGAGCGCGGCCGTCAGCGGCGCCAGCCGGCTTTGTAAATATCGCGCGGATTGCAACCGCCCCTGCCTGCAGCTCTTAAAGATCGCCCGGCACAGATCCGGTGCGATGTTCGATACCAGCGATATGCAGCCATCCCCGCCATCGGCGATAAAGGCCAGCGCGGTCGTGTCGTCTCCGGACAACAGCCGAAACCCTGGCGGCAGCAGCGGCTGCAAGCGCATCGGACGCGTGACGTCGCCGGTCCCATCCCTCAATCCGATGAATTGCCGCGATTTCGCCAGCCGCGCTAGCGTGTCGTCGGATAGCTCGCGGATGGTCCGGGAAGGAATGTCGTGCAGGATAATGGGCAGGGAGGTCGAATCCGCAATCGCCGAAAAATGCGCATAAATGCCGGCCTGCATCGGCTTGTTGTAATAGGGCACGACCGAAAGCACCGCATCGGCGCCGGCGGCTTCGGCGCGCCGCGTCAACTCGATGGCCTGGCTGGTCGAATTCGATCCCGCGCCAGCAATGACACGGACGCGACCGCGTGCGATCTCGATGGCGGCGCGGACGATGCTGTCGTGCTCGGCCGGCGTCAGGGTGGACGCTTCGCCGGTGGTCTCACCGACGACGATGGCCGAGACATCAGCCTCGATCTGGCGTTCGCAAAGTTTTGCGAATGCCGCCAGATCGAGTTTGCCCTCTTCATCGAAGGGCGTGGGGAGGTCGGGTACGTATCCCGCCAGCCAGGTGGTGGAATGTGCAAGGTGTGTCATGGGATTTCACGCTGCGTTTTCCATCTGGCCGAAGCCCTGCCGATACGCTGACAGCACCAGGCCCTGCTGGCACCTGACGCCAGCCTCGATCCGAAAGCCCATCTGTTCCAGCGTCGACCGGATTTTCAAGCAGAGGCCGCTGTCGCGGGAGTTGATCAGCACGGCAATGGCAGCGCTGGCAGAGAGGAAACGCGAAATCTGGGTCAGCGCCGCCTCGATCGCCGCCAGCGAGTTATGACCCGTGATGAGTCCGACCGCGTGTTGCTGCTTTGGGATGCGGCAGGTTGCGGTGGTGGCCACACGAATGAACCCGCGCCGCCGCAGCGCAAGATAAAGTTCCAGACTATCGCTGCCGGCGACGATGGCACGATGCAGGTTGGACAGGCGGGTCAGCCCAATCATGGTATCGACTACCTGCTCCCGGTTTGGAACGGAATGCGGCTGAACCATCTCGCTCTCCTGGGTGACCGCTGGCCGGTTAGTCATGCGACGCGCCGTGTGACGGCGGCGGGTATCTGATCGGAGGAGGGGAGCTTGCCGCCCATATTAAGCTCGATTTCGCGCGACAGCTCGACGATGGTTTCGGGGTGATGGCCATTCTCGAACAGTGCGTACTTGACGGCCTGCGCGCGGTTGACGAACAGGCCGCCATAGAGACCGTTCTGTTCCTGGGCGACCCAGTTTCCGCGCTTGTTCTTGCCAATAAAGACGATGGTAGATGCAGAGCTGCACGATGGAGGTTCGACGAGCTTCACGTTAAGATTCCTTCTGGTGGCGAGCAGGGCGTGCTTCCGGCGCCGCGGACTCATCCGTCGCTGCGTTTTCCTGCGCGAATGTCCGGATGGTTTTGGCTGGTCGGGAGACGGCTTGACTCATGCGCCCAATATCTTCCTGGCCGGATATGAATTCGAGGGCGACAAGGTGGCGATCTCATAAGCGCCGTATAGGATCGCCGCCGGGCTGTCTCAGACCGGGACGAAATGATCGAAGCTGCGGACCAGGGCAAATAGGGCCGCGTAGGCCACCGCCTCATCCCAGTGGTTGAGGACGGCGCCGAATGGGGCCTCGCGCTTCATGAGGCCGACGACGGCGCAGAGGATGATGGCCATCCACAGCAGCGCAGCAAGGCTTCGGCCGAAGCCGATGCTGCCGAACGCAGCGAAAACGACCAGAATACTCATTCGCAGGCAAAAGCGAACGAGCACCTGGGTCGATCTCAGTTCTCGCGGTAGATTCTGGAAGCTGCGCCAAGATTCGAAACTCTAACGGATATGACAAATACGGTCTGGTGTGCTTGCCAAAGGATCGATCTTCAAGGGGTGGAATTGCAGCGAGCTAGGCGAAGTTATCGCAGCAAACCGGCTCGTATTGCATCGCCGCTCGTGTCTGTGGAACCGATGGACGATTCGGCTCTCTTGATACTTCAATCTGACGGACCGTCTCGATGTAAGCACTCAAAATTGCAAGCGTGAGGCTGGCGTGTCTGGCCTCGACTGCCTGGTCCAGCCACTCCGGAAGTTCTCGCTGTCGGGAGACGGCGCAGTGCCACTCGCCTTCATCGTAGATGATGCGGCGTATTTGCCATTGCGGCAGTTCCAGGTCGATCAGTGCGAAGGCTGCTTCGGTCAAGGCGCCGGCATCAATCAATTGACGTAGCTGGGCGGCGTTGTCGGCCTTACTCGGGAACGATCCTCGCCGCAGGGTCGCACCCACAATTTCGGAAAGCAGTTTTGACGTTGCCTCGTCAGCAGCGCTTACTTGCCTGGCAAGTGTGGCCAACGGCTCCGAGCGCAGGGGCTGAAGGAACATGGCGTCCTCCTGAATGCACATGGACCGCGCGCAATGCGGTACTGTGCGTAAGGTGAGGGAAGACCCGTTTGAATTCGAGATGAGAAACCGCCTCAAGATATAAGTGCGTCATAAGTGCCGTGCGGCTTCGGAAAATCAATGTCGACCATTGAGAAAGCGGGCTACGCAGTCTTGTTGGATTGGCGGTGCATTGCTGGCGACGCGATCCAAATAATAACCCCTCTGTCGCAATGGTTTACGTCAGACCTCCCGTGGTACTTATGACTTTCCTATAACGTTGTCGTCCGACCCATCTCGAAAACCTATGCGCCGAGTGGCACTTCATGGCCGCTGAAACGGGTAGGGCCAGGGTCAAAATCCGATGGCGGATTGATCCATCGCAATAACCTTCCCGCGAGCGAGCAGAAGTTGCGCGCCGGAACAAGCGCGACAAGGAGCATTTTCATGTGGGATGTCGTCATGCTGGCCCTCGGCCTCGGCTTCTTCGTGTTGGGCATAGGTTACGCCTACGCCTGCGAACGGCTTTAGATCTCGACGCGTTTCTTCGCGCGAACCGGTAGCCACTTCGCGCGAAAGCGCTTTGAAGGAGAACGGCCATGATCTTCGATTATTCACTCGCCGCTATCGTCGCCGCAGGCCTGCTGTTTTACTTGACCTACGCCCTGCTGCGGCCCGAGCGGTTCTGACCGCCAAAACAGCCTGCCCCGGATTTGGTTCGGGGCGGAACCGATTCCCGAAAAAGATCACGTCCAAACCCTGGGACATATGACCATGACCGCCATCGGCTGGATTTAAATCATTCTGTACTGCGCCATTATCGTCGCGCTGGCCAAGCCGCTCGGCTGGTACATGACGCGCGTCTTCAACGGCGAGCGCACCTTCCTGTCGCCGGTGCTGCGGCCGGTCGAGGCCGCGATCTACTGGATCGGCGGCGTCGACGAGAAGCGCGAGCAGCATTGGCTGACCTACACGGTCGCGATGCTGCTATTCCACGTCGGCGGCGTCCTCATTATCTACGGGTTGATGCGGCTGCAGGCCTTCCTGCCGTTCAATCCGGCCGGGCAATCAGCGGTCGCCGAAGACCTGTCCTTCAACACCGCGATCTCTTTCATCACCAACACCAACTGGCAGAACTACGGCGGCGAAAGCACGCTGTCCTATCTGGTCCAGATGCTGGGCCTGACCCACCAGAATTTCCTGTCGGCCGCGACCGGCATCGTGCTCGCGGTGGCGCTGATCCGCGGCTTCTCCCGCGCTTCGATGCGCACCATCGGTAATTTCTGGGTCGATGTGACCCGTTGCACCCTCTACATCCTGTTACCGATCTGCGTCGTTTATGCGCTGTTCCTTGTCTCGCAGGGCATGCCGCAGACGCTCGGCGACTATGTCGAAGCGACTACGCTCGAGGGCGCCAAGCAGACCATCGCGGTCGGCCCGGTCGCCTCGCAGGTCGCGATCAAAATGCTCGGCACCAATGGCGGCGGCTTCTTCAATGCCAATGCCGCGCATCCCTTCGAGAACCCGACCGCGTTGTCGAACTTCGTGCAGATCATTTCGATCTTCGCACTCGGCGCCGCGCTGACCAACGTGTTCGGCCGCATGGTCGGCAATCAGCGGCAGGGCTGGGCGGTGTTGGCCGTGATGGGTGTGCTGTTCATCGCCGGCGTCACCGTCGCCTATTGGGCGGAAGCCAACGGCACCACTGCCATGCATGCGCTCGGGCTCTCCGGCGGCAACATGGAGGGCAAGGAAGTCCGCTTCGGCATCGTCGCCTCCTCGCTGTTCGCCGTCATTACCACGGCGGCGTCCTGCGGCGCGGTCAATGCGATGCATGATAGCTTCACCGCGCTCGGCGGCATGATCCCGCTGATCAACATCCAGCTCGGCGAAATCATCGTCGGCGGCGTCGGCGCTGGCCTCTACGGCATGCTGATCTTTGTCGTCCTCTCGATCTTTGTCGCCGGCCTGATGGTCGGCCGCACCCCGGAATATGTCGGCAAGAAGATCGAGGCGCGGGAGGTCAAGATGGCGATGCTCGCCATTCTGGTGCTGCCGTTGATGTATCTGGGCTGGACCGCGATCGCCGTGGTCTATCCGCCGGCGGTGGCGTCGATGGCCAATGCCGGTCCGCACGGCTTCACCGAGGTGCTCTATGCCTATACCTCGCAAACCGGCAATAACGGCTCGGCCTTCGCCGGCCTCACCGGCAATATCTTCTTCTACAACGTCACCGGTGCCGTGGCGATGTTCGTCGGCCGCTTCTTCATGATCGTGCCGGCGATGGCGATGGCGGGCTCGCTGGCGGGAAAAAAGTCGATCCCGCCGTCCGGCGGCACGCTGCCGACCACCGGCGGCCTGTTCGTCGGGCTGGTAGTCGGCGTGATCCTGATCATCGGCGGTCTGACCTTCTTCCCGGCGCTGGCGCTCGGACCGATCGTTGAGCACCTCGCTGGCAACGCCAACACCCTGTTCTGATCGAACCCATTTCGGAGTTACGTCCATGGAAGTCGTCCAAAAACTGAACAAGCGGATGCCGGTTTCGGCGATGCTCGACCCGAAGATCGTGATCCCCGCCATTGGCTCGGCCTTCGCCAAGCTCAATCCGCGGGTGATGATCAAGAGCCCCGTGATGTTCGTGGTCGAGGTCGTGGCCGCGCTGACCACGGTGATCTTCCTGCGCGATCTCGTGACCGGTGGGGAGAGCCTTGGCTTCACCTTCCAGATTATCCTGTGGCTGTGGTTCACGGTGCTGTTCGCCAACTTCGCCGAGGCGGTCGCGGAGGGCCGCGGCAAGGCCCAGGCCGAGTTGCTGCGGAAGACCCGCACCGAAAGCCAGGCTAAGCTGCTGAGCGGCTCCGACAAGACCTTTCGTCTTGTTTCCGGCACCAGCCTCAAGGTCGGCGATGTCGTGCTGGTCGAGGCCGGCGACAACATTCCCTCCGACGGCGAAGTGATCGAGGGCGTCGCCTCCGTCAACGAGGCCGCGATCACCGGCGAGTCCGCGCCCGTGATCCGCGAATCCGGCGGCGACCGCTCGGCAGTCACCGGCGGCACGCAGGTGCTGTCCGACTGGATCCGCGTCCGCATTACCGCGGCTCAAGGCTCGACCTTCATCGACCGCATGATCAAGCTGGTCGAGGGCGCCGAGCGGCAGAAGACGCCGAACGAGATCGCGCTCAACATTCTGCTCGCGGGCCTGACCATCATCTTCGTGTTCGCGACCGTGACCATCCCGAGCTATGCGGCCTATGCCGGCGGCCAGATTTCGGTCGTGATCCTGGTGGCGCTGTTCGTGACGCTGATTCCGACCACCATCGGCGCGCTGCTGTCGGCGATCGGTATCGCCGGCATGGACCGGCTGGTGCGATTCAACGTGCTGGCGATGTCGGGCCGCGCGGTCGAGGCCGCCGGCGACGTCGATACCTTGCTGCTCGACAAGACCGGCACCATTACGCTCGGCAACCGGCAGGCGACGGCGTTTCGCCCCGTCCGCGGCGTGACCGAGCTGGAACTGGCGGAAGCGGCGCAGCTGGCTTCGCTGGCCGATGAGACTCCGGAAGGCCGCTCGATCGTCGTGCTCGCGAAAGAAAAGTACGGTATCCGCAGCCGCGACATGGCGGAATTGGCGGCAACCTTCATTCCCTTTACGGCGCAAACCCGGATGAGCGGCGTCGATGCCGGCGCATCCTCGGTCCGCAAGGGCGCGGTCGATGCGATCCTCAACTATATCGGAGGCGGGACGCCGCACGCCGTGGCTTCCGGAAACGCCGCGCGCGCCATCCAGCCCGGCGCAAGCTCCGACGTGGCTCGCGAGATCCAGGCGATTTCGGACGAGATTGCGAAAGCCGGCGGCACGCCTCTTGCGGTCGCCAAGGACGGCCGTCTGCTCGGCATCGTGCAACTCAAGGATATCGTCAAGGGCGGCATCCGCGAGCGTTTTGCAGAACTGCGCCGGATGGGCATCCGCACCGTGATGATCACCGGCGACAATCCGATGACCGCGGCGGCGATTGCGGCGGAGGCCGGCGTCGATGATTTTCTCGCGCAGGCGACGCCTGAAGACAAGTTGAAGCTCATTCGCGACGAACAGGCCAAGGGCAAACTGGTCGCGATGTGCGGCGACGGCACCAATGATGCGCCGGCACTCGCTCAGGCAGACGTCGGCGTCGCCATGAATACCGGAACGCAAGCGGCGCGTGAGGCCGGCAACATGGTCGATCTCGATTCCAATCCAACCAAGTTGATCGAGGTGGTCGAGATCGGCAAGCAGCTATTGATGACCCGTGGGGCGCTCACCACGTTCTCGATCGCCAACGACGTCGCAAAATATTTCGCGATCATCCCCGCGATGTTCCTGGCCTTCTATCCGCAGCTCGCCGTGCTCAACATCATGCAGCTGGCGAGTCCGCAGAGCGCCATCCTGTCGGCGATCATCTTCAACGCGCTGATCATCATCGCGCTGATCCCGTTGGCCCTGAAGGGCGTAGCTTATCGCGCCATCGGGGCCGGCGCGCTCTTGCGCCGTAACCTGATGATCTACGGCGTCGGCGGCATCATCATTCCCTTTATCGGCATCAAGGCGATCGACCTCGTCGTCGCCGCCTTGCACCTCGTTTGAGGAGAGACAAAATGTTGAAAGAAATTCGCCCCGCTATCCTTATCCTGGTCGCACTGACGCTGATCACGGGGCTCGCCTATCCGTTGGCCATGACCGGGATTGCGGGCGTGATCTTCCCGAGGCAGGCGCAAGGCAGCCTGATCGAGAGGGACGGCAAGGTGGTCGGCTCTGCCCTGATCGGGCAGGAGTTCAAAGACGACAAATACTTCCATGGTCGGCCCTCGGCGACGTCAGCGCCGGACCCGGCCGATGCCACCAAGACCGTGTCGGCGCCGTATAACGCCGCCAATTCCGGCGGCTCCAATCTCGGCCCGACCAGCAAGGCGCTCAGCGATCGAGTCAAGGAAGACGTCGACAAGCTGAAGGCGGAAAATCCAAAGGCCGCCGTTCCGGTCGATCTCGTCACCACGTCCGCCAGCGGCCTCGATCCCGATGTCTCGCCGGAAGGCGCGCTATTCCAGGTGCCGCGTGTCGCGAAAGCGCGCAGCATGCCGGAAGATCGCATCCGCCAGCTGGTCACGGAGAACACGCAAGGCCGCTTTGCCGGGCTGCTCGGCGAACCCCGGGTCAACGTGCTGGCGCTGAATTTGGCTTTGGACGCGGCTGCATCCAAATAGAATCGACCTAGGCGGTATCGGGCGTGAGGACTATATTGCCATATGGCAAATCAACGGCGCGACCCTGAAAAAAGACCCTCGCCGGATGCGCTTCTGGAAGCCGCCCGGCGAGAGAACGATCAGGCCGGCCGGCTCAAGATCTTCGTCGGCGCTGCCCCCGGTGTCGGCAAGACCTACGAGATGCTGCAGAGCGCGCAAGCCAAGCTGAAGGCCGGCGCCGATGTCGTGGTCGGCGCGGTCGAGACCCATGGACGGGCCGAGACCGAAGCACTGCTGCATGGCCTTGAAGTTCTGCCGCGCAAGCGGATCGAGTACAAGGATCAGATCATCGAGGAGATGGATCTCGACGCGCTGATTGCGCGCCATCCGCAGATCGCGCTGGTCGACGAACTCGCCCATACCAACGCGCCCGGCAGCCGCCATCCGAAGCGCTATCTCGACGTCGAGGAACTGCTGTCCCGCGGCATCGACGTCTACACGGCGGTTAATATCCAGCACATCGAAAGCCTCAACGACGTGGTCGCGCAGATCACGCATGTGCGGGTACGCGAGACCGTGCCGGATTTGGTGTTCGACCTTGCGGACGCGATCGAACTGATCGATCTCACGCCGGACGACCTGATTTAGCGATTGAAAGAGGGCAAGGTCTACGTCCCCAAACAGGCCGAGCGCGCGCTTGAGCATTATTTTTCGCCGGGCAACCTGACGGCGCTACGCGAGCTGGCGTTGCGGCGCACCGCCGACCGCGTCGATGAGCAGTTACTAACTCATATGCAGGCCAATGCGATCGCCGGCCCCTGGGCGGCGGGCGAGCGCATCCTGGTGTGCGTCAGCGAGGATCCGCGGGCGGCCGGCCTTGTGCGCTACACCAAACGGCTGGCGGACCGCCTGCACGCGCCGTGGACCGCCGTCAGCATCGAGACGCGGCGGAGCCTGCAATTAACCGACGAGCAACGCGACCGGCTTGCCGACACGTTGCGGCTGGCGGAAGCGCTGGGAGGCGAGGCGCTGACCATTCCCAGCGTCGGACGCCACATCGCCGACGACCTGATCGGCTTCGCGCAGGCCAACAACGTGACCCAGATCATCATCGGGAAATCGACGCGTTCCTGGTGGTTCAAACTCAGGCGCGGCTCGGTGGTGCATGACCTGGTGCGGCGCGCCGGCAATATCAGCGTCAATGTCATCGCCGGCGAGGAACTCGCGGCGGAGCCTGTTCCGAGGAAGACCGTGCGTGCGGCGGAACGGCCTGAGCCTTTCGATCCCAGGCTCTATCTGATGGCGCTGGCGATCGTGGCCATCGGCCTCGGCGCTGGCGAACTGATCCAGCCCTGGTTCGGCATCGAAAACGTCGACCTGGTGTTCCTCACGGCTGTGGTCAGCGTGGCGGTTCGCTACGGCCTGTGGCCGTCGTTGCTCGCCAGCGTCGCGGCATCGCTGTGCTACAATTTCTTCTTTTTGCCGCCGGTCTATACTTTTACGATCACCGATCCGACCAACGTCGCGGCGTTCTTCTTCTTCATGTTGATCGCGCTTTTGGTTTCCAACGTCGCCGCGCGCGTGCGCACCCAGGCCGACTTTGCCATCGGCAGGGTGAGGACCACGGAATTGCTTTACGCCTTCAGCCGCAAGCTCGCGGGCACGGCGACGCTGGACGATGTATTGTGGGCAACTGCGTATCAGACAGCGTTGATGCTGAAGGTACGGGTGGTGCTGCTGCTGCCCGAGGACGGCATCCTGACCGTGAAGACAGGCTACCCTCCTGAAGATGAACTGGACAAGGCCGATCTCGCGGCCGCGAACTGGGCGTGGGGCAACGATCGCTCGGCCGGGCGCGGCTCCGATACGCTGCCGGGCGCCAAGCGCCTGTTCCTGCCGATGCGAACCGGGCGCGGGCCGATCGGTGTCATCGGCATCGATGACGACAAGACAGGTCCGCTGCTCACGCCGGACCAGCGCCGCCTGCTGGATGCGCTGGTGGATCAGGGCGCGCTGGCGATCGAACGGGTGCTGCTGGTCGAGGATATGGATCGCGTCAAGCGCACCGTGGAATCAGACCGGCTGCGCGCGGCGCTCCTGACCTCGATCTCCCACGATCTCAAGACGCCGCTCGCCTCGGTGCTCGGCGCTGCTAGTGCGATACGGGATCTCGAAAGCGGCCTGAGCGATGCGCAGAAGCGCGATCTGCTGGCAACCGTGATCGACGAATCCGAGCGGCTCAACCGGTTCATCGCCAACCTGCTCGACATGACCAAGCTGGAATCCGGCGCCATCGTCCCGAATACGGCGCGCCACGATATCGGCGAGATCGTCGGCAGCGCCCTGCGCCGCGCCGGCAAGATTCTGGTGCGCCATAAGGTTTCGCTCGAGCTTGCCGCCGATTTGCCGATGCTGGAACTCGACGCGGTGCTGTTCGAGCAGGTGCTTTTCAACCTGCTGGACAACGCCGCGAAATATGCGCCCGCCGACACCACGATATCGATCCAGAGTTTTCGGGACAGGGATCAGGTCACCCTGCAGATCCTCGACGAAGGCGACGGCATTCCGCCGGCGGAGCTGGAGAGCGTATTTGACAAATTCTACCGCGCGAAAAAGGGCGATCATGTCCGCCCCGGCACCGGCCTCGGGCTCGCGATATCCCGCGGATTTGTCGAGGCGATGCACGGCACGATTTCCGCAGCCAACCGCACCGACCGGAGCGGCGCCGTGCTGACTATTCGACTGCCGATCCCGGCGGATAACATGGCGTTTTCGAGCGAAGTGGATACCGCCGCATGACCGCCGCGCCGATCAAGGTCCTGGTCATCGACGATGAACCGCCGATCCGTAAATTGCTGCGGATGGGGTTGAGCACGCAAGGCTACGAGATCCTGGAAGCCTCCAACGGCAAGCTTGCGCTCGAGTTGCTGGCCCAGGATCCTGCGCTCATCATTCTCGATCTCGGCTTGCCGGATATCCAGGGTCATGAATTGCTGCGCATGATCCGCGGCCGCAACGACAGCGTGCCGATCGTGGTGCTGTCGAGCCGCGGCGACGAGGCCGGAAAGGTGCAGGCGCTCGATCTCGGTGCCGACGATTATCTGACAAAACCGTTCGGGATGGATGAACTCCTCGCCCGCATGCGCGCGGCGTTGCGGCATCAGTTGCAGGTCCATGGTGAGCGACCGGTGTTTCGAACCGGTGATCTCTCCGTCGATCTGGTGCGCCGCATCGTCAAGGTGGGCGAGAAGGAAGTGAAATTGTCGCCAAAAGAGTACGAGTTGCTGAGAATCCTGGTACAGCATGCCGGCAAGGTATTGACCCATAAGTTTCTGCTCGGCGAGCTTTGGGATCAAACCACCGACGCGCAGTACCTCCGGGTCTATGTGCGGCAGCTCAGGCAGAAAATCGAAGCCGATCCGGAACGTCCGCAATTTGTCCTCACCGAAACCGGAATAGGCTACCGGCTGCGCGCGCCGGATGAGATAGCCAAACCCGAACTCCCACTCGAGAACTAACCAATGCTCTCTATAGTGCGCTTCCCTGGAGCGGCCATGAAAATCTCCGATCTGCTGTCGCCTGCGGACGTCCTGATCGACGTTCGTGCTTCGAATAAGCGTCTGCTGTTGCAGGAACTGGCGGCAAAAGCAGCAACAAGCCTTAACCTGCGTGTTGATCAAATTGCGCCTGATCTTCTCAAGCGCGAGGAGCTCGGATCCACCGGAGTAGGCGGCGGCGTCGCCATTCCGCACGCTCGACTGCCAGATTTGCAACGACCCTTTGGTCTCTTGGCGAGATTGAAGCAGCCGATCGAATTCGACGCCATCGACGGGCAGCCGGTCGATATCGTGTTCGTGCTTTTGTTGCCTGCGAATGTGGAGGAGGGGCAACTTGGTGCGCTTGCCCTTGTCGCCCGGACGCTAAGGTCTTCCGAAACTCTCGGTCGGTTGCGTCATGCAAGAGATGCCGCCGGACTTTATTCGGCGATGGTCCAGGCGAATGCAACTTGATCCGGCTGTTCGGGCCGGAGTCCGAGCAGAGCCTATTTGCAGGCGGCTGAGACGAGAGGTAGCGCCTAGGCGAGACGCTCGCTGAAATCCTTCAGCCGAAAAGCGTCCCTCGTTGTACGGCCGAGTCTGGCGCAAAGCGGCCAATCATTAGAGATTCACGTTTAGATGAAACGAAATTATATAGTAATTTCAATAGTATATGAATTCGCAGTTTTGTTCTGAATGGCGCGCCGCGTCAGGTTTGAGCTTCTGATGTTGCGCCTTAAGCAACTGCTTGGAATAGCAATTTGAGATGGTTGCAGGTCCCCGCAACCAAGACAGGCCTCTGATTTTATGAGGTTTTTTAGAAAGCCGTCCTTCGGGCGGCTTTCTTGCTTTGGGCCATGTCGCTATCGAAACCCGTGCGACGCAGGCCGCGGCGCGATGTCTCTGACGATTATCATCGCTCACCTATTGCCGTGCCGTGCCCCGCAACGGCGCACGGCTCAGTTCGTTGCCGGCGGCTATGGCCTTCCGCAACAGCCGCATCAGCTCGTCTGCTTCCTTTTCAGTCAGTCCGCGCAGCATGATCCGCTGCGCCGCCTCGACCGCCGGCGTGATCCCGCGCAGCGTTCGCCGTCCCTCATCGGTGATCTGCAATTCGCGGGCGCGCCGGTCCCGACTGCTTGCTTGGCGGACCACCAGGCCTTTCTGCACCAGACGATCGATCACGCCGGTGATGGTGGTCCGATCATAGGCAATCAGTCCGGCGAGGGTCACTTGATCGATCCCCGGATTCGGCTTGATCGCCGCGAGCGCCGCGTATTGGACGGGCGTGAGGTCAAAGCCTGCCTCCTCGACTTCGGTCAGGAACACGGCCACCGCAATCTGCTGGAAGCGTCGCGCCAGGTGTCCGGGCATGTCATGGGTGTCTTTCACCGAACTCTCCAGGGTCGAGGCATTGACAAGTATACTGATGATCAGCATGCTGATCAATATTGAAATCGCGGCCAAAGGCCGGAAACGCTGTCAGGGCGGCGAGGGACGGGGAGCTTCTCATGCAGTTTCATCTGAACGGATTCCAGCCGGGCGACCCGGAGATCCTTGACCCTGCCGAGCGAATTCAGGCCTCGGGAGCCTCCGGATCGCTCCCCGAAGAAGTCGATGTCCTGATCGTCGGTTGCGGACCGGCAGGCCTGAACCTGGCGGCGCAGTTGTCCGCATTTCCCGATATCAGGACCTGCATCGTCGAGCAGAAGCCCGACCGGCTGCTGCTCGGCCAGGCCGACGGCATCGCCTGTCGCACCATGGAGATGTTCCACGCCTACGACTTCAGCGAACGCGTGCTGAAGGAGGCCTGCTGGATCAATGAGACGACGTTCTGGAAGCCGGACGACCGGCAAGCCAAAGGATATCGTCCGCAGCGGCAGGGTCCAGGACGTCGAAGACGGGCTGTCGGAGTTTCCGCATGTCGTTCTGAACCAGGCGCGCGTGCACGATTTCTTCCTCGATGTCATGCGCCGGTCGGCGGCAAAGCTCGAGCCGTATTATTCGCGTCGCGCTGCTCGATCTCAGCGATCGAGCCCGCGGCGGGCTTTGAAGACCACGCGGTGACGGTCAGGTTCGAGCGGATCGATCCTTCGCACGAGGGAAAGGTCGAGACGGTCAAGGCCCGCTACGTGGTCGGCTGCGACGGGGCGCGCAGCACGGTGCGCAAATCGATCGGGCGCGAGCTTCACGGCGATTCCGCCAACCACGCCTGGGGCGTCATGGATATCCTTGTCGTCACCGACTTCCCCGACATCCGCTGCAAGTCATTGATCCAGTCGGCGAACGACGGCAGCGCCCTCGTCATCCCGCGCGAAGGCGGCTATCTGGTCCGGCTCTATGTCGAGCTCGCCAAGCTCGATATCGGCGAGCGGGTCGCCAACCGCAACGTCACCGCCGACGTTTTGATCGCGAAGGCGCAGCGCATTTTCAATCCCTATACGCTCGACGTGAAGGAGATCGCCTGGTGGTCGGTCTACGAGATCGGCCAGCGGCTGACGACAAGTTCGACGACGTGCCGGAAGCGGAGACAGGCACGCGCATGCCGCGCGTGTTCATCGCCGGCGATGCCTGCCACACCCATAGCCCGAAGGCGGGCCAGGGCATGAACGTTTCCATGCAGGACACCTTCAATCTCGGATGGAAGCTCGCCTCCGTCCTGCGCGAGCGCTGCGCGCCGCGCCTGTTGCACACCTACTCGGCGGAACGTCAGGCCGTTGCCAAGGAACTGATCGACTTCGATCGCGAATGGGCCGCGATCCTCGCTTCGGCCGAGGGGCGCCGACCCGGCCAGGACCCAGGACTATTTCGTCCGGCACGGGCGCTACACCGCGGGCACAGCGACGCATTACCGCCCTTCGCTCCTGACCGGCGAGTCCAGCCACCAGCATCTCGCCAATGGGTTCGTGCTCGGCACGCGCTTTCACTCCGCACCGGTCATCCGTCTTGCGGACGCCAAGCCCGTTCACCTCGGCCATGACGTCAAGGCGGATGGCCGCTTTCGGATCTTCGCCTTTGCCGGCGCGGAGGATCCCGCAGCCTCCAGCTCCGCGATCCGGGACCTCTGCAACTTTCTCGGCGAGAGCAGGGAGTCTCCCGTCAGAAGGTACACCCCGACGGGGCGGATATCGATTCCGTGATCGACGTCCGCGCGGTGTTCCAGCAAGGTCATCGCGAACTCGCCATCGAGGCCATGCCCGATCTTCTCCTCCCTCGGAAGGGACGCTACGGACTGCGCGATTACGAGAAGATGTACTGCCCCGATCTCAAGGGCGGTCACGACATCTTTGCGATGCGCGGCATCGATCGGGAAGTGGGGTGCATGGTCGTGGTGCGGCCGGATCAATATGTCGCTCATGTTCTGCCGCTTGATGGCTATAAGCAGCTCGCGGCATTCTTCGATGGCTTCATGCTGCAAACCGACTGAACGTTTACAAGGGAAGATATTCAGGCGACGAGCTTGGGAATTTCCCGCTCATTCAATAGCAAGAATTGAGCGTTGCGAGCCCCCGCAACCACGGGTTCCTGCGAAACGCCGATCCCGGGAACAGACGTTTCATTTCGCCGGGATTGGCCTGCGCGGTTTGTGCGCCGCGCGGCTCACCGATCTCGCGCACCGTCGGCCAGATCGCGGCTGCGCAGCCGGCCGCGCCGGATCGACCAGCGCTCGGAGGTGCCCGCCATCACCTCGAACAGCGCCGGACGGGTGTTCAACTGCCGTTCCGGCACGCAGGCCAGAATGGCATTGCGGTCCTGGATGCCCTGCTCATCGACGATCCAGACCTGCAAGGCGTCGCCGGCGAGCCTTGCGGCGATCCGGTCGGGCGAGAGGATCGATGTCGTTCGCCACCAGCACGTTCATCACGATGCGGCCGCCCGGATTGAGGCGGGCACGGATCGCTTCGCAGGTCTCGGCGTCGAACTCGTCGTTGAAGTGAAAACCCGGGCCGCCGATATCGATGGCGATGGCGTCGTAAAATGCCGCATCCTGATAGATGAACTTGCGGAAATCGGAGACCATGCAGTCGAGGCCGTCGGGCAGGGCGAAGAATTTCTGGGCGATCATGAAGCTGATCGGATTGTTGTCGACGATCGTCAGCTTCTTGCCGAGCCGGGCCAGCCGGGTGGCAAGATTGCCGCCGCCGCATCCGAGCACGAGGATGTTCGCCGACCGCGCCAGCAATTCGTCCATCAGCTTGACGTAGGTGAAGACGCTCTCGCCGTCGGGCGTGGCCTGGCTCTGTCGCAAGCCCTCCTCGAAATAGATGAGGGTCCCGTCGTCAAGGGATTCGACGATCTCGATCTCGCCGTTCCGGCCCTGATAACGTCCCAACAGCCGCATCCGCCACCATACATCAATTAGTATGTTTCAGACATCTCTTATCATGCCATGGACGTAATGCCAATCGTCGCGGCCGCCCCGCGCGCGCGGTTCGATCCAGGGCGCCCGGCTACTCCGGCGCGACCACCGGTTGCGCCATGTGATATCGATGCATTCCCGCCATTGGCGCGCGCCGATCCGTCGGGTCGTTGATATATTTTGCCTCTGAATTGATGCTTGAAGCCGCAATTCATACGATATAAATATATCTGCTACGGAACCGGAGACGCCTCTTCCATGATCACCGCCAATCAGCTCAGGGCCGCGCGCGCGCTCCTGAACATCGATCAGCGGCAGATGGCGGAACTCGCGGACCTCTCGGTGCCGACGATCCAGCGCATGGAAGCCAGCGATGGCGTCGTCCGCGGCAACGTCAATTCGCTGATGAAGCTCGTTGCCGCATTGGACCATGCCGGGATCGAATTGATCAATCCGGGCGCGCCGAGCGCGTCCGGCGGCCGCGGCGTCCGGCTCCGCGAGCATGTCGCCAGGCCGAAGCTGAAGAAGATCCGGCAGCCGAAGCCGTCGTCGGCGCGGACGCTGGAGCGGACGCGCTGAACGACCGCGCTGCCGCTCGAGCCCGTGAACGGCCTGCGCCGGGGCATCACCCTTAGCGCTGCAGAACGCCGATCACCTTGCTGGCAAAACTCAACCGCTCCGCCATCACGCCGATCACGAAGGTGAACAGCGCCTGGGCCAGGGCCGGACGCTCCATCTTCAGCGCCTCGAACGCATCGGCCCGCAACTCGTAAGCCACGCTGGCGATCTCCGCCTGCACGGTAGCGCTGCGCGGACGCCCCGTGATCAGGCCCATCTCGCCGATGGTGGTATGCCGCCCGAGACTTCGCACGCGCACCGAGCGACCGCCTGGCAGGTTGACGATGATCCCGACGCGGCCTTCGAGAATGAAGTGCATGGAGTCGGCCGGCGCGCCCTGATGCGCAATGACGTCGCCCTCGCCGAACTCGAGACGCTGGCATTGTGCGGCGAGCAGTTCGGCATGCTCGGCATTGCCGAGCACCTCCGCGAGCCAATCGCGCAGCGAGCGCGTCTCGCCGTCGGCGTCACTGTGCGCGAGAATGATAGCGTTCTCGCAGGACTCGAGCGCGCGATCGAGCTCCGAAAAGACCAGGATATCCTTGGTGATGAATTTGATGTTGTTGAAGGCGTTGGCCATCGCCGGCGACAGATTGACGAGGACCAGGCGCGCGCCCAGCGCGTCGGCGGCCTGCTTGATCTGCGTGAAGCTGTGGGTGGCGGAGGAATCGAGGCCGGTGACGAGCTTGAAATCGAACAGCAGAAACCGGCATTGCGGCTGCTCGACCAGCAACGCCTTGACATGCTCGTAGAGCCTGTTGGCGGACCCGAAGAACAGATAGCTCTGCAGGCAAAGGCCCTGCAGTTCGCGGCCGTTGGCCCCGAGCAGCGCGAGCTCGTGCGGGCCGCGGTCGAGCGAACTGCGGTATTCCGTGCCGTCGAAAGCGAACTTGATGGCGTTGACGCGGCCGGCGCTCAGCGCAAAGGTAGCGCAGCCGATGATCACTCCGATCGACACGCCGGCGACGAAACCCCACCTGACGATGATGAAGGCGATCGCCAGCAGGGACAGGTATTCGAGCCGGGCGAGCTGGCGTGCGGTGCCGATCAACCAGCGCCGGAGCAAGTCCTGGCCGATCGTCACCAGCAGCCCGCCAAGCACGCATTTGGGCATGTAGGCGATGAAATCCGGATTGACCAGCAGCGCCGCGGCGGACATCGCCGCGATCAGCAGACCGGCGACGCGGCTGCTTTTTCCGAGCGCGAAATTCATATTGGTGCGCGTCACCGTAATGCAGGCGACGTAGCCGCCGAGTCCGGCGCACAGCAGGTTGGCGGCTCCCAGCACATTGAGCTCGCGGTCGAGATTGGCCTCGCGTTTGCTCGCCAGTTCGATGCCGGTGATATTGAGCAGGACGCAGACCGTCGTTACGAACACGACCGCGAAGAAATCCGCGCCCAGTTCAGGCAATGCCGACCACGGAAAGCGGGGAAATTCCAGCGTCCACGGCGGAGCGAAATGCGCCGACGATGGCGCCCCAAACGTCCAGCCCTGCGCCTGGACATCCGCAAGAGGCACGCCGAGCAGGAGAACGGCGACGTAGAACGCCACGATGCTGGCGAGCAGCAATGCGGGTGTCGCGAACGGGGATTTCCAGTACGTCCGGCCAAGCAGCAGAAGCGCCGTGACCGCGAGGCCCGCGAGCAGCTTTTCCGCGTGGTCGGCGTCCAGAAACTGGCCGATGGTGGAGAGTTGCAAGCGATCGCCGGTCAGCACCTGGCCCGCGCCAAGCAGCATCAGGCAGGCGGAGGCCCCAGATGAACCCGCCGATCACGGGGTACGGCACGAATCGGATGGCGCGGCCGGCGTGCGCGAGACCGAGACCGCACAGCACGGCACCGGTCAAGGCGGAACTCAACGCAAGCGCCACCAGCGTCGCCGTCAGCAGGCCGCCGTCGGCGCCCTTCGCCGCCATGTGGCCGGTCAGCGCGGTCACGAGCGCGGCGGTCACGGCGGATGTCGAACCGTCAGGCCCGCCGATCGCAAACGGGAGCGAGCTGTACATCGACACCGCTGCGCCGCCGACGGCGCCGGTAATGAAGGTTGCCGCCATGCCATAGGAAAGCCAGGGCGTCAGCGGGCCGGAGAAGATCAGTGCTGCGTAGGACAGGTAGAAAAGGATCGAGAGGAGTCCGACCACCACGCCGGAGACGACGGACCGCGCGAGCGGAGCGCGTGCCCACGCGTTGACGGAACGAAAAAACGCCGATGGCAGTATGACCGCGTCGCTCACGCAAGCTCCACTTTCGACAACTCGCCGGCGGCGTGATGAAAAGATATTACGAGCAATGAACGGTGACTTGCGAGAACGTCACAATTATCGGCGGTCAACGTGGAATACCGGGGTCACCGTTGGCCGACATTAGCGGCTCTTTCCGTAGCGATGGCAAGTGGGGTTGCGCCGCTGGTCCGGATTTGGCCAGCGTCGATCCGCGCCGCCGGCCTGTGACCTCTCCTGCACCGGTTAGCCCGTTTGAATGGCCGACCCGGAGTTCTCTTGCCTGCCAAATCCTGTCCAACGACGGCGGCGGCAATACCGCCGCGTCGAGGGGCGTGCAGCCCGTCGCGGCGGCCCTGGAACAAGGTTCGCTCCGCTTCGTCGGTGTTCAGCATCGATGTCTCCTGAAAACCCAAAGCAGCAAGACGCCGAATGATCTCCTCGGGATCGAAATGCGTCTGCCAGGGCTCTCCGAGCGAACTCACCCTGTCAGCCATTTCCGTGAGCGCGCGGTCCGGCGTCGAGAACGTGAAGGCGATCTCACTGCCTCGCGGAAAGCCCGCGACCAGCGCGAAGATCGCGTCGATGGCGTCGCGGGTCAGATAGACGAGGACACCCAGGCAGGAGAAGAAAGTCGGCGTCGAGAAATCAAGGCTGCTTCGTTGCAATCCCTCGCGCAGCGAGGTCGTCTCGAAGTCGATGGCGACATATTCCAGATTGATCGGCGGGGAGATACCCGCACGCGCCAGCCTCCGGCGTTTCTCCTCCTGCGTGCCGTGATGATCGACTTCGAATATCCGTAGCGAGCGTGCCCAATCCGGCTGACGGTACGCAAAGGTATCAAACCCCGCACCAAGGATGACGCATTGGCGCGCGCCGCGGCGCACGGCGTCGGCCAGGCGATCCTCCGCAAAGCGGCTTCGCAGGACCACCTGAGAGCGCAATTCCATGATCCAGGGTACGCGCGCGCGGTCGTGATAGGCCGTGACCTGCTGGTCGAACTCGTCGCCCAGCAGAATAGCCGCGATCGGATCATCGAGAATTTTCGGCTGCCCGTCCAAAACCTGGTGGACCGCCCGCAGCATGGCGACGCTGAGCGCCGTCCTGCTTGCCGTGCGCCGAGGGTCGGAGGGGGCCATCGCGTGTCGCCTCTGGAATTGCGGATGACCTCAACATAGCCGCCGCGCCCGGGAAGCCCACCAAGAAAAATGCTTCTAGCCGGATACCTTGCTGTCGGCGCGCTGCAGCAGCGCCAGCAGGCCCCGCAGCATCGCCGTCGGCGTCGGCGGGCAGCCGGGAATATGCAGATCGACCGGGATCACCTCGGCAACCCCGCCGACCACCGCATAGCTGCCGGCGAAACAGCCGCCGTCCTTGGCGCAGTCGCCGACCGCGACCACCCATTTCGGCGCGGGCGTGGCCTGATAGGTGCGCTCCAGCGCCTCGCGCATGTTCTTGGTGACGGGACCGGTCACGATCAGCACATCGGCATGGCGCGGCGAGGCGACGAAGCGCAGGCCGAAACGCTCGACGTCGTAATAGGCGTTGTTGAGCGCGTGGATCTCGAGCTCGCAGCCGTTGCAGGAGCCGGCGTCGACCTCGCGGATCGACAGGCTGCGGCCGAGCCGCCGCCGCGCCGCGCCGCCGACGCGCGGTCGCGAGTTCGGCCAGCGCGGCGTCGTCCGGCGCCGGCGCCGCTTCGGTGAAGGGCGAGCGAAACAGGCTTTGGAAAGCAGCTTGCGCATCTTGGCGTCCTCAAGCGTCATCGCAGGATGACGGTTTCATTGCTCCCTAGAGATCCTGGCCCGAATAGGAACAGTTGAACGACTTGTTGCAGAGCGGGAAGTCCGCGACGATGTTGCCCTCGATCGCGGCCTCCAGCAGCGGCCACTGGAACCAGGAGGGATCGCGCAGGTGGCAGCGTTCGATCCGGCCGTCGTCGAGGCGCAGCCAGACCAGGACGTCGCCGCGGAATCCCTCGACGAGCGCCATTCCTTCGCGCGCCTCCGGCGCGTCGGCGCCACGTCGGCACGCGCACAGGCGCCGTTGCGGAAGCCGGATCCAGGATCTGGTCGATCAGCGCAAGGCTTTGCTCGACCTCGCGCACCCGGATCCAGACCCGCGCGTTGACGTCGCCCTCGTTCAAGCACCGGCACTTCGAAGCGCAGGCCGTCATAGGGCGGATAGGCAAGCGTCCGCCGCGCGTCGAACGATCGCCCGGAGGCGCGGCCGACATAGCCGCCGGCGGCATATTGCCTGGCCAGCGCCGGCTGTCAGCATGCCGGTATCGACGGTGCGGTCCTGCAGCGAGGCGGTGTTGTCGTAGAGTTCGACCAGCGCCGGAAAGCGCCGGCGGATGTTGTTCGAGCGCCGCCTGGATCGCCTCGCTGCCGCTCGTCGCCGAGGTCGCGGGCAACGCCGCCGGGCACGATGATGTCCCGCATCAGGCGATGGCCGAAGGCGCTATCGGCGGCGCGCAGCACGGTCTCGCGCAGCACGCTGGTATGCGCATGCATCAGCGCGAAGGAGGCGTCGTTGCAGATCGCGCCGATGTCGCCGAGATGGTTGGCGAGCCGCTCCAGTTCGGCGAGCGAGCGCGCGCAGCCAGACCGCGCGGTCGGGCACGGCCAGTTCGCAGCGCCGCCTCGGCGGCGCTCGCAAACGCGTAGGCATAGGCGACCGTGCTGTCGCCGGAGACGCGCCCGGCGAGCTCGCGCCGCGCGCTCGAGATCGGCGCCGGCCATCAGCCCCTCGATGCCCTTGTGGACATAGCCGAGCCGCTGTTCCAGCCGCACCACGGTCTCGCCGCTGGCGGTGAAGCGGAAATGTCCGGGCTCGATGATGCCCGCATGCACCGGACCGACCGCGATCTGGTGCAGGCCGTCGCCTTCCGCCGGCAGGAAGGGATAGGGCGCGCGCCGCCGGCAGCGCATCGATGCGGTCGCCGAGCGGATAGCGGACGCCCCAGCGACCGTGATCGAGCCATGGGCGCGGTATCGGGCAGGCCTTCGCGCCGTCAGGCCGAACAGATCGCTGATGCGTGCGCTCCAGCCGCAGCGCCGGCGGATGATGCAGGCCGACCGAAGGATAGCTGCGCTCGGGGCAGTCGCAGGCTGATGACGCGCGATCTCCGCCGCCGCTTCGTCCAGGACCGCCATGTGCACGGCGCAGGCTCGCCCCAGAGGCCGAGCAGGCTCCAGCGTCCCTGCGCCAGCTGGCCGATCGCAAATTCCCAGCCTGCGCATCGACCACGGCGCGCGGCCACGGGCCGTGGTGGCCCGACCTTGCGGCCCTGCTGCATGAGATCGATCAGCGACGGCATATCCTGTTGGTCCTATCCAAGGAGGCGAGCCACATGCTGGAACCAGGCGACGAACGGCGCGGGAAGATAGATCCCCGCGATCAGAACCAAGCGACAGATGCGCGAACATCGGCACATAGGAAGCCTCGGCCGACGCGGTGCGGCCGCGCGGCGCGCCGAAGGCGACGCTGGTCAGGCGCAACGTCAGCGCGCCGAACGCCAGCAGCAGCCCGAACACCAGCACGATCGCGAGCAACGGCTGGCGCGCGAAGGTCGAGCTGACCACCAGGAATTCGCTCATGAAGATGCCGAGCGGCGGCAATCCGGCGATCGCGACCACGCCGACCACCAGGCCCCAGCCCAGCGCCGGATGGGTCACGGTCAGGCCGCGGATCCGGTTGATCCGCTGCGTGCCCTTGATCTGCGAGATATGGCCGACGGCGTAGAAGATCGCCGACTTGGTCAGGCTGTGCATCACCATGTGCAGCAGGCCGGCGAAATTGGCGAGCGGGCCGCCCATGCCGAAGGCGAACACGATGATGCCCATGTGCTCGATCGAGGAATAGGCGAACAGTCGTTTGATGTCGCGGCGGCGGTAGAGCATGAAGGCGGCGAACACCAGCGAGACCAGCCCCATCGTCACCATCAGCGGGCCGGGCGCGATCGCGTGCGGGATTGGCGGCGAGCAGGATCTTGAAGCGCAGCAGCGCATAGAGCGCGACGTTCAGCAGCAGGCCCGACAGCACGGCCGAGATCGGCGTCGGACCTTCGGCGTGCGCGTCGGGCAGCCAGGCGTGCAGCGGCGCCAGGCCCGACCTTGGTGCCGTAGCCGAGAAACAGGAAGATGAAGGCGACGTTGAGCAGCGCCGGATCGAAATCCGCCGCATGCTGGATCAGCAGTCGTCCAGACCATGCCGTCCTGGCCTTCGCCGACCACCGGCCGCGCCGCCATGTAGACCAGGATGGTGCCGAACAGCGCGAACGCGATGCCGACGCTGCCGAGGATGAAATATTTCCACGCCGCTTCCAGCGCGGCATGGGTGCGGTAGATGCCGACCATCAGCACCGTGGTCAGGGTCGCGATTTCCACCGCCACCCACATCAGGCCGATATTGTTCGACACGAACGCGAGGTTCATGCCGAACATCATGGTCTGGAACATGGCGTGGTAGAAACGCAGGTAGACCGGCGTCAGCCGGCCGGTGTCGAGCTCGTGGGCGATATAGCTGGCGCTGAAGATCGAGGTGGTGAAGCCGACGAAGGTGTTGAGCACGATGAAGACGATGTTGAGATCGTCGATCAGCACATAGGGTCCCGGCTCCGGGCGGTCGACCACGAACAGCGACAGCGCCGCCAGGAAGGTCGCCAGGCTCGCCACCACGTTCAGCCGCGCCGTCAGCCGGTAGCCGGGCAGCACCGCCAGCAGCGCCGCCGAGCCGATCGGAATCAGCAGCACCGCCGCCACTGGATCGAAGGAGGCCACGCTCATCGGTGCTCTCCCCGGTAGTCGTCGAGGGCGGAGACGTCGACGGAATCGAAGCGCTCGCGGATCCGGAACAGGAAGATGCCGATCACGATGAAGGCGATCAGGATCGAGAAGGCGACGCTGATCTCGACCACCAGCGGCATGCCCTTGGCGCCGGTCGCCGCCAGCACCAGCCCGTTTTCCAGCGACATGAAGCCGACCACCTGGCTGACGGCGTTGCGGCGCGTCACCATCACCAGCAGCCCGAGCAGCACCACCGACAGCGCGAAGGCGAGGTCCTCGCGCGCCAGCGGATCGGCTTCCGCGGTGACCCGCAGCATCAGCACCATCGAGAGCGCGACCAGCCCCATGCCGGCCAGCATGGTCGGGCCGATGCCGACGGCGGATTCGATGTCGCGGTGGATGCCGAGCTGCTTGACGATGCGGTGCAGCGCCACCGGGATGACGATCGCCTTGAACACCAGCGCGATGGCGGCGGTGACGTAGAGATGCGGCGCGTTCTGGATATAGGCCTGCCAGGCGACCGAAAGCGCCAGCACCAGCGCGTGGAGCGCGAACACGTTGAGCAGCGAATAGAGCCGGTCCTGGTACAGCATCATGAAGCTGACCAGCACCAGCCCGCCGGCCAGCGTATGGGAGACGTCGAAGGAGAGGCTGTGCATCTGCATCAGAAGCTCCTCGACACGAACAGCAACAGCGTCCCGAGCAGGCCGAGCATCAGCGCCGCACCCAGGAATTGCGGAACGCGAAACACCCGCATCTTCGCGGTCGCGGTCTCGAACAGCGCCAGCAGGAAGCCGGCGATCGCGAGTTTGGCGATGTAGGCGCCGGCGCCGACGGCGTAGGCCAGCGGTCCGGTGCCGAACAGCGCGATCTTCCAGGGCACGAACACGCAGGCGATCAGCGAGATGTAGAGCAGCAGCTTGAGAAAGGCGCCGAACTCGATCATCGCCAGATGACGTCCGGAATATTCCAGCACCATCGCCTCGTGCACCATGGTGAGTTCGAGATGGGTGGCCGGATTGTCGACCGGAATGCGCGCGTTCTCCGCCAGCGCCACCATGATCAGCGCGACCAGCGCCATGCCCAGCGAGACCCGCAAGCCGACATAGGACGAGGCCATGAAGCTCGCGACGGTCGAAAGCTGGGTCGAGCCGGCCACCAGCGCCATGCAGAACACGATCAGCAGCATCGCCGGCTCGGCCAGCGCGGCGATCATCACCTCGCGGCTGGAGCCGATGCCGCCGAAGCTGGTGCCGACGTCCATGCCGGCCAGCGCCAGGAAGAAGCGCGCGCTGCCGAGCAGCGCGACGATGGCGATCAGGTCCGCGGTCCAGTTGAACAACAGGCCGGTGGCGAAGGTCGGCACCAGCGCGGCGGCGACCCAGATCGCGGCGAAGGTCACGTAGGGCGTGACGCGGAACAGCCAGGAGGCGTTGTCGGCCAGCACCACTTCCTTGCGCAGCAGCCGCAACAGGTCGCGATAGGGCTGGAAGACCGAGGCGCCCTGGCGGCGCACCAGCCGCGCCTTGACCTTGCGCACGAAGCCGGTCAGCAGCGGCGCGAGCAGCAGCACCAGCAGCATCTGGATGCCCTGCACCAGGATGTCCGAGATCACGACCATATCGCGAGCACCAGCAGCAGCGTGACGAGGGTGGCGAAGACGAGGCTGAGATAGCGCCGGATGGTCAGGAACTGCAGCTGGTTGAGCCGCTCGGACGACATGCCGACCGCGGCGACGATCGGCTGCATACATTCCCTCCCAGATCAGGTCGTGCAGTTCGATCCGAAGCCGCGCCGGCCTGGTATCGCCGGGCGCCGGCATATCGACATGATCGCGGGCGTGAAACAGCATGGTGCCGAACACCCGGCGGATCGGCTGCGCGAAGCTTGCGCCGGAATACTGCGCCGCGGGGTGGGTTCGGAAAAGCCGCAGCCCCAGGCCGGCCCGCGCCGAACGCGCGCGAGGCGAAGCGGTGGATGACAAACAGCGCCAGCGAAGCCGAGACCGCGACGAACACCATGACCAGCAGCCCGTTGTAGGAACTGCGGCTCTCGGCGATCGGCGCGATCGAAAGCCAGGCCTCGTTGGCCTGGATCGGCATCCGGCCGCCGAGGATCTCGAAGCGAAATCGGCGACAGCGCGTCGATCACCAGCCCCGGCAGGATTCCGGCGAGCAGGCAGAGCGCGGCGAGGATGAACATCGATGACGT
>CAVYMZ010000018.1:0-108286 GCA_963769705.1 uncultured Alphaproteobacteria bacterium | reverse complement strand
GATCCTGGTCAAGCTGATCCGCGTCAAATTCGAACTGGCTGCCAACTCCTGGGTCAGAGCAGGCCCTGGAATTGAGCGCTCCTTCGCTACGCGGTGAGTTTCGAGCGGTCGGCCGCTCGTTCAGGCGATACTATTCGGATATAGGGCAGGTTCATATCCCATAGCTCGTCGAGCAGCTGGACGGCAGCCGTTGTGGAGTTGACGACGGGATCGATCAGCAGTGCTTGCAATGCCAGTTCCTTGGAAACATGCATGGCCGCCTCGACGGCCAGCTGCTGGACGCTCGTTTGAATGGACATCAACTTCGCAATCGGGTCGGGTAATGGTCCGAGCGAAATCGGGTGAACGCCTGAGGGCATCGATCAGCGCCGGCACTTCCACGGCTGAACTCGGCCGGGAGATTCGGAATTGCCTTCTGGTTATAGACCACGCCCGATTTGATGCGTTGTTCGCGGCGATGAACGACAGCCGAAATCACGGTAACGGCGCGCTCGCCCGATGGGGTAAGCCACCATCCCGGAATCTCTGCTCTTCCTGCGAGCACGTCGTCGATCAGCCGGTCCAGTTTCGCCCGCTCGCCTTCGTCCCATCCGAAATTGTATCCGCCCTCGCCGGCCTCCCAGCCAAATGACAGGTATTCGCCGACATGGCCATCGCTGCAGCCGAGCCAATAACCGAACGCTCGAAATAGTTTCCGCGTCAGAGGCGAGACCCACGCGTCGTGGCTTTTTTCCCTTTCCCGCAACAGCGGATACAAGTCGGCACCTGTCTCCCGATCACGGATCTGCATCAGGCACTGGAAATGATTCAGCCCGCACCCGAACTTCTACCCGTGAGGCAGGCAAGCCGAGGATGGAGGCGACCTGATCTCGCGCCATAAAAATTCCGTGGCACAGGCCAATGGTGCGGATCTTGCTGTATTTCCCCAAGGCCAGAACGATACGGCTTTCCGGATTGGAAAAGTTAATGAACAGCGCCTGCGGACAACGCAGCTCCATCTCGCGCACGAAATCGAAAACGAGCGGCAATGTGCGCAGGGTGAAGAACAACCCGCCTGGACCGCCGTTCTCTCCCAAGGTGTGCCGAATGCCGAATTTGCGCGGCACCTCGAAATCGAGTTTCCAGAGCCGGTTCCGGTCAATGGCCGTCGCATTGATGACAAACTCCGCCCCATCGAAGGCAGACCGCCAATCGGTGGTGCTCTCGATCTTCAATCCCGCGCCCGATTTCTCGTTGAGGAGTTGTGCAAGGCGTTCGGTGCGCGCGAGCCTGTCGACGTTCCTGCCGATCAAGACCAGGGTGCTGCCGGCCAGATCATGACCAGAGAAGAGATCCCGGAACATGCTGATGCCGAACGATGCACTGCTTGCGCCAAGAAAGACGATTTTTGTAACCGCCGTCATGTTCGCTTCCCTGGCCCGCTTTTGCGGGGCCATTCAGACTGGTCCAGATCAAACGCCCGGATCGCCGGAACGTTTGATTGCCATCGGATCCCTGCCGGGTTTGTTACGAAAGTGCGTGGAGATTAACCTGAACGCCGCGCGCCCGACCTTGATACGGATCAAGGTGATCTCCCCGGAAGTGCAGTGTCATCAAGCTGTCTGTGGAGGAACGATTATGACCGACTCTCAGCTCCGGCACGACATCATTGAAGAACTCGAATTTGATCCAGGTTTCAGCGGCGAGCACATTGGTGTCGCCGTCGACAAGGGGGTCGTGGCCCTCAGTGGGCACGTCAACGGCTACGCGGAAAAGCTTGCGGTCATAGCTGCGGCGCGCCGTGTCAGGGGCGTCCACGCCATCGCTGAGAACATCGAGGTGCACTGTCCCTACGAAAAGAAGACGGCGGACGATCAAATCGCCAAGCGAGCTCGTGATATCCTGAAGTGGGACGTCTTGATCCCCCCGGACGCGGTCGACGTACTGGTGCATGAGGGATGGGTTACGCTGAGCGGCAATGTAAACTCCTATTTTGAGAAAGCCTCCGCGGAAGACGACATTCGCAAATTGTCTGGCGTACGCGGCATCACCAACATGGTCGCCATCAAGCCGCGCATCGTTTCCGCGAATGTGAAGAGCAAGATCGAGTCTGCACTCAAGCGGCGTGCGAAGCTTGAAGCGAATGCGATCAGCGTCAGCGTGCAGAATGGCAATACGGTCATTCTTGAGGTGCTGTTGGCAGCTGGGGCGAGCGCCGCGCCGCCGAGGACGCGGCGTGGTCAGCCCCAGGGGTCGCATCGTCGAGGACCGCCTGACAATGGCAGGAGGTTCTCATAGCTATCCCCTTGCTGGCGAACTTGAACCGGATATCGCTCGCATTCAGGCGTACTGGAACGGCCTTGAAGCGTGGCGGAAACGACGTTCCGTTTTGGGACGACGTCAAGTTTTCGCTGCGATCGCGGCTTGGGCGGGAATCGATGCTGATCGGGGCTTTTGAAAATCCGCTTCGGTTCCGGTTCGATCTGGTAGGAGCGGACGTGGCGAGCTGGTACGGCGGAACGATCGACAACAGGTTTTTGGACGAAATCGATCTTCACTCACCGTTCGAAGGGCTGATCTTGCAATGCAAGGCGACTGTCGAGAGTTGCGCTCCCACCTATTATCGCCAAACGGCAATCGGAAAGGCAGGCCGATCATCCCGGTGGCTACGCGCGCCTGTTGCTTCCCTTGTGGGGCAACGGTCGCATCGAGATGCTGCTTGGTGCCGTTGTTCTCAACCAGGCGGCAAGAAAATGCGGGCTAGATATTTCCGGACCGGCGCTATGCGGATTCCAATCAATCGGTTTCATCCGTAGAAGTGCGTCCAGTCCAGGTCGCTTCCCCAACTAACGGTGCGCAATCGGGTGTTACGATCACCTCAGAGGCAAGGCGGTGAACGTCCTCGGGACGGCAAAGCTCCGTGCCGGGATTGAGCAGCGCGGCAGAGCCGCCGGCAACGCCGTAGCGTAACGCCGCTTCGAGACTGCTATTGTTGGCCAGGCTCCATACCATCGCTCCCAGGAAGCTGTCGCCGGCGCCGGAAACGCTGATGGGATCGATGGGAAGAGCCATTCGCACGCAAAACCATATCGCGAGTTACGAGAAGGGCGCCTTCTGGCCCCATGGAGATGGCGATAATTTCGATGCGATAGCTCTCGAAGAGACGGCGTCCCGCTTCGATGAGCGTGGCGTCATCGGTGGCGGCAAGTCCCGCCAGTTCCTGAAACTCGCGAAGGTTGGGCTTGATGAGATAAACGCCTGCTTCCAAAGCGGGCTTCAGGAACGCTCCGGATGTATCCACGATGACCTTGCTATGCGCTTTCGAAGCCTGGGCTACCTTGCCGAAAAAATCGTCCGGCACGCCGGCCGGCAAGCTGCCGCTCGCAATGACGAACGCCGGCGCCGGCGCGATGCGGGCAAGCGATCGCAAGCACTCCTGCCATTCCACATCGCTGAGCGGAGCACCCGGGAAGACAAGGCGAAATTGCTCGCGGGTCGCCTCGTCAAAGATCGTAAGATCCTCTCGCGTATCGTTCAGCGCCGGGATCACGATGCTTCGCACGCCTTCGCGCTCAAGCAGCGTCACCAGTAGCTGTCCGGCGGCGCCGCCGGCCGGGTAAATGGCGGTCGCGTGAATGCCGAGCCGTTTGAGAACCCGGGCTACATTGATCCCGCCTCCTCCCGGATCACGATGGGCCGGGGCGCACCGCATTTTGGTGAAAGGCACCATTTTCTTTACCGACGTCGAGACGTCGAGGGCGGGGTTGATGGTGAGCGTGGCGATTTCTGCCGACGGGATTTCAGCCAATGCCTTCGACCTCCGCCAGACCATGCAAGCCGACGAACGCGGCATCCTCGTCCAGAATGAGATAGGCCGGGATCGGTTCGAGATATTTGCTGAGCCGCCCTTTTTCGTCGAACCGCGCACGAAACTCCGAGCGAACAAGATATTCCGGCATGTGACGCAGAATGCCTCCGGCAATGAACACTCCGCCCCTGGCACCGAGCGTGAGCGCCAGATTGCCGGCGACAGTCCCCAGCATCGCACAAAACATATCGACGGCAGCGCGGCTCGTCGAACAGGTGCCATCGATCGCAGCCCGCGTGATCTCGGCGGCGCGACGCCTTGGCAGCGTCAAATTGTCCAGGGCGGCGAGAGCCTCGTAAAGATTTTCCAGCCCATTGCCTGAAAGAACGTGTTCCGCCGAGACATGGCCAAGTCGTCGCCGCAGATAGGCGATTACGGCGTCTTCCCGTGACGAACTGCCAGGCATTGTCGAATGGCCGCCCTCGCTCGACAACACGAGGTGACCGGTCGCGTGCGGTATGCTGACTGCCATTCCAAGGCCCGTGCCGGGACCAAGCGCCGCGAGAGGCGCTCCCACGACCGGTTGCCCGCCGCCCACCTGCAGAAGCTTGTCATGCGAAAGGCGGGGGAGGGACCATGCAACCGCTTCAAAATCATTGATCAGGCGCACCGTGGAAAATCCGCAAGTGGCGCCCAACTCGGCGGCATCGATCACCCAGGGATTGTTCGTGAGCGCGCAGCGGCCGTTCTGGACGATGCCGGCTACGGCAAGGATGGCGGCGCGGAGTCTGCCAGCCTCCGGCAGACTGCCAAGATACGCGCTGAGTGCCTCGCGAAAGTTGCCGTAGCCGCTGACAGCCATATGCGCGATCATGCCCACGGTTCCGTCCGCCAGGACCGCAAAGCGCGCGTTGGTCCCGCCGATATCGGCGAGCAGCACATTCTGAGTGGCCTGTCCCGGGAGTTTCGCTTTCATCGCCGTCGTGCCGCCTTGATCAGATCCGCGTACCAGCGGAACGATGCTTTTGGAATGCGCCGCAGCGACGGATAGTCGATATAGGTCAGGCCGAAGCGATTAGCTGTATCCCTGCTCCCATTCGAAATTGTCCAATAGCGACCAGATGAAATAGCCGCGAACATCGACGCCGTCGGAAGCGGCGGCATTCATCGCCCCGATATAGGCCCGCAGGAACTGAACCCGCTCCGTGTCGATCACAGCTCCGGTCTCGTCGGGCTTGTCGAAGCTGCCAAACCCGTTTTCGAGAACATAAATCGGTAAACCGTAGTCGTGATGGACGGTCAGCAGCGTTTCGTGGAAGGCTTCCGGATCGATCGGCCACCCGATCGGCGTCAGTGGAACGCCGGCCGGTTTCTCGCCGAACGCGAACCCCAGCATCGAAGTCGCCTGCGCTTTTACGTAGACCGGGCTGTAGTGATTGAGTCCGAACCAGTCGACCGGACGGCAAATGCGCGCCATGTCGCCGGGCTGGATGTAGAGCTCGATCGCCGGCCGCATGAGTGACGGATACTCGCCGCGACATTGCGGATCGGGGAATGCCTTGTTCCAGTAGGTAGACAGGCGCACAGCGGCCGCAGCATCGGCTTCGCTTCCACTGGAGGGCCGGCAGGGCTGATAATTGTGAATGCACCCGATCGACGCGCCGGGGACGTTCTCGCGGAGCACATCCACAGCCGCGCCGTGAGCAAGATTGATGTGGTGGATCATCCGGTGGAGGCTGTCCTCGCTGTTTCGATCCCGCTTGCCTAAGGAACGGCTGAAGAGACTGAACATCGACGGCTCGTTGAATGTTGCGAACCGCTTGACCCGATCTCCGTAACGCGCGGCGATCAACGTCGTATAGTCGGCAAACCATGCTACCGACTCCCGGTTCATCCATCCGCCAAGGTCCTCCAGAGCCTGCGGCAGATCCCAATGATACAGGCACAGCCACGGTTCGATACCGGCCGTCAGCAGCTCATCGATCAACCGGTCGTAGAATGCGAGGCCCGGCTCATTTGCGGATCCTCGCCCCAGCGGCAATACGCGCGGCCAGGCCACCGAAAACCGGTACGCCTGAACGCCCAGCCGTTTCATCAGGGCGACATCCTCCCGGTAACGATGGTAGTGGTCGCACGCAACATCGCCGGTATCGCGGTTCTTTATCTCGCCGTTCTGGCAGTAGCCATCCCAGATACTCGGTCCCCGGCCGTCTTCTTTCGCCGCGCCTTCGATCTGAAAACTTGAGGTGGAGACGCCCCAGATGAAATCCGGGCGCAGGCCGGCCGTGGAAGGCAGCTCCGATGCTGGCTCCAAATGACCCGCTTGATCGCCTGCCGGATTTCCGTTCGAATTCACTGGTCGCCTTTCCGCCAAGGCACAGTGCGAGAACGATAGTCCGGCCGATGACACGACGATCTTGAGATATATCAAGAGTTGCTGGCCCGCCGGTGCCATAGATCACAAAATATCTGTTACTCTGCCGTTGGGGCATCCAATTGCATAGAACCAAATGGGGCGGAATCGCCGATGACTGTTTCCGCGGCAGCGGTTTTTTTCGCGTTGACGAGCGCGACGGCGTATTCTGGCTTGTCGATCCTGACGGCGGCCGCTTTCTTTCCAAGGGCGTGAATACGGTCCGCTTCGATCCGGACCATGTCGGGAATACCAGTCGCGTGCCATACGCCGACGCATGCCGGGAAAAATACGGCAGCCAGTACATCTGGCGCGCGGCGGCAGCAAACCGGCTGGCGAGCTGGAAATTCAACACGCTCGGCTGCTGGTCCGATGAACTCGTCGCCAGTGCAGGATCGTCGCTGCTTGCGACCGCTCCTACGGCCGCACTTGGTGCCTCGTTCCGGCTGCACCGGCGCGACGAGATCTTTCCCGATGTGTTTGATCCGGCATTTTTCGGCCACATCCGCGAAAGCGCAAAAAATCGTTGCACGAAGCGGCGCAACGAGGCCGGATTGCTCGGCACGTTCATCGACAATGAACTGTATTGGTCGCCGGATTGGCGAGGCGCCGACGAGCTTCTGACGCTGTTCCTGAACCTGCCTGCTCACCGCCCCGGCCGCGTCGCGGCCATCATGAGGCTGGAGGAGCGCTATCGGGAGTTTTCGCAATTCAACGCGGTCTGGCGCACGCCGGCGCGATCATGGGAGGAATTCGGCACGATCGGACCTGTCGAAGCGCCGTTCTTCAGAATGCCGCCCGGCGGCCTGAACGACGCGCTCGAGGCCAAGGTCAACCTCGCCAATCCCACGCGCGCGGCATTTTTCGCCGATTGCGATGCCTTTGTTGCGGTTGTCGCCGAGGCATATTTCGAATTGTGCGTCTCGGCCATCAAGGCTGCCGACCCTAATCATCTCGTGATCGGCTCCCGGTTCGGCTATCAGCCGCATCCCAATGTGATTGCCGCGGCCGGCCGCTACGTCGATGTGGTCTCGTTCAATTGCTACGATCTCGACGCCAGCGCCGTGATCGATGCCTATGCGGCATGCGGCAAGCCCTGCCTGATCTCCGAATTTTCCTTCCGCGGTGACGATTCAGGCCTGCCCAATAGCCGTGGCGCCGGACCGCGGGTCGCCAGCCAGATCGAGCGCGCCCAATGCTTCGAACGTTATGTCACTGCCGCCGCTGCGGAAGCCGGCCGTGGTTGGCTATCACTGGTTCGAGCACGCCGATCAGCCGGCCGAAGGACGTTTCGACGGCGAAAATTCGAATTACGGCACGGTGACGATCGAAGACGAGGTCTATGCGGAGCTGACGGAAACCATGACCAGGGTCAATGAAGCGGCCGAGCAAATTCATGCAAGGCGGCCCGAGCCGATTAGCGGCGGGCGATATGCGATCGTCGCAAGGGCCGACGCCGTCAAACCTTGATTTTCGCCGCGCCCGGCTTCGGCCTCGGCAACCGCCGCCATGGTGCGAAACACGCTTGCCGGATTGACGCTGATCGAATTGATGCCAAGCCCCGTCAGGTAGCGTGCAATCTCCGGGTAATTGGCGGGAGCTTCTCCGCAGATGCCGACATGACGTCCGTTGCGCTTGGCTCCGACCACGGCCAGCCTGAACATCTCCAACATTCCGGGATCTCGCTCATCGAAATCGAAGGCGACGATATCGGAATCCCGGTCTACCCCCAGTGTGAGCTGGGTGAGATCATTTGAGCCAATCGAAAAGCCGTCGAACAGCTCCGAAAACGCGTCGATCTGAATGACGTTGTTCGGAATTTCGCACATCACATAAATCTCGAGCCCGCCATCGCCGCGCTTGAGCCCGTTGGCCGCCATCGTCGCGATCACGCGCCGGCCTTCCTCGACGGTCCGGCAGAATGGCACCATGATGCGCAAATTGGAAAGACCCATCTTCTCGCGCACCCGGCGGAGCGCCGCACATTCCAGCGCGAACCCTTCCGCGTAAGCCGGATGGCTGTAACGGGAGGCGCCGCGGAATCCCAGCATCGGATTCTCCTCCTTGGGCTCGAACGCCTCGCCGCCAAGCAGGTTTGCATATTCGTTGGTCTTGAAGTCGGAAAGCCGCACAATCACCGGCTTGGGATAAAATGCCGCGGCAATGGTGCCGACGCCTTCCGACAGTCTCTCGATGAAGAAATCGGACGGGCTTTTGTAACCTCTAACCAGGCGCGCGATCGCGGCCCTGGCCTTGGCGTTAGCGATCTTCTCCGGCTTGAGAAGCGCCATCGGATGCACACCGATATGCTCGCTGATGATGAACTCCATGCGCGCCAGCCCGACCCCTGCTTGTGGCTGCATGGCGACCCGGAATGCCATTTCGGGGGTGCCGACATTCACCATGATGGCGGTACGCGGCTGTTTGAGTTCGCTCACCGGCGTCCGCGTCACGTCAAAAGCAAGCGTTCCCTGATAGACGCTTCCGACGTCGCCTTCGGCGCAGGAGATGGTGACAGTCGTGCCGGTCTTGAGCTTCTCGGTTGCGTGCGTCGCCCCCACCACGGCGGGTATGCCGAGCTCGCGGGCCACGATGGCGGCATGGCAGGTCCGGCCGCCCTTGTCGGTGATGACACCGGCAGCGATCTTCATGACCGGTTCCCAATCCGGACTGGTGGCCGGTGCCACCAAAATCTCGCCCGCCTTGAAGGCTGCGAGGTCTCGCGCGCTCGCAATGCGGCGTGTGCGCCCGGCGGCGATCTTTTCCCCTACCGCACGGCCGGTGACGAGGACAGGCGCGCGCGCCTTCAGCGTGTAGGTCTCGTAGACATCCGGCGAACGCTGCGAGGCCACCGTCTCGGGTCGCGCCTGAATGATATAGAGCTTGCCGTCGGAGCCGTCCTTGGCCCATTCGATATCCATCGGCATGGCAATGCCGGCATGCTTCGAATAATGCGCCTCGATCCGCACGGCAAAGTCCGCCAAATTCAGCACCTCCGCATCGGAAATGCAGAATTTCCGCCGCTCGGCATCGGGCACGTTCCGGGTCAGCGTCGCATGGCTGCCGCTGCCCTTGCCGTAGACCATGCGTATCTGCTTGCCGCCGAGCCGGCGGCGCAAGACGCTAGCGAAACCCTTGGCTCAGGGTCGGCTTGTGAACGTAGAATTCGTCGGGATCGACCTTGCCCTGCACGATGGTTTCGCCGAGGCCGTAACAACCGGTGACGAAAACCACATCGCGGAATCCGGATTCGGTATCGAGCGTGAAGATGACGCCGCTGGCCCCGATGTCCGAGCGCACCATTTTCATCACGGCGACGGAGAGGAAGACCTTGAGGTGATCGAAGCCGTTGTCGATCCGGTAGGAAATCGCGCGATCGGTGAAGATCGAGGCAAAGCAGCGCCGGCAGGCCTCGAACAGATCCTTCGCGCCACGCACGTTGAGGAAGCTGTCATGCTGGCCCGCAAAGCTCGCGGTCGGTAAATCTTCCGCCGTTGCGGAACTTCGCACGGCGACAGCAACGCCGGCCCCGGACTCCCGTTCAAGCTGCCGATACGCTTCCACGATCTGTTCGCGGAGGGACGCCGTATCCATCGCCATGTAGATGATCTCGCGCGCTTTGCCGGCTGTGGCCGCAAGCTGCTTGATTTTCCGCTTGTCGAGGCCGTCGAGAAGCCGATGAAGCTCATCCGCAATGCCGGGCTGCGACAGTGCATCGCGATAGGCGTCTGCGGTGATGGCAAAACCATTGGGGACAGCGACCCCTTCGGACGACAGAACGGTGTAAAGCTCGCCAAGCGACGCAGTTTTGCCGCCGACAAGCCCCACGTCGCGCAATCCAATCTCGAGGAAAGACCTGATATATCTAGGCATATAATCAGTAAATCACGCCGGATTTGCCCCGTATTGAGGAAGGTCAAACCGCTGCCGACCCCGGGGTGGCGCGTGTTTCCAATTCATACCCGGGCACGGAACGTGGGCCGAAAAAGATACATTTTTTCTATTGCTTTTATAGCCGAGACGGATAAACATACATTGTAAATACTTCTTACGGCGTCCCTGTAGCCACTGGGGCGCGACCGGAAGACCGGATGATGACCCATATCGTCACCGACAACTGCATCAAATGCAAATACATGGATTGCGTCGAGGTCTGCCCCGTCGATTGCTTTTATGTCGGCGAGAACATGCTCGTCATACATCCCGACGAGTGCATAGACTGCGGGGTTTGCGTGCCCGAGTGCCCCGCCGAGGCGATTTTCCCGGATACCGATCTCGGGGGAGCGCCGCACTGGCTCGAACTCAATCACAAGTTTGCAAATCTCTGGCCAAACATCGTCGCCAAGGGTGAACCGCCCTCAGATGCCGACGCCTGGAACGGCGTGCCCAACAAGCTCGCCGAGCATTTCAGCCCGAAGCCGGGTGACGCCGAGACGGCCGCGATGCCTTTCGATCCACCGCCGAGGTCGCCGGTGATGGATCGATCGAACTCTTGAGCGACCAGAGGAGAAATCAAGGAATGTCCAGCAAGAACGCAGACGCATCCATCATCGATGTGCGCACGCTTCCGCCAGCTCAGCGTCACCAGAAGATCTTTCAGCTTGTGAATGAGCTCGCTGACGGCCGCTCGTTCATTCTCGTGAATGATCACGATCCAAAACCGCTCTACTACCAGCTCGAGGCCGAATACCCGAAGCAGTTCGGCTGGACCTATGTCGAAAGCGGACCGACGGTATGGCGCGTAGAGATCGCGAAGCACACCAAAGCCGCCTGAACATCCCCCGGAGGGAGCAGGCGGGATCGCCCCGCTCCCTCCGATCCGGAATACAAGAGGAGAGAGGCATGGTCGGCGTATCCCTATCCCGATGGACGATGAGCTATTTCGCCACGGCGCTGCTCGCGCTGCTGGCCGCGGAGCTGCTCATGGCTGCGGGCTTCGGATATCCCAGCGACCCTATCGAGGCACCCGAGACGCTGATTCTCGTTCACGTCGTCGCTATCGGTTGGCTCAGTCTCCTGATTTCCGGAGCACTCATCCAATTCGTTCCGGTGCTTGTTGCGAAGCCGCTTGTCCATCCCGAATTGCCGGTTGTTGCGCTCACGCTTCTGGTGCTTGGGCTGGCCAGCCTCGTCCTCGGGTTTCTCGGTATGGCTGGTCACTCCGTGGGTTCGATACCATGGCTGCCGCTCGGCGCCGTCGGCCTCACGTCGGGCTTCGTGCTCAATCTTTGGAACCTCGGCCGGACAATATGGGCGGCGCGCCCGATCAATCTGCCCGCACGCTTCGTCGTCGCTGGTCTCTTAAGCCTCGCAGGCGCCGCCGCGTTCGGGACTATCTTCGCCTTCACGCTGGGCGGGTGGACAACAAATCCCATGCTTATTCGTCTGACATCGCAGGGCATTCCGCTCCATGCCGGACTCGGCCTTGGCGGCTGGCTGACCTTCACGGCGATGGGGGTCAGCTATCGCCTGCTCGCGATGTTCATGCTGGCGCCGGAGGCCGAACATCGCACGAGCCGGCTTGCCCTGCTGGCCGGAAGTGCATCGATCCTGACTCTGCTGGTCGGTGGTCCGCTATGTCTGCTGGTCTTCGGACAGAATGCCACGCATCCGCTCCTTGTCGCGTTCGGTCTTGCGATCGTCAGTCTCGCCCTCTACGGCTACGACATCGCCCGGCTCTATCGCACGCGCAAGCGGCGGAAGCTCGAACTCAACGCGCGTATTTCGGCATGGGCGCTCGGCATTCTCGGCCTCTCGGCCCTCCTGCTGCTGACAGCGACGGTGCTCGGCGAGATCAATCGCGGCATCGGTGCGATCGCGTTTCTCTTTGCCTTTGGCTGGCTCACCGCGCTCGGCCTTGCCAAGCTCTACAAGATCGTCGCTTTCCTCACTTGGCTCGAATGCTACGGTCCGCTGCTCGGCAAGCGTCCCACGCCCCGCGTGCAGGATCTCGCCGACGAGCCCCGCGCCCTGTCGTGGTTCTGGCTGTACTTCGCAAGCGTTGGCGCCGCTTCAGCGGCGAGCTTTCTTGGGGCGCCGCTCGCCTTCCGCGTCGCGGCACTTGGAATGCTGGCCGCCACGGCCAGGATATGCATCGAGTTCGCCCTGATCCGCACCCTGCAATCAGTGCCGGTGCCCCTGTTGCCTGAGGGCGGCCGGACGCGGCCGCGTTTGCTTCTGCCCACCCTGGAACAATCACGAAGATGAGGAGTGACCAATGACGCAAGCCCCGCATGAACTCGACGTTCGCCCGATCCTGCGCGCCGGCGGAGAGCCCTTCAGTGCTATCATGGAGGCGGTCAACGGGCTCGCCGCCGGACAGTCCTTCCGGCTGCTGGCTACATTCGAGCCCGCACCTCTCTACGGTGTGCTCGCCAAGAGAGGCTTCGACCACGCAGCGCGAGAAGTCGGTGGTGGCGATTGGGAGGTGACGTTCACCCCGGCCCCCGCCGGGGTCGCCCGTTCTCGACCAAGCCAGTCGGTTCAACCGACGGCGGAAAATGCTTCGGCACCGGGATGGCCGGGGCCATCGCGTCATCTCGACAATCGCGATCTCGACCCGCCCGAGCCGATGGTGCGCACACTCGCCGCGGTCGAAGAGCTGCGGCCGGGCGAGGTTTTGTGCGCGCTTCTCTGCCGCGAACCCGTCTTCCTCATTCCGGAACTTGATAAGCGCGGACACGAATGGCACGGCGGGTTTGAAGCGGACGGGACGACCTATAAGCTCCTGGTGCGCAAAGGAGCGGGGAAGGAGGCCGCCGCATGAGCGACGCGAAGGATCTCGTCGAGCACGTCCGCAAAGCCCTTCAAAACGTGATCGATCCGGAAATCGGCTTCAACATCGTCGATATCGGCCTCGTCTATGACATCGCAGTGGAAGAGGACGGCATTGCCACGATCACCATGACGACGACGACAAGAGGTTGTCCGGCGACAAACTATCTCAGGGACGGCGCCGGCGAAGCGGCGCAAGCCGTAAATGGCGTGCATTGGGCCGATGTCAGGCTCACCTATGATCCTCCATGGACGCCGGACATGATGAGCAGCGTTGCCAAGGAATATCTCGGGATTGGCCAATGACGCGGGAGGTCGCCGCTCCCGCGCTCGCGCAGCCGCGGCACGTTGCCCCGCAGGAAGGCATTATCGTGCTGTTGCTCGATGCGTTGCAGAAACTTGCTGATACCGGCGAGGCGGACGCGGCTTGCCGCATTGCGGGCAAAGCCTGCGTCCTCCTCCGCCAAACATCCCCAGGAGCCGAACAGCGTTTCAACGCCCTGCTGCATCGTCTGACGCGCAGGCTCGGGCCACTTGACCGGAGAGATAACGATGCGTGAGCCGTACATCCTGCGATGACCCCTCGGGTCATCGCCTGCGGTCGGACACGCAACTTCGCGCCAGTGTGAGCCGGATTGCAGAGCCAAAGTCCACCGGCTTGTAAAACATTCATGCCACGTGTATCTTTCTTCGCCTGCGTCCTGCACGCTACACCGGCCAGCTGCGCCAACGCCCAGGATCAATCATGCGATTAACGAACTTTTCTGATTTTGCCCTTCGGCTGTTGATGTATGCGGCAGCGAGGGAAGATCGGTTGATCACGATCGAGGAAGCGTCCGAGGTCTACAATATCTCGCGCGCGCACCTCATGAAGATCGCCAATACGCTGACGAAGACCGGCTATCTGAAAGCGGTGCGCGGCCGCTCTGGCGGCCTGACGCTCGCGAAGCCGCCGCACGAGATAAGGCTTGGCGAGGTTATCCGCGCCACGGAGCCTGATTTCGCATTGGTCGAATGCTTTGCCCCCGGTAACGAATGCATCATCACGCGCTGCTGCCGGCTGCGCGGCATCCTGCACGAGGGGCTCGATGCGTTCAACACAGTCCTCGACAAATATACACTCGCGGACCTGATGCTCAGGCCGAAGGATTTCGGGGTGCGACCTGCGGCCTGACGGGCTTTGCGGGACCGTATTTGATTATTCGGCCGCAGCCGCGAATGCCGTTTCGATCCGATCGGCGGCGGCGCGAATCGCGGCAAGCGCCATCCAATCGCGAAGCAGTCCCTTGTCTTCCCTGGAGAAGGATGCCCGGCGCTTGATATCCTCCAGCGTCTCGGCGGGATGACATCGCGTGAAATCCGCGCGGATAGACTGTTCGAGATAAATCCGTTCAGCCTCGCTTGTAGGGCGCACATAGCTGTGGGTGTTGCTCAACATTACGTGCATATCCTCTTCGAAATATCCCTCCGATTCGTGCTGACCAGTGGCCGACAGCTCCGAAGCCCGAACTCCTCGCTCAACCATGAACGCTGTCCTTGGCCGCCAGCAGGCGCAGGCGAACGCGCCAGATGTCAGGCCCTTTTTCGAGGTATGACCAGTTGCAGCGCGTGCCGTGACGCGCTTCCAGCTGCAAGCGCAGCGGCTTGGGATCGTGATCGACGACGATCTGCAGCGAGTCATCCGCAGCCAGATGCTCGAACAGCCGAACAATTATCGTGTGACGATATCGTGGATCGATCTCCGAAACCTTGACGATACGTTCATTGTGGTTCGCTTCGGACATGACCGGGCTCCTGCGAAGGAAGTTGGCTCTCGGTGGGTGCAGTGCGCGTGGGTTGTTGCGCCTTCCATTCGAGCTCGAGAAACTGTGCATCGAGATGGCGGACGAGCCGTTCAGCATGGCCGGGCCCAAGAACCCTGCGCAAGACGGCATGGAAGTAGGGCTTCATGATCCGGCCCGTGGTGCCGCGATCGGCGCACATCAGATCGATGATGTTCCGGTCAAGGGCCGAAAGGCTGCCGCTTGGCGTCGCTAAATCGAAAATGGAGTTGAGCGATCGCTCTACCTTGGCCCAATTGGCACCGGAGATGTGGGTCAGGACGTTGCTGAGGTGCGGATGGACCCGAAGGGCAACGAGCACGCGGAACGCCAATTCACCGATTGAGAGCTCCGGGCGCGCCGCCACGCTGCGGGGTTCCGCTGTCCGCGGCGGAAATTCACACTGGAGAACCGCGCCCGGCGGGGTGTGTAACGCTGTTTGGCTGTCCAGTCCGGATTGAGCGCGCATCGATTGATCCCGGCAAGAATATAAGATATATTTTCAATACATCTTATAAGGTGCCTCGGCAAGGAGATTATGATGAACGAACATTGCCAGGGAGCGCGGTCTCCGGAGCCGTCCCCGCGCGACATCGAGTTCAATGATGGCACATTCGTCGTCGACGCGGCACTGCTGGGCGAACTTCTGGATGTGCCGGCGTCACGCGTACCCATCCTGATGCGTGAAAGGGCGATCACAAGCCTCTGCGAGCGTGGCGTCGATGATAACGAGGGTGAATCCCGGCTCACGTTCTTCTACCGCAATCGCCGCGCCCGCCTGAGCGTGGATCTGAAAGGGCGCATCATTCGCAGATCGACCATTGATTTCGGAGATCGTCCGATCCCGGACGCCCTGCATCGGCCGGGCGACTGAGGAGACCCTTGCTGGCGAGCGTTGGATTTGGTGTCGTAATGATCGCCCGCGCGCCGATGCACTTGCGTCGGCCCAATCGTCTCAATCCGCCGATGAATCGCGCGCCAACCGACTTTTTACAACCCGAAGGCGTATCCATGGCAGACTGGTGGCAATTGGCTGAACGAATCCTCGACCAGGTCGCAGATGCGGTCATCTATGCAAACGGCTCGGGCGAGATTATCCGCTGGAACCGCGCCGCCGCTGCTTTGTTCGGTTTCTCTGCTGGGGAAGCGCTCGGCCAAAGCCTCGATCTGATCATTCCCGAGCACCTGCGAGCCTCGCACTGGCGCGGCTTCAACGCGGCGATGAGCAACGGCGTGACGAAGCTTCAAGGTCGCCCGACGCTGACCCGCGCGCTGCACAAGGGCGGCCGCAAACTATACGTCGAGATGACCTTTGCGATCGTCAAAGGCGACGCAGAGCGCGAGGTGCTTGGCTCGGTCGCCATGGCGCGAGACGTTACCGACCGCGTTGAGCGAGAGCGCGCTGCGACCCGCGCGCCTTCGTAGGGGCTTTTGCGAGAAAACGGCTGGTGCTGCCAGACAGGATTGAACTGTCGACCTCTCCATTACCAATGGAGTGCTCTACCACTGAGCTACGGCAGCATGCCCGGATCAGGAGAATCGGCCGAAACGGCCCCTACAGGCGGGCCGATCCTTGCCACAAGGTCCCCGCTCGCGCAAGCGCGCGAACGGTCCGCGGGGCGACCAAAAACGACCAAAATCAGCCCGGGAGCCGGGAAGTAGCCGTCGTTTGGGCCAATTGCGGGCCGACTGGTTCCCGATTTCCCCGATGGGAGGGGCCAGCAGCTTGATCGGACCGATCAGGATCCGGGATCCGCGGCGTCTTGGGCCCGGCCATAAAGCTGCGGCGGTCGGCAAAAATTCTCGAGAATCCGCGCTACCGTGCCGGCATCCGCAAAGTCGCAGCCGCGCCGCGGGAGCGGCGATTGCACGATCGGCGGGCGGAATACAATATATCCCGTCAGTATAGCGGCCTTCGTTGAGGCTACGCACATTCGAACGGGGCCACGATGACGGGCGACAGGGATAAAGCCGAGGGCCGGACCGGCGGCTTGCCGAAAAAAGATGCAAGACGGGATCGGCTGAAAGAGGCGTTGCGCGAAAACCTCAAGCGGCGAAAATCGCAGGCGCGGGCCAAAGGCGACGCAACGCTTGCACATTCTCATGGTGAAGACGCCTCACCACATGGCGGCAGCGGAGAAAAGCCGGGTGAATAACCGGGTTCAGCCCGCGGCAGGTTTTGCTACCTTCTTGTGACGTGAGACGGAGATGGCTGTGACCCCGGGGATCGGAAGCGAGACTGACCGCAGCGCGTTGCTGGCAAGCGTCTTTCCCCGTCTGGAACAGACGTTCCCGACCCTGACGCCGCAAGAGATCGCGCGCATGCGCCGGTTCGGCGAATGGCGCCATTACAAGGACGGCGAAAAGCTGTTCGAAACCGGCAAGCCCGGGCCCGGCATGTTCGTCGTGCTGTCCGGCCACGTCGCGATCACCCAGCGCGACGGGCTTGGTCGCGTCACGCCGGTAATCGATCAGGGCCCGGGCCAGTTTCTCGCCGAGATCGGCCAGCTTTCGGGTCGCGTCGCGCTGGTCGATGGCTATGCCGAGGGCGAGGTCGAAACGCTCTTGATCCCGCCGGAGCGATTGCGCGCGCTTCTGGTCGCCGAAGCCGATCTCGGCGAGCGCATCATGCGCGCGCTGATCCTGCGCCGGGTCAGCCTGATCCAGGGCGGGGTCGGCGGCCCCGTGTTGATCGGGCCCCAGGATTCGAGCGGCGTCGTCCGCTTGCAGGGCTTTCTTACCCGCAACGGCTTTCCGCATCATCTGCTCGATCCGGAGCGGGATCACGATGCCGCCGAACTGATCGCGCGCTATTCGCCGTCGCCGTCGGATTTGCCGCTGGTGGTGACCGTCGATGGTTCTGTGCTTCGCAACCCCGCTGAATCCGAACTGGCGCGCGCCCTCGGCATGATCGGCGGCCCGGCCGGCGACAAGATCTACGATTCCGCGATTGTCGGCTGCGGCCCGGCCGGACTTGCAACCGCGGTCTATGCCGCATCGGAAGGTCTGTCGGTGGTGGTGCTGGATGCGCGCGCGTTCGGCGGCCAGGCCGGCGCCAGCGCGCGGATCGAGAACTATCTCGGCTTCCCCACGGGCATCTCAGGCCAGGCGCTGGCCGGGCGCGCCTTCACCCAGGCGCAGAAGTTCGGCGCCGACATTATGATTCCGGTTGCGGTGAAAGCGCTCGATTGTGCGCGGAAAGACGGCGCCTTTGCCCTGGCGCTCGATGGCGGCGAGATGGTGCGCGCGCGCTCCATCGTGGTGGCGAGCGGCGCCCGCTACCGGCGGCCGGCGATCGAAAACCTCGATCAATTCGAGGGCCGCGGCGTCTGGTATTGGGCCTCTCCGATCGAGGCGCGGCTGTGCGCCGAGCAGGAAATCGCACTCGTCGGTGGCGGCAATTCCGCGGGCCAGGCCGCGGTGTTTCTGTCGGGGCACGCCCGCAGGATTCACATGGTGATCCGCGGCGGCGGTCTTGGCGCCAGCATGTCGCGCTATTTGATCGAGCGCATCGAGGCGACGCCGAATATCGAACTGGTGTTCAATACCGAGGTGGTCGCACTCGAGGGCAATGACGTGTCGCTGGAGCGCGTGCGTTGGCGCAGCCGCTTGTCGGGCGAAGAGAGCGCTTTCGATATCCGCAACCTCTTCCTGTTCGCCGGCGCCGACCCCGCCACCGGCTGGCTCGACGGCTGCGGCGTCACGCTCGATCGCGGAGGTTTTGTCGTCACCGGCGCGCAGTCCGAGCAAAATCTGGGGCGGCTGGTGCCGCCGCTGGAAACCTCGGTGCCGGGCGTGTTTGCCGTAGGCGACGTACGCTCGGGCTCGGTTAAACGGGTCGGCGGCGCGATCGGCGAGGGCGCGCAGGTGGTGGCGGCGCTGCACGGCTTTCTCGGCGATGCCGCGAAGCCGGCGCTGTAGAGCATGATCCCGAAAAGTGGAGACCGGTTTTCGGAAAAGATCATGTCCAAAAAATTAGGGCATGATCCCGAAAAGTGGAAACCGGTTTTCGGAAAAGATTATGCCCCAAAAAGATGGACGACGAGCCTGATTCGGCGAAGCTGGATCAGGCACTAGCGAACGGAATACGAGATGGCAAAAGCTTGCACCCATATCGCCGGCATCCGTAACGTCACCCCGAGCGCGCTCGGTTGCGAGGAATGCCTGAAGAGCGGGAGCGAGTGGCCGCATTTGCGGATCTGCCGCACGTGCGGTCATGTCGGCTGCTGCGACGATTCTCCCAACCGGCACGCCAGCAAACATTTCCACGCCACGCAGCACCCGATCATCGAAGGCTACGATCCGCCGGAAGGTTGGGGCTGGTGCTTTGTCGATGAAGTGCTGTTCGATCTGTCGGATCGGAAAACACCGCATAACGGTCCGATCCCGCGCTATTATTGAATGCTACGATTGAGTGAAGCGGAAAGGTTCAGCCGACTGCCGAAGGTTTTGCTGGATTGAGCGGAGTTCACCTGGATGAAAGTCATCCTGTTCGGCGCGACCGGAATGGTCGGGCAGGGCGTATTGCGCGAATGCCTGCTCGATGCCGATGTTGAAAGCGTGCTCGCGGTCGGGCGCAGCTTGACCGGACGAACTCACGCCAAGCTGCGTGAGATCCTCGCACGACAATTTTTTCGATTTTTCCGGCGATCGAATCCGAGCTCGCGGGCTACGACGCCTGTTTCTTCTGTCTCGGCGTCTCTTCGGTCGGCATGAACGAGGAGCGCTACCGGCATCTGACCTACGACATTACGCTGGCCGCGGCGAGGACGCTTGCAAGGCTCAATCCGCAGATGGTGTTCATCTATGTCACCGGCCGCGGCACCGATTCCACCGAAAGGGGCAGCCTGATGTGGGCGCGGGTCAAGGGCAAGACCGAGAACGACCTGCTCAAGCTGCCGTTCAAGGCGGCCTATATGTTTCGCCCCGCCGGCATCCAGCCGCTGCACGGCATCCGCTCCAAGACCGGCTGGGTGCAGGCGATTTATGTCGTCGCGGCGCCGCTATTGGCGCTGCTCCATCGCGTGGCGCCGAACTACATGACCACGACCGAGCAGGTCGGCCGCGCCATGATCAAGGTGGCGCGCGATGGTTTTCCTCGGCCGGTGCTGGAGAGCGAGGATATCAACGCGGTCTAACTCGTCATTCCGGGGCGACCTCATTCCAGGCGGTCGAACCCGGAATCTCGAAGTTATTGGCGCGAGATTCCGGGTTCGGTGCTTCGCATCGCCCCGGAATGACGGGCGAATGGCCTTCAACCCCATCAAATAGCCGCAAATTTCACGCTTTTGCCATATGGGGCTCCTTCGCCCTATACTTTATGCATAGCAACAATCGGGGCTCGGCATGGATCGCATTCGCATCGTCGGCGGCAGCAAGCTCAATGGCACCATTCCGATCTCCGGCGCGAAGAATGCCGCACTGCCCCTGATGATCGCGGCGCTGCTGACCGAGGAGACCCTGATCCTCGACAACGTGCCGCGGCTCGCCGACGTCGCCCAATTGCAGCGCATTCTCGGCAATCACGGCGTCGATATCACCTCCGTGGGCAAGCGGCCCGGCGATCGCGAATATCAGGGCCAGACCCTGCACATTTCGGCGGCCGACATCATCGATACCACGGCTCCCTACGAACTGGTGTCGCGGATGCGCGCCTCCTTCTGGGTGATCGCGCCGCTCCTGGCGCGGATGCATGAGGCCAGGGTCTCGTTGCCCGGCGGCTGCGCCATCGGGACAAGGCCGGTCGATCTCCTGATCATGGCGCTGGAGAAGCTCGGCGCTGAACTCACCATCGACGGCGGCTATGTGGTCGCGAAGGCGCCCGGCGGCCTGAAGGGCGCGGCGATCGACTTCCCCAAGGTCACGGTGAGCGGCACCCATGTCGCGCTGATGGCGGCGACGCTGGCAAAGGGCACCACCGTCATCACCAACGCCGCCTGCGAGCCGGAAATCGCTGATGTCGCCGATTGCCTCAACAAGATGGGCGCGCGGGTCTCCGGCGCCGGCACGCCCCGCATCGTCGGTCGAAGGCGTGACAAAACTTCACGGCGCGCGGCACACCGTGCTGCCGGACCGAATCGAGACCGGCACCTATGCGATGGCGGTGGCGATGACCGGCGGCGACGTGCAGCTTTCCGGCGCGCGCCCGGAACTGCTGCAATCGGCGCTCGACGTGCTGACCGAAGCCGGCGCTGTCATCACCCCCAACAACGAGGGCATTCGTGTCACCCGCAACGGCGCCGGCATCAATCCCGTAAAAGTCTCGACCGCGCCGTTCCCGGGCTTTCCGACCGATCTGCAGGCGCAGCTGATGGCGCTGATGGCCTGCGCCAAGGGAAGCTCGCACATCACCGAGACGATTTTCGAGAACCGTTTCATGCATGTGCAGGAACTGGCGCGGTTCGGCGCGCGGATCAGTCTCGACGGCGAAACCGCCACCATCGACGGCATCGCGCAATTGCGCGGCGCGCCTGTGATGGCGACCGACCTGCGCGCCTCGGTGTCGCTGGTGATCGCGGGGCTCGCCGCCGAAGGCGAGACCATGGTCAACCGCGTCTATCATCTCGACCGCGGTTTCGAGCGGCTCGAGGACAAATTGTCGGCCTGCGGCGCCACCATCGAGCGCATCAGCGGATAAATCTCCGGAGGGCCGACGATGGCGCCCCAGCTCAAATTGATCGCGCTCGATGCCGACGATCTGGCCGTGATCTCCGCGCATGTCCAGGACGCCCGCGTGCAGACCTCCGACATCATCTGGCGGCAGGGCGAAAAGCGGCTGGTGGTCGGCATGAGCCGGCTGGACTGGGAGCAGACGCTGTCGGGGGAAACCTCGCCGCGCCGCCTGATCGCGGCATTGCGATTCGACCGGGTGCTGTCGTGCAAGTCGCGCAATATCGATCTGGGGACGCCGGAGAGCGCGCTGGAACTGCTGGGAATCGAATTTCACCCCGGCGACGCCCCGAGCGGCAGCGCGGTGCTGCTGTTCAACCATGGCGGGGCGCTGCGGCTGGACGTCGAATGCCTGGAATGCCAGCTGACCGACCTCGGCGCCGACGATCTCGGCACCGGCGAGCGAGGCGCCGAATCCTCGGGATTGGGTGCGTGAGTCATGCCCATCTGATGTAGAAGACGTCATTCCGGGGCATGCGAAGCATGAACCCGGAATCTCGAGATTCCGGGTCTGGTCCCTGCTGGGACCATCCCGGAATGACGGAATGATCCCCTGAAAGCAAAGGGTTGACGGCAAATTGCCGCCGCGCCATTGAGCAGTGGGCCTTCGCACAATGACCCGGCCCCGGAAAGCCATCATGCCCGTTCGTCTCGACCGCAGCAGCGCCGATTTCACCGAGCGATTCGCGCGATTTCCTCGCGATGAAGCGCGAGGTGTCGGCCGATATCGAGCTTGCGACCCGCGCCATCGTCGATGACGTGGCCGCGCGGGGCGACGCGGCGCTGATCGAGGCGACGAGGAAATTCGACCGGCTCGATCTCGACGGCGAAGGCCTTGCGCGTCACGTCGGCTGAAATCGACGCGGCGGTGAAGGCCTGCGACGCCGGCGACGCTCGAGGCGCTGAAATTCGCCCGCGACCGGATCGAGGTCTTTCATCAGCCGGCAATTGCCGAAGGACGAGCGCTTCACCGACGCGCTCGGCGTCGAACTCGGCTGGCGCTGGAGCGCGATCGAATCGGTCGGGCTCTATGTTCCCGGCGGCACCGCCGCCTATCCGTCCTCGGTGCTGATGAACGCGGTGCCGGCCAAGGTCGCCGGCGTCGGCCGCGTGGTGATGGTGGTGCCCTCGCCGGACGGCAAGCTCAATCCGCTGGTGCTGGCGGCGGCGCATCTCGGCGGCGTCTCCGAGATCTACCGCGTCGGCGGCGCGCAGGCGGTGGCGGCGCTTGGCCTATGGCACCGCGACCATCGCGCCGGTGGCCAAGATCGTCGGCCCCGGCAATGCCTATGTCGCCGCCGCCAAGCGGCTGGTGTTCGGCAAGGTCGGCATCGACATGATCGCCGGCCCCTCGGAAGTGCTGGTGATCGCCGACGACACCGGCAATGCCGGCTGGATCGCGGCCGATCTGCTGGCGCAGGCCGAGCACGACGTCAACGCGCAGTCGATCCTGATCACCGACAGCGCGCGGCTCGCCGGCGAGGTCGAAGCGCGCGGTGGAATCGCAGCTCGCGACCTTGCCGCGGGCCGATATCGCGCGCGCCTCGTGGAACGATTTCGGCGCGATCATTCTGGTGAAACAGCTCGACGAGGCCGTGGCGCTTGCGAACGCGATCGCCGCCGAGCATCTGGAAATCATGACCTCGGATCCGGAAAGCGTTCGCCGCGAAAATCCGCAATGCCGGTGCGATCTTCATCGGCCCGCACACGCCCGAGGCGATCGGCGATTATGTCGGCGGCTCCAACCACGTGCTGCCGACCGCGCGTTCGGCGCGGTTCTCGTCGGGCCTGGGCGTGCTCGACTTCATGAAGCGGACCTCGATCCTGAAATGCGGCCCGGACCAGTTGCGCGCGCTGGGCGGAGCGGCGATGACGCTGGGCAAGGCCGAAGGCCTCGATGCGCATGCGCGTTCGGTCGGACTGCGCCTCAACCTGACATGACCAAACCGCCACCAGACGAGGATTCGCAACAACCGCATCGTCGCGGTGACGCTCGATGAGGAATCGATCGGGCGTTCCGGCCCCGACATCGAGCACGAGCGCGCGATCGCGATCTACGACCTGATCGAGAAGAACCTGTTCGCGCCGGAAGGCGCAAGCGAGGGGCCGTTCACGCTGCATATCGGCATCACCGGCAACCGGCTGATGTTCGATATCCGCAGAGAGGACGGCACGCCGGTGGTGGCGCATCTGTTGTCGCTGACGCCGTTCCGGCGCATCGTGAAAGACTATTTCATGATCTGCGACAGCTATTACCAGGCGATCCGCACCGCCACGCCGGACAAGATCGAGGCCATCGACATGGGCCGCCGCGGCATCCACGACGAAGGCTCGCGCACGCTGCAGGAGCGCTTGAAGGGCAAGGTGCGGGTCGATTTCGAAACCGCCCGCCGGCTGTTCACGCTGATCTGCGTGCTGCACTGGAAGGGTTAGCGCATGATCCCGAAAAGTGGGCACCGGTTTTCGCAGATCAGGCAGTCGCATGATCCCGAAGGGCACCGTCGAAAAGGCATGCAGCCAGAGCTGGAGCGCGCGGCTCCGCGCGCGCGCACTCCGCAGGCCGTGCTGTTCGCATGCGGCCTGAACAGCGTGCGTTCGCCGATGGCCGAAAGCCTGCTGCAGCACATGTTTCCCAAGGCGCTCTATGTGAAATCCGCCGGCGTCCGCAAGGGCGAACTCGATCCGTTCGCGGTCGCGGTGATGGCGGAACTGGGCCAGGATATTTCCGGCCACAAGCCGATGACGTTCGAGGAACTCGACGACTGGGAAGGGCTCAATTTCGACCTCATCATCACGCTGTCGCCGGAGGCGCATCACAAGGCGCTGGAACTGACGCGCACGCATGCGGCCGAGGTCGAATACTGGCCGACGCAGGATCCGACCGGCGCGGAAGGCAACCGCGAGCAGAAGCTGCAGGCCTATCGCGAGGTCTGCGACACCCTGTCGATGCGGATCCGCCGGCGGTTTTCCAGGGCCGGCGCGGTGAGCGTGTGATAGACCGCGGATAAAGCTTTTATGTCAGTGCCCTGCGAAAGCCGAGGACCATACGCTGTGACGGCGTGATTTAAGGCAGGTGGTTGTCGCAAGATTTGCATCGACAACACCGGCCTGTGGTTATGGGCCCCCGCTTTCGCGGGGGCGACGATAATGTGTTAGCCGGTTGTCTCGACGCATGCCTTCCGATAGGTTCCGCGCGCGTTCGTAACCCCTTCCTCCCGCCGACAAAAGCCCGCATGCTAGGCCGCCCCAAATTCGTACTTGCTTCCGGTTCGCCGCGGCGTCTCGCTCTGCTCAACCAGGCCGGCATCGAGCCCGATGCGCTGCGTCCCGCCGATGTCGACGAGACCCCGAAGCGGGGCGAATTGCCGCGCGCCTGCGCCAACCGGCTGGCGCGGGCCAAGGCCGACGCCGCGCTGAAATCGGTGCAGCTCGATGACGAATTGCGCGGCGCCTTCATTCTCGCCGCCGACACCGTGGTCGCGGTCGGCCGCCGCATCCTGCCGAAGGCCAATCTGGTCGACGAAGCCTCGCAATGCCTGCGGCTGTTGTCGGGGCGCAACCACCGCGTCTACACCGCGATCTGCCTGGTGACGCCGAAGGAGGCCTTTCGCCAGCGCCTGGTCGAGACCCGGGTGCGCTTCAAGCGCCTCAGCGAGGACGACATCCAGGCCTATATCGGCTCCGGCGAATGGCGCGGCAAGGCCGGCGGCTACGCCGTCCAGGGCATCGCCGGATCGTTCGTGGTCAAGATGGTCGGCTCCTACACCAATGTCGTGGGCCTGCCGCTGTACGAATCGATCTCGCTGCTCGGCGGCGAGGGTTTTCCGATCCGCTTCGGCTGGTTGAATGCCAGCTAAGCCGGCAAAAGACGCCGGCTCCGGCCAGGGGACGCCCAAAGGCAAGCGATCGGCGGCAAGGCATCGGCCAAGAAGTGCCCGATCTGCGGCAAGCCCGCCACCGAGGCCTCGCACCCGTTTTGTTCCGAGCGCTGCCGGGACGTCGACCTGAACCGCTGGCTGTCCGGTTCCTATGCCATTCCCGGCCGTGCCGAGGCGAGGACGAAGACGCCGGATTAGCAATATTTCGTGTGTTTTCGGCGGCTATCAGTGCTCCGCGGCGGAGCCCGTCTTCGCCCTCCGGGCTACGCCGGGCACGCTCCGCCTTTCGGCTATCCGCATGGCTGCGCCACGCGAAGCCGCAGGCGAAGCGTGGTGGACAGGGCTGCCCGGCCTGACTATAAACCCCCGCTCCCAAGCCGCCTGCGGCGAGGGAAATGCCCAGGTAGCTCAGTTGGTAGAGCATGCGACTGAAAATCGCAGTGTCGGTGGTTCGATCCCGCCCCTGGGCACCAAGCATATCCTAAGATTCTGTTTTGGTTGAACCTTTTCCTTCCCGCACCGACATGGGACTTTGGAACACCAGCGAATCTGCTCGTCGAGGATCAAGGCAAGCCCGACTTCGACCCGCGAAGGTCATGACTTGCTGGCTCGACGCATACGGAACGAATACCGACGCTGGCGGCGTCCGTTCCTTCAGCACTCCGGCTATTGGACAGCAAAGCCGTCCGTAGTCCTCGCGTCGCCGATAGCGCGACTAAAACAAAAACCCGGCGCGCTGATCTCCCTATGTTTCTTTTGCCATGCGTTCCTCCGGTTTAGTTTTGGATCAGCGCGTGGACTATACAGGTCGAGGTCGCCGCCGGCCTGAACCCCGACCGGCCGTTGACATGTTACTTGTGCACGGCCCCCATGAGTTTGTCGGGCAGCCAGGTCGCGATCTCGGGGAATATGCTGAGTATCACGATCGCCAGCATCATGCAGACCACATAAGGCAGCGTGCCCCACATCACCTTTGACAGCGGCACGTCCGGGGCGATGGCACTGACGATGTAGATGTTGAGGCCAACCGGCGGATGGATCAGGCCGATCTCCATGTTGATGGTCAGGATCACGCCGAACCAGACCGGGTCGAAGCCTGCCGCGGTGATGATCGGCAAAAGGATCGGGCTCGTCATCAGGATGATGGCGGCGGGCGGAATGAAAAAGCCGCAGACCAGCAAGAAGATGTTTACGAGGAACATCAACACCCATTTGTTGGCGTGCAGGTCGGCGATCGCTTGCGCCAGCGTCTGCGTCAGATAAAGCGAGGTGAGCATGTAGCCGAACAGCACCGCGGCGGCGATGATGGTCAGGATCATCACCGACTCCCGCATGGTGTCGCGCAGGATGTGCCAGATCTGGTCCGGCCGCCAAAGCCGGTAGATTGCGATCGCCAGGATCAGGCAGAGAGCGGCGCCGACGCCGGCCGCCTCCGACGGCGTGGCGACGCCGCCATAGAGCGCGTACATGACGCCGATCACTATGGTCAGAAACGGGACGACCTTCGGGACTGACGCAAACTTCTCGCTCCAGCTGTAGCGAAAGCCCGGGGCATGCGAACGAAAGCCGCTACGCCAGATCTTATATAGCGTCCACAACATGAACATCGCGGTCAGCATCGCGCCCGGCATCACGCCGGCGATAAACAACCGGCCGATCGAAGTCTCGGTAGCAATGCCGTAGAGGATGAAGGTGACGGAAGGCGGAATGAGAATGCCGAGCGTTCCGCCGGCGCAGATCGAGCCGGTCGCGACCTCGTCGGGATAGCCGCGGCGGCGCATCTCCGGGATACCCATCTTCCCGATGGCGGCGCAACAGGCAGGCGAGGACCCCGTCAGTGCCGCAAATATCGCACAGGCGCCGATATTGGAAATCGCCAATCCGCCGGGAAGACGATAGAGCCAGCGATCGAGCGCCTCGTACAAATCCTTGCCGGCCGGCGAGGAGCCGATCGCCGCGCCCATCATCACGAACATCGGAATAGCCACCAGGGTAAATTCGTCGAGCCCGGACCAGAAGGTCTCGGCGACGACGTTAAGGCCGTCGAAGCCCTGGAAGATCACGAGGAAGGACAATGCGATCGCGCCGAGACCAAAGGCAACCGGGATACCGGACACCAGCATCAACAGCGTGACCACCAGAACAATCAAGCCTTCGATGCCGGGACTCACGGGGATTCTCCGAAGGCTTCACGCGCTTGCGCGCGGGCAACGTCTTCCGCGGTCTGCTCCTCCGAAATGCCAAAAGGCGGAGAGCGCCCCGTCACGAGGCAAAACAGCTCGACCAGGTATTGCAGGACCACCAGGCCCAGTCCGATCGGCATGGAGAGATAGGGAATCCAGAGCCGTGCACGCCAGACGGTGTTGGACAGCCAGTTTTCGGTGAAAGCCTCGTACCAGTAGATCGTGCAAAGCACGAAGATCGCAATGCAGAACGCAAGCGCAATGAGGCCGGTCACCAGGGCAAGCCAGTAGCGCGCGCGTGGGCCGACGTGCAGCGGCAGGATGTCGACATGGACGTGCCCGCGCGTCATCAGGACGTAGGGACTGCCGATGAAAGTCGCGCCGACCACGCAATACGTCACCACGTCGATCTGCCAGATGGTGGTGAGGTTGAACACGTAGCGCTCAGTCACCATGTCGCAGATTACGATAACGGCGAGGCCGATCAGCAATGCGCCTGTCACCCCGGCCACGCGCGACACGAAGGTCACGGCTCGTATGAAACCATCCATCGGACTGTCCGGGTCGCTGAAAGTCGTGTGCCGGCTCGCGGTCGGCCCCCGGCGGAGCGATCCGCCGGGGCCGCCACCTGCCGCTATTTCACCGCGAGCGCTTCGTCGATCAGCTTTTGCCCGCTCGGCACGTCCTTGGCGAAGCTGGCATAGGAGCTTTTCTTCGCCACTTCCAGCCATGCCTGATAATCGGCGTCGCTCAGCGTCACGACCTTCACTTTATGGTCCTCAAACGCCTTGACGGCCTCCTTGTTCACTTCGTCGGCCTTGCCCTCGTAATACGCCTGGGCCTTCTTGCCGGCCGCCACAACGGTGTCCTGTTGCTTCTTGCTGAGCTTGTCGAAGCTCTTCTTCGACATCAGCACGGGCTCGTACATAAACCACAGCGCGTTGTTGCCCGGCGCGGTCAGGCAGTCCGTTACTTCATAGAGCCGCATCGACTGGAAGGTACCGAGGCTCGTGTCGGTGCCGTTCACTACGCCGGTCTGGAAGGCGTTGTAGATTTCGTTCGAAGGCGGGCTCACGATGCTGGCGCCGGCCGCTTCCCACATCCCTGCGAATGTCGGGCCGGCCGCCCGGAACTTGCGACCTTTCATGTCGTCCGGCTTCACGATACAGCCGTTCTTCGAAGCCATGCCGCCGGCAAACCAGGCATCGGACAGCACGATGACGCCATGCTTCTCGATTTCGGCGCGGATGTCCGTCATGAACTGCGAGTTGTTGATGCGCTTTGCCCGATCCTGACTCCGGATCAGGCCCGGCATCAGCGTCGCGCTGAAGGTTCGCACCTTGCCACTGGCATAGTCGAGCGGGAACAGCGTGATGTCGAGCTGACCGTTGACCATGGCGTTCCACTGGTCGTTAGGCTTGAACAGTGAGGCGCCCGGATAGACCTGAATGTCGATCCCGACATTGGCAGCCTTCACTTCCTTGGCGATCATCTGCACCATGTCATCGCGCACGTCGCCTTTGCCGCCGGGAAACTGATGCGACGCCTTCATAATAATTTGCGCCTGCGCTGCTCCTGAGATCGCAATCGCGGCGACCGCACCAGCCAAAATTGTGGAAATTCGTTTCATGCGTCCCTCCTGGATTCCTTGTTGTTGCCTTGAGACCGCGCCCAGCTAGCGATCAAATCCCACTGGGAGGCGCACCGCCATTCCAGCGCGCATATGACTTTAGTAGCATCTGACCAATGAGTGCCGCCAAATCTCAGCTTCCGCCCTGGATTTCCGCTTCGCCTCCGAACACCGACATTCAGCGCGCCCGGATTGCGCGCTGAGACCGGATGCTCTCTACGCCGTCGCGGCTCGTTGCGGGGCTGCTTTCGACGATGACAGCCGCGGTCGGCCCCAAAGGTGACCTCGCCCAAGGCGGCGTTGACGACCGCTTTTGGGGCTTGAGCGGACTATTTCGGGTGAGTACGCGTGTAGGCGCCTCAATCAGGTGCGGGCCCGGTTCAGAAATCAACGGGCGGCACAATGAGTAGGAAGCCGCCCGCACCGAAGTATAACTTGTTGATAGAGCTCAGTTATCGTGATCCCGCCCCTGGGCACCATCAAGCGCGCGATACTTGCGCCAGTCGACGGTTCGAGATGGCGGGAGCGCCGGCGAAACGATCCATGCGAGCTGCTGAGTTGTCGGATGCCTCCGCGGCGGTGGGCGGGCTTGCCATGCCACGCATGTTGCGGCGCGCATCGTAGAACTCGATCACGCGTCTTGCCGTTTGGGGCTCGAGCCGCTCGTAATTTTCGCGCGCCCGGACAAGATCATTTTCAGAGATACTGCGGTCCGCTACCGTCATCAGCAAGAGCGCTTTGACCGTGGCCCAGGAGCAGCCGGCGGCTTTTGCGATGACCTGCACCACGCCGGGATTATCGTTGAGGATCGCCCGTTCCGCCATCTCGATAGGACAGCAGGCGAGCACCGACAGAGCCATTGCCGCTTGTTCAAAGTTTTGCGACCGCGCGGCCGAATGAACATTGCCTTCGCCGAGTTCATGCCAATTCTGGAGCCGCTTTACCCGTGACTTTGCCTTGACGTGATCCGGCGAGTTTTTGCGAACCTCCAGATTTATGTCGTCGATCACCTCGGTGACCGCATCCTGCACGGCATCGGCGAATTGCGGGTTTGCCGCCACGATTTTGGCGCAGACCGAAGCAGACGCGGTTTCAAGAAGTTTCAAGAAATGATGGCGGGGAATGTCGTGGCGCATTCCGACATGCAGCGCGAGCTGGGCGTCGTCGCCGGCGCGTGCGACGAGTTCGCGGAAGCTGCCGTCGGAAAAGCGGGCGCCGGCATTTTGCGCAACCGTGTGGACGACGTTTTGTTCGCCGCGCTCGATCAGTATTTCGGTAATGACTTCGCTGAGGGTTCGACGACGCGCGATGGCGTGAAGGTGCCCCTGGCTCTGGGTGGTGGCGTTGGCCGCGAGATCGGAGTCGCTCAGCGCCGCCGACTGGCTGAGAACCGGGGCCGCCACGGCGACAGCTTCGTCGGAGGCAAAGGCTCGAACCAGCGTCGCCGGCGCATCTGAGGCGGTTGCGATATAGTGCGCGAGTTTGACCCGGGTTTCCAGCTCAATCACGGCAACAAGGGTTTTGAACACCTCGTCAAATAGCTCAATTTGCTTCTTCGAGTGACGACCTGACCCGGCGACGAACAGATCGGTGATGCGCGTGAGTGCCTTTAACTGCCTTTTCGTGAGCCCGGATACCGTTGTGTCCTGAATTTCGTTAATCAGAGAGGAGAACATTGTCATGGCTTTCGTCTGGTCGGACATCTTCGCGCTCGAGGTGGGAAGACAGGGGAGTGACAATCCTGTGCTACCGGCAACCCGTGAAAATAATTGGCTCCGGTTGCCTCGCAGATAATTCAAATTGTTGCAGTAGCGTCGAAACCTCTCCTGTCCGTGGGGCGGACATGAGGGATGCTCATGAAAACCGCACCGGAAAAGGCGTCAGGACAATGTCCACTGGATAAAGCAATTCGTTAAAGTTGTGTTGATGTTGATCGCCCGCTTCCTTTTGACGCGGTCGAGCCGAAATCTCCCGGCGACCGCAATACGATCCCTTCAATCATTTGACTTCAATCAATTGACTTCGCATCCGTTCCCGTCAAACGGCCGCTTGGAGTGGCATCCGCAAAACGCGCAACGCTCACTCCCTCGGCTTCGCCGTCGATCCCCGCACGATCAGTTTCGGTTCCAGCACCACGCGCTCGCGGCGCATGGCGGGGTCCGCGATCCGCTCAAGCAGCAGCCGCGCGGCTTTATCGCCCATGCTGCGCTGGGCGATGCGCACGGTGGTCAATGGCGGCGATAACATATCTACGTAGGGCATGTCGTTGTGGCCGACCACCGAGACGTCGGTCGGGCAATTCAGGCCGCGCTCGCCAAGCGCATCATAGATGCCGAGCGCGAGCAGGTCGTTGGCGGCAACGATCGCGGTCGGCGCTGGCTCGCGATCGAGCAGACGCAATGCCGCCAGCCGGCCTTGCTCGCGGGTATAGGCGGGCGCGGTTTCGATCATGATATTTTGCGCCGATAGTCCCGCGCGGGTGGCGGCAGCCATGAACCCCGCGCGGCGCAGCGTACCGGTGGACACATGCTGCGGGCCTGCGATATGGCCGATGCGGCTGTGGCCGAGGCCGACGAGATGGTCGACCGCGAGCCGCATACCGGCTTCATCGTCGGTCGCGACCGCCGGCAGTTTTCGGCCGGCGTCGATGCGGTTGACCAGCACTACGGGAACCGACGCGGCGAGGCAATGGCCGATTACGGGATCGTTCAAGGCCACCGTCGCGAGCACCAGACCGTCCACGCCGCGCGCGATCAGTCTGTCGACCAGTTCCTGCTCTCGCGAGGGATCGGGCCCGACGTCGACCACGATCGTGGCATAGCCCTCGGATCCGAGCGTCTCCGTGATGCCGCTCAGGATCGGCGGGAAGCCGGGGTCGGAGATGTCGGGCGCGAGCACGCCGATCAGGCCGGATCGCCCGGTGCGCAGCCCCGCCGCGGTTACGTTCGGCTGATAGCCGAGCGCCGCCGCTGCAGCGCGGATGCGCTTTGCCACTTCGGGCGCAACGAGACGGCTCATCGCCGGGCTCAGCGCCCGCGACACGGTGGAGGGATGCACGCCGCATTTTTCCGCGACGTCCTTGATCGTCGGACGTGACGCGGGCACGCCTTTTGCGCCCTTTGCCGTCACGGCCCTGTTTTTCCGTACCATTCGCGGTCAGTTCCGTCGCTTCAAAGCCCGGCAGCGGGCATCGCTGCTCCACCGGCGCACCCTTGACAGGCAGCTATAAAACCCTTTATGCAATCGATTGCAACGCCCTCCGGCCGGTCATCCCCATGAATGTTTCGAACGCGCTCAAGCCGCACCTTATTCGCCCCGAGCATCTCGATCCGCACTGGCGCTGGGATCGGGCGATCCCCTCGCACGGCCATATGTCGGTCGATTTCGAGCGCCGGATCGATTTCGATCGCCTGCGTCATTACCGGCTGGCGCGCGCTCGCGCGGCGCTGAAGGCCTCGCCTTGCGGCGCGCTGTTGTTGTTCGACGTCAACAACATCCGCTACGTCTCCGGCACCAAGATCGGCGAGTGGGAGCGCGACAAGCTGTGTCGCTTTGCGCTATTGGCCGGCGACGGCGAGCCGATCGTGTGGGATTTCGGCTCGGCGGCGGTGCATCACCGCATCAACTGCGACTGGCTGGTGCCGGACAATTGTCGCGCCGGCATGCTCGGGATGCGTGGCACCGTGCCGCCTTCGGTCGGGCTGATGAAGGCGCATGCCGAGGAGGTCATGAGCCTGCTGCGCGCGGCCGGCGTCGCCGACATGCCGGTCGGCGTCGATATCGCGGAGACCGCGATGTTCTTCGAGCTGCAGAAGGCCGGCATGAAGGTCGTCGACGGCCAGCAGGTCATGCTGGACGCGCGCGAGATCAAGAACATCGACGAGATCATGCTGCTCAACCAGGCCGCCGCCATGGTCGATGGCGTCTATCATTCGATCTACGAAGCGCTGAAGCCCGGCGTGCGCGAAAACGACATCGTCGCGCTCGCCAACAAGATGCTCTACGAGATGGGCTCCGACGACGTCGAGGCGATCAATGCGATCTCGGGCGAGCGCTGCAATCCGCACCCGCATAACTTCACCGATCGCATCCTGCGCCCGGGCGATCAGGCCTTCTTCGACATCCTGCAGTCCTATCAGGGCTATCGCACCTGCTATTACCGCACCTTCAATATCGGCCGCGCCACGCCGGTGCAGCACGACGCCTACAAGAAGTGCCGCGAATGGCTCGATGTCGCGATTTCGCTGATCAAGCCCGGCGTCTCGACCGACACGGTCGCGAGCGTCTGGCCGAAGGCCGAGGATTTCGGCTTTCCCAGTGAAATGGCGGCGTTCGGCCTGCAGTTCGGTCACGGCCTTGGGCTCGCGCTGCACGAGCGCCCGATCATCTCGCGGCTGGTGTCGCTGGAAAATCCGATGGAGATCAAAACCGGGATGGTGTTCGCGCTGGAAACCTATTGCCCGGCGAAAGACGGATTCTCGGCGGCGCGCATCGAAGAGGAAGTCGTCGTCACCGACAAGGGCTGTCAGGTGATCACGCTGTTTCCGGCAGAAGAACTGCCGATCGCCAATCGGTATTGAGACGACGGGATTAGAGACCGTCATTGCGAGCGCAAGCGAAGCAATCCATGGCCGCGAAGGAAGTGTGGATTGCTTCGTCGCTTCGCTCCTCGCAATGACGGCAAGCCAAGAAATCCAAGGAGAAAATAATGGCAAAACATTCCCTCGGCTGGATCGGCATGGGGCGCATGGGCTATCCGATGGCCGAGCGTCTGCTGAAGGCCGGCAACTCCGTTGCGATCTGGAACCGGACCCGCGCCAAGGCCGAACCGCTCGCCAAGCAGGGCGGGCAGATCGTCGATCATCCAAACGAGCTTGCCGGCAAGGATATCGTGTTCACGATGGTGTCGACGGGCAAGGATCTCGAGCAGGTCTATTTCGGCGACAACGGTCTCGTCGCGGCCGCCTCCGGCCCGCGCCCGAAAATCCTGGTCGATTGCTCCTCGATCGGGGTCGAGCAGTCGGAAGCGATCCGCGCCCGGCTGAAGCAACTGGGCTGCGAATTCGTCAGCTCCCCCGTCAGCGGCAACGGCAAATGCGTCAAGGCCGGCAAGCTGTCTACGGTGGTGTCGGGTCCGAAGGCGGCGTTCGATCAGGTGCAGCCTTATCTGGCGACCATCGCGGCCTCCGGCGTCTCCTATGTCGGCGAGGGCGAGCTCGCGCGCATCTGCAAGATCGCCCACAACGTCTTTCTCGGCGTTGTGATCCAGAACCTCGCCGAGATCACCATTCTGGCGCAAAAGGCCGGCGTACCCAGGCATTCGTTCCTGGATTTCATGAACGCCAGCGTGCTCGGATCGACGTTTACAAAATACAAGAGCAACGCGCTGGTCAATCTCGACTGGACCACGACCTTCACGCCGGCGCTGTTGCGCAAGGATCTCGATCTCGGGCTGAAGGCCGCGCGCGACCTCGATGTCGCCATGCCGGTGACGGCGGCGACGCGCGAGGCGCTGCAGAGCCATTTCGGCGCGGCGACGCTGAAGGATGATCCGGCCGCCTATCTGGAAAAGGATTTTGCCGCGCTGCTGGAAACCATCGCGCTTGCCGCCGGCCTGAACCTTTCTCCCGAGAACGTGCCGATGCCGACCGGGCTCGAGACCGAGGGCTGAGAAGAGCCAGCGCTGCCGGCGCTTCCTCCATTGCAGTTGATCTGGCGCAAAGACGGACTTTGCCCGGCGAGCCTAGCCTTGCCCCAAAGAAAATGGATTTAGGGAAGGTCAGGGATGGCGGAGATCAGCGGCGGCGAAGTCATTGCCCGGATGCTGCAGACGGAAGGCGTCGACAAGGTTTTCGGCATCGTCGACGGCACCTATTTCGGTTTCTATTCGGCGCTGCACCGGCTCGGCATCGAGATCGTCACGCCACGGCATGAGACGTCTGCCGCACACATGGCCGGCGCCTACGCGCGTCTCACGGGCAAGCTCGGGGTTTGCATGGCCAGCAACGGCCCGGGCGTCGCCAACATCCTGCCCGGCCTGGTGGTCGAGCAGGGCGAGGGCAACCGCGTGCTGGTCATCACCAGCGCGCGGCGGCCGAGCATCATGTATCCCGATCGCGGCGGAACCTATCAGTGTTTCGATCAGGCCGGCGTCATCGGCAAGATGGCCAAATCGAGCGAAGCGGTCTCGTCGTTCGAGCGCATCCCGGAGCTGATGCGCAAGGCGCTGCGCAAGAGTTACGAAGGCCGGCCAGGGGTCGTGCATGTCGACGTCCCGGAAAATATCATGAACGGCAAGTTCAAGGCGCCGGTCGCGATCTGGGCGCCGCACCAATACCGCCAAACCGAACCGTTGACGCCGACCGCCGAGCAGGTTGCGCGAGCGGCCCAAATGCTGATCGCGGCCGAGGCGCCGATGATCCACGCCGGAAGCGGCATCATCCATGCCGGCGCCTTCGCCGCGCTGCGGCGCGTTGCCGAACTGCTGCACGCGCCAGTGACGACGAGCTGGGCGGCGCGGGGCGTGCTGCCGGAAACCTCGCCGCTGGCCGTGCCGATGCCGCACGTCAAGCTCAACCACAAGGTCCGCAACGATTCCGACGTGGTCCTGATCATCGGATCGCGCGTCGGCGAAACCGATTGGTGGGGCAAGCCGCCCTACTGGCGGCATCCGTCCGAGCAGAAGACGATTCAGATCGACATCGACAGCGACATGCTGGGTCTCAACAAGCCGGTCGATCTCGCCATTCTCGCCGATGCCAGGCGCACCCTGGAACTGTTGGGTGACGAGCTGGAGCGGCGCAAGAGCGAAATCCGGCTCGACGGCCGCCGCGCTCGCGTTGCCGGCTATGCGAAGACCCAGAAGGCGGACCGTGAGGGCTGGGACAAGGCGCTCTCCGACCTGAGAGTGCCGATGAACCCGGCGCATATCGGCGCGGTGTGCGGCGAGGTGTTCGCGGAGGATACCGTGCTGGTGGCGGACGGCGGCAACGCTACCATCTGGGCCATGTTCTACCATCAGGTGAAAGTGCCGAACACGGTGCTGTCGACCTTCAAATTCGGAATGCTCGGCGCCGGCATGGCGCAGGCGGTAGGCGCCGCGGTGGCGCAGCCGGGCAAGCCGGTGTGCTGCATCATCGGCGACGGCGCCATGGGTTTCCATCCGCAGGAGATCGAAACCGCGGTGCGCAACAAGGCGCAGGTGATCTACATCGTGCTGTGCGACAAGCAGTGGGGCATGGTGAAGATGAATCAGCAGTTCATGCTGCGGCCGTTCAAAACCATGCTGTTCAAGCACCTCGGTCCGGAAGAGACGATCAATGCCGATCTGGGCGAGATCGAGTTCGACAAGCTTGGCCAGAGCATGGGCGCCTATGGCGCTCGCGTCTCCGATCCGCGGCAGCTGAAACCGGCGCTGCAGCAGGCGCTGGCCTCCGGCAAATGCGCGGTGATCCACGTCGATGTCGATCCGGTCAAGCACATGTGGGCGCCGGGCCTGCTTCATTTCAAGAAGATGCACGAGGAGCCGAAGGCCTAGGAGGCCGAGCCGTGGCCGATATCGATCTGGTTCGCCTCAACTTCAATCCCCAGACGCTGTTCCTCCTGAATTGCGTCCTCGGCTTTGTCATGTTCGGCGTCGCGCTCGAGCTCAAGGCGGAGGATTTCAGGGCGGCGCTGAAGACGCCGCGCGCGCTGGTCATCGGCCTGATCGCCCACCATTTGGTGTTTCCCGCGGCGACTTTCCTGCTGGTGCTCCTGCTGCAGCCGCGGCCGAGCATCGCGCTCGGCATGATCCTGGTTTCGTCCTGTCCCGCCGGCAACATCTCGAACTTTCTCACCCATTTCGCCCGCGGCAATACCGCGCTGTCGGTATCCATCAGCACGGCGTCCACGCTGGCAGCGATCTTCATGACACCGCTGAATATCGCCTTCTGGGGCGGGCTGTACGAGCCGGCGCAGCCGATCCTGCGCCAGGTCGCGGTGAATCCGCTGGAAATGTTCGTGCACGTCTTCCTGCTGCTTGGCTTGCCGCTGGCGGCGGGACTGCTGGTGTCGCACCGCTGGCCGCGTTTCACAGACCTGGCGCGCAAGCCGATGAAATATTTTTCGCTGGGTTTCTTCCTGGTCTTCGTGCTGGCGGCGCTGGGAGCGAACTGGCAGTATTTTGTCAGTTATGTCGGCATGGTGGTCGGCGTGGTGCTGGTCCACAACGCCTCGGCGCTGGCCACGGGCTACGGCCTCGGTTTGCTCGCCGGTTTGCCGGAGCCAGACCGGCGGGCGGTGTCGATCGAGTGCGGTATCCAGAACTCCGGCCTCGGCCTGATCCTGATCTTCAACTTCTTCGATGGCCTTGGCGGCATGGCGATTGTCGCGGCCTGGTGGGGCATCTGGCACATCGTCGCCGGGTTGTCGCTGGCCACCTTCTGGTCGAGGAGGCCGCCTCTTCCCCGATCCCTCGCCGCGGCAAGCCAATCGCTTGTCGCGGAAAAGGAGTGACGATGAATGCGCGCCCGGTCCTGATCACCGGTGCGGCCGGCTATCTCGGCTCGCAACTGGTTGCGGCGCTCGCAGCCGATGCGGCCGCCGTCGGGCGCATCGTCGCGGTGGATGTTCGCGACATCCCGGTGCAAAGGCAGCTGCCGGGTGTCGAATATTGTCTAGCCGACGTGCGCTCGCCCGAGTTGGTCGAAATTTTCAAAAGCAGGGCACCAAAGATCGTGGTGCATCTGGCGTCCATCGTTACGCCGGGCAAAGACAGCAATCGCGAATTCGAATATTCGGTCGACGTGCTGGGCACCGAGAACGTGCTCAAGGCCTGCCTCGCATCGGGCGTGGAAAAAATCATCGTCGCCTCCAGCGGCGCGGCCTACGGCTATTACCCGGACAACCCGGCCTGGATCGCCGAGGATTGGCCTGTCCGCGGCAACGAGGCCTTCGCCTATGCGCACCACAAGCGGCTGGTGGAGGAGATGCTGGCGCGCTGGCGCACCGAGCATCCGGAATTGAAACAGGTAGTGCTGCGCATCGGCACCATCCTCGGGGAGACCGTGCACAACCAGATCACCGATCTCTTCGAGAAGCCGCGGTTGATTGCCATCCGCGGTTCCGACAGCCCCTTCGTGTTCATCTGGGATCAGGACGTGGCGGGCAGCATCCTGCACGCGATCTCAACGGACAAGACCGGCATCTATAACGTCGCTGGCGACGGTGCGCTGACCATCGAGGAGATCGCCGCCCGGCTCGGCAAGCGTTGCGTCGTACTGCCGGCCTGGCTGATAGGGGCCGCGCTGGCCGTGCTCAAGCGCCTTCACCTCACCCAGTACGGCCCGGAGCAGGTGGACTTCCTGCGCTACCGGCCGGTGCTCGACAACCGCAGGCTCAAGCAGGAATTCGGCTACGTGCCGCGCAAGACCTCGCCCGAAGTGTTCGATTTCTGGCGCGCCAGCGCGAAGGCCCGGAGATGAAGGGGCGAGACATTGCGTGATTTTCGCGGCAAGGTCGTTGTCGTCACCGGGGCAGCAGGCGGACTGGGGCGCGCTTTATGTCTTCGCTTCGGCGATGCCGGTTCGAGGATCGTCGCGCTGGATCGCGACGTCGCCGCGTTGGCGGGCCTGCTTGCCGATCTGCAAGCGAAAAGGATAGCGGCGGTCGCCGAGGTCTGCGACGTCACCCGGGACGAGGACTGCCGCCGTGCCATCGCCGGTGCGATACGGGCATTCGGCGGCATCGACGTGCTGATCAATAACGCCGGCATCACCCATCGCAGCGCCTTTGCGCGCACCGAGCCCGAAGTGATCCGGCGCGTGATGGCCGTGAATTTCTTTGGCGCCCTGCATTGCACCCACGCGGCGCTACCGGAGCTGGTCGCGCGACGGGGCATGATCCTCGTCATCTCCAGCGTGGCCGGCTTTGCGCCGCTGATCGCCCGCACCGGCTATGCGGCGAGCAAGCATGCGCTGCACGGCTTCTTCGACAGCCTGCGCACGGAAGTCGAACCGCTCGGTCTGAAGGTGCTGCTGGTGTGCCCATCGTTCATCGAGACGGGCATCGAGAAGAATGCGCTGGCCGGCGACGGCAATCTCGCCAGCCATCCCCAATCCATCGTCGGCACGCGAGCCACGCCGCACGCGATAGCCGGCAAGATCTTCACGGCGGCGGCAGAGGAACGACGCCTGCTGCTGCCCGACGCGGTGTCGCGTTCGTCCTGGTGGCTGTCGCGCCTTGCGCCTCAATTTTACGAGCGGCAGATGGTGAAAAAGCTTGGCCAGGAGATGCTGGCCCGCGAGTAGCAGGCCGCCGCAATGGTAACAAATCCGGACATATCCGCGATGCAGCCGCTCCGCTGGCGCGCCGGCGGGAAATCAGCCTCTATTCCGGTAACGGGAGGCGTAGGGGCCTTCGATCGGGAATATCGACATGACAAGCCGACGCGACGTTGAGAGCATCGAGGCCGAGATCGGGCGCACCTTCGAGCAGATGATCCCGTTCAATCGTGTCCTCGGCCTGAAGATCGACTCGCTCGACCCCAAGGCGCCGCGGTTGAGGTTCGACATGCGGCCCGAGCTGGTCGGCAACCCGATCCGCCAGATCCTGCATGGCGGGGTGATCTCGGCGACGCTGGACGTGGTGGGCGGCCTTGCCATCGCAATGGCTTCGCTCGCCAATCATACCGAGAAGAAAACCGAGGAGACGCCGCCGCGGCATTTTCCGAACATCGGCACCATCGACCTGCGCATCGACTATCTGCGGCCGGGGCGCGGCAAATATTTCATCGCCACCGGCCGCGTCGTGCGGCTCGGCGGCCGCGTCGCGGTGGTCCATATGGAGCTCGTCAACGACACCGACGAGCAGATCGCGACGGGTTCGGCGGCCTATATCGTCGGCTGACGACCGCGGTTGCCGCGCTGCGCCCTTCCTTCCGCCGTGCGCGCCCTTCGTCCCTCGATCGGATAAGCCGGATTCGTTATAGCCCGGCGTCAAGGGATGGCCGGGTGCGACCAGCCGGTCGATCAGCGCTTCGCTACAGGAGGAGATTGCCTCTGCTGATCGAGACGCAGGCTCGTTATGTCCCTAAGAGCCCTGGTCCTTACCCCGGGTCGGCGCCCCAATAAGATAGGTCGGCTCGTTTTGCTCACCCATCGAGGGAAAGCTGGCGGCGACAGCCGATCGATCAGCCCATCGTTCTAGGCGGCAAACCGACAGTCGAGCGCGCGCAAGTAATCGTCCTATTGCTCTTCGGTGTGCGGGCCTGCAATCATCCTTATGTTGACGCTGACCGACTTAAAACCGCATACCGTTCAGTTGTTCCTGATGGAGATTCCATTTTATAAATAGTCCGCAGGCAGTTCGGTCGACGAGCTGACTGTGCTGGATGATATCATGGTGCTCTTGGTCGTCGGGGTTTTTCTGGTCGGGCTCTCGTGGAGCGCTGCGTGGGGCTCGTTTGGCATATTCTCCGAGCTCTCATTTTTCCCCCTTTGGCTCGGTTATATATTGATGATCAATGGATTATCACAGGTGCTGTTCAAGAGGTCTTTGTTGGAATTGATGGGTTGGTCGTTCCTTCTCTTGTTTGTGATCTCGATACCCCTTTGGTGGTTTTTTGAAGGAATGAATGCGATTGTGCAAAATTGGCACTACCATCTCGCGCATCCCATTTCCGCGATGCAGTACTTCATTCGAGCTTCCATCGATTTTTCGACGGTGGTGCCTGCCGTTCTGTCGGCGAATTTCTTTCTCGCTTCTGTGCTTCAAAAATCCAGTTGCGGCTGGCCGAAGTGGCGACCGAACGTCACTGACGCTCGGTTGGCTGGCTCGGTTCTGCTTGGAATGGGCTGCTATTCGTTGCTTCCGCTCTTTCCTCACGAGACGTTTCCGCTGGTGTGGATCGCGCCCATCCTGATTCTTGAGCCTATCGCATTCTCGATTGGGTATCCGTCGCTTCTTGCGGACGTCCGGCAGAACGGCTGGATTTGGTTGTTCTCGATCATGGCAGCGACGATGTTTACCGGGTTCTGCTGGGAGATGTGGAACTACTATTCGCTTCCGAAATGGACGTACACAATCCCTTACGTCGGGTTTTGGAAGGTGTTTGAAATGCCTTTTTTCGGATATTTCGGCTATCCATTTTTCGGAATGATTGTTTTCAGCTATGCGGCGATCGCAATCAAGCTGATGAGAAGGAAGAACTTGTTCGATATGTTTCCGATTGAATCTATTTAGCGAGATTGTGAAAAGACGGACCGCGCTCCATGCTCCCTCACCCCGCCGTTCGCGCCCTTCGCCCCTCGATCGGATACGCCGGATCGTTATAGCCCGGCGTCGAGGGATGACCTGATGCGACGAGCCGATCGATCAGCGCTTCGTCCTCGGCGGTGAAGCGATAGTCGAGCGCCCGCAGATAATCGTCCCATTGTTCTTCGGTGCGGGGACCCGCGATCACCGCGCTGACGAAGGCGGAGTTCAGCACCCAGGATACCGCGAACTGTCCGGCGGTGATGCCCTTGGCTTCCGCGTGTTGCTTGATCTCCTGCGCCAGCTTCAGCGATTCCGGCCGCCACTCGGTCTGCATCATGCGGGTATCTTTGCGGCCTGCGCGGGTCTCCTTGTCGGGCTCGGCGTCCGGTGCGTATTTGCCGGTGAGCACGCCGCGCGCCAGGGGGCTGTAGGGCACGATGCCGAGGCCGTAGAAATGACAGGCCGGAAAATGCTCGACCTCGGGCATGCGGTTCATCGCATTGTAATAGGGTTGGCTGACGACCGGACGGTCGATGCCGAGGTTGTCGCAGATGTTGCAGATTTCGGCGACCCGCCAGGCCCGGTAATTCGAAACGCCGAAATAGCGCACCTTGCCTTGCCGGATCAGTTCGCCCATCGCGCGCACGGTCTCGTCCAGCGGTGTCGAATGGTCTTCCTTATGCAGATAATAGATGTCGATATAGTCGGTGCCGAGCCGCTTCAGGCTCTCCTCGGCGGCCTGCAGCACCCAGCGCCGCGACAGTCCGCCGTGGTTGGGATCGTCGCTCATGGCGTTGGCAAGCTTGGTGGCGAGCACCCAGTTTTGCCGGCTGTTGGAAATGGCGCGGCCGACCACCTGCTCGGAATTGCCTTTCGAATAGGCGTCCGCGGTATCGATGAAGTTAATGCCGGCCTCGCGCGCTTTCGCAACGATCCGCGCCGAGGTCGCCTCGTCGGTCGGTCCGCCGAACATCATGGTGCCCAGGCAAATCGGCGAGATCTTCAGGCCGCTGCGGCCGACGGGGCGGTATTGCATCGGTTGGGTCCTTTCACATGAATCGTCATTCCGGGTCTGGTGCTAACGCACCATCCCGGAATGACGGAATCGTTCCGCCTCGCCAATTCGCTCCTCGCAATGCACGGGCGAGAGAAGGGCGCCGCCGCTCACTCGCTCTTCAATATCTTAAACACGCCGCTGGCCATGGCGATACAGCGTTTGTCGACGGTGACTTCGGTGGTGATGAAAATCAGGCTGCGGGTGGAGCGCACCACGTGTGGTTTTGACACCAGAACCTCGCCGATCTTGCCGGCCTCGACGAAATGGGTGTCCAGCTGGACGGTCGCGAGTTTCGGCTTGCCCGAGACGTATCGCGCGGTCATGCCGCAGGTGCGGTCCGCGAACGTCATCAGCACCCCGCCCTGCACCAGGCCGCGGCGGTTATGGTGCTTGTCCTGCGCGACCAGGGCATATTCGTGCTCGCCGTCGACCACCCGTTGCCACAGTGGTCCGACCAGATGCAGGAAGCCGGTGGTCTCGACGATGGTCCATCCGGAGGCCTTCAGTTTCTCCGTGGCCTTGTCGGTCATGGCAGTCATTCCAGCCCCGGCGAGGGATTCGGCGTTGGGCTCATTTCATCGATCGCCGCCGTGTTGTAGTCAAGCGGGATGACCAGGCCGTTCGACGATGCCACGAGGCGGAATATCGCGGCGCGCTGCGCCAGCTTTGCGCGGCTGCCGGAGCGGCGAACCGGCGCCGGCGCTGAAGCGGGCCGCGGTCGCTATCGCCCTGGTCGAGACCGACGGCAGCGCCCGAAAAACCGCGCTGTTGCTGACGCGGCGCGCCGCGGATTTGCGCACCCACCGCAATCAATGGGCGCTGCCGGGCGGACGCTGCGACGAGGGCGAGACGCCCGCGACCGCGGCGCTGCGCGAGTTGCACGAGGAACTCGGCCTTGAAATTGAGCCCGGCTCGGTGCTCGGCCTGCTTGACGACTACCCGACCCGCTCGGGCTATCTGATCACCCCGGTTGTGGTGTGGACGGCGGCGAGCGCCGAGATATCGCCCAATCCGCAGGAGGTCGCCTCCGTGCACCGGATCGGGCTTGATACGATCGAGCGCACGGAGGCCTTCGATTTCACGACGATCCCCGAAAGCACGCGGCGCCTGATCCGCTTTCACCACGATAGCGGCGTGATTCATGCGCCGACGGCGGCGCTGCTCTATCAGTTTCGCGAGGTGCTGGCCGGGCGCGATACCCGCGTCACCGAGCTGGAACAGCCGGTGTTTGCCTGGAAGTAGCCGCGGTTTGGGTTACAAAGGGCCGATGCGCTGCCAACCGATTCGCCACATCAGACATTCCGCGCTCGTGCTGCTCTTGATCGCGCCACCGGCGGCGGCGATGGATTTTGCGCCGGTTCCGGCGGCAACTTCCGGCGCAATGGCGCAGGCGGCCTCGCCGCAGGCGATCGCGGAATATCGCCGCAAGCTCAGGCAATATCAGGAAGCCCGCGCGGCGTTCGAGCAGGAAGCCGGCGCCTATTGGAATTCGATCGCCGAGAAACGGCGTGGCCGCAACGCCAAGCGGCGCGAACATGTGCCGATCGGGCTCGATGACTATGTGCTGACCCAGCCGCCGGTCTATATTGGGCCGAAGCGGCCGGTGAACCCCGAGCCCGAGCCTGAGCGTCCACCCCGCGAGCGCAAATATATTCCGGTCGTCGCCGATCTCCTGAAGGCGGCTTCCGAGCATTTCCAGTTCACGCCGCAGCGTCCCGCAAGCGAGATCGAGTTCAAGCGCGCCTATGCCCGCACAGCCGCCGCGGCCGGGCTCACACGCGAGCAGGCGGTGCGGGTCTACGCGTTCGAGACCGGCGGCAACGGCAATAACGACATGCAATCGGGACTGGAATACTCGCGGCAGGCGCGCGCGATCTCCACCGCGATCGGCTATAATCAGCTGCTCACCACCAACAGCGTCGAACTGATCGCCGAGCAGGGGCGCGAATTCGTTCGCGCGCTCACCGAGAAGGCCGCGCAATTGTCCGGCGCTGCGCGTAGTGTGATGGAGCACAAGATCGCGGTGCTCAAGCGGATGGTGGCGCTGGCGCGTTCGGTGCCGGACGAGTGGGCGCAGCACGAGAAGCTCGGCGATACGCCGCAGGGCTGGGCCATTCATGCCATGGTGCTGGACATCGATGTCGGCCCGCTGCTGCAGACCCACAAGCTCCTGACGTCGGTGATCTTCGCGCGCGCCAAGGGCTATACCCGTCCGCTCACCGCCGCCGAACTGGAGATGATGAATCTGACCGGCAACTCGACCGGGCTCGACATGGTGACGATGCCGCAGGCACTGCGCGAGCAGGTCCCGACCTCGAATTTCTTCCAGCGCTCAGGCTACGAACGCAATCCGGTGGCGATCCGGCACAACACGGTGGCCAAGCTTTTGGCCGTCACCGACAGCCGGATGGACAGCAACAGCCGTTTGCCCGGCGCGAAGGAATTGGCGGCGTCGTTTTAGAGCGTTTTCAAGCGAAGCGGAGACCGGTCCGCGTCAAGAAAACGCGTCTAATCAGGAATTTGGAGCTCCGTTTCGATTCGATCGAAACGGAAAAGGCTCCAGGCGCCGGCTGCTCAGTTATCCGGGCCGAACATGAACGTGCCGTCGCCTTCAAGGAACGACCCGGTCCGCATGTAGAGCTGTCCGTTCTGGCCGATGAAGAACAAGGTGTTCTTGGGCACTTTCTTCGCGCCCTTCAACAGCAGGCCTGCATTGTTGGTGCCCATCTTATAGGAAAACGTCTTGCCGTCCTTGCCATAGCCGTAGCCCATGTCCGGCGACAGCACCCAGGGCGTCGGCTTGGCGGCTTCCGCGAAGGCGGAGGTCGCGAGCGCGGTCAGCGCAGCCGCCGTCAAAAGGGTCTTGGTCGAAAATCTCGTCATCATGCATGCTCCCAGCAAACGGGTTGGGTAAAGTTAGTCTCACAATGGCGGGCTGCCGGTTCTGAACAAATCACGAACGTCAATATCGCGTCAATACGACGAGCCTTTCCACGCGGCGCGCGTCGTTCAAGACTTTGGGATTTCCTGAAGGCTGCCTCGCGACTATGTTTCGTTTTACGGCTAAAGAAACGGCAGCAAAATAGATCATAGGGATGATTCGGATGAACCACGTCATGAAAATTTGTTTGGCTGTCGCGTTGTCTGTGGTGACGCTGGTTCCTGCTGCCAAGGCGGACGAGTTCAAGCTTTCCAATAATCAGAGAATTGCCTGCAGCCGCGGTCTCGCCCCCGGCAAGCTCAATACCGCGACCTGCAAATCCTACACCTATGTCTTCAACGTCAAGACCTCGGAGTATTTCCGGTGCCAGGTCAGCCTGGCGATGACGCGAGACAACAAGGAAGTGATCAGCGTCCAGACCGACGGCGGCTGCACCAAGAAGCCGCGCATCTTCGACACCGACTCCAATTACTCGTTCGACGCCACCGAAACCGAGCCGCCGAACACCAATTCGTTTTTCGGTCCCGGTGGCTACTCGATATGGGCGAGCGACAAAACCGCGCAGAAGGTCCGCGGCTGCATCACCATCTCATCCGGCCTCGGCTCCGACATCTCGAAATGCCTGGACATGACGTTTCAGTGAGAAGCATCGGGTGATCTGAAATCCGGTCACCGCATTCCGCACGGGAGCGGCAGCGTTGCAAGTGCAAAGCGGTTGCCCGCAACCGCACGCTGACCCGGGCGCCTGTTTTCCGCAACCCTGTCGGCCGATGGGATGGCTTGACCCGGGGCCTTGCGCCGTCCAATTTCCCGGGCGGTTTCTGGGGGGAAGAATAATGGTCATGAATTCGAGGTTGATTGCCGCCGCCACAGCAGTGGCGGTGGTTTTTTCGGCGCCGGCCGCGCGGGCGCAAGCATTCATTAACGTGCTGACGGGCGGCACTTCCGGTGTCTATTACCCGCTCGGCGTCGCCATCGGAAAAATCTACGGCGACAAGATACCTGGCGTGAAGACCCAGGTGCAGGCCACCAAGGCGTCGGTCGAGAACCTGATCCTGCTGCAGCAGGGCCGTGGCGAGATCGCGTTTACGCTCGGCAATTCGCTCAAGGCCGCGTGGGAGGGCGACGAAGAGGCGGGCTTCAAGTCCAAGCTGGACAAGCTGCGCACCATCGGCGCGATCTATCCGAACTACGTCCAGATCGTCGCCACCGCCGACAGCGGCATCAAGACCTTGGCCGACCTCAAGGGCAAGAGCCTTTCAGTCGGCGCCCCCAAGTCGGGAACCGAGCTCAACTCGCGCGCGATCCTTGCCGCGGCAGGACTGAGCTATAAGGACATGGGCAAGGTCGAATATCTGCCGTTCGCGGAATCCGTCGATCTGATGAAGAACCGGCAATTGAACGCGACGCTGCAATCGGCCGGCCTCGGGGTGGCCTCGCTGAAGGATCTGTCCACCTCAACCGATATCACCGTGGTTTCCGTTCCCAAGGAGGTGGTCGACAAGATCGGCCCGCCGTTCAAGGCGGTCATCATCCCCGCCAACACCTATAATGGGCAGGACAAGGACGTGCCGACAGCGGCGGTGGTCAACTATCTCGTGACCAGTTCCGCCGTCTCCGACGATCTCGCCTATCAAATGACGAAACTGATCTACGAGTCGCTGCCGGAACTCGCCAATGCGCACGCGGCCGGCAAGGAGATCAGGCTGGAGACCGCGGCGACCGGCAGCCCCGTGCCGCTGCATCCCGGCGCGATCCGCTATTACAAGGAAAAGGGCCTGATTAAGTAAAAAATCAGGTTCTTTGCTACGTGCTGCCTGCGCCGGGCGTTGGCACGACGATTACCGGGCTGTCCGGGCGTGATGTAGACGGCTCGTACCGGGCTGGGGAACCAAGACGATGCTGCAGGCTGAGGGCCCTGACGGGCCCGTCAAGGTCAAATTCGATAATTTCGAGCACGGATTCCCGGAGGGCTTTGGCCCGGGCGGCTGGGGACAGCTGGCTTACGCTGATCGGCATCGTGTTCGCGCTCTTTCAGCTCTATGTCGCGGCGTTCAACTACCTGCCGAGCCAGGTGGTGCGCGGCGTTCACGTCGGCTTCCTGCTCCTGTTGACCTTCGGCCTGATCGGCAATTTCACCGCCAAAAACAATGCCGGCCGCGCGGCCGGCTGGCTGATCGGCAGCGCCGGATTTCTGTGTGGGCTGTATCAGTGGATATTCTACGCCGACCTGATCGCGCGCGACGGCGATCCGACGAAGCTCGATCTCGTGGTCGGCACTGTGCTGGCGGTTCTGATCTTCGAGGGCACGCGGCGGCTGATGGGTCTTGCGCTGCCTTTGATGTGCGGCGCCTGCATCCTCTACTGGTTCTTCGGCCAGTATCTGCCCGCGCCGTTCAACCATCGCGGCTACGGCTTCGACCAGATCATCACGCATCTTTCCTACGGCACCGAGGGCTTTTACGGCGTGCCGATCTACGTCTCGGCGACCTATATCTTCCTGTTCATCCTGTTCGGCTCTTTCCTCGAGCGCGCCGGGATGATCCAGCTGTTCACCGACGTCTCGCTCGGCCTGTTCGGCGGCACCCGCGGGGGACCCGCCAAGGTCGCGGTGTTCGCCTCGGGCATGATGGGAACGATCTCGGGCTCCGGCGTCGCCAATGTGGTCACCGTCGGCCAGTTCACGATCCCCCTGATGATCAAGTTCGGCTATCGCCGGGCGTTTGCCGCCGGCGTCGAGGCGACCGCCTCGATGGGCGGGCAGATCATGCCGCCGGTGATGGGCGCGGTCGCCTTCATCATGGCCGAGACGCTCGGCGTTGAATATTCCGTCATCGTCAAGGCCGCGGTGATCCCGGCGATCCTGTATTTCGCCTCCGCGTTCTGGATGGTGCATCTGGAAGCCGGCAAGCACGGCCTTGTCGGCATGAAGCGTTCGGAAATCCCGAGCGCCTGGAAGGCGCTGGTGGCGCGCTGGTATCTGGTATTGCCGCTGGCGGCGCTGGTCTACATGCTGTTCGAAGGCTTCACGCCGCTCTACGCCGGCAGCATGGGGCTGGCGCTGACGGTGGCGCTGATCCTTGGCGCCAGCATCACGCTCGGCTTTTCCAGTAATGTGCTGCGATACGTCTTCTGGATCGGGCTTGCGCTCGTGGTCGCCGCGGTTTCGCGCAACGGGCTGCAGATCGTTCCGGTCATGGGCGTGGTCGCGGTTCTCGTGCTGATCACCGCGTTCGCGCGCGGCGGCCGGGCGACACTCGCGGCTTGCCGCAATTCGCTTGCCGACAGCTCCAAATCGGCGCTCACCGTCGGCATGGCCTGCGCCATCGTCGGCACCATCATCGGCATGATGTCGCAGACCGGCGTCGGCACCATCTTCGGCGGCTGGGTCATCGGGCTGGGGGCCAAGAGCCTGTTCCTCGCGCTGGTCATGACCATGCTGCTGTCGATCCTGCTCGGCACCGGCATCCCGACCATCCCGACCTACATCATCACGGCGGCTCTCGCCGCGCCGGCATTGGCAAAACTCGGCGTGCCGCTGATCGAGAGCCACATGTTCGCGTTCTACTACGGCATCATGGCCGACCTCTCTCCGCCGGTGGCGCTGGCGGCGCTGGCGGCAGCCCCGATCGCCAGGGAAAACCCCGACAAGATCGGCTGGGAGGCGATGCGGATCGCGCTCGCCGGCTACGTGATTCCATTCATCTTCGTCTATTCCCCGGCGCTGATGCTGCAGGCCGGCGATCCGATGGCTGCCCAGCTTGGATTCTATGGCGCGGTAGCGCTGGCAACCTTCAAGGCGCTGGTCGCGATCGCCCTGTTCGGCATGGTCGCGATCGGCTTCCTGTTCACGAAGATGACGCTGGCCGAACGCCTCGTCGCCCTGTTCGCGGCGCTTTGCCTGCTCGGCGATTTTCGTTTCAGCGACACTTTGGGTTTCGCGCTGATGGTTGCGGTCGTGCTGTGGCAATGGCGGCAGCGCCCGCGCACCTCGGTGGCGGCGGCTTGAGCCTCTGCCTCGCTTCAGCGGGCGTGATAAAGACGCTGTCGATCGCCGCTTTCACGCTGGTGTGGACGCACTCCGTCGAAAAGGTCGATTGGCAGGAGGACTGGCGCGTCACCCCAGGCGGGCTGCAGCTGGTGCAGGCACGCGTCAAAGGTTCGGGCGCCGGCATGGAGCCACCGCCGGAGGCGCGTCTCATCGACGGCTGGTTTCAATGGCAGCCAAAGCGCGCGCCGATGCCGGAAGTGCTGCTCGGCAATTCCGGCGCCGCCGGCGAATGGCGGTTGTGCAGTGATGGACAATGCCGGACTCTGTCGGAGATATTCGGGCATCCGATCGGAATGAATGTCACGACGATGCGCGCGTGTGATCCGTAGCCCGGAAGGAGCGAAGCGCAATCCGGGAAATCGTCGATGCAGCCACGGATTTCGCAATGCTCCATCCGGGCTAAAGAACAATACCAAACAGGGAGAAATCGATGGATCGGCTCAAGGGAAAAACCGCGCTGGTGGTCGGCGCCGGCTCGATCGGGCCCGGCTGGGGCAATGGCAAGGCGACCGCTGTGACCTTTGCGCGCGAGGGCGCGCAGGTGTTCTGCGTCGACCGCAACGGCGCCGCCGCCGAAGAGACCGTGAAGATCATCGCTGCCGAAGGCGGCAAGGCCACCGCGTTCACCGCCGACGTCTCCCGCGCCGGCGATGTCGAGGCGATGGTGGCGGCCTGCCTGAAGACTTATGGCCGCATCGACGTGCTCGACAACAATGTCGGCATTGCCGAGATGGGCAGCGTGGTCGATGTCTCGGAAGCCGATTGGGACCGCGTCTTCGCGGTCAATCTCAAGAGCGCGTTCCTCGCGATGAAGCACGTCATTCCTGTGATGGTGCGGCAGGGCGGCGGCTCGATCATCAATATCTCGTCGATCGCCTCGATCCGCCATACCGGCGTCTCCTACGTCACCTATGCCACGACCAAGGCCGCGATGAACCAGATGACGCGCACCACGGCGGTCGAATTCGCCCCGCAACATGTCCGGGTCAACGCGATCCTGCCGGGCCTGATGAAAACGCCGATGGTCGAGCATTCCGCAGGGCTGGCCTCGAGCTATGCCAGGGGCGACGTCGAGGCGATGTGGCGCGCGCGCGACGCGCAGGTGCCGATGGGGCACATGGGCGAAGCCTGGGACGTCGCCAACGCGGCGCTGTATCTCGCTTCCGACGAGTCGAAATACGTCACCGGGATCGAACTGGTGGTCGATGGCGGCGTCACGCTGAAGATGAGTTGATCGTCATTCCGGGGCGAGAGTAAAACCAGCGAACCCGGAATCTGGAGATTGTGAGCGTTAGGTTCCGGGTTCGCGCTTCGCTCGCCCCGGAACGAGGTAAGTTCATCCCGGCGCGCGCCGGATCCGTTCCCCCGCAATCACGTTCTCGCTACTATTGCTCAACGGCCGTCTCTCGAATAATCAAGACGATTCGTCGAGCAGAGTGATGCGATCTTTTCTGACAGTCCTGATCCGGAACGCGGCAATCGGCTCCCTGCTGTGCGCCGCGGTGCCGCACATCGTGTTCGCGACGGGTGATGAATTGGCCACGGACCTGCAGGCCGACCCCGCGCCTTGCCTGGCTGCGACCGCGGCCGGCGACGCCGACAAGATCATCGCCGCTTGCGGTGCGCTGATCGGCAATAAGAAGACGCTGCGGGCCGACCTGATCAAGGCGCTGATCTCGCGCGCCGGCGCTTACGACCGCAAGGACCAGATCGATCGCGCGATCGGCGACTACGACACGGTGCTGCGGCTCGATCCCACGCTCGCCGATATCTTCAACAGCAGAGGTGAACTCTGGCGCCGCAAGGGCGACCGGCCCCGGGCGCTCGCCGATTTTGCCGCCGCGATCAAGCTGAACCCGGATCATCCCGCCGCAAGGGGCAATCACCGGTCGCTGGCACGGGAGCTGGAGCGGCTGGGCGCGCTGATGGCGGTCTACAACAAGCCGAGCTTCAACTGCGCCACCGCCAGGCGCGCGGTGGAGAAGGCGATCTGCGCCGATCCCGAGCTTGCCAAGCTCGACCGCGAGATCAATGCCGTGAACGCCAAGCTGGTCCGCGAGGCGACAAGCGATAGTTCTCGCGCCGGCCGCGCAATGCAGCGGGAGCAGGAGGATTTCATCGCCCGCCGCAACGCCGCGTTCGGCCGGCCGGACTACGACCTGCAAAAGGCGATGCGGGATCGGCTGGACCATCTGTTGGCGGTGGAACGGTATTAGGCCGCCATATACTAAAGTCGTTGGGCCTTGAATTGATGCGCCTTCAGGTGACAATGGTCGCAAGGAAAATTGGCCGGATTTGATCCTGATCATGGCTGGGCCTATTCCAGCCATCCAGGGTTTGAGACGATTAAATAAACTGACGACCCTCGTCGTCATGGCCGGGCTGGTCCCGGCCATCCACGTCTTTCTTGCCGGAGCGCGGAAAGGACGTGGATGCCCGGCACAAGGCCGGGCATGACGGCAAGTGGGTCGGCGAGCGGGAGCAACGCCATGAACATCCAGAGCAGCCGGTATCACGAGGTCCACGCCCGTTCGCTGGCCGACCCGCAAGGGTTTTGGGGCGAGGCGGCGCGCGACATCGACTGGATGAGCCCTGCGAAAAAGGTCTTCGACCCCAGCCATGGGCCTGTACGGCCGCTGGTTCGCGGGCGCGGTGGTCAACACCTGCTACAACGCGCTTGACCGCCATGTCGCGGGCGGACGCGGCAACCAGCTGGCGCTGATCCACGATTCGCCGTCGGCGGGCGGCATCGTCACCAAACTGACCTACGCCGAGATGTTGCATGAGGTGACAACGCTCGCCGCCGTCATGGCCGATTACGGCGTCGTCAAGGGCGACCGCGTCATCCTCTATATGCCGATGGTGCCGGAAGCGGTGGTCGCGATGCTGGCCTGCGCGCGGATCGGCGCGGTGCACTCCGTGGTGTTCGGCGGCTTCGCGGCGAAAGAGCTTGCCACACGGATCGAGGACGCCAAGCCGAAGCTGATCTTCTCGGCAAGCTGCGGGCTCGAGCCCGGCCGCATCGTGCAGTACAAGCCGCTGCTCGACGAGGCCATCACGCTCTCCAGCGTCAAGCCGCAGGCCTGCCTGATTTTGCAGCGCCCGCAGCACTCCTGCGATCTGGTCGCCGGCCGCGATCACGACTGGGCCGAACTTCGCAGCAAAGCCATCGCTGCGAAAAAATCCGTCGACTGCGTGCCGGTGCTCGCGACCGATCCGCTTTATATCCTCTACACCTCGGGCACCACGGGAATGCCCAAGGGGGTGGTGCGCGACAATGGCGGGCATCTGGTCGCGCTGAAATGGTCGATGTTCAATCTCTACGGCGTCAAGCCCGGCGAGGTATGGTGGTGCGGCTCCGACATCGGCTGGGTGGTCGGCCACAGCTACATCGTCTACGGGCCGCTGATTCATGGCGCGACCTCGATCATGTATGAGGGCAAGCCGGTCGGCACGCCCGACGCCGGCGCCTTCTGGCGCCTGATCTCGGAACATGGGGCGGTGGCGCTGTTCACCGCGCCGACCGCGTTCCGTGCCATCCGCAAGGAGGACCCGGACGGCACCTTCATCCGGAAGTACGATCTTTCGAAATTCCGCACGCTGTTTCTCGCCGGCGAGCGCGCCGACCCGCCGACGGTGGAATGGGCGGAAGCGCAATTGAAGGTGCCGGTGATCGACCATTGGTGGCAGACCGAAACCGGCTGGTGCATCGCCGGCAATCCGGTGGGACTGGGCATGCTGCCGGTGAAGCACGGTTCGCCGACGGTGCCGATGCCGGGCTACCAGGTCGACGTGGTCGACGAAGCCGCAAAGCCGCTGCCCGCGGGTACCATGGGCTCGATCGTGATCAAGCTGCCGATGCCGCCGGGCTGCCTGCCGACCTTGTGGGAGCAGGATGAGCGTTTCAAGGAATCGTATCTGACCGAATTCCCCGGCTATTACAAAACCTCCGACGCCGGCTACAAGGACGACGACGGCTATGTCTTCGTGATGGGCCGCACCGACGACATCATCAATGTCGCCGGCCACCGGCTTTCCACCGGCGGCATGGAGGAGATTCTCGCCTCCCATCCCGACGTCGCCGAATGCGCGGTGCTCGGCATCAAGGATGCGATCAAGGGCGAGGTGCCCTGCGGTTTCCTGGTGCTGAAGGCCGGCGTGACGCGAAGCCATGCCGAGATCGAAAAGGAGATCGTGGCGCTGGTGCGCGAAAAGCTCGGTCCCGTCGCGGCGTTCAAGCTTGCGATCACGGTTGGAAGGCTGCCGAAGACGCGCTCGGGAAAAATCCTGCGCGGCACCATCAAGAAGATCGCCGACGGCGACCAGTGGACGATGCCTGCCACCATCGAGGACCCCAAGGTGCTGGACGAGATCGGCGACGCGCTGAAGGGAAGGGTGTGATCGTCCGGGGCGATGCGAAGCATCGAGCCCGGAATCTCGAGATTCCGGGTCTGGTGCTAACGCACCATCCCGGAATGACGTGTAGTCGTCATGCCCGGACTTGACCGGGCATCGGTCATACTTCGACTAACGCCTTGATTTCGATGGATTGCCGGGTCAAGCCCGGCAATGACGAATTGAAACCAGGATGGGATTAGAATGCATTCCGGCTCCGCGAAATCCTCCGTCGCGTTGGTCCTTGCAGCGCTTGCCCTCTCGGCCTGCGCGCAAAGTCGCCAGGCGCCCGTCTCCATCCTCGACCAGGACGACGACACCTACTGCCGCGCCAACAATGTCGCGGCCGGCTCGCCGGAATATATCGCCTGCCGCAAGGACCGCGACGCCATGCGCGACCGCGCCGCCGCGCGCGCCGACCGCCGTCAGCGCGATCTCGGCGACTATATGATAAACCATCCGGACCACCCCTGACAGCGAGGGCTACCATGAACGAAGATGTCTTCAATGCCAGCCTGCGCAAATTCCTGAAGAAGGTCGGCATCACCTCGCAGCGCGAGACCGAAAAAGCGGTGCGGGACGCGGTCGCCAGCGGCCGTCTCAAAGGCAATGAAAAGCTGCCGGCCAAAATGGTCTTGACCGTCGGCGGCGTCAGCCTCACCCACGAGGTCACCGACGAGATCGAACTCGGGTAGGCGGAGACACCATCTTGTTTCCCCTCTCCCCTTGTGGGAGAGGGTGGCTTCGCGAAGCGAAGACGGGTGAGGGGTCTCTCTCCGCGGATGCAGACCCCTCATCCGTCGCGGACTTTTGTCCGCGCCACCTTCTCCCACAAGGGGAGAAGGAAGAAGAGGCGCCTCGAGATTTTTTGCAAAGGAAAGCATCACATGGATATCAAGGTCAAGGATTCGAACGGCGCAGCTCTCGCGGAGGGCGACAGCGTTACGCTGATCAAGGACCTCAAGCTGAAGGGCTCGTCCACCGTGCTCAAGCGCGGCACGGTGATCAAGAACATTCACCTCACCGACAATGAGGACGAGATCGAAGGCCGCACCGACAAGGTCAAGGGCCTGGTGCTGCGCACGGAGTTCTTGAAGAAGGCGTGAGCGTGCGATTGACCCGTGCCGGCGCTCGCCGATCTCTACTTGCCCGAACCGGACGGCGGCCTTGCGGGCGGGCCGCTCTTGTTGCCGGGCAAACCCTGGATATGCGCCGGATCCTGGTTCCGGACGGTGGGATTGTCCGGACGCGCCGCTGAACCGACCGTTCCGCCTTGCGGCGCAGCAGCAGGACCGTTTTTGTTTCCACGGTAGCCCGGTATCCCCGCTCCGGAATTCTGTGCGCTCGGAACCGAGACGCCTGGCTGGTTTGTTTGCGCAAAAGCCGGCAGAACCAGCGTCGTCGAGGCAATCGCGAGGGCACTTATGATCCGCTTCATGCTGTCCACCTCTTGGTATGGATGGAGTCGGGGACGTACAGCCTCCGACCGCTCATTGGGAAACGTCGGTGAGGGGAGCCGGGTTCGGCCTTGGGACAATTTTAATACGCGCCCGGCTTTAGCTCGCGTGGCGTGTTCCAGGCCGAATTGAGATCGGGCGAGGCATTCGGTCGGCGGCGTCAGCCGCTCGCATGAGGTCACCGACGAGATCGAAACCGGCTGAAAATCAGGTGAGGCATTGTTCCAGCGGCGAGCGCACAGGCGACCGTGCCTGCGGTCGGCTGCTCCAAAGATCTGTGCGACCTCGCGTCATACTGGCCGGGTGCCAGCGCACCGTGCTTGCCACCGACACGTTCATCATGCGCGAGCGTTGCGGCATCATCACCAGCAAACCAGTATTTCCGGAAGCTAACCATGGCGAGCACGCCGCGCGTTTGGTCGCGACAGCTTCATCGCGACGTCATCCGCGCTTAACGTTGTTTTGAACAACTGCGCCGGTCGATGTTGTCATGAGCAAAGGAGAATTTTCCATGCCAAAGAACGGGGGTGGAGCTTTATTGTTGGCATCGGTTTCGGTGCTGGCTTTGATGGTCGCAAATCCGGCGCCTGCCGCCGCGAAGGTGACCTACGCTCCATATATTCAGCCTGGCGATGCCGGGCCGATCGGAGAGTCGGACCAAATTGTGGTCACTTGGCAGACCGACGAGAAGGTGCCGAATCCGGCTGCTTACAAGGTGCAATTCGGCCTGGGCGTGTCGTTGCAGGCGGCGGCGCAGCCTGCCGGCCGCGTCGTCGACAATTATTTGGCGGCGGATCCGGCTCTACCCGTCCCGCCGACCGCCTACGGCGCGCACACCAACTACACCGCCGTTCTGCGCGGCCTGAAGCCGGACGCGAGCTATTCCTATCGGGTGACGGGCCCGGGGTTGCCGGGCGGCGGCTTCACGGCGCAGTTCCACACGCGCAAGACCGGCGACAAGTTCGCGTTCACCATCATGGGCGACGAAGGCTACTTCCCGGCGCGGAGCGGCTCGCCTTACGTGACGGATTTCTTCGCTCGAATTGTCCATCTCATGTACAATTCCGGCACCATCTCTCTGCCGGGCCAGCCGGCACGTCCGCCCGGTGAATTTGCGATCAACACTGGGGACAACGTCTACAACACCGGCTCCGAGGAGAGCTATCGCGACTTCTGGATGCCGGTGTGGAACAGCGACGTCGACAGCGTCGACCGCGGTGCGCCGTTCATCCGCTCGTTCCAGAACTACATCGTCGCGGGCAATCACGACATCGGCGGCAGCGGCGACTTCGTCAACCTGTTGGCAACTGCCGGCGCGGCTCCCTATGCCGGGCAGACCGGCGGTGGCGATGCGCTCGCCTATTACAACAACTACTATTTCCCGTTGAATGGCCCGGCCGGCACGGATCCGTTCTACGTGTTCAACGGCAACAATTCGGACTATACGGGCTTTCGGTTCTCGTATAACGGCACGAACTACAGCTCGCCTGCGGCTGCCGAGGCGTTCCGCGCCTCGACGCTGGTCGACACCGGCCTGGGTGCCAAGCGCCAGATCGATCATATGGGCAACTACTCGTTCGATTACGGCAACGCTCATTTCGTTTTCCTCGATTCCAATCCGCATCTCTACAACGCTCTCGTCGATTATAATCCGATCTACGCCGAGCCGCCGGGCGCGTTTCCGGCATATCCGAAGATCTTGCGCGACTGGCTGATCAAGGATCTGGATTCTTCCAACAAGACCTGGAAGATTGTCGTTTACCACCACCCGGCGTTCTCGTCGGGCTATGCGACGCTGCGAAACAACCAGATGCGCCAGATCACCCGGGCGCTCGAAGATCACGGCGTTAATCTCGTCTTCAACGGCCACGAGCACAATTATCAGCGCACGCGACCGCTGCGGGCCACACCGGCCGTCGTCAATGTGCCGGTGGCGTCCGGACCGGCCGCGGTCCTCATCGACACGGATTTCGATGGCGACAAGCAGCGCGTACCGAATGGCATCATCCACGTGGTGGAGGGCGCCGGCGGCAATCGTGATTTCGATGGTGACGAGCCGAATCCACGTGGCCAGGGCGGCGGTCTGGATCAGGATGATTCGGCCACCGGAACCTTCGTGGCCGGCGACGGCAACAGTTACCCGCAAGGCCCCGGGTCGTGGCTGGACGCCCATCTCTCAACGGCCGAGATGGCGCCGTTCGTCCCGGGTGCGGGCCAGGGACCGAAGATCACGGCCATGTTCAAGGCCAAGGTATTCTCCTTCGGCCACATCGTCATCGACGGGAACAAGTTGACGCACTATCAGATCAGCGAGCCCCTGCTACCGACCTCGTCCGCATCGAGCGGGCATCCCGCGCCCTATGGGCTCGATTACTACGGCCATGCCGTGAAGGATCCGATCCCCGATACCGTGGTTGATCCGGCGACTGGCCAGATCGTGGCTATGACGCCGGACGGAACCCCTGATCTGCTCGACAAGTGGACGATCGAGAAGCCGGATCTTGAAGACGCGGTGACCGCGCGGCTCGCTCCCTCGTCCGGGAACAACAACTACCGTGTGACCGTCGCCAACAAGTCACGCTACGCGCTCAATGGCGCGCAGATCGTGCTAAATCTGTCGGAAGCGACCACCTATAAGGGGCCGATCGACGACACGCACACCGTCTTCGATAACCGTCTTATTGTCACGATTGGCCATATCGATCAGGGAAACGTGGTGTCGGTCGACCTGCCGCTCGAGGGCCATGGCGAACTGCAGGGAAAGTTGCGCTCCGCCACGGCGTTACCGGTTAAGCTCGAGCGCGGCGAGGGCGAGCGCGAATGACACAGGCGCGGCCGACCCAACCTGCGGCGATCTGACCAAACTACGGCGCCGAGAGCCATCGCCTTTCGGCGCCGACTGTCCTCGCAAATGGTCAGCGCGGCACAGCATTGCGTGGAAACTCTGATTTGTTGAAGCGGATCAATGTGATTTGGCCTGTCCAGTCCGTTTCCAAAAAATATTCCGTTTCGCGCCGGACCCAAATCACTCTTACAACTCCCGCCGTCCTGCCCCGCCAGAGGGGCGTTTCGCGATCGTCACGGACGCGGGGCGGGATGCGGTGGACGCGGCGGTGTCGCTGACGAACGGCACTCAAGCGGACGGCGAAGTCGTGTGGTCCTGACGCCTCGAAGCTGGCGTCAAGTCGGCGGAAGTAATTCCGCTGGCGACGGTGACAAGAAAGCCCGATCGCCGGGGAGAGCTCGAAGTAAGCCGTAAACCACTGCGCAGGGAAGGCCGGATTGCCTCCGCTGAACCTGTATGCTCGTGTGCGTTTTTCTATGTGCATCTTGCACACGAGACCGCGGGTGCAGCACGCATCCGGCTTTCCCTGCACCCTCTGACTACTGAGGGTGGCAATGTTCAAGGCAAAACCTCGCGCGAAATGCGCGGCGAGATCGCGAAGCCGCGACTTCGAGATCGCGAATCTGTGTTTGCGAATAGGCGCGCTGTTTGATGAAAGTTGAATCCGACGCCGCGATCATGCGCCACCGCGCCAGCGCCACGCGCAAGCTGTCATTGCCGGGCTTGACCCGGCAATCCATCAAGCTTCGCGAAAAGCCTTTTCGAAGAAGATGGATCACCGGGTCAAGCCCGGTGACGACGATCTCAATTGGTATGACGGCTGTGGCCGGAGCGCCGCCGCGCGTTGACGCGACCGAACGTTGCGCGCCCCGCCTATTCCTCTTCCGGCTTCTTGCCGCCGATCGTCTTCAGCTTTGCGAACACCGCATCGACATTGAGGTCCTCGCGCTGCTTCTCGCTGGGCTCGAATTCCGGCTCTTTCTTGGTGGTCTCCGAGGCCGGCAGCAGGGTGGCGCCGCCATAGGCGGTGTCGGTCGGCTTTTCCTTGGCGGCGCGCTGGACCTCGAAATCGAGCTCGATCTGCGAGCACAGGCCGAGCGTCACCGGGTCCATCGGGGTCAGGGTCGAGGCGTTCCAGTGGGTGCGGTCGCGCACGCTGGCGATGGTGGTCTTGGTGGTGCCGACCAGCCGCATGATCTGCGCGTCCTTCAGCTCGGGGTGGTTGCGCACCAGCCACAGGATCGCGCTCGGCCGCTCGTGGCGGCGCGACACCGGGGTATAGCGCGGCCCCTTCTTCTTGGCGGCCGGCGGCAGCGCCACCTTGCTCTCGCCGAGCTTGAGGCGGTAGTTCGGGTCCTTTTCGCCCTTTTCGATCTCGTCGCGGGTGAGCTGGCCGGTCGAAATCGGGTCCATGCCCTTGATGCCCTGGGCGGCGTCGCCATCGGCGATGGCGCGGACCTCGAGCGGGTGCATCTTGGTGAAATCCGCCACCTGATCGAAAGTCAGCGCGGTATTGTCGACCAGCCACACGGCCGTCGCCTTCGGCATCAGCGGTGCATTGCTCATGGCAAATCTCCTTTGCGCTTCGCCCACCCTCAGGGGGCGAAGCCGTGGTCATCAGCGATGACGGGAATTACGCCCTATATAAGCCTTCCACGGCTAACCGCGCAATGGTTAGCTAAACGGTCTTGACAGCGCCCGAAAGCAGTCCCAAGTCCTTATTCGAATTGACCGTTCCCTGCCCGGCGGCGAGGGGTGATTCGGTCCGAGAATGCTCCCATGCAGGCCAAACCACCCCTGAAAATCGTGCTTTGCTCGCCACGGGGCTTTTGCGCCGGCGTGGTGCGGGCGATCGATACCGTGGAACGGGCGCTGACCATCTATGGCGCCCCGGTCTATGTCCGCCACGAGATCGTCCATAACCGCTATGTGGTCGACAGCCTGAAGACCAAGGGCGCGATTTTCGTCGAGGAACTGGCCGAAATCCCCGACAATACCCATGCCCCGGTGGTGTTTTCCGCCCACGGGGTTCCCAAATCGGTGCCCGCCGACGCCCAGGCGCGCAATTTCTTTTCGCTGGACGCCACCTGCCCGCTGGTCACCAAGGTGCACCGGGAGGCCGCGATCCATTTCAAGCGCGGCCGCGAAATCCTCCTGATCGGGCATTCCCATCACCCGGAGGTGGTGGGAACCCTCGGGCAACTGCCGCCGGGGGCGGTGACGCTGATCGAGACCGCGCAGGACGCCGCGACCTTCACGCCGAAGGATCCCAATAATCTCGCCTTCGTGACGCAGACGACGCTGTCGATCGACGACACCGCCGAGATCGTCGCGATGCTGAAGGAGCGGTTCCCGAACATCTCCGGCCCGCACAAGGAAGACATCTGCTACGCCACCACCAACCGCCAGCTCGCGGTGAAGAAGGTGGCGCCGGTGGTCGACGCCTTGATCGTGGTCGGCGCGCCGAACTCGTCGAACTCGCAGCGGCTGCGCGAGGTCGCCGAGCGCGAGGGCTGCCCGATCGCGGTATTGGCGCAGCGCGCCGGCGATCTCGACTGGTCGCGATTCGAAGGCATCAAGAGCCTCGGCATCACCGCGGGCGCCTCGGCCCCGGAAGTGATCGTCGAGGAGATCATGGGCGCGTTCGCCGAGCGTTACGAATTGCACGTGGAGACGGTCTCGGCCGCGGAAGAGAACGAATTCTTTCCGTTGCCGCGCTCGCTGCGGCCCGACGCTGCCGAGTAGCCGCGATGGCGGTTTACACCGACGTCGCCGCCGACGAGCTTGCGGAATTCCTGAGGCATTACGATCTCGGCGAACTGTTGTCCTACAAGGGCATCGCCGAGGGCGTCGAGAATTCCAATTTCCTGCTGCATGCCTCGGCCGGCTACTTCATCCTGACGCTGTATGAAAAGCGCGTCGCCAAGGGCGACCTGCCGTTCTTCCTTGCCTTGATGACGCATCTCGCCTCGCGCGGCATCAGCTGCCCGCTGCCGGTCAAGAACCAGAAGCGGCGAGGCGCTCAGCACACTGGCCGGCCGGCCCGCGGCGATCATCAGCTTTCTGGAAGGCGTCTGGCCGCGCAAGCCCAACGCCGCGCACTGCGCCGGCGTCGGCCAGGCGCTGGCGCGCATGCATCTGGCCGGGCGCGATTTTCCGATGTCGCGCGCCAATGCGCTGTCGGTGTCGGGCTGGCGGCCGCTGTTCGATGCGGCCGCATCGCGCGCCGACGAATTGCAGCCGGGATTGCGCGCGTTCATCGCCGCCGAGCTCGATTATCTCGAGGGCGGTGTCTGGCCGAAGAATTTGCCGCAAGGCGTGATCCACGCCGACCTGTTTCCCGACAACGTGTTCTTCCTCGGCGAGCGGCTCTCCGGCATCATCGATTTCACCTTCGCCTGCAACGACATGCTCGCCTATGACGTCGCGATCTGCCTCAACGCCTGGTGCTTCGAGAGCGATTGTTCGTTCAACGTCACCAAGGCGCGGGCGTTTCTCGATGCCTATGGCCGCGAGCGCCAGTTGTCCGAGGCCGAGGAGAAGGCGCTGCCGCTGCTCGCGCGCGGCGCGGCGCTGCGCTTCTTGCTGACGCGGCTGGTCGATTTCCTCAACGTTCCGCCGGGCGCGCTGGTGCGGCCGAAGGATCCGCTGGAATATGTCCGCAAGCTGCGCTTCCAGCAGAGCGTCGCCAGCATGCGCGATTACGGCGTCGCACCCTCGGGGCTGGTGGCGTGAGTTCGCTTCCCTCGGTCATCATTCATACCGACGGCGCCTGTTCCGGCAATCCCGGCCCCGGCGGCTGGGGCGCGATCCTCAAATTCGGCGACGTCGAAAAGGAATTGAAGGGCGGCGAGGCGCATACCACCAATAACCGCATGGAGCTGATGGCGGCGATCTCGGCACTGGAAGCGCTGAAAAAGCCCTGCACCGTCGATCTCTACACCGACAGCCAGTATGTCCGGCAGGGCATCACCGGCTGGATCCACGGCTGGAAGAAGAACGGCTGGCGCACCGCCGACAAGAAGCCGGTCAAGAACGTCGAACTGTGGCAGCGCCTCGACGCCGCGCTGAAATCGCATCAGGTGCGCTGGCACTGGGTCAAGGGCCATGCCGGCCACGACGAAAACGAGCGCGCCGACCAACTAGCGCGCGACGGCGTCGCGATGGCGAGGTTGAAGACGAGGGTGGGGGATTGATTATTGGCCTACAGCTGCGCCAGCAGCGTATCGCCGCCGGAGACCTCGACCTTGCCGGGCGCCGGCTCGAGATTGAGCTTCTTGACCACGCCGTCATCCACCAGCATCGAGTAGCGGTGGGAGCGGATGCCGAGGCCGTTGCCGGAGGCGTCGAGTTCCATGCCGATCGCCTTGGTGAAGTCGGCATTGCCGTCAGCGAGGAACACCGCTTCGTCGCGCTGGTCGGTGTCGCGCTTCCAGGCGTTCATGACGAAGGCGTCGTTGACCGAGACGATCGCGATGGTGTTCACGCCCTTGTCCTTGATGGCATAGGCGTTGAGGAAAATGCTCGGCAGATGCATCTTGTGGCAGGTGCCGGTGTAGGCGCCGGGAACCGCGAACAGCGCGACCTTCTTGCCCTTGAAGATATCGTCGGTGGTCTTGACCTGCGGACCTTCCGCCGTCATCACGCGAAACTTGGTATCCGGCAGCTTGTCGCCAACTTTGATGGTCATCGTCAATTCTCCTTAAACTGTGCGGATATTTCTTAAACCGGGCAGGCGAGGGGCACAATATTCAGCGCCGCGGAAACAGCAATGGTCCCGCGCGTTCACTGTTCCGTCATCGGGCTGATGCCTCGGCGGCTCAGGCCGCCGCGGCCTTCTTTTCGTCGCGCAGCTGGCGGCGCAGGATTTTTCCGACATTGGTCTTCGGCAGTTCGGTCCTGAACTCGATCTGCTTCGGAATCTTGTAGTTGGTCAGTTGCTCGTGGCAGAACTTGATGATGTCCTCGGCGGTGAGGTTCGGATCCTTCTTCACGACGAACGCCTTGACGGCTTCGCCGGTGCGCTCGTCCTGGACGCCGATCACGGCGCACTCCAGCACGCCGGGATGACTGGCGATCACTTCCTCGACCTCGTTGGGATAGACGTTGAAGCCAGAGACCAGGATCATGTCCTTCTTGCGATCGACGATCTTGGTGTAGCCGTCGGGCGTCATGATGCCGATGTCGCCGGTGCGGAAGTAACCGTCGGCGGTCATGACCTTTGCCGTTTCCTCCGGCCGGTTCCAGTAGCCGGCCATTACCTGCGGGCCCTTGGCGCAGATTTCGCCGGGCTGGCCGAGCGGCACTTCGTTGCCATCATCGTCGCGGATCGAGAGATAGGTCGAGGGCACGGGAATGCCGATCGAGCCGTTGAACTCGGTCGCCGTGGCCGGATTGCAGGTCAGCGTCGGCGAGGTCTCCGACAGGCCGTATCCTTCTGCGATGCTGCAGCCGGTCAGCTTCTTCCACTGCTCGGCCACCGGGCGCTGCACGGCCATGCCGCCGCCGTTCGAAATCTTCAGCTTGGAGAAATCGATCTTGCCGAAATCGGGATGGTGCAACAGTCCGTTGTAGAGCGTGTTGACCGCCGGGAAGCTGTTGACCTGGTATTTCATCAATTCCTTGATGAAGCCGGCCATGTCGCGCGGATTGGGAATCAGGAGATTGACGCCGCCGGCGCGCACCGCCAGCAGGAAGCACGCCGTCAGCGCGAAGATGTGATAGAGCGGCAGCGCGCAGACGATGAAAATCTGGTCGACATGCGGCGGAGCCGCCAGCGCCGGCTGCAGCCAGGCATCGTTCTGCAGCACGTTGGCGAGAATGTTGCGATGAAGCAGCGTCGCGCCCTTGGAGAGGCCGGTGGTGCCGCCGGTATATTGCAGGAAGGCGACGTCGTCGGGCCCGATCTTCGGCTTGCTGAACTTCATGCCGCGGCCGGCCGCGACCGCGTCGTTGAACAGCACCGCGCCCGGAATCGAAAAAGGCGGCACCATCTTCTTCACGCGCCGCACCACCAGATTGACGATCATGCCCTTGAGGCCGAGCATGTCCCCCATGCTGCCGATGATGACGTGCTTGACGGCGGTTTTCGCCAGCACCTGCTGCACGGTGTGCGCGAAGTTTTCCAGCACGATGATGGCTTCGGCGCCGGAATCCTTGAGCTGGTGTTCGAGTTCGCGCGGGGTATAGAGCGGGTTGACGTTCACCACCGCGTAGCCCGCGCGCAGCACGGCGGCGGTCGCCACCGGATATTGCAGCACGTTCGGCATCATCAGCGCGACGCGCGCGCCCTTCTGCAGGCCCTTGCTCTGCAAATAGGCGGCGAGCGCCAGCGACATCTCGTCGAGATCGCGATAGGTGATCGACTTGTCCATGCAGATGAAGGCCTTGCGGTCTGCGAACTTGGCAAAGCTTTCTTCCAGCAATTCGACCAGCGATGAGTACTGGGTCACGTCGATATCGGCGGGCACGCCGGCCGGATATTGCTTGAGCCAGATGCGCTCCATGGTGTATCCCCTTCCGGTTTCTGGCCCCGATTTTCGGGCCGAGACGCCTTATTTCGGGCAGTATTGAGCAATGCGGCGGCCGATGGCAAGCGGCCGCGCGCTATCGACGCATTGTAGAGCAAAAAGGCGCAGGAAGGGTCGAGCTTCTGGGCCGGCCGAGAGGGGCGCTTAACTGCGCGGCGCGGCGGTCTTTTGATCCGACGGCGCGGCGTCGCTGGTGGTGCTCTTGGGCTTCGCCGAAGGCTTTGAAACGGCCTTGGGCTTGGCCGGCTTCGCGGGCTTGTCGGCCGCGGCCACGGGTTTTTCGGCGGCCTTCGAGGCGCTATCCGGCTTGGCGTTCGGCGTGCTTGACGGCTGCCGGTTTGGCCGCCGATTTCGCTTCGGATTTGGCTTCCTTGCCGGTTTGCTTGGCCGTTTCCTTGGCTTCGGCTTTCGGCTCCGCCGCGGCATCGGGCTTCTTGGCCGCAACCCGGGTCTTCTTGCCGCGATGCGGCGTGGCCTGCTTCTCGGAATCCGCGGCAACGGCCGCGACCAATGCGGCGCCGGTCCGGGTTGGGCCGGTGTAGACGACGATCGGCTCGGAGGGCGCGGGCGCCTGCGCCAGCAGTTCGGACGGCTTCAGGATCGGCGGCTGCAGCCCGGCGGCGAAGAAAGTCAGGCCGGCTTCGCCGTTGCCGCCGGCGGTGCTGGCGACCGTGTCCTCGTCCTCGTCGCTGGCCGGCTTGTGGCGCTTGCCGCTGCACATCTCGTCGCGCAGGTTCGGCGGCGAGGCGTCGATCGGCACCAGATTGTCGACGGTGCCGAGCGAGGGACGCAGCCACGCCAGCGTGTTGTTGGCAAAGCCGCGCTCGAGCATTTGGGCGGCTCGCACCGCGCGCATCTGGCCGGATGATGCCCCCAGCACCACGGCGATCAGCCGCTTGCCGTTGCGGGTGGCCGACGCCACCAGATTGTAACCGGACGCGCAGATGAAGCCGGTCTTGAAACCGTCGGCGCCGGGATAACGTCCGATCAGCTTGTTGAAATTCTGCGTGACCCTGCGGCCGAACCGGATCGAGGGAATGTGGACGAAATATTCGTATTCCGGCAGATCGCGAATGATCGCACGGGCCAGGATCGCAAGATCGCGCGCCGAAGTGATCTGGCCGTCCGCGGGCAGGCCGTTCGGATTGACGTAGCTCGTCTGCGTCATGCCGAGCCGCTGCGCGTTCTCGTTCATCAGCGCCGAAAAGCCGTCGATCGAACCGCCGACGCCCTCGGCCAGCACCACGGCCATGTCGTTGGCGGATTTCACCAGCATCATCTTCAGCGCGTTGTCGACCGTGACCTGGGTGCCCGGCCGGAACCCCATCTTCGATGGCGACTGGGAGGCTGCGACCGGCGACACCGTGAACAGCGTATCGAGCGTGATGCGCCCTTCCTTGACCGCCTTCAGCGTGACATAGGCCGTCATCAGCTTGGTCAGCGATGCCGGATACCAGGGATAGGTGGCGTTCTCGGCTTCGAGAACCTTTCCGGTATCGGCTTCGATGAGCAGGTGCGCTTCCGCATGCGCGACGCGCGGGGCAACGATGCCGAGCGCTGCGACGAGAATGATCCAGTTCAACGATGATTTGCGAAGCAGCGGGCGAAGAAAATGCACAATCCGATTCCGGTCCTTTGAGACCCGCCTTTGGAAAGGAGGTCCTGACATGTGACGTTCGGGTTTCAAGCGTGTCCGGCGCCGTCGGCTACGGCGGACGCAAACCTATACCGGCTTGCCGATCCAGAACAGAGGCTCTCCGATTAAATCGTGGACGAAATAGGCCGAATTTCGACGATGTCTAAATCTTGACCGCGGTGCTGCCGGTTTCGCGCGTCTGCAGGCCGGCCCGCACATTTTCCTGAACCATGAATTGCGCGCGGGCGAGGTCCGCGAAACGGCCGCCTTTCGCCACCAGTTCATCGAACGTTCCGCTTTCGATCACGCGCCCGCTGTCGAACACCAGGATGCGCGTGGCGTTGCGAATGGTCGAGAGCCGGTGCGCGATCACGAACGTCGTGCGTCCCTTCATCACTTCGTCGAGAGCGGCGTTGACCTTGGCTTCGGTCACCGCGTCGAGCGCGCTGGTCGCCTCATCGAGGATCAGGATCGGCGGATCCTTCAACAACGCGCGCGCGATCGACAATCGCTGCCGCTCGCCGCCGGACAGCATGCGCCCGCGCTCGCCGGCATTGGTTGCGAATCCCTGCTCGCTGCGCTCGATGAATTCCAGCGCTTGCGCCCGGCTTGCGGCGATCCGCAGTTCCTCGTCGGTCGCGTCCGGCTTGCCGACGCGCAGATTGTCGGCAATCGTTCGATTGAACAACAGCGCTTCCTGAAACACTACGCCGATATTCCGCCGCAGCGCCGTCAGCGTCAGGCCGCGGACGTCCATGCCGTCGACCCTGATAATGCCCGACTGCGGATCGAAGGCACGGTGCAGAAGTGCAATCGCCGTCGATTTGCCGGCGCCGGTCGGACCGACCAGCGCGATGGTCTGGCCGGGCAGCGCGGTGAAGGAGAGGTCTTCGACCGCGGGGCGCTTGCCGTCATATGAGAACGACACGTCGTTGAATTCCACCAGCCCCGAGAGCCGGCCGGTATCGATCGCGTCGGGCCGGTCGCGCACCGCGGGCACGGCATCCAGCACGTGAAAGAATTCCTGCAACCGCGGCGCCTCCATGAACACGTTATTGATGAAGGAGACCACCTGTTCGAGCTTCTGGATCAGCATGGTGGCGAAAGAGACGAACATCACGATCTCGCCGACCGTGGTCAGGCCCTGCTGATGCAACGCGATGCCGACGGTGAAGATCGCCAGCACCGTGATGGTGGTCGATGCCCGGGTGATGACGGTGACAAGGGCCCACCATGACAGCACCGGCATCTGCACCGCCAAAAGCTTGTTGGCGACGAAGCGCAGCCCCTGCACCTCGGCGTCGATCCGCACGAAGCTCTGCACCAGCGCGACATTGCCGAGCGCGTCGGAGGCGCGCGCCGACAGATCGCTGTAATGCGCCTCGACCTCGTTCTGCATGCCGTAGGTCTTGCGCACCACCAGCGTCGTGAGCACCGTGAACACCACGCAGAGCACGAACAACAGGATCGCCAGCCGCCAGTTGATGTAAAGCGCCAGTGGCAGCAGCACCACCAGCGACATGATCGCGGCGAAATGTTCCCGGAAAAATCCAAGCCACAGCCGCCATAATGCGTCGGTGCCGTTGAGCATCACCTTCATCAGGCGGCCGGAATGCGTGCCGGTATGGAAGGTCAGCGGCAGTTGCATGATGTGCTCGAAGTAATTCGTCAGCACCGCCTGGCGCTGGCGGTGCGCCAGCCGGTCGGCATGCAGCGCGACCCAGGCGCTGCTTGCGATGGTGAACAGGCCGAACGCCGCCCACGCCGCCAGCAGCGGCCAGGCCGATGACGATCCGGGCGGGCCGTCCGATGGCTTGCCGGAGAGGACATCGACGATGCGGCCGAACAGCACTGGCTCGGCGAATTGCGCGCCGGCCAGCAGCAGGTTGGCGGCGGCCAGGATCCAGCCCAGCCGTGCCTCTCGGCCCAGCAGTTCAAGGACGCGCGCGTAGAGCCGAAACAAGGACATGCCGTAAGGACTCAAAGAGAGGGTCGCCGGCGGGCGCCCGTTGGAAGTTCCATCTAATCAGGGAACAACCGCGAGATACAGGGCAGGCCGGCGTTTGGTGGTCGCCCAGCGCGGCAGGAGGCGCGGCGAGGATGACGATGGTGGGTTCGCCGAATTTGAAGTCCTCGCCGGCCTGGCCAAGATATTGCCATCTATCGTTCAGCCCGGGTTCGGTTTTGGGAACCTAACATGGGTTCAGTGGTTGGCTACCGAAGGTCGCTGGGCACCAGCGACCATGGAGGATATTCGAAATGTTTGCGCGAAAGGCTGTGTTTTCGTCGATCGGCCGCGCCGCCGCGATGGCAACCGTCGCGGCGATGACGCTGGCTGTCGTTGAGCCCTCGCTGGCGCGTGCCGGCTCGGCGCCGTCGGCTAAGGGTCTGTCGGCCGCAACCGCGTCCGGCGGGATCACCGACGTCAGCTCCCGTCGCAGGGTCTATCGGGGCGGAGGCGATGGTGCCGCCGCGGCGGCTGCCTTTGCCGGCATTGTCGGGACGGGTCTTGCGATCGCGGCCGCCCAGAACCGCCGCGCCTATTATGACGATTATGATTATGACGGCGGTCCGGCCTATTACGGCGGCGGCCCGGTCTACTACGGCGGCTCCGGCTATTACGGTCCTGGCTACGGCTCCTATGGCCGATCCTCCGAATTTGGCGGCCAACCCACCGGCAACTGGTAGCGCGCGCCCGTGCGGCGGTCCTCCGCGGCCCGCCGGTAACCATGTTTCCGCCGATCGATCCGCCGGCCGTGCTCTCGCATGGCCGGCGGATTTGTTCGTAAAGTGCGGGGCCGTTAACACGCTGGCCATGGGTTTGGATTAGTTTTCAAGACATGAGTGATTCGCTCGAACGGCTCTATCAGGCGGTGCTCGCGGCCAAGGATCTCGATCCGGCAATTTCGCGAACCGCCCGGCTGTTCCAGCGCGGCCCGGCCAAGATGGCCAAGAAACTGGCCGAGGAAGCCATCGAGGTCGTGATCGACGCCGTCAGCGGCAATCCCGACGCGGTGGTCCGCGAGAGCGCCGACCTTCTCTACAATCTCACGGTGTTATGGGCGTCGGCGGGCGTGCGGCCCGCGGACGTATGGCGCGAAATGGCGCGACGCGAGCATCTGCTCGGAATCGCCGAGAAGTTGCCGAAATCGAACATGAAAATGGCCAAGGCGACGGCCCCCCGGGTGGCCCGGCGACCAATTGTCGCGTTTGAAGGCCGCGCTCTGCGCAAGCGCCACTGAGATTTAACGAAATTCCGCAAATTCCCGGCATGGACAAATCCGTCCCATGGTGGTTCATCGCGCCATGCTGAGACGGATCTACGATTGGTGCATTGACGCCGCCCACAAGCCATACGCGCTCTGGATCATGGGCGCGGTCGCGTTCGCGGAGAGCTCGTTCTTTCCGGTGCCGCCGGACGTAATGCTGATCCCGATGTCGCTGGCGCGGCCGCAGCGGGCCTGGCTCTACGCCCTGATCTGTACCGCGACCTCGGTGGTGGGCGGTATGCTCGGCTATGCGATCGGAGCCCTGCTTTACGATTCCCTCGGTCATTGGCTGATCCAGTTTTATGGTCTTGGCGGCAAGGTCGACGCCTTCCGTGCGTCCTATGCCGAATGGGGCGCCTTGATCATCATCGGCAAGGGGCTGACGCCGATCCCATACAAGCTCGTGACCATCACCTCGGGTTTTGCCGGCTACAATATCTGGCTGTTCGTGCTGTGCTCGATCATCGCCCGCGGCGGGCGCTTCTTCGTGGTGGCGATCCTGCTCAACCGTTACGGCGAATGGATCCGGGTCAGGATCGAGAAACATCTGGCGTTGTGGGTTTCGCTTGGCGCCGCTGTCCTCGTGCTCGGCTTTGTCGTCGCATTTCGGATGCTCTGAAGCGCGGGCGTGAAAGGCTTTGCCCCTTCGCGGCTTCAGGTTACGCTCGATGTCATGATGGCTGGACCCGGCAACCTCACCGCGCATCCGAGAGCGCAGATCACGGCGGCGACGATCGCAACGGCGACGCTGGCGATCACAAGGGCGACGCTGGCGATGTCGATGTTGCTGCTGACCGCGGGCGCCGGGTGGCCGCAAGCCGCATCGCCGCCGCTCACGCTCGGCATCCAGGATCCCGGCGTTCCGCAGCCGGCCCAGCAAGCCGTGCCTCAGCAAAACGGGTCGGCACCTTCAACGCCCGCGCCGGCGCGCGAAGAAAATCCGGGCCTGATCAATGAAATCGGAAAGCTATTCGAGAAGCTGCCATCCTTGAAAAGCCCGCAGGAGACCATCCAGGATTTGAGTACGGGCGCCAAAAATGCGGCAAAGGACGCTTCCGACAGTCTGTCGCGCCTGGCCACGCCGGCTTCCATGGTGTCCGGGCGCGCGATCTGTCCGGTGTCGGCAAACGGCTCACCGGATTGCGCGCTTGGCGCCGCCAAGCTCTGCCAGTCCAAAGGCTATAAAGAGGGCAAGAGCCTCAACACCGATTCCGCCGAAACCTGCTCGGCGAAGGTGCTGATCCCGGGCCGGGCGCGAAAACCGGACGACTGCCGGACGGACAATTACGTCACCAGTGCGCTGTGCCAGTAGCGTCGCTCGGACCGTGCCGGTTGCCTGGTCGGCATGATGGTCTGCCATCCTTAGCGCAATGGCGCAATACGTTCCGCAGCTTCCCGGATAAGCAAATCCCTGGAAAACCGAAAAGGATTTTACCGAATGTCCATGCCTGCCTTGTTCAAGGGCCGTCTGTCTTTACCCGTGATCGGTGCGCCGCTGTTCATCATTTCCGTGCCTGATCTCGTGATCGCGCAGTGCAAGGCGGGCGTCGTCGGATCGTTTCCGGCGCTGAACGCGCGGCCGCCTGAGCTGCTCGACGAGTGGCTGGTGCGGATCAAGGAAGAGCTCGCGGCCTACGACAAGGCGCATCCCGAGCGGCCGTCGGCGCCGTTCGCCGTCAACCAGATCGTGCACAAATCGAACAACCGGCTCGAGCAGGATCTCGCGCTGTGCGAGAAGCACAAGGTGCCGATGATCATCACTTCGCTAGGGGCGCGCGAAGAACTCAATCAGGCCGCGCATCGCTGGGGCGGCATCGTCTTCCACGATGTGATCAACCAGAAATTCGCGCACAAGGCGATCGAGAAGGGCGCCGACGGCCTGATCCTGGTATCGGCCGGCGCCGGCGGCCATGCCGGGACGATATCTCCGTTCGCATTCGTGGCGGAGACCCGGCAATGGTTCGACGGGCCGATCGCGCTGTCGGGCGCCATCGGCAACGGCCGCGCCATCCGCGCGGCGCGGCTGTTGGGGGCCGATTTCGCCTATATCGGCTCCGCCTTCATCGCCACCAAGGAAGCCAATGCGGTGGAGGGCTACAAGCAGATGATCACCAGCTTCTTCCGCGGAAGATATCGTCTATTCCAACCTGTTCACAGGTGTGCACGGCAACTACCTGAAGCCGTCGATCGTGGCGGCCGGGATGGATCCCGACAATCTGCCGCAGTCCGATCCTTCGAAAATGAGTTTCGGCACCGACGCCTCGGGCGAGCGTGCCAAGCCGAAAGCCTGGAAGGAAATCTGGGGCAGCGGCCAGGGCGTCGGCAGCGTCGGCAAGATCGTGCCGGCCGCCGAATTGGTTGCGCGGTTCAAACGCGAATACGACGAGGCCGTCGATCCCGCGCTGTGAGGCGGCAGCGAAAGCCTCCCTCCATCAGACAAAAGAAGAGCCCCGGTTCTGATTTCGGCAGAACCGGGGCTCTGACATTTTGAGGCCGACGCCGATGCCTATTCGAGTTCGATCGGCTGGTACTTGCCGCTTTCGTCAAGCGCGGTTCCCCAGATCTTGTGCGAAGCCTGGTGTTCCGAGCGGCCGAAATTGAGGGAAGTTCCGAGACCCAGATCGATATTGCGCATGCTCTCGAGGTTGTCGATCAGCCGCTCGGTGTCGACCTGCGGACCTGCGCGCTTCAGTCCCTGGATCAGCACGTTGGCGGCAATGTAGCCTTCGAGCGAGACGTAATCCGGCGCCTCGCCGGGAAAATATTTGGCGAGCGCGTTCTTGTATTCGAGCACCGCGCTCGAATACCCGCCGACCGCCGGCACCACCTGGGTGACGATGACGCCGTTGGCAAAGCGCGGACCCAATAGCTCCAGTTCCTCGGCCAGCGAGGTGCTGCCGACGAACGACACGTTGGTGTAGATCATCCCGGGATAAGCATCGCGCGTCTTCTCGATGAATTTTGCCGCAGCCCGGTAGGCCGCCACCATGACGATGGCCTTGATCGGTGGCTTCTGCGCTTTCAACTGAGCGACCGCCTCATCAACGTCGACGGTGTTTCGCTTGTAGTTCAGCCGGACGATTGCCCCGTCATTGGCGCCGAGCGTACGGAACGCCTTGGCGACGCCCGCGAACCCCGCATCGCCATAGGAATCCTGCTGGGCGAAAACGGCGATCTGTCGGGGCGGTATCCGGCGCAATTTCACCAGATAATGCACGACCGCATCGGTTTCCTCGGCGTAGCTCGCACGATAGTTGAACACGTAACGATCTGGGGGATCGTTGCGCAGGATGTTGGAGCCCGTGAAAGCGCCAAAGAACAAGGTCCGCCGTTCGAGCGCGTAGGGCACCGCGACGGCTGCGGTGGGCGTACCGACGTTGCCGATGAAGCCGAACACCTGGTCCTTCTCGTAGAGCTGTTTCATGGCGTCGGCGGTCCGGCTCGGCTCATAGCCGTCGTCGGCGGCGATCAGCTTCAGCATCCGCCCGTTCACGCCGCCCGTATCGTTGACCCGGCTGAAGGCGGTTTCGATCCCGAGCTGCATCTGGCGGCCGAGTTCCTTTGCCGGGCCGGAAAACGGTCCCGCGATTCCGAACCGAATTTCGTGGTCGGTGACGCCGCGCACCGGCGGGCCTGCCGGAACCGAGGCGATCGATGTGGCCGCGGCCGCCGGGGGCGGGCCGATCACGCCCGACAGCGACGGCCCGGGTGCGGGCGGGGAGCTGCCGATCGACCGTTCAAGGTCGGCAAGCTGGCGCTCGGCCAGTCTGCAATCCATCTTGCCGCTCGTTACGGCGGTGCGGCCGTCGGCGACGCTGTGATTGAGCAGTTGCGTCAGGTCGTCCCGCTCGGCCTCGTTGGACGAGGCCTCCCTGATCACGGCCGTGAACTTGTCGACGATGGTCTGGATGCGGGGTCGCGCGATGTCGGTGCAGGCCAGCGCTGAACCGACGATGGGTCCGACGCGGACCGCCAAGTCGCGGACAACGTCGGTGTTGCTGCCGGCCGCCGCGCTCGCGGAGCTCGCGAGCAAAGCGCCGAATAGAACGGCCATCCAACGGGGGGTCATCGCACACTCCCCACCAAGGCCAAGATGGACTCTTGATCAGGCATCTTCGTTTCTCCCCTCGTTTGATTTGTCGTATGCACTATTGAGTTGTTTCGGTTGAGCTGGGTTTTTCACGCCATTGCAGGAACTGCTGCAGCAACTGGTCGGACTGCTCGCGCGCGGCCGGCTGGCCGGCCGGGGTAGAGGCGAGGATCGGCTTGAAATTGGGCGATCGCGGGCTTCGATGCCTCGTTGGGCTGGCCGGGCTTGAAGCAGGGCGGCCTTCAATCGACCGGATGATTTCGGCAGAGCCCGACCCGCCACTATCCGGTAGCCGCGAAAGCGGGCACCATGATGACGAAGAACAGCGCCACGATCGCGGAGACGCCGACGGCCGCGGCGAAGCGTCCGGCGACGGTGATCAGCGCCGTTCCGCGATCCAGTTCTTCCGCGAGCCCCGGAGGTTCGTGAATGACCTCGGGATCGAGCGGGTGCCACAGGGCGTTGGATACCGCTTTCTCGAGCTGGGTATCGAGGGAGGCTGGAGAGGAGATCGGGCTCCTCACCGGTTCGGCCACCGGTTCGCGCGAAGCCGCCGGTCGTGCCTCTGATCTGTCACGGAGCCAGCGCGGCGCATAGTAGGCGGGGTCGTTTGGATTGAGGTTGTCGTGCTCATGCTCACTCAGGCTACTCATACGCTACTCCTCATGACGCTTGGCATTGCGGTCACCGGTTGGCGCCGCAGTACTGACCTGTTGACGTTTCTTGTGAAGTTTTGGACGACGGTTCGAAGCGGCGAGGAGCGTCGGCAGCAAGTGTACGAGATCGGCCTGTACGAGATTCAAACGCTGATGAGAGAATTTGAATCAAAGATTCCGACGCAAAATCCGCATCGTGCGTCATGTACGAAGGCCGGCGAATGAAATCGCAAGACCTTGCCGTCCCCACCTCTTTCATTGCCTTGTCCCCTGGCAACTTTCCGCTCGCGAACGAACGGATGAAATTTCCCCAGCCCTCGCCGAGCCGAAGAAATAACCAAGATTTGATGGTACCGCGCCAAGACATTATTAAGCCGGAATACGGACGGAATTGAGGTTTAGTTTTGTTAACCAAGATTTTTGGTTAATCCCGCCACAAACTCGACATAACTACTTCATGGTTTGCGCTTCGCTCGCGCACGCGCACGCGCGATTGCTTCAACGCGATCCAGCCAGCCCCGCCCGAAGCCGGAAAAGCGGGTGGCGTTAATGAAGCGTTAACCAAGACCGCCGATCTTTAACCATTCGATAAGGAAAGGCGAGTCGACGACCATGCACGCAACCAGGGAGCCACACACGTCAGCTGGTTCGCATGCGCGGCCGCTCCTACGTTGCGTTCGTGTTTTCGCCCGGTCGTTCCGATCCAGGGCTGGCTCGAGGAAATCGACGCAACGCTGGCGCGCTCGCCCGGCTTTTTCGTCGGCAAGCCGGTGGTGCTCGACCTGTCCGCCGTGGAGCTCAGCCAATCCGCCATCGCCCATCTCGTCGCGAGCCTCGAACAGCGCAATATCCGCGTCCTCGGCATCGAGGGCGTGGACGAAGCCCACCTCACGACCAGCATGCCGCCACTGCTGACCGGCGGGCGCCCTGACCGTGCTGGTGCAGAACGAACCGAAGAAGCCCGAGGCCACGGCCAAGCCGAAACCGACGTCGCTGCTGCTGGAAAGCCCGGTGCGCTCCGGCCAGTCGATCGTGTTTACCGAAGGCGATGTGACGGTGCTGGGCTCGGTCGGCTCCGGCGCCGAGATCGTCGCCGGCGGCTCGATCCATATCTACGGCGCGCTGCGCGGCCGCGCGATGGCGGGCGTCAACGGCAATTCGGCCGCGCGGATTTACTGCCAGAAGATCGAGGCCGAGCTGCTGGCCATCGACGGCTACTACCAGACCGCTGAAGACATCGACGCCAGTTTGCGCAATCGGCCCGGCGCAGGCATGGCTCGAAGGCGACATCATGAAAATTACAGCGCTGAATTAATCGGCAAGGAGGCAAGAATGGCCAAAGTACTTGGTCGTGACATCCGGCAAAGGCGGCGTCGGAAAGACGACTTCCACCGCAGCCCTCGGCGCGGCGCTCGCGCAAATGGGAGAAAAGGTCGTGGTCGTCGATTTCGACGTCGGCCTGCGCAATCTCGATCTCGTTATGGGCGCGGAGCGGCGGGTCGTGTTCGACCTCATCAACGTGGTGCAGGGCGTCGCCAAGCTCTCGCAGGCGCTGATCCGCGACAAGCGTCTGGAAAATCTGTGGCTGCTGCCGGCGTCGCAGACCCGGGACAAGGATGCGCTGACCGAGGAGGGGGTCGGCAGCATCATCGCCGACCTCAGAACCAAGTTCGACTGGATTCTCTGCGACAGCCCGGCCGGGCATCGAGCGCGGCGCGACGCTCGCCATGCGCTACGCCGACGAGGCCATCATCGTCACCAATCCCGAGGTCTCCTCGGTGCGCGATTCCGATCGCATCATCGGCATGCTCGATTCGAAGACCGTGAAGGCCGAGAAGGGCGAGCGGGTCGAGAAGCATGTGCTGATCACCCGCTACGACTCGGCGCCGCGCCGCGCGGGGCGAGATGCTCAGCATCGACGACATTCTCGAGATCCTCGCGACGCCGCTGCTCGGCATCATTCCCGAGAGCCAGGACGTGCTGCGCGCCTCGAACGTCGGCTCTCCGGTTACCCTGAACAACGCCGCCAGCGCGCCGGCCCGCGCCTATATCGACGCGGCGCGCCGCCTGATGGGCGAAACCGTCACCATGATGGTGCCGACCGAGCGCAAGGGCCTGATGAACCGGCTGCTGGGACGGAGGGCCGCATGATGAATCTGCTGCGGCTCTTCGCTGGCCGAGATGCTTCCGCGCCCGTCGCACGGGAGCGGCTGCAGATCCTGCTGGCGCATGAACGCGGCCTGCGCGGCCAGCCCGACCTGTCTGGGACTGCTGCGGGCGGAGATCCTCGCCGCGGTCTCGCGCCATATCACGCTCGATCCGGACAAGGTCATCGTCAGGATGGACCGCGGCCAGCATGTATCGACGCTCGAGGTCGATATCGAAGTGCCCAACGGATTCGAAAGGTCGCTCGCGGCGGCCGGCTGACGACCAGGACAGGGCCCTGACAGCCCCTGCTTCGGATTCCGGACAGCCGGAGCACCGCTTGCGCGGCTGCGCGGCATCCGGGTAGCGCTGGCGGGATAAGCGGAATCCATTTGATGCAAGCCATCTATCGCGTCGACGGCCATCGTGTCGTCACGAGCCCCAACGCCGCCGGCCCCTGGGATGAGCGGCATGCAGCACGGTTCGGCGCCGGCGGCGCTGGTCACATGGGCCGCCGAGGCGATCCCTGACGCCGCGAGCCGATGCAGAATCGCGCGCGTCACCATCGATCTGATGCGCCCGGTGCCGCTGGCGCCGCTGACGCTTCAGAGCGAGGTGCTGCGGGAGGGCCGCAAGATCCAGCTCTGCGCGGTCCGGCTGCTTGGCCGGGGACGCCGTCGTGGTCGGCGCGACCATCCTCAAGATCAGGGCGCAGGCGCTGACGCTGCCGCCCGGGATCGGGGACCAGCCGGTCGAGCTTCCCGGCCCCGATCAGTCGCAGCACGAGCCCGCGAACTTCTCCAGCAGCCCGTTCGTGACGGGCATCTCGCTGCGCGCCGCCCGCGGCCGTTTCGGCGTGCCCGGTCCGGGCGCGATCTGGTACCGGGTCGACCGGCCGCTGGTCGAGGGCTTTTCGGTTTCGCAGGCCATGCGCGCCGTGGTCGCCGCGGATTTCTGCAACGGCACTTCGGCGGCGCTGGATTTCCGCGAATGGACCTTCATCAATGCCGATCTCACCGTCAGTCTTTGCGCGCCAGCCGGTCGGCGAGTGGATCCTGCTCGATGGGGAATCCCTGATCGGTCCCGACGGCGCCGGCCTCGCCACCGCGCGGCTTGCCGATGTCAGACGGCTATTTCGGCCGCGCCGTGCAGAGCCTCGTGATCGAGAAGCGATAGGCGGCTCTTCCCGGCAATTAGTTCCATTGGCGCGGAACCGATCGGTGCCAATGGCGTTTGACCCCCCGTCGAGGGGTGCATGAACTCGGTCGAACCAGTCGCCACCAAGGCGAAATCCGGCATTTGGGGGCTCGACAATATTTTGTCGGGCGGATTTTCGCGCGGCCATCGTCTTCCTGGTGGAAGGCGCGCCGGGCACCGGCAAAACCACCGTGGCGCTGCAATTCCTGCTCGAGGGCGCCAGGGCCGGGGAGAAATGCCTCTACATCACCCTGTCCGAGACCGAGCGCGAGCTGCGCGACGGCGCGGCTTCGCATGGCTGGTCGCTGGACAACGGTATCGAAGTGTTCGAACTGCTGCCGCCGGAGAGCCTGCTGGATTCGGAACAGCAGCAAAGCCTGCTCTATTCCTCCGACCTCGAACTCGGCGAAACGACAAAGCAGATCTTCGAGGCCGTCGACCGCGCGCGGCCGGACCGCGTGGTGCTCGACAGCCTTTCCGAAATCAGGCTGCTGGCGCAAAGTTCGCTGCGCTATCGGCGGCAGATCCTGGCAATCAAGCATTACTTCGCGAAATTCAACACCACCGTGATGCTGCTCGACGATCTCACCGCCGATATCGCCGACAAGACCGTGCACAGCGTCGCCCATGGTGTGCTGCGGCTCGAGGAACTGGCGCCGGCTTATGGCGCGGAGCGGCGGCGCGCCCGCGTCATCAAATACCGCGGGGTAAAGTTTCGCGGCGGCTATCACGATGCCACCATCACGACCGGCGGGCTCAACGTGTTTCCGCGGCTGGTGGCCTCGGAATATCGCGCAATTTCGCGCGCGACACAGATGTCGAGCGGCATTGCCGAGTTCGACCAGCTGCTCGGCGGCGGCGTCGAGACCGGCTCGAGCACGCTCATTCTCGGTCCCGCCGGCACCGGCAAGTCGCTGGCCGCGATCGCTTTCGTTGTCGCCGCGATCAGGCGCGGCGAGAAGGCGGCGTTGTTCGTGTTCGACGAGGAACTCGGCTGTTGTTCTCGCGCATGAAGGGGCTCGGCATCGATCTCGAAGACGATGCAGCGCAGCGGCGATCTTTTCATCGAGCAGGTCGATGCCGCCGAACTTGTCGCCCGGCGAATTCGCCCATCTGGTCCGCAAGCGGTCGATGAGGACCGCATCAAGACCGTGGTGATCGACAGCCTCAACGGCTACCAGGCGGCGATGCCCGAGGAGAATTCGCTGATGCTGCACATGCACGAGTTGCTGCAATACCTGAACCGCCGGGGCGCGGCGACCTTCATGACGGTGGCGCAGCATGGCCTGGTCGGCGACATGAAGGCGCCGGTCGATGTGACGTATCTCGCCGACACCGTGGTGCTGCTGCGCTATTTCGAGGCGCTGGGCACGCGTGCGGCGCGCGATGTCGATCATCAAGAAGCGCACCGGCGTGCACGAATCGACCATTCGCGAATACCGCATCGACAACCGCGGCCTCACCATCGGCGAACCGCTCGGTGGCTTCCAGGGAATATTGCGCGGCGTTCCGGTCTATGTCGGGGAGGGTAAGCCGTTGCTGCAGGAGCAAGAGTGCGTGAGCCCGGGCGCATCGTCCGAGCGTGCCGTCATCCTCGCTCCGACGGGACGCGACGCCTCGGTGGCCGCGGCGCTGATCAGGGAAGCGGGCTACTATGCCAATGTCTGCGCCGATCTCGCAGCCCTGATGCATGAAATCGAGAGCGGGGCCGGGCTTGCCGTGATCGCCGACGAGGCGATCAAGACTGCGGATCTGCGCGGCCGTGATGGGCTGGCTGAACGATCAGCCGTCCTGGTCGGATTTTCCGATCGTGCTGCTGACGCATCAGGGCGGCGGCCCCGAGCGCAATCCTGACGCCGTGCGGCTCGGACAGGTGCTCGGCAACGTCACCTTCATCGAGCGGCCGTTCCACCCGACCACGCTGGTGAGCGTCGTCGGCTCCGCCGTCAGGGGCCGGCGCCGCCAGTACCAGACCCGTGCCATCCTCGAAGATCTCACCGAGAGCGAGGGCCTGTTGCAGACCGCGCTGAGTGCCGGTCATCTCGGCGCGCTCGAGCTGCACTTTCCGGAAATGGAGCTGGAAGCCTCCGATACCTGCAAGAAATTTTTCGGACGCGATGCCGGGCGAACCCTTTACGTACCAGGATTTGCTGGCATCGGTGCATCCCGACGATCGCGCACGGCGCTCCGACGTGCTGGACCGCGCCATCAGGACGGGCAGGGACTACAGCATCGAATACCGCAATATCTGGCCCGACGGATCGCAGCATTGGGTCGACGTCCGCGCCCGCGCGGTGCGCCGGCCCGACGGCAGCATCAAATCGCTGGTCGGCGTCTCCTCCGATATCACCGCGCGCAAGGTCGCCGAGATCGAGCGCGAGAACCTGCTGGCGCAACTGGCGGCGGAGCGTACGGCGCTGGCGGAACTGACGGCGACGCTCGAGCAGCGCGTCGAGCAGCGCACCGCCGATCTGATGAAGGAGGTCGCCGCGCGCGAAAAGGCCCAGGAGCAGTTGCGGCAGGCGCAGAAGATGGAGACGATCGGCCAACTCACCGGCGGCGTCGCGCACGACTTCAACAACCTGCTGATGGCGGTGATGGGCAATCTCGATCTGTTGCGCAAGCGCATCCCCGACGATCCGCGCCTGCACCGCCTGATCGACGGCGCCCTGCAGGGCGCCGAGCGCGGCGCATCGCTGACGCAGCGCCTGTTGGCGTTCGCCCGGCGGCAGGATCTGCGCGCGATGCCGGTCGATCTGCGCGACTTGATCCAGGGCATGATCGATCTGCTGGAACGATCGCTGGGGCCGCGCGTCGCGCTGCGACTCGATCTGCCGGAAGGGTTGCCGCCGGCCCGCGTCGATGCCAACCAGCTCGAACTCGCCATTCTCAACCTCGCGATCAACGCCCGCGACGCCATGCCGGACGGCGGCTCGATCGAGATCAAGATCGCCGAATATCAGCCGAGCGGCGATCCGGCACTGCGGGCCGGCAGCTATCTGAAACTGTCGGTCATCGACACCGGCAAGGGCATGACGCCGGAGATATTGAAGCGGGCGGTCGAGCCGTTCTTTTCCTCGAAGCCGCTCGGCAAGGGCACCGGCCTTGGCCTGTCGATGGTGCACGGGCTGGCGGTGCAGCTCGGCGGCGCGCTGCAGCTCTCGAGCACGGTGGGGAAGGGCACCACCGCGACACTGATCCTGCCCGTCGCGACCACCGCTCCCGAAGTCGAAAGCCCGGGGCAGAAATCGCAGAAGGTCAACCGCTCGGCGGTGATCCTGTTTGTCGATGACGATCCCCTGATCGCGCTGTCGACCACGGAGATGCTGGAAGACCTCGGTCACCACGTGATCGGCGCCAGTTCCGGCCTGCACGCGCTCAACATCCTCAAGAGCGGTCAGCCGATCGACCTGATGATGACCGATCACGTGATGCCCGGCATGACCGGCATCGAACTCGCGGCGAAATCGCGTGAGCTGCGGCCGGAGCTGCCGATCCTGCTGGCGACCGGTTACGCCGAACTGCCCGAGGGCGCCCAGGTTGATCTGCCGCGCCTTGCAAAACCCTATCATCAGGATCAGTTGCGCGACCGGCTCGATCAGTTGCTCGGTTGAGCGGCGCGCAGGGCGCGAGCTGAGAGTTGGCGAGCCTCGCCCCGCTTGCGGGGAGGCGGCCTCGGCGATCGAGCAGTCCGGTGCTACTCATCCCCTACCCCGAGCGGCATCGCCGATCGCGCGCCGGCCCAGAAGCCCGCCTTCAGCACCTTCTTGTCGACCTTGCCGACGCCGGTCATCGGCAACTCCGGACGAATTTGATGTGCTTGGGTGCATGGGCGGAGCCTTTTCGCGCTTTCACGAGGTTGATGAGTTCCTCCGCATTCGGCCGCGTTCCCTCGCGCGCGACCACCACGGCGGTGACGGCCTCGCCCCATTTGTCGTCGGGCACGCCGACCACGGCGACCATCGCGACATCGGCGTGCTGCGACAGCACGTCCTCGACCTCGCGCGGGAAGATGTTGAAGCCGCCGGAGACGATCATGTCCTTCTTGCGGTCGAGGATGAACATGTAGCCGCGCTCGTCCGATCGCGCGATGTCGCCGGTGTGCAGCCAGCCGTTCTTGAGCGTTTCCGCGGTCGTCTCGGGCCGCTTCCAGTACTCGGCCATCACATGCGGCGCGCGCACGCAGATCTCGCCGGCCTCGCCGGTTGCGACCTCCTGGTCGTTGTCGTCGAGAATTTTCACCTCGCAGGCGGCGATCGGGAAGCCGCAGGACAAAAACAGTTCCGGCGTCTTCGGATCGTGATCCGCCTTGCGCAGCACCGAGACCGGATAGCATTCGGTCTGGCCGTAGAGCTGCGAGAACACCGGGCCGATCCGCTCGATGCCCTCGACCAGCCGGCTCGGCGACATCGCCGATGCGCCGTAAAGCAAGAGTTCGAGCGAGGAGAGATCGGTCCTGTCGAGCGCGGGATGGTCGAGCAGCACATAGATCATGGTCGGCACGAACAGCGTGAAATTGATGCGCTCGCGCTCGATGGTCTTAAACACCGCCTCCGGATCGAAACCTTTCAGCATGTGCACGGTGCCGCCGCGCATCAGCGCCGGCAGCACCTTGGTGCCGGCGACGTGGCTGATCGGCGCCACCGTGAGATAGCGCGGGGTGTCGGGAATTTCGAAGTCGGCGAGGATCGCGTTGGCGAAGCCGCCATACTCGCGATGATAGCGCAGCGCGCCCTTCGATTTCCCGGTGGTGCCGCCGGTGTAGTTCAGCGTCGCGATATCGTCGGCACCGGCGAAACAGCGCGGGCTGGCGGTGCCGCGCCTGCTCGGTCGCGGCCAGGAGATCGACGCCGTAATCGGCGGGGCCGAGCGTGAACACGGTCTTCAGGTTGGTGGCACGCGCCGCAAGGTCGCCGCCGCGATCGCGGAACGTGGCGGCGTCGACCACCAGCATCTCGGCGTCGGAATCCTCGATCTGAAACAGCTGATCGTCGAGCGAGCCCAACGGATGCAGCCAGGTGATCGCCAGCCGCGACAATTGCGCGGCGACGCCCGCGCACCAGGTATCGGCGCGGTTGGCGGTGAGGAAGGCGACGCGGGCGCCGGGCGCAAGGCGAAGCTGCATGAACACCTTCTGCATGCGGCCGATCAGCTCGGTGGCGCCGGCATAGGTGATCGATCCGCCCGGCCAGGAGAACGCGATCCGCGACGGATAGCGCGCCAGCGCCCGCAGGGTCTGTTCGCATACCGTCGGAAACGCATAGAGCGGATTGGACATTGTTTCCTCCCGAATTTTTGTCATCGGCTTTCGGTCGTGCCAATGTTGCGGCAACGCTAGCACAACGGATCGAAGGCGTGGAACGACAAACAGCCCGTCATGGCGTGGGACCGTAATGGACGAAGCTGAAGCGGGAGAATTAGATGCACCGCAATTCGCGCTTTGCCCCGGTAGCGGCCGAGGTCACGCGGTGGTTCAAATCTTTTGCGAATGGCCAGAAGCAGAAACTGGCACACAAAGCCATCCACTCAGCTGTTCAAGATGTCGGAGCCTCGGTTATAAATCAGTTGATCGACGTGCCCGGCACCATGCGCGATTTTAGAGTCTGCAGCAGCGTAGCCCGCATGAGCGCAGCGACATGCGGGTATGGTGCGCCTGGAAGCCGGCCCCGGATATCGCTGCGCTCATCCCGGCTACGCTTGCTCAAGAGCCGCGACGTGATCAAACGCGCCCATCGTGGCGCCAGCCGCGTGAGGCGGGCCGCTTCAGTGGATCATTTCGTCGGAGCGGTTCCGACGAAATCAATCTTTTAGCCGACGAAGCCACTCCAGGGGGCGGCGACGTCGGCTTGAAACGATGCTCGGTTAAGCTTGTGCGATCTTAATTCAAGGACGGGGTTCGATAATGCCCGCTATATTCGACATGCTCTACCAGGAATATTGCCGTGCCCGCCTTACCGAAATGCGGAAACAGCTTCTGGTCCGGCCTGCGAGCCATGAAGTCCCTGAAGCGAGTTTCGATGTCGATTGTCCTGATTGCCCGGCTGAGCGGGGTAGTAGCCTTTTAGGTGACTCGCAGCGCGAAGTCGGCCACAGGCCAAGTTGAAACGGATCAAGCGAGACGCTCCGGAACACGCGCAACCTGCGTCGCGGTCCATTGGACTTGTCCGCGCGCTGCGCTTCCAGGCCAAGGCCGGACTTGCCCTGGCGGCCGGTCGATACCCGGTAACAGGCGACGAATTTTCCACTGTGCGCCTTCTACCCGCCCCGTAACGTCTCATCCAACGGTCGTTGGAACACGGGTGGGTCGGTCAAGCCCTATATGAGAGCCGTGGGAACTGCCCGCGTCTCTGAGCGTTAAGAGAATTATGGATACCCAGACAAAGCGCGAGATTTGGCTCTTGGCGATCGGCACAGCCATTATCGAGGTGCCGGCTGCCGCGATCGCCTTTGCTATCCTGGCTCATTGATGCTGGCGTCCAAAGCCCTAATGCTGCACGAGGAGTGCGGCCATGCACCTTCATACATACCGGGACGAAAGCCGCTCCCGACGCCTCGACTTGATCGGTGGACGCAGTCACCCTTGGTCAATTGACCTCATCGCCGTAGCAGCCGCCGGCCTGTTATTAGTCGGCTTCGCCTGTGCTGTCGCCGCCACTTTGGCCGATTAGGAAGTCCCTCGCCGGGGTCGCGCGGCCCACCCGTGCCCGGGTGCGCCAGGTGTTCATCTAGCGGAACACCGGGTTTGGCGGAGGACAAACAGGCGGCTTGGAACCGAACAGGCGGCCTGGAACATGGCGTCGGACATTCCGTTGGTGTACGCGCGGCGAGATCCTAGGCTTCGTTCCGCGCGGGAGCGCTCCGCCGTCCCCCCCCCCCAAAAAGCCCCAACGGCGGAGCCTCTCCTCGCCCCGGCGAGCGAAGGCGACGGCAGGCATGACGCACCGAATTTTGGCCAAAAAACTCTGGACGCCCGCCTGGCCAGGCGTGCATTTAGACCGTTTGTTGGGACTCCTCAGCAGTCTCGTTAGAGAATGCCCGCTGCTGCCGCGCTATCCCGGTCAGCTTGTTTTTGTCGAATAGTCGCCAACTCTTGGCTGCACAGGACAAATTTGCTTGTCGTGGTTCCCATTCCGAACTTCTCGCAGAATGCACGATTTTCGTCTGCTATCGTGCGATCGAGTTGCTCTTGCGCCATCGCGCGCAGAGCCGGGCCCGAAATGAAAACTGCATAAAGGCCAAACGCCATCATCACGGCAACGAACAGTGAATACACGACGCGCGAGCCGCCGGCAGTGTTGGCAGCAGAACTGGTTCTGACTTCGGTCATGATAAAATTTTCTCCAAATGTCTCATCAAAAAACGCAGTGATCCTCACCGACCACTGATGAACCTATTCGCAACACCGCCTCCGCAAGGTACTATGGTCCCAATTCGCCAGCGCTCAATGTGAACTGGTTCACATGCTGCGCAAATTCCCGGACCCATCAATGGCCCGCGCGGCCCGAGCGCGCTGTCCTGGATCCGCGAGTTGGTTCGCTGAAGATCGGACGATGTGGGGATGCACGGTGGGCCATGTGAGCTTGGGCTGAGGGCGAAGAAATGATGGCACCGCCAGCCCCGGCCCGCGTTTCCCTATTTGCAACCGATCTCTAGACTAGCTCGTAGGACGGATCAGCCAAGGGCGTAATCCGCCGCTCGTGTACCGCCATGAAATGGTGGGTTACGGCTTGCGTCTGACCCCCAACAGAATCTGCTTCGCCGCGCGCGCAAGCGCAATCTTGCAGCCGGGCCGCGACAAAACAACCCGCCGGGCAAATCACTTGAATTTCTGTCCAGTCCTCATTGCAAAAATATTCCGCTTAACGTGGCGGGCAAATCAGTGCTCTAGCTCGGCGCGTCTCACCCGATGAGAGGGGCGGCTCGCGATCGTCACGAACGCGCGGTGGGATGCGGTGGACGTGCAGCCTGCGAAGACGAGTGCGGGCGGCGCGGACGGTGAAGCCGTGTGGTCCTGGCGCCCCGACGCTGGCGTCAAGTTCGCGAGAAGCAAAACTTTTCGCGGATGACGGTGGCAAGAAAGCCCGGTCACCGGGGAGAGCGCGGAGTAAACCGTAACCCATCGCGCAGGGAAAGCCGGATTGCCTCCGCTGAACCTGTATGCTCGTGTGCGTTCTTCTATCTGCTATTGCACACGAGACCGCGGGTGCAGCGCGCATCCGGCTTTCCCTGCGCCCTCTCGATGTTTTGCGAGGGCGGCGACCTTCGCAAAACCCGGGCGCATCGCGCCGCGGCAAGACGGATGCACGTCCGCAAGCTGCTTGACAGTTGAATCGGAACCGAACCCGTCTTTGAAAAACCCGTCATGGTCGGAAAGGTATGGAGCGGATCGGACATGTCCTCCCAAGAATTTTCCTCCTGAAAATTTTGTCACCGGCCTGCGGTCGTGCCAATGTTGCGGCAACGCTCGGACAACGAATTGAAGGCGGGGAACGACAAACATCATGGCAGCGGAACGCACGACCTCGACTTCGCCCGATCCGCTCGCGCGCTTTCGCGACCGCCTCAGCCTGCCGCTGATCGCGGCGCCGATGTTCCTGGTCTCGGGCGTCGATCTCGTGGCGGCGGCCTGCCGCAACGGCGTGATCGGCGCGTTTCCGACGGTGAATTGCCGCAGCCCCGAACAGCTCGATGGCTGGCTCGAGCGATATCGAAGGCCGGTTGCAGCCAATATTCGGAGCCAGCGGAAAGGCGTCCGCGCCGGTCTGCCCGAACCTGATCGTGCATCGCTCCAATGCGCGGCTGCGAGGCGGATCTGCAGGTGCTGCTGCGGCACCGGCCCGAGATCGTCATCACCTCGGTCGGATCGCCGGCGCCCGTGCTGGCGCCGCTGCATGATGCGGGCGCGCTGGTATTGGCCGACGTCGCCTCGATCCGCCACGCCGAGCGCGCGGTCGGCCGCCGGCGCCGACGGGCTGGTGTTGCTGACCGCCGGCGCCGGCGGTCAGACCGGCTGGCTCAATCCGTTCGTGTTCGTCCGCGCGGTGCGCGCGCTTCTTCGACGGGCCGATCGTGCTGGCGGGCGGTATCGGCGACGGCCATGCCTTGCGCGCGGCCGAGGCGCTCGGCTGCGATCTCGCTTACATGGGCACCAAATTCATCGCCACGGAAGAGAGCATGGCCGACCCGCGATACAAGGCGATGCTGGTTGCGAGCAGCGCCGACGACATCCTGCTGACCACGGCCTTCACCGGCCTGCAGACCAACATGCTGCGGCCCTCGATCGCGGCCGCCGGCCTCGACCCCGACGACCTGCCGCAGCGCGGCGCCATCGACATCGCAAGGATATCGACATCGGCGCGCGGGAAAACCGCCCGGCGCGCTGGCGCGACATCTGGAGCGCGGGGCATTCGACCTCGGGCGTCACCGACGTGCTGCCGGTCGACGAACTGGTCGCCCGCACCATCGCCGAATACCGCGCCGCAAAAGCCCGATAGAACGGGCCACCGCATAGCTGCCTCTCCGACAAAGCGCTTTCAAGCCGCCGGTCCCGCCGTTAGAACCCGTCCAACTTCAGACCTCCCGACCTTCGAAGGACAGCCCATGCCCGCCTACCGCTCCAGGACCACCACCCACGGCCGCAACATGGCGGGCGCCCGCGGCCTGTGGCGGGCCACCGGCATGAAGAACGAGGATTTCGGCAAGCCGATCATCGCCGTGGTCAACTCGTTCACCCAGTTCGTGCCCGGGCCACGTCCATCTCAAGGACCTCGGCCAGCTGGTGGCGCGCGAGATCGAGAAGGCCGGCGGCGTCGCCAAGGAGTTCAACACCATCGCGGTCGATGACGGCATCGCCATGGGGCATGACGGCATGCTCTACAGCCTGCCGTCGCGCGAGCTCATCGCCGACAGCGTCGAGTACATGGTCAACGCCCATTGCGCCGACGCCATGGTGTGCATCTCCAACTGCGACAAGATCACGCCGGGCATGCTGATGGCGGCGTTGCGGATCAACATTCCGACCGTGTTCGTCTCGGGCGGTCCGATGGAATCCGGCAAGGTCAAGCTCAAGGGCAAGATCCGCGCGGTCGACCTGATCGACGCCATGGTCGCGGCCGCCGACGACACCGTCAGCTGACGCCGACGTCGAGGTGATCGAGCGTTCGGCCTGTCCGACCTGCGGATCGTGCTCGGGCATGTTCACCGCCAATTCCATGAACTGCCTGACCGAGGCGCTGGGCCTGGCGCTGCCCGGCAACGGCTCGGTGCTGGCGACCCACGCCGACCGCAAGGGGCTGTTCGTCGAGGCCGGGCCACCTGATCGTCGATCTGGCGCGCCGCTATTACGAACAGGACGACGCGACCGCGCTGCCGCGCACGATCGCGAGCTTCAAGGCGTTCGAGAACGCCATGACGCTCGATATCGCGATGGGCGGTTCGACCAACACGGTGCTGCATCTGCTGGCGGCCGCCTATGAAGGCGGGATCCCCTTCACCATGCAGGACATCGACCGGCTGTCGCGCCGGGTGCCGGTGCTGTGCAAGGTGGCGCCGTCGGTGCCCGACGTGCATCTCGAGGACGTTCACCGCGCCGGCGGCGTCATGGCCATTCTCGGCGAACTCGACCGCGCCAATCTGATCAATCGCGGGCTGCCGATGGTGCACAGCAAGTCGCTCGAGGATGCGCTGGACCGCTGGGACATCAGCCGCACCAAGAGCGAGAGCGTCCGCACCTTCTTCAAGGCGGCGCCCGGCAACGTGCCGACCCAGCAGGCCTTCAGCCAGGATCGCCGCTTCGAGGACGTCGATACCGACCGCGCCAAAGGCTGCATCCGCGACGTCGAGCACGCCTTTTCCAAGGATGGCGGCCTCGCGGTGCTGTCCGGAAACCTGGCGGTGGACGGCTGCATCGTGAAGACCGCGGGCGTCGACGAGAGCATCCTGAAATTCGAGGGGCCGGCGCGGATTTTCGAAAGCCAGGACGCCGCGGTCGAGGGCATTCTCGGCGGCAAGATCAAGGCCGGCGACGTCGTCGTGATCCGCTACGAGGGACCGCGCGGCGGACCGGGCATGCAGGAGATGCTGTATCCGACCAGCTACCTCAAATCGAAGGGGCTCGGAAAAGCCTGCGCCCTGGTCACCGACGGCCGCTTCTCCGGCGGAACATCGGGTCTGTCGATCGGGCATCGTCTCGCCGGAAGCCGCCGAAGGCGGGTTGATCGGACTGGTCGAGGATGGCGACCGCATCGAGATCGACATTCCCGCCCGCTCGATCAGCCTGCTGGTCGACGACACGATCCTGGCGCAGCGCCGCCAAGCCATGCTGAGCCGCAAGGCGGAGGCATGGAAGCCGGCGAAACGCACCCGCAAGGTGTCGATGGCGCTGAAGGCCTATGCGGCGCTGACCACCAGTGCCGCGCGCGGCGCGGTGCGCGTTGTTCCGGATTAGACCGCGGTGTTTGCCGGGTAAACCTGGCCGAAATTGCACCCCGTCCGCGCAGCGCCGGTGGCTGCCTGCGGATGGCAGCGATGCTTTAAGGCGCCGTTAACCATCCCGCCCCGAGAATCAGGTCCAGGGCCGGCCATCGCCGATAGCGGCGGGCGCGGTCTGCCGAGACCGCCGTTCAAGGGGATGCGACATGGATTCCGAAACGCTGTTTGCAAAGACCCCAGCCACTCTCGATGAGATCAGGGTCCGGGTCGCCTATGCGCTGGAGCGGCATCCGCTGTGCCGCAACGTCGAATTCGACATCGTCAGCATGCCGCGCACCAGCAGGAGGCAACTGGACCATCAGCCTGCGCTCGGTCGCGCCGGACGCGCTGTGGGAGGCGTCCGATATCGTCGCCGACATCCAGGAGGCCTACGACCTCGCGGTCGCGGCCTGATTTTCCCGGCCTAAGCCATTGACGGAGCGCAGGATTTTGCGCCCGCCGCGGCGGTGGCATGGTTAAGCCTTAATTATTGCCCGATTGTCGGCAAAGTGATCGCGGTTGACGCGCCGGAACGGAGAGCTGCTTGACGAAAGCCATCACCATCATCGCGCTGACCTGTTTCCTCGTCGTCGGCGCCGCCGCCACCAGCATTCTCGGCCGCGACAGCGTACCGTCGGCCCGGGCGGAGATGGCTTCCCCCATCGTCAACAGCCCGGTCGCGAACCGGGAAAGCAAGCAGGACAAGCTCGCGGTCGCAAGCGTGGCGCTGGCCTCACTCGAACCAGCAGCAGACGGCAAGCCTGAACGAACCCCTGCGGCAGGCCTATGCATCCGCCGCGCCGGCCGACATCGAAATGCCCGGCATCGCCGCCCCGGCGGCCGCGGCAGCCCCGGAGGCAGCCGCACCGGTCGTGCCGCCGAAGCCGAAGGCCGCCGCCAAGCCGGCGCCGCAGAAATCCTACACGTTGCTCAGCGATGAGCAGATCGCCGGCATCAAGGAACGGCTGCGGCTTTCTTCGGACCAGGAATATTACTGGCCGGCGGTGGAAACCGCGCTGCGCGCGGTGGCTCGGAAGATTCACGCCACCCGCCACGGCGATCGGCACGCCACCAGCGTGCCGCCGATCGATCCCAACGCCGCCGAAGTCCAGCAGCTGAAATCCGCCGCGATGCCGCTGTTGTTCCAGCTGCGCGAAGACCAGAAGCAGGAAGTGCGCAAGCTGGCCCGGCTGATCGGCCTGGAAAAGGTCGCCGAGCAGATTTAAGGCGGCTTCCAGCTGCCAACCAGGATCTGAAGAACGACGCGCGCGCCGTCGCCGACTACCGGCCAAGCTCAATCCGTCGCTCGAGCCGGCGACCGAGATGCTGCAGAAGGTTGAGACCAGGCTGTAGGTGCCGCGTCCGAAAGTTCGAATTGCTCGAACGCGATGACGACACTCGCCTCGCATTCCTCGCACAGGAAGAAACCCGATTCAGTTTCAACCGTCGCGGGAGCAATTCGGCAGGAGTTCGCAGGCTTTATAGCGCGTCCACATCAGTCAATTAAGCCACACCGGGCCGAGACTCGCTAGAGCGTTTTCGAGCGAAGTGGAGACCGGTTCGCGTTAAGAAAACACGTCAAATCAAAAACCTGGAGCCCCGTTTCGATTCCATCGAAACGGGGCTCAGTGGGAGGAATTTCCGCACCCCTCCGCGGCCATACGAACAGACCGGTAGCCTGGAACCCCTTCTGAACTTTTTCAGATCGCCGAAAGTGTACTCGGCAATCAGCCATTGTTCCGCTCGGGAACGCGCCGACATTGATCCAGCGCAAAGCGGCCGAAGAAAGCCGGTTCACGGTTGCCATCGACGACACAATCCAATCGTCCCGAAAGCGGGGAATTCGGCCGAGAACAGGGCTTCCGATTTTTCTTCCCCGACTACCGGCGAATTGACAATGAAGCGTCTCTAAATCAGATGTCTGTTTGAAATTCGGCGGATCGCAAGATCAACAAGACCGAGAGGTATGGATCCAGAATTTGGGAGGATCAAATGCCGACAAGTTCGGCCACCGGCCACGCCGACCAGATCCAGGCCGCGATTGCATCGAACGGTGCGGCAAAATCCTCACTCATTGCTTCCTGGCGAAGATCGTCTCGCTTGCACAGGCTCGATCCGACTGAGAGGAAGCCGCCCGACAGGCTGACCGATTCAGAACTGCAACAGGCGCGACAAGAGATGGAGCCGCTGATCCGGATCGCCCAATCGAGTCTGGACAGGCTTTTTCTCGCGGTCGGAGGTGCTGGATGCTGCGTGCTGCTTGCCGAACGCGACGGCATCCCCATCGAGCGGCGCGGCACGCCGGGCGATGACGAGACGTTCTGGTCCTGGGGCCTGTGGCCCGGAGCTGATTGGAGTGAAGAGAGCGAAGGCACCAACGGCATAGGCACTTGCCTTGCCGAGCGACGTGCAGTGACGATTCATCGCGACCAGCATTTTCGGACGCGCAACACGCTGCTGAGTTGTACGGCTGCGCCCGTTTATGATCATGAGGGGCACCTGATGGCGGCCCTCGATATTTCGTCCTGCCGGGCCGACCAGACCGAAGGCTTCATCAATCTGATCGCGATGGCCGCAAACGATGCCGCCGCGCGGATCGAAGCCGAATATTTTCGTCTGGCGTTCCCCCAGTCGCGGATCCTGGTCGTTCCGATGGCCGACAAGGCTGGAAGAGCCCTGATCGCGGTCGATGCGGACGATCTTGTCGTCGGGGCAACCCGTGCCGCGCGCCAGGCGCTCGGAATCACCGAGGCGTGTATGCGGAAACCGCTACCGGCAGCCGATCTTCTCGACCTGCCGGGCAAAGGACTGGCGGGCAAGGGGATGGAAAGCCTTGCCGTTGCAGAGCGCGGGGTATTGCAACGGGCGCTGGCGCGCGCCGATGGCAATGTCACGGCCGCGGCCGGGGCGCTCGGGATGAGCCGTGCCACGTTCTATCGAAAGCTGCAGCGGCTGAACCTTCTGCGCGCCCATTGAGGTTTGCCCCCCTCGACTGTCTCAGTCCTGCGACACTCATCGGTTCCGTCCGGTTTCGAGGGGCTGACAATGAAGCCCCGGTTCGTCATGCCTCCAGGAAGCGCCGCAGCCAGCAGCGCAATTCAGAGGAGGACGACCATGAACAAGGTAGAATTTTCACGTACCGCGAAGGCTCCCTTCCAAAAGCGCTACGGCAACTTCATCGGCGGCAAATGGGCGGAGCCGCGCTCCGGCAAGTACTTCGAGAATTATTCGCCGGTGAACGGCCAGCTGCTCTGCGAGATCGCGCGCTCGAACGAGCAGGACGTTGAAAGCGCGATCGACGCCGCGCATGCCGCCAAGGATGCCTGGGGTCGCACCAGCGTTGCGGAGCGGGCGATCATTCTCAACAGGATCGCCGACCGCATGGAAGAAAATCTCGATCTGCTTGCGTTGGCCGAGACCTGGGACAATGGCAAGCCGATCCGCGAGACCACCGCGGCCGATGTGCCGCTCGCGGTCGATCATTTCCGCTACTTTGCGAGCGCCATTCGAGGTCAGGAAGGCAGCCTTTCCGAGATCGACCACGATACGGTCGCCTATCATTTTCACGAACCGCTGGGTGTCGTGGGCCAGATCATTCCGTGGAACTTCCCGCTGCTGATGGCCTGCTGGAAATTGGCCCCGGCGCTTGCAGCGGGCAACTGCGTGGTGCTGAAACCGGCCGAGCAAACACCGGCTTCCATCATGGTGTGGGCCGATCTGATCGGCGATCTCCTGCCGCCTGGCGTGCTCAACATCGTCAACGGCTTCGGCCTGGAGGCCGGCAAGCCGCTGGCCTCGTCGCCGCGCATCGCCAAGATCGCCTTCACCGGCGAGACGACGACGGGCCGGCTGATCATGCAATATGCCAGCCAGAACCTCATTCCCGTTTCGCTCGAACTCGGCGGCAAATCGCCCAACATCTTCTTCAAGGATGTCGTCGCCGAGGATGATGACTACCTCGACAAGGCCATCGAGGGCTTCGTGATGTTCGCGTTCAACCAGGGCGAGGTCTGCACCTGCCCGAGCCGTGCGCTCATCCATGAAGCGATCTACGACAGGTTCATGGAACGCGCGCTCAAGCGCGTGGAGGCGATCGTTCAGGGTGACCCGCTGGACCCCGCCACCATGATCGGCGCGCAGGCGTCGAGCGAACAGCTTGAAAAGATCCTCTCTTATTTCGACATTGGCCGGAAGGAAGGCGCGGAAGTCCTGACAGGCGGTTCCCGCAACCGGCTGCCGGGCGACCTTGCCGGCGGCTACTATGTCAAGCCGACCGTATTCAAGGGCCATAACAAGATGCGCGTCTTCCAGGAGGAGATTTTCGGACCGGTGGTATCGGTCGCGACCTTCAAGGACGACGATGAGGCACTGTCGATCGCAAACGACACGCTCTACGGCCTCGGCGCGGGCATCTGGAGCCGCGACGCCAACCGGCTCTACCGCTTCGGCCGCGCCATCCAGGCGGGCCGCGTGTGGACCAACTGCTATCACGCGTATCCGGCACATGCGGCGTTCGGCGGCTACAAGCAGTCGGGCATCGGCCGTGAAACCCACAAGATGATGCTCGACCACTACCAGCAGACCAAGAACCTGCTGGTCAGCTACAGCCCCAAGAAACTCGGCTTCTTCTGAGTTCTCCCAAGCGAGTTCTCCCAAGCGAGTTCTCCCAACTGAGTTCTCGCACGACTCGCCGACGCGGCCGTTCTCGTCCGCGTCGGTGATTTTTCGTTCCTGACGGAGGCGCTCCTGGAAAACAAGTTTTCTGCGACGCCAGGAGCAGTCCGAAGGCGGACTTCGCCGGTCAAGAGGCCACGGGCGGGCAACCTATGATGGTTCGCTACGATGGAATGAGGATGGCTTGCCAGCCGAAGTTGCGAAGCAGCGTAGGCTGGTGCCCTGGCCGGCATCGAATAAAATGCGTAACCATTTGGGAGTGCGTCTGTTTTCAACGGTGCAAAATATCGAATACCAATGCGCGTACCAGACTCCAGTCGGTGCAATTTGGGTTCGAATCCGGCTCGAGACCGCAATAGGGACAGTATCAAATTTTTGTGCCAACGAGACTGCCACAACACGCGGGAGCGCCATCTAGCCGCAAGTGGATCCGGTTTGCCGATTACTCACGGTAAGACCATTCCTTTATCTCAGCAATCCGCCTGAACAAATCTTGGAGATCAGTCGTCGTCGGGTCGGCACGTTGGAGCCATTCCTCCGCCCACATAAGCCAGTCGTCGAGGCTGCGACCGTCAATCTCGATCGATGGATCAATATCCATTGAACGCAGTGTGCTCAGGAAATCCCGCGCGGCGGCGAGTTCGCGCCAATCCAGTGCTATTTCCCTGAAATGCCGCCAGCGGTTGGCGTCGCGTTTCCTCCTTTGTTGCTCCTCGTACCGGCGCCGCTCTGCGAGCTGGCGTTCTCGTTCAGCAGCTTCCCGTTCCCGTCGTTGCTGAACAAGCAGCGGACCTGCGGCAACGAATACGGCGACAATATCGGGCAACATATTTTCGAGCGGCTGCTTGTCGGTGTCGATCCATTGCTGTTTTAGTCCGGCAGGTAGATAGGTCTTGATTTCGAAGACAAGACGACCAGTAGGCACGAGTTCTTGTCTCCAGTCCCTATCACCCGCTATCCGCCAGCGTTGTTCATCTGCAGTCAGTGGACGCCGAGTCTGCTTGTGCTTCTCGCGGAGCTGGAATTCGACCTTTTCACCGGAGACTTCGGCAGAGAGCTCCCGTCGGTCGCCCTGCTTGATCTTGCCACTCTGGCGCTCGATTGCCTTGAACAGTGCATCGAGAAAGCGATGCTGTCGCCGATCGCTATCGCTGAAGTCGCCCGGATCATATAGTTTCTTTCGCCATGGATCGCGTTCTTGGCGAGCACGCCGCTTTCGCTCCTCATGGTCTGCCAACCAAGCGGCAATAACAGCATGCGGCTTCACGAGGCGTTCGGATACGCTCATCGAGGACGCTTCCGCGTGAATGACCTCCATTTGGCGGCGCACGTCGTCCGGCAGCTCAGGGGGCGGTTCTGCCAGCGGGGTCGGATAAATGGTGATTGGGCGGGAAGCTCGGTCGGATTCAGTCAGCGGCGCACGCTCAGGCGCTTTTCCAGCCGCGTGCTTAGCCCAATAGCCCCGCGGCGGGTATGGAATGTCTTCCCGACGGCATATCTTCGCAAGGCCGTTGTCGCTGATCCCGTACTGCTCTGCTAACCGCGACATGGGCGTTTCCCACACAGCGGCATAGAGGGCTTCCCGAGTGACAGTCGTCGGCTGAGAAGGGCGAGGCGCTGGTGTGGGTGAGGAAGCGGCCGGTGCGGATGTCGCCTCAAATTTAAGTTGAGCCGCGGGCTCGGCATTACGCGGTGTAGTTTCGGGTCGTCGTGCGCGTACCGTATCCGCATCGGTGTCCAGCACCAAAGGCTCGGGACAATCCGGAGGAGCTGGAGGCAGGGGTGGCTGAGGCTCGGCTTTGCCAAACTCTCTCTTGATCCAGTAACCGCTCGGTGGCGTCGGGATGCCGGCGCGACGGACCAATGAGCTTAACCGGCTTGGAGTGGTGCCCAGCTCAGCAGCCACGCGCGTCATCGGTGTTGACCAGATACGGTCGTAAAGTTCTTGGCGCGTAAAACGGTGTTCCATCGGGTTTGTGCAGTGATGGTAGATATGAGCATTTTGCGTGGCTAAGGCGCTAAGGCCGCAGCCCGATGTTATCTTCTAGCATCGCGCTCGGTCGCTTGACTGCGGTTACTCGAACGCACTCTCCCCATCTCTGCAGTCCTGGTTACAAAAGTGTGATTGCCACGGCGCCGGCAATGTCCCGAGGGTCGCAACGACGGGTCTTGGTTTTCCGGTGCCCGACGGCTTCAACTTGCGGGTTGGTATAACCTTGGAAACCACCGATCGACCACGGCCGTCGGAAATCCGAGCTTCACTGGTGAGCGCGTGGTTGGCGAAACCAAGTAGCCCTTTTCGATAAGCGTATTGAGGACCGTTCGCGCCTGACGCTCTTCGTAGCCTGTGAGGGTGGGCGCATTGCCGCGAGCGTACTCACCGGCCATAACCGCTTCGCGCAGTAAAGGCCAAGAACCCTTCGGGAGCCGCTTTGCGCGCGTTTCCTCTTCCGTCCAAATCTCCATGCGCCTCAGCAGCTCTTCTGGCTCTACGAGCCCGGCCATGAAGTCGATTTGATCTACACACGTGCTAAGGAAGAACCTGCAGAAATCAATCAGCCCCGCCATCGTGAGGTTGCCGCGGCCATCAAGGTCGCCGCGGCGTGGCTCGTCTGCCGCCTGCAAGTTGGCCTTGTATTCTCCGACCCGCCGCGCAAGTCCTCGCGAGACCGCCCACAGTTCAGAGCCGACCTCCAACTCCCGCAAAAGCGCGTGTGAGAAGAGGCGCGTCACGCGACCATTGCCGTCCAGAAACGGGTGAATCCAGGCCAGCCGATGGTGTGATGCGGCTACACCGATAATCTTGCGTAGCTTCGAAAGATGGGAAGACGAGTAGCCTTCGGCGAGCCGCTTGAGAAATGCGGGCAGGTCCTCCGGTGGCGGCGGAATATGCAATCCTACCTTGACGTGGTCCTTCCGCAGTTCGCCGGGGACGATCTTGATCTTCTCTTTGCTCGTCGGGTGCTCGACGATAAGCAGTTCTTCCGGCAGGCGCTCGCAAAAATTCTTGTGTGTCCAGACGATGAAGTCGACGGATAGCGAGGGTGAGGGGGCCTCATCGCGGTCAATCATCCGCTGGACTTCGATATGAGCGCGCGCTTCCAATTGCAGATTGCGGCGCTCCGGCTCTTTGGCCAGGTCGTCATTAAGTGCCCGATCAATGTCGATCGGCAGGGTGTTATGGCCTTCAATGAGGTTCGAGTAGTAACAGTTCATCGAACGCACGAGGTCGCCTATCGAGCCCCTCATGACCGGGTGTAGGCGTCCAGCCAGTGTGTTCGCCTTCGCCACCAGGTCGGTAGCGAGGTTTTCTAGGTCCTGCCGATCTTCAGGCAGGAGAGGTTCCATAGCTGATACGTCCATTTTTTGCCGCTTTCTTTGCCGCTAAATAGTAAAGCGATATCAAGTCTTAAATAAACTTTACGTCCTTTTCTTTGCCGCTTTTATTGCCGCTTCAAAAGGCAAAAAAGTGGTCTGGAGCTCCTTGTTCCATAGGGCCATTGGCCCTATATACAGCTTAGGACCAATGGCCCTAGGAGCTTCCGATGACCCTTGTTAGAACGCCGGAAGCCTTGAGAGAGGCGCGCGCCACACTTGGATTGAGCGCAGACGCCTTAGCCAGGATTGTCCGCGTGGAAGATGGGCGCACGGTACGCCGATGGGAAGCCGGCGAACGTGAAATACCGGGCCCTGTCATCGTTATTCTGGAAACGGCTGTCGGCTATCTCGACAGCATTAAGTTGATCGATACACAGTTAGAAATGCTGCGCTCAGGCAAAATGCGCAGTGGTGAGTCGACGCGCACTGGAACGGTCGACCAGACGGAGGCTGAAATTAAGCGGCTCTCAGCCTCACGTAAGGGGCTTGTCGAAGCCATGGAGATACTTACCAGGCAGCCCGCCAACGAGGGCTCAGACCGGGTGCACTGGTACACCCTGCAACGGGCAACGCCACTATTCGACTCAGCACAGAAAGACGAATGGACCGTCCCCTGTGAACTCAGCCCCGAGGCCGCGCTAGCCTATTTTGCCAAACACGAGGGATTCGGAGAGGGACTTGAAATCGCCGACGATGAAGGTCCCCTTACGGAATTTATCCTCGAAAAGCGTGACGTGCTACGCCGGCACGTCGGCGCATCGCAGAGGCTAAGCGCGGGAAATCTAGTTGATACCTATCTCGTCCGACGCCGGCCGAAATAGCCCTCAGTATCCGATCCTCCCTCGGTGCGGAATGGAAAGAAGTCGAACCCGGACCAACGCCAAGCGAGGAAAGCTCCGGGTCTACCACTTCGTCGGACCGGAATACGGACTGGACGACATCAGGCGGCGGCGATTGAAGATCGCTACCATCGCCGATCTCAACGACCCGTTCGAGCTTCTTCCGTCCTCCACCGACCAGACGGTACGCGCTCGGTTCAACGTCTGGCGGGACCGGTTCGACCAGCGCTTCGGCATGATTTGCTTCAGCCGCAAGTGGACGAACCCGGTCCAACGGAGCCACTACGCGGCAAAGCACACTGGCATCTGCTTAGGCTTCGACATACCTGCGAAAATGCTGGAAGGTGTCCTACACCAAGAAGCGACTGACGCCGCGCGTCCATGTGATCGAGGGCGAAGCGCCAGAAAATCAAAAGGAGATGTTCCGCGTCTTCACGACCACGTATCTCCACTGGCGCTACGAGAGTGAAATGCGGCTCTTCCTCGGCCTCAACGGCAAGGACCCGGATAATGGTCCCTACTTCGCCGATTTTGCGGACAGGCTGGTTTTGAAGCGAGTCATCGTTGGGCACTTCTCTAAGGTCACGCGCGCCGATGTGCGGGAAGCGTTGGGCGACATTGCCAACGGCGTCAATTCGTGGAGAACTACACCCCGCAGGTTGAGCAGGATTTCCAGAACATGACGAGCGCCGCTCGGCGGATGTAAGGTTCCCTTGTAACGCGAAATTGTCAAGCATCAGGTGGCGTCACATGATCCAGTTTGATGTCAAAAACATTCCAACGGAAATTGAAGAGCCTGACCTCGTTATTGCAGCGAACGCGGTCATTGAGGCGCTGTACAAACTGAAGGTCGATACCGTTCCGCTTCCCGATCCTGTTACTGGCGCAAGATTTCCGAGCTTGGCCCGGATTTACATCCAGACCCATCTGCTTCGACTGTTGATGTTCCTCGAAGGGGGTGTGCATGAGCACGAACAGCAACGGCCGCTGTTCGCTCTCTCAGCCGCGCGGTCGATGTACGAGAGCATTGCGTCATTCCATGATTTCTCGACCCAGCTTTGTCAGAAGCTCGATAATGGCGAGTTCAAGGAAGCCGCTGAATTACTCCTCGGAAGAGCCTTCGCCACCCGCCTGCCCGAACATATCGACCCCGATGAATCGAATAAGGTCGTCAACGTCGTGACGCAGGTTCAGCGCCTATCGAAAAGCGTCGCAGGCTTCGAGGACACCTACAACCGGATGTCCGAATTCGTTCACCCGAACGCATATGGGTCAGTCATCCACTTCCACAGTTTGGAGGGAGATCACGCCGTTTTCTACGAAAAGGGTAAGCCGTCCACCCAAGGGCTGACCTACCTGATTTTGGCGTCGTTCCTTTCAGCTCTCTTCGTTGCCAACGTCACTGAGATCGAGAACCGGATAAAGACAATCACGGCGTAGCGAGCGTTTTGCTGCAAAACCTCTTTCCGCAACTGCTTTGTTCTCTCGATGTTATTGTCGCCGGAATACCGGTCGTAGTAGGTAGCGGCCTCTGTCGTATAGCTGGGGATGCGGCGCGGCTCTTCGCAAAAAGCTACACGAAATAATCAATCCAGGCGTTACGCCGAAGGCAAATCGCGACGCATCACCTTCAAGTCGACGGACGTTTACATCGAGCGTCGAGTGGCAACTGGACGGTTCGCAATCATCGAGGCTTGACTAAGAGCCGATCCAGAAAGTTGTTGAGTTGAATGAATCGTTTGTGATTCCTTTGTATGGCACCCAAATCGCAAACGTGGGGTGCAGCATGTGGAAACCTGAACACCGTCGTACAGCCGATCACTGTTAACGCTGATCGAAAAATGACCCTCATCGGCGCCGCGGCGACCCCTTTAGCTCGTTGATTTTATTGAGCAGGGTCCTCGTGACCCCATGCCGATCGTAGAAGGGACCCCCGCGCCGAAACACAATTTGCTGTTCTCGCAGCTGTGCATCTGGCAATCGGCTACTATCAAGCGTAATCCTCGTCTTCCGTGCGGGCCTGCCGGAAGTGAACAAGGCCGGCAATCGACAGATGGTTTCTACGCATTGACCAAATTAAGGCGATACCGAGTGTGACGCAGCTCTCCGGTCTTGGTCAATGCGGCCTTCTCGATAAGATCCTGCAAATCTCTTGTCGCTGTAGCACGGGACGTTCCGGTTATGCTGATGTAATTCTCTGCACTTAAGCCGCCCCTGAAGCCGTCGATGCCTTCGCGGAATATCCGGGCGATGACTTTCTCCTGACGCTCGTTGAACGTGCCGCGATGCTTATCGTAGAACTTTGCCTTGGCAACATAGAAATCCACACGCTTGATGGTATTGTTCTGGGCTTCCAGAACCGTGTGCGCAAAATATTTGAGCCAGCTTGTGATCTCGGTTTCTTTGTTATTGCGCTCCAATGATCCGTAATAATCGCTACGCTTCCGCTCAATCGTGTAGGCGAGCGCAATCAGGCTAGGTTGACCGAGATTTTGCGCGAGAGACTTTTCCGCGAGGGCGCGGCCTATGCGGCCGTTGCCGTCTTCGAACGGATGAACACACACGAAGTACAGATGGGCAATGCCGGCGCGCGTGAGCGGCGACAACGGATTCTTGCCTCCAGGGGCAGTATCGTTGAACCATGTGATGAACTGCTTCATCTCGTCCGCCACGTGGCTGGACGGCGGAGCCTCGAAATGCACGGTGCGTTTATGGATCGGGCCCGAGACGACTTGCATGGCATCGGCGTGCGTCCGGTAGCCGCCAATGGTCTGAATGGCTGTATCGCCGCTCAGCAACATGCGGTGCCAGTCGAACATCGTCTTGTCGGTAAGCGCGTCAGCAAAGCTGCGGTAGAGATCGACCATCATTTTTGCGATGCCACGTTCAGCCGGTGAAATGCCCGGCTTTTCTACTCCCAGCCCAAGCTGATGGCGCAGGGACGATTGAACGCTGTCGCGGTTGAGGATCTCGCCCTCGATTTCGGAGGTTTTTACGGCCTCGTCGCTGATAAGCTCGATTTTAAGGGTATCCTGATCGTCGGCCCCGATATGCTTGAAAGCGCCGAGGAATTCTCCTGACTGGAGCAGGAACTGCTTTTCCAGCGGTTCCAAAGCCTTTGAATCATATGTGAAATTCGGCCAATCCGGCTTTTCCCAGTTCCAGCTCATGAGTTATAGATGTCCCTGCTATAGCTCATAATATTCGAAATTATGAGCTATAGCAATAAACTCTATAGCTCATTGGTCCCGGTTTAGGCCTCGATGAAATCGGTAGCTTCCGAGCAACTATCGGGTGAAGCAAATTTGCGTCAAGCTGATGTTGGATAACGTTGGCGCAAGCCAATCTTCACGATGACGCAAATGGACGCCAGAATTGCCGAACTCCTGGCGCGGCTCACGGCGCTGGAACGCGAGCGCGCGGAGATCGTAGCCGAGATCGACACTCTACGATCGGCGCGGAGTGGGAAGACCGCGGCTATCAAATTGGTCCCTTCGGCAAAAGCCGGCGATCCCGTCGACCGGAATTCGATCAATCGAAAAGAAGATTGCCCTGTTTCGCCGGCTTTTCCGTGGCCGCTCAGATGTCTTCCCAGTCCGTTGGGAGAATCGTACGACGGGACGCAGCGGCTACGCACCCGCCTGCGCGAACGAATGGCAGCGTGGGATTTGCGAAAAACCAAAAGTCAAATGTTCGGCATGTCCAAATCAGGCATTCCAGGCCGTAATGACGTGTCGATCGAACGCCATCTACGCGGGACCGACACGAATGGCGCTCCGTTCGTTATGGGCGTCTATCCGATGCTTGCGGACAATACCTGTTCGTTCCTGGCCGCAGACTTCGACGAAGGGGAATGGCGAAGAGATATCTTCGCTTTTAGGGAGACCTGTCAGCGTCACAAGATTCCTGTTGCCATTGAGCGGTCGCGATCCGGAAACGGTGCTCACGCCTGGATCTTTTTTGAGGAGCCGATACCGGCAGCGTCGGCGCGCCGTCTCGGGGCATTCCTTATCACCGACACGATGGAACGTGTCCCCGATATCGGATTCAGGTCCTACGATCGGCTCTTTCCAAGCCAGGATACAATGCCGGCGGGTGGGTTCGGCAATTTGATTGCGTTGCCGCTTCAAGGACTTGCGCGAAGCTCTGGTAACAGCGTGTTCATCGACGAGTCTTGTTCGCCATATTCGGATCAGTGGGACTTCCTTTCAGCGATCGAACCTATGGCACGATCGAGCGTGGATCATCTAATCGAGGAAGCAAGTGCATACGGAAAAATTCTCGGCGTACGTATTCCTCTCGTTGACGAAGACGAAGAGCCGTGGCTTGCCCCGCCGTCGCGCCGACAGCCACCGCCAGCAATAGACGGGCCACTGCCAAGTGCGATCACTATCGTGCAGGCCGACCAAATTTACATCCCGCGTCACGCGTTGCCACCCTCGTTGATTGCGCGTCTTATTCGCCTTGCCGCGTTCCAAAATCCCGAATTTTACGCCGCACAAGCCATGCGCCGATCGACCCATGACAAGCCTCGGATCATCTCTTGCGCAGAATTGACGAGCCATCACGTTGCGCTACCTCGCGGGTGCTTCGACGCCGTCCGCGATCTGTTTGCATCAGTCGGAATTGCCGTCACGGTCGAAGATTGCCGCACCACCGGTGCGCCGATCCCATTCGCATTTGCCGGGGTGCTACGTCCAAGCCAGGAGCAGGCGGTTGCTGCCCTGTTGCCGCACGATACCGGCGTGCTTGCGGCGTCGACGGCGTTCGGCAAGACGGTCTTAGCCATCCGGATGATGGCCGAACGCGGAGTGAATACGTTGATCCTCGTTCATCGCCGTCAACTGATGGATCAATGGATTGAACGGCTCACAACGTTCTCTAGCCTGCCGCACGATGCGATAGGTGTGATAGGCGGTGGTCGTCGCAAACCAAAGGGGCAGGTTGATGTCGCACTGATCCAGAGCCTTGTTCGCAAAGGAGAGGTCAATGATATCGTCGGCAATTATGGGCATCTCATTGTCGATGAATGCCATCATTTGTCGGCGGTGAGCTTTGAACTCGTCGCGCGCCGCAGCAAGGCACGTTACATCCTGGGCCTGTCAGCAACGGTGACCCGAAAAGACGGGCATCACCCGATCATCGTTATGCAATGTGGCCCCATCCGCCATCGCGTAGATGCGCGATCTGAGGCCTCCAAGCGCCCATTCGATCACGTGGTGCGGATCAGGGATACCAGCTTCCAACTTCAAGCCACATTGGACACCCCTTCTCCCTCCATCCAGGATGTTTTCAAGGAAATGGTCGCCGATGAAGCGCGTAATGATCTCATATTCGATGATGTCCTGTGGGCGCTGGAAGCGGGCCGTTCGCCTGTCGTGATAACCGAGCGTACCGCCCACTTGGAGATCATTGCAAAGCGTCTTGAGCGTTTCGCAAGGCATGTGATCGTATTGCGCGGTGGGCAGAGCGAGAAGCAGCGCCGCGATATCGCCGCGCGGCTCGCAGCAATTCCCCAAGCCGAGGAACGTGTCATAGTCGCGACCGGACGCTACCTCGGCGAGGGTTTCGATGATTCCCGCCTCGATACCCTTTTTCTTACTATGCCGATCGCATGGAAAGGCACGCTTGCTCAGTATGCCGGCCGGTTGCATCGTCTCAACGACGCCAAGCGCGAGGTGATCATATATGATTATGTCGACATGAGAGTGCCGGTTCTGGCCCGCATGGCTGCGAAACGCCGCATTGGTTATCAGGCAATTGGTTACAAGATATTGGGTGCGCGCGATTTGTTTTCCGGACGGGTTCTCGCATCGAACCTGCTTGCCGAAGCTACGCGATGATCAAGCAGTCAGTAATTGGATTGCAATCTCAAAACATAGGAGTTCCGCTTCCCTATCTCCCTCGCAAACTCTCCAGCAACGGTCGCAGCTTGTACTTGCGGCGGTGCCGCTCGATCAGTTCGTCGAGGCAGGCCCGCCAGTCGTCCTCGCGACCCATAACCTCGTGCGCTAGCGCAGCCTTCTCCAGCCATTGGGCTGCAAGCGTGTAATGGCCAGCCCGGTTCGCGTCCATGATGCTGTTCGCCTGATGCATCGCGAGACGGATCACCCATTCAGGATGGCTCGCGTGCGCCGCGCTGGCGAGATGCATGAGGGTTTCGTCGTGAGCGCCGTGCCCAAACCGATCGCCGACGGCGCGGACCGCTTCATCGATCAAGCCTTCGGAGAGGTATATGCGAATCCTGTCATAGGCATGTAGGGCGCGGGCCAAGTGCTCCAGCAAGTCCTTTCGGATCGCATGCCAATCCACGCCGGCCCATGTTTGGATGGCGCGGAAATCCTCCAGCGACAACGAATGCTCGAATGCCACCAGCGCGGCCTTCAGAGCTACCGCCGTCCTGCCGATGCCGCCTGCGTAGTCGCGCAGCCAACATGCCAGCGGGACGACGGAAGAACCTTTCATTTCAATTTCGTCGTCGCCGGCGAACAGCTCAAGGAAGAGCTTGGGCTCGACCAGTTCGAAGGTAGATCCTGGACGGGATCACATCGACACGCGTTAATGACGATGATCGCCTACGCCTTCCTCCAATCCCGCCGCCTCAAAGCAGCGGGACGGAAAGAGAAATCTCAGGACCGCCACCACAACCAAGCATGCCGGCCATCAGGCAAGCGATCCTCGACCTCTTCGCGCGACCTCCACCCCGACAATGTCGTCATTGTGACATGCTCCTTGCAGATATCGCCTTCCTCGCTTCGCGGTAAGGCAAACTTTGCCGGCTTTGCGCCGACCAAGGCAGCCCAACGTGTCACCAACGGTTTGAATTTCACCTAAAACCAGCGGTCTGAAGTTGGTGTTGCTGCGGCTGCTGGCGTATTCGTTTGCATCCACCAAGACGATGAAGGAACGCTGCGGCTGATTCGGATATCGAGAGCGAACCGGACATCGCATTGGTGGATGATGCGTCCTCGCTGGAGGGGACGCGATGGGCCATGGGGACCGCCGCAAGTGCAAGTGCTGTCTTAAATTATTTCGTCCTGACCCGCGTAACCGTCGTCACCAATTTTACTGTTCGGCGTTCGGTTGCAGAGCGGCCAGCAAGAGCGTCAGCCAAGCCCGCTGGCTCGCCAAACCTGAGAACCAAAGTTACTTCAGCGGCCCCGTGAACGTCGCCCGGGTCCAGGCGTGGCGGGCGCGCCACCCCGGCTATTGGCGCCGGGGTCGACGTGCCGGCCCTGCGTTACAAGATGTCTCAATGGCGCAACCCGTTGATTTGACTTTCGAAACAGCCAATGCGGCGCGGTCGCCGTTACAAGATGTCTTGTCGGCGCAACCTGCTGTTCTGATTGGCTTAATCGCTCATTTGGTGGGGACGCCGTTGCAAGATGACATCGTCCGCACCACGGACCGCTTGCTACGACTGGGCCAAGACATTCTCGCTACATCCGCGGCGCGGGCGGCAACACCTGTGCCTGACTTCGGATCTGGTCGTGATCGATTACGAGACGTTCTGCAAAATCCGCGACTGCCATGATCGCCAGGGCCTGACGATCGCGCAGACTGCCCGTGTGTTGGGCCTCCACCCACAGACCGTGGCGACGTGGGTGACGCGATCACGCTTTGAGCCGCGCCGTAGCCGGCCGCGCGGCAGCGTCCTTGATCCCTTCAAGCCCCGCGTCACACGGCTGCTGGACACCCACCCTTACAGCGCTCAGCAGATCTTCCAGCGTCTGCGCGAGGAAGGATATCGCGGCGGCATGACGGTGCTGCGGGATTACATCCGCCGCATCCGACCCACCAAGCGGCCGGTCTATCTCAAGCTGCACTTTGCTCCGGGCGAATGCGCGCAGGTCGACTGGGGTGCCTACGGAACCGTCGCGGTGGGCAATACCCGTCGCCGGCTTTCGTTCTTCGTCATGGTGCTGGCGTTCAGCCGCCAGATGTTTGTCGAGTTCACTGTCTCCCAGACCATGGAGCATTTCCTCGCCTGCCACGAACACGGCTTCGCGGCGCTGGGTGGCGTGCCGTCCAAAATCATGGTCGACAATCTCAAGTCAGCGGTTCTGCAGCGCCTGGCCGGCGCCGCACCGGTGTTCAATCCGCGCTATCTCGACTTTGCCCGCCACCACGGCTTTGCGATCGAGGCCTGCAATGTCGCCCGCGGTAACGAGAAGGGCCGCGTCGAGCGAGGTGTGGGCTACGTCAAAAAGAATTTCCTGCATGGGCTCGAGTTGACCGACTTCAGCACGATCCACGCGGCCGCACAGCTCTGGCTCGACACCATCGCCAATGTGCGCATCCACGGCGAGACGCAACAGCGACCCGTCGATTTGTTGGCGCAAGAGCGTCCACGTCTGGGACCGCTCAATCCGCACCCCTACGACATCGCACACACTTCGACCAGCGTCGCCTCCAGCCAATTCCGTATCACCCTGGACACCAATCAGTATTCGGTCCCCGCCGCATATGCTCACCGCCGATTGACGGTCAAAGCCTATCCGGACCGGATCTGCATCTACTTCGACAACCAGCTCATCGCCCGTCACACGCGCCGCTATGGTCGTCACGAGGACATCGAGGATCCGGACCACGCCAAGGGTCTGATCGCCCAGCGCAGCCGTGCCCGCGAACAGCGCCTGATGATGCACTTCCTGGCGCTGTCGCCGGATGCGGCAGCCTACTACGATGGCCTGGAGCAGCGCAGGCTTAACGCCCGCCACCACGTTCGCAAGATCCTGGCGCTGGCCGAGATCTACCCCACCGATGCGGTAGCGCGTGCCATCACCGACGGGCTCGCCTTCCAGGCCTTCAGTGCCGAGTACATCACCAACATCCTGGAGGCCCGCGCCCGCGCGCTGCCGGAACCCGGACCACTACAACTCACCCGGCGCCACGACCTGCTCGACATCGACATCGCTCCCCCGGATCTCAGCGCCTACGAGGTAAACGATCATGACCCCGACTGACCTGACGCGATTGGACGCGCAGCTGCAGCGTTTGCAGCTACCCTACATCCAGAGCCATTACCAGGCCATGGCCACCAAAGCTGCCGAGCAGCAGCGCTCGCATTTGGATTATCTGGAGCAGCTGGTTGAGGGCGAGGCCGCGATGCGGGAGAACCGCAGCATCGAGCGGCGCATCAGGAACGCGCGCTTCCCCGTGATCAAATCCCTCGATGACTTCCAGTGGAGTTGGCCCAAAAAAATCAATCGCCCGCAAATCCAGAACCTGTTCCGTCTGGCCTTCATCGCAACCCAGACCAACATCGTCCTGATCGGCAACGTCGGCCTCGGCAAGACGCATTTGTCGATCGCTCTTGGCCACACCGCCTGCCTGAATGGACACTCGGTGCTGTTCACCACAGCCGTCGACATCATCAACACTCTTGCGGCAGCGCAGTCCGCCGGTCGTCTCAAGCGCGAGTTCCAGCGTTACCTGAAGCCCGCCATCCTGATTGTCGATGAGCTCGGTTACCTTCCCATCGACAAGCACGGCGCGGACTTGCTGTTCCAGATCATCAGCCAGCGCTACGAGCGCGCCCCGATGGTGATCACCACCAACCGCGTCTACAAACACTGGTCGCAGATCTTCAACAACGACAGCACCCTGACCTCCGCCATCCTCGATCGCGTACTGCACCACGCCGACACCGTCATCATCGAAGGCAAGAGCTTCCGCATGAAAGACGAGATTGAAGAGTAAAGCCCGGAGCGTCCATGATGCCGCGCAAGCGCCCTGAAAATCCGCCCGAATACGCCGTCTCCGACGAAGCTTCCGCTTACATTGCAGACGCCCTGATGGAACTCGCCTTGCAATTCGAGGCGACCCACTTCGCAGAAATACGCCGTCACTACGACTCCATCACACCCAGACGTAGCTACGACCCTTGGCAACTCGACCTGTTCAGCGAAAATCTCTGAGCGCAGCAATCGGCCGCATCTGACCGCTGCGAAACCCGAACCGTTTTCCTGGTCTCTTCCTTCCTGGGGCCATTCTTTGGTTCGACCCGCGCCGCGAGCATTCTTCCGTCCCGACCGCTAAATCTCGCAGCCGACGCGCGCAGGGCCTGTCAAGGCTGGCCGCGTCTTCGCGGCCACCCGAAGGGCTTGGCCTTGACTGGCCCGAGCACGACGGCACGCTCGATCGGTTGGGGCTTGCTGGCCGTCGGAATCCGCGCCGGCATGGTCCGCACCTTGATCACACTCGCCTCGGGAAATTCAAACCGCTGATTTTAGGCGAACTTCACACTGCTGGTAACATCGCGGG
>CAVYMZ010000017.1:0-127900 GCA_963769705.1 uncultured Alphaproteobacteria bacterium | reverse complement strand
ATCGCGCGGGTTTGACAATCGGCCGGTTACTTCCGGTCTACCCCCAACTCCAGACATATCGCTGCACTGCGCTAACCGGCGCCATGTGCCAAAGAACGAACCCGCTACCGCGGGAGGGCGCTTGCTGGTCGGTCGGGGTATTACGTCTACCATCATAACTATCTGATCGAGCGCAGGTGACGGGCGGGCGCTCCGTCTTGAGGATTGAGGGGTTCAAGCACTCCAACCTCAAGACAGGAGCCCCCAATGAGCGAGAAGCCCATCAGCCCGCTGCGCCAACGCATGCTCGAAGACATGAACATGCGCAGGTTCGTGCCCGATACGCAACGCGAGTATATCCGTGCCGTCAAGAGGCTCGCGACCTTCCTCGGACGTTCTCCCGACACCGCGACGGCGGAAGAGCTGCGCGCGTTCCAGCTGCATCTGACCGAGACCAGTATGCAACCACCGAGCGTCAACGCGACCGTGACCGCGCTCCGGTTCTTCTTCAAGGTGACACTCGACCGGCCGGAGACGACACGACATCTCGTGTTCGTCTACGAACCGCGCAAGCTGCCGCGCGTGCTCTCGCCCGAGGAGGTGTTGCGCCTGCTGGAGGCCGCACCCGGGCCGAAGCACAAGGCGGCGCTCAGCGTTGCCTACGGCGCCGGCCTGCGCGCCATGGAGGTCGTCGCACTGAAGGTCTGCGATATTGATTCCAAGCGCATGACGCTCCGCGTGGAGCAGGGTAAAGGCCGCAAGGATCGCCATGCGATGCTGTCACCGCGGTTGTTGGAGCTGCTGCGCGACTGGTGGCGCATCGCCCATCCCCAGGTGTGGATGTTCCCTGGCCGCGATCGCATCAACCCGATGACCACGCGACAGCTCAATCGGGTCTGCCACATGGCCGCCGAGCTGGCTGGGCTGCCCAATTGGGTGGCGCCGCACACGCTGCGACACAGCTTCGCCACGCACCTGCTCGAGCGGAACATCGATATTCGTGTGATCCAGGTTTTGCTCGGGCATTCCAAGCTCGACACCACGGCGCGCTACACCCAGGTGGCCACCAACATCATCCGCGAGGTCATGAGCCCTCTGGACAGGCTCACGCCGCTGGTGCCGAAGAAGAAGGACGAGCCGCCAGCGTAACGGGCCCACATGGCCCGTCCAGATCTGGAGGTCGCGGACGTCTTCCGCGACCACGGGGCCGCGTGGCGTCATGCCAACCGCGGTCACGTCAGCCTGCTCCAACTCAAGGTGATGAGCGCCATCGAGAACTGCCGCACGGCGGCGCTGGGCGGTCACGTCGCGCGTTGCGAGGACTGCGCCCACACCACGATCGCCTACAACAGCTGCCGCAACCGGCACTGCCCGAAGTGTCAGGGCGCGGCAGCACGCCAATGGATGGCGGCGCGCGAGGCCGAACTGCTCCCGATTCCCTATTTTCACGTCGTCTTCACGCTGCCCTCGGCGATTGGCGACATCGCCTACCAGAACAAGGCCGTGATCTACGATCTGCTGTTCAAGGCCTCGTCGGAGACGATGCTCACCATCGCGGCCGACCCGAAGCACCTCGGAGCTCGCATCGGCATCACCTCGGTGTTGCACAGCTGGGGCTCGGCAATGACCCACCATCCACACGTCCACATGATCGTGCCGGGCGGCGGGCTCTCGATGGACGACAGCCGCTGGATCTCATGCAAGTCAGACTTCCTGCTGCCCGTGCGCGTTCTGTCGAAGCTGTTTCGGCGCTTGATGCTGGAGAAGCTTCTGGCCGCACACGAGGCGGGAAGGCTGCAGTTCCGGGGCTCACATGCGCATCTGGCCGATGCCAATACGTTCGCTGCGTTCCTGGCCCCGCTCGGCAAGAGGCGCTGGTTCGTTTACGCCAAGCGCCCGTTCGCGGGCCCAAAGGCCGTGCTCGCCTATCTGTCGCGCTACACCCACCGCGTCGCCATCTCGAACAGCCGTCTGATCGCAGTCGACCAGCGGAGCGTCACGTTCAAGGTCAAGGACTACAGGATCGAAGGCCCCAGCCGATATACGACGATGACGCTCGACGTTGGCGAGTTCATCCGCCGCTTCCTCATTCACGTGCTGCCCAAAGGCTTCCACCGCATCCGCCACTACGGCTTGTTCGCCAGCGCAAACCGCGCCGAGACGATCGCACGGGTGCGCGAACTCCTGGGACTGGCAACGCCCGCGGCCGAAGCGGCGGTCGAGATCGATCCGGCGGCGGCACAGCCACTCGCAAAGCCTTGCCCCTGCTGTGGCGGCCGCATGTTCGTGATCGAGACCTTCGAGGTCGGCTGCCAACCACGCCACCGGCCGACGACACCTCTCGTCGCAATCAGGATCGACACCTCATGAGCGCGGCCGCCACATCACTCACCCGCATCGTCAAGCGCGTTTCTCGCTGGTCACAACCCGGCCACGGCGACGCTCGACCGGACAGATGCCCGTCAGCGCGTTCCACAGCGCAACCAGTACCGAAAGCCATGCTCATCGGTGCTAAAGAGAGCCCGAGACCCACCAGCGTCCGCCTTCAACTCACCGCCATGCTCTCGCGCCTTGCGTCCCCCGCCAACACCGCGATCAAATCGCCATAGCCCGGCATCACCATCGGCACTTCATCTCCCGCGCGTTCCTTCACTGGAGGCTTTCGGACGACGGCCCCGGTGCAAGCCAAATCGTCGCGATGGCCGTCATCCGAAACCCTTCACAAAGGCAGAAGTGATGTTGCCGCAACGAAGGTTGCGCGATTACCCTTGGCCGTCCGAACAAACGCCAAGCGTCTCCAAATACGTTGACGCTATAGTGGCGATGACGCCAATCGTGATGGCCGCATCCGCGAAATTAAACACGGCGAACGACCAAGTTTTGTAATAAACGTGAACGAAGTCGATGACTGAACCGATCCGAGCGCGGTCCAACATATTGCCAAGCGCTCCACCAAGGATCAGGGAAAGCCCCATTGCAAGGATCGGCTTGCCAGATGGTACGCGACTGAGCCACCAACCTAGCAGCCCGGACGCTAGAATGGATAGACCGACCAGCGGCCAGCGCTGGGCGTCGGCGGCGAACTGGAGGAAGCTGAACGAGATGCCCCTATTATAAGACAACACGAATTCAACCGATGGCAGGACGGCCATCGGGCGGTTGGATTCCAACGAACTGACGACAAGCTGTTTCGTGCCCTGATCCAGCAATACGACGAGAACGATAAACCAAATCCAGTGGAAACTGACGCGCGACGGCTTCTAAGTCATGCTCATCCTGTTCCGACCTGACGGGCAGTCTCGTTCCGGATGATTGCGGGCGGCCGTCGCACGCTGAATCTGATTTTCGTCGACTACGGGACAACTTGAAGATCGACCTTACCCAATGTCAACACTGGGGACTGCGACCCCCGATCTTGCCCAGAACCGGAATTGGTCCAATGACCGTTTTGGGTCAAGAGCGCCAGTTTGACAGTCGGTCGACCGTTTCCGGTCCACCCCCAACTGCAGACGTAAAGCTGCACTGAGCCAATCGTTTGTGCCTAAGGCGGACATTGACGCTTCGTTGCTGCGCCGCGTTGAACCATTTCAGGTGGTGCGGTTGGTTTGCCGCGCGGCACGCTTTTGGATAGCTTTCGTTCAATCGTGCGATCCTTGCTTGCCTCATCTGAAATACAGATGGACAGCGCTCAGGAGTTCTTACGCCATGATTACCCCCGGACGCCATCGTCCGCTTGCACAGGACGCCTGGAATGAATCGGCCGTTCGGGTCGCGATCGAAGAAATTGCGGCCGATGCGATCGCCCATTACCATCCCGACACCTTCTGGCCGGCTCACCCGAGTGACGACGGGACGGGAGATGGCGACCCCAGCTTCTACAAGGGCGCGGCAGGTGTCATTTGGGCACTGGATTACTTACATCGCATACGGGCTACCCGTGTCGCTGAAGACTTTCGCTCTGTGCTGCCAAAGCTGATCGAGCGGACAGTCATCGACCACGAAGCCAGTTCGCCGGCCGATTACGAGAAGCATGGCTCGCTGCTTCGCGGCGACATGGGTGCGGCACTTCTCGCAATGCGCCTTGAGCCGACATCGAGCCTCGCCGACCTTGTTTACAGGCGCGCCGAAGCAAACAATGAATTGCCAATCCGAGAACTCATGTGGGGTATGCCGGGGTCGATGGTTGCGGCAGTCCACATGGGCGAGATGACGGAGGAAGAGCGATGGCGCGGCCTCTTCGAAGTGCAGGCAGCGCGGCTGCTCGCCGAACTGGAGGACACGCCGCAAGGTCCACTTTGGACCCAGGATCTTTACGGTGCCAAAGACCGCTTTCTCGGGCCCGTTCACGGCTTCGCCGGCAACGTCATCCCGCTATTGCTCGGATGGGATTGGTTGACGGCGGCGCAGCAAGCGCACGTAGCCGAATTTGTGCCGAAGACGCTTGAAGCGAATGCGTGGCGGTACGAAGTTGGAACAACATGGGGCCCAAGAAGCAAGCGCGAGAAGCGGCTTTTCATATGTCAGCACTGTCACGGTGCGCCGGGAATGGTGACGACCTTTGCTGACGCGCCCTTCGCTACGCCGGAATTCGACGCGCTTCTGTTGGATGGCGGACGCTTTGCCTGGGCCGCCGGACCGCTAACAAAGGGCTCGAACCTTTGCCACGGCACGGGCGGAAATGGCTACGCATTCCTCAAGCTGTACCGACGCACGAATGACCCGATTTGGCTCGACCGCGCGCGGCAGTTCGCCATGACTGCCATCTTCCAGTATCGCGGCGCTCAGATGGTTGCTGGCCGCGGTCGGTATTCGCTTTGGACCGGTGACATCGGTCTTGCAATCTACCTCTGGGATTGCATCACAGGGGACGCTCGGTTCCCGACTATCGATGTGTTCTGACTCTAGCGAGCTGCGACCGCTTGTGGGTCACAGAACGAACCCGCTACCGCGGGAGGGCGCTTGCTGGTCGGTCGGGGTATTACGTCTACCATCATAACTATCTGATCGAGCGCAGGTGACGGGCGGGCGCTCCGTCTTGAGGATTGAGGGGTTCAAGCACTCCAACCTCAAGACAGGAGCCCCCAATGAGCGAGAAGCCCATCAGCCCGCTGCGCCAACGCATGCTCGAAGACATGAACATGCGCAGGTTCGTGCCCGATACGCAACGCGAGTATATCCGTGCCGTCAAGAGGCTCGCGACCTTCCTCGGACGTTCTCCCGACACCGCGACGGCGGAAGAGCTGCGCGCGTTCCAGCTGCATCTGACCGAGACCAGTATGCAACCACCGAGCGTCAACGCGACCGTGACCGCGCTCCGGTTCTTCTTCAAGGTGACACTCGACCGGCCGGAGACGACACGACATCTCGTGTTCGTCTACGAACCGCGCAAGCTGCCGCGCGTGCTCTCGCCCGAGGAGGTGTTGCGCCTGCTGGAGGCCGCACCCGGGCCGAAGCACAAGGCGGCGCTCAGCGTTGCCTACGGCGCCGGCCTGCGCGCCATGGAGGTCGTCGCACTGAAGGTCTGCGATATTGATTCCAAGCGCATGACGCTCCGCGTGGAGCAGGGTAAAGGCCGCAAGGATCGCCATGCGATGCTGTCACCGCGGTTGTTGGAGCTGCTGCGCGACTGGTGGCGCATCGCCCATCCCCAGGTGTGGATGTTCCCTGGCCGCGATCGCATCAACCCGATGACCACGCGACAGCTCAATCGGGTCTGCCACATGGCCGCCGAGCTGGCTGGGCTGCCCAATTGGGTGGCGCCGCACACGCTGCGACACAGCTTCGCCACGCACCTGCTCGAGCGGAACATCGATATTCGTGTGATCCAGGTTTTGCTCGGGCATTCCAAGCTCGACACCACGGCGCGCTACACCCAGGTGGCCACCAACATCATCCGTGAGGTCATGAGCCCTCTGGACAGGCTCACGCCGCTGGTGCCGAAGAAGAAGGACGAGCCGCCAGCGTAACGGGCCCACATGGCCCGTCCATCTCTGGAGGTCGCGGACGTCTTCCGCGACCACGGGGCCGCGTGGCGTCATGCCAACCGCGGTCACGTCAGCCTGCTCCAACTCAAGGTGATGAGCGCCATCGAGAACTGCCGCACGGCGGCGCTGGGCGGTCACGTCGCGCGTTGCGAGGACTGCGCCCACACCACGATCGCCTACAACAGCTGCCGCAACCGGCACTGCCCGAAGTGTCAGGGCGCGGCAGCACGCCAATGGATGGCGGCGCGCGAGGCCGAACTGCTCCCGATTCCCTATTTTCACGTCGTCTTCACGCTGCCCTCGGCGATTGGCGACATCGCCTACCAGAACAAGGCCGTGATCTACGATCTGCTGTTCAAGGCCTCGTCGGAGACGATGCTCACCATCGCGGCCGACCCGAAGCACCTCGGAGCTCGCATCGGCATCACCTCGGTGTTGCACAGCTGGGGCTCGGCAATGACCCACCATCCACACGTCCACATGATCGTGCCGGGCGGCGGGCTCTCGATGGACGACAGCCGCTGGATCTCATGCAAGTCAGACTTCCTGCTGCCCGTGCGCGTTCTGTCGAAGCTGTTTCGGCGCTTGATGCTGGAGAAGCTTCTGGCCGCACACGAGGCGGGAAGGCTGCAGTTCCGGGGCTCACATGCGCATCTGGCCGATGCCAATACGTTCGCTGCGTTCCTGGCCCCGCTCGGCAAGAGGCGCTGGTTCGTCTACGCCAAGCGCCCGTTCGCGGGCCCAAAGGCCGTGCTCGCCTATCTGTCGCGCTACACCCACCGCGTCGCCATCTCGAACAGCCGTCTGATCGCAGTCGACCAGCGGAGCGTCACGTTCAAGGTCAAGGACTACAGGATCGAAGGCCCCAGCCGATATACGACGATGACGCTCGACGTTGGCGAGTTCATCCGCCGCTTCCTCATTCACGTGCTGCCCAAAGGCTTCCACCGCATCCGCCACTACGGCTTGTTCGCCAGCGCAAACCGCGCCGAGACGATCGCACGGGTGCGCGAACTCCTGGGTCTGGCCGCGCCGGTGGCCGAGGAGAAGGTCGAGATCGATCCGGCGGCGGCGCAGGTGCTCGCCCAGCCTTGTCCGTGCTGTGGCGGCCGCATGTTCGTCATCGAGACCTTCGAGGCCGGCTGCCAGCCACGCTACCGTCCGACCGCGCCTATCGTCGCAATCAGGATCGACACCTCATGAGCGCGGCCACGACATCACGCACCCCCATCGCCAAGCGCGTTCCTCGCTGGTCACAACCCGGCCACGGCGACGCTCGAGCGGACAGATGCCCGTCAGCGCGTTCCACAGCGCAACCAGTACCGAAAGCCATGCTCATCGGTGCTAAAGAGAGCCCGAGACCCACCAGCGTCCGCCTTCAACTCACCGCCATGCTCTCGCGCCTTGCGTCCCCCGCCAACACCGCGATCAAATCGCCATAGCCCGGCATCACCATCGGCACTTCATCTCCCGCGCGTTCCTTCACTGGAGGCTTTCGGACGACGGCCCCGGTGCAAGCCGAATCGTCGCGATGGCCGTCATCCGAAACCCTTCACAAAAGCGGAAGAACCCGATTTGTGGAGTTTTCCGAACCTGCCCCAAAAGCGGATATGCGGTGCCGGCAAGACCCGAAAACACAAGGGAAGGGTTTATACCGGGACGGCGATCGTCTAGCTTAGCCCCATGCTCACCGAAACCACCGACTACGCCAAACTCTATCGCGACTTCCGCTGGGACGTCCCGGCGCGGTTCAACATCGCGACCGCCTGCTGCGATCGCCATGCCGACGGCTCAGGCCGGCTGGCGCTGATTTATGTCGACGAGGACGGCGGCGCGACGCGCACCTCGTTCGACGAGATGCGCGCGATGTCGAGCGCCTTCGCCAACGTGTTGAAGGCCGACGGCCTTGAGCGCGGCGACCGCGTCGCGGCGTTTCTGTCGCAATCGCTGGAGCTGCCGATCGTGCATCTGGCGGCATTCCGCTCCGGCCTGGTGTCGGTGCCGCTGTTCACGCTGTTCGGCGAGGACGCGCTGGAATTTCGTCTCGCCAATTCCGGCGCCAGGGCGGTCGTGACCGACGAAACCGGCTGGGAAAAACTCGTCGAAGATCCGCGACCGGCTGCCGGACCTGCAGAATATCTACGTCACCAGCGAGGCCGTCCACGCCGGCGCCAAATCGTTCTGGTCGGCGATCGAAACCGCGTCGGAGGAATTTTCCACCGTCGATACCTCGGCCAACGATCCCGCCATCATCATCTACACCTCGGGCACCACCGGAAATCCCAAGGGCGCGCTGCACGCCCATCGCGTGCTGCTCGGCCATCTGCCGAATGTCGAGATGGTGCATGATTTCCTGCCCAAACCCGGCGACGTGATGTGGACGCCGGCCGACTGGGCCTGGATCGGCGGATTGTTCGATGCGCTGTTTCCGGCCTGGTATCATGGCGTGCCGGTGGTCGGGCATCGCGCCAGGAAATTCGAACCCGAAGCGGCGATGCGGCTGATGGCCGATCATGCCGTGCGCAATGTGTTCCTGCCGCCGACCGCGCTGAAGCTGATGCGGCAGGCGGAGGTGAAACATCCGGGCGTCAGGCTGCGCAGCATGTTGACCGGCGGCGAGTCGCTCGGCGCCGAACTTCTGGACTGGGTGCGCGCGACGTTCGGCATCGATGCCCATGAGGTTTACGGCCAGACCGAATGCAATCTCGTGATCGGCTGCAATTCAAGACTGTTTCCGATCCGGCCGGGATCGATGGGCAAGCGCCACGCCGGGCTTCGACGTCCGCATCGTCGAGCGAGCGCGGCGAGGAGTTGCCGCGGGGCGAGCGCGGCATCATCGGCGTGCGCCAGCCCAACCCGTGCACCATGATCGAGTACTGGAAAAACCCGGAAGCGACCGCGAAGAAATATGCCGGCGAATTCCTGCTCACCGGCGATCTCGGCGTGCAGGATCAAGACGGCTATTTCTGGTATGTCAGCCGCGAGGACGACGTGATCACCATCGGCCGGCTATCGCGTCGGGCCTTCCGAAATCGAGCACACGCTTCTGAAGCATCCGGCGGTGGCGCTGTCGGCGGTGGTCGGCATTCCCGATCCGATCCGCACCGAAGCGATCAAGGCGTGGATCGTGCTGCGCCCGGGATTTGCGCCAAGCGACGCGCTGGCGCGCGAGATCCAGGATTTTGTCAAGGTGCAGCTCGCCGCGCATGAATATCCGCGCTTCGTGCAATTCACCGACACCCTGCCGATGACCGCGACCGGCAAGGTGCTGCGGCGGGAGTTGAGGACGCGGGGGTAAATCAGTGTCGTTGCTGCGAAAGCAGGGGACCCAACCACAGGCGTTGGTCGTTCACGCATGTGCTGGTTGTTCTTCCTTTTCCGCCAACATCGGCCGCGGCGTATGGATCCCGGCGTTCGCCGGGATGACGCGGGATGGTCGTGGTGGCGCGAGCCTACGGCGTCTCAATCCCCATCTTCTTCAGCGCCTCCAGCATCCGCTGTGGCGGCTGCATCCTGATGACCAGCGCGTTCCCGGTTTCGAGCAGGCTCTTCAGGCTGGACAGGATCGCCGGCCAGCCCTGACGGCCGCCGGAAAGAATATCGTCGTCGATCGGCCGGTCATGGGCTTCGGTCATGGTGAGCCGGACGGCATCGCCGGCGGGCTCGATCTCGTAGGTCACGAGCGTCGGCCCGAGCTTCTCGATCAGCGCCGGCCAGTTGACGTTGAAGGTGACGGTGAGCTTGCGCGGGGGAACGCATTCGATCACCTCGCCGCTGATATGCAGCGAGCCATCGGGGGTACGCACGACGTACGCACCGCCGACCTTCAGCTCGACCTCGACCGCATTGCCGAAAAAATATTTCCGGCTGAACTCCGCCGATGTCAGCGCTTGCCACACCTTCTCCGGCGTGGATGCGATGTAGATGGTGTAGACGGTGGCCGGCTTGAAGTGATCGATGTTCATTCCATTCCCTCGATGCCGAGCGCGGCGATGGGGATCGCCAGCGCGGTGCCGGATTCCAGCATGCTCTTGAGGCTGGACAGGATGGCCGGCCATCCCTTGGAGATGCCGTCCAGCAGCTTGCTGCCGACCGCGAAATTTTCGTGGGTGAGCGTCAGCTTGACGAAATTGCCGTGCTTTTCGAGATTGAAGACGACCTTGGTCGGCGGCTCCTTTCGCGCTGCTTCATTGAGCACGTGGTGGAACGTGTAAGACAGACGTCGCGGCGGATCGAACTCGAGAATTTCGCCGACGTCGGTGGTGGTGCCGTTCATGACCAGCGCGAACGGCGAGCCGACCTTCCAGTCGGATTTCAGCTCGGTGTTGAACCAGTAGCGCTTTGAGAACTCGCTGTTGGTGAGCGCCGCCCACAGCTTTTCCGGCGTGGTCTCGATATAGGTCACGTAGACGAATTCGGGCTTGCGCATTTTGCGCTCCAACGATCGTTCAGGGGGCCGCCAGCCTGGCCTAGCCGGCCTTCTTCCATTGCCGTCGCGTCATCGGCAGCGAGGCGCCGGTTTCCAGGAAAGTCTTGAGGCTCGACAGCACGGCGGGCCAGCCGGCGCTGATGTTGCGCAGCATCTCTGCGCTCAGCTCGCTGTGGGTGACCGTCAGCCGCGCGGAACCCATGAACTCGTCGATGTCGAAGCTGACGCGCGACATGTCGGTGGCATCCGGGCGCCCCCACGTCAAAACCAGCCGGCGCGGCGGGTCGCTTTCCACGACGGTGCCGGCCACCGCAACGTCGCTGGCGTCGTCGTAATTCTGGTGGCGCCATTCCGATCCGGGCTTCCAGTCCGACCGGTTGTGATGACGGCCCCAGAACTCCTTGGTCATTTCCGGATCGATCAGCGCCTGCCAGATCTTTTCCGGCGTCGACTGGATGTAGATCACATAGACGAATTCGGGTTTACTCATCACGCTTCTCCAACTGCCGTTTCAATTCGCTGAGTGCCGCAAGCTTGCCGCGCTCGAATTTCCTGATCCACCGCTCGCCGATCTGATGGATCGGCACCGGATTGAGGTAGTGAAGCTTCTCGCGGCCATGCCTGATCGTGGTGACGAGGTTGGCGGCCTCCAGAATCGCAAGGTGCTTGGTGACGGCCTGCCGCGTCATGGCGAGGCCATCGCAGAGTTCGTTCAGGGTCTGTCCGTTTCTGGCGTGAAGCCTGTCCAGCAGCGACCGCCGGGAAGCATCGGCCAGCGCCTTGAAGACCTCATCCATGCCGTCGATAATAGGCAACCAAATGGTTGCATGTCAAGAGCGTGTTTTCGCGCCATCGTCGGGCGTGGTATCGTCGCCGTCAGCCAACGAAGATTGGTTTTGACAGCCTGGGGAAAGAAACATGAACCGTTACGTCAAATCGGCAACCTGTCTCTCGATATTCTTTATCGCCTGCGGCAGCGGCGCCCATGCGCAGAGCCAGGTGATCGGCGCGCCGCCCGAAGCCTCCAACATGCGGCTCGTCGGAGTTAACGACCTGCAGGCGCGCGCCGCCTATCAGCCGACCATCCATCATCAGGGCGACCGCTGGATCGCCTATATCGGACATCACGGCGGAACCGACGCTGTTCCCGAACCGGTCAATCCGCTGACCGGAAAGGCCGAGCCGAACGGCACCTCGATTGTCGACGTCACCGATCCCGCAAACCCGAAATATCTGCACCACATTCCCGGGCAGGAAGGCAAGTATGAGGGCGGCGGCGCGCAGATGGTGCGCATCTGCGACGGCAAGACGCTGCCCAAGGGCGATCGCAACGCGGTCTATCTGCTGCGCACCTTCGGCAGCGAGGCGCATGAAATCTGGAACGTCGCCGATCCCGCCAATCCGGTGCTGATCACCCGGATCGGCGGCCTCAAGGACACGCACAAGAGCTGGTGGGAATGCGACACCGGGATCGCCTTTCTGGTCTCGGGCGCGCTCGAGTGGCGCACCCGCCGCATGACGCAAGTTTACGACCTCAGCGATCCCGCGCACCCTGTGAAAATTCGCGACTTTGGCCTTCCGGGGCAAGAGCCGGGCGCAACCGGCGCGGTGCCGACCGAGCTGCACGGGCCGATCTCGACCGGCCCTGAAGGCAACCGCGTCTATTTCGGATACGGCACCAACAAGGGCGGCATGCTGCAGATCGTCGATCGCGACAAGCTGATCAACGGACCGAAGGAGCCGACGCCGGACAATCTTCGTTTTCCGGAAGTCTCGCGGCTGACGATGTCCGCCTTCAACGGCGCCCATACCACCTTTCCGATGAAGGGCATGCCGATCGCCGAATTCGCAAACGACAAGGACGGCAAGACCCGCGACATCGTCATGATCGTCGACGAGGCGATCCTGAATGAATGCAACGAGCCGCGGCAGATGGTGTGGTTCGCCGACGTCACGGTCGAGAACCGCCCGATGATGATCTCGAGCTACACGGTGCCGGAAGCGAGCGGGTCGTTCTGCGAGCGGGGAGGGCGGTTCGGTTCGCATTCCTCCAACGAAAGCATGGCGCCGGTCTACTACAAGAAGATGGCATTCATCGCCTTCTTCAATGCCGGCGTCCGCGCGCTCGACATCCGCGATCCCTATCACCCCCGGGAAGTCGGCTATTTCATCCCGCCGATCACGGCCGCGACCGACAAGCGTTGCGTCACCGTCGACGGCAAGGAGCGCTGCAAGGTCGCGATCCAGACCAACAATGTCGAAACCGACGATCGCGGCTATATCTACATCGTCGATCGCGCCAATACCGGCCTGCATATTCTGGAGCTGACCGGCGACGCGCGCGCCGCCGCCGGCCTGCCCTGATGGGTATGAGATGCTGCAGACTGCTGACCGCGTTCGCCGTTGCGATTGGCATGCTGGCCGGCGCGGCCGGCGACCCGCAGGCGCGGTCGGGTATCGAGGGCTGGCGCGAGATCGCCTGGCCGTTTCCGCGCGACGGCTGGCCCGCGGGGCGCGCGTTCCGTTGCGCCGTGGAGGCGTGCGGCGACGAGGTCGAACTGTATGTGCGGCCGAAGATCGGCTTTTGCAATTGCGACAGCGGGGTTGCCGATGACGACGAGGTCGATCGCGTCGCCGATCTCGACCTGATGAGCGAGCGCTTCGTTGCGCTCGAAGCGGGCCAGACGATCCGGGTTGCCGACATGCCCGGGCGCATCAGGGCCTATGATCTCCTATTCGCCGATGGCTCACGGCATGCCGCTATCGGCATCGCGGTGTCGCGGCGCTGCGACCTCCTGGTCGCGGTGGCGCACGGCAAGGGCACCGCGCCAGGCGTCCAGCGCGCCGCGCTGGAGTTTCTGGCGTCAGGCGACATGGCGCGCTGGATGGCGGCCGCGATGGGCGGAGGTTGAGGCCGCTTGGGATGAGGCGTTTCGGCAATACCGCCGTCATGCCCGGGCTTGACCCGGGCATCCGCGTCTTCTTATCTGACTGGAATACGAAGAAGACGTGGATGGCCGGGATAAACCCGGCCATGACGCAGTCTTTGACGCGAGCCCCCGCATGTCGCTTCAGCTCTATCTCGCCTTTGTCGCTGCCTGCATCGCGCTGGCGCTGCTGCCGGGGCCGATCGTCACGCTCCTGATCGCCAACGGGCTGCGCCATGGCACCCGCGCCGCGCTGATCAACATTGCCGGCGCGCAAGCGGGATTGGCGATCGTGATCGGCATCGTCGCGATCGGGCTGACCTCGCTGATGGCGACCATGGGCTACTGGTTCGATTGGGTGCGATTTGCCGGTGCGGCCTATCTGGTCTGGCTCGGCATCAGGCTGATCCGTTTCCCGGTCGAAGGCGTCAATGCCGATGTGCCGCCGCCCCCGCCGCGCGGCGGGTTTTTCCTGCAGGGTTTTCTGGTGCTGCTCTCGAACCCGAAAGTGCTGGTGTTCTTCGGCGCGTTCATTCCGCAGTTCATGGACATGAGCAGGGACCATGTTTCGCAGGTAACGCTGCTCGGCGTCACCTTCATGGTGATCGCCGGAATGACCGATGCCATCTACGCGCTGCTGGCCGGCCGCGCCCGGCTGTTCTTCTCGGCGCGGCGGACCCGGCTGTTGTCGCGCGTCTCCGGCGGCTTCATGATCGGCGGCGGCATCTGGCTGGCGCTGACCCGGGCGCGGTGAGCGGGGCTAGGCCGGCAGCAGCCGCTGCTTCCGCAATTCCGTTTCGATCTCGCCGAAAATCCGCGCCAGCCGGTCCGCCCACTCGCACTGGCCGGCCGGATCGGTGATCAGGTCCTGGCGGATTTCGATACCCGTGTTCATCAGCCCGCGCGCCTCGCCATGAACGGGAATGGTGTAATCGGTCGCCTCGCTCACCGCATAGGGCTCGTTGTCGCCGGCCACGAGATCAGGCTCGGCACGCAATCGTTTTAGCAATAACTGCGGCAGCCTGGAGTCGCGGTTATAGAGCGTGCCGATATGCCAGGGCCGCGGCACGCCGGCGTAGACCGGCGTAAAACTGTGCAGCGACACCAGCACCGTCGGAATGTTTTCGCGCAGGCGCCGGTCGATCACCTCGGCGATGCGGCGATGGTAGGGATCGAAGATCGCCCGGCGCCGCGCCTCGGCCGCGCCGCGGGCAAGATCTTCGTTGCCGGGTATGTCGGTCGCTTCGCTGATCCGCGGGATCGAACTTGCGGCGCCGGGCGGGCGATTGCAGTCGATCACCAGCCGCGAGTAGCGCTGCGCGATCAGATGCGCGCCGAGACGTTTCGACAGCGCCTCGGCGACGCCGGCAATGCCGATATCCCAGGCGATATGCCGTGTCAGCTCGCGTGCCGGCACGCCGAGATCGCCGAGCAGGTGCGGGATCGCCCGGCCATAGTGGTCGCAGGTCAGAAGGAACGGCGAGCGCCCCGAGGCATTTTCTTCGAGAACCGGCGGCACATCCTGCGTGCCGAGAAGTAATGATGTGCCGCCGACGCTATCCAAAGCTATTCTTCCTGAAGTCGTTGCCTATCGAAGCAGCATACCGATTTAGGATTAAGCAGGGACCGGTATGGATTAGATTGCCCGAAATCGCGATGATGGCGCCGAAGATGCCGCTCCTGACGATCCATCACAAGACCGAATATCGCGAGCGCGTCGGTGAAAAGGCCAAGGTCTGATCATGGAAATCAAGGTGGGCTTCGAGATGACCTACGCGGCCGCGCAGGCGACGCCGATGGTGATCATGCTGAGCATTCACCCCTCGCGCCGTCAGGACATCATCGGCACCGAAACCATCGCCGCCGAGCCGAATGTTCCGATCGGATTCTACCGCGACAGCTTTGGCAACATCTGCGGCCGCCTGGTGGCCCCCGGCGGCGGCGTGACGCTGCGCGGCAGCGCGCTGGTGCGCGATTCCGGATTGCCCGACGCCGTGGTGCCGTCAGCGCAGCAGATTCCGATCGACCAGCTTCCCGACGACCTCCTGATGTATCTGATGGCGAGCCGCTATTGCGAAACCGACAAGCTGACCGATATCGCCTGGTCGCTATTCGGCAATACCAGGCCGGGCTGGGAACGGGTAGCCGCGATCTGCACTTTCGTGCACAATCATGTCGCCTTCGGCTATCAGCACGCCCATCACATGAAATCGGCGCACGACGTCTACCAGCAGCGCGCCGGCGTCTGCCGCGATTTCGCCCATCTGGCGCTGACCTTCTGCCGCGCCATGGGGATTCCGGCGCGCTATTGCACCGGCTACCTGGGCGACATCGGCATACCGCCCGATCCCGAGCCGATGGATTTTTCCGGCTGGTTCGAGGCTTACCTGTCCGGCCGCTGGTACACCTTCGACGCCCGGCACAATCATCCGCGCATCGGCCGCATCCTGATGGGCACCGGGCGCGACGCCGCCGACGTCGCATTGACCACGAGTTTCGGCCGAATGGATCTGGTCAAGTTCCTCGTCATCAGCGATGAGGTGGTGGCGGCTTGATCTCGATGCGTCATTCCGGGATGGTGCGTTAGCACCAGAACCGGAATCTCGAGATTCCGGGTTCGCGTCTTCGCCGCGCCCCGGAATGACGGTAATAACTGATGACTTCCGACCATCTCTTCGTCTACGGCACGCTGATGCGCGGCTTCGATCATCCGATGGCGCAGCTGTTGTCGCGCAGCGCCGACTTCATCGGCGAGGCGCGCTGCCGGGGCCGGCTCTATCTGGTGAAGCATTATCCCGGGCTGGTGCTGTCGGACGATCCCGGCGATGTCGTGTTCGGCGAGCTCTTTCGGCTGCGTCAGCCTGCCGAATTGCTGCGCGAGTTCGACATGTATGAGGCCTGCGGCGAAGGCTTTGCGGAGCCGACCGAATATGTCAGGCAGATGCTGCCGGTGACGCGCGATGGCCAGACGGCGGAGCAAGCCTGGACCCAAGCCTGGACCTATATCTACAACTGGCCGGTCACCCGTCTGCCGCGCATCGCCTCGGGGCGGTTTCCGGAGAAGTAGGCCGCGGGCGCGACCGCGCAGGTGCATCGCTTTCTCAGCGTCATGGCCGGGCTTGTCCCGGCCATCCACGTCTTTGGTGCACGCGATGAAGGAAGACGTGGATGCCCGGCGTCGCAGACAAGTTTACGCGGTCTGCGCAGGCTTGACTGCTTTGGCCGGGCATGACGAGGAAAACGAGATGTTGCCCCGATCCCCCTGTGAATAGCCGGGAGAAGGCCAATAATCTTCGTATTTCAGGCGGGGCACCCTATATCCATGGTCGGTTGGCACCGGCCCCGACTCACCGCAAAATCTGAAAAATGCGCTTTACGCCCCAATTCCTCGACGACCTGCGCGCCCGGCTTCCGGTTTCGGAAGTCGTGGGCCGGCGCGTGAAGTTGAAGAAGGCGGGGCGGGAGTGGAAGGGCCTGTCGCCGTTCCAGCAGGAGAAGTCGCCCTCGTTCACTGTCAACGACCAGAAGGGATTTTACCACGACTTCTCCTCCGGCAAGCATGGCGACATCATCTCTTTCCTGATGGAGACCGAGGGCGTCGGTTTCACCGAGGCCGTCGAGCGCCTCGCGGCGATGGCCGGCCTGCCGCTGCCCGCCGCGACCCCGGATGCCGCGCGGCACGAGCAGCGCCGCAAGACGCTGTACGACGTGATGGAACTGGCGGCGAAGTTCTTCGCCGACACCTTGGCCTCGCGGGGCGGCGCCAAGGCGCGCGGCTATCTCGGCGACCGCGCGATCTCGCCGGCGGTGCAATTGCAGTTCCGCATCGGCTATGCGCCCGGCGAACGGTTTGCCCTCAAGGAACATCTGGGTTCCCACGGCATCCCGGTCGACGACATGATCGAAGCGGGCCTGCTGGTCGCGGGCGACGACATTCCGGTGCCCTATGACCGCTTCCGCGATCGCGTGATGTTTCCGATCACCGATTTGCGCAGCCGGGTGATCGCGTTCGGCGGCCGCGCGCTTGAGAAGGACGTTTCCGCCAAATACCTGAATTCGCCGGAAACGCCGCTGTTTCACAAGGGCGACAATCTCTACAACCTCGCCCCCGCGCGGCTTGCCACCCATAATGGCGCGACGCTGGTGGTGGTGGAAGGCTATGTCGACGTCATCGCCATGGTCGGCGCCGGTTTTGCCGCCAGCGTCGCCCCGCTCGGCACCGCGCTGACCGAAAACCAGCTCGCGCTGTTGTGGAAGATGGCGGACGAGCCGATCCTTTGTTTCGACGGCGACAAGGCCGGACAGAAAGCGGCGTGGCGCGCCGCCGACCTGGCGCTGCCGCATCTGAAGCCCGGCAAGAGCCTTCGGTTTGCGCTGTTGCCGGAAGGGCAGGACCCCGACGATCTGGCGCGCTCGGGCGGGCGGGCTGCGATTGAGGAAGTGATCTCCGCCGCACGCGGACTCGCCGACGTGATCTGGTCGCGCGAAATCGAAGGCGGCAGCTATGCGACGCCCGAGCGCCGCGCGGCGCTGGAGGCGCGGATCGGCGAACTCACCAATGGCATCCGCGATGAAGTGGTGCGGCGCTATTACCGCCAGGATCTGGCGGAGCGCCTGCAGCGGACGTTCGCGCCGGAAGCCGGGCGCGGCGGCTACGGCCGAGGTAATTTTCGCGGGGCGGGCGGCGGCGAATCAGGCCGGCGCTTCGGGTCGCGCGCCTCGTTCACCCCGGGGGCGGCGGGCCGATTCGAGCCCCGCGGCCGCAGCCAGGCGTCGGCCGGCAGCCAGACCATCAACCGCGGGCCGTATCAGGCGGCCAGCCCGCAGCTTGCGTTGAGCCCGATCATGCGCGGCCAGCGCAGCGCGTTGTCCCGCCGGGAAGCGCTGATCCTGCAGACCCTGATCAATCATCCCTGGCTGCTGCACGACCATCTCGAAGAGGTGGCGGCGCTGGAAATGGCCCATCCGGAGGCGCACAAGCTGCGCGCCGGTATCATCGCCGCCTTTGCCAACGACCATCACCAAAGTCCGGTGCCCGCAGAACAGGCCGAGAAAATGCGGGCCGACCTCGAAGCAGGCGGATTTTCACAAATTCTTCAAAGGGTTGAGCGGGCGATCACGACCGGGGCGGTGTGGGGTGCCAAGGCCCAGGCCGCGCGTGAGGACGTTCTTTCCACCTGGCACCAGCTGGTATCCTTGCATCGGCAATGGCACTCATTACTTAGGGAATTGAAGGATGCCGAGGTGGCCTTGGGCGACGAGGCCAGCGAGGCAAATCTGGCGTGGCTGCGTGACGTCAAGGCCCGGCTGGCGGAAGTGGACGGTACCGAGGCCCTGATCGAGGGTTTTGGCAAGTCTTCGGGCCGATTCCAGCGCAGCGTGTAATTTTAGAAATCATGCGGACGGCAGCCACCGGAGCAGCAAAAAAACTCGCCAAATCCAAGGTTTGGCGGCAAAAACAGGGTTAGGCGAAGCTTAAGGGCCTGCGGGCTAAAAGCTCGCAATCGGCGATGAGAGATTCGGGGGTGGCGACGGTTTGCGCCGCCCTTTCCGCGTCATAAATGACTTCAGAGTTTCAAGCGGGCGCGGCGACGCATCCTGATTGAAGCGCGTTTGGGAGCAATGAATGGCCAGCAAGGCAAAGACGCTGCAGGTGAAAGACAAGGAAAAGGACGACAAGGCAGCGGACGCTCCTGAGAAGGATTCAGCCGAAGCGCCGTCGCCGTTGCTCGACCTGTCCGACGCCGCCGTCAAGAAGATGATCAAGCAGGCCAAGAAGCGCGGCTTCGTGACCTTCGATCAGCTCAACGAAGTGCTGCCTTCCGACACCACCTCGCCGGAGCAGATCGAGGACATCATGTCGATGCTCTCGGACATGGGCATCAACGTCTCCGAAGCCGAGGACACCGACAGCGAGGAAGAAACCAAGGAAGAGGCCGAGGACGAGACCGACAACGAACTGGTCGAGGTCACGCAGAAGGCCGTCACCGAAGTCAAGAAGTCCGAGCCCGGCGAGCGCACCGACGATCCCGTCCGCATGTATCTGCGCGAGATGGGTACCGTCGAGCTGTTGTCGCGCGAGGGCGAAATCGCGATTGCCAAACGCATCGAGGCCGGCCGCGAGGCGATGATCGCGGGCCTGTGCGAAAGCCCGCTGACCTTCCAGGCCATCATCATCTGGCGCGACGAACTCAACGAGGGAAAAATCTTCCTTCGCGACATCATCGATCTCGAAGCGACCTACGCCGGCCCCGACGCCAAGAACAACATGAACCCGCTGCTCGCAGCCCCGCTCGGTCCCGACGGCCAGCCGCTCGCGGCCAGCGAGGGCAATGGCGCGACGATGCCTGCCGCCGCCGCCCCGCCGGCCGCGCCGCCGGCGCCGACCCCGTTCCGCCCCGCGCCGGCCGCCGCTCCCGAAGGCGAGGAGAAGGATCCGGCCGAATCCGCCGCCGAATCCGACATGGACGACGACGAGTTCGAAAACCAGATGTCGCTCGCGGCGATCGAGGCCGAGCTCAAGCCGAAGGTGGTGGAAACCTTCGACAAGATCGCCGACAACTACAAGAAGCTGCGGCGCCTGCAGGAGCAGGACATCTCCAACCAGCTGCAGAACGAGACGCTGTCGCCGGCGCAGGAGCGCAAATACAAGAAGCTGAAGGACGAAATCATCGTCGAGGTGAAGTCGCTGCGGCTCAACCAGGCCCGCATCGATTCGCTGGTCGAGCAGCTCTACGACATCAACAAGAAGCTGGTGTCGTTCGAGGGCCGTCTGCTTCGCCTGGGCGACAGCCACGGCGTCGCGCGCGAAGATTTCTTGCGCAATTATCAGGGCTCCGAGCTCGATCCGCGCTGGCTCAACCGGGTCTCGAAACTTTCGGCCAAGGGCTGGAAGAATTTCGTGCATCACGAAAAGGACCGCATCAAGGAGCTGCGCCACGAGATCCAGTCGCTGGCGGCACTGACCGGGCTCGAGATCGGCGAATTCCGCAAGATCGTACACGGCGTGCAGAAGGGCGAGCGCGAGGCGCGCCAGGCCAAGAAGGAGATGGTCGAGGCCAATCTGCGGCTCGTGATCTCGATCGCCAAGAAATACACCAACCGCGGCCTGCAATTCCTCGACCTGATCCAGGAAGGCAATATCGGCTTGATGAAGGCGGTCGACAAATTCGAATACCGCCGGGGCTACAAGTTCTCGACCTATGCGACGTGGTGGATCCGGCAGGCGATCACCCGCTCGATCGCCGACCAGGCGCGCACCATCCGCATTCCCGTGCACATGATCGAGACCATCAACAAGATCGTGCGCACCTCGCGCCAGATGCTGAACGAGATCGGCCGCGAGCCGACCCCTGAGGAATTGGCCGAGAAGCTCGGCATGCCGCTGGAGAAAGTTCGCAAAGTTCTGAAGATCGCCAAGGAGCCGCTGTCGCTGGAGACCCCGGTCGGCGACGAGGAAAACTCCCATCTCGGCGATTTCATCGAGGACAAGAACGCGATCCTGCCGATCGACGCCGCGATCCAGTCCAACCTGCGCGAGACCACGACCCGCGTGCTGGCCTCGCTGACGCCGCGCGAAGAACGCGTGCTGCGCATGCGCTTCGGCATCGGCATGAACACCGACCACACGCTGGAAGAAGTCGGCCAGCAGTTCTCGGTGACCAGAGAGCGCATCCGCCAGATCGAGGCGAAAGCGCTGCGCAAGCTGAAGCATCCCAGCCGATCAAGGAAGCTGCGGAGCTTCCTGGATAATTGAGCGCTAGGCGATTCAAGTTGAGATAGAAAACCCGGCCCTTGAGCCGGGTTTTTTCTTGCTTCATGACCGCAGAAGGCGATGCCAATATTTGCTGCCATCCATTCTTTAATGTCGAAGCCATCGTCTTTCCCGGAGGCCTCCATCCCAAAAAAGCCCCATGCGTTACGGAGTATGGATCGCCGGATCATACCCGGCCACGACCAGGCGTGCGTCATCGCCTGAAGCAGTAGCGCGTAGGATGGGTGGAGCGAAGCGATACCCATCAATGCAGCGATAATGATGGGTTTCGCGAAGGGCTCAACCCATCCTACTCACTGAATGAGGACCTCCATGACTGGGCATCGCCTCGTTGTCTGGTACAACACGCGCTGCCCCGTCTGTAACGGCGGGATCGGCTGGCAACGCAACAAGCTCGTTGCGGCGGTCCGCGCCGGTCACATCTCGTTCCGGGACATCAACGAACAGCCCGATGCGCTTGCCGCCTATGGCGCGTCGCTCGACGACGTGCGTCGCCGCCTGCACGCGACCGACGAAACCGGAAAACTCATCGTCGGCGCCGACGTCGCGATCGCGATCTGGCGGGCCACGCCCGGCGAAGGTTTTCTGGCGGCACTGTTCGGCAATCCGCTCATGCTGCCGGTCACGCGCTTTGGCTATGATCGCTTTGCGGACCTGCTGTTCGCCTGGAACAAGCGCAAGGGGCGCTGGTGACATCTTCGAACTAATCGGATCAAGATCTAACGGCGAGCCCTCGGTCCCAGCTGCTGCGCCATCAGGCGCCGCGGTCCGTGCGGCCCGTCGTCATCCGCCTGTAGCGCGCCCATCGCCATGATCGCAGAGCCCATCGCCGCCGAGCCGAAGGTGACGATGAACCCGAACAAGAGCAGCCCAAGCGCGGTCGCGGGCGAGCGATCGGCGAGGATCAAATCCGTCAAGCCTGCGGGATTGAGCGCCAGCAGGCCGCCGACCAGCAGCGCCGCCGCCGCCGTCCCCGCGGCGAGGTTGATCGCGAGCAGCCGGAACAGCGGCACGCGAAGAAACCAGAACCTGTCTGGCATCCGCTTGCTATTTCGCGCTTCGTCCAGCATCGCCCTTCGCCTGCATTGCTTCCATCGTCAATTCTATCAGAGGTCGGCGGGCGGTTGGAAGCCCATCGCGCTCTCGTAGGCCGGCAACAGACGTGCTAGAACCGGGTTCCATTGCATATTGCGCTCCTCAGAAACGGCTTTCCCCATGCATTTCTTTCGTCCCGCATTTGCGCTCTGCGCGCCCGTGCTCGCAACCCTTCTCCTCACCACTCCCGCCTTCGCCGCCCGCTGCGGCGGCGACTTCAACAGCTTCCTGGCGGGCATGTCGGCGGACGCGCAGGCGGCGGGCATTTCGCCAGGCGTCACCGGCTCGGCGCTCGCCGGCGTGACGGAGGATGCGGCGGTGCTGAATTTCGACCGGCGCCAGCGCTACACCTTCAACAAGACGTTCGAGCAATATGTCTCGACCCGCGTCGGCTCGGGCCGCATCAATGGCGGACGCGCGATGCTGCAGCGCCACGCCGCGCTGCTGTCGCGGATCGAGGCGCGGTTCGGCGTGCCGCGGCAGATCCTGGTCGCGATCTGGGGGCTGGAAACCGATTTCGGCAGGGGCGACATGGGAAAACTGCCGGTGATCCGCACGCTGGCAACGCTGGCGCATGATTGCCGCCGCTCGGAACTGTTCCAGGGCGAATTGCTCGCGGCGCTCAAGATCGTGCAGCGCGGCGACCTGCCGCTGCGCGACATGATCGGCGCCTTCGCCGGCGAGATCGGCCAGACCCAGTTCCTGCCGTCGTCCTATATCAAATACGGCGTCGATTTCGATGGCGACGGCCGCGTCGACCTGCGCCACAGCGTGCCCGACGTGCTCGCCTCCACCGCCAACCTGCTGCACACCAACGGCTTCAAGATGGGCGCGCCCTACGAGGAGGGGACGGCGAATTTCGAGGCGATGCGCGAATGGAACCACGCCACGATCTATCGCAAGACCATCGCCTATTTCGCCGATCAGCTGGTGGGGCGGTGACTTTCATAACTTCTGGATTCCGGGTTCGCGCTTCGCGCGACCCGGAATGACGAGTGAAGTTCCGAACGACGGTGATGGGTTTCGCGAACGGCTCAACCGATCCTGTGTGTTTTGAAAAACCTGATTTGTCGAGGCGGATCAATCTGATTTGCCCCGTCCAGTCCCACTTGCAAAAATATTCCGGTTTCGCTCGTAGCCAAATCACTTCTATATCCGCTGCCGTCCCGTCCCACTCGAGGGGCGTTTCGCGATCGTCACGGATGCGGGGCGGGATGCGGTGGACGCGGGCAGCGCCTTTGACGAATGGCGCTCGATGCGGACGGCGAAGTCGTGTGGTCCTGACGCCCCGACGCTGGCGTCAAGCTCCTGGGAGGCAAGCTTCTCAGGGGTGACGGTGGCAAGAAAGCCCGGTCACCGGGGAGATCACGAAGGAAACCGTTAAAACCATTGCGCGGGGAATGCCGGGCGTTTTCCGGCGTGACCGTGGTGACTAACGCGCGTGCTTACTACCACACCACGCGCGGCCGCGGGCGCTCCGGGCGCCCGGCATTCCCTGCGCCCTCTGAATTGAGAGGGCGCGATGTTCACAGCAAACCTCGCGCGAAACGCGCGGCGAGATCGCGAAGACGTGGTTGCACACGGCGGGTTAACTGACATTCGAAGATGTGACGATTCTTCATTGCGTACCAACGCGACATTTACGCGTCGTCCCCGCTTGCGCTAGGGCATGCACACATCTCTGAGACCCCATCCTGCGGCGACGGCGTGGAAGTATTCGAGGCCGTTTTTCATGGTGATGGGACCTGGCGGTTTGGACGAGCGATAGCCGTCCCAGCCGCCGAGACGGCCGATGATCCAGGCGGCCCAGGCAAGACTGTCGGGTGGATGCGGGTTCCTGAGCCTTTTGCTTTGGGCCTCGAGATTTCGATTGAGAGCGGCGAGCGTTGCGACACCGTTGGCATCGAAGGCAAGCCGGGCGGACTGGTAACCACGGCCATCGCGGGCCTGCAGGAGCTGGATGGTGATGATCGCCGCCTTGGCGGCGATTGCGACCAGCTTGAGGAGTCGGTCGGCGGTGGCGACCTGGCTATCTTCGAGCCTGAAGCCTTGGGTCTTGAGGACGCGGAAGAACTGCTCGATCAGCCAACGCCGCTTGTACCATTCGACGATGCGCCAAGCCTCTTCTGCAGTCGCCACCGGGTGAGTGGTGAGAAGCCGCCAGTGCAGCGGCTCTGTGCCGGCGTTGGGATCTGGTTCACGCACATCGACATAGTTCAAGGGCAAGCTTTCAGGCAGATGGCGCAGGAACCTGGTTTGCGGCCGGGCCAGACTCACTGCGCCGAAGCGAAGTTCGAGCTGTGCGGTGCGTTCGGCCCACTGCGCCCGCGCCGGCAGCACGATCAGGCGCTGGTCCACGACAGCCATGCCCTCGCTGGCCGCATACAAGCCGGCACCATCCGTGAGCTTGCGATCATGCATGCTGCGGGCGATCACATGGAAGCGCTCCTCAGCCGCGCTGGCATAAAGGGCGAAGATGTCGCTCTCGCGGTCGCCGAGCGCGGTCACCATGGCGGCCTTGGCAAGCAGCGGCTTGGCCGCCAGCGCAGTGGCGATCCAGCGCTGCAATTCCTTGTCCGACAAATCCCGCAGGTCGTGCGAGACGGTGCGGCGGCCCTTGCGGGTCCACACCTGGCCACTCACCAGACCGAGACAGCTGCCATTCTCGGCGTCCACCGCCAGCATCGGGTGCAGCAGCACCCCGCGGCCGTTGCCCTTGCCGATCTCCCCGAGCCCGCGCCGGCGTTTCGCAGTGGTTGCGAAGTTGATTTCGCTGGTGTCCTGGATCGCCAGAACATGGCGGCCTTCCGCCGCCGCCGCCGTGCCTTCGCTCCAGCTTTCGATCACGCGTGCGGTCGTCACCTTGGCATTGCCGAGAAAGCGGTTGAACCGCACTTCCTGGCCACGGACGCCCTTTGCCAGCCGCCGCAGGCAGACATCCTTGCCCGCGACCATGCATTCGATGAGCGCCGCCCCCCTTTATCGAGACGACGATCCCCGAACCGACCCAATGACCAGCCAATTTGCGCCAGCATGCCGACACCTCTGCCAAAGCCGAAGTGCCCCAATAGGAATCACATGAATTCCCAATTCTGGAATCCCCCTCGCCAGACCCGAGTCAATCCGTCGCACCAGATGTGTGCATGCCCTAGCGCGTTCGCGGGGACCCATACGCCGTGTCTTTAATGAGAGCGGCAGTGCTCGTTGCCTTTCCTTGGGGCGTCGCAATAACCGCCATTAGTGGTTATGGATCCCCGCGTTCGCGGGGACGACGTGAAGAGGTACAGTTCCCGCCGCTTCGCAACACGAACTCAAACCTGCTTCCCCGCCTTCGCCATCTTCTCCATCCGCCGCGCCAGCACCGACCAGTAGGTGCCGGGCCGCAACCGCTGCAGCAGGTCCATGAAGCGGGCGTCGTTGCCGATCAGAATGCGCGGCTGGTTCTTCTCGATCCCGGCAATGATGCGCAGCGCGGCGGCGGCCGGCGTGGTCCTGGCCACGGCATCAAACCGCTCGATCGATTGCGCGCGGCGCGCATTGTCGGTCATCCCGGTGCCGGTGCGGGAGTTGCGGGCGATGTTGGTGGCGACGCCGCCGGGATGGACGACCGACAGCCGCACCGGGCTTTTCGCCATCTGCAGCTCGTGCCGCAGGCTTTCCGAAAAACCGCGCACCGCGAATTTCGCCGCCGCATAGGCGGTCTGGCCCGGCGGCCCGATGATGCCGAAAATGCTGGAGAGGTTGACGATATGGGCTTCCGGCTGGCGCGACAGATGCGGCAGGAACGCGCGGGTCGAATGCACCACGCCCCAGAAATTGATGTTCATCAGCCAGTCCATCTGCGCCTGCTCGATCTCGTTGAACTGGCCGAGCAGGGCGACGCCGGCATTGTTGACGACAATGTTGAGGCCGGGATGGGCTGCGACAGCGGCTTGCGCGAATTCCTCGACCTGGCCCGGTTCGCTCACATCGACGCGGTGCACGCTGACCTTGCGCGAATGGGCTTTGGTAATTTCGCCGGCAACCGCCTGCAACCCCGCCTCGTCGCGGTCGGCCAGCGCCAGGTCGCAGCCGCGCGCCGCGAGCTCAAACGCCAGCGCCCGGCCGATGCCACTGGCCGCGCCGGTCACGGCGGCGGCGGCTCCACGGATCACAGTCATCTGTCGTCGGCTCCGTCTGGGGAAGGATTTGCGCGGCAACCCTTATACGGCTGACGGTCGTTGGCAACCGGACGCAGGCCACTTCCCCGGCATCTCGCCGCATGATATTGGCAGCAGCCATGTCGCTCTCATTCCTCCTGACCTCGCTGATCGTGATCGCCTCGCCCGGCACCGGCGTGCTCTACACGCTGGCGGCGGCGCTGACCAAGGGATCGCGGGCCAGCATCGCCGCGGCGTTCGGCTGCACGCTCGGGATCGTCCCGCATATGTCGGCTGCCATGCTCGGACTCGCTGCCGTGCTCCACACCAGTGCGGTTGCGTTTTCGGCATTGAAGTGGTGCGGGGTGATCTACCTCCTGTACATGGCCTGGCAGGCGCTGCGCGAGACGGGCGCGCTCGCGCTCGATCCGGGGCTCGACGGGCGCTCCGGCCGGCGGGTGATCGTCACCGGTTTCCTGATCAACATCCTCAATCCGAAGCTGTCGATCTTCTTCCTGGCGTTCCTGCCGCAGTTCATCGACGCGGGCGAGGGCCATCCCTTGCTGCGGATGCTGGAATTAAGCTCCGCGTTCATGGCGATGACGTTTGCGGTATTCGCCGTCTACGGCCTGTTCGCGGCCGGCGTCCGCGATCGCATCGTCACCAAGCCGAAGGTCATGACCTGGCTGCGGCGCGGCTTCGCCGGCGGATTTGCCATGCTCGGCGCAAGGCTGGCGTTTGCGGAGCGGTGATTGGTCGCTCGTCATGGCGAGGAGGCGCATCGCGCCGCCATCACCCGGAATCAAAAGGCGGGCCCGAGGCCCGCCGTTTTGCTGAAATGTTCCTGATCGCCCTGGGTGCCCGGGCGGAGCTGAGGCTCCACCCGGGCTGGAAGGTTACTTCTTGGCCTTTTTCGCCTTCTTCGCCTTCTTCGCCTTTTTCGCCTTCTTCGCTTTCTTAGCCATAGTATCCTCTCAGGGTTTAATGGATGGAAACGCGACTTGAGGCATGCTCGGCGGAGGGCCAGCCTCACAACATCCTCGAACGTAATCCCAACAGATTCGCGGCGCGCTGCCCCGCACTGTCACGCGGGTGTCATTGCGTTATCCACAGTTGTTATGCGTTTTTGGTAGATTTCTCGCCGGTGTGACGCGTTCCACGTCGCAAAATTTCTCGCGCCGCGAACCATCAGACCGCTGGCGCCGCCTCCTCAGGGTTAACGAAACGCCATGCGCGGCGCGGTCGGCGTCGATCCGAATTTCGTTAATCCAAAATCACAACTGGGATCGCTGCCCCCCGGGTGGTGAGAGTTCCTTAATCGGCGCGGTTGCACTTTATTGCCTTTGGGAGGATGCTGATGGGCGGGCTGTTGGATAATCGGGGAGGCAGGGCCAAGCGGTTCCTGTAGTCAGGATGCTAAGCGTTCCGACGCTTTGGACGGTGTTCGTCATCAATTTTCTCGCGCTGGGCCTGATCTGGGCCTATGTCGCGCGCAGCTACCCCAAACTGGAGGCCGCCCGCTTCTGGACCGGCTCGGCGTTCGCCGGCGCCACCGGCGCGACGCTGGCGATGCTGCGCGTGTCCGTGGATTCGCTGCTGCCGCTGTTGGCCGGCGGCACCGCGGTGATTTTCGCCGCCTGCCTTGCCGCGATGGGCATCAAGCGCTTTTACGACCAGCCGGTCAGCTGGCGCCTCACCGCGCTGATCACCGGATCAAGCTTCGCCGGCCTGACGTTTGCCATCTTCGGCTACGACAGCGCGCCGATACGGATCACTATCTTTTTGTTCGGCCAGGCACTGCCGCTGGCGCTGACGCTGAAGCTGTTGCTGCCGCGGCTGGATCGCCGCATCAATCCGGGCGCCCGGCTCGCCGGCGTTGTTGTCGTTGTCATCATCGCCGTTTATGTCATCCGCGCCGTGACCAGCCTGCTGCATATCGGCGGCGACTTCATCCACCCCAATCCGTTCCAGTCGGTGCTGCTGCTGGTGCTCTTGTTCCTGTCGATGACGGTCAATTTCGGCTTCCTGCTGATGGCGATCGACCGGCTGCGCAACGAGGTCGCCGACCTGGCGCTGCTCGACGATCTCACCGGCGTCGGCAACCGGCGGCACCTGCTGCTGCGGCTGACCGAGGAATGCGCGCGGTCGGAACGCAGCGGCCAGCCGTTCGCGCTGCTGGTGATCGATCTCGACGGCTTCAAGTTGATCAACGACACCCACGGCCACGCCGCGGGCGACGCCTGCCTGCAGCATTTCACCCTGATGGCGCAGACGCGGTTGCGGCCCGCCGACCTGCTGGCGCGCACCGGCGGTGACGAGTTCTGCGTCGTGCTGCCCGCTTCCACGCTGGACGAGGGCGCGGGCGTCGCCCGCCGTATCCTGGACGTCTGTCGCGAGGATGCCGCGACCTGCGTGGGCGGTGATATCCCGATTTCGCTCTCGATCGGCGTCGCGCAATGGAGCCGGGAAATGGGCCCGTTCCCGGACCGCCTGATGGCCGCCGCCGACCACGCGCTTTACGCCGCCAAGAAGGACGGCAAGAACCGGCACGCGGTCTACGACCCGCCGCCGCCTGCGCCCGCGTATGAGCCGATGCCGCAACCGGCGCAGCGCAAGCTCGCCTGAGCGTGCTATCCAGCGCGTGTTCCGCAACAGCATGTCCCCGCACTTGATCCATTCGGTTTCGCGATTGGAATGCGCGCAACTCAAGTACCTCGCCGGACCCTGATGATGAACCTCCGCCTGCTGGCGACGGCGCTCTGCGTTGCCGCGATCTCTGCGCCCGCATCCGCGCAAACGCCCGACCTCGGGACCATCGCGCGCGCGTCGGGCACACCCGAGATTCCCGGCCTGAAAATGGTCTGGCTTGCACCGTGGGGCGAACCGGCAAAGGCCCACCCCTGGCGCAACATCATCGTGCACCAGACCGAGGGGCCGGCCGGCTCGGCGCGCGGGGGAGCACAGGAGCAGTCGAAGCACCCGACCCGGCGCGGCGTCACCGTCTGGGTGGAAACCGACGGCACGGTGTACTGGGCGGTGGCGGAAGATCTGGTTCCCACCCATGGCGACGGCGCCAACCGCAACGACAACAAATACATCGACAACGGCCCGACCTTTCATCAGGTGGTCGGCAACAATTCGATCGGGGTGGAATTCGCTGGCAACTATCCCGACGTGACGCGTGGCGTCACCGAAGCGCAGATCGCGGCATGGCGAATTCTGGTGAAAGTGCTACGGGCGCGCTACCGCATTCCGCTCGAGCGGGTCTATGCCCATAACTGGATCGACTTCAAGGACGCGCGCTATTGCGAAGGCTGCGCGCTGGCGACGCTGGCAAGGCAGTGGGGAGAGTAGGCTGCGCGCCGCCCGGTATTGACCGTGGCTAGATCGGCTGCGCCATCCAGCGGAAGATGCGGTGGATCAGGCCGGGGCGAGGCATGCGCTGCTCCGGCGCGGGCTCATCCTCGGCGATGCAGCGCTCGTAGAAATAATCCAGGAATATGATGTCGTTCGGCTCGGTGACGGTGAAACTGTCGTCGCCGACGAATACCGTGTAATCGTAGAAAAACGGCCCGATAAACGGCACCGAGGGCGGCGTGGCGCGGTCCTTCGAAATCACGAAGCTCGCGGGCTCCAGCCCATGCCCGATCATGGCCTGCTCGAGCGCAGGCAGCCTGCGCATGAACTCGGCGGAAAACCCGCCGACCGTTGATTGCAGCGTGATCGACATGGCTGGCCCTAAGCGAGTGCTGTCTGCGTCGGACCGGTTCGCATATGCCCCCTGCTATTCTTAGCCGGCTGGATACCGCTCGAGGTTCAACACAATCTTGGCGCACTGTTCGGGGCGTTATAGCCGGCGCAACAGGCAAGGCTCAGGCAAGGGAATTTGCAATGTCAGCATCGATCATCTGGCCGGTCGCAGCGGGCCACCGGCATCTATTTCGGGTCCATGGCATCAGGGCCTTGCGCCTGTTTCCGGCCGTTGTGCTGCTGCTTTGCGCCTCTGTTCTGGCCGCCTTGGAGGCGCCGAGCAAGCCGTTCCTGGAAAAGAACAATTTTTATCTGTCGTCCGCCGGTTTTCGTATCCAGGTCGCCAACAATCCGGCTGGGCAAAAAGCGCTGCGCACGCTGCCGGCGCACCGCTTCGTCGCAACCGGGGTTGGCGACGCCGTGCGTTATCTTTATGCCGAACCGCAGCGCTGCGTTTGCATCTTCGTCGGCACCCAACAGGCCTATGACAGCTACCGCAAGATCCTCAGCCAGCCGCCGAGGCCGACCGACAATGTGCCTCCCGACTACAAGACCCAGGCCGGCGTGCTGCTGAGCGGCCAGCCGCTGCGGCAGAGCACGCGCGGTGATCCCACCACGCTGTCGGACTATCTCAGCACCCTTCATTGAGGGGGCCGCCCGGCACCGGCGGCAGAGCCAACAAAAAAGCCGGCGTTGCCGCCGGCTTCCGAGTGTTGCTTTGATCCGCTTCGATTAATGCGCGGCTTCCAGTGCGGCCTGCTCCTGCTTGGCGATCGTGCCCTTCACCGCCGACTGCACCTTCTCGAAGGCGCGGACCTCGATCTGCCGCACGCGTTCGCGCGACACGCCGAATTCGGCGGCGAGGTCTTCCAGCGTCATCGGCTCTTCCGCCAGACGCCGCGCCTCGAAGATGCGGCGTTCCCGCGGGTTGAGCACGCCCATGGCGCCGTTCAGCGCCTGCCGGCGATGATCGAACTCCTCGTGCTCGGCCATGATGGCTTCCTGGTTGGGCGAGTTATCGACCAGCCAGTCCTGCCATTCGCCGGCCTCGCCGTCGTCGCGGATCGGCGCGTTGAGCGAGGCATCGCCGCCGAGCCGGCGGTTCATGTCGATCACGTCCTGATCCGTCACGCCGAGGCGCTTGGCAATCAGCTTCACCTGGTCGGGGTGCAGATCGCCCTCGTCCAGCGCCGAGATCTTGCTCTTTGCCTTGCGCAGGTTGAAGAACAGCTTCTTCTGGTTCGCGGTGGTGCCCATCTTCACGAGCGACCAGGAACGCAGGATGTACTCTTGTATTGAGGCCTTGATCCACCACATGGCGTAGGTGGCGAGCCGGAAGCCCTTTTCGGGCTCGAACCGTTTCACCGCCTGCATCAGGCCGACATTGCCTTCCGAGACGACCTCGGAAATCGGCAATCCGTAGCCGCGATAGCCCATGGCGATCTTGGCCACGAGCCGGAGATGGCTGGTGACAAGGTGATGTGCCGCGTCGCGATCGTCATGCTCGCGCCAGCGTTTGGCGAACATGTATTCCTGCTGGGGTTCCAGCATCGGAAATTTGCGGATCTCGGCGAGGTATCGAGATAAGCCGGATTCTCCGTTGAGAACCGGCAGGGTAGCTGTACGGGCCATTTAGCGCCCTCCAGTGGTTCAGGCCCCCGACAGCGGCGGGCCCGGCAGACGGCCACTTTGTTAAAGCCAGTCGCGCTGCGATGTTCCGCGTTGGATATTCAACGCAGGTGCAACATACACTATTTCGAGGGACTTTTGGAAGGATAGCCGGGGTCACGTCCCCGTGTGGCTGGAGTAACCTATTGGCATAACAGCATTTTCCAAGAAGGCCTGCGTCATAGCGCCGCTCGGAGGCAATCCCTTAGTAGGGTCAGGTCCGCCGGCAAATCCGAAATCCACTCCAGAATCTCTCCGGTTTTGGGGTGTTCCAGGGCCAGGAGGTATGCGTGCAGCGCTTGGCGGTCGAGGGCGGCCAAGGCCGCCTGGCTCCGGGGGCCGAGATGGCTGGCCTTGGTCTTGAAGTGCGGGCCGTAGACGGCATCTCCCATCAAGGGGTGGCCGATATGGGCGAGATGCACCCGGATTTGATGGGTGCGCCCGGTCTCGAGCTGGCAGGCCAGAAGCGCCGCGACCGGCTTGCCATCGCGCCCGCTGAAGGTCTCCTGAACCTCCCAATGGGTGACCGCCTCGCGGCCGCTCTGGCGTACCGCCATTTTCTCCCGGGCATGCGGATGCCGGTCGATCGGCGCGTCGACTGTGCCGCGCTGGCGGTTGGGCACGCCCCAGACGAACGCCATGTAGCCGCGCCGCATCGCGCCGGTGCGGCCATGGTCGGCGAATTGCGCGGTCAGCGACTGGTGGGCGCGGTCGTTCTTGGCGGCCACCATCAGTCCGGTGGTGTCCTTGTCGAGCCGGTGCACGATGCCCGGGCGCCTGACGCCGCCGATCCCGGAAAGACTCGCGCCGCAATGGGCGATCAGCGCGTTGACCAGCGTGCCGGTCTCGTGTCCGGCGGCCGGATGCACCACCAGCCCCCTGGGCTTGTCGATGACGATGATGTCGTCATCCTCATAGACGATATCGAGCGCGATATCTTCGCCGGAGGGCTCGGCGGGGGCGGCTTCCGGCACGTCGATTGTGATCGTATCGCCGGCGGCGACATGATAAGCGGGGTCGCGGACGGGGGCGCTTCCGACGGTGACTTGGCCAGCAAGGATCAGCGCTTTCAGCCGCGAGCGCGACAGCTCCTGAAGGCGCACCGCGAGCACGCGGTCGAGCCGGGCCGAGCCCTCGTCACCGGCGACGGTGACAACAAGCCTTTGACCGCCGTTCGCTGAGTTTTGTTCCAAAGAAGTGCCGATCCCTTAAAGAGTCTTGCATGACCGAAGCTGTTGCGCCCGAACCGACACAAGAACAGGCCGCCCTTTTTGCGCGGGTGCGGCGGATGATGCTGATCGCGGGCCTTACCACGGCGCTGGCGGTAGCGGCCGTGCTGATCGCCATCGGCTACCGCCTTTTCCACACCGAGGGAAGCGCTGTCGCCACCGACACCACGGCGACGCTGCCGAAAGGCGCCCGGATCATCGCAACCGGCGTCGCCGGCGATCGCCTGGTGATCACGCTCGATGTGGGGGGGACGACCGAAATCCGCACTTTTGATGCGCATACGCTGAGGCCGGCCGGGCGGCTGAAATTTGCCAACGAGCCTTGACGCAAGATCCGCCGAAGCGTGAGCGGTCTGGCGACAGGATCATGCGCCCTAAAAGGCTCAAACCCGCCTTGCAGCCAGCGGATTTCGAGGCTATTCCCTGAAGCCGCACGCTCCCTTCGTCTAGCGGTTAGGACACGGCCCTCTCAAGGCTGAAACAGGGGTTCGATTCCCCTAGGGAGCGCCAAAGTCGTTTTTTAACTTTGTAATCTCTAGAAAATTTCCTGTTTTCGTCCCACTCGGGTTCATGGTGGGACACTCAATGTTCTGTTTTCAGGCTCTTGAATCGCGGTGCTGTAATCAGCACCTTTCCCGATTTTTTGGCGGAGTGGTCCAAATTCGGCTCAGATTGTGAATGACGCCAAATACAACCCAATCTCGGTAGCTCAGCTGGATAGAGCACTGGATTAGTAATCCGGAGGTCGTTGGTTCGAGTCCAACTCGGGAATAGGAGCGCCGCAGTATCCGGTGACGGGCTGCGGCGCTTTCCTTTTTTTGGGCCGTCATTACCAATCAGATTAGTTGCAATTGGCTAGGGCGAAGGCTCGTTTTCGTTTGACTAAACTTTCAGTCCGGCTTGTCGGTATCCTTGATAGCTCGAAGGAATTCACGGCCGAGAGGTGTCACCGAATTTGCAAAGCTACTGCTTGTGGCCACCAAGCGAAACTCTTCGAGGTTCGCGATCGACACGAACACCTGATCAAGATTTATTCCCATAGAGTTCGCAATCGCTTGGCGCTGCGAATGGTCAGCAGGATTGCTGAACCTGCCGAGACGATCAAGAATCGGCGCGTCCAAGGGGTCCATTCGCTTGGCGATATCTATGAATTTAATTCGAAAAAATCCTTTTCGATTCGGGTCAACGATTGCAGCCATCAACGCCGCCCAAAGTTCCTGCAATTCATCGCGACTTTCTTCCGCCGCAGCGACCATGATCGGCAGGCCAAGCGAAAGCGGCGCAGACTGGCTCCTATCATCCCGCTTTTGCCGTCGGATACGTTCCCTCGCCTTTTCGATCGTCCGCGCTAGGTTTTCCGCGCGCTTGACCTTGAGATAGTCACCGCCGAGGATGCCCACCAAATCTTGAGGAACCGTACCGAACGTTTCCTTCACGAAGCCGCCGAGACTTTGCAGCGTTTTCAGTGCCTCCCGAATCGCTTTGGCCTGCTCGTCTGAAATCGGCACAATCTCGTTCGTCATTGTCTGCTCAATCTCGCCATCGAATTTCTGAAAATATCGAAAGTTTCATACCTTTCTTTAGCGCTCGCCCCAGCGTCCTTTTCGATCCGCAAAACGTTCCTTGGCGGTGCGTCTTTCGTCTGGATCAAAATCATCATCTTCTTCTGGGAATTCCGGCCAGAGCATGATTAACGCGTAACCCAACCGCTGTAACAGAACCTGCTCGTAAAGCTCAGGCAGTGGCTTTCCCCAATCCGAGGCGAGCCATTGTCCTGCTAACACTTCAGAAATCTCCGTCAGCTCGGTTTTCGATTTGGTTGCTCGCCAGTATGCGGATCCCTTCGGAACTTCATTGCCGGGGTCGACGCTGAGTTTTGGGAATTTTATATGCCGATACACTCGCAGCACTTTCCCGTTCTGGACAACTGCGATTGCGATCTGCTGGTCATGATGCTGGGCGTAGGCTCTGGCAGCAGCATCTTTGCTAACCTCGAAATCCAGATGAATAGCATCAACATCGGACAGCGTCGGGTCGCCGCGCTTGGCGAGATAGGCGCGTAGCATCGGCGGCGGAATTAAGAGCAGTGCTGAAAAGCGATTGGCCTCGACCTCCATGCGCGCGTATTTCTCCTGCTCCGCCGCCGACCATAATCGCATGTCGTCGCGGGTGCAGAGGAAAGCATCGCCTTTGACCGGCATATGCGTCGGGATGCAGAAATGCCCGAGCTCATGTCCGATCGTGAAGCGGCGCCGGCCACCGCGCGCGTTCTTGTTGACGAGGATGATCCCCGCGCTGCGGTTCCGATCCATCAAGAGGCTGCCCTCGAAGGCTTCTGTCTCGAGATCGGCGATCTCCTTGATGTCGAGCGCCCTGGCCAGTTCCTCGACGGGAATGGGGAAGGTTAGGCCGGGCTCGGCTTTGAGAATTTTCGTCACCAGGCCTTCCGGTGATCCGGTGCCATCGAGATCAAGGCGGGTGACGTTCATCGCGCTAATCCTTGCTTTTGAGGCGCTCGACCATCTGCTGGATCACGTCAAGGTCGCGCTCGGACAGGCCCTTCAGCTCGCGGTACATCCCGATGACTTGCGAGTTCGCGTCGTCAGCCGCGGGATTCTCTTCGATCAGGTCGGAGACGCTCACGCCGAAGCAGTCGGCGAGCTTGGTCAGCAGCTCGATCGACGGGTTCTTGCTGCGCGCCGTCTCCAGATCCCAGATATGAGCGCGCGACGCGCCGACCGCCGTGGCGACGTCCTGCAGCGAGAGGTTCTTTCTGACACGGAAATGCTTGATGCGGTCGGCGAGAGGCATTGAGGCACCCTTATAAGTCGTTGATTATATTTAAGAATAGCGATATCGCGAACAAATTTGTACCAGAATAGTTGACAGATCGCAACGTACAACTTAATCTGTACAAATCTGTTGGCAATCCTGCCTTCAACGTTAACCAATTGGGGGCTCGGCATGAGCATCACCGATACGGCGGACGCAGAGTCCGCAAACGCCAGGCGCGACGTCTTTACGGCGCAGATCGGGGACGAGAACTTCTCGTTCCAGGAGGTTCGCTTCGATGACCGCAAGGTCACCGGCGCCCAGATCGCGGAAGCGGTGGGGGCGCATCCCGTTTACGACCATGTGGTGCTCCAGCAGCTGAAGACCTTTGAGCTGGAGACGCTGCGGCCGACCGAAACGGCCGACCTTGAGAAGGCGGGGCAGTTCTTCGTCATCAAGGGCGACCACACCGACCGCTTCGTGGTCGACGGCCTCAGCATGGAGTGGCCGCGCGACGTGGTGACGGGCCTCACCATCAAGCGCCTCGCCGGCAAGGACGTCGACGACATCGAGCTGCTGCTTGAGCGCGAGGACAAGCCCGACAAGGTGATCGAGGATGACGACGAGGTTCGCCTCGGCAAGCCCGGCGTCGAGATCTTCAAGACGCGCAAGATGAAGGTCATCATCATCGTCAACACCCGCGAGCGGGAGTGGGACAAGAAGCGCATCTCCTTCGAGGAGGTGGTGAAGATAGCTTACCCGGTGCCGCCGCCCGGGCAGCAGATTGTCTACACCGTGACGTTCTTCGACGGGCCGCCGCACCGGCCCGAGGGGTCGCTCACGGAGCATGAGTCGGTGAAGGTCGTGGACAGGATGGTCTTCAGTGTCAAATTCACCGATAAGTCTTAGCGCGGATTTGTCCCGGCTAAAGGCCGAGGGCTTCGAACTCGAAATCGTTGCGGACCACCTCGTGGTCCGCAACGTTCCCTATGTGAACGCCGCCAGGCAGGTGCGGCGCGGCGCGCTCGTCTCCACGCTCAACATGGCGGGCAACGTAACCCAGAAGCCGGACACGCATGTCATCATGTTCGCAGGCGAGATGCCGTGCGACAAGAGCGGCGCCGAGTTCGTCGCTGCCAACGACACGCAGCGCAAGCGGATCGACGACGACCTCTTCATCGACTTCACGTTCTCGCGCAAGCCGACCGATGGCTATCCCAATTATTACGAGAAGATCACGGCTTATGTTGCTCTCTTCGAGAGCCAGGCGCAGGCGATCGATCCCAACGCCACGGCGAGGACCTGGCGTGTCATCGAGAACAAAGACCCGGACTCGCCGTTTCATTACCTCGACTCGGCTTCCAGCCGGGCGGGCATTACGTCCGCCAGCCGCAAGCTCAAGGGTAAGATCGCGATCCTCGGGTTGGGCGGCACCGGCTCCTACACGCTGGATCTCGTCGCCAAGACGCCGGTCCCTGAAATCCACCTCTTCGACAAGGACAAATATGGCCAGCACAATGCCTTCCGTTCACCGGGGGCGCCCAGCATCGAGCATCTGCGCACGGTGCCGTTCAAGGTCGACCACTGGGCCGGCATTTACAGCAACATGCACCGGGGCATCGTGCCGCATTCGTTCAACATCGACGCCTCGAATGCCGAACTGCTTCGGGAGATGGACTTCGTATTCGTCTGCGCCGACGCCGGCTCCGCCAAGGAAGTCATCGTCGCGAAGCTCGAAGAGTGGGGTATTCCCTTCGCCGACACCGGCATGGGCCTTGAGTTGGTGGGCGACGTGCTGCACGGCACGCTGGCGGTGACGACCAGCACGCCATCGAAGCGCGATCATGTTCGGCGCCGTGTGTCCTTCAACGGCGACGGGCATGAGAACGTCTACGCCCAGAATATCCAGGTCGCCGACCTCAACGCCTTGAACGCCGCGATGGCCGTGATCCGGTGGAAGAAGCTTTTTGGCTTCTACGCCGATCTCCGCCACGAGCATTTTTCGGCCTATACGATCGAGGGCAACGCCCTTATCAGCGAAGAGCGCTCCGCATGAAGGTCGCGTTCCTGAAACATCAGTTCGTGACATCCGTTCCGGAGAAGCCGGAGGAGGGCATTCTCTATGTCTCGCTGCCGTATCGCACGGCGATCCATAAATGCTGCTGCGGCTGCGGCCACGAGGTGGTGACGCCGTTCAGTCCCACCGACTGGAAGCTAACCTTCGACGGTGTCTCTGTTAGCCTTTATCCTTCGATCGGGAATTGGAGCCTGCGGTGCAGATCGCATTACTTTATCGAGCGTGGGAAGATAGAATGGGCGGGAGACTGGTCCGACGGGAAGATCGCGGCCGGCCGGGCGCATGACCGCCAGTTGAAAGCGCGCTACTACGGCGGCCGCGCCGATCCGGAACAGGGCGCGCCGGCAGCGTCGCTACCTGATAATGCCTCACCACCGCGCGCCGCTTGGTGGAAGCGGGTCGCGAAGCTCTGGTCCTGAAGGATATTGCTGGCAATTTTCCCAATAATTCAATTTATGCTTATCCGGTTGTCGCCCACAGCCATTACATCCAGTCATGTTCAACGGCCCTCGCGTTGCCGAGCGACCCTTCAAAGCCGAACAGTGCGACGAAGGAACTGCGCCGATGCGGGTCCATCTCGCGATCCATTTTACGGACGGCCATCATGAGGGCGTCAGCTTGCTCCTTAGAACGGAAGGCAAGCGCCTTGTTTTGATCGACAGTCCATTCAAAATCGGCGCCCCGCTGGACTGCGAGATAGCGCGCTCCGGGGGCTTCAATAAGCCATCGAAAATCAGGTTTCAGAGGCATTTCCTCGACCATGTGCCGCACCATGCCGTCAACCTGCGTGGCATCGAAAAGGTTGGTGCCGGACGGTTCATGCTTCATCGGGTGGGCTGTGCGCTCATTGAAAGTCTTCTTGAAGCTGATGCCGCCGTCCGGGTTAAAGTTTCCCGGCAGCTTCCAGCCAAGGAAGCGGTCAATCATGTGTTTGATCTGATCTTCAGTTAGGATCATCAATATCTAGCTCCGTTGGGTGATAGCCGGATAGGCATAATTTAATTCATCTGCTCTAGTAGCTTCTGCGCTTCTCCTATTAACGCCTGAATCCGCCGTCGTTCTGCGATCGCATCCCTTGTGAACAGACCGTGCTTGCGCGCGTTCTGGTTTGCCTTTGGCGCGCCGGAGCCCTGTGCGCCGCCGTGCATGCGGCAGCGCTTCCTGCCGCTCACCGCCGGCGAGCGGCAAGCCCCGCCGGAGCGGGTTTTGGCGCCACAGCGCGGGCTCGCCAGCATCGGGCGGGTGTTTCTGATGTGATCGCTCATGCCTGTGCTTCCCGCTTGGTATCAGCGGAAGCGGGCCGCCGCCTGGAGCCCGCGGCCTTCGGCGTCTTCCGCGCCGCGGATGCCGGGCTCTTGTCGGAAACGATCACGCTCGCATGCTGCGTGACGTTGCCGACAATGGCCTTGCCGCCGTCCCCGACCGAGACGTTCTGCACGGTGATGGCAGGCTCGCCCTGGCTCCGATAGCGGTTCAGCGCCTCGATCTGAGCGGGAAACGTGCGGGCGAGCCGGCCCAATGCGCGCGCGGCGCTGTCGTGCTGGGCGAGGTCCTCGGCATTGGCGAGGTGATGGGCACATCGCATCGCCATCACATGAACCGAAACCATCTGCGCTACCAGCATGGCTTCGACGGAATCCCGAGGCTTGATGCTCTTCACCATCGAAATCATGAAGGAGAGGTTGACCTCGTCGGGATTCTCGCCGCTCACGCTGGCCTTTACCAACTGTCGGAGGATGCCATGCATCGCCTCGCGGTCGGCGACCCCCAGTGCGTCAGCCATGAGCTGTTCGCCGAGCTCCGGATCCGGATGGTCGATGGAGAAGCCGTGCGAAAAAAGTTTTATCCGCGGTGCTGCGGCAGCTTTGGTCTGGTCGGTTGCGGCAATCGCCGTTGAGGTAGTTGGGTCGGGAGCGGTGTTCATGTCGAGGTTCCTGGCAGGCGCCTGCGGCAAGCGTGCGGTTCGGCCACGCGCGGGTGGTCGCTCGCCGCGGCGGTCCGGTGCATTTCAATTGTGGGTGAGGACTTTTCGGCTGCAATCGCGACGGACGCGCCCGCTATAGCGGGGCGACGGGCGTTTACAGATTGCGCGATGATTAAAGAATGCCGGTGATTTGCCCGACGTGTCAACTTGCTTTCGAAGCCTCCATGCCGGCCGCCTGCTACTTTGCAAGGGGTTGTTTTCGATATTTTGGGAGCGCATCTTCGAAGGGGAGTTCTCCAGCGTCACCCGCAGTTCTGCCAACAGCAATATCTCGCAATATCAATAACATATGAGTTCGCAGTTTTATTCTGAGTGGCGCGCCAAATCCCCACGGCTCGATACAATAGAGCGAGCAATCCGGCGTCCTTTCCGAATCGCGTTGGGACCAGGACGGACATTGGCGAAAATCCAGGTCTGCCGCCAACCTGGTGGATCAGCTAAGGACGTGTAATGGGGGCTGTTTCCCGGACCAAACTCGATGCGTTCAGTGCGCTCTTGACGCTGGTTCGGTTCGTGCGGCGCTATCGCTGGCGCGCAGCATTGGCTCTGGTTGCGCTGATAACGTCGTCGGTGGCGACGCTGGCGGTTCCTTTCGCGTTGCGCCGGATGATCGATTTCGGTTTTTCCAAAGACAGCGGAGGCGCGATCGATGTTTATTTCATCGGTATCGCGGCCGTTGTGCTGGTCATCGCGCTGGCCGCCGCCGCACGCTATTATCTTGTAATTACGCTCGGCGAACGGATCGTCGCAGATCTGCGTTCGGATATTTTTGAGCATCTGTCGGGACTTGACGCGGCTTTCTACGACACCGCCCGGACTGGCGAACTGATATCGCGTTTGACCGCCGATACCACGCAGATCAAGGCTGCTTTCGGCTCGTCCGCATCCATCGCCTTGCGCAATCTGTTCATGCTGGTCGGCTCGCTCGCGCTGATGGTCTTCACAAGCCCCAAGCTGTCCGGATTGGTGCTGATCACCATTCCCGTTGTGATTTTTCCTCTGATCGTTTCGGGTGAAGTGGTGCGTCGGCGGGCACGCCGCGCGCAGGACACGTTGGCCGACGCGACAGCGATCGCATCGGAGAGCCTCGGAGCGATCCGCACGATGCAGTCGTTCGTGGCCGAAGCGCAAACGAGTGCGCAGTTCTCCGATGCCGTCGAGGGGTCTTATGCCGCGGCGCGCGACGCGACGAGCGCCCGTGCGCTGCTCATCGCCATTGCCATCTCACTGGCTTTTTCCAGCATCATCGCGGTGCTGTGGCTCGGCGCGCACGATGTGCTTTCCGGGCGCATGAGCGGTGGCCTGCTCTCGCAGTTTGTGCTGTTCGCCGTGCTGGGAGCGACGTCGCTCGGTGAATTGTCGCAAGTCTGGAGCGAAGCGTCTGCCGCCGCCGGGTCGGCAGGGCGCATCGCCGAATTGCTGGCGCTCCAGCCGCGCATCGTCGCTCCAGCGCGTCCTGTGTCGATGGCGGAGCCGCCGCGCGGAGAGATTCGGTTCGATCATGTCAGTTTCGCCTATCCCTCGGCGCCTGACATGATGGTCATCGATGACCTGTCGTTCCATGCAGCACCGGGCGAGCGGGTCGCGATCGTCGGGCCGTCCGGGGCGGGGAAGTCGACGTTGTTTCAGTTGCTGATGCGTTTTTACGATCCCGTACGAGGCAGCATTTTCGTCGACGGGACCGACATCCGGACGGTCGATCCGAAGGCCCTGCGTTCGCGGATTGCTCTGGTCCCTCAGGACATTTCGATTTTCGGCACGACGGTCTCCAACAATATCGCCTACGGCCAGCCTGTCGCGACGCAGGCCGATATTGTCGCTGCAGCACGACGGGCGGCGGCGGACGGATTTATCCGCGACCTCGATCAATCCTATGCCACTCGGCTCGGTGAACGCGGCATCACGCTTTCCGGCGGCCAGAAGCAGCGGCTCGCGATCGCTCGAGCGATCCTGAAGCAGGCGCCGGTGCTGCTCCTCGACGAGGCGACGTCGGCCCTCGATGCTGCGAATGAGGCGCAAGTGCAGCTGGCGCTCGACGACGTGATGACGGGACGAACAACCCTGGTCATCGCGCACCGGCTGGCGACCGTTCTGAAAGCAGATCGGCTTCTTGTGATGGAATGCGGCAAAATCGTCGAGCAAGGCACGCATTCCACCCTGGTTGCGCGTAATGGCGTCTATGCCGGCCTTGCTCGCCTGCAATTCCAGTCTTCGACAAAATAGTCACACTGCCGGAAAGATTGTGCATTCCTGACATTGATTTAGATCAATTGATCTAGATCAATTTCGACGCAGCCCCAAAGCCCCCATACTTCAAAAAAAAGGAATTCTTGCGGCGCGCGTCAATGGCGACGCGCAAAGGGGGGCGCATTGGGAAGCCGGAGCCTTACGGAAGAGAAAAGCCGCGCCGGGGGAAGAAGGTTTATCCTTTCCGCGGGCGCGCACGTCCGCGACCAGGTCGTCTTGCTCAAGCCGCGGGTCATGTCGCTGGTCGTATTTACCGGCGCGGTGGGCTTTCTGCTTGCCCCGGGAAGCATCGATTGGCTGCAGCTTGCGATCACGCTAACCGCGATGGTTGGGGGCGCCGGGGGCTGCGGCGCTCTGAACATGTGGTGGGACGCCGATATCGACGCGCGAATGACTCGCACCGCAGCGCGCCCGATTCCCCGAGGCGTAGTTACGCCGCGCGAAGCTCTTTTAATCGGTGGCGTCCTCTCATTCCTGTCGGTTCTCGCGCTCTTACTGCTGGTCAACTGGCTCTCGGCCTGCCTGCTGGCGCTTACGATCGGCATTTACGTGGTTGTCTACACCATCTGGCTGAAGCGCCGGACGCCGCTCAATATCGTGATCGGCGGCGCCGCCGGCGCGCTGCCGCCGATGATCGGCTGGGCGGCCGCAAGCGGCAGTATTGCGGCCGAGCCGCTGGCGCTCTTTGCCCTGATATTCGTGTGGACGCCGCCGCATTTCTGGTCGCTGGCGGTGCGCGGATGCAGCGACTACGAGCGGGCGGGCGTGCCGATGATGCCGAACGTCGTCGGGCCGGCGGCGACCTGCCGGCAGATTCTGGCTTATTGCCTGCTCCTGGTGCCGGTGTCGTTCGCACCACTGGTGTTTGCCGGATCCGGCTTCGCTTGCGCCGCGATCGTCGCGATGCTCGACGTTCTTCTGATCAGGCGCGCCGCGACGCTTTACGGGCTGCGCGCTGGCCCGGAGGCGCATCGGAGCAAAGCCGCGATGGCGCTGTTCAGATTCTCGATTTTGTACGTTTTCGTGATCTTCGTTGCGATGCTTGTTCAAGCGTTGATCAGGTGAGCGCGAGCAGCAAGAGCTTCCGGCCGATCCATTCCGAGATCGGCCATTTGGTTTGACAGAGGCGGGAGACAGAAATGCAGGAATCGGTACAGATCGCCGGCAGACACGACGAACAAGAACACCACCATCACTGGGAGGTCAGCTGGGCGCCCATGGCCGTGGCCTTTGGCGCGATGTTCGTCGTGCCCCTGACCTTTTCGTCTTTCCTGATCTACAAGAACATGCTGCTCGGCATCGTCTGCGCCGGCATCGGCGTGCCGCTGCTGCTGGCCGGCATCGCCAGGTGGATCCATGAGGGCGAGACCCAACCGGGTGTGATCCAGAGAGTTTCGCCGATCGGCATGGGAGTGTTCATCGTCGGCGAAATCCTGATCTTCCTCGGCCTGTTCGCATCGTACTGGACCCTGCGGCTCTCGACCGGCGTCGACTGGCCTCCGGCCGGAACGCCGGAGGTCAACAAGGTCCTGCCGCTTATCATGACGGCCATCCTGGTCACTTCGAGCTTCACCTACCACCACGCGGAGACGCGGCTTGGGGAAGGCGATCGCTCCGGCTTTCTCACCTGGGTCGTGATATCGATTGCCATCGGCGCGCTGTTTCTCGGCTGCACGTTCTATGAATACAGCCATCTCTTCCATGAGGGCTTTACGCCGGGGACGAACCAGTATTCCGCCGCTTTCTACACGCTGACGGGATTCCATGCTTCGCACGTTCTTCTCGGTCTGCTCACATTCACCGCGATCCTGATCGGTACTGTCACGTCGAAGATCAATCCGCTGTTCGTCATGGTCGCCGGCATTTACTGGCACTTTGTGGACATCATCTGGTTCTTCGTCGCCTCGCAGGTCTATTTCTGGTGACGATGAGGGAGACGATGAGGACCAGCGCTGATGTCTGACGTCGCAAAAAGGATCTTTCTTGCCCTTGCGGTCCTGACGCTTCTCGAGGCGTTGGGACCCGAGGTGGCGGCGCAGGCGCAGTACTTCCGTCGTCCCGACTCGAATCTGAACCCGGCAATTCTTCAGATTGATGAACTGGCGGTGCTGGGCCGCTCGATCGACCCGGCCACCGAACTGATCGACCATACGGGAAAGCCGTTCCGTTGGGGGGATCTGGCGGGCAAGCCTACGCTGCTCGTTCTGTCCTACTACACCTGCGACGGCAGCTGTGCGGTCATCAACGAGAATCTGCACGATCTCCTGAAGAAAACGACGGGTCTCAAGCCCGGGGCCGATTTCAACCTGATCACCCTGTCGTTCGACCGCCGCGACGACCTTTTGTCGACCGGTGCGTTCCGCAAGCAGCTCAATCTCGCCGACGAATTGGCTCCGGTCTGGATTTTTGCCACCTTCAAGAACGAAGCCGATCTGAAAGCACAGACGGAAAAGATCGGATTCAAGTTCTTCTGGTCGCCGCCGGACCGGATCTTTCTTCATCCCGGCGTCTATCTTTTCTTTTCTCCGGAAGGGCGGCTGTCCCGGATTCTCTATCAGCAGGACATCGATGCCAAAGACGTGCAGCTCGCATTGCTGGACGCGCGTGAAGGTCAGTTCAGGCCGAGCGAGATCGTCAACTACGCGCTCAGCCTTTGTTACAGCTACAACTATCGAGACGGAAAATATCGCTTGAGCATTCCGGTTTTCGTCGGCGTTGGCGCGCTGGCGACCGGAATCCTGATTTTCGCCGGCGCCGCCCTGGTGTTCAGGACGCGGCGGCAAACACGATCAAAGGAGGACCTGAGAGATGCGGCTGCGCAGAGGACTTGAGAGCAGGATTCCGGTCAAGATTGCGGCATTCGCCGCGGCCCTTTGCGGAGCCGGTTCGAGCTTCGCCGAAGAGGCGAAAAAGGGCATCATCAGCCCCACGGTGGCGTGGAACGAGACGTGGCACGATGTGCTGACGGACCTCTTCATCATCGGTGGCGTTTTCGGCGTCGTCGCGCTCTATCTGCTGATCAAGTATCGGGCGAAGAGCCCCGATGCGGTCGGCGCTGGATTCAAGATGAATCTCGAGCGGGCTCTCGCCTGGGCGCTGGTGCCGGCTGCGCTTTTCATGGCCGACGACTTCCTGCTGGCGGCCAAGGGATGGTCGCTGTGGAATGTCCAGCGAACGGTGCCCGCGAACGCGCTTGAGGTGAACGTCAAGGCGTCGCAATGGTTCTTTGAATTCGATTACGGCAACGGTGTCACGGACGGCGACCTCATCGTGCCCGTCGGACGGCCGATTGTCCTGCGCATGACCGCGACCGATGTCATTCATTCCTTCGGTCTGACCGAGTACCGCCTCAAGGAGGACCTGCTGCCCGGTCGCATTACTCACCTGTGGTTCTATCCCGACAAGCCGCTCCAGACGCATGTGACCTGCGTCGAATTCTGCGGCGATTCTCATTCGCAGATGAATTCGGCCGTAAAGGCCGTGCCGAAGGCCGAGTTCGACGCCTGGCTTGCGAGCAAAGTCAAGAAAACGAGCTCCTTGCCGCAAAATTCCTATGCGTCCGCTTCCACCGCGCCGTCGCTCTAGCATTCGATCGAGGACACAATGACAGCTATCGTAGACACCGCGCCCGCAGTGCCGGGCTTCAAAATCAGCGAGTGGATATTCACGACCGACCACAAGCGGATCGGAATCCTCTACCTGGTCGGTTCCATGGCCGCGTTCCTGGTCGCCGGACTGATGGCGATCGGAATCCGCATCGAGCAGTTCGGGCTTGGCGAGTCCGGGTTGATCCAGTATTTCGTCGCCGATTTCGGCAAAAACCTGACCACCGGAACGGCCTATAACGTCGCCCTCTATTTCCATGGCGCGGCGATGATTCTCCGCGTTCCTGATTCCGGGATTGACCGGATTTGCCGCGAACTTCCTCATCCCGTTGATGATCGGTGCGCCCGATGTGGCCTTCCCGCGCATCAACGCTCTCAGCCTCTGGCTTTTCTGGGCGGGCATCGTGGTTGCGTTGCTGACGTTCATCGTGCCGGACAAGCCGGATGTGATGTGGACGGGGTATGCGCCGTACTCGATATCGACGACTGCCAACACGGCGCTGTATGTATTTACCGTTCATTTGATCGGGTTCTCGTCGATCCTGGCCGCGGTGAATTTCCTGGTCACGATCGTCTACATGCGTGCGCCGGGCATGGGCTGGAATCAGCTGAACATGTTCGTATGGTGCACGTTCGCGGCCTTCGTCATCCAGCTGGTGTTCGTTCCGGTGCTCGCGTCAGCGGTGACGCTGCTCCTGCTCGACAAATATGTCGGAACCGGATTCTTCGATCCGAGCCGAGGCGGCGACGTGCTGCTGTACGAGAACCTGTTCTGGTTCTACTCGCACCCTGCGGTCTATGTGATCTTCCTGCCGGCGATGGGAATTCTCTATGAGATCATCGCGACCCAGGCCAAGAACATGATCTTCAACTACAAGGCCGCGGTATACGGCGGCATCATTGGACTCATGGTGATCACCGGCGAGGTCTGGATCCACCACCTTTATATCACCGGCATGCCGGACTGGCTGCGCATCGGCATGATGGTGACGACGCTGTTGATCTCGGTCCCGGTTGGTCTGATGGTGATCTCGCTCTGGGGGACCCTCTACAAGGGTTCGATCACATACAATGTCGCGATGCGTTATGCCGTCGCGTGCATGTTCCTCATCCTGGTCGGGGGACTGACCGGCATTCCGCTCGCGGTCACGTCGATGACGGTTCATCTGGCGCGAACGAGTTTCGTTCACGCGCATTTCCACTTCATCATGGGCCTGATGGCGACCTACGCGGTGTTCGCGGCGATCTATTTCTGGTTTCCGAAGATGACAGGCCGGTCGGCCGACAGCGCGCTGGCGAAGGTCGCATTCTGGTTCAACGTGGTCGGCACGCAGGTAACCTTCTGGCCGCTGTTCATCATCGGCGTGCAGGGCATGCCGAGGCGCTATTGGGACTATGAGCTGTTTCCGCAGTTCGAGCCCTATCATCACGTGGCGACCTTCGGTGCCTTCATCAGCGGAGTGGGCGTGCTGTTGATGATCGTTGGCTGGGTCATATCGGCGGTGCGCGGGCCTAAGGTCTCCAACAATCCGTGGGGGTCGAGGTCGCTGGAATGGACGCATACCCAAAGTCCTCCCGGTCCCGGCAACTTCCTGAAGCCGGTGATCGTGGCCGCCGATTGGACGCCATACGACTACCAGAAGAAGTAAGACAAAACGCAAGGAGCGCACGTCTCACGGCAACGGGCGACGTGCGCTCCCTCCATGGAACCGGAACGGTATACATCCCATGAAAGACATCTCGAGCGCTGCGCCGAGGCGGCGGACCGGACGATGGATCGTCATCGCGATGCTCGGAGGCCTGTCGGCCTTTATGTATGTCAGCATCATGCTGAAGATCATCAAATACGGACCCTGACACAGTGATTTTCTCAACATCCGACCTGCCGCACGTTCTTGCGGTCATCAATGCCGCAACGATCGTCGTGCTGCTGTTCGGGTATTCGCGTATCCAGGCGGGGAACCGCGACGCGCACCGCCGGACGATGATCGCCGCCGGTGCCCTCGGCGTCGCCTTCCTGGCAATCTATTTCTACTATCATGCCTCCGCCGGGCTGGCGAAGTTCGGCGGCGTAGGCGCGATCCGCACGGTCTATTTCAGCTTGCTGGCCGTTCACGTGTTGATGGCGGCGTTTGCGGCTGTCCTGGCGCCGATCGCCGTTTTCCTGGCATTGAAGCAGCGCTTTGACAGGCACCGTCGACTGGCGCGCTGGGCGTTGCCGATCTGGTTGTTCGTGTCGGTCTCGGGCCTCGTCGTCTACACGATGGCCGTTCACCTCTATCCCTACCCAGCCGCGTGATCGTCATGACCGATATCGCGCATTCGACGTCCAAACTGCACCTGGGGCCGCGCACGGTCGCAGGATCCAGAGCCGCGCTGCGCCGGGAGATGCTGGGTTGGGCATGGCTTTCGGTGGGGGCGCTCGTCGTCGCGGGTATCTTCGCCATTCTTCTGGCGCTTTCGCGCATTCCCGGCATCGAGTTGATATTCCCCTGGCCGCTCGGCTTCTTTGCCAAGGGGCTCGTGATCCATGTCGTATTCTCTTTAATCGTCTGGTTGCTGGGGGTTTTCGCCTTCCTGGTCACAGTGGCGACGCTGAAGGTCTGCGGCGACGATGTGCGGATGCGACTCCTGGGCGACCTCGGCCAGGCGACTGTCGCGCTGGCGTTCCCCTGCCTGTTCGTTCCGGCGTTTTTCGACAGCACTGCGTCCGAGCTCGTGAACTATGTTCCGCTCATTCGTCACCCGGCCTACGATGCAGGGTTGTTATTGCTCGCGATCGGTATTCTGGCGCCGGTCTTGCGGCTGGTTGTCAATCTTGCGGGGCGCAAGAGCGCGTTGCCCCCGATCGGGGTTGCGATGTCTTCCGGCAGTTTCGTCTATGTCATCGCACTGTCCTGTTTCCTGATCGCGGCGGTTGTTCTCAACCACACCGGCGCCGTGCAAACCTCGCGCGAACAGCTGTTCTGGGGCGGCGGACATTTGCTCGAATTCGTCTACACGATCGTGATGATAACGAACTGGATGATCCTGGCGCGCGAAAGTTTCGGCGAGCAAGCCATCGATTTTGATATGTTCCGGCTTTCCGTGGTTTTGATCGCGGTATTTTCGGTTCCGGCGCCGGCCTTTTATCGCGTTTTCGAAGCATTTTCGGACAGGCAGAATGGGGCCTTCCGGGTGCTGCAATTCGTACTCGGGCTGCCCACCGTCTTGTTCGCGGGCTCGCTGCTGGCCGGTGCTCTCAAGTCGGGCCGGTTAGCGCAATGGCCGTGGCGCAAGCCTGCCTTCGTCGCACTGGTTGTATCGCTTGTCCTGTTCGCAGTCGGCGGGACAATGGGCATGCTGATTTCAGGGTCTGATACGCGCACGCCGGCGCACTACCATGCTGTCGTCACGGCGGTCAGCGTCTCCAGCATGGGCATGTTTCTCACATTCGCGCTCAGGGAGCTGGGCAAGTCGGCGACGTCCGATCGAGCGGTCCGCCTGCTCGTTCTACTGTACGGAGGGGGCCAGCTTTTCGCTTCGTTCGGCATGTTCCTCGCGGGCGGGTACGGCGCTCCGCGCAAGGCTCCCACCGGCGCCGGAAGCCTCGTCGACATAGCCGCAGCGGGGATGTTCTTGCACGGAATCGGCGCGTTGTTCGCCGTGCTAGGGGGCGCGGCGTTCGTGGTCGTCGCGTTTTTCGCCTTTCGGCGGACTCGCCTGCCGCGCGCGGGCGTTTAGGCCCGCCATGGGGGCGCGGTCCGGGATCGTTTTTGTGAAGGCGGCTGCTCTCGGCCTTGTCTGCGCCGGATTGTTCACGGCGGTTGCCTGGCGTATCGCGAGCCCTGGCGGTCGCAGCCTGCAATCTCTTTCGGGCGAGACGCCCGCGCAGCTCAGTTCCTTTGTCGACGAAACGGGGGCAACGGTTTCAGTCGATTTGTTTCGCGGCAAGATCGTCATCCTGAATCTCTGGGCTGCGTGGTGCGCACCGTGTCTTCAGGAAATGCCTTCGCTTGATCGGCTTGCAGAACGGCTGCCGCAAGACGAATTCACCGTGATCGCCGTGAGCGAGGACCGCGGCGCTGCCGAGGCGGTCAAACGTTCGTTTGCACGTCTCGGCTTGCGCCGACTGAAGCTTTATCTCGATCCGGCTGGAATGCTGAGCAAGGAAATCGGGGCGCGGGGCATGCCGACGACGCTGATCCTCAGCGCCGAAGGAAAGCCGCTGTCCTTCCGGGAAGGCGCCGCCACATGGGATAGTGAGGATACCATCGGTTACCTTCGCGCGCTGCAGGCCCGGCCGCTGTGACGTGGAGGAGGGTACTGACGGGATTTTCAAGCGTCTCGTCAATTGATTCCGAGCCAGTCCGATAACCAGCCGCTTGCTGCATTTCGGGCGCATGTGGACAGGCTCGGCTCAAACAGCCGTCGATTTGAAGCCGGGACGTTTTCGTCAGGCGTCAGGGTTGTCCCGTATCGGCAGGGCAAAATAAAACGTCGCGCCCTCGTTCACCTTGCCTTCGGCCCACACCCGCCCGCCGTGCCGCGCGACGATGCGCTTGACGATGGCAAGGCCGATGCCGGCGCCGGCGAACTCGGAACCATGCAGCCGCTCGAACGCGCCGAACAGTTTGTCGGCATATTGCATGTCGAAGCCCGCGCCGTTGTCCTTGACATAGTAGATCGTTTCTTCCCGGTCGGATGTCGAGCCGATCTCGATGACGGCGTCCGGCTTAAGCGCGGTGAACTTGATGGCGTTGTCGATCAGGTTGGTCCAGACCCGCCGGATCATGGCCGCATCGCCCCGCGCAGGCGCCAGGGGATTGAGGTGGAAGGTCAGCTTGCGTCCCGCGGCAGCCGGCGACAATTCGTTGAGTACGCCACGGACCGCTCCATCCATGTCGATCCGCGCCGGAATCAGCTCACTGCGGCCGATCCCCGAAAACGCAAGGATGTCGTCGATCAGCGCGGCCAGCTTGACCGTGCTGTCACGCACGACGTTCAGCAGCCGCTGGCCCTCGGTATCGATTTTGCCGGAATAATCCTCCAGCAGGATGCGGGAGAAACCGTCGATCGCCCTGATCGGCACTCTGAGGTCATGCGAGATCGAGTAGGAAAATGCCTCCAGCTCCTTGTTGGTCGCTTCGAGTCTCTCATTGGTCTTGGTCAAATCCGCGGTTCGGAGTGCCACGAGCTCTTCGAGGCGTTCGTGCTCTCTGCGCAATTCCTTTTCAATAGCCCGAACACGCACGGCGTTTTCCTTGAAGACCTGTACCGCGTCAGCCATCGCACCGACTTCGTCCTCGCGGCCGAGGGAAGGAATTTCGCTGTCCAGTTCTCCGCCGGCGAGGCGCTGCATGACACCGGTCATCTTGATGATTGGGTGAATGATGCCTTTTGCGACACCGGCGATTTCGGCACCAACAATAACGAAGACGAACGCGGAAATACCCCAGAGAACCCGAGTGAAAAACTCAACCCGGCTGGCGGCTTCGGCTTCAGTGGCAGCATTATCGTCATTGGTCTGTTTGACGATATCTTCAATCACGGCGCGATGCGCTGTATAGGCTGCCGTTATGTCCGCATATGATTTGGTCGCTGCAGCGGTGTCGGCCATGGCCAGCGCGGGCAAAAATGACTGTTCAACCAGGGTCCAGAAGCGCTTAACATCACGATGCGATTTTTCGACCAGCTTGATCTTGATCGCTGGATCGAGGTCCGACTTCGTCCAGAAGTTGCGGCGATCATCATAGTCCTTCTTCAACTGAACCAGCCGATCGCGGTGCACCGCCAACGATGAGGGATCATGAAGCGCCAGTGTCGCTTCGAGATAGGCCTCGATCACGTATTCCGGCGGGGGCAGAATGTCCGAGACAAGATCGTTCCCAAGTACGATCCTGTTGTATATGGGGCCGCCGACCTTGAGTTGGGAGAGCGCATAGTTGCTCGCGAAGATCACCGCAACGAGACCGACCACCATGAGCGTGCCAAATGCAAAAATGGCGCGTGAAATCGTGATTCGAATTCTCATACCCGCAAAATTGCTCCTGTAAACGGACTTCTCTCGGAGTAATTTTTGCATGAATGCGTGCGTCCGATCTAAAGCGCCGGTTTGTTGACGAGCAGCCAAAAGAGGCCGAGCTGCGCCACCTTGCTGGCGAACTCCTCGAACTCAACCGGTTTGCTGACAAAGGCGTTGGCGCCGAGCTCGTAGGCTTCCGCGACGTCGCGCTCCTCCGTTGAAGAGGTCAGAACGACGATGGGAATCGGCTTCAGCGCATCGTCGGCCCGGACCTCGCGGATGACCTCGAGCCCATCGACCTTGGGCAGCCTGAGATCGAGCAGAACAACCTTCGGCGGGATGGAGGCTGCGTGGCCGGCGGCGGCAGCGCGGTCGGCATAGGCGCCCCTGGCGAACAGGAAGTCGAGCGCCTCGGCGCCGTCCTTCACCCATATGAGCCGGTTGGCCAGATTGGCCTTCCTGAGCGTGCGGATGCAAAGCTCCGCATCGGTTGCATTATCCTCGACCAGAAGGATTTCAACCTGGGTGTTTGCGTCAGGCATGAGAGTCCTCCCGTATCGGCAGCGCAAAATAAAACGTGGCGCCCTCGTTCACCTTGCCTTCGGCCCACACCCGTCCGCCGTGTCGCGCGACGATGCGCTTGACGATGGCAAGGCCGATGCCGGTGCCGGGGAACTCGGAACCATGCAGCCGCTGGAATGCGCCGAACAGTTTGTCGGCGTATTGCATGTCGAAGCCCGCGCCATTGTCCTTGACGTAGTAAGTGGTTTCCTTTTTGCCGGCGGTCGAACCGATCTCGATGACGGCATCTAGCCTGGGCGCAGTGAACTTGATGGCGTTGTCGATCAGATTGGTCCAGACCCGCCGGATCATGGCCGCGTCGCCGTTCGCCGGCGCCAGCGGTCTGATGTCGAAGGTCAGCTTGCGTCCGGCGGTCGCCGGCTTCAGTTCCTCGAGCACGGCGCGGACCGCTCCATCCATGTCGATCGGCGCCGGGGTGATCTCGCTGCGGCCGGCCCGCGAAAACGCAAGGATGTCGTCGATCAGCCGGGCCATCCTGACCGTGTTGTCGCGCACGACGTTCAGCAGCCGCTGGCCCTCGTCATCGATTTTGCCGGAATAATCCTCGAGCAGGATGCGGGAGAAGCCGTCGATCGCCCTGAGCGGCACTCTGAGGTCGTGCGAGACCGAATAGGCAAATGCCTCCAGCTCCCTGTTGGCCGCTTCGAGCCCGTCGTTAGATTTGGTCAGCTCCGCCGTGCGCGTCGCGACCAGCTCTTCGAGATGTTCGCGCTCTTCGCGCAGATCACGGAAGAGGAGAAAACTGCTGAGTCCATCGGCAAGCCGTCGTCCGATCTCCTGGAACAGCCGCAACTCATCCGATGTCCACGTTCTCGCGTAAGAGCACTGATGCAGGCCGAATGCCCAGGGTTTCCCGGACCTGGGATAAAGCGCGGTCATCATCATGGCCTTGACGCCAAACTGCTCGGCGCTCACTTTGTTGATGGGCTTTTCCGTCCCGGCGGCATAAGTCACCGGATCGGCGGATTCTAGCGCCTCCCGCAAATTCTGAGCCATGTCGCTGGGCAGCGGCACATCCACATTCAGGATACCGGCGCCCGGATATTCGGGCCTGGTGATTTCCATGGGAACCCGGAACGACGTCGCATCCTGGTCGCACGGATAGAATAGCCACGCCCGGTCGCAATCGAAGATGGCGAGCACCACGCCGAGAACGTCGCGCATCATCCGGTCGAGATCATTCGTGCCCTGCAAGGCCCGGTTAACTCTGTCCATGCTTTCAAGAAACCGGAGGTGGGCAAGGCGATCCTGCTCGGCCCGCTTCAGCGCGCTGACATCGCGCGCCGCGGCGAAGACGCCGGCTACTTCGCCTTTCTCGTCGCGGTAGAGGCTGGCGTTATAGAGGACGTCGGTTACAGCGCCCGAGACGTGGCGGATCGCGAGCGGATAATCGGTCACGAAACCCCTGGCGTAGACTTCCCGGTAGCCGGAGCGCGCCTTGTCCGGCTCGGTGAAATAGTTGGAGAAATCACTCCCGACCAGCGCCTCGCGCGCGATCCCTGTGGCTCGCATCGTCGCTTCATTCACGTCGGTAATCTTGCCATCCGGGTTGATGGTCACCAAGGGATCGAGGCTCGCCTCGATCAGGCTGCGGGTATAGTGCGAGGCCTCCCGCAACTTACCTTCATTCCTCGCCAGCGCATCCAGCATCTGGTTCAAGCTATAGGCCAGCCTGGTGATTTCATCCTCGGCGCCCGGAATAATCGCTCGCGTGGCAAAATTCCCGGCCTGCACTTCCTCAGCCACCTTCACCAACAATCCGATCCGTTGCCCAAGGCGGTTCGCGATAAGCATGGCTGCAAGCAGGGACAAGATGGTGGCTACCAGCACGAAGAAGACATTTTCCAACATCAAGCGTCGTAATTCTTGGAAACTTCCTTCCCGCCCCATCCCGATCCTCGCCCAGCCGACAAGACGGTTACCGACGCTGACCGGCACGGCGACCTCGATCACGGACTCGTCGTCTCTCATGATCCGGTTCTCGGGTGGCGCCTTGAGGAGGGCGAGGCTCTTTTCGTCGGCCAGGAATTGCCCCACTTTCGCTGCGTCGCTGTGCGCCAGCACCCGGCCCGGGGGAGAGATGACCATGGCATAACGAAACTCCGGATAGTTCCGCAAGGAAAGTACGACTTCCTGCAGGCCCTCCACGTCATTTGCCAGCACCCAGGAAAGCGAGCTGGCCGCAAGCGATTGCGCCAGGCCTGTCGCCTGATCGATGCTTTCGAGATGGCTCCGCTTCCTTTCGGACTCCACCAAATAGACCGAAAAGGCGGCAATCACGAGAAAGAAACCGACCACGAAAGTCAGGATGATCTGACGCCTGAATGACCTTCGCGATGCGACTTCCAAAGCAGTCATTTGCTCTCTCGCGATTGGTTATCCAGCGGGCGCACGGTCTGGCTGAAGTTATGCAGAAAATCTTCGATCACCCGGTAGCGCTGGTCATCGGCAAGTTCGAAGCGGGATAACGGCATGCGCGCCAGGATCGCTTTCCCTTCCTCGCTGTCGTGCAAGGCATCGAGCAGTTGCGCCACCCGCATCGCCAGTTGTTCGGGGACATCATCCCTGGCCACAACTCCGTTGTTGATGAGCGGCTCGGTTTCCCATTTGAGTTGGAGCTCGCTTGCCTTGTCAGGATGTTCTTTCCGAAAAGCGTCCCACGGCAGGGGCCAGGTCACACCGGCGGCCACATTGCCGAGATACACGTTCATGATCGATGATTCCTGCGAGCCGACATAGATGTTCTCAATGTCGTGGTTCACGTCCAGGCCGTGGGTCTGGAAAAAATATTGCGGCATCATGGCGGCGGCCAGGGCCGTGCTGGCGGGATACGATACTTTCTTGCCCTTGAGGTCCGACAGGTTCTTGATGCCGCCGTCGCGCCTGACCAGAACGACGCCGGTGAACTTGTAGTCGTCCCCCATCTTGGCGACGACGTGGTAGCCGTGGCTCAGCGAAATCAGCGTCTGGTATGGATTGGGAAGGGCAAAATCGGGTTGCCGCGCGTACAGCTTTTTCTCGAATGCCTCATAATTGCGCGAGGCTTGCAACTGGAGCGTGGCGCCCGAAATGTTGCGATTGAGATAATCGATCAACGGGCCATAGATTTCGAACAAGCGTACCGGATTGTGCAGGGGATGGATGGCGAAAACATATTCTTTGCCGGCTGGCGCCTGCGGCGTGAACCTGGGTTCGGCGGTTTTGTCCCCCTCGTTTTGACCGCAGGCCGCAAGCACGAGGGCCATAAATCCAAGCAACAGGTTTCTCATCGCCTCACCTCATGCGAGCTGGGTCGAAAACCATGCGCAGGAGGCGCGATCCGCCGACGCAATGCCGCTGTGGCAACCGCCCGATCCAGAATTGCGACCCCGGCGCGTGCTTCAAACATGAGAGGCGCCCCGGATCGGCAGGGCAAAATAGAACGTGGCGCCCTCGTTCACCTTGCCTTCGGCCCACACCCGCCCGCCGTGCCGGGTGACGATGCGCTTGACGATGGCAAGGCCGATGCCGGTGCCGGGGAACTCGGCGCCATGCAACCGCTGGAACGCGCCGAACAGTCTGTCGGCGTATTGCATATCGAAGCCCGCGCCATTGTCCTTGACGTAATAGGTGGTTTCCTTCTCGCCGGCGGTCGAACCGATCTCGATGACGGCATCTAGCCTGGGCGCGGTGAACTTGATGGCGTTGTCGATCAGATTGGTCCAGACCCGCCCGATCATGGCCGCGTCGCCGTTCGCCGGCGCCAGCGGCCTGATGTCGAAGGTCAGCTTGCGCCCCGCTATAGCCGGCTCCAATTCCTCGAGCACGGCGCGGACCGCTCCATCCATGTCGATCCGCATCGGCGCGATCTCGCCACGGCCCGCCCGCGAAAACGCAAGGATGTCGTCGATCAGCCGGGCCATCCTGTCTGCGTTGTCGCGCACGACGTTGAGCAGCCGCTGGCCCTCGGCATCGAGCTTGCCGGAATAATCCTCCAGCAGGATGCGGGAGAAGCCGTCGATCGCCCTGAGCGGCACTCTGAGATCGTGCGAGACCGAATATGAAAATGCCTCCAGTTCCCTGTTGAACGCTTCGAGGTCGCCGTTCGCCCTGGTCAGCTCCGCCGTGCGCGTCGCGACCAGCTCTTCGAGGTGCTGGTGCTGTTTGCGCAATTCCTCTTCCGCCCTTTTGCGCTCGCTGATGTCGATAAAGCTGGCGCGGATCACTTGCCGATCCGCTGACGGCAACCTGCTCAGGCGCACCTCGCAGAGGACGTCTTTTCCTTCGGCACTGTGGATGGCACGCTCGAACACTATTGTTTTCCCCGCCAGGGCTTGCTTGAGGTGGTCTCGGAAAGCCTCACTGACAGGCCGTTCATCCGGCTGCCCTGGCGGATAGAAATCCTGCGGGCCGTGCTTTCGCAGTTCGTCACGTCCGCATCCAAACAGTTTCTCCGCGTTCGCATTGGCATCGACAATGCGGTCGAGTTCGACGTCGAACACGATGATGGCCTCCGGCGCCTGCTCCACCAGCACACGGAAGCGCTCCTCGCTATGGGCAAGCGCGGTTGTCCGGTCTGCAACCCTGATTTCGAGTTCTTCTTCCTGCTGCTTGAGATTTCGGAACAGCAGGGAAAACGGCTTTACCAGTCCGGTGACCAGGACAGCCCGATAGACGCAATAGGCCGAGAGCAGCAGCAGATAGTGACCCAGTTCATTGGCCGGGCCGTAAAGATTGACGAACTGCGTGAATGCCATCTCTGCACCGACAGCGATCGCCAATGAAAGCACGAGCAAGCTCAGGACTTCGCGGTCGAACGATCGGCGGTTGCGCATCAGCAGCAGGATCGAACCGAGGAAGAGGCCCGAGATGACGTATTCGCTTGCGATCTTGAACGGGGTGAGGCCCTTGCCTTCGACAAAGCAGTCGGGAAATGCTCCGGAGAAAATCCAAATGGCGACTGCGGTGGTGACGAGCGAATAGCTGGCGAAGGCGACAGCCGGGCTAAATCGTCTGTCGATCAAGAGTGCCGCGACAAGCAGGGAAATGCTTTCCAGATATCGGAAGGCGATCCACAACTGGGCTGCCAAGTTGGAGTCGTCGTATCCTTGAAACACCTCCAAGCCTTTGTAGGCGAGGGTATGAAGCAGTTCCAGGGAGCCGATAAAAACACAGGAAATGCCGACAAAGGTGAGGTAGCTGTTCTGCGACCACCGCCGCGAGTGCCACGCCAGCACGAAGACGCCGAACAGAACGACGACCCGAAGTATCTCCACCACGGAGTGGAACAAAAGGTAACTGTAGAGACTGCTGAGATGCAGCACGAGCGCGACCACTGCGAGCATGACAAGCTCGAGTGGTTTCATCGCCAGCGTTTCTGCTTTGTCTCTCATTGCCGGGTTGCGCCGTTGGATGCCCGCGCCGGGCCGGATCGGACCGGCGTGCCGGGATGCGTGCATGGATCTCGACGGAGGTTTACGAAAGCCTGAGTGGAGTGACTCGCATCACCCCCGTGTTCGCGAAAAAGGGGTAGCGATGGTTGGCCATAATGCTCACCACGCCCTGGCCGTCATTGTCGCTGTTTTTGCAGGAGAATTATTGACCGAGATCAAGTTGGCGATAGTGCGCCATCGAGAGGTATTGGGTCGCGAGAGACCTCCCGGACCGGCAGGGCAAAATAGAACGTGGCGCCCTCGTTCATCTTGCCTTCGGCCCACACCCGCCCGCCGTGCCGGGTGACGATGCGCTTGACGATGGCAAGGCCGATGCCGGTGCCGGGGAACTCGGAACCATGCAGCCGCTGGAACGCGCCGAACAGTTTGTCGGCGTATTGCATGTCGAAGCCCGCGCCATTGTCCTTGACGTAGTAGGTGGTTTCCTTCTCGCCGGCGGTCGAACCGATCTCGATGACGGCATCTAGCCTGGGCGCGGTGAACTTGATGGCGTTGTCGATCAGATTGGTCCAGACCCGCCCGATCATGGCCGCGTCGCCGTTCGCCGGCGCCAGCGGCCTGATGTCGAAGGTCAGCTTGCGCCCCGCTATAGCCGGCTGCAATTCCTCGAGCACGGCGCGGACCGCTCCATCCATGTCGATCCGCATCGGCGCGATCTCGCTGCGGCCCGCCCGCGAAAACGCAAGGATGTCGTCGATCAGCCGGGCCATCCTGTCTGCGTTGTCGCGCACGACGTTGAGCAGCCGCCGGCCCTCGGCATCGAGCTTGCCGGAATAATCCTCCAGCAGGATGCGGGAGAAGCCGTCGATCGCCCTGAGCGGTACTCTGAGATCGTGCGAGACCGAATATGAAAATGCCTCCAGTTCCCTGTTGAACGCTTCGAGGTCGCCGTTCGCCCTGGTCAGCTCCGCCGTGCGCGTCGCGACCAGCTCTTCGAGGTGCTGGTGCTGTTTGCGCAATTCCTCTTCCGCCCTTTTGCGCTCGCTGATGTCGATAAAGCTGGCGCGGATCACTTGCCGATCCGCTGACGGCAACCTGCTCAGGCGCACCTCGCAGAGGACGTCTTTTCCTTCGGCACTGTGGATGGCACGCTCGAACACTATTGTTTTCCCCGCCAGGGCTTGCTTGAGGTGGTCTCGGAAAGCCTCACTGACAGGCCGTTCATCCGGCTGCCCTGGCGGATAGAAATCCTGCGGGCCGTGCTTTCGCAGTTCGTCACGTCCGCATCCAAACAGTTTCTCCGCGTTCGCATTGGCATCGACAATGCGGTCGAGTTCGACGTCGATCACGATGATGGCCTCTGGCGCCTGCTCCACCAGCACACGGAAGCGCTCCTCGCTATGCGCGAGTGCCGTTGTACGATCTGCTACCCTGATTTCGAGTTCTTCCTCCTGCTGCTTGAGATTTCGTAACAGCAGGGAAAACGGCTTTACGAGCCCGGTGACGAGGACAGCCCGATAGACGAAATAGGCCGAGAGCAGCAACAGATAGTGACCCAGTTCGTTGGCGGGACCGTAAACGCTGACGTATTGAGTAAATGCGATCTCCGCGCCGGCAGATGCAGCCAATGAAAGCACGAGCAGAGTCAGGACTTCCCGGTCGAACGATCGGCGGTTGCGCACCAGCAGCAAAATCGAGGCGAGCAAGAGGCCCGAGATAACGTATTCGCTTGCGATCTTGAACGTCGTGAGGCCCTTGCCTTCGACAAAGCAGTCGGGAAACACCCCGGAAAAAATCGCGATGGCAATAGCCGTGGTGACGAGCGAATAGCTGCCGAAGACGACAGCCGGGCTGAATCGCCTGTCGATCAAGAGTGCCGCGACAAGCAGGGAAATGCTTTCCAGATATCGAAATGCGACCCACAACTGGGTAGCCAGGTTGGCGTCGTATCCTTCGAACACTCCCATGCCCTTGTAAGCGAGGGCATGAAGCAGTTCCAGGGAGCCGACAAAAACACAGGAAATGCCGACAAAGGTGAGGAAGCTGTTCTGCGACCACCGCCGCGAGTGCCACGCCAGCACGAAGACGCCGAACAGAACGACGACCCGAAGTATCTCCACCACGGAGTGGAACAAAAGGTAACTGTAGAGACTGCTGAGATGCAGCATAAGCGCGATGACCCCGAGCATGACAAGCTCGGATGGTTTCATCGTCAGCTTTTCTGCTTTGTCGCTCATTGCCGGGTTGCGCCGTTGGATGCCCGTGCCCTGTGCCGGGAAGCGTGCATGGATTTGATGTGCGATAGCCTGAGTGGAGCGACTCGCATCACCCCTGCGTTCGCGAAAACAGGGGGCGATCGTTGGCCATAATGCTCGCCACGCCCTGGCTATGGTTATAGTCGCTGTCTTTGCAGGAGAATTGTTGACCGAGATCAAGTCAGCGATGTTGAGCCATCGAGAGGTATTGGGTCACGAGAGTCCTCCCGGGCCGGCGGGGCAAAGCAAAACGTGGCCCCCTCGTTCGCCTTGCCTTCGGCCGCAAACGCCCGCCCTGCCGGTTGACGATGCGCTTGACGATGGCGAGCGCCGATGCCGGCGGTGTTCTGCGCGACGGCGGTCGTCGGGTCGCGCTCGTGGTCGAGCGTTTCCGCGAGAGGTATCTACAATCGAAAATCCCGACGCACGATCTCGCCCCGGAGATCGGGCCGGGTCAGTAATTGGCAAATCCTATAAGCACGGAGCGGCAGCAGATTGCGATAGATCAACGAGCGTGGCATCGCGAGAGCCCTCGTTGACGATGATGACTGCAGGATTTTCCGGATCATCCGACGCACAGGCAACTTCCACGGTCCGGTGCTTTGTAGCTGAATGCCGGGATGAGGATCGTAAGTGGCGGCGCCTTGCAATACCTCGGCAGCGATCCGGCGGTCCCCGGCGTCCGCTCCGAGAGTTCGTGGTCTTATTCTGAGTGACGCGCCAGGGAGCTCGGCGAACCCTGCGCTTCAGCGCACCACTAGCGACACTACCCCTTCTCCTCGCGACGGATCCTGCGCCGTCGTTTGCCGTTGGGGCGACGGCGTCGCCGAAGGCGCGGTCGCGGTCTGAACGTAGCGTGGCTTCATGGCCATCGTTGGCGCAGACTTGGATGAGCCTTGCTTTTCGGCCCGCTTCTTCTCCGCGATGTCAGGGAAGGCGGAGCCGGAGTTTCGCGGTCGAAAGAAAATGACGGCGCGGTCGATGTAGGCAGGCAAATACCTCGGTTCAAATTGAATCGCCTGATTCAGGTCCGCGATCGCGCGGTCCAGATCGCCGCTGCGGTAGGCGGAAACTTCCAGTGGTCGCAAGGATCCGGCCTCGTTATTCTCGGCACCGTCGGGAGCTGGGCTGACCTTGGCCGCCGGGATGCTCTCCGCTGCGGTCGGGAGCATGGCGGCGTTCGTCACGATCGCCTCACCGGGAATGCTCGCATTCTCCCGTTTCGCTGGCGATGCTCTGTCGTCGGTCGCATTCGGCGACCCTGCCGGGCTGACGGCAGCGATCTTGGGCGACGCGGGCATGGTGACGTCAACCCTGTTTGCCTGAGCAACCGAAGCCGCTGACATGTGCATGAGCAGCAAATATCCCCCGACCATCGCGGCCGACGTTCCGGCAACCGCCATCGCGCCAGCGGCAAGCTTGCGAATCCTGACGGCGATGACGCGCCCCGACGCCGACTCCTGCTCCAGCCGCGCCAGATGCAGCAAATGGTCGTAAACCGCGCGCTGCTCGGCATCGCTAAGGATTTCGTTGGCACGGACGATCTGCCTGAATTTCAGCGCAGCATCCGGATCGCCAGGTCTAACGTCGGGGTGGGTGCCCTTGACGGCTCTACGGAATGCGGTCCTGAGGCCCTCGGCATCATCTCGCGGAAGAGCCCCGAGCAAATCGTAAAGCGTCTCCATGGTCGCTCTCGCCGCTGGATTTCCTCGTCTCCGTCTGAAATTCCCGCCGCGAATTTACTGTGGAGCACGCATACAAACTGAACGTCACGCCCGGATAATGTTGATCCAGTACGGCAGAAAAATGACTGGTCGTATGCGCCGAACCCCTGCGGCATGACCATCGGAGTTTGGCTGAACCGTGTTATCGGCGGCGCCACCTCGCATCATGGTGCGGCTTGCTGCAGGCGCGAACCCTGATTTCCTGCTTTAACGGCATTTTCGTTTGTATTTGTGCTGCCGGGCGAGCCCACCGATCGGAGTCGCGCATCTTGAGGTTGGACAGCCGGAGTCACTATCGGGTAACGGTTGTGGCGCGAGCAAGGCATTCGGGAGCGCTGAAACGGAGGTGGTACGACCACGCCGGGCGAGCTGCGCGCCGGCGGCCGGTTTCTGCCCCGCGAGCGACAGGCCGTTTCGATAAAGCCAATCCGGCATCCGACACGCGTTAGGACCTTCCCCTGTTCGTCGCGGGGTTGCAAATGACTTCGCGACGGTCTTGCATGGGCCGCTTTCCACGACGCCGCTTGCGCGCGGCGCGGATTTAAACGGGCGACAGCCCTCGTTACCGGGGTGAGGTTTCAAACATGCGTCGCGATCCCGGGGGAATCCTCATCGAATTGCTTTCACCGCGGTTGCGGGATCATATGCCGGACCGCTATATCGGCGCGTGCAATGGCTGATTTTCACGGCGTCTTTCCCTATCTGGTCTCGCCGGTCGATGCCGACGGCCGCGTCCGCACCGAGGTGCTAGGCCGGCTCTGCGACGACCTGATTAAATCCGGCGTGCACGGGTTGACGCCGCTGGGCTCGACCGGCGAGTTCGCCTATCTCAATAACGCACAGCGCGCGGCGGTGGTGCAGACGACGATCGAAGCGGCAAAAGGCCGCGTACCGGTCGTGGCCGGCGTCGCCTCGACATCGACGTCGGACGCGGTGGCGCAGGCCAAGGCCTGCCAAAAGCTCGGCGCCGACGGCATTCTTGCGATCCTGGAAGCCTATTTCCCGCTGCAGGACGCGCAGGTCGAAGCCTATTTTCGCGCAATTGCGGATGCGGTCGATATTCCCGTGGTGATCTATACCAATCCGAATTTTCAGCGCTCGGATTTGACGCTTGACGTCGTGGCGCGGCTCGCCACGCATCCGCGCATCGGTTACATCAAGGACGCTTCCACCAATACCGGGCGGCTGTTGTCGATCATGAACCGCTGCGGCGACAGCATCGAGGTTTTCTCGGCATCGGCGCATATCCCGGCAGCCGTGATGCTGATCGGGGGCGTGGGGTGGATGGCGGGACCTGCCTGCATCATTCCGCGCCAGAGCGTCGAACTCTACAATCTGTGCAGGGCCGCCTGCTGGGACGACGCGCTGAAGCTGCAACGCAAGTTGTGGCGCATCAACGAAGCCTTCGCGCGCTACAATCTCGCGGCCTGCATCAAGGCCGGGCTCGCGATCCAGGGGTATGAGGTCGGCGATCCCATCGCGCCGCAGGCGGCGTTGACGGCGGACGAGCGCAAGGCGGTCGAGGCGGTGCTGCGGGAGATAGGTTGATAAACACCGTCAGGCCCGGGCTTGTCCCGGGCATCCGTGTCTTAATACGTTCACATCGAGAAAGCCGGGGATGGCCGAACATCAAGCCCGGCCATGACTATTTTTGCTGTTGCCCGGGGTTGGCCTCTCACTTGCGTATCCGCTAAAACCCGGCCCCTGACGAAAAGACCCGAAGGACAAAACTGATGAATATTCTTCCCGGCAATATGCGTTTCGGTGCGGGCCAGTCCGTCAGGCGCCTCGAGGACCGGAGGCTTCTCACCGGGAAGGGTCAGTTCATCGACGACAAGCCCGAAGAGGGCGCGTTGTGGCTGCATGTGCTGCGCTCCCCCCATGCCCATGCGAAAATCGTGTCGATCGACACCAGGGCCGCGGCGGACATGTCGGGCGTCGAAGCCGTTTACACCGGCGCGGACCTGATCGCCGACAACATCGGCACCATCCCGACGCTGTCGGTGTTCATGCGACCGGACGGCAAGCCGATGACGGTGCCGCCGCGCCGCCTGCTTGCCCACGAGATCGTGCGTTTCGCGGGCGAACCGGTCGCCGCCGTGGTCGCGACGTCGCGCGTTGCCGCGCAGACCGCAGCCGAAGCGATCTCGGTCGAGTACGAAATGCTGCCGTCGGTGGTCGATCCCGTCGAAGCGACCAGGCCGGGCGCGCCCGTTGTGTGGCCGGAAGCGCCAGACAATATCGTCGCTGCCATGAGCTATGGCGATGCGGCCGCGGTCGATGCCGCGTTCGCCAAGGCCGCACATCGAGTCTCGCTCGATCTGGTCAGTCAGCGGCTGGCGCCGTCCGCGATGGAGCCGCGCTCGACCATCGCCGAGATCGACAAGAAATCCGGACGGCTGATCCTGCATGTGCAGTCGCAGACGCCGGGCTCGACCCGCGACGTTCTTGCGGAGGCCGTGCTGAAGCGGCCAAAGGAAAGCGTCCGCGTGCTGGTCGGCGATATCGGCGGTGGTTTCGGCCAGAAGACAAATCTTTATCCGGAAGACGGCATGGTGGCCTATGCCGCCGTCAAGCTGAACCGCAAGGTTCGCTGGCGCGGCGACCGCACCGACGAGTTCGTCGGCGGCACCCACGGCCGCGACCTGACATCAACGGGCGAATTGGCGCTCGATGCCAAGGGCCGCGTGCTGGCCTATCGCGTGCGCTCGGTCGGCGGCACCGGCGCCTATTCGACCGGGGCGGGCAATATCATCCCGCTCGTCCTCGGCCCCTTCGTGCAGTCGGGCGTCTACGATCTGCCGCTGGTGCATTACGAGGTCAAATCGGTCATGACCAACACCGCACCGGTCGGCGCCTATCGCGGCGCAGGCCGCCCCGAGGGCGTGTTCATCGTCGAGCGGTTGATGGACGCCGCCGCCCGCCAGATCGGAATGGACCCGCGCACGATCCGCAAGGTGAATTACATCAAGCCCGCGCAGCTGCCCTACACCAACGCCGTCGGCCAGGTCTACGACTCCGGCGCGTTCACGCACATGCTGGAGCGCGCCTCCGATCTTGCGGACTGGAACGGCTTTACCGCGCGCAAGAAGGCGGCGAAAAAGAAAGGCCTGCTCTACGGCCGCGGACTTACCAGCTACATCGAATGGACCGGCGGCCGCGCGCATACCGAAAAGGTCAGCCTGCATGCGACAGCCGAGGGGCGCATCATCCTGCATTCCGGCACGATGGCGATGGGGCAGGGGCTGCAGACCACCTACACCCAGATGGTGTCGGAATTGCTCGGTATCGCCATGGACAGGATCGATATCGTCCAGGGCGACACGGACCTCGCCACCGGCTTCGGCAGCGTCGGTTCGCGCTCGCTGTTCGTCGGCGGCACGGCGCTGGCGGTTTCCGCCAACGACCTGATCGCGAAGGCGCGCGAGAAGGCCTCGCACATGCTGGAAGCCTCGGTCGACGACATCGAATACCGCGACGGAATGCTCGCCGTGGTCGGCACCGACAAGCGGATCGGCCTGTTTGAAATTGCCAGGCAAGAGGCGGGCGCGCGGCTGAGCGTGGACAGCGAAGGCGAAGTCGATGGACCGAGCTGGCCGAACGGCACCCATATCTGCGAGGTCGAAATCGATCCGGAGACCGGCGTCAGCCGCGTGGTGCGCTATACCACGGTCGACGACGTCGGCATCGCCGTCAATCCGATGCTGGTGACGGGACAGGTTCACGGCGGCGTCGCCCAAGGTATTGGACAAGCGCTGTACGAGGGCGTGGCATACGACGCCGAAGGCCAATTGTTGACCGCGAGCTATCAGGATTACTGCCTGCCGCGCGCCGACGACATTCCGCCGATCGAGGTCACGCTCGATGAATTGGCGCCATGTCGCACCAATCCGCTGGGCGCCAAGGGTTGTGGCGAATCCGGCGCGATCGGCGGCCCGCCCTGCGTCACCAACGGCGTGATGGACGCACTCAGCGAACTCGGCATCAAGACGCTTCATACGCCGTTGACGCCGATGAAAGTCTGGCAGGCGATCAGGCAAGCCAAAGCGGCAAGTGCGTAATCAGCCCCGTCATTCCGGGGCGCGCGCAAGCGCGAACCCGGAATCTCGCACCCTCGCGTTTTGGCCAGGTTGACTATTTCGTCAAATGATAGGCAAGAGCCGTTAGCCGCAAATTAGGCCGGGGCGCGGCCTTTCGCCTGCTTACCTGGCCGGGGCGTTCTGATACCTTGCGGAGAATTTCAACGGGAGATTTCGATGCGCAGATTGTGGACCGTGCTGGCGGCGCTGGCGACGTTGAGTCTCACCAATTGCGGTTATAACGCGATCCAGACCAATGACGAGCAGGTCAAGTCGGCATGGTCGGAGGTCGTGAACCAGTATCAGCGCCGCGCCGACCTGGTGCCCAACCTCGTCAATTCGGTGAAGGGCTTCGCGCAGCAGGAAAAGGACGTGCTGCTGGGCGTGACCAATGCGCGCGCGAAGGTCGGCAGCATCCAGGCGACGCCCGAGGTGCTCAACGATCCCGCTGCGTTCCAGAAGTTCCAGGCCGCGCAAGGCGAACTCAGCAATGCCCTTTCGCGATTGCTGGTGGTGACCGAGAATTATCCCCAGCTCAAATCCGACGCGCTGTTTCGCGACCTGATGGCGCAACTGGAAGGTACCGAGAACCGCATTACGGTTGCGCGCAACCGCTACATCAAGTCGGTGCAGGACTATAACGTCGGCATCCGCACCTTTCCGAACAATCTGACCGCGATGGTGTTCGGGTACAAGGAGAAGCCGAACTTCTCGGTCGAGAACGAGAAGGAAATTTCCACCGCGCCGAAGGTGGATTTCAATCCAGCGCCAGCGCCCGCGAAGTAGCTCGGCAACCGGATCGGCCGCCGCGATGAACGCTGCAAGAGCCTGCATTCTTGCGCTGACGATGTGCTGGGCTTTCGCGGCCGCGGCCGACGTCGCGGTGCCGCCGCTTGGCGGACGGGTGGTCGATCAGACCGGGACGCTGTCCTCAGGCGACATCGCCTCGCTGACGCAAACGCTGAAAGATCTCGAAGCGCGGAAGGGCAGCCAGGTCGCGGTACTGATCGTGCCGACCACGGCGCCCGAGACCATAGAGCAATTTTCGATCCGGGTTGCCGAAGCCTGGAAGATTGGACGCAGGAAGATCGACGACGGCGCGCTGCTCGTCGTTGCCAAGAACGACCGTCACCTCCGCATCGAGGTCGGCTACGGCCTGGAAGGTGCACTTACCGACGTCACCACCAAGCGCATCATCGACGAAGAGATCACGCCGAAATTCAAGAGCGGCGATTTTACCGGCGGGATTTCCGCCGGTATCGATCGCATGATCCGGGTCATCGACGGCGAGAAGCTGCCGGCGCCGGAACCGCCGCACTGGCAAAGCCCGAACCTCGCCAACTATATCGATGTGCTCAATCCCTTTGTCATCATCGGGGTTCTCGCTGTCGCCGGCATTCTGCGCAGCGTGCTGGGCAGGCTCCTCGGCTCTGCCGCGACCGGCGGCGTGGTCGGATTTCTGGCCTGGCTCTTCGTTGGCTCGATTGCTGCGTCGGCCATCGTGGGGATCATTGCCTTCATCTTCGCGTTCGTCGGCGACATGGTTTCGCCGTTGGGGGGAGGAGGATACCGAGGCGGCCGTGGCTGGTCGGGCGGTTCCGGCGGCAGTAGCGACTGGAGCAGCGGAAGTTCGAGCGACAGTGGCGGGTTCAGCGGCGGCGGCGGCGGTTTTGGCGGCGGCGGCGCGTCGGGGAGCTGGTAACATGGGCGTCAGGCGCATCGGCAGACATCTTCTTGAGCACCACTGGCGGGTACGGCGGATTTTCCCGCCGGAAGTGCTGGCTACGATTGAGCAGGCGATCAAGGCGGGCGAGGCCACGCATGCCGGCCAGGTCCGTTTCGTGGTGGAAGGCGCGCTGGATGGCAAACCGCTGTTCCGCAATCAGCCTGCGCGGCAGCGTGCGCTCGATATTTTTTCGCACCTGCGCATCTGGGACACCGCCCACAACAACGGCGTGCTGATCTATCTGCTGCTGGCCGACCGTGATGTCGAGATCATCGCCGATCGCGGCATCGACGCCAAGGTCGGCGCCGCCGGCTGGGAAAAAATCTGCAAGGCGATGGAAACCGATTTCAAGGCGGGGAATTTTGCGGGCGGCGTGATCAGGGGGATCGAGGCGGTGTCGAAGCAATTGGCGACGCATTTCCCGAGACACGGCGGCGGCAAGAATGAACTGCCGGATGCGCCGGTGGTGATGTAGCGAACCGTCATTCCGGGGCGCGAGTGAAACTCGCGAACCCGGAATCCAGCAGTTACCGATGCGGGATTCCGGGTTCGCGCCAGCGCGCGCCCCGGAATGACGAGATCCGGTTCCTACGCCTTCACCGACGGCCGTGCGCCGACGCGGGTGAACCAGGCCGATATGTTGGCGTTGGCGGGATCGAGCGGCTGGCCGACCTGATTGCCAAAATCGATCCAGCAATAGAGCAGGATGTCCGCCAGCGTGAAGCGCTTGCCGCAGAGATATTCCCTTGCGTCCGCCATCTGGTCGTTGAGCCATTGCAGCCGGTTGGCCGCGATGTTTTTCAGCCCCGGCGATGCTTCCGGCGCGACCGGAATCCGCTTTTCAAAGAATTTCAGCGCCTCGCCAAAGCGATAGCCGTTGGCGAGCGGCTCGCAGATGTTGAGATCGACCCGCCGCGTCCACATCCGGCACTCGGCGCGCTCTTCCGGCGTCGAGCCGATCATCGGTGGCTTCGGATTTTTCTCTTCGAGATATTCGCAGATCGCGGTGATTTCCGACAAATAGCTGCCGTCGTCGAGTTCGAGCGCCGGCATCTGGCCATGCGGGTTGCGCTTGAGGTGCTCGGCCTGCCGATTCTCGCCGCCGCGCAGGTCGACGGTCTGCTTGGGTATTTCGATGCCCTTCTCCGCCATGAACATGCGGACGATGCGCGGGTTTGGCCCGATCAAGTCGTAGAGCTTCATGGTTGGTTTCCCCCCAATTTTCATTGCAGCATCTTGGTTGATGCTTTTGAGCAGGCCGTCAGGCCCTTTGTCAAACCGATGAAAGGCGCCGCAGCGCGTTCGAGCGAAAGCCTGCCCACGTCGTTCTGCGGCGTGTCGGACAGCCCGACCCTAAAATTTCGGCAAGCCGGCGGCCGGGTAACGATTTCGCAAGCAATGATGGTTACCAAATGGTCAACCTTTACTGGAGGTTTTGAACGTGAGCGAACAAAACGCCGAGCAGACCAGCGGTGAACCCGGTTCCCTCAGTGCCGGGTCGGCCGTTCCCAATTTATCGGATGCCTCGATCCAGCCGGCGGCGTCTTGCGCGCAGGACGCCCCCGATGTCACCTCTCCTGATCTGGTGCCCGGGCAGGGTGCCGCCACCGAGGCAGACGCGCCCAAGGTGGAAGCTCCCAAGGCAGAGGCCTCACGTTCTCCCGGCAAGGTCATGATCATGCCGGCCGGCGACCGCCATTGGGGTGGTGATAGTGCTGGGCCCGAGGTGAAGTCCGGGCATAACCGGGGAATGTTCGGCAAGCGCCGGCTTTCCGCGCTGGCGGCCGCGGTGGCGCTGGCAACGGTGGCGGGTGCGCTCGGCGGCGCGGTGGGGACCGCGGGTTTTTCGCATTTTGCTGGCGGTGAGGTCACGAGCACCGGTAACGCCGCACTCGAAGCCTCCGTCGCGCGGATCGATGCCGACATCCTGGCGTTGAAGGCCAGCGTCGAACATACCTCCAGGCTCGACATCGCCCAATTCAACAAAACCAACGACCGCCTCGACAAGGTCGAGAAGGCGCAAGCCGAGCCGGCCGCCAAACTCGCCAGGCTCAGCGAGGCCGTGGATAGGCTTCGCGCCACGCCGTCCGCCGCTCCCGTCCCTGCGGCTGCGGCGTCGGTTGCCTCGAAGGAGGTCACCGGCTCGATTGCGCCTCCCGCGGCGGCTGCGCCCAAGGTCGAGGTGGCGAGGCTGCCGACGGTCGAGGGCTGGGTACTGCGTGACGTCGCCAATGGCGGCGCCCTGATCGAAGGCCGGCGCGGAATGTATGAGGTATATGCCGGCGATCCCGTCCCGGGCCTCGGCCGGATCGACGCGATCCGCCGCCAGGACGGTCGCTGGGTGGTCGTGACCAGCAAGGGCCTGATTGTCGCGCGCTAGCAATGATCGCTTCACCACGACGTGAACGGGGTAGATCCAAAGTCTCCGGATTGCCGCGAGAACGTCGGTCTGCTTTTCGGCATATTTCCCTGAAATAGAAGACGCCGCCCGCAGGACGCCTTGAATGGCTTTCGATGCACGGCGTTGGTTCGTCAGGACATGGGCCCAATGTTGCGATTTCTTGCCGCGATCTTCGCTCTCCTTTGCAGCGTTCTGCCTGTGCGCCACGCCCAAAGCGCGGCGGCGCTGGAGCGCGGAACGGCGATCACCGATCCCTTGGCCTTGCGCGAACTTGATCGTGGACCGTTCGGGCTCAGTCGCGTAATGTTGCCGGCGAAGTCCGCCGACGCGCCGCTCACCAGCAGTCAGTTGTTCGCCTTGCCCTCGATGACGCCCGTTCGCAAGGCGCTCGACGGCGAGTTCGATAAATACATTCAGAGGCACAAGGCCAACCTTCCCAACGAAACCATCGGCGTCGGGACCGCTTTCGACTTCCAGCTGTTCGACCGCGCGCTGCTCAATTCCCCCGATACACGCTTCGTGCTGGCGGGCATCGTCAACCGGATGGACCGCGCTTACGTTCACGAAGCAAATTGCGGTGAAATCCGGCTGATCTACCGCTTGACGCGAACGGACATGCCGCAGGCGAGCGAAGACGCGATCTCGCCACGGTTGCCGATGACGCTGAACGTGGTGCTGAAGGCCAAGGGCGATCCTGCAATCGACAGCAGCGACGCCGCCATCACCTGCGCCGAAATTGCGCGACGTTGGCTCGCCGCCGGCGAACTGCCGCTGACGGGTGCGGCGCTTGCGGAAAAACTGACGGCAAAAGACGGCCCGCTGGATCTGGTTCGGCCCGAAAACATCGACCGTATCGAGACCAATCTTCAGATCGCGCACGCGCCGAAATCACCCATCCGCGAGTTTCGCACCGACTATCTGTTCAAGGTGTTTGATTACAACGCGCAGCTACAGGCGTTCGCGGAAAAGCCGATGGAAAACCAGATTGATCGCGAGCGGATATTGGCGGATGAAAGTCTCCGGCGCGACTTCAAGGAGTGGCTGCTCGATATCAGGCATTTCAGCGAGCTCGATCGCGGCACGGTTCTGGTTCCCGAAAAATTCCTCGCCACCGGCGCCATTGGGCCGACCCCGGTCGGATTTTCGGCCTCGAGCCTGCAGCCGGCCTTCGGCCTCGTGCAAGGCGATGACGCGTCGGTTGAGCCTGTATTCAGCGAAGGCGACCTCGCCGCGGCCTTGAAGAAAGCGGCAGAAAGCGGCATCACGCTGCAAAACATCCGCTCGGCGGCGGGCCTCGAGCGCCGGCTCAACGACATCACCTGCTCGGGCTGCCATCAGACGCGCGGCATCGGCGGCTTTCATTTCCCCGGCGTCGACTGGATGGCGGCCAAGCCCGACAATTCCACTATTGTTCCGGCGTCGCCGCATTTCTTCGGCGACCAGGTCCGCCGCCGCGATATTCTCACCGCGTTGCGTGACGGCAAGCTCCCGGATTACTCGCGCGGCTTCGCAAGCCGGCCACAGCTGCGCGGGAGTGCGGAACTCGCCGGAACCGAATACGAGGACGGCTGGGGCGCGCACTGCTATGTCCAGCACCCCGACGCCGCCGACAACGACGAGAGCTTCAAGGCGTGGACCTGCGCCGAGGGGCTGACGTGCCAACCGGTCGGCAGCGCATCGCGGATAGGGATGTGCTTCATCAAATAGCGCTGTCCCGGTGCGATCGTCAGATTGACAGTTAGCTCACCAATCGTGTTTCATCGCGGCAAAAGAATAATTGCCGGGAGGGAACATGGACGACGTCATCATCGTCGGCGCCGGCATTGGCGGATTGACGCTCGGGCTGGCGCTGCAGGCCGCCGGAATTCCCTGCCGGATATTTGAATCGGCGGCCGAAATCAGGCCAGTTGGCGTGGGCATCAATCTGCTCCCGCACGCCACCAGGGAACTTGCCGCGCTTGGACTCGAAGCGGCACTGGCGCGTGTCGCGATTGCGACGGCTGACGCGACCTTCTTCAATCGCTTCGGCCAGTTGATCTATCAGGAGCCGCTCGGCCGCGCGGCCGGCTACGAGCATCCGCAATTCTCGATCCACCGCGGCGATCTGCAGATGGTCCTGCTCGATGCCTTCGCCGCACGCGCCGGTGCCGACCGGCTGACCACCAACCGTCATTGCACCGGCGTCGACCAGGATGAGTCCGGCGTCAGCGTTCATTTTTCCGACGGGCCCGGCGGCACCCCCAGCAGCACCGTACGCGGCTGCGTCGCGATCGCCTGCGACGGGATCAATTCCGCTGTCCGCCGGCAGTTCTTTCCTGACGAGGGCGAGCCGCGCTATTCCGGCGTCAACATGTGGCGCGGCGTGACGCGCTGGAAGCCAATGTTGTCCGGTGCCAGCATGGTGCGGGCGGGCTGGCTGTCGCACGGCAAGATGGTGGTCTACCCGATCCGCCCCGCCGGCGCTGACGGGCTGCAGTTGATCAACTGGGTGGCGGAAATCGAGACGCCGGTATACCGCAAGCGCGACTGGAACCGGCCGGGCGCGATCGGCGACTTCATCGGCGCGTTCGCCGACTGGCATTTCGACTGGCTGGATGTCCCCGCGTTCATCCGCGCCGCCGACAGCGTGCTGGAATTTCCGATGGTCGATCAGGACCCGCTGCCGCGCTGGAGCCTTGGGCGGGTAACGCTGCTCGGCGACGCTGCCCACCCGATGGTGCCGCGCGGCTCCAATGGCGCTGGACAAGCGATCCTCGATGCGCGGGCGCTCGCCTCGGCGCTATTGGAAAATCGCGAACCCGTCGCCGCGCTCGCCGCCTATGAAAAACAGCGGCTTGAAGTCACCACGCGCATCGTTCTGACCAATCGCACCAATCCGCCCGACGCGATCCTGCGCGAGGTGTATCAGCGCACCAACGACCGTCCGTTCGGTCGAATCGACGAAGTCATCAGCCGCGCGGAACTGGTCGCCCTGTCCGAGGGTTACAAGCGGATCGCCGGCTATTCGAAGGAGGCATTGCGTACGCGGTGAGGCAGAAAATCGTGCGGCTCCGCGCAATATGCGTTAGGTTATCAAGTCAGGAACAGCGGTCTGCAAGAACCGCGGCCTGACAATTCAAGGGGAGGGACGACGATGGCGATTTCTCAAGGCGGCGACGCAATTGACGTCGCTGATTTCATCGACCAGCAGCCGGTCGGCGGGTTTCAGTTCAAACTGCTTTTGACCTGCGCGGCGGTATTGTTTCTCGACGGTTTTGATACCCAGGCGATCGGCTATGTCGCGCCCGCTCTGGCCAAGGAGTGGGGCCTGACCAAGGCCGCGTTGGGTCCGGTGTTCTCGGCCGGTCTGTTCGGGCTGATGATCGGCGCGCTGTTGTTCGGACCGCTGGCGGACCGCGTCGGGCGCAAGAAGATCATCGTTTTGAGCACGCTGGCGTTCGGCATCGGTGCGCTCGCCACCGCGTTCGTCCGCGACGCCAACACGCTACTCGTGATCCGGTTTCTGACCGGGCTTGGTCTTGGCGGCGCAATGCCGAATGCCGTCGCCATGACCTCCGAATTCAATCCGCGCCACCGCCGCTCGACCATGGTGATGATCATGTTCTGCGGGTTCTCGGTCGGCGCAGCGCTGGGCGGCCTGCTGGCAGCGGCGCTGATTCCGCATTTCGGCTGGCGCTCGGTGTTTGTGGTCGGCGGCATCGCGCCGCTGCTGCTGGTTCCGATTCTGGCGCTGCGGCTGCCGGAATCCGTGCGCTTCCTGGCCCTCACCGGGCGCGCCAATGAGCGGGTGGCCGAATTGCTAGGGTTCATCAACCCGAAGGCTGCGTTTGCGCCGGCAACGCGCTTCGTCGTGGACGAGCCCGAACTGCCCGGCATTCCGGTGCTGCATCTTTTCCGGGACGGACGAACCCCGGTGACGCTGTTGCTGTGGGTGGTGTTCTTCATGAGCCTGCTCGACCTCTATTTCCTGTCGAACTGGCTGCCCACGGTTCTCAATGATCTCGGGGCGTCGGTGTCGTCGGCTGCGGCGATCGGGTCGATGCTGCAGGTCGGCGGCGTGGTCGGAACGTTTGCGCTCGGCAGCATCATCGACCGCTTTTCGTTTCGCGCGCTGGCGCTGGTGTACTTCATCGCGGTTTTCGCGGTCGGTGCGATCGGCCAGCTCGGTCAATCCGTGGTTTTCGTCACCATGGCGATCTTCGCCGCCGGGTTCTGCGTGGTTGGCGGCCAGATCGCCGCCAACGCGCTGGCTGCGACGTTCTATCCGACGTCGGTCAGGGCCACCGGCGTCGGCTGGGCGCTCGGAATCGGCCGGGTCGGCTCGATTGTCGGGCCGCTGGTCGGCGGCGCGTTGCTGACCGCGAAATGGAGCACGGCGTCGGTCTTCATCGCGGCCGCGGCGGCCGCGCTATGCGCGGCGCTGGCGGCGTTTTCCCTGAGCCGGCTCGCGAGCATGCGAGCAACCGGCAAGGACGCGGCCGATATTTCGGCCTCGCATCAAGCCGGGCTGCGTCCGTCGACGACGGCCGGAGCCTAGGCCGGTCTTCAACCGGAAGCGATCGCCTTCACGCGTAGTGCGTGAGACGCTTGCCGGGCAACAGATCGTAGGGTGACCGCCAATCTGGCAGATCGGCGACGCGGCCGAGCCAGGCGCTGACGGCCGGGTGACTCACTGCGAGATCGTATCCGGTTTCATCGCCTGGATAGGACAGATAGGCGATCATTGAAAAGTCAGCCACGGTCGGCCGGTCCCCGATGGCGAATGCATTTCGCTGCAGGTGGTGCTCCATGATTCCGAGGAAGTCGTCGAGGCGCTTCCTAAAGTGAGCCAGCACGTGCTGGTCGGGAGATGGCGTGAATGTCCGATAATAGCGGTAAGTCGCCATGTAGCCGGTAAGCTTGTGATTGTCCCAGAACAGCCAGCGCAATAGTTCGAATCTCTCCGCGGCGTTCTCGCCGCCGAACCGTTCGTATTGTTCGGCGAGCTTCAGCAGGATCGGCGCCGTCTGGGTGAGGCGTACACCATCTTCTTCAAGCACGGGAATTTCGCCCATCTCGTTGACCGTGCGCCGCCACTCCGGCGTTCGAGTGGCGCCGCCGCCGAAGTCGGTCCAGACCGGCTCAAACGTCTGACCGCAAAGGGTGAGCATCAACGCCAGCTTGTAGCTGTTTCCTGACTCCGGGAAATAATGCAGCCGGTAGGTCGGCATCGGCGCTCTCACTGTTTGTGCTGGATTTGCGTCCGCCCGCTCACGCCACCGCGCCTGACGCCCGCAATTGCCGGATCGCCGCCTCGTCGTAGCCCGCCTCGCGAAGAATCTCATCGCTGTGCTCGCCGATGCCGGGCGCACGCCGCGGCTGAACTTTCTTGCTGCCGTCGACCCAGATCGGGCTGTTGATCGTGAGCATGGTGTCGTTCTCGAACGGCACCAGCACTTCGTTCTCGATCATCTGCCTGTCATGGGCGATATCGTCGAGGATGCCGACCACGCCGAACACCAGCCCGTTGCCGTCGAGTATCCTTCGCCACTCGGCGAGGTCCTTGGTGGCAAAGATCTCGTCGAAAATTCCGATCAGTTCCAGCGAGCGCGTATGGCGGTCGGGCCGGGTGGCAAAGCGCGGATCGCTGACAAGATCCTCCCGCCCAAGGCAGCGCGCGAGCGTCGGCCATTGCCGGTCCTCGTTGAGCAGCGACAGGATGATCCAGCGCCCGTCCTTGCACCTGTAGTGATTGGTCACCGCGTTCAGCGCGCGCTCGCGCGGACGCCGCTCACCGAATTTAGCGCCAACCAGTTTGGCCTGGGCGAGTATGCCGTTGGCCCAGATGCCGTTGGCCATCAGGTTCGAGCTGACATGCGATCCCTTGCCGGTGCGTTCGCGCTTGTAAAGCGCGGTGACGATCGCGCCGTACAGCGCCATCGCGCAGGGGTGGTCGCCCATGCCGGCGACCGATCGCGCCGGCGTGGTGTTCTCGTCCGCACGCACCAGGTCCATCAGGCCCGAGCGCGCCCAATAGGCGTTGCTGTCGAAACCGGGCTTGTTGGCTTCCTCGCCTTTCTCGCCGTAGCCGGTGAACGAGGCATAGATCAGCCGCTCGTTGAGCGGCGCAAGTTCCTCGCAGGTGATCCCGAGCCGCTTGCGCACGCCGGGCGGAAAATTCGTGATGAAGACATCCGCCTCGGCAACGAGGCGATACAGCACCGCCTGACCTTCCGGCCTGGAGAGGTCGAGCGCGAGGCTCTTCTTGTTGCGGGACTCCAGCATCCAGGCGAAATTGTGCTGACTGTGGGGATATCCCGGCAGGTTCGGCAGGTTGCGGTAGGGATCGCCGTGGCCGGGCGGTTCGATCTTGATCACGTCGGCGCCGAAATCCGACAGCACGGTCGCGGCCGCGGGCGCTGCGATGAAACTCGCGCAGTCCAGAACCTTGAGGCCTTCGAAGATGCCCTTTTCCATGGTGGCAGCCGCTCCCGTGACTTGTGTCCGTCTTATTCCGCGTCGTGGAATTCGCGTTTCGACAGGTGGATTTGAACGGTGCATTTGACCGACGTTGGCGGCGAGATGCAACGGGTGGTTAATCGCGATCCGACATCAGCGCGGCATTGCCGCCGGCGGCGGCGGTATTGACGGTCACGGTCTGTTCGGTCGCAAAACGCGTCAGGTAATGCGGCCCGCCGGCCTTGGGACCGGTGCCCGACAGCCCGTGTCCGCCGAACGGCTGCACGCCGACCACTGCGCCGATCATGTTGCGGTTGACATAGACGTTGCCGACGGAAAGCCGGTCGATCACCGCCTCGATCGTATCGTCGATACGCGAGTGAATGCCGAGCGTCAGCCCGTAGCCGGAGCGTTCGATCGATTGCAGCACGCGGTCGAGCTGTTCGGCGCGGTAGCGCACCACGTGTAGAACAGGTCCGAATACTTCCTCGGTCAGTTGACCGGCATCTGCCAATTCGAAAATATGGGGCGCGACGTAGTTGCCGACGGGAGCGGTGCCCGCGAAATGCACGCGGGCCTCGTTCTTCATTCGCGCAATATGCTTGTCCAGCCGCCGCTTCGCTTCAGGGTCGATCACCGGCCCGATATGCGTGGCGATGTCGCGCGGGTCGCCGATCCCGAGTTCGCGCGCCGTGCCCGATATCATCTCGATCATGCGCTCGGCGACGTCGTCCTGAACGAACAGCAGGCGCAGCGCCGAGCAGCGCTGGCCGGCCGAGCGAAACGCCGACGTCACGACGTCGTCGGCGACTTGCTCCGGCAGCGCGGTCGCGTCGACGATCATGGCATTGATGCCGCCGGTCTCGGCGATCAACGGCACGATCGGGCCGTCCCTGGCCGCCAGCGTACGATTGATCGTGCGCGCGACCTCGGTCGAGCCGGTGAAGACGACGCCGGCGATATCGGCATGCGCGGTTAGAACGGCGCCGATGCTGCCGTCGCCCGGCAGCAGATGCAGCGCCGCCGCCGGCACACCGGCCTCATGCAGCAAACGAACCGCCTCTGCCGCGATCAACGGCGTTTGTTCGGCGGGCTTTGCCACCACCGCATTTCCCGCCATCAGGGCGGCCGTCACTTGTCCCGTGAAAATCGCCAGCGGAAAATTCCACGGCGAGATCGCGATGAACACGCCGCGGCCACGCAGCTTGAGAACGTTGCTTTCGCCGGTCGGCCCCGGCAGGGCTTGGTCCTGGCCGAACAACTCGCGGCCTTCGGCGGCGTAGTAACGGCAAAAATCAGCCGCTTCGCGAACTTCCGAAAGCGAATCATCAAGCGTCTTGCCGCCCTCGCGTTGCAACAGCGCGATGAAGCGGGCGCGCCGCCGTTCCAGCAAATTGGCGGCTTGCTCCAGGGTCTGCGCGCGCATCGCCGCGGGCGTAAGGCTCCAGGATGCGAAACCCTCGCGCGCGGCGGCAATCGCCTCGTTGGCGTGCTCCGGCGTCGGATCGATGTCGCTTCCGACGGACGTTGTGAGGTCGATCGGGCTGAGAATCTGCCGCGCCGTCCCTGTTCTTGTCTGGCCGTCGATCAGCGGCGCCGCCGCGACCGGCGCGGTTTCCGCAGCGATCGCGGAAAGCAACTTGTCCAACGCGGCGCGCTCGCCGAATTCAATGCCGTGCGAATTCTGCCGCTGCGGTTGATAGAGATCGCGGGGAATGCGAATATTCGGATGCCGTGCATTTGCGGCGGCGCCGATGATATCGGCCGGGCGGCGCAGCAGCGTTGCCACCGGAATTGCATCGTCGGCGGCGACCGCGACGAACGAGGAATTGGCGCCGTTCTCCAGCAGCCGCCGCACCAGATAGGCCAAAAGATCGCGGTGACTGCCGACCGGCGCATAGGTCCGATAGGCCGCGCCCGGATGATCTTCGCTCAATTGCGCGTACAGCGCTTCGCCCATGCCGTGCAGGCGCTGGAACTCGAATCCGCTGTCGCCGCCGGCCAATTCGAGAACGCTCGCCACCGTCAGCGCGTTGTGGGTGGCGAATTGCGGGAACAGGCGGGGCCGCAGCGCCAATAGTTTTTGCGCGCAGGCCATGTAGTTGAGGTCGGTCATCGCCTTGCGGGTGAACACCGGATAGTCGTCGAGGCCGCGCTCCTGTGCGCGCTTGATCTCGGTGTCCCAATAGGCGCCCTTGACCAGGCGTACCATCATCCGCCGGTTCAGTGTTCGCGCGAGCCCGTCGATATGGTCGATCACGGCTTCGGCGCGTTTCTGGTAGGCCTGGATCGCGAGCCCAAAACCGTCCCAGCCGCTGAACGAGGCGTCGCTGAACGCGGCCGCTATCACCTCCAGCGAAAGTTCCAGCCGGTCCGCTTCCTCGGCATCGACGGTGAAATTCAGATCGCAGGCCCTGGCGCGGCGCGCGAGATCGATCAGCCGCGGCACCAGTTCCGTCATCACGCGCTGATGGCTTACCGCTTCGAAACGCGGATGCAGCGCGGAGAGTTTGACGGAGATGCCGGGCCGGTCGGGCAGCGGGCGATCACCGGCGGTGCGGCCGATCGCTTCGATCGCGCTGCCGTAGGAATTGAAATAGCGCTCGGCGTCGGCGGCGGTGCGCGCGCCTTCGCCGAGCATGTCGAAGGAATAGCGCAGGGCGCCTGCCGACTGCGCCCGCGCCAGCGCGGCCTCGATGGTCTCGCCGAGCACGAAATGGCTGCCCATCAGCCGCATCGCCTGCCGTGTGGCAGCGCGCACCGCCGGAACGCCCAGCCGTTTCGTCAAACGCCCGATCGTTCCCTGCGGGGTCTGGCCGGGTTGAACCACGCGTGCCGACATGCCCAGCGCCCACGCCGACGCGTTGACCAGGAAGGCGCTGGATTTGGTCTCGTGGCGCACGAAGTCGCCCTGGCCCAGTCTGTCCTCAATGAACTGGTCGGCGGTGCGGCTATCCGGCACCCGCAGCAGGGCCTCCGCGAGCACCATCAGCGCGAGGCCCTCCTTGGTGGAGAGCGCGAACTCGCGAAGCATGTCCTCGATGCCGCCGAGCCGGTCGTCGCTGGCGCGAATGGCGCCGATCAGGCGGGTCGCGGTGCGGTCGATCCGCGCGTCCTGCTCCGCACCCAAGCCGGCGGTCTCGAGCAGCCGGGCTGCAACGAGACAATCGTCCGGCGCGTAGGCCGCCTCGACCGGCGGAAAAGATGAGGGATCGGACGTCATGGCATGCTTTTGAATGGTTTGAGCGCGATTGGACGCGAAACCGGTTCCCGCTCCTGTTATCGCACCCGGGTTTCCCGGGCATCATCATGCAGCCGCCCTTGGCATCGTGAAACCGCTGCGATAGTTTTCGTTCAGTTTTTTTTGGCTGGAAGCGTGGCGACGGATGAGGCGGACGGACGGGCGGGAACAATCCGGCAGGCGAGGCAAGACGGCTGCGTTTCACAGTTTTGCCGCAGGTTTTGCCGGATGGCTCCTGATCGCGGCTTCGTCGCCGGCGTATTCGCTCGAATTGAGCGCGCCGCAGGCGGCGCTCTACACCACGGTGTCGATTTTCCCGCCTTCAGCGCAGCGCATGACGGTCTGCTACGGCTTCGTCTGCCGACGCCGCGAGATCCTCGATTTCTCCGCTGGTGATCGCAATGCGCTGACGCGGATCCTCGCGGCGGGACGCGCTTCGGCCGCGGCCGAGCGGGCGGCGGTGCAGAAAGCGGTGATCTGGTTCGATCGCCGCATGGGTCCGGTGATCGGGACCGACAAGCGGGTCGCGAAAGCGGATATCCGCTGCTTTCGACGACAAGCACAATTACGATTGCTGGGACACCACCCGCAACACCACCAGCCTGCTGCTGGTGCTGCAGCAATGGGGCCTGCTGAAATATCATGTGGTGGGCGACCCGCATTACCGCGGCAACGCGCTGGTGTTGCAGACGCCGCACAACACGGCGGTGCTGGTCGATCGCGCGACCAGGGTCGAATGGGTCGTCGACATGTGGCCGCGCGGCTATGCGCAGCCGCCGGATGTCATGACCGTTGAAAAATGGGTCACCGAAGATTGAGCCGAACCAGCGCGTTCTGCGCCGAAATTCGGATATGCGCAAGAGTGGTGTCCACTCTCGCCGATTGTGCTCTGTTTTTTGAGATCTTCCTGAAAGCTCCACTCCCGGATTGCGTCCGGGAGGGCGCTGTCACTGACCGCGCGCTCGCGTCAAACCTTGAGGTTCTCGGCCGAGGTCTTGCCGCGATTGGCAACCTCTTCGTATTCGACCGTCTGTCCTTCGTTGAGCGAGGAAAGGCCTGCTTTCTCGACCGCTGAAATATGAACAAAAACGTCCTTGCCGCCACTGGCAGGCTGGATGAATCCAAAACCCTTGGTCGCGTTGAACCACTTCACAGTACCTTTAGCCATCACGTCGTCTCCGCAGGATCAGAAAATAATAACGGGCCGCCGGTCCCCGCAAACCGGCATGTCCGACGGGTTCAAGATACGCGGTATGTGACACGCTTGATAGCTTAAACGTCAGTGGGATTTCGGCCGAAAACGTTCATTCTCGCGGCGCATTTGCTGCTTTTGAGCGTTTCACGCGCTCATTTGACGCGGCAAATCGACCGTGAAACGCCGATCTGGCCAATTTTTTCGGAATCCGGCGCCCGCAACGCAGCATACCGCCGCCCGCGAGTGGCGCGGATCCAGTTTGCCATCGACCTTCAATAGGTCGCGGCGAGATATTCGACGATCCTGGGAACGTCGGCATCGTCGATCGGCGCGCCATAGACCTTGATCATCTTGGTCACTTCGGCCTGCCAGAAGTCCTTCTTGTATTTCGGTCCGCGCGGCTGGGTGTTGATGTAGTCGGCCGAGTGGCAGGCGGTGCAATTGTTCTTCACCACATCGAGATTCGGTCCGGGCTTGAACGCGGCGGTTTCCTCCGGGAGCTTGTAGTTGACCGGAGCGGCCGTTACCGCACCGAGACCCAGGCAGGCGATGGCGGCAGTCGCGAGAAGAAATGCGAGGAGAAATGAACGTGTCATGACAATTCTCCTCACGCCGCGGTGACGCGAACGGTTTCGACGACGTTGCGAAGGTAGCCGGCCGGATTCCAGAGCGGCTCGCTCGGCTGGGTGTCGCCGGCATTGTTGGTGGCGCGAACCTTGAGTTCATGGCTGCCTGCCGCGAGCTTCACCGGCAACTTCCATTCGCGGAACGAATATTTGCCGAGGTCCTTGCCGAGTTTCGCCGGCGTCCAGCTCTTGCCGCCGTCGATCGAGACCGCGACTTCCTTGATGCCCTTGCCGCCGTCGAAGGCGATCCCCTTCAGCGTCGTTCCGCCCGGCTTCAGCTTCGCGCCGTCGGTCACATTGGTGATGAACGAGCGGACCGTGAAGCGGTTGATCGGGACAGTCGCCTTCGGCGCGGTGCCCGGCTCGACGCATCCGCATGGCGTGTCGGGAATCCGATAGGCGGTTTTCATCCAGAAGCCGTCGAACATGTTGTCGATCACGGTTATTTCGTTGAGGTGCTTGACCCAATAGGTGCCGTAATAGCCGGGCACGATCAGGCGCAGCGGGAAGCCGTTGAGAACCGGCAGATCCTCGCCGTTCATGCCGTAGGCCAGCATCACCTCGCCATCGCGGGCGTGGTCGATATCGAGCGCCTTGACGAAATCCGGCGTCTTGTCGCTGACCGGTCCGTCCATGCCGTTGAGGGTGATCTGTTTCGCACCCTGCTGCACGCCGGCCTTGTCGAGCAGGGTTTTCAGCGGCACGCCGCGCCAGCGCGCATTGCCCATCGCGCCATTGGCCAATTGGCCGCCCGCCACGCGCGGATCGAAAAAGCCGCGGCTGTTGCCCGAGCACTGATTGACCGCGGTGAGTTCGACCGCGGGCATCTTTCTTATTTCCTTCAGGGATAGTTTGAGGGGATGATCGACCTTGCCCTTGATCTCGAGGGTAAATTTGTCGGGATCGATATCAAGCGGCACCCCCGCCAGATGATAGCGGACGAAGAAAGCGTTGTTCGGCGTTATCGGACCGTCATTGAAGATCGAGAACGGCGTCTCGAGCTGCGGCGGCCGGCTGGTCAGGCCGATCATCGGGCGCTTCTGCGGATACTTCACCAGCGGCCGTTCGCCGTTGCCGATCGGGAGTGTCACGCTGTCCAGCGCCAGCGCCTTGAACGAACCGAAACCCGTGGCCAGCGCCGCCATTCCGGCGCGCTTCATGATCTCTCGTCGGTCGAGCATCGTGCTTCCTCCGAAGCTTTATTGTTGAGGCCGGTCTCCACCGGCCCCTGTGGCGAATAGTCCCGCATCCGCAAGTCCCAAGTCAATTCATGCTTTGGAAGCGTCAACGGGCGCTGCGGCGCAGCAATCCGGGCGACGGAGATTTCCATTACAGACACAACTCGCGATCTCGCCGCGCACTGCGCCCGAGTCTTGCCAGGAAATTCCTTACCCTCCGATCAGAGGGCGCAGGGAATGCCGGGCGCCCGGAGCGCCCGCAGCCGCGCGTGGTTTGTAGTAAACACGCGCGTTAGTCACCACGGTCACACCGGAAAACACCCGGCATTCCCCGCGCAATGGTTTTAACGGTTTCCTTCGCGCTCTCCCCAGTGACCGGGCTTTCTTGCCACTGTCGCCGGCGGAAACTTCCGCCAACTTGACGCCAGCGTCGGGGCGTCAGGACCACACGACTTCGCCGTCCGCATCGAGCGCCATTCGTCAAAGGCGCTGCCCGCGTCCACCGCATCCCGCCCCGCATTCGTGACGATCGCGAAACGCCCCTCAGGTTGGGACGGGACGGGGTGAGTTCTAGATTTGATTTGGGTCTGGCGAAAACAAGAATATTTTTTCAAATGGGGCTGGACAGGCAAATCACCGATTTGCCCGTCAGGCAGTATCTCAAGCGTTGCAGGCCCGATGGGTTGAGCACAGCGATACCCGTCACGTCGTCGCGTCATCACCTTGTCGTTCCACCGTATGGTGAAAAAACGGAATCTATCCCGAGGATTCGGCAGGCGATGTATCGAATGACAACGGGTATTTTGGCGAACGGCCGTAACGTCGCCGGCAAGGTGATGGGTTTCGCAAGAACTCAACCCATCCTACGGGCTCTCGGAGAGCAGCGTTTAATTTTCTCAAAATCGGAAACGATTTTCTCCGGGTTCGGCTCTGTTAGATGATTTGGATTCACTCTATCCACGAGTTCGCGCGGTGCGAAGCACCGCGCTCTTAGTGTGTTCAGTCTGTTCTAAGTGGTTCAATGCCCCCGTTGGCGCTTTTCCCGTCTCAGATGGCGCTTTTATTCGCGAAAATGGCGCTTTCGGCTTGCCGCTCGCGGCTTATTTTTTGATCGTCCGTGTCATCCAGGGCGGCCTGATTGAGAACATCCAAGATTTAAGCTCAGCCTGACTGAATTTTGGGGGATCTTGTACGTTAACTACCAGAGGATTGAAGTTGATAACGACCTGCGGGTGGTCGTCACCCCCAAAAACTCCCCCGTCCGAATCTCCAACCGCGTCGATACTTCCAACAATTCCTCCCGCGCCGAAGTCAAAATGGTGTACGCCGTACCCGTTAAGCGTTTCATGAATGGCAACATTGGGTGACACTACACTGAGTATCTTCTGCGAACTTCCTGTGGTGCGGATGTCATAGACGATGTTGTTAAATGCCCCTTCAAAAGTGGTCCAGTCGCTTGTCGTTTCCATGAACTTTACATAAATATTCAACCCGATTTGGAACTCATTAGCGACGTATGGAGATACGTTAAGCCACATGTCCGGGCCATGCCCGTCGAAGTCTGTGTCGCCCCTCGTATGCTGGTCCCCATAGACAGTTAGGCCTCCCGGCTGAATTATCACATTCATCTCGCTCATTGATTATCTCCTTTGATTTAGCAATGACGGCCCCGACTAAGATTAGCTCTGGTGCTCGAATTTATTTGTGAAGTGCCTCACCAATGCGAATTAAAACGAGGAACCTCCGGCAGCCCGTAGGATGGGTTGAGCGCAGCGATACCCATCACGTCGTCGCGTCATCACTCGTCGTTCCACCGCGGGGTGAAAAAACGGAATCTGTCCCGAGCATTGGGCAGGCGATGTCTGGACTGACGGCGGGGATTTTGGCGAACGGCAGCAAGGATCGCTCGGCAAGGCGATGGGTTTCGCAAGAGCTCAACCCATCCTACGGGCTTGAATCCACCTATCAGCTCCGGTTACAGACCTACCGCTCACTGATTGAGAGCTCGCCGTTCACGATTCAGACGACGCGGCCGATAAGTATCGGGTATGGGCAATGGCTCAATCGCTGGGGCGTGAGCATCCGAGCCCGTAGCAACCATTAAATGGCGGCTGTATTTCGCGCGGTGCGGATCGTCCGTCCCCGACAAGATGACGCCGTGCTCGCGTCCGTCAAGGCGTGGCCTGGCGGCGGCGGCATTTGAGGCTCGGGCGAGCGACGGCCATCCTTGACGGCCGCTGCGCGCGACGTCATGAGGAGCCGTAGGTCGGGACGAAGAAACACGTCCCGGCCGAACTAAGAAACAGAGAGTGATCCCGCAGGCGGTTCGTCGCACCACGGCGTCCCGCGAGCAACCACGGTGTTGGCGAAGATGAGCATCTTCCTGGCGCAGGCAACAAGCGCGCGCTTGTGTTCCTTTCCGGCCGCGGTCAGCCGTTGATAGAGCTGGATGAGCTGCCGGTTCCAGCGAAACGATGCAGCCAGTGAAGCAGTATAAAGGGCGCGACGCAGCCGTTTTCGTCCGCCATCGATATGTCGAACACCGACCTGGTCGCCGCTGTCGTCGTCATAGGGCGCAAGGCCGGCGAGAGCGACAGCTTGCTCCCGGGTGATCCGACCGATCTCGGGCAGACGCACCAGGATGGCAACGGCGGTCGGCAGTCCGATGCCATCGACGCTGTTGATCAGCGCAAGTCTCCTGGCAAGGTCGCGATGCTTGCGGATCGAGGCGACCAGAAGTCTTGAGTGCGGCCTTCTCGCGTTGCTCCAGGCGGGCGATATCCTCCTGCCAGAGCTTGTTAATCTGCGCATTGCGGCAGCTCTCGATCCGGTTCTTGAGACGCGCGATATCCTCACTGATCTGATCGATCATGGTCAGTTGCTCGGCGAATGGCAGCAACCGAGGATCGGGTGCGGCATGGATCTTCCGCACCGCCGCGGTGCAGGCTGCGATAAGAGCGGCATCGATCTTGTCGTTCTTGGCTCGCTGCAAGTGGAATTTGGCGTAGGCCCGGACCTGCGCCGGCTGGAAGACGACGACCACAAACCGCTTGCGCCGCAGTTCGGCGACGACCGGCTGTTCGTAACCCCCGCTCGCCTCGATCCCGACGCGTTTGACGCGGTGCTGTCGCAGCCACGCCAGCAAAACCTTGTGACCTTCCGAAGTGTTCTCCACCTGCAACTGCTCGCGGCGGCCCTCGATCGCTACATCGAGCTTCCGTTTGCCGGTATCGATCCCGGCACAGATCGTGATATGCTTGGCCATCTTCGTCGATCCCTCCCTTGTGATGCGAACCTTGAGTTCGTTCAACCATTCGGGTCCCGATGAAGTGCCGGTCGCGATCTCGCTACGTCAGACAGCCCTCAAGGCTTCGATGGGTACCGATCCGATCGAACGGCGGCCCAGCTCGGGCGGCCACCCGGGCTGGGCCATTCCTCACGGAACGGCTCCACTATAAGTGATCGGGCTAATACAAGGATGGGTTGAGCGTAGCGATACCCGTCACGTCGTCGCGTCATCATTCGTCGTTCCGCCGTGGGGTGAAAAAAACGGAATCTATCCCGAGAGCTTGACTGGAAAAACAGCCAGCATTTTTGGTCCCTCTCTAACAGCTTGAAAACGAGTTTTTCGTCATGGCCGGGCTTGTCCCGGCCATCCACGTCTTTTCTGCTTAAGTGAAGCAAGACGTGGATGGCCGGCATCGCAGACAAGTTTACGCAGTCTGCGCAGGCTTGACTGCTTTGGCCGGGCATGACGAGTTTCGCGGTAAGGCCCTATTTCATTGGCTGCATTTTAAGTCAGGCTCTGAGGAGGCGATGCCTGGAAGGTCGCTCGGCAAGGTGATGGGTTTCGCAAGAGCCCAACCCATCCTACGGGCTATGGGGGACGTTCGCGTGCATCGGACCTGAGGGAACCGACCAAGAAGAAAATCCCCGGCCGCGCCAGGCGACCGGGGATCTTTGAATTGAGCGAAGCGAGGTTCGGTCAATAGCCGCAAATGTTGACGGTGCGCAGGCGATAGCCGAACGGGGTGGGCACGCGGCGCACCACATAGCAGCCGTCGTCGCCGCCGTCGATGAAGCCGATGCCGAAGCCATGGCCGAAGTGGTGGTGATGATGCCAGCCGCCGCCCCATCCACCGCCCCACGGACCCGCGGAAGCTGCGGTGGGAGCCAGCGCCATCGCGCCGAGAGAAGCTGCGGCAACCAGTCCAAGAGTGAGTTTGCGTAACATGGTCGTTCTCCTTCGATGTGCGCCGTGGCGCGGGTTGATCGTTTCAGTCTTACCCATCGCACATCAGTCGCAGCCTTCCGGAGCGGGGTTCGAGAAAACAGCGGTTGGTTCGAGGACAATTTTCTGAACGGCCGTTCAGGTGTGCGATAGATCACACAACGGACGTCGCGGCTCTAGGCCGCCGCGATTTCCACATCGTTAACCAGCGCGGACAACGTCTTCGCATCGCGAGCAGCGCGGACGATCATCGGCTCGCTGCGTCCGCGAATAGAGACTTGCTGCTGCGGCAACGCATCGGCCGCGAGCCCGGCGGTGATGCGAACCTCTTCCGAGACGATCGCCTCGCAGGCGAGGCTCTTGGTCATGTCCTGCAGCCGTGCCGCGACATTGACGGCGTCGCCGAGCGCGGTGAACACCATGTGGTCGCGGTAGCCGATATCGCCGATGATCACTTCGCCGCCGTGAATGCCGATGCCGAAGCGGATCGGCTCGCGCAAATCGTGGCTCAGGAACCGGTTCAATTCGTCGACATTGGCTGATATCATCGCCGCTGCCCGCAGCGCCTGGCGGCAGGCGGTTTGCGGGTTGGCCGCGAGCCCGAACAGCGCCAGCTGTCCATCGCCGACGAACTGGTTGGGCTGGCCGCCGCATTCGATCACGGCCTGCGACACCGCACCGAGGAAGCGGTTGACGATGAAGACGGTGTCGAACGGCAGCTGGTTTTCGGCGAGTCGGGTCGAACCGCGCATGTCGACGAACATGCTGACGAGATAGCGCTCCTGGCCGATGCGGTGCGGGAGCGAGGCGTGTGCGCTGGCCGATATCGCCTGCGGCATGAACAGCTGGAAGAAAGACAGATCGGTCTCGGGCCTGAGCTGGCAGGCGAGGCGGATGGACGGGTCGGTCGCTCCGACGCGGTTGAGTACGAACGCCTCGCGCTGCGACGGCTCCGGCAGCGCGCTGCAGTCTCCGATCACGCGAATGCGGCAGGTCGAGCAGCGGGCGCGGCCGCCGCAGACGCTCGCATGCGGGACATTATAGCGCAGGCTCGCCTCGAGTACGCTGAGGCCCTTCGGGACCCGAACCGTCCTGCCATTGCCAAAGGACAGACTGATCATGCCGCCCCGCCGTTCGTTCAAGGCGCGCACGCCCTTTGCCAGCAGGACCAGTCCGATCAGGCCGAGATAGCCGACCAGGAAGTAGTCCACGATGCTTTCGAGGACGGCCTGTTCTTCCGTGGTGCCGACCTGGCGCTGCGAGAGATTTTTCGCCCGCCATTCCGCGCTCTCGCTGTCGGCGACGACGCTGCGTCCGCCCTGGTACAGGCCCAGCATGGCCAGCGTCGGAACCAGCACCGCGGCGGCGAGCAGAAATGGCGCCGCGCGCTGGTAGAACGCTTTCATGCGCAGCCAGAAATAAAGCCCGATGCAGCCGTGGATCCATGCGATCAGCAGGACCGCGAACATCTGCAAGGTCTTGTACGGCCGAACGACCCAATACGCATAGAACACCTGCGGATATAGTTTTTCGTGTCCGAACAGCGTCTCACCGAGCCGGACGCCGGCGATATGGGCGATGACCAGCGCGGGGATGCTGAGGCCGAGCACGAGCTGGAGCGGCTCGATCGCCTTCCAGCGAAACTGCCGCCGCTCGTACAGCGCCCAGATTCCGAGACCGGAATGGACCAGCGCCGCCGTGTAAAGCACGACCGCAACGGGGAGAAATTGCCAGAATGCGGCGTGGTAGTAGAGGCCGGTGGCAAGCGCATCCATCGAGATGTTGCCGAGCGCGTGGTTGAGGAAATGGCTGACCAGATAGGAAAACAGCACCAGTCCGCAGCCGAAACGGATCTGCCGGACGCCGACGCCGCGGATGAATTTTGTCAGCCGTTCCCGAGAAAAGAGGGTCATGCGATCCAATCGAACAATCATCCACCGATAGATCGACGATAGTAGGATTTATTCCACATCGATTGAAGTCCTTGCTTTGAAGGTGCGGCACGGCAGTGCGCTCCCTCTCCCTTTGGGAGAGCGGTGGTGTCACGAGTCTAGGTCTATCGTCAGGTTGTAACGCCTTAAGAAGGGTCACTGGAAGCGGCCTATGCCCAATGGGAGGGGGGAGATCGGGTTCGTCGCACTATCTCCCGTCAACACGTTGACACCTCAGGGGGAGTCGGGGAGAAAGCGTCGTGACGATTGCCGCCCCCGATAGAAGCCGCGCCAAACCGGACAGTTCCGCCTTTCGGCAACTGCTCGCCGTTGCCGCTTTGATCGCCGCGATGACGGCATTGCGGGTGATTTACGCCAGCGTGATCGATCTGCGCACCGACGAGGCCTATTACTGGACCTGGTCGAAGGAGAACGTGCTTTCCTTCCTCGATCATCCGCCTGTCATTGCGTGGTTCATCCGCTTCGGCACCGCGATCTTCGGCGACACCAATCTCGGCGTCCGGTTCGCCGGCATCCTCGCGATGCTGGTGACGCAATTGCTGCTCGCCGACATCGTCCGGCGCGTGACCCATGACGTCCGCGCGGTGGTGCTTGCGGTGCTGATGCCGGAAGCCGCACTTTACTACGGGCTGCTGATGGCCAAGGTCTCGCCCGACACTGCGCTGATCCCGTTCGCGGTTGCGATGCTGTGGGCGCTGGTCCGGCTCAGCGAGAGCGGCGATGCGCGCTGGTGGCTGGTCGCCGGCGCGTTCGCAGGGCTTTCGCTGTTGTCGAAATTCACCGCCATCATGCTGCTTCCGGCGGTAGCGGCATTCATGCTGGTGCCGCAATGGCGCCGGCGCTGGCTGCTCAGCCCCTATCCGTGGGCCGCGGCGGTGATCGCGGTGGTGGTGTTCCTGCCGGTCCTGATCTGGAATGCCGGGCACGACTGGGCGTCGTTCCGGTTTCAGTTCGTGCGCGCCACCACGTCCCACGAACTGTCGTGGCGCACGGTCGGCGATTTCATCGGCCTGCAGTTCGGGCTGGTCGGATTCATCCTGCTGCCGGTCGTTCTGTCGGGCGTGACGTTGACGGCGTGGCGCGGATATCGCCGCGGCGACGCCGTGGCCATTCTGCTTTCGACCGCCGTGATCGTTCCCTTCGCCTATTTCTTCTGGAAATCGCTGACGCTCAGGGTCGGCGATACCTGGCCGATGTTCATGTGGCCGGCCGGATTTGCCGCAACCGCCATCAACATCGCGATGCTGCCGCGGGAAGGTTTTCCGGCATGGATGATCAAATCGACCCTCTCCTGGGCCAATGCGGCGATCGCTTGCGGCATCGTCTTCGTTATTCTGGTGTTTCTCTATTACGTCGTCAGTCCCTGGAATTTCATCGGCAGGGCCGATCCGATCGGCGGAGAGGCCGGCTATGAGCAGGTCGTGGACCGGGCGCAGGCGGAGTTGCAGAAGACCGGCGCGAGCTGGATCGCCACCACGGACTACCGGACCTATGCCATGCTGCGCTGGTATTTCAACGGCCGCGTGCCGGTGATCCAGATCAACGAGCGCGGCCGGTTTATGGGCTTTCGCGATCCCGGCATGAATTTGATCAGAGGTCACACCGGGCTCTATGTCGGGCGCGAACCCGACAATACCAGCCCGTTATGGGCGTCCACGACGGCGAACAGAGAGCCGCTGGAGCGGGTCGACCGCAGCTGGCGCGGGATCGTGATGGATACCTACGCGCTGGAGAAGCTGACCGGCTGGACGCCGGAGCTTTCGCCGCCGAAGGACTCGCCGCTCTATCGCTGGCGCGTGCTGGCGGGCGACGATCATCCGCCATCGCCCCTCGACGGTGAGGGGCTGGCTGTTGCGGCTTTCGCGAACGCCGGCGGCACTTGTCCTGCCGGGCTTCCGCTGTGATAAATGGCGGATCTCCCTTCGGCCTTGTTTTTCGACCCTGTTCCGTTCAGGCCTCGTTCAGTGCCAAGCCCCTAAACGTTCCATTTGGCTCCTTATCGTGAGTTTCTCATGAAGCATCAACGCAACTTCGTCATGGCCGCCGTTTCGGTGCTTCTCCTGCTTGGCATGACGCTGACTGGCGCCCGGGCCGCCGAAACGCGCATCGCGCTGGTCGTCGGCAACGCGAATTATGCCACTGGAGCCCTTGCGACCCCTGCCAACGATGCCGGCCTGATCGCGCAAACCCTTCAGGCTGCCGGTTTCGACGTGGTCGGGGTTCGCGACCTTGACCAGGATTCGCTGCGCAAGACGTTCCGGGACTTCATCGCCAAGGTATCCGCGGCAGGTCCCGAGACCGTGGCCTTCGTCTACCTCAGCGGCTACGGATTGCAGCTGGAGGGCGAAAACTACTTCGTGCCGACGGATGCCAACATTGCACGCGACGCGAACGTCTCTTCCGAGGCGTTACGCATTTCGGACTACACCAGGCCGCTGGCGGCTCTCGGCATCAAGGCAAGCATTGTCGTTCTTGACGGGGCTCGCGCCAATCCGTTTGCCAAATCCGGTCCCCCGCTGGCCGGCGGCCTGGCGCTTGTCGAGCCGGACCCTGCAACGCTGATCGCCTTCAACGCCGCGCCGGGAACGGTAGCGCAGGACGAGGCCGGTCCGTATTCCTCCTACGCCCAGGCTCTCGCGGAGATGATGCGCGAGGGCGGTCTTCCCGTGACGGACCTGTTCAACCGGGTTCGGCTGCGGGTCAACGAGACCACGAAGGGCGCGCAAGTGCCATGGGACGCGTCAAAGCTGCAGGCGCCGTTTTACTTTTTTGAGCGGGCGCCGGATGCACCTCCGCCCCAGGTTTCGCCCGAACAGACGTCAACAATGCGATCGAAACCCATCCGCGATTTCGACGCGCGGGATGCCTATCTGGCGGCTCTCGATCGCGACAATCTGCAGGACTATGAGAACTTCCTCGCCGCCTATCCCAACGATCCGATGGCGCGGCGCGTGCGGGCGATCGTCGCGGCCCGTCGCGAAGCCATCACGTGGCGGCGCAGCCGGAGTGTCGATACGCCCCCCGCCTACTGGTCGTATCTGCGCCGTTACCCCGACGGCTTCCATGCCAACGATGCGCGGCGTCGGCTTGCCTATTTGACGGCCGCGCTCGAACCGCCGCCGAGATTTGAAGTCCTCAGCTACGACGTGCTGCCGCCGCCGCCGGAAGAGATCATTTACGTGGACCGGCCGGTATTGATTTTCGACGATCCGGATTTCGGATTCGAACCACCGCCGCCGCCTCCGGTCTTCTTCCTGCCCCCGCGACCGGTCTACTTCGTGGATCTGGCTCCGCCGCCACCGCCGGCCTATGCCTATGTGCTTCCCGTTCCGGCCTATGCGCCGGTGCCGGTGTGGGTCAACCCACCGCGAAACGTCGCGCCGCCGCCGAATAACGTCATCTACAACAACATCCACAACACGGTGATCGTCAACAACACCACCAATACGGTTACGATTACCCAGCCAGGCGGACAGACCCAGACGATCTCTCCGCCGGTTCAATCCCCGGCAGCTCAGCCGCAGCCTCCGGCGGGTGGCGGGAGACCGGCTCCCGCCGGTGCGGGCGCCGCCACTTTGCTCACGCCTCCGCTGCCGCCATCGGTAGCGCCAAAAGCAATCCCGGTTCAGAATACGACCCCACCCGTCACACCGCCTCCCGGTCAAACGCCGCCCGTTGTGACGCCACCGGCAAACGGCAAGCCGCCGGTGGCGGGGCAGCCGCTGCCGTCTCCTTCGCCGTCCGGGCAACCCTCGAAATTGCTGCCGGGACAGCCGCTGCCGTCTCCTTCGCCGTCGGGGCAGCCGTCGAAATTGCTGCCGGGACAGCCACTGCCTGGGGCTGGCGGTCAACCGCTTCCGCCAGTGGGCGGCAAGCCGCCGGTGGCGGGTCAGCCGCTGCCGTCTCCTTCGCCATCCGGGCAACCGTCGAAATTGCTGCCGGGACAGCCGCTGCCTGGGGCTGGCGGTCAACCGCTTCCGCCAGTGGGCGGCAAGCCGCCGGTGGCGGGTCAGCCGCTGCCGTCTCCTTCGCCGTCCGGGCAACCGTCGAAATTGCTGCCGGGACAGCCACTGCCTGGAGCAGGAGGTCGGCAGCCTCCGCCAATAACCGGCAAGCCGCCCGTCGCCGGTCAACCGCTGCCGTCACCTTCGCCGACGACCCAGCCCGTTGCGCGACCGGCTCCGCCGCCGCCTCCCGCTGTGCGCCAGGCTCCGCCGCCACCGCCACCCGCGGCTGTGCGTCCGCCGCCGCCTCCCGTCGTGCGCCAGGCTCCGCCGCCACCGCCACCCCCGGCTGTGCGTCCGCCGCCGCCTCCCGTCGTGCGCCAGGCTCCGCCGCCACCGCCGCCCCCGGCTGTGCGTCCGCCGCCGCCTCCCGTCGTGCGCCAGGCTCCGCCGCCACCGTCACCCCCGGCTGTGCGTCCGCCACCGCCTCCCGTCGTGCGCCAGGCTCCGCCGCCACCGCCGCCCCCGGTTATGCGTCCGCCGCCGCCCGTTGCGCGTCCGGCCCCGCCACCGGCGCCTGCTGCGCGTCCGGCACCGAAGCCGTGCACGCTTCCGAACGGCCAACCTTGTCCGCCGCCTCGATGAAGGGTGGCGAGTTGCAGAAGCGAAACAGGAGCGCGCTCGTTTAAGGATTGGATGCCAGGGAGCAACGGCATCCGCGCTCGAGAATCGATGAACACGCGCCACGGCGCGCGTGTTCATCGCGCTCTTTGCCAGTTAGAAGCGAAGCCGCTGCCAGTGGACGGATCGCATCACTTTTTCGCGCTTTCAAAATATTTTTCCTGCTTGCGTGCGGACTTAAGAATGCGTTAATCGCGCAATGTATGCTAGCGTAGTCGGTGCACGATCAGCGGCCGCGACCTGGAGAAGATAAAGTCATGAGCAAGATCGCTTCAGCCATTCTGGCTGTTACTTTGGCTGCGGGCCCGCTTTTGTTGCCGCCGCCTGCAAGGGCGGAAAATGGTGAGATCGCCGCCGGCGTGGTGGGCGGACTGATCGGCGGCGCGTTGCTCGGTGGCGCCCTGGCATCACGGCCCGCTCCACCGCCGCCGCCTCCGGCCTATTATGCGCCGGCGCCGGCCTACGTCGAAGAACCTGACTGCCGGTTCGTGCGCGAACGCTACTGGGACGGCTATGACTGGCATTACCGCCGGGTCCGGGTCTGCGATTGATCGCGACGCTTTGCCGGCGCGCGCAGCTTGAACAAAATCGAAAGAGGCCACCGCTTTGGGTGGCCTTTTTGTTGGGTTCGAAAATCGCGCGGGCTGTTTACTCGTCGCCGTCGCGCTTGCGCAGCAGGTCTTTGGCGAGATCGGCGAGCGCGGGCCGTGGCAATGCGGTGAACGGCAGCGGGCGGGTGACATCGATCGCCGCGAGCCCGAGCCGCGCCGTCAGGAGGCCGTTGAGAACGCCTTCGCCGAGCCGCTGCGACAGTTTTGCCGCGATGCCATGGCCGAGCACCTGCTGGATCAGGCTGTCGCTCGCGGCCATGCCGCCGGTGATCGCGAGGTGCGCGATGACGTGACGCATCAGCCGGATCATGCCGAGCGCGCCCGGCCGTCCGCCGTACAGACGCGCCAACTGCCGGATCAGCCGCAGCGAGGCGGCGAATACGAAGAGCACGTCGACCAGGGCGCGCGGACTGACCGCGGTGACGATCGAGACCCGCTGCGCCGCCGTTGAGACAAGGCGGCGTGCCTCCTGGTCGAGCGGCGTCATCAATTCGCGTTCCGCCAGCCGGATCATATCGGCGCCGTCGATGATGTCGTCGGCGTGGTCCTGTAGCGTGGCGCGTGCCCGCGCCAGATGTGGATTTTGGTGCGCAAGATTCAGGAGGTCCTGCACGACGGTGCGGCTTTCCGCGCGATCGTCGCTCAGCAGCACCGCGGCCGCGCGCAGATGCAGTTTCTCGATTGCCGCAAGCCGGGCCAGCCCGAACGCTTCGCGCGCGACAACAATTACAAACGCCAGCGCGGCGGCGACGGCGAACCCCAGTCCGACAAATCCGAGACCTTCGCTGCGCGCAAATAGATCCTCGATCAGCCGGGTTACGCCAAGCCCGAGACCGAGCAGGATCAGTCCGCCGATCCCGGTCCAGAATACCGCGCCCCAGCGGAAGCCGCGTTGCGCCGGGACCAGAGGCGCCTCGACCGGCACCGGCAGCAGCGCAGGATCAGATTCCGGCGTGACGCGCACCGTGCCGCGGGCCGGGCGGCTTGCATCTTCCGCGTCCACCACGATGACGCCGGGATCGTCCAGCTTGAAGGTCGCCGGCCGGCGATGGTGAGAGCGCTCGCTCATAGCAGTCGGTCTCCGATCAGGAACTGGAGAGCGCGGTCGAGGCGGATGTGAGGCAAGGCGGGACCTTCGGCGTTGGCGCTCTCGAGTTGCGGCGGGCGAAAACGAAGAAAGCGAAAATCGGTCTTTTCGGCGCTCGCACTGGCGAGGCCGCGAAACGCGTCTTCGCCGGCGAAAAGCTGTTCGGGATCGGCGGGCAGATCGCCGGGAAAGGTCGCGACCTCGGTCTTGCCGTCGAAGGCCTCGCCATCGGCGATTTCGCCGGGGGCAGGGGTCCCCAGGATCGAGGGCAATTTGTCGCGACCGCGCGCGACCATCGCCTCGCGGGTGGCGCGCACCGCGGCCAGCGCCACCACGTCGATCTCGGCGCCGGTGTCCTCGGCTCTTGCGACGGCTCGACCAACGGTTCGCCGCAACACCGCCTCCAGACGATCATGGCTCGAATGGTGCAGGTGGTCGGCCTTGGTGGCCGCAAACAGGATGCGATCGATCCGCGGCCGAAACAGGCTGGAGAGCAGCGTAGAGCGGCCGATCCTGAAACAATCCAGAATTCCCGCCAGCGCCGCCTCGAGATCGACCAGCGCTTCCGGTCCTGAGTTGAACGCCGAGAGCGCATCGACCAGAACCACCTGGCGATCGAGCCGCGCAAAATGATCCCTGAAGAACGGGCGCACCACGACGTCCTTGTAGGCCTCGTAACGCCTGACCATCATGGCCCACAAGGATCCCTCAGGCGCCACGCCATCGTCGGGCAGATCGAGCGGCGCAAACGTCAGCGCCGGCGAGCCCGCAAGGTTGCCCGGCATCAGGAAGCGGCCGGGCGGAAGCAAGCTCATCGCGAAGCGTTCGTCGCGGCAGGCGCGCAAATATTCGGTGAACAGCCGCGCGGCAGCCAGCGCGGCCTGCTCGTCTTCGCTGGCCGAAGCGTTCAGCGTTGCCAGATGCGCGTGCCATTGCGCCGCGAGCCGCGCGCGGGCACGCTCCCGCGACAGGCCAAGACTCTCACGCGACCATTGCTCGTAACTCTTGTTGAGCAGTGGCAGATCGAGCAGCCATTCGCCGGGATAGTCGACGATATCGAGCGTCAGCGTGCGGTCCGCGCCATTTTGCCGCTGGTAGTCGATAACAAGTCGCAGCTCGCTGATATCGACGGTCGAGTTCGGCCAGCGCTGCTCCTCGATCAGGGTGCGGACGTGGTTCTCATAGTCGAATCGCGGCACCGCGTCGTCGGGCTGCGGCTCGAGCCGGGCGCGGGCGATCCGCCCCGTCGCGAAAGGCTCGAGAACGGGAAAACGGCCGCCGCGGATGAGGCCGTGAATCAGCGCCGTAATAAAGACGGTCTTGCCGGCGCGTGACAGTCCGGTGACGCCGAGCCGGACCGCCGGATTGAAAAAGTGATCGCCGTAATCCATTAGGGCGCGCGCCGACAGGCGCGCTTCCTCGACGATATCTGAAAAACGAAGGGCCATGCGGGCGCGTAAAAATTCTGTTTGACGGGGGCAATTGACTGGAAAGCTATCCGGAAAGTGGCGATTGGCGGGCCAAAATCAAGTTTCATACTTAGGACGCTATTTGAGCCGAAGGGTTTCAGGGTTCGTTGACCCCCCAAGAGCTATGATCTATCGCTCTAGCCAGGAAGCTTGCCGGATCGCCATGTCCATCTTCAGACTGAAGCAACTTGCCTCGACCTCCGTCCATGCGGCGGCCGGCGCCGTCCGCTGGAATTACGATCGGGCCGAACTGATCGCCGACGGCGTCGTGCACGGCGTCGGCGTGTTTTGTGGCGTGGTCGCGGCCACGGTGCTGGTTGTGCTCGCCGCGATCTATGCCACACCGCTCGAGGTGGCCGTTGTTTCGGTTTACGTTGCCGGGCTGCTGACGATGCTGGTGTTGTCGGCAACCTATAATCTGTGGCCGGTGTCGCGCGCCAAATGGGTGCTGCGCCGCTTCGATCACTCGGCGATCTACGTGCTGATCGCGGCGACCTACACGCCGATCATCGCCCAGATGAAGGACAGCATTTTTGCCATCGTGCTGTTGATCGGCGTGTGGTGCGTGGCGATTGTCGGGATCGTGATCAAGCTGATCTTTCCGGGCCGTTTCGACCGGCTGGCGGTCGGCCTCTATCTGGCGATGGGCTGGAGCGGCTTCATGATCTACGACACGGTCGTGGCGTCGCTGCCGGCGCTGACATTGTGGTTTATCACCGCCGGTGGCTTGCTCTATAGTTTCGGGGTGATCTTTCATGCCTGGCAGCGATTGCGTTTTCAAAACGCGATCTGGCATTCCTTCGTGCTCCTCGGCGCGGCCTGTCATTATACCGCCGTGCTCGATCTCGTTCTGACCTAAAAGACTTTTCGAACAGCCGAGGGTGCGATGCAGGTGGCCGGCAAAATCGTGGTTGTCACCGGCGGCGCCAACGGCATCGGCCGCGCGCTCTGCGAAGCCTTTCACCGTGCCGGTGCGGCCAGGGTCGTGGTCGCCGATCTCGATATCGCGGCTGCCAGGGCCGTTGCGGCCTCGATCGATGGCGCGGCATTCAAATGCGATGTCGCTCAGGAAAAAGACATCGTCCACGTCATCGAGGAAACCGAGCGGCAGTTCGGCCCGATCGCGCTGTTCTGCTCCAATGCCGGTATCGGCGGCGGGTTCGATCCGTTGTCGGAGAACGCCGGCGGCACATCGGACGAGCCGTTTGCGAGAAGCTGGGCGATCCATGTCATGGCCCACATCTACGCCGCGCGGCATCTGATCCCGCGGATGAAGGCGCGCGGCGAGGGGTATTTTCTCAACACGATTTCCGCCGCCGGGCTTCTCTCGCAGGTCGGAAGTCCGGCCTATTCGACCACCAAGCATGCTGCGGTCGGGTTCGCGGAGAACCTCGCGATCTCGCACAAGGCCCACGGCATTCGCGTTTCGATCCTGTGCCCGCAGGGCGTCGATACCAACATGCTGCGGTCGATCCCGAAAGGCCCGCAGTCGGGCGACGGCGACCTGACGCCGGAGCAGGTGGCGAAGGACGCCCTGGCGGGCATCGAGCAGGAAACGTTCCTGATCCTGCCGCATCCGCAAGTGCTGGGCTACATGCGCCACAAGGCCGAGAATTACGACCGCTGGATATCAGGCATGGCGAAGATCCAGGCGAAGATGCGGGAAGCTTACGGGAAGTGAGAGAAGCGCATCCCGGGCGTGATGCCGGCAAAGCAATTTCCGCCATTTAGCGGACTGCCGCGAGGTAGAGGATCGTCAGCGACGAAATCGCGATAACCGAAGCGGTGATCGTGTAGCCTGTCACGCGGAACCAGATGGGTTCGTTGTCGCGGGAGATTCCATAAGCGTGCGATACGCGGCCAACCAACAGTGAAGCGCCAAACAGATGCAGCGCGATGGGCGACGCCCAAGCATTTCGGACAGGCCAATCAATATTACCGCGAACGGGACATTCTCGGCGAAGTTTGCATGCGCGCGAACAAGCCGCGTCAGATGTTTGTCATCCTCGCCAAGGTATGAACGAGTTTGCCATCGAGCATAGGCCACACGGAGGCTGAGCCACACGAACAGCAATGCCAGGACCGCGGTGTAGATGGCTGTGACAGTCGGAATGATCATTTCGCCAATTCAGTCCACCGCAATGTGTACCATCCTAGCTCTTCTGCGCGTAGAGCAGCGGCACCGCCGAATCCACCGTCACTTCGATCAGGCTGACGCCGTTATGCGCCAGACCGCGTTTCAGCGCGGGCGCAAGCTCCGATGATCGGCTGACACGCACCGCGTCGCAGCCGAGGCCTTCGGCGATCCGGACGAAGTCGATGCCGGGCAGGTCGATGCCGGGCACGTCGCGCACCTGCAGCACCCGGCTGAACGAACGCATCGCGCCGTAGCCTGAATTGTTGATCACCACCACCGTCAGCGGCAGCTTGCGTTGCGCCGCGGTCCACAGCGCCTGGATCGAATACATCGCAGAGCCGTCGCCGATCAGGCAAACGGTTCTGATGCCGGGGCGGCCGAGCGCCATGCCGACCGAGGCTGGCAGGCTGTATCCAAGCCCGCCGCTCGCCATGGTGTAAAAGCTGTCCTGCCCGCGCATCGGCATGAATTTTTGCAACGCCGGACGGTGCGACGGGGCTTCCTCCACCAGCGCGGCGTCGTCGGGCATTACGGCCGAAAGCGTGTGCAAGAGGTATTCGACGGGGATCGGGTCGGCCGCATGCGGTGCGGATGGCTGCGTGCGGCCTGCCGGCACCGGGCGCTTTGTCTCGCCCAGCAATTCGAGCAGCATCGTCAGCGCGGGCTTCATGGTCGCGATGATGCTGGTACCGAGGGGTGTTGCCGCGGCGGCGGACGGGTCGTCGGTGACCTGGAAGATGGTGGTCGCGCCATCGAAGACCGCCGCATGGCCCTCGACGTGGAACGTAAAGACCGGCGCGCCGATCACGACGACGAGATCATGGGCGCGAAGGGTGTCCGAGAGCTGGGCTGGAGACGCGTGAAGGAAGCCTGCGAAAAGCGGATGTCGTTCCGGGAAACTGCAGCGTGCCGAAAACGGGCTGACCCAGACCGCGGCTCTCGCCTTCTCCGCAAGGCGCACCATCAAATCGACGGCTTGGGCGCGATCGACGGCGGGACCGACGACGAGGGCGGGATGTTTGCTTGCGGCGAGCGCCGCGGCCAGCGCCTTCATCGTGCTCGCGTCGGGGCCGAGCTCGCGGCTGACGCTGCGGGCCTTCAAAACTTGCGTTGGACGGGTCCAGTCGTCGATCGGTATCGAGACGAAGGTCGGTCCGCAGGGCGCCTGCATCGCCACGTAATAAGCGTGCGCGATCGCCGCTGGCACGTCTTCGGCACGCGCAGGCTCGACCGAGAATTTGACATAGGGACGCGGAAATTCAGACGCCCGCTCGGCATAAAGAAATCCCTGCAGCGGCAGGATGCTGCGGGCCTGCTGGCCCGCGGTAATCACCATCGGGGTTTTGTTGCGGTGCGCGGTGAAGATGTTGCCGAGCGCGTTGCCAACACCTGCAGCCGAATGCAGATTGACAAAACCGGCGTTGCGGGTGGCCTGGGCATAGCCGTCGGCCATGCCGACCACCGACGCTTCCTGCAGGCCCAGCACATAGTCGATATCGTCGGGCCAGTTGCCCAGGAACGGCAATTCGGTCGAGCCGGGATTGCCGAACACCTTGCGGATTCCGAACGCCCGCAGCAGGTCAAGCGTTGCCTGTTTGACGCTGACGGATGCGCTGGAGGTTTTGGCAGGTTTGCGGGACAATGTTGTGCCTTTTGCGGATAACCCGAAATGCAATGCCCGTCATTGCGAGGAGCGAAGCGACGAAGCAATCCATCTGTTGGCAGCCGTATCCGGCGCCGTGGATTGCTTCGCTTCGCTCGCAATGACGGTCATATAAGCCTCACCACGTCGCGGTGCCCTTCATGGTCGGCTGACCATCCGAATTCGCCGTCCACAATTCCATGCCGGTACCGGTATCATTGGCATTGATGCTGAACTCCGAGCCTTCGAACAGCGGCTGCAGCCCGCGATAGCTGAACTTCTTCGGCGCCGCACCGCCGTGCAGCCGGCTTGCGAATTCCACCAGGAATGCCGCCTGCATCGGGCCGTGGAAAATCAGGCCGGGATAGCCCTCCACCCTGGTGACGTAGTCGCGGTCGTAATGGATGCGGTGGCCGTTGAAGGTCAGCGCCGAATAGCGAAACAGCAGCACGGGGTCGGCCATGTGGCTTTCGCGATGTTTTGCGGCCGGCGGTGGCGCTGCCGGCTTGGCCGGCGCGGACGGCTGCGCGGTCGAGATGTCCCGATAGACGATGTCCTGCCGCTCGCGCAGCGCCGTTCCGCGCCTCGTCGTGATCAGGTGGTCGACGGAGACGAAACACAATACGCCGGTGCTGCCGGTCTTCATCGTCACGTCTGCGATGCGCGAGGTTCGCGTCGCCTCGTCACCGACGCGCAGGGCGTCGAAGAATTCCAGTTCGCCGCCGGCCCACATCCGGCGCGGCAGCGGCACCGGCGGCAGGAAGCCGCCGCGGGTGGGATGGCCGTCGGGGCCCAGTTCCGACATCGGGAAGACCGGCTGCGCCAGGCACCAATGCACGGTCCACGGCGCGGCATCGCCGGGTTTCGGCTCACCGATCTCCATGAACAATGTGGCGCGCAGGCCCTTCACCAGTTGTGCCGTGACGATGTCGGAGGCCTCCGTGGTGCGGCCGATCCATTGCCGCAAATGGTCGATGTCGAGTTTTTCGGCGAATGCTTCGGTCATGACGACTTGATCCGGGCATGAGGAGGTTTTGCAATTCTGGTGCGTTCGCCGATGGCGGGCACGGCGCCGTAATGACGCGGTTGATCGACGACGATGGCCGCCGGCGCGGGATAGCTCACCGGTCCTGCCGGCGTATCCACCTCGATGCGGCGCAGATGCGGGTGCACGGCGAGGTCGGCCATGGTGTTGACCTCGGCAAAGGCGATGTCGGCGTCGGACAGGCGCTTGAGCAACTCGTCACGGGTCAGGCTGGCAAAGATATCGCCGACGGTCTTGTCGGTGAGGGCGCGGTTGCGCACGCGCTCGACCATGTTGGCAAACCTGGGATCGCCGGGCAAATCCGGTTGTCCCAACACGTCCGCGCAAAGCTTCTTCCATTCGCGCTCGCTCTGGATCGAAATCAGGATGTCCTTGCCGTCCTTCGAGCGAAACGCGCCGTAGGGCGCAATCGACGGATGGGCGAGGCCCATCCGCTGCGGCGGATTGCCGGCCTCCGCGTTGAGCAGCGGCACCGCGAGCCAGTCGGCCATCACATCGAACATCGAAATCCGGATGTCCGCGCCGTTGCCGCTGCGCGAGCGCGCAATCAGGGCCTCGAGGATGGCGGCATGCGCGGCGGCGCCGGTGGCGATGTCGACGACCGACATCCCGACACGCGAAGGGCCCTCCGGACCGCCGGTGATCGACGCCAGCCCGCTCTCGGCCTGGATCAGCATATCGTAGGCCTTGCGCTGGGCGTAGGGACCGTCGTCACCATAGCCCGAGATCGTGCAGCAGATCAGCCCGGGATAATCCCTGCGCAAGCGCTCCAGCGCAAAGCCGAGCTTGTCCATCGCGCCGGGTTTCAGGTTCTGGATCAAGACGTCGGCGCCGGCGATCAGCGCTTCGAGGCTCGCGCGGCCTTCCCTGGTGGCGAGATCGATGACCACGGAATCCTTGCCGCGGTTGAGCCAGACGAAATAGCTGCTCTGTCCCTTCGCCGCCGCATCGTAGCCGCGGGCGAAATCGCCCTCCGGCCGCTCCACCTTGATGACATGGGCGCCGGCATCGGCCAGCCGCGAACTGCAGAACGGGGCGGCGACCGCCTGTTCGACGGCAATGACGGTTAGTCCTTCAAGCGGCAGCATCTGTTGTTGTTCTCAGTAGGAGCGGGGCATGCCCAGCACATGCTCGGCGAGGTACGACAAAATGAGATTGGTCGAGATCGGCGCCACCTGATAGAGGCGCGTCTCGCGGAATTTGCGTTCGACGTCGTATTCTTCGGCAAAGCCGAAACCGCCATGGGTCTGCACGCAGGCGTTGGCGGCTTCCCAGGACGCATCGGCCGCCAGCATCTTGGCCATATTGGCCTCGGCGCCGCAATCGAGGCCGGCTTCGTATTTGCGGGTGGCTTCCCTGACCATCAGCTCGGCGGCACGCATCGCCGCATAGGCTTTTGCAATGGGGAACTGGATCCCCTGGTTCTGGCCGATCGGACGGCCGAACACCGTGCGCTCCTTGGCATAGGCGGAGGCCTTGGCAATGAACCATTTGGCGTCGCCGATGCATTCGGCGGCGATCAGGATGCGCTCGGCATTCATGCCGGACAGGATGTAGCGAAAGCCCTTGCCTTCCTCGCCGATCAGGTTTTCGGCCGGCACCCGAAGATCGGTGAAGAATACTTCGGTCGTGGAGTGGTTCATCATGGTGCGGATCGGGCTGATCGAGAGCCCGTTATTCCTGGCCGCCTTCATGTCGACGATGAACACCGACAGGCCATCGGTGCGCTTTTTGGATTGCTCCTTCGGCGTGGTGCGCGCCAGCAGGATCATCAGGTCGGAATATTCGGCGCGGCTGGTCCAGATCTTCTGGCCATTGACGATGTAGCTGTCGTTGCCTTCGCGCCTGGCAAACGTCTTCAGCGAAGAAGTATCGGTGCCGCTGGTCGGCTCGGTGACGCCGAACGCCTGCAGCCGCAATTCGCCGCTGGCGATCTTGGGCAGCCATTTTGCCTTTTGCTCGTCGCTGCCGTGCCGCAGCAGCGTGCCCATGGTGTACATCTGGGCGTGGCAGCCGCCGCCATTGCATCCGGCACGCTGGATCTCCTCGAGGATCGCGGCCGCGGCGGACAGTTTCAGCCCGGCGCCGCCATATTCCTCGGGGATCAGCACCGAGAGATAGCCGGCCTCCGTCAGCGCATTGACGAAAGCGGATGGGTAGGCCATCTCGCGGTCGAGCTTGCGCCAGTACTCGCCGGGGAATTGCGCGCACAGCTTGGCGACGGCTTCGCGGATATCGGCAAGTTCGTCTGGTGTTGTTCTGGTGTGCGGTCATCGGAATTCGGCTGGTTCATTGGTGATTCGGACGGGCATGCAGTGGTGAAATCACCGCAAGCCCCTGGTTAGAAGGTTATAGCGTATTAACCTGCATTCCAAGATTGGCAAGGTGGAAGCTGTCATGCCGTACATGCGGCTAGCCGCCGATCGAGATGCCGGTCGGTGTCGCAGTCGTGGCCTCGGGCGAACGTGCCTCGCCTACGCGATGCCGATGTCCGTCAGCCGAAAATCGTTGCCTTTGCACAGCACGCGGCGCCTCCATGGCTCTTGGCCAGCGCATATGCAAAGCAATCACCGTAGTTCAGCGCCGCGCCGATGCCCGGTCCCTTTGCCGAATTGCAGATGCGCCGAGCGTGCCGCATTCGGCCTGATCCGGCTGTCACCGGTTCGATCCGGATGCCCGCCGCCTCGATGAAATCGTCAAGCCACCGCTCGGCTCCGCTGGCGCGATGTCCTTCAATCCTCGCAAGACGATCGAGGTCTCCACCAGATTGGCGGCCGACATCACCGGATCGTCGTCGGTCGGCAATGCGGCGGGCATAATTTTCGGCATCATGCTCCTGACGGAAGATGGCGATGACCGCGGAGCTATCGACCACGATCACGTCGGCAGTCCGTGCTCGTCATATCCCGAGGATTTCCTCGGGGCTGCGTCCCGTGTCGGCGAGCGCGGCATACCGGCTTCCGATCTTCATCAATCGCTCCGCGATGCGGTCGGGCCGCCGGCGTCGACGCTCGCGCGCCAGGCGCTCGCGCAAGGCCACAGTCACCGCGTGGTCAGGCTTTCGCCGGTAAGGTCGGCAAGCTCGCTCGCCAGCTTGTGGGCCTCGTCGTTCTTGATGTTGAGATGCATGGCCTTCGTCATGGTAGAAATATACATAATTTCTACCATGAGCGCAAGATTGCTGGAAATGATGGCCGATCGGCCGTCGTCACGCTGGTATGCGCACCGGCAGGGACTCGATGCCCCTCACGAAGCTGGAATAGACCCGCTTCGGCTCGCCCACCACCTCGATCCGGTCGAAGCGCTTCAGCATCTCCTGCCAGACGATCTTCAGTTGCAGTTCGGCGAGCCGCATGCCGACGCAGCGGTGGATGCCGAAGCCGAACGACAGATGGGTGCGGGGCCGGGCGCGGTCGATGATGAATTCGTTGGGGTTCTCGATGCCCTCTTCGTCGCGGTTGCCCGAGACGTACCACATCACCACCCGGTCGCCCTTCTTGATGGTCTTGCCGCCGATTTCGGTATCGACCAGCGCGGTGCGCCGCATATGCGCCAGCGGCGTCTGCCAGCGAATGACCTCCGGCACCATGGAATCGATCAGCGCCGGATTGTCGCGCAGCTTCTCGTACTGCTCGGGATGTTCGTTCAGGGCCAGCACCGAGCCCGCTCATGGTGTTGCGGGTGGTGTCGTTGCCGCCGACGATCAGCAGCACGATGTTGCCCATCAGATTGTCGGGGTCCATGTACCGGGTGGCGTCGTTGTGCGCCATCATCGAGATCAGGTCGTTGCGCGGCTCGGCATTGACGCGCTCGTTCCAGAGCTTGGAGAAATAGGCCGCGCACTCGTCCATCTCGGCGCGGCGCTGTTCCGCCGATTCGACGATCCCGCTCTTGGGCAGCGCGGTCGAGACGTCGGACCAGCGCGTCAGCTTGCGGCGTTCCTCGAACGGGAAAGTCGAACAGGGTCGCCAGCATCTGGGTGGTCAATTCGATCGACACCCGGTCGACGAAATTGAAGGTCTCGTTGCGGGGCAGGGCGTCGAGCACCTTGGCCGGTGCGCTGCGCGGATCAGGATCGCGAGTTCGTCCAGATGCGTCGGCGTGAACATCGGCGACACGGTCTTGCGCTGGGCGGAGTGCCGCGGCTGGTCCATGGCGATGAAGCTCGGCCAGTCGTAGCCCGGCGGCACGTCGCGGATCGAGATGCCGCCGAGCGAGACGTCGGAGGAGAAGATGCCGTGATTGGTGTCGACATGCATGATGTCGTTATATTTGGTGACCGACCAATAGGGCTCGATCGGCGCGTTGGTGCAGTAATGCACCGGCTCTTCCTTGCGCAGCCGCTCGAACCAGGGCCACAGCGTATCGTTCTGGAACAGCCGCGGCGCGCCGGGATGAAAATCCTTCAGCGGCGTGGAATAGGCCTCTTCGCGCGCCAGGCGCTGAAGCTCGGCCTTGTCGGCTCGGACGGATGTCTGGATGTTCATCGTTGATCGATCCCAGAACTGAGTGAGTGTGCGCGGCTCAGCCGGCGATGCGCACCGGCAGGGTCTCGTAGCCCTTCACGAAGCTCGAATACACCCGCTTGGGCTCGCCGACCACCTCAATATTGTCGAAGCGCTTCAGGATCTCTTCCCAGATGATCTTCAACTGCAGTTCGGCGAGCCGGATGCCGACGCAGCGGTGAATGCCGAAGCCGAAGGAGATGTGGGTGCGCGGCCGGGCCCGGTCGATGATGAACTCGTAGGGACGCTCGATCACCTCTTCGTCGCGGTTGCCCGAGACGTACCACATCACGACCTTGTCGCCCTTCTTGATCTGCTTGCCGCGGAACTCGATGTCCGCGAGCGCGGTGCGGCGCATATGCGCCAGCGGCGTCTGCCAGCGGATCACCTCCGGCACGAAGCTGTCGATCAGCGCCGGATTTTCGCGCAGCTTGCTGTACTGGTCCGGATTCTTGTTCAGCGCATAGATGCTGCCCGACATGGTGTTGCGGGTGGTGTCGTTGCCGCCGACGATCAACAGGATCAGATTGCCGAGGAAATTCTTCGGGTCCATGTCGCGGGTGGCCTCGCTGTGCGCCATCATCGACAACAGATCGCTCTTCGGCGGCTGATTGATGCGCTCCTTCCAGAGCTTGCCGAAATAGGTCGCGCATTCCAGCAGTTCGGCCTGCCGCTCTTCTTCGGTCGCGACCAGGCCGTCCGGACCGGGAAGCGTCGTTGCGATGTCGGACCAGCGCGTCAGCTTGCGGCGGTCCTCCCAGGGGAAGTCGAACAGCACGGCGAGCATCTGGGTGGTCAGCTCGATCGAGACCTGATCGACCCAGTCGAACACCTCGTTCGACGGCAGCTTGTCGAGGCATTCGGCCGAGCGCTTGCGGATGTTGATCGCGAGCTGGTCGAGATGGGTCGGCGTGAACATCGGCGCCACGGTCTTGCGCTGCGCGCCGTGGCGCGGCTGATCCATGGCGATGAAGCTTTCGCGGCGCAGGTCGGGCGGGACGTCGCGGATGGTGATGCCGCCGAGCGAGGCCGCCGACGAGAACACCGCATGATTGGTCTCGATGTCCATGATGTCGTTGTATTTGGTTACCGACCAATACGGCCCGAACATCGCTGTCCTTGCAGTAGTGCACGGGGTCTTCCCTGCGCAGCCGGTCGAAATACGGCCAGAACGTATCGGAGCGAAACAGTTCGGGATCGCCGGGATTGAACTGCGCGAGCGGGATGGAATAGGCGCCTGTCCCGCGCGGCCTTCTGGTCGGATGTTCTCGGCGAAATCGATCGTCCCGTGCATCGGGCAGCTCCCCTGATTGTCCCGCCTCCGTGGCAATGTCCGGAGGGCGGTCGTTTGACGCGAATTACAGCCCGTTGCGCGCGCCAGGGCAAGGGCGAGTTTGACGCATTCCGCCGCAGCCGGGACGCGCGTCCCGCTGGTATACAGCGCAAGCCCCCTTCTCGGCATCTTCCGGCCCGTGACAAGCCTATTTCCAGAGACTAAGGCTGTAGCCGACAAAAGCAGCATTATTTGCCCGGAGGCCGTCCCGACCATGATCCCCAACGCGCAACGGATGTTCAATTTCGATCTCGGCGAAACCGCGGACGCCATCCGCGAAACCGTGCAGGATTTCTCCAGCAACGAGATCGCGCCGCGCGCCGCCGAGATCGACAAGAGCAACCAATTCCCGCGGGATCTCTGGCCGAAAATCGGCGCGCTCGGCCTGCACGGCATTACCGTCGAGGAGGAGTATGGCGGCTCCGGGCTCGGCTATCTCGAGCATTGCATCGCGGTCGAGGAAATCTCGCGCGCTTCGGCGTCGGTCGGCCTGTCCTACGGCGCGCATTCCAATCTCTGCGTCAACCAGATCCGCCGCAACGGCAGCGAGGCGCAGAAGCGCAAATATCTGCCGAAGCTGATTTCCGGCGAACATGTCGGCTCGCTGGCGATGTCGGAGCCGAACGCCGGCTCCGACGTGGTGTCGATGGCGACCCGCGCCGAGAAGAAGGGCGACCGCTTCGTCATCAACGGCAGCAAGATGTGGATCACCAACGGCCCGGTCGCCGATACGCTGGTGGTCTATGCCAAGACCGACGCCGGCGGCCGGCCCGCGCGGCATCACCGCCTTCATCATCGAAAAGGGCATGAAGGGATTTTCCACCGCGCAAAAGCTCGACAAGCTCGGCATGCGCGGCTCCGACACCTGCGAACTGGTGTTCGACAATTGCGAGGTGCCGGAAGAGAACGTGCTCGGCGAGGTCGGCCGCGGCGTCAACGTGCTGATGTCGGGCCTCGACTACGAGCGCGCGGTGCTGGCGGCGGGGCCGCTCGGCATCATGCAGGCCTGCATGGACGTGGTGCTGCCCTATGTGCACGAGCGCAAGCAGTTCGGCCAGCCGATCGGCACCTTCCAGCTGGTGCAGGGCAAGATCGCCGACATGTACACCACGATGAATGCCTCGCGCGCCTATGTCTATGCGGTGGCGAAGGCCTGCGACCGCGGCGAGACCACGCGCGAGGACGCCGCCGGCGCCATCCTCTATGCCGCCGAGAAGGCGACGCAATGCGCGCTCGACGCCATCCAGCTGCTCGGCGGCAACGGCTATATCAACGACTATCCGACCGGGCGGCTGCTGCGCGACGCCAAGCTCTACGAGATCGGCGCCGGCACCAGCGAAATCCGCCGCATGCTGATCGGCCGGGAGCTGTTCGAGAAATCATGCGTAAACTTCGTTCGAACGAAATTTCGTCGCGTTGAGCTGACAAATCCCTGATGCAGTATCTGATTCCGATTATTCTGCTTTATGGAATTGACCGATGAATCAGATGAGTTGTGACGCCGCCGCGCCGCTGCCCCGGTTCGGTGGCTTTTTCCGGCGAGCGCGGTGAATTCCGCCGGCTGGTGACGCGCGGCGCGCTGCTCGAACTCATCACCGTCGGGTTTTACCGGTTCTGGCTCGCCACCGACATCCGCCGTCATCTGTGGTCGCATACCAGCGTCGATGGCGACGCTTTCGAATATACCGGACGCGCCAAGGAATTGCTGATCGGATTTCTGTTCGCGCTCGCGATCATCGTGCCGATCTATCTGGCTTATTTCCTCGTCGGCCTCGAAGCCGAACGTTTCAAGGCTTTCGCCAGTTTTCCCCTGATCGCCTTCTTCTATCTGTTCGGGCAGTTCGCGATCTACCGCGCGCGCCGCTATCGCCTGACCCGCACGGTGTGGCGGGGGGTGCGATTCTGGATGACCGGTTCGGGCTGGGCCTATGCGGCGCGGGCGGCGCTGTGGGCGCTGTTGATGCCGCTCACGCTCGGGCTGATCCTGCCGTGGCGGGAGGCGGCGCTCGAGCGCTACAAGATGCGGCATTCCCACTTATGGCGACCTGCAGGGCCAGTTTCGAGGGAACCGGCTGGGAATTCTTCAAGCGCGGCTCGTGGATATGGCTGTGGCCGTCGTGACGCTGCTGGTGCCGGTGCTGATCGTTCCGCTGGCGAAATGGTTCCCGGCATGATGCAGACGGCCAAGGTCATGGCCTTCGTTGCGGGACTGGTCATCGTGATCGGCGGCCCTTTTCTCTATGGGATGTTCAAGGCCGTGCGAGTGGCGCTGGTGGATTTCCGGCATCCGGTTTGGCGAGGTCGAGCTCGAATTCGGCGCTGCCGCGCGACGCGCTGGTCGGCCTCTACTGGAAAGTGATCGGCTGGTTCCTGCTGATCGCTGTGCTGTTCGCGGCGTATCTGTTCGGTTGCGCGGCCTTGATTGCGAGCCTGAACCATGTGCCGATGGCGAAAGCCTTCGGCCCCGGCAATCTGCAGGGAAGCATTCCGATGCTGGTGGCCGACGGTGGTCGGTTATCTCGCGATCATCCTGACCTTGAACGTGGTGATGCGGGTCTATCTGTTGCGCGATGTGTGGGTGAGGCTGGTCGGCTCGACCACGGTCCACGGCATCGAGGCTGCGGCCAATGTCGCCGCCAAAGGTGATCTGGCCAGCGCGCTCGGCGAGGGCCTTGCCGACGGGCTCGACGTGGCCGGGTTCTAGCGCATGAATGGCGGCAGTCGATGGATAGCGCGGCGGAAAATGCGCCGGCTCCGTCCGGGGCCGGTGCCACGGCCATTTATTTCGACGGCCAGTCGAGCCGTCGCCGGCCGGTGACGCTGGCGTTCAACGACCGGCTCGAACTCCGGGAGTCGCCGGACGCGGTCGACCGAATGGAACTATGCCGAAATCCGCCGTGCCGATAGCCCGCCCGGCATCCTCCGCCTGACCTGCCTGACCGCCCCCGCGCTGGCGCGGCTCGAAATCCGCGACGCAGCGCTGGCAGCCGAACTCGATCTCCCGCTGCACCCATCTGGATGACAATGTTCCGGGGCGGCATGGCGTCGTCGCGATCGTCGGCTGGTCGCTCGCGGCCGCGGTTTCGATCGTTGCCGTGGTTCTGTTCGGCGTTCCGCTGGCGGCCGATCGCCTGACGCCGCTGGTGCCGCAGGCGTTCGAGCGGCGGCTCGGCGAGGTCGCGGACCGGCAGATCAAGACGATGTTCGACGGCAAGGTTTGCGCCAATGCGGCGGGACAGGCCGCCCTGGTCAAGCTGGTCGATGCGCGTCCGGGAAGCGGCGGGGCTCGACAGGTCGATCCAGACCGCCGTGCTGTCGACGCCGGTTCCCAACGCCTTCGCGCTGCCCGGCGGCACGGTCTATGTGTTCAACGGCCTGCTGGCGAAGGCGGAAAATCCGGACGAGATCGCCGGCGTGCTGGCGCACGAGTTCGGCCACCTGAAGCATCGCGACAGCACGCGCAACCTGATCTACAACGGCGGCACCTCGTTTCTGATCGGCCTGCTTGTTCGGCGACATCACCGGATCCAGCGCCCTGATCTTCGCCTCGCGATCGCTGGTGACGTCGTCCTATTCGCGCGAGGCGGAACAGAACGCCGACACGTTTTCGATCGATACGATGCACCGGCTCGGCCGCTCGCCGAAGGCGATGGGCGAGTTGATGCTTCGCGTCACCGGCAAGGAAGAGGACAAGAGTCTGTCGTTCCTGTCGAGCCACCCGCTGACGGAGGACCGCCTGGCGCGCATGACGAGCGAGGATCGGCCTCCGAGCGGCTCGCCGCTGTTGACGGCAGATGAATGGGCCTCGCTCAAGGCGATCTGCAACTAAAACGCTACTCCCCCAAGATTCTACTCCGCCAGATTTTGATCTTCCTGACCCATGCCCGCACATCCGTGAGCACGTCGGGCAGCACCTCCCTGACCTCGGCGATCGTCATGCCGGCCTTGATGCGCGGGTCGTACAATATGTTCAGGATGTACTGGTCGTAGACGTCGAAGAATCCCATCGACACATTGTCGTTGAACATGGTCCAGGGCACCGAGGAGGTGTCGTTGATCGGTCCCAGCGACTGCAGCAATTCCTCATAGGCGCAATCCAGGAAGATGAAGTCGCCATTGTCGACGGTGAGGATGACGTCGGAGTGCTCGATCTCGTATTTCTCGTTCTTGCGAAAACCCGAAAGGCACTGCGGATCGAGCGAGGTCCTGATCTCCTTGGCGCGTTCGCTGCCGTAGAAACTCGTGATGGTGCGATAGAGATCGCGGTCGCGCACCAGCTTGACGACGACATTGGCGCTGTCGCTGTTGTCGGCCATGGCGATGTCGAGATGCTGGACCTTTTGCCCGATGTCGGCGACGACCTTTGCGAGCTGCGCCTTGCGGTCGGGGCGATTGCCGTCGGCGAACACCCGCACCGGCATGTCGTATTTCCGGATGCGGTCGACCCGGCCGGCCAGATGATATTCGGCGCCGAAGGCGGTCTTGAAGAATCCTTCCGTGATCTCGCCGTCGGTGAAGGCCTTCTTCTCGGCATGCTGGCGCGAGGCGATGGCGGGGATTTCGGCCGACGCGGCCGGCTGCCAGAGCAGGCCGCCGAACGCGATGGCCGAGACAACAGCCGCGAAGATCGGGAAATGCAAGGATCGCCTCATCGCATCGACGCTGCCGCAATCGCTGCGGGCGCGCAAGGCTCGGATCGCGAGTTCCCGTGTCCGACGCAGCGCCTAGTTCTTCACGACCACGGTGGTTCCGACGGAGACGCGATCGTAGAGATCCTTCACGTCGTCATTGGTCATGCGGAAGCAGCCGGAGGATACCGCCTGGCCGATCGTCTCCGGCTCGTTGGAACCGTGGATGCGGTACAGCGTCGAACCCAGATACATGGCGCGCGCGCCGAGCGGATTGTCGATGCCGCCGGCCATGTGGCGCGGCAGATCGGGCCGCCGCGCCAGCATCTGCGAGGGCGGCGTCCAGCTCGGCCATTCCTTCTTGGCGGAGATGCGATGCACCCCGCCCCAGCGGAAGCCGTCGCGGCCGACGCCGATGCCGTAGCGCAGCGCCTGGCCATTGGGCAGCACGAGGTACAGCCGCCGCTCGGCGGTATTCACCACGATGGTGCCGGGCGCATATTCGCTGGTGAAATTCACGGTCGTGCGCGGGATCGGGCTGGCGCCGGAGCCGAAGAAGCTGGGCCCGAAGCCCATGAAATCGCGTGAGTCGGCGCTCTCGGCCCGAGCCTGGCCGACGCCGGCCAGGAGTGTCATCGCCAGTGTCATCGCCGCAACCAGCAAAGCAAAAGCCCGGATCATCTTCATTCCCCGCAAATCGATCAATCGATCGCGAAAGCAGGCCATACAAGCGGCGATTTCGCAAGCAACGAGGCCGTGAGCCGCCGATTTTCAAACGCCGCGGTCAAAAAAGCGCCATTGCCGCGATACCAGCAATGCCCGGGAACCCTTTGACGAAAGGCGCAAGGAATGATTGATCTGCCCTGACATTCAAAAAAGCCTCGCGAACGGGAGTGGAATGATGAACGGTGCGGAAAGTCTGGTGCGGACCCTGGTGGCGGGCGGCGTTGATGTCTGCTTTGCCAATCCCGGCACCTCCGAGATGCATTTCGTCGCGGCGCTGGACCGGGTCGAGGGCATGCGCTGCGTGCTCGGCCTGTTCGAGGGCGTGGTGACCGGTGCCGCCGACGGCTATTTCCGCATGAAGGGCTCGCCGGCCTCGACGCTGCTGCATCTCGGTCCCGGCCTCGCCAATGGGCTCGCCAACCTGCACAACGCCAAGAAGGCGAATTCCGGCATCGTCAACATCGTCGGCCAGCACGCGGTCTATCACATCGGCTTCAACGCGCCGCTGACCTCCGACATCGAGGGCCTGGCCCGGCCGATGTCGGCCTGGGTGCGGACCTCGCCGGACGCCAAATCGGTCGCCAGGGACGGCGCCGCCGCGATCGCCGCCGCCAGGAGCGCCGCAGATCGCCACCCTCATTCTGCCGGCCGACACCGCCTGGAACGAAGCCGACGGCATCGCGCAGGTGCCGGCGGAATCCCAGCGCGCCAGCTACTCCTCGCAGGCGGTGGACGACGCCGCCAAGGTGCTCCGCGGCGGCGCGCAGACGCTGCTGCTGCTCACCGGCAGCGCGCTGACCGAGCAGGGGCTGGCGCTGGCGGCGCAGATATCGGGCAAGACCGGCTGCAAGGTGATGGGCCAGACCTATAATCCGCGCATGGCGCGCGGGAAGGGGCGCTTCTCGATCGACCGGATTCCCTATGTGATCGAGCAGGCGCTGCCGATCCTGAAGGATTTCAAGCATATCGTGCTGGTCGAGGCCAACGATCCCGTGGCGTTCTTTGCCTATCCGAACAAGCCGAGCCTGTTGAAGCCGGAAGGCTGCGAGGTTCACCGCATGACCTCGGGCGGCGAGAATTCGGTCGCGGCCCTTGAGGCGCTGGCCTCCGCGCTCGGCGCCAAGCCGTCCGACGCCAGGCCGCAGGCGCTGGTCGAGCTGGCAAAACCCACGGGCGCGCTGACGCACGCTTCGATCGCGCAGGCGATCGCGATGGCGATCCCGGAAAACGCCATCGTGGTCGACGAATCCATCACCACCGGGCGCGGCTTCTTTCCGCCGACGGCGGCGGCGGCGCCGCACGACTGGCTGCAGAACATGGGCGGCTCGATCGGGTTTTCGACGCCGGTTGCGACCGGCGCCGCGGTGGCCTGTCCCGACCGCAAGGTGATCTGCATGGTCGGCGACGGCAGCGCGATGTACACGCTGCAATCGCTGTGGACGCAGGCGCGCGAAGGCCTCAACGTCACCACCATCGTGTTCGCCAACCGCATCTATCAAATCCTGCGCGGCGAATTCGACGGCGTCGGCGCCGGCGAGCCCGGCCAGCGCGCGCAGGACATGCTCAAGATCGACCGCCCGACGCTCGACTTCGTCGCGCTCGCCAAGGGCATGGGCGTTCCCGGCCGCGCGGTCACCACGGCCGACGAGTTCGTCGCCGCGCTGTCGGAAGCGATGCCGGAAAAGGGACCGCGGCTGATCGAAGTGCGGATGTAGGATCGACGGCGGCCGGTTTGATCCTGGCGACAGCTTCAAAATCCGTCATGCCCCGGGCATGGGCGCAGCGGAAAGCGACGCGTGCCCTTCGGCGAGCGGCTGCGCGCGGCCATGACGAACATCAGGCCATGACGAGATAAAAAAGCCATTTAGAAAAATTAGAGGGAGTGTCTGATAAAAGTTCGAGGCATTTCCGGTCAGGATCTGGAATGTTGCCGGAGGCCAGATGCAAACCGAACTCAACAAGGTCGTCGCCGCGCTCCAGGAATTTTACGCGCACGAGACCTGGCTGCTGGAACATGATCTCGGCGAGCGCACGCTGACGCACCGGCTGGCGGTGCATCTGGAAAAGCAGTTTCCGGGCTGGGAGGTCGATTGCGATTACGACCGGCTGGGCGAACGCACCTTGCGGCTGCCGCACGGCACGATCGTCTCGACCGACGATCATCTGGCAAAATCGATCTATCCCGACATCGTCGTGCACCAGCGCGAAATCCCCAACAATCTGCTCGCGATCGAGGTGCGCAAAGCGACCAATCATCAGCCGCCGGAACACGACCGCCACAAGCTGCGGGCGATGACCGATCCGCATCTGTGGTTCGCCTACTGGATCGGCGTCTATCTCGTGCTGGGCAAGAAGAGCGTCGTCTCCGACGTCTATGTCGGCGGCGTGATCGACGGGCCGTTGTCGGCCTGGCTGGCGGGCCGGCTGAAGGATGTGCGGCTGGGGTTAAGCTGACCGGCCGAGATCGTCGGCCGAAGCCGCCTCACGCCAATTCCGCTTCCGGAATCTCGCGCGCCAGCCGCGCACGCAGCGGCGCCAGCCGCTCGGCATGGTTTCGCCATTTGCCGACCGACGACGCATAGATCGGACGGCGCACCTGAACGGCGCTCGCGGTCGCCGACGGCGCCGGGCTTTCGTGAAACCGCAACACCTCGTCGTCCCAGGGAAGTCCGACAAAATCGATCAGACGCCGGCTCGCCGCCGCTTGATCCCGCACGATGTCCTCGTAGTTGATTTCCAGCAACACCTCCGGCGGCAAGGTCGCCCGCCAATGCCGCGAGAGGCGGCGATAGGCCAGATAATATTCCGCCAGTTCGGTCTGATGGTACGAGAACGCGAACTTGCCTTGAAAGTGGGCCTTGTAGATCGCCCAGCACGCGTCCAGCGGATGGCGCTGGACCAGGATGATCCTGGCCGCCGGCAGCGCGGCGTGAATGAGGCCGCAATAGAGGTAATTCTGCAGCGTCTTGTCGACGAAGCGGACATTTTCCAGATCGCGGAACGCCGTCGCCGAATCGACGTAGCGCCGGCCGATCGCGGCCGGTTCGGCCCGGCCTGTCGTATCCTTCATGGCGCGGCGCATCTCGACGGCAAACGCGCCGGTCTCTCCGACCGAACTCATCGCGGCGTGGCTGGCGATGATTCGCTCGACCAGCGTCGTGCCGGTGCGCGGGAGTCCTGCGACGAACACCGGAGCGGCGGCGGAATAACCCGGCGGCGCGGAATTTATCCAGCTTCTGGTGTGGGTGCGGATGATCCGGTCGATCTCCGCGATCTCCGCGGCATGATCGTGCGGGATCGAGCGGTGCTGCAGGTCGCAGCCGGCTTCGACATGATCGAACGCGCGCTCGTGCAGGTCCAGGTCCTCGCATTCCTTGCCGAGCGCAAAGCGCAGCATGACTTCGCTGGGCTGCGCCAGCCTGCCGTCGCGGATCAGCGCTTCCATTTCCGCGATATGGTTGCGATCGGCGGTCTGGATGCGCAGGTCGGAGCGCAGATAATGGGCAAGACCGTAGCGGGGGTCGAGGGCGATGGCGGCGTCGCAATGCGCTTCGGCCTCGCTTCAGCGCCCCGGTCATGCGCTCGGTCGCGGCGAGATTGAACAGGTATTGCGGCACGTCGGGACGGGCGGCGACCGCGCGCAGGAAGAATTCTCCGGCTCGTTTGTGCAGCCCGAGCAGGCCGAAAATCGCCCCCAGCGCGTCGAGTGCTTCGGGAGCGTTGCCGACGATCTTCGCCGCGGCTTCGGCGGCCTCGAAGGCGCGGCGCGCCTCGCCGGAAACGAACAGGCATTTTGCGCGCAGAATGAGCGGGATCGGATCCTTCGGCATCAGTGCGACCGCGCGATCGGCGCAGACGATGGCGGCATCGGGCCGGCCTCGCTGCAGCGCGGTTTCGGTCAGAAGCGCCCAGGCGCTTCCATCGTTCGGCGCGCGCGCCAGCAGCTCCGCGCAAATTCGCTCTGCCGTCGCCACGTCGCCGTTGGCGAAGGCGCGCCGCGCCTCGTTCATGGACGGCGGAACTGATTCGCGGCTGGAGCACGGCTGGGCAAGCGGTCGCTCCTCGATACGATGAAGGCCGGACGAGTGTCCGGCCTTCTCGGCTTCTTTCGAAATCATCGCCGCCGACTGATCCGGCGAGCGCCGGGATCGATCAGTCGGTGATCGTGATCGTGGTCGCCATCGGCGAACGAGAAATTGCCCCAGAGATCGCCGATCGCCGGACGGTTCTGCGGAACATAGGGATTGTCGTCCGACGTCTTCGGGTTCGGCAGATTGTCGCGGCTGCGGTTCGAAAGCTTGGAAGATACCAGTTGCGTTCGATGAATTTCACGATCGAGGCATGATCGGAATATTCATGCGACACGTGTCCGCCTTGCGAATATTTCGACACCACCAGCATCGGGATGCGGGTTCCGTCGCCGAAATAGTCGACCGGCTGGATGTAACCGGAGTCGTAGTAGCCGCCGCCCTCGTCGACGGTGACCAGGATCGCGGTGGACTCCCAGAGCTCCTCGTTCGACTGCACCTGGTCGATGATCCGCCGGGTGAAGGCCTCGAACAGATCGAGCCTTGGACGAGGCGGGATGGCCGTCGTTGAAGGTGCTCGGCTTCACGAACGACACCGCCGGCAGGTTGCCCTTGGCGATGGCGTCATAGAGATCGAGCGTATCCTTCAGGTGCGCGTCGCGCGCGGACGCGTTGGTCATGACGGAGGCGGAATAGAGGAACGGATTGCAGATGTTGCAATAGAGATAGGCGATCGGGTCGAGCGAACCGAAGTTTGCGCCCTCGACCGGGGGCGGTCTTGAAGTCGTTCCAGCGCTCGCCGAAATACGCCCACGACACGTTGGCCTGGCTGAGCACATCGCCGATGTGGCGCTGCTTGATGACCGGCGGCAAGGTGAACGGGCCGTTGTTGATCGGATCGGTGGCGCCGCTGCCGATGAAGGCCGGGACGTAGTTGTTGAGCAGATAATAGGCGTGCGGCGCGCAGTTCGGCGGCACGTGGATGGCGCTCAGATAATTGACGATCGGGGCCACGCCCGGCTGGCTATAGTCGGAGCAGTTGGTGTAGCTGCCGCCGCCATATCCGTCATTGGTGTACCAGTTGTTGGTGCCCGGCGCCGGATTGGGGTTCTCGACCTCATTGACATAACCGGCGGGTTCGAACCCGGAACCAAGACCTGGTTGGGGGTCGCGGGATCGCCGTTGGCGTCGGCATAATACAGCGCGTCGGCATAGCCGAACATCATCTGGTTGGCGAAGGTGCCGCCCATCACCGGCTGATGGTAGTTGTCGTTGAGCGTGTACTCGCGGGCCAGCTGCGTCAGATAGGGCGCGTCACCCTTGGCGACGTTGTAGAAGCCCATCGCGATATCGCCTTCCTTCAACAGCGGGGTCGGCGCGGGTTCGGCGGCGGATTGCCGTTGGCTGCCGGAGGAGACGGTCTGCTCGACCCAGGGAAACAGGTCGGCCTGACATCCGCTCGGATTCTGCCGCGGATACCTTTGCGGCGTCGCAGTCGAGTTGCTGCCACATCTGGTAGAAGCGATGCACCGGGCTGCCGCCGTAAGTAGCGTAGAGGCTGGAGGTGATCTCTCCCGGCTGCGGCTGGCACCAGCGGATAGGGGCCGTTCGGCAGGTTGGTGGCAGTTCAGGATGCGGGTGTCGGGCGAATTGCCGGGGATGCCCGTCGCACCGGTCGTCAGCAGCGGCAGATCCTGAGGGCGCAGGCCGTAATCGGCCTGCGCGGCCAGCGCCAGCGTGGCCAGGCAGCCCGGACCGTTGAGCGCGGCCGCGTTCGACGTCGTGTAGCAGGTCTGCGGCGCGTAGGACGTTCCGGGCGTCTGCAGGCGTGTTGGTCGAATTGTTGTACGGTGTCTTGCCACCGGGGCTGATGCGAGTAGAAGTTGTTGTCCACCGCCGAGAACTGCGCCGCCCTGGCGTAGTTCGGGCCGGGCGATCCGTCCTTGTTGACGATTCCCTTGGACAGCAGATTGTCGACGTGCTCGCCGTTGCGCGGCCTGATAGGTCGCGAATACGTGGTCGAAAGTCCGATTTTCGCCCATGATGACGATGACATGCTTGATCGGGCTTGTGGTTCTGCGGTCGTTGTTGTGGGGGCCGCCCATCGGGCCGTTGTCGAAGGCGTAGGTGTTGGATCCCATCAGTGACAAGATCGCCGCGGTGACGACCGTGCGATCGCGTAGACGTTTCGTCTGTTGCTTGAGCATAACAGCCCCCTGTTCAAAAATTTCAAAATGCATGAAGTCGTTCGGCGAGCAGCGAACGAACGGAGGCTAAGTGCGGTACGTGTCAGGGGTGCAGCGTGGGCATGTCAGTTCGGTTACAGGATGATGAAAACCGGTTCCGCCGGATGCGGTCCGGCCGGCTCGCGCGCGAAATCCGGCGGCCTTGCACTGCAACACGCGGGCAATTCGCGCGGACAATTCGATCCGGTCAATGGGATCGAGCGATCTTAGTTCAAATTCGCATCTCCGAATAACCTTCACCGGCAAGGTTAAAATGCGACTCCGATTGCGCGGTTTACCGGCGGGTGGTTGTGATGGACCATGTCCAGTTCGTTTTACGACGCCGACCAGCGTACCCACCGCAAGATCCTGCTGGTGGGACTGATGGCTTGCGCGGCGTTCGTTGCGATCAGCTTTCTTGCCCGGGAACAGCCGGACAGTACCTATGTTCTCGTCAAGGCCGACCGGCTGGTTCACACCGCCGGCACCCCGTTGGCCGCCAAATGAGCCACTGGCGCAGCAGGGCACGAAGAGAACCCGCCGCCAATGTCGGATTTAGATTGTTTGAACCTTTTTCTGCGGGCAGCGACCTAAGGCGCAGGGACAATCTGCAGGAGGCTGGCATGACCCACTGGCATGATACGATGGTGGAACGGCCTGCAACGGATGACGCGGTTTACGCGACCGGCTGGACGATCTCCGGCCTCGCGGTAATCGGCGCCATCGTCGCGATCTGGCTCCTCGGGATTTAGTGCAAGCGCGATCGGCCTGTCGCCGGACGATACAAGCGGGGCTGGTCCCGGTGGCAGGGTTGCCGTCAGGCTCCGCTGCGTAAACGCAGGGCAAAAGGCCCATTCTATCCAATCATCTCTGCGGGACGCGCCGGTCGCCGGCCGCAAACAGTCCGATCCGGCGTCCGATCAGAAGCCCCAGCACCACCAGCAGGCACCAGACCGGGAAGAAGAACACGGTCAGGATACCCGCGTCCTCCGGTTCGGCCTGCAGAAGCCATTTGACGACGCCGACGGGCGCGAACAGGCCAATCGCGCCTCCACTGAGGCTGGCAAAGATAACGATCAGCTTCCGGGAATTCATGCGGGCTACTATCCGGCAATCGCGTCGCGCAAGCTTATTGGCCGTAAATCGCAAAGACCGCAGATCGACAATGGTGGACGCACAAGGGATCGAACCTTGGACCTCTCCCGTGTGAAGGGAACGCTCTCCCGCTGAGCTATGCGTCCGGGATTTTCGTGCACGATCAAGGGCCGGCAAGGTGGCGTCCGATCGGGCGATACGCGTCGTTCGTAGCGGCGATTTACGAAGTGCGGGGCAGGGGTGTCAAGCTAAGTATGGGGCGGTTCAGCCCGGCTGCTGCTGGCGGGCGCGGGAGGCATGGGATTGCAGCGCCCGGATCCGTTCGGCGAGCGTTCCGCCGCCCTCGGACACGCTGCCCGGGGCCGCGCCGTTGGCGCTGGTGCCGTTGACGGGCTTTGCCGCCTTGGCCGGTACGGCCGGATCCACCGCCGCCAGCATGGTTTCGATCGGCGAATTCGGACCTTCCAGCTGCATCGCGAGTTTTGCCACCTCGGCGGCGATATCGTTGATGCGCTCGCGCAGCAGCGCGTTTTCCATGCGCTCCGTCGCCCAGGAGCTTTCGGCCTGCTGCTGGATCGCATTGATGTCGCGCTGCAGCTTGGCGCGTTCGTCGCGGGCCTGGCGAAGCTGCTCCTCGACCGCCGCCTTTTCCTTCTGCAGCTCGTTCGATCGCCGGCGCCTTGCCGCTGTTCAGCGCGGTGATTTCGACGCGCAATTCCCGGGCGACGCGCTCGGCGGTTTCGCTGGCCTGGCGCAGCTGGTTGTTTTCGAAGTCGCGTTCGGCGAGCAGCTTGCCCTGGGTAGAAAGCCGCTGCTCCAGATCGTTGACGCGGTTGCCGAGCAACTCGGCTTCCCTGACCTGCAGGATGAGCTGGCGATCGAGATCGGTGACGCGCTGGCTCAGATTTTCGACGCGGCTGCGCGCCTCGGCGAGCTCCCGCGTCGCCTTTTCGGATTCGTTCCGTTCCTGCTCGAGCCGCGCCTGCGTGGCGGCGAATTCCTTTTCGGCGTCGCCGACGCGGTTCTTGAGATCGTCGATCTGCGCGCGCACCGCGACCAGCTCGACCTGGCGGCTCTCCGCCATCATCGAGCGGTCGGACAATTCCGTGTTGATCTTGGCGAGATCGCCCTGCTTGTCCTTCAGCGCCTTTTCGGCGTCGCGCAGCGATTCCGTCTTGGCGGCGAATTCCTCTTCGGTGGCGCGCAACTGTTCCTTCACCGCCTTCTCGCGCGCTTCCAGCGAGAAGATGGTGGCGTTCTTTTCGCCGAGCTCGATCTTCATGCGATTGATCGCATCGGTCTTCTTGCCGAGTTCGGCGAGCTGGCTGGTGGTCTTGTTCTTGAGCTGGTCGACGCTCATCTCGAGCCGCCGCGCCGACATCGCGAATTCCGCGCGCAACTGGTCCTTGTCGGCCTGGATTTCGGCCATCGACAACGGTGTTGCCGCCTCGAGCCGCCGCGTGGTCAGCCGCACCGCGCGGTTATGCACCAGCGGCACGATCATCAGGCCGACCAGCATCGAAAGCAGAAAACCGATCGCCAGATACATGATCGGTTCGACCATCGGCGGAAACTCCCATGAAAAGAAGATGCTTAATCACACTGCCATGGGGCACAGGGTAAACGCCAGCCTAATGGCGCGTTAACGTGAATCCCTGACCGGGCCGGCTCCGTAGCTGCAAACCCGGTTCGCGCGCGAGCTCAGAACGGGTTCCAGGTCGCGCGCGGCGTATATTTGAGATAACCGATATTGGCGCCGAGCCGCAGTCCGATGCCGGATCGGATCGGAACCAGCACGATGTTGTTCGCCGTCAGCGCGGTCATCCCGAATCCGCCGACGATGTAGGCGGAGCCGTCGATGCCGGCGAAGCGCTGGTAAATCGCATTGGTGGCGGGGAGGTTGTAGACCAGCGTCATGGTGCGCGCGCCGTCGCCGCCCCAGTCGAAGCCGACCGAGGGCCCCTGCCAGTACACCCTGAGATCGCCGGCGTTCTTGGTGTAGAGCGTGCCTTCGCCGTATCGCAACCCGGCCACGAAAGCGCCGGAGCCTTCCTCGCCCAGAACATAGCCGTTCGGCAGGCCCCATTGGCTGACCGCGCGCTCGATCACCGAGGCGAGGCCGCGCGAGACATTGCCGAAGAACCGGTGCCCGGCGCCCATCAGTTCGTCCGGCGCAAAGGTATTGGGGCTGGGCTGCCGTTGCGGCGGTGGCGGCGGTGGCTCCTGCTGGGCGGAAGGTGGGGGCGCCTGCTGCGCGGGAGGCGGGTAGGGTTGCTGCGGAGGCGGGTAGGCCTGAGCCGGGGGCGGCTGCTGAGCGGAAGCGGGCACGGCCCAGCCCATCAGCGCGGCGAGCGCCACCGCGGCGAGGCGTGATGCGAAAGTCATGAAACTACCCCTGCGATCTGAATACCGGCCGCGGCCTTAACCTGACGCCAACGGCCACGGCCTTAGGTTGCGCCCGGTATCCCCCGACTCGGATGTTATCGGCACCAACTATGACGGCACAACGGCAGGAAAGAAACGGCCCCAGGCCCCGAACAGGCTTTCGCCCCGGAATAGCCTTGATCGCTTCGCTGGCCAGCCTTTTCTGCGCCGTGGCGCTGGGCTTTTCCGGGTCGGAGGCCCAGTCCGCTACCACCGAGCGGGTGGTGGTGAACCATGTCACCGGCCTCGCCATCGAGGGGTATGACCCCGTCGGCTATTTCGTCGACGCGCAGCCGGAAGTCGGCCTGGAGGAGTTCGAGGCGTCGGCGGCGGGCGCGGTCTGGCGTTTCCGCAATGAAGGCAACCGGGCGTCCTTTGTCGCCCATCCCGAGGTTTACGGCCCCCAGTTCGGCGGCTACGACCCGGTCGATCTGGCCCGCGGCGTCACGGTGGCCGGCAATCCCCGGTTCTGGCTGATCGCAGGACAGCGGCTTTATCTGTTCAGCCGCGAGGAGGCCCGCGACGCCTTCGCTGCCGATCCCGCGCACGTCCTGCATGAGGCGAACGCGCGCTGGCCGGCCCTGCTGCAGGATCTGGCGCAGTAACGATCGATCCGCCCCCCGGGCGATGGGTCATGCCACCGCCGACGGATCCCCCCAGGCGATGAATTCCGGCACGATGAATCCGGCGCGGCCCTTGCCGAACTGCAGCGCGCCGCCTTGCGCATCCGTGATCGCGCCGCCGGCGGCGGTGAGGACCGCGTGGCCGGCCGCGATATCCCATTCCGATGTCGGCGCAAGGCGCGGATAGATATCGGCTTGCCCCTCCGCCACCCGGCCGAATTTGACCGCCGAGCCGAGCGTCTTGCGGATCGCGCCGGGTCTCGCGGCGATGAAGGCTTCGGTGCGGGCATCGCCATGCGAGCGGCTGACGGCGGCGATCCAGGGTTCGCCGCGCTTAGGATACGGCCGGGTGTGGATCGGCTCGGCCACCGGCTTTTCGCCTAACCGCAGCCGTTCCGCGCCGCGGCCGACCAGTCCGCGCCAGACCAGTCCGAGCGCGGGCGCGCCGACGATGCCTAACAATGGCGTCCCGTTCGTCACCAGCGCAAGGTTGACGGTGAATTCGTCACGGCCGGCGACGAATTCCTTGGTGCCGTCAAGTGGATCGATCAGGAAGAAGCTGCCATTGTAAGGCGGCTTCGCCAGATTGACGCGTTCTTCCGACAGGGCCGGAACCTGCGGCGCGATCCGCGCCAGGCCCTCGGCAATGATCCGGTCGGCGGCGAGATCGGCTTCCGTTACCGGCGATCCGTCGAGCTTGCCCTCGACCCGCATCGCGGCCCGGTTGACGGCCAGAATCGCCGCTCCGGCCCGGATCACCAGATCGGTCAATGGCCCCAGCAGCGCGGCCGCGGCCTCGCCTTCGATCACGATGGCGGGCGAAGTTGCCTTATTCATGGGCGGATTTCATCTGCTGTTCGCCTTATCGCTGCGGTTTCGGCCTTGTGTTGGCAGCACGCGCATCCGCAGTGTATCAAGCCGGGAAGCAAGCGTGATTCGCCTTGGTCCGCGCTTTCAGCGGATTTACAGGAACATCTTATGTCCGACACCCCGTCTCCCGCTCCGGCCCCCGACGCCCTCGAACTGGCGGCGCTGTTATGTTCGCGGGTTTGTCATGATCTCATCAGCCCGGTCGGCGCCATCGTCAATGGGCTTGAGGTCCTCGACGACAATCCCAAGCCGGAAGACCGCGAGTTCGCCCTCGACCTGATCCGCAAGAGCGCCAAGACGGCGTCGGCGCGGTTGCAGTTCTGCCGGCTGGCGTTCGGCGCCGCGGGATCCTCCGGCGCGCAGATCGATCTCGGCGATGCGCAGACCATGGCGCGCGGTCACCTCGAGGACAACAAGACCTCGATCGCGTGGAACTTGCCGCGCGTGCTGTTGCCCAAGAACCGGGTCAAGCTGCTGTTGAACATGATGGTGATCGCGCAGCAGACGATCCCGCGCGGCGGCGTGCTCACGGTCGATCCGATCGGCGAGGGCGAGCAGATCGGCTTTCGCGTCGCGGCCAGCGGGCTCAACGCCCGCATGCCGCAGAATATCGCCGATCTCTTGAGTGCGGGCTCGACGCATACGGTCGATGCCCATGCGGTGCAGCCTTATTATACGCGGCTGTTGGCGCAGGCCTGCGGGCTGAATGTGGTGCTCGCGCCCGAGGGCGATGCGGTGGTCGTTACCGCTTCCTGAGCAAACATGGTTAACCGGAGGTTACGGGGCGCCCGGGGATCGCCGAGGGCGCCTTATCTCTTTGTTGATCCCGTTCTTTTGGATTTACTCAACCAATATTAAACGCTTTGCGGTGAAGCTGGCCTCGTTCGAAGGGCGTGTCGAAGTGGCGCGCCCGTGCGTCCAAAGGCTGGTTTCATGGATGATCTGCTGCGGGAGTTTCTGACGGAGACCAGCGAGAGCCTGGATACCGTCGACAATCAGCTGGTTCGGTTCGAGCAGGAACCGAACAACGCCAAGATACTCGATAACATCTTCCGCCTGGTCCACACCATCAAGGGCACCTGCGGCTTCCTCGGGCTGCCGCGGCTGGAAGCGCTGGCGCATGCCGCCGAGACGCTGATGGGCAAATTCCGCGACGGCATGCCGGTGACCGGGCAGGCGGTCACGCTGATCCTGACCACGATCGACCGCATCAAGGACATCCTGGGTCAGCTCGAGGCCAACGAGGCCGAGCCGGACGGCTCCGACCAGGATCTGATCGGCGAACTGGAAGCAATGGTAGAGCGTGGGATGAAAGCGATGACAGAACAGGCTTCGCCGGCTGAGGCAGCGCCGGCCGCTGCGACGCCCCCGGTTGCCGAGGGCTCGCTGGTACCGCAGACGCTGGAGCGGCCGCTGCGCCCCGGCGAAGTATCGCTCGACGAACTGGAGCGCGCCTTCCGCGAGACCGCGACCGAAGCAGCGCCTGCGCCGGCAGCGCCGGTCGCGCCGCAGCCCGCGGCCGAGGCCTCTGCGCCGGCCAGGGAAGCAAAGCCGGCCGCGAAGGAAGCAAAACCCGCCGCGGCCAAACCCGCAGCCACCAAGCCGGCGGTCGCCGCCGACGAAGTCCAGGAGGCCGACAAGGTCGCCAACCAGTCGATCCGCGTCAACGTGGATACGCTGGAACATCTGATGACCATGGTGTCGGAACTGGTTCTGACCCGCAACCAGCTGCTGGAAATCTCCCGCCGCAACGAGGACACCGAGTTCAAGGTGCCGCTGCAGCGGCTCTCCAACGTCACCGCCGAACTGCAGGAAGGCGTCATGAAGACGCGGATGCAGCCGATCGGCAATGCCTGGCAGAAGCTGCCGCGCATCGTGCGCGACCTGTCGGGCGAACTCGGCAAGCAGATCGAACTGGAGATGCACGGCGCCGACACCGAGCTCGACCGCCAGGTGCTCGACCTGATCAAGGACCCGCTCACCCACATGGTGCGCAACTCCGCCGACCACGGGCTGGAGACCCCCGCCGAGCGCATGGCCTGCGGCAAGCCCGAGCAGGGCACCATCCGCCTGTCCGCCTATCATGAAGGCGGCCACATCATCATCTGCATCGCCGACAACGGCCGCGGCCTCAACACCGAGAAGATCAAGGCCAAGGCGGTCTCCAGCGGTCTCGTCAGCGAGGCCGAACTGGAGAAGATGACGGAAGCGCAGATCCACAAGTTCATCTTCGCGCCCGGCTTCTCGACCGCGGCTGCCATCACCTCGGTGTCCGGCCGCGGCGTCGGCATGGACGTGGTGCGCACCAATATCGACCAGATCGGCGGCACCATCGACGTCAAGTCGGTGGCCGGCGAGGGTTCTAGCGTCACCATCAAGATCCCGCTGACGCTCGCCATCGTCTCGGCGCTGATCGTGGAGGCCGGCGGCGACCGGTTTGCCATTCCGCAGCTGTCGGTGGTCGAACTGGTGCGGGCGCGCGCCAATTCCGAACACCGCATCGAGCGCATCAAGGACACCGCGGTATTGCGGCTGCGCAACAAGCTGCTGCCGCTGATGCACCTGAAGAAGCTGTTGAAGATCGACGACGGCTCCTCCTCCGATCCGGAGAACGGCTTCATCGTCGTCACCCAGGTCGGCAGCCAGACCTTCGGCATCGTGGTCGACGGCGTGTTCCACACCGAGGAAATCGTGGTCAAGCCGATGTCCACGAAACTGCGCCACATCGACATGTTCTCCGGCAACACCATCCTGGGCGACGGCGCCGTGATCATGATCATCGATCCCAACGGCATCGCCAAGGCATTGGGCGCCTCGGGTGCGGCTTCCCACGAGATCGCCGACGAGAACGCAGCTTCCCGCGCCAGCGCCGCCGAGCAGCTGACCTCGCTATTGGTGTTCCGCGCCGGCACCAACCAGCCCAAGGCGGTGCCGCTCGGCCTCGTCACCCGGCTGGAGGAGATCGCCTGCGACAAGATCGAACTCTCCAACGGCCGCTACATGGTGCAGTACCGCGACCAGCTGATGCCGCTGGTGCAGATGGCCGGCGTCAACGTCCAGACCTCCGGCTCGCAGCCGATCCTGGTGTTCGCCGACGACCGCCGCTCGATGGGGCTGGTGGTCGACGAGATCGTCGACATCGTCGAGGAGCGGCTCAACATCGAGGTCGGCGGCTCGCCGGACGGCATTTTCGGCTCCGCCGTGATCAAGGGCCAGGCCACCGAGGTGATCGACGTCGGCCACTTCCTGCCGATGGCGTTCCCCGACTGGTTCACCCGCAAGGAGATGACGCCCGTCAGCCTCGGCGCAATCGGTGCTGCTGGTCGACGATAGCGCGTTCTTCCGCAACATGCTGGCGCCGGTGCTCAAGGCCGCCGGCTACAAGGTGCGGGTGGCGCCCAACGCCCAGGAGGGCCTGACCGTGCTGCGCTCGGGCCAGAGCTTCGACGTGGTGCTGACCGATATCGAAATGCCCGACATGAACGGGTTCGAGTTCGCCGAGACCATCCGGGCCGACCAGCACCTGAGTACGATGCCGATCATCGGGCTGTCCTCGCTGGTATCGCCGGCGGCGATCGAGCGCGGCCGGCAGGCCGGCTTCCACGATTACGTCGCCAAGTTCGACCGTCCCGGCCTGATCGCGGCGCTGAAGGAACAGACCGCCGAACAGCACCGGGCGGCGGCATGAGCGAGCCCGGCACAAGGAATCCGACCATGACCAGCAAGACCGACCTCACCGAAGGCGCCGTCGCCGAATACGTCACCGCGATGATCGGCGGGCAATTGTTCGGGCTGCCGATCTCCCGCGTCCAGGACGTGTTCATGCCGGAACGGCTGACGCGGGTGCCGCTGTCGCCGGGCGAGATCGCCGGCGTGCTCAATCTGCGCGGCCGCATCGTCACCGTGGTCGACATGCGCGCCCGGCTCGGCCTGCCCAAGAACGACGACGGCAAGCCGCCGATGGCGGTCGGCGTCGACCTGCGCGGCGAATCCTATGGCCTCCTGATCGACCAGATCGGCGAAGTGCTCAGGCTTCCCGACGATGGCTGCGAGGAAAACCCCGTCAATCTCGATCCCCGCATGGCCAAGCTCGCCGGCGGCGTCCATCGCCTCGACGGCCAGCTCATGGTCGTCCTCGATGTCGATCGCGTCCTCGAAATCGTG
>CAVYMZ010000016.1:0-836370 GCA_963769705.1 uncultured Alphaproteobacteria bacterium | reverse complement strand
TCCGCAGGGTCTGACGAGATCGGCGCTATGGCGCGCACGCTTGGGCTTTTTCGGGACAGCCTCAAGGAGCGCGACCGCTTCGCGGCCGAGGCCGAGGCGCAACGAAAAACCATCGCAGCCGCTATCGCTACGATCTCGGAAGGTTTCGTGCTATACGATTCAGACGATCGGATCGTTCTGTTCAACGAGCAGTTCCGCGCAATTTATCCAGGCCTTGCCGACATCATCAAACCAGGCACGACTTTCGGAGAGGTGCTTGAGGCAGTCGATCTCGCGTTCACTGGTCGACCTTGGCAACCAGAGCCCGCAAGAATGGATCGCCGAGCGGCAAGCACGGCGCGAGCATTCGGGCGGCTTTGCCGAATACCGATATGGTGGCCGTTACGTCCGCATCAGCGAGCGCCGCATTCAGGGCGGCGGAACGGTCGCGGTCTATTCCGACATCACGGAGCTGCGGCAACACAACCTTGAACTGGAGGAGGCGCGCGAGTTATCGGAAGTCGCCAATCGGACCAAGAGCCAATTCCTGGCCAATATGAGTCACGAATTGCGAACCCCGCTCAATGCCATCATTGGTTATAGCGAGATCCTTCAGGAAGACGCGGCCGACGGCGGCCAGGAGCAGTTCGTCCCCGACCTCAAGAAAATCGAAGGTGCTGGACGTCATCTGCTGGGACTGATCAATGATATCCTCGACCTTTCCAAGGTCGAAGCCGGCAAGATGGAAGTATTCATTGAGGAGGTCGACCTTCCGTCGCTGCTCGAAGAGGTGGGAGCGATCATTAGGCCTTTGGTGGCCAAGAGCGGCAACACGCTCGAGCTGCGTGTGGCAAAGGACATTGGCAGCATGCGCACCGACCGTACGAAAGTGAAGCAGTGCCTTCTTAACGTTCTCAGCAATGCCAGTAAATTCACCCAAAACGGGAAGTTGACGCTCGCAATTGAGCGAACGGATCGAGCGATGGTCCAAATGACGATCTCCGATACAGGCATCGGTATGACCACGGAGCAACTTGGCCGACTGTTTCAAGCCTTCAGCCAGGCCGATGCTTCGACCACCAAAAAATTCGGCGGAACTGGTCTTGGTCTGGCCATCACGCGACACTTCTGCCGGTTGCTCGGCGGCGACATCTCGGTCGCTAGCCGGGTCGGGGAAGGCTCGACGTTCACGATTATCATTCCAGATCAAGCGGCCGAGCCACCGCGCTCGGAGGCTACAATCAGGTTATCTGCGGAGCCAACAGCCAACTCGCAGGAGGAAAGCGGGTCAATCACCGTGCTTGTCGTCGACGACGATGCTGCTTCAAGGGATTTGTTGACGACAAGTCTCAGGCGCGAGGGTTACCGCACCGTCCAGGCGCGCGGCGGCGACGAGGCGCTGGCGCTTGCCCTCAAGCTGCAGCCGGACGCGATCACGCTCGACGTCCTAATGCCGAAAACCGATGGTTGGGCCGTCCTCGGCGCGCTCAAGGCCAACCCCGAACTTTGCGACATTCCAGTTATCATGGTCACGGTGGCGCCGGATCGGGGCATCGGTTTATCGCTGGGCGCGGCCGAGGTTATGACCAAGCCGGTTGATCGCGCGGAATTGACCACGCTGCTGCGCCATCTCCTGTCTCGCGACGGTCCTGTTCTGCTTGTCGAGGATGACCCGGCGACCCGCGACACAGTGCGTAATACCATTGAAAAGATGGGCTTGACTGTCGCAGAGGTCACCAATGGTCGACTGGCCCTTTCCTGGCTCGCGGAAAATCCGGCACCTGCGCTGATCCTGCTCGACCTGATGATGCCGGAGATGGACGGTTTTGAGTTTCTTGATACCTTCAACAGTCGCGCGGATTGGCGTCATGTGCCGGTGGTGGTCATCACCGCCAAGCAATTGACAGCGGCCGAGCGAGGCCTTCTCGCGGTACGTACCGTTATCGAAAAAGGCGATTCAATCGACAGGGACATTGCCGCAGCGATTGCCAAAGCAGTGGGCCGGCGTCCGGCCCCCGCCGATATCGAAATGTAATCGTCAAGCGATGACGTGATGGTGATTTGATGGCGAAGATTTTATTAGTCGAAGATAATGAGATGAATCGCGACATGCTCTCGCGCCGCCTCCTCCGCAAGGGATATGAAGTTGTGATGGCGGTCGATGGCGAACAAGCGGTGGCCATGGCTCAAAGTGAGAAGCCGGATTTGATTTTGATGGACATGAGCCTGCCGGTCATTGACGGCTGGGAGGCGACACGGCGCGTTAAGGCGGCCGAAGCATCTTCCCGTATTCCGATCATCGCGCTCACGGCACATGCCATGTCGGGCGATCGAGAGCGGGCGCTTGGCGCCGGATGCGACGACTACGATACGAAGCCGATTGAAATGCCGCGTCTGCTCGAAAAGATCGACGCGCTCCTGGCACGGCCTTAAGGGATAACCATGTCGGTTCAGATTTAACGTGACTGATCCAGACCAGCGCCTCCAACATGCACGCACGGCCTTCGTGCGCCAGGAATTCGCGACGCCAATCGCTACCATTCTAGAACTGACTGAAATCCTGATCGAGGATGCACGCCGCAGCGAGGACAAGTCGCTGGTCTCGGACCTCGAACGCATCCATTCGGCCGGCCTTTTGCTCCGGGGGCAGCTCGGCCGGCTGGTGAGTCTGGCCACGCAAGGTCCGTGGGAAACCGGAGACGATTCTGCGGCTCTCAGCAACACGCTTCGACATGATCTGCGGACCCCGCTCAACGCCGTCAAGGGTTATAGCGAATTGATCATGGAGGATGCCCGCGAAAGCGGCCGTGAAGATTTACTGAACGACATCGCACGGATCATGGCGGCCGCCGATCAATTGCTTGGGCAAATCGACAATCTGTTTGGCTTGACCGATACAAGAAATCTTGAGCCTTCGAGTATATCGCCGTTGACCGGGGTATCTCGCGACCTGGTCGGCGAGATCATGCGGTCAATTCAGCCGATCACGCCCAAGCACAAGCCGAACTTGCTGTCGGGTCGGATCCTCGTGGTCGACGACACGGAGGCTAACCGCGATCTGCTTTCACGCAGGCTTCGGCGCCAAGGCCATACTGTTGCTACGGCTGACGGCGGCAGATCAGCCCTGGAGGCAGTGGCCAAATCCCAATTTGACCTCGTCCTGCTCGATCTGATGATGCCCGATATAAACGGATTGGAGGTGTTGAAGCTGCTAAAAGCCAATCCAGTTGACCAACATATTCCGGTCATGATGATCTCGGCGCTGGACGAGATCGACAGCATCGTGCGTTGCATCGAGGCGGGAGCCGAAGATTATATTCCGAAACCTTTCGATCCCGTGCTGCTCGGAGCACGAATTGGAGCGTGCCTAGAGCGAAAGCGGCTACGCGATCGCGAACTGGCTTTCATCGACGAGTTGCGGGTCGAGAAGGGCAAGACCGAAGCGCTGTTGCTAAATATTCTGCCGGGAACGATCGTAAGCCGCATCCGCAACGGAGACATTGCGATCGCCGACAGCTTTCCAGATGCGACCATCCTGTTCGCCGATTTGGTGGATTTTACCACCCTCGCAGGCAAATGTTCGCCGGCGCGCATCGTTGACCTCCTGAACACCCTGTTTTCGGCTTTTGATGCGATGGCAAAGGAGTTCAAGCTGGAAAAGATCAAAACGATCGGCGATGCCTACATGGTCGCCGGCGGAATACCGGAAGAAAGTCCCGGTCACGCGCATGCAGTTGCCGATATGGCGCTCGGCATGATCGATGCGGTGCACGAAACCGGCAAACGGTTCGGCGAAACACTCGAGGCGCGGATAGGAATCCATTCTGGGGAGGTGGTGGCGGGCCTGATCGGCCAGCACCGGTCGATCTACGACGTCTGGGGCGACACCGTGAACACAGCAAGCCGTCTGGAGTCCTCCGGATTACCCAGTCGCATTCAGATTTCGGAGACAACCTATCGAAGGGTCAGGGATACATTCCATTGTGAATTACGGGGGCAAGTACCCTTGAAAGGCAAGGGTATGATGCTGACTTATTTCCTGGGCGGACGCGTTAAGCGTGATGTGAGCGCTCAATCGTCATGTCGAGCGGGTGTTCACCCTGACCGGAAGGAAAAGCATTGAGGGCGGCGAAAGTTAGCGAGGGAGCGATAGGCCAGCCCTAATTAATCGCCGAAATCGCCGTCATTACCCCTCGTCACAGTCGCACGCTGCAGGAATTTCGAATGTTGACGCAGCTCGCGCGGAGCCGGCCGCTCGGACAGATCGCGGCCGATCTTGGACCTTAGTTCTAGCCCAACTTGCGCAGAATTGGGGGTCGGCTTTAGGCAAATCAATGGCTTAGCCGAAAAGTCGTCACTACATTTCTGGTCGAGTAGTCGGTGATCAGGCGCTGGCGGCGATGGCCGGCAGCTGGTGTTCGGCGAGGCGCATGCGCTTCGGCAAGACGATGCCGAGGCGGTCAAGGAGAGCGGCCTGAGCGGCATCGGGCTGGGTGACGCAACGCAGGCGGATCTGGCCGTGGGCGGCGGTTGGCAACACGACATCATTCGATTGAATGCGCGCGAGTTCTTCGAGCACGGTTCTTGGGGAATTGCCGAGACCAGCGCGGCTCTGCCACATCTCGAGGGTCTTCCACAGCACGAAGGCGAGAAAGCAAACGAGGATATGCGCCTGCACACGTTCGGCACGCTGGTGCCAGATCGGGCGCAGGTTCAGCTGATCCTTCTGGATGCGGAAGGCGGCCTCTGCCTCGGTGAGTTGGATATAGGCTTTCCAGAGCTGTTGATCGCTCCAATCGCAGATATTCGAACGCAACAGATAGGCGCCCTCCGAGATCGCGGCCCAGTCGTCGAAGGCGTCGTTGTAAATGACGCTAAGACGGAAGCCCGCGGGACAGCCATCCGGCTCCAGCGTGATGGCGAAGCGGGCGGCAGATCGCTGGTTTTGCTGCAGGATGCGGCCGATCTGCCGATTCACAACTGCCGGATCGACACGCTTCTTCGCATGAGCCAAGCGCGCAGCCAGGCGCTGTAGCGCTTCTTCGATCCGCTGGCTGAACTTGTCGTGCATGGCCCGCTCTTTGTTGCGCCGATCGGCGGAACGGCACAGGATCACGGTCTCCTCGGTCTCGGGGTGGCGCGTGAGTTTGACCTCGACGCCTTCATGGACCGTGCGCCATCCGTCCGCGGCGGCAAGTGCGGAGCTGAACTTCTTCAGCTCCGACTTCGGCGCGCCGATGATATAGCGGCGGCCAGTGCTTCGTAGCCACGCCAGATTGTCGGCGCTGGCCATGCCGCGATCGCTGATCCACACGCGGCCCAGCATGCCATGGCGGGCCTCCATGGTGGCCACGATCGTCTGCAGGGTTCGCGAGTCGTGCGTGTTGCCGGCGAACACCTCGTAGCCCAAGGGAAAGCCGTCGAAGGTCACGACCAGCGCGATGCACACCTGCTTACAATCGGGCCGATGATCCCGCGAGTAGCCGCGCCGGGCCAGAGGGTTTGCTTCCGCTTGGCCTTCAAAATATGTGCTGGTGACGTCATAGAGCAGCACTTCGTTCTGAATGGCAAACAGCTCGCCGCACCGCCGCGACAAATGCGCTTCGAGTGCCTCCTTGTGCACAATGAGATGATCGAGGGCGCGGTAAAGCCGGTCTTTGTTGACCTGATCGTCTTCAAGCTGCAGCAAATCGGAAAGCGCCGTGCGGCGGTACCAATCCTCGGCAATGTGCAACTCGCTCGACGGCTCGCACAGCCGCGACGCTACCAGAACGGCCGCCATCTTCGCCCACGAGATGCGCTCCTTGCCAGCTGGCAGTAGTCGGTCGCACAACTCCGCAAGGCCCGTCCCGCGCCACAATGCCAACGCCAAATATACATCGCCAAACCGACGCGAGCGCTCGATCCGAATGCCCTTCAACCGAACCGGTACCGTCATTTGCTCGCTGCCGTCATCGAACAGCTGCGCTTGCTCGGGTGCGCCGATCAGCCGGCGAGCCAGCTGCCCGCGCCTCAACCCGGCCGTGCTCGTCGAGTTCGCCTAAATGCGCCACCGTTTGCTGGATGACACGACGCCCGACGCGAACGCTGCGTACCAGGCACCAATAGCGGTGAGCCTTTCCATCCTTCTTGCGAATCGTGTGGCGCAGGTACATGCGCCATCAGACCACCTCGGCAGCGAAAGAAAATACCCAAGGTCGTCACTACACGCTCAAATCGCTCCTTCGCGCCACCCAACCCCTTGATTAGACTCACACGAGCTCGCGCAAAATCGCAAAAACCACCCCCAACTGCGCAAGTTGGGCTAGTCGCTCGCTTCAACCAATTTGAAGTATGATTTAGTGATTCGCTTTTGTCGCCAAAATTGGCGACGGAGGAATCATGGCTGCGAAGGAGATTTCGGTAAAGAGATATGTTGTGCGGTTGAGCGCGGATGAGCGCGCACGGCTCGAAGCGCTGATCCGGAAAGGAAAGAGCCCGGCGCAACGGCTGCTGAAGGCGCGGATATTGCTGAAGGCCGATGTCTCCGAAGCCGGTGAAGGCTGGAGTGACAGCCGGATCATCAAGGCGTTGGAGACCAGCGTGTCCATGGTCTACCGGGTGCGCAAACAACTGGTGGAAGAGGGCCTTGAGGCGGTGTTGAGCCGCAAGCAACGGGCGACGCCGGCCGTGCCAGCGATATTTGATGGCGAGAAGGAGGCCAAACTGATCGCCCTGGCTTGCTCCAAGCCTCCCAAGGGACGCACGCGCTGGACCTTGCGGCTGTTGGAGACCAAGGTCGTGGAACTCGGCATCGTCGACCGCGCCAGCGATTCAACGATCGGGCGGACGCTTAAAAAAACTCTCTCAAGCCCCATCGGCGGCAATGCTGGGTCATTCCGCCGAAGGCGAACAGCGCGTTCGTAGCGGCGATGGAAGATGTGCTGGCCGTGTACACGCGGCCACGCGATCCCGATTACCCGCTGGTCTGCCTGGACGAGACCTCAAAGCAACTGTTGGCCGAAACGCGCGTGCCGATCCCGATGAAAGCGGGACACCCGGCCCGCTTCGATTACGAGTACGAGCGCAACGGCACTGCCAATCTGTTCATGATGTTTGCTCCGCTCGAAGGGCTGGCGCCGTGTCAAGGTCACGGATCGCCACACCGCCGTGGATTATGCTCACGTCCTGAAAGATCTGGCCGATACCCACTTCTCGAACGCCAAGACCATCGTTCTGGTCCAGGACAATCTCAACATTCACAGCAAGGCTTCACTCTACGAAGCCTTTCCGGCCGCCGAAGCCAGGCGCTTGGTCGAGCGCTTCGAATGGCACTACACGCCAAAGCACGGCAGTTGGCTCGACCTGGCGGAGTCCGAACTCGGCGTCCTGGCGTCCCAGTGCCTCGATCGCCGCATCCCCGACAAGCAAACCCTCATCGACGAAGTCGCCGCCTGGGAGCAGGAGCGAAATGCCAATCACACCAAGGCCAACTGGCACTTCACAACGTCCAAAGCCCGCGTCAAACTTAGGCACTTATATCCCTCAATCTGACTGAATCGGGCGACTAGTTCCACGAGATCGGTGAAGACATCGGCCTGACGCCGCAGATCGTCGGCAATCATCGGCGGCTGGCTGGACATGCTCGACACCACAGTAACGTGGACGCCCCGGCGCTGCACCGCCTCGGCCAGCGAGCGGAAATCCCCGTCGCCCGAAAACAGCACAATCTGATCGACATGTTCTGCGAGTTCCATCGCGTCGATCACGAGTTCGATGTGCATATTGCGTTTCATCTTGCGACGGCTCTCACCACCATCAAACTCTTTTGCGGGTTTCGTGATGACGGCGTAGCCATTGTAATCGAGCCAGTCGATCAAGGAACGAATCGACGAAAATTCCTGATTTTCAATGATCACCGTGTAATAGAACGCGCGCAAGAGCGTTCCGCGACTTTGGAATTCCTTGAGCAGGCGCTTGTAATCGATGTCGAAACCGAGCGCCTTCGCTGTCGCGTGCAGATTGGCGCCATCGACGAACAACGCAATCTTGTTGGAGGAAAATGGCATCGAGTACCTTCATAAGAAGCTACAGGCGCAGGGCCCGTTAAATTCAGATTGCTAGTTTTATAACAACGAAAAGGGAGTTCGATTGAGGCAGTATGTCAGCGATGTTCGACAATCAACATTACAGTGCTGTAAATGCGAACGACTTGATCCGGCCTTGGCCAAAACATTTTTACATCCAAATATTTTAAGTTTCGAATAGCTTTTTTGTAGAAGCATCTTATCGATGGTAGAATTTAAGGTTGTTTCTTGGCGAGACGTAATCACCTCGATTCGTTGCCGATTTTTGCGACACCCTTGTGTAATTTTTGTTCGCTAAAGCTCCGGCCATCTCAATAAATTTCTTTGAACCCCGAGAGGAGACCTCTACACAAAAGAGCGAAAGGATTATCCCTTTGGAAGCGCTTAGCAAAGTCCCCGGTCGCAATGTCTGATCAATTTCTAGTTTTTGAAAAGGTCTTGAAGAGGCGCCGCCGAACATGGAAGTGGCGCGTTTGCACACCCGAAGGGGATGTCGTCATGCATGGTTCAGCAAGCAGTCGACCCGCTGCCGGCTACCAAGCTGACAGGGCCCTCTTCCTGTTGCTGTTATCCGCGCCCTATCAATCGATTTGGTTGGCCGTTCGGCCCGTTCCAAGGTTACCCCAGGACTTGCCCTTTTGGTCCTCGTCAGGATCACGACAGCTCGGCAAGGTTTGGCGATAATCTTCGACGGAACTCGAAACCGCGTCATAGTTGGGAGGGCGAGAAGTTGAACTCGTCTTCGAGCGGAAGTACGCTTCGAAACACCCGCGGGTGAGCAGGCGCAAGTTGACCTCGCCAGGTTCGAGGTCAATTTGCCGATGAGCCAGGGGGTAAGGCGCATCGTCTGGCTGTTCTCGATGGTGCTTGGCTATACGTGCGTCGGTTCGCAGTTTGATGTGAGTGCATCTTACTGAGCGCCCGCGGATCTCGTGGCGCTCGGCCTCGCCTGAAGTGCCGCTAAGCCAAACGCCTCGAAATAGCGGGGATCGTTGGCTGGCGTTCGCGGCGCCTTTGTTGTGCATCGAACTGGGAGCAGTTTGCGATTTGGCTCTTCGTGCGGCGCGTCGGTGGCGAAGTTAATCCGGTTTGGTTTTATGGCTTCGTCATGGACGACGAAGCGAAGGCATTCTTCACAGCCGCTGAAAATTTGGCCCACCTGCACGATAGCGAAGCTTGTTCACAGCGCGGCGATTTTGATCGGCCCACCGGACGCTTCGCAGGTAGCGGAGGCGAATTCAGGGGCGTCAACGCTATCGGTGGTCCGACAAGTTGATGCGCTCTTTCCAGATCCGCCCGTAACTGTTCGTTCCGTCTTTTTGCCAATTCGGCTGAAACAGCTTCGCGCCGTTGCGCATCGAGGAACCCCATATACGCGCGATCGATCGCATTGCGCTCCTCCGCTGTCGGATTAGGGCCCGCAATGTCGAAACTGCGATCCTGCATGAAGTCGTAATAACGATAGCCGCCGCCCGCCTTTCGCCGCCCGGCGAACCGCGCGTTGCAGTCCTTCATCAAGGCAACGTGCTCCTCATTCGATCGGTGTTTTGCCTCGACCTGCTCGGCGCAATCCTCAAAATCCCGGGCAGACTGAGGCGGCAACGCTTCGAGACCCAGCCGTACGAGGACGAGCGCAAGGAGAACCAGCGCTACCGCCATTACGAGATACGTTTTGCCACCGCCGCTCCACAAACGGTACATGCGCAAAAATCCCCACCGATTCGCCACTACGTGCAGGGATTGCGGGTTTTTGCGGGCAAGCTCTCGATGTGGCAAGGCAGCCACAGCCGGCCGATTTATCTTTCGCGGCGAATTCTCGCCATTATTGAGCACAATTCGCTGGACAGAATTTGAATGTTTTCGACAAGGATTTTGGTGATGCGGTCAGCAAAAGCCGTTGCAGCCTTGGCATCAGTTGTGGCGATCGCCTGTTCATTACTCGCCTTTAGCTGGGTTGGACTTGCGCTACTCGGCTTTTGAGTGTGAGGTGAACTAATCCGCGCCGGCGAGCCGACGTCTCGTTCTCTTCAACAGCTCTTTGTTTCCTTGGCAGTAGACACTCACTATGGTTTCAAAATGCATTGCATTCCTTGCCACCGGGCTGCTGCTGGCCAATTGCTGTGCTTTGGGAAACGGTTGTGCACCGCAGGCAGGCGCGCCGGTCGCCTGGGACGGGCTTGGCACTTCCCCGACCGAGGACACAAGGCCAGCTGAGCCTTCGTCAAAACAACGTGCGCGGGCGACGCCCCTGGCTGGAGCCGTCACCGAGCCAGATAGCAAGGTTCACTCAAAAGACAGCTGGGACCAGCAGCAGGCTGCCGATCAAGCCGAGGAGGCGAGGCTCAAGCGTAAACTGATAATTTGCAGTACCTGTCTTCAGCTGTGAATCCATCCCCGCCGAACGGCCGACAGCGTCGCTCGAACGGCCTAGCGCGCTTGGCCAGGGATTTCCAATCTGATTTAGCCGCGGAACATTGGTCGTGTTACAAGCTATGGAACCTGTGGCTTCGAATCCCCTCCGAAATAGCTGACCACCCATTATGGAATTTGCAGCTCCTACGATCGCGGAATCGAACACCGATGGCGGTCGGGATTTCGTCTGCTGGGTGAACTGGATCACACTCGATGTCCGCAAAGAGAACTATGAGCAACCCTGGCGATAATTATTGATTTTTTCAATCTGAAGGGAAACACCACGACAACAATCCGGTTCAGTCCCACTGGCGCGGCTATGTCGCCGACGCACACACGGAAGAATGGCAGGCTCTATCGCTACTATCTCAGCCAGACCGTCCTTAAGCAGGGTTCGGGCGATTATCCGGTTACGCGCGTTCCGGCCGCCGGGATCGAGAAGATCGTGATCGACAAGGTCCGCCTTCTGCTGCTATCCCCCGAAATCATCGTCCAGACCTGGCGCACTGCCCGCAAGTCCGTCAAAGGCATAACCGAGTCCGAGGTCCGCAAAGCGCTGCAAGCGTTCGACCCACTCTGGAACCAGCTCTTCCCGGCCGAGCAGTCTCGTATCATTGGATTGCTCGTTGAACGCGTCAATGTGCTAGCCGACCGTGTCGACATCCAGCTCCGGATCACCGGCGTCGCCTCCCTCGTCGACGAGTTGACCCACAATTCTACTCCACAGCGGGATGCCGCATGACAACCCCGGCTTCAGCCTTCAAAACCAGCATCAGCAGGCATCGGCGCACCGCCACGGTTAGTATTTCCGTCACCTTTCGCCGGCGCGGCGGGCGCAAACAGATCCTAGCACCACCGGGCGCAGCACCATGGTCCCCTGCTCCCCGCGCCGACACCGCGCTTGTCAAAGCCATTGTCCGCGCTCACCGTTGGCGACAAATGCTCGAAAGCGGCGAATACAACTCCTCGACCGAACCGGCCGAGGCCGAGCGGGTGAACGAATCCTATTTTGGTCGCATTCTCCGCCTGACTTTGATCGCTCCAGATATTACTGAGGCGATCCTCGCTGGACGCCAACCCAGCACACTTCACCTTGATGATCTCCTCAAGCCGCTGCCGGCGGCGTGGGCATCGCAACATTCCGCGCTCTTTGGTCCGCAATAGCCGGAGTTCGTCGAGGAAGCTCGCACGTCCGCTTTGCGCCGAAGACGCACATCTTGCTGTATTGTCTGAAATCATCCCTAATGCGCAGAAAATCACACGAGACCAAACGCAGTTAGCGCCCCTGGGCTGGCTAAGGGAGGAACGTAATGAAGGGTCCCGAGCACGACGCCGGCTTAACCGGCAAGGTCGCAATCATAAGCGGCGGCGGCGCGGTGGGTGAGGGAATCGGCAACGGCCGCGCGGCGGCAATCCTGCTCGCACGCGCGGGTACCAAGGTGGTGGTGGCTGATCTCGACCAAAAACTCGCCGAACGCACGGTCGAAATAATTCAGGCCGAGGGCGGCACGGCGGCAGCACATGCCGCCGACGTCACCAGAGAAACCGAATGTAAGCAATTGGTCGATGCTGCCGTCGACCGCTGGGGCCGCCTCGACTTCCTAGACAACAATGTCGGCATCGGCAGCCGCGGCAGCGTCGTCGAGCAGAAGCCCGAGGAATATCGGCGCGTGATGCAAGTCAACGTCGAGACCATGTTCCTGCTCTCCAAGCACGCGATCCCGGCCATGATCAAGACAACCAAGGGCGGCTCGATAGTCAACATCTCGTCGATCTCAGCACTCCGGCCACGTGGGCTCACCACTTACACGACTTCGAAGGCCGCGGTAATCGGACTTTCCCAAGCGATGGCGGTCGATCACGGCCGCGACAACATCCGGGTCAACTGCATCTGTCCCGGTCCGATGTATACGCCCATGGTCTATGCTAGCGGCAAGGGCATGAGCGAAGCCGCACGCGCTCAGCGCGTCAAAGCCTCAATACTGAAGACCGAAGGTACCGGGTGGGATGTAGGCCACGCAGTGAAATTCTTACTCAGCAACTACGCCCGCTACATCACCGGTCAGGTGCTGGTAGTCGACGGCGGCGTCACGCTGCAGGGCCCGGAACGCGATTCACAAGATCGATGATCTCGGAAGGTCATGAAATATCCGAGGTCCGCAAACGGACATTTGCCAATCGAGCCTCAAGAAGGCCCATTGAAGCCCCATTCCCGGGGCTCTTGTGGTACAGGGTATCTCCAACTCAAGGCAAGCCTTCTTGATTTGTTGTCCGAACTTCAACACTACTCTCGGCATTTAGCCGATCGACCAACGTTCGCGATATCACCACATCCGAGAAGGCCAGGTCTAAAGGCGAGGGATCCAACCTGGGCGGCTCAGCAGGTATTTGACCATTCTCGGAGGAATGCTTAAAGCTCTGGCTATCTCGAGTTCATCCTTCGGCAGTCCCGCAAGTATCGATGCTTCACTCTTACTTCGGACTTTGGAAAGCCACTCTGGATCAACCACCACAGCGCGTCCTACGGCGACCAGATCAGCTCCCATTTTGATCGCCCCCTCAGCATCTATGCACGTTTTAATCCCACCGCTTGCCATGACCGCACTGCGGCCGGCTATAACGCGGGCAAATTCCGTGATTGGACTCTCTGCCGGGGTATAACTCTTCTCGACCGGACCATCATAAACACGGGTCTCTCCCACAGGTCGGCTCTTCCGATAATCATCGAGCGAAACGGAGATGTAGTCGAGATCCAACTTGGCAAGTTCATTACAAAGCAGTTTGGCGTCCTCAAGCGCATAACCGTCCGGCTCGGACTCAAATGGCGTAACGCGAAACCCTGTGATCAGCTTTGGACCGAGCGCGTCGCGAACGGCTTGCGCGACAGCGAGAGGAAAATTCATACGCTTTGAAAGCGTGCCTCCCCAATTATCAACGCGATGATTGGCCCGAGGTGAAAAAAACTGATGAACCGCGTAGTGGTTAGCTCCGTGAATCTCAACGCCGTCGAAACCAGCCTTTCGAGCCAGGGAAGCAGCCTCTCGGAAGCTTGCAATCAGGCTTTCAACCTCATTGGCCGTCATCGCCCTTGGCGTCTTTGCTCCGGGACGCAACGATGCAACTGCAGAAGGCGCACGCAGACATTGCTCACCTATCAACTCGGGCTTCGCGATGCGGCCACCGTCATATATTTGGAGGATCGCAAGACCTCCTGCGGCACGCATTGCTTCAGCGAGCCGATGGAGACTGGACAAGTGTCCCTCATGTGTCGCACCTATTCCCTGCCAAGAGCGCCCGTCTTGTTCGACGTAAGCGGCGGAAGAAATGGTGGCTCCGAATCCGCTGGCAGCACGTCGTCGGACAAATTCGAGTTCGTTTTCGGTAGCCGTCCCATCTTCATGGGAAGAATCGGTTGTTAGCGGAGCAATCGCAAACCGATTTGCCATCTCTCGTCCGCTGTTGAACCTAAAAGGAGACCAAACAACCATCGATCAAACCTCAGATATTCCCAAGCCGGGCGGCGTCGAATGGAAGCCCGTTCGCTGCAACTCGATAAAGCGTCTCCAGAAGCGGATGTAAGCAACCAATGAAATAACGCTCTCGTCAACAAAGTTCTCTTAAGGCGACCGTTCGATTCCGGCCACTAACGGGGCTTCTCATAGCAATGCATAGTTTCTCAAAAAACGTTGCCGCACAGGCGTTTCTGGGATTCTGCCGCACTCCACGGAACGAGCCGCTCGAAGCTGTCTGGCCCGTCGTCTTAGTGGAAGATGCGTCCAGAGTTGATGACGACGGTCTGGCCGGTCATGGTCTCGGTGCGGCACATGGCGACCACCATGTCGGCGCAGTCGTCCTTGTCGGCTGGCCTCTTCAGAAGCGAGCCCGATGCGGAGCGCTCGATCTGCTCGGACCGGAGATTGGCTGTCGCGCGAGTGCCGTCCAGCAGGCCCGGTGCCACGCAGTTGACGAGCGTCTCAGGCGCTAACGCCACCGCCATGCAACGCGTCAGATGAATGAGCCCCGCCTTCGACACGGCATAGGCGATAGAAGAGCCGGTTGGGCTGAGCCCTGCTACCGAAGCTATGTTGATGATGCGGCCTCGTCCCTGGGCCTTCATGATAGGGGCTACCGCCTTGGTCAAGCGCATCGGCCCCGTCAGGTTGATGGCCATGATCTTGTTCCATACCTCCAGCGTCAGATTGTCGAGATCGCCGAAGGGGATCGAGACGTTGTAAGCGGCGTCATTGATCAGAACATCAAGGCGGCCGAAGGCCTGGGTTACCTCGCCTACCAGCCGATCCACAGCCGCGCCGTCGGTTATGTCACAGGCGAAAGCTCGAGCTTTTATCTGATAACGCGACGTTAGTTCGCTAGCTACGCTTTCCGCTTGGTCGCGGCTGCGAGCGTACATGACAGCCACATGTGCGCCCTCCTGCGCGAGCGCGTGGCAGATGCGCTGCCCCAGCCCGCCATTGCCGCCCGTCACTAGTGCAACCACGCCCTTCAGGTTCATCGCTTCTCTCCTTTATTGCGATTGCGCTGTCGCATCGCCACCACTACCTCTTGCCGCGCTATGACCAGTTTTGTCGAGGAAGTGGGGCATTCAGACGAAAACGCGCTGCCAGGTCTGGCACGCAGGGAAAGGCAAGTCTCCGGAAAACAGGAGTTTTCTTGGATTCGGCTGAAGACTTTTGGGAATGTTCGGTCCAAAAAGTTCGAACATCGGTCTCCAGAAACTATTGGCGATGAGAAAAGCCCGCATTTGGCGGGTCTTTCTCATCCGAAGAAGGAAATTCTCTGAAATGCACATTGCGTGGCTGGGGCGGAAGGCTTCGAACCTCGATATGGCGATTTCGAAATCGGATGCTCTTGCCTGGCCGAGAGGAGCTACAAAATCCCATTTCGTTAAATTTCATAAGCCTCTCGAAACACTCGAATTTCGATAACCGTACCAAATCCGCGGAGTCCAGAGCTCCGGAGAGAAACGGGGCATCTGGAGAAGAATAAGCCACTGATTAGACGTCCGAAGCTCAAATCAGAAATCGCTGCTAATACTGGGCTTAATTTCCAACAACCTCGCGTAGAGAATATGCTGGCGGTGGCCAAGCTGGCGGAGCGAAAGGAATTCGAACCGGCGGTAAGCTGTCCAAAAAGATTATTTCCCCTTCCACTGCGGCGCGCGCTTGTTGAGGAACGCGTCCATGCCCTCGCGGAAATCCTCGCTCATGTAGGCGCGCAGGATCAGATCGCGGCCCTCCTCGCGCGACAACGTCCGCCGGATGCGGAGCACCGCTTCCTTGGCGGTTTCCATCGTGATCGGCGCATGGCCGGCAACGAGTTTTGCGGTTTCATCGGCGCGGCGCTGCAGGGCCGGCACGTCGGGCACGATTTCGTTGAGCAGACCGAGCGCCAACGCCTCCGGCGCCTCGATCAGCCGCGCCGTGAAGATGAGGTCCTTGGTCCGTGCCGGCCCGACCAGCGCGACCATCCTGGAGATGTTGGACATCGACAGGCAATTGCCGAGCGTGCGCGCGATCGGAAAGCCGAACCGCATCGCCGCGGTGGCGATCCGGATGTCGCAGCAGGCGGCGATTCCCGCCCCGCCGCCGGTGCAGGCGCCGGCAATGGCCGCAATGGTCGGCACCCGGACCTTTTCCAGCGCGCCCAGCACGCGATCGATCCGCTCCTCATAATCGATCGCATCCTGCGCGGTCTTGAAGGCGCGGAACTGCGAGATGTCGGTGCCCGACGCGAACGCCTTGTCGCCGGTGCCGGTGAGGATCATCACCTTGATCGAACGGTCTTCGTTCACGCTCGCGCAGATCTCCGCCATCCGCTCGTACATCGCGAAGGTCAGCGCGTTGCGGGCCTGCGGGCGGTTGAACGTCAGCCGGGCGATGCCGTCCTCGACGACATAGAGAAGGTCTTCGCTCGCTTGTGCCGGGGCGTTCATCGCACGCTCTTTCTGTTGTTGGCGGGATCAGGTTTTCGGAAAGCGCGTCAGGGTAGCGCGCGCCCCGGAAATGACGGCATCTCTGGTTCAGGCAACGGCGGCCTTGGATGTTTCCCTGGATTTCGGCATCGGCGTCACGTCGCGCCCTTTCAGGACGTCCATGGCGGCGATCACGCCGCCGGCGCGATGCGGCACGTCAGCGAGATCGAGGCCCATCTCGACGCCCGAGAGCGTGCCCATCAGCATCAGATCGTTGAAGTGCCCGATATGGCCGATCCGGAATGCCTTGCCCTTGAGCTTGCCCAAACCAGTGCCGAGCGACATGTCGAAGTTGTCCAGGACGACCTTGCGGAAGGCGTCGGCGTCGTGTCCTTCCGGCACCATCACGGCGGTCAGCGCCGCCGAATAAGCGTGCGGGTCGAGGCAGACGGGCTCAAGGCCCCACGCCTTGACCGCGGCGCGGGTCGCCGCGCCATGACGCATATGCCGCGCCCAGACGTTCTCAAGCCCCTCTTCCTCCAGCATCGCAATCGCTTCCTTGAGCGCGAACAGCAAATTCGTCGCCGGCGTATAGGGGAAGGTGCCGATCTTGTTGATCGCCAGCATGTCCTGCCAATCCCAATAGGATCGCAGCGAGTTGTTCGCCCTGGAGGCCGCCAGCGCCTTTTCCGAGACCGCGTTGAAGCTCAGCCCCGGCGGCAGCATCATGCCCTTTTGCGACCCGGCGACGGAAATATCGATGCCCCACGCATCGTGTTCATATTCCAGCGAGGCGAGACCGGAGATGGTGTCGACCATCAGCAGCGCCGGGTGATTGGTGCGGTTGAGCGCCTTGCGGACCTCGAGCGGATGGGTGACGCAGCTGGTCGAGGTCTCGTTGTGCACCACGCAGACGGCCTTGATCTTGTGCTGGCGGTCGGCGGCGAGCCTGGCCTCGATCTCCTCCACATTGGCGCCGCGGCGCCAATCGGTCGGCATGAATTCGACATCGAGCTTGAACTTCTCGGCGATGCCGCGCCACAGCACCGCAAACTGGCCGGTCTCGGCCATCAGCACCTTGTCGCCCGGCGACAACGTGTTCACGATCGCGGCTTCCCAGGCGCCGGTTCCCGACGCCGGATAGATGATGACCGGCTGTTTGGTGCGGAAAACGCGCTGGCAGCCCGCCAGCACGGCATGGCCCAGTTCGGCGAATTCGGGACCGCGGTGATCCAGGGTGGGCATATCCATGGCCCGCAGCACCCGGTCGGGCACGTTGGTCGGTCCTGGAATCTGGAGAAAATGCCTTCCTGTATGCAGGGTCATCTGGCGTCCTTCCCGGGCGGTATTCTGGTTTGGGTGGGCTCGAATATCACTATTCGACCGGCTTGTCCCCTGCCCGGCAGGCGCCGTCAATCCTTGGGAGGGCGGGTCCCTAATACGACTGTCTTTCGACCTGGCACCTCTTGCCAAAATCGTGTGTTTTGAGGTGCAAATGGGGTCGACGCGGCATCCTCGGGAGTCGGAATTGCACCTCGTCTACTATACCAACTCGGGATCGATCATGCGGCCGCCAGCGGCAAGGCGCAACGGTCACGGGTTCAACGCGCGCAGCTGGGTTGCGAGTTCGCGTCGGTTATCAAGTTCGCCAACGCCGGATATGACCAAACCTGGTCTCATCCCGATCTAGTAGGAACCTCTTTACGTTCTCGAAACCGCTTGGGGCCGACGCTGCTATGCCGGCCGCGGCTGCGGCGGGATCTTGCCGGAGAGGTCCGCGACGAAGCACCTAAATCCACTTCGGATTGTTGATGTGGCCGATATCGTGCTCGTCCGCATTCCAGTCGCGAATACGTACGCTGCCGTCCTCGAGCACCTCCATGACCTTGTTGACGAGGTCGTCGTTCATGGCGGCGAACGCTTCCAAGGCCCTCTCGAACAGATCGGTTTGGTGCGAGCGCTTGTCCCTGGGGGCTTGGGGAATGAGGATGACGAGACCCGGATGGACGTCGAGCGCAGCGTGCTGTTTCAGGAAGTCCCGCCGGTTGAGAGTCACGACGATGTAGTCGTTCTCGACTGCGAACGGCACCAGATTCCAATCCTGCCAACCGCCCTTGCCGATGTGGGGGACGTAGTCTGCCTCATAGCCGCGCGCCTTGGCGCTTGCGACCAAGTCGCCGCTTAGGCATTCGTCGATGAGAAAACGATCTCTCAATGGCTGCGCGTCGTCGCGTTGGCCGACTTCCAGTCCGCTCCATAAGTCGCCTCGGCCCAGCGGACGACGGCATCAATGCCGTCGACGGGCAAGCTCGGGTAGTCCCTGAATATCTCTTCGGGGGGACTGTCGGTCCTGAGATAACTCAGGATCGTTCCGGCCAGGATACGCGTTCCCCGCACCACAGGCTCCCCGCTCATCACGGTCGGGTCACTGACCACTTCGGTGCTGACCGCCGTAGTTCGCCTGGGCGCTGCCATTTCCATCTCCATCGCGCGGTCCTTGTCACCAATATCGGTCTTCATCGGCCTCGGCGCAACGAAGCAGCGCCCCTTCTCAAAATTAACCATACCGAGAACGCGAGCAAAGGGGCCATTCTCACAGGCCTTTTCGCGTATTGTCGTACCTATCAACGCGACGACAAATCGCGCCTGGTTGGCATGTCTACCTCGCCTAACCCATTGAACTTACATACAGGTTCGCTGGGGGATTTAACTGCCCTTGAGGGCACTAATCGTGGTTTGTACCATTAGGTCTTGATTACCCTCAGATGCGGTGGAGAATTAGACTCCGGGCGCTCTTCCAGCAATTTCATCGCGGCGTCGACGCCGCCGGCCCGGTGCGGCACGCCGGCGGCGGCAAGCCCCATTTCCACGCCGGACAAGGCGCCGATCAAAGTGAGTTCGTTGCACTCGCCGAGATGGCCGATGCGAAACACCTTGCCGGCGACTTTGCCGAGCCCCGAGCCGAGCGACATGTTGTAATTGTCGAGCACGACCTTGCGGAATTTGTCGGCGTCATGCCCGGGCGGCATCAGCACCGCGGTCAGCACCGGCGAATATTCCGACGGCTCGAGGCACAGCACTTCGAGGCCCCAATGAGTGACGGCGGCGCGGGTTGCGGCCGCGAGGCGCTGGTGCCGCGCGAATACCTGGTCGAGCCCCTCCTCGAGCAGCATCGCAATGGCTTCGCGCAGCCCGTAAAGCAGGTTGGTGGCAGGCGTATAGGGAAAGAAGCCGGCCGCGTTGGGCTTGAGCATCTCTTCCCAGTCCCAATAGGACCGCGGCATCTTGTTGGCCCTGGCCGCGGCACGCGCCTTCTCGGAGATGGCGTTGAAGCCGAACCCCGGCGGCAGCATGAATCCCTTTTGCGACCCGGCGACGGTGACGTCGACCTTCCATTCATCGTGCCGGTAATCGACCGAACCGAGCGAGGAGATCGTATCGACCAGCAGCAGCGCGGGATGGACGGTCCGGTCGATCGCGGCGCGGATGTCGGCGACCCGGCTGGTGACGCCGGTGGATGTCTCGTTATGCACCACCATGACCGCCTTGATGGCGCGCGCCGTATCCTGCGCCAGCCTGGCTTCGATTTCAGCGGGGTCGACGCCGTGGCGCCAGTCGCCCGGGATGAAATCGACCTCGATGCCCCATCGCGCCGCCATCTGCCGCCACATCGTGGCGAAATGGCCGGTTTCCACCATCAGCACCTTGTCGCCCGGCGACAGCGTATTGACGATTGCAGCCTCCCAGGCGCCGGTGCCCGAGGAGGGAAAGATGATGACCGGTCCGGAGGTCTTGAAGATCTTCTGGCAGCCCTGCAGCACCGCCTTGCCCAACTCGGCAAATTGCGGACTGCGATGGTCGATGACCGGCATGTCCATGGCGCGGAGCACGCGATCCGGCACGGGGCTCGGACCGGGAATCTGCAAAAAATGCCGTCCCTGATGCGCCGTCATGGGATTTCCTCCTTCTGATCCGAGCCGCCCACCGATATTGCATTCAATTTTTAGCGTTGCAACCGAATAATTGTCGACATTTTTGGATCGACGGCGTCACCGTCACGGCCTATGTTCCACCCCATGAAACCCCTGATTCCCGGCGACGCCACCTCCACGGCGCTCGCGGCCGGCACGCTTGCCGACCGCGAAGACCAGTCGCTGCATGACGAAATCCTGACGCGGCTGCGCGACCATATCGTCGAGGGCAACATCGCGGACGGCGGCCGCATTCCCGAACGGCAGCTTTGCGAGATGCTCGGCATTTCCCGCACGCCGTTGCGCGAAGCGCTGAAGGTGCTGGCGGCCGAAGGCCTGGTCGAACTGTTGCCGAACCGCGGCGCCCGGGTGCGGCAGTTGAGCGAACATGATCTCGGCGAACTGTTCGATCTGATGGGCGGGCTCGAAGGCCTCGCCGGACGGCTGGCCTGCGAAAACATCAGCGATGCCGAGATCGCCGAGATCGAGCGGCTGCATTACGAGATGTATGGCTGCTACCTGCACCGCGACATGCACGGTTATTTTCGCGTCAACCAGCTGATCCACCAGAAGATCGTCGAGGCCTCGCGCAACGCGGCGCTGAAGAGCACGTATGCGAGCCTTGCGGGGCGGATTCGCCGGATCCGCTATTCCGCCAATTTCGCCCGCAAGCGGGAGCGCTGGGGCGAGGCCATGCGCGAACACGAGGCCATCCTGGACGCATTGCGCCGCCGCGCCGGCAGCGAACTCAGCGACATCCTGTTCAGGCACCTGCGCAACAAGCGGACCGCGGCCGTCGAGCATCTCAAAGACGGCGCCCCGATAGCGTCCGAATCGGCCTGACCGGCCAGAAGTCAGGCGATATTTTGCATTCAAAATATAAAATCAGGCAGGAAAGCTGCATTTCTTACCCGAGCCGGGCCCGCGCAAGCATAATCCGTCCGCGGCGACAGCGGGGATAGAATGGCCAAGGACGCAATGACCCGAGAAGACCGGACCCTCGAAGACCGGACCCTCGAAGACCGGCTGGCGCGCGAGATCAGCGGCGACGTCTTCTTCGATTCCTTCAACCGCGGCCGCTATGCGACCGACGCCTCGTTCTACCAGATCATGCCCGCCGGCGTGGTGGTGCCGCGCACCATGGACGAGGCGCTGCGGGCGCTGGCGATCGCCCGCGACGAGGGCCGGATCGTCACGCCGCGCGGCGGCGGCACCTCGCAATGCGGCCAGACCGTCAATGACGGCATCGTCATCGATTTCTCCAAACACCTGAACCGCATCGTCTCGCTCGACGTCGAGAACCGCGCTTGCGTGGTCGAGCCGGGCATCGTGCTCGACGACCTCAACCGCCAGCTCAGGAAGCATGGCCTGTGGTTTCCGGTCGATGTCTCCACCGCATCGCGGGCCACTATCGGCGGCATGGCCGGCAACAATTCCTGCGGCGGGCGGTCGCTGCGCTACGGCACCATGCGCGACAACACCCGCTCGATCGATGCCGCGTTGGCCGACGGCACGCTCTTGCATTTCGGCGAGGTCGCGCGGGATCTTGCGCAATTGAACGCGAACGACAGCGGGCTGGCGCTGTTTCGCGACATGCTCGATCTCGGCGAGCGCGAGGCGGACGAAATCGCCGAGAAAATTTCCGAAAGTGCAGCGCCGCGTCGGCGGTTACAATCTCGACGCGCTGGTGCCACGCAATACGCCGAACAATTTGGCGCATCTGCTGGTGGGCTCCGAAGGCACCCTCGCCTTCACCACTCAGGTCGAACTGAAGCTGTGGCCGGTGATCCGCAACAAGGTGCTCGGCGTCTGCCATTTCGGCAGTTTCTATGAGGCCATGGATGCCGCGCAGCATCTGGTCAAACTGCGGCCGATCGCGGTCGAGCTGGTGGACCGCACCATGCTGGCGCTGGGCCGCGAAATCGAGATGTTCAAGCCGATCATCGCGACCGCCGTGCGCGGCGATCCCGATGCGGTGCTGATCGTCGAGTTCGCCGAGGAAGATCAGGCCGATAATCTCCGGCGATTGAAGGCGCTCGGCGAGCTGATGGCCGATCTCGGCTTCGGCTGGAACAACCCCAAACGCAAATGGGGCGGCGTGGTCGAGCTCATCAGAGCCGAGCTTGCAGACCGGCATCGCCGAGTTTCGCGCCGCCGGCCTCAACGTCATGATGTCGATGAAAGGGGCAGGCAAGCCGGTCTCCTTTGTCGAGGACTGCGCCGTGCCGCTGCCGCATCTGGCCGACTACACCGCACGGCTCAACGAGATCTTCGCCCGGCACGGCACCAGCGGCACCATGTATGCGCACGCTTCCGAAGGCTGCCTGCATGTGCGCCCGGTGCTGAACCTGAAACTGGAAAAAGACGTCAGCGCGATGCGCGCCATCGCCGAAGAAACCTTTGCGATGGTCAGGGAATACAAGGGCTCGCATTCCGGCGAGCATGGCGATGGGCTGGTGCGCTCGGAATTCCACGAGACCATGTTCGGCCCGCGAATCGTCGAGGATTTCAGGACGGTCAAGCACCGCTTCGATCCGGGCAATGTGCTCAATCCCGGCAAGATCGTCGATGCGCCCAGAATGGACGACCGCACGCTGTTTCGCTATCCGCCGGACTACCGCGTCCGCGAGTTCAAAACCGTGCTCGACTGGTCGGCCTATCCCGGCGCCGGCGGCGGTTTCCAGGGCGCGGTCGAGATGTGCAACAACAATGGCGCCTGCCGCAAGCTCGAGGGCGGCGTGATGTGCCCGTCCTATCGCGCCACCCGCAACGAGAAGGATGTCACGCGCGGCCGCGCCAATACGCTGCGGCTGGCGATCTCGGGCCAATTGGGCCCGGACGCGCTGTCGTCCGATGAAATGATGGAGACGCTCAAACTTTGCGTGTCCTGCAAGGCCTGCCGGCACGAATGCCCTGTTGGCGTCGACATGGCCAGGATGAAGATCGAGGTGCTGGCCGCGCGGGTGGCAAAACATGGATTGACGCTGAGGGATCGGCTGGTCGGCTATCTGCCGCACTATGCGGGCCTCGCCGCGCGCTTCGCCCCGCTCGCCAATTGGCGCAACCACAGTCCTCTGCTGCGAAGGCTGCTGGAAAAATTCGCCGGCATCAGCGCGCAACGGACATTGCCGACATGGCGGCGCGATGTGTTCAAACCCGACGCCGAGGCATTAGGCCCCGTGGATGGCCGCGAAGTCGTGCTGTTCGCCGATACTTTCAACCGCGCCTATGAGCGGGAAAATCTCGACGCCGCGCTGCGCGTGCTGGTCGCGGGCGGCTACCGCGTCCATCTCCCGAAGCCCGCCGATAGCGGCCGTCCCCTGTGCTGCGGGCGGACCTTTCTTTCGGCGGGCCTCGTCGATCACGCGCGCGCGGAACTGGATCGGCTGGTCGAGACCTACGCGCCGTTCGCCGAGCGCGGCGTGCCCATCATTGGCCTCGAGCCGAGCTGCCTGTTGACGCTGCGCGACGAGCTGCTGTCGCTGCGATCGGACGTATCAGCCAGACGCGTCAGCGCGCAGGCGCTGTTGTTCGAGGAATTTCTGGTCCGCGAGGCCGAGGCTGGACGCCTGCAACTGCCGCTCGGCCCGGTCGCCGGCAAGGCGCTGGTGCACGGCCACTGCCATCAGAAATCATTCGGCGCCTTCAAGCCGGTCGAACAAGCGCTTCGGCTGATTCCAGATTTGAAGGTCGAAACCATCGAGTCCAGTTGTTGCGGCATGGCTGGCGCGTTCGGCTACGGCGCCGACACCTATCGGGCCTCGATCGACATGGCCGAGTTCTCGCTGCTGCCGGCGGTGCGCGGCGCCGACGCCGCGGCGCTGATCGTCGCCGACGGCACCTCGTGCCGGCATCAGATTGCCGACGGCACCGACCGCGCAGCCCTTCACGTCGCCCGCGTGCTGGCGATGAGCCTCGACAGCGCGCGACCTAACCCTTAATCCCTCCTCTCACGCAAAAGGAACCGATCCATGTCCGAACTGACCCTCGACGTCGCCCGCAAGATTCTCGATGCCGCATTGGCCAAGGCCGTCGAGAAGAAGCTGAAGCCGCTTGTCGTGACCGTGCTCGACGCACGCGGCTGCGTCAAAATGTCCGCGGCGCAGGACGGCACCAGCCTGCTGCGCAGCGAGGTCGCCCACGGCAAGGCCTACGGCGCGCTCGCCATGGGCATGGGCTCGCGGGCGCTGTTCCAGCGCGCGCAGGAGCAGGCCTTTTTCATCAGCGCGGTGAATACGCTGGCGCAGGGGCGGATGGTGCCGGTGCCCGGCGGCGTGCTGATCCAGAGCGGCGGCGTGCTGCTCGGCGCCGTGGGCGTCAGCGGCGACACCTCTGACAACGACGAGATCTGCGCCGTTGCCGGCATCGAGGCCGCAGGGCTGAAGGCGAATGCTGGGTGAACGGTGCTCCGCGAATTCCAGGGCTGTCCGGGATTGGAATCTTTTGGGGCACAAATATTCCGCCAAAGCGGGACCCGGACCCGCATAGCGGCCGGAAAGCCGTCACTGCCTGCTTGAGCCATTGGGGGAACTCTGATCTAACCCGTCTGTATTGGTCGTGTGTGACTGAACATTTTTGATTTTTTTGGGGGCTGTAAGTGAGTAAGGATACAACCCGCAGGGACGTCGTAAAGAAAGTTGCGATTGTTGTCGGGGGTGTTGCCACCCTGATCGAATTGCCGGCACGGTGGACCAAACCGGTGGTGGAATTGATCATAGCACCTGCTCACGCGGCGCTCTCTGGAACGACGACGACGACCACAACCACCCTTGCGCCGACGACTACCACTACGACAACCACCACGACACCGCTGCCATTGTAGCGGCAGCCCAGAGTCCCAGTTTGAAAACCGTGCTTGTTTCGCTGCGGGATCAATCGGTCGAGTTGCGATTGCCGTCGGACTGGGGACGCGACGTTCAACTGTTGTTCGGCTCCAGCGGGCCCACCACCACCGAGCCTTGCGCGCTTGTCACCGTCACAGCCGAGAATGGCGGCCGCTACGCAATCCGCGAAGCATGCGCACCGGAGAAGCCGTCGAGCGGATTGAGCCGGCCCCAAACGCTGATTCAGCTATCCGAAATCGTGGCCAGCCGCCTTGCGGCTCATACAACCAATGCCGTGGCGCTGCATGCCGGGGCGGTCGGCTGGAGCGGCCGCTCGATCCTGATCCCTGGCAACTCCGGTGCCGGGAAATCGTCCCTTACCGCATGGTTCGTTGACCGGGGCTTTGACTATCTGACCGACGAACTGGCCGTCCTGACCGCCGATGGCGCCGTAGCCGGCCTTCCGCGCGCGCTGATGCTAAAGCGCGATGGCGACACGATCGTCTCCGCGCTTCCGCGGTTCGCGTGCGCCCCAAGCCATCGCGCCGGCCAAACTCTCATGTTCAGGCCCGAGCAGGCGCTCGCTCCGGCTCGAGCTGACCTGCCGCCCTGCGGGTTGATTGTCTTTCCGTCGTTCGCGCGCGGCAGCGATATCGCGATACGGCCGTTGACATCCGCCAAGGCTTGCATCGGGCTGATGGCATGCAACGTCAATTCCCGGAATCTTCCGGACGGCGGGTTCGCGATCCTCAGTGGCCTCGCCCAGCGCGTCACGGCTGTCGAACTGAGTTACGGGGCATTCGACCAGCTCGACGACGTTGCCGATATGCTCGCCAAACTGGTCCTCGAGGGCGGCGTCAATGGCCGCCGGGGTCGGCGGTTGATGACGGCTTTTGCGGGTCGGCCAGCGGCCAGCGCCACGACCGCGCCGGCGGTCCGTTATGAAATTCCATCTCCGACGCCACGCCGCAACCCGGCAAAGCTGACGATCGGCATGGCGACTTACGATGATTATGACGGCGTCTACTTCACGTTGCAGGCGCTGAGGATTTATCACCCCGAGATCGTCGAGGACACGGAGTTCGTGGTCATCGACAACCATCCCGACGGGATATGCTCAAAGTCGCTCAAGGCGCTGGAAGCTCACATCCCCAATTATCGTTACGTTCCGGAGGCATCACGTTGCGGCACTTCGGTAAAAAGCCGGGTGTTCGACGAGGCCGCAGGCGAGTTCGTGCTGTGCATGGATTTGCACGTCTTCGTGCTGCCGGGGGCGGTGAAAAAGCTGATCGACTATTTCGCCGCCAACCCGGCCACGCAGGACCTGCTGCAGGGACCGTTGCTGTACGACGATCTTGCCGGCCTCGCCACGCATTTCCGGCCGGAATGGCGCGGCGGGATGTATGGCATTTGGGACAATAACGGCCTGGCAGACAATCCGGATGCCGCGCCGTTCGAAATTCCGATGCAAGGCATGGGATTGTTTGCATGCCGCCGCGCCGCCTGGCAGCCCTTCAATGACGCGTTCCGCGGCTTCGGCGGTGAAGAAGGCTATATCCACGAAAAATTCCGGCGGGCCGGTGGCCGCACTCTGTGCCTGCCGTTCCTGCGCTGGGTGCATCGCTTCAACCGGCCGATGGGGGTTCCCTATCGCAACACGTTTGAAGACCGGATCTGGAACTATCTGGTCGGCTTCCGCGAACTCGACCTGCCAACCGATGCGATGGAAGCGCATTTTCGCGAACTGATCGGCGAGCCCAAGGCCAGCAACATCATTGAGGGCCTGAAGCAGGAATTTCTAGGCCAGCTTGCCTGAGGCGGCTTGCGATCCAGCGGAATTGCCGACCGCGTCCGGCTCCAATTCGTCGGGCCGATGTGCCATCCGCAGCGCACCCTCGCGAACGAGGCTGTCGATCGCATCAGCGACTTCGGCCGCGACAATGTCGCCGGCTTCCGGGTAGACATCGGTCAGCAGGTTGGCGATCTCCCGCGCGGTGCGTTTGCCGTCGCACAGCCGCCAGATCGAGGCAGCGCTTTCGTTGAGATAGATCAGCTTTTTCAGTGAATGCCGATACAGCAATGTCTCGCCGTCGAGTTCTTCCAGCTGAAATCCTCGGCGCTGGATTGGGATGTCATCGGCAGCAAACATGGCGAACCCGTCCAGACCAAGCTTGAAATTCGACAACCACCCTAGCAAACCCTGAAGATCGTTTGAAGCAGAGGCGCAGGTGTTCAAGCGGAATAGCCCTGCCGGATCAACCATCGAAAGGCCTGGCGTCGCCAACCCCAGCGGGAGCGGCGGTCATCCATGGTCGACATGATCACGGTTCGATCGAGCAGCAGGCGGGCGATAGCCACGTAGCGCGTCGATCCAAGCGCATCGGCGAATTCGGCGCAGCGCCGTTCACCCAGGATACGTCCAGCGAGCAGCAGGCCGACCACGGCGACGAAGCGTGCATTCGTGGCCTTCACCAGGTCTTCGAAGCGGCGCTCTTCGGCGGCTTCTTTCAGCGCGCGAGCTGCCTGGCAGACATCCACCACGTGCTGAAGCCGCTCGTACTGGTGCCCGGCACCGTGCACGAGCGCAATCAGCAGCAGCGCTTCGGCCGCCTCCGGGGCGGCTGCAACAGTCTGGTAGGGTAGCGACAGCACCTGATGGAGGCTGTCGGCGTGAACCAGATCCGTTTGCACCTCGACCATCACCCTGTCGTTGTCGCGATGCAGCCATTTGAACTCTCGCGGGTGGCTCTCGACCAGAATGTACCCATGATCCGCGAGCGCCTCGCTGATGCGTGGCAAGGCTTCCGGGGCGGCCAGAATGTCGATGTCCGTGAAGCAGCGCAGCGAAGGCTCCGGATAGAGCCAGCGCGCAAACACCGGACCTTTGACCACCGCAGCCGGCTGGTCGCCAACGTCCGCCATCAGGATTTCAGCCTCGCGCCTCAGCAGCAATGAGAATGCCGCATTGGCACGGTTGCGGTCACGCGCCGCCTTCCGGGAAACCGCGAATGCCGGCTCGCTCGCAAATGCTGGAAAGTTTTGCAAGACGGCACCGAGCACGCCGTGCGCTTCCGCCTGCTCGACCAGCCTGTCGATATGCTGGGGCGGCAGGAGCCAGGGTGGCGGCGTCGCTCGCGGACCAATCGGGTCGGCGCAATGAACTATCCAGTCATCGAGCAATGACATCACAGCGAACCCGGTCCAAACGCAGCGCGCGAGAAATGCAGCGTGCCGGCCGCTTTCACTTTCCCGGCCAGGAGGGTTTACGCTTTTCGCCGAACGCCTTGAGGCCCTCCTTGGCGTCCTCGGTCAGCGCCAGCAGCGCAATCTGACTTTCGGTGTAGGCGATACTCTCGTCGAACGACATCGAGGCGATCGCGCGCATGGCGTATTTGCCGCGCCGGATCGCGGTCGGCGACTTGTCGACGATGCGGCCGATCAGCCAGTCAACCTTGGCGTCGAGTTCGGCTGGCGGCACCACGTAATTGAGAAGCCCGGCGGCCTGCGCGGTCTTCGCATCGAAGGGCTCGCCGGTCAGCGCCCACTCGTTGATCAGGCGGCGCGGCGCGATGGATTGCAGCAGCGCCATCACCTGCATCGGGAACACGCCGACTTTCACTTCGGGCAGTCCAAACATCACGTGGTCGGCGGCGACCGCCATGTCGGTCATGCACAACAGCCCCATGCCGCCGGCCATGCAGACGCCTCCCACCCGCGCGATCGCAGGCTTGGTGGCATTCTGCGACAGCCGCAACAGATCGGCGTAATCGACGTTGGGCCGGGAAAAATCCATCGCAAAGGCGGCGCCCGAGTTCTGCAGGTCGGCGCCGGCGCAAAACGCCTTGTCGCCGGCCCCGGTCAGAACGATGACGCGCACGTCCTTGTCGTCATGGGCGTCGCGATAACCTTTGGCGATGCCGGCGATCACCTCGCCATTGAGCGCGTTGCGCTTGTCCGGCCGGTTGATGGTGATCCAGAATGCCTGCCCGCGCTTCTCACATACGACGCTGTTGCTATCGGTCATTGCCCTGCCCGTTTTGTCGTTATCGGCGGACATTAACGGCAGGATGGCAGGCAACCGCAAGGGCGATTTAGCTGCTCTGTAGCGTTTTCGAGCGAAGTGGGCACCGGTTCGCGTGAAGAAAACGCGTCAAACAAAAGATCAGTGCCTCGGTTCTGATTCCATCAGAACCGAGGCTCAGGCGGCCGGCGCAGCCGCCTTCTTCAGCCAGACCTTGTTGTCATGGAACGCGGCGCCGCCGATCGGCGCGATCGACGTGGCGCCTGTGAGCGTGTTGATGCCGCGGCCGCCGATATGCGCCTTGTTCGGATGAACCGACTCTGCAATCAGCACGCCGCGGCGCAGGCCGTCGAACAGTTTTGCGGTCAGCGTGGTCTCGCCCCTGTCGTTGCCGAGGGTGACGGCGTCGCCGTCGGCAATCCCGAGCGAGGCGGCATCACCGGGGTGAATCATCACCGAGGGCGCGCCCTCGCGCGCCTGCGAGGACGGCGTTTCGTTGAAGGTGGTATTGAGAAAGCTGCGCGAGGGGCTGGTGGCGAGCCGGAACGGATGCGCCTCATCCGCTTCCTCGATGATGGTCCAGTGATCCGGCAGCGCCGGCATGTCCTGCCACGCGCCCATCATCCTGCCGAAGGGCGGATGCGCCCAATCCGCCTTGAAATGGAACTTGCCATCCTTATGCGCGAAACCGTCGAGATAATGGGCGGTGCGGAAATCCGGCTGCAGGTCGCGCCACAGATCGGCCTCCAGCGTCTCGATGTCGCCATGGCCGCTCTTCTTCAGCGTAGCGTCGATCAATTCGCGCGCCGACATGTCGAATGCGGGATGCACCGCGTTGAGGCGGCGGCCGAGACCCTGCAGCACTTCGTGATTGGAGCGGCACTCGCCGGGCGGATCGATCAGCTTGGCGCCGACCGAAATATGCTGGTGGCCGCCGCCGTAATAGAGATCGTCATGCTCCATGAACATGGTCGCCGGCAGCACGATGTCGGCCATTTGCGCCGTCTCGGTCATGAACTGCTCATGCACCGCCATGAACAGGTCTTCGCGGGCAAATCCCTGGCGCACCAGCGCCTGCTCCGGCGCCACCGTCACCGGATTGGTGTTCTGGATCAGCATCGCCTTGACCGGCGGGCCGCCGTGCAGTGCCTCAGTATCGCCGGTCAGGATTCGTCCGATCTTGGATTGATCGAGCACCCGGGTTGTGTGGTCGATCGCATCATGGCCCTCGATGATGGATTCGTCGAATTTCCACAGCGCGTAATTGTTGAAGAACGCGCCGCCGCCTTCGTATTGCCAGGCCCCGGTCACCGCCGGGATGCACAGCGCCGCGTGCATCTGCGCCGCGCCATTGCGGCTGCGGGTAAAGCCATAGCCGTACCGAAAGAACGAGCGTTTTGTCTGGCCTACCAGACGGGCAAAAGCCTCGATCTCTTCCACCGGCACGCCGCAAATCGATGAAGCCCATTCCGGCGTGCGGCTCGCCAGATGCGCCTCGAGTTCGGCCGGGCAATCGGTATAGCGGTCCATATAGGCCCGGTCCGCATAACCCTCGCGGAACAGCACATGCATCACGCCGCAGGCGAAGGCGCCATCCGTGCCCGGGCGCAGCACGATCTTGATGTCGGCCTGCTTCATGGTGTCGTTGTTGTAGATATCGACCGCCGCGATCCTGGCGCCGCGCTCCTTGCGGGCACGCATCGCATGCGTCATCACATTGACCTGGGTATTCACGGGATTGGTGCCCCAGATCACGACCAGATCGGAGACGCCCATCTCGCGCGGATCGACGCCGGCGATCTTGCCGGTGCCGATGGCAAATCCGATGCGGGCGACGTTGGCGCAGATGGTCGAGTAGAAGCGGGAATATTTCTTCACATGCGCAAGCCGGTTGATGCCGTCACGCATCACCAGCCCCATGGTGCCGGCATAGTAATAGGGCCAGACCAACTCAGGCCCGAACTCGCGCTCGGCCGCGTTGAAGCGACCGGCGATTTCGTCGAGCGCCTCGTCCCAGGAAATCCGCGCGAATTGCCCGGAGCCCTTCGGCCCCGTGCGGCGCAGCGGATGCGTCAGCCGGTCCGGATGATGGATGCGCTCGGCGTAGCGCGCGACCTTGGCGCAGACCACGCCCGCGGTATAGGTCTGCAGCTTGGAGCCGCGCACCCGGCCGATAGATGGAACCGTCGATCACTTCGACATCGAGCGCGCAGGCCGACGGGCAATCATGCGGACAGGTGGAATGCCGGATCGCGATCTTGGTCTGCTGGTTCATGCGCAATTGCTAGCATCAAAACCCGGGACAGCCGAGGGCATTTATCCGGCGCGTTGCAACGAAAACAGCACGGCGGCAGGCGCCATACGCCGGGATGGGCGCTGCGATCGCGATCGCACTGGAACCGCACCGGCCGCGACATCTTCTGCAGCGGGATTTCGGACACCGCAAGCTGTCTTTTATTCCTAACGGGCCCGGTCAGTCTGTCGTCGACAGCGCGCTGCCGTTGCCGCTAGACTTGGCCGAACACCAATAAAGAACAAGACCGGAATGTTCGGGGAGTTGGAAATGCGGATCCCAAGGTTTGCGCTGGCGCTGGCGGCGGTTCTTGTTGCGGTGCCAAATCTTGCAGGGCGGTGTTTCGCACAGGATTATCCGACAAGGCCGATCCGGATCATCGTTCCCTTCGGAGCCGGGGGACCCGCCGACGTGGCAGCCCGCCTGATCGGCAACATTTGGCAGGACAAATTTCACCAGGCGATCGTGGTCGAAAACCGCACCGGCGCCGGCGGCGTGATTGGCACGCAGGAAGTCGTCAAATCGGCGCCCGACGGTTACACGCTGCTGATGATGTCGAATACCCAGACCGCGAACGAATCGCTGATGACTCCGGCGCAGCGCAAATACGATCTGATGCGCGATCTCGTACCGATCGCGCCGGTCAATTCCTCCGATCTCGTCATCGTCGTCCACCCGCAAGTTCCGGCAAAGACGCTGGCCGAGTTCATCGCGCTGGCCAAATCGCAGCCCGGGAAGCTGAACTACGCGTCCTCCGGCACCGGCACGCCCTATCACATGGCCGGCGAATTGTTCAAAGCCATGGCCGGCATCGACGTGGTGCACGTTCCCTATCGCAACAGCGGCGAGGCGCGCTCAGGCGTGATCGGCGGACAGGTGCAGATGATGATCGACGCGGTGCCTGCGATGGCCCCCAACGTGACTGCTGGCCAGGTGCGGGCGCTCGCCACCACCGGCAAGACCCGCTCGGACGTGCTGCCGGACGTGCCCACCGCAAGCGAGGCCGGCGTGCCCGGCTACGAGGCGACCATCTGGCTCGGGTTGATGGCGCCGGCCGGGACGCCGAAGCCCATCATCGGCAAACTCAATACGGCGGTCAACGAGGTGGTGAAGCAGCCCGACATCGTCAAGCTGTGGAAGCAACAGGGCGCGGTTCCGATGTCGATGACGACGGAGGAGTTCGACAAATATCTGCGCGGCGATATTGTGAAATGGGCAGGCGTCGTCAAGAAATTTGCCGACAAACCGCAATAGATCGAACCTGAGTCAAGGTGCTTTTTCGCGATGCCAAGCGTCCGCTTCCGCCTCAATGGCGCCGAGATCGATGTCGACGCCGATCCCGATCGTTCCCTGCTCGATATCCTGCGCGGGAAGCTCGGCTTGACGGGCCCACATTTCGGCTGCGGCGCCAATGAATGCGGCGCCTGCAACGTCATCGTCGGCGATCACGCGGTGGCTGCCTGCGACACGCCGCTGTGGTCGGTTAAGGACAAGGACGTCACGACCATCGAGGGACTGGGAAGCCAGCAGAAGCCGCATCCGTTGCAGCGCGCCTTCATCGCCGAGCAGGCGCTGCAATGCGGCTATTGCGTTTCCGGAATCCTGATGAGCGCCGCAGCGCTCCTGATGCAAAACCCGAACCCTTCGAGCGCCGAGGTCAAAGCCGCCCTCGATCGCAATCTCTGCCGCTGCGGCTCGCATAACCGGATGGTGCGGGCGGTCTTGCGCGCGGCAGCCGAGATGGCGGCGTCATGATGAATCCCGCGCCATCCTCCGCGCCCAAATTGCCGGTCAGCCTCGCGGCTAATCCGCGGTTGTCGTCATGGATCCGGTTCGCGCCAGAGGGACTGGTGATGGTCTCGCCGGGAAAGGTCGAGATCGGCCAAGGCATCGTGACGGCATTGGCCCAGATCGCCGCCGACGAGCTCGACGTCGATATCGGCCGCGTACGGATGGTGCGCGCGTCGACGGCGGGCAGTCCCAACGAGGGCGTCACTTCGGGCAGCCTTTCGGTGCAGCAGTCCGGCCGCGCGATCCGGCAAGCCTGCGCCGAAATCCGGCAGATTTTTCTTGGCGCCGCGTCCGATCAGCTCGGCGTCGGGATCGAAACTCTCGACATCAAGGACGGCACGATCTCCGGTCCCGGCAATGTCAGGACCAGCTATTGGGAGCTTGCCGATAAGATCTCGCTCGATCGGGACGCGACGCCCGGCGCTGTGCCGAAACCGGCGACAGCGCGGACGCTGGCCGGACATTCCGTGCAGCGGCTGGATATTCCCGACAAGGTTTTCGCACATCCGCGTTTCATTCACGATACGGCGCTGCCAGGGATGCTGCACGGTCGCGTGCTACGGTCGGAGATGGCGGCGGCGAAACTCACGCGCATGAAGGAAGATGCCGCGCGCGGGGTTACAGGCCTGGTCGCTGTCGTGCGCGACGGTAATTTCGCGGGCGTCGTCTGCGAAACCGAAGACGGGGCCGAAGCCGCGCTGAAGGCGTTGCGCAAGGGCGCGACCTGGGCGGCTGGCGAAACCTTGCCCGATGAAAATGGCCTCGCTGAATGGCTAAAAGCCCAACCGTCGGAGCCGACGACGATCGACAGGAGAACGGCTTCCGCCCCAGGCGAAAAGAAGCGCACGATCCGGCGGCAATATACCCGTCCCTATATCGCGCATGCCTCGATCGCGCCATCCTGCGCGATGGCGCAGTGGAGCGGCGACCGCGTCCGCGTCTGGACCCACAGCCAGGGCGTCTATTTTCTCCGCGCTGATCTCGCGCTGGTCTTGAAATTGCCGGTCGAGAACATCACGGTCGAGCATATGGAGGGCGCCGGCTGCTACGGACATAACGCCGCCGACGACGTCGCGCTCGATGCGGTACTGCTGGCGAAAGCCGCCGGCGGCCGGCCGGTCAGGGTGCTATGGTCGCGCGCCGACGAGCTGTCGCATGCACCGTTCGGCGCTGCGATGGCGATCGAGATCGAGGCCGATCTCGACGCGCAAAACGAGATCGTCGGCTGGCGTCACCGCATCTGGAGCAACGGCCACACCGCGCGGCCGGGGCGCGCGGCGCAGCCGGCTTTGCTCGCGGCGACCGAGCTGGCCAGTCCTTTTCCGCGCTATGTCGCCACCAATCCGCCACCGGCCAATGGCGGTGGCGCCGATCGCAATTCCGTGCCGCTCTATGACTTTCCGTCGTGGCAGATCGAATGTCACCGCCTGCTGACCATGCCGATCCGCACCTCCGCGCTGCGCACGCTCGGCGCGCAAGGCAACGTGTTCGCGATCGAATCCTTTATCGACGAACTCGCCGCCGAACGCGGCGAGGACCCGGTCGCCTTCCGGCTGCGGCATCTCAGGGATGAGCGGGCAAAGGATGTGATCCGCTCCGTCGCGAAACGCGCCAAGTGGAAGCCGGACCAGAAAGTCGGCCGCGGCTACGGGATCGGCTTTGCGCGCTACAAGAACACCGGCGCCTATTGCGCCGTGGTCGCCGAGGTCGAAGGCGCCGGGGATATCAGCGTCAGGCGGCTGACGATCGCGGTCGATGTCGGCGAGGCCATCAACCCCGATGGGGTCATCAACCAGATCGAGGGCGGCGCGATCCAGGCCACCAGCTGGGTTTTGAAGGAGCGCGTCCGCTTCGACCACACGCGCATCACCAGCAACAGCTGGAGTGAATATCCGATCCTTCGCTTCAGCGAGGTGCCGGAGGTCGAGGTCGAGCTGATCGTGCGGCCCGACACCGAGCCGGTCGGCGCCGGCGAGGCAGCCCACGGCCCGGTTACGGCGGCGATCGCCAACGCCGTCTACGATGCGCTGGAGTTGCGCGTCCGTCATCTCCCGATCACCCGCGACAGCCTGATCGCGGCCATGGAATTGAGCTCATGACAAGCCTGAACATTCTCAGCGGCGGCGCGGCCCAGGGCCTGGTCGCGAGCCTTGCGCCGACATTCAAGGAGACGACCGGGTTCGACATCGCAGGCGAATTCGGCGCGGTCGGCGCCATGGCCGGGAAATTGCGCCAGGGCACGCCGGCCGACATCGTCATTTTGACCGCGGCCATCGTCGCAAAATTGGCGGAGGAAAACCTTGTTGTCCCCGCCTCGATCGCCGACGTCGGCCTGGTCGAAACTGCGCTCGCCGTTCGCGCCGGCGATCCGCAAGCCGCGGTCAAGGACGCTGACGCCTTGCGCTCCGCCTTGCTCGCCGCCGATGCGATCTACGTTCCCGATATCAAGGCATCGACAGCCGGGATCCACGTGGCGAAAGTTCTGCAGCAACTCGGCATCGCCGACACGCTGGCGGCCCGGCTCGAAATCTATCCAAATGGCGCGACCGCGATGCGCCACCTGGCCGCATCCGGCGCAATGCGGCCGATCGGCTGCACGCAATCGACCGAAATCATCAGCACAAAGGGCGTGGTGCTGTCGGGTTCGCTGCCGCCGGGATGCGAGCTTGCGACCATGTATACGGCAGCCGTCACCGCGCAGGCCGCCAGCGCGAAGCAGGCCCAACGCCTGATCGATCTGCTGACGGCCGACGGTCAGCGCGCGCTGCGCGAGCGCGCGGGTTTCCTCCGCGGAAGATAGCGGCAGCCCTTTTCCGGAAGCTCTATTTTGCCAATTGCGTCAGCGGCGCGTCGCGCGCGCACCGATCCGGCCGACTTCCCGAAGGTCCGCCGAGCCCACCTGCTTCATTGGGCCCTGACGCGAGCGACCTCGACGTCAGCCGCCTGGGCCGGAGCGATCCCGGGCGCCGGACCGGTGTTGGCGAACTCCGCCTGCGCCGCATCCGATATCCAGCGCGATGCGTCAGGCTGGTTGATCGCCAAAACGACCACCGCGATCGCAAGCAGCGCGGGGATAAACAGAAACCGGATAACTGGGCTCAGTTCGACCCGCTTGTCGGGTTTTCCCGGTCTTCCCAATGTGCCGTGCATGGACGCCTCCATTGTTGGTGGATGTCCCCGGCATGGCTTAGCTCGCAGCGCGCGAGACCAATGTGAATGGCCTCACATCGGACCCGATCAAACTTTCGGCATCAGGCGTTAATCGGTTTCGTCGCCGCCGGCCTCGGCGAGTTCGCGGAGCATCTCGACATTCAGCACGACGATCGCGCCGTGCTCCAGCCGGACCCAGTCGCGCGCGGCCCAGGCGCGCAACTGCTTGTTGATGCTCTCCCGGGTCATGCCGACCATCTCGCTGATTTCCTGTTGGGTAACCGCGATGGTTCGGCCCTTGGGCTCGGCCTTGTGCTTTTCGGTCAGGCGAATGAGTGCGCTGGCGAGCCGCCCCGGCAGGTTCTGGAGAATGACCTGCTCGACCTGATCGCTGGTCCAGCGCAGCCGCGCGCACAACAGCTCGATGAATTTCATCGCCAGCTCCGGCTGGCTTTTCACGAAGGGCAGGAATTCGCGGCGGTCGATGACGAAAATCTCGCAATTGGTGTTGGCGGTGGCATCGGCGGACCGCGGCTGCCCGTCGAGCACCGACATCTCCCCAAAAATCTCGCCGGGGCCGATCAGGTTGAGGATCGCGCTGCGGCCGTCGGCGGAGGAGACGCTGATTTTCACGGTGCCGCTGCTCACCGCGATCAGGCTGTTGCCTGGATCGCCCTTGGCAAAGATCGTGGCGCCCCGCTTCAGCGTGGACTGCTTGGCGTAACGGCAGAGCTGGTCGAGCGCCTCCGGGGCGAGATCGCAAAAGATCGGATGCTTGCGCAGGACCGCAAGCTTGCTGCTCGAAAACGGCCGAGCGTCACTCGTCTTGTCCTGAGGCACGCGGTTACAACTCCAGGAACGGAGCCGGCGCAATGCCGGCTCCGAAAGATCAGATCATTTCTTCAGCGACATGTTCGGGCAAAGCATATGCAGTCCGATGTGGTCCTGGCCCTTGTGCTTGAAGGTCTTGACATGCAGATCGTGGGACGCATCGACGTTCTCGCCGACCTTCAAGACCATCGGCTTCGGCTTCTTGGATCGCATGTTGGCCCTGATAACCCTGGTCAGCTTGTTGCGGATGTTCGCGGGGATATCGCCGGAATTTTTCTCCCACTTGGCGTGTCCCCTGGTCGATCCCTTTTCGTCCTGCCAGTGTTCGGTCTTGGGCACCAGATATTTGGTGTATTGCTGGCCGAACTTATAAGGCCCATGCTCTTTCTCATACTCCGCGAATTTCTTTGCGGTCTTGTGAATATTTTTCGGGCTGTACAATTCATTGATGTGCTTTTCGAATTTTCCGCCGTAGGTGAAACCGCCCATCTTCTACTCCTCGAAAGCGGCCGCTGTTGCCGCGGTTGCAATATGTCATAAGTTCGAAAACTTGGAGAGCGCTGCTTTAGCACGTTCCACCTGAACAGTCATTTTCGATTGATCGAAAAGCGCGAGCGCCCGGACGAGTTCGTCCTGGGCCTCGGTTGTCCTGCCGGAAGCGGTCAGCAAGCGGGCCAGCATTCCCCGGGCGGCGGCCTGCAACGGACGGGCCTCGAGCCTGGCAGCAATTTCGATCGTCCGGTTCATACACCCGATGGCCTCCGCCGCCGCGGGCTCGCCCTGCGACGCGAGAATGTTGGCCTCGGCGAAAACCGCCAGCGCCTCAATACCCGCGTAACCCTTCTGCTTGGCGCTGGCCTGGCAAGCCCGCACGAGGGCCAGGCCGCGCTGGACGTCCCCGAGCTGACTGTATGCGGAGCCAAGATACGCAGGCCCGACAACGATACTGGTCACATGGCCGAGTGCTTCGGCCTCGTCTTTTCCCTGAAGCAGGATATCGCGGGCACGAGCGGCATGTCCCTGCTGCGTATAAAGATTGCCAAGCGCAACCATCAAGAGAGGAAAAAACAACCTCACTTCGCTCTCGCGGGAGATGCGCAAGGCTTTATCGAGGGCGCTTTCTGCCTCCTCAAGGTTGCCCCGCATCATCTGCACGAGACCGCGGCCGTATTCGGCCGCGACGATATCGTAAGGCCGCTCCTCCTCGGTAGCGAGGTCACCGGCTCGTCCGGCGCATCGTTCGGCTTCATCGAACTCGCCCAACCATGCATGAACCATGGCCCTCATCATGTAACAGAGCACGAGCAGGCTCGACGCCGTATTTCCGGGCGGCACGTTCCCGGGATCGCCTTCAAGGTGTGCGCTACCTCGCCCGAGCCAAAGCTCCGCATCGCGGTACCTTCCCGCGAGGAAATAGGATTGGCCAAGACCATATTCCGCGAAACCGAGCCAGGTCCTGTTGCCCAGCCGGTCCGCCAACTCAACGGCCCGCTCGCCCGCCGTTATTCCTTCATAGGGCGTTGCATGGAAATTCAGCGCAGCGGCCATGATCGCGATCGACGCAAGCCGTCGGCCCTCATCGCCGATCTTCTCGGAACGCGCCTCCCCTTCCCGACCAAGCTCGAACCACCTCTCGATGTTTCCAAGCGAGACATATGCCGTCCGGGCCTCGATGCGCAGATCGATCGCGCGTTGCTCGCGCGCCGTCGAGGCCGGCTGCTTGTCGACCGCGTCTATGGCAATCTCGAAATATTCCGTGGCATCGCGGAACGCCGACCTGGCGAACGCCTTCTTCGCCGCCATGTGCCCGTAAAGTTCAGCCTTCACCCAGTCCCGCGCCTGAACCGCGTGATGACAAAGCGCTTCCGCTACGTCTTCACGCCCGGGAGAGCCGGCCTCCATCGCCGTCAAAATCCGGCGGTGCAGCTCCTCGCGTTGCGCCCGGAGGATCGAATCATAGGCAACCTCGCGGATGAGATCGTGGGCAAAGCCGTATTCCGGCGACCCGAGCCATTGTGCCTCGACCAGGAAATCCAGAATTTCCAGCGACCAGAGGCGGCTTTGCAACTGTGCGGCGGGCATGCCGGTCACCGCCGTCAACAGGGCCGGCGAAATTCGCGGCCCGACGACGGATGCGAGCTGAAGCAGCGTCTTTTCCTCTTTCGAGAGATGATCGATTCGGGACGCAATGACGCCTTGCACGGTCGGAGGAATTTCCAGCGCGTCCCACGGCGCTTTGGCGGCAAACCGGCTCGCGTCGCCCTCGAGGACGCCCCGATTGATCAATTGCCGCGCGACCTCTTCGATAAACAGCGGAACCTGCCCGGTGTGGCGAAGAATGTGCGCCTTGAGCGGATCGAGATCGGGCGCCGTGCCCAGGAGATCATCGAGCAGCGCATTCGCCGAGCCGAGATCGAGGGACCGCAGCCAGACCCTGCGGACGTCGAGCCGCGCCAGCCATTCCGGCGTGTCTTCCGTCCGCCACGTCAGCAGGATCAGTAACGGCCGGCTCGCCGCAAGCGACATCAGAGCTTCAACAACATTTTCGCTCTGGCTGTCGACCCAGTGAAGGTCTTCCAGCACCAGCACGGTCGGCTGCGTCGAGACCACCCTGCCGATCGCATCGCATACGGCCTCGGTGATCACGCGCCGCCGCAGCAGGGGTTCGAGTTCGTCCCAGCGCGGATCGCTGACGGGCTGGTCGAGTACGGCGCAAAGGGCCGCGGGCCAAAGATCGGAATGCGGCGACGCCGGCTGCTCTGGCGGCGGGACATCGTCCGCCCCTTGCGCACTCTGCAACAGCTTCTTTACCAGCGCATAGGGAACGGCCTGCTCCAGCGGATTGGCCTCCGCTTCCAGCACCTGCCAATCCCTCTGCCGCAGCGTGGCGACGAACTCGTGCGCCATCCGGGATTTGCCGATCCCCGCCGTGCCCACCAGCGCGATGATCTGCCCGGACGATTTGACGTCTTGCGCCGCCTGCTCGAGCAGGGAGCTCTCTTCTCCGCGTCCGACGAAGGCCGAAAGCCCTTTGGTCGAGCGGGCCCGCCAACGGGTGAGCCCGCTGATCTCGACCACCTCATGGCAGGGAACCGGGGCGGCAAATCCCTCCAGCCGCTTCGGAGCCAGCGCGTTGAAGGTCACGAGCCCGGCCGCCAGGCTTTGGCAGGACTCCGAGACCAGGATTTGCCCGGCTTGCGCCGCGCTCTCCAGCCGCTTGACCAGATGGACCGCCGGACCACCGGCTTCGTAGATCGACGAGAGGTCGGCCTCGATGACGTGGGCGACGACATAGCCGGAATGGACGCCAACCCGGACCCGCAGCGCCTCATCGTTCAGGAGCTTGACGCGGCGAACCAGTTCGACCGCCGCATGACAGGCCATGACGGCATGATTGTCATCCGCGTGCGGCGCACCAAAAAGCGCGATCAGCCCGTCGCCGCCTTCCTTGCTGACGATTCCGCGGTTGCGGCGAACCGCGACGCGCATGGCGACCAAGGCCGGCTCGAGCCGCGAAATCGCAGCCTCGGGATCCAGCTCAGAGATCAGGTCAGTCGAGCGCTGCAGGTCGGCGCAGAGGACGGTGAGGTATTTCCGCTCCCCGGCGATGCGGCCGCGGGCTTCCGCGGCCTGCGGCTTAACCGCGTGCTCCGGGACCACCGCCCCGCAGGACGAGCAATATAAATCGCCTGCCTTCAGGGTCGAGAGACAGACCTGACAAGACACCCTCGGCTCCTTCATTCACCAATTCAGATTAACGAAAGATCGCGGCGGAACAAGCGTTTGCAGCGTCCGCGCCGGCCGGCAATGGTTCCGGCATGGAAAACGTCAGGCAGGGGGGATTTGCAAGCGTAAAGATTAAACGACAATTTGAGACAATGGCACACGGGTAACTGGCCGCGGCCACTGCACTCCAAGGATGCTGCCACGGTAGAGTCCTGGCGCCGTATGCGCTCTACCCGTTGGAGATTCCCATTTTCTTGATCGCATGCGCATATTTGGCGAGCTGTTTGCGCCTCATGGCGCCGAGTTCCTCGGGCGAACTGCCGCGCACCGCGAAGCCCAGATCCTCAAGCTTGCGGCGAACCTCGGGATTATCAAGCGCCTTGAGAACTTCGGCGTTCAGCCGGGCGATGATGTCCTTCGGCGTGCCGGCCGGCGCCAGCAGCGTAAACCAGGAATTGAAGAAGAACCCAGGCAGGCCGGATTCCGAGACGGTGGGCACATCAGGGAATTGGGACAGGGCCGTGGGCTCGATCGAGCGGTAAAGGGGGACGCCGGGCCGCGCCTTGCCGCGCATGGCGGGGCGATTTTGGCTCACGCTCAGCGAGCGGCCAATGTTGGACCAGCCAAAGCCTGCAATCCAGCGCAGCTAGACCGGGATGACTTTTCTTCGAATCGTCATCCCGCTCTATCTTCTTGTTTAAGCATGATCTTTTCGGAAAGCCGGTGTCCACTTTTCCGGATCATGCTTTAGGCCAGCCGGCGGACAATTTTTGGGAGCTGCGGCGCCTTTTTAGAAGCTGCGGCGCTTGGAAGGGCTCGAATTGGACTTCAGACGATTTGGCCGCGTTTGAAAATCGCCCCACAGCAGCACGGCCCCAAAGACGACGAACATCCCGACGACGCCTGCGCTCACCAGCATTGCATCAAACGGCACGATAACCTCCCCTTCCCTGGTTTATTGGGGGTGATTTATTCAGGGCGGCAGATGGCGGTCTTTGATCCGGATCAAAGACGAGCTTTGGGGAGCGGTACTGTCCGATTCGGGACGATGCGGTCGCTATTCTTCGTCCCGCCAGGCGCCCAACAAGAACACCCTGCGCCTGCCGCGCTTGGCGCCGGCCTGCGCCTGGAGGTCGGACAGATTAGTGCCGCGTCGCTTCATCCACCTTCCGGCCGCCACCTTGGCGATCAGTCCGATTGCCAGGAATGAGCCGAAGTAAATGATTGCGGTGAGCAGCGCCCTCATGGGAGGCCTCGCAATATCAAGGCTTTGTCGTCTTAAAGCATCGCGCCGATTGGGGGGCATGGCAATCCCCAGTTGCGCACCGGCGCTATAAGCCGTGTGCCGCTAGGCGGCGGCCAAGGCCTCGGCGCGCGCAGCATCCAGCAGGCAGATGCTTCCCGGCAGGATTTCGATCACGCCGTCGCGTTCCAGCTTGGTGAAGGTCCGGCTGACCGTTTCAATGGTGAGGCCGAGGTAATCGGCGATGTCCTGGCGGCTCATCGGCAACGGCACCGTGTTGGCCAGGCCGCTGAGGCGGCCCAACCGATCGCGCCAGCCGATCAGGAAGGTCGCCACTTTCTCCTCGGCCGAACGGCGACCGAGCAGGACCATATGGTCCTGCGCCTGGCTCAGTTCACGAACCGCCAATTCGTTGATTCGGCGCAGCAGATGCGACTTGTCCTCGATAAACCGGGCAAATGCCGCCCGCGAGAACCGGCAGATGGTAACCGGCCCGATGGCGTCGGCGGAGAAGCTATGGCGCGGCGAAGCCGTCATCCCCAGAAAATCGCCGGGCAGGGCAAATCCAACGATCTGCCGCCGGCCGTCGGGCAGCAGCTTGTAGAGCCGCATGACGCCATCGAGCAGGTTGTAGAATGAAGTCGTCATCTCCTCCTGGGCGAACACCGTCTCGCAGGAGCCGAAATGGACGTGGCGGCCCAGGTGCTCCAGCTCCCGCAATTCGACCCGGTCGAGCGCCGCGCACAGGCTGAATTGACGTACCGAGCAATCGATGCAGGGCTGCTGTTCGTTTGGCTCGACCGCAACCAGGGAAATCTTCATACGCTCCTCCAGGATGGGCCGGGCGGCACCGCATCGTGCGCCGAGCCTACCTACTGATTGCATCTTAACCGATCGCCGGGATGGCGGTTGATGCAGATCAAATGCGACCCACTTGGTCACCCTATCTTGCATTCATAGCGGCAATTGAACAGAGACCGGCCCTTAAAATGCTGCGATTTGCCCTGCGCCAAGCGCTCGTCACTTTGATGCTGGTGACCCCGGCTCTGGCCGCCCCGTCTGACGTGCAGCGGGGAAAGGCCTATGCGTCAAGGCATTGCGCGGCGTGCCACTCCATCGACCGGGTTTCGAAAAGCCGGATCAAGGCGGCGCCGCCATTCCGCGCCCTGCATCACCGCTACCCGCTCGAAACGCTTGCCGAGTTGCTCGCCGAGGGCATCTCCAGCGGCCATCCCTCGATGCCGGAGGCCGAACTCAATCCCGACCAGATCCACGACCTCCTGACGTTCCTGAAGACCCTCGAATAGCACCGCAGCAGCGGCTGCTGCTACAGCGCCTGCAGGGTCCAGCCGACCATCTCCTTGGCGATCCGCCCGAACGCCCCGTTGAAAGCGGCGACCGCCGCCGGCGCCTCGAGCTTGTCGAACTTCTCGCTGTCCTCGAACAGACGCGAGGCGACAACCTTGCCGTCCTTGTCGACGATCCGCGCTGACAATCCGATCTCGGCCACGGGCTCCGAATCCGTCGAAATCCTGAAACGTCGGACATCGATCAGAAGCTGGTAGTCGCTCTGCCCGATATCGGTGGTCCGCAATGGAGCGTGGGCAATATCGTAATTCTCAAAGCTTTCGATCAGCCGCGCCTGCAGCAATTTCGGAATCGCATCGGCCCAGATCGCGTCCGCAAAGCCCGGATAGTCCTTCGCGGGGGCGAACAGGAACCGCTGCGTCTCCAGCATTGCGACGGCGGTCGGCTCCGGAATAGCCAACTGTCCCTTGAGGGTTTTGGTTGCGGGCCCGAGATTTCGCGGGGCGCGCAGATCGTAGGTGATCTTTTGCGCCGGCGTGCCGCCCCCCATCGTCTTTTCGAGGCCCGCGAGGATATTGTCGATTTTCCCGGTATTGCGCGCCAGCCCGTCCGTGAAGGTCTGCAGATTGGCAAACGTCTTCTTCAGCGGTTCCGAATTCTCGCTCAACACGGCATCGACCTTGCGCAACGCATCGCGGGCGGCCTGAGTCATGCTCTGCCCTGCCCCGGGTTCGGCAATCAGGGTCGGCACCGGACCGGAATTTCCAAGCTGCACGCCACCTTCCAGTGCGATCACGGGGACGCCGGTCAGACCCTGGAATTCCAGGCCGACCTTGGTGTCGGCCCTCACCGGCGTCTTCGTGGCGACCGAGATCGTTGCATTGACGCGGCGCGGGTTGTCGGGTGCCAGCTCGAGATCCGTCACCTCACCGACGCGGATGCCATTGAACAGCACGCCGGCACCGATCAACAGCCCGGGCACCGAACCGTCGAACTGGACGTGATAGGTCGTGCGCGGACCGAGCCCGCCGGTGTTGTGAAGCCAGTAGACGAAGCCGAACACGGCGACGATGGTCGCCAGCACGAAGGCGCCGACGACGACGAAGGGAGCGCGGGTTTCCATCTCTTTAGCTCGCTTTGGGTTGCAACATCTGGGAGCGCTTGCCGTGAAAATAGGCCCGCACCCAGGGATGCTCGGATTGAAGTAGTTCGCGCATCGGTCCGATGGCGACGATCTTGCCGTCCGCGAGCGCCGCCACGCGATCGCATTCGGTATACAGGCTGGCGAGGTCATGGGTGACCATGAACACCGTCAGCCCCAGCGTTTTCTGCAAGGTCTTGATCAAGGCATCGAAGTCGCCGGCCGCGATCGGGTCCAGGCCGGAGGTCGGCTCGTCGAGAAACACGATCGCAGGATCGAGCGCCAGCGCGCGGGCCAGTGCCACGCGCTTGGTCATGCCGCCGGATAATTCGGAAGGAAACTTGTCGCCGTCCTCCGGCAACAGCCCGACCATTTCGAGCTTGGCGGTGGCGATCTCGTCCATCAGCGCCTGCGACAGCACCAGATTTTCGCGCAACGGAAACTGGATATTCTGCCGCACGGTGAGCGATGAAAACAGCGCGCCCTGCTGGAACAGAATCCCCCAACGGCCCGCGGCGCTCTGGGTGCTGCGATCCTCGCTGCGCCCGATTTCGGCGCCCATGACTTCGATTTCTCCGCTTCGCCGCGGAATGAGCCCGATGATGGTGCGCATCAACACGGTCTTGCCGCCGCCGGAAGCGCCGACCAGGCCGAGAATCTCCCCCCGGCGGACATCGAGCGACAGATGGTCGATCACGATCTGGCGGCCGAAGCCGACCACGAGATCGTGCACGCGTATGGCGAATTGCGAAGCGGATTGCGGCATCGCTACATTCCGATCGATGCGAAAAAGACCGCAAACAACCCGTCGAGCACGATCACCAGGAAGATCGATTTCACCACCGAGGTCGTGGTCTGCTTGCCGAGCGCCTCGGCGCTTCCCTTCACGCGCAAGCCCTCGCTGCAGGCGACGATGCCGATCGCCAGCGCCATGAACGGCGCCTTGATGATGCCGACCTTGAAGCTGGTCACCGACACGGCGTCATGCAGGCGCGCGATGTAGATCGCCGGGCCCATGTCGCCGTAGAACTGCGCCACCAGACCGCCGCCATAGAGCGCTGCCATCGATCCGATGAAGCTCAGGATCGGCAGCGCAATAATCAGCGCAATAATCCGGGGCAGGATCAGGACTTCGACGGGGTCAAGGCCCATGGTCGACAGCGCGTCGATTTCCTCGCGCATCTTCATCGAACCAAGTTCGGCGGTGTAGGCGCTGCCCGAGCGGCCGGCGACCATGATCGCGACGATCAATACACCCAGTTCGCGCAGCACCAGGATGCCGACCATATCGACGACGTAGGAGTTGGCGCCGAACTTGCGGAAATGGAAGAAGCCCTGCTGCGCGATGATGGCGCCGATCAGGAAGGTGATCAGCGCCATAATCGGAATCGCCTGCCAGCCGACCTTGTACAACTGATAGACCAGCGACGTCAGCCGCAGCGATCTCGGCCTGCGCAGCACGCCGATGATGGCGAGGAAGAGCGAACCCAGCATCTGCAGGAATACGCCGATGTCTTCCCTGGCACCGACCGTGGCGCGGCCGATGTCGTTCAATTTGGCCACAGCCGGATTTAGTGCGGGCGCAGGCGCCGGATTGCGGCGATTGACCTGACGGACCTCCTCGATCAGTCCGGCATAGTTCTCGGCAACACCGACCACCTCGGTGCGATGACCGGCCGAAGCCGCGCGCCGGGAGATTTTTTCGAGCAGCCAGGCCCCGAGCGTATCGAGCTCGCGCACCTCCGCCATGTCCAGCTTTACGGTTTTCGACCGGTCAAGCTGATCCGTGACGGCGCTGGAGAGTGCTTCCAGGGTGGTTACATTGGCCGCGGTCCAGGACCCGCCTGGACGCAGCTCAAGCACATCGCCCGATGGCGTGGCCGTTAACAGGGGTGGGGGCGCCAAGTTCTGTATTCCTTGATCCATGGGGAAGGTCTTTTTTCCCAAGGCCTCTTACTAGGCCCCGGCGCGGGGTCCGGATTGACCTGCCTCAAACCCGAAAGCGGCCCGGTCCTGCCTGTTGACGCAAATCAATAGCCGTGACCCCCGGTCCGCCTAAATTCAACTCGCATGGAAATCCGGCCGGATTATGCAGCAAAGGCAAGACCGATGTTTGACAGCAGCGAGCTGCGAGATGAGCTGGAAGCGCTCAGAGCGGACGTGTCGCGCCGGTTGAACATGACGAGCGAGGGAATCTTCGACGCTTCCAGGAATCGCGCCGAGGTTCTCGCCGATCAGATCAAGGCCGCGCTGAACGATCTCAGCGAAACCTTGAGCGATCAGGAGGAAAATCTCGAAAGCATCATATCCGAGCGGCCGATCACATCGCTGGCTTCCGCCTTCGCGCTCGGCGTCGTGGTCGGATTCATGCTGAGGAGGCACTAAGGTGAATAGCGAGAACGTCATCAAACATCTGCGCGTGCTCTGGCGCACCGACAGGATTATCGCCGACATCCGGATGCGGCATTTGGCCGTCGGCCTCGGCTTGAGGGCGTTTGCGGCGCTGATCGCCGCGTTCGGCCTGCTGATGCTGGAGCTTTCGGCGTATTTCGCACTGGTGCAAATCTGGAGCGCCATATGGGCCGCCGCCATTCTCGGCGTCGTCAACTTCGTGATCGCCGCGATCCTGTTCGCGATCGCCGCACGGCCGCCAAGCGGACGTGAACTCGAACTCGCCACCGAAATCCACGGCGCCTCGATCGATGCGCTGCAGATGGAGGCGCGGGCACTGCAGTCGCAGGTGTCGGGGGCGTTTCATCATCCGCTGAACGGCGTCCTGCCCCTGCTGATCGTTCCGCTGATCACGATCATCATCAAGAGCCTGAGGAAGCCGGCGGCCAAACCGGCAGCGGCGGCAACGACGACGGCGGCAGAACAGAACTGACGGCGAGCCACCGCATTGGCCGCAAGCCGATCAACAAGGAGCAATACCCAGATGCAAGGCGTCAATCCCAAACCGATCCTGAATACGTCGCTGCCGGCGCAGTTTCGGCAGATCCGGATCGAGCTTGCGCGCGAACCCGGCCATCCCGAAGGCGACACCGGCTTCGCCTATGTCATCGTTGCGCCGCTCGATGCCGAAGACCGGATTGACGCGAAGCTGTGGCGAGACCACCGCGAGGCCTGCCGGATCACACGGTTGCGGCCGGGACAGGATGACCAGCACGGCCACCTCGTTCACCGCGGCGGCGGCTGGGCGCTCAGTTACCCCCATGCGCCGGACGAGACCGGATATCACTTCGCGAATGAGCGTTTTGTGTTCGGCGAGTATGTCTCGATCAACGATGGCGGCAAGATGCACACCTACCGCGTCGTATCGGTGACCTACCTGTAGACTCGACTCTGTCATTCCGGAGCGATGCCAACGGCGTTCGCGCAAAGCGCGGCCCGACGACAGGCTCCCGCGTCGAACCATGATGTGCAATCGCACATCCGGGAATCCCGAGATTCTCCGATGTGCAATTGCACATCGTAGTTCGCCTCTTCGAGCCGCCCAGGAATGACGTTACCGATGTTGATTCAAAGCTTGAGCCTTACGTCGCAGATGTCGCGCTCGACGGGATCGGCCTTCACTTCGAAACCGAGGTGCCGGCACATGTCCAGCATGACGGTATTTTCCTGCAGCACATCCCCCGAAATGGCTTTCAGGCCTTCCGATTTCGCATATTCGATGATCAGCTGCATCAGCGCCCAGCCCAGCCCCCTGCCCTTGAGATCGGACCTGAGCAGGATCGCATATTCGCCGGTTTCGTAGATCGAATCGGAGTGAATGCGAACCACGCCGACCATCTGATTGGTAACTTCGTCGAACGCGACGAAGGCCATTGCGCGGGCGTAGTCGAGCTGCGTCAGGCGGGCGATGAACTCGTGGCTGAATTCCTTCATCGGCGCGAAGAACCGCAGCCGCAGATCGTGCATGGTGACGTGCCGCAACAACTCGTGGATCAGCGGTTCGTCCTCCGGCCTGATCGGACGCACGAAGACCCGCCAGCCATCCTTCACCTCGAGATGCCGCTGCCATTGCGAAGGATATGGCCGCACCGCGAAGTTGGCGGGGCCGGTTCCCTTGAACTTCTGTTCCACCTGCCCGATCGAGATGCGCGCATCGACGGCCAGCACGCCATTCTCATCCGCCAGCAGCGGATTGATGTCCAGTTCGCGAATCTCGGGAATATCCGCGGCCATCTGCGCGAGCTTGACCAAAACCATCGCGACGGCGTCCGGCTTGGCCGCCGGCACGTCCCGGTAGGCGCGCAGCAGCCGCGAGACACGGGTGCGTTCGATGAGGTCGCGGGCCAGTTGCAGATCGAGCGGCGGAAGCGCCAGGGCCTTGTCGTTGATGACCTCGACCGCCGTGCCGCCACGGCCAAACACGATGACGGTGCCGAATGTCGGATCGTCGGTGAAACCGAGTATCAGCTCACGCGCCTTTGGCCGCACCACCATTGCCTGCACGATGACGCCGGCGATCCGCGCATCGGGGCGCAGCTTTTTCGCCCGCTTCAGGATGCCGGCGGTCGCCAGGCGCACGGCTTCCGGGCTGGTGAGATTGAGCACAACGCCGCCGACATCGGATTTGTGAATGATATCGCGCGACATGATCTTCAGCACCACGGTGGCGCCTTGGGCGAACAGTTCTGAAGCATGGGCGACGGCCTGCTCGGCGTCGGCGGCGGCAAACGTCGGCACCATCGCGATCTCATAGGCCTCGAGCAGCCGCTTGACTTCGACCGGATCAAGCCAATGCCGTCCGTCGGCAAGCGCCGCAGCAACGATGGCCCGGGCGGCGTCGATATCGGGTGCAAACTCCCTGGGCATCGCCGGCGGAACCTGTGCGAGCTCCGCCACCAGCTCGCGATGCTTCACCAGATACATGAAGCCCCGCACCGCGTCGTCCTCGGTGGGGTAGTTGGGGATTCCGGCGCCGCTCAGCAACTCGATGGTCTTCTGGTCGGCGCCGACCCAGACCGCGAGCACCGGCTTGGCCGCGCGATGGTGTTGCTGGCGATACTTGCTGACCAGCCCGGTCACGGTAGCGGCGATATCCTCGGCACGGGCGATCGCAGTCTGGACATTCATCACCAGGATCGCGTCATTGGCGGGATCGGCCAGCAGCACCTCGAGCGCCGCCGCGTACCGCGCGGCGTCGGCGTCGCCGACGATATCGATGGGATTTGATCCGGACCAGTTCCGCGGCAGGACGGCTTCGAGCTTCGCGCGCGTGGCCGGCACGATCGCTTCGGGAATTCCTCCGAGTTCCACGAGGCGATCGACCGCGAGAACCCCAATGCCGCCGCCGTTCGTCAGAATCGCCAGCCGCTTTCCGGGAGGCGATCCGACACGTCCGAGCGTTTCGGCGCAGTCGAACAATTCGCGCAAATCCGACACCCGCAGGATTCCGGCGCGGCGGAAGGCGGCGTCGTAGACCGCGTCCGAACCTGCCAGCGCGCCGGTGTGGGTCGCCGCCGCCTTCGCTCCCTGCGCCATCCGACCGGATTTGACGACCACGACGGGCTTGATCCTGGCAGCGGCGCGCGCCGCCGACATGAATTTGCGGGCATCCTTGATGGCTTCGACATAAAGCAGAATCGCGCGCGTCTTGCCGTCGAGCGCGAAGTAGTCGAGCAGATCGGCAATATCGACGTCGAGCTGGTCGCCGATCGAAACAATGCCGGAGAAACCGACCCCGCGTTGCGCGGCCCAATCCACCATACCTGTCGCGATGGAGCCCGACTGGGAGATCAGCGCCAGACTTCCCGCACAAGGCATGTGCGCCGAAAAACTGGCGTTGAGATTGGCGCCGGGCATGATGATGCCGAGACAATTGGGCCCGATCAGCCGCATCCCGTATTTGCGCGCGGCGAGCTCCGTCGCATCCGCCAGCGAGCCCGCACCATGGCCGAGCCCCGAGGTGATGATGAGAGCGCCCGCCGCTCCCTTTGCGCCCGCCTCATCGATCAGGCCCGGAATGGCGACGGCCGGCGCGGTAATCACCACGAGTTCGGGCGAGAACGGCAATTTGTCGATGCTGCCGACCGTGGCAACGCCGTCGATCTCGGAATAGTGCGTATTCACCACCCCGAATTCGCCCTTGAACTCGGCTTTGCGAATATTGCCGAGAATGGCACGTCCGACCGACGTCTGGCGCGGACTTGCCCCGATCAGCGCGACCGAACGCGGCGAAAGCAGATTTTTCAGTTGATAGGTGGACATCAGCTCATTTGTCCGGCTGGCGCCGGCCTGGGTGTCATGAATCTTAACGCGGTTCTGTGCGACCGAGCGCCTGGCACGGCATCTTAGCCCGGCGCCCGTGGCGGTCCTATGACCGTTTTTGCCGCGCCCCCGGTCACAAAGACACTGTTACGATAGGTGCTCGCGCACAGTCGCTGTTGATCTTCATCAAGGCCTCATTGGTTCCTTCCAGTTCATGGCTCCCGCCATGCATTTTGATGGAGGTCAAGGGCTCCCCGGCTCCGGGCCCTAAGGATTATGCTGTCGATTGTCGTTCGGGTTCGTTTCCGGAGAAGCAGATGCGTGCGATGGTGTTGCCGGTTCCGCGGGCGACTCTGCAGATGCAAGAGCGCCCGGATCCCATCCCGGGCGATGGAGAAATCCGCGTCGCGGTGAGCGCCTGCGGGGTTTGCCGGACCGACCTTCACGTCGTCGACGCGGAACTTTCCGGCATCAGATATCCGATCGTTCCCGGGCATGAAATCGTCGGCCGCGTCGATCTCGTCGGCCGCAACGTTACCACGCATCGGATCGGCGAGCGGGTGGGAATCCCCTGGCTCGGCTATACCTGCGGCGTCTGCCGCTTCTGCCAGGAGGGCATGGAAAATCTCTGCGACCGTCCCCTCTTCACCGGCTACACGCGGGACGGTGGCTTCGCCACGCACACGATTGCGGACGCGCGCTATGCTTTTCCGCTCGGCGAAGACAGCGACGATGTTTCGATCGCTCCTTTATTGTGCGCCGGCCTGATCGGCTGGCGCTCGCTGGTGATGGCGGGAAGCGCGAAGCGGCTCGGCATCTATGGCTTCGGCGCCGCCGGACACATCGTCGCTCAGGTGGCGCGCTGGCAGGGCCGCGCCGTCTATGCCTTCACCCGATCCGGCGATGTCGCGGCGCAGGGTTTTGCCCGCCAGTTAGGCGCGGTCTGGGCCGGAGGATCGGACGATCTGCCCGACGCACCGCTGGATGCTGCCATCATCTACGCGCCCGCCGGAGAGCTGGTGCCGGCAGCACTTCGCGCCGTGCGCAAGGGCGGCAGGGTGGTATGCGCGGGGATTCACATGAGCGATATCCCGAGCTTCCCTTACGATATACTCTGGGAAGAGCGGCAATTGGTGTCGGTCGCCAATCTGACGCGGCAGGACGGGCTGGATTTCCTCAAGATTGTCCCGCAGGCCGGAATCCGGACCCAGACCACGGCATTTCCACTTGCCGAGGCCAACGACGTCCTGACAAAACTGCGGACGGGACAAATCCTGGGCGCCGCGGTCCTCAAACCTTGAAGCGCGGGCCAGGATGACCAGTTCAGCACCAGACGACTCCCGCATGCAGGAGAAAGTGTTTGCCTTCCTGACCGATCCCGCGACACATCCGCATGTTCATCGCATCGATACCCATGCGGCGTCGGTTTTTCTCGAGGACAGCCGCGCGCTCAAGGTCAAACGCGCCATTCGTTTTCCCTTTCTCGACTATTCGACGCTTGAGAAGCGCAAGGCCGCCTGCGACGAAGAGATCAAAATAAACCGCCGGTTCGCGCCGCAAATCTACCACCGCGTGGTCCCGATCACGCAAGATAGCGACGGATCGTTCGAGATCGACGGCAAGGGAGAACCGGTCGAATATGCCGTCGAAATGAGCCGCTTCGACGAACGCCAGACCATCGACCATCTGGCCGAAGCCGGGCCGCTCGATCCGGATCTGATCGAGGCCATTGCGGAAGCGATCGCGGCTTCCCACAGCATTGCGCCGCTCGCGCCGGCCGACCCCTGGATCAATTCGATTCCGGGCATCATCAAAGGCAATATCAGCGCATTCCGCGAAGCGGCCTGCTTTCCTGCCGATGAAATCGACCAACTCGAGCAAGCGTCGCTGTCCGCGTTTTCGACGAATTCGCGGGTTGCTGGAGCAGCGAGGCAGGCAGGGATATTTGCGCCGTTGTCACGGCGACCTGCATTTGGCGAACATCGTCCTGATCGATCGCAAGCCGGTTCTATTCGATGCGATCGAGTTCGATCCGGTGATTGCCTCGACCGATGTGCTCTACGATCTTGCATTCCCGCTGATGGATTTCATCCGCTATGGCCGGCAGGCCGCTGCCAACGCCCTGCTCAACGGATATCTTGCGCTAACGGGAAGCGAAAACCTCGACGCGCTAGCAGCACTTCCGCTGTTCATGTCGCTGCGATCGGCGATCCGCGCCCACGTGCTGCTCGCCCGCCTCGACCGGAATGCCGGCGACAACAGCGATACCCTGCAATCGGCGCGGGCCTATTTCGAGCTGGCCCGTCTGACGATAGCGCCGCCGGCGCCGATGCTGGTCGCAATCGGCGGATTGTCCGGGACCGGAAAATCCGTTTTGGCGCGCGCGCTTGCGCCTTCGTTGTTGCCGCAGCCGGGCGCCGTGGTGCTGCGCAGCGACGTCCTGCGAAAGCAGCTATTCAAGGTCGATGAAACCCGACCGGCTGCCCGAAAGCGCCTACCGGCCGGAAATTACCGAGCAGATCTACGAAACCCTGGTGCAGCGCGCGGTTCGCGTTCTTGCCCAGGGCCATTCCGTCGTCGTCGACGCCGTTTTTGCCCATGAAACTGAACGCAACGCCATCCGAGACGCGGCGCGCAGGCGAAATATCGCGGTTTGCCGGGCTGTTTCTGGCGACGGACCTTGCGACCAGGCTAAGCCGCGTCGGCCGCCGCGAGAAGGACGCGTCCGATGCGACACCGGACATTGCCGGGCTGCAGGAGAACTATACTATCGGCGCGGTCGATTGGGCGCGGATCGATGCATCGGGAACGCCGGAGCAAACCTTGAAACAATGCGAGAGCCGGATCGCTCATTGTGAGACGGCCTAGGCCTGCCGGCGGAAACAGCAATGTGCGACCGAAATCAGCAAGCAAAACCGCCAGCCGCGCTCCAAGCCGGTGCCGGCGCGGCGGCGCCATCCGACGCCGCGGCTGAATGCGATGATGGCATGCGATACGGCCTTTCGGGTGGTCGGGCGCCGCTATCTCGGAGATCTGACAGCAAATCACGAAGCGGCATGCAAAGGCGATTCCGATGCGCTGCATCAAATGCGGGTTGCGCTGACTCGCTTGCGCACCGCCATCGTGTTCTTCTCCCCCATGGTTGCCGATCCGCAGCGGACGCAGATCCGGGATGAACTGAAATGGCTGAATGCCCATCTTGGCATGGTGCGGGATCTGGACGTTGCGATCGAGCAGCTCGGCCCATTCGACAAGCAGGATCCGCAAACAGCGCGCTTATTATCGCGTCCTGGCACGACAAGCGAGCGGACAGCCATCGCCTGCTGGCGCGGGCGCTTGCATCAGCCAGATATCGGCGCTTGATCGAAGACACGTCCGGCTGGATCGAGAATGGACCCTGGTCCATCCGCAAGGGAAAAGCAGGCAGCCAAGCAGCGCGCCTCCCCGGTCGCCGAATACGGCGCGGACAAACTGACGCAGTGGCTCGAGAAGTTGCTGAAGAAGAGCCGCAAGCTTGTCAAAATGGATGCGGAGAAACGCCATCGGCTGCGCCTGTTGAACAAGAAACTGAGCTATGCGATCGAAGCATTCGAAGACCTGTTTTCCGGACAAAAGATTTTCGAGGCTGCAGGCCGCCTTGAAGCATTTGCGCAAAGCGCAGCGATCGCTCGGGCAGTTGAACGACGACGAGAGGGGCCGCGCTTTGGCGGCTACCTTGCAGACGCGACGGCGCCCGCGCACCCTGGCACTTCCTCGGCCCAAAGCGCGAAAAGCGCCTGTTACGAGAGCGCCGCCGAGGCCTATCGGAAGCTGGCGGCGCTGGAGAAGCTGAGCACGGCTCCGTACCGATTGTCTGACGCGTCTTCTTCACGCGAACCGGCATCCACTCGGATCAAGTCCGGGGCAGGCTTTGCTGGAAACGCTCTAATGGTGGACGTAGTCGCCCGGCGCATCCGGCAGGCTTTCGCCGTCGGCCGGGCCGGCGCCCATCCGCGGCGGTTCGCCAGGCTCGCCCGATCGCGCGGCCAGCCACCTCGTCCATTCCGGCCACCACGATCCTTCGCTCCGCGGCGCCGCCTTCAGCCATTCGTCCGGACCGATATAGGGGGCATCCTCCGCTTTGGTCATGACCTGATAGAAGTGGCCATCCTCGCCGGGCGGCGCGACGACACCTGCATTATGGCCGCCGCTGGTCAAAAGGTATGTAACGTCGGCATCCACCTGATAGTGGATCTTGTAGGTGGATTTCCATGGCGCCACGTGATCGCGAACCGTCCCCACTACGAACATCGGCGCGATGAATATCCGACAGCGCGATCGGCTTTCCCTCGACGAGGTAGCGGCCCTCGGCCAGATCGTTGTCGAGGAACAGCTTGCGCAGATATTCGGAATGCATCCGGTACGGCAGGCGCGTGGCGTCGGCATTCCAGGCCATCAGGTCGCTGGGCGAGCGCCCGTTCTCCCATCAGATAGTCGCGGCTGATCCGCGACCAGATCAGATCGTTCGAGCGCAGCAGCTGGAATGCGCCCGCCATCTGCGTGGTGTCGAGGACGCCGCGCTCCCACATCATGTCTTCGAGAAATGCGACCTGGCTCTCGTTGATGAACAAGTGTCAGCTCGCCGGCCTCGGTGAAATCCGTCTGCGCCGCCAGCAAGGTGATCGTCTTCAACCTGTTGTCGCCGTCCCGCCCCATCGCTGCGGCGGCGATCGAAAGCAAGGTGCCGCCCAGGCAATAGCCGAGCGCATGGATCTGCCAGCCAGGGACGATATCTCCGATGACATCGACCGCGGCTTTCACGCCAAGCTTGCGATAATCGTCGAAGGCGATATCGCGATCGCCCGGCCCCGGATTGCGCCAGGAGATCATGAAGACGGTAAAACCTTCGCCGGTCAGGTACTTCACCAGCGAATTATGCGGCGACAAGATCGAGAATGTAGTATTTCATGATCCAGGCCGGCACGATCAGGATCGGCTCCGGATGCACCTTGCCGGTGGTCGGATAATACTGGATCAGCTCGATCAGGTCGTTGCGGAACACGACCTTGCCGCGTGACGTCGCGACGGTTTTGCCGACGACGAATTGCTCGTCCTCGGCCGGCTTGCCGGCCGACAGCAGGCGCATCAGATCGTTGCACCAGTTCTGCCAGCCGAATACGAAATTCTCGCCGCCGCTCTGGAAGGCCTTCTGCAGCACTTCGGGATTGGTGGCGGCGAAATTCGACGGCGCCAGCATATCGAGCACCTGCCGCACCGAAAACTCGACGACCGCCTCGTTCGCCGGCGCCACGCCGCGCACGCCTGTGGTCGCGTTGTGCCACCACTGCTCCCGCAGCAGAAACGCCTGGGCGAGCAGATTGAACGGCGGGCTTTCCCACTCCGGCGCGGCAAAACGCCGATCCTGCGGCTTCGGCTTGATCAGGGACCAGGGTCCCTGGCCGGGCGAGAAATAATGCAGCGCCGTTTCCAGGAACTTGGCCGCGTCTCGCAGCCCCTCCTGGGCCATTTCCATTCGCCGCTGCGGCGCCGTCGCCAGATGCGCAGCCCAGTCGATATAGGCGAGCGACAGCGCGACCGGCGATATGCCGCCGGTCAGGCGCGCCGCCAGCGCATGAAGCGCGCGGTCGCCCTGATACGTTTCCGGCCGCTGCCGCGCCGTGAGCTTCGGACGCGGGCTCCTGAGCTCCGGCCGGAACGACTGCGCGTCGCTCACCATAGCCCGGGGCATGCGCGGGACACGGCAATCTCGGCGGCTCAGCCTTTGGCAGGCTCGATATCGACGACATGGAATCGGTCTCTTTCACGTTACGCCGGATAAATGGAGTGCAAATGACAGGGAGAAGACGGATCAGTTCGGCCGGTCGCCGAACAGGTTCGATGCGGTCTGCAGCATCCGTTCGCCATGCTTGAACAACCGCTCGCTGTCGCGGCGGACGAAGTCGATCTGGTGCCGACCGCATTCCTCGACACATCGTCTTCAGATCCTTGACCGAATGCGATCCGGCCATTTTCGAGACGAATTCGGAGAACAGATGCGTTTCGGTTCGCGCCCGGTCCAGCATCTCGTTGCCGGCGAACACCATCTCCTCAAGCAAGAGCCTTTTGGGCGCCGCACATGAAATCCAGGGCATTCTTGTTCGCCTTGGTCAATTTCGTGGCGGCCTCGGCTGCGGACTGCTCGAAAATCTCCGCACGGGGTTCGGGAAGTGCCGTCATGACAACCTCCATTTTTTACGTCCTCTTTGCAGGATACGCTCCCTAACAGCGGGTCACATTGAGCTGCATCAACCGGCCGAGGCGCAATTCCGCCGCTTGACCTGTGTCAAATCGCGGCGCTCCGGCTGGCATAATTTGCCATATATGCTCTATCTCGAACCTGCGGAGGCCCCCATGCGCGCCCACCAGATCATGACCCGGCCGGTCATATCGGTCACCCCGGACACCACGATCGTCGATGCCGCAAACACCATGCTGCAGAAGCACGTCAGCGGGCTTCCGGTGGTCGACACAACAGGCAAACTCGTCGGCATCGTCTCCGAAGGCGACTTCATTCGCCGCAGCGAGATCGGCACCCAGCGCAAGCGCGGCCGATTCTCTGAAATTCATCCTCGGCCCGGGCAAGGCGGCAACCGATTTCGTTCACGAGCACGGCCGCAAGGTCTCCGAAATCATGACGCCGGAGCCGCTCACGATCACCGAAGACTACGCCGCTGGAGGAGATCGTCGAGCTGATGGAAAAGAACAACATCAAGCGCCTGCCGGTGATGCGCGGCGACAAGATCGTCGGCATCGTATCGCGTTCCAACCTGTTGCAGGCGGTCGCGAGCCTTGCCCGCGAAATCCCCGATCCGACCGCCGACGACGACCACATTCGCAACCGCGTCATCGACGCGATCGAGAAGAACGACTGGTGCCCGTTCGGCCTCAGCGTCATCGTGCGCGACGGCATCGTCCATCTGAGCGGCGTCATCACCGAAGAGCGCTCGCGGAAGGCCGCGGTCGTCGCCACGGAGAACGTCACCGGCGTCAAGAAGGTTCACGACCATCTGTGCTGGGTCGACACCATGTCCGGGATGTATCTGAACTCCCCGGAAGACGACGAAATGGCCAAAGCGAGCTGATCGGCGGGGCCGCCAGAGCTTCGGTTCTGGTTAAATCAGAACCGAGGCTCTTCTTTTTCACTCGACGCGTGTTCTTCACGTGAACCGGCATTCACTTCGCTCGAAACACTCTAGACGCGCTCGATGATGATCGCCGGCGCCATGCCGCCGGCGGCGCACATGGTCACCAGGCCGCGCTTGAGATCGCGCCGCTCCAGCTCGTCGAGAATGGTGCCGATCAGGATCGCAGCCGGTCGCGCCGATCGGATGACCGAGCGCGATCGACCCGCCATTGACATTGACCTTGTCGCGGTCGAGGTCGAGGTCCCGGATGAATTTCTCGGCCACCACCGCGAAGGCCTCGTTGATCTCGAACAGATCGATATCGTCGAGCGTGAGACCGGCCTTCGCCAGCACCTTGCGGGCGGCCGGCACCGGCGCATTCAGCATCAGGGTCGGGAATCGCCCATATTGGCCATCGCCACCACGCGCGCGCGTGGCTTCAGGCCATGCGCCTTGGCATAACTCGGCGACGCCAGCAGAATTGCGGCCGAGCCATCGACCACGCCGGACGAATTGCCGGCATGGTGCATGAAATCGATGTCGAGATCGGGATATTTTTGCAGGATCAGATTGCGGTAGGTCGTGCCCTTGTCGTCCAGCGGATAGTCCGCCACGGCCGTGAAGGCCGGCTTCAGGCCGGCGAGCCCTTCGAGCGTGGTCTGCGGCCGCGGATATTCCTCGCGGTCGAGCGCAAGGCTGCCGTCTTCGCGATAGACGGGAACGAGACTCTTGTCGAAATAGCCGCGCTTGATGGCGTTGGCGGCCCTCTGCTGGCTCTCGTGCCCCAACCCATCGACGTCCTGACGGGTGATGCCTTCGAGCGTCGCGACGGCGTCGGCGCAAACGCCCTGATGCGATTGCGGATGCCTGCGCGCGGAGGCGAAGATTGCCGGAGTCCATCATGATCGGGCCTTCGCCGCGGCGGCCTTCCATCGACATCATCTCGGTGCCGCCGGCGATCACGAGATCCTCGGAGCCCGACATGATCGCGGCGGCCGCCATGTTGACGCTGGTGATGCCGGAGCCGCAGAAGCGGTCGAGCGTGACGCCGCTGGCACGGAAGTCATATCCGGCATCGAGAGCCGACATCCGGCCGAGATCGCCGCTTTGCGGGCCCGCGCTGGGAGCTGGTGCCCCAGACGATGTCGTCGACATCGGCGGTATCGATCCCAGTGCGATCGGCCAGCGCCCGCAACACCGTGGCACCGAGCCGCTGCGGATGAATGCCCGCCAGCGCGCCCTTGCCGGCCTTGCCAATGCCCCGCGGCGTTCTGCATGCATCGATGATCAGCGCGTCAACCATGGTGTTTTTCCCCTGAGGATCTTGTTGCCGGCATTTGGATTTACGAAATCCGCCCGCTCACAGCAACTTCCCGTCCGGGTTGAAAAACGGATGCGGTCCGTCGAAATTGCCGATCGGGACCTGGTGGGTAACGACGCTGCCGAACTCCTCGCCGGGAAACCAGTTGTGGAGATGAAAGGCCGGCGGCTCGACCTTGAACGAGGGCTCGCGCAACTCCGCCAGATCGAGATCGACGGCGTGATTGGGCGCCGGGCAGATCGTGGTTGCCACACCAGCAAACATCGTCAGCGTCGCGCGGTGCACGTGACCGGTAGCGATGCGCTGCACGCGCGGATGGCGCCTGAGGACGGCTGCAAGTTCGCCGGCGTTGCGGAGATTCTGGCTATCCATGTGCCAGATGCCGGCCTTGAACGGCGGATGATGCAGGAACACCAGCGCCGGGCGGTCCGGCGAGGAGGCAAGGGTTGCGTCGAGCCATTGTAAGGTCGGCGCATCGAGCTCGCCATGGGGTTTGCCGGGCACGCTGGAATCCAGCAACAACAGATCCAGTCCGCTTACTTCAATCCGTTGGTTGAGCGGGCCCGATGAGACGGCATAGGCTTGCGGCAACGCGGCGCGCATCAGCTCGCGGGAATCGTGGTTGCCGGGGATGCCGGCAAAGGGCAGCTCCAGCGGCGACAGCAGGCGTTTGAGGTGCTGATATTCCTCGGCCGTTGGCGTATCCACGAGATCGCCCGAGATCACGACGAAGTCGGGCTTTGGTGTGAATGCGTTCAAGGCCGCCACGCAGCGCGCGAGCGCGGCAGCCGTGTCGACGCGACCATAAGCCAGCGAACCCGGCGGCTTGATGTGCAGATCGGTGATCTGCGCGATGTGAACTGGTTTTTCCGTCATCGGGCTTCTTCAATTCTCCGGTGGCAGCAAACGAACGGCGTCCGGCGAGATCGAAAGTCCGACCCTCTCGCCAATCCTGGCCTCGATCGTGTTCGGCGCATCCAGGGTAAGAGGTTTGCCGGATACGCCGCTGACGACCATGCGCTGACGATCGCCGATAAAGCTGACGCTGTCGACGGTCCCCGAAAGCGCCGCACCTGCTGCTTCGACGACCCGGATGGTTTCGGGACGAATCATGGCGACCGCGGCCGGCAGGCTGGCGTCGCCGTCGATCGGCTGCCGCCCGCCCGGCAGCACCAGATGGCCGTTCTCGACCGGCGCCTCGATGATATTCGCCGCGCCGATGAATTCGGCCACAAAGCGGTTTTTCGGCTTGAAATAGATCTCGCGCGGCGTGCCGATCTGGGCAATGGCGCCTTTTTGCATCACGACGATGCGGTCGCCGAGCTCCATGGCCTCGGACTGGTCATGCGTCACGTAAATCGTTGTGATCCCGAGCGCGCGCAGCAAACGATTGAGCTCGCCGCGCAGACGGTCGCGCAGCGCCGCGTCGAGCGCGGTCAAGGGCTCGTCGAGCAGCAGGATACCTGGCCGGATCGCCACCGCGCGCGCCAGCGCCACACGCTGGCGCTGGCCGCCGGAGAGCTGGTCGATGCGGCGATTTTCCAGCCCGGTGATATTGGTCAGCGTCACCAGTTCGGCGACGCGTACGGCGCGCTCTTGCTTGGACACGCCCCGGATCTTCAGGCCGTAGCCAATATTGTCGGCGACGCTCATGTTGGGGAACAGTGCGTAGGACTGAAACACCATGCCGACATTGCGCTTCTCGATCGGCACCGACGTCATGTCCTTGCCGTCGAACAGCACCCGGCCGCCCGGATCGGGCAGTTCAAGTCCCGCGATGATCCGCAGCATGGTGGTCTTGCCGCAGCCGGAGGGCCCCAGCAGCACCAGGGTTTCGCCGCGCGCGATGTCGAGGGTTGCGGGCTCAAGCGCGCACGTACCGTCCGCAAACGTCTTGCCGCATACTTCGATGCGCACGGAGGCGCCATGTCCCGCGGCCACATTCATCTTGCCTGCTCCTTGTCGGCGAACATCTGCATCGCGACCAAGAGCGGAATGATCATGATAAAGAAGATCAGCGTATAGGCCGAGGCCACTTCCAGCCGCATCGAGGCGTAGCTGTCGGCGAGCCCAATGGGCAGCGTTTTGGTCAGCGGCGTATGCAGCATCCAGGTCAGATTGAATTCGCCGAGCGACAACGTCACTACCATCAGGCTGCCGGCCAAAATCCCCGGCAGCGCGTTGGGGACGATCACGTCGCGAAAGCGCCGCCATGGCGAGGCGCCGAGAGAAGCCGCGCCTTCGTCGAGCGTCCTGATGTCGACGGTCGCGAACACCGCCATCACCGACCGCACCATGAACGGCATGGTGAAGACGACATGGCCAACGAGGATGAACAGCCAGGAGCGGCGAAACTCGGTGAAGCCTTGATAGGTGAGCAACAGCGCCAGCGCGATGGCAAGCCCGGGAATTGCCAGCGGCAGCGTGATGATCTCCTCCACGATCCGCGACAGCCGCCCTCCCCGCACATGCAGCGCGTAGGCGGCGGGAACCCCGGCCACAAGCGTGACGGCCAGCGTCGCAAAGGCGATCACGAATGACAGCAGGATGGTGCCGGCATAGAGATCCCAGACCTGAAACACCCATTGCAGCGTCAGGCCTGAGGATAACCCGCGAAAGTAGTTCACGGTGACGCCGGCGGCAATCGACTGGATCGCTGGCACGACCAGGAACGCGGCGACCAGCAGCGTGAAGACAAGTTGGCCGGTGAAGATCAAACGGGCGCGCATGATCTCATCCGGCCGCCGCGACCGCGCTGCCGCTGAACGAGCGGGCCAGCGCCAGGATCGCCCAGGCAATGATGCCGAGCCCGACCGACAACGCCGCGGACGTGGCAAAATTCGCGGCGAGCGTGAACTCGGTATAAATCAGCATCGGCAGCACATCGATGTTGGTCGCCAGCGTGAACGCCGTGCCGAACGCGCCCATCGCGGTGGCGAATGCAATGGCCCCGGAGGCGACGAAAGCCGGCCCCAGTGCCGGCAGCACCACGTCGCGCTGCACCGCCCAGGGGCTTGCGCCCAGCGAGCGCGCGGCTTCTTCGAGGCCGACGTCGAGCTTCTGGACCGCGGCCATGATCGTGAGGATGACGCGCGGAATCGAAAAATAGAGATAGCCAAGGAACAGCCCGTAAATCGAATAGGCAAAGACCAGCTTCTCGCCGAACAAATGGCTGGTGAAATCGCCAATCAGGCCCTGGCGGCCGGCAAGCAGGATGATCAGGAAGCCGACCACCACCCCGGGAAATGCCAGCGGGAAGGTCAGCATCGCGATCAACACGGCGCGGCCGGGAAAGCGATGGCGTTGCAGGAACATTCCCGCAATCGTTGCAATGACCAGCGTGGTGATCGTGGTCGCGGTCGCCAGCAGAACGGTGTTGATCAGGGTGGCGCGGTAACGCGGCTCGGTCAGGATCGAAAGATATGCGGCCAGCCCTTGCGGCCCTTCGGCGCCCGTCACCACCAGCCGCGCCATCGGCAGCAGAAAGAACGCCACGGTCACCGCGGCGAGCGGCAAGAGACAAAGCCAGACGAAGGTTTTATGCGGCATGAAACAGAGGTGCCTTTAAATGCATGGCGTTTTCAAGCGAATTGGAAGCCGGTTCGCGTGAAGAAAACGCGTCAAGCAAAGAGACAGAGCCTCGGTTCTGATTCAATCAGAACCGAGAAAGCTCCGGGCACCATACTGCATCAACGGACCTCGGCGAGATAGCGGTCGACAAAGCCTTTTTGCTTGCTTTCCATCTGGCCCCAGTCGACGGCCTTGGCGCGGGCATAGTCGGCGTCCGGCAGGAATTTCTTCTTCACCGCTTCCGGCAATTCGATCGGGCGCGCCGGCCGCAAATAGGCGTTGGTCCAGATCGCCTGCCCCTTGTCGGACAAGAGATAATCCAGCACCTTCTTGGCCTTGTCCTTGTCGGGCGCATTCTTGACGAGGCCGACGACGTAGGGAAACACCACCGAGCCCTCGCAGGGGATCACAAACTCGAAGTTGCCCTTCTCCTGATACTTGGCGCGATAAGCGTTGAAATCATAGTCCAGCAGGATCGGCATCTCGCCGGACACCACGCGGGCGTAGGATGTCTGCTTGGGAACGATTGGGTCGTTCTTGCGCAGATCCTTGAAGAAGTTAATCGCGGGATCGAAATTGTCGGCCGAGCCGCCGAGCGCCAGATTGATCGCAACCGCACCCACGTAGCCGACCGCCGCCGAGCTGGGATCGAGATACCCGACCATTCCCTTGTAGTCCGGCTTCAACAGATCTTTCCAGCAAGCCGGCACCGGCTTGCCGCCGAGCGCATCCTTGTTCACGAACAGGCCGAGCGTGCCGGAATGAATCGTGGTCCAGTAGCCGTCCGGATCCTTCAATCCCGCGGGCACCTGGTCCCAATGGGCGGGCTTGTAGGGCTCCAGCGCGCCTTCCGCCTTGGCCTTCATGCCGAAGGTGACGCCGAAATAGCCGATGTCGCCGACCGGATTGTTCTTCTCGGCCAGGATTTGCGCCAGCGCCTGACCCGAATTCTTGTTGTCATGGGGAATGTCGTAGTTGAGATCGGCCTTGATCGCCTTGAGCATGGAGGCCCAGTCCGCCCATTCCGGCGGGCAATTGTAGCAGATGACGTCGGCCGCTTTGGCAGACTGCAACGGCGCCACGAGGGCCAGCGCCAGCAGGGCGAGAACAAAACGGACGGTCTTCATGTATAGCTCCGATTGCAAAGAGACATTCCGAAAATGGGATGTCAGCACTATCGGGCGACCAAGTATAGGCCGCGTATGAAGGATTTGCGACAATCGGTCTTTTGCCGTGCAGCAAATCTGTGGAGCCCGTGTTTGGCTCCGGCGCGCGGCAGGGCTTGAGCCAGGTCAAGGCCGGCGCCGGAGATCCCTGCGACGGTGCCCGCGATCATCAAGAGGCCAAACCGCGGGGAGAACAGACATGATACCGAAATTTGCGCTTGCGGTGCTGCTGGCGCTCGCGGTTTGTGGGCCCGCCGAAAATGCGGCGGCGCAGGACCCGCTCGGCGGCGCCATCTTCGGCGGCGCGGCCGGCGCGATCGTGGGCGGCGCGATCGGCGGCGGTCGCGGTGCGGCAGTGGGTGCGATCGTCGGAGCTACGACCGGAGCCGCGATCGCGGCCCAGGGCCAGCCGCGGCCGGGCGGTTACTATTATTACCAGAACGGTTGCTACGTGCAGCGGCCCGATGGCGCGTGGGTCGCCGCCTCGCCGCGCTATTGCGCAACGGCGGAATACGCTCCCCCGGCGGATTACGGCGCACCCGCATGCACCCGCTACCGCTCCTATGATCCCGGTAGCGGCACTTATGTCGGCCGTGACGGTTACCGTCATCCCTGCCCATAGGGCTTTTGTCACCCTTCGCTGCGACCACGCTAGCCCGACTTTCCCAACTGGACCTCGTTTTTAGCGATTTTCGATGTCTCGTCGAGGCAAAAGCTAAATCATTACAAGGGACGGGGGATCGAAAATCGTTGTAGTGAAGACCTACCGCCTTTTCGTGTGTTTTGATCCGAGTAGAATCGTCGCTGATGTATTTGCAATTCACTCGACGACGTAAGGACGGCAAGGAGCACCGTTACTGGAGCATTGTCGAAAGCAAGCGCTGCGCTGGTGGTCGGGTGGTGCAGCGGCCGGTGCTCTATCTCGGCGAGATCAACGACAGCCAACGCGAGGCCTGGTGCCGGGTGGTCGATGCTTTTGACGAAGGCAGCCAGCAACATCGACAACTCGCGCTGTTTCCTGCCGGGCAAGGCGTTCCGGAGCACGCCCGGGGCTACGGGCTGCAGGTACGGCTCGATGCCATGGAATTACGTCGCCCGCGGCAATGGGGAGCCTGCTGGCTTTCGTGTCATCTCTACGAGCAACTGGAGCTCGATCGATTCTGGACGGAGCGCCTGCCGGACTCGCGCGAGGGAACCAGCTGGCGGCATATCCTGCAGACGTTGGTGTGCTACCGGTTGATCGATCCCGGCAGCGAATGGCGGCTGCATCGGCAATGGTTCGAGCAGAGCGCGATGGGGGATCTTCTCGGCGAGGATTATTCGCTGGTATCGAAGAACGCGCTGTATCGCTGCCTGGACAAGGTGCTGCCACACAAGACCGCGTTGTTCAGCCACCTGCGGCAACGCTGGCAGGATCTGTTCGGCGCCAGCTTCGAGGTTCTGCTCTACGACTTGACCAGCACCTATTTCGAATCGGACCCGCCGGATGACGAGAACGACAAGCGTCGCTACGGCTACAGCCGCGACAAGCGCAGTGATTGTGTGCAGGTGGTGATCGCCCTGATCGTGACGCCCGAGGGCTATCCGCTGGCGTATGAAGTTTTGCCCGGCAATACTGCCGACAACACGACGTTGCGCGGCTTCCTGCAGAAAATCGAAAACCAGTACGGCAAGGCCCAGCGCATCTGGGTGATGGATCGCGGCATTCCGACCAACGAGGTGCTGGCAGAGATGCGGCAATCTGATCCGCCGATCTCATATCTGGTCGGCACTCCGAAAGGACGACTGACCCAACTGGAAAAAGCTCTGCTCGAGCGGCCGTGGCAAGCGGTGCGCGATGGGGTCGACGTCAAGCTCTTGCCGGACGAGCAGGAGCTCTATGTGCTGGCTCGCAGCCGTGCCCGCATCGACAAGGAACGCGCGATGCGCCAGCGCAAGCTGAAATGGCTGTGGGGCCGGCTCAAGGAGCTCTCCGCCATGCGCCTGAAGCGCGAAGAGCTACTGATGAAACTCGGCGCTGCGCGGGACAAGGCAAGGGCGGCGTGGCGGCTGCTGGACATCGAAGTGGATCCGCAGATCGCCAGCTTCAGCTACGCGCTCAACCGCGACAAGCTACGCAAAGTGCGCCGCCGCGAGGGTCGCTATCTGCTGCGCACCAATCTGTACGAACACCAGCCGGAGAAGCTGTGGAAGTTCTACATCCAGCTGACTGAAATCGAGGCGGCGTTCAAGAACCTCAAGGGCGATCTGGAAGTGCGCCCGATCTTCCATCAAACGATCGAGCGGGTCGAAGCTCACATCTTCGTCGCCTTCCTGGCCTACTGTCTCCACGTCACGTTGCGTGCAAGGCTCAGGCCGTTGGCGGGCGGCCTCACGCCGAGGGCGGTGCTCGACAAGTTTGCCGCCATCCAGATGCTCGATGTTCACTTCCCCACCACGGAAGGACGAACCTTGATCCTCCGCCGCTACACCGAGCTGAACGCCGATCAAAAGCTCCTGGCCAGCCAGCTCAACCTCGAAATGCCACCTCAGCCACCTCCCAGGATTACCGCGGCGGGCGAGATCGCGAAGCCGTCAGTCCTGGCCTTGTAGTGAAGACCTTTTGACCAGTCCCCCTGATCTATAAGGGATATTTGGCTGCGTTACCCCTCAGTTGGGAAAGTTGGGCTAGCAGCACGTCACAAATGGATGCACGACCTCTGATCGTGTATCCTGAGCGTCTTTCAACAACTCATGATGTTCGGCGTCGTAGCCGTCAGCGCGGCACCACTGCCGTCGCCTCGATCTCGACCCGCGCCGCCGGTTCGACGAGACGCACGACCTGGACCAGCGCCATGGCCGGATAATGTGCGCCGATGAGATCGCGATAGACTTGCCCGAGCGTCTTCAGGTTCGCCAGATACTCTTCCATGTCGACGACATACCAGGTGAGGCGCACGAGATGTTCGGGGCGTGCGCCGCCCTCTGCAAGAATAACCGAGATATTGCTCAGGATTTGACGGACCTGCGCGACAAAATCCGTCGGCAAATGACCATGATGATCCCATCCGATCACGCCGCCGGTCACCACGAGGCGACCGTCGGCCGCCATGCCGTTGGCGTAACCCTTCGGCGCCGGCCAGCCGCTCGGTTGCAATATCCGTGGGCGTCCGGGCGAAGGCTCGTCCTTCGCCATCGACAGCACCGCAAGCGTGGGCCCTTGTGGCGTGCTCACGACCAATTCTCCGTCAATTCAGATGCATTCATTCCGCGGCCATGCCTGCCGAGGCCGCGCCCGCCTGCGCGATCTGCCGCAACGCAAACCGCTTGAGCTTGCCGGTCTCGGTCTTGGGCAATTGCGCGACAAATTCGATCGCACGCGGATATTTGTAAGGGGCGATCTCGCGCTTGACATGCTCCTGCAATTCCGTCGCCAGGGTGTCATTGGCGGTGACGCCGGAGCTTACAACCACATACGCCTTGACAATCATGCCGCGGGCCTCGTCAGGGGCGCCGACCACGCCGCATTCGGCTACGGCCGGATGGGTCAGCAACGCCGCTTCGATCTCGGGGCCGGCGATGTTGTAGCCAGAAGAGACAATCATGTCGTCCGAGCGAGCCACGAAAGAGAACCTGCCGTCCTCGTCACGGACGAATGTATCACCCGTAAGATTCCAGCCATCGCGCACATAGTTCGACTGCCGCGCATCCGCGAGATAACGGCATCCGGTCGGACCGCGCACCGCGAGCCTGCCGACGCTGCCGGGCGGCAATTCGTTCATGGCATCGTCGACGATCTTGGCCTCGTAGCCGGAAACCGGGCGTCCCGTTCTTCCGGCGACCGCATCGCCGACCCGGTTCGTAATGAAGATATGCAGCAATTCCGTGCTGCCGATCCCGTCGAGAATGGTCTTGCTCGTCTTGCGGGTCCAGCTCTCGAAAACCGGCGCCGGCAAAGTCTCTCCGGCCGAAACCGCAAGACGCAGCGACGACAAATCGGCGCCTTTGTCCATTGCGGCCATCATCGCCCGATATGCCGTCGGCGAGGTAAAGCAAATCGTGGCCTTGTAGGTTTCGATGATCTTGACCATTTCGCCGGGCGCCGCGTTTTCCAGCAGGGTTGCGGTGGCGCCAAACCGCAACGGAAAGATCGCGAGACCGCCGAGTCCAAACGTAAAGGCAAGCGGCGGCGACCCCACGAAGACATCATCCGGCGTGACCTTGAGCACTTCCCGGGCATAACCATCGGCGATAATCAGAAGATCGCGATGGAAATGCATCGTCGCCTTGGGTTCGCCCGTGGTGCCCGAGGTAAACCCCAGCAAGGCGACGTCGTCTCGTCCGGTTTTGACAGCATCGAACCGAACCGGCTTGTTCAGCGCCACCCGGTCGAGTTCGGCATCGTGGTTTGACGTTCCATCAAAATTCACGACCTGCTTGAGAAACCGGCTGGTCTTCGCGCACGCGACCAGTTCGTCGGCGATGCGGCTGTCAGTCAGCGCCAGCGCAATCTCTGCCTTGTCGACGATCTTGGTCAACTCACCGGCACGAAGCATCGGCATGGTATTGACCACGACGGCGCCTGCCTTCGTTGCCGCGAGCCATGCAGCGACCAGCGCCGGATTGTTGCCCGAGCGTATCAGAACACGATTGCCGGGCTTTACCCCGTAATTTTCCACCAATGCATGCGCTAGGCGGTTCGACCAGTCGGCCAGTTCCTTGTAGGTGCGCTGGCGGCCGTTGCCGATCAGTGCGATGCGATCGCCAAGTCCCTTCTCCACGATGCGGTCGGTCAGTTCGACCGCGGCGTTGAGATATTCGGGATACTGAAATTCCGGTCGGTCGAGCGGCAATTCCGGCCATTGGTGCAACGGCGGAAGATTTCGTCGCGCAAAATCATCGACGTGACCGGATGGGCCAAGGGTTAGATCAAGGCTTGTCCTAGCCGACATGTTCATTGCCCTCCTTTTCGGGATGAAAGGCTTCAGCCCAACAGGCCGTCCGGCAGCGCATCATTGGGAAACATTTTATACTTAAAGCAATTTGGCGCAAGAGGCCAAATCCCGGCGATCCAATCCTTTTTTGGAAACTGGCGCGCCGCCAGTTCCTTGAGGCGCAAGGTCATCGGCGATTCCGGATCGGCCAGCGGGGCAATCGCGGTAAAATGGTTGGCGTTGGGGATGGCGCCGAAGCGGGTGACGATGCCGGCGGCGGCCCAATGCTCAACGATTGTCTTGCTCTGCCTAAAATATTCCGCGCTTTCATTTTCACCGACCACCGCGTCGAGACTCCCGCGCGCCGGGGCCTTCCAGAACAACGGGCTGGCCGCGCGCCCGGACCATAGGCAACTGCGCGCGGCGCGTGCCGCACGCGATAGGCCGCCGCATCCTTTGCCCAGCCTGCGATAATCGAAGGGTTTTCCGGAACCCGCGCCCGGTTGTTGTACTCGACCTCGTAATCGACAGCCGCGTTCAAGACTTACATCGCTCGCTTTTGCGCCGACTTCTGCGCCGAGGCTTTGGTCTTGGCCAGCAACCGCATCAATTCGCGGATATCCTTCGGGGTCAAATCCGAAAATATATCGGCGATCCAGGTTTCGTGCTCGGCCGCCATTTTTCGAAACTCGGCGCGGCCGGCTTTGGTCAACCGGATCACCTGCACGCGCCGGTCGGTGTCCGATGTGCGCCGGTCAAGATGGCCTGATTCAACGAGCCGCTCCACCAGCCCGGTGACGTTGCCGTTGCTGACCATCATCCGCTTCGACACATCCGATAGCGTCATGCCTTCGGGCGCTTTGTCGAGCTGAGCCATCAGGTCGAAGCGCGGCAGCGTGACGTCGAACCGCTCCCGCAAACGGCCGCGCACCTCGCCCTCGATCAGGGTCGTGCAAGTCAGGAGGCGGAGCCACAATCGGAGTTCGTTGCCGTGATCTTCCGGGAGTTCGACGGCTTTGGTCTCGGAATCAAGGATCATGATGCTCATACCTGCCTGGCTCCCTCACGGCAGCACCAACGGTGGTGCCACCGACCTCGCCTCTGCCGGGCCTGGCCCTGTGTTGTTTTGACCTTCAAATAATTCGGGCGGTATCGCAAGTCAAAAGACCGCGGGCCCGCAGCCGGTGCCGTTTTTGGCAAATTTCTTTAGGGTTCAAACAATTGGCGCGCGGCTTGCATGCCGCTTTTCGCATGAGACGAGTTTTCAGATGAGAGCAGGCCGGGCGTGGCTTTTAGCTGGCACGACCGGTCACTCCGCCGCAAGCGGCTTTGTCGCCTCCGCCTTCAGCTCCGCCCGGGTCTTCGGCTTAGCCTTAATTTTCAGGTCCTCGAAATCCTGCCGGTCGCGCGCGCTGTTGCGGAAGATCTGCTCCTTGCCGGGCAGGTATTGCGGCGGGCAGAACACACCATCGGCGCCATACCAGGCCGCCGCCTTCAGCGTGAAGGTGGGGTCGACCAGATGGGGCCGGCCGAGCGCCACCAGATCGGCGCGGCCTGCGGCGAGGATGGTGTTGACCTGATCCGCTGTCGTGATGTTGCCGACGCACATGGTCGCAACCCGCGCTTCATTGCGGACCTGTTCGGAGAACGGTGTCTGGAACATGCGCCCATAGATGGGCTGGGCATCGCGCACGGTCTGCCCGGTGGAGACATCCACCAGATCGACGCCGGCTTCCGCAAACGCGCACGCGATCGCGACGGCGTCGTCGCCGGTGATACCGCCCTCGGCCCAGTCGGTGGCGGAAATACGCACCGACATCGGCTTGTGCGCGGGCCACGCCGCCCGCAATGCGCCGAATACTTCCAGCGGAAAACGCAGACGCCCCTCCAGCGAGCCGCCATAGGCATCGGCTCGCTGGTTGGTGAGCGGCGAAATAAAACTCGCCAGCAGATAACCGTGGGCGCAATGCAGTTCCAGCATGTCGAAGCCGCAAGCCTCGCCGCGTTCGGCGGCCTGAACGAATGCTGCCTTGACCGCGTCCATCGCGGCACGGTCCATCTCGCGCGGGACCTGGCTGTCGGGAAAATAGGGAATTGGCGAGGCGGAGATGACATCCCAGCCGCCCTGCTCCAATGGACGATCCACGCCGTCCCACATCAATTTGGTGGCGCCCTTGCGCCCGGCATGGCCGAGTTGCAGCGCGATCTTCGCGGCCGAATTGGCATGGACGAAATCGACGATGCGCCGCCACGCGGCTTGCTGCTCGTCGTTCCACAGGCCGGCGCAACCCGGCGTGATGCGGGCGTCGCGGCCGACGCAGGTCATTTCAGTAAAGATCAGGCCGGCGCCGCCGATGGCGCGCGAGCCGTAATGCACCAGATGAAAATCGCCCGGCACGCCCTCTTTCGCCGAATACATGCACATCGGCGACACCACGGCGCGGTTGGCGAGCGTCAGCTCGCGCAGCCGCAACGGCTGGAACATCGGCGGCATAGGCTTCTCGACATCGACATCGAAACCTTTGGCACGGACCTGCCTGGCAAAGGCCTGATCCACTTCGTTGACAAAATCCGGCGCGCGCAGCGTGAGATTGTCATAGGTGATCGCCTTCGCCCGGGTCATGACGCCGAAGGCGAACAGCACCGGGTCAAAATCCCAAAACCGGTCGACATGTTCGAACCAGACCAGCGATACGTCGGCCGCGTGCTGGGTCTTCTCGACCTCCTCGCGGCGGCCCGTCTCATATTGCTGCAATGCGGCTTCGACCGTCGGCGCGCGGTGCATGGCATCCGCCAGCGCAATGGCATCTTCCATCGCGAGCTTGGTGCCGGAGCCGATCGAGAAATGCGCGGTCGCCTTGGCGTCGCCCAAGAGCACCATGTTGTCCTTGACCCAGCGCTTGCTGCGGATCATCGGGAAATTTCGCCACATCGAGCGGTTGATCAGCAGCGGATGTCCCTCGAGGAACCAGCCGAAAATCTCCGCCATCCGATCGGCGGATTGCCGCTCGTTCAGGCCCTCGAGCCCGGCGCGCTTGAAGGTCGCGGGATCAGTCTCGAAGATCCAGGTCGAATGTCCTGCTTCGTATTGATAGGCGTGGGCGATGAACGGACCCCACTCGGTCTCCTGAAAGATGAAGGTGAAGGCGTCGAGCGGCCGGGTCGAACCCATCCAGGCGAACTTGTTGGAGCGAAGGTCGATCTCGGGCTGGAAATGCGCGATATATTTGTCGCGGAAGCGGCTGTTGATGCCATCGGCCAGCACCACCAGATCGGCGTCAGCGAATTGAGCCTCGTCCTCGATGTCGGCCTCGAACAACAGGGCGACGCCGAGTTCGCGCGCCCGCTCCTGCAGGATCAAGAGCAGCGTTCGGCGCGAGCAGCCGCAGAAACCATTGCCGCCGACCCGGTGAACCGTGCCGCGGAAATGCACGGCGATATCGTCCCAATAGGCGAACTGCTGGGTGATGCGCCGGTAGCTCTCCAAATCGTATTTTTCGAAATTGTCCAGCGTGGCGTCGGAAAACACCACACCGAAGCCGAAGGTGTCGTCGGCGCGGTTGCGCTCGTAGACCGTGATCTCGGCCCCCGGCCGCTGCTTCTTGAGCAGGATCGCGGAATAGAGACCGGCCGGTCCTCCGCCGATGATCGCGATCTTCATAAAAGCCTCCGGCGCAGCGGGACCAATTGAATTATTTTAAACCTAAAATAATTTCCCGGCAAGCCCGGCACGGCTCAATTGCCCTGGAATACCGGCTTCGCCTTGTTGGAAAACGCCTCGAAGGCCCGGGCGAAATCGGCCGTGGTCATGCACAGCGCCTGCGCCACGGCTTCCGCCTCGATCGCCTCCTCCACCGACATCGCCCATTCCATCGCCAGCATCCGCTTGGTCATGGTGTTGGCGAAGGTCGGCCCAGCGGTAACCTCGCTGGCAAGCGATTGCGCCTGCGGCAACACCTGATCCGGCGCGACGATGCGACTGAAGAAACCCCAGCGCTCGCCCTCCTCCGCGGTCATGAAGCGGCCGGTATAGAGCAACTCCGATGCGCGCGACTGCCCGATGATACGCGGCAGCATCGCACACGCCCCCATGTCGCAGCCGGCAAGCCCGACCTTGTTGAACAGGAATGCGACCTTGGCGCCGACAGCCGCGAGCCGCAGGTCCGAGGCCATCGCGACGATCGCGCCAGCGCCGGCGCAAATGCCCTCGACGGCGGCAACGATCGGCTGCGGGCAGGCCCGCATCGCCTTGACGAGATCGCCGGTCATGCGGGTGAAGGCGGTGAGGCCCTTGGTGTCCATCTCTACCAGAGGGCCGATGATCTCGAAGACATCGCCGCCCGAGGAGAAATTGCCGCCGGCACCGGTCACCACGACCGTTTTGACTTCGTCGTCCATCGCGCAGGCACGGAAGAAATCCGTGAGTTCCCGGTAGCTCTCGAAGGTCAGGGGATTTTTTCGTTCGGGGCGGTTCAGCGTCACGGTCGCCACGCCATTGGCGACCGCCAGCAGGAAATGTTTGGATGAATATTGCGAAAGCGGCAGCGTGACGGGATTGGCGGGCCTGCTCATCGGATCTCCCTGGGGATTGTCATTCATTGTTGTTGCGCGCAGTACGCGCTTGTCAAACTTCTCCGCCAGCCACTGCAATGGCCTGGCCGGTGATTGCGCCGGCGCCCTCCCCGCACAGCCACAGCACGGTGTCGGCGACTTCGGCAGGGGTCACCAGGCGGCCTTGCGGGTTATACCGGGAGAGATCGGCCACCGCCTTCTCATGGCTGCGACCGGTCTTCTTCATGATGTTGTCGATACTGCCCGCGAGCAGGTCCGTGTCGGTGAAGCCGGGGCATACTGCGTTGACGGTCACGCGCGTCGTTGCCAATTCAAGCGCCAGCGAACGGACCAGCCCGACCACCGCGTGCTTTGCCGCGCTATAGGCGCTGGCATAGGCATAACCCTTGAGACCGGCGGTCGATGCGATCGCGATAATGCGGCCATAGGGCCGGTCCTTCATCGCAGGCAACACGGCCTGGACGGCATGAACCACGCCCATGAAATCGACATCGATCATGCGCCGGAACAGCGCCGCATCGGATTTGGCGAACGGTGCGGATTCCGCGATGCCGGCATTGCCGATCAGGATATCGATCGGCTGGCGGCTGGCGGCTTCCGCGATCGCGGCGTTGACGGCGGCCTGGTCCGCAACATCGGCAACGCCCACGAAATGCGCATCGCCCGCGGCCACTGCCTGATCCAGCGTCGCACGATTGCGGCCAAGCACCGTGACGGTTGCTCCCGAGCGCGCCAGCGTGGCCGCAATGGCGCGGCCGATGCCTCGTCCGCCACCGGTGATGAGGGCGTGGGAGGAACGCGGTAGTCCGGACATGCGCCATTTCCCCGAAAAAATTCACCACACAGCGAGACTTGCGTATATTTTAGACTTCAAACTTTTGCAACAAATGCAACGCGCATCTGCCCCGACCGTTGCCGGCGAGCAGAAATCGACCGCAAGCGGCACTTGCTTTAAATATAAAATATCGCTTTTCATACGCCGGGGTCCTGTTAGCATCACGAGGTCCGGCAAGACAGGAGCCCCGGCGTGCCTGCATCTGCACCCATGAAGACCAGTGACGGCCGTTTCGGTTACGAGGCGGCCGGCAAGCTCACCTCGCCGCCGCTGGTATTTTTGCACGGGATCGGCGGCGCGGCACGGGCCTGGCGGGGACAGCTGAATTTCTTTGGCGATCGCTATCGGGCCCTGGCCTGGGACATGCCGGGCTATGGCGGGTCGGCGCCGCTGGTCACCGTCAGCATCGCCACGCTAGCGGACGCGCTGCAGGACTTCCTGCGCGAGGTCGGCGCGACCCGGCCGATCCTGGTCGGGCATTCAATCGGCGGCATGATCGTTCAGCAATGGCTGACGAAACACACCGATATCGCCGCCGCCGTCGTGCTCGCACAGACCAGCCCGGCGTTTGGCAAGCCCGATGGCGATTGGCAGAAGCAATTTATCGGCGCCCGGCTCGGCCCGCTCGATCGCGGCGAAACCATGGTTTCACTGGCGCCGACGCTGGTTGGCGAATTGGCCGGCGACGATCCTGATTCCAGCGGTATGGAGATTGCTCGCGATTGCATGGCGGCGGTGCCCGAGGCGAGCTATCGTGCCAGCATGCTGGCCCTGCTGGGCTTCGACCAGCGCAATGCGCTCAAGAATATCACGGTGCCGACACTGGTCCTGTCGGGCTCCAGGGACAAGAACGCGCCGGCGCCGATGATGGCAAAGATGGCAACCTACATTCCATCGGCCACTTACGTTGAACTCGAAGGCGTCGGCCACCTCGCCAATCTGGAACGCCCCGTTGCTTTCAACGCCGTGCTGGATTCCTTTCTGAAAGCCCATGCGGCTGCAACCGAAGTGACGGCATAATGACGATACAAGCGAGCAAGAGCCTGAGCGAGATCGAGGCGATCAATCTGGATGCGCCGATCTTCGATCCCACCGCGTTCCGGCTGAACGACGAACAGGCCGGGATCATCGCCAATGCGCGCGAGCTTGGTCAGCGCGTGTTCGCCGGCCGGGCCGCGGCTTACGATCGCGACGCCAAATTCCCGACCGAGAACTACCGGGATCTGCATCGCTCCGGCCTGCTCGGTATCGCCATTCCCAAAAAGCACGGCGGCTTCGGCGCCGACTACCAGACCTATGCGCTGGCAGCGGCCGAGATCGGCCGCTATTGCGGCGCCACCGCGCTGACCTGGAACATGCATGTCTGCTCGACGCTGTGGTCAGGTCCGCTGGCCGACGATCTCGAGATGGACGCCGCCACCCGCGCCGAACACGAGCGCCGGCGCGCGGTCCACTACAAACGCATCGTCGACGATGGCGCGGTCTATTCGCAGCCGTTCTCGGAAGGCGGCGCGGCGGCCGCGGGTGGCGTCGCCTTCGGCACCGAGGCAAAGCCGGTCAAGGGCGGCTGGATCGTCAACGGCAAGAAGATTTTTGCCTCACTCGCCGGCCACGCCGATTATTACGGCGTGCTCTGTACCGAAGTCGCGGAGGGCGAAAAAGCTTCCCGGCGCAACACGCTGTATCTGGCGATACCGGCCAAGACTGATGGGGTTTCCGTGGTCGGCGACTGGGATCCGCTGGGCATGCGCGGCACGGTATCGCGCACGCTGCTGTTCAAGGACGTGTTCGTGCCCGAAGATGCGGCGCTGATGCCGCGCGGCGTCTATTTCCAGGCGGCGATGCGCTGGCCGCACATGTTCCTGACGCTGTCGCCGACCTATGTCGGCCTCGCGCAGGCCGCTTACGATTTCACCGTGCGCTATTTGCGTGGCGAGGTACCGGGTACGCCGCCGGTCAAGCGCCGGATGTATCCGACCAAGCAAATCGCCGTGGCGCAGATGCAGATCAAGCTCGAGCAGATCAAGGCGGTCTGGTTCCAGGCGGTCACCGAGGCCTGTGCCAATCCGTCGAAGGAGCAGGTGCTGCGCGCCTACGCCGCGCAATATTCCGCGATGGAGGGGGCCAATGAACTGGCGACGCTGGCGATCCGCACCTGCGGCGGCCAGTCGATGCTGAAATCGCTGCCGCTGGAGCGCATCTATCGCGACAGCCGCTGCGGTTCGCTGATGCTGCCCTGGACCGCCGAACTCTGCCTCGATCGCATCGGGCGCGAAGCGTTGTACGAGACCGGCGAATCGGACGACTAGCTCGAACATGGACCTTTCCGATCTCATCGAGCGGAACGCGGCGTTCACGCCGGACAAGCCCGCGACTATCTTCGAGGGAGAGACTCTCAGTTACGCGGCACTGCATGCGCGCATCGCACGGACGGCATGCGCGCTGAAGGCCGAGTTCGGAATCAGCCGCGGCGATCGCATCGCGATCCTCAGCCTGAACCGGCCCGATTATCTCGTGTTGCTTTATGCCTGCGCCCGGCTCGGAGCCATGCTTGTGCCGCTGAACTGGCGGCTTGCGGTGGCCGAGCAAGAGTTCATCCTGTCCGACGCTTCGGCAAAAGTGCTGGTGCTCGAACGGGCCTTTGCCGAGGTTCTGCCCGCGCTGGAAAGAAGCCAGCCCGACACCAGCTTCGTCGGGCTCGATTTTGCGCCTGCACGCGGAATTTCATTCGACGCGCTGTTGTCGCAGGAGCAAGGCGACGGCCGCAATCCGCATACCGATCTCGGCTGTCCCCTGCTGATCGTCTACACCTCCGGCACGACGGGAAGGCCCAAGGGCGCGGTGCTTCGGCAGGGGGCTCTATTGTGGAATGGCGTGATGAGCCAGCACATGCATGGCCTCACCTCCGATGATCACGTGCTGACCGTGCTGCCGTTCTTCCATGTCGGCGGCCTTAATATCCAGACCACCCCTGCCCTTCACCACGGCGCGACCGTGACCATCCATTCGCGCTTCGCGCCGGATATGACGCTCGCAGCCATCGAACGCGACCGCCCGACCTTGACGGTGCTGGTACCCGCGACCATTCAGGCGGTGAGCGACCATCCCGCCTGGGCCTCGACCGACCTGTCCTCGCTGAAAGCCGTTTCGACCGGATCGACCATCGTGCCACCGCATCTGATCGATCGCTTTGTCGCGCGCGGCGTGCCGGTGCTGCAGGTCTATGGCTCGACCGAAACCTGTCCGGTCGCGATCTATACCCGGCTCGGCGGCGACCTCTCGCGCACTGGCTCGACCGGCCTCCCCGGCCTGTGCTGCGAGGCGGCCGTCATCGACGACGCCGGCAACGAGCGGCCGCCGGGCACGCCGGGCGAGATCGTCGTGCGCGGTCCCAACGTGTTCTATGAATATTGGGGCAGCGAGGAAGCCACCCGCGAGGCCTTGCACGACGGCTGGTATCGCACCGGCGATATCGGGCTGCGCGACGCCGATGGCTATTTCTGGGTGCAAGACCGCAAGAAGAACCTGATCATATCCGGCGGCGAGAACATCTATCCGGCGGAAGTCGAGCGCGTGCTGCTCGAGCATCCCGATGTGGCGGAATGCGGCGTGATCGGAAGGCCCGATCCCAGATGGGACGAGGTGCCGGTGGCTTATGTGATCAGACGTTCCGGCTGTCTCGTCGAGGCGGAAGACTTGCGGGCGCATGTGCTGACGCAGCTTGCCCGCTTCAAGGTGCCGCGTGATATCGTTTTTGTCGATGACCTGCCGCGCACGGCCCTGGGCAAGGTCCAGCATTTCATGCTGAGACAACTCGACGCGCCGGAGTCCTCGCAAGGAGACGCCATTTGAAGATCGCAGTACTCGGCGGCGGCAACGGCTCCTTTGCGGCCGCAGGCGATTTGGCGCTGCAAGGCCATGACGTGCGTCTGTGGCGGCGCGACGCAACTGCGGTGGCGGAGCATCGCGCGGCGGGTTCGCACATCATCGTCAAGGACTCCAATGGTCGCCACGACGCGCAGCTCTCACTGGTGACCACGGACATCACTGAGGCTGTCCGCGACGCCGATCTGATCCTGTGCCCTGCCCCGGCCTTTGCTCAGCCCGATATCGCAAGGCAGCTGGCGCCCCATTTAAGCGCCGGGCAAGTGGTGTTCCTGCCCCCGGCCACCTTCGGTTCGATGATTTTTGCCAGAGCCGCGCATGACGCCGGCAATAGCGCCGCGGTCGCCTTTGCCGAGACCGGCACGCTGCCCTGGCTGACGCGGAAGCACGGCGTGCACGAGGCCGCCATCACCATCCGCGCCAAGCGGCTGCCGGTCGGCGTCTTTCCGCTGAAAAACGCCGATCACGCTATCGAGGTGATCGGTCGCGCCTTTCCCGGCGTGATCGAGCCCTGCGGCGACGCATTGTCGGGCGCGCTGATGAATGCCGGGCCGGTCATCCATCCACCGCTGATCGTCATGAATGCCGGCCCGATCGAACATTTCGAGCGCTGGGACATTCACAAGGAAGGCACGCAGGCCTCGATCCGCCGGGTCACCGACGCGCTCGATGCCGAACGCATCGCGGTGCGCGAAGGCCTTGGCTATGGCGGTCCACACTTTCCGCTGGCGCATCATTATGCGACCGAAGGCGAGCAATGGATGTATGGCCGCGGCTCGCACGATCGGCTGACCGATTCCGGCGACTGGCGCGAGCGGATCGTGCTGAGAGAGCATCGCTATATGCGGGAGGACCTGCGGCTTGGTCTGTCCTTGCTGGTCTCGGCGGCCGAACTGGCCGGTGTGGCGACACCGCTGGCAAAGGCTTTTCTCGCCATCGGCGGCGCGATCTGCGGCGAAGACTTTTTGAAAGGGGGGCGTACGCTGGCTGATCTCGGCCTTGGTGGCCTCGGCCGCGACGAATTGCAGGGCCTGTTGCGCGAGGGGTTTCAGCGATGACCGCGGCCCGTCCCGCCATCGCCTGTCTCGGCGCCGGCCGCATGGGCCGCGGCATTGCGGTGGCCTTCGCCTATGCTGGCCACGCCGTCGCCATGATCGACGTCAAGGCACGCTCGGCGAAACAGTTCGCGACGCTCGAAGCCGAAGCGCTTGGCGAAGTCAGGAAGACGCTGGCAAGCCTGGCGCGGTTCGGCTTGCTGGCCGACAAGGACGCCGACGCGGTCGTGGCCCGGGTTTCCGTGGTGCCTGCGCAGAACATGTCTGCGGCGCTCGCCGATGCCGGCATTGTGTTCGAAGGCGTGCCCGAGCTGGTCGAGCTCAAGCGCGAGGTGCTGGCTTCCGCCTCGAAATGGGTCCGGCCCGAGGTCATCATCGCCTCGACCACGTCGACTATTCTGGTCGACGACATCTCCGGCGCGGTCGAGCGCCCCGAACGCTTCCTCAACGTGCACTGGCTAAACCCGGCCTATCTGATTCCGCTGGTCGAGATTTCACCAGGCGCCGCAACCGACCCGGCCGTCACCGCAAAGATGAAGGCCTTGCTGGAAAGCATCGGCAAAGTGCCGGTGGTGTGCGCAGCAACGCCCGGCTTCATCGTGCCGCGCATCCAGGCACTCGCCATGAACGAGGCGGCGCGGATGGTGGAGGAAGGCGTCGCCAGCGCTACCGATATCGACAGGGCGATCCGTTACGGCTTTGGTTTCCGTTACGCGGTGCTCGGCCTTCTGGAATTCATCGATTGGGGCGGTGGCGACATCCTCTATTACGCCAGCCGCTACCTGGAAGGCGCGCTAGGCAGCGACCGCTACCGCGCGCCTGACGTGATCTCGCGCAACATGCAGGACGGCCGGATCGGCATGCGCACCGGCGCCGGCTTCCTCGATTATTCCGGCCTCGATGTCGACGCCTATCGCGAGCAGCGCCTTGCGGCGATGGTCGGGCTGCTCCGGCATTTTGGCCTGGCGAGAGCCCCGGTACTCGATCGCGATTAACCGAACACGTCCTGCAGCACGCCTTCGCGGACCACGGCGACGCCGTCGAGTTCGATCGTGGTCCCCATCATCGGCAAATCAAAATGGCCGGCGGTATAGCGGCCGGCGAATTCATTGGCACCGGTGGAAAACAGGAAGTTGCCGGCGACCGCGCGCAGTTCGGTGCCGTTGGTATCGCGCTGGTCATACATCGTCAGCGCCTCGTAGCGCGCGGCTGGATTCATGCCGAAACCGACATGTGACACCGCATAGGCCTCGCGGTCACCCCAGGCCGCCAGATAGCCGCGCATCATGGTGGTGTCGGCGCCCTCGCCTTCGAGATCGGTGACGTAATCATTCTTCAGCGTCATCTTGACCGGCGAAGTCAGATAGCGCTTGAAGGTGAGGTTGATGTCGCCGGCCGCCATCACCAGCGTGCCGTTGACGGTGCCGCTCCTGGGAAAGCTGACAACAATGCCGCCGGGCCAATGCGCCAGCGTGCCCGGTCTGTCGGTCCAGCCCCAGACGCCCGCCGTGGAGGCGCCGACCATGTCGACGTCGAGGTCGGTCCCTGCCCTGGACGTCACGCGCATCCGCCTGGTCCCGCGCAACATCTTGACCGCCGCGCGCACGCGTTTTTCCAGTGCGGTATCCGGCACCATGCGCTCGAGCGCTTCGGGATGTTCATTGGATATATTGAGAATGCGCGCGCCCGCTTTGAGGATCTCCGGCGTTTCCGCCGCGTGCATCAGCCCTTCGATGGTGCAGTCGACGACGAAGCCCGCCTGCTGCAGGGCCGTGATCACGGGTCCAAGCCGCTGGATTGCGACGCTGGCGCCGGTGGAGCGGATCGGGACGGCCTCACGGTTCCGCGGCGTGGGCACAACGATATGAAAGGGCTTCGCGCCCATTCGCAAGAGAGCGAGCTCGGCCAGATGAACATTGAGCGCACGCGACTGCGTCTCCGAAAGGATCGCAGCCGTATCGCCGGGCTTGACCGCGCAGCGCTCGAAAATCTCGCAGAACGCGTCGATCCATTTCGCCTCGATGCGATCTGCAAACATGGTCTATCTCCATTTCAATCGTTGTATCAAACTTCGGGGAACCCGCGCAGCAGATAGGTCCGCAACCCTTCCAGGAGGCCGTTGAGGATCAGGCCCAGCAGCGAGATCGTGATCAGCGGCACGAACATGTCCACCGCCTGGAACGTGCGCGCCGCCGTTATCAGCACATGGCCAAGACCGTCGGTCGAGGTGATCATTTCTGCGAGAAACACCACGATGCATGAGATGACAAGCCCGATGCGGCAGCCGGTGAGGATCGACGGCACCGCGGCCGGCAGCACCACCTTGAACAGGATTTGACGCCGCGGCGTGCCTGCGGCCATCGCCGACCAGATCAGCTTCTGCTCCACCATCGACGCGCCGTAATAGGTCGAAAGCAGGATCGGGAACAGCGCATCTGCGGCCACCAGCATGATCTTGGATTCATGTCCGAACCCGAGCAACAACAATAGCGCCGGATACAGCGCCACCTTGGGCAAAGGCGCCAGCACCCGCACGATCGGACGCACCGCCGCGTTGACAGTCGGGCTCGCCGCCGCGGCAAGGCCGATCGTAACGCCCAAAATCACCGCGATCAAAAATCCCGCGAACAGACGAAACAGCGTGGCCGCAATCTCCTCCTGAAACGTGGTGGTCGCGAGTTGCTGCACCAGACGCAGGAACACCTGGCCGGGCGGCGGCAGCAGCGTTACCGGCGCGTATCCGAACGAAGAAATCCCCTGCCACAGCGCAATCAGGAACGCGATCGGCACGATCCCGAGCAGAACATCCGTGGTGACGGCGCGCGGGTTCATGCAAAGCTCAACGGTATGTCAAAGCCGGGCTCGGACCATTTCACCAGCCTGCCGCGCATGTTCTCGAACGCAGCGTCCAGGCCGATACCCATCGCGCCGACGATGATGATCATCGCGTAGACGGTATCGTATTGCCCCATGTCGAGCGCGTTGAACAGGATATTGCCGGCGCCGGACTGCCGCGCGATCATCTCGGAGGTGATCATGGTGATCAGCGCCAGCACCAGCCCGGTGCGGCAGCCCGTGAGAATTTCCGGCAGCGCCGCCGGCAGCACGATCCGGATCATGCGCTGTGCCGCCGAGAGGCCCATCGCGGCGCCCGACCACAGCATCTTCTCCTCCACTGCCTTGGCGCCCTGAAAGCTGTGATAGATCACGGGCAGGCTGACGCCGAGAAAGATCACCAGCGTCTTGGCGACGTCGCCGACACCAAGCCAAAGCATGATGATCGGCATCAGCGCCGCCTTCGGCACCGGATAGATGACCATCAACAGCGGGTTGAAAAACGACGCGACGCCGCGCGAGCGCCCCATCATCAAACCGAGCGGAATCGAAACCGTCACGGCGACGCCGAAGCCGATCGCCATGCGGCGCAGCGAAGCCAAAATATTGATCAGGGATTCCTTGTCGCCGAGGATCGATGGAATCGCGCGGATCGCCTCCCACGCGGTTGGAAAACTGTCGGTATTGAGGATCAGCGCGCCCATTTGCCAGACGCCGAGCAGCCCAAGGCAGGCCAGCCACGGCGCCGCGCGCGAGAAAAGCTGGCGCCCTGACATCATGGACGCAACTCATCTTCGCCGCTGTCGTCGAACATGCGCTCGATATCGACCAAATATTTCTGATAACGGGGATCGAGCAGCAGCTCAGTCCGGCGGCGTGGCCGCGGCAGATCGATATCGATGATTTCCTTGATGCGCCCGGGCGAACGCGTCATCACCACGACCTTGTCCGACAGATACACCGCCTCCTCGACCGAATGGGTGACGAACAGCACGGTCTTGCGGTCGCGTTCCCAGATATTGAGCAGATCGTTCTGCAGCCGCGTGCGGGTATGCGCGTCCAGCGCTCCGAACGGCTCGTCCATCAGCAGCACTGCGGGATGATAGGCCAGCGTGCGCGCCAGCGCGACGCGCTGCTTCATGCCGCCGGACAATTCCTTGGGATAAAAATGCTCAAAACCTTTGAGGCCGACCATCTCGATCAGCGCCCGGCTCTGTGCCTCGGCGTCGCCTGCCTTCACGCCCTGCTGGCGCGGGCCATACATGACGTTGCCGAGTACGCTCTTCCAGGGAAACAGCGCAAATTCCTGAAACACCGGGCCGCGATCCGGCCCGGGCCCCGTGATCGCCTTGCCCTTCACTTTGGCCACGCCTTGCGACGGGCTGACAAAACCGCCGACGATATAAAGCAGCGTCGATTTTCCGCAGCCGGAAGGGCCGAGAATCGAGACGAAGGCACCATCCTCGATGGTCAGCGAAATCTCCGACAGCGCCAAATGATCCTGGCGGCCGGAAGTGCGGAAAACCTGCGAGACGCGATCGATCTCGATCATGGCGGCAGCTGGCTGCCGCACCGGCGCCGGTTCCGCCCCAACGTTCGATCGCGACGACACTACCTTCATTCCCGTTGTTCTTCCCGCCATGGGTCCGTCAGGCACAGACCGCTAATCGATGTTGTCAGGTTAAACCGAGCATAGCGGAAACTTGCAAGGCCTGGCGATGGCGATTTCGGCTCCACCGCCGTCAGCGGGCCTCGCGAAATTCCCATACGTCCAGCAGCTTTCATCGCCTGAGCACCGCGCGAACCGGCGCTGCATCGAGACCCCCGAGCTTCAACGGCAGCGCGATCAACTCGTAGTCGCCGGGCGCAACGTCGGCGAGTACGAGATTTTCGACAATCCGAAGGTCGTGCCGCCGGCAGACCATGTGCGACGGCAGACCTTTCGATGTCTCCGGATCAATCGACGGAACGTCCACGCCGATCAACCGCGTACCGATAAGCGCCAGGCGCTCCGCGGTTTCCGGAGCCAGCGCGCGAAACCCCGCCGGCCAGCCCAGTTCATCGCCCCTGCCCATCAGCTTCAAAAGCAGCCGCGGCGGGGCGCCCTTGAGGGCGGAGGCGATTTCCTCATAGCCACAGAGAGGATCACTGCCGCGCGCGTCAATGACCCGTGCTGGACCGATGAAATCACCGAGATCCAGCAAATCGATACTGGCCCCCTGGGGATCGTAATGCAGGGGCGCATCGACATGCGCGCCGCAATGCGTCGACATCGCGATGGCGGCGACGTTGACGGGACAGTCCGGCCCGATCGTGAAGGTCTGATTGACCGCGAAAGGCGCGTCGCCTGGAAACACTCCCATACCGACGCGCAGCGAGGGTGAAATGTCGATCAGGGATTTCACAGTTGAGTCCTGACCTGCCAGAGCTCGGGGAACAGCACCACGTCGAGCATCTTGTGCAAATAGGAAACGCCCGAGGTGCCGCCGGTGCCCCGCTTGAATCCAATGACCCGCTCGACCGTCGTGACGTGATTGAAACGCCAGCGGCGGAAATAGTCCTCGAAGTCTATCAGCTTTTCAGCGAGTTCATACAACTCCCAAAATCGCGCCGGGTCGCGATAGACCGACAACCAGGCGGCCCGGACGCTGTCGCTTTCCACATGCGGCGTGGAAACATCCCGTTCGAGTACGGCCTTATCGATGCCGAGGCCGCGGCGATGCAGCAGCCGTATCGTGAGATCGTAGATGCCCGGGGCCTGGCGGACCGCTTCGAGCTGCTCCGCAACGGCTTCGTCGCTCGCATGAATATGGGCCATCGCGGCATTCTTGTTGCCGACCAGAAACTCGATCACGCGATACTGCCAGGACTGAAAGCCTGAGGATTGCCCAAGCAATCCGCGAAATTGCGTGTATTCGCTGGGCGTCATCGTGCGAAGCACGTCCCAGGCCGAGTTGAGCTGTTCAAGAATGCGGGAGACCCGCGACAATGTCTTGAAGGCGGGCTGCAGGTCGTCCGCGGCGATCAGCCGGCAGGTGGCGCTCAACTCGTGAATCGCAAGCTTCATCCAAAGCTCCGACGTCTGGTGCTGGACAATGAACAGCAGCTCGTCATGGGCAGCGGAAAGCGGCTGCTGCGCCTGGAGGATCCTGTCGAGCTGGAGATAGCCGGAGTAGGATATTTCCTTGCGCTAACTCATCGCGGTAGTGCCAGATCCAACGACATCATCCCGTCCAGAGCACGTCACGGATTTTGCTGCGATGAATTCACCAGCAGGAGCATCGCGTCCAAGCCACGCTTGAGGTAAATCCATTCGAGGCCCAGGCCTCCATCCGAGAATACCAGCGGGCGATGTTTTAAGCCTAAAAGGATGGACTTTTGCTGTCAATCGGGATTTGCTGGCAGGGCTGAGTAGAAAGCGAGCTTCGCGAGCGAATGAAACAGGCAGCTGCCGTCGTTTCCGAACCACGCTGGCGTTTTGCGCGCGAGCCTTCGGATATTGTTCTGCTCTCGATCGCGGGGTGCTCGTGATGTCGTCAACCGTCATGACTTCACGCGAGGCGTGCGTCGCGCGCGACTGCGTGGATCCGCTCCGGAGCTTGCGCGACCGCTTTGTACTTCCTCAAGGCATCATCTATCTCGACGGCAATTCGCTCGGTCCGATGCCGCGAGCCGCAGCAGGAATCCTGAACCGTACGATCGAACAGGAGTGGGGCCAGGACCTCATCAGCAGCTGGAATAGCGCCGGATGGTTCGACATGCCGTCGCGGCTCGGCGACCGTGTCGGGGCGCTGCTTGGGGCGGCTCCGGGCCAGACCCTCGTTTGCGACACCACGTCGATCAATCTCTACAAGGCGATCCATGCCGCGATGGGATTGCGGCCTGACCGCGATGTGATCATTGCCGAGGATAAGTCGTTCCCGACAGACCTCTATATCATCGAAGGCGCGATGAAGTCCGCGGGCCGTCCGATGAAGAGACGATCGATCGGCGTCGATGGCCCGTCGATCGAATCTTTGCTCGACGAAAGGGTCGCGGTCGCCGTGCTCTCGCACGTCAACTACCGCACCGGGATGCTTCTCGACATGGCCGCCATGACCAAACAGCTGCACGACGCCGGCGCCCTTGTCGTGTGGGACCTCTGTCATTCGATCGGCGTCGTGGAAATCGCATTCGACCTGCACGCCGTCGATTTCGCCGTCGGCTGTACCTACAAATATCTCAATGGTGGCCCCGGAGCGCCGGCATTCATTTCCGTCGCAAAGACCCATCAGGCCGCAGCGCAAAATCCGTTGTCGGGCTGGTGGGGACACGCGGCCCCCTTTGCGTTCGATCGCGACTTCCGTCCCGATGCAGGCATCAAGCGATTCCTCTGCGGCACGCAGCCGATCATTTCCCTGCGCGGGGTCGACGCAGCGCTGGATGCCATGGAAGGCGTCGAAGTGGCCGCCTTGAGACAAAAGAGTTCTCGCGCTGACGGAGCTTTTCATGGCGCGTGTCGCCGCGCTGTTGCCGGGCCTTGCGATCGTGACGCCGCACCAGCCTTCGTTGCGCGGCAGCCAGGTCGGGATCTCCTTCGAGAAAGGCCAGGCGGTGATCCGGGCCATGATCGAGCGCGGCGTCATCGGGGACTTCCGGGTGCCCGACCTGATGCGCTTTGGTTTTGCGCCGCTCTATGTTCGCTTCAGCGACGTCTGGGATGCCGCCGACATACTCGCTGAGTGCATCAAGGCGGAAGTCTGGCGTGACGCCCGCTTCAATCGGAAACTTGAAGTGACCTGAGACGGATCGAGGACAGCGGCTTCCTCATCGATCAAACCACGGCCATTCCGCCGCGCCGTCATGGGTGACGGCGCCGCCCGGCGCCTGGCCGACCAGACGCGCATATTTCGCGAGCGCGCCCGCCCGGTGCCTCGGCGGCCGCGGCTTCCAGGCTTGTCGTCGTTCCGCGATTTCGGCGTCGTCCAGCAGGAGATCCATGCGGCGCGCGGCGGCATCGATCCGGATACGGTCGCCGTCACGCACCAGCGCCAACGGGCCGCCAATGAAGGATTCCGGCGAGACATAACCGATGCACATCCCCCGCGTGGCTCCGGAAAAGCGCCCGTCGGTGATGAGCGCAACTTTTTCGCCCATCCCCTGCCCGTAGATCAGCGCGGTGACGCCGAGCATCTCGCGCATGCCGGGACCTCCGACCGGTCCCTCATTGCGGATGACGAGAACGTCGCCGGCCGAGTATTTGCGGTTGCGCACGGCATCGACGCATTGCTCTTCATCCTCGAATACGCGCGCGGTGCCTTCGAACATCAGGTTCTTCAGGCCGGCCACCTTGATGACGGCGCCGTCGGGGCAAAGATTGCCCTTCAAGACCGCAACGCCGCCGTCCGGCATGATCGGCTTGCTCGTGGAATAGATGACCTCGCCATCTGGCGCGTTCGCTTCGCCGTATTCTTCCGCGATCATGCGGCCCGTAATCGTCAGGCAATTGCCGTCGATGTGGCCGCTTTCGACCAGCGCACGGATCACGACCGCAGCGCCGCCGATATCGTAAACATCCTTCGCTGTGTATTTGCCTCCCGGGCGCAGATTGCCGATCAAGGGCGTCCGCGCGAAGACTTCGCCGACATCGTCGATCGAGAAGGATATGCCGGCTTCATTGGCCAGTGCCGGCAGATGCAGTGCGGCGTTGGTCGAACCGCCGGTCGCTGCGACGATAGCTGCACCGTTTTCCAGCGCCTTCCGCGTGACGATTTCGCGTGGCAATGGCCCACCCCGCTCCAGCATCTGCATCACCAGCCGCCCGGCACGGCGCGCGACTTGCCCGCGCTCGGCGTAGACGCCGGGGATCATCGACACGTTGGGCATCGAAAGCCCCATCGCCTCGGAAACCATCCCCATGGTGTTGGCAGTGAATTGGCCCGCGCAGGCGCCAATGGTCGGCAAACAGTTACGTTCAATGCCCGCCAGTGTCGCCTCATCGATTTCGCCGGTCATGAAGCCGCCAACAGCCTCATAGGAATCCAGCACGGTGAGGGTCTTTCCGCCGAAACGACCAGGCAGCGCGCTGCCGCCATAGATGAAGATCGACGGCACGTTGCAGCGGATCATTCCCATCATCACGCCCGGCAGCGTCTTGTCGCAGCCGCCGAACCCGATCAGCGCGTCATAAGCCAGCCCATGCACCACCGCCTCGATCGAATCCGCAATCAGTTCGCGCGACAATAGCGAGAATTTCATGCCCTCATGATTCATGCTGATGCCATCGGACACCGAAATCGTGGCGAATTCCCGGGGCGTGCCGCCGGCTTCGGCGATACCCGTTTTGGCGGCATCGACCTGGAAATCGTGGGTCATGTTGCAGGGCGTTTGCTCGCCCTTCATGCTGACGACGCCGATCATGGGCTTGCCGAGCGCCTCGTCGTCGAGCCCCATCGCGCGCATGAAAGCGCGGTGGGGCGCCCGATCGAGGCCATCGGTCGTCACGCGGGATCGCCACTTCTTCATGGGTATAAATCTCTCTCCAAGCCGTCCGGCGTTCGCCCGGACGACGCGCGGATAAAGCTTCGCTTACTGGATCGGCGCGACGATGGTCGGGTGCTTGAACTGCGCCACGTCCATCTTCGGCAGCATTCCGGTCGCGGCATAGATGTCGAGCATCTTCTGGATCGCGGGGAAATTCGGCGCGGCACCGGGATCCCTGCCGAAATCATTGTCCTTCAGCAGGTAGGTATCCAAAACCGGGATCGGCGCCTTCAGCACTTCCGAGACGACCTTGAGGGTTTCCTCGCGATTGGCCAGCGCCTTCTTCATGCCCAAGGTGATGTCGCGGACATAGGCCTTGACCAGCTCGGGATTCTTGTCGACGAAGTCGGCGCGGCAGGCCTCCAGAATATGAACGATGTTCGGCATTGCCTGATTGAGCGAAAACAGCTTGCGTATACCCCCCTTGGCCTCGGCACGCGCGGCGAAAGGCTGGTTCATGTTGACGGCGTCGACGCGGCCCTGGCGCAGCGCGTCCTCGGAAACGGCGAAACCGACCTCAACCAGCTTGATGTCTTTGGCCGGATCGACCCCATTCTCCTTCAGCAGCATGTTGAACGGCCCCTGGGTGCCGCCGCCGATCACCGAAATGCCGATCGTCTTGCCCTTGAGATCGGCGATGGTCTTGATCGGCGAATCGTCCTTCACCGCCCAATAGACCGAGAAGCCGCCGGGCTTCTCGAAGACGTGCTGGGCCACGATGTAGGCCTTGAGATTTCCGCCGACCACGCCGTTCGCCAGCGACAGCGGCGCCTGCGTCGCGCAGTCGAGCGCACCGGCGGCCAACGCCTGGGTCATGGGCGCGGTACCCTGGAATTGCGTCCATTCAACATTATAGGTCTTGCCGAGATCGGGAAATTCCTGGGGCCTTCGCATCATCCAGTATTTCGATTCCTCTGCCGGAATGGTCCAGCCGACGTGGATCGTCTGCTGCGCGCAGGATGAGCTTACGCTCGCCAAAACGCCGGCCAGGGCCCCGGCAGCCAAAACCCATTTTGAAGATATCCGCATCATCCCCGCTCCATTTTTTCCGATGCCGACCGGCCCCGGCGCAATTAACATGGCCAAGCCTTTCATGGTTCAAACAATCAGGCAAGCCATCGGAGCGTGCCTGTCATGGCCAGGGCCCGGCCGGAATGTGGTAACGCCATCCCGTGGGATGAGATCTTGCGGCGGCAAATAAGGGAGAAATGCAATGGCCGGAGTTAGCGGGGCGGAACGGAAGACAGCTGAAACACTCGGCTATCTCGGGCTCGGAATGATGGGGTTTCCAATGACGCGGCGCCTCCTGAATGCCGGCCACAGCGTCAACGTCTGGAACCGTTCTCCCGGCAAGGCGGCCGCTCTGGTCGAGGCCGGCGCGAAATCGGCAGGCAGCCCGCGCGAAGTGGCCGATGCCGCCAGCATCATCTTCATGTGCCTGACCGATGCTGCAGCCGTGGAAGAAGTAGTGTTCGGTACCAACGGTCTGGCGACGGCAAGCGGACAGGGAAAACTCGTCGTCGACTTCTCCTCGATCCACCCCGATGCGGCGCGCGCGATCGCGGTGCGGCTCAGGGTGGCGAACGGCATGGGATGGATCGATGCGCCGGTCTCCGGCGGCACCATGGGCGCCGAGGAAGGCACGCTCGCGGTGATGGCCGGCGGCGATGCCGGGGACATCGAACGGGTGCGGCCCTATGTTCTGGCGATGGCGCGGCGGCTCACCCATATGGGACCGGCCGGTGCGGGCCAGACCACGAAACTCTGCAACCAGGTGATCGTCGGCTGCGCCATGGCGGTGCTGGCGGAAGCGACGCGGCTCGCCATGAACGCGGGCATCGACGCCAGGCGGCTGCCGGAGGCGCTCGCCGGCGGCTTTGCCGATTCGATCCCGTTGCAGCTATTCGTGCCGCGGATGGCGCAGGACATTCATTCGCCCCCGCTCGGCCATATCGCCACGATGCTGAAAGACCTCGACACGGTGGTCGACGTCGCGCGCAACACATCGAGCCCGGTGCCTATGGCGGCCCTTGCCGCGCAATTGTTCAGGCTGGCCAAAGCAGCGCGCGGCGCGGACGCCGACGCGCTGGAAATCTACAAGCTATCCGCCGGCCGGACCGGATGAAGCGGCCCGATTGCCCGCAGCAGGGACACCGTCGCGGCCGGCTTTCCTCAATAATGAGGATCGTACATCTGTGATTGAATGAACGCCGTCAGATCATTCGGCGCCGGCGCGGTCGCAAGGCCGCGCCGGTAAGCGACCTCGGCGACCGCCACGGCGATATGCGCCGAGACTTCGCGGATGCGCGGAAGCGCCGGATAGAGACTGCCCTGCTCGATGTCATCCTTGTTGACGAGATACGCCAGCGTGTGCGCGGCGGCCATGAACATCTCGTCGGTCACCAGTCTTGAGCCGCTCGCGATCGCGCCGAGACCGACGCCGGGGAAGATGTAGGAATTGTTGCCCTGGCGCGGCACGAACGTCTTGCCGTCGAGTTTCACCGGATCGTAGGGGCTGCCGCAGGCGAACAGCGCGCGGCCTCCGGTATGACGGTAAGCTTCGGCGGCGGAGCATTCCGCCTTCGAGGTCGGATTGGAGAGCGCAAACACGATAGGCCGGTCGTTGATCTGGGCCATGGTCTGCAGCACTTCGGGCGTGAAGGCGCCGCCGACGGCCGCAACGCCGATGATCGCGGTGGGCTTGAGCGTCTGGATCGCAGTCAGGAAGTCGCCGATCGGCGCGTGATCATGCGCGTAGCGAAGCTTGTGGTCGGTGAGGCCTGCCCTGTTCTTCACGACAAGGCCGCGCGAGTCCACGAGCCAGGTGCGCCGCAGCGCCTCGGCTTCGGATGCGCCCTCCGCCATCATCGCGGAGACCACGAGGTCGGCGATGCCGGTCGCAGCTTCGCCGGCGCCGAGGAAAAGCACTTTCTGGTCGACAAGTTTTCCGCCGGTCACCCGCAATGCCGAGAACAAACCCGCGAGCGCCACCGCGGCGGTTCCCTGAATATCGTCGTTGAAGACATTTATCCTGTCGCGATATTTGTGCAGCAGCCGGAACGCCGAGTGATTGGCGAAGTCCTCGAACTGGATCAGAACGCCGGGGAACGTCTCGCGCGCGGCGGTGATGAATTCATCAACCAGTTCGTCGTAGGCGGCTCCGGTCAGACGCCTCTGGCGCAGGCCGATATAATAGGGATCGTTCAGGAACTCCTCGTTGTTAGTGCCGACGTCCAGCATGACCGGCAGGCAATACTCCGGGTGGATACCGGCGCAGGCCGAATAGAGCGAAAGCTTGCCGACCGGAATGCCCATGCCGTTGGCGCCGAGGTCGCCGAGGCCGAGAATGCGCTCGCCGTCGGTGACGACGATAAGCTTCGCCGGATACGGCCAGTTGCCCAGCAGTTCCGCGATGCGTCCGCGATCGTTGGCGCAAATGAACATGCCGCGCGGCCGCTGGAAGATGAGGCCGAACCGCTGGCAGGCGAGGCCCACGGTGGGGGTGTAGATCAGCGGCTGGATCTCATCGATGTTGTCGCACACGACGCGGAAGAACAGTGCTTCGTTGCGGTCGTGCAGCGAGTTGAGTGCGATGTACTTTTCCAGATCGGTGGGCAGGCCGCGCAGATTAGTCAGCACCCGCGCAACCTGATCCTTCATCGGAATCACGTGCGCGGGCAGGAAGCCGCGCAATCCCAGCGCGTCGCGCTCGGCTTCCGTGAAAGCGACCCCCTTGTTAAGCAGCGGATCGCGCAACAGCGCCAAACCACGCGGCGACTCGGAAGGCGGAGAGCTAGCCCTCGCCCGAACTGGCACGCTCATCATATTCCTCCCAAAAGCCGGTTGATTGATCCGCTCCAGCTTTCCACCCGATTGAAGCAGAAAGCCTTGATTGAGATCAAGGCCGGACGAGCGCATTCCAGCTCCGCGCACCGGCGATCTGGCCGCTACGTTGCAATGCGACAACGCCGGATCAAACCGGGCAGTAACGCTCCTTGATCTCGTCGTCCGATATTCTCGCGGGTCGAGAGGGCGCAACTCGGCGGACAGGGGATTTGAATAGGTGCTTTGCGCCGTTGGGGTAATCGATGTGACGACGCCCTTGGTGAATTCGGCCGTAGCGCACCTGAAACCCTTGGCGGGTAATCATGCGACGCCGCCAAGATAGAGCCGCCTGACGATGTCGTTGCCTCTCAACTCCTCAACCGAACCGGCCGCGACCACGATCTCGCCGTGGACGATGATGTAACCGCGATCGGCGATGCGGATCGCCTGATTGAAGTTTTGCTCCGCCATGAGCACCGTCAAGCCGAAGCGCCGACTGAGCTCGCCGATCTTGGCGATGGTTTGCGATACCAGGAGCGGCGACAGACCCACCGAAGGCTCATCGATCAACAGCAGCCGAGGCGAGGACATCAGCGCTCGCGCGATGGCGAGCATCTGCTGTTGCCCGCCTGACATGGTGCCGGCGAGCTGCTTCTGCCGCTCCTTCAGGGTCGGAAACGTTTCGTAGGCGAGCGCAAGGTTGCGATCAACATTGCGGCGGGCGGCCCTGCGGAAGGCGCCGAGCATCAGATTTTCCAACACCGTCAGCCTGGGAAACAATCGCCGTCCCTCGGGGACCATCGCCACGCCGAGATCGACGATGGCCTCGGGCGACAGTCTGGCCAGATCGTGCGCGGTTCCGTCGACCGTAAGCGAAATGCCGCCGCGCTGCGGGCGAACCAGGCCCGCTATGCACTTCATCAACGTGCTCTTGCCGTTGCCGTTGGTGCCGAGCAATGCGACGGTCTCGCCAGCCTCGACATTGAGCGTGACGCCTCGCAGCGCCTTCACGGCGCCGTAACCGGCATCGAGGTCATTGATGGCGAGGCTAAGTGCCAAGGTAAGCCTCCTGCACGCGCTGGTTGGCCATGACCTCCGCCGGCGCGCCGATCGCGATGATTTTGCCGGCGTCGAGACACATTACGCGGTCCGAAAATCGCATCACGGCCTGCATGATGTGCTCAATCATGATGACGGTGATGTCGTGGCCTGCCAGAGTCGATGAGGAGATCAAGCACCTCATCGACTTCAGCGCCGGAAAGGCCCGCCATGGCCTCGTCCGAAATCAGGAGCTTCGGGCGCGTCGCCATCGCGCGGGCGAGTTCCATCTTGCGTAACTCCACCTGGCTGAGCCTGGTGGTCGACACATCCGCCTTGGACGCGAGGCCGGTCTGCGTCAGGATCGCCATCATGGCGTCGCGCCGTTGCGGGGCCGGGACGAACTCGTCTACGGCGGTCGCGAAGTCAATCGCCACCATCAGGTTTTCAGCGACCGTCATGCTTTTGAACGGCCGCGGGATCTGGAAGCTGCGCGCAATGCCGCGGCGCGTGCGCACATGCGGCGGCAACCGCGTGACGTCCTCGCCGCGGAACACCACGGTGCCGGCCTCGGTACGGAACGCGCCGGAAATGCAGTTGATCAGCGTCGTCTTGCCCGAGCCGTTCGGCCCGATGAGGCCGAGGCGCTCTCCCGGGCGAATATCGACGCTGACATTGTCCAGGGCAGTGAAGCCGCCGAAGCGTTTTGTGAGCGCGGCGATCCGCAGCAAGGGCAGTTCGGGTCCGGGCGCAGGCATCATGCCTTGTCCCCCGTGCGATAGCGGACAAGCCGGCGGAATAGGCCAATCAGGCCCTCCGGCGCCGCCACCACGAACAGCACCAGCATGATGCCGAGCACAAGCACATTCACTTCCGACGAGATGGTAACGGTCAGCAGTTGCTGCGTCGTGCCCAGCAAGATCGCGCCGAGAACCGGGCCTATCCAATGCGCGGTGCCGCCGATCAGCGACATCGCAAGCACCGAGACGGAGTAATTGAGATTGAAAGCGGACGACGGGTCCGCGTACTGGAGGTACATGGCGGCGGGCGCACCGGCTGCGCACATCAGCGCGCCGGAGATGACGCAGGCCATCACCTTCAGTCGCAAGGTCGGCACGCCAGTGCATTCCGCCGCGAGTTCGTCGTCCTTGAGCGCCTGCAGGCCGCGGCCCATCCATGATATCTGCATGTAGCGGGCAATGGTTACCGCCAGGACGACGAGGAGCGCCTGAACGAAAAACAGCATTTGCACGTATGTGTCGAAGGGCGGCATCACCGGCGGCCGCTCCATCTGGATACCGGCCGCACCGCCGACGTATCGCCAATTCGTCACCGTCGTCTCGATGATGATCGTCATCGCTATGGTCGCGATCGAGAAATAGATGCCCTGCATGCGCAAGGTCACCAGGCCCACCGCGAAGCCGAGCAATGCGCCGACGAGCGCGGCGGCGGCGATCTGCACGGCGAGCGGCGCGCCCACCGCCTTGAACAGGAACACGGCCGTGTAGACGCCAACGCCGAAAAACGCGCTGGTGCCGAAATTCACGTAGCCGGCATAGCCGCCGAGAATGCTCCATGCCACTGCGAGCACGACGAACTGCAGGATCACGTAGCCGGCAAAGAATGGATATTCGTTGCGGACGACCTGGGTCATCAGCGCGGCGGCGACGAGGAAGAGGGTCACGCCGATCCAGAAGCGGATGCTGTTACGGTTCATGATCGCCTGCCGAACAGGCCTTGTGGCCGGACGGCGAGCACGCCGAGCAGCATCGCAAACGAAATGGCCGGCGCCCAGGAGGCGCCGAACAGGGTCAGGACGATCGATTCAGCAACGCCGAGAATGATGGCCGCGACGAGCGTGCCGGTCATGCTGCCGAGCCCCGCCATGACCACGACGCAGAATGTCCGCCCGATATAGGTGCGGTCGAGCATCGGATCGACGGGGGCAACGATAATGAGCAGGGCGCCAGCGATCCCGAGCACGGCCGTTGCAATGCCGAACGCCCATTGCTTGATTTGGACCGGGTTGGCGCCCATCAGTCGCAGCGCCTCCTGGTCCTGTGCGACTGCGCGGATCGCGCGTCCCATGAAGGTTCTCGACAGGTACAGCGTCAACAGAATTGTCATCGCAGCGGCGACCGCCAAGGCGACCAACATCCGGATTGGAATCCGCATTTCGCCGATCTGCCAGGCCTTGCCGATATAGGACGCGGTGACCGAACGCTGGTCCACGCCGAATTGCATGATGATCAGCACTTCGATGATAAAAGCGATGCCGAAGAAGAATGCTATTCCGCGTACGCCGGCATCGCTGCCGCGCCTTTCGAACGTCTCGTAATACAGGCGATAGGCGACAAGACCGAAGAGGAAGAGCAGCGGCGTGATCAACAGCCCGGCCAACAGAGGGTCGATATCGAAGCGGTCGTTGAGGAAGAACACGCCGTAGGACGCCAGCACCAGAAAGGCCGGATGCGCCACGTGAGGAACGTCGAGCAGGCCGAACGAGACCGACAGCCCGAGACTGACGGCCGCATAGAAGCAGCCCAGCAGCACCCCGAGCACCACGGCATCTCGCAGCAGATCCATTGAAAACACGTGAGGTCCCCCTGACCCTTTTGAAACACCGTTGCCCGGTTTCACGCGCCAGGTCGACCATCCCCGTGCCGGGGCGCAGCTCCCCGGACCCGGCCAGCGCTGGCCGGGTCCGGGAAAAAAAGGGCCGCGAGGTTTACTTCCGGGCGGCCTCGAATGGAGTGATGAGATCGCCGGACTTCAGCCGGTCGGGGAACAGAATCACCTGTTTACCGGAGCTGCGGAACTGTTCGACGTTCTTGTCCACCACACCGCGGAACTGCGCCATCAGCGTCGCGGTTTCCTTGCGCTCGCCGTCAGCGGCAAACGCGATCGGGCCGACGATGGTCTTGAACTCGTGCTCGTGCAGATATTTCGCGATGGCCTTCTGGTCGAGCGACCCCGTCGCGTTGACCGCCTGCTCGAGGAGCTGACCCATGGCAAAGCCGAACGGTGCAAGATAGAAGCCCAATGGATCGACCTTGGCTTCCGCGGCCCGTTTCGTGTAGGTCTCGAAGAACGCCTTGGTCCCGTCGAAATACATGCCCGGTTCCGGGAGCCATGTGTTGTAGTTGACGACGCCGTTGAGCAGCGATCCGAGATTCGCCATCACGGGGCCGAATTGCAGACCGACCATGCCGCCGCCGAAAATCTTCACGCTGTCGCCGATCCCCACCTCATTCACCGCGCGCAGGATTCCCGCCGAATCCGGCGGATAGGACGCGATATAGACGATGTCGGGTTTCGCGGCCTTGAGCGCACGGAGGATGCTGGAGAATTCCACGGTGTTGGGAGGATAAGCCTGGTCGAAGACGACCGGCATGTTGCGCTTCTTTGCGACCTCCCGCGCGGTCAGCGCCAGATTCTGGGCGAATTCCTGATCCGCCGCCAGAAGCGCAACGGTCTTGCCGCCGGCCTTCTGGCCGAGATCGAGGAACGCCGTCGCCCAGCTGTCAGCCGGTCCCCACGGCGCATTGTTGAACCACATGTCGTGGCCAACCTTGCTGTTCACCTGGAACGAGAAATTTCCCATCAGCAGCAGGCCGCGCTGCTTGACGAGCGGCATGATGGGCGCCGTCGGCACTGTCGCGTAGGGCGCGAACAGGATGTCAACCTTGTCGACATCGAGCAATTTTGAATAGATCGCCGGGGTCTCGGCGGCGCTCGATTTGTCGTCATAGACGACAAGTTCGATCTTGCGGCCGAGCAAGCCGCCCCTGGCGTTAATATCGTCACGCCAGATCTCGATGCCGAGCAGCGCCGCCTTGCCGCCGGCCGCGAGGCCGCCAGTTTGCGCCATGCTCATCCCAATCTTAATTGGCGGCTGCTGGGCGACAACGCCCGAGGTGTGTCCAAGCACGGCGACGGCGATGGCTCCGCCGAGAAGCGTCCTGCGTTTCATTGGCCCTCCCATATGTCTCGTTTTTTGGTCGTATATTGGATGAACAGAGCCGACATCACAATGAAAAAGCGTGATGCCTGCTTTTGGCCCAAATAGTCTTCTTGGTCATACTTCCCCCCTTTGAGCATTCCATTCGATTTTGCCGGTTCGTCCTCGCTCAAATTTTTCCCAGCGCGGTCAGGATAACCTGCGGCGTCAGCGGAATCTCGGTAACCATGGCGCCGAACGGCCTGAGCGCATCGTTCACCGCATTGGCCACTGCCGCTGCGGCACCGGCCGTTCCGGCCTCGCCCGCGCCCTTTGCTCCCAACTCCGTCTCAGCCGTGGGCGAGACCACGTGGCCGACATCGATATCGGGCATTTCACCGGACATCGGGACCAAATAGTCGGCCATATTGGCGTTGGTCAGCTGTCCGCGTTCGTCATAGACGCATTTCTCGAACAGCGCCGCGCCAAGTCCCTGCACCACCCCTCCCCGGATCTGCTCGTCGACCAGTTGCGGATTGATGATGGTGCCACAGTCCTCGACCACCCAATGCCGGAGCAGTTTTATAAAACCCGTATCGGTATCGACCTCAAGCCATGAGGCCTGAACGCCATTGGTGAAAGCGAATGGATATTCGCGCGGCACGAAATGGCGCGTCGCCATCAGTTCCGGCTGAATGCCCGGCGGCAGGGTGTCGGGACGAAAATAGACGATCCTGGCGAGTTCGCGCAGTTCGATGCGCGACGAGCCGTCGCTTGCGTTCACCACTGCACTATCCACGATGTCGAATTCGGTCGGTGAAGTTTGCAGGATCGCGGCTGCGATTTCGAGAATGTTCTTGCGCAGGACCTTCGCGGCCTGAAGCGCCGCCTCGCCGCCGATCCCGGCGCCGCGCGATGCCCATGTACCGCCACCATAGGGCGTGTTGTCGGTATCGCCTGATATGACGCGGACCCGATCCATCGAGACGCCGAGCACGCTGCTGACGATCTGGGCGGTGAGCGATTCCGAGCCCTGCCCCTGCTCGGTGATGCTGGTCTGGCAGATCACCGAACCCTGGGCGTCCAGCCGCACGGCAACGCCATCTTGCGACGAGATACGGGCGCCGCCGACCCCGTAAAACGCAGCGCTGGGATTGGTGACCTCAATGAAACTGGCAATGCCGATGCCGCGATGGATGTTCTTGGCTCGCAACGCCGCCTGCTCGGCGCGCAGCGTGTCGTAGTCCATCATCGTCATCAATTTGTTCATCGCGGCGTGATGCGACAACAGTTCGAATCGGAGACCCGACGGCGACGCACAAGGATAGGCATCATCGGCGATGAGATTGCGGCGGCGGATTTCCACCGGGTCGATCCCGATCCTGGCCGCGGCCAGATCGACCAGACCTTCGGTCACCGAGCAGGCGATGGGATGGCCGACCGCGCGGTACTGGCACATCACATTTTTATTCTGGAACACGACGCGGGCGCGGGCACGATAGTTTTTCGTCGTATAGGGACCGCCGACGAGGTTCACGACCTGGTTGGCTTCGATGGCGCTGGTGCGCGGATACATCGAATAGGGACCGATGCCGGTGAGATCGTCGATCTCGAACGCCGTGATGGTGCCGTCGCGCTTGACGCCGATGCGGCCCTTGCAGCGATGGTCGCGGGCGTGGATATCCGTATTGAAGCTTTCGACCCGGTCAGCGACGAATTTGATCGGCCGGCGCAGCAGTTTCGACAGTGCGTAGGTCGCCATTTCGTCGGCATAGATGTGAACCTTGATACCGAAGGAGCCGCCGACGTCCTTGCAGACCACGCGAACCTGTTGTTCCTCCAGCCGCAGATGCAAGGCCGCGATGTTCTGCACCATATGCGGCGCCTGGGTGCCCTGGTAGATCGTAAGCCTCGCTTCGGCGGCGTTCCAGTCGGCGACCACGGCGCGCGGCTCCAGCGTCACGCCGGTGTGCCGGCCGAAGATGAAATCCGCCTCAACCACCTCGTCGGATTCGGCAAATGCGGCGTCGACAGCGCCGGCGTCCAGATTCCGTTCGAAGGCAAGATTGTCGCCGAGCGAGGGGTGAATCACCGGGGTCTGCGGATCGAGCGCAGCGCGCATGTCCGTCACCGCTTCCAACTCTTGGTATTCGACCCCCACGAGTTCGGCCGCATCCTCGGCAACAGCGCGGCTGGTCGCCACGATGGCGGCGACGGCTTCGCCCTGCCAGCAGACGCGATCGATCGCAATGGCATGCTGCGGCGCCGATTTGAGCCCCTTCAAATGCGAGAGCACACCGACCCAGGGCGTGATCACGGCCGCAAGCTCCTGGCCGGTCACGACCGCGATGACGCCGGGCAGACGCCTCGCCTCAGCGGCGTCGACAGCGATGATTTTCGCATGCGCATGGGGCGAGCGCAGGAACACCACATGCGCCATCCGCGGCAGTTCGATATCGGAGACATAAAGCCCGCGCCCCTGCATCAGCCGATCGAGATTGGGGCGTGGGACCACCTTGCCGATATAGGAATTCGGCCGGTCGAGTTCGGAGAGAATTTCGGGATTCGCCGTTGTCACGGTCATGGCCGGCGCCCCGCGCGCAACCGCGCCGTGGTCTCGACCGCGTCGATGATGGCTTGATAGCCGGTGCAGCGGCAGTAATTGCCGGAAAGATGCTCGCGGATCTGATCCCGGTCCGGCTCGGCCTGCTGCTTCAACAGGTCTTGCGCGGCCATCAGCATGCCCGGGGTGCAGTAGCCGCATTGTAACGCATTGCGATCGCGGAACGCGGCCTGCAGGTCCGCGACTTCGCCACTGTCCGATAATCCCTCGATGGTCTGGACGGATGCGCCGTGCGCCTGCACCGCCAGCATCAGGCAGGAACGAACAATGTCGCCGTTCACGCGCACCGTGCAGGCGCCACAAACCCCATGCTCGCAACCGACATGCGTCCCGGTAAGCTGAAGATGCTCGCGCAAAAAGTCCGCGAGATTGAGCCGCGGCAGAGCATGCGCGTCGACCCGCTCGCCGTTGACCTCGAGCGAGACAAGAACGGGAGCCGTCACGCGGGTCCCCCGGCGTTGAGTTTGGGGAGGCCAGGCAGCGCGGCCGCGCAACGCGCCATCAGCACCCTGGCCAGATGCCGGCGCATTGCAGCCGATGCCTGCTGATCTTCCTGGGGGTCAAGCTCCCCAGCGAGCGCCTCCGATGCTTCCGACAACACCGCAGGGCTAACGGCAACGCCGACCAGTCTGTTCGCGGCTTTGGCCAATACCGGCCGGTCGCCGACGGCAAAGAAAGCCATGCGAAGATCGGTTAAGAGATCGCCATTCATGATCGCCTCCGCCGCAAGGCCTGCAATGGCGTAATCGCCGTGCCGCCGGGCAAATTCCTGGAAGAAGTGGACCGAATTCTTTTGCGCCACCGGCAATTCAACGGCAACGAGCAACTCCTGCGGCGACAGGTCAGTTTCGTAAATCCCCTTGAAGAAGTTCTCCGCCGCAATCTTCCGCTCGCCCTTCGGACCATGCACGAGAATGGTCGCATTCAGCGCGAGCATGCAGGCCGGCAGTTCGGAGGCAGGATCGGCATGCGCAAGGCTGCCGCCGAGAGTTCCCCTGTTGCGGATCGCGGGATGTGCGACATGGGCAATGGCTGCCGTCAGCAGCGGCGCATGGGCCGCGACTTGCGGCGACCGCTGCAGGTCGACATGGCGCGTCAGCGCGCCGATCCTGAGGATATCGCCGTTGACCGCGATGCCGCGAAGCTCCGTGAGCTCGCCGATATCGACGATCAATTCCGGAGAGATCAAACGCAGATTCATGGCGGGCATCAGGCTCTGACCGCCCGACAGCACCTTCGCCCTGTCCCCATGCGCCCCAAGCAGATCCAATGCGTTTGCAACGCTGGTCGCGCGTGCGTAGCTGAAAGCCGAGGCTTTCATAGACGTGATCTCCCCCGGGCCGGCTTTTCGGCATATTTTTCGCCGGATTAGACGGCGCTGATCATCAAAGGTCAAGTTTGTTTATCGAACGATTATTTCGGAGCATTCGACTTTTGGACATGTCATAATATTGAAAACGACGCGCGGTCGGCAGTCAGCAAGATCGGCTCCGGGGAGGAGAAGGCAATGAATCTGGGTTTCTTTACGATGCCGATTCACCCACTCGGCAAGGACTGGAAGCTCTCCTTACGGGAAGACCGCGACGCGTTCCTGCTCGCCGACGAACTCGGGTTCACCGAAGCCTATGTCGGCGAGCACGTCACCGACCAGGCCGAGAACATTACCTCTTGCATCGCGTTCCTCGCCTGGATCGCCGCCGCCACGAAACAGATCAGGCTTGGTACCGGCACCATCAATATGCCGAACACCCATCCCGCCACCGTCGCCGCGACCATGGCGATGCTCGATCACATGCTCGACGGCCGCCTGATTTTCGGGATAAGCCCCGGCGGGCTGTTGTCGGATGCGGAACTGTTCGGCAATCTGGACGCCGACCGCAACGCGATGTTCCTGGAATCGATCAACCAGGTGCTGGAGATCTGGGCCGGCGAGCCGCCATACAACATTCAGGGAAATTACTGGAATATCTCGACGCAAAAGACCCTGATGAAGGACATCGGCCAGGGATTTATTGCGCGGCCCTTGCAGCGGCCGCATCCGCCGATCGTCGTAACCGCGGTTGCACCGTTCTCAAAGGGCGTCACGGAGGCCGCCGCGCGCGGCTGGGATCCGATCTCGGCCAATTTCCTGATGCCGGCCTGGGTGAAAAGCCACTGGCCGAAATATGTCGAGGGTTGCGAGCGCGCCGGCCGCGCCGCGGATCCTGCCAACTGGCGCGTCGCCAAGAGCGTTTTTGTCGCCAGGGATGCGGCAACAGCAAAGGCCTACGCCACTGATCCTGATGGGCCCTACGTCTATTATTACCGCTCGCTGTTCACCAAACTGAAGAAGAACGGCCGCATCGAACTGTTCAAGACCCGCCGCGATCAGCCTGACGATGAAGTGACGCTGGAGACGATCTGCGACAAGCTGATCATCTACGGTACGCCCGACAGCGTTGCGGATCAATTGCTGGCGTTTCAGGACGAGGTCGGCCAATTCGGAACGCTGCTGTACGCCGGCAAGGACTGGAAGGATCGTGAGCTCGCCCGCCAGTCGATGATTTTAATGGCTGAAAAGGTCGTGCCGCGCGTTAACGCCGGTGCCGCAAAACAGCCGAAACCCGCGAAATCGTCCGCGGCCAGTTGAGGGGCGCGCCGTGGCTTTCACCGATCGCATCCCCTATCAGGCGCAAGTCGACCGGCCGCAGCTGAGGCTGCCAGGCGGCAAGAGGCTCGCGGTGTGGGTTATTCTCAATGTCGAGGAGTGGCGGATCGAGAACGCGATGCCGCGAACCGTGCTGAGCCCGCCGATGGGACAGCCGCTACTGCCGGATGTGCCCAACTGGTCGTGGCACGAATACGGGATGCGCGCGGGCTTCTGGCGCCAATTCAGGGCGCTGACCGACCGCAACATGCCGGTGACGTTGGCGTTGAACGCCAATGTCTGCAGCTCCTACCCCCGTGTTGCTTCGGCGGCGTTGGAGGCCGGATTTGAGTTCATGGGCCACGGCTTCGTGCAGGGCCCGATGCACAAGCTCGACAACCAGGCCGACGCGATCAAACGAGCCGTCGACACCATCGCCAAATTCACCGGCAAGCCGCCGCGATCGTGGGAAAGTCCGGGTCTCACGGAGACCAGCGAAACGCTGGATCTCCTGCGCCTCAACGGCATCGAATATGTCGCGGACTGGGTGATCGACGATCTGCCGCAGGATATCGCGACTCCCCACGGTACCATTACGACGATCCCCTACTCGGTCGAAACCAACGACATCGTCATCCACGCGCTGCAGCACCTGCCCTCCGAGCAGTTTCTGAAGCGCTGCACCGACCAGTTCGACCGGCTCTATCTCGAGGGCGCAGACAACGCGCGGATCATGGCGATCTCGGTTCATCCCTACATCACCGGCGTCCCGCATCGCATCAAATATCTGGAGGCGCTGCTCGACTATGTCATCGGCCATGACGGCGTGGCGCTGATGACTGCGAGCGAGATCGGTGACTGGTATCGGGGTGAAATGTCGAAATCTTGAGGTCCGGATCAGTCGCTCCGATCCTCGAGGCCGAGTTCATCTAAGGCCGGCTCAGCCAACCGCCTTTACCGGGGTGCGCTTCGGCGCGGCCGATGCAGCAAAGACCCGTCCAAAGCCGGCCAGAAAGATGTCCAGCGCGTCGCGGATCATCTGCTCCTTGTCCTCGAGCACAGGAGATTCATAGATGTATTTGCGGACCCCGTAATAGAAGATCCCGCTGTGAAACACCCATGCCATCTCCAACTCGGACGCGGTCGGCTTGCTTTGCGCCGGCAGCCCCGCTTCATGGCGGCATTCCCTGATGATCCGGGTGAGAATTTTGTCCCGCACCACGCCGACATACCAGCGGTTGATATCGAGCCCCTTCAGACCCGAATAGAGATAGATGCGCAGCCATTTGCGGGTGAAGATCACATTGGTGTAGCCGCTATAGAACTCCTGCAGCCGATCCCGGATCGGCCGCGATCGATCGGTGAGCAACTTTTCCCATCCTGTATCGAGCGGCTCCAGATAAACCGTGCGATAGACTTCCTTGATCAGATCGTCCTTGCTGGGAAAGTAGCGGTACAGCAGCGGCTGGGTCACGCCGAGCCGGCGCGCCAGATCGCGCGTACCGCCGCCGAATCCCTCTTCCGAAAAAAATTCTGTCGCCTTGGCGACGAACTCCTTGCGGCGATCGCCGGGAGATAACCGCTTCTGCTTCGCGCGAGTGCGCTTGGGCGGCGCTTTCTTTTTCATGGCTTCGACGCTGGACCGCCGTCGCCCGGTAGAAACCGGCCGTAACCGCCGCGCGCAAACAAGAGCGGCTCCTGCCGGCTATACGCATAGGCCTCGACGGCGCCGAGGAAAATGACGTGGTCGCCACCATAATATCGGCCTGCCGAGCGGCATTGAAAGTTGGCCACGCTGTCGGCAAGCAACGGCGCGCCGCCAAGCCCCGGCGTCCACTCGACGCCGGCGAACTTGTCTTCGGAAGATTTCGCGAATTTGTCGGAAAGCGCCCGCTGCGATGCACCGAGTACGTTGACCGCGAAATGGCTGGCGTCCTGGAAGATGCTCAGCGCTTGAGAAAACATCCCCAGGCTCCAGAGCACCAGCGGCGGGTTCAGCGACACCGAGGCAAACGAATTGCAGGTCAACCCATAGGGCTTCCCGTTCGCGCCGATGGCCGTGATGATGGTGACGCCCGTAGCAAAGGTGCCGAGCGCATTGCGGAAATCCCTGGGATCGATCGGCGAATGGTCGCTCGCCAGCTCGTTGGCCGGATCCGGATTGATCGGATGCTTCGGGGCGTCGGTCATCCGCCGTCTCAAAGCGTCAGATTTTCGGAGGGCAGCCCAAGCGCAACCCGACCGTAATTGGTACCAGCCGCATCGAAATTGAACGCGATGTGCGAATTGATCGCGTGGGCATCACGAAACTGCCGCTGCAGCACTCCTGTCGTGAACAATCCCCGCGCTCCGCTCGCGGCAAACAATAGCGACACCGCCTCCGTGCAGAGATTGACGGCAAAAGCGCCATCGCGGCGCGATTTGGTCTTGCCGGCGATATCCGGAACGTAGCCGCGTCTCGCATCGGCCATCGCCTCGATGCAGGTCGAACGCATGATCAGGCGGGCCGCGTCGATCTTCGCGGAAGCCTCGGCAATCTTGATCTGCGTACTCTGGAGGTCGCCGATTTTGGCGCGATTGTAGGTCGATGCGCGATGCCGCGCGATATCGACATAGTCGTCGAGACAGGCTTGCGCGTTTCCAAGCGCCACGCCGGAAAGCACGTAAGGAAACAACGAGAAACACCGGCAGCGCGTAAAGCGCATTCGGATTGACGGCGCTACCGGGGGTCGGGCCACCATCGAGCTCGCTCACCGCCAGCGTCATGGGCTCGGCAACGAAGGCGTCGTTGACCTCGACATCGTTCGATCCCGTTCCGCGCAATCCGGTCGCGTTCCAGGTGTCGAGGATCTTGTAGTCGCTTTTGTTGACCAGGAAGATCCGGTACTCGATGCCATCAGCCTCATCGTCGGAGGAAACAACGCTTGCCAACATGTTCCATTCGCAGGAGTCCACCCCCGAAGAAAATGGCCAGCTGCCCCGCAACACATATCCGCCATCCACTTTCCTGGCGCGGCCGGCTGGAAAAATGAAGGAGGATGCAATCAGGGCGTTGACGTCCTTGTTCCAGACCAGATCCTGGGCGCGCTTGTCGAACATCCCCAGCATCCAGTGGTGGCTGGCGAGATTGGCGAAAGTCCAGGCAACCGACGCGTCGGCCTGTCCCATCGCGTCGGCGCAATCGACCAGCGCGACATAGTCGAATTCGGAGCCTCCCACCCGCTTCGGCTGCACAATCCTGAACAAACCTGATTCGTGCAACTCGCGCTCGGTCTCCGGCGGCAGACGCCGCAATTCTTCGGTCCGGGAAGCACGATCACGCAAGCGCGGGATCATGGCTCTGGCCCGGGCGATCATGGCGCCATACATGCCGTCCGCCTCCGGCCCTGCGGGCAGGTCTGCGTCAGGTTTTCGGCCAGCACCTGCCATTTTGGCGCTCCTTGCTATTCCGCCCGCGGCGCGATTTCGGGATTCGGCCGATCGAGATCTCGCGGAGATAGCCGGCCTCTATCCATTTCGAACATCGCGGAGAAAGCTGCTTGACCGGTCGAAGCCACTTGATGATTGTTTATCGTCTGATCAGTAATTAACGCGCGGCAGCCGGTGCCCGTCAATCGAATTCGACATGTAAGGAAAGAACTCTCATGGACAAGACCGTTGGAATTATCGGGCTTGGCATTATGGGAGGTGCGATTGCCCGCAACCTCGTCGAGCGCGGATGGCGGGTGATCGGCTTCGATACCGACGCCGCGCGATGCACCGAACTCGCGCAGGGCGGCGTCACGATCGCAGGTGACGTCGCTCAAGTCGCCCGCGACGCGCCCATCCTCATGACCAGCCTTCCCACTCCGGACGCGGCCGAAGATGTCGCGCAGAAGATCGCCGGTTCCCGTCAGCCTTCGCGCATTGTGGTCGAACTCTCGACCCTCAGTATCGCCGATAAGCTTCGTTTCGAAGCCATTTTGAAGAAGGCCGGTCATGTCGCACTGGACTGTCCGCTGAGCGGAACCGGCGCACAGGCGAAGGTTCGCGATCTCATCGTCTATGCGAGCGGCAACAGCGCGGCCATTGCGCAATGCAAGAACCTGTTCTCCGACTTCGCCAAGCAAAGCGCCGATCTCGGCCGATACGGTAATGGCAGCCGGATGAAATTCATCGCCAACCATCTGGTCGCCATCCACAACGTTGCCACGGCCGAGGCGATGATACTGGCGGAACGCGCCGGGCTCGATCCGGAAATGGTGGTCGACATGGTCGGCCCGGGCGCCGGCGGCTCGCGGATGTTTCAGATGCGCGCACCAATGATGGTAGAGGGCGTGTACGAGCCCGCGACGATGAAGATCTCGATCTGGAAAAAGGACATGGCGGTGATCGCGGAATTCGCCGATGACGTCGGCTGCGCGACCCCGCTGTTTACGCTGACGCAGCCAGTCTACACAGAAGCCCTGGCTATGGGATTAGGCGAGCAGGATACGGCCGCCGTGTTCGAGGTCCTGAAAAGAACAATCGTCAAGACTCCCAAATCAGGCGGATGCGATCCGAAAGATTCGAAATAGGTCGCGCGCGATACCGCACTGCATCAAAGAGTCGCTGCGGGTTTCGCGCGCTCCCTCCATCGCCTGCTTCGAAAATCACCAGCGCGCCAAGTTGATGACATGGTTATCACTTGATCATTTATGACTTCCGTCGGATAAATCCCCTAATCAAAAAACAAACGAACGGTATCCAGATTAGCGTTCCGGGGAGGATCCAATGACGATATCGCGACGACAATTCGTTTCAGGCGTTGCCGGCGCGGGTATCGCCAGCTTGGCAGCCCCCAATCTGGCCTTTGCCCAGAACAGCGGACCCGTCCGCGTTGGCTTGCTGGCGGCCAAGACCGGACCGCTGGCTTCCGGCGGTATCGACATGGACCTTGCCCTTACGATGTTCCTGAAGGAGCGCAATAGCACGCTGGCTGGCCGCAAGGTCGAATTGATTGTCGCTGACACGGCTGGCGTCCCCGCCACCGCGCGGACCAAGGCACAGGAACTAGTCGAAAAGAACAACGTCCATTGCATCATCGGTCCGCTCGCCGCCTTCGAGGCGCTGGCGATTGCCGACTACCTCACCGAAAAGGAAATTCCGACGCTGGGTGTCTCGGCGGCGGAGGATATGACGCAGCGGCATCCGAGCCCATGGTTCGTGCGCCTGACCTCGACGTCGGCGCAGTGCGCCTATCCGCTGGCCGAATATTCCGCCAAGGAATTGAAATACGGGAAGATCGTCACCATCGCCGACGATTTCGCCTACGGGCATGAGATGTGCGCCGGATTTCAGCGCGCGTTCGAGGACAATGGCGGCAAGATCATCCAGAAGATCTTTACGCCTTTGGCGACGCCGGACTACGGCAGCTACGTCGCGCAAGTGAAGAGCGCAGATGCGATCTTCCTCGGCACCGCCGGCTCGAACGGATTCCGCTTCCTTCGTCAATTCATCGAATACGGCCTGAAGGACAAGATGGCCGTGATCGGCGGCATGACCGCGCTGGATGAGTCCGTGCTTCGCAACATGGGCGACGAGGCACTGGGGATCCTCACCACCAGCTGGTATTCGGCAGAACTGGACAACCCGCTCAACAAGGCGTTCGCGCCGGCATTCCGCAAGCAGTTTAAGTACGATCCCGGCTATTACGCCGCCAGCACCTACCTGTCCGGCGAGGTGCTGGAAGCCGCGCTGAAGACCACCAAAGGAAACGCAGAAGACAAGAAGGCATTGATGAATGCGATCCGCGGCAGCAACGCAGACACGGTGCGCGGTGTCGTCAAGTTCGACGAATTCGGCAACGTGATCGGCAACGTTTACATCCGCAAGGTGGTCAGAAAGGACGGGCGACTGGTCAATTCCGTCATCAAGACCTATCCGGATGTCAGCCAGTTCTGGACCTACGACAAGACCGCGTTCCTGAAGAACCCGGTCTATTCGCGCGACTATCCGCCGGCCAAGAACCTGGAGCAATAAATCTGCCTCACTTGCGGGGCACCGAAGCGCGCCACTTTCCGGATGAGATCGGCAGACGATGCAGTTTTGGATCATCCAGGGTCTCAACAGCCTGTCGCTTGGTGCTCTCTTGTTCCTGCTCTCCTCGGGATTCTCGCTGATCTTCGGCCTGATGAGACTCGCCAACCTGACGCACGGCGCGTTCTTCATGCTCGGCACCTATTTCGGGGCCACCGCGCTGCGCTCGTTCGACGGCCTGAACATATGGGTGACAGCTCTTGGCGCCGGGATTGCGGTTGCCGCGATCGGCGGTCTGTTCGAGCGGCTGGTGCTGACCCGGTTGAAGACCAATCCGCTTGGGCAGGTGCTGGTGACGCTCGGCATGTCCTTCATCATTTCCGACGCCTGCCTGATGTTGTGGGGCGGCGATTCCATTCCGGTGCCGACGCCGAAGAACCTGCAATCGCCGACGCGGTTGTTCGGCTTCGTGTTTCCGACCTATCGGCTGGTGCTGGTGGGCTGCGCTGTCGTGGCCGCGATCGCACTGTATTTCCTGCTCGAGCGGACGCGGCTGGGCGCGATGATACGCGCTGGCGTCGACGACCGGCAGATGGCGCGCGCGGTCGGAATCCCCGTATCGAATTTGTTCACGATCGTATTTTGCCTCGGCGCGGGCATCGCGGGCGCCGGCGGCGTATTGGGCGGCCCGATCTTGTCGGCCTATCCGGGGCTTGATGCCGACATGCTGCCGCTGGCGCTGATCGTCGTCATCCTGGGAGGCATTGGAAGCCTGCTCGGCGCGTTCGTCGGCAGCTTCATCATCGGCTTCATCTACACATTCGGCACCGCTCTGTTTCCGGAGCTCGCCTACATCATCCTGTTCCTGCCGATGATCTTCGTCATTGCGTTCCGGCCGCAGGGCTTGTTTGGGCGCGTCGGCGCATGAAATGGATTACCGCCGCCATGCTGGCCGCCATGCTTCTCCTGCTGCCGTTCCTGGCAGGCGATTTCTATATCAATCTGGCCAGCCAGATCCTGATCGCTGCGATCTTCGCACTCAGCCTCAATCTGCTGGTCGGCTATGGCGGCATGACTTCTCTTGGCCATGCCTCGTATCTCGGCGTCGCCGCCTATATCTCGGCGCTGCTGACAAGCCGGTACGGCTTCGGCCACGGCCCGGCCGCCATTATCTCGATCGGCGGCACCACCGCGATGGCGGCCTGCTTCGGCGTGATCGCGCTACGCGCCACGGGACTTGGCTTTCTCATGATCACGCTGGCGCTGTCGCAGGTGCTGTGGGGGTTGGCCTATCGTATGTCCGGGGTGACCAATGGCGACAACGGCATCGCCGGCCTGACCCGGCCGATGCCGTTCGGCATTTCGCTCGAAAATGCTGCATCGTTCTACTGGTTCGCGTTGATCGTGGCCTCATTCGCATATCTGATGATGGCGATTTTCGTATCGTCGTCGTTCGGATCGTCATTGAAGGGTGTGCGCGACCAGCCGCGCCGGATGGCGGCTCTCGGCTTCAATCCCTGGATGATCCGCTGGATCACGTTCATCTATGCCGGCTTCTGGGGCGGCGTATCCGGACTGCTTTACGTCTATTACAACAAATACATCCACCCGACTTCGCTCTCCATCACGAGCTCGGCCGAGGCCCTGCTTGGCGTCATCGCCGGCGGCTCGGGAACGCTCGGCGGTCCCGTCGTCGGCGCCGCGCTGGTATTGCTCTTGAAGAATTACGCTTCGGCCTATATCGAGCGCTGGAACATGCTGCTCGGTCTGGTGTTCTTGTTCATCGTTTTGGTGATGCCGACTGGCATCGTTCCCGGCCTGAACAGGCTGGCGACGGTACTCCGCAGGGGATCACGATGACCCCGCTCACATACGATTACGCGCTTGAAGTCATCAACCTGAAGAAGGCGTTCGGCGGACTTACCGTGACGCACAATGTATCTCTTGCGATCAGGCCGGGTGAACGCCGCCTGATCATCGGTCCGAACGGCGCGGGCAAGACCACGCTGTTCAACCAGATCAGCGGTGACCTGCGGCCGAACGCTGGCGCAATCAGGCTGTTCGGCACCGACGTCACGTATTTTACCCCCTCAAAGCGCGCGCATTTCGGACTGTCGCGCACCTACCAGATCATCACGCTGTTCTCAGGCGATACACTCGAACATAATGTCACGCTCGGCCTGCTCGGCCTGCGGCCCTCGCGCTGGCAGATGTGGTGGCCGTTATCCCATTACGGCGATCTTTCGACCGAAGCCCGCCGCACCCTCGACGCGGTGGGACTTCTGCATCTGGCCGAACACCCGGTGTCCGAAATTGCCTATGGCGAAAAGCGCCGGGTTGAGCTCGCCATGGCGCTGGCGCAAAAGCCGCGCGTGCTGTTGCTGGACGAACCGCTAGCGGGCCTTTCCAATAGCGAGCGGTCCCAGGTGAAGTCGCTGATTGCCTCGATCCCCCGGCAGACCGCGGTGATCATGATCGAGCATGACATGGACACTGCGCTGGACCTTGCCGAAACTGTGACGCTTTTGAACTACGGCCGTGTGATCGTCGACGGCAAGCGCGACGCAGTGATCGCAGATGAACGGACGCGCGAGGTGTATCTTGGCACCTGACGCACTCAGCTTGACGAACGTGCATGCCTATTATGGCGACAGCCATATCCTGCACGGCGTCAGCTTCTCTCTGCAGCCGGGCGGCGTGCTCGCGCTTTTGGGACGCAACGGGGCGGGAAAGACCACTTGCATCTCGACCATCATCGGCTTTCTAAGGCCACAAGAGGGGACAATCAGCCTGTTCGGCGAGTTGGTCGAAGGGCTCAGCCCCGAACGCATCTCGCGCCTCGGCATCGGTCTCGTGCCACAAGGCCGCCGCATCTTTCCATCGCTCACGGTTCGGGAAAACCTTGTGGTGGCCCAACAGCGCGAGACCACCACGAACAAACCATGGAATGTCGAGCGGATCTACACCATGTTTCCGCGGCTGCGCGAGCGCCACGCTCAAATTGCCGGCACGCTCTCGGGCGGCGAACTGCAGATGCTGGCCATCGGGCGGGCTCTGATGGGCAATCCGCGAGTCCTCCTCCTCGACGAGCCGTCGGAAGGCCTGGCGCCCTTGATCGTCGCGGAGGTCGGCCGCACCATCCGCCGTCTGAAGGAGGAAGGGCAATCGATCGTTCTGGTCGAACAGAACCTCCAGCTCGCGCTCGACGTTGCCGATCAGGCCGTGATCCTCAATACCGGGCGCTGCGTTTTTACGGGGCCGGCCGCCGACGTCTTGAACAACGAAGAATTGATCGCGCAAAATCTCGGCGTGTTTCATGCTCACTAACCCAGCCATCCAATCTCTAGATGAGGTCAGAAAATGAAAATCGGCGTATGCGGAACTGGACGTATGGGATCGGCGATCGCGCAGCGATTGATGTCGGCCGGACACGACATCGGGGTCTGGAATTGTAATTCAGCGAAGACAAAACCACTGGTTGACGCCGGTGCAAAGCTGTTCGCTTCGCCCGCGGAACTCGTGGACGGCTGCGAAGTCACCATCGTGATGTTGCTGAACGATGCCGCAACCGAAGCGGTTTATCGCGCGCCCAACGGCATCCTGAAAGCCAGCCTCGCCGGCAAGCTCGTGATCGATATGAGCACGATCCGCCCCGAGACCATGAAATCTAACGGCACTGCCGTGCTGCAGCAGGGCGCCGCCTTCGTCGAGTGTCCGGTAGGCGGGAGCACCGCGCCCGCGAAGGAGGGCAAGCTGCTCGGCCTGGTCGGAGGGTCAAAGGCCGATGTCGCGCGTGCGATGCCGATCATGGAACAAATGTGCCGCCGCCTCGAACATGTCGGCGAGATCGGCGCGGGCTCGATGATGAAACTCGCGGTCAATCTGCCGCTGCTGGTGTACTGGCAGGCACTGGGCGAGGCCTTGACGATCTGCAAGCCGCTCAATCTTCCGGCCGACCGGCTGATCGACATCCTGACCGACACGTCAGGCGCGCCGACCGCGATGAAAGGACGCGGCCCAGTCATCGCCAAGGTATTGGGCGGAGCGCCGCTCGGCCCTACCGCGTTCGGTCTCAACGCCGCAAAAAAGGATCTCGCCTGCGCGGTACAATTCGGCGCGTCCCTTCATGCCGAGATGCCGGTCACGGCCAGCGCGCTTGCCTGCTACGAGGAAGCCGAAGCTGCGGGCCTGGGCGATGCCGACGCCACCGCGGTGTCGACCCGCTGGGCTCAGCGCAAGGCCAGGTCGTAGCACCTCCAATCGTCACGTCCATGCAAATTCACCCAACCACAGAGTCAATTCAAATGATCGATCGCAAGAACCGCTATGGCCGGACCGCCGCACGTATCCACGACGCTGACGGCCTCGCCCGGCGGCCGCCCTCCACCACGATCGACATCCACGCCCACATCGTGGTGCCCCAGGCCGCCAAGCTGGCGCAACCACACGTCGATATCAGCCGCACTCCGCTGGCGTACTTCGCCGATGCCGCGACCAGGGAGATCAATGCGCAGCAGGAGAAGGACATCAGCGAGGTCATGACCACGATCGATCGCCGTCTGTTTGATCTCGACAAGATGGGCATCGACATCCAGGTCGTGGCGCCGGCGCCGGGCCAGTGCTATTATTCGATCGATCCGAAAATCGCGGAAACCGCCCATCGCCTCGCGAATGACGGCGTGGTCGAATATTGCTCGCGCAAGCCCGACCGCTTTGTCGGGCTCGGCGTGGTGACGTTGCAGGAGCCGGAGATCGCGGTCCGCGAACTCGACTACATCATGAAGGACCTGAAACTGAAGGGCGTGGAAATTCTGACCAATGTCGACGGCCAGGAATTGTCCGATCCGAAATTCCGCCCGTTCTTTGCCAGGGCCGAGCAGCTCGGGGCGTTCGTCATGATGCATCCGAACGGATTCACCCATGGCGAACGTCTCACTCATTTCTATTTCAACAACGTGCTCGGCAATCCCCTCGATACGACGCTGGCGCTTCACAATCTGATCTTTTCGGGAACGCTGGCGCGCTTTCCCGACCTGAAGCTGATGGCCGTGCACGGCGGCGGCTACCTGCCCGGCTACTCTGGCCGGATCGATCACGCCTGGGGCGCCCGGCAGGATAGCCATGCCGATTTGCCATTGCCGCCGACGACCTATCTGCGGCAGGTCTATCTCGACACCGTGGTTTTCTCCTATCACCAGCTGGCCTATCTGATCGACGTGTTCGGCCCCGACCGTATCGTGATGGGCACCGACTATCCCTTCGACATGGGCGAATATAATCCGGTCGGACATATCGCGGGGGTGCGCGGCATGGACGAGGCAACGCTGGCTCAGATCGCCGGCGGCAATGCCGCGCGGGTGCTCGGGCTGGATGTCTAACCGCGTATCAGCGCGCGGAAGCCGTCTTGAACCCCGGCTGCTCGAAAGGATGCGATGTCTTGAAGGCCGGCATCTCAAAGCAGCGCTCCGCCAATTGCGCTACCACTGGAAAGGCTTCGAGTTCGAGCTTGAGGAAATGCGCGCCGACCACCTGGCCTGCGATGCAGATATCCGCGAGGCCCGGCTCGGCGCCCAACGCGAACGGCGCAGGCTTGCGGCGTGCGAGCAGCCGCTCATAGGTCGCAAGTCCCTCATTGGTCCAATGCTTGCTCCATTCCTCGATCGCTTTGGCATCGGCGCCAAAAGTCTTGGCAAGATGATTACGGACGCGGGGCGTCACCAGGGGATGTCCGTCCGCAACCGTCATCAGCGCCAGCGAGCGTGCATAGGCGCGCTCACCTGGATCTAGCGGCAACAATCGCGGTTCGGGATGGATATCGTCGAGATATTCGATGATCGCCAGCGACTGGAAGACCGAATGGCCGTCGTGAATGAGGGTTGGCACCACGCGCTCGGCGTTGACGGCCTCATAGCCCGGCTTGAACTGCTCGCCGGAAAGGATGTCGATCGGGATCTCCTCGAATGGGAGGCCCTTGAGGCGCGAGGCAACCCGCACCCGGAACGTGGCAATCGACCGCCAAAATCCGTACACCTGTATGCTCATCGGGATCTTCTCCAGCTTGCGAAAATCGCGCTTCATCTTAGAACCCCATTGCCAGCCAGATAAGCTGATTGTTATTTGCCCGGCAATATCGCACCATCCATCATCCGAAATCATCGAGCAAAAGATGTCCCGACCCAAGAACGTCCTCTGGATCATGTGCGATCAACTTCGCTTCGACTATTTGGGGTGCACGGGGCATCCGACCCTGAAGACACCGAATATTGATGCCATGGCCAAGCGGGGGGTGAGATTCTCGAACGCCTATGTGCAATCGCCGATCTGCGGCCCGTCGCGGATGTCGTTCTATACCGGCCGTTATATGCGTTCGCACGGCTCGCACTGGAACGGCTGGCCGCTGCGCGTCGGCGAGCCGACGCTGGGCGATCATCTCAAGAAAATCGGCGTGCGCAATGTGCTGGTCGGCAAGACCCATATGACGCCGGACCTCGAAGGCCTGAAAATGCTGGGGATTGCGCCGGATTCGATCATCGGCGTGCATGTCTCGGAATGTGGTTTTGAGCCTTACGAGCGCGATGACGGCCTCCATCCGAGCGGCAGGCCGCGCCCGAAATATGACGCTTACTTGCGCGAACGCGGATACGACGATGCCAACCCGTGGGAGCATTGGGCCAATTCCGGCGCGGCGGAGGACGGCACGTTGCAGAATGGCTGGCTGCTGGTGCACGCCGACAAGGCCGCCCGCGTTGCGGAGGAAGATTCCGAGACGCCCTACATGACACGCCGCGCCATGGACTTCATCGCGGAGGCGGAAACGGACGGGCGGCCGTGGTGTCTGCATCTGTCCTACATCAAGCCGCACTGGCCCTATATCGCGCCTGAACCCTACGCCAGCATGTATGGCCCTGCCGACGTATTGCCAGCGGTTCGTTCGGAACAAGAAAAGCAAAGCGCGCATCCGGTGTTCGCGGCCTATATGGACATGCGCTACTCCCGCAACATGGCCCGCGACGAAGCGCGGACGAAAGTGATTCCGACCTATATGGGCCTGATCAAGCAGATCGACGACCAGATGGGCGTGCTGATGCAGTTTTTGGAAGCGCGCGGCCTGCTCGATACCACCATGATCGTGTTCACCTCCGATCACGGCGACTATCTTGGCGATCACTGGATGGGCGAGAAGGATCTGTTCCACGATCCATCCGCCAAGATCCCTCTGATCGTGATCGATCCGTCGGATGCGGCCGATCGAACAAGAGGAACCGTCTGCGACGCGCTGGTCGAGGCAATCGATCTGGCGCCGACGTTCATCGATTATTTCGGCGGCAAGCCGCCGGATCATATTCTCGAGGGCCGCTCGCTGATGCCGCTGGTCCGTGGCGAGACGCCGGCAGACTGGCGCAAGGTGGTGTTTTCCGAATACGATTATTGCATGCAGGATGTCCGGCTCAAACTCAACCAGCCGATCGAGCAGTGCCGCCTGTTTATGGTGTTCGACGGTCGCTGGAAATACATTCACGCCTCCGGCTTCCGGCCGATGCTTTACGACCTGCGCGAAGATCCCATGGAATTGACCGACCGCGGCGAAGATCCCTCTTGTGCCGATGTCATCGCCCGGCTGCAATCGGCCCTGTTCGGCTGGGCGCTGCATCCCAAGGGCCATATCACCACCAGCACCGAGAAAATCGCGGCCTATGCGGAGAAACAGCTGCAGGTCAAAGGCGGAATCCTGATCGGCATCTGGGACGAGGCCGAACTGTCGGCAATCCGGAAGAAGATCGGTATCCAGCAGGTCAATACGTGATCTTGTAGCCGGTCGCCTTGACGATCGGCCGCCAGAGCGCGGTATCGGCCGCCAGCTGCTTGTCAAGGCCGTCAGGCGTGGTCCCGACTGGAATCAAGCCGATCGCCAGCAACTTCTCGCGCACCTCCGGCCTGGCAAGCGAAGTGCCCACGGCGGCGCTAAGCTGGCCTGCGAATTCACGCGAGCTGCCGGCCGGCAGCCACATCCCGTACCAGCCATCGGCAACCAGGTCGACGCCGCTCTCTTTCAGGGTCGGCACGTCGGGCAGGAACGGCGAGCGCTCCGCACTGCTCACCGCCAGAATTTTGACGGTGCCGGCCCGATGTTGCGGGATCGCGTCAGCGATAGTGACAATGGCGAACGGCAGATGGCCGCCGATCAGGTCGCTGATAGCCGGCGCGCTGCCGCGATAGGCGACACGCGTCAGCGGAACGCCCAGCACCTTCTCGAGTTTGGAGCCGGTGAAATGCGGAATGGTGCCGTTGCTGGGGACGCCGAAGGTGGCCTTGCTTGGGTTGGCCTTGAGCCAGGCCACAAACCCCTTGAAATCCTTTGCATCGACGGCGGGGCCGATGACGACGCCGAATTCGAAGCGCGCCAATAGCGAGACCGGCACGAAATCCTTGTTCAGGTCGAAACTCGGTTCAGTCTCGACCATCGGCAGCAGATACATGGTCGGGCCGGTGGTCACGAGGATGGTGGCCCCGTCGGGGCTTGCGTTCTTGACCCACTTGATTCCGATTAGCCCGTCGCCGCCGGTGCGGTTTTCGACGATGATCGTCCGATCGAGAAGTTGTCCCGCATATTGCGCCACCAGCCGGCAAAGCGTGTCCCCGCCTCCGCCCGCCGAGAAAGGAAAGATCAGCTTGGTCAACGGGCCGAACTCGCCGAACGCGTCCTTTGCGATTGCGGATAACGAAAGGCCGGCGCAGCCGGCCATAAAACTTCGGCGATCCACTGTTCTCTCCCCATCAAATGTTTCGGCATATTACATCAGACCACGGCGCCGATTGAAACCGTACCAAAGTTGCCGTCGCCGTCATCCTCAATTCCCGCATCCCCGGGGAGGCCCACCTCAACTTGAACCGCGCTCCGTCCCGCAGCGACAAATGGCCGTGTGCCGGGTCCACCGGTACATTGGCATGGCAGGGGAACCATGGAAGACCTTTTCGAATTCCTGTTTGGCGCCAGCGGGCGCATCGGCCGCGCGAAGTATTGGCGCTCGGTTCTCATCTATATCGGCGGGGCACTGATGACCGCCGTGATCCTGTTCACCGCCGCTGGCATCGCCGCGCCGCTCTTCGTCCTTATGGTGGTCGTCGTTCTGATCCCGTGGCTACTCTGGGGCTTTTCATTCACCACCAAGCGGCTGCATGACCGCGGCAAGACCGCATGGTGGCTCCTGATGTTCTATCTGGTGCCGGGCGTGCTCGGCCAATTCGCAAACACTGCATGGCGTGGCGGAGCCGCCGGCATGGTGCTGCATTACAGCCTGGCGCTGGCGTCCTTCGCGTTGACGATCTGGGGATTCGTCGAGATCGGCTGCCTGCGCGGCACCGCCGGGCCGAACACCTTTGGGCCTGACCCGCTGTTGCAGCCTAAACGGCGGAGCTGAACGACAAGCATCCCGAAAACGAAAAAAAGCCCGGCGGCCAACAGGCCACCGGGCGGGTATTGCAATCGTGGATTGTTACGCACTCACTGCAGCCCTGCAAGGGCAACGTTCACACCTTAGCTGACGTCAACCGTTGTTCGCACCATCCCAAAGGCGCCCGCCCTGGAGAGCGCTGCGATGCGCGCATCGTCGTAACCGAGCGTCTTGCGCAGGACTTCCCTCGTGTGCTCGCCGAGCAGGGGCGCAGCGACGGGGTCGACCACCGGCGTCAGGCCGAGTTGAAGCGGCGATTCAATATTGGGGACCGTGCCCGCGGCCGGATGCGGAATTTGGCTGACACGATGGCGCTCGCGCACTTCCGGCGAGTTGAAAGCCTCCTCGACGGTACGGAGATAGCCGACCGGGATATTGGCCGCCTTCATCTTCGTTACCCAGTTTTCGCGAAGGTCTTGCACAAAAATCCCGGTGAGGATCGCGCGCAGCCTCTCCTTGTTGGCGGTACGTAATCGGCGGTCACCAAATTCGCCGCTGGCGAGATCAGGCCGGCCGAGCACTTCGATGACGAGGCGGCGATACAGCCGGTCATTGGCACAGGCGATATAAAACGGCGCGTCGGAAGCCTCGTAGACGCCGACGGAGGGAGATCCGTTCGGCGAATTGCCCTGGCGGCTCGGATTCACACCGGTCATCAAATAGGCCATGCCGTAGAATTGGGTCATCGCCACTGCGGTATCGAACAGCGCCACCTCGACATGCTGTCCGCGGCCGAGCCGATCGCGGGCGAACAGCGCCAGCAGAATGGCGTTGCAGGCTGACATGCCCGTCAGCAAGTCCACCGCGGGTGGCCCGGTCCGGACCGGCGGCCCGTCCGGAAAGCCGTTGAGCGACATAAACCCGCTTTCGGCCTGGGTGATCGGATCGAAGCCTGGACGGGACGCGAACGGCCCCTGGCGGCCATAGGCCGAGATCGAGCAATAGACCAGCCGAGGATGGCTTGGCGCGACCGACGCGTAATCGAGGCCATACTTCTTCATCACACCGGAGGAGAAGTTCTCCACCACGACATCCGCACGCGCGATCAGTTCGCGCGCGATGTCGCAGGCCTCCGGTTTGGCGAGATCAAGTGCAATGCCGCGCTTGTTGCGATTCAGGCTGACGAAGGCTGCGCTTTCGCCGGCGAGATCGGCATGTTCATAATGCCGGGTGTCGTCGCCGCCGTCCGGATTCTCGATCTTGATGACCTCGGCGCCAAAATCGGCCAACGTTTGCGTGCAGGCAGGACCGGCGACGACCCGGGTGAAATCCACCACCAGCAGACCATCGAGCGCAGTCGGCGCGCCCTTTGGTCGTGGCGCGCGATCCGGCAATTGCGGTCTGGCGGTCATGATCGGTCTCTTCCCTTCCAGTTTTGATTGGCGCCATGGCCGGCGGCGCGAACAGACTTTAAGGTCTATTTCCGGAAGGGCAATGTCAGCAATGGCTTGGGGGCATGCGCGAATTGCGTCCCACGGCATATCATTTGATGGATTTGCGCCAATACAGCGTATGCGGCCAGGCCCATGGATATCGCGGCTGGTACAGTAGATAGCCGGCTCGGATGAAGTTGTTGGCGGAGGCGAGATTATCGGTGGTATCCGACACGATGCTAGTTCCACCCGATTTGCCGCGATCGCGATTCCAGCGCGCGCATCAGCCGCAATTGAAGGGCGTTGCCGCAGTGCTCACCCAGCACGCCGACCCGGCAGAAATATCCCGCGTTGACCGCACGCGTCGACGGCACAACCCCGGCAAAGGCAACCGGGAGTTCCTTGTGAAAAGCGAGCCACCAGCGCCCGTGATTGAATTCCGGAATGGGAGCGCCGTTAAAGAATGTCAATCGGTGAAGGTCGGCGAGCGTATCGGCAATTTCGTCGTCCTGCGCATCGACCTCGCGAATCCGGTACATCGGACAACCCTCGGATATTCACTCGTTGCGCCGCACTGATTTTTCGTCCTGAGCGGAAAGCCGGCGCCTCGACTATTCGCTACGTGGTGGCGGCGATCTACGCGATCGATCTCGCGACCAGAAAAGTCACGAAGCAGGTGCGGATCATTTACCGAGCATGACCTTGATGCCGAGCCACACCGCCCCGACAAAGCCGGTGACGATCACGGTAATGACGGCTTTGAACGTGTAACCCTGCATGCCGCGGAAGATGATGATGCCGTCGCCGGGCGTCTCGATCTTGTCGCTGTAGACCTTGAACCGGTGGCCGAGGCCGAGGCGCGGCGATCTTGCTTTCGATCAGGCGCTTGGAAGACTGCGCCAGCGTCCGTTGCGCCTCGCGGATGCAGACGGCGAGCGTACCGGGCTCGGCCTGGCAGGTCTCGACCAGAAGCTCGCCGAAGAAATGCGATTTACCCGAGCCCCGACCGCCATGCACGCCCTTATATCGAGCGGGCTTGAGCAGCGGTTCGAAAACTTCAGCCGTCGGGATTTTCAGGATGGACAATGACACGCTCGATTCTGTGGATCAGCTCAAGGGCACCGTCTTCGCCATTCTCGATCGCCTGTGTGGCCTTGCCCCAGCCGCGGTCCAGGATGGCGTTGGCCGCGGCGATCCGCGCCGGCGGCGTCGCCTTGGTATTCCGCATCACGGCGACCAGCACATTGAGTGCGGTCCTGGTATGGCTGCGCGCCAGCGAGCGGATTTCCGTCACCGACCTAGCCATCGGCTGATTCCGCCGGCTCGGGACGAACATATTCGCTCGGCACGGTATCGGCATGATCCATCACGAGATCGTCCGGTCGCGCCGCCGAGCGGAAGACGATGGTGGGGAAATCGGAGTGCTCCCGGTTGCGCTTCGGGCCGCGGATGAATTGAACAATCTCTGCGCTCACGACAATCCCTCCCACACCGCGATCGCGACCAGGCCGGCCAATACGAGCGATATCAGATACGCGGTCATGGCAACCTCGCTTGATCGGAATCAAATAAGCGGCATGACCGTATTCACACGGTCATTTCAGGCGCGAACCCTATCTCTGCAAAGAGGCCGCGTGCGGACGCGGACCTTGTCCGCGCCGCGTACCGTCGCGTTCGCGCGCGCCGGCAAATTTGGCGGCACGATCCGGAAAGCCGTGGTGCGGCTTTCCTTCGGGAAAACGCGAAGCGTTTGCCCGGTGATCATGCCCAACCCGGAAGCTTGGACGGCAGCGCGCTTTGAGACGCGTCTTTGCGACGATGCGCTGCTTGGGAGGATGGTGCGCCCGTGAAATGCGGCCGCCGTCCGATTTCAGGAAACTCGCTTCAAAAATTTGCAAATGCAAAAAGCCCGCCGCCGTTTTCCGGCGCGGGCTTTTGCAATCTCTGCGATGATGAAGATATGCCGGTGATTTGCCCGACGTGTCAAATCTTTTGATAAGTCGCCGCCGATGAGGCACCAGCGCTTCTAAAGCATGATCCGGAAAAGTGGACACCGGTTTTCCGAAAAGATCATGCTCGAACAAGATAGAGCGGGATGGCGATTCGAAGAAAGGTCATCCCGCTCTAGTCAAATCCCTGCACCGGCGGCGCTGTTTTCGTCGCAACGATGTCGGGTGTCTTGGCGACTGGCGGCGCAGGTTTTACAGCAGTCGCTTCGGCAGGCTTGGCAACTGGCAGCGGCGTCGTGCTGGCAGCAGCGTCCCGGGTTTCGACGGCGGCTTGTGTTACTCGCCTGGTGCGCGTGCGCGACGCGGAATGCCCAACTCCCCAGGAATGCGCGATCGCGGGTCCTGCGGTATATCCGATCAATGCGCCCGCCACTGCGCCGACCGGTCCCAGCACGACCGCGCCCGATACCGCGCCCAAAGCCGCGCTCCCGGCACGCTCCTGAGCCCTTGCTTCGAACGAAAAGATTGTCCCTGCGATCACCGCCGCAACAAGCAGTTTCTTCATCCCGGTTCCCTTGGATGCGCCCCCAGGCTCAAGGCACTCCAGAAATGCGGCGGCAGGAAGGTCGCACGACGGCAGTCGCCGTTCCGATTCAAGGCAGCAGATTCAAAAAGCCCGCGACGGGTTCCCGGCGGACTTTCAGATTTCTTGCGACGATAAAGATATGCCGGTGATTTGCCCGACGTGTCAAATCCTCCCGCCGCGTTCTAATTCCTCACCGCATAAAGCGGCGTTCTGACAGTCAACATGTAAGACGGCTTCGGCACCCACGCGATCTCGGCCGTGACGCCGAACAGGCGATTATCATTGTCATCCATCCGGTCCAGATCCAGTCTCACGATCGGCTGGGTAAAAGGCTGGAACGGCGTCAGCCTCAGAAGCTGTGCGCCGCCGAATGACTGAACGCCGACGCGGCCGGAGAGCTTCCAGTTGTTGTCCCACTGATAGTAGCCGCCGACATAGCCGATGATGTTCGGATTGATCGTCGCCAGCGGGGAGTCGACGTAAACCCTGGTGTACTGAACCCCGGCGAGCAGCCCCCTGGTCTCATCCTCGTTCAGCGCATCGTCGAACTCGACAATCGTGTTAGATGATGTCGTGGCGAGCGGGGAATTCGGCACCGATCTCGTGACCGTCGATTGCAGCGTAATCGTCGGGATCGATCCGCCATTCTGCTGATAGACGTCTGCCTGGAATCCGACGTTCCAGCTGGATATCGCGAGCGTCGACCAACCGGACATACCGCTTTGCGAAGCGCTGCCGCTGAAGCCGCCATACAGCGAGATCGCGTCGGTGACATCCACGGTCAGCGGAACATCCACCCCGATGCTCCGGCTTGACGATGACGACAGCGTCGGGAGTGTCGGAAGCGTGGGGGAACTCGTCAGCGCCGAGAGCGTCCGCAGCGTCGCGATGGCCGTGGACAATGACGGATTGCTGAAGCCGATCGAGAGCGTGTTGGCCGGCACCGTCGTGTAGTTGGTCCGGATATCCAGGTAGACGTTCGGCAGTGTCGAAACCGCCTTCGCCGACGTGTCGTCGCTGTCCTCCTTGTCCTTGCCCAGGACAACGCCGGAAAACGACAGCAAGGCCAGTCCCACGAGCGCCGCCCGGGATGCGAGTTTTGCCAGCTCGGTTTTCGAGACAACACGCATGATCCTGCCAAACTCACCAAGTATGCAGTTAGCCTTGATCCGTCCTCTACCGAAATTTTAGCCTAACACTTCAGCGCCGCCGCGGTGAACGAGAAATTGCATACGGCCGGTCCTCAAAAGCTAACCGGGAAGAGGTGGATCATTCTCCCGCCGGAACATTTTCTTATCGCGAATGTTCACAGAAGGGCTTACCGGTACGACTGATCTCGAATCTCAACGATTTTCATGGCCGAAATTATTCGCTCAGACGCCAAGAAGAAGCCCCAAAACATGGTGCTTCGCCTGCTCGGCCCGGGACTGGTGACCGGCGCGGCCGACGATGATCCCTCGGGCATCGCGACCTATTCGCAGGCTGGCGCGCAGTTCGGTTACGGGCTGCTCTGGACCGTGTTTCTGACCACGCCATTCATGATCGCAATCCAGCTCGTGAGCGCGCGGATCGGCAGGGTAACCGGCAAGGGTCTCGCCGCCAATGTGATGGCGTTGGCGCCGCGCTGGCTCGTGCTGGCACTGGTCTTTCTCCTGGTCCTGGCGAACACCTTCAATATCGCGGCCGACATCGCCGCGATGGGAGAATCCCTCTCGCTGGTCATCGGCGGCCTCAACCACGAACACGCGCTGATCTTCGCTTCGGTATCGACCTTGCTGCAAGTCTTCGTGCCGTATCGCCGCTACGCGCCGGTGCTCAAATTCCTGACGCTGACGCTGTTTGCCTATGTCGCAACCGCCCTCACCGTCAACATTCCGTGGAGCACGGCGCTGCTGGCGGCAATCTGGCCCAGGCCCAACATCGATGCCGATTATTTCCTGATGGTGGTGGCGGTGCTGGGGACGACAATAAGCCCCTATCTGTTCTTCTGGCAGGCCTCGCAGGAAGTCGAGGAAATGAATAAGGGCAAGGTCCGCCGTCCGCTGCGCGAGCTGACCAGAGGCGGTCTGACCGAACTCGATCGCATCAAGGTCGATACGACCGTTGGAATGATCTTCTCCAACGCGATCGCCTTTTTCATCATCCTGACCACCGCCGCCGTCTTGAATGCCCATGGCATCACCAACATCAATTCGGCAACGCAGGCCGCCGAAGCCCTGAGGCCGCTGGCGGGCGATTTCACGTTTCTGCTGTTTGCACTCGGCATCATCGGTACCGGCTTGCTGGCGATTCCGGTACTGGCCGGCTCCGCTGCCTATGGGGTGTCCGAAGCCTTCGGATGGCACGCCACCCTCGAAGCCAAGGCCCCCGAAGCCGTCGGATTCTACACGATCATCGCAGCCGCGACCGTGATCGGATTCGGCCTTGGCTTTACCGGAATAGACGCCATTCACATGCTGGTCTGGAGCGCCGTGCTCAACGGCATTGTCGCTGTGCCGATCATGGCGATGATGATGGTGATCGTCTCAAATGCCGGACTGATGGGACGCTTCAGAGCCAGCTTCCGGCTGGTCGTGCTGGGCTGGGTCGGCACCGCGCTGATGGCCGTGGCGGTGATCGCCTTGTTCTGGTCGTTCTTCATCGGATAGCCGTGGTCGGCATCCGCGCTCAGTTCTGCACGTTGTGCGCCTGGGTGACCAATTCCATTCCCGGCGGAGCCTTCATCCAGGAATAATTGTGGCTTGCCAGATCATAGCCGCGATCGAACAGCGCGATCATGTATTTCTGGTCGAACGGCTCGTCGCTCTTATCCTTGAAGTCGGGCGGGATGCTCGCAAGGTTGAAGTCAATTCCGTCGCGCCTGGTGACGGAATAGATGCGGTAGAGATCGCCGATCCCCTGGTTCTTGATCAGCGTGGAGATTGAACGCTGCGTAATGGACAGGACGTTCTCGTTGACGGGTTGCCATTCGGGATCGATCTTTCCGTTCCTGATCACGAACAATCTCGGTTTCGCTGTGGGCCTTGCCGATTTTTGATCGCGGGAATCAAACGAGAATATCGACGGAGCAATGAAGACCTGCCGGGTGACGCCGCCGTCGACATGCAGTTCGTCATAGTTCTGTCCGCCGACCCGAACCTGAATCCGGACCGGCGGAAAGACCCCGGGAAGCGTCGCTGACGCCAGCAATATCTTGCGGAACAGGGCTTTTCGCGTCGGGATTGCGGCTCATCGCGATACGGCCCATGTCCCACATGACCGGCCTCTGCGTATCGAGATTGGTGGTGCCGATCAGCAGGATGCGGCCCTTGATCCGCTCTCTGGCGATTTCCTGCAAAAAGGCGTCGTCGACATATTTCTCGATCAACCGCGCCAGCGGCGCATCGTCGGCCAACGCAGACCCCTCGAGCAAGCCATGGACGTTGTAGGTAAAGATGTCCTGTCTTCCATATTTCGTGAAAATCTCGCGCAGTTGGCCGTCATATTCGCGTCCGAGGAAAGCAAAGGGAGCAATCAGCGCGCCGGAGCTGACACCGGTGACCATGTCGAATACTCGGCCGCGTGCCAGCATCGCTCCAGCCGACCAGCAGGCCGGCGCCAAAGGCGCCGTCCTCGGCGCCGCCGGATATCGCGAGAAGGTTCGAGACCGGCTGATGCTTTTCGCTCCCGAAGGCATCGCATCCCGCCTTCGGCTCATCCGCCATCATGATCGCCTGGATTTCCCGGGCCGGCGCGTCGCCCCAAAAGCGAATGTTGTGAAATCCCTCCAGCTCGATCTGGGCGGCGCTGGCCTGCGGCAGGACATTGCGCGGAGCAATCGTTGCGCATCCCGCCGTCAGAAACATTGATGCGCCGATCAAGGCAAGACGCAATACCGGCCGCAGCAGGCGGAAAGCAGACGATGCCCGCCTGATTCAGCCGGCCACACCCCGATCCTTCCGGATATCGAAAGGTCGTGTTCAAAGCGGCGGCCGCGAGCTGCATTTTCGAAATATCTCGGTATTCCCCGCCCGGGGCTGCTTGCGCCCCGAGGCGCGCGCACTTCAGTTATGGAGCGGCGGCGGATGAATGTTCGATTTGGGGCATTATCGCGGCGGCTTAGAGACCGAGAAATTCCGGAAAACAGATGACCAATGATCCGGAATCATTTCGGATTCAAAGCCGAAGATGCTTACCGCGCGGTGCTTTGCGAATGCTTACTATGATCAGCGCAGCTTTCCGCGTCACGCGATGCAAATGCGTGGTATTGTCAACGCCAGGTGCGAATCGAGGCCTTTACCGCCAGTTGGCTTAGATCAGTTCACCTGGAGGCTTCGACCGGCCCGAATGCTGCGATGTCTCGACATTCGCCCTTCGCAGTCACTCGTATCGCAGCGCCTCGATCGGATCGAGGCTGGCGGCTTTCCGCGCGGGATAGTATCCGAAGAAGATTCCGACCGCGGCGGAAAACAGAAACCCGCCGGCGACGGCTGCCAACGAGATCGGAGCCGGCCAGCCGGCGACAATCGAGATCATCTCGGAAAACACCACCCCGATGATGATTCCGGCGATCCCGCCGGTAACGCTCAAAATCACGGACTCCGCCAGAAACTGCAGCAGAACGTGCGTCCTGCGGGCGCCGATCGCCATGCGCAGACCGATTTCGCGCGTTCGCTCCGTCACCGACACCAGCAGGATGTTCATGATGCCGATGCCGCCCACGATAAGCGATATCGATGCGACCGCGGCGAGCAGAAGCGCCATGATGCGGCTGCTGCTCTCGGCGGTCTCCGCGATCTGGCTCAGGTTGCGGACGGAGAAATCGTTGACATCGCCGGGCCGGATGCGGTGCCGGCGCACCAGAATGTTCGGTGACCTGGCTGACCGCCGGTTGAACCTGGCTGGCGTCGGTCGCCTGGACATAGATCTGGTTCACGTAGCCCATCAGTCGCTGCTGAAGGTTGTAGGGATTGGGCGGCGACGGATAGACCCAGTTGAGCGGAACCTGCTGCTGGCTTGGCGCCGCGACGCCAAGAACCTTGCGCTGCGCGGTCGTGAAAGGGATCATGACGAGATCGTCCTGGTCCGTCCCGTAGGATGTCTGTCCCTTGGAGGCGAAGACGCCGATCACGCGCAGGGGCACACTCTTGACCTGGATCATCGCGCCGATCGGATTCTCGTCGGCGCCGAACAGCTGACGGGAAACTGTCTGGCCGAGGACCGCGACGAGCGCGGCGTTACGTCGTCCTCCTGCGAAATGCCGCGTCCCGACGGCGATCTGCCAATTGGTGATCGGCGGATAGTTGGCGCTGACGCCCTGAATGCTCGTCGTCCAGTTCTGATTGGCGTACTGGACCTGTCCCGACTGGCGGATCAGATAGCTGACGCTGCCGACTGCCGGCGCTTCACGACGGAGCGCCTCGGCGTCCACGACTGTGAGAGTCGATGCACTGCCTTGCCCGCTGCGCATTCCGCCCATCGTGGTGGCGCCGGGGACAACCACCAGCAGGTTGGTGCCGAGGCTCTCGATCTGCTTGCGCACCGCGTCGTTCGCGCCCTGGCCGACGGCGACCATGGCGATCAGCGCGGCAACTCCGATGAAGACGCCCAGCATGGTCAGCGCCGATCGCATCTTGTTGCGGGCGAGCGCCTGTAGCGCCGCGGCGACGATCATCAGGGCAAAAGCCCGCACCGTGCCGGCGCGCACGGCCGAGCGCGCTGAGGCGCGGGCAGGAAGTGAACCGGCGGGCACTGCTGCCGCTCGATGCGGACGGCTGCGGGCGGACGGCCTGCTTTCGTTCGTCCGATATGACTTCGCCGTCCCGCATGGTGATGACGCGGTCGGCATAGGCCGCGATGTCGGATTCATGCGTGACGACAATGATCGTGACGCCCCGCTCGCGGTTGAGCGCCTGAAGCGTCGCCATGATCTCGTGCGACGTCTTGGTATCGAGATTGCCGGTCGGTTCATCCGCAAGCAGCAGAATCGGATCGTTGATCAAGGCGCGCGCGATGGCGACGCGCTGCTGCTGACCGCCCGACAATTGCCCCGGTGTATTGCGCTCGCGATCGGCCAGACCGAGGAGTTTAAGCGATGCGCGCGCCCGTGCGGTGCGCTCGGTCCGGCTCGAAGCCCCTCCCGCGGCATAGAACAAGGGCAGCGCCACGTTCTCGATCGCACTGGTACGGGCGAGAAGATTGAAGCTTTGAAAGACAAAGCCCAGTCGTTCGCTGCGGATACGCGCGAGTTCCGGCTCTGTCAGCCCTGCGACATTGACGCCCTCCAGATAATACTCGCCGCTGGACGGCCGATCCAGACAACCGAGCTGCGACATCAGCGTGGATTTCCCTGATCCGGACGATCCCATGATGGCGATGAATTCGCCGGGCTCGACCGTCAGATTGACGCCGCGCAACGCGTGCACATCGACTTCGCCGACGTGATAGGTCCGCGTGACGTTCACAACTCTGATGATCGGCTCCGGCATCTTGTCCTGCGAACGTAGTGTTCGACCGGGATCAGCGACCGAAGCGTGGCGTGGCGGTCTTGCTGGCCGTCGCGGCCTGCTCCGCCGTAATCGCGACGATCGCCCGGCTTCACATCGCCGCTGACGATCTCGGTGAAATTATCGTCATCCAGCCCGGCCACTACCGGAACAGCTACCGGTTTCCCATCTTGCAGAATCCAGATTTGCGCCTGACCGGATTGACCGGCGCCGGCGCGACCGCTGGGCACATATCGAAGGGCCTGATTCGGCACCCGGATCACGTCGTTGCGCTGATCGACGACGATGCGGCTGGCGGCGGTCATACCCGGCATCAGCGTCAGGTCGGTATTGTCCACGCTGATCACGATGTCGTAGGTCACGACGTTCTGCACGGTCTGCGGGGATTGACGGACCTGCGTCACCGTACCTCCGAAGGTACGTTTCGGGTACGCGTCCACCGTGAAGGTCGCCTTGTGGCCAAGCCTGATCCCGCCAACATCGCTTTCGCTCACATTGGCGTCGACCTGCATCCTCGGCCAGATCGGTAGCGATGAGAAAAAGCGTCGGGGTCTGGAAGCTTGCGGCAACGGTCTGCCCCATGGTCACGTTACGCGAGACCACAGTGCCCTCGACGGGGGACACGATGCTCGTATAATCAAGATTGACCTGCGCGGCGTCGAGCGACGCCTGGCGCTGCTGAATGGTTGCTTCGTCGAACGTGATCTGCGCCAGCGCCTGGTCGTAAGTGCTCTTGGCGCTGTCGTACGCATCCTGGGAGACAGCATGAGTCGGCACGAGGGTAGCGGCCCGATCGAGGGCGCGCTTCGTATAGGTAACGTTCGCCTTGTCCTTTTCGAGCTGTGCTTTCGCAACCGCCAAATTCGCCCTGTTCTGGTCGACGACGCTTTGATAAGGACGCGGATCAATTCTGGCGCAGACCTGTCCCTTCTTCACGCGGGTATTGTAGTCGCAAGACAGCTCCTGGATAAAACCGGAAACGGCAGCGCCGACGATGATCGTGAGTTCCGGATTGACTGTCCCTGTCGCCGTCACGGTCCGGATCACCGCACCTTTAACAACAGGCGCGGTAACGTAATGGACGCTGCTGCGTTCGTCCAAGGTCCACCACGTCACCGCTGCAATCGCGACGACAAGCAACGACAGCAATCCGCCAATCAGCCAATACTTTCTGGAGCGGGGTTTAGGCTTTATCGGAGGCGTCAGCGGAAAAGGAACGAGCTTGCTCGGCGTCCCCTGCTGGCCCGCGTCTGGGGTACTGCGTTCGTTGATCATAACGTTCCACCAAGCCCGCCCCCGCAACCTCGCCCGCCGCCGGCGCGTCGCGTCGAGTGGCGGATCTCAAGCGCCAGCCTGGCCCGGACGGCGAAGAATGTCTTGATTTACGTCAAGGGCTGCGGGTGGCGCGGGGCAAGATCGCCACATTTGGCGGCCTTTTTGAGCCAATCAGCCGGCGCTGATAGCCAACGAGCGCCGCTAGATCGCGACCTGCCGCCCGATCTCGACGACCTGATCGTTGGGCAGGCTGAAGAAGTCGCTGACGTGGACGGCGTTGCGCTCCATGACGGCGAAGAACCGCTCCTGCCATGCGGGCAGGCCCATGCCGTCCTCGCGGCCGACCACCGTCTCATGGCCGACGTAATAGGTGACATCGTCGAGGTCGATCGTGCAGCCCAGCGATTTACTGGAGGCGAGCAGTTCCGGAATATGCGGCCGCTCCATGAAGCCGAAACGCGCTTCCGCGCGCCAGTAATTCGGCGCAACTTCCTCGATGGACGATCCGGTTGCCGGACGTGACCCACGGCACCGACAGGATTTCGACGCGCAGCACGAACAGATGCTCATGCAGCGCGCGGTTATGCTTGACGTGCCAGACCATCACCGGCGGCGTGTCCCGCTCGGTCCGGGTCAGGAATACCGCCGTGCCGGGCACGCGCGGAATCTTTCTTGCGGCGATGTCGCGCCATGAATTCCGGCAACCGGGATCAGCGCTTCATGCATCCGGGCCGATGACCGCCGCCGCCCCGCGGTGCCAGATCCACATCACGCCGTAGACGGAGATCGGCCAGGATCAGCGGGACATAGCCGCCCTCGGCGATCTTGGTGAGATTGGCGAGGAAGAAGGCGCTGTCGATGACCAGAAAGCACGCCGCGACCGAAGCCGGCCGCCAACAGGCTCCAGCCCCAGATCTCGCGCATCGCAATGAAAAGCAGCGCCGACGTCATCAGCATGGTCAGTGAAACGGCGATGCCATAGGCGGACGCCAGATTGTCGGATTTGCCAAACCCGATCGTCAGCCCGACGGTCACGATCATCAGCAGCCAGTTGACGACGCCGACATAGATCTGCCCGTAGCCCTCCGACGAGGTCTGCTTGATCGCGCAGCCTCGGCAGCCAGCCGAGCTGGATTGCCTGCCGGGTCATCGAGAACGCGCCGGTGATGATCGACTGGCTGGCAATGATCGTCGCCACCGTCGCCAGCACGATCAGCGGCAGCAGCAGAAGCCCGGGACAGAGCCGATAGAAAATATTGCCGTCGGTCGGCGCGCCTTCCAGCACCAGCGCGGCCTGCCCGGCATAGTTCAGGATCAGGCTTGGAAAGACGACCGCAAACCAGGCCAGCCGGATCGGCCCCCTGCCGAAATGGCCCATATCGGCATAGAGCGCCTCGGCGCCGGTGACGCAGAGAAACACCGCGCCCAGCACCAGAAAGCCGGTGGCCCCGTTGGAGAACAAATAAGAGAAGCCCATGGACCGGGTTGAGCGCGGCGAACACCGAGGGATGCTGCACGATGCCCGAAATCCCCATCACTGCGATGGCGACGAACCAGACCAGCATGACCGGGCCGAACAGGTGACCGATCGCCGCCGTTCCCTGTGACTGGATCGCGAACAGCGCGAGCAGGATCGCAACCGCGGCCGGAACGACATAGGGCTGCAGCGCGGGGGTCGCGATGTTCAGGCCCTCCAGCGCCGACAGCACCGAAATCGCCGGCGTGATCGCGCCGTCGCCATAGATCAGCGCCGCCCCGAACAGGCCGACCGCGACGATGGTCGGCCGCTGCTGTCTCTTCACGCCCAACAGCGCCATCAGGGCCAGGATGCCGCCCTCGCCGTCATTGTCGACGCGCATGGCGAACGAGACATATTTGACCGTGGTGATGATGAAGAGCGTCCAGAGCACCAGCGACAGCGCGCCCAGCACGGCGTCCGCGCTCGTGAGGGGCCGCCGCGCCACGCCCAGAATCGTCTTGAAGGTGTAGAGCGGGCTGGTGCCGATATCGCCGAACACGATGCCGAGCGCCGACAACGCCAGAATCGACAGCTTGCCCTGCGGAGGTTGCCGGGCTGTGTCGACCGTAACCGATGTCGAAGTTTCGCTCAATTTGTCGTTTGTCCAATGCACTGGATCGATTGTCGACCGCCGGATGGCAGGCCGCATAATCCTATGACGACATCCCGGCCAGATAAACCGGGCCGAGCGCAAGAGCCAATCGCTTCTCGTACAAATAATCGGGCGCGGTGACAACCAAGCGACCAGCGCGCCAATCAATCGCAAGACTATTTGACCGCTTCGCTTCCGGATTCAGGAGCGCCAAACGCCAGGTCCGGCGTTTCCCCGTCGGCCGTGGCGATCAGGTGCTTCGGCACCAGGAGCAGCACTGGCAGGATGAGAGCGTAAACGATCGTGATCGCGATGACGCAAACGGCAAAGCCGCCGTATCGGTCGTAAAGATAGGTCCCGAGCACGTCGCCAAATCGCACGACGACGAAGTAAAGACTGCTCGACATCATGAGCGTCGTCCCCTGCAGGCCCCGGGGGCAAGATCGAATAATCAGATCCAGATAAGCGCCGGTGGCAAGACCGCCCATCAGGCCGATCGGTACGGCTGCGATCAAAGCCTGGGTCATCGTGTCAATGAAGAGAAGCGGAACCATCTGCGGAACGGCGAGCACCGTGCCCCACCACAACAGCGTCTTCAAACGAAACCTGCGGCAGAGCAGCCCATAGACGATGTAGGTCGGAATAAAGGAGGCGGCGAAGATGGCGTTCCACTCACCCCATTGGGCATCGCTGGCGTGCAGGGTGTTCTGGAGGTGATACTGCAGCGGCGTGGTCGAGCCCGGCGCGAAATTCCACAACAGCCAAATCAGCATCGCCGGATAGATCGGCCAATGCCGTACCAGCCGCTTCAGATCCTCGATCGGATGACGGCCGGCCCCGTTTTCGACGCGGATATTGCCGAACACGTCCGCGGGCTTCCACAGCGCGTAAAGGGCAATGGCGGTCATGATCGCGGCACCGACCAGAAACAGGATGCGGAGCGCCTGATCGGGGTCCTTCTCTTCCAACAGACCGCTGAGCTTGCCGCCGATCAACAGCGCCCCGACCGTGGGGATCGACAGGAAGACGTTCCACACCGCGCTGACCTGACCCGTCATCGCGTGTTGTTGGCCGATCACCGACGTCAGCCCGTTTTGGGCGCTGGCGACAAAGAGAAACGAAGCCGTCAGCACAACGACCGCCAGGAGAAGCGTCGCATAAGTGATCGGCGTGAATGCAAACAACACGTAGAGCAAGGTGGTGATGCCGCCGAACAACAACATGAATCCGCGATCTCTCATCCCGAGCGGGTTCCAGATATCGCGGATGAATCCGAATACGAAGGACAGATAGAGCGGGATCGCGGCCACGAGCCGGAAGGTGGCAACCTCATGCGCGCTCAAATGCAGCCTGTTCTTGAGAAAGAAGCTGATCGGAATATCGATCAGGCCTCCGGACGGACCACCGAAGGCCAGCAAGACGATCAAGATACCGAGATAGAGAAAGATGCCGTGCCGCACCGAAGGCGACAGGTCGGTGGGTGCGGTGCCAACAGCCGCCACGGTGGCGGTGGGACGATCAATCGTCATTGCAGCCAATCTGTCCTTCGAACGGCAATGGTGAACGCTCTCTGGGGACGACTGAACGGGCGCACTAAACCACGAGCAGCATCACAATAACGGCTGTGGCGACCAATGCCGAATGACGGATCTCCGGCCGGGTGAGCCCGATGTCGTCGTGCGCCACATGTCCCAGCAGGAAAGCGATCAGTACCGCCGACCCGGCTAGCACGGAAAGGGTAATGATACGGCCGAGCCAGTACATAACCCTTCTCCCTCGCGGCGGTTGAGGATCCTGCAACACCGCCGCTACGCCAGTTCCGAATATGACGACGCCGGCACCTGCGCCTCGATCGCTCGTTCCTCGGCGACGATCTTCGGCTTGCGCAGCCAGACATAGATCTGGGCCACGATCAGCACGACGCAGATCAGGAGGAAGAACGCGCTGATCGGACGGTCGATGAAGGTCATCAGATCGCCGCGCGAGATCAACAGGCTGCGCCGGAAGTTCTCCTCGAAGCGCGGTCCCAGCACGAAGCCGAGCAGGATCGGCGCGGGATGGAAATCGAGCCGCAGCAGGATGTAGCCGATAACGCCGATGAACAGGGTCTCGCCGACCTGGAACATGTCGTTGTTGGCGGCATAGACCCCGATGCAGACAAAGAACATCGCGCTCGGATAGAGGTAGCGATAGGGAATGCTCAGGAGCTTCACCCACAGGCCGATCATCGGCACGTTGAGGATGACCAGCAGGATATTGCCGATCCAGAAGCTGGCGATCAGGCCCCAGAAGATGTCGGCGTGCTGGCTGATCAGCTGCGGGCCAGGCACGATGCCGTGAATGATCAGCGCGCCCAACAGCAGCGCCATCACGGTATCGCCGGGAATCCCCAGGCTCATGGTCGGGATGAAGTCGCCCTGCACCGAGGAATGCGTCGAAGCCTCGGGGCACGCGACACCCTCGATCGCGCCGCGACCGAACCGCTCCGGCGTCTTCGATATCTTCTTCTCGGTGGCGTAGGACACGAACGAGGCGATGGTCGGCCCGGTACCCGGAATCAGCGCGCACAGGCTGCCGAGAAGGGTGCCGCGGATCATCGGCCAGAACGACAGCTTGATATCCGCCTTCGACGGAAACATGTCGGAGATGCCGACCTTGGCATATCTCAAGTCGACGGTTTCGGTATTGTTGATGCTGTTCATGAACTCGGCGATGCCGAACATGCCGAGCGCCAGCGCGATGATCTCGACGCCGTCGAACAGCTCGGTGATGCCGAAGGTGAAACGGGGCTGGCCCGTCTCGATGTCGGAACCGACAATGCCGACCAGGAGGCCGAGAACCGTCATCGCGATGCCCTTGAGCGGCGATCCCTTCGCCAGCGTCGAGCCCGCCAGCAATCCCACCAGCATCAGCGAACATACTTCGGCGGGGCCGAATTCGAGCGCCACCTTGACCAGGAACGGCGCCAGGAAAATCATCTCGGTGATGCCGAAGGAAGCGCCGACAAAGGCGGCAATGATGGTGATGCCGAGCGCGGTGCCGCCCTTGCCCTGCTTGGTCAGCGGAAATCCGTCCAGACAGGTCACGGCGTGCGGCGGATGGCATGGCAGATTCAACAGAATCGAGCAGATCGCGCCGCCATATTGCGCGCCGTAATAGACGCCGGAGAGCATCAGGATCGCCGGCACCGGCTGCATCCCGAAGGTCAGCGGCAGCAGGATCGAAATCGTCGCAACCGGGCCCATTCCCGGCAGCACGCCGACAAGGTTGCCGACCAGCACGCCGAGAAAGCAATACATCAGATTGTGCGGCTCGAGCGCGACGCCGAAGCCGTACCAGAGATCGGTAATCGCCGTTGAGATCACAGATTGAACCCCCGCAGCAGGGGGAACGGAATGCTCAGGAGATAGTGAAACAGCACGACCCCGAACACCGTGACGCCGGCCGCCAGAATCGCCGAGGATTTATAGGTGGCAGTCTTGTCACCGAGCGCGCAGACAAAGACGCAGGCGAACACCGCCGGGATCATCCCGCCATACTCCCCGAGAACAATGAACAGGATTGGACCGCCGATGATGCAGAGCCAGCCGAACCATTGCGGGTGGTCCGGCAAGAATTTGTTGTCATCAGGCTCGGACGACCCCAGCGCGGTGCCGGCGATCAGCAGGCCGAGGAATGCCAGCACGATACCCAGCACGACCGGCATGAAGCCGGGGCCCATTCTGGCGAGGTTGCCGAATTTATAGCCCGTGCCGGTCACCGCGGCTCCCACCCCGAGCAAGATCATGAGCCCGCCGGCATAGTAGTCCCGTTTCAGCGTAAATTTCCCCTGCAACGGAGTGCTCCCCTCGATCGTCTTTGGGCGAACCCTACTCGTCTGAACCCGCCACGGTCAACAACGCGCCGACCCGGCGCACCTGCCAGACGGCAGGCTGCTGTATATGGAATTGAGCTCGTGACGGACCGGTCGGACGTCGTTGCCGCCCAAGCCGTCTTGGCTTACGGTTGCCCTTTAAATGAAGGGGAGGACTTGGCGGCGCTGTCAGGTTAAATCGAAAAAAGAAGAACAAGGGAACGTCATGACGAAGAACGCGAAGATACGAAGCATCGAATTGCTCGCCTGCGACGCCGGCTGGAGAAACTACCACTTCGTCAAGATCACCACGGAAGACGGCATTGTCGGATGGAGCGAATTCGACGAAGGCTTCGGCTCACCCGGCGTCGGCGCCGCGATCCAGCGCCTTTCGGCGCGGGTGGTCGGACAGAACGCCTTTGCGCACGAACGCATCTATGCCGAGCTCTTTTCGGCGACCCGCCCGGCGGCCGGCGGCGTTGTGGCGCAGGCGCTCGGCGCCATCGAAAACGCGCTGCTCGATGCGAAAGCAAAACTGCTCGGTGTGCCCTGCTACGAACTGCTCGGCGGCAAGATCCGCGATCGCATTCGCGTTTACTGGTCGCACTGCGCCACCTGGCGCATCAACCATCCCGGCTGGTACAAGCCCGCGATCACCGATCTCGACGGCGTCAAGGCGATCGGCCGCGAAGTCCGCGAAAAGAAATTCACCGCGCTGAAGACCAACATCTTCAGCTATGACGCGGGCAAGCCGACGGGCTGGCGACCCGGCTTCGGCTCGCCGTTCCAGCCCGAGATCAATGTCGACCGCAAGATATTGCGCGATCTGCGCATGCACCTGGAAGCCATCCGCGACGGTGCAGGCCCCGACGTCGACATCCTGCTCGACCTCAATTTCAACGCCAAGACCGAAGGCTATCTGAAAATCCTGCGCGCCATTGCCGACCTCGACATGTTCTGGATCGAAATCGACAGCTTCAATCCCGAAGCGCTTGGGCTTATCAGGCGGCAAAGCCCGCATCCCGTCTCGTCCTGCGAGACGCTATTGGGCCTGCGCGAATTCCTGCCCTATTTCCGTGAGCAGGCGATGGACGTCGCGATCATCGACACGCCCTGGAACGGCGTGTGGCAATCGATGAAAATCGCCGCCAGCGCCGAGGCGCATGAGGTCAACGTAGCGCCGCATAATTTCTACGGCCACCTCTGCACCATGATGAATGCCCATTTCAGCGCGGCGGTTCCGAATTTGCGGATCATGGAGACCGATATCGACCGACTGGCCTGGGATCACGAGTTGTTCACCCATGTGCCGGAATTCGTGGACGGCTATCTCGTGATGCCGGACCGGCCCGGATGGGGTACCGAACCCAACGAAGAAGGCCTGCGCGCCCATCCGCCGAAAGGCGTCGGTGGCTTGCTGAATTATGGGCAAAAAGCGTAACCGTCCGCGACAACAAGCGAGCGATCTGCAATCGCAATTCTGCGTTACCGCCTGGGGCCGCGCGTGTTCGCCCCAAATCGAATTTGCTATGATGGAGAACGAATCCGGCGAGTGGGACGAGTGGGAATTGTCTCGCCGCAAAGGCGAGACACGAGAGAAGCATGCCCGAATCCTTCAACAAGGTTCCCGAGGTCACGCTCGCCTTCTGGATCATCAAGATCGCGGCAACCACATTAGGCGAAACCGGTGGCGATACCGTCACCATGACGCTCAACTGGGGTTATCTGGCGGGGACGGCGTTGTTCCTGGCGGCATTGCTGCTGCTGGTCAGCCTGCAGATCATCGCGAAGAAGTTTCATCCGTTTCTTTATTGGGCGACCATCATCGCCTCCACGACCTTTGGCACGACCATGGCGGATTTCGCCGACCGGTCTTTGGGCATCGGCTATACCGGCGGCTCGTCGCTGCTGCTGGTTTGTCTGCTGGCCACGCTCGGCCTTTGGTACTGGTCACGAGGCTCGATATCGGTCACCACCGTCAGCACGCCGAAGGTCGAGATATTTTACTGGACCGCCATCACCTTCTCGCAAACGCTGGGCACTGCGCTCGGTGACTGGATGGCCGATTTTACTGGCCTCGGATACGAGGGCGGCGCGCTGGTCTTCGGCGCAGCGTTGGCGGTGGTCGGCGCCGGCTATTACTGGAGCAATGTTTCAAGGGTGACGCTGTTCTGGGCGGCGTTCATCCTGACACGCCCGTTGGGGGCGACTGTCGGCGATTTCCTCGACAAGCCGGTCCACGACGGCGGCCTCGCTTTGAGCCGCCCGCTGGCCTCGGCGGTTCTCGCAATTTTCATCCTGATCTGTGTTCTCGTTCTGCCGCAACGCGCCGGCTCGCATCCGGGCCAGACCGCAGTCGTGCAGGAATAGGAGAAGCGTCGGGGCTATCGGCCTGCCTCAGCGGCGGGCATACCGCACACAGCCCTCAGCATCGCTGCCGAGCCGAGAACAGCGAAAGTCTCACGCGCGCTCAGATAGCTCATCGCCTCGTCGAAGGTCTCGGCGTCTTCGATTTTCGCACGCGCAATCGCCAGATGCGGGTCGATCTGGCCGGCGAGCCGGCGTTTTTCGTCCGGCAAATTCGCCAGATGGTTTTCCAGCAATTCACTGTTGTTGCGCAATTCGCGCAAGGCAGCTGCGGCAACGCCGGCGGAAACCTCCATCAACTCATTTGCCCGGACCAGCACTTGCGGCGGAGCCGTCTGCTCGGGGGTGCCGAACAATCCGGAATTGGACCCGGAAACCCTTGACGACAGCATGGCGATGGGAACGCAAAGCAACAGGCCGATAATGACCGGCGCCATCCACAGCAGCAAGGGCAGCGACACCGCGTAGGCGCTGGCGGCCATCGCGACACCGAAAGCGGTCGGCAAGGCATATTTGCGTAATAGTTCCTCACGCGGCAGCTCGCCGTCATCCCGCCGCTGAACCTGCCAGCCGGCGTCGCGTCCCAGCAGGATTTCGCCGACTGCAGCCGATTGAAAGATCATCATCACGGGCGCAATCAAGCCCGACAAAAACGTCTCCACAACGAGGCCGGAAAACACCCGCATCCCTCCGCCGAATTGCCTGCGGTTTCGCGCCTGGGTTCCGAGGAGAACGAAGGCGAGAAGCTTCGGCACGATCAGCATTCCCATGGTGCCCGCAAATACCCATGCGGCAAGGATCGGATCCTGCGCCGGCCATTTCGGAAACAGGGAAAAGCCTTTCGGAAAATACTCGGGCCGGACGAACTGAGCCTGCAAGGAGATCAGGATTCCGAGCACCAGGAACAATAGCCAGAGCGGCGCCGTGAGATAGGAACCAATCCCCGTGAGCAGATGAAGCCGCGATACCCAATGCAGCCCGCGCGCAGGCAGCACCGCCAGATGTTGAAGGTTGCCCTGGCACCAGCGACGGTCGCGCGCGGCGAAATCCAAAAGCGAAGGCGGGCATTCCTCGAAGCTGCCGCCGAGAGCCGGCGCCATTCTGATGGCCCAGCCTCCCCGCCGCATCAGTGCGGCCTCGACAAAATCGTGGCTGAGAATATGCCCGCCGAACGGTTTGCGGCCCTTGAGGTCAGGCAGTCCCGCGTCCTGGGCAAAGGCGCGCACGCGAATGATGGCGTTGTGCCCCCAATAGTTGCCTTCGGAGCCATGCCACCACGCAATGCCCGCAGCGATCAGCGGGCCGTACAACCGTCCCGAAAACTGCTGCAATCTGGCAAACAGCGTTCTGGCGTTGACGACAATCGGCAGCGTCTGGATCAGGGCGACGCCGGGATGCGCCTGCATCGCCGACACCAGCCGGACGATGGTATCACCCGTCATCAAGCTGTCGGCATCCAGGATGACCATATGATCGTAGCCTGCGCCAAATCGCTTGATCCAGTCTTCGATATTTCCGGATTTTCGCGCGGTATTTTCCGGCCGGTGACGATAGTAGATATTGCTGGCCGCAAGGTCCCGGCGAAGCCGCAGAAAGCATTTCTCTTCTGCAATCCAGACGGAAGGATCGGTGGTGTCGCTCAGCACAAACCAGTCGAACCTCGAACCATGTCCGGACCGGTCAACGGACTCGTGCATCGCCCGAAGGCGAGCCATGATCCGGTAAGGATCTTCATTATAGGTCGGCAATAGCATCGCATTCCGGCTTTCGATCGGCGAAAGAGGCGCGTCAGGATCGATGCCGAGCGGATCCCTGCTGCGAAACAGCAGCACCGCGAAGCCGGCCAGCGCCGACATGAACGAGAAGGCAATCCAGGCGAACAGCAGCACGAACAGAATCAGCACCATCCATTCGAGGGCCGTAACGCCGCCGACCTGCAGCACTTCATACATTTCATAGCAACCGGCCGCTGTCATGGCCGCAGTTCCCGCGAAGATGCAAGCACGCCGGAACGCCAGCGAATTCAGGCCGACTTCGGCTTCGCCCCTGTCTCGCCGAGCGCCTTGCAATTCCTGCTTCGACATCGCCAGCGGCGATTCCGGCGGCAGAAATTGCCCGTGCAGTCCGCGGTGAGAAAACTCGAAATCGGCGTCTTGTCTCAGGGTGTCCATCGATAAACCCACACCTCCGATATGGCGTCGTTGCCCTGCATCAGCGACGCCCGTAATTCGATCGGCGTATTCTTGACCGAAATCTCGAAACTCATTCGCCAGCCTCCGATGGCCGGATTTGGCTGGGTGACAATGTTCTTGACCTCGGTTTTTTCCGCGGTGGCGTTGCCTCGTATTATGTTGGGATCGACCGACTTCAGCCGGTCGCCGATCAGATCGAGAACGAAAATCCTGATCCCTTCGCCCCTGGCGCCGACGCCTGTGCGCGAGAATCGCGCGAGCGAAGAGGCCTTGGGCGTACCCGGTCCCCAATGCAGGCGATAGGTGAACGTGTGCTCGCCTTTGGCTTGCAGCGGATTCTTGGGCCGCCAGAAAACGGCGATGTTGTCGTGGATTTCTTCCTTGGTCGGAATCTCGATCAGTTGGACCGAACCGTCTCCCCAATCTCCGATCGGCTCGGCCCACAGGCTGGGGCGCTTTTCGAACCCGGATTCAATGTCCTCATATTCGAGAAAATTCTTCTGCCTTTGCATCAGGCCAAAGCCGCGGGGATTGAGATCGGAAAATGTGCTGATCTGCAAATCCCTGGGGTTGCTGAGCGGACGCCACAGTTCCTCGCCGCGGCCATTATAGATCGCCATCCCGTCGGAATCGTGCACCGAGGGACGAAAATCGTCGACGCCGACGCGGTCATTGGGTCCGAAGAAAAACATGCTTGTCATCGGAGCGAGGCCGGCATGCTCGAGGTCCACGCGCGGATAGACGGCCATCTCGACGTCGAACACCGTGGCGTCACCGGGCCTTATCGTGAAGCGATAGGCCGCTGTCGTGCTTTGGCTATCAAGCAGCGCGTGCACGACGATGGATTTGGCATTTGCGTCCGGCTTCTCGATCCAGAATGTCCTGAACAGCGGGAACTCCTCGCCTTTGGCCTCGCCAGTGTTGATGGCCAGGCCCCGGGCCGACAGCCCATAAATTTCGCCCTTTGCGACCGCGCGGAAATAGCTAGCGCCCAGAAAGACGCACACCTCGTCGTAATAATCGGGCCTGTTGATCGGCGCGTGAATCCGAAATCCGGCAAAGCCCAGATCGGCCTGCGGATCGGGCGGCTTGTTGCTGCCGAAGGAAAAATCATCAGGCCGGTACGGAATCCTGGTCGCCTGACCGTTTGCGACTTCGTAGATATCCACGCGCGGCGCGTAGAAGAACCCGCGATGAAAGAATTGCACCTCGAATGGCAGCTTCTCGCCGCGCCACAGCGCGCGTTCGGGCAGGAAACGTATCTGCCGATAATGGTCGTAATCGAGGTCCTTCAGATTGTCGGGCAGTTTGGCGTCGGGGGCCTTGTACGGTTTGCCGGCTGCATCACGTGCCAACTGCCGCACCATCGATCGATCAAACGGCACCGCCTCCGCCCGCGCCGACGGAATGAGCCCTGCGGTGGAGGATACGAGCGGCAAAGACGCCGCAGCCTGCAAGAAGTCTCGACGGTTCAAGGAGCCTCCAACTCGTCAGCATGAGTGACGCTTAGAAACTCGCTTCGGCATCCCAGGTTCCTCGGTCGGAACCATACAATTTTAAGAAAATCGAACGCCCCACATAAAATCTCAATTTGGAGGCTTGGTTTATGAGTGATGTTGGTCTCGCGGCGGCAGGGGCCGCCTGGGTGAATCTCGGAATGGAGAAGTCCGATGTATTTTGCGGCCGCGGTGCTCGTTATCTTGTCCGGCGTGTTCTATGCCGCCGGCCAACATCAGATCGGCAGCTTCAGCGCTGACGTGTGCCAATACGGCGGCACTTTCTGCGACAATCCGGTCTACGTTCTGGTCGGCGCCGGGCTCGCGGCGGTATGGGGCAAGTTCGTCAGCATCCGCTGAGCCGTCCATCCCCGGGGCAGGACCGGATTATTCGGGTTCGATTGCGGGATTGGGCGTGGTCGGCGTCACGGTCGCACCCGCGGCACGCGCCGCCTCGCCGGTCGTCCTTTGGGCCGCGATACTGCCGCTTCGGACCTTGGGGCTCCACGGACCGTGATCGACGATCAGCAGAGCCAGCACGCCGAACACCGCGACCGCTATTGCGATCACGACAGGGGCACGCCTGCTCCACTTCGAATGATTTTCACTCTTCGCGCGATTTTCCTCCATGAGGCATGCCTGACCTGTTTCTCACAGGAAAGAAATCGCGCACGACCGCAAGGGTTCCGGTCAGGCGGCCTGTGCCGTCCGCCTACTGCCGCTTCATCCACATCCCGATCGCGACCTTGACAATCAGCCCAAGGACCAAAAATGCCCCGAAGCAAAGCAGGGCGGTGACGAGCGGGCTCATCGCGTTGTTTCCTCAAAACCGAAAGGCTGAGCCTTTCGCGCAGCCTTTGCCATGGTGTTCCCGATTTCCGTCAAAGCGCAAGCTCGCAAGAACTACCAAATGCAGGGCTTACGCCAGCTTCGCTCGCAGGAACGAATCCATATCCCGCCTGTTGCCCGTTCTTCAATCAGGGAGACAACAATGGCTATTGAAGCACGAGAAACGGGTTCCCTTATCGGCAGCGACAAGGTGGAAGGCACGGCTGTCTATGGCGCCGGCGATACCAAGATCGGGTCGATCGAGCGCGTCATGATCGACAAGAAGAGCGGCAGGGTTTCATACGCCGTGCTGAGCTTCGGCGGCTTCCTCGGCATCGGCGACGACCATTATCCGCTGCCCTGGCAATCGCTGAAATACGACACCAAGCTCGGCGGCTACCGCACCGGCATTACCGAAACCCAACTCAAGGGCGCGCCGAAATACAGCAATGACAATGCCTGGAACTGGAACGACCCGGCACGCGCCCGCGCCGTGAACGACTATTACGGGGTCGCGCTCCCGTGATTCCCGCTGCGGGGTTGACAAAGGGTTAAAGGCCCGCCCGACGGCGGGCTTTTTCTACGCGAGGGACCTTCCGCGTTCACCGCCTTCCCCGGCGATGACCTCTCGTCTAACGCGCGCAAGTTCGCCCTAATCCGTCTCGTCGGTTGTCCGGCTTTTCGGAACCGGCGACGAATCCGCCCAGGTCGCCACGCAGCGCTCCAGGTCCTTCAGATTCTGCCGCATCTGCATCAGCGAAAACCCCAACGCAAAGAAGCGTTCGGCCACATCGCCGGGCACGCCCCTGGTCAGGCCTTCGCTGCGCACTGCGGCGACCTCCGCGGCGTAGTCTCGCAACGCAGCCTGAACAAGCGAGATGGCCGGCGGTAGCGTAGCTGTTCGCAGGCTCGCCGCGCTTGCCTTGAGATAGTCGACGATCGCGTCGCTGACGCGCTTCAATGGTGAAACCAGCCGCTGCTGCAGGCCGGCCGGCAGCGGCACCACGCTGGCGCGTCCGATCATCACGAGATCATGACGCAGCCGCAGCACGGTTCGCAGCAGCGGGCCGGTATCGGGCCCGGTCGAGAGGCGCGCGCCGCGTTCGCGCTCGGCCTCGGTGCCGATCGCATTCAGCCCGACCAGCGCGGCGCCGATACCGTCCTGCAGACTATGCAGCGCTTCGTTGTCCCGTCCGCGGGTGAGGCCGGACAACAGCTCATGGAGCGCGGACGCCATCAGTTCCAGCACATGCGCCGCGCTGGCGCGGACCTGGCTGTGCGCGCGCGACGGCAGCACCACAAACGAAACCAGAAGGCCGGTAAGCGCGCCGACGGTGACTTCCAGCACCCGGTCGATCGCGGAATCCAGCACGTCGGCATGGCTCATGATCGGGAGCAGCAGCACGATGATGGCCGTGATCGTCGCGACATTCAGGCTGGGATTGAGCGCGGCGATGAACGCCAGCGGCGCCACCGCCAGCACCAGCACCGCGAGCAGCGCGCCTTCGCCATGATGCGGAATCAGGATCGCGACCGCCGCGCCGTACAGCGCGCCGCCGACGGTGCCGATCAAGTAATCGCGGGCCGCCTTGAGCGATCGCCCGACGCTCATCTGGGTGACGATGATGGACGTCAGCACCGCCCACAGCGGCAGCTTCAGGCCCAGAGCCAGCGCGATCGCGAGCGCCCCCATCGCCGCCACGGTGACGCGCACGCCGAGGCCAAGCTCGACCTTTCGCGATCGCAGCCACGCGGCGATGGATTTTAGCGAATAGATCATCCGTGAACGCACTGGAACGGCCCCGCCTCCCGCCCTCGGTGGTTGGAGGATGGACGAAGGATAGCACGCCACTGCGAGGCCGGTAACGAAACCTCGGCGAGGCACCGTTTCACTTGGTCGGTGGACAATCGGTCATGCTTTCCGGATTCCTGACGTCCGGCCGCGGGTCGCCGTTAGCTGTTCGCGTTATCCGCTCTCATTGCGGTGCGGCAGAGAGGGCAAGAAGAGAGAGCAGCAGCGCGGGCGGCATGACGACGAGGCCCAGTTTCAAAAACCGCAGTGCGCTGACACCCTTGCCTTCGCGCCGCAGCGCGATCAGCCACAGAATGGTGGCAAGGGATCCCGTCACCGACAAATTGGGTCCGAGATCGACCCCGATCAGGATCGCGCCGGTGACATGCGCGGGAACCTGCGCGGTTTGACTGGTTGTCGCCGCGATCAGGCCAACCGGCAGATTGTTGGCAAGGTTTGACGCCACCGCGACCACGATGCCTGATATCCAGGACGTCGCCTGCGGCGACGCGCTCGTGGCCTGCTTCAGAATGCCCGCGAGTGCCGGCAGCACGCCGGTCCGGTTCAGCCCCTCGACCAGAATGAACAGCCCCGCCACCAGAGGCAGCACCGACCACGATATATCCTTGATCACCGGCAGCGGTGACTGCCGTCCGAGCAGAAGAATAACCGCCGTTACGGCCGCACCGGCGACGAACGTCGGCAGACCCAGGTCTCGCCCCATGGCAGAGGCAGCGAGCAGCACAACCGCCGTCAGTACGATTCCGAATGCGGCGAGCGCTCCCCCCTTCGTCAGCGGGGATATGTCATCGATCTCGGCGACCTTCGTATCGAGCGCGCGGCGCTGCGTCAGCCGCAGCGCCAGATAGGTTGCAACAATGGCGACAACCGAGGGCAACGCGAAGATGCGCAGCCACTCCGCCAGCGGCGGCATCTGTTTGCCGAACACGACGAGGTTGGCCGGATTGGAGATCGGCAGCACGAAGCTCGCCGCGTTGGCGATGAAGGCGCAAATGAACAGATAAGGCAACGGCTCGACCTTCGCTGCACGCGTCGCCGCATAGACCGCCGGGGTCAAAACCACGGCGGTTGCGTCGTTCGACAGCACGACAGTGACGATGGTTCCCACCACGTAGACGATCAGAAACAGCCGCTTTGCCGAACTCTTCGAATGCCGGACCGCCCAGGCCGCGAGCCAGTCGAACAAACCTTCCTGGCGCGCGACTTCGGCCAGCAGCATCATGCCGATGAGAAAGAAATAGACGTCCGTGCCTTTGCCGGCGGCGGCAAGCGCATCCGGCCACGGCAGCAGGTTGAACGCGACCAGCAACGCCGCGCCCGCTATCGCCCAGATGAATTCCGGCAAATGCCAGGGACGCGCGATCACGCCGAGCGTCGCCACGGCTGCAATTCCCCAGGTCGCGGCGTTGGTATCGGGCATGCTAGCCATCGAATACCACGACGCCGCGAAGATTTTTTCCCGCGTCGAGATCGGCATAGCCCTGGTTGATTTCGTCCAGCCGATAGCGGCGCGTGATCAGCTCGCGGAGTTTTATCGCGCCCTTGCGATAGAGCCCAAGCAGTTCAGGAATTTGCAGCCGTGGACTGGCGAAGCCGTAGACCGCGCCCATGATGGCCTTTTGCGTCACGAACAGCTCGAGCGGCGGGATCCTGATTTCGGTCACGGTATCTGATGTCAGCGCGGTCACCACGACGTTGCCGCCCTTGGCGGTGGCGCGGAACGCCGGCAGCAGGGTCGAAGGCGGATCGATGCAGACAAAGGCATGATGGACGCCGATGCCGCCGGTCAGTTCCAGCACGGCCCGCGTCAGCGCTTCGCCCTGCGCGTTGACGCCATGCGTCGCGCCGAACTCCCGCGCCCAGTCGAGCTTTGCGGGCACGATATCGGCGGCAATGATTTGCGCGGCGCCGCACAGATGCGCGCCCTGCACCACGTTCATGCCGTCGCCGCCGCAGCCTACCACCAGCACGCTTTCGCCGGGCTGCACCCGCGCCCGCTGCCGCGCCGCTCCGACGCCGGCCGGCACGCCGCAGGCGACGAGGCTCGCCAGGTCGAACGGAATGTCCTTGTCGATCACGATCACGGAAGCCTGATCGACGACGGTGCGTTCGGCAAAAGCACCGATCATGCAAAAGGCCCCAACCGCATTGCCGTCGCGGTCGCGGCGACGGTAGGTGCCGTCGAGTTGCGGCCCCTGCGTGATGCGCGGGCCCTCGGCGCACAAATGATGCCGGCCTTGCCGGCACCAATGGCATTTTCCGCAAGCCGGGATGAAAGTAAGAATAACGTGATCGCCCGGCTTGATGCCGCCGACCGCCTCGCCCACCTGTTCGACAACGCCCGCGGCCTCGTGGCCCAGTACCATCGGCCGCATCGCGACCCGCCGCTCGCCGCGCATGACATGATAGTCGGTGCGGCACAGGCCCACCGCGGCAATGCGCACCCGCACCTCGGTCGGCCCCGGCGGATCGAGCGTGATCCGCTCGATCGAGACCGGGGCGCCCACTTCACGAAAGACGGCCGCGCGCGATTCCATTCTCTATGATGCATCGGCAAGCCGGGGGTGGGCAAGGATCATGGCCGATGACGGCGAACCGAAATGCCGCAACAAGGTTGACAACAAGGTTGATTAGCGGGCTGCCGGGGCGGTCATAAACGGAGACCGAAGATGACGCAGACCGACATTCTGATCATCGGCGCCGGCCCGACCGGGCTGGTGCTGGCGCTATGGCTGGCGAAGCTCGGCGTCAAGGTGCGCGTCATCGACAAGACTGCCGAGCCTGGAACCACTTCGCGCGCGCTCGCCGTGCAGGCGCGGACGCTCGAGCTCTACCGGCAGCTCGATCTCACGGAAGCGGTGGTCGCGCAAGGCCACCAGGTGCCTGCCGTCAATCTGTGGGTGAAGGGCGAAGCCGCGGCCCGCATAGCGTTTAGCAATGTCGGCTCCGACCTGACCCCCTACCCGTTCCTGCATATCTTCCCGCAGGACCAGCACGAGCGGCTCCTGATCGAGCGGCTGCAGTCGCTTGGCGTCGCGATCGAACGGCGCACGGAATTGATCCGCTTTACGGACGAGGGCGATCGCGTCATCGCCCGCCTGCGCGGACCCGACGCTCAAGAGAGCGATTGCACCGCGGCCTACATCGCGGGCTGTGACGGCGCCCGTTCGATCGTGCGCGAGACCATCGGCACCGGATTTCCCGGCGGCACCTATCGGCAAATCTTCTACGTCGCTGATGTCGAAGCCGCCGGGCCCGCGGTGAACGGCGAATTGCACATCGATCTCGACGAGGCCGATTTCCTCGGCGTCTTCCCGCTAGCCGGACCGGGCAAGGCGCGGCTGATCGGAACCGTGCGCGACGAGCGCGCCGCCGACGCCGGCAAGCTGACCTTCAACGACGTCAGCAGCCGGGCGATCACCCATCTGAAGGTGGAGGTGAAGCACGTCAACTGGTTCTCGACCTATCACGTGCATCACCGCGTGACCGACCATTTCCGCAAAGGACGCGCGTTCCTGCTCGGCGATGCCGCGCACATCCATAGTCCGGCCGGCGGTCAGGGCATGAATACCGGCATCGGCGACGCCATCAATCTCGCCTGGAAACTGGCTGCCGTGGTCACCGGCCGCGCGGGCGACGACCTGCTCGATTCCTACGAGGCCGAGCGGATCGGCTTCGCGCGGCGGCTGGTCGCGACCACCGATCGCATCTTCAGTTTCGCCACCGCCGAAGGCAGGATCGCCGACATCCTGCGCACGCGCATCGCGCCGATCCTGATTCCCGCGGGTCGCCGGATTCGAGGCCGTGCGCGAATATCTGTTCCGAACCGTCTCGCAGGTCATGCTGAATTATCGCGGCGGTCCCTTGAGCCGTGGCGCGGCCGGGCAGGTGCACGGCGGTGATCGCCTGCCCTGGGTGCGGATCGATGGCGCCGACAATTTTGCTTCGCTCGCAAGACGATGGATTGGCAAGTCCATGTCTACGGCTCGGCAAGCGCCGCGCTCACCGCATGGTGCATGGACCATAAGGTCCCGCTGCACGTTTTCGGCATGGCGATCTGAATATGAAGCGGCGGGTCTGCCCGCGATGCGCTCTATCTGCTGAGACCCGACAGCTATGTGGCGCTGGCCGATGGCGCCGGCGCTCCGGATGCCCTCGCCCGCTACTTCAGCGATCGCGGCATCCGGCTTGCGTCGCGCTCATGAAACCGGGTTCCATGGCCAACCAGCGCTTCACTCGCCCGGCTCGATCGCGTTGGTCGGCGTCGGCCGGTCGGTGATCTGCTGGCCGAACAGGCTGCCGATCAGTTCGACCGCAGTGCGCGCGGTGCGGCCGCGCTCGTCGAGGAACGGATTGAGTTCGACGATATCGGCCGATCGCACCAGCCCGGAATCGTGCAGCATCTCCATCACCAGATGCGCCTCGCGATAGGTCGCCCCGCCCGGCACCGTGGTGCCGACGCCGGGCGCGAGGCTCGGATCGAGAAAATCGACATCGAAGCTGACATGCAGCACGCCGTTGCGCGCCTTCACCTTGTCGATGACGCGGCGGATCAGCACGCCGACGCCGAACTCGTCGATCTGGCGCATGTCGGCGACGCTGACGCGGCGAAGCGCGCAGCAGATCCTTTTCCAGCTTGTCGATCGAGCGCACGCCGAACAATTCGAGCTGATCGGGATCGATCGATGCGCGCGGCTCCTCGCCCAGAAGCCCGTCGAGCCCGGGCTCACCGCACAGAAACGCCGCCGACATTCCGTGCATGTTGCCGGACAACGTGGTCGCGGGCGTATTGTAGTCCGCATGCGCGTCGAGCCAGACCACGAACAGCTCGCGGCCGGCTTTCGCGCCAGTGGCGGGCAACTCCGTTCACCGAACCCATCGAAAGCGAGTGATCGCCGCCGAGAAAGATCGGGATCGCGCCGGATCGCGCCAGCTCGTAGGCGCGCGCGCTCAAGGGCCGGATCCAGCGCTGGATTTCGCGGTAATGCCGGGCATTGTCGGGCGGCTGCATCGTCGAGTTCGGCCACCTCGCCGATCGAGAGATCGCCGTGGTCTTCCACCTCGAAACCAAGCGCGTCGAGCATGGTCAGAAGCCCGGCCGTCCTCAGCGCCGCGGGTCCCATCAGGGTTCCCCGCTGCGACGCGCCGATCTCGATGGGCGCGCCGAGCAGCGCAATTTTTCGTTGCATCTGGTCTCGAAACTCGGTCACGAGCGAATCCCTCTCGGACGACAAGATATCTGCGACACTTGGCCAGGAAAAGACGAGACGAAGCGCGCGCCTCAGAAGATCACCGGCCGGCGCTATCACCAATACGACATTTAACGCGGCGCCAATTTCGCAAATCAGGGATCGAGCGGAAGCGCCGTGGGAACAAACCTCCCGACGCCGCATTTGCTCCCGCGAGGCCGCCACCCGCCGTTCAAAACGGCGCCTGTCGCGGATAGCCAAAGGTCGCAAGACCCGCTGTTCAAAACAAGCGCACGCGCGGATAGCCAAAGGTGGCGGCCTCATCGCGCCGCAGTCCAAACGTCGAGGGCATCAATCGTGAATTTCGAAACACCTGAATCGACCCTTCAGCCCGGCATGGCGGAACGCGCCATCGATACCGCGACCGACGTGTCGCGCACGCTCACGGAAATCTCCGCAGGCCTGCAGGCGGCGGTCAACCGGCTGAGCGAGGCCATCGCGACCGCGCGGCAGCCGGGCAAACCGCTCTCGACCATCAGCGCCATCACCCGGGAAGCGCCGCTCGCGAGCCTGTTCGTCGCTTTCCTGTTCGGGGTCGCGGTGGCGCGACGGCGCTAGCAAGGGCCCCTCGTTCAAAACAGCTTTGGCCCGCGGCGATCCAGCTTGGCTTCCCAGGTCAGCAGGGTCGCAGCCACGATCATCAGCATGATCCCGGCAACGCTGACGGCGGTCTGCATGGCGAAGGTGCCGGAAACTTCAGTCAGAATCACGAAACCCATGAATGCCAGCAACACGCCGAAACAATAGATCGCCAGCGAGTTTTCGCCGCAGCGGATCAGCGCCCTGATCAGGGGTTTCGGCAATCCGGACCAGTGTCGCGGCGACAGGCGCACGACAACGATGGCCAGCGAGAGAAAATGCATCAGGCGCACCGGCGCCAGGTGGCCCTTGTAGATCGGGTAAATCAGCTTTGCCACCGCATCGGGTAAAACCCCCTCAATCCCCTCGAACTGCCAGCTCAACGCGATACCAAGGCTGACGGCGAGATAGAGCAGCGCCAGCGCCAGCATAACGCGCGACTGCACGATTGCGCGCAAGTACCCCGTTCCTTCCTGCGCACAGTAGGCGCCGAATACGAACAATAGCTGCCACGCGATCGGGTTGAAGTACATCTCGCCGCTCGGCCATGCCGGCAGGTGCCAGTCGAATATTTGCACCATGAGATAGAGCAGAAACGACGCGGCCAGCGTGAGCGCGGCGCTGCGGGTCATGAGCCACAGCAGGCCGGGAAAGGCCAGATGCAGCAGCACGAAGGTAGCCAGGATATCGGTATTGACCGGTGCGTATTGCAGGATCGCGGCGTGGAGCAGCGCGGTCCCCGGATTCTTGAAAAAGAACGCCGTATTGGTTTCATCGAGATAGCGGCTGCCGCCGCCGGCTATCCAGACCAGGACGAAATAGGCCATCAGCAGCAGCAGGAAGGCGGCGTAGATTTCCAAGCCTCGCCGCAGCGCGCGCGTCACGATCGTTGCCCAGCCCTGCTCACGCAACGCTCCGCCATAGGCCAGCATGCAGGTGTAGCCGGACACGAACACAAACACCTCGGTGGTGTCGCTGAATCCGTAATTGCGAAGCGTCAGCCAGGCGAGCGCGTTATCGGGGACGTGATCGATGAAGATGAACCACAGCGCGAGCCCGCGGCATGCATCCAGCAGCAGGTCACGGCGATCGGCATCGATATGAGCGGCAGCAACAGCGCCCGGCAAATGAACGGTCACGACCTCATCCAGCCTCGTCTCAGGTCCCGCGTACTGCTCATGTTACAGATTCGGCGGAGATTGTCTGTATCGGCGGCGGCGCCGGAAATGTCACGTCCTGACGCGGAACCAATCGCCGCAGCCCGGATTGTTGAAGCGACTGTTTTTCGGAGGGCTGCGATGAAGCCGCTGATCCTTGGTACCTTCGTTTTATGCCTGGCATTGGCGCCTGTTGCCGCCGAGGCGAAGGGTTGCATCAAAGGTGCCATTGTCGGAGGCATCGCGGGCCATATGGCAGGGCACGGCAAGGTCGGCGCCGTAGCCGGATGTGTTATCGGCCATCACGAGGCCAACAAGCGGGCCGCAGAGAAGACCAATCAGAAGACGCAGCCGGCGCCAGCGGACAAACACATCTAAAGCGCTTTCGAGCGAGGTGGAGACCGGTTCGCGTCAAGAAAACGCGTCAAATCAAAAACCTGGAGCCCCGTTTCAATTCCATCGAAACGGAAAAGGTTCTGGGGCCGCATCCACCGCGAACGGTGCCTGTCGCTCAGGCTGCTCTCCCAGCCCCCGGCGCGTCGGCTTCGCGAGCGGTCAGGAATTGGCTCTCGAATGCTGCAACCGGCACCGGCCGTCCGAAGAAATAGCCCTGTCCCTCCTCGCATCCCATGCAGAGCAGCAGATCGGCGGTCGCACGATTCTCGATGCCTTCGGCGATCACCGAGAGGCCGAGTTGCCGGCTGAGACCGATGGTGGACCCGACGATCGCCGCGTCGCCGGCGCCGGCAAGCAGTTCCAGTACGAACGAGCGGTCGATCTTGAGCCCGTCGAGCGGGAATTTCTTGAGATAGCTCAGGCTCGCATAACCGGTGCCGAAATCGTCGAACACGATGCGGACGCCGGTCGCCCTTATTCTGCGGAAGGTGTCGAGCACCCTCTCCTCGTCCAGCAGCAGAATATCCTCGGTCACCTCGAGTTCGAGCAGCGAGGGCGTCAGCCCGGTGGTCTTCAGTATCTCCGCAACGGCGTTTGCGAGGTCGCCCGACTGAAATTGCGAGGGCGACAGATTGACGCCGACGCGAATATTGTGACCGCTCTGTCTCCCACAGCCGCGCCTGGCGGCACGCGGTTTGGAGAACCCATGCGGCAACGCGATCTGAAATCGACGAGGTGTGGACGACCGGCATGAATTCCGCAGGCGAGACCAGGCCGCGGACGGGATGGCGCCAGCGAATGAGGGCTTCCGCGCCGATCAGGCCGCCATCCACCAGCCGAACCTGCGGCTGATAGAACAATTCGAATTCGTTTTGCTCGGCGGCACGCACCAGTTCGGCCTCCAGCGTCAGCCGGGCTTCCAGTTCCTGCCGGATCGCGTTCTCGAAGATCACGTAGCTGCCGCGCCTGGTCGCCTTGGCGCGGCAAAAAGCCAGATGGCTGTTGGCCAAAAGTTCGTCGCCGGTTCGGCCGCCGTCAGGATAGACCGCCGCTCCGATGCTGACCTTGACGCGGTGCTGCCGCGTTCCGGTCAAAAGCGGGGTGTCGAATGCACGCGCGATGCGTTCCGACAATGCCGCGACCGTCTCGGCCGTGTCATCGCGGGGGATCGCGATGGCGAATTCATCGCCGCTCAGGCGGGCGACCAGGGCGCAAGGTCCGGCTTCCGCGTTCAATCGTTCGGTCACGGCGCCCAGCACGAGGTCGCCGCAGGCATGGCCGAGCATGTCGTTGATCTGCTGGAAGGCGTCGAGGCCGACCACCAGCAGCGCAACTTCGCGGCCCTCTCGCTTCGGCCGCGGAAATCATCGCAGCCAGGCCGGCGTGAAGGCTGTTGCGGTTGGCGAGCCCGGTGAGGGAATCGTATTCCGCCAGATAGCGAATTCGTTCGGCTTCGCGCTTTCGCACCGATATGTCGCGCAGGATCGCGCCATACTGAAAGCCATCGGTGCCTTGCCAGCCCGAGAAACAGGCCTCGACCGGAAACACCTCGCCGTTCTTGCGGCGGCCGTCGAACTCCATCACCAGGCCGCCGGGCGCCTGCGATCGCGCACGCGCTTCTTCGCAGCAGACCGAGATCCAACCGGCCGGGGCGCCCTCGCCGCCGGCGCAAATCGTATCGAACGGACGGCCGATCATCTCCGCGGGCTCGTAGCCGAAAATTGCCGCAGCCCCCGGATTCCACACGGTGATCAGCTGGTCCTGGTCGGTGCATACCAGGCCATCGCCCAGCGACATCGCGATACGCTGAAAGCGGTTCTCGGCGATGCGGCTCAGCAAACCCCGGAAGTCGATTTCGTCGAGCGCAATCGCAGCCATGTAGACGACGATCGCGATATGGAATAGCGACGTATCCAGAATGAAAGGAAATTTTGCCTGCAGCAAAACTGCGGTTGTCTCAACGGCGCCAGCCAGGCCGACGAGGATGACAAACCGCGTGCCGGCGGCAACGCGGCGCCATGACAGCATCATGATGAATGCAATCATGCACAGCCCGGCCAGCGTGACGATATCGGCGGTAAAGCGCAGGGTTCTATTCTGCAGGATCGATTCGGCGGCCAGCGCCTGCAGCAGCGGCCCGGAAACTACGCCGCCATTGGGAACGCTGAAGCGGTCGCCGAGCTCGAGCGCGGTGCCGCCGATGATAACCTTCTTGTCCCTGAGCTTGGCCAGCGTCGCCTCGTCGCCGCGCAAGACATCGACGTAGGACACTTGCGGAATCGAGGCGGCGCGGATGCTGAAATCGATCAGGAAGGGCCCGCGCTTGTCGGCATATTGTTCGGCCAGCACCGCGCCCATCGCGGGAAGAAATTTCCTGTCGAAGGTCTCGCCGAACGGATAGCGCCGGACCAGGCCGTCAGGCTCGACCGTGACATTCACGACCGCCGACCACGAATGATCGGCGAATTGTCTCAGAGGACGATTGATGTGGACGGCTGTTCCTTTGCCGCCGGCCGCCCCCGGTTGCTTGAAGGACGGCAACACCACGGATCCGCCCGCGCTCTCCAGCGCCTCGACAAATGCCCTGTCCGACGCCGGATCGGATGGCGAGGAGAAGTCGACGTCGAACACGATATCCCGCGCGCCGGCGCTGTCCAGCCGCCGCAGCAAATCGGCGTGAAGCCGGCGCGGCCAGGGCCAGACGCCGATCTGCTCGATCGAAGGGGCATCGATCGCGACAACGACGATATCGCCGCTGGCCTGGCGCTTCTCCCAGGCAAAATGCAGATCTGTCAAAGCATTACGCAGCGCGCCGTGCAGGCCAGACGACAAAGCGATCGCCAGCGCAACCAACACAAGGATATGCGGCCGGTAGTGTCTCACAGCGTCCCATCCCGCACACCTCGCAAACGAGCGAGGCGTGCCCCAATCTTTGCCAACCGATCGAGTAACTCGTTCGGTTCAGCTTCCCTTACCCTCTAATGTGCGCGACCATTGCCGTTGCCATTGCCGTTGCCGTTGCCGTTGCCGTTATTGTTGGCGGGGCCATTCGCTGCGGCGTTGGCGTAGCCGTTTCCGTTGGCGTAGCCGTTTCCATTGGCCTTGCCGTTGCCGTTCCCATTGCCATTCGCATTGGCGTTAGCATTGCCGTTGCTATTTCCGTTGCCATTTCCGTTGCCGTTGCCGTTCCCTTTTCCGGAACTGTTCGCGGCGCCGACGGTGGCGGCAACCTGAGCCGCCACTCCCGAATTGGTCGCCGCGCTCGTGCTCGCCGCAGCGGCAGCGCTGGCGCCGGTATCGCTGGAATTGCCGGTTCCGACGCCCAGGCTCGCCTTGGCTTCGTGCGAGCTCCAGATCGTATCCTTGTCCGCGCTGTGTTTCGTCGAGCCTGGTGTCGAGACCGCTGCATGGGCGAGACCGTGGGTGACCTTCTGGAAATTCAGCCTGACTTCGCCGAGCGAGGCGGATATTCGCACGACGCCGGGATTTGTGGAGCCATGCTGGTGGAGCCATGGCTGGCGGCGAGGTGGCCGAGCGCGTGGACCTGCTGCCCATTCGCAGCGCTCCGCGGCGCGGGGAGCCCTGTCTTCGGCACCATGATCCGTTCGATCGATGAGGGGCGCGGCTTGCCCTGCTCGATCGGGTTGAGCGTCCCCGAACCGCTCAGCGAAAGACCCGGCTTGCCGTGCGCGAAGGAAGTCGCAACCTGTCCCGGCATCACTTGCGCGATCTGGCCGGTCTTGAAATCCGAGACCTCGACCTGGCCTCTGAGCACTTTGACGCTGGTAGAGGCGGCGTTCACCGAAACGCTGAAATGCGTTCCCTTGACCACGGCGGCGAGGTAGGGGGTCTCGACCTCGAAATGTTTGACGTTGCGCTTTTCCACTTCCAGCAGGATCGAGCCAGCCTGCTGCAGGATCGTCGTCGACAACCCGTCCTTCTTCTCGGTGGGCAGGCCAATGACCGAATTCGGCGAGACCAGAATGGTTTCCTCGCCGCGCACCAACAGGACGCGGCCGTTGCGCCCGGTCCGGATGGTGTCGCCCGGCTTCAAGACCTCTTCCTGGCCGAGCGAAGCAGGCTGGGCGCCTGTCGTGGTCGTCCAGACTTCGCCCGACGATTTGCTGACCCGCCAGACGCCGCCCTCGGCTGCGACCGCGCTGGAGGCCGCGCCGAGAATGAACGCCATCGTCAAGATGCGGGAAAATCCACCGGTCCAACTCATGAAACACTCCGTGTGCCCGTAGCTGCTCCCTTGGGCTTACCGAAAAAGTTTCAACATTGAATGAGCGGGTACCCCCTGGTTTACGGCCGGCTTTAACGCTTCATTGACCATAAAAATCTATGAAAAATCATGCGGCTAATGATTTTTCATAAATTCATTGCTTGTCCTCCGGAGAACTACGGAGGGGTGGTATCCCGGGCAGCCGCGCGACGGTGTTTCGGTCCGCGCAAGGTCGCTTTGGCCAGCTTGGCGCTCATCTTGTTGGCGAGCATCTCCATGCCGGCAAAAGCCCAGCAGGCAAGCCCTGGCTTCGACCCGCGGCAGACTGAAAGGCGCTTCGACACACCGCAATCCGGGCAGCCACCTTCGGCCCGATCAGGCTTGCGGATGCCGGCGGTTTCCCGGCCAGAGGGCACGGCGGATACCAAACCGATGTTCGTCCTGCGCGGCGTTATCCTGAGCGGCGCCAGGGCAATCCCGCACGATCAGATCTTAAGAGTCTATCAACCCTATCTCGGAAAACGGGTCTCCCAGGCCGACCTCGCGGCCATTGCCGCCGGGGTCAGCGACCTCTACCGCGCGGCCGGGTTTCACTTAAGCCGGGCGATCGTTCCGCAGCAGGACATCCGGGACGGCAAGGTCCGTCTTCAGGTGATCGAAGGCAGTATCACGGAAGTGGCGCTGAAGGGGGACGGCGCGGAGCAGTTCGGCATCAGGCCGATGCTCGACCCGGTGCTCGCCGAATCTCCCTCGCGGCTTTCGACACTGGAACGCCAGCTGCTGCTGATCAATGGTCGGCCGGGTGTGCGGATCGCCGATACCGCGCTGGAAGAGATCGGCGGCGCGACCGGCTGTTTCCGGCTGGTCGTCTATCTCAACACCTGGCACATCTACACTTCCTTTGGCGTCGACAATCTCGGATCGTCGGCGGTCGGCCCCTGGCAGACCTATGCGACCGGCGCATTCAATTCCTACCTCGCACCCGGCGACACGCTGGCGCTCAATCTGTCGACCACGCCTGGCGATCCACGCGAGCTTGCGTTCGGCCGGCTGGCTTACGATGTCCCCGTCGGCACCGATGGCGCACGCGTCGGCGCCTCCGCTTTGTACAGCGAGGTTCGGCCGGGTGATTACCGGCGCCTGTACAACGACAACACCAAAACCGAATCTTTCGAACTGCACGGCAGCATCGTCCCGCTGCAGTCGCAAAAATCGACGCTCACGCTCACCGCGGCCGCCGGCTTCAGCAACGTCTCCGAGCGCGACATATTCGGCCCGGTCTACAACGATCACATCCGCGCCGTCAGCCTGACCTCCGACTACCGGCTGCAGGACAATTTCGGCGGCAACAATTACTTCACGCTGACCTACCGTCAGGGTCTCGATATCCTGGGCGCGTCGCATTTCGGCGATGGCTTTCTGTCCCGTTACGGGGCTGCGGGGAATTTCTCGCTGATGGATGCCTGGTTCACCCGCTATCAGACGCTGACTGACGCCTGGTCGGTGAAAATCGCGGCCGCCGGACAGATCGCTTCCGGTCCGCTGTTCACTTCGCAGCAATTCTATCTGGGCGGCGCAGCCTTCGGACGCGGCTATGGCAGCGCCGAGATCAGCGGCGACAACGGCATCGCCGGTTCGTTCGAATTGCGCTTCGATCAGAACCTCAATTTCGGTTACCTGACCGGTTACCAGCTCTACAGTTTCGTCGACGCCGGCGCGGCCTGGAATGACGGATTTAGCTACAATGACGGCCTTGCACTCACCTCGGCAGGCGCCGGCATGCGGTTCTTCCTGGCCGGCGATCTGCAGGCCGATATCGGGGTGGCCTTCCCGCTGAGCTACCGCGCGCCCGACAATTCGAGCCGCAGCGCACGCCTGCTGTTCTCCTTGTCCAGCGCCTTCAAGCTCTGTCCCCGGAGAACACAGACCAGCTGCCTTTAGCCAGCCAGGACAGCAAGCTGGTTCCGTAGTCGCCCGTTCGGTTTGGCGAAACCGTCCGAAGCGGCAGAAACCAGACCAGGCTGGCCGAATTGGCAGCCCGCCACGTTCAATCGAAAATCAACGCTGCGTCAAGATGTCAGGCTCATCGTTCGCAAGCGAGGATGATAACCTGGAGCGGTAACCTGCGACCGAATGCCCCATATCTGGAAGGCATGTGCAATATTGATCACGGGCAACGCCGCCTGATCGACTAAACTGGTTCCCGCCAGGTTTTGTCATCGGTTTTGTCATCGGTCCGTTACTGGACATAGGCTCTCCTGGAGCTCAAGATGGCGGCTGTGGCTGCCTTGCGAGAGGCGCGGAAATGGAACGATTCGTCCACGCAGAGAACCTCAAGCTTTATCGGAAGCTGCTGGCTGAAACGACCGACGAACAAAAGCGTCAGACGCTTCTGAAACTGCTGGCGGACGAAGAGGCAAACGATTCGCAACCTTCCGACGGCAAAAAGCAGTACTGATAAAAAGAGCAGTGCTGACGCGTGGCTAGCGCGGCTGCGGTCATGGACCGGGCTTCGCGTGGGCGAGCATGATCCGGCCACCGGCTGGGCTCGCCCCCTCGCCGCACCCGCGAAACTTCAAAAATAAGACGATTGGTCCGGAACCGCACATAGTCAAACGCTTTGACTCAGCAGATGCCTGGCGCAGGCAGGCGATGCTCGGCCGTTGGTGGTTGACCGGTGTTCGGCCAACTCGGTTGCGCGGCCCTCTCTCAGTTATGGAAATGCAGACGACAGGAGGCGCCCATGGCCGGCATGCGAAGTGATCGCGCACGCGCACGCGCCAGGAACTTGCTGGCGACGATTTATCCGCTCCCCGACGATCCCGAACTCCACCGTCTGCGCGAGCTTGCGGTCGATTACATCCGGGAAGCCGAGCGGCTGGAAGCCGAGCACAGCGGTCGCGTGGCCGAATCCGACGAAATGATTTCGGCCGCGCTCGATGCGGTCGCGAGGGATTACTTCGTCCGCGCCCTTGACCGCGCGAGGTCGCAACGAAATCGTTAGCAGCAAAGGTTAGCTGCCCGAAAGGACGCTCCGGACTTGCCAGCGGTCCGCGTCGAATGTTCCGGATGCGGGCCTGGAATAGAGAGGAATTCCACCAGTCCGGCGCCCAGCCATCGAGCGGTGGCCGGTGGCGAAATTGCCGTCTCATCCCCGTGTCCTGTTGAATTCGGCTGCACCGATCATCATATCCCGGTGATCGGAAATCTATCTGTCGCAGCGAGGGGAACCGGAATGCTGATTTCGCGAATGATCGTGCGGGCGTGCCTTGCGGGCGCGTTGGCGACCGCCGCGCCGGCGCTGGCTTCGGAAGGGGCGCGGCCGGACAAGGTTTCGTTCTATTTCGCCGCGCATGAGGATGACTGGCAGTTGTTCATGAACCCGTCCGCCTTCCAGGACGTGATCGCTGGTGCCGCCAAGACCGTGTTCATCCATGTCACCGCCGGAGATGCCGGGCTCGGCACCGGCTCGGGCGACCGCAAATATCCGTATTATCTGGCGCGGGAAAACGGCGCCGAGCAGGCGGTACGTTTCATGGCCGACGCAGACGGTGTACCGGTCGGGCCTGGTATAGCGACCATGTCATTCAACGGGCATCCGATCTACCGCATCAGTTACCGCAACACCGTGAGTTATTTCCTGCGCGTGCCGGACGGCAATCCACTCGGCTCGGGTTATGCTCACACCGGCTTCCAGTCGCTCAAGCGCCTCGCTGACGGCGACAACGGCACGCTGGCGGCGGTGGATGGCACTACCGCCTATCACGGCTGGAGTGATCTGGTGAAAACGCTGCGCGCCATCATCGATTATGAGCGCGGGCCGGCCGGGCTGGTCCAGCTTAACGTTGCCGAGCTCGATCCGCGCATCAATCCGGAAGACCATTCCGATCATCTGATGACCGCGAAGGCGGCGATCGATGCGACGCGCGATTTGTCCTGCGTCCGCAGGGTGTCTTACGTGGACTACGCCAGTTCGCGGCTGCCGGAGAACCTCGACGTGCGGCAGCGGGACATGGAAAGTTCGGTGTTCGCGGTAACGCTCGCCGGCGTACAGGCGATGGGTCACGGCACCTCCTGGCATCACTACGACGAGTCCTACGTGGGCCGGAACTATTTCCGGGTGCAGGAGGCGACAGGCGGCTGCGCCGCAGCGGCGACCGAGGTCGCGGCGCGCGGTGCAGAACAGCGCCCATCCGTCGACCTGGCACCCTGACCGAATCCGAATTTCAGTCGGCTTGATCGGCGGCGCGGCGCTCCGCCGATCCTTTCATCGCACCACGTATCCCTCTTCTGGCCGGCCCGGTCCGCCCGCAATCACTTGACGCAAGTCAACACGCCGCGCGCATTTGTCGGGAAAATTAATCGATTAGTCGTGTTCAAAATCGGCCGATACTTGCCGGGAAAATTTGATGCGCCACCTCGAAGCGCCGGTCGCCGCGTCGGCAACGCGCCGTGTCGTCTCGGTGGATGCCCTGCGCGGCTTCAATATCTTTTGGATCCTCGGCGCCGACGGTGTGATTTGGTCGTTCGAGGAGATGTCGCACGGCATGGGGCCCGTGCTGGGCACAATCGGACATTTTCTCAACACCCAGATGAACCACGTCACCTGGGAAGGCTTCCGCTTCTACGATTTCATTTTCCCGCTGTTCATCTTCATCAGCGGCGTGGCGATCGTGCTGTCCTTGCCGCGGCTCGTCGAGCGAGAGGGCAAGCTGCGGGCGCACGTCCGAGTGCTCCGCCGCGCGCTTCTCTTGTTCGGAATGGGAGTGATCTTCTATGGTGGCATCAGTCAGCACTGGAGTGATATCCGCTTGCTCGGCGTGCTTCAGCGTATCGCGCTTTGCTATCTATTCGCTTCGCTGCTGTTCCTGAATTTGCGTGCGCGAGGTATCGTCGTGGCGCTGGTCGCGCTGCTGGTCGGTTATTGGGCGTTGATGACGTTCGTCCCCGTGCCCGGCATCGGCGCCGGTTCGTTCGCGCCGGGCGCCAATTTGGCCGCCTGGATCGACGCCCATTATCTCCCCGGGAGGCTGCTGGATATCACTCGCGATCCGGAAGGGCTGTTGAGCACGCTGCCGGCAATCGGCACCTGCCTGCTCGGCGTGCTTGCAGGTCTGCTGCTGATCGACGAGCGGCTGCAGCCGCAACAAAAATCGCTGATCCTGATCGGCGCGGGTATCCTGCTGGTCGCCGCCGGATATCTCTGGGGATTGCAGTTCCCCATCATCAAGGTGATCTGGACCTCGTCGTTCGTGCTGGTCGCCGGCGGATATAGCCTGATGCTGCTGGGCGCATCGCACCAGATCATCGACGTGTGGGGCTTCCGGCGCTGGGCGACGCCCTTTGTCTGGCTCGGCGCCAACGCCATCACACTTTACTTCATCGATGAAGTATTGGGCTTCGAGCCGTTCGCAAGGCGCTTCGTCGGAGGAGACATTGCTGCCTTCCTCGATCGCGCGATCGCGCCGGGCAGCGGAAGTTTCGCCGTGCAAGCGCTGGGCCTGGTATTCGCCATCGCGCTCGCCGGCTTTCTCTATCGTCGCAAGATTTTTCTGCGCATCTGATTTTGCCCTTACATCGTCTCAGGCCCTCGCCTCAAGCCCTCACCTCCTGGCGCTGGAACACGATGTAGCCGGCGACGAACAGCACGATGGTGGAGGCGATCAGCGCCACCGTCTGCGGCCAGGCGATGATCAGGCTTTCGCCGAGCGGAAGTGGCGCGCCCATCACGGCGCCGCGCAGCTGTTCGAGAAACACCGGACCCAGCGACCGCGTGGTAGGCGACAGCACCGCCAGCATCGCTTCGCCGAACAGATGGTTCGGCGACAGGCGCGAGAGGGTCTGCGCCCAGATCGCCGTGTCCGGCGTCTGCAGTCCGAGTTCTGCATAACGCGGATCCGGCGGTGCGATCACCTGCGCGAGCGCGGGCGCCAGCATCGGCCACAACACGGCGAGAAACAGCCAGATGCCGAGCGCGACCAGGGCCGCGGTCGCGGGCGAGCGAAACACGATCGAGAGCAGCATCGCCAGCGCAAGCCAGACGCCGGCATAGAAGATCGCGACCACCAGGAACGCCAGCGAGCGTGCGATCTCCTCGCCTCCCGGCGGCACACCCAGGAAGATCAGCCCGAGGCCGATCACCATCAGCCACAGCGCCGCCAGGTTGATCGAAAGCGTGGCGAGACCGGCCAGGAATTTTCCCATCAGCAGCGCGTCACGGTAGATCGGCTGCGCCAGGATGCGCGAAAGGGTACGCCGGTTGTGCTCGCTGTTGATGGAATCGAAGCCGAGCCCGATCGCCATCAGCGGGATCAGAAATCCCAGAATGGCGACGAAGGACGGCAGCGGCGCGCGATCGACCGTGAACAGCCGCAGCAGCAGGAACGGGTCTTCCGCCGTATTCTGCCGCAGACTGTCGATCGCGCCGTAAAGCGCCGCCAGCGCCGTCAGCACGATCAACAGCTCGAGCACGAACATGCGCGCGCTCGACAGATTGTCGGACAGTTCCTTGAGCGCCACGGTACCGAGGCCCTGAAACGGAGAACCCTCACGCCGCATGTCGTGCTCCTTGCGATGGCTCCTTGTGGTCCTGGAAGTAACGCGCATAGATCGCCTCGAGTGACGGCTCGTCGACCGAAAGCCGGCGCAACGAGCCGTTCGCGGCGACCACGGCGCGCGCGGCGTCCGGCCGCACGTCGCGGTCGGCCGTCATGCGGAAGCGATCCTCCGCCAGCGTGTCGACATTGGTCACGCCGGGGATGGTGGCGAGCCGGCGGGCAAGTCCTGCGCCATCGGCCTCGACTTCAACGACGAAGCCCGCGCCCAGCACCTGACGCGAGAGGTCGGCGACCGGACCCATCAGCACGATGCGCCCGGCCTGGAACAGCGCGACCCGGTTGCATATCCGCTGCACCTGGTCGAGCAGGTGGGACGATAGCAGTACGGTCACGCCTTCGGCCTTGAGTTCGCCGATCAGCTCGAGGAATTCCTGCGTGGATTGCGGATCGAGCCCCGAGGTCGGCTCGTCGAGAATGGCGATCTCGGCCTGCTTGACGATGATCTCGGCCAGTCCGAGCCGCTGGCGCATGCCGCGAGAAAATGTCGCGACGCGCTTGTCGGCGACATCGGACAGCCGCACCCGCGCCAGCGCCGCCGCGATGCGCTGCGTCCGTTCGGCGAAGGTGAGGCCCATCAGCTTGGCGGTATAGGACAGGTTCTCGACCGCGGTCAGGTTGTCATAGAAGCCGACGGAGTCGGGCAGATAGCCGACCCGGCGCTTGACCTGCAGCGGCGCGCGCGCCGGATCGTGGCCGAGTACGCTGACCTGGCCTGAGGATATGTCGGTCAGCCCGAGCATCATCAGGATCGTCGTCGTCTTGCCGGCGCCGTTCGGCCCGAGCAGTCCGAACACCTCGCCTTTGACGATGTCGAAGTTGATGGCGTCCACGACACTGACCGCGCCATAGCGCTTGGTCAGGCCGCGTGCCGCGATGACGATATCGTTGGCCGTGGCGGCGGCCTTGCTTTCGGTATTGCTCATCGGCGTCCAAACCTCGCGACCGCGCCCAGCATCAGAAGCAGCGCAACGCCGATGACGCCGGCGCCGGCCATTCCCCACACCGTCGAGGTGTTGACGGTGATGCGGAACTGACTGGAGGCATTTTCCCCGCGCGACGTCGCGCTGACCGAGGTCATGTAGTCGCCGGCCAGCGACTTGTCGCTCGGGGTGACCAGCGCCTGGACCTCGGCGTCCTTGCCAGGAACCAGCCGGTCGATGCTGGCCGGCTCAAACGTCACTTTCCAGCCGGTCGGCGCGCTCGCCGCGAGCTTGACGCTGTCGGCCGGCGCAGTGCCGGTGTTGCTGACCACAATCGGGATCGAGCTTTGCTGTCCTGCGACCGCCCGCGCGCTCAACAGCCCGTCGCGTCCGGACACCTGCGAGCTGCGGTTGGCCCACGACGTCAAGCGCAAGATCGACCTTCGCCGAAGCATCTTCCGCGTTGACCGTCACCTTGACCGGAAAGTGTCCGGCGCCGATCGTGCTCGGCGGACGGACCTTCAGCTTGATGTCCTTGGACTGGCCGGCCTCGATCGGAATCGAGGAGAGCTCCTGGCTGCCATAGGCCTCGGTGAACGAGGTTTCGAAATTCGGCGGCGCCTCGGCGGCGAAGCTTGCGACCAGATTGCGGCCGCTGTCGTTCTTGATGTCCAGCGTATACTCGAAGTTCGATTTCGGGCTGCCGCGCAGCGACGGAAGCTTCGACGTCACCGCAAGCTTGGCCGGCAACTCCTTGGCGAGCGCGACATTGATCGGCAGTGTCGCCTGGCTTCCGTCACCTTCCGCCTTCACCGTCAGGGTCTGCCCGCTGAGGCCGGCATTGGCCGGGACATCGAGACGAAGCTGCAGCGAAACATTGGCATCCGGCGCCGGCATCGCGGCTGCGACGGGTTGCCCGCCGCCCAACAGCGTCGCGGTCCATCCGCTCGGCACGCCGGCGACCGAGAGCTGATATCGCTGCGGCTGGAGTCCATAATTTTGCAGGCGCAGCGGAATGTTCGAGGTGGTGCCGGGCCGCACCGTGACCGCCGGATAGTCGGTCATCAAATAAAGGCCCTTGATGTCACGCGGCGTATCCGCGGCGTGCGCCGCCGGGACAACCAATGCAACCGCGAAAACAAAAGGGGCGAGATCGAGCGCTCGCATCACAACACTCCTGCTTGGCAAAAGGGACGTCTGTCGCCGCTTTCGGGGCCACCGAAACCGCGACGGTGAGGAGCCGGAACTAGGCGAGGTGATCGTGACGAAATGCGGCACGGCCCAATTACGAGTCGGTGATCACGGCTAGGAAATTAGTATAGGTCCGTGGCTTCAGGGGTCCGCGCCTCGCCTTCGCAGATCGCGGCCCGCCGCCTTGCTGCGGAGCAAAAAAGATTTCCAAAATTTAATATGTCCTAAATTTAATTTCGGCGCCATAACCCTCGCCTCGCCGCAGGCGCGTTTGCACACCATCTGGTGATTCAAAGTGATTGGGATGGAAACGATGAAGCGGGGAATTGCAGTTTTGACATGCGTCTGCGCCCTTGCCGGCGCTGTCTATTTTGGCGTCAGCAAGTGGGGCATCCGGCACGAGACGCTGAACTTTTTCGATGAAGCGCGACAGCGGCCGGTCTCCGTGGATCTCGCCGTGCGCCGGGATTACGAGATGAAGGCGGATGATGGCTACTGGAAGCTGCCGGTCGCCGTCATCAGCAACGGCAATACCGTCAAGAACACCGAATATTCATTCCTCGCGAACGTGTTCGCGGCCAGGGGATATCTGGTGGCCAGCATCCAGCAGGATCTGCCGACCGATCCGCCCTTGATGACCAAGGTCGGCCTGCCCTATGTCGGCAGGACGGGCGTGTATGAAAAAGGCGAAGCCAACATTCTGTTCGTGCTCGGACAGTTGAAAAAACTGCAGCCGAACGCCGACTACAGCCACCTGACCCTGGTCGGGCACTCGAACGGCGGCGACACCGCGATGTATTTCGCCAAAGAGCACCCGGAGCTGGTATCGAAAGTTGTCACGCTGGATAATCTGCGCGTCCCCTTCGTGCTCAGCCACAAGATGAAGATCCTCTCGTTCCGCTCAAAGGACCCGAACTTCGTAACCGATCCCGGCGTGCTTCCGACCCCGCAGCAGGCCAAGGCCGACGATATCGATATTGTCCGCACGCAATTTCAACACACCGAAATGAGCGACCGCGGCCCTCCTTCGGTCAAGGAGAGGATCCAGGCCACGCTCGACGAATTTCTCGGCGGCGAGAGCAGCAGCGAGTTGGCGCCGGCCGATACCAGCAATTTGATTGCTACCAACGCCGGCGCGCCGCTTCCGTAAAACGGGCGGCTGCCGGCATGGCGATCAAGGGCCTCGGCAAGCGAAGCGGCATCGATTGTTGGACCCGATCCATTCTGCTCGCATTTTAGGCAGCGTCTCCCGGGAACCGCGAGCGCCCGTCGTCATTCTTTCCGGGCGCTTATTCCAACAGGAGACCAAAATGCGAAATCTGCTTATTGCGGCGTGCTGTGCGGCTCTCGTGGCAAGCGTGTCGGTTGCGTCGGCTCAGACCGCGCCGCCGTCCGCTCAGAATTCCATGAAGGCGCACAATCCGATGAACGCCAACGCCAAGATGAAGAAGAAGAAAAGCACCAAGAAAACCAAGAAGTCCGACGACAGCATGAAGAGCGACACGTCGAAAGGCACGACGAAAGAAGGCAAGTAGCTTTATTTGAATGCGAAGAAACGCCGCGATGCCGTTGTGGTGTCGCGGCTTTTTGTGGCTCCGCCGTTCATCGTCTCGGTCCGACGTGCCGGGTTATTCATCGGGCTCGAATGCCATGGCGGGACGATCGTCCCAGCCGCGCTCACCGGCACGACGGGGAAGGTCACCAGCACGATAGGGAATAAGTTGGGTCATGCGGCGGCCATCGGGAAGTTCGATGGTACGCAAGGTCATCACATCCAGCCGGCGCTTTTCGGAACGGCGGCTTGCCTGCCGAACATTCGGCCGCCTCGCTGTCTTCGCGGCCGTGGCTGGCGCGACGGCGGCAACGGCCGATTGCTTTTCTTCCCGGGCTGGGACCGCATCGCCCTGTCTGGCTTCGGCTGGCGGGGCATCATCAGCCTTCTGCCCGGCTTCCTGGCCGCTTGCGGCCTGCGGAATCCCGGCGTGGACCGAGCGGGCTTGCTGATCCGCTGCCGGTCCCGAAGCTTGCGCATTTGCGTTCCGCGCATTCGCGCCCGCGGGCGGTTCCGGCTTGGCTGATGCCGATAGCGGTTGACCGCTTGAGACCGCCTTGTCGGTTGAAGCCACCTTGGCCTGATCGGCCCCGTTGACCTCGGACTTGCCCGCCAATCCCGGCTTGCTGGCTTCGGACGCACCGTCGTTCGAAGGACGCGCCTGTGCCGGGGTTGATCCAGCATCGTCCGCGTAATGCGCCGGTGGTGGCTTCGGTTTTGCCTTGGCCACCACCTTCACCGGCTCCGGCGCCGCGAGCCAGCTCAGCGCGCCATAGCCTCCTCCAACAAGAAGCCCGACGGCGATCAGATAAGCGAACAAGGCGGGCATAGCGAACCTCCACTGCTAATTGCGAGCCTGCCCCAGGGAATGAAAACGGCCCGCCGAAGCGAGGCCGTTGCTCGACTTGGCCGGCGACTTGACCGCTTGCCGTTCAACTTCCTTGGTCACGGCAACGATGGAGTTGCCTGCCTTCTCGACAACGGCCTTCAGTTCATCCGCCGGCAGACGGAGCCGCCGGGTCCAGGCTACGCACCTGAGCCGGGTCGGCCATGTTGATCCTGTTGCGAATGGGCGGACGTTTGATGTGTTGCATGGCAGCATTTGCTTGGCTGCAGGATCAACAGCATGCGGCGTGCTTCGTTCCACTTTCCTTTGAGGCAGGTCAAAGCACGCGGCAGCGGCGGCGCTAGCTTTACAAAATGGGTAAGCTGATCTTTCGATGCGTCCAGACCGGCATGAACGTTCAGGTGTGGCTGCCCGATGAGGAGCCAACCGATGGAACGGACAGCTATGAATCCGTAAAATGCCCGGCCTGCGCCCGGCTGCATTTGGTCAACAGGATCACCGGCAAGATATTAGGCGACAAGCAATAGTAATCAGCGCATGGCGACGGTCTCGGCTCGCTCCTTTGGTGCGCCACATCTTCATTCGAATTCGAGATTCCGCATGCAGCATTCGGCCGCGCGATACCTGCCGGCGCGCAGCGCTCGGTGCGCGAACGATCCAATACCTTTGCGAAACCGAACTTGGCCGTTATCGAGAAAGCGATCCTGCGGCTTGACTAAAATCAAGTGCAGGCGCCGCGAATAGCGTAGATGATTTCGAAGCGAAGGAGAGCATCGGATGCGCGCGTTTTTCAGAGGATTCCAGGTATTGGCGGTTGCGGCCGCCGCACTCAGCGGCTCGGCGGCGCTGGCTGCCGATGCCAGTCATGGCCACGATCTCGCCAAACGCTGGTGTTCCTCGTGTCACCTGGTCGACGGTGGCCAGACGCAGACCAGCACGGACGCTCCTCCGTTCGACGCCATCGCGCACAAATCCGATTTCACCGCGGAAAAGGTGGCCTTCTTCCTGCTCGACCCGCATCCGAAGATGCCGAATTTTCCGCTGAGCCGGAACGAGGCGGCCGATCTCGCCGCCTATATCAGCTCGCTGCGCAAATAAAACGCCCCAACACCAATCAGGGCACCCCAGCGCCGATCTAGAATTTGTCTTTCGTCGCATCCTTGGCGGCAGACATCATGCCGCCAGTGATCTGGCGCATGTGTTCCCCGGCATTGGTGAACTGGCTCTTCAGGAACTCCGACTGGATGCGCATGGCTTCCTCGAGGTCGGTCGCGTGGACCAGTTTTCGCGCGTGTTCGAACGCGGCCTTTATGTTCTGTTCGGTGAGCGACAGCGCCTGTTTGGACATGTCCGTTCCCGGAGCTGGAATGGACGCGATCGACTTGTTCGCCGCATCGAAAAACATTCCAAACGCTTTTTCCGCCTGGTCGATGGTCTTTGCGGCCAGATCGCGCAATTCAGCCGGTACTTCCAGTTTCGGTTCACTCATTTGGTATCCTCCGGTTTGGATCGAGTTACCACACTTCCGGAACGGCGTCTGTGCGGTAATGAGCCAAATCGGCGTCAGGGATTATTCGCCGCTGTGGCCGATCGTCATCGATCGTCGTCGGGATGAACCCAGGGATAGGGCGCGATCTTCCGCTCTTTGGTCAACCGGATCAGGTGCACGGGCGGCGCGTATCTCGGGGTGGCGCAGGAGCGGCATTTGAGCGCCGCTTCCAGTTTCCAGATCGGCGTGTCGCGTGGCCTGCGGATGGCGTCGAGCGGCAGGCTGGCGCGGGTTTCGCAGCGGTGGCACATCACTTCCAGCCAGCCATATCCGCCATTGAGGCATTGCGCGATCGTGGGCGATGGCTGCGCCGGCCCGCCAAAGCCTTCCATCTGCTCCGACCACAGCAGACATTCGGCAGCATCGGCCTCGCGGACGGCTTTTTCCGCCCGTTCGCGCGCGTTGAGCGCGTTGATCCTCGCGCCCCTGACGCGATCGCCAAAAATTCGTTGTCGGCTACGGCCTCCCATCGGGCCATTATCGGCGGCGCTGGCAGATTTACGCAATCCCACCAGGAATTGCGGCTGGGAACGGTCGCGCACCACAACTGCTTCGGTCAACGCTAGGCGTAATCGAACAACGCCATAAATCCGAAGTCCATATGCAGCTGTTGATGGCAGTGAAACAGGGTTCGACCGGGATTGTCAGCCACAAAGTCGACTTCCACCTCCTGGTATCCACCCACCATGACGACATCCTTCATGATCCCGCCAGTCTGCTTTCCGGCGATGCGGGTCAGTTCGAAGCTGTGGCGATGCAGATGCACCGGATGGATGTCGTCGCTGGCATTGCGCATGCGCAACCGATATCGCTTGCCCTGGCGCAGGCGAAACATCGGCTGCATTTTGTCCATGGAGAACGCCACGTCGTTGATACGCCATTCGTTGAAGCCTTGATTGGCGGCATTATTTTTGGTGAAAATCATGTCGATCGTTTCATCCGGCGCCGGTGCATCCGACGTTGGCTTGCCGAACCGGGTGTAGTCCCATTTGAACGGCGGCGGCCTGGTCCAGTTCGGCTTTCCGGATTTGCCCGCATATTCGACCACCATGCCCATGCCTCTGGTGCGGTCGTCGTCGGCAACGTCGCCCATCACCCAAACTCCGGGACGGTTCATCTCGACGACCACGGAGATTCGTTCGGCCGTTCCGAGCCACAGCACCGGCACTTTGACCGGCGTCGGAACCGGATTGCCGTCCAGTGCGATCACTTCAAATGTATGTCCGGGCAAAGCCAGGCTGCGGATCTCGGTCGCGCTGCCATTGACAATATGAAACAGGACGCGCTCGCCAGCCTTGACGCGGATCGGGTCGCCATGACCCAGCATGCGGCCGTTGATCGAGAACAGGCCGTAACCGACCTCGAATCCGTGCGGCATTCCCTTGGCCAATGAGGCGCGCATGGCGGACTCGCCGGCCTCCTCGAGCGCCTTGACCCGCGTTGCCGGTGCAAGGAAACCCATCGCCATGTCGCCGCCGCGACTGAGCGTTGGCTGGAATTCCTTGAGCAGCAGAAACACTTCGCGATCATGCCGGCCAGCGTCGTTTTTCGGTTCGATGTAGACTGTGCCCACTTGCCCGCCATATTGGCCGCCGGAGAGATCGGCACCGGGCGTGAGGTGCGTATGATAAAAGCGCAATCCCGCCGGTCCGGGTATGAAGGCGATGCGACGCATGCCATGCGAGGGAATGAAGGGCGTTCCTTCTTCCGCGGCGCCGTCGACATCGACCGGTACGGTCTGGCCATGCCAGTGCAATTGTTCAGACGTGTCGGTGTCGTTATGGATATCGACGACGACCTGCCGGCCTTCCTTGAAGCGCAACAGCGGCCCGGGGAATTGTCCGTTATACGTCGTGGTGGAAATGATGCGGTCCGGCGCCAATTCGACAAGCCCGTTCCCGATCCGGATCGTGTGATCGGCGGCGCCCTGCGGCGATCCCTGGCCGCCGGCGGCGGCAGGCTGAGCCTGGACAAACCCGGGAAGCGCCGCCGAAAGGACAGCAAATCCTCCGCCTTGCAGAAGGTCGCGACGACGCAGCCGCATGCCGATTTCTCCGGTTGCAGTTTCCACTATTGAATTTCATTATCGAACTGCGATAGTCAAGTTCGATCAGATCACAACCAGGGCATCTCCAACCAAGGCATCATGCAGGAATGGATCATCGCGACCTCCTCAGCGGCTTTATTCGCCTGCATATTCTTCATCATGCCGTCGAGGGGGAACTGTATGGCCAGTGGATGATCGAGGAGCTGGCTCGCCACGGTTATCGGTTGAGTCCCGGAACGCTATATCCATTGCTGCACGGCCTGGAGAAGAAGGGCTATCTGGTCTCGCGCGTTGAGCGCCACGGACGCACGGCCCGAAAGTATTATCGAGCGACCTCTCTCGGCCGCAAGGCCATCAAACTGGCTACCGTGAAAGCAAAAGAGCTGTTCGGCGAAATCGTTCCCGATCAGCGGCGGCCAAAAAGACCTGACAAGAGGTAAGTCGATGGAAAGTTCCTTGTCCGCCAATGCGGAGGCCAACCATCGCGATCCCAATAGCGAAAACGGCGTGGCCCGCGGCTCGGCCGGCGAGGTCTTTCGGGTTTTTCTCAAACTCGGAGTGACATCGTTTGGCGGCCCCATCGCGCATCTCGGTTACTTCCGCGACGAGTTAGTGGTGCGCCGGCGATGGATCGATGAAGCGGGCTACGCCGACCTGGTGGCACTGTGCCAGTTTCTCCCGGGGCCGGCTTCCAGCCAGGTCGGCTTTTCGTTGGGTGTCCTGCGCGGCAACGGGCTTCTTGGCGGCCTTGCGGCCTGGTTCGCATTCACGATGCCGTCCGCGCTGATCCTGTTCGCACTTGCGATGGGCGCAGCCGCCTTCACGGGACCGGTTGCCGAAGGGTTCTTGCATGGGCTCAAGCTCGTCGCCGTCGCGGTCGTCGCACAGGCCATCTGGGGAATGGCGCGAACCCTCACGCCCGATCGGGCCCGCGCCGGCATCGCGCTTGCCGCGGTTGCGATCGTTGTACTGGTCGCCGGATCATTCGGACAAATCACAGCGATCGCGCTCGGCGCATGCGCGGGCCTTTGGCTTTGCCAGGGAGAAGCCGCGGCGGTTTCCGGACATCTGGATTTTCCGGTTACCCGGCTGGGCGGTGGCATCGCGCTTGCTGTATTCGCGGCGCTTCTCCTGATAGCGCCCGCCGTCGCCACCGCGGCCGGTTCTCAGGGGCTCGCCCTTTTCAACGCCTTCTACCGGGCGGGCGCCCTTGTTTTTGGCGGCGGCCATGTCGTGCTGCCTCTGCTGCAGGCTCAGGTGGTAACGCCGGGATGGGTTACCAACGAGGCGTTCCTGGCAGGTTACGGACTGGCACAGGCGGTGCCGGGACCACTCTTCACTTTCGCCGCCTATCTTGGAGCGGTGATGGGCCCTGCGCCGAACGGCCCGGCCGGTGCGACCATTGCCCTCGTCGCGCTGCTGCTTCCGGGCATGCTGCTCGTCTATGGCATGTTGCCATTCTGGGATGCGCTGCGCACGCGGCCCGCCGCGCAGGCTGCGATGCGCGGCACCAACGCAGCCGTGGTCGGCATTCTCGGCACGGCCCTCTACAATCCGGTCTGGACCAGCGCGGTCTTGACGCCGCGCGATTTTGCACTCGCGCTTGCCGGCTTTCTGCTGCTGACCGTCTGGAAGCTGCCGCCCTGGATCGTGGTCGTGCTGCTGGCCGTCGCCGGCGCGCTAACCGGCCTTGTGTGACGCAAGCCTCAGCACCGACCGGGCCACCTCAGCCCGCAAAGCGGCTTCGGTATTCCGAAGGCGATATCCCGAGGTGACGCATGAAAGCCCGCCGCATCCGTTCGTCGTCGCCGAAACCGGCCCGCTCTGCCACCTCGATCACGCCGCGGGTTTCAGCGCTTTCGAGCAACAGCCGCGCCGTCTCCACCCGCAGCGCCTCCACGCCTCTGGCCGGCGTCATTCCGGTGCGGCTGGCATAGGCGCGCGCAAAGGTCCGCGGAGTCATGCCGGCCTTCGCGGCCAGCGTCTCGACCTTGAGCTCGCCGGTGATGTTCTCGATGATCCAGGCGTGCAGCGCGCTGAAGCGTCCCTCGACGTCGGAGGCCTGCGCCGCGAGCACGGTCGAGAACTGGCTTTGGCCGCCGGGGCGCTTGAGAAACACCACCAGCCGCCGCGCGATGTCGAGCGCGGTGGTATGGCCGAAATCCTCCTCGACCATGGCAAGCGCGAGATCGATGCCGGCGCTGACGCCGGCCGATGACCACACCCGCCCGTCCTTGACGAAGATCGCATTCGGCTCGACGCGAACAGAGGGAAAGCCGTCCGCCAGTCTCGGACAATAGCGCCAATGCGTGGCGGCGCGCTTGCCGTCGAGCGCGCCGGTCCAGGCCAGCACGAACGCGCCAAGGCACACCGACGCGATCCGTCGCGCCTTCGGCAGCGTCTCGACAATCCATTTCATCAGGGCTTCGTCCTGCCGCAACTTCCAGATACGCCGGGCCCGCCCGGAATAACGAGGGTATCGATCTGGTTCGAAGCGGATGCTTCGAGATCGGCACGGTGTCGATCATCATCCCGACATCGGTCGGCACGAGGCCTCCCGCGGTCGACAGGTATGACAGCGAATAGCCCGCGCCCGGCAGTTCGATCTCCTGCAACTCCGCGAAAACCTGCGCCGGACCGGAGATATCGAGCAGGGTCACGCCGGGAAAGGCGAGCATCGCCACCCGCCTCGCAGGGGCTTTCTCACGCAGATCCGGACGGCCGGGGTTGGCAGATTTCGAGGGCATATTGTCCTTTAAGCCATTCAAGCCGCGCCTGTATAGATCAGCCTGGGAAAGCGGAGGTGATGAACATGTCACTGGAGCTGAGCCGCCGATACGGCACGATCAAATCGCCGTGGGCCGAATACGCCATCTACAGCTTTCCGGACGCCTCCGCTTGTCAGCCCCCGGGAACAGGCGGCCGCTGATGGACGCGATGAACGGCATCATCGCCGTCAACTGGAAGGCGACCGAGCCGCATTGGACGGCAGACGCCTCCCCATTCGACAAGAAATTCAGCCTCATCCTGGTCTATGCCAGCTCCGGACTGGTCGCCTTTTCGGTGTACCGCAAGCTTCGGCTCGCGGCCGGCCCGGCCATCTACCGAAGCGGCACCGAGGTGCTTCCGGCCCATCAGGGCCGCGGCCTGTACGGGTTCTTCACCTCGGAAGTCCTGAAGTCGTCCGGCGCTGCCGATACCGCCGGAGAGCGGCATCCTCTACGGATGGCGGACGCGAAATCCGATCGTCTGGGCGGCCAACGCCAGGATCTGCGAAAAGGTCACGCCCTCTCTGCTCGACGACGCGAAGGACCCCGCGCTGCAGGCGGCCTGCATCGAGATGTGTTCGCTGCTCTATCCGGCAAACCGCTCGAGCTTCCCGGCATGATCATGCGCGGCGCCTACGGCCACATCAAGCATCACCGGCAGGCCTATCACGGCACGGCATCGCTGGTTGACGCGGCGATGTCCCGCCTGATCCCGGACTTCGGCGGACGCCCTGTTCTCGGTCGGTTTTGCGAGAGTGTGATGGCGCTAACGGAACAGCACGCTGCATTCGCGCCCGCCGTCCGCTCCGCCGATCGCGCCTATCTGGCCTGGGCTGCGGTCGCCATCGCCTACGCGATCGCGTTCCTGCAGCGGGTGTCGCCGCAGTCGATCACCCAAAATTTCATGGCGGACTTCTCTACCGACGCCGCCGGTGTCGCGATGCTCGCCTCGAGCTATTTCTGGGGCTACACCTTGATGCAGATCCCGGCGGGCCTTCTGGTCGACCGCTACGGCGTCAAGCGCGTGGTGCTGTTCAGCATGGCGGCCTCGTCGCTGGGAAGCGCCGCGTTCGCGCTGGCGCCGAACCTGCTCGACGTCTTTGCCGCGCGGCTGATCGTTGCCTGCGGCGACGCGCTGGTGTTCACCGCGCTACTGAAGCTTGTCGCGCTGAGCTTCAAGGACGAACGGTTCGGCATCATGTCGGGCATCTCGCAGGTGTCGGGCTATGTCGGCGGCGTGATGGCGACGACGCCGCTTGCGGCAGCGGTGAGCGGATTCGGCTGGCGCGCCTGCTTCATCTTCATCGCCTGCGTCGGCATCGCCAACCTGGCCTTTGCCTCGCTGGTGCTCAAGCCGATCCGGCGGCGCACAGCAGCAAGACCCTGCGGAGCGTCCTTGGCCGCCAGCCGCCAGTCGCTCTCGCAACTGGCGAACTGGGGATGCGCGATGAGCTTTGCATCCCACTTCGCCGTGGTGACGACGCTGTCGGGCGTTTGGGGAATTCCGATGGTGGCGCATTTCTTCAACATCTCGCCATCGGCGGCGAGCACCCCGCTGCTCGCCTTCATGGTCGGCAACGCGACTCGGATCGATCGTTCTCGGCCATATGGCGGACCGCGCGGCGGCGGCGCTCGACACCGCGCTGATCCGGATCTGCCTCTTGCGGATGCTCCTGATTGCGATGCTGCTGCCGCCGGTCGCCCATGCGCTGGGCTTGCTCTATGTCACGATCGTGTTCACGGCGCTTGGACTTGTCGCCGGCGGCACCGTGCCGCTGGTGCTGAAATGCACCAAGCGGCTTTACACCGCCGATCTGATCGGCGTCGGCGCCTCCGTCAACACCACCGCCGCCGGAATTTTTGCCGGCGCTTCACAGCCCGTCATCGGGCTCGCCATGGTCTGGGTCAGCCGGCTTTCCGGGAGCGGCGTCGAGCCCGGCGCCGCCTCGATCAGCGATGCGGGCTTTGCTGCCCTTATTGGAATTCTGCTCGTGATGTCGCTGCCGGGTATTGCCGGTCCGTGGCTGATGCGGAGCAAATTGATAGTTCGTGAGTAGCATTTCGGAGTGAGGGGGGACAGAATGTCGCGCTTGTATTTGAGAAAAGGCGAAGTCGGTTCGAACTACGCAGTGAGCTCGTGGCAGAGCGTCCTGTTCTCCGAATTTGAAGCGCAGATGAGCAGCGAGGCGAGACCCTTTCCCTGCATTTTCGGCGTGACGGGCTACCGGCTCGATCAGTTGCGTTATCTGTTTCTCGATCCGTTCGACGTCGAGGTTCTCGGCGGCCAGCTCGCACAATTCGTCGCCGAATCCCGCTCGCACGGGCCGAACACATCGCTGGTCGTGTTTACCCGGCCCCGCCCGGTTGAGACGATCGATGCCTATCACAGGAAATTCTGGCTCATGCTCGACCGGCTGGCGCGGCTCGACAAAAGCCCGTGGCCCGAGACCATCCCCGAACAGATCGATCACCCGATGTGGGAGTTTTCCTTCGCCGGCGAGCCGATCTTCGTCGTGTGCTCAACGCCCGCGCATGTGATGCGGCAAAGCCGCCGCTCCAGCTCCTTCATGCTGACGTTCCAGCCGCGATGGGTGTTCGAAAAGATCCTGGGCACGGAAAAAGCCGCCGCGGCCGCCTTCGCCGAAGTGCGCAAAAGGCTCATTCCCTTACGACTCTACCGCCCCCTCGCCGCTGCTCGGCCGCTACGGCGCGGCTGACGGGCGCGAATACCAGCAATATTTCCTGCTCGATGACAACCAGGCGGAAGCGGGATGCCCGTTCGCCAGGCTCGCGCAGGCCAAAACCCCGGACGATCGATGACAGGGAGCAAGCGGCATGACCGAGATCATCGCTGGCACGAAGACCGAATTTGCGATCGACCCCGATATCCTGGAGCTGCTTCCGGAGCAGGGCTGCGTTGAATTGCAACGCGACGCCGCGGGCAAGGTGCATCATTTCCACACCCACCCCGTGGACGAGATCCTGGTGATCATCAAGGGCGCGCTGAAATTCTGGTGCGAGGATGGAATGCGAATCGTCCGCCCCGGCGACACCATCAAGCTGCCCGCCGGCACGCTTCACCAATCCGAGGCATTGGAAGGCGGGGCCATCTACGCGATTGCGACGCGCCCGCCGGCGGTCGCTTCGGCCAGCAACTGAAACAGGGAGTACGCCGCTGTCAGGAAACGGCTGTCACGAGAACGCCTGTCGCGAGAACGCCTGTCGCGAGAATCGCCTGTCACGAAAACGGGTGGTCGGAGGAGGCTTGCGCGTTGGTCGCGAGGCGTTCGACCAGTTCGATGATTTCGGACCGCTGCGCTCGGTGCAAGTTTGAGGAAAGCTTTCAACAGCCGCAGGCTTTCAACAGTTTCGCTCGATGGAGCTCCGAGCTTCTTGTGCAGCTCTGCAACCAATGTGGGATTTTTCATCTCGCACCTTCGATAGGGAACGGTAATGGCATTTCCAGGCAAACGAGAGAACTTGGCCCAAAAGGTCGACACCGCAGCGATAGAGGCTGAGCGGCTCGGCCTGACGACGGCTACTTTGATACTTCGAATGGCACGCCTGGAAATAGACCGGGCCGAACCCGACGAGGTTGAAAGTATGCCAAGGAACAACTCGGTCGGCAAGCCTAACTGACGGGCTGAAAAGCGACTCGACTAGTCAAATAGCGCCAGAGACGCGGGGTACGGCGGATTTTCTTGCCGCACCCGGGCCCAAAAAGGCGGCGCCGATCGATGCCTGGTCGCAGATCCATACCGGGCACCGCTGTTCCGGGTTTGCCGCCGCCATGCCCTTTCCCGTCGGGTAGCGCGAAAAATCGGCGGGCCGGGTATCAAGCCATCCGCGCGGCCAAGGTGGTGGACCTGTTTGATCAAGGTCAAGGCGGCGCGCCGGGAGCTGTGCTTTGCTGCCTCGACGTGAGGGAGAGTTGCGGCCGGAATTCGGAGCCTGTTTCCTTCGACGTCAGGGCGGATGCTCTTGAGCTTGTTCCTTCTCGAGGGCATCAGCGCCCTAGCCTTCCAACCCCTGTCAACAAACCTCGTGGCTGAACCGCGATGCCGACCTATTATTTCGACATGAAGGACGGTGTTCCGACCAGGGACCGAAAGGGAATTGAATTTCCCTCAGCGGACGGCGCGATCGCGCACAGCAAAGAACTCGCACGCCGGCTTCGCGACGAACCGCGGCTTAAAGATCCTGCGCTTGTCAATCGTGGTCGTCGACGAGTCCGGCGCGGAGGTCCACCGCGAACCGGTATATCCGGCCGCCGGCCAACCCGGAATGTCGTTGCGCACGATCGAGAATTTCAACAGAATCGACTGAGGCGCACGCCGCCCACGCCGGATTGTGCGCGGCTTCGCGGACTCATCGCCTCGTATTATCCGTCCGGTGAACTTGCCGGGCACGCGCTTTATCGCGCGGCTGCGCCTCGCCCTTCTGGTCGCGCACGATGCCCTGGTCGGGACCATGCGGCGGCTTGGGCTCAACTTTCGGCGGCTCAACTTTCGCCCGCGCATCGTTCCCCGGCGGCTCGACCACGAGCGGGACCGGTGTTCCGCCCCCACTAATCCACGCGATGGAACCCGAAAACCGGGCTCCCCTCCGGGAACCCAATCCCGCATAGCCGGTTGTTTCCCGCGTCATCTGTCAAACGCAGGAGATATCCTCATGAGTTCCAGGCTTGCACTCTCGGCCCTCGTCGTCGCAGCGATGTTGGGCGGCACGATCTCGATCGCCTCGGCGCAGACGCAACAGCCCGCCCCCGGCGCATCCAGCCAAAGCAACATGACGCCGGGCGCCACCACGCATAAAAAAATGAAGTCCGGCAAAATGAAAACCAGCAAGATCAAATCCGGAACCACCACCGGAATGAGCTCGGGCTCCCATAAGGTCCACAAGACCGACAAATACAATTCCAATAACAGCAAGTATTGACTATCGCGTTGAAGGGCCGAGGCGCCCTTCAGAACAGGGGCCCCAGGCGATCAGGGGCCCCTTCTATGCGCATTGGTGATGCGTTGACGGCATCTCTATTTCGATGCCGTGTCCTTCGACAGCGTCGCGATCGCCTCCTGCACAGTCGTCATGAATTGCGCGGGGAAGATGATGGTGGAATTTTTCTCGACCGAGATTTCCGCCATCGTCTGCAGCGTGCGAAGCTGCAGCGCCACCGGATGCTGCGTGATGATGTCGGCCGCCTGGCCGAGTTTCACCGCCGCCTGGTATTCGCCTTCGGCGGCGACGATTTTGGCGCGGCGTTCGCGCTCGGCCTCGGCTTCCTTGGCCATCGCCCGCTGCATGTTATCGGGCAGCGTGATGTCCTTGATCTCTACCGCCGTGACCTGGGTGCCCCAGGGCTCGGTATGCAGGTCGATGACGTTCTTGATCTGGTCGTTGATGCTGGCGGTATCCGACAGCAATTGATCGAGGCTGAAGCGGCCGACGACGTTGCGCACGGTGGTCTGGCTGATCTGGTTGATCGCGTTGTAAACGTTCTCGATGGCGATCACGGCCTTTTCCGGATCGGTGATGTGATAATAGGCGACCGCCGCGATATCGATCGAGACATTGTCCTTGGTGATGATCTTTTGCGACGGGATCTGCATCGTGACCGTGCGCAGCGATACCCGCACCATCTGATGAAAGGGAACGTAGATCAGCGTCAGGCCCGGGCCGCGCACGCCGGCAAACCGGCCGAGCAGGAACACCACGCCGCGCTCATATTGCCGGAGCACGCGAAGCGAAATGCCGGCATAGAGGATCGCCAGCAGTACAACAATGGCAATGAAGCCCATGGCACCCTCAGCGGTTGTTTTGCCGCAAGCCTAGCACTTTGCGCTCGGGCCGCCAGCGCTGAATCGGCTGTATCCTTCACGCCCTGCCGCTCGGGACAGGTCTCAATGCGTCAATGCGCGGGCTCCGCGTGTCTGGTTTCGGCGCCCTTGACGTCCGCATAGAATTGCGGCGCCTCGCGTCGGTCAAACCGTCCGTAATCACGCACGACGCGAACCTTGCGGTGCCGGAATTTCGCGACGCCGTCGATTTTCCGAGGCGACCAGGAATTGCCGGCCTTTGAATCTTGCCATGACAGCAGCAGCACCAGCTTTCCGGGATTATAGATACTGGCGAACACATCGTGCTCGACGACCGCGCCGCTGGTCAGGTCGAGACCGAGATGCGCGGCCAAGAGATCGGGTTGAACTGCAAAGGCCGCGCCCTTCTCCGGCGTGATCTCGGTGAACGTTACAAGCTTTGCGGCGCCCACTTCGGTCTCGTCGAAACGGCGTTCAAGAATGGGTGCTTCCTTGGCGGGAGCGGTATCGGCCGTGACATCGCCGACGCGCAAATGGTAGTCGGCGAAGATCTCGAACCTGCCCTTGCCCTGGATGGCGTGGTGTTCGCCCTGGGTGCGCCAGCGGACCACCGATTTCTCGTCGCGCCAGGTGGAATGCGACAATACCCATCCCGGCCTGAACTTGCTTTCAAAGCGCTCATTGTCCACGAAGCCGTCGATCGTTTCCAAAATCGGCTTCAGGTGCCTGGCGAGATCAAGATACTCGTCCTTGCGGCCCTGGCTGGGGAGAACTTCAAAGATCACGGAAAACATCAGTCTCTCCTTGCATTGTTCAGGCTGGCACCGGCGAGACATCATCGCCGAGCAGGAAATTGACGCTCTCCTGCCAAAGCGCCGATCGCATCGCTTCCAGATGCATCAAATGGGTACCGCGGCCTATCTTGATATCGCGCTTCAGCGGCGATTGGGAGAAGGCATCGAACAGCCATCTTGCGTCGTCGTCGGGTATCAATCCATCCCACTCGCCGCGGATGATGGCAACCGGGGCGCGGACCAGTGCCGGATCATAGGCAAGCTGGCCGTGCCAGGCCCTGATGATCTCGCTGAACGGACCGAGCGGGGTCTTGACGCCGGCCGGATCGCGCGAGCGGCTCTCCGGATCGCTGTCGAGATAGCGCTCGGCCCATTCCTCGAAATGAAGCCGCGACAGAACCGGCGGCTCATGCACAGGCACGTCTTCCACAAACCGGTTCCATTGATCTTCCGCGGTCACGATCCGCCACGCCGGAAACACAGCCGGCGCCTCATAACGCCGGGGCCCGCGGCGTCCGATCGGCGCAAACAGCACCCAGCGGTCGACCAGCGCCGAATGCCGGCCGGCGAACAGGCCCGCCGGCATCGAGCCCCATGAATGGGAGACCAACGATAGCTTCTCGATATCCTGGTGCGCCAGAATGAATCGAATGGCTGCCTCCAACTGCCCGGCGGCATCCTCCGCGACGCACAAGGCAGCATTCTCCGCCGCAGGCTGGTCCATTTCCGGATAACGGTCGGAATGGCCGAAGCCGTAGAAATCGAGGCCCCAGACATCGAAGCCGGCTTCGCCCAACGCATCGCGCCACGATCTCCCGTCAAAGCGATGCGCAACCGAAAGCGCCGACGGGAATGTCGCGCCGTGGACGTAGAGCACCGCGCGGCGCGGCTGAAACCGGGTCTGCTCCGCAGGCAGGAACCGCAGGAACAGCGACATTCCCTCCCGCGGCCCGGGAATGCGGAAATGCTGCTCGCGAGAGTCGAGCTGCGGCGCGGTCGAAAAATCAGTCATCGAACCATCCATGGCAAAGCGTCCAGTTGGCGCGCCGGCTCAACCGGCACTCAACTCACAGCAATGCCATGTGTTTCGGCCGATCGATTCGATGCCGGTCGAAGTAATTTAATTGCGAGCCGCAGCCACTGAACGCCGCGCTCGCTCAGATCACTGCTGTTTTTCCCAGAACGACAGCAAGCCTTGCGACGCCGAGCCGCCGATCACGCAGGGGATGCCGACCGCGACCTGGCCCAGCGCCGCCGCCGAGACGCAGCCGAGCGCGACTGCGCCGACGCCGACCTGGCTCCAGAAGTCGAGGTTGCGCCGCGCGTCCGAGCCCCTGGCCTTGAGTTCTTCCACCGCGGCAAGCGCATCCTTGCGCACCGCGCCGAGCTGCACGGTGTCGGCGGCCTCGATCACCTCAGCCAGCGGCACCTTGACGGCCTCCGGCTGCCTCGGCAGTTCGCTTCTGAGAAACTCGCGCAAGCCGGTATCGCGGACGGCGTAGCTCGCCAGCGTGTAGCGCGCCATGCTGCCGACCGTCAACTTGTCGAGGGTGTCGCGGCTCTTGCTCCAGGGCAGCATCTGCATGATGCGCAGAATCGGCAAATGCGAGCCGGTCGCGAAGTAATAGCCCCACAGCGTATCCAGGAGATCCTGATTGTTGGCGAAGGTCTGAACCATCTTCAGCTTCTTGTCGTCCTTGGCGAAGGGATTCGTGGTGAAGACGCCGCGCAGTTTGTCGAGCATGCCGGGCCTGGTTTCCTCCAGCGGGATATTGGCGAGCGTCGGCAGCGTGCCCGCCAGATAGTCATCGATCATCACCTTGCGTCCGGGCATCTTCGGCGCAACCTTGCGCAGGAGATTGCGCCAGTCGGGCAGCCCCGAATAAGCGATGGCGCGAACGATCACCCATTCGTCCTCGGGCGCGACCGGGAAGAAGCTGTTGACGAGTTGCTCGGCCTTGGCCGGGTTCGATCCGATCGCGCCGGCGATGAAGCCGAGATAGACGCCGGCATTTTCCGGCTCCTTGAAGCTCTGCGCGTGAAACAGCACGCGCACGGCGGCCGGCACGTGGGCGTAATCGGGCTTGGCCCGGTAATTATAGATCCACTGCTGGACCACGTTGAGCGAGGCGCGCGGGTCGATTTCCGGCGTGACCGCCGCGCTCGCCGGTGCGATCAAGAGAAGCAGCGAGGTGATGAAAGCTGCGTAGCGCATGTGAAGCTCCCGGAAAACGCACCCCTGGCCGGCGAGGCGTCGCAAGCCGCGAGCGTTTCGGCCAGCATGGCTAGGAGGCATTTGAAGCGGCTCTGCGACAATTTCGGGGACGCGCGGTTCGCCGCTGCGTCGAAATTATGGCAACCCGTTAACGCTTAAGCCCGCAACTCACCTTATCCCAGTCATTCTTTCGCCCGGCGCCGGCACTCCGATCAAAGCCCGTTGAACAGGAGACAGGCAGGGTCAATGACCGATCACCGGGCGCCGGTCCGGCGATACCGCCGGCCGATCGCAGTGGGCGCGCGGCTGGTCGCCGTGCTCGGGCTGTTTTCGGCGCAGGCCATCGCGGCAGAGACGATCGAGGTTCAGGGTAACCGCCGGATCGACGCCGAGACGGTGCGTTCCTACTTTCATGCCGCGCCCGACGGCCGGTTCGACGATGCCGCGCGCGACGCGGCGCTGAAGGCATTGCTCGCGACCGGCCTGTTCGATCATGTCACGATCGAGCGCGCCGGCGAACGGCTGGTCGTGCACCTCCATGAAGCGCCCGTGCTCGATCGCGTGGCGTTCGAAGGCAACAAGAAGATCAAGGACAAGGAGCTCGACGCAGTCATCGAGTCCAAGCCGCGCGGCACGCTGCAGCGCGCCGTCGTGCAGGCCGATGTCGGCCGCATCATGGAAGTCTACCGCCATGCCGGGCGCAACGATGTCGGCGTGGTGCCCGAGGTCATCGGCCGCGGCAATGACCGCGTCGACCTTGTCTATGAAGTGAAAGAGGGCCAGAAGACCACGGTGCGGCAGATCAATTTCGTCGGCAACAAGGTGTTCGGCAAGCGGCAGCTCGCCGCCGTGATCAGGACTTCCGCCACCAACATACTGAGCTTTCTGACCGGCGGCGACGACTACGATCCCGACCGGGTCGCGGCCGATCGCGAGCAGATACGGCTTTACTATCGCCGCAAGGGATACGCCGACGCCGCCGTGACGGCTGCCCAGGCCGAATATGATCCGGCGCTGCACGGATTTGCCCTGACATTTTCGATCGACGAAGGTCCGCTCTATCATTTCGGCGACATCGGCGTCGCCAGCAACGTGCCGGGACTGGACGCTGAAAAGCTCCGCCGCATGCTGGTGGCGCGGGCCGGCGCGGTATTCGACGGCGGCGCGCTGGACAAGACCACCGACGCGCTGGCGGCGGAACTTGCAGAACTCGGTTTTCCCTTTGCGCAGGTTACCCCGCGGATCAGCCGCGACGCCGCCGCAAAGCGCATCGACGTCGCCTTCACCATCAATCAGGGGCCGCGGACCTATGTCGAGCGCATCGAGATCCACGGCAATACGCGCACCCGCGGCTATGTGATCCGGCGCGAATTCGACTTTGCCGAAGGCGATGCCTACAACAAGACGCTGATCGATCGAGCCGAACGGCGGCTGAAGAACCTGAACTATTTCAAGACCGTCAGGATTACGCGCAAGCCCGGCTCGGCGCCGGACCGCGTCGTGCTCGACGTCGAGGTGGCGGAGAAGTCGACCGGGGATTTCAACATCGCCGGCGGCTATTCGACCACCGACGGCCTGCTTGCCGAGGTCAAGCTGGGCGATCGCAATTTCCTGGGGTCCGGCAAGTCGGTCAGCGGCTCCGTGACCTACGGCCAATACGCGCGCGGGATCGATCTATCGGCGTCCGAGCCCTATTTCCTCGGCACCCGCGTCGCGGCGGGAATTGAACTCTACGGCCGGCAAAATCAGTCGAGCCCCTACCAGTCCTACGGCAGCGACATCTACGGCGCGACCCTGCAGTTGGGCACGCCGATCACCGAACAGCTCGGCGTGCAGTACCGCTATTCGCTCTATAACCAGAACGTCACGTTCGATCCGACCTCGCAGGCCGCGGCACCCTCGCTGCCGGTGCGGCAGGCAGCTGCGGCCGGGCCGCAATGGGTTTCCTCGGTCGGCGACACCGTCAGTTACAACACGCTGGACAATACCAAAAATCCAACCAGCGGATTCAATTCGCAACTCCGGCAGGATCTCGCCGGCCTCGGCGGCGACGTGAGGTTCCTGCGCACCAGCGAAGACATGCGCTATTATCACCCGATCAACGACGACGTGGTCGCGCTGGCGCGCGCGCAGGGCGGCTATATCACCGGCTGGGGCGGCCAGCAGGTGCCGCTGCTCAACAGCTTCTTCGGCGGTCCGACCATGGTGCGGGGATTTGCGCCCAACGGTTTTGGGCCGCGCGATCTCACCCCCGGCACCACCATGGATAATATCGGCGGCAGCACGTATTGGGCAACGACGGCGGAACTGCAGAGCAACATCCCCGGCGTGCCGCAGGAGTACGGCCTCAAGGCGACGGCCTTCGTCGATGCCGGCAGCGTGTTTCGCTACAACGGGCCGACGACATTCCCGGGCTCGGCGCAATCGCTGCAGCTCGCCAACAACAATGTGGTGCGCTCCTCGGTCGGCGCCGGCCTGACCTGGGCCTCGCCGTTCGGCAACCTGACCGTCGACTACGCGGTGCCGCTGACCAAAGCCGCCTACGACCTGGTGCAGCCGCTTCGTTTCAGCGCCGGCGGATTTTAGTGTTCTGTCACTGACATTTGAATCCCAATTTGTTGCGAACATGATTCACTCGCGGCATGGGAAATGACTTGATTGTACTTGATCGCGGGGCTCGCAGGGAACTGGAGCAACTGCTCACCGATGGAAACACGGCTCAGAAGATCGCCAAGCGAGCGAGGATCGTGCTGATGACGGCGGACGGTCATGGCGTCGTGGCGATTATGCGTGAGGTCGGGGTTTCGAAGACCACCGTCTGGCGCTGGCAGGACTATTTTGCCGAGGCCGGCGTCGCTGGTCTGATCAAAGGCCGCTCCAAGCCGCCTGGCCGAAAGCCGCTCAGCGCTGCCATGAAGCTCAAGGTCGTCGAGAAGACCGTGAAGGAGCGTCCCGCCAATGCCACGCACTGGAGCGTGCGATCGATGGCGGAAGAAATGGGCATCAGCCACACGAGCGTGCAGCGCATCTGGGCCGAACACGGCCTCAAGCCGCATCTCGTGCGCAGCTTCAAAATCTCCAACGATCCCGACTTCGTCGCGAAAGTCGAGGACATCGTCGGCCTTTACGTCGATCCGCCGGAGAAGGCGCTGGTGCTTTCCGTCGATGAGAAGAGCCAAATCCAGGCACTCGACCGCACGCAGCCGGGGCTGCCCTTGAAAAAGGGCCGTGCCGGCACGATGACCCATGATTACAAGCGCAACGGCACCACAACACTCTTCGCCGCGCTCGATGTGGCGGCCGGGACCGTCATCGGCGAATGTCTGGCACGCCATCGGGCGGACGAGTTCCTGTCGTTTCTGAAAACAATCGACCGCGAGACGCCCGCACATCTCGATCTGCATCTGATCCTCGACAACTATGCCACCCACAAGACACCGGCCGTGAAGCGCTGGTTGGCGCGACACAAACGCTTCACACTGCACTTCACGCCGACATCCTGTTCCTGGCTCAACCTCGTCGAGCGGCTCTTCGCCGAGATCACTCGCCAGCGCATCCGGCGAGGAACCTTCAACGACGTCACCGAACTCAAGACCGCGATTGACGAGTGGATCGAGCATCGAAACCAAAACCCGAAGCCCTTCAAGTGGACCGCCAGCGCCAAATCCATCCTGGCAAAGCACCGCCGAGCCAAAAAAGCGCTCGCCATCGCAAACGCGGGATGCAAATGAATGAGTCAGAACACTAGATCAGTCGCGCAAGCCGCGCCGGATGCCGGCGGCCGTATCCGTTACCAGACCATCGGGATCAGCCGGTACTTCACCCTGTTCTGGTACGCGACATAGCCCGCGAGATTGCTTGCCAGGAACTTCTCCTCTTCGAACAACCGCCAGATCAGCGCGGGCAGGATTGCCGCGACGACGAGCACGCCCCACCACGAACCGAGCGAGACCGGTATGCCGAGAAGCATGACCAGGGCTCCGGAATACATGGGGTGCCGCACCAGCGCATAGGGGCCGGTGGAGACAACTTGCTGGTCCGGGGCGAGCTCGATAATTGCCGAGGTAAAGCTGTTTTCCCTGAAGACGAAAAAGATGGCGAGCCAGCCGATCCCCACCAGCACATCGCCTGCCAGCGCCATGGAAGGCGGCATCTGCGACCATCCGAAGCGATGATCAAGCGCGGGAACAACCAGAAGACCGATAAACCCCAGCGACATGATGACCATGATGATTTTCTGGACCGGTTCTTTCTCGGCGGTGGGCCCTCCCCGCATCCGCCGCTGCAGCAGTTCCGGATCCTCTTTGACGAGGTAGAGGGTGAGCGCGAGCGACGACGCGAAATAGACCGCAAGGAACGTCCACGCCTGCCAATAGCGAAGCGTGCCCGAGGCAATGAACACCAGCGCCGCCATCGCCAGCAGAAGGAACAGCAGTCCGGCGAACGCCTTGATGGTCAGCATGTTCATCGCGCAATACTAGCACGCCCCCGGGGCGCGCCGCATCGCGTCGCAAATAAATGGTGAACACCGCTACTGCTTCTTCAGCGTATAGACGATGTCGTTGAGGCCGATTTCCGCGGTTACGGCGTCGACGAAATGAAAGTCCATCTCGCAGCCGGTTTCGAGCGTCTTGATGTTCTTCCCCATGAAGCCAAGCGACGTGGCGAGCTTGTCCGGATCGACCGATTTGTTTTTCGTTTGCATTTCCCCGAACGCGCCCTGGAAGATCATGTCGGCGGTAAAATCGCTCTCCTTGTAGTGCGGCCCCCGGCAGACGAAAGGCGGCGGGCCGGCGATCTCCCTGGCCGTGATGACGATGGTCTTGCCGAGCAGCCGCGCCTGCTCGGCCCTGTCAGGCTTTCGCGTGGGATCGGCCCAGGGCGCCGTCGCCGCGGCGAAGATCTTCCACGTGCCGATATAGAACGAATCTGCCGCTTTCGCGGTGGAACCCGCCGCGGCGGCGATCCCGGCGACGAAGCAGGCGACAACAGCGAATTTGGCTAATTTCATCAGTTCCCCCAGCAGTTACCGAGCTTGGACGGCGGCACCATCAATCAGGTTCTTCCGCCTAAAGTCTAGCCGCAGCCTCGGCATCGGCTGGAACCCTTAAGCGGCGGAAGCGTTCCCTCGAAAAGGCTGGTTCCGGCCTGACCGAAGCCGGGGGCCGTTGCGGAGGATATGCGCATGGCGACGCTCTGGCGGCCCTGCGCCGCTGATCGCAACCTGGCTATTCGGCACCTTTCATTCGGCGAACGCGATCGCGGCCTATATCGCGATTTGCGCGGTCGTTACCCTGCTCGCGACCGCGCTGCACCGACCGACTACACCGGCAGGGATTTCGACAGCGCGGATGCGCATCAGCAGCGAAGCTAAGGCAACCATCGGGAGGCTATGCATGGAAAAATGGCGTCATGGATCAGTTCTTGATCTGTACAATCTAGCGCTGGCGATGTTCCTGTTCATATCGCCATGGCTGTTCGCGCGCGCCAATGGGACGGCGGCGGTGGATTTGTGGGCGAGCGGCGCGGCGATCGCGCTATTGTCGCTGGCGGCGATGCTGCTGTTCTCCATTTGGGAAGAATGGGTCAACCTGTTGCTGGGGCTTTGGCTCATTGTTTCGCCATGGCTGCTGGGCTTCGCCCATACACGCGCGATGCATTTCAGCATCGGCGTAGGTGCCGCCGTGGCTTTTTTTGCCGCGCTCGAGCTGTGGCTGGTCTATGACGAAACCCATCCGGAAGCACCGCCACCCGAGGCCCAACAGAAGCACTAGATCATGATCCGATCAGATTGAATCGGATCATGATCTCATCTCTTTGTTTGAGCATGATCTTTTCGGAAAACCGGTTCCCACTTTTCCGGATCATGCTTAAGCGGCGTTAACGCCCGAAGCCCGGCAAACTCACCGTCGCGCCACGCGGCGGTGAGCGCATTGCATTGATGTTCGTTGGACCGCCTGGCCCTCATCGCGCGCGGCCAACTGCCTGGTCCGGCTGATATCCTAATAGGGATAGTAACGATAAAAGCCGCGACCATAATAGGGGCCGTAACCATAGTAAGCGGGGGGCCCGTAATAGCCGCGTCCATAGCCGTAGTAGTAATCGTCGTACGCATCGCGGCGCTGCTGGGCGGCGATCGCGGCCCCGATGGTCCCGATCATCATTCCCATCATTGCGGCGCCTGCGGCGTTGCCGCCTCGACGATAGTGACGGCGGCGCGCGGCGCTGAAATCGGTGGCGCCGCTCGATGGCGCGGCTACTGAAGCGTGCCTGGAGTCGCCCATTGAACTGGCCACCGCCATCGGCGGCTCTGCCATGGTGATGGCCAACACGGAGATCGTCGCTGCGACGACGCCGCGTCCGGTCGAAGAAAGCAATCCTTTACGCCTGAACATCTCAAATCCCCTCATCGTTGCAGCATGAGTAGAAAGACGCTCCCCTGGCCCAGCGCCGTTGATAGCAGCCGGGTGGAAGGCGTGGTTGATTTGGGTCAACACCGTTTCGCCCTTGCCGGCATCGATTACGTCCGGGGTAATTCAAATTTGCGCCCGCCGCTCCGTCGCAAAGCCATAGATCAGCGCCAGCCGGTCGAGACATTCGCGAAACCTGCGCCCGAAATAATCGATCCAGCGCTGGCCGCGCAATCCGCGCCGCTGCCCGATCTGCTCCATGGTCATGCCCAGGATCAACACCTCATGCACCAGCGCGGAGCCGTCGGCGCCGAGTTCGCGTTCGGCGCGATTGAGGCGCAGCACGGCCTTGCGCTGGCGTTCGGTGATCGGCTCCCGCGCCCGCCCGCCATCGACATATTCCCGGGCCGGATCGACGGCTTGAGGCCCGCGCTCGGCCTTTTCCCAATCGTCCTGAAACGCCCGCCCGCCCTGAAATTGCGCTTCGTCGATCTGTCGGTGCGAATGCAGCTTGCCCAGGGGATCGTTGCGGAGCGAACGCAGGGTGACGATCTTTTCTCCGGGCTCCAGGCCCAAGGGATCGTCCACTTCGACGGCCGCGACTTCGGCGTTGCGCGGCAGATCCTTCGATCGGCGGTCATGAACCTTTTGCGTCCTGTGCTGCTTGTTGCGTTTGGCCCGTGCCATGCTTGATTGCTCCCCTGGAAGAACTGGATTTAAACGCCCCGCCTGATGTCCCCTGGTTAAGGTGTTCGCCTGGCCACATAGGCGGCCAGTTCGGGGCTGACGGCGATGGCGGACTTTTCGGATTGTCGCTCCGTAAAATCGGCCGGCGGCAGGCGCGCCTGAAGAAGACTCTGCTGTGAGTATGAGTGTGAGTGGTCGGCGTTTGCCTGAGCGGCGCCCGACGATGGCGCAGCAATTGCTCGCGGCGGCGCGCGCCCGGAGCGCGACGCATTTTCGAGTTTCATGCGCGCCAGCGCCGACCCGATGCCGCCCTTTTGCCCGGCGATCGCCCGCTTTTGCGAAACCTGCAGCATCTTCGCAAGCTCGGCGTCGATCCGCTTGTGCTTCCATCCCTCGTAGAAGAAATCCTGTAGCGTCGTGCGATATTCGCGCCAGGTCCGGAGCGGCAGTTTAGTGATCTTGGATAGCTGCCGGTCGTCGTCAGGCAATTCGCCCTTGCGCCAGTAATGCATCATCAGGAGCAGATAGGCCCCGTGCTGCGCGGTAGTGAGGTGGCCGGTGTCGCCGAGGTAATCGCCGACATAAAGCGGCATCCAGGGACGGTTCATGCGTTGCCGTCCTCGCCAGCAAGCTGCGGCGTCAATTCAATGCGCAGCAATGCCGCCAGTTGTTCGCGGCGGATCGAGACCGCCGGTTGCGCCCGGAGCAGCGCGCGCAAATGCGCGATGCGGTGGCGGCGCGGCAGCGGCTTCATTCTGATCGGTATGAGCGCAACGGGCGTATTCATGCCGCCTCCACCAGCCGCAGCAAGACCGTACCGGCCGCCCGTTCCGACGGCGTGCCGGGACCGCGCGTCAGATGAAAATGCGGCGCGCAGTAGCTTGAACCCTCCCGCCGCGGGTGACCGCAGAAGGTGATGGCCTCGCCCTCCTCGTCCCCGCCATAGGGGTAGCGGCAATCGCCGGCTTCGAGATCGACCAGCGAAAGATGGCGCGGCACGATTTCGACGCAGCGAAGCTTCGGCGCTTCCACCCGCTCGAAAACCGGCATCGGCCGCATGAATTCGGGAACATGGCGCTCGCGCGGCTGTTTCAGCCGCTTCGCCTCGGCTCTCGGCGGCCGCTTGGGCCAATGCTGAAGGCTGTCGCCCGGCCGGTCAGGACTGGCGAGCCCCATGCGCCTGGCGCGGCCGATCGCGGCACTGCGGGAATAGGCGGTCCCGAACTTCGCGTTGATCGCGTCGGCGATTTCCGAAAACGACATGCCCCTGGCGAGATATTCGCGCAGCGCCTGTGAATGTTCCGCCTCCCAGCTGGAAGATTGCATTCCCGCTCACCCCGATGTTTCCGTTATGTTCCTAAATTTCTGATATTCAGAAATCAAAGTCAAGCACGATTTCGGATAATCGGAATTGCAATCGTTTCGGAAATTCGGAAAAGATACTGCCATGATGGATGTCAGGATGATCGAGCGGGGGCTGCGGAAGCCGGGCAAGACCAAGGGCGGTCTGGCGGCGGCGATGGGCGTACGCCCCGGCGCGGTGTCGGAAATCCTGGCCGACATCCGCCAGATCAAGGCGACCGAAATCCAGCCGATCATCGATTACCTGGAACTGAATTCGGTGCCGATCATGGGCCGCGTCGGTGCCGGGGCGACGATCGAGCCCGAGCATGAGCAGGTGCCGCCGGAAGGCCTCGGCGAGGTCGAACTGCCCTTCCCCATCGCGGAGGAAACCATCGCCTTCGAAGTGGCGGGCGATTCCATGCTGCCGAAATACGAAAGCGGCGATATTATCGTGGTCTACCGGGAGCAGCGCCATCCGGTCTCGAGTTTCTACGGCGAAGAGGCGGCGGTCAGGCTAAAGACCGGCGAGCGCTATTTGAAAACCGTCGAACGCGGCAAGTCGCCTACGCTGGTCAACCTCACGAGCTTCAACGCCAAGCCGATCAACGGGGTGAAGCTGGAATGGATCGGGGAGATCTGCGTGACCCTGCCGAGGGGCCAGATCGAGCGTCTGCGGGCCAAGGCGGCGGCGCGGGCGCGCAAGGCGTCGAAGGCGCATGGCGGACGCACAGCGGAGAAATAGCGGCGGCTGGAAGCGAGCGCCCGATTCGCGCTGCCCGGAGCGCGTGAGCATGGCGACGGAGCAGCAAATTCTGTTTTTCAGAATTTAATGCTTGACTGATTTCTGATTTTCAGAAATACTCCACGCTATTCGAAAGGCCCGCTTCGGGGCCGAACAGAGCCGTGGCATGCAATATTTCGTCGTGATGATCGACTATGGCCGGCGCGGGCGCGAGGCTATCGTCGATCCCGAAATCACAAGGCGCGAGGTGGTCTCACGGGTCGCGTCCGGCGAATACAACAACATCAGCTTCATCCACGAGATCGCCGATTGCTCGGTCGACGACATCACCGCCGAGATTCTGGCGGAGGCCGCGTTGCCGGAAATTCCCCCGACGGGCGCCGATCTGCAGGCCACCCGGTTCGATCATGCCCGCGATCTCCGCAAGGCCGAGGCGCAGTGAAGGAAGCGGCGTTCGAAGCCATCCGGCCATGGCCCTTCAGTGCAAGCAACCGGACCGAACGATCCAGCGCAAGCCTCAACCCGCCAGTGGCAGGTTCGCCGTGCCAGACAACTCAGGTCGACCGAGCGCCCTGGCAGACGGCGCTTCGTTGCGCTCCGGGGCTTGGTTGCGCTCCAAGGCTTCCTCAGCCTTGTGGTGCCACATTTCGGCTTCGGCAAGCAGCCGCCAGCTATCAAGGGGGTGAAACACCGCGCTCTGGCGACACAGGGATTCCATCGCGCGGTACCGAACGAGGTCTTTCATGTCGCGGCTCCAACGGCCCTGCTCCCGTTCATTTAAGACCGGTTTCAAGACAGTGTCATTACGATTCCGACAGGAGTGCGAATCCGGAACCAGAATGCAGGGCCGGGTCGATGGAACTTCGGCGTCGCGCGAGGGTTATTCGACATCGAGCTGCTCTCACGATTGAGCTGCCTCTCATTGGAGACTCGCGGGGGGCGCCCGAGGGTGCCATGTCAAACATCAAGATCCTTACCGTTGTTGTTCTGGCGACCGTGCTGGCGGGCGCCGCTTACGCAGGCCCGGGAAGAGGCGGCGGCGGAGGCGGAGGTCACGGCGGCGGCGGAGGTGGGGTGGCGCACCGCATGGCTTCGGTGGTGGCGGCGGCGGAGTTCCGCATGCGATGGGCGGCGGAGCGCCGCACTTCGGCGGCGGCCGGAATGCATGTCGGCGGAGCGCCGCATTTCGGCGGCGGTCCGCGCATTGGCGGCGGCGGACCTCATTTCGGCAGCGCACATATTGGCGGCGCGCCTCACTTCGGCGGCGGCAGACCCGCGATATCGCACTTCGCCGCACGGCCCGGCTTTTCACGGTCAGCACTCGTTTGCAGCGCACGGCAACTTCGCAGCGCACGGCAACCGGTTTGCCAGTCATGGCCCGGCTGCAGCGCACGGCAACCGCTTAACAAGTCATGGCCCGGCGGCGCTGAGCCCAAACCGGGCCGCCGGCTTGAGCGGAACCCGGAATGCGACAGCCTTCCGCCCCAATCGAAATGTGACGGTCGGATCAGCCGCGGTGCGGAACGCGTTGAATTCCCATGCGGTCGCGGGCGCATTGCACAACAGGACCGCGCTCATCAATCCGAATACCCGTGCCCAGATTGCCGCGACGGCGGCGACAGCGGGATGGCATGACGGCCGCGGCGGAGTCGGATGGTGGCGGCACCGCCACGGCGGCTACGGCTGGATCGGCCCGGTATTCTGGCCGTTCGCCTATTACGACATCTACGACTACGCGCTGTGGGGCTATGGCTACGACGACCCGTTCTGGGACTACGGCTACGGCGACATCTACGCCGGCATCTTCTCGCCCTATGGCTATGACGATCTCGCCAGCTATTGGCCGCAAGGCGCCGGCTATCGGGTCAGCGTCCGGCATACCTCCGGCAGCCAAACCTCGCCGCCCGATGAGCTGGCGCAGATGTGCGGCGAGGACAGCCGCGATATCGCCGGCCTGCCAATCGATCAAATCCAGCAGACCCTTCAGCTCAACGACGCGCAGCGCGCGGCGCTCGACGATCTCGCCAACGCCTCGGTGAAAGCGGCCCAGGACATCAGAGCGGCCTGCCCGACCCGGATCGGGCTGACCGCGCCGGCGCGGCTCGCCGCCATGCAGACGCGGATCGAAGCGCTGATATCAGCCGTCGCAACGGTTCAGCCGCCACTGCAGAAGTTCTACGATCTGCTCAACGATGACCAGAAGGCCCGGCTGAACGCACTCGGTGACGAACAGCGCCGGGCCGATGCCGCGCGGAACAGAAACGGCTCGCTCGCCGAGAATTGCGGCGCTGCGCAAGCCGGCGTGGCGGGCTGGCCCGCGGCCCAGATCGACGCGAGGCTGCACCCGACCGAAGCGCAGCGCGCCAGTCTTACAACGCTGCAGGACGCCACGGCAAAGGCGGCGGACATGCTCAAGGCCTCATGCGAGCCGAACGACGCCATCACCCCGCCGGCGCGGCTTGAAGCGGTCGGCAAGCGGCTGGATGTCATGCTGCAGGCGGTCAAGAGCGTACGCGCGGCGCTGGACGACTTCTATGACAGGCTGAGCGACGAGCAGAAAGCGCAGTTCGAGGCGATCGGGCAGCGCCGCTCGGCGGCGTTGTATCCGTCGAGCGCGACGCCGACGCATATTCGCCACCACCGCTACCACGCCAGCGTCGGCGGCCTCATTCGTCATTTCATGTCAATGGCGCGATGGTGAAGTGAATACCTGATCCAGGCCGATGCACGCAGTAGAAACCCGGACCATCGCCAAGGTCTCGGCGTGGGCGCTTGTCTTGACCGCCACGTTGATGGCTCCCGCATTGGCCCAATCGGAACCATTAAAGGGCGCCGCCGCATTTGGTGACTGGCGCGCCGACAGACCGGGCGTGAGCCGGCTGATCCGGCCTGAGGATTTACCGAAGCCCGGGGCGACGCCGTCGAGGGCCAATGCCGCTCATATCGTGCGACGGCCGCCTTCGGCGCTTCCCCAGGTCCCTGCCGGGTTCAAGATCGAATTGTTCGCCGAGGGACTGAGCGGCCCGCGGCAGATGCGTGTGGCGCCCAATGGTGACATCTTCGTTGCCGAAACCCGGTCCGGGAGAATCCGGGTCTTGCGGACGGCTGACGGACGGTCAAGGCCTTCGGCGAACGAAATATATGCAAGCGGACTCCATCAGCCTTTTGGCATTGCTTTCTTTCCGAGCGGCGACAATCCGCGATGGGTTTACGTCGCCGAAACCGATCGCGTTGTCCGTTTCCCGTACAAGCCAGGCGATCTCTCATCCGCGCAAAAGCCCGAGACCGTGGTTGCAGACTTGCCGCACGGCTTCGGCCATTCCACCAGGGACATCGCCTTTGTCCAGGGAGACAGGCGGATGCTGGTATCGGTCGGTTCGGAAAGCAACGACGCGGAGGGCATGCGGGAACCGCCGGGAGGCTTGTCGTCATGGATTGGCAAACATCCGCCGGGAGCAGGCTGGGGCAGCGAGACCAATCGCGCCGATGTGCTGGCGTTTGATCCCGACGGAAAAAACCCCGGCGTTTTTGCTACCGGTATCCGCAATTGCGTCGGGCTCGCCGTTCATCCCAGGACCGGCGACGCCTATTGCTCGACCAATGAGCGCGACGGTCTGGGAGACAATCTGGTGCCGGACTACATCACGCGGGTGCGCGAAGGCGCGTTCTACGGATGGCCCTGGTATTACATCGGCAACCATGAGGATCCGCACCATTCCGGCCAACGTCCCGATTTGAAGGGCAAGGTCACCGTGCCCGACGTGCTGCTGCAGGCGCACTCGGCGTCGCTCGGGCTCACGTTCTATGACGGCAAGGCATTTCCCGCCGAATATAGCGGCGACGGCTTTGCGGCCGAGCATGGCTCGTGGAACAGATCCAAACGCACCGGCTACAAGGTCATTCGCGTCCGCCTCAGGGACGGCGTGCCCACCGGCGAATACGAAGATTTTGTCACCGGATTCGTGGTCAACGATTCCGAAGTTTGGGGGCGCCCCGTTGGCGTCGCCGTGGCCCACGATGGCGCCCTTCTGATCTCGGAAGATGGCAACGGCACGATCTGGCGCGTTACGCATTAACATGACGCCATTAAAGCTCTGATGCTCGGGATGGGCGAGAACGATGAGAATGTTCATGAAGCTTGATTCCGATGCTGGCTACTTCAGCATCCCCGCGAATGTTTTCGCAAAGGTGTGAACATCGCCCGGCCATCTCGCCGAGACATAGTTGCGATCCCGCACCACAAAGGCCGGAGTTTCATCATTCATGGTATCGCGTACCAGCCCCGAGGTCTTGCGGCGTCGATGTGGATCCTCCGGGGAGACATCGTGGAAATCCTCCGGGCGTGCCAGCGCGCGGGTCACTTCCTGCTGCACCGACATATAGCCTTTGGGCTGGCCGGCCTGCTCCAGATAGGTCCGGTAGTAGTCCGGATCCCAGAACCGCGTGAAACGCGCGACCGACCAGGCACTGTGTTCGAACGCCCAGGTCAGCGCGGTGGTCTGGTATCCCCACAGCACCGAATGACCGGTCGGCTTCGAGATACTGCGTGCGGCCAGCAGCACCCCGTGGCAGATCGCCGCCACCGGCTTTGCATCATCGAAGAAGCGGACGACAATGTTGTGCAGAATGTCGCTTTCCAGATATTCGCGCATGCCGCGCGCGCGGTGCCCACCGGGTAACAGCAACCCGTCATACGCGGCCGCATCGACTCCATCCCAGCGCAGCGGCGCGAGGTAGCTGGGATCGGCGATCATTTCCGCATAAGCCTTCCGCGCGTCGCGATTGGCCCGCATCAGAAGTCCGATCAGCGGCAGCTTCCGCAACAGCGGAATGGCGCCCCAGGGATCGAGGCCCTGCCCGGTCAGCATCATCTCGTCGGCCGTGGCGGGCCTGCCGTCGGGGGTGGCGAAATGGACGGCGTGTCCGGCATTGGTCAGCACCCGCCAGCAAACCGCGGCTTCGCTCGGATCGAAATCCCGCGCCGGCAACAGGACAACAACGCGCGCCATCAGATTGCCCCTCGCCTCACCGGCAAAATCGCAACTCCAGCGCATTTAATCGGTATTCCGCTTCGGCGCCAGAACCGGCTATACCGGACCGATAAGAACGATCTGGAGACAATCGATGAACGGGAAACCGCCCAATCTGCCGCTGTCCGGCATCACCGTCGTCTCGCTGGAGCAGGCGATCGCAGCACCCCTTGCCAGCCGGCATCTCGCCGACTGGGGCGCGCGGGTGATCAAGATCGAGCGGCCCGGCAAGGGCGACTTCTGCCGCGATTATGATTACGTGATGAACGGGATGTCGAGCCAGTTCGCCTGGACCAACCGCTCCAAGGAGAGCCTCGCACTCGACGTCAAAAGCAGCGAAGGCAAGCGCGTGCTCGACGCGCTGCTGCCGCAGGCGGATGTGTTCCTGCAAAATCTTGCGCCGGGCGCGGCAAAACGGCTCGGGCTCGATGCGGCGACGCTGGTCGAACGCTTCCCCCGCCTGATCGCCTGCGACATTTCCGGCTATGGCAGCGGCGGCCCCTATAGCGAGAAAAAAGCCTACGACCTGCTGGTGCAATGCGAGGCCGGATTTCTCTCGGTCAACGGCACCGAGGAACAGCCGGCGAAATGCGGCATCGCCGTCGTCGATACCTCGACCGGCATGTACATCGTCAATGGCGTGCTGATGGCGCTGTTCCATCGCGAGCGCACCGGCAAGGGCATGGCGTTCGAAGTCTCGCTGTTCGACTCCATGACGGAGTGGATGAGCTATCCGGCCTATTACACCGACGGCGCCGGCAAGCCGCTGGTCCGCACCGGCACGCGTCACGCCACCATCGCGCCCTACGGCCCGTTCCGCTGCGGCGACGGGCGCACGGTGTTCTTCGGCATCCAGAACGAGCGCGAATGGAACGCGCTGTGCGCGGAGGTGCTGGAGGATGCGGCGCTGGCCGCCGATCCCCGCTTTTGCACCAACCCGCAGCGCATGCAGAACCGCGATGCGCTGGAGGCACTGATCGAGCAGCGTTTTGCAAAGTTCTCCGCCGAGCAGGTATTGCAACGGCTGGACGATGCTTCCATCGCCAACGCCAACATGAATACGGTCGAGGCTTTCCTCCGGCATCCGCAGCTTCATGCCCGCCACCGCGTGCAAAAGGTGGGATCGCCGAACGGACCGCTGATGAGCTTCCTGCCTGCGATCACCATTCCCGGCCTCACAGCGGTGATGGGCGATATTCCCGCCGTCGGCGAACATACGGATGCAATCCTGGCCGAACTCGGCCTGTTGGAAAAAGCCGGCTCATGACATCTTCGCGATTGACCCGAACCTATCTCGCGGCGCCGGCGCATCGCGCCCGCCTCGTGCAGAACGCCGCGGCGTCCGCCGCCGACGCCGTGTTCCTCGATCTCGAAGACGCGGTCCCGCCGGCCGAAAAGGCCGCGGCGCTGGAGGCCGCCGCAACCGCACTTGTCACGCACGACTGGGGCAACAAGACCGTCGCCGTCAGGCTGAACGCAATCGACAGCGCCTCGATCCAAGAGGAGATCAAGCGGCTCGGCGGAATCAGGCGGCTCGATGCCTTCATCATTCCGAAAGCGGAGGCGGTGGCCGACATTGGAAAAATCAGTGACTGGATTACCGAGGCTACCGGTTCGCGCGATGACCCCGCCGAGATGGAGTTGCTGATCGAGACCGCGCGCGGGCTGGTCAATGTCGAGGCGCTGGCAGCGTGCGACCCTCTGGTGACCGGCCTGCATCTTGGCGTCGGCGATTTCGCGGCCTCGATCGGCGCCCGCAGCGCGGAGATCGGCGCGTCGCCTTCGGGATACAGGCATGTCGGCAGCGCGGCCGACGGGCACCAGGAAACCCCGCTCGATCTGTTTGCCTATCCGATGATGCGGCTTTTGGTAGCCGCCCGCGCCTTCGGCCTGCGCGCGATCGACGGCCCCTGCGGCGCGTTCCGCGATGCGGTCGCGACCGAAGCCACGGCCAGGAAGGCGGCGGCGATGGGTTTCGACGGCAAGCAGGTCATCCATCCCAGCCAGATCGAAGTCACGCGCAACGCCTTCATTCCCAGCGACGAAGAACTCGCCAACGCCCGGCGCGTGATCGCGGCGATGGAAGAGGCGGAGCGCAACGGCCAGGCCGCGGTCACGGTCGATGGCAAGATGGTCGATTACGCCAACCTCCGGATGATCCGGCGCTTGCTGAGTTTCAAGGGCGAGACGTGAGAGAGGCAGGCAAACCGCGCCCGCCTCTCCTTGCATCGTAAGCCCCTCCGGTCTCAGACCGTCAGCACCGTCGAGCCCGTGGTCTTGCGCGCGGCGAGATCGGCATGCGCTTTCGCCGCGTCCTTCAGCGGATAGGTCTGGTGCACTTCGATCTTGACCGCGCCGGATTTCACGACCTCGAACAGCTCGTTCGCCATCGCCACCAGGCTCTCGCGCTTGGCCGCATAGGTGAACAGCGTCGGGCGGGTCACGTAGAGCGATCCCTTCTGCGCCAACAGGCCGAGATTGAGCGGCTCGACGCTGCCGGAAGATTGCCCGAACAGCGCGGCGACGCCGAGCGGCGCCAGGCAGTCGAGCGATTTGAGGAAAGTGTCCTTGCCGACGGAGTCGTAAACCACCGGCACCTTCTTGCCGCCGGTGATTTCGTCGACGCGCTTGACGAAATCCTCGCGCGTATAGACGATGGTGTGGGCGCAGCCATGGGCCTTGGCGAGTTTCGCCTTCTCGTCGCTGCCGACGGTGCCGATCACGGTGGCGCCGAGATGCTTCGCCCACTGGCTGAGGATCAGGCCGACGCCGCCGGCCGCGGCATGCAGCAGGATGGTATCGCCGGCCTTCACGCGATAGGTCTGGCGGATCAGATATTGCGCGGTCAGGCCTTTGAGCATCATCGCCGCGGCGGTCTTGTCATCGATGCCGTCGGGCAGCTTTAACAGCCGATCGGCCGGGATCAGGCGCGCTTCGGCATAGGCCCCCAATGGCGCGGCGCCATAGGCGACGCGGTCGCCTGCCTTGAGATCGGTGACGCCGGCGCCGACTTCCTCGACCACGCCCGCCGCCTCGCCGCCGAGCCCGCTCGGCAGTTGCACCGGATAAAGCCCGGAGCGGTTATAGATATCGATGAAGTTCAGGCCCACCGCGGTGTGGCGGATGCGCGCCTCACCGGGACCGGGCTTGCCCAGACCGACTTCCTCCCAGACCAGAACTTCGGGGCCGCCGGTTTTATGAAAGCGGATGGCATGCGTCATGGATTTACTCCTTGTGGGACGACAAACAGCGAGACGACAAACAACAAGACGACAAACAGCGAGATCATGGGGGGACAGGCAAATCGCGGCGGGGCCGGTCCGCTCCGGGAGCCATGAATACAACAGGCGCCCGATCGGCGGCAAGAAACGACTTCGCGATCTCCGAGTCGCGACTTCGCGATCTCGCAGTCGCAGCTTCGCGATCTCTAAGTCGCGGCTTCGCGATCCCGCGGCGCAATGCGCCCGAGCTTTGCTTCGTTTTCCGCCCTCCTGGAAAGAGAGGGCGCAGGGAAGACCGGGTGCGCGCTGCACCCGAGGTCTCGTGTGCAAGATGCACATAAGGAAACGCACACGAGCATACAGGTTCAGCGGAGGCAATCCGGCCTTCCCTGCGCGATGGTGTTACAGCTTACTTCGCGCTCTCCCCGGTGACCGGGCTTTCTTGCCACCGTCGCCGCGCGGATATTTCCGCGCGACTTGACGCCAGCGTCGGGGCGTCAGGACCACACGACTTCGCCGTCCGCCTCACGCACGCTCGTCCTTCGCGCGCTCTTTGCGTCCACCGCATCTCACCGCAACGTTCGTGACGATCGCGAGCCGCCCCTCATTCGGGTGAGACGGCGGCAGTTATGAAAGTGATTTGGGTGAAACGAGAAGAAGAAAATTTTTTGAATTGGGACTGGACAGCCCAAATCAACTTGATCCGGTTCAACAAATCAGGTTTTTCCAGCATTGCGGAACAGACGCCGCAAAGCCGGAAAAACCTGATTATAGGATTCAGCTACCTCACCGCCCCCACGCCGCTGCGAATACGCCTGTCGATCCAGCTGTCCGTCATCTGGTGAAGCTGAATCGATGGATGAGCAGCACCTATTTCTAAAGCGCCTCGATGTTCGCGCTCCGCGAAAAAACCATCTTTGGTGCACGACCGTGTCACAGATCGACACGATCATTCAACCTTAGGTCGGATATTCGTTCGATAGTTGTTTTGCGTAAATTGGGGAGGGGGACTCCGATGAAGAAACTCATGCTCGGAAGCATGGCGTATGTTGCATTTGCTGCGGGCCCGGCATTGGCGGCGGACATAAGCCCGGTGCCAGCACGAGTCTACACCAAGGCACCGGCTTTCTACTCTTGGACCGGCTGCTACCTCGGCGGGCACATCGGCGGCGTAGTCAGCGACGACAGGGCAACCAGCTTGCTCGGAAACTCGGTTGGCCTCAGTTCGACCGGCTTCGTGGGAGGCGGACAGATCGGCTGCGACTATCAGTTCGCGCCGGGCTGGGTTGCAGGTGTCGAAGGCCGGGCAGCCTGGACCAGCCTGAAAAGCAGCCATCCCGGCACTGTCAGAAGCCTGGTTACGGGAGTGACGCTCCCGTCGCAATTCACCCTCAGGAACGACTTCCTGGCGTCAGCTACTGCGCGGCTCGGCTACAGTTTCGTTGACCGCTGGCTGGTTTTCGTACGGGGCGGTGCCGCCTGGACCCATGAAAAAGCCGACGATGCTTTCACGACGGTTGCGGGGATCGCCGTCGATCCCGGCGCAACCATGACCCGGAACGGCTGGACGGTCGGCACCGGCGTGGATTGGGCATTCGCCCCGCACTGGTCGGCGAACCTCGAATACAATTACTACGACTTCGGTAGCCACGGCGCTACGCTGACCAACACCGCGCCCAACCTGATCGTCACCGTGGGCAACTTGAAGGATACAATCAGCGCAGTAACCGCCGGCGCGAATTATCATTTCTGACAGGCGAACGCTTGTCGCCGCGTCTTCCGGGCGTCGGCTACCGGCCAAGCGCATTCACCGGCATCGCCGGACGGATACGACCAAGATGACCGCATTGGGGGAAGGGACATCAGCCAGGTTTTCACTTCTTGATCTGTGAGCTTGATCTGCGAGCGCAAAACGAAAGGCCGCCCAAGCAGGCGTAGGGCGACCTGCCCGCGCGAATGAAAGCCCGGCCACGGGAGCCGGGCTTCGCGAAATCGCCGTGAGGAATAGAGCGGGAAGAACCGATAACCTCGATCACGGCTGCGGTCGGGGCGTGGTCGCGACGCTCGGCGGAAGGATGGGGTACGTCACCTTCGGTTGTTCACCGGTCAGGCTGTCGAGGAAGGTGGTTATCTTGTTGATTTCATCGTCGGTCAGCTGAGTGCCTAATTGACTGGTTCCCATCACGGCCACCGCCTGGCGCAAATCCCAGGCTTTCCCGGTGTGGAAATAAGGCGCCGTCAGAGCGATGTTCCGGAGCGTCGGGACCTTGAAGACGTATTCATCACTCGGAGTTTTGCTAACCATGAAACGGCCCTTATCGGCGGGTGGCAGGAACTCGGCACCCGGCTTCTCGACCACGCCGAACGGGGCGTACATGCCGCCGCCGACGTTGATGCCGTTGTGGCAGGCCGAGCATCCCTTATCCATGAAGACTGTCAGGCCCGCTTTCTGCGTCGGCGAAAGCGCGTCCTGCTCGCCCCTCAGGAAGCGGTCGAACGGCGCGTTTGGCGTGATCAGCGTCGCCTCGAATACGGCAATGGCTTTTTGCGCATTGGCAAGCGTGATCGGGGCCGACTCGCCCGGGAACGCCTTGGCGAATAGGTCGCCATAGCCCGGAATGCCTTTCAGCTGCTCGGCCACATGCGCCTGGGGCGACGCCATCTCGACCGGGTTAGCCATCGGCCCACCGGCCTGCTCTTCGAGGTCTTTGGCCCGGCCGTCCCAGAACTGCACTTTGTTGAATACCGCATTTAAGACCGTGGGAGCATTGCGCCCGCCGTGTTGCCAGCGATGGCCGATTGAGGTGGGTTCGGCGTCAGCACCGCCGAGCCCGATGCTATGACACGAGCTGCAGCTGATGGCATGAACTCGCGGAGAGCCGCGGGTCGAAGTACAACATCTTGCCGAGTTCGACCTTCCCGGGGGTCGCCACGTTACCGGGCAGCACTGGCGGAGCTGTCGGGATCGGCTCGAATTGCTGCTTCGCCTTCACCAGCAGATCATCCTGTGCCAGAGCGGAGGATGCAAAGAGGCAGCTGAGGGATAGCAATGCGACGGCGCATCTGATCATGGCGACCACTCCTCTGTTATTCTCCGGTAACCACCGCGTCGGGGCGTCCCATACATTGTCGACACGATATTGCTCAGATCGCGTCTTGGACGTTGAGGGCACGCCCTGCTTATTGCGGCCTTATCGCATTCGAGCAGGCTCTCACACAGGCATCTCCCAAAGGTTGATTTGCATCAACGAAGCAACTCGGCATGCCTAACATGCAGGGGCAGCCGCTGGTCAGCGCGCGGAGCCCTCGGCTCTCGGCCGAACGCCTTCTGAAATACCCCGTATGGCGCTCATAACGGGCGCCATCATGCTCACTTCGGCAATTTTTCGAGTGCGAACCGCAACTCGCCGCATGCATTTTTCTCCACCTTCTGCACCTTGTAGCCGAGCGCTTCTACCTTGCTCTGCATCGCCTCGACCGAGAGCCATTGGTTTTGCGGGGCAGTGGTACATGGCTGGCCGAGGCTGCCTGCCTGGGCGGAGGTCGCAAGGCCGAGCATCGTGACGGCGATTGCGAAGACCGAAATTTTCACCAAGGCCGCAACACCAAACATCCCGGCGGCAATCTTGAAGGACGAGATTTTGGTCATTTTTGGTCTCCCCAATTTGGCGGTCCCGCCGCTTTGTGCGGTGGACGATGAGGGGACCCTGCCAGAGCGGCACTGACCGCAACCTGTCGATCCGTGTCAGCAACATGTCAGGTCAACTGCCGCCCCCATGTCCAGGCTCGACACTTGGGAGACGCCGGGGCCGGTTGAATGAAATATCTTTGGTGGCCCGCCGATGTCCGGTTCGGTCATTCGCGTCACTTTGACCGCGGGCCAGCCACTTCCGATGCAAGCCGCGCGCAAAAAAGAAGCCGCCTGAGTTGGCGGCCTCACGTCCGTAACGACCTCAGCTCTTCGGCAGAACGTGTGGTGAAGAATGATGATGCGCTATGCACCATTCACCTCCGCGCCTGGTGACAAGCATCGTGAAGCGCGATGGACCCGGTACCGCTTTGCCATCTACCATCCGGGTAAACGTGTAAAAGCCGGTGACTTCGACGGCGTTATCGTCGATTGTGATGGTGCGCCGTTCGTCAATCGCGTTCTTGTTGCCGGTTCCTTTCGTGGGCGTAAAATACTTTATGATCGCCTGGGTCCCTTCGGACATCACCGGACTGACAGTTCCGAGAAGGATCGCATCCGGACAATAGTTCCTGGCAATGGTCTCTGGATCATTGCTGTTAAATGCGGCTGACCAGCGATCAACCGCCGCGTTTGCGTCTTCTGCCGGGCCAGCTACGGCTACAGCGGGTGACGTCAACATCAGAGCCATCAAAAAGGCCCGTGCAGCTCTTGTCATGTTTTCTCTCCCTGGGAAATCGTCTGCAATAATCTGCAATAAATAGTCCGGCTGCGTCGCGTTTGATTTTCTCCTCGTCAGAGATGCGCAGCAACGAAATGCCCCAGCGGTTGGGGTCGCTCTGGGGCACACTCAATGCGAACGCTGCTGTGACGCCTGCTTGCCTGCCGGCGGCGGCAATTGCCGGTTAGGGGAGCGGAGACTTCGGAACATCGCCGTTTTGTTGGCGGTTTTCAGGCGGCCAAAACCACTAACGCACCCACGAACGCAGCATCGCACCCTTGAGCGCAATGATGCAGATCAATGGGTCAGTAATGCTGGCTGAATTGTACGAACCGGGACATCGCTGCAATAAGCGACATGGTCTCGTCGCGTGGCACCTCGGTGGGTACCCTATCGTCGGCAGCAACAAGAAGTGTGTTGCAACGTGAGGCCCAGCGCCCTGCCGCGGAAATATTTCAATGCGAATTTGCCTTCGCGCGCATAAAACAAACTACCGCAACCAGGATAGACCACCTGATCATTCTGCTTGGCGGCTTCAATGCGCACAACTCTGTACTGCGCATCACCGTTCGAGCACCGGAACGTGGTCCCTTGCCATGACAGAATTACAACGCGCCTAATTGAATTATGTATTGCTGCAATGCGGATAGCGACGATTGCCAAACCTGGTCCGGCGCTTACGTGCGGCGTTGTTAACCTCGGCGCGATCCGGCGCTTATGAAACTATTGCGGGCGGCTCCTCCCGACCCGCAAGAAGAGAAAGAAGAAAAGATGAAACCGACTTCGAAGACATTCACCGCCTCGTTTGCGAGCCTGTTCGTATCCGCGTTTTTCATGATGACAGCGCCTGCCGTTCACGCGGACGACTATTGCATTACGAATGGCGCCCAGGCAGCTCATGGCTGCGGTTATCCGAGCATGGAGACATGCCGGGCCGCATCCGCCGGCATCGGCGGCATATGTGAGGAGCACAGCCCGGCTCCCAACAATGCCATGGCTTCTCAGGCAAAGCAGCCACACGGACGAAGCGAGCGTCGTCTCAGGAGAGAGCCCATCGGGCATTGACCGGCCGGGCTAAGATCAGATCCGAATGTTGCGGCCCCGGAGGTCAAACTCAGGGGCCGCAACAGTCTGGACGCGATAGCCGCGCGGCCGCTGTCGCAGATTGGACATTCTCGACCGAATTGGACTGTCCTCGAAGTTCGAATAGACCGCCCCCTTTGCTGTCGCCGGCGGTCTTCGCAATGCGATCGACGTCGCCGCGTAGCGCTCGCAACTCGCGCGACCGGATTCGTCGTGAGACCAGTGAAGTTTGGTACAAGGCGAGGATGAAATAAGAAGGCGCCCGAGGGCGCCTCCAATCGCTGTTGTGATTGCGCCGCCCTCTTCAAAAGCGGTCGGCCAGGCCCATGCCAGGATCGCTCACCGAGGGGCGGCCGGTCTCCACATGGCCGGCCAGGCGCCGGTAGAAGCTGCCGTCGGAATCAGTGGTGACGATGAAGTCGTACCACAGGCCGGTCTTGCCGAGATCCCAGTACATCTCCCTGGGGTGGCCGGAAGCCGGCACCTTGATCTCCCACGACGTGGCCGGGCCTTCGCCGATGTGGGCGCCCGGGAAGAACGACGTCCGGCCGAAATGGCGCTCGTGCTCGTCGGCATCCGGCCGGAAACCGGGCACCCGGGCCGAGCCCACCTGGCTGGAGCCGGGAAGCGGACCGAAGCCCGGGGCCTCCGGCTGCGTCGCGGCGGATACCGAGGCGCTCACCGCCAACAGCGGCCCATAGATCTCGTTGGACTTCACCGTGAAGCGCACGTGGCCGTTGCCGTCGTTGCGCAGCTGCAGGTGCAGGCCGCCGTCGTCGACATTGTAGCCGGCGAAGATCTCGGGATTGGGCGCATCGTGCGCCCGGGCGCGGCTGAGGTCGCCCTTGAAGGAGCGGTGGAAGCCGTTGGGGCCGAGCACCCACAGGTCATAAAGTCCGTCGTCGCCGACGCTCCATTCGTCGTCCAGCATGTAACCGGCTTCGACCGTATAGCGCCGCGGGATGCGATCGAGGTGCCGCTGGTCGTAGACGTGGAAGACGGCGCCGGCAAAGCCGGTGTTGGCGAACAGGATTCTGACCTTGCCCCTGCCGGCGTCGACCTGCGCGCTGGCGTGCAGGATATAGGGCAGCGCCCGCGCGTAACGCACCCCGGTCTCCTGGAACAGCGGCTGCGGCGTCGCCGGCGCGGTGGGCGCCGGCAGCGTGCGCTGGCGCGCATCCGATGCGGCCCAGTTGCTCTGGTCGGGCAGCTGCGGGAAAGCGGGATCGTTGTGGCGCGTGAAGTCGAAGGCCGTGGTGAGGTCGCCCGAAACCGCGCGATGCCAGGGGCTGATGGCGTCGACATGGACGCCGAAGCGCTTCTCGAGGAAACGTCCCACCGAGGTGTGGTCGAACACTTCCGAATTGACAAAGCCGCCCTTGCTCCACGGCGAGATCACGTACATCGGCACGCGCGCACTCAGGCCCCAGGGGCGGATGTTGCCGCTGATGGTGTCGTTGGGGTTGAGGATATTGCCGACGGTGTTGGAGAAATACTCGCCGTCGAGCGGCAGCGTGGCCTTGCCCATCAGGTTGCCGTCGGCGTCATAGGACGGCACCGCCGGCGGCGGCAGGTGATCGAAGAAGCCGTCATTCTCGTCGAAGGTCAGGAAGACGGCCGTCTGGCTCCACACCTCGGGGTTGGAGGTCAGCGCGTCCAGGATCTGCGCGGTGAAGTTGCCGGCGCGGGTCGGGCTGCCGCCGCCGGGATGCTCGGAGTTGGCCTGCGTGGGCAGGATCCACGACACCTGCGGCAGGGTGCCGTTCGTCACGTCGGCCTTGAACCGGTCCAGAAAGTCCGGACCGCCGGTCAGGCCGTGCTCATAGTTGGGGTCGCCCGGCTGTGCATGGCGGAAGCTGGAGAACGCCAGGCAGCCGTGCATCGCACCGGTCCAGTTGTCGTTCATGTCCTGGTAGATGTGCCAGCTCACGCCGGCGCGCTGCAGCACGTCGGGAAGGGTGTCCCAGGTGAAGTCGCTGCCGACGTAGCGGTAGGACGGCTGAGGCTGCGGGAGGCCGGCTACCCAGTTATGAGGGTTGGGCCAGCAGCGCAGGTTGTTGGGCTCGCTGTCGTTGGTGGTGCAGTTGATGCCCTGCGCGCGCAGGGCGGGATTGAAGTTCGAGCCCGACCAGAACACGATGCGGTTTGGATCGGTGCCGGTGGTGATGGAGCAGTGATAGGCGTCGCACAGCGTGAAGGCCTCGGCCAGCGCGAACTGGAACGGGATGTCGTCGCGGCCGAAATAGCCCATCGCGTACTGGGTCTTGTACTTGGCCCAGTAGCCCGTCTTGCCCTGGTTCCAGGCTGCCTGGCTGTCGGAAAAGCCGTGCGGCGTGCCGTAGCCGACCAACGCGTTGCTGCTCGCGGAATCGCGATGGTAGGGCGTGATCTCGCGGGTGCCGTCAGACTGGTGCCACACCGTCTGGCCGCTCGCGAGCGGAATGGGGAAGCGGTCGCCGAAGCCGCGCACGCCGCGCATGGTGCCGAAATAGTGGTCGAACGAGCGGTTCTCCTGCATCAGGATCACGACGTGCTTGACGTCCTTGATGGTGCCGGTCCGGCGCCTCGCCGGAATGGCCAGCGCCCGGCTGATGGTGGTGGAGGCAGCCGCCGCCGTGGCGCCCGCTAGAAAATTACGACGTGTTGTCATCCTGTATCGACCTTCTACTGAAACGGGTTGAAAAGACGGATCACGCTGTGCAGCGCAGGCTTGGCGCGCTGCGCGGGGTAAGCTCGGCGAGAGTGCCAGCGCGACTTGACGAAGATGTGAATAATTTATTTCTGAAAGAATTTATTATGAGCTTTTCTCAGTAATCGCCCCCAGGCGGCGATCAGCCGGTGACGGCTTCGAAGAGCCGGAATGGTTGGAGAGCACCGAGGGACGGAGCGGGCGGGAATGACACATGAGCCATCGGAGAGCGCCGGTAAGCGCGACCGCCGTGCCGTACATGTCCGGCGAATACAACAGCCATTGACATCGCAACCGGCTCCGGGCGATCCACCAAATGAATCTCCCGCGTTGTTAGCAAGGGCGCAGGTGACACGCTCGAACTTCAATGCAGGGCCATCTGTGAACAGCATCCTATCCCGCGTTCGTGAATTGCAGCATGACCTTCCTCCGAAAGCCAGGCAGATCGCCGAGCTGATTTTCGCGCAGCCCGAGTCTTTCATTCACATGTCGATCACCGAGGTTGCCGAGACGTGTGGCGTCAGTGAAGGCACGATCGTTTCCTTTTGCCGCCGGGTGGGCGTTCGAGGGTTTCAGGAGCTGAAGATTCTTTTGGCGCGGGATCTGATCGAGCCGGTTCGTCTGATTCAGGAGGACCTGCATCGGGGAGATGATCCGGCGACCGTCACGGATCACATCTTTGCCGCCCACGCCGCTTCGCTCCAGGAAACGCGCCGCCTTCTCTCAATGGAGTCGTTGGCGAAAGCGGCAAGCTTGTTGAGGGAAGCCCAGAGAATCGAAATCTATGGCATAGGAAGTTCGGCGCCAATTGCGCAGGATCTTTCCTATCGCCTGCTGCAGCTGGGGCTCGCAGCGGGCGCAGTGGTCGATTCCCATGTGCAGGCGGTCAGCGCTGGTATGACCGGCCCGACAGTCACGACCGTCACGGTGTCTCACTCGGGCAGCACGGTCGAGACGGTGCTCGCGACCCGATTGGCGCGGGAAGCCGGTGCCCGCACAATCGGCATCACGCGGCTCGGCAAGTCGCCTCTCGCGGCCCATTGCGACGTTCTGCTCTATACTGTCGCAAATGAAACCCGATATCGGCCCGAGGCCATGAGCAGCCGCGTAGCTCAGCTCGCCATTATCGATACCTTGGTCAGCTGTTGCGCTCTGACCGACACCGAGCGTTCTGTTGACAGACTTCAACACGCCGCGCGTATTCTCTCCGAAAAGCGCTTCTGATCTGAACGGCCTGGAGGCACCCCAGAGCCGAGACCGCACAGCTTGTGAATAAGCGTCCAAGAATGCCCCCTCCACCGCTGGGTAGGTCAATAACTTAGCTTGCCGATCGGCGTCGGGACCCCACGCCGATTAACAGCAATCGTGGTTGGGTAACCCAAGGCGATCATCGTGGCTCGCCGGAGAATGCCTGCCGCAGTGCCGACAGCCGGTCGAGCGCAGCTTGCGGCAGTGGACCTTTTTGGACCGCAGCGAGTGCGTCCTCGAACTGTTGCGGCGTCGCCATACCGACCAGGATGGTGCCCATCGCCGGGTGAGACAGCGCAAAGCGCGTGGCGGCTTCGGTCAGGCTGGCGGCGAAGCCCTCCTCTACCAGCGGGATTAGACGGCGCGCGCGATCGACATCGGCATCGTAGCTCATAGCCGAACCAATCGGCTCGGGCGCCGGACCGGCAATCGGGTGACGCTCGGCTGAGCCCGACAGTGCGCCGCCGGCCAGCACGCGGATGCCCACTACGCCGACGCCGGCCGCCCTGGTGTGATCGAACAATCGTCCATAGTCTTGTGCCGGATAGTTCGCCGGTAATTCCTCGGCGGCAGATGGATTGAGCATGTTGTAGACGATTTGCGCGCTGTCGAAGACGCCTGCATCGATCACCTGATGCAATGCCGCCGTGTCGCCTACGGCCGTCATCCCGAGGAAACGAACCTTGCCCTGCTGACGCAGGCGCTCGAACGCCGGCACCACGTCGCCGAGCACCTGGCTGGACGCTCAGCGCCGATCCGCCTCCTGTCTCGGTTATCGCATTGTGCAGGTGAAAGATGTCGACCCCGTCAAGACGTAGTCGCGCCAGACTGCCTTCGAGCGACATCGTTACGGCCTCGGCAATGCGGCCGAACTCGCCGGGCGGCAACCGGACCTTGGTGCCGACGGCCACGTTGGCTGGTTTCAGCTTTTGCAAAACGCGGCCGAGGTTCTTTTCCGATTCGCCATTGCCATACTGCACCGCGGTGTCGAAGTAGTTCACGCCAGCGGCGATCGCCCGCGCGATGGTACGCTCCTGCTCGGCAGGATCGCCGCGCACCATAAATCCGCCCACTGCTCCGCAGCCGAAGCCCAGCACCGAGATCCGCATTCCCGTGCGCCCAAAGACCCGCAATTGCATCGCTGTTTCTCCGGTTGCATGCACAATACGCTAAATTACCCCCCGGGTCATTTGCGAGGTTCGGATTTGCCGAGGGGAGCGGCCGGACATGACCAAATCGAAGCCATTGGCGAAGCCGGTGACGGGAATTGCTGCAAGGCAGCGCGCCGGCGGCACTTCGTCGTCCAACCGACACTATTACATTTAGTTCTGTCCTATAATCATAATACTCCTGACCTTATGCCGGGCATAAGGTGCTGCGTCCCAAAGGGAGGTGGTGGCATGAAAAATATTCTAAGCTGCCGCGCGATGGGCTCGCTGTGCCGTCAGCAGGCAACCTTCCATCCAGAAAATAGCTGGAAATGGCTCAGTGAAGCCGAACGCTGGGAGCATCTTGCTCGAGCTGAAATCGCGTCACACGTCAAAGAAAGCAACGTTACCGGTCGAACTAACCCTGCCAGACCGGACGCGCGATCAGAGACGAGTGATACGCGATGGGAAACAATCGCCGCCGCATGACCACGGGTTAGCGACGGGGCACATTGTTCAACATCAATTTTTTTGCGACTTAACGATATGACTTGGCGGAGGCATTTACCGAACGGTCCCCAGGCGAGACCCGGTTCCGGCGTATTCCCGGGTGGCCGCACCAACCGGGTCGCGTTGACAAATCACCAGTGAAACCGCCGAGTCCAGATCGCCAAGTCCAAATCGCCAATTCCAAATCGCCAAGTCAAAGGAGGCTTCAATGGCACGATATACAGTTCGGTTCATGAAACACGTACTTGGCGACAACGGGCACGAAGCTGAAATCTGTCAGCGTTCGGTGCAAGTCGACGCTGCGGACAAGCTGCGCGCCTCGGACCTGGCCAAGGTCAGGTTCTGCGAAAGCGAATGCGTGAAAGATTGGTCGCTCCACGCTGATCGCGTCCAGGTCAGCGAGGCTGAGTTTCTGTCTTAACAGGATTACCGCATAGGTTGTGTCATGGTCGGTGGCCGCCACGCCACGCCCGGAGTGTCGTCACGGCCTACTTGCCCCCGGGGAATAGCTTGTCACGAATGTAACGCGAGGTCGGCGTCAAACGAATGCCGCGCGGCTTACTCCATTTCGCCTTGTCTATCTCTTTCTTGTCACCGATGGTGAGACGACCGGACGCTTTTTTCGCGACGAATATAGCGTCGCTCATTTTGCGGCCCGATTTGCGGTTCCTGACCTTGACCTCCTTCCAAAGCCTCAACCGTCCCAACTTGAGCTTGGGAAGCTCCTCCCGCATTTCCCGCCGCAGGCAATCTTTCTCCGTTTCGCGCCCGCGCCGACGACCTCCCGGAAACATCCACAGCCGGTCACGCCTTCTTCTCACCAGCAAAACGCGCCCACGCCTTTGCGGCAACGAGTTTAGATGATTTCGCCATTCTCGAACGGTGCCATCCCACGACGAATCGTCAGCACAACTTTATTCCATCCTTTCCACAAAGAAAGCCGGCGTCGCTTCATGAGGCGGCCTCGGAGCGGCGCCGTTCCGATCACGTTGCACCCATCGCAACGGAAAACCTTGATCGCCGTTCTGCTGAGCGTGCCGGCAGTTTGCCGAGGGACTTCATCGGCAGCAGCGCAAATCTCGCATTCGCGGGTTGGCGCGTCGCGCGGAGAAGCGGCGGCACCGGACACGATCGGTTTCCTGCCGGCGGTGGCATATATTCTCGCGGCAGGTTGGCTGCGCTACACCGACCAATACTGCGGATAGCGATAGACCGCGGAGCGGTCGCCCCAGTCGAAAGCCTCGCCGTCGAGCTCCGATGGGCCGCTCCGAAGTTCTTCCAACGTGAGGTTCGTTGTGTAGGCCTTATGCGCCACATCGTACTTCAGCGAATCCCAGGGCACCGGATAGTGGCGCACCTCACCTCTGAGTAATCCGCCGCATTTCACGACCGCGTAGGCAACTGTTCCGCTCTTCTTCTCAAGCATCAGTCGCTCGATCGTGCCGATTTTCTCACCGCCGCGACCGTAGACCGGTGCAGTCTCTACGTGATCGCTGGGAACCAGGGTATGAGGCATGGCCAACTCCCTGCAATTCTTCGCCACCGGGCATTCACGTTCAGCCGACCCCTAAAAAATAGTCCGGGGCGTTGTTCCGTCAAGGGAAATCGATCCGAATATCCTGCGAACCGAATCTCCGGGGTCAACATCCGAAGAACGCACTATGAGCAGATTTCTTCCGCTTCAGCCGAGCTCGGACATCCCCCATGCTGTCAGCCCCTTGCATTGGGCGAAAGGCGGGCTCCCGCACTGCAGCAAACAGGGTCCTGTTCAACCACCCCGTCGTCCCGTAGTGGCGGTTTTGGCGGTACGGCGAGGCGGAGTGCTTTCATTGGCTTTGATATCGCGACAAGAACCCGGTTCAGTAAACGCGGGCCGTCGGCTCGATATACTGAATGTCCTTGCTCAAGGTGTAGGTATGGACGGGCCGATAGTCCAGGCGCACGGCTCCCTTTGGATCCACCCAGGAAAGCGTGTGTTTCATCCAGTTTTGGTCATCCCGCTTGGGGAAATCCTCCCGTGCGTGAGCCCCGCGACTCTCGGTCCGGGCGATCGCCGAATCCACCAGAGCCGTCGCCTGAAGAAGAAGATTTTCAAACTCAAGGCTTTCGACCAAATCGGAATTCCAGGTCATCGATCGGTCCGATACCGCGATGTCGGGAAATCCATCCCAGACCGCGCGCAGCGCTTGCCGGCCTTCCTCCAGAATGCCTGCCGTCCGGAACACGGTCGCATAGCTCTGCATTGCGCGCTGCAACTGCAGCCTGAGAGTGGAGGTTGGCGTTCCGCCCTTCGCGTTGCGCAGTCGGTCGAACCGGGCCAGCGTCTCTTCCCCGGCGTCGGGCGGCAGTTCCGGCTGTCGGGCTTTCGCAGTCAATTTTTCGGCGCAGCGCAGCGCTGCCGCACGGCCGAACACGACGATATCGAGAAGCGAGTTGCAGCCGAGCCTGTTCGCTCCGTGAACCGAAACGCAGGCGGCCTCGCCCGCAGCCATCAGGCCGGGCACCGTGGCGTCAGGATTGCCGTCGGATGGTCTGATCGCCTCCCCGTGATAATTCGCGGGGATGCCGCCCATGCAATAGTGGGCGGTCGGCAGCACGGGTATCGGCTGCCGCGTCACGTCCACGCCGGCAAACACCCGCGCCGATTCCGAGATGCCAGGCAACCGTTCATGCAGCATCTGAGGATCGAGGTGATCGAGATGCAGGTAGATGTGATCCTTTTTTGGACCCACGCCGCGGCCCTCACGGATTTCCACCGTCATCGCGCGAGAGACAACGTCGCGTGATGCGAGATCGCGCGCGCTGGGCGCGTAACGCTCCATAAAGCGTTCGCCTTCGGAATTCACCAGGTAGCCGCCTTCTCCGCGCGCGCCTTCCGTGATGAGGCAGCCCGCCCCATAAATGCCGGTGGGATGAAACTGCATGAACTCCATATCCTGCAACGGCAGGCCGGCGCGCAGGACCAGACCGCCTCCGTCGCCGGTGCAGGTATGCGCGGACGTGCAGGAAAAGTAGATCCTGCCGTAGCCGCCCGTCGCCAGGATGACGGTCTGCGCGCGGAAACGATGCAGCGTTCCATCCATCAGCGACCACGCGATAACGCCGCGGCACTCGCCATCCACCATGACGAGATCGAGCACGAAATATTCGATAAAAAACTCGGCTCCGACCCGCAGGGCTTGCCCATACAGCGTGTGGAGCAAGGCATGTCCCGTTCGATCCGCCGCCGCGCAAGCGCGGGGTACCGGATGCTTGCCGAAGTCGCTCATGTGTCCACCGAACGGCCTCTGATAGATCTTTCCGTCTTCGGTGCGGGAGAACGGCATCCCCGCATGTTCCAGTTCGAGGACGGTGGGGACGGCGTGCCGGCACATATATTCGATGGCATCCTGGTCGCCGAGCCAGTCGGACCCTTTGACCGTGTCGTACATATGCCATTGCCAGTTGTCTTCGCCGAGATTGCCGAGACTGGCTGCAATGCCGCCCTGGGCTGCAACGGTATGACTGCGTGTCGGAAATACCTTTGTGATGCAGGCAGTCGTCAAGCCTGCCTCAACGGCGCCCTGCGTGGCGCGCAAACCAGCACCGCCGGCACCGACGACGACGACATCAAACGTATGGTCGATGAACTTGTATGCGTCCGCGCGTGTCGAATTCATGTTGTTCCTCGATTGGCTGGAGCATGATCCGGAAAAGTGGGAACCGGTTTTCCGGATCATGCTCAAACAAGAAGATAGAGTTCGATGACGATCCGAAGAAAGTCATCCCGCTCTAGAATTGGAGACCGATCTTCACCACGGCAAGAATCCTGACAATTGCGAGCGCTGCCGAAAACAACTTGTTCAAGGCGAGTGAGATCGCGTGATCCCGACATTTTCGTGGACAGTCCCGCCCGCGCGGCATCCTGCGAGCTCCTCTCGGGCGCGCATTGATATCGATCAATCGGGGATCAGGACCGCGCAACCTACCAGCTATATCGGACGATACCCTTGCCGGCGTAGCTGCGGGTGACCTCGGAAAATTCACCCTCGAAGGTGGCGGCGGCGGACCATCCGTTCATCCAGTTCATTTCGGCTGAAGCGGTCGTCAGCGCGGACTCGTGCGCCTGCACGGCACCGTTGACGACGAAGGTCGCCCCCGGCAAGGCCTGGAAGGTCGCGGCGACGGCGCGGTCGGGGTTGAAATCGTGCGCCCAGGCGAGACGGCCGCGCAAGGTCAGGATCGCATTCGAGAGTGCAAACGATTTATCGGCGCGGACACCGAGTTCGCTGCGCGTGTCCGTCACGCTCCTCGACGCATAGCCCAGTGCGAAGTTGCTGGTTCCCGCCAGCACCTGCTCTGCATAGGCCGGCAAGTCAAAGGTCGTGAATTGGCCGGCGGCATAGGGCGTAATACCGATTCCGCCCATCCACGGCGTGACGAAACGATAGCCGCCTTCGACGCGACCCGAATACGCATTGGCGTTGAAATTCGCGTGCAGCTTGTCGATCCCGGCGACGGTTACCGTGCGATCCGTCGTCACGTTCTGCCAGCCGTGTGCGAGCGCGCCGGAGATATATGCCTGTCCGGCCCTGTGCCTGACGAACGCACCCGCCTGGAAAAGGTCAGAACGTCCGCTGCCGAAATTGTAGACGCTGAAATTGGTGCCGCCTCCGGCCACCGCAAAGCCCGCGATGGTCCTTGGCGACAGCAGATAGTCCGCACCGACAACCGTGCCGAACACCCGGCTGGTCGCGCTGCTGGAGCCGACAGCGCCGTCGCCGTTTGTCGTCTGCGAACCGCCGAAGCCCGCAGCCCACACGCTCCAATGCGGATCGTAGACGGTGTTTCGCAGCGGCGCCTTTCGGGAAATCGCGGCATAGGCGTCGCGCTCGCTCGCGCTGCCCGGCCTGCCATTTGCGGCGTAAGCGCTCGCGCCCTCGCCTGCCTCCGCATAGGGCGTTGCCGCGCCTTGCGGGACGCCATCGCCGCGCCCGTCGACGAAGGGATCGAGCAGCGCGTTGATGAACTGCGTCATCGCCTGGAACGTGGCCTGTTGCGACCCGGTCGATGTTTCGCCGGCGATCTGCGAAAGCCCTGCCGGCGTCAGCGCCGCGAAAACCGCGGGAATACTGCCGCCGCCGTTGAAGAAGCTGGCCAGCGCATTGCCGACGTTCTGCTGATTGACGTTCAGATTGCCCGTCGCTGCGTAATTCAGCGCAAGATTGAGATAGGCGTCGTTCGCATCATAGCTCAGGCTGGCAGATACACTGGCCGGAAAATTGAGAGCGCCGACACCGCCAAACGCGCCGGTGACACCGCCGGTCGCATTGACAATGGTGTATTTCCGCGAAATGGCACTCCCCGGAACATACGACGCGAAGACATGACCGCCGAGGCTCGCGACGCCGCTGACATTGGTGCGGTCAGCGCCGGCCGATCCGACCTCGACCAGATAGGCCGCGGCCGCGGCGAACGTCAGATTGCCTTGTACCGCAAGCGTGCCAACAGAATTGCCCGGCGACAGCACGCCGCCATTGTTGATCGTGGTGCTGCCCACCGTGCCGTCGCCGCCAAGTGTGCCGCCAGCGTTCACGAACACCTGCGAGGTGATCAATCCGTTCACGCTCAGCGTTCCTGCGTTCACCGAGGTCGGCCCGGAATAGCTGCTCGTGCCCGTCAGCAGCGTGGTTCCGCTGCCGGCCTGCATCAGCTGCCCGGGGCCGGTGATGCTGCCGCCGAAGGTGAGGAGATCGGAGCGATTGAACGCGAGCACCTTGTTGACCGACGCATCACACGAGCTGTCCGTGACATCAGAGCAAAACGCGACGTTACCGATGATGCTGCCGCTCGTGCCGCCGCTGCCGATGACAACGGCCCCGCCATTGATCGAGGTATTCCCCGTATAGGCCACATTTCCTGCAATGGTCAGCGTACCGCCGCCGTATTTGATCAGCCCGCGATTACCTGTGAGAATCGATGCATCCGGGATCGAATCATTATTGGCCAAGCCGAATTGCAGGACCGTTGCGGATGAAAAATTACTGGTGACGTCGTATAGCGTCCACACGCCGCGGCCCACCGAACCCGCCACAAGGGTGTCGACCGCCGGATTATAGACGAGTGCGTTGATGAGTGCGTTGGGAAGCCCCTGACCAAACGCGCGCCAGCCGCCGAGGTTGCCGGACACATCACTGTCGGCCACGGTAATCGGGCTTTGCCGAGCACTGATGGTGCAGCCGCCCGGAGACGAATTGCAGCTCAATGGAGCGTTCATCCCGCCCACCAGCAAAGCGTTCACGCCATTGGAGGAGATGAACTCGGTCGAACTCGGTCGAATAAAACCGGCAGGTAGATTGGCTGTCAGCGCGGCAAAGGTCACGCTGCCGGGAGCCGCCGCTCCGTTCCGGACATACCAGAGGTCTTTGCTGTCGGTGACAAAGAACCGCTGCTGGGTACGGAGGTCGTAAGTAGTACTTGTTGGTATGGCGCCGGCATAATTTGTCAGCTTCGCCAAACTTGGTGTTCCGGCGGCCGTGCTGGCCCACACGCTCCCGTCACTTCCGCCAACGAGAAGCGCATTGGTGTTGTCGCGTGTGCCGTATGCGATCGTCGATGGTCCACCGACGGGGCCTCCCGCGTTCGTGAGGGCGAGATCGACGCTCGTCGCATTGACGCTCGCGGCACTCAAGGGGTCGGATGTCACGTATACCCGCCCACCGCCCAATGCGATTTTCGTGGGATCGATGCGGTTCAAAGCCACCGGACTGGAGAAAGAGGAACCGATTTCGGTTCCACAATCCTGTCCGCCATCGCAGGTTATGGGAACGCCGCCAGGGTTTGTGGCGTCCGGAAATGGACTAACCGGTTGTCCCTGCGCGTTGACGATCATCCGGCTTGGGATGCCAAGAGACTGCGACGTCGTGTAGATCGCACTCAATCCCGCCAGCGTGCGGTCATTGATAAGGACGTTAATGCCGTCGCCCTGGTGAATTGCATTGTACAGGGGGCTCCCGGGCGCGGACTGCAATGCTACGCCGTTGTCCTGCGCCGCGATGGCTGCCCTCTTGCTGTTGGCATCGAAGGCCACCGCATACGACTCAAACGCGGAGATGTTTCCGTTCAAACCCTGCCACGTACCGCTTCCCTGCGGGTTGTTGCGCAAATAGATTCCGCCATCGCTCGACAGGATCAAGCGGCCGGACGCGTCGAACGCCATCGCGCGCGAGTCCGCATGAACAGTGTTGGCATCGGCAAAATTTTGGGCGTTGGTGCCTTCAAACGTCAGGCTGGCGCTCGTCGAGGTGTTTGAACCCGGATTGAAAACGACCCGATATGCAGTAAGGGAGCAAAACGAGGTCGGGGGAGTATTCCCGCAGGTTTGATACGCATCGCCTGAAAGATACACCACATTGGCATTTGTGGGATCAATCGCAATGTGCAGGTCGACCGGGGTCTGCCCTCCAGGAACGACGTTGGGCGCGGCCGTCAGGTGGTGCCAGTTGGTGCCACCATCCTGCGAGAGGAAAAGCCCGCTAAAGGTGCCATTGAACAGCCCCCCTGACACATTGCTGACCGCAACCGCTATCGATCCGCCCGGACCGGCCGCGAGAGTAATCACGGTCTGCTGCGCGTTCTTGATGGTCCCGCTGCTGTTGGCCTGGGTGAACACAGGTGTCCACGAGGTCCCAAGATCGTTGCTGACGTAGACGGCTGTCTGATTGGGCGTGGCCACCGACGTCATGGCTGCGTAAAATCGATTTGGATTGGCGGGATCTGCCACCAGCGACGTAACGGCGCCGCTCGGCAATCCTGAGGTACCCGAGACGAGCGAAAAACTGTTGCCGCCGTTGGTGCTGCGGTAGAGCCCGTAGGGCACGCCGCCGGAAGTCTGCGTCGTCGTGAACGCCTGCTCCTCGAAGGTTGCGGCCAGAATTGTATTTCCCCGCGCGGCCACTCCGATGACACTTTGGTTCAGCAGAGAACCCGCTCCGAGCGCGCTCCAGCTCGCACCGCCGTTCGTTGTATAGAGCAGACCGTTCTGTGGCCCGCCGCGGCCCTGGAATGGCGTATTGAACTGATCGTAAGCACCGTTTGACGTGATTCCGATTCCGGCAATGATGGTCTTGCCGGTAGGATCAACGGGATCCAGTCCGAAGCTCGCAATGGATAGCGAGGACTGCTTGTCGGTCAGAGCCGTCCAGGAACTGCCGCCATTGCTGGTGAACCAAATTCCACCGTTGACCGAACCCGCGAACATCGAATTCGGTCCCAATGCGGGATCCGGCAGGATAGCCTGAATAGCTCCCGCCTCAGTCCCGTTCGGCGTTGCGTCTGCGCTTTGGACGGCGTTGGCCGGACCAAACCGTGGCCCCGGACCCTGACCATTGAACACCGAGCCATTCTGGACTTGCGCGGACGCGCCACCCCACAGCGACAAGGCCGCAAAGAAAGGCAGAAAAACCCGAACCGCTTTCGACAACAATAAACCAAAGAAATGACGCAACATACCAGTCCCCACGATCACGCCGTGGCTCATCGTCGATGAGCCTAATGCGCGAAACTCGTGTCGGTCGACTCTGCTTTGATCTGATCCCGCGAATCTCGCGGGGTGTGGCGGTCGCGCGACAGCTACCTGGAGCTGTTGCCGGCCTGCGCCGACACTAGCCCTAGCAGGCGTCTGCTGGGGATCATTCGCAAGACGCCGGCCCATGAGCAAGTCCGGCCATGCGCGCCATGCCTCCAAATCGGAAGTGCCGTCGCAGGTTGCGTCATGAGATGCAGCGGCGATGCTTCGGATCCATCCGCTGCAGCCACTAAAATCAAAACTTTTCCGATAATCAGGCTTTAACGACCGTCCGCTTATCTAAACGCTGTCCGCAAACCCGTTAGCGCCCAAGGCGCCTAACATCCCGGAGGGCGCCTAACCATCATGTCAGCTCAGATCGATTTGGATTTCGCGGGCGACGACCACGCAAAGGCGGAGATTGGCGCGGCGGTGAAGTATCTGCTCAAGAATGCAACCGGCGGCGCGCGCGGCGATATTGTTCGGGAGATCACCGAGATGGTTCGCGATGTCGCCAGCGGACTGCTCCCGCCTCAGCATCCAGATCAACTGGAAGCTCGCGCAGCGAAGCAGCCTTCCATGAGCGGCGTTACCTATAAGGCCTATGTGATCGACGCCTTCCGGCGCGACACGGATCGATGGCGCGCGACCATCCGCAGATCGGACGGCAAGAAAATCCGGGTTGCCTTCCCGCCCTCGGTGCTCGACCAGGCCACTACCTCGGCCGATGCCCTCACAGCCGAAAAGGCCGTCGCGCTTGCAAAAAAGGCGATCGACGCCGGCGGGCTGATTTAATCCGGAAAGCATTGTGGCTGACACCGCCGGGCGGTACGCCCTGCCGAGCGGTCGCGATCGCGCGAGCGGTCGCCACCGGCCGCCACCGCCGCGCCGCTTAACGCTCTCCTCGCCCAAACCGTTGCATGTCACTCCGGCAATTTGCATCCCAATTGCTCGAGCGCGGCGTCGACCCAGCCGCGGTCCATCGGACGCCCCGCCTTCAGATCGGCCAGGATATTGTCTTCAGCGTTCTTCTTGGCCGCGGCCGCCCGGTAGACCTCTTCAACCTCGTTGAAGGGAACGCAAAGCACGCCGTCGCCATCGCCGATGATGAGGTCACCGGGCTCGATCACCATGCCGTCGAACGCGATGGGCCTGCCGATTTCTCCGGGGCCCGATTTCATCGGACCGCGATGGGTCACGCCGGCCGCATAGACCGGAAAGTTCAGGCGGCGCAGCGCGTCGGAATCCCGGATTGAGCCGTTGATCACGATCCCCGCAAGCCCGCGATTGATGGCGTAGCTGACCATGATCTCGCCGATGATCGAATTGGTGAGATCGCCGCCGGCATCGACCACGACCACATCGCCGGGCGAAGCGATATCCAGCGCCTTGTGCACTATCAGATTGTCGCCGGGACGGGTCTTCACGGTGAACGCCGGTCCGGAAAGCACAGCTTCGCCATGATATGGCCGCAACCGTGGCCCGCCTCCGGTCAGGCGCGACATGCAATCGCTGACGTTCGCCACCGGCAGCGACCGAAACTTGCGCACGAATTCCGGACTGACCCGGCGCTCGATCGCCTGCACAGAAAATCCGATCATTGAGGCTTCTCCATCCCGTTCTTGTTTCTGGTTTCACTTATGCGCCAGCTGCGCCGCACAGCCGTTCCCGTCTGAAGCAAGTAGCCCGGCACCGTTTTGCGGACCAAAATGTTACAGGAATGCCACACGCGCGGACAATATGGGTCTGTTCTGCCTCCGTTCGAAAGAGTTGATGATGGGCATGCCGCCACGCACGCTAAATTAGGCGCGGGGTTGAGGTTGCTTCCGCTGAAGGAGAACCGACATGCCAGCCTACATCCAGCATCACGACATCGAGGAAGCGCCGGTCGTGTGTCCCGGCTGCGTAGGAGAGCTTCCCATGTATGTCCGGGAGGTCGAGCCCCATTGGAGCATGGCGAAGATCGATTTCATCTATGAATGTGCGGACTGCGGCGCGGAAGTCAGGCAGACCATTACACGGCCGCAACGCTGGCATTAGCGCGGCCGCGGCCCGATTGCGCCGGGGGTGCAAAAGGTCGCGTCGCCGGACTTGCCAACGCTGACTTGTCCGCAGGCTGCGAGCGCCGCGGCCTGACGCACCGACGAAACTTCTGATGTCCGAAACTTCTGCTGTCCGCGCTTTATGGTGCGCCCGCTCTAGCGGGAAGCGGCTTGCTGCTCGGCCCCGTCAAGGTTGCATTCCCTGAAGTGGTACGCAATCTCGTCGAGCGCGCGCTGCTCCCACTCTTCGGCCTGTGCCAGCCAGAAAATCTTGCGCTCGGAATCCAGCATGGCGCGCTCTCGGCACATCAACTCCTGGCCACGAATTTCCACCAGCTTCTTCATGAACTCACACTCCTGCGGTGTGAAGCCAAGTTGCCGTCGCAGTTTAGCAGAGTCTGGGCAGGAGTCTCTCAACTTGCTGTGTCGGAACTATTGCCAGCGCCGGCAGATGTCGCAGCGCAGCACGGCAAACCAAGCACTTAGCACCTGATCGGTTCTGATCGACTCAGAACCGAGGCGCTAAATCTTTTCTTGACGCGTTTTCTTCACGCGAACCGGTATCCACTTCGCTCGGAGACGCTATAGCGCTTCATCACCACATCGTTTGCCGCGCCCGCTCAGGCCATTCCCGGTCGTAGCTCTCGCCGCCGACCCGGTTCTCGCTCATGTCGGCGAGGATCTGGCCCGGCGTCGGCAAGGTCCCGGGGTCGACGCGCTTATCGGGATTCCACAGATCGGAGCGGACGATGGCGCGCGCGCACTGGAAATAGATCTCCTCCACGCTCATGACGATGACCGTGCGCGGCGCCTTGCCGTCGATCTTGAACGACGCCAGCAACTCCGCGTCGGCGGATATTTGCGCGCGGCCATTGAGCCGCAACGTGCTGCCGGAACCAGGGATCAGGAACAACAGCGCGACGCGGGGATCGCGCACGATATTGCGCAGCGAATCGACCCGGTTGTTGCCGCGGCGATCCGGCATCATCAACGTCTTTTCATCGTGGACTCTGACAAAACCCGGCAGATCGCCGCGCGGCGAGCAATCCAGTCCCTCCGGTCCGCAGGTCGCCAGCGCCGCGAACGGCGACTTTTCGATCAGCATCCGATATTGCGGCGTGATGCGGTTCGCGACCTTGACCGTGGAAGCCTCGTTCGGCTGGCCGTAAATCGCTTCCAGCTGTTTGACGGTTGCAATGACAGACATGGCCGTTCTCCCGATGGCTTCCACAGCCTGTATCAGCCGGCCCTGATGATCCGCAACAGCTCCCGCGCATGGTGTTCGGCGCTGCCGACATTGCTGATGGTCTCGTCAGGCGCGGCGGCAGCACTGTCGACCGTGCGGTCGAGTCTGTTCGCGATCTTGCCGTCGCTGTCGCGCGCCCGTGAGGCAAGGCGCTGGCTCAGAATTTCAGCGGGCGCCGTGATCGAAACCACCACGACTTCGGCATAGGCGCGGCGCATCGGCTCGATCACCGTGCGCGAGACGTTGGCGACCACCGTACGGCAGGCGCGGATGTCGTCATCGATCGCGCGTGACAGGGCATAGCCATGGCCATGCGCCTCCCAATGCACCGCGAACTCGCCCTGGCTGCGCGCCTGCCGGAACGCTTCAAAACTCACCTGAACATTGTCTTCAAAGGCCGTGGCCTCCCGCGTCACGATCCGTCGGGGGAAGACAACATTGCGGTCATCGGCGCAGGCGGCGCGCGCCAGCCCAATCAGCGTATCCTTGCCGGCGCCGCTCGGGCCGACCACCAGAACGAGCCTTCCCGGCCCGATCGCGGCCGGAAGAACATCCGATATAGTCGGGATTTCGCTCACGCCACGCGATGTCCTTCTCGCCAGACCCTGCGCACCACCGGAATCTCGCGCGCCACGTGAACCCGGATCAAATCGGCGCGCTTGCCGGGCGCGATCTCGCCGCGGTCGATGAGACCAACCGCTTCGGCCGGCGTCTTGGTGACGGTACGGACAGCGGACGCCAGATCGATACCGGGCACGCGCTGCGGCAATTGCAGCGCCGCCATCAACAGGCTCGAGGGAATGTAGTCCGACGACAGGATATCCAACAGCCCCTCGCGGGCGAGATCGACGGCGGCGATGTTGCCGGAATGCGAACCGCCGCGCACCACGTTCGGCGCGCCCATCAGGATGCCGATGCCGGCCTGGTGCAAGCCCCGCGCGGCCTCGATCGTGGTCGGAAACTCCGCCACGGAAACCCGATCCCGAATCGCGTCGGTGACGTTCTCGTCGGTCGTGTCGTCGTGACTGGCGAGCGGAATTTCGTGTTGATGCGCCAGCGCCACGATCTCGCGCATATTGGTCGCCGCATAGGCCTTCTGATAGGCAAAGCGCCGCTCGAACAGCGTGTCGAGTTCGGCGTCGGTCATGCCGGCGCCCTTGCCGCGGTAATAGTCCCGCAGCTTGCCCTCGTCGCGGAACTGGCGTTGTCCCGGGGTATGGTCCATCAGCGACATCAGCCGCACGTCCGGGCGGCCGACCAGTTCCCTGGCTTCCTCGACCACGCTGGGCATCGGAATTTCGCAGCGCAGATGCAGGAAGTGATCGGCGCGCAGCAGATTGGCCTCGCGCGCCGATGCGATCGCTTCCGCCAGCACGCCTGCCCTGCCGTCGACTTCCTCGGCGCCGTCCTCGCGCCAGACCCTTAAGGAGTCCAGCACCGTGGTGATGCCGGAGGTCGCCAATTGCCCGTCATAGGAGACGACGGCCGCGATCGGATCCCAGAACACTTTTGGCCGCGGCACGTAATGCGCTTCGAGATGATCGGTGTGCAGTTCGATCAGGCCGGGCATGATCAGGTCGCCGCCGGCATCCTCAGCTCCAGCTGCCGCGTCGCCCTCGCCGAATTCGGCGATACGCCCATCCGCGAACGCGATCCAGCCGCGCTCGATCACGCGGTCGGCCAGAACGATCCTGGCGTTGCCAAGCACGGTTTCGTTGCCCTTCGAAGTCATCTCGAAATCTTCCTCATGCCGCTGCGGCAAACGACGTCACGTCGACAATCCGGTCGGCGATCAGATGGCGGATCTCATCGTCATGGACAATCGCGACCATGGCAACGCCCGCGCGCTTCTTTTCATCGATCAAGTCCACGACCACGGCGCGATTGACCGCGTCGAGCGAGGCGGTCGGCTCGTCCAGCAGCAGGATCGGCAGCTCGGAGATGAAGCCGCGCGCGATGTTGACGCGCTGCTGCTCGCCGCCCGAAAAGGTCGACGGCGGCAGCGCCCACAGCCGCTCGGGAATGTTGAGACGGCGCAGCAGGCTGCCTGCCCGCTCGCGCGCCTCGCCACGCGCCACGCCGCCCGCGATCAGCGGTTCGGCGACGACATCGATGCTCGCCACCCGCGGCACCGCGCGCAGGAACTGGCTGACATAGCCGATGGTGGCGCGGCGAACGCTGAGGATCTGCCGCGGTTCGGCGGTGGCGAGGTCGATCACCGTGCCCTCATGACGGATGCCGATCCGGCCGCCATCGCAGCGGTAATTGCCGAAGATCATTTTCAGGATCGAGGATTTGCCGGCGCCGGAGGGACCCGACAGCACCACGCATTCGCCCGGCTCGACGTCGAAGGACACGCCGCGCACCACCGGCAATCGCACCCCACCCTGCAAATGCATGATGAAGGTCTTTTCCGCGTTGGTTATGTCGATCATCGCAGTCATTGGTTGCACACTCATGCCGGCAAAATCGAGGAGACGAGCAATTGGGTATAGGGCTCGCGCGGATCGTCCAGCACCTGGTCGGTCAGCCCGGTCTCGATGACGCGGCCGCCCTTCATCACCATCACCCGATGCGACAACAGCCGCGCGACGGCGAGATCATGCGTCACGACGATCGCGGCGAGACCGAGTTCGCTGACCAGATTGCGCAAGAGATCGAGCAGCCGCGCCTGCACCGAGACGTCGAGCCCGCCGGTCGGCTCGTCCATGAACACCAGCCGCGGCTCGGTGACGAGATTGCGCGCGATCTGCAGCCGCTGCCGCATGCCGCCGGAATAGGTGCGCGGCGCATCGTCGATGCGTCCGATATCGATCTCGACACGTTCCAGCCAGGACGACGCCGTGTCCCTGATCCGGCCATAGTGATTCCAGCCCACCGCCATCAGCCGCTCGCCGACATTGGCGCCGGCCGACACCGCCATCCGCAATCCCATGCGCGGGGTCCTGGTGCACATAGCCCCAGTCGGTGCGAAACAGAAACCGCCGCTCGGCTTCGCCGAGTGCGGCGAGATCGCGCAATACCCCGTCGCGCATCCGGTACGATACCCGCCCGGCACTTGGCGCGAGCTGCGCCGACAACAGCTGCAGCAGCGTGGTCTTGCCCGAACCGGATTCGCCGACGATCGCCAGCACTTCGCCGGGATAGAGCGCAAAGGACACGTCGCGGCAGGCGGTCAGCCGGCCATAGGTCTTGCCTAGGCGGTCCGCGACCAAAAGCGGTTGATCGCTCGTCGTATTCAGCCATGCGCGCTCTCCTTGTGCGGAGCCGCGCTTTCGGTGCCGCGATGTCCCTGGGACTGCCGGGTCTCGCAGTAATCGGTGTCGGAGCAGACGAACATCCGGCCGCCCTGGTCGTCGGTGACGATTTCGTCGAGATAGGAATTATCCGCCCCGCACAGCGCGCAGGGCGCATCAAAACGATAGCGCGTGAACGGATGATCCTCGAAGTCGAGCGACTTGACCCGAGTGTGCGGCGGGATCGCATAGATGCGCTTCTCGCGGCCGGCGCCGAACAATTGCAGCGCCGGGCAATCGTCCATCTTCGGATTGTCGAATTTCGGCGTCGGCGACGGATCCATCACGTAGCGGGCGTTCACCTTCACCGGATAGGCATAGGAGGTCGCGATGTGGCCGAAGCGGGCGATGTCCTCGTAGAGCTTGACGTGCATCAGCCCGTATTCGCCGAGCGCATGCATGCGCCGCGTTTCGGTCTCGCGCGGCTCGAGGAAACGCAACGGCTCCGGGATCGGCACCTGATAGACCAGCACCTGGCCGGCATGCAGCGGCGCCTCGGGAATCCGGTGCCGGGTCTGGATCACGGTCGCATCCGCGGTTGAGGTCGTGGTTTCGACGCCCGCGGTCTTGGCGAAAAACTTGCGGATCGAGATCGCGTTGGTGGTGTCGTCGGAGCCCTGGTCGATCACCTTCAGCACGTCGTCGGGTCCGAGAATCGCCGCCGTCACCTGCACGCCGCCGGTGCCCCAGCCATAGGGCATCGGCATTTCACGGCTGGCGAACGGCACCTGATAGCCGGGGATCGCGATCGCCTTCAGGATGGCGCGGCGGATCATCCGTTTGGTCTGCTCGTCCAGATAGGCGAAATTGTAGGCCGGCGCGTTCATTCCGCGGCCTCCTGCATGTCAGGCAGGCTACCCGCCTGTTCGAACTCCTGGCGCAGTTTGCGCAACAGGCCGAGTTCGGACTGGAAGTCGACATAATGCGGCAGCTTGAGATGCTCGACGAATCCGGTCGCCTGCACATTGTCGGAATGCGACATCACGAATTCCTCGTCCTGCGCGGGCGCGATGATCTCTTCGCCGAGTTCGCGGGCGCGAAGCGCGCGATCGACCAATGCCATCGACATGGTCTTGCGCTCGCTCTGTCCGAAGGCGAGCCCGTAGCCGCGGGTGAAACACGGCGCTTCGGTGGCCGAACCCTTGAACTGGTTGACCATCTGGCATTCGGTCAGCGCGATAGCGCCGAGCGGCACCGCGAAACCGACCTCTTCGGCCATGAACTCAACCTCGACTTCACCGAAACGAATTTCGCCGGCGAACGGATGATTGCGGCCATAGCCGCGCTGCGACGAGTAACCCAGCGCCAGCAAGAAACCCTCGTCGGCGCGCGCCAGGTTTTGCAGCCGCAGATCGCGGTCGGCGGGGAAGCTGAGCGGCTCGCGCGTGAGGTCGCCTACAGGCGTATCCACATCCGCTTCGGGCGACGGCTCGATCAGGCCGTCGCGGCCGAGAATGTCGGTGACGCGCGGCATCGCCGCATTCGCGGCATCCGCGGTCGCCGGCGGTTCGGGCGCAAAACCCTCGGCGAGCTGCGGGTCCAGCAGACGATGGGTGTAGTCGAAAGTGGGGCCCAGAATCTGGCCGCCCGGAATGTCCTTGAACGTCGAGGAAATCCGCCGGCGCACTTGCATCTCGCCGGTGTCGACCGGCTCGGTCGCGCCGAAGCGCGGCAGAGTGGCGCGGAAGGCGCGAACCAGAAAGATCGCCTCGATCATGTCGCCGCGCGCCTGCTTGATGGCGAGCGCGGCGAGTTCACGATCGTATAGCGAGCCTTCCGACATCACGCGGTCGACGGCGAGGCTGAGCTGTCCGGAAATCTGGTCCAGCGTCACCTCGGCAATGCCAGGGTCGCCGCGGCGCTCATGCGCCAGCAGCCGATGGGCGTTCTCGATGGCGCGCTCGCCTCCCTTGACGGCGACATACATGTTTCAGTCTCCCTTCGCGGCGAACCGCGTGGTGCGCGGTATGGCGACAATGGCGTCATCAGCCACCAGCACGACATCGATGCCGCGCGGAAACAGCGCGGCATTGGTCGCGAGCCGGTCGAACAGGTCCGCGGGCTGACCGCTCGCCTGCAGCACCGCCGCGCCATCGATGCCGGGGCCGCGCAGCTCGAACTGTGAGCCCTGGGTCAGGCTTTCGATCTGCAGGATCAGCGTGGTCGAACGGTCGGGATATTCATTGCTTCCGAATGCGAAACGATCCAGAGCGGGAAGCGCCCGCGCATCGCCGATCAGCGCAAAGCTGCAGACCGAAGAGTCCCTTACCACCGGCGCGCCGGTGTGGAATTTCAGCCATTTTGTCACGTCCGATGTCTCGGACATCGACGGATCGAGCCAGACCGGCGTGTCGTGGTCGAACAAGGTCAGCGCAATGGCGGCGGTGCCACGCATGACAGGCGACGGGGCGCCGGCGACGGCGACGATCTGCTGAACGCTGCCGGGGCGCGCCATCGCGTCCATCACGGAACGGAAGGTCGATTGCGCCGACAGCACCTTGTCGGCGAAGCCTGCGGGAAGTTCGGCAATCGTCGTCATCACTCACCCTTCCCCGCGCACCAGCGTGTAGAAATCGACCCGCGTCGCCGCGGTCTCCTGCGCCTTTCGATCTTGCGCGGAGACGATGGCCGCGCGCAGGGGCGCCAGCACCTTTGCTTCCACCACGTCCGCGAATTCATTCGACTGCACCAGCGCGTCGCACAGCGCGATCATCCGCGCCTTTTGCCGGTCACGGCCGAGCGTATAGCCAAAACCTACCTCGCCGGTTGCAAGCCGCACCGCCGCGCGCGAGACCGTGGCCTCGCCGAGGTTGAACGGCGCGCCGTCGCCGCCGATGCGGCCGCGCACCATCACGAGGCCGTTCTCCGGCTCGCGCAGATCCTCGTAAGCCGGCGCGGCGATGGCGCCGAGATAACCGGCAATGTCGGCCGCATCGGAGTGCGCCAGCACCGCCATCGCCGCCTGACGCTTTGTCTGCTTTCCGTTTTCGACGCCCGCGTTCATATCGGCCTTCTCAAACTCAGTTCTTGCCGGACTCAAGTTGTCTATGATACTAGACAACTTGATAGCGGTGCGCCATGACTGTTTCGTGACAAATGGGTGATTTTTCCGATGCCCCTCTCAGGCCTTTCCACGCGATGAGCCTTTGCACGCGATGAGCATTTCCAAGCCATGAGCATGCAGGACGCGGCCTCCGGCGTGGCGTTGTGGCGGCAGGTTGCCGACGGCATCGAGCGCGGCATCGCCGGTGGCGCGTTTGCCGCCGGCGAAAAGCTGCCGGGCGAAATGGAGATCGCCGAAACCTACCGCGTCAACCGCCACACCGTGCGCCGCGCGCTGGCGACACTGGCCGAGCGCGGTCTGGTGCGCGCCGAGCGCGGCAGTGGCACCTATGTCGAAGCACCAAGGCTCGCTTATCCCCTGCGCTCGCGCACGCGCTTCTCCGAGATCGTCGGCGCCGGCGGCCGCGAGCCGGACGGCCGGCTGGTCGGCGCCTCCGGGGAACTCGCGAGCCGCGAACTGGCGCGGCGGCTGGCGTTAAAGACCGGCGCGCCGCTGATCCGGATCGAAGTGCTGCGACTGGCCGATCGCACACCGATCTGCGTCAGGACCATCTGGTTCAGCGCGGAGCGCTTTCCCGATGCGGCCCGCATCTATGAACGCATGCGCTCCATGACAAAACTGCTGGCGCATTACGGCGTCCGCGACTATCGCCGGGCCTCGACCCGCGTCACCGCCGGTATCGTCGATGCCACCGATGCGGCGCGGCTCGATCTTACGCTGGGACGTCCCGTGCTGGTCGTCGACAGCACCGACGTCGACGCCGAGGGAACGCCGCTCCTGACCAAGCGCAGCCGCTTTGCCGCCGAGCGGGTCGAGTTCGTGGTGGAAGATAGTTAAGGCATATTCCGGCACCGTGGCTTCATCCTTCGAGACGGCGCGGAGCCTGTCATCGGGCGCGCATTCGCGCGACCCGTTGGCGCCTGCTCGGGATGAGATCCTGGCGTTCGCTTGTTCGGATGAGGTCTGCCAGACCCTCATGGTGAGGAGCGCGTCTTCGCGCGTCTCGAACCACGAGGCCACCGGACGCGCCTCAGACGACCGCGCGCCGGCCGATGATCGCGAAGCGGAGTTTTCCCGAGATCCAGTCGATGACCGCGACCGTCACCAGGATCATGATGACGGCGAACGCGACCTGATCGAAATCATAGGTCCTGATCTGCTCGGACAGCTGCAGGCCGATGCCGCCGGCGCCGACGATGCCGATGATGGTCGCCGAACGCACGTTGGATTCGAAGAAATACAATATCTGCCCGGCGATGATCGGCAGTACCTGCGGCAACAGGCCGAAACGCACGGCCAAGAGGCTGGTGCCGCCATTCGCCAGCACCGATTCGCGCGCGCGCTCCTCGGTGGTTTCGATCGCTTCCGAAAACAGCTTGCCGAGCGCGCCGATATCGGAGACCGCGATGGCGAGAATCCCCGCGAACGGACCGAGGCCGACGACCCCGACAAAGACCAGCGCCCAGATCAGGGCGTCGATGCCGCGGATGGTATCCAGGCAGCGGCGGATCGCGAAGCGAACAACGCCGTGCGGCGAGGTGTTCTTGGCGGCAAGAAAGCTGATCGGGAATGCAACGACGGTCGCGATCAGCGTTCCCAGGAAGGCGATCGCGAGCGTCTCGCCCATCGCCTTGAGCAGGAGGTCGAGATGACCGCCGCTCGACGGCGGGAACATCAGCGCGACGAATTTTCCCAGCGATGCCAGGCCCGGCCCGATCTGGCTGAACGGAATCGCAAGCCACCACATCGCAAAAGCCGCCAAGCCGGCGACCCCGAAGGGCGCGGCAAGCGCGGAGGCGCGTCGGGCCGGCGAGACGTCGAAAAGGCCGCGGTGCCGGTCAAGCACCGCGCTTGCGTCATCAGCATGCAAGATACGGCGCGCGCTCATCGGCTTATGTCCTGACCGGACAGCCGATGCCGGATCCGCTCGGTGACGAGATCGATGATCGCCACGGAAACGATGATCATCAAAAGGATGGCGCTGACGTCGGTGTAGTAGAATTTGCGGATCGCGACGAAGAGATCCTGTCCGATCCCGCCTGCCCCCACCATGCCGACCACCGAACCCGACCGCACATTGATTTCGAAACGCAGCAGGGTGTAACTCGCGAAACCGGACATCACTTGCGGCAGCGCGCCAAACCGTACCATCTCGATGAACCGGCTGCCGGTGCTTCGCACGCCTTCGACCGGCTTCATATCGATGTTCTCGACGACCTCGGTAAAGAGCTTGCCGAGCGTTCCGAAATTGTGAATGGCGATCGCGAGGATCCCCGCCAGCGGCCCAAGGCCGAAAGCGCTGACAAACATCAGCGCGAATACCAGGTCGGGAACGGTGCGGCAGAATTCGAAGACGCGCTTGATGCTCCATCGCAGGACATTGCCCGGCGCGAGGTTGGCGGCGGCAAAGAAGGCGAACACGAACGCGCCGCCGGCACCGATCAGCGTGCCGAGATAGGCGATCAAGACGGTATCGAGCAGCAGCTTCAGCCAGCCCCCGATATCCCAGTACCAGTCCGCGACGTCGGCGCCGAAATGCGTCAATGTGAGCTTGGGCAGAATCCGGCCGAAATAGCTGGTGAAGTTCGATATGTTATCGACGAGATTGTTGAGATCGACTTCGCCGAAACGCCCGGCGATGGCGATCAAGATGGCGAGGATCGCCAGCACCAGCAGCGATTGCCGCCGGCGCCGCCCGACTTCGCGCTGGTAGTCGGCGATCAGGACCTCAAGGCGGGCTTGCGGTATGCTGAGGAGGCTGGAGCTCATGACGTCCCGGCTGGTCCAGAAGAACGGTGGCGGCGAACGCGGGGCGCGCGCGCGCTCCCGTCAGGTTCAGGATCGCTTCTTGCGCATATCGTTGACGAACTGGATCATTTCCACGGTGTTCTCGTAGTCCTTGTGCGTCACCGGAACGAACTCCTTGTCCTTTCCATCCGAGAGCCGGGCAAAGGCAGCCTTGTCCTTGACAGGAGCCTCCATGAACGCTTTTGCGATGGCCTGCTTGAGATCAACAGGCAGGTCGGAAAGGTAGGCGGCGGGCGAACCGGCCAAAAGTCCGGACTTGAAGATGATCCGGAAATCCTCCTTCTTGACCATTCCCTTGGTGGCCATGCGCGTGAGATTGGAGTCGGTTTCGGAATTCCACCAATCGGCGGCGCAATCGACCGCGCCCTTGTCGAGAGCGATCACGGCGTTCTCGTGGCTTCCGGTGATGATCGACTTGCCGAAGAAGGCGTCGGTATCGATTCCAGTCTTGTGCAGGAAGAACCGCGGCGCATTGTAGCCGGAAGTCGAATTCGGGTCGACGAAGCCGATGGTCTTGCCCTTGAGGTCGTGGATGTCTGTGTACGGGCTGTCAGCCTTGACGTAGATCACCGAATAGTAGCCGACGGCGCCGACGTTGTTTCTGGTAGTGACGAACGGCTCGGTCCTGACGCCGGTCATGTACGCCGTGGCGTAGGACGCCGGCCCGTAATGAGCGATCTGGATGTTGCCGGCGCGCTGGCCCTCGATGACAGCAGCATAGTCGTTGGCGATGCGCAGCTTGACGGGAACGCCGAGTTCCCTCGACAGATAAGCCATGAAAAGGGCGTAGCGGTCGCTGACGCCGGACGCGTTTTCGGCCGGCACCACCGCGAAAGTCAGTTCCTTATATTTGGATCGCCAATCGTCGGCATGAGCGACGCTGGCTGTGAAGGCGAGCGTAGCCACGCCTGCGGCAATAAAATCGCGTCGGTTCATCTGATCTTCTCCTGTCGATAGATTAGCGCCGATCCGCCCGACGCGACGCCGTGACTTGGCTGCGCCAGGGAAGAAAACGGGAGCGGCGAAACCTCGCCGCTCCCGGCCTGGTTCAGGAGCGCTTCTTGCGCATGTCGTTGACGAACTGGATCATTTCCACGGTGTTTTCATAATCCTTGTGGGTCACCGGGACGAATTCCTTGTCCTTGCCATCGGACAGCCGGTCGAAAGCCGCCTTGTCCTTGCTGGGCGCTTCCGTGAACGCCTTTGCGATCGCCTGCTTGAGATCGCTGGGGAGATCGGAGAGGTACGCATAGGGCGAGCCGGCCAGAAGCCCGGACTTGAAGATGACCCGGAAGTCCTCCTTCTTCACCATTCCCTTCTTGACCATGCGCGTCAGATTGGAATCGGTATCGGAATTCCACCAGTCGGCGGCACAATCGACCGTACCCTTGTCGAGAGCGATCACGCCGTTCTCGTGGCTGCCGGTGATGATCGACTTGCCGAAGAAGGCGTCGGCGTCGATGCCTTCCTTGTGCAGGAAGAAGCGCGGCGCGTTGTAGCCGGAGGTCGAATTCGGGTCGACGAAGCCGATCGTCTTGCCCTTGAGATCCTTGATGTCCTTGTAGGGGCTGTTGGCCTTGACGTAGATCACCGAATAATAGCCGACCGTGCCGTCATTGTTCCGGGTGGTGACGAAGGGCTCGGTCTTGACGCCGGTCATATAGGCCGTCGAGTAGGACGCCGGGCCGTAAAAGGCGATCTGGATATTGCCGGCGCGCTGGCCTTCGATGACGGCGGCGTAGTCGTTGGCGATGCGCAGCTTGACGGGAACGCCGAGCTCCTTCGAGAGATAGGCAACAAACGGCGCGTAGCGGTCGTTGACGCCAGAAGCGTTTTCCGCCGGCACGATCGCAATGGTTAGTTCCTTGTATTTTGCCTTCCAGTCATCGGCATGGGCGGCGCCCGCGGTAAAGGCCAGTGCCAGCGCGCTCGCGGCTAACAAGTTGCGGCGGTTCAGCATATCTCTTCTCCTGTTGGGTGGGTGATGCAGTCTCTCTGCCGGGCGGTGCCCGGGCATGTCGCGGATTTCAGGCAACGGCTACGCGATCGCAGGTACGCCCAGTCGGGAATCGTCAACCGATACGCCGCTCGGTCGTGCCGGCGCGCCGGTCCTTGTGTCGGGTTCGAGGCCATAGAGACGCTTCGCTTCCGATTCCGTCAGTTGCTCCGGCGTGCCGTCGAACACCACCCGGCCCGCAGCCATGCCGATCAGCCGCCCGCAATAGCCGCGCGCCAGATCGAGCGAATGAAGGTTGCAGATCACGGTGATCCCGAAATCCCGGTTGATGCGCGAAAGCGCGTCCATCACCACTTTGGTGTTGTGCGGATCGAGCGAAGCGATCGGCTCGTCGGCAAGGATGATGTCCGGCTCCTGCACCAAAGCGCGGGCGATGGCGACGCGCTGCTGCTGGCCGCCGGACAGCTGGTCCGCGCGCTGCACCGCGAGCGAGGCGATATCGAATTGTTCCAGCGCGGCCAAGGCGATCGCCTTGTCGGCGTCCGGCCATAGCTTCAATAGCGCCCGCACCGACGAGACGGTGGCCAGACGCCCCATCAGCACGTTGGTCAGGACGTCGAGGCGGCCGATCAGGTTGAATTGCTGAAACACCATGGCCGAGCGGGCACGCCACTTGCGCAACTCATGCCCCCTGAGTGCCGTGACGTCGACGCCGTCGAAGACAATTCGTCCCGAAGTCGGCTGCGCCAGGCGATTGATCATTCGCAGCAAGGTCGACTTGCCGGCGCCGGAACGGCCGATCACCCCGACAAAACTGCCGGGCGCAACCGAGAAAGACGCATTGTCGACCGCGGTCTTTGCGCCGAAACGGCACGTCAAACCTTCAACCACCAGCATACAGCGCTCCAGAACGGCTGAGATGATCCGATCAGATTGAATCGGATGATGATCTCAGCTCCTTGTTTAAGCAGAACCGGTCGTCACCTTCCCGGATCATGCTCTGGCTGCATCAGCGCTAACCTCTGGATTCAACAGTTGTGTGACAGTCGTGCTGCAGCGCGGCCGCCGTCCACACCTGCGTGCGCCGTCATTTCTTTGTCATGAAGCTGTCATCGCGCCCATCGATGACGTGCAACCATACGCATTCTGGGATCAGATCCATCGCTCGAGGACGCTCGCATGGCCGGCAAAATGCTTTCGATTGATCCGACGGTCGATGCATCCGCGAAACTGCACGACGTGACGCTTGGCGCCTATTGCGAAGTGGGCGCGCGGACGATCCTGCAGGAAGTGACGATGGACGATTATTCCTATGTCGTGAACGACGCGCAGATCACCTATACGACGATCGGAAAGTTCTGCTCGATCGCGGCGATGACGCGGATCAACCCCGGCAATCACCCGATGCACCGCGCCACGCAAGCGCACTTCACCTATCGCGCCAGCGCCTATTTTCCGGAAGAGAGCGACGAGGCCGAGTTCTTCGAATGGCGGCGCGGGCATCGCGTCCGGATCGGCCACGACGTCTGGATCGGGCATGGCGCCGTCGTGCTGCCGGGCCGCAGCGTCGGCACCGGCGCCGTGGTCGCGGCCGGCGCCATCGTCACCAAGGACGTCCCGGCCTACACCATTGTCGCAGGCAATCCGGCGCGGACGATCCGGCGGCGGTTTCCGGAAGCGGTGACCAACCGGCTGGCCGAGCTTGCATGGTGGGACTGGGACCATGAAGCGCTGCGCAAGGCGCTGCCCGATTTCCGCAAATTGTCGGTCGAGGATTTTCTCGCAAAGTACGAGGCGGCTGCCTCCAGCAGCTCTCAGCCCCTGCGACGAAGTGCAGCATCGTGACGGACATCATCATCGAAGGCGGCCGGGCGCTTCTCCGCGGAGAATTCGCTGAAATCCTCGCTGCGAATCACGGACGGCGAAATTACAGCGGTCGGTTCCAGCCATGGCCACGGTTCATTGGGTCTCGATGCAAGCGGCCTGAAGGTGCTGCCGGGTATCATCGACCTGCATGGCGATGCCTTTGAGCGCCAGATGATGCCGCGCGCGGGCGTGGATTTCCCCACCGATGTGGCGCTGGCCGACAGCGACCGGCAGGCGATCGGCAACGGCATCACGACCGTCTTTCACGCCACGACATGGTCGTGGGAGCCGGGCCTTCGCAGCGGCGATAACGCGAGGATGTTGCTCGAGGCGATCGAGAGCCATGAGGCCGCAACTTGCGGCGGACACCCGCTTCCATTTGCGCCACGAGACCTACAATCTCGATGCCGAAGCCGAAATCAGCCAATGGCTGTCCGACGGACGCATCGACCTGTTCGCATTCAACGACCACATGGATTCAACGGTCGCCAATCTGGCCAAGCCGCAAAAGCGCAGCCGCATGGTCGAACGCACCGGACTTGCCAGTGAAGCCTTTGACGATCTGGTGCAGCGCGTCGCCACCCGCGCCCACGAGGTCCCCGGTTCGATCGCGCGGCTGGCCGAAGCGGCGCGAAACGCAGAGGTGCGGATGCTCTCGCATGACGACCACAGCCCAAAGATGCGCGAGGCCTTTCGCGGCATGGGCGTGAACATCGCCGAATTCCCGGTCAACGAGGAAACCGCGCGCGCCGCGGCCGAGGCCGGCGACGCCATTGTGTTCGGCGCGCCCAATGTCGTGCGCGGCGGCAGCCATACCGGCTGGACCCGGGCGTCCGACATGATCGGCAAGGGCCTGTGCTCGGTGCTGGCCTCCGATTATTACTATCCGGCGCAGCTGTTGGCCGCGTTCCGGCTTGCCGCCGATGGCGTGCTGCCGCTGCATCAGGCGTGGGACCTGATTTCAGCCGGACCGGCGCAGGCCGCCGGGCTATTGGACCGCGGAATTCTGGCGGAAGGCTATCGCGCCGATATCATTCTCGTGGATGACAAATCGCCGCTGCGGCCGCGCCTCGTCGCGGTCATCGCCGCCGGCCGTCTGGTTCATCTGACCGATGCGAGCCGCCTGATCCATCCATCGCTTGCCCGGCGCGCAGCGGTTGCCGCCGCGTGAGACGGCCCTAAAGCCTTTCCGTTTCGATGGAATCGAGACGGGGCTCCAGATTCTTCATTTGACGCGTTTTCTTGACGCGAACCGGTCCCCACTTCGCTTGAAAGCGCTCTATGCTGCCGATATGACCTCCTCCTTTCCACGCTACGCGATCTATTATGTAGCCGCACCCGGCAGCGCTCTCGATCGCTTCGGCGCGCAGCTATTGGGCTACGATGCTTTCAGCGGCGAAGAGCTGCCCTTTCCGGACAGCGTCCTGCAATCGGTGCCGGAATGGCACGCGTTGACGCACGATCCGCGAAAGTACGGCTTCCACGCCACGCTGAAGGCGCCGCTGCCGCTGGCGCCCGGCAAGTCCGAGGCCGAGCTTCTCGCGGCTTGCAAAATCTTCGCCGGCACGCCTCGGCCGATCCCGGTGATCCGGCCGGTCGTCGATTCCATCAGCGGCTTTATCGCGGTCGTGCCCGCAGAACCGCCGGCCGAACTGGAGCGGCTCGCCGCGGATTGCGTGCGCAAATTCGATTCATTCCGTGCAGCCCTCACGCTGCAGGACCGGGCGCGGCGCAATCCATCGGCCTTGACGCCGAGGCAAGTCGAATATCTCGATCGCTGGGGATATCCTTACGTCCTGGAAGACTTCCGCTTCCACATGACGCTGACCGGCCGGCTTGACGCGGCGCGGCGCGAGCCGATCATGACCATGCTGCGCGATCGCTTTGCAGCGCTCGGCCTGCAAACGCTGGCGATCGACCGGATCGCGGTATGCCGGCAGGATAAGACTGAGTCCCGGTTCCGGATCCTTGGCGAGTTCGTCCTGACGCCGCGCTAGAGGCGACTCTGAAATCCGGTTTGATTGCCGCGACTTGCTCGATGTCCGCTATGTCCCGATAGCGACAAAATCCGCGGCGCGGCGAAATGGCGCCAGTCCCCTGCGAGGGCGAGGGTTGCTATCATGACCAGCGTGCTCGCACATGCGGCGAGGATTGCGGCGCGCATTTTCATAGTGTTCTCCTTGTTCGTTTCCAAAAAGCGCGAGTGCAGCGGGCAGCGCACGACTGTCGCAATGCGTGTGCTGGCGGCCTCCGCTATTCGAACCAACGTCGATTATTGAGAGCAATCTTGTACCCACCGATGGCACCACTCTGCCAATTGTTATGAGCGGCGACTTCGGTAGGTCACCGTTTTTTTGCAGCTCTCGGGCACGCACATCGCTTGACCTGCGGGGACGCTACGCTGATTTTATCCCGGTGTTTGTAGTGGGAAATGTCGCCTTTGGGTCGCGGCCGGGTTTAGCCGGCAGGAAGTCCGACCATGTCCGTTACGCCCCGAAAGCGGAAGTGGTTTCAGAGCGTTAATGGCTCCACAGCACAAAGTCGCTGCGCTCCAGCCCGCTGCGCGGGAGCAAGAGCCGAGAGGCCGGTAGTCGAGGATAGCACTAGCGCTGGAGAGCTCCGTCCTGAGAATTGAGGGTGTTTCAGTAACCTCACTCAGAATGGAGCTCCCCATGAGCGATACCAACATTGTCAGTCCGCTGCGTCGAAGAATGATCGAAGATATGACTGCGCGCAAGCTCAACCCACACACGCAGCGCAGTCACCTGCAAAGCTGCAGGCGGTTCGCCGCCTGGCTTAAACGCTCGCCCGACACGGCAACGCCTGACGATGTGCGCCAATTCCAGCTGCGCCTCATCGAGAGTGGGACGAGCATCTGTAACCGCAATCGGATTATGACGGGGGTGCGGTTCTTGTTCCGCGTCACGCTACGTCGCCACGATCTGGCGGCCGAGGTCTGGCACATCAGGGAGCCCGTGAGGCTGCCGCCTGTGCTGAGCCCTGAGGAGATCAAGCGTGTTCTGACCATGGCGACGAGCCTGAAGGCGCGAGCGATGCTAAGCCTCGCCTATGGTTGCGGGCTGCGGTCCAGCGAGGTGGTGCGGCTGCGAGTGGGTGATATTGATCGTGAGCAGAAGATTATCCGTATCCTGCAGTCGAAGGGCCGTAAGGACCGATACGTGATGCTGCCGGCGGAGGTCCTGGTTTTGTTGCGGCAATGGTGGAAGGCGCGGCCGAGCGCTGATGACGCTGGCATTGCCCCGGAACAGCGCTGGCTGTTTCCAGGTCGCAGTGACCATCGGCCACTGACCACGCGTCAGTTCGGCCGGCTGTTCAAGGAGGCCGCCAAAGCCGCGGGGCTGCGCAAGACGGTCTCTCTGCATTCGCTGCGCCACAGCTTCGCAACCCATCTGCTCGAGCGCGGCAAGGATATTCGTGTGATTGCAGCCTTGCTCGGGCACGACAGGCTTGAGACGACAGCCCGCTACAGTCGCGTGGCGATCGGAATGATCGCTGGGATCGAGAGCCCACTCGATGCCCTGAGCAAGCCGCGCCGCAGGCCTGCGAGGCGAGACCAGGAGAAGCCACCAGCGCCATAGCCGCCGGCCATGGCTCGACCAACTCTCGAGGTCGCGGATATCTTCCGCGATCACGGTCCCAGCTGGCGTGAGGCCAACCGCGGGCATGTGAGCCTCGGGCAACTGAAGGTGATGGGTGCAATCGAGCGCTGTCGTACGGCAGCGCTCGGCGGGCATGTCGCGCGTTGCGAGAACATGGCGTGCGGCCATACCGAGATCGGTTACAACAGTTGCCGTAACCGGCACTGCCCGAAGTGCCAGGGTGCGGCGTCACGCCGATGGTTAGCCGAGCGCGAAGCGGAACTGTTACCGGTGCCGTATTTTCACGTCGTCTACACCCTGCCGAGCCAGCTGCGCGACATCGCCTACCAGAACAAGCGCGCGGTCTATAACCTGCTGATGAAGGCAGCGGCCGACACGACGCTCGCCATCGCAAGCGATCCCAAGCGCCTCGGCGCACGGATCGGTATCACCGCCGTGCTGCACAGCTGGGGCTCAGCGCTCACCCATCATCCGCACGTGCATATGATTGTGCCAGGTGGAGGCCTCTCGTTCGATAACGCGCGATGGGTCGCCGCGCGTCCCGACTTCCTCGTCCATGTCAAGGTGCTGGCGCGCCTGTTCCGCGGCAAGATGCTGGCGATGCTCATGACGGCGCACGATAACGGCGAGTTGAAGTTCTTCAACACCCATGCCGGACTCGCCGACAAGAAAACATTCAAGCGTTTCATCGCCCCGCTGCGGCGCATCAAGTGGGTGGTCTATTGCAAGGCGCCATTCGCAGGGCCCGAGCAGGTCCTGCGCTATCTCTCCCGTTACACCCATCGCGTCGCCATCTCGAACCGCCGCCTCGTTGCAGCCGACGACGGCGCGATTGCGTTCCGTTGGAAAGATTATCGCCTCGACGGCCCCGAACGCTGGAAGACGATGCAGCTTCACCCGCACGAGTTCATCAGGCGCTTCCTGATTCACGTGCTGCCCAAGGGCTTCCATCGCATCCGCCACTACGGGCTCTTTGCCAACACCAACCGCGTCGAGAACATCGCCACAGCCCGCGCACTTCTCAACGTGGCCCCGCCTGCCGCCGACACGCAAGAGCAGCCGGATATCGCCACAGAAATACCACGTGTGCTGCCTTGCCCTTGCCCGCGCTGCGGCGGCCGCATGATCGTGATCGAGACCTTCGCGCCCGGCTGCGAGCCGCGCTGGCGCCCGATGCCCAGCAGGATCGACACATCATGACCGAGACATCCCGTAAGCGTCGCCATTTCCCCGTTCAGACGCGCTGGCCCCAAGCCGGCAACAATCCCTCTCGCCCAAGTCGCCGCGCTCGACGCTCCCTGAGCTCGTTGAGTGGTTCCCAGCACTTGCCCAGACGTCTATCGCCCGCTTCCGGTCCCAGTACGCAGACCCGCCGGCTGCATTCTGCCGATATCAGATCTACCTTCGCGCTCGGCACCAGCATCAAATCCCCATAGCGCCCGCTGCCCTGCCGGTGCTCAACCTCCCGCGACTTCGTGCCTTGGCGCTTTTCGGCCGCCGGCCGCCTCAGCGCGTGGATACACCTGCATCCCGGCAGCCGAAAACCTCCACACGACGCGACGTTTGCGGGTTGATGGTGCCGCGCAGCCTGTTCGGAAATTCGACGCGATCGGGGGCCGACGCGCGATTAAATCCCTGTCTCGGATTACAGCGAAACGTCAGGCTCCTTGCATCGCATTTCAATTCGCTCGCACCGAGCAAGCGTCGACTTCATCTGGAGTTCTTTGGCGATCGATGACGCGGCTCGAAGCGCTCCCTGCCAGTCCGTTCGAAGAGCTCGCTGTGCTTGTGACAGAGCAAGGAGGGCCTCCACCTCCGGCACGGGTTCCGCCTGCAGTCGCGCACTGTCGAGCGCCGCCTGCGCCCGCTCCAGCGCTGCATCCTTTTGCCCGTTTGCCAACAACGCCTGACTCAGGATCGCCATGCGCATGGGTTGGAACGCACCAAACCGAAATTCCTTTCCCTGATTCACCGCATGCTCTGCCAGCGTCAGCGCGCGTTTGCGATCGGCAGCATTCGGCGTGTTGCGATTATTGGCCGCAGCGAGCAGAGCAAGAGCCAGAAACGAACCCGCGACGGGCCCCATAAGAGGCACGTCTTCCGTCGCGCATATTTCATACGCTCTTTCGAGGAATGGCAGCGCGCGCTCGGGATCGTCGGTATGAAAGGTCACCCAACCTTCGGCCACATAGGCGAACACCCACGCAAATTGATTATTCAGCTGTCGCGCGACCGACAGAGATCTCGCGGCGTCCTCACGAGCTTCCTTTATTTCTCCCAGTTCGGCGTGCGCACGAGCGCTATACCCCAGTGCCGTAACCAGCAATGATTTGTTCATTCCGAATTCATGCTGCGGTTCCTGACTGGCGATCGCGCCACTCACCTCGTCCATCGATGCAATTGCGTCGCGATGCTCTCCGCGACTGAACTGAACAAGACCTCGTTGAAACCGCGCCCGGAACTCAAGAGCAAAGAGTCCGCTTGAGGTGGCGAGTATTCGGGCGGCCTCGGCCTCTCTCAACGCGCCCCCAAGGTCACCGACAAACCAGTAATAGTGGCTCTGAAAAATATGATAGCGGCCGGTGTGAGTGGGATGGGACAGCTTCAGCGCTAATGGTCGCGCAGCGTTGAGATGATGAGCCAGCTCTTCCATACGCGCTAACTGGAATAGCGGATTTCTTAATTCGAGACGCAGTTGCAGGCTGATAAGCGAATCTGCCTGGTCCGCCCCTGATCTATCGACCGCCTCCAGGCCTCGACGCAGGAAGCGAACCGATTCGGTCTTCGCATCGCGCCAGAAGGCTTCGCTACCTGCCCGCAACATATAGTGTGCGGCCTTCTCCCACGCCTCAGCGCGAAACGCATGCTCGGCGAGAATGTCGGACCGATCACGCAGCCCGCTTCGTTCCTCTTCCTCAAGCCGAGCCAACATCCATTGATGGATACGGGCACGATCTCGCAGCAGCGTCTGCTCATACGCGACTTCCCTGGCCAGCGGATGGCGAAACTGCAAATTGACGTCACCGAACGGTTGCCCAAACGGAGCATTAATGGTCAGCAGGTCCAATGCAACCAGCCGTTCGATTGCGTGGTTGATGACCCCCATGTCAAGGCCGAGCAGCGATTGCAAAAGTGCGGGCGTGGCGCTCTGTCCGATCACGGCAATAGAATGCAAGACGCTCTTTTGTGTATCTTCGAGCCGATCAATCCGAGAGGCCAGGAGCCCACGGACGGTCGGCGACAGCGGAATGTCCACGCCAGGCCGTTGCAGGCTGTAGAGGTGACCTTCGCGAGCCAGTGCCGCAGCTTGATGAAGGGCATGCAACGTCTCCTCAATGAAAAGCGGGTTGCCGCGCGTCCGTTCCACGATTTCGCTGCTGAGGACAGCAGTACCCCTTCCAGGTCGGACCAGCGCGTCGAGCATTTGACCGGCGTACGCCGGCTCCAGAGGCATGAGACGACATTGATAGTCGCTTTGCTCTCGTAACGCCGCAGCACCCTCCCACGCATCGCGAGCCGTGAGCAAAACGAGACACTGAGTACCCCTGAGGCGCTCGCAAAGGCGCGCAAGTTGATTCAAATCATCCTCGTCGAGCCAGTGAAGGTCCTCAATCAGCAGGATGAGAGGCTTCTCCTGGCTGATTGCCGCGAAAAGCGCGATCGCCGCTGCCTCGACCCGGAGCCGCCTGTCGATCGGTGCAAGGGCAAGAACCTCGAAGGAGTTTGAATTGACATCGAGCAGAGTGCCCAGTTCGCCCCCGTCATAAATGGTCGCGTCCGCTCCTTTTCCGGTCAAAGCGGCGAGGCGCATTTTCCGCTCGTCCGTTTTCGTATCAGCCTCGATCCCGGCAAGGTCAGCCACAAGGTCCGCAAGCGGCCCATAGGCAAAACTCCTGTATGGTGAAGACTGGCTGACGCAAATCCGTGCGCTGCCTTGAACACTCGCTATGAATTCCGCAATCAAACGAGACTTGCCCACTCCAGGTTCGCCTGTCACAAAAACGACGCGCGCGCGTTTTCGAGCCAGTCCCGCAAGAGCACTGCGCAGCGTGGCAAAGGCTTCCTCCCGGTCGACAAAGATGCCGTGCGGACGGGCTGCCCGAATTGTCGGTCGCACGCCATGTTTCGGGCTCCACCGTAAGAGCTCGAATGCCTGTACCGTGGCCGGCAAACCCCGAAGCCCGGTCAGCTCGCGCCCTTGCGTTTCGAACGCATCGCGTGCGCCGTGCCACGTCTCGAGGGAAATCAACGCAGAGTTTGGTGACGCGGCTTGTTCCAGCCTGGCCGCGAGGTGAACCACGGCGCCCATTGCGTCATAATTGATGCCAGTGTCCGAAGCGACGGGTAGCGTCATGACCTCGCCTGAACCAATTCCGACCCGTATCTTGAGCGCCGGACCCGATCCTGCCGGCTCGCGATTTACATCATCGAGCATCGCCAGCGCTGCGGCACAGGCGCGAATGCAATGGTCCTCATACTCGATCGGCGCACCGAAGAGTGCCATGACGCCATCGCCCTGAACCCTGGTCACCGTGCCTCCAAACCGGTGTACCGCGTTACGCATCACATCGAGAATGTGCTCCAGCCATTCCGATGCGCGCTCGGGATCGTCGTGGCTGACTATCTCGGTCGAGCCCTTAACGTCGGCGAACAGAACTGACGCTATCTTTCGTTCGCGACGCATCACGGGCAATGAGGAATCGTGCCCGTCCGACGCTATCCTGTTACCACACTGCGAACAAAAGCGGTCGCCCCGGCTCGGCGGATGACCACATCGGGAGCAAGCGTGGCTCGTCGGTTCTGGCGACATGCGGCCCTTCTTACGGGCTCAGTCGGATTGAGGTCAGCATTGCATTTGGAGGTCCGCTCCAAGCGTGTTGCGGGTAAATGCGTACGTATTCCTCGTGGCCCGCTGATCGCGCAACGGCCGGCGGGGGGCCAACAATAGTTTTATTTTGTTGCGGCGAGAAGCCATTTGTTTATTTTGGCACGAAGCGGCGCCACGGCAACGGCGTAGCCGCCAACAGCAGCAAGCGGGCGAGGTGGACCATGAAGACACTGGGGGACCTGAATGTGCCGTTTCGGGTGGAGGCGCCGATCAGCGGTCTCACCGTCATACAAGTAGCTCCGAACGAGACGATTCCGCCGCACGATCACGCTGAAGGCTACGTCGTGGTCCCATTTTGGCCGTCGTCGGTCGAACGGATAACTCACAACAAGGGCCTTGTGGTCAGCACTGAACCGCTGACCCTCCTGCCGCTCGTACCCTATTACGTGGACGCTACGAGGGCGGGCCATACCATCTCGATCAAGAACACCGGCGCAGGCTTTTCGGCTTTTCAAAAGATTGTGCCGAACCCTCCGATAAAGGGCCCTCAACCGGAATTGCCCACGATACCGATCGCGATCGAGAGCAAGGGGAAGCGCAACATTTTCACCGCAGAAGTCGCGCTGACGTTAATCCAGCAGGCAGTGGGTCTTATGTTTCGGCCGTATTTGGCGCCGGATCGCGGAATGATTTTCACCTGGATAGCCCCGCGAGACGTCGCAATGTACATGCGCAACATGCGCGTGCCGTTGGATTTTCTTTTCATAGACGAGAGGCTTACGATCACGCACATTCATGAAAATGCTGCCCCCGGAGATCTGACGCCTATTCATAGCCAGGGAAAGGTTGTCCTCACTTTGGAAATTCCAGGCGGCACGGTAGCACGGCTTGGCATTGCAAAGGGTGACATTGTCATATGACAACAAAACGCTCTGCTTTGTGTGATTACGAACAGCCGGACGAACTCGCGAGCTTTTGCGGGATGTCTCGAAAGCATGCCGTTGGCGCAAGCTAGAAGGCGCTTGTCGGGGCCAGGCTGATACGGATCGACTTGTAGTGATCGAGCCGCGCGATGGCGCGATCAAGTTCGTCGCCGGGCGGCCTTTTCGCCAGCTCTTCCTGCATCGCGCCAATCTGGGCCTCCAGTCCGGCAAGATCGAAATCCTCGACGGGGGCGGCGGATTCCGCGAGGATCGTAAGATTGTCCCGCGAAAATTCGGCCAGGCCCCCGAAAACGACAAACCTGTCGCGGACGCTTCCGGCTATTGCGGTCACAAGCCCCGGACGAAGCATGGCCACAACGGGTGCGTGGCCGGCGAGAACGCCAAAATCGCCCTCCGCGCCCGGCAAGTCGACCTGATCGACCTTGCCAGCAAATAACAGCTTCTCAGGCGATACGAGGCTCACTTGGAAGGTGGACATGGTGCTTTCCGGCCGTTCGATCGCTTCATGCCAACATCTTATCCAGCGTAACGGCGCAAGTCCAAAGCCGTATCGGCCCGCCGATCGGGCATCACCGAAAAACCACGCATACTCTGCCACGTCGCCCGAACGCCGACGGGTAAAATCGTGCCCGTTCCCAGGCCAGCCCAGCAAGTAATTGTCTGTTCGGACCTGATTAGGAAATGACTCGGTCCGCGTTTGTGTCGTAGCGTTGTCCCAGGTCCCCCCGGGCCCTGAAGGGCAGCCGGGTGAATGTTATGTTAAGGAGCCTTCCGATGGATTTGACACGGCTGGAGATCAATCGCCGCACCGCCCTGATGACATCTGCGGCAATTGCTGCGAATGTCATCAACCCGATGCGGGCCTTTGCACAGGAGACGCCGCGCAAGGGCGGAGTATTCAGTGTCCATTACGGCGCCGAGCAGCGCCAGCTCAACCCCAGCATTCAGGCTTCCACCGGCGTCTACATCATCAGCGGGAAGATCCAGGAAAACCTGGTCGATCTGGACGGCAACGGCCAGCCGGTCGGCGTGCTCGCCGAGAGCTGGGAAGCCTCGCCCGACGGCAAGACCGTCACCTTCAAGCTTCGCAAAGGCATCACCTGGCACGATGGCAAGCCTTTCACGTCGGCGGATGTCGAATTCACCGCCATGCAGATGTGGAAGAAAATCCTCAACTACGGCTCGACGCTGCAGCTCTTTCTCACTTCCGTCGATACCCCCGATCCGCAGACGGCCATCTTCCGCTACGAGCGGCCGATGCCGCTCAACCTGTTGCTGCGGGCGTTGCCGGACCTCGGCTACGTCTCGGCGAAGCATCTGTACGAGACCGGCGATATCAGACAGAACCCGGCCAATCTCGCGCCCGTCGGCACCGGCCCCTTCAAGTTCGTCAAATATGAGCGCGGCCAATACATCATCGCCGATCGCAATCCCGACTATTGGCGACCGAATGCGCCCTATCTCGATCGCATCGTCTGGCGTGTCATTACCGACCGCGCGGCGGCGGCCGCGCAGATGGAAGCCGGCGAATTGGACTACAGTCCGTTCTCGGGTCTGACGATTTCCGACATGGCGCGGCTTGGCAAAGACAAGCGCTTCATCGTCTCGACCAAGGGCAACGAGGGCAACGCCCGGACCAACACGCTGGAGTTCAATTTCCGGCGCAAGGAATTGTCTGATATCCGCGTTCGCCGCGCCATTGCCCACGCCATCAACGTGCCGTTCTTCATCGACAATTTCCTCGGCGATTTCGCCAAGCTCGGGACCGGACCTATTCCGTCCACCTCGACGGATTTCTATCCGGGCGCGAACACGCCGCAATATCCTTACGACAAGGCCAAGGCGGCGGCGCTTCTCGATGAAGCCGGATACAAGCCGGGCGCGGGCGGCACCCGCTTTTCATTGCGCCTGCTGCCGGCGCCATGGGGCGAGGATATCTCGCTTTGGTCGACCTTCATCCAGCAATCGTTGTCGGACGTCGGCATAACGGTCGAAATCGTACGCAACGATGGCGGCGGCTTCCTCAAGCAGGTCTATGACGACCACGCGTTCGATCTCGCCACCGGCTGGCACCAGTATCGCAACGATCCTGCGGTCTCGACCACGGTTTGGTATCGCTCCGGCCAGCCCAAGGGCGCGCCCTGGACCAATCAATGGGGATGGCAAGATCCGGCGGTCGACAAGACCATCGACGACGCGGCGACCGAAATCGATCCGGTCAAGCGCAAGGCGCTCTATGCCGAATTCGTCAAGGAGGTGAACACGGAGTTGCCGGTCTGGATGCCGATCGAGCAGATTTTCGTGACGGTCATCACCGCCAAAGCCCGCAATCACTCCAACACGCCGCGCTGGGGGTCGTCCAGCTGGCACGATCTTTGGCTTTCCGCGTGAGCCAAACTCCGACAAGATGACCGGATGCGCATCTTGAGACTTGCGGGGCGGCGTCTAGCCGCCTCGATCCCGACCCTGATTCTGATTCTGATCGGCATCTTTCTGCTGCTGCAGTTCGCGCCCGGCGACACCGTCGACGCGATGATGGCGCAGATGGGAGGCGGCGATGCCGCCACCGCGCGGGAACTGCGGCATTTCTACGGGCTCGATCTGTCCATTCCGCTTCAGCTCGGGAACTATCTTTGGCGCCTTGTCCGTCTCGATCTCGGCTTCTCCTCGATCTACGGCAAGCCGGTCGCGGAAGTCATTCTGGAACGGCTGCCGCCGACCATCCTGCTGATGACGGCATCGCTGTCGTTCGCCTTTTTCTTCGGGCTGGTGTTCGGCGTAATCGCCGCGCGCGGCGTCAACAAATGGTCCGACACGGTGATTTCGATCGCGGGGCTGATCTTTTACGCCACGCCGTCGTTCTGGTTCGGATTGATGGCCATCGTGGTGTTCTCGATCTATCTGCAGTGGCTGCCGGCCGGCGGTTTCGAGGACATCGGGGCCGTTCAAACCGGCATCTGGCGCACCCTCGATATCGCACGCCATCTCGTTCTGCCCACCCTGACGCTCGGGCTGATTTTTCTCGCGATCTATCTGCGCATCATGCGCGCCTCGATGCTGGAGGTTCTCAATCTCGATTACGTCCGAACCGCGCGTGCCAAGGGACTGGATGAGACGCGCATCGTGACCCGCCACGTGCTGCGCAACGCCCTTCTGCCGATGGTAACGCTGATCGGGCTGCAGGCCGGAACGATGCTGGGCGGCTCGGTCGTGGTCGAGAGCGTGTTTTCGCTGCCGGGTCTCGGCCGCCTCGCCTATGAATCCGTGGTGCAGCGCGACCTCAATACGCTTCTCGGAATCGTCTTCGTTTCTGCCGTGCTCGTTATCATTGTGAATTTCGTCGTTGATCTCCTCTACGCGCGGCTCGATCCGCGCATCGTAGCCGAGGGTTGAGACATGGATGCGGTGAAACGATATTTTCGCAGCCCCTCCGCCGTCGTTGGCCTCTTGCTGCTCCTGATCGTGGTGGCCATGGCGATCAGCGCCAGCTGGATCTATCCACGCGAACCGCTGGCGCTTGCGGGACGGCCATTGATCTGGCCGTTTTCCAATCCGCGCTTTCTCCTCGGCACCGACAATTCCGGACGCGATATCGCGGCGCAAATCTTCCATGGCGCGCGTATTTCGCTGCTGATCGGCGGCGTCGCCACCGCCATCGCCATCGCCATCGGGGTTCTGATCGGCGCCTTCGCAGGTTTTTATGGCGGCTGGGTCGATAACGTCTTGATGCGGATCACCGAAGCGTTCCAGACCTTGCCCAACTTCGTTTTGCTTCTGGTGCTGGTCGCGGTGTTCGGCTCGACGCTGACCACCGTCACCATCGCCGTCGGCGTGGTATCCTGGCCGGCGCCCGCCCGGCTGACGCGCGCCGAGTTCCTGTCGCTGCGAAATCGGGAATTCGTCCAGGCCGGGCGCACGCTGGGGATGCGCGATCTTCAGCTGATCCTGGGCGAGATCCTTCCCAATGCCTTGCCGCCGGTCATCGTCTACGCCAGCGTCGTGATGGCGGTCGCGATCCTGCTCGAAAGCGCGCTTGCCTTTCTAAGGCTATCCGATCCGAACGTGGCGTCCTGGGGCAACCTGATCGGCCTGGGCCGCGATGTGCTGCGGGTGCAGTGGTACGTCTCCGCCATTCCGGGCATCGCGATCCTGGTGACGGTTCTGGCCGTATCCCTGGTGGGACAAGGATTGAACGACGCGCTCAATCCGAGGCTCAAGGCGCGATGACCGAAATCTCAAGCGCCATCCTGACCCTCGAGGACTTGAGCGTGCGATTGCCGCCCGGCGCCGACCGGCCGCATGCGTTGTCCGGCGTATCGCTCTCGATCGCCGCCAACGAAATTCTTTGCGTGGTCGGCGAATCCGGATCCGGCAAGTCGATGATGGCGAGCACCATCATGCAGCTGTTGCCGAACGGGGTGAGCATCGACGGCGGCCGCGTGATGTTCGAAGGCCGGGATCTCGCGATCGCCAGCGCGACCGAGATGCGCCACGTGCGCGGCGCCGGCATCGCGATGATCTTCCAGGAACCGATGACCGCGCTCAATCCGCTGCGCACCATCGGCGACCAGATCGGCGAGATGTTTTCGATCCATACTGAATTGTCCCGAGGCGCGATCCGCACAAAGGTGCTGGCGCTGCTCGAGGACGTTCGCATCCCCGACCCGAAAGCCGCCGCGCGGGCCTATCCGCATGAATTGTCCGGCGGCCAGCGCCAGCGTGCCATGATCGCCATGGCGCTCGCGCTCGATCCGAGGGTTCTGATCGCGGATGAACCCACGACCGCGCTCGACGTCACGACCCAGGCGCAGATCCTGACGCTGATCCGCGATCTGCAGAAGCGGAAGAAGACCGCGGTTTTGTTCATCACCCACGATTTCGGCGTGGTCGCGGAGATCGCCGACCGCGTCGCGGTCATGCAACAAGGTTCGATCGTCGAACAGGGCGACGCCGCCTCGGTGCTCAACGCCCCGAAGCATGCCTATACCAGGCAATTGATCGCCGCGGTCCCGCCCCTCATTTCGCCACCGCCACGAAAGCTGTCCGACGACATTATCCTGACCATCGACAACGTCTCCAAGACCTACCGGACCGGCGGGTTTCTCGGGCGCGGCGCGCGCGTGACGCCGGCGGTGAGAAACGTCTCGCTAAAGCTGCCGCGAGGCGCGACGCTCGGCATTGTCGGCGAATCCGGATCGGGAAAATCGACGCTCGCCCGCTGTCTGGTCCGGCTGATCGATCCGGACGCTGGCGCGATTGTCCTTGAAGGCAAGGACTGGGCGAAAATCACGCGCGAGGACGTGCGCCACGAAACCCGCCATATTCAAATGGTGTTTCAGGATCCGTTTGCCTCGCTCAACCCCCGACGCAAGGCGGGCGACCTGGTCGCTCAGGGCCCGATCGTGCACGGCACGCCGCCGGCCAAGGCGTTGGCGGACGCGAACGAGCTGTTTGCGCTGGTCGGGCTCGATCCATCGGCGAGCGACCGCTTTCCGCACGAATTCTCCGGCGGCCAGCGCCAGCGCATCGGTCTCGCCCGCGCGCTTGCACTGCGTCCGGAAGTTCTGGTCGCGGACGAAGCGGTGTCCGCGCTCGACGTTTCCGTGCAGGCGCAGGTGTTGCAGCTTCTCGCCGGCCTGCGCCAGCGCCTCGGCCTCTCGATCGTCTTCATCACGCATGATCTCCGGGTAGCCGCGCAGATCTGCGACCTCGTTGCGGTCATGAAAGATGGTGAAGTGGTGGAGCAAGGGCTGGCCGGCGATGTCTTCGGCCGTCCGCAGCATCCTTACACCAGGGCGCTTCTGGATTCGATTCCCGGCGGCGAGTTCGCCAGGAAGCACGAGGCGCTAACCTTCGCACGATGACGGCGTTTCATGCCGATCTCATGCAATCTCGCGCGCGTCGCGCCGCCGGTAAACCAGCAGCATCAGCGGCGCGAGATGGCCGCAGCAAGCCGTGCGCGGGAATCGGTACCGGATCGGAGAACGGCAGCGCGAGATCCTTTTCCGGAACGCCCCGCACCGCTTTCGACAGTTCATCACCGAGCGCGATCGCAAGCGCGACCGCGCGGCCGTTGCACCCGGTCCAGCCATAGGCATCGGGCCCGAGGCGATGAATGCGGGGAAAGAAATCGGTGGTCATTCCGACATAGCCGTTCCAGACGTAATCGAATTCGATCCTGCCGATCTGCGGCCACAGCCGTTGCAGCCGCTCGGTCACCCTGGCCTTGAGCCGCTCGGGCTTGTTGCCCGGGCCGATCACGGCGCCGCCGGTCACCAGGCGATTGCGCGCATCGTAGCGGGCGAAGTAAAGCTCGCCGTGGGTATCGGACATCGCCTGCCGGCCGGGAATGACGGTCTTGCGGGCTTCCCCGGACAGTGGCTGCGTCGCCATCTGCCAGGACAGGATCGGCATGACCTCGTGCGCGATCTCAGGCATCAGCGATTTCGAAAATTCGCCGGTATAGGCGTTGGTCGCCATGACCAGGGCCCGGCCGCTGATCTCGCCCTTTTCGGTTCTAACGATCCAGCGGCCGTTTCGTCGTTCGAAGCCGATCGCCGGCGAACGCGCATAGATACGACAACCCTGCTCCAGCACCACGCGCGCCAGCCCGCGCGCCAGCGCGAGCGGATTGATGTGGCCTCCGCTTCTGTTCCAGAAGCCGCCGAACCAGGCATCCGACCCCAGCATCTGCCGTATCTGGTCGCGCGAGAGCAGCTCGACCGGCGCGCCGAATTTCGACCATTGCCGGACCCTGCGTTCCGCGATCTTGATCCGCCCCGGCGAATGCACCGGCTGAACCCAGCCGGCCTGCTCCTGCTCCGCCTGGATTTGATAGCGCCGCGCGACCTCGAACAACGTCGAGGCGCAGTCACGCAACAGCTTCGACGAAGCGTTCGCCGGCCGCTCCGTGCTTGGCCACGATGTCCTCGGGATCGGGCCGGGACAAGGTCGGGATCACCTGTCCGTTGTTGCGCCCCGATGCGCCCCAGCCCGGCTCCATGGCCTCGACGATGGCGACGTCCACGCCCGCCTCGCGCAAATGCAGCGCGGTCGACAATCCGGTGAAGCCGCCGCCGATGACGATGACATCGGCCTCAGCGTTGCCTGACGAGCTCAGGCAGATCGGGACCGGCCGGCGTCACTGCGGCCCACAGCGAATTGGGCCAGCGGACATTTGCGCTATTCATCGTCATCCTCATCTTTGCCGCTTGGCATCAGCGCGCGCGACAGCCTTGCGATGGGTTGGCTTGCGGACGCCGGATCGATCTGGTTAGCTTAGTACGCCAATTCATGCCGGGGAAACAAAAGAGTGGCACTCAAGAACGTCATCGGAATCGATCATGCCGTCGTCATGGTCAGGGATCTCGACAAGGCCGCCGAGAACTGGAAGCGGCTCGGCTTTACCGTGTCGCCGCGCGGCACGCACAGCGCGCATATGGGATCGGGCAATTACACCATCATGCTCGACCCCGACTATATGGAATTGCTCGGCGTGCTGGCTGAAACAGAACATAATGCTCCGGCGCGCGCGTTTCTCGCAAAACGCGGCGAAGGCATCGAGCGCATCGCGTTCACGGCGGTCAATTCCGCCGCCGGCGCCGAGGAAATCCGCGCGCGAGGCTTTGAGCCCGTGGGCCCGACCGATTTCGAGCGGCCGGTGACGATGCCGGACGGCAGCCTGTCGGCGGCCAAATTCAGGATGTTTCAGTGGCCGATTGCCGAAGCGCCGGGCGGAGTACGTATCTTCGCTTGTCAGCACAAGACGCGCGAAACGGTCTGGATTCCCGAACTGATGAAGCACGCCAATGGCGCCAAACGCCTCAAGCAGGCGCTGATCGTTTCGCCGGAGCCTGCCAGGGATGCGGCGCACCTCGCGCGCATGATCGATTCGCGAGGTCAGGACCGAGCCCGACGGCGCGGTCGCGGTGCCGTCCGGTTCGGATCGCGCCGATTTCGTGTTCCTCACCAAAGAGCAATTGGGCCGGCGATATCCTGACGTCCCGCTGGCGGGATTGCCGGAGCGCGGCGGCGCGGGTCTCGTGATTGCGACATCCGATCTTGCCGCTGCCGAGAAAGCATTCGGCAGCGCCGGCCTCCGCAGCGGCAGGCGCGGTTTGCGTCGCACCGGCGGCGGCCAATGGCACGCTGCTGGCCTTCGTCGCGACCTAGCGAAAAATTCGCGTGGCAGAGAGCGGGCGCAACGACGCCGATAGCTCTTACGAATGCGATGCGCTCGTGGTCGGCTCCGGTGCCGCCATATCGCAGGCGGCAATCCGCCGGCATGCCCCTGCGAAAGCGGCCCGCCTTGAGGCTTGAGGAATCGGCCGTCGCGGATGTTTTCAAATAGCGGCGATGGTTGATCCATATCAACAAGGCGCGCCTTGAGCGGCATAACCTGAAAAAATTGGAAAGACTCCTTGATCATTTTCGGTCGCTCGTCGCAGCGGCCGGGCCGCAGGAGGCTTCGATGAACTATTCGATTTTCAGTGCGGATCGTTCGACACACCTGAAGATCGTCATCGTTGCGTTGGTCGCCGGCATTGCGGTGGCTGGCCTTGGCTTGGCGTTACACCTCACTTCGGATGCCACATCGACGCAGACGTGGGTATTTACAAAGCCGGCAAACCTATGACGATGACCAGCTCGGATGCCTTGGTCGCCCGCTAAAGGGAGCGCGCATCATGTGGACTTCAGAAACCGACCGGGTCCGATCCGGAGACTGGGATCCCGCGCTCTGGTCGATTGGCACCGTGCTCGGGGCGGCGATCGTCTATCTCGCCTGTCTGAGTTAGCGGCGCTTGCCTGCAATGCTGGTTTGCCACATTGCCAGGATCGCCGATGCCGGCCGCCACGATGCGTTGCTTCCCGATCTATTCTTGCTGAATGCGCCTGAGATAATCGACCAATATCAGCACCCGGCCCCGTACGAACGCCTCCTGATCATATGGAGAATCGGCGACGTGCTCAGCGGCACTGGCCGCATAGCGTTTTCCCCAGTTGGGCATTTCACGTAAGCCGTGGCTCTTGATCTGTGCGCGGCCGTCTATCAGGTGATCGGTCGGAAACACGCGCGGACCGCAGTTTAATGATCTGACGAAATTAGCGCCGGTCGCCAACGAAATCTGGCTTCACTCCTGTCCGGATTCGCTTTGGCGAGCCACTCGCGCACCGGCGGGAACTCGTCGAAGAGGGGTTTCCAGTACGGGCCGTGCAGCGTATTTACGGGCGGCCAATGCGGCCGCCCGGGGAGGAAAGCATCAGGCGGCCTTGGCCGCTTCAACCGGTTCGTTCGACAATAGCATGACCGCCGATGCCGTGTTCGAGATCGGAATGTGATAGGCGCGGCGCAGCTCCTTCACCTGCCCCTGCATCGCCGCGCGCGCCGCGATCCAGCACATCAGCTCCACGCCCTGCGAGCCGGCCTTTTCGACGACGTCGAGCGCCGAATATTTATTGAGCGTGGAGACGTCGTCCGCGATCGCATCCATGCATTCCTGATCGAAATCCTTGTTGATGAAACCCGCCCTCTCGCCGTCGAGCTGGTGCGACAGGCCGCCGCTGCCAAGAACCAGCACCTTCGCGTTCTCCCCATAGGATTCGATTGCCCGGCCGACCGCTCTGCCGAGATCGTAGCAGCGCTTCGGACCCGGCAGCGGATGCTGGATCGAGTTGATGGCGATCGGCACGATGCGCACCGGCCAATTGCTGTCCGGATACATCAGCAGCATCGGATTGGTGATCGCGTGATCGACCGTCATTTCCTGACACATGACGGGATCAAAGCCGTCCGCGACGATGCCGTTGATGACATGCCACGACAGTTTCAGATCGCCCTTGAACGACGACGTCGTCGGAATGCCCCAGCCCTCGTCCTCGCTGACGTAATCGGACGCTGCACCAACGGCGAAGGTCGGCATCTTGTCGAGAAAGAAGTTGAGGCCGTGGTCGTTGTAGAAGAACACGATTACGTCGGGCTTTTCCCTGCCGATCCACTCGCGCACCGGCGGGAAGGCGTCGAAGAACGGCTTCCAGTACGGCTCGTTCTGCTGCTTTTTCGCGATGGCGTTGGCGATCGCCGGCACGTGCGACGTAAAGAGACCTCCGATGATTCGAGCCATTATTGCCTCCCTGCGTCCAGAAGTTTCTGTTTGAAAGCCTCGACCGACATGCCGGTCTGCTGTGCGCCGATGTCCTGAACATTGAGGCCGAGAATGCCGGCGAGCTTGGCCAAGTAATAGGCGTTACCGCCGGCCTCGATCATCTTCAGCACGCTGCCGGAGGCGAGCGCCGCCCGCTGTTCGGCGGTTAGCTTGTACTTATCGAAGTACGCGCCCTGGTCGGCGAGGAATTCCTTGCGGTTTTCAGGGTCGTTAAAGGAGTAGCACATCTTGTTGAGCTGATAGCCCTTGGCCGCCTGCTCTCCATCGAACACCGTGGTGCCTGCGATTTCACGTTTTTGCGCCATGACGCGCCTCCCTTGTCTCTAGCGGCCTCATCAGGTTTATGTTTCCGTGCGCGGGCCTTGATCTGTTTCCGCATGCGGACCTTTGTCTGGCGCAACCTCCGGATCCCACGGCGATTGGCGGCGTCGTTGAAGGAGCATATCTCGTTCAGCGCGCAGCCCTTGCGGGTCTGCTCGTCGTTGAAGATGGTGGTGCCGGGTACGGGCTGCCGGTTGGAGCTGGGCATACCCTCTCCTCTCCCAATGATTATTTTTGCTGAATTTTACGTGATCGCTGGCCGGCGCGATTTGTTCTGGATCAAATCGAAACCGGCCGGATCCAATCGCTAGAACGGCAGCCCTACATAGTTTTCGGCCAGCGAGCGAAGGGCGTTCTCGGACGAAAACAGGTACGACAGCTCGGTCTCCTGCAACTTGTCGTCATAAGGAATATTGTTCGGGAAGCGGTGCAGCATCATGGTCATCCACCAGGAAAACCGCTGCGCTTTCCAGATTCTGGCCAGCGCCTTTTTCGAATAGCCGTCGAGTCCGGAAGCATCACCCTTTTTGTAGTGATCGACCATGGCGTGGTAGAGGTAATAGATGTCGGACGCGGCGCTGTTGAGCCCGCGGGCGCCCGTCGGCGGCACGATATGGGCGGCGTCGCCGGCGAGGAACAGCCGGCCATATCGCATCGGCTCGGCCACGAAGCTGCGCAACGGCGCGATGCTCTTCTCGATCGACGGGCCGGTGATCAAACCGGCAGCGACCTCAGCCGGCAGCCGGCGCTTGAGTTCGGCCCAGAAGGCATCGTCGGACCAGTCTTCGGTCGTGTCCGTCAGCGGCACCTGGATGTAATAGCGGCTCAGCACTTGCGAGCGCAGTGAACAAAGCGCAAAGCCACGCTCGTGCCTGGCATAGATCAGCTCGGGTGAAACCGGCTTGGTGCGCGACAAAACGCCGAGCCAGCCGAACGGATAAGTTCGCTCATATTCCCGCAGCACGTCCTTCGGAATCGATTTTCGGCTGACCCCGTGAAAGCCGTCGGCGCCGATGACATAGTCGCAGTCGATGCGAATGATGCGATCGCCGTCGCGATAGGTCACATACGGCTTGTCGGTCTTGAGATCGTGGGGGGCGACGTCCTCGGCGTTATGGATCACCTTGCCGCCCAGCCGGTCGCGGGCGTCATAGAGATCGCGCGTCAATTCGGTCTGGCCGTAGACGACGACCGAACTGCCGCCGGAATATTTGTGAAGGTCGACGCGATCCATCACCCCGTCATGGGCGATGTGGAATCCGTTGTGGATTTCGCCCTCGCGGTCCATGCGCTCGCCGCACTGGGCCTCTCGCATCAGCTTGGCGAAGCCGTGCTCGAGCACGCCGGCGCGAATTCGGGCCAGGACATATTCGCGGCTGTACTTTTCCAGAACGATCGTTTCGATGCCCTGCAGATGCAGGAGCTGGGACAGCAGAAGCCCTGAGGGCCCGCCGCCGATGATGCAAACCTGGACTTTCATCTGGCTTCCTCTCCCTGACATTCCCAATCCCGTGGGGTTGTTCTTTGTTTGGACAGATTTACCGTAAAATCCTATTTAACAAATGGATAGACCCCGCAAAAACTTGTACAATTCTAACATGGCCGAGACGATTTCGCACCGATCGATCCAGACCTATAATCTGTTCGGCGAGGCAGGCGATCTGCCCGATGTCGTGCATTGCGAGACCATTGCCGCGCGCTCGGTGCTGCACGAATGGGAATTCGCGGCCCACCGCCATGCGCGGTTGCATCAGATCCTCCTGATCGCGCGCGGTGGCGGACGGGCGACGCTGGAGGGACGCATCCACGCGCTGCGGCCGATGCGGGTCGTCAACGTACCGGTCGGCCACGTTCACGGCTTCTCCTTCACGCCGGGAACGCAAGGCTGGGTGCTGACAGTTGCCGCCGAGATGCTGGATGAGGTGCTGACGCCATCGGAGGGCCTGCGGCGCGTGCTCGCGCAGGCGACCGTTGTGCGGGGAACGCCGCAGATGCGCAGCACCATGGCGCAGATCTTTTCCGAATTCGCCGGCCGGCATTTCGCCAGGGCGCATCTCTTGCGCGCCTTGTCGGCGGCCCTGATCGGCCTGGTCGCGCGCGAAATGGCGGGAAAGCAGGATACGCCGGACGGCGCATCGAAGGCCGATCTGTTCCGGCGCTTCGAGGCGCTGCTCGAGCAGCACTTCCTCAAGCACTGGACAGTGTCGGACTACGCGAAAGCGCTGTCGATAACGCCGACGCATCTGAGCCGCCTCGCCCGTTCGGCGACCGGGCATGCGGCCTCGCATCTGATCCTCGAGCGGGTCATCCGCGAGGCCCGGCGCAACCTCGTCTATACCAACCTGCCGGTCTCGACGATCGCCTATGCGCTCGGCTTCAACGACCCGGCCTATTTCAGCCGGCTGTTTTCAGGCGCCACCGGCCTGTCGCCGCGCAGCTTCCGCGACAAGGTGCACAAGGCGGCTTAGTGGATGAAATCCGACGCCTGATTCCCACCCCGGACCATGGCGTTTCATCGTTGCTGGAGCAGCTCTGGCACATCGCCTCAGCCGAGGCAGCGCGATATTGCCGCAACGATCGAGGGAATAGCGAACATGACCTCGACGTTTTACGCCGGCGGGGTTTGCGACGGGTCGGATGCCTTGCGGCCTCGAGCGTTCCGCGGCGGGTCAACGGATTTGCTTGATAGGCGCTTCGCCCAGCTGTCGGCCTCCGTCAGCCAGAAGTCCTCGTTTTCACCCTCCATCTTCGCGCGCTGGCTGCAGAACGCCGCCATCGCCCGATAATGTGTGACCTTGTCATCCATCGCAAGCAGCCCTTTGAAAAACACAAACCCGACACCGGCCCTCACGAGGAGGGCCGGCCCGGGGACGAACCCGGTCTGCGAGGGGGCAGCAGGACCGGGATCGTCGAAATTCCTTGTCGAAACGCAGGGTCTGCGTGGAACAGATTGCAAAAGTCGCGATTGTACCGACAGGCGCCGGCGAAAACAGCTTCACATACTCCGCAGCTTTGCCACTTCATCGGCCAGCAACTTGGCGATCGTCAGACGTTGCGTCTCATCCTCGCTCTCGCCAAGCAGCTTTCGATACCTTTCGATATTTTGCTCGCTTACAAACCGTTCAAGGTTTGACGAAGCCGTTCCAGCGCGTTTCTCGATTGATCCCACCGTCCGATCGCCCTTGATCTGCGTCAATCGACGGAATTTCATACCTCCTAAAAATATACAATAGCCCAAAGCGACTACCCATGTGCCGCGCCATCCGGTTTTCCTTTTCCGAGCATCGTGGCAAACGCCGTGCGGTACGATGTCGCCAGAGCAGGCAGCAGGGATCTTCATGAAGCATAAGGTTGCGACGTTTGAGGGATTGAAATCGCTTCCCGCGAGCGTAGCCATTCTCGGTGCTTCCGGAACAATTGAGGCGGTGAACGATGTCTGGAAGCAATTCGGCCGACGAAACGGATTGCGCATTCCCGATTCCGCAATTGGCTCGAACTACCTGCAATATTGTCGATCCGGTGAACCGAGCTCACGCCGGTTCGAAAGTGAGCTGAGAGCATTGCTCGCGGGCAAGCTCGATCTCTTGACGTTCATCTATCCATGCCATTCGCGGACGCAGGCACGATGGTTCTGCCTCATCGGGCTGCCGCTCTCGCTGAATAAATCGGCCGGCGTGGCCCTCCTGCACGTAGACCTCACGACAATGTTGCCGCTTCCGATCGGGGCGCGACGAGCGCGAGCCAGGGAAGAGAAAAGACAAATGCGCCCCGCGGCCAATTTAGCCGCGATCGGCGGCGCCCTGGAGCGCTCCGTGCTGGAAACGCTCTCGTCACAACTGAACACGATGTTCGCCGGGCCCGCCACGCGCGAGAAAGAGGCCGCGCAAGGCAAAGCCGACCAGACGACGGCCGTTCTTGCCCCGTTGAGCAAGCGTCAGATACAAGTTCTGCGTCTGCTGGGCGAAGGCAAGACCAACAAGGAAATTGCGATGGCGCTCTTTCTTTCGCCTAACACCATCAAGCTGCACGTGTCGGCGATCCTGGAACGTTTGAAGCTCCGGAGCCGCACTCAGGCGGCTGTCGTTTCATCGATGCTATGGCAGGACTGCAACGCGGAAGTTGACGCGGGAGCGGCACTTGAGAAATAGCCGTTTCGGGCTATTGCCCGGCCTTTTCCGGCGTGAGAGTTACGGTCAGAAGCGTTGCGTCATCGATTCATGTGACGGAGACCACACATAGATGAGCCCTCGCGAAGTCCGGTTTTGCATCCTCCCGGCATCGGCGCTTCGCTGCATGGATGAGACTGGCATGAATGATCCTGAGCCGCTGCCCGATCCACCAAATTGCATCAAGTGTGGCGGGAAGATGTGGTTTTCCTGCACCGAGATGGAGAAGCCCGGATTCGTCCACCACGTCTACGAGTGCAAAACGTGCCGGAGTACCCAGAGCTTCGTGACCGCCATATAGGCCGCTTCAACTGGCGTTGAGCTGCTGCTCCAGATCGTGCAGCACCTGATAGCAGGGCAGCACCTGGGCGACGCTCGAGTTGGGCTCGCGGCCCTCGCGGATGGCGGCGAAGAACTCGCGGTCCTGCAGCTCGATGCCGTTCATCGACACATCGACCTTGGAGACGTCGATCTTCTCTTCCTTGCCGTTGACGAGATCGTCGTAGCGGGCGATGTAAGTGCCGGTGTCGCCGATGTAGCGGAAGAAGGTCCCGAGCGGGCCGTCATTGTTGAACGACAGGCTGAGCGTGCAGATCGCGCCGTTGGCCGCCTTGAGCTGGATCGACATGTCCATCGCGATCCCGAGCGTCGGGTGGATCGGCCCCTGAACCGCGTTGGCCTTCACGATCGGGGATGCGCGGTCTGGTAGGCGAACAGGTCCACCGTGTGCGCCGCGTGGTGCCACAGCAGATGGTCGGTCCAGCTGCGCGGCTGGCCCAGCGCGTTCATGTTCGAGCGGCGGAAGAAGAAGGTCTGCACATCCATCTGCTGGATGTTGAATTCGCCGGCGACGATCTTCTTGTGCACCCATTGATGGCTGGGGTTGAAGCGGCGGGTATGGCCGCACATCGCCACCAGCCCGCTTTTCTTCTGCAGGTCGACGACGGCCTGCGCGTCGGCCAGCGAATCGGCCAGCGGGATCTCGACCTGCACATGCTTGCCGGCCTTCATGCAGGCGATCGACTGCGCCGCGTGCATTTGCGTCGGCGTGCAGAGGATGACCGCGTCGACCTCCTTCAGCGCGAGGCTGTCGGCGAGATCGGTCGTGGCATGCGCGATGCCGTATTTGGCGGCGATTTCCCTGGTCGGCTCCAGCCGTCGGCCGACCAGCGACACGACCTCGACGCCGTCGATGTTCCTGATGCCGTCGAGGTGCTTGATGCCGAATGCGCCGGCGCCGGCGAGCGCCACTTTGATGGTCTTGGTCACGTCAGTTGTTCTCCAGAATCAGGTGGCCCACGGCGGTGTTGCTGGCGGGCACATGGTAGAAGCGATGCCGCACGGTCAGCGGCTTGCCGCCATTGACGTCGTTCATGGCGCCGCGCGCGATCAGCCACATCACGAGTTCGATGCCCTCGCTGCCGGCCTCGCGGACGTAGTCGATATGCGGCATGGCGGCGAGCTTCTCGGGGTCGGCGATCAGGCGATCGAGGAAGGCGTTGTCCAACTCCTTGTTGATCAGGCCGGCGCGCGGTCCCTGCAGCTGGTGGCTCATGCCGCCGGTGCCCCAGATCTGAACGTTGAGCGGCTCGTCGTAGGACTCCACCGCCTTGCGGATCGCCTTGCCGAGCATGTAGCAGCGCCGGCCCGAGGGCACCGGGTACTGCACGACATTGACGGCGAACGGGATCACCGGGCACGGCCACGCTTGCGGCTGGCCGCACATCAGGCTCAGCGGCACCGTGAGGCCGTGATCGACGTCCATCTTGTTGACGATGGTCAGGTCGAAATCGTCCTGGATCACCGACTGCGCGATATGCGCCGCGAGCTTCGGATGGCCGATCACCTTGGGCACCGGGCGCGGGCCCCAGCCCTCGTCGGCCACCGCGAACTCGGGCGCCGTGCCGATCGCAAAGGTCGGGATGATATCGAGGCTGAAGGCGTTGGCGTGGTCGTTGTAGACGAGGAAGATGACGTCCGGCTTCTGCTCCTTCAGCCATTGCTTGGAGAAGTCATAGCCCTTGAAGACCGGCTGCCAATACGGCTCGGCGGTCTTGCCGAGGTCGAGCGCGGCGCCGACGGCCGGCACGTGCGAGGTGTAGACGCTCGCTGAGATACGGGCCATCACTTCTTCTCCCCGGTGTAGCGGTTGCCTTCGATCGAGCGGCCGCCGCCGACCATCATGTTCCGGTATTCCTCTTCGCTCATGCCGGTCATGCTTCCGGCCATCTGCTGGAAGCTCTTGCCGTCGGTCGCGCCGATCTTGGCGAGGAAGTAGATATTGCCGCCGAGCTCGATGCAGCGATTGAGGTCGCGCGCCAGCACGGCCTTCTTCTGCTCCTCGCTCATCGGCCATTCGTCGAGATAGGCGCGCTCATTGGCCTTGAAGCGCGCGCGGTTCTCCGCCTTCATCAGCGACATGCAGAACTGGTTCAGGTGATAGCCCTGGCGCGACATGTCGGCGTCGAAGATCGTGGTGCCGGGAACGTCCATATAGGGTTTGTCGAGTGACATGGGATCGTCTCCTCAGGATTGTTCGGGCCAGTACAGCCGCATCGGATTGTCGACCAGCAGTTTGCGCTGCAATTCTGCCGTGGTCGCAATGTGCGGAATGAAATCGACCAAGCAGGCCGTCGTCGGGCATGTGGTCCTTCAGATTGGGGTGCGGCCAGTCGGTGCCCCAGAGCACCCGATCGGGGAACGTCTCGACGATGCGCCGCGCGAACGGGATCACGTCGCGATAGGCGTTCTGCTCGCCATTCAGCGCGGGCGGACCCTTGACCGACAGCCGCTCCGGGCAGCTCACCTTGGACCAGACGTTCTGGTGATCGCGCATGAACTTCACGAACAGCTCGAATTCGGGGCCGTCGACCGGCTTGGTGACGTCGGGCCGGCCCATGTGGTCGACCACGATCGTGGTCGGCAGCGAGGTGAAGAAATCCCACAGCTCAGGCAGGTCCACCGCCTCGAAATAGATCACGACGTGCCAGCCCAGTTTGGCAATGCGGCCGGCGATCTCGATCAACTCGTCCTTCGGCGTGAAATCGACCAGACGCTTGACGAAATTGAAGCGCACGCCGCGCACGCCGGCGTCGTGCATTTGCCGCAGCTCGGCGTCGCTGACGCTGCGCTTGACGGTGGCGACGCCGCGCGCCCTGCCGCCGGAATTGACCAGCGCGTCGACCATCGCGCGATTGTCGGCGCCGTGGCAGGTGGCCTGCACCACCACGTTGCGGGCAAAGCCGAGGTGGTCGCGCAGCGCATAGAGCTGCTGCTTGGAGGCATCGCAGGGCGTGTATTTGCGCTCCGGCGCGAACGGAAACTCGGCGCCCGGGCCGAACACATGGCAATGCGCGTCCACCGCGCCCGCCGGCACCTTGAAGCGCGGCTTTGAGGGGCCGGCGTACCAGTCCAGCCAGCCGGGTGTTTTCTCGAAATTGCGTCTTCTGAGATTGCGTCTTCTGGTCCGTCACGGTGTCACTCATTTAGTGTCCTTCGGCATCGCGAGGATCCGGTCGGCCTCGGTGCGCCAGTCGGGGCTCCTGGCAAATTCCTTGGTGCCTTTCTGCACCGAACAGGCCCTCGTCGGCGAGATCGGCGACCCAGGCCTGACGTTCGGCCGTGCCTTGCGCCGACCACGGCGTCAGCCCGATATCGCGCACGGTCTCGGCCACCTCGCGCACTTCCTCGGCCCGGCGGCGGCCATGTTCGATGACGCGCTGGAAAAAATAGGCGCCCTGCTTTTCCCAGTTGATGCCGGGGAACGTCTCCGCCAGCGACGCCAGCACCGCGTCCTCGACGCCGTAGGCCCGCGCCGTGGTGAAGCTTTCGATCACCATCGCTTCCATGCCCTTGATCATGATGCTGCGGCACATCTTGACCGCGGAGGCGATGCCGAGCTGTTCGCTGGCGACCTTGGCGTCGAAGCCGAGTTCGACCAGCAGCGGCGCAAGATCGCGGGCGCTGCCGCCGCCCAGCAGCAACGGCACCTTGATGCGGTATGGCGGAACCGAGGTCATGACCGCGCCTTCGACATAGCGTCCGCCGGCGCCGTCGATCAGGCCGGCCGCGCGCCGCTTGGCGCCGGGCGAAGCCGAATTGAAATCGAGAAACCAGGCGCCCTTCTTCACCGCCGGCGCGCAGGCGCTCCGCGACCGGCACGGCCTGGCTTGCCGTGACGGCGGAGACGATCAAGTCGGCCCGCGCTGCGAGATCGGCATGCGAGGAAGCAAGCTGAACGCCGAAGGTCGCCCGCATGGTCGCGCAAGGGCGCGGCCTGGTCGCCGCCGAGCTTGATGTCATAGGCGCTGACCTTGACGTCCTGCTTGCGCAGGTCCTCGGCGAGGATGCGGCCGACCTCGCCGTAACCGACGAGACCCACATGCCACTGGTTTGAAGCGACGGCACATCATGACGATCAATCGATATATTTGAGGCCGGCTTTCGCCAGCGGCTCGCGCATCTTGTACATGTCGAGGCCCAGCACCCCGGCCGCAAGCTTGTCGCGCTTCTCGCCTTCGTTCGCCTCGCGCGCCTCCGCCGCATCGGCCACCTGCTGGGCGACGCCTGCGGGAACGACGACGACGCCATCGACGTCGGCGATCACCACATCCCCCGGGTTGACCAGCGCGCCGGCGCAGACCACCGGAATGTTCACCGAGCCGAGCGTCGCCTTCACCGTGCCCTTGGCGCTGATCGCCCTGGAGAACACCGGGAATTGCATCTCGGTCAGGTCCGCCACGTCACGCACGCCGCCGTCGATGACGAGCCCCTTGGCGCCGCGGGCGCGAAAACTGGTCGCCAGCAGATCGCCGAAGAAGCCGTCGGTATTCTCGGCGGTGCAGGCCGCGACCACCACGTCGCCCGGCTGCAACTGCTCGGCCACCACATGCATCATCCAGTTGTCGCCCGGCTGCAGCAGCACGGTGACCGCGGGTCCGCAGGCCTTGCGCGCTTGGGTAGATCGGCCGCATATAGGGCTGCATCAGGCCGACGCGGCCCATCGCCTCGTGGATGGTGGCGACGCCGAAGCGCGACAGTTTCTCGACCGCCGCCTTGTCGGCGCGGACGATGTTGCGCCTGACGATGCCGAGATCGTTCATCGGCATGCTCATCTTACTTGCCTTTCGCTTTCAGCGCCGCATCGAGGCGCGGGAACACGCGCCGCGCGTTACCCTCGTAGACCTTTTGCTTGTCCTGCGCGCTGAGGTTCATCGTGCCCTCGATGTAGCGCTTGGTGTCGTCATAGGCGAAACCGGTTTCGGGATCGATGCCGCGCACCGCGCCGATCATCTCGCTGGCGAACAGGATGTTCTCGACCGGGATCACCTTGGTCAGGAGATCGATGCCCGGCTGGTGGTAGACGCAGGTGTCGAAGAAGATGTTGTGCAGCAGATGATCCTTCAGCAGCGGCTTCTTCAGCTCCTGCGCCAGGCCGCGGAAGCGGCCCCAGTGATAGGGCACCGCGCCGCCGCCATGCGGAATCAGGAATTTCAGCTTCGGAAAGTCCTTGAACAGGTCCGAGGTCAGGCATTGCATGAAGGCCGTGGTGTCGGCGTTCAGGTAATGCGCGCCCGTGGTGTGGAAGCAGGCGTTGCAGCTGGTGGAAACGTGGATCATGGCGGGGATATCGAGCTCCACCATCTTCTCATAGATCGGATACCAGTGCCGGTCCGACAGCGGCGGCGACGTCCAGTGCCCGCCCGACGGGTCGGGATTCAAGTTGATGCCGACGAAGCCGTATTCCTTGACGCATTTTTCCAGCTCGGGGATGCAGGTCTTCGGGTCGACGCCCGGCGACTGCGGCAGCATCGCGGCGCCGATGAAATGGTCGGGAAACAGCTTGCTGACGCGCGCAGCACAGCTCGTTGCAGATCGCCGCCCAGGTCGACGATACCTTGAAGTCGCCGATATGGTGCGCCATGAAGCTGGCGCGCGGGCTGAAGATGGTGAGATCGCTGCCGCGCTCCTGCATCTTCTTGAGCTGGTTATTGACGATGCTCTCGCGCAGTTCGTCGTCGCTGATCCTGAGTTCGCTGACCTTGGGCATGGCCGAGGGATCCTTGATGCCGGCGATCTGCCGGTTGCGCCAATCCTCAAGCGCCTTCGGCGCCGTGGTGTAGTGGCCGTGCACGTCGATGATCACTTTGCTCTCCTTCCGGGATAGCGGCAGACGCGATCGGTCTCTGGCATCGCCGCTTTCTTAGCGTTTCCTAAGAGTTTTTGTTTGGCGCGTTTTCTTCACGCGAACCGGTATCCACTTCGCTTGAAAACGCTATCGTTCAATTTCTATTTTGCCGCCGCTTCGAGTTTCGCCTTCGGCGCCCAGACCGATCCGGGAATCATGGCCTCGCCGCGCATCAACAGCCGCGCGGTGCGCAGCAAGGCGGCGCGGGTCACATTCTGCGGATTGGCCGGATCGACTTCGATCTCGACGCTGAATTCGCCGGTCGGATGTTCGACCGATATTTTCTTGACGTTGCCCGCCGGCACCGACGCAATGCCCTGGGTTGTCGAACCGTCGAGCACGCAGGCGGTCGCGACCGTCACCGCCGCCAGAACGCCGATTGCGTCGTGGCAGACGTGCGGGATGAAGCTGCGCGTGCAGATGCTGCCCCCGGCGCGTGGTGCCGCGATCAGCGTCATCTTCGGGTAGTTCTTGACCGTGACGTCGCCGAGCTTCATCGCGTGACCGCAGGCGATCCGCAACCGCTCGAGCCGCGCCTTCAGTTCGGTATCCGAATTCAGCTGGTCGACGCTCTCGTAGCCGGTGCGGCCGACGTCGCTGGCCCTGAAGATCACCAGCGGCATGCCGTTGTCGATGCAGGTCACATCGATGCCATCGATGTTGTCGCGGACATTGCCGGTGGGAAGCAGGCCCGGCGCGACCGAGCCGGCGGTGTCGAGGAAATTGACCGTGATCGGCGCCGAGGTTCCCGGGGCACCGTCAATGCGGGCAGTGCCCTCGTACTCGACATGGCCGTTTGGCGTCTGAACGGTGATGTCGCATTGCATGTCGGTGTTCAGTGTCAGCACCCGTAGCGTGGTAGTGTCGCCCTTTGGCTTGACCATGCCGGTCTCGAGCGCGAACGGCACCACCGCGGCAAGCATGTTGCCGCAATTGGGCGTGGTGTCGACGGTGTCCTTGTCCGGCTGCAACTGGGCAAACAGGAAATCGAGATCGACGCCCGGCCTGCTGCCTTTGGACACGATGCCGACCTTGGACGTCAGCGGGTGCGCGCCGCCGAGGCCGTCGATCTGGCGCTTGTCGGGGGAACCCATCACCGACAGCAGCACCTTATCACGGGTCGGCAGGTCGGAAGGCAAATCGCTGGCCTTGAAGAACGGCCCTCGCGAGGTGCCTCCACGCATAAACAGGCAGGGAATAGCGGTTTGCATCGGATAAGCCCACAGATCGCTATGATGGTACTCAACGCACATTGTGGCGAGTTGACCGGCCCTTCGCCAGCGCCCGCCTCCTATAACAGACATACCGGCCTGGCATAACCCGCAGGCACGAACTATGCCGAAAATGCTCAGGCGTGAAGCTCGCGCACCAGCGCAGTCAGCAGCCGCATCGTGTGCTGGGTCAGCGGCGTGGGTCGCCGGTGCGCCGAGATCGCCAGGCAAAGCACGCTTACCGGGGTCGGATCAACGAGCCGGCGCGTCACCAATTCGCCTGACCGGGCCGATGCGGCAACCCCGCTGGCCGTGAGCACCGCGTAACCATAGCCGGCGCAGACCAGATCGATGATGGACGGGACGCTCGATACCTCCCAGGCAATATCGAGCTTGATGCCCGCCAGCGCCGCCTGGGTTTCCAGCAGGCGGCGCATGGCGTGGACCCGCTCCGGAACGATCAGGGGGTAACGCGACAGCTCCTTCATCGGCAGTGGCGGCAATGAGGCTCGTTTCCGCTTGCCCTTGGGCGCGCGACTGACCAATCCGAGCGGCTCCTGAAGCAGCGGCGTGATCTCGAGCCCCGCTTGCGCTTCGGGATTGTAGACCAGACCAACGTCGATACGGCCGGTCGTGACCCATTCGACGATGTGGGTCGACAACCCTTCGACGATCGCCAGCCTGGCGGCAGGAAGCTGCTTCTTGAAGCGGTCGATCAGGGGTAGCGTGAGCTGACGGCCCATGCTCGGCGGCAGCCCGATGGTCACCCGCCCGACCGGCTCGTCGCGGCTTGCTCCGAGGTCCTCGCGCGCGTGCGCCATCAACTGCAGAACCGCCACGCTATGATCGAACAGCCGCTTGCCCGCGTCGGTCAGCGTGACGCCCCGGCCGTTGCGCAGGAACAGTTGCTGGTGCAGCTCGGTCTCGAGGCTGCGCACTTGCCGGCTCAGCGCCGGCTGCGCGATGTCGAGCACCACGGCTGCCTTGCTGAAGCTGCCGAGCTCAGCCACCTGCACGAAATATTCGAGCTGCTTGAGGTTCATGGAGCGGCCAGATCAGGACGAAATCGGCTTTAAGTCAACGCGCTGGAAGCAGGACACATCGCCGCTACTGCCTCGCAATTCCGGCCTTCTCGATCACCTTTTGCCACTTCTCGATATCGGACTTCAGCCGGGCCGATATCTCCTCGGGCGTCGAGGCCCTTGCCTCGATGCCGAGCTCGAGCAGCTGCTTTTTGACCGCCGGCTCGGCGAGTATTTCCCGCAGCGCCCCATTGAGCGTCTTGATGATTTCCGGCGCCGTTCCTGCAGGGGCAAACAGCGCGTTCCAGGAGACGACGTCGTAGTTGGCCACGCCGGCTTCCTGCAAGGTGGGAACAGCAGGCGTGCTTTCCGAGCGTACCGGACCCGACGACGCCAAGGCCCGGATTTTCCCGTCGGCGAGATTGCCCTTCATCGACGAGTAGCTGTCGATCATCAAAGCGACGTTGCCCTGCATGGTCGACACCAGCAATTCCGGAGTTCCGCGATAGGGAACGATGGTGAAATCGATGCCCGCCGCGGTCTTGAACAGTTCCGCCGACAGATTCTGCGTGCTGCCGATATTGATGGTCCCGACATTGAGCGCGCCGGGCTTTGCCTTTGCCGCCGCAATAAAGTCCGCGAGCGTCTTGAATTCCGATTGTCCGTTGGTCGCGAACACGAAATCGAAATAGCCCAGGCTCGAAATCGGGGCGAAATCCTTCAGGGGATCGTAAGGCAGATGGCTGAACAAGGAGACGCTGATCGCGGTTCCATTGGACAGCAAGGCCAGGGTATGTCCATCCGGCGGAGAAGAGATCACCGTTCGGGCTGCGGCGATACCGCCGGCACCAGGCTGGTTTTCAATGTAAAAGCGCCCGCCGAGCTTACTGCCGAGCTTGTCCGCGATCACGCGCGCCGTAATGTCGGCAACGCCGCCCGCCGCAAAGGGCAGCACGATGCGCACGGGCTTGCCCGGATATTTTGTCTGCGCGTCGGCCCGCGCTTGCGGAAAAGCGAGTCCCAGCAGAACAAGCAGGGTGAGGAATAGGCGGGCGGGCATCCGGGAGACGGCGCTATCGGGGATTTTCATGGCCATCCTTGTAAAATCCGCCACGGTTTTAGCAACCGACTTTTACCCGTCGCCGGCGAATTATGCCAACGAGCTATTGATAGGCCGCCACGATGTCTGACACCGCGCGCTCAAGCTGCTTGGCGGTCGCGCACTGGCGCACGACGCTGCAGAAGGCGGCATAGCGCGGCATCTCGGAATCGCCCCAGCCCCAGGCCATGCGTCCCTCGGGGTTGAGCCAGACCAGCCGCTTGGATCGCTCCGAAATGGTGCGAAGGATGTCGGTGCGCGGATCGAGATTATTGGTGCGGGCGTCGCCGAGCACGATCACCGTCGTCTTCGGGGTCACCGTATTGATAAAATCCTTCTCGAAATCCACGAAGGAGCCGCCGTAGTCGGAAGAACCAAATCCGACCTTCGACATGATCTCGCTCATGGCCACTTCGGGCGTTTTCTTGTCGAGGATGTCGCTCACCTCAATGAGATGGCCCGAGAACGCGAACGAACGCACGTCGTCCACCACCTCGTGCAGGCTGTGGATCAACAGCAGGAAAAAGTCCGACACCTGCGCCACCGATCCCGAGACGTCGCAGAGCGCCACGATCTTGGGCCGGTCGCGATGCCGGCGTTTCCATGAGATCAGGAACGGCACGCTGCCCCAGGCGGCGTTGCGCCGCAGCGTCCGCCTCAGATCGAGATGGCCGCGCCGCTGACGCTTGCGGGGCTTGCTGTAGCGCTCGCGCAAGCGCCGCGCGATGGCGCGGATCAGGGCTTTCATCTGCTCGACCTGACGGCGTTCGAGCCGGGCGAGCGGCGCGTTGCGCAGGATTTCGTGGCGCAGGTTTTCGCTTTCCTCGCGGCCGTAGAGCAGCAGCGCCTGCGAGACGACGTCCCGCACGTTTTCGCGCAACGCCTCCAGGGCCGCCGCGAGCCGTTCGGCTTCCGCCGGATTTGTGGCCGTCAGCGTGTCCAGATCGTCGCGAAGGCGCTCGATGCCGAGCTGCTCGAGAATCCGGGTCGAAAAAATGCCGCGCTGGGTAAAATAACGGATGTCGGACAGCGCGGCGGCGTTCGCGGCAGCCGCCATCTCGGCCGCGATCGCGTTGCGGTCGCGCGACAGCAGCATCTGCGCCAAATCGCCGAGTTCCGGCGATGGCGCGCCGGCGTCGTTGCCCTGCTCCGCTTCGCCGGCGCTCGAATCCGTATTTTTGTCTTCGGCAGCGTCCTCCGGCGCAGTCTCGTCCTTCACTTCGGGCTGACTGAAGAAGAGATCAAAACAATCGCCGAGTGCCTGCTTTTCTTCCTCGCTTTTGGCGAGCGTCAGCAGCAGGGTGTCGCGCAAGATGCCGCGATCGGAAAACCCGACATCGGCCACCGCCTTCATCGCATCGATGCTTTCCGCGGGCGATACCCGAACGCCGGCTCCGCGAGCCGCCCGGAAGAAGCGATGCAGTTCCTCGCGCATCAGCCGAACACGCCCTGCCGGCCGGCCCTGGCGACGAAGGTCGTGACCTGCGGCAGCGTGGTCTCGATGTCGGCCTCGTATTTCAGCAGCACATTGAGCGTGTCCTTGACGGTTTCATGGTCCAGTTCCGAAGACTGCAGAAGGACCAGCACGCGCGCCCAGTCGATGGTCTCGCTGACCGAGGGCAGCTTCTTCAAATCGAGCGCGCGCACCTGATTGATGAAGCCGACGAGCTGGGTGCGCAGGGTTTGCGAGATCCCGGGCACCCGGCTTTCGACGATCCGCTCTTCCAGCCTCTGCTCGGGGAAGCCGATATGCAAATGCAGGCAGCGGCGCTTGAGCGCGTCGGAAAGATCGCGCTCGCCGTTGGAGGTCAGGATCACGATCGGCTTTACGCTCGCCACGATGGTGCCGAGTTCGGGAATGCTGACCTGGTAGTCCGACAGGATTTCGAGCAGCAGCGATTCGAATTCGGCGTCCGACTTGTCGATCTCGTCGACCAACAGAACGCAGCCTTTGGGCTGCTCCAGGGCCTGCAGCAACGGGCGCGGCTCGACGAATTCCTTGGAGAAGAACACGTCGCCGAAATCGTGCAGCCTGTCGAGCGCTGCCGACAGCGTTTCGGCACCGCCGAGCACTTCGCCGAGCTTGTCCTTCAGGATCTGGGTGTAGAGCAGTTGCTTGGCGTATTTCCACTCGTACAGCGCCTTGGCCTCGTCGAGCCCTTCATAGCATTGCATGCGGATCATCCTGAGCCCGCGCCAGGCCGCGAGCGCCTTGGCCAATTCGGTCTTGCCGACGCCTGCGGGGCCTTCCACCAGAATGGGCTTCTCGATGCGCTCGGCGAGATAGATCGCGGTCGCGATCTGCTTGCTGGCGATATAGCCCGCCGATGCCAGTCCACTTGTGACGGCCTCGATCGAATCCGCAGGCAGATTGTTGTGGGTCACCGTTTCACGCTCCATAGGGAAATTCCAAGCCGGGCCTGCCGCACCTTGCGGGGCTCGCGCGCGACGGACGACAGCAGATCGTAGGCAGCAAGGGCGCGATCGATCGCTTCATCGACTGGCGCGCCCGGCCCCAGCAGCTCGCGAATTTCATCGACGATCTGCCGCGCCAACAGCCGTACACCGATCACCCGCGCGGGAACCTCCGGCCCTTCGCCATCGAGCGCCGCGACCGCGAGCTGGCTCGCCGCAGTTAACAGCGACACCAGACCCGCGATGCGGCCGAGCCGCAAGGCATTGTCTTCCGATCGCTCGATGCGAGCCGCGCATTTTTCGAGCAGCCAGCTCACCAGCCCCGAAATGTTGGCGGTGCCGACCGTGTCCTCGGTATCGCGAAACGGCAGCGCCATCGCCGGATAGGCGTCAGCCATATCCCCGATACGTGCCGTTGCCGGCACTTCGCATCCGTCGAGTTCCAGTTCGCAGTGCGTCGCCGGCGCGAGCGCATCCAGCGCCGGCATCGGCTTGACGATAAGGCCTTTTGTCTCTTTCGGGATCACAAACAGCCCGTATTGCTTGCGTCCGTCCTCGATCGCGGTCACCGCCAGCACCAGAAACAAGTCCGCTATCGGGCCGTTAGTGACCCAGGCCTTGCGGCCGCGCACGACATAACCGGCGCCATGCGGCTCGGCCGAAGTCCGCAAGTTTTTCGGATGGGCGCCGGCACCCGGCTCCGAAATCGCGATTACCGAACAAACCTCGCCGGAAGCCACGCGCGGAAGCCATGTGGTGCGCTGCTCCTGGTTGGCAAAACCCCCGATGAAAAAGCGCGCCACCATCTGCCGCCCGGCAAACGCGCTCGCCAGCCCCGGTAGCCCGGTCTTCCCGGCAATCGCCTGCTCGGCCGCCGCGATGGCGCGATAGCTGTCAAGGGCGGCTCCCGCGCCGGGCAGGCCGATCTGGAACAGGCCCCCTCTCGCCATCGCTCCAAACGGATCGGTCAGCACGTTGCCTTTCGCGATCGACCACCAATCGTCGATACGTCCAGCGACCTCCAGGCTATAATCTTGCGGCATTCAAGTGATGATCCGGATTCGGACACGCGGCTCTCGCGACATCGAGCGGCTTTTAGAGCACCCAAGTGCCGGTCGCGAGTTTATTTTGCGGTGCCCTGCGCCCGCTCCACTCCGTTTCACATTCTTACCAGGCATCGATGCAGGGCCGCTTGCGGTGACTGCGCGGCTCAGGCTTGGGCACGGATTGCAGACCCGCCATGATCCAGCGCCGGGTATCGGCCGGGTCGATCACCTCGTCGATTTCCAGCACGGAGGCGATCGAGACCGCCTTGCCGTTGGCGTAGAGCTCGGCGACTTTCGCCTTGTAGTAATTCTCGCGTTCGACGGGATCGGCGATCGCTTCCATTTCCTTGCGGAAACCGAGCCGGACATAGCCTTCCAGGCCCATGCCGCCGAATTCGCCGGTCGGCCATGCCACCGTGAACAACGAGGCGTGGAAACCGCCGCCGACCATGGATTGCGCGCCGAGACCGTAACCCTTGCGCAGCACGATGCCGAACAGTGGCACTGTGAGGCTTGCTCCGGTCACGAACATGCGGGCGACGTGACGCACGATCGCGGTCTTCTCGGCTTCGGGCCCGACCATGAATCCCGGCGTATCGCACAGCGACAGAAGCGGAATATCAAAGGCATCGCAGAGCTGCATGAAGCGCGCTGCCTTGTCGCCGGCGGCCGAATTGATCGCGCCGCCGAGATGTTTCGGATTGTTGGCGATCAAGCCGAACGGCTTGCCCTCGATGCGGATGAAGGCGGTGATCATGCCGACGCCGAAATCCCGGCGGATTTCGAGCACCGATCCTTCGTCCGCCAGGAGATCGATGACGGTGCGAATATCGTAAACGCGCAGCCGGTTTTCGGGGATGGCCCGCCGCAGCAGGCGCTGATCCGGCGCCTTCCAGGAGGCAACCGCGCCTTGAAAGTAAGACAGGTATTTTTGCGCGGCTTCTGTGGCTTCCTTCTCGTCCTCGACGAGAATGTCGACGACGCCGTTCGGCGCCTGAAACGACATCGGTCCGACCTCGGCCGGATGGTAGACGCCGAGACCGCCGCCTTCGATCATCGCCGGCCCGCCCATGCCGATCGACGCATTCCGGGTCGCAATGATGACGTCGCAGCAGCCGAGCATGGCGGCGTTGCCCGCGAAACAATAACCGGACACCACGCCCACGACCGGCACCAGGCCGGACAGCTTTGCGAATTGCACGAAGGACGGCCCATCCAGACCGGTCATGCCGAGACGATCGGTATCACCGGGGCGCCCGCCGCCGCCTTCGGCATAGAACACCAGCGGCATGCGCCATTGCTCGACAAGGCCGAGCATGCGGTCGATCTTCTTGTGATTCATGTGGCCCTGGGTGCCGGCCAGCACGGTGTAGTCGTAAGCGATCACCATGCAGCGGGCGCCGTTCGCACCGAACTTGTCCGCGTTGACCGTGGCGATGCCGGTGATCAGCCCGTCGGCGGGCGTGTTATGGATCAGATCGTCGAGTTTCCGCCGACGGCGCTGGGCGGCGATCGCCAGCGATCCGTATTCGACGAACGAGCCGTCATCGACCAATTGCGCGATGTTTTCCCGCGTCGTCCGCTGATTGGTCTTGCGCCGGCGCTCGACCGCGGCCGGCCGGTTCTCGTCAAGTGTGATGGCATGGCGCGCGATCAGTTCGGCGAGATCCGGACGGATATGGTCGAGATCGATAGCAGCCTCCTGCTCGGCCTCGTCACCGTCGACCTCGGCGGGTTCGAGAAACAGGATCGGCTCGCCCTGCATCAGCGTCACCCCGCTTTCGGCCACGACTTTTGTCACTCTGCCGCCATGCGGGGCGGCGACGAGATGCTCCATCTTCATGGATTCGAGGACGGCGATCTGCTGCCCGGGACGAACCAGGTCTCCTTCGATCACCTCGATCGCGACCACCGTGCCCTGCAGCGGCGCCGGCACCGGCTCCGATCCCACCGGGCCGGTGACGGCGGTCACGGCAGTTGCAACCGCTTCGCCGGCAGCACCGCCGCTGGCAAAGAACAGCGGTCGTACCGGCTCCTGCTCCGCACCTGCCAGCGCCGCGACATGGGTATCGATGAAATCGGTCGCGATGCGGTTGGCGGCGAAATCCGGATGGGCCAGCACCGCCTGCATGAAGGGAATATTGGTGGCGACACCCGCGATGCGAAATTCACGCAAGGCGCGCGCGGCCTTCTGCACGACTTCGGGCCAGCCTGCGGCCGACGAATGGACGATGACCTTGGCAAGAAGGGAATTGAAAGCCGCACTTGTCTTGTATCCGGCATAGCCAAACGTATCGACCCGCACGCCCGGACCCGACGGCGGATCGAACAGCGCAAGCGTCCCACCTGTCGGCCTCGTGCTGCCGGTCTCGTCCATCACTTCCATGTTGATGCGAAGCTGCATCGCATAGCCGCGTGGGCCCGGCACCGCGTCCTGCGCCAGGCCAAGCGAGGCGAGCGTCGCGCCGGCCGCGACCGCAAGCTGCGATTTGACGAGGTCGACGCCAAGCACCTCCTCGGTCACGGTATGCTCGACCTGGAGGCGCGGATTGGCCTCGATGAAAGCGAATGCCGGCTCCCGGCCGGCTTCGCCATCGACCAGGAACTCGAACGTACCAAGATTGTCGTAATGCGCTGCGGCCGCCAGCTGCTTCGCGGAGTTGATGATGCGCGCGCGCAAGCCATCGCTCAGCGAGGGGCTCGGTGCCACCTCGATGAGCTTCTGGTTGCGGCGCTGAACGGTGCATTCGCGCTCCCACAGGTGACTGATCGCCCCATAATGGTCGCCGATGATCTGTACTTCGATATGACGTGCCTTGCGGATCAGGCGCTCGACATAGACCTGATCGTTACCGAAGGCGGCCTTGGCCTCGGACTGGCAGCGCGCATAGGCTTCCTCCAGCTTTGCGGCATCCTCGACGAGGCGCATGCCGCGCCCGCCGCCGCCCGCCACCGCCTTGATCATGACCGCGGCATCGACGCCGAGGGAAGCGAAGAATGCCCTCGCCTGGTCCAGCGTGGTCGGACCGGTGGTGCCTTCGATCACCGGCAGGCCGCAGCGTTTCGCCAGCGCCTTGGCCTTGACCTTGTCGCCGAACAATTCGAGCGCATCCGGCGACGGCCCCACGAAGACGACACCCTCCTCCGCACAGCGCCGCGCCAGCAACACGTTCTCGCTGAGAAAGCCGTAGCCTGGATGCAGCGCATCGCATCCGGTCGCCTTCGCGGCCGCGATAACGGCTTCGATGTCGAGATAAGCGCGCGCGCCGCGCCCGGGGATTTCGCGCGCCTCGTCGGCCGCGCGGACATGCAGCGACAAGGCATCGTCGTATGGATAGACAGCGACGGTTGCAAGCCCGCTTTCGCTGGCGGCGCGGGCGATGCGAATGGCGATCTCGCCGCGATTGGCAATCAACAATTTATGAAAGGGCATGAATGCAGTCGCTCTCCGCCGCAACGCTTCCGATCTCGACAATTCGCAGATGCGACAACGCTCCCATCCCGCTTCCTTATGCCAATGCCCGCGCGAGATCGCGCCCGGACCGGCCTGTTGTTGCCGGCCATGAAACCTTGCTCAGTCAGCGAAGCAAGCGGAATTTTATTCCGCGTCACGGAATTGGCGGATGGGCTTAGTTTTCAGAGGTTTCTTGCATTTGGATGAAGGAAAAAAACGGCCGCATTCTCGATCGCACGGCGATCGTCCGCATCAACCGCCCGCATCAAGGCCTCACGGCCGGTTTTCATGACGATCGGCGACCTCTCCGCGAAGCGCCGTGCCAGGGTACGCGCGCGATCGAGCGCGGTCCCTTTCGGAACGACGTCGCTAACGAGCCTCTAGACGGCCTTGGTGAGGGCACCGTCGATAATGAGGTTGGTGCCGGAAATGCGGCTCGCCACCGGGCTCGCGAGGAAGACCACGCCGGCGGCGACTTCCTTCGGTGTGCCCATGCGCCCGGTCGGGTTCAACGACATCGCGGTCTTGTAGAGATCGGGCATGCCTTGCTCGATGTTGTGCCAGATCCCGCCCTCGAAATAAGTATTGCCGGGAGACACCACGTTGGCGCGGATGCCTTTGCCGATCAGCTGGTTGCTCAATCCCTTTGAGTAGTGAATCAGCGCCGCCTTGAACGCGCCGTAGGAGCCGGCGGCGAAATCGACTTCGAAGCCGGACACGCTGGAGACGATCACGATCGAAGCGGATTTGGACTTTTCCAGATGAGGCAGCGCCGCCGCGACCGAATTGACGGTGTGCATCATGTCGGTGCGAAACGACTTTTCCCAGGTTTCCGGCGTATCGCCGACAGCCAGAGCGCTGACGTTGCAGACAATCGTGTCGATGCCGCCGAGTTCGGCAGCGGATTTCTCGACCCAGTCCTTCAATGCCGCGGGGTCGGCAACATCGACCGCTTTGCCCGACGACTTGACGCCCCTGGCGGCGAGCGCCTTCGCGACCTTGTCGACTTCGCCGGCATCGCGCGCGCATATCGCGACGTTAGCACCTTCATCCGCAAACAGCTCGGCGATCGCCAGTCCAATGCCTTTGGTGCCGCCGGTCACCAGGACGCTCTTGCCGTTCAATCCGAGATCCATCGTCGCCTCCGTTGCTGATGTCACCCTGATGGAACGGCCCGTCGCGCGTGCGGCGGGCCGCATTGTTGGTTACATTTTGGTCCAGTCGCCGGCGCCTTCGAACGCCGCGGCCGCGCGGTAGATGACGGGCTCGTCATAATACTTGCCGATCAGCATCAGCCCGATCGGCAGGCCGTCGCTCATCCCGCAGGGAATGGTCATCGCCGGATGTCCGCTGGCGTTGAAAGGCGCCGTATTCGGAACCATCTCGAAGGCGCGCTGGATATAGAGTTCGCGCGGCGCATCCGGTGGCGGTATCGGCGTCGCCTTCATCGGCAGGGTCGGCATCAGCAGCAAATCGTAACTGTTGAGCGCGGCGTCGTAGGCGGCCCGCAACTTGCGGTTCAGGTTCTGCGCCTTGGCGTAGAAATGACCGCGATAGTGCTTGGTGAAATAGTGACCGAGCAGCATGGTTATCTTCAGGCTGTCGGACAGTTCGTCGGCACGGTGGTGCCAGGCGGAGTGCGCGTCGAGCAGCGTCGTGTTGTAGAGACCACGCCAGTTGGTCCCCATGCCGTTGCCCTTCATCATGAACTCGGTGCCGCCCTCCGCGGCGATCGGCAGCCAGATCGCGGGAGCCAAGAGATGCATCGGCACCGAAATCTCGTCGACGGTTGCCCCGAGTTTCCGGAAAAGCTCGGCACCCGCCTTGACCTTCGCGTCGACGTCGGGCTCGGAAACCGCATGCCCAAAACCTTCCTTGACGATACCGATCCGCATTCCCTTGACGCCGCCGCCGAGCGCTTCGGTGTAATTGGCGACCTTGGGCGCGATCTGCCTGGGATCGACGCCGTCGGCGCCGGCCAGCACCTCGAGCAGAAGCGCGTTGTCGCGGACATTGCGGGTCATCGGCCCGGTGTGATCGAGCGTGATTTCGATCGGCATCACGCCGGTATAGGGAACGAGCCCATGCGTTCCCTTCATTCCGTAGATGCCGCAAAACGACGAGGGAATCCGGATCGATCCGCCCTGGTCGCCGCCGATCGCCATGTCGGCCTCGCCGAGCGCCACCACGACGCCGCTGCCTGAAGAAGAGCCTCCGGCCGAATAGCCCATCTTGTGCGGATTATGAACTGGACCGGTCGCGTTGGTGTGGCTGCCGCCAGAAAAACAAAAATACTCGCAATGCGTCTTGCCGATGATGGTGCCGCCGGCGTCGAGGATGCGCGTGACGATGGTGGCATCGACATCGGGGACGTAGCCTTCCAGCGTCGAGGCGCCGTTCATCATGGGCACGCCGGCCAGGCTGACATTGTCCTTCAGCGCGATGGTCTTGCCGGCGAGCTTGCCGCTTGCGGCGCCCTTGACCGTGGTCTTGACGTACCAGGCGTTGTATTTGTTCTCCTCGCCTTCCGGACGATAGCCGGGCGTTCGCGGATAGTTCACGGCCGGGACGTAATCCGGCATCGCATCGATGATGTCGTAGGCGGCGTAATTTCCCTGCATCAGGGCATCGTAGGATTTGAGTTCCTCCTCGCCCATATGCATGCCGAGGTCCTCGGCGACGCTGCGCAATTGATCGAGAGTTGGTCTTCTGACTGCCATGGTCCGTCTCCCCTTGTGATCTTGCTCGCTGGATCGAGCCTACGTGGTGATGCCGATGAACTCGCCGACCAGACTTGCATCGGCGAGATCGTCCGGCTGCAATTCCCTGGTGATGGCGCCTTTTTGAATGATGAGAATCCGCCTCGATAGCGCGGCGATGAAGTCGAGATTCTGCTCGACCAGAATCATGGTGAGGCCGCTGCTGTCGCGCAGGCGCTGCAGCACCTCGACGATCTCGTCGATGATCGAAGGCTGGATGCCCTCGGTCGGCTCGTCGAGCAGAATGAGACGCGGTTTGCCGCAAAGGCAGCGCGCGAGCGCCAGCAACTGTTGCTCGCCGCCGGACAGCGCGCCGCCCGACCGATCGAGCAGCGATTTGAGACGAGGAAACTCCTCAAGCACTTCCTCGATGGTTTCCCGCTCGCTGCCGGTCGTCTCTTTGGTGCACCCCATGCGCAGATTGTCGTAAACCGTCAGCCCCGGAAAAATCTCCCGTCCCTGCGGCACATAGCCTAGCCCCAGCCGCGCGCGCTGATAGGGCTCGGCGGCGGTCACGTCGGCACCGTCGAAACGGACGATCCCGCCGGTCGCCGGCAAAAATCCCATCAACGCCTTGAGCAAGCGTGGTCTTGCCCATGCCGTTATGACCGAGAATTCCGATGAACTCCCCGATCTTGACGGCAAAGCTCACCCCGTTGAGGATCGGAATGCGGCCGTAGCCGGTACGCAGACCCTGTACATTGAGCATCATGCAGCCGCCTGCTTGCCGAGATAGACGTCGCGCACCAGCGGATTGCGCAGGATGTTCTCCACGGAATCCTCCACCAGCACGCTGCCCTGATTGAACACGGTCACCTGCTTGGCGATCATGCGGATGAATTGCATATCGTGCTCGACGACGATGAGGGCCTTGCTGCGATTGATCTCACGCACGAGCTCAGCGGTCTTGTTGACCTCCTCATGCGTCATGCCGGCAGCGGGTTCATCGAGCAGAATGAGCTCGGGATCGGTCGACAAGACGATGCCCAGTTCAACCCACTGCCGCTGGCCGTGGGCGAGTTGCCCAACCAGACGGTTTGCCGCGCCGGTGAGCCCGATGCGCTCCAGCATTTCGTCAACGACAGCGTTGACGCGATCGCGGGGGTGGATACGGCTCGCCGCCAGCCAGATGTTTTCGCGCACGTTCAAGCCATCGAACACGCTTGGCACCTGGGTCTTGATGCCGATACCGAGCCGCGCGATCTCGTGGGCGTGGGCCTGCGAAATATCGTGGCCGCGGAACAGCACCTGGCCCAGGCTCGGCTGAAGCTGTCCAGTGAGCATCTTGAAGAAAGTGCTTTTTCCGGCGCCGTTCGGACCGATCAGGCAACGCAGTTCGCCTTCGGCCAGCGTGAAATTGACATTGCGGACCGCTTTGACGCCGCCGAAGTGCATGCTGAGATCGCGGGTTTGCAGAAGCGGCTCGGCCATCACCCCTCCTCCGCCTGCTTCGGTTCGAGGCGTGTTGCAATGCGCCGCGTGCGCGCCCGCAACAGCCATTGTCCGACGTCGCCGAGCGTCGGCACCAGCCCTTTGGGCACCAGCAGCACGAACGCAATAAGGATGACGCCGAAGATCAGCGGCGCATTGGCCAGGAGCTTCGCCCACCAATCCGAGCCGCTGGGCTGGTTCGCCCCCAGCGCCGTCGTGAGCCACTGGATGCCGATGCAACCGATGATCGGACCGATCAGCGTGCCGCGCCCGCCGACGAGGACCCAGATGATGATCTGCGCGGACTGGGCCAGCCCAAAAATGGTCGGACTTACGAAATTTCCCCAATTGGCGAACAGGCATCCGGCGAAGCCGGCGAGCGCGCCGCCGATGGTGAAGGTCGCGAGCTTATAGGCCCGGGGATCGTATCCCAAAAGCTCGGCGCGCCGTTCGTTTTCGCGGATGCCGACAATGATGCGACCGAACCGGCTCGCCAGCAACAGCCGCAATCCGAAATAGGTCACGAGCAAGGCCGCGGTCGAAAGATAGAACATGCCCTCGAGATCGATCGGAGCACCCTTGTTGCCGGGATAATTAAGCGGCGGAATTCCCGGAATGCCGTTGAAACCGCCAAGCCGCGCCGAGCCGATATGGAATTCCGGGCCAGCCGTGGAGTTGACCGAATTGAACAGGATCAGCGTCACCGTCAGCGTGATCACGCCGAGATACACGTCGCTTATCCGCCCGTAGAACATGAAATAGCCGAGCAAGGCAGCGAACGCTGCCGGCAGCGCGATGGCCAGCAGAAGCGGAACCGTGCTTTCACCGATGTTGAACATGGCGATCGCGTAGGTATAGGCGCCCAGGCCGAAGAACGCCGATTGGCCGAAGCATAGAATGCCGCCATACCCCCAGATCAGCGCCAGGCTGAGCGAAAGGATCGCCATGATCATGTAGACCGTGAGTTCGAGCACGGTATCGAGTTCGGCGAAACGCGGCGTCAGGATCAGGATGGCGACGCCGACGAGGGCCACCAGTCCGAGGCCGAGAAAATTGAGGGTGCGGGCGTTCACAGGCCTCTCCGGAAGAAGCGACCGGTAATGCCCTGCGGCAGCAGGCGGATCAGGACGATCGCGGTGGCAAGCAGCGCCACCTCGCCAAACACCGGAGTCGTCAGGAAGGTCGCGACCTGATTGATGGTGCCGAACAGTGCGGATGCCGAAGCCGTTCCTGACAGAATCGCCGCGCCGCCTCCGATCACCGTAATGAAGGATTTGGCGACATAGGCGACGCCGATGGTGGGAAAGACGCCCGAGACCGGCGCCAGCACCGCACCGGCAAGTCCCGACAGAGCGGCGCCGATGCCGAAAGTGATGGCATAAACCCGCGGCGGATTTACCCCGAGCGCGGCCGCCATATTGGCGTTCTGCATGGTGCCACGGGCGATCAGGCCGAGCCGCGTAAAGCGCAGCACCGCGAAGATGGCGGCCATCACCACCACGGCGACGGCGATGACAAACAATGTGTATCCGCTGGTGCGATAATCGCCGATCTGGAAACTGCCGAGCGGCGCCGAAATGCCCACGGTGGTGTTGCCGAAGATGGCGGTGGTCAGCCCCACCAGGAACAGGCTGAGGCCCCAGGTCGCGAGCATGGTGTCGACCATGCGGCCATAGAGGAAACGGATGATCGTCATTTCGACGATAATCCCGATGAGGCCGACCACGACCGGCGCCACCACCAGCATTGCAATCCAGATGCTGACGCCGTGGCTGGTGGCGACGATCGCCGCATAGCCGCCGAGCATCAGAAATTCGCCATGGGCGAGATTGATGACCCGCATCATGCCGAAAATAATCGCCAGCCCGACGCTGATCAGCGCCAGGCTGGCAATCGCGTAAAGCACCTGGATCGCCAGGAGAACAACGAGATCCACTTCAGCATTCCCAAAGGTTCAAATCGGCCACCCGCTTCAGATCTTGATTACGTATTGCTGGTTGTCGGTGGGATTCTTGATGAGATTGCACACTGCGGCGGTGTCCGCCGGCTTCTGCTGCGCAAAGTCCTCCAGCACATCGAGCTTCTTGTCTTTAACCTCGGCGATATGAACGTCCAGAACGCAGTGATGCGTCGGCGGGTCGATCGTTACCTTGCCGGACGGCGCATCGATGCTGATGCCGGTCTCCAGCGCCTCGATGACCTTCATGCGATCGACGCTGCCCGCCTTTTTGACGCCTTCCGCCCAGAGCCGGAACCCCTGATAGGTTCCCATGGCGAGTTCGGTGACGTTCGGATAGTCGGCCCCGAAGCGTTTGTGAAAGGCGGCGACAAAGGCTTCGTTGGTCTTGTTCTTCAGGTCCTGAAAGTAGTTGTAGCAGACCAGCATGCCGTTGCATTCGTCCGGCGACAATACGATGTGCTCGTTGCCCACCGCGAAGGTGGTCGAGGCCATCGGAATGCTCTTGCGCATGCCTGCCGCCGCCCACTGGCGATAGAAGGAGATATGCGCGCCGCCGACCAGTGCCGACCATACGAAATCCGGCTTCGCCGCCTGGATCTTGGAGATGGTCGGACCGAAATTCGTCACGTCGAGCGGGAAGAAGTCGATCGATGACACTTCGCCACCGTTTTCGGTGACATATTTCTTCACCCATTGCGAAGTGATCTGGCCGTAATTGTAATCGGCCGCGACGACATAGACTTTCTTGCCCCACTTCTTCATGGCGTAGGGCACGAGCTTCTCCACGGTCTGCGCCGGCGTCACACCGGTGTCGAATTGATTGCGGTCGCAGACGCCACCTTCATATTGCGTATTGTAGAAATACAGCGTCTTGAACTTGTCGAGCACCGGCCGGATCACCTCGCGCGAGGCGGACGTGATGCCGCCATGCACGACGGCAACCTTGTCCTTCAGCGCCGCCTGCTGCGCAAACTGGGTGTAGAGCTGCATGTTCGACTGGGGATCGTAGTTGATCAGCTTGATCTGCCGCCCCAACAGGCCACCCGCGGCGTTGGCTTCCTCGACGGCGAGCGTTAGCGCATCCACCATCGGCTTGCCGTAAATATCCAGTCCACCCGAGAGATCGTGGATGCCTGCGACGCTGATCGGCTCGTCCGCCCAGGCGCGTGAACCAAACATGCCGGCAGCGGCTGCTGCGGCCGCACCCTGTACGAAACTTCTGCGATTTAACTTCATTGCATTACTCCTCCTCGAAGTTGCCGAAACGTCATGAAACCAAATATTCTTTGAGAATCGACGCACCCATTGTGTATTTTGGATCGACCATGTTCCCGAGCCGGATGCGTCCGGCCTGGCTGAGGAGCATGTAGGCGTCGATTTCATCGAAGCCGTAGTCGGCGTTCATCCAGCGCACGAGTTCGCGATAGGCGATCCGCGCCGCATCTTCCAGCGGCCGGGCGCTGCCGATCGTCATGAGAAAGGCTTCCGTCTCGAGCCGCGGCCATGCGAAGCTCCAGTTCTTGATGACGTCGATCTGCAGCGTGACCGTGGCGCGTTGTTCGACCGCGACCCCCGACAATTCACCGTCGCCCTGCGCGGCGTGGCAATCGCCGACGTAAACCAGACCGCCTTTGGTATGCACGGGAAAATACAGGATCGCGCCCGGAGCGACGTCGGGCAGATCCATATTGCCGCCGTGATAGTCGGGCTGCAGCGAGGAGATCGCCTCGATCTCCGGCGAAACCCCGATGGTGCCGATGAACGGCTGATAGGGAAGCACGATCTTGTCGCTCCAGCGCACGCCATCCTTATCGACATGCATTTTCCGTACCCGCTCCGGCAAGGGCGGGTTGAGCATCGCGGTCGACCCGGTGCCGACGAGGCCGCCGAATTCGGGGATAATGCAGGTGGTGCCGGCGGGCTGCGCGCCACGGGTTTCCACGGCATGAATCTGGACCGCCAGGCAATCGCCCTTCTCAACGCCGCTGACAGCAATGGGACCACATTGCGGATTGAGAAACGGAAACTGCAGCTTCGCGGTCGGACTATCCTGCTCGCTGGTGATAACACCGCCAAAGGCGTCTTCCGTCTCTACCACCACGACGTCGCCCGGATTGATCGTCAGGACCGGCTTGGCATAGGGCCCGTAGACGTAATGGAAGGCGCCTTGCGTAGCGATCGAGAGTTCGTGGCGCTTGCCCGCCTCGCCCTTGGCAAGGCCGCGCTTCGCCATGATCGAGGATTTGAGCCAGGGATCGTTGATCATCGCGGTATCCTCGGAACCGTCATCGCTTGGGTTCGCAGTAATGCAGATCGCGTGCCATCTTGGGATTGATGCCTGTTGCCGTCTAAGTCAGCTTCCAGTCGCCGCCGGTTTCGACCGCGGCGGCAAGCTGCATCAACGTGGTCTCCTCGAAATGGCGGCCCACCATCATCAGACCGACCGGCAGACCGTTGACACGGCCACATGGCACGGTGAAGGCAGGATGCCCTGACACATCGAACGAGCAGGTATTGGCCTGCATGTTGAGCGCCGTGTCGATCAGGGTGTTAAGCGGCGCATCGGCCGGCGGAATCGGCGTCGCAGTGAATGGAATCGTCGGCATCGCCAGCACATCGAATTTTTGCAGTGCCGCATCATAGGCGCGGCGCAGCAGCACCCGAATGTTTTGCGCCATCGAATGATAGCGCCCGTGATAATTGCGATGCATGTATTCGCCGAGCATCAGCACCAGTTTCACGGTCGGCGAGACGTCGTTGATCCGCGTTCCCATGCCGCGGGCAAACGCTTCCTGCATCGAAAGGGGATAGTAGCCGTGGATATTGTTGCCGACGCCGTATCCCTTCAGCATCATCTCGGCTGCGCCTTCCAGGATGATGCCGCTCCAGACATGGGGGCCGTCGAGATGCCAGGGCACCGAAACCTCTTCCGCTTCGACACCGGTCTTTTTCAAGGCCCCGATGACCTCGCGTACCCTGGCATCGACCGCCTGATCGCTCTCGGGATGACCAAAGCCTTCGCGCAGGATGCCGATGCGCAACCCCTTTGCCGGCTTTTCGAGAGCGGCCATGTAGTCGCCGGTGCGTGCGGCGATCGTTCTGGTGTCCAAGCCGTCATGACCAGCGATGACCGTGAGCAGCCGCGCGACGTCTTCCACCGATGCTCCCATCGGACCGCAGTGATCGAGGGAATAGCTGATCGGCATCGAGCCCGTGGTCGGCACCAACCCCCAGGTTGGCTTCAAGCCATAGATGCCGCACCAGCTTGACGGCGTGCGGATCGAACCGCCTTGGTCTCCGCCGAGCGCCATCGCCACCTCGCCCGCCGCCACCAGCGCCGCACTTCCGCCCGACGAGCCGCCGGCACTATGCGCAGGATTGTGCGGATTGCGGATCACGCCGCCCGCACAGGTGTGGCTTGCACCGGAGAAACAAAGATCTTCGCAAGCCGCCTTGCCCGCGATGGTGCCTCCGGCTGCGAGAATGCGCGTCACCACGGTGGCATCGAACTCCGGGACATAGCCTTCGAGCAGCACCGAACCGTTCATCATGGGAACGCCGGCGACGCAAATGTTGTCCTTGATCGCAACCTTCTTGCCGCTCAGCAGGCCCTCGGCGCCGCTACGGATTTCCGTCTTCCAGTACCAGGCACCATAAGGGTTTTCCGGTGCCGAAGGCCGGTATCCCGGCGAGCGCGGCGCAACCGGCGCCAGTGCGGGCGCGACCAATTCGTCAAGCCGGCCATACGCGGCCAGCGGTCCCTTGAAGGCCTGCTGAAAGGCCAGAACCTCGTCAGCGGTGAGAACGAGACCGAAATCGGATCCAAGGTCATCGATTTGCTCCAACGTCGGAAGCCGGACTGACATGCTTCACCCTCTTGCTGCCTCTTGGAAGACAAACGAAAAAAGCCACCCGTGACCCGAGAGGGTCTCGAATGGCATCAACGCCGCTGCTATCGATGGTCGTGTAGGCTTACGTTGCAGAACGAAATGTCGAAAGTCGTCACTCAGACGTCATCGGCTGCGCGAGAACTCTTTCGCAATGCACGCATTCACGTACAAAGTGATTGTGTCTTAGCGTCGCCAGTCTTGTCAATGCGACGCCGGCACCTTTTTTAAGCACGGTGCAGCACAAATGACGCGCAGCACAGTTTGACGATACAAGGTGACAGATCGGGTTTCTTGAGATGAGATCATTTGCAGCGCAACGCCTGAGCTCCCGATGAAGAAGCCATCCATCCCTCTCGGCCTCGTGTTTTCCCAATCGGGACCTTACGCCATGATGGCGGGCGAGATGCGAAAGAGTGCCTTGATGGCGATTGACGAAATCAATCGGAGCGGCGAGTTCGATTTCGTGTTCGCGCCTCATCTGCGTGATCCCGGCGGGGTCGTCGCCGCCTATCACACCGCGTGCGATGCGCTTATCCGTGAAGAGCACGTCGACCATATCGTCGGCTGTTACACCTCGGCGTCGCGCAAGCAGGTCATTCCCATCGTCGAACGCACCGAACGATTGCTTTGGCATCCGGCGCGATACGAAGGGTTCGAAAGCAGCGACAACGTCATTTACGTCGGCGCAGCGCCCAACCAGCATGTCGTGCCGCTGGTGCGGCACATGCTGGATCACATCTCCGGCGACGTGTTTTGCATCGGCTCCAACTATGTCTGGACCTGGGAAACCAACCGGGTTGTTCGCGAGATCGTAACCAGCGCGGGTGGCCGCATCCTCGCCGAACGCTTGCTGGAACTCGGCGAAACCGCGGTAGACCACATCGTCAGGGAGATCATCGAGCGAAAGCCGCCGGTGGTGTTCAACACGCTGGTCGGTGAATCCAGCTATTCATTCATGCGCGCCCTGCACGAGGCGGCAACGCGCGACAACCTTGCGATTCCCATGCTGAGCTGCAGCCTGTGCGAGCCGGAGCTCAAGCTGATCGGGTCGGCGGCCTCCGTCGGGTGCATCACCTCATCGGCTTATTTCGAGAGCATCGAAGGAACAGAAAATCGTGCGTTTGTCGCGCGCTGGAAGGCTCGCCACGGCACGGACAGCAATTTGTCGGTCGACGCCCTGTCGACTTATGTCTGCGTCATGTTGCTTGCCCGCGCCATCCGGCGTGCGGGCTCGGCGGATGTCGGCGCCGTCCGCCGCGCCGCGGCAAATCATCGCTACGACTCCCCGCAGGGCCCGGTCTGGGTCGATCCCGACAATAATCACTGCTTCCTGACCCCCCGATTGGCACGCTCTGTGCCAGGGTGCCAGTTCGAGATCTTCTGGGAAGCCGACGCCCCCGAGCGGCCAGACCCCTATCTCTCGAACCTCGATCTGGCAGCGATTGGCACAAGGCTGGAAAAGGGCAATGATATTGTGACGAGGCGCTCAAACCATCTGCGTGTCGTGAAATGACAAGGCCATCGCCGTTCTCCGTCCGCGGCCGTCGCGCTCTCATGGTGATGAGGGACGAGCGCGATGTTTCGATTGTCCGCCGCCAGCTTAACCGGCTCGGCATGATGGTCTCCGAGCATGACCCGAATGAGCCGCCGCCGCACCAAGCCGTTGACGTCATCGTGCTGGATGCCGATGCCATCCCGATCAAGTCCGATCCGGCCAATGCGTGGAAATCCGCTACGCCGATCATCGCGCTGATCGGGACGGAGACGCCGAGCCGGCTGAAGTGGCTGCTCGACCTGCAGCCGGCTTCCTTTCTCGTCAAGCCGCTGCGCTCGGCGGGGCTCTATACCGCGCTGGTAGTCGCATTCGATTGCGCGCAGCGAAGAAGTGACGAAGCCGCTCACATCGAACGACTGGAACACCGCATTCGTTCCCGGCGTGTTGTTTTCGCAGCCGTCCTGCAGATCATGCGCGGTCACAGCCTCTCCGAAACGGACGCGTTCGCGCTGCTGCGGCAGACAGCCATGCGGCATCGCACGACCGTCGAGCAATTGAGCGCTGAAATCGTGGCGATCGGCGGGATGCCAAACCGGAACACGCGAACCGCGTGATCGTCCGTTGCGCTAACCAATATCGTTGACACGTTGGACGCCCGCCGCAGCCATCTCGGCCCAGGCGGCATCGAGCGACCCCGCCAGATCGATGGCCCTGCATCCGGCCTCGATCAACACGACTTCAAAGCCGAGGCGGCGCGCGTCCAGGGCGGAATAATACACGCAAAAATCGGTGGCGAGCCCGGCCAGCAGGATCCGCTGCAGGCCGCGCTCGCGCAAATAGCCGGCGAGCCCCGTGGGCGTGCGCCGGTCATTCTCATAGAAGGCGGAATAGGAATTGATCCCGGGGCGAAATCCCTTGCGGATCACCAGTTGCGCCCGCTCTGTCGTCAACTGCGGGTGAAAGGCCGCCCCCGCCGTGCCCTGGACGCAATGGTCCGGCCAGAGGGTCTGCTGGCCATAGGGCATGCCGACGGTTTCAAAGGGCGCCGAACCGGGATGGGAACTGGCGAACGAAGAGTGACCTGGCGGATGCCAGTCCTGGGTCAGCACGACTTGACCGCAGCGCTCGGCGAGGCGATTGATGACCGGCACGACGGCATCGCCTTCGGCGACCGCGAGCGCGCCGCCGGGGCAGAAATCGTTCTGCACATCGATGACCAGCAGCACATCGTCGTCGCTCATCTTCATTGTGTACCTGCGATCGGGTTGATCTTCCGAAACCCTAGCTCAATGCAAAGGTCCTGCCAGCGGGATTTGCGCCGGCGGACCGCCACAATGCCACTGGTTGCACGGCGTCCGGCGGGCTAAAGTTCCAGCCATGGCGGTTACAGACATTGCAAGCAGAACCTACAATCACGGCTGGCGGCTCGACCCGATCGTGCGCAGCCTGCTCGACACCGATTTCTACAAGCTATTGATGCTGCAGATGATTCGGGAGTTCTACCCGAAGCAGCAGGTCACCTTTTCGGTCATCAATCGCAGCCGGCACGTGCGTCTTGCCGAGATTATCGACGAGGCGGAGCTGCGCGCCCAGCTCGATCATGCCCGCACCATCCGGTTCGCCAAGAAGGAATTGATATGGCTGGCCGGTAACACGTTCTACGGCAAGACCCAGATGTTTTCGCCCGACTTCATCAACTGGCTCGCCACCTTCCGCCTTCCCGAATACGAGCTTCGCAAGGTGGACGGGCAATACGAGCTGCACTTCCACGGACCTTGGTCCCACACCACCATGTGGGAAATCCCGGCGCTCGCCATTCTCAACGAGTTGCGCTCGCGCCAGGTGATGAAGGGACAGGGCCGGTTCGTCCTCGATGTTCTCTATGCCCGCGCCAAGGCCAAGCTCTGGAGCAAGGTCGAGCGCCTGCGCAAGCTGGACGGCTTGCGGCTTTCCGATTTCGGAACGCGGCGGCGCCATGGGTTCCTGTGGCAGCGCTGGTGCGTCGAGGCGGTGAAGGAAGGCCTTGGACCGTCCTTCACCGGCACCTCCAATGTGTTGCTGGCGATGGACAACGATCTCGAAGCGATCGGGACCAACGCCCATGAATTGCCGATGGTTGCCGCGGCGCTGGCGAACGACGATGACGAACTTCGCTGGGCGCCTTACCGCATCCTCGATCAGTGGCGCCAAACCTATGGCGGCAACCTGCTGATCGCCCTTCCGGACGCCTTCGGCACCAAAGCATTCCTGCGCGACGCCCCCGAATGGGTGGCGGACTGGACCGGTTTTCGCCCTGACAGCGCGCCACCGATCCCGGCCGGCGAAGAGATCATCAAATGGTGGAAGCAGAAGGGCTGCGACCCCACAAAGAAGCTACTCGTCTTTTCCGACGCGATGGATGTTGGATCGATCGAAGAGACCCACCGCCATTTCGCCGGCCGCGTCCGGATAAGCTTCGGCTGGGGCACCAATCTGACCAATGACTTCGTTGGGTGCACGCCGGATGGCTCGGTCGATCTCGATCCGATCTCGATCGTTTGCAAGGTGTCGTCGGTCGACGGAAGACCGGCCGTAAAGCTCGCGGACAACCCGGAAAAAGCGACGGGCATTCCTTCCGAAGTCGAGCGCTATCTACGGGTATTCGGCGATGCAGGCCGGGTTCGCAGCGCGGTGCATGTCTAAAGAAGCGGCCGGATCGGTTGCCGCGTCTTCGCGTTCGAAGTGAAGCAACGATCTATTCGCGGCTTGTCAAAGACTTCGAACGATAAAGCATAGTTCACTTGTTCGAGTTTGATTCCTCCTCGAGGAACTTAAGACGCTCGGACAAAAGGCCCCCTTGCGGGGGCCTTTTCTCTTAGACCGCGTCCTTTGCAGCCTTGACCGGCCTTGCGCGCACGATTTTCCGCGCCGGCTTGGCCTTGAACATCATCTCTTCACCCGTAAACGGGTTGGTGCCTTTCCTTGCCTTGGTCGCCGGCTTTTTCACGACGACGAACTTTGCAAAACCCGGCACAAGAAAGATCCCGTTCTTCTTCAGCTCCTTGTGACCGACATCGGTCAAGGTATCCATGACGTTCTTGACGTCGCGCTTGGAAAGCTCGGTGGCGGTCGCAATCTTCTCAATCAACTGCGATTTGGACATTTGGGTAGCCATTGTGTCTCCTCTGATTCGTGGCGACGCGATATTAGACCAACAAGCAGCGCTTTAGGGCCTTCTGCACAGGTTTGTTGCGTCTTACCGGGCTCGGCGCCCACAGAAAAACGGAGCGCGCCAGCCATCGCGGCATGGGAGATCCAGCCCTTCGTCCTGGCCGGCCGGCTTCCGGGAGGCCGTTCCGGACGTCCCAAGGCGCACCAGACTGCCGGCCATCGATGCCCGATGAACGGCCGCTTGCGCGCCAGAAACGTCTTTCCCGGCGCATCGACTTTCATCTTTGGCCCAAAGGTTTCGTCCCCCTTCCTTAGGACTACTGTCTTTAGGCCGTACAGCCGGTATGCTAATAGTGGCCGTCCGGCGGCCATATCTGGCGCCATCGATCGCTTTCCCGTCGCGCCGAACGACAAAGGTATAGACGCAATGTCCTTCACCCTAAGCAGCCAAAGCTTTCGCGACGGCGACTACCTCCCCGAAGCGCACATCCTCTCCAAGGACTTCGGCTTCGGTTGCGCGGGAGGCAATCAGTCTCCGCACCTGGCGTGGTCGGAGGCGCCAAGCGGAACGAAAAGCTTCGCCATCACCTGCTACGACCCGGATGCGCCGACCGGCAGCGGTTTTTGGCACTGGCTCGTCGTCAACATACCGCCCACCACGACCGAATTGCCGCTGGATGCTGGCAATCCTCAATCCGGCAAGCTCCCGGCGGGCGCGCTCCAGACACGAACGGACTTCGGAAAACCGGGTTACGGCGGTCCGTGCCCGCCGCCAAACGATCACCCCCACCGCTACATCTTTACGGTATTTGCAGTGTCGAAAGAATCGCTCCCGGTTGCGCCGGATACCTCGGCTGCGGTCGTGGGCTTCAACCTCAACTTCAGCACGATCGCGAAGGCAACCTTGATGGGCTTGTTCAAACGCTGAGCGTTCGCACCTCGCGTGAAACCGGCGTCATCCCAGGGTTCGCGCCCGGCCGGCGCCAAACTCAATTTCAAGCTTTTGGCGGGACGCGCGGGAAATGGCCGATGGGTGGCACGTCCATGCGCCCCGCGACTTGAACGTCTCGCGATCACCGCTCAAATGCTTGAGGCGAACTCATCCAGGAGCTTTTCAAACGCCTGCGGCTGTTCCCATTGCAGGGTGTGACCGGCATTATCGATCACCTGCACCTCTTGACGCCACAGCGTGGGGGCAGTCAGGCGCCGCAAATAGTCAAGGTCGACGATCTGCTCCTCTGCGCCGTGCAAAATCGCCAGAGGAATTTTGATACCGGCGCCGACGATCGCCGTTTCGTCCTGGTAGAGGCCCTGCTGCACGCTTGCTCCCAGAGATCCCCGGGCAGCGCCATCCGTATTCCGGAAGTCGGCTGTGAAGCATGCCGGGATTGGACCGAACTTCGGCGCAAACGCCGTTTTCATCCAGGTTTCGATCTCGGCCTCGCCGGGATCCGGAGTAAAGGCAACGGGCGACAGCCCTTTGAAGCCCGCAAAACCGTCTGCCGCCTTGCCGATGGGCGGCGTGCCAAAAATCATCAGTCCGGCAGCCATCGGCAACGCCGAAGCTGCCTGGAGAACGCCATGCCCCCCGAGACTCCAGCCGACAAACACCGCGTTCTTCAGCTCAAGCTGCCGCGCGATGGAGGCGATGCATGCCGAATATCCGGGCGCCGAATAATCCTTTTCCGGATTGGGCGCACGGCCGGAGTCACCGTGTCCCGGCAGATCGATCGCAATCAGGCGATATTTGCTCCAGAGAGATCCTTCCAGCTGTTTCTTCCAGACCTTCGACGACGATGAATTACCGTGAATGAGAACGATCGGACGACCCGCGCCCGCGCTTTCATAGGCGGCGATACTCTGCTGGTCCACCTGAAGCCGGAACGGACGTACGCCTGGGCCAGGGAAGGCACTTTCGCTCATTTTCTTCCTCGATAGGCTTTGCTTTATTCCTCGACGACGAGATTGGTAGCGAGATTATCAGAACGGCTGCGGCTCTCGTCGCCCTGGATCTGATTTTGCGCTGACGCCGTCATGTTGCCATGTCTTCCGGCTAAACGCCATCCATCCGGCTGGATCACGAAGCCGGAGCGTCCTTCGGACGATAGATCACCACCAGAGCCCGCGCTTCGCCTTGAACGCTGCGTCCGCGATGCAGGATGCTGGAGTCGAAATAAGCGCTGTCACCCGGCGCTGGAATCCAATTCCGGATGCGAACGTCCTCACCCTTGTGCCCGAAGTGAGCATCCTTTTGGATGCGCGCGCGTCAGGACGAGCGCCGCCAGCGCCGGCTCCCGGGTGCCGGACGAGACTATTCCGCGGCGAGGACTTGCGGCTGGCGCGGCAGTTTCAGCCGGTCCCAGACATCCACCAGGGCTTCGGCGAGGCGATCCATCAGCGCGTCGTCGTGATAGGGCGACGGCGTGATCCGCAGCCGCTCCATGCCGCGCGGCACCGTCGGATAGTTGATCGGCTGGATATAGATGCCGTATTCCGACAGCAGGAGATCGCACGCCATCTTGCATTTCTCGGGATCGCCGACATGCAGCGGAACGATGTGCGTGTCGCTCGGCATCACCGGCAAGCGCGCGGCGTTGAGCACGGCTTTCAGGCGGGCGGCCCGGTCCTGGTGGCGGTCGCGCTCCCATTGCGAGGTCTTGAGATGCCGGATCGCGGCGGTGGCCGCCGCGCACACCGCCGGCGGCAGCGCGGTGGTGAAGATGAAGCCCGGCGCGTAGGAGCGCACGGCATCGATCAGGTTGGCGTTGGCCGCGATATAGCCGCCGAGGCAGCCGAAGGCTTTTGCAAGCGTGCCTTCGAGGATATCGATGCGCGCAGCGGCGCCGTCGCGTTCGGAGATGCCGCCGCCATGCGGCCCGTACATGCCGACGGCGTGGACCTCGTCGACATAGGTCAAAGCGCCGTAGCGCTCGGCGAGATCGCAGATCTTGTGCAGCGGCGCGACGTCGCCGTCCATCGAGTACAGGCTTTCGCACAGGATCAGCTTCGGCCGTTCGGGGTCGGCCGCGCGCAGCAATTGCTCGAGATGCTCGAGATCGTTGTGGCGCCATACCTGCTTTTCGGTGCCGGATTTGCGCACGCCCTCGATCATGGAGTTGTGGTTGAGCGCATCGGAGAGCAGCAGGCAGTTCGGCAACAGTTTTGCGATGGTGGAGATGCCGGTCTCGTTCGAGACGTAGCCTGAGGTAAAGACCAGGGCGGCCTGCTTGCCGTGCAGCTCGGCGAGTTCGCGCTCCAGCTCGATCAGGGGATGATTGGTGCCGGCGATATTGCGTGTGCCGCCGGCCCCGGTGCCCATCCGTGCGGCGGTCTCGACCATCGCGCCCACCACCTTCGGATGCTGCGCCATGCCGAGGTAATCGTTCGAGCACCAGATCACCACATCGCGCGCGCCCCTCCGGCGAATGCCAGATCGCATGCGGGAAACCGGCCCGCCAGACGTTCGAGATCGGCGAAAACCCGGTAGCGCCGCTCGTCATGAAGCTGGCCCAAGGCCCGATCGAAAAACACGTTGTAATCCATGATACCCTCACTTCCTCTCCGGCAAAATCCACTATTGATTCAGTCCGAGCTGTTGCGCAGCGGCGACAATCCGATCGCGCTGCTGCGTGTCGTCATTGAATGCTTCGATCCCGCGATCGAGCGCCTGCTTCGCGAGTTCGGTTTCGCCGAGCACCATGCGCGATTGGATCAGCTTGATCCAACCATCCGCGTCGCGCGGCGATTTTTCCAGGCGGCTTGCGAGACGATCGACCATACCTTGAATCATGGCGGAGCGCTCCGCCGGCGGCATGGCATCCGCGGTACGCACGTCCTGCGGGCTCGGTCCCTTCTCGATCGCCGGAGGCGTCTGTGGCTCTCCCGGCGCTTGCGATGTTTCGGGCGATCCGCCCGCAATGGCGGACGTCGTTTCGGCTGGCGGAGGAGGAGCAGTGCAGCATCCGGGCCGAGATCCCGCTCGAGCTCGCTGATCTTGTTCTTGAGATCCGGCACCCACGGTTCAGCCGGGATTGGCATCCCTGAGCACTTCGCGCCAATCGGCCAGGGCGGAGGTCTTGTCACCTTCCTGCTGCTTTGCCAGACCCCTGTAAAAACGGGCGTGGGTATTTTGGGGATCGATCTTCAGGGTATCCTCGATGGCGTTCTTGGCGTCGGTCGTAACGACGCCATCCGCCGACCGAACCAATGCGTCAATGCGTGCGTTTCTGATTTCGGCGTCATTGGGGCTTAGTTCGATCGCCTTCGCGTAGGCTTCGCTTGCTTCCGAAAACCGGCCGATACTCGAATAGGACCAGCCGAGCGTGCGCCAGCCTTGGCCGTCTTTCGGATTTTGCTCGCAGCCGTGCCGCGAGGCGCTGGATCATCTCGTCGACCGGTGGGAGGCCGGATTGCGGCTGCGGCTGCCCCTTGGTTTCGGAAACAAACGCCCGCAACGGCGCAACAAGATTTTCCGGCATCGACGGCTCCCGCGTAACTGGCGTGGTTGCTCGTTGTGCGGCATCGGCACTACGGCGTCGAGGGCAGACGCCGGATTTCCCGCCGCCGCATAGAGACCGACCGAGCCAAGAACCATGATTCCGGTCATGCAGATGGCCGCGAAATTCCGCTCGCGGCCAGAGAGTATCGGCATGGCCGGTTGCTCCGTCTTGTCAGTAATCAGGGCGCGCTTCACGATTTCGAGCCGAGCCGCCTCTGCCTGGGCATCGTCGATCACGCCGCTCCGCCGTTCGCTTTCGACTTCTTTCAGCCGATCCCGATAGACCTCTATGTCACCGGCCGCTGCCGCCCGACGCCGGTCGACCCGCCGAATGAATGGCACCGACAACAAAGCCGCGGCCGTGGAAGTCATGATCGCCAGAATGATCCAAAACGCCATGTCAGATTCCCCTTGATGTATTGAGCTAACGTCATGCTGCCGCTCGCTCCTGTGCTCACAGCCCGTCGTTCGATTACCCATGAACGGCCTCATCGGCTGCCTGGTCAGGGACGACGCACAATTGCCGCTCTCGGGACGCGTGCTGTAACGGCACAGCGCGGCGGCGGCTGGCGCGCCAAACTTGCTCTTTCCGTCGTCCGGCTTGTGTGCTGGTGTCGGAGTAGAAATCGTAACGCACCCCGACCGTCGCCATCACCTCGGTATCGCGACTCCTGATGCCGGCCTGGGTCGTGCTCGTCCACTGCACCCCGACCTCGGCCTCGAAACTCAAATCCTTGGTCCAGTAATAGTCGGCCAGGATTGACGGAAGCACGGTGTATTCGGTGAGATCGTTGCCGCGGCCCCTGGCGTAGCCAAGTCTCAAACGCGGACTAATTCGCCAATCATTGCGTCAGCGGAAATCTGGCTATTGAAGTCGAGCACGTAGACGGTTCGAGGTCGCCAGCTGCGAATAGCGCAGCGCCGCAATATACATATCGCCATCTTTGATGATGTTGTTGGCGATGAGCTGGGTCGAATAGTAGTATTCGTTGCCGGCAGGAAGCGCCGCCAGGGAAGGATCGAGACCAATCGGCGATATCGGTTGCGTCAGATTGACGACCGTGGCATCGGCGCTGACCTGCAGCTTGTCCGTCAGCGGGTGCGAAAAGCCGAGCATCGCCGATTTGTAGATCGGCGTTTGATCGAGCGCGAGTTGCTGCAGCGGTTCGTTGTTTTGAACCTTGAGCATGTCGTAGAGCGTGGCGAAAGGCTGATTGAGCAGCGCATTCCAGGTCGACAGATAGGGCGTCCTGCGATAGTCCGCGCCGCCGTAGATCGTCGACTTGTCGGGCAGGATCCACGATCCGGAGAAGATCGCCGCATTGAGCCGCTGGAAATGAATGTCGTAGTCGACGTTTCCGAACGCGAACTTGCTCTCGTCGAAGTAACGGACATCCGCGCCGACCGCTTCGCGATCCACCAGCCACCGATCCCGTTGTTCGATGGCATAGAGAGTTGTCTCCAGGCCGCGAAAGGGTCCCAGGCCGATGCCCGCGCCGTAAAAATATTTTTCGTCCTTGAATGGCAGATCGAAGCGGCTGAGCGCCGGCGATCCTCCGACAAGGTCAAGCCTCAACATCGAAAGAGGTTGCCAGCTCAACAGCGCGCCGTCGAAGCGGCCGAGCACGCCGTCGGTATTGAGGCTCTGGCGACCGAACACCGAGCGCAAATTCCAATCCTTCACCAGGGTATCGACGGACAAGGCCGCAACACCCGCCAGATCCCTCGAATTGGGATCGAACCTGTGCTCCTCGGTGCCGGAAAATCGAATTTTTCCCTTGGTCTGGTCGTTGTTCCAGGCCGCCGTCACATCGAGACTGGAGAGCATTTCGTTTTGATGAACGCGGTGAGAATCCGGATCCGCATTGGGATCCGGCGCCACCGAAGGATCCCGCACCGTGTTGAAGCTGTCGTCGCGAATATAAAATGCCGATGCACTGCCCACGAGCGTCCAGGTCGTGCTCGCTGGCACGGGGCGAACTTGCCAGTCGGCAGCGTTCCGCCCGGCTGCCCGTTCGGCATGTGAAGCGGCGCGTTCGGTTCACCGCTCGCCGTGACGATGCCGGCGAGGCGCTGCCTCACGCGCTCGCTCTGCTCCCCGTTCGGATAGCGGCGGAGAAAATCTTCGTATTCCGCCCTCGCTTCATCAACCTGGCCGTTCTTCTGCCGCGCAACGCCCAAAAGCTCCTGCGCTTCGGCGCTGTACTGATTCTCCGGATATTTGAGAATCTTCGTCAGCAGCTGGATTGCATGCACCGAGGTTGTTCTTTTGCAGCGCCGCCCTGGCTTCGTCCGTCCAGCCGGCAACGGCCCTCAGATCCGAGTCGGAAATCTTGCCGACCGGCCGGCTCTTTGGACGCATGGACGCGGCGCCGTCGCCGAAAGCAGGTGTTACGAAAGCCGATCCCGGAAATACCGGCTTGCACTTTGCCGACGGCTTTGCTCCGGCGATTGCGACCACGATGCTCTGGGTATCCGAGTTCGGGGCAACCTGGTAGGCAACCGGGCGATCGAAAAGAATCCGAAGCACGGGGCCGGTCGGGTTCTGGGTTTCGAGGTCGATCGCCTTGATTCCGTCGCGCTTGCCGTCGGGCACCGTCGCCGCCTCGCGCCTCAATGTCAGCAGGGCGGCCGCCTGATTGCGATCGATCGGATTTATCGTGATCCGCAATTCATCGCCTCGGTCGAGCGGAAAATGGCTCGCATAGCGAATGCGGATATTGAAATTGACCTTCAGAATCGTGCAGCCCTTTTCGACGGCGAGTTGCGCGTCCGACAACGCCTGATCGACAACCGGCTGGGCGGACAGCCGGTCGCAAGGCGAACAGCGTCGCTCCCACGAGAGCGAGCGCGAGAGTCCGGCGATGAATGGCTCCTACCATCACCATCCACCTCCAATTGCCCGGTGCACGCCGGTGCGCCGCGTCAAGATGGTTCGTTGCGTATTGTCGGTATAGATGTGGCAGGCACCCGCGCAGTCGCGCAGTTCCATGACCGTGTAGTAGACTTTCACGGGCCGATCGAACTTGAGATGCGACATCGGACGATACTTGTCGGCGTGGCAGCTGGCGCAATCCGGCCGGAACGCGGGGAATTTCAAAGGCACGGTCTGGGCGTTTGCGCTGTGGCAGCTGGTGCAGCTGAGCGGAGCGCCGTGATTCACATAGGCCGGCGACGTATGCCGGTAGATCACCGGCGTCCATGTCATGGTCCGGTGGCAGCTTTCGCAAGGCAGGGTCGTTACGAAATGCCTGGGCGACTTGCCTTGCGCCATCGTTCCATTGTGGCAGCTTGCGCAGGGCGCGGTGATACGGGTGTGATCGAGCCGCGCGCCGGCAAAGGTCACGGTGCTCTTGTGACAGGTCTCGCACGAATCATTGGTCATGATGTGCTTGACCGGCTTGGCCGGCGCGGTCTTGCCGTTATGACAGCTGACGCAATTCGCGATGATCCCCGTGTGATTCATGCGGGCTCCCGCAAACGTCACGGTGCTCTTGTGGCAGGTCTCACAGGGCGCGTTGGTGACGAGGTGACTTGGCGACTTGCCGGGCGCGGTTTTGCCGTTATGGCAGCTGACGCAATTCGCGATGAGCCCCGTGTGGTTCATGCGGGCTCCCGCGAACGTCACGGTGCTCTTGTGGCAGGTCTCACAGGGCGCGTTGGTGACGAGGTGACTTGGCGACTTGCCGGGCGCGGTTTTGCCGTTATGGCAGCTGACGCAATTCGCGATGATCCCCGTGTGGTTCATGCGGGCTCCCGCGAATGTCACGGTGCTCTTGTGGCAGGTCTCACAGGGCGCGTTGGTGACGAGGTGACTTGGCGACTTGCCGGGCGCGGTTTTGCCGTTATGGCAGCTGACGCAATTCGCGGTGATCCCCGTATGATCCATGCGGGCTCCCGCGAACGTCACGGTGCTCTTGTGGCAGCTCTCGCAGGGCGCGTTGGTGACGAGGTGACTTGGCGACTTGCCGGGCGCGGTTTTGCCGTTATGACAGCTGACGCAATTCGCGGTGATCCCCGTGTGGTTCATGCGGGCTCCCGCGAACGTCACGGTGCTCTTGTGGCAGCTCTCGCAGGGCGCGTTGGTGACGAGGTGACTTGGCGACTTTCCGAGCGCGGCGACACCGTTGTGGCAGCTGGCGCAATTCGCGGTGATCCCCGTGTGGTTCATCCGGGCTCCTGCAAATGTCACGGTGCTCTTGTGGCAGTTCTCGCAAGGCGCACTGGTGATGATGTGTTTCTGCGGCTTGCCGAGCGCGGTAACACCGTTGTGGCAGGCCGCGCAGCCACTGATGACGCCCGCGTGAACGGCTCTTGCCCTGTTCGCGGGTGAATTTTGCGCGAATGGCGCGATCGGCGACATCCCTGCGGGCCTGACCGCATTCGCGGCTGCACCGTTGGGACTTGCGGCAGCGGCAGGCGCTGCTGTGGTTGGCGCCGCCATCGGTGCTGCGGTGGGTGTTGTGGCAGCGGGTTGGGTTGTAAGGGCTGGCGCTGCGGCGGCAGGCCCCGCCGTCGGCGCCGTGCTGAGCGTTGTGGCAGCCGATTTGGGTGCCACGGCTGACGCTGCCGCAGCAGGCCCCGCCGTCGGCGCCGTGCTGAGCGTTGTGGCAGCCGATTTGGATGCCGTGGCTGGCGCTGCGCCAGCAGGCGCCGCCGTCGGTGCCGTGGTGAGCGTCGTGGCAGCCGATTTGGGTGCCGCGGCTTGCGCTGCTGCAGTCGGCGCCGCTGTCGTTGCCGCAGTGGTCGTCGCCGCGGTGGATTTGGTTGCGGTCGCAGCTCCGGCAGGCGTCGCCGTTGCCGCGGTGGTCGGCGCGGTCGCGGATTTGGCTGCCGTCGCTGGCGCCGCACCGGCTGGCGCTGCGGTCGATGGCGTTCGTGTGGGCTTTGGCGTGGGCGTCGACGTAGGTGTTGGCGTCGGCGTGGGCTTCGGGGTCGTCGTGGGCGTGGGCGTTGGCGTCGGCGTGGGCTTCGGGGTCGTCGTGGGGGTGGGAGTGGGCGTGGGAGTGGGCGTGCCCGTGGCCGTCGTCGAGCACCCCGCCGGAGAACTCCTCTTCTGATCGAAGCTTGTCGTGCTCGTATGGCAACAACCGCAATCCGCCGTTGTTTTGGGATGGTCGCCGGATTTGCCTCGCGCGCCCTGCGTGCCCTGGCTGGTATACGATCCGTTGTGGCAGGAATCGCACCGGCTGGAGGTAACGGCCGTGTGGCTCATCGTGTAGGTCGTGAAACTCGCAGCCGTGTTGGTGTGGCAGTTGCTGCACTGGATTGCTGTGACGGGGATGTGCGGCGGCGTCGTCAAGCCGGTCGCGGTGGTGCCGTTGTGGCAGCTTGAACAATTGGTGTCGGTCGCCGCATGGGTAAATTTGCCGCCCGCCCAGCTGGTGAAGCCCGAGGCCGCGCTGGCGTGACAGGTGACGCAGTCGCTGCCATTGGTGGCGACGTGACCGGGGAACGAGGCCGTGCCCTGCGCACCCTTGGTGCCTTCGCCGCTGAACGAACCGTTATGGCAGGAGTCGCAGCGGCTGGCGCTGACCGAGCTGTGGTTCATGGTGTAGGTCGTAAAGCTCGCTGCCGTATTGTTGTGGCAGTTGCTGCACTGAATTCCCGTCACCGGAATGTGCGGCGGTGTCTTCAGGCCGGTCGCGGTGGTGCCGTTGTGGCAGTTCGAACAATTGGTGTCGGTCGCCGCGTGGGTGAATTTGGCTCCCGCCCAGCTGGTAAAGCTCGAGGACGCGCTGGTGTGACAGGTGACGCAGTCGCTGCCATTGGTGGCAACATGGCCGGCGAACGACGCCGTGCCCAGCGCGCCCGTCGTGCCCTGGCTGGTGAATGACCCGTTGTGACAGGAATTGCAGCGGCTGGCGCTGACGGAGCTGTGGCCTGTCACGCCCATCGTGTAGGTCGTGAAGCTCGCCGCCGTATTGGTATGGCAGTTGCTGCATTGAACTCCGGCCACCGGAATATGCGGCGGCGTTTTCATGCCGGTCGCGGTGGTCCCGTTGTGGCAGTTCGAGCAATTGGTGTCGGTCGCCGCGTGGGTGAACTTGCCGCCTGCCCAGCTGGTGAAGCCCGAGGCCGCGCTGGTGTGACAGGTGACGCAGTCGCTGCCATTGGTGGCGACATGTCCGGCGAAGGACGCCGTGCCCAGCGCGCCCGTCGTTCCCTGGCTGGTATATGACCCGTTGTGACAGGAATCGCAGCGGGCGGCGCTGACCGAGGTGTGGCCCGACACGCCCATCGTATAGGTCGTGAAGCTCGCTGCCGTGTTGGTGTGGCAGTTGCTGCACTGGATGCCTGTCACCGGAATATGCGGCGGCGTGGTCAGGCCGGTCGCGGTGGTGCCGTTATGGCAGCTCGAGCAGTTGGTGTCGGTCGCCGCGTGGGTGAACTTGCCGCCCGCCCAGCTGGCGAACGCTGAAGCCGCGCTGGTGTGACAGGTGACGCAGTCGCTGCCATTGGTGGCGACGTGGCCGGGGAACGATGCCGTGCCCTGCGCACCCTTGGTGCCTTCGCCGGTGAACGAACCGTTGTGGCAGGAGTCGCAGCGGCTGGCGTTGACCGCCGTGTGGCCGGTCACGCCCATCGTGTAGGTCACGAAGCTCGCCGCGGTATTGGTATGGCAGTTGCTGCACTGGATTCCCGTCACCGGAATGTGCGGCGGCGTTTTCATGCCGGTCGCGGTGGTGCCGTTGTGGCAGTTCGAGCAATTGGTGTCGGTGGCGGCATGGGTGAACTTGCCACCCGCCCAGCTGGTAAAGCTCGAGGACGCGCTGGTGTGACAGGTGCCACAGTCGGCGCCATTGGTCACGACGTGGCCGGCGAACGACGCGGTGCCCAGCGCGCCGGTCGTTCCCTGGCTGGTATATGACCCGTTGTGACAGGAATCGCAGCGGGCGGCGCTGACCGAGGTGTGGCCCGACACGCCCATCGTGTAGGTCGTGAAGCTCGCTGCCGTGTTGGTGTGGCAGTTGCTGCACTGGATGCCCGTGACCGGAATATGCGGCGGCGTCGTCAGGCCGGTCGCGGTGGTGCCGTTGTGGCAGCTCGAGCAATTGGTGTCGGTCGCCGCATGGGTGAACTTGCCGCCCGACCAGCTGGTAAAGCCCGAGGATGCGCTGGTGTGACAGGTGACGCAATCACGCCCGCCGGTCGCGACATGGCCCGGGAAGGACGCGGTGCCCTGCGCACCCTTGGTGCCTTCGCCGGTAAACGAGCCGTTGTGGCAGGAGTCGCAGCGGCTGGCACTGACCGAGGTGTGGCCCGTCACGCCCATCGTATAGGTCGTAAAGCTTGCCGCGGTATTGGTATGGCAATTGCTGCACTGGATGCCTGCCACCGGGATATGCGGCGGCGTCGTCAGGCCGGTCGCGGTGGTGCCGTTGTGGCAGCTCGAGCAATTGGTGTCGGTCGCCGCGTGGGTGAACTTGCCGCCGGCCCAGCTGGCGAACGCCGAAGCCGCGCTGGTGTGACAGGTGACGCAATCACGCCCGCTGGTCGCGACATGGCCCGGGAAGGACGCGGTGCCCTGCGCACCCTTGGTGCCTTCGCCGGTGAACGAACCGTTGTGGCAGGAGTCGCAGCGGCTGGCGCTGACCGAGGTGTGGCCCGTCACGCCCATCGTGTAGGTCGTGAAGCTCGCCGCGGTGTTGGTGTGGCAGTTGCTGCATTGAACTCCGGTCACCGGCACATGCGGCGGCGTCTTCATACCGGTCGCGGTGGTGCCGTTGTGGCAGTTCGAGCAGTTGGTGTCGCCAGCCGCGTGGGTGAACTTGCCGCCGGCCCAGCTGGCGAACGCCGAAGCCGCGCTGGTGTGACAGGTCTTGCAGTCGCTGCCATTGGTGGCAACGTGACCGGGATAGGACGCGGTACCGATGGCGCCCTTCGTTCCCTCGCCGGTGAACGAGCCGTTATGACAGGAGTCGCAGCGGGCGGCGCTGACCGAGGTGTGACCAGGCACACCCATCGTATAGGTCACAAAGCTTGCCGCGGTATTGGTATGGCAGTTGCTGCACTGAACCCCGGTCACCGGAATATGCGGCGGCGTCTTCATGCCGGTCGCGGTGGTGCCGTTGTGGCAGTTCGAGCAATTGGTGTCGCCAGCCGCGTGGGTGAACTTGCCGCCGGCCCAGCTGGCGAACGCCGAAGCCGCGCTGGTGTGACAGGTCTTGCAGTCGCTGCCATTGGTGGCAACGTGACCGGGATAGGACGCGGTACCGATGGCGCCTTTCGTTCCCTCGCCGGTGAACGAACCGTTATGACAGGAGTCGCAGCGGCTGGCGCTGACCGCGGTGTGACCCGGCACACCCATCGTGTAGGTCACAAAGCTCGCCGCCGTATTGGTGTGGCAGTTGCTGCACTGAACCCCGGTCACCGGAATATGCGGCGGCGTCTTCATGCCGGTCGCGGTGGTGCCGTTGTGGCAGCTCGAGCAGTTGGTGTCGGTCGCCGCGTGGGTGAACTTGCCGCCGGCCCAGCTGGCGAATGCCGAAGCCGCGCTGGTGTGACAGATGGCGCAATCGCTGCCGTTGGTTGCGATGTGGTTGGGGAAGGACGCCGTCCCCTTTGCGCCCGTCGTTCCCTCGCCGGTGAATCCAGCCGTTGTGGCAGGAGTCGCACCGGCTGGCGCTGACCGCCGTGTGACCCGGTACGCCCATCGTGTAGGTCACGAAACTCGCCGCCGTATTGGTATGGCAGTTGCTGCACTGAACTCCGGTCACCGGGATATGCGGCGGCGTCTTCAGGCCGGTCGCGGTGGTGCCGTTGTGGCAGCTCGAGCAGTTGGTGTCGGTGGCCGCGTGGGTGAACTTGCCGCCCGCCCAGCTGGCGAACGCCGAAGCCGCGCTGGCGTGACAAATGGCGCAATCGCTCCCGCCGGTTGCAATGTGGTTGGGGAAAGACGCCGTTCCCTTTGCGCCCGTCGTTCCCTCGCCGGTGAATGCGCCGTTGTGACAGGAGTTGCAGCGGCTGGCGCTGACCGCCGTGTGGCCCGGCACGGCCATCGTGTAGGTCGCGAAACTCGCCGCCGTGTTGGTGTGGCAATTGCTGCACTGGATGCCTGCCACCGGAATGTGCGGCGGCGTCTTCAGGCCGGTGGCGTTGGCGCCGTCGTGGCAGCTCGAGCAGTTGGTATCGCTCGTCACATGGACGAACTTGCCACCCGCCCAACTGGCGAAGGCCGAGGCCGCGCTGGCGTGACAGATCGCGCAATCCTTGCCGTTGGTCGCGACGTGGCCAGCGAACGACACCGTCCCCTTTGCGCCCGTCGTTCCCTCGCCGGTGAACTTGCCGTTGTGACAGGAGTCGCACCGGCTGGCGCTGACCGCCGTGTGGCCGGTCACGCCCATCGTATAGGTCGTGAAATTCGCGGCCGTGTTGGTGTGGCAGTTGCTGCACTGGATGCCCGCCGTCGGCACATGCGGCGCGTGTCATGCCCGTCGCGGTGGTGCCGTTGTGGCAGCTCGAACAATTGCTGTCGGTCGCCGCGTGGGTGAATTTCCCGCCCGCCCAACTGGCGAAGGCCGAGGCCGCGCTGGTGTGACAGGTGGCGCAATCGCGCCCGCCGGTCGGGACATGGCCGGCGAATGACGCCGTGCCCTGCGCGCCGTTGGTGCCTTGACCCGTGAACGAGCCGTTGTGACAGGAATCACACCGGCTGGTGCTGACGGCCGAGTGGCCGGTCACGCCCATCGTGTAGGTCACGAAGCTTGCTGCCGTATTGGTGTGGCAGTTGCTGCACTGAACTCCGGTGACCGGCACATGCGGCGGCGTCGTTAGGCCGGTCGCGGTGGTACCGTTGTGGCAGTTCGAGCAGTTGGTGTCGCCGGCCGCGTGGGTGAATGTTCCGCCGAGCCACGTGACGGTGCTCTTGTGGCAGGTCTCGCATGGCGCCGTTGTGGGCACATGGTTCGCGGACTTGCCCAGCGCGGTCGTACCATTGTGGCAGCTGGCGCAGTTTCCTGCGATGCCAGTGTGGTTCATGACGGTGGCGCCGCCAAAGCTCACCGTGCTCTGGTGGCAATTTCCGCAAGGCGCCGCCGTGACCAGGTGGTTGGCCGATTTGCCAAGGGCGATCGTGCCGTTGTGACAACTGGCGCACGCTCCAGTCGCCTGGGTGTGGTCGATGAACCGCATTTCCCGCCACGTCGTCGTGAGGTGACAGCTCTCGCAGAGATTGGTCGTTTGCGGATGCCCTTGCGACTTGCCGGCAGCATTCGCACTGTTGTGGCAGGCGAAACACTGCCTCGGCGTCCCTTTGAAGCGCCCATTGGTATGGCAAGATGCGCAGTCGACGCTTGAATGGGTACCCGTGAGCGGGAATCCCGTCGAAAAATGGTTGAATGACGAAGACAGCGCGGATTGGGCATGGCCGTGCGCCGAGACGAGCATGACTGCTGCCGCGATCGCCAACAACTTCAGACCTAACGATCTCAATGAGATCATTGCCGTCCATCCCCCCGCGGCCCCTCACGGCCTGCTCGACACGTCGACGTTTCGCGGCCCGCAGAAGAGCGCGAAATCGAATCCTGACCGAACTGCTTTGGCTTTCCGCGCCGTCAGGAAAACGGCGATCACCGCAAACAAACCAGGGTGACGCCAAGCGCGCCCGGTCATTCTCGGCGAGATCGGACTCAATTTGCGCTCAAGGCACTCGATGGCGGCCTGGAGCGGAAGGCTCAGGCGCAGGGCATGCACGTCCGGCTGAGGCACCGGTGTGAGGAGTTCTCCGTCGCAGGCATAACGGAGAGTCTGTTCTGATGAATTCATTGGTCACCCCCTGCATTCCAAGTAGCACCGCGCCGTCAATACTCACGACGCCGCATGACGAAATCAGAATGACGATGATCCTGACCTCTTACGCGCGATCGGAAAGCCGTCGAAGTTTCGGTTTCCGAAGACGCCTAAGTTTCCCCGCAGGATCCTCGACTTTGATCACACGCGGTTGATCGCATCGGATTTGGGCCACATCGCGCATCTGATCAGGCGATTTCACGGCGGTGGTTCCAACGGAGTTTCGCAAACGAACGACGCATGGAATTATTCCGCAAGATTCTCCCCGCTGTCTGAACATTTTCAGGAAATCGTCGGGCGCAATCTGCGGACCTGTGGCTGCGCGGTACCAAGTCTCGATTTGCGGCGCACGCCTGCTTCGGATGGCCACGATGCCGCCTTCTCGCCGTCCAAATTGCAGGAGCAAATAAGTTGTCCCGGACACCTCAGATCGTTCGGATGCACTGCGGCACGTGAGCTCCAGCCGGATGCTGATCACGGGCAACGTGTAGGATCGGCAAGGGGAGCATACGCCGTGCAAAAGACAGGGCCGCATTCTCGGCCGGAACGTCGCCCGATGGGTGTTCATTCACCAAGCCACGCGCCCTCGCCTGCCGCTGCGGCTGCCAGAACGGAAGCGCCCGCAGCAAATATCCGGTCTCAGTTGGCGTTTGAAAGATCGCCGCGGGAGACGAGAACCGACCTCGAAGCCCGACATTCTGAGCCGGCCGTGGTTCACATGGGTTTCCGGCGCCTTAGCCGCTGCTTTGGGTTTCGTTGTTGTGTTGTGGCTGACCAGCCCCGTCACGGCGCCGCCCGGTGTGGCTGTTTTGGCAGGCGCCACCGTTTCGGACGCCACCGGTTTGATGGCAGCCGTGCAAACCGCCGGTCTTCGCGGCTCGCCGGACGTAAAGGGTGCGATTGAGGGGCTGAAGCGCATCGACAATCAGCGCGTGACAATCAAAGGCTGGGCCGTGGACAGAACCGCCCCCAGCTCCCCGTTGACGATCATCGCATTCGCCGGCGGCGCCCACGCATTGACGACATTGACCAACGGGCCGCGCAAGGACGTCGCCCAAATGTTCGGCTTGTCAGGCGCGGCGGCGCGAAACGTTTCGTTCGAAGCGACCTTCGCATGCGGCGCAGGCCAAAACCTCGTCGTCGTCGCGGTCACGCCTGATAGCACCTACAGCCAGTTTCGCTCCCTCGCTTGCCCGTAGCGTGCCCTGCACAGGCAACACCTTGCCCGCTGCGCAGCCCCTAGATGTATTTTTGCAGCGCGTCCCGTGCGCGAGCCAGGCGGCTCATGACCGTCCCGGCAGGCAAATTAAGAATTTCTCCGGTTTCTTTGTAGGACATGCCGTACCCGCAGACCAACCTGACGACATTGCGCTGATCCGGTGACAATTGAGCGATGTCCTTCCTCAGCTCCTGCAGAACTATCCGATTTTCGGCGATGACCCGGCCGTCGCAACTCAGCAATTCGCCGATGACTTCTATATCCACGACCTCCCCCCGGGTTCTTTGCATCCGCACATGGTCAATCCATAGATTCTGGGCGATGCGAAACATCCAGCTATCCAGCCTCGTGCCCGGTTGCCACTGGTCCAGATGAGCCAGAGCCCGCGCATAGGTCTCCTGGACCAAATCCTCGCTCGAATCCACGCCTCCCGTGAGCGAGTGCGCGAATCGGCGCAGCCGCGGCAACATCTTGACCATTCGATCGTGGACGTCGTGGATCGTCGATTGCGTTGGTTCCTCGGACAGGGATAATGCATCGCAACCGCGACCTTGCCGAGCCTCGTTCTGGCCCGCGCCCTCGCTATGCCCGCTTTGCCTGCGTTTTTCGTGCGGGAGGACTTTCATGGTCGCCTGCCCAGCAGTTTGAACGATGTTGTCGTGTGGCAGCGCTCGCAGGCCGGCCCGAATGAACCGTGATGCGTGTCATCCTGCCGATGACAGGCCAGGCAATCCATCGGCAACGTCGCCTTCGCGACGTTCTTGGTGACGTGGCAGGCCTGACAATCGAGATCGCGATGGGCTCCCGTGAGCGGATAGCGCGTCTGGGTATCGTGTTCGTAGCGCCAGCGCTTCCAGCTATTCGGGTTGTGACAAAGCCCGCAATTCGGCCCCAGGCGGCCTTCGTGATGCTTGTCGCGGTGACAGGCGTCGCAATTCAACGGCGCCCCCTTGAACTGCAGCGAGCGGTGGCATTCCTCGCAAGGCACGACGGCGTGGCGTCCGATCAGCGGAAATCGGCTGACATCGTGATCGAACGATGCGGTTTTGCGCCAGCTGGCCTCTCCGTGACATTGCTCGCAGCGGCTACCGAGCTTGCCCTTGTGCTTATCGTCCTTCTGGTGACAGGACACACAAGTCGTTGCCAGTTTTTCGCGATAGAGATCCCCGGTATGGCAGAGGTCGCACTTCACTTTCGCATGCGCGGCTCTCAGGGGATATTTCGTCTTGTCATGATTGAAATGAATCGTTTTCCACTTGCTCTGGTCGTGGCAGGCTTCGCACTTGGCGCCGTATCGCCCGGCGTGAACGTCCTGAATCTGGTGGCAATCCCGACATAAGGTGCCCACACCCTTGTAGCGCTCGCCGATATGGCACGCGGAGCACGCGACGGTCTGGTGTGCGCCCTGGAGCGGAAATTTTGTCGTGCTGTGATCGAATGTCTTGACCTGGCGCCACTTGGCTTCGCCATGGCAACTTTCGCATTTTTCGCCGAGGCGCCCCTTATGCGGGTCGTTCGCCTTATGACAGTCGAAGCAGCGCCCGGGCGCCTTGCGAAATTTGACCTTTGGTGCGTGACAGCCTGTGCACGTCACGGCCTTGTGCGCGTCCCGAAGTTCGAAATTGGTGAAGGCGTGATTGAACGTCTCGCGGTCAAACTGGACGATGTCGGCATTTCGGCCCTTGTGATCGGTATGACAATGGTTGCATTCCTGTTTCGCCGTATCCGGTCGGCGCCCATGAAGTCCTCTTCCCGCCGTGCGATCGGCGGCAATCTCCTTGTGGCAATCGAGACAAAGCCGCGTCTGGGACTTTCGTGAAAACGGCTCGTGACATTTTCCGCAGTCCTTCTCGAGCTTGGCATGTCCCTCGACGACCGGCCCAGGCATCACGAGTTGTTCGAATAGATTCTGCGCTTGCACGGCGGACGTCAGAGCGCCCGCGACGACTACCCCGATCAGCCGCGCTATTATGAGTTCGCCGGCTCATCGACGAGCCCCCGCTCAAAAGAAGTGCGCAGCGAATATGTGAACGATTGCCGCAATCACGAGAAGGAAGAACAACGGCAGGTGGAAGACGTGCCAGAGCCTGAAGAGGCGTTCGTAGAACGCGAATGCCGCCGCTTTCTTCACGGCCGCGATATGCAGCGTCACCAGTTCAGCGACGCCTGCAAGTCGCCGCCGTCGAACCTTTCGCGACCACCCAAGCCGTTTGCCCTCGACCGCGATGGCCTGCCGCGCATCGGCGATCAGCCGCATGCGAACGACGCTTGCTCGCACGCTGACCACCGGAACCAGCAAGAGCCCGCTGAGCACATTCTTGGGAGCAACCGTACCAAGCGCCGCAAACGCGCTCAGCTGTTCTACGACGCGGTCGGCAACGGGCAAGTCTGCACCGATGGCTTGCTTCAGCGCCTCCGCATCGGCCAGGATTTCCTTGACCTCTGCCTTGCGTCCATACATCCCAAGATGAATCTTGCCATAGAGATAGCGGCCCACGACGCCGCTGATCGCAACAACGAGCATTGCCGCGAGCGCAACATTGCTGTTGATCGAACCGAGCCGGAAATTTGCGTGCAAGAGCACCAGCACCGGCCCGAGCACGCCAAGGATCATGTGAGCCCTGAACCAAAAGCCAACCGTGCCAAGCGCTCGCAACTTGATCCGCTTGCGCAGCGGATACAACAGCAGGAGCAGCATGAGGCTGCCTCCCGCAATTCCGAGCCAATATCCAACGCCGCTCTCGGGAGTCAGGCCGTTGTCGTCGCGGTTGAGCCAGCCGAACCACAGAACAGCGACAACAGCGCTGCCAAACAGCAGGGGAACGACCTTCCTCCGCAAATGCACGCGATATTGCGTAAACTCTGCTTTGGTGCGCGTCCGTTTAGGCGTAACAGCCGCCGCCCGGCGGTCACCAGCATGATCCTGCCGCTGCGCTACGAAGCGCCCGACCGGAAATTCTGCAACCGTTGTCTCTGTCATTCCGCCCCCAATGCATGACCAGTCATCCAGCCAGCAGCTTCCAATCCCCAAGCCGCTGTCTCGAACGGTAATGATCAGACCTAGGGGGGCGTCAGTTTGGTTAAAGACGGGCCGTTTTGGGGCGATCGCGGCTGCATTTTTCGGCACAGCTTTGCTCACTGAAGGCCGAGACCGGCGAATTCCGCCACCGTCGCAATTCCTCTAGTCCACCACGCGGCAATTGAATCTAAAGACGAAACTCGATGGCGATCATGCCGCGGTTGGTAGCCGACGTTGCCGATGTGAGAGGCTGGTTCGACTGCCGATCAGGTTACGATTCTGCCGCAATCAAATGCGAGAGCACCGGCGTTGCGATATCGGCGACTGAGCCGCCCTCGCCGACGTTATTCTTCTGCGCGCGATATCACGCGTTACCGGGCATCGCGTCATCGTCGGACTTGAAGGTCGATACGAAGTATGGCTTTGCCCTGGTTACCCCGCTGGCTGTTGATTGCCATGACATTGCTGCCCGCCATTGTTGCCGGCGACGCGCCGTCATTCGCGCAAGCAACGAGCAGCGAAAGCGCCGCCATGAGCCCGGTCGATCAAGCCGTTCGAACCGGCGATTTCGGTCGTGCGGCCACACTCCTCCAGAAGCTCGCGGAGTCTGGCAATTCCGAAGCCCAATACAGGCTGGCGTCGCTCTATCGCGTTGGACGCGGAGTACCACAGGACGATCTCCTGGCCTTCAAATGGATGAGGGCCGCCGCCGAACGAAACCACGGAAGCGCGCAATTCAACCTCGCAAAAATGTATTTGGCGGGACGTGGCGTGGCGCTGGATGCAGCTGCTGGCAAAGCCTGGTTGCAGAAGGCGGCATCCCGCGGAAACGACGAAGCAGCCAAGCTTCTCGCGGAGCTCCCGGCACAGCGCGGGGCTGAGCCGGGCGCACCAAACTCCGCGCAGCCTGCCTCCCGCGAGAAGTCGCGCGCGCCCTCGAAGACGGAAGCATCGTCGCCACCGGGCTCGGCGAAGGCTCCCGGAAACGAACGCGCGGAGATATTGGAGGCCGCCAGGCGCGGTCAAACCGATGCCTTGAGAAAATTGATCTCCTCCGGTGCCAGCATCGCCGCCAGAGATGACGATGGCAATACCGCGCTATTGCTCGCTGCCTCCGCTGGCAAGATCGACACGGTGAATGCGCTGCTGTCGGCACGAGCGGACGTCAACGCGGAGAATAACGCTGGCGAGCGGCCGCTGATGTATGCGGCAGCACGAGGTCATGTCGATATCGTCGAAGGCCTGCTCGGGAAAGGGGCAGACGTCGCCGCCAGAAATCGCAGCGGAGATAATGCTCTGACGCTTGCCACGCGCGGATGTCATGAGCAGGTCGTGAAGAGTTCTGATCGACCACGGGGCCGACCTGCGGGCGGTTTTGGATCATGGCACGACGCCGCTCATGATCGCGGCCGCCACCTGTCCGCTAAACCTGCTGGAATTGCTTATCGCAAACGGAGCACCGGTTGACGCGGTCGATGAAAAGGGACGGACGGCATTGTGGTTGGCGGCGGATCGCGGAAACGCCGGCGCGCTACTTGCACTGCTGAAACACAAGGCCGACCAACGCCGCGCCGACGCAGAGGGTCGAACGCCGCTGCTCATCGCGCTCGAAAAAGGAAACGGCGACGCGGCGCAGCTTCTCGCCGGCGACCAGGCCGACCTCGAGGGGCGCACCCTGGCGGGAAACACCGCTCTGATACTCGCGGCGAAATCCGGCATGAATGACATTGTCGGCCGACTCCTGAAACAAGGCGCCCGACCCGACGTCCGGAACACTTTTGGATACAGCGCGCTCATGGTCGCCTGCCAGGCGGGAAACGCCGACGTTGTCAAGGCGCTTCTGAACGCCGGAGCCGATCGAACGCTCAGGAACAAGAAACGCGAAACCGCGGCCGACATCGCGCTTGCCTCAGGCCATCCGGGAATTGCGCAGTTGTTGAAATAGCCGCGCCTGCTGCAAGTCATACTTCGCCGCAAAGCGGTAAAGACCCCGGCCCCGCAGCAAAGCAGCGCTAGACGCTGTAGGCCTTTATGCGATCGCCCCATCTCCTGACGAAGGTTGCGATCAGTTCGGTCATCGCCGAATTGTGGTCTGCGATGATGTAGAAGCGGGATGTAACAAGACGCAGGCGAACGATTTCAACGGGGTCGCACCCGAGCGATCGCATCTGATCGGCCAGGAACTTGACCTCGGATCTGCGGCCAGACTGCTGGTGACCGATGATGAGCGCTCGTTCCGGCGATCTCAGTGCGGCGATCTCGGCAAGCGCGACATGGCCGGGAGTCAGCCGCTTCCCCTGTATCCCGCAGTCCGGATCAAGGAAGACGAGGTTCGTGCCGCGCACCGAATTCGAGAAGCGTATCGAACCATTGCCGGCGCAATGGTGCTCGTCGAGGCACCTCCTGGCGAAGGAAGACCGCACTCTCCAGGATTTTGCTCATGTGCAGTTCTGTCAGCGGATCGATCAGCGCACGACTGCCTCCGTCAAACTCCACGAGTTGGTCAAACACTTCCGGAGCGAAGTGCCGAAAATCATCGGGGCGTTTGAGGTAGTCGAAATGCCTGTCGCGATCTTTCGCCTCGGCGCTTTCACCGGACAGGTACCAGCAAACGGCAAGGCGGCGATCTTTCATAAGATGCCGCAGCAGGGCGAACTTTCCAAAGTCGCCGACTCCTCCGATTTGCCCTACCTGCATTGTGCCTCCAACCCTATAACGGACGACGTCCACTTTTCTGACTTAATCGGACCGCTATTCCGCCAACTGTCGCGAAAAAGCCACACGTTGGGCCTGGCGCCATCAACGATTGGAGCGAAGTTGGCGACCATTTCCCGCGCCAAGTCATTGGGTTAGATCATTGAAAGATCGTCGGAAGCCCTTTAGGGTTTAGATTCTCGTTGGGCGGCGTCGGTCAGCGCGATTAGCGCAAGATATTCCCGCTCAAATTTCGAACCTTGGACCGCGCCGCATTCGCTGTGTCGTGCGCGCTACACAGAAACAACGATTGGGCGTCGACGCGGATGGCGTCGCCTTCTCCTCACCAAATTTGTCAGCCACTTCATCACGCCGCGTAGATCGCGATCTTGATTGTACGCGACGATCAACGGGCCGCCGGGTACGGGAGTGACACTCCTTCTCGCGTCATTCGAAAACGCGCTGGCTCACTCGGACCTCTCCAAGATTCGATGCGAGCGGCACCTGGAGTCCCACTGCGAGGAAGACTTTCGTTAGATGACCTTCAATCCGCTAATGAGTGTATACGTCCTGGCCTTTGCCGTCATCTGGAGCGTCTATATAGGTTTGCGCAGCCGCACCGAGGCCCGCAGCCGCGCGAAGAAGGCCGCCGCAGCCGAAGCCGGCCTTCTTGAGCCGGCATCCCTGCATCCGAAAATCGATCCATCGAAATGTGTGGGCTGTGGCGCCTGCGTTCGCGCCTGTCCGGAAGGCGATATTCTCGGGATGATCAACGGAAAGGCCGAATTGGTCGAACCCAGCCATTGCATCGGTCACGGCGCCTGCAAGGAGGCCTGCCCGCGCGACGCCATTACGCTGGTTTTCGGCACGGAGAAGCGCGGCGTCGACATCCCCGATGTTGGTGCTGATTTTCAGACAAACGTTCCAGGGATCTTCATCGCCGGTGAACTCGGCGGCATGGGCCTCATCCGGAATGCAATCGAACAAGGACGCCAGGCCATCGATTCCGTGAGAAAACTGGATCGGCGTCGACCTCCCAACGGATACGATGTGATCATCGTCGGCGCCGGACCGGCGGGCTTTTCCGCGAGCCTGGCCGCCATCGAACACAAGCTCCGCTTTTTGACGATCGAGCAGGACAGCTTCGGCGGCACCGTGGCGCATTTTCCGCGTGGCAAGCTCGTCATGACCGCGCCAGCAACTCTGCCTTTGGTCGGCAAACTCAAATTCAAAGAGGTGAAAAAAGAAAAGCTTCTTACGTTTTGGCAGGATGTCGCGCGCAAGACCGGCCTGACGGTCAATTACGGCGAGCAGGTTGAGGCAATTGCCAAACTTGATTCGGAGTTTGAAATCCGGACAACCCGTGCTTCATACAGAACTTCTGCGGTCTTGCTTGCCATCGGCCGGCGCGGAACGCCGCGCAAGCTGGAAGTGGAGGGAGAGGAGCAGGCCAAGGTGGTGTACCGTTTGATCGACCCCGAACAGTACCAACGGCAACATGTGCTGGTGGTAGGAGGCGGCGACAGCGCGCTCGAGGCCGCAGCCAGCATAGCCGAGCAACCCGGCACGTCCGTCACGCTGTCGCATCGCAGCGAGGCCTTTTCGCGCGCCAAGGCAGCGAATCGTGAGCGGGTGAAAGCTGCGGAGCAGTCCGGCCAGCTCAGCGTTTTGCTGCAATCCAGCATCAAGCGGATCGGCCGTCATGACGTCGAGATCGAGCAGCAGGGGCAACACCTGAAAATCAGGAATGACGCGGTCATCGTCTGCGCCGGCGGCATTCTACCAACCGCCTTTCTCAAGGGCATCGGCATCGAAGTGGAGACGAAATATGGGACAGCCTAGATCGGGGCGCGCCACGCGCCAAATCATTCCGCAGACACCCGGCAGCCGGTTGGAGGCCTACATGGGTCGATTGGCGATCGTCACCTGTCTCCTGCTGGTCGCTTCTCCAAGTTACGCTCAAATCGGCGCGAAAGAGCTGACGTTAGCGGGAGTAAGCGACTGCATGAAAGAAGCGATCGGAAACAGTTCCGTGGAGAGCAACGGTCCGGTCATCGTTTTCTTCTGCAGCGCAGCCAAGGCCAGGATTTTGTACAATTTTCTTGGCGCAAAGGTTCGCGCTGACGTTGTTCAAGACAGCAATGGCAAATTCGAAAACAGGCAATTTGGCAATAGCGCTTGTTACCATCGGATCGAAGATCCGAGCGGCAAAGCCGCGGACGATTTCCGATGCGACCTGCTCCTGCCGGTCGGAGACGCCTTGAGCGATTAGAGCAAGGCCAAGTAGATAACCCGGAAGCGAAGCCGGGCTTTGCTGAGCGAACCGCTCAGCACGGCTCTGCAAGGCAGATAGCATTGGTCTCTGGCTGCTGTGCCTGTGGTGGGCGCCCAATGCAAAGTGGTTGTGGGGTCTTGCCCGGCGGGAAGGCCTCCACCGTATACGACACGCCGAGGTTCAGCCCGGCCTGCAGCACATAAGCCAGTTTCCAGGCGTCAATAGCGCTGCCGAATACCCACCTCCGCAAGCCTGTATCGCGGCGGTCGCCAGAATTTGCCCGGGTTTTGTTACAAACTTAAGAACGGGATACGACGTCTCACACTCTATTTCGTGGCGCTGTCCCATGCCTCGTGGCGCTCGCTCACCTCCGCCGTCAAACGACGGCATGAGCTCACGCGGCTTCTTTTCGATTCGACCTTGGCGGCGCTGGAGCCAGGACAGCGAAAGCGATGTCCTCTTCACGCGAATCGCTCCTTCCGCACTTCAATCTTCCAATCGGGAGCGGCGCGCGCAGTTTGTTTGCGTATCATTCCGTCGACACAAACGCGTCATCTGCGTCGTGGTAGGCAATTCGTTGCGAGGCGAGAGGTCCGTCAGAACTTCTGGCCGAACGCGACAATATAAATGCAAACAGATGACAAGGAGATTTTCGTGGCTTTCAAGAAACTGCATCTTGCTGCGGGCCTGCTGGCTACAGCGATCTCGGCTAGCGCGATCGCGGCCGAAGGACCGGTTCCGAACGGCGTGCCCCATCTCGACCATGTGTTCCTGATCATGATGGAAAATCACGGTTACAGCCAGATTCTGAACAACCCGAACGCGCCCTTCATCAACGAACTGGCCGGCAAGGCCAATTTGGCTACCAATTTTTTCGCGGTCGGACACCCGAGCCTGACGAACTATCTTGAAGTCGTCGGCGGCTCCAACTTCGGCGTGCTCAGCGACAACGCCCCCAACTGGCACAGCACGTCTTGCACCCCCAACCTGGTTTTGGGCACTCCGTCGACCGATACTCCGCCAACCCCTGTGATCTGCCCGATCGCCGGCGTCGGCACCGATGCTCCGACCGTGGCGGTCGATACCACCAACGAAACCAGCGGCCTGCCCGGCGAAAACAACATCGACGGATTCCGGTCGTTTCCGGCAGCGCCCGGCACCGTCGGCAAGACCATCGGCGACCAGCTTGTCGCGAAAGGCAAGAGCTGGAAGAGCTATCAGGAAAACCTGCCGCTCAGCGGCGCCGACAACGTCAATTACAGCGACGGCGTCTTCACCAACAATACGGATTTCACCAAGATTCTTCCGACTTTGAACCCGCCGTTGACCCAAAGCGGCGTCGTTAGCCTTTACGCTGTGAAGCACAATCCGTTTGCCTATTTCAAGAATGTTCAGCAAGGCACCGACCCGCGTAACAGCCTCAATAACACCGTGGGATTCGACGGCCCGAGCGGACTTTATGCGGATCTCGCGAACGGCAAGGTTCCGTCGTTTTCGTTCATCGCGCCGAACCAGTGCAACGACATGCACGGACGGGGCAATGCGGGACCGTTCTGCAACTATGATCCCACCAGCGATGGCAGCCAGGCCGGGCTCAATCCCGCTCTGATCTACCAGGGCGACGTCACCGTGAAACGGCTGGTTCAGGAGATCAAGGCGTCGCCGGCGTGGCGCGAGGGCCAGAATGCCATCGTCGTCATGTGGGACGAGAACGATTACAGCGTTGCGCCCAACAACAACAAGGTCATGGTGATCGTCGACCTCAACCACGATGACGACCGTGACGATGACCGCGGCGGCCGCGTCCAGAGTGCCGCGTCTTACACGCACTTCTCGATGCTGAAGTCGCTGGAGGCCGGCTTCGGACTGCCGTGCCTTAACCACGCCTGCGACAACACCACGAACGTCATGTCGGACATGTTCCGTCGCTGACGGCAATCGCAAAGTCGACGGCAATCACGAAATGGCTCGCCTCCACTCTGGTGGGGCGAGCCATTGTCTTGGGCGGCTGTGAAAACATCGCTCACGCACCGTCCAGATCATAAACCAGTCGCACGTCGCAGCTAACGTTCCCTCCGCATGCCGATCGCGGCATGTGCAATATCCTAAATCGTTGAGGGAAAGGGCCCACGATGCGTCGGTCGTTTATTGGTTTGCCTGCTCTGTTGTTTGCTTTGGCGTTGGGATTGACCTCTCATGAACCGGCTCACGGTGCCACAGAGCGTCTGCAATTGGAGCTCGGCCACACAGAACATTCAGAATCGGAGCGGGCTGCGGCGGAAGGGTGGAAACTGGTGGATGAAAAGCAATTCTTCCTGCAGAATCCGCCGAACTCCTTCACCGGCCTGTATCGTTCGCAAGGCATGGCGACCGACGGCCACCGCTGGTTCTTTTCCTGGCAATACGGCCTCGAAATCGCCGACAACGAGTTTCAGTCGGTCCTGCGCAACTCGTCATTCCAGTTGCCGATGAATCTGGTCCCCGGAATTCCGGCGAACCTGCTGGCGCAGGGTCTGAACCACATCGGCGACATCGACTACCTCAACGGCGTCATCTACGCCTCCCTGGACACGACCAACGGCTATACCGATGGCCACGTCGCGCTCTACAACGCATCCAACCTGAGTTACACCGGCATCAGCTATGCGCTGACCGGAGCGCCCAGCAACCCCAAGAAGGATATTGCCAGCTGGGTCGCGGTCGATGCGAAGCGCAACCACGGCTACGGCAAGGAATGGCAAAGCGGCAACACCATCAACGTCTACAGCCTCCAGGACTGGCACTTCCTGGGGACCATTACGATGGACATGGCGCTGGAGAACATTCAGGGCGCCAAGGTGCATGGTGACTGGCTCTACATGTCTTCGAACAACACCACACAATCGGTATATCGCGTCAATCTGGAGAATGGCCACGTCGAGGAGCTGTTCCGCCTCCCCACTCCCGCCGGCGACCGGGAAGTGGAGGGCATCGCGCTACGCGAGGGTCCCGGCGGCGAACTGAACATCTATGTGGAAATGATCGTCGATCCGGATCGGTCGGGGAGCAATTTCACCAACCCCAACTTGCACCTCTCGCTTTACCAATACAGTCGCGCGGCCCGGTGGTCGGACGACCGCGCGAATCGCTGAAAGAAAGGGGGCGTGATACGTCCCCGGCTCAGCGGCACGGACCGGTCTGCGCAGCCCATCGGGCGGCGCAGACCGCATTGTCCTCTCTCCAAAAAAACAACGCAACCGTCCCCACCGCTTTCCGGTCGACCCTCTGCCCGCTGCGGGACGAAGTCGCGAGATCGTTCGCCGTCCGCGCATGTCCTGGCGCTGCGCTTGCGGCGGGTTTGGCCAAGCGCCGCCCATCCCGCGCGTCCAATCGTCTAGGTGTCATGCAATCGTATTGATTTCGTATTTGATCTAAAACAGATCCTTCGCATAACCGTGACAACGCTCACCTAGCTTCGCGGTCTCCACATCATAATAGCGAGGCTAGGAGCACTATGACCAAAACTGATCGCCGCGATTTTCTTCGCGTCTTGAGCGGCGCAACAATTGCTGCCACTGCACTGCCGCAAAGCATCGGCCGGGCGCTGGCGCTTCCCGCGAACCATCGCACTGGCACGATCCGGGATGTCGAACATATCGTGATCCTGACGCAGGAGAACCGTGGGTTCGATCATTATTTCGGCAGTCTGCGCGGCGTGCGGGGATTTGGCGATCCCCGCCCGGCCTTGCTGCCCTCCGGCAAGTCGGTGTGGCATCAACCAAACGGCAATTCCGAAGTGCTCCCCTTCCATCCCGCGGCACCCGATCTTGGCGCGCAATTCATGGTCGGCACGGACCATGGCTGGACCAGGAGCCATGCGGCATGGAACGGCGGAAAATACGATCAGTGGATTCCGAACAAGGGCGTCCAGACGATGGCGTATTTGACCCGCGCCGATATCCCGTTCCACTATGCCCTGGCCGACGCCTTCACCATCTGCGACGCCTACCATTGCTCGGTGATGGGTCCGACCGATCCGAACCGATATTATATGTGGACGGGCTGGGTCGGCAACGACGGTCAAGGCGGTGGTCCGGTCATCAGTAACGCCGAGGTCGGATATGACTGGCCAACCTTTCCGGAGCGTCTGGAGAAAGCCGGCGTGTCCTGGAAGATCTATCAGGACATCGGAAACGGGTTGGATGCCAACGGGTACTGGGGTTGGACGGACAATCCCTATATCGGCAACTACGGCGACAATTCCCTGCTCTATTTCCATCAATACCAAAATGCAGCGCCAGGCACGCCGCTTTATGAAAAGGCGAGGACGGGGACAAACATCCTCCAGGGAGGAACTCTGTTCGATCGGCTCCGGGCGGATGTGGCCAGCAACTCCTTGCCACAGGTTTCATGGATCGCCGCTCCGGAGAGCTATAGCGAGCATGCTAATTGGCCGACCAATTACGGCGCCTGGTACATCAGCCAGGTGCTCGATGCGCTGACCTCTAATCCGGAGGTCTGGAGCAAGACCGCGTTGTTCATCAATTATGACGAGAATGACGGTCTGTTCGATCACATCATTCCGCCCTACCCGCCGCAATCTCCCGCGCAAGGCCAGTCTACGGTCGACGTCAGCAGTGATATCTTCCAGGGCAGCGCGTCCTATCCGACCTCAGCATATCCGGCTGGGCCCTACGGCCTTGGCACCCGCGTTCCGATGCTGGTGGTGTCGCCCTGGAGCAAAGGCGGCTACGTCTGTTCGGAAGTGTTCGATCATACCTCGCTGATCCAGTTCATCGAGAAGCGCTTTGGTCCACATCACCCCGAACTGATCGAGACTCAAATCCCGGCGTGGCGCCGTACCGTCTGTGGCGATCTGACGTCCGCCTTCAATTTCATCAGGCCTGATGCCAGGGCTGTCGCGTTGCCGGGCACCTCCGTTTACGCGCCGCCGGCCGCCGACATCGCGTCGGCAAAGAGATATCCGGACTACGTGCCGACCGTGCCGGCCAATCAGACGATGCCGAGCCAAGAGCCCGGGCAACGTCCCGCCCGCCCCTTGCCGTACGAATTGAATGTGAATGGCGAAGCCGATTTCGCGGGACATTCGTTCAATATCGGCTTTCGCAATACCGGAGACGCCGGCGCCTGCTTCCATGTACGCTCCGGCAACACCTCCGCCGGACCATGGACCTACACAGTGGAAGCCGGAAAATCATTGTCCGACAGCTGGAACGTCGCGTCGAACCCCAACGGCGAGTACGATCTCTCCGTATACGGACCGAACGGCTTTCTGCGCGCGTTCAAGGGCGGCATCGGGGCCGGCCGGGCCAATCTTGACGTCGATAGCCGCTACGGCGACGACGACGACGACGCCGGATTCGAATTGACCGTCACCAATCGCGGAGCGGCGGCCTGCACGGTAAGCATCGTGAACTCCTACACCAATGAAATATTGACTCACTGGCTGGACCGCGGTCAGTCGGTCAGGAAGCATTGGCAGCTGAGGACGAGTCACGGCTGGTACGATCTGGCGATCCACGTCAACACCGACCCGGGATTCCAGCAGCGCCTGGCAGGTCATATCGAGACCGGAAAGGAAAGCGCGAGCGACCCGGGCATCGGCATGGTCTGACGCATTCCGGCTAACGCATAGAACTTGAAGCTCCCAGGCGGGACGCGTGGATGCCGCTCACACCGGCGTTTGCACGTCCCGCCATGGTTTGGTCGGGCTGCTTCCTTTCCGGCTGCCCATGACTTCCACTGCGGCGGTCGTGATCGTCCATCGCCACTGGTCCAGATCCGGAGCGGCTGCGTCAGCCGAGTCTCTCCCTCCGTTTCTTCTTTCGCGGTTATCAAGACCGACATTTCCATTCTCCGGTCATCGGCGCGAAATATTCGGCTGCCACAATATCTGTCCCAACAACATATATTGTGGAGAATATTGCCGTGGTACTGAAAAAGATCGCCCTCAGCCTGTTGGCCGGGGTGGCCCTTGGCGCGACCGCCCAGGCCGCCGATGTTGACCACGTCCTCCTGATCAGCGTGGACGGACTGCACGCGCTCGACGTGGCACGCTATGTCGAAGGTCATCCAAACTCCGCCCTTGCCGAACTGTCGAGCCACGGCATCACGTTCAGCAACGCGCGCACGCTCGCGAACTCGGACTCGTTTCCTGGCCTGCTGGCTCTGGTCACCGGCGGGTCGCCGATTTCTCATGGTCTGTTCTACGACGTTAGCTATGACCGCGCTCTGTTTGATCCGGGCAATACCACGTGTACCGGCGCGGCCGGCAACACCATCGTATTCGACGAAAGCATCGATCAGTACAGCGGCAACGTTTCATTGAACAAGATCGATCCGACGAAATTGCCGCGCGGCCGCAACGAGTTCGGCCAGTGCGTTCCGGTATATCCCCACAATGCGATCAGGACCAACACCATCTTCGAGGTAGTCAAGAGCAAGGGCGGCCGTACCGCGTGGGCGGACAAGCACCCGGCCTACGATCTCGTCAATGGCCCGTCGGGCAAGGGTGTGGACGATCTCTACACACCGGAAATCACCAATGTGAACGGCTTCGATGCCACCGTCAGCGTCGATTGCACCGTCGCCAACGACCAGCTGAAGGTGCAGGCCGTCATCAACGAAATCAACGGGCTGAAGCATGACGGCTCGCCTGCCGGCGGCGTTCCCGCCGTATTCGGAATGAACTTCCAGGGGGTGAGCGTCGGCCAAAAGCTCGCGAAAGACAACAGCGACGGCAGTTGTCCGCAGAGCACCCATACGGGCCAGCCGGGCGGCTACACCGACGGTGCGGGAACGCCGACCGCGGTCCTCGCTTACGGCCTGCAGAAGACCGATGAAGCCCTGGGCAGAATGATCCAGGCGCTCAAACAGCGCGGCCTCTACAATTCCACGCTGTTCATCGTCAGCGCCAAGCACGGCCAGTCGCCGATTAATCCTGCCAAAGTCAACAAGCCGGGCCATTTCGCCGACCTCGTGGCAGCGCTGCCGGACGCCGCTACGGATCCGGGCGCGTTGGCCATCGCCAGCGCCAACGCCTGCTCCACCGGTCCATGCGGCTTCGTCCAGGACGACGACGTTGCACTGATCTGGCTACAGGATCAAAGCAAGACACAGGCCGTGATCAACTATCTGAACGCCAACGCCAAGGCCTTGTTCATCGATGAAGTGCTCGGCGGCGATGAACTTAAACTCAAGTTCAACGATCCGGCGCACGACAGCCGTACGCCCGATATCATCGTTCAGCCGGTCTACGGCACCATCTACACAGGATCGGGCAAGAAGAACGCCGAGCATGGCGGGCTGAGCTTCGGCGACACCAATGTCGCGCTGGTCGTTGCCAATCCGCGCTTTCCGGCTGCGGTGTTGAAAACCCCGGTCCTCACCTCGCAGGTCGCGCCGACGATTTTGCAGGCGCTCGACATCGAACCCGAGGCGCTGAAATCCGTGCGCGTCGAACACACGCCGGTGCTGCCCGGCATGTGGGACAACCGCTGACTTTATCAGAGCGCGAACATCGAATGACTGGCAGCGCCCCGTGGTCGTCGCGGGGCGCTGCTTGTTTCTGCCCCGCTTGGAAGCCCAACGCTCCCGAAATTCGCGCGATTCAACAAGATGTCACAAATTTTTCGTCCGCCTGTGACCCCGCTCTGAAAAATTCCGCGCGGCACCACTTCGGTCGCCGCAGCAAGCTCTCATCATCTTCGATTTCAACTCTTTCAAAAAAGGAGGCAACCCCAATGCGTTTGCCGATAGCCTTAGGCCTGGTATCCGCTCTGGCCCTCGCGGTCGCGGGTGCAAGCGCCGTCGCCGAGGACCAGCACGGCCGCGGTTCCGATGATTTCAACCGCGTTCACACCGCAACGCCGATCAAACATGTCGTCGTGATCTTCCAGGAGAACGTGTCGTTTGATCATTATTTCGGCACCTATCCGAAAGCCTTGAATCTGTCCGGCGAAACGCGGTTTACGGCGTCGCAGCACACACCGACAATCAACAACCTCGCCACCCCGCTTGACGTGAACAACAATTTTGCGCCGCTCGCCGGCGTCGACCTTCTCAACAACAATCCCAACAACAATCCCGCTGCGCCTGGCAACGGCAGAACCAACGGCGTCGGCGCTTCGAATCCGTTCCGGTTGTCGCCTTCGCAGGCGCTGACTGCGGATCAGGGTCACGCCCCGAGCCCCGAGGAAAGCGCCTATAATAACGGCAAGATGGATGGCTTTCCCGCGTGGGTGGGAACCGCAGGTCCCCCGCCGGCCGGCATCGCCAGCAAGGCGCTGGTGATGGGCTATTATGACGGCAACACCGTCACCGGACTGTGGAATTACGCCCAGCATTTCGCCCTGAACGACAACAATTACACCACGCAATTCGGCCCCTCGACGCCCGGCGCGATCAACCTGATCTCGGGCCAGGCCAACGGCTTCGCCGCCACGCTGAACGTTCTGGATGGCTCGGGCAATCTGTTGCACGGCACTCACGAAGCCTTCGGCGACGCCAGCCATATCGCCAGCAACATCACCGAAATCGGGGATGGCGATCCGATCCAGGACGTGTGCTCCAATTCAGCCATCGATCAGGTGACGATGGCCGGCAAGAACGTCGGCGACCTCCTCAATGCCAAGGGCATCACTTGGGGTTCGTTCATGGGCGGCTTCGATCTCACCGCAGTCAACGCCAATGGCACCACCGGCTGCGCGCGGAGTTCGACCACCAAGGCGCCGGGCACCATTACCTCTACGTCGACCGACTACATCCCGCACCACGCCTGGTTCCAGTATTACGCATCGACCCGGAATCCGACCCACGCCCGCCCGAGTTCGGTCGCGGCGATCGGTCACAGCCTGATCCCGCATACCAACACGCCGGATCCGGCCAATCACCAGTACGACATCAACGACTTCTTCGCCACGCTCCAGGCCGGTAACCTGCCGGCCGTGAGCTTTCTCAAGGCTGCGGCCTTCGAAGACGGGCACGCTGGGTATTCGGACCCGATCGACGAGCAGCATTTCCTGGTCCGGGTCATCAACGCTCTGCAGAAGAGCCCGGAATGGTCGGAAACCGCGGTGGTCATTCTCTACGACGACTCCGACGGCTGGTACGATCATCAAATGCCGGCGATCGTGAACCCTTCGTTCAATCCGGCGGTCGACACGCTCAATGGTCCCGGAGTCTGCAACACGAGCAATGGCTTCCAGCAGGGTAAAGCTGTGCCGACAACGCCGCTCAACGGCAACTTCGGCCAGCCGGCATGGGGCCGTTGCGGTTACGGAACCCGCATGCCGCTGCTGGTGGTTTCGCCTTTCGCAAAGCGGAACTATGTCGATCACACCCTGACGGACCAGACATCGGTGCTGCGGTTCATCGAGGACAACTGGCTGCAGGGTGAGCGCATTCAGCCGGGCGGTTCGTTCGATACCATCGCCGGCCCCCTCGACAACATGTTCAACTTCAATGATCGCGACGACGACGGCCCGCGCAAGCTGGTTCTCGACGAAGCGACGGGCGCGGTAGTCTCGGCCTCAAGCGGCGGCGACGACGACCGTCGTGACCGGCACTAAAGCAACTCTGTTCCGGCGGAGTGGACCCCACCCCGCCGGACACATGCTTTGATAAACGGTTGCGAAATTCTCCCGGGCGATTTCCGGAGGCCGCATGGCGGCTCTCCGGAAAGGCTCGTTCAAGCGCAAATTTTTTCAAGAATGATTTTGGCCCCTCTTTCAACAGTCTGCTAAACCGGTCGGGCAGTTTTGCCGTTAGTCAGGCACCCGGAATGGTCGTCTTCATATCGTTTGGATTGCTCTGCCTGCTGAGCGTCATCCTTGCCTGGATCGATATCCGCCATGGAATCATTCCGGACTGGTTGAATTTGACGCTTGCTGGTCTCGGACTATCGAAGACCATGCTCATCGGTGGTCCACTGGCTGGCTGGGAAGCCGCCTGCGAGGGAGCGGCCATCGGAGCCATCTTCTGGCTGCTGCGACGGCTGTATTTCGCTTTCAGAGAAGTACAGGGCCTTGGCTTGGGCGACGTCAAATTCCTGGCGGCCGCCGGAATTTGGGTCGGCGTCGCGGGCCTTCCCATGCTTCTGCTGGTAGCGGCACTGACTGCTTTGGCCTGCGCCGGTGTCTTGCAATTGGCCGGACGGCAATTGACGGGCCAGACGTCAATGTCGTTCGGCCCCTTTTTGGCGATCGGTCTATTGTTCGCGCTGGGTCTTCAACTGCGCTGGCCGTGTTGCTAAGCGACCCGGAAGATCACGGGCGATTAGCGATCGCGCCGACGAGGTCCGGGCGCCGGTTCAGGTCCTGACGGCCCGGTCCCCGACAGCCGCATTGCGGCGTTCGCAGGCGGCGAACGAGCCTCACCGGTCGTCTGTGCTCCGCGGGCCGCCTGTCCCACGCCAGGCTGCGGCAACGCGAGGGTGACGACCTGTTGATCCTTCTCCAGGGTCGCCTCCCGGCCATGAACCGATCGCAGCTTCCAACCCTGATAATCTTCACCGACTTTCAGACGGAGCGCCGCCTTGGTCGATTGGTCCAGAAATATCCCGAACCCCTCATCGCCGCTCGCGATCGTGCCCACCAGGGAGAGTTGCGGTCGTTCAGGCTCCCGGGGTTTGGGCGCAGCGACCATTTTCGGGACTGCGGCGGGTGCGACCGCAGGGGGTATCGGCCGTCGCGACGCCGAGAATATCGGCCGGTCGCGCGTACCGGATAATGCGCTGAGGGGGATAGCCCATAACGGATTGGCACTCGGAGCCTGCTGCACCACTGGCGCGCGCGCCGCCGGGGCAGTCACGACTTGCGCCTTCGCCGGAGCCGCTGCTTTCTCCCAGATCGTGGATGCCGCCGGCGATCCGGCGCGGGAGTCCTCGGCTTCATTTGCCTCCAGCGGGTCCGTGGCCGCAACGGAGACGCACGCCGAAACCACCAGAAGCGCGGCGCCAATTGCCAACCTCAGCATCATTTCGCACCTTGCCATTGCCCGGAAACCGCCAGCAGAATCCGGAGCTTTGCATTACCCGAACCGGACACCGCAGATGGGGCCTGAACGACGAGTTGATCGATGAACAAGAACGGCATTCCGGCTTCCAGGTCGTAAATCAACTGCTGCAGTCCCACTTGATCGATTTCGCAACTTGCCAGGACACTCAGAAAACCAGCGTTGGATTGCGTGCCCTTCAATTCGACCTGGGACGACAGGACGTTCCCGCCGAATTTCGATACAGCGCCCGCGACGCGCTGGATCAGGGCCGCTCCCGCAATGGTGACCGTCGCCCCTTCCAGAAACGCCGAGCCCGACGGCATCGAAACATCCGTGCGCTTCCCATGCGCCGCGGCCGGCCTGCTGCCCTCGAGTTGCTCGAGCATGGCCGTCGAAGCCGCCACCTCGGCCCGCTGGCCGAAGATGTCTGCAATGGAGATGATCACCGTCAACAGCAGCGCGAACAGGAGACCGGCGTAAGCGGCCGCCGCCAGCAATGGTGACGCTACGAACGTCTTTCTTAAGGTAGCGACGGGATTCATGAGCCCGACCCGAAATATGGCGTGACGTGGACCTCAATGTGGAAACGCTCCCCCGGATCGCTCGGCGTCCGCGTGGTTGGCGCAAAAAATGTCGCGCGGGAGAATTGTGGCGACTGCTCCATCAATCGAATCAGGGATGGCGCGTCTTGCGAAACGCCGACAACCTGAACCTTGTCGCCTTCGATCCGCAACTCGGTCACGTAGGTGCTGTCGGGCAGCACCCGCGAGATCGATTCGAGCACCATGACGCTCGACGGCGTCGTCTGCTTTCGCTTCGCCAGCAGGGTCTGGGCCGATCCGCCCATGGCAGTTTGGCTGAGGCGCAATGATGCACGCCGTTCTGCGATCCGGCGCAGCAGTTGCTGCTGCTCAACATCGAGCGTATTCCCGGCATAGGCTGCAAGGACTAAAGAGGTCGCAGCCGCGAGACCGGTAGTTAGCAAAGCGATGCGCAGAATGCGCGGTACGTCGATGGTCCGCCCGATCGCGCCTTGCAGTGACGTTTCAAAGACCTTGCACTTCCCGGGCGCGCCGTCGCCGGGCGGAGGCTCGGCAAACCCGGCAACGGACGCCGCACCGAGGTTACGCGCAAGTTGAACGAGCGGCTGTACCTTGTTTTTCGAGGTCGCAGCGAGGGTCAGTTGAATTCGTTCGTTTGCAATGTTGGAGGGCGGGCTCCAGCTGAAAACCGCATCATTTGCCGTCCATGGCGTCAGCCTGTCGATCTGCGCGCGGATCATGCCATCGAGAAAGTCCACGGCGCGCCTCGGAAAGTCGAGCGATCGGAACAGGACGTGATCGGACTTGAGCGTGATTTCGACACGGCTGCCGCGAAGCGCGGTCTGCCAATCCGCGGGGAGCGGAGAGTTTGGCCGGCCGTCCGATACGCCAAACGAAACGTCCGCCAATGCAGCGCCCTTTTTTGCGGGTGCCGCCCTGGCCGTGAACATGTTGCTGCCCTCCTCGATCAGCCAGATTTGCCGCTGGACCATAAGGCGGCTGGCGACCGAATTGATGGCCCGGGCGACGGCGGCGATCCATTCGCGAAACAGCTCTTTGAGTTCAGAGATCATCGCCACCACCTGCCAGCTGTCGTGGACGGCCGGCCACAGCCTCCACTTCATCCTGCCACGACAGCACGCGATAAGGATCCTCCTCGCCACCCAGTCCGATCACCACCTCCGATGATGTCCGGCGGCCATTATCGAATTTGACGGTGGTCAGGATGCGATATGAATTGCCTTTTTCAATCGTCGCACCCGCCTGCGCCGGACCGAGCGCCGTTGCTATCGCAGCCATGTCAGTAGGGAGCGTCGGCCGCTCTTTCAGAAACTCTTTCAACCCGGATGGCGTCATGCCGGGCAACGCGGCGATCACCTGTGGCGACGCAACCAGAGCATTGATTTTCGGCAGTCCGCTGAAGACCGTCACGAACGGCAAAGCGCGATCGACCACCGCGCGCGGCAGGCCGACAACCAGCGCAAGCTCGTTGACATGAGCAAACGGTGCCTGCCGGGGGGAATAGGCAAGGCCCGCAGTGCGGTAGAGCGACACTTCGTCGTCGGCGGAACCCGGCTTCGGCGGCGTCCGCCAGCCAACAATCCGGTCGGCATATTGCTTGGCGTCCTCTTGATCCGCGCCGAGAGCGGCCAACAAACCGGCCAAAAGCTCTTTCGGTGCAACGTTGAGATCAATGCGGGCGGCCTCCGACACAAAGGAAACGAGAACATCCGCCTCGCCCAGTCGAAAGTGAAATGATCCCTGCAACGGACGCGCTTTGTCGCCGGCCAGCGCCAACTGATAGGCCGTGAGTTCGAGACTGGCCGACACGAGGGCTTCCGCCCGCAGTCCGGTATCGTTGACAGCCAGCGCCTGCGCCGAATTGGACAGATAGACCGAAAAGATCACCACCAGCGCCGACAACGCCACAAGTATCCACAGCACGGCGACGATCACGAATCCATGCTCGGATGCCGTTTGCTCGCTTCTTTTCAATCATTTTGAGCCACCTTGCCCGGCCGCGGCATTGGCGGGGCCGGAATTGTCCCTTGAGTTATCCCTGGCATTTTGTGGATTAGCATCGGATTTGCCGCCACACCCGTTATCCGGGCACGTTGCCGCCGCCGGCGCATCGGCATGGATCGACGCCACCGTCGACACCGAGAGGGTCCGTTCGGTCGCCGCGTCACGAACGGTCAGCATGATCTCGGACGGCAATCTGTCCGCATCGTGCCAGCTGCTCTTCCAGACCCGGTCCCGACCCGCATAGGAAAACGACAATCGAAACGGCTCGCGCAACAGCACCACCGGATCGCCGGTATGAATTTGTTCGGAAACCGACGCCCCGGGCTCCAATGGCCCGAACGGCGCACGCGATCGGACCGTTACGAGCGCCTGGCGATCGGTCGTTTCACCGATCCGCACCACGTCCAGTCCCGGCGTGGCATTCGGGCCCAATGTCGTCCGCACGAACATCACAGACAGCTCCGAGCCATCGAACAATGGCTGGCGCTGCTCGCGATTGGCCGGCACATACTCGGCGGCCGCAAGGTCGGCGCCGATCCGCTGTAATGCGAGGCTGATCGCTTCGCTGCGCTGAATGCGGTCCATGCCTCGATGCCAATTCGGCAGCCATTGCGAGGTGATGTTGGCCAATGCCGAGAGCACCAGGCCCGTCAATGCCAGCGCTACCAGCGTCTCGATCAGCGTAAAACCGGCCTCGCCGGCCCGCCGCTCTGTCAGCGAGACACTCATTGGCGGGGCCTGTGCATCAGGCGAATGGTTTCAAGATCGAAAGCACCGCCGGAAGGAGATTGCACATGAATTTTCACGAGTTCGGGTGCCCAGGCAGCATCGGAGTCCGGCACCGTCCAGGCTCCACCCAGCGGTTCGATGTCGATCTGCCATGGATGATCGTTAAGCCGGCCCGACACTACGCCGGTGCCAAGTTCAGCGCGCGGCGGGATCCCGGTAGCCATAACGCTGCGCGCGGTCTGTATCAGCTCGACATGCTGTTCCAATGACCGAACGCCGCGTGCATTGGTCGATACCACCGATCCGATCGCAACGATACAGACGGCAACGACCGCAAGCGCGATCAAGACCTCGATGATCGTGAAGCCGGCTTGCGGGCCATCAGTTCGTAGCGGTGCGGCGCGAGACAATTTCAACCCTCCCGGTCAGCCAGTTGACGCGAACCTCGTAGCCCGCATCGAGCCGCGTCAGCGCGATCGTCCCGCCGCATGACATTCCGTTTGCAAAAAAGCTGATGGTGGATAGCGCCGCATGCTGGTGGCAGGTTTGCGGCAACAGCGCATCGAAGTGAACGTCGTCGGGAATACGGACCGTCTCCGATGTCGCGCCCGAACGGATCGACCGGGTTCCGGCGTCGACGGTGGTAAGGACATCCGACCCGCGCCGGATCGCCGCGTTGCGGTCCGCCTTCAACAGTGTCGCGGCCTGAAGGGCATAGGCCTGCAGCCGCGAGCGCGAGGTCTGGCGGGGAATCAGCGGCAACAGCACGGACGCGAGCATTGCGATGATGGCGAGAACACACACCATCTCGATCAGCGTGAAGCCGCGTTCCCCTTCGTTACTCATTTTTTGCACTAGCGATGTTTGCGATCGAAATATCGGCCGCGACACCGCTGCCGCCCTCCTGGCCATCGGAGCCGTAGGACATGATGTCGTAAGGCCCGCGTTCTCCCGGCGAGCGATACACATAGGGGTTATTCCAGGGATCGTTGGGGACGTTGCCGCCCTTGAGGTACGGTCCGTTCCAGGCAGCGATACCGGGCGTTCGCTGCACCAGCGCAGCCAGGCCTTCGGCCGTCGACGGAAACCGGCCGGCATCGAGATAGAACAGATCGAGCGCGCCGCCAAAGCTCTGCAACTGGATCTTCGCGGCCTTGACCTTGGATTCGCTGAGATAGTTGAGGACGCGCGGGCCGATCAAGCCCATGATGAGGCCGATGATGGTAATCACCACCAGCATCTCGACCAGCGTGAAACCCTGCTGACCCACGTTCTGTCGATCTGCGGACTGCACGCGCAGTCCAGCGAACCGGCACGGGCGTTTTTCAAACTTCATGATGATCCTATCCTCGATTTAGCCGACAAGTTGGGTGACCGACAGCAGCGCCGTCATAACCGATACGATCAGACCGCCGACCACTCCGCTGATGCCGATGATGGCGAGCGGTCCGATGATGCCGACGATCTGGTCCAGGCTGCGCTGCAATTTCGCCTCGTAGAATTCGGCGACCCGGCCCGCCAGCGCCGGCAATTGCCCGGTTTCCTCGCCCAGCCGCAGCATGCGTACCGCCATCGGAGGAAGACTGTTCGACGCCGAAAGGGCGTCCGAAAGCTTGCCGCCGTGACGCACGCGATCCGCCGCTGCCGTCCAGGTCGTCACGCTTCCGGTCACCGCCATGATGTCGACCAGGATGCGCAGCGTAGCGGTCAGGCTGACGCCGCTGCCGAGCAGGACCCCGAGATTGCGGCAAAACAGGCTGGTCCGGTAAAACCGAAAGACGCCGGCGATCCCCGGAACTTGCGAGACCACATTCACGACCGCCGCACCGGCCCCCGGCCGGCGCAACAGCCACCAGATGCCGGCGATGAAGAAGGCCGAAGCAAGCAGCACGACGGTCGCGTTGGCGCGGAGAAAGTCCGACAGCTTGATGAAGACGCTGAGTGCGGAGTCTGATTTCGCACCGAAATCCTGAAGCACCGAGGAAAATTGCGGCAGCACGAACAGGATGAAGAAAAGCATGACGCAGACCGCCGCAACCAGAACGAAGGCGGGATACTGCATCGCATCCGTGAGCTTGCGGCGCATCAGTTCGGCTCTCGCTCGCTCCGCTCCCAGCATCTCGAGCACCTGATCAAGCGTGCCAGAGACTTCGCCGACGCGAACCAGCGCGACATACATGGCGGGAAACAACGCCGGATGATCCGCGACCGCTCCAGCAAGACTTTCTCCGCTCAACAGCGCGGCTCGCAGCTTGCCGACAACCGGACGAAGTCTTCCGACATCGGCGTCGTTCGCGAGCAGCTCGAGGGCGTCGTCCAGACGGGCGCCCGCCTTCAGGAGCAGGGCCAGATCCCTGGTGAAAGTCGTCACCTCCGCCGCTGTCGGACGGTTGAACAATCCGAAATCGGCGCTCGAGGCGACCGTCTTGCGCGTTTCCTCGATCGTTTCGATCGGCAGCAGCTGAAGATATTCGATTCGGTGGGCGACCTCCGCGGCCGTCGGCGCCGAGAGCGTGCCATTCACGATCTCTCCATTCTGCGTCAGCGCGCGGTAGCGGAAATTCGGCACAGTTTCACCGCACAGTCGTTACGCGGAGAATCTCCGCCGGCGAGGTCAGGCCGGCGCGGCATTTCGAAAGGCCGTCGTCGAGCATCGTCGTCATTCCGGCGTGGATCGCGGTCTGATCGATCCGCAACCCGTCGGTCTTCTCCCCGATCAGTTGACGGATTTCGTTCGTCAACTCCAGGATCTCGAACACGCCCAGCCGGCCGCGATAGCCGGTGTCGCCGCAGCGCTCGCAACCGCACGGCTCACGAAGCGTTTCGCCGGCCCGGAAGCCGAGCGCGCCGAGCCGGGGATCTCTGGCAAGATCGGCTTCAGTCAGCGTCTTTGGCGATTTGCAGCGGTCGCACAGCTGGCGCACCAGCCGCTGCGCCACCACCGCCTGCAACGTCGACCTCAGCAGATATCCTTCGATGCCGAGATCGAGCAGACGCGGCACCGCGGCAGCCGCGGTTTCGGTGTGCAGCGTCGTCAGCACGAGGTGTCCGGTGAGCGCGGCGTGAACGGCGACATGCGCGGTCTCGGAATCGCGCACCTCGCCGACCATGATGACGTCAGGGTCCTGGCGGACGAACGACCGCAGCGCCGCGGCAAATGTCAGGCCAATCGCGGGCTTGATCTGCGACTGGTTCACCCCGGGTATTTCGTACTCGACCGGATCCTCGATGGTCAGGATTTTCCGGGACGGTTCATTCAGGATCGACAATACCGTTGCCAGCGTCGTGGTCTTCCCGCTTCCGGTTGGACCGGTGATCACGATCATGCCGTGCGGCAGCGTCAGCAATCGCCTGATCTTGGCGTCATCGGCCGGCGAAAATCCCAATTTTTCGATCACGAGCAGCCCGCGATCCTTTGGCAGGATACGAATGACCGCGGATTCTCCGTGCTGCGTCGGCATGATCGCGACACGAATGTCGATATCCGAGCGTCCTACCCGCAACCGCGCGGAGCCATCCTGCGGCAGGCGGCGCTCTGCGATGTTGAGGCTGGCGACGATCTTGATGCGAGAGATGACGGCCTGCGGCAACACGCCTGCCGGCGCCACGACCGGCCGCAGCAGCCCGTCAATGCGCATCCGGATCACAAGCCTGGCGTCAAAGGGCTCAATATGAATGTCGCTCGCGCGCAGCTCGACCGCTTTTTCCAGGAGATCGTTGACGGCGCGAACCACGGGCGCGCCGCTGGCGAGGTCCCGCAAACTCTCGATATCGTCTTCGCGCGGCCGAAACGTTTCAGGGTCGCCCTGAACCTCGATGTCCTCGCCCAAACGTTGATTCAGCGCGATCGTGATGTCTTCGAATGATGCCACCTTGATCGAGACGCCCGCCCCGAGCACGATTTCCGCTGCGCGTTGCGCGGCGACATCGGCCGGATCCGCCATCGCCAGCACGACGCTCTCGTCGGCGGATCGAAAGGGAAATATCATCATCTCACGCAAAAAACGCTGCGAGAAAGGCTCGACCTCGGGCGCGGCGGACAGCATCTCCTGCAGCGTGACTTTCCCGAGATCGTAAAACCGAGCCGCTTCCTCCGCGAACTCGGATGCCGACAAGCCGGTCAGCTCCCAAAGCTTGCCGTGAATTTGACCTTGCGAACGGTCGCCGCCGGACGGCTCGCCGGCTTCGCCTTTGCCGGCCGCCTTCGTCAGATGCCTGTTCTGACGAAGATACTCCACGAAGCGCAAAGACTCGTTGCCACTCATCTGTCTTTCCGGTTTCGCCGCCGCTGGGTCAGCGGTCACGCGGGCATCAGCCGCCGTCCACCGCCGAGCATCGTTTATCGATCCGAAATATGACACCTGTACGAAGCAGCGCGGCGTAAGCGTTTCGGAGCATCTTCATGCCTGGAAGTTGATCTTGGCCATTCGGCCCGTCTCGTTCCGGATTTCACCCAAAGGCTAGGCACTTGAATCGCCCATGCGCGCCGAAATTCGCGCGAGGCCGGCCGCGATCTTTTCCACCAATTATTTCTGTCATATTCCGCCGCTAATTATGCCGGCTCAATCCAATCGACGGCTCCGAATGCTCCGGAGCCTGAGCACAAACTTAGAACGGCGGGAATATGGTACGCGTCGGCAACCTAAGCCGGTACCCGACGGTGGTTCGAGGCATCTCCGCTGTCATCTTACTGTTATCCGCCAGCCTGCTCACGTCCTGCAATCCCGCGACGCTTGCGAACAGCGGGACCAACGATATCGACGTGCTCGACAAGGTCCGTTCGCTGGATATCCTCCCCCGTCAGCCCCAGCAGGTGAACGGCGCTCAGCCCAATACCGGGCAGCGCAGCCGCCCGGCGGTTTACGATGGCACCGAAATCACCGACATTGCCGAGGCGCGTCCGCAACCGACCGCCAGCGGAACGGGTTTCGACCTCAATTTTGAAAACACGCCCGTCGCGACCGTGGCCAAGGTCGTGCTGGGCGACATTCTGGGGACTGGCTATACGATTGATCCGAGGGTGCAGGGCACCGTCAGCCTTGTCTCGGTCAAGCCGGTTCCGAAGTCGGACATTGTCTACGTTCTCGAAAACGCATTGCGTCTCAGCGGAGTGGTGCTGCTGCGCGACACCTCCGGCTACCGTCTGACCCCCATTGGTGACGCGGTTGGCGCGGGCCGCGTCGATGCGGCCGCCTCCAGTCCCGAACCCGGCTACGGCGTATCGGTGGTACCGCTGCAATATGTGTCGGCGCAAACAGTGCTGAAACTGATGGACAGCTTCGCGACGAAAGCCGGAATGGTTCGCGCCGACTCGACGCGGAATATCCTCTTGATCCAGGGCAGCGGCGCCGAGCGTCGTACCGCCGTGGACACCGCACTCAGTTTCGACGTCGACTGGATGCGCGGTCAATCGGTTGGAATTTATCCGATCGCCAATAGCTCGCCGGAACCGATCATCGCCGAACTCGAGAAGATCATGGATTCCGGCGAGAGCGGTCTCAGCCAGAACGTCATCAAATTTCAGGCGGTCAACCGCCTCAACGCGATCATGGTCGTCAGCAGGAAGCCGGCATTGCTTCGCACGGCCGCGACCTGGATCAAGCGACTCGACAATGCGGATCCCGGCAGAACCAGCGTTCACGTTTACCGCGTGAAATATGGTGAAGCCCGCCAGATCGCACGCGTACTCACCGAGATGTTCGTCGGTGGATCATCCGCGGCCTCCCTCGATACCGCGGGCAGCCAGATCGCGCCCGGATCAGGTACATCGTCGACGTCCAGCGCCGATCGCCTGTCTCTGAATGCCAATAACAACAATTCGTCATCGAGCGGCTTTGGCCCCCGCTCGCAGGGCGGAATCGGCACAAACAGCGGGTCGGGCTTTGGTGCCATGCAGTCGGCGGCCGCGACCACGTCAGGCAGCGGTTCATCGGACGCCCCACCCGCAGGCGGCGGCGGCAAACCGCTCCTGCAAGGCGTGCGGATCACGGCAGATACCGTCAACAACACCCTGCTCATCTATGCGGATCAAGAAAACTACCGGATCATCGAATCGACGTTGCAGCAGGTCGATCAACCGCAGCTGCAGGTCGCATTCGATGCGACCATCGCAGAGGTCACCCTCAATAACGAGCTGAGCTATGGCGTTCAGTTCTACCTGACAAGCCACAATCTCGGCTTGAAGCCCGACCAGGGCTCGGCCCTCAATACTCAGTCAATCGCGGCGCCGGCGGCAGCCGCCGCCGGAACAGCCGCCAACGCCTTTATCAATCGCGCATTCCCCGGATTCAATTTCTTGATCGGATCCGAAGCCCAACCGAGCGCCATTCTTGACGCTCTCCATACCGTCACCGGCGTCAAGGTCTTGTCCAACCCGTCCCTGGTCGTGGTCAACAATCAGGTCGCCACGCTTCAGGTCGGCGACGTCGTGCCGGTCTCCACCGGCAGCGCAACGGTCCTGACGACCAGCAACACCGTGGTAAATACGATCGACTATCGCAATACCGGCATTATCCTGCGGGTCTCCCCCCGCATCAACGCCAACGGAAATGTCCGGCTCGATGTCGAACAGGAAATCAGCAACGTTTCGCCAGCGACCGCGACCAGCCTGACGCCGACGGTCTCCGAACGAAAGGTCAAGAGCTCGATTTCCGTGGCGAGCGGCCAGACGGTGCTGTTGGCCGGATTGATCAGCGAACAGCAAAACACCGACCGAAACGGGATTCCGCTGCTCGATCAAATTCCTGGACTGGGCGACGCCTTTTCCCATCAGGACAAGAAGACGGTCCGTACCGAATTGATCATTTTCATCCGCCCACAGATTATCCGCGACGGCACCGATGCTCATTACGTCGCCGAAGAACTCCGGTCGAAATTGCGCGGAAACCTGGGAGCGAGCGTAGCAAATGATCCACGAGTCCCAAGCCTGCATTGAACCCGAGACAGCGAATGCAGTGCAATCGATGTGCAACCGGTGCGTCCGTAAGGGGCGCGATCGGAGCAATCCATGGAGGCCGAGTCCAGTGTGGCGAACCGTACCAACAATCCTTTTCGTCGTTTGGCTGTTCGGCAGCAATACGATGGCCGCGGCTCGCGCCGACGGACTAAGGCGAGCGTCGGATGCCTATTCCAGGGGCGATTACGTTCGGGCAGCCAACGTGCTGTCGCCTTTGGCGCTGCGCGGAAATGCCCGGGCGCAGGGGCTTCTCGGTTTTATGTACGAAAACGGTTTTGGCGTGCCACAGGCCTATGACGCTGCCGCTGACCTCTACCTGAGAGCGGCGGCGCAAGGCGACCCCTTTGCACAGAGCAGGCTCGGCTTGAGCTACGACAAGGGTCACGGTGTACCGCAGGACGTCGTTCTTTCATACAAATGGCTCGACCTGGCGGCGGCACATGCGGTCAAGCGCCAGCGCGATTACTATCTGAGGCTTCGCAATGCGGTCGCTTCAAAGATGACGTCCGATCAGATCCTTGAGGGCCAGCGGCTAGCTCTGATCTGGGCGCCGGGACGCTGGTGAAAGGGTCTGGCGGCCCTCGATTATGACGCGACGAAAGTTCTGGGCGCAGCGCGATCGCATCGGATCCTGACGCACGATCGCACCCCATCTCTTTGTCGGGTCGCGTTTCCTGAAGCAGATCAAAATCACTTCGCCCGGGAACGCTGTAACCTTGCCCCACGCCGCGCGGCGCAAGCGTCACGTCCGTGTCAATCGCCCGCAATAACCGGCGATGTACTCTCCCGTCGTCGGCAAACGTGTTGCACTTCTTTCCAACCGGATCATTTGGGCCGATATCAGGAGAGGGCGATGAAACGACTGAAAGCTTTTCTTGGCGCTTCGATTCCGCTGGCGATTGGCGCTGTGTTCCTTTGTACCGTTTCGCAATCCGCATCGGCAGCGTGTCAATTGAATTCTCCGGGCGGTCAGATCAAACACGTTGTCAATATCGTTTTCGACAACGTGCATCTGCGGCGCGACAATCCGAATGTTCCGTCCGACCTCGAACAGATGCCGAACCTTCTCAACTTCATTCAGAACAACGGCACCATCAGCGGCAATCATCACACGCCGCTGATTTCGCACACCGCGACCGATATTCTCACCGCCCAGACCGGCGTCTATGGCGACCGCATGGGAATCCCAGTTGCCAACAGCTACGGCTACTTCAGGCCGGATGGCAGCGTCGGCTTCAACAGTTCGTTCTTGTACTGGACGGCGCTGGCCGGCGACGGCAAGCCGCAGATGATCAATGAGCTCGGCAAGACGGCGCCGGCTCCCTGGGTGCCGTTCACCCGCGCCGGCTGCGACGTCGGAGGGTTTTCTGTCGCCAATATCGAGTTCGAGCGCGTGCCGGACGACGTCAAGACGGTGTTTGGCGCCGGTAGCGCCATTGATACGGCTCGTAAGCGACTCAACTCGCCTCGTCCAGCGCCGCGACGCGGCAGCAGCCGACCACTGACTTTCTCGGCATCGCCATTCACTGCGCGCATGGCAGCCCGCTCTGCAACAACAGCTTCGCGGCCAACGATCTGCTGCCGGATGAGCCCGGCGGCTATGTCGGCTTCAAGGCGCTGTTCGGCAACGTCCATGTTCAGCCGGTGATCTCGCCAAGCGGCCCGGTGAAGGACCTCGACGGCAACGTCATCGCAGACCGCGTTCGGGCATCCGGGATTCCCAAACACCTTCAATCCGCTGGCAACGCAATCGCTCGGCTATGCCGCGACGATGCTCGAGGCGGGCGTCCAGGTCATCTATCTCTACATCGCCGACGCGCATGACAACCGCTCTGGTTCAGGGACATTCGGTCCCGGCGAAGCCGGCTACGTCGCGCAGCTCAAGCAATACGACACCGCGTTCGGCAAGTTCTTTGCGCGGCTTGCGGCGGACGGCATCACCAAGGACAACACGCTGTTCGTCGTCGTGCCGGACGAGAACGATCATTTCGTCGGCGGTACCCCGACCCCGGCGCACTGCGACGGCGTCAATGTGCCCTGCACCTACGCGGCGGGACAGAAGGGCGAGATCAATGCGTTGATCAACCGCCTGCTGATCACGCAGCGCGCCAACAGCACGCCCGTTCTCGGTGCACAGCGACGATGCGCCGACCGTCTACGTCAACGGCAATCCTGCTCCGACCGATGCCGTTACCCGCACCATGGAGCACGATCTCGATGCGCTGGTCGCCACCAATCCGATCACCGGCAACACCGACAAGCTGTCCCGGCTGCTCGCCGATCAGGCGGAAATGAAACTACTGCACATGGTGACCGCAAGCCCGGCGCGCACCCCGACACTCACCATGTTCGGCAACGACAACTATTTCTTCTAGACCGCCAACGGCGGCGCCTGCGCCAACGCAGTCCGACTGCGTCTTCGTCGGTCCAGGCTTTGCCTGGAACCACGGCGACTTCCAACGGGACATCACCCGCACCTGGTTCGCGATGGTCGGCCCCGGCGTACAGCGACTTGGCCGCCACGACGCGGTATTCTCGGATCACACCGACGTGCGGCCCACGATGCTCGCGCTGCTCGGCCTGAAGGACAGCTATGTGCATGACGGCCGGGTGCTGTCCGAATGGATGGAGCAGCGGGCACTGCCTCCCGCCATTCGCCAGCGTCGCGAAAACTTCGTCGAGCTTGCCGAAGTCTACAAGCAGCTCAACGCGCCTCTCGGCGAACTCGGCCGGGCGAGTCTGCTCTACGCCAATCGATCCGTCACGGACGTCGACAAGGCCTACGGCCGCTACCTCACCAGGATCGGCGATATCACCAAACAGCGCAACAGCTTGGCCGCCGATATCAAGACGGTCTTGGATGCCGCGGAGTTCGGCAATCAGCCGGTCGACGAAGGCTCGGATGATGGCCTCGGTCATCGCGCACGAGAGCTGATCGACCGCGTCAAGGATCTCGCCGAAGGTGAGGATCGGGCCGAGAGATAAGTTCTCGAAGGTCCTTCAACTGCAAAACCCGCCGGTGCAGCCGGCGGGTTTTTCTGCGCATCGGCCGGTTCAGCCCGATCGGTGTGCCCGGGGACGGTTTCGGCATTCTCCACGACCTTCGGCGCGGCAAATTGCAACGGAAATCCCTGAATTCTTCCGAGCTGCTCGATGCCGTCGCCTCGAGTCGGTCATAGGCGTTTCACAAATCTGATTTGCGCCCGACATCAGCGTGCAATGGCGCCTACCGATAACTGCCAGCACGGCTGGCGCAGACAGCCGCAACAAGGCCACCGCGCCGTCGTCACGCCTAGCTACCTCCCCAAATCCCGATGGAGAATATTGATGAGATCGAAGTGGTTTTTCGAATCGCTCTGCCTTGCGACGAGCGCACTCTGCACGCTGACAAGCGTGGCGCCCGCATTCGCCAAGTCGCCAACAACACCGATCCAGCATGTGATCATCATCATCGGCGAGAACCACACCTTCGACAATCTGTTCGGCACCTATAAGCCGAAGGCCGGCCAGACCATCGACAATCTCCTCAGCAAGGGCATCGTCAATGCCGACGGCACGCCGGGTCCGCATTTCGACAAGGCGAAGCAGCTGATTGGCCGCGACCTGAACCGCTACAATGCGGAGACCGCTTCGACCGGCGCCTATACGACGCTGCCGCAGCCCTACACCACTTCAGCGATCGGCCAGACCGCGGGCGTTCCCGATACCCGCTTCCCGACCAACCTGCCGAACGGTCCCTATCAGATCAGCAAATATGTACCTTACGCCGCCTATACCGGCGATCCCGTCCATCGCTTCTTCCAGATGTGGCAGGACTTCGATGGCGGCAAGCTCGACAAGTTCGTCTGGGTCGAGGAAACCATCGGCACCGGATCAAATGGCGCGCCGCCTCCGGCTGGTGGATTCAATCCCAAGGAAGGCGCCATCTCGATGGGCTTCTACAACATGAATCCCTTCACCGACGCTTCGGGCAAAGCGCAGCCCGGCGACGCACCTTTCTTCAAATCGCTCGCCGATCAATACGCGATCAGCGATAATTATCACCAGGCGATCATGGGCGGCACGGGCGCCAATTTCCAGGCCATCGTTTCAGGCGACGCGGCCTTCTTCACCAATCCCGACAGTCTCGACGGCGCCGCCGCCATCCCCTTCAGCAATCAGATCGAGAATCCCGATCCTGTCGCGGGAACGAACAACTACTATACGCAGGACGGCTACGGCGGCGGTTCATATGTGAACTGTTCCGATCCGAGTGCACCCGGGGTCGCATCGGTGAACGAACAGCTCTATCGCCACGGCGTCTCGAAGAACAACTGCGCGCGCAGGTCATTATTATCTGGTCAACAACTACAATATGTATTGGAACCAGACGCAGCAGCAATCCGCGTACTCTCGGCCCGACCTCCTTCGTCTTGCCCCCGCAAAGCCTGCCGACCATCGCTGATGTCATGACCGCCAAGGGCGTGTCGTGGAAATATTACAGCGGCGATCGCGGCAATGATCCGACCGTATTCGCCAACTCGGTGGACGGCGTGCCGCTGCTGTTCCATTCCTACTGCGGAATTTGCGATCCGCTCACGGGCTATCTGAACATCATGAAGCACCCTTCAGAGGAAGCGAAGCTGCAAAATTACGGCGCATTCCTGAATGACGTTCAAAATGGCACGTTGCCGGCGGTTTCGTTCGTTCGTCCATTCGAGACGCTCGCCGGGCATCCTGCGGATTCGACGACCGACAATTATGAAAAATTCCTGCAGGCGCTGATCAATCGGGTGCAGGGCAATCCCGAACTGTGGAAGTCGACCGCGATCTTCATCACGACCGACGAGGGCGGCGGCTTTTACAATTCCGGCTATATTCAGCCGGTTGACTTCCTCGGCGACGGCACCCGCATTCCGTTCATCGCGGTTTCGCCGTTCGCGAAGAAGGGTCATGTCGACCACACCTACTACGACCACGTCTCGCTGTTGAAGTTCATCGAAAAGAACTGGGATCTTCCGAAGATCTCGGATCGGAGCCGGGACAATCTGCCGAACCCGAAGCACGATGACGATAACAACCGTTACGTGCCCGAGAACCGTCCGGCCATCGGCGATCTCATGAACCTGTTCGCGTTCGACCATGACGGCGATCACGACCACGATGGCCGCGATCATCACTAGGGTCTTCCTGGTGATGTCAGCGCGCTGAATCGATCGGCACGATCACCGCAGAGTCCAAGGGCTGCGCTCAACCGGGTGCAGCCCTTTTCTCGCTTGCCTCTCCACATTGTGCAGACCGGTAGAGCTGTTCCGCGGATCGACATCACTGTCGGCGACATCTGATCACGCGCCGGCGTGGCTCACGGTCAGCACAAATAACCGGTGCCCTTCACCGCGGGCGCATTTTCGGACAGGCTTTGGCTTATGTCGGCATTTCAGGGGCTTGGCTGCAAATTCTGGGATTCTTAAGACTAATGAGATCAATGCATTACCGCCCGATCGTAAACTGCAATCAGGCGGTCGAGTAGGGTTGGAATTAGGCTCCCGCTCCGGAGAGCGAGCGCCGATCTGGCCCCAGGAACCTTATTACCTTGTCGGCTTTGACAGGTTGCGAGGCACTCGATGGTCTGCGTGCCTCGCCGACGCCCAAATAGTGGCGGCCGCCCCCCTCACTGAGGCCGGGCAATCAGTTGATGATGAGCGTCCACTCCGATGCGGCCTCGTTCGAGTCCGTGCGTCTGGCCTTCGCTGTTGTAGATGAGCAGAACCGCATTCGCATGCGTGGGGAAGTCGGGTAGCGTCATCGATACCTTTGCGCTGCCGTCCGGCTGCGCCACAAAGCTGTTGGTCGTCCCGGTCCCGTCCATCGGGGTAAAAGAGACCGGTGTTTTGTCAAAATGGTTTTCGAAGAGGCTGTAGCGAGCGTTCGGTTTTAGACCCTTGAAGCTTGCCTCCAACAACGATTTTCCGCCCTGCTCGGTGATCGTGACGCTTCCTGAAGCTGAAAGCCACGTCTGCAAATCAAATCCGAGCGGTTTGTCCTCGGCGTTGTAGAGCATAGAGGACCTGGCGTCTTGGTCGATCAGCGGAGGCCGCACGCCCGCCACGTGCTTTATTCCCTGCGGGCCAGTCGCCGCTTGCGCCGCGGCGTCATGAATGAAAACTTGCGGATCGAGCGCTTTCGGCTGCTTGGATTCGGCCGAAAAGAACGCAGCATGTGTGACGAAATCCATCTTCAGGGGCGACGCCGCGAAGCTGCCCCCCAGGGAGGCGAAAAACAAACCTGCGACCGCCGAGAGGACTGCAAGCGGTCTATTGATATTGGATCTCATCATACTACCTTTTGTTGCATGAATTGGTGTCAACGACCGTGACGATCAACAGGCCTGTGGGAAGAGCGCCCGAGGGTACGACACATGTTGATTGCGATGCCGACGGCACCGCCCTTTCCATTACTTCGCAATGACTGACGCCGAGGTTACGCACCGGCCGAGATTCTTTGCCTGAGCTCGTCGGGTGGTACAATCATCCGGCGGCGAAATGGAACAGCCGGAGCCGGAGCGACGCTTCGTATTATGCACGACGCAGATATTCGATCAGTTCGGCTGCAGACCGCGAGGTCCAGTCGGCGGCTCCCGGCATATAGCCGACGACATGTCCAGACGCAGTAATTGCGTATGTGATCGGCATGCCGTAAAGCGCGAACGGCGATTTCTTTTCGTTGTCGCGATCCGAAAATGCGACATAACCATTGGGATCCCGGTAGATCGGAAGATTTCCGATCTTGTTGGTCCGGACAAAGCGAGCGACCGTTTCCCGATCGCTTCTGTCTTCCGAGACAGCAATGACGTGCAAGCCGGATCGGCGATTTTCGGCAAAAAGGCGATCAAGTATCGGCAGCTCAATCCGGCAGGCGGCGCACCATGTCGCCCAGAAATTCAGAAGTATCGGTTTGCCGCGTAGCGAGGACAGATCAATCGTCCTGCCGTCGAGGCCAAACAGCCGGATCGGCGGAATTTCGATTTGTGGACGTAGAATCGTGAATTGATAGCGGCCCGATTCGAAGGAAGGCAGGGAAATATCTTCCGCCGCGGCCGCCGCTCCGGCCGCCAGCGAGGCGGCGGCCCCGATCATGCCTCCCAAAACTGTGCGCCGTGACGTAATGAGGCCCCTCGGTGGGGTGATCTCGCCGCCCGAACGCACATTCGTATCTTTTTCTTGATCACCGTTTTTCAACACGAGATTTCCTCGATCCGAAGAAGGGACAATGACGAGACATGGGATTCCGTAGCCAGTAGATTGAACCGACCGAGAAGCTCCCTCGCGGTACGTGCGACCAACGGGGCTGGTCGGAGGTCGGCACGCACCGCCTCGAGGCCCGGAATAGGTTCGGCTCAAACCCTCCGGCCGAGGATGAGAAGACTCAACTCATCACCGAAATGTTCGCGTTAGCGACCAGAAAAGTTTCAGTAACGATTTCCCTGCGACCGTCTGTCTGCTACCGCAGGAACATGCCTTTCTTCTCACTGGTTGGCGGCTTCGATTTGCGTGGGCCGATCTCGGATCAGCAACTATCCGTGAAGCAAGACCCTCGGGGCAGCAAGGCGAACGCGAAATTGACATGCGTTGGATTACCCGACAACCACGATCCATTTACGGAGCCAGGTTGACATTCGATGAGCACCATCGCCTTACAACTTATAATATGGCGCGCAATCTATCGATCGGATAGCGGATCAGGTTTCAAGTCTCGATCTGCACGCCCTTCCAAAAGGCAATTTTGCCGGAAATGTTCTTTGCGGCGGGCTTGGGATCCGGGTAGTACCAAGCCGCATCCCGATTTTGTTCACCGTCTACGACCACGTGGTAATAGCTGGCCGCGCCCTTCCAGGCGCACGTCGTATGATGATCGCTAGGCGCAAGAAATTCTTGCCGCACGTGCTCCGGGGAAAAGTAGTGGTTCCCTTCGACAACCTCGGTCCGATCGGACTCAGCTATTACTTTTCCGTTCCATACCGCTTTGACCATTGATGGCTCCCTGGATGATGTTGAAGTGACTATGCCGTGTCATTCGCTTTTCCCGGTCGTCCCCAGGGGCTTGCGCATCATCTCGATGAGAGGCCGATAGCCGTGATCAGCCAAACGCCTGGCCGCGGTCTGCGCATAAGCTGGATTTAATTCGATTCCCAATCCCTCAACCAGTCTGTTCATGTAATTGAACAACGCAACAACTGCGACCAGATGATAGACCGCCGTTTCGCTCCAGCCGACGGCGAATACCGCATCGACATCGGACTGCATCACTCCATCAGCATGTCGAGTCAGCTTCTTCGCAAATTTCAGGACAGGCCGCATTTTGTCCGGGATCGCGCCCGCATCGCCATCATTTAATAGTGCCGCGATCGCTCCTGACTTGATGCCCAAACGTTCGGCGGTAGCCGTATGCACGCCGTGGCAATAGCGGCAGCCATTCAGTCCGGAGACATATGCGGCGATGAGTTCGCGCTCACCTTCAGTGAACGGAGATGGCCCGCGAAGAAGGGCCTCGTGGAACGCAAGCAAAGGCTCATTCGTTTCCGGAAACATCCGGAAAACATCGAGAAGCGAAGCGCCCTTGGGCATGGACGGAAGGTAGGCCATTCACGGTCTCCGACGGTCGATCTACCTCGGTAGCTGCAGGACACGACCGGTGCTGATATTTCGACCGCGCTATCGGAAAGGTTACACAGAACGTCGAAAGGAATTTGGCTCCCTTCGTCGTCGATTTTGTGAGCTTAACCCCGGGAAAGTGCTTTGGTACCCGCGGCGCTCCCCGCTTCCATCACGGATGGTCTCTCAGGCCGCATTTACGGAGGTAATGAAGCGACTAACGCTCTCGCCCAACTCCTCGGCCTGCCGGGCAAGACCCGACGCCGCATCCAATACTTCGCCCGAAGCCCTGTGTGCCTCGGCGGCTGCCTCCCGCACCCCAGCGATGCTGGAGGAAACTCCCCGGGTTCCACGCGACGCTTCCTCGACATTGTGAGCAATTCCCGACGTCGCCGAGATCTGTTGTTCGACAGCGGCGGCGATCGTCGTGGCAACGTCGGTCATGTCCTGGATCGTGCCGCCAATCCGGGAAATCGCCCCAACGGTCGCCCGTGTCGATGTCTGTATGCCGCCGATGTGGCTGGTAATCTGTTCCGTCGCGGTGGAGGTCTGGGTCGCCAGGCTCTTTACCTCCGAAGCAACCACGGCGAAGCCCTTGCCGGCAGTACCCGCCCGAGCCGCTTCGATCGTTGCGTTCAGCGCAAGCAAATCAGTCTGATGCGCGATTGCAGCGATAAGCCTGACGACCTCATCAATCTGACCCGCGGCCTCCTCAAGCTGCTGGACATGCTCGTCCGCCTGCTTGGCGGCATCGACGGCCCTGCCCGAAAGTTCCGTTGACTGGCGTACCTGCTGGCCGATTTCCTTGGCTGAAGCCGCCAGTTGTTCGGTCGCTACGGCCGCGGTACCAACGTTTGTCGAAGCCTGCTCGACCGCCGAGGACGTCGCCTCCACCTCGACATTGGTACTCGCCGCGCTGGCCGCCAGACGTTCTGCATTGCGGCGCAAATCGGTCGCGGCGGCCGCTATACCAGCGATAACATCGCCAATGTCGTTTTCGAAGGCAGCGACCGCGGATGCAATGGCTTTCCTCGCACCAGCTTCGCGCGCCCGGTTGGCCTCCACTTCCGCATTGAGACGCTCCGCCTCGATGCCGGCGTCGCGCAAGAACCTGACCGCACTCGCCATCTGCCCAATCTCGTCGCGGCGGCCGATTCCCGGAATGGCCGCGCTCCAGTCACGTGTGGCCAAGCGGCCCATAATCGCGGTCATTGCGCCGATTGGTCTGGTCAGTACGCGCGTAAGGATCAGGGCCAGAATGATACCGAACACCAAAACTGTAACGCCTGCGATCATGATCGTGGCATAGGTGGTACCTCCGACAGCAACGGCTCCCGCGGCGGCCTCGCGCATGTCGTTGGTCAGCTTTCCGACCATCGCCGCGATGGCAGCACCGACCGCAGACCCTGCCGCATCGAGGCCAATCGTGGCCTTGTCCATCGCATCGGCAAGGGTGTGTACGCGGGTGAATGTCACCAGGTAGGCCTCATGATCGACCTGCAGTGCCTCGATTGCCGCCTTTTGGTTGGGATCGGCCAGGACCTCGCTCAGAAATTGGACGTTCTTGTCGAACAGATTGATCGTGGCCAAGGTTTCATCATAGGCGCTGAAGTTTCGGGCGAGAATCATCCGCTCGACCCTTAATTGAGCGCCGGTAACGCTACGCAGGGCCAATTCTGCCGCGGCGCCTGCATCGGCATTGCCGCTCGCAAGAGCGGCGCTCAGCGTAGCCTCCAGAATTTCCGCGATCTTGGCGTTGGCAGGAATAAGCTCTTGCCCGTAGGTATCGAGAAAGGCCTGCTGCGCTTGCGCGAAAGCGGCGAAATCGCGCAAATAGGCTTTGACTTGGTCCTCCGCCGTCCTCAGTAAATCCAAGGCTTCACGGTTGCCCACCCGGGCCGCAAGCACCACGATCTGGCCGAGTATCTCAGGACCTGTGCGACGGACAAGGTCTTTCTGGACGGCATCGCCTGTCGCGGCGAAGCGCGCCGCCGCCACCTGGAGCCGCAATACGGCCGCTTCGATGGCTTGTGCCTCCACTGCATCACGGCCGCGGGCGGCACTGACGTCGGTCAAAGCGGCCAGAGCGCCTATACCACGCCCGGAGTAACCCACGATCAGCGCCAACAGCGCGAGCACGAGGAGAAATCCAAGACTGATTTTGGTCCTGATCTTAAGATCGATGAGACGCATGGCGCGTCGCTTCCGTTCACTTCGATTCCAGGCGAAAACTTCAACGCGAGTTTAAATCGAAAGGCCTGACAAAGGCTGGCCTTCACAGGGCTTCGTTCGAGCGGCTTCATAGTCAACCTAACTCATTCGTCTCACGGTTCGGAAAGGTTACACCGACGGTAAAAGAGAATTCGCCGGCTTCGTAATCGGCGCCGTCCTTCACGTCTGCGGCGACTGTTGCCCTGTTTGACCAACCATGAACATCGTGAGAGTGGCTTGGTAATGGTGGGCCACCATCACCCTAATCCGAAGCAACAAAAATGGCCGCAGGATTTGAGTAACCCCAAGCGGAAACCCTTCCCGGGATTACGAGCCACGGGAGGTGGTCTCAGTCACGCTTTAGTCCATGAAGCCTTTTGCGGATCGGGATCGCGGCAAGGGAAAGTGCCGCGAGTCCAACGAGAGCGAAAAGGATTGTCGGGGTGAGAACCGTGCCGACCGAGATACTCTCCCCTTGATCGAGGATGCTTCCAAGGCCCGCGCCGGACAGAGAATACACCGCCGTGCCGGGCAAAATACCAAAAAAGAGTTGTCAGCACATAGGTCGATAATCTTACACCAACAAAAGCCGCAACAAGATTGACCAGAAAGAATGGAAATAGCGGAACGAAGCGGAGCACCAGCAAATAGGACCAGGCGTTTTCGCGAATTCCTTCGACGAGACTTGGGTACTGTGTGCCAAGCCGATCAAACGCGCGATCTCCTAATAGGAATCTTGCAAAAAGGAAGACGATCGTTGCGCCGATGGTCGCTCCGACGACGGTCAGAGCGGTTCCGAGCGCCGCGCCGAATAGAACCCCCCCAGCAAGTGTAAGCATAGCAGCGCCTGGGAACGAAAATGCCACCACGGCAACATAAGCAAGGACGTATGAAGCCGAAGCCAGCAATTTGTTCGCTTCAACCCAAGTTACGAGCGTACCGCGGTGCTCGCGAAGAGTGTCGAGCGACAGGAGCTCGCCAAACTTGGTCATCCGGAGCGCAATAACGAGAGCTACGGCGATCACCGCGATCCAGAACCGGGCGCTTTTCAGGAAGTTGAGACTCACGGAACGTCCAATCTGCATTTGCGAACTATGGGAGAAACCGCTGTATCAATCGAACGAAACCTTTCGTACGGGAGCCAAAGAGAATCGGTGTGTAATGCATTCCGGCAACGCGCTTCGAAACCTCCGACAGTGTCGGATAGGGCACTACCTGGCTCGCAATTGACCCGATCTTAAGATTGGTGGAAATGGCCAGGCCCCAGATAGCGATGAGCTCGCCGGCACGCGGCCCTACAATCGTCGCGCCGAGTATTCGCCCTCTCTTTCCAAGGATGATTTTTGCGAGACCTTCGGTCTCGCGTTCAGTTTGTGCCCGATCGTTGCCGCTCAAGGGTGAGAGCAGAATCGAAACCGGCTGGCTCGACTTGCGGGCTTCGACTTCCGTGAGGCCAACATGAGCAAGTTCGGGATCGGTATAGGTGACCCATGGCAACGCCTTGTAGTTTACATTGGCCGGAAGGCCGAAAAGAGCATTCCGGATGACTACGCCAGCGTGATAGGCAGCGACATGGGTAAACTGAGGCCCGCCAGCCACGTCGCCGATAGCAAACACTCGTTTGTTGGTGGTACGAAGCCGCCCATCGACAGTAATACCTCTCGGCGTCGCCTCTATGCCGGCCGCCTCCAGGCCTAAACTGGATATATTCGGCTTCCGCCCGGCTGCGACAAAAAGATGACTGCCTGTAACGACCCGAATGTCGCCCGGTGCAGTTTCGATCCGAACGTCAATATTCTGTCCATTGCGGGTTGCATCGATGACGCCGGTATTCTCGTAGACCGAGACGCCATCGGCAATGAGCGCGCGTCTTACAACCTCCACCGCCTCGGCGTCATCCTTTGCAAGGATGCCAAACCGCTCCACGACCGTGACTTTTGATCCGAGCCGACGAAAGGATTGCGCGATTTCCACGCCGATCGGCCCTCCGCCTATTACAATGAGATGCTGGGGCAGCTCATTAAGTTCAAAAATATTTTCATTTGTGAGATATGGCAATTCTGTCAAGCCGGGTATTGGAGGCAATGCTGCGGACGATCCCGTTGCGACGACGAAACGTCTCGCCTTCACCTTTTGCGAACCTGCCTCGATGAGATCGGCGCCTACGAAGCGTGCCGAGGATTTTATGACTGTAACTCCGAGCCCTTCAAACCGCTCCACGCTGTCGTGTGGAGCAATCGCGCCGATGACTCCATGAATATGTTTGCTGATATTTGAGAAGTCGAATGTCGGTTGCTGTGTCTCAATGCCGAAGCGCCGGCAGGATTGCATCGTATGTGCGGCATGGGCGGCCGCGATAAGTGCCTTGGATGGTACGCAGCCGGTATTGAGGCAGTCTCCTCCCATGTCTCCTTTTTCAATCAAAATCACGGACGCGCCCATCTGTACTGCTGCTGCGGCCACCGAAAGGCCACCGGAGCCCGCGCCGATAACGCAAATGTCTGCGTGGAGAACGCCCTGCTTGAGATTTGACCTTCGGATGTCGCCGAGCGGCGGATGATGCTGCAGCATGTGATGGGGGTATCCGATACGATGAGGGCCCAGTTAAACTGTTACTTCGCAACTCAGGCGACTTTTGTTACAACGGCTCAAATATATGTGTGCCTGCGCTGTTCAGCGCCTGGGGCGACTTGAAGCAGGAAATCACGATCATTCCCGCATTGATGCAAATCAATCGGCTACGTCGCCATCGGAGCCCGCAAACAGAGCTTTTTCGCTTGAGAGCAATAGGACGGCCGCATTTTACTCGATACACATACTCGCAGAACAGCCGACTGAACCAGTAGAAATTTGACCCGCATCGTTACCGATAGCGCCGATCCGAAGAAACAATCGGAGGCATGACGTTCACGTCCAGGGTTTCTTCGTTGCCTTGCGCTTTCGCGCAATCACATATGCAAGCAAGCTTACGGCTACGCAAGCTGCGATCAGATAGAGGGTCGACATCCACCTTCCCGATTTCATCTGCTCGCCGGCGTACACCATCAGGAATGTGAGAGGTACGATGCCGAGGCCTGTAGTCCAGACAAACGTCCACCATGAGACCGAGGTGAGTCCCGCCGCGTAGTTGATCAGATTGAACGACACCACCGGCAGGAAACGGCTGACCAGCAAGACTTGCGTGCCTTGATCCTTGGTCCACTCGTCTATAGCCGTGGTGTGCCGCGCCGGCAGAATGGCTAGAACGAACCGCCGACCAAGCCAGCGGGAAAGCGCGAAAGCGAGGATGGCACCGAGCATGGCTCCGATCCAGGTGATCATCGTGCCGACGACGAGGCCGAAAACCATACCGTTCGCGATGGCGATGAATTCGGATGGCAATGGCACGAGGGAATGAGCCACCATCAGCAGCACCGAGCCGATCATTGCCCAGGCGCCCCAGGAGCGGATCGTATCCGCAATCTGTTCGGCAGACAGGCCAATTGCCATGATTGGCGTTAGGTCGCCGCCTGCGAGAAAAAAAGCGGCCATCCCGCCGAGCACAACCGCAAGCAGCGCCGCTCCTCCGATGACAGAGTGGCGGCGTATACCGGCGGCGCCTTCGGAGGTTTCCTTCACGCTTTCGTCCACCCTGGCGTTGCCCGGCCGCAAGGGCGGCGTCCAACCCGGAATATGAAATTACGCCGGCTAAAATTCAATGGCTGCGATGCGCTCACAGAGAATCAGCCCGCACAGTCTAACGGCATAGACCGCTTGCGTGGGTAAGTCAGCATGGTGCGGCTCTATCGGAACAAGCTTGCGTGACGATGATACCGGTTCGTTTGCTGTCGCCTCGGTTTCCGACGTGTTCTTCAGCACGCCGCCGGCCAGTAGATATCGACTGAATGTAGCCAAAAGCAAGTACGGATAATTGCCGTAGGAAAAGACCTCCGGTAAACGCTTTCGTTGGATAATAATTCATATTATTGAGTATCGCGGTCGCACGTAGTGTCAAGCACCCGCTGGAGATACCGGATGTCGGATTTCATTCTTGCTCACGAGCCCATCATACGCATCAGCGCCTTCCTCTGTATCCTCATTGTGATGGCAGTCTGGGAGGCGGTGGCTCCGCGCCGGCTACGAGCCTTTTCGCGCTGGGTCCGCTGGCCGAGCAATCTGGGTCTCGTTTTCCTCAACACGTTAGTGCTTCGTCTCAGCATACCCCTAACCGCTGTCGGTATTGCGGTGCTAGGCGAGCAGCGCGACTGGGGCTTCCTCAACAATGTCTCGCTTCCCGGCTGGGGGCGGATCGCGATCGCGGTCATTGTGCTGGATCTCGTTATCTACTTGCAGCACGTTCTGTTCCACATCGTACCGCCGCTTTGGCGTTTGCACCGCATGCATCATGCGGATCTCGACTTCGACGTGACGACGGGCGCGCGGTTCCACCCGATTGAAATTCTTCTTTCGATGGGCTTGAAGCTCGCCGTCGTCGTTGCCCTCGGCGCGCCGCCCGTCGCCGTCGTGATCTTTGAGGTCGTGCTCAACGCGATGGCGATGTTCAACCATGGCAATGTCGGGCTACCGGAGCGGTTGGACCGCGGTCTCCGCTGGATCATCGTGACGCCTGATATGCATCGTATCCATCATTCTGTGCTTCCACGCGAGACCAACAGCAATTTTGGGTTCAACCTGCCGTGGTGGGATCGGCTGTTCGGTACCTATTGTGCTCAGCCTGCTGCCGGCCAGGAGGGCATGACCATCGGTCTCGACCGCTTTCGCGATCCAGGCCAGCTCCGCATCGACCGCATGCTGGTACAACCCTTCAGCGAGCCACCCGCGGTCTAACCAACTACCAAACGAGTGCCTCGACGAACTTGCGATGTCGTTTTTAAAGAGCTTGGCTGCCGGGCCGTTCTGCGGGTATTAGCCAATCTCGGCGCATGGGACGCGCTTGCCTGTAAGCGTCTCTCTACGTTACGCAACAGCGTCTCCCATAACCCGCCATTCGTGCAAAGGCAGCGATCACAAACAAGACTCAGTGCGAGCCGACCGAACAGGCCGCTGCCTTGAGACGCTCCATGACGCGCGAGAGTTTGCCTTGCGAAAAATATCGTGCGCCCTGGCTGGCCTGTGACGACATCATAGATGCCGCCAAATAGCAATTCGGCATCCGAAATACGTGAACCATGCGATCGCGGAATCAATTCGCGATGCGGACGCTTCAATGGAGGCCAACTCGTTGCTTGACCCTCTCGGTCAGAACGCGCCAATCGAGGAGGAACGTACCGACCCATCCTGCGAGCAGGGTCAGCAGGAAGACGGTGCTCATCTGCCAGACCAGCACCATTACGCTCGCGTCCTGCGGATGAAAGAAACGCAGCCCGAAATCGCCCAGTCCGGCCGCAGCCAGCCCGCCGAACGCGGTCGTCAGATGGGGATTCAAAGGCGCGCCGCGACGGAGCATAACCGCCATCGCGATAGCCGGAACAATACCGACCAGAACTATCGCGGGAAAGCAGAACCAGTCCGGATGAAGTGAAAGTCCCTCTGGACCGTATTGGAGCCAAGTTCGGAGACATCCCAGGCTCAAACTCCCTAACCACAGCCCGAAAGGCAGCGCTGGCAAAAGTAGATATCTGCGGTCAAATCCGGGAACCGTGCTGGCAAATGCTGCGAAGCCCGCTGCAATTGCCGTCGCCAACGCCGCAAACTGTTCGACCAGATATGCCGGATCTACCAGCTTGGCCGCCAAGTCCGGTCTGGGCGACATCATGACCACCACGAGGGCCACGTAAGGAACGGCCAGTGCGAACCACGTCGCAGTCCTCGTCGACGGAGGCGAAAGTCGCGAGATCAGCCCTGAGCCTTGCGCAAGCTCCCTTATCAGCCGGTCAGTCTCCATCTCATCACCCATCCAAAACACTTAAGGCTTGCCTATCCAGAAATCCGGACAATAGGCAATTCACGCGCCCTCTCTAACCCTATCTCAAAGATGCCTCACCCAAAATAGTTATCGCGCCCGAGTGGCACCCTTAACCGCCCGATTCCCGCAGGCGGCCGCACGCGGTCAACACTCTAATTTCGCGGACGCCCGGCTAAAAGTTACATGTAGCACCCCACAAAAGCGCCTCTTTGCTTAGCCAACGCAAACGCAACCTTCGTGGTTCAGCGTTCAGTATGCTTGAATTGTGTCCATGAGCAAACGAAAGCAGCTCTCTGTCCGAAATATTCGGAAAAGATGAGCCTCGCCGAAGCGGCGGCGTAACCATTCGCATTCCTCGAGCGAAACGGCTGCCAGGTGACCGGTCGATGACGAGCTGAGGCTCGATCTGACGGCCAGTTACCGTCCATCACCGGTGTGCGATTTGGGAACATGACGTCCTATAGTTCCAACTCTTCAGAACAGGTTGGCTACCATTGCGACGCCGAACTGGCTGGTGGCCGTAACGACGCAATTCTGATGTCGCGACGTGTTTCAACACGCAAAGGAGAAATGACAAATGACTACCCTCAAGAGGTCGCTACAAATTCTCGGATCGGCCGCGCTGGTCGGCGGATTTATCGCAGCCGGCGCTGCATCGACGGCTCAGGCCGCGAATCCCTGTGCACCGAAAGCCACGAAAGCAAAGGCCGCCAATCCCTGTGCGGGAAAGCCCGCAAACCCCTGTGCTCCGAAGGCCGCCAATCCGTGCGCGCCCAAGAAATAGCATAGACCGCGCGCCCACATCGGAAGTGGCGGCGCTGTTGCAATCGCGAAAGCCGTGATCTTCCGGTGTGGCGTCGATCGATCCGATGAATTTTCTGTTGATCTCCGTTGGCTGATGAACAGCGATGCGCCTCCGTGGTGTCGCCCTTTTAGCTATTGGATACGTTCTAGCGATTTGGGGCGGCAGCTCTGGCCTTGCCCAGGTCCTGCCGGCTGACCACTGGCGGCGGCCGTTAGCGCCGCAAGGCGAAGCTCCAACCGAATGGACGCCGCTGGAGCGCTCGCTTAAGCCAGAAGATTGTGGCATGTGCCACGCCGATAAGCTGGCGCAATGGCGAACATCGCTGCACGCCGAAGCCTTTTCTCCGGGCCTAGTGGGTCAGCTCCTCACATATGACGCCGAGGACACTGCCGCCTGCATGCAATGCCACGCGCCATTGGCGGAACAGCGACAGGCCTTCGAGGCCGCCCGTAAAAAGGGGACTGCGCACCTGGCCGCAGACCAGGGGCTGGCCGCAGCTGGAAACTCGTGCGCCGGCTGCCACGTGCGCGGGAATCGCCGCTTCGGTCCGCCGGCCCGCGACACCGGGGCCGTCGGGCAGAGCGATCCAAAGGGACCGCACGGCGGAGTCATTCGTACCGCCGATTTCGAGAAATCGGAATTCTGCGCGGCCTGCCATCAGTTCACTCAGGATCAGGCCATCAATGGTAAGCCGCTGGAAAATACCAACGTCGAATGGCAGGCAAGCCCCGCTGCGAGCGAAGGCAAGACGTGCCAGTCCTGCCACATGCCTGACCGGACCCATTTGTGGCGCGGCATCCATGATCCCGACACCGTCCGCTCCGGCGTAACACCCGAATTCCTTGCAGAGCCAGGCCGAGCCGTCTTCCGCCTCACCAATACCGGCGTCGGTCACGCTTTCCCGACCTACGTCACGCCCAAAGTTGTGATGATGGGTATTGCGCTCGATGAGCAGGGCAAGCCCGTCGTCGGTACCGAGGTCTCCTCCGTCATTCAAAGGCGAGTCGAACAGATCGACGGAAACTGGATCGAGCGTGCCGACACGCGCCTCACGCCGGGGCAATCAGCCACACTGGAAATGCCGTGGCCCAACAGTGGCGCTGTTCGACTATGGCTGGAGGTGCGCCCTGACGATTTCTATGATCATTCAGTTTACGACGGATTGCTGCACGACTTGCTGAAAAACACCGCCGCCGCCCATTTGATTGCAGAGGCCGACCGCCGCGCTCAAGCCAACCGTTACCGCCTGTTCGAGACTACGCTGCGGCGCCCTTGAAACCGTCAATGAGTGCCGATGTTTCCGGCCTTGTCACCCTTGAAAACTTCGCTGGACTGCCAACCCGACAATCTCCTCTTCGCCAAACACGCAAGGCGGTCAATCTTCAGCAAAAACGATTTCATTTCGAGCACATCGGCACGCGTTCAAATCGGCGTGATTGACGTTAGTCCTGTAGCCTTTTGGCTTTGGGCGACGAACATACCAGCGTGACTTGCGCGATGAGCATTGGAAACTGGGATGGCGGTGTTTTCTCGATTTGCAACCTTCGCGCCGGTCGTCGCGTTTTCGGCCAGCTTTATGACCATCGGGAGCACGACGGAGCTCGGGGCGCCGGCAGCCGATCCACGTGCCTATGAAAGGTTCCAGCTCCCTTGAGCTTATCCGGCTTTCCGCTGCAGCACACCGTGGCATCGGCGAATCCCATTCGCAGGACTTCGCTGTCCTGCCCCTCACGGGCGGCGCTGCTGCGTATGGCGGACGCAGCTGTCAAGATTGTTGACTGCATGCACGCGCTCCACGCGAGCGGAAGCAATCTCGTCATGGAGGTAATCCGCGGGAGCGGCGACTTTACCGAATGGGAGCATTACCCGCCCGATGATGCCCATGATCCGAAATCCCACGCTCAATACTTTTTCCACGCTCATCCGCCCGATGACAGAGACGCCCCCGATTACGGTCATTTCCACACATTTATGGGGCCGAGGGGGATACCTGACGGTATTCGCCCTGCCGACGTGCAGGGCTCCGTCTCTCCGGCGGCCGAAAACAACGCGCTGTCGCATCTGATCGCGATTTCAATGACACCGGCAGGGACGCCGGAGCGGCTGTTCACCACCAATCGTTGGGTAACGGGAGAGACCTGGTATCAAGCTACGGATGTCATCGCCATGCTCGATCGATACGCGATCGACTTGGACCATCCCTCGCGGCTCCTCAATCAGTGGCTCTCAGCGATGTTTGTTTTATTCAGGCCGCAGATCGAAGACCTTCTGATCGAACGTGACTATGCCATCCAGCAGTGGCGCTTGCTCCATCCTGACGACGATGTCTTTGAAGATCGGCGGCTGGAGATCACGTCTTCGATCGAGATATCGTTGTATAAGCACATCGAATGGCTCGACAACAAAATGGATTCAACCTCGTAGAAGTGGCTTCACCGCCCAGGCGCGGATGCTGGTAGCTAAATGTCTGAGCTCTTTGAACAAGAACAACGATGCCTCTTCTTCCTTCGCAAGGGTGAAAGCCTTCTGTAACTGTTCAAGACCTTGCTCTTATTCGATGCAAAAGAAGGAGAAAGTTATGTATCGCGTTCTGCTCGGCGTCACCACGATATTGATCACCTTATCGGCGGCAACTGCAGGAACCGTGAAACCGCGAGACGGCTGGGTGGTGATTGATACGGACCAGTCTTTTCCCACGCTCGTTGGGCACCTTGAATTAGCGATAAAAGGCGAAAGGATGGGCATCGTGACTTCAGCGAGTGCGTCAGAGGGTGCAAAGGCAGCCGGTATTACGATTCCGGGAAACCGTATCGTCGGCGTTTTCCGAAACGACTTTGCACGACGGATGCTGAGCGCAAGTGTATCCGCGGGTATCGAGGCGCCAGTCCGCTTCTACATTACCGAAAATCCTGATGGCACTGCGACACTGTCGTATAAGAAGCCAAGTTTTGTGTTCGCGCCTTATCTCGACGACGGCAATGCTAAGCTCAAAGTGCTTGCAGGCGAACTTGATGAGATTTTCGCACGAATTGCCAGTTCGACAACGGAAGAAAAGTAACTAGACGCGGTCCGACTGGAATTTTTGACGGGTCATGGCTGAATGCACGCTGGTCGAAGCGTCGCGCGCAGAGCCGTTTCTTGCAATCGAGTCGGTTTATTTGGCCAGATGGCGGGCCGCTCTTTGAAGATATGATATTTTGAATGAACACAACGGAGACGATTGCGCGGTCAAGTAACCTTCTGAGTTCGCGAACCGAATATTGCCAAAGCAGCGTTGCCATGTAGCTGCCACCAAGAGGTCGATCAGCATGAAATCGCTAGCGGGATGGGGGCGTAATCGCTGGTATGCTGTTGCTGCCCTGTTCGTTATTGCATTTGGAATAGGCGGCGTCCTGGCTGCGAGCAATTCGACGCAAGTTCATCATATCGTCTTTCAGATAAACTCGGACGACGCCGTGCCCATGAAACATGCCATTTCGAATGCGATAAACTTGGTGAACCATTATCGCGCAGAAGGCCAAAAAGCAGAGATCGAATTTGTCGCGTATGGACCTGGTATCACCATGTTTCGGACCGACACGTCTCCCGTGCTCGATATACTGAAGTACATGCGTTCAAATTTTCCAGAAATTGCTTTCACGGTTTGTGGGAACGCCAAAACCACTATCGAAATGCGCGAGGGGCACCCCATGCCCCTGGTCACAGGAACAAGGATCGTACCATTTGGCGTCGTGCGCCTTGTCGAACTGCAGGAAGCAGGCTGGGCCTATATCCGCCCCTGAACTCTCAGGCATTGGCGACCGGCGGAAACCACGGTGTAACCATTCTCGCTTTTCGAGCGAAACGCCACACGGGTGACCGGTCGGTGATGGGCTGAGGCTCGATCTGACGACCGGTCATCGTCGGTCACCGGCATGCGATCTGGTTTCATGACGTGCGCCGCGGATAGTTCTTGTTCACCATCAACCCAATCTGGAGGATATCGCGATGAAGTTGAATTCGAAGTCAGGCGCAACACTTGCCGCGGCGGCAGCGACGCTGTTCCTTGCCGGCGCCAGCGTGTCGACCGTGTCGAACACCGCTTATGCGGCCGGCGCGATCGGCCATTGCATCGGCGCCAATGCCTGCAAGGGCCAGAGCGCCTGCAAGAGCGGCAACCATGACTGCAAGGGTCTCAACGCCTGCAAGGGTCAGGGCTTCTTGGCCCTGACGAAGGCCAAATGCGTCGCGGCCAAGGGCAAGTTCGAACCGGCATAACGGCTCAGCGATGAGATGCGGAGGGATCCGGCACATGCCGGATCCCTCTAGCGCCGGCAATCGGATACTCGAGGCACCCCCGCTGCCCACAGCTTTTCGGGCATTCGAGCAAGAGCGGAAGCAGATATGAACATCTCCAGCAGGATACCCGAGCCGTCGCCGAATTCGCCCCTTTGCAACCGTTCGGACCTTACCACAAAACCGCCGTTCCTCGGTTTCGGATTGGGGCTGCGCGCCCAGCACTACGACGATATCCTCAACGGGAATCCGCCGATCGACTGGTTTGAGATCATCAGCGAGAACTACATGATTCCGGGCGGCAAGCCGCTGCGGATTCTCGACAGGATCCGCGAGCGCTTTCCGGTAGTGATGCACGGCGTCTCGTTGTCCATCGCCTCGACCGCGCCGCCCGATTTCGGCTACCTGCAGGCGCTGAAGGAGCTCGCCGCGCGCGTCGAGCCGAAATGGGTCTCGGATCATCTGTGCTGGACCGGCGTGCACGGCAAGAACCTGCACGATCTACTGCCGATACCCTATACGCGCGAAGCCGCTCGACCACGTCATCAGCCGCATTCAGCTGGTTCAGGATTATCTCGGCCGCGCCATCGTGCTGGAGAATGCCTCGACCTATGTGCAGTTCAACAATTCCGAAATGACGGAGTGGGAATTCCTCTCGCGAGCTTACGCGCCGCTCCGGCTGCTGGCTTCTGTTCGATGTCAACAATGTCTATGTCAGCGCCTTCAACCACGGCTACGACCCCTACACCTTCCTTGAAGGCATTCCGGCGGATCGGGTGGTTCAGTTTCACATGGCCGGGCATAGCCATATGGGCACCCACATTGTCGACACCCATGACCATCCGGTATGCGAAGACGTCTGGGACCTCTACGCCGCAGCCTTGAAGCGCTTCGGCCGCGTCTCGACCATGATCGAGCGCGACGACAACATTCCTCCGCTCGATGAGCTCATCGTCGAAGTCGATCGGACCCGGGAGATCGCGACCAAGGTATTGCCGCAGCTTCGTAGGGCAGGCCAGATGAGCGACCTCGCGCGACAGCAGAGCGACTTTCAGCGCGCCATCCTGGCCGGCGACGATTCCGTTCTGGCCGACATTCTCGACGGCCCGCTCGAAGAGCGCGACATTCTGCTCGGCGTCTACAGATTTGCATATGTCTCGCGGCTGGTCGGGAGCGATGCGCAAGGACCACGAATACCTGCATGAATATCTTGGCGACGAGATGTTCGATGCCATGGGCGAACGCTATGTGGCCGCGAAGTCGTCACAGCAAGCGAATCTGCGCTGGTTTTCGCAGCATGTTCCGGAATTCCTGGAATCGAACGCAGCCTTATAGCAACTACCCAGTGCTCGCCGAGCTTGCGGCGCTTGAAAGGGCGATCAATGATGCATTCGATGCTGTCGATGCGCCGGTTGTTGTCGTTGCCGATCTGGCCGGCGTTCTCCCAGAGGAATGGAAAGATCTCCATATTCGAGGCGCATCCGAGTGCACGCCGCCTCGACTTTTCGACGAATGCGGCTGCGGTCTGGATGGCACTGAAGAAAGACGAAATGCCGCCGGATGCGATCGGGCTGGACGAGCCGAGCCGTCTCCTGGTTTGGCGGCAAGACGAGATGCCGAAGTTTCGCGAACTTCCGGCAGAGGAGGCCATGATGTGGGACGAGGCCGCTGAGCGGCATACCGTTCGGCGTTCTCTGCTCGATGCTGGCTACTTACGACGATCCAGAGAGCGCTGCTGCACGCGGCGCCGGATACCTGCATAACTGGGTTACGACCGAACTTCTCGCAGGCGCGTCAGTACGCAGTTAGACGACGACCGTCGAAAATCGAGGAGCCTTTAGTGCTTTATATACGCCGCTCGATTCGGCAAAGAAGGTTCTGCGATGAAACACCTCAAAGCACTTCGACTGGGCGGTCCGCTCGCTGTCGTTGCGGCGCTAATCGCGGTGACCTTCTCTTCACAAACCAGCGCGCAGTCGGAATTTCTCAGCGGAGACCGGATGCCGTACGACGCCTTCGACAGGCTTCCAAAGACCGACCTCAATGTCCCGGGCGGCGTGATCCATGTCGCGTTCGCTCCCGGCAGCCTGACATTGCCAAAAGAAGCCTTCCTGCATTGGATCGAGACATCTGCCGAGGCCGTATCGACCTACTACGGCCGCTTTCCGGTCAAGTCGGCAAGACTTCTCCTGGTTCCGGTCGATGGGCCGCGTGTGCAAGGCGGAACCACATGGGGTTATCGCGGCGGTGCCATCCGCATCCGCCTCGGCCGCGACTCCAGCGAGGAAGATCTTAAGCGCGACTGGGTCATGGTGCACGAGATGGTGCATCTCGCTCTTCCCGACATGAGCGAGCGCTACAACTGGTTGTCGGAAGGACTAGCCGTCTATGTCGAGCCTGTCGCTCGCGTGCAGGCTGGCGACTTGGCTGCAAAGGAAATTTGGCAAGCGATGGTCCGCGACATGCCAAAGGGCCTGCCGCGCGCCGGGGACCAAGGACTCGACAACACCCCGACGTGGGGACGGAAATATTGGGGTGGCGCAATGTTCTGCCTGCTTGCGGACGTCGAGATCCGCAAGCAGACCGACAACCGGCTCGGCTTGCAGGATGCGATGCGCAGCGTGCTTGCGGCTGGCGGCAACCACGAGATAGACTGGCCGATCAATCGGATACTTTCGACCGCCGACAAGGCGGTCGGCGTCGACGTCCTCAGCCGTCTGCACGATGAGATGGGGCCGAACCCCGTGACCCCGGACCTGGATGGGCTTTGGCGCGAATTGGGAGTGAAGATGCATAATGGCGAGGTCGAGTTCGACGACAGCGCTCCGCTGGCCGCGATACGAGCCGCGATCACCAAGCCGCGATGAACGCCGGGTGAAACTCGAACCGATCAGGATATCGTCGAGACTCGTCCAAGTGACGGCTCCTTCACCAAAGGGAGCGGCAGATGTTTGATCGTCGCCTGCAACCGGTGATCAGGGCGGCGTTCGCGGCCCCTGCCCGCGTACTTGCCGCCAATGGCGTGTCGGCAGATGCGGTGACGCTGTCTGGCTTCATGGTCGGTCTAGCCGGCGCCAGTTGCTTGGCGTTGCACGCCTATCCGCTCGCGCTCTTGCTCCTGCTGCTCAACCGAATTTTCGATGGACTCGATGGGGCGGTCGCGAGAACTCACCGGCCCCACAGACCGAGGTGCCTTTCTGGACGTTGCGCTTGATTTTTTCGTGTACGCCTCCGTGCCGTTCGGCTTCGGACTTGCCGATCCTCCGGCCAATGCTTTGGCGGCGTGCGCCCTGCTTCTCGGCTTCATGGGGACGGCCACCAGCTTCCTGGCATTCGCCATCGTTGCCGAGCGCCGCGGCCTTACTTCGCTCGCCTTTCCCGACAAAGGAATTACTATCTCGGAGGAATCACCGAGGGTGCGGAAACGATCGCTTTTTTCGTCGCCATGTGCCTTTTTCCGGTTTGGTTTTCTGTGCTGGCCTGGGTCTTCGTTATTCTGTGCCTCATTACGGCAGCGACCCGCTGGTCCTGGGGATGGCGAGCATTTGCTATCTCGGCGCAAGAGTGATCGAGCTCGGCGCAAGAGTGATCGAGACGCCTTTCGCAGACGGTGGCCCAACCGACTTTTTTCGGCTGCGTGCACTCGCCTAGTCCGGAATGGCTACAACGGTCTGCACCTCGACAGGCAACAGGGGCTGGCCGGGAGAGGATTCGACCCATCGTGTCCGCCGATAGTCGAACCCTCGTTCGATCGTAGGTTTGACCACTTCGAAAAATGGCGAAATGTCGAAATCGCGTGGCACGAATAGCGACGAGTGCCGGATTCGCATGACTTCCGAACGCGCGGCACCGCTCTCAACCGCAGTGACGATGGGCAATATCGGGTAATGGACCGACTGGAATGCCTGCGCAATCATTCCCGAGCATATGTACCGCGTAGGATCGCCGGATCCGAGTGCAATCATTTGCCGCCGCCACCGTTGCGGAACCGGAAGAGGAATCAAATAACGCACGAGGTCGATGATATTTTTCTGGTCGTACCCTGACCCGATCCGATCCAGGGCGAACTTGCAGACCGCCTGACAATCCTCGGTCGACAAGCCAATTGGGCGGCAGATGCGCGTATGGAATCGAAAATATTTGGACAACGGCGCAGAAACGACGCCTTCATCGAGCGTCGCTTCGACCAGGACATTTCCCTGCTCCTCCTTTCCGTCCCCGGTCTGTTGAGACCCGACGTAAAGTGCCGCGTGCGACCAGGTCGATTGCGTCAAGTACTTGATCGCACCTGATATGTGGCTGTTGCCCTCGACAAGCAGAACATCGCCCACTTTGATGGTAGCAAGAAGCGCGTCTGGATCGCTCGGTGTAAACGGCTCGAACCCCGAGGCCGGCCTGTCAAGATACTCGACGATTTTGCGTCCAGTGCTTTCGAGAAGCCAGCCCATGGTTAGCCTGCGTTGACGAAAAGTGCCGCCGCACGCATGGGCGAGCACCAGGTATCAGCCGTCAGCGAGCGCTGAGACGGCCGATATTCCGACCTATGTAGAATTCGCGCGAAACGTTGGACAGGTTACATCCACGAGGATATTGCTCGGCACTGACACCACGAAGGAGATGAGCCGTGCCGGACCCCGAAACACTACGGCTGTACGCATCGATCTTGCGCAAGCCGACCAGAAACGCCGCATCTTGCTCGGGGCGTGCACCGTTGCCGGATCCGTCTCTTCAAGGTCCGGGCGAAATTATCCTGGCTGCCGCCGACGCGCTGGAATTTCAAGCACGCGCAATCGAAGCTCAACGGCTTGAAGCGCGCGCCAAGCAATCGACCGAATGACCGAAGAGCAGATCGATGCAAGGGTGGCGTCAGCGTTCGACAGACGTAACGCCTCGTTTAACATCGAGAATATCCAACACGGGGCAATCCGGTACGTTTCCGCCCGAACACCGCGCGATGGTCTTTGTTAGTAGCTTTTCGAGCTTCGTGAGATCATCGATCTTGGAACGGATATCCGTGAGGTGGTGTCTGGCGATTTCCCGCACTTCACCACAAGATGCCTTCCCCGGCTCCCCAAGATCGAGCAAGGCACGGATTTCGCCGAGAGTGAACCCCAACTCCCGCCCACGGCGAATAAAGACGAGCAATCGCGTCTCTTTCGCCCCGTAGACCCGATGGCCCCCCTTGGTGCGCAGCGGTGCCGGTAGCATCTTGATTTTCTCGTAGTAGCGATATTCACGCCAGCGGGGCGCGACAGCTCGCCGATCGCAACGCCATTCCCTCGCAAAGCTGTTATCGCGCGCATGTCGAATATCCTTGATCCTGTAGTGACTACAGGATGCAGCATGCGGTTATTCCAATCAAGGATTTCCTGTGCATGGGCAAGATTGCAGGTGAAACAGACCGCCGACCGAAAGTGGCGCCTGAAACAGACATTGATGCCGGTGACAGCACACCGAAGCTGCTCGCGGCAGCTGGCATTCTGGCAGCACTCGGCGCAGCATCATGCTGCGTGATCCCCTTCGCGCTTTTTATGTTTGGGGTCAGTGGTGCCTGGATCGGCAACCTCACCGCTCTTGAGCCCTATCGGCCAATCTTCGCCATCATCGCGGCCGCATGCCTCGGCTACGGATTTTACCTCATCTACCGCAATCCCAAGGTTCCCTGCGCAGAAGGGTCGTATTGCGCAAAATCCGGTTCGAACCGCACCGCAAAGGCGGGCCTCTGGATTGCAACCGTACTCGTCGTGATTGCGCTCGGCTTCCCGAAAATCGCTCTGCTATTTCTTTAAGCACAAGGAGCAAGCCATGATTTGTGACGTTTCCGCGGCGGCTGTTCTTGCCATAATGGCATCCGCCTCATCAGTTCAGGCGGCTGAGAAAACCGTCATCCTCAAAGTCGAAAAAGCCGACTGCGCTCTTTGCGCGCCAATCGTGAAGCGTACAATTTCCAACGTCGCGGGTGTCAAGACCGTCAGTATTGCAGAAGTCAGCGCAGACTCTCCTGCTGTAGCAACGGTGACATTCGATGATGCGGTAACCAGCATTCCGACGCTCATCGCAGCGACGGCAAATGCTGGATACCCCTCGCACCCCGCGAATTGAACGGTCGCGAGCAGCGGTTGCGCCTTTAGTCGCATGGTCGCGATCGAACCGACACCCGCGCATGGCCTGCCGTCCGCGACAATATTCAGGAGATTCGGTCATGAACGATTGCGATTGCTGCCCGCCCACGCAGAACAGGAAGGCTTACGATGTCATCATCGTCGGAGCTGGGTCAGCGGGGCTTTTCGGCGGCGATCACCGCCGCCGAGCTGGGCGCACAGGTGGCGCTTATCGGCGGCGGAACAATAGGTGGGACTTGCGTTAATGTCGGTTGCGTTCCCTCAAAGGCCCTAATCCGCGCGGTTGAAATCGTGCATCAGACGAGTACTGCAAAGCGATCTGGCGGCATCATCGTTGACGACCGCATGCGGACAACGTGCCGCAACGTGTACGCTGCCGGCGATGTGACCGGGCGCGACCAGTTCGTCTACATGGCGTCCTATGGCGCTAAACTCGCAGCCAGGAACGCGCTCAACAACGACAGCTTGAAATATGATAATTCGGCGATGCCTGCCGTCGTATTCACCGACCCGCAGGTGGCAAGCGTTGGCCTGACCGAAGCGGCAGCCCGCGTAGAAGGATATGATGTGCGTACTTCGGTGTTGCCGCTCTCATATGTGCCCCGCGCGCTGGCGGCACGCGATACGCGCGGATTGATCAAGCTGGTGGCAGACGGCAAGACCCCGGCGGCTGCTGGGCGCGCACATTCTCGCGCCGGAAGGTGCCGACAGCATCCAGACGGCGGCTTTCGCCATTCGTCAGCATCTTACGGTCGACGATCTCGCGGAGGCAATTTTCCCGTATCTAACCACTGTTGAAGGTCTGAAACTGGCGGCTCAAACTTTCGACAGGGACATTGCAAGGCTTTCCTGTTGCGCTGGTTAGGTCGGCGCCGAGCCCACGGCTCGGCGCAAGCCGGGTAAGTACGAAATCCTGTGAAATCGACGGACAACGGTAATTGACTATGCCCGCGGCAACGGCAAGATAGGCCCATCTGCGCTATTTTGTTTCCATAACCGTGATTGGCACCCAGTTATAGGTTGGGGGCTGTTCGCGTAGTGACTTGCAGCGCCCGGCCATGATACTGGAAGGACCGTCATCTCCTCGCACCGCAAGCACTTGCAGAAAATATCGTTCGGCCTCATCCCACCGCCGTTCCCGATAGCAGGCAAGGCCAGTCTCATAGACATCTATCCAGGCTGGCTTGGCTTCTCCCGCCATGCCCACCAACTCGAAGATCGAAATTCCAGTTGATCTACCGAAAACGGCGATCTGGTCCAATTCCCGGACGATGATTTCGTCCCCAGCCAGACGTCTGGTCTCATCTCCAAGAATAATTTGTGTACCGTACAGCTTATTGGCACCCTCCAGCCGGCTTGCCAAGTTCACCGCATCGCCGATCGCGGTGTAGTTGAGCCGCGCATGCGAGCCAATATTGCCCACAAGCGGATTACCGCTATTGATTCCGACGCGCACCGCGAGACGCCTCCCTGCGTCGTCAGACAGCTCATTTTCTGCAAGTGCAGCCAGAATAGACAAGCCTGCTCTGCAAGCGGCGACCGCATGGTCGCTCCTGCTGCGTGGCGCGCCCCAGAATGCCATGACGGCATCACCGATGAACTTGTCAATGGTACCGCCCTCGCGCTCAATGGCCTGCGACGCAAGATCCAAAAAGGCGCCTACGAGTGGCACCACATCGTTGCCTAGACGCTCGGAGATGCCTGTAAATCCGGGTATGTCGGCGAAGAGTATAGTGAGCGGCCGAACTCGAGCCCCCGAGTTTTACTTCGACGCCTTCGTCGAGCAGGGTCCGAACCAGATCGGATGGGATATATTTGGCGAAGGCTGTCAAACCAGCCACCATGTGGACCAACGACGACGAAAGTGCGTCCAACTCGATCAGACGTGACTTGCGTCTCAACACACGATGAAGCTCGAACTCTTCTACAAATTTGAAGTCACTGACGACCGCGCGAAGCGGCATTATGAGTATTCGATTGGCGATCAGAACCGAGATCAAGCTGGCAGCCGCCGCCAAAAGAAGAAGCGTGAGAGCAAGTCGAGCTCTCGTACGTTCAATGGGACCAAGAAATTCACTTTCAGGAACAATGACCGCGATCATCCACTTTTGAAATCCGAGCGGCGTCATCGCGACGGCATAATCCGTGCCGTTGTCATTGACCCGCAATGAAGAAGGCTTACCCAGTTCTGGTTCGCTTTGCTGAACGAGGCGATTACCAATCTGCCGGGCTACGCCGAGCAGAGGATGTGTACTGAAATCCACCCCGGTTACTTCATCGGCATTCTTGTCGGGGCCAGCGACGATGTGACCATCGGGAGCAAAAATAAAGGCGGCTCCCGTGCGAGCTACATTCAGCGTACCAAGAAACCGTGACAAGCGGTCCAGCTCGATCATTGTAACAAGTACCCCCTGCCGCTTATGGTGAACATCGAGCGGCCCGGAAAACGCTATCGCGGCTGTTTTTGAATTCGGGTGATCTTTAACGACAGACCAGGCAGGGGCATCGGCGCTGATTGCAGTTCGATACCAAGGCTGGTCCGTGACTAGATAATTACTTGGCTCGAACGAACGTTTCTCGAATTCAATGTCGCCGGGAAACACCTTGTAGCGGTCGATGCGGCGCGTTCTCACGCCGCCCTGGCTCGCAATCTCGGTCATTTCGAGATTTCCGTCTCCAAGCTTGTGAGACGCAAAGAAGCTGGTGTCAGGCCAGCCAAATGCGATCCACGAAAGCAGGGGCTGCGCCTGAATTTGCGATAGGAACACGAATTCACGCTTGTCGGCTTGCCGCACGTCGATGACGTCCTGGACGAAGATCGTGCGAACTGCGCCGAATGCCGCCTCGGCGCTAGAGATACGCTCCGCAACCTCCTTTCGTACGGCATCCGCGATCTGCTTATCGAGAACCGCCATAAGTGCTCGGCTGTTACCATCAGCGGTTCTGTGCCACAACGCATGAACCAGAAGACCGCTCAGGCCGATGCACGTAAGCACCAAGGCTGAAAGAGCAAACCTGAAGCCAAAGCGCATTTGTCATTCTTCGGTCAGCAAAACGCAGCGATCGGAACGGCAACTCGACGACTTCCTGTCTCGAAGATCGACCGCACACCGGCAAATGTAACCCAGCACCGTACCCAATGCGGAACTCACGGGAAAATCCGATCCAGGAATTAAGTTCCTGGATGAAGGCATCCAACGAAAACGAATCCCTGCATCTCCAGTGACGGATCAGAGGGCCGCCTGCGCCATGCTTCGATTCCCTTCCGCTGATTGTTTACTGCTTCAACTTGCCAGCGATCAGTTGGTCCAGCGATACCTTACCCGGGCCATAATTTGCGATGGCAAGCGCCATTGCCGCCCAGGGCAGATGAAAGTTCGCCCAGCCGTCAGGAATAGTGAGCTGAATGATAGCCGTCATGGCGAGGATACCGACCGCTGCGAAACGTGTACCCAACCCAAGCAGCAGCATGATGGGAAACAATATCTCGCCGCAAGACGATAGAAACGCCATGAGGTGCGGCGCAGGAAGCGCATATTCTCCGCCAAACAGATGCAGGCGAAATTCCTGAGTGAAGAGATAAACTGCGGTGTCGGACAGCTGGAAGACGCCGTCCCATTTCGTCAACCCCGATCGCCAGAACGGCACCGCGAGAGCGAACCGCAACACAAGCTGGGTGATCGACATCGGGAACCGCGCTGGCAGCCGCGATAGTCCGCCGACAATCCGGAGCGGAGACGATAGCGGCGCGTCGTAAGAACCGGTGGATGCGGTCATAGCTCTATCCTTGCTGCTGTGCTTGGCTGCTGTGCTTGGCTTCCGTCCGGAAGCAGAATTCCGATCACCGCACCTTCGACAAAGAGGCCGACCAGGCTGCTTCCGAAGTCGAATTCCGGAGAACCGGCCAACGCCAGCTCCCCCGCCCTACCGATTGGTTCGTTGCCTTTGATCGCGGACAGGAAAGTTGCAGCTCCGGCCGGCAAGCGATGCATGAGGACCTCGGCATCCGGTCGAAGTACGAGCACGTCCTCTGCCTCGCACGCTTCCAGCGCAACCGGTTCATTGCCGGGCTGGTGCGCCACCCAAATGGTAGCAACCGGGTGGGGAGACCGGATGAACTGCACCGACGGGTGGAGCACAATCCGAGCCGACAGGAGACCGTCTGGGGAGAGCGGCTTCAAAGCTTCCACGCCGAGCGAGATTTGCTCGATGGAATGGTAGGCGCGGGTCCAGGCCAGTTCGAGCCGAGCCACATCCGCCAGGTACGGGACGTCACCGGCCGGTGCAAAATTCTCGATAAACGCCGGAAATTCGTCGCCGTAGTTCATCAGCAACGGAGAAGCCGGCTTATGTCGAGCAACGAATTCATGTGCGATCCAGGCAAAGAAGGGGTCGCCGACGATCCGACAAGAGACCGGAAAGTGGCTTAAGAGAACATCGGTGAGACTGACGGCGATGTTGTTGCGGTGAATGGCAAAGCGGCTGGCATCCCATGCGGCGGGGCCCAACAGCCCTTCCGGGATTGTCCGCTGGCGATCGGCCAATGCTCCCGCAAACGCCTCTTGGACGCCGGCCAGGTTACGCTGCATTTTCCCGCTCCTCTGAACGGCCGCCGCGGCGGAGCGCATCGCGCAGCAGCTCATCCGCTCTCGCGGCCTCGCCTGCAAGCACGGACCATGCCGGTACATTGTTGTCCCACTCGATCAAGGTAGGCTTCGCGCCGATACGATCCAGTACACCGCCGAACAAGCCCCACACGTCGATGGAAACCGGGGACCCATGCTCGTCAATCAAAAGCCTGTTGCCGGCATCATCCCGGCTCTCGGCAAACCCGGCGAGGTGTATTTCGCCGACATGCATCATTGGAAAGGCGTCGAGATACTGGTCCGGATCGAATCCATGATTGACGGCCGATACCTGCACGTTGTTGACATCGAGGAGCAGACCGCATCCGGTCCGCGCGACAACCTCGGCCAGGAAATCGACTTCCGAGATAGTGCTGTCGGCGAAGGTCACGTAAGTCGCGGGATTCTCGAGAAGCATACGGCAGCCCAGCGCCGATTGCGTCTGATCGACGTGCTCGCACACCCGCGCAAGCAATTCTTCGTTGTACGGGATCGGCAAGAGGTCGTTGAGGTAGCCGCTATCGTGGGTCGACCACGCCAGATGTTCGGAGAACAGGCCCGGTTCATAGCGATCCATCAGAACCCTCAACCTGGCCAGATGATCGTGGTCAAGCGGTCGTCCGCCGCCGATCGAAAGTCCTACTCCGTGCAGCGAGATCGGATACCTCGCTCGTATCGCTTCCAGAAAGCGGTGCGGCGGGCCCCCGGCACCCATGTAGTTCTCGGCATGAACTTCGAAAAAGCCGACAGACGGCGCGGAGTTCGAGGATATCGCGATAATGTGCGGGTTTCAGTCCGACACCGGCGCAAGACGGAACCGCCGCCGCCGCGCGAGGGGTTACCAGCTCTTAAGTCATGATCCGCGCTCCCGGTGGCCGGTGCACCCGCCCCAAGGGGCGGGAAGCTGCTCGACGTCAAAGGCTGCTGATGCAGGCGATCAGCCCTTCGGAACATCCCGACTCAACGCTTCGAGTGAACCCTTGCGATCGCCCGGCAATGTCATGGTCAGACACGTCCCCTTCGGGACAAGTTTCCAGGAATTGCCTTGGTAATTGATCTTCGAGGTTCCGGCACAAGTCGTACCGGCACCCGCGGCGCAATCATTCTGGCCCTTGAGGGCGACCCCGAAGCATTTTTCCTTGCCCGAGTCCTGGGCCACGCTTGGAACGGAAATCATTGCGAGCGCGGACGCGAGTGATCCGGCCAGTATGAGAGCCGTGGAACGTGAATGCATGCTGCATCTCCTTTGATCCAGGCGCAAATCGGCCTGCAGGTGGTGTTTCGCCCGCGACGGCCATTTGGTTACAGCGCTGCGAACGATGCCGGCGATGGATTGGTGCAGGAGCCGCTTCGAAAAAGCGTGTAACCAAATACGCCGCATCGCCGAAACGTGATCAGGTGACATGACGTCTTACGAACCACCATATCTGACTCTAAATCGAACCTGGGCGGCCGGAGCAGCGTCGAACAGCAGGAACCAGGCACGACAGCGGACCGGTCATCTGATCAATGCGCCCGCTTCCGACGTCCGCGTCAACCGGCTTTCACTCGGCGCGTCGGTAACGTTGGCATTGGCAGCAGGAATTGCTGCCACCGCCTCGATATCTTTTTCGCAGCGATCGGCTTTCCGGCGGATATCCTGCCAGCGGTCACGACGTCGTTTGCTGTATAAGCTCGTCGTCGTGTTCAGCCGGCTGGTCCCATCAATCGCGGCATTCTTACAGCTCACTCTCACATGCCGGACAATATGCCCCGCATAGGCGCGGCACAACGCGACCCCCTCCGATCAAAAACGCGTACTCAGATCAGTCAGCCACGCCGGGGACGCATCGACCAGAGCCGCCTCCAAATTCCTGTCGTAACCCGACAGAATCATCACGCCCATCACCGCCAACAGAACCCCCATCGCAAGCTTCGCGCCTTGCCCCGTCGAAAGCAAACGACCGCGAATTCGGAAGATGCTTTCACGCGACAGCGTCCCCAAGAGCAACAGCGGCAACGCGGCACCGACGCCGAAGACGAGCATGGTCAGAACCACCTGAGACAGCTTTTCACCCCTCGCCGCCATCAGCGACGCCGCGCCCAGCGTCGGCCCCACGCAAGGCGCCCACACAACACCGAGCAGTAATCCGACGGCAAATTGTCCGGAAAGCCCGGCCTTTGAAAACCCGCCGAAGCGTTCTTCGGCCCAATTGCCGACCGGCCCCGCCGCTACGGCAAATCGTGCCTGGAAGCGAGGGACGATCAGCATCAAGCCGATAGCGGTCATAAGGACGGCTGCGACCTTGCGGAAGACGCCGCCGTCGATACCGACCGCAAATCCGATAGTCGCAACAAACAAGCCTACCGCCGCAAACGAAAGAGCCAGCCCTCCCGCCAATGCGGCCGGCCCACATTTATGTTGGGATACCGCCGCGCCGAGGACGAGCGGAATCAGCGGCAACACACAGGGCGAGAGCGACGAGAACACCCCGGCGAGAAATGCGAAACCAAGCGTTCCCAGCATCGCGGTCAACTAGATCGACTTAGCCAGAAGCGCCTCGATCGAAGCGGCGTTCGTGTCACCCGTCGACCTTCCAACTTCTTTGGTGCTGGCAAAGCTCGAGACAAACAATCCTTTCAACATCAAACGTCTGTCGATCATTTTCTCGGTTCCTCAATCCCAGTCCGGGGAACGCCAGAGTTCGCACTCCGAAAGCGTCCTTCGGCTAATTCGCCGGAGTAGCCGCAGAAGTTACGCGGCCAGCGGACAATTTCGTCAGGCGCACCGGGCACCGGAGGCCGAACCGCGCCGCGGGACGCCTCGTCCAGCCGGCACCATCCGCGATCAGACTATCTTGCGGTCGGGAAAGAGCGTTTTTCGGATCCGATCGGTCGGCCATTTCAGAATTCGGGGAGCTGCCTTGGCAGCCAACCACGCCAGGGTCATGGCACTCCCGACCTGCCAAACCAGTACCGTGATGCTCACATCCTGCGCATGGAAAAGGCGGAGGGCGACATCGCCTAGCCCGGCCGACGCCAGCGCTCCCATCGCGACGGTCCCGTAGGGAGCCAGTGGAGCTCCTCGACGGAGCATGATCACCATCAAGACTGCCGGCCACGCGCCCACCAAAGCAATCATGGGAAAGCAGATCCAGTCAACCTCCAACCTCAACCCGCTCCAGCCAAACGTGATCAGGTCTTCCACGCAGCCTTCAAGGAGCACGCCGATCCACACAGCAAGTGGCGCAAGCGCTATCACCACGCGGAGCGGATCGTACCCGGGAATCGTCAACGAGAATGCGGCCCAGGCGGCCAGCAACGAGGTCGCGAGTATCGCCCCCAGTTCCATTACATAGCGCACATCGGCAAATTTATCGGCAAGGTCCGGCCGGAGAGAAAACAGGAGGGCCAGTACTGCGACGTAGGGCGACGACCCCAAGAACCAAATACAGCTCGTCGGAACGGCGACGCAAGTCGAGCGACCGGCTGCATGTCCTCGACTAGTCGATGAATGGTGACATCCGGATCAACTGTCATGATCGGCGACGATCCTTTTTCGGAGGGTCTTCATGGCCCTGTGCACCAAGACTTTAAGGTTTGCGACCGTCATTCCGCTTTCACGAGCGGCTTCCTTCAAAGACATTTCTTTCAATTTCAGCAATTCGATCGCGCGCCTCTGAGAAGCCGGCAGCGCCTCTATTTCACGCCGCAGCAGTTCCTCATCGCCGTATGCTGTCTCCTGTGAGTTCGCAGCTTCGGCAGAAAAGGTTTCAAGCAATTCGCCGACATTTGTTTCGTTAGCCCCGATACGTGCGGACCTCCGAAACTTGTCGACCGTCCGATTGTGTACGATCGTCAGAAGCCAGGGCAAAAACGGCCTCGACGGATCGTAAGTCGCGCGAACCACGTGGACCGAAACCAGGACGTCTTGGACGATATCTTCCACATCCGCATACTGTGAGGCGTTTATTTTCCGCTTCACGGCGTTCCGGACGATCGGCGATATCTGCGTCAGCAAATCGAGATACGCGGCCTCGTCACCGGCTTGGGCGCGCTGCATCAGCAGGCCGAGGTCAGACCGACTACCGCCAGATTTAGCCATAGATCTTCACTCATCAAAGTGTAATTAACATCGAAGTATTTTGTATTCGGACGGCCAGACGACCTAGTGCAGCGGCGCTTGCCGCTTGTCGCAGCCACCTATAGCCTTCCACGACAAGACCGTGCCGCGTCCCGATCGCATGACGCTCTCCCATCGACAAAACGTACAACGTTTCCCGCTGGGGTGATAGCGCGCAAGAGCCATTCGCCTGCAACGAGACGCCGGATATTGTCGAAAGGAACGGCCCCTTGGCGAACCGCATTCCGGTGCGGCAGCTTTCGTTACCCGAACGACCTCATCGGCCGCCAAGGCCAGCTGCCCTTCGATGCCCACCTGGTCCGGCGCGACGCCGGTCACGTAGCAGCGCATCAGTTTCGACCTTCACGGTTCGCCATGCCAAGTTCACCGCGGAGCCATCGACGCCATTCGGTCTCCGTGTCGACGTCGGCCAATGTGGTTGCAAAGCCGGCTGGTGCAGGAACATTCGACAGAGTGTCCGCCAAGGCGTGCTCGGTCGACCATCTTACATTGTTGAAGAGACGCGGCACGGTCGGGCAGCGTCGCGCCCCAACCAGCCAAAAGCCGCCATCTTCTGACGGACCGAAAACGATACCTCGACGGGACAAGGCTCGTAGCGCTGCAGCGATATGCGAGGCCCGAATGCCAGGAATGTCGGAGCCGACCAATACGTTGGGGCCCGGTGACGAGTTGAGTAACCGCTGCATCCTTTCGCCCAGGTCGCCATGGCCCTGTGCAACGCGGGGCAGGCTCACGGGCCAAAACCGCGAGCGGAGATGTCTGTCCGGGCTAACAGCGAGCACCGTCCGCCACCGTGGATCCGATCCCACGTGGCGCAGCAACGAGGCGGTCACGCTACGATAGAAGCGAAGCGCTTCACCGCTACCGATCATGCTCGCAAGACGAGTCTTTACCCCGCCAGCAACCGGCGCCTTGACCATTACGAACAATGTCGGGAGCTCGCGACCCCTATCCATATATTTTCGCGATCGATCTTGGCGGCACGCCGATGAAATAGAGAAAAAGACATGCAACGTTGCGCACCATTCGATGCACATAGCCATTCCTTCGGTATCGATCAGCGCTCGTGACCGCCGAAGCCGCAAGCATTTCCAGGTTCGCGCGCCCTATGCGCCGAACGAGATCGACATCCTCCATGAGCGGCATCGACCTGAAGCCCCCGACTTCGTCGTAAAAGGACCGCGACAGCAGCAGGCCCTGATCGCCGTAGGGCAATCCCAGCACCTTTACGCGCGCGGCGACGATGCACTCCAACAGCCGCGCAGACTTCGTCTGATCGTCAAGCTTGAAGGTAAAGACGGCCGCACGATGTTGTTCTCCTGTCCGCTCCACAAAGTCACTCGCCGCATCCTCCCAACCGGTCGCAAGGCGCGTATCGGCGTGAAGAAAGAACAGCCAGCGGCCTTCCGCCTGCAGCGCACCGTATCGCAACTGCTCGCCGCGACCCGGCGGCCCCTGAACGATCCTGCAGTTGAATCGCGTGGCGATCTCGAGTGTCGCATCACGCGATCCTCCGTCGGAGACGATTATCTCTTGAACCAACGAGCGCTTTCCGGGCCACAATTGAGCAAGCGTCGCAGCCAGTCCGGCCTCCGCATTCAGCGTCGGGATGACGACGCTAATCATGACAACAATTTCCCGTGGGATCCCAGCTCGTCGAGCGCTACGACGCGGTCGGCGTAGTGCCGCGCGAGATCGTGCTGGTGAAGGCTGCACAGAACCGTCAACCCCTCGTCATGTGCGATGGAGCGCAGAAGAGCCAGGATGGCTCTGGCCGAATCCGGATCAAGACTTGCAATCGGCTCGTCGGCGACCAGAACACTACACCTCTGGACGAGCGCGCGCGCAATGGCAACTCGCTGCTGCTGGCCGCCCGAAAGCCGATCGGCACGCAGGCAAGACCTGTCATGAAGACCGACCCGAGCGAGTGCCTTTTCCGTCGCGATCAGATCCTGCCGTTCGAACCGACCGAGGGCCACCCGCCAGAAGGAGGTGGACGCAAGCCGGCCGCAAACCACGTTGTCGCGGGCCGACCGGCGTCGCACGAGGTTGAACTGCTGAAACACGAAACCGATGTTTTGCCTCGCCTCTGCGAGCTTGCCTGAACTGAGCTCGTGCATTGGATGGCCGGCAACCCAAATCTCACCTTCGTCCGCCTCCAGCAACCGAACCAGACAGCGCAGCAAGGTCGTCTTGCCGGCGCCGCTGGGACCGACAAGAGCTACGAATTCGCCACGGTGGACGTTCAGCGACAGCCCACTGAACACCGGCCCATGATCAAATGATTTTGCCAGGCCTACAACCCTGATGCCGACACTCATGCCAATTGCCTTCGCATCCAGGCACTCGCTCTATCGATCGCGGTCACCATGCCAAGTATCACGAGGATGATCGCAAAGACCCTCGGAAAGGCGAGGAGATCTATATTATTCTTCAGTTCCTGGCCAATTCCTCCAGCACCGACGATTCCAAGGACCGTCGAAGCCCGGACGTTGAATTCCCAGATGTACAAAAGCGTCGATACAAGAGAGGGCATGACTTCCGGCAGTAGCGCAAAGACGAAGACCTTGATTCGGGATGCCCCGGTCAGGGTCGCAGCCTCGACCGGGCCAGCGGCGGCGGTCTCGACGGTCTCTGACCAAAGCTTCGCGATGGACCCCGCCGAATGAACTCCGATGCCCAGAACTCCAGCAAACGGGCCGAGACCTACGGCCGCAACGAACAGAAGCGCAAAGACGAAGCTATCGATGCCACGCAACGCGTTCAGGAACATCCGAGCTGCGCCATACACCACCCCATTGGGCGTCGTATTGCTCGCGGCCAGAAGGCAAACGGGGACCGCGATGACGCTTGCGAGCGTCGTTCCAAGCGTCGCCATCGCAAGAGTTTCGGCAGCGCGCTCGAACAAAGTTTCGGGCTCGGAAAAGTCAGGCGGCCAAGCCCTGGCGGCCCAGGACAACAGACGAGGCAGACCCTGCACGAGCCGTCGCAGATCGACTTCGGCGAAGTGGAAGCAAAACCAGTACGTCGCTGTTACCGAGAGCGCAATCGCGATGGCGCGCAGGGCCGGCCCGGATAATCCGGGCAATCGTCCCGCAAGATCGCGCCTAACGTCGACCTGCTCTGACAATGTCAGTTCATCGCTTTCGGTTTGAGTTTTCCGACCGCCGTCCCTGCGTCCTCGATCAACTTGTAGGTCGCGTGCGTGGCCGGGACCCAACCCGTGTAGTGGGGCGGCATGATCGACTTCGCCTGCTCCTCCGTGATGGCCAATAGAGCCTCTCGCAAATTCTTCACGATCGATGGATCGAGATCCTTGCGTACCACGATCGGGTCGTTCGGCAGCGGTTCCGAAGTCCACACGACCTTGACCGCCTCACGGTTTATGAGGCCGCGTTCGATCATGCTGCTCAGGTTGCGGTCGTAGTCGGTCGCAAGATCGACCTGCCCGCTCGCCACGGCCATCTCGTTGGCCGGATGCGAAGCTCCATCGCGATATTTAAAAAACGTCTTGATGTCGATATTTTGTGTTTTGAACCAGTAAGTCGGGATGAGCCATCCAGACGTTGAACCGACATCGGCAAAGGAGATGGACATTCCCTTCGCATCCGAGGGGAAGTTGGTGATTGCCAGGCCTGGCTTCGCGACGATGATGGCATGGTAGACCGGCTTTCCATCGTATTTGACCGCCGCGACGGCTTGGGCGCCGCCTTCGTTGTTCGCCAGGACGTACCCCCACGGACCCATCCAGGCAACATCTGCCTGTCCGTTCGCGAGCGCCGTTGCGATGCCGGCCCAATCATTGGTCACGACCAGATCGTACTCGACTCCGAGTTTTCCCGCGATATATTTGAAAAATGGCTCGTATGCCTTCTTGGTGTCGCCGGGAGTGGGCTGGAACGGTCCCACGGCGAACCGGAGTTTTTCGGCTGCGGACGCCGGCGAAGCCGGCAGGATCAACCCAAGAACAACTATCGCCAACAGCGATATTGCGCTCAAAATCGGACGAAAACTTCGGGTGCCGAGCACCCCCAAGCTAGATTTCATTCAAAAACTCCGTCTGAAGCCAAAAGGGTTGTCCAGGCAAGTTATTCGTCGCGGGCGCACGGATGGTTACAAAAAGTACGTCGCAATGAGCCCAGAGTCGGCCCCTTACCGACGCAGAAACGGCTGGAATGACCTGTTAAAGACCGAACGTTGGACAACGCATCCCGATGGGACAATGGCAATCGGAGGCGGATTCCATAAAAAGCAAGGAACTCTCTGCGTAACCTTTGCCCCCTTCCGGACGAACCAATTTGCAAATCCCCATGGATAGCAACGCATGAATGAAACCCCGATTTTGATCTTCGGCGGACCGTATTCCAATTTGCAGGCAACCAAGGCCGTTCTGGCCGAAGCGTCGCGGCGCAACATTCCCCGTGATCGAGTTATTTGTACCGGGGACGTGGTTGCCTACGGAGCCGACGCGAAGGCTTGCGTCGATCTGGTCCGTAGTGCCGGTATCGGCGTCGTGATGGGAAACTGCGAGGAACAATTGGCAGCAGACGCAGACGATTGCGGCTGCGGCTTTGCGCCGGGCAGCGAATGCGACCGATTATCAGCGGCATGGTTCACCCACGCACGTTCGGCGCTGGATCGGGCCGGCCGGGAATGGATGGGAGCCCTTCCCAGACGGCTGGACATCACCGTTTCTGGATTACGCTTTGCCGTTGTTCACGGAAGCCTCTCCGCAATAAGCCGATTCGTCTTCGCATCGACGCCTTCCCGCATAAAAGCTCTCGACCTCGTGTTGTCGGGAGTTGATGGAATCATAGGCGGCCATTGCGGCCTTCCGTTCACGCAAGCGATCGATGGCCGGCTGTGGCACAATCCCGGCGTGATCGGGATGCCCGCCAACGACGGCACGCCGCGGGTCTGGTATAGCGTTATCGGTCCCGGCAGCGCGCCTCGCTCAATTCTGGTGGAACACGCCTGCTTGAGCTACGATCATCAGGCAGCCGCCACCGCCATGCGCCGCGTGGGTCTACCGGACGGCTACGCGAGCGCCCTTTCATCCGGCCTCTGGCCCAATTGCGACGTTCTGCCCCGTGAAGAGACAAAAGCGCAGGGTCGTGCTCTTTCGCCTTGCACGCTGACTTGGGACGGCGGTTGCGGCAGCGGAGGTCCGGATTGGCCGTTGTCCTCGGAACCCGCGTCGATCGATCCGGCAAAATTTCGTGATCCCAGGAGGACGGCGAAGGGCGAGCGAAGGGCAAGTGTCGCGCTGCCGGAACTCACGACGCTCTGGATCAATACCGGCACGCTCTGCAACCTCTCGTGCGCGAGCTGCTACATCGAATCCACGCCGAAGAACGACAGACTCGTCTACATAAGGGCGGCCGAGGTGTCCGAGTATCTCGACGAAATCGGCCGCGACCAGTTGCAGACCAAACTCATTGGTTTTACGGGCGGCGAGCCGTTCATGAATCCGGAGCTCCCGGCGATGCTGGAAGACGTGCTCGCGCGCGGCTTCGAGGCCCTCGTCCTCACCAATGCCATGAAGCCGATGCGCCGGCATCAAAACGCGCTCCTTCTTCTTAAGGAAAGGTTCGGCGACCGCCTGACGTTGAGAGTTTCGATCGACCACTACACACCCGCGCTTCACGAATTGGAACGGGGACCCCGCACATGGCAACCCACCCTCGACGGGTTGTCATGGCTTGCCGATAATGGCTTCAGGATCAACGTGGCTGGGCGTCTGTACTCCGGTGAAGTTGAGGGGATTGTGCGAGCTGGGTACGCGCAGCTGCTTGAGAATTTCGGCATCGATGCCTACGACCCCGTAGAGCTTGTCCTTTTTCCGGAGATGGACGAAAAAGCGGACGTTCCCGAAATCACCGAATCCTGCTGGAGCATTCTCGGGAAGTCACCGACCGACGTCATGTGCGCGTCATCCCGTATGGTCGTGAAGCGAAAGAATGCCGAGCGGCCAGTAGTTCTGGCCTGCACGCTCCTTCCATACGACCCTCAATTCGAGCTCGGCTCGACGCTCGCGGAGGCTTCGCGGGACGTATTGCTCAATCATCCTCATTGCGCGAAGTTTTGCGTTCTGGGCGGCGCCGCCTGCAGCGCTAAGTCTGCATCCGTCGCCCCCTCGGTTGGCAGAGTTGATTCGCGGAGTCAGGAAACGCCGCCTCTGGACGCCGGCTATCAAGCCTCCCTTTGACATGGCGTTCGCCAGCCGTCGAGGGTGCAGAGAAGCGATCACTGGCAAAGGGCCTTCGTAGGCAGAAATCCGCCGACGCTCTTGGACAGTTAAGCGCTCGATTTCCATTTTCACGCCCGAGCGAGCTTGCGGGTTGCGAGCGTCTTCTGTTTTCTCGGGTGAGGTACGCCATTTTCGGCGTAATACTTCAGGTCTTCGAGCGTCTTTCGCATCAGCCCGGACATTTGCATCTTCATCATGGGACGCATGACGGCCCCGATCATGCCTTTGGTTGCGATATTCGTATTGGTGTAAAGGTGGGTCCGCTTCCCCTCGGCAACCAAGTGCCATCGATTGACACCGCGTTCGACAAAGAACGGGAAGCCTTCGGCGACCTCATAGGTCAATGTGTAACGCTGTGGGTCGAACTCCAGAAGCTTTTCGCGAATTCGCCCGATACCCCGGATGTCGCAAATTCTGGCTTCGGAGACTTGGTTGCTGATCTTCCTGCCGCTGCCCTCCGTGCGGACGAGCGCGCTTGCCCAGAGATGGGCGCTGCCGAATTGCGTTCCCACCACGTCCCAAACGGCGGCGATGGGCTTGTCGATGATGATATCCGTCGCGATTTTCATGATCCGTACTCCTCGAATTCCCGGTGATTTGCCGAAGGCAGGTGGCTGGAAGCGGCTCGTTGCGCCGTTATCGATCCGTCAATCACCGCGCCGAAATGGCTTTTGCGGAACTTGGAAATAATCGTAACGTGATTGCTACGGAAGAACTCATTCTTGACGTATCCCGGTGCAAGAACGTGACAGATATGGATTGGGAAGATATCAAGCTCTTTCTCGCCCTGGCCCGAGGCGGCTCTGTGCGTGCCGCCGCTGGAGAAGTCGGAGTCGAGTCATTCGACCGTGGCCCGAAGAATTGAGTCATTCGAGAAACGCCTCGGTGTCAGGGTCTTCGACCGCCTTCCAACGGGCTACGCGCTTACAACCGCTGGCGAGGATGCCTTGCCGGTGGCCGAACGGGTCGAAGAGGAGATCGAAGGGCTCCGACGACGTCTGACGGGACGAGATCAGGAGCTCGCTGGCAGAATTCGGGTCACTGCCGCAGATTTTCTTGCTACCCATTTCCTGATGCCGGCATTGGCGGCGTTCACGACGGCCTATCCGGAAATTGAATTCGAGGTCATCAGCACCTATTCCTCACTCAACCTCGATAAGCGTGAGGCGGATGTCGCACTGCGCTTCTCGAACAATCCGCCGGACCACCTGGTCGGCCGACGCCTCGCCACCTTTGCGACCGCGCCCTACGCCACCGATGCCTACATTGAAAGCCACGACTTCGTCGATAGGCCGACGGCCCGCTGGGTCGGCTTCGACAGCGAATCCCGATGGGTCAAGAATAGCGATCACCCGCATATTCCCGTGCGGGGCCTCTATGAGAGCCTGTTGCTCCAGGCGGAAGCGGTCCGTTCGGGCATGGGAATGGGACTGCTCCCGTGCTTGCTCGGCGATGGCGATCCGATGCTGAGGCGCGTTCCACCCTGCATCGCAAAACCGGCCTATGATCTTTGGTATCTCGTTCATCCAGACCTGCGTGAGACGGCCCGACTCAGAGCGTTTTCCGCCTTTCTGGCCCTGTACATCAAACAGCATCTCGACCTTATCGAAGGCAGACAACCGTCATCACGCGCTTAACTCCAAGAGCGCCCTTACTGACACCGTAACAACCGTCGATCAGTCCTGCCGCCGAGAGCTTCGCGGCGCTGTTTCCGGTTAATCACCAAAGGTGTTTTACGGATCGATGGACAGGCCGGCTACGACGCCTCGCTGCGACTTGACGTTCGCCAACCATCGAAGGTGTAGATGTCCGAGTATCGCATCAGAAAGAGCGCGACGAAACCTCCGAAAGTCGGCCAAGTCGCTATCCACAGATGACTGCCGACCTTGGCAAGACCGTAGGGATCGGACAATTGGCGCCAGCTTACGATTACGGTCACCGCGTGTATAGCTAGCGCTAAACCATAACTTGCCGTCCGGAATGCACCGAACAGTAACGCCACCGACAGCACAAATTCGGCCGCTCCCAGAAAATATGGAGCAGATTGACGGAGCGATATATTGTAGAAGCCTTGGGAAATTCTGACGGCGGCGCTCGGCAATATCAGCTTCTCAATGCTCCACTGCAGCAAAAAGATTCCCAGAAAGAAGCGCAAAACGAGAAGGCCCGCCGCATTGCGCGCGTTGTTCGACGATGCCGGACCTGTCCGATCGCTTGTCATTATCTTTCCTTCCGGTTCTCGTTGATGCAGATAATCCACAGAGTTTTTCGCTCCATCCTCGGGATGATCAGGGCGTCCGAAGACGATGGCGGGTACCGCGATCCCTCCAATCTGTCATTTGTCGAGCTTCGTGGCCCGGCAGCGGAGATTGGTCTGTCCGCGATCCGTGAGTTCTTCATGCGTGTGCGACACTAATCGTTGGTTCTCCTTAATCGTAAACGCATCGCGCACCGCAACGCCGCGCGAGGCAAGTCCGATTTCGCCCCCATCGGCATCGACGAAAAGACACTCATAGTGAACCGCGGAAAAGGAGCTCACGCGGCGATCGACATAAATTGCCAGTTCGAACAGGACCATGCGGGTTGGAACTAGCCCAACCCAACGGATCGGGGTCACAGTGGCCTGGACGGTGACACCTGGAATGGAGGCTGGTTTCGATTGCGCATCCGCAGGAGCCGCTGCCGCCACCAACCCACCCGCAAGTGCCATGCCAATAGCAGCCCTTGCCGCTCGCTTCTGGAGCGTCCAGTGAAGGCTCTCGCGGTTGTGCATATGCGTTTCGCCGATCTTGTTCAACGTTCTGGCTGGAGCAACGCAACAGCGTCGCAATTATTTCTGAATTGACGTCTCGGAATCACCGCCTGCTCGGAGCAGCAGTGCGGGCAATTCAGCCAGCGTGCGGATTTCATGATCGGGCGACCCCGGCAATCGTTCGCGCTGCTGTCCATAGCGGTTGCACCAGACCACGCGCATGCCAAAGTCCGACGCCGCATATGCGTCCCACCCATTGGAGGATTGGAACGATACGGCCGAGGCAGGCACACCAAGTTGATCAAGAGCGTATTGATATACTTTGGGGTGGGTCTTGAAAACGCCGACCGCATCGGCCGAGAGCACCGCATCCAACAGCCCGCTGAGGCCGGCGCCGGTGACGGCCGCATCTAGCATCGCCGGTGATCCGTTTGACAGGATCGCGGTGACAAAACCGGACTGACGCAGGGAACGGAGAACGTCGAACACTTCGGGAAATGCGGCGAGCGTGCGATAGAGTTCCATCAACGTCTCACGCAAGCCCGGTTTCTTGATCGCCAGGCTATCGAGGGCGAAATCCAGTGCATCACCAGTGACCTGCCAGAAATCGACATAGCGACCCTGGAGCGTACGCAGCCAAGTGTATTGAAGCTGCTTGTCGCGCCAAAGTGTCGTCAGGACGGCACGGCGGTCCTCCGGAATATCCGGACAGCGCGCGGCAGCAGAGGCGAAATCGAATATCGTGCCATAGGCGTCAAAGACGCAGGCGCGAATGCCCGTCAGTCGGTTCATGGCGGAGTACCCCGGATTGGATCGTTTTTCTCGATCACGCGATTTCGTTACCCTCTTCCGATCCAAAACCTATTTAAGGCCGATTCGCGCGGCGCGGTTGATCAAAAATCCAGACCAACGGAGGCGTTCAGGCAAGATTCTGTCGGCCGCCGGTTTTTCCTACCTATGCGTCAGGGAGTACAGGAAGCATCACAAGAGTGCATGGCGCCGCAACGGTGACCACGCCGGCGAACTGTGCGAGAACAAGGTCGAACATCGGATAGATGCATCGAACGATCATGACCTGGCGGCCATGCCGGGCGCTTCATTGATTTCGGACAACACCGGCGTTGGGTTACATCTCGCGCGTCACGTGTTCGTGAGGTGTCGATATCGCCTCACTTCGGAGGCGTAGGCCGCGGGCGGATTCATGGGGAGAGTGTTCGTCGAAAGGCGCGACGCATCTGAAAGTCTTGTCACCTCGGATCCGCAGCGCGGGTTTCGCGAAGCGCCAGTCGCAGCTGAAGACGTCCGCGACCTTACGCATGCGCATATCAAGATCGAACGACTTTGCCTCGCCCACTCCATCGCCACAGAATTCAAGGCGGCTACGCTGAGCGGCCTAAAAGAGATTCTGGACTCCCGGCGGAACAATGAACTTGCGGCAGCGGATCGGGCGCTTGACAACAATCTATGTGTATATACAATAATCATGCGTTCAACCGAGAGAGACCGAATGCGGCAACCTGAACTGGTCGACGAAATTGCAACGGGATGCCTGATGGGAAGGGCGCGTTTGGTGTCACGGGTGCTTACCGCCATCTATGACGATGCGCTGCGGCCGTTTGGTCTGAAAGCCAGTCAGCTCAATCTCCTGGTCGTGGTGGCGCAATTGGGTCCAATCCGGCGCGCCAATCTCGCAAAGATACTCTACCTCGATCATTCGACGCTTACGCGGAACCTGCAGGTGATGCTGGCGAACAGTTGGGTCGAGGAAGTGGTGGACGGAGAGGACGGGCGCGGTCTGCCGCTGCGGGTGACCGCCCGCGGCCGAACGCTGCTGGGGAAAGTGGGAGAGGCCTGGAAAACCGCGCAGCGCCGAGCCCGCAGACTGTTGGGCGACAAGGGCGCTTCCTTGCTGCTGGATGTCTCGGCGGGGCTGCTTCAATCTCAGGCCTAGGATTTTTTGTTCCATGTATATGTATATACAAATAGATAGGCGACGCTGGATATTGATGCAAACCAGGAGGCCGCTATGACGTTCTCAAGCGTTCCTCTTCTCTTTATGGCGATCTGCGCCTTCTGGCTCTGGGCGGCGCGACACGCCGAACGCTGCGGCAACATCACGGCGGCGCAGGCTCGTGCGATTTATGTGTGGCTGGCCCTGCTGACGGGTTGGGGAATAGTCACCGCCAGTCTTGCGCTTCGAGGAGGCTATAGCTCCGTCGCGTTTTACCGCATGCTGCCGGGATTTTGGGTTCCTCTGGCGCCGGTTGCGTTATCGATTGTGCTGCTTCTGGCCTGGCCAGCGTTTCGCACGGCGCTTTGGATCATCGCGGAGAGCACCTCGCCACGCGCATTCCTGCTTGTGCATTGCCTGCGCATTGCCGCAATAGGCGGCATCATCAAGGCCTCTCACGGCCTCTTGCCGTGGTCGTTCGTCCTTCCGGTCGGCATTCCCGACTTTCTGTTCGGCTTGCTCTCTCTGCTTCTGATGCTCGCCCACGGGAAGGACGGCTACAGCAGGCGCGTCCTGATCGGTTGGAACCTGCTTGGCATCGCGGTGTTGGCGGCGGCGCCAGTGCTGATGCAAATGGGCTTGCCAGGTCGGCTCTACGTTTTTGACAGCCAGCCCGACGCGCGAACTCTCTTCGAGTTCCCGATGGTGCTGGCGCCGACGCTGGTCGTCACCCTGCTGTTCTTCATGAATGGCTGGCACGCGTTTGTGCTTTGGTGGTCCGCGGACAGGCGGGTAACTGCGACATCGCTCCGGGCCGAAGCGTAAACCACGATAGGACGAAGCGAGGCTGTCATGGTTCATCCAACAATTCTCGTAACTGGCGCTACGGGAAAGACCGGATCCGCCGTCGTACAGCAATTGCTCCGGAAGGGTTGGCCGGTGCGCGCCGTCGTCCATGCATCCGACTCTCGCAGCAAGCAGTTGCAAAGCGAAGGAGCGGAGGTCGTCATCGCCGACCTGTTCGACCCGGAACAGCTCCTGGAGACGATGCGGGGAACCGTGCGCGCCTATTATTGCCCGCCCTGGCGTCCCTATATGCTTCAGAGCGCGATGGCGTTCGGCGTCGCCGCGCGGCAGGCAAAGCTCGAAGCAATTGTCGGACTGAGCCAATGGCTTGCCAGCCCTTCGCATCCATCGCTTGCCACGCGCCAGAATTGGCTCGCCGATCACATGTTCTCCATGTTACCGGGCGTCGCACATGTGATCGTCAACCCCGGGTTCTTTGCGGACAACTATCTGCGCTTGATCGGCTTCGCGGCCCAACTGGGAATCTTTCCCATGCCGACGGGCGCAAGCCGCAACGCGCCGCCGTCCATCGAGGATATCGCCCGCGTTGCTGTTGCAGCTCTGATCGAGCCCGAGCGCCACGCCGGCAGGAGCTATAGGCCCACGGGACCGGTGCTGCTTTCCGCGGGCGACATGGCCGCAATTCTCCAGCGCGTGCTGCGGCGCCGGGTCCGCCATGTGGACATGCCCATGTGGATGTTTCTGAAGGCCGCACGCACGCTCGGCATCAGCGCATTCGAGCAAAGCGGCATTCGCCACTACATCGAAGAGCACAAGCGCGGTGCCTTCGAACTGGGTGCTCCGACGAACCATGTCGAGGAGGTCACCGGGCATGCACCGGAGGACTTTGAGACGATCGCACGGCGCTATGCTGCGCGGCCGGAGGCCCATCATACATTTGCCCATAGGTGGCACGCCGTTGCCGATTTCATGCGCATCGGCTTCACCACCGCTTATAACTTGGACCAGTACGAGCGCGAGCAGCAGCACCCTTTGCTCGCTCATCCTCAACTCGCCGTCGATTCCGGCGTGTGGCGCGCGGAACATGACGTGACGCCCCCTCTGGGCGTGGTGCCGCTGAAACGGGTGGTGCAAGGATGACAGCCGCCCCATCCGCTTCCCCTGCTCTCGAGCGTTCCGGCAAATCGCCCAGTCCGGCAAGTGCGGTCGGTGGCGCGCGGCGACGCGACGGGCTTGGTCGCCACCATCTATGAACAGATGGCGGATGAATTCGCGATCGTTCCGCCGCTGACGATCCATTCGGTTGTTCCCGACATCCTGGCCGGCGTGTGGTGTCTGTCGCGCGAAGCCTTCGTCGTGGGGCCTGGCGGGCGCGTCCGGCGTGAAATGGTGGCAGCCGCCGTCTCACGAAGCAACGCGTGTCCATATTGCGTCGAGGTCCATAGCGCGATGCTGCACGCGACCCAGGACCATGAAGTCCTGATCGAGACCACGGCGATTGGCGTAAATTTCCCTGATATTCGCGAGCGACTGGGGATCTACAATCAAAAGGACACCCGTGTCGGCGGCGTTCAGCTTCCGCAGGTCGGCGGCATCGGGACCGTGGGGCATGTCGTTGCGGTGGGAGCCGACGCTGACGGCGGCCTTCGAGGCAAGAAAGTTGTCGCGATAATGAAGAAGGGCGGCTACGCACAGTTTGCCGTTGCACAGGAAGGTTTCATCGCTGAGCTCGATGCTACGGCAGACGATTTCCGGATGGCTGGTATCGCCGGTCAGGGCGTGACAGCATATTTGATGTTGCAGGCTTCGGCAAAATTGAGAGCCGGTGAAAGCCTCCTGGTTCACGGGGCCGCCGGCGGTGTGGGCAGTATTGCGGTGCAGATCGCGAAGACGCTCGGAGCCGGTACAGTCATCGGGACGGCGAGCTCTGAGGAGCGTCGCGAGTTCGTACGCGGCCTGGGGGCAGATTTTGCGATCGGTTACGACAATCCGGATTGGATTGACGCCGTTCTGGAGCACACGGGTGGACGAGGTGTGGATGTTCTTATCGAATTGATCGGAGGCGAAGTTTTCGAGCAGAACTTCCAAGCTCTCGCGACGTTCGGCAGATATATTCTTCTCGGTTCCACTCAGGGGCCCGGTCAACCGTTTGCCGCTCGCCGTCTCATGACGAAGGCGCAGACGTTGACCGGGATTTACCTTCCCGTTTTCTTTGAACGTGCTGAACTCATTTCGGAGGCGCTGAGGTTCCTGGCGGAGGGGGTACGGAGTGGCAAGCTCGGCTCCAATGTCGACACGATTTTTCCTCTTAGCGACGCAGCTAAAGCCCACCGTGCGCTCGAGGAGCGACGCGCCAAAGGGGTCGTAGTGCTGGATCCCAAGCATTAGGTCCTTGGCGAGGGCGTCAGCACATATCCGGTCGGCAGGCGTTGGCACCCGAGCGGCTGAAATCGACACGCTCCGGACGTTCGTCGAGCGAGCACGCAGTCCGCACTCAACGACCTTTGAGCAGACATTCGGGAACACGTTCCGGGCGCCCGCTACCTGACGTTCCAGGGAACCGGCGCTCGTCACCGGGCACCCTCACTTGGGGTCTTCCCGCGATAAGCGGACAATTCCCGGCTGATCGGCATGTCTCAAAGCTGCACAACAGGCGACATTGCATGCCTGGCGCGAATGAGGGTGACCGCCAACCGGGAGGTGCCTGTCGCTTAATGCCTCGTCCCGCTCGAATAGACCAATGACCGGTCTTCAAATTCATCGATCGGAAGCTTGTTTACGTCGGCAGCGCTTTGGAGTTCTTGCAACGATGGCATACCTGCCGTTCCGACCAGACTATCAGCCGCAGGCGAGCGCGATCGCAGCATGGTGGTTGCTGCAGCGAGCAGAGCGACGGCAGCGAATGCAGAAATCATCAGACGCCTCATGGGAAACCTCCATTCGGTTTAAAGCCGTGGAAGAGTTTGCACCACGTTGAATTAGCTCGAAGCGGCGACGCACGGATGTGAGCTGCTTCACATCCCGTGTAATGATTTCCATACTCTGCTCCCTTGTAGGTGAGAGCAAACCGCCCTCGCTGGAAGCGAAAGCACGACGAGCCGAGCGCGGAGCCGCCATGTATATCCCCCTGATGACGAGGTCCCACCTCCCTCATCACAACGTGCCGAGATTGCCGCCTCGCCGATCCCTGAACGTTGCGTCAGACAGCGATGTCGCCGATTCCACCGACAAACCTATCGTTTGCCGCGCCGCAGCTCCGGACCAGCCATGCCAGGTTAGATTGTTGCACCCCGCGCGGTTCGCAGGTGGCCGGGCGCTCATCTTCACGCAAGCGACCCGGAGCGCTTCCAGACTGAATGACGTCGACGAACCATGGTCCTAACGCTCAGGACAGAGTTGTCTGCGGCGAGGCCTTTGTATAACTTTCACGGGCTCCCGATCTCTTGTGGAGAACTGGCATGAAAGCTTTCTTGCTCGCCTGCGTGGCCGCCATCGTCGTGGCAGCACTTGCCGCCGCCGTCCTTAGTCGCGTGCAGGAACCTGTCGCACAAGCCTTTGCGACGACCGCAGTACGGCTCTAAGGAGAGTGTCTGAACGAAGTGTCGAGCGCCCTACTCCGCCGGCGTGGCAGCCGGCCGGGACCGCGTGTCGTTGGCGCCGGCTCGGGCGTTTTGCTCCTGAAGCCAAAGGCTATGGTGCTGCCTTGCCCAATTAACGTCGACGGTTCCGGTGCCCATGGCCTCGAAAGCCCCCTCCATGCCGATCGTGCCGATGTAGATGTGCGCCAGCATCACCGCCACGAACATGACCGCCACGATCGAGTGGACCATTTGCGCAAGCTGCATCCCTTCGATTCCGGACAGATAGAACGGGAACATCAGTTGATAACCGGTGACCGCGGCGGCGGTCCCGCCGATGACGACGATCCAATAGATCGCCTTCTGGCCCGCATTGAAATGATAGGCCGGCGGGTGATCGTGGCCGATAAGCCCGCCTCCCCTCTTCAGCCATTCGACATCCACCCTGTTTGGAATGTTGCCGCTGATCCAGATCAGGAAGATCATCACCACACCTATGGTGAAGGGAAAACTCAGATAATTGTGGGCGTATTTCGCCCATTGCGACCATTCCGAAAACATTTCGAGGCCAATCAGCGGCAACAGCAGCGGACGGCCGAAGGTGATGTTCAGCCCCGAGACCGCAAGGATGACGAAGCATGTCGCGGTCATCCAGTGCACGAAGCGCTCGAACGCCGTGAAGCGGACGATGTTTCGCCCGGACCGGCCGCTCTCAAGCCGAACCATGCCACGGGTTAAATAGAAGATCACCACCACCGCGATCATGCCGAGGATGGCGATCCCGCCGATCCAGCGCAGCGTCACGTTGCGGAACTCACGCCAATCGCGGCCGGCCGGCTGTTCGAGGACGCTGGAGCGCTGATCGGGAATGCTGACGCGTCCCTGGATTCGATTGAGCTCCTGCAGAAGTTGCTGTTCCTTCACGGAGCTTGCCGTCGGATTAACCTGCTGGGCATTGGAGGGCATCGACGCGGCGATGACCAGCAAGAATGCGCAGGCGCCGACAGCAAGGCGGATAAATCTTCCAAATGACGCCATAAGCTCCTCCCCGATATTTGCGCAATCGCGGCCGATGCCACCTTCAGGATTCGATCGTCTCGCGATAGGCGGTCTTCCAGCCCCAGGCTCCCGAGCCGTAGCCGCGCTTGATGACCCGCTCCTTGTAGATCTGGGCGATGATTTCGCCATCGCCGGCAAGCAGCGACTTGGTCGAGCACATTTCGGCACAGAGCGGCAGCTTGCCCTCGGCGAGGCGGTTCGCTCCGTATTTCTCGTATTCCTCCTTGCTGCCGTCGGCCTCCGGACCGCCAGCGCAGAACGTGCACTTGTCCATCTTGCCGCGCGAGCCGAAATTGCCGACCTTCGGATATTGCGGCGCGCCGAATGGACAGGCGTAGAAGCAATAGCCGCAGCCGATGCACAGATCCTTGGAGTGAAGCACGACGCCGTCGGCCGTGGTGTAGAAGCAATTCACCGGGCACACCGCCGCGCAGGGCGCGTCGGTGCAGTGCATACAGGCCATCGAAATCGAACGCTCGCCCGGCTTGCCGTCGTTGATGGTGACGACGCGGCGCCGGTTGATGCCCCAGGGCACCTCGTGCTCGTTCTTGCAGGCGGTAACGCAGGCGTTGCACTCGATGCAACGGTCGGCGTCGCAGAGAAATTTCATCCGGGCCATGGTGCGTTGCTCCCGTTATGCCGCGACGATCTGGCAGAGAGTGACTTTGGGCTCCTGCATGCCGGTCGCAGGATCGTAGCCGTAGGTGGTGATCGTGTTGGCGCTCTCGCCGAGCACGATGGGGTCGGTACCCTCCGGATAGTTCTTGCGCAAGATCCGCTGCCGGCGAACCAGCCGCCGAAGTGGAACGGCATCCAGGCGACGCCCTTGCCGACCCGTTCGGTGACCAGCGCCTTCATTTTGGCGCGCGAGCTGTTTTCGGCACCGCTCACCCAGACCCAGCCGCCATCCTTGATGCCACGATCGGCGGCATCGGCCGGACTGATCTCGATGAACATGTCCTGCTGCAGTTCGGCGAGCCAGGGGTTGGTTCGCGTCTCCTCGCCCCCGCCCTCGTATTCGACGAGACGACCCGAGGAAAGGATCAGCGGGAATTGCTTCGCAATCCCCTTCTCCACCGCGGCCTTCTGGACGGAGAAACCGATGTTCGGCAGGCGGAACTGCTTGGCATCGGGCAGCGTCGGATATTTCGAGACCAGATCGACGCGCGGCGTGTAGATCGGCTCGCGATGAACCGGAATCGGATCCGGCAGGCCGAACGCATTCATGCGCGCCTTGCCGTTGCCGTAAGGCACGCAGCCGTGCTTCAGCGCCACGCGCTGGATGCCGCCCGACAGGTCGAGCGACCACGACACCGCATCTGGATTGGCGGAATTCACCTTGGTGATGGTGGCCATTTCCGCTTCCGTCAGGTCCTTGTCCCAGCCGAGTTTCTTCAGCACGGCAAGCGTGAACTCCGGATACCCGTCCTTGATCTCCGAGTCCTTCGAATAGGATCCGTCCGCCAGCAGGCTGACCTTCCGGGTCGTGCCGTCGGGAAGCTTCTCCTCGCGCTCGATGCCGAAACGTGGCCGGAACGTCCCACCGCCGTCCATGACTGCAAGATTGGTATTGTAGAGCAGTGGCGTGCCGGGATGCCGCACTTCAGGCGAACCCCAGCAAGGCCACGGCAGGCCGTAATAGTCGCCGCCGACCTCCGGATCATCCTTCGGCGCCCGCATGGTCACCAGATCGAACTTGGCCTGGTTTTTCATGTGCGCCTTGATGCGCTCCGGCGACTGCCCGCAATAACCGGTCGACCAGCTGCCGCGGTTCATCTCGCGAAGCACATCTTCCGCTTCCGGCAGATTGTTCTCGACCTTGATGTTCTTGAACATCTTGTCGGCGAAGCCGAATTTCTTCGCCATCAGATAGATGACCTCGAGGTCATCCTTGCATTCGAACACCGGCTTGACGATCTGCTCGCCCCACTGCAACGAGCGGTTCGAGGCGACGCGCGAACCCTTGCACTCGAACTGCGTGGCAACCGGGAGAAGGTAGGTGCCGTCCTTGCGTCCGGCCTCCACAGAGAGCGATGCCCAGGTGGTCGGATGCGGGTCGGCGATGACAAGCAGTTCGAGCGCCTTTAGGCCTTTCAGTGATTCAGGAATGCGCGTGATGCTGTTGCTGGCGTGTCCCTGCACGAACATCGCCTTGACGTTGTCCTTCTGCGCAACATCAGCCTTCGGCAGGAGCACCGCATCGAACCAGCGGGTCAGCGGAATGCCGGGCGTTGTCATCTGCTTCTTGTCGTCGAAGCGCGAAGCCAGATAGTCGTAATCGACCTCCCAGACCCGTGACCAATGCTTCCAGGCACCTTCGACAAGTCCGTAGTAGAACGGCAGCGTCACGACATCGAGGCCGACGTCGGTTGCGCCCTGGACGTTGTCGTGGCCGCGGAAAATATTTGCACCCGTCCCTGGCTTGCCGACGTTTCCTGTCAACAGCAGCGCAATGCAGCTCGCGCGCACATTGGCGGTGCCGACCGTGTGCTGGGTCTGACCCATGCACCAGATCAACGTTGCGGGCTTTTCAGTAGCGAACATCTTGGCGACACGCTCGAGCTGCGCGCCGGGCACGCCGCTGACGCGTTCGACTTCGTCGGGCGTCCACTTCTCGATCTCCTTGCGAACGTCATCGAAGCCATAGACGCGTTGCCGGATGAACTCCTTGTCCTCCCAGCCATTCTTCAGGATGTGCCACATCATGCCGTAGAGCACCGGGATGTCGGTGCCGGGCCGCAGCCGCACATATTCGGTCGCATGCGCGGCGGTCCTCGTCAGACGCGGATCGACGACGACGAAATTGGCCCGGTTCAGCTCCGCTCCCTCCAATAAGTGCTGCAGCGAGACAGGATGCGCCTCCGCCGGATTGCCGCCCCATGACGATCAGCGTCTTGGAATTCCTGATATCATTGAAGCTGTTGGTCATCGCGCCGTAGCCCCAAGTGTTGGCAACGCCGGTGACGGTTGTTGAATGGCAGATACGCGCCTGATGATCAGTGTTGTTGGTGCCCCAGAATGCGCCGAACTTGCGGAAGAGATAGGAGGCTTCGTTGGTCATCTTGGCCGACCCGAGCCAATAGACGGAATCGCTGCCCGACTTCTCACGAACCTGGAGCAGCTTGTCGCCAATCTCATTAACCGCCGTATCCCAGGACACGCGCGTCCATTGCCCGTTAACGAGCTTCATCGGATAGCGAAGCCGACGATCGCTATGGACCAACTCGCGCACGGAAGCGCCCTTGGCACAATGCGAGCCGCGATTGATCGGCGAATCCCAACTCGGCTCCTGCCCGATCCAGACCCCGTTCAGCACTTCGGCGGTCACCGTGCACCCAACCGCGCAATGCGTGCAGACGCTCTTGCGGATGGTCGCGCCCGAGGTGAGCGGCCCCGCGGCCGCGGCTTCCGCCTTGCGAACACCGACGGCCGGCAGCGCGCTCAGCGCGGCCAAACCGCCACCGGCCAGGCCGGACCGGCGCAGGAATGCGCGACGATCGAGATCGCCGGCTTGCCCCGACAGGGCTTCCGCGACCGATCCGCGGGATGCAACATCCGAACGCTGGCGTTGTGTTCTCTTGATCAGCACGGCCGCCTCCCTCAACCCGGATAACGATTGACGCGGTAGTACGCTTTTACGTGATCGGTTTCCTTGTAGCGCGCCTTTCGCTTCTCATCGTTGTTCTCGCTGTCGGCCTGCGCAGGCGCGATCAGCGGCGTCGCCAGCGTCGCGCCGGCGCCAACCGCGCCGAGCCCGACCTTGCGAAGGAAATCACGGCGACCGACTGTCGCTTTCTTTTCGTTCTTCATCGTTTCTCTCCCGGACCAATCGTCATTGGTCAGTTCGCGAACGTAAACGCTTCAGCTTCGATTTCCAGAAACAGGCGGCCAAGCGACCCCGACCGATCGGTAGAATTCGGCGCTCGCCGCGCTCTCCATGTCGGCGAACAGGCGGTCCATCCAGGGCGCTATATGCTTTTCGAAAAAGACGCGCTGTACTTCCGGCGAGGCCGGGAAGCGGCCAGAGGCAAGACCCGCCATGATCTCGCACAGCGTGGCCGCATGATCCTCCGGCTCGAGATTGTTCTGGGTCCGTTCGATGCCGAGTGCAGTAAGATCTTCGCGCAAGCGCGACAGCGGGCGCTCGTTGAGAAAGCCGGTCAGATAATAGGATGCATAGGGCAGCAACTCGCCGCGCCCGAGACCAACGAACAAATCGAAATATTCGCGCTCGACATCGGCGGTCGGCGCCCTCGATGCGACCTCCGCCAGCGCGGCATGGGCGCGACCGAGCGGCGTTGCATCGCCGCGCAGTTGCGCGATCTCGCCAAGCAATGCGTTCGAGGGCGGGATGAAAGTAAGGTGGCAAGCAAGACGTATTCGCTGCGCACGGCCAGCATCGACGGGATCGATCGCAGCATCGTTCGCACGGCGAGCTCGCTGTAGAGATCAGGACGCAGTTGCTTGGCGCGACACGCCGGTCGCGGCTTCGACGGCAACCACCCGTTGCGGCGGGCACCCTGTTCCAGTTCGACACCGAGGGCTGGGCAAGACCGATTTTGCGGGCAAGCTGGGCCACGCCGCCCGCCGCATCGATGGCACGATTTAAGTCCCGCATCGCGCACGTGGACCTCCCATCCAAGGTGCCAAGCGCTTGATATGTGTTTGTTCAACAAAGACTAGACGGCGGGTCGGAGGCGGTCAATTGGTTCGACATAGTCTGAGGCTATGGCCTTTTGTCGCGAGCCTGCGAGGCAACGCGCCGCCATGTGTGCGGCGCCGAGCTGAAGTTTGATCGCTCTCAAAGTTCTGCAGGAACTACCGGTTGCGACTGCAGCAGAACTTGGCGGCACAGCGTCCGCCGAAATCTCGTCGGACAGGACGCAGGATCAGTCTTCGCTTCCCGGGCGCTGGACTTGCCCGAAACCGGCGCCGCTAGCAGCCGATCGCGCGGCCGTCCTTCGCGCTTCGGCGAATTGCGCGTTAGGGGGCTCTCAGCAGCGCTGCGCACGCTTCCGACGATCCGGCCAACGAGCGCCTCAAGCTGCTCTGCCGAACAGTCAAGCGGTCCGAAGCCGGGCATCGCATTCGGATCGTTGAAGTCCCAGGCGTTCTCCGCGAGCCCGACGAAGTCCCGGATTGCGGGATCGGCGCCCAGGCGCGACGAAGCGCCGCACGGCTCAACTCCTGCAGGAATGCCCTTGCGCAGGAACGCCGTGATGTCGGTGGCAGCCGTCGATCGAATTCGATCGGCGGCAAGCTCGAGAGATCCACCTCGGCATCCGCCGGACTTTCGGCCGCGCGCGTGACGGCGCCGGCTTCGGCGCCTCGGCCGGCTCCGTCGGCGACTGAGCGTCATCGGTTGCCTTCGCCTCGCGCTTGCGGCGAGACCAGCGCGCAAGGAATTCCTCGTCGCTCATTCGTGCCCGCCTTCATCGTGATGACGCCGCGCCAGCGCCTCCGGATCGGCGCGGCGCTGCTTGCGCTTGACGAACTCCGTCTCGACGTGGTGCTCGGCGATGAAATTTTCAATCGCGTCACGAAGTACTTCAGGCATCGGCACCGCTTCGACGAGATTGGCGCCCGCTTCCGTGAAGGCCTCCCCTTCCGCGGGGTCGGCGGTGACGGCCGAAACGGCGTAGGGCCAGGCGCCCTCCGAAGGGCTCAGCACGACCCAGATGCTCGGGAGCGCCGGTCGCAAGATTCTCGCGATAGCGCGCAGTTTCGGAACGATAGAGATCGATCGCGGCGCTGCCCGCATAGTAAAGCGTTGCGTCGTCCTGCTCACGCAGAACCGTCCACGGCGTTCATCTCCGGCTCATCGGGCAAGACACCGACGCCGCGCCAGACGAAATCGATCCATGGCGAGTCCGCCTTGCGGCGTTCGACCACGACGCCGACGGGAATACGCAACAAGGGTACGGCGGCGGGGCTCAACTTGCAGCCTCCAGGTGTTTGATCGGCAATCCCGTCAAAAGATTTTGCGGCTTCATCCGCAAATTCTGATCCGATGTCATTGCCAGTTATCAGATACACCGGCTCGCGCTCGACGACGTCGGCCACCACCGCAGCATCGCTAAAGCTGAGACGGAACAGCGCCAGCACGCGGCCCGCGGTCCGGTCATCCAGGGCTTCGCCATGCCAGAGCCGGTCGCCGATCCGGGTGGCTTCGGTATCCAGCCCGACATACCAGGTGAGTTTTGCGTCGCGCAATTCCGTGAGCGGCTCGATCGCGACATCGATCCCGAGCAGATGAGAAATCCAGCGCGTCATGGCTTCGGCAAGTGCCGCCGGCCCGCGCGTTGCCGGCGGTGAGATCGAGACCCATGTCGAACTGGTCGCTGCGTTGCCAATAGTGCTCGGCGTTCTCCTCGCCGAGAACGTCGACTTGCGTCTCAGTGGGCGCGCCCAGCATCGACATCAGCGATAACACCGGCGTCAGTCTTGCAGCCCCCCGATGATCTCCTCATCACCCAAGAAGCAGGGACTGCTCGTGCAGCATGATCCGCTGCGGCCGGAAGAACAGTTCGGCCGCACGCAACACGAACGGATCATCGCAGCCATCCAGCGCGTTTCGCAGGATCACGTGAACGAGCTGATTGACGAACAGCGGCGGCAGGGCGATCGATCCCGAACGGACCAGCGCGAGATAGGCGGCTTCCAGCGTCGGATGACCGCAGCAAGAGGTCGCGGAAGGCGAGAACGAATTGCCAGTTCTCCCGCGCATCGGCATCGGCGATCCCGGCAATCTCGTCTGCGCCGACCGGCCGACGCGGGTCGGCGAGCAATTCGCGGTGCAATCTGCGTTCGACCGCGCAGGCGTCTTCAGGCGGCATCAGCTCGGGGCGCGCGAAATAGGCTTTGATAAACTCATCCGTAACGACAAGTCCGCCGTTCGCATTGCGATCCAGCAGATGGTGGCCGCAGGAGATCCAGAAATCCTTCATCGGCGCCGCGGCTCCAAACTCATATCGGCAAGATAGACATCGCTATCCGGCTCCGGGTCATCCTCGACCTCCATGAACGAGAACGCCTTGCCATGGCCGCTCCCTTCCCGCAATTTCAATCTACGGAACGACTCCCGGACGCTGCCATCGGCCGCCGAACGGTGGACGGCAATGAGAGTACTGACAGGATGCGTGCAGAGCGACTCTGCAAAAGCGACTTCCTCTTCGGCCGCAACGCCTGCGGTTGCAAGATCCGGCGCGCCGAAGCGGTCGACAAGCTGCGTGGCAAGGAGTTCCACCAATTTCCGGCGATCGTCCTCGGTCGCGGGGACGATCTGGACCAGTGTCGACCAGCCCCACGACTGCACCCCGAGGAAGCCGCTGCGGAAGGCCGAACGATCCTTGCCGGTCAACCCGGCCGGATCCCGGTCGTAGAACCGGAACGCGCCCGAGACCGCCCAGTCGCCAGGTTCCGCCGCCACGTCGAACACGAACGTGTCCGATGGATCGAGCGCGATGGTGCGCAGGAGCTTCACAGGCGCGGTCCTCCGAGTTTCGGATCGAGCCACGACGGCATGGCCAACGCCTTGAGCAGATCGTGCCGCTCGGTCTTGTCGGCACCAATCCGGTGCGTGACAAGATCGCCGTTGTCGTCGATGCGGCGGCTGGTTTGCCGTTCACACGAAAGCCGACCCAAATATTCGCGCGCCACGCCGCCAAATCCGTCAACCTGCCAGGTGTCGATGGCCAGCATCAGATGTCGCGCAAAGCTTTCCGTCACCTGGACCGCGCCCGCCTCGCCAAACCCCTCCTGCTCCAGCGCGGAGCCGAGCGGATGAACACCGGGTTCCTCGTCGGTCATCGCGACGGTTCGGATCATGCCCCCGAACACCAGCCACGGCGGCGGCTCGTCCTCCTTCGCGGATGCAGGCCAACCGAGCCGCCCGCCGCCGACCAGACCGCCGTCGATGCGGATCGCGTCCGGCCAATCGATCGCCACCTCCTTGTTCGGCGGCGCATAGGCGCGCAAGGCGTCGGTCAACGCGACCATCCCCGTGTAGAAGGCGCGACGCGCGGTGCGCAACGGTTCGTTCGGTTCGAGCACGACTGCAAACTCCGCAAGATCGAACCGCCCGACATAGACCAGCGTGCCGGCGCCGCTCTCTTCCGCGATATTGAGTGCGTGGCCGAAGGCGTCACCGCTTTCGCGCAGCCTCACCAGAGTGAACGGCGGAGGCAGATCGATGGGTTCCGATATCAAGGCGCGGGTGCGTGTGGTCGGCGACAGGGCAGCGCTCCAGCTTCCTTTTCTTGTCCAACAAGCATAACTATACGAGGCGGGCCGCCCCGGCGCGAGTCTGCTCGCGGCCGTTCCGCGCCTCTTTAATCGCAGCGTAAGGCAGGACATGGCGCATCCTCCCAAGACGATCCTGATGTGCTCGTGCGAAGACACGATGCGGCTCGATACGTCTGCCGTGCGCCGGGGATGCCCCAACAGCCAGATCACGACTTTCCGCCATTTGTGCCGGGCCGAGCTCGATCAGTTTCGCAATGCGGCGAAGGCAGAGGGATCCCTCATCGTCGGCTGCACCCAGGAAGCCCCGCTGTTCGCCGATGAGGCGGGAGAGCATCCTGGGAAAATAGACTTCGTCAACCTCCGCGAGACCGCCGGCTGGTCCGCCGAGGCAGTCCATGCCGGGCCGAAAATGGCAGCTCTGCTTGCCGCCGCTTCCGAGCCCGCGCCCGATTTTCCGCTCGTCAATATGTCGAGCGAAGGCGTGATCCTGATCTATGGCCGGGACGAGGGTGCGATTGATGCCGCAAGACTGCTTGCCGATCACCTTGACGTGACGGTCATGATCAGGCCGCCGGCGCAGATTGCACCGCCGGCGACGACAGCGTTCCCGATCGTCATGGGAACCATTCGCAACGCCAAGGGCCATTTTGGCGCGTTCGAGCTCACTATCGACGACTTCGCGGTACCCCGCCCCTCCTCGCGCGACACCTTCATCTTCGACGCTCCACGCAATGACGGAACCTCGCGCTGCGACCTCGTGCTTGACCTCTCCGGCGGTTCACCGCTATTCCCCGCGCATGACCTGCGCGACGGCTACCTCCGCGCCGATCCGCGGAGCCCTGAGGCGATGCTGCGCGCGGTCCTCAAGGCGCGCGATCTCGTCGGAAGCTTCGACAAGCCGAAATACATCCATTTCACCGCGGAGCTCTGCGCCCATTCGCGTTCAAAACTGACCGGATGCCATCGCTGCCTCGATCTTTGCCCGACCGGCGCGATCACGCCGGTTGGCGATCACGTCAGGATCAGCGCGGAAATCTGCGCCGGCTGCGGCCAGTGCGCCGCGGCCTGCCCGACCGGTGCGGCCTCCTACGCGCTGCCGCCTGCCGACACCCTGCTGCACAAGCTTCGCGCCATGCTGCTCGCCTACGGCCAGGCTGGCGGCGTCAAGCCGGTTGTGCTGCTGCATGACGGCGATCACGGCACGCCGCTCATCGAAGCGCTTGCCCGTCATGGCGACGGACTGCCGGCCAACGTGCTGCCGCTTGCTGTCAACGAGGTGACGCAGATCGGTCTGGAAGCGATCGTGGCGGCATTCGCCTATGGTGCCGCGAATGTGCGATTTCTGTTGCGGGCAAAACCCCTGCACGACATGGCGGGACTTTCGCAGACCATCGCCATGGCAGACGCCATTCTTTCCGGCTTGGGATTTGCGGAACGCTGTGTTTCCACGATCGAAACCGACGACCCCGATACATTCGGGGAGACGCTGCGGGCGATCGAGCCTGGCACCACCGTTCAGCGCCCCGCGACTTTCAGAACGGTCGGCAAGCGGCGCGATCTGCTTCGTTTCGCGCTGACCGAGTTGCACCGCGCCGCACCGGCGCCGACCGACGTGATCGCGTTGCCCGAAGGTGCCCCGCTCGGCGCGATCAGCGTCAAAGTGGACGGATGCACGCTGTGCCTATCCTGCGTATCGGTGTGTCCGACCGGGGCACTACGCGATGATCCCGAACGTCCCGCCCTCAAATTTGTCGAAGACGCCTGCGTTCAGTGCGGCTTGTGCAAGAGCACGTGTCCGGAGAAAGTGATCACGCTGACGCCGCAGATCGATTTCACGGCTGCTACAGCGCGCACGCGGATCATCAAGGAAGAAGAGCCCGCGCTCTGCATCCGCTGCAGCAAGCCGTTTGGCGTCAAGAGCACGATCGACCGGATCGCAGCCAAGCTCGAGGGCCGGCACTGGATGTTTCCCGCGGGCAACAAGCGGCTGGACACGGTGAGAATGTGCGCCGATTGCCGCGTCATCTCCATGAGCGAACAGCAATTCGATCCGTTCGCCGGCGTCTCCGAGCGCGCCCCGCCCCGCACGACGGACGATTATTTGCGCGAACGGGATGGCAAGAACTAGGCCGTGTATTCAATGATTGGTCGGCGCACGGATCACCTGCGTTTTCATTTCCGCTTAAGCCCGCAATGGCAGCACGAAACCAGACGCCCGGAAGGTCCGCGCTGGAGCCCAAAGGCGGACATCGTGCTCTGATTTTTTGAATGATATAGAGCGCGCCAACCGAGGGGCTCCCTCGTGCCGGCTTATTTGCCTAAATCGCGTCCCATTGCTCCGCCGGGAGATCTATCAAACCCGGATGGTTCTTGAGCAATTGAATAACGTCAATGTTGGGACGGTCCTTGAGAGCCTCTGCGACGCAATGGTTTACGTATTTCCGGCGCGCGAGCCACTTGATCTTCTTGCCCCTCGCCTCCGCCTTGCATGCAATGATCGCCTCCTTCAGGACAACCTTGTCAGCCTTGGAGATCCTCGCAGCCTCGGCAGACGTGGGCATCAATGCAGTACCGCCAGCAAGCGCCATGGCGATAATGCACGCAAATAGAGCTGTGACGAAACGAGCCATAACCCACCTTCCCTGGTTTGCAGCTGGGCGAGGAACTTACGGCAAAAACAAACATTCCGGCAGAGCCAAAACCGGAAGAAGTTGAAGCGAGCATAACGAGTCGGCTTTCGGGTGCATCGCACAAAACGCCGGCGGCAGAGCATGTTGAGACTGACTCCCCAATCGTGATGCAAGCCCCCGAAGCGGGACTCGAATTAGGCGCCACGAACTCACCCGCCATGGATGGCTCTGTTTACGCGTCCACGCCTGAGCTATCTGGCAGTGGCGCGCGCCAGGAAATCCGTGAGCGCCTTGCGGTCTTGAGGCGAGCCGATGCGCTGCTCCGGCATCTTGGTGCCGGGCGTGTAGGCGTTCGGGCCGACTTCGAAGAGTTTTGCTACCGTCTCGGGCGTCCACACGATGTCCATCCTTTGAGCGCGTCCGAAAAGCGGTAGCCCGGCAGCGATGCGATCCTGCGGCCGAACAGTCCTGCGAGCGTCGGCCCCGCGCGCGCGTTATCCTTCTCTGAAAGCGTATGGCAGGCGACGCACGCCCTGAATATTTCAGCGCCGTGATCCCCGGCATAGGCCGCCAGCGGATCGGCCGGCGTACCTCTCAGCGAGGATCCAATCGGGCTTTCCCGTCAGCACATTCCAGCGCCGGATCATGCCGTCGGCGCCACCCGTCAGCAATGTGGCGCTGTCGGGCAAAAACGCCACGGACCAGACCGGCGGCCCCGGGCCGACGAGAGTTCGCACCACGCGTCGCGCCTTGCGATCGATAATCGATACTGCGCCACCAATACTCGCGGCCGCGATCAACGCACCGTCCGGAGATATCGCCAGCGCGACGATCGGCGTCGGACCAGCCTGGACTTCGCCGGCCTGCTTGGCTCCGCATGTGAGAAGGCGCACCCTTCCGTCGGCACCGCCCGTTGCGATCTCGCCGTCGGCGGCGATGGCCACCGCATTCAGAGGCGCTGGAAGCGTGATGACCTCCGGGGGTCCGTCCGGCAGCGGCCAAATCCTGAGCGTAAGGTCATAACCGACGCTGACAAGCGATTTTCCGTCCGGCGCGAATGCAACGCCGTTGACGTTCTGCGAATGACCTTCCAGCACGCGCTTCACACCGGAATGAAGCGGCCAAATCCGTACGCTCGAGTCCCAGGATGCGGATGCGAGCTTCGAACCATCGGGCGACACAGCAAGGCCAGCAATCGGTGCGCGATGACCTTCGAAAACCGCATCCGGTTGCTGACGGCCCGCCGTCCAGATGGCTATTCGCGCATCCGCTCCCGCGGTTGCCATGCGGCCGTCTGGTAAGAAGACTACCGCATTCACTGCGTCGGAGTGAAAGCGCAGAACCTGTTCGGCGGATTCGGTAGCGAGCGACCATCGGATTGCCGAGGTGTCGAAGCTGCCGGACAGGACGCTCTTGCCGTCAGAGGAAATCGCCAACGCTCGAACCGGCCCACCATGGCCGGAGAGCTGGGCCAAGGCAGCTTCGACACCCAACGACAGGGCGGCAGCCGCTGCGCAGAAGTACATGCGCCAATTCATTGCTTGTCCATCGCTTGCCGAGCCGGCCTTTTTCGCGCCAGGCGCTGCTGTGCCTGGTTCTCCGCCTCGTCGCAAAATGTCGAGCCTCAAACGAAGCAAATGAGTGTTCAGTTCCATGCTGCATCGCGGCCAGAGTGCGGGTGTTTTCACCTCACGCTGAGAGGAGCTGCCGGTTGCGCGCCTCAATCATCTTGAAATGCAGCCGCCCGGGACCTACTATGCATTTCCTTCGTCAGAAGGACCGCGAAATGCAATTTCGATCCAAGACGTTTGAGCATTTCATTTCGATTTGCCGGTCGGTCCGCGATCTGGTCTCGCCGCATGATCAAAATGTCTCAACACCGACCTCGCCCTCGCTCGCTTATGCTGCGGCCGTGCTGGGATTGCTTTTGGCGATATTAGAAGTGGATATTCACCAAGCTGACCTGCATTTGCTAGGATTTCTGAGTGAAAGGGATCTGGTTGATCCAAACTTTTTAAGCCAATAGATCTCTTTGGCCTCTGCCGTCTCTCCCATCTACTTCCTTGTTCGCGTCGACAGCATCGTCATCGAGCGAACCACACATCCGACCGTAATTCGCGAGGGCGATAATAGCTCCGGGGTCCGGATACGCAAACTTGCCTCGGCGGCAGCCCGCGAGAGAACGTCGAGCGCTCCATGGCTCGACGGCACCATCGACGACAATGCTCTGAAAAGCTAACCTGTAGTTGTCACAGGGATCAGAGTCACCACAACTCAAGGCGCGAGGCCGCTCGTCACGTTATCGAGCTACTCGCCAAGAAAAAACCGTTTGAAAAACCGCTTTTAGTCGGCGCTTCTCAAACGGTGAAACGGCTAAGTTCTTGAAAAGCTTGGTGGGCGCACCAGGGCTCGAACCTGGGACCCGATGATTAAGAGTCATCTGCTCTACCAACTGAGCTATGCGCCCGGAACCTGGCCCCGGAAAGCCTTCACAAGAGGGCGTCGTTTAGCAAAGCGATTCCCCGATGTCCAGCAAACCATTGAGGTTTTCCCGGCCCTATCAGGGACGAAAAATGCGAAAAAGCCGCCGGAGTCCGGCGGCTTTCCCTCGAAATTTCCGGCAGTTGAAGACCACGCGGTCAAAGGTGCTCGGGGCCGCTCCGGTCGCCATGATCCATATGTTCCATATGATTCATGCCCGGGCCGCCATCCCGGTCCCAATCGCCGCCCATCATGCCGTGCCCGAAGCCGTGGTGGCGCCAGCCGCCACCGAACCGGCCCTCCATATGGGTCAGGATGGCGAGGCGGCGCTTCTGGCCGTCGTCCAGGGACTTGTAGAGCGGGTCGGCCGCGTCCGCGATCTTCTTCAAAGCCGCCGCCGAGGTCGCCATGTTGTCGGCGCGTTCGCGCAGGCGTGCCACCGGATCGTCCGGCTTCTGCTCGTCCTCATCGCGCTGCGCGTTCATCCGCGCATTGGCGCGATCAATCCGCATTTTGGCGAAATCCCGCACCGCAGCCTCCACCGGCGGCCAAAGCTTTTCCTGGTCCGCGTTGAGCTTCAGCCCGGCGTGGACGGCGGCGATCCGGGCGTCGGTCAAGGCGGCCCGGTCCTCGGAACTCATTCGCATGTAGCGCATATGCTCCTGAAACCACGGGCGGTGCGTCTGGGCATAGACCGCGGTCGAACCGGCGATGGCGAGCGCCGCGATGCCGGCAATGGCAAACTTCTTCATGTGAACCTCCTTTGAAGGTTGCACAAACATGGCGCGCTTTCGCGCGCAATCAACTTACAGTTTGGAAATAGTGCCCTGCCTTACCAAGATGTAATCCGCTTTTGTAACACAACGTAACACGATCGACAGCATTCAGAACATGCCCAACGCGCGCGGCGGCCGCAGCGAGACTTGCGGCACATAGGCGAGAAGCCCCCCGATGTCGCTTCAGTTGGTCGCGCCCCTCGTCTCCTTGAGAAATTCGTCGATCAGCGGCGGGCCGACGCGCTCAGCCACGTCCTTGTAGACCGGTTCCAGCGCCTTGCGCATCGCCGCGTCCTGCTCCGGCGTCAGCGTGACGATTTCCGTCTTGCCGGACTTCTTGATCGCATCAAGCGCATCGTCGTTTTCCTTCGCCGACCGCCCGTTGCCAAACGCGGTAGCCTCTTTCATGGCCATTTCAAGCTGACCACGAATATCCGCGGGAAGGCCGTTCCAGAACTTCTTGTTCACGACCACGACATAACCGAGATAGCCGTGATTGGTTACCGTTGCGTACTTCTGCACCTCATGCATTTTTTGGGTGTAGATGTTCGACCAGGTATTTTCCTGACCATCGACCATGCCGGTCTGCAGCGCCTGGTACACTTCATTGAATGGTGTCACCTTAGGGATAGCGCCAAGTGCGCGGAATTGCGCCTCAAGAACCTTCGACGACTGAATGCGGAATTTCAAGCCTTTGTAATCCGCCGGCGTGACCAGCTTCTTGTTGGCGGTCATCTGCTTGAAACCGTTGTCCCAATAGGCAAGACCGGTCATGCCCTCTGGCTCGAGCAGCTTCAGCAGCTTCGCGCCGAGCGGTCCGTCGGTCACTTTGCGCACGGCGGCGCGGTCGGGAAGAATGTAGGGAAGATCGAACACTTCGAATTGCCGGATGCCGATCGGGCCGAACTTCGAGTTCGAGGGTGCCAACATCTGGACCGCGCCGAGCTGTAGTGCCTCCAGTTCTTCCTTGTCCTTGTAGAGCGTCGAATTCGGATAGACTTCAACTTTCACTTTGCCGTTGGTGTACTTTTCGGCCAATTCCTTGAACTTTTCAGCCGCTAAGCCCTTCGGCGTATCTGGGGCCACGACATGGCTGAACTTGATGATGATCGGCGATTGCGCCGATGCTGGTCCTGTCAGAGCCCATGCCGCGAGCAACGCGGCAGCCAATGTCAACTTGCGCATGGTTCCTCCCGCGTGATCTGTGCGAAGCGCGGAGCCGCGGTGCCCAATTCCATCGGCACCAAATACGAATTCAGAAAAGCCGGCGAGATGCCATTTGGACCTTTTCAGACTGGGTTGCAACGCAAAAAAGCGGCGCCGAAGCGCCGCGTTCTCGCCATGTGATGCCGTGCCTCCGGCCCTTTGCAGCGCTCAGCTTGCCGCTGCCGCGGGCACGTCGCGCTGACGCTTCATGACGATTTTGTTGAGCGCGCCCAAATAGGCCTTGGCCGAGGCCACCAGCGTATCCGGATCGGCGGCGCGCGCGGTCATCGAGCGGCCTTCATGGGCGAGCCGCACCGACACCTCGGCCTGCGCGTCGGTGCCTTCGGTGACGGCATGGACCTGGTAGAGCTCCAGCTTGGCCTCGTGCGGCACCAGCGCCTTGATGCAGTTGAACACCGCATCCACAGGGCCATTGCCTTCGGCTTCCTCGATCCGGGTCTGGCCATCGACGTCGAGCTTCATGGTGGCGCGCTGCGGGCCGTGGGTGCCCGCGATCACCGTCAGCGAGGTCAGCTTGATGCGGTCATGGGACGCAGCGATCTCCTGATCGACCAGCGCCTCGATGTCCTCGTCATAGATGTCCTTCTTGCGGTCGGCGAGCGCCTTCATCCGCACGAATGCGTCTTCCAGCTGGTTGGCGCCGAGCTTGTAGCCCATCTCCTCCAGCTTGTGCACGAAGGCGTGACGCCCGGAGTGCTTGCCCAGCACCAGCGACGACTGCTTCAGGCCGACCATTTCCGGCCGCATGATCTCGTAGGTCGAAGCGTCCTTCAGCACGCCATCCTGATGGATGCCGCTTTCATGCGCGAACGCATTCCGGCCGACGATCGCCTTGTTGTATTGCACCGGGAACGAGGTCGCCGCCGAAACCAGCTTCGACGCCCGCGTCAGCTGGGTGGTGTCGATCTTGTTCCAGTACGGGAAACGATCGTTGCGGATGTTGATCGCCATCACGACCTCCTCGAGCGCGGCATTGCCTGCCCGCTCGCCGATGCCGTTGACGGTGCATTCGATCTGCCGCGCGCCGCCGGCCAGGCCGGCCAGCGAATTCGCCACCGCCATGCCGAGATCGTTGTGGCAATGGACCGAGAAGATCGCCTTGTCGGAGTTCGGCACCCGCTCGATCAGCGTACGCATGAAGGCGGTGTATTCTTCGGGCACGGTATAGCCGACGGTGTCGGGGATGTTCACCGTGGTAGCGCCGGCCTTGATGACGGCCTCGACGACGCGACAGAGGAAATCCATCTCGCTGCGGGTGCCGTCTTCCGCCGACCATTCGACGTCGTCGATCTGGTTGCGGGCGCGGGCGACGTTGGCGATCGAGGTCTCGATCACCTGCTCCGGGGTCATGTTGAGCTTGACGCGCATATGCAGCGGCGAAGTCGCGATCACGGTGTGGACGCGGCCGCGTTTGGCAAATTTCACGGCTTCCGCACAGCGGTCGATGTCCTTCGGATGCGCGCGCGACAGGCCGGCGATCACGGCGTTCTTGGAGCGCCGGGCGATCTCGCTGACCGCCTGGAAGTCGCCTTCGGAGGTAACGGGGAAGCCGGCCTCGATGACGTCGACACCCATGTCGTCGAGCATTTCGGCGACCTCGAGCTTCTCCTCGAAGGTCATGGTGGCGCCGGGGCATTGTTCGCCGTCGCGCAAGGTGGTGTCGAATATGATGACGCGGTCCTTGGCGGACTTGTTCACGGTGGTCATTTCGAAAATTCCTTTAGATGATGCGCTGCTGTCTGAGCGCTGAAGGGTCTGGTGATCTCGCGCAACCCCTGAGTGCCCAGGCGCAAACCGCCCAGACGGCCCTCAGGGGCAGATAAGAAGCAGAAGCCCGCCAAGAAGCAGGGTGGGCAAGGACGCAGCCGGAATCGCGTCGGGACCGGCGACAACGGCCGATTTCCCGTGAACTCCGAACTTTTCGCTGCGAATCAGCATTGCCAGACCCTTTGGAGCCCAATCCTCGACCCAAACCGTTGACGGTTCGTTGCCAAGCGGGCGCTCCGGTGCCGTTCTAGACGAGAATTGGCCGAAACCGCAATGCCAAAAGATAGTCAGACGGGCTGACCTAATTGCCTCCCTTTGGCAGGATGGACTATATTGGAACTCTCAAGCACCCCGCTCGATAGGCCGCTGTCGCACAGGGCTGCCAAAGGCATCGGCCAGGCCCCCTTACGGGTAAATTGGATTGATGACATCACCCGACCGACGCCGGATTCTCCTCGATGTGGCGGCTGTCGCGGCCATGTCCGTGCTCGATGGGGCGGCTTTCGCGCAAAGCGCTGGCGCCGGCGGTAAACTTGCTTACCGCGGCTTCACGGCCGACACTTCGGCGGTTCAGGACCTCCCCAACATCAGGGCGATCGAGGGCTCGCTGAAGCACCAGATCGACATCGTCGCCGACTGCGGCGCCAGCGCCCCGATCCTGGCCTTCTTCAAGAGCCAGCAAATCGTGGTGAAGCCCGGCCAGGGTGATGGCGGGGGACATTTTTCCTCGAACAGCCAGGGCGTCACGGTCGATGCCGCGGTGCAGGCACCCGAAAAGCCGGTCATCCTGCATGAACTGCTGCACGCCTACCATTTCCGGGTCTTGCCCGGCGCATTGCAAAACCCCGACGTGCTGCGCTTCTATAACATTGCCAGGCAGGGTGAATTCTATCCGCCGAGACTCTATGTGTTGAAGAACGTGCAGGAGTTTTTCGCGGTGACGGCAAGTCTCTATCTCTGGGGCAACGTCGACCGTCCGCCGCACAACCGTGAAAATCTCCGCGAGAAGCAGCCGGTCTACTACAAATGGCTCAGCCAATCATTCGGCGTTCAAAAATAGCGCGCCGGGTCGGCCCAGCCTGCGAATTTTCCGATTTAATTTTCACACAGCCAAAAACGTGCTAGCGCCACGCGGCGAGACGCGCCCGAGGTTTTGCGAAGCTTCCGCCCCAAGGGGAGCGGGTGGGAATGCCGGGTGCCCGTTGCACCCGGGCGATCACGTCTCGACATTCGCGCTCTATTCTCCTGCGGCATCAACGCAGCCCGCTCCCAATAGAAGGAACAGGGCACGATAGCCTCGGTATCTTGCGACGGGACGGCTCCTTTCCCATCCGTGCATCACGATGACGCCGTTGTTGTCGCAGACCTGCCATTTCCACCTGCGACTGCGCCGGAGAATTGTTACGTCAAACATGAAGCGAGCCATCGCTGATCGCAGGATAAACTTTCAGCACCAACACTGAAATTGCTCCTCCATTCGCCTTGTCCGTGGCTGTTCGCAGATACGGCAAGGGGCGTGCCCGGCCTGCATATGCGGCGGCGCCGCGGTCGTCGCCGGCGGAACCACGCCCGAGCGTACCCAAAGCCGAAAAAGCTTTCATGACCCAATTGGGGTATGCCGTACAGCTCCCACCGTGTGATTTTCGGCAGCTTGGGCGATCGGCGTGGCGGTCGGCGTCTTTCAGCTCGCGGCAAGCCTACCGCAATACCAGCTTTGCCAGCAACGCGGACAGTTCGCTCTGTCGCGACACACCGACCTTGGCGAAGACCCGTTTGAGAACAGTGCGGGCGGTGTCTTCGGCTATTCCCAATCTTTCGGCCGCCTCCTTCGGCGGTAAACCCGCGCCAACCATTGCCGCAATTCTGGCCTCGCCAAGGGTCACGCCGAACAGATCGCGCACGACGGCCGGATCGGCGGGCTCGTCGAGCTTCTGTTCTATGACGAGCGCGATCGCACGCGTGTGCGTAAGGAACCGCTCCGCGAGAAGCGGCTGAAAAACCGGCAGCACGTAGAGCGCGAGCCGGCGATTGGAAACGGCGGACTCGACGAGGATCGGTTTCCGATCCGCCATCAGGTCGGGCGGCTGCGCACGTATCGTGTGCGCGATGGCTTCATCGAGTCCTGCGCCCGTGCCTGCACCGCCAATCCGCAACCGTCCCTCCACCAGGTGCAACATATCTCCCAACAGCCGCTGGGCCGCCGGATTTGAAAATATCACGCAGCCCAGCGAGTCCAGGACAAAGACGCCGATGCCAATCCGCGCGAGCGCTTCGCCAAGGCCTAGATTGGTGACATCCGCGTTGAGCAGCCTTACGGACAAGCGCAGCGATTTCTCGATATGACGCGAGATCCTTCTCAATGCCTCGAGTTCGTCGTCAGAAAATTGCGGCTTGCGCCTGGAATCGCGCTGTACCGAAAGCACGACGCCGACATGAGGATCCGGCGATACTGCAACGGCGCCGACGAACCCCAGGCCATGCTTGTCAAAAAACTGCACGCTGCAGGGATGCTTCTTCATCTCCTCGTCAAATCCGATGTGGCGATCGGCAAATGGCTCGCCGCTGAAGAAATAGCCCAGCTGCTGGGCCCGGATCGCCTTGATATCGCGGGCCGCCCATCCGTTCTCTTCGTAGTCTTTTTGCGCTGCTGCAAGCCGCTCGGAGACGATCGTCCCAAACGTACCGTCATTCCTGTGCCAGATGAGTATGGCGCCGACGTCGTCGAAATATTCAGCAATCGCGGCCAATGCGTGGGGCCATTGCAGCGGATCGGGTGCGGCGTCGTAGATGGCTTCGATGGCGCGCAGCAAAAGATCATCGGATACAGGCGGCCTAGGCATCTGGCCCCCCTGCCATGCGCATCATCGGCAAACCGCTCGCCTCGCGGCCATCATCGACGAGGGACCCAAAATCCAAGGATTTCCATGACATCGCCCGAGGCCCCACTACCTGGACCGAGCCTAGAGGGGGGTGCCCGGAGTTGCAAGAATTGGATCGATTAAATTGCTGTTATGCTCAGCGGCAGCCGGGAAGATCCACGCAGGCCAGCGCGGAACGGCAGATCGATCCCGGTTGGGCCGCGCCTACAGAAACTCCCGCAATCGGGCTAACTCGACGATGAGTTGGGCCGACAGGACGGCGCTGACAAGTGGGGGCTGGGGCGCGGTGTATATCTCGTACAGATGATGCTGCGACACCGGCTTGACCATGAACTGCTTGATGCACGCGTCAAGCGTGTCATCCAGCAATGAGTATGGGTCCGAATGAGGGGCGCCGGCTAAGCGCTGGTTCTTGAGTGAAGGCCATTTGCGCAACGAAGCCGGAGCATCAAAATCGATTTGGAAGTCAGTGTCATCCATTTCCCGACGTTGCCCCGCTCTGCCTGGATTTGGCCCACTGAGTTGAAGGGCCGGCGCCGAGCCACGCTCGGATCGCCCTCTCATAAATCCGCGTGGAACGATCGGGTTCCGCATTCCCGACTAAAATAGTCCGGACGAGCGGGCGTTAACTCTTCGCCAAGATCAACGACGACCGATGGCAGTCGCCGCCTGCGTACGCCCGAGCCAAGGTCAAACGCGTTGGGCACGGCAAAAACAGCGCCCTGCCCGCCCCAAGCCGCTGGCGTCATCTCCACGACCGGCTCCGCGCCGTCCGATGACAGGCTCCAGCAGGAATCCAGCATTCCAAAGACGTCAGTGATTGAGCCGAGAGGCCGCGAACCTACTGGACATCGCCCTTTCGCGGGGCAGAACGACGACCGCTCAATGCGCCGGCCTTACGGCTGCAGACTTCTTCGCCTTTTTCTTTCCCCGCCCCTTGCCTTCCTTCTCGAGCGCCTCGCGCACCTGCTTGAACTCCCGCAACGAGGCCTTGTCGGCGCGTGGAAAGTGCAGATCGAGGCTCTCAAGCGCACTGACGATCGCCGAGCCGATCACCACCCGCGCGAACCATTTATGATCAGCCGGCACCACGTACCAAGGTGCCACCGCCGTCGAGGTGTGGCGGACGATATCCTGATACACCGCCATGTATCTCGGCCACAGCGCGCGCTCGCTGATATCGTTCATCGAGAATTTCCAGTTCTTCGCGGGCTGCTCCAGCCGGTCGAGAAACCGCTCGCGCTGCTCCTGCCTGGAAACGTTGAGGAAGAATTTCAGGATCACCGTGCCGTTGCGCGCCAGGTAGCGCTCGATCGCGGAGATGTCCTGGAACCGCTCGCGCCAGATGTTCTTGGTCACCAGCCGCTGCGGGATCTTTTCCTGGGCGAGAAATTCCGGATGCACCCGCGTCACCAGGCATTCCTCGTAATAGGAACGATTGAAGATGCCGATGCGGCCGCGCTCCGGCAATGCGATCATGCTGCGCCACATGAAATCGTGGTCGAGCTCGTGGGAGGTCGGCTGCTTGAACGAATAGACCTCGCAGCCCTGCGGATTGACGCCTTCGAAGATGCTTTTGATCGCGCTGTCCTTGCCCGCCGCGTCCATGCCCTGCAGGATCACCAGCAGCGACCAGCGGTCCTGCGCGTAAAGCCGTTCCTGAAAATCGTTCAGGCGCACCCGGTTGGCTTCGAGGATCTTTTCGGCCTTGTCCTTGTCGAAGCCGCCGTTCTCATCGGTCTTGTGCGATTTGAGATGGAACTTGCCCGATCCGTCGAAGCGGAACGGCGCGACGAAGGGTCTCAACTCGGCGGCCAGGGGTTGCGAAGGCTTCTTGCTCATGACGGACGATACCTTTCTTCCCTTGGCGACTATTTAGCCGCTCATCTGGGCTTCGACAAACGCTGCGACAAAGCGCGGCATCGCCGCCGTGAGATCGCGCGTCTCGCGCACCAGATGGATCGCCGAAAGTTCGGGCTGGTGCTGCCCGGCCAGATTGGCTTCGATCCTGGCGCGCAACGCCTCGCCGGTGAGATCGACATCCAATATCCGGATCATCGCAATGGCGCGCACCTGACACCACGCAGTCCCAATGTGCGCGAGCGCGATAATCGGCAGGCGCAAGGCCGGTTTCCTCCAGGACTTCGCGGGCGACGCTGCCGGAAATGTCGACCGCATCGCCCCTGATATCGTCGAGGTCCGGCGTTCCCGAGGGAAAGTAGATGCGGCCGGCATTGGACGTATGCTGACCCATTTCGCCGAGAACGAAGGCGCCGTCGGAACAGCGCAGCGCGCCCATTCCGAACCCGTTGAAAACATCGGCGTCCGGAAAGCCCCAGTCGCGCCACGCCAGGAAGCTTGCGAAATCGGCTTCGAAATAGCTGGCGCTGAAGCGCTCTCCGGTAAAGACCGGATCGCGCCCCAGCAGGACGCGGCCGTTCCAGATCGGCTTCTCCTGCTGCTTGAGCGCGAAATGCGCTGATATCTCGGCGCGCCGCTCGTCCGCGAACGACCACGGCCGGGGCTCAAACGCCAGATCGAGCGTCGTGACGCGATGAATGACCGGCGGCGTCATGCCGCCCGGCTGAATCTATTTGGCATTAATCCCCGTCGTCTTCTTGGCCTGGTCGACGAATTTATTGGTGAAGGTCTTGCTCACGTCGACATTGGCTTTGGCCACTTCAGGCGAGCTCTCGCTGAACACGGCTAGCACCGCGTCGGCGCCCTTGGGGTCCATCTTGCCGGTTTCCGAATACATCGGGATCGTGTTCTTCAGCGCCGCGAGATAGAGCTCCTTGTTCTTGCCGACCATTTCCGGCGGCATCTTCGCCATGATGTCTTCCGCCGAATGCGAATGAATCCAGGCCAGCGTGTTGACGATCGCGTTGGTCAGCGCCTGGACGTCCTTTTCGTGCGAGGCGACCCATGCCGCCGTAGAGTAGAGCGCGCCGCCCGGATATTCGCCGCCGAACACATCAAGCGTATCCTTCTGGGTGCGCGTATCGGAGAGGATGCGCAAGTCCGGATGGCTGCCCTGCAGCACGGTGACCGAGGGATCGAGCATCACCGCGGCGTCGATCTGGCCCTGCTCCATCGCGGCGACCGCGGTGGCGCCGAGACCGACGCCGATCACGGACGTGCCGGCGGGGTCGAGGCCGTTCTTCTTCAGGAGATATTTGAGGAAGAAATCGGTCGATGAACCCGGCGCGCTGACGCCGACCTTCTTGCCGGCGAGGTCCTTGATCGATTTGATCTCGCCGTTGTGCGAGGGCGATACGACCAATACGAGACCAGGATAACGGTCATAAACCACGAACGCCTGCAGCGCCTGCTTCTTGGCGGCGAGATTGACGCAGTGATCGAAATAGCCGGAAACCACATCGGCGCTGCCGCCGAGCACGGCCTTGAGCGCGTCCGAGCCGCCCTTCAGATCGACCAGGTCGACGGCGAGGCCGGCCTTGTCGAACTCGCCGAGCTGCTTGGCCAGCACGGTCGGCAGATAGCACAGGCAGGCGCCGCCCCCGACCGCAACGGTGATCCTGTCTTGCGCTGCGGCGAGACCGGACGTCAGGACCAGCGCCAAAAGTGTCGCCGCCAGCCGGCCAATAATCGTCCTCATGATTTCCTCCATTGTTCTCGGTTGGGCATACGATAAAGCAGCGCACGCCTCTTGAGAAGGTGGCGCCAGATCTCCCTCGCCCCGCCCTTCGCGGGGAGAGGCAGCACTAGTTGTGCCCCTCCACCGCGTCCGGCCGCCACACCAGAAGCCGCCGCTCGACCGCCGTCACCGCGATGTCGATCAGGATGACGAAGGCCGACAGCACGAACATGCCGGCGAACACGCCGGCGACGTCGAAAACGCCTTCGGCCTGCTGGATCAGATAGCCGAGCCCGGCCGCGGATCCCAGATATTCGCCGACCACGGCGCCAACCACCGCGAAGCCGACCGAGGTATGCAGCGAGGAGAACATCCACGACAGCGCCGAGGGCCAGTACACGTGCCGCATCAACTGCCGTTCGCTCATGCCGAGCATCCGGCCATTGGCGAGTACGGTGGCGCTGACCTCCCGGACGCCCTGGTACACGTTGAAGAAGACGATGAAGAACACCAGCGTGACGCCGAGCGCGACCTTCGACCAGATGCCCAAGCCCAGCCACAGCGTGAAGATCGGCGCAAGCACGACGCGCGGCAGCGCATTGGCCATCTTGACATAGGGGTCGAACACCGCAGCGACGAGCGGCTGGCGCGCGAACCAGAAGCCGATCAGGACGCCGCCAAGCGAGCCGATCGCGAAAGCCAGGATCGATTCCCATAGCGTGATCAGAAGATGCTTCCAGATCACGCCGGTCCGGAACCAGTCCAGGATCTGGCTGCCGACGTCGAGCGGATTGGAAAAGAAGAACGGCGGCAGCAGCAAATGACCGAACACCGGCACCGTGGCGAACAACTGCCACAGCCCGAGCGCGATGACGGCGACAAGCAATTGCAGCGCAAGCAGTCCGATCCGGCTCATCCCGCCGCCTCCACGGGTGCTTGCGCCGATTGGGCGTAGCCCTTCATCACCTCGTCCTTCAGCACGCCCCAGATTTCCCGATGCAGCGCGTGAAATTCGTCCCCCAGGCGGATTTCCGAAATGTCACGTGGCCGCGGAAGCTCCACCCGCCAGTCGCCGATGATGCGCGCGGCCGGCCCTGCCGACATGATCACGACGCGATCGGCGAGCCCGATCGCCTCTTCGAGATCGTGGGTGACGAACAGCACCGCCTTGCGATCGGCGTTCCATAATTCCAGCAGGAGATTTCCCATGATCTGGCGGGTCTGGGCGTCGAGCGGTCCGAACGGCTCGTCCATCAGCAGAATTTTGGGATCACGTATCAGCACCTGCGCCAGCCCGACGCGCTTGCGCTGGCCGCCCGACAGCATGTGCGGATAGCGATTGCCGAATGCGCGGAGGCCAACCGAGGTGAGCCAGCCTTGGGCGCGCGCCAGCGCCTCGGGGCGAGGCGTGCCTTTGATCTCGAGTCCGATGGCGACATTGTCGATCGCGGTCTTCCAGGGAAACAGCGCATCGGCCTGAAACAGGTAGCCAGCGTCCCGGTTGAGCCCGGTGAGCGGCGTATCGAAAATCCGCACCGTTCCGGAAGCAGGTCTAAGCAGGCCGGCAGCGACGTTGAGCAGCGTCGATTTCCCGCATCCGGTCGGCCCGACAATGGCGACGAACTCGCCGTGCTCGATCCGCAAGGCGGCCTTTTCGACCGCGGTGTAGACGCGGTTATTGGCGAGGCGGAACGCCACCGTCGCGTCGTCAAGCGCGACCGCCATTGGCTTTACGGTGACATCCGCCTGCACGCGTTTCCCCGATCAACATTGTTGCGGCGTACGGATTACCGCCCTCGCCGCGACAATTCAACCGATCGCCGCAACGGCCAAGCGGATGCTGCCTGCTTGGTTGCCTGCTTTCGGTGTGATAGTCCCAAGAAATGACCGCCGCCCCGCCCAGGATCGCGTTTGCGCATGTCGGCAAGAGCTTCGACGGCGGCCGCGGCGCGAAGCCTGTCCTGGCCGTCGACGACGTCTCGCTCGAGGTCGCCGAGGGCGAATTGCTCGCCGTCGTCGGCAGTTCCGGCTCCGGCAAGACTACGCTGTTGCGGCTGGCGAACCGGCTGATCGACGCCGATCAGGGCAGCATCACAGTCGAGGGCGAGGACGTACGCGCCGTCGATCCGGTCGCATTGCGCCGCCGCATCGGCTATGTGTTCCAGAGCGGCGGACTGTTCCCCCATATGAGCGTCGCCGGCAATATCGGGATCACGCCGAAACTGTTGGGCCGATCTGCGGCAGAGATATCATCGCGGGTGGATGAACTGCTCGATCTGGTGCGGCTCGACCGCGCACAACATCGCGACCGTTTTCCCCATGAGCTGTCGGGCGGCCAGCGCCAGCGCGTCGGCGTCGCCCGTGCACTGGCGGCGCGGCCCCAGATCGTGCTGATGGACGAACCGTTCGGCGCGCTCGATCCCCTCACCCGCGACGCGCTCGGCGACGACTACCGCGTGCTGCACAGCAAGCTCGGGCTGACCACGGTCATGATCACCCACGACATGACGGAAGCCATTTTGCTCGCCGACCGCGTCGCGGTGATGCGCGCCGGACGGCTGGTGGCGCAGGGCACGCCGGCGGAGCTTTCGAATAGCGGCGATGCTTACGTCGGCGAGCTCTTGCGCACGCCGCGGCGGCAGGCCGAGCGGCTGAAGGTGCTGCTGCCGCGGGATGGCGCGGCATGAGCCTGTTCGCCGATCCGCGCTGGAGCGAGGCGCTGGCGCATCTCCCCGATTATCTCGGCAATCACGTCCGCGTCAGCGTGACCGCGCTGGCGCTGGGACTTCTGGTCAGCCTGCCGCTGGCGATCGCCGCGCGCCACCACGCACTGATGCGTGGCGCGCTGCTCGGATTTGCCAGCATCGTGCAGACGGTGCCGGGCCTGGCGCTGCTGGCGCTGTTCTATCCCCTGCTGCTGGCGCTCGCTTCAATATCGCTAAGGTGGCTCGGATTTGATTTTTCCGCGTTCGGCTTCCTGCCCGCGGTATTGGCGCTGGCGCTTTATTCGATGCTGCCGGTGCTGCGCAACACCATCACCGGCCTGCAAGGCATCGATGCCGCGATCCTCGAAGCCGCCCAAGGCGTCGGCATGACGCCGCGTCAGTCGCTGTTCACGGTGGAGCTGCCGCTGGCGCTGCCGGTGATCATGGCGGGCATCCGCACCGCGGCGGTGTGGGTAATCGGCACTGCGACGTTGTCGACCCCGATAGGCCAGACCAGCCTCGGCAACTACATCTTTGCGGGATTGCAGACCCAGAACTGGGTGTTCGTGCTGTTCGGCTGCCTTGCCGCGGCGGTTCTGGCGCTAGCGGTCGATCAGTTGCTGGCCTTGATCGAGACCGGTCTTCGCCGGCGCAACCGCCTGCGCACGGCGCTGGGCGGTATCGGCATCGCCGCGCTGGTCGCGGCGACCTTGGTGCCCTCGCTGGCACGTTCGCCCTCGAGTTACATCTTCGGCGCCAAGACCTTTGCCGAACAATATGTGTTGTCGGCGCTGATCACGCAGCGGCTGCAAGCGGCGGGGCTCACGGCGACCACGCGCGAGGGCCTCGGCTCCAACGTGATCTTCGATGCATTGGTCTCCGGCGATATCGACGCCTATGTCGATTATTCCGGCACGCTATGGACCAACCAGTTTCACCACACCGACATCAGGTCGCGCGAGGAATTGTTGCGCGAATTGAAGGCGACGCTGGCGCAGCAAAAGGTGACGCTGCTCGGCGAGCTCGGTTTTGAAAACGCCTATGCGCTGGTGATGCCGCGCAAGCGCGCCGAAGCGCTCGGCATTCACTCGATTGCCGATCTGGCGCCGCATGCGGGCACGCTGTCGATAGCGGGGGACTACGAGTTCTTCTCGCGACCGGAATGGGCCGGGCTGCGCGCGGCCTATAGGCTGAAGTTTCGCGCACAGCGGCAAATGCAGCCGGATTTCATGTATGCGGCGGTCGCATCTGGCGAGGTCGACGTGATCGCGGGCTATACCTCAGACGGGCTGATCGCGAAATATGACCTGGTGGTACTGGACGATCCCAAGCACGCCATTCCGCCCTACGATGCAATCGTGCTGCTGGCGCCGAAGCGCGCGTCCGATACCGCCTTGCGCGCGGCGCTGCAGCCGCTGCTCGGCAAAATCGATATCGCGACCATGCGCGAGGCCAATCTGCGCGCCGCCGGTGGCGACGGCGCGTCATCGCCGGCGGCGGTGGCACGCTGGCTGTGGGAAAAGATCGGGAAACCGTAGCGCGTCGTCACATACCCGGCTCGATCGGCTTTTCGATCTCGCCGCCGTGTTCTGCCCAATCCTTGAAGGCGCCGACATTGTAGACTTGGCTGTAGCCCATATCCTTGAGGACCTTGGCGGCCAGAGCGGAGCGCCCGCCGGACGCGCAATAGAGGATGACGGTCTTGTCCTTGGCGAAGTTCTTGTCGTGGTAGGGCGAATCGGGGTCGGCACGGAATTCCAGCATGCCGCGCGAAACATGCAGGGCGCCGGCAACCTTGCCGCTCTTTTCGACCTCCGGGGCGTCACGCACATCGACCACCAGCGTGTTGCCTTTGCCGATCATCTCGCGGGCCTGGGCCGGCGTGATCTTCTGCACCGCGGCGTTGGCGGCTTCCATCATCTGTTTCAGGCTTGTTGTCATTTGGACCTCCTGGGAATCGTCCCTATCGTGTCGATGCTGCCGCGGGAAGCCCTAAGGCGTCTTTCCCACGGTGATGACCTGGACTTGCAGGTTCACCGGCGCGGCCGGATGGGCGCTGTCCAGCAATTGCTCCTCGCCGAGACCGAGCGCCTGAAGGCGTTTCGGCGAAACTTTGAAGGTGTTGACCAGGACGTCACGGACCACCTCGGCCCTTCGCTGGCTCAGCGTCAGATTGTATTCGCGTTTTCCCGTCGAAACGGTGTGACCCACAATCAGGAATTTGTATCCCAATAGCGACGGACGGTAGAGCGTATCGGCGATGCGCCCCAGCGTCCGATATGACTCAGGCAGAACCACGGCGGCGTCTTCGTCAAACCGAATATCGGCCGCGAACTGCGGCAGCTTGAGCAGCTCCGGCGCGATCAGCGGCCGCTTGACCGGCGCGGCGTCGGCCTTCGCCCTCGCCTTGATCCGACCCATCGCCTGTTGCCGCAGGGCGGCGACATCCAGATCCGGCGCGGTCTCGAGGCCGGAAAGCTTGTTGACCCATTCATCCGCCGAGCCGCCGGCCTGCGTTTGCGCCGAAGCCGGCAGCGCCGCCAAACCGATCAGCGCGGCCCCGAGCAGAGCGATGACGCCGCGCCGACTTTCTCTCCCCGATCGCATCAGCGATACCCCGCCTCGGTGAGGGCCTTGTTGCAGTTGAGGGTCATTCCGCGCGGCCCCGCCAACAAGCAGTCCAGCACCTGGCCGCGATCGTCCTTGGGGACGCTGCCACAGAATTTGGCCGTGTCGCGCTGGCATAATTTGGTGACGGCCTGACGTGCCGTCGCGCGCTTCTGAATCGCATCGAAGGCCGGGCCATAGTTGCTCTTGCACTGAGGAGACAGAACATCCTGATTGCGCGACAGGCAATCCTTCATGCGAACGGCATCGAGATTGACGCCGCGGCAATTGTCAGCGATGTCCTTGGCGCAACTTGCGCCCAGCATTGCCGCGGAATCCTCGAACCTCATCGTCTCCGCCGAAGCGGACGACCAGGCTGCAATCAGGAAGACGGGAAATAGCGCACGGACGGATCTCATGCTTGCATCTCATATGGATAAAGCGCCCGGGGTCAAGCCGTTGAGACGAAAACAGGCAGCACCGGCAGCGGGCTTACGCCCGAAGCCAATCTGTTGCGGTGCCCCTCTCAGGTGAAGGCGGTCGCCAGGAACGCGGCGACGGTTTTTGGGCAATTGGCGACCGCAGACGGCAGCGGCGCACCGAAATTTCATGTCAGACCCTGCAAGCCGTGGATCGGCCCGGCGTCGATCAGGAGCCGGTTGAAGCGGCGGGCCCCGGCGCCTGCCTTGCAGGCATAGAACAGGCCCTGGCAGCGAAGTATGATCTTCTTCTGCTCCTCGAACGAGGGATCGAGCACTCTCACGTCGGGGGCAGCAAGCCGAGCCGCTTGGCGATGATCTTGTCGACCGTCCGCTTCGGCAGTAGTCCCGTGATCAGATGTCGCACCGGGTCTGGCGTGATCTGGTAACGCACTTTGGGGTGCGCCGAGGTCAGGACGTCGGCGATCGTTTCCGCGATCTTCTCCGGCGGCAATCCAATCTCGCCGAGATGCAGCATGAAGTTGCGGATTCTTTCCAGCGCCGGGAAGAACGGCGAGTTCCGGTAGGCGGAAATGTCGACCTTCTCGGCCTTGCTCCAGATCGGCGTCTTCACCGCGCCGGGCGCAACGACGATCACGTCGATGCCGAACAGCATCATTTCGCGGCGCAGGCTTTCCGACAGCCCCTCGATCGCATGCTTCGAGGCCGAATAGGCCGCCGTCAGCGGGTTGCCGCTTTTGCCGGCCACCGAGCTGATCATCACGATCCGTCCCTTCGGCCCCTTCAGCGACGGATCGGAGCCCAGCAGCGGACCGAAGGCTTGCGTGGCGATGATCGGCCCGATCACGTTGACGTCCATCTGGCGGCGGAATTCGTCGGCCGCGAGCTCGAGCACCGGCCCCGCGACCGCGATGCCGGCATTGTTGACGAGCCCGGTCAGGGTCTCGCCGTTTAGCGCGGTGCGGACCTCGCGGGCGGCTGCCAGCACCGCGGCCTCATTGGTGACGTCGAACAGAAGCGGGGTGAAATTGGTGCCGAGTTCGCCCCGCAGGCGATCAGCGTCGGCCTGCTTGCGCACGCTGCCGAACACCCGAAACCCGCGACCGAGCAGCAGCTTTGCCGTGGCCCAGCCGATGCCCGTGGAAGCTCCGGTAATGACGACAGATTGCATGATTGGCCCCCCTTGACGCCTGACAAAGCCATGTAGTGTGGATGGAGCGAAGCGCAATGCGGCGCACCGCGCCAGCATCCCGCACGCGTTGATCGAAGTCATAGTGCGGCGGGCGGGCGAATGGCCGCGCCGGCCGCGCTTCTTTCGCGGGCGACCATCAGCCTTTGCGATTCCCAATCTCGCCCGATTGACCTAACCTCTCCGGTTGACGGATGGGGGGACTACAATCATGGCAAGGAAAGCGAAGAAGGCGACGGCCAAGAGGGCACCGGCGCGCGCCGTCGGCGCGCGGGCAGCGGCAGGGCGTGGCTTTCAGGCTCTGGCGATGCATGTCACGGAAGAACGCGGCCGCCGCGCCTTCGAGGCGCTGAAGGCGGATCGCCCGGCTTCCAACACGTTCGCGCTTGCGGAAAGCCTGCCGAAAAATCTCGATCCGGAAAGCGCCGCAAAGCGCATCCTCGCCCACGCCTTTGCCAGCCGCGCGATGCCGTCATTGAGCGCGCCGAAAGTCGATGACGAGGAGAGCGATTTCAGGAGCCTCGGCGTCGAGACGGTGCCGCTGACCGGAACCACCATCGTCAAGTTTCGCCAGCAGATTAAAGGTATTCCGGTTTTCGCCTCGCTGGTCAGCGTCGAACTCGATGACGACAATGAGCTGGTCTCGCTCAACTCCGATATGGCAAAGCCGGATCTTGCGTCCTACGTGGCAAAAATCTCACCGCTTGACGCGCTGACGAGGATTGCCGCCTTGGCAGGCTACGGACGGAAACTTCCCGACGGCGTTCCGGCGCTTCATCTGTTTCTCGACCATAAGGGCAAATGGCGCCTCGCCTATATCGTCGAGGATGTGAGGAGCCGGAACAAGGGCAAGGCATCGCCGGCCCAACAGCAGATCCCGCTGGTGTACGATTACGTCATTGACGCGCTGACCGGCGCTTTGGTGGCGGAATTGCCGCGCACCCCGGCCGTCGCGCACAGCACCGCCAGCGCCCGCGATGAACTCGGCCACATGAAGTCCTTCAACATCGAAGTCAAAGGCGGCAAGCGGGTGATGCGCGACGCCGTACTCAACATCGAAACCTACGACCTCGCCTACCTCGACCCCATCGGGGGCAAGCTGCCCGGCAATCTCGTGACGCATCCCTGGTCGCCGGCGGCGGTCAGCGCCCATACCCACGCCGCTTTGGTCACGACCTTTCTGCGCAAGGTGCTCAAGCGCAACAACATCGACAACATGGGCGGGCGCGTGGTCTCCACCGTCAACTGCGTGGTCAAGCAGTTCGAGCAGCCGCCCGGCAGCAAGGTCTGGCTGAACGCATTCTGGGACGGCACCCAGATGCTGTACGGCCAGGAGCGGCTTGACGGCAAATTGCGGTCAATGGCGTCATCCCTCTCCGTGGTCGCCCATGAACTGTTTCATGGCGTCACCGGCGCCACGGCGCGGCTGATCTATCTGGGCGAGACCGGCGCGCTCAACGAATCCTATTCGGATATTTTCGGCACCCTCATCGCCAACGGCGCGCAGCCGGATATCGCGAAATGGGACTGGCACGTCGGCTGCGGCGTCGCGGTTCGCGACATGCAGGATCCGACCCGGCATCGCCAGCCCAAACTGATGAAGGATTTCATTAACGTTCCGCTGACCCAGAACGACGATTTGGGCGGCGTGCACGTCAACAGCGGCATTCATAATTTCGCTGCCTTCAATGTGATGACGGCGAACGACGGCAAAGCCTTCATCTTCCGTCCGCACGAACTCGCGGCGATGTTCTATGTCGCGCTGACCCAGCAGCTCTCGCGCCAATCGACGTTTTCCGACAGCCGGCGCGGCGTGGTTCTGGCGACGCGATCGCTGTTCCGCAAGCTGCCGCAGAAACAGATCGAACTCCGTGCCGCGGCGGTGGAAGCGGCTTTTGACGCAGCCGGCATCAGATAGCCGATATTCGGTACCGGCCCCGCCAGGGGCGCGGCGCGTATCACTCAGCTCGCCCAACAATATACATGAACACACAGCTCTTGCCGCGAGAAGTGGCACCAAGGCGCGAGAGCGTACATTAAGTAACGGCGCTTTGAATCTGAAGCTGCAGGACTTTTCGGCTTCAACAAATCGCTTGAGCCACTTCAGACGAAGAATGTGATTGAAGCGTCATTTCTTCGGCGGGGGCGTTTCGCGTCATTCGAGCGGCGCATGAACGGCCGAGACGACAAGAGCGAGAACGTGCATCGCGTCCTCGCTCTTGAATATGCCGGATAGGGCTTAATTTTTCGTTGCGGTGCAAGGTGCGCCCGCGCGCCCCCCGCAACCGGCGGCGCGACCTGGTTCTTGGTCTTATCGACCAGGGCGCCCTTCTTGATCATCGAGATCGCGCTTGCGCGATCTCGCACCAGGAATCGTGGATCAAGCCTTAGTTCTTCGTCTTATCGACCAAGGCGCCCTTCTTGATCCACGGCATCATGTCGCGGAGCTTGACGCCGACTTCCTCGATCGGGTGGGCGGCGAGCTTGGCGCGGGTCGCCTTGAACGAGGTCTGGTTGACCTTGTTCTCCAGCATCCAGTCGCGCGCAAACCGGCCGGACTGGATGTCGTCGAGCACGCGCTTCATTTCCTTCTTGGTCTCGTCGGTGACGATGCGCGGGCCGGTGACGTACTCGCCGTACTCGGCGGTGTTGGAGATCGAGTAGTTCATGTTGGCGATGCCGCCTTCATAGATCAGATCGACGATCAGCTTCACCTCGTGCAGGCACTCGAAATAGGCCATTTCCGGCGCATAGCCGGCTTCCACCAGCGTCTCGAAGCCGCCTTTGATCAGTTCGACCAGGCCGCCGCACAGCACCACCTGCTCGCCGAACAGGTCGGTCTCGCATTCTTCGCGGAACGAGGTCTCGATGATGCCGGCGCGGCCGCCGCCGATCGCCGAGGCGTAGCTGAGGCCGAGGTCATGGGCGTTGCCTGAGACGTCCTTGGCGATCGCGATCAGGCAGGGCACGCCGCCGCCGCGCTGGTATTCGGAGCGCACGGTATGGCCGGGGCCCTTCGGCGCGATCATCAGCACGTCGAGATCGGGACGCGGGTCGAGCAGGTTGAAGTGCACGTTGAGGCCGTGGGCGAACACGAGAGCGGCGCCCTTCTTCATGTTGTCGTGCAGATGCTCGCGGTAGATGTCGCCCTGCAATTCGTCGGGGGTCAGCATCATGACGAGGTCGGCCCATTTGGCGGCCTCGGCGACCTCCATCACCTTGAAACCGGCGGCCTCGGCCTTCTTGGCGGAGCTTGATCCCTTGCGCAGCGCGATGGCGACGTCCTTGACGCCGGAATCCTTCAGGTTCAGCGCATGGGCGTGGCCCTGGCTGCCATAGCCGACGATGACCACCTTCTTGCCCTTGATCAGGTTCAAATCGGCGTCGCGATCGTAATAAACACGCATGGTCGTTTCCTCGTGAGTAGCCAAAATCGGCAGTTAAATCAGGCGTTTGGGCGCTGGTGAGCCGGGTGCGCCCAGCGAATTTCCGGCGTTGTCTAGAGCATTTTTCAAGCTGAGGGAAACCCGTTTCTGCATGGTGCGCCGCCCTCTCATGCGTCCATGAAAACCGGATAGAGCGAAGCGAGCAGCAGCACGGCCATCACGATGTTGAAAACGCGCACCGCCCGCTCCGACGACAACACCGGCCGCAGCGTGCTGCCGAACAGCGCCCAGGCCACCGTCGAGGCGGTCCCGATCGCGAGGCTGATTGCTGTCTGGATCAGGATATTGATCGGAAAGCGGGCAATCGACGCATAGGCGGTGATGGTGCCGATCACCATCACCCAGCCCTTGACATTAATCCACTGGAAAACGGCTGCGCCCCAGAACGTCATCGGGCCGCGCCTGACGTCCTGCCCCGTCGGCGCCGCCCCAGACAGCGCGATCCCCACAGCGAGATAGACCAGATAGGCCGCGCCGGCATATTTCAGAATCGTCTGCAGCACCGGATAAGCGACGAAGATCGTACCCAGGCCGAGCCCTACCGCCGCGACCATGAAGGCGACGCCCAGGGTGACGCCGGCGATATGCGGCAGCGTGCGGCGGAAGCCGTGCGTGAGCCCCGACGCCAGCAGCATGATGTTGTTCGGCCCGGGCGTGAAGAACATCACGATGGCGAAGATCACGAAGGCGATCAGAAGCTGTTGCGACATGGCAGCCCTCAGATGATTTCAGGCAGGGCTTGTTCAGGCAGGGCTTGCGGCCGCCTCGACAGCAGCATGACCGCAATCCCGCACACCACGATGAGCATTCCGGCCAGCCGCAGCGGCCCGAACCGTTCGCCGAACACGATGGTCGAGGCGCCCGCGCCGATGAACGGCACCAGCAGCGCGAACGGCACCACCTGCGCCGCCGTGTAATCCCGCAGCAGCCGGCCCCACAGCCAATAGGCGACGCTGGTGGAAATCACGCCCAGCACCAGCATGCAGGCAAGGCCGGTCAGCGACATATGGATCAGCGAGTTGAGGGTCGCGTGCGGCCCGTCGGCGACCAGCGCCAGCGCCAATAGCGGCAGCGGCGGCACCAGGCAGAGCCAGGCGAACAGATCGAACATCGGCACGTCCCGCGCCTGCCGCAGCAGGAGATTGCCGATCGCAAAGCTGACCGGCGAGATCATCAGCACGGCGAAGGCACCGGCGCTGAAATCGTAACCGACCGTGCCGCAGATCATCAAAAGCCCAATGGCGGCGACGCCAATGCCGAGCCCCTGCATCGGCGTCGGCATTTCGCGAAACGCCACCACGGCAAAAGCGATCGTGAACAGCGCCTGGCTCTGCACGATCACGCTGGTGAGGCCGACGGGCACGCCATGCGCGAGGCCATAGGCCTGCGCCAGGAACTGGCCGAGAAACAGTGTGCCGCTGATCGCGACCAGCAGCGGCCAGGAGACGCCGGGCCTGCGCACGAACAGGCAGGGCACGGCGGCAATGCCAAAGCGCAGCGCCGTCATCAGCGCCGGGGAAAATTCGTCGAGCGCGAGCCGGCTCGCCACGAAGGCAAGCCCCCAGATCACCGCCACCATGACGGCCAGAAAGACGTCGTAAGGCTTCATGGCAGCTAGCTCTGCTCGGCGGATTTGGGCTTTCGCAGCAAATAAGTGCCGTGCAGCGGCGCGTGATAATCCGCGGACACCAGCGTGAAGCCGACATCGGTCAGCATCCGTTCGATCACCCAGCCGAAGGTCGAGTATTCGTCGCGCATGTGGGTCATCACGCTGTCGCGCGAAAAGTCGTGGTTCTTGATGTTGAAATCAGCCCACGCTCCGACGTCGCGCTCGGGTCCGTCGGGCGTGCTGACGAACACGATGTCCCGCAGGTAAAAGCTTGCGCCGGGCTTCAGCGCGCGAAAGATCCTCGCCAGCGCCACGGCTTTCCAGAAATCCGGCAGATGATGCAGCGTGAATTCGCTGACGATCAGGTCATACGAATTCGGCTGATAGGCGAAGCTCAGCAGTCCGGCGGATTGGGTGCGAATCGCGATCTTGCGATCCTTTGCCTGGATTTGGGCGAGCGCCAGCATCGCCGGCGAAATATCGATCGCGTCGACCTCGGCGCCCATCATCGCGGCCTCGCAGGCCAGAACTCCGTTGCCGCAGCCGATATCGGCCACCCGCCAGCCAGGCTGCACGCCCAGCATGGTCAGCGCCGCGCGAGCGCGAAGGTCGCTATCGTCCTGATGGTCATAGATCGAGGCGACCGCGGAATCGAGCCCGATCCGCCGGCGTTCATTGTAATACCAATCGCGCGCCAGCATGGCTCACATCCCCTCCGCCCCGCGCCCGATCGCGGCGACGCCGGTGCGCGAAACCTCGATCAGGCCGAGCGGGCGCATCAGGTCGATGAACTGGTTGATCTTGGCGGAATTGCCCGTGATCTCGAACACGAAGCTTTCGACGGTGGCGTCGATCACCCGGGCGCGGAACGCTTCGGCCAGCCGCAGCGACTCGACGCGGTGCTCGCCGGTGCCGCGCAATTTCACCATTGCGAGTTCCCGCTCGATCGAGCGGCCGGTCAAGGTCATGTCGACCACACGAAACACCGGAACCATGCGGTCGAGCTGGTGCTTGATCTGCTCGATCACCATCGGGGTGCCTGTGGTGACGATGGTGATACGGGAGACGTGTTTCTGGTTCTCGGTCTCGGAAACGGTGAGGCTTTCGATGTTGTAGCCGCGCCCCGAAAATAGCCCGATCACGCGCGCGAGCACACCGGGCTCGTTCTGCACGAGCACCGAGAGCGTGTGCGCCTCGGTCGGCTCGTGGCGCTCTTCCATAAAATAGGCGGATGCGGGCTGGTTCATTGTCGTCGTCCCCTTGAATTTTTCTCTGTCACGTCATCGCGCGTTGATCTTCGGCAACGGCATCCGGCCCGACCCAACTGCGAAACCGGTCAAAATCGATATTGCCGCCGCTCAAAATAAGGCCGACGCGCTTGCCTTGAAGTTTTTTCTTCTCCTGCAGAGCCGCTGCGAGCGCAGCCGCGCCGGCGCCTTCCGCAAGATTATGGGTATCGGTCCAGTAAGCCCGCATCGCCGAGGCGATTTCGTCGTCTGTCACCTGCACGACGCCGGAAGCGCCTTTGCAGATGATCGCGACCGCGTCGGAATCGGGAATACGGGTCGCTACACCGTCGGCGCGCGTATTGCTGGTTTTGGTCGTCACGACGGCGCCGGCCGCGAACGACAGTGCGTAAGAAGGTGCTTCGGTCGACTGCACGCCGACGATTTCCGTGTTCAGGCCAAGCAGATCACGGGCAAGGATGCAGCCGCAAATACCGGAGCCCTGCCCGATCGGAACATAGAGAACGTCGAGATCCGGCGCCTTTCGCAATAGTTCGAGCGCATAGGTCGCGACGCCCAGGACGAGATCGGGATGGAAGGCCGGCACGATTTCCAGCCCATTGACCTCCGCGCGACGATAGGCCTCCTCGCGGGCCGCCTGAAAATCCTCGCCGTGCTCGACGAGCTCGGCGCCCAATCCACGTATCGCGCGATTTTGCTCGACCGAATTGCCGTGTGGCACATAGATCGTCACCGGAACGCCGTGACGGCTCGCCGCAAACGCGAGAACTCTGTCCATGATTGCCGCGCGTCGCCGAAATGATCCCGGGCGTGGTGGGCCGTTCACGCTTCAGGCGATCGAGATAAATCAGTCCGCCGCGTACCTTGAAAGCGCTAGTCGGCGTATGGTTCTCATGTTTGACAATGATCGTCGCACCGAGCCGCTGCGCCAGCAACGGCCACGCATGCGCCGGCGTCGGCGGGACCGCCTGGCCCACGATCTCCTGCGCGCGTTCCAATTGCCCGAGATCAAACATCGGCTTTGCCTCTCATCACACCAGCGCCTTGCCGCCGGCGAAGGCGGTCGCGGTGGCTTCATCGGTGGCTTCCGCCGGCAGCAGCATTTCGTTGTGCGCCTTGCCGGATGGAATCATCGGGAAACAATTCTCCAGCGCCGCCACGCGGCAATCGAACAGCACCGGGCGCTTGACGCTGATCATCTCCTTGATGGCACCGTCGAGATCGCCGGGCTTGATCGCCTGGATGCCGACGCAGCCGAAGGCATCGGCGAGCTTGACGAAATCCGGCAGCGCTTCCGAATAGGAGTGCGACAGCCGGTTGCCGTGCAGAAGCTGCTGCCACTGCCGCACCATGCCCATATACTGGTTGTTCAGGATGAAGATCTTGATCGGCAATTCAAATTGAACGGCCGTCGACATCTCCTGCATCGTCATCTGCACCGAAGCATCGCCGGCGATGTCGATCACGAGGCTGTCGGGATGGGCGACCTGCACGCCGAGCGCCGCCGGCAGGCCGTAACCCATGGTGCCTAGCCCGCCCGAAGTCATCCAGCGGTGCGGCTCCTCGAAGCCGAAGAACTGGGCGGCCCACATCTGGTGCTGGCCGACTTCGGTCGTGATGTAGACGTCACGGCCGCGCGTGGCCTCGAACAGCCGCTGGATCGCGAATTGCGGCAGGATAATATCGTTGTTCTTCTTGTAGGACAGCGAATTACGCGCGCGCCATTTCGCGATTTCCTGCCACCATTGCTTGATATCCGGCTTCTTTGCCTCGGCCTTGAACACCTGCAAGAGATCGCCCAGCACATTGCCGGCATCGCCGATGATCGGCACGTCGACGCGGATGTTCTTGTTGATCGAGGACGGGTCGATATCGATGTGGATCTTCTTCGAACCCGGCGAAAACGCATCGACGCGTCCGGTGATGCGGTCGTCGAAGCGCGCGCCGACGCACAGCATGACGTCGCAGCCATGCATGGTCATGTTGGCCTCGTAAGTGCCGTGCATGCCGAGCATGCCGAGCCAGTTCTTGCCGGAGGCCGGATAGGCGCCGAGCCCCATCAAGGTGGAGGTGATCGGGAATCCTGTGGTCTCGACCAGTTCGCGCAGCAGCCTGGAGGCTTCCGGTCCGGAATTGATGACGCCGCCGCCCGAGTAGATCACCGGTCGCTTGGCGGAGGCGAGCAGCGCCACCGCTTTACGGATCTGCGCGGCGTCGCCCTTGACCCGCGGTGCGTAGGACACGTGCACGTCGGCCTTGCGCGGCGGATGATAGGTGCCGACCGCGAACTGCACGTCCTTCGGCACGTCGACCAGGACAGGGCCGGGCCGTCCGGTGCTGGCGACGTAGAAGGCCTCGTGCAGCACTTTGGCCAGATCGTTGACGTCGCGCACCAGCCAGTTGTGCTTGGTGCAGGGCCGGGTGATGCCGACGGTGTCGCATTCCTGGAACGCGTCGTTGCCGATCAAATGCGTGGGAACTTGCCCGGTGATGCAGACCAGGGGAATCGAATCCATCAGCGCATCCGTCAGCGGCGTCACCATGTTGGTGGCGCCAGGGCCCGAGGTCACGAGCACCACGCCCGGCTTGCCGGTGGAGCGCGCATAACCCTCAGCTGCGTGGCCGGCGCCCTGCTCGTGCCGCACCAGGATGTGCTCAACGTCGCTCTGCTGGAAAATCTCGTCATAGATTGGAAGCACGGCACCGCCGGGATAGCCGAACAGATGCTTGACGCCATGATCGATCAGCGCCCGCACGATCATCGCTGCGCCGGTCATCTGGTTGGGATCGTGGCTTTTCTCACTCATGGCTTGCTCCGGATGCGCTGTTCTCACGCGGCTTTTCTTGGTTTGGAGAGAGGCTTCGTTGTCTGAAAAATAAAAAAGGGCCCAAGAGGCCCCATGCACACCGCCCGAATTTGGATGGCCTCAGCCACCCCCGGCGGTGCGCCTGGGTACGACGACGATAAGGAATTTGGTAATAATATTACGCATATCGCCGCTCGCGCTTCCCAAAGATTGCGCGGTTATATCCGCCAAGTCCCGAATGTCAAGGGATAGGCGGCGCCGCGCGCGATTTATGAAGCTTAGCGGGGTTCCTGGCGTTCGGCGAGTAGGAATTTGCTGTTTCCAGCTATGCGCATCCCTGAACCGTCATTCCGGGGGCGCGTCGCATCGCACATCTGAGGTTCGCTCGTTTCACGAGCGCCCCGGAATGAAAGTTTGAAGCCATTCCTCCATCTCCTCCGGCTTCACCCAATCGAATTCCGGCAACTGGTGCCGGAACCAGGTGAACTGGCGCTTGGCGTAGTGGCGGGTATCGGCGCGGCCGATCATGGCCGCCTCTTCCAGCGTGATCTCTCCGTTCAGATGCCGGATCAGCGCAGGCACGCCATGGGCCTTCATGGCGGGCAACAAGGGATCGAGACGCCGCGCTGCCAGCGCCGCGACCTCCTCCAGTGCGCCGGCCTTCAGCATCGCATCGAAGCGCGCGTCGATCCGCGCATAAAGCGCGTCGCGATCGGGCGCGAGAAACAGCGCAGTGAACGTGCCCGGCGGCAATAGCGCCGGCAATCCGTCGCGATGCCAGTCGGTCAGCGTGCGCCCGGTGGCCTCGACCACTTCCAGTGCGCGGGCGATCCGGGTCCGGTCGCGCGGTTTCAAGCGCTCGGCGGATGCCGGGTCGTGCCGCGCCAGCTCCGCATGCAGCGCCTCAACGCCATCGCGCTCCAGCCGCGCGCGCACGCCCTCGCGGATCTCGGGCGGGATCGGCGGCACCGCCGACAACCCGCGCGTCAACGCCTTGAAATACAGGCCCGAGCCACCGACGAAAATCGGCAAGGTGCCCTGCGCGCGGACCTCCGCCAGCACCCCGGCAGCATCGGCCACCCAGGCGCCGGCGGAAAAATTCACCGCGGCGTCGACATGGCCATAGAGCCGGTGCGGTATCTGCGCCTCCTCTTTCGGCGTCGGGCGCGCCGTGATGATGCGGAGATCGTGATAAACCTGCATGGAATCGGTGTTAACGATGACCCCGCCGGTTTTTTGCGCAAGCTCGAGCGCCAAGGCCGACTTGCCGCTGGCAGTCGGCCCTGCGATAAGCACCGCCTTGCTGTTGTCCCCCGGTGAATTCACGAAGATGTCTCTCGTCGCCACGCTGATCTGCAATCCCGCCGACCCCGCGCTCGATAGCACGATGGTGGATGGCGCGCGCGCCATTTTGCCCTCGGCCGGCCCAGCGCGATGGCTGTTCGACGAAGTGGCGGTCGATATCCCCTTCATTGCCGAGGGCCAAATTCCCTCTGAAGGCTTCCACGCCATCGAAGCCCGTTTGCGCGAGGTGCGCGGCGACCTGCCGATCGACATTGTCGTGCAGCCCCAAGCAGCGCGGCGCAAGAAGCTTTTTCTGGCGGACATGGATTCCACCATGATCGGGCAGGAGTGCATCGACGAGCTGGCGGACTTTGCCGGATTGAAGGCGCATGTCTCGGCCATTACCGAACGTGCGATGCGCGGCGAGATCGCGTTCGAGCCGGCGCTGCGCGAACGCGTCGCGCTGCTCAAGGACCTGCCGGTCGGCGTCGTCGATGAAGTTCTGGAAAAGCGTATCACGCTGACGCCCGGTGGCCGCGAACTGGTCGCGACCATGCGCGCCCACGGCGCCTGGACCTGCCTGATCTCGGGCGGCTTCACGCTGTTCACCAACAAGATCGCCGCCAAGATCGGCTTTCAGGAGAACCGCGCCAACGAACTCGTGGCCAGCGATGGAAAGTTCACCGGCGAAGTCAGGGAGCCGATCCTGGGGCGCGCCACGAAGCTTGCGACCCTGATCGAACTCACCGAATCCTTCGACCTCGACGAGATCGATACGCTGGTGGTCGGCGACGGCGCCAACGATCTCGGCATGATCCAGAAAGCGGGCTTAGGCGTCGCCTATCATGCCAAGCCCGCGGTATCCGCCGCTGCTGCCGCACGGATCGACCATGGCGACCTCACGGCGCTGTTGTATGCGCAGGGCTATCGACGGGACGAATTCGTGGAGACGTAAATCCCACCCTGTCGTCCCGCGAAAGCAGGGACGACTATCCAGCTGAAGCAGCCAGCGCGGATATTCGGCTTTGACGCGTCCTACTGCACGCTGAGCGCGACAAAGCGCAGCTCGCCGTCGGCGTTCGACACCAACAGCAGCACTGATTTCTTGCCGTCCTTCTTCAACTGCTCGACGCGCTTCTTGACGTCGGCGGCGTTGCTCACGGCCTCCTGCGCCACCTCGACGATCACCTCGCCCGCGCTCAGGCGCTTGTCGGCGGCGTCCGAAGCGCTGTCGACATTGGTGATGATGACGCCCTTGACGCTGTCCTTGATCTTGTAGCGACTGCGCAGGTCCTTGGAGAGCGTGGCGAGATCGAGGCCGAGCGCCTTTTGCGTTACCGGCCTGTCCGCAGGTTCCTCCCTGGTCTTGGCCGCCGCCGGCACCACCTTCTCGGTATCCTCGAGGCGGCCGAGCGTGACCTTGTGGGTCTCCTCCTGCCCCTTGCGGATGATGACGACGTCAACCTCCTTGCCGACCGCGGTGTCAGCGACCACGCGCGACAGATCCTTCGGTTCCTTGATGTCCTTGCCGTCGAACTTGACCACGACGTCGCCAGGCTCGATGCCCGCCGGTTTCGCCGGACCCTTGTCCTCGACGCCGGCGATCAGCGCGCCGCGTGCGGGCTTGATGCTCAGGCTTTCGGCGATCTCGTCGGTCACGGTCTGGATGCGGACGCCGAGCCAGCCGCGGCGCAGCTCGCCGAACTGCCGGAGCTGATCTACCACGCTGGCCACCGTTTTGGACGGGACCGCAAAGCCGATGCCGATCGAACCGCCCGAGGGCGAGATGATCAGCGTGTTGACGCCGATCACATCGCCGTCGAGATTGAACAGCGGGCCACCGGAATTGCCGCGGTTGATGGCGGCGTCGGTCTGGATGTAGTTGTCATAGGGGCCCGAGGCGATGTCGCGGTTGCGTGCCGAGACGATGCCGGCCGTCACGGTGCCGCCGAGGCTGAACGGGTTGCCGATCGCGATCACCCATTCGCCGAGCCGCAGCTTGTCGGAATTGCCAAACTTCACCGCGGTCAGCGGCTTGTTCGGCGTGAATTTCAGGACCGCCAGATCGGTCTTCTTGTCGACGCCGACGATCTCGGCCTTGAACTTGCTGCCATCGTTCATGATGACGTTGATCTCGTCGGCATCCGCGATGACGTGATTGTTGGTCACGACGATGCCGGAGGGATCGATAATGAATCCGGAGCCGAGCGAGTTGGTCTTGTGCGGCTGCAGGTCGCCCCCCTTGCCGCCCGGACCGCCACGGCGGTTCTTGAAGAAGTCGTCGAAGAACTCCTCGAACGGCGAACCCGGCGGCAATTGCGGCATCGCACCCCGGCTATCGCCGCCACCGCCTTTGGCCTCGATGGTCTGCGAGGTCGAGATGTTGACCACAGCATCGATCACCTTCTCGGCCACGTCGGCGATGCCATCGGGGCCGCGCGCCAAGGCCGGCACTGAAAGAACCGGAGCCGACATCAGGACGCTGGTCGCGCCAAGGCAGATCGCGGCCAGCACGGGACGCAGGCGATGGCTCAGGGCTGGAATCGCACCGGTCATATCAGCTTTTTCTCCTCGCAAAATCGGGGCGGAATTTGAAGTCCACAGTGCGCCCGAACTGGGTTGCGGCGCAAGCATTTGAGCCGGACATTCCGCTCACATAAGCGCCGCTGAATACGGCGAAAAGCGGGACGCCGCCACTCACGATGGGGTTGATCCCGCTGGATTTTTTGCCGGACCGCTTCCGCGGTTGTCATTCCGGGATGGTGCGCAAACACCAGGCCCGGAAATGACGGGAACCTAGTGCCGGACCGCCCAGATCAGGATCAGGCCGGCGACCGCCGATCCGATCCCGACAGCACGCAGAATGTTGTCCGGCGTCGCCAGCGCGCTCTTCATCGCCCGGCGCATCCAGGCCGGGCTTGCCGCGAACATCAGGCCTTCAAGCACAAACAGAACGCCCACACCGATGAGGAAGTCGGCGAACGCTATGGACCTCATCGGACTGCAACCCCCCGTTTGATGTTCTTTTTACTTTTGACAGGGGGCGAAGCCTCGCTGCGCCCCTTTTCGTTTGGCACTATGGCTTCGGCGCCGCCGGTTGAGCGGGCGCAGCCGGTGGCGGCGGCGCGGCGGTAGCCGCTGCCTCCCTTGCGCTTGCCGGCGGGGCCGCCGAAGAACCTGAAGAAGTCGGAGTCCGGCTTCAGCAGGAAACGGGTATCGCTGCTCTTCAGCCCGTTCTCATACGCCGTCATCGAGCGGTAGAAGGCGAAGAAATCCGGATCCTTGCCGTAGGCTTCGGCGAACAGCCGGTTGCGCTCGCCGTCGCCCTCGCCGCGCACCCGCTCGGCGGTCGAATTGGCTTCGGCGATGATGACGGTGGCTTCGCGATCGGCGTTGGAGCGGATCTCCTGCGCCTTCTGGCCGCCTTGGGCGCGGAACTCGGCGGCCTCGCGCTGCCGCTCGGTCTGCATGCGCTGGTAGACCGCCTGGCTGTTCTGCTCCGGCAGATCGGCCCGCCGGATCCGCACATCGACCACCTGGATGCCGTAGCCGCCGGCTTCCTTGTCGAGCTGGTCGCGGATCAGCCCCATCAGCTTTTCACGCTCGTCGCGCACCACCTGGATGAAGGTGACCTCGCCGAGCACGCGGCGCAGCGAGGCGTTCAGCAGCGTCGTCAGCTGGATGTTGGCGGCCTGGATCGTGCCGACGCTCTGGTAGAAATGCAGCGCGTCCTTGATGCGATAGCGGGCGAAGGCGTCGACCACCAGCCGCTTCTGGTCCGAGGCGATCACTTCCTGCGATGGATTTTCGAGATCGAGGATCCGCTTGTCGATCGTCGATCACGGTGTCGATGAACGGCGCCTTGAAATGCAGGCCGGGTTCGGTAAAGACGTCGACCGGCTTGCCGAGCCGCACCACCAGCGCCTGTTCGGTCATATCCACGGTGAAGACCGAACTGTAGGCGACGATAACGGCGACCAGCAGCAGAAACAGCGCAACAATGCCTGCGACCGGGGATCTCATCGGGTGGCTCCGCTCTGCTGTTGCGGCTGACCGGTCGTCGCTGCCGGCGGACGCCGCGGCGTCAATTCGTTCAGCGGCAGATACGGCACCACGCCCTGCGAGGACGAACCGCCGCCGTCATAGATCAGTTTCTCGGAGCCGCCGAGAACGCGCTCCATCGTCTCCAGATAGATGCGTTCCCGCGTCACGTCAGGCGCCTTCTTGTATTCGTCGTAGACCTTGAGGAAGCGCGCGCTCTGGCCCTTGGCCTCGGCGACCGCCTGCTGCTTGTAGCCCTCGGCGGCCTGCAGGATCTGCGCCGCGCGTCCCTTGGCGTCGGGAACGACGCGGTTGGCGTAGGTCTGAGCTTCGTTCTGCAACCGCTCGAGATCGGCGCGCGCCGCCTGCACGTCGCGGAAGGAATCGATCACCTGCGCCGGCGGATCGACCTTCTGCATCTGCACCTGCTGCACCAGGATGCCGGAACCGTAGCTGTCGAGCGTCTTCTGCATCAGTTCCTGCACGCCCTGCTCGGTGGTGGTACGGGCGCCGGTCAGGATCGGCTGGATGTTGGCCTTGCCGACCGCCTCGCGCATCGCGCTCTCGGCGACCGCCTTCACGGTGCCTTCGGGATTCTGGATGTTGAACAGATATTCGCGCGGCGCCTTTCGGCTTGATGCGCCACAGCACCGTGAAATCCACATCGACGATGTTCTCGTCGCCGGTGAGCATCAGGCTCTCTTCCGGCACGTCGCGCATGGTCCTGCCGCGGCGGGCGGGATCATCGATCAGCGTCATGCCGATCGAGATGGTGGAGACGCGCAGCGCCTTCGGCAGCAACACGGTCTCGATCGGATATGGCAGGTGATAGTTCAGGCCGGGCTGGGCGTCGCGCACATATTTGCCGAAGCGCAGCACGATGCCGAGCTCTTCGGACTGCACGCGATAAAAGCCGGACAATCCCCAGATCACGACGGCGACCAGCAGGACCAGCGCGACGCCGATGCCGCTGAAATACCCGCCGGGCAGCAATTGCTGCAGCCGGTCCTGGGCGCGGCGAAGAAGGTCTTCAAGATCGGGCGGCCTCGGCCCCACCGGTTGCGGGCCAGAGCCCCATGGCCCTTTCGGACCCGAGCCCCATGGGCCTCCGCCTTGATTCTTCCACGGCATCGATTGGTCTCCTCCGCGGGGCCCATGGGCGGATGCCCGGCCTCGCAATATAAGCAGGCCTTATAGGGGACCGCCCCGGCCCTTACAACGCAAGCTTCTGGCTCGAAGCAGCTATGCCTGAGCCGGTAATTGTCAATGTAAACATTGCCAGGAGGGGTTAATGCGACTTTCGACGGCGAGTACGCCCTACCCCCTCCATTGATTTGTTGAGGCCCGGCAATGATCGTAACCCAATATGTCCTAATCGGATGCCGCTCGTTTGCGACGACTATTTGCTAATGCCACCACCCGTCCGCATGCCTTCGATTTCATTCGTCGTAGCCAGGAGTATCCCTCTCATATTATTGGGATTGATAATAAGCTGCCATGGCATCTTCGAACGGATCTCCAACGCTTCAAAAAGATTACGTTTGGCCATGCTGTGCTAATGGGTCGCAGCACCTTCGATTCCATCGGCCGCCCGTTGCCTGGGCGTATGAACATCGTCTTGTCGAGACGACCCGCAAACGACCGAGAGACAAATATTTGGAACACTCCAGACACGTCTTTGCTTTGGTCGCCATAGTCCCGAAGACGCCAATGTACCTAGCGGACAATCTTTCTTTGGTCGCCGACAAGAAGGAGTTCTTCGTAATAGGTGGCGAGCAAATGTATCAGCTCTTCTCAAAGCTCGGCAATCGAGTCCACCTGACCGAGGTTTTCGCTCCGCTGCCGCGAGAAGCAGCTGATGCCCACTTCGATCGCGAGTTTGACCGACGCAAGTGGAAGATACTCTTTCAAGAAGAGCTTCCTGCTGGACCGAACGATGACTATCCATCGCGGTATACGGTGTACTGACCGAAAAACTAAGACAGTTCGGTATGTAGAACTGGAGAACTATTTCACCTTGGGACGCGATAGAGAGCGCTGGGTCTCGGAACAGTACGACAAGGTGCGAAACTCTATCGCACATGGTGACGTACCCAAGCGCGAGCATCAATTCCATATGTTCGAAGAGCGAGCAGTTGAGCGGCTAAGGAAGACTCTACACCGCGACCTCGGCCTTGATGTGCGGATGCGGATCGTAGCCATCGAGCGTGAAATCTTCGTAGCGGAACGCGAAGATGTCCTTCACGTCGGGATTGAGCTTCATCGTGGGCAACGGCCGCGTCGGCCGCGTCAGTTGCAGCCGGGCCTGTTCGAGATGATTGGAGTAGAGGTGCACGTCGCCGAAGGAGTGGACGAAGTCGCCGGGCTTCAGCCCGGTCACCTGCGCCACCATCATCGTCAACAGCGCATAGGACGCGATGTTGAACGGCACGCCGAGAAAGACGTCGGCCGAACGCTGATAGAGCTGGCACGACAACTTGCCGCCTGCGACGTAGAACTGAAACAGGCAGTGGCACGGCGGCAGCGCCATCTTGTCGACGTCCGCCGGATTCCATGCGCTGACGATCAGGCGCCGCGAATCCGGATTGCGCCGGATCATGTCGATGACGTTGGAGATCTGGTCGATGTGGCGGCCGTCCGGCGCCGGCCAGGATCGCCATTGCGATCCATAGACCGGGCCGAGATCGCCGTTGGCGTCAGCCCATTCGTCCCAGATCGAAACGCCGTTGTCCTTGAGGTATTTGATGTTGGTATCGCCTTTGAGGAACCACAAGAGCTCATGCACGATCGACTTCAGCGGCAGCTTCTTGGTGGTCAGCATCGGAAATCCGGCGGCCAGATTGAAGCGCATCTGATGGCCGAAGATCGACAGCGTGCCGGTGCCGGTGCGGTCACCCTTCTCCGCGCCGTCTGACAGAATCCGTTCGAGCAGGTCGTGATACTGATTCATGGTGTTGCGTTATGAGCCCTTGGCGAAGGCGAAATCCAAGCGAAGGCAAGTTTTAACGGCCGGACCGGCCATGCGACAGCCGCGATTTGGCCGAACCCGGTCATTATACCCGGAAAAATGAGCATTCGGCCCTTAAGCGGCAAGGCCGGAGGGGCGGTTCGCGATGCTCATCCGATCACGCCGGCAAAACCCAAAAGGCCGCCGGCCAGCAACAGCCAGAGCGGATTAAGCCGCGTTGCAAAAGCCAGTACCGCGACGACGGCGGTGACCAGGGCGGCGATCCAGGTCCGATCGGAGGTCTGCGCCAAAATCAGGCCGCTGGCGCCCATCAGCCCGATCGAAAGCGGCACCAGCGCCGCCTGGATCATGGCGGGCCAGCGCGAATGGCTCGAACGCGTCAACAGGCGGCTCACCCAATAGGCCAGCATGGCGGTCGGAACGCACATCGCAAGCGTTGCGGCGAGCGCGCCGGCAACGCCGGCGACGGAATAGCCGATCAGGGTAACGATCAGCACGTTCGGCCCCGGCGACAGTTGCGAGATCGCGTAGACGTCGGCGAATTGCTTGTCGGTCAGCCAGTGCTGAACGTCGACCGCGACCCGGTGCATCTCGGGGATAGCGGCATTCGCGCCGCCCACCGCGAACAGCGACATCAGCCCGAAGGTCGAAATCAGCGTCCAAATCGGGCTCTGGTTGATGTTCATGCCGTCACCCGCCGGCGCATGGCAAAGGTGATGGCGACGCTCAGCGGGATCGCCACCAGCAATACCGCGGCCAGCGGCAGCCGCAGCACGCCGATCGCGGTAAACACCGCGGCCAGAACCACGATGCCGACCACAGTCCCGCTTCCTGATCAGCGGCATCATCATCCGGAACACCACCGATATCAAAAGGCCGACCGCCGCGCAGGACACGCCCGACAGGATTCGCCGAAGCGCGTCGATTTCGCCGAAACGCGCATAGAGCGCGGCCAGAATCGTCACGATGACCACGGGAGGACCGACCAGCCCGGCAAAGGCCGCGATGCTGCCGGGAACGCCGCGAAAGCGCGATCCGAACACCACCGACAGATTGACGATGTTCGGGCCGGGCAGGAAATGGCACAGCGCGAAGGTCTCGTTGAACTCCTCGGCCGTCATCCATCGGTGCTGGTCGACGATGCCGCGCCGGGCAAAGGCCAGCACGCCGCCGAAGCCCGACAGCGACATCTTGGCGAACGCGGCGAACAGCGCGAACAGGCCGGGCGGGGCTGAGATCGGGAGTTCCGGCACCACGACGGCGGCCGGCGGCGAATCCGGGGGCATATGTCAGATTTAGAACGGGCGACGTGGCCAGGCCAACCCAATTCGGCGTGTTCCGCGGCCGAATGCCCCTAAACCGGCTCTGTTTTTCTCAAGCTTTGCCCCCTATATTGAGCGTGCCGGTTCGCCGGCTATGGAAATAAATTGCCGTCGCAATAAACCATTCGGACCCGGGGGCAGTACCCGGCGCCTCCACCAAAGCCCGCCCGGATGGCGGGTTTCGGCGGGGGCGAACCAGGATCGACGAGGGCGTAAAGGGCGTGTTTTTTCCCGGTATGGTTCCGCCGTTATCGGGCTATGCAATAGTTGCAAACGACAACTATGCTCCGGTTGCTCAGGCCGCGTAAGCGGTTTGAAAAACCAAGTCTAAAGTCCTAGTGGGTTAAGCTCCGCTAGGCGGGGTTCGGAGGCACCTGGCAACAGAAGCCTCCACTTCATTTGCCTGATGGGTATGCGCTCCAAGCTCGGTCGTTTGCTGGAATTTTCACCGACGGCGGCAAGCCTGCTGACCTCGGGCCGCCGCCGGGGTAGCATGGGCAAAATGGGCGAGTCGGACCGGCCGCGTCGCCGGCTCGATCGACAGCATTTGAACGCGACAGGACTGATAATGGCGACCGATCATATCCGATACGACGTGCTGGCGCGCGACGCGCTGCGCGGGGTGCTGCGTCGCGTATTGACCGACGCCGCCGAGCACGGCCTGCCCGGGGATCACCATTTCTTCATCACCTTTCTGTCCACCGCGGAGGGCGTGAAGCTGTCGCCGCGGCTGTTGGCGCAATATCCGGAAGAGATGACGGTGATCCTGCAGCATCAGTTCTGGGACCTGGTGGTGACCGAGGACCGCTTCGAAGTCGGCCTGTCGTTCGGGGGAATCCCGGAGCGGGTGGTGGTTCCGTTCAACGCCATCAAGAGCTTCTTCGATCCGTCGGTGCAGTTCGGCCTGCAATTCGAGCCGTCAGACGCCGCCCCCGAAACGCCGGCGACGAACCTTCCGGCGGTTCCTGCTCCTTCCGCTCTGCCGGTTGCCGCGCCTTCCGCCGAAAATCAGGACGAGCCGGCAAAGCCCAGCGAGGGCGCCGAAGTCGTACGGCTGGATCGCTTCCGCAAAAAATAATGCGCGCGCTGGAAAGCCGCGCCATCATATAGACTGGAACGCGCCGCCCGGAACCCCTGCGCGAGCTGGTTCCTTGCGTATCGTTGCGTGCAACGGAAATATCCCCCATGGCTCGATCGACCACATCCACGCGAACCGGTTCCACGCGTACCGAGACCGACAGCTTCGGTCCGATCGAGGTTCCCGCCGATCGCTACTGGGGCGCGCAGACCGAACGTTCCAGGCAGAATTTTCGCATCGGCCAGGACCGGATGCCGATGCCCATCATTCGCGCGCTCGGCATCGTCAAGCTGGCGGCGGCGCAAACCAATCGCGAGCTCGGGCTGATCGACCAGCGCCGCGCCAGCGCCATCATCCGCGCCGCGCGCGAGGTGATCGACGGCAAGCTCGACGATCATTTTCCGCTTGTTGTCTGGCAGACCGGCTCCGGCACCCAGACCAACATGAACCTCAACGAGGTGATCGCCAACCGCGCCAACGAGATGCTCGGCGGCAAGCTCGGCGCCAAGGCGCCGGTTCATCCCAACGATCACGTCAACATGAGTCAATCGTCGAACGATTCGTTCCCGACCGCCATGCACATCGCGGCGGCGATCGGCATCACTGCCGATCTGGTTCCGGCGCTGAGCCTGCTTCACGGTGCACTGCGCAAAAAGGAGAAGGCGTTCGCCCATATCGTCAAGATCGGCCGCACCCACACCCAGGATGCGACGCCGCTGACGCTTGGCCAGGAATTTTCCGGTTACGCCGCGCAGGTCGAGAGTGGCATTAAACGACTGAAGGTGGCGGTAAACGATCTTTATCCGTTGGCGCAAGGCGGCACCGCGGTCGGAACCGGGCTCAATTCGAAACCGAAATTCGCGCGCCTGTTCGCCAGACACGTCGCCAGGATCACCAAGCTTCCCTTCACCAGCGCCGCCAACAAGTTCGAGGCGCTGGCCTCCAATGACGCTTACGTTTTCGCGCATGGCGCCATCAATTCGGCCGCGACCGGACTGTTCAAGATCGCCAACGATATTCGCCTGCTCGGCTCGGGTCCGCGTTCCGGCCTTGGCGAACTGATCCTGCCCGAGAATGAGCCGGGCTCCTCGATCATGCCAGGCAAGGTCAATCCGACGCAGTGCGAAGCGATGACCATGGTGTGCTGCCAGGTGTTCGGGAACCACACGGCCATCACGGCTGGCGGCAGCCAGGGACATTTCGAACTCAATGTTTACAAGCCTTTATTGGCTTATTGCATGATGCATTCGATCCAATTGCTCGCCGATGCCGCGCGCTCATTCACCGAGCACTGCGTCGAAGGGATCCGTGCCGACGAAAAGCGCATCCGGGAATTGATGGAACGCTCGCTGATGCTGGTGACCGCGCTGGCGCCGAAGATCGGCTACGACAATGCCGCGAAGGTCGCCAAGTCGGCGCATGGCCGCGGGACCACGCTGAAGGAAGAGGCGGTGCGGCTGGGCTTTGTTTCGGAGGCTGAATTCGACCGGCTGGTGCAGCCGGACAAAATGACCCGCCCGGGCTGATCAGGGGCACTGCGCGCCCCGTGAAATTACGGTTCGGAAAAATAGTTATGGACGATAACGCCTAAAGAATGAGACCGGTCATCTATCGTCGTTGCGCCGGAGCGTGGTAGACCAAAAACATTGCACTTTCGCAGAGCGAAACGTATTTTTTTGACATTGATCAAGGGGCGATTGCGGGAACCCTCTTAAATGACCATCGAACCGATCAATTGCGACCACTCACGCTTTCGTGAAGATTTCGCGTGCTCTCAGTTTGTTACATGATGGAGGCGGGCATGGGGGACGTAGTCAACCTGAAGCGATTTAGAAAACGCGCTGAGCGAGCGCAGTCGGCGAAACAGGCCGACGCCAACCGGACACGGTTCGGCCGGACCAAATCCGAACGCGTTGTCGAAGAGCGGCGCAGCAAGCGCGCCGCCGACTTGCTTGACCAGCACCGGATCGATGGCGAGGATGCGTCATGAAATCGCCGGTCGTGAAACGCTCGATCGTAGTCGCCGGTCACAAGACCAGCGTCAGTCTCGAAGAAGCCTTCTGGAACGGCATGAAGGAAATCTCCGGATTGCGCGACATGACGCTGTCCGAGCTGGTGGGCGAAATCGACAGCAATCGCCAGCAAGGCAATCTGTCGTCCGCGATCCGCCTTTTCGTGCTGGATTATTTCCGAACCCGCGCCTTGGCGACCACATCGGACGCGAAGCCGCAGAGCTAGCAGGCAGGTTGCAATCATAAGTCGGCGTCGATCGGCAAGGAAGTCGACGCCGGTAACCCCGAATCGGTACGCCGAGTGTTTGCAGGATCAGAATTGCGTTGAGCAGCAACACCACCGCAGTCGCAACCACTGCTGCGATATTGGTCAGTCGGCTATTGACGAATTGACCCATGATGTCGGCGCGGCGAGTGAACATCAGGAGCGCGATCATCGGAAGCGGCAAGGCGATACTGAGCACGACCTGACTGATGACCAGCGCATTCGTTGCATTCACGCCAAGAGCGACGACAATGAAAGCCGGTATCATCGTTACCAGTCGCCGAACCAGTATCGGGATCCGGAAGGCGATGAATCCTTGCATGATGATTTGGCCGGCCATTGTTCCAACTGCCGAGCTCGAAATCCCCGATGCGATAAGGGAAACCAGGAACACGCCCGCTGCCCCGATGCCCAGCAAGGGCGCCAACGTGTGATAGGCCGTTTCGATCTCCGCAACGTCACTGTATCCGGCATGGAAAGCGCTCGATGCCATCATCACCATCGCCATATTGACCAGGCCGGCGATAACCAATGCGGCGACGACTTCCTGGTTTGAGAAGCGCAATACCTTGCGCCGCTCGTTGTCGTCGTACACCGGCGTGCGCGTCTGCGTCAGGCTGGAATGCAGATAGATTGCGTGCGGCATGACGGTGGCGCCGATGATGCCGACGGCGAGCAGCAGAGCGTCGCCGTCGGCTAGCTGCGGCAGCACCGTATGCAGCGCCGCCGCGCTCCAATCAACCGGGGCGATGAACATCTCGATGAGGTAGCAAAGCCCGATCATGCCAACCAGGCCACCAATGACCAGCTCTATGGGCCGGAACCCAGAGCTTTCGAACATCAGGATGCCGTATGTTACGGCCGCCGGTGACAACCATGCCCGCGAGCAGAGGCATCTGGAACAGCAGGGAAAGCCCGATAGCGCCGCCGAGGAATTCGGCCAGATCGGTCGCCATGGCGGCAACCTCGCTGATCGCCCACATCGCCAAGACGACCGGCCGAGGAAACTGCTCGCGGCACATCTCCGCCAGGTTCCTTCCGGTAACAATCCCGAACTTGGCGGAGAGTCCCTGGAATAGCATCGCGATCAGATTGGCGAGCAACACCACCCAAAGCAGTCTCATAGCCGTACTTCGCGCCTGCCCGGATATTGGTCGCGAAATTGCCGGGGTCCATGTAGGCGATTGAGACGATCACGGCCGGACCAAAGAATGCGAGATAGCGACGCATCCCGCCGCGCTGGCCCGCCAATACCTGACGGCCCGCGGCGACGGTTCGTTCGGTCAGTGACTGTGTTTTCGGCAAAGCTTCGGAGATCGCCGGCAGCATCAAACACCTACGCCAGTTTGTAGATAAGGCTACATTTAAAAATAGTGTCGTCGTATGAGATGTCAATGCACATAATGTAGCTCTTGCTACATTTTAGGATAGAGGTTGAAAATGACATTCATTCGGCGCATGGTCCATTTTGGCGAAGGCTCCTGAGGGGACGCGATGTTGCGAGGCGCGAAGGACAAGCGAAATATCACTGAGCTTCCGCCTGAACTGACCCAGGCGCGTCGATTCGGGAAGACTCGGTCGGCGCAGTCGAGAGCGCTGCTTGAGGACTACGTGGAACTCATCGCCGATCTGTTGGCCACGCGGTGGCGAGGCACGGCCGACCGATGTGGCCCGCCGTCTGGGCGTCTCCCATGCGACCGCGATCAAGACGATCTCCCGCTTGAAGCGTGAAGGGTTGGCCACTGGGCTGCCATATCGTGGAGTGTTTCTTACGGATGAGGGACAAGCGCTGGCCGAGAGAACGCGGGCCCGCCACAGGACCGTCGTGGATCTTCTTCTCGCGCTCGGTGTCCCGACCGAGGTCGCCGAGGCCGATGCCGAAGGGATAGAGCATCACGTCTCCGAAGCGACGCTGAAAGCGTTCGCTCATTTCCTGGAGACGCCGGGTACGGACGTGGGTCCCGAAAGCGTTAAAACCGACGACAAACGCGCTGGATTACATCGATCGCCGCACGACCCGTTCGCGCCCTGCTTCATGCTGCGCGCCGAACTCACGCGCTAAACCAGACCGGTGCCGGGCGGCGGCAATTTCGCTGCCGGAAAATGATTGCGCTGGGTCAATACTGCCCTCGCCAGGGCGTTTATGGGTTCAAAAGGAGCTGGGCTAAATGTGTTCCAAGGCCCGCATTGACCGGAGGGGTGCGCGAGCTTGTTTATAATCGCTCTAAGGTGCAGCCGCATTTCGATCGCGAGGCTTGACCGGCCTGCCGCCGATTGGAAATACACATCATGACCAAACGGAACCGCACTCGCCCTCATCTGCCCCTGGGACTGGCCAAACGCGGCTATTCAGGCGTGATCCAGCACCTAGCCGCCGGCGATGCCGGCTCCGCGCTATCAGCCAATGAGCTCGAAAGCCGCCTGATCGAGCTGGGCTTCGTCGAAGGCGCCCGGGTTCAGGTGCTGCATGAGGGCATTGTCGGGCGCGATCCGATCGCGGTCCGGGTCGAGAACGTCACGATCGCGGTTCGCCGGCGCGAGGCCATGGCCATCATTGTCGCCTGAGGCGAGCGGACGTTAAGATTATGGAAGCTCCGTTGCTGCATCTGGCCCTGGTCGGCACACCGAACAGCGGCAAGACCTCGTTGTTCAACGCGCTCACCGGCAGCCGTCAAAAGGTCGCGAACTATCCGGGCGTCACCGTGGAGCGCAAGGAAGGGGGATTCGTGACGCCCTCGGGCCGGCAGGTTTCGCTGGTCGATTTGCCCGGCACCTACTCGCTGCGCGGCCGCAGCCCGGATGAAGAGATCACCCGCGACATGGTGCTCGGCCGCACCCCGGGCGAGGCCGTGCCCGACCTCGTGCTTTGCGTGGCCGATTCCACCAATCTGAGGCTGACGATCCGTCTCCTGCTCGAACTCAAGAGCACCGGGCGGCCGTTGATGCTGGTGCTCAACATGTTCGACATCGCCAGCCGCCGCGGCGTCACCGTGGATGTGCCCGGGCTGTCGGAGGCGCTCGGCGTGCCCGTCGTCACCTCGATCGCGGTGCGCAAGGGCGGCACCGCCGAATTATTGCGCCGGACCGACGAGCTTGTGGCGCGGGCGCAGCCGCACGTCACGCAAAATCTCTGGCAGCCGCTGACGGTCGCGCAGTTGCGCGCCACCCAGCGCGAGGCCGACCGCATCATCGCGGCGACCGTGAGCCTGCCGACACGGCCGGATTCCTGGACCGCGCGGATCGATGCCGTGGTGCTTCATCCGGTGGCGGGGCTCGCGATCCTGGCTCTCATCCTGTTCGTGATGTTCCAGGCGGTGTTCGCCTGGGCACAGCCCCTGATGGAGCTGTTGTCGGCGGCCTTCAGCGCACTCGGGCAACTGGTGCATGGCACGTTGCCCTCAGGACTGTTGCAAAGCTTCCTTGAGAACGGCGTCATTTCCGGCGTCGGCAGCGTCATCGTGTTCCTGCCGCAGATCATCATCATCTTCCTGTTCATCCTGCTGCTCGAAGATTTCGGCTACATGGCGCGCGCCGCCTTCCTGATGGACCGCATCATGGGCGGCGCAGGCTTGCACGGCCGCGCCTTCATTCCGCTGTTGTCGAGTTTCGCCTGTGCCATCCCGGGCATCATGGCGACGCGCGTGATCGACAATCGCCGCGACCGGCTGACCACCATCCTGATCGCCCCGCTGATGACCTGCTCGGCGCGGATTCCGGTCTACACGCTGATCATTTCCGCCTTCATCCCCGACCGGCAGATCTGGGGATGGGCCAATCTGCGGGGCCTGGTGATGTTTGGGCTCTACGCAGCCGGCATCGTCAGCGCATTGGGCGTCTCGTTCCTCATAAAGTTCTTCATGTGGCGCGACTACGCGCCGGCGCCGTTCATGCTGGAGCTGCCGGACTACAAGATGCCGCGGCTGAAAAGCATCGCCATCGGCATCTACACCCGCGCGAAAATGTTCCTGCAGCGAGCTGGCACCACCATCTTCTCGATGATGGTGCTGATCTGGTTTCTGGCATCGTTTCCGACGCCGCCCGCCGGCGCCGCAGGCCCCGCCATCAACTACAGCCTGGCCGCGATGATCGGCAAGGCGCTGGAGCCGCTCCTGGCGCCGCTCGGCTTCAACTGGCAGATCGCGGTGGCGCTGATCCCCGGCATGGCGGCGCGGGAAGTTGCCGTGGCCGCGCTCGGCACCGTCTATGCGATCGAAGGCGGCAAGGAAGCCGCCGATCAGATCGGCCAGGTGCTCGCGACCAAATGGAGCCTGGCGACCGCGCTGTCGCTTCTCGCCTGGTACATCTTCGCCCCGCAATGCGCCTCCACGCTGGCGGTGATCCGCCGCGAGACCGGAAGCTGGAAATGGATGGCGATCACCTTCGGCTACATGTTCGCGCTGGCCTATGCGGCGAGTTTTGCAACCTACAACATCGCCGTCGCGCTCGGTGCCGGCTGATCGATCGCCCGGTCCGGCACGCGGCGCACTTGCGTGGAAGCTGGCCGAATATCAATCAACGAGATCGAGGCGCTGCATCGTGAGACGGTGCTGTTCGATCTCGTCTGCGATAATTAACTTGCGGTTCTTCAGATCGGCGACCCTCAGATCGTCGGCAGGACTACGAAGCAAGGCATTCGTGATTTCTTTCTCGAGTGCCTGGTACCGCTGTTCGAGATAACGAATATCGATATTTCTCGCCACGATATTCTCCAAATCTTCCCGCTTGGAGCAAACGCTCCTAACAACGATTTAGACCCATAAGCGCGTAGCAACGCCCTCAGTGCGAGGCTGCCCCTAACCGTCTCCTCTGAATTGATTGTTGGTAACTCGTCCGCTTGTCAGCCAAACGAATTACAAAAAATACACGAAATCTCGCAGCATCTCTTGATCTGGATCAACTGGGACTTCACGCTTGATGGCGCGCTGCGCCAGGCGTCTTTATGGCTCATCGGGTGAATTGCCGCGCGTGCTGCCAAGCTATTTCCTGCCGCGCAAATGCACAGAGAACGAAATGGGAGCGCCTCACGACAAGCCAGGCGGCCTAGGCGCGTGCGCAGTTCTCGGATGATGCTCGTGAAGAAATACAGCGAAGCTGTATCTCAAGAGAGGATTGTCGGGAACAGCAGCCTCAAAGAGCTTTTCCTGCATATCACGCGGCAGGTCCGGCCACAGTTTAAACGTTGCGTGACCCAACAACAGCTCAAACCCTTTGGACAAATTATTCATATGCCACCTGCTATAGCTTCTCAGGTCAATAAAGTGCGCCCCTTTGTTGCAGCATCGTAGATTTCGATCTGGAGCATCGGATAAGTCGACTTCAGTTTTCGGCCCGATGCTTCAGCAGCCTCGGCCGTGTCAAACTCTGACTTGAAGTGGCCGTCGACAACCACCACGAACCCTTCGGCAGGAGGCCTGTCGGCTCGAGGCGTTTTCTCCGGCCCTGGCTCGTCAACGACGCGAACTGGCTTTTTCATCGGAGGCCCCCTCATGGCTTCCAATCTGTCATTCGGGGATTTTAGGGCAGCCGCGATAGCGATTGCCTTGATCTAGATCACGCTCGTAGCAAAGGCTGGGCGTACTCAACCAACTGGGTTCGGCGGTTGCTTCGCCCCATCGGACGCGCTCGGCTGCGTGTTGCGAACGGCCTCGGTCAGCATCTGGCGCAGCTCAGCCTTCGTCTTCGGCAATGCCCGCGTGTTGCCCGAGGGGGAGCTAAGCCCCCGCTGAAGAAGGTTTCCCCGGCATCGACCTGTGTTTAGGCTTTTTGCACGGTCGGTGATTGATATTGTCGGCGGACAGATCTCCAGATCTTCGCCTGCCGCGACAAGCGGCGTCCAGCCCAAAGGACCAGAAGCGTTGAAAGAGAAGGAACTCCGTATAGCGCTGGTCTGCTTCGGAGGCGTTTCGCTTGCGGTCTACATGTATGGGATCAGCAAGGAAATTCTGAAGCTGGTTCGCGCTTCCAGCGCCTTGCACCGCATAGTGGACCGCTCCGAACGATCGGCGGCGAAATTTTTCGACAAGTTCGACCGCAACGATCCCGAATACGACACGGATGAGCTCTATTTCGAACTGCTTCGGGATATCGGGCAGACGCTTGAACTCCGCGTCATCGTTGATGTCATCGCCGGCGCCTCGGCCGGCGGCATCAACGGCACCATGCTGGCCCGCGCGCTCAGTCATGACTTGCCCATGGGCGCCCTGCGCGACCTGTGGCTGAACCATGCCGACGTCAGCGATCTTCTCGCCCCCGAGGCGCGTGCGAGTGCCGCCAGCAAATTGATCCTCAAGCCGATGATCTGGCTGTTGGGAGCAACGGGCCTGTGGGAGCCCATCCGGGATCCCGAAGTCAGGCAGAACCTGTCGCTGTTCGTGCGATCCCGGTGGTTCAGACCGCCGCTCAGCGGAGCGCGCATGTCCGAGCTCATGTACAACGCGGTGACCTCAATGATCGAACCGGGAGGCGGAACCGCGTCATTGTTGCCGGCCGGTCACGGGCTCGATCTCTACGTCGCTGTGACCGATTATCACGGCTACGAGCAGCCGATTACGATACATAATCCACCGATCATTCACGAGCGCGAGCACCGGCACATTTTGCACTTCAGTTACCGGCAGCCGGCCAATAGCGGGGTGCTGAGCGATTTCAGTTTGGAGAATGCCGCCACACTGGCGTTCGCGGCGCGCGCGACGTCATCATTTCCGGGCGCCTTCCCGCCGGCGCAGATCAGGGAAATGGACGATTTCGTCGCGCGCAAATCCATCGACTGGGCGCGCCGCGCCGAATTCATTGCAGGGAATTTCGCGCCCTATACCCGCATCAATATCGACCCGGCCAATATCTATTTTATCGACGGCAGCGTGCTGAACAACCGGCCGTTTCACCAGGCCATTGCCGCCATCCGCGATCGGCCGGCATACCGGGAGGTCGACCGGCGGCTGGTCTATATCGACCCCGATCCGGATCGGTCGGGTGCTACGGCCCGCCGCGATCTTCCCGGTTTCTTCTCCACGCTCAAGGGCGCGTTATCCGACTTGCCCAGCTCCGATCCCGTGGCTGACGAACTTGGCTGGGTGAGCGACTTCAACGACCGGATCAAACTGCTGCGGGAAATCATCGAGAATGCGAGGCCCAATATCAGCCAGTTCGTCGCCAGGATCGTAGGCATACTCCCGGACCAGCCCACCGAATCCGGGCAAATTCGCGCCTGGCGCGAACAGATCAACGCACAGGTGACAATTGATGCCGGATTTGCCTACGAAGGATATATCCGGCTCAAGCTGGCTTCCGTTCGCGCCTTTATCACAGGCCTGATCGCAGGGATTCGTGGCGCGCCGACGCATTCGCAATTCGCCCGCGCGATAGCGGAGATCATCGACGTCTGGGCAGCCGAAGCCGGGGTCGTTTACAGCAAGGAGCAACCGCTAGCCGAGTCGCCGGACAAGGCGGCGACCCCGTCTGGGCATCCGCGCTGGACGAAACTGCTGCTTGATTTCGACGTGGACTACCGCAAGCGGCGTCTGCATTTCCTGATCGAAGGCCTGAACCGGCTCTACCAGCTTTCAGACCGAATGCATTTTGAGGATCGTAACTGGAGGCCGATCGATGCGCTGAAGCGGAACTTCTACAATTGCCTGGAAGACCTCAAGCACCAGGAAAATGTGGCCGCCTTCAAGCCTTCGACCCGCGGCCTGGTTGAAGATCTGTTTCGTTCCGCTCCTCCAGCCGGCGATGCCGAGAAGCTGAGGGCCTATGCCAAACTGTTCGTACAGCGGCACAGGGAGGCAATGGACGATTTGGTCGACCGGCTGGCGGAAGAAATCAATCTCGATTCCAGCACCAATGACATCGACATCCTGTTGGCCTCAACCGATCCCGAACAATGGCATCCGGAAGCGCGCCGTGAAATTCTGATCGACTATCTCGGTTTCCCTTTTTGGGATGTGCTGACATTTCCGGTGATGCCCTGGCGCGAAGCCGGCGAACTTAACGAGATTCTGGTAGATCGCATAAGCCCGCAGGACGCGACCACGCTCAGCGAATTCAGTGGAAGCACCGCTCTCAGGGGCGTCCGCTTTGCGCATTTTGCCGCGTTCTTTTCCCGCGCATATCGCGAGAACGATTACCTGCTCGGACGCATCCATGCGCTGGATCGATTGATCGATATTGTCTGCAATTCGGCAAGACTTGATACCGAGACGCAGCGCAGATCGGTCGTGGCGCTGAAGATGCGAGGCTTCAAGAGAATTCTGGACGCCGAAGAAAAGTTCCTGCCGAACAGCGTCGAGCTGATCGCCAGATTGCGCGGGTCGATCGCCGCACTGGAAGCGCGCAGCTTCAATAAAAAGATTTGAAACGCGCTATCGCGGCAGCATCGCAGCCGGCGGCGTCAGCACCAGTGGCGGTTTCGGCTTCGGCGGACGGGCCACAGGAGGGGGGCCGGGCGCGGGGCGGACCTCGATCGGCGGCGGCAGCGGTGCAACCTGCTGGCTGACCAAAGGTGGATTAGGACTTGCACCGGGATTTGCACTGGAACTTCCTGGTACGGTAGCAGCCGGGGAACGCGGCGCGCTGACTTTTGGCTTCTGGGGGAGCCGGCGCAAAACGCGGCCGGGCATCGGCACGTCAGAAGTTGGTTGGTCCGCAGGCTCCGCGCCCGGCGTTGCGGCCGAAGGCGGCGGAATTGACGCCGGCGTTATCGCCGGTGGTGGCAGTTCGCCGCGCTCGATCGAATCCAGCCTTCGGGTTTCGCGGTCGATCGCCCTCACCGCCAGCCATGACGACAGCGACGCCACGTCGACGGTGCGAACGAGCGCACCGGGCGAACCCACCATGAACAGCTGTATTTCCGGCCGGCTGGTTGTCTGGCCGGCTAAGGTTGAACCAAGGGTGACGCGAATGTCGGCCTGGTCGGCGGGAATATCATATCCGCCGGATATGATGGCGCGCGCGCTGTCGGATTCGAGCGTGGTCGCGCCGACACGCAGCCGGCCATCGGCGACACTGAACGGAATTTGCGCGGGCTTCACCTGCAATGCGCCGGCCGACAATACCGGTTCGATGATCTGCCGCAGCCTGGCATCGTCGGTCGCCTTGCCGCTGTCGCTGGCGCGGATTGCGACGTCGAAGGCGCGCGGGTCGAGGCCCGCGATGCGGGCTGCTTCCAGCGTTACGGTGCCGCTGCCGGACACCGCGCCAGTCATCGCCGAAGCACTGCGGCCCTGGCTCGTCAGCGCCAGTTGCATCGACGTGCGTCCCGCGGGCATCGCAAGACCGCGATAGTGCAACGCCGCGCCATCGACGCCCGAGAGTTGAACCCGCGCATCCACCGCGATCCCGTTTGCGGTCGGTTTGGCGTCGATCGTGGTGGTGACGTCGCCGCCGCCGATGCCGCCCTTGATGGCGTCAAAGGTCAGCGACTGCCCGTCGTTTTTCACGACACCGCTGAGCGGGCGCAACTCGCCGCCGCCCGGCAGTGCGGCGCGCAATGCCTGAAATGCGATATGGCCGCGCCAGCCCTTCAACAGCCCGGCACCGAGCGGCTCAGCCGCGTCGTGCCCGGCAGCGCCGATGGCGAGCGCGAATGCCGGACCAAGATCAATCGTGTCGAGGCCGACTTCGCCCTCGACATTCCTTTCGCCGTTAAGCGTCATCGCCAGATGTCCACGCAGGCGCGAGCCGGCGATCGTGCTATCAAGATCGTCGAAAGCCAGTCTGTCGCCGGCCAGCGATATCCGCGAGGAGAGATTGATGCTCTGCGCAAGCCGGTCCGCCGGCTTCAGATCGAGCAGCGGCGCGAGACTGACGCCGCGAACGTTTAAATTAATGCTGGCCTTGGTGTTCTGGGCCCACGGTTCGGCGGTCCCCTGCGCATCGGCATCCAGTCCTGGTCCCGACAATTTTGCCTTCAGCCGTAACGGCGCGTGCCACACGCCCGCCACAGATCCCTCGAATTGCGCCGGCCCCTCACCTGAAGCCATCACGCGATCAAGTCCGAGCAGCGCCAGCAAGGTGCGGCCCTGGTTCGACGACAGTTTCGATTCAAGGCTGAACTGGCTGCGCCGGAGCGCATCGAGATCGATCCCGCGCAGCGCCGTCAGCTCGGGCGTCGCAGTGAGCGTGGCGGTCCCCTTGATCTGCGGCGCGTCGAGGTCGAGAACGGCGCGCGCGTCGGCGCGATCGGCGGCTTTGGAGTCCTTGTCGACATCGAGAGTCAGTTTGAGTCGCGCAGGCCCCGGCGCTGGTCCGATCGAATCCAGCCGTGCCGCCACGCCGGGTGCCAGCGGCGCGATCAACGCGGTGATCTGGCCGAGCGAGGCGGCGCTTGAATTCAACGCCAGTTTTCCGGTGGCATTGACGCGGTCGAAATTGCCGGCGCCCTCCAGCGTCAGACCGCTGGCCTCGCCGATCCTGAGTTGATCGATGAAGATCGTCTTCGGGCTGTAGCCCAATCTCACCGCGAACGGCCGCAGCTCCTGACCGGCCGAAATGGCGCGGCCGACGTCGAGTGACAGCTGCACCTCGTCAGGCCATTCGCCCGGCGGCCCCGCCAGCGAACGGGCAAAGGCAGCCGCGGCATCCAGATCGAGACGTTCCCCCTTCAACTCCGCGTCGAAGCGGGAGCCGCCGCCGGCGGAGCGGTTTGACAGCGCAATCCGCCCTTCGACGGCGCCGCCATCGATCTCGGCCTTCATGGCCCCGATGGCGAAGCCATCAGCGGCTACGCTGACATTGCCGCGCAGGCGCAGCGGCTTCTGGTTATGATAGCCGGCTTCGCTGCGGCCGCGGAGCCACGCCACCAGCGCATCCGGGTCGGACGATTCGACGCTGAGCTCGCCTTTGAAATCGGGCGGACCTGCAGGCGCACTGGCGCCGGTCAGCGACGCCAGCGTGGCGCCAGGCGCGCGAAAATCCAGCCGCCCGATGCTCCAGGATTTGGTGTCGCTGCTGAATTCGGCGGCAAGATTCTGCACCGGGCGGCCGCCCAGCATGATCTGCTCGGCGCTGAGTTCGATTCGCGCAGGGATTGGCGCCTGCGGGATGCCGGCCATCAGCGTGCGCAGGCCAGGCACCACCCGCTGCGGCTCGGACGCGCTGTTGTTCTTGTTATCCTTGGCGGCGAACCTGTCGGCATCGACTTGCCGGGCCGATAGCACGGCATGCAGCAGCGGCGAGGCACCGAATCTGATGTCCCCGAGGCCCGAAGCTCGCAGCGCGCGTTCTTCGGCGCCGTAGCTGACATCGAGCTGATCGAGCTTGGCCGTGGCCGGATCGGCCTTGACCTTGGCAGAAATTTTCCAGGGCGTAATCGGCGCGTCCCCCTCCGCCTTGAGCCCGGAGGGAACCGCCAGCAAGAGTGCGCCGTCGAAGCGCGGCGCGCGTGCCTCGAAGGACAGCACGCCATCGAGGTCGACGGAGAGGGGGCGCGCAGCCGGATCGATGTTGAGATGGACGCGGGTGCCGTTGCCGTCGACACTCTGACTCGAGGAAATCCGGAACGGGTAGCGCACCCCTGACAGCGTGAAATTGCCGTCGCCCCGCAGCGAGCCCGCCAGCGAGCGCACATCGCCGGAGAAGGCGATATCGTTCAGCTCCAGCGTGCCGCGGCTTGCGGCGTCATGCAGCGCGACGCGGCCGGTCAGGTTCAGCCGGTCGATCGAAAGCGATCCCAGATTGAATTTTCCGGTCGACGCCGGCAGCTCGACCCTGCCCTTCCGATCGAGGCCGAGATCAACCGACATGCCGTTGATAGTCAGTTCGTCGGCGCGCCATTCGCCGCGCATCAGTGAGCCCAGGCTGAACTCGACATCGAGCTTGTCGGCGCGGATCTTGCCGAGATCGTTGGCGCCGCCGACCGTCACCGAGCGCAGCCGCAGCGACGGCGTCGGCAACAGCCGTGCGTTCAGCTCGCCGCCGACGCGAACCGGTGCGCCGATCACACGCGTGGCCTCGGCCTCGAATTGCGGCCGGAACTGATTCCAGTCGATGAAATACGGCCCGATCAACGCGGCCATCAGCGCGATGATAAAGGCAATCGCCAATCCGAGCAGCGTCGTCTGCACGGTGTCTCCCTTTGAGCACGCCCCGGCGCGGTTCCCCCCGGCGTGACACGCCCCATCCGCCGGCCAACATGCAATCGCGATGGCAACCCGGCGCCTAGCGCCCGCCGCCCGAAATCAGCCCCCGAGCAGGGCTATATATAGTGTGAACTGTGGCGAAGTCACAGCGGCGTCGCGCGCAGGGGCTCCTTACCAGCTTGCGGGCAGCTTTCTCAGGCCGCGCAGCACGAAGGTCGGCCGCCATTCCGGATTTTCGGCGTCGTCGAGCCGCAGATCCGGCAGGCGGCGCAGCAGGGTCGAGATCGCGACCTCGGCTTCGATCCGCGCCAGCTGGGCGCCAAGGCAAAGGTGGATCCCCCCGCCAAAGGAGAGCGGGCGAATTTTGGGGCGGGTGATATCGAGCCGGTCCGGCTGGTCGGGATAGACCGCCGGGTCGCGATTGGCCGAACCCAACAGGCACAGCACGCTCTCGCCTTTTGGAATTCTCTTGCCGGCGAGGTCGTCAATGTCTTCCAGCGTCACCCGGCCGGTCATTTGCACCGAGGAATTGTAGCGCAGGAATTCCTCGATGGCGTTGCTGATGAGTTCCGGATTGGCCTTGAGGAGCGCGAGCTGACCGGAATTGCGGTGCAGGGCCAGCAGCCCGTTGCCGATCAGATTGACGGTGGTCTCGTGGCCAGCGCCAAACAGCAGGATGACATTGGCGGTCAGCTCTTCATTGGAGAGCTTGCTGCCGTCTTCCTCGGCCTGGACCAGCTGCGTCGTCAAATCGTCGCCGGGGTTCTTCCGCCGCAACTCGAACAGCTGCTGGAAGTACATCTGCTGCATCAGGTTGGCGGCATTGCTCTGCCCGATTTCGGCCTTCGACAGCGGCACCGGATCGAGCAGACGTCCGCCGGTGCGCGAACTGGCATAGAACACCTCGCGATGGTCCTCGGGAATTCCGAGCATGTCGCAGATGATCGTGACCGGCAGCCGGAACGCGAAATCCTCGATCAGGTCCATGTGGCCCTGGGGCGCGATGCGATCCAGCGTCTGGTCGACGATTTGCTGGATGCGCGGACGCATATCCTCGACCCGGCGCGCCGTGAACGCCTTTACGACCAGCCCGCGCAACCGCGTGTGGTCGGGCGGATCCTGCTGCAGCATCCAGTGGCTCATGCTGCGGAAGACCGGCTCCTCCATGATTTTCGGGCCATAGCGCCGCTTCGTCCGTTCGACATAATCCTTGCCGAAGCGCTTGTCGCGCAGAACGAGACTGACCTCGGCGTGGCGGCTCGCGACAAACATCCCAAGCGGCGTCAGATGCACCGGATCGGTGGCGCGCATCCGCTCATAATGCGGATAAGGATCGCGAATGAACGCAGGCGACAGCGGGTTGAACAGCGGCTCGGTCGCGGTGGTCTGAACATGCTCGTTCATCGGCCCTCAATCGGTCAGGTTCATTTCGGATGCGGATTAAGCCCATAAGCCGGCGGTATCGGCAAGTCCCGCCGATGGAGAACTTGCGCGTAAAAGCCGTTCAAATCACGACCGTTGCGGCTGCAGCCGGTGCAACTGGCCGGCGACCGCCCTCACCTTGCCGGGCGACGCCATCCAGATCGCGAATGCGGACAATCCGCTGACCGCAATGCCGATCGCGAATGCGAACGCATAATTCCCCGTGAGGTCGTGCAGCAAGCCGGTGACCCAGGGACCGGCGGCGCCGCCGGCGAGAGCTGCGAGCATCACGGTGCCAAAGATGCTGCCGAAATGCTTACCCTGAAATATTTCCAGCACCACCGCCCCCATGATGGAGGTGAGACCATAGCCGAGCGCGCCCTGCGCCAGCACCATGACGTAGACCAGCATCAGGGTGGGAAACGACTTCAATGCGATCAAAGCTGCAAAGCAAATCGCAAAGCCTGAGCACCCGGCCGTCCATATCCATTCACGTCCGATCCGATCGGAGAGGTGTCCGAGCCAGATCTGGCCGGGAATGCCGAGCAGGCTGACGGCACCCAGGGCCCAGACCGCGACGTTCGGGCTGAAACCCATGTCGAGAAGATATTTTGTCTGGTGAACCTGCACCGCGTACCAGATGTACAATCCGCCGAAATAGCCAAGCGATATCCACCAGAACCGCGCGGTGCGAACCGCACGTTTGAGCGTCCAGTCAACGCCGGCCCAATCGGCATCGACGACATAGGATACCGGCTTGCTCGAGGCCGAAGGCGCGACATCGCCGTCCGGCTGGAGCCCGATATCTTCGGGGCGCTTGTGCAGCAACAGGTTGATCGGCGCGAGAACGACCAGGATCAGGATCCCCATCGCCGTGCAGGCGGTTCGCCATCCGGTCTGCTCGATCATGTGCTGCACCCATGGCAACAGCGTCATGGAACCGACGCCAACGCCGGCGAATGCCAATCCCATCGCGAGGCCGCGCCGGCGGTTGAACCAGTTGGGCAAGAACAGCGATTGACCGGAATAGCCGAGGCAAACGCTGCCCGCGCCAACCATGACGCCGATGGTCAAATAGAGATGCCATGGCTGAGTCGTCAGCGGCGCCAACAGCATGCCGCCCGCCATCAGCGCGACGCCCAGCTCCATCACGGCGCGCGGGCCGGCGCGATCCATCAAACGCCCGATCAGCGGGCTGACCGCGCCGGAAACCAGAAAGCCGAACGAGAAGGCGCCCGCCGTGACCCCGCGCTCCCAGCCGAACTCATCGATGATCGGCGGAAAGAACAGCGAAAAGGCGGTGCGCGCGTTCACCCCGATCGCCATGGTGATGAAGGTCACGACGACGATGATCCAGCCATAGAAAAAGGGAAGCCGCATCAGGTTTTGCACCTTGTTATTCCGGCGCATCGAGGATGCGAACCTCGGATGAGCGATTGCAGACCGGGGAAGCCCGGATTTCGGGTCCGCTGCTACCGACCATCAGGGAATGACGAGGTCAAGGCTTTCAATGTGTGCACTGCCGTATAGCCAACCGAACGTGGCGCACGTCCTCAGCTGCCTGGCGATTTCGTCCGGCTTCCGAGCGACGCGCGGACTTTTGTCAGCACGGCGTTGAAATACGCATCGCGCTCGCGGTCAAAAAGCTGCTGGTGGGCGCGGAACGCCGCCACCCTGCCCTGAATTTCTTCACGCATTCCGCTTCGGGATGCCGGCGACGGCCGCGTCGGCGGCACGACCTCACGCACGATCTCAACCGGCCGTTCGGCCTTTTCGATTTCTTCGACCGGCACAAACTCGATGCGGGTTTCGGCCCGAGCGTCAGTCTCCGGCTTCTTGCCGGTAACCGACTGAACAAACGTCATGGTTTGCGCGATTAAGAGGTCGCGCTCCCGAGCCCACTTCATCGCATATCTCCGACCGCGTATTTCAGCAAAAAGTCCACCACCGATCAAGCGGCGGTTTCGCCGCATGCAGGCGCCGTCGCACAGGCAAGGTTATCGGCCAAAAAAACCGGTGAACTTCTTGCGCCGCTTCGATGTCAAAGAGAGACGCTGAGGCCCTGGTATTTGCGCAGGCACGGCTGCCGGGATTGGTAAGCTTCGTCCAGTACCGGACAGGAACCGGACGATGGGACGAGCGTTTTAATCTTTCTATTTCGACGTTTTTGACCCTTGGGTATTTGGGTGGAATTGTCAGTATGCTTCAGGTCCCAGAACACAGCAACCGGCCGTCCCCCGGAAGCGCCTACTGTCCACCGGCGCCGAAGCCGCAAGCGCGCCCGCTCAAGGCGCTGGCGCTTATCCGCACCCTGAAGCGCAATCCGCTTGAATGCTGGGCGACGCCGCACTTCGAGCAGCCCATCGTTGCCGGCGGATTGCCGATCGGCCATGTGCTGCTGGTCCACGAGCCCGGCGCCATTCGTCGCGTCCTGCTCGACAACGCCGCAAACTACCGCAAGGACCGCCTGCAGCGCCGGGTGCTTTCGGCGGGACTGAACGACGGCCTGTTGAGCGCCGAGGGCGAGCAATGGCGGGCGCAAAGGCGGGTGCTCGCTCCGATGTTTGCGCGCCGGACGGTGATGGATTTTGAATCGGCGATGATGGCGGCGGCCGACGCCCTGATCGACCGCTGGTCTGCTTTCGGCGATCGCGCCTCAGTGGACGTGGCGGCTGAAATGGCAAAGGTGACGCTCGACGTCGTCGAACGCACCATCTTCTCCGATGGTTTCGGATCCGACGCCGAAGACATCCGCATAGCCATGGCGACCTATTTCAACACGATCGGGAAAATCAGTCCGCTCGACATTCTCGGCGTGCCTGACCTTGTCCCGCGGCTGAGCCGGCTGCGGGTGCGCTCGACGCTCAAATTTTTCGAGGCGGCAGTCGACAGGGTCATCTCCACCCGCCGGCGAATTCTGGCGGAGCAGCCGGACCGGGCCCCCAACGACCTCCTGACCCATCTGCTGGGAGCGCTCGATACCAGCAACGGAGAAGGCCTCACCGAAGCCGAGGTCCGCTCGAACATTCTGACCTTCATTGCCGCCGGTCACGAAACCACCGCGAACACCCTGAGCTGGGCGCTGTTCCTGCTTTCCCAATCGCAGGAATGGCGCGAGCGGGTCGAGGCCGAAGTCGACCGCGAACTGACGAGAATGGCGGCGGGTGGCATCGCCGATCGCCTGACCGAAGCCCGCGCGGTGATCGAGGAAACCATCCGCCTGTATCCGCCGATATCAGCGATCAGCCGCGTCGCGATTGATGAGGATGAACTGAATGGCGAAGCGGTCTGGCCGGGATCGCTGATCGTAATCTCGCCCTACGTGCTGCACCGGCATCGCCTGCTGTGGGATCGCCCCGATGCGTTCGATCCCGGGCGGTTTCTCGGCGGCGCCGCCGCGACGGTCGACCGCTTCGCCTATCTGCCGTTCGGGGTCGGGCCGCGCAAATGCATCGGGTCCGCCTTCGCGCTGCAAGAAGCGACGCTGGTGCTGGCCACGATCGTCAAGCACTTCAATTTCCAACTGAGACCTGGTCACGAAGTGTGGCCCAGCCTGCGCGTCACGCTGCGGCCGGCGAACGGGTTGCCGATGACCCTCAGCAAGAGGTCGTTCGATGAGCGCCTGTCGAATCTTGCCCGCAGTGAGTCGGCTTCCCGGACGATGGTGAATTCATAAGGCAGCCGCTTCATCGAACCATTGCCCGGCGGGCGCGCGACGAGCCTCAGCATCCCAGAGATTCGCGCGGGTGATGCACTTGCCGCAATGGAAGAACAGTTTTTCGACGACGACGATCAAAGCGAGTTCGGGGATGCGGCCGTTCTCCGTCATGGCGCTCCTGATTCCGCTGTCACGAACGATCACGGCGCGGCCGGCAACGCGCAGGGTTTCGCGCCGGCCGGGAACGAAGAAGATCAGGCCGACGCCGGGATTCCGCAGCACATTGTGGAACGTATCGACGCGCCGGTTGCCGCGGCGATCCGGAATGGCAAGCGTCGTATCGTCAAGGCATCTGACGAATCCGGCGCGGTCTCCCTTGGGCGACAGGTCCACCATGCCGAGCGGATCGGTCGAACCGACCACGACGAAGGGAGACATGGCGATAAATTCCCGACACTGGCGGTTTAGCCTTGTCAGAATCTTGGACGTGAACCATTTGTTGGCGGGCCCGACGATCTGCCTTAAATCCTGCTCGGTGGTGATCACTTCATCGAACCGAGCATCGCTCGCCACTGCTGTGCCTGCGTCCACAATCCTGCCCTCTGTCGATGGCGGGAACCATCCCGCCAGGCCGATCCCGATGGCGACGCTATTGCGCCGATACGGCGCGAGTGCGCCGGCAAATTGTCTTTGTTTCGACGGCGCGGCCCATTGTTTCGATGGCGCGGCCCTTCCGATGGCGGAGGCGGGCGTCATGGCCGGCGGGAACCGGCCACGAAGGTGAATCGAATTCGGATCGGTACCTTCTAACCTCTCGATCGGGTGCGGATCATGAAGGTTTCGTAGGAGTATTCCGCGACCTGCCACCAAAGATTTTCGTCGTTGCGGAACTCCGTCTGCGAATCCAGGATCTTCTTGAAGTCTGAATTGCTTGCGGAGGTCTCGGCATTGACCTCATTCGACGCCTTCAGGCAGGCTTCCATGATCGCCTGACTGAACGGGCGCAGCTGCGTTCCGGCCGCCACCAGACGCTTGAGCGCTTGCGGATTGCGCGCATCATAGCGCGCCTGAACGTCCAGATTGGCGTAGCCGCAGGCGATCGTGAGCAGCGACTTATAGGCCTTCGGCAGGGCATCCCATTTGTCCGAATTGATGAAGAAGTGCAGCGCCGTGCCGCCCTCCCACCAGCCGGGATAGTAATAATATTTGGCGACCTTGTAGAAGCCGAGCTTCTCATCGTCATAGGGGCCAACCCACTCGGTCGCGTCGATTGTGCCCTTTTCGAGCGCCGGATAGATATCGCCACCGGCGATCTGCTGCGGAATGGTGCCGAGCTTGGAAAGCGTCTTGCCGGCCCATCCGCCGATCCGCATCTTGAGACCGTTCAGATCTTCCACGGTGTTGATCTCCTTGCGGAACCAGCCGCCCATCTGGGTGCCGGTATTGCCGCCGGAGATGGCGTATAATTTGTATTTCCTGGCGAACTCATTGAGCATGTCCTGGCCGCCATGATCCTGGAACCAGGCATTCTGCTGTCGCGAATTCAGTCCGAACGGAATGGAGGCGAACAGCGCGAAGGTCGGGTCCTTGCCGATGAAGTAATAGGCGGCGGTGTGGCACATCTCGACGGTGGCATTGCTCACTGCGTCCAGCGCCTGCAGGGCGGGCACGATCTCGCCACCGGCGAACGCCTGGATCTGGAATTTATTGTCGGTGGCTTCCGCGACATATTTCGAGATCGTCTCCGCCGCGCTGAAGGGAACGTCGAGCGACTTCGGCCAGCTCGTGGTGCAGCGCCATTTCAGCTCAGGCATCGACTGCGCAATGGCAGGTGCGGCGACGGTGGTTGACGCGGCGATCCCGGCGCCTGCGGTTTTCAGAAATTCGCGACGTTTCATGGCGTATCCCCCTCTGGACGTATTGCTTCGGAATTGCCGGCCCATGGCGATCCTGCGCGGCGTCGCCTTGGCGGCGATCATGTCTTCTTTTGGCCGACGATATCAGACGTTTGGTCTCCCGGGTAGCCATTAGAAGCCAGGGCGGCCCGAGCACGGGCTGGCGCCGGGTGAGGCACAGAAACGCACCCCCTCACCCCGCAGTCGCGCCGATCCAGGCCGATAGCACTTCGACGATTTCGCTCATGACCTCACGGTCGTTTCTGCCCGAGCGCGCCAGCACGTGGAAGGAATGATCGGCCTCCGCGACCCGATGCAGCGACGCCGGCGCCCCGAGGCGTTTCACGACCGGATCGAGCCATGTGAGCTCGGCCAGCTTGTCGCGGGTGCCCTGGATGAAGAGCATGGGGACATGGACATCGCCGAAGTGTTTTGCACGCGCGTCGGAGGGTTTGCCCGCCGGATGCAGCGGAAAGCCGAGGAAGGCAATGCCGCGCACGCCCGCCAGAGGCGCTATAGCCTGTGCCTGCGACGTCATGCGGCCGCCGAAAGACTTGCCGCCGGCAAAGAGGGCCAGCCCAAGGCAGCTTCGCGCGGCCTCCGCCACGGCGGCGCGCACCGTGACATGGGCGAGCGGCGGCGCATCCGGCCGCCTGCTGCCTTTTTCCATGTAGGGAAACCGGTAGCGCAATGTCGCGATACCGCGGTCGTACAGGCCGGCCGCAACCCGTTCCATGAATTCATGGGTCATGCCCGCGCCCGCGCCATGGGCGAACACAAAGCAGGCTTGCGCCGATGGTGGTCGCAGCAGCAGCGCGGAGACAGCGTTCGCGCTATCGACGTTCAGTTTCAGTTGCTGGGGCTTGACGCTGTTCATTTCGCTGTCTGCCAGGGACATGAACATGTTCCGGCTGTCCTTCGCTGCTCCAGCGCATCCGCGAAAGCCGGAATGGCTTGAACGGCAATGGCTTTGGCAATCAACAGGCTTTGCGTGGCGGTCATCATGGCGCGGTTTCAACTACCGGTTCAAGCGCGATCAGGTCGGCGGGTGGTCTCAAGCGCGACGCATTGCAATGAGCGCGTGTCTCACCTAAATAGCACCGAAGTCGGCTTTCGCGCCGCTCCCAGCCCAGCGACAAATTCCCAAGGTCGAACAGCTCACCATTTGATGGCCGCTTTCGAGCGGCCGCAACTTTCTTTAAGGCTCGCGTACATATGATTCGCCTCGACAATGTCAGCAAGCAGATCGGTCACCAGATCCTCTTCATCGAGGCCTCCGCCGCGCTCCTGAGAGGCGAAAAGGTCGGTCTCGTCGGCCCCAATGGCGCCGGCAAGACCACACTGTTCCGGATGATCACGGGACAAGAGCTCCCAGACGAGGGCCAGGTGGCGTCCGATCGCGGCGTCACCATTGGCTATTTCAGCCAGGATGTCGGCGAAATGTGCGGCCGCAGCGCCGTATCAGAGGTGATGGACGGAGCCGGTCCGGTCAGCGCCGTGGCCGGCGAGCTTAAGGAGCTGGAGGCCGCGATGGCCGATCCGGCCCGGGCCGACGACATGGATGACATCATTGCGCGCTATGGCGAGGTGCAGGCGCGCTTCGAGGAACTGGACGGCTATGCGCTGGAGGGGCGGGCGCGCGAAGTGCTCGCGGGCCTCGCCTTCAGCCAGGAGATGATGGATGGCGACGTCGGCGCGCTGTCGGGCGGCTGGAAGATGCGCGTGGCGCTGGCGCGAATTCTCCTGATGCGCCCCGACGCCATGCTGCTGGACGAACCGAGCAACCATCTGGATCTCGAGAGCCTGATCTGGCTGGAGCAGTTCCTTAAAGGTTATGACGGCGCGCTGTTAATGACCTCGCACGACCGCGAGTTCATGAACCGCATCATCGACAAGGTGGTGGAAATCGACGGCGGCCAGCTCACGACCTATTCCGGCAATTACGAATTCTACGAGGCCCAACGCGCCCTGAACGAGAAGCAGCAGCAGGCCCAGTTCGAACGTCAGCAGGCGATGCTCGCCAAGGAGATCAAATTCATCGAGCGCTTCAAGGCGCGCGCCTCGCACGCCGCCCAGGTGCAAAGCCGGGTGAAGAAGCTGGAGAAGATCGAACGCGTCGAGCCGCCCAGACGTCGCCAGACCGTGTCGTTCGATTTCCCGCCGGCGCCGCGTTCGGGCGAGGATGTCGTGAGCCTGAAGCAGGTGCAGAAGGCCTACGGCAACCGCAGCATCTATGACGGGCTCGACTTCATGGTGCGGCGGAAGGAGCGCTGGTGCGTGATGGGCGTCAACGGTGCCGGCAAGTCCACGCTATTGAAGCTGGTGGCGGGCTCGACGGACCCGGACGACGGCACGGTGGCGCTCGGCGGCAGCGTCAAGATGGGCTATTTCGCGCAGCACGCCATGGATCTGCTGGACGGCGAGCGCACCGTATTCCAGTCGCTGGAGGACTCCTTCCCCCAGGCCGGACAGGGTTCGCTGCGCGCGCTGGCGGGCTGCTTCGGCTTCTCCGGAGACGATGTCGAGAAGAAATGCCGGGTGCTGTCGGGCGGCGAGAAGGCGCGGCTCGTGATGGCGAAGATGCTCTACGACCCGCCGAACTTCCTGGTGTTGGACGAGCCGACCAACCATCTGGACATGGCGACCAAGGAGATGCTGATCGCCGCGCTGTCGCAATATGAAGGCACCATGCTGTTCGTCTCGCATGACCGGCACTTCCTGGCCGCATTGTCCAACCGGGTGCTGGAGCTGACGCCCGAGGGTATCCACCAATATGGCGGCGGCTATAGCGAATATGTGGCGCGCACCGGCCACGAGGCGCCGGGCCTGCGCAGCTGAGCCGGGGAGCGCGCGCCAGGGGGCCAACCAATCACTCGTGTGTCGCACGCTCGCGATCTCCACGCCGGATATCCACCAACGAAGAAACCCAGGCAATTGTCCTTGGGCTTTGTTTGAATCAGAAGCTATTTGGTGGGCGGCGATAGCAGCAGGCTTCCGGTTCCTGCACGATGCAAGCAACTCCCGTCCAACTGACTGGGCTGATCATCCGCGGCCGCCAGCAACGCCAATAGAAGTCGGCGCTGGCAGCCAGTCATGTGCAGATGGACCATAACGGGAAGTGACCGGCGATCATTTGATCACCTCATCTGCTGAGGCGAGCGATGACCAAATTCCGAATCGTGCGCGTAAGGGCGCCGGTCGGTAATTTATGGTCGTCAAAGCAGTCTTTTCAGCAGTTTTGTATTGAAAATTTGCCGCGCCGCACAATTAACGCATTTGAATAAGTAATGACCTCGGTCAACTCCGAACAATCTTCGAGTTGATGACAATATCAACAACATATGAGGTTATAGAGTGAAGGGTCGGCGCATCACAATCTTTGGAATGGGGATTTTAATTACAGCTCTTTCGTTTTCTTCTTCGGTTATGGCGGCCACACAGACCGGAATTGCATCGGTATACAGTGACGAGCGGACCGCCAACGGCGAGTATGCCCATGCCTCCGCGCTCACTGCGGCCCATCGCACTCTGCCTTTCGGCACCATGGTCGAGGTCACCAGCATCCAGACCGGCCGTTCCGTCATCGTCCGCATCAATGATCGCGGCCCCTACATTCGTGGTCGAGTAATCGACCTGACGCCGGCTGGCGCTCGGGCGATCGGATCCTCCGGCCTCGCGCCGGTCACGCTGACTGTGCTGTCCATCGGAACTCGCCGCGCCAGCCATTCGAACCGTCCCGTCTAGGGCTGAGCCAGCTTCTTTCCGAAAGTCGGAAATGAGCGAACAGCTGCCGGCGGAACCATCTTGATCCTTGGCGCACCAAAAAGAGAGACCGCCTCACGGCGGTCTCTCCGAATCCGACCGTTTGTTTTAATCGGGCAACGCGTTTGAACGCTTCGCGCGCCGCCTGATTGGCATGATCGAAGACAGCGCGCGTTTCCGTCAGAGCTGCCATAAGTGCGGACCACGACCATGTGCCCGCCCGGTTCAATTTCTGAGGTTTTTCCTCCGCCAGCGCAGCATCGGCGTTCGTATACTTCACGCAGGCGTCGATTTCGCCCCGACGCTCGGCAGCGACTTCATTGGCGTCGGTGCCAAGCTTGTTAGCCGCTGCGCGACAGGCCTTCATTGAGCGGCAGCTGTCGACAATCGAAACGAATGACTGAGAATGCGGACCGCGCTAGGCTGCGCGCATGCATATCTTCTCGATCCTGCAACTGATGGTGCTGCTGACGCTGGCGAACGGCGCGCCCGTCGTCGCCAAGAAGATATTTGGCAGCCGTTTTGCGCTTCCGCTGGACTTCGGCTCGACGTTCTTCGACGGGCGGCCCTTGTTCGGGCCTTCGAAGACGTTCCGCGGGATTGTGGTCGCGATCCTCTCAGCCACCGCGGGTGCGCTGCTGATCGGCCTTGACCCGATGATCGGGACGACGGTGGCGGGCTTGTCTATGGCGGGCGATCTGTTCTCCAGTTTCGTCAAACGCCGCCTCAACCTGCCGCCGAGCAGCCAGGCGGTCGGCCTCGATCAGATCCCGGAATCCCTGTTGCCTATGCTGGCATGCCGCGACGCGCTGTCCCTGACGGCAGTCGACATCGCGCTGGCTGTCGCGGTCTTTTTTGCCGGCGAACTCGTGCTGTCGCGGCTGCTGTTCTACGCCCACCTGCGCGACGAGCCGTACTAAAGCGTTTTCGAGCGAAATGGGTACCGGTTCCTCGTGAAGACAACGCGTCAAACAAAGTTGCGGTCAGCCGCAGCGCAGGCGGTGCAGGGTGATTTCAGGCGGACAGTTGAGGCGTACGGGAACCACGCTCGAGCCCGCCCCCACCGACGTATAGCCGACCATCTCGCGATGCTGCCAGGCGCCCGCCCCCATCCGTCTCGGCAGCGCCGACTCCAGCGTAATCGGAATTGACCCGGGCAGGCAGATCTGGCCGCCATGGGTATGTCCGCTCAGCATCAGCCTGAAATGGGCGTGCGCCGCCTGGCGATAGATCTCGGGCGTATGGGACAGCAGGATCGAGAACGCGCCGTCGGGTATCTGCGCCACAGCCTTTTCGATGTTGTCCATCCGGTAGAAGTGCGCATCGTCGACCCCCGCCAAAAAGACGCGCTGCTCATCGCGCACGATCGTCTCGCACTCGTTAAGCAGCATCCGGATGCCCATGGCTTCCAGCCCGGGAACCATCCGAATGGTATCGTGATTGCCCAGCACGCCATAGACCGGCCCCTTGAGGTGAGTTCGCACCCGCGCGACCCCGTCCAGGGAAGCCGCGAACGGTCCGAACGTCTCGCCGCGATAGTCCCCGGTCAGAACACAGAGGTCGTAACGCAAGTCGTCGACGAGCTCGATCATCCGCCGCATCGCGCCCTCGTTGATGTCCGCGTGCAGATCGCTGATGTGCAGGATGGTGAAGCCGTCGAAGCGCGACGGCAGATCCTTGAAGACGATGTCGTTGCGCCTGACGATAACGTGTTCGGCGTTGCGCCGTGCGCGCCGGTAAAGGCCGGTCAGCCTCAGCGCGGCGCGAATGACCGACCGGGCGAAATACGAGTTTTCCAGATGGAAGAAGGTGAGTCCCTGGCCGAATATCTGGGCTTCGTGGTCGGTCTCGATCCCCAGGCGCTGGCGCGCATGCAAACGTCCGAGACGCTGCTCCAGTTTGACCAGAATACCCTCGTCCATTGAACAAATTCCCCGAAATTCGTTTCCCTTATACGCGGCATCTGCCGCGCCGGGAACCGCGCCGGCGCTCCGCAGGCAAGTTCACTGCCGCAGCATCGGGTGATCGTTCAGCACATCTTCGCGGATCGATACCGCGCCAATCGCGCGAAACAATATCTGCGCCGTATTCAGATCATTGGCCGTGACGCACAAGTTCACGATCTGACGTACCGAGGAATCACGCAACAGATCATCGGAGATTTTTAGGGCGATCTCCATCGCCGCCCTGGCGGCGCGTTGGTAGCGTTCGGTCTCGGATTTCTTCTTCTCGGCAACGCCGGCTATCTTCACGGCGCTATCGGCAGCGGACCGGCAGATTTCGCGAATCCTGTGCGCCGCCTGGATATCGCCGATCGGCCACCGGATTTCCTCGTCCCAGATCTCCTCGCGCTTGCCCCTATCGAACCACCACATCGCCCATGCCCTGAATGGTCAAACAGCATAGATGGGCCGTGGCTCGCGGGCCGCGGGTCTCGTCGCTACAGGCCCTGGACCGCCGGCAGGATCTTTCCGGGATTGAAAATATTCTGCGGATCGAGCGCCTGCTTGACCGCGCGCATCGCATCGATGGCTTCCTGGCCGAGTTCGGGGTTCAAATATTTCTGCTTGCCCTGGCCGATGCCGTGCTCGCCGGTGCAGGTGCCGCCCATCGATTGGGCCCGCTCGACCAGGCGATGCATGAACTCCTCGCCGCGTCCCATCTCGTCGCGATCCTCCACATCGCATAGCAGCGAGCAGTGGAAATTGCCGTCGCCGACATGGCCGACGATCGGCGACTGCAGATTGAGACGCTGCAGATCCGCTTCGGTCTCGGTGACGCAATCGGCCAGCCTGGAAATCGGGACGCAGACGTCGGTCGCCACCACGCCGGCACCGGGACGCAACGCCTTCACCGACCAATAGGCGTCGTGCCGCGCCTGCCACAGCTTGGTGCGGTCCTCCGGCCTCGTGGTCCAGGTGAATTCGCCGCCACCGCACTCCTCGGCGATCTCGCTGAAATTCCGCGATTGCTCGGCGACCTCGTTCGCGCTGCCGTGAAATTCGAGCAGCAGCAGCGGCGTCTCCGGCAGCGACAGTTTCGAATAGGCATTGCACGCGCGCACCTGCGCCGCGTTGAGCAATTCGATCCGCGCCACGGGAATCCCGGTCTGGATCGCCAGAATGGTGGCCTGGCAGGCGCCGCGCACGGTTTCGAACGAGCACGAGGCCGCGGCGATGGTTTCGGGGATGCCACGCAGCTTGATGGTGAGCTCGCTGATGATGCCGAGCGTGCCTTCGGCGCCGACGAACAGATGCGTCAGGTCGTAACCTGCCGAGGATTTCTTGGCCCGCGTGCCCGTGGTGATGATCTCGCCGTCGCCACGCACCACTTTGAGTGCCAGCACGTTTTCGCGCATGGTACCGTAGCGCACCGCATTGGTGCCGGACGCCCGCGTCGACGCCATGCCGCCCAGCGAGGCGTCGGCGCCGGGATCGATCGGAAAAAACACGCCCTGGTCGCGCAGATGCTCGTTCAGCGCTTTCCGGGTGACGCCGGGCTGGATCACGCAGTCGAGATCGTCGGCGTGGACCTCCAGCACCTGGTTCATGTCGCGCAGGTCGATGCAGATACCGCCGGCCGGAGCATTGACCTGCCCCTCCAGCGAGGTGCCGGTGCCGAACGCAATCACGGGAACGCCGTGTTTGGCGCAGATCCGCACCACGTCCTGGATATCGGCGGTTTCCTGCGCCATCACCACGGCGTCGGGCGGCTGCGGCGCCAGCCAGGTCGTGGTATGGGCGTGCTGGTCGCGGACCGCCTGCGAGGTGACCAGCCGGTTGCCGAACCGGGCGGCGAGCGCTTCCAGCGTGCTCGCCAGCGCCTGCGGCTCCGGACGCTTCAAATTGCTAGTGACGGTTATACCCAAGCTAAGATCCTCCCGGCGTGCGGCCGACCCTTGCAAAGGATATAAAAGCGGTCAAGAGATCATGGACCGAACAACAAGGGGATGTCCGATGACGGGTGCCGCCGCCGGCGACGATGTGCTGCTCCGGCCCGCGCCGTTCCTGTCCTCGGTGATGCAGATCGAGCCGCAATGGATCGACTACAACGGCCATCTTAACATGGCCTATTACAACGTGATGTTCGACCGGGCGATCGACGAATTATGGCTCAAGCTCGGGATCGGGCCCGGCTACATGCGGGAACGCCAGGGCTCGACCTTCACCGCCGAATGCCATGTCCGCTATTTGCGAGAGGTTCACCTGGGCGATCCGGTCCAGGTCTCGATCCTGCTGGTCGGCGCCGATGAGAAGCGGCTGCATACGTTCGAGGAACTGCGCCACGCCGGCGAGGGCTGGCTGTCCGCCACCTCCGAAAACATGACCATTCACATCGACATGACCGCGCGCAAGACCGCACCATTTCCGCCCGACATCCGCACCCGCATCGAGACGCTGGCGAACGCCCATGCGGCCATTCCGCGTCCCGATGGCATCGGCCGAAAGGTCGCGATGCCCTCGCCAAAATGAGCGTCAAACGCGGTTGCGGCCGCGCGACAGGCCGACCACGGCCGAGACCAGAAACAGCACGACCGCGATAAAGAAAATGATCTTGGCAATTTCGATCGAAGCGCCGGCGACGCCGCCGAAGCCCAGAATGCCTGCGATCAGCGCGATAACCAAAAACGTGATGACCCAGCTCAACATGACACGCCCTCTTGTTTCCTGTTCGAATTCAGCGCGACGGATGGCCTCGCGCGGCTCAAGAACTAATCGGGCGTGGAAACAAACGTTCCCTGCGCCTGCGGCCTGCCGAACCGCGAAAATTTCGGCACACCGGGGGAACAAAATCCGGTGTCAGGACCGGAAAACCGCCCGCCAGCGAGGGCGGGATAAAACCTGTCAATAGCCATCCCAAAGCCCTATATGCCGTTCAATCCTGCTATGAAGGCTCCCCTTCACGGCCCCGCGGTGCCATCGTGGGCGGAAGACGATTCGCATATGACCGAGCCGAACAGACTGACCCAACACGGCGTCCCCGACCACCAGCCCGCGGCTGGCGGCATCGCCGCGCGTGCCCGGGCGGCAGCGACCCCGCAATATCTTGGCGGCCTCAATCCCGAGCAGCGCGAGGCGGTGGAAACGCTGGACGGACCGGTACTGGTGCTGGCCGGCGCCGGCACCGGCAAGACCCGCGTGCTGACCTGCCGCATCGCCCACATCCTGAGCCAGGGACGCGCCCGCCCCGGCGAAATCCTCTCGGTCACCTTCACCAACAAGGCGGCGCGGGAGATGAAGCTGCGGCTCGGCCAGATGCTCGGCCAGGCGGTCGAAGGCATGCCGTGGCTCGGCACCTTTCACTCCATCGGCGGCCGCATCCTGCGCACCCATGCCGAACTCGTGCAACTGAAGTCCAATTTCACCGTACTCGACGTCGACGACCAGATCCGGCTGTTGAAGCAGCTCCTGCAGGCCGAGAACATCGACGACAAGCGCTGGCCGGCGCGGATGCTGGCCGGCCTGATCGACGGCTGGAAGAATCGCGGGCTGACGCCGTCGCAAGTGCCGCCGGGCGAAGCCGCGGTTTTCGGCAACGGCAAGGGCGGCAAGCTCTACACGGCCTATCAGGAGCGGCTGAAAATCCTCAACGCCGCCGATTTCGGCGATCTGCTCCTGGAAAACATCCGGCTGTTCCGCGAGCATCCCGACGTGCTCCGGCATTACCAGAACCGCTTCAAGTTCATCCTGGTCGACGAATATCAGGACACCAACGTCGCGCAATATCTCTGGCTGCGGCTGTTGTCGCAGGCGCCGTCGAAGCCGGGGCTGCCCCTGTCCGCTGTCATTCCCGGGGCAGCCGCCTCTCCCGTCATTCCGGGGCGCATCGAAGATGCGAACCCGGAATCTGGAGCTAAAGAGGAACTCACTTCGAGATTCCGGGTTCGCACCTGCCGGTGCGCCCCGGAATGACGGCTCGCGCAGCTCGCCAGCCTCGCCCCCCAAAAACATCTGCTGCGTCGGCGACGACGACCAGTCGATCTACGGCTGGCGCGGTGCGGAGGTCGACAACATCCTGCGCTTTGAGCACGATTTTCCCGGCGCCAAGGTTATCCGCCTTGAGCGCAATTACCGCTCCACCGGCCACATCCTTGCCGCCGCCTCGCATCTGATCGCCCACAATGAGGGACGGCTCGGCAAGACGCTGCGCACCGAGGACGTCGACGGCGAGAAGGTCACCGTTACCGGCTCCTGGGACTCCGAAGAGGAAGCCCGCGCCATCGGCGAGGAGATCGAGGAGCTGCAGCGCGCCGGCCAAAGGCTCAACGATATCGCCATTCTGGTGCGGGCCTCGTTCCAGATGCGCGAATTCGAAGATCGCTTCGTCACGCTCGGCCTGCCCTACCGCGTGATCGGCGGTCCCCGGTTCTACGAGCGCGCCGAAATCCGCGACGCGCTGGCCTATTTGCGCGTGATCAATTCGCCGGCCGACGACCTCGCCTTCGAGCGCATCGTCAACGTGCCGAAGCGCGGCCTCGGCGACGCCACCGTGCAGATGCTGCACGACCATGCCCGCAAGCGCCGCATTCCGCTGTTCGAGGCCGCCCGCGCCGTGGTCGAGACCGACGAATTGAAACCGAAAGCGCGCGGCTCCTTGCGCGACCTGATCGCCAGTTTCGATCGCTGGCGCGCGCAAAGCGAAGTGACCTCGCATACCGAACTCGCCGAAATCGTGCTCGACGAGAGCGGCTATACCGAGATGTGGCAGAAGGACCGTTCCGCCGACGCCGCCGGCCGGCTCGAAAACCTTAAAGAGCTGGTGCGCTCGATGGAGGAATTCGAGAACCTGCAAGGTTTTCTCGAACACATCTCGCTGGTGATGGACCGCGACGGCGGCACGGATGACGACGCGGTGTCGCTGATGACGCTGCATTCGGCCAAGGGGCTCGAATTCGACAATGTGTTCCTGCCCGGCTGGGAGGAAGGCCTGTTTCCGAGCCAGCGCACGCTCGACGAACAGGGCCGCGCCGGGCTCGAGGAAGAGCGCCGGCTCGCCCATGTCGGCCTGACCCGCGCGCGCCGCCGCGCCAAGATCTATTTCGCCACCAACCGGCGGATTCACGGCACCTGGTCGACCACGATCCCGTCGCGCTTTCTCGACGAACTGCCGGCGCATAATGTCGAGATCACGGAATCCAAAGGCGGCTCGGGCTGGGGCGGCTCCGGCGGCTATGGCCCCTCGCGCTTCGACAATGTGGAATCCTTTGGCTCCAGCTATACGACGCCGGGCTGGCAGCGCGCGCAAGCCAACCGCGCCCGCGGCCAGGGCGGCCGCAACGGCCAGGCCGGCGGCGGCTTCAACGAGAGCCAGTCGCCATTCTCGGGTTCGCGCAGCGATACCTCGTCAAGCGGCGGCGATTTCTCGCGCAACAAGCGCGCACCCTTGACCATCGAAGGCGAGCTGATCGCAAAATCCACCGGCACCACCTCGGAATTCAATCTCGACGACCGCGTGTTTCACCAGAAATTCGGCTACGGCCAGGTGGTGAAGATCGACGGCAACAAGCTCACCATCGCGTTCGAGAAGGCCGGCGAGAAGAAGGTGGTCGATAGTTTCGTCGAGCGGGTGTAAAATCGGCCTGGACCCGGCATTGGGGACAGCCGACTTGTTTGATTGGTTACATTCAAAGAAGCCGCTGTCTAAGAAGCCCGCAGCGAAAGAGCCGCTGCGAGGTTTCATTGCGCCCGACCTCCTGCTGGAAAACCTCGCCAAGCGCGTCCCCCAATATCTCGACGACGTCGATCAGGGCAAACTGATCTATCCCGCCTGCAAGCGCACGCTGTCGGATGTCGATGGCGACGTAGCTTCGGTCTGGGATCACACCCGGCTGGAAGCGATGCGGTATGTGATGGTGGTGCCCGGCCACGAATTTGGGCTGCTGAGCGAAGCCGCCCGCCAGCTCGAAATGATCGACGCCTATCTCTTTCAGCGTCCCCATGCGGATACCGTGATCGATTTCACGGGAACCGCGGCCGCTGATTTTTCTATCGCCATTGTGGCCGGCCTCAACTGGCTGACCCATTGCGCTCAACTGGCCGACGTCGATCCGGCCCGGCAATCCGGCACCATCCGCCATTTCAGGAAGCTCGTCACGCTGGCGCAGCGCTGGTGGCTGACGGAAGGCGCCGCCGAACGCTGTGCGCAGCTGCTGTCGAGCGGAGAGCAGCCGCCCCTGATGCTCTATTTGATCTGGTCCGAATACACGCGGCTCGCAAAACCGATCGCCGAGGCCGCCATTTTTGGCGCATCCGTCAACCGCTCGCCGAAATTGGTGGCCCTGCCTGCCGACCTCGTGTCCCGTTTCGAGGCAGCCAAGGATCCAGGCGATCTGTTGGGTGTTTGACGGGCTTTCCAGGCGGAAATTGATCAATTCCGTCGCATTTGAGCGAATTTTTACGAACAATACTTATTCGCCGTCTTTACCGAAAAATCGCGTGTCCGTGGCTAATATGGAACCCGGATAGCATTTAAGCGCATTTGCCGCGATTTTAAGGTCGGCCCAAAATGAGTGAAGCCAGTTCGTTTCTCCGGGAGCTCGACGAGGCGGTCTCGCGAGGTACGCCCGAAAGCCGCAAGCGGGCACTGTGGCATACCACCGATCTGATGATCGCCGGCAACTACAGCGATGACGAGATATGGACCTTTGGCGAGGTGATCGGACGGCTTGCGGACGAGATCGAAGTCGCGGCGCGCACGCAGTTGGCCAAGCGGCTGGCCCGCTTCGAGCGCGCGCCGGTCAATATCATCCATAAGCTCGCCTTCGACGACGAGATCGAGGTCGCCGGCCCCGTGCTGCGGGAGTCCAAGCAACTCGAGCCCTACGCCCTGGTCGCCAATGTCTGCCTCAAAGGCGACACCCACTTGCTCGCGATCTCGGAACGGAAATCGATCGATGAGGCGGTCACTGACGTGCTGGTGACGCGCGGCAATCAGGAGGTCGTTAACTCTGTCGCGCGCAACAATGGCGCGCGCTTCTCGGACTTCGGCTTCCTGCACATGATCCAGCGGGCCGAGGGCGATTCCATCCTCGCCGAGCAGCTCGGCCTGCGTCAGGACATCCCCAGGCACGTCTTCCAGCAGCTGATCGCCAAGGCGTCGGACGACGTGCGCAAGCGGCTCGAACGCGAGCGCCCCAACATGCTCGAGCAAATCCAGTCCACGGTGACCGACGTCGCCGGCGAGCTGCAGTCCAAATTCGGCCCGGTATCGCGAAGCTACTACGTCGCAAAACGGGTCGTGACGACGCAGCATCGGCAGGGCAATCTGAACGAGAACAGCATATCCATCTACGCCCGCTCCCATAAGATCGAAGAGGTCACGATCGGACTGTCCCTGCTGTGCGCGTTGCCGGCCGACGTGATCGAACGCGCTCTGCTGGACAGGAACCGGGAGACGCTGCTGATTTTGGCCAAGGCGCTCGACTTTTCGTGGGCGACGACGATGGCGTTGCTGTTCCTCGGCGCCAAGGATCACCGCATCACCGCGCAAGACCTGAGCGACCTGGAACGCGATTTTGGCCGCCTCAACATCGAGACATCCCGCAGCGTTCTGAAAGTCTATCAGTCGCGCAAGAATGCCGGGGGATACGCCTTCCGACGCCAAGCGCCAGCCGGCGCTTGCCATGCAGTGAGACGACCGATCTGAAACGAGCGGGAAAATATCGGCCATGAACGCAATCTCATTCGGCATCCGCAACCGCCCGGGCATCGGCTCCGATGAGCTGAAGCCGGAAAACCCGCTGAATGCGGCCTGGATCGTGCTCGAAGCCGCCAACGATCTCGGCGACCACGCCACCGTCGAGGTCTGCCGGCGGGTCATCGATGCCAATCTGAACGGGGCGCCCGCCTCCCCCTTCGACCTGCACGTCATCACCGAATATTTCAGGTGAATTTCCGACAGCCGCTGCTGAAGCGGCGGCCTATCCCCGACCAGCCATACGGCCAGGCTCGCCGCCGCTTGCGCATCGGCGCGGGCGTTCCTATTTGTGTCTGCCCGCCCCTACAGCGGGCCGAAGCGCCGCGTTTTCCTTCCCCACATTTCGGATTCAGATCTTCAAGCCCCGCATGTCTCCCATCATATCCGTTGCAAACCTGTCGAAGACCTATGGCTCCGGCTTCAAGGCGCTGAACAAGATCAATCTCGAAATCCGGCGCGGCGAGATCTTCGCGCTGCTCGGGCCGAACGGCGCCGGCAAGACCACGCTGATCAGCATCATCTGCGGCATCGCCAATCTGAGCGAAGGCAAGGTCGCCGTCGGCGGCCATGACATCAACGCCGATTATCGTGCCGCGCGCTCGCTGATCGGCCTGGTGCCGCAGGAACTGCACACCGACGCCTTCGAATTGGTGTGGGCGACCGTGAGCTTCAGCCGCGGCCTGTTCGGCAAGCCGAAAAACCCCGCCCATATCGAGAAGGTGCTGAAGGACCTGTCGCTGTGGGACAAGAAGGACGCCAAGATCGTCACGCTGTCCGGCGGCATGAAGCGCCGGGTGATGATCGCCAAGGCGCTGTCGCACGAGCCGCAGGTGCTGTTTCTCGACGAGCCGACCGCGGGCGTCGATGTCGAACTGCGCAAGGGCATGTGGGAAGTGGTGCGAGCGCTGCAGGCCACCGGCGTCACCATCATCCTCACCACGCATTACATCGAGGAGGCCGAGGAGATGGCCGACCGGATCGGCGTCATCAACAAGGGCGAGATCATCCTGGTCGAGGACAAGGCCGGCCTGATGCAGAAGCTCGGCAAGAAGCGGCTGAAGCTGCATCTGCAGAGCAAGATCGAGGCGATTCCGCCGGCTCTCGCGCCCTATCAATCTCGAACTGTCGGACGGGGGCTGCGAACTGACCTACAACTACGACACCAAGGGCGAACGCACCGGCATCACCAGCCTGCTCAGCGACCTGCGCGGCGCCGGCATCCGCTTTTCGGATCTCGACACCACGCAGAGTTCGCTGGAAGACATCTTCGTCAGCCTGGTGAGGGCGCCATGAATTTCAGGGCGGTCCGCGCGATCTATCTGTTCGAAATGGCGCGCACCTGGCGCACGCTGCTGCAGAGCATCGTTTCGCCCGTGGTGTCGACCTCGCTGTATTTCGTGGTGTTCGGCGCGGCGATCGGCTCGCGCATCACCTCGGTCGAAGGCGTCAGCTACGGCACCTTCATCGTGCCGGGGCTGGTGATGCTGTCGGTGCTGACGCAGAGCATCGCCAACGCCTCGTTCGGCATCTACTTCCCGAAATTCGTCGGCACCATCTACGAACTGCTGTCGGCGCCGATCTCCTATTTCGAGATCGTGCTCGGCTATGTCGGCGCCGCCGCGACCAAGTCGATCATCCTCGGCCTGATCATCCTCGCCACCGCCGGCCTGTTCGTGCCGCTGCATATTCATCACCCCGTGTGGATGCTGACGTTTTTGGTGCTGACCGCGGTGACCTTCAGCCTGTTCGGCTTCATCATCGGCATCTGGGCCGACGGTTTCGAAAAACTGCAGATGATCCCGATGCTGGTGGTCACGCCGCTGACCTTCCTCGGCGGCAGCTTTTATTCGGTCAACATGCTGCCGTCGGGCTGGCGCACCATCACCCTGCTCAACCCCGTGGTCTATCTGATCTCGGGTTTCCGCTGGAGCTTTTATGAAATCTCCGACGTCAGCGTGGCCGTCAGCGTCGGCATGACGCTGACGTTCCTCGCGCTGTGCATGATCGCGGTGTGGTGGATCTTCAAGACCGGATACCGGCTGAAGAACTGACGCGCAAAAGCGGGTTATCAGGTGCGATGGTCATTCCAGGTTCGCGCAAACGCGCGCCCCGGAATGACCGCTTCAAAAACTTACCGATAGCAGCGGAAGTGGCCATAGCGGTTGTAATAGCCGCGGCAGCGATAACGGTGCCGATAGTACCGGTGATTGGGAATCCCGAGCACGCCATTGACCGCGCCGACCGCACCGCCGACGCCGGCCCCGACCGCGCCGCCGACCACGGCGCCCACCGGACCCGCCGCACGGCCGCCCTCGCGCGCGCCTTCCTGCGCTCCGCCGACGATGCCCTGGGCATGGCCGAGTTGGGGGATCGCGAGCAATGCGAGCACGATCGCCAGCACCGCAAAATAGAATTTCAGGGGCAAGCCGGCCGGCAACACCGCTGTCTTTACCTTGATTTTCGTATTCATCTGGATTCCTCGATAGTCGGCCGCGATCGGCCAGCGAGACGGCAAACTGTAACGCCGATGTGACGAAAAAGTTGCCCCGCTGCGGTAAATCCGCGATCGGCCCATCACGAAAAATTAGCGCAGGCCTACCGCCGAAATCGCCTTGCGCCTTGTTTGCGCCCCACCGCACATTAACGTTGCGCCGACGACCCGCTGGAACAAAAGCCGGTATTTCTGGCATATATAGGCGGGGACGGTGAGAGTGGCGCTACAGTCAAGGCGTTGTATTCGACGGCCCGGAGGCCAAAGCTAACATGCGTTCCTTCCTCGTTGCCCTCGCAGGCTCTGATGCTGTCTGCCGCCACCGGCGCCGCCCAGGCCAAGATCGCCATCACCGTCGACAAGAACAACCAGATGATGACCGTCGCGGTCGACGGCGTCGAGCAATATCATTGGCCGGTCTCGACCGGCAATCCGTCGCACGAGACGCCGAACGGCACCTTCCGTACCTTCCGGATGGAGGCAGACCACTTCTCCAAGGAATTCGACGACGCGCCGATGCCGCATTCGATCTTCTTCACCAAGATCGGTCATGCCATTCACGGCACGGAATCGGAAGGCCATCTCGGCATGCCGGTGTCCCATGGCTGCGTGCGACTGTCGCGCGCCAACGCTTCGACGCTGTACGCGCTGGTGGAGAAGGAAGGCGTGCTCAATACCACCGTGACGCTGACCGGTTCGTCGCAGATCGCGCTGGCGCGCAATCCACGCATTCGCGCCAATACCGCGGTGGCGCGCCGCGACCCGGCCGACCAGTACCCGCCGCAATATAACGCCGCCGGCGAACCCGTCGTGCTGACCCCGCAGCAGCCGGCGGCCGACCAGTATTCGCAAGGATATCCGCAGGAGCGGCCGGATGACGGTTACATCTATCCAGCCGACGGCAGCTCGGACACCGCGCAATATCCGGCACCGCGCAGCAGCCGGCGGCTGTACGACGCGCAGGCCTATCCGCAGCCGCAAGATCAAAATTATGACAACCGCGGCAATGGCAATGCGGCGCGCCGATATGCGCCGCCGCAGGTCTACGCGCCGCGGCCGTATTATCAACAGCGCGGCCTGTTCACCTATCAGGACTGACGCGCGAAAAGCGCGCGTCGTTTCCCCGGTCTGACCGCTTCCTGCGGCACGGCCCTGCGAATTCGCTCATTTGACGACCGATACATCGGCGGCCGCGCCCGGACGGGATCGAGCAGCGACCAGTCGCCCTGCTCGACGACGTGCCCCTTGGGGAAAGGCGGGCGCGGCTCCAGGCCGAGCGAGTGCATCACCCGGTCGTCCCGGTAGTAGCAAAGCAGCACCACGCGAACGAGCGCCGCCAGCGGAGCGCCGCCGGCTTCGCGAAATGCGGCGGCCACTTCAGCGCGGCGCGCCGGTTCGAGATCGGCAAAGGCGCCGCCGGCCAGCCGGGCGAGATGCGCCAATGCCTGACAGATATCGTCACGGTCGCGCTCGAGGCTTCTGCAGGATGTCGCTGAAGATGCGCTCGTCGTCGGCGCCCGGCACGCCATAGGTCGCGCTCGGCGGAATGATCGTCCCGGCCAGCGCGCGGAAGTCGCGGACCTGTTCGGCGGTGAGGTCATGGTTTGGCATTGGAATCGCTCTCAGTCGAACAGATTGGCGAGGCGCTGCTTGATGCTGTCGGCGATGTAGAGCGCCAGCGCCTGGATGGTCGAGGTCGGATTGACGCCGCCGGAGGTCACCCAGATGCTGCCGTCGACGATGAACAGGTTCTTCACGTCATGGCAGCGGCCCCATTCGTTGACCACCGACCGCTCGGGATCGGTGCCCATCCGCGCGGTGCCGAGCAAGTGCCAGCCGCCGTTCAGGATCGGGCTCTCGACGCAGATATTGCTGGCGCCGGCGGCGGTGAGGATTTCCTTCGCCCGCGCGATGCCGTGGTCCATCATCTTCAGGCTGTTGGCGCTGATGGTGTAGTCGAGTTTCGGCGCGGGAATGCCGCTGCTGTCCTTCAGGACGGGATCGAGCGTGACCCGGTTGTGCTCCTCGGGCAGATCCTCGCAGATCGCCGAAAGGCCGATGCGGCGGTTGACGAGTTTCCGGTAGGCCGCGTGATGGTCCTCGCCCCAGGGCAACCGCCCGGCATTGGCGCTGACGATCGCCTCCATGATCGCGCCGACGCCGCGGCCGAACTGGAAGGTATAGCCGCGCACGAAATCGCGGCTCGGGTCGGTCTCGTAGAATTCCTGGCTCCACAGGCACAGCGGCGGGCCGTGATTGCCGTCGAGCGGCTCGTCGACATAGCCGTAGGTCAGCGCGTAGGGATGAAACATCAGGTTCTTGCCGACCAGCCCCTGACGAATTGGCGATGCCGTTGGGGAATTTCGCCGACACCGAATTGAGCATCAGGCGTGGCGTGCCGACGCCGTTGCAGGCGAGGATGACGACTTCGGCCGGCTGGAACTGCTCGTTGCCCTCGGCATCGTAATAGATCGCGCCGGAGGCCATGCCGTGCGCGTCGACCGTGATTTCGCGCACCCGGCACAGCGTGCGCAGCTCGACGCCGGCGCGGATCGCCAGCGGCCAATAGGTGATGTCGGTGGAGGCCTTGGCGCCTTGCGCGCAGCCCGGCGTGCAGTGGCCGAGGTTGATGCAGCGCGCGCGCCCTTCGTAATCGGTGGTGGCGATGGTGGTGTCGGACGGCCACCAGTGCCAGCCGAGCTGGTTCATCGCCTTGCCGAACCGGGCGCCCGACTTGCCGAGCGGCAACGGCGGCATCGGCGGCTGCTTTCGGCGGATAGGCGGGATCGCCGGCGAGCCCCGAGACGCCCATCATGCGGTCGTTCTCGGCGAAATACGGCTCCAGCGTCGCGTAGTCGATCGGCCAGTCGTCGGCGACGCCGTCGAGCGTGCGCACCTTGAAGTCGGAAGGGTGCAGGCGCGGAAAATGCGCGGTGTACATGATGGTGCTGCCGCCGACGCCGTTGAAATTGACCACCTTGATCGGCGAATTGGCGTCGTTGATCGGATAGTCGGTCGGCCGCGCCCGGCGGTTGGGATTGATGGCGAAATCGCTGAACAGCCGCGCCTCCCAGTCGCGGCCGTTGCTGGGATAATCTGATAGGCTTCACCCAGTCGCCCTGCTCGAGGCAGAGAATCCGCATCCTGGTGTCGGCGAGACTCCACGCCACCGCCGCGCCCGATGCTCCGGATCCGATAATCAGGACATCGACCTTATCGTGCATCGAATTCCCCCCAACTAGTGGCTCGCAGCTTTGGCCACGCCCGCTGCAGGCGTCGCGGATTTACGCACCGCGCCGTAATATCAGCCCCGCGGGTTGTGTTCACCTAATTGGGGGCGCAGGGAGGGCCAGGGAGGGGTTGACTCGGGTATCTCAATTCATCTAGATGACTAGATGAATACTGACTTACGCCTTCCCCTGTACCAACGGTTGCGAGATGCGCTTGCCGCCGCAGTCGCCGAAGGACAGTGGCGGCCGGGTGACGCGATCCCGACCGAGGCCGAATTGGCCAAGCTACACGGCGTCGCGATCGGCACGGTGCGCAAGGCCGTGGACCAACTGGTCGCCGAGGGCGTGCTGGACCGGCAACAGGGCCGCGGCACCTTCGTGAAGCGGACACGCTTCAATGCCTCGATGTTCAGGTTTTTCCGTTTTCAGTCCGAATCCGGCGAGCGTCGCATTCCCATCAGCCGCATCGTGCGCCGGGAGACATTGCCCGCGCCGTCGGCGGTCGCCTCGGCGCTGCGAATTCGTCCGCAGGATGACGTTATCCATTTGGTGCGGCTCCGGTTGCTCGACGATCTGCCGCTGCTGGCGGAAGACATTTGGCTGCCGAAAGCCCGTTTCGAACCGCTGCTCGCGCTTGAGCCGAATGAATTCGGAGATCTGCTCTATCCGCTCTACGAGGAGCGCTGCGAGCAGGTGGTCGTCGCCGCCGAGGAAACGCTAACGGTCGAGATCGCCGATGCAATGAAAGCGCGACTTCTGCGACTGCAACCGCGCGCGCCGCTGATCGTCATCGAGCGGCTTGCCTACGATCTGGCACGTCAACCGCTGGAATGGCGGCGCTCACGCGGCGCCGCCGACAAATTCCGCTACCACGTGGAGATTCGCTGACGATTAACGCCGAGCCAAAATGGCCGGTGCGGTTTCTGGGAGGAAACGATGTCGAATTGGTACCAGGAGAGTTCTCCGTCGGAGCGCAAGACGTTCTGGGCGTGCTTCATGGGCTGGGCGCTGGACGCACTTGACGTACAGATGTTCAGCCTCGCCATCCCGGCGCTGATCGCCGCCTTCGCCATCACCAAGACGGAAGCGGGGCTGCTGGGATCCGTGACGCTGTTCGCAGGCGCCTTCGGCGGCTGGATTGCCGGCGCGCTGGCCGATCGCTACGGGCGGGTCAAGGCGCTGCAAATCACCATCCTGTGGTTCGCCCTTGCGACCTTTGCCTGCGCCTTCGCGCAGAGCTATCCGCAATTGCTGGTCCTCAAGACCATTCAGGGCGTCGGCTTCGGCGGCGAATGGGCCGCCGGCGCCGTGTTGATGGCCGAAATCATCCGGCCGCAGCATCGCGGCAAAGTATTGGCCGCGGTGCAAAGCGCCTGGGCGGTCGGTTGGGGCGCAGCGGTGATCCTCGCCACTGTCGCGTTTTCGCAACTCTCCCCGGATATTGCCTGGCGGGCGATGTTTGCCGCCGGCCTGCTGCCGGCGCTGCTGATCTTCTACGTTCGCAGGGGCGTGCCAGAGCCCAAGCGCGCCCTCGCCAGAGCGGCGCAGCAATTGTCGCCTCTGCAAACACTGCTCGGCATCTTCAAGCCCGAGGTGCTGCGGGCCACCATGGTCGGGGGCCTGTTCGGCATCGGAGCTCATGGCGGATACGCCGCGCTTACCACGTTTCTGCCGACATTCCTGCGCGAGGAGCGCAAGCTGTCGGTGCTCGGTACCGGCGGTTACCTTGCCGTGATCATCATCGCGTTTTTCTGCGGCTGTGTCGCGAGCGGCATCCTGAGCGATCGTATCGGCCGGCGCGCCAACGTCGCCGTGTTCGCCTCCAGTTGCGTGCTGACCGTCCTGATCTACGTGTTCGTGCCTCTGACAAATATGCAGATGCTGGTGCTAGGATTCCCGCTCGGCTTTTTCTCCGCCGGCATTCCCGCCAGCATGGCCGCCTTATTCAGCGAACTCTATCCTGCGGGCGTTCGCGGTACCGGCGTCGGGTTCTGCTATAATTTCGGCCGTATCGTCTCGGCGGGTTTTCCGGTCCTGGTTGGATATCTCAGCCAGCATGTCGGGCTCGGGGCCGCGATCGGACTGGATGCGGCGTTCGCCTATTCTCTGGTGCTGCTGGCCGTGCTGCTGCTCCCGGAAACCCGCGGCAAGACCTTTTCCGATACTGCGCCGTTGGCGGCTCGGTAGCCGAAGCTCGCTGCGTATTGAAAAGGACAGCGCGATGATGAGAGACCGCTCAAACGGTCGTCAGCCGGCGCACGTTCGGCAAGTCGCTCATGGCAGCAGGGATCGGGTACGCCCTCCCCGCGCGCGCTCAGCCAACTCAAAAGCAACCGATAATGATCGACACGCATTCGCATGTTTTCCGTCGTGGCCTTCAGCTTGCGGATTCCCGCCGCTACGCCCCTAGCTACGATGCTCCTCTCGATCTCTATTTGCGGCAGCTCGACGAAAATGGCATCAGCCATGGCGTCCTGGTGCAGCCGAGTTTCCTGGGAACGGACAACTCCTATCTGGTACAATGTGTCCTCGCCGCACGGGGCCGGCTGCGTGGCATCGCGGTGGTCGACCCCAACGTGACGTCTGATGATCTCAATCGCCTGAACGATTCCGGTGTCGTCGGATTGCGGCTCAATCTGGTCGACAAGCCGCTGCCTGATCCTGCGTCTCCGGTCTGGAGCGGGTTGTTTGAACGCGCGGCAAAACTGCAGTGGCAAATTGAGGTGCAGCGCGCCGCGATCGATCTGGCCGCGCTGGTGCCGGCACTGCTTCCCTTCGACGTCGACGTCGTGCTGGACCACTATGCGCTGCCCGATGCCAGGCCGGGAGCAGCAGACCCAGGCTTCGTCGCCCTGACGAAACTTGGAGAATCGCGCCGGCTTTGGGTCAAAGTTTCCGCACCTTATCGAATTGGCGAGGACGGAAACCGTATCGCCCGCGACGCCTATCTGCTGCTGCGAGACTCGCTGGGGCGTGACCGGCTGCTCTGGGGAAGCGACTGGCCCCATACCCAATTTGAAGCCACCCAGACTTACGCGAAAAATCTTGCCGCTTTTGCCGAGATCGTCGGCAACCCTGAGGACCGCGCGGCAATTCTGCAGAACCCGCGTGGCCTTTTCCGCTTCGGTTAATGCTCGCCCTCGCGCAGCCGCCGGTACACCGCGCCCAACACGTTGGAATAATCGTCGGTCCAGACCCGCTGGTTCTCGTCGGCCTCCGTCAGTTCCCATTGGTCCGACGACGCCAGCTTGCCGACATCGGCCTCCTCGCGTGCGCAGACCACGACCGAGGTCGCGAAGATGTACTCGTTGTCGCGGCCGGAATCCTCGTTGTAGACCCAACTCCTGAGATCGTTGGCCTCCGCGATGCCGACGATGACGCTGGCCAATTCCAGATGCCGGTTCGAGACGTGCATCACCACCGCCCCCTGCGGCGCCAGTTTTTCCTTATAGATCGCCATCGCCTCTTCGGTAGCGAGATGGATCGGAATTGCGTCCGACGAATAGGCGTCGACGATGATCAGATCGTAGACGCCGTCCGGCTCGCGAGCGAAGGTCAGCCGCGCATCACCGATCACCGGCTTCAGGTCCGGCTCGCAATTGCTGATGTAGGTGAAATATTTTGGGTCGCGCGCGGTATCGACCATGGTCTGGTCGATCTCGAAGAATTTCCAGGTCTCGCCGGGCTCGGAGGCGCAGGTCAGCGTTCCCGCCCCCAGCCCGATCACCGCGACCCGCAGCGGTGCACCTTTGCGCTCGCGCACCGCTGTGATCGCCTGCCCGATGCCGCCATCCCTGTGGTAATAAGTGATCGGCTCCGGCCGTCCGGCAACCGGCGTACCGTCGTCGTTCCGGAATTTTTGCGCGCCGTGAATCGTCGTGCCGTGCATCAGCACGTGATACTGGCCGTGCGGCGTCACCACGATTTTGTGGACGCCGAAGAAGCTGCGCACGGTTTCGACCCGGCCGTCGTCGGCCGGATAGGCCCGGATCAAGACCAGCGCCACCGCGATGGTGTCAAATATCTTCCAGCGGTTGGCGTTCAGGCCGAGCGGCAGCAAGGCCGAGAGCACGCCGACCGCGCCGATCATCCAGACCCTGTTGTCATCGAGCCAATGCATGATCTTGCTGTCGGAATAAGACGGCGCAGTCAGCGCCACCGCGAGCACGGCAAGAAACGGCCAGTACCAGCCGCTCCAGCGCGAAAGCCGCTCTTTGCCGACGGGCGGCCGGCACAGCGCCGCCAAGGCCAGCAGGATCGGATATTCCGCGACCCATGAAAACGCGAACGGCGCGATCAGGCCCGCGAACAATCCCCCGGCCATGCCGCCGAACGACAGCGCGACATAGAAGCCGGTGAGATATTTCGCGGCCGGGCGGGTCCGCGCGAGCTCGCCATGGCAAGCCATCGCGATAACAAAGAAGCAGACCTGATGCCCGCCGAGCGTCAGCAGCAGGTTCTGCTCGCCGCCGACCGCGAGCAGCACGATGACGCCCGTGATCGCCAACGGCTGGGCCATCAGCATCCATTTGTGCGGCAGCAGCGGGCGCGACTGGAACACCAGCACCCAGGTCAGGAGATACAGCGACAGCGGCAGCACCCACAACAGCGGCGCCGCCGCGACATCGGTGGAAATATGCGCCGTGACCGCGATCAGGAGGCCCGAAGGCACCGCGGCGAGGAAGATCCAGCGGGCGCGCAACATCCACGGCGGCGCTGGCGCATCGGTTTCTTCCGCGGCCGTATCAGCCAACGCCACCACCGGCGAGCGCAGCAGCAGCACCGCGCAGGCGGCGATCAGGACGATCAGCAAGCCGTAGCCGCCGGTCCAGATCAGGTTCTGCGTGCGCAAGGTGAACATCGGCTCCAGCAGCACCGGATAGGACAGCAGCGCCAGGAAACTGCCGATATTCGAGGAAGCGTAGAGAAAATAAGGATCGGAGCCGCTGGGATGGCCGGACCGAAAGAACCAGGCCTGCAGCAGCGGATTGTTGGCGGCGAGCGCGAAGAACGGCAGCCCGATCGAGACCGTGAACAGGCCCAGCAGCCAGAACGCATAGCCCGATGTCGGCGGCTCGCCCCACCCGGCCGCGATCGACAGCGGCAGCGACGACAGCGCGATCACCAGCAGCACCAGATGGATCGCCACCGGAACCAGGCGGTTGCGGATCTGCGTCAGATAATGCGCATAAGCATAGCCCGCGAGCAGCAGCGACTGGAAAAACACCATCGCCACCGACCACACCGCCGGCGAACCGCCGAGCGGCGGCAGCACCATCTTGGTGAAGAGAGGCTGTACCGAGAACAACAGCAGTGCGCTGATGAAGATCGCCGCCGTATAGACGATCAGTACCAGCCGGTTTCGGCTCGCGGAGAGCTGGTCCGTGACGACGGACAGATCAGGGGATGTCATGAAAACTCCGGCATGAACCCGGCCGGCGCCGGGATTCCGGCCAAGCGAACCGGAAGCGGCAATGGAGCATAGTGCGGCCCGGCGGGCAATCCGGGGCGCGGAACCGGAATCGTCACTTGACGCTGGGCTGTTAGAAGCGTCTCCGATAAGTAAGGAATGGGCACGAAAACATACGGCGTCATTCCGGGGCCAGCCGAAGGCAGGAACCCGGAATCCCGACGTTGTTTCTTGCCCTTCAATCTCGAGATTCCCCGATGCGCAATTGCGCATCTGAGGTCTGGTGCTAACGCACCATCCCGGAATGACGGGATCAATTCACTTCGATCGAACCTTTTTGAAGCGACCATGACAGAGACAGACGTTGTCATCATCGGCGCCGGGCATAACGGCCTCACCTGCGCGGCTTACCTCGCGATGGCGGGCTTGCGGGTGAAGGTAGTCGAGCGCCGCAAGGTGGTCGGCGGCGCGGCGGTGACGGAGGAATTTCATCCCGGTTTTCGCAATTCCGTCGCGGCCTACACCGTCAGTCTGCTCAACCCGCAGATAACAGCCGATCTGAAGCTGCGGGATCACGGCCTGAAAATCGTCGAACGCCGCGCGCAAAATTTCCTGCCCGCCCCCGATGGCAGTTACTTACTCATCGGCGAAGGCCGTACCAAGCCATCCCTCGCAAAACTCAGCGCCCGCGATGCCGACAGGCTGGACAGGTTCAACCGCGAACTTGAAGTGATCGCCGACGTGCTGCGCGCCTTCGTGCTGCGCGCGCCGCCCAACCTTGTCGAGAGCTTTGGCGCCGGTGCGATCCGCGAAGCCTTCAACGCCCTCGGCACCGCCAATATCCTGCGCAGGTTGACGCTGGAGCAGCAGCGTTCGCTGCTCGATCTGTTCACGCGCTCCGCGGGCGAGATGCTGGATGACGCTTTCGAGAGCGATCTGATCAAGGCGCTGTTCGGCTTCGACGCGATCGTCGGCAACTACGCTAGCCCCTACGCCGCCGGCTCCGCCTATGTGATGCTGCATCATGCGTTTGGCGAGGTGAACGGCAAGAAGGGCGTCTGGGGCCATGCCATTGGCGGCATGGGTGCGATCACGCAAGCCATGGCGCGCGCCGCGCGCGGCTATGGCGTCGAGATCGAGCTGGACGCCGGCGTGCGCGAGGTGATCGTCGAGCGCGACCGCGCGGTGGGCGTGATCCTCGACAATGGCGAGACCATCCGGGCGAAATACGTCGCCTCCGGCGTCAATCCGAAACTGCTGTATACGCGGCTGGTGCCGGCGGACGCACTGCCGGATGAATTCCTCGATCGCATCAAGAACTGGCGCAACGGCTCCGGCACCTTCCGGATGAATGTGGCGCTGAGCGCCCTGCCCTCCTTCACCGCGCTGCCGGGTGAAGGCGATCATCTAACCGCCGGCATCATCATCGGTCCGAGTCTTGGTTTAATGGATCGCGCCTGGCAGGATGCCCGCGCGTACGGCTGGAGCCGCGAGCCCGTGGTCGAGGTGCTGATCCCCTCGACGCTGGACAACTCACTCGCCCCGCCCGGCCAGCATGTCGCGAGCCTGTTCTGCCAACACGTGGCGCCACAATTGCCCGATGGCCGATCCTGGGACGACCATCGCGAGAAAGTCGCCGATCTCATGATCGCGACCGTGGACAAATACGCGCCGGGTTTTGCGTCAAGCGTGATCGGCCGGCAGATCCTGTCGCCGCTCGATCTGGAGCGCCAGTTTGGCCTGCTCGGCGGCGACATCTTCCATGGCGCGCTGACGCTTAACCAGTTGTTCTCGGCGCGCCCGATGCTCGGCCACGCCGACTATCGCGGGCCTCTGAAGGGCCTCTATCACTGCGGCAGCGGCGCGCATCCCGGCGGCGGCGTCACCGGTGCGCCCGGCCACAACGCCGCGCGCGTGATTTTGCGGGATCACCGAGCGATATTTGCCTAGATCATGATTAGATTGCATCGGATCATGATCTTGCATTGTTTGTTTGCGCATGATCTGGCAGTCTCTGTCGTTTGCGCGCTGAACCCGACTTCCGCTCATGATTTCTTATCATCTCATCTCTTTGTTTGAGCATGATCTCCGCGCAAACGCTTCGCGTTTGCCGCGAGGGAAAACCCGATCCCCGCCCGGAGCGGAAGCCATGAGCGCACATGCACATGCCGAGACTTACGCCGCCCCGCCGCCGGCATCGCATTACATGCTCCAGGCCTTTCGGCCATCGTCCGGCTGGAGTTCGGACCGCGGCTTTCCGGATCTGAACATCACCTGGCGCGGCTATCCGATCGAGCCTGAGGCGGTGCAATTTCTGCAACTCGTCAGCGGCATGCAAGATCCTCATTCACAGGAGTTGCTGTCCCTGCTGTTCCCGCACGTTACCGGTTTTCGACTACTGATGACGATGCTCACCCACCCGTTATGGCCGCTGCCAATCTGGGGCGCGCTGCAGGTGCGCAATCGGCTATCACTGTATCGCTCCTTGAGGGCTGGCGACACCGGCGATCTCATCGCCCGGGTGGCTGGATGGCGTGTGCTTGAAAAGGGGATCGAGGTTGATCTGCACACACGGCTGCAACAGGACGGCGATTGCGCATGGGAAAGCGTGGTGACCTTCTACTACCGCGGACGTTTCGGTCCGCCGACGCAGCACGGCACCGCAGCCGGGGCCGCACCGATTTCTCCGGTTCTCGGCGATCAATCGGCGAAGGTCGAGCGATGGCGCATCGAGGATAGTCGCCGCTGGCACTTTGGCGCCCTCACCGGCGACTACAATGGCATCCATCAATGGGACTGGTATGCGCGCCGTTTCGGATTCGCCGCAGCCTTTGCGCATCCGCAGCGGATCGTGGCTCAGTGTCTCGGCCACCTTGATTCACGAGGTTGCACACCTCGGCAGCTCGATCTGTGGATCAAAGGGCCGGTCTATTTTGGTCACGAGGTCATCCAGCGCCAGTCGCCACCTGCCGAGGAGGGTCAGAATTTCGCGCTATCAATCGCGGGCGACGAGCGGCCAGCCCTGGTTGGAAGCTTGCGTGGCGATAATTTGGGCCGCGGACCCGCCTAAATTGCTTATGATGGGGCCGACGCAGAAAAAGAAAGCGTGAACCCATGGTGCCGCGTTTTGCCAGCCTGACCAGCCTCGCTCAACTCCTGACCGTCGGACTCCTGGTGGGTCTGTCCGCGACATCGAACGCCGCCACATCCAGCCAGCTCAGGAGCAGAGGCAAGGCGCTGCTGCAGGAAAATTGCGGCCGCTGCCACGCCATCGGCGCCACCGGCAGCAGCCCGCTCGAAGCCGCTACGCCGATGCGCGACGTCTACGCCAAGTTTGCGCCGCGCGAACTGCAGGCCGAACTCCGCGAGGGCATGGTTTCCCGGCACCGGGAGATGCCGCAGATCGAATTTTCCGACGAGGATGTCGATGCGATCCTCGCCTATCTCTATGCGCTGGCAATCAAAAAATGACCTGAAATCGGCGGACATCCCGATTTGAAGCGGTTAGCAAGCCGGTGGACAAATTGTGGAAAACCGGTTGATGACACTGGGGAGAACCACTGGGAAACCAGGGTATGTTTCGGTGCATAACGGCTGGAACAATCCTTGCGCCAGAGGCCGACAGGCTGTGGACGGACTAACCCCAACCCGCCCGGTTTGATGAGCACAACGTCTACTGCACGGAACAGGAATGACCTCCACCCTTACCCCTTCTACCCACCGCGCGAGTTTCGCCATCGGTGACGAACACCTCGCCAAGCGGGTGGTCGATCTCCTGACCGAGAGCTTTTTCGAGGGCCAGGCCGCGATCGCCGCGTTCGAGGGGCCCGGCGGGCGCTGGGACATCACCGTGCATTTTGCCGAGGCGCCCGATCAGGCTTCCATCCGCGAACTGGTCGGCATCGCCGCCGGCGACGAGGCGGCGCAGGAAATCACCTTCGACATCGTGGAAGCCAAGGATTGGGTCAAGGCGACGCTGGAAGAGCTGGTCCCGGTCCGCGCCGGACGATTCATCGTGCACGGCCAGCATGATCGCGCCAGAGTGCCGCCCAACAAGCTCGGCATCGAGATCGAGGCGGCGCTGGCGTTCGGCACCGGCCACCACGGCACCACCCGCGGCTGCCTGCTGCTGCTCGACCACGTGCTGAAGGCCTATCGTCCGCGGCGCGTGCTCGACCTCGGCACCGGCACCGGCGTGCTGGCCATCGCCGCCGCCAAGGCGCTGCAGATCAAGGTGCTGGCGAGCGACATCGATCCGCTTTCGGTAAAGGTGGCCCGCGACAATGCGCGGCTCAATGGCACCGGGGATCTGGTAGAGGCCATCCACGCCACCGGATTCTCCGCGCCGCAGTTCGCGCAACGCGCGCCGTTCGATCTGGTGCTGGCGAACATTCTCGCCAATCCGTTGCGGCAAATGGCAACGCCGATGGCGCGGCATCTGGCGCCATCGGCGCTGGTCATTCTATCGGGCTTGCTGCCGCACTCAGGCGCAAAGCGTGATCGCCGCCTACCGGGCGCGCGGGCTTGTCCTGGAACGGCACCTTCAAATCGAAGGCTGGAGCAGCCTGTTGCTGCGCAACGCGGGATGAAAATCTAGTTGCTTTGTCATTCCGGGATGGTCCGAAGGACCAGACCCGGAATCTCAAGATTCCGGGTTCGCGTCTTCGACGCGCCCCGGAATGACAGTGATTATTTTTAATGCGGCCTGATCCTGTGGCCGGTGCTGCTGCCGGCGGGCGGTGATGCCCTTCTCTCCGCGCAATGTCCGCTTCACGCGCGCCGCGACGAAACGATCCAGGATTTGGACGATGATACCGCGTTGCTTCTTGGCGATCGGAGGAATCGGGCCTCGCCGCAGCGGCGGCGAAATCTTCTCAAACGTAAATGCAGGCATTGTGTATCCCCTCGTCACTGAGTTGAAACACCCCTGGATTTCCCCCTGATATCGTTGGATGAACTGCCTGTGACAGCAATTCATTCCAGCCTGTCTAACGCAGGTGTCGTAATTCAAGCATAATAAATGCCGAATCGGAAGCGATTTACGCCGATTGCGGAGTTTTCCACCTGCTCCTAAAGTAAAATAAGAAATGTTCGAAGCCCTTTTCCAGACGTTCGAAGAACCCGAAAGCGGCGTGGCGCTGACCGCGCGGCTATCCGCCTTTCGCGAGGAACTGGCGCGGCGCAACCTGAGCGGATTCGTGGTTCCCCGCGCCGATCAGCAGCAAAACGAATATGTCCCGCCTTCGGAAGAGCGGCTGGCCTGGCTCACCGGCTTCACCGGATCGGCGGGACAGGCGATCGTGCTGACGCACGAGGCCGCGGTGTTCGTCGATGGCCGCTATACGCTGCAGGCGGCAAAGCAGGTCGATCGCAAGGCCTGGAGCATCGAGCCGCTGGCCGATCCGCCGCCGGAAAGCTGGCTTGCCAGGCATCTCAAGGCGGGCAACCGGCTTGGATTTGATCCGTGGCTGCATACCTCGGTGGCGGCCGAGCGGCTGGCGGCGGCCTGCGCCAAGGCCGGCGCGGAATTGGTCGCGGTCGACAGCAATCCGCTTGATGCCGTCTGGACCGAGCGCCCGCAGCCGCCGCTCGGGCCGGTCACGGTTCACGGCACGCAATTTTCGGGCGAAGCGGAATCCGAAAAGCTCAAGCGGATTCGGCTGGAGATCGCAAAACTCGGCGCCGAGGCGCTGGTGCTGTCGGATTTGCACGCGGTGGCGTGGACCTTCAATATCCGCGGCGCCGACGTCTCGCATACGCCGCTGCCTTTGTCCTATGCGCTGGTGCCGAAGGACGGCCGGCCCACCGTGTTCATCGACCACCGCAAGCTGTCGAACAGCGCCCGCAACCATCTCGAACAATCGGCCGATGTCGAGGAGCCGGATGCACTGACGCCAAAGCTCACCGAACTGGCGCAGCGCGGCGCGGCGATCGCGCTCGATGCCGCCACTGCCGCCGACGCGCTGAGCCGGCTGATATCCGCCGCCGGCGGCAAGCCGCTGCGCGGCAGCGATCCCGTCAGCCTGCTCAAGGCGGTGAAGAACATCACCGAGATCGAAGGCACCAGGACCGCGCACCGGCGCGACGCGGTGGCGCTGGCGCGGTTCCTGGCCTGGATCGACCGCGAGGCGCCGAAGGGCGCGCTGACCGAGATCGACACCGTCGAGGCGCTGGAAACCTTCCGCCGCGAAACCGGCGCGCTGAAGGACGTCTCGTTTCCGACCATCGCCGGCACCGGGCCGAACGGCGCCATCGTGCATTACCGCGTCACCCGCAAGAGCAACCGGCGGATCTCGCCCGGCGATCTGCTGCTGATCGATTCCGGCGCGCAATATGAGGACGGCACCACCGACGTCACCCGCACCATCGCGATCGGCGAACCTTCGGCGGAAATGCGCGACCGCTTCACCCGCGTGCTGCGCGGCCATATCGCGATCGCGCGCGCGGTGTTTCCCGACGGCACCACCGGCGCGCAGATCGACACCCTGGCGCGGCAATATCTCTGGCAGGCCGGCATCGATTTCGAGCACGGCACCGGCCATGGCGTCGGCAGCTATCTTTCGGTGCATGAAGGCCCGGCGCGCATCTCCAAACTCGGCAGCACGGCGCTGAAACGCGGCATGATCCTGTCCAACGAGCCCGGCTACTACAAGACCGATGCGTTCGGAATCCGGATCGAGAATCTGGAGCTCGTCGTCGGTACCGACATCGCCGGCGCGGAAAAGCCGGTCAACGCCTTCGAGACCCTGACGCTGGCGCCGATCGACCGCCGGCTGATCGACCTGAACATGCTGAGCGGCGACGAACTGAGCTGGCTCAACGAATATCACGAGCGCGTCCGCCACGCGGTCCGCCCGCATGTCGACGAGGCCATCAAAGTGTGGCTCGACGCCGCGACCGAGCCGTTGTCGTTGTAGCAACCGTCATTCCGGGGCGACGCGTCTTCGCGTGAACCCGGAACCTCGAGATCTCCGATGCGCAATTGCGCATCTGAGGTCTCGTCCGGAGCCTGTCATCGGGCGGCGCGATGCGCCGACCCGTTGGGACCATCCCGAAATGACCGTCGCAATTGTCCGCCGCCTCCCGAAAACGGAATAGCCGCATTCCGAAACGCCCGTATTCGCGCCGGGCGATCACGCTACAGTCCGATTCACGAGATCGGATCGGACGCATATGCACGGAGTGATGGGCAAGCCGCCCGGCGCGGCAACCGACAAGAGCGGCGTCGCGACGTCCCGGGTCATGCTGCTGTTGCTGGTCGCGATGACCGGCGTCGCGCCAATTTCGCTTTATATGCTGGTGCCGGCGCTGCCGGTGCTGGCCACCGCCTTCGGCCGCGACATCTCGATCGCCCAGATGACGGTGTCGCTCTACATGGTCGGCATCGCCTGCTCGCAGATCATCATGGGGCCGCTGTCGGATCGCTTCGGACGCCGCCCGGTGCTGCTCGCGGGTCTTGCCCTGATGGTGATGGCGAGTGCGGCCTGCATCTTCGCCGAGAGCCTGCCGCAACTGATCGCGGCGCGGTTCCTGCAGGCGCTGGGCGGCGCCACCGGCATGGTGGTGAGCCGCGCCATCATCCGCGATCTCTACAGCCGCGAGCGCATCAGTTCGATGATCAGCCTCGTGATCGCGGTGATGATGATCGCGCAGATGCTGAGCCCGCTGACCGGCGGCCTGCTGGAAACCGCGTTCGGCTGGCGCTCGATCTTTTACGTCATCACCGCGGCGTCGCTTTCATCGCCGTGGCAATCGCGCTCACGCTTGCCGGAAACGCGCCGCGTCCGCGCCGAGGGCGGCAATTTCCGCGGCGATGTCGGCTATCTCGTCACCAGCCGCGCCTTCATCGGCTACATGCTGTGCCAGGTGCTGGCCTCGCAGATCATCTTCACCTTCGCCGGCGGCGGGCCCTATATCGTCGTCATGCAGATGGGCCGCTCCAGCGCCGAATACGGCGCGTGGTTTGCCGCCACGGGGTTTGCCTATCTGATCGGCAATCTGTTCTGCGTGCGCTTCGCGCCGCGACATTCGCTGGAGAGACTGATCTGGTTCGGGCTGGCGCTGCAATTCACCGGCAGCCTGCTGAACCTGGTCTGGGGTGTCACCGGGCTCAATATGGTGCCGTCCTGGCTGTTCGGCACCCAGATGCTGGTGATGTTCGCCAACGCCTTCGTGATGTCGAACTCGGCGGCCGGCGCCATCAGCATCCGCCCCGAAGCCGCGGGCACCGCCTCGGGCGCGATGGGATTTCTGCAGATGGGAATCGGCTCGCTGTTCTCGCAATTCGGCGCTTATCTCGGCGGCCATTTTGCGACGCCCATGCCGCTCAACGCCGCCATCGTCCTTTTGTCGCTCGCCTGCGCCTCGACCATGATTTTCCTCGTTCCCCGCCGGGACGTGGTGGTGAGCGAGGAATTGATCGAGCAGGCGGAGGAGGAAGAATTGGGGATGATGTAGGTGACGCGGAACATCCTCGATCTCTGTCGCAGCGAATGGCAACTTGCATGAGGCGCTCGTCAGGCGATCCATTCTCGCACTTTTACATTTCAAACAGCGCATTCTCGCAAGACACAGCTTCGCATTCTCGCCGCAGGTTTCACGCGAGGTTTTGCCTGGAATGTGCCGCCCTCTGAAAATCAGAGGGCGCAGGGAATGCCGGGCGCCCGATGCGCCCGATAGCCGCGTGTGCAGCGGTAGTGGGTGTTAAGCACACGCGTTAGTCAGGTCACACCGGAATCACCCGGCATTCCCCGCGCAATGGTTTTAACGGCTTCTTTCGCGCTCTCCCGGGCGACCGGGCTTTCTTGCCACCCTCACCGGCGGAATTGACTTCCGCCGACTTGATGCCAGCGTCGGGGCATCAGGACCACACGACTTCACCGTCCGCATCGCGCGCCGTTCGTCAAAAGCGCCACCTGCGTCCACCGCATCCCGTCCCGCGTCCGTGACGATCGCGATACGCCCCTCGAGTGGGGTGGGACGGGAGTGGCTATTGAAGTGATTTGGGCGCGATAGGAAAAACAGAATATTTTTGCGAACGGGGCTGGACAGGAAATCAGTAACGCAGATGATTTGCCCGACTCGGGCATCAGCAATGGATCGGGAGACCACGAACGCCCGATGCTCGCATTTCTCCGAACGCAATTTTCTTAGGCATGGGCTCATGATGCCGCCGATGTGACCGATCGTGAGGCCGCTGCAGATAGGGGCGATGCGGCCGTCGCACCATATAAAAACCGACGGCAAGTCGTGTGGAGCAGCTTCGATGCGTTTTGTTCTGGCCTTGGGAATTTTGATCAGCCTGTGCGCGGCCGCCAGCGCCGCTCCGGTGCGTCACGCTCGCTCACGCCATCATGTCATCGTTCGTCCCAGCCAAGGTGTGGCCGTCCCCCCCGGGTGGTACAAGTTTCCCGGCTATCCGCCCATACCGCGGGAGCAGAACAGAAATCTGGATCCGTCCAACTTCGGAGGCGGTTGACCTTCGCTAAGGCTGGACGAAACCAGCGCGGCGGGACCAGGGACACGATGCAAGGTAAGGCTTCACCCGCCCACCATCTTCAGCCACTCATCCTCGGTCAGCACCTCGACGCCGTGCTTCTTGGCTTCCGCGAGCTTCGAGCCGGCGCCGGGGCCGGCGACGACGTAATCCGTCTTCTTCGACACCGAGCCCGCCGCCTTGGCCCCCAGCCGCTCGGCCATCGCCTTGGCTTCGTCGCGCGTCATCTTTTCCAGCGCGCCGGTGAAGACGACGGTCTTGCCGGCGATCGCCGAATTGCTCTTCGGCTTTTCGGCATCGAGGATGGTGACTTCCTTTGTCAGCCGCTCGACGATGCCGCGATTATGGCTTTCGCCGAAATAGGCCTTGATGCTGGCGATCACGGTGTCGCCGATCTGGTCGAGCGCATCCATCTCGGCGATCGCCTCCTCGTCGTCGTGAGCGACCTTGAGACAGGCGTCGTGAAACGCCTGCCAGGAGCCGTAGCCGCGCGCCAGCGCCAGCGCCGTGGTCTCGCCGACATGGCGCATGCCGAGCGCGAAGATGAAGCGCTCCAGCGAAATCCGCCGCCGCTCCTCGATGGCCGAGAACAGATTGCGCACCGAGGTCTGGCCGTAGCCTTCGATCTCCTCCAGCTTGAGCCTGGCGTTGCGCGCTTCCAGCGTGAAGATATCCGCCGGCTCCTTGACCCAGCCCTGCTCGAAAAAGAATTCGATCTGCTTCTCGCCGAGCCCCTCGATGTCGAAGGCGCGGCGCGAGGCGAACAATTTCAGGTGCTCGATCTTCTGGTAGGGACAGGCGAATTCGCCGGTGCAGCGGGCGCGGGCAGCCCTCCTCGCCGGTCGCGGTTTCCTCGCGCACCACGTCGGTATGCAGCGGGCACGGGCATTTCTTCGGAAAATGATAAGGCTTTGCGTTGCCCGGCCGCTTGTCGATCACGACGTCGACGACCTGCGGAATCACGTCGCCGGCGCGCTGGATCACGACGGTGTCGCCGATCCGGATATCGCGGCCCCCGCGCAATTCTTCGCCGTCGCCGCCGATGCCCTTGATGTAATCCTCGTTATGCAGCGTGACGTTCTGCACGATCACGCCGCCGACGCCGACCGGCTCGAGCTTGCCGACCGGCGTGAACGAGCCGGTGCGGCCGACCTGGATCTCGATGTCCCGGAGCACGGTCATGGCGCGCTCGGCCGGGAATTTGTGCGCGATCGCCCAGCGCGGCGTGCGCGACACGAAGCCGAGGCGTTCCTGCCAGTCGATGCGGTCGACCTTGTAGACGACGCCGTCGATGTCGTAATCGAGCCGGGCGCGCTGTTCCTCGATCTTGCGGTGAAACGCGATCAACTGCTCCACCGAGTGGCAGATTTTCGTCAGCGGATTGGTCTTGAAGCCGCAGCGCTCGAACCAGCCGATCATGCCGGACTGGGTGTCCTCAGGCATCGCGGTCATCTGTCCCCAGGCATAGGCGAAGAAGCCGAGCGGACGCGAGGCGGTGATGGAAGGATCCTTCTGGCGCAGCGAGCCCGCCGCCGAATTGCGCGGATTGGCGAACGGGGTTTCTCCGGCCTCAATCTGCCGCTTGTTGAGCGCGAGAAACGCCTTCTTGGTCATGTAGACCTCGCCGCGCACCTCGCAGATGTCGGGCACGTTGCGGCCTTTGAGTTTCTTCGGCACGTCCTCGAGCGTGCGGATATTGGCGGTGACGTCCTCGCCCTCGGCGCCGTCGCCGCGCGTCGCCGCGGTGACGAGTTCGCCTTCCTCGTAACGCAGCGACATCGAGAGCCCGTCGATCTTCGGCTCGGCGCTGAAATCGATCCTGTCGTCGTCACCGAGCTTGAGGAAGCGGCGGATGCGGCCGACGAAGTCGAGCACGTCTTCCTCGGCAAACGCGTTGTCGAGCGACAGCATCGGCACCGCGTGGCGGACCTTCCTGAATTTGCCGGACGGCGCCGCGCCGATCTTCTGCGAAGGCGAGGAGCTGGTGACGAAATCGGGAAACCTCGCCTCGATGGCATTGAAGCGCTTGCGCAGCGCGTCATATTCGGCGTCGGAAATCTTCGGCGCGTCTTCCTGATAGTAAGCCCTGTCGTGACGCTCGATCTCGAGCGTCAGCCGCTTGTGCTCGACCCTGGCTTGCGCCTTGGTGAGGTCGGCGACGTCGGGAGAAGATTTTGTTTTGGATTTTGCTATCATGGTGCAAAATTCTAGCCCGTCATTCCGGGATGGTCCGAAGGACCAGACCCGGAATTTCGAGATTCCGGGTTCACGCTTCGCGCGCCCCGGAATGACGATCGGTGAGGGATCGGAGCTCATGGGTTACTACGTCTATATCCTTGCGAGCAGGAAAGATGGAGCAATCTACATTGGGCGTCACCAATGATATCGTGCGCCGGATTTACGAGCACCGAACAAAAGCCGTCCAGGGATTTACCTCCAAATACAATATCACGCGGCTCGTTTGGTTCGAGATCTATGAGGACCCGATTTCCGCGATTTCCCGTGAGAAAGAATTGAAGAAATGGAAGCGGGTCTGGAAGGTCCAGTTGATCGAGGCGCAGAATCCGCAGTGGAATGATCTTGTACGAATTCGATTTGCTAAACTGCATTCCGATGTCATCCCGGGATGGTCCGATAGGACCAGACCTCAGATGCGCAACTGCGCATCGGGGAATCTCGAGATTCCGGGTTCGGTGCTCCGCACCGCCCCGGAATGACAGCGGAGCATTACGCCGTCGCCGCCTTCAGCAACCGTTCCGCCGCCGCGCGGGCTTCGGCGGTGATCTCGGCGCCGGCCAGCATGCGGGCGATTTCCTCGCGGCGGTGGTCGGCGGCGAGCGCGTTGACGCGGGTGGCGACGCGCTTGCCCTTGTCGAGCGCGTCCTTTGAAATCAACAGATGCTGATTGGCTCTGGCCGCGACCTGCGGCGCATGCGTCACCGCCATCACCTGCACCTTGCCCGCGAGCCGCGCCAGCCGCGCGCCGATCGCGTCCGCCACGGCGCCGCCGACACCGGTATCGATTTCGTCGAACACCAGCGTGGGCGCCGAACCGCGATCGGACAGCACCACCTTGAGCGCCAGCAGGAATCGCGACAGCTCGCCGCCGGAGGCGACCTTCATCAACGGCCCAGGTTTTGTCCCTGGATTGGTCTGGACCCAGAACTCGACGCGGTCAAAGCCCTGCGGACCCGGCGACTTCGGATCTGAATCGATTTGCGTCATGAACCTGGCGCGTTCGAGCTTCAACGGCGCCAGTTCGGCGTTGACCGCCTTGTTGAGCTTTCTCCGCCGATTTAGTGCGCGCGGCGGATAGTTTTTCGGCCGCCGCATTGTAGCGCTGGTCGGCTTCGCTGGCCGCCGCCTCGAGCTTCTTCAGCTGGTCGGCGCCGGCATCGATCAGCGCCACGTCGGCGGCGTATTTCTTCGGCCAGCGCCGCCAGGCCATCGACCGGCGTCGAATATTTGCGCGACGCGGCGCGCAAGGCGAACAGCCGCTCCTCGATGCGCTCGAGTTCGGAAGGGTCGAAATCCGCCGCGATCAGCGCCGCGTTGAGGTGCTGGTCGGCCTCCTCCAGCGCGTTGATCGCCGCATCGATCGCCTTGACCGCCGGCTCGACCAGCGCGGGCAAACTTCCGGCCCGGCGTTCCAGCCGCCGCACCGCCGCCGACAGCGCCGCGACCGGCGAATGATTGCCGCTGACCGCATCCTGCGCCTCGCGCAGATCGGCCGATATCTTCTCGCCCTGCATCATCGTGGTGCGGCGTTCGGCGAGCGCGGTTTCCTCGCCATCCCTGGGGGCGAGCTTCTTCAATTCGTCGGAGGCATGGCGCAGATAATCCGCCTCGCGCGCGGCCCGCTCCATGTCGGCGCGATGCGCATCAAGCACGCTATTGGCGGCGCGCCTTGAGTCCCAGAGCGCCTCCAGTACTGCGACGTCCTTCTCAAGCCCGGCAAACGCGTCGAGCAGGCGGCGGTGGGTGGAGGCATCGACCAGCGCGCGCTCGTCATGCTGGCCGTGAATCTCGACCAGCGCGGAGCCCACCGCTTTCAGCGTCTGCACGCTGATCGCCTGATCGTTGATGAAGGCGCGGGTGCGGCCATCGGCAAGCTGGACGCGGCGCAGGATCATCTCGCACGAAACCTCGGAACTCGCATCGTCGAGCCCGTTGTCGCTGAGGATTTTCGCGGCCGGGTGCCCCTTCGGCACGTCGAACACCGCGGTGACCTGGCCCTGCTCCACCCCGTGGCGGACGAGCCCGGCATCGCCGCGGCCGCCCAGCGCCAGCGCAAATGCATCGAGGAGAATGGATTTGCCCGCGCCGGTTTCGCCGGTCAGCACCGCCAGGCCACGGGAAAATTCGATATCGAGCCGTTCGATCAGGACGATGTCACGGATCGACAGACGCGCCAGCATGGAAGGTAAGATCCTAACCGAGACCCAGTTTCTTGAAGGCTTTGGAGATGTAGGAGCCCGTGTTCTCGCTCGGCTCGACCCCACCGGACTTTACAAGATTATAAGCGTCTTTGTACCAGGGGCTATCCGGAAAATTGTGCCCGAGCACGGCGGCCGCGGTTTGCGCCTCGCTGACGATGCCGATCGCCATATAGGCCTCGGTAAGCCGGGCGAGCGCTTCCTCGACATGTCGCGTGGTCTGATAGCGGGTGACCACGGTTTTGAAGCGGTTGATGGCGGCGGTGTAGTCGTGCCTTTGCATGTAATAGCGGCCGACATTCATTTCCTTGCCGGCGAGCTGGTCGCGCGCAGCTTCCATCTTGGCCTTGGCGCTAACGGCATATTCCGAGGTCGGATATTTGCGGATCACCTCTTCGAGCGCGGCGATCGCCTTCTCGGTGCGGCCCTGGTCGCGCGAAATATCCGGAATCTGGTCGTAGTTCGACGCCGCGATCAGGTATTGCGCGTAAGCCGCATCGGCGCTGCCCGGGTGCAGGGTGACGTAGCGGGTCGCGGCGCCGATACAGCTGTCATAGTCGCCGGCGTTGTAGAAGGCGTAGGCCGACATCAAGAGCGATTTGCGCGCCCAATCCGAATAGGGATGCTGGCGGTCGACCTCCTCGAATTTCTTCGAGGCCGCCTTCGGATCGCTCTTTTGATTCATCAGGTACAAGCCCTCATTGTAGAGCTTGTCCGCCGGTTCCTCGGCGAAGGTATCGTCCTTCGCCATGAACTTGTCCCACAGCGAGCCGGTGCCGCATCCGCTTAAGGGAATCGCGAGCACGATCAGGCCCGCGGCCAGACGCAGCTGCCGGCCCAACCGGGCGCCAGCCGATATCCTGCGCAGTTCGACCGTCATACGCTGTGCCGACATAAATTTTAGACCTGACGTCAGTGCTGCATTGCCCGCCGCGCGCCCCTGAGCTTGCTCATGGACACAATGAATGCCGTGCCCGTGGCGCCTGCCATGCAACCGGGGCTATTTAACCGAAAAAAGTCCGTTAACCAACCGGATACGCAGGCATTTCGCCCGGATTAAGGCGGCTTGAGCTGATCGCTGCCGAACATGGTTACTTTGGCAAATTGGGCAAGTCGCGGCGCCCGGCGACGCTCAGGACGCACTCCAGCCCACGCCCAAGACAGGTCCAGCCAAAGTCAGGATTATTCCGAAGAAGGAAGGCAAAGCTCAGGAGACGTCCGGGCCGTAGGCCGGGGCGACCATGCCGCCGACCATGCCGCTGCCGGCTTCGGCGTAAGCGCGCGAGCGACGGGCGGTTTCGGCTTCGATCACCCGCCATGCGGTGCGGTCGGCCAGCAGGGCCGTGAGCACCGCGTGGTTGAGCTTGTGGCCGCCGCGCACCGAGCGATAGGCACCGAGCAGCGGCAGACCGGCCAGCGCGAGATCGCCGATCACGTCGAGCACCTTGTGGCGGACGCATTCGTCGCTGTAACGCAGGCCTTCGGTGTTGAGCAGGCGGTCATCGTCGAAAACGACAGTATTTTCGAACGACGAGCCGAGCGCAAACCCGGCGCTCCACAGCCGCGCGACATCGCTCATGCAGCCGAATGTCCGGGCCCGGCAAACCTCACGGCGGAACCGTTCCGGGCTGAGGTCGAGCGCGTAGCTCTGTCGGCCGATTACGGGATTGGCGAAGTCAATTTCGATCTCGGCGCGGAAGCCAGCCGCATAGGGGCGCAATTCGCCGAACGAATCACCCATGGCGACCTGCACCGGCTTCAGCACCTGGAGGAAGCGGCGCGACCCGGACTGGGTCAGGATGCCGGCTTGTTCGATTGCGGCGACGAAAGCCGCCGCGCTGCCGTCCATGATCGGAACTTCCGGACCATCGATTTCGATCGTGGCGTTATCGACGCCCATGCCCCGCAGCGCGGCAAGCACGTGTTCGGCGGTGGAAACCAGCGGACCTTCGCGGTCGCCCAATACGGTTGCGAAATCAGTGGCGATGACGGATTTGGCGGTGGCCTGAACTTCGCGGTCGCAACCATCCAAACCCGTGCGGAAGAAAACAAAGCCAGCATCGACAGGTGCAGGTCCGATGGTCAAACTGACGGGAAGACCGGAATGTACACCGACGCCCGTCACGGTAGCTTGCGACCGAAGCGTTGTTTGCCGGCTAAATTTCATTCGAAAACCGCCCACTACCGACTTACCCAGAGATCGGAACGACCTTGATCAGAACCTAAGTTCCCGCCGATTCGTCTCTAAGTTTCCCCAAGTCACGGCAGACAATAGCATTGCCCCAAAGAGCGCCAACTCACGCTTTTTTACCGATTGTTACCCTATCTCTGCCGCATTCGCGCCAAAGCTTAACCAAATTGCGCCCCGCCTCCAGGGCGATCCGGGTCTCGTTATCTCACCACGAAATACACAATTAATCATTTAAAATCAGTCGCTTGATGAATCTTTACCGCGCCCTCCCGACCAAAAAAAGATGGTCCCGGCTGGCATAGCCGGGACCATCTTGCAGCGTCAGAATTGTAACAAACTTCAGTTGCTCTGCCGGCGCAGGAAAGCCGGGATATCCAAATGATCGTCGCCCTGTGGCGGCGCGGCAACAGGTGCCGGGCGGCCATGAACGTCCAAGCCCTGCGGCGCCGGCCGGCGCGCATATTCCGATACCGGCTCATTGGAGGCAATCTGCTGGGCGACCGAGCGCTGCGGCCTCCGCTCTGGCAGCGGCGGCATCGGCGCCATCGCCGGGCCCGAGGCGCGGGCCGCGATCGGCGGCTCGGTCTCCTCGTCGCGACGGCCAAGGCCGACATTGGCGAGTCGCTGCAACAGCGACATCCGGGCCTTCTGCGGGTGCTCTTCCTCGGCGTCGCCGCGGGCCTGGCGGATTTCGTTCTGCGCCGGCATCGGCAGATCCTCGAATTTCGGCATCCGCGGGGCGCGGACCGGCGGACGCTCGGCCGCCTGCGGGATGAAGGTTTCGGGCATGGCGGGTTCCTGAATCTGGACCGGCGCGACGTTATGGTCCGGGAACAGGGTCGGCTTCTGCGCGATCGGCCGTACCGTCACATCGCCATAGGAGGCGGGCTGCAGCGACGCGGCCGGCGCCTGCGGGACATCGGGCGAGACCGCAGCCGCGATGGCCGCGAGCGCGGCGCGTTCGTGGTTGTTCGAAGCGCGCTGCGGCGCCGTGGCGGGAGCCGCCGGCGTCTCGAGCTTCTGGGCGGCGCGCTCGGCAAGCCGCGCATTGTCGGCGCGCAGCCGGGCGGTCAGTTCGGCCAGGCGATTTTCCGGCGAGGCGTTCGAAGGCGCCGCGCTCGTCACGGGCGCGGCCGGCGATGCCGCGTTGCGCGAGATCAGCGCCTGTTCGATGCCGGTAGCCACGACGGAGACGCGGATGATGCCGTCCAGGCTCTCGTCGAAGGTGGCGCCGACAATGATGTTGGCGTCCTGGTCGACTTCCTCGCGAATGCGGGTGGCGGCTTCGTCGACTTCGAACAGCGTCAGGTCCTTGCCGCCGGTGATCGAGATCAAAAGGCCGCGGGCGCCCTTCATCGAAGAGTTGTCGATCAGCGGATTGGCGATCGCCGCTTCGGCCGCGGTCAAGGCGCGTTTGTCGCCGGAAGCTTCGCCGGTTCCCATCATCGCCTTGCCCATCTCGCGCATTACGGCGCGGACGTCGGCGAAGTCGAGATTGATCAGGCCTTCCTTGACCATCAGGTCGGTGATGCAGGCGACGCCCGAATAGAGCACCTGGTCGGCCATCGCGAAGGCGTCGGCGAAGGTGGTCTTTTCGTTGGCGACCCGGAACAGGTTCTGGTTCGGAATGATCAGAAGCGTATCGACCACCTTGTGGAGCTCGGCGATGCCCGATTCCGCGGTGCGCATGCGGCGCTGGCCTTCGAAGTGGAACGGCTTTGTCACCACGCCGACGGTGAGGATGCCCATGTCGCGGGCGGTCTTGGCGATGACGGGGGCAGCACCGGTGCCGGTGCCGCCGCCCATGCCGGCAGTGACGAACACCATGTTGGCGCCGGAGAGATGGTCGCGGATTTCGTCGATGACCTCCTGGGCCGCGGCTGCGCCGACATCCGGCTGCGAACCGGCGCCGAGGCCTTGCGTCACCTGGGTGCCCATCTGCACGATGCGCTGCGCCTTGGACATCGTGAGCGCCTGCGCGTCGGTATTGGCGACGACGAAATCGACCCCCTGCAGTCCGGCGGTGATCATGTTGTTGACGGCGTTGCCGCCGGCTCCACCAACGCCGAAGACGGTGATGCGCGGCTTGAGTTCGCTGATGTCGGGGGGAGTCAGATTGAGTGCCATGGTTGCCTCTCGATTACGCGCGCGTTGTTTCGCCCCGGCCGACGGCCGCGGGGGTTGGTGGAGTTCGAAGGGTGCGGAAAAGATTCATCAGAAGCCCTCGCGAAGCCATCGTCCGACCTTTCCAAAATAGCCGTCAGTCCCTGTCTTGAGCTGCCGCGTATGCCGCGGTTCCACATGTTCAAGATGAGCGTATTGCGGATAGACCAGGAGCCCCGAGGGAACCGCGAACGACGCGCTCTTCGCCTCATTGGGCAGGCGGCCGAAGCCGAGCGGACGGCCGATCCGTACCGGCCGGCCGAGGATCCGGGTGGCGAGTTCCGGAAAGCCGGTAAGCTGCGACGCGCCGCCGCTCAAGACGACCCGGGCCTTTGGCTCTGCGGCGAAGGGGGAATCCGCGAGGCGGTCCCTGACCATTTCAAATATCTCCTCGGCGCGGTGCCGAACGATGTTCGCGATCGTGGCGCGGGACACGATCTGGGGAACATCCAGCTCGCTGTCGCCGGCGGTCGGCACCGACATCAGCTCGCGCGTGTCCGACCCGCCGGTCAGCACGGTGCCATATAACGTCTTGATTCGCTCGGCATCCGCAATGCATGCGCTTAAGCCGCGTGCAAGATCCATCGTGATGTGTTGCCCGCCGACCGCAAATCCGGATGCATGCACGAAGCGCCCGCCGGAATAGGTCGCGATCGTGGTGGTGCCGGCCCCCATTTCGACGACGGCGGCGCCGAGATCGGCCTCGTCATCGGTCAGGACCGACAGGCCTGCGACATAAGGACTCGCCGTCATGGCCTCGACGTTGAGATGGCAGCGCTCGACCACCAGCATCAGATTCTTGGCGACCGTGGCATCCGAGGTCACCACGTTCATGTCGACGCCGAACTGGTGGGCCACCATGCCTCGGGGATCGCGAACACCCTTGACGCCATCGAGCGCATAGCCGACCGGCAGCGCGTGCAGCACGGTGCGGCCCACGCCGGTGGCGTGGCGCATGCCGGCCGAAGTGATCCGGGAGACGTCGGCGTCGGTCACCGCACCACCCCTGATGTCGGCAGCAGCCTCGACCAGCTGGCCCTGCAGCCGGCCCCCCGAGACCGATAGCAGTACGGATTCGACCCGAACCTTCGCCATCCGCTCGGCCAGCGCCACTGCCTGGCGCACTGATTGCTCGCATTCGGCGAGATCGACCACCGCGCCGGCCTTCATGCCGCGCGACTGGATCTGGCTGTATCCGATCAACTCGACGGCGTGGGTCCGCCCGCGCAGCGCCTCGTTCGGCGGGCACGGCTTCAGCCGCGCGATCATGCAGGCGATCTTGCTGGTCCCGATGTCGAGCGATGCCACCAGCGCGGTGCGCTTCTGCGGCATCGGGCGCGTCTTTGGCGTCTGGGCGCGATCAAGGCCGGTCATGCTTCACCGGCTTTCTTCTTCTGCTGCTGCTTCTTGAGCATATCCTCGCGGGCTTTGGCCGCATCATCGGACAATTGCACGATCAGCCGGTCCGGCAGCCGCATATCGACAGCGACGATATCGCGGGAGAATAATCGCTCTTCCTTGTCAAGCTTGCTCAGGCTCGCCAGCGCGTTGCCGACATCGTTTTCCGGCAGCCTGATGTCGAGACCGTCCTTGAGCCGCAGGTTCCAGCGCCGCTCGCCAACGAAAATCGCAGCCTTGGTCACCGAGCGCACCCGCGGATAGCGCGCCAGCAGCGCGAGGAAATTCTTGGCATGGGTCTCGGCGCCCTTGCCTACCACCAGCGGCAGCGAGATGAAGCTGCGCGACAGATAGGGTTCCAGCACCGCGCCGTCATCCGCGATCACCGAAAGCCGGCCGGACTGCTGCCACAGCGCGAAGGCCGAGCGCTCGACGATGTCGATCTGGAGCCGGCCGGGATACAGCTTCAGCACGGTGGCGTCGGCGATCCAGGGATTGGCTTTCAGCTTGTCGCGCACGGCGGCGGCATCGAGGAACAAGAGCGAGGAACGGCCATTGACGCCGCCGATCGCGAGCACCTCGTCCTGGGTCAGTTGCTTGCGGCCGTTGATGGCCACCGTGGTGATGCGAAATCCGGCGGAATTGGCGATCGCGTTGCGGGTGTCGCTCAGCGCCGTGGTCAATTCCTCGACGTGGCCGCCCTTGACGATGCCGAAACCGGCGCTGCCCAGAAGCAGCAGCACGGTGGCGGCGACGCCGGCCCGGTTCGGCAAATGACGCTCGACCAGCGCGACCAGCCGATGCGGTGGCTCGCGCTCGATCGGTGGTTTGGCGGCGGCGCGACGGCGGGCAAGATACTCGCGCAACAATATGACCGCGCCGATGGCGGCGGCCTTCAGGTCAGTTTGGGGCCTCGGCGATCTCAGCGATCCAGCGAGGCGTCCTGCACCATCCATTGCACGAGCTCGTCAAAGTTATGCCCGCAAATGCTTGCGGTTCTGGCACAAATGACGTCTCGGTCATGCCGGGCTTTCGGGTTCTGGCCTCAAGGCAGAAGAGGCCACCTGTTCCCTCGATGCGGTCGCAGAAAGCGGGAAATCCGCAACAGCTCACGCCCCGGCAGCCAAGCGCCACATGCGCCGCCAGCGTTAACCTTCGGACTTCCTGGTAAACAAAGAGTAAAATGGGGTGAGGCAGGAGCTGATTTGATCCGCCTTCTGAGGAGTTTGCGCCTAATTCGTAAAGTTTTACCAATGAACGAGCCTGATCGCCCGGTTTTGCCCTGCGAGAGGGAAAATACTACTTATGCGCGCGCTTTTCCGCCAGCGCGATCTGATCGTGCAGAAAATCCGCGAATTCGATACCCTGGGCCTTGAGCGCCTTCGGATAGAGCGAGGCCCTGGTCAGGCCGGGCAGGGTGTTGGTTTCGAGATAGATCGGACCCTTGTCCGAGACGATAAAGTCGGAGCGGGAATAACCCGTACATGACAGCGCTTTGTGCGCGCGCAGGGCAAGATCCCTGATTTGCGCGTTCACGTCGGGGGCGAACCGGGCGGGACAGATTTCCTGCGTCGTCTTGGCGATATATTTGGCTTCATAGTCGAACGCGCCCTCCGCCGGGATGATCTCCACCGGCGGAAGCGCAAACACCGAGCCGTCCGAACGTTCCAGCACGCCACAGGTCGCCTCGCTGCCGCCGATGAACGGTTCGATCACATATTCTTCGGTCTTGGCGGCGTTGCGGACGGCGACGAGATCCTGCTTCGCGTTGACAAAGATCAGTCCATAGCTCGAGCCGTCCCGCGCCGGCTTTGCAATCAACCTGCCGTACTCGGCAAACGCTGCGTCGATATCTTCCAGCGCCACGCCGGCCGGCGCTTTCACGCCGGCGATAGCAGCAAAGCGCTTCGCGGCGATCTTGTCGAAGGCGAGATGCGAGGCGGCCGAGCCGGAGCCGGTGAAGGGAATCCCTCGCATTTCACACATGACCTGAAGCTCGCCATTCTCCGCGGTGCCGCCGTGCAGGCCGAGCACCAGCAGGCGGTCCTCGTCCCTCGCTCTGTCGAGCGCCTGTTCGATCTTCCCGAGACTAGGCGTACCTGGCCTGAACGAATCCTGAAACGGCCGCGAATGCTTCAGCAGCGCCTCGGATGAGGTTTCATGCACGGTGTCATCGACATCCCAGAACCATAGATCGGCGTCGGGCAACGCCGAATGCACCGCCTGGGCTGACGCCACCGACACCAGACGCTCTTTGTTCGTGCCGCCGAAAAGTATGGTGATCCGCATCATGTCTTTCCGCTGATGACTTCGTTCGTCATTCCGGGATGGTCCGAAGGACCAGACCCGGAATCTTTCTCCGTATCCCTCGAGATTCCGGGTTCGCTCGCTTTGCGAGCGCCCCGGAATGACGGTCAAGCCGGAATCCCGATCCGCTTGATTTCCCAGTTTAGCTCAATTCCGGAATTTTCTTTCACCCGTGCCCGCACGGTTTCGCCCAGCGTCTCAATATCATGCCCGGTCGCATTGCCGGTATTGATCAGGAAATTGCAGTGCATTTCCGACACCTGGGCGCCGCCGACGCGCAAGCCCCGGCATCCCGCGGCATCGATCAGCTTCCAGGCGCTTTGGCCGGGCGGATTCTTGAAGGTCGAGCCGCCGGTCTTTTCGCGGATCGGCTGCGCGGTCTCGCGGTGGTTTTGCACCTCGTTCATCCGCGCGCGGATCGCATCCGCCGCCGCGATTGCCCCGCGAAACCGCGCGGAGGTGAAGATGATCGAGGGATCGACGCCGCTGTTGCGGTAGACGAATTTCATGTCGGCGTTCGTGAATGTGTGCTTCTTGCCGTCGCGGCCGACGCCGGTAGCCTCGATCAGAACGTCCTTGGTCTCGGCGCCGTTGGCGCCGGCGTTCATGCGCAGCGCGCCGCCGATGGTGCCGGGAATGCCGAAGAAAAACTCCAGCCCACTGATATTTGCCGCTGCCGCGGTCTCGGCCACGCGCTTGTCGAGCGCGGCGGCGCCGGCGCTGACGATATCGCCGCTGGCGCTGGTGTCGCCGAATCCGCGCGGCGACAACCGGATGACCACACCCGGCAGGCCACCATCGCGCACAATCAAATTGGAGCCGACGCCGACGACGTAGACCGGCCATTCGCCCGGCAGATGCGCCAGGAAATAAGCGAGATCTTCCTCATCCGCCGGCGTGAACAGCACCTGTGCCGGACCGCCGACCCGAAACCAGGTCAGTTCGGCGAGCGACGGGTTAGCCAACAGCCGCCCGCGCAAGCCCGGCATCGCGGCTTTGAGGTCAGGCGTGAGGTCGGGGAAGCTCATGCAACCTCTCTCAATTCGTCATGGCCGGGCTTGTCCCGGCCATCCACGTCTTGCAGAATTTCAACATGGCAGGTGGCTACGTTTATTTTCTGACCAATCGTCCGAACGGCGTTTTGTACGTCGGGGTGACGAACGATCTTATCCGTCGGGTGTTTGAGCATCGTTCTGGATTCGTCGAAGGCTTCACCAAGCGGTATGGATTGAAGCGATTGGTCTATTTCGAAAGATTCGACGATATCCGCGATGCCATTCAACGCGAGCACAACATCAAGCATCGGCCGCGCGCATGGAAAATTCGAACGATCGTCGCTGCAAATCCAAATTGGGACGACCTCTATCCGGCAATTACGCAGTAAAGACGTGGATGGCCGGGACAAGCCCGGCCATGACGACCTTAGATGCATTTCTGCCCTCACCCCAGCGCCTTCAATTCGCCCGGCAGCGCGTAGGCCCATTGCGTGATATTGCCGGCGCCGAGGCAGACGACGAGATCGCCCCGGCCGGCAATGCCGTGGACGAACCTTGCGAGGTCGGCGGAATTCTGCAGCGGAATCACTTCGCGATGGCCGTGCGCGCGCAAGCCCAGCACGAAATGATCGCGGTCGATGCCGGGGATCGGCGCCTCGCCGGCCGGATAGACCTCGGCGACGACGACGGCGTCGGCGTCGTTGAAGCAGGTGCAGAATTCCTCGAACAGCGATTGCAGGCGGGTGAAGCGATGCGGCTGCACCACGGCGATGATCTTGCCGCTGGCGGATTCGCGAGCCGCCTTCAGCACCGCCGCGATTTCGACGGGATGATGGCCGTAGTCGTCGATGATGGTGACGCCGTTCCATTCGCCGGTGCGGGTGAAGCGCCGCTTGACGCCGCCGAAACCGGCGATCGCTTTTCGGATGACATCGTCCGGCAGCCCCAATTCATGGGCTACCGCGATCGCCGCTGTGGCGTTGAGCGCGTTGTGCCGTCCCGGCATCGGCAGATGGAGGTCGGCGATCTCGTGCGCCGCGTCGGTCTTGCGGTCGCGGAATGCGACCTTGAATTTCGATCCGCCGGCAAACGGGTTGAGATCGAGCAGCCGCGCGTCGGCCTGCGGATTCTCGCCATAGGTGATGATGCGGCGATCCTCGATCTTGCCGACCAGGGCCTGCACCACGGGATGGTCGATGCACATCACGGCAAAACCGTAGAACGGCACGTTCTCGACGAAATGGCGGAACGCGTCCTGCACGGCCTCGAAGGTCTTGAAATGATCGAGATGTTCGGGGTCGACATTGGTCACGATAGCGACATCGGCCGGCAGTTTTAAAAATGTACCATCGCTTTCGTCGGCTTCCACCACCATCCAGTCGCCCGCCCCTAACCGGGCATTGGTGCCGTAGGCATTGATGATGCCGCCATTGATCACGGTCGGATCGAGATCGCCGGCATCGAGCAGCGCTGCGACCATCGACGTCGTGGTTGTCTTGCCATGGGTGCCGGCGATCGCGACGCAGCTCTTCAGCCGCATCAATTCGGCCAGCATTTCGGCGCGGCGCACCACCGGGATGCGCTGGGCCCGCGCGGCCATCAGTTCGGGATTGTCGCGCTTGATCGCGGTCGACACCACAAGGACGTCGGCACCGGCGACGTTCTCGGCCTTGTGCCCGACGCTGACTTTGATGCCCTTCTCGCGCAGCCGGCTGACATTGGCGCCCTCGGAGGCGTCGGAACCCTGCACGGTGTAGCCGAGATTGCACAACACCTCAGCGATGCCGCTCATGCCGATACCGCCGATCCCGACGAAGTGGATAGGTCCGATCTCGCGCGGTAGTCTCATGAGGCAATTCCCGACGTTGAACGTACTGGATGCCCCGCTTTCGCAGGGCATGACAAGGGCTTTTTCTGTCAGATTCCGGCGACTTTCATCACCAGATCGGCCAGCCGCTCGGCGGCATCCAGCCGTCCGGCGGTGCGGGCGGCGGCGGCCATCGCGGCCAGCCGCCCGGGCTCGGTTGCAAGCGCGGAGATTTCCGCCGCCAGCCGGTTCGGCGTGAATTCGGCCTGCGGGATTCGGAGCGCGCCACCCGCCTGCGCCAGCACGCCGGCATTGGCGAACTGGTCCTGGTCGATCGAGCCGGGCAGCGGCACCAGGATCGACGGACGGCCGATCGCGGCAAGCTCGGCCACGGTGCCGGCGCCGGACCGCGACACCACCAGATGATTTGAGGCCAGCCGCGCCGGCAAGTCGCTGAAGAATGGCGCCAGTTCGGCGTTGATCTTGAGCCGGTCATAGACCGCACGCACGCGCGCCATGTCCTCTTCGCGCACCTGCTGGGTGAGCGCCAACCGGTTCCACAGCGCCGGCTCCAGCCGCTCGATCGCGCCGGGCACGATATCGGCCATCACCCGCGCGCCCTGGCTACCGCCGACCACGAGCAGCCGAAACGGTCCCGTCGGTTCGGGCGGAACATATTTCACCGCGGCAGCCGCGAGGATCGCCGGGCGCATCGGCGTGCCGACCGTTGTGGTCTTGCCCGCCAGCGCCGGATCACGGTCGAGCACGCCGGGCAGCGAGGTCGCGATCGCGCTGACGCGGCTCGACAGAAAACGGTTGGCGCGACCGAGCACCGCATTGGCGTCGTGAATGATGCCGGGCACGCCTAACAGCTTTGCCGCCAAGAGCGGCGGCAATGTCGGATAGCCACCGAAACCGACCACGGCGGCGGGCTTCAGGCGCCGCAGCAGATTGAGCGAAACGGCGGTGCCGGCGGCGAGCATCAGCCCGGTATAGGCCAGCGACCACGGCGTGCGGCCACGCACGGTCTCGCTCGGCACCACGTCGATCGTGTCCTTGGAAAACAACCCGCTGTAGCGCAGCGCGCGGGAATCGGTGGCGAGCCGCACGCGCAAGCCGCGCCTGATCAGCTCGATGCCGAGCGCCTCGGCGGGAAACAGATGACCGCCGGTGCCACCCGCGGCCAGCAGGATGAGAGGTGAAGAGTCCATGACTTTCAAATAGCCGACGGTGCGGCGTTAGTCATTAGAGCGTTTTCAAGCGAAGTGGATACCGGTTCGCGCCAGGAAAACGCGTCAGAATAAGAAGATAGGATCAGAACCGAGGTCCTAGGCGTAGTTGCTGACCGCGTTGGCGTCGCCGATCGATTCCATCTCGGTGCGTGGCCGCTGCCTTGTCAGCGCCAGCATCATGCCGACGCCATAGGCCAAAGAGACCATCGACGAACCGCCATAGGAGATGAACGGCAGCGTCATGCCCTTGGCGGGGATCAGCTGCAGATTGACCGACATGTTGATCGCGGCCTGCACGCCGAACAGGATCGCAAGGCCTGAAGCTGCGAACCGCGCGAACATATCCTCCGTCGCATAGGCGCGCGACAGCGCGCGGAACACGACAAAGGCGTACAGCGCCAGCAGCGCGAGGCAAAGGATGATGCCGAATTCCTCCGCCGCCACCGCGAATACGAAATCCGTATGGCTGTCCGGCAGGCTGCGCTTGGCGATGCCTTCGCCGGGGCCAAGCCCGAACCAGCCGCCATTGTAGAAGGCCTCCATGGCGGTATCGACCTGGAACGTGTCGCCCGACGCCGGATTCATGAAGCGCTTGATGCGGGCTGCGACGTGCGGCACCAGAAGATAGGCCGCGAACAGCCCGGCGCTCGCCGCCCCGCCAAGCCCCAGCACCCAGATCATCCGCATGCCCGCGATGAAGAACAGCGTCCCCCACACCATCAGGATCAGCATGGTCTGACCGAAATCGGGCTCCATCACCAACAGCGAAATCAGTGTCATCAGCAGCACCAGCGCCATCGAGGTCGCCGGCATTTCCGGCCGCCGCGCCGATTCCGCAAACAGCCACGCCGCCAGCACCACGAAGGCGGGCTTGGCGGCTTCGGAAGCCTGGATGTTGACGCCGATGATCGTAATCCAGCGCCGCGAGCCCTTGACCTCCGGCCCGATCAGGAGCGTCGCCACGATCAGCACAATCGAGATGGCGAACACGATCAGCGCGGTGCGGCGGATCTGCCGCGGCGACAGGAACGACACGCCGATCATCACGATGAGGGATGGCAGCAGAAACAGGACGTGGCGGTTGAAGAAGTGAAACGGATCGAGCCCGATCCTTGTTGCCACCGGGGGGCTCGCCGCCAGCGAAAGAATAATGCCGCACAGCATCAGCACGATGATCGCCCCGAGTTGCAGGCGGTCTACCGTCCACCACCATTCGCTTAACGGGTTGCGTTGTTCACGGGAGAGCATCGGCATTCCCAAGGCCAGGATTTTCCCATTGGTCGCCCAGGTTGGTTGCTAAAGGGTTAAGGAATACATTGTTTCGAGGAGCAGGCGTGACCCCAATGCCGCACATGTTTCGGCATACGCCTCGATCAGTTCGTCCAGTTCCTGTTTCCCAAAGAAGACTTCAAGATCGCCGTTTCGTTTGAGAGACAGTGCAAGTCCGATGGTCTGGCCTACCACACGGACCGCGGCCAAAGCTTCATCGCCGCAATCGAGGTCTGCAAGCGGATCATAGGACCTGCATCGTAACTACCCTATGCAACTTTCCCCGATGATGGATCCGCTTGGCCGGCAGTCGCTCACACCACCGGCTTGACGCCGGGCAGCGCCGTGACGAGGTCGCGGAACTTCGTGCCGCGAATTTCGAAATTGCGGTACTGGTCGAACGAGGCGCAGGCCGGCGACAGCAGCACGACGGGATCTGGCAATCCGGAGGCTTCCGCGTCGCGCGCGGCATTCGTCACGGCGACATCGAGCGTCTCACTGATCTCGTGCGGCACGCTTTTCCCGAGGGTATGCGCGAATTCCTCGGCCGCCTCCCCGATCAGATAGGCCTTGCGGATGCGGGGAAAATATTCGGTCAGGCTGGTGATGCCGCCGAGCTTCGGCTTGCCGCCGGCGATCCAGAAAATATCGGCAAAGGACGACAGCGCATGCGCCGCGGCATCCGCATTGGTACCCTTGGAATTGTTGACGAACAGCACATTGCCGCGGCGGCCGACCTGCTCCATGCGGTGCGCGAGGCCGGGAAAGCTGCGCAGGCCGTCTTGCAGGGTTTCGGTGGAGAGGCCGAGCGCCAGCGCGCAGGCTGCGGCGCAGGCAGCATTCTGCGCATTGTGCAGGCCACGCAGCGAGCCGATGCCGCCGATCCGCGCGATCTCGCTGCGCGCCCCGCCGGAGGCGCGCCAGATGATTTCATGTTCGACATAGATGCCGTCGGGCAGCGGATTCTTCACCGAGACCCGAATTACGCGCCGGCCCGCCTGCTCTATACGGTCGGCGGTGTTGCGGCTGAAGCCGTCATCGACGCCGACGATCGCGGTGCCCTGTTTCTGCACGCCGGCGACCAGCCGCTCCTTCACCGCGGCGTAATGCTCAAGCGTGCCGTGGCGATCGATGTGGTCTTCGCTGACATTGAGCAGGATGCCGACGGAAGGATCAAGCGAGGGAGATAGATCAATCTGGTAGGACGACATCTCGATGACGTGCACGCGCCCCATCCGCGGCGGCTCCAGCGACAGGATCGCGGTGCCGATATTGCCACCCATCTGCGCATCGTAGCCGGCGACGCGCATCAGATGCGCGATCAGCGCCGTCGTGGTCGACTTGCCGTTGGTGCCGGTGATGGCGACGAACGGCGCATCCGGGGCATGACGGCGCCGCTCCCGGCAAAACAGTTCGATATCGCCGATCACCTCGACGCCGGCCTCTCGCGCCGCCAGCACGCTCCAGTGCGGCGCCGGGTGGGTGAGTGGCGCGCCCGGCGTCAGCACCAGCGCCGCGAAATTCGCCCAGGATACTTTGCGCAAGTCCGCAGTGATGAAGCCGGCTTGCGCCGCTTTCGCGACATTGTCGGCATTGTCGTCACCTGCGATGACTTCGGCGCCCCCCGCTTTCAGCGCGTGGCAGCTCGCCAGCCCCGAGCCGCCAAGGCCGAACACCGCAACCGTTTTGCCCGCGAACGAGGTGACGGGAATCATGATTTCGTCCCTGTCATTCCGGGGCGTGCAAAGCACGAACTTCGATGCGCAATTGCACATCGGAGAATCTCGAGATTCCGGATTGCCGCTGCGCGGCCTCCGGAATGACGGTGATGAGGATGCAACACGCTCACCGCAGCTTCAGCGTGGAGAGGCCGGCCAGCGCCAGCATCACCGAAATGATCCAGAACCGGATCACGATCTGCGGTTCGGTCCAGCCCAATTGCTCGAAATGATGATGGATCGGCGCCATCCTGAACACGCGCTTGCCGGTAAGCTTGAACGACACCACCTGCACGATCACCGAGACCGCTTCCAGCACGAACAATCCGCCGATCACCGCCAGCACGATCTCGTGTTTGACCGCGACCGCGATCGAGCCGAGCATCCCGCCGAGCGCCAGCGAGCCGGTGTCGCCCATGAAGATCGACGCCGGCGGCGCGTTGAACCACAGAAATCCCAATCCGGCTCCGAACACGGCGCCGCACAGCACCAGGAGTTCGCCGGTACCGGCGACGTAGTTGATTTGCAGATAGTCGGAGAATACCACGTTGCCGGCAAGATAAGCGATCATGCCGAAGCTCGCCGCCGCGATCATCACGGGTACGATGGCGAGACCGTCGAGACCATCGGTCAGGTTGACCGCGTTGCCGGCGCCGACAATGACGAACGCGCCGAAGATCACGAAGAACCAGCCGAGGTTCAGCGCCACGTCCTTGAAGAATGGAATCGCCAGAGAGGTGGATGACGGATCGCGCCCGAGCCGAACCAGCGCGTAGCAGGCGGCGAGCGCGATCACCGCCTCGATCAAGAGCCGCATGCGGCCGGCAAAGCCGCCATGGCTCTGCTTTGTCACCTTCAGGTAATCGTCATAGAAGCCGACGAAGCCGAAGCCGAGCGTTACCGCCAGCACGATCCAGACGTAAGGATTGAGCGGATTGGCCCACAGCACCGTCGAGACCACCAGCCCGGAAAGGATCATCAGCCCGCCCATGGTCGGCGTGCCCTTCTTGGTGAGGAGGTGCGATTGCGGGCCGTCGGTGCGGATCGGCTGGCCCTTGCCCTGGCGAATCCGCAAATGATCGATGATCCACGGACCGAACAGGAACACGAACAAGGCGCCGGTCACGATTGCCCCGCCGGTGCGGAAGGTGATGTAGCGGAACACGTTGAAGAACGTCCGGAACGCGCCCATGCCGGGAACCGTGTTGGAAACATCAATCAGCCAGTAAAACATTCACTCCGTCCTATACCGCGGCCTCATCGCGCGCGGTCTTTCCGGGAAAGCGCTTTTCGAGCGCGTTCACAATCGTCTTCATCTTCGAGCCGAGCGATCCCTTGACCATGATCGCGTCGCCGGCGCGAATCGCAACAATCAGCTGCGCTTCGAGACCGGCAGAGCTGTCGGCATAGCCGCCCCGTTTACCCGTGGAAAGCGCGTCCCACAAGTTACGCATCAATGGCCCACAACAATAAACCAGATCGATCCGGTTGGCCTTGATCGCCTCGTTCAGCCCGCGGTGCAGCGCCGGGCTGGTGGGACCGAGTTCGAGCATGTCGCCGAGCACCGCGATGCGCCGGCCTCGCGGGCCGACCACCGCCTGGCCCAGCACATTCAGCGCCGCCGCCATCGAGGCCGGATTGGCGTTATAGCTTTCATCGATCAGCGTCGCCTCGCCATGAGCGAGTTCCAGCATGCGCCGCACGCCACGGCCCGCCGGCGGCTGGAGCTGCGACAATGCCAGCGCCGCGAGCGCGAGATCGGCGCCGGCGAGCGAGCTTGCTGCCAGCACCGCCAGTGAGTTCATCGCCATGTGACGGCCGGGCATGCCGAGTTTGTAGGTGACGTCGTGGCCGAGAATATTGGCGTGCACCGCCGAACAGGCCGCATGCAGCGCCACGTCGATCAGCCGCGCGTCGGACTTCGCATCGGTACCGAACGAGACGATGCGGGAGATGCCGAGCTTGCCGGCGCGCGCCTGCAGGCGGCCAAACTGCGAATTGTCGCGGTTGAGCACCACCGCGCCGCCGGGCTCGACACCTTCGAAAATCTCCGCCTTGGCATCGGCAATCGCCTCGATGCCGGCGAAGAACTCCAGGTGTACCGGTTCCACAGTGGTAATGATGGCGACCTGCGGCCGCACCATCTTGACCAGCGGCTCGATTTCACCGGGGTGGTTCATGCCGATCTCGAAGATCGCGAAGCGCACCGTGGCCGGGCAGCGCGCCAGCGACAGCGGCACGCCCCAGTGATTGTTGAACGACGCCGCCGACGCGTGGGTCTCGCCTTGCGCGCCGAGCACTTGCCGCAGCGCCTCCTTGGTCGAGGTCTTGCCCACCGAACCGGTAACCGCGATCACCTGCGCCATCAGCCGCGCGCGCGCGGCACGGGCAAGATCGATCAGGCCGACGAGCACATCGTCGACCACCAGGAGCGGCGCATCATCAGGGAATTTGCCGCGCTGGGCGGCCTCGACCACCGCGAGCGCGGCGCCCGCCTTCAGCGCGGCTATCACAAAATCATGCCCGTCATGGACGTCGCCCTTGATGGCGAAGTAGGCCTCGCCCGGCGCGATGGTGCGGCTGTCGATGGAAAGGCCCGACACCGCCTCCGGCAGCGTCCCGTTGCTCGAGGCGCGCATCGCTTGCGCCATGGCGTGAGAAGTCCAGAGCGGCGCGGCGATCATGCGACCCTCGGGGCAAGGGCCGCGGCCACCGCATCGTGATCGCTGAACGGCAAAGTGCGATCGCCGACGATCTGCCCGGTCTCGTGGCCCTTGCCGGCGATCAACAGCGCGTCGCCCGGCTGCAGCGCCGATATCGCCGTGCGGATCGCTTCGGCGCGGTCGCCGATTTCCCTGGCGCCCTTCGCGGCACTCAGGATCGCGGCGCGGATCGCTTCCGGATTTTCGCTGCGCGGATTGTCGTCGGTGACGATGACGCTGTCGGCATGCTCTGACGCAATCGCGCCCATCAAGGGGCGCTTGCCGGCATCGCGGTCGCCACCGGCGCCGAACACCACGACAAGCCTGTGTTTGGCGTAAGGCCTCAGCGCCTGCAGCGCCTTCGCCAGCGCATCGGGCTTGTGCGCGTAATCGACGAAAATCGGCGCGCCGTTGCGCTCGGCGACCCGTTCCAGCCGCCCTTTTGCACCTTCGAGCAATTCAAGCTCGGCAAATACGGCTTTGGGCTCGCTGCCGGTGCCGATGGCAAGGCCCGCCGATACCAGCGCGTTCTCGATCTGGAATTCACCGACCAGCGGCAGCCGGACCGCATATTTCCGGCCGCGATGCTCCAGCGTGAGTTTCTGCGCAAAGCCGTCGACGTCGGCCTCGACCAGCCGGATGCCCTCGCCTGCGCCGTGACCGTTGCGGCCGATCGTGACGATCCGCAATTTTCTCACGCGCGCCGCGTCGATCACATCTCGCGAGCAATCATGATCGGCCGAGATTACCGCAGCACCTTCGGATGCGACGAGATCGCGGAACAGCCGCAGCTTGGCAGCGAGATAATGCGCCACGTCCGGATGGTAATCCAAATGGTCGCGCGACAGATTGGTGAAGCCACCGGCGGTGATGCGTACGCCATCGAGCCGATACTGATCGAGCCCGTGCGATGAGGCCTCGAGCGCCAGATGGGTGACGCCTTCGCGCGCGATCTCGTCGAGCTGCCGATGCAGCGCGATCGGATCCGGCGTCGTCAGCGAGCCATAGACGGTGCGCTTCGGCGACACCAGCCCGATCGTGCCGATGCTGGCCGATTCATGACCGAGCCGCTGCCAGATCTGCCGCGTGAAGGCGGCAACCGAGGTCTTGCCGCTGGTGCCGGTGACGGCTGCGATCGTTGCAGGCTGGTGGGGAAAGAATTTCGCCGCCGCCAGCGCCAGCGCCCGGCGCGGATTGGGCGTGGTGACGAACGGCACGCGCAAAGCGCGTTGCGGCGGATGATCGCCCGCGACCGCCACCGCGCCGGATGCAATCGCAGAATTGACAAAGCGCGCGCCGTCGGTCCTGGCGCCGGCGAGCGCGAAGAACAGATCACCGGGCCTCACCGCGCGGCTGTCCACGGCAAGGCCGGCCACCTCGGCCGCTTCCGCCCGCGGCTCGATCGTGGCGTCATCGCTGAACAGGTCGCGAAGTCTCATTATCTTGTCCGTCCGGGGCGGGTGACTCTGTGTTTGCCAGTGCCGCTCATCGACTTGAAGTTCCTGAAATGACTTGCGGCAGCCGCTGCGAGGCCTTCAAATCGGCGGCACCAGCGTAACGCCTTACTGTGTTGCCTTCGATGCCGCAAGAATAAGGCGGTCGGACGGCGGCAGATCGAAGCGCGGCTCGATGCCCAGAAGCGGCGCAATGCGGGCGATCACATTGCCGCCAGTCGGCACCGCGTTCCAGCCCGAGGTAATGAAACCGTAGGTTTCCTTCAACGCCTGGGGCTCGTCCAGCATGACCAGCAACTGGTATTTGGGATTATCGGCCGGCAGGATCGCGGTGAAGGCCGTGAGCACGTGCTTCTTGGCGTAGCGGCCGTTGATGACCTTTTCGGCGGTGCCTGTTTTGCCGCCGATATAATAGCCCTTCACGTCGGCTTTCCTGGCGGTGCCGACTTCGGCGTTCAGCCGCATCAGGAACCGCATCTTTTCGCTGGTCTCAGGCTTGATCACGCGCTTTGCCATCGCCATGGCTTCCTGCTCGGTGCGCTTCAGGAAGGTCGGCGGAATCAGGTAACCGCCGTTCACCAGCGCATCGATGCCCATCACCGCCTGCAGCGGCGCCACCGCGATGCCGTGCCCGAAGGCGATGGTCACCGTGTTCAATTCACCCCAGTGCCGCGGGACAAGAGGCGAGGCGCTCTCGGGCAATTCGGTGCGCAGCCGATCGAGCTGCCCGAGCTTGCGCAAGAACGCCTTGTGCGCCTCGACGCCCTGGGCCAGCGCGATCCGCGCCGCGCCGACGTTGGAGGAGAAGTAGAAGACCTCTTTCATGTTGAGAAAGCGGCCCTTCGGCTCATCGTCGTGAATCGTAAACTTGCCATAGTGCAACGGACCACGCGCGTCCCACAACGAGTTGAGATCGTACTTGCCGGAATCCAGCGCCATCGCCAGCGTGAAGGCCTTGAAGGTCGACCCCATCTCGTAAACGCCTGTTGTCAACCGGTTGATGCGATCGGGATCGTGCGCCTCTTTCGGATTATTGGGATCGAAATCCGGCAGCGACACCATCGCCACGATCTCGCCAGTCTTGACATTGGAGACGAGACCGGAGGCGGCCTTGGCGTGGAATTTTTCCTTGGCCTTCAATAGTTCGTCGCGCAGCGCGTGCTCGACGCGCAGATCGACCGACAATTCGACCGGCCGCTGCAGCCGGTCGGTGGCGAAGCCGGCGCGGTGCAGATCGGCAAGACCGTTGGTGTCGAGCCATTTCTCCATCCCGGCGATGCCCTGGTTGTCGATATTGACCAGGCCGATCAGATGCGCCACTTCGTTGCCGGTGGGATAGACGCGCTTGTTCTCGCGCAGGAAGCCGATGCCGGGAATGCCGAGGCGGTGAATTTCCAGCTGCTGCTGCGGCGTGATTTCACGCTTCAGCCAGACGAAGCCTTTCTTGGACGACAACCGGTCGCGCACCTCGCCGGTGTCGAGATCCGGCAGCGTCGCGGTCAGAAGTTCGATAGCCTCGTCCTGGTCGATGATCCGGCGCGGCTCGCCGAACAGGCTCGGCGCCTTGACGTCGGTGGCGAGGATCTCGCCGTTGCGGTCGACGATATCCGGCCGCGCGGTCGCGATGGCGTCCTGCGCCGCGGTGCGGCGTGCGCCATGGCTGTCGCCGACGGTGGCGTACATGATGAGCCGTCCGCCGATGATGGCGTAGATCGCCGCAAAGGCGATGATCGCAAAGCCGACGCGGGCGCGCGCCTTGGCTGATCGGTCGACGTTGCGCCCGTACAGCAGGCTGCGGATCAGCCGCTGCCGCCAGGGTTCTACCGGCTTGACCGGTGTAGTCGCGGGACCGGTCATTGCTGAGCCTCCGGCGTCGGCACCGAGCCCGTCACCGAGGAAGCGTCGGCGGCGGCATCGATGGTCTGGATCATGGCGCCGATCGGATCGGGATCGCCCGGCCTGACGAAGTTCGGCGGCCGCTCGGGCAGGTTCTTCAGGGAATCATATTGGTTGGCGTTGAGCGGCTTCAGCGGCAGATGCCGTTCGGCGAGGCCCTGCAGCCGCTGCGGCGCATCCAACTTGGCCCATTCGGAGCGCAGCACCGCGATGGCGTCGCGCTGCTCGCGGATTTGGGCGTGTAGCCGCAGCACCCGCTCGGTGCGCGAGGTCGAGTCCATCTTGATGCGATAGACGTAAGCGGCGGCGAACACCAAGGCGGCGATGACGAGGACGTGGATGATCCGCATGGGTCAGCCTCCCCCCATCACGTCGTCGAGGGTCGGCCATTCCGGCAAGGAAGCGGCCTCATGCGCGAGCGCGTCGGTGCGTTCGGCCGCACGGAGTTTCGCCGAGCGTGCGCGCGGGTTAGCCGCAATCTCCTCGTCATCGGGGACGATGGGGCGCTTGGTCAGGATGACAAAACTCGGCGCGGCGTGCGCGACCTCGGGCAGATGCCGCGATCCGCCGCCGGCCTTGGCGCGCTCGACCAGGAAATTCTTGACGATGCGGTCTTCGAGCGAATGAAACGACACCACCACCAGCCGGCCGCCGGGCTTCAGCATCCGCTCCGCCGCCGCCAGAGCCAGGTGCAGTTCGTCGAGTTCCTGGTTGACGAAGATCCGCAAGCCCTGGAACGTCCGCGTCGCCGGGTGGATTTCGCCGGGCTTCGATCGCACCACTTTCGACACGATATCGGCCAGCGCGCGGGTGGTTGCCACCGGCGCTTCCTTGCGGGCGGCGACGATGGCGCGGGCGACGGCCCGGGAATGACGCTCTTCGCCAAAGATATAGATGATGTTCGCGAGATCGGCCTCGGACGCCTTCGCGATCACATCCGCCGCGGTCGGACCGTCCTGGCCCATCCGCATGTCGAGCGGACCGCCCAGCCGAAACGAGAAGCCGCGCCCGGCCTCGTCGAGTTGCATCGAGGACACCCCGACATCCATCACGACGCCGTCGACCCCCTGAACGCCCTGCGCCGTGCAGATTTCGGCCAGATTGGAGAAGCGGTCCTCGACCAGCGTCAGCCGGCCGTCCGACTGGTCGACCAGGTCGAACCCGCCCGCGATCGCCGACCGGTCGCGGTCGATGCCGATTACCCGGGCTCCCGGCACCTCGAGGATCGCCCGGCTGTAACCGCCTGCCCCGAAGGTGGCGTCGATATAGACGCCGCCGCCCCGAGGGTGGAGCATCTCGACCGCCTGGCGGCCGAGGACCGGAATATGACGCGTGCCGGTCGGAGTCATGCGCCGGCTCCGGGCGCGGCCCGGGTTAAATTGCGAAAACTGGACGCGAACGGGGCCATTGCGCCTCGAATCTCTTGGCTTCAACCGGCTTTTCGCCCTGAACACCCAATTCGCCCTGAAAACCCAAGGCGACGCACAATTGCCGATCCGGCGCGCCCCCGTTCGCGATCCCTGATTTCCCGATGGAATTTTAAGGGCTGCCATGGGATTTCGAGCGTGAAAGAGGGTCTCGGCCGTCCCTCAAAACCGGTTCGGCTCTTCACCAGTTAGTAACGGCAGTTAGCGTTAAGAAAACGTTGATGGAGCTGTTCGAATTACCTAGACGGGTCATTCCGGGATGGTCCGCAGGACCAGACCCGGAATCTCGAGATTCCCCGATGTGCAATTGCACATCTGAGGTTCGCTTCGCGCCCCGGAATGACAGGACAATTTTGGTGATGCTTCCCGCACACACCCAGCCAAAATGCGACGCGGCAGCAAGCTCTCGCGTTGCGCTGATGGCATCGTAAAGGAATAGTAAAAACGAGCACTTCACCCTTGCCGTTCTCCTGCCCGGTTTGAGTTGTCCTATGTCGCTTGGTTCGTTCGCATCCAATGGTATTGATTCGAAGCGTCAACGCGCCCTCCCGATTCCACCGGCCATTGCGAGCATGAAGACGTTCACCCCGGATTCCTCGATTGCCTCCGACGTGATCCCATCGGCGAACTACGGCGACCGCAGCAAGGGCCGCCAGCCCGACATGATCGTGCTGCACTACACCGGCATGCCCGACGTGGAAGGCGCGATCGCAAAGCTGTGCACGGCGGGAACCGACGTTTCCGCGCATTACATCGTTCTCGAAGACGGCCGCATCGTGCAGTGCGTCCCGGAGGCCAAGCGCGCCTGGCACGCCGGCGCGGCGTCCTGGGCCGGCGAGGAAGACATCAATTCCTGCTCGATCGGCATCGAGATCGTCAATCGCGGCCATGACTGGGGCTATCCGGACTTTCCGCTGCGCCAGACCGCTGCCGTGATCGCGCTGTGCCGCGGCATCATGCTCCGCCGCAAGGTGCCGTCGCATCGCGTGCTCGGGCATTCCGATGTTGCGCCGGCACGCAAGAAGGACCCCGGCGAGAAATTTCCGTGGCATTCGCTGGCCAATTCGGGTGTCGGCCATTGGGTGCAGCCGGCGCCGATCGTGCGCGGCGAGCCGCTCAAGCTCGGCACCATCAGCGATGACGTCCGCGACCTGCAGCAAGCGCTGGCCAGATATGGCTACGGCATTCCGATCAACGGAAAATACGACGCCACGACCATGGAAGTGGTCACCGCCTTCCAGCGTCATTTCCGCCCCGCTCGCGTCGACGGCATCGCCGACCATTCGACGCTGACCACCCTGCAGGCGCTGCTGGCGAGTCTTCCGAGCGATGCGGCGGCGGCGGCGAGATAACCTCACTTTGTAGTCTTGTCGGATGGGTTGAGCGAAGCGATACCCATCGCCTCGGCAGAACCATTGATGGGTTTCGCTTTGCTCAACCCATCGCTTTATGCCAGTCCAATTCCGCCAACCGCCGCGCGTAGAGCCGCCGCAGCGGCTCAAGCTGTGTCGCGGCGGAGGCCTCCAGATACGCCGCGCGCGCGGCGTCGCGGCGGCCGAGCCGGCGCAACAGATCGGCGCGGACCGCCGGCATCAGTTCGTAACCCTTAAGTCCGCCGCGGGCTTCCAGCGCATCGATCAGGTCGAGCGCGCGCGCAGGTCCGTCCACCATCGAGATCGCCGCGGCGTGATTGAGTTCGACCACCGGCGACGGGCTGATCCGCAGCAGCACTTCATAGAGGCCGGCAATCTGCGGCCAATCGGTATCTGCATAGTTCGGCGCCCGCGCATGAAGCGCGGCGATCGCAGCTTGCACCGCATAAGCCTGAGGCCGGCCCGGCATTCGCAACGCCTCTTCCACCAACCGCAGCCCTTCGGCGATCTGGCAATGGTCCCACAGCGCGCGATCCTGCTCTTCCAGAAGGACGATGTCGCCGCCGGCGGTCTGGCGCCCCGCGCGGCGCGCGTCGTGCAGCAGCATCAAGGCCAGCAATCCCTTGACCTCGCCGCGTTGCGGCATCAGCGCGTCGAGCAGACGGCCGAGCCGGATCGCTTCGCGCGCGAGATCCGGCCGCATCAGGTCCGCACCGGATGTTGCCACGTAACCTTCGGTGAAGACGAGATAGATCACCGCCAGCACGCCGCGCAGCCGCGGCTCCAGCGCGTCGCGCTCCGGCACTTCGTAGGCAATGCCGGCGAGCCGGATTTTCTGCTTGGCGCGCACCAGACGCTGCGCCATCGCGTCTTCGCCGACCAGAAAGGCGCGCGCGACCTGCGCCGTGGTCAGGCCGCAGACCGTGCGCAGCGTCAGCGCCACCTGAACCTCGGCAGCGAAGGCCGGATGGCAACAAATGAAGATCAGCCGCAGCATGTCATCATCGAGCGCGGCATCGCCGGCCTCGCACGAAGCTGACGCGTCAAGCAGCAGCTGATAGGCTCAGTTCAGTTTGCTTGCCGCGAAAGGCGATTTGCCGGCGCACCCTGTCGATCGCCTTGTTGCGCCCGACATTGACCAGCCACGCCCGCGGATTGGACGGCGGATCGGCCACCGGCCAGCGTTGCAGCGCCACCGCAAAAGCATCCTGCAGCGCGTCCTCGGCAAGATCGAAATCGCCGACGAGGCGGATCAGCGTGGCCATCACGCGGCCAGCTTCATCGCGGAATATTTTTTCGATTTCGGCAGGGGTCATTTTTGGCTTGCCGTCATTCCGGGGCGTCCGAAGGACGAACCCGGAATCTCGAAATGAGGCGCGAGATTCCGGGTTCATCGCTTTCGCGATGCCCCGGAATGACTTTAACTCTAATTGTACACCCAGATCGGCCTGACCTCGATCGAACCAAACCTGGCGCCGGGAATCCGCGCGGCGATGGCAAGCGCGGCATCGAGATCCTTGGCCTCGACCAGATAATAGCCGCCGAGCTGCTCGCGGGTTTCGGCGAACGGTCCATCGGTGGTCAGCGTCTTGCCGTCGCGGACCCTCACCGTGGTCGCGGTCGTGGTCGGCTGCAGCCGGTCGCCGGCCTTGAAGTTGCCGCTCTGGATGATGCCTTGCGTGAAGGCGCCATATTCATCCATCATCTTCTTGACCGTCGCGGCGTCGATTTTGCCGTACTCGGCTTCGTTCTGATAGATCATCAGCAAATACTGCATCGTGTTACTCCCTTTGATCGGCTTGATCGCCGGCATCCAGTCGAACGGGCCGACCGCAAAACGACATCTTCAGGATAATTTATTTTGGTGGCTACGACAGGCGTTATCGGCTTGACGCGAGAGCCGAGAGCCCCCATCACAAGGGCGTCAGTCGGCCGGACGGCCGCTCCGGCAAGCACCGAAAGGTGGCTGGAGAGGAAAGTCCGGGCTCCATCGACATACGGTGCCGGATAACATCCGGCGGGGGCGACCCCAGGGACAGTGCCACAGAGAACGAACCGCCCTCCTTCGCTCCTTGCGGAGCTTCGGAGGGTAAGGGTGAAAAGGTGCGGTAAGAGCGCACCGCGGGTCCGGCAACGGAACCGGCATGGCAAACCACACCGGGAGCAAGACCGAATAGGGACGGCAACGCGGGTCGTTCGCTGCGAAGCGATAACACCGCAGGGCAATGTCAGGCTCGCCGTCCGGGTAGGTTGCTCGAGGCAATGTGCAAACATTGTCCCAGAGGAATGGCCGTCACGTATCGTCTGCCACAAGCAGGCGATGCCTTACAGAACCCGGCTTACAGGCTGGCTGATATCTTTGAGCGAAAGCGTTTTCGAAGAAAACGCGTCTTTGAGAATGAGGGGTTCGGCGTAACGCGCCGGACCCCTCGCCATTTTGACGACAGTCATTCCGGGGCGACGCAAAGCGTCGAACTACGATGTGCAATTGCACATCGGAGAATCTCGAGATTCCCCGATGCGCAATTGCGCATCTGAGGTCCACGCGAAGACGCGTGTCCCGGAATGACGTCACCTTATTGCGCGCGCTCCGAGACGATCCTCTGCAGCAGCGCCATCAGCGCTTCCGGCGCCGTCACGTTCGGCGAATGGCTGGCGTCGATCTCGTAATATCGCCAACCGGCCTCGCTCTTCGCCCGTTTGGCAAACGGGCCGAACGTGTCCGCGGGCGTAATGCGGGTGGCGTAGATATAGCTGCGCGGCAAGGTCAGCTTCCCGCCCTGCAGCCTGAGCGGCATTTCAAAGCACTTGATCGGCATATCGACGCGGCGCTCGGTCAGCCATTCGCAGATCGCCTGGCGGCGTATCCGGCGGCGTCGGATTCGGCGGCACGCGCCAACCGTCGCCGGATTTCGCGAGTTGCTGCATCTGCGGCCGCGCCGGCTCGTTGAGATCGAGCAGCGACTGGCCGTCGTCGGGCACGAATGCATCGATATAGATCAATTGGCTGATACGGTCCCGCGCGCGGTCGGCGACGCCGGTCGCGACCATGCCGCCGTAGCTGTGGCCGACCAGCACGATATCGCGCAGGTCCTCATATTTGAGTGACGTTGAGGACGTCCTGAATGTGGGTTTCGAGGTCGATCGAGGGGTTCGCCAGATGCGCCCGCTCACCGAGACCCGTATAGGTCGGCGTCACAAGGCGATGCCCGCGAGCTGCCATCAGGGGGTGCATCTTCTTCCACGCCCACGCTGCCGACCACGCGCCGTGGCAGACGAGAAAGGTTGCTCCCATGATGTTTCCTCATTGGCTAACGCGGCTGGAACGCTATAACGCACAAAAACGAATCCTCGCCAACCCCGCACTGTCATTCCGGCATCGTGCGAAGCACGAGAGCCGGAATCTCGAGATTCCGGGTTCGCGCTTGCAGCGCGCCCCGGAATGACAAAACGAAAGCGGTTATGACCACGATCGCGTATGTGCTGCTGTTTTCCGGTGCGCTGGCCGGTGGTTTCGTGTCCGGCCTCGCCGGCTTCGGAACGGCGCTGATGGCGCTCGGGATCTGGCTCTATGCGCTGCCGCCATCGATCGCAGTGCCGCTCGTGCTCATTTCCTCGATCGTCGCACAGACCTCGACACTGCCGTCGATCTGGCGATCGATCGACTTCCGCCTGGTGTGGCCGTTTCTGATCGGCGGGCTGGCGGGCGTGCCGCTGGGCACGCTGATGATCGCGCATTCCGATCCCCGGGTGTTCAAATTGAGCATCGGCGTGCTGCTGCTGGTGTTTCCGACCGCGCTCTATTTCAACCGCAGCACGATGGTGCCGAAGTTCGGCGGCCGGGCGGCGGACGGCATGGTTGGGTTTGCCGGCGGAATTCTTGGCGGGCTGGCCGGACTGTCCGGCCCGCTTCCGATCCTGTGGGCCAATCTGCGCGGCTGGGGCAAGCACGAGCGGCGCGGCATTTTTCAGACCTTCAACTGGACCATCCTGACCGCGTCGTTGTGCCTGCAGGTGGGCACCGGCTTCGTCGGCACTGAGGTGCTTTGGCTCGCCATGCTGGCCTTCCCGGTAACACTGTTCGGCGCCTGGATCGGCGCGCGAACCTATCACGTGCTGAGCGACCGGCATTTCAGGGACATCGTGCTTGGCTTGCTGTTTCTGTCCGGCGCTGGTCTGGTCTGGAGCAGTCTGGGCGCGCATTGATTTTCATGCCCGGCATTATCCGGGTTATCCCGCATGACCATGTGCCGTCTCCCCTTCATGGCACGAGCGGCACCAGCCGTTTCCCGAATTCCCGACGCAGCAGCCACAAACTCAACGCCGCCTGCAGCGTCGTCGTTGCGATCGACAGATACCACGCGTCCACGATGCGAAAACCAGACTGCGCGGACAACCATATGACCGGCATCGCGTAGGTGATCAGGCGCGTGCCGGAACTTAACAGCACCGGCTTGGTGTTGCCCAACCCCTGAAACAGGGCTGAACAAACGAAGATCAGCCCCTGGGCGACGAGGTTCAGCGAGACCATCTGCAGGAACAGCGCAGCAACCGCCATGGTCTCGACGTCCTGGGCAAGACCGCCCAGCAACAGATCCGGCCTCCATTGCACAGCCATGGTGACAGCGATCATCAAGCTGGTGCTTATCAGCGCGACTTTCTTGAACGTCTCCCTCACGCGCTCGCTGTTGCCGGCACCGAAATTCTGGCCGGCGATAGGTCCAGCCGCAAACGCAATGGCCATCGCGGGCACCTGAATGAGGCCCATCACGCGCGATCCGATGCCGAATCCCGCCTGGGCCGCCGCGCCAAAGCCGCTCAAGGCATAATAGATGACGCCCATATTGGCGAACATCATCGCGAACTCGCCGCCTGCGGGCAGGCCGATGTTCAGAATGCGTTTCCACTGCCGGAGTTGCGGGCGCAACAGCCCGCGATCGACCCCGACATAGCGCTCGAGCCGGTGGAAATATATCCACAGCATCAGCACGCCGACCAGCACCGCGATCGAACTCGCCAGGCCCGCACCGGCGACGCCCAGGGCATGACCCGTGCCCCAGCCCGCGATCAGAACCGGAGCGAGCACAATATTGAGGCCGATCGCAAGCGCCTGCACGATCATGGTCGGCCGCACGATCCCGGTGCCGCGCAAGGCGGACGACATCACCAGCAGCGCGAACTGCAGCGCGAGCGCCGGGATGAACCAGATCAGGTAGGTCGTTCCGGCTTCGATCGTGGCCTGGTCTGCGGCGACTGCGCTCATGTAACCGCGCGCGAACACCGCTCCGGCAATCCACGTCAACAGCCCGCACGCCGCGGACAGGCCGAGCGACTGGTTGAATACCAGATTGGCATCGGCCCGATCCTTGCGGCCCACGGCATGCGCGATCAGCGCCATGGTTCCGACGCTGAGCACCTGCATCAATGCATTGATCAGAAATCCGGCGTTGCCGGCCGCCGACACGCCTGCGACGGCGGCCTCTCCGAGGCCGGAGACGAAGTACAGGTCGATCAGCCCGCAGAGCATCATCATGATCATGCCGGCAAAGATCGGCGGAGCCATCGTCAGGATGTGGCTGACGATGGAACCTTGCGTAAGGTCTTTCATACCGCCCTCACCCCGCCGCCGAGATCGCTGCAAATTCCGTCGCCTGACGCTCGAACAGCCCGCGATAGATTCCGCCCGGGCGAACCGCGAGCGCGGCGTGAGTGCCCTGCTCGACGATCTCGCCGCGGTCGAACACCAGGATGCGGTCGAGGCTGCGCACGGTCGACAGCCGGTGCGCGATCACGATCGAGGTGCGGCCCTTCATCAGCCGCTCCATCGCCTGCTGGATCAGCGCTTCCGATTCGGAATCGAGGCTGGAGGTCGCTTCGTCCAGAATCAGGACCGGCGCGTCCGCCAGAAACGCACGCGCCAGCGCGACGCGCTGCCGCTCGCCGCCCGACAGTTTGACGCCGCGTTCACCGACCAGCGTGCCGTAGCCTTTCGGCAGCCGCAGGATGAATTCGTGCGCGTTGGCGAGCCGCGCCGCCTGCTCGATCGCCGCCATCGAAGCGCCCGGGCCGGCCATAGGCGATATTCTCCGCGAGCGAGCGGTGAAACAGGATCGGGTCCTGCTGGACGATGGCGATCTGGCTGCGCAGCGATTGCTGCGTCGCTTTGGCGATGTCCTGGCCGTCGATCAAGATCCGTCCGCCGGAAACGTCGTAGAGCCGCTGCACCAGTTTGACGAAAGTGGTCTTGCCGGAGCCGGAGCGGCCGACCAGGCCGACGCGCTCGCCGGCGCGGATATCCACCGACAGCCCGTCATACAGCGGCGCGCGATGGCCGCCGTAAAGGAACGTCACATCCTCGAATACGAATGCGTCCGCCCTGGATGTCGATCGGCCGTGCGTCGGGCGCATCGGCAATGCCGATCGCCTCATCGTGGATGGCGACGAGTTCCTCCATGTCGTTGACCGAACGCTGCAGATTGTTGATGTGCATGCCGACGTCGCGCAAATAGGCGTGGATGATGTAGTAGCTGGTCAGCACGTAGGTGACGTCGCCGGGCGAGGCGCGGCCCGCGATCCACAGCAGCAGCGCGCCGCCGATCACGGAGGCGCGCAGGCACAACAGCACCGAGAGCTGCGCGGTCGAGGTGTAGTTATAGCGCAGCCAGGTCCGCCGCACGCGCGTGCGCCACCGGCTGATGACGCGCGCCAGCCGCGCGTCCTCGCGCAGCTCCGCGCCGAACGATTTCACCACCGCGTTGCAGGTCAGGCGTCCGCCAGCGTGCCGCCGACCTTGGTGTCCCAGGCGTTGGAGACCCGCGCCGCCGGCGCGATATAGCGCGTCGAGAATATCACGATCATCGGCACATAGATCGCAGCGCGCCGACCGCGATCACGAGACCGAGCGAGGGCCAATGCAGCCCGAGCAGGATCATCGATCCGAACAGCACCGCCAGCGACGGTAACAGCGCCATCAGGATGGTGTCGTTGAGCAGATCGAGCGCCCACATGCCGCGGGTGATCTTGCGCACGGTCGAGCCGGCGAAGCTGTTGGCGTGCCAGTCGGTGGAGAAGCGCTGCACCCGCATGAAGGCGTCGCGCGCCACGTCGGACATGATCCGCAGCGTGAACGGCACGATCGCCTGCAGCCCGACCAGGCGCAGGATCATCGAGGCGAAGCCCCAGCGCTACGATGGCGCGAAAGCCGCGATCGCCGCGTGGCTCGCGGCCGGGTCCGAGCCGCCCGAGGTCATGGCGTCGACCAGATGGCCGGAGAACACCGGCATGAACAGGTCGGCCACCGTGGCGCCCAACAGGCCGCCGGCAATCGACAGCGGCGCCGACCGGCTGCTCGAGCCAGTGGCGGAACACGAAGGGCAGCACCATTCGAATGGCGGTGGGTCGCTTGTGCGAGAGTCGGTCATGGCGTCATCCGGGTGGCGGCTAAACCGCGCACGCCGGCTCCGTTGGTTGACGCGCGGACGGCGGCGGGCCGAACGCAGGCGTCGTTGAAAAATCAGGACTTAGTGGGAAGCTTGGGGAGATCGGGAGGTCAGGCCCGATCGCTGCTGACGGAAGTGGCCCTTAAAGGGCGGAACGGACGTCCAGCATGAGCATCGGACGCGGGCGTTCGATCTGCGAATATGACGAAATCATGCAAATCCCTCCCCGGTTCGAGCGACGACGCGCCGCTTATAAATGCATCGCGGGTGATTTGCAATATCGCGGTTAGAGTCCGTCTCGATAGTATCGAAACGGACACTGGATTTTTGCTTGACGCGTTTTCTTGACGCGAACCGGTCTCCACTTCGCTTGAAAACGCTCAGTGCGCCGGTTCGGCGGAGGCCGAGACCGGTTTTTTCAGAAGCACGACCAGCAGCGTGAGGCCGAGATAGAACGCCGCCAGCATGAAGAAGGCGTCGCCATATCCCATCACCACCGCCTGGCGATGCACGATCTGCGACAATTGCTTCATTGCCATCAAGGCGGCATCGCCCATGCCCTGCAGGCGCTGCGTGAAATTATTGAGCGTTTCGACGGCAGCGGCGTTGCCCCAGGTCACCCGGTCCTGCAGCCGGGCAATATGCAGGTCGGTGCGATCGTTCAACACCTCGTTGATGATGGCAAGCCCGACCGCGCCGCCGAGATTGCGCGTCAGGTTGAACAATCCCGAGGCGTTCTTGACCCGATCCGGCCGCAAGGTGCCGAGCGCGATGTTGTTGGTCGGCACCATCGCGAACATCATGCCGACGCCGCGCAGCACCTGCGGCAGCAGCAGTTCGTAGAAATCGTAGTCGCGGGTGATCCAGGTCATCTGATAGGACCCCATCGCGAAGATGACGAGGCCGATGGCGATGATCAGGCGCATGTCGACCCGCAGCATCAGCCGGCCGACGATCGGGGCGGTGAGGAACATGGTGATGCCGGAGACGAACATGGTCTCGCCGATCATCATCGCGCTATAGCCGCGCACCTCGGCGAGATAGCGCGGATAGATGTAGGTCAGCCCGTAGAGGCCGATGCCGACGCAGAACGAGATCAGGCAGCCGATGCCGAAATTGCGGTCGTTGAACGCCCTTATGTCGACGATCGGCTCTTCCGCCGTCAGCACTCGGTAGAAGAAGGCGATCGCGGAGACCGCGCAGATCGCGGCGCAGACCGCGACCGAGGTGTCCTGCAGCCACTCATATTGCGGCCCTTCCTCGAGCACATATTCGAGCGACCCCAGAAACCCCGCCATGAAGGCCAGGCCGAACCAGTCGAAGCGGTCGAGCAGCGCGAAATCCGGCTGATCGAAATCGACCAACGCCAGCACGCCGACGGTGATGCCGATGCCGGGAACGACGTTGATGAAGAACAGCCAGTGCCATGACATCGCGTCGGTGATGTATCCGCCGACCGTCGGGCCGATGGTTGGTGCCAGCGTCGCGACCAGGCCGATGATCGGACCGACAATGTAGAATTTCGAGCGCGGGAATATTGTGTAGGCGGACGCGAACACCGTCGGGATCATGCCGGCGCCCAAAAACCCCTGGATTGCGCGCCACAGGATCATCTGTTCGATCGTGGACGACAATCCGCACAGGAAGCTCGCGATGGTGAAGCCGGCGGCGGAGATCGCAAACAACAGCCGTGTGCCGAACGCGCGCGACAGGAAGCCGGACAAGGGAATCGCGATCACTTCCGCGATCAGATACGCGGTCTGGACCCACGACACTTCGCTGGAACTGGCCGACAGGCCGGCCTGGATTTCGGTGAGCGACGCCGAGACCACCTGGATGTCAAGGATCGACATGAACATGCCGAATACCATGATGAGAAACGCAAACAGCCGGCGTGGCGGGATGCGCTCGGACGCGGCCGCCGCAGGGGCGGCCATCATGGTCGGTGGAGCGGTGGTGGCGGTGGCCATGATCTCACATACTCTAAAGCCGGGGCGCCTCGCCCCAAACCCAGGTGATTATTGCGGGTGGATCATGGCCGGCGCGTCGAGGTCGGCTTCGCTGTCGGCGTCCGCCGCGCCCTTGCGGGTGTCGACGGTCGCATATACCGACATGCCCGCGCGCAGCAGGTTCTGCCTCGCGACATCCTTCGGCACGTGCACGCGAACCGGAATCCGCTGCACGATCTTGGTGAAATTGCCGGTGGCGTTATCCGGCGGCAGCAGCGTGAAGACTGAACCGGCCGCGGGCGAGATACTTGCGACGGTGCCGGCGAATTTGCGATGGCCGTAGGCGTCGACCGAGATCGTCACCGGCTGGCCCGGACGGATGCGCTTGAGCTGCGTCTCCTTGAAGTTGGCGTCGATAAAGACCTCGTCGAGCGGCACGACGTTGCCGAGCCGCTGCCCCACCACGACGAAGTCGCCGGTATTGACCAGTCGGTTGGAGAAGGTGCCGTCGACCGGCGCACGCACGGACGTGAAGGCGAGGTCGCGCTCGGCCTTGGCCAGCGACGTCTGCAATTCCGCAAGCTGCGCGCGGGCCTCGGCCTGCTGCGCCCTGGTGACATCGACATTGTCGCGCGCGGCGTCATAGGCCGCTTGCGCCGCCTTCACCGCGGCCGCGCCCTGGTCGCGCCCGGCTTCCGACACTTCATAGGTCGCGTGCGAGGCAAATCCCTTGGCGCTCAGCGCCTGCTGACGGTCGAAGTCGAGATCGGCCCGCTTCATGGCGGCTTCGGCGGAGACGAACTGCGCCTGGGCCTGCGCGACCCCGCTTTCCAGTGCGGTGACCTGACGGCCGATACGATCGATGGTGGCTTGCTGGGTGGCGATCCTGGTGCGCGCGGCGTCCACCGCGATGCGATAGTCGCCGTCGTCGATCCGGATGATCACGTCGCCGGTATGGACCACGCTGTTGTCGGCGGGGAGGATCGCCGCGATATGTCCTGATACCCGCGCGCCGAGCATGGTGCTATTGGCGCGCACATAGGCGTCGTCGGTGGAGACGTAAAAGCGTCCGACCAATACATAATCTGCGCCGTAGCCGGCTGCGGCGAGCGCGAGCAGCGCCACGATGCCCATCAGGACCAGTCTGCGCTTTCCAGATTTCGGCGCGGCAGCCGCCGGTGCGGCGAGCGCGGCCGGGCGTTCGGTCGAAGGCTTTTCGACCGCCGGTTTTTCAATCGCGGGGCTCGCCGGGGTCTCGGGGGGCCGACGTGCAGTCTCCTCCGAAAGATGAGCCCTGAGCTGACCGGCAAGGGCCGTTGCGTCGCGCGCGGTGTCGTCGCCCTCGGCCGTATCCGGCTCGGTGCGAAGGATACGCGCGGCCTGGTCTCTTGCTGCGGCCATTAAGGCCTCCCCATCACACTATAAAATTGCGATGCCCACTCAGCCACAGACAGGCCTCGCTGCACCGCACGCTTTCAAATTAGCATTGACCGAACGGTTCGGTCAAGGTATATCCAAACCTAGTCGAGTACCCGACGCACCATAGGGCGCGAGTCCCTTTCGAAGCCTCTCGGGAACTGGAATCTTTCCAGAGAAGCTGAACTAATGGTTGCAGCGCAACACACTAAACTCCACGTCGTCGGCGACGAAGACAGCGCCAAGCGCCGGCAGATCCTCGCCGGCGCCAGCAAGGTCTTCCTGGATCTTGGCTTCGACGGCGCCAGCATGGGCGAGATCGCCCGCGCCGCCGGGGTCTCCAAGGGGACTCTGTACGTCTATTTCGCCGACAAGCACCGGCTGTTCGAGGCCATCGTCGAGCAGGAAATGCTCGACCAGCAAAAGATCGCCTTCAATTTCGATCCCGAGCGCGACGTCCCCACTACGCTGCGCGAGTTCGGCCAGGCCTATATCGAATTGCTGTGCCGGCCCGGCGGCGGATCGGCGATCCGCACTGTGATGGCGATCGCCGAGCGGATGCCCGAGGTCGGCCGCCGCTATTACGAGCAGTCGCTGGAAAAGACCATCAACCGCTTCGCCCGCTATCTCGACGTGCATGTGCGGACCAACGAACTTGCGATCCCCGACTGCGAGCTCGCGGCCTCGCAATTCATGCAGATGTGCCAGGCCTCGCTGTTTCTGCGGTTCATTTTCCAGGCCTCGCCGCCGCCTTCATCCGAGCGCATCGCCGAAGTAGTCGAAAGCGCGACGCGGGTGTTCTTGGCGGCGTATCAGGTGAAGGCGGACTGAGCGAAGATCGCCCGCTGACCTACTCGTCCTCGAACTCGTCTTCCTCGTCGGTCTTTTGCTTGTGCCGATGCGCCGCGACCTTATTGCCGCCGAGCGATCCCGTCACGAACGGTTCGGGGCGTAGGATTGCGGCCCGCCGCGCGCGCGGCGACCTCCTCGCCCGACACCGCTGAGGGCTCGCAGATCAGACGCCGGCTCGCGCGGCGCATCAGATCGACGTGGATGTGATCGTAGTGATAGACGTTCGAGCCAGGCGCGAGCACGGTGGTGAACTGCTGGCAGGCCGCAGCCTGCACGTCGCGCAGAAAGCCCTGCTCTTCCGGCAGCCCCTTCCAGCCGTCCTTCACTGAAATGCGCCTTCCGTCGGCGAGCGTGAACGCCGCGATATCCAGCGCGTTGCCGAAAGCATGCTCGGAAATATGCGCGTGCGAATTGCCGTTCATGCCACGGCAGGAATAGGCGGAAATCTGCCTGATCTCGACCACGCGCGCACCGAACCAGCGCTGTGCTGCCGGCTGCACGGAATCGGCGAGCCAGCGGTCGAGCACCGAGACGATCGGACAGGCCAGCGTCGCCACCGGCTTCACCGCCACCGGTCCGACCGCGGCGACGGAATTTCCCTGCGGCGGTCCGAGCGGCGGCAGCGGCTCGGCCGCCGGCAGGCCAGTGGCGGCATCGGGACGCGGCGAATAAGGCGCCGATGCGCGGTCGCGCGACGGATAGGCCGGCGCAGCCATATAAGGCCCGCGGCCTGGCGGCTGGTTCGACCCCGGCGATCCGTCAGGCGGCAGATCGATGTTGTTTTCATCGGGCGCGACGCCTGGCGCGGTCAGTGAAATCGGCGCACCCGGCGCCGAACCGTAGCCCGGTTGCCGCACGGAATTGTCCGAATAGGGCGCTGATGGATAAGACGATGCGGCAGGATAGGATGATGCCGGCGGCGGCTGCGAGATCGGCCAGCGCGGCTGATTGCCGATCGCGGCGGGCGGCCGCAAATCATCGTCGGCGAAACCGAAACTTCCGCTGCTTTCGCCGAGCGCCGCGACCTTGAGCGGGAACTCCGCGCCGCAGACGCCCGGGCCGGAGATCGGGTCGATCCGGACCAGTTCAGGGCTCTCCTTGACGGCGCCGGACTTCAGGCACGCGATCTCGGCCTCGGCCCGCCACGGTTCGCGCTCGGCGGACTGGAAAAATCCGCGGCCGCAGCCCGCCAACGAGACAAGGACGAAGGAGCCGACGAGATACAAACGAACTCCGCGCGTCATCCGCGCAGGTTCGGCGAATTTATTTAAGGACTCTTCAACGCCTTGTTTTCACGGTTCTTTAACCACGTTGCGCAGTGCGGCGAGGGGATGGAACGACAGCGGCGCTGACTTTTTCCGCGGGGAACCGATGGCTAGCTTCATCGTTAACGCGCGCACGGACGTGAACCAGGGAGCTTCCCGATGACATTCACCGGTCCTTTCGTCAGCAGATTGAGCGTTGTCGCCGCCTATCTCGCATTCGCCTTTGTCGGAGCCATCGTGCTCGGCGTGTTCTAGCGCTCATTCCCCAGAACTCGGAGCGCCGGCGGTTTTGGATTTTCCAGCCGCCGGGCGTTTTCATGCGCCCGGCTCCGTTTCCTCGGCAGACGCACGTGAGTCACCCGCCAAGGAACGCCGCGTGCGGCGGGCCGGCTGTCGATGGCCTTGTGACGCGCATCACAGAAACCATCATTGGCCGGACCTAGGGTGTGCGCGAGTTGGCAACGCCCAACCCATTCGCAGGCCCACGCAAGGAGGCTCCGATGAAAAAGCTTTATCTTCTCGCCGCATTGCTGATGACCGGCACCGCCGCCCATGCCGGCAATTCGATTTCCCTGGAGATCGGCGGGCACAGGGTTCACATCGTGGCGCCGCGCAATTGCGAGTCGCTATCGTGCATCCGGATCTCGGCTCCCGGCCTTTCCGCTTCCGATTTCGGCTTGAAGAACCTCAGCTTCGGCGGCAACAGCGCCGATGATCAGAACGATGCCGCGCCGAGCCAGGAAACTCCGGCGCAAAACAGCGCATCCACGCCGGTCACCCAGCGAGCCGCGCCCGCTGCCGCGGTGAACGAGCCACCCGTCCTCTGCCGCGGTGAGCCCCCCGCCCGCTTCAACGGTCGTTGCATCGACCTCACCGGCGCCGGCTTCCGCGGCCGATGCGCCGAAGACACCGGCTCCACCGGCGACCTCGACCGCCGCGCCGCAACCGGCCCCCGCGGCCACAGCGCCCGTCGCGGCCCCGACCACGCCGCTCGGCCTCTGGGCCACCGAAGAAAACAAAGGAAACGTCCGCGTCGAACCATGCGGGCAGGATCTGTGCGGCTATGCCGAGAAGACCGGCGAGAAGATTCTGATCAACATGAAGCCGTCGAATGCAAAATGGGTCGGCCGGATCCACGACCCGAACAGCGGCAGGAACTACGACTCCACGATCGCGATGAAGGGACCAAACCTCATGCGCGTTCAGGGCTGCGCCTTCGGCGGACTGTTCTGCGGCGGCCAAACCTGGAAACGGGTCAGCTAAATAGAACGCATTGACGTCTGGATCGATCCTGCGACGGCCCTCGGCATTCCGGAGGCGGGCGCATGTCGTTTTGCCCATGCGTAACCGAACGTCGCCCACATTCATCCGGCGTTCAGCCGGCGTCAGCCGACTCCTCAATCGCAGATCCTGTCCATCTCCGTGTCACCTCGCAGGATCGGATTCCATCGTGACAGAGGCATCGGTTTTCGATGCGCGATTTGCGCTGCTGGGCTGCCTCATGCTGACGGCGCGCCGCGTGCGCTTCGCGATGCCATCGCCCATCGAGGTCGGAGCCGACGCGGGTCGGTCGCGACGCAACGATCCGGCCTGACAAGAACTTGCGCAGGCCCAACCGGCACAAGCGCCGGCGCCGGCCCGCGCCGCGCCGCGCGCCCGCGCCGACGCCGAGCCGATCGGCAACGTCGCCACGCTGACCGGCATCGCGACCGTCATCCGCAACAAGACCTCGATCCCGCTCAAGCTGCAGGACGACATCTTTCTGAACGACGTGCTGCAGACCTCGGCGAATTCCACGCTCGGCGTCACCTTCAACGACGCCACCACCTTCAATCTCACCGCCAACGCGCGGATCATGGTCGACAGCTTACGTCTATGAGGACGGCGGCAAGCAGAACGGCGCGCTGTTCGATATCGCCAGGGGCACGGTGGCCTTCGTCGCCGCCGCCGTCGCCAAGACCGGCGACATGAAGAATATCGACGCCGACCGCGACGCTCGGCATTCGCGGCACCACCGGCCTCGTCGAGGTGCCGGAAGGCGCCGTCGGCCGCAAGCGCCAACAATGTCGCGATCAAGCTCTATCCCGACGCCGACGGCAGGGTCGGCCGGATCGAGGTCAACGACCGCGCCGGCGCGCGGCTCGGTTTCCTCACCCAGGGCTCCAGCGGCTTCACCATCCGGCCCGGCGCCGGCGGACGCTTTGCCGCGGTGCCGCTGGTGATCTCGCCGCAGCAGGCGCTGCGCGACCAGGGCATCGTGCGCCAGGTTCACGCCGCGCAAAGCGTCGGCCGCCAGATCGTCACGCAGCGGCGCATTCAGCGCCAGCAGAATCCGGCCAGAAATCAATCCGCGCCAGTCCAGCGCAATCCGTCCGCGCCAGCCCGGCCTCCAGAAACAGAATGGCCTGCCGCAGCAACCCGGCCTGCGCCGCAGCCCGGTCTGCCGAAGCAGAACGGCTTGCCGAACCGAATGCGGCCAGCCGGAGCTGCCGCAGCAGCCGGCGACCAAGCACAATCTGCCGCAGCCGCCCGGATCACCGAGCCGGCCGGCGCGTTGCCGGAGCGAGCCGCCCCGCGGCGCCGCAATGGCAGCAACCGCGCGGCGCAGCGGCAGCCTAGATGCGCCCGGCGTGCTGCGGCCCGGTTTGCCGAACCGGCCCGTGCTGCAGACCGCGGCGGCCGATCCGGCCGCGCCGAAGGCCAAACCGAGCAGGAAAAGCGCTCGAGAGCGAAGCCTGCCCGAGCGCGTAGAGTCGGGGCGAAGATCTGCGCAGCACGGAAGCTTTTTTGGCCGGGTCAGGCAGCGCGCCGCAGCCAATCCCGCATCTTCTGCACCAGATTGATGCGCCGACCCCGAGCCGTCGCCACCGTGGCGTCGTTATCGGATTGAGGCTCCGTGGCGCTCACCGCGCGGATTTCCTCCGCGGACGGCGCCGCCATCTCGAACGCCAATGAACAGACGGCCGTTTCCGCTTCGGCGATCCCGTTGCCTTCCAGCATGCGCTGATCCTGCGCGATCGCAACGAGCGGCAAATCGGGTGCCGGATCGGGCGGCGGCGTCAAGACCGGTATCGTCAACGCAGCTGGAGGCGTCACAACCTGCGGACGGCGGCGCTTCGCTGGCGACCGGCTGCTTTTCTGCACTTGCTCGGCTTTTTCGCCTTGGGCCGCCGCGGAAGCCGCGCGAGCGCAGCCGCCTCCAGCGCGAGCGGACCGACATTGGCGAGAAACGCGCGCTCATAGCCGCGGGAGAGCCGCTCGACCGCGGCGTCGAGCGGCAGCCAGTCGACGGCCCTGCACGTCGTCCATCAACTCATAGGCCTGCTCGCCGCTGCGTCTCCATGCGCCAATAGTGAACGACCTTGGAGCGTCCGCCGGATTCATAGACCAGCGTGCCCAGGAATTCGTGCACGGAGACGTCATGGCCGGTTTCTTCCAGCACCTCGCGCTCGGCGGCATCGCGCGCCGTTTCGCCGTCATCGAGCTTGCCCTTGGGAAGAACCCATTCGTTGCGCTTGCGCAGGCGCACCACCGCGATCTGCGGCGTCTCCGCCTGCCGCAGCACAATGCCTCCCGCCGCCAGAACAGGCGCTCGCGCCATCTCACATCCTCAACTGCAATATTCGAATCGGATTTCGACCGCCCATCTATATAGTGAAGCGCGGCTGCAAAATCGAGATTGGCGACGTGCTTTCCGCGACATTCGGCCGCGCCGATATTCAGCCGGGTTTTCGCAGCAGCGGCTGGCCGGCGCGGATCCGCGCCGCCGCCACGACGTTGTCGCAGAACTCGAAATTGCTCCGGCGCGAGCACGATGATGGTCGAGCCGTGCTCGAACCAGCCGAGTTCGTCGCCCTTGCGGACGCCGACGTCGCAGGGGAAAGTGGCCGGCCCCGGCGTTGCGGCGTTGAGCAGGCGATCGAGAAAATGCAGCCGGATGCTCGCGACCAGAATGGCCGCGACCGGCACCAGCGTCAGCGCCTCGCCGGTCGACAGCCGGGTCCGGATCACCGCGCGCTCGTTCTTGCAGAACAGCTTTTCGATCCGCTTCAGCGCGATCGGATTGACGTTCCAGGTATCGCCGCTGATGAAATCGACCTGCTCGATCCGGCAATCCGCAGGGCGCGTGAAAGCGGTGATACATGCTCGAGGTCAGCCGCAGCGTGATGAAGCGGCCGTTGCGGTGGCTCTCCACCAGAGCGGGATCGCCGAGCAGGTCGAGCAGCGAATAGGGCGCGCCCTTGACCTGGAACAGTTCGGTATCGGCGATCGCCCCGAACGCGCCGATGATGGCGTCGCACGGGCTGACCACGATTTGCGGATCCGGATCGGCCGGGCGCAGCCCGGGCTTGAGCTCGCGGGTGAAGCAATCGTGCAGGCTCTTGAAACTGGCTCTTGCGCGCCTCCGACAGATCGAGATCGGAGAACAGCCGCCAGCAGGCGATCGAGAGGTCGCGGACCGCCGGCTGCTCGATCTTGCTGAACCAGCCCATGAACCGGGTCAGCGCCGCCCGCGGCACGCGGTTGGTCAGGAGGAAATTGATGTCTTCCTGCTGCGTCAGGCGCGGCAATGAGGCTTCGGACTGTCATGAATCTGTCAGCGGGACTGGATAGCGCTTGGTGCCATGGATTCGCCTCTTCCGATTCTGTCTCTCGCCACTGCGCGCGGTCGCCGGCACCGCCGCCGCCGTTCCCAAATTGCGGGCGCGGCTGGCGCTGTCGCGGGCCAAACACCGCTCGCTGAGCGGCCACTCCAAGATGTCGCGCCTGGTGGCGCGGCTGATCCCGTTCTACGAATTCGACATCAACGATTTCTTCAATTCCGACGGCGCGCCGGCCGCATGTGGCCACGCAGCGCCAGGACGGCTTCTTCCGGCTCGCGAACCTCTACCGGGAGCGGTTCGCCAAAGGCCGGGCGCTGACCTTGCAGGCGTCGGAACGGATCTCCGACCTGCAATTCACCGAGAGCCTACCGGGTGCCGTTCCAGTACTCGAGGCTGGTGCGGGAGCATCTCGGCACCAGCGCCTTCGTGCAGTCCTCGGCCGGGCGTCACCGTGACCGATCTCGACGGCAATGTGTTCTACGACCTCACCGGCTCCTACGGCGTCAACATCTTCGGCAACGACTTCTACAAGGAATGCATCGCGAGCGCGGAGGCGCGCGCCCACGCGCTCGGCCCGGTGCTCGGGCCCTACCACCCTGTGATCGTCGACAACGTCGCGCGGCTGTGCGCGATTTCCGGGCTCGATGAAGTCTCGTTCCACATGTCCGGCACCGAAGCGGTGATGCAGGCGGTGCGGCTCGCCCGCTATCACACCAGGCCGCTCGCATCTGGTGCGTTTCGCCGGCGCCTATCACGGCTGGTGGGGCGACGTGCAGCCCGGCGTCGGCAATCCGATCGCGCCGCACGAGACCTATACGCTGGCCGACATGTCGGAGCGCACGCTGCGCGTCCTGAGCACGCGGCGCGACATCGCCTGCGTGCTGGTCAACCCGCTGCAGGCGCTGCATCCCAACGGCAATGCGCCGTCGGATTCCGTCGCTGGCGGACTCCTCGCGCAACGGCGGCTTCGACCGCGAAGCCTATAGCGAATGGCTGAAGGCGCTGCGGCAGGTCTGCACCGAGCGCAACATCGTCCTGATCTTCGACGAGGTGTTCGTCGGCTTCCGGCTCGCCGCCGGCGGCGCCCAGGAATATTTCGGCGTGCGCGCCGACATGGTGACCTATGGCAAGAGCCTCGCCGGCGGGCTTGCCGGTCGGCGTGGTCTGCGGCCGCAAGGAATTGATGCGCCGCTTCCGCGACGACCGCCCGGTCGATGTCTGCTTCGCCCGCGGCACCTTCAACTCGCATCCCTATGTGATGACGGCGATGGACGAATTCCTCACCCGGCTCGACGATGCCCGCGTTTCGCGCCGTCTACGACGGACTCGACGAGCGCTGGAACGCCCGGGCGCGGCAATTGAACGACGGTGCTGGCCGAGCACGATCTGCCGGTCCGCCTCTCCAACCTGTCGTCGATCTGGATGGTGCATTACACCGAGCCGTCCCGCTACAATTGGATGTTTCAGTATTACCTGCGCGGCCGAAGGAGCTGGCGCTGAGCTGGGTCGGAACCGGCCGGCTGATCTTCAGCCTGAACTACACCGATGCGGATTTTGCCGAAGTGGCCAAGCGCTTCGTGGCGGCGGGGAAGAAGATGAAAGCAGGACGGCTGGTGGTGGCGCGAGGCTTCCCTCACCAACAAGAAAATCCGCCGGCAGATCCTGAAAGAGATGCTTCGACGGCCCGACGACGGCCGCGCATGGATCCCGGCGGGCCGGGTGACGAAGCCCGATGAGTCTCGCGTCCGCTCAGGCGTGCTTCTCTTCCAGCCCGTGCTCGATCAGGTCGAGGCCGGGATCGATCAGTTCGCCCTTCATCAGGTACAGCGGCGCCTTGTAGTAGAGCTTGAGGTCGCTGAAGGGGTCGGTGAGGATCTTGGTCATCCAGACCAGGCCGGTCTCGACGTCGCGGATGAAGAAAAGGTGGACGGTGCGGAACAGCAGGCCGCCGATCCCGACCGCGAGCCAGACCTTGGCGACCTGGCGCATGAAATCCGCCGGCGAGGTCCAGGGCGCGAACAGGCCGAACAGGGTCGGATCGAGGTACAGCACCAGCGGCGACAGCGCCCAGATCGTCATCAGCACGACCTTGCGCTGCAGATTGTAGCCGACCTTGATCTCTTCCTTGTGCTCGTGGGTCGCCTGGTTGAGGTGATCGTAGCCCTTCGGCTCGAAGAAGAAATGACCGGCCTGCCGCGTGGTCATCGAGACCAGCCAGCCGATCAAGCGCGGCCTTGACCGGATCGACGAACATCAGCGCATAGCCGACCAGGAAACTGAACGCGCTGACGAAATGCAGCGACTGGTTGATGCGGCTGTGATGGTAGTAGCGATGGTCATCCCACCGTTGCGTTCGCAATGCCGTCATGAATCGCTTCATCGTTCTCCCCTGTATTGCCTGCGTCATCTGCGTACAGAGATTCGATGTAAGGTGTGTGACGACATGATAATGACATCTGAAATTAACGATGCCGCGCTCGTCACGGCCTCATGGTTCGAGACGCACGGCGCTGCCGTGCCCCTCACCACGAGGCTCCAGACCTCGTCCTTAAGGAGCCGCGCTTGTCGCCGCGCCTCAAAGGACGAGGCCACTCGGCCTGGATAATGCTTCAAGCCGCGGCGGCGACCTCGGTCTTGCGGAAGCGAACCAGCGAGAAATGGCCGAGCGGCGGCACCAGACGGCGCTCGACCAGTTCCATGCCATGCGCGCCCGCCAGCCATTGCGCATAGCGCGACCAGGCGAATTCGGCGGTCCGGAAACCGAGCCGGACGCACCACCGGCTGCAGCCGCTGCTCGATGAAGCGGCGCATCCCGACATCGGCGCTGACCCGGGTCAGGATGATCAATTCGCCGCCCGGCCGCAGCACGCGGGCGAACTCGTCAAGGGCCGCTTCCGGATTCGGCACCGCGGTGACGACATATTGCGCCATCACGACGTCGAAGGAATTATCGGGGAATTCGAGCTTCTCCGCATCCATGACGGCAAGACCCTCGACATGCTTCAGGCGGAGATCGGCAACCCGCCGCTTCGCCTTGCGCAGCATCGCTTCGGAGATATCGGTGCCGAAGATGCGAAGATGCGGCGCGTATTGCGGCAACGAGATTCCGGTGCCGACGCCGACCTCGAGCACGCGGCCGCCAATCCTGTTGGTGGCGATGGATGGCCGCCTTGCGGCCCTTGCTGAACACCCCGCCGAACACGAGGTCGTAGATCGGCGCCCAGCGGTCATAGGCCTGTTCGACCATCGCGCGGTCGAAGTCCAGTTGCCTGGTACCGTCAAGCTTGACGATTTCTGCCATGATGACTCTTCACCCGTTGTTCTGTTGATCCAGTTGGCCGATTGGACTCGCGATGTTAACCCTGCACCGCGCTGCTGTTCGCCACGCGGCGGGCCGGCCGCAGCGAACGGCTCGGCTGCAACGCACTCAGATTGCCGATGAACTGCCGCGCGCTGTTTTCCCAGGAACGCTCCAGCGCAAAGCTCCGGCATGTTTCGCGGGACATGCCGAGCGCGCGGATGCAGGCGCTGCGCAAATCCCGGTCCAGCGCGCCGACCGGATGATCCGCGATCACGTCGAGCGGGCCCATCACCGGAAACGCGGCGACCGGCGTGCCGCAGGCCAGCGCTTCGAGCTGCACGACGCCGAAGGTGTCGGTGAGGCTCGGGAACACGAACACGTCGGCGGCGGCAAAATGCGCGCTCAATTCCCGGCCCTTCTTTTCGCCGAGGAAACCTGACCTTCGGATAGCGGCGCTCCAGCAGCGGCGCGCTGCGGTCCGTCGCCGATCACCACCTTGGATCCCGGCAGGTTCAGCGACAGAAACGCCTCGAGGTTCTTTTCGACCGCGACGCGGCCGACGGTCATGAAGATCGGCCGCGGCAAATCGAGTTCGGCCGGATCGTCGGGCGTGAACAGCTCGGTGTCGACGCCGCGCGTCCAGAAGCCGAGCTTCTTGAAGCCGCGCGCGCCAAGCTCCTGCCTCAGCGAGGCGGTCGCGACCATGGTCATGGCGGCGGCCGAATGAAAGTGCCGCAGCACCGCGTAGCTGAACCATTCCGGAATGATCGAGCGCACCGCGATATATTCCGGAAAGCGGGTCGTATAGGAGGTGGTGAACGCAAGCTTGCGGCGCAGGCAATAGGCCCGCACCGCCCAGCCGATCGGGCCTTCGGTCGCGATATGGATGGCGTCCGGCGCTCGCCGCCTCGATCCGGCGGGCGATCTCGCGCCGGTTCGGCCATGCCATCCGCAAGCCCGGATAGGTCGGCACCGCCATCGACGGAAACCCGTCGGGGGTCAGAAACTCGATCTCGGCGCCGAGCGCCGCGGCGCTGTTGGCCAACGAGGTTAACGTGCGCACCACGCCGTTCACCTGCGGATGCCAAGCGTCGGTCGCGATCAATATCCGCATGAACGGGAAACCCTGAGAGCTATTGATTCTCAATGGCGGACGTTCGGCTATGGATATTTCAGGCGTGTGACGTCATGGAGGGCCGGCGCGACCTTTTTCACGAGCCCCGGGGGTTTTCGCTTCGCCGCGACACGGTACGAAACACTTCCTTACCGTGACGAAACCATTTTGCCGCTTCGACGCAAACGTTCTGAAACCGCCGCCCTGTACTGATCGGCCCCGACGAAGCGCCGGAGCGGCGCCCGGGCGCACCAACAGATCGACAGACAGGGGACGACCATGTTCAATCTGGACGCATTGAAGCTGAATTCCCGCCGTGCGGCCGCCTTCGGCGCGCTGGCGCTCGGGACAATTGCGATTTTCTTGCGCATTTTCCGGCGCCGCCTCGGCCGCGCCGCTGCAGCTGTTCCCTTCTTCCTGATGCCGCCGGCGCCGTCGGCGCCGCCGCCGGTGCAGGCCGCCCCGTCCGAAGACGAAGGTGCAGCCGTGCGAGATGCCGGCGCGGCTGAGGCGCCAGATCGTCAGCTACGCCACCCGCGAAGCGGCCGGCACCATCATCATCGATACCCCCAACACCTATCTTTATTATGTGCTCGGCGGCGGTCAGGCGATCCGCTACGGCATCGGCGTCGGCCGCGACGGCTTCACCTGGTCGGGCGTGCAGTCGGTGACCAGGAAGGCGGAGTGGCCGGATTGGACCCCGCCCGCGGAAATGATCGCGCGCCAGCCCTATCTGCCGCGCCACATGGCCGGCGGCCCCGGCAATCCGCTCGGCGCGCGTGCCATGTATCTCGGCGGCACCGTGTATCGCATCCACGGCACCAACGCGCCGGGAACCATCGGCACCCATGTTTCGTCCGGCTGCATCCGCCTGACCAACGAGGACGTCACCGATCTCTATTCGCGGGTCAATGTCGGTACCAAAGTGATCGTGCTGCCGATGGACCGCCGCGCCGACAATGCTGCAGGCAAGCGGAGCTGACCGACAAACTCGAAGACCCGTGGAATTGATTTTCTCGCAATGGTTTGAGCGAATTGCGGATGCGATCGAAAACGAGCGCAAGCTGAAGAAATGGAGTCGCGCCAAGAAGGAGGCACTGATCCGCGGTGACTTCGAATCGCTGCAACAACTCGCTAAGCGCAAGTCGCCTCATCGTTCGAGACATCCTCTTGCGGCAGGCTCCTCTCAGGATGACCCAGCGTAATTAGCCAGGGAATACTGACCTCATCCTGAGGAGCTTGCGAAGCAAGCGTCTCGAAGGATGGACGCAACACGTGAGCCTTCGGCCATCCTTCGAGACGCGCGCAAGAGCGCGCTCCTCAGGATGAGGTCGGAGATATATTCACAGCCTCTCGCCATGAGGTAAGAGTGGTCTGGCGCCGCAACAACCCGCCCTGTAGACTCCTCCATTGAATCAATCCGGAGGGACGATGCGGCAGGCGGTGAGCCTTAAGACAATCCTGCTTGGGATCGCGGTGCTCGCGGTCTCGTTTATCATCAGCCTGAAGGCGATGGACTGGATCGCCCCGCGCGGCCGGGTCCCTGCGCCGGTGCTTGTCGAACTGCCGCCGCTGCCGCCGGCGTCGCGCCGCTCGTTCATCATGCCGCAGGTCGCGATCGCGCTCTCCGCCATTCGCGATGCCGCCGACCGCGCCGCGCCGCGCAACTTCGCCGGCAAGGCCGACAATCCGGTGTCACAGATTTTGCAGAACGCCGACATCGGCTGGACCGCCTCGCGCGGCCCGATCGCGGCGACCGGCGCCCAGGACGTGCTGTCGCTGACAACGCCGCTGACCGGAAAGCTCAACGTCACGGGCTCGCTGTCGTCGAAGGCGACCGGCGCGATCGGCGACGCGATCGGCGGGCTATTGGGCGGCGATCTCGGCAAGAAGATCGGCAGCGTGAACATCAAGTCGCTCAATGCCAGCGCCGAGATCAAGGGCAACGTCACCTTCACCTCGCGGCCAAGGCTAGCCGCGGCCTGGCACCTCGAGCCGAACCTGGCTGCGCAGGTGACGCTCGGCGACACCAGCCTTGTCGTGGCCGGCGCCCGCGTCAACGTGCCGGCGCAGGTCAAGCCGCTGATCGACAAGAGCGTCGCCGACGAGGTCGCCGCGGCGGAGGCGCGGGTGCGCAACGACCGCACCTTCGAGCAGAACGCCCGGGTGCAATGGGCCAAGGCCTGCCGCTCGATACCGCTGCAGGGCGGCGGCGCCGGTTCGACCTTGCCGCCGCTTTGGCTCGAGCTCAAGCCGACCCGCGCGATCGCGGCGCAGCCCCTTGTCGACGCCTCCGCGGTCACAGTGACGCTCGGCATCGAGGCGGAAACCCGCATCACTTCGGCGGAGACCAAGCCCGACTGCCCGTTCCCCGCCAAGATCGAGATCATCCCGCCGACGCCGGGTGGGGTCAGTATCGCCGTGCCGATCGACGTGCCGTTTACCGACATCAACAAGATCGTGGAGGCGCAGTTCGCCGGCCGAACTTTCCCCGAGGATGGCTCCGGCCCGGTCGCCGTCACCGTCAAGCGCGCATCCGTCACGGCTTCAGGCGACCGGCTCCTGATTTCGCTTTTGGTGAACGCCAAAGAGAAAAAGAGCTTCTTCGGTTTCGGCGGCGAGGCCACCGTGCATATCTGGGGCAAGCCGATGCTCGATCAGGCGCAGCAGACGCTGCGGCTTGGCAACATTCAACTGGCCGTCGAATCGGAGGCCGCGTTCGGATTGCTCGGCGCCGCGGCCCGCGCCGTGATGCCGCATCTGCAGAAGGCGCTGGCGGAAAAGGCCACCATCGACCTCAAGCCGTTCGCGACCAATGCGCAGAAGAAGATCGCCGATGCGATTGCTGGACTTCCAGAAGAACGAGGACGGCGTGCGGGTCGCGGCCGAAATCAACAGCCTGCAGCTTGCCGACATCGCCTTCGATTCCAAGACGCTGCGCGTGATCGCGGAAGCGCAAGGCGCAATCAATGTCTCGGTCAGCCAGCTGTCGGGGCTGTGAAAGCGAAGGCGGGCCCGCCTGGGCCAGTGCGCCCCTTGTTTCCGCCGAACATCTTCCGCAGGCGATCCTCGATATGTCCCCTGCTGGCGATGCCCGCCATCGCGATATAGAAGGCGACCAGGGCGGGATCTAACGATGAGACCGGTCGCAACCACGGGATGCCACATCCGCCACTCTCGGCAAATCAATGAAGGAGGATTTCCAGGTCGCATTGATCGAAGTCAACATTCCCAAAGCGTATCCGGTAAAGGTGCCGGAACGATTGATCCAACAGGGTTCAGTCGGCGTCACCATGCAGGGAGGATATCGTTATCGTCGAACCCGTGATCCTCAACCTCGTCGTGGCGCTTGGGATCGGCCTGCTGATTGGCGCCGAACGCGAACGCCGCAAAAGCGAGACCGCTAAACGCTCTCCCGCGGGGATACGAACGTTTGCCGTGACGTCGCTCGTCGGTTCGATAAGCTTCATTGTCGGATCGGAGCTATTGCTCGCGATTGCGACGGCAGGCGTCATCGCGTTGGCTGCGATCGGTTACTGGCGCGGCCACGATGGCGATCCCGGCCTGACCACTGAAATCGCGCTGATCCTGACCGTTCTGCTGGGCGGCCTTTCGACGCATCAGCCGGGGCTGGCGGGCGGGCTCGCCGTCACCGTGGCGGTCCTGCTCGCCTCGCGAACCCGGCTTCACCGCTTTGTCCGCTCGGTGCTTTCCGAACAGGAGCTCAACGACATCCTGATCTTCGCGGCTGCGACGCTTGTCGTCCTGCCGCTCGTTCCGGATCGTTCGATGGGGCCGTACGGCGCGCTCAATCCGCATTCAATCTGGATTCTGGTGGTGCTCGTGATGGCGATCGGCGGCGGCGGTTACATCGCGGTTCGCATGCTCGGCGCCAGGTTCGGGCTGCCGATTGCCGGTCTCGCATCGGGCTTCATCTCAAGCACCGCGACGATCGCCGCAATGGGCGCGCGAGTTAAAACGACGGCGGACGTCATGACGTCCGCCGTGGCGGGCGCGGTGCTATCGACGATCGCAACGATCGCGCAGCTGGCGATTGTTCTTGGTGCCACAAGCTGGCCGACGCTTCGAACCCTTGCCATTTCGCTCGCATCCGCAGGCCTGACGGCAATCATCTACGGAGCAATTTTCACGGTTCGCGCACTGCGGCAGCAGGCCCCGGACGTGGAAACCGGCGGACGGGCATTCAATCCCGCCACGGCACTTGCCTTTGCCTTGACCCTTTCCTGCATAATGGTTGCCGCCGCTGCGCTTCAGGATTGGCTGGGTGAGGACGGCATCATTCTGGCCGCGGCGCTGGCAGGCTTCGTCGATACGCATTCGGCAGCGATTTCGGTGGCGACGCTGGTCGCATCGGGAAAGATGACCGCGGCCGATGCCGTGCTGCCGATTCTCGCGGGGCTCTCGACCAATACGATCAGCAAACTGGTGCTTGCCGGCACCAGTGGCGGCCGCTCGTTTGCCGTCCGCGTGATCCCCGGACTGATATTGGTCGTGCTGGCGGCCTGGGCGCCGGCACTTTACGCGCTGTTCGGCACCTGACTCCGTTCTTCAGTCGCTTGTCATATCGTGACCGCATCCCGGCCGGGGCTCGAGAGGCCGCCAGGTATGCGGCCGTTCTCAGCCGCGGAGAGCACGGCGGAACAGCCGTTTCAGAAGCTCGAAAACAACAAGGATGCCGAAGCCGACCACGGCGCAAAGCGCAAGATCGTCCGCATGCAGCGGGCCAAAGCGAAACAGGTTTCGCATCGGCGGCCAACTGAGAATGATCGCCAGCAACATCGCATCGACGCCAAGGACCGTCCACAGCACCGGATTAGGCCGCGAAAACGCCCGGATGACGGACGTGCTGAAGGAGCGGCCCGCGAGGATCATGGCGATATTTCCCACCACCAGCCCCACGAAGGCCAGCGACCGGACCTCGGTTTCCGGCATTCCCCGCTTCCAGGCGATCAGGAAGATCGCCGCAGTCGCGATCAGCACGATCGCCCCCCGCAGCAGGCTCCAGAGGATGAGCGGGACCGAAAACAGCGGGCTCTTCGGATCGCGCGGCGGACGGCTCATCACATCTCTCTCGTCCGGCTCAGCCTCGAACGCGATCGAACTGACGGGATCGACCACCATTTCCAGGAACGCGATGTGAACCGGAAACAAGATCAGCGGAATGCCCAAAGCCAGCGGCAACAGAGCAAGGCCGGCAACGGGTATATGCGCCGCCATCACAAAGCCCATCGCCTTTCGAATGTTGTCATAGATCCGGCGGCCGAGCCGGATGGTATGGACGATGGAACTGAAATCGTCCTTGATCAGAACGATCGCGCTGGCTTCGCGTGCGACGTCGGTTCCGCGACCGCCCATGGCGATGCCGATGTGGGCGGCCTTGAGCGAGGGCGCATCGTTCACTCCGTCGCCCGTCATGGCGACAATTTCACCGTTCGCCTTCAGCGCCTGGACGATCCGCATCTTTTGCTCGGGCTGAATGCGGGCGAACACCGTCGCGGTCCTGACGCGTTCGGCCAGCGCCGCATCATCAAGCCGGGCGACATCCTGACCGCTCATGAGATCGCCGATATCGATGCCGGCCTGCTCTGCGATCGCCTGCGCGGTAGCCGGGAAATCGCCGGTAATCATGATGACGCGGATACCCGCTGAGCGGCATTCGCGCACCGCCGACGGCACGCTTGCCCGCACCGGATCGGCGAGCCCGACCAGACCCAGAAATTCGAAAGCGATGTCCTGCTGGGAGGCTGGCGGATCGCCCCCCAGCACCGCCTTCGCCACCCCGAGGACGCGCATGCCGCGGGCTGCCATCTGCTCGGCGGCCTGCGCGATCATGGCCTGCCGGTCGGGTGAGGACCGGCACAGTGCGGCGATGGCCTCCGGCGCTCCTTTGGCGGCAGCGAGCAGCGAGCCGTCCGGCTGGCGCCAGACATTGGTCATGGCAAGCAGGCCGGAACCGAACGGATACTGATGAACGAGATCTTGCGGGATGGGGGTATCAAGCGCGAGTTCCTGCGCCCGCTGACGAAAGGCCTGCTCCATCGGATCGAACGGCTCGACCTGACTCGCCAGACGACCCAGGGCGACGACCGTTTCGGCCCCCACTCCGTCGTCGACAGGGCGAACATCCGCGATCGTCATCCTGTTTTCGGTCAAGGTGCCGGTCTTGTCCGTGCACAGCGCCGTGGCGGCACCGAGGGTTTCGATCGCGGCGGAGCGCCGCGTGAGCACGCCGGCGCGCGAGATCCGCCAGGCTCCCATCACCATGAACACGGTCAGAATGACCGGAAACTCTTCCGGCAACAGCGACATGCTCAGCGCGATACCGCCGAGAAAGGCATTCAGCCACGCGGATTGAAGGCAGCCATAGAGGCCAGTGAAGAGAACGCTGACGCCTATGCCCCCAATCGCAAACCAGCGAACCAGGCGCCGTGTTTCGTTCTGGATCGGCGGCGGCTCGCTCTCGATCACGGCAAGCGATTTGCCGATCTTGCCGATTTCGCTGCGGGCCCCGGTCGAGGTCACCTCGGCAAGTCCCTGGCCGCGCACGATCAGCGAACCCGAATAGACGAAAGGGAGGTCGTCGCCGCCCGGCCTTGTATCGGACGGCAATTCGGCGGAGAGCGTCTTTCGCACCGGCACGGCTTCGCCGGTCAGCAGCGATTCATCGGCTTCGAGATTCTGGCACGAGATCAAGGTGGCGTCCGCCGGCACGCGGTCACCCTCGTTCAATATCACCAGATCGCCGCGAACGACTTCACGTCCCGGAATCCGCTTTTGCTCGTTGTCCCTGATCACCAGCGCGCGTGGGCTCGTGAGGTCGCGCAGGGCTTCGAGCACGCGCTCGCTCCGGGCCTCCTGCACGATCGTGACGACGATGGAAGCCGAAGCCAGCACGACGATCAGCAGCGCTTCTCCGAGGTCGCCGAGGCTGATGTAGATCGCTCCGGCAGCGAGCAACATCAAAAGCATCGGTTCGCGGAGAACCTCGAATGCGATCTGCCAGATCCTGCGCTGCCCCTCCCGCGCAAGTTCGTTGGCACCCTCGGCCGCAAGACGGCTGGCCGCTTCAATGCTGGTTAACCCATGCATATCCGGCACCTTATCCGACACTGCCTGGACAACCGGCTCTGACCGGGTTGACTTTCGCCATGATCCAACACCGCTCACGGCTCTGGGTTCGGAACGGCATATGATTTTAGCTCGACGGTCGCCGCCGCAAGACGGCGATATAGATCCCTTCTTCTGGCAAGCGGCAGCCAATCATATAAAAAAATCTCAAGAGGCCGCCAGTTTGCGACCCAACCAAGAATGAGAAAACTCTCTTCGACCAGACGCCTGAAAGGACTATCGATCAGGTAATCGCCTGCGAGATGCGCCGAAAGCAGACAAATGACCAGGATCGTGACCCCTATCCCGAGGGAACGGCGCCCGATCCGAAACAGTTCGTTGATCTCGCGCTGAATAGTGCCGGCATGGTCGAAGAAATATCGACGGAATGCCTCGCTTAGCTCGCGTGCCGCCTTCGTCTGCGCCTCGGTTTCGGGGAGGTGAACCATGATCCTGATTTTGCGATCGGCGGCCAATTCACCCGCCCACCCGACGATAAATTCTTCCGCCTCTCTATCCAGATCCCGCTCCCGGAACGGAAACGGATCCAAAGTATGAAATAGCTGCGAGACATTATCGACACGCAGCTCAATCAAATCGCCAGGCGCAGTTTCCATCATGCAAAATTGACCTGCCTCAAACAGGCAGACCGCGCAACCCATTATTGGTCGCCAACTGAAGCGCAATAACAGTAGCAGGACATCGTGGCGCTGAACCAGCCCCCGCAGCAAGAGTACCCCGCGGCGTGGTCTTTCACGCGCGCGATCTGTCCAAGACCTATACCATGGGCGAAGTTCAGGTCCATGCGCTGAGGGACGTCAATCTCGATATCTATGAAGGCGAGTTTGTCGTGCTGCTCGGGCCTTCCGGCTCGGGCAAGTCGACCTTGCTCAACATCCTCGGCGGCCTCGACGCGCCGACCGCCGGCGAAGCCCGATGGCGCGACCACGACCTCGTCGGCGCCGACGACGCCGAACTGACGCGATACCGGCGCGAGCATGTCGGTTTTGTCTTCCAGTTCTACAATCTCATTCCCAGCCTCACCGTGCTTGAGAACGTGGCGCTGGTGAACGAGATCGCCGACAAGCCGCTCGACCCGCGGCAGGCGCTGGCGCTGGTCGGCCTCGACCAGCGGCTCGATCATTTCCCCTCGCAGCTTTCCGGCGGCGAACAGCAACGCGTCGCGGTCGCGCGCGCCATCGTCAAATCGCCCGATGTCCTGCTGTGCGACGAGCCGACCGGCGCGCTCGACTACGAGACCGGAAAGGTGGTGCTTGCCGCCATCGCGCGGGTCAACGAGCAGCTCGGCACCACGACGGTGATCATCACCCACAACGCGGCGATCGCGGGCATGGCGGATCGCGTTCTGCGCCTCGGCGGCGGACGCATCGTCGGCGAAGAACGCAATCCGCGCAGGCTTACGCCCGGACGAGGTGCGCTGGTGAGCCTGCTCGATCGCAAGCTGTTGCGGGATATCTCGGCCATGCGCGGGCCAGGTGATCACGATCGCGCTGGTGGTGGCGGCGGGTATGGCCGTATTTGTCGCTTCGATATCGACCTATGATTCCTTGCGTGCCGGGCGTGACCGCTTCTACGCAAGCGCGCGCTTTCCGCAGGTGTTCGTTACGCTGAAGCGCGCGCCGCTTTCGGTGGTGGCGCAGCTCCGGGAAATTCCCGGCGTTGCCGCGGTCGAGCCCCGCATCGTTCGGGACGTGATCCTGGATTGGCCATCGGCCATGCTGCCGGTTTCGGCGCGGATGGTGTCGCTGTCGCATGCCGGAGACGAGCCGCTGGCGCGATTGCATGTGCGTCGAGGCAGCCCGCCGGAGCCGGGCGTCACGCAAAATGTCGCGATCAACGAGGCGTTTGCCGAGGCCAACGGGGTGAAACTCGGCACCGACGTGTCGGTGGTGCTGAACGGGCGCCTTCAGAGCTTTCATGTCGCGGCCATCGCCCTGTCGCCGGAATATGTCTATGCCGTGAAGCCGGGGATACCGATCCCGGACGACCGGTTCTACGCCGTTCTCTGGGTCGACCGCAGCGCGGCGGAGGCCGCCTTCGACATGAAAGGCGCCTTCAACGACGCCGTCGTGTCGCTCGTCCCGGGCACCGACCCGAAGCAGGTGATCGATGAGCTCGACCGGTTGCTCGAGCCTTACGGTTCGGTCGGCGCCATCGCCCGCCGGGATCAGCCGTCGAACCGCTTCCTCGAGGATGAACTCAATCAGCAAAAGGTCATGTCGATCACCATTCCCATCATCTTCTTCGGCGTGGCGGCATTCCTCCTGAATGTCGTGCTGGGACGGCTGGTGACCGCCCAGCGCGAACAGATCGCCGCCCTGAAGGCGCTGGGCTTTCCGACCGCCCCGCTGGTGTTCCACTATCTCAAGCTGGTCGCGGTCGTCGTGTTCTGCGGATCGGCGCTGGGCCTCGCCGGCGGCTTCGTCTTCGGCCGGGCGATGATCGCGAGCTATCACGGGTTCTTTCGCCTGCCGGCGCTCGACTTCGCGCTGACGCCATGGTCCGCCGCTCGCTCGGCTTCGCGATCAGCCTTTCGGCCGCGTCGCTCGGCGTCGTCACGGCGCTGCGAAACGTCGTCGCGCTGGCGCCTGCGGTCGCCATGCGGCCGGCCGCGCCGCGGCGCTTTCGCCGTTCCTGGATCGAAGGATTGCTCTCGGCCAAAACTCTGACGCCGCGGCATGTCCTGACCATCCGCAATTTTGCCGGCCGTCCGTTGCGCAGCGCATTCACGATCATCGGCATCGCCTTCGCCGTGCCGATGGTGGTGCTCGGGCTGTTCTGGCGCGATGCCATCGACCAGATGATCGAGATCCAGTTCAACCTGGTCGAACGCGGCAACGTCATGGTGACCTTCCCGCATCCGCTCGATCGCACCATCATCGGCGACCTCGCGCGCGAGCCTGGCGTGCTGGTCGCCGAAGGCTATCGCATCGCGCCGGTGCGCCTGCGCGCCGGACATCGCAGCTATCTGACGTCGGTGATCGGCCTGCCCTTCAACAGCGCACTGCGGCGCCCGCACGATGCCGCGCTGCGGCCGATCGACGTGCCGCCCGACGGCATCACCCTCACCCGCCGGCTGGCCGAGCGGATGCAGATCGCCGCCGGCGACATCGTGACCATCGAAGTCATGGAGGGCCAGCGCCGCAAGATCGACCTGCCGGTCAGCGCGACTCGTCGACGAGGTGATCGGCATGTCGGCCTATATGGAGATCGACACGCTGAACCGGCTCACCGGCGAAGGCGCGGTGGTATCGGCCGCGGCGCTGTTCGTCGAGCCGTCGGCGCTGCGCGGCGCTGTCGCAGCGTTTCAAGCAACTGCCCGTGATCGAGTCGGTATCGATGAAGGCCTACACGCTGACCTCCTTCCTGGACAAGATCGCCGGCCTCGTGCTCGTCAGCGCCGGCATCCTCACGGCCTTTGCGGTGATCGTCGCCGTCGGCGTGGTCTACAACAGCGCCCGCATCGCGCTGCAGGAGCGCGCCTGGGAGCTTGCCAGCCTGCGCGTGCTCGGCTTTACCCGCGCCGAGGTGGCGCAGATCCTGTTCGGCCAGTTTGCCATCGAGATCGCGCTGGCGATTCCGATCGGGCTGCTGCTGTCCCAGGGCATCGTCACGCTGATCGCCCGCTTTCATTCCAGCGAGAGCTTCCAGATTCCGGGCGTGGTCGGGCCACGAACCTACGCGGTCGCGACCGCCGATCGTCGTGGTCACCGCCGCTGGCAAGCGCCTACATCGTGCGCCGCCGGGTCGACCGGCTCGATCTGGTCGCGGTACTCAAGACGAGGGATTGACGATGCACATCACGCTCGGTCGTGTGGTTATGGCGCTGGGCCTTGCGGCTGCGGTCGCCGGCGTCAGCTGGTTCCTGATGCCGCGGCCGGTGCCGGTCGAAACGGCGACCGTCACCAAAGGACGTTTTGTCGCCACCGTCGACGAGGATGGCAAGACACGCGTCCGCGAGCGCTATGTGGTGGCAGCCCCGCTCGCCGGGCGTTTGACGCGCGTGCGGCTGAAGGCAGGCGACACCGTCGCCGCCGACGATATCGTTGCCACCATCATGCCGCCGCCGGCGCCCCTGCTCGATCCGCGCAGCCGCCGCGAGGCCGAGGAAAGACTGGGCACCGCCGAAGCCGCGCAGCAGCGCAGCAAGGCCACGGTCGAGCGCGCGCAGGCCCAGGCCGATCAGGCCAAGACCGATCTCGATCGCGCCCGCACCCTTGTCGCGCAGGGCGCGGCAACCGATGCAGGCGCTGGAACGCGCCGAACTCGCGCAGCGGGTCGCCGATCGCGATCTTCGGGCCGCGGAATTCCAGGATCACGCGGCGAACCACGAGGTCGAGCAGGCGAAGGCCTTGCTCGCGCGCTATCAGGACGGCGCGGACGCACCGATCGAACGCTGGAACATCACGGCGCCGGTATCCGGCGTGGTGCTGAGGGTCGTGCAGGAAAGCGAGACGGTGGTCCAGTCGGGCGCGCCGCTGCTCGAAATCGGCGATCCGCGCGACCTCGAGATCGTGACCGATGTGCTCAGCGTCGATGCGGTCGAAATTCGCCCCGGCGCCGACGTTACGATCGAGCATTGGGGCGGCCCGGGTGTGCTTGTCGGGACGCGTGCGGCGGATCGAACCCGCGGCGTTCACCAAGATATCGACGCTCGGCGTCGAGGAGCAGCGGGTCAATGTGCTGATCGACGTGCTGTCGCCGCGCGAGCAGTGGGCCGGCCTCGGTGACGGATACCAGGTCGATACGAGGATCACCGTGTTCACCCAGGACGATATCGCGATCATTCCGGCCGGCGCCCTGTTTCGCCGCGGCGACAGCTGGAGCGTCTATGTCGTCGACGATGGACGCGCGCAACTGCGAGCGGTCGATCTCGTGCGCCGATCCGGGCGCTTCGCGGCGGTCAGCAAAGGGCGTTGTACCAGGAGACCGGGTTATCGTTTACCCCAGCGATCAAATCAGTCCCGGTGTCCGGGTCAGTTCGAAATAACAGAATAGGAGGCATGCCGGAAACCCCGCTTTGCAGACTTCTCCGATTACCTGAAGGCGATCGAGGCGATCGGGACCGATGCAGCGCCGAAGGTGATGGCGCAGATGCGGGCAACGCCGGTCAACGACTTCTTCGCCAGGAACGGCAATATCCGCATCGACGGCCGCATGGTCCATGACATGTATCTGTTCGAGGTGAAGAAGCCGGAAGAATCCAGGGGACCATGGGATCTCTACAAGCTGATCGCCACCGTGCCCGGCGACGAAGCCTTCCGTCCGCTCGACAAGGGCGGCTGCCCGCTGGTCAAGGGCTGATTGAGCCAAGACTTCTCCCTCTCCCCGCTTGCGGGCAGAGGGAGAGCAGGACGCGATCGCGTCGTCAGTCCTCGAACTTGAACGAGACGTTGAGTTTGGCGCGGTAGGCCTCGACCTTGCCCTTGGCATCGAGTTGCAGATCGAGCTTCACGACTTCGGCGACGCGCAGGTCCCGGAGGGATTTCCCGGCCCTTTCGACCGCTGCCGCGGCCGCCTTTTCCCATGAATCCTTGCTGGTACCGATCAGTTCGATGACCTTGTAGACGCTCTCAGTCATGTCGTCCTCCCGTTCGGTAGTAGGCAGGACGCAGGCGATCCTGCCGCCAGAAAGCCTAACACCGGGATATCAGCTCGGAAAGGCGCAACTCCTCCAAAGCAAAGCGCGCCCGGCAAGACCGGACGCGCTTTCTTCCTGGGACCTGATCAGTCGCCTCAGGTCGAATATTTGAACTCAGGCATTTGCTTCAGCTGATCCTTGCTGGCGTTGAACACCGCGTGGTCGGGATACCACGGGTTGGACTTCGACGCCGTCGACGAGGCCGGCGCCGTGTTGGTGGTTGCGGCGCCGGTCGTGGTGGTCGACGCCGGCCGGTTAGGCGAAGCGTTCGACGCACCGGTGTAAGCAACCGGCTGATCGACGAACTTGACCTGATCGAAGGCCACGGCCACCAGATGCTCGCCGACGCCGAGGAAGCCGCCGACGCCGATCACCACCGCCTTGATGTTCCCGCTCTTGTCGACCAGGACGTCGTTGATCGAGCCGATGCTCTCGTTGTTGTTGTTATAGACCTTGAGGCCAGCAAGCTTCGACGCGCGCCAGTCACCCTGATACGACGCGCTCGTTGTCGAGCTCGACGTCGCCGCCGGCGCCATCTTGTTGCTGTTCGGGGTGGTCGTCGGAGTCTGCGCAAACGCAACGGTCGCAAGCAACGCGGAAGCGGCCACACCGGCCGTCATATATTTCATCAACATCTTTGCTCTCCCTGAGATGAAACTGATGGGGAGAGAACACATCACCGCGCCGGCCGTTCCAGATTGCGCGACAGATTTTCGGCGCTTGCGCACTGCATCATTGCGATACAACACTGCCGCCACACGCCAAATCATGGACGCCGCCCTGACCTCATCTTCAATGTGCCGTCAGAACCCGCCCCAGTATGGCGGGACGCCGTAATAGCGATGCAGCGCCGCTTCTTGCGAGCGGTCGCCCCAGTCGAAATCCTTGTCGGCGCGAAACGACGGCGCGCGCCGCAGTTCGTCCTCGTCGATGTCGAGTTCGTAGGCCTCGAATTTCGGATTGTAGGTCAGCCGCGCCCATGGCAGCGGAAGCAAATTGGTTCCCATACCAAGGAACCCGCCGAAGCTGAGGATCGCGTAGGATACCCGGCCGGTGGTCTTGTCGATCATCAACCGCTCAATATGGCCGATCCGCTCGCCGTTCGGGCGCCGCACCGCGGTGCCCTCGACCCGGTCGCTGGCGATCAGCGGGTGCGGCTTTTCCAGGACGTCAGTCATCATCACCCTCCTTTGGGGTCGATGAAACGAACCAACGCCGCGCCGGCTCAGGAGTTCCGCCCAACGCGTTTTCGCGCGAAATGCCAAGGTGTTTTCGCGCGAAAAGTGGAGCCGGTTCGCGCGAGGCAAACGCGTCAGGGAATCTAGGCCGCGAGCGGCTCGGAATCCAAATCTGATTGGTCGAAGAAAGCCACCGCCTCGAACTGGTAGTCGCAGGCCCAGCAGTGCCAGAGATAGGACGTGCGGTGCGGGCCGTGCTCAATCCACTCCGGGGTAGCGATCGGCTTACCACACTGGGCGCAGGGATTTCCTTGGGGCAGATAGCCGAAATCAATTCTGGCCATGGCGTGCTCTCCCCTTTGCTGTTTTATTGACGGCTTGTTGACGGCGAATGGGACAGGATTGCTGCCGGATACCAGCACTCCACCTTGCCGCGCGCAATTCCATGCGAGAACATTTTGGCTTTTGAACGGCGAAGACTCTCGTTGCGAGGAGCCGACGGCGGCAATGACGGATGAGCTAACTTCGCGCTCGGCTCGACCGCCAGCTCCGCCGTCTGCATCGCATCTGGTTTGCGGACATGGATGGTGGCGATGACGTCGGCACAGACCTTCTGCCGGCGCTCGATGTGATCGAGCCGTTTGGTGGCGGCGCTCTGCGTGCGCATCGACGTCGCCTCGATCCTGTACTGCTCCAGCAGCCGAAACAGGTTTTGCGGCATAATCTCTCTCGGTAAAGCCGCCGCCCGCAAATGCGGCCAAAAGCCCGGAAAAGCCGGGTTTTGGCCATATCATTGCCCGGCGAATGCAACATTCGGGTTCCCAGCGCGTTCAATCGGCGGTTCTCGCCGGCGTCGTAAAGGCAATATCCGATGAAACGGCCGCTCTTCCTCGCATGTCTTGCGACCATGGCAGCACTGCATTTCCCGCAAGCGGCGCGGGCGCAGCGTGCCGAATACGAGGCGCTGGTTGTCGCCCATGCCGGGGCCAACGGAGTGCCGGTCGCCCTGGTGCATCGCGTGATTGTGCGGGAGAGCCGTTATCAACCGAAGCTGGTCGGCCGCGGCGGCACCATCGGGCTGATGCAGATCAAGCTCGCGACCGCGCGCAGCCTCGGCTACACCGGCGACGCCGAAGGGCTGCGCGATCCCAACACCAATCTCGCCTATGGCGTGAAATATCTCGCCGGCGCCTATCACGCCGCCAACGGCGACCACAATCGCGCCATGCACCTTTATGCCAGCGGTTATTACGAGGTCGCCAAGCGCCAGCGGCTCGAACGCGTGCTCTATCAGGGCATCGAAGGCGCCGGGAATCCGATCCCCGTGCTTGCTGCCGCACGGCAGAAACTGCCCGCCGGAACCGCCGCCGATGCCCGCGCGCAGGAGATCTCCGCTGCCCCGCATCGCCGTTACACATCCGGTGCGGTTCCCGCCGAGACGCGTTGACACGTCGGCGCATCGGCCTACATTAGCCCCGTTCCGAGGGGAGCTCTGACGAGGAGCTGAGATACCGCAAGCTGGGACTTCGAAGTCCGAGACCGCGGTGACCCTTTGAACCTGATCCGGGTCATGCCGGCGAAGGGACAGGGATGTACCAGAGTTCAAAAGCCCCGAAAGGGGACTCGCACGTTTCCATCATCGGCGCCGGCATTGCCGGGGCCTGGCAGGCGCTGCTGTTCGCGCAGGCCGGCCACCCCGTCACGCTGCATGAGCGCAGCGACGAAGCGATGATGCTCTCCACCAGCCATTGGGCCGGCGGCATGCTGGCGCCCTATTGCGAGAGCGAGGTCGCCGAACCGATCATCAGCCGGCTCGGCCTGAAGGCGCTCGATTTGTGGCGCCGCGAATTGCCGGACACGCCCTTCAACGGCTCGCTGGTGGTGGCGCACAGCCGCGAACGCAACGATTTCGAGCGCTTTGCGCGGTGCACGGCAGACCACCAGCGCCTGGACGCCAAAGGCCTGTCCGAACTCGAGCCCTCGCTCGAGGGCCGGTTCCGCGAGGGACTGTTCTTTGCCGCCGAGGGCCACGTCGAGCCACGACGGGTCCTGCCCAAGCTGCACGAACGCATCATCGCTGCCGGCGGCACCATCAAGTTCAACAGCGACGTGAACAGTGAGGATCTCGACGGCATCGTGATCGACTGCCGTGGCCTTGCCGCGCGCGACATCCAGCCCGAGCTGCGCGGCGTCAAGGGCGAGATGATCCTGATCGAGACCTCCGAGGTCAAACTGGCGCGCCCGGTGCGGCTGATCCATCCGCGCTGGCCGCTCTACGTGATTCCGCGCGAGGACAATCTGTTCATGCTGGGCGCCACTTCGATCGAGGCCGAGGATTGGGGCGTCAGCGTCCGCTCCGCGCTGGAGCTGTTGGGCGCCGCCTATGCGGTGCATCCGGCCTTCGCCGAAGCCCGCATCGTCGAATTCGGCTCGGGCTTGCGGCCGGCCTTTCCCGACAATCTGCCGCGCATCACCATCGGCAAGAACAACCACATTGCGGTAAACGGCCTCTATCGCCACGGCTTCCTGATCGCCCCCGCACTGGCGGAACTGACGCTCGCCTTTGTCGATCACGGCCGGATCGACAACGAGGTGATGCGATGCGCGTGATCGTCAACGGCGAGGCGCGGGAGATTTCGTCAGTCAGCGTCGACGCGCTGCTCGGCGAGCTCGAATATGAGGGCATCCATTTTGCGATCGCCGTGAACTACGACGTGCTGCCGAAGAGCCGCTGGGCCGAGACCAGGCTGAAAACCGGCGACGAGATCGAGATCATCACGCCGCGGCAGGGAGGGTGAGATGACTTGCCCAGTATCTCTCCGCGTGTCGTCCCTGCGAAAGCAGGGACCCATAACCACCGGCTTTGGTGATTACGAGAGGTATCTGCCCGTGTGCCCCAACGAGGGGACACGGTGTATGGGTCCCTGCTTTCGCAAGGACGACGACCGTGTATATGGAAACATAACGCCATGCTGAAATTCTACGACCGCGAATTTTCTTCCCGCCTCCTGGTCGGCAGTGCGCTGTATCCGTCGCCGGCGATCATGCAGAGCGCGATCCGCGCCTCCGGCGCCAACATCGTCACGGTGTCGCTGCGGCGCGAAACCGCCGGCGGCAAGACCGGCGATGCGTTCTGGTCGCTGATCCGCGAGCTCGACGTCACGGTGCTGCCGAACACCGCCGGCTGCCGCAGCGTGCGCGACGCCGTCACCACGGCAAAACTGGCGCGCGAATTATTCGCCACGTCCGTGGATCAAGCTGGAAGTGATCGCCGACAACGACACGCTGCAGCCCGACGTGGTCGGCCTGGTCGAAGCCGCCACCATCCTGATCAAGGACGGGTTCGAGGTGTTTCCCTATTGCACCGAAGACTTGAGCGTCGCGATGCGGCTGGTCGATGCCGGCTGCAGAGTGGTGATGCCATGGGCGGCGCCGATCGGCAGCGCCAGGGGCATCATCAATCGCGATGCGCTGAAGCTGTTGCGCGACCGCCTGCCCGATATCGCGCTGGTGGTCGATGCCGGCTTAGGGGCGCCGTCGCACGCCGCCGAGGCCATGGAGCTCGGCTATGACGCCGTGCTGCTGAACACCGCGATCGCCAAGGCCGCCGAGCCGGCCGCGATGGCCAAGGCGTTTCGCCTCGGCATCGAAGCCGGGCGCACAGCGTATGAAGCCGGGCTGATGGAAGCCCGCGATTTCGCCTCCCCTTCAACCCCTGTCGTTGGGACCCCGTTCTGGCATGCCGTATCCTGATCGCCACGCGTATCCCGATCGCTCCGCGTATCCCGATCGCTTTTATCCCGTCGTCGACAGCGTCGCCTGGGTCGCGCGGCTGGCGCTGCTCGGCGTCGGCACCATCCAGTTGCGCGCCAAGGGCCTCGATGATTCCGAGGCGCTGCAGACCGTCACCGACGCGCTCGAGGTGATAAAAGGCACGCCGGCGAAACTCGTGGTCAACGATTACTGGCGCGCGGCGATCGTGGCGGGAGCAAAGCATCTGCATCTCGGCCAGGAAGATCTGGCCGATGCCGATCTGAAGGCGATCCGCGACGCCGGCCTCACGCTCGGACTCTCCACCCATGACGACGAGGAGCTCGAGACCGCGCTGCGGGCCAAACCCGATTACATCGCGCTCGGGCCGATCTTTCCGACCACGCTGAAATCGATGCGGTTCGCGCCGCAGGGCATTCCCAGGATCACCGAATGGAAGAAGCGCGTCGACGCACTCCCGCTGGTCGCGATCGGCGGCATCAAGCTTGAACAGGCGCCCGAGATCTTCGCCGCCGGCGCCGATTCGATCGCCGTCGTCAGCGACATCACCCAGAATGCCGATCCGGACGCGCGGGTGCGCGCCTGGCTCGGACTGAAGGCGGAGGCCGCGTGAGACAAGAGAACATATCCGCCAGCGTCATTCCGGGGCGCGCACAAGCGCGAACCCGGAATCTCGCTCCGTACCTCGAGGTTCCAGATCGGCCCGCTTCGCGGCCCGTCCGGAACGATGACTAGTAGAAATTCAGAGGAGGACGCCATGAACATCCGTTCCAATCCGGACACCACGCTTCCTGCCGTGACGACCGGCCCCCTGCCCTCGTCGCGCAAGATTTTTGTCACGCCGGATGAAGCACCCGATGTGCGGGTGCCGTTGCGCGAGATCATCCTCTCCGAAGGCGCCGGCGAACCGAACCTGCCGGTATACGACACTTCGGGCCCCTACACCGATCCGGCTGTCACCATCGACGTCAATGCGGGGCTCAAGCGCGCGCGCATCGCGTGGGTGAAGGAGCGCGGCGGCGTCGAAGAATATCAGGGCCGCGACATCAAGCCCGAAGACAACGGCAATGTCGGCGCGTCGCATGCGGCGAAATCGTTCAACGCCCATCACAAGCCGCTGCGCGGCCTTGACGGCCACATGATCACGCAGCTCGAATTCGCCCGCGCCGGCATCATCACCAAGGAGATGATCTACGTCGCCACCCGCGAAAACCTCGGGCGCAAGGTCCAGCTCGAGCGCGCGGAAGCCGCCCTCGCCGACGGCGAAAGCTTTGGCGCCTCGGTGCCGGCCTTCGTCACTCCGGAATTCGTGCGCTGAGAAATCGCCCGCGGCCGCGCCATCATTCCTTGCAACATCAACCACGGCGAACTCGAGCCGATGATCATCGGCCGCAACTTCCTCACCAAGATCAACGCCAATATCGGCAACTCCGCCGTCACTTCGTCGGTGGAAGAAGAAGTCGACAAGATGGTGTGGGCGATCCGCTGGGGCGCCGACACCGTGATGGACCTCTCGACCGGGCGCAACATCCACACCACCCGCGAATGGATTTTGCGCAATGCGCCGATCCCGATCGGCACGGTTCCCATTTATCAGGCGCTGGAAAAATGCGACGGCGATCCGGTCAAGCTGACCTGGGAGCTCTACAAGGACACGCTGATCGAGCAGTGCGAACAGGGCGTCGATTATTTCACCATCCACGCCGGCGTGCGGCTGCCCTACATCCACTTGACCGCCAACCGCGTCACCGGCATCGTTTCGCGCGGCGGTTCGATCATGGCGAAGTGGTGCCTGGCGCATCACAAGGAAAGTTTCCTCTACACGCACTTCGAAGAGATTTGCGACCTGATGCGCAAATACGACGTGTCGTTCTCGCTCGGCGACGGCTTGCGGCCGGGCTCGATCGCGGATGCCAACGACCGCGCGCAGTTTGCCGAACTGGAGACGCTCGGCGAACTCACTCAAATCGCCTGGAAGAAGGGCTGCCAGGTGATGATCGAAGGCCCCGGACATGTTCCCTTGCATAAAATCAAGATCAACATGGACAAGCAGCTCAAGGAGTGCGGCGAGGCGCCGTTCTATACCTTGGGACCGCTGACCACCGACATCGCGCCGGGCTACGATCACATCACCTCGGGCATCGGTGCGGCCATGATCGGCTGGTTCGGCTGCGCCATGCTGTGCTACGTGACGCCGAAGGAGCATCTCGGACTGCCCAACCGCGACGACGTCAAGACAGGCGTCATCACCTACAAGATCGCGGCGCATGCCGCCGATCTCGGCAAGGGCCATCCGGCGGCGCAGCTGCGCGACGACGCGCTTTCCCGCGCCCGCTTCGACTTCCGCTGGGAGGACCAGTTCAACCTCGGCCTCGATCCGGAAACCGCAAGGTTGTTCCACGACGAGACCCTGCCGAAGGAAGCCCACAAGGTCGCGCATTTCTGCTCGATGTGCGGCCCGAAATTCTGCTCGATGAAGATCACCCAGGACGTCCGCGATTACGCGGCGACGCTGAACGATCCAGCGGCGGTGGGAATGTCGATGAATGGCACCATCGAAGACGGGATGGCGCAGATGTCGGCAAAATTCAAGGAGATGGGCGCCGAGGTGTATCTGGATGCGGAGAAGGTGAAGGAGAGTAACCGGGTGCTGTGAGAAATGCGGCATGATCCGCTATGATGAGCATGCCGAATTTCAGATCGCCCGCCGGACCATCCTTAAGGCTTGGATCGAGCAGACGCTGCGCGAGCCTGACATTGTCGAGGACGGAGCTACGCGCAGGTCTTTTTTCAAATGCCTGCCCGGACGCCGCGTGATGCTGAGGGTCGTGACACCCGCCACCGATCCGGAGTATGTTATTACAGCCTATTTCGACAGGACAAAGCCATGCGCGTGAGAATAGACCAGAGCGCCGATGCCGTTTACCTCAACCTGAGCGACCGAGCGGTGTCGGAAAGCGAGGAAGTCGCAGATGGCATTGTCGTGGACTACGATACCGAAGGCCGCGTGGTTGGAATCGAGATTCTCGATGCCTCAAAGCGGGCGGGCAATCCGGAAACACTGAAAAGCTACAGCTTTGAGCTTCCAGGCGCTGCGTAATCCCTTGCCGCCTCAGTGCGCAGGATAGGTTGAGCCGTTGCAAAACCGATCGCATGTCGCAATTGTCACGACGGGTTTTGCTTCGCTCAACCCATTCTACGAACTTATTGCCGTTTCACCAACCATTTCACCAAGCAGTACGGAACGGCAAAACCGAGCACGTCTATAGCAGTTCCAACGTCTTTCCATTGCCGAGGGTTATAGCCCCAAAATTCGTAGCCTGCGTGATAGGCATAATAGACCAGCGGCCACACAGCTGCGACGCCCACTATGCCTGCAATAGCTGCCTCGCGCGGTTCCAGGACGTCATACCATTCCGGCTTTTTCATCATGGCTTCTCACGAGCAGCGCCTCGGTTTCGGTCGCGGAGCGAATTTTATCAAAGCTATAGCAAACGTTAAGAACAGCGTCAGCCCGAAGGACGGGTTAGCCGCACCGCGTCGGACCACTTCCGCTTTTCTACGAATTCACCTCGGCCCAACTATCATCGTTCTCATATACTCTTACGCTTTTACAGCCGCTGATCCGCTGCAGGAACCAGGCGGCAATCAGTTCCGCGGTCGGATTTTCCAGACCCTCTACATCGTTCAGAAGGCGATGGTCGACCTTCTTGATGAGTGGCGCGACTTCTGCATCAATTTCCGCGAAATCCACCACAAACCCTCGGTCGTCGAGCTGTCCTGAAATAACAATTTCGATTCGATAATTGTGTCCGTGCAGGTTTTTGCATTTATGACCATCCGGAACGTTTGGAAGTCGATGCGCCGATTTAAAGCGGTAAGTTCTTCCGATCCGGGTCAGCAACTTGTCTGCTCCGGATTGATAGAACCTGCGGCAGGCTCGCCAGGTTCAGGATTGTGCGGCTTTACATCTGTTGTCATGGGATCCCCCATAAGTTTGTGGGTTGGTAGACTTACGCGCCAACTGCGGATTTTCGAGACAATATTTGATAGCAAGCTGCGTATTTTTATCGCGATCAGGGCCGTCCATTGGCGGCAGGAAAAAGCCCGCAGGATGGGTTGAGCCGTTCCGAAACCCATCGCATGTCGCGATCGTCACGATGGGTTTTCGCTTCGCTCACCTACGAGCTATCCCGCGCATGAGCAAGCGGAGCGCACGCCTGCGCAGCCGACGAATAACCCAGCGAGACGCGGCGTCAACGACGCCGAACGATTTGCGGCCTTGCCACTTGCAACTGCCTCGCTTTTGCAGCACGAATGGCGTGTCCCCGCCACCCGCGAAAGGTGGACGCCGCCTCAGCCCCGCCCCGGAAGGCCGGTGCAACATTTTCAGACAGGAGACCAGTCATGCGTCCTGCTACCGCCCTCTGTGCCGCCGCCTGCATCATCGTCGCGGCCGTCGCAATCGTCAGCCCGGCGCAGGCCGGCTATTACCTGATCCGCTGGGACAACACCGGCGTCTGCCAGGTCTGGAACGACACCTGGACGATGAAGCCGTTGCGCTGGCCGTCGGACTACAAGGTCATCAGCAAGAAGCCGGTCCCGACCTTCACCGCCGCGTTTGCGGCGAAGGAAAAGTTGCGGCAACAAGGCCGCTGCACCTGGTAAGACGGCCCCATTAGTAGCCCGTAAGGCGATAGCGTAACGCGCTATCACTTTCCGTCCTCACGACGGTAGCCCCTAAGGCGGATTAGCCCCAGCGCGAAAAATCGCAGGGTGGGTTAGTCTTACTGGGTCATCAAACCCTCATGGTGAGGAGCGCGGCAACGCCGCGCGTCTCGAACCACGAGGCCTCGGTGCAGATTTGCGGCCTTCATCCTTCGAGACGCTTGCTGGCGCAAGCTCCTCAGGATAAGGGGCTAAAGCTGGATTTGACGCAGTAAGATTAGCCGCAGGCGTAAGCCATCAATTTCGCAAAGGGAAAGCGGTGGGTTTCGCTGCGCTCTGCCCACCCTATACTCCCGTCCTACTTTTTGAACATTTCCTCAAACAACTTCTTCGCTCGTTCCAACCCCTCTTCCGTAAAGACGACCGATTTCACCTTGCCCACGGGATCGTCTATCATGCCCTTGTCGTGCAGACGGCCGAGCACTCCCCAATCAAAGCCTTTCCAGGCCCTGCAGCCGTCGTGCAGGGTCAAATAGAGCAGCGCCAGCGCCGTGTCGTCGATCTTGTCGGTGTTGAGCGGCATCGCAGGGCTCCCAGTCAGACCGGTCCGCGGCAATCGTATTCAGGATCGAGGCGAGTGCAATCGCTTTTGCGCGCTGCGAGCCGCTTCGCTTTGCGCGCAAGCACAAATGCATGCCGCGGCTGCGGCAAAACAACCCGACGGGCAAATCACCCGAAAGTCTGTCCAGCCCTGTTCGAAAAAATTTTCTTCTTCTCGCTTCACCCAAATCACTTCCATAACTCGCCGCCGTCTCACCCGAATGAGGGGCGGCTCGCGATCGTCACGGACGTTGCGGTGAGATGCGGTGGACGCGTAGCGCACGAAGGACGAGCGTGCGTGATGCGGACGGCGAAGTCGTGTGGTCCTGACGCCCCGACGCTGGCGTCAAGTGGCGCGGAAATATCCGCGCGGCGACGGTGGCAAGAAAGCCCGGTCACCGGGGAGAGCGCGAAGTAAGCCGTAAACCACTGCGCAGGGAAGGCCGGATTGCCTCCGCTGAACCTGTATGCTCGTGTGCGTTTTTTATGTGCATCTTGCACACGAGACCGCGGGTGCAGCGCGCACCCGGTCTTCCCTGCGCCCTCTGCTTTCCAGGAGGGCGGAAAATGAAACAAGCCTCGGGCGGATCGCGCCGCGAGAATGCGGACTCACGTTTGTTCGCTGTTTGACAATTGAATCGGAAAACTTGATCAGCCCGGGCGGACCTTCGCTCCCTCTCCCGCTTGCGGGGGAGGGCTGGGGTGGGGGTGCCACCACGATTCACACTGTTCAAGTGGAGAGAGTTTCCCCCACCCGCCGCGCTCTTCGAGCGCAGCGACCTCCCCCGCAAGCGGGAGAGGTGAAGCAAGTCCGCCGCGATCACGCCATAGACAAGGTGTCGGGGCGCGCCTCCGCCCCCCGCTACTTCAGCGTGATCGCCAGCCCGCTCAAATCCACATTGGCCATCAGCCCGATTTGCTGACCGGACAATTCCAGCACCGCGCCCTTCTGGTTGGTCAGCACGATCGCCCGCGCCCCGCCGCCGACTGCGAGCCCCGCGCCGGCCGCGCCATAGACGCCGGCGACATCCGACGGCCGGTAGATGTTGCTGACCCGGCCGCGCAGCACCGTCTTCGATCCGCCGAACACGAGGCCGTAGTCCAGACCGCCGGCGGACAGCGGGTAGCGCCTGCCGTGGAAGTTCAATACCCCGCCGCCGCCCGAGCCGCCGATGATCCATCCCGCCTTGTAGATCGTCAGCGATACGAAGCCTTCGTCGGCATAGGAGGCGGAGGACAGCGTGGCGCCGGCGAAAGCCGTCAGCGCGACCAGCGTGGCACGAATAGCGGATGACATCTTCATTGGCAGAATTCCCCTGGATCTTGTGAGCTCGGGATTGTTTGAGCAGATGTCGCGACGCAGGTCGAGTCGCGCTCCCGCGATTGTAGCCGATGGGCAGGATGGGCAAAGCCTATTCGCACCGCGCAATTCATGCCGCTGCGCATTTGAACCCATTCGCCGTTTGGCGACACTCAAGCCCGTGGCCGGAAAATCCCACACCCCGGCTCCCGCCTCCGCAACCCCTTTTGCGGAGACGGACAGATATTTTCAAACAGGAGCTATTCAAATATGCGCCGTATTTCCATCCTTTGTGCCGCGGCCGGCATGGCCGTGACCGCGTTGGCCGCCACCGGCCCCGCGCAGGCCGGATTTCATCTGATCCGCTGGCACGGCAACGGCTATTGCCAGGTCTGGGACGAAAGCATTCCGACCACGCCGTTCCCGGCGGACTACAAGACTGTCAGCAAGCCGGTGCCGACCTTGATCGAGGCGCTCGCCGTCAAGGAGCATCTGCTGCGCAAGCGCGCCTGCGCGTTCTAAAACCCGTTCGATCGGCGGACAGGTGGGCACGGGCGTTCTATTCGGTCTCGCTCTTCGAGCGACGGCGATTGGGTCGCACCGTGCCCACCTCTTCATTTTGCGCGGAGGTTATTTGTGCGGAGGTTCGCGGCGTTCATCGCCGGGTACGCCGCGGCCCGCTTTACAAACTGCGCACCAGCCGCACTTCCCGGATCAGCGCGTCGCGCGCCGCGGACAGGCCCTGAAATTGCTGGTCGCTGCCGCCGGCGTCGGGATGCGCGGCTTTGGCGGCGCGCTTCCAGGCCTGGTGGATTTCCGGCGCGGACAGCCGGCCGTCGAGCGGCAAGCCGAGCATCTGCCGGTAGCGCTCCTCCGATGTCAGCGATTTCGGACTGTTCTCGCGGCGGCCGAACCGCGGGGCGGTGAACTCATGGAGGACTTCACGCAGGACGGCGAGGCGGCGACGCGCGGCATCCCGGATGCTCCGGTCCGCATTTTCAGAGGAGGCACTGCGCAGCACCGGCAGTGCCTGCGCGGCCGCCTGCCGCAGCGTCACCCCCGGGCTCGCGCCTGCAATCGCCGCCGCAAGGCGCGCGGCTTCGTCATAGTCAGGCTCGGCCGCCGACCATATCCGCTCAACTCCGAATTTCCAGTCCGCAAGCCGTCTGTCCATGGCGCAACGCTCGGCGGAATGGATAAAACGCTCCGGTAAAGCTTTCCGTGCCTGCGCATGCCATTTTTGAATCAGTTTTTATCGAAATTCCGGAAGCCGGAACGCCTGCGCGAATTGATGCCGATAAGGCTTTGCCCGATCGTGCCGGGCGAACCCCGCGCCCTATCCGAGCGGCCTGCAGCAGAAGTGACGCGCGGGAAGGACCGGCGAGGTACGTTCGCGCTACGGCACGTTGAACCGTTTTTTGCTCGACGCACCGATCACCTCGATGCCCTTGGTGCCGAGCAAATGCGTGATATCGAGCGCGATGTGATAGGGAGCCGTGGTGGGCAGCCCGAGGCCCTCCTGGCAGGCGACCACCTCGATGCCCCAATATTTCGGCTGCCTTATGCAGATCAGCGGATGGAGTTCGACTTTCATCGTCGCCCACGGTTTGGTTCCCGCGACGATCAGGAAAAAAATGTTCGAGACGAAACCCGGCACCACATCCGCTTTGTCGAAATCGATCAGACGGCATGTCGAGGCCTGAGGCAGCGACTCGAACGCCTTCAAATGCATTTCTTCCATGACAAGACTTTTTTCTGAAAACCACCGCGACGTTGAATCGTAAACCAGCACCCTAATACAATCCCAAATTGCTAACAATCCTTCGCTCGCGCGATCGACTGGCGCGCTACAACCCGGCCGCGGGACCCGAAAACACACAGCCCCGCAATCCGGCTCTTTATTGCGGACCGATGGCGGATTACGCTCTCGTCACAAAAACAAAAGCAGAGGAAACACCCATGGCGCTTCTCCGAAACCATATTGCAGCCGTCACCGGCGCCGGTTCCGGCATCGGGCGTGCGATCGCGCTCGGCTATGCCCGCGAGGGCGCGCAGGTCGCCCTGCTCGACATCAACGCGCAGGCGGCAGAACAGGCGGCGCAGGAGATTCGCGAGGCCGGGGGCCAGGCTGAAAGTTTTGTGCTGGACGTCACCCGCCGCGAAGACTGCATCGCCGTCGCCAAACGTATCGCCGAGCAGGTCGGGAAAGTCTCCATCCTGGTCAACAATGCCGGCATCAACCGCCGCAACGCCTTCACCGCCGATCCCGGCGCGGTCCTGAAAGACTGGCAGGACATCATGGCGATCAATCTCGACGGCACCTTCAACGTGACGCATGCGTTCCTGGAGCCGCTGCTGGCGACCAAGGGGCGCATCGTCAATATCGGCTCGATCCAGTCCTTCGTGCATGTGCGCACGCCGAACTCGCCGGCTTACACCACCTCGAAACACGGCGTGCTCGGCTTCACCCGCGCGCTCGCCGCCGAGCTCGGCAAGCACGGCGTGCGCGTCAACGCAATCGGCCCCGGCCTGATCGAAACGCCGCTGAACGCCAGTGTGCGCGCCAACGATCCCGGCCTGGTCAAGATCTTCATCGATCACACCCCGCTGGGACGGGCCGGAAAGCCCGAAGACGTCGTGGGGCCCGCGATCTTTCTCGCGTCCGATCTCGCAAGCTACGTCACCGGATCGATCGTGATGGCCGATGGCGGCTATCGGTCGATTTGAGCCGACGGTTCCACCTTGATCCGCCTGGTTCCGCTCGCCGCAGGCGGCGTCCGGAACCTCCCTATCTCGTGCACCCCCTTCCCGTTAAGCATTTGTTAACCGACTCCGCCCACCTTCCGGCAACTGGGGGTAGTTGTTTCTCGATGTTTCCGCTCCACGTTGGAAGCGGGCGTTGATCGGGAGGTGTCAATGACCCATGAATTTGCTGTGCCCGCGCCGGAAATTTTCGCGCCTTCGCTGACCCCTAATGAAATCGTGCCGCTATTGATCGGATCGACCGTCGAGGAGATCGAACGGGAGCTCGTGCTGCAAACCCTGGCGCGCTGCGACGGCAACCGCACCCGTGCCGCGCGCGTGCTCGGGTTATCCGTGCGCACCATGCGCAACAAGATCCGTCAATATTCGGCCGACGGGATCGACGTTCCCGCGCATCACGACTAAAGCGTTTTCAAGCGAAGTGGAAACCGGGTCGCGTCAAGAAAACGCGTCAAACCGGGAATCCAGGGCCCCGTTTCGATTTTATCGAAACAGGGCTCTGGAGCGCGCGCCACGATCGGGATTTGACAGTCCGGCGGCGTTTGGCCACGCTGTGCGCTAGCCGCCGACCTCTGCGCGCGCTCGATTGATGTTGATCATTGCCGACGCAGCGATCCCTGCAATTGATGCCATCGCCAAACGTCTGCTAAGGAAAAGGCTTCCGAAATATCGGGAGTAAGCGCGTGGCAGACGAGACCCGGCAAGGACGACAGGGGCCGCAGGGCCCGCGCGGCGAGCCGGGGCGTCCCGGCCCGCAAGGCCATCCCGGACGGCCCGGGCTGGAAGGCCCGCGCGGCAAACCGGGTCCGCAAGGCAAGATCGGACCGCAAGGCCCGCGCGGCGAGGCCGGCCCGCAGGGCAAGACCGGCCCACAGGGCGCAGCCGGACCGCGCGGCGAACCCGGGCCGCCCGGCCAACTGCCGTCGATCGAACAGGTGATGCCGTGGCTGCATCTGTTGTTCGATGCCTGGGAAGACTACAAGAAAATGCGCGAGCGCGAGGCCGTTGAGCGCGAAGCCGCCGAGCGGGTGGCGCTGGCGGTGGCCGAACCTGGCGAAGAGCCCGGCGAAGATGAGGATGAGGGCGACGAAGATCGCAAGGACAAGAAAAAGAAACGCCACAAGCACAGGAAGTGAGCCTCAAATTCAGTCGGGTTTTGATCGCGTCAGGTATTCAAATCGCCGCCCGCTAGCAATCGTTTCACCCGAACCTCAACCTGGAGCGCTCCTTCGCCTTCTCGGCCTCGATGTCCCGCTCGCGCGCCGGCGCGTGCGTATGCAGTGAGGTCAGCAGGCGCCGGGCAGCGGCGGCAACCTCGGCGACCGCGCGGTCGAACGACTCAGCGTTGGCCTGCGACGGTTTGTTGAAGCCCGAAAGCTTGCGCACGAACTGCAGCGCGGAGGCGTGGATTTCATCCTCGGTCGCGGGCGGCTCGAAATTGAACAGCGTCTTGATGTTCCGGCACATGTGTTTCCTCCTTGATCCGCCCGGTCCCTGCAAATAGCTGCACTGCGGCACATTTTGGCATAGAATGACCACCACGTTCAGCCCCCGCCCGGCAAATCCAGCGAGTTCCCCGCATGTCCCATATTATCTACAAAATCGTTCAGCACGACGGCGGCTGGGCCTATAATGTCAATGGCGTTTTTTCCGAGCCGTTTGCGACTCACGCCGCGGCGCTGGCGGCCGCCAAGCGCGCCGCCGCCGAGCAGCGCGTGCCCGGGCGCACCGAGGCGATCGAATACGAGACGCCCGACGGCAAATGGCACAGCGAGACCGCCGCCGGCATCGACCGTCCCGAGACCGATGTCGAGGACGCTCCATAAAATCCCCATCGCCTGATATTCCCCTGGCGCGGCAAAATTTCTTGCCGTCACAAGCGAGGCCCCCATCTCGGCTGCTCCCGCACGGCGTGATAGGCTCGCGCCCAAAGCGGCCCCGGTAAAAGGCGGCCGCACCTCGGGGAGACGCAGTCCATGACATATTCGCGCGCGGTGCTATCGGCTGTCTTTGCAATGACGTCTTTTGCCGCGCTGGCGGCGGACTACCCGGCGCCAAAGCAGGGCGACTGGATCGCCAGAGATTTCAAATTCCATACCGGCGAGACCATGCCGGAATTGCGGCTGCACTACACCACGGTCGGCGAGCCCTCCGGCCAGCCGGTGCTGGTGCTGCACGGATCCGGCGGCTCGGCCGCGAGCATGCTGACGCCGGCCTTCGCCGGCGAGTTGTTCGGTCCCGGCCAGCCGCTCGACGCTGCGAAATACTACATCATCATTCCCGACAGCATCGGCCACGGCAAATCCGTCGAAGCCATCCGACGGTCTGAAAACCGCGTTTCCGAAATATGACTACGAGGACATGGTCGATGCGCAGTACCGTCTGGTCAAGGAGGGCCTGGGCGTCAAGCACCTGCGGCTCGTGATCGGAAATTCGATGGGCGGCATGCACACCTGGATCTGGGGCGTGAAATATCCTGATTACATGGACGCGCTGGTGCCGATGGCGTCGCAGCCGACCGAAATGGCGGCGCGCAACTGGATGCTGCGGCGGCTGATGCTGGAAACCATCCGCAACGATCCCGACTACAATGGCGGCCATTACACCGCGCAGCCGCGGATGATGAAGTATGCCATTGCGGCCTTCGGCGTCGCCTCGGCCGGCGGCACGCTCGCCTATCAGACCCTGGCGCCGACGGCGGCGAAGGCCGACAAGATGGTGGACGAGCGGCTGGCGACGCCCATCACTGCCGACGCCAACGACTTCATCTACCAGTGGGAAGCTTCGCACGATTACAATCCTTACCCCGGGCTCGAGAAGATCGAGGCGACGCTGCTCGCGGTCAACTCCGCCGATGACGAACGCAATCCGCCGGAGACCGGCGTCACCGACGCCGCGCTGAAGCATGTCAAGCACGGGAAGCTCTATCTGATCCCGGCCTCGACCGAGACGCGCGGTCATCTCACCACCGGCAACGCCAAATTCTACCAGCAGCCGTTGCAGGAGTTGCTGGCGACCGCGCCGCAGCGGACCATGTGAGATACTGCTTTCGCACCGCGTCAATTTCGCACGCGCGAGAGAACAGCATATTTTTTGAGCATGCATCCACGCGGCGGCTCAGGCTTAATCGCGTTCAACGACGTGAAGATTCGTGGCGCCAGAAAACGCACGATGACGCCGAATGCAATGCTGTGGAGGATCGCATGCGAAGGTTCGCGCAGATCGCGCTGCTGGCGTGCTTGCCCATGTTCGCGGGCGTGGCTTTCGCCTTCGACAACGGGCAATACGAGAACGTCCCCGCCGACATTCGCGCCTGGTTCAAGGGCGTGATCGCGCCGAACGGCGTGCCATGCTGCGACATCTCCGACGGCCACCGCACCGAATATGATTTTCGCGAAGGCGCCTATTGGGTGCCGATCGAAGGACAGTGGATGCAGGTTCCCGCGCACGCCATCATCCGCGACCGCGGCAACCCGGTCGGCGAAGCCGTGGTGTGGTACGTTCATCACCGCGGCAGCATCATCATCAGCTGTTTCGTTCCCGCCGACGCGGTTTGAGTTTTGACGAGCCGTCGAGGCGCTGCTCGCGCTGGGATGACCACAGCTGTCCTTGCTGATACGCTCGCCGAAACCACGACCGGAGAGGAGCCTTGATCGAACTCGCCGCCAGCGACCTTGAGAAGCCAGGCCGTGGTCGAGGCGCGCTACAAGACGCAGTTGTAAGGGAGCCTCTTCGCCAAGTGCTAACGCTAATATGGGTAGATCGGTTGCTTCTCCCTCTCGCCGCCCTCGCAGGGAGAGGGTTGGGTGAGGGGCTCTTTCAACGAGCGCGACTAGCGGAGAGTCCCCCTCACCCGGATTGCACGGACGATGCTTCGCATCGCCGAGGCAATCCGACCTCTCTCCGCAAGCGGGGCGAGGTGGCCAACTCGCACCGGCTCTGATTCAACTCAAAACCATCAAGCTCTAACGCCGGTGGAATACTGATCGCCCGCTTTCGCGGGCGATCACGGCGGTGAGACTTGTTGCCGCCGCGCGTGCTCATTGGCTGCGCGCGGATCGCGCCGCCTAATGCTCGCTCTCGAGCCCGCCGACATGCTTCTGGGTATAGAGATCGAGCCCGATCCGCCCGATCAGGTCGAGCTGGGTTTCGAGGAAGTCGATGTGGTGCTCCTCGTCCTTCATCAGGCTCTCGAACAGGTCGCGCGAGACGTAGTCCTTGACGCCGTGGCAGTAGGTCGCCGCTTCCTGATACAGCGCGCGGGCGCCGACCTCGGCAGCCAGATCGCACTCGATGATTTCCTTGACGTTCTGGCCGATCCGCAAGGGATCCAGCACCTGCATGTTGGGAAAACCGTCGAGGAACAGGATGCGGTCGGTGAAGCGATCGGCGTGGTTCATCTCCTCGATCAATTCCTTGCGCCAGGTCTTCGCCATCTCCAGCAGACCCCAGTTGTGCAACAGCCGGAAGTGCAGCCAATACTGGTTGATGGCGGTGAGTTCGCTACGCAGACCCTTGTTCAGGTAGTCGATGACCTTTGGATCGCCCTGCATATTGCTCTCTCGCTGTCGTGAAGGAGATGAGGAACGCTAAGTCACATTGCGGACATGAGCAACCCTCTGCCGGAACGAGGCGATGGGAACATCCGCTATATCAAAAAGGTTCAGGACGCGGCGAGCGAGAACTCGGCCTGAGCATGGGCGTCCGCTTCGTTGTGGCTGTGCGGACATCCGGGCTGGCAGGCTTTGGCGCAGTCGCCGAGCGCCTCTTCAATGATGGTCTTGACCGTGCTTGCACACCGGCCGCATTCGACGCTGCAACCGAGGCAACCATAGACCTGTCTGGCATTGCGCGGAAGATCTTGCGCTGAGCTGACGGCACTGCGGACATCGTGGTCGCTGAGGACGTTGCAGGAACAGACAATCATGAAACCGGAAGAACCCTTCGCTGATGCTGAGCCATCGATATTTAAGACCGCGGCGCGAAGCAAAAGGAAAAACCGTGTTTTCAAGCAATTCCAAACTGCTCGCCTAATACATTTTGGATTGAATCTAAAAACTGGTGTTGCGGTAGATCAAGATCGCGATCTTCGCCGACCGCAGCAGTCGCCGCCGCTAACTCCGTCGCCACCGCCGCCGTCGCCGCCTCCCCCGCTATCGCCGCCGCTGGAGTCGCCGGGGTTGCCCGAACTGTCCGTCACCGAATGATTGCCGCTGAACCAGGTGGCGAGGCTCCCGTTATCGGTGCCCGAATAAACGCCGCCATCGCTCGCGTTGTCGAAGGACAACCGCCGATTGCGCCTGATGTTCTCCGCTCGCGTCATCAGCGCATAGCAAACCAGCGAGGTGCCGCCCACCGCAATTCCAAAGGCCACCGTCGCGCTGGTCATCAATTCACCTCAGCCGAAACCGGCGGGGAAACATCCGATTGTGCACCGCACAATAACCCCGTTCGGCCATCATTCGTCGCTAAATGTGGCGGCCCCGTTCATTGATCATTCAAGCGAAATATGGAACTTTCGCCGCGACGGATTTGCTCGATGAGAAAGGTGAAGCCATGAGAAAAACTTTGATGGCCCTCGCAGCCATCGCCACTCTGGCGATTTCGGCCCTGGCGTCGCCCGCCCACGCACAACGTGGTTTTGGCGCCGGTCTGGCTGCGGGAATTATCGGCGGCGCTATCGTCGGCGGCGCGATCGCCGGCCCCGGCTATTATTACGGCCCCGGCCCCTACTACGGACCCGGTTACGGCTACTACGGTCCGGGCTATGTCGCAGACGACTACTATGGCGGCTGCGTCTGGCAGCGTCAGCGCTTCTGGGACGGTTATGGCTGGCGGATTCGCCGCGTGCGGGTCTGCGGCTGATGCCGTTCATGTTCGTTACAAACGGTCAGTCGTCCCCATGAAACGGCGCGTGTTCGGGATGTTTTTTGCCCATGGCCTGAAAAAACCGCTTTTTCAGCCCATGAGCTCAAAACGTTTACCTTGCATTGACCGTTCGGCGCTTTTTAGTGACACATCGGTGTGAAATACGGCGTGTGAGCAGTCCTTAAACCCCGCGTCGGACCACGGCGCCACCTTCAGGAGAGACTAGCAATGAAGAAGACAGTTTTCGCTCTGCTGGCCGTCGCGACGGTCGCCGGCTCGCTGGTGTCGGTTGCGCCAGCCGCCAGGGCCGGGGATGGCCAGATTGCCGCAGGCGTTGCTGGCGGCCTCATCGGCGGTGCGCTGCTCGGCGGCGCGATCGCGGCAAGCCGCCCGGCTCCGGTCTATGTTGCGCCCGCGCCGGTCTATGTCGAAGAGCCTCCGTGCCGCTGGGCCCGCGAGCGCTTCTGGGACGGTTACGGCTGGCGCTTCCGCCGCGTCCAGGTTTGCGATTGATCTGATCGGAGCGGCGTACCTTGGCGCCTTGATTTCGAAACCCGGCCGATGTGACGGCCGGGTTTTTTCTTTTTGCGATCCTCGCCCCTATAGCGTTTTCGAGCGAAGTGGATACCGGTTCGCGTGAAGAAAACGCGTCGAACAAGGGATATAGAACATCGCCTGCGGAAATCGCCGGATGATTTCTAACGCGCCGCGCTGATCGAGCGCAGCACCGCTTCGCTCGGCCAGCAATCCACCCTGAGGCCAGCCTTCTTCTGGTAGGCGCCGAGCGCCGCGCGCGTCTGCATCCCCGCCTTGCCGTCGACCTTGTCGCCATAGAGACCGAGGCGCGTGAGACCGCGCTGCATGGCTTCGACGTCGGCGGTGCGCAACTGGGTCGATGCCGACCACGGCGCGGCGAAGGGCAGCGGGCTCAGCATGCGGTCAGCAAGGTGGCCGACGAACAACACGTAGAGGTCCGAAAAGTTGTATTCCTTGATCACGAAATAGTTCTTCGTGGTCAGGAATGCCGGGCCGTAGATGCCCTCGGGGTGCAAAAGCGAGGCTGGCTGCGCCTTTTCGGCCGCGCTGAGCTGTTGACCGCGCACGGGGGAAAAGCCTGCGCGCAGCCAATCGCCGATCGGTCTTGTCACCCCGGGAACGCCCATGGTGCAATCGACATTGGCCGGCGCGCGCACTTCATAGGCCCAGCGCACCCCGCGCTGCCAACCCTTGTTGACGAGCTGCTGCGCGGCGGAAGCCAGCGCGTCCGGCACCGAATGCCAGATATCCTTGCGACCGTCGCCGTCGAAATCGACGCCATGCTGGTAAAATTCCGACGGCAGAAATTGCGTGAGCCCGGTGGCGCCGGCCCACGACGCGCGTAAATCCTTGCGCGTCACCTCGCCGTCGCCGATCATCTTCAACGCGAGGATGAACTCGTTGCGATACTGATCCTTGCGCCGGCCGACATAGGCCTGCGTCGCCAGCACGCGCAAGCCATCGTAAGGCAGCGTGTAGCGCCCGTAATCGGTTTCGCGGCCCCAGATCGCGAGCACGATGGTGGCGGGCACGCCGAAGCGCGCTTCGATCGCAGTCAGCGCGGCGCGATATTTGGCAAGCAGCCGCTGCCCTTCCTCCGCCAGCCGCGCGATGCTGGCTTCCTTGATGTAGTCCGCCGGCACCTGCACGAATTCGGCCTGCGACGGCGCGCCGGTGGCGGGACGTCCGGGCAGCATCAGATCGGGCAATTTGTAATCCGGCTTCAGCCCGCGCGTCTCGCGATCGAACGTTGTGCGCGAGACGCCGGCGGCCTGCGCTTCCGGCCAAAGCGAGGCGATGAATTGCGCAAAACCAGCGTCGGGCGCGGCGGCGGCAAAGGGCGTTGCCATCAGCTGCAGGATAAGTGTTGCGGCAATGATTTTCGTCTTTAGCGACATGTCCTTCTCCCGCTACTCTGGTATATCGATTCGACAGCAACCTGCGAAGCCCGGTGCTGAAACCGCAGCAATTTCCGCCTTAGCCGGTGCCGGCCATGGAGCGTTCAGATGATGCTTGCGGTGTTTGCCACCCTGTCGCTCGCGCTTCTCGCCGAATATTATGGACCGCGATGGTTCGCCGTCTTGTCGATGCTGGTTTGCCTGGCGCTGTCGATCGGGCTGTTTCTGTTTGAAATCTACAGCCCGGAGTATGGCTTCCATATGCCGTGGCTGCAGGTGCAGTTCGATGCAGCCCCGCAGGTCTGGCCGCGCGGAGATCATTCATGAATATTGTGACAGGCGCCCGGCTGCCCGCGACGCTGAACGATCTCTTCCTGTTTGCGATGATGCTGACGATTGCCGCCGTCCTGACGACGGCGATGGCCTTCCAGTATTACGGCGGTGAAATCCCCTGCCCGCTATGCCTGCTGCAACGTGTGGCGATGTTCGGCGTTTGCTATGGCATTATCCTGCATTTCCGCCACGGCTATTCCGCACGTAACGACGGCATCAGCATGCTGTTCGCGCTATTGCTGTTGATCGTTTCGGCGCGCCAGACGTTGCTCGATATCTATCCGAGGCCCGGCCACAGCTATATCGGCAATGCGATCCTTGGCCTGCATATGCCGGTTTGGTCGGTAATTATCGCCGTGGCGATCCTGCTCGCGTTCGCAATCAAGCTCGCCGTTCTCGGCAGCGAACATCTGCGCGATCGACAGCCGCCGCTGGCGCTTCGCCGCCTTGCCCGGCTGCTTTGCCTTTACGTGGTCGCGATCTGCCTGATCAATCTTGGCTCGGTGTTCCTTCAGTGCGGCACGGACGCCTGCCACACCTCTGAATACAGATTGCTGAGCGGCTCATAAGACGGCGCGAAGGGAGCAGAGGATCGATAAGCGAGCGTGAGGCTGCAGCCGATACGGACGCGCGTAGCGTAGCTAATCCATATTGCATCGACGTGTCGTTTTGTATATATTGGATATATACATCATGATCAACCTTGGCCAGATCACAGGTTTTGACTGGGATGATGGCAACAACCGCAAGAGCGCGGACAAACACGACGTCAGTCAAGCCGAAGCGGAAGGTGTCTTCTTCAACGATCCACTGATCGTTGTCGAGGATGCGAGGCATAGTGAAATGGAGCGGCGCTTCAATGCTTTGGGCAAGACAGCTCAAGGCCGCCTGCTGCATATCACTTTCACCTTGCGGCAAAATGGAACCATGGTCCGGGTGATATCGGCGCGAGACATGCACCGAAAGGAGAGGAAGGCTTATGAGCAAGCTTAAACCAATTCCTGCCTTCAAGACCGAAACCGAAGAGCGGAAATTCTGGGAAACGCACGACTCCACCGATTACATCGACTGGAGCAAAGCTGAGCGCGTGCGCTTTCCGAACCTGAAGCCCTCGACCACAGCGATCTCAATTCGTTTGCCGCTCGGCTTGCTGGAGCAGATCAAGATCGCCGCCAACAAACGCGACGTGCCATATCAGTCGCTGATCAAGATGTGGTTGGCGGAGAAGGTGGGATGAGCGTTCCACACGAATTCCACACAACCGCGACTTTCCTCGGGACCGCCGATCAATGGTTTAGTCTACCAGCAGCTCACCGCGTCAGCTTCTTGTACTTCATCCGATGCGGGATGACGCTGTCCTGCCCCAGCCTTCGCATCTTGTCCTTCTCGTAGTCCTGGAAATTGCCCTCGAACCATTCGACATGGCTGTCGCCTTCGAAGGCCAGCATGTGGGTAGCGATGCGGTCGAGGAACCAGCGGTCATGGCTGATGATCACGGCGCAGCCGGCGAAATCCTCCAGCGCCTCTTCGAGTGCGCGTAAGGTATCGACGTCGAGGTCGTTGGTGGGTTCGTCGAGCAGCAGCACGTTGGCGCCGGATTTCAGCATCTTGGCCAGATGCACGCGGTTGCGCTCACCGCCCGACAGCGCGCCGACCTTCTTCTGCTGGTCGGCGCCCTTGAAGTTGAACGACGAGCAATAGCCGCGCGAATTGACCTCGCGCTTGCCCAGAAGAATGAGTTCGTTGCCGCCGGAGATCTCCTCCCACACCGTCTTCTTGCCGTCGAGCGAGTCGCGCGACTGGTCGACATAGCCGAGATGCACGCTCTCGCCGATCGTGATGGTGCCCTTGTCCGGCTTCTCCTGCCCGGTGATCATCCGGAACAGCGTGGTCTTGCCGGCGCCGTTCGGGCCGATCACGCCGACGATGCCGCCCGGCGGCAGCTTGAAGGTGAGATTGTCGATCAGAAGCCGGTCGCCATATCCCTTGGTCAGCCCCTCGAAATCGATCACGTTCTGACCGAGCCGCTCGGCCACGGGGATCGTGATCTGCGCGGTCTGGCTCTGCTTCTCGCTCGCCTGCTTCAACAGCTCCTCGTAGCGCTGGTAGCGCGCCTTGGATTTGGCCTGGCGCGCCTTCGGCGAGGCCGCGATCCACTCCTGTTCGCGCGCCAGCGTCCGCTGATGCGCGGCGTCCTCGCGGCCCTCCTGCTCGCAGCCGCTTCTGCTTCTGCACCAGCCAGGACGAATAATTGCCCTCGTAGGGAATGCCCTTGCCGCGGTCGAGTTCGAGGATCCATCCCGTGACGTTGTCGAGGAAGTAGCGGTCATGGGTGACGATCAGGATCGCGCCGGGATAGTTGCGCAAATGGCCTTCCAGCCATGACACCAATTCGGCGTCGAGATGGTTGGTCGGCTCGTCCAGCAGCAGCAATTCGGGCTGGTCGAGCAGCAGCTTGCACAGCGCGACGCGGCGGCGCTCGCCGCCGGAGAGTTTTGTCACGTCGGCATCGTCGGGCGGGCAGCGCAGCGCATCCATCGCCTGGTCGACCTTGCTGTCGAGATCCCACAGGCCCCGCCGCCTCGATCTCGTCCTGCAGTTTGGTCATCTCGTCGGCGGTTTCGTCGGAATAATTGACCGCGAGCTCGTTGTAGCGATCGAGGATCGCCTTCTGCTTGGCGACACCCAGCATGACATTGTCGCGCACGGATTTGGCGGGATCGAGCTGCGGCTCCTGTTCGAGATAGCCGACGCGGGCGCCCTCGGCGACCCAGGCCTCGCCGGTATATTCCTTGTCGAGGCCGGCCATGATCTGCAGCAGCGTCGATTTACCGGAGCCGTTGACGCCGAGCACGCCGATCTTGGCGTCGGGATAGAACGACAGATGGACGTTATCGAGCACCTTGCGGTTGGGCGGATAGGTCTTGGACAGACCCTGCATGAAATAGACGAACTGGCGCGCCATCGAGGTCCTGTGAAATCGAGAGGATTTTACGGAAATTTGCTGCCGCTGATGTAGCGGCGCGGACCCCAAAGGGCAACCGCAGCAGCCGCGTTTTCCATCCGTTCACCACGGATGATTACGGGATTGATACCATGCTTGCCGCCGATCCGGACAATTGAAACCTTCTTTTAATAAATGCGCCCAAAACTGGTTTTCGACGCCTCAAAAGGCGTTCCCCGCGACAGAAGTCAGCGGGCGAAAACAGCGGGGCCGCGTCATGGCAACCATCACGTCAGACACCCTTTCCATCGCCGCAAACGGCGGCAAACGCGAACCGCGCAATCCGGGGCTTTTGGCGCCAGTTCTTCCTCAGGGCATTCGACCCCTATCGGCCGGAACTGCATTATATGCGCGGGCCGGGGCCGGCCTGGCACGCCAAGCACAAGGCCCTGTCGCCCGCAGTCCAGTCGATGGTCGCCGAAATCCGGGCCGCCAAGGCGCAACGGGCGCCAGCGCGTTCTTAACAAGCAGACGCTCTTTTAGGCCGCGAGGCCTCTTAGGCCGCGGGCGCTTTTTAGGCCGCGGGCGCTTGCGCGGTCGCGAATTGCGCGCGACCATGGCGTCTCCCCGGACGGCATTTTGCTGCCGTCATCATCGCCATGAACGGAACTTTCCATGACGCGGCTGCGCTGTGCAATTCTCGACGACTATATGAACCTGACATTGCAGATGGCGGACTGGTCGAAGATCAGCGATCGCGTCGATGTCAAAGTGTTCAACGAGCCTTTTGCTTCCACCGAAGCCGCGGCAAAGCGCTGAAGGATTTCCAGATCGTCTGCGCGATGCGCGAGCGCACGCCGTTTCCGCGCGCATTGTTCGCGGGCCTGCCCAAGCTGAAGCTCCTGATCACCTCGGGCATGCGCAACGCCGCGATCGATCTGGAGGCCGCCAAGGACCACCAGGTGGTGCTGTGCGGAACGCAATATGGCCGCGATCCCACCGCGCCGTTGACCATGGGCCTGATCCTGGAACTGACCCGCAATATCGGCCGCGAGAACGCGCGCATGCATGCCGGCGAGTCCTTGCAGAAATTCATCGGCATCGAGATCGAGGGCAAGACGCTGGGCGTGGTCGGGCTCGGAAAGTTGGGCGCCAAGGTTTCGGGACTCGCCAAGGCGTTCGGCATGAACGTGATCGCCTGGAGCCCGAACCTGACGGCGGAGCGATGCAAGGAAGTCGGCGTCGGCTACGCCAGCAAGGAGCAATTGTTCGCGACCGCCGACTTCATCACCATCCATCTGGTGCTGAGCCAGCGCTCGCGCGGCCTGGTCGGAGCCGCCGATCTCGCACGCATGAAGCCGACCAGCTACCTCGTCAACACCTCGCGTGGGCCGATCGTCGACGAAGCCGCATTATTGGAGACCCTGAAGGCGCGCAAGATCGCCGGCGCCGCGATCGACGTGTTCTCGGTCGAGCCGTTGCCGGTGGACCATCCCTTCCGCAAGCTGGACAACCTCGTGGCTGACGCCCCATCTCGGCTACGTCACCGAAGAGAGCTTTCGCGCCCATTACAGCCAGATGGTCGAGGGCATCGACGCCTGGTTCAAGGGCGAGCCGCTGCGGCGGCTCGCTTGAAACACCCGACGGGCCACTTGTAACAGTCCGCTCACGCCGCCGATTTCTGCGCCAGGGCCTGCCGCGCGATCACCGCAAATCCTTCGCGCCATGACGGATGGACCAGTTGCCAATCGAGGTCCCGCCTGGCCTTGATGTTCGACCCTGCCCGCGCCTGCGTCATCATCGCAACCATGTGTTCGCCGGCCACCAGGCGCGCGATCCAGGCCGGCAGATGGAACGGTGGCTTTGCGCCCAACATCTGCGCCAGCGCGGGAAGCCATTGGCTGACCGCCGCGGGTTCATCGTCCACGATATTGTAGATATTGCCGGGCTTGCCGCGTTCGACCGCCGCGACGGTGGCGGCCGCAGCGTCGTCGACATGCACGAACGACCACCACCCGCCGCCGTCGCCGATCAGCGGCACCCGGCGGTGACGGATCTGCTCGATCATGGCGTGATCGAATATCCCGGTGTCCGGTCCGTAAAACGCGCCGTAGCGCAGCACGATGCCTTCGGGCTGCGACGAGGCGGTGACGGCCTGTTCCAGATATCGGATCGCATCCAGGGTCGGGCGAAGTTCTTCCGGCGGATCGCGATCAAGCTTATCGGCTTCGGTTTTGACGACAACCCCGCTGCGGGCATAGGGCCAGCCGCAGAAGCTCTGGGCGATGAAGCGCTTGACGCCGGCTTCGCGCGCGGCCGCCAGCAGATGGTCGGTGCCCTCCGTCCGCAACCGGTTGCTGCTGGCGAAGGCGCGATTGAAATGCCTGAGATCGGTCGCCCCGCTGAGGTCGGTCATTTCATGAATAATGACATCCGGCTTCGCGGCAAGGACGGCCGAATGAACCGCCGCCGCATCGAGGCCGTCGGCGACCACGGGTTCCGCACCCGTCCGTCTGATGGTTTCCGCTCTTGCGGCCGTGCGGGTAAGCCCCACGACCGAATGACCCGCCGTGATCAGCGCTGAAACGAGCGGGCGACCGACGGCGCCGGTGGCGCCTGCAACAAAAATTCGCATGGCGAGTTCCTTATATTCGTTGCAACTGCCGCGGCAGGTAGGCCAACCAAACAGGAATTCAAGCGCGCAAGTGCGGCCCGCTCCGAGGGAACGGCCGGCGAAGATCCGTCAGCAGAACGATGGACGTTTGAGCGCAATAAAAAAGGCGCGCCACCGCGCGCCTTTCGAATGATGTCTGTGCCAATCGTTGCGGCTAGCGCACCGTCACCGGCGCTGGCAGTGGCGGCACCACGGTCGGCTGCGTGCCGGGCGTACCCGACATCTGCGCGGTCGCGGAACCGGGCAGCGGCGCGGCCGAGGCTGTGGTGGTCGCCGCCGGCGGCGGGCCACCGGGCAGCACAACCACGCGGGTGCCGACCTTAACGCGATCGAACAGGTCCGAGACGTCCTCGTTGAGCATGCCGATGCAGCCGGACGAGACGAACTTGCCAATGGTCGAGGGCTGGTTGGTGCCGTGGATGCGATACACCGTATTGCCGAGATACATCGCACGCGCCCCCAGGGGATTTCCGGGACCGCCGGCCATGAAGCGCGGCAGATAGGGCTGACGATCGATCATCTCCGCCGGCGGATGCCAATCCGGCCACTCGGCCTTGCGCGTGATTTTCTGCACGCCGGTCCAGGTGAAGCCGTCACGGCCGACGCGGACGCCGTAGCGAATCGCGCGGCCATTGCCCAGCACGTAATAGAGATAGGTGTTCGGGGTATCGACGATCAGCGTTCCCGGCGGCTCCTTGGTGGCAAACGCGACTTCCTGCCGGCGCAGGTTCGGCGCGAGCTGCGCAGGCCCCGCCTCCGGCTGTTCATCGGGCGGCAGCGCGGACAGCACCGTCGGCTTGCCGTCGGCACCGATCGGCGCCGGCGGCACCGCGCCGGTCACGCTGTTCGGAGCTGGCGCACCACCCTGAGCCCCCCCGACGGGCTCGGGCGGACGCATGCCGCTATCGTCATTGGGTCCCGGCGCGCCGGGGCCGCGGTCGGAATAGATTACAGCCGGCGGGCCATCGGGCCGGCCGTAACGGGGGTCGTCGGGGGAAAGAATCGGGCCGGCAGGCGCACCGCGGTCGGAATAAACCGGCTGGGGGTCGGCGGCATGGGCATAACGCGGATCATCCGGCGACAAGATCGGGCCGGTCCGCACGCTGCGGTCGGTATAGACAGGCCGGGCATTATCGGGGTGGGCGTAACGCGGATCATCCGGCGAGAGCACCGGTCCGGGCGGCGGCAGCGCGGTCGAACTCTGTGCGTTCGGCCCCTCGTCGTCCTCCAGCGAATCGAAATCCGGCGTGCCGGGACCGCGGCGATAATCGGCCGGATAGCTGCCGGGCGGATAAGCCTGCGGCGCGGTCGTATAGACCGCACCGGGTGGGGATACCGGATAGCCCTGCGCCAGCGCGAACGAGGTTCCCGCTGCGCCGGCCGCCATGGCAGCACAAATCGTCAGAATGCGTTTGCTCATCATCGCTCTTGTATAGTCCCCAAGCCGACACCGGACGGTTAACGGCAGATGGCTGAAGATAGCGGCGCATTCAAGACAAATCGTGCCAGATTCGGCGTTTTGTGATCATCCGGCAGCACCGTTGCAACTAAGTCGCACCGGTCGGGTAAACGTATTCAGGTCCGCCGGACGGCATTATTCCACCGAATTTTAACAAACGAAGTGGCGAACCTTGCGGTATCTTTGAACCAGCCTGATTCGCTATGCACCGGTCGGTGCCCGATGCGTCGCGAACGCGGCCGATTCAGTGGCCACCGCGTTCCCAGATGCTCGAGGGCCTTCGCAAAATCCGCGGCGAAGGCGGAATTTGCCCGTTCATGCTGCCCGGCTTCCGTTTTCTGTTCGCCGCGATCGTATTTTCGGTGTCGATGCTGGTCTTTGGGCTTGGCGCAGCGGCCCTGCTTCGCGCAGCCCACGAGCAGTTCGCCGGCAACCCGTCGTGGCATGCCGCCCCGGAGGCCAATTTCGCGCAACAAGTCGAAGCCGCGAAGCCTGTGCTCGCGATGCTGCGGGTCGAGCCGCCAGCCTCCGGGCAAACGACATCGGACGGCGCGGCAGCGACCAACCCTCCCGCGATTCCGAAGCCGGCCGAGCAGGCTACCGTTAGCGCGGCGGCCGAACAGACGCCGGCCATCCCGCCGTCAGCCGAGCCAACGGCGACCGCCTCTCCTCCGGCCGAGCAGGCGGCGATCCCGTCACCGCCGGCCGAATCCGACAGCGTCGCTGCGCTGAAGCCGGAACAGCCGGTGCCAACAACCGCCGCCAAGCCCGATATGCCGGTCCCCGCAGATGCGGCGCCAGCAGATCCGGCACCAGGCCAGTCAGCGGCGGCGCCAGTCGATGCGCCGAGTTCCGAAGCAATAAAAGCTGGCACACCGGAATCCGACGGCGACGCCAAGGTCGCGCCGACGGACCAGGCCGCGACGGAGCCGGCCTCGCCACCGGCGAACGAAGCTGTCCCGGCTGCACCTGGGGCCAGTCCCGCGGCATCATCGAGCGCGCCGGCTTTGCCCGAGGCCGACGCCGTTTCGACTAAAACCGCCACACTGGACAGCCCATCCGTCACCGCCGAGGCAAAACCGTCGGCGAACGCCGCCAGGGCGAAGGCCGCCGTCAGTGCCCGACCGGCTGTCAATGCCAACCCGGACCCGAGCGCGATCAGGAAGCAGCAGCGGGCGCGGCGGGCGGCCCACCGCCGCAGGATGGCGGCGCGCGCGGCGCGGCTGGCACGGCTGGCGGCCGAGCAGGCAGCACAGCAGGCGGCCAACCCGTTCGGTCAATCCTTCCCTCAGCCGGCGGCGGTAGCCGCCCGCAGTCACTGAGTTTTTTGATCAAGCCGGACCGGTCGCGACCGGCGGTCCGTCGGGCAGACCCCATTCGGCCCACGAACCGTCATAGAGCGCGGTGCCGCGCACGCCGAGCCGGTAAAGTGCCAGCGTCAGCACCAGCGCCGAAACACCGGAGCCGCAGCTCGTCACGATCGGTTTTGCCATGTCGACGCCGGCACCCGCGAACGCTTTGCGCAAATCGTCGAGCGGCTTCATCGCGCCGGTCTCGGCGTCGAACAGTTCAGCATAGGGCACGTTGCGGCTGCCGGGGATGTGACCGGAACGGCGGCCCGGCCACGGCTCGGTGACACTACCCTCGAAGCGCGGCCGCGGCCTCGCGTCGACCAGTTGCTCCGCATGGGTTTCGAGATTGCCGAGCAATTGCTGCTTGCTGCGCACAAAGCCGGGATCGAGTTTGGCCTGGAATTTTCCGGGCTTCGCGGTGACCTTGCCGGAATGCGTCGGGCGTCCCTCGCGCAGCCATTTCTTTAGTCCCCCGTCCAGCACCTTCACAGGGCGATGGCCGAACGACAGGAACATCCACCACGCCCGGGGGGCCGCGACCCAGCCGCCGGAATCATAGGCCACCACCGTATCACCATTGGAAATGCCGAGCGCTGCGACGTCGCGCGCGAACTGCTCGGCGCTCGGATACATATGCGGCCGCGGGTCGTCGGGATCGGCGATGGCATTGACATCGAAGAACACCGCGCCCGGAATATGCGCGGCGAGATAATCGTCCACCGGCAGCGGCAGCACGCCGGGCATCTTGTAGGAAGCGTCGATGATCCTGACCGTGGGATCGTCGAGATGGGCGGTGAGCCAGTCGGTCGACACAAGCGGATCGTCGGTAGCTATCATGGTGCGAAATCCTTTGTCGTCATTCCGGGGCGCGGCCAAAGGCGCGAACCCGGAATCCAGAAGTTGCTATCTCGAGATTCCGGGTTCGCCATCCAAGTCGGCATTTGCCGACTTGGACAATGTTGTTGCCGAATTCGGGTAAACCCGAATTCGGTGCGCGCACCCCGGAATGACGAAGGAAACGTCAGCCCTTCGGCTTCTTCGGCTCCCACTTCTCGATCGGGCCGCCGGCGTCGCGCCAGGCGGCAAAACCGCCGCCCATATGCGCGACCGGCTTCAAGCCCATATCCTGCGCGGTCTTCGCCGCCAGCACCGAACGCAGGCCGCCGGCGCAATGGAAGATGAATTTCTTGTCCTCCTGGAAAATCGGCTTGGCATAGGGGCTCGCCGGATCGATCCAGAATTCCAGCATGCCGCGGGTGCAGGAGAACGCGCCGGGAATTCGCCCCTCGCGCTCGATCTCGCGGGGATCGCGGATGTCGACGATCACGACGTCGTCGTTATGCGCGATCTTGATGGCGTCGGCGGCGCTGACGGTTTCGATTTCGGCATTGGCCTCGTCGATCAGCGACGTGATACCGCGGTGAATGGTCTGGGGCATTTTTTTCTTACCTCCCGGTTTCGTCATTCCGGGATGGTCCGAAGGACCTGACCCGGAATCTCGAGATTCCGGGTTCGCGCTTCACGCGCCCCGGAATGACAACGATGAAAATTTCTACCGCACCAGCTCCTTCATCGCGCCTTCGAGACCTTCGATGGTGATCGGGAACATGCGCTCCGAAAATAGCCGGCGGATGATGGTGGTGGATTCCGAATAGTCCCAGTGCCGCTGCGCCACCGGGTTCAGCCAAACCGCGTGCGGATAGGTCCGCGTGATGCGATCGAGCCAGACCGAGCCGGCTTCCTCGTTGACGTGCTCGACCGAGCCGCCGGGCACCATGATCTCGTAAGGCGACATCGAGGCGTCGCCGACGAACACCACCTTGTAGTCGTGCGGATATTTATGCAGCACGTCCCAGGTCGGGGTGCGGTCGGTGAAGCGCCGCTTGTTCTGCTTCCAGACGCCTTCGTAGAGGCAGTTGTGGAAGTAGAAATATTCCATGTGCTTGAATTCGCTCTTCGCCGCCGAGAACAATTCCTCGACCTGCTCGATATGCGAAATCCATCGAGCCGCCGATATCGAAGAACACCAGCACCTTGACCGCGTTGCGCCGCTCGGGCCGCATATGCACGTCGAGATAGCCGTGGTTGGCGGTTTCCTTGATCGTGGTGTCGAGATCGAGTTCGTCGGGCGCGCCGGTGCGGGCGAACTTGCGCAACCGCCGCAGCGCGATCTTGATGTTGCGGATGCCGAGTTCGACATTGCCGTCGAGGTCCTTGAACTCGCGCTTGTCCCACACCTTCACCGCGCGGTTGTTGCGGTTCTTCTCCTGGCCGATCCGCACGCCTTCCGGGTTGTAGCCGTGCGCGCCGAACGGCGAGGTTCCCGCGGTGCCGATCCATTTGTTGCCGCCCTGGTGCCGGCCCTGCTGCTCCTTCAGGCGCTGGCGCAAGGTCTCCATGAGCTTGTCCCAGCCCATCGCCTCGATCTGCTTCTTCTCTTCCTCGGTGAGGTATTTTTCCGCGAGCTTCTTCAGCCATTCGGCGGGAATGTCCGCCTTCTCCATGGCGTCGAGCAGGCTTTCCAGCCCCTTGAACACCGTGCCGAACACGCGATCGAACTTGTCGAGATTGCGCTCGTCCTTCACCAGCGCAGCGCGCGACAGGTAGTAGAAATTCTCCACCGTCTGTTCGGCGAGGTCGGCGTCGAGCGCCTCCATCAGCGTCAGATATTCACGCAAGGTGACCGGCACCTGGGCGTCGCGCAGCGATGTGAAGAATTGCAGAAACATGGATCACAGATTGCCCGCCGCACGGTGGACGTCAAGGGCAGAGAGGCCTAGACCTGCCGGGTTTTTCAACTAGAATTGAGCTGCAAGGTTTCAAGGGGCGCTTTTCAGCGGGGGCATTTTCGATGGGTATTCTAGCGGCACTCGTGATCGGCGCGATCGCCGGCTGGCTGGCCGGCCTGATCGTGCGCGGCGCCGGTTTCGGGCTGATCGGAAACATCGTGATCGGCATCATCGGCGCGCTGGTCGCGGGCTGGCTGCTGCCGCAGTTGCATATCGCCGTTGCCTCCGGCACGCTCGGCTCGATCCTCGACGCCACGATCGGCGCGGTTGTCGTGCTCGTCATCCTCACGCTGATCAAACGCGTTTGACGGCGCCCCTTCACCCCCGACCGCGCCCCCGCACGGGCGGTCGCTTCATGTGCAGATCGAGGCGCGTTAGCCGCGCTCAAGAACAACAACAAGGCAAAGCTTAGATGAAATTTACCGGCACCAAAGACTACGTCGCCACCGATGACCTCAAGATCGCCGTCAACGCCTCGATCGTGCTCGAGCGTCCGCTTCTGGTGAAGGGCGAGCCCGGCACCGGCAAAACCGTGCTGGCGGAGGAAGTGGCGAAGGCGCTCGGCGCGCCGCTTCTGACCTGGCACATCAAGTCCACCACCAAGGCGCAGCAAGGCCTTTACGAATACGACGCGGTATCGCGCCTGCGCGACAGCCAGCTCGGCGATCCCAGGGTTTCCGACATCTCGAACTACATCAAGCGCGGCAAATTGTGGGACGCCTTCACCCACGACAAGCGCCCGGTGCTGCTGATCGACGAAATCGACAAGGCCGACATCGAATTCCCCAACGATCTCCTGCTCGAACTCGATCGCATGGAATTCTTCGTCTACGAGACCGGCGAGAACATCAAGGCCAGCCTGCGTCCGATCGTGATGATCACCTCCAACAACGAGAAGGAATTGCCGGACGCCTTCCTGCGCCGCTGCTTCTTCCATTACATCAAGTTTCCCGACGCCGACACCATGCGCAAGATCGTCGACGTGCATTTCCCCGGCATCAAGAAGCGCCTGGTCGAAGAGGCCTTGCGGATCTTCTTCGAAGTGCGCGAAGTGCCGGGCTTGAAGAAGAAGCCGTCGACCTCGGAGCTGTTGGACTGGCTGAAACTCCTGCTCAACGAGGACATCACGCCGGAAATGCTCAGGGAGCGCGATCCGCGCAAGCTGATCCCGCCGCTGCACGGCGCGCTGCTGAAGAACGAGCAGGACGTGCATCTGTTCGAACGGCTGGCCTTCCTGAGCCGAAGGGAAGTGTGAGGGATCTGGTTTCAAACAGCCCGCCATCGCGAACAACTCCTCTGCTCTGCTCTCCCCTCCTCCCCTCCCCCCGCGAAGCGGCGGGGAGGGGTCGGGGGTGGGGGGTAGCGCGGCAAACTCCGAAGCAGCGGTTCCCGCCGATCGCCCCCCAACCCCTCCCCGCCATGCGCAAGCGCGCGTGGAGGGAGGGGAGATCACCAGACACAGTTTCCCGATCTCGCGGCATGATCCGCCCGAGCTTTGCCATCAAATTTCCTTGCCCTCTTGAACAAGGGCGCAGGGAAAGCCGGGTGCGCGCTGCACCCGCGGTCTCGCGTGCAAATACAGTGAGAAGAACGCACACGAGCATACAGGTTCAGCGGAGGCAATCCGGCCTTCCCTGCGCGGTAGTTTACGGCTTACTTCGCGCTCTCCCCGGTGAACGGGCTTTTTTGCCACCGTCGCTTCGCGGATGTTGCCATCTGCGAAACTTGGCACCAGCATCGCGGCGCCAGGACCACACGACTTCGCCGTCCGCTTCCGCCACGCTCGTCAGTCGTAGCTTTCGCGTCCACCGCATCTCACCGCAACGTTCGTGACGATCGCGACCCGCCCCTCTTTCGGGTGAGACGGCGGAAGTTATGAAAGTGATTTGCGTGAAACGAGAACAGAAATATTTTTGCAAACGGCACTGGACAGGCCAAATCAGCTTGATCCGGCTCAATAAATCGCCCGTTTGGCGCAACGGATTTGCTTCGTCGTGGAGCCCGTCATCGGGCGTGCGTTCGCGCGACCGGTGGATTTCCGCCATCGCGGGAGGCGAGCCCCCGATGACCGCGGGCGCCTACCCACAAATCGAGCTTGTTTGCGCGGCTTGCTCGATGCCCGCGATGCCCCCGATACCCGCGACAGCGATCGCATCCGTTTCGGTGCCACGCGCAGCGATGTGCCGGACTTCGCCGGTGATCGCTCACCGCTTTGTCCAAGCGCTCGGCCGCGGCTTGGTGCGGATGATCTGCATCTTCTCACCCGGATCGGGCGGCGGATCGTCACGCCCGCGATACAGCCACTCGCTCTTCCGCACGTAGCCCACGCCTGTTCCGTTGAAGAATGTCGTCGGGTTTGAGCGATACCTAAGCCCCGGAATCCACCGATCGGGCTCCGGGTAGTTGAATTGAACGGCCACCAGCGAGCGCTTCGCCGCACGGCCTTCCTCGATCGTACCGGGCCGGTAATGCTCGGCATCCTCGGTTTCGCCGTCGGGAACGAACGTGCGGGCGATCGATGCGGGCCGGCGCTTGTGCTTCACCGCCGAGAATCGCTGCCGCACGTACTCGCCGTCCTCCCATTGCTGGAAGTAGATGTTCTCCTCCGCCGCGATGCACTGGATGTCGTTGTATGCGTCGACAGCCGCTTCGCTCTTGAGGACGACACGGCCGTTTGTAAGATCGAGCGAATACACCAGGCCGTCATAGCAGATCACCGAAAAGCGCGGCGACATAGGCATAACAAAGATCAGCCCTGACGAGGCGACGCCAAACCCCGAGCCGCCCAGCTTCTCGAATGCGAAGCGATTGAGCATCACGGCCGGATCGTCCGCGATGATAAAGTCGCGGCTTGTGCGGTTCTCCACGAAGCGGATCTTCAGATCCCTCAGCATGTCGCGCGACTTCATCCCGAAGCGCATCGAACTCATGACCAGCTTCTTGTCGTCGGGCACTGGCTCTTTTTCCGGCGCCCACGTGTTCGCGTTCATCTGCTCGATCGAATGCCGGAATCGCGCGGCGGCCTTCGCCGTGCGCCAGTGTTGCAGGCACATGAACAGGCTGATAGCTTCCCGATCCCTAACCGAATTGCCTCCGACAAAGACGCGATCGCGCGCGAGGCCGAACATGCCTTCGAGCCTGCTGAGGAGCGCTTCGAGCTGGCCGTCCTCGCCATACCAATAATGACGTGCGCATTGACCCTTCACCGGCGCATCGGGGATCAGTCGATCGGCGCCGATATTGTAGATATTGATGCTCCTGTCCTCAGCATTCTGCGTGAAGGGGCGCAGCAACACCCGCGGCACGAAGTGCTGATTCTTGTGATCCGCCATATCGCTATCCCAACTGCAGGAGCGCAAAACGCAGGATTGTGAGACGCGCTGAAAAGCGCCTGCACATTTTTCTCTCGAAGCGCTTTTCGTAAGCGGTCGCTTTAAGGCGGAGGTGGACATCGCTAGGTCATCATATCGCCTTCGGATCAAAAGCCCCGTTGTGGCAGTCGGCCGGCCATTTCCGGTCTACCCGACGAACAGAATATGAGTCCGCGCGCTGGCTAGCCAGCCATCGATCCGACCGCCGCCTCCGGTGCGCTTTTGCCGCGGATCATATCCGAGGCCTTGTCGGCGATCATCATGGTCGAGGCATTGAGATTGGCGGAGATCATCCGCGGCATCACCGAGGCATCGATCACGCGCAGGCCCTGCAGCCCGTGCACGCGCAACTGGTCGTCGACCACGGCCCAGTTGCTGTCGGCCGGACCCATGCGGCAGGTGCAGCCGGGATGGAAGGTCGTGGTGCCGCGTTGCGTGGCGGCGGCGAGGAATTCATCGTCGCTCTGGATGCCGGGCCCCGGGAAATCCTCATAGGCGTAATAGGGCGCGAGCGGCACTGATGCGAGCAGCCGCCGCGCCAGCTTCATGCCGGCGACGATGACGCGGCGATCGAGCTCGGCGGTGAGATAGTTGGTCTGGATGATCGGTGGCGCGAACGGATCGGCCGAGCGGAGACGGACGTAGCCGCGGCTTTCGGGGCGCTGCTGCCAGGAGGCGACGGTCATGCCGGGCTCGTCCTCGAGCTGACCCTGCACGCCCTCCTTGTAGCTCGCGGGCGTAAAGGTCAGTTGCAGATCGGAGCTCTCGGTAGTCTCGCCGGAGCGCCAGAAGCAATAGACCATGGTCGGCGACAGCGACAGCAGGCCGCGCCGCGTGGTGGCCCATTTCAGCGCCTCGACCCAAAGACTCAATCCGCGCCTGAGTTCGTTGATGGTCTTGATGTTCCTGACCCGCGCCACCGTGCGCGGCGCGTAATGGTCCTGCAATCCCTCGCCGACGCCGGGCAACGCATGGCGCACCTCGATGCCGAGCGAGGCCAAAAGATCGGGCGATCCGACCCCCGACAATTGCAGCAGCTGCGGCGAGTTGTAGGTGCCCCCCGCAAGGATCACTTCCTTAGCCGCGCGCACCTCGACCGGCGTGCCGCCCTTCCCGCCCCTGACGTAGCGCACGCCGACCGCGCGCTTGCCTTCGAAGATGATGTTGGTGGCGTGCGCATGCGTCCGCACATTCACGTTCGGCCGCTTCCGCGCCGGATGCAGGAACGCGGTCGCCGCGCTGACGCGCAGGCCGTTTTGAATGGTGCGCTGGGCGTAGGAGACGCCCTCCTGGATCGCGCCGTTGTAATCGGGGTTGCGCGGAATACCGAGACTGATGGCGCCGGCCATGAACGCCTCGCAGAGCGGATCCTGCCAGTCCATGGTGGTGACGGTCAGATTGCCGTCGCGCCCGCGATAGGTATCCTCGCCCTCGCCGACGCGCCGCTCCAGCCGCTTGAAATAAGGCAGCACATCCGCATAGCCCCAGCCGCGGTTGCCGAGCTGCGCCCAAGTATCGAAATCCTGGTGCTGGCCGCGGTTGTAGATGTGGCCGTTGATCGAGGAGGAGCCGCCGAGCGTCTTGCCGCGCGGCGCGTAGATGCTGCGCCCCCCGGTCCAGGGCCCCGGCTCCTGCTGGTAGGCCCAATTGATGCTCTTCATGTGGAAGGTCTTGATGAAGCCCGCCGGCAGATGAATGTAGGGATGCCAGTCGCTGGGCCCGGCTTCGAGCACGCAAACGCTGGTGCCGGGATCTTCGCTCAGCCGGTTGGCCAGCACCGAGCCCGCCGAACCCGCGCCCACGATCACGTAATCGAATGTATCCATCTTCGTCGTCCTGGCGGCTTCACTTTTGACGCGTTTTCTTCACGCGAACCGGTACCCACTTCGCTCGAAAACGCTATGCTACCGCGCCTTTTCATTCAGCTGATAGTTCAAATGCGCTTTCACCGTCGGCCATTCGCCGGCGATGATGCTGTAGACCACGGTGTCGCGCAGCGTTCCGTTGGGTGCAATCTGATGGTTGCGCAGGATGCCATCCTGCTTTGCGCCCAGCCGCTCGATGCCGCGCCGGCTCTGGTGGTTGAAAAAATGGGTGCGGAATTCGACCGCGATGCAGTCGAGCTTCTCGAAGGCATGGCCAAGCAGCAGCAATTTACACTGCGTATTGACCCCGCTGCGCTGCACGCGCTTGGCATACCAGGTCGAGCCGATCTCGACCCGCCGATTGGCCGCATCGACATTCATATAGGTCGACATGCCCGCGATCTTGCCGTCGGCATCGAACACCGTGAACGGCAGCATGGCGCCCGCCGCCTGCAATCCCAGCCGGCGGTCGATCTCCTTGCCCATGTCCTCGGGTTTCGGCACGAAGGTGTACCAGAGCTTCCACAGCTCGCCGTCCCTCACCGCCTCGGTCAGTCCGTCGACGTGATCGTGCGACAAGGGTTTGAGCTGCGCATGGGGACCGCTCAGTGTTGCCGGTTCAAGCCAGGGCATCGAACATTCCACTCCTTACCACGTCAGTTGCGAGAAGCGTAGCTTCCCAGACGCCGTCATTCCGGGATGGTGCGTCAGCACCAGACCCGGAATCTGAGATCTCCGATGTGCAATTGCACATCGTAGTTCGACGCCATCGGGCCGCGCTCCGCGGCCCCTCACGGCATCGCCCCGGAATGACAACAATCATCACTTGTTCAGAAAATTCAGCGGCAGGCCGGGGCGAGCCCAGTCCATCGCGATCAGTTCGCCCTTGCCGGAGAGGGTGATATAGGCGGTCTTCAGTTCTGGTCCGCCGAAGGCGATGTTGGTGGTGACACGGTCGCCGGTCGGCACCTGCTCCACCACGGTACCATCGGGCGCGATCACGGAAATGCAGCCCGAGACGAGGGTTGCCACGCAGACATTGCCTGACGCTTCCACCGCGAGTGAATCGAACATCTGATATCCGCCGAGGCCTGCGATCGGCTTGCCGCGCTCGCCGCGGTAGATCACGTCGCCAGGCTTGACCTCGCCGGGCGCGGACAGATCGAACGCCCACAGCCGCGCCGTCGGCGTCTCCGCAACATAGACCGTCTTCTCGTCCGGCGACAGCCCGATGCCGTTGGCCGGCAGCATGCCGAACACGCCCTCGACGGTCTCCTTTATGCCGGGCTTGATATAATAGAACGCGCCGACATCCATGTCGCGGGCGCGGCGCTTGCCGAGATCGGAGAACCACAGATCCACCCTGCTTGTCGAACACCAGGTCGTTCGGCCCCTTCAAGGAATATTCGCCGCATTTGTCGACCACGGTTTCGACTTTGCCGGTTTTCAGATCGACGCGCTGGATCGAACCGCCGATATATTCGTGCGGCTCGCCGGCGCACCCGGCATCATGGTGCCGCGCGAGGCGATCCAGCTGAAGCCGCCATTGTTGCAGAGATACATCTTGCCGTCGGGCCCGAGCGCCGCGCCATTGGGGCCGCCGGGAATCTGCGCGACCACCTCCTTGCGGCCGTCGGGCCAGACCCGCGTCAGCCGTTGCCCGCGGATTTCGACCAGCACCACCGATCCGTCCGGCATCACCACCGGCCCTTCCGGAAATTCGAGATCGGTGGCGAGAACGCGGACGTTGGACATCGAAATCCTCCCGGCTATTCTTCGGCGCAGGGCGGATTCCAGCATCAATCCCGCACGCGCAACAATTTCGTTGCGCAACGTTATGGCAAAGTCGCTATCGCTTGCCAAGCAACCGGCGGCGCGGGCTGCGCAAGGCAGCTCCGCGCAGCCTTTATTTACTCCCTGACTGGCACCCAAATCTCGAGGCCGCCATTGCCGGTGAGCGGATCAAAATTATCGTCATAGCGCTCGAAATTGGGCGCGTCGGCGGCTTTCAGGCCCGAGGCCGGCAGCCAGTGATTCCAGATCGTGTTGACGGTGCGGCGGATGGTCGAGATGTGATCGCGATGGGTGAAGACCGCGTATCGCTGTTCGGGAATCCGGACTTTGGAGAATTCGCGCGGCAGGTCGGAAAAGTCCGACACCTCGACACCTGCGATGTAGTCGAAATTGCCGGCATCGTCGCCGTTGCAGCAGACGCCGTAAGCGACCTTCCCGACCCGGCCGGGAATGCCGTCCACCGCTTGATGAAAACGCTGCCACTGGCCGGGAATGCCGGCGCCGTTCTCGCAGGAGTAGCGCTCGCCGATACCGGCGACGAGCAATGGCTTGCCGGTTTCAAAACGCGGCGCTTGAAGATTGTCGGTGAGAGTTGAATCCATCTGGATCGGCTCCTGAAGCTTGATGTGGTCGATACACGTTGCGCCGCGCACCCTTTCGGGCGTGACCCCGAAATGGTCGCGGAACGCGCGGGTGAATGCTTCGTGAGAGCCGTAATCCGCATCCAGCGCCAGTTTGAGGATATCCGGCGCGCCGCCAGCCAGCGCACGCGCCGCCTCGCTGAGAGCCGCCGGGCCCGCACATAGCGCATCACCGACAGCCCGGTTGCTGCGGCAAACGCCCGCACCATGTGGAAGCGCGAGATCCCGGCGACGCCTGCGATCTCGTCGAGCGTCAGCGCGTCGGCGAGATGGCTTTCGATGAACCAGAGAGCCTTCTGGGCGGGATTCATGGACGACAAGCCTTCGTTCGAAGCGCCTCTATCATGATCGCTTCGCGCGCGCCGCGTTTGACAGTCCTTGCTGCGGTTCGCTGATCGATGCGCCCCGCTTACAAAGCCGATTATCTCCCGCCCTCTTTCGCACAGCCGGCGCATCCTTGGCCGGCGGCGGTCGGCTTTCTTCTTCTGATCCTCCGCCGCTTTCCTCTGCTGCCGCCTGCAGGTCGTCGACGGTCTTCTGCAGGGAGACGACGGTCGCCTTCAACCCCTCGATCTGGCGGTTGGCGGCATCGAGCTTCTGCTGATGGTCGCTCGCGAGCTTTGCGATCGTCTTGTGCAGGAAATCGACATTGCTCTGCAGGCAACTGGTGCGGCGCTCCATGGTCTTTTCGACGGTGCAGATTTCGATGCCGGGAACGTCCTGCGCGCGTGCCGCGGCCGCCGGCAAACCATGCAGGGCGCCACAACCAGCGAGGCGACGAGAGCAATCCGGCCGATCATCGAAATCCTCATCCATGGAATGGCGCCCGTCACGGTCAATTTGTTGCGAGCGAGCTGCGAAGGGACGAAGATAACACAGGGAAACCTTATTCGCGCGTTGAGGTTTTGCCGGCGACACGCCGAGCTAGCAGGGGTGGGAACAAGGCCTTGGCGCGACATTACGGGGAGAATTTTGGAATGGCAACGCGCGAACGACGTCTGGCCGAATTCAATGGCGAGGGACAACCGCCGCCGGACCAGCCGGTCCAGGTGCTATGCGAGGACCACAGCGGAACCTATCAATTGCCGTTCGCCTGCCGCTTCGTCGATGGCGAATGGCGCAACCACGAATCCGGCGGCACCGTCGAGGCGACCGTGGTCGGCTGGCGCCTGCAGCGCGCCTGAGTTTCGCGATAACGCTTTTTCAGAGGCGCCGTTGTACCAAAATGCAACGGGAGCGCGCCGGGAATCTTAAGGTTCGGAACGCGGTGCGGAACGAACCGCGTCCGAAATCAGCGGCCGGGCTCCGTACTCGCGTTGTTCACGGCTAGATATCGGCATTGCCGCTCGCATACGCCGCACTAAATCCAGCGCCGCCGCGATCGGCCGCAGCCAGCGGCCGACCGACAAAGGTTAACTCCTCGGGAGAGGTCATTCCAGCTACCTCCAGGGCGTCACCGGCGGCACCTTGTCGGTGGCCGGCGGCATCTCGACGGTCTTGAAATCCGCCGGGCTGACGATTTCGAGATATTCCATGTCCGGGCGAGTAATCGAACAGGTAGTGCACGATGCCCGGCCGCTGATGCACGACGTCGCCGGCCTGCACCAGCGTCGGCTTGTCCTCGTACATGAAGCGCGCCCAGCCCTTCATCATGATCACGATCTGGAAGTCGCATTCGTGGCGATGCCAGCCGGTGCCGTCTTCCGGCGGCATGTCGGCATTGGCCTTGACCAGATGGCAGATCACCTGGCCGCCGGTCGCCGCCGCGATGCCGAGATCGCGATACAGGAAGAAGTCGCGCAGTCCCCCTCCCTTGAATTCGGTATCGCCGGGTTTGACGTGGGAGAATTGGCTGACGACCGCGTGCTGATTCATCGAAGGCCTCCACCGTTCTTTGGCTGCGACCGCGCGACAATCGCCGGCGTCCAATTTTTTGGCAGCGCGGATCGGCGCGTTCGAAGCTTGATGGTGCTATGCGAAAATCACGCCAGCCGCGCTGCAGCGCGGCGATTTGGCGTCGCCGCGGCGAGCGCGCGAAGCTGCTTGGATGCAAGGCCGAAATTCAGGCCGAGCGATTTTCCGCGCGTCATCACAGGCGCGTCGGCGCCGGCTTGCGAAGCCGCCTGGATGGCATGAGGCTTAAGCAAGGCGTGCCCGCGCGCTTAAGCCCCGCAAACAGGCAGCGGGGCGCGCCCGCTGCCTAATATTCCACCTCGAGCTCCTCGATGTCGGCGGGCTCGGCCTTTGCGGCCTCGATCCATTCCTGCATTTCCGGCAGCGCCATGATCATGTCGGCATAGGCCTTCAGCCGCGGCTCCAGCTTCACGTCATAGGTCATGAAGCGGGTCACGACCGGCGCATACATCGCATCCGCCATGGTGCGTTCGCCGAACAGGAACGGCCCGCCGATTTCGGCGAGGCACTCGCGCCAGATCGTGCAGACCCGATCGATATCGGCCTGCGCCCGCGACCAGATCTTGAAGTCGGGGAAATGGCCCTTCAGGTTGACCGGCAGCGAGGCGCGCAGCGTCGTGAAGCCCGAATGGATTTCACCGCAGATCGAGCGGCAATGCGCCCGCTGCGATGCGATCGCCGGCAGCAGGCCGGCATCCGGCATGATCTCGTTGAGATATTCGGCGATCGCCAGCGTGTCCCATACGGTGGCGCCCTCGTGCCGCAGGCACGGCACCAGGATCGAGGACGACAGCAAGCAGGATTTCGGCCCGCGCCGAGGCATCGTCCGGCGCGGTGATGATCTCCTCGAATTCCAGCCCCGAAAACCTGGTCAACAGCCAGCCGCGCAACGACCAGGACGAATAATTCTTGCTGCTGATGGTCAGTGTCGCTTTCGCCATATGGCTTTTCCCTTAACGCCTGATCCCGTGCCGGAGCCCGCGGGCGCGGTAGCTACCCCTCACCTGCCCTATCATGTCTTATGCTTCCGTCCATTTTCAACAGCAAGCGACGTGCCAGTTTACGAGGCTGTTTGATTCGCGCTCTGGCTTCGATATTGCATGGCCACAGGGCAGGGGCGTATCCGGATGATGTCGATGTTATATCAAGCCTATCAGAACCACATGGACCTGACGGCGCCATGGCGGACGGGGGCTGCACACGCGCTGAAATACCTCAACCTCGTCCCGCAGGGCGTGTCCGACAAGCTGTTCCGTCGGCTCGCCGCGGCGCTCGAGCTGATCTCGCGCACCTCCCTCACCTATACCCGCCCGGCCTTACGGCATCGACACGCGTGCTGGTCGGCAATCGGGAACTGCAGGTGACCGAAGAGGTCGTCTATTCGACGCCGTTCGGCTCGCTGCTGCATTTCAAGAAGGAGAATTCGCCGGAACAGCCGCGGATGTTGCTGGTGGCGCCGATGTCCGGCCATTTCGCGACGCTGTTGCGCGGCACCGTGAAGACGCTGCTGCAGGACCACGACGTCTACATCACCGACTGGCATAACCCGCGCGACATTCCGCTCGACCAGGGCAAGTTCGGGCTCGACGACTACACCGAGCACCTCATCACCTTTCTCGATCAATTGGGCCCGCGCGCGCATATGGTGGCGATCTGCCAGCCGTCGGTGTCGGCGCTCGCCGCCGCCGCGATCATGTCGGAGGACGATCACCCGGCGCGGCCCGGCGACGCTGACCCTGATGGCCGGGCCGATCGACACCAGGATCCAGCCGACCAAGGTCAATGAATTCGCCAAGAGCAAGCCGCTGAAATGGTTCGAGGACAACCTGATCAATTACGTGCCGATCCAGTGCAAGGGCGCGTTCAGGCAGGTCTATCCGGGCTTCGTGCAGCTCACCGCCTTCGTATCGATGAATCTCGAGCGCCACATCAAGTCGCATATCGATCTCGCCGATCATCTGGCCAAGGGCGAGAAGGAGAAGGCCGAAACCATCAAGACCTTCTACGACGAATATTTCGCTGTCATGGACCTGCCGGCGGAATTCTACATCGACACCATCCGCGACGTTTTTCAGGAACACCTGTTGCCGCAAGGCAAGCTGACCTATCGCGGCCGCCCGGTGAACCCCGCCTCGATCAAGCGCATGGGCCTGATGACGGTCGAAGGCGAGAAGGACGACATCTGCTCGATCGGCCAGACGCTGGCAGCCCAGGACCTCTGCACCGGCGTGCGCGCCTATCGCAAGGTGCACCACATGCAGGCCGGCGTCGGCCATTACGGCGTGTTTTCGGGCCGCCGCTGGAACAACGAAATCTATCCGCTGTTACGGGATTTCGTGCACGTCAATTCGTGACGGGCCCCGGAGGAAGTCGCTCAGGCCTTTTGGGCGCGCCTCTCGTGCCAGTGCCACCAGAGCACCGCGCCAATTCCGAGCGCAGCCACCGCGATCAACACGATGATCAGGGCGGACGCTTCGATCCACGCAGCCGCCGGAACGCAGAGCGCCATGATGATCCCGAGAAGACAGACCTGCCAGGAAAGGATATGCACACCCGCGGTAAAGGTTCCGAGCGCCAATAACATGAGAACGGCGAGCCCGGTCGCGCTGGCGTTGAGAACCCTCTGCACACTGGGCAACAGCATCATATTCATCACGAGCAGGAACGCGGCCCAGTGTAGCGCCTGCGTGAATATCAATTGCAGTCGCGCGCTTTTATCGTTGGCGCCGGACCACCCGGAGCCGAGGCAGACCACCCCGATCACCGGGGCCAGAAGCTCCCAATAGCCCATGATCGGTTGTTTCAGAAAACTGGTGTAGGCAACGCCGAGCAAGGTCAGGATCAGCACCAGGCTGAAAGGCAGCTCTCTGACCCAGAAGCTTACGTGCGGCTCTTTGCGGACGGCGGTTCGCCGATCGCCTGATCGCGCATCCTGGGGGTCGGCATCCATGCTGCTCATCGCGGCTGCTCCGCTCCGGCCGGTTCTCTGAGCCAAATCTTTCTTGTCCTACGGAGGGAGAACCGCCTCCCGGCCGCTTCTCCGAACCGATTGGCTGTCCTGATCAGGCAGCCCGCTTGAACGCGTCCCGCGCCGCCTGATTGGCGCGGTCGAAGGCGGCGCGCGTTTCCGTCAAGACGGCCATCAGCGCGGACCATGACTGCGCTCCCATCTGGTCCAGCTGCTTCTGGAGTTTTTCCTCCGCGACGGTGGCGTCAGCCTGCATACGCTTCACGGCGATGTCGATTTCGGCCTGACGCCCGGTGGCGAATTGCCTGGCATCGCCGCCAAGCTTGTCGGCGGCTTCGCGCCACGCTTTCAGTTGGGCCGCCGCCTGAAGTTTGAAGGTCACCTGCTGCTGCTCGACTTGCTTGCTGAAGCTCTCGAGGTATTTCTTGACCTCGGCCTCGAACGAATTCCACTCTGGCTCCAGTTTTGCCTTTGCGCTGGTCCATGCAGCCTCGTTGGCTTCCGCCTGCTTCTTGATGGCGTCCTGGAAAACATCGCGGCTTTTTCGCAAACCGGCGAGCGCTTTGTCGGCCTTGTCGCGGGCGTCGGCCTGCATCTCGCCAGCTTTGCCTTCAAGCGATGTCAGTACAGCCTCCATTTCATCGAGACGTTCTTTGGCCCAATTTACAAAGAAGTGGATATTGCTTTGCGTAGCCATTTGCCGATCTCCATCAATCTCGGAAAACGAACGCTCCGTCTAACATGCCTCCGGGTTCCCTTTTTGACATGGGTCAACATCCGACTCCCGTATCGCGCGGGCGGCGGCCACCGGCTATGAGCGTGCGCCGGCGGCGGCCGGCTTACTGGCGCGTTCGCAAAATCGTCTCAGAAGGAAGCTCGCCGAAAGCTTCACGATAATCTTTTGCGAAGCGGCTCGGGCTTGCGAAATTGCTTTTAAGGGCCGCGGCCGTCACGCTGACCCCGGGAGCGCCGGACGTCAGCATTTCTCGCGCGCGCTGGAGACGGATCGCCTTGGCGAAAGCCATTGGCGAATACCCGCGGCTGCGTTCGAAGGCCCTGAAAATGGCGCGGGTGCTGACGCCTGCCTCGGCCGCCAGCCGATCGATGCTGATCGGTTCCTGCCAGTGGGCTTCGATGAACTCCTCGATCCGCCGCACCACCCAGGACGCGGGCATGCTTTCCTGGCTCTCCAGGAGATGGCTGAAGCTGTGCCGGCCGGCGTAGAGAAAGGCAAGCTGAACCGCCTGTTCGAGCTCCCTGCAAACGGCCGCGGGCAATTGGGACGCCGTCGAATTCAGTTGCTCCATGAGAAAGAGGATCAGGCGGGAAAGGCTTTGCGCGTAAGGCTGCGCCGCCGCGATCGCGGCCTCGAACGTCAATTCACCCTTCGGCTTGGCGCCCAAGAGCGCCGTCAGTCTTTGCATCAGCGCCGGTTCGCTGAGGCGAAGCGTCAGGCGTTCATGCCCCGACTCGCAAACCGTCCGCGAGCGGACATCGGCCGGCGTAATCGCAAATTGCCCCTCGTTGATGTCGGTCGTCCTTCCTGCGATGGAGGAATTTGCACGGCCCCTGTGCGCGATCTGCAGCCGGATGAAGTCGGCCGCAAGATGATCGATCGCGAGGTCAGCGGTGGTTGCGCCAAAGGCGAGGCCCGTCTCCTGAAGCTTGATGAGATTGACGCGAGCCTCGAACCTGTCGAGGCATTTCAGATCGATCCTGGCCGCGCCGAACAAGGTCGTGCCAAAATACCGCAGCTCCTCGGGATCGGACGTCCGGAAGACCGGAAAGCGGTGCAGGGGATCGGCTACAGCATCAACCATGGTTGTCAGGTTAAGAGGTTCAATGCACGACTCAGCGTCACCAGCTTGGCGCAACCCACTGCCCTCCGGGGTCCAAAATTTTACCGGCCAACAGATTCCTACCTCGAATTGGATCAAGCCCGAAACAGCGACCCTACCCAGAATGGGCCCCTTCCCCAAAAAAACGACATCGCGCTCAACCCAAGGTCAGCTTCGGTGGCGCCTTAATGGCGAATGCGATGCTCGCCGATCAGCAGGAAGAGAACGATGCATGGCAGGATCGCGACCAGGCCTTTCCGGAACAGCAACGGATTGCGTTCGATCAGGGGTGTCGCAGAGGAATCCAGATCTTTCGTATTGGGGTGACGAAGATCGAAGGTGAATTCCGGCAGGCTTTCGCTGCCGCATGAGCCGCGCTGCCGGCGCGCAGCTAACATCGTGCTCGGCGATCCCACGGCAGCCCACAACAATGAGGCCGATTTCGGCCGCGACGACCGATGCCGTCAATCCAGGCAAGGAAACTGTCATTCTTTGGGGGTAAAAACTTTGGGGGGTAAAAATGCCCGCTTGATTGTGATCGGCTTTTTCCTAGATCCCGTGTAAGATTCCGTGCCGCCTGGAGTTGACATGCCCGCCATTAACAACGCCTTTTTCTCCGACCTGCTCTCCTCGATTTCCGAGCGCGGCCGGACGCTGCTGCGCCGGGTGGGGTCCGAAGCCAAACCGGACGGTGCCGAACTGATCGCCTTGTGCGAGGCGCTGCTGTCGGGCCGGGGCGAAGCCTCCGGTACCGCGATGGCGCGGGAAGTTCTCGACCGCTATCACCATCTTGACGATGCCGAGCGGCTGGCATTCTTCGAAACCCTGACCCGCGACTTCGGCCCGGACCGGGAAAAGCTTGCCGAAGCCATCGAGAACTGGCGCGCGCAGCCGAGCGACGAGGACGCCAGCGACCTGCATTTTGCCTCGGAGCCGCGGCGGCAGGAACTGATCCGCCGGCTCAACCGCGCGCCGGGCGGCACCAGCGAATTGGTGGCGATGCGCGCCGATCTGCTTCGTCTGATGAACGGCCACAAGGACCTCGCCGCGTTCGACCGCGACGTCGTTCATTTGCTGTCTTCATGGTTCAACAGGGGGTTTCTCGTGTTGCGCAGGATAGATTGGTCGTCACCGGCGAATATCCTGGAAAAGATCATCCGCTACGAGGCGGTGCACGAAATCCACGACTGGAACGATCTGCGCCGCCGCATCGATCCCGCTGACCGCCGCTGCTACGCGTTCTTTCATCCCGCGCTCGTCGATGAGCCGCTGATCTTCGTCGAGGTGGCGCTGACGGAGCAGATTCCGGGCGCGATCGCGCCGTTGCTTGCGGCGGACCGCCAGCCGGTGCCGATCGAGCGCGCCCGCACCGCGGTATTCTATTCGATTTCGAATACCCAGCGCGGCTTGGGGGGAATTTCCTTCGGCAGTTTCCTGATCAAGCAGGTGGTCGAGGAATTGCGGCGCGAATTGCCGAAGCTGGAAAATTTCGTGACGCTGTCGCCGGTGCCGGGCTTCATGCCATGGCTGCAGCAGGCGAACGACATTCCCGTGAGCGACGAGGACCGGGCCCTGCTGGAACATCTCGACCAGTCCGACTGGTTCAAGAATGCCGAATTCGAGGCTCAACTGCGCCCGGTGCTGGAGCCGCTGGCGGCCTATTATTTCCTGAAAGCCCGCACGCCAAAGGGCCGGCTGATCGATTCGGTGGCGCGGTTCCATCTCGGCAACGGCGCGCGGCTGGAGCGGATCAACTGGCTCGGCGATACCTCGCCGAAGGGCCTGCGGGAGTCCGCCGGCATCATGGTCAACTATCTCTATCGGCTCGAGGACATCGAGAAGAACCACGAAGCCTACGCCAACCAGGGCGAGGTCATTGCCTCCGGCGCGGTGAAGAAATTGCTGAAGAACGAAGGCAGGCGGCTGCTGGATATGCGGCTGTCGTAAAGGCCCGAGCCACCACAAATCGTCATTCCGGGGCGCGTTGAAAACGCGAACCCGAAATCGCTTCGGGATTTCCCGATGTGCAATTGCAAATCTGAGGTTCCGGCTTCGCAGGCCCCCGAATGACGGCGCGTTACGCCGCCAGCGCCTTCATCTCCTTATAGAGATCGGATTTCCCTTCAAAACCGATGCCGGGCAGGTCCGGCATGGTAATGTGGCCGTTCTCGACGCGGATGCCGTCGGGGAAGCCGCCATAGGGCTGGAACAAATCGGGATAGCTCTCGTTGCCGCCGAGGCCGAGTCCGGCCGCGATGTTCAGCGACATCTGATGGCCGCCATGCGGGATGCAGCGGCTCGGCGACCAGCCTGCGACTTTGAGCACTTCCAGCATGCGCTGATATTCGCACAGCCCATAGGACAACGCGCAGTCGAATTGCAGCCAGTCGCGATCGGAACGCATGCCGCCGTAGCGCAGAAGATTGCGCGCGTCCTGATGGCTGAACAGGTTTTCGCCGGTCGCCATTGGCCCGGGATAGAACTCCGCGAGCGCCGCCTGGAGCTGAAAATCGAGGGGATCGCCGACCTCCTCGTACCAGAACAGCGGATACTCCCGCAGCATCTTGGCATAGGCGATGCCCGTCTCCAGGTCGAAGCGGCCGTTGGCATCGACGGCGAGTTGCGCCTCCTTGCCGATTTCCTCGAGCACCGCCTCGATGCGCATGCGGTCTTCCGAAATCGGCGCGCCGCCGATCTTCATCTTGACGACATTGTAGCCGCGATCGAGATAGCCGCGCATTTCGCCGCGCAGCATCGAGAGGCCCTTGCCGGGATAATAATAGCCGCCGGCGGCATAGACGAACACGCGCGGATTGGCGTTACGCCCGTGGCGCTCGGCGAGCAGGCGAAACAGCGGCTTGCGCGCGATCTTCGCCACCGCGTCCCACACCGCCATGTCGATGGTCCCGACCGCGACCGAGCGCTCGCCATGGCCGCCCGGCTTCTCGTTCGACATCAAGGTCGCCCAGATCTTATCGGGATCGAGATTGTCGCCGGCCTCGTCGAGCAGGGTCTTGGGATCGGCTTCCTTGAGGCGCGGCGCGAAGCGCTCGCGGATCAATCCGCCCTGCCCGTAGCGGCCATTGGAATTGAAGCCGTAACCGACCACCGGTTTGCCATCGCGCATCACATCGGTGACGACGGCGACAAGGCTCGTCGTCATCCTGGTGAAATCGATATAGGCGTTGCGGATGGGCGAGGAGATCGGTTTTGTGACTTCGCGGACGTCGACGATGCGGACAGACATGGTTCTGGCTTTCGGAAGTTGATCTATCGTTCGTCATGGCCGGGCTCGTCCCGGCCATCCACGTCTTTGCATGCTGCAACATGTCAAGATGTGGATGCCCGGCACAAGGCCGGGCATGACGGGTCACGGTTGCAGTTGCGGGGGGCTCAGGCCTTTGTCGCGGAAATAGGGTTCCACCGGGCCGTGGACCTTGATGGTGAGCGGGTTGCCATAGCGGTCCCTGGCGTTGCCCGCGGTGACGCGCACCCAACCCTCGCTTACGCAATACTCCTCGACATTGGTCTTCTCCACGCCCTTGAAGCGGATACCGACATCGCGCGCCAGCACCGCCTCATTGTAATAGGGGCTCTTCGGATCGGTCGAGAGGCGGTCGGGCAATTGGTCTGGCGTCCGATCGGACATGGCGTCGTTGTTCTCGTTCACAGCAAGGCCTCGATTTCCTTTTTCAGAGATTCCGGGGTCGTGGTCGGCGCATGCCGCGCCACCACCTGGCCCGAACGATCGACCAGGAACTTGGTAAAATTCCATTTGATCGACGAACCCAATAACCCGGATTTCTCGCGCTTCAAATACTGATACAGCGGATGCGCATGGCCGCCATTGACGTCGATCTTGGCGAACATCGGAAAGGTAACGGCATAGTTGCTGGCGCAGAACTGCTCGATTTCCTTGGCGCCGCCGGGTTCCTGGTGACCGAACTGGTTGCAGGGAAATCCCAGCACCGAAAAGCCGCGCGGGCCAAACTGCTTTTGCAGCGCCTCGAGCCCCCGGTATTGCGGGGTGAACCCGCAGGCGCTCGCGGTGTTGACGATCAGGAGCACCTGCCCTTCGAACCGCTTCAGCGGCACGTCCTCGCCGGCCAGCGACGTCGCCGCGAAATCGTAAATGCCGGCCATCGTGTATCTCAAACCATCGATTCTAGCTGAAGGGATCGATCGGCGCGGCCGGCGTTCCGCCGGCTTCGATCGCCTCGCCCGCCAATAGACAGAGATCCTCGCGGTAGCGGCCGGAGACGATCTGCACGCCGACGGGAACCCGGCCCACCAGGCCCGTGGAGACCGTCAGCCCAGGCAGCCCCATAAAGGGAATGGCAATCTGCGTGAGCTGTGCCCGCCATACGCGCTCGAATGAAGCCTCGTCACGCAGATCGAGCCCGTCGGGAAACGGCAGTTCGGCGGACACCGGCATCAACAGCACGGGATAGGTCTCGAGGAACTGCAGCCATTCGCGCGTCAAGGTGGCCCGCCGCGTCAACGCCTTGGAGAGCGCGTCCGCATCGAACGGAAAAACCTTTGCCCGGTTGCCACGCAGGCAGGCGAGCGCGCCGGGATCGCCTTCGCGTTCGGCGGCAGCAAGCTGGGCCTCATAGCCGTCGCCGAGCCACAGCTTGGTCTGGAGGTCGGCGGCCTCGCGCAGCGACGGCGGCGCGACCTCCTCGACCTTCCACCCCGCGCGCTCGAGACGCTTGCCGGCATCGGCTACCGCCGCCTTCACTTCCGCCGATGTCTCCATGCCGTCCGGCTGGAGGCAGAGCGCAGCGCGCTTGGGCATGGCAGGCCCCTCCAGCGGCGCCGGCACCCACCAGGGATCGCGCACGTCTTTGCCGGACATCGCGGCAAGCGCGATCCTGATATCGCCAATGGTGCGCGCTAAGGGCCCGGATACCGCCGAGATCTGCGGCCCGATGCTGCGTTCGGGCAGCGCCGCGTTGAAGGCCGCGATCCGGCCGACGGTCGGCCGCAGGCCGTGAACGCCGCAGGCATAGGCCGGATAACGGATCGAGCCGGCGATATCCGTGCCATGCGCGATATGCCCGATGCCGGCAGCAACCGCTGCCCCCGCCCCGCCGGACGAGCCGCCCGGCGTGATGCCTGGATCGCGCGGATTTCTGGTATCGCCATGGATCAAATTGGTGGTGAACCAGCGATAGGAAAACGCCGGGCAATTGGTGCGCCCGAGGATCACGGCGCCCGCTTTGCGCAAATTGTCGACGACGGGGCTGTTGCTCTGCGCGATGGCGTCGCGCTGCAGCTTGAGGCCGTTGGTGGTGGCAAAGCCCGCCTGATCGATATTGACCTTCACCGTAACCGGCACGCCAGCCAGCGGACCCAGGTCTTCGTTGCGGGCGATCGCGGCATCGATCGTCCCGGCCTGCGCCAGCACGTCATCGCGGCGATGGTCGATCACGGCATTGATCTTGGGATTGACCGCGTCAAGCCGCGCCAGCGCCGCGGACGCCGCTTCCTTCGCCGACACCTTTTTCGATTTGATCAGGGCGGCGATTTCGGCTGCCGGCAGACGCCAGAGGTCTTGCATTGCACACTCCATTTGAACGCCTGCTTGTAGCGCTCGCCGGCAATGCTTGTCGAGGATACTGGCACCGTCATTCCGGGACGTGCCGCAGGCACGAACCCGGAATGACTACGGCCCGCATCGTCAGTGCTTCGTGGCGGAAATATCGGAGAAGTCGAGGATCGCTTCGGTGAAGGGAAACTCCAGCACGATCTCGCCTGTGTCGTCGGTCACTTCGAGCACGGCTTGCAACAGGCTGCCCCCGGCGCCTTCGGTCTTCAGCAATTCGCGGATCATGGCGCGGGCGACTTCCCATGCGCGATCGGGATTGCGCAGCTCTTCGCCTTCGGGATCGGAGATCAATTCATCCCCGATACGGGTGTTGAAGAAATAGCGCGGCATGGGTCGAATCCATTTCGGTTGAGGGTTCCCATTCGGGAGCCGGTGGCTGCTCACACGTTCTTTATCTGGAATCCGCCCGATCAGGTCGATCGGGAATTGGGATGAGGATCGGTGCGGACGACTATGAACCTGTTGATCCGGCTTTGGTTTGACGGTTCGCCGCACAATCCCGTGAATTCCTTTTGCGTCGCACCATAAAACCTCTCGGTCTTATCGCAAAAGATTTCACTGGCGAAGTTTTCATTCCTGATTAGCTTATTCACGAGGGCGGAGTTCGTCCGGTTTAGCAAGGAGAGCCAAAATGGCCTGGAAGACCCCGAAGATCGTCGAAGTGCCGGTCGGCATGGAAATCAACATGTATGCGTGCGCCGCCCGCAAATAAGCGGCTGCGACTTTCCGTTTTGACTTAAGGTGGACCTTCAGGCGTGACCCGTTCCTGACCGGGGGACGTGTTTCATGGCTGTGTCCACCTTTAAAGCTTTTCGAATATCGAAGCTTTTCGATATCGAAGCTTCGCAATTTCCAGGAGACGGATCATGTTTCGCGTCGTCGTCCTGGGCGCCGCGGCAGGCGGTGGCGTTCCGCAGTGGAATTGCGGATGTGCGGTTTGCCGGAGCGCGCGCAGCGAGCATCCCGAGCTTCGGAGCACGCAAGCGTCGATCGCGGTCAGCGCCGACGGCGAGCATTGGTTTCTGATCAACGCCTCTCCCGACCTGCGCCAGCAACTGATCGCGACCCCGCAGCTTCATCCCAGGGACGGAAGACTTCGGCACAGTCCGATCTCGGGCGTGATCCTGACCAATGGCGAGGTCGATGCGGTCGCGGGACTGTTATCGATGCGCGAAGGCTGGCCGTTCACGATCTATGCGCATGAAAAGGTGCTTGCGATCCTGAAGGACAACAGCATCTTCAATGTGCTGAGCGAGAAGAATGTCCGCCGCCAGCCGATCGAGTTGGACGCGGCGTTCGAGCCGGCCCTGCCGGACGGCACGCCATCCGGCATCGAGATCGTGCCGTTCGAGGTTCCCGGCAAGAGCGCCTGGTATCTGGAGGGCAAGGCTCACCCCGGCGGGAGCACTGGGCCCGGCGATACGCTCGGACTTCGGATTCGCGACAAGGCGACCGGCAAGTATTTCTACTTCCTCGCCGCCTGTGCCTACGTTCCCGATGATCTCAAGGAGCGGCTTGCCGGCGCGCCACTGGTCTTCTTCGACGGCACGGTGTGGCGCGACGACGAGATGATCGCAGCCGGCCTCGGCACCAAGACCGGACAAAGCATGGGACATATCGCGATGTCCGGCGATCACGGCGCGATCGGCAGCCTCGCCGGCCTTGATATCGGCCAGAAAGTGTTTCTGCATATCAACAATTCCAATCCGGCGCTGCTGCACGACTCCGCAGAGCGCAAGATAGCCGAGCACGCGGGATGGCAAATCCCCCCCGATGGAACGGAGATCACCCTGTGAACGCAATAACCCAGAACGCGATGACTCAGAACGCGATGACTCAGAACGCCATGAAACCCGACGGCATGACGGCCGTTTCGCGCGGCGCCAGCGCGCCCTTGAACAGCGCCGAAGAGCTGGAAGCGGCGCTCCGCCACATCGGGGCGGTACGCTATCACAACCTGCACCCGTTTCACCGGCTCTTGCACGGCGGCAAGCTGAACAAGGGCCAGGTGCAGGCCTGGGCGCTGAACCGCTATTATTACCAGAGCACGATCCCGATCAAGGACGCGGTAGTGATCTCGCGCTTCCGCGACCGCGCCACCAGGCTGGAATGGCGGCACCGGATCGAAGACCATGACGGCGATGTCGGCAGCGAGGGCGGCATCGAGCGCTGGCTGAAGCTGACTGAAGGTCTGGGCCTTGACACCGCTTATGTGGAATCCACCGAAGGCATCCTTCCCGCGACCCGCTTTGCCGTGGAGGCCTATGTGCATTTCGTCCGCGACAAGAGCCCGCTCGAGGCCATCGCCTCCTCGCTGACCGAACTGTTCGCGCCGAGCATCCACGAAGAGCGCATCGCCGGGATGCTGGCGCATTACGATTTCGTCAATCCCGACATCATGAGCTACTTCAAACGGCGCCTGACGCAGGCGCCGCGCGACGCCAACTTCGCGCTCGACTATGTCAGAACCCACGCCAAAACGCCGGCGGAACGCGAGGCGGTCTGCAACGCGCTGTTGTTCAAGACCAATGTATTATGGGTTCAGCTGGATGCGCTGTATCATGCCTATGTCGAAGGCCACATTCCGCCGGGCGCGTTTGTGCCCAGGGAAACCTAGAACGAAAATCGAGGGAACCCATGGCCGGCCGCAGCCGCAACATCAGTGTCAGCGAGGCAAGCCGGCCGGTCCTGCCGCGGCACACCAAACTGAAGTTCGATGAGACGCGGCAGGTCTGGGTCATCCTGGCCCCGGAGCGGGTGCTGGCGCCCGACGAGATTGCGGTGGAAGTCTTGCGGCTTTGCGACGGCGTGCGCAGCGTCGGGCGGATGGTCGATCAGCTCGCCGAAAAATACGCCGCCGAGCGCGGCGCGATCCTGACCGACGTCATCGCCATGCTGCAGGACCTCGCCGACAAGGGATTTTTGACCGAAGCACGGGAGAAGACGTCATGAGCCCGACGTTGACCGATGCCCATGCTGCCGTCAGCGATCCCGCCGATGGGCTGGCGGTGCTGGAGAACCGCGGTTCAGTGGCGGAGACGTTCGGCATTCCGCTCGCGGTGCTCGCCGAGCTCACGCACCGCTGCCCGCTGCAATGCCCCTATTGCTCCAACCCGGTCGAGCTCGACCGCGGCGGCAGCGAGCTTTCGACCGGTGAATGGAAGAAGGTGCTCTCCGAATTGGCCGAGATTGGAGTGCTGCAGATCCATTTCTCCGGCGGCGAGCCCACCGCGCGCAAGGATCTGGTCGAGCTGGTGCAGCATGCCAGCGATGTCGGGCTCTATTCCAATCTGATCACGTCAGCCGTGCTGCTCACCCGCGAGAAACTCTCCGCGCTTGCCGATGCCGGGCTATCTCATGTGCAGATCAGCTTCCAGGGCAACGAACCGGTGGTGGCCGACCGTGTTGCCGCCTTCAAGGGCGCGCACGCCAAGAAGATCGAAGTTGCAAAATGGACCCGTGAGCTGGATCTGCCGCTGACGGTCAACGCGGTCATGCACCGCCAGAACCTGTTCCAGCTGCCCGACATCATCCAGATGGCGGTCGATCTCGACGCCGACCGGCTGGAGGTCGCCAACGTGCAGTATTACGGCTGGGCGCTGAAGAACCGCGCGGCGCTGATGCCGACGCTCGCCCAACTCGAGGAGACCAGCCGCATCGTCGAGGAAGCGCGGGTTAACCTGAAAGGCACGCTCGCCATCGACTATGTGATACCGGATTATTACGCGCTGCGGCCGAAGAAATGCATGGGCGGCTGGGGCCGGCAGTTCTTCAACATTTCGCCCGCCGGCAAGATCCTGCCCTGCCATGCCGCGGAAAGCATTACCGGGCTGGAATTCGAATCCGTGCGATCAAATCATTCGATCGCCTGGATCTGGCAGAATTCGGAGGCCCTCAACCGCTATCGCGGCACGGGCTGGATGAAGGAGCCGTGCAAGAGTTGCGAGTTCAGGGAAGTCGATTTCGGCGGCTGCCGCTGCCAGGCTTTTGCGCTGACCGGCGATGCCGGCAATACCGATCCGGCCTGCACGCTGTCGCCGATGCACGAGCAGGTCTTCAAGCTGGCGGAAGCAGAGGCTGCCGGCGATCACAACCGTTTCCTCTATCGCAATTTTGCCGGCGGTACGCTGGAGACGGACGACGGCCATGGCGCCTGACGCCGACGCGGGAAGATCTACAGCTCAACGCTCCGATCCGTTCGCACCGCTGACCTCGCAATTGCTGCCGGTCGGCGACAATCATGAAATTTACGTCGAAAGCGTCGGCCGGACCGACGGCATCCCGGCGGTCTATCTGCACGGCGGACCCGGCAGCGGTTGCCAGCCCGATCACCGGCGGCTGTTCGATCCCGAACGCTTCCACGCCATTTTGTTCGATCAGCGCGGCGCCGGCCGTAGCCGCCCCAAAGGCCGCCGCGAACACAATACGCTGCCGCACCTGATCGCGGACATGGAGACAATTCGCGCGCAATTCGGTTTCGAACGCTGGATGATTGTCGGAGGATCCTGGGGCGCAACGCTGGCGCTGGCCTATGCGCAGGCGCATCCGGATCGAGTAACGGGCATCGTGTTGCGCGCGACATTCCTCGGCACCCGCGAGGAACTCGAAGGCGCATTCCTCGACGCGTTGCCGCGCTTCTATCCCGATCTCAGCGACGATTTCCTTGGGCTGCTCTCGCCCGATGAACGTGCCCAGCCGCTCGATGCCTACTACCGCCGCATTCTCGACTCCGATCCGCAAGTGCATGGCCCGGCCGCACGCGCCTGGCATGATACCGAACGGATTCTGTCCGAGCACGCGCCCGGACGGATCCGGCTCGATCTCGCGGCGTTGAACTCGTCGCGCGCCCTGCCCGCCACACCATTCATGGAAGCGCATTATTTTTATCATGACTGCTTCATGAAACCGGGGCAACTTCTCACCGACAGCGGCAAGGCTCGCGACCATCCCCGGCCTCATCGTGCAAGGCCGCTACGATCTGTTGTGTCCGCCGGCGACCTCGCACGCGCTTGCGGCAGCATGGCCCGATGCGAAAGTCCGTCTGATCGAGGGCGCCGGCCACTCGCTGTACGATCCCGGCGTCAGGGACGCCGTGATGAGGGCGATCGCCGACCTCGCCTCTGAAATCACCCGATAAGGACATTCTAAACATGCCGCTTGCCGGAAAAGGAATGTTGTTGACCTCGATGGACATCGATCCGGAGGATGAGGCCGATTTCAACCGGTGGTACGACCGCGAGCATCTCATCGAGCGCGTTGCGATCGAGGGCTTCCTCGAAGCAAGGCGCTATATCGCGCATCAGGGCAGCCCGAAATATCTTTGCCTGTATTCGACGGCGACGTTCGAGGTGCTCGACAGCCCGACCTATCGCACGGCTCTGATGAATCCCACCGACTGGTCGAAGACCAATCTGGCGCGTTTCAAGAACATGATCCGCACCATCGCGCGCATCACCATCAGCCGTGGACAGGGCCGAGGTGCGGCGCTCGGCATCATCCGCCTTCGTCCCACGGCGGGAGGCGAAGATAAATTGCGCGCAGCGCTGCGAGAGAAGCTCGATCCGGAACGGCTCGATGGCATCATCTCGATGCATCTGATCGAGAGCGATCCCGCGCTGTCCAGGCCGCTCACCGACGATCCCCCGGTTTCCGACCCCGGCGCCGGTGACTGGTTCGTGCTGATCGATGCCACGAATGTGAACGCGATCTCGGAAGCGATGGCCGCGCGCTTTACCGGATCGGGCGTCTTCGAGGGTGGAATAAAGGTATCGTCGGGCAGTTACTATCTGATGTGGGATCTCGCGAGATCAGACATTTGATTGTCCTAAATTGATTGATTGTCCTAAATCAATGCGTCGCTCCCGGCGACACCCTATGTTGCAGTGCCACATGCATCGGAGCAGCAGTTAAAGCTGGGGGGCCAGACCAAAATGGAATGGCGGTTAAGCAAAAAGTGGCTTTTCGGTGTATCGCCGATCATATTGAATGGCCCGATTCATTAAGCCCATGATATGGCTGGCAAACCACAAGAACGCCGTGATGAGCGTTCACAACAGAAGGCAGAGGCCGCGCGGTTTCTCGTCGACGCGCGGACAAGGTAGGAATGAAACCGACTGATATTGCGGCACCCGATTACTTCCATAAAGTCGTCGACTGCCAATGGGCCTGTCCCGCGCATACGCCCGTTCCTGAATACATCCGCTTGATCGCCGAGGGCCGCTATAGCGATGCCTACATGATCAATTGGAAGATCGAACGTGTTTCCGGGAATTCTCGGACGCACCTGCGACCGCCCATGCGAGCCCGCATGCCGCCGCGGCCGCGTCGAGGAAACGCCGGTCGCGATCTGCCGGCTGAAACGCGTCGCCGCCGACTTCAAGGACGACGTCAAGGACCGCATGCCGCGGCCGTCAGCGAAAAACGGCAAGCGCATCGCGATCATCGGCGGCGGCCCCGCTTCCCTCACCGTGGCGCGCGACCTCGCCCCGCTCGGCTATCACTGCACCGTGTTCGACGGCGATCCCAAGGCCGGCGGCATGATGCGCACGCCAGATTCCGAAATTTCGGCTGCCGGATTCGGTGATCGACGAGGAAACCGATTACATCCTCAACCTCGGCATCGAGTTCAAAGGCGGCCAGCGCATCGACAGCCTGAAGAAGCTGCTGGCTGAAAACTACGACGCGGTCTTCGTCGGCTCCGGCGCGCCGCGTGGCCGCGAGCTCGACATTCCCGGCCGCAAGGAAGCCGCCGGCAATATCCACATCGGCATCGACTGGCTCTCCAGCGTGTCGTTCGGCCACATCGACAAGATCGGCAAGCGCGTGATCGTGCTCGGCGGCGGCAACACCGCGATGGACTGCTGCCGCACCGCGCGCCGCCTCGGCGGCGAGGACGTCAAGGTGATCGTGCGCTCCGGCTTCGAGGAAATGAAGGCGAGCCCCTGGGAGAAAGAGGACGCCATTCACGAGGACATTCCGATCCTCAATTTCATGGTGCCCGACCGCGTTCGTTCACGACAATGGCAAGCTCACCGGCGTCACCTTCCAGAAGGTGAAGGCCGAATACGACGCCAAGGGCCGCCGCAACCTGGTAGCCACGGGCGAACCCGACCAGACCATTCCCTGCGACGACGTGCTGGTCGCGGTCGGCCAGGAAAACGCCTTTCCCTGGATCGAGCGCGACTGCGGCGTCGAATTCGACAAGTGGAACATGCCCAAGGTCGACGCCACGACCATGGGATCGACCAACCCGAAGGTGTTCTTCGGCGGCGACGCCGCGTTCGGCCCGAAGAACATCATCTGGGCGGTGGCGCATGGCCATGACGCCGCGCTGTCGATCCACAAGCTTTGCTCCGGCGAGGACATCACCGAGCGTCCGCTGCCCGAAGTGCATGTCTACCTCGCAGAAAATGGGCATCCACGAGTGGAGCTACGACAACGACATCTCCGCCGACAAGCGCTACAAGGTGCCGCATCGCGAGAAGGTGGTCGCGCTGAAGGACATCCGCGCCGAGGTCGAACTCGGCTATGACGTCAAGCTCGCGCTCGGCGAGGCGCATCGCTGCCTGAACTGCGACGTGCAGACCGTGTTCTCCGCGCCGCTCTGCATCGAGTGCGATGCCTGCGTCGATATCTGCCCGATGGACTGCATCACCTTCACGCAAAACGGCGAGGAAGCCGATCTGCGGGCGCGGCTGAAGGCGCCTTCGCCGCATCCGGACCAGGATCTCTATGTCGCCGACGGCCTGAAGACCGGGCGCGTGATGGTGAAGGACGAAGACGTCTGCCTGCATTGCGGCCTGTGCGCCGAACGCTGTCCCACCGGCGCCTGGGACATGCAGAAATACCTCATCGATATGACCCACGCAGGTACATCATGCCCGTCCAAAAGCCGATCAGCAGCGTAAACGATTTCGTCGTCCGCTTCGCCAACGTCAACGGCTCGGGCTCGGCGAGCGCCAACGAAATGTTCGCCCGCTCGATCCTGCGCCACGGCGTGCCGGTTTCAGCCCGCGCAACATCTTCCCCTCCAACATCCAGGGGCTGCCGACCTGGTACGAGGTGCGGGTGACCGAGGAAGGCCATCTCGGCGCGCGCGGCGGCGTCGACATGATGGTGGCGATGAACCCGCAGACCTGGGACAAGGACATCGCCTCGATCGAGCCCGGCGGCTATCTGTTCTACGATTCGACCAAGCCGATGCCGTCGTCGAAATTCCGCGCCGACATCACCGTGATCGGCGTGCCGCTGACCGCGATCACCAACTCGACCTACACCGATCCGCGCCAGCGCCAGCTGTTCAAGAACATCATCTATCTCGGCGCGCTGTGCGCGCTGCTCGACATGGACCCCAAGCTGATCGAGCAACTGATCGGCGAACAGTACAAGGGCAAGGAAAAGCTGCTGTCGTCCAACGTCCACGCGCTGCATCTCGGCCGCGACTGGGCGCTGCAGAACCTGAAATGCCCGATCGGCCTGCGCGTCAAGAAGGCCGACAAGGTCGGCGACCGCATTTTCATCGAAGGCAACAGCGCCGCCGCGCTCGGCGCGGTCTATGGCGGCGCCACCGTCTGCGCCTGGTATCCGATCACGCCGTCGTCGTCGCTCGCCGACGCGTTCGGCAGCCATTGCAAGAAGCTGCGGCACGATCCCGAGACCGGCAAGGCCAAATACGCCATCGTGCAGGGCGAGGACGAACTCGCCTCGATCGGCATCGTGATCGGCGCGTCGTGGAACGGCGCGCGCGCCTTCACCGCGACCTCCGGCCCCGGCATCTCGCTGATGCAGGAATTCATCGGCCTGTCCTATTTCGCCGAGATCCCGGCCGTGATCATGAACGTGCAGCGCGCCGGTCCCTCGACCGGCATGCCGACGCGCACCCAGCAATGCGACATCTTGGTCTGCGCCTATGCCTCGCATGGCGACACCAAGCACGTACTGCTGTTTCCGGAAGACCCGGCCGAAGCCTTCGAATTCGCCGCAACCGCCTTCGATCTCGCCGAACGCCTGCAGACCACGATCTTCCTCATGCTCGATCTCGATATCGGCATGAACCATCGGCTGTGCCGCCCGCTGAAATGGGACGACTCCCGGCAATATGACCGCGGCAAGGTGATGACGGCGGAGATGCTGGAGGAAGGCCGCGACTTCGGCCGCTATCTCGACGTCGACGGCGACGGCATCCCCTACCGCACCTATCCCGGCACCCACCCGACCAAGGGCTCGTACTTCACCCGCGGCACCTCGCGCGACCGCTACGCGCGCTATTCCGAGGAAGGCTCGGTCTACGCCGACAACATGCAGCGGCTGGTGCGCAAATTCGAGACCGCCCAGGACATGGTGCCGCGGCCGCTGCAGGCCAACGCCGCCAAGCCGACCAAATACGGCGTGATCTATTTCGGCTCGACCTCGCCGGCGATGGACGAGGCGGTCGGGCTGCTGGAGGCGCGCGGGCATCAGCTCGACCGCCTGCGCATCCGTGCCTTCCCGTTCCATTCCAGCGTGGCGAGCTTCATCGCCGACCACGATTTCGTTTACGTGGTCGAGCAGAACCGCGATGCGCAGCTTCGCTCGCTGATCGTCAACGAGAACGGCATCGATCCGGTTCGCCTGGTTCCGATCCTGCACTATGACGGCACGCCGATCACCGCGCGCTTCATCGCGGGCGCCATCGGCGACCACCAGGACCAGCTCAAGCTGACCCCGCTCCGCAAGGTGAATCATGACCTATATCGCCAAACCGAAATTCCACCATCCGGGCCTGCCCAAGAACGATCTCGGCTATACCCACCGGGATTACGAGGGCAAGATATCGACGCTGTGCGCCGGCTGCGGCCACGACTTCGATCACGGCCTCGATCATCGAGGCCTGCTACGAGCTCTCGATCGAGCCGCACCGCGTCGCCAAGATTTCCGGCATCGGCTGCTCCTCGAAGACGCCCGATTATTTCCTCGGCAATTCGCACGGCTTCAATTCGGTTCACGGCCGCATGCCGTCGGTTCTGACCGGCGCCAATCTCGCCAACCGCGACCTGATCTATCTCGGCGTCTCCGGTGACGGCGACTCGGCCTCGATCGGCTTCGGCCAGTTCGCACATTCGATCCGGCGCGGCGTCAACATGACCTATATCGTCGAGAACAACGGCGTCTACGGCCTCACCAAGGGCCAGTTCTCGGCCACCGCCGACCGCGGCTCGAAGTCCAAGAAGGGCGTGACGAATACCGACAACGCCATCGACCTCGTGGCGATCGCGCTGCAGTTAGGCGCGACCTTCGTCGCGCGCAGCTTTTCCGGCGACAAGTCCCAGCTGGTGCCGCTGATCTCCGCCGCCATCGAGCACAAGGGCGCGTCCTTCATCGACGTGATCAGCCCCTGCATCGCCTTCAACAACCATGCCGGCTCGACCAAGAGTTTCGACTATGTCCGCGAGCACAATGACGCGGTGAACCGCCTCGACGTGTTCACCGGGCGCGAGCCGATCACGGTCGATTACGCGCCGGGCACCGTGCAGGTGGTCGAACAGCATGACGGCAGCAACTAGCGCTGCGCAAGATCGATGCGGACTATGACCCGCATGACCGCCTCGGGGCGATGACATTCCTGCAGAAGCACGCCGCCAAGGGCCAGATCGTCACCGGCCTGCTCTACATCGATCCCGATGCCGACGATCTGCACAGCCATCTCAACACGGTGGATGCGCCGCTCAATACGCTCGACGCCAAGGCGCTTTGCCCCGGCTCCGGCGCGCTGGACAAGATCAACGCCGGCCTGCGCTAGGCAAAGGACCCATCAGCCAGGTCAGAACGCCTGGTTGATGTCCGCCTTGCGGCGCAATTTGGCCAGCCGCCAAGCCAGGTGGCGAGCCGTGGCACCGGGCCGTCGCACGCCCGCGATAAACCCGCACTGCGCTACTTCTTTTGCGCTGCGGCCCCAAAAAGCTCCTTCCACTCCTTGTCGAGTTGCGCGAGCGCGGCGGGAAGCGGCAACACCGAGAAGCGGTCACCGGTCTCGCCGAGGAGCTCGAGGCTCTTCAGCCGCGCCAGCGCCTCGTCGATCTCGAAATCGGCCGAGACACTGAACACACGCATCAGCATCTCCTCGATGCGCGCATCGAGCGCCTCGCGGGTCAGGGGCGCGGCTGCCGTCAGCAGGCCATAATAGGCGAGCAGCGCTTCCTTCCAGTCCTGCTCCTCCGCCTCGCCGATGATGTAGGTGAAGATGCCGGAATTATTGTTGACATTGCGGTAGTAGATATTGTCGGTGAGCTGCTTCTGATGGATCAGCGACTGGCGGTGAAAATTTCCCCATTGCCGCAGCATGAAGGCGCCGAGCGCGAACAGGCCGCTGAGCGCGGCCAGCGCCTGCTCCACGTCGTTATCGCGAATCGTGCCGATGATACCGAGGTAAAAGCCGGCGACGAGAAACAGCACCGTCATGGTCGAGGCGAGCTTGATCAGGATCGGCACACCGCCGACAACCGCCGGCACCGCCAGTGCAAGATGGTCATACAGGCTCATCACCACGCGCACATTGGGAAACAGCGCCTTGAGATCGGCACGGGCGATGTGGCGGAAATACTTGAACAGCACCGCGCCGCTGCGGATTTTTTGTCCGCCGTGCCTGGCGCTCCCGAGTGCCTTGCGGGCATCGGCCGGCGTCGTGTCGCCCGGCTTGGTCGCGACCATCAGCACGACGTCGTCGTACACCACGACCTCGAGCGGGCGCCGGCGCAGGCCGAACCAGACCGGAACGTGGATGGTCTCCGTGTGGTGCCCGCGGCGGAACATGCGGACGTCGCGATAGTCTTCCACCGGCGCCTTGATCTTCACCCGCACCCGGGCGCGCTCAGCAAAGGCGCGAGCGATCTCTTCATGCGAGATTTCGATGAAATTCGCCTCCGTCAATACACGGACGAATTCTTCGCTCAGGCGGCGATAGGCCGCTTCGATATCCTTTGCGGGGCCGCAAGCCTGCGGATCGACCTCCGGGTCGAAATGAAAATACGCCTCACGCAGCCGATCAAGCTCTTCGAAATATTCGTAGTGAAAGATGGCGCCAAGCATACGGGCAAGTTGCCCAAGCCCTGCCTGCCCGGCTTCGTCAAGGCGGCCCTCGGCGAGCAGGCCGCCGATCATATCCGACCTCCGCAGCGGAATAAAACGATCCCGCTGCTCTCGCGCGGCCGCTCCGACCCGGATTTCGACCGATGCTCTGTTCACGAGACCGTCGCCAGCGCTATGCTACCGTGAAAGCATAACTTCATTGCGACCGCCACGCCAGCGGGCTGTGACGCGCATGACCAGCTCGGCGCGATGATGTTCCTGCAGCGACACGCCGCCAGGCCTTGCCCCCGGCCATGCCGGCACCGCAACGGTCCGGAAGGTCTGGTGAGTCACCGGCGTTGCCGCCCGCATTGGGCGCCATCGGGTGTTGAACGTCCCTCGCATTCGCCGCGGCCGAGCTTCCTATGATCAGCAATTGCCGGGAATGTCATGCTCGCCGCTTGCGGTAACACGATGAAATCGCAGAATGTGACGCTGAAGGATCTGCTGCCGGGTTTTGTCAGCGCCGACAAAGGCGGCGTGGTCCGGCTCGCCGGACTGCAGTCGCAAGGGTACCTGTACCTGCGGCCGTGAGCGCGGCATCTTGCCGTCATCGCAGGAATCCTGCCGAAAATCGCCGCCAAATCATCGATTACCGCCGGGATCGATATGTTGTGAATGGCGTTATTCAGGGTGGATACGCATATCTCCTCGGGCGGCATCCTCTCGAGGGCCGGTTGACAACATTCGGCTTCCCGCCGGAAGGTGCGGGAACCCGAGAGGGACCGGCTCGAACAGAACAAGGCCATCATGAATCCCGTCAAAGCACTCGAAAACCACGGCCAGGCGGTCTGGCTGGATTTTCTGGCCCGCGGCTTCGTCGCCAAGGGCGACCTGCAAAGATTGATCGATACCGACGGCGTCAAGGGCGTCACGTCGAATCCATCGATTTTCGAGAAGGCGATCGGCAGTTCCGACGAATATGACGGCGCGATCGGGCATGCCTTGAAAAAGGGCGATCGCCCGGTGGCCGAACTGTTCGAGCATCTCGCGGTCGAAGACATCCAGAATGCGGCCGATGTGCTGCGTCCCGTCTATGATCAATTGAACGGCGACGACGGTTTTGTCAGCCTGGAAGTCTCGCCCTATCTGGCGATGGACACCAAGGCCACCATCGCCGAGGCCGAACGGCTCTGGAAGGACGTTCATCGCAAGAACCTGATGGTCAAGGTGCCGGCAACGCCGGAGGGCCTGCCCGCGATCGAGCACCTGATCGGCGAGGGCATCAGCATCAACATCACGCTGCTGTTCTCGCAAAAGGTCTATATCGAGGTCGCCAAGGCCTATCTCGCGGGGCTGGAAAAATACGTCAAAGGCGGCGGCGATCCCTCCCACGTCGCCAGCGTCGCCAGCTTCTTCGTCAGCCGCATCGACAGCGCGGTGGACAAGCAGCTCGATGAGAAGATCGCCCGCGCCAACGATCCCACCGAGAAGGAGCGGCTGGCCGCGCTTAAGGGCAAAGTTGCGATCGCCAACGCCAAGCTTGCCTATCAGGAATACAAGAGCCTGTTCTCCGGGCCGCGCTGGGAGAAGCTAAAGGCCAAGGGCGCCAAACCGCAGCGGCTGTTGTGGGCTTCGACCGGCACCAAGAACAAGGACTACAGCGATGTGCTCTATGTCGAGGAGCTGATCGGCCCCAACACCGTCAATACCGTGCCGCCGGCGACGCTCGATGCCTTCCGCGACCACGGCAAGCCGCGCGACAGCCTCGAGGAAAATATCGAGGACGCGAGAGACGTCCTTGCCGAGCTGGAAAAATCCGGCATCTCGCTCGATGCGATCACGGCCGAACTGGTCAAGGACGGCGTCAAGCTGTTCGCGGACGCCGCCGACAAGCTCTACGGCGCGGTCGCGCACAAGCGCGCCACCGTGCTTGGCACCGGCCTCGACCGGCAGGCGCTCGCGCTCGGCGGCGTAATCGGCAAGGCGGTCGAGAAGGCCACCGAAGACTGGCGCGCATCGGCAACCATCCGCCGGCTCTGGCAGCACGATAAATCGGTCTGGACCGGCACCGACGAGGACAAGTGGCTGGGCTGGCTCAACAGCCCGGCCGCAGCCGATATCGCCGACTACGAGGATTATGCGCAGCGCGTGAAAGGGCAGAATTTCAGCGATGCGGTGGTGCTCGGCATGGGCGGATCGAGCCTCGGGCCCGAGGTGCTGGCAGAGACCTTTGCGAAGAAGCCCGGCTTCCCGAAACTGCATGTGCTGGACTCGACCGATCCGGCGCAGGTGCGCAGCCTGCAGGCGAAGATCAATCTCGCCAACACGGTGTTCATCGTCTCCAGCAAATCCGGCGGCACCACCGAGCCGAACGTGATGAAGGATTATTTCTTCGCCCGCGTCTCCGAGACGATCGGCGCCGACAAGGCCGGCCATCGTTTCATCGCGGTGACCGATCCCGGCTCGTCGCTGGAGAAGGTCGCGACCAAGCAGGGCTTTGCGCGCATCTTCCACGGCGATCCCACCATCGGCGGACGTTACTCCGTGCTGTCGCCGTTCGGCCTGGTGCCGGCCGCGACCGCCGGCATCGACGTCCGCACCCTGATCAAGCACACGCTATCGATGGTGCGCTCCTGCGGGCCGGACGTGCCGCCGCACGAAAATCCGGGCGTGCAGCTCGGGCTCGCGATGGGGCTGGCCGGTCTCGAAGGCCGCGACAAGGTGACCATCCTGTCGTCGAAAAAGATCGCCGATTTCGGCGCCTGGGCCGAGCAGCTGATCGCGGAATCCACCGGCAAGGAAGGCAAGGGCCTGATCCCGATCGACGGCGAGCCGCTTGGCGATCCCGCGATCTATGGCCAGGACCGCTTCTTCATCGACATCCGGACCGAAGGCGAGGACGACGCCGCGCATGACGACAAGCTGGCTGCGCTGGAAAAGGCCGGCCATCCCGTGGTCCGCATCGTCATGAAATCGATCGACCATATCGGCCAGGAATTTTTCCGCTTCGAGATGGCGACCGCGGTCGCCGGCGCCATCCTCGGCATCAATCCGTTCAACCAGCCCGACGTCGAGGCCGCCAAGATCAAGACCCGCGAGCTGACCGCGGCGTTCGAGAAATCCGGCAAGCTTCCGGCGGAAAAGCCGGTGATGTCCTCGGCGCAAGCCGATCTCTATACCGACGAGAAAAATGCCGCCGATTTGCGCAAGGCCGGCGCCGACGGCGATCTCGGCTCCTGGCTGAAGGCGCATCTCTCCCGCAGCAGTGCCGACGATTACGTGGCGCTGCTTGCCTATATCGAGCGCAATGCCGCGCATATCGACAGCCTGCAGCACATGCGGCTTGCGGTGCGCGACAAGCGCCATGTCGCGACCTGCGCCGAATTCGGCCCGCGTTTCCTGCATTCGACCGGCCAGGCCTACAAGGGCGGGCCCGACAGCGGCGTGTTCCTGCAGATCACCGCCGATGACGCCAAGGATCTCGCGGTGCCCGGCCAGAAGGCGAGCTTCGGCGTGATCAAGGCGGCGCAGGCGCGCGGCGATTTCGACGTGCTGACCGAGCGCGGCCGGCGCGCGCTGCGCGTGCATCTGAAGGGCGATCTCGAAGCGGGCTTGAAGATGCTCGATGCGGCAATTCAGGAAGCGTTGAACTAGAGCATGATCCCGAAAAGTGGGAACCGGTTTTCGGATCAGATATCATGCTCAAATAAAAGGACCATATTCAGATGCAGCTCGGCATGATCGGCTTGGGGCGGATGGGCGGCAATATCGTCCGCCGGCTGATGAAGCACGGACATACGACCGTCGTTTACGACAAGGACGCGAAGGCGGTCGCGGCGATTGCCGCCGACGGCGCGGTCGGCACCGGCACGCTGGAGGATTTCGTCAAGAAGCTGGAAAAGCCGCGCACCGCCTGGGTGATGCTTCCCGCAGGCAAGATCACCGAAGCGACCATCGATGCGCTTGCAAAACTGATGGAGCCCGGCGACGTCATCATCGACGGCGGCAACACCTTCTGGCAGGACGACGTGCGCCGCGGCAAGGCGCTGAAAGAGCGCGGCATCCATTACATCGACGTCGGCACGTCCGGCGGCGTCTGGGGCATCGACCGCGGCTATTGCATGATGATCGGCGGCGACAAGGCGGTGGTCGATCGCCTCGATCCGATCTTCGCGGCGCTGGCGCCGGGGATCGGCGATATCCCGCGCACCGCGGGGCGCGATGGGCGCGACCCGCGCATCGAGCAGGGCTACATCCACGCCGGCCCGATCGGCGCCGGGCATTTCGTCAAGATGGTTCACAACGGCATCGAATACGGCCTGATGCAGGCCTATGCCGAAGGTTTTGACATCCTGAAGAACGCCAATATCGAGGCGCTGCCCGCCGAGCATCGCTTCGATCTCGATATCGCCGATATCGCCGAGGTGTGGCGGCGCGGCAGCGTGATCCCGTCATGGCTGCTCGATCTCACGGCGTCCGCGCTCGCGAAGAACGACACGCTCGATAATTATTCCGGCTTCGTCGAAGATTCCGGCGAAGGCCGCTGGACCGTCAATGCCGCGATCGACGAGGCGGTGCCGGCCGAGGTTCTGACCGCGGCTTTGTTCGCCCGCTTCCGCTCGCGCAAGGAACATACCTTCGCCGAAAAGATTCTCTCGGCGATGCGCGACTGGCTTCGGCGGCCACAAGGAGCCGCAGCAGCATCCCGACCCGGCGCGGCAGAGCGCGCCCGACATCGTCAAGCCAAAGGCCGGCCGCTCGTGACAGACGCCCTTCCGAATCAGACCCAGCTCACCAACCAGAAGAAGCCCGATCCCTGCTCCTTCGTGATCTTCGGCGCCACCGGCGACCTGACGCACCGGCTGGTGATCCCCTCGCTTTATAATCTCGAGGCGACCGGGCTGTTGCCCGACAAATTCTGCGTGGTCGGCGTCGCCCGCAAGGGCATGTCGAGCGACGATTTGCGCGACAGCCTGATGAAGGGCCTGCGCCAGTTCGCCACCCGCCCGGTGGACGACAAGGTCGCCAAGCGCCTGCTGGAATGCGTCACCAGCATCGAGGCCGATCCGAAGGACCCGGCCTCGTTCGATGCGATGCGGGACCGGCTGGAGAAGCTGGAAACCAACCGCGCAACCGGCGGCAACCGGCTGTTCTATCTGGCGACGCCGCCCGACCGCGTTCGCGCCGATCAGCCGCCAGCTCGGCCGCACCGGCCTGCTGAAAGAAGCCAACGGCGCGTGGCGGCGGCTGGTGGTCGAAAAGCCGTTCGGCACTGATCTGGCCTCGGCCAAGGCCCTGAACGACGAACTGCTGAAAATCGTCACCGAGCACCAGATCTACCGGATCGATCACTACCTCGGCAAGGAGACGGTGCAGAACATCCTGGTGCTGCGCTTCGCCAACGGCATGTTCGAGCCGATCTGGAATCGCAATCACATCGATCACGTGCAGATCACCGTCGACGAGAAGCTCGGCGTCGGCCATCGCGGCAGCTTCTACGACGCAACCGGCGCGCTGCGCGACATGGTGCCGAACCATCTGTTCCAGCTGCTGTCGCTGGTCGCGATGGAGCCGCCGATTCGCTTCGACGCGCATTCGGTGCGCTCGGAAAAGGCCGACGTGCTGGCGGCGATCCAGACCCAGAGCGAGGCGGAGGCGCTGAGGAATTCCGTGCGCGGCCAGTATCTCGGCGGCAAGATCGGCGACACCGAGATCGCCGGACTACACAGGACCGAGGACGTCAAACCCGGCAGCACCACCGAGACCTATGCCGCGCTGAAACTGACCATCGACAACTGGCGCTGGGCCGGCGTGCCCTTTTATCTGCGCACCGGCAAGGCGCTCGGCATCAAGCGCACCGAAGTCGCGATCAAGTTCAAGCAGGCGCCGTTCGCGATGTTCAACTGCACGCCGGTCGACGCGCTGGCGGAGAACTACCTGGTGATCGGCGTCGAGCCGACCGAAGGCATCGCGCTGCAGTTCAACACCAAGGTCCCGGGACCGACGATCACGATCAGCGGCGTCGAGATGAAGTTCCGCTACAAGGACTACTTCAAGGCGGAGCCCGCGACCGGCTATGAGACGCTGATCTACGACTGCATGATCGGCGACAACATCCTGTTCCAGCGCGCCGACAGCGTGGAGGCCGGCTGGAAAGCGGTGCAGCCGTTCCTCGATGCCTGGAAGAAAGCCGGCGCCAGGGGGCTCGAGAAATACGCGGCCGGCAGCGAAGGTCCCGCCGGCGCCGAAGAGCTGCTCAAGCGCGACGGCCGCAGCTGGCGCAAGCTCGGTTAGAGCGGATGGCCCCGAACGACGATCGCCATGTGATCACGGTTGCGGATTCGGCGGCGCTCGCGAAGACCGCCGCGGATCGCATCGATGGCAAGGATCGCCGCCAATAGCGGTCGCGTGGCGATCTGTCTGACCGGCGGATCAAGCCCGAAACAACTCTATCAGTTGCTTGCGACCGAGCCCTGGCGAACCAAATTCCCGTGGCCGCGCGTACACTGGTTCATCGGCGACGAGCGCTTTGTCAGCCCGGACGACCCGCTCAACAACATGACCATGGCGCGGCGGGCTTTTCTCGATGCCTGCGCGCCGGCCGCCAACATTCACCCGATCCCGACCGACGCCGCTAATCCGGATGAGGCCGCGCGGCGCTACGAGCGCATCCTGCAGTCGTTTTACGGCGCCGATCGCCTCGATCCTGCCCGGCCCCTGTTCGATGTCGTGCTGATGGGCGTCGGCCCGGACGGCCATACCGCATCGCTGTTTCCCGTCTATCCAGCCATCGCCGAGACCGAGCGCTGGGTGGTCGGCGTGCCGGAGGCGCATGTCGAACCCTTCGTGCCGCGGGTGACGCTGACCCTGCCTGCGCTCGGCTCCTGCCGGGAAATGCTGTTCGAGGTGGCGGGCTCCGAAAAGCGCGCGATCTTGACGCGCGTGCTCGCAGGCGAGAACCTGCCCGCGAACCAGGCGCGTTCCACCGGCGAGACCATCTGGCTGGTGGACGAGGCCGCGCTTCCGGAGAATTTTAGTGGCCAATAAGGCGGACAAGATACCCTGCGCGCTGATCGTGATGGGCGTGTCCGGCTCCGGCAAGAGCACCATCGGGGAAAGACTGGCCGAACGGCTGGCCTGGAGCTACGAGGACGGCGACAAGTTTCATCCCGCCAGCAACGTCGCCAAGATGAGCGCCGGCCACCCCCTGACCGACGAGGACCGCTGGCCCTGGCTGATGGCGATCGCCGACGAGATCGACCGGGTCTGCCTGGCCGGCGAGCATGCCGTGATCGCCTGCTCGGCGCTGAAGCGCGCCTATCGCGACGTGCTGGTGCATGGACGAAGCGATGTCCGCATCATCTTTCTCAATGGCACGCAAGCATTGATCGCGAGCCGCCTGGCGCAGCGAAAAGGCCATTTCATGCCGCCGGGTCTGCTGGAAAGCCAGTTCGAGACGCTGGAGCCGCCGGACGCAAGCGAAAACCCCGTGACCGTCTCGATCGACGCTTCGGTCGATGCGATCGTCGACGACATCGTCCGCCAGCTCAGGCTCGAGGCCCCGGACAGCGGCACACCAGCAGGAACCGCGCATGACCCGCATCGCCCTCGTTGTCTCCGATGTCGACGGCACGCTGCTGACCAAGGACAAGATCCTGACCGACGGCGCGAAAGCCGCGGTGCGGCGGCTGCACGAGGCCGGCATCGGCTTCACCATCACCTCCAGCCGTCCGACCATCGGCATGCGCTTCCTGATCGAGCCGCTCGCGATCACGCTGCCGGTCGGCGCCTTCAACGGCAGCTCGATCGTCGATCCGAACCTGAACCCGATCGAGCAGCATCTGATCCCGGCGTCCGCGGTCGAGCGCAGTCTCGACGTGCTGAACGAATTCGGTATCGATATCTGGCTGTTCACCAACGATAAGTGGCTCACCCGCAACGGCGACGGCGAATACGTCCCGCACGAAATAGCGCGCGATCCGGGCCGATCCGACCGTGGTCGACGGATTTTTCGCCCTATCCTGTCGGCCGCCTGCAAGATCGTCGGCTCCAGCGCCGATCCGGCCCTGCTGCAACGCTGCGAAGCCGCGATGCTCGAGGCGGTGGGCACGCAGGCGACCGCGGTGCGATCGCAAAGCTATTACCTCGACGTCACCCCGCCGGGCCACGACAAGGGCACCTTCGTGGAGGCGATGGCGACGCGTCTTGGGCATCTCGACCGACGCAGTCGCCACCATCGGCGACATGCAGAACGATCTCGCGATGTTCAGGAACAGCGGCCTGTCGATCGCGATGGGCAACGCCACCGACGACGTCAAGCAACAGGCGACGCATGTCACGGCCTCGAACGAGGACGAAGGCTTTGCGGGGGCGATCGAGATGATCTTGCGGGATAACGAGGCCGGATAGCTGCAGGCTTGCGCACCTCTCTCCACGCGTCGTCCCGGCCAAGCGAAGCGCGAGCCACCCATCCAGCCGTGCCCCCTCGTTGAGGTGTAGTGGCAGTTGCCTTTGCTGACAATCAACGCCTGCGGTTATGGGTCCCTGCTTTCGCAGGGACGACGAGAATTGATTTCCTGCCCTACTTCGACCGCTGCATCGCCGGCTTCTCCGACCGGCTTCCTGGCGGCGCTGAGATTATGCGCGGTGTTGATCAGCGCGATATGGGTCAGCGCCTGCGGAAAATTGCCGGTCTGACGCCCGACGCCGGAATCGATATTCCTCCGCCAACAGCCCGAGATCGTTGGCGACCGCCACCACGCGATCGAACAGCGCCTGCGCCTTGTCGATCTCGCCGGCCAGCACATAGGCGTCGGCGAGCCAGAGGCGTGCAGGCGAGAAACGCGCCCTCGATCGGCTGCTTTTCATCCGATGACCTCGCGGGGATCGTGCCGCAGCACGAATCCGTCCCGCATCATGTGCTTCTCGATCGCCGCGATGGTGCCGCGAACGCGCGGGTCCGACGGCGGCAGGAAACCCACCGCGGGCAGCAGCAGGATGCTGGCGTCGAGCAGTTGCGAGCCGTAGGATTCGACGAACGCGTTCTGCCTGGCGTCAAAGCCCTTTTCGCAGACGTCGCGGCAGATCTCGTCGCGCAATGCCCGCCAGTGATCGAGCGGCGCGTCAAAGCCGAACTTTTCGGCGCTCTTGATGGCGCGGTCGAACGCGACCCAGGTCATCACCTTCGAGGAGACATAGTGCTTGCCGTCGCCGCGCCGCTCCCAGATGCCGTGATCCGGCTGGTCCCAGACCTCCGCCAGATGCTCCAGCACCGCGCATTCCAGGTCCCAGCTGCCGTCATCGAGTTTCAGCTTCGCCATGCGCGACTGGTGAAACGCGTCCATCAACTCGCCATAGACGTCGAGCTGCAGCTGCGCATGCGCGGCGTTGCCGACCCGAACCGGCTGCGCGCCCTCGTAGCCGGGCAGCCAGTCCGCCTCCCATTCCAGCAGGCGCCGCTGGCCCATGATGCCGTACATGATCTGCATGTTGGCCGGCGCTCCCGCCGCGGCGCGCAGCAGCCAATTGTGCCAGGCCGAGGCTTCCTCGGTATAGCCGGAGTTCATCAGCGCCAGCAGCGTGAAGGTGGCGTCGCGCAGCCAGCAGAAGCGGTAGTCCCAGTTGCGCTGGCGCCGCCGAGCTTTTCCGGCAGCGAGGTCGTCGGCGCCGCGACGATGCCGCCGGTCGGGCCATAGGTCAGCGCCTTCAGCGTGATCAGCGATCGCATCACGAGATCGCGGTGATCGCCCTCGATAGGTGCAACGGCTGCACCATTCGGTCCAGAAATCCTCGGTCTCCTGCAAGGCGTAGGCCGGATCGATGGGTTCCGGCACCGGCAGATGCGACGGGCCGTAGGTCAGCACGAAGGGAATGGTCTCGCCTTCGCCTGACCCAAAAATCGGCCACCGTGGTCAGATCCTCGCCGCGGGTCTCGACCGGCGTCCGCAGCACCGTCATGTCGGGCCCGCAGATCGCCAGCAGCGCGCCGTCCTCGGTGCGCTTGACCCAGGGGATGTCGGTGCCGAACCCGAAGCGGATCACGAGCTGCATCCCAGCCTGACCTTGCCCGCGACGCCGCGCACCAGCCGGACGACGTCGGAGGCGTTGCCGCGCGGCGGCATGAAATCGATCAGCGCGACCGTGCCGCTCGCGGTCTCGAAGCGCGTCTCCAGGATCAGCGTATTGTCCCAGTAGCGGCGGGAGGTGTTCTTCACCTCTTCTGCCGGCGCGATCAGCCATCGGCCGTTGCTGTGGGTGCCGAGCAGCGCGGCAAAGCAGGCGTCGGAATCGAATGCCGGCCAGCACAGCCAGTCGATCGAGCCGTCGCGGCCGACCAGGGCCGCGGTCTCGCAATCGCCGATCAATCCATAGTCTTCGATGCGACTGGACAAGGCTCTCGTCCCGCTGAAATTATTGAAGCGTCAGACCGCGGCGCGCGTCCGCTCGGCCGTGGCGCGCTTGAGCGCGGCAACGTCGATCGCCGCCGCAATCTCGTCGATCGCGAGCGGCAACCGCTGCCGCCAGTTCGGATGTTCGTTGACGGTGCCGGGAATATTGGGCTGGTCGATCACGCCGAGCAGATCCTCCAGCGAGATCGCCAGCAGGCGGGATTTGGTCCGCGCCAGGAAGCCGGCCACCGCGTAGAGATCGTGGCTGTCGATGGCGTGATGACGCAGGATGTCGCTCAGCATCGTCAGCGCATGCCAGCGCGCATCGTCGCTTTCGCCGGGATCGATCCCGAGCGAGCGTTTCAGCTTCAGGTCGCTGAACGAGCGCCAGCCGGCATAGGTCGACAGATCGTGGGTGTTGAAGGTGACGAGCGCGTTAGGCGTGTAATAGTCGATGCCGCGAAACCGGCCGTCATCGTCGCGCTCGAACATCATCACCTGATACGACCAGATGCCCCAATCGGCCATCTCTTCGCGAAAGCCTTCCGGCACGGTGCCGAGATCCTCGCCGATCACCACGCAGCGATGCGCCACGCTTTCCTGCGCGGTCGCCGCCAGCAGCGCCTCGAACGGCATTTGCACATAGGCGCCATTGTCGGGCGCAAAACCGTGCGGCACCAGATAGAGCCGCTTCAGGCCCAGCACGTGATCGAGCCGGATCGCGCCGGCATGGCGCATCGAGGCCCGCAGCATTTCCCGGTACGGCTCGAACGATTTGATTTCCAGGCCGGCGGCGTTGAAGCCGGCGAGCCCCCAGTCCTGGCCCGCGGTATTCAGCGCGTCCGGCGGCGCGCCGACCGCGAGACGGCGGGAGATCGCGACCTGTTCGTTCCAGGCATCGAAGCCGTCGGATTGCACGCCGACCGCGACATCGAGATAGAGGCCGACCTTCATGCCCAGCGATTTCGCATGCGCCTGGCATGCCCCGAGCTGCCGGTCGGCGATCCATTGCACGAATTCGACGAATTCGATCTCGGCCCGATCCGGCGCCCTGACGCAAGCCGCGCGCAGTTGGCCTCGTCGGGCTGCCGCCATTCTTGCGGCCATTCCCACCATGGCTTGTTGAATTTGTGCCGCAGCACCTCGAAGCAGGCGAAGCGCGACAACAGACGGCGCGCGCTCGGTGCGAAATTTTTCGAAATCCTGCCGGCGTTCGCTGTCGGGATTGGCGTTGAAGGCATCGAACGCCGAAGCGCAGCGCGCGCCATTTCAGCCCGGCGACCGCGACATAATCGACGATATCGCCCTGTCTCAGCCGGGCGAGCGTATCGGTGTTGGCAGCACCGGGTTGAAATCCGGGGACTCTTTCGACGTCGATATAGAGCGCATTCAGAAACAGCCGGCTGTTCGGCGAATAGGGGCTGCAATCGCCGGGCCGGTCGTCGAACAGCGCGTGCAGCGGATTGAGGCCGACGCCGTCGGCGCCCAGCTGGCCTGCCAGTTCGATCAGCCCTTCGAGGTCGGCGAAATCCCCGATTCCCCAGTTGCGCGCCGACCGTGACGCCGTAAAGCTGGACCGCCAACAGCCAGCAGCGGTCGAAATCGCCGCCGAAGGCCTTGGGCGGCGCGACGATCAGCGGCACCTCTTCTGAAACAGCGGAGGCATCGGTCAGCTGCAGCCGGTAAGCTGCCCTCCGGCAGATCCGCCGGCCAGACGATGACGCGGATCATGGGTCTCGCCCTGCGCGATAACCTTAAGATCCGCAACGATTTTCCAGCGCAGCGGGAACGTGGCAGCCTGCTCGAGTTCGGTCCGGCGCCGGCCGGCCGGACCGGATCACCACCGCCTCGCCGAGAAAGCGGTGCGGGGCACGCGAGCCGGCAGGGCGTCGATGATGATTTTCAGCGCGGGCTCGCTCGTCACGCGATGGTTACCGAGAGCGTCGATAAAATCGGGCTGAATTCCCAGTTCTTTGGCTTTGGTGAAAAGGTCCATTCGGCACGCGGTTTGCACGCAACAGCGGGGGCCGTCGCGAAATTCTCTAGATGCAGGAATAGGATAGCCGTGTTTAACTCCAAGGCCATCCCGGCGTTCCCCGGGAACCAATGCCCGGCCAGCGGCTTTCTATATATGTCCGGAGCGTCTCCTTTCCCGCAATCGAAACGGGACGTCGTTTCCATGTCAATGGCATCACCGTGAACAAAACAACTCAAACTGTCGAGAGCGCCGCAGCCGGCGGCGCTTTCCATATCGAGGATGTTTATCCGCTGATCGATGGCGGCCGCTTTCCGGTGAAGCGGATCGTCGGCGAGCGGGTCGAGGTCTGGGCCGACATCTATCGCGACGGACATGACGTGGTTGCCGCGGCGCTGGTCTGGCGGCGCGAACGCGACCGCGAATGGCGCCGCGAGCCGATGACCCATCACAGCAATGACCGCTGGGGCGGGTCGTTCGTGCCGGACGCAGCCCGGCCGCTATGTCTATGCGATCGAGGCCTGGACCGACGAATTCGCCACCTGGCGGCACGGCTTCGAGCTCAAGCAGAAGGCCGGCGCCGACCTGACGCTCGACGCGATCGAAGGCGCGGGCATGCTCACCAAGGCGCAGGCCGGCGGACCTGACGCCTCCGCCATCATCCTGCGGCAATGCGAGGATTTTCTGCAGACCGGCGAGAGCCGCGCCGCTTCTGACCGACGAATTGAAGGACGCGATGGCCGTGAGCCAGTTTCGGCCGGACCTGACGCGATCGCCGCTGTTTCCCTTTGTCGCGGACCGGCCGCGGGCGCGCAACGGCGCCTGGTACGAGATGGTGCCGCGCAGCCAGGGCACGGTTCCGGGCCAGCACGGCACCTTCAAGGATTGCATCGCGCGGCTGCCCGATATCGCGGCGATGGGATTCGACGTGGTCTATCTCACGCCGATCCACCCGATCGGCCGCACCAACCGCAAGGGCCGCAACAACGCGGTGACGGCGGCCGAAGGCGATCCCGGCAGTCCCTACGCCATCGGGTCGGCCGAAGGCGGCCACGACGCGGTGCATCCGGAACTCGGCACGCTGGAGGATTTCCGCGAGTTCGTCGCGGCCTGCAAGCAGCACGACATGGAAGTCGCGCTCGACTTCGCCGTGCAATGCTCGCCCGACCATCCCTGGCTCAAAGCAGCATCCGCAATGGTTCAAGCGGCGGCCGGACGGATCGATGCGTTATGCGGAAAATCCGCCGAAAAAATACGAAGACATCGTCAATCCCGATTTCTCGTCCCAGGATGCCGGCGCGCTGTGGAACGCGCTGCGCGACGTGGTGCTGTTCTGGATCGACCAAGGCGTGAAGATTTTCCGGGTCGACAATCCCCACACCAAGCCGTTCCGGTTCTGGGAATGGCTGATCCACGACATCCAGCTTCGCCATCCCGACGTGATCTTCCTCGCGGAAGCCTTCACCCGGCCGAAACTGATGAAGGGCCTCGCCAAGCTCGGCTTCACCCAGTCCTACACCTATTTCACCTGGCGGACCCAGAAGTGGGAGCTGGAACAATATCTCAACGAGCTGACGGCCTATCCGGAGCGCGATTTCTATCGCCCGAATTTCTTCGTCAATACGCCCGACATCCTGCCCTATCATCTGCAGAGCGGCGAGACCTGGATGTTCAAGTCCCGCGTCGCGCTGGCCGCCACGCTGTCCTCGACCTACGGCATCTACAACGGATTCGAGCTACTGGAACACGAGCCGATCCCGGGCCGGGAAGAATATCTCGATTCCGAAAAATACGAGATCAAGGTGCGGGACTGGGACAGGCCGGGCAATATCAAGCCCTATATCCGCGATCTCAACCGCGCCCGCCGCGAAAACACGGCGCTGCAGCAGACCAGCCAATTGCGCTTCATTCCGGTCGATGACGGCAATGTCATCGCCTTCGTCAAGGAATCGGTCAACCAGACCAACAGCGTCGTGGCGGCGATCGCGCTGTCGCGCGACGTGCATGAATTCTGGCTTCCGCTCGGCGACATCCAGGTCGGCATGGCCGGCGACCGCCGCCACGTCGCCGCGGTCGAAAACCTCATGACCGGCGAACGCTATCCCGCTGGAGTGGGGCGGCATCCGGCTGCGGATCGACCCGGCGCGCGATCCCGCGCTGCTGTTTCGCTGTCTGGCGTGAGGGACGCCATGAACCTTTTGTCATCCATCGACGCAACCGAGCTGCCGGTCACCGCGCTGGACGGCGACGAGCTCTGGTACAAGGACGCCATCATCTACCAGCTTCACGTCAAGGCCTTTGCCGACAGCAACAATGACGGCATCGGCGACTTCGCGGGGCTGACCGAGAAACTCGGCTATCTGCAGGATCTCGGCGTCACCGCGCTGTGGCTGTTGCCGTTCTATCCCTCGCCCGGCCGCGACGACGGCTACGACATCGCCGACTACGGCGCGATCAATCCCGATTTCGGCACGATGAAGGATTTCAAGCGCTTCATCGTCGAAGCCAAGCGGCGCGGCCTGCGGGTCATCACCGAACTCGTCATCAATCACACCTCCGACCAGCACGACTGGTTCAAGCGCGCGCGTCGCAGCGATCCCAAATCGAGCGCGCGCAACTGGTATGTCTGGAGCGATACCGACCAGAAATATCAGGGCACGCGGATCATCTTCACCGACACCGAGAAGTCGAACTGGACCTGGGACCCGGAAGCCGGCCAGTTCTACTGGCACCGCTTCTTCTCGCACCAGCCGGACCTCAATTTCGACAATCCGCGCGTGGTCGGCGCGATCGTGAAGGTCATGAAGCGCTGGCTCGATACCGGCGTCGACGGCTTCCGGCTCGACGCGATTCCCTATCTGTGCGAACGCGACGGCACCAACAACGAGAACCTGCCGGAGACCCACGCCATCATCAGGAAGCTGCGCGCCGAGCTCGACGCCTACGCCAAAGGCAAGGTGCTGCTGGCCGAAGCCAATCAATGGCCGGAGGACGTGCAGGAATATTTCGGCAGGGGCGATGAATGCCATATGGCCTATCATTTCCCGCTGATGCCGCGGATCTACATGGCGATCGCGCAGGAGGACCGCTTTCCGATCACCGACATCCTGCGCCAGACCCCGGATATCCCGGCCAATTGCCAGTGGGCGCTGTTCCTGCGCAACCACGACGAACTGACGCTGGAAATGGTCACCGACGTCGAGCGCGACTATCTGTGGTCGACCTATGCCAACGATCCCCGCGCCCGCATCAATGTCGGCATCCGCCGGCGCCTGGCGCCGCTGATGGACAACGACCGGCGCAAGATCGAGCTGATGAATTCGCTGCTGCTGTCGTTCCCGGGCACGCCGATCATCTATTACGGCGACGAAATCGGCATGGGCGACAACATCTATCTCGGCGACCGCAACGGCGTGCGCACGCCGATGCAATGGACGCCGGACCGCAATGGCGGCTTCTCCCGCGCCGACCCGGCGCGGCTCTATGCGCCGACCATCATGGACCCGGTCTATGGCTACGAGGCGGTCAATGTCGAGGCGCAGTCGCGCAGCCTGTCCTCGCTGTTGAGCGCCACCAAGCGGCTGATTGCGGTACGCAAGTCGACTCTGGCGTTTGGCCGCGGCACCATGACGTTCATCCGCCCGGTCAATCGCTCGGTGCTCGCCTATGTCAGGCAGTATCAGGATGAAGTGATCCTCTGCGTCGCCAACCTGTCGCGATCGGCGCAGGCCACCGAACTCGATCTTTCTGCCTGGAAGGAGCGGATCCCGCTGGAAATGCTCGGCCGCACGCGTTTTCCGGCGATCGGCGAATTGCCCTACATGATTACGCTGGCGCCGTATGGCTTCTACTGGTTCCAGCTCAAGGAGCGCGACAAATCCGAGCACGTCGCGCCTTCGGTGGTTCCGGAATTCGAAACGCTGGTGGTGCCGCTGGGCGCGACCTGGGTATCGCTCGCCCGCACCCGCAGCGTCTTCGAACGTGATGTGCTGCCCGGATTCCTGGCGCGCACCCGCTGGTATCCGGAGCGTTCGCCGAAGGCGATCCATCCCGTCCTGACCTCGGCGATCCCGTTCTGCGATATCGGCGACAACCGTCCCTGGCTCGCCTTTTTTGAGGCGACCCAGCGCGGCGTGACCCAGCGCTACGTCTTGCCGATGCAGATCGAGTGGGTGCGTTTCGACCGCGAGCGCTACAATCCCCGCGCTTTCGCCGCCGTGCGCCAGGGCGCGCGGGAAGGAACGCTGCTGGATGTCGCGACCGACCACATCTTCATCGCGCTCTTGCTGCGCAATCTGAGGGAAAACCTGACCGTCGAGGAAAATGGCCTGCGCCTCGAATTCCGGCCGACCAGCCGCCTGTCCGACAAGCCGGTCAAACCGCCCGAACATGTCCGCGCCGTCGAAACCGAGCAATCCAACTCTACCGCGCTGGTCGACAACCAATATGTCGTCAAGGTCTATCGCAAGCTCGAATCCGGCATCAATCCGGAGATCGAGATGGGCCGCTTCCTGACCGAGGTGGCGGGCTTTGCCAACACGCCGGCGCTGCTCGGCAGCGTCGAACTGATCGAGGGCAACCAGAAAAACGCGATCGCGATCGTTCATGCCTTCGTCGAAAATCAGGGCGACGGCTGGACCGTGACCTCGGCCTATCTCGATCGCTTCGTCGACGAGCAGCGCCTGCTGGCGTCAAGCGGGCATCCGGCCGAAAGCGAGGAGCAGATCCCCTATCTGCGCTACATGTCGCAAACCGGAAGACGCGTCGCCGAGATGCATCTCGCGCTGGCCAGCACCGACGAATTGGCCGATTTCGCGCCCGAACCGACCAACCCCGAGGACGTGCAGCGCTGGATCGAGGACGTGATGGTTCGCGCCGAGCGCGTCTTCGACGCGCTGAGGCAGCGGCGCGATGCAATCAAGGATGCCGATCGCCCGCTGGTCGAGCAGCTGCTGGCGCAGCGCGACGCACTGCGCGATCGCCTGAACGCGCTGCTTCCTCCTGATGTCGACGGCCTCAAGATCCGTCACCATGGCGACTTCCATCTCGGACAGATGCTGATCGTCAAGGACGATATCTTCATCATCGATTTCGAGGGCGAGCCGCGCCGCCCGCACGCCGAGCGGCGGCGCAAAGCGCCCGCGGCGCGCGACGTCGCCGGCCTGATCCGTTCGATCGACTATTCGGCCACGGCCGCGCTGGAGCGCGCGCTGAAAGTCGCAACCGACGAACAGGGCAAGCTCGGCGCGGCGCTCGGCGAATGGCGCGATCGGGCGACAGCCGCGTTCCTCGCCGCCTATCGCGAAATCATGACCAATGCGCGACTGTGGCCGGCCGATCAGGCAGTTTCGGAGCAGCTTTTGAACTTCTTCCTGCTTGAAAAAGCCTTCTACGAGATCGAATACGAACTGGCCTACCGGCCGGACTGGCTGCGCGTGCCGCTAACCGGCGCGATCCGAATCTTGTCCGGCAATACCGCGAATACCAGCGAGGCTTCATGACCAAACTGCCCGCGGAGGCCTATGCGATAGTCGAAGGCCGCCACTCCGATCCCTTCCACTATCTCGGCCTTCATACCGAGGGCGACAGGACCGTGGTGCGCGCGTTCCTGCCCGAAGCGTCGAATGTCGAGGCGATCGGCGAGCATGGCGAAACGGCGGAGCTTGCGCGCATTCACGACGCCGGCCTGTTCGCGGGCGCGCTCCCGAACGGCTCGAGGCGCTATCAGTTGCGCGCCCGCTTCGGCGAAGCTGTGGTCGAACTCGACGACCCCTATCGCTTTCCCCCTGTCCTGACCGATTTCGATCTCTATCTGCTCGGCGAAGGCACCCATCAGCGGCTTTACGACAAGCTCGGCGCGCATCCGATGACGCTCGACGGCGTCGACGGCGTCGCCTTCGTGGTGCTCGCGCCCAATGCGCAGCGGGTCAGCGTAGTCGGCGATTTCAACTTCTGGAACCCGCGACGGCATCCGATGCGCGTGCGCGGCGTCGGCTATTGGGAGCTGTTCGTGCCGCATGCCACCGCGGGCGATCACTACAAGTTCGACATTATCGGTCCGCAGGGCCAGCATCTGCCGCTGAAATCGGACCCGATGGCCTTTGCCGCGGAAATGCGCCCGAGCACGGCCTCGATCGTGTTCGACGAGGCAAAGCTGCCGCATCCGCAGGCGGCACCCGAGCGCATCAATGCGCTGGGTTCGCCGATGTCGATCTACGAGGTCCATCTGGGCTCGTGGCGGCGTAAGGGACACAATCAGTGGCTGACGTACCGCGAGCTTGCCGAGCAGCTGCCGCGTTACGCCCGGGATCTCGGCTTTACCCATATCGAATTTCTTCCGGTCAACGAACACCCGTTCGACGGCTCATGGGGTTACCAGCCGACCGGCCTGTACGCCCCGACCAGCCGGTTCGGCACGCCTTCGGATTTTGCCGCGCTGGTCGACGCCTGCCATCGCGAAGGCCTCGGCGTGCTGCTGGACTGGGTGCCCGGGCATTTCCCGGACGATCCGCACGGCCTCGGCAATTTCGACGGCACCGCGCTGTACGAACACGCCAACCCGCTGCAGGGCCGCCACCTCGACTGGGGCACGTTGATCTACAATTACGGCCGCACCGAAGTGGTGAATTTCCTGGTGTCGAACGCGCTGTTCTGGCTGGAGCGCTATGCCGTCGACGGCCTGCGCGTCGATGCGGTCGCCTCGATGCTCTATCTCGACTATAGCCGGCCCGCGGGCGGCTGGATCCCGAACAAATATGGCGGCCGGGAAAATCTCGATGCCATCGACTTCCTGCGCCGCTTCAATATCGAGGTGTTTTCCAGGTTTCCGCAGGCCACCACCGCCGCGGAAGAATTCAACAGCATGGCCGCAAGTGTCGCGCCCGGTCGAATTTGGCGGCTTAGGCTTCGGCTACAAATGGAACATGGGCTGGATGCACGACACGCTTGAACTACATCAGCAAGGATCCGATCCACCGCAAACATCACCACGGCGACATCCTGTTCGGCCTGCATTACGCATTCTCCGAGAATTTCATCCTGCCGCTTTCGCACGACGAGGTCGTCCACGGCAAACGCTCCATCCTCGGCCGGATGCCGGGCGACGACTGGCAGCGCTTCGCAAACCTGCGCGCCTATTACAGCTTCATGTTCGGCCACCCCGGCAAGAAGCTGATGTTCATGGGCGGTGAATTCGCCCAGGAGCGCGAATGGAGCCATGATCGCTCGCTGGACTGGCATCTGCTCGACCAACGCAAACACGCCGGCATCCAATCCTTGATCCGCGACCTCAACCGGCTCTATCGCGCGCTGCCGGCACTGCATGAACTGGATTGCGATCAGGCCGGCTTTGAGTGGGTCGTCACCGACGACGCCAACGGCAATGTGTTCGCCTGGATCCGCAAGGGCAACGAAGCGCGCGCGCGATGCCTGGTAGTCGTGAATTTTTCACCCAATGTGTATTACAATTATCGCGTCCGCGTGCCGTTTCCGGGCAAATGGCGCGAGGTTCTCAATTCGGACTCCTCCCATTACGGCGGCGGCAATGTCGGCAACGTCGGCGAGGTCCATACGCTGGGAGGCCTCGTGCCCGAGCTCAATCTCACCATCCCACCCCTGGCCGCCATTTTTCTTGTACCGGAAAGCTGACGCATGCGACTGTCTGCCGGAACGTTCGCGCGCCTCGGTGCAAGCTGGGACGGTCGGGGAACCAACTTTGCACTGTTCTCCGCCAACGCGCAGAAGGTCGAGCTTTGCCTGTTCGACAGCCAGGGCCGCCGCGAGCTGGAGCGCATCGAATTGCCGGAGCGCAATGAGGATGTCTGGCACGGCTATCTGAACGACGTTTCGCCGGGCCAGCTCTACGGCTATCGGGTGCACGGGCCTTATGAGCCCGAGCACGGCCACCGCTTCAATCCCAACAAGCTCCTGCTCGACCCCTATGCAAGGCGGCTCGCCGGACGGCTGGTGTGGAGCGATGCGCATTTCGCCTATCGCACCGGCAGCGCGCGCGAGGATCTCTCCTTCGACCGCCGCGACAATGCCCGCGGCATGCCGAAGGCGGTAGTGGTCGACGAAACCTTCAACTGGGGCCGTCGCGAAATGCGCCCCAACATCCCCTGGGAAGACACCATCATCTACGAGGCTCACGTCAAGGGCCTGACGCAGAAACGCGAAGACGTGCCGCCCAACCTGCGCGGCACCTTCGGCGGCCTATCCTCGCCCGCGATGATCGAGCACCTCAAGCGGCTCGGCGTCACCACGCTCGAGCTGCTGCCGATCCATGGCTTCGTCGACGACCGGGTGCTGGTCGAACGGAAACTGGTGAATTACTGGGGTTACAACACGCTGTCTTTTTTTGCGCCGGAGCCGCGCTACGCGCAGGACAATCCGCTCGACGCCTTCCGCACCACGGTGGCGCGGCTGCACGACGCCGGCATCGAGGTGATGCTCGACGTCGTCTATAACCACACCGCTGAAGGCAACCATATGGGCCCGACGCTGTCGCTCCGCGGCATCGACAACGCCTCCTATTACTGGCTGATGAAGGACAACCCGCGCTACTATGACGATTTCACCGGCTGCGGCAGCTCGGTCAAGCTCGCTCATCCGCGGGTGCTGCAGATGGTGATGGATTCGCTGCGCTACTGGGTCGAGGTCTGCCACGTCGACGGCTTCCGTTTCGACCTCGCCACCACGCTGGCGCGCGGACCGAACGGGTTTGACCGCAACACCGCCTTCCTCACCGCGATCCGGCAAGACCCGGTGCTGTCGTCGGTGAAGCTCGTCGCCGAACCCTGGGACCTCGGACTCGGTGGCTATCAGGTCGGCGCGTTTCCGTCGCAATGGTCGGAATGGAACGATCGCTATCGCAGCGCGATGCGGCGCTACTGGAGCGGCGAAGGCAGCCTGATCGGCGAAGTGTCCAGCCGCATGACCGGCTCGTCAGATCTGTTCAACCACGACGGCCGCAAGCCGCGCGCCGGCGTCAACCACATCACCGTGCATGACGGCTTCACGCTGCAGGATCTGTTCAGCTACAACGAAAAGCACAACGAGGCCAACGGCGAAGATAATCGCGACGGCGCAAACGATAATTACAGCAACAATTGCGGCCACGAAGGACCGACCGACGACCCGGCTATCACTGCTCTTCGCCGTCGGCTGCGGAAGAACCAGCTCGCCTGCCTGTTGCTGGCCCAGGGATTGCCGCTGATTCTGGCCGGCGACGAAGTCGGCAATACCCAGCTCGGCAACAACAACGCCTATTGCCAGGATAACGAAATCGGCTGGGTCGGCTGGGAAGGGCTCGGCCGCGAAGGCTGTGACCTCATTGATTTCATAGGCCATATGACCCAGTTGCGCCGGCGCTTCCCGCAGCTGCGATCACACCGCTGGCTCGATGGGCGACGCCCCGATGGCTCCTATGGGGTGTTGTGGCTGACGCCCGCCGCCGCGGAGATGAAGGAAGAAGACTGGAAATTTCCGGAAAGCCGATTTCTTTCTTATGTACTCGGCCCGACCGAACACGGCGGGAAGCCGATTTTCATCGTTTTGAACGCGGCTCCTGAAGAGATCGCGTTCAATCTGCCGAAGATGCCGGAATACAAGGCTTGGCGGCAACTATTGAACACCGCGGACGTTAAGCACGAGGTCAGAGATTTCGCATCGGGAAACGAGGCAAAAGCGCCTCCCCGTTCGGTCCTTGCCTTCGCGGGTTCGGCATGAATGAGCGGCAATTCGGCACACGGCTGACTGCGGACGGCGCCTTATTCCGGCTTTGGGCGCCGGCGGCGAAGCGTGTCGATCTGCTGCTGGAAAAAGCCCATCCGATGCGCTGCGGCGAAGGCGGGTGGTTTTCTGTCGAAATCTCCGGCGTCAAGGCCGGCGCGCGCTACAAGCTCCGGATCGACGACGAGGTCGACGTGCCCGATCCGGCTTCCGCCTTTCAGCCCGATGACGTAGCGGGCCCAAGCGAGGTGATCGATCACGCAAGCTACCGCTGGCGCGCTTCCAACTGGCGCGGGCGGCCGTGGCCGGAAACCGTGCTGATCGAAACCCATGTCGGCACTTTCACCCAGGATGGCACCTACCGCGCCATGATCGACAAGCTCGATCACCTGGTGGCAAGCGGCATCACCGCGCTCGAATTGATGCCGCTTGCGGATTTCTCAGGACGTCGCAACTGGGGCTATGACGGCGTGCTGTGGTACGCGCCCGACAGCACCTATGGCCGTCCCGACGATCTCAAGACGCTGGTCGATGAGGCGCATTTGCGCGGGCTGATGGTGTTTCTCGACGTGGTCTATAACCACTTCGGCCCCGAAGGAAACCATCTCGGCCGCTATGCGCCCTCCTTCTTCACGGAAGCGCAGACCCCCTGGGGCAGTGCAATCGATTATCGGGTGCGCGAGGTGCGCGCCTTCGCCATCGAGAATGCGCTGTACTGGCTGAACGAGTATCGTTTCGACGGGTTGCGGCTCGACGCCGTGCACGCCATAGCCGAGCTGGGCGAGATTTCGATGCTGCACGATCTCAGCGTCGCGGCTGGTCGGTTCGCCGCCCAAGGCGATCGCTATATCCACCTGGTGCTCGAGAACGACGGCAACGCTGCCAGCCTTCTGGATGCGAGCGAAGATCGGCCGTGCGGCAAATACCGGGCGCAGTGGAATGATGACTATCACCACGCCTGGCACGTACTGTTGACTGCCGAATCCCACGGCTACTACCGCGACTATCAGCGTTCGCCGCGTCATGACGTCGGTCGTGCGCTCGGCTCGGGCTTTGTCTATCAGGGCGAGGCGTCCGCGCATCGCGGCGGTCGATTGCGTGGCGAGCCGAGCGGCCAGCTGGCGCCGACCGCCTTCGTCAATTTCCTGCAGAACCATGACCAGATCGGCAACCGCGCACTTGGCGACCGGCTCGAGAGCATGGCCGATCCGAAAGCAATCGAGGCCGCGCTGGCGATCACGCTGCTGGCGCCGACGATTCCCATGCTGTTCATGGGCGAAGAATGGGGTTCGACACGACCCTTCCCGTTCTTCTGCGATTTCAAGGGCGAACTCGCCGATGCCGTCCGCAATGGACGTCACAGGGAGTTCGCCGGAGCCTATGCGAAATATGGCGATGAGCTGCCCGACCCCCTGGAAGAGGCGACCTTTCAATCCGCCGTGCTCGATTGGGATATGCGCGACGAAGCGGCGGGAAGCAAGCGACTGGCGCTCGTGCGCGAACTGCTCGCGATTCGCCGGCGCGAAATTGTCCCGCGGCTGGCCGGCGCGGCGTTCGGCGAAGCCCAGGTAATGAATAACGGCTTGCTGACGGCGTACTGGCGCACGGGCGATGGCGCAACACTGTGGCTGTCAGCCAACCTGTCGAATGACGACATCGCTCACGCACCAAGCCAGACGGCCGGCGCCCAGATCTGGGGCGGCGACATCGGCGGAACGATGCCGCCGTGGTCAGTGTTCTGGCATCTCGGAGCGCGCTGATGTCTCCGGCGATTCCGATTGCGACCTATCGTTTGCAACTGGCCGCCGATTTTGATTTTGACGCGGCCGCTGCCGTCATCCCCTATCTGAAGGCGCTTGGCATCACGCATGTCTATGCCTCGCCCTTCATGAAGGCACGCAAGGGCTCTACCCACGGTTATGACATCGTCGATCACACCAAACTCAACCCGGAACTCGGTGGCGAAGCTGGCTTCGAACGGTTGAACCAAGCATTGAAGGCGCATGACCTCGGCCTGATCCTCGATTTCGTCCCCAACCATGTCGGCGTGCATTTCGCCGACAATCCATGGTGGCTGGACGTGCTGGAATGGGGTCCGGCCTCGCCGCATGCGGCCTCCTTCGACATCGATTGGGATATCTTGCCGTACCGGGCGCGGCCCGGCGTGCTGCTGCCGATCATCGGCTCGTCCTATGGCGAGGCGCTGGAGAAGGGCGAGATCGAGCTCCGCTATGACCCGGGCGAAGGCAGCTTTTCGGCCTGGTATTTTGAGCATCGTCTGCCGATCGCGCCCCAGCGATACAGCGAGATCTTGCGCAATGTAGTCCGTGAATCCGGCCCGGAAGATGGCGACGCGGGACGCCGTATCCTCGAACTCGCCTCGCGCTACAAGGGCCCGCGCCATCCCAGCCGCAAGGAGGCGCCCGCCTTTAAGGCGGACCTGAAGGGCATCGCCGGGAGCACCGAGATCATTGCGCGCGGGCTCGACGCCTATCGGGCCGCGCCCGATCGGCCTGCGCAGACGCTAGCGCTGCACCATCTGCTGGAGCGCCAGCATTACCGGCTCGGACATTGGCGACTCGCGTCCAGCGACATCAATTATCGGAGGTTTTTCGACATCAATACGCTGGCGGGATTGCGGGTCGAGGATGCCGGCACCTTCGAGGCGATCCATCGGATGATCAAAAAGCTGATCGCAGAAGGCAAGCTGCAGGGCCTGCGGCTCGACCACATCGACGGCCTGCGCGACCCCGCGCAATATTTCCAGCGCCTGCGCCGCCTCGTTCGCAACGCGCGGGGAGCAGACATCAAACCGTTCTATATGGTGGTTGAAAAAATCCTCGGCGAACACGAAAAGCTGCCGGCCTTTTCAGGCGTGCACGGCACGACCGGCTATGAGTGGCTCAACGCCATCACGCAAGTGCTGGTAGACGGCAATGGCCTCGAGCCGCTCGATGAAGTGTGGCGGCAGATCAGCAACCAGCCGCCGCGACTGGACCCGGTCCTGAAAGAGCCAAACGCCGGGTGCTCGAAACCTTGCTCACCAGCGAGTTCACCGTGCTGTCGCGCCTGCTGGCGCGCATCGCCGGCGGGCATTACTCGACCCGCGACTATTCCGCCGACAGCTTGCGGCAGGCGCTTGAACTCTACATCCTGCATTTTCCGGTCTATCGCACCTATCTGACGCCTTCGGGTCCGACCGCGCATGACCGTGCGCTGATCTCGCAAACCATCGAGAAGGCGCATGACGAATGGTTCGCTACTGATGCAGGCATCTTCGATTTCCTGCGCGATACCTTGACCATGGACTTGATCAAGCCAGGCAGCGCGCGGCACAGCGCGCCGCGCGTGCGCCGTTTCGCGCTGAAGCTGCAACAATTCACAGGTCCGATGATGGCGAAATCGCTGGAGGACACCACGTTCTATCGCTACCACCGCCTGCTCGCCCTCAACGAGGTCGGCGGCGACCCCGCAGCGAAAGCGCTTTCCGTCGAGGCCTTCCACGACGCCATGAAAATCCGCACCAGGGAGTGGCCGCACGGCATGACGGCGACGTCGACGCACGATACCAAGCGCGGCGAAGATGCGCGGGCGCGGCTGATCGCGCTCGCCGAAATTCCCGGCGAATGGACCGGCGCCGTGGCGCGCTGGAAAGTCCTGAACGCGCCGCATCTCGTCGTCGAAGGCACGATGCGCGCGCCGTCCGCAACCTCGGAATACATGCTGTATCAGGCGCTGGTCGGCGCCTGGCCCTTGGGCCAGCGCGACCATTCATTTGTGGAGCGGATGCAGGCTTATGCGTTGAAGGCCGCGCGCGAGGGCAAGCAGGAGACCAGCTGGCTCAATCCCAACGAGGCCTATGAAGCGGGCCTGCGGACCTTCATCGGACGGATCCTGGACCCGGCCCTCTCGGCCGAATTTCTCGGTTCGCTGGAGACGTTGGCGCGGCGGCTTGCGCTGTTGGGCGCGCTGAATTCGCTCGGCCAGATTACGCTAAAGGCCACCATGCCTGGCGTACCCGACTTTTACCAGGGAACGGAATTTTGGGATCTTTCGCTGGTCGATCCTGATAACCGGCGGCCGGTGGATTTTGCCGAACGCGCCAAAATTCTGGCGTCGACGGAAGCGCCGGACTGGCAACGCCTCGTGCAGAACTGGCCCAACGGCCATGTGAAGCTGGCCTGGACGCGGCATCTGCTGAAGCTTCGCAACGAATTGGCTGATCTGTTCGCCGAGGGAGATTATGAACCGCTGCAGGCGAGCGGGCCGCATAGCCACCATGTCATCGCCTTTGCACGGCGCAAGGGCGGCGCCGCTGCTATCGTGGCCGTCGCAAAGTCGTTCGCTGCATTTTCCCAGAGTGGACGGGCGTGGCCTCGCGCGGAGAATTACGACGCGGCGCTCAATACCAGCGGCTATTCGGTGGAAGGCTTTGCCGAAGCCGATGCAACGCAGCTTCGCCTCTCCGATCTCTTCCATCATCTGCCGGCGGTGGTATTGAAGGCGAGGATCGTGAGTGCCTCGGGGCACGCCAAAAAATCTGCTCACGCAGCGAGCGCTTAATGAGCGAAAGCCGTCCGGGATCAACGGCCGGACGGCTTTGGCGGATGTCGTGCCGACTCACGAAGTTCGGTTCCCTCCTCCGCGCAAACCAAATAGTCGATCAAATTTGTTACCAGCAAGTTCACATCAATCAGCCCAAAAGTTCTTCACAGCTTTTGTTGCTGCGCAGCAAAATCGCTCCCGTCAACTGCGCTTGGTCAGCAGGAGATTGCCGCGATGCCTGATCGCGGCTTGCGCCACTTCCGCAAAGCGCTGCAGCAGCCACGGCAACGTGACTTCCACCCGGACATGATCGTCTGCGACATCGAGGTGGCCCGACGCCGTCTGCCCCATCGCGCGGACACGAAAGCTCATGCGATTGTCCTCCCACCGCTCCTCGTCGACCTTCAGCACGGGGATGCTGGAAGCGGCGCGCGTCAATCCAGCCTTGAGCCGGCGCGTCGCCTCCTCGCGGCCGAGCTGGTGCGGAATCGAAACGATGAAGGGTGCGGACATCCCTAAAGTCCTCTGCTAACGCGACTGCATGTAGTTCCGCATTTTCAGAAAAAAAGAGGGCCACATGGCCACGCACAGTGAAGGAACTTTCCAAGTTCCGATCTGTTTTCCACCCCGAGGGCAGCGCAACAAGCCGACTGCCGGGCTGGAGGAGATACTGAATGTCTATCGGAACGATTATCCTGATTATTCTCGTGATCGCCCTGCTCGGCGGCTTCAGCGGCATCGGCGGCGGTCCGTTTTATGGCACCGGATATTACGGCGGCGGCGGGCTCGGCCTCGTCATCGTCATTCTCCTGATCCTGCTGCTGATGGGAAGGCTCTAAAACCGAGCGCTCGGAACGCCGAATGTCTTAAGACCGGGACCTCGCGGTTCTCGTCAGGCTCCAGGTATGCCGGGCGATCATCAGATCTTCGTCGGTCGGGATCACCCATGCCGACGTTCTGCTGCCGGCCTTGGTGATCCGCGGCCCACCGGCGTCGTTGGCCGCGTCATCGAGTTCGAGCCCGAGCCAGGACGCGTCCTGGCACACCCTGCGGCGGATTTCGGGGGCGTTCTCGCCGATCCCGGCGGTGAACACCAGCGCGTCGAACCCACCGAGCGCGGCGACCAGCGATCCAAGTTCGCGGCCGATGCGATAGACGAACAAACTCACCGCCTCGGCGGCATTCGGCCGGTCGCTCGCCAGCAGCGTCTTCATGTCATCGCTCAGGCCGGAAACGCCGAGCAACCCGGACGATTGATAGAGCAGCTCGCTGATGGCGTCCGCGCTCATTCCCTTCTGCTGCATCAGATAAAGCACGACCCCTGGATCGAGATCGCCGCAGCGCCGGCTCATCGGCAGCCCGTCGAGCGCGGTAAATCCCATCGTTGTGGCGATGCTTCTGCGCTGTTTCATTCCGCACATGCTGGCCCCGCTGCCGAGATGGGCCACCACCACCCGTCCCCCGGCGCCCTGTTCGCCGATGACCTCAGGCAGCGCGCCGGCAATATATTCATAGGACAGGCCGTGGAATCCGTAGCGCCTGATTCCTTCCTCGGTCAGGCTCCGCGGCAACGCATATCGGGTAGCGAGCTCCGGCTGCGACCGGTGGAAGGACGTGTCGAAACACGCGACCTGCGGCAGCGCCGGATGGAGTTTCGCGAGCCCCGCGATGGCGTTGAGCTGATGCGGTTGATGCAGCGGCGCCAGCGGAACGAGGCGGGTCAATTCCTCGATGACCTTCGCATCGATGCGGACCGGACCGGAATAACGGCTACCGCCATGCACGACCCGGTGCCCGGCCGCAACCAGCTGCCGGTCGGGAAAACGCTGTTCGAGCCAGCGCAAGAGTGCCGCGACGACCTCTTCATGCGTGGTGGTTTCCGGCAGCTGCTCGTTGATCAACGTACTTCCGGCGCGGTCCTTTGCGGTGAAATGAACCCGGCGTCCCAATCCCTGGTAGGCACCTTCGCAAACCAGATCTTTCCTTGTCGGACGCTGGTCGGCCGGAAACAGCGCGAACTTGATGCTGGAGGAGCCAGCGTTCAGGATCAGGGCGGCACCGCTCATGGCAATATTTCCGCTTTGTGGCGCGCCAACAGCAGCGCTATCGCGCAGGAGCTGAGCCTCGCCAGGGTCTTGTCGGCGCGGCTCGTGAGAATGATCGGAACCCGTGCGCCCAGCACGATGCCGGCGACCTCGGCCCTCGCCAGATATTCGAGCTGTTTCGCCAGCATGTTGCCGGCTTCGACATCAGGAACGACGAGAATATCCGCGTAACCGGCCACTTTCGAGACGATGCCTTTGGTTTTGGCGGCCTCCGCCGACACCGCATTGTCGTAGGCAAGCGGGCCATCGAGAATGCCGCCGGTGATCTGGCCGCGGTCAGCCATCTTGCAGAGCGCGGCGGCATCGATGGTGGATCTTATCTTCGATGACACGGTCTCCACGGCGGAGAGAATCGCAACCTTAGGTACCGCCAATCCGAGCACATGCGCCAGATCGATCGCGTTCTGGACGATGTCGACCTTGTCCTCCAGCGTGGGATAGAGGATGACGGCGGCATCGGTGACGAACAGCGGCCGCGGAAATCCCGGCACATCGATCACAAAGACATGGCTCATGCGCCGGGCGGTGCGCAGCTTTTCCTCATCGACAATCGCTCTCATGAATTCTTCGGTGTGCAGGCTGCCCTTCATCAGCGCCTCGACCTTGAGCTCCCGTGCCAGCGCTACCGCCCGCGCGGCCGAGGCGTGGCTGTGCTCGGTCGCGATCAGCTCATACCGAGACAGATCGAGTTCGGGCCAGTGCCGCCGCCTCGGCAATCCTGGCTTCAGGACCGACCAGGACCGGCTCGATGAGCCCCGCCTCGGCGGCTTTGATCGCACCAAGCAGCGACACGGTATCGACGGGATGCACGACGGCCGTCCGAATGGGTTTCAGGCCCTTCGCCTTTTCGACGAGGTCCTGATGATGACGGCTTTTCATATCAAACTCCGGGATGCCGATGATGACGTTCGCGTCCGTTCACATCCGATGACGATAAACGAGCGTTGTCATGAGATTCTCCTCTGCGTCGCGTTCGCGACAAATCAACAATGAGCCGCAGCGCGGATGCAGGAATTGCGGTGCATCAAACTTTCGGTCGAAAAGTGCATCACGAAATTTTGCGCGACCGGGATCGCGCCACATATTGAAGCGGTGGGGAATGGCGATGATCACCTCTTTGAGGATAATTTTTTCATCGCCGCCTTTATCGACGACGCTGCGTCGTCATAGCCTTCCCAAGCCTTGGTTTTGGCGAGCAGCGCCGGCACGGTGCGAACCGTATAGCGCTTCGGATCGAGATCGCTGCGCACCTGCGCCCAGGTCAGCGGCATCGAGACGGTGGCGCCTTCGCGCGCCCGCGGCGACAGCACCGCCACCGCCGTCGCCATGCGGTCGTTGCGCAGATAATCGAGGAAGATCTTTCCCTTGCGCAGCTTCTTCGACATGTTGAGCAGGTATCGCTCGGGATCTTCATTGGCCATCCACCGGCAGACGCCTTGCGCGAACGCCTTTGCCTCCTTCCACGTCACCTTGTCCTTTGCGCCGTGCGCTAGCGGCACGACCACGTGCAGCCCCTTGCCGCCGGTGGTCTTGCAGAAGCTTTCCATCCCGACATCGGTGAGCCGTTGCCGCATCTCCTTGGCGGCCTCGATGACCTCGGCGAAGTCCACCTCGGGCGCAGGATCGAGATCGAACACCAGTCGCCCCGGCGTGTCATACGCATTGGGTGCGCAGTTCCACGGATGCAGTTCAAGGCCGCCGATCTGCGCGACCGCGGCAAGCCCCTCGACGCGATCGATCTGCAGATAGGGTTGCGGTCGCCGGAGACGTTCGCCAGCTCCAGCAGGTTGGAAGTGCCCTGCATCGCGTGACGCTGAAAGAATATCTCGCCATGAATGCCGTCGGGTGCGCGAACGATCGAGCATGGCCGGCCCTTGAGATGGTCGATCATCCATTCGCCCACCTGTTCGAAATAGCCGGCAAGATCGCGCTTGGTGACGGTCTCGCCATCGCCGGCGTCGGGCCACATCTCCTTGTCCGGATTGGAGATCACGACGCCCATCACCTCGGCGGATCTGTTCGCCTCCGCTTTGGCCGGCGCCTTGCGCGACTCGACCGCGGCCTTGCCGTCGGGCTTGGTGACAGCAGTCTTGGCCGGCGTTTCCGCGACAATTTCGCCGGCCGGCTTGTCCTGGCGCAGCCCCTTGAAAGCCGCCTGCCGGACATTGCCCGCATCGGTGAAGCCGGCGAATTCGATTTCGGCGACGAGGTCAGGCTTCAGCCAGTGCACGTCGCGGGTTTTGCGCGGCGCATCCTTGCCGCCGAACGGACTGGTGTCGGAGGCGTTAGCTTTCAGCGCCGGCATGATCCGCGTGACCTTGTCCTTGCCGAAGCCGGTGCCGACCATCCCGACAAAGGCCAGATGGTCACCGCGATAGACGCCGGCCATCAGCGAACGGAATTTGCCATTGGTGGTCTTCCAGCCCCCGAGCACGACCTCCTGCCCGGCGCGGCATTTGGCCTTGGTCCAGGCCTCGGAACGGCCGGAGCGATAGGGCGCACTGAGTTTCTTGGAGACGATGCCTTCCAGCGACAGCTTGCATGCCGATTTCAGGATCGCATCGCCGCCGCTCTCGAAATGCTCGACATAGCGAATCGATTTCGCCTTTCCCTTCGGGCGCGCTTCCAGCAATTTTTTCAAGCGCGCTTTTCGCTCGGAAAGCGGCAGGCGGCGAAGGTCTTCGCCATCGGCGAACAACAGATCGAACACGTAGAAGATCAGGTCGTCGGTCTTGCCGTCGGAAAGCGCGGCCTGCAGCGTGGAAAAATCCGGCGCGCCGTTATGGTCGAGCGCGACGATTTCGCCGTCGATCAGCACGTCGGGCAGCGCGCTTGCTTCCCTGGCGATCGCCCCAAATTTTTCGGTCCAGTCCAGCCCTTTGCGGGTTTTAAGCCGGGCCTCGCCGTCTTCGACGCGCAGTTGCACGCGGTAGCCGTCGAACTTGATCTCGTGGCACCAGCCTTCCCCGGCCGGCGGACGATCGACAGGGGTACAAAGTTCAGGCGCGACGAAATCCGGCATCGCCGCGACCTTTTTGCCCTTCAGCTCCTTCGCGGGCGCGGCATGAAGAGATGACGTCATCACCGCGGTTCGAATTCCACACCGCATCCGCCCGGGCGCGCGCTGGTCTTCGCCGTCATGAACGGCTTCGGCGCCCTGCCCTTGCCCGCCGCGATCTGGTCCATGCTGCGTCCCGAGGCGACGGATTCGTCCTCGTCCAGGATCGTGTTGGCCTTGCCCTCCCTGGCGTATTCGTCGCGGTGCTTGATCAAAAGCCAGTTGGTGCGCTTGCCTCCGCTGCGGTCATGGCGCATCCGCACCAGCACCCAGCTGCCGTGCAGCTTGCCGCCATGCAGGGTGAATTTCAGGTCGCCCTTCTTGAAACCCTTCTCGGGATCGTCGGATTCCCAATAGCCGCGGTCCCACAGCTGCACGGTGCCGCCGCCATATTGGCCCTTGGGAATGGTGCCTTCGAAATCGCCGTAATCGAGCGGATGATCCTCGACCTCGACCGCCAGCCGCTTGTCGTGCGGATCGAGCGAGGGCCCCTTGGTCACCGCCCAGGACTTGAAGACGCCGTCGAATTCGAGCCTGAGATCGTAATGCAGCCGGGTCGCGTCGTGCTTCTGGATCACGAACCGCCGTTGCTTCGAAGGCGCAACCGGCGTGTCGCCGCTGGGCTCCGCGGTTTTCTCGAAATCGCGTTTCTTTCGGTAGGTGGAAAGGTTTCTCAAGGACACGATCAAACCCGCACAAATGAGCATCGGTGGCGTCGCACGGTACAGACGCCCGGAACCGAAACCTATAACAGCCGTTGAAGTTCCAGAATTCGCCGCCGCAAAAACAAGGTTTGAAGATTGTAATGGCCGCCCGCGCCTATTGGAAAGGGTCCCTGAAGCTTTCCCTCGTGTCCTGCCCCGTCCTGCTTTAGCGCGGCACCGCAAGGCGGGGTGGCCGCGTCCCCGCGTTTTGGCACGGTGGCTGACGGCTTCTGCTGCAACAATCGACGGTAGTTTCGGGTTGCTGCGTTCGCAGGGACGACGCAGAATATGGTGCGTTCGAGGGCAATGCGTTGCCACGGAATCAACTTTCAAACAGCCGCCGTGCGCAAACACAGCTTCGCGATCTCGCCGCCTGGGCGCGAGGTTTGGCCTGCACGTTCCGCCCTCTTGAGGATCAGAGGGCGCAGGGAAGACCGGGTGCGCGCTGCACCCGCGGTCTCGTGTGCAAGATGCACATAGGAAAACGCACACGAGCATACAGGTTCAGCGGAGGCAATCCGGCCTTCCCTGCGCGATGGTGTTACGGGTTACTTCGCGCTCTCCCCGGTGATCGGGCTTTCTTGTCACCGTCATCCCTGAGAAGCTTGCTTCTCAAGAACTTGATGCCAGCGTCGGGGCATCAGGACCACACGACTTCGCCGTCCGCATCAACGCCGTTCGTCAAAGGCGCCTAGCGTCCACCGCATCCCGCCCCGCGTTCGTGACGATCGCGAGCCGCCCCTCTGAGTGGGACGGGATGGCGGCGGATGTAAAAGTGATTTGGGCAAACACTGAAGCGGAATATTTTTCGAGACGGGACTGGACAGGGCAAATCAGCTTGATCGGCTTCAACAATTTTCGTTTTGCGCGCAAGCGGCGCAGCCCGAATGGAGAGCCGCCCGAGCCGGGTTGAGAGCACCATGATCGTCATGGTCGGGGCAAGGCGGCCATGACGAAGACGAAGCGACAGCGCTACCTCTTCGACTTCCGCCCGCGTTTCCTGGCGGTCTTCCGCTTCTTGACCGTCTTCTTTTTGGCGGTCTTCTTCTTCGGCACCTTCGCTCCCTTGGCCCTCGCTTCCGACAGGCCGATCGCGATCGCCTGCTTGCGGCTCTTGACCTTCCGTCCCGAGCGACCGCTCTTTAGCGTCCCGGCCTTGCGCTTCTTCATCGCACGCCCGACGCTGGTGGATGCCTTTCTCGAATATCTTCTCGCCATGACAATTCTCCCGGTTGCGGGAAGATAATCTTCGCCGTGTCCGATGGTTCCCTCTCGGGGTTCCGCTGGCAGTCCGGTGATGATCGAATAAAGCGCCGCCGGATTCGACTATCGGGCCGATGACCTGTTCAGGGCTGCAGCGGCGCGTATGAGCGTCTTGAAGGCATCCTCATCTATTTCATCACCCTCATGAAGATCGATAGCGCGCCTGACGTTGCCTTCAAGGCTGGAGTTGAATAGTCCTGAAGGGTCCTTGAGCGAAGCGCCCTTGGAGAAAGTCAGCTTCACGACGCTCTTGTACGTCTCGCCGGTGCAGATCAGTCCATCGTGAGACCAAACCGGAACGCCTCGCCACTTCCACTCCTCGACCACCTCGGGGTCAGCCTGTTTGATGAGAGCGCGGACATGGGAGAGCGTCTTGCCCCTCCAGTCGTCCAGTTCCTTGATCCTCGCGTCGATCAGCCGGGAAGGGGATTCGCCCTTGGTCGTTGCGCTCTTTTTCATCGTGTTTGCACCTCATTCGGTGTTTTTTCCGTCTTGCGAAGCTACCCATCGCCAACTCTGTAAACAGGGCCCGGCTTTGAATTGGCCGGCAGACTTCAATCTATCCGCGCCAAGACCTGCTCCAGGTTTGCAAGGAACCGCGGCCACCCGCCTTTGGCGCCCTGGTAGGCCTGCTGCTGATCCGGCCGGAAGCCCGACTGCTCCATGCGCAGGTGGGTCCCCGTGCTCGTGGGGGTGAGAGTCCAGGTGACGACACTCTCGAGACCATAGGCGCCCCACGTGTAAGACAATTTTTTGTTCGGCTCGACCGCCAAGACCTGACATGCGACAGCGCCCCAGTCTGCACGAAGATTGAAACGGTGATCCACGACAGGCTTGAAGTCGTTCTTCATCAGCCACTCCTCGATCAGGTGTGGTTGGGTGAGGGCGCGCCAGATCTTTTCCGGCGGATAAGGTATCTCACGTTCGACAACGACGGAGAGCGCTTCGGTTGCAGTATCGGTCATTGGTCCATCCTTTTCAGCAAATCTTCGAGGTGGTCGAAGCGGCTTTGCCAGAAGCCGGCCATTTGGCTTGTCCAGTCGATCAGCGGGGCCAAGGCGCCGAGCTGCGCGCTATAATGCGTCTGGCGGCCTTCGTGGCGGTCGCGCACCAGCCCGGCCTGCCTCAGAACGCCGAGATGCTTTGACACGGCCGGTTGTGAGACCCCGGACTGAGCCGTCAGGGCCCCGACCGTTTGCTCTCCTTCGCGGCACAACCGCTCGAAGATCGCGCGCCTCGTCGGATCGGCGAGCGTTCTGAAGAGCACATCGTGAGCGTTCTGCATCTGGAATCGATAACCTGCGGGCTATTGATTTGCGTATAACCGCCGAGATATGTGTCAGTCAAGCGGGAACGTGGAACGGCATAATGATCCTCGTCACAGGGGGCGCCGAAGCTCGCTACAGTCAGGCCTCCAGGGACTTCGCTGCCATTACGGCCGAGAGCCGGAGCGCTTTAGAGATTTCCTTCTTCGGGCAACGTCGGGGAATCCGGCAGATTGCATAGCCGGCTCACCGTTCCCCGAGCGGCGCCGCTCCTGAACAGGCTTTCTTTTACCATAACCTGTTGATTATGTATCATGCATTATCGTGGTCGATCGTCGTGGCGGGTGGTGACGCGCTTCGTATTGCTGCTATCCGCAGATGCCTGCGCGATGCAGCTTCGTAAACAGGGCTAGTCCGGCGCACGCAACCTGTAACCTATCCCGGTTTCGGTCAGCACGAATTGCGGCCGCTCCGGATCGGCCTCGATCTTCTGCCTGAGTTGGCGCACATAAACCCGCAAATATTGCGCATCGGTCAGTTCGTCCCACAATTCCTTCAGCAGGAAGCGGTGGGTCAGCACCTTGCCGGCATGCTGTACCAGCACGCGCAGCAATTCGTATTCCTTGGGCGAAAGCTTGACCTCGCGGTCGCCGACCTTGACGATGCGGCGCACCAGGTCGACGGTGAGATCGCCGGTGCGAAACACCGGGCGCTCGCCATGGACCTGCAACTGATGCCGCAGCGCCGCGCGCAGGCGGGCGAGCAGCTCATCCATTCCGAATGGCTTTGTCAGGTAGTCGTCGGCACCGAGATCGAGCGCCTGCACCTTGCCGGCCTCATCGCCGCGGCTCGACAGCACCACGATCGGCACGCTGTCGTTGCGGCCGCGGATCATGCGCAGCAATTCGTGGCCCTGAATATCCGGCAGGCCGAGATCGAGAATGATGAGCGCCGGATTCTGCTCCAGCAATTCGAGCGCCATCTTTCCGTTGGAGGCTTCCAGGATCTCGTAGCCCTGCGTGCTCAATCCCATCCGCAGCAATTTGCGGATCGGCGGCTCGTCGTCGATGACCAGGACCTTGATCGGCGCAGCGGTCATGCGGCGGTGTCCAGCGCGTTGGATGCCGCCGGGATCGGCAACCGGATGGTCAGCACGGCGCCGCTGCGGTCGCCACGGTTGGCCGCGAAGATCTTGCCATGCATCGCCTCGACAAAGCCACGGGAGATCGCGAGCCCGAGACCAGTGCCGGGGCGGACATGGTCGCCCTTTTGCGCGCGATAGAACTTGTCGAAGACGCTGTCCAGCTCCGCCGGCGGAATGCCCTCGCCCTCATCGATGATCTGCAAGGTGACCTGATCGCTGTCCCGCTGGCTCCTGATCGATATCGTGGTATCGGGCGGCGAATATTTCGCCGCGTTGTCCAGCAGGTTGAAAAGCACCTGCTCGAACAGCACCGCGTCGAGCTCCAGCATCGGCAGATCGGCGGCGAGCTCGAGGGAAACCTTGTGTCGCAGCAGGATCTTGCCGGCGCGGCGCAAGGCGCTGCCGACGATCTCGCCAATGTCGTGCAGCGCCGTATTCGGCACGATGGCGCCGGATTCGAGTTTTGTCATGTCAAGGAGATTGGCGATAAAGCGATTGAGCCGTTCGGATTCATCGATGACCGTTGCCAGCAGATCGCGCTTCTGGGTGTCGCTCAAGCCGCTCTCGAGATCCCGCATCGTGGAGGCGGCGCCGAGCACCGAAGCCAGGGGCGTCTTGAGATCGTGCGAGATCGAGGTCAGGAGCGCCGAGCGCAGCCGCTCCGATTCCACGGTGCGCTTGACCCGATCCATATCCTCGACCAGCAGCACGCGCTCGATCGCCAGCGCGCCCTGATCGACCAGCGCATCGAGCAGGCGGCGCTGGTCCGGCGTCAGCAGCGGACCGGTCTTGTCGTTGTCGATACCGATGACGCCGATCGGCCCGCGACCGGTCCGCATCGGCAGGAACAGGCGCTTGGCCCCCGGCAGCGTATCGGAGCCACGCCCTGCCGGGCGATCGTTGCTCCATGCCCAGTTGGCGGCGGCAAGATCGGCCTTGTCGAGCTGATCCTCGGGCGGATAGCCCGCCTTCACGGTCAGCACGCCCTCCTCGGGCAACAGCAGCACCACCCGCACCTTCAACATCAACGCTGTCTGGTAGGCGGTCGCCCACAAGACGTCGTCCAGCGTCGCGGTGCCCGCGAGCTTGCGGCTGAAGGCGTACAGCAATTCCGTGGTGCGCACCCTGCCGGTCGCGGCGACGGCCTGGGTACGCACGCGCGCCGCGACATTGGAAACCAGGATGGCGATCACCATGAAAAAGAAGAACGCCGCGATGTTGGTCGGATCGGTGATGGTGAACGTATAGAACGGCGGCAAGAAGAAAAAATTGTAGCACAGCGACGCCGCGACGCTGGCCAGCATCGACGGCCACAGGCCGTAACGAACCGCCACGCTCACCACGGCGGTCAGGAACACAAGGTCGACGTTTTCGATGCCGAAATACGGCTCGATCAGTTCGGCGGCGCCGAGGCCTATCGCGACGATCAGGAGTGCAAACAGATATGGCTTGGGATCGAATGGTTCGGGGCGCGCCGCCGTCTGCACCGCGGTCTTGGCAGTAGGCTGACAGGCAGTTCGTCGCCCGGAATCACATGCACGCTGATATTGCCGGCGCGCCGCACCAAATCGTGCACCACCGAGCCGCGCATCAGTTCGAACCACCAGGAACGCGTCGACTTGCCGATGATGATCTGGGTGACGTTGTTGGCCTGCGCAAAACGAATGCACGTCTTCGGCGATGCGGCGCTCGACGCCGGGAATGGTGAGCGCCTCGCCTCCCAGCGCTTCGGCGAGCCGCAGCGTATCGGCAAGCCGGTCGCGCTGCTCGTCGGTCAATTGCAGGCTGCGCCGCGTCTCGATGCTGATCGCGGTCCAGGGCGCATGCAGCCGGTCCGCCAGCCGCTTGGTGTAGCGCACCAGCCCCGCCGCCCGCGGGTCCTCGCTGACGCAGACCAACACGCGCTCGCCGGCGGCCCACGGGCCCGCGATCGCGTTGGCCTGCATGTGGGTCAATAATTGTTCGTCGACCCGCTCGGCAGTCCGCCGCAGCGCCAGCTCGCGCAGCGCGGTCAGATTGCCCGGCGAGAAATAATGCTCGAGCGCCCGCTCCGCCTGCCTGGGGACGTAGACCTTGCCTTCCTTCAGCCGCTGGATCAGGTCGTCCGGCGTGAGGTCGATCAGCTCGATCGCGTCGGCGCGGTCGAACACCGAATCCGGCACGGTCTCGCGCACCCGCACATGCGTGATCTGGGCGACGACGTCGTTGAGGCTCTCGATGTGCTGGATATTGACCGCGGTGTAGACGTCGATGCCGCGCTCGAGCAGTTCCTCGACGTCGAGATAGCGCTTGGGGTGGCGGCTGCCGGGCGCGTTGGTGTGGGCGAGTTCATCGACCAGCGCGATCTGCGGATGGCGCTCGATCAGCGCGTCGAGATCCATCTCCTCGATGCGTCTGATCCCTGTACTCGATCCGCTTGCGCGGCACGACTTCGAGGCCGTGCAGCAGCGCTTCGGTCTCGGCGCGCCCGTGGGTCTCGACCACGCCGACCACGACATCGGCGCCGGCCTTTACCTTGGCATGCGCGCTTTGCAGCATCTCGTAGGTCTTGCCGACGCCGGGGGCGGCGCCGACGAATATCTTGAGCCGGCCGGCGTGGCTGTCCTCGCGCCGGGCTGTTTCCAGCAGGGCTTCCGGCGAGGGGCGTTGTTCGGGATCGCGGCGCTGCTGGACCATGGGCTGAAATATAGTCCTCAGGCCCGGTGCGGCCTAGCCTCCATCACTTCGGTGCCGCCGCATCCAGCGCCAAATTCAGCTCCAGCACGTTGACCCGGGGCTCGCCCAGCAGCCCGGCGAGGCGGCCCTTTGTGTTCTCGTTAACCAAGGCGCGTACGCGATCTTCCGGCATATTGCGCGCCTTGGCGACCCGCGGCACCTGGAACAGCGCGGCTTCCGGCGAGATGTCGGGATCGAGGCCGCTGGCGGAGGTGGTGACGAGATCGATCGGAACGTCGGCCTTGGGATTCTCGGCCTTCAGCTTGTCGACGTCTTCCTTGACCCGGTCGTCCAGCGCCTTGCTGGTCGGGCCGAGGTTGGAGCCGCCCGAATTGGCCGCATTGTACGGTGCCGAAACGGTCTTGGTGGAGTCCGCCGGGTCCGGCGCCGTGGTCGCCGAGGGCCGGCCATGGAAGTATTTGTCGTCCTTGAATTCCTGCCCGATCAGGGCGGAGCCGACCACCTTGCCGTCCCGCTCGATCAGGCTGCCCTGCGCCTGCTTCGGGAAGATCACGCCCGCAATCGCGGTCATGGCCAGCGGATAGGCAAGCCCCGTGATCAATGTCAGCAGGACCAGGATCAGGATGGCGGGGCGAATTTCTTTCAACATGACAGGTCTCCTAGAGTTTCGTCATTGCGGGAAGCGAAGCGACGAAGCAATCCAGCTCTTTCGGTTCGGCTATGATTGCCTACGCTGCGCCTCGCCATGACGGTTCAAACCAGGTGCAAGGCGGCGACGACGAGGTCGATCGCCTTGATGCCGATAAAGGGAATGATGATGCCGCCGAGGCCATAGACCAGCAGGTTGCGGCGCAACAGCGCGCCGGCCCCGATGGCGCGATAGGCCACGCCTTTCAACGCCAGCGGGATCAACGCGATGATGATCAGCGCATTGAAGATGATCGCCGACAGGATGGCGCTCTGCGGGCTCGCCAGGTGCATGACATTGAGCACGGCGAGCTGCGGATAGAACGCCAGGAACATCGCCGGGATGATGGCGAAGTATTTCGCGACGTCGTTGGCGATCGAGAACGTGGTCAGCGCGCCGCGGGTCATCAAGAGCTGCTTGCCGATCTCGACCACCTCGATCAGCTTGGTCGGGTTGGAGTCGAGATCGACCATGTTGCCGGCCTCGCGCGCGGCCTGGGTGCCGGTATTCATGGCGACGCCGACATCGGCCTGGGCGAGCGCCGGCGCGTCGTTGGTGCCGTCGCCGCACATCGCCACCAGCTTGCCCTTGGCCTGCTCGTCGCGGATCAGCTTCAGCTTGTCCTCGGGCGTCGCCTGCGCAAGAAAGTCGTCGACGCCGGCTTCCGCGGCAATCGCGGCTGCGGTCATCGGGTTGTCGCCGGTGATCATCACGGTGCGGATGCCCATGCGGCGCAGCTCGGCAAAACGCTCGCGGATGCCGCCCTTGACGATATCCTTGAGCTGCACGACGCCGAGCAGGCGGCCGTCCTTGGCCACCGCGAGCGGCGTGCCGCCGGCCTTGGCGATTTCGTCCGAGATCGCCTGGATCTCGCGGGCGATCTCGGAAGTCGCCGACTGGACAGCGCGAACGGTGTTACCCGACGCCACCGTGTGGGTGCCGCCACCATTGCCGACATAGTTGAGGATCGCGTCGACCGCGCCCTTGCGGACCGACGAGGCGCCGGCATCGACGCCGCTCATGCGGGTTTGCGCGGTGAACGGGATGAAGGTCGCGGCCAGTTCCGCCATGTCGCGGCCGCGGAGTGCCGTATTTTTCCTTCGCCAGCACGACGATCGAGCGGCCCTCCGGGCGTCTCATCCGCCAGCGACGCCAGCTGCGCCGCGTCCGCCAGTTCCTGCTCGGTCACGCCGCGGACCGGGCGAAACGCCGTGGCCTGCCGGTTGCCGAGCGTGATGGTACCGGTCTTGTCGAGCAGCAGCGTATCGACGTCGCCCGCGGCCTCGACCGCGCGGCCCGACATCGCCAGCACGTTGAAGCGCACCAGCCGATCCATGCCAGCGATGCCGATCGCCGACAACAGCGCGCCGATGGTGGTCGGGATCAGCGTCACGAACAGTGCTACCAGGATCACGACCGAAATCGAACCACCGGCATAGCTCGCATAGCTCGGGATGGTCACGGTCGCGAACACGAAGATAATCGTAAGGCCCGCGAGCAGGATGTTGAGCGCGATCTCGTTCGGGGTCTTCTGGCGCTCGGCGCCCTCCACCAGCTTGATCATGCGGTCGATGAAGGTCGAGCCCTGCGCTGCGGTGATGCGGACGCGGATCCAGTCCGACAACACCTGGGTGCCGCCGGTGACCGCCGAACGGTCGCCGCCGGATTCGCGGATCACGGGCGCGGATTCGCCTGTGATCGCGGCCTCGTTGACCGAGGCGACGCCCTCGATCACTTCGCCGTCGGAGGGGATGTTGTCGCCGGCTTCGACCAGCACGATGTCGCCGACCTTGAGGCTGGTGCCGGAGACCAGGCGATAGTTCCTGTCAGAACCGGTCAACAGCTTGGCCTGGCTCTCGGTGCGGGTCTTGCGCAGCGATTCGGCCTGCGCCTTGCCGCGGCCCTCTGCGACCGCTTCGGCGAAGTTCGCGAACAATACCGTGAACCACAGCCACAGGATGATCTGGAAGGTGAAGCCAAGGTTCGTCGCCACCCGTCACCAGATCGCGCAGGAAGATCACCGTGGTCAGCGCCGCCACGACCTCGACCACGAACATCACCGGGCTCTTGATCATCACCCTGGGATCGAGCTTGCGGATCGCCGAGCCGATCGCGGGCATCACGATCTTCGGGTCCAGCATCGCCGATACCGGCATCCGCTTGTTCAGTTTTTGCACGACTTCCATGGAAGTAACTCCGAAATGAGATCGATCAGAACAGGGTATTGGAGAGCGATGCGAGGTGCTCGACGATCGGCCCGAGCGCCAGCGCCGGGAAGAAAGTCAGGCCGCCGATGATCACGATCACGCCGACCACCAGGCCGACGAACAGGCCGCCGGTTGTCGGCAAGGTGCCGGCCGACGGCGGGATCGACTTCTTGCCAGCGAGCGAACCAGCCAGCGCCATCGCCGGCACGATCATGAAGAAGCGGCCGACGAACATCGCTACCGCGCCGGTCACGTTGTAGAAGAAGATGTTGCCGGTGAGACCCGCGAAAGCCGAGCCGTTATTGCCGGTTTGCGAGCTATAGGCATAAAGCGCCTCGGTGAAGCCATGCGGCCCGGCATTGGCCATCGAGGCAACGGCGGGCGGATAGACCACGGCGACCGCGGTCCAGCCAAGAATCATCAGCGGCAGGATGAGGATCGCGAGCATCGCCATCTTGACCTCGCGCGCCTCGATCTTCTTGCCGACATATTCCGGCGTGCGGCCAACCATCAGGCCGGCGACGAAGATCGCGAGCACGACGAACAGCAACATGCCGTACATGCCGGCGCCGACGCCGCCGACAATGATTTCGCCGAGCTGGATGTTGATCAGCGGGATCATGCCGCCAAGTGCGGTGAAGCTGTCATGCATGGCGTTGACCGCGCCGCAGGAGGCGGCGGTCGTGATAACGGCAAACAGCGACGACGCAACGATGCCGAAGCGGACTTCCTTTCCCTCCATGTTGCCGCCGGAAAGCCCGAGCGCATGCATCGCGGTGGTGCCGCCGGCTTCCGCCCAATAGGTGACGACGACGCCGGCGATGAACAGCACGCCCATCACGCCGAGGATCGCCCAGCCTTGCTTCTGGTTGCCGACCATGCGGCCGAACACGTTGGTAAGCGCCGCGCCGAGCGCGAAGATCGAGATTATCTGCACGAAGTTCGACAGCGCCGTCGGGTTCTCGAACGGATGCGCGGCATTGGCGTTGAAGAAGCCGCCGCCATTGGTGCCGAGCATCTTGATGGCGACCTGCGAAGCGACAGGACCAACGGCGATGGTCTGCTTGGCGCCTTCCAGCGTCGTGGCGTCGACATAAGCGCCGAGCGTCTGCGGCATGCCCTGCCAGATGAGGAACAGCGTATAGACCACGCAGACCGGCAGCAGCACATAGAGCGTGCACCTGACCACGTCGACCCAGAAATTGCCGATGGTGCGCATCGAGGAACGGGAAAAGCCGCGGATCAGCGCCACCGCGAGCGCGATGCCGGTCGCCGCCGACAGGAAGTTCTGGTGCGTCAGACCCAGCATCTGCACGAGATAAGACAGCGTGCTTTCGCCGCCGTAGTTCTGCCAGTTGGTGTTGGTGATGAAGCTGATCGCGGTGTTGAAGGAAAGGTCTTCGGCGACCGCGGATTGTTCCGCCGGGTTGAACGGCAATACCGCCTGCAGCCGCATCAGACCGTAAATGATGAGAACACCGCCGACATGGAACAGCAGCATCGCAACCGTGTAGGTCAGCCAGTGCTGCTCGCGCCGCTCATCGACACCGCCGATCCAGTAAATCCCGGCCTCGACCGGCCGCAGCACCGGCGACAGCAAGGTGCGCTCGCCGTTGAAGACGCGCGTCATGTACCAGCCGAGCGGCTTGGTCAGCGCGACGATGATGGCGCAGTACAGAATGATTTGAATCCAGCCGATGGCGGTCATGGTCGTGTGCCTTTTGGAATGACGCGGAATTGTTGCGCGATGCGGTCAGAACCGCTCGGGCCGCAGCAGAGCGTAGGTCAGGTAAAACAGCAGGCCTAACGAGACGAGGCCAGCGAGCGAGTAATCGAAGATCATGATCGTTCTCCTGCAAGGCGTTTTCGAGCGAAGCGCGGACCGGCTCGCGTGAAGAAAACGCGTCGAGATTTAAAGCCGTTCGCAGGCGTAGGCGTAGCCGATGCCCAACGCGAACAAGCCAAAGCCGAGGGCCAGCATGACGACATCCCACATGACAATGCTCCTTGTCGCGCTTGTTGCGATGCGCAACCTCCGCGCGTTTTGGAGAAGGCGTGTTGCGATGGATCAATCCGCGGGAGCGGATGGCGACCCAGGCCTTACTCCGTATCAGTGGCCGTGAAGTGCCATTCGCCGCATAGGTTTTCGAGGCGGGAGCGATGATGACCTTATAGGAATCTCATAAAGGTCTGCGCCCTGGTGGCGTCGTCCCCGCCCGCACTTATGAAATCCCTATATCTTTGCGCCCCGCTCCATCTCGTTTTCAAATGGTGTTCCGGCCATCATCACGCGTAGCGGCAATTATCCTGGCCGCGCCATGTGTGAGATCACGCCATGCCGCCGCTTTCCGAACATCGCGATCCCCCGGAGCTCCACGAGCGGCTGCGTACTGCGCATGCCGTGACGGTCGAGCTGATGTCGGAGATTGTCGGCGAAGCGTGCCGGCGCTTCCCATCGATGGCACAAACCGAGAAGACGGCGAGGATCGAGCAATTGATCGGGTCCGAAGCCTGGACCGATGCCGCGCTGGCGCTGATCGACCTGGAGCTGCCGCTCTGGCAGGTCCGCCGCATCGCCTATGACGAGGGCGAGTGGTATTGCGCCCTGTCGCGCGAGCGCGAACTTCCCGACTGGCTCGACCGGTCGATCGAAGCCCGCCACCCGGATCTGGCGCTGGCGATCCTGAGTGTATTCGTCGAGACCCAGCGCATCACGGCGCCTTCAAGCCGGCCGAGCGTTCCCACCGTAGCGCGCGACGCCAACCCGCTCTTCGAGCCGCTCTGCTGCGACAATTTCGGGTAAGGCTTCCTTTTCCTCTGAATTGCGGTCCGTGTACCGATTTTGAACCCGTCACGGGCGTTCCGCCCTGGCCTCATTCCCAGCACAGACAAGCAATACTAATTCTCGCGATTTTCTCAGCCGCTGCGGCGGCTGATTTGATTTATGAGCCTATGCGCGGCTTGAGACACCGGCAATCAACGGAGCATTTTCAAGCAATCTCTTCAGTCGCACAGCCAAGATGCTTGGCCTATACTCCGTTGGGCCCCAAGCAATCTCGAGAACTCGAAAGTGACGACATTCTTTTTCAATCGGTGGCGCGGCAGCTGGTTGGCAATACAGGCCGATTCCCATCGAAAGTGATGCGATGCTCTATCGAATAATTCGCTCCTTCAAATATCTCGGACTTGGATTTGCCGTGATCTTCGTGCTTGCGCTTGCAATCGCGCCCTTCTCCAAACGGCTGATCGAGCAATGGTCGCGCAGCGATGTCGAGGCGCGGTCGCGGCTGGTTTATAATGCCATTCACAACCCCGTGCTGCGCGCGATCGCGGACCACGACAACGCGCGGCTGTCCTCGATTTTCGAGAGCGTGGCGCTGGACGAGCGAATCCTCGCAGTCGGGCTGTGCGACCAAAGTGGCCGTCTACTCACTCCCACCAAGCTGATGCCCGCGACGTTCTCCTGCGACAAGGTCGCGCGATCGGAGCCGGAAAGCTTCTCCACCATCTTCAACGACGGACGACGTATCCTGGTCGGCGCCTTTCCGATCGTCGAGCGCAATCAGAAGTCCTATCTCGTCATTCTCACGGACCTCAGCTTTATCGATCAGCGCTCAGGCGAGGCGCAGGCTTTTGTCGTTGCGGCGCTGGTGGGCGTCGCGATAGCGATCGCCGGGGTCGCGGCGGTGTTCGTCGTCGTGATGTTGCGGGGCTGGATGAGTTCGCTGCGCCGGGCCATTGACGAGGTGCGATCCGGCGTGATCTCGTCGGCTCCCTCGCGCGACAGGTCCGCGATCGACAATCCAGATCAAGAAATTGCTCGGGGAAATCGAGGTCGGCCGGGAGACGATCCGGTCCGGGCAGATCGACTGGTCGCCGGCCACGCTGCAGGAGCTGCTGCACAAGGTTCTGCCCGGCGCCGAAGTGCTCGTGATCTCCAACCGCGAGCCATATATCCACAATCGGGCGGACGGGAAAATTACCCTGCAAACGCCGGCAAGCGGCCTGGTTTCGGCGCTTGAGCCGGTCATTCGCGCCTGCGGCGGCACCTGGATCGCCCATGGCAGCGGCAGCGCCGACCGGGAGACGGTCGATGCCAATGACACAATCGGCGTTCCGCCGGATGCTCCTTCCTACAAGCTTCGGCGAATCTGGATTACGGACGAGGAGCAGGACGGCTATTACTACGGCCTGGCCAATGAAGGCCTCTGGCCGTTGTGCCACATCGCGTTCGTGCGCCCGCAGTTCCGGGAAAGCGACTGGCAGCTTTATGAAAGGATCAACGCGCGGTTTGCTGATGCCGTCGCCGAGGAGGCCAAGACCGAGGATCCGATCGTCCTGGTGCAGGACTATCACTTCGCGCTCGCGCCGCGGATGATCCGGCAGCGCTTGCCGAAAGCGACCATCATCACGTTCTGGCATATTCCATGGCCCAACGCGGAGACCTTCGGCATCTGCCCCTGGAAAGAACGCATCATCGACGGGCTGCTCGGCAGCACGATCCTCGGATTTCACACCCAGTTCCACTGCAACAATTTCTTCGAAACCGTCGACCGATTCGTCGAGAGCCGCATCGATCGGGAGCACGCAAGCGTCATATCGGCCGGTCATGAGACGATGGTGAGGGCCTATCCGATTTCCATCGAATGGCCACCGAAGGCGCTGGCCGGCCAGCCCTCGATCGAGGACTGCCGCTTGCAGGTCAGGCAGGCGCTCGGCATCGCGCCGGACACCAAACTCGCGGTCGGCATCGAGCGCTTCGACTACACCAAGGGCATCCTCGATCGCATGAGGGCGGTCGATGATCTCCTGACGCGCGAGCCAGGCTGGAGGCGGCAATTCACGTTCGTTCAGGTAGCGGCCCCAACGCGAAGCAAGCTCGCAAGCTACAGTAACCTGCAGAGCGAGGCGGTGGCGCTGGCCGACGACATCAATGCGCGCCACGGCGACGGTTCCTACCGGCCGATCCATCTTCTGATCCGGCATCACGAGGCCGCGGAGGTTTTCAAATTGTTCCGGGCGGCCGACGTCTGCATCGTCTCCAGCCTGCACGACGGGATGAACCTGGTCGCCAAGGAATTCGTCGCCGCGCGCGACGACGAGAGAGGCGTACTGGTGCTGTCGAGCTTCACCGGCGCATCGCGGGAACTGGCCGAAGCGCTGATCGTTAACCCGTACAATACCCAGGAGATGTCGTCGGCTCTCGCTATCGCCCTTCGCATGCCGGCCAAGGAACAGCAGGAGCGCATGCGCGTGATGCGCCAGCAGGTCCGGGAATGGAACGTCTATCGCTGGGCCGGACGGATGCTGATCGACGCGGCCGCCAGCCGGCAGCGACGGCGAATATTCGAGATCAGCGAAGCAAACCAGTTGCGTTGACGGCGCAGAGCATGATCCGGAACAGTGAGCACCGGCTTTTCCGAAGATCATGCTCAGGCAAAAAGATGACCGACGAGCACAATTCAAGCGATTGAGCCGGGTCTAGCGCCTGGTTTCACGGCATCCTGAGGCAATCGCCTCCGTGGCCGTACAGAACCAGCGGTCTCCGTATCTCGCCTCCATCGTGATTCGCTTGTACCAGTGGCCGCCCGGCGGATGAAATATGCATTTCCCGCCCCAATTAACATTGCCCTTGATCGCGCAATCCGCCGAAGGCGGCGAAGCGCCAAAGGCGGCGACGCCAAGGTATCATTCGCATCGGAAAAATCTCCGTGTTCGGATTTCTGGCCCCAAAAGCGGATCGGTCCAGGCCCTAACCCTGCACGGGGATACGTGCTGTCCGGGAACGCGCGGCAAGGTTACGGACCGTTGCAGCAGATCAAGCGGTGAGAGCGCTGGCCCCGGCCGCCGGGGCCGCGACCAGCATTGAGCCGTGCTGTTCGCATTTCGGCGATCTCCAGCGGGCGTAAGCATCGCGGACGATCCCGTAGCAATCGCAGGCTCTTTCTTCCAGCGCCGGCCGGTTGGCCAGTTGCACGGCGCCCCGGGTCTTTTTGAGGACGCCATCGGCTTCGAATCGCAGCAACGCATTGGTGATGCCCGCCCGGCGGACGCCCATGACCGTGGCCAGCAGATCGTGTGTTACCCTGAGCGTGTCACTCTGCATCCTATCGCTGGCAAGAAGCAGCCAGCGCGCCAATCTCCGGTCGATTTCATGCTTGGCCGCGCACAGAACGCCCTGCGTGTTTTGCGTCATCAGCGACTGGACGAACTGCAACATCTCCGCCTGAATCTGCGGCCGGCTCGGCAGAATTCGGGAAAGCTGGTCGGCTCGAATTCGCATGGCCGTTCCGGGCAACCGCACAACCGCACGATGCGAGGACAGGGTCGAACCGAGAACGAGCGCGACACCCGTATAGCCGAAACGTCCGACCATTGCGGTTTCGATTGAGCAACTCCGGCCGCCGGCGATCCGGGAGACCAGCCCGTGCTCGATAAAATGCACGTATTCAATGCACCTGTTGGCTTCCTGCAGGACCGATCGCGCCTTGATTTCGACGCGCTCCAGATGCGGCCTCAGGATGCGAAGATCTTCAGGCGACAGGTTTGCCAGAACGCCGTTCCTGAAAGAAAATCTTTCGTCGCCCTGGCCGGCGATTGCGGGATCTGTGGGGCGGTGGGACATTGACATGATATCGCGAAAGCTATCCGACGGTTCAAATCCAGAAATCGATGCGATGATTCATCTCTACCGGAGCCTACGCACTCAATTCCGATAAGGACACCCCGGCGCGTGGCCAAAATTGTCGCAGGCGGAGATTCAGTGTCCGAATCATGTCATGCAACCAAAGTCTGAGACGCGAAAATTCCGCATCCTGTCGCGAATGGATCGTCTCTGACGGCCGCTGCCAATGCCGCGCGACACGGTTAAACCCCCGCCGTGGACGCCATCGTACCGACTACCAGCGTACGGCCGCGTACAGAATGCCGGATTGATGGTTGCGCCGGAGTTCCGGCTATGAAAATTTTGGCGGGGGATACTGCAGCACGTGCTGAGTAGGGAATGGAGCGACGCACGATGTCGAGCATCGACCGCAATGTCGGGATGGCCATCGACAGCGCCGGACCTTGCGACGAGGCGCGACCTGCAACGAACAAAATCATGACCGCTCGGAGCGGCCCTTCCGCTGACGCACAGCCTCCAGCGGCGAGCGAGGCAGCGGCCGACCGCAACGCCGACCGTATGGGCCGCTTTCTGGCGGCTCGGCGGCCGGAGCTGTTTTGCGATGACTGCATCGCCGACAAGCTCGGGCTCAGTCACCGCCGGGAAGCAAATCGCATCACCAGGGCGCTGGGGAAGACGCACCATTTTTGGCGAGACGTCGGCGCTTGCTCTGCCTGCGGGCAGCACAAGCAGGTGATCCGGCATGTCTAAGGAAACCAAAAGCGAGAAGCGCCCCGAGGCTTACTGCGATTTCTGTTCGACCAAGACGCCGCACCTCTACGAGCGGCTGGCGGTGAACGGCCGGCTTGTGACCCGGGCGGTCTGTCTTTCATGCAACAACGAACGGCCGAGAGAATGCGGCTGAGACGTGCGCCGAGGGCCAGCCAGGAAATCGCATGGCTGCTCCGCCCGCCCGGCGGCTTGATGCGAATGGGCTTACGGCGCCAAGTCATTGGCGCGGCAAGGAACACATCGGAGAGGAATCAGCCGGGGCACGCCTCCGGGGCCTCGGGCTAGGATCTCGCGCGCCTAACCGGAAGCTTGAAAATGGTGGATCAGTACGTCCCCGACAGGATCCGGGATTTCATATTGAAGCACATCGATTCGGTTGCGCAAATCGAGGCCCTTGTTCTGGTTCGTTGCAAACCCTCAGGAACGGTGGAACCTTTCCCAGATCGCAGCGCGCCTCTATACGGGCGAGACCGAAGTCGCAGAGGCACTCGATCGGCTTTGTTCCGCCGGCTTGCTGATTCTCGACAATGGCATCTACCGCTTCGACGGTATTTCGCCTGAAAACGCCGCCCTGACCCAGGACCTCCTGACGATATACGCCCGGCATCTCATTCCGGTGACAAACATTATTCACGCTAAGCCTCACCGAATTCGCTCCTTCGCTGATGCGTTCCGGTTCCGAAAGGATTCGTAAGATGTCCGCGATCATCTACACCTTGTGCGCGGCAACGGCCGCCGTTTGCGCCTGGATGCTATTGAACGGCTATCGAAGCCAGAAATACCGGCTGTTGCTTTGGAGCGGCCTCTGCTTCGTTGGGCTCACGCTTAACAATTTGCTGCTTGTGCTCGACAAAGTTGTCCTCCCGGACATAGATCTCTCGCTTCGGCGCTTGTCGGTCGCGTTGATTGCAATGACGATCCTTCGGTATGGCTTGATTTGGGATATTGAATGAGCAGCAGCCTTTCATCCCTCCTGTCCGGCGCAGTAGCCATGGCATCGTTTGCGGCGACGCAATTCTTCTTGAAGTTCTGGCGTCAAACACTGGATAGGTTTTTCCTGTTGTTTGCCCTTGCATTTGCGCTCGATACCGCGGCGCGCGTAGTGCTGGGTTTGACCAACGTCGCCCATGAAATCGAACCTCTCTTCTACTGTACGAGGCTTCTTACGTTTGCCCTTATCATCGCGGCCATCATCGTGAAGAACCGGTCGCGGAATGACCGTCGGTAAATTCGAACCCGGAGCTACTCCGCCGCGTTGCTGATCTCGGCGCGTTCGGCCTTGACCGCGCAGAACTTGAATTCGGGAATCTTGCCGAACGGATCGAGCGCCGGATTGGTCAAAAGATTGGCCGCCGCTTCCGCGTAGCAGAACGGCATGAACACCATGTTCTCCGGCACGTCGCGATCGGAGCGCACCTTGACCTCGACCGCGCCGCGGCGCGTTTCCAGCCGGATGAAATCGCCGGGCCAGACCTCCAGGCGCCGCATGTCCTTTGGCGACATGAAAGCGACCGCCTCCGGCTCGATCTGGTCGAGCACGCTGGCGCGCCGCGTCATCGAGCCGGTGTGCCAATGTTCGAGCACGCGGCCGGTCGAGAGCACCATCGGGTATTCGTCGTCCGGCAATTCGTCCGGCGGCAGCACGCGCGCCGGCACGATCTTGCCGCGGCCGCTCTCGGTCGGGAAACCCGTGGTGAAGATGATCTCGTTGCCGGGCTTGTCGGGATCGTCGACCGGATAGGTCACCGCGCCCTCGCGCACCAGCCGCTCCCAGGTGATGTTCTGCAGCGACGGCATCACCTGCGTCATCTCGGTGAAGACGTCGGCCGGGCCGGCATAATTCCAGGGCAGCCCCATCCGCCTGGCGATCTCCTGGATGATCCAGAGATCCTGCTTCGCCTCGCCGGGCGGCTTTATCACCTCGCGCGCCAGCTGCACGCGGCGGTCGGTATTGGTGAACGTGCCGGATTTCTCCGCGAAGGCCGAGGCCGGCAGGATCACGTCGGCATGGAACGCGGTTTCGGTGACGAACAGGTCCTGCACCACGAGATGCTCGAGTTTGGCCAGCGCCTCGCGGGCATGCTGCAAATCGGGATCCGACATCGCGGGATTTTCGCCCTCGATATACATGCCGGTGATCTCGCCGGCGTGGATCGCGTTCATGATCTCGACCACGGTCAGCCCGCGAACCGGATCGAGGTCCTGGTGCCAGAGCTTCTCGAACGGCTCGCGCAGATCGGTGCGCCCGACCGGCTGATAGTCCGGCAGGAACATCGGGATCAGGCCGGCGTCGGAAGCGCCCTGCACGTTGTTCTGGCCGCGCAGCGGATGCAGGCCGGTGCCGGGACGGCCGACCTGGCCGGTGATCAGCGCGAGCGCGATCAGGCAGCGCGCATTGTCGGTGCCGTGGACATGCTGGCTGATGCCCATGCCCCAGAAGATGATCGAGGATTTGCGCGAGCGCGCATACATCCGCGCCACCTCGCGCAGGGTCTCCGCCGGAATGCCGCAGATCGGCGCCATCTTCTCCGGCGTGAATTCCTTGATGCGCTCCTTGAGGTCCTCGAAGCCCTCGGTATAGCCGGCGATATATTGCTCGTCGGTCAGGCCTTCGGTGATGATGGTGTTGATCATCGCGTTCAGCATCGCGACGTCGCTGCCGGCCTTGAACGCCAGATGCTTATAGGCATGGCGCGACAGCGTCTGCCGGCGCGGATCCATCACGATCAGCTTGGCGCCGCGCTTGGCCGCGTTCTTGATGAAGGTCGCGGCGACCGGATGGTTCACCGTCGGATTGGCGCCGATCACGATGATGACTTCGGCGTCCATGGCGGCCGCGAACGGCGCCGACACCGCGCCCGAATTCAGCCCTTCCATCAGCGCCGCGACCGAGGAGGCGTGGCACAGCCGGGTGCAGTGATCGACATTGTTGGAGCCGAAACCGGTGCGCACCAGCTTCTGGAACAGATAGGCTTCCTCGTTGGAGCCCTTGGCCGAACCGAAGCCGGCCAGCGCCTTGACGCCCTTTTCATCGCGGATCTTCACGAGGCCCTTGGCGGCGATGTCGAGCGCCTCTTCCCACGAGGCTTCGCGGAAATGCGTGAAGGGATTGGCCGGATCGACCTGGTCGTTGGCGTCCTTCTTCGCGTTCGGCAGCCGCACCAGCGGCTTGGTCAGGCGATGCGGGTGATGGATATAGTCGAAGCCGAAGCGGCCCTTGACGCAGAGCCGGTTGTGATTGGCCGGGCCGTCGCGGCCTTCGGCATAGATCACCTTCTCGTCCTTGACCTGATAGGTGACCTGGCAGCCGACGCCGCAGATACGGGCACAGCGAGTCCACCTTCCTGTCGGCATAGGTGACGCGGGTCTGGTTCTCGTCGAGCATCACCGCCGGCATCAGCGCGCCGGTCGGGCAGGCCTGCACGCATTCGCCGCAGGCGACGCAGGTCGATTCCCCCATCGGATCGTCGAAATCGAACACGATCTTGGAACTCGTGATTGCGATAGGCCATGCCGATCACGTCGTTGACCTGGACCTCGCGGCAGGCGCGCACGCACAGGCCGCACTGGATGCAGGCATCGAGATTGACGCGCATCGCCGGATGGCTGGCGTCGCCGTCCCAGCGCTCGGCCGCCGGGAAACGGCTTTCGGTCACCTCGACCTTTTCGGCCCAGTGCCAGAATTTCGAATCCGGATCGTGCGAGGTTTCGCGCGCCGGCTGATCGGCGACCAGAAGCTCCATCACCATCTTCTGCGCCGCGACCGCGCGCGGGCTCGCCGATTTCACCTTCATGCCGACGCTCGGCGTGCGCTTGCAGGAAGCCGCCAGCACCCGCTCGCCCTCGATCTCGACCATGCAGGCGCGGCAATTGCCGTCGGGCCGGTAGTCCGGCTCGGGCGAATAGCACAGATGCGGAATTTCGTGGCCCTGGCGTTTTGCCACCTGCCAGATGGTCTCGCCGTTGACGGCCTCGACCTGCTTGCCGTCGAGTTCGAACTGGATTTTTGTCATTCCGCGGCTTCCTTCGGAACGAACTCGTCCGGGAAATATTTAATCACCGTCGTCAGCGGATTCGAGGCCGCCTGGCCGAGGCCGCAGATCGAGGCGTCGCGCATCGCCTGGCTCAATTCCTCGAGCAATTCGCGGTTCCAGACCGGCTTCTGCATCAACAGCGCCGCCTTCTGGGTTCCGACCCGGCAGGGCGTGCACTGGCCGCAGCTTTCGTCCTCGAAGAAACGCATCAGGTTCAGCGCCGCGCCCTTCACGCTGTCCTGCTCGGACAGGATGATGACCGCGGCCGAGCCGATGAAGCAGCCGTATTTCTCCAGCGTGCCGAAATCGAGCGGGATGTCGTCCATCGATGCCGGCAGGATGCCGCCGGACGCGCCGCCCGGCAGATAGGCATGGAATTTGTGGCCGTCGGCCATGCCGCCGCAGAACTCGTCGATCAGTTCGCGCACGGTGATGCCGGCCGGCGCCAGCTTCATGCCGGGATTTTTCACCCGGCCCGACACCGAATAGCTGCGCAGGCCCTGGCGGTCCGTTGCGGCCGTGGCTCTTCCACCAGTCCGCGCCCTTCTCGACGATGTCGCGCACCCACCACAGCGTCTCGATATTGTTGATCAGCGTCGGCAGGCCGAACAGCCCGACCTGGAACGGGTATGGCGGCTTGTGCCGCGGCAGGCCGCGCTTGCCTTCGATGCTTTCCAGCAGCGAGGATTCCTCGCCGCAGATATAGGCGCCGGCGCCGCGCCGCAGATGCAGCACCGGACCGCCGGGCGGCAGCTTCGCGATCTCGCGCTCGAGGATCTCGCGCGAGGCCGGATATTCGTCGCGGATGTAGATGTAGACGTCGGGCGCCTCGACGACATGCGCGCCGATCAGCGTGCCCTCGAGAAAGCGATGCGGATCGGTTTCGAGATAATAGCGATCCTTGAAGGTGCCGGGCTCGCCCTCGTCGCCATTGACCGCCATCAGCCGCGGCCCGGGCTCGCCGAGCACCGCGCGCCATTTGCGTCCGGTCGGAAAGCCGGCGCCGCCGAGGCCGCGCAAGCGAGGCGTCGTCGAGCGCCTTCAGCAGATCTTCCTTTTTCAATTCGCCGGAGCGCAGGCGCTTCAGCAGCGCGTAGCCGCCGCCTTTCACATAGGCGTCGTAATCGACATAGTTGGGCAGATGCGCGTGGGTATCGCCGCCCTTCGCCGCCGCCAGCACGTTCGCACGGCTGGCGTGGTCGACAAAGTGATGGCCGACCTCGGCCGCCGGCGCGGTGTCGCAGCGGCCGACGCAGGGCGCGCGCACCACGCGGATGCCGGGACCGGCGCTGTCCTGCAATTCGCTGCAGCAATTTTTCCGCGCCCAGCATCGCGCAGGTCAGCGAATCGCAGACGCGGATGGTCAGCGGCGGGATATTGGGCTCGCCCTTCCTTCACGACATCGAAATGCGCGTAGAAGGTCGCGGTCTCGAACACTTCCGCAAACGACAGCTTCATCTCGTCGGCGAGCGCGGCGAGATGGGCGGCGGAAATCTGGTGATATCTGTCCTGGATCAGATGCAGATGCTCGATCAGGAGGTCGCGCCGCCGCGGCCGGTCGCCGAGCAGAAGTTCGATCTCATGCGCGGCGGTCGGATCGACCTGGCGACCCTTGGGGGTCGATTTGGCCCGCTTGCGTCCCTCGCCGGGATGTTCGAACGAGCGGACCTGTTGCACATCATGACTCATTGGAACGTCTCGTTGGAACTTCTGGTTTTCGCTCGCTGCAGACCAATTCTAGTCTGTGGCATGCCACATGCCAAGAAGAAAGAGTGGCCGGAACAAGCAGATAAATATCAAGGCAGAGCAGCTCTCGCCGCCCTGCCCCGACCGGTTTCCGGTGCACGATCTTGTGCCAAGATCGTCCCCTGCATGATCCGGACATCCCGGCCCGACGGGACGCCGGGCAGAGGCTAATGGAACAGCTTCATCGCATTGGAGATCGTCTCCAGAACCCCCCAGATCAGAGGGATGCCGACGAACCCCCAGGCGAGTAAAAGCTTCAGCTTCATCGAACCGTCCTGATTTGCATTTTGCATGATGCCGTCCTCCTCACGCGCCGGCGGGTTTGGAAACGGCGGCAACCTCGGCGGCCGCATCTTCAACTTCGTGGTCGGTCATATGGAAGCGCGCGTGGACCGCCTTGATCATGAAGTTGCAGATGAAGCCGATCACCAGCAGCCCCGCCATGATGTACATGGTGGTGTTGTAGGCCTGTGCCTTGGGCACGCCGTGGTCGATCTGGTACTGGCGGATGTAGTTCACCAGCACCGGACCGAAGATGCCGGCCATCGACCACGCCGTGATCAGCCAGCCGTGGATGGCGCCGACGTAGCGCGTGCCGAACATGTCCTTCAGATAGGCCGGCACGGTGGCGAAGCCGCCGCCATACATGCTCATGATGATGACGAAGCACAGCACGAACAGCGCGACGCTGCCGATCGAACCGGTCCAGGGCACAAGGACGTAGAGCACGATCCCGAGCGCAAAGAAGCAGAAATAGGTGTTCTTGCGACCGATGAGGTCAGACGTCGAAGCCCAGAAGAACCGCCCGAGCATGTTGAACAGGCTCAGCAGACCGACGAAACCCGCGGCCGCGACCGGCGTGACATGACCCGGGAACATTTCCTGGCTCATCGCGGAGGCCTGACCGAGCACGCCGATGCCGGCGGTCACGTTGAGGCAGAGCACCCACCAGATCAGCCAGAACTGCGGTGTCTTGATCGCGTCGTAGACGTAGACGTGCTTCGTGGTGATCAGCTTCTGCGCGACGACAGGCGGCGTATAGCCTTCCGGCTTCCAGCCCGGCGCCGGCACGCGCACGATCGCCGCGCCGACCCATCATGAATACCAGATAGACGACGCCCATCACGATGAAGGTCTCGGCGACGCCGACATGCGTCGGCGTCGAGAATTTCGACATCAGCCAGACCGACAGCGGCGAGGCGATGAACGCGCCGCCGCCGAAACCCATGATGGCCATGCCGGTGGCCATGCCGGGGCGATCGGGGAACCATTTGATCAGGGTCGAGACCGGCGAAATGTATCCGAGCCCGAGGCCGCAGCCGCCCATGCACGCCGTAGCCCAGATAGATCATCCAGAGATGGTGGGTATAGACGCCGAGCGCCGAAACCAGAAAGCCGCCGCGACCAGCACAGGCCCGCGGTGAACATGGCGCGCCGCGGTCCGCCCTCTTCGACCCATCGGCCGAACACCGCCGCCGAGAGCACCCAGGAAGAAGATCGCAATCGAGAATATCCAGCCGAGATCGGTCAGCTTCCAGTCGTCCGGAGCCGACTTGCGTGATCCCGATCAGCTTCGTCATCGGCAGATTGAACACGCTGAAGCGCATAGGCCTGCCCGATGCACAAATGCACGCAAAGTGCCGCCGGCGGCACCATCCAGCGGCTGAAACCCGGCTTCGCGACCGTATGCTCGCGATCGAGAATCCCCCCACCGCCACGAGACACCGTGCCGGCACTATCAAGTGTAGCCATTCAACCCTCCCCCACAGCCGCCCATGCCGGGCATGTCTGTTGCGTCCACGATCCACTTAACTAAACTTCCTTCACCCCGTGCAAGCATCTGCCTTGCTGCTTAGCACCATTCCGAGATGCGCCGGGATCGCGACGCGCATTCGAAATCCCAATACCTGTGAGGACAGGTTATGCCGTTCGCCGCTACGCGACCCGGGTTCTCCCCAGGATTGCTGTGTCTTACCACGGACCGGAATCTGCTCTCCGCCCCCAGCAGAGAGGCGTGATTGGGGCAGAAGCTGCGTACGTTGTCGATAAGCAAATGGTAGCGAGGCTCTCGGCATTCCCTCCCTGCGCGGTGCAGCAAGCCAAGGGAACTTGTCCAGATTTTGTTCCCGCGACGCAGGCGACTAACTATTCGTCTTTTCGATCAGGTCATTTGACTTTTCAATCATGAAGACGATCTGCTGCTCGACGCGTTCGGTGATCTCGACCTTGTCGCCGGTCTCCCGGATCAGGTTGGGAATGTCGATCACCGACAGCGGATCGGTGCAGCGAACTTCCAGCAGGTCGCCCGGCTTCAATGCCTTCAGCGCCTTGCGGGTCTTCAATGCCGGCAACGGACATTTCAAGCCGGTGAGGTCGAGCTTTGTCGTGGTCATGCGTCCATAGATGGCGAAGGCGACTGATCCCGTCAACGAACATCGCGGTCGGCAGCGACACAGGTTGGGTTGAGCGAAAGCGGGTTTTGCGCAGTTTATCATCGGGCGCGCATTCGCGCGAACCGTTGGCTCAACCGATCCTACAGCAAGCTCGCATAGCCGAGGAACCCGACGATCTGGCCGGGTTCGACCTGTGTGATCTCCTCGCCGAGTTCGACCAGCCCGTCGGTGTCCACCAGCGACGACAACAGGCCCGCGCCCTCGCGCGGAAATTTTGTCGCTTCGAGCCCGCCGTCTGTCGCTTTGCGCAAGCTGACCCGAACATATTCGCGGCGGGCGATCTTCTTCCTGTAAGTGAAGGCCGCGCGAACCGGCATCGGAACGATCGGCTGTTGTGTCGCTCCCGCCAGCGCCAGCACGGTCGGGCGCACCACATGGACGAAGGTGACAAAACTCGCCACCGGATTCCCGGGAAGGCCGATGAACGGCGTGCCGCCGATGATTCCCATCGCAACGGGACGCCCGGGCTTGATCGCCATGCGCCACAGCACGAGCGTACCTGCGCTTTCGACGGCGGCCTTGACGTGGTCCTCTTCGCCGGTGGAGACACCGCCGGTGGTCAGGATCAGGTCGTGGTTGCCTGCCACCTGCTTCAGGCCCTGAGCCAGCGACGCACGATCGTCCTCGATGATGCCGAGATCGCTGACCTCGCAGCCGAGGCGACCCAGCATCGCCATCAGCATGAAGCGGTTGGAATCGAACAATTGCGCGGCTCTGCGCGGATCGCCCGGCGACACCAGCTCGTTGCCGGTCGAAAACACCGCGACCCGGATCCGCCTCGTCACGTCAACCTCGGTCAGGCCGAACGCCGCCGCCAGCGCGACATCTTGCGGCCGCAGCCTTTGGCCTCTCGCGAGCGCGGCAGTACCAAGGGGAATGTCTTCGCCGGCGGGACGCACATTGGCGCCGGGTTTTAATCCCGCCGGGAGAACGACCCTCCCCTCGCTGTCGAGCCGCACATCCTCCTGCATGAACACCGTGTCGGCGCCGTCAGGCATCGGCGCGCCGGTGAAAATCCGGATTGCGTGGCCCGGCCGGATCGGCTCGGCCGCGGTCGCGCCGGCCTGGACCCGCCCGGTCACCGCAAAGACAGCTTCCGACTCCCGCGGCAGATCGCGGCTGCGCACGGCATAGCCATCGACGGCGGAATTGGTGAAAGGCGGCAGCGGCAGGGCCGCGGCGATTTCGCGCGCAAGAATGCGCCCGTCTGCCTGCTTCAGCGCGACGGTCTCGACCTCTTTAACCGGCGAGACGCGCGCGGCGATGATACCGACGGCTTCATCGACCGACATCATCGGGCCGCCGAAGGCAAAGCAATCGTCGGACAATTGCGCCATTGCTGTCTCAGCTTTCGCCGGCGCTGCGCGCCAGCAGATCTTCGACCGACATCGCGGATTGCCGCATCATGGCGGCGACGGCCACGATGTCATCGAGATGGGCGACCGGCAGCGCCGTTTCAACCGCGGCATCCGTCGCAATGCCCGATATCGCGGGATCGTCGGGGAACAACAGCGGCTTGCCATTGGCCAGCCGATGCACCTCGATCTTGCGATGGGATTCGGACTTGAAGCCTTCGACGATGACGAGATCGACCGGCGACATCTTCTGAAGCAATTCCGGCAGAAGCGGCTCCGAGGCCCCCCGCAATTCGTGCATCAGCGCCCAGCGCCTGGCCGAGGACACCAGCACCTCGGTAGCGCCCGACTGCCGGTGCACCCAGGAATCCTTGCCCGGCACGTCGACATCGAAACTGTGGTGGGCGTGCTTGATCACGGAAACCCGCAATCCCTGTTCAACCAGATGCGGGATGACCCGTGACAGCAGCGTGGTCTTGCCGGCGCCGCTCCACCCGGCGAGGCCTATCACTTTCATCCTATTCTCCAAGCCGCCGGCGGAACCGGGCCAGGTTTTGCCTCTGCGTGCTTTATATCGGCTAACGGGCAATGTCATGCTAGCCTGCGAACATGATGAAGATCGACAAAGCGCCCGTTCCCCTGATTTTCCCCGACCCGCACGATCCGCGGCTGACCGAACGCGTCGCCGGGACCGACCAGACCGGTGCGGCCGTCGAGATCAACGTCCCGGTGGAGCGGCCGCTGACGCTGTATCTGAACGCGCAGGAGATCGTCACCATGATGACGATCGGCGACTATCCCGAATATCTCGCGCTCGGCTATCTGCTCAATCAGAACATGCTGAAATACGACGACATCGTCACCGAGGTCGAATATGACGACGACCTGCAGGTGGTCGTGGTGCGCACCGAGCATCACACCAATTTTGAACAAAAATTGAAAAAGCGCACGCAGACCTCCGGCTGCGCGCAGGGCACGGCGTTCGGCGACCTGATGGAAGCGATCGAAAGCGTCGCGCTGCCGCAAGCCGAACTGCGCACCTCCTGGCTCTACCAGATGACGCATACCATCAACACCATGCCCTCGCTTTATCTGGAGGCCGGCGCGATCCATGGCTGCGTGCTGTGCAAGGAGGGCACGCCGCTCTGCTACACCGAGGACGTCGGCCGCCACAACGCGGTGGACAAGATCGCCGGCTGGATGTTCCGCCACGGCGTCGATCCCGCCGACAAGATCCTCTACACCACCGGACGGCTGACGTCCGAGATGGTGATCAAGACGGTGCGGATGGGAATTCCGATCCTGGTGTCGCGCTCGGGTTTTACGGCGTGGGGCGTCGATCTGGCGCGGCAAGTGGGATTGACGCTGGTCGGCCGCACGCGCGGAAAGCGCTTCATCGCGCTGTCGGGCGAGGCACGCATCGTCTACGACCAGGACCTCGCCTACGTCGAAGAAGAATCGGCCCGTCACAAGCGTAAGGGCGCCGACCGTGACGAGTGAAGCGCCGGCGACGTCAAGGAACGCGCCGGCGACACCCGGCGTGCTGCTGGCCGGCGGGCTGGCGCGGCGGATGGGGGGCGGCGACAAGCCGATGCGCCAGATCGGCGGCCGCACGATCCTCGCGCGCGTGATCGCGCGGCTGAAGCCGCAATGCGACGGGCTCGTTCTCAACGCCAATGGCGACCCCGCCCGCTTTTCAGGCTTCGGCCTGCCCGTGATCCCCGATTCGGTGACGGATTTTCCGGGACCGCTCGCCGGCATTCTCGCCGGCCTTGACTGGACCGCGGCGAACCGGCCGGAGGTGGCATGGGTATTGAGCGCCGCCGCAGACTGCCCGTTCCTGCCGCGCGATCTGGTCGCACGCCTGCACCAGGCGCGGGCCGAGCAGAACGCGCAGCTCGCGGTCGCGGCGTCCGGCGGCCAGTCGCATCCGGTGATCGGTTTGTGGAGCGTAGCGCTGCGCGACGAGCTTCGTCATGCGCTGGTGGTAGAAGATATCCGAAAGATCGACCGCTGGACCGCGCGCTACAGGCTCGCGACCGTGACATGGCCGGCCACACCGCTCGATCCGTTCTTCAATGCCAACACCATGGATGACATTGCGGAGGCGGAACGATTGGCGGCACTGGATGGGGGCTGACTTTTTTAGCGTCGTCCCGGCCAAGCGAGCAGCACTTGCGAGCGTGAACCGGTAGGACTCGTGCAGTGACGCCTACGCCGGCCGAAACCCCGCCTGCGTCAGCGCCGAACGGCTTTCCTCCGATGCCAGCGCGCGCAGGAACGCCTGCACCGCCGGACGATCTTTTCGCGCCGTCACCAGCGCAAAGTCATAATGCTCTTCGGCAAAGGGAATGAAGCCCAGGCCCGCGGCATGCGCGACCGGTGCAATCGTCATGCCCCAGTCGGCGCGATGCTGCGCGATCGCGGCGGCGACCGCGTTGTGCGACTTCGGCTGATTCCAGTAGCCGTCAGGCCGGGCGCCGCCGAGCAGCCGGTCGATCAGGATGCGGGTGCCCGCACCCTGGTTGCGGTTGACCATGATGCAGCTGGAATCGGCGAGCGCCGCGCGCACCGCAGCTTGCGCGCTCAATCCCTCGAACCGCGCATCGCCCTTGCGAAACACGATGCCCTGCATCCGCCGCCAGCCCGGCACCAGTTCGAGACCGTCCCGGAGAAACGGCGTGTTGTAGGTCTCGGTCTTTTCATCGAACAGATGGATCGGCGCGAAATCGCACTCGCCGCGCCTGGCCGCCGCGAGCCCACCGAGACTGCCGACCGCGATCGAACGCACGGAAAGTCCCGCACGCGAAAGCTGCGTCGTGACCAGGTCGAGCCCGGTGCAATGACTGCCGACGATGACGAGATCGGGCACCCGCACATGCGGCGTGAACAGCGTCACCTCGGCCAGTGTGCCCGCCGGCATCTGATCGGCCAGCGCATCGATCCTCAGGAAGCCGTCGGCTTGCGCGAACGAGGTGATCGCGCCGCTTCCCTTGCCGGAGGGATAGGCGATCAGGCCATCAGCCCCTTCGACCAGCGACACCATGACGAATTCGGCGCGGCCGAGTTCGGAAGCGATCCTCACCGGCACCCTGGCCGCGACCTTCGCGTCCGAACGCGGCGGCAGGCCCGCCATCCGCCGCAGCACCGGAACGATCATATCGTGAAAGGTGAACATCGCGGAAGTCGGGAACCCCGGCAGGATCACCACAGGCTTGCCGTCGCAGACCGCAAGACACAGCGGCTTGCCGGGCTTCAGCGCGACGCCGTGCGCGATGATGCCGGGCTTGCCGAGCCGGGCAATGATGCGATGGGATACATCGCCCGCGCCCTTCGAGGTGCCCCCGGACAAAACCAGCATGTCGCAGCTCTCAAGCGCGTTGCGCATCGCGGCTTCGAGCTTTTCTTCATCATCGGCCACAGCGCCGAGAAAAATCGCCTCGCCGCCATTCTCATTCACCGCCGCGGTGACGATGGCGCCGTTGGTGTCGTAGATTTCGGCCGGACCCAGTGGCCGGCCCGGCTGCACCAGTTCGTCGCCGGTGGAGATCACGGCGACGCGCGGACGGCGCGCGACGACGATCTCGGCAATCCCGCAGGCCGCACACATGCCGATCTCGCGCGAGCCGATCACGGTGCCGGCGCGCAACAGCACCTCGCCGCGCGCAATGTCGGAACCGGCATAGGACACGAATTGTCCGGGCGAGGCGGCGCGGCGGATCTCGATCGCGCGCGCGCCGACCGGCTGGCTGTGCTCGACCATGACGACGGCGTCGGCGCCGCGCGGCAGCGGGCCGCCGGTCGCGATCGGCGTCGCCGTTCCGGACAGCACCGGCCGCGCCGGCGCGGCGCCGCAGGAGATAATCTCGTCGTTCAGCTTGACGCGGACCGGCTTGGCTTCACTGGCTTGGGCGAGATCGGCGGAACGCACGGCAAAACCATCGACATTGGAGCGGTCGAACGGCGGAACGTCGATCGGCGCCACGATATCCTGCGCCAGCGTGCAGCCGAGCGCGTCGGAAAGCGGCCTTGGCTCGCCCGGAATTGCCTTCGGAAAAACTGCTGCCTCGAACCGCTCAAGCGCCTCTTCGCGCGACAGGATGGTCAGGAATTGTTCCTGATCGACATGGTCGCGATTGTTCGGCGAGGGCGCATTGGTCATAACGGAACCTATATCAGTCCCGCAGCATATAGGCATCGACCGGCGTGCCCGCAGCATAGCCCTCCGCCGCGCCGGGCACCGCCAGCCACGCGTCGGCACGGGCGATTGCGTCGAGCGACAGGTCGCCGACCGCGAGCGGCATCCATCGGCCCTCGATTTCTTCCAGCAGCACGAGTTCGGTGATGCCCACGCTGGAGGCAATCTTGCGGGCAAGCGGCAGGGTTACGGGCTGTCGCGGCCAAAGCCCGGACAAGGCGTCCAGCACCGGCAGCGCCAAGCGTCCACCACGCCGAAAGCGCCTGATCCGGCGCGCCCGGCAGCGCGATCGCGGGAAGATTTCCAATCCTGCCCACGGCAGCGGTCCGGCCGGGCTGCAACGCAATGCCATGCGCAATGACCTCGCCGCGCCTGGCCAAGGCTGCGATCACGGCATCGCTGCCGCCGACGCCGCTTCCCCCGACAGTGAGCAGCACATCGCACGCGGCAGGTTCGAGGGCGCTGGCGATCGATGCGGCATCGCGTCCACCGGCTTCAATCCGGGCTGTGCGCATACCGGCCGCGCACGCAAGTTCAAAGATGAGTTGCGCCGTATTGGAAAGACCCGAATTCGCGGGAATATCGACGAGACGCAGACGTGGGGAACGCACCTTGATGTTTTCCAATCCCGCTGCGCGCGCGATCAAGAGATCGAGCCGGCGAACCCGTCGCCCGGGGGCGATGGCGACGCTGTCTTCGGCGATATCGGCCCCGGTGCGGCGAACGCCCTGCCCCGGTATCGCTTCCGCCAGCGCCTGAACCATCGGACCGGTTTGATCCAGGAGGTCGGCATCGATCACGCAATCGCACCCCTCCGGCATGGCTTCGCCGGCTTCGACCCAGACCGGAGACGCGGAAAGCGGCAGCGGCGAATAGGACGAGGCGCCGACGAGATCATGGGCGTGCAAGGCCCAGCCGTCGCTGGCGGCGACGTCGCGCGGCGGATGCGCGTGAAGCGGCGGCATGTCCGCGGCGACGCAGCCCAGGGCTTCCGCGAGTGGAAGCGCCACGGGCGCGACCGGTTCAAGCCCCTTCAGCAACGCCGCGAGCGCTGCGTCGAGCGGGGTAAGCGAAGCCGGCAAGCGCTGGGTCGGGATCATCCGGAAATGGTGGACCACGCGTCGTGCCTTTGGCAACCGTGATATCACGTCGTCCCGCGAACGCCGGGGACCAACCACGGGTGTCCGCGTTGAAAGACAACTGACCCTATCTGCTAACAAGATAGGCCACGGCGTATAGGTCCCGGCTCAAGGCCGGGACGACGATCGATAATGATTGCGGCTGGCGCAGCACTGGCCGATGGAGATGGTCACGCCCCCTTCTTCTCCGCATCGGGGAAGAACAACTGCTGGCCGTCGATCTTGTAGCCCGCGATCACGGCCTGGCCTTCCGGCGAGACCAGCCAGTCGACGAAGGTCTGGCCGAGTTCCTGCTTCACGGTCGGATATTTCGCAGGGTTCACCAGCATGACGCCATATTGGTTGAACAGCCGCTTGTCGCCCTCGACGACGATTTCGAGATCGCCGCGGTTCTTGAAGGATATCCAGGTGCCGCGGTCGGACAGCGTGTAGCCATTCATGGCGGCTGCGGTGTTGAGCGCAGCCCCCATGCCCTGCCCGATCTCGCGATACCACGGGCCCTTGGTTGCCGCGATATCGATGCCCGGCCTGCTTCCACAGCGCGAGTTCGGCGGAATTGGTGCCGGACCGGTCGCCGCGCGAGATGAATGGCGCGCCCTTGGCCTGAATCGTCTTCAGCGCGGTCTCGATATCCTTGCCCTTGACGCCGGCGGGATCGGCTGTTCGGCCCGATCAGCACGAAGTCGTTGTACATCACGGCGAAGCGCTTCACGCCGAATCCCTCGGCGAGGAATTTTTCTTCCTGCGCCTTGGCGTGGACGAACACCACGTCGGCGTCGCCGCGCCGCGCGGTGTCGAGCGCCTGGCCGGTGCCCTGCGCGATCACCTTCACCTCGATGCCGGTCTTGGCCTTGAAGATCGGCAGCAGGTAGCCGAACAGCCCGGAATCCTGGGTCGAGGTGGTCGAGGCCACCACGATCGACCTGTCCTCCGCGCTGGCCGGCGCGAAATGGATGAGCGCGCCAACCAGAACGGCTGACGCGAGCGACGAAAAGCGAAACGCCATGGCTTCCTCCTTTGCAGCAACATCAGATCACGAGATCGCCGCGCAGGAAGGCGGCGGCTTCCGGTGTCGTTGGATGATCGAGAAAATCTTCCGCCCGGCTGCGTTCGCACAGCGCGCCGCGGACCAGAAAGATCACATCGCCCGCCAGCCTTCGCACCTGGCCGAGATCGTGCGAGGCCATCACGATCTTGATGCCGGATTGCGCGGCGCTCAGCACGATCTCCTCGACGCTGCGCGTCGCGGCGGGATCGAGATTGGCGGTGGGCTCGTCGAGCAGCAGAATTTCCGGATCGCGCGCCAGCGCACGGGCGAGCGCCAGCCGCTGCTGTTCGCCGCCGGATAGCCGCCGCGCCGGCCGCTCGCGCCAGGCCGGAAAGCCCGACGCGATCGAGCAGTGCGGCGATACGCCCGGCGCGCTCGTGGCGCGGCATGCCGGCCTGCGCCAGCGCATAGGCGACGTTGGCGGCGGCCGTCCTTCGCAGCATCACCGGGCGCTGGAACAGGATGGCGCGGCGCGTCATGGCGCGGTCGGCGCGGCCGCCCCAGGTGATGCGGCCCGGCCGAAGGCGCATCGAGCCCCATGCACAGCCGCAGCAGGCTGCTTTTCCCCGCGCCGTTCGGCCCGACGATCAGCGTCGGCGCACCTGGGGCGATCGTCAGGTTCAACCGGTCGAGAATCGTGGTCGACCCCGCCCGCAGCGAGACGTCATCGAGAACCAGGGGAAGATCGCTTGCCGGCGCCCGCATGTTCACCCCGCCTGCCGTTCGGACCAGACCCGCGTGCCCCAGGCGGCTGCGTTGATCGCAAGCACGATGGCGACCAGGATAAGCCCCAGCCCCATCGCCAGCGGCAGATCGCCCTTGGAGGTCTCCAGCGCTATCGCTGTGGTCATGGTGCGGGTAAAGCCGTTGATATTGCCGCCGACGATCATGACCGCGCCGACTTCGGCGGCGGCCCGCCCGAAACCTGCCAGCAATGCGGTGACCAGGCTGTAAGCGCGCGTCCCACAACAACGTCGTCATGCGGCCGACCGGGCTGACATCCATCGCGGTGAGTTCGTCGCGATACTCTGCCCAGAGATCCTCGACGGTCTGGCGCGTCGGCGCCGCGATGATCGGCACGATCAGGATGGTCTGGGCGATCACCATCGCCGTTGGCGTAAAGAGAATGCCGAACGCCCCGAGCGGTCCGGACCGCGACAGCAACAGATAAACCGCGAGCCCGACCACGACCGGCGGCAATCCCATCATCGCATTGAGCAGCACCACCAGGACCGAGCGCCCGGGAAAGCGGGTCAGCCCAAGCAGCGCGCCGAGCGGCATGCCGGCCAGCGCCGCCAGCGCGACCGCCGACAGGCTGACGGCGAGCGACAGCCGCACGATCGCAAACAGCGCGGGATCGCCGTTCAGAATCAGCTGCCAGGCGCTGTATTGGTCGGACATTCCTTCCTCCACCAGCCTTGTTCCGCAAGAATTCCACTATTTGTCAATCGATTGAACAGGAAGCAGAAATATGCATACAAGTGCAGGATGGAATTTCTGACGACCAGCGAAGCTGCCGACTATCTCCGGCTTGGTGAGCGCAAGCTCTACGAGTTGGTCACCGCGGGCGCGATTCCCTGCAGCAAGGTGACCGGCAAATGGCTGTTTCCGCGCCACGAACTGGACCTCTGGGTGCGCTCGGGGTTGGCCCGGCCCGCCGGCATGATGGCCGCGGACCCGCCGCCGATCGTCGGCGGCAGCCAGGACGATTTGCTGGAATGGGCGCTGCGCGAATCAGGCTCCGGCCTCGCCTCGCTCGCCGAGGGCACTGCGCGCGGCGTCGACCGGCTCGAGCGCGGCGAGGTGATCGCCGCGGCCATCCATTTCCACAGCCACGCCGTGTCAGACGGTTCAGCCGACGACGCCAATGTCGCGGCGGTGCGTAGGACGCCGGGCCTGCACGATGCCGTGCTGGTCGGCGTGGTGCGCCGCGAACAGGGGCTCCTGGTGGCCCCTGGCAATCCGAAACAGCTCAACAGCCTGGCCGATGTCCTCGCCTCCCGCGCGAAAATAGCGATCAGGCAGCACGGCGCGGGAGCACAGATGCTGCTCGAGATGCTGCTGACGGGCGCGGGCGCAGGCCTTAAGGATCTGCGCCGGCTCGAGCCGCCTTGTCTGACCGGTCCCGATCTCGCCGCAGCGATCCGCGCCGGCAAGGCCGACTGCGGCGTCGCGCCCCGCGCCGCGGCAAAATCGGCGGGGCTCGATTTTGTCCCGCTGCTGTTTGAAAATTTCGACCTGCTGATGCGGCAGCGCAGTTATTTTCAGCCTGCGATGCAGGCGCTGATTGGTTTCTTGCGCGATAAGCGGCTGAAGCAGCGCGCCGCCGAGCTGAGCGGTTACGACCCGGCGCCCGCGGGTCTCATCCGTTTCGCCGCTTGATCGCATCGGCCGCGTTGACGCGGACTGCGAATTGATTGCAAGAACGTCGACCGGCTGCTTAAGCTCCCGGTCCAACAATGCGGCCAATGCGCCTGACGATAACGGGGAGGACATCTGTGATTTCAACAAGAACACTATCCATGCTTGCGGCCTTTGCCGCGGCGATGTCGTCGGCGCCGGCAGCGCTGGCGCAGGTCTCTGACGATGTGGTCAAGATCGGCGTTCTCACCGACATGAACGGCCCGGCGTCCACGCCAACCGGCCAGGGCTCGGTGACCGCGGCGCAAATGGCGGTGGACGATTTCGGCGGCACGGTGCTGGGCAAGCCGATCAGCGTGATCGTCGGCGATCATCAGCTGAAGCCCGATGTCGGCGCCGCCATCGCGCGGCGCTGGTACGACACCGAGCAGGTCGACCTCATCGTGGACGTGCCGGTGTCGGCGGTGGGGCTGGCGGTCCAGAACATCGCCAACGAAGAGAAGAAGATGTTCATCGCGCACTCCACCGGAGCAGCCGATTTCCACGGCAAGTTCTGCTCGCCCTATGCCATCCAGTGGGTCTTCGACACCCACGCGCTCGCCGTCGGCACCGCGCAGGAAGTGGTGAAACGCGGCGGCGACACCTGGTTTTTCATTACCGACGACTACGCGTTCGGGCACTCACTGGAAAAAGACGCTTCCGAAGTGGTCCTCAAGAACGGCGGCAAGGTGATCGGCTCGGTTCGGCCGCCCTTCGCCACGCCCGACCTTTCCTCGTTCATTCTCCAGGCCCAGGCCTCCAAAGCAAAAATCATCGGCATCGCCGGCGGGCCACCCAACAACGGCAACGAGATCAAGACCGCCGGCGAATTCGGCGTCTTGAAGGGCGGACAGCAGATGGCCGCCCTGCTCGCTCTGATCACCGACATCCATTCGCTCGGCCTGCCGGCGGCACAGGGGCTGTTACTGACGACGTCGTTCTACTGGGACATGGACGACAAGACCCGCGAATGGTCGAAGCGTTACTTCGCCAAGATGAACCGGATGCCGACGATGTGGCAGGCCGGCGTCTATTCGTCGGTCATGCACTATCTGCAGGCCATCAAGGACACCGGCACCGACGAACCGCTCAAGGTGGCGGCGAAGATGCGCGAGAAGCCGATCGAGGATTTCTTCGCCCGCCACGGCCAGCTGCGTGAGGACAATCTGATGGTGCACGACCTGATGCTGGTGCAGGTCAAGAGCCCGGCAGAGTCCAAATATCCGTGGGACTATTACAAGGTCCTGGCGCACATCCCGGGCGCGGATGCGTTCGGCCCGCCGAATCCGGCGTGCCCCCTGGTGAAAAAGTGACTGCCTGGCAGTCATTCCGGGGCGCGTCGAAGACGCGAACCTCAGATCTGCAGGTGCTCATCGTAGTTCGATGCTTCGCATCGCCCGGGAATGACCCGTCGCCCGTCGAGACGCACGCGAACGCGCCCCGCAGGGTAACGGTCGCTTCACCACCCCGATCTCGCGGAAATATTTCAGCACACCGGGATGGATCAATTCGACATCAGGCGCAGCCACGACCGTGTTCGCGGCTGTGGTCTCGCAGCAGCTTGTTGCAGAACGGGCCTTCCACGCCACGCAGCAGCACGGCGCTTGCGCAAACGATCCCAACGAAACTCTCGTCCGGCCTCGGATGCTGACGACGGATAATCGCGCAACCGTGGTCGTAGGCAAAGCCCGGATTTTATGAAAGCATCGTTGCAGCGGACGGGAAAAAACCCCGATCTGTCGACGCTTGGTTCGACGGCAACGAAAGATAGTGGGGGGAGACCATGATTGCATTTTTGCGGGCCAGCCTGTTCGGCCTGGTTTGTCTGGCGAGCCTTGCAGGCGCCAGCGCGCCGTCGTCCGCCGCGGACACTTATCCGAACCGCCCGGTGCGCTGGCTGATCGGCTTCTCCGCCGGCGGCCCGGTCGATATCGTGGCGCGCATCATGAGCCAGTGGCTGTCGGAACATCTCGGCCAGCAATTCGTGGTTGAAAATCGCGCCGGCTCCGGCGGCAATATCGCGGCCGCCGTGGCGATCAATTCGCCGCCGGACGGCTATACGCTGCTGTTCGTCGCCCCCAACAACGCGATCTCGACCTCGCTTTACAAGCACTTGTCCTACGATTTCATCCGCGACACCACGCCGGTCGCAAGCATCATGCAACTGACCAATATGCTGGTGGTCTCCAACGCCATGCCCGTGAAGACGGTTCAGGAATTCATCGACTACTGCAAGGCCAATCCGGGCAAGATCTCCTATGCCTCGTCGGGTAACGGCACCTCGGTGCACATGTCGGCTGAATTGTTCAAGGCGATGACCCATTGCGACATGCTGCACGTGCCCTATCGCGGCTCGGCGGTCGCCTTTCCCGACATCATCTCCAACAAGGTGCAGTTGATCTTCGACAATTTGCCGACCGCACTGGAACAGTCGCGTTCCGGTACCGTGCGCGCGCTCGGCGTCACCTCGCCGCAGCGCTGGCCCGGCGTGCCCGATGTCCCCGCCATCGCCGAGACGGTGCCGGGCTTCGAATCGGTCGGTTTCTACGGCATCTCCGCGCCCAAGGGCACACCGCCCGAAATCGTCGAGACGCTGAATAAGGCGGTCGGCGAGGCCTTGAAGGACCCCAAACTGGTCGCCCGCCTCAGCGCCGTCGGCGGCATCCCCAGGCCGATGACGCCGGCCGAATTCGGCAAGCTCGTCGCCGACGAAACCGCGAAATGGCGCAAGGTAGTCGAATTCGCCGGGGTTTCGGTGGATTGAGCGGCGGCATTGCCGGATCGCGGTCATCCCTGTAAACGGTGGCGGCACCGTTGCCGGCCGTCTCCTAAGGGCCGCTCGCGGCGGGGCCTGTAGCTCAATGGTTAGAGCCGGCCGCTCATAACGGTCTGGTTGCAGGTTCGAGTCCTGCCGGGCCCACCAGTGAAATCAATGGTTTATTAGGTGTGATTTTGCCGAAGCGGGATAATCGCACCAGATACGTGCGCATTTCGTTCGCTGGCCGGTTCGCGCATGGCGATCTTCTCTACTGCATCCGACCAAATAATCGGGGCGATGATGTCCGTAGGTGTTGAGCAGGACCTCAAGCGACATTCCGAGATAACCAGATCCGCGCCGCGCAGAATTTGTACTCTGGCACCCGCGTTGTCGCGTCGAGCGCGGAATTCGTGAGATCATTGGCCGCCGCTTCGAAATAGGCGAACGGCATCCAAATCACACCCGCCTGAAGGCCGGCGTCGCGGCGTGGGGCGACGGTCACGCCGCCGCGCCGAGTCGCGACGTGGACACATGCGGCGTGCTCGAGCCCAAGCGCGTCGAACACGTCGGCGGCGACATGAACCATTGGCGCCGGCGCGAGCGCATGGAGAACCGGCGCCCGCCGCGTCATCGAACCGGTGTGCCAATGCTCCAGCAGCCTGCCGGTAACCAGGATCAGCGGATAGTCCGCATCCGGCTCCTCCGCCGGGCCGCGCCCATCAAGCGCAGCGATGCGTGCGCGGCCGGCTGGCGTCGGAAATCGCTCGGCGAACAGGCTTCGGGCCAACTCGTTGGCCGACGCAAGCGGCAGCGCGAGTGCCCCACGGCCCTCTAACATCGACCAGCTTGTACCGGCCAGCATCGGGACGGCCGCCGCCATTTCGTCGAATAATCCGGCAGGCGCGTCGTGTCGCCACGGCGCATCGAGGCGCCGCGCCAACTCGGCCGTGATCCACCAATCCGGGCGCGCGGCGCCGGGCGCCGGCACAGCGGGCGTGAGCAGTTGCACAACCCGATCGGTGTTGGTCACCGACCCACTCCGCTCCGCAAGCGCCGCAGCCGGCAGGATCACGTCGGCGAAAGCCGCCGTCTCGGTCGGGAAGATGTCCTGCACGACAAGATGATCAAGTCGCGCCAGCGCCTGGCGGGTCCGCGCCAGATCGGGATTGGCCATGGCGGGGTTGCCGCCGGCGACATAGAGCCCGCGGATCCGACCCTCATGCGCGGCATTAAGGATCTCGACCTGGGTGAGCCCTGCCTCCGCAGGCAGCTCGGTGCCCCACAGGGTGGAGAACCTCGCCCGCGCCAGCGGATCACGTACCGGCGCGTAGCCGGGAAACGATGACGGGATCAGGCCGGCGTCGCAAGAACCTTGTACGTTATTCTGCCCGCGCAGCGGGTGAAGGCCGGATCCCGGCTTGCCGACATGGCCGCAGATCAGCGCCAGCGCGATGACGCAGCGGATGTTGTCCGCGCCGTGCACGTGCTGCGACGCGCCCATGCCCCAAAAGCACATCGCTCGTTTAGCGGTCGCAAACATCCGCGCCGCCGCGACGAGCAAGTCGGCCTCAACACCGGTGAGTCGCTGCGCGAGTTGGGGCGTCATTCCGCGCACGCGCGCGGCAAGTTCGTCGAAGCCGTCGATCCGCTCGCGCACGAACGGGCGGTCGTAAAGCCCTTCGGAAATCACCACGTTCAACATGGCCGAGATAAGGGTGACGTCGGTCCCTGGCCTCAGGGCGAGATGATAAGTGGCGTGGCGCGCGAACGACTGGCGATAGGGATCGACCAGAATCAGCCTGGTGCCCCTGCGCACGGCGTTCTTCATGAAGGTCGCGCCTACCGGATGGTTCACCTCGGGGTTCGAGCCGACCATCAGCACCACGTCGGCGCGGTCGATTTCGTCGATCGGCGCCGTGACCGCCGAATAGCCGATGGCCTCGCCGAGCGGCGGCACGGAAGCGCACAAACGCGTGCAATGATCGACATGCGGCGTTCCGAGCACAGTGCGCGCCAGTTTCTGCAAGATATACGCGTCCTCGTTGGAAGCCTTGGCCGAACCGAGTATGGCAAGCGCGTCGGCGCCGTGCCGGTCGGCGACAGCTCTGAGCCCAGCCGCGGCGCGGTCCAACGCTTCGTCCCAGGAGGCCGGGCGGAAGAAGTCGCGCACTGCATCGGGCCCGGCTACCGCAACGGCATGCTTGGGCGCGTCCTCGCGACGGATCAGCGGCACCGTGAGGCGATCGGGATGGTGCAGGAAGTCGAAGCCGAACCTGCCCTTGACGCACAGCCGGCCACGATTCGCCGGCCCGTCGGCGCCGTCCGCCCGCACCACCCGCCCGTCAGCCACCGTCAACTCGATCCGGCAGCCGACGCTGCAAAACGGGCAGATCGTTTCCGCCGTCGTCGTCGGTGTAGTTTCCGCGATGGGCGCAGCAACCGGAGCCAAAGCGCCGGTCGGGCAAACCTGGACGCATTCGCCGCAAGCCACACAGGAACTGTCGGTCAGGGGCACGTTGGCGTCGAAGACGATGCACGCCGTGGCACCGCGACCGGCCACGCCGATCACGCCGTTGACTTGAACGTCCTGGCAGGCCGTGCGGCACAGCCCGCAGCGGATGCAGGCGTCGAGGTCGACGGTAATCGCGGGATGTTGCCGTGTGGTCCGCTCGATGACCGGCCGGTGGCCAAAACGTGTCGCGCCGACACCAACTTGGGCAAGAGCCTCAGCCAGACGCGAGCCGGGACGCAAGGCCTCCGGGCCCTGTTCCGAGAGGGTCAGTTCCGCAACCAAACGGCGGGTCTGCAGGACCCGTTCGCTCGACGTCCGCACGACCTGTCCCTCCTCTGCCTCGCGGCGGCAGGAAGGCGCAAGCGTGCGCTCACCTTCAATCTCGACCAGGCAAAACCGGCAGGAGGCTTCGGCGGCGTAGCCCGTGCGGTCGCAGGCGCAGACATTCGGAATAGCGATGCCGCACCGGCGTGCCGCCTCGAGCAGGGGCGTCCCGGCCGGGACATTGACGAGATGGTCGTCAATGCGAAGTGCAACTGAAGTCTCGGTCATAGCGGATCGCGGAACTTACGGCCGGGACGCATAGAGCCGATCGCGCACGTCGCGACCGAATTCCGACGGACGTCCATTGAAGAACACCCGCCCGGCCTTGAGCGCGACAATGCGGTCGGCGTAGCGGACCGCGAGGTCAACCTGATGCAGGCTGCACAACACCGTGATCCCGTATTCCTTGGCACTGTGCTGCATGATCTGCAGGACGTTCTCGGCGGATTCCGGATCCAGGCTGGAGATCGGCTCGTCCGCCAGGACAACATCGCCCTGCTGAGCAAGCGCGCGGGCGAACGCGACTCGCTGCTGCTGGCCGCCCGACAGACACTCTGCGCGCTGATAGGCCTGCTCAAGCAGCCCGACATTGTCGAGGCAGGCGAGCGCGAGCTGGCGATCTTCGAAATTGAAGCGGCGGAGCAGAACGCGCCAGAGCGACGCGGACGCTAGTCGCGCGGCCAGCACGTTGTCGATGGCCCTCAGCCGCTTGACCAAGTTGAATTGTTGGAAAACGAAGCCGATCTGCCGGCGAAACCGGACGAGCTCTCTGGGCGTTAGCGCAGTGACGTCAGTGTCGTCGATGACAATGCGGCCGGAATCGGGCTCGATCAGCCGCGTCAGACAGCGGAACAGGGTCGACTTGCCGCAGCCACTGGGGCCAAGCAACACGACGAACTCGCCTTCCGCGACGTCAAAGGCGATGCGATCGAGGATCACATTTTCGCCGAAGCTCTTGCAGATGTCGTCGACGCGGATCGCCGGCCGCGGGCGCTCCACCGGGATCACATCGGCCGAGACGTCGATCTTCACCAGCGTGTTCATAACGGTGTCTCCTCAGACCTGTTCGATGCGGCGAGCGACGAGAAGCGGCCGAGACCGACCGCTGTCGGGGTTTAGCACGCGACGGCGCAACCAACCGCTCAGCGTGTCGATGGCGATGACCATGATCAGGATCACCCCCAACACGGTGAGCATCTTCGGGAAGTCGAGAAGGTCGATGGTGTCCTTCAGGGTCTGGCCGATCCCTCCGGCACCGACAATGCCGAGAACGGTCGAGGCGCGAACGTTGAATTCCCAGATGTAGAGAATGACGGCGACGATATTCGGAAATACATCGGGAAGCAGCGCATAGCGGAACGTCTTGACCGGGCCGGCGCCTGTCAGCTTGACGGCTTCGATCGGGCCCGGATCGGCTGGTTCGATGACCTCCGTCAGCAGCTTGCCGAGCGCGCCGGTCATGTTGAATGTGATCGCAAGGACACCGGTGAACGGACCGAAGCCGACGGCGGCGACAAAGATCAGGGCGAACACCAGGATTTCGGTGCCGCGCAGCGTCGACAGCAGGCCACGGACGAGGCGGTAAATGACTGGATGTGGTGTGGTGTTGGTGGCCGCGAGTGGCGAGAGCACGCAGGCGGCCAGTAGCGCGAAGATCGTTCCGACCGTCGCCATCGCCAGCGTCTGGAAGGCGTCGCGCAGGATCCGCTTGATGTCGCTGAGATCGGGCGGAAACATCTGGCCGAACCAACCGGCAACCTTGGGCAAGCCGACGATCAGCTTGTTCAGGTCGATGTCGACTGCCATGAAGGTCGCCGCCAGGAAGGCAATGACCAGCGCGAAGCCCGCGGCTCGCGCTAGGTTAGAGAGGCTGAACGCCGGCGGATGCGGCTCAAGATAGCGTCGCCCCGCAGCGTAAGAGGTCATCCTCACGGCTCTGCTCCGGTTCGATGGGATGGATGCAGGGCCCGCTCAGGGCGGGCCCTGCGCTTTAAGTCAGACCTTGAGCTTGCCGGTGATCCGGCCGGCGTCCTCGATGATCTTGTAGTCGGCGTGAACGGCGGGGACGAAGCCGTTATACCCGCTGCCCATCATCGACTGCGCCTTTTCCTCGCTTAGCCCAACCATGATGTCGCGGATGCGGGCCTTAAGGGCCGGGTCGAAGCCCTGCGGCACGCAGATGGCGTCGTTCGGTAGCGGATCCGAGGTCCAATAGACCTGCACCTTCTTCGGATCCATCTCGCCGGCTTCGATCATGCCGTAACGGCCGCGATCCATGTCGGAGCCTAGATCGATCAGACCCTGCTGGATCATCATCACGTTGTTGCCGAAGGTCGCTCCCTCACGCAATTGGAAGTAGCTGGTCGGGTCCACGCCTTCCTTGAGCAAAAACGCGTAGGGAATGAGCCAGCCTGACGTGTTGCCCTGATCGCTCAGAGACAGCTTCAGCCCCTTGGCGTCTTGCGGGAAGTTCTTGATCGGGAGGTCGGGGCGGCCTTCAATGATGGCATGGTAGATCGGCTTGCCGCGGTACTTGGCGGTGGCTATCGCCTCGACGCCGGAATGATGCTTGGCCAGCACGTAGCCCCACGGACCGAGCCAGCCGAGATCGATATGGCCGTTCGACATCGCCACCGAGATCGCCGCCCAGCTCTCCGGGGAAACCAGCGAATAGGTTGCGCCGATCTCGTTCGCCACATAGGCGAACAATGGCTCGAACTCCTTGATGGTGATGGCGGGGGTAGGCCGCAGCGGCGCGATCGCGCAGCGCAGGTGAATCTTGCCGTTGCGCCGCTCCTGGGCGCGACCGGCGCCAGTGAGGCCAAGCGCGGTCGCTGCCGCGCCCGAAGCAGCGAGACCGCCGAAATGACGTCGCGAGATCATGGATCAACTCCCTTCATTGAATTGACTGGCGCGCTCAAATCCGTGAGCGCCTCGGGTAGACCATTAATCATTTATATGAAAATGAGATGACAGCCGCATTATTGATCCATGTTTCTCGCGTCAATCCCGCCAAAAAAACGTAGATATAGTTGCAATTCATGCAGTTTTTCGCCAAACCCAGAAAGTATGGAACGATCAAAAAAACAAGTGGTATTGACAACAACATTGAAATTATAAATCTTGTCACGACTACTGGGGGTCGATTGTCCATGCATTCACAAATCCGCACCGTCCTCGTCACCGGACGGGTCCATGATGATGTACGAGTTCTGCTCGGGTCGCGATTTCGCTTGATCTGCAACGATCGGCTTGAGCCGTGGCCGCGCGATGAAATCATCGCCCGGCTACAATTGGCCGATGCCATGCTGGCGTTCATGACCGACGAGATCGACGCCGAGTTGCTCGCCGCGGCGCCAAACCTGCAGATCGTGGCTTGCGCCTTGAAGGGGTACGATAATTTCGACGTCGATGCCTGCACCCGTCGCGGCGTTTGGCTGGCGATCGTTCCTCACCACCTCACCGCGCCGAGCGCGGAGCTGGCGGTCGGCCTCGCCATCGGCCTTGTCCGCAAGGTCGCCTCCGGCGATCGGCTGATCCGAACGAAACGTTTTTCGGGCTGGCGACCGGTACTGTACGGCGACACCCTGGCAGGCGCGACCATCGGAATCGCCGGGATGGGCGCGGTCGGCCGGGCGATCGCGCAGCGGCTGTCGGGATTCGAGGCCAAGATCCTGTACAACGACGTAACGCCCTTGGCCGTGGCGGAAGAACGGCGGCTCGGCTGCAGCTTCGCGCCTCTCGACACCATGCTCTCCCGCTCGGACGTGGTCATGCTGGCGCTGCCGTTGACCGTAGACACGCGCCATCTGATCGACGCAACCCGCCTCGCCGCCTTTAAGCGCGGCGCCTACCTCGTGAACGTCGCGCGCGGTTCCCTGGTTTGCGAACGAGACGTTGCGCTGGCGCTGGCGGCGGGCACCCTCGCCGGCTACGCAGCCGACGTATTCGAGATCGAGGATTGGGCGATCCCGGATCGGCCGCGCGAGATCGATCCTGCGCTGATCGAGTGCGCCGACGTCACGCTATTCACGCCGCACCTCGGCTCAGCTGTGGCGGAGGTACGGCGCGCTATCGAGCTGGAGGCGGCCCTCAACATCATCGAACTCGCCGAGGGAGGAACGCCGCGCGGCGCCATCAACCGCCCTGCTACGCCGGCGTCGGCTGCGGTGCCATCATGCTGAACCTCTCCCAGGTCCAGGCCTTTATCGCCGTCGCCGACGAGGGCAGCTTCCAGACCGCGGCCGAGCGACTCGACTATTCCCAGCCGACGATCTCGCTTCAGGTACGCAAGCTTGAGGAGTTTCTCGGCGTGCCGCTGATCGCCCGCAGCAAGGCGCGCTCGGTCCTGACCCGCGATGGCGAATTGTTCCTGCCCCACGCCCGCGCGCTAGTCGCGTCGGCGGACCGGGCACGCGACCGCCTGAAGGGACGCCGGTTCACGGTCGCGGCGAGCAGCAATATCGGTGTGTACCTGGCACCGCGCCTGCTGGCCTCGTTCAAGCGTTACCAGGCCGACGACGCAGACATTGCGTTAAAGATCGGTACCAACCGTGAAACGATCGATACGCTCCTCACCGGCGAGGCGGATTTGGCATTGACGGAGTGGTCGGAACCGCATGTAGGCGTGCACTGGCATTCGTGGCGACGCGAGAAACTCGTTGTTATCGTCTGCCCCGATCATCCGCTCGCGAGCGAGCGCTGTGTGTCGCGGCAGACCTTGCTCAACTATCCGATGCTGGGCGGCGAGGCCGGCACCGGGACCGGCCGGATCATTCGCGACTTCCTCGGCGAGGACGCGGGCCACCTGAAGAAAGGCATGCAACTCGGCAGCACCGCGGCCGTCAAAGAGGCAGTCAAGGCCAACCTCGGGATTTCAATCGTGTTGGCCTATTCGGTCGCCGAGGACATCGCTTTCGGCTCACTTGTCAGCATCGATCTCGAAGACGCCGATTTCTACAAGAGTTCTACAAGCCGGACTGCAGACCGAAATGCCGGAAACGTCGCTCGCTCGCGTGTTTGGCGCCTTCTTGACGAACCAGGCCAACTGATCCCCATTCTAGCCGTCGGTGCGGGACCCTCGCAGCCACTGCATCAGAGCGAAATACATGGTCGTGGCGGGAGCTCAGCAATTTCGACAATAGCGGCTGCGGACAAGCTCCAACGCGCCTCCTGCGTCCCGAACGCAGTGAATTGTTTCTAAGTTATTGATTTTTATTGGTACGGCAGGCGTTTCCGCCACGTTTTGTTCGCGGTCGTTTCACCCAATTCGTGCGATTTCGTTGCGGCGTTCTCAGGGAGAACCGCAGTAGCCACATGGTCGGATGGGTGATGCTCCAGCGGACGCATCTCCCGCCCAGTTCGGCAGGCCCGCTGTGCGCCACGGGTTTAAATCCCGGACGCGCAACACCCGATTCTTGCGATTGGCGTGAACAAGCTCCAAAGATGCCCCCTCCAGGGTTAGCGCCCGACAATAAGCCGTGAGGCGCGGCTTCCGCTATCGTGGGACTAGCCGTTCTTGAACCCCACCTGTATTGGTTGGCGACAGCCGGTGCCCCAAGTGCGTGGCGCCGTCATCATGGCCCGGCATCCGAAAACCTTCACATCAACAGACATCGCGAGACGCAGTAACCAAGTCCCCTTGGTGCAGAAATAGAGCCTGACCTTCGAGACAAAGAGGCCACAAAAAAAAATGGCATAGCCTGTCAGCATTCGGAGCCGAAGGCTACTCATCCGATTTCGTGCGAGCCCACCGGGTGGCACTGAAATCGCCTACGTTGCTATTCGCAGGTGGCGGAGTCGTTGTCTTTTCATTGGAAGGCGGAACGATGAGGAAGGTCACACGCCTTGTCGCGCCAGGCCAACCTAACAGAGTTGACTGAACGACAAACTCGGATCGCATGAATCGGGAAGCTCGTAACGCGGTCTTTGACATCCAGTCGACGCAATCCTCTTCCTCGACAAAACACATGGCCGCCCAGCCTCGTTCAAGCTTCCTGTTGGGCGGCAATCTCCATGTATATTGGTAGACGAACGGTCTGGTATAAAATGGATGATCCGGACTGTAGAACGCGGTCGCAAATGCCAGCGCATCATCGCCGCTAACCGCCTTCAGCGGTTGATCAGATAGCTCGTGCCATTGTCGCGTCAATTCGAGCGCGGACAAGCGATAGAAATTGCGGCCCTCCTCGAATGGATGACTATTTCGATAAATCGCGTAAATTGGCGCGGCAACGATAACGGCGACCAGCGCAATTCCCATCACAAGCACCGCCAAATTGACCGAGTAGAACCGCTCGATCGGATAGCTGGTGCCACAGACAATCAGAACTCCAAAAAGAAACAGCCCCTGCAAGGCCCAAAGTGACGGCAGGTTGGTTCCCACCGTTACTGCGGTGATAACCGGGAAAGCAATGGTCCCGATGCTGACAAGGAAAAGCAGCAACAGTCCGGAGTTCATCGCTCGGAAATCGTCCGGAAATCGCTTCAGTCGGTACCCCGCAATCATGACCCAGGTAACGGCGGGTATCGCCATAGCGGCAGCAAGACCGAGCAGAAAAAACAGGGCCTCGACTAGCGAAAGGCTGAAGGCTACGCCTCCTTGTGCCGCGAGCGCATATCCGAAAGGCTTCGCGCCGGTTGTCGCCAACCAATACAGGTGGGGTCCAAGAACAGCCAGTCCCACGATAGCGGAAATCCATGGCGCTAAAGATGCGAAATATACACGGCGCTGAGGATGAACAATCCCGGCAAAAACGAAGCTGCCGATCAGAAAGATCGAATAATACTTGCCCAACATAGCGACAGCTGCGGTTGCGCCGGCAGCGGCCGCCCAAACCACATGGCGGGTCTCGAAAGAGCGTAAAAAGCAATATGTGGCGAGTGGCCAGATCGCCAGGAGAACCGTATTGGCGTTGAAGCGTTGAGCATGAAACTGATAGGTCGGCAGCAACATCAAAAGCAGTAGCACGACTACTCTTTTGTCACCCCGCACGAAGCGACGGGAAATCAGGTCAACCGACCACAACGCGATCGCCGAATTAGTCATCGTCAGGAGTTGAAACGACCAGTCGCTGAGCGGAAAGACCGAGGTCCAGGCGCCGGCGATCCATCCCATCAGTGGGGGATGCTTGGGGTTGCCCCATACAAAGCTGCGGCCGAGCGTCCAGGTTTCCAAGGCGTCCGGATGCAGATCGCCGCTGAGATAGGCAATCGATAGATACACCATCCAGATTATGACGAAGCAGACCAGGAGCAGCGGAACGGCCCATCCCGCTTCGATTCCATCTAACCATTTCAGAAACGGTCGTCGCCAGGGCGCCGGATCGTTGTCCGAGCGCGCGGCCATCGCCGAAAAAGCAAAATCGACAGGCAAGGCAAACTCCCTACTGAAAGGAACACAATCTGCTCCGCCATGGCTTAATCGTGCTGCACCTGCCCAACAAGGTGATGTCGGCTGGCACCCACGCGTCCCCTCCGCCTTTGCGGCCCCAGTCATTTTGCCGGGTGTGCAGGCTCACGAGGAACAGCACGTTGGGGCAGATCGCGGCCGAGCTTGGATTGCAGCTCCACCAGATCGGTGAAGACGTCGGCCTGACGCCGCAGTTCGTCGGCGATCATCGGCGGCTGGCTCGAAATCGTCGAGACCACGGTGACCCGTACCCCGCGGCGCTGCACCGCCTCGACCAGCGAGCGGAAGTCGCCGTCGCCGGAAAACAGCACCATCTGATCGACATGCCCGGCGAGCTCCATAGCATCGACTGCGAGTTCGATATCCATGTTGCCCTTCACCCTGCGGCGGCCGCTGGCGTCGATGAACTCCCTGGTAGCCTTTGTGACGACGGTGTAACCGTTGTAATCGAGCCAATCAATCAGGGGACGAACCGACGAGTATTCCTGATCTTCGATGACCGCGGTGTAATAGAAGGCGCGCAACAGAGTTCCACGGCTCTGGAATTCCTTGAGCAGGCGCTTGTAGTCGATATCGAAACCGAGCGTCTTGGCGGTTGCGTAGAGGTTGGGTCCGTCAATAAAAAGCGCAATTTTGTTGGCAATTTCATGCGACATAGGTGGTCCCTTAAAAGTCGGCGTGCATACCGACTAAAACGACGACCGAAAATTACTTTAAGTATCAAGTTTTGTCTGTCGTTCGCCGAACTCCAAACCCTTGACGTGTCATCGGAATCTTCCAACGGAAGGAAGGTTGGTGATAAAATAGAATAGGGTTGCTGACGGGACGCTGACGGCACGGCAGCTTTTTTCGGTCAGGAATTGCGAATCACTCGCATTCAGCGCCGCCACGCCGGCGGGACAAAGAAGTGCCACAGGCACCACCGGGATGGGGGAAACGTATACGATTGCTCGTCGTCGAGGATAACAAGAATCTCGCAACCATCGTCACGAAGCTTCTCTCGGAGAACCTTTATTCGGTCGACACGGTCGAGACCATCGGCGATGCGCGTGCCGCCGTCGAGGCGGTCGACTACGATGTCATCCTGCTCGACCTCTCGCTACCCGACTGATGATGCGGATGCTAATTGTCGGCAACTGCATGGGTCCGATCCGAACGGCGGCTGTGCGATGAAATCCATCTCAACCTGACCTATCGCTGGTTTTGTCGCTTGGGGCTTGACGGCAAGGTGCCGGGCCACTCCACCTTTTCGCGCAACCGTCACGGCCGGTTCCGGCAAAGCGATATCTTGCGACACTTGTTCGAGACGGTCGTGGAGCGATGCCTGCGCGAGGGTCTTGTCGGCGGCGAAGGGTTCGCGGTGGATGCGAAAAGGCGTGCTGAAAGGTCGGCATCTCAACGACGGCCTCGCCATCGCGGAAATGGGCCGCCACGCTGCGCTCGGTCGGTCGATCGGTCGAAATCAGCTCAAGAGAACGAGGCCGCCGGGCAATGACGTGGCGCGGGCGCCGAACAGTTGTTCGACCTGGGTCACGAAATGCAGCCGCCTGGCATCTTCCTGTTCACTTCGATTCACACGAAAGCGACCACGCCCTCCCATCGGTTCTGTGGAGCCTTGCGGCGGATGAGGTGCCAAGACTCGGACCATCGGAGAATTTCAGAGCCATTCAATTTTCCAATGTTTCGATTGCGGACGAACCGCACCAGTTTCGCACCAGAAACGACGCCTTCAGACCACAACGAAAACGCATGAAGCTCAATGAAATGGAAGCAAAATCAACGAAAACGATCAATATCCTCCCGCTCATAACGGTCTGGTTGCAGGTTCGAGTCCTGCCGGGCCCACCACATCGTTAGTCCGTCGCGCGCGGGCTAACTAAACGCCTTATCCTCCGAAGGCGAAGGCCACACGTTCGAATCGTGTCGGGTGCGCCATTCAATTTTGCAACGCTCGATCGCGACGGTCTGATAAACGGCCGCTTTGCGCCAAAAGCTGCCGTTGAACGATCTTAAGCACTCCGGCAACGCCGATGGCTGAGTACCTCCGCGCTATCCAATGGGGAATGCGCGAATAGGCTCGTTTGATCCACGTCAATGCTGTTCGTTATACCCAGAGCTTCATTTTGATACCCAGAGCTTCATTTTGGCGTTGTTTGCGATGCATTCCCACGCCCCTTACTCAACATTCGTTCGAGCCCTGTATCCGGAGACACGGCATGAAGTACGAAGATCCCGCATGCGCATATTGTCCAGACAACGTACGCGCCTGTCGTGTGGGCGAATCGGCTGAACGCGGTCCAGGATACTGTCCCACAAAAGTGGATCCGGACGGCATCGACGACGCGGCCGGCAGATATGCGGATGCCGAGATTCGCCGCATCTCCCAGGTCTCTGCCTTTGTTGAGGCCGAGGGCTATTGTAGGTGGACGCGTGTCCAGGAGATTTGCGAGTTCGCCCGGCGAATGCAATTCAGGAAGATAGGCATCGCCACCTGCATCAGTTTTGTCGATCATGCCAAAGTCCTGAGCGGCATCCTCGAGAGCCATGGGTTCGAAGTCGCCTCTGTTGCCTGCAAGCACGGCGGCATCGCCAAGGAGGAACTTGGCATCAAGGATGAGGAGAAGATCCGCCCTGGCAATTACGAAGCGATATGCAACCCCATAGGGCAGGCCGAACTGCTCAACCGTGCCGGTTGCGAGTTCAACGTCGTGCTCGGCCTCTGCGTCGGCCATGACAGCTTGTTTTTCAAACACGCCCAGGGTCTGACCACGGTGCTGGTGGCAAAAGATCGGGTGCTGGCGCATAACCCAATCGGCGCTCTCAACTTGGCCGACACCTATTACAGTAAGCTGTGGGGACGTGACAGGCCGGAGAAGCCGCCGAAGATCCCCGTCGAGGGCCGTCGCAAAGAGACTTGACCTCAAAGCCGCAGATTTCTTCAGCGAGACGCTACAAGCGTTCAAGAAGGATCGACGCTACTGGCGTCCACGATCTCCGAATTATGTTGCATATGGATTCAAACATCTCCCAAAATGGCAGCTCTAATGTCAAGCTGCCGCCCGCGAGGCCTCGGATGACAGAAGTTGCCGCAGCTTGTCGGCGGGAACAGCGGGACTAAACAGATAGCCTTGCATTTGGCCGCAGCCGAGCTGTCGCAGAATCTCCCGCTGGCCTTCGGTCTCTACACCTTCCGCCGTCGTTGTCATATTGCGGGCTGACGCCATGCTGACGACAGCCTGGACGATCGCCGAGGAGCCGCCATCCTCGGTGAGGTCGCTGACGAAACTCCGATCGATCTTGATTTTGTCGAATGGGAAGCGCCTCAGGTAACTCAAGGACGAATAGCCGGTGCCAAAATCGTCGAGCGCGATGTGGACTCCCAAGTCGCGAAGCTGATGCAGGTTGGCAAGCGCCTCCTCATCATCGCGAATGAGGACAGCCTCCGTGATCTCCAATTCCAGGCGATTGGGCGACAGCCCTGAATTGGCCAGCGCCGCCGCCACCTTCAAGACCAACGTGCGCGATTTGAACTGGACCGGTGAGACGTTGACGGCGAGCTTGATTTCGCCCGGCCATTTGGCGGCATCCTCGCAGGCTCGTCTCAAAACCCATTCTCCCAATTCGTTAATGAGGCCGGTTTCTTCGGCGAGCGGGATGAATTCGGCTGGGGAGATCATGCCACGTTCCGGATGCCGCCATCGCAGCAGCGCTTCGCATCCAGTCACGGCATTGCTGGCAAGATCGACGAGCGGCTGATAGTGGATTTCGAATCCGCCGTCACTTAACGTCCGCCTGAGATCAAGCTCGAGCGCGAGCCGCGCCCTCATACGGACATTCATTTCCGGCGAGAAGAAACGGTGCGTTCCACGCCCATCCGTCTTGGCGGCGTACATTGCCAGATCCGCGTTCTTGAGGACTTCTTCCAGATTGGCGCCATCATCTGGCGCTATGGCAATGCCGATGCTGGCGTCGCTTGACATTTTCTGGCCCAGGCAATCGGCCGGGCTCCGGATCGCCTGATGAACCGCCTCGGCAAGAGCCGCAACTTCTGCAGCATCGGAAACGCCCGACTTGACAATGGCGAACTCGTCGCCGCCGAGGCGCGCCACCAGATCGGCGGGACCGACGCAGCCTTTGAGCCTCGAGGCAGCCGATTTGAGAAATTCGTCACCAACCTGATGTCCGAGCGAGTTGTTGATCGATTTGAACTCATCAAGGTCGATGTAGAGGATGGCGAATTTCGTGCCGGGCAGCAGCTCGGAGAGCGTGCGTTCGACGTGACTGTGGAACAGGATCCGGTTCGGCAGATCTGTCAACGAGTTATAGTGGGCGAGGTGCGCGATTCTCTCCTCTGCTCGCAAGCGCTCCGTGACGTCCTCGTGAGTAGCAACCCACCCGCCCCCGGATACGGGCTCATTGGTGATCTGGATCAGGCGGCCGTCCGAGGTCTGGATGACCGAAGCGTGGGCGGAATTTTTTTTCCGAAGGATCCGGTCGCAGTAGCTTTCGACATCGCCTTCAAATGACCCGGTTGCCTTTCGATGGCGGAGCACGTCCCGAAAGGCGCATCCGGGTCTTACGACTTCGGCCGACAGGCCGTACATCTCGATGTATTTATTGTTGCAGACAATCAGCCGCTCTGAGGCGTCGAAGAGCAGGAGCCCCTGGTTCATGTTATTTACCGCGGTATCCAGCCGCCGCTTTTCGAGGCTCAATCGGCGGGTGATTTGACGGAAAATCAGGTACAGCGTGAGCGCGATCCCCAGGATCGACGCGGCAGCCACGCCGACGAAGAATTTGGTTTGGGTTCGCCAGACCATCAGGACGGAATCCACGGTCTTCGTGGCGACGATGACCAGGGGATAATTGGTCAGCACCCGCGAGGCAATGAGTCGGTCCTTGCCGTCGACGGGACTGGCCAGTCGGGCCGAGAAGTTTGACCGTTCGAAGACCGCCTGCTGTTCGGTTGGCCCCTTCCTGAAATTCTGACCGATCAGGGCTCGAACATGCGGATATCGCGCCAGCAATACGCCATTGCGATGATGCATCGCGATCGAAGCATCCGCACCAAGGGCCGCCGAGGCGAAGAAGTCCTCCAGGCCTTCCGGCGCCAGCGCACGCGTGATGATACCGAGAAACTCTCCATGCGGTCCAGAAATCCGTCGCGCGAACACAATGGCCCATGCGCCGGAAAATCGACTAGGAACGACCTCGACGTCCAAGGCGAGCTGCGCGTCACGTTTCAATCTTTGAAAGTAGGCTCTATCCGCGATACGGATGTCAGGCACTGGCCAGCGCTGCGATGAGTTGATGAGCGCGCCCGTGTAATCGAACACATTGGCGCCAGCGACGTCCGTCCAGCCGCTTGCCTTCGCTCTCAACAACTCGTGGACAGCGAGGGTGCCCATCTCCCCGCTGAAGATATCCGGAGATTCAATACCGTGAGACTCGAGTTCCTCGGCGATTCCACTTCCCAAAGCTTCAAAGTCTTCGAATTGTCGGTCGAAATGGCGAACAAGCAGCAGGACAGCGTCCTCGAGCTCCTGCTTACCGCTTTCGATCGCGCTCTGCCTGAATTGGCCGATCATGACCGCCGTACCGATGGTGATCGCTGCGATCAAAACGAAGCCGAAAATGATCAATCCTGCCGTCGGCCCTTGGCGCAGGCCAAAGCCTTGATCTGAGGTTTTCCGGCCTAGAAGCCACTCGAGCGAAACCATCCTATGTCCCTCCCCCTCCTTGAATACCGAGGAGGAGACAAGGCGAAGTTAGGATTTAGAGTTGATGAGGCGTTAAGGCGTGTTTGAGTCCCGCCGTTTTCCTGTTCGTTCGCTATTCGGGCAACCTAAGCGCCGCTCGAACAAAGAGGAAAAGCAACGAATGAAGCATCAATGCCGGCGCAGTCTGCAGAAGATCAGCCGAAGCTAAATGCGTCAACGTCCGTCCGTTTTGCGCCAGAAGCAGCCGGTCGTGAGCACACTCGTAGGCAACGTCTGAATGTTCAATTGGCACTAAAGTCATTCGCTCGCGATAGAGCGACGCGGAGGGCGGGATGGCGGAGGAATCCCGTATGCCCGCACGCCCCATCGGTCGACGTCAACGACCTTGGAACAAAGGATTGCTCGTCGGCCAGAAGAAACCTCTTGAGCCCAAACATGTCTGGTCTATTCGAGTCCGCCTAGAAATCGCGCGGTCAAAGCGCGACCTTGCGATCTTTAACTTAGCAATCGACAGTAAACTTCGCGCCTGTGACCTAGTCAAACTGCGACTGGACGACATTTGCTCGGGAACAAATGTGCGGCGTCGAGCGACTGTTGTCCAAAAGAAGACGGGGCGACCGGTTCAGTTCGAGATTTCGGAGCAGTCGAGGAATTCCGTTGAAGCTTGGTTACCAACGCTGCGAGCCACTGGCTCCCGATACCTCTTCCCAACTCGAATTCATGCGAGTCCTCACATTTCAACCCGCCAATACGCCCGGCTGGTGCATCGTTGGGTTAAGAGTATCGGCTTAGAGTCTGCATCTTACGGCACGCACTCGATGCGCCGCACGAAGGCTGCCCAGATTTATCGGAAGACTGGCAACCTGCGTGCAGTCCAACTTCTCCTCGGCCATACCAAGTTGGAAAGCACTGTCCGATACCTCGGAATTGAGGTGGACGACGCCTTGAATATGGCTGAACAGATTGAGCTCTGATCGTTGACCACCGGCTTCAACGCCGGTGGTCGCTTCGCGCCAAATCCAGTCGTTCCGATTGATCGCATTGTTCCGTTTGGTTCAGTTTGCATAGCCGAACCTGCGGACCCGAACCAGCGACGTTTGCATGATCGAAGATCTCTGCTGATATCCCATCGTCATGCTTCAACGACGAACTGCTGGAACAGTTAGGTCTGTCCCCCGCGTATTGCCGGGTCCGCTTCGAACGATTGCTTCCCCATTGCAGTCCATAGCTCACGCGCCCGTTCGCCACGATCGCTTTTGAGCTTGTCGGCTATCCAAAGCAGCGCGCCAAGGATGGTGGCGCGGTCGTCGCCGGTCAGGTCCACAATACCGGCTTTGACGACGAGACCGCCCAGTTCGATCAGGTGCCGCGTGCGCTTGCGGCGCTCGACCTGCCATGTGCGCATATCATGCCGAGCCCGTGCCGCCTGATACCGGTTGCGTGCCGTCCGGTTGCGCCGGAGCGCCGCCAGCGTCGCGCTCAGATGCCTTTGCATCTCTCCGCGCCCTGCTTTGAAAGAACGCGGCCCCGCGCTTGGCCCACGCCTCTATCTTTCTGGTGTCTTTCGTCTCGGCCAGCACGATGAGCGCGCCTGCCAGTTCGTCGGCGGTAAGTGTGTCAGCCCCGGTGGCGATGACCAGTTCGCCGAGCTGCTGCACCTTACGGCTCTTGAGGTCATGCGCCTTGTCGTGAAGCGCTTTTAGTTCCCCGTCGAAATCCCGCGGCTTGCGCATGTGCGTCCTCCAGCAATGTTGACGGAGCGATAATAGTTGAGCCCTGGGCGTAATGCTGTAAGGTCGCCGGGACGGTTTGAGACGGTGTAATCCCGCCCGAGAATTTTTCGAGGGAGGGCGCGCTTATACGTCGTTCCGACGTGCGCTTCGCTGTGCCACTGATCTGATCGCGATGGCGATCTATCATCTTCACGTCAAGGTCATTGGCCGCAAGTCTGGCTCAAGCGCAGTGGCGTCAGCCGCCTACCGCTCGGGCTCGCGGCTGCGCGACGAGCGGCTTGACCGCAGCCACGATTTCTCCGCCAAGCGCGGCGTTGTCCATTCCGAGGTGATGCTGCCCGAACATGTGCCGGAGGCATGGAGCGACCGTGAACGGCTCTGGAACGATGTCGAGGCGTTCGAAATCCGCAAGGACGCCCAGCTTGCCCGCGAGGTCGAATTCGCCCTTCCGCGCGAGATGACCCAGGCACAGGGTATTGAGCTAGCCCGCGATTTCGTGCGGAGCGAATTCGTCGACCGGGGCGTGATCGCCGATCTCAATGTGCATTGGGACATGGCTGAGGATGGAAGCCCCAAACCGCACGCCCATGTCATGCTGACGATGCGGGCGGTGGACGAAGACGGCTTTGGCCCCAAGGTTCGGGACTGGAACCGCACCGAGATGGTCGAGCGCTGGCGCGAACGCTGGGCCGAGCTTGCCAACTAACGGCTGGCCGAACTCGATATCGACGCCCGCATCGATCATCGCAGTCTGGAAGCGCAGGGCATCGAACTGGAGCCGCAAAGCCAGATCGGCGCACCTGCGCAACGCATCGTGGGCGAAGGAAACCAGGCCGACCGCGCGGAGATGCACCGCGAGATCGCGCGCGGCAATGGCGAGAGGATCATCGCCGACCCTTCGCTTGGACTGGACGGGATCACCCAGCAGCAATCGACCTTCACGCGGCGCGATATGGCTGTCTTCGCGCACCGACACAGCGACGACATCGAGCAGTTCAACGAAGTCATAGGCGCGATGCGCAATGCCCCCGATCTGGTCGAACTCGGCAAGGACGCTCGCGGCGACGATCGCTTCACTACCCGCGACATGATCGAGGCGGAACAGCGCCTGCACCGCGCCGCCGAACTGCACGCCGGCAGACCGATCTTCTTCCCCTTGGCGACTTTGTTGGTATTTTTGTTGGTACTCATTGAATCAACATCTTGATAAAACCAAGAAATCCCTAAAGAAAAGCAGCTTCATATGGCGGCTGCCGGGCCCACCACATGATTGCAATGGATTCCTGCACCGAAGACGGGAATGATTTGGCTACCGCGTCAGGTCGCGCCTCAGACACCGATGCCGGTATGTTCGCGCCACGCTTGCTTTGCAATTGTACGATCTAAATTCCCTAACCTCCCGGTCCCCCATGTCGCATCAAGGAACGCTGCACGCCGATTTAGAATGTGCCTCGCCGATCGCGATTCGTTGCCCGTTCCAGCGAGCTCATACCTCCCAAGCTGGAGAATCTTCCAACGAAACCGCAGATACGCGAGCACCGATCCTCCTTATCAAACGAATGTTAGCACAGTTCACGGCACCCTTTTGATCCGGATCAAGACGAGCGTACAGGCCGTGAGGCAATGTGCATGGAGCTGTTATCATCATCAATCGCGCCCACGTGCCGACGCTGTGCGGGGCAGTCGTCGCCGAATGCGTTGGGTTCACCTGGCACGAACCAATTACTGCCGGCCGAGAAGTTGCTGCGTGGACTGCCTGCGGTCGAATGCAGCGGCTTAGGAGCGCTTGTGGTTAAGCGCGGATCAGAGGACCAAAATGAAGAACTTCCTCGCGGTATTATTCGCGACCTTTGCTGGGATGGCCACTTTCTCCGGAGTCACTCACGCGGCGCCTGCGCAAGGGATAATCCGGTACGTCGATCAAAACGGCACAGCAACGGGGGACGGACACAGTTGGAAAACGGCGTTCCAATCTCTGCAGGATGCGCTGTCAGTAGCCTCTACGGGGGATGAGATTTGGGTAGCGAGCGGTACCTACTACCCCGATGCAGCTGACCCAACCAAATCGTTCGTGCTCAAGGAAGACGTGGCTATTTATGGCGGCTTCTCGGGCAGAGAGACGACGCGGGAGCAGAGAGACTTTCGAAAGAACCTGACCATACTTAGCGGAAACATCGGCAAAGGCGACAAGACCAAGAACACTAGAACCATTGTCACAGGCGCCGACCGGGCCATTCTCGATGGATTCACGATCTCGGATGCCTACGGGACGGATACGCCCCGCATGCATCTGGTGCCGGCCGATATTCTCAAGAACGACATGGTTGTTGGGGGCGGGATGAGAAACTTCATGACGAGCCCCATCGTCCGCAACTGCGTCTTCAAGAACAACTATTCCCCCAAAGGCGGCGCCGTTTACAACGTGCATAAAGCTGGCGCGGACCAGGCAACATTCATCAATGTCGATTTTATTGACAATGTCGCCCAGATACGCGGCGGCGGGGTGAGCAACGATCTTGGCGCGATGCCACGCTTCATAAATTGCCGGTTCATCGGCAATCGCAGCATGGACAAGGGCGGCGCTCTCTACAACGATTTTGCCGCTTCGCCCCTGATCTTGAACTGCCTGTTCACCCGCAATTCGGCGCTCAGTGCAGGAGGAATTGGCAACGACGGCGGCTCGGCTCCATTGTTAGTCAACACAACCATTGTCGCCAACAAATCCAGCAGCGAGCTAGGGTCGGGTCTTTACCAGGGGACCGGCGCCAACAGCAATCCGATCCTCGTCAACAGCGTGGTGGATAATATCTATAACTGGCACGAAGAGATCGTCTCGCAAGTCGGCTCCACGGTTCCCCGCAGCCAGACGCTGCCCTTGGTGAAATTTCTGCCAATCAGCAACCTGAAGGGACAGTTGCAGCCGGAGGATCTGAAATCCGCGCCTGGCTATGTGCCTGGGTACCGGGCAAACTTCGACGGTGCAGTTCTACTGAAGAACAAACTCGTTGGGAAACTGGTCCAATTCTATGTGAAGAACGACGGAGCGGTCAAATACCGTGGCGAGTACACGCGGCCGACCGTTACCCGCAAGGCGGTTTCAACGAACGTGATCTATGCCGTCCCCAGCACCTCTGCCAAGGTCCGGGATGGGCTTTCCTGGGCGACTGCGCTGACAGATCTGCAAGCGGCCATCGAGCTGGCATCGGTGTCAAACGCTGCGGTTTGGATCAAGGCAGGGACGTATCGTCCAGCAAAGAAGGAAGACAGAATTGCAGCCTTCATTCTCTACGATAACGTGAAGCTGTATGGCGGCTTCGCCGGAACTGAAACCGCTTTACAGCAGCGCCCCACTTCCGGGGCGCCGACTATCGCGAGCGCAGCAACGACTAAGGGCCGCTATAGCTATCCGCATGTCCTCTATGGCGCCAACAACGTCCTGCTGGATGGGTTGACCTTGCGTGATGGCCGCGCAACCGGCTTCACTTACAATGGTAAGGGCGGGGGGCTGCTTGCCTACCACGCTGGAAAGACCTTCCTGCCTCACGACAATGCGGTTGGATTCACGATGGTCATCCAGAATTGCCGCTTTGAACGGAACTCGGCTTTGGAAGGCGGGGCGATCTACGCTTACGGCAAAGCGAACCTTTCAATCTCCGACACGGTCTTCGAAGGAAACCGTGCGGTCTATGGCGGTGCGGTCGTTGACCGCGAAGGGACCAATACCACCTGTCAGCAATGCTCATTTAATGGCAACGAGGCTTCTCAGGATGGCGGAGCGACCTATGAGGATTACGGTTCTCATGTGAACTTCGAGCGCACACGCTTTACGGCAAATAGTGCGCGCCATCAGGGCGGAGCCATTTACGAACTGAGCCGCGCCTCGCAACTGGAAGCGACCATGGTGTCCGTCAGCCAATCCACATTTTCCAGGAACAAGGCGCAAGACGGGGCCAGTATCTACAACCTCGACGGAAGTACGTTGAAGTTGGAAGGCTCGGACTATCCGGCAAATTCAGTGCACAATCCGACACTCTCCGCCAAGCAATAGAGGCAAACCTGCAAGGGCCAGACGGTGGACTGGCCGAACAACGTCACGTGTTGACCGGAAGCCCACCATCCAGACTTCAGGCGGTAGGCCGCGCAAATTTGGCACGCTTCCAAGCCTTTGTAGTCCTCGCCGCGCAGCCTCGCACTGGGGCTGCGGTTAAATTCGGCCAGCGCGGACTACCGATCAGGCTGGGGAGCCGAGCCGCCTCCATCCGGTCCCTGATCCTGGCCCTTCCTTCATCCGGACATCCGCGCCAGGACACGGTCGACCATTACGCCGGCCTGGCCGAGGTAGTTGGCCGGATCGCACAGAGCCGCGAGCTCGGCGCGACTCATGGCGGCGGTGATCTCGCTGTTCTCTACCAGGAGGTCGAGCAGTGGCCGGTTCTGCCGGACGGCCTCCCGGCAGATGTCGTAGACCAGATCGTGTGCGTATTCGCGCCCCAGATGCGGCCCGAGACCCATCATCACCGCTTCCGAGACGACCAGCCCATTCGTCATCTCCAGGTTGGCGCGCATCCGCTCCACGTCCACTTCCAGCCCTTCGAGCACGAATCGCGCTTGCTTCAGCGCACCCGCCAGCAGACAGAATGCCTCCGGCAGCACGATCCATTCAATCTCCCACGGCCCGGTGGAGCGCTCGTGATCGGCCACCATCGCGTCCATCAGGGCCGCGGCGTGCTGCCGCACGACCGAGATCGCGGCGTGGATATAGCAGGAGGAGATCGGGTTGCGTTTCTGCGGCATGGTCGAGGACGACCCGCGCCCATGCGCGAACGGCTCATGGACCTCGCCGACCTCGGTTTGCATCATCAATTTGATGTCCATCGACAGCTTGCCGAGGGTGCCGCCGACGATTCCGAGGAATGCGCCGACCTCCGCGATCGTGTCGCGGACGGTGTGCCAGGCGATCACCGGCTGCGCGAGGCCGAGTTCGCGCATCAGCTGTTCCTGGGTTTCCATGGCGCCGCGCTCGATCGAGGCCAGCGTGCCCGCGGCGCCGGCGAACTCGCCCATCAGCACGCGCGGCCGCAGCTGCGCCAGCCGTTCGCGATGCCGCTCGATCGCAGCGAGCAACCCGGCCATCTTATAGCCGAAGGTCACGGGCACGGCCTGCTGCAGATTGCTGCGTCCGACCATCGGCGTGTCGCGATGGCGCCGGGCCAGCGCGGCGAGAGCGGTCGAGATGGCGGTGAGATCGTCCTCAACCAGCACCAGCGCCTGCCGAATCTGCAGCACGGTTGCGGTGTCGGTAATGTCCTGCGTGGTAGCGCCCCAGTGACAATATTCGCCGAGGCGATCGCGGCAGAGCGCATTGATCTGGGACACGACGCCAAGCACCGGATAGCCGATGCGCTCGGTCTGCGCACGCAGCTTCACCATGTCGATCTTGCCGATGTCGCAAGCGGCGACGATCTCGTCGGCGGCGACCTGCGGAATGATGCCGAGGCGAGCCTGCACGCGGGCCAGCGCCGCCTCGATCTCGAGATATTTGCCGGTGCGATTTTCGTCAGACCATACCGCGCGCATGGCCTCCGTACTGAAGATGTTTCCGAAGATCGTGGAGTCGATGATTGTCGCTGGCATGATGGCGCCTCTTGGCTGTCGGAGGAACATGAGGGTAATCGATTGCGCCCTGCGCGGGGACGGGCGTCGGCCATCCGGCCGTCGACCTGCGCTGCTCCGGCGAAACATCGCTCCATCGATCAATTCTGTAAAATGCGAATATTTGTGGTATTATTCCAAAAATCGCAATAATGGATCGAGATGGTCATGAATGCCGGGCTGCTGGACCTGAGAGCCTTCGTTACGGTGGCTGAACTCGGCAGCTTCGTTCGAACCGCGCGAGCGCTGAACCTGTCGCAGCCCGCGCTCAGCCGCCGCATCCAGAAACTGGAAGAGAGCCTCGGCGCTCCGTTGTTCGAGCGCTCCACCCGCCAGGTCAGCCTCACGATGGTCGGCAGAGACTTCCTGCCGAAGGTGCGGCGACTGATTGATGAGTTCGAGAGCTCGGTGCTGGCCATTCACGATTTCGGCGCCCGCAGTTCGGGGCTGGTTACGATCGCAGCGGTGCCGACCGCAGTCTTTTATTTCCTGCCGCGGGCTATCGGCCGGTTCAGCGAGGCCTATCCGCGCATTCGCATCCGGATTCTGGACATCGGCGCAAACGAGGGGCTGGAGGCAGTGGCGCGGGGCGAGGCGGATTTCGGCATCAATTTCATCGGCGCGTCGCATGCTGAAATCGAGTTCGAGAAGCTGGTGGAGGACCCCTTCGTACTCGCCTGCCGCCATGACCATCCGCTGGCATCGCGCAAGCGCGTGAGCTGGGCCGAACTGGCCTCGCACCGCGTCATCACCGTCGGACGGAACAGCGGCAATCGTGCTCTGATCGACAATGCGCTCGTGCAGCATGGAGTCCAGTTCGGTTGGGCTTACGAAGTGGCCCATCTCTCCGGCTCGCTCGGCCTCGTTGAAGCGGGACTTGGCGTTGCGGTGCTGCCGCGGCTGGCAACGCCGGCAGCCGGGCATCCGATCGTTCGGACGGTCGGCTTGATTGAGCCGGAGGTGTCAAGGACGATTGGCATCGTGCGCCGACGAGGAGCATCCCTCTCCCCACCCGCCAGCCGGTTTCTCAACTTACTGCTGGAAACCTGGCACGCTCCGGCGCCCACCAGGTCCGTTGGCGCCCCTGCCGGGAAGCGAGGCCACACTGCCGTCGTTCCGACCACGCGGAAGACCCGGCAGCGCAAATGAGTAAATGATAAGGGTGTGCGGCAGCATGATCCGGTCGTTCTTTCAGTGTCGGCACAGGGCTTAAGGAGCTTGCTCGGGGATCATCGCGCCAGAAACGCCCCTTTATCTAGCTTCGTCGCCTGGAGATCAGCTTCAGCCAAGGCGCCAAATGGAAGGCGCTCATCAGCAAGTACATCGGGACCATTCCGCTCAGCGGTGACGCGCCTTGCCCGGCCGAGCAGAGCATATCCGGCGGGCCGCCGCCGAGAACACCCGTAAGCAGCGCCATGATTGCGAAGGTCGGCGCGGCCGCGAGGCATAGCCAATCGGCCGCGCCGAGGGCGGCCGCGTTGCCGCTTTCATGACGGATCGCGCCGCGGGCGTATTCGCCAGTATGAGCTTCGCTCACGTTTCTCTCCTGCAATAACCCACGCCTCGTGCGAAACAACTCGATTCCGCATCGCCAACCTTCCGTTTTTCAGCGCTTGTCGTATTCGTCGTGGCGGCGCCACCAGACGCCCGTCTCGTTGCGCCCCTTGGGGGCGCGGTCGAGCCACTGGTACATGCCCCAGAGGCCGTCCAGCCCGCGCGCATAGGTGGAATAGGTGTGGTAGACGACGCCGTCCTCGAGCACGAACGCGCTCATGCCCGGCCTCTCGCGCGTGTAGGTGGCCGCGTCGGTTCCGCACATGGCCGCGAACTGGGCGACGGGCTCCGGGACCGGTGTCGCGTCCATCGCGTGGCCGCCGCGCCGGTAGTTGTATTCGACGGCCCCCTCGCGCTGTTGCTCCTCGGTGAACGAGACGTTGAAGTCGAAGTTGAAGTCGCTGCCGAGCGAGGACGCCCAGGGAAACGTCCAGCCCATCCGCCGCTTGTACGCCTGCAGCTTCGCGAGCGGCGCCCGCGACACCGCCGAAAGCGTGACGTCGTGGTTCGCCAGGTGGACGACGAAGCCGTCGAACCCGTCCGCGATCGCCGAGCAGGACGGACACCCCGCCGTGTAGTCGGGCCCGAACATGAAGTGGTAGACGAGGAGCTGCGAGCGCCCTCGGAAGAGGTCTGCCAGCGAGGCGCTCCCCTCGTCGGTCTCGAATCGGTACTCCTTGTCGACCCGAACCCACGGCAGCTCCTGCCGCCGCCGCGCCAGCTCGTCGCTGCGCCGCGTCAGCTCCTTCTCCGCCTCGAGCAGCTCGAGCCGCGCTGCCAGCCACTCTTCACGTGTCCCGGTCATGTGTGTCGTCATCGTTCATCTCTCCTTGGTCGTCGTTCGTTCCGATCGCGATACGACTTGCTGGTTGGTGGTCGTGAGATAAGTTTAGGACCGGGCATCGGACGGTGGGAGTGACAAGTGTGGCGGGATTCGGATGGACTCGCTGATCACGGCCGCGGCGCGTGCGCTCGCGGCGGGTGATCCCCTCGGCGCACTGAACCGGGTCGCCTTGCGCGACGACGCGCCTGCGCTCGCGCTTCGCGGCATCGCGATGGCGCAGCTCGGCGATCTCGTTCGCGCGAAGGCGCTCCTGCGAAGTGCGGCGCGCGCCTTCGGTCCGAAAGAGGCCGTGGCCCGCGCGCAGATGCATCGTCGCCGAGGCCGAGATCGCGCTCGTCTCGCGCGACCTGGGCTGGCCCGCGAAGGCGCTCGACGCGGCGCGGGCGACGCTCGAAGCGCATGGCGACCGGGTGAACGCCGCGCATGCGCGGTATCTCGAGGTCCGGCGCCTGCTCCTGATCGGGCGCCTCGACGAGGCCGAGCGTACGCTCGCCGAGCTCGATCCCGCGCCCTTCCCGCCCGCGTCGAGGGCCGCCCACGAGCTGGTGGTTGCCGGGATCGCGATGCGGCGCCTGCGGACGAAAGCGGCGCGCGCGGCGCTCGCTCGGGCCGCGCAAGCCGCGCGCCACGCCGGTATCCCTGCGCTGACGGCGGAGGTCGAAAGCGCATCCCTCGTCCTGAACACGCCCGCGGCGCGCCTGATTGCGCGTGGCGAGGAGCGACTCCTCCTGCTCGAGGAGGTCGAAGCGTTGCTGGCGTCGAAGGCGCTCGTCGTGGACGCCTGCCGTCATGTCGTGCGTGACGCACGCACGGTGGTCTCGCTCGCAAGGCGTCCGGTGTTGTTCGCGCTCGCACGCGCGCTGGGCGAAGCGTGGCCGCAGACGTGTCGAGGGACACGCTCGTCGCGCGGGCATTTCGAGGCGAAGCGCGCCGATGAATCGCATCGCGCGCGGTTGCGGGTCGAAGTCGGGCGGCTTCGCACGGACGCTTCGGACGCTGGCCGGCGTGAGCGCGACGAAGCGAGGGTTTGCGCTGGTGCCGCGCGGCGCACGCGAGGTCGTCGTGCTGGCGCGGCCCGTCGAAGAGGAGCATGCGGCGGTGCTCGCCTTCCTCGCCGACGGCGAGTCGTGGTCGAGCTCGGCCCTGGCGCTTGCGCTTGGCGCCAGCCAGCGCACCGTGCAGCGGGCGCTCGACTCGCTTGCGGCAGCAGGCAAGGTGCAGTCGTTCGGTCGCGGGCGAGCCCGTCGCTGGATGACCCCGCCGGTGCCGGGATTCACGACGACCTTGTTACTCCCCGCTCCGCTGCCGATTGACTGATTAAGCAGATCATCGAACGGCATCGAAGCTCAGAGTCAACGATCCGCAGCCGAAATCCTCCGCGAATATGGACCCTTTCCGGGTGTCGACCGCGTGCATGGGGTCACGTATGACGGTCAGCAGGTCTGGTTTGCGTCCGGAGACAAGCTGAACGCCTTCGATCCGGCGAGCGGGAAGACGGCTGCGCTCGATCGATGTCGCCGCGCATGCGGGAACGGCCTTCGACGGCCAGCACCTGTTTCAGATCGCCGAGGATCGCATCCAGAAGATCGATCCGAAGACCGGCCGTGTGCTCGCCACGATCCCGGCGCCCGGCGGCGGCGGCGACTCGGGGCTCGCCTGGGCCGAAGGGGCGCTCTGGGTGGGACAGTATCGGGACCGGAAGATCCATCAGATCGATCCCGAAACAGGGGCGATCCTTCGCACCATCGAGTCCAACCGCTTCGTCACCGGAGTCACCTGGGTCGACGGCGAACTCTGGCACGGCACCTGGGAAGGTGACGAGAGCGATTTGAGGCGGATCGATCCTCAGAACGGGAGAGGTCCTGGAGAAGCTCGAGATGCCGCCCGGAGTGGGCGTATCGGGGCTCGAGTCCGATGGCGGCGATCAGTTCTTCTGCGGCGGCGGAAAAAGCGGGAAGGTGAGAGCCGTCCGCCGGCCGAGGCGAGTTTCCGCGGCGGGCAGCGGCGACTCCAAGCGAAGGTAATCGAACCGGCCAGTACGACCGAGATCCGCTGAAGCCTCGCGCGAAGCTCTCCGGGCGATCAGTTCGTGCTGCCTCGACGTGGGTGAATGGTGCCCTATCGGGATCCGATACGCAACGAGGCGGCAGGGCCGGGAAGTTTCATCGAGCTGTTCCCGGACACCTTGCCATCGCGATCGAGCACAAGGATCGACAGCGACGAACTGGCGAAGTTGCCGGCGTAGACGACGCCGCCATCGGCAGAGAAGGCAACGCCCTCGGGAAAGGCGCCGACGTCGACACTTTGGGTGAGACGCACTCCCTTCGCGTCAATGCGAAACAGGCTCAGCGCGCCGACCGAGTTCCGCCACCACGATCCCTTGGGCGCATCGTAGCTGCCCTGGAGAATGGTCGCCGCCGCAAGCTTGCCATTCGGGCTGACAGTCAATCCCTCTGGGGCATCGCCGACGGTGAGATGCTGCACGACGCGAATTGGCTCAGCCTTGAGATCAATGACGGACACTGTCTTGGCGTTGCCATCCGATGCGGCATTGGCACCTATGTTGGTAACCAGCGCTCTGGTCCCGTCCGGCGTCACTGTGACTGTCCACGGATAGAGCCCGACAGGAAGGTCACGGCCGTCATAGGTGACCGCGCCCGCGGCGTCGATCGACAGGATGGCAACCTTATGCACGCCGAATTTGGCTGCGTAGGCGTGGCGTCCATCGGGCGCGATGGCCACCGACACAACGCTATCCGTCATCGGCACCGTGCCCGTCACCGACACATCCGGCCCGTTGATCGCGAGTACCGAAATCGACTTACCATCGCGGTTAGCGACGAGCGCAAGTTTGCCGGAGCGGTCGATGGAAATGCCCGATGGTTGCGAGCCGACCTTCAGCGTCTTGATCAGCTTGGGCGGACGCTGTCCAAGGTCGACGACGAATAGTTCGTCCGCAGCAACGAGCTTCCAGCCGCCGCTATCGGCTTTAACTGAATGCAGCGCGTTGGCGATCAGCGCGATCTTTTGGTCCGGTGTGATTGCCAGGTTTGTCGGCGGGCCAACGATCGAGTTCTCGACAGGCACCGAACCGATCAGCGACGGCTTTACCGGGTCAGCAAGATCGAAGAACACCACCTCATCGTGCCCGGGTTCGAGCGCGCTGCGTTGCCCGGCGGCGTCGTAGGCAAACTTTCGATCAATGCCGACGGCCAGGATTTCGGCGTGCACCATTGAGGACAGCACGAGCGCTGAGCTGAGCAGAGCGCCTGCTTTCAATATTTGAAGGAAACGGGTCATGGTCGTCGTGGCTCCAGCGTTCGAATTTCTATGCACACTCAATCAGCTCAATCCGATAACCGTCGGGGTCTTCGACGAATGCGATCACCTCAACGTCACTGCGATCCGGCGAGCTGAATGTCATGGGTCCGGCTTTGCGGATGATCTTCACACCTCCGGCTTTGAGTTCATCGCAAGCCGCTGCCGCATCCCGTACCGCAAGGGCAATGTGCCCGTAGCCTGTACCCGGCTCGTATGCCTTCGTATCCCAATTGTGCGTCAGCTCGATCACCACGCTGGTTTCCTCGCGACCATAGCCGACGAAGGCGAGTGTGAAGCGGCCTTCCGGGTAGCGCTCCGTTCTGAATAAGGTCATGCCAAGCTGCTGGGTATAGAACGCAATCGAGCGCTCGATATCCGCGACGCGAAACATGGTGTGCAACAGACGCACATGCTCGAACGCGGGCGTTGCATTCGCAGCCTTGTCCGCCGGCGGCTCGGAATGACTTCTGGACATTGCACTATACTCCGATGATCGGGACCAAGATGAACCTCACGCCGCCTTCGTCTAGCCGGCCGGCGCGACGGACTCGCTACAGAGCTCAGAGGGACCCGAGGGCGACCTCGATCGGATGCATACCGCCGCCTTCGAACGCGCGCATCTTTCCGAGAACGTCCGTTCGGCTATCCTCCAGATGCTCGCTCGTGAGAAACGCTCCGAACGCCTCAAGCAGGCCGGTGCGGGGCCAGCGTTCTACGACGGCGGCAAGCGTCGAGAGTTCGATCCTGCGGACGTACGATCCGATCACGTCACAGGTTGCTCCGACAGCCGTCAGTGTGCTCTCGGCCGGATACGCACTCTGCGGAACGTAAAGGTTCATGTGCGTCGAGATGGCATCGGCCACCCGAAGGGCCGTTCCATCGCCATGGCCATCCGCGCAAAGCCGATCGTAAGTCAGTCGACCCCCGCTGTGCGCGAAGCAACAGGCCTTAACGGGCCCGCCTGCGCCTTGGTTCGCGCCTGCGTCGTGGCAGATCGCGGCAGCGTAGAACAGCTCTCGATCGCACTTAATGTCGTCGAACGCCGCCACCAGCAATCCAAAGTAATAGGTTCGCACGCAGTGCGCCCAAAGCACTTCGTCGTAGACTTCGCGCGCGAATGCATCAGCATCCCGCACCAGCTTGGAGTTTGGCGGCGCGAGGGTGTCAAGATCGACGGCAGTCGGCCGAAGAAGGCCCATTCGACTGCGAAGGTCGTCAAACAAGGTCTCCGCCTTCAGAGAAGCCACATTGCGCGCGAACACAATCTTCTCCGTTTCGCTCAGTCGCCCCCCGGTGCTCTCGCACCATCCCATCGTTCCCAAGAGGGATGCTGTCATCGCTCGATCTCCTGTGTCATTTCAGCCAGATTATTGACTTTCCTGCGAGTAGCGCTCCGTTCTAGAAAGTCATGCCAAGCCGCTGGGTATAGAACGTAATCGAGCGCTCGATATCCGCTGCGCACGCATGCTTGAACACGGGCTTCGCAGTCACAGCCCTGTTCGCCGGAGCATCGGTAAGACTTGTAGGCATCGCGTTACGCTTCGATGATCGAGACCGTGATGAACCTCACGCCGCTTTCGTCCAGCTGGCGTTGGCGAACGCGGTGTCGAGTGGAGTGCTCGCCAAATGGTTGGCGTAGTTGGCGAGAGTTTTAAAGCCGACGCCAAGTACCACTTCCAGGGCCTGCGATTGGGAATAGCCGGCATCGTGGAATGCAGTCGTTTCAGCTTCGGATGGCCAGCCGCGGGTTGTCACGATGGAGGAGGTGAACCTGCGAAGGGCCTCGAGTTCTCGGATCCTCTATCGGACGGCCGTCCCGGATCGCATGAACAACAGCGTCCGGCACCTTCTGCATGGCAGAAAGGGCGGTGTGGGCGCCAACGCAGTACTCGCATCCGTTCTCGTAGCTCGTTGTCAGCATCACTACCTGTCGTTCCGTCGGAGTAAATGACGTCTCGTCAAACAAGTCGCCCACCGCCAGGTAGGTCTTCAGCAGAGGCGGCGCCCCGGCCATCGTGCCGAACAGATTAGGGATGAAGCCGAAAGCTTTCTGAGCACCCGCCAGCGTTTCCTTGGCTGCGTCCGGAGCGGTGCTGATCGAATAGATGGCATAAGTCACTGCGGGATTCCTTCGGGTGTTCTCGCGACGCCGTGTGGCTGCGGGCTGGACCATCTCAACGCATGGATCGCACCCCAGAAGTCAGTCTTGCCGATCTCGATGCCTTTCTGACGCAACATGCCAAAAGCCACGGTTGCATGCAGGATCATGCTCGGAATGAGGGTCATCTGGGTTCCAAGGGTGTTGCATTCAAATGATCGAGCACGGCACCGGTGCCGGGCTCGGGGAGCGGACGACCGCACCATGCACCCGGCCCGGACCAACAGGCGCTATTTGCAGATTTCGCCGAAGTACCGGACGAGGGCTTCGCCCGTCCCCAGCTTCAACAGGCCGAAACTATTGAATGTGCCGGTATAGCCTTTGAGGTTGCCGAACGACTCGACGACCGTATAAGCGAGCTCCAGCATATACGTGTTCTTCTTCCCGGGCACTTCGGTGAGTTCGGCGGCGTCGTGCGTTCTCACAACCCCGCCTGCGCTGCTTGAGAACACATGCTCCATTTCGAGGGCAAGGCCGTTGGCCGTTTTCTTCTGGCTTTTGACGGTGCCGCGGGCGCTGGCCCAGGTTCCCATCATCGCCGCCACAACGTCGTTGCCTTCATTGTAGAACTGTCCGAGCGCTTCGCCTCCGATCGGGATACACTGCTTCTCGGCAGCAAGCGCCGCGGTTGTATTTGCGGCGATCAAGCCCGCGCACAGGGCAATCGCATAGGTTAGGTTCTTCATTATCGTATTCCTCTCGGTGTGATTTCAGGAGACTTGGTCTTGACAAGGGCGCGAAGCCCTTGCGCTGGTGTTCAGTTTGGGTCGAAAGGTGAGTTGCATCCGAAAGGATGCATCTGCGCCGTCAACGGGTCAGCCCGCCGCGACCGCGTCGCCGATCTGGGCGTTGGTCAGCGGCTTGCCGTTGATGTTCCAGGTGCCGTCGACGGCATGCACGCCGTTGGACCAGATCCGCTCTTTTGGCAGCTTGCCGCCGGAAAGCTCGTGAATGATCTGGGTCGCCTCCGCAAAGAAGCCGGCCTGAACTTCGTGATTTGCCAAAGCGAAGGATGGTGTCTTCGTTTCGATCCATGCGCCATCGACGTCTTTGCCGCCGGAAAACGTCGCCCCCTTCGGCAACACATTCAGATGGGCCGTGACGTTCGGCGTCATGACCTTGTTCCCCGACATGCCGTGATATTTGAGGAACGCGTCGGTGATGCGGGCGATGGCCTGCTTCTCGGCGCCATTGGGAAGGACGCCTTCTGTGAGGGTGAGGCTAATGGGCATGGTTGTCTCCAACTGTGAATTGAGCTGTCCGCATCAGGCCGTTGCAGAATGCGGGCGACCGCGCTATAACGGTCGTGATATGATCCATAGAATAACGATCGATATGACGTCAACCTTAAAATAACGATCGATATATCAAGAGAACGTGATGCGCTACGGACCCGGACACAAGGAAGAAGCCAAAGCGAGGATCCTCGGCGCCGTGGGGCGCGGGTTTCGACGGCTTGGCTTTGGTGGAATTGGCGTTGACGGGCTCGCCAAGGAGGCGGGTGTCACGTCCGGCGCGTTCTACGGGCATTTCCCATCGAAGGCGGAAGCGTTCAAGGCGGCTGCCGTGGCGGGGCTTGTCGAACTGCGCGAGGCTGTTGAGCGCCTGCGCACCAGGGACGATGGCGCGTGGCTGGAAAAGTTTGCGGACTTCTACATGAGCGTCAGGCGCACGTGCGAGATGGGTGAAAGCTGCGGGTTACAGAGCTTGACCCCGGAGGTCGCGCGGGCCGACGACGAGACCAAGGCTGCATATGAAGCCGAAATGTTGCGTGTCGTCGATGCCGTCGCGGAAGGGTTGTCCGACGGCACGTTGCCGCAACGCCGCAAAACTGCATGGGCTGTTCTTTCGATATTGTCAGGCGGTGTCACGCTCGCGCGCGCGGTTGATGACCCGAAGATCGGCGCAGCCATTGCCGCCGCGGTGCGCACCGCGGTACGTGCTATTTGCCAAGAGAAATCAGTCCACAGCCGGCGAGATCATCCCCGCGAGATGCAACCATCTATTTTGCCCATCGTTATCCCATGACGTGATCGCATTTGCGGATGCGTCCGGTAACACCCGCAGTGATCTGCATGGCCACACCGATCAGCCAGGAGATACCGACGACGACCATCCAAAGGGCGGGCAAGACCTCGTCAAACACCACAACACAGACCGAAACCAACGCCGCCGCGGTCGCGAGGAATACGCCGACGGCGCTTAGCAATTCAGCAAGATCCACGTTTCGACCGAGCCTGACGTTTGAAAGGTCGAACTCGCCATGTGCCGGAGGGACGTACGGGAATATCGATCCCCAAATAGAAACCAATGATGCCATAGAGTATCATTGCAAGGGCGAGGTCGACCGAACTGAACACATCCGAACTGGTTTTCGCCAATAGCTCCGTAACAAATAGGCCGCACAGCGCGCCGGCGATAGCAAGACCCATCCGTGCGATGACATGGGCCACGCCACTTATGAACGGGCGATCGCTGGTTTGTGCATCATGTCGAGTCGTCATGATCATATCCCTTCTCTTCATCATTTGTGCTGCCGAGCGCGACTTGGAACGATCACCATGGGCTCATCTGTCAGTCGACACGGCCACGATACCTCGCCTTCGCTACAGACAGCGCAAACCAACGATTTTGCTGCCTGCCCACCCGGCCTCTGAAGCCCAACTTCAGAGGCCAGGCTGCTGGAAAATCACTCTTTAGCGACCGGCAGGCTCGCTTCGTGAGCGAGTTTGCTTTGGCTTATAGGCCAAGGTACTTTTGGTATAATTGTAGAAGGGATCGCGCGCGCAGGTCCCGCCACGACCGGAGGCCGAAGCCTGACATTGCTCCAAGCTGGAAAAGCTGCAGCCCAGCAAGCCGGTAGTGTCAGTGCGGCAATATTCGCCCGCATGCGCGGCAGGCGCTGCGATCGCGACAAAGGCGAGCGTGCATAGCACCGCCGCTGACGCCGAGATCATTTTCGTAACCGGCTTCATTTTCTTTCTCCCCTTCGACAAGCGACCTTTCAGCGGACCAATTCTGAGGAACGCATCGGTGATCCGGGCGATGGCTTGCTTCTCGGCGCCGCGGGGAAGGACGCCTTCAGCGAGGGTGAGGCTAATGGGCATGATTGTCTCCGAGTGGGAATTTTGCTGGCCGCATCCTGCCATTGCGAAATGCTGCACGACCGTGCTATAACGTTCGTAATGTCATTCATAAGATAACGATCGTTATGACGTCAATCCTAAAATAACGACAGCTATATCAAGAGAACGTGATGCGCTACGGACCGGGACACAAGGAAGAAGCCAAAGCCAGGATCCTCGGCGCCGTGGGGCGCGGGTTTCGACGGCTTGGCTTTGGTGGCATTGGCGTTGACGGGCTCGCCAAGGAGGCGCGTGTCACGTCCGGCGCGTTCTACGGGCATTTCCCATCGAAGGCGGAAGCGTTCAAGGCGGCTGCCGTCGCGGGGCTCGTAGAACTGCGCGAGGGTATCGAGCAGCTGCGCGCCGAGGATGGCGACGTGTGGCTGAAAAAGTTTACGGACTTCTACATGAGCGTCAGGCGCACCTGCGAGCTGGCTGAAAGCTGCGCGTTGCAGAGCTTTACCCCCGAGGTAGCCCGGGCCGACGACGAGACCAAGGCTGCATATGCGGCTGAACTGTTACGCGTCGTCGACGCTGTCGCGGAAGGGTTGCCCGACGGCACGCTGCCGCAGCGCCGCAAAGCTGCCTGGGCTGTTCTTTCGATATTGTCAGGCGGTGTCACGCTCGCGCGCGCGGTTGACGACCCGAAAATCGGTGCATCCATTGCCGCCGCGGTGCGCGCAGCAGTACTTGCCATTTGCCAAGAGAAATGAGCCGCGCCCGGTCTGCGCCACGCACCGGTCGCGCGTCGCCATCAAGCTGACGGAGCATCCGGCATGCATCTGTCAAACTATCTGTTCTTCACCACGACATGCGAGCAGGCCCTCCAGTTCTACACGCAGTGTGGGCTTGGACGTGTCGTCGAAGTGATGCGTTACGGCGTCGATGGCATGCCCGCGAAAAATGAGGCGATGCGCGGCAAGATCATGCATGCGAAATTTGAAGGGCCCGGTGTTCTGTTTTATGCGTCTGACAACGATGACGCCGAGCCGATGCGGGGTTCGGCGCACATTCTCATGTTGACCAACCGTGAGCGCACCGATCGGCTCTTCGCCTGTCTGGGAGACGGCGGAATGGTGACGACCCCCATCGGCCCGCAGCCATGGGGTGACTACTGTGGCAAACTGACGGACCGATTTGGCGTGCAGTGGATGCTGAACTGCTCGGCCTGAATTGACCCCGCGCGGGAACCGGGTGGCACGCCCTTGTGGCGGGTGGGGACGTGGGCGCGTTTGATCAGCCCGATCGGCAGATCGCTCGGCCTCTCCTCACGCGACGCTAAACTCCGGACTTGCCCTTGAGAAACACCCGGCTCGCCAGCACGTCCGACGGCCTCAAGCGACATGATGTCGTCGGCGGTCAGCACCCGGTCGAGATCGGCGACGAGACGGTTGGCCTGGCGCAGCCGCATGCGGTCGAGCGCGTTGCGGATCGAGCGCGCGTTGGAGAACAGCGGCTGGGTCTTGCGCAGCGCGATGTAGCGGACAAACGCCTCGCGCGCATCGGCGCTGAACTTGTAGTTCATGTCGCGCAGCATCAGCTCGGCGACGGCAAGCAGCTCGTCGTCGGAATAATCCGGAAAATCGATGTGATGGGCGATGCGGGAGCGGAAGCCGGGATTGCTGGCGAAGAATTTATCCATTCGATCGCCGTAGCCGGCGAGAATCACCACCAGATCCTCGCGCTGGGATTCCATCACCTGCAGCAGGATCTCGATCGCTTCCTGGCCGTAGTCGCGCTCGTTGTCCGGCCGATGCAGATAATAGGCCTCGTCGATGAACAGCACGCCGCCCATCGCCTTCTTCAGTATCTCCTTGGTCTTGGGCGCGGTGTGGCCGATATATTGCCCGACCAGTTCATCGCGGGTGACCGAGACGACCTGGCCGCGGCGCACGAAGCCGAGCTTGTGGAGAATGCTCGCGATCCGCAGCGCCACCGTGGTCTTGCCGGTGCCGGGATTGCCGGTGAACGACATATGCAATGTCGGCACCTCCGACGTCAGGTTCATGCGCTTGCGGATGCGTTCGATCAGCAACAGCGAGGCGATCTCGCGAATGCGGGTCTTGACCGGCTTCAGGCCGATCAGTTCGCGGTCGAGCTGATCGAGCACCTCGCCGATGCCGACCGCGCTGAATTCGCGGCGCAGGTCGATCCGCTCCGGCGAAGTCAGCTCGGACATCACCTCGGCGAAACCGTGGTTATGGCTGCTTGCGAATTCATTTGCCACCGTAGCGCCCGCCCTCGGGACGATCGACGGCATAGGATTTCGTGGTGTAGCGGATGTTGCGGCCGGCCGCTTCATGCCGCTCCAGCCGGAAGCCGGGCTCCTCCTTCGGCCGGTTGACGATGAAGGACAGCCGCACCGATTCCCAGCCATGGCTGGAATCGAACGCCGACATCCGGATGTAGCGGTCGCCATACACCTTGCGGCATTCGTCGAGCTCCATCATCACGCCGGCGGCGTCGCGCAGATCGAACATCGGCAGTCCCCACATTTCCCAGAAATTGTTGCGGGGGTGCGGATCGTCGGTGAATTCGATGTTCACCGCCCAGCCCTTCTCCAGGCAATACTGGACCTGGCGGGAAATCTGCTCGTCGGTGAGATCGGGCAGGAACGAAAAACAGCCTTGGGTGATACGCATGATCCTGCTCCTTACATCGAGACGCTGGCGGTGGGGGCATAGTCGGGCATGTCGGTCGATTCGTAGTTGAAGGTGACGTCCTTCCAGACCTCCAGCGCCGATTTCAGCGGCGTGCAGGTCTGCGCCGCCTTGGCGAGAATCTCCGGGCCTTCGTGCAGGTAGTCGCGGCCTTCGTTGCGGGCGAGAATCATCGCTTCCAGCGCCACGCGGTTGGCGGTCGCGCCGGCCTGGATGCCCATGGGATGGCCGATGGTGCCGCCGCCGAACTGCAGCACGACGTCTTCGCCGAGATGATCGAGCAATTGATGCATCTGGCCGGCGTGAATGCCGCCGGACGCCACCGGCATCAGCTTGTTGAGGCTGGCCCAGTTCTGGTCGAAGAACACGCCGTGCTCGAGCTGCATCGGATTGTAGTCTTCGCGGCAGATGTCGTAATAGCCGCGCGTGGTCGCCGGATCGCCTTCGAGCTTGCCGACCACCGTGCCGGCATGGATGTGATCGACGCCCGCGAGCCGCATCCATTTCGCGATCACCCGGAACGAGACGCCGTGGTTGCGCTGCCGCGTATAGGTCGAATGCCCGGCCCGGTGCAGATGCAGGATCATGTCGTTGCGGCGCGCCCATTTCGCCATCGACTGGATCGCGGTGTAGCCGATCACGAGATCGATCATGATGATGACCGAGCCGAGTTCCTTGGCGAATTCGGCGCGCTCGTACATGTCCTCCATGGTCCCGGCGGTGACGTTGAGATAGGTGCCCTTGATCTCGCCGGACGCCGCCTGCGCCTTGTTGACCGCCTCCATGCAGTAGAGAAACCGCTCGCGCCAATGCATGAAAGGCTGCGAGTTGATGTTCTCGTCATCCTTGGTGAAGTCGAGCCCGCCCTTCAGCGCCTCGTAGACCACGCGGCCGTAGTTGCGGCCGGACAGGCCGAGTTTCGGCTTCACGGTGGCGCCGAGCAGCGGCCGGCCGAACTTGTCCATGCGCTCGCGCTCGACCACGATGCCGGTCGCCGGCCCCTGGAACGTCTTCACATAGGCCACCGGCAACCGCATGTCCTCGAGCCGCAGCGCCTTCAGCGGCTTGAAGCCGAACACGTTGCCGATGATCGAAGCCGACAGGTTGGCGATCGAGCCGTTCTCGAACAGATCGAGATCGTAGGCGATATAGGCGAAATACTGCCCCGGCGAATTCGGCACCGGATCGACGCGGTAGCATTTGGCGCGGTATTTTTCCGCCGCCGTCAGCCGGTCGGTCCACACCACGGTCCAGGTCGCGGTCGAGGATTCGCCGGCGACCGCCGCCGAGGCCTCGATCGGATCGACGCCGTCCTGCGGCGTCACCCGGAACAGCGCGATGATGTCGGTGTCCTTGGGCTCGTAGTCGGGCTCCCAATAGCCCATCTTCTTGTATTCCATGACGCCGGATTTGTAGCGATCCTTGCCGCGGACGGTCATCGAGTGCTCGTTCATGGCTGGTCTCCTTCGTGGTTGCGAGCGCAGGCGGATCGCGGATCAGTAGGGGTCCGTCATGTCATTCGGCGGCATCGGCCATGTCCCCGATTCGCGGATCGAGCGCGCCGGAGCGATAGCGCCTCGCCATCTCGGCCAGCGGCATCACCTTGATCCGTGACGGCATTGCCCGCGGTGCCGAATTGCTCGAAGCGCTCGCGGCAGAGGTCGCGCAACGCGTCCATCGCCGGTTTGAGGAATTTGCGCGGATCGAATTCGCTTTTGGTTTGCGTTGCGACCTTGCGGAATGCCGCCGTCATCGCCAGCCGGCAGTCGGTGTCGATATTGACCTTGCGGACGCCGTGCCTGATGCCGCGGACGATCTCCTCGACCGGCACGCCCCAGGTCTGCGGCATCTCGCCGCCGAACTGGTTGAACATGTCCTGCAGCGGCTGCGGCACCGAGGACGAGCCGTGCATCACCAGATGGGTATTCGGCAGCGGTGGTGGATTTCCTCGACCACCCTCATGGCGAGGATATCGCCGTCCGGCTTGCGCGAGAACTTGTAGGCGCCGTGCGAGGTGCCCATCGCGATCGCCAGCGCATCGACCTTGGTGGCGCGAACGAAATCGACCGCCTGGTCCGGATCGGTCAGCAGTTGATCGTGGCTGACCTTCGCCTTCGACGCCGTGGCCGTCTTCCTGCTCGCCGCCGCCATGTTCGAGCGAGCCGAGCACGCCCAGTTCGCCCTCGACCGAGGCGCCGATCCAGTGCGCCATCTCGACCACGCGGCGGGTGATATCGACGTTGTAGTCATAATCCGCCGCCGTCTTGGCATCGGCCTTGAGCGAGCCGTCCATCATCACCGATGTGAAGCCGTGCTTGATGCGCGGTGGCGCAGGTCGCTTCCTCGTTGCCGTGATCCTGATGCAGGCAGAGCGGAATCTGCGGATACATCTCCTCCAGCGCATCGATCATCTTCGACAGCATGATGTCGTTGGCGTAGGAGCGCGCGCCGCGCGAGGCCTGGATGATGACGGGCGCATCGACGGCGGCCGCCGCCTCCATGATCGCGAGGCCCTGCTCCATGTTGTTGATGTTGAATGCCGGCACGCCGTAGCCGCGCTCGGCGGCGTGATCCAGCAATTGCCTCAGGGTAATTCGTGCCATCGGAGTCTCCGTTTCATTCCTTGTCGCGTGTAGATCGTCATGCGTAGGTTGCCGCCATTCCTCGACCGCGCGAGGCAACGCCGCGCCGCCGCGGCGACGGCCTCCGCGGTGATGCCGAATTCGCGATACAGCACTTCCGCCGGCGCGGAGGCGCCGAAGCCGGTCATGCCGACGAATTCGCCGTCGTCGCCGAGCCAGCGCGCCCAGTCGCCCTCGACCGCGGCCTCGACGCCGATCCGCGGAACGCGTCCCAGCACGCGCGGTCCGATATTCGCGCGATTGCTGGCGGAACAGATCGAAGCACGGCGCCGAGACGACCGCGGCGCGGACGCCGTCTTGCTCGAGCAGCTTGGCCGCCTCGAGCGCGATCGAGACCTCGGAGCCCGTCGCGATCAGGGTGACGTCGCGACCGTCCTCCGGCTCGACAACCACATAGGCCCCATACGCGACCAGATTGGTGTCGCCTGACGTCCCGGAACGCGGGGAGCGCCTGCCGCGACAGGCACAGCACCGACGGATTGGCTTCCGCGCGCAGCGCGCAATCCCAGGCCTCGGCGGTCTCGACGGCGTCGCCGGGACGGAACACCAGCAGGTCGGGAATCGCCCGCAGCGACGCCAAGATGCTCGACCGGCTGATGGGTGGGACCGTCCTCGCCCAGTCCGATGGAATCGTGCGTCATCACGTGGATGACGCGGATCCCCATCAATGCCGCCAGCCTGATCGCCGGGCGGCTGTAATCGGCAAAGGTCAGAAAGGTGCCGCCATAGGGAATAAAGCCGCCATGCAGCGCGATGCCGTTCATCGCCGCCGCCATGGCGTGCTCGCGGACGCCATAGTGAATATAATTGCCTGCGAAGAAATCGGGCCGCACCGGTCGCTGCGTCTTGGCGCGGGTGAGATTGGAGTGGGTCAGGTCGGCCGAGCCGCCGAGCAAATTCGGCAGCGCTTCCGCGATCGCGTCGATCACCAGCTGCGATGCCTGCCGGGTCGCAATGTTCGGCCGCTCGGTACCGAAGCGGATCCGAAGCTGATCGATCGCGTCAGCATATCCGCAAGGAAGGTGCCGGTTCAGCGCATCGTGAAACGGCGATCGCGGGACCGTATTCAGACAGCCTGGTCCGCTCGATCCAGCTCCGGCGTGCCGCCTGCCCCCGCTCGCCGATCTTGCGCCATCGCCCGGCGATATGTTCCGGAATCTCAAACGGCTGGTATGGCCAATTCAGCGCGGCGCGCGTCTCGGCGACTTCCTCGGCGCCAAGCGGCGCGCCGTGGGCCTTTTCGGTGCCCTGCCGGTTCGGCGCGCCGAAGCCGATCACAGTGCGGCACGCGATCAGCGACGGGCGGTCGCTGTTCCGCGCGTGTTCGATCGCGGCCGCAATCGCCTCGGGATCGTGCCCGTCGATGCGGCAGGCCGACCAGCCGGAGGCCTGGAACCGCGCGAGCTGGTCATCCGAACAGGACAGCGATGTCGCTCCGTCGATCGAGATCTGGTTGTCGTCGAACAGCACGATCAGCCGGTTGAGCCGGAGATGCCCGGCCAGCGAAATCGCCTCGTGGCTGAGGCCCTCCATCAGGCAACCGTCGCCGGCGATCACGTAGGTGTAGTGATCGACGAAATCGTCGCCGAAGCGCGCATTCAGCATCCGCTCGGCCAGCGCCATGCCGACGGCCGTCGCGATGCCCTGCCCGAGCGGACCGGTGGTGGTCTCCACGCCCGGCGTATGGCCATATTCCGGATGGCCCGGCGTCTTCGATCCCCACTGCCTGAATGCCTGGAGTTGGTCCGATGTCACGCCCTCGTAGCCGGTCAGGTGCAACAGCGCGTACAGCAGCATCGAGCCGTGACCGGCGGACAGCACGAAGCGGTCGCGGTCCGGCCACGCCGGATCGGCCGGATCGAATTTGAGGAACCGCGAGAACAACACGGTGGCGACATCGGCCATGCCCATCGGCATGCCCGGATGACCCGACTTTGCCTTTTCGACCGCATCGATCGCCAGAAAGCGGATCGCGTTGGCCAGTTCCGCATGCGAAACATCGGCACGACCGGAGATCAGAATTAAAAGCGTGAAGACTCATACCGTGCGCCTCTTGCGTTCCATCAGTTGCAGGATCAGGGGGGTGAGGATGAGCTGCATCGCGAGGTCGAGCTTCGCCCCGTGGATCACGATCGAATTGGCGCGCGACATGAAGCTGTTCGGGATCATCGACAGCAGATAGGGGAAATCGATGCCGCGCGGATTCTTCAGCCGGATCACCACCATCGATTCGTCCGGCGTCGGTATCCAGCGCGCGATGAACGGGTTGGAGGTGTCGACGGTCGGCACGCGCTGGAAATTGATGTCGGTTTCGGCGAATTGCGGGCAGATGTAATTCACGTAGTCCGGCATTCGCCGCAGGATGGTGTCGGTCACCGCCTCCTGGCGTGTAGCCGCGATCGCTGCGGTCGCGGTGCAGCTTCTGGATCCATTCCAGATTGATGACGGGCACGACGCCGATCTTGAGATCGGCATGCTGGGCGATGTTGACCTTGTCGGTCACGACGGCGCCGTGCAGGCCTTCATAGAACAACAGGTCGGAGCTTTCCGGCAGCGGGCCCCATTCGGTGAAGGTGCCGGGTTCGGCGCCATACAGCTTCGCCTCTTCGTCGTCGTGGACGTAATGGCGCGTCGTTCCGGTGCCGGATTCACCGTAGTCGCGGAATACTCGCTCCAGCTCCTCGAACAGGTTGGTTTCGGGGCTGAAATGGCTGAAATGCTTGTTGCCGCGCTCGGCCTCCTCCGCCATTTTCGCCCGCATCTCGAAGCGGTTGTAGCGATGGAAAGCATCGCCCTCGATATAGGCGGCGGCGACCTTCTCGCGGCGAAAGATATTCTCGAACGTCTTCTTCACCGACGTCGTGCCGGCGCCCGACGAACCCGTGATCGAAATGATGGGATGACGGCGTGACATCACTGATTCCCCCTTCAGCGAAACAGGCCGCGCCGCGCAAACAGCGGTGCGTCGCTATTGTCGAACATCGGCTCGATGCCTTCGTGGATGGCGGCGACGTCGCGTACGCCGCGCACGGAGCCCATGATCAGCGGCACCCGCTGGTGCGGCGTCTTCGCGCCAAGTTCCAGAATCCGCCGCCGCCCGGTCGACGCGGCGCCTCCCGCCCATTCCATCACCAGCGCCATCGGATGCGCTTCGTACAGCAGGCGAAGCCTTCCCTCGCGATAGCCGGGGCGGGCATCGGCCGGATAGAGAAACACACCGCCGCGCACCAGGATGCGAAGCGATTCCGCCACCAGCGAACCGATCCAGCGCATGTTGAAATCCGCCTCGCTTGCACCGTTGGTGCCGGCGAGACATTCGTCGATATAGGCGCGAACCGGACCGTGCCAGTGCCGGCGATTGGAGGCGTTGATGGCGAATTCCGGCGTATCGGGCGCGACCTGAACGCCGCGCGCGGTCAGCAGGAATTCCCCCGCGCGCCGGTCGAGAATGAAGATATCGACGCGCGCGTTGAGCGCGAGAACGAGCGTGGTCTGCGGACCGTAGACGATGAAGCCGGCGGCAGCACTGCGCCGTGCCGGGCTCGAAGAAGGTCGACAGAATGTCGTTGCCCCGGGGGCGGATCGAAAAGATGGTGCCGACCGAGATATTGTTTTCGAGATTGGCCGATCCGTCGAGCGGATCGATCGCGACGCAAAGCGGCGCCTCGGCATTCGAGGGTTTCCGGGAGCGCGGCTTCCTCGGAAAGAACGGCCGCGACGGGCGCGCCGCTGCAATGCGCGACGCATCATTTCGTCGGCGGCGACATCGATATCCTTCTGCTGATCGCCGTCGGAATTGATGCCGCCATTCCTTCCGGTGATGCCCGCCAGCGGCCCGTCGGCGATCAGCGCGGCAAGTTCGATTGCGGCCGTGGCGATGGCCTCGATCACCTCGCCGACGGCAGCGCCGTGCAGGGTCTGCAACGCAGACTGATCGAGATGCGAACGCAAGCGTCACGCGCTCGTCCATGGCCGTCTCCCCGTGCCGCCTTTCGGGGCGGCTTCAAAGCGTCTCGCCGGTCGGCAATCCGCCACGCTAGAGAAACGCAATTTGCCCGAATTAGGGAAATTTTGTTATCTTTGGTCTTAGACAAAGTTTTTCTTATAATGGTGACCGCGATGGCAGGCCGGTTCTTCCGGGAATTGACGCTCCGCCAGTTGCGCGCGCTGGCCGCGGTCCAGAAACACAGATCGGTCACCGCCGCGGCCAAACAACTTCATCTGACGCAGCCCGCGGTCACGCTGCAGCTTCGCAACCTGCAGGCGCTCGCGGGACTGCCTTTGATCCAGCGCACCGGCGACGGCATGCTGCTGACAGATGCCGGGCGCGAAGTGCTCGCGCTCACCGACCGTATCGAAGCGGCGATCGCGCGATTGCGAAACCTCGCTGGAGATGATCGCGGGAAAAACCGCGGGCCGCATATCGATCGGCGCCGTCAGCACCGCGAAATACTTCGTGCCGTTCATGATCTCCGGATTTTCGAAGATCCACCCGAACATCGACGTCACGCTCTCGATCGGAAACCGGCAGGAGATCGGCACGGCACTGCGCGGCTATGATCTCGACTTTGCGATCATGGGCCGCCCTCCGGCAGACATCGACATGAACGTTCACCTGATCGGCGATCATCCCCATGTCATCATCGCGCCGACGGCTCATCGCCTGGCGCGCAAATCCCGCATCGCACCGAGCGATCTCGCGGGCGAAACGTTCCTGACGCGCGAGCCCGGATCCGGAACGCGCGGCCTGATGGAGCAATTGTTCGAAACCGCCGGCATTCGGCCGAAAATTGGCATCGCGATGAGCAGCAACGAAACCATCAAGCAGGCCGTGATCGCCGGACTCGGCATCGCATTCATTTCCGCACACACCGTCGCAACCGAGCTCGACGAACGACGACTGGTGACGCTCGATGTCGAAGGCCTTCCTGTGATCCGGCAGTGGTTCGTGCTCTCTCGCAAGGACAAGGTCTTGCTGCCGCCGGCGCAGGAGATGCTCGATTTCCTTAGTGCCGAGGGCGCACAGTTTCTCCCCCGCACCCACGGCCGGCTGCGCCTCACCCGCCCATCCAGGCGCCGTTGACGCGCTCACGCGCCGAACCCGGAGTCAGCGGCTTTCGGAAGCCGGCAAAAGGCGAGCCAGCCCTGCGCCAACCTCGGCCTGTCGCGGCGGATCGGCGCCATTGCGCGCACAGGTGAAGGCCGCGCAGCTGGATGCAAATGACAGCACGCGACGAAGCTCTTCGGAATTCGCCTGCGCGAGCGATTGGGTCTCAATCCGTCCGATGGCACGCAAAGCGAACAGCAAGGCGGCCTGGAAACTGTCACCAGCCCCGATGGTATCCACGACCTCTACGGTGGGCGCTTCGACCTCAACAACGCCCGCCTCTTTGTGCCACGCCTGAGCTCCCCTAATTCCGCGGGTGACGACGACCAGGCTTGCACCCGCCTCGATGAATGATTGAGCCCTTCCCGCATAATCGTCACCGCCGTATAGAAATTCGAAGTCGACGTCCGACATCCGCACGATATCTGCGGTGGCTGCGAACGCATCCATTCGCTCGACATAGTGGGCCTTGTGCCTGACCAGCTTGGGCCTGCAATTCGGATCGAAGGAGATGGTGACAGATCCGCGCGCATCTCCGAGCATAGCGAGCGCCTGGGTCGCTCCCTGGTCGTCGGCGAGCGTCGTCGATCCGACATGGATGGCCTGGATCTCATCGAAGGGGATGGAGCCGTGCTGATAGACCCAGTTTCGTGACGCGGTCCCCTCGTTATAGAAGGCATATTGCGGTTCGCCATCAACGGCGCGAACGAAGGCGAGTGTGGTCTGGTGCTCGCTCCGCGTCGCATATCGAAGTTCGACCTGCGAGGCCAAAGCATGATCGGCAATCATCCGACCAAACAGGTCGTTCGAAATACCGCCTACGAACCCTGCCGGCGCGCCGAGACGCGACATGCCGACGGCGATATTGAGGCAGGAACCGCCAACCACGGGCACGATGGCGTCGCGCCCATCCACCGACTTGACGGGCAAAAAATCGATCAGGGCATCTCCGCAACTCAGCAGCATCGTTCTAATTTTTCGTATGGGTACCGGCGATCAATCCGATCCCGTGCATCGCATCGCGGCTTTCCCGGTCCAATCTTCGCAGCAATCCGTGGACCTGCCGCTTCGACCGGTGGAAGTCGGCAATTCCCGCCGTAGTCGGTTCGCTCAAGCAACCGATCGCCGACATCGAGGCCATGGCCTCACCGATCGATGCGTAAGAGCTGCCGGCCACTGCGCCCAGCATTGCAGCGCCGAGCAGGACGGGTTCCTGCGTTTCGGGAACCGCAACGCCGAGGCCCGTCGTATCTGCCATGATCTGGCGAACCAGCGAACTTCGTCCGGCACCGCCGCCTATCACCATCAGGTCGCCGTCGACGCCGTGCGACCGAAAGGCGTCAACGACATCCGCAAGACCGTAAGCAAGGCCGCACAATCCCGCCACGAACAGCCGCTCCATCGAGCCGACGTCGACGTCGAGATCCATTCCTGCGACGATCGCACGCGAATCCGGATCGGCGAACGGCGAACGATTGCCGAGAAATTCGGGCAGAACGTGGATGTCGCGGGCAAGCATCGCCGCGTCCCCCGGGCTTCCCGAGCGCGAGAGAATTCGCCGCTCGAGAAATTCGAGAATTTCCATGCCGGCGGCACGCGCCGTCGCAGCGGCCTCCTGATACGCAGGGTGAGACTTAATGAGATGATCGATGGCCGCGCCGGCGGCGGACTGGCCACCTTCGTTGAGCCAGAATCCGGGAACCATCCCCGAATAATAGGGCCCCCAGACGCCCGGGACGAAACAGGGTTCGGACGTCGTCGCCATGATGCAGGCCGAAGTTCCCATGATGTAGGCAAGGCGCCGGCACGCATCGACAGGTTCACCCGACTTCTCGCGTCCTCCGATCATGCCCACGCCGCCGGCGTGAGCGTCAATCAGCGACGCGCCGACCGGTGTCCCCTCGAGCAGACCGAGATCACCTGCTGCAGATGCGGCCAGGCCGGCGCCCAATGGCGTACCGGGTGCGACGATCTCCTTCCCAATTCTGGCGTAGGCATCCGAGGCGAGATCTCCAAGACCTACACGCTCGAAATAGCTGGTGCTCCACCGCCGTTCGCGGGCCAGAAAATTCCATTTACAACCAAGCGTGCATATTGAACGCGCCGTCGAACCGGTGGCGCGAAAGGAAAGATAGTCCGCGAGATCGAAGAAATGACCCGCCAAGCGAAAGGTCGACGGCATGTGTCGCTTCAGCCAAAGAAGCTTGGGAATCTCCATCTCGGGCGATATCGAGCCACCGACATAGCGAAGGACGTCGTCCCGCGTTTCATTCACGAGACGCGCTTCAGCTACCGCCCGATGATCCATCCAGACGATGACGTTCCGCCGCTCGTCGCCGGACGCACTGACCGTCAGTGGATTGGCGGCAGCGTCGAGCACCACCAGCGAGCACGTCGCATCGAAGCCGAGGCCCTTGACCGCGGAAGGTGGGATTGCCGCCTCCGTCATGGCAGCGCGGACAGAAGCGGCACACGCAGCCCAGATTTCGGCGGACGATTGTTCGACGACGCTGCCCGCCTCGTGCCAGACGGTGATCGGATGCCGGGCGGTTGCCAGCAGCGCTCCCTTCTCGTCAAATACGCCGGCTCGCACACTCGACGTTCCGACGTCGATGCCGATGAAGGCCTGCCTCATTGCAACTCCATTCAAGCGAGCCGCAAGCTCACCAGCACGTATAGCCTCCGTCGACGAGAACGACGCTGCCGGTCATCAGGCTTGCGGCGTCAGACGCAAGAAACAGGACGACGGACGCAATTTCATCGACCTCCCCCATCCGGGCCATAGGTGTACCACCGATCCAGGCATCGTACATCTTCGGATTGTCCTTGACGAATGCATTGAGCGGCGTCGTGACATAGGTCGGCGCCACGGCGTTGACGCGCACGCCGCGGGCGCCCCACTCTGCCGCAAGCGATTTCGTGAGATGGTGCACTGCGGCCTTCGAGGCGTTGTAATAGCATTGCTCCTGGGGCTTATTGACGATGAAGCCGGACATCGAGCCGATGTTCACGATGGAACCCGATCCGGCCTCCAGCATGCGTCTGCCGAAGGCGCGACAGCACCAGAACGTACCGTTGAGATTAACGTCGATAACGTTCAGCCAATGTTCGTCGGCCACCTTCTCCGCGGGCGTTTCGCTTCGCGCAATGCCGGCATTGTTGACGAGGATATCGATCTTTCCGTGCCGGGACGCCAGTTGATCCGCCACCTCAGAGACGCGCGCCGAATCCGTCACGTCCATGATGACGGCCTCGACGTCGTAGCCCTTCACCTCAAGAGCGGCGCAGCCGGTTGCGGCCGCGTTCGGATCCCGGTCGGCGATGAAGACTTTCGCTCCCGCCTCTGCGAGCGCTTCCGCGCAGGCGAGCCCAATTCCCTGACCGGCACCCGTTACAAAGGCGGTTCTTCGGTCCAGCCTGAATTTTTCCAAGTACATTTTCTTGCTCTTCCTGTTCGATTGTCAACGATCGGGAATGTCCCCGTCGCATGTGCTGTGTTCCGGTTTGAACGGCCTTGAGAGCGCGCCGCTCATCTCCTGATTGCCAAACCCTCCCTGTCGAAGCGGTGCACGCGGGCCGGATCCGGCGAAAGCCAGACGCGGTCGCCCGCTTTCAGATCAAGTTCGCCGATGTAGCGCGCCGTAAGCATTCCCCGCCTGCCGGCGTCAACATAAAGAAAGGTGTCGCTGCCGAGATGCTCGGCGACCGATATGGTGCCCGGCCAGCCTTCTCCATCCTTGCCGATTTTCAGATGTTCGGGTCTGACGCCGATGGTGACGGCGCCGGGTTCGCCAGCTGCCTCTCCCGAAACGAAGTTCATCTTGGGCGATCCGATGAAGCCGGCGACGAACAGGTTTGCCGGCCGCTCGTACAATTCGAGCGGCGTGCCATATTGCTCGATGTGGCCCGCGTTCAGCACGACGATCTTGTCGGCCATTGTCATGGCCTCGACCTGGTCATGGGTGACGTAGATGGCGGTGGTTCCGAGCTGCTTCTGCAGCTTGGTGACTTCCAGGCGCATCTGAACGCGGAGCGCCGCGTCGAGATTCGACAAGGGTTCGTCGAACAGAAATGCCTTCGGCTCGCGCACGATGGCCCGTCCGATCGCAACGCGCTGACGTTGCCCGCCGGAAAGCTCGCGCGGCTTGCGATCGAGATACGGCGTCAGGTTCAGCGTGGCGGCCGCGGCTTCCACCTTGCGGACAATTTCCGCCCGCGGCAATCCTGCCATCTTCAGCCCGAACGCGATGTTGCCGCGAACGCTCATATGCGGATAGAGCGCGTAGGACTGAAACACCATTGACAGACCCCGCTTCGCCGGCGGCACGTCCACTACGTTGCGGCCATCGATCAGGATTTGCCCGCCGGTCACGTCTTCAAGTCCGGCGATCAAGCGCAGCAGCGTCGTCTTCCCGCAACCGGACGGCCCGACGAAGACTACGAAGGATCCGTTCTCGATGTCCAGATTTGCGTCCTTGATGACATTGACCGGCCCGAAAGACTTGCGAACTCTCTGGAGCGTTATCCGGCCCATGATCTCTGATCCTTTCGCTACTTGACGGCGCCGAAGGTCAGGCCGCGGACGAGCTGCCGCTGGCTGAACCAGCCGAGTATGATGATCGGAGCAATGGCGAGCGTCGAGGCCGCCGACAGCTTGGCCCAGAACAGGCCCTCCGGACTCGAATAGGACGCGATGAATACCGTGAGCGGCGCCGCCTCCGATGTCGACAGGTTCAACGTCCAGAACGCCTCGTTCCACGCCAGAATGAGATTGAGCAGAAGCGTCGAAGCAAGGCCGGGGATCGCCATCGGCATCAGCACATAGACGAGCTCGCGTTCGATGGTCGCTCCATCCATCCGTGCCGCTTCGAGGATGTCCTTCGGTATTTCCTTGAAATAGGTGAAGAGCATCCAGATGACGATCGGCAGGTTGCCGAGACACAGGATCAGCACCAGCCCGAGGCGAGAATCCAGCAAGCCGAAATTCCGGTAGATCAGATAGATCGGGACCAATACGCCGACCGGCGGCATCATCTTGGTGGAGAGCATCCAGAGAAGAAGGTCCTTGGTGCGTCGGGTCGGCGCGAACGCCATCGACCAGGCGGCGGGAATCGCGATGATCAGCGCCATCAGCGTCGACCCACCGGCAATGATGATCGAATTGAGCGCATGGTGAAGGTAATCACTGCGCTGCTGCACCGTGGCGTAGTTCTCAGTGGTCCAGTGAAACAACAGAAACTTGGGCGGCATCGAGAACGCCTCGAGCTCCGTCTTGAAGCTGGTCAGGACCATCCACAGAATCGGCAGGAAAATCAAAAATCCGAAAAACCACGCAGCTGCCGTGGACACCAGCAAACGCCTCGAGGTTGCCTTGCGTGCCATCGCCTACGCCTCCAGATTCCGTCCGATGATCCGGACCAGGAAGAAGGCCACGACGTTGGCGATCACGACCGCGACCAATCCGCCGGCAGAGGCGTTTCCGACGTCGAACTGGATCAGCGCCTGTGAGTAGATCAGGAATGCGATATTGGTCGTCTGCAGGCCTGGGCCGCCGCCGGTTGTGACGAAGATTTCGGCGAACACGGTGAGCAGGAATATCGTTTCGATCAGGATGACCACCGTGATCGGCCGCGCGAGGTGCGGCAAAGTGAGGTAGATGAATTTCGAAAGAGGACCCGCCCCGTCCATCTCGGCCGCTTCCTTCTGCTCCTCGTCCTGGGACTGCAGCGCCGTGAGCAGGATCAGGGTGGCGAATGGCAGCCATTGCCAGGAAACGATCAGGATCACCGCGAGCAACGGCGCATCGGTAAACCAATCGATCGGCGTCGCGCCGAACAGCGTCGCGATCCAGGCAAACAGTCCGGAGACCGGATGCATCAGCAGGTTCTTCCAGACCAGTGCGCTGACCGTCGGCATCACGAAAAACGGCGCGATCACCATCAACCGGACGATATTGCGCCCGATCACCGGCTGGTCGAGCAGCAGGGCCAGCGGCGTGCCGAGAAGGATGGTGATGGCGAGGACCGAACCGACCAGCACCAGCGTGTTCTGCAGCGACGTCAGAAAGGCCGGGTCGGTCAGAAAGTACCGAAAATTATCGAACCCGACAAAGCTCTCGGTGTCAGGGTCCAGCAGGCTGTAGTGAAGCATCGAAAAGTAGACCGTCATCGCCAGCGGGACGATCATCCAGATGAACAACAGCGCGACGGCCGGAGTCAGCAAGGCCCGTCCGAGAACCTGTGTTTGCTGGGTCGCCATCGCCGCCTCCTGCTATCCGAGGGAAACTCGACGAAGGCTGCCGTCCGGTAGCGAGATTGGACGGCAGCCAGTTTACCGCTCGCCGGGAGGAGACCGCGCCGGAGGATCGGCACGATCGCCCTACTTGATATAGCCGGCGCGCTTCATTTCGCGTTCCGTGGACGACTGCGCCGCTGCCAGCGCGGCGTCGACGGTCGATGCGCCGGAAAGCGCGGCTGAAAATTGCTGGCCGACGGTGGTGCCGATGCCCTGGAATTCCGGGATTGCCGCATATTGCACGCCGACATACGGCGCCGGCTTGACCGTCGGCTTGTTCGGATCGGCGGCGTCGATCGAAGCAAGCGTCAGCTTTGCAAACGGCGCGACCTTCAAATATTCGGGGTTCTGGTAGAGCGAGGTTCGCGTACCGGGCGGCACATTGGCCCATCCCTCTTTGGCGGCGACCAGCTTGATGTAGTCCTTGCTGGTTGCCCAGGCGATGAATTTTTCCGCGGCCGCGACCTTCTTCGAACCAGCAGGAATGGCAAGATTCCATGCCCACAGCCAGTTGGCGTTCTTTCCCAGCCCCGCATTCGGCGCGAGCGCGAAGCCGACCTTGTCGGCGACCTTCGAATCCTTCGGATTGGTGACGAAAGAAGCTGCCACGGTGGCATCGATCCACATCGCGCACTTGCCGGAGTTGAACAGCGCCAGGTTTTCATTGAAGCCGTTGGAGCTTGCACCGGGAGGACCGGCAACCTTCATCAGATCGACATAGGTGGTCAGGGTCTTTTTCCATTCCGGCGTGTCGAATTGCGGTTGCCACTTTTCGTCGAACCACCGCGCGCCGAACGAGTTGGCCATCGCCGTCAGAAAGGCCATGTTTTCGCCCCAGCCCGCCTTGCCCCGCAGGCAGATGCCGTAGACGCCGGCGGATTTGTCGGTGAGTTTCTTCGCCGCGCCGACCACGAAGTCCCAGGTCGGCTTTTCCGGCATCGTCAATCCGGCTTTCTGAAACAGGTCGGTGCGATACATGGTCATCGAGCTCTCGCCGTAGAATGGCGCGGCATAGAGCTTGCCCGACGCCGAAACGGCATCGCGTATCTTGGGAAGCAGATCGGCGACATCATAGTCGGACCCGAGATTGTCGAGCGGAACGAGCCAGTTCTTCTTGGCCCAGATCGGGACCTCGTAGGTGCCGATGGTCAGCACGTCGAACTGACCGCCCTTGGTCGCGATATCCGTTGTGACGCGCTGGCGCAGGACATTCTCTTCGAGTGTCACCCATTTCACCGTTATGTCGGGGTTCTTGGCGGTGAAGTCGTTCGTCAATCCCTGCATGCGGATCATGTCGCCGTTGTTCACGGTGGCGATCGTCAGCGTCGTCTGTGCCATCGAGGGGGCAGAAGCCAGCAGAGTAGCCGCGCCCAGCAGGGCGCTGAGGACGTGTCTCACGGTAACCTCCCTTTTTTGCGTTGAGCATATGCCCACGCATTGCAATTATGTTCACACCACTCGATGAGCGAGTCAAGATCAACGTGAGGCGGCTGCCCCCGGTTTTGAGGCGAGCAACAAGACTGAAATGCTGCGAGCGGCTGCCGGTTTATTCCGGGCGGCCGAGGCTCAGGCGCTGTCGATCGCGCTACGGCTCGATGATGGCGCTTGCCGTTAACTCGTCGGTGATCAACCCGTTGATCAGACGCCCCTTCAACGCCGCCCTGATCGCCGAAACCTTGGCGGCACCGACGGCTGCTCCAATGGTCAGGGCCTGGGCGGGAACCTGCGGTGGAATGCTGGTCAGGCGGGCGTTGGTCCCTCCCTTGATGATGTGGCCCTGGGCGTCGAACGCCCAACCGACCAACTCGCCAACGGCGCCCAGTCGCATCATTCCGAGTAGTTCCTCGCGCGTGACGAAGCCGTCGACGTGCACCTGCGCGCGCTGATCCATCTGCCCGATCCCGACCAGCCGCAAATCGGCCCTGGCCGCGATCGCTCTCACCCTGGCGATTGGATCAATTCGCAGCATCTGGTCACGTTCGCGCTCGGAAGACATCAGGAACGGCAACGGCATGGGATAGTGGCGCGCCTTGGTCCGGTCCGCCAGACGCCCGACGGTGTCGAAGAAGCTGGCCGAGCCGTCGGCCGAGATGTTTCCGACCAGCGAAACGATCTGGTGATTGGGACAATCGATCGGCGAAACACGCTCGACCGCGGCTCGCACGGCTCTCCCCGTGCCCAATGCGACGATCGTGGGCTTCTCGTTGCGCAACGTCGATTCCAGGATGTTGGCGGCCCGCTCGGCAATGCCAGCAGCCGAAAGCGGCGCAGCCGGGTCGGTCGGCACTACCTCGCAGTAGACGAGATGAAACAAGTCCTTCAGACGCGCGGCCAACTCCATGCATGCGGCAATCGGATGTTCCAGCCGGAAGGTGATTAGGCGTTCGGCAAGGCACAACGAGACCAGACGCTGGGCCGACGCACGCGAAACCTGCAGCAGCTTGGCGATTTCATCCTGCGTGTGACCCGCGATGAAATAAAGCCAGCCGGCACGCGCGGCTTCGTCTAAACGCGATTTCTCGTTATCGGATGCTGCCATCGATCTCTAATGATCCGTTCGCCAAAAGTCCGCCATGCGCCCGAAAACGCGATCGGCTCCCGCCTTGTAGAGGATCGCCTTGCTGTCGCGCGATTGATAGTGGCTTCCGCCAACAAATCCCCAAACGGTCATGCCGGCTGCCTTGCCTGCCGTGACGCCGCTCACGCTATCCTCGATCACCAGAGTGCGACGTGGATCTGCCTGCATCCGTTCGGCCGCATACAGGAAGAGATCGGGCGCAGGCTTGCCGCGCTCCACCATTTGCGAGGTATACAGCCGGCTGTCGAAATGCCGCGCCAGGCCGGTCAGCGAAAGCGAAAAGGATACCCGATCGGCGTCGCTGGATGAGGCGACGCAATGTGGAATCTGCAGGCCCTCGAGTACCGAGCCTACCCCTTCTATCGGGCGAAGCGCGGCGAAAAACGCTGCACGGACGCCCGCCCTCAGCTCGGATGAGAATTGCTCTGGAATCGCACGCCCCAGCGCCTGATAATGCTCGAGGACCGCGGTCGTGCTCCGTCCGAGGAACAGATCGAGCGCCTGGTCAAGACCGAGGTCGATGCCATGCATTGCCAAGACCTCCGAAAGGCAACTGCAACTCAGCACCTCGCTATCGACCAGAACGCCGTCACAGTCAAAAATGATGAGATCGGGCTTGGTCATCACAATTTTCCCATCCCGATCAGAGCATATACCCAAGAAATGAGCAATAACCCCAAAACTCGGCCGGGCCGGCTCCCTGCTTTGCTTGCACAGCAACGTCGGCCTTGCGCTCCAAAAACGTGGTTCGTTGGCCCCAACGGGGTTTGATGAGCGCCCAAGTTCAGACGTTGAGGGATTCGATTGCGCTGCGGCACGCCGACTTCACGAGCATACAGACGTCCTCGTTAGAACGCTTTCGGTGGAGCATGGCAAAGATGGCGTAACTGGTGAGGGCGAAGATCAAATCGACGGCATCTTGCCGGCTGCCCGAAGAGGTCTTTTTCCCGGATATTCGCCCGACAAGGACTTCGACCGTATTTCGTCGGCGTTCATTCCGTTCCGTTAATGCCTGCGCGAACTCAGGGTCGATCGCCATCGCCTCGTGCAGCCGCCCCACCGCAGGGTCCCGGCTCCAGAAGTCGCAGAAGATCTCGACCAACCGATCGAGCGCTGCCCGCGCGTCCGGCATAGCCATCGCATCGGCGATTCGCGTGAGACCACCGTGCCGGGCGATCTCATCAAAGACAGCTTCCAGCAATCCGCGCCGTGATCCAAACTGATTGTAGACGGTCAGTCGCGTCACTCCCGCCGCCTTCGCGACCACATCCAGCGAAAAGCTGGCGATGCTCGCATCCTCGCGCAGCGACCGGGCAGCGGCTTCGATAATGCGGCCCCGTTTCGCCCCCGCCGCAGCCGTCCGGACGGAACTCACATAGCGGCGTGTCGACATTCTGACTCCTCGCCATCCTTTTGACTAATTAACTATACATATTGTATATCTAATTATAACATCATCCCGGAGCGCTGCCATGCAGACCGCACTCATCATCGCCTTGTCACTTCATATCCTTTCCTCCGTGTTTTGGGCCGGCACGAGTTTCACGCTGGCGCGAACCGCCGGCGTCGGCGGCGAGCAGCTTTATCGTCCGCAGATGGGCGCGGCGGTGATCGCGATTCTGTCCGGCGGCTATCTCGGGCACCTGGTCCATAGCGGGGGATTCGGTGCGACCGAGCAAGTCTTAATGGTGGGCGCTCTTGCAGCGCTGCTTGCCGCCGGCGTTCAGGGCGCGATCGGCGGTCGCGCGATCAGAAGCCTGCGTGCCGGGACGGCCGACGAAACTAGCGCGCGGTCGCGCATCGCCACGGCCCAGCGCCTGGCAGCCGCCCTGCTCGCGGTGACGGCCGTGTGCATGGGAGCAGCGCGCTACGTATGAGCGCAAGCATCGCCCACCGTGTCCCATCTTCCGTTGCCAAAGCGCGCCACAGACGGAGAAACAGTCGATGAAGATAACGGTGTTCGGAGCGAACGGCGGCATTGGCAGCCACGTCGTGCGACAGGCGCTGGACGCCGGGCACAGGGTGACGGCGGTGGTCCGCGATCTTGCCTGGTTCGACGTTAATCATCCCCGACTCAATGTCGCGACGGTGCCCGGATTGACGAATCCCGAGATGCTGCGCCCGATGCTGGAAACCAGCGATGCCGCGATCTCGACCGTCGGACCCCGCGGGCGCAAAGACGGCCCGGTCGCCTCGACCGCCACCCGTGGAATTCTCCACGCAATGGAGGCGAGTGGCGTGCGTCGTTTTGTGGCGGTGAGCGCGGTGCCGGTCGGCCAGGTACCGACGGGCGAGAGTTTCATCAACCGCCGGCTCTTGCTGCCGTTTATCAGTTTTTTTCTGCGCTATCTGTACTCCGACCTGGCCGAAATGGAAAAAGATTCCATGGGGAGTGGATAGCGACCGGGTCTGAAGCCAGACTGAGGTTGCTGACCCCTCAACCTGGAGACAACGATGTTGCTCGATCATCCTTCCGACGGACCGACCGCTATCCGCACACAGTTTGGCGCAATTTTTGTGTCGTTGGAACTGAGTCGTTCGAATTGGCTGATAACGTCGTTTTCGCCCGGCAAAGGCGAGAAGATGTCCAAGCATAGCGTCCCGGCCGGCGACGTTGCCGGTTTGATGAAGCTGTTCGCAGACCTCAGGCGCAAGGCGGAGGCCAGGACCGGCGAGAGCTATCCGATCATCACGATCCAGGAAGCTGGGCTGGACGGGTTCTGGCTGCACCGTGTTTTGCAACAGAACGGCATTGAGAGCCACGTGGTCGATCCGGCCTCGATCGCGACGCCGCGACGGCGCAGGCGGGTCAAGACGGACCGGCTCGACGGCGAGACGCTGCTGCGGGCGCTTCTCGCCTACAAGCGCGGCGAGCCGCGGGTCTGTGCGATGGTAGTTGCCCCCTCGCCCGAGGAAGAGGATCGGCGGCGGATTTGTCGCGAACGACGGAGCTTGATCGCCGAGCGCATCACGCATGTGAACCGGATCAAGGGTCTTCTGTTCGCGCAGGGGGTATCCGATTACGAGCCGCTGCGGCGCGACCGACGGACGCGCTTTGAAGCGTTGCGTACCGGAGACGGACGGGAGCTGCCTTCGCATTTGAGGGCGCAGATCGGCCGCGAACTCGATCGGATCGAGCTGCTTCTGAACCAGATCAAGTCGGTCGAGGTCGCGCAGGATGCGCTGTTGGCGGCGGCGAGAAAGCCTGCAAGCAAAGAGGTCGCACCGGACGCGGTCACGATGCTGCTCGCCTTGAAGGGAATGGGCGCCAACTTCGCTGCCGTGCTCTGGTCGGAGGCGTTCTACCGGCAGTTCTCCAACCGCCGTCAAGTCGCCGCCTATGCGGGGCTTGCGGCGACGCCTTGGCAAAGCGGAGGCATCCGGTACGAGCAGGGTGTGTCGAAGGCCGGCAATCCAAGGCTGCGGACCACGATGATCCAGATCGCATGGCTGTGGATACGTCACCAGCCGCAGTCGACCCTGACGCGCTGGTTCAAGGAGCGAAGCCCGCAAGGCCGCAAGTGCGCGATCGTGGCGCTGGCGCGCAAGCTTCTCGTGGCGTTGTGGAAGTATGTCACCCAGGGCGTCGTCATTGAGGGGGCCGTGATGAAGCCCGCCGCCTGATCCAGAACCGCGCCCAGCGGCAAGCTCCGCCGCCCGCGCGCAACCAAACCATAACCCATCTGCCGAGGCCCGATCAGCCTCGGAAGATCCGGGTGGACGAACCGATGGATTGCATGGCTTCAAAAGCCGCAACGAAGAATGGTCTCGTCCTCTCGAGCCTGCCCGCCGCAAGCGGAATCTTGGTGCAGTCGCCTCGCGCGACGACCGAATGTGAGTTTGATCTGGCAAGCAACCCAGATCGTCGAACCGGCTCGAACCCTGGATCGCAAATGCGAGGATTGCAGATGCCCTGACCGAACCACCAACAACAGAACCCCCTATCGGTCCCGAGCGGCCAAGCATGATGGCGTGCTCGATCAACTCAAGGCCAAGCCGCTGCGCGGCGGCCCCAAGGGGCCGGCCCTGACTTGATCTGCGCGCGCCATCCTGCAGAACCCGCGGTCGGGACGAAGAGGTGGCCTGCAGTCGAACAAAAAGGTGACCGCTCATCCTTGACACACACATTCCCCATGTGAGCAATCCAGCACAGCACCACAGAGTGGACGATCGTGCGCCCGCCCAGGCTTGTGAACAGGCCGCTGACTGCCCTCTACCGAACAAGCATCGGCGGGAATGTACCACGCGGATATGCGATCTCCCGCGCCAATGTCGCCCATGCCATGATCGCCGCGCTGGGCGATCCGGCAACCGTCAAGCAGACCGTCGGAATCGCGGACTGACCATCCGCCACCCGCAGCATGCTCTCTGCCACGCGAGCCACTGCGTAAGGGCGACTGACCAAAAACACGGGCCTCGCAAGAGTGGACGGCCGCCGCCGAATACAAATGCGAAACAATCTGTTGTGAACTCAATCCGCCGGGCTTTCTGGTAGGATTCCTGGCAGGTCCATTTCAGCAAGCGAGCCGGCGAACAAAGCTAAATCAAAGCAGGGAAATGGCCAAATTCAGCGAAATTATACGGCCTGGCCCTGCGGTTTTCGGCGAAATCCGGTTTACACGAAATCTTGCAGGAACAAGCGGCGTCGGGCGGTTTCGAAACATGTTCTCGCTCACGCCGAAAAGGCACCAGCAGCTTACGAAGAGCGAGGGACGATCATGATCAAGGTAAAGATTAACGGCCAGGAACGAAACTGGGACGGCGACCCGGACCTTTCATTACTTTGGTTTGTCCGAGATGAACTCGGATTGACGGGCACAAAATATGGTTGTGGCCAGGCTCTCTGCGGTGCATGCACGGTGATGGTGGATAAGCAAGCCGTGCGGGCCTGCATCACTTCGGTGTCCGACGTGGCCAACCGCGATGTCACGACGATCGAAGGCCTCCATCCCACCGGCGATCACCCGGTGCAGAAGGCCTGGCGCCAGGTGAACGTGCCGCAATGCGGCTATTGCCAGGCCGGTCAGATCATGCAGGCCGCGGCGCTGCTTTCGGAGAATCCCAAACCCACGCACGACCAGATACGCGAGGCGATGTCGGGCAACATCTGCCGTTGCGGCTGCTATCAGCGAATCGAAAACGCAGTTCATCTCGCTTCGACGGGGGTCTGATCATGAACATCATCACAAGTCCCGACAAGCTTCGGGGTTTTGAAGGCCGCATCCAGGTCGAAAAAATATCCCGTCGCAACGTTCTTAAGGGCCTCGGCATCGCGGGCGGACTGGTGCTGGCCGCGCCCGTAATGTCACGTCGGGCGTTTGCCGCCTATCAGACCGGCGCCGGACAAATGCCGCACGGCACCGTGGTCGATCCACGCGTCTTCGTCGCTATCGCGCCCGATGGGACCGTTATGATCGTGGCGCACCGTTCCGAAATGGGCACCGGCGTTCGCACCAGCCTGCCCTTGATCGTGGCTGAGGAGATGGAGGCCGATTGGTCGCGCGTGCAAGTGCAGCAGGCTCACGGCGACGAGGTCAAATACGGCAATCAGGACACCGATGGGTCGCGCAGCACGCGGCACTATCTGATGCCGATGCGCCAGATCGGTGCCTCGGCGCGCGCCATGCTGGAGGCCGCCGCTGCCAAACGATGGGGAGTGCCGGTAGCCGAGGTCAAGGCGGTCAACCATGAGGTGGTTCATTCCGCAAGCGGCCGGCGCCTCGGGTTCGGCGATTTGGCCGCCGATGCGGCCAAGCAACCTGTGCCCAGCGTTGGAGACTTGAAATTAAAGGACCCGAAGGACTTCCGCTATCTCGGCAAAGGTCAGGTCAGCATTGTCGATCTTCGCGACATCACCGTCGGCGCCGCGCAGTACGGCAGCGATACCCGCCTTCCCGGCATGAAGTATGCCGTGATCGCGCGACCGCCGGTGACAGGCGGCAAGCTGGTGTCGTTCAACTCCAGCGAAGCGATGAAGGTCTCCGGCGTCGAGAAGGTCATGGAGGTGCAGGGTTGGCCGTGGCCGTCCAAGTTCCAGCCGCTTGGCGGCGTCGCGGTGATCGCCCGCAACACCGGTGCCGCCATCAAGGGACGCGACGCACTGAAGATCATCTGGAACGATGGCGCCAACGGCAAGTACAATTCGGCCGCCTATCGCACCGAACTCGAGGAAGCCGCCCGCAAGCCAGGCCTGGTCGTGCGCAAGGAGGGTGACGTCGACTCCGCCCTGAAGGGCGCCGACAAGGTGATCGTCGGCGAATATTATCTGCCGCACCTCGCACATGTGAGCATGGAGACGCCGGTCGCGGTCGCGGATGTCAAGGACGGCAAGGCCGAGATCTGGGCACCGGTGCAAAGCCCGGGCGGCACGCGTGAAGATGTCGCAAAGACCCTCGGAATTCCCGAGGCCAACGTGACCGTCAATGTCACGCTGCTCGGCGGCGGTTTCGGGCGCAAATCGAAGTGCGATTTCGCGCTCGAAGCGGCGCTGCTTTCGAAGGCGATCGGAGCCCCGGTTAAGGTGCAATGGACGCGGGAAGACGACGTTCGTCACGACTTCCTCCACACGGTCTCGGTCGAACGCATTGAAGCCGGTATCGACAAGAGCGGCAAGGTGATTGCATGGCGGCATCGCAGCGTTGCGCCATCGATCGTCTCGACATTTGCACCCAAGGCCGTGCATGAGGCGCCCTTCGAACTCGGCATGGGGCTTATCGACATGCCGTTCGAGATTGCCAATATTCAATGCGAGAATCCGGAAGCCGTCGCTCATACCCGCATCGGCTGGTTCCGCTCGGTGTCGAATATCCCGCACGCCTTTGCGGTCCAGTCGATGATGGGCGAGCTCGCTCATGCCACCAACCGCGATCAAAAGGACATGTTGCTTGAGCTGATCGGCTCTCCGCGTATCGTCAAGCTCGATTCCGTGAAGAATCCCTGGAATTATGGCGAGCCGTACGACAGCTATCCGATCGATACCGCACGTTTGCGTCGCGTCGTTGAACTCGTCGCCGATAAAGGCGGCTGGGGGCGGTCAGTACCCAGGGGACACGGGCTCGGCATTGCCGTCCATCGGAGCTTCGTCAGCTACATTGCGACCATTGTCGAAGTATCTGTTGACGACAAGGGCAAGCTCACCGTCCCTCGGGTCGATACCGCCATCGACTGCGGGACATTCGTCAATCCCGAAAGGATCCAGTCTCAAATCGAGGGGGCCGCGATCATGGGGCTGAGCCTCGCGAAATACGGCGAGATCACCTTCAGAGATGGCAAGGTGCAACAGGGCAATTTCGACGACTTCCCTGTGATCCGGATCGACGAGGCGCCGCTGGTGACCAACGTGCATATCGTGCCTGTGGACCTCGATACGCCGCCAAGCGGCGTCGGAGAACCAGGTGTGCCGCCCTTTGCGCCGGCTTTGGTCAACGCCATCTTCGCAGCGACCGGCAAGCGCATCCGGGCGCTTCCGATCGGAAAGCAGCTTGAAACCTAGGCTGAGTCTCACCGGCCTGGTCGTTCGAGAACAGCAGCACAAGTGAGAACGCCCGCGGCGTTGGCCGCGGGCGTCCCCGCCTCGAACCCCGGAAAGTGGCCGTCCCGACGAACATGACGCCCGCCGCGCAGACCGATCATGGAAGACTCGCAGTGGCTTCAGAACGTTGCCTTCAAGCCCGCGTAAAAAGCACGTGGCCGCGCCGGGCTGAGCGAACGCGGATCGGTGAACGGTGCCCCGCCATTGGCAAAATTGGGGACGGCGCCTGTATTGAAAAACGTTCCATAGGTCGCATAGCGGTTGTCAAAGACATTGTCTGCGCGCGCGTAGACCTGGAAAGTCTTGTCGATCTGATAGGAGGCATGCAGGTTGAAAACGCTATAGGCAGGCAGCCGCTGCGCCTGATTGGATTCGTCACCGACAAAATACTGGCTGCCGACGAACAGCGCGTCTCCCCCGACCTTGAACGCGTCGGTGACCGAATATTCGATGCCGGCCTTGAAACGATCGCGGGGGATTGCCGGGATGCGGTTGCCCGGCAAGATCTGGACATCGCCATTGACGTCGGCAAAGGGGCTGTTGGAACCAACCTGCAGGGCATCGAGAAACCGCGCGTCCACCAGCGCGTAGCTGGCGTATAGCTGGAGCGTGCTGGACTTGAGGGTGACTTCCGCCTCGATGCCCTGGCGGCGGGTCGCGCCGACGTTCTGGAAATAGCCGAACCCTTGCAGCACCGGGCTTGGAATGGCGAGGATGTCGTCCGAGTTCTTTGTGCGGAAAACCCCGAGCTTCCATCCAAGCGTGCCGACGTTCAGGTCCCTGGTGCCGCGCAGGCCAGCTTCCACGGTGCGGGCCACGACCTGTTTAAGCGGCGGATCCGACACCAGGAACGCTGCGACGATGCAAGGACGCGCCGGGTCGGCACAGCCCAGTTCCAGCGGGGTCGGCGCGCGATTGGCTTCCGAATAGCCGGCATAGGCCGTCAATCCCGGAACGATCTTGTAGGTGCCGCCGATAATTGGATTGAAACGGTCGAAGGTCTGACTGCCGTTGAGGGCGCTGCCGATCTGATCTTCGAGCACGATGCGCGCGTCGTTGAAGCGGCCGCCGCCCGTGATCGAGAACGCATCCGTGAGGTCGAACGTATCGAGCGCAAAAAGCCCGCTATATTGATTGGTGGCGCGAAGCGCCACCGGGCCGATCGAGACCGGATTGCCGGATTGTCCGAGAAATAACCCGCTGCCGCCGACAACGAAATTCGGACCGATCGTGCCCAATTCCGCGCTGGCCGAGAAATGGGTCACGCTGGAATCGAAACTGCCCCCGAACAGGAATTTGTTGGTGTGACCGAATAGCTCATCGGAGTTCGTCGCCTGCAGCGAGACGCCCGTCGTGGTGGAGCGGGTGTTCGTCCGATCATTCTCTCCCAACACCGCATTGGGATCGAACGGATTGACGAGCTGCGCGCCATCCAGACCGTTGGCGGGCGTAACGTTATCGCCGAAGCAAAGCAGGGTCGGATCGGCGGCGCATGGCTGGGTGCCGGTCGGGTTGGCATCGAGCGTCTTTTGCTCGAAAACCCTCACATGCGCCGAGCCCTCGATCGTCCAGTCCGGCGTGGCCTCGACCTTCCCCGTCAGATTGACATAGCCGACGCGGTTAGTCGTCGTTTGCGGCGTGGTGTAGGTCGCACCCCAATATTGCTGAAGCAATTCGACCGGCACGGTCGTAGCCGCGCCGAAATTGTTGTCGGCCGCGCCCATATTGAGATGAAATTCGCTTGCTTCGTTCTTGTAGCCGACATCACCATAAAAGCGCCGGACATTCGACGCGGAAAAATTCCTGAACCCGTCGTCGTGCAATGCTTCAAGCGCGCCATAGACGGCGAACTGATCGTACTGCTTGCCCCATTGCGCTGAACTTTGCACCCGTCCGAACGAACCCCCCAACGTGTCGATCTCGGCACCGTGATAGTTGAAGCCGTCCTTCATCTGCACATTGATAGCGCCGCCCAGCGCATTCAGGCCGAAGGCGGCATTGTTGGTGACCACGGCGACCGATTGAATTGCGGCGGTCGGGATCAGGTCCCAGTTGACTGTGTCGCCGAACGCTTCGTTGATGCGGACCCCATTCTGGTAAACGGCGAGCCCCTGGGGCGTGCCCGCCACGGGAGATGCGACGAAGCCGCGAAATTGCACGTTCGGCTGGAATGGATTGCCGGTGACTTCGTTGACGACGATGCCTGGGACATATTGCTGCAGCGCATCTGCGATATTCGCGGAGCGTACCCGGTCAATCTGGTTTGCGTCGACGATGTTGACGCTTGCCGGTATCTTTTCGATGTCCATCCCCGAGCCCGATACTGGCGTGGTCGGGTACACGACGAGCTTTTGCTTTGGCGCCGGTACTGGCGGCTGCGCTGGTGTCGGCCTGACGCGAGCCGCGGTCCGGGGGTGGCCCGGCTTGACGGTTGGCGCCGTGCGAGACACCACGATGGGAGGCAGGACTTGAACGCCGCTGGCGGCGCTTTGGGCGTGAGCGCGTTCGATCCCGAGATACAGGCCTGCCCATACCAGCACACTCAACGCGACGTATCGGGCGCCCATCAGCCTCATCCCCTTGCGCTCCGGCTGTTCTGGCGCGCCGGTTTGGCATGGACGATACTAATGTAACGCAGGCCTCGTCTAGCTCACGCCCTTGACTGAGAGCGAAGTAAAGCTGTCCCATAGCGAAATATTTGATGGCGGAACGCGGCATTCGCTTCGTCATCCGGTCAAGTCCAGGCTTGATCAAAAAATCGACACGTTTGATATCGCGAATTCGGTTGTTCGCGTGCGCGCAATGGCGCTACCTTGGCTTTCGTCGGGGAAGCGTCCCGGGTCAAATTTTGCAACCGCCGTCGAACTGCGGCGCAGGAGCCGCCAATCATGACGATCGAAACGGTTTCCCTCAATCGATCACACGGCGGCATGCAGGGTGTCTACAAACACGCCAGCCGGGAGACTGGAACGGACATGACCTTTTCGGTCTATGTCCCTCCGCATCAGGGCGATACGAAGCTCCCGGTGGTCTGGTATCTGTCAGGCTTGACCTGCACGCACGCCAACGTCACCGAAAAAGGCGAGTATCGCAGGGCATGTGCCGAACTGGGTTTGATCTTCGTGGCGCCCGACACCAGCCCGCGCGGCGAAGGCGTGCCCGGCGACCCTGCCGGCGCCTATGATTTCGGCCTTGGCGCCGGATTTTATGTCGATGCCACGCAGCCGCCGTTCGCGCGCAACTACCGCATGTGGAGCTACCTGACCAAAGAACTTCTCGAATTGATCGGCTCGCAGTTTCCCGCCGATCTAAAGCGACAATCCATCCTGGGGCATTCGATGGGCGGCCACGGCGCGCTGACGATGGCGCTCGCGAATCCCGGCAGCTACCGCGCCGCCAGCGCCTTCTCGCCGATCGTCGCCCCCTCCCAGGTTCCGTGGGGTACCAAGGCACTCGGGGGCTATCTGGGCAGCGACAAGGACGCATGGCGCAAGCATGATGCCGTCGCGCTGATCGAGGACGGTGCGAGATTTTCGGATTTGCTGGTGGACATTGGCGATGCGGATCCGTTCCTGGCCGAGCAACTCCGCCCGGAACTGCTTGAACGGGCGTGTGCAGAGGCAGGCATCCCCCTCACTCTCCGGCGCCAAAGCGGTTATGACCACAGCTACTACTTCATCTCCACCTTCATGGCCGATCACCTGCGCTGGCATGCCGCGCGGATGAAGGCATAGGCCGGACCGCGGTTCATCGTGACATGCCGTAGTTCGGCGCGAGCAGCCGGTTCCGCAGCAGATAGCTTAGGGTGCGCGACCAGGATTCGTCGGTATTGCTGCGAAAGTCGGCGCTCATGGATGTAATGACTTGCCCGGAATGAGCGTCCCGCACGTAGATGTTCATATTGAGAATAAGCGCCGAGACCTTTTGAACCAGGCCGGTGATGGCAACATCGGCTCCAAGCTGCTGGGCATATTGGACGTCGCAGCCGCCACAGGCCTGAAGATTGCTAGCGTGCGCTGCAGCATTGACTGGAGCAATGTCGAGGACGACAAATCTTCCGGCTTGCGCCAACCCCTTGCGCAGTTGTTCGGTGACGGCCTTCAGCCGCCGCTGCTCGTCCGCCTGCGGCCCATTCACTTGACCCTGCAGACTGGTATCCAGCAATTCGAAGTCGAACACCGCAGCCTTGAGCGGCTCGGCGGCTGCGGGCGAGGAAACCAGCAGCATCAGCGCGACAACGAAACCAGCAATTCGCATGATCGTGGTCCGTAGATTCATCGCGCAGGCTGTATAAGATACTTCGGCTATGTTTAAAACCGGAACCAGCTCTGTCGCTGATCCGTGAAGGGAACCTCAGGGAGGAGACATGATCCGACTGCTTGTCGGTCTCGTCGTGGGCCTATGCGCGCTGGCCAACAGCGCGCTGGCGGCCGATTCTGTCGAGATCGGCATCGGTTATCTTCGCAGCGCCAGCGTCAAGGAGACACTGTCGCTGGTCGATCAGCCCGCCGACAACGATGGCGTCGCCGGAGCCCGGCTCGCGATCGAGGACAACAACACCACCGGCAAGTTCCTCAATCAGCACTTCACCCTGGAGGAGTCGCGGCTCAAGGATGGGGATGACGCGGCCAAGGCGGCGATCGCGCTTGCCGATCGGAACATCGGCTTCATCATCGCCGATATTCCGGCGGAGTCGCTGCTGAAGGCGGCCGATGCGCTCCGGGGCCGCGGGACCTTTTTGTTCAATGCCGGCGCGATCGACGATCGCCTGCGCGAGGAAGATTGTCGGGCGAATGTTATCCATGTCGCACCGACGCGTTCGATGCTGGCGGACGCTCTCGCCCAGTATCTCGTCTGGAAGCAGTGGAGGCGCTGGCTGCTCGTGGTGGGATCACATGAACGGGACAAGCTCCTTGCCGACGCCTTGCGGCGCGCGGCCTCGCGCTTTGGCGCCAAGATTGTCCAGGAGCGTGTCTTTCAGGATACTGGCGGTGCCCGCCGCACCGATAGCGGAATGACCTTGATCCAGCGTCAGATGCCCGTATTTACCCAGCAGGCGCCGGCCTACGACGTTCTGGTCGCTGCGGACGAGAGCGAGGTTTTCGCATCCTATCTGCCTTATCGGACCTGGGACCCGCGGCCGGTCGCAGGATCCGCCGGCCTTGTTCCGAAAAGCTGGGATGCAGCCCAGGATCAGTGGGGCGCGATCCAGCTGCAAAATCGCTTTTTGAAGTTGAATTCGCGGCACATGACGGCGCTGGACATGCAGGCATGGACTGCAGCCCGCATGATTGGCGAGGCCACGTCGCGGACGAATTCCGGGGATCCAAAAGCGGTGCTCGATTTTCTCAAGGGGCCGGATTTTTCCATCGCGGCATTCAAGGGCCAACGGCTCACCCTGCGGGACTGGAACCTCCAGCTTCGTCAGCCGATCCTGCTGGCGGACGGCCGCATGGTGGTTTCGGTCTCACCGCAGGAAGGATTCCTGCATCAGTTCTCGGAACTCGATACGCTCGGCGTCGATCGACCCGAGACCAAGTGCAAGCTGCGGTGAACGGCGATGGAGCTCTGGCGTATGTGGCGTCTCTACCTGATTTCCGGAATCGCCGTCTGGCTTGCGGGCACCCTGCCCGCCAAGGCCTTCATCGCTTATGTGTCGAATGAAAAAGGCAATACCGTTTCGGTGATCGATACCGATAAATGGGCGGTCACCAATACGATCAAGGTCGGCCAACGGCCTCGCGGTATCGAAGTCACGAGGAACGGCAAGTTCGTTCTGGTCGCGGTCGGCGACGATGACACGGTTCAGATGATCGACACCGCCACCCAGCAGGTGGTCGACACGCTGCCGTCAGGACCTGACCCCGAATTGTTCGTCCAGGACGCGAGCGGCAAGACTCTCTACGTTGCCAATGAAAACGACAACACCGTCACAATCATCGATATGGAAAAGCGCGCGCGTGTGGGCGACGTTCAAGTCGGCGTCGAGCCCGAAGGCATGGCGGTCAGTCCGGATGGCAAGATTCTCATTAATACATCCGAGACCACCAACATGGCTCATTTCATCGACACCGCAGCACACAAGGTCGTTGCCAGCGTTCTGGTCGATTCGCGTCCGCGTTTCGCGGCATTCAAGCGCGATGGTTCCGAGCTGTGGGTCTCCTCGGAGATCGGCGGTACGGTCGCCATAATCGACCCCGTGAAGCATACGGTCACGACCAAGATATCATTCGACATTCCGGGCTTGCGACGGGAAGCGATCCAGCCGGTCGGAATCGACATGACCGCCGACGGCAAGACCGCGTTCATCGCGCTCGGTCCCGCCAACCGCGTCGCCGTCGTCGATGCCAGCTCCCATCAGGTCACCAAATATCTGCTGGTTGGCCAACGCGTCTGGCATATGGCGTTTACTCCGGATGAAAAATACCTGCTGGTGACAAACGGCCTGTCGAACGATGTTTCCGTCATCGACGTTGCAGCCCTCAAGGTGATCAAAACCATCCAGGTCGGCGAATTGCCCTGGGGTATCGCGATGGCGCCGCAATGACAGAACCCGCCATACTTGACACGCGCAATCATCTGCCGGACCGCGCACAAGCGTTCGATCGGGACGGAAAAGCGCTGTCGATCGAAGGTGTCAGTCATTCCTACGGCCCCCGGCGGGCATTGGACAATGTCAGTTTTGCGGTGGCGCCGGCGAGCTTTACAGCCCTGCTCGGCCTCAATGGCGCCGGCAAGAGCACCCTGTTTTCACTGGTCACGCGGCTATTCGGCGTGCAGGCCGGACACATCAGCATCTTCGGTCATGACATCGGGCACGAACCCGGCGAAGCCTTGCGACGCATGGGTGTGGTGTTCCAGCCGCGTACCCTGGACCTCGATCTCTCGGTCACACAAAATCTGCTGTATCATGCCGCCTTGCAAGGTATCGGCCGGCGCGAGGCCCGGTTGCGCGCGGGCGAACTGCTCTCCCGGATCGAGCTTGCCGACCGCGCCGGCAGCAAGGTGCGATATCTTTCGGGGGGCCAGATGCGGCGGCTCGAGATCGCACGCGCGCTGCTGCACCGGCCGCGTCTGCTGCTGCTTGACGAGGCGACCGTCGGCCTCGACGTCAAGGCGCGGGTCGATATTCTTGGTCATGTGCGGCGCCTGATTGTCGAGCAAGGCATAGGCGTCTTGTGGGCCACGCATTTGTTCGACGAGATCATTCCCAGCGACGAGCTTGTGGTTTTGCATCAAGGTCGTGTCCTCGCACAGGGGCAGGTCGCGCGCGTCGCCGCGGAAGCCGGGGCGAGCGACTTGCATTCCGCCTTCATGCGCCTGACCGGAGCAGCTCCGGCATCCGGAGGTGAGGCACCATGAGCTCGGCAATCACCAGGGACCCGCCGGCGGGATTTTCGCTCTCGCAATACGTCACCTGCCTGACCGGCATCGTGTGGCGCGAGGGTCTCCGCTTCATCCACCAGCGCGAACGCTTCATCTCGGCGCTTGTTCGACCGCTGGTGTGGCTGTTCATCTTCGCCGCCGGCTTCCGCCAGGTGCTCGGCATCTCCATTATCCCGCCGTACGAAACCTACATTCTGTACGAGGTCTACATCACGCCGGGACTCATGGCGATGATCCAGCTGTTCAACGGCATGCAATCGTCGCTCTCGATGGTCTACGACCGCGAGATGGGCAACATGCGCACTTTGCTGGTAAGCCCGCTGCCGCGCTGGTATCTCCTGTTCTGCAAGCTTCTCGCGGGAACCGCGGTATCCGTTCTGCAGGTCTATGCCTTCCTGCTGATCGCGTGGTTCTGGGATATTGAGCCGCCGCCGATCGGCTATCTCACTGTCTTGCCTGCGCTGGCACTTTCGGGACTGATGCTGGGAGCGCTGGGGATGCTGATCTCGTCCGGCATCAAACAACTCGAGAATTTCGCCGGCGTAATGAACTTCGTGATCTTTCCGATGTTTTTTGCTTCTTCCGCGCTTTACCCCCTGTGGCGGGTTCAGGAAGGAAGTCCGATGCTCTACTATGTATGCCAGATCAATCCATTCACCCATGCGGTCGAACTAGTCCGCTTCGCGCTGTACGGAAAAATTGACTGGGTCTCATTGGCGGTGGTTGGTGGCTGCACGGCGGCTTTCATGATCGGCGCGATATTTGCCTACGATCCCTCACGCGGGTTCAGCCGCCGCGGACCCACGGGAGGCGAGATATGAGGTGGTTGGCGGCATTCTGCGTGCTGGTTGCGGTCGTTGGACCGGTCGACCGAAGTCTTGCCGCCGATCCGCGCTATCCCGACTGGCCATGCAGCCAGGCAAAGGTGCCGGAAGTCTCGCTCGCCGCTGTCTGGAACGGTCCTGCGCTCGATGACGCCACGAGCAAGTGGAAAGACAATGTCAAGGTGAGTGCACTGGTCCCGCGCCTCGCCGCGCGCCGCACCCCGCTCGATCAGGCAGAGAAAATGATCGTCGAGTTCCTATCGGAATCCGCCACTGACAAGGCCGAGACCGGCACGCTACTGTTCGCCGGTCTGTTTGACACGCTTAACGCCGAGCGGTCCACGGTCATGAACGGGCTTGAACGCGTAACCCGCAAGCAGCGCCAGGCCGCCGAAAAGATTCGCAGCGATACGCTGGCGCTACAGGCCCTGCAGGATGCACCCACCAAGGATCAGGCCAAGATCGATGAACTCGGAAACCAGTTGGTATGGGAGACCCGCATTTTCGAAGACCGGCGGCATGTCGTCAAATTCGTCTGCGAGGTACCAACTGAGATCGATCAACGACTATTCGCGCTTGGCCGGATGATCCAGCAACAAATGGAATAGCGCGCACGGCGCCCGAATTCCTGCCCCTGTCCCGTCAGCCGGTCAATGCGGAAGCGATCTCGCCTCGCGGGCGCGCGGCTCCGGCTGTGAATCGGCCAGCGGCAGGTTGGCACGCTGCCAGCCGTCAGTACCTTCAGGATACCAGGCGACGTTGGAATATCCGTAGGATAGCGCCCGCTTTGCCGCGTTCCATGACATCCAGCAGTCGGCCTGGCAGTAGAACACCAGCAGCTTGGCGTTGTTGCTGCCGGAGGCGCGGGCAAGTCCGTTGCGCAGATAATCCTCGGTTGCTGGCGCAAGCGCTCCATAGCCGGTGTCCGGCAGCCAGATGCTGCCCGGAATATTGAACCGTGGCTTGTCGCGCCAGATCGTACCCACAGGAAGATTTGGCGGCTTCGGCGGGCGCGGCAGCACGTCGATGAAGGCAGCGGATCCGGAACGCCAGATCTCCTCGGCCTGTCCGGTCGCGAGGACACGTGCACCGGCGAGCGTTGCGGCCACAGGTGCACGATAATTGTCGGTGCGGTATCCCTCCGGCTCGGGCGGTTTCTCCTGCGCGCGTGCCAGCCCTGTCCAAGCAAGCGTTGCGGCGATCAAGCTCGCAAGCGCCCATTTCATGGCTGCTTTGCGGTCATCTCCGCGGTGATCGGCCGATCGCTCTCGTCGAGCAACGGCACGCCGTAATCCAGCAATATCTTGTTGATGGCCGGCTGGTTCTCCTGGATCAGACGGTTGAGCAACCGTTTCCAGTTCTGGTCAGCCGAACGGACTCCCATCCCGATGCGGTAGATCAGCCGCGGCCCCGATGTTTCCTTGACCAGCAGCGTGACGCGGAGCGGCGGGTTGGCCTGCTTGGCGTAATAGCCCGCCATCGGTCCCCACAGCACGGCGGCGTCAATTTCTCCCGCCGTCAAATCCTTGATCATCTCAGCCACCGAAGAATTGACGCGGGTGTCGATCATCAGCCGATAGGGCTTGGCGTTGACCATCAGGCCGTTGGCGGCCATGTAGGTCGCAGGCGGCGTACCCGCGATGATGCCAAGACGTTTGCCCTTCAAACGTGCATCGCCAAGCGATACGACGTCTTCGAGTCCACTGCCCGGTTTGGTGACCAACGCATAAGCCGTCCGGTAATAGGGGTTGGTGCCCTGGACGAGTTCGTCGCCTTGCGGGAAGCCCATGATGACGTCGCAACGGTGGGCGCCAAGCGTCACCCGGACGAAGCCGGTCGCCTGCGGAAAGTACATGTAGTCGAGCTTCTTCTGAAGTTTCTCGGCGAACAATTCGGCAATCTTGTTCTCGAATCCCTCACCTTTCTCGTTGGAAAACGGGAGATTGCGCGGGTCGGCGCAGACCCTTAACACCTTGGGATCAACCAGTTCGATCGACAGATCGGTATTGTCCTGCGCCTGCTGCGCCACCGCGGCATCTCTTCCGACCATCACCGTGGCGGCGAGACAAAGCGCTGCAATCACCGGCCAGCGGTGCGACACGGCATTCGTCATGATCGTCTCCTCCTGTGCCGCTTAACGCGGGCACGCAACCGGAATGCCGTTGTGTTGGCTGGCGCCGTCATCATTCAATTCCCTCCCATGCAGGCATTTTCTGCCTTCTGTGCGGCGGGCGGTTTGTCTTCATGCTTGGCGGGCCGTCCGCGGCCCAGCGCATCGCTGGCGCGGGCCCGCAGATAGACGTAGATGTCGTCGAGATAGCAGACGACGTTCTTGTTCTCGCCGAACGCCGGCATCACGTTCTCCTGCGACGTCGAGACGTTCTTGCGTCCGGTCGCCACCACCCCGAGGAAGTCCGCATAGCTCATGGTCTTGAGCGAATCCTTCAAGGCCGGGGCGTAGCTCGAGCCCATGGCGTCGGGACCGTGGCAGACATGGCACTCCGAGTGATAGCGGCGGAAGCCGGAATAAGTGTACCAGTCGACCGTGCCGTCGGCGGCGATCTTGAAGGTCGGGTTGCCCTCCTTGTCCAGATACTTGCCGTTCTCCGATTTGACCGCGGCCGGATCGACCGGCTCGTCGGCGACCGCGATATTTCCCGATGCCACGAGCACCATCGCGGCAAACCCCAACCAGATCTTACTACGCAAGCGATTGTCCTCGGCATTTGATTACAACGGCATTTGATGACAACGTCCCGGCGCGCCGCGCCGGGACGTTTGGTGATGGCCTCACTGCGGCAGCGAGAACACCGTCAGCGTGCCGCCGAGCGCGGTGTAATTGCTCAGCGCCGCATAGCCGCCCACCGCGCCGAGACCCGCGGTCGGATCGGTCAGGCCCGCAGCAAGCCCGATGCCCGCCCAGCCGCCGACCCCCGACAGCACCGCGATGTACTGCTTGCCGCCATGCTCGTAGGTCGTGACGTTGCCGATGATCCCCGACGGGGTCTTGAACTTGTAGAGTTCCTTGCCCGTCTTGGCATCGACCGCCTTCAGGTAGCCTTCCAGCGTGCCGTAGAACACCACCCCGCCGGCCGTCGCCAGCGCTCCCGACCAGACCGAGAACTGCTCCTTGTCCGACCACACGATCTTGCCGGTCTTGCCGTCCCAGGCGATGAAGTTGCCCATGTTGGAATCACCGGGAGGCGGATACATCGACAGCGTCGCCCCGACATAGGGCTGGCCGGCGGTGTAGCTCACCTTGAACGGCTCGTAATCCATGCAAACATGGTTGGTCGGCACATAGAACAGTTGCGTCTCCGGCGAGTAGGCCGCCGGCTGCTCGTCCTTGCTGCCGAGCGCGGCCGGGCAGATGCCCTTGACGTTGTGGTCCTCGCCGGCCTTGTCGGTCGAATATTGATCGACGACCTTCGGTCGGCCGTAGGTCGGCGAGCTCTTGTTCATGTCGACGCCGGAGGTCCAGTTGACCTTCGGATCGTACTTCTCGGCGACCAGCAATTCGCCGGTGACGCGATCAAGGGTATAGCCGAGCCCGTTGCGATCGAAATGGGTCAGCAGCTTGCGCGGCGCGCCGTTGATCGTCTGATCGCTGAGGATCATTTCGTTGACGCCGTCATAATCCCATTCGTCATGCGGCGTCATCTGGTAGACCCACTTGGCCATCCCGGTGTCCGGGTCGCGCGCCCAGATCGTCATCGACCATTTGTTGTCGCCCGGGCGCTGCTTCGGGTTCCAGGTCGAGGGATTGCCCGAGCCGTAATAGATCAGGTTCAGGCTGGGGTCATAGGAGATCCAGCCCCACGTCGCGCCGCCGCCGATCTTCCACTGATCGCCTTGCCAGGTCTTGAGGCTGGAATCCTTGCCGATCGGCTTGCCGAGTTCGGTGGTCTTCGCCGGATCGACCAGGATCTGGTCGTCCGGCCCTTCCGAGAACGCCCGCCAGACCTGCTTGCCGGTCTTGATGTCGTAGGCGGTCATATGAGCCTGCACGCCAAACTCACCGCCGGAGATACCGACCAGGACCTTGTCCTTGATCACCATCGGCGCCGAGGTGCCGGTGGCGCCCTTGCCGGGATCGCCGTTCTTTGCCGACCATTCGACCTTGCCGGTCTTGGCATCGAGCGCGACCAGCGTGGTGTCGGCCTGATGCAGGAAGATCTTGCCGTCGCCATAGGCGAGGCCGCGGTTGACCGTATCGCAGCACATCACCGGAATGACATTCGGATCCTGCTTCGGCTCATACTTCCAGACGATCTTGTTGTCGTGGGCGAGGTCGAGCGCATAGACCGTGTTCGGGAACGGCGCATGCACATACATCATGTCGCCGATGATCAGCGGTCCGCCCTCATGGCCGCGCAAAACGCCGGTCGAAAACGTCCATGCCACCTGCAGCTTGCCGACATTGGCCGCGGTGATCTGGTTCAGTTTCGAGTAGCGGTGATTGGAATAGTCGCCGGTCGGCATCACCCATTCCTTCGGGTTCTGCGACATTTTAATCAGTTCTTCGCTGGCATTGGCGACGCCGGCGCTGAATGCCGCCACCGCGACAAGACAGGTTGCTATTAGCTCCTTGCGCATAACGAAACCTCCCGTGTTGTTTAAGTTTTACTTAACCGCTGGGCTCTGCTCGTCCAGCGTCAGCTCTCGTAACGAAGATCTTCTTCCGACAGCGCGTCACAGCTTCAGCGCCGCACTCCACCTCAACAGGCCAGCCCGCCGCCCGCACCGCGAGCCTCCGTGCCCTGTCCCATCAATGCATAAGTGAGCTAGAACGATGCCGTCACGACAGCTTATTCCTCCCCAAATACGAGCTTCGGGCTACCGTCCGAAGACGGCCCACTTGCTCTGTTCTGTTTTTTCAGTACGCATCCCTACCCCGTTCCGCGGAAACAAACTTGCCCAAGAGCGAAGCTCGCTTGCTCAGAAGCGAAACTCGATACGCAGTGCTGTGCCCAAGGCCCGGCATCTGCTAACTCCTGCGGGACATCGGCACATTGCAATGAACCAGCGAACCGCGGTCCAATTGAGGCCGGAAACAGTCAAATGCTAAGCCGGTCAATCGGCGCGTGCAATAAGATAGTATTTTTGGATCTCCGCCTCGCATGCTGCGATGCGGCGTCAGGCACCAAGCGTTGAGATGGAAACCGTAAAGATGATTCATCGCTTAATTATCCTTGCCGCGTTCGTCATGTTTACCGGACCAACGATCATACGGGCGCAGCAAAGCCCGTTGCCGGTCAGCGAAATCGCGCCCGGGCTTTTTGTGCATGAGGGCGCGACGGCGCTGATGACACGCGAAAATGAAGGAGCCATTGCCAATGTCGGATTCGTCATCGGCAGCGATGCGGTCGCGGTGATTGATACGGGCGGCAGTGTGCGCGAAGGCAAGCAACTGCTCGCGGCGATCCGCGCCCGAACGGAAAAGCCAATCCGGTACGTGATCAATACTCACGGCCACCCGGACCACAGTTTTGGCAATGCAGCATTCCTGGGAAATGGAACCCGCTTCGTCGGCCACAAGAATTTGCCAACGGCTCTGGCTGGGCGCGGACAATTCTACATCGATGCCTTTCGCCGGATCATGGGCGATGAATTGATCGAAGACGTACGCATCATAGCACCCACGCTTCTGGTGGATGACACAACCAAACTTGACCTCGGGCATCGGAACCTCACCTTGCGGGCGTGGCCGACAGCGCACAGCGACGCCGACCTCACCGTGTTCGACGAGCAAACCGGTACCTTGTTCGCCGGCGATCTCGTATTCGTGACCCACATACCCGTCCTCGACGGCAGTCTTCGTGGCTGGTTAGCGGTAATCGCCGAGCTTGACGCGACCGCCGCACAGCGTGTGGTTCCCGGTCACGGACCCGTGAGCAACTGGCCCGCCGCGCTGATCGATGAACGCCGCTATCTGGAAGAACTCGCGGCCGATGTTCGCGCGCTGGTCGCCGAAGGCAAACCGATAACGATCGCTGCCGATACCGCCGCAGCCTCCGAGCGATCGCGATGGAAACTGTTCGACGACTATAATGCGCGCAATGCGACTGCCGCATTCTCGGAAATTGAATGGGAATAGCGCTCTCAAAGAGGTATGTTGGCTTTGCTTCGGTCGTCGAAAGGATCGCGCCTATGTCGGCTCGCTATTTCCGCTTGCTCTGCGCCGCTGGACTCCTCGCTGCAATGCAGTTCGGCGCATGTCTCGCGCCCGCTGCTACTCCTGATGCTTATGATCCGTGGCCCGGCCTGGTCCAGGACATCTTCAACAACCGCCCGATGAATGACGGCAGCAACGTAATCGCCATCGAAATGCCGTACCGCGCCGAGGACGCCGCGATCGTCCCCGTCACATTGCGCGCGATGCTTCCACCCGGGGATTCCCGCCGCATCCTGGCGATCACGCTGGTCATCGATCAGAATCCGGCGCCAATGGCAGCACGTTTTGAACTCGGACGGGATTCCTCAGTGTCGGAAATCTCCACCCGCGTGCGCGTCAATAGTTACACGGACGTCCATGCAGTCGCCGAGCTGAGCGACGGCAAGCTTTACATGACGAAAACCTTCGTGAAGGCCTCCGGCGGATGTTCGGCACCGGCCGCGAAGAACCCTGACGAAGCCAAAGCGAGACTAGGCCAGATGCGATATCGACAATTCGCAAAACCCAACGATGGTCCTCGAAGCGGCGCCCGCGAGGCCCAGATCATGATCGGCCACCCCAATAATTCCGGCCTCCAGATGGACCAGGTCACACGGCTCTATATTCCGGCGTTCTTCATCAATGAATTGCGGATATGGCAGGACGACACTTTGGTTCTGGCGATGGAGGGCGGAATTTCAATTTCCGAAGACCCCAACGTTCGATTCACCTATGTTCCCAATGGCGCAAAGCGTATCCGCACCGAGGCCAAGGACACCGAAGGCCACGTATTCCAGCACGAATGGAAGGTCGACGATTCAGGGATCTGATGCAGCCCAACATCGGCTGGATGTGGGCGGACAATGGCGCATCCCTAGAAACATCTCACTTCGGCTTCGGCTTGAGCGCGCCGCAGGTCATCGAGCGCGCGTTTTGCGTGCTCGGAAGAGCGGAATTCTCCGCCGAGGTTTCCTCGAACCTGCGACATGCTGAGGACGGTTTCGGCCGTGACATACCGGTCATAGGGCAACAGGGACGCGATGACATCGATCGAACAGGAACATTGGCCGATCGCCTGCCGCGTTTCACCGTTTGCCTTCAGGCACCCGAACACATATTCCGATCGCGCCTCCGTGGGATAGTCATTGACCTCGTCGGCGCGCGCGATAATGGCCGTTGCTGCCAGCCCGATCAACGGGAAGACAATAAGTCGCATCGATCCGGCGAGCATCGTTAGTTTCCTCCTGCGGATGAGACTGTCAACTGCGCTATTGACTGCGCTACTATATGCGAAAGAAGCTCGTCAATGAACCGGCGCACCGGAAATCTTATTCAACCGATGGAAGCCCTCGGACGTCCGGCTTTCGATCGCAGGGACGAAATGAAGAGGTTCATCCGCATTCTGTTGGCCGCAGCCGCTTTCGCCGCGATGTCGGGTGCTTCTTCCCGCGCTGCCGAAACCATACGGGTTGCAGTGCAGAAGACCGGCACATTTCCCTGGGAACTTGCTGTGGTCCGCGCTCACGGCCTCGATAGAAAGGCCGACCTTGCGCTCCAGGTTAGTGAGCTTGCCAGTCCGGAAGCCGGCAAGGTCGCGTTGCGCGCCGGCGCAGCTGACGTCATCGTCTCCGATTGGCTATGGGTCTCACGCGAGCGGGGGCTCGGCGCCAAACTGACATTCTATCCGTATTCGAGCGCGCTCGGCGAAGTGATGGTATCGAATACATCTCCGATCCGGACATTGGCCGACCTCAGGGGCCGCAAGCTCGCCGTCGCCGGCGGCCCGATCGACAAGAACTGGCTGTTGCTGCAGGCTTCGATGAAACAGGATGGCATTGACCTGAAATCCGAGTCCACGATCGTCTACGGTCCGCCGCCGCTGCTGGCGGCGAAGACGCTCAGCGGCGAAATGGACGCCAACCTGAATTACTGGAATTTCTGCGCCGCGCTGGAAGCGAAAGGCTTTCGCCGCCTTGCTGGGCTCGAGGACCTTCTGCCTAGGCTTGGAGCCAAGGGCCGCACGGCGATGATCGGCTACGTCTTCAATGAGGACTGGGCGCGCGCAAACCCCGACGCGGTCGCCCGTTTCATCGCCATGACTCGTGCGGCGAAGGAGATTTTGGCGACATCGGACGCGGAGTGGGAAAACATCGCGCCGCTGACCGCTGCGCCCGACGCCGCAACCTTGCACGCCTATCGGGATCGCTATCGGCAGGGAATTCCCCGCCGCCCGATCGCCGACGAAGAATCCGACGCGCGCGTACTCTATCGCGTGCTGGCGGCAATCGGCGGTCCGGAACTTGTCGGGCAGGCGCCAGAGCTTGATCCCGGCACGTTCTATCATGCGATCTCCGGAGGCTGAAATGATCCGGCTGCTGTCGTTCATTGTATTCCTGGCCACCTGGTGGATCGCCGCGCTTTTCGCTGGCGCAGACAAGCTGCCGCCGCCACCCGCTGTGCTGGCTGCCATTGTTACGGCGGCCAATTCCGGTGCGCTGTTCTTCAATCTCGGCGTGACATTGGCCCGGGTGGCCCTCGCCTTCACGCTGGCGATGACGCTGGGCACCGCCATCGGCTACCTGATGGGTCGGGTGCGCCTTGCCGACCGAATAGGGGATCCCTGGCTGATCCTGCTGCTGAACCTCCCCGCGCTCGTCGTCATTGTGCTGGCCTATATCTGGGCCGGTTTGACGGAGGTCGCCGCGATCGCGGCAATCGCCATTAACAAGCTGCCCACCGCCGTCGTCACGGTACGCGAAGGAACCCGTGCGCTCGACGCCTCGCTCGACGAAATGGCGAGAGTGTTCGCGATGCCGCCCTGGAAGACGTTCCGGCACGTTATATTACCGCAACTGGCTCCCTATATTGCGGCTGCCGCACGATCCGGTCTTTCCCTGGTCTGGAAGATCGTGCTGGTTGCCGAATTGCTCGGACGCCCGAACGGCGTTGGCTTTGAGATCGGCGTCGCGTTCCAGCTCTTCGACATTCCTCTTCTGCTCGCCTATTCGCTGACTTTCGCTGCCGTGGTGCTCACCATCGAAGCGATCCTGGTGCAGCCATTTGAAAACCGATTATCGAGATGGCGGCCCCGTGCAGCTTGAGGTCCATATCGCCCGCAAGGCGTTCAAAAATATAGCGGGCGAGCGGCATGACGTGCTGGTCGACTTCAATTTCGTGCTCGGCACGGGAGAAGTTGGCGTACTCGTCGGCCCCTCCGGTTGCGGCAAGAGCACCCTGCTGAATATCCTTGCCGGTCTCGATCCTGATTACGAGGGGCGTGTTACGTGGCCGAAAGGCGCCCGGATCGGCATGGTGTTTCAGGAGCCCCGATTGCTGCCCTGGAGGTCGGTCGAAGAAAACGTGCGACTTGCGGCGCCGCAGGCTGACGAAACACAGCTTTCCGAACTATTCTCGGTTCTGGAACTGGATGCCCATCGCAGCCATTTTCCCGGCGAACTATCCCTCGGCCTCGCCCGCCGGGTCGCGCTCGCCCGCGCCTTCGCGGTCGAGCCGGGTTTCCTCATCCTCGACGAGCCGCTGGCGTCGCTCGATGAAGCCCTGGCCGCGCGGCTGCGCGACCAGATCGCCACATTGGTGGACAGCCGGTCCGTGACGACACTGCTTGTCACCCACGACATGAACGATGCGGTTCGCCTCGGCGACCGCGTCCTGCTGTTGTCGCCGCGACCGGCACGGATCCTCACCGAAGTGCCCATTCGTATACCCCGCAGAGCACGCAGCGAAGCGGAGATCGCCGCCATCAAGGCGGACATCTCGCGGCGGACCAGCAGGGCCCGCGCAGCGGGGGTTGGCTGGTAGGCGGCGCTTGCGGCGCGTGCTAGGTTGGATCCTCGGAGGAACTGGCGGTGAAGCGTACACTCGCAGGCGCAGCGTTGGGTTTTGCTCTCCTTGCCGCGACGGCACAGGCACAGGCACAGGACATGATGCGCGGCGTCGATCTGACGTCCCCCGCCATGGTATCGGCCGAGATGACCCGGGAGCAGGTCGAAGATTTGCTTGCGAAGGCGACCGCCGCCGCGCCTGCCGATTTCACCGGCAAAAGATTGTCCGGCCTCGACCTTTCGGGGCTCAACCTTGCCGGCGCGATTTTTCGCGCGGCGCGGCTCAACAAGACAAGGCTTGCTGGCGCCAACCTCGACGGCGCGATCCTCGATCAGGCATGGCTGCTCGAAGCCGACCTCACCGGCGCACAGCTGAAAGGCGCGAGCATCTTCGCCTCGCAGATGGCTCACGCGCGTCTCGACGGCGCCGATCTGTCGAAGGCGCGCATTGCCGCCGACTTGACCGGCGCGAGCCTCGTCGGAGCCTCGATCGCCGACGCGCGTTTGGGCGCCGACATGCGGAATCAATCGATGGGCCTGATGCGCGCGGTGCTGAAATCAGCCAACCTGGAACGGCTTGACGCGCGCGGCGCCGACCTGTCTCGTGTCGATCTCGAATTTGCATCACTGAAGAGCGCCGACCTGACAGGCGCGTCTCTCAAGGGCGCCGAACTTGGCGGAGCGGATTTGACGGGTGCCACCGTCAACGGCACCGATTTCGAGGGGGCCGACCTCGCTTCGGCGAAGTTGATCGCTCCCGTTGGCCTCGACCAGGCAAAGAATTTCGACAAGGCGAAAAATCGCGATCGCCTGATCCGGCAGTAAGGAATCAAGCGATCGATCACGGGAGGATTGGCAATGCGACGATGGACCCTCTGGACCCTCGCGGCAGGGCTTTTGCTAACGAGCGCTGACCTGCTCGCCGCACAGGGCAAGGGCATCAGGTTCTGGAATTTGACTTCGGCGACCGTTTCCAGCCTTCAGCTCTCCCCCGTCGGCAAGGACAGCTGGGGACCCAACCAGACCCTCAACGACAGGGACAAGGAAGTCGATCATGACGAGCGGCTGCGCATTATTGGCGTCGAGCCAGGGCACTACGACGCCAGGATCAGCTATCGCGATCAGCGGCAATGCGTGGTGCGCGACATCGAGATCAAGGCAGACTCGGTGTTTTCAATCGCGGACAAGGATTTGAAGGACTGCAGCAAATGAGGCGCTGAAGACGGGCGGCCTCTCCGCAGCGTGCGACTATCCGGCAGTGGATGCTCCGGCGGCACCAGCCCTATCGTTGGTATGCGGATATTCGCAGCGCCACCGTACAGCGTTCCATTTCGGATGCTCTCCGACCCACTGAGCGATGTAAGGCGGCGCGCCCATCGCGCACTGCCGCAATGAAGCGGCACCGGAAAACATCAAATGCGTCTCCTGGCAGGTCGCCGGCGACAACACCGCGCAGACCGTCACAACCAGATCAATTGGGTTCATGCCAAACACCCTTTTGCTTCTGACAAGCTATATACCACAAACAGAAACGGCGGCGCCGAGACGAAGTTTCAAATCCTTGGGAAATTCCGCCTCATGATACCATCAGCGGGGCGCTGCACCAGAGGATCAGAAGTTGACCCCGAAGATCAGCCGGGCCTGGTGGCGATCGAAATTGACGAGATCCAGGGCGGCGGTGGATCCGGCTGGCCGCCCCCAAACCTGCGCGCTCCAGGCGAGCGTAAGCCTCGAGCGCTCGGACAGTTGCAGGTACGCAGTGGGCCCGGCGAACAGCGACTGCCCGGCGAATTCTTCCAAGCCAATCCCTTCGTACTTTCTGAAATAGCGCACTTCGCCACCGACGAGGAAACCCGGGCGGATTTGCGCCATCACAGCGACAGCGGTCCCGGCCGTCGATTTCCTGCTGGGCCATTCCCGTCCCGAAGAGATGAGTCCATTCCGGTTCGTAGAACAGATTGAACGCCGCCACCACGCGATTTGGGATCAATTCCTGATCGAGTGCCAGCGTCAGTTCGCTGCCGTATTTCCGGGCGGACGCCGCCGTCATGTCATCGAAGCGGTCGGCGTGCATCTCGACGGCTAAAGTCAGACCAAACGGCGCCGCATTCCGGTCGAGGAATTTGTAGCGCAGATCGAGGGAAACACCTTGCCAATCCAGCTGGCGGCGATCCGCGAAACCGGGGACGCTATTGATATCGTAAGCCGCAAAGAAGCTTCCCGCCTCGATCCGGAAATTATTGATGGGCACGAACTCCAATTCGAGTTCCTGGTTGACCGCCCGGTAGTTGCCCGCCGTCTTGGAAAATCGTCCGGTTGTCTGGGTCTGGAATTCGCGTTCGCCGGCGCTACCGACATCGGTACCAATCAGAAAGCCAAAGATATGCTCGGTGTCGATGTCTTCAGCATGCACGCAGGCCGGAACGAGCGTTGAAAAACACAAGATCGCAGTCCGAAACGCTGCAACACCAAAAGGCATCCAAATCCAAGAGCCGCCGAGGGATGAAAAACAACAGCATCACTGATTGAGAAAAATCCTAACACGATGCAAGGATCGATGGCGAGGCACAGAAACGCTCGATTTGCCACGCAGGATATCCGGCAAGCTCCGACGCCAAACCCGTCAGGAGCGATGGTGAGGATAATTTTAGCCGGGAGAAATCGAATGGCGAAACTGGTCGTACTTTACAAAAAGCCGAAAGACGCCGAGGCCTTCAACAAGCACTATGCTTCCGTTCACATTCCGCTCGCCAAGAAGATTCCCGCCCTTAGGAAATACGATATCAGCACGGGCGCTATCGGGACTCCGGCTGGGCCGAGCGAGCTTCAGCTTGTCGCAACGCTGTATTTTGATTCGCTTGACGCCCTGAAGGCCGGGCTGGCGTCCCCGCAGGGCCAGGCTGCGGCGGCAGATCTCGCCAATTTTGCAGACGGTGGAGTCGAGCTATATTTTTTCGAGAGCAAGGACGTTTAATGCGTCTTCGCCACCTGTTGGCGTTCGACGAAGCTGCCAATGAGCGGCGGAGGGAAGTGCCAGCACTTCGAGCGCGGCGGACTACCGGCCATGCTGACATTCGGATCGGGCGCCCGCCGCGGCTCGAGACAAAGCTCTTTCTCGAGCCGGGCCGATCGTCCGGACGCTTTCTATTTGCGTGCTGCGCAGGCGTACATATTGATTTCCATGCCAACCGGCACTTCGACAATCTTTGGTGCTTTCCAGGTCATTCGAGCCTCCCATACATTGTGGCGCGTTGTGCGCGACCGTGAAGGTAAAACCGGCTTGGATATAACGCAAGTAGCCACACTCACATGTAATGCTCGGGTCTGGTTGATATCGGCTTGCCTCATCGCACTTCCCTGCCCATGTGCGCTTGCAGCGGAATTATCCATCACCCCGGAGAGCATGATCCGCATCGGCACGGTCGACGAACGCTTCCAATCCTATAACGTCGAAATGATCGAAGTGACCGGCGGGAATTTTTGGAAGCCGTACGGACCCACCACACCGGACCGGCATTCGGACCTGTACGAATACCGTCCGCCGATCGATCTCACCAACCCGCGGCTGCGAAAACTGGCTGCGGTTGGATTCGATCTGTCCCATTTGAGTTTGTTGTTCGGAATTTCGATTTCCGTTCCGATCTCAACGTGCGGCCGGCCGCGCGGCTCGTCCGGCCGCTCGTCGGTGATTGTCACGTAGGTCTTGCCGTCCCTGACACAGATTTCATCAGCCCGGTAGGCGTCGGCTTCTCCGCAACATGACGCTTTGGTACGCCGGGCTGCATCAACGCCTGGTACCGGATACCAGGATCGACCGCTTCCCACCGCCCGAGGTCACGGGCGTTCACATCAGAAATCAGGCAACAAAAAATACCCAAGATAAGGGATGGCGCGTCTCATCCGTCCCGCTCCCGCACTTCCGGCGAGAACGGCAAGGTTCGTGCCGAGAATCGCCGGGCTCCGCTAGGAGCACGACGGCGATTCAGACGGTAGAATTCTCTGTTGCTGCCAAGCCGCGCATGTCGGCTTGGCAGCCTCACAAGGTTCGCAAGTCAGGCCGCCTTGGCTTTTGATTTCGCCACGTGGGTAGCAATGGCGTCCATCAGTGCGGGCGACAGGCAATCATAAGGCTCCAGTCCGAGCTCCTTGAGGCGCGCTCTGATACTCGACATCTGCCCAGGATCGACTCCGGACTCGATCACCGAGGATACAAACGCCGCAAATCCTGGTGCCGCCGAACCACTCTCGGTAAACAGCTCCGGATGGATGAAGTCCAGACCGTAGAACGGGTGCGCCTTGTTCTCGATGCGTCCGAACATATGCGTGCCGCAAACCTTGCAGGCATGCCGCTGGATCGCCGCCGATGCGTCGATCACGTGCAGCTTGTCGCCGTTTTCGAGAACGCTGACGTTGTCGCGCGGCACGACCGCGACCACGGAAAAGATGGCGCCCTCCGGCTTCCAGCATTTGGTGCAGCCGCAGGCGTGGTTATGGGCGACGTCGCCCTTGATACCAACCTTGACTGGCCGGTCCTTGCACTTGCAGACCAGAGTCCCGCCGGCGAAGGCGCCGGAGCCCTTCTTTACTCCGCTGTCGACGGATGGGTGGATATGAACTGTCATGGGCCTATCCTCCTGTGTGACGTTTTGAATTTAGAACACGACGACCGAACGGATCGACTTGCCTTGGTGCATCAGATCGAAGCCCTTGTTGATCTCCTCCAGTTTCAGAGTGTGAGTGATCATCGGATCGATCTGGATCTTGCCGTTCATGTACCAGTCGACGATTTTTGGCACGTCGGTGCGGCCGCGCGCGCCGCCGAACGCCGTGCCCTTCCAGACCCGGCCGGTCACGAGTTGGAACGGCCTGGTTGAAATTTCCTTGCCCGATTCTGCCACCCCGATGATGACCGACTTGCCCCAGCCGCGGTGGCAAGCCTCCAGCGCCTGGCGCATCACCGTGGTGTTACCGGTGCAGTCGAACGTGTAGTCGGCTCCGCCATCGGTCAGCGTGACCAGGTGCTGGACGATATCGCCAGTGATCTTGGACGGGTTGACGAAATGCGTCATGCCGAAGCGGCGGCCCCATTCTTCCTTGCTGTCGTTAATGTCGACGCCGATGATCTTGTCGGCGCCCACCATCTTGGCGCCCTGGATGACATTGAGCCCTATGCCGCCAAGCCCGAATACGACCACGTTGGCGCCCGGGGTAACCTTGGCGGTGTTCACGACCGCGCCGACGCCCGTCGTCACGCCGCAGCCGATGTAGCAGCTCTTGTCGAAGGGGGCGTCGTCGCGGATTTTGGCGACCGCGATTTCCGGCAGCACGGTGAAGTTCGAGAACGTCGAGCAGCCCATGTAGTGGAAAACCGTGGTCCCCTTGTAGCTGAAGCGGCTGGTGCCGTCGGGCATCACGCCCTTACCCTGGGTCGCGCGGATCGCGGTACAGAGATTGGTCTTGCGACTCAGGCAGCTCTTGCACTGCCGGCATTCAGGCGTGTAGAGCGGGATCACATGATCGCCGGGCTTTACTGAAGTGACGCCTGCTCCCACTTCGCGAACAATCCCGGCACCCTCGTGACCGAGGATGGAAGGGAAGATACCTTCGCTGTCGAAGCCATCAAGCGTGTAGGCGTCGGTATGACAGATTCCGGTCGCCTTGATTTCGACAAGGACCTCGCCGGCCTTCGGGCCTTCCAGATCAAGCTCGACGATCTCAAGCGGCTTCTTTGCTTCGAACGCGACAGCGGCACGGGTTTTCATTTTAGACTCCACGTTCGCATTTTAAGGACTCTTCACGTTTGACTTTGCAGCGGCGAGCAGATTTCAACTCAATTCCCTCCCATGCAGGCATCTTCTGCCTTCTGTGCGGCGGGCGGCTTGTCTTCATGCTTGGCGGGCCGTCCGCGGCCCAGCGCATCGCTGGCGCGGGCCCGCAGATAGACGTAGATGTCGTCGAGATAGCAGACGACGTTCTTGTTCTCGCCGAACGCCGGCATCACGTTCTCCTGCGACGTCGAGACGTTCTTGCGTCCGGTCGCCACCACCCCGAGGAAGTCCGCATAGCTCATGGTCTTGAGCGAATCCTTCAAGGCCGGGGCGTAGCTCGAGCCCATGGCGTCGGGACCGTGGCAGACATGGCACTCCGAGTGATAGCGGCGGAAGCCGGAATAAGTGTACCAGTCGACCGTGCCGTCGGCGGCGATCTTGAAGGTCGGGTTGCCCTCCTTGTCCAGATACTTGCCGTTCTCCGATTTGACCGCGGCCGGATCGACCGGCTCGTCGGCGACCGCGATATTTCCCGATGCCACGAGCACCATCGCGGCAAACCCCAACCAGATCTTACTACGCAAGCGATTGTCCTCGGCATTTGATTACAACGGCATTTGATGACAACGTCCCGGCGCGCCGCGCCGGGACGTTTGGTGATGGCCTCACTGCGGCAGCGAGAACACCGTCAGCGTGCCGCCGAGCGCGGTGTAATTGCTCAGCGCCGCATAGCCGCCCACCGCGCCGAGACCCGCGGTCGGATCGGTCAGGCCCGCAGCAAGCCCGATGCCCGCCCAGCCGCCGACCCCCGACAGCACCGCGATGTACTGCTTGCCGCCATGCTCGTAGGTCGTGACGTTGCCGATGATCCCCGACGGGGTCTTGAACTTGTAGAGTTCCTTGCCCGTCTTGGCATCGACCGCCTTCAGGTAGCCTTCCAGCGTGCCGTAGAACACCACCCCGCCGGCCGTCGCCAGCGCTCCCGACCAGACCGAGAACTGCTCCTTGTCCGACCACACGATCTTGCCGGTCTTGCCGTCCCAGGCGATGAAGTTGCCCATGTTGGAATCACCGGGAGGCGGATACATCGACAGCGTCGCCCCGACATAGGGCTGGCCGGCGGTGTAGCTCACCTTGAACGGCTCGTAATCCATGCAGACATGGTTGGTCGGCACATAGAACAGTTGCGTCTCCGGCGAGTAGGCCGCCGGCTGCTCGTCCTTGCTGCCGAGCGCGGCCGGGCAGATGCCCTTGACGTTGTGGTCCTCGCCGGCCTTGTCGGTCGAATATTGATCGACGACCTTCGGCCGGCCGTAGGTCGGCGAGCTCTTGTTCATGTCGACGCCGGAGGTCCAGTTGACCTTCGGATCGTACTTCTCGGCGACCAGCAATTCGCCGGTGACGCGATCAAGCGTATAGCCGAGCCCGTTGCGATCGAAATGGGTCAGCAGCTTGCGCGGCGTGCCGTTGATCGTCTGATCGCTGAGGATCATCTCGTTGACGCCGTCATAATCCCATTCGTCATGCGGCGTCATCTGGTAGACCCACTTGGCCATGCCGGTGTCCGGGTCGCGCGCCCAGATCGTCATCGACCATTTGTTGTCGCCCGGGCGCTGCTTCGGGTTCCAGGTCGAGGGATTGCCCGAGCCGTAATAGATCAGGTTCAGGCTGGGGTCATAGGAGATCCAGCCCCACGTCGCGCCGCCGCCGATCTTCCACTGATCGCCTTGCCAGGTCTTGAGGCTGGAATCCTTGCCGATCGGCTTGCCGAGTTCGGTGGTCTTCGCCGGATCGACCAGGATCTGGTCGTCCGGCCCTTCCGAGAACGCCCGCCAGACCTGCTTGCCGGTCTTGATGTCGTAGGCGGTCATATGAGCCTGCACGCCAAACTCACCGCCGGAGATACCAACCAGGACCTTGTCCTTGATCACCATCGGCGCCGAGGTGCCGGTGGCGCCCTTGCCGGGATCGCCGTTCTTTGCCGACCATTCGACCTTGCCGGTCTTGGCATCGAGCGCGACCAGCGTGGTGTCGGCCTGATGCAGGAAGATCTTGCCGTCGCCATAGGCGAGGCCGCGGTTGACCGTATCGCAGCACATCACCGGAATGACATTCGGATCCTGCTTCGGCTCATACTTCCAGACGATCTTGTTGTCGTGGGCGAGGTCGAGCGCATAGACCGTGTTCGGGAACGGCGCATGCACATACATCATGTCGCCGATGATCAGCGGTCCGCCCTCATGGCCGCGCAAAACGCCGGTCGAAAACGTCCATGCCACCTGCAGCTTGCCGACATTGGCCGCGGTGATCTGGTTCAGTTTCGAGTAGCGGTGATTGGAATAGTCGCCGGTCGGCATCACCCATTCCTTCGGGTTCTGCGACATTTTAATCAGTTCTTCGCTGGCATTGGCGACGCCGGCGCTGAATGCCGCCACCGCGACAAGACAGGTTGCTATTAGCTCCTTGCGCATAACGAAACCTCCCGTGTTGTTTAAGTTTTACTTAACCGCTGGGCTCTGCTCGTCCAGCGTCAGCTCTCGTAACGAAGATCTTCTTCCGACAGCGCGTCACAGCTTCAGCGCCGCACTCCACCTCAACAGGCCAGCCCGCCGCCCGCACCGCGAGCCTCCGTGCCCTGTCCCATCAATGCATAAGTGAGCTAGAACGATGCCGTCACGACAGCTTATTCCTCCCCAAATACGAGCTTCGGGCTACCGTCCGAAGACGGCCCACTTGCTCTGTTCTGTTTTTTCAGTACGCATCCCTACCCCGTTCCGCGGAAACAAACTTGCCCAAGAGCGAAGCTCGCTTGCTCAGAAGCGAAACTCGACGAACTTTTTCGTTGCCAGCCAGTAATTTGCGCCAGCGCCGCCCTTAAAGGCCCCGCCCCCTCCTGGTCCGGGCGGCTACCCGCGGTAGCAGCCGCCCCGGCGACCTGCAGGTTCCCCTTGACGACGCCTGGACTAAGTCGGAGGATTGAGCATCCGGTTCCAATGACCGTTCTGAATGAGGTAGACATCGCCTTCCGGTGACCGGACGCCTCACCCGGCGTCATATTTTGATCTCGATTTACTCATGTGGTTCGGTCATGGCAAATTCAGCGCGCTCCCTCAGCACCTCCGGACTAACGCCCAAGAAGCAGATCCAGTCCTGGACCGACGCTCTGACGGAACTTTGCGGCCAATTCGATATCGACCCGCTCGACGCTTCGTCACTTGAAGGACGGATCAATTATACAACCGTCTCGCGGCTGAAGCTCTGTCAGATCGAGGTGAGCCAGCATCGGATTGCCCTTCCTGTTTCGCGGGCGAGGACAAACGAGCATCCCTACGTCAAGATATTGTTTCAGACTTACGGCGTTTCGCATTTCGAGCAGAATGGCCGCCGCATCGAGCTAAAGCCCGGTGACTGTCTGGCGTACGATGTATCCTGTCCGCATACCATCATCAGCCCGTCGCTGACGCGGCATGAAGTCGTCATTGTACCAACGCAATTACTGCAGGAACGCGGTTTTCATTCGGCAAAGCTGTCAGCCTGCAAACTTTCGGCGCGTACCGGTACCGGCCGGATCGCGCACGATTTCATGCATGCCGCATTTGGCGAGGCTCCGAAACTGTCGCCACACACCGCACTCGGCGTCGCCGACACGCTGATTGACCTCCTGCTGTTGCCCCTGCGCGAAGCCGGTACGGGAATCGATCGTGGCGGGCCAGGGGCGCTCTACGAACGCGCCCAGGCTTTCATCCATGAACATTTGCGCGATCCCGATCTCAGCATCGACCAGATTTCCGCGGCGCTGGGCTGTACCAAGCGCTATCTGCACATGTTGTTCAGTGAAAGGGGCCTGACCGTCAGCGACTATATGTGGCGGGCCAGGCTGCAGAACTGCCGTCAGGAACTGGAGACCCAGGGCGGGAAGACGATCACGGACGTCGCATTTTCCTGGGGCTTTTCAAGCTCGTCGCATTTCAGCCGTGTCTTTAGACAGTATTTCGGTGTTGTTCCGTCGTCTATTCACAAAGGCCAACCCGGCAGCCTGCCGCAGGATGCGCTGGCGCCACGCTCCGCCTAGTCCCTCCGGGCGAGGAGCGGGTGCGTTCAAGCACGGCACCGCTCCGGTGCGCATGGCCAGATGGAATTTGGGCGATGTCATGATGTAATTCCCAAGCGCGAATGGCGCTCAGCCTCACCGGCAGATCTGAATTCCGAATGCCGAGTTGACCTCTAGCCGCGCGCGTCAGTATGTCGACATCTGCTGCTGCCCGGCCTGATCCGCCGGCGAACGCGGCGAGAACTGCCGGGAGCGACGCTGCAAATGGCCGACCGGCGCGCTGCCATAAACGGTCATTCCTGAACCCGCGACGGGCGCGGCGTTGCCCGTAATATTGCCCGAAACTGTCTGACACGCGCGAGCTCCGAGTTCGAGCTTTGTGCTCGCAAGCTTGACCAAGCAGCCGCTGGGCGCGATCGTGCGCGAGGCAGTGCCATTCCTTGCTGCTGCCATGCTGGTGCCGGTGCTCATCCGCATCTTTCCCGATATCATTCTCTGGCTGCCGCGGCTCATGGGATACAGAGGGTAGACTTGTGATCGCAATCGACCAGCCGTGCCACCGACAACAAGGACCACTATGCGCATCATGATCATCAACGGCCCCAACCTGAACCTGTTGGGTACCCGCGAGCCCCACATTTACGGATCAACAACGCTCGACGCGATCAAGGCGAGTTGCGAGGATTTTGCGAGATTTGCAGGGGCGCAACTGTCGTTTCACCAGTCGAACCACGAAGGTGTCCTGGTCGACCTGATCCAGTCCGCCCGCACGGACGCCGACGCACTGATCATCAATCCCGCGGCGTACTCCTTCACCTCGATCGCGATGTACGATGCTCTGAAGATTTTCGAAGGACCCATCTTCGAGGTTCATATCTCGAATATCCATGCACGGGATGAATTGCACCGGCATTCGAAACTCTCGGCGGCGGCAAAGGCGGTGATCGCTGGATTGGGGCCATACGGCTATATCGTCGCCATGCAGGCCGCATTGCAGGGATCCGGACGGTTACCAGCGGCCTTGCCTGCGGCGATTTGCGTTGGACCCAGGTGACGGGTAAGGATGCGCCGCGCAGCCGGCATCGGTCAGGGTTGTGCGCCGTCGAAACCACGGTGATCCGATCTGGCATCAAGGCACTCGCCGATGCCATCCGCTCGCCGCGCCGAAAGCGCCAAGACGATTGAGGACAAAGGAAATGTTATGAGCGACCAATTCAGCAACACCCAGCAAATCCGCAAGCCGGCCGTGGCGTCCACAGGCGGTATTGTCGCCGCACAGTCGCGAAAGGCCGCCGAAGTCGGCGCCGGCGTGCTGGCGGCCGGCGGCGATTGCGTCGACGCTGTGATCGCGACCACTTTCGCGCTGGGGGTGCTGGAGCCTTGGATGAGCGGCGTCGGCGGAGGTGGGGCGATGGTGCTCTACCGCGCCCGCGAAGACCGTTATGAAGTGATCGACTACGGCATGCGCGCGCCTTTAAGCCTGCGGGTTGAGGACTATCCGCTGACGGGCGATGGCGCCGCTTCCGACCTTTTCCCCTGGGCACGGGTGAAGGACGACCGCAATCTCCATGGTCCCGGCTCGATCGCCGTGCCCGGCGTGGTCGCCGGTATGGAGGAAGCGCATCGCCGCCACGCCAAGCTGTCATGGCAGGAATTGCTTGCGCCAAGCGTCGATCTCGCGGGCGTTGGCCTGCCGGTGGATTGGTGGACCACGCTGATGATTGCGAGTTCCGCCGCGGATTTGCGGCGTTACCCCGCAAGCGCCGCCGCCTATCTCAAAGACGGCCTGCCGCCGAACGCGCAATGGGGGATCAAGACCAGCGTGCGCCTGCCGCAGGACCGGCTGAAGGCGACACTTTCCCATCTCGCGGCAGAGGGCGCGCGCGATTTTTACCAGGGCGATCTGGCGCGCAGCATCGCAGCGGATGTGCAGGCGGGCGGCGGTACGCTGTCAGTCGCCGACCTCGCCGCTTTTCGCGCTCATGTCCGCGAGCCGCTGGCGATTCCCTATCGCGGCGGCAAGGTCCATGCGACGCCGGAGCTCACCTGCGGACCGACGCTGGCGCATACCTTGCGCCTCTTGCAGCAGAACCTGCAGCCCGGTCGCGGCGTCCCGGACGCCGCGGCCTACACTCAATATGCCCTGGCCCTGCAATCGGCCTACCGGGAACGGCTGCAGGACATGGGCGATGCCGACGGCAGGCGCGCGCTCGGTGCCGAGCATCTGGCCCCCAGCTGCACCACGCATTTTTCGATTGTAGACCGGGAGGGCAACATGGCGGCGGTGACGCAAACCCTGCTATCGACGTTCGGCTCGAAGTTCGTGCTGCCGCAAAGCGGCGTGACCATGAACAACGGCATCATGTGGTTCGATCCGACGCCCGGCGGCCCCAATTCGCTGGCCCCCGGCAAGCGCTGCCTGACCAATTACAACCCGGTGCTGGCACAGGCGGCCGATGGAAGGCGCCTCGCCGTTGGCGCTTCGGGCGGACGTCGGATCCTGCCGGCGGTGACGCAGATGCTTTCCTTCGTGATGGATTACGGCATGGATCTCGACGCTGCGATCCACCAGCCGCGCATCGATGCGAGCGAAGGCGCGATCGTGATCGGCGACGTGCGTCTGCCGACGCCAACGCGGGACGGCTTGCGGGCGCGTTTCGATTACGAAGAAGCGCGCGTGCAGACGTTTCCGATGAAGTTCGCCTGCCCGAGCGTGGTGCTGCGCGATGGAAAGACCAACAGCGGCGCCACCGAGATCGCCCAGCCCTGGGGCGACGCGGTAGCGGGGGAATAGGAAAAAGCATCCCCCTTGGTTATCAACCAAGGACTTGCGTGCGCATGTAATGCTGGCAGAAGAAATCGAAGTCGCTGTACTCCACGCGGACGCTGAAATTGCACGTCACGGCAATCACTGCCGCATAGACAGCGCGGTGTCTCCTGCTACAATTATTGAAATGTCCTTCGACGGCGCAATTTCACACAAAATCGGCTTTGTTCTTGCGGCTCTCGTTCTTGCGGCTCTCGCTATCGTCGTTGCAACGGTCTATTCATTTTTTGCGTCCGACCTTGCCCGAGCCCAGGCCCGCGTCACCGGCCGCAGTCAAAAGATCGAGACATATTTAGGCACGATCGAGTACGCAACAGTTGGTGAAGGCAACCCGGTGCTCGTCATCCACGGCGCCGCCGGCGGCTTCGACCAGGGCCTCGATATGACGGGGGCCTTGGCCAAACACGGGTATGAGCTGATCGCCCCGTCGCGGTTTGGCTATCTTGCCTCTCAACCCCGCACCAACATCAGCGTAGCTGCACAGGCGGACGCTTATGTTCAACTCTTGAATCATCTCGGCGTCGATAAAGTGTCGATTGTGGCCATTTCGGCGGGCGCGTGGTCTGCCCTTGATTTTGCGAGCCGTCACCCGGATCGCTGCCTGGCTTTGGTGCTCATCATTCCGGCGAAGCAATTGCCGCCACGGACGCAAAATTACGGGGGTGCAATCGCGAGAGCCATGTTCAACTCTGACTTCATCATGTGGGCGGCTTTGAAGCTCACCCCGATCTTTCCGGGCACGATGGATGCAGTAATGCTCGGCACCAACGCAAGCGTCGTGCAGACGTCGACGCCGGCTGAAAAGACGCGCGTGCAGGAAGTACTGGAGCACCTGTTGCCGATGAGCGCGCGTTCAGAAGGCATGAAATTCGATATCAAGACGGCAACTTCACCCGACCTTGTCGCGTTGGAAAAAATTTCCTGCCCGGTGCTCGCCATAAGCGCGGAGGACGATCTTTTCGGAACAGCATCGCGCGCGAGACAGATTGCGGCTGCGGTACCGCAACAAAGGACCGTCATCTATCCGACCGGCGGCCATGTCTTGGTGGGACACGACGACGAGATTTTGAGCGAAGTAACCGCGTTTCTTTCTCAAGGTACCGCGCGCTCGCCGTGATGCGCCGAACGCGGCGCTGCGGCGGCCGAGGCAGGGCGAGCGTGGTCCCCGGCCAATTGCAGATTAAGCGGACCATATGAGATATGCTGCCAAAAAAGTATCCAGAATACGGACGCATGATGGAGACGGAGGACCTGAGCGCGGTCGTTGTCTTCAAGGTCACGCCGGAAGTGATTGCAGTGCTCGATTACAGCCAGGGCTTCGGGCATTGCGAGCTTGTCACCGTGGAACCGACCGATCGCGCAGCGGCTTGACGCCGGCAACGTTTTTTTCGATCGCTCACGCCAATGCCAGCCGCGCGCGCGCCCGCAGCAGCAAGCCCACCATGATGGTGATATTGAGCGCATTCCAGGCGAGCCCGTTCATGAACGCAGCCGCGTAGGAACCCGACGCATCGAAGATCACGCCGGATACCCAGCCGCCGAACGACATGCCGGCGACCGACGCCAGGATCACGATGCCGACCCTCGTCGCGGCCTCGCGGGCCGGCATCGCTTCGCGCACGATGATGGCGTAGCTCGGCACGATGCCGCCCTGGAACAGGCCGAACATCGCGGAGATGATGTAGAGCGAGGAGAGGCTGTCGAAGAACAGATAGAACAACAGCGCAAAGCCCTGCGCCACCGAGCCGATCAAAAGCGTCCGTATACCGCCGATCTTGTCGGCGAGATAGCCCGAGCCGATACGGCTCACGATTCCGAACGCCATCATCAGGGACAGCATCTCCGCGCCGTGCACCGGGCCATAGCCGAGGTCGCCGCAATAGGCGACGATGTGGACCTGCGGCATCGCCATCGCCACGCAGCAGGCAATGCTGGCGATGCACAACAGCGCCGTCAGCGTATTGGTCGAGAGCGCAAGATCGACCCGCGGCGGCGGCGCGTTATCATGATCCCTCAGCTTGGCGCCGCCGATCTGGGCGCGCAGCACCAGAAGCAGCAGCGTCATCGAGACGCGCGCAGAAGATGCCCAAGGCGATATGGGTGGTGCGCCAGCCGGCCGACTGCACGCCCCAGGTGACCAGCGGCGGCCAGATCGTGCCGGCGATGTAGTTGCCGCTGGCGACGATGGTGACGGCCAGCCCGCGATAGCGCTCGAACCAGTGCGAGACCTCCGCCATGAGGGGCGCAAAGGTCGCAGAGGTGCCGAGCCCGATCAGGAAATACACCGCAATGAATTGCCATAGTGTGGTCGATAGCCCGGCCAGAATGTAGGCCGAACCGAGGAAGCCGATGCTGAGCGCCATCGCCGCCACAATGCCGAACCGGTCTGTGATCCTGCCGGTCGCGACGCCACCGAGGCCGAAGCCGAGCATGGTGAGCGTAAAGGCGAGCGACACCGCGCCGCGCGAGGCGCCGAATTCCGCCTGCACCACCGGCAGCACGACCACGACCGACCACATGCCGACGCTGCCGATCGAGCCGATCGCCAATGCCAGCGCAAGCCGCACCCAGGCCAGACGGGAGTCCGGGGCGAAATGGGCCGAATCCTTGTGATCGGAGGGGGCGTGCACAGGCTGCAACTTTGACGCGGTCATGCGGCGAGGTCAAGCAACATTGCCGCGATATTAGGCATGCGGAATGCAGTGCAGCATGGCCGATCCGCGTCATTCCGGGGCGATGCGGCAGCATCGAACCCGGAATCTCGCAGTAATCGGGTCGAGATTCCTGGTTCGCCGCTCCCGCGGCGCCCCGGAATGACGGGATGGGCTGCCCGTTAACCCTTTCCTAACCATACACCGGGCAAAAATTGCCCAGTGAAGTCGAGTGTCGTCAGCCGCGTAAGACGGGGGAGTACCCGTGGACGCCAGTGCGGTGCCTCACTTTCGAAACGGTGGCCCTTCGGCCGCCGCGCAGACGTTTGGCGCCCGCAACCGGCATACGCGGGGGGAAGCAGCAACGATGGTGGATGTCACGGCAGGTCAGGGCGCGGGAACGCCGGGGGCCGGAATTCCGAGTTTCAGTGAAATCCTCACCGTCCTGAAGCGCGGCGATCTCGCGCTGGCGTTCGGCATCCTCACCATCCTGGTGGTGCTGATCCTCCCCTTGCCCTCGATCGTGCTCGATCTCTTCCTCGCGATCTCGATCACGCTGTCGATCCTGATCCTGATGACGTCGCTGTTCATCCAGGCGCCGCTGGAATTCTCGTCATTCCCGACCATCCTGTTGATTTCGACCATGTTGCGGCTGTCACTCAACCTGGCCTCCACGCGGCTGATCCTGTCGCGCGGCCATGAGGGCACCGCGGCTGCCGGCCACGTCATCGAGGCGTTCGGCAATTTCGTGATGGGCGGTAATTTCGTGATCGGAATTATCGTCTTTGCGATCCTCGTGATCGTGAACTTCGTCGTCATCACCAAGGGTTCGGGGCGCATCGCCGAAGTGGCCGCGCGCTTCCACCTTGACGCCATGCCGGGCAAACAGATGGCGATCGACGCCGATCTTTCCGCCGGCCTGATCGACGAGAAAGTCGCCAAGGAGCGCCGCAAGGCGCTGGAAGACGAAAGCGGCTTCTTCGGCGCGATGGACGGTGCCTCGAAATTCGTGCGTGGCGACGCAGTCGCGGGCCTTCTGGTCGTATTCATCAACATCATCGGCGGCATCATCATCGGCGTCGCCCAGCAAGGCCTCTCTTTCGCCGATGCCGCGCACAGCTATACGCTCCTGACCGTCGGCGACGGCCTGGTCACGCAGATCCCGGCGCTGATCGTCTCCACCGCGGCGGGCTTGCTGGTTTCGAAAGCCGGCGTCAGCGGCGCCGCCGACAAGGCGCTGATGAAGCAGCTCTCCGGCTATCCGCAGGCCTTGGGCATGTCGGCCGGCGTGATGCTGGTGCTGGCGATGCTGCCGGGCATTCCGATGCTTCCCTTCCTGGCGCTCGGCGGCGGCGCGGCGGCGCTGGCGTGGAATGCGCGTAACTTCAAGCGCGCCACCGCGGCGTCCGAAGCCGCAGCCGCAGCCGCTCCGGATGCCGCAGCCGCCGCGGCGGCGCGGCCGAAGAGCCGATCGCGACCGCGCTGAAGATCGACGATCTCAAGATCGAACTGGGCTATGCGCTGCTGCCGCTGGTCAACGGCCCGGACGGCACCGACCGTCTGACCGAGCAGATCAAGGCGCTGCGCCGTTCGCTCGCGATCGAAATGGGTTTCGTGATGCCGGCGGTGCGCATCCTCGACAATGTGCAGCTCGAGGCCAACACCTACATCATCAAGATCAAGGAAGTGGACGCCGGCACCGGCAAGATCTGGCCGAACCAGTTCATGGTCATGGACCCAGCCGGCAACCAGGTCAGCGTGCCCGGCATTCACACCATCGAGCCGACCTTCGGGCTGCCGGCGACATGGGTCGACGCCGGGCTGAAGGAGGAAGCCTCGCTGAAGGGTTACACCGTGGTCGACGCCGCCACCGTGCTCTCGACCCACCTCACCGAGCTGCTCAAGAACAACATGTCGGACCTGTTGTCCTATGGCGAGGTGCAGAAGCTGCTAAAGGACCTGCCGAAGGAGCAGGGCGAACTGGTCAAGGACATCGTGCCGAGCCAGGTCACGGTCTCCGGTATCCAGCGCGTGCTGCAACTGTTGCTCGCAGAACGCATCTCGATCCGCGATCTCTCGACCATTCTCGAAGGCATCGCCGACGCGCTGGCGTTCTCGCGCAACCCCGCGACCATGGTCGAACACGTTCGCGCCCGGCTGGCACGGCAGATCTGCGCGCAGAACACCTCCGCCAACGGCTATTTGCCGCTGATCGCGCTGTCGGCAAAGTGGGAGCAGGCCTTTGCGGAATCGCTGGTCGGCCAGGGCGAGGAACGCTCGCTGGCGATGCAGCCCTCAAAGCTTTCGGAATTCATGACCGTGGTGCGCGACCGCTTCGAGCAGGCGGCCCGCGAAGGCGAGGCGCCGGTGCTGGTGACGTCGGCGGCGATTCGCCCCTATGTGCGCTCGCTGGTGGAACGCTTCCGCTCGCAAACCACCGTGCTGTCGCAGGCGGAAATCCATCCCAGAGCGCGGCTGAAGACGGTCGGCAGCGTCTGATCTTCGCGTTGATCTCGCACGATTGAAGTTGCGTGTCATGCGCAGAAAAAACTTCTCAAGAATCGTTCAAGACTGCGCGTGACGCTGTTGCTGTCGAAGGGGCGCGGCGCTACTGAGACCGCATGTTGGTTTCGCCTGTCGCATCAGATCGCGCCTCACCCCTTCCGTTTCTTCGCTTCCTGCCTCTTCCGCTTCTGCAACCTATTCTCAGTCTCATCGGTACGCAGGTGGCGAGACGCCAGCCCGATGTCTTCCTGCGGCTTGGCCCGCACGCGCTGAAATCCTTCATCATCGATCCGACCGATCTTCCTTTCGTGCTGGTGCTGAAGCCACGGCCCGAAGCCCCCTCGCTCAGTGCCTGGCGCCGCAACGATGCACCCCATTCCCATGCGCGTATCGCGGGCACGTTTCTCAATTTGTTCGATCTGATCGACGGCTCGCTCGACGGCGATGCGCTTTTCTTCTCGCGCAAGTTGCGGGTCACCGGCGACACCGAAGCCGTGGTCGCGCTGCGCAATGCGCTCGACGACGTCGATGGCGGCGTGGTTGAAAGCATCACCCGGGCATTCGGTCCGCTCGCGCCGATCGCGACGATGACCGTTTCACATCTGCGCGGGCTTTCGCGGCAGGGAGAAAATCATGATTGACGATGTCGCGCCCCGGCGCGTCGAACTGGTCTGCCCTGCGGGAACGCCGGCCAGCCTGCGCACCGCGGTCGATGCCGGCGCCGACACGGTCTATTGCGGCCTGCAGAACGCGACCAATGCGCGCAACTTTCCCGGACTGAATTTCTCGCCGGATGAACTGCGCAAGTCGGTCGACTATGCCCACGCGAGGGGCAGCAAGGTGCTATTGGCCGTCAACACGTTTCCGCCCGCGGGCCAATTCCAGCTCTGGAAGGACGCCGTCGCGCTCGCCGCCTCGGTCGGGGTCGACGCCATCATCGTCGCGGACATGGGGGTCGCGGCCTTTGCCAACAAGGAATATCCGCAGCTGCGTCTGCACCTGTCGGTGCAGGCCGGCGCCTCGTCGCCGGAAGCGATCCGCTTCCATTGCGAGGAATTCAACGTCAGGCGCGTGGTGCTGCCGCGCATCCTGACGGTCGCCGAGATCGCCGACATTCACCGCCAGATCCCGTGCGAAATCGAAGCCTTCGTGTTCGGCAATATCGGCATGATGGCGGAAGGCCGCTGCAGCCTCACAAACTATGTCACGGGCATCTCGACCAATATGGACGGCGTATGTTCACCGGCGGCCGATGTCCGTTACGAAGAGGAAAGCGACGGCACGCTGACAACGCGCCTGGGACCGTTCGTCATCGATCAATACCGCCCTGGCGAAAACGGTGGCTATCCAACCATCTGCAAGGGACGCTATTCCTGCTCGGCCCACCGCGAGCCGTATTACGCATTCGAGGAGCCGCGATCCCTCAACCTCTCGGCCCTGCTGCCGGATCTGATGCGCGCCGGCGTGACCGCATTGAAGATCGAGGGACGCCAGCGCAGCCGCGCCTATGTGAAATCGGTGGTCGCGGCGTTTCGCCAGGCCGTCGACGAGATCATGACGGGCAAGGAGCCGGCGCTGACCAATCTGATCGCGCTCACCGAGGGTCACAAGGAGACCCAGGGCGCCTTTCAGAGCAAGAGCTGGAGGTGAGCATGAGCGTTGCGCCAACCGAGCTGACGCTGGGCCCCAATTTGTTCAACTGGGCGCCGGAATCCTGGCGCGACTTCTATTTCCGGATCGCCGACGAGGCGCCAGTATCGGTCGTCTATCTCGGCGAAACCATCTGCTCCAAACGCGCTCCGCTGTTCGACGATTATTATCAAACGGTCAGCGAACGGCTTGCCGCGGCCGGAAAGACCGTGGTGCATTCGACGCTCGGCGAGACGGCTTCGAAAATCGATCGAAAGCTGGTCAGCGATGTCTGCGACAGGACGTCCGACCTGATCGAGGCGAACGACGCTTCCGCAACGTTCCATTTGCGCGGGCGACCGCATTACATCGGCCCGCTGATGAACGTCTATAATGAGGAGAGCCTGCGCTTTCTGGCAAGCCACGGCGCGCGGAATATCTGTTTGCCGATCGAGCTGCCGTTTTCGGCGACCCGCGTGATTTGCACTGCCGCCGCCGCGCTGAACGTGAGCATCGAAGTCCAGGTGTTCGGCCGCCAGTCGCTGGCGCTTTCGGCGCGGTGCTATCACGCCCGCGCCCACGGCCGCACCAAGGATACCTGCCGCTTTGTCTGCGAAAACGATCCGGACGGCCTGGTGCTTGTGACGCTGGAGGGGAAGCCGTTTCTTGTCGCCAACGGCGTGCAGACCTTGTCCCATGAATATCTGAACCTCGCGCAGGAAATCCCTGCCCTCAAAGCCGCCGGCGTCACGCGCTTCCGGCTATCTCCGCACAGCTGCGACATGGTGCAGGTTGCGGCCGCCTTTCGGGGCGTCCTCGACGGGACGTTGGGCGTCGAGGACGCCTTGGCCCGCCTCGAGCAACTGCCGCTCGAGGCGCCGTTTTCGAACGGCTTCCATCATGGCCGGCCGGGCCATGGCTGGACCGTCGAGACGGGAGCAGCGCCCCATTGACGGGGCAAATCACCCCCTTGAGAACGGGGCTTTTTCGCCACAGGCAACCAATTTGTTAACGCTGGCCGGATCGGCGCCCCTTTGCGCGGCGAGATGCAAGAGAAGCGTAAAGTCTTATAACATACTGTAATAGTTTATAAATTTGTCGCGTCGATGATGCATCCGCGGCAACCCAGTCGCGGACATTCAATTCCGTTCACTGCCTTGTGATCGCATCTTAGGAACCGAAGGGCGAATCCCTACGTTTCCAGCTCTGAGATGTTGAACCTGCCGGCGCGCGACGCAGACGAATCCACGAAAGGCAGGAAGGCGGCAGGAGGCTTCCATGAACCATTCGATCTACAGCGCAGATCGCTCGACACATCTGAAGATTGTGATCGTGGCGCTCGTTGCAGGTATCGCGGTGGTGGGCTTCGGCATCTCGGCGCGGACCAGTTCGGACGAGTACACGCAGACCGCGCGCGTCATCAAGGCCGGCAAGCCGGTTGCGATCTCCAGTTCGAACACGATGGTGGTGCGCTAAGGAAAAGGAATTTACGGAATTCACGCGGCTCTTTACCAGCCCCCCAAAGTCGCCTCGTGGATATTAGAAGACCCCAACTACCCCCAAGTTGACTACCGAAAACGCCCGCTCCCCACGGGCGTTTTCATTTTGTCGGCTCATTGCGTTTTCGAGCGGAGCGGGTACCGGTTCGCGTGAAGAAAACGTGTCAAAAAAGATGGGAGTCTCGGTTCTGATTCAATCGGAACCGATCAGGCTCCAGGGTTTCAGCGCCCCTTCGAAGCCGCGGGCGGTGCCGGCGGCACCGTCTCAACCAGCTTGCCGGCATAGACCGGCGCCGAGTGCGGGTTGCCGTCTGGAGATCCGCCGGCCTGCTCGATCGTCACCGCATAGGTGGCGTTGTTGACGAGATCGGTGTCGTAAGCCGACAGCACCGGGCGCGCGGTGAAGTCGCCATTGCCGATCACGCCGAGCGAGCGCGGCCGCGGCAGCTTGTCCGAGATCAACCAAAGCTCGAAACTCTTGCCGGGCTCAGGCTGAGCGCCGAGCTTCCGGATCGTGAAATTCCTGGTCGCCCCATCGACCGTGAGAATGAAGGCGGGCGAGCCGCCCTCCTTCTGTAGCACCGCGGCATATTGGGCCGACGGCGGCGCCGGCGTCGGCGGCGTCTTGACCTCGACCACCTGGGTCCGTGCTTTGGGTCGAATGGCATCCGGAAGCAGGTCCGGTTGATAGGCGCCGACCGCGATCAGCGCGACCAGGGCGGCTGCGATCGCCATGGTCAAGGTGGCGATCGTGCGCCAGCGGCGGGCCTGGCTGGACAGCCGAATAACGTTGGTTGTGTCCGCCGCGGTAGCAGGCGCAACGGCTTCGCCGATAGCCGCCGGCGACGATAGCGGCGCCTCGGGAAGCACCAGCGGCGCCTGCTGTTCGGAAAGTCCGACCGCGGTTTTGATGCGGTCCCATAGCTCAGGGCTCGGCTCCACCGCTCCGACCATCTGGTTCAGCACGCCGAGCCGGTACTCCCACGCCCGCACGATCGCCGTGAAGTCCTTGTCGACGGACATCATGGTCTCGGCCTGCGCCCGCTCATCGGCATCGAGGGTGCCGAGGGCGTATTCCGCGGCGAGCGCGATATGGTCTTCGCTGTAGGCCATCATTTAGAGTCCAAGACACTCCCGGATGTCCATCATGCTGCGGCGCAGCCAGGTCTTCACGGTATTCACCGGCGTCTCAAACTTTGCTGCCAGCTGCTCGCGGCTCCAACCGTTGTAATAGGCCAGCAGCACGAGCTTTTGCCGGTCCGGCTCCAGACGGCCGACACACTCGAGCAACCGCTTCAATTCCTCGGTCATCTCCCGCCGCGCCAGCGGATCCGGGCTATCGGCGGCCACTTCCATGGCCGCCGGCTCTTCTTCGATCGAGACCTCGCCGCGTTTGCGCACGACATCGATGGCCCGGTTGCGGGCGATGGACGCCATCCATGTGATCGGCGACGACAGACCGGGATTGAACTGTCCGGCGCTATTCCAGATCTTGACGTAGGCCTCCTGAATGACCTCCTCTGCGAGATCCTGCCGCCGCAAGATACGAATCACCACGCCGAAGAGTTTCGCCCGCGTCGCGGCATAGAGGCGCTCGAAAGCGGCCTGATCCCCCTTCGCCACCGCGGCGATCAGCCAGACCAACTCAGCTGGCGTCAGCATTCACTCCCCCAAAATCGCCATGCCCCATCGCAGCTCAGCAGCATTCCTGACGTTTGGTATCATATCCTGTGCCGAACCGGGCCACCAAGTCACTGGGGCCGGCTTGCGGACATTCGCACCCATAACAAAAGCCCGAACCTTGCGGTCCGGGCTTGCTGGTGTTTTGGCAAATGGTCGGGGAAGCCTCAGGCGATCGCCCCAAGGCGCGCCCGCATCAGGCCGATGCTGTCGAGATCGGCCTGTTCGCGGGCGTTCTCCTCGGCGCGCTCGCGCGCCTGGTCGCGCTCGTCCAACAGCTCGACTTTCTTCAGCTCTTCGAAAGCCTCGCCCAGCAGGCTCTTGGCGTCTTCAAGCTGGATCCGAAGTTCGTCGGCGGAGCGGGTCAGGTTTTCCCGCCGCTGGATCGCGGCCTTGGCGTAAGTCGGATAGGCGAAGTGCGAGGGATCGTTGATCCCGGCGCGCTCCTGTTCGGATTGGATTTCGCGCTCCAGGTCGACCGACATACGCTGGAAATCGGCAATCATGCTTTCAATCTGGGCGACCCTTCGGCGCTTTTCGTCGACCTGAAATTTTTTCAGGCGGATCAGCGTTTCGCGTGACTTCATCGAACTCATACTCCCCAGAAGTCCCGACCTGGACGCGGGACAGAACCGGTATCCCCCAAGGGCCCCACCGGCGTCGCTACTTGTGTGGCGGGGATGATGGCCTGACAAAGTTAGCGTTCCGTTTCCAAATTCCGCAGGATTTGCTCAAGTTGGCGGTAACCCTCGTTCAGGCCGGTCACTTCATCCTTGCCCTGCCGCAGGAACCCCTCCAGCGGCTCATGCAACCGGATTGCCTCGTCGACCTCGGCGCTGGAGCCCGCCCGATAGGCCCCGAGCCGGATCAGTTCCTCCATGTCGGCATAGGTCGCCATGACCTGCCGCGCCCGGGTGATAACCGGCAGAAAGGCCGGATCAGCCGATTTCGGCATGGTGCGGGAGACCGATCTGAGGATGTTGATGGCCGGATAGCGTCCGCGCTCGGCGATCGAGCGCTGCATCACAATATGGCCGTCCAGAATGCCGCGTACCGCGTCCGCGATCGGCTCGTTGTGGTCGTCGCCGTCCACCAGCACCGTGAAGATGCCGGTGATGGTGCCGGCGCCGGTGCCGGGACCCGCGCGCTCCAGAAGCTTCGGCAATTCGGTGAACACGGTCGGCGTATAGCCCTTGGCGGTCGGCGGCTCGCCGGCCGACAGGCCGATCTCGCGCTGCGCCATCGCAAAACGCGTGACCGAATCCATCAGGCAAAGCACGTCCTCGTCTTCGTCACGGAAATATTCCGCGATCGCCAGCGTCAGGTAAGCCGCCTGCCGCCGCATCAGCGCAGGCTCGTCCGAGGTCGCCACCACCACCACAGAGCGCGCCAGGCCTTCCTCGCCGAGGTCGTCCTGCAGGAATTCCTGCACCTCGCGGCCGCGCTCGCCGACCAGCCCAATCACCGTGATGTCGGCGTCGACATTGCGCGCCAGCATCGACAGCAGGACCGACTTGCCGACGCCGGAGCCGGCGAAAATACCGAGCCGCTGGCCGCGGCAGCAGGTCAGGAACGTATTGAGCGCGCGTACGCCCAGATCGAGCGGTGCGCCGACGCGCTTGCGCGAATGCGCCGGAGGCGCCGAGTTGCGAAACGGCATCGGGGAAGAGCCTTGCGGCAGCGGCCCCTTGCCGTCGATCGGCTCGCCCATCGCATTGATGACGCGGCCGAGCCACAGCGGGGACGGCCGCACTTGACTGGCCGCATTGGCGATGACCGCGCGGCAGCCGCGCCGCACGCCTTCGAGGCCCGCGAACGGCATCACCACGGCGTTGTTGCCGGTGAAGCCGATGACTTCCGAGGGGATGAAGCGGTTGCCCCCGGTCTCGATCACGATGCGGGCGCCGACCGACATCGCGTGGATAGGGCCGGCGATCTCGACCATCAGGCCACGCACACCGACCACGCGGCCATAGATATTGACGCCGTCGATGTCGTTGATCTGCTCGGCGAGCGCCTTCATTGCGAAAACCTTAAGTTTCCACGGGTTGTGGTTCCGTCCTTAACTTGGTGTTTACCCGCATCGTTAATCATTACGTCATTGTCTTGGGTGACTGAGAGCGCTCGACCTCAGAACGAAGGTTGAGTCGCAAGAGTTGGTTAGGCCCGGCTCTTAATGTGGAACTTGAACGGAAACGGATACCAAAAGCTGCTTTTCGGCAATATCTTAGGGCGATTCGATAAAAATTGCACTGAGAGACCTTGCGAAGAGGAATCAGATTTTGTTAACCATATGGCGTCAGGATCCGAATCAGTTGTTTCAAGGCGTTTTGAGTGCCGCAAGTGCGGCCGACCTGACGCCCGGAGCGGCGACTAAAGGGGACTGGCATGCGCGTATTGCTGATAGAAGATGACAGCGCCGTCGCGCAGTCGATCGAGTTGATGCTGAAATCCGAGAGTTTCAACGTCTATACGACGGACCTTGGAGAAGAAGGCGTCGACCTCGGAAAGCTCTACGACTACGACATTATTCTGCTCGACCTTAACCTGCCCGACATGTCCGGCTACGACGTGCTCAAGCAGCTTCGGGTCTCCAAGATCAAGACACCCATTCTGATCCTCTCCGGCCTCGCCGGCATCGAGGACAAGGTCAAGGGTCTCGGCGTCGGCGCCGACGACTACATGACCAAGCCCTTCCACAAGGACGAACTGGTGGCCCGCATCCACGCGATCGTGCGCCGCTCCAAGGGCCACGCCCAGTCGGTGATCCAGACCGGCGATCTCGTGGTCAACCTCGACACCAAGACGGTCGAGGTCGGCGGCCAGCGCGTGCACCTGACGGGCAAGGAATACCAGATGCTGGAGCTGCTCTCGCTCCGCAAGGGAACCACCCTGACCAAGGAAATGTTCCTCAACCACCTTTATGGCGGCATGGACGAGCCGGAACTGAAGATCATCGACGTCTTCATCTGCAAGCTGCGCAAGAAGCTCGCCAACGCCTCCGAAGGCCGCAACTTCATCGAGACCGTTTGGGGCCGCGGCTATGTGCTGCGTGAACCGCACGAGTCCGAAGAGCGTATTCCCGCCTGATCCTGGGCTCTACCGAGAGCCCGACGGCTCTCTCCTCCCAGACTGGACCCCGCCGCAAATGGCGGGGTTTTTGTTTTGGAGACCGCGCCGCGCCAAATCTAGCGTTTTTTTGTTGCCCGCTTCCTGGTGGCTGTCTTCTTTGCCGTTTTCTTCCTGGCCAGCGGCTTGCCGGGCTTCTTTTTCGTGACTTTCTTCCTGGCCGCTTTGACCTTGGCGGACCTCTTCCTCGCTGCCGCCTTTTTCTTCTTCGCCTTCTTCGCAGGTTTCGCGTTCTTCGCGGGTTTCGTCCTGGCCGCCCTCTTCTTGGCCGGGCCCGCTGCCGGCTGCTCGGAAGTTACCGGCTTCTTGCGCGGCGACAGCACGCCGGAGGATGAGGTGCCGCCGCCGCTCGCCGCCGACAGCCAGAACCGCAGCTCGGGCGACTTTTCGTCCGGGCCGACGATGTAACGCTCCTGCCATCTGTCGTCGGCTGCTAGCGGCTTGCCGAAAACGTCGGGATGTTCCTTGAGCAGGAAGCGCCAGGCATAATGGTCGTAGAGATCGAGCACATGGCAGGCATAGGCTTCCGCCAGCCCGCGATGACCGCGGATGATCACCATGTTCTCGTCATTGTTGTGCGAGGCTCGGAAGCCGAGATTGTGCGAGCCGGTAACGACCGTACAATTGTCGCTGAAGGGATCGATCACCACGATCTTGTTGTGAATGATCGCAAAGCCGTATTTTGCCAGCTCTGCCTCCCAGAGACCGAAGGCGTCGTCCTTCGTGACGGCGCCAGCCGGCACCGCTCGCCAGTCCGGCTGGGCCGATGGCAATTTGGCACCCTTCTTTTTCGGCTTGCCAGGCTCGCCGACCACCTTGATCGTCGGCTGCGGCTCGCTTGCCGCCTGCCCTTCTTCGCCGGCATCGGCGCCGCCGCCCTGATGCAGGGCTTCCGAAAATTTGTTGGCGCGTTGCGCGCTGGTGAGCGCGCCGCGCACGAACAGATCGGGGTTCTTGGCGAGCGCTCGGCCCGCCGCATCGAGGATCGAATTGTTGCCGGGATCGAAGGCGAGGAACAGCACCGCCTGCCTGGCGCCGTCGATCAGGTCGAATACCCGCTTCATGTCGTTCGGCGTTTCCCTGGGCGGACTCGACGAGCTTGCGCTGGGTGTTCGGCGAGAACATCACCTCGACGGTGACGCCGTTGCCGAGGCCGATCGGCTTGGCGATCGAGCTGTCGTTATTCTTGTGGGTGAAACCGCGCAGCGCAGGCGACTGCAATTTCTTCTGGTCTCCCTTGGCGGCGTCGACATCCGCCTGCAACGCATTCCAATAATCGATATAGCGCTGGGCGACGGCAGCGGACTCGATGACCAGCGCATTGTTGGTTTGCGTGCATAGCCCGGTGCTGGTCCAGTTGGTCGACCCCGACAGCACCGCCGCCGGCGCGCCTTTCTCGCTCAAGACCAGGAATTTATTGTGCGGAATATCGCCTTTCCCGAGAATGCGGTCGATCACGGTCACGCCCGCCGCCTTCAGCGCGGCCCGGTTGTCGGAATTGGCATCTTCGATCGCTTGTTCCGTCTTCGGGTCGACGGATTGCTCGTTGCCGAGGATGACGTTGCGGCTTTTCGGGTTCGCCTGCAGATGCTTTTCGAGCCCTTTGGGGTCATTGAGTTCGTAAAGCGCGCCGTGAATAATGCCGCCGTCCTGATCGGCGCGGTCGAGCAGCGAGGTCACGCCTTCCGATAACTGGCCCATCAGCCGAATGCGAATCGGATCGGCAGGATCGAGGATGTGGGGCGCCAGCGCATCGATGCTTGGCCTGTCGTTCAGCGCGCGGCTCAGAGCCTGGGTCGCGGTGATGCCGCGATTGAAATAAGCATTGAACGGCGGGCGCTTCGGCGTCAGCGTAACCTTGTTGCTGAGGAGCGGCTCGACCGCTGCCAGCGGCGTCAGCGTCCCGCCGGGATTTCCGCCCATCGGCACGATGCGGTATTGGTAGGTGCCGCCGCGTTTCGCAAACAGATCCTTCCACCAGAATTTCTGTACAGGCGCCTGATCTGTCGCCAGTTCGGCGCTCTTGTCCTGATTTACGAAGCGCGCCAACGCCGGCAGAATGGTTTCCTTGCCGTTGGCGTCGACATCAATTTGGTGAATTGCAAAGCCGAGACAGCTATCGAGATGGCGATCGAACGTCCAGGCAACGACGGCAATATCATTGTTGGAGAATGCAACGGCGGGCATCGAAACGCTCCTTTTCTGCCGGCAAAGACAAAATAACGTCACGTTGTCGATTGATACTAATACACCCTTAATGAGAATCATGAAACGAAATATGGGCGGCGGTTGATTCGTGACAATAATCCGGAGGCCGCGATTTCCGTAGGCCACCGCCTGCTTGGCTTCGCGCTGCCGGCGGTCGGTGCGATCACCCATCCATGGACGAGCCGAAACTGAAGATCATCGACGTCTTCATCTGCAAGCTGCGCAAGAAGCTCGCCAACGCCTCCAAAGGCCGCAACTTCATCGAGACCGTGTGGGGCCGCGGCTATGTGCTGCACGAGCTGCACGAGTCCAAAAAACGCATCCGCACCTGACCCCGAGTTCTGCCGGGAGTCTGCGAACTCTCTCCTCTCAGACTGGACCCCGCCGCAAATGGCGGGGCTTTTGCTTGGTGCAGGTGGATGCAATCTGCAGTGCCAGCCGACATTCGCCGTGCATCGGCCTTCATCCTTGCGCGCAAAACGAAAGACCGCCTCGCGGCGGTCTTTCCGAAATTCGCTCAAGGACAGGGATGCCGGTATCCATCGTAGCCGAGATAGGTCCCGCTACCCGGATCATATGATTTGTAGCGCTGCATGCAGTACCTCACCGCATCCCCCGCGTAGTAGCCAGGCCCCGGACCTGGAGCGTAGTAAGGCGCAGCCAGCATCCCGCCGATAATCGCGCCAGCGGCCGCGCCAGCGGCAAATCCGCCCCAGCCGTGCCCGTGATGATGATAATATTGCGCGTAGGCGACGCTCGGCAGCGTCACTGTGCCCGCCGCGATGATGACTGCCGCTGCCGCAGCAATCCCGATTTTTCCTAGTGCCGTACGCATATACTTTCTCCTTCAGAAACATTCTCGATAACGGCCGTCGAAGCTCGGCCCGTAGGTGCTTGCCGGATGCGTTTGCCCGCGAAGGCAGCAGCCCGCACAGCGGCCCACCCAAAAATCCAGGTCGGGTTTAGTGAACGATGGGCGACGTCGTCGTATCGTTCGTCCCGACATCTTCCCAAACGAGGGCGACTGCGCTCCATGCCGGAATCCATTGCACACGCTTGGCGACTTCCTTGCCTGAATTGGTTGCCGGAACTGCCGCCAATCCGAAGTTCGATTCGAAAACCAGGTTTTCCGCATAGACAGCCTGAACTGTGTTTCGCTTTTCCATGATGCTCTCCATCTGTGAAGCATGATTTGTATCTTGATCAGATCCTTGCCGCCCGCCATGATCCTGATCAAAGAGTCAAGCGATCAAGAAAACTTTCGCGGCGGGCTATTTTGACCTCTGGCGAAGCTCGCCTTCGTGATCAGACAACCCAGGAAATCCAAACCCGATAAGTCTGGTCTTCAGCATCTGCTTTTCAGGGACGCTCCAGCTACCACTGCGGCCGGTCCCTGAAGATCGATGAAGGTCTTGTGCACCGTGTGCGGCCGCCGGCGTTACGCTGGTTACGATCGAGAAGTAATGCGATCTAGCGCGCTGCCACTACCCTCAGCGCCAGCGGCATGGACGCCGTGCCACCGCTGCGCAAGACCCGGTCTGTGTTCAGCCGGTAAAGCCCGCGTCGGTCGGGATAGGGCTTGAAGGCGTCGGAGATTCCGACCACCGATTCCGCCGCGCCCAGCAACAGCACGCCGTCGGGCTCGATCATCCGCGACAGACGATCGAAAATACCGGCTTTGGTATCCTGGTCGAAATAGATCAGGACGTTGCGGCAGAAAATCACATCGAACCTGCCGAGATGGGAAAAGTCCTGCAGCAGGTTGAGTTGCCGGTGCTGCACCATGGCGCGGATGTCGGCGTCGATCTGCCAGAGCTCTCCGGTCTGCTTGAAGTATTTGACCAGCATCTGGATCGGCAAGCCGCGCTGCACCTCGAACTGGCTGTAAATTCCTGCCTTGGACTTCTCAAGTACCTCCTGCGACAGATCGGTCGCGACGATCTCAACCCGCCACCCCGAAAGGCCCGCGAATTCCTTCACGCACATCGCGATCGAGTACGGCTCCTGCCCGGTGGAGGAGGCCGCGCACCAGATGCGCAAGGCGCGGCGGCTGGCACGAGCCCGCACCAGCGCCGGAAGGATCGTGTCGCGCAGATGATCGAACGGGATCTTGTCGCGGAAAAAAAAGGTCTCGTTGGTGGTCATCGCCTCGACCACCTCCGAGGTTAGCGCCTCGGCACCAGTTTTGATTTTCGCAACAAGTTCGGCGATGCCGGGCAACCCTGCCCTTCGCGCCAGCGGGATCAACCGGCTTTCGACCAGATATTGCTTGTCGGAGGAAAGGTCGAGGCCGGAACGTTCTTTCAGCAGCTTGCGCAGAAACTCATAATCCGCCGGTATCACGAGCGATCTCCAGCGAACAGCCGGACCAATTTCTGACCGATCTGATTGAGAGGCAGAATAGCCGCACAAATACCCGCATGGGCGGCAGCGCCCGGCATTCCCCACACCACGCTCGAGGCTTCGTCCTGTGCGATCACGTTGCCGCCAGCCGCGACGATCTCCTTGCCGCCGCGCATCCCGTCCGAACCCATGCCCGTCAGCACCACTGCCAGAACGCCGCCCTGCCAGACATCGATCGCCGAGTTGAACAACGGGTCGACGGCGGGCTTGCAGAAATTGACCGGCGGCCCGTCGTCGAGCGCGATGGCTACCTCGGCGCCGTGACGCGCGACGCGCATATGGCGGCCGCCCGGCGCAAGATAGATCTGGCCGGCCTTGACGATCTCGCCGTCGACGGCTTCATGCGCCGGCCGGTGGCTCGATCGCGCCAGATGCTCGGCGAGGATCGTGGTGAAGGTCGGCGGCATGTGTTGCGTGATCAATACCGGGAAGCGGTCGATCACGGGACCGAGTTCGGTGACCAGCGTCATCAGGGCTTGCGGACCGCCGGTCGATGACCCGATCAAAAGTACGCGCGGAGCCTGCATGCTGAATGCGCGGCGCATCAGTTGCGGCTGCGCGACCGGCGCCGGCCGGGTCGCCGGCTCGCGCTGCCGATCCGGCGTCAGCGACGGCGACGATGAAGCCGGAGCCGCGCGGCGAACCTTGGCGCCAAAGGTGCGGATTTTCTGGACCAGATCGTGGTGAAAGATTTCGGCGGCCGCTGCCTCGCGAGTACTTTCGGGCTTCGGAATGTAGTCCGATGCCCCGAGCGAGAGCGCCTTGAAGCTGATCTCCGCGTTGCGGCGGGTCAGGGTCGACGCCATGATGACGATGAGGTTGCGCTTCTTCGCCAGCAGCCGGGGCAGCGCGGAAATGCCGTCAAGTTCCGGCATCTCGATATCGAGCACGGCGACATCGGGATTGATGCGCTCGATCTGGTTGACGGCGTCAAGACCCGTGCGCAGCGACGCCGCGACCACCATGTCCGGTTCGGATGCGATCCAGCGGGAGATCAATCCTCGGATGACGACGGAATCATCGACCACCATCACCCGCAATGGTTCCTGCCGCGACGAGGTTGGGGTCGGGGAACTTGTCAACGTAACACTCATTACTCACCAGATTCGGCTGAAAACGGCACGGTTGAAACGGTAACGCCGAGGGCTTCAGCCGCCGGATCGAAAGGGGCGGATCAGATAAGGCCGACTTCCTGGAACTTCGCGGTGACGATGTCCTTGTCGAATGGCTTCATGATGTATTCGTTGGCGCCGGCGTGCAGCGCCCGCGCGATGTGTGCGACGTCGTTTTCGGTGGTGCAGAACACCACCTTGGGCTGTTCGCCGCCGGGCATGCGGCGCAGCGCACCGAGGAACTCGTAACCGTCCATGACCGGCATGTTCCAGTCGAGCAGGATGGCGTCGGGCAGTCCGCGCTTGCAGACTTCCAGCGCCTTCTCGCCGTCTTCGGCTTCGACGATCTGGAAATCCAGGCCTTCCAGGATGCGCCTTGCGACCTTTCGGATGACGCTCGAGTCATCGACTGACAAGACATGTTCTCATTTCAGCCTCTGCTTCTTCCAATCCCGTAAGGGACATTTCCGTTGCCGCCAACCCGACGCTGGTCTTATGCCGCCATCATGTCGGGCACGATTTCGAGGACGCGATCGACGTCGAGGACGACCATGAGCTGGCCGTCGAGGCGATGCACGCCGCCGGCGAGCTTGGCCATGCGGGGATCGAGGTTGACGGGATTTTCCTCGCGGCCCTCGTCGTTAAGGCGCAGCACTTCGCCGATCTGGTCGATCAAGAGGCCATAGGATTCGCCGCGCAGGTCGACGCCGACCGCCATCGGCGGCTTGCCGTCGTCGTTCCTGGGCAGGCCGAGCCGGGCGCGCATGTCCACCACCGTGACGATGCGGCCGCGCAGATTGAGCACGCCGGCGATCTCGCCGGGCGACAGCGGCACCCGCGTCAACCGCTCCGGCATGAACACGTCCTGGACGCGGGAGATCGGCAGCCCAAACAGCTGGCCGCCGATCATCGCGGTGACGTATTCGGCCACGGTGCCTTCGCTGAGTTCGGTCTTGCTGGTCATGCTGTAATCCTCTTGCCCCGGCTGAACTTGTTCATGCCCCGGCTGAACTTGTTCATGCCGCGCGGTTAAGTTCGGCGGTCTGTTCCTTCAGTGCCGCGATCAGGCCGGGCCGGTCGAACTTGGCGACGTAATCGTGGAAGCCGGCCTGCCGGCCGCGCTCGATCGCCGCCGGCGACACCATCGAGGACAGCGCGATGATCGGCAGCGAACTCAAGTGCTGGTCGGCGCGGATAACTTCGGCGAACTCGAACCCGTTCATGTCGGGCATTTCGATGTCGGTCAGCACCACGTCGAAGGTCTGGCCAGACCGCAGCGCCGTCAGGCCCTCCTGCGCGTTCGGCGCCACCCGCACCTTGTAGCCCGCCGCCTTCAACACCGGCGCCAGCATGTTGCGGAAGAACGCGCTGTCGTCGACCAGCAGCACCGATTGCGCCGACGCCGATGGCGCCATCTCCTTGCGGGTGAACCAGTCGGGGAACGCCATCGGCAGGAAGTGGCCGACGTCGATCACCTCGGTGGCCTGGCCCTTGATCACGGCGGAGCCGAGAATGCCGGCCTCGTTGCCGCCGACCTCGATGTTGAGCCGCTCCTCGACGATGTCGATGATCTCGTCGACCACGAGCCCCATCGAGCGGCGGTCGTCGGCGAACACCAGGATCGGCTGCGAGCCCGAGGCCTGGACATTGACGCCGGCCATCTGCACCAGCGGCATCAGCTGGTCGCGGTATTGCACCATGTAGCGGCCGTTGGAGAGCTCGATCTTGTCGGTCGGCAGCTCTTCCAGCCGGGTGACGAGGCCGAGCGGCACCGCCTTGGGCTGGCTGGTGCCGGCGCGGAACACCAAAAGTGAGGTCAACTGGTCGGCGGCGCTTAAGCGGGAGGCGGCGTTCTCGTCCGCGATCTCGTGGCTGGCCGCGCCGGAGGCGCCGAGCGCCTTGGCAATGCCGTTGGGATCGATGATCATGATCACGGCGCCATCGCCCAGGATGGTATTGCCGGAGAACATGTCGATGTGGCGCAGTTTGGTCGACATCGGCTTGACCACGATCTCTTCGGTGTGGAACACGCCGTCGACCACGATGCCGAAGGTCTGGCTGCCGACCTGGGTGACAACGATAAAACCGTTCTCCGGATCGGAGGAGGAGCCGTCGTCGATCTTGAGCAGTTTCTTGAGGTGCATCAGCGGCAACAGCTTGTTGCGCAGTCTAAGCACCGCGGTGTCCTTGATGCGCTCGATGCGGTGCTCGGAATTGGCCCGCGCCCGCACCAGTTCGACCACCGACAGCTGGGGAATGGCAAAGCGGTCGCCGGCGGCTTCCACGATCAGCGCCGAGACGATGGCGAGCGTCAGCGGGATCTTGATGGTGACGGAAGAGCCCTCGCCGGCCACCGACTTGATGTCGATGGTGCCGCCGATCTGGTCGATATTGGTGCGCACCACGTCCATGCCGACGCCGCGGCCGGACACCGATGTCACTTGCGCTGCGGTGGAGAAGCCGGGCGCGAAGATGAACTTGTGGATCTGGGCTTCCGTCATCTTCTCCAGTTCGGCCTCGCTGACGAGACCGTTGGCAAGCGCCTTGGCCTTGATCTTCTCGGTGTTCAGCCCGCGGCCGTTGTCGGCGATGCAGATGATGATGTGGCCGCCTTCATGATAGGCTGACAGGCGGATGGTGCCCTGCTCGGACTTGCCGCAGGCGGCGCGCTCGGCCGGCGTCTCCAGCCCGTGGTCGGCGGAGTTGCGCACCATGTGGGTGAGCGGATCCTTGATCAGGTCGAGCACCTGGCGGTCGAGCTCGGTGTCGGCGCCGTGCATCTCCAGTTCGATCTGCTTGCCGAGTTCGCCCGAGAGGTCGCGGACGATGCGCGGCAGCTTCTGCCAGGCATTGCCGATCGGCTGCATCCGCGTCTTCATGACGCCTTCCTGCAGCTCGGCGGTGACGTTGGAGAGCCGCTGCAGCGGCACCTTGAACTCGGTGTCCTCGTTGCGCCTGGAGATCTCCAGCAGCTGATTGCGGGTCAGCACCAGTTCCGACACCATCGTCATCAGATGTTCCAGCGTATCCACGTTGACGCGGATCGACTGGTTGGCGACCTTGTCGGCCTCGTGGACTTCTTCGGCGGCGGCCGACTTGCCGGCCACGGGCTTGGCCGCAGCGGCTGGCCTTGCCTCCTTCGTTGCCGCGGGCTTGTTCGTTGCCGCCGCAGGCTTGTTCATTGCCGCCGCGGGCCTGGCGGGCGCCGGCGCCGTGGCGGGCGCGGCTCGGGGAGCTGCCGCCGGCACAACAGCCGGTGCGACCTCGGTCGCGGTCTCGCGGAAGGCGCGCTCCAGTTCATCCAGCGAGACTTCGCCGGGACGCAACGGCCGCTCCAGCGTCTGCGCGATCAAACGGCCTTGCGCCATCGCGGGGTCAACAGCAGGCGCGGGCTCGGCCTGCGCAGCCGCGATCGGCGGAGCCGCGATCGGCGAAGCCGCGATCGGCGAAGCCGCGATCGGCGAAGCCGCGATCGGCGAAGCCGACGCTGACGACGCTGACGACGCCACCATCGATTCCATCCCACGCTCCACCATGGCCTGTAAGTCGTCGATCAGATCCTGATCGGAGCCGTCCGGCTCCGCCTCGGTCGCCTCGAGTTGACCCAGGATGTCCTTGATGCGGTCGATCGTGGTCAGGATCAGCGTCACCGCCTGACCCGTCACCGGCATGCCGTCGCGGAATTTGCCCATCAGGGTCTCGGCGGCATGCGCCAGCGCTTCCAGCCGCGGCAACCCGAGAAAGCCGCAAGTGCCCTTGATGGTGTGGACCAGGCGAAAGATGTTATCCAGTATCCTGGCGTTGTTCGGTTCCTGCTCGAACCGCACCAGCTGATTGTCGACGGTGTCCAGGCTCTCGCTGGTCTCCGTCAGGAACTCCCGCAACAGATCATCCATGAAACAGGCCTTCGAACGCACTGGGCGCGCGACTTCGACACGCCTTTCAGAGAGGCCAGCTTCTCCGCAAAGCGTTTAATATTGGTTGAGCAAATGAAAAAGAACGGGCTCAACAAAGAGATAGGGCGGCCTCACGAAATCTGAGGCAATCCGTAAACCGCTGATTAACCATGTTTGCTCAGGAAGCGGTAACAACCACCGCATCGCCTTCGGGCGCAAGCACCACATTCAGTCCGCAGGCCTGGGCCAACAGCCGCGTGTAATAAGGCTGCACCGCATGGGCATCGACCGCATGCGTCGAGCCCGAACTCAAGAGGTCGGCGATATTCTGCGGCATGCGGGCGTTGAGCCCGCTGGCGGCGACGCGAAAGCCGAATTGCTCGCCCTCGCCGATTGGATCGACCGTCAGCACGCCGCCGCGCGGGATCGTCTGCTGCGCGATCACCAGCATGTTCAAGAGCAGCTTGACCCGATTCTTCGGCAGCAGCACGCGGGGCAAATTCCATGCGATCGAGGTCTTGCCGTCTTCGAGATGACCCCGCGCCATGTTCTGCGCATCACCGAGATCGATCTGGGCGCCCGAGGATCCCGCTGCGCCAAACGCCAGCCGGCAGAACTGCAACCGCGCCGACGCCGTCTTGGCGCTCTTGCGGATCAAATCCAGCGCAAATTCCCGGTCTTCCGGTTTGGGATTGTCGTCGAGGACCTCAAGCCCATTGACGATGGCGCCGACCGGACTGATGAGATCATGGCAAACCCGCGAACATAACAGCGCCGCCAGTTCGAGGGCGTCGGGGGCGGGACCGGGAGACGAGGTGCCAGACATAAGGTGTTCCTGTAAATCCGCCGAAGGCGCGGACCAAAGCGAATCGCGCCTGCTCGCCGGTTTGATACACTGCGGAAGCGCGTACTGCCAACACAAGGCGGAAACGCCAGAAGAAAGACCAACAGCAGATGAAACTCGCCCATGAATAAGGCAACTTCGTCCGCAATCGTGATCGAGGGCGAGGCTGCGGCCGCGCTGACCGAGCCCTTGACCGACCTGGTGATCCGGGCCGGCGCGGCGATTCTGGCCGTCAACCGGGCTGCGATGCGGGTCGAGGGCAAGCTGGACGGATCGCCGGTGACGGAAGCCGATCTCGCCGCCGACCGGATCATTGCCGAAGGCCTTGCGCGGCTGGTACCTCAGGTTCCGGCCCTGTCGGAAGAGCGCGTCAACCTGGCGAATCCGCCTTACGATGGCAGCTTCTTCCTGATCGATCCGCTGGACGGCACCAAGGAATTCGTCGCCGGCCGCGACGAATTTACCGTCAACCTCGCGCTGGTGACGAACGGCTTGCCCATATTGGGCATCATCGGCGCACCGGCGCTGGGGCTTGTCTGGCGCGGACTGGTCGGCCGGGGCGCGGAACGGCTGACGGTCTGCGAAAAGCCCGTGGCCCAGCCGATCCATACCCGCAGGTTCCCGGCCCGCGGCGAGCCCTGGATCGCCGCCGTCAGCCGTTCGCATGGCGACAGCCGCACCGAAGCGTTCATCGCGGCGAGACCCGGCGCGATCCGCAAAACGCTCGGCTCGGCGGTGAAATTCGGTCGGGTGGCGGAGGGGGAAGCCGATATCTATCCCCGCCTCGCCCCGACATCGGAATGGGATATCGCGGCCGGCCACGCGGTCGTCACCGCCGCCGGAGGCAGGATCACGGACGCGCAGGGCGGCGCCTTGCAATTCGGGAAAGGCCGTGACGGCTTTATCGTGCCGGAGTTTATCGCCTGGGGCGATCCGGCGGCGGTGCCTTGAGACCGGTATTGAGAACAGCAGCCGCTACTGCGCCAGATCCTGCTCAAGTTGCGGCCAGTGCGCAGTCGCTTCGCGCAGGATGTGCGCAGGATCGGCGGCGAAAGCGTCGCGGTTCTCCTCGCGGCTGAACAGGTAAAGCCGCTGTCCCGAGATCAGCCAGAAATGGGGGGTGCCGGCTACCGTGACGCCACGGGCCAGATCGACCGGGTCGTAACCGCCGAATTGGGGGCCATAAATATCAGGATGGGCGACAAAAGCGGCGCGATTACCCTCATTGCGAAAGCGCCAGGTCGCACCCGCCTGGGAAGCCTCGAAGTCCTCCAGGCCGACCTCGGGGCGGGCATCGACGAAATAGGCCAGGGGGTCGTAACCTTCGATGGCCAAACCTGTAAAGCGGTTCGCCACCACCCGCTCGGTGGTAGCAGCCCGGGCCGCGGACCCAGAAAGGCCCGGGGCGGCAAGGCTTACCCCAAGAAGACCTGCCCCAAGAAGACCTGCCCAAAGAAGACCTGTCCAAAAAAGGCTTGCCCGGACACGACTTGCCCAGACAAAGCACGCCAGCGAGGGGAACAAGGCTATTCCGGGGCGAGAGCCTGATCGCCGCCGCGGGCGGTTTCTTTCCTGCCGTTGTGCCGTCATAGTTGATGCCGATAACATCCGAGTCGGGGGACACCGGGCGCAACCTAAAGCCGTGCCTGTTGGCGTCAGGTTAAGGGCACCCAGGATTCGATACGCAGGGGTAGTTTCATGACTTTCGCATCACGCCTTGCCGCGGTGACGCTTGCCGCGCTGATGGGCTGGGCCGTGCCCGCCTCCGCGCAACAGGCACCGCCGCCGCAATTACCGCCGCCCGTGCGCCAGCCCACCGAGACGACCTACGGGCCGGAAGAACTGGTCGGCGCAGGACAAAAGTTCTTCGGCAACGTCTCGCGGGGCCTCGCCTCGGTGATCGAGCGCGCGGTCAGCCAATGGGGCCTGCCGAACGGCTATATTCTGGGCGAGGAAGGTTCGGGCGCATTCGTAGCCGGGCTTCGATACGGCGAAGGCACGCTCTACACCAAGAATGCCGGCGACTTGCGAGTCTACTGGCAGGGCCCCTCCGTCGGCTTCGACTGGGGCGGCGACGGCGCGCGCACCATGACGCTGGTCTACAACCTCCCCGCCACCAACGCGATCTACCAGCGGTTCGCCGGCATCGATGGCTCCGCCTATATTATCGGCGGCTTCGGGATGACCGCGCTGACCGCGAACAACATCGTGCTGGTGCCGATCCGCTCCGGGATCGGACTGCGGCTTGGCGCCAATATCGGCTATCTTAAATATACCCCGCACGCGACCTGGAACCCATTCTGACGTCCTTTGCGCGCCGCGGTTTCCGACGACGGACGGGGTCTGTCCGGGATTCATGATAACGCGGCATTAGGCTGGCGTTTTCCCTGTGCCCCATGGCATTGTGGTTAAGAATTTTCTTCTCATGGGGAGTTTGCGGCGATGGTCGAACCGATCATGTATCTGGCGATCGGTTTCCTGCTTTCGATGTTGTTCGGGTTGATGATCGTGCCGCTGGTGCATAACCGCGCGGTGCGGCTGACTACCCGGCGGCTCGAGGCGGCGACGCCTTTGTCGATGGCCGAAATCCAGGCCGACAAGGACCAGCTGCGCGCGGAATTCGCGATGTCGGCGCGGCGGCTCGAGATGAGCGTCGATCAACTCAAAAGCAAGACCACCAGCCAGCTCGCCGAACTCGGCAAGAAGACCGATGCGATCAATCGCATGAAGCTGGAACTCGGCGAAAAGAATGCCACCATCTTTTCGCTGGAAGCGCGCGAAAAGGCGATGAAGGAGCAGCTGCGCGCCACCGAAGAGGAATTCACCACCAAAACGGAGTCGCTGCGCGAAGCCGAAAGGGCGCTGAAGGACAAGCAGGGCGACCTCGCCAAGCTCAACGTCGAACTGTCGGACCGTTCGATGATGGTGGAAAGCCGCCAGGTCGAGCTGATGGCGGTGCGGGCCCAGATCGAAAATCTCAAGAACCGTGTCGGCGACGCCGAAAAGGAATTCGCCACCACGCAGGCGCGGCTCGAGCAGGAACGCCACGAATCCGAAAAGGCGACGCACGAGCTGGCCGAGGCGCGCGGCCGCGTCGAAAACCTGAGCCAGCGCGTCACCGATCTGGACCGCCAGCTGATCGTGCAGGTCAAGGAAGCCGAATTGCTCGGCAACCGCGTCAACGACCTGGAGCAGCGGCTTGCCGTCCAGGGCAAGCTCTTGGCCGAGCGCGACTTTGAAAACAACCAGCTGCGCCAGGCCAGCGAAGCCGCCGAACGCATCGCCAGGGAATTGCGCGCCGAAATCTCGGCGCTGAGCAGCGGCAAGGCCCCGGCGATCGAAAGATTGCAGAAAGAAAAGGCGGCGGCCGAGGAGCAGCTTCGGATCGCGCGCGACGAGCGCGCCAAGCTGCAGCGCGACATCAACGCGATCCAGCAGCAGGCCGAAAGCTCCTGGGCGACCGAGCGCATGGAAAACGCCCTGTTGCGCGAACGCATCAACGATATCGCCGCGGAAGTGGCAAAACTCGCGATGCAGCTGGAGGGGCCGAATTCGCCGATCGAGACCATGCTGGCGGCGGCGGAACCGGCGATCGGGGCCAAGGCGGCGAAGCCCGTCAACGGCGCCATGGCCAATGGCGCGGCTCCTGGCGGCATTCCTGAGGGCGGCGGCACCCTCGCCGAACGCATCCGGGCGTTGCAGTCCCACGCCTCCCGCGCCCGCCAGCAGCAGCCGGGCTGAGGGCATGATCCCGAAAAGTGGAATCCGGTTTTCGGACAGGATCAGGCCCAAACAAGAAGGCGGCCCGATACCCGACCCGATACTTAGCTTGACACCCCAGCCCCGCACTTCGTAAATCGCGGCTACGAACGACGCGTATCGCCCGATCGGACGCAGATTTGCCGGCCCCTGATCGTGCCAGCGCGTTTTCGAGCGAAGTGGAGACCGGTTCGCGTTAAGAAAACGCGTCAAATCGAAAACCTGGAGCCCCGTTTCGATTCCATCGAAACGGAAAAGGCTCTAGCCGAAATCCCGGACGCATAGCTCAGCGGGAGAGCGTTCCCTTCACACGGGAGAGGTCCAAGGTTCGATCCCTTGTGCGTCCACCAGAAACCCAATAAAACCAATAACTTACATGATCGTCTCCCGCGATATGTACCCCCGAAATCTCGGGGTACAGCCGGGGTACAGACGTCCCTGATGCGCGTTCTGGTCGCCCGCCATCCATCATCACCCGGCCGGATTTGACGCATGGGCGGCGCGGCTATTGAGCCTTGCTCGAGTCAAAATCGCTGGCGCGGTCCCATTTTCGTCGGGTAAAAGCCCGGCCCCGGCGCGCCTGCGATGCGGCGGGGTTGAGGATGGGGTGCAGTGATGGCAATCAAGAAAGTGCCTTCGGACGCCAGCATACGAATTGGGTCGATCTGGTTTCCAGTTCGCAATCTTCCAGCGGCGTTGGCGCGACACACCAAGCTCGTGTTCTGTCTTACAGGGTCAGATGATCACCCCTATTCGCTTCGAGGCAGCGCGACTGGTCTGAAGTTTCAGGATCGACACTTGCTGTTTTACTGCGGACATCAGATCGCGAATATCGAGCCGCGTAACGTTGTTATCCCTCTGGACAAAGAAGGTCGCACGTTGATTTCAGGTCAACAGATGGTCAGCCTAGCACCGTTAGATCGGCCGGCGCGATACGAGTCGGGGATCATATTGTCCTATCGGCCTGAATCGGCCCCTTCGGGAAGAGATAAGGAGATGTATCCCAACCGCGTCGGCGATCAGCGGAGCGACACAATTGCCCTGTCACGGTAAAGCCGGCCGGAACGCCAGGAGATTGTCAGCGTCGCACGAAACTCCATCGGGTCGCGAGAGGAGCACCGGCAGGGTAAAGTGAAAGGTCGCTCCGTGTCCGGCGTTGCGCGAGGCCCATATCCGCCCAGCATGCGCCTCCATGATGGAGCGACAGATAGATAGACCAATGCCCGTGCCGCCCACTTTCGTGGTGAAGAAGGCATTGAACAGGCGGTCGAGATGGCGCGGATCGATGCCGATGCCGTTGTCCTGCACCACTACGGCGATCTGGTCGCCATCGTGTGGCAGCGAACGAACCAGCAGTTCGCGCGCACGATCGGTGACCGAGGCCGTGGCCTGAATGCCATTGAGCAGCAGATTGATAACCACCTGCTGCAGTTGAATCTGGTCGCCCAGCACCGGCCCGAGGTTGCATGCGAGATCGAGACGCAACGATACCTTGCTGCGAACGAGTTCGGGCTCGATCAGCGTGACGGCGTCCCGGAGTATGCCGTTCAAGTTCAACTCGATCCTTGGAATATTTGATTTAGCCGACAATGCGCAGAGCTGGCCGATGATCTCGCACGCCCGCCGTGCGCCTCGAATGATGCCCGTGACGCTGGCGCGCGCCTTGTCGATCTGCGGCTGCTCGCACTCCAGCCAGCGCAGGCACGTCTCACCGTTCAGGATGATCGCGCTGAGCGGCTGCTTGACCTCATGGGCGATCGACGCCGTGAGCTCCTCCAAAATCGGAGTCGGGTCCCTCATGCCCGCGCCTTTGGGGGGAGGCGACGCGAGCGCTCGTCCACTCCTTGCGTCGTCGGTGTGCATCGCTTCATCCGTGTAAGCAACACTGGTTGGTCGTACACATTTCTCTACACCCGACATGACCGACACCTCTCCCAGCGCAGATTGGTAAGGAACGCCAAGCGATACTGGTCCAAAGGTGGGATGTGGGCGAGTTCACTGTTGTAAAGAGTTGCAAAAAAGATGCACAGGCGTTTGGGGCGCCCGGGCGAGCTGGGCGATAGGCCCCGAAACTTTTGGCATTACCGCTGTCAGCGCTGTTGCACTTTGGTACAAAGCTGGTGAGCTTGAAAAAGCAGAGCAATTAGCTCACCACGCCGCAGCGACTAAGACGATGGAAGCCACCCGCTACCAGATCGCCGCCAAAGCATTGAATTCAACAGAACTCGATCTATTGCCTCTGATTTTGAGGGATGTCACACGACTACATCCCGAGGCCAATTTGGCAATGACGACGCGCCATGCATCTTTGTGAGCGGCCGCCTTCGGATACGCGCCCGCCTTAAGATACAATGATTCCTAAGCAAGCGTTCGTTGCCCCCACTTGAGTGCTGTTGGGGAACGAGCCCAGGCGGAGAAGTTACGTCTTGACCGGAAGGTGCTGGGATCGGCAACACTCGCAACCAGCGCAGTTGCAAGCGTCGGGCCGCCCCCGGGAATGTAATGAAGGCGCTTGCTCGTCTGGTTAGACCGATGCCAGGCCAGGATCATCCTATCGAACTCCAAAATCTGCTCCCCGAGGCTGAGCAGGTCGGCACCGGGCGCGGCAAGGCACGCGCGAGCAACCTCTGACACCTGCTTGTCTTTTGGGTCGGCAACAATATGCAGCAGTTCCGTGACCCCTCTACGCCCGACCGGCGCGACAATGCCGAACTCGGCAAGGTGCGCTCGGATCGAATTGATCAATGCGGTCTGTTGGCGGATGAACAGATGGCGAGTACGATGAAGCATCAGGCAACTCTGCTGCTCAGGCGTTTTAGTGGGCACGAACCGCATGTTGGCTCTGGTGACCGCCTTACAAATCGCCTCTGTGCGGCGCGACAATCAGGCTGGGAATCTCATCCAGATTGTCGCGCTACACCTCTGCGTCCGCCATGTCGTTCTTCTGTCGTTTGACGTAGGGCTTCACGTAAGCTGGCGGCATCAATCGTACGGCATCGCCGAATGCCTGCAGCTCGCGCGACCGATGGTGAGACGAGGCCAAGCCTCGATGCCAACTAGGCATGGCGGCAGCTTTTCAAAGAACGCCAGCACGTGGCGACGCTTCAACTGGCGGCAGATTACTATCTGGCCAACGGCATCAACTCCGTGAACCTGGAAGACTGATTTGGCGATGTCGAAACCGATCGTCGTGACCGTCTGCATGGCTCGCTCCTCTGAATCGTGGGACCCTTAACAGCGCCCACATCCGTGGCACTCACGTGCCGGTGGAGCAGCCGTCCACAGCATCAACAGCGGACTAACACCAATCGCTTAGTCGACTTATCCCGATTCACTAGTCCGAGCCTACCTCAGCACGGTCACTTCATACCCCGCGTGCAATGGCGTCAACCAAGTGCTCGGTGCTACCCACAAATCCGGAGTGCAAAGCAACGGAACCGGCCGTGCGAGCCGGCAGTTGCAGGACAAGGTCGGCGGCGCAGCGCCCGCCAGCCTTTCCCTTGATCGAGCGGCGCGTTGCCGCTCCAGTAATTAGTGTCCACTGCCACAGTTGGCCGCAGAGAGTACGCCATGAAAAACATCGCCGATCTCCTACTGCGGGTTTGGCAAAAAAGCCAGCCCGCGTCCAATACTGAGGTTGCGGTTATGGCCGAAAACCGGGATCGATCGAGTATGGCCGATTTTGTCCGCATCCTGCAGGCCTGCGATCAAGACCGGTACGGCAGGAGTTAGGGGCGACCGCGTCAGTACGTGATACGGTCGGCCGCTTCTTCTCGTATGAAGAGATGAAACATGTCCGAACTACATCGTTGGCTGAGCACTCAGCATCAGGGCCTAGAGACCTACAAATCCCTAAAGCAAAAGTTGATAGGGCGCGCGAGCGCTGATCCGCTGGCATAAACACTTTCCCGTCGTTGAATGGTCCAGAACGGACCGAGCGGACAGGATTGATTTAAAGGCGGTCAGTCGGAAGCTCAGCGAGAAAATTTATCGTCGTTGGGGCTTAGGGAATGTTCAGATGCCAATTCCCGATTTGACGCGGCGGCGGCTGCTTGTGCTGGCGTACAAGCGGCCTGGGTTTGCTCGGCGCATTGGCCCGGGCCGCGGGAACTGCGTTGCGAGATGGGCTGTCCGGGCAGATCATACGCTGCCGCAGCTAGTGATGACCCGCCCTCAGGGAATCACGAATCGCTCGAAGCAAAACCCAAAACGTAAGACGGCGCGGCCCAGCACCCGGCTTTCCTGTAAAATCGAAATACTTTATCCAGACAACTTCTGCCTATCTCCCACGCCGATCGCCATTCTTCAGGGACGACTATCTAGTGCTGCGTCGCTCTCGCCCGCAAAAAATTGGGCTTCGAAACGAGCTAAAAAGGTGAAAGAAAAGCCCTGTCGTCACCAAAAAATTCCAGCGATTCCGGAGCTATAGAGCCCGAGCTGTGGGCAAATAGAAACTGAAACGAGCACCGCCCAGGGCAGAATCATTGTCTGCGCGAATGCGACCGCCATGAGCCTCGACAATGAACCGACAGATTGCCAACCCGAGACCCATGCCGGTGTCTTTGGTCGTGAAAAAGCTGTCGAACAAACGCGGCAGATTCTTGGGATCAATCCCCGGGCCGCCATCTTCAACAATGCAGCATACTGTCTGAGGATCGGACAGCCGCGCTCGGAGGTAAATGCTGTGGCCCACCGCTGCAATTTGTGTCATCGCCTGCACCGCGTTGACAACGAGGTTCACGATCACCTGCTGGAGTTGAGTGCCGTCACCGACAATTTGGGGAAGGTCCGGTGCCAGATCCAGGGAGAGAACAACCCCTTTCAGCAGTAACTCGTGGCGAAGGAAGTTCAGTGACTTGTTGATGACGTCTGCCAACGTCAACGGCTTATGCTCGGGTGCTCGCTGGCTCGTCATCTCGCGAATGCGATCGACGATTTCGCAAGCCCGTCGCGCATCAGCGACCACCCGATTTGTGAGCACCAAGACCTTTTCGATATCAGGCTCAGTTCGCTTCAGCCAACGCACGATAGATCCGGCGTTTGCGACAATCGCACCAATCGGCTGTTTGACCTCGTGGGCGATCGAGGCTGTCAGTACACCAAGGCCAATGACCCTGGTGACACGGGCGAGTTCCGATCGTGCCTTGGTAAGAGACTCCTCCGACAGTCGACGTTGTGTCACATCCTGTGCCGCGCCGATATATTCCAGTCGACCCTCATCGTCTCGGGACCCGCGAGCGGTCACGCGCACGTATTTAATCGAGTGGTCCGGCATCTGAAGTCGGTACTCGTAATCGAAATCGCCGCCGGCAACACGGGCTCTGCTGATCGTGTGGTCGAACAACGCGACGTCATCTGGATGAATTCGAGTCCGCATCAGCTCAAGCGTCATCGGCAAGCTGTGATCAAACTCGAATATGCGACAAAATTCTTCCGACCACATGATTTCGGCAATTCGGTCTGTCGCTGCCCGCCAGGAAAAGCTGCCGGTTGAGTTCAGCCGCTGAGCCTCTGTAAGAAACGCATCACTGCGGTGTAATTGCTGGTTTCGGTGTTGAAGTTCTCGCGTCCTGGCTCGAACTTGGACCTCCAGATTATCAGTCAGCCTGCGCAACTCTGCTTCCGCCTTTTTACGCGCCTCAACTTCTGATATGAGGCAATCAATGGATTCGACGGTTTGAACCGCTGCGGACGCGAAGCGCCCCATACTTTCGAGCAATCTTTGGTCTTCGGCATCAAACTTGCGATGACTGCGATGGGCTATCGTCCAAATCGTTCCAACCGCCTTGCCGTTTACATAAAACGGAACGAGCAGTCCTTCTTCGGCAAGCGGCATCGCGTCGCTCAAGTACGGATAGCGGCGTTCCCAATGAGTGAACAACATCGTCCTGTTGCGGTCGAGGACGTCACCGCATGGGCCGAAGTCGCGCGGGGTACCTCCGCCGATGTGTGGTCGCCAGGCGCCGGCAATAGCCGCCCAGTAGAACCTCGTGCCATCTTTCGTCAGCAGACTGAGGCCAGCTGAATCGGCATCCAGCGTCTCAAGGACTTTATCGGCCAGTGTTTGCAGAATTGTGTGCGGAGCGTCGGCTAACGCACTGACTAGCGCGGCAAGTGCGGTGTTCTCCTTCTGGTGATCCGGCGAACGGCTGGGACGTCTTAGCAACTCGTCCGTGCAGACGATCGATTCCAAGGGAGCCGCTGGAGTTGACACTTCCAGAGGAGGCACAGCTTGCAGATTTAGGGCCTCGGTCACTTGTTGACTCCACGTGCAAGACAGAGGGCTGAACGGCGCAATCACCGCAGTTTGCACGATGCGACGTAGCAGCGGGCGATCGATCGGCGTTAGACGCCGCTCTGGACTTACCATGTCTTCGATCTCATCGATGATCGCTCCGCTCTCGACAAGATTTTTACCGCAAGTAATCTCATAACGAACCTCCTCGGACGTTCGTCTTCGTCGTGATCCGCGGGACAACACAACTGGCCAGGACAGGATCGATAATAGGTCGCAGCTCCACCTCCTGAGATTGACCAGTGACCGTCTGCTGATCCGGCCATCGTGTCACCACCATCTCTCCGCAAGAAAATTTGCAACTCGGCCTTACACTCGACTTCGATAACCCTAGGGCCCCGCATCATTACCGTCGTCTCACTGAGCGCCGCTCGATGTCTCATTGTGCGCCGATTGGACTTCGGTAGCTGCTTATTAGCCCGTCTGGGTCTCCCTCGAAGAGGAGAATGCGGTGGCCTGCTCGGCTGACGTAACCGAGACGCGAATCGGATGACCGCCTCCAAAAGTGGCAGCACCCTAAGTCTCGCACCCCTCGCCTTACCCGTGCGATCAGTTTAAGATTTCACTTTGGACGTTTTGGTCGGCCTATGAGGGTGGTCATGCAGGTCCATTTTTCCACGGACGGTATAGCGCCGCGCGACCGCGTGAGGTTCTGGTGCGACTACTTCGCGAAGCATGCGCATAGCATCACGCCGGGCGAGATCCCGGACCCCGGCGCCTTTCGCGCGGAAGCGAGCGGATCGATTGCGGGCGAGTTTGCACTGCTGGATATCAAATCGGGACTCGAGAGGGTTCAACGCACTGCGGCCGACGTTGCCAAGGACAAGACCGAAGCGTTCTTCGTCCGCCGATTTCGCGTGCCAGTAATCTGGAAGGCCGGCACACGCAGCACGCCAGTCGACCTCATTCACGAGCCTGGCGATTTCTGCGTAAGCTCGACCGAATGGCAATTCGACGCCGAATTGAAAGGCCCAGCCTCGTTCGACATGCTGATCATCCCGCGGGCCGCGCTCTCGCCTATTATAACCGGGGGCCGACTGGAGCGCCCGTTTCGGCTGCCCGGCGCCTCGCCGCTCGGCTCGCTGCTCGGCGCAGCAATCGATGCGGCGAAGGCGCAGGCGCCGCTGCTTCCCAACGAACTCGGTGAAGCCGTGCTGCGCAATCTCTGCGGCCTCGTGGCATTGATCTGCGGCGCTTCCAACGAGGGCACCGATCGGGGGCGGGATTTGCCGCAGTCGGCGCGTCTCGCGGCCGTCAAGCGCTACATCGACCTGCATCTCGCCGATCCCACCCTAACCCCCGCTAGCGCCGCCGCCGCACTCGGCATCTCGGCGCGCCAGCTACACCGGCTGTTCGAGCCGAACAATATTAGCTTCGCCCGATACGTTTCGCGCCAGCGACTGCTCCAGTGCCGCGACGCGATCGCCGGGGCGACGGGAACTGGCCGGTCAGTGATCGACATCGCCTTTGGCTGGGGGTTCAACAGTATGGCGACATTTTATCGCGCGTTCGTAAGCGAGTTTGGTAGCCCGCCTGCCATGCTGCGTGCGGCGTCGCTGGGACGAGTGAGCGGACTGCGCACAACAGGGGATGAAACATCGTGAATGTGACGCAGCAGGAACTTGTCCAGGCCACCTTCGCCAGGCTGGCGGTGATGCCGGAGGTCGCCGGGGCGCTGTTCTACGAGCACCTATTCGCCACGGACGGTCTGCTACGATGAGCTCGCCGGCGAAATGAAGGCAGCAGCGGGCGTCTGACTACGATCTCCCACTTGGCGCTGAGTGAGACGTTGCATGGCGCTAGATGAGACGAACTCGGAGCCGCTTCTGTGTGAACAACTCTCGCTGCATGGAGATGCGCGCCGAGGAGATAAACCGTTCTGTCGGGTTGCGTGATGCTTTTACGCGCGCGGGGTCGTCCATAAGCCGTGCCGCGTGTGTCTATCCGCCGTGCTGCGTGTGGCGTCGTGCATAGACAAGTGAGCGGCTCCCACACGCAGAGGGAGGAAACATCGTGAACGCGGCGCAGCAGGAACTCGTTCAGGCCACCTTCGCCAGGCTGGCGGTGATGCCGGAGGTTGCTGGGGCGCTGTTCTACGAGCAGCTATTCGCCGCCAATCCGGGTTTCCGGCCGCTGTTCAAGAACAACATGCGCATTCAGGGCGTCAAACTGATGACCATGCTCGCCATGGTGGTCTACAATTTGCCCGAGCCGGATCAGGTTTCGCCTGCGATCCGTGATCTCGCCGTCCGTCATGTCGAGTACGGCGTCGAGCTCGCGGACTACGACGCGCTGCGGGAAGCGCTGCTCTGGACCCTCGAACAGGCGCTTGGAGAAGATCTCACGCCCGCCGTCCGTGAGGCCTGGACGGTCTGCTACGATGAACTCGCCGGTGAAATGAAGGAGGCGGCCAGCGTCTGACTACGATCTCGCGCCTCCTGCGTCCCGTTGCGGCGCCCGTGATAGAAAACAGGGCTTGTTGACGCATCGGAATTTTTGTAGGCACGGCGTTGTCACGGACCGGAATTCGCCAACCAAAGGGCGCCTTCCACGATCGGTGGTGCCGAGAGCCTAGCGTGTTGGGAGCTATGTCCCGGAATACGGTGAGCTGTCGGGGGTTCGAGTCACTGGAGCCCTACCGCTTTTCCCCATGCAAACCGGTCGCGATCGTCTCCTACGACGAGAAGCCGGGGATCCAGGCCATCGCGACGACAGCGCCGGATCTGCCGCCAGTGCCGGGCGTGCATGCGACCTTCGCGCGCGATCATGCGTACAAACGTCACGGCACGCTCAGCCTGCTGGCGGGGATTGACCTGCTCACCGGGAAGGTCCACGCGCTCGTTAAAGATCGCCACCGCAGCCGAGAGTTCATAGAATTCCTGAAGCTTCTCGATGCCGCCTATCCGGCCAGGACCGCGATCAAGTTGATCCTCGACAATCATTCCGCACACATCTCGAGAGAAACCAGAACCTGGCTCGACACACGACCGGCAGGCCGCTTCCAGTTTGCCTTCACGCCCAAGCACGGCTCCTGGCTCAACCTCATCGAGGATTTCTTCTCCAAGTTCGCCCGCTCCGTCCTGCGTCACATCCGCGTTACATCAAAGCACGAGCTCAAAGAGCGGATTATGGCCGGGATCGACGACGTCAATCGCCATCCCGTCGTCAATACCTGGTCCTACAAACTCGCCGAGGCCGCCTGATATGATTCGAACCAAGAAAACGCTGATCTAGTTTTCAGATGACGTACGCTGGCCAGCGCTCCTCACTATCGTCGACGCCATCCTCGATCGCCTCGTTCACAATGCCTATCGCATCGAACTCAAGGGAGAGAGCCTCAGGAAGCAGAAGCAACCCGCTCAAGAACAACCGGTCTCTTGACCTTCCCAGCCCGCAACGACATCATGAATTTGACCCATGCGAACGACGCCACGGGTGGCCGGCTTCAGATCGGAATACCCGGCCGGCTTCGAATTGGAATGCATGGCCGGCTTCGTCGGAATCCGCAGGCTGCGGGATTGATGCCATCCCTCTCAGACTTCATAGGGTCAGCTCAGTAAGAGTGTACGCGGTCACCGCAGATGCTTTCACGCATGTGCTGCTTAACCGTAAGCAACGCCCGGGTTGCTTTGCCCAACTTCTATAATATAGCCGTCGGGATCACGAATGTAGCAGCGCGTCTCGCCGTACTTGGGCTTCGGTTCCGTGATGAACTCAGCTCCTCGACTTCGCCAAAGTTTATAACACGCTTGAATATCTGCAACGCGGATATTCATAAAGCCGCTGATTAAATCGGGATTGGCAGGGACGCCTAGCGTTACCGATGGTTTGTCGGGTGTCGGACCGCCCCCGGGGTTAACAAGTAGCCACGTGTTCGCGATCTGGATGTACCCCGGCGCGCCGCTGCTGTCGCCTCTGCTCAGAATGCGACCTCCGAAGACCGTTTCGTAAAATCGAAGCGATCGCTCGACGTCGGCGACGGTCAGAAAATGTGCGACGGTAAATCCATCCCGCGGCGGCATCTGATAGGTTTTCTGCTCGACCTGTACTTGGTTCATGCACGGCTCCTATGTTGATCGGCCTGCCCAGTGCCACTATAGCGCGTTCCTCAGGGGGCGCTTTCAACTTGCGGTCACAGCCGCGCCAACTTGCAAACGCGGCACGTGGAACAATTAGACGGAATGTCTCGCCAAGAAGGTGAGAATAAACCCTGCAATCTCGTCGTTCTTCTCATCCAAAGCGAAATGTCCAGCATCGAGCAGATGGATCTCGGCATTTGGCAGAACGCGCTTGAAAGCCTCTGCCCCAGGGGCAATGAACGAGGGATCGTTCCGTCCCCAGATCACCAAAGTCGGCGGCTTGTGCTCGCGCAACCATGCTTGCCACGCCGGATATGAAGCGACGTTCGTCCGGTAATCGTAGAGCAGAGCGACCTGGATCTCGTGTTGCCCTGGTTTCGACAGATGGGCGTACTCGTCGGTCCAGGTATCGGGGTTGTAGCGGTCGGGATGCGAGGTGCCTAGCGTGTGACGCTGTTCGGTCGCCGCTAGCGATACAAAGGCATCGAACACTTCAGGATACGCCTTTGGATCGGTCCAATACTGCGCGATACCGGCCCACTTCGCGCCAAGGCCTTCCTTATAGGCGTTGGCATTCTGGATGATGAGAGCCTGCACCCGCTCCGGATGCGCCAAAATGATGCGGAAGCCAACCGGCCCACCGTAATCATGAAGGTAGAAGCTGCATTGGCTGATCTTTAGTTGCTCGAGGAGATCGCCAATCGTCTTCGCCAACTGGTCAAAGGTGTACACATAAGACGATGGTGGCGGGGCGTCACTCTGACCGAAGCCGGGGAAGTCCGGTGCTATCAGATGATAATGTGTGGCTAGCAAGGGATAGCGTATCGAACTCGCGTGAGGAGGAGGGAAACCCGTGCAACAGGACCAGCGTCGGCGCCTCTTTCGGGCCCGCTTCGCGATAGAAGACCCCGACGCCATCAATCGTCATGCTGTGATAGGTCGTTGTAGCAGACGTGGACACCAGCGAAGCAGCCAGCGCGGCATCACCGACGATTAACGCGGTCGCAGCCGCGAGAACAGTTGGAGTTTTCATCACCATCCCCGCATTCTTGTGTCATTTTCGGTGCGGCGAAAAAGAGGTTTAATGCACTGCATTGCCAATGTCTTGAAAGCGTCCAGGACCGCTCGGGCTCAAACGGCGACCCGACGGCCTTGAAACACGACTTTCCCTGGAGCGGACGTCACTTGGACGCCTGGAGGCCGGACGAAGCCACCGAATTCCCGCTCAAGAAGCCCGGCGAACGTGATCGTCGTGACGTCCTCAAGATAAGGCCCGATGATCTGCACGCCAATCGGCAAACCTTCCGGCGAGTGATCGATGGGGACGGCGGTCGCCGGGAGACCGCAGGTGGAAGCAGGGTCAGCCCACGTGAAGCATACGTCGAGGAAAGGATACGCCCGGCCGTCAACATCAAGATGCCGCGCCTCGATTGGCTCCGAATGATCGTGTGCGAAGGCCGCAATTGCCGCCGATGGGTAGACCACAACGTCCCATTCGCGAAACAACGAACGCCATCGCTGTTGCAAACCGCGACGCTTCGCATCGTACATTAACCAGTCGCGATGGCTCATGATCGTACCACGCGTACGTTCTGCCTGAAGGTTGTGTTCGGCGCTTGTCATGGATGTGGCCTGACGCTCAACCCTCCCATAACGATCCAGCGGCAAAGTCGCACTCTTCGCTGCGGCCAGCAGCATCATGTAGAGCCCGGCTGACTCCGCAGGGTCAGGCAACAATGCGCTAGAGTGTGCGACCCTGGCACCTGACCTTGCAATCCGTTCCGCCAATCGTGCAATTGCGGCCCGGACCACGTCGCTTGTCGGCACGAGCGGATGACTATCAATTACAAGAACGCGAAACTTCGAAAGATTGTCATGCCGTGAGGGACACCAGGCCAACTGGTACCCAACTCCCTCACGCTCCTCGTCCGGTCCAGCAATGACGCAAAGCGCCAGCAAAAGATCCCAGGCACACCTCGCCATCGGGCCCGCCACGCCGAGGTCGCCGCCTCCAGGTAATGGTCGGGAAGACGGCGCATTATATCCGCGAAGAGGAACCAGATCGAACGTCGGCTTGTGCGCATAGATGCCGCAGAAATGCGCCGGCACGCGCAACGACCCCCCGATATCTGATCCGACCGAAAGCGGCCCAAAGCCGGCCGCGAGCGCGGCGGCAGACCCACCCGAGGAGCCGCCGGGAGAGCGGCCAACATCCCACGGGTTATTGGTCGTCCCGTAGATTTCGTTGTAACTCTGAAAATCTCCAAGGCCCAACGGTACATTGGTTTTGCCGACAACAACCGCTCCCGCCTCCTTCAGCCGCGAGACGATCAGCGCGTCTTTTTCTGGCACAAAATCCCTAAACTGGGGGTAACCCCAGGTCGTCGGTAGGCCGCTAACGTTGAAGGCTTCTTTCACTGTGATGGGGATACCGAGCAGTGGCTTGCTTACACCGCGAGCGAGAGCGGCATCAGCCGCCTTGGCAGCATCTCGCGCTCGATCGAAATCGCGGACGATGACGGCATTGAAGTGCTGATCGAGCGCTTCAATCCGCGCAATGGTGTGTTCCAGGAGCTCAGTTGCGCAAATCTTGCGATCCCACAACGCGGTCGCGAGTTCGCCAATCGAGCCAAAATCCCACTCGGAATCCGGCAGCGGACAAGGGCTCATAGTCGTCAATATCTTGTCGATCGTCTCCGACATCTCGCGTCCTCAATGCTGGCCCATGTCACGTCATTTTTTAGGCGTGAAGACGTCTGCGCGCTGCCTATACAACGAGGCCTTACTCCAATCCAAGTATTGATACCTTGGCCGTCGTGATTTCGGTGGGCCACAGAATTTCCGTGAGGCCTTTTGCGATGGCAATCTTTTGTTTTCCGTTGATCGAATAGGTAACGACGCCACCGCCAATTGCGCCACGCATGTTTTCGCCCCATAATTCGTGCCCGTTTGCTGCGTCTAGCACGTAGAAATTTCCACCCATGTCGCCGAAGAGAACGATGCCGCCCGCCGTCGCCGTCATGCCGCTTTGAACGGGATAATTCGTTTTGGCTCTCCATCTCCAAGCGCCGGTATCAGCATCAACGGCATACGTCCAACCCGCCCAATCAAAAGTCGGGTCCGCCTCACCCCACATGTTGAACGGGTTGATCGACGCTTCGCCGGACCACGGTTTGGCCGGCCGCACGGGGGCGATATCCCCGGCCGGCTCAACCGTAACGGTGGTGCACCAATCCACCTCGCCGATGAAAACGAGGTTCAACCGAGGATCATAAGCTGGACCGTTCCACTCGGCACCGCCAACCGAACCGGGACAGAAGTGGACAGACTTGCCGACCACAAACGGGGCGTCTTCGTTCTCCATCCGCGTGACCGGCCGTCTGTAGAGCAAAGCATTGGTGTCGAGATCGAAGCCGTAGAGATCGCCGTCCTTAGGGGCTAAAGACAGAATCTTCTTGCCGCCCGCGGTCTTGATAATGGCTGGAGCGCCGGAAACATCCCAATCGTGCCAATCTTTCGGAACGATCTTGAAGTCGTTCTTGTAAGCTCCGGTCCTCGCGTCGAGGACCACGACGGAGTCGGAATAAAGGTTCGACCCTTTACGCACGTCGGTTACAAAATCAGGTGCGGGGTTCCCGCTCGGCACATACAATAAGCCCGTATCCGGATCCAACGTGTACGAAGTCCAGGTCGCGCCGCCGGTTATCGGCACCCCTTGCGACGAGTTGCCCCAAGTCGACGTATTGAGGGGCGAGGCACCCGGCGGTCCGCGGGTCGGATCGCCTCTACCCTTCGGCACGAGATAGAACTCCCACACGATCTTGCCGGTCTTAGCGTCAAGCGCATACATGCGCCCCTTCACTCCCTTGATGTCGCCTCCTGCGATACCGATGAAAACCAAGCCGTGCCACGCGATTGGAGCCGCGGGGGCGCTCTCGCCCTTCTTCGGGTCCCCGATCGAAGTTTCCCAGATGCGTTTACCCGTCTTGAAATCGTAGGCGAGGACACGAGCGTCTTGGGTGCCGCGGAAAAGCATGCCGTCTAGATACGCCGCGCCACGATTGACCTCCTGAGGCGTAGCGGGCACGTACTCCTCATGCGTGTGCCAGTTCTCGCGGCACGTCGAAGCATCGATCGAGAAGATGTCGAACGCGGTCGTGAAGATCACCGCGCCGTCCACTTCCAACAGCCCAGAATTGAAGCCGGTATATTGCCTCGTATCATAAGTGCAGAGAATTTTGAGCTCGTCGGCGTTTGTTCTGTTGATTTGACTTAACTGCGAGAAGCGGTTCGAGGTGAGCGTCTTGTTATAGCTTGGCCAATCCCCGCGAGTCACGCGGGGGCCGGTGTTGGGCGATGGCGAAGCTGCCGGCGCTAACGGCTGCCCGGCGTGGGCGACTTCCGTTTGAAGGGTCCCGGCAGGGGCCGACCAATAGCGCGCATAATTTATCGCCATCGACGCGATCAGAACTGTCTCGTCCCAATAGGCGTAAGACAGACCGCCTACCGCGATGCCGACCAGAACGATTGCGCCGAAAACAGCACGAACCCAAAATCTCATCTCTCGACCCCGATCAGTACGTCCGCATCATGCGATGCATTGTGGTTGAGACAACTCATGGTCCAGAGCCAAGCCGCACTCGCCGCGGCGGACGCCACGACAACCCTACTCAGGGTCGGGAACGAATGCGCCTTGCACTCATCATCCTTCTCCGCTGGACTGCGCCAAACTACTCGTCACGGGACCGCACTAATTCAAGCGCGCCGCCGCGACCATTGTCCGTGTGGGTAGCGGGCTAATACGTTGGTGTCAGGGCATAGCGCTGATGTCGGCAAATGCCGGCTGCGCAGCAACGAGCAGAGCGGGGCGAACCGGCCCGATAATGCCAAGGTATAAGCGAAGTAACCGGATCCGACGACTAAAGCCAGACATAAGACGCATGGCCAACGGTCATCGCCTCGTCCAAGACAACACGAGAATGGTCCGGCATTCCGCGCGTTGAGGCTCCCCGAGATGAGACATATAGCGGCTCGCGACCGGAGGATGGTCATGAAAATCGGACTCAAAAAGATGTCGCGAGCCGAGTGGAGCTCGATTGTTGGCACGCGGAGTACATGACTGCCCGCGGCGCATAGGTGCGTTGTCTGCGTCGGCCTCACGGTTGATTGCCTCAAGCCGATAGCGATGGCCGATCGTTTGGTCCGCGGGTTTCAGTGAGGGCCTTGAATTTGGAGGTTTAGATTGAACGAGGGATTTTCGGCGCGAGGCGGTGCCAGTGTGGAAGTTACGCAGAAGGCCGGGAGCGAGCCGTGGGGAGCGGACGGCTTGCTGGGGCGGATACCAGGTGATTCTCGCGAGCTTAGCAAGACGCACAGACAAGCGAAGCGATCGGCATTCGATCGCGTTGTTCTACTCCTCCAAGGTGGCGGCGCGCTCGGGGCTTATCAGGCTGGAGTCTATGAGGCGCTGGCGGAGGCAAACCTCCATCCCGATTGGGTCGCCGGCATTTCGATTGGAGCAATCAACGCCACGATCATCGCCGGCAACCCACCGAACCTGCGCGTCGAAAAACTAAGAGAATTCTGGGAGGGCATCACCAACTCATGGCTCGACGTTGGTGCCGGTGAACTCGGCTCGCTGCTGGCGCGCGGGGATTATGCGCGCCGTTCTATTAATCAAGTGAGCGCCGTCGCCGCTCTCATGAGCGGTGCGCCCGGGTTCTTCCGACCGCGAATTCCTAACCCATGGTTTCATCCCCCTGGCACGGTCGAGGCGACAAGTTACTACGATACGGCACAGCTCAAGGCGACGCTCGAGTCGCTTATCGATTTCGACCGGGTGAACGCTGAGGACGCCAAAACCCGCCTCAGTCTCGGCGCCGTCAACGTGCGGAGCGGAAACCTCGTCTATTTCGACTCGCCGAGTCAGGTCATCAAGCCGGAGCATGTGATGGCGAGTGGCGCGCTGCCTCCCGGCTTTCCGGCGATCGAGATTGAAGGCGAGCAGTATTGGGATGGCGGGCTTGTCTCGAATACACCGCTTCAGTGGATCGCGATGACGCAGCAGCGGCCACCGGACTCGCTCGTTTTCCAGGTCGACCTCTGGAGCGCGCAGGGCGAGTTGCCGCGCAACCTTGCCGAGGTGACGACTCGCCAAAAGGAAATCCAGTACTCGAGCCGGACCCGCGCCTTCACCGATTACTTCAAGTATGTGGCAAAGCTGCGAAGCATGATCGCGGCGCTCCTTGAGGAACTGCCGGAGGAAACGAGGCAGAGGGCGGAAGCGAAATTCCTAAGCCTGGCCGCGGACCGGCACGCTGCCAACATTGTGCAGCTGATCTATCGGGCAAAGGGTTACGAAGGCGATTCCAAGGACTATGAGTTCTCACGCCGCACGATGGAGGAGCACTGGCGGGCCGGCTACCGCGACGCCGTGTACGCGCTCCGCCATCCCGAAATTTACGAGCGATCAAGCAGCCGCTACGAAAGGCTCGTTACCTTCGACTTCAGCCGTGATGGGGGCGATTAACTCTAGGCGCCATCTTGTCGAAGAGGGCGAGCTGAAAAGTTCATCAGCTCGAATGGTCACATCGGGTTGGACCATCGCAACCTCGTTTGCGGCGTCACGCCGGGCTTGAAATCGTCACGCCACACCGTGCGACGGACAGTCTAAAGCGCTCAAGTTTACCACTGTGCGACGCGATTACGACGACGGCGACTCTCGTTGTACCAAATTTGATCAAATCCACGGTCAACAGGTAATACGTTGATATGATCACATCCCCCCGAAGGCTGAATGGAAGTGCGAAAGACGTCGCCGCACACTAACTCGTGTAGCCTGGTCCACTCGGAGAAGAATCATGAGCTCGGAAACGGCAAATGCGCAAAAGACGATCATCGTCACTGGCGGCTCGAAAGGCATCGGAGGCGGTCTGGTGAAATTCTTACCGTCTCGGGTCGTACATGCGGCGTGTCAGTGCTTTGCGTTTTCGAGTCTCGTTGTACTCGGCGGCGGTGTTTATGACGAAAGTGTCGACGTTGCCGCGAAACTGGGAGTCCTAACCGATCCCGGCGAGCCAATCGTTGGTGAGAGACGGTCGTGATGAAACCAGCATCCGCGGCGGCCGGAGTGGCCGCCTTTTGGTCCTCACCAGTCTTCGATTCCGGCGGCCATGCGCAAGAGTTGGTGGAGGCGTATCTGATGGTCCGAAACGAGACCGAGAGGCGCGCCGACCCGCTGACTGCCGAGGATCAGTTGATCCAGTCGATGCCGGACGCCAGCCCCGCGAAATGGCACCGCGCCCATACCACCTGGTTTTTCGAACAGTTCCTGCTCGGTGGGCACGCCAAGGGCTACAAGCCCTTTCACCCCGACTACGCCTTCCTGTTCAATTCCTATTATGTCAGCGCCGGACCGCGGCACGCCCGGCAACGGCGCGGCCATCTGACCCGTCCAAGTGCCGACGAGGTCACCGCCTATCGCAGGCACGTCGACGCCGCGGTAGCGAAATTCGTATCCGAGGCTGGCGAGGAGACCTTGGCGGCGATCGCGCCGCTGCTGGAGGTCGGCCTCAATCACGAGCAGCAGCATCAGGAATTGATGCTGACGGACATCCTGCACGCGTTCGCGCAAAATCCGATTCCGCCCGCCTATGATCTTGCCTGGCGCTTCCCTCCCGCAACGCCTGCCGGCAAGGAATGGGTCACCCTCAATGAGGGCATCCATAGCATTGGCCATGTCGGCGAAGCCTTCCATTTCGACAATGAACGGCCCGCACACCGCGCGCTGGTGGGACCAGTGAGGCTGGCACGAAACCTTGTCACCAATGCTGAATGGCTGGCGTTCATGGCGGACGGCGGCTACCGCACCCCGACGCTGTGGCTGATGGACGGCTTTGCCGTCGCCGGCGACGAACAATGGCAGGCGCCGGGCCACTGGCGCCGGATCGACGGCGAATGGCAAATGATGACGCTCGGCGGATTGCGGCCGGTCAACGCCGCCGCCCCGGTCTGCCACGTCAGCTATTATGAAGCCGACGCGTTTGCGCGCTGGAGCGGAAAGCATTTACCGACTGAAATGGAGTGGGAAGTCGCCTCGCGCGCCGGCCATCTCAACGACGCGTTCGGGATAGTGTGGCAATGGACCCGCAGTGCCTACGCCCCCTATCCCGGCTACCGTTCGGTCGATGGCGCGCTCGGCGAATACAACGGCAAGTTCATGATCAACCAACTGGTGCTGCGCGGTTCGTCGCTGGCAACTCCAGAAGGGCATGGCCGCGTTACCTATCGCAATTTCTTTCATCCGCACCATCGCTGGCAATTCACGGGGCTGCGCCTGGCCGATTACGCGGTCTGATTTCCTTTTCCAATTCAACCGCGCCGGAAAGCGCGTTCAGGAGATGATCATGAATCTGCATGCCCCCGCCTTGGCCAAAGCGCACGATTTCGATGAACAGACTTCAACATTTGCCCGCGACGTGATCGACGATTTGTCGCAGTATCCGAAGCGGCTGTCGCCGAAATATTTCTATGACGCCAAAGGCTCCGAACTGTTCGAAGCAATCACGCGGCTCCCGGAATATTACCCGACCCGCACCGAACTTGGCATCCTGCGCGAGCGGGCCGGCGATATCTCCTCCATTGTCCCGGATGACGCGGCGCTGGTGGAATTCGGCGCCGGCGCGACCACCAAAGTCCGGTTGCTATTGAATGGATGCGCGGTCGGCGCCTACGTTCCCGTGGATATTTCCGGGGACTTTTTGACGGCGCAGGCCGAGGCCTTGCGCCAGGATTTCCCCGGTCTCGACATCTACCCGGTCGCTGCGGATTTCACCGAGCCGTTCTCCTTGCCGAGCGCCGTCGCCGCGATGCCGAAAGTCGGGTTTTTCCCGGGATCGACGCTGGGAAATTTGGAGCCGCATGAAGCCCGTGCTTTTCTGCGTAGCGCCCGCGACATTCTGGGCCAAGGCGCGCAGATGGTGATCGGCGTCGACCTCGAAAAGGACCAGCGCGTGCTTTATCAGGCCTACAACGATGCCGCCGGCGTGACCGCGCGCTTCAATCTCAACCTGCTAGACCGCATCAACCGCGAACTCGGCGGCAGTTTCGACACTTCGGAGTTCAAGCATCAGGCGATCTACAATAGCGAGCGGCACCGGATCGAAATGCACCTGATCAGCACCAAGGCGCAGAGGGTTCGAGTGCTGGACCGAAGTTTCTCATTCCGCCCCGGCGAAAGTATTCACACCGAGAACAGTTACAAATATAGCCTCGAGCGTTTCACCGCACTGGCGCACCGCTCGGGCTGGACGCGTCGCGAATCCTGGACAGATACGGAGCGCATGTTCTCGGTTCATGCGTTGGTGGCGGGCTAGCCGGCATTTCTCACTTTGTCGACCAGCCGCGTGCGCACGAAGCCCGAGGTCTTTCTGCCGGGTCGTGACTTCCGCGAGGTTGCGCGGCAACTTGTTGCGCGCGCTCCGGAGATCGACCTGAAACACGAGCACGTCAGGCAACCGCTGGCCCGTCACGCGCGCGTTCGTGACAAGCCACCGAAGCCGCGTCTTCGAGACGAGGCCGCCATCCCAAAAGTGCTCGCCCTGTGGACTGGGCGGCGAACTAGAAAAGGCGACACGATTAATCTCCATGTCTCAGTTGGTAGAGTCGAGGATGGGCGCGGTAGCTTGGGGCCGTTGGCCATCGCTCCGTTTCGCCGCCGTCAGCCGCATCTGGCGCAGGCAAAATGCCGCCTGTTTCCTCAGCGCGATCCGCAGTCCATCTATGAGGAACACATCAGCAGCGACATGCGCGGCTAGCGCGACGCAGAATGAGCTGGAGCGGCAGCGGCGGCCTCGCCATCGCAAATCGGGCCTGCCCGGCTCAGGCCGACGGTGGTCCGCAACCGTGCTGAACCACGGCTGCTTGGAGAGGTCTGCGTAATCCGCGCCCATTATTGCGCACCGATTTCGCCCGGCGCCCGATCCTTCGCTAACCTCGCTCATCGCGGCTGCCGCAAACGAACCTCGCGCGCATCTTTGAGGCTTTCTATACGACCAAGTCGAGCGGTTTGGGAGCTATGAGGGATTTTAGGTGATGCGGCGCGATCAGGCGGCGTGGTTTTCCGGCACTTCGAGGACCTCGATGCCGTCTTTGAATCTGACACCTGCGACAATCTTGGGCAAGTGATTTGTGCCTTTCAGCCGCCGCCAGGTTTTTGATGCGGCGATGACCAACTTGAACACCATCAGCCTGGCGGTCGTTGACGACAACGAACCTTTCGTCCGCACCGTCCTGTGCCGGACCGTTGCGAATACGCTTTCGATGGGGTTCGTCGTCCGCAAGTGATCCCAATGCTCGGCAGGGTAGTTGAAGAAGGCCAGCAGCGCTTCGCGGTCCTTGGTCAGGCATTCGACCGCCTTGTGATGTTTCGCCTGGTATTTCTCGGCGAAGACATCGATCGCTACCTCGGCCAGAGCGCGGCTTGGCGCCAGGTAAATTTCGCGCAGATCTTTCTTCATGTTCACCTGCACCGACAGCGCGACCTTGTTCAGCACGTTCGCAGTCTTGTGCACCCAGCAGCGCTGATGGCGCGTTCCGGGAAAGACCTCGTCGAGCGCCTTCCAGAAGCCGAGCGCACCGTCACCAACGGCGATTTCCGGAGTGATCTTCAGTCCCCGTCTTTTCACATCGATCAGAAGTTCGCGCCAGCTCTGCCCGCTTTCCCGAACGCCAACCTGGAAGCCGATGAGTTCCTTCTTGCCCTCCGGCGTAGCCCCGATCAGCACCAGCATGCACTCACTGTGGTCTTCCATGCGAGCCTGCAGGAATACGCCGTCGGCCCACACGTACACATATCGGCGCGCTGACAAATCCCGCTTCTGCCAATGCCCGTACTCGCCCTGCCACTCCGCCGTCAGACGGGAAATCACCGCCGGCGACAGGTTCGGCGCGTCCTTGCCCAACAGCGCGGCCAAGGCCTCCTGGAAGTCCCCGGTCGAGATGCCACGCAGATAAAGAACCGGCAGAAGCGCATCCAAGCTCTTCGTGCGCCGTGCCCAAAGCGGCAGGATCGCCGAGGTGAACCGGATCCGCTCGCCGTCGCCGGCAGCCCCGCGATCTCGAATCTTCACCCGAGCAACCTCGACAGCGCCGATCCCCGTATGGATCGTACGTTCGGGACCATGACCGTGCCGGACAACACGATCTCGCCCATCAGCAAGCTTGAGGTCCTTCATCTCGGCAAGAAACGCCTCAGCCTCCAGCTCGATAGCCTGCGCGAGCAGCTGTCGCGCACCAGATCGCAGGATATTGGTCAGGGGATCATCGATCTCGTCGGGGTGACGAAGACGAACAATATTGCTATTCTCATTCATGGCGTATCGCTCTCCTTGAGAGGTTCTGGCAGGCTCGACACCCGCCTCGATACGCCGCCTATCTCATTCCGTCATCACCTAGGTTCCGGCTTAGCTCGCGGTTTGGGGATGGGGTTGTCGATCCGCCGCTCAATCGTCGATGCACATGGCGGGCGGCTATGGGCAATGCCGAACCAGCCCCGCGGCGCCGTCTTTTGCATGATGCATCCGATCAGGGAGAAATCGATTGAGAATCTGGGATCATCTAAGGCCTAGTCTCTGTGAACACTCCACCGCCTGAAGGCGGTGGCTTCGGATTACGGCTGGAAGCCGGATTGATCGACCCTTTGGGTCGATTTTCTCAGACTACCTTGAAATTGTCGTCCGGCTCTTCCGGCTTTTGATCTTCGATGTACTTCTTCCAGACTTCATCGGTAACATTTCCACTGGTTGCCACCCAATATCCCCGCGACCAAAGATGCTGACCCCAGTAGCGCTTCCTCAGCGACTGGTACTCCGTTAGAAGCCGATGAGAACTCTTTCCCTTCAGATACTGCACCGCGCGCGACACAGAAAGATGCGGAGGGATCGAGAGCAGCAGATGAACATGGTCACGGTTTATCGCCCCAGCGTGGATCGACATCTCGTGGCTACGGCTGATTTCGCGCATGG
>CAVYMZ010000015.1:0-57985 GCA_963769705.1 uncultured Alphaproteobacteria bacterium | reverse complement strand
GTACAAATTCATCGAGTTCAAGCCGGGCGACCTCATCCGCGGTGAGATCAACCCTGATTACCACATGCCCAACCGTCCCTACTTCGACACGATCGAGATGAAGGGCGGCGGCGATGCCGTCTCGGCGGCGCGCGCCGTCATCCAGACCGGCGAGTATGATTTCGGCTACCTCATCCAGGTGGAAGACGACGTCTTGTCCGCGCCTCGAGAAAGGCGGCAAGGGCAAGACGATCTATGCGGTGGGCGGAGACACGGAATTTATCGCCCTGAACTCCACCGATCCCTATACCGAGATCGATGGCGAGCGTTCCTCGATCAAGACCAAGCATCCGCTGTTCTCCGATCCGGCGGTGCGCAAGGCCTTCGCGCTGCTCGTCAACCAGAGAGTCCATCCAAGAAGTTTATCTATGGCCGCGCCGGGCGCATTACGCCCAATTTCCTCAACGGGCCCGAGCAATTCGTTTCCAAGAACATTTCGCGGGAGTTCAATATCGAGAAGGCGGCCAAGCTGCTGGACGATGCAGGGTGGAAACCCGGCGCCGACGGTATCCGCGAGAAAGGCGGCAAGAGGCTGAAGCTGCTGTACCAGACCTCGATCAACGGGCCGCGCCAGAAGACCCAGGCCATCGTCAAGCAGGCCTGCCAGAAAGCGGGGATCGAGGTGGAGCTGAAATCGGTCGTGGCCTCGGTGTTCTTTTCCTCCGACGTCGGCAATCCCGACACCTATGCCAAGTTTTACGCCGACATCGAGATGTTCCAGATCCCGATGACCCAGCCCGACCCGGCCCAGCACATGCGCCGCTACCATTCGCGCTACGTGGCCAGCAAGGCGAACAAGTGGGGGGGCGTAAATTTCCCGCGCTATGTCAACAAGGATTATGACGCGGTGATCGATGCGGCCGAGGCCGAGGTCGATCCCGTCAAGCGCGCGGCCTTCTACATCAGGGGCCAATGACCTCCTGTGTCAGGACGTCGTCCTTCATCCCCGTGATGCACCGCCTGAAAGTGAGTGCGTGCGCCAATACGCTGCGCCCGGTAGTCAGCGGCTGGGCCGGCGACACGGACAATCTGCACAATTGGTACCGGGAGGAGGCGTGAGGACGGTCGCCGAAGGGTTCCCCGCATGAGCCAGTATGTCCTGCGCCGCCTCTTGATCGCCGTTCCGAGCCTGCTCGGAATTTCGCTCGTCCTGTTCGTCGTGCTGGCGCTCGCGCCCGGTGATCCCTTCAGCGAGCTGGCGACCAATGCGAACGTGCCGCCCGACGTGGGCCTCGCGCTTCGCGCCAAATTCGGCCTCGACGATCCGGTCTATCTTCGCTACCTGCATTGGCTGATTGCCATGGCGCAGGGCGACTGGGGTTTTTCGTTCGTCAGCCGGATGAACGTGGACACGCTGATCCTGCAGCGCCTGCCGACCACGCTCTATGTGATCGGCTCGGCGCAGCTGCTTGCGCTTCTGATTGCGATCCCGGTCGGAGTCTACGCTGCCACCAGGCCCTATTCGATTTTCGACCAGATCGCCAACACGCTCGCGTTCATCGGGTTTTCGCTGCCGACGTTTTTTACCGGCATCCTGTTCATCCTGATCTTTTCGATCACGCTGGACTGGCTGCCCTTCGTCTATTCGACCGACATCAAGGCGACCGGCGTACATTGGGTGATCGAAGAGGTACGGCAGGCCGTCATGCCGGTCATGGTGCTCGGCCTGTTCCAAGGCGCGTCCATGACCCGGTTCGTGCGCTCGGCCATGCTGGACGTGACCCGCCTCGACTACGTCACCACCGCCCGAGCCAAGGGCCTGGGGCAGCGAAGGGTCATCGTCAGGCATGTGATGCGCAACGCCATGATTCCGGTGGTAACGCTGATCGCGCTGCAGATGCCCGCCGTGTTCGGCGGCGCTATCGTCACCGAACAGATATTCCGCATTCCCGGCATCGGATCGCTGCTGATTTCCTCCATTCTCGCCAATGACACGCCGGTCGTGATGGCCGTGACCTTCGTATTCGCTTGCCTGGTGGTGCTCTTCAACCTGATCGCGGACGTTCTGTATGGCTGGCTTGACCCTCGCATCTCCCTCCGCTGAGCGGCGCCGCACCTATTCGGTCTGGCGCGAGAGCTGGCTGCGTTATCGCCGCCACAAGCTCGCCGTGATCAGCGCGGTGCTGCTGCTTGTTCTGGTTGCGGCGGTGGTGTTAGGCCCCTTCCTCTGGCGCATCGGCATGAACGACATCGATTTCAGCGCGCGCCTCGAGGGTCCTTCGCTCGCCCATCCCTTTGGCACGGACGATCTGGGACAGGATATTCTCGCCCGCATGATCTATGGCGGGCGCATCTCGCTCGCGGTCGGCCTTGCCGCGATGATGGTCTCCGTGTTTGTCGGCACGCTGATCGGCGCGCTCGCGGGCATGTCGCGCGGCGCGCTCGGTCATGCGCTGATGTGGCTCACCGATCTCTTCCTCTCGCTGCCGCAATTGCCGCTGCTGCTCCTGCTCATCTATTTGTTCCGCGACGGGCTCAAGGCCGTGTTCGGCCCCGAGGGCGGCATTTTCATCCTCATCGTGCTGGTGATCGGCGGACTGCGCTGGATGCCGGTCGCCCGCCTGGTGCGTGCCCAGTTCCTTTCCCTGCGCGAGAAAGAATTTGTCGAAGCTGCCCGCGCGCTCGGCGCTAGTCCCATGCGGCAGGTGGTCCGCCACATTCTGCCCAACGCGGTCGGACCGGTGATCATTGCCGGGACGATCGACGTTGCTGCCGCCATCATCGCCAAATCTACGCTCTCTTTCCTAGGGCTTGGCTTTCCGCCGGATACGCCGACCTGGGGGCGCCTGCTGTACGACGCCAAGGACTATCTCGACATTGCCGCCCATTGGGCCCTGTTTCCGGGTGGCGCCATCTTCATCGCGGTCGTGGCCATCAATTTCATCGGCGACGGATTGCGCGACGCTCTCGATGCGCGACGGGTGATCTGATGGCGCCCTTGCTCGAAATAAAGGGCCTGAAGACCCACTTTGCCACCGACGACGGTATCGTAAGGGCCGTCGACGGCGTGGACATCACCATCAACAAGGGCGAGACGCTCTGCGTGGTGGGCAAGTCCGGCTGCGGCAAGACCGTCACGGCGATGTCGATCCTGAAGCTGATTGCCATGCCGCCCGGCCGCATCGTCGAAGGCCAGATCATCTTCGAGGGCCGCGACCTTGTACCGCTCACGAGCCACGATCTGGACGAAGTCCGGGCCAAGGAGATCGGCTTCATCTTCCAGGAGCCCATGACCTCGCTCAATCCGGTGCTGAGCATCGGCGAGCAGATCGCGGAAAGCCTGCGTGTCCATGAGGGCCTGCCAAACAAGCAGGCGTTCGCCCGGACGGTCGAGATGCTGAAGCTGGTGCAGATTCCCAATGCGGAAGAGCGCGTGCATCACTATCCGCATCAGTTCTCGGGCGGCATGCGCCAGCGCGTCATGATCGCGATGGCGCTGGCCTGCAAACCCAAGCTCGTCATTGCCGACGAGCCCACCACCGCGCTTGACGTGACCATCCAGGCGCAAATCCTCGATTTGTTGCAGGACATGAAGGAGCGCTTCGGCATGGCGGTGATGCTGATCACCCATGCCATGGGCGTGGTGGCCGAAACCGCGCAGCGCGTGGTGGTGATGTACGCCGGCAAGGTCGTCGAAGAAGCCGACGTCGACAGGCTGTTCGAAGACCCGCGCCACCCCTATACGCAGGGTCTGATCCGCTCCATTCCACGCATCGACCTGGACAGCGAGCATAAGAGCCGGCTGGAGACCATCGGCGGGTCCGTGCCGATCCTGATCAATCCCGCTCCGGGTTGCCGGTTCGCGCCGCGCTGCCGCCACGCCATGAGCCTCTGCACCGAAAGGGAACCGGTCTTGCGCGAGGTCGCGCCGGGCCATCGCATGGCTTGCCATCTGGGAGAGGCGCCGCTGAGCGAGCCCTTGCTGCAGGTCACCAATCTCAAGAAACATTTTCCCGTCCTGGGCGGCTTGTTGTCGCGTGAGGTCGGGCGCGTCCATGCGGTGGACGGCGTGTCGTTTGCGGTCAATTGCGGCGAAACGCTGGGAGTGGTCGGTGAATCCGGCTGCGGCAAGTCCACCACGGGCCGCTGCGTCCTGCGTCTCATCGAGCCCACCTCGGGCGAGATCGTCTTTGACGGACAGGATGTGCTGGGCCTCGGCGGCAATGACTTGCGCGCCCTGCGGCGCAAGATGCAGATCGTGTTCCAGGACCCTTTCGCCTCCCTCAATCCGCGCATGACCGTCGGGGCCATCCTTGGTGAAGCACTGACGATCCACAAGCTCGCTTCCTCGGCAAGCGAGCGGGAGGACCGCGTGGCAAGTCTGCTCGTCAAGGTCGGGCTGAAGGGCGAGCATATGCGCCGCTACCCGCACGAATTTTCCGGAGGCCAGCGCCAGCGCATCGTGATCGCGCGCGCTCTCGCGGTGGAACCCAAGCTCATCGTATGCGACGAGCCGGTTTCGGCGCTCGATGTGTCCATTCAGGCGCAGGTGATCAATCTTCTGGAAGATTTACAGGGCGAGTTGAACCTCACCTATTTGTTTGTGGCGCACGATCTCTCCGTGGTGGAGCACATCTCCGACCGCGTGGCGGTCATGTATCTCGGCCGCATCGTCGAACTGGCCAAGGCCAGCGATCTCTACCGCAATCCCCAACACCCCTACACGCAGGCACTGCTCTCCGCCGTGCCGGTGCCGGACCCCAAGGTGAAGCGCAAGAGGATCCGCCTGCAAGGCGATGTGCCGAGCCCGATGAACCCGCCGAATGGCTGCCATTTTCACACCCGCTGCCCCAAGGCCGAGCCACGCTGCCGGCAAACGGCGCCCGACCTGAAGCAGGGCAGCGACGGGCATTTCGTGGCCTGCCATCTGGCGTGAGGCGGAACGGACGAGAACTCGCCTACGGATCGAGCTCGGTGTCCCAGTATAAATAATCGAGCCAGCTGTCGTGCAGGTAATTCGGCGGGAATAGCCGGCCGTTGCGGTGCAGCTGGTGCACCGTCGGCGCGAACGGGGACTGCCTCGGGAACATCCGCGCCTGCTGCGGCGTCAGATTGCCCTTGCGCAGATTGCAGGGCGAACAGGCCGCGACCACGTTTTCCCAGGTGGTCTGGCCGCCCTTGCTGCGCGGGATGATGTGATCGAAGGTGAGATCGTCGCTGGCCAGGCAATACTGGCAGACGAAGCGGTCGCGCAGGAACACGTTGAATCGGGTGAAGGCGGGGTGCGTGCTCGGCTTGACGAAGGATTTCAGCGACACCACGCTCGGCAGCTGGATCTCGAAGGAGGGGCTGCGCACCGCGCGGTCGTAATGTTCGACGATGTTGACGCGATCGAGGAACACCGCCTTGATCGCGTCCTGCCACGACCAGAGCGACAGCGGATAATAACTGAGCGGGCGGAAATCCGCGTTCAGCACCAGGACCGGCCAACCGCCTTGCGAGACATGTGCGTTCAAATAACGCTCCTGACTCCCATTAGCTGCGAAGCAGCATACGTTGACATACTACAGGCTGCGTGACGGGATTGTGAAGAGGCGTTGAGGGCCTTATCCGCCGCGCCGGCCCGGGTTGCATGATCGGTATGAAGACCGCTAAACCGAGGCGGGCGGCGCCTTCGGCCGCTTACGGGCTCCATAGGAATGGTCACCACCTCGCAATTTATTGAGGCGCCGCGCCGGCTCCGGGCGTTCGTGCGTGCCCATGAAACCAGCCTGGTCGTCCTCGCGGCCCTGGTCGGTATCATCGGCGGACTGGTCGTGGCGGCCATGAGCGCGGCCGTCGAAGGCATGCATGTGCTGCTGTTCAACATTGAAATCGGGGAACGCCTGTCGAGCCAATTCGCGATCGCGCCGCTGCGCGCGTTGCTGGTGCCGAGCCTCGGCGGACTATTACTGGGTGTGGCATTCCTGGTACTGCAGCGATTTCGGCCGGCGCGCGAAATCGATCCGATCGAGGCCAACGCCCTGCATGGCGGCCGGATGTCGTTTCGCGGCAGCGCCATCGTGGCGTCGCAGACGGTATGGTCCTCAGGCGTCGGCGCTTCGGTCGGGCTTGAAGCGGGCTACACCCAGCTTGCCAGCGGTCTTGCCGCCTCATTGGGCCGCGGCTTTCACCTGCGCCGCGCCGATCAGCGCATCATGGTCGGCTGCGGCGCGGCGGCCGCGATCGCGGGCGCGTTCGGGGCGCCGCTCGCCGGCGCCTTTTATGCCTTCGAGCTGGTGATCGGGGGATACACGCCGGCCAGCCTGACGCCGGTCGGCGTCGCCGCGGTGGCGGGCTATTTCGTCGCGCACGCGTTTACGGTGCTGTCGTTCGGCGTCGGCGTCGGTCCGGTCGGCGACGTCCTCGGTCGTGATCTTGCGATTGCGGCATTGCTCGGTGTTCTGTCGGCCCTGTTCGGCATCGGCATCATGCGTGGCGTGGCGCTGTGCGAGACGCTGCTGGCCAAGACCCGACTTTGGCCGCCGCTGCGTCCGGCGTTGGGCGGCCTCGGCGTGGGCCTGCTCGCTTTGATCACGCCACAGGTAATGTCGTCGGGCCATGGCGCGCTGCATTTTGCCGGATTTGTTTCAATTCCGTTGTCGGTCCTTGCGACCATATTCACGCTGAAGGCGATTGCGTCGGTGATATCGCTGGGATCCGGCTTTCGCGGCGGCTTGTTCTTCGCCACGCTGTTTTTGGGCGCGCTCGGCGGTCACCTGTTCGCCGGCGGCTTTGACGCGATCTGGCCGGGTCTCAATCTCAACCCGAACGTCTACGCCATCATCGGTATGAGCGCGCTGTCGGCATCGGTCATCGGTGGGCCGCTGACGATGTCGTTCATCGCGCTGGAATCGACCGGCAATCTCTGGCTCACCACGGCGGTGCTGGTCGCGGTCATCATCTCGACCCAGATCACCCGCGAACTGTTCGGTTACTCCTTCGCGACCTGGCGGCTGCATTTGCGCGGCGAGACCATTCGCAGCGCCGCCGATATCGGCTGGATCCGCGACCTCACGGTGCGCAGCCTGATGCGGCAGGACGTCGCCACCGTGAATGCCAACATGCCGATCACCGAATTCCGCGACAAATTTCCGCTGGGATCGAAGACCCAGGTGATCGCGGTCGACGATAGCGGTCGCTATGTCGGGCTGGCTCTGGTCGCCGACGCGCACGCGCCGGATATCGAGGCGCATAACGGTCTGATCGGTTTGCTGCATTTCCAGGATGTCGTGCTGCATCCCGGCATGAACATCCAGGAAGCCATCGCGGTCTTTGACGCGGCGGAGGCGGAATCGCTGGCGGTGGTCGATACCGACGGCGAACACCGGCCAATCGGCGTTCTCAGCGAGGCCCACGCGATGCGGCGCTATGCGGAGCAGTCCGAACAACGGCGGCGCGAGGTGCTGGGCGAGATTTGATCGCCGCCCCGGACGCGCCGGAAATGAGCTGTAGTCTAGCTCTCGACATCCTCCGCGGCGATGATCCGCTGGCGAAGCGCAAGGCGCACAAGCTCGATGTCGGACGCGACGCCGAGTTTGGCGCGGATGAGATAGCGGGTGTTGGCCGCGGTCTTGACGCTGATATGCAGCGTCTCAGCGATGTCATCCACGGATTTCTCGGCCAGCAACATCCGCAGGATTTCGAATTCCCGTGGGCTCAGCGCGTCGACGGCCGAAGGTTCATCGGCGAGCCGGTTGATGGCGAGCTCGTGATCGATGTCGGGACTGAGCGCGATGCGCCCGGCCATGACCTCGGCGATCGCGCGCAGCAGCGTTTCCGGCGGGTTGCTTTTCGTGACAAAGCCGCGTGCGCCGGCCTTGATCGCCTGGACCGCATAAGCGGCGCTCTGGTGCATGGTGAACACGAGGATGCGCGCGGAATTGTCCCATTGCCGGATCCGACGGATCGCCTCGACCCCGCCAATTCCCGGCATCGATACGTCCATGATGACGAGGTCGGGCCTGGCCTGCTTGTAGACACGATAGGCATCGGCCCCGTTGGCAGCCTCCGCGACCACTTGAAGGCTGTCCTGCTTATGCAGCAGCGAGCGATAGCCCTCGCGCACGATCGCATGGTCGTCCGCCAGCATCACACGCGTGAAGCTCCTGGTCTCGGGCATGCTCAAGGTTCCGACCCCATATTGGGAATGGTCGCGACCAGCCGGGCGCCACCCGCCGCGCGCCGCTCGAAGCGCAAGCTTCCGCCGAGCGAAACGACCCGCTCTTGCATGCCGAGAAGTCCCATGCCGGCTTTTGGCGCGAGATTTCCACCCGTCGCCTCGCCGTCGTTCTCGACGCTCAGGACGATGTCGGCCAGTCCTGCCTCGAGGCGCAGTTGTACGCACCTCGCCTGCGCGTGCTTCGCCGCATTGGTGATCGCTTCCTGCGCGATGCGATAAAGATTGGCGCAGACGCTCGGCGGCAAATCGTCAATCTTGCCAATGATCGTAATGTCGAAACGGGTGCGGCCCTTCTCGAAGCCGTTCCAACTCGCAACGAGGCTTTCGAGGCTCAGGGTGAGACCGAGCTCCTCGATGTCGGGCGGGCGCAGGCGCACCAGCGCGCTGCGCAAAGTTTCCATCATGCCCGCCGTGGTCCGCGAAATGCCCCGGCATTCTTCGAACAGCGGCGGACATTCGCGCTCCGCGGTATGGGCGGCGGCCGTGGCCTGCGCCGCGATGGCGGTGAGCGACTGACCGAATTCGTCGTGCAGCTCGCGCGCGAGATGGCGCCGCTCCTCGTCCTGCACGGCGATCAGCTTTCGCGTCAACGCGTTGCGTTCGGCGAGGGCGGCCTCCAGCTTTTGCGCCAGCGCGTTGAAGACGTCGGAAATCGCTGAGAGCTCGGCGAGATCGAAATGGGGCAGGCGCGCGGAAAGATCGTTCGCCGAAAGCTGCTTCAGCCCGGCGCGAATGATGTGCGTTGGCCGGAGCGCACGCGCCAGCGCGGCATAGACCGCGATGCAAAGCCCCGCCAGGGCGAACGCCATGACGGAGAGGAGGCGGCTCGCCTCGCGCCAGCTCTGGCCGATCTGCGTGGCGGGGTCGAAGGTCGCGACCGCCATGCCGCCGGCTTTGCCGCCGATGAGGAGCGGTATCGAGATCGGTTCGCCGGGATGAAAGATGGCGCGATAGAGCGCCGCGAAACTTTCGGGCGCGGCAATTTCGTTGGCGAGTGCGCCGCGGCAAATGCCCTGGCGAAAATCTCCGACCTTGTCTCGATAGGCGATGCAGAGGCCCGGTTCCATCAAAGGCGTTGCGACCCGCTGCAAATCCGGAGTCCGCCCGGGGGAGGAGAACCATTGCGCCTGCGCCTGCTGCAACGAGATATCCCTGGCGACGATTTCGGCGATATGGCTGGTTCTGGCTCTGGCGATATGGTCGCTGTCAAACAACGCGTAGGCCGCGACGGCGAGGAAGCAAACCGCCGCGAGCGCGGCGACACGTAACGCCAGCCGCAGCTTGAGGTCGATGGCGTGCGCGCCGCCCGCCACGGAATGAGGGGCCTGTTGCAAGCTCTCTCCTATTCCCGTCGCATTTAGAAACAAAAATCGCCGGGAAGAAAGGGGGGCGGGGCAAGATCGGGTATTTCACCCGGTCAATCCGGGGAAAGTCCCCGTTTCGCAGGGGGAGCAGATCGGGCGATATGGTCGCGATTTGGAACAGGGTTCGTCCATGCGCGGCATTGCTTTGATCCTCGCTCCGGCCGTCATTTTTGCAGGGTTCGCGGTCGCCAGGACAGCCGAACCCGGCGCGACGTCCCCCATCAAGCTTGCGGTCTTCCCGTTTGAACTGGAAGATTTCAGCGCTGCGGCGGGGTACATTCCCCCCGACGACATCGACCGCGAGCAATTGCGGCTCTCGACCGAAGAGGCGCGTCGGCTGATCGCGGAATCGGGACGCTATCAACTGGTCGACGTCGGCCAGCCGAACGACGAAGCGGCCCGAACAGGCAAATTGCACGATTGCGGCGGCTGCGAAGCCAAAATCGCCGCCGGCCTTCAGGCGGATCAGTCGATGATCGGGATCGTTACGCGCATCAGCCGAACGGATTACGCGGTGACCTACAAAATTCGCGACGCGCAATCCGGGGAACTCGTCGACGTCGAGCAGACTGACCTGCGCGCGGGCGCCAACGTGGCCTGGAGCCGTGGGACGCGCTGGCTCATCCAGCGCCGTCTGCTGAAACAGGCGAACTAGCGCGTCGCCACCAGGAACCCTCCCCATGCAAAAGTCGATAAAATTACGCTCAGCAAGCCTCGCGCTGGTCGCCGCCGCCGTCTTCTACGCCAGCCTTGTTCGGCAAACTCAGGCGCAAGGCGAGCCGCCCGGCTTCGCGGTCGTCGAAATCCAATATACCGATACGTCGGGCGAGGTCATCGACCAGAGCGCCCCGCATGTCCGGCGCTTGCGCGACTTCGAAGCTTCGTTGCGCACCGATCTGGCGGCGAGCGGAAAGCTGCGAAACGTCACCCTCAATTGTCCGCCAAACGCCTGTTCGGCTGGCGACATCGACACCGATCAGTTGCTCGGCAAGGCGCAAGCGGCCGGCGCCGAATATCTCCTGATCAGCAGCGTTCACAAGATGAGCACGCTGGTGCAATGGGCAAAATTCGACATTGTCGACGTGAAGACGCGGAATGTCGTTTTCGATCGTCTCGTGACCTTTCGCGGCGATAACGACGAGGCCTGGCGCCGCGCGGAGTCCTTCATCGTCCAGGATATCCTGGATCATGAGGGACGGTGGTGAAGTGGAGCGCATGCGCTTCGCGGCAGCAAGCCTTCCTCGATCGCCTTGATCTGCAGCGCCAGGTATTTCGAATTGATCCGGCACTGCGCCAGACTGCCGGCGATGAACCAGAGGCCCGGCTGCGGCGTGCGGGTGTACATGTTGCGCAGTTCCTGGCCCTCGCCGAAACCCCAGATCGGGCCGACGCGGTTCGCGATCGCATCGCCGAACAGTTTGCGCACCAGGACTTGCTGCGGCTTGTAGCCGGTCGCCAGCACGATCAGGTCGGCGGCGCGTGTCTCGCCGTTTTTCATCCGCACGCCGTCGGTGACGAAATTTTCGATATCGTCGAACTGGATCAGTTTGATGGCGCCGCTGGCGACCAGATCGGAGCAGCCGACGTTGAAATAATAGCCGCCGCCGCGGGTGAGGTATTTGAACTGCCAGCCGGTACCCCCGTCGCCGTAATCGAGCTTGAAGCCGACCCGCGTCAACCCGTCGAGCAGATCCTTGTCCAGATTCCTGGATTGCTCGGTCAGCATCACGTGGCTGCGCTTAGCCAGCACCAGCGGCATCGAGGTCGCGATCAGGTCGTTATCTTCCAGCGTTCCCTCGTTGTAGGCCGCATAGGCCAGCTGCGCCGAGGGTTCGATATTGGTGACCAGCGTCGAGCTGCGTTGCACCAGCGTCACGTCGGCGCCGCTCGAATGCAGGTCCTGCGCGATGTCGTGGCCGCTGTTGCCGGTGCCGATCACGATGGCCTTCCTGCCTTTCCATGCCTCGCCGTCGTCATATTGGCTGGAATGCAGCACCGTGCCGGCAAAAGTCTTCAACGAGGCTGATATCGGGCAGGTTCGGAATGCCGCTGACGCCGGTAGCCATCACGACATGGCCTGGATGCATGGTGCGCATCGCCCCGTCGGCCAGGCGCAGCACCACCGACCAGCGGCCTTCGGCCTCATTGTAGGAGCCGCTCTCGAATTCGGTGCCGGTCCAGTAGTTCAGCTCCATGGCATCGACATAGGCCTCGAACCAGTTGGCGAGCTTGTCCTTCGGAATATAGACCGGCCAGTTCGGCGGGAACGGCATGTAGGGCAGGTGATTGACCTGCACCTGGTTGTGCAGCGTCAGCGCATGATAGCGCTTGCGCCAGTTGTCGCCGATGCGCGGCCTCGCGGTCGACGATCAGCGTGTCGATCTGCAATTGCTTCAGCCGCGCCGCGATCGCAAGCCCGGCCTGCCCACCGCCGACCACCAGCACATCGGGATCGCGGTCGGCATATTCGCTTGCGGCCTTGCGCAAGTCGAGCCAGTTGGGGCCGCGAAAATCGCGCGAATAGGATTGACCGCGCGGCCGTGACGATCCCAGTTGCTCCTCAAATCCATTCAATTCGTCGAGCGCGGTGAGCAGCGTCCAGGCCTTCAGCCGGTTGCCGTCGGCGGTGTCGGGGATCAGCCTCAGGATTCCACTGCCGCGCCCTTGCGCGGTTTCGAATTTGAAAATCGCCTCGATCGCAAGCATGCCGGCGCGAGCTGACCCGGCGCGGCGGAGCGCGGTCGGGATCGATTCTGAAACCACGCGGTGCGGCACTTCCGACGCGCGCTTTCAGCTCTGTCAGGACGGCGTCCGCGCCGTTGACGGTCTGCAGGTTCCAGCTCAGCGCCAGCACGTCGCGCCAATAGCTTTCCGGGAGAAACAGGGTCTTCAGTGCGGATTCATCAGGCTTGGCGATGGCGCTTTCGAATTGCGCCAGCCAGTCTTCGGCAGCGATCGAAACATCGTCCGTTCTATCCAGCATTGGCGTTTTCTCTTTGCCGTCTTCGCGGCGTCTTCCCTGTCGGCAAACCCTATACGGTTTGGGATGGCGCAGAAAGGGCGGCAGGAGAACGCCGCTATGTCGCCAGCGACAGGATGTGACCTTGGTCGGGCAGCACGCGGCCATTTAGCGTATCGAGGTAGACCTGTTGCACCGCTTCCTCGCCGCGGCCTTCGATCACGGTGAGCCAGCGATCCAGCATCGGCGCGAAGCCGGACCAGGCGGCGCTGAACCGCGCGTTGATGCCGCCCGGTCCCCACTCCCCGGCGCGTTTGCGAATCTGATCGGGCGCGGAGAACCATGTCGGCTTTGCGCCCGGCAATTCCGGCTCATCCGGCGATGAGCTGCGGTGGGTAAGTCCGATGCGCCCGGAATATTTCATCTGATTGCCGAAATGCCGGTGCAAGGTGGTGCGCAACTCGCTGTTGCCGGCCATATCGACGAACGCGACGGGTGAATCCGGGGCCAGCGAGGTCACGGCGTCATAGGTCACGACTTCGTCGTAACATCCGAGCGACCTGACAAAATCGGTATTGGCCGCCGAGGTGAGCCCGATCACCCTGATATCCTTGCGCAGCGTATGCAACAGATGTGCGAGCCCGAACGCGGTCTTGCTGGAGGCGCTGGAGAGCATCACGCGGCGGGCACCGTAAAACGAATTTTCGCTGAGAAAATCGTCAACCAGCAACGATAGCATGAACAGCGGCCGCAGCAGCGCCTGATAGTCGCCCTGCCGGCCGGCGAAGGCGGGATCAGTCCCGACGCGCGCATAGGCGTTGTAGACCGGCGCCACGCCTTGCCGATGCGCGGCGGCGTCGCGCAAGGACCGCTTGCCGACATCGGCGGCTTCGATCACGAGATGGGTCGCCATCGGAAAATAGCCGAACAGGCGTTCGCCTTCGGCGATAGCCGGGTGACGCGACGCGATCACCTCGCCGAATCCCCACACCGGAATGTTGCCGAAATTTTCCGGCGCCGGAAACAGCTGCCAGTATTTCAACTGGTCGCCGAGCACGGCGTAGGTGATGTTGTTGGCGGTAAAGGCGAAGCGGTCGATTTTGACCAGCAGCATGTCAGCGGGCAAATGGCCGGCGTCAGGCGGTTGCGTCTCGATGAATTTGCATTGCTGCAGATCGTTGCGGGCAACGACGAAGTCGGTGGATTTCATGTTTTCGATCCCGGCAGTTTTCGAGAGCATGATCCGGAAAAGTGGGAACCGGTTTTCCGAAAAGATCATGCTCAAACCAAGAGATGAGATCATGATCCGATTCAATCTAATCGGATCATGATCTAGCCGGTGATCTTCGCTTTTGCCGATGACCGTTTTGCAACAGCCAACTTGTTTAAAACAGCGTTCGCTTTTGCCGCGGTTTTGTCCGCTCCCGCGATCACGCCCTCGCGCTGCTTGATCGCCCGGTAATAGGACCACCACAGATGCGCCGCGGCGCCGCGCCAGGGCCGCCACGGCTCCGCCAAGGGCGCCATCTGCTTTGTGGTCGGCCGCGTCTTCAGGCCAAGCCCGATCTTCACCGCTTCCTGTACGGCAAGATCGCCGGCGGGCCAGGCGTCGCCATGGCCGAGGCAAAACAACAGATAGACGTCGGCGGTCCACGGCCCGATGCCGTGCAGCGCCGTGAGCGTACTGTGTGCGGCGTCGGCGTCCTCATTGGCCAGCACGTCGAGATTGAGCCGTTCGGCGGCGATCTCGCGCGCCAGAGTTTTCAGGGTCTTGATTTTCGCTGCCGACAAGCCAAGCCGGCCCAGCCGGTCGGCGCGCGCCCTGCGCAGCGCCTCATGATGAAACGGATCGAACGCGGCCGTAAGGCGGGCCCAGATCGCCGCGGCGCTCGCGGTCGACAATTGCTGGCCGCAGACGATCGCAGCCAAGCCGGCATAACCGGGCTCGCGCCGCCGCAATGCCGGCATGCCCGCGATCTCGAATACCGGCTTGAGCCGGGGATCCTGTTTCACCAGCGCGTGGATGGCCTCCTGGAGATCGGCCTGGGTGTTGAGGTGGAGGGTCATTGCGCCTTAAAACCATCATGTCCCGCGAAAGAGATCAATGCCATCCGTCTTCCGCTTTGCACCGAGCCCGAACGGCTATCTGCACCTCGGCCATGCTTATTCGGCGTTACTGAATTTTGATTCGGCGCGGCAGGCCGGCGGCCGCTTTCTGTTGCGCATCGAGGATATCGACGTAACCCGCTGCAGGCCGGAATTCGAGGCGGCGATCTATGAAGACCTCGCCTGGCTCGGCATCGCCTGGGAGGAACCGGTGCGGCGGCAGTCCGAACATCTCTCGGACTATCGCGACGCAGTCGAGCGGCTTGCGGCCCAAGGTCTGATCTATCCGAGTTTCGAAAGCCGTGCCGAGATTGCAAGACTGGTCGCGGAACGGGAGGCGCAGGCTCGGTGGCCCCGCGATCCCGATGGGGCGCCGCTCTATCCCGGTTCCGCGAAGCTGCTCGCGTCCGGTGACCGCGCGCGATTAATCGAATCCGGCGCGCCTTACGCGCTGCGGCTCGACATGGCGGCGGCATGCGCGCGCGCCCGCGACCCGACCTGGATCGAGCGCGGCGAAGGTCCCGATGGCGAGGCCGGCGTGGTGTCCGCCCGGCCGCAAGCCTGGGGCGACGTCATCCTGGCGCGCAAGGAAACGCCGACCAGCTATCATCTATCGGTGGTGGTCGACGACGTCCTGCAGGGAGTGACCGATGTCGTGCGGGGGCAGGACCTGTTCTGGTCGACCAGCGTGCATCGGCTGCTGCAGCAACTCTTTGGCTTCCCGGCGCCCACCTACCGGCACCATCGCCTGATCCCTGACGCGGCGGGGCGGAAGCTGTCGAAGTCGACCGCGGCCACCGGCCTTCGCGAACTCCGCAGCCAGGGTGCGACGCCGGCGGATATCCGCCGCCTGGTCGGATTGCCCTGATTGGCCGGCGGCCTTGCGGCAGGCCGATTGGCAAGTGGAAAAACCCCCTCCGGCGTGACTCCCTGCGCCCGGCCGTGGCATGGTGGGGACGGCCAGGGTCAGGGAGTCATGGCGGCAAAATCGCGCCCACGGCGCACCACGCGGTCGGCAAAAAGCCGGCAGCCCAAAAAGCGTGCTTCCGGCCTTGCCGCCCGCAAGGCGCGCAAGCGCGTTACCAAGACGGCTGGTCCGGACATGGTCGAGGCGGCGCTCGCCGCGTTCGCGCATGAGGTCCGCACCCCGCTCACCGGAATTCTCGCCATCAGCGATCTCCTGGCGACGTCGGATCTCGACGAGCGCGAGCGCCGCTGGGTCGATACCATCAAGGCCGGAGCGGAACATCTCGCCAGCCTTGCGACCCTGTTCGTCGATGCTGCGAAAGGCAAGGTCGCGGCCGGGCTGCGGCAGGATCTGTTCGATCTGCGGGCGCTGGCGCGCAGCGCCGGCGATTCCCTTGCCGGCCGGGCCGCCGCCAAAGGCCTGCAATCGCGCGTCGATATTTCGGAAAAGCTGCCGGCGCTGGTGGTCGGTGATCCCGTACGGCTGCGCGCTGCGCTGGAAAACCTGATCGATAATGCGGTGAAGTTCACCGAACAGGGCGGCGTCGCGATCGAGGTGGTCCCGACACGCGGTGTGAAAGGCAAGGCTGGCGTGGCCTTTTCGGTTTCCGACAGTGGGATCGGGCTCACGCTGAACGAGATCAAGCGCCTGTTCCGCCCGTTCTCGCAAGCCAACTTCACGATCGCCTCGCGCTTCGGCGGCGCCGGGCTTGGACTGTCGTCGGTAAAGCAGATCGCGCGCGCGATGGGCGGCGATATCGTCGTCGCGCAACGCGGTGGCGGCGGCGCCACCTTCACGCTGACGGTGAGTTTGAGGCGCGCCAAAGCGGCGGATGCGGCCAGCTCGGGTGCGAATGCCGCCGTCCCGGCCGCGCCGACGCCGGCGCTGCGCGTCCTCGGTGTCGAAGACAATCCGTTCGGCCGCGTGGTGCTCAATACGATCCTCACGGAACTCGGTCATAGTGCGGAATTCATCGGGCGCGGCGAGGCCGCCGCCGGGCGGATCGCGCAAGGCGACTTCGATGCGGTACTGATGGACATGGTGCTGCCCGGCATCGACGGCATCGAGGCCATCAGGCGGATTCGAGGCTTAAGCCCACCGCTCGGCCGCATCCCGATCATCGGGGTGTCGGGTCGCGGCGATGACGAAGCGGCCTCGCGCGCCGCCGGCGCCGACGCCTTTCTGGTCAAGCCTGTGAGTCCAAGGGCGCTAGCGACTGCGCTGCTTGAAGCGACACGCCGTGCGGCAGCCGCGACTTGATGATCGCCGCGTTCAACGCGCCGCCATAGACGAAGATCGCGGCGATGAAATACAGGAACACCAGCGCGATGATGACCGACGCCAGGCCGGCATACATCGTGACGTAGTTGTTGGCGAAACGCGCCAGATACTGGCCGAACACGATGCCCGACACCAGCGAGGCCACCAGGGTGAAGATGATGCCAGGCAGGATCTGCAGGAATCGGCGGCGGCCCGCCGGCAGCCAGGCATGGAGGATAAAGAGCGCCACCGTCAGCGCCCCGATGGTGATGCCGTAGCGCGCAACGTTGAGAAAATGCTCGTTGCTTTTGACGATCAGGGGAATGTAGCGCCGCGCCGCCTCCAGCATCAGCGGTCCGAGCACGATCAGGAATGCCATCGCCAGCGCCGTGAAAGCAGCGACCAGGGTGTAGCCGATCAATTCCAGCCGCAGCCAGTACCAGCGCCGCGGCTCGATCACCGAATAGGCACGGTTCAGGCCAACGCGCAGGCTTTCGACGCCGTTCGAGGCGAAGTACACCGCAAGCACGGCGCCGATCGTCAGCGCGTCGCCGCGGGTCGTGGTGAGCACCTCGTGAATCTGGCCCGACAGCGCATCGGCGACCTGTTTCGGCCAGATCTGCAGCATCAGCCCTGCCGCCTGGTCCGCGAGCTCCTTCGAGCCGAAGAAGCCGGCCAGCGACGTCAGCACGATCAGAAACGGAAACAGCGCCATCAAAGCCGACAGCGCGATATGGCTGGCGATCGCCCAGCCGTCATCGGCGAGAAACTCGTAGAATGCATCCATCACGACCAGATAGACGTAGCGAAGCTGCCTCACATTTCACCTTGGCCAGTGGAAGCCGGGGTCGCTTCCGCGAACCGTGCTACCTTCTGATATTATTGAACTAAAAGCCAGATCGTTGCGGGCCGCGTGTGCCCGGTAGCGGACCGCCCGGCGCGGTGTTAAGTACGGTCATGGCATCATTCCTGAGCACGATCATCCTTCCTGTCGCCGTCGGCGCCGTCGCCTTGGTACTGTTAATGGGTCTCGTTAACATGATGCGGGGCGGGTCGCCGGACCGTTCCCAAAAATTGATGCGCTTGCGGGTGCTGCTGCAATTCGTAGCGATTGTCATCACCATGCTCGCGGTCTGGGCGATGGGGCGCTAGACCTAAAGGAGACGGACCATGGTCGTCCTTAATCGCATTTACACGCGAACCGGCGATGACGGCACAACCGCGCTCGGCAGCGGCGAGCGCCGTCCGAAATACGATCTGCGCATCAGCGCCTATGGAACCGTCGACGAGACCAACGCCGCCATCGGCGTCGTGCGACTGTATCTCGCGGAGGCGCGCGAGCTCGACGCGATGCTGGGCCTGATCCAGAACGATCTGTTCGACCTCGGCGCCGACCTCGCGGTGCCGCAGCGCGAGGGCAAGGCGGAACGGCTGCGGATGCTGTCCAGTCAGGTCGAGCGCCTCGAGCGCGACATCGACGCCTTGAACGCGCGGCTCGCCCCGCTCACCTCGTTCGTGCTGCCGGGCGGCACGCCGGCCGCGGCCCATCTGCATCTGGCGCGCACGATATGCCGCCGGGCGGAACGCATGATGGTGGAACTCGCGGCCAAGCCCAATGAACCGGTCAGCGACGCCGCGATCCAGTATATGAACCGGCTGTCGGACTTCCTGTTCGTCGCCAGCCGTTCGGTGAACGACAATGGCGCCGGAGACGTGCTGTGGGTGCCCGGCCAGAACCGGTAAAGCGCGCCCGGTCAGGGCGATTTTTGGCCTTCGCGCGTTGACCGGGGTTGGCCGGACCTTTAGGTTCCGCGCCCAAGCTGATCAATACCCAAGAAAATGCAAGCGAAAGAGGATCGATGAAGGTTCTGGTGCCGGTAAAGCGGGTGGTCGATTACAACGTCAAGGTCCGGGTCAAGAGCGACGGATCGGGCGTCGAACTCGCCAACGTCAAGATGTCGATGAATCCGTTCGATGAAATCGCCGTCGAGGAGGCCCTGCGGCTGAAGGAAGCCGGCAAGGCGACCGAGGTGGTGGTGGTGTCGATCGGCCCCGCGCAGGCGTCCGAAACCATCCGGACCGGCCTCGCCATGGGCGCCGACCGCGGTATCCTGGTGAAGGCCGAGGGCAATGTCGAACCGCTGGCGGTGGCGAAGATTCTCAAGGCCATCGCCGACGAAGAGAAGCCCGGTCTGATCATTCTCGGCAAGCAGGCGATCGACGACGATTCGAACCAGACCGGCCAGATGCTGGCGGCACTGCTCGGCTGGTCGCAGGCGACCTTCGCCTCCAAGCTCGAAGTCGATGGAACCGATTTCAAGGTGACGCGCGAAGTCGACGGCGGCCTGCAGACCCTGAAACTCAAGGGGCCGGCGATCGTAACGACCGACCTGCGGCTCAATGAGCCGCGCTACGCCAGCCTGCCCAACATCATGAAGGCGAAGAAGAAGCCGATCGCCGAGAAGAGCGCTGCCGACTACAGCGTCGATCTCACCGCCCATCTCGAGATCCTCAAGACATCCGAACCGCCGGGCCGCAAGGGAGGCGTCAAGGTCAAGGACGTCGCCGAGCTGGTGTCGAAACTCAAGAATGAAGCCGGGGTTCTCTAGATGACCACGCTGTTGATTGCCGAACACGAACACGCAACCCTGAAGGATTCCACCAACAAGGCGCTGACGGCGGCGACCCAGCTCGGCGGCGAAGTCCATGTGCTGGTCGCCGGCGGCGGCGAGGGCACCAGGGCGGCGGCCGAGGCCGCCTCCAAGCTGGCCGGCGTCACCAAGGTGCTGGTGGCCGAGGGCGACGCCTATGCCCACGATCTCGCCGAGCCGCTGGCTGCCCTGATCGTGGCGCTGGCGCCTTCCTATGACGCCTTCGTCGCGCCCGCGACCTCGCGCTTCAAGAACGTGATGCCGCGCGTCGCGGCGCTGCTCGACGTCATGCAGGTCTCGGAAATCATCAAGGTGGTTTCGCCCGACACCTTCGAGCGGCCGATCTATGCCGGCAACGCGATCCAGACGGTGAAATCCAAGGACGCCAAGAAGGTCATTACGGTGCGGACCTCGACCTTCGCCGCGGCCGGCAATGGCGGCAGCGCGCCGGTGGAAAATGCGGCCTCGGCGGCCGATCCCGGCCTCTCCAGCTTCGTCGGCGAGGAAGTTGCGAAAAGCGACCGTCCCGAACTGACCTCGGCGAAGATCATCGTCTCCGGCGGCCGCGCGATGCAGAGCCGCGAGAACTTCGCCAAATATATCGAGCCGCTCGCCGACAAGCTCGGCGCCGGCGTCGGCGCCTCGCGCGCCGCGGTCGATGCCGGCTATGCGCCGAACGACTGGCAGGTCGGCCAGACCGGCAAGGTGGTGGCGCCGGAGCTCTATATCGCGATCGGCATCTCCGGCGCGATCCAGCATCTCGCCGGCATGAAGGATTCCAAGGTGATCGTCGCGATCAACAAGGACGAGGACGCGCCGATCTTCCAGGTCGCCGATTACGGTCTGGTCGCGGATCTCTATCAGGCGGTTCCGGAGCTGACCGAGGAACTCGGCAAGCTCGGCAAGTAACGGATGTTCGAAACGGCCGGCCGGATGAATCGGACTCCGGCCGGTGTTCATGCAAGAAGAGAACGGGCAGGCGCGGGACGCGCGCCTCGCCCCGGTGAGATGGCAAAATGGCGGCTATGATCAAGAAGGTCGGCGTGATCGGCTCGGGCCAGATGGGCAACGGGATCGCGCATGTGGCGGCGCTGGCAGGACTCGACGTGGTGCTCAACGATGTCTCGGCCGATCGCCTGAAGTCGGGCAATGGCGACCATCAACGGCAATCTGTCGCGCCAGGTCGCCAAGAAGATGATCACCGAGGACGCGCGCAAGAAGGCGCTGGAGCGGATCGTCTCCACCGAGACGATGGACGGGCTCGCCGACTGCGATCTGGTGATCGAGAGCGCGGTGGAGAAGGAAGAGGTCAAGCGCAAGATCTTCCACGATCTGTGCGCGGTGCTGAAGCCGGAGGCCATCGTCGCCTCCAACACCTCCTCGATCTCGATCACGCGGCTTGCCGCCTCCACCGACCGGCCCGAGCGCTTCATCGGCATTCACTTCATGAATCCGGTGCCGCTGATGGAGCTGGTCGAACTGATCCGCGGCATCGCCACCGACGACGCGACCTTCGACGCGGCCAAGGAATTCGTCACGAAACTCGGCAAGCACGTCGCGGTGTCGGAGGATTTCCCGGCCTTCATCGTCAACCGCATCCTGCTGCCGATGATCAACGAGGCGATCTACACGCTGTACGAAGGCGTCGGCAACGTCGAGGCGATCGATGCCGCGATGAAGCTCGGCGCCCATCATCCGATGGGGCCGCTGGAACTCGCCGATTTCATCGGGCTCGACACCTGTCTGTCGATCATGCAGGTGCTGCACGAGGGACTGGCGGATTCCAAGTACCGGCCGTGCCCGCTCCTGGTAAAATACGTCGAGGCCGGCTGGCTCGGCCGCAAGACCCATCGCGGCTTCTACGACTATCGCGGCGACAAGCCGGTCCCGACGCGCTGATTGCCTGACGCCGGGTCGGCAAAGGCGCGTTTGCCAGACCTACCGCTTAGCTCGGCAAGTCGGCTGGGCGACGCGAGCCCGACCATCACGCAGGAACATCTCCAGCATTCGTTAATCCCTGGCCGGTAGCGTGGCCGGCGACGGAGGGATGCGGCGTCATGGATATGATGAGCATGGTCAGCGGTATGCTTGCCGCTCAGGCGGGCAACGCGCAGATGCAGGTCGCCACCACCATCTGAAATCGAACGCCGACGCCGAGAAATCCGCGGTCCTGACGCTGCTGGGCGCGGGCCAGCAAATCGTCGTCGCTGGCCAATGTCGGCGCCGGCGATCGGCGGCAATCTCAATATCACGGCATAATTCTTTTCTTTCGTCATTCCGGGGCGACGCGAAGCGGCGAACCTAGATGTGCAATTGCACATCGGGAATCTCGAGATTCCGGGTTCGCGCTCGACGCGCGCCACGGAATGACGAGCTCTACCGGGATTTCATGGCCGCCGTGATCAGCTTGATGGCGTCGTCGCTGTCCCATTCCGCCGGGCCGGCAATGGTGGCGATTTCGCAGCCCTGGCCGTCGACCAGCACCGAGGTCGGCATCCCCAGCGCCCGGCCTATGGCCTTAAGATCCTGAAAAACCTTGGCTTTCTCGTCGCTAAAATAGCCGAGCCGGGTCAGGTGGGCGTCTTTCAGGAAATTCTTCGGCTTTTCCGGGTCGCGGGTGTCGATATTGATGGCGACCACCTCGAAATTCGGGCCGCCCAGCCGGGTTTGCAGGCCTTCCAGCGCCGGCATCTCCTTGCGGCAGGGCACGCACCAGGTCGCCCACAGGTTCACCAGCACCGTGCGCCCGCGCCAGTCGGAGAGCTTTCTGGGCTTGCCGTCGGCGTCCTCGAAGGCGAGGTCCGGCAGCCGCAACGGGGCCGTCGCCATGGTCAGCGCCGCCACCTCGCCATGCGCCAGCGGCGCGATCTTGCGCGCCAGATCGACCGCTCCGCGGCAGGCGGGATCGCCGGTCGCGTTGCGCCTCAACCCGCCGATCCCGTATACCCCGGCAAATCCGATCAACGCCCCGATCACCACCGCCGCGATGGCGATGGGAATCCGGCGCGTGACGGCGGGGCGAGGCGAGGGCAGTTCAGGCATATCGTTTGTCATCCTGTATCAGATACGGCTATGCAGAGCCTGTGCAACGGCCGGTTCAGGCGTTCGCGCGTCCGGCGCGACGATCAACGGCTGGTCATGAGTAACAGAGGTCATGAGTAACGGATCATGAGCAACAAGATGTGGGGCGGCCGGTTCACCGAGCGCCCCGATGCGATCATGGAGGAAATCAACGTCTCCATCGACGTCGATCGTCACCTCTATGCCCAGGACATCGCCGCGTCCAAGGCCCACGCCGCGATGCTCGCCGCGCAAGGCATTATCACGGCAAACGATGCGAAAAATATCAAATCCGGTCTAGACACGATTTTGTCAGAAATCGGCAAGGGATCGTTCGATTTCAAGCGCGCGCTCGAGGACATTCACATGAATGTCGAGAGCAGGCTAGGCGAGCTGATCGGCCCCGCCGCGGGACGGCTGCACACCGCGCGCTCGCGCAACGACCAGGTGGCGACCGATTTCCGGCTCTATGTCCGCGACACGATCGACGAAACCGACGCGGCGCTGGCCGCGTTCCAGCACGCGCTGGTGCAGCGGGCGCTGGAACATGCCGCGACCGTGATGCCGGGCTTCACCCATCTGCAGACCGCGCAGCCGGTGACGTTCGGGCATCATCTTCTGGCCTATGTCGAGATGGCGGCGCGCGACCGCGGCCGCTTTGCCGACGCCCGCAAGCGCCTCAACGAATTGCCGCTCGGCGCGGCGGCGCTGGCCGGTACCTCGTTCCCGATCGATCGCGCCGCGACCGCGAAAGCGCTCGGCTTCGACCGGCCGATGGCCAATTCGCTCGATGCCGTGTCGGATCGCGACTTCGTGCTGGAAACCCTGTCGGCGGCGGCGATCGCGGCGGTGCATCTGTCGCGCTTCGCCGAGGAAATCGTGATCTGGACCTCGCCGCTGGTCGGGCTGGTGCGATTAGCGACAAGTTCACCACCGGCTCCTCGATCATGCCGCAGAAGCGCAACCCCGACGCCGCCGAACTGGTGCGCGCCAAGACCGGCCGGGTGATCGGCGCGCTCACCGCCTGCTGATCGTGATGAAGGGCCTGCCGCTCGCCTATCAAAAGGACATGCAGGAGGACAAGGAGGGCGCGATGGAAGCGTTCGGCGCGCTGTCGCTGGCGATCCGGGCGATGACCGGAATGGTCATGGACATCGTGCCGGACGAGGCGCGGATGAAGCCCGCCGCCGGCGAGGGCTACGCCACCGCCACCGATCTGGCCGACTGGCTGGTGCGGACGCTGAAAATGCCGTTCCGCGACGCCCACCACGTCACCGGACGCATCGTGGCGCTGGCCTCGAAGGCCGGCGTGCCGCTGCACGAACTGCCCCTGAAGGACATGCAGGCGGTTGAGCCCAGGATCACCAGGGAAGCCCTGGCCACGCTTTCGGTGGAAGCTTCGGTGAAGAGCCGCACGAGCTATGGCGGAACCGCGCCGAAGAACGTATTGGCGCAGGCGAAAAGCTGGCTCAGGCGGCTCGAAAAAGAGCGAAAATTGGGCTGACGGAGAAGAATTTCGCTGCAATTTCATGATTGTCCGGCTCTCGCCAGAGCAGGGCAATCTTTGTATGGTGCCGCCGCATTGGGGATTTTGTCGTGACCAGCAATTACCGCCCGACACGTCAGGGATGGGCCATCATCCTTTTGAGCGCGGCCGTGCTCGCGCTCGGAGGCTGCGGACGCAAGGGCGGGCTCGACCTGCCGCCGAACACCCCGCCGCAGGCGGCCGCGGCGGCGCAGGCCAATGCCGACCACGAGCCGGCGGCGAGCGCGCCGAGCGTGTTCAATCCCTATTACGGAACCAATGCGCCGCCCGCCGCGCCCAAGGGCAGCAAAGCGACCATTCATTCTCGATCCGCTGCTGGATAGTCACTGAGCCGACTCGCCATGAATTCACTTCGACTATCGCAACGGCGTGCTGCACGCCGAGGCGGTGAATCTTATCGATCTGGCGGAAGCGGTCGGCACGCCGTTTTATTGCTATTCGACCGCGACGCTCGAGCGGCACTACCGCGTCTTCACCGAGGCCTTCGCCGGCGAGAAGACGCTGGTGTGCTACGCCATGAAGGCGAATTCCAACCAGTCGGTGCTGCGGACGCTGGCGAAACTCGGCGCCGGCGCCGACGTGGTTTCGGGCGGCGAGTTGAAGCGCGCGCTGGCCGCCGGCATTCCGCCGCAGAAGATCCTGTTCTCGGGCGTCGGCAAGACCGAGGCCGAACTGCGCGCAGCGCTTGACGCCGATATTCTCTGCATCAACATCGAATCCGAACCTGAACTCGAATTGCTGTCGCGGCTCGCCGTCGAGGCCGGCAAGACGGCGCGGATCTCGGTGCGCGTCAACCCCGACGTCGATGCGGGTACCCATGCCAAGATCGCCACCGGCAAATCCGAGAACAAGTTCGGCATTCCGCTCGCGCGGGCGCGAGCGGTCTATGCCCGCGCGGCCAAGCTGCCGGGGATCGAGGTGACCGGTACCGACATGCATATCGGCAGCCAGATCACCGACCTCAGCCGGATGGAAACCGCGTTCCGCATCCTGTCGGAATTCGTGCAGACGCTGCGCGCCGACGGCCACACGATCTCGCATATCGATTTCGGCGGCGGCCTCGGCATTCCCTATCATATGGATCAGGAAGCGCCGCCGGTGCCTGCCGCCTATGCCGCCATGGTCAAGCGGGTGACGCATAACCTCGGCTGCCGGCTGATGTTCGAGCCGGGGCGGATGATCGTCGGCAATGCCGGCATCCTCGTCACGCGGGTGATCTATGTGAAGCACGGCGACGCCAAGAATTTTGTCATTATCGACGCGGCGATGAACGATCTGATTCGCCCCACCTTGTACGAGGCGCACCACGATATCCTGCCGATTCGTGAAGCCGCTGGGGACGCGCGCGTCATCACGGCCGACGTCGTGGGGCCGGTCTGCGAGACCGGCGATTACCTCGCGCTCGACCGCAAGCTGCCGGAGCCGAAGGCCGGCGATCTCCTGGCGATCATGACGGCGGGCGCCTATGGCGCGGTGCAGTCGGGCACCTACAACACGCGTCCGCTGGTGCCGGAAGTGCTGGTCAAGGACGACCAGTACGCCGTGGTGCGCCCGCGCCTCGATGTCGAGGCGCTGATCGCGATGGATCGTCCGGCGCCCTGGCTGTGAGCGTTTGTCGTTCCCGCGAAAGCGGGAAACCATAACCACGGGCGCCAATTGTTACGCCGAGCCGGGGCTCCAGCCTCGCAAAACATACGCATCGGTGGTTATAGGTCCCCCGTCGCGCTCGCTGTGCTCGCCTGCCCGGGACGACAGAGCAGATGTAGGCGACCTCACTTCGCGACGTGGCCGGCTTTTGCCCCGCCCACCACCACGCCTGCCGCCTGTTCGATCGGCTTGATCGCGGAAGTAAAATCGGATTCCGGGCCCATTTCGCGGATCACCACCTCCCACAGCCTTCCGACCGCTTCGGCGACTTCCATCGACAGCCCCAGCGACTTCATTTCTTCGAGACACAACCGCACGTCTTTCACCATCAGCCCGGTGGCAAAACCGAAATCGAAGGTGCGCGGCAGGATCGAGCGGGGAAACTTGTCGCGGCTTGCGGTGTTGAGGCCTGATCCGGAATTGATCACGTCGATCATGACGCCCGGATCGAGCCCGGACTTGACGCCCATCACCACGGCTTCCGACGTCGCGACCATCGCGGTCGCCGACAGGAAGTTGTTGGCAAGCTTCATGGTCTGCGCGGAGCCCGGCTTTTCGCCGATGAAGAACACTTTGCCGATCACGGCGAGCGCCGGCTTCACCGCTTCGAAATCGGCTTTGGGCCCCGATACCATGACCGCGAGCGTTCCCTTCTCGGCGCCGCCGACGCCACCGCTCACGGGGCTGTCGAGCTGCACGATGCTGCGCTTCGCCAACAGATCATGGATCCGCGCCGCCATGTGCGAGCCGACGGTGGAGAGATCGACGAAGCGTTTTATCAGTTTGCCTTCGATGACGCCGTCCTTGCCGGTTGCGACCTCGAGCGAGGCCTGCAGCGACGGCAGGCTCGCCATGACCGTCTCGGCCCGGTCGGCCACGTCCTTCGGCGAGGAAGCGGCCTCTGCGCCCAACGCCACAAGCTTGTCCACCGCCTCCTTGCGCTGGTCGAACACGACGAGCCGATGCTTGGCCTCGATCAGGCGACGGGCCATGGGAAAGCCCATCTTGCCCAGGCCGATGAATCCGATATCCATGATGAGCAGCCTTCAGCCCTTGTCCAACTCGGCGAATACTTCGCGCGCGATCCGAAAACTGTCGACGCCCGCGGGCACGCCGGCATAGATCGCCACCTGCATGAAGATTTCGCGGATCTCGTCCCTGGTGACGCCGTTGACCAGCGCGCCCTTGATATGCACACGCAATTCGTGCGGCCGGTTGAGAATCGAGATCATGGCCAGGTTGAGCATGCTGCGGGTCTTGCGCGGCAGCTCCTCGCGGCCCCACACCGCGCCCCAGCAGTATTCGGTCACCAGTTCCTGAAACGGCTTGTTGAAATCGTCGGCGTTCTTCAGCGCATTGGAGACATAGGCCTCGCCCAGCACCGCTTTTCGAATTTCCAGTCCCTTGTCGTGGGTTTTCTTGTCCATAATGGTCCTCGGTGTTTCCCTTGATCGTTCGCCGCCAACGTTACGGGGTCGCGGCGGCGCAGTCACGCCTTCGTGTTATGCGTGTATCGGGGTGTGGGATACCGTTCCGGTACGGGTGCCTCACTGCCGCCGTTGTGCTAGGGTGCTGTGTCGGCAACCCGGAGAGTTGATTGAGCGGCGCTACCCCCGACCCGTCAGAGCAAGCCCCTGCCCCTGATGCCGTTTCGCGGCTCAAGCTCGCGCAGGCACTGCAGCGGGCCAGATATGCGATCGCCTGGGAGCGGATTTGGCCCCACCTGGCCCGGCTCCTGACCGTCGTCGGACTGTTTCTGGTGGCCTCCTGGGCCGGATTGTGGCTGGCGTTGCCGTTTATGGCGCGTGCCGTAGGCCTCGGCCTGTTCGTGCTGGCGGCGGTGGGCGCCCTGTTTCCGCTTGTCAGGTTCCGCTGGCCGAGCCGCGAAGAGGGCTTGAGCCGGCTCGACCGCGGCTCGGGCATCCGCCACCGCCCCGCGACCGCGTTGACCGATACGCTTGCGACCCGGGATCCGGTCGCCCAGGCGCTGTGGCAGGCGCAGCGCGAGCGCACTCTGGCGTCCATCAAGCGTATCCGCGCCGGCCTGCCGTCGCCGCGGCTGGCGATCCACGATCCCTGGGCGCTGCGCGCGCTGGTCGTGGTGATGATGGTGGCGACCTATGTCGCCGCCGGCGACGAGCGCATGCTGCGCACCGAGGCGGCGTTCGACTGGAACGGGGTGCTGTCGCCGGCCAATATCCGGGTCGACGCCTGGGTGACGCCGCCGCTCTATACCGGCAAGCCGCCGATCATCCTGTCGGCCGCCAACAAGGAAGCCGCCATCCCGGCCGCGGGACCCCTGCCGGTTCCGGCAGGCTCCACGCTGATCGTCCGCTCCAGCGGCGGCACGCTCGATGTGCTCGCAGGGGGCGGCGTGACCGAAGCCCAACCGGCCGAGCAGGCACCCAAAGGCACCAACGAACGACATTTCACCATCGCAGGCGATGGCACAGCCCATGTCCGCGCGCCCTCCGGCCAGCCCCAGTGGAAGTTCACCGCCATTCCGGACCGCGCTCCGACCATCGCGCTCGCCAGGGATCCGGAGCGTCTGGCCCGCGGCTCGCTGCAGATGTCCTACAAGATCGAGGACGACTACGGCGTCACCGAAGCGCAGGCGCATTTTGCCGCCCGTCCTGACGAGACGGCAAAAGGCACGACCGAGAAGGCTTCGGCCGCGCCGCGGCCGCTGTTCGACCCGCCTCAATTTCCGCTGGTGCTTCCCAATGCGCGGACACGCAATGGCGTCGGCCAGACCGTCAAGGACCTCAGCGAGGATCCCTATGCGGGCGCCGATGTCACCTTGACGCTGACGGCAAAGGACGAGGCCGGCAATGAGGCGCAAGAGCGAGCCCTTCAACATGCGGCTGCCGGAGCGGCTGTTCACCAAGCCCTTGGCGCGTGCGCTGATCGAGCAGCGTCGTATTCTGGCGCTCGATGCCAACCAGAATGCGCAGGTCTATGCGGCGCTCGATGCCCTGATGATCGCGCCCGAACTGTTCACGCCCGAGACCGGGCAATATCTCGGCCTCTACAGCGTGACGCGGGAGCTCGAGGCCGCCCGCACCGACGACGCGCTGCGCGGGGTCGTGGCCAGCCTGTGGGCGCTCGCCGTCACCATCGAGGACGGCGACATTACCGACGTCGACAAGGCGCTGCGTGCCGCGCAGGACGCGCTCAAGCAGGCATTGGACCGCGGCGCCAGCGACGAAGAGATCAAGAAGCTGACCGAGAACCTGCGCGCGGCGCTGGACAATTTCATGCGCCAGCTCGCCGAACAGCTGCGCAACAATCCGCAAGCCTTGGCGCGGCCGCTCGACCCCAACACCAGGGTGATGCGCCAGCAGGACCTCAACAATATGATCGAGCGGATGGAGCGGCTGTCGCGCTCCGGCGACAAGGAAGCCGCCAAACAATTGCTCGAACAGCTGCAGGAGATGCTCGAAAATCTGCAGATGGCGCAGCCCGGCCAGTCGGGCGACGGCGACATGGAGCAGGCGCTGAACGAGCTTGGTGACATGATCCGCAAGCAGCAGCAGTTACGCGACAAGACTTTCAAGCAGGGCCAGGATTCGCGGCGCGACCGGGCGCGCGGCAAGCAGAACGAGAGCATGGGCGACCTGCAGCAGGATCAAGAAGGCCTGCGCGACCGGCTGAAGAAATTGCAGCAGGAGCTTGCCAAGCGCGGCATGGGCCAGGGCCAGAAGGGCGAGAAAGGTCAGCGCGGCGAACAGGGCCAGCAGGGCCAGCAGGGTCAGCAAGGCCAGCAGGGCGAACAGAGTGAGGACGGCGACGGCGAGGACGGCCTCGGCAAGGCCGACAGCGCGATGGGCGACGCCGGCTCCAGGCTAGGCGAGGGCAACGCCGATGCCGCAGTCGACTCGCAAGGCAAGGCGCTGGAAGCGCTGCGCAAGGGCGCACAGAGCCTCGCCGACGCGATGCAGCAGGGCGAAGGCGAGGGGCAGGGCGAGGGTCCCGGCAATCGCGCAGGCCGGCAGCAGAGTGGCGGCAATCAGACCGATCCGCTGGGACGGCCGCTGCATGGGCGCGAATTCGGCGACGATTTCACCGTGAAGATTCCCGGCGAGATCGACGTCCAGCGCGCGCGCCGGATTCTCGAAGAACTGCGCCGCCGCCTCTCCGATCCGCAGCGTCCGCAGATCGAGCTCGATTATCTCGAGCGGCTGCTGAAGGATTATTAGGGCGGTTCGGTTTGATCACGGACGGCATCGCCACAGGCATAATTGTCATACGCGGGCTTGACCCGCGTATCCATCATCTTCGCCGAGAGTCCTTCGAAGAGGATGGATGGCCGGGGCAAGTCGGGGCAAGTCCGAGCCATGACGAGTTGCGAGCACCGCTACTTCCGCTAACCCCTCCGCGCCCCCAGCGCATCCGCCACGGCGGTGCGGATATCGGCCACCGAAAACGGTTTTGTCACCACGTCATGGACGATCGCGTTGAGGCCATGGGCGCGTTCGCGCTGATCGGCAAAGCCGGTCATCAACAGGATGGTCAGGTCGGGAAAATCGCGCGCCGCAGTCAGCGCCAGTGCGATGCCGTCCATCACCGGCATCTGGATATCGGTGAGCAGCAGATCGAACGCGCCGTCTTCGCGGGAGAGGATTTCCAGCGCTTCGGCGCCGTCTTCCGCGGTGACGGTATCGTGGCCGTCCATGGCGATGGCGCGCGCCACCAGCGTGCGCATGGAGTCCTCGTCGTCGGCGATCAGCACGCGCGGCATGGCGCATCCCTGTTTCGAAAGCGAAATCCCGCGGCGGCGTTCATGCGCTGCCGCGGGCGAGATCTCGCTTGTTGAAGAAGCGTATGTCGATATTGCGCCCTTCCGGAGGCGGCGAGGCCAGCCGCGATTTGAACCAGGCGCGTTCACCCGGCTTCAGTACGGTCTGGTCCAGCACGGCGTTCCAGGCGTAGATCTCCGCGTCCTGCGCGTCGCGGACGCTGAAACGCAGCCGCGGCAGTTCGACGGGCTTGCGGGCTTCGCCCGTGATCACGCCCTCGATCACCAGCACCGGCTTGCCGTCCACGGTTTCGGTTGTGATCTTCACGTCCTTGAACACCAGGCCGCGCAGATTTACCTCAAGCCCGACCATTTTGTAGAAGGCGGCGGTCTGCGGCAGCAACCGCACCACCTCGACCCGCCAGATGACCAGCGCCAGCACCAGCGCGCCCATGGCGGCGCAGGCCGTTGGCAGGCTGACGAAGGGCTTGCCCGATCCCCGGCGCAGGACAGGCGGCCTGGCTCCGAACCAGGACCCGCGCCGGCGCGTGGCGCCCGCATCCTCCGCGTCGTCCCTGGCGAGCGAGGGCCAGTCGGAATCGGCTCCCGGCGGCAAAGCGTCGCTGTCCGGCCAGTCGGCTGAAATCGAGGGGCTGTCGACGACCGGGGGTTCCTGGCTGTCATGCTCGCGCGCGAGCGCGTCCCATTCCGCGGCGGCACCGGCGTCGTTGGAGGGTTGGCTGGCTACCGCCATCGCGCGCGCCGGCGCCACGGTCTCGGTCGCGTCGCCTGGTCGCGCCAGCCAGACCTCCTTGCACCGGGAACAGCGCACGGTGCGGCCGGCCGCGCCCAATGTAGCCGGATCAATGGCATAGGACGTTGTACAATGGGGGCAAACGATGTGCATGGAGCCGATCTCCACAATGACGCTGCCAGTGCCGCCGATTTGAAGTTCCCACGGCGTTTGCCGCACGCTCGCATTAGGAACTTCAAATCGAAAAGCGGCCCTGGAAACATAGAGTTGCTAGTGCCCCTCTGCTTCCGAAGTTCGCATCAGAACGAGCCGCGGGACTTTGCGGACTTCGGAAACGGGGCACCAGAATGCTACAAGCCGACCGTTAACGAATCGGAAACCATAACCGAAGCACAACCACTTTGTCTGGTTTGCCGCCAAAGCGACGCCAATGAGTGCCGGGCCCGCTGTTCCAGGGGTTCCGGTCGCGCCCCACGTCGAACGGAGCTGAGCTTGGTTCGGTTCGAAAATGTCGGATTGCGTTACGGGCTCGGCCCGGAGATTTTGCGCGACCTCAGTTTCCAGATCCCCGCCCATTCCTTCCAGTTCCTGACCGGGCCATCCGGCGCCGGCAAGACCTCGCTTTTGAAGCTGTTGTTCCTGTCGCTGCGCCCGACCCGCGGCCTGGTCAACTTGTTCGGCCATGACGTCTCGCTGCTCGGCAAGGACGAGATCGCCGATCTGCGCAAGCGCATCGGCATCGTTTTGCAGGACTTTCGCCTGCTCGATCACATGACCACTTACGAAAATGTCGCGCTGCCGTTCCGGGTGATGGGCCGCGAGGAATCCAGTTACCGGAAGGAGGTCATCGATCTCCTGAAATGGGTCGGCCTCGGCGAGCGCATGGACGCGCTGCCGCCGATCCTGTCCGGCGGCGAGAAACAGCGCGCGGCGATCGCGCGCGCGGTGATTTCGCGGCCGCAGCTCTTGCTGGCGGACGAGCCGACCGGCAATGTCGACCCGACGCTGGGACGGCGATTGTTGCGGCTGTTCATCGAGCTGAACAGGTCCGGCACCGCTGTCATCATCGCGACCCATGACATCACGCTGATGGACCAGTATGACGCGCGTCGGCTGGTCCTGCATCAGGGACGGTTGCATATCTATGAGTAGAACCGACCAGCATGGTCCGTTGATGGATCTCGGAAAGGAGCGCCCGCAGGTGCCGGCGAAGGCGCGCAATCTGTCGCCGATCGTGCCGCGCGCCTCGATCGCCGGCCGCGCGCTGGTCGCGGTCGTCGCCATCATGACGTTCCTGGCCTCGATCACCACGGGCACGGTGCTGCTGGTAAGCGCCTCGGCGGCGGAGTGGCAGTCGGACGTCGCGAGCGAAATCACCATCCAGGTTCGTCCCGTTCCCGGGCGCGATCTCGACCGCGACGCGGCTGCGGTGGCGCAGGCGATGCGCGCCCAGCCCGGCATCGTCGAGATCAGGCCCTTCACCAAGGAGGAATCCGCCAAGCTGCTGGAGCCATGGCTCGGCAGCGGGCTTTCGCTCGACGATCTGCCGGTGCCGCGCGTCATCGTCGCGAGGGTTCAACCTGGAAGCACGCTTGACCTGGCGGCGCTGCGCAAGGCGGTGACGCAGGCGGCGCCGACGGCAACCGTCGACGATCACCGCGCCTGGATCGGGCGGATGCGGTCGATGACCGGCGCGACGTTGCTGGCCGGCATCGGCATCCTTGCGCTGGTGATCATTGCGACCATCATCTCGGTCTCCTTCGCCACCCGCGGCGCGATGGCGGCCAATCGTCCGATCGTCGAGGTGCTGCACTTCGTCGGCGCCGGCGATCGCTATATTGCCAATCGCTTTCTGCGACATTTCCTGCGGCTGGGTCTGGAGGGCGGCGTGATCGGCGGCGGCGTCGCGATGCTCGGTTTCGGGTTCTCCGAATCGATTGCCGGCTGGTTTTCGGGTACGCCGGTCGGAGATCAGTTCGCCGCCCTGCTGGGGACGTTTTCGCTGCGTCCGTCGGGCTATCTGGCGCTGGCGGCGCAGGCGGTGCTGATCGCGGCGATCACCGCCTGGGCCTCGCGCCGGACGCTTTTCGCCACGCTGGACGAAATCGACTGATGCGAAGCGGTCGCGAATACGCGGGAAACCGGACTCCACTTCGTCACAAAACCTTCTAGACTTATGGATGGAAAGGGACCACGGCATCGCATGAGCTTGCAGCCCGACGATCAAGCGACGAATGCGCCGCGCGCCGCGCCGCGGGGAGGGCTGCGCGCCATCGTCGTCGCGGCGCTGGCGATACTGTTCGTCGGGGTGGCGATCGGCTTCGTCTGGTTTCTCTCGCAGTTGCGCGGCGTCGAGGTGGCGCCCGCCAGCCATGCCGATGGCATCGTGGTGCTGACCGGCGGCTCGTCACGCGTCTCGGACGCGATGGAATTGCTGGCCGGCGGCTACGGCAAGCGGCTTTTGATCTCCGGCGTGCATCCAACCAACGCGGCCAGCGATATTTCCCGTTCGCTGCCCGATAATCAGCAGCTTTTGAGCTGCTGCGTCGATCTCGACCGCTCCGCCGTCAACACCCGCAGTAATGCCGCCGAGACGCGGCGCTGGGCGCATGAGCGCGGTTTCAAGTCGCTGATCGTGGTTACGTCAAATTATCACATGCCTCGGGCAATCGTCGAATTGTCGCACGCGATGCCGGATATTCACCTCATTCCGTTCGCGGTGGTCGGCGAGAAATGGCGCGATGAACCGTGGTGGACGAGTGGCGCGACATTTCGGCTCTTGCTATCGGAGTATGTGAAATACGTTGCCGCCGAGGTGCGGGTGCGTCTCGCCGATGCCGGTATCGATCTGGCGCCCGAGCTTGCGGACCGTCCGTCCGAATCGCCGCCGCTGCGGCCGGCGACGGCTCAAGCCAACTGATTTGGGTATTCGATGGTTTTGATTTTCCTGCGTTCGCTCATCTACAACGTGCTGTTCTACGTGCTGCTGGTGTTGTGGATGATCGTCGCGATCCCGACCTATGTGATGCCGCGCTGGGCCATCCTGAAAGTCGCCGGATATTGGGCGAGCAGCAGCATCTGGCTCCTGCGCGTGATCTGCAACGTCAAGGTGGAATATCGCGGCCTCGAGAAGATCCCCGAGGGACCGCTGATCGTCGCATCGAAACATCAGTCGATGTGGGAGACCTTCGCGCTGCTGCAGTTCTTCGATCAGCCGCTGTTCATCCTCAAGCGCGAATTGCTGTGGATCCCGCTGTTCGGCTGGTATCTGATGAAGGCGAAAATGATCGGGATCGATCGAAGCGCCGGCGGCCGCGCGCTCCTGCAAATGGCGCGGCGCGCCGGCGAGGCCGTGCGGGGCGGCCGTCAGTTGATCATCTTTCCGGAAGGCACGCGGACGGCGGTCGGGGCGCCGCCGCAGTACAAGACCGGCATCGCCCAGATCTACGTCGATTGCGGCGTAGCCTGCTTGCCGGTCGCGCTCAATTCGGGGCTGTTCTGGCCGCGCCGGACCTTCATGCGCTATCCTGGAACGCTGGTGCTCGAATTTCTCGATCCCTTGCCGCCCGGCCTGTCGCGCCGCGAATTCATCGCGCGCGTCTCGACCGTGATCGAGGAGGCGACCGGCCGGCTGGTCGAGACCGCGCGCCGCGAGCAGGCGCAGCTGTTCGGCCGCGCGTCGAGTTCGGCGAAGGCCGAGGCGTAGCGCATGATGGCTTTGAGTTTGCAAAGTCAGCTCCCCTCCCTCCACGCGCATCGCGCGTCGGGGTCGAGGCGAGCGAAGCTCGCTCTCAGTCGGGGGGGGGGCGCAGCAGGCTCGCGCCAGCTGAGAGGATCTGCCGCACGACCCCCCACCCCCGACCCCTCCCCGCCGCTTGCGCGGAGGAGGGGAGAAGTTCGGCTACGCTTCCGGGGGAGGCTGATGCAGCGGCCTGTCGTCGTGCAGCATCAGCGCGAGCTGGTGCAGTTGCGTATCGCGAAAACCTTCCGCCTCGATCGCCTTCACCGTGGCGATGACATATTCGCGGTTCGCGCCGGATTGCCCGTGCCCCTGCTGCACGTGACGGAGTTGCTCCGCCAGTGACAGCCGACCGGCATATTGGACGTGGCCGCGATCGACGATGTAGGCCAGCGCGCTGACGCGCTGACGCGGCTCGTTCTCCAGCCACACCGACCGCATCACCTCGCGATAGACCGATGTGACCTGTTCGCGCGCGCGCAAGTAAGCGATGGTGGCGGCCCGATGCTTTTCCGCGACCCGGAAAGCGATCGCCGCGGCAGGCGCCACCGCGGTCCAGCCCGAGCACGAGGCCCGGCTTTTCCGGCGTTCCCCGATGCACGAAGGAGTAGACGCAAAGCGCGCGATGGTCGCCGATCAGCCGCGCCGGAACCTGCTCGATGAACTCGAACCCCGGCCGCCACATCAGCGAGCCATAGCCGAACACCCACAGGTCGCCTTTGGACAATTCCGTTTCGGACAGGATTTTTGTCTGCATCGCGTGCACGACCTACCAGAATTCCGCGAGCCGATCGAAAATGCGTTAACACTTGATTGCTAGCGCGGCCATCACCGCTTAATTGACAAAATCATTGGCCAAAGGTCGCCGCATGTCAGATATGACCCTCGCGCCGCGCCGGCGCCCGCTTTGGCGCCTTTTCTTCCTGCCCGTCCTGCTCCTGATCGCCGCCGCGGCGTGGAGTGCGTTCTGGTTCTATGCCGCCTCCCAGGTCGACGTGAAAGCCGACGCCTGGCGCGCGCAGGAGGCAAAAGCCGGCCGGGTCTATGATTGTGCGCGGCGATCGGTGGCGGGCTTCCCGTTCCGCCTTGAAGTCCGCTGCGACGGCGCCAGCGTCTCGCTCAATTCGCAGACCGCGGGGCAGGCCGCGACGCAGGCGCCGATCACCGCAAAGCTCGGCGAGATCCTGGTCGTGGCGCAGGTGTATGACCCGAAACTGCTGATCGCGGAATTCACCGCCCCTGCCACGCTCTCCGATCGCGGCGGGCAGCCATCGATGTCGGTGAACTGGAGCAAGGCCCGCTCCAGCGTGGTTGGGCTGCCGGCCGTTCCGCAGCGGGCCTCCATCGTGTTCGATGATCCCGAGGTCGATCGCATCAGCGGATCGATGCAGACGCCCCTGGCGCAGGCCAAACATGTCGAGCTGCACGGCCGGCTTGCCGAAGGCTCAAGCCGCCGATCATCCCGTGATTGAGACGGTGCTGAAAATCGAAGGCGGCAGCGTGCAGGAGGTGCATCCGCTGCTCGCGCAGCCGTTCGATGCCGACGTCCGCACGCTGCTCTCCGGCCTGAAGGATCTCTCGCCAAAACCCTGGCCCGAGCGGTTTCGCGAATTGCAGGCCGCCGGCGGCCATGTCGAGATCGTGCAGTCGCGGATTGCGCAGGGCGATCTGGTCGCGGTCGCCGCCGGCACCCTCGGCCTCACCGCCAATGGCCGTCTCGACGGCGAACTGCAGATGACGGTGGCCGGGATCGAGAAGGTGATCCCGGCGCTCGGTATCGAAAAAATGCTGGATGAGGGCGTGCCGCAGGCGACGCTCGACCGTGTCGCGCCCGGCGTCAAGACGCAGGATCTCAATAACCTTTTTGGCGCACTGGACCGCGCGATTCCCGGGCTTGGCAAGGTGATCAAGCAGAACGCCAATGTCGGCGTCGCCGCCGGGATCAACGCGCTCGGCAAGGAAGCGATGCTGGAAGGCAAAAAGGCGCGGGCGTTTCCGCTGCGCTTCGTCGACGGCGCGGTGTTTCTCGGGCCGCTGAAGGTCGGGCAAGTGCCGCCGCTGTTCTGAAGGCGCCCCCAACCGAAAATCGTCATACGCGGGCTTGACCCGCGTATCCATCACGCTTTGCAAGAAGATGGATTGCTGGATCAAGTCCGGCAATGACCGTTAGTGCGCGAAGCGCTCGACCCGTGCTGCGGTCTGCTGACCCGACGGGCAAATCACCTGGGCGATTTATCGACCCCTCTGTCCAGCCCCTTCTGCAAAAATATTCTGATTTTCCGAATTCGCAAATCAGTCCATATGTTCGCCGTCCCGTCCCACGAGAGGGGCGTTTCGCGATCGTCACGGACGCGGGGCGGGATGCGGTGGCCGCAAGGAGCGCTAAAGACGAGAGCGCTTTCTTGCGGACGGCGAAGTCGTGTGGTCCTGATGCCCCGACGCTGGCGTCAAGTTCTTGAGAAGCAAGCTTCTCAGGGGCGACGGTGGCAAGAAAGCCCGGTCACCGGGGAGAGCGCGTTATAAGCCGTAAAACCATTGCGCGGGGAATGCCGGGTGATTCCGGTGTGACCTGACTAACGCGTGTGCTTTTTGCTTTCTACCCATTGCACACGCGGCTATCGGGCGCATCGGGCGCCCGGCATTCCCTGCGCCCTCCAATTGGAGAGGGCGGGAACTCAATAGCAACCTCGGGCGAAATGCGCCGCGAGATCGCGAAGTCATATCTGGACGTCATTGCGATGAGCGCAAGCGACGAAGCAATCCATTCTTGCGCTCTTGTGCGTGGCGGTGGATGGCGTCGCGGCGCTCGCAATGACGGGTCTCAAAACCGCTTGCGCTGTTGGCTGTTTGAAAATTGAAATCCCCATCCGTCGTCCCGGCCAAGCCAACGGGCCGCGCGAACGCGTCGACCGATGACAGGCTCCGCGCGAGCCGGGACCTATATCACAAAGCCCGTGCTTTACGAGGCGTGGAGCGACATCTGTCATTACGACCGGCGCCGTGGTTATGGGTTCCGCTTTCGCGGGAACGACGGAGAGATATTACTCCGCCTTCTTCCCCAATTGTGGTGCGGGCGGCCGAAGTCGGGCGCGGCGGAATCCTGGCCGATTTCGACGATGCCGCGGCGGATGGCGCGGGTGCGGGTGAAATGCTCGAACAGCGCCTCGCCGTCGCCGCGGCGGATCGCGCGCGTCAGCTTGGAGAGGTCCTCGTTGAAGGTGCCGAGCATTTCCAGCACCGCGTCCTTGTTGGCCAGGAACACGTCGCGCCACATCACCGGGTCGGAAGCCGCGATGCGGGTGAAATCGCGAAAGCCGCCGGCGGAGAATTTTATGACCTCCGACGAGGTCACCTGGGCGAGTTCGTCGGCGGTACCGACGATGGTGTAGGCGATCAGATGCGGCAGATGGCTGGTGATCGCGAGCACCAGATCATGATGATCCGGCGTCATGATCTCGACCCTGGCGCCGAGCGCCGCCCAGAACGCGCGCAATCTCTCGACGGCATCCGGATCGGTGCCTTCGGGCGGCGTCAGGATGCACCAGCGGTTGATGAAGAGTTCGGCGAAACCGGAATCGGGACCGGAATGCTCGGTGCCGGCCACCGGGTGCGCCGGCACGAAATGCGCGGCCTTCGGCAGATGCGGCGCCATGTCTCGCACCACCGCGCCCTTGACCGAGCCGACGTCGGAGACGATCACGCCAGGCTTCAGATGCGCGGCGATTTCCTGCGCGACCGGGCCGCAGGCGCCGACCGGAATGCAGAGGATCACGAGATCGGCGTCGTTCACCGCTTCCGCATTGGTTTCCACCACGCGGTCGACGATGCCGAGTTCCTCGACGCGGGCGCGGGTCTTGGCCGAGCGCGCGGTGGTGACGATTTCGCCGGCCAGCCCATGCGCGCGCGCGGCGCGCGCGATCGAGCCGCCGATCAGCCCGAAGCCGATCAGCGCGACCTTCTTGAAGTGCGGCGCGGCGTTCACTTGCCCGCCATGAAGTCGCGCAGGCCCTCGACCACCAGCCGATTGGCCTCCTCGGTGCCGATGGTCATGCGCAAGGCGTATGCGGCAGGCCGTAATTGTTCAGCGCCCGCAGCACCAGGCCGCGCTTGGTCAGGAACGCGTCGGCGTCCGCCGAGGTCTTGCCCTTCTCGAGCGGGAAATGGATCAGGATAAAGTTCGCCACGCTCGGCGTCACCTTGAGGCCGAGCTTGCCGATCTCCTCGGTCAGCCAGTTGCGCCATTTCTCGGTGTGCGCCTTCGACATCTGCTGATGCGCGGTGTCCTCGATCGCGGCCACCGCCGCCAGCATCGCCGGCGTCGAGACGTTGAAAGGGCCGCGGATACGGTTGACCGCGTCGACGATATGGGCCGGGACCGAACATCCAGCCGATCCGCAGCGCCGCCAGCCCGTGAATCTTGGAGAAGGTGTGGGTCACGACGGTGTTGTCGGTGGTGGCCACGAGTTCGATGCCGAGTTCGTAGTCGTTGCGCGACACGTAGTCGGAATAGGCGGCATCGAGCACCAGGAGCACATGCGGCGGCAGGCCGGCGCGCAGCCGCTTGACCTCGTCGAACGGCAGATAGGTGCCGGTCGGGTTGTTCGGGTTGGCGAGCCATACCAGCTTGGTGCGCGGCGAAACCAGTTTCAGGATCTCATCGACATCGGCGGTGAAATCGGTCTCGGGTACGACGACGTTGATGGCGCCGTTGGCCTTGGTGGCGATTCGGATACACCAGGAAGCCGTGGGTGGTGGAGATCGCCTCATCGCCATGGCTGAGATAGGTGTGCGCCAGCAAATTGAGGATCTCGTCGGAGCCGGCGCCGCAGATGATGCGGTCGGGATCGAGCCCGAAAGCGCGGCCGATCGCCTCGCGCAGCACCCGCGAGGTGCCTTCCGGATAGTCCTCCAGACGCCCGGCGGCCTGCCTGTAGACCTCGATCGCCTTCGGCGAAGGCCCGAGCGGGGTCTCATTGGCCGACAGCTTGAACATCTTGCGGCCCGGCTCCGGCACCGGGCTCTTGCCGGGCGTGTAGGGCGCAATATCGAGAATGCCGGGATTCGGCACGGGACGGGACATCTTCAACTCCGCAAATATCGGGGGCGGCTTTTTCAGGACTTATCTGAGCTAAGGCTTGGCCGCCCCGTTCGGGGCCACCGTATAGCGCGTTGCGTGGCTGCCGACGAGAGCCGACGAGCGCACCGACGCGCCGGCCTGCGACCAAGGCCGATTTGATCTTTTCGAGGTTGCCCGGGCCGACCGACACCAACAGCGCAGCGCCATCGAAGGCGGTATCCGGCACCGCGACGATTTCGGCCAGCGGCGACAGCGCGCGCGCGATCTCGGCGTTCCAGCCGGACACCCGAATGCTCCACATCTCGACTTCGGTCACCATGGCGCTGTCGGCGACGCGAGACACCACGAACACCGGCAGCGCTGCCGGGTGATCGGCGCGCTCCAGAAACGGCAGCCGCGCGATGATCTTTGGCGCGCCCTGGCTTCGAGCGCGATCCACCACGGCGTGCGGCTGGAGGTGGCCGGGACCAGCGCCAGATCGCCCTTCGACTTCGCCACCGCCTCGACCGCTGCCTGGGCGCTGAAATGCGAGACATAGGGCACCACGAATCCGAAATGAAACCGCGCCGAATCCCGCATCGCGGATTCGCCGACGGAAACATCCGCATGCACCGAAAACGGCGCCTGCACGTAGGTGAAGGTCGAGATGATGACGCGCCAGATGCTCTCGATGGTGTCGATCGGCAGAATGCCGCGGTGGCGTTCGACGAGACGCCGCATCATTGCGGCCTCGCGTGCCGGGCGGAATGCCGAGCCGACTTCCTGGGTCTGCTTCACCTGGATCAGGCGGTCGATGATGTCGCCGCGCGCCATCAGCAGGCGGTGGACCTGTTCATCGATGCTGTCGATCTCTTTGCGCAGCACCTCGAGCGAGGGCGGAGCGGGGGGCGATTGAGACATCTTCAAACCCTGGAGGAAAGCACGGCCAATCGGCGGGCAAGGAGCATTGATTAGGAAAGACGGTCGCCAAAAGCAAAGAAAACGTTGGCGGACCTGATAGGCCTTCGGCGATTGAGGCTCGCGTTAACCGTGCCGCTTGCCTTGACGAAAGGCCCACCCGCGACTAATATTTAAGCTATTCCGTGGTCATTTGAGCCGGCCGGCTTGCAGCCACGTTAAACAACTCGCTAAACAGGCCGGGGACAAAAGTGATCCCGGTCGAACTTACGTTCAGGCCGGGTTTTTTATGGCCTGATTTCCGTGGTGGTTTCAAAGCCTCCTGAGGAGGTCGGTATCAAGATGGTAAACGTGAAGCCGATACCCAGTCCGGCGATCCATGCCGACGAGCGGTCGCAGGAAGCGGACCACCCGAGTTCGCAGGTCGCGTTGTTCGGCGACGGACCAGCCGCTGTCGCTCGATTGCGGCATCGATCTCGCCCCGTTCCAGATCGCCTACCAGACCTACGGCGAACTCAACGCCGACCGCTCCAACGCCATTCTGGTCTGCCATGCGCTGACCGGCGATCAGCACGTCAACAATGTGCATCCGGTGACCGGCAAGCCGGGCTGGTGGGAAACCATGGTCGGCCCCGGCCGCCCGCTCGATACCGACAGTTACTTCATCATCTGTACCAACGTGATCGGCGGCTGCATGGGCTCGACCGGGCCGGCCTCGACCAATCCCTCGACCGGCAAATTGTGGGGGCTGGATTTTCCGATCATCACCATTCCGGACATGGTGCGGGCACAGGCCATGCTGCTGGATCGGTTGGGCATCGACACGTTGTTCTGCGTGGTCGGCGGCTCGATGGGCGGCATGCAGGCGCTGCAGTGGACCGCGGCATTTCCCAAGCGGGTGTTCTCGACGCTGGCGATCGCCTGCAGCACGCGGCATTCGGCGCAGAACATCGCCTTTCACGAACTCGGCCGCCAGGCCGTCATGGCCGATCCGGACTGGCATAGCGGACGCTATTTCGAACAGGGCACCCATCCGCATCGCGGCCTCGGCGTCGCGCGGATGGCCGCGCATATCACCTATCTCTCGGACGCCGCACTGCACCGCAAGTTCGGCCGGCGGATGCAGGACCGCGATCTGCCGACCTTCTCGTTCGACGCGGATTTCCAGGTCGAAAGCTATCTGCGCTACCAGGGCTCGTCCTTTGTCGAACGGTTCGACGCCAACAGCTATCTCTATCTGACGCGCGCGATGGACTATTTCGACATCGCCGCCGACCATAACGGCGTGCTGGCGCAGGCGTTTCGCGGCATCCAGACCCGTTTTTGCGTGGTTTCATTCACCAGCGACTGGCTGTTTCCGACCTCGGAATCGCGCGCGCTGGTGCATGCGCTCAACGCGTCCAGCGCGCGGGTGTCGTTCGCGGAGATCGAGACCGACCGCGGGCATGACGCCTTCCTGCTCGACGTTCCCGAATTCTTCGACATCTCCCGCGCCTTCCTGCAATCCGCGGGCAAGGCGCGCGGCCTGACCGGAACAGGCGGCTGATATGAGCATTCAACAACAGGTCCTGCCGCTGAACGGCGTGGTGAAGCCGGATACCGGCCATTATCGCGGCGATCATCTGCTGTTGGCGGAGATGGTCGAGCGCGGCTCGAAAGTGCTCGACGTCGGCTGCGGCGACGGCGACCTGCTGCAGCTGCTGGAAAGCCGCGGCATCGACGGGCGCGGCATCGAGCTGTCGCGCGAGGGTGTCAACCGCTGCGTCGCCAAGGGTCTCGCCGTGGTGCAGGGCGACGCCGACACCGACCTCGTCAACTATCCCGACGACGCCTTCGATTACGTGATCCTGTCGCAGACCCTGCAGGCGACGCGGCAGCCGCGCGTGGTTCTGGAGAACCTGCTGCGGATCGGGCGGCGCGCCATCGTGTCGTTTCCGAATTTCGGCTTCTGGAAGATGCGGCTGCAGCTATTGGTCGGCGGGCACATGCCGCGTACCGAAAACCTCCCAGCCACCTGGTATGACACGCCGAACATCCATTTCTGCACCATCAAGGATTTCGTGCAGCTCTGTGACGAGATCAACGTCAAGATGGAGCGGGCGGTCGCGCTCGACCTCTACGGCCGCCCGTTACGGCTCAACGCACCCTGGTGGTTCTGGAACATGTTCGGCGAGCAGGGTGTGTTCTTGCTGAGCCGGGCGGAGAAGGCGCGGTAGTGTCTTGTCTTTGGTAGAGCCGGCCGCAGATGCGGCTGCACCTCTCCCGCTTGCGGGAGGGTCGACGCGCCGAAGAGCGCGGCGGGTGGGGAAACTCTCACCACGCGACACCCAGTTCCGATGCGGAGCTACCCCCACCCCAGCCCTCCCCCGCAAGCGGGAGAGGTGACGCACTGCCGCTGGATGTCTTGAATTCTACGACACCATCATCGACCGGGGATCGCGCACCGGCCAGCGGCCGGCCTCGACCAGCGTGACAAAATGCTCGACCATTTCGTTGAACAGCGCGGGCTCTTCCAAATTGAGCACGTGACCCGACTTCGGAAAGAACGCGAGGCCTGCCGCGGGCAAGTGCTTCTTCAGGAACAGGCTGGGCTCGATGCAGTTGTCGTCTTCGTCGCCGCAAATGATCAGCGCCGGCGTCGGGACTTTGCGGATTGTCTCGGTCAGGGTGTAGATCGAGGGCCGGCCGCCCTGGAAGCTGCGCATCGTGTTGGCGGAGCCTTTGGCGTCATGGCGGGCCAGCGAGTCGTAGAAATCCGCGTGTCCGCGCGGGTCCTTCAACAAAAACGGAATCCGGCTGGGCGCCTCGCGCGTGGCCTTCGCCACTGCGGCGGAGCCGATCGTTTCATATTGCTCGGCATTGGCCCGGCATTGGCTGCGGAAGGCTTCGAGGTTTTCCAGGCTTGAGCCCGAGCCGACCGCGGCCAGCGTCATCGACAGCATGCGCCCGGGTGCGTTCAGTCCGATCTGCAGTGAGGAATAGGACCCCATCGACAGCCCGACGAAATGCGCCTTCGCAATCCCGAGGTGATCGAGCACGGCGAGCGCATCGGTGTAGAAGTGCTTGTAGGTGTAGACCTCGGCCGAAGGCGGCACGTCCGATGGCGTGTAGCCACGCGCGGAATAGGCGATGCAGCGGTGGGAGCGCGAGAAGTAGCGCATCTGCGGCTCCCAATTGGCGTAGTCGGCCGCGAATTCGTGCAGGAAGATGATCGGCGTTCCCTGGCCGGCCTCCTCGAAATAGAGGCGGACAGTGTCGCTGGTGACGGCATGGGGCATTTTGAAAATTCCTCTCGTTGGGAACTCCTTGGGCCGAAGCGTTAATCGCAACTAATACTCGCGGCCGCAATGGGGCGGAACCGGGTTCCTTCGTCAAGGAATCGTCGCAGAATCACCCCGAAACCGTTCTTGCACCGCCGCATCGCGTCTTGCTCTCGCCATATCGCGAATTGCATACGACCCCCGGATGTCGGCCGCTGGCGCGCGCTTTCGAGAGCGGAGGCGCTCATGGCCGATGGGAATGGGGGTGTGTCACAAAGGATGAAGTATGCTTCAGTTGATTGCGTTCTGCCGGTCGCTTCGCAGGGTCTCTCCCCGTTTCGTCGCGCTGGCATTGTCTTCGGCGGCCGTCGTCGCCTCGGTCTCCCCCGCTTCCGCAAGGTCTCACCACGGCATCAGCCGCCACGCGCATGCGCGTGATGCCGGCCATCACATGATGCGGCCCTACGCGTCGCGCCACACCCATCGCTATCGCCACCTCGCGCGCCTATCGCGCTGGGACGCCGGCGTGGCGCAAATGAAGGCGCACGGCTTTTCCAATACCAATGCCAGCCTTGCGTCGGGCTCCTATTCCGGCGGCATGGCTGCGTCAGGCGGTTCATCGAACCTCGTCGCCGAGGCGCGCCGTTATATCGGCGGCAACCCGACGGGGCGTGGCAGCCTGTGGTGCGCCCGGTTCATGAACATGGTCCTGCAGCGCGAGGGTTATCGCGGCACAGGCTCGGACATGGCGCGTTCGTTCGCAAGTTATGGCCAGCGTGTCTCCGGACCGCAGATCGGCGCCATCGCCGTGATGGCGCGGCGTGGCGGCGGACATGTCGGGATCGTCAGCGGCATCGACGCGCAGGGCAACCCGATCCTGGTCTCGGGCAACAACGGCAACCGGGTCCGGGAAGCGCCGGTCTCGCGCGGCCGGATCTACGCTTATGTCATGCCGACGAGCTGAAGTTCATCATTGCGAGAAGTGTTAGGCGACGAGGCAATCCCTCCTGTAGCGGACGAATTGCTTCGCTTGCAATGGCGCTGCCCAGCTCACAACAGTTCCGGCTCGGCCGGGATTCCGTCTGTCTGCTTAATGCGTCAGCCGCATTTAGCTTTCCGAGCGGGGCCGCTCGAGGTGAGTTTGCTACCTAATGCTGCAAATCGCCTGCGTCCTGTCGCCCGTGCGACTATGCGCTGAAAGATCCGCTTCGCGTTGGCGACGATTTGTGCAGACAACGTGATTTAAGTCGTTCAGTTCGTAGCGCATGATTGGAGGCTCCAGTTTTCGCGCTTGAATCACGTCCACGGCCATACCATCAACCCGCAACGGCCCGCTGGAGCCGCTAAATGCTCTGAAAAAAATTCCGCTTTAGGGGCACGGCGGACATGGCCGGACTTGCTGCTGGCTCGACCCCGTTGCGAATGACCCAGGCTGTGTGAAAACACCTTCAATGATATGATTCTCCTGCGATTTGGCCGGAGGATTCGATGACGCGCTTTGTCGTTGGCGATGACCGCAGTCAGAGCACTTTGTTTCCCGAGCGGCTGGATGACTATTTGGGCGAGGACAATCCGGTCCGGGCGATTGATGTCTTTGTCGATGAGCTTGATTTGGCCACCCTGGGCTTTGGCGGTGTCGAGCCAGAGGCAACAGGAAGGCCGGCCTACCATCCGGCGACGCTGCTGAAGATTTATGTTTACGGCTACCTCAACCGGGTGCAATCGAGCCGGCGCCTGGAGAGAGAATGCCAGCGCAACATCGAGTTGGTTTGGCTGACCGGCCGGCTGATGCCGGACTTCAAGACGATAGCCGACTTCCGGAAGGACAATGGCGAGGCAATCCGCAAGGTTTGTCGTGAGTTCGTGGTGCTGTGCCGTCGCCTTGAACTGTTCAGCGAAGCGAGCGTTGCGATTGACGGCAGCAAGTTCAAGGCGGTCAACACGCGAGATCGGAACTTCACGCAGGCCAAGATGCAGCGGCGGCTGGCGCAAATTGACGAGAGCATAGCCCGCTATCTCTCGCAGCTCGACAGCGCCGATCGCCAGGGGGAAGCGGTGCCGGAAGCCAAGATCACCCGCCTTAACGAGAAGATTGCGACGCTGCGTGAGGAGATTCAGCGCCTCAACGGTCTGAATACCCTGATGATGCAGACTGAAGACAAGCAGATATCACTGACTGATCCCGATGCCCGCTCGATGGCCACAAGTGGGCGAGGCAGCGGGATGGTCGGGTACAATGTTCAAAGTGCCGTCGACACCAAGCATCATCTCATTGTCACCCATGAGGTGACCAATGTTGGCTCTGACCGGAGCCAGCTATCCCGCATGTCTGAGCAGGCACGCGCAGCGATTGGTTCCGAGGCCATCGAGGTTGTAGCCGATCGCGGCTACTATAGCGGCGAGGAAATTGTGGCCTGCGAGCAAGCCGGTGTTACAGTTTATCTGCCGAAGCCAATGACCTCGGGCCTTCTCGCGAAAGGCCGCTTCGGCAAGCAGGACTTCGTCTATGTCGCGGCGGACGACGTTTATCTTTGCCCCTCCGGCGAGCAGCTAACCTATCACTACACCAACGAAGAGGATGGCAAGACGCTGCGGCGTTACTGGACCAACGCTTGCCAAGGCTGCGCGCTGAAGGGCCAGTGCACAACCGGCAAAGAGCGGCGGATCTCACGCTGGGAGCACGAAGCCGTTCTTGAAGCTGTGCAAGCGCGCCTCGATCGAAACCCGGATAAGATGCGCGAACGCCGCCAGACCGTGGAGCATCCCTTCGGTACGATAAAGTCCTGGATGGGAGCCACTCACTTCCAGATGAAAACGCTCAAGCACGTCGGTACCGAAATGGCCCTGCACGTACTGGCCTACAACATGAAACGGGTAATGCGCATTCTGGGCGTCGGCGGATTGATAGAGGCGATCCGAACATAAGAGCGGCTTCCCGGAACCGATCGGTCGCGCCCCATAACCTCAATATCCGCGTTTTTACACAGCCTGGACCCAAAGGCGACATTGGCAAGCTGAAATGCTACACCGTTTGCTCGAGCCCAAGGAGGTTTAGCTTGCCTCTGACAATCCGATCGCCAACGACCGATGAGCTATCCGGCCTTTCCGATCTGTGTTTCAGGTCTAAAGCTATTTGGGGCTATGACGAGGAATTCATGGAAGCGTGTCGCGGCGAGTTGTCGTTTGAACCCCGCGATTTGGAGTTGACGCACGTCGCAGTTGCGGAAGATGACGGCAAGCCAATCGGTGTTGCACAGGTAAAAGTCATCGGTGATGAAGCTGATTTGCTGAAGCTGTTCGTCGAGCCCAGCGCGCTTCGCGGCGGCACTGGTGAGGCGCTGTTCGTTTGGGCTATCGAGGTCGCGAAAGAACTGGGTGCCACGCGACTAACAATCGACGCGGATCCCGATGCGGCTCCCTTTTACCGCAGGATGGGAGCTTACGATGTCGGCCAAGCGCCGTCTGGTTCGGTGCCGGAAAGGATGTTGCCCAAATTAGCGATGAGCCTTTGCCCAGCGCACTAACCTTCAGGTCCGAAACGTGCACGAAGCTGCCAATCCGGGATGTCCACTGTCCGGTCGCTATCGGGGGGTAAATCGGACATGGTCCAAAAGGTCCGATTCGGTGGCGATTGACCCTCATCGGACGTGGCATTGTGTGATAGATTCAACGTACTTCACAGAAGCCTTATGGGGCTTTTTATCTGCCTCAAAGTGGATGCGTGAAGCACCTCCGCAAGTAATCGCAAACGTGGGAGAAAGCTAATGATCAGATTGATCGCTTTTGCTGCCTTCGCCTTGGCCGTTACAACCTCAGCACAGGCAATGACAATTGCGCCGGTTCACGAGCCGGATGGCATGATCACGCAAGTTGCCTTCGGCTGCGGTCCGTTCAGGACACGGGTTGGTGGTGTCTGCGTCGCCAGGACCACCATCCGCCATGTGCGCCGACAAGTCCGCAGGTGTGCGCTATGGCACGGAGGCGTTTGCGCTCGGTGGGTTTACTGAAACGCTTGGGGGCATCCAGGCCGCTATTCTTAAGGTCAAGGTCCGTGCTTCGGCAGCCGTGACGGATATCTCAATGGCGGAATTGCGGTCGGACCCCGCTCGGTTGCTCGGAGGTGCGATGGCGCGAACCGGACCAAGCGGTTCGGCCTGACGATGTCCGTTGATCGAGGTAGACCCAAGTGGCGTATCGGGGCCGCGAGGAGCGGCCTCACAAGCCGCCGGTCAATTCTACGACCGACGGCCATGTTCGAGAACTAGCGAGCACTCATCCTTACGGAGGCGGGATGGCCTGGAACTTTGAACCGCTTCCCTGTGTCCGTCACGTTCGCCCCATCTACCCGCAAGATTGAGAAGTCCTGATCGAGATAATTGCCGACCAGGATGTACTTGCCGTCGGGCGTGAAAACCGCCCCTTCCGGCAGTCCGCCGACTTCTATGTCCTTGAGCTTGGTCACTTTCTTGCCTTGGATACGCAGGATCGTGACCACGCCGTTCTTGTGATAGAAGAAGGCCTTCTTATCCTTGTTAGAGCCGAGCGCGTCCACCGCTACAGCGAGATTACTCTTCGGACTAATAGCGAGACCCTCGGGGCTATCGGGAACAGTGACGTGATCAACGACACGCGGCGGCTGGGCGGTCAGGTCGATGATGCTTACCGTGTCTACGTTGCCGTCGGATGTGCCGCCGTCGCCGTTATCGGCGGTGAGAGCGATTTGGCCGTTTGGGCTAACTTCCACGGTGTATGGGTATAGGCCGGTCAGCAAATCGCGCTTAGTATAGGTGACCTTGTCGCCATTCACATCGAGCAGCGCGACTTTGTTTGTCGAGTTCTTTGCTGCAAGGGCGTGCTTTCCGTCGGGTGTAAAGACCACATGCGAGACCTCATCTCCCATCGCAATCGTATCGGATACCTTTACCGTTTTTCCATTGATCGACAAAACAGTGATCGACTTGTCGGCGCGGTTGGAGACCAACGCAAGATTACCTGCTGCGTTGATGCTGAGCCCGGACGGCTGTTTTCCGCCGGTGATCGTATCGATGACCTTGGCGGGGTTGGACTGCAGATCGATGACGTAAATCTTGTCGTCTGGCACCTGCTTCAGCGCGTCCCCGTCTTTAACGACGTTCATCGAGTCCGCGACTATCGCAATCGAGCCGGTCGGGTCGATGGCAAGGTTGACGGGTGGTCCTACGACCGAGTTCTTGAGCTGCAGGTTCGTGACGATTTTTGGCGCGAGCGGGTTCGCGAGATCGACCAACAGGACCGAGTCTTTGCCGACAGGCGACAGGACTGGCTTGCCGGTGTCGTCCCACAGGATCTTCTCATCGTTGCCGACGATCATGAACGGAGCCGCTTGCGCCTGTGCCGTCTGTAACAGCGCGCAAGTCAAGGCAAATAGCCATAGGTTCTTGGATGACATGGACGTTTTTCCCGGTGAGGTTTCGAGTTTTGTTTTGACAGCTTACCGCCTCGGAGAGGCTGCTGTCACCCGAGGGGTTGAGGGGCTCGCTCGGGTTGATGCTTGCTTCGTTACTGCAGAAATACCAATGCAAGGGGAGGGGGCGTCTCGCAGTCGCGCGTTCCTCCCGCGGCTGATTTGCCAGGTCGGGGTAAATCATCTGCGTTTTGCCTCGCTGGTGCGGACTACGGGTCGAAAATCCGTTGCGCGTAAACTTTGATTTGTGCAGACATTTCAAGCTGATTTGGGTCGTCCAGTCCGTTTCGCAAAAATATTTTGCTTCCCCTTCACCCCAAATCATCGGCTCCTTCGGCGCCGTCCCGTCCCGACAAGAGGGCGGATCGCGAGTTGTCACGAAACGCGGGATGGGATGTGGTGGACGCGGGTGCGTCGGCGCGCAAGATGGTCGCAGGGCGAGATCAAACTCGTGAGCGGTTCATGGCGCGCGAGACGAACGGCGTACTTCGCGTACGGCAAAACCGTGTGGTCCTGACGCCCGTTGCTGGCGCCAAGTCCGCGGAGGCATGTCGGCCCAACCGGGCGCAGGCGAGCCATCAATCCGCTGACGACGGTGACAAGACGAATTCGTCGCCGGGGAGAGCACGGCATAAGCCGTAAAGCCATTGCGCAGGGAATGCCGGATTGCCTCCGCTGAACCTGTATGCTCGTGTGCGCTTCTTGCACAATTTTGCACACGAGACCGCGGGTGCAGCGTGCACCCAGCATTCCCTGCACCCTCCATTGTCGAGGGTGAGACGGGCAATAACTCGGGCGCACCGTGCCGCGAGGACGCTGAGTCATGCTTGATCGGGTGGATGACGCTGACGATCGGGATGCGAAAACCTCACAACAGCTCCGGCTGCTCCGCCGCGATTGCGTCGCCGACGGCAATCGCGCCGCCGGCGATCACCTCGGCATAGACCCCGCAGTCGGCATGGCCGAAGCGCTGCATCAGCGTTCGCGGGAGGTTGAGGTCGCGCGCCGCGGTTTCCGGATCGACATTGACGGCCGCGCAGCGGACGGTCCGCTTGGCGACCTTGAGGTGGACGTCGCCGACGGCCAGCGTCTGGCCGACAAGATCGAACTCGTGCCAGGCCGGCCAGCCCTCAGCATAGAGGTTGGCGCGAAACCGCAAGGGATGGAGCGGTTGGCCGACAATGTCTTCGATGGCTTTCAGAGTGCCGAGATTGATGATGGAGATGACCTTCCTGTCGACATTAGAGAAACTAAGGCCCGCGCTGGAGAGGATCTTCGGCGGGCCCTTGACCTGTCCGGCATAGCCATTGGCGAAGAACCGCTCGATCGCCGCCCGCCCGTCCGAAGTATCGAGATCACCCTGTGCAGCGATGGTCCCGTCCTGGCGGATGGTCAGGACATGACTCGCATCGTCGAAATGGGTGTGCAGCGCCGCCAGCCATTCGTCACGCATCAGCATCAGGAAATGGGTTTTCGGCATCCACGCAGGCAGCGCGGGGTCGAAACCGCTGGGGCCATTTTCGATGGCGTAGCGGCGGTCGGCCGGAAAAGTCTGGCCAATCTCCAGCGCGACGGACGACAGCGGTTCCGGAGAAAGGCCTTTGACGGGATAGCGATAAAGGCCGGCGATCTGGGCAGTGGGGATCTGGAGCATCCGGTCTTCTTAAGAGATTCCTTGCCGCCGCGCCACCGCACACGAATTTGTGAAATCGCCTCTTCCGTTTCGGGGAACCCCTTCCCACATTTGCCTCAAGCCGGCGCGAGCGTCGGTGACGACCGTGGCCGGTTGAGGAATGTCAATGCGGCCCACGGAAACCCAATGAAGATGCTGCGTCCGTGCCACGCGCACGATCCGCCAAAGTGTGGGCGGTTTGGCGACCAGATCGTGCGCTCTTCTATATTTGAAGCGCGATCGGACGCAAAACCGGCGTCCAATTTTGCTGATCGTGCTTCGGGCGGAGCGGCAGGCTGAGGGACATACGATGAATATTGAAAAATACACCGAGCGTGCGCGCGGTTTCATCCAGTCGGCGCAGTCGCTTGCGATGCGCGAAGGCCACCAGCAGTTCTCGGCGCTGCATATGCTGAAAGTGCTGCTGGACGACAGCGAGGGCCTCGCCGGCGGTCTGATCGACCGGTCCGGGGGCAATTCCCGCGCGATCCTGAAAGCCACCGAAGACGCGCTCAACAAGCTGCCGAAGGTATCCGGAAGCGGCGCCGGACAGGTTTATCTCGCGCCGGAACTGGCGCGTGCCTTCGATGCGGCTGAAAAAGCCGCCGAGAAGGCCGGCGACAGTTTTGTCACCGTCGAACGGCTGCTGCTTGGGCTGACGCTGGAGAAAGACAGCGAAGCCGGCAGCATCCTGCGCAAGGGCGGCGTCACGCCGCAGAATTTGAACGCGGCGATCGAAGCCCTGCGCAAGGGCCGCACCGCGGACAGCGCGACGGCCGAAAATGCCTATGACGCGCTGAAGAAATATGCGCGCGACCTGACCCAGGCGGCGCGCGACGGCAAGCTCGACCCGGTGATCGGCCGCGACGAGGAAATCCGCCGCACCATCCAGGTGCTCTCCCGCCGCACCAAGAACAACCCCGTGCTGATCGGCGAGCCCGGCGTCGGCAAGACCGCGATCGTCGAAGGTCTGGCGTTGCGGATCCTCAATGGCGACGTGCCGGAGAGCCTCAAGGACAAGAAACTGCTGTCTCTCGATATGGGCTCGCTGATTGCGGGTGCGAAATACCGCGGCGAGTTCGAGGAGCGGCTGAAAGCCGTGTTGCAGGAAGTTACCTCGGCCGAGGGCTCCATCATCCTGTTCATCGACGAGATGCACACGCTGATCGGCGCCGGCAAGGCCGACGGTGCGATGGATGCGTCCAATCTGCTCAAGCCCGCACTGGCGCGGGGCGAATTGCATTGCATCGGCGCGACCACGCTGGACGAGTATCGCAAGCACGTCGAAAAGGACGCGGCACTGGCGCGCCGGTTCCAGCCGATCTTCGTCTCCGAGCCGACGGTCGAAGACACCATTTCGATCCTGCGCGGCTTGAAGGACAAATACGAACAGCACCACGGCGTCCGCATCACCGATTCCGCGCTTGTCGCGGCGACCACGCTGTCGAACCGCTACATCACCGACCGTTTCCTCCCCGACAAGGCGATCGACCTGATGGACGAAGCCGCGGCGCGGCTGAAGATGCAGGTCGATTCCAAGCCCGAAGAACTCGATTCGATGGACCGCGAAATCATCCGGCTCAAGATCGAGCAGGAAGCACTGAAGAAGGAAAGCGATGCCGGCTCGAAGAGCCGCCTGCAGGTGCTGGAAAAGGAACTCGCCGAGCTCGAAGAAAAGTCGGCGGCGCTGACCTCGCGCTGGAGTGCTGAAAAGAACAAGTTGTCGAACGCGCAGAAGCTGAAGAGCGAGCTCGACGCGCTTCGCATCGAACTCGCCAACGCCCAGCGCCGCGGCGAATTTCAGCGCGCCGGCGAGCTGGCCTATGGCCGGATCCCCGAGCTCGAGAAGAGGCTCGCGGACATCGAGGCCAAGGAAAACGCCGGCGAGATGATGGAGGAGGCGGTCACCGCCAATCACATCGCGCAGGTGGTGTCGCGCTGGACCGGCGTGCCCGTCGACAAGATGCTGGAAGGCGAAAAGGACAAGCTCCTGAAGATGGAAGACAGCCTCGGCCAGCGGGTCGTCGGCCAGGCCGAAGCCGTGCGCGCGGTCGCAACCGCCGTGCGCCGTTCGCGCGCGGGACTGCAGGATCCGAACCGTCCGATGGGCTCGTTCATGTTCTTAGGCCCCACCGGCGTCGGCAAGACCGAGCTGACCAAGGCGCTCGCCGAATATTTGTTCAACGACGAGACCGCGATGGTCCGCCTCGACATGTCCGAATACATGGAGAAGCACTCGGTATCGCGGCTGATCGGCGCGCCTCCCGGCTATGTCGGCTATGACGAGGGCGGCGCGCTCACCGAAGCCGTACGGCGTCGGCCTTATCAGGTGGTGCTGTTCGACGAGATCGAGAAGGCGCATCCCGATGTCTTCAACGTGCTCTTGCAGGTGCTCGATGACGGCCGCCTGACCGACGGTCAGGGCCGCACCGTCGACTTCCGCAACACGCTGATCATCATGACTTCGAATCTCGGTTCCGAATTCCTGGTCAACCAGCCGGAAGGCGAGGATACCTCGGCGGTGCGCGAGCAGGTGATGGGCATGGTGCGTGCGCATTTCCGCCCCGAGTTTCTCAACCGCGTCGACGAGATCATCCTGTTTCATCGCCTGCAGAAGAGCGAGATGGGCCGGATCGTCGAGATCCAGTTCGGCCGGCTGCAAAGGCTGCTGGAAGAGCGCAAAATCACGCTCACGCTCGATGCCGCGGCGCGCGACTGGCTCGCCGCCAAGGGCTGGGATCCCGCCTATGGCGCGAGGCCGTTGAAACGGGTGATCCAGCGCAATTTGCAGGATCCGCTCGCCGAGATGATCCTCGCCGGCGAGGTCAAGGACGGAGATCGCGTGACAATTTCGGTGGAAGGCAACGTGCTGACCTTCAACGGCAAGGCGCCGCAGACCGCCGAGATCGCGCAATTTGAGCCGCCGATGCCGAAACGGAAACTGAACTGAGTTGAAGCCTGCCCCGGACCTGTCAACGGTTCCGGGGCATGTCAGCCTTGACTCGTCAGCCTTGACTCGCGACCGGCGGGGTTTGCCCGGCATCTTCTTCGTCGGGTTCCAGTTCGGCGAGGATATCCATCAACTCCCGAACCTTCCCCGTGGGCAGCGGTTCGCCGGCGTTCAGCAATGGATCGTCATTGACGACCCAGGCTTCAGCTTCCGTGAGTTCCTCTGCCGTGGCACCGGTGCCGATGATCTCGGCGATGGTCACATCGTCGACCTGGCCGAGCGCCTTGATGACGTCGTCCCGTGTCAGCCGCTTCATGGCTCTGATCCCTCTGGCTTGGCATCACTCCCGCCCGCCGGCGGCGAGCGGGGATGCCGCGCCTCATCGGCTTGCTGTCAAGCGTGGCGGGTTTTGCGACATGATCCAGAGTTCGATGGCCGCCAGTATCGCTACGGCGGCGCCAATGATCACGCTAACCGTCATCGCCTTGGTTCCTTGGAAGCCCAATAGCCAGGGCGAAACCAGAGTCCACAATCCGACGATCAGGTTCAGCCATTCCTCCCAGATTGCGAATGCCGCCAGCGCCGCGATCGCGAGCACCGCAATGACAATGCCGGCGATATAGGCGTTTTGAGAGGCCTTTCCGGCGTCGAACCCGAAAATCCAGGGCGAACAGAACAGGATTGCACCGAGGATCAGATTGGCGACGTCGCATAATTTTGCGTTGGTCCAATTGTCCATGACATCCTCCCTTTGAAGGCTTGCCAATCCATTCAATCCGGAGAGCTCCAGCCGGTTCCAGCGGGGTTTTGAAATTTAATGAAACCGCGGGCGGCGAGGGCGGTTGCCCGTTCGCAGTGGTCGGCCGGCGCCTGCGGCCTGCGTTGACGCTATTCGATGCGATGGCCGGGCAACCAGAAGACCATCAAGCGGCTCCTGCCCAGAAGGAGACGGCGCGGCTGACCCGGTCCCAGAGCAGAAAGCAACTTTCATGACTAGGGAACTTGTCCCCCACAACAGGCCCGTTTTCGACGAGCTTCATCCCAACATCTACAAGACGGCGGTCGGTCTCGTCGCCCTGTTCGTCCTGGCAGCTTGGATCTTGTTCGATCGCCAAAGCGATATTGGGCTCCCGCTTGCTATGGTCAGCGTGTTGCTTCTGGTAGCCGTCTTGCTTCCCTCGGCATTGTTTCTGGTTTGGAAAACGCACCGGCTGTCGCATCAAAAACATCCGGATAGTGTCTCGTTCCACGATTGGAGAACCGGCGACTTCGCGGTCTGGGGCAGCAAGCTTCGCGGCATGCACGCGGCGATCGATATGTTGCTGCCGCTTGCGGCCGCCGTATTTGGTCTTACTGCGATCGGAACTGTCTTCCTGATCTGCGCGAGCGCGGCTTCGTAAGCGGTGTCGCTATTTCATAGCGGGGGCGAGCTGCGAGGGATTTCAGCGATTGCTGATTTGCCGCACGCCGGTGCTGCCGGTGGCGTCGGATATCCGCGCCGTGCCGCGGTTGTTCATCATGGCGTCGAGACGGTCGCGTTCCTTCTCGAAGCCTGCCAGCAGCGGCCCGTCGAGCGAGCGGCCGCGCGGCAACTTGATGCGCATCGGATCGACGAAGCGGCCGTTGACCAGGATTTCGTAATGGACGTGGGCGCCGGTCGACATGCCCGTCGATCCGATGAAGCCGATCACCTGGCCCTGCCGTACCCGCTTGCCGGGCGCCATGCCCTTGGCGAAGGCCGACATGTGGCCATAGGCGGTCTCGTAGCCATTGGCGTGTTTCAGCCGGATGTAGTTGCCGTAGCCGCCTTCCCGTTCGGCCTTCTCGACGACGCCGTTGCCGGAGGCAAAAATCGGCGTGCCATAGGGCGCGGCCCAGTCGACGCCGGTGTGCATTTTGACAAAGCCGAGGATGGGATGGCGGCGTGCGCCGAAGCCCGACCGCATGATCGCGCTGTTGACGGGCTTGCGCACCAGGAACTTCTTCGCGCTCTTGCCGGTTTCGTCGTAGTAATCGACCACCCCATCGTCGGGGGTCTGGAACCGATAATATTTCTTGGTCTCGCCGCCGACCGTGAGGGAAGCGTACAGCACCTCGCTCTTTTCGTTGACGTTGATGCCCTCGTCTTCGCCGGCATAGAAGACGTCGAAGGAGTTGCCGGGCTGCACTTTGCGCTGGAAATCGACGTCATACGAATATATCCGGACCATGTCGTCGATGACGTTCGGCGGCACCTTGTTGCGTAGCGCGGTCTCGTAGATGCTTTGATAGAGCCGCACGCCGCTGCCGTCATCATCCTCGTCGTCGCTGTTGTCGGCGGTCTCCGAGACGGTGTTCATGCTCTGCACGTCGACCGCGACATATTTGCCGAGATCGGACAATGCGGCGACGGCTTCGACGGTGGAATCGTTGGCGACAATCACCCGCCACGGCTGCAGCCGCTGGCCGGGGCCGGCAGGCGCCATCAGGATGCGCAGTTTCTGGCCTTCCTTCAGTCCGCCGTCGCGGCCGCGGGGGCCTAGCGTGGCGGCGATGGCTTTCGCCTCTTCCGGCGTCGCGCCCTGATCGCGCAGGATCGAGGTGACGGTATCGCCTTTCTTGACGAGGTGGACGCGTTCGCCGGTGGGATTGCCGCCAGTGACCTGATCTTTGGTCTTCGGCAGCAGCGTGACGTTTTCCGGGACCACGCGGGTTTCGAAGCCGGCATAGGGATCTGCAGCGGCACCGCCCTCGGTGGCGTAGGCCATTTTGAGGTCCGACTGTGTGCCGCTGGCGTCGGCTGCGGCGTTGGCGAGTGCCGCGTAGCGCACGCCGCTGTTGCCGTGCCAGTTCGAGGCGTCGCGCACCCGCATCATTATATCGTCAAGGGCGACCGCCGCGGCGATCTTGGCCTTCGGCAGGACGGGCGCGAGGTCCTTGGTGACGAAGGAAACCTCGGCATCGGGCTCCGCCGCATCCTCGGCGTTCTGATTGTCGGTGGTCGCCGGCGCAGAGCTGCCAACGTCACTCAGCAGGCGCTGGGCGTTAAACGGCGGAATCTTGGCGCTGAGGTCGCTGGTCGTCATCGACAGATTGCCGGAGATGCGGATGTACGGCCGCACTCGCATCACGTCGCGGTTGCCGACACGGGCAACCGTGGAGACCCGCACCACGCTGCGCGCGGCGGTCGATTCCCCGGGCGGCGGCAGGCGATCGCTCTTGTGCAGGCTGGCCGTCTTGTCGTTGGCGCCGAATGCACCGCGCAGCGCGCCCTCGACGCGTTCTGGTACCTTGGCGAAGGTCGTTTCGCCGTCGAGGGACGCAAAAACGGCGCCGCCGATAAGAGCCGCGCCGCACAGACCGGTGAGGATGGTGCCGCTAAACCATTGCACCGAGACGCGGCGGCGATCGATCACAGCGGCTTCGGAACCGTCGACGGAAAGCGGCGGCTCGTGACCGAGATCGATGATCCCGGTCTCGCGTTCGTAGCCGCCCCCGCGTGACGTCCTGTGGCTCAACCCGCCGTCCCCCAAATTCCATCAACAATCGACGAGATCTTGCTCATCTCTGACCCGCGTTCGCCCTCTGAAAGGGGGATACGGGAGCACGGCGTGCCGCATGGATGTCCGGTAATCAATGGCCAAGGTGAGCCGGGATCCCGAACAACAATGGTCTTTAAGGTCTCTCGATATTTCCAGGCCGCAAGGAAAGGCGAC
>CAVYMZ010000014.1:5000-28487 GCA_963769705.1 uncultured Alphaproteobacteria bacterium | reverse complement strand
GCTCGGACGGTATTCGCCGGTGCCCTTTGCGAGTTCTGCGATATTGCGATCGGCCGGGCGGGGCGCGGATGGCGCGCGTCCGATCTCGACTATGGCGCCAAGCCTTGCTTCGTCGGCCATGGCGGCCTCACCCAACACCACATGATGGACGCGTCCGTCGATGCCATCGATGGTGAGGCCGACCCGGTCGCCCAATTCGTCGGTCGGTTCCTTGCCGATGACCCGGCCGATCACCGGGACCGAGGTCGCCCCGCCATGCAGGAGGATATTTTCCGCACTCCTGGCCTCACCCCGCGCGGCGAGGGAGCGGTTAATGGACTTGATGATATCGCGGAGCTCGCCCAGTTCCCTCAATGCCGGTTCGAGCCGATCGGAAAGATGCCAGACGCCGGGCTGACCTCCTTGCCAATCCAAAGCGCCCGGGACCTGCAATCGTCCGAGCGCAGGTCCGATCGAAATCGGCGCGGCTTTGGCCGCTCCAGCCGAGATCGAGGAAGCCATGTCGCCTCGCTCATCATCGCGCGATCGATCCGGGTCACGCGCTCATTGGCGATCTCGGCCTGAAGTTTCGTCCGCAGTTCCACATCCGTCTCGGGACCAAGTTCCAAAGTTACCCGTTCCTGGGCACGCAACCTTATCCATCGGTATGTAGTCCTGTGCGATGATCAGGTCCTTGTCGAGATCGTCCTTGCCTCGGATGACGACATGGCTGTGCGGGTGGCCGGTGTTGAAGTGATCGACCGCGACCCAGTCGAGCCGGGTGCCGAGATCTTCTTCCATTTGCCGCATCACGTCGCGGGTGAACCCGCGCAGATCCGAGAGCCGGTCGCCATCTTCAGGCGCGACAATGAAGCGGAACTGGTGGCGATCTTCGTGGCCGCGCTCGACGAACGCTCGCCCGTCCGCCCGGGCGTCATCCGGTCCATAGAGTTGCCCTCGTCCGCCGTCTCGGGTCGTGCCCTCGCGCTGCAGATAGGTAAGATGCGCAATCGCCGCCCTGCTGCCGGCCTTCAAGCGGACGATACGGGCTTTGACTACGACCCGGCGCATGCGCTGACTAGGGTTTCGTTGTCCTGCCGCGAGCTTCAACCGATCGGCCGCGGCCTGGCCTCGACCGATCCGCGAGCATCGGCCCTTTCTGGGACGCGTCGAACGCGGAGGAGCTCCGGCTTGTGCCCCGCGACTGCACCGACGTCAGGGGGCCTCCATTGGCTTTTGCGGCGGCCCTCATCACCTGCGCGAAGAAAGACTTGGGCCGCCCGCGAGGGGCTCCATGATCGCGGATACGTCCGGGGCGTAGTCGGAAGTCTGAACTATCGTCGCGGGTCATGCTGACGATGTCGCCGCCTGCGGCTTCAAATGCAACCATCGGCGGGTCGCCATCGCATCACCGGCAATAAAAACAAAGATTTGGCGGGCTCGGCGCCCCCGCCCTGACGGCATCAGCTCAAAAACCAGTGTGCAGACAACAGCTTCGAGCAAACGTCAGTTTGCTTTAATCTTGCCCTCGACCTCAACTTCACCGATGACCCGCTAATCCACACTATACCACGACTGTGACCCGGGCAGATATCCAAGCACCCGCCCCGATCAATCGCTCGCCGCGAATGCAATATCATTACGATTAGGGAGCATCATCGACAACGAGAGCATGTCGACAGCGATGCTTCTTGATGGGCGATCATCGGTTGTCAATGCGACGATCAAACGTACATTTTCGGCCGCGGAGGACGTCGGGAGTGCAAACGCAAGATACTGATCCGCACAACTGACACCACGGAACAACACACTTAATGCAGCGGTTTGAGTTATCGGATGTTGTTCGTGCGACAACCGAATGTCCGCGATAGCGACACCAACACTGCGGCGACCGGCTTGCGTTCTTTCGTTACCCTATCGCTGAGGCTGCTTCTCGCACTCGTTCGGCATGCCAAGAGTTGAGCCATCGACCCGCCTGCGGACGTTCAACTCGATACCGCCCCGGAGCAGGGGAACGGCCGATGGAGTTGCGGCCAAACTTCTCCGTCGACTGCATGGCGGAGCGCCGTTCCGGGAGGCGGACGCTGTCAATGACGCGCTCCCCGCAGGAGCGCGCCGTGACCAACGGTCGAAGATCATTGACAGCGTCCGCCGCTCGGAAAACCATTTCGCAGCGGCCGACAAGCGATGGCGGAAGTCACGATAACCTTCACGGTCCGCCCTCGCGCGGTTGTTGCCACGGCACGGGCTGTCGATGCCATCATCGATCATGACGAAGCTGCCGCTCGCTCGAACCGACATGCTCCTGCCCGACGCGGACAACTTCAATGCGCTCCGGATTCGCGATGAATTCCTTTGGCAACCGGATACGGCCGTTATCCGCACGGGCAACGCGGCCAATGTTCATGAGGTTCCGCGTGTGCGCTCCGTCGCCTCGCATGGGAAAATCGCGAACCCGGTGTGATTGGCGATAGCCGCGCGGCGGCACGGATGGCTGGGTGCCGCGTTTGCCGGGCGATCATTTGCGCCGACGATCCGCCAAGAGGTGTCGGTAGCGCAGCCTGAGTTCAACCAGCGCAAACGCGTCGAGTTCGCAACGGCGCTGGCGCTCGCGCAGCTGCGCCAGAATGTCGTCCGGAAGCACACTCAGCAGCTCCCATCCCTCGCTCCGATCGTCAAACAGCGCAACGATGTCGGCATCGAAGCGCGCGGGGTCGAGGGCTCTGTGGTGCGAGCGTTCCTCTCCTGGCGAGCCGACCGCGCCATCACCCACGGAAGGGCCGATCGGCACGTTCGTTCCTTTTTTATTATCTAGTTCTTTGTAGGCAGGTCCGTTTGGGACCTGCGGGTATTCTTTATACGCAGGGCCCTTTCGGCCCCGCGGCTCCGCAGGTCCCTTTCGACCCCGCGGCCCAGGCCACGCATCCTCCGGCCGGATCGGTGCTACCGGTACGTCGCGAACAACGTAGTCGATTTCGGAGAAACGGTGCGCACCGGCGGTCCGCGCTTGCTCGCGGGTGACGTAGCCGGCGCCGATCAACTCTCGGAAAATGCGCTGGAGCTTCTTGCGGCCGATGCGCAGCGTCCGGCCGACATGGTCAAGGCGGACCTGCCAGTTGTGCGGGCGTGACAGCAGATAGCCGAGCACGCCTTTGGCCTCGATCGACAGCCGATCATCGCGGAAGATGGCGTTCGGAACGATAGTGAACTGTGCGCGATGCTCGCGGCGGACAATCGTCATCGCGGCGTGGTCTCCACCAGCACCGTCGGACCCCGTTTGAGTCCCGACCTCGACGACCGGTGCATAGCGAGGAGCAGCGCCCGTCGTGCGCGGCCGCTGGTCTGCCGGGTTGGCGCGGGTCTACTGGGTGTCTGACCGGTCGATGTCTGAACCGCGTCGGGACCTGGTCCAACGACGCGTCAGCCGCGCTTGGCCACACAAACCGTCAATGCAATCTGTCACCTATTTGGTGAAACATGAATGGCCGGAAATCGCGCTATTCTACGCTGTGGCACGCTTGGCCAATGACGTGACGCACGCGCCGGCGCGGTTGGTCATGCCCGACTTGCGGCGCACGCGAGAGGGCTGCTGGTGCCGCGGCCCAACAATGAGCAGCGGGCAGACGGAGGCCTCGCAGAACGCAAGAGAGCCTCGCCGGTTGGTTGTCGCGTGGTTCGGAGGAGCAAGAGCTTGGAAACACCAAAGCTCGTCCCCTGAGCCTCCGCGCGTGGTCCATTGCCAATGTCCAGCTTCCGCCACCTGCTGCTCGCCGTCGGACAGGTCGCTGAGAAATTTTGGGCCATGTTCGGCCGTCGCCTTGCTCGCGTCCTCGCTCGAGGGACGCATGGGCGGTATCGATCTCGGCCACCCGGTGGTGCTGCTGAACGATGAACTCGTTCTGCTGGTCGACGACTTTCGCCTGGGCTTCCGTCAAGCGAAGCGATGGCCCGGATCTCGCGGGGTCCGTCCATTGCGGGCGCGACGCCTCATATCAAACGACAGATCAAAACGCCCCCACTAATAGCGCGACGCCGTTCTTCACGTTCAATTCATCCAGTATATCAACGATCCGAGCGCCACCCGCCCCTTATCTTGCCCAGATGCGAGCAGGACCGCTTGTCGCGAAGAGGCCGGACCAGCGCCAGTCCCTCAAGGCTGTCGCGGGCCGCGCCACCGCTTCGCGGCTTGCGGCCTTGACCGACTGTCGCTGCCCCGGGAGGGGCTCGCCAAGCGGTCATGGCTTACAACGAGCGAACCGCTCCTCTCTCAACTTGGCAACCGGCATCGCATCGGCGGGTTTCGCCGCCGTCAGCGCGCCGCTTGGAATCAACCGGTTTCGCAAACAGGCGCGCCGCCGGATGCTGGCGGGATGTCTCATTCTCGCCACCGCCGGCCCCGACGCTCCAGGTTCGCCGGCTGGTGGTTTTGGCAAGTTGTTCCAGACGCGGCGTTGCCGGACCGAATTGCGTTTCTGTTTCAACGCTGATGCAGGCGCCGCGATGTTTCGACCTTGCGATCATGCAGCGCAGGCGCAAGCTCATCGACATGCACCAGGACAACCTCTCCAGCTTTCGCCCGCGTAAAGGCCGCGGTTGTTCGTCACCTTGGCCGATCGTTCAAGGCGCAGATCGAGGCTGCGCGGGCGGGTGACGCACCCCGACGCGGTGACATCTGGATTTGACGCGTTGAACTGGATCTGACCGGAGGCCGCCTATGACCGACCACCAACAGCCGCTCACCGAGACCCAGGCGCTGGCTTGGCTGCAGGGTCAACCGGACGGCACGATCGCGACCACCGTGTCCGATCTCGCGCGCTCCTGGGGCTGGAACCGGTCGACCACGTCGCGGCGCGTCAAGGTATGGGTCGCCGCTGGTCAGCTCGTGCGCACACCCGGCCCGGACGGTCGTTCCATTTTCACAGCGAGAACACCCGATGTGCCACAGGTGTGCGACGCCGCGGCGGCCCTTACCTCGTCGCCAGCGAAATCTCTCGTTATTCCAACGGAGAGCCTGCCTGTGCAATCTTCTGCACACGGCGAACATCCCCCGGGCCGGATCGCGCAGCACGTCGGATCGCCGCTTGCCGCAGTCCGAATAACGCGTGCCGCGGGCGGCGCGGCTCTTGCGGCGCTCGCGGTGGCGGTGGCCTGGTTCGGAATCCGGATCAATGCCTGGTATGGCGGCACGCTCGGCCGCACCCCCGAGGCCAGCATCCTGCTGTCCGGTCTGAGCGTCTCGGCCGATGTTCTGGCGCTGATCCTGCCCACCACAGCCCGCACCTTGTGGACCGACCGCCGGCGCATGGCGGCGGCGGTCGCCTGGGCCTTGTGGACCATCACGATCGCGGTCGCCCTCATGGCCACGGTCGGCTTTGCCGCGCTCAACATCGCAGACACGACCGCGGCACGGGCCAAGGCCGTGACCGAGCGTGCCGCGCTCACGGCCCGGATCGAGCGACTGCGCGCCGAACGTGGCGGCATCACGGAGAGCCGATCGGTCGCGGCGATCGAGGCCGAGCTGCAGCGCACCCAGCCAGGCGCGGCAACCGTGTGGCGGGCGACCGCCGGCTGTCGCGATGTGACGCTCCCGGCTTCCGGAGAGGTCTGCGCTCCCGTTCTGGCCTTGCGGCAGGCTCAGGCTACGGCGGAGCGGCGTGACGTCCTCGATACCGATCTGCACGAAGCCGAATCGCAGTTGAGACTTCTTCCTTCAGTCATGGCCGCGGACCCGCAGGCCGACACCGCGGCCCGGCTGGTCAGCTGGATGAGCTTCGGGCTGATCACCGTCACGAGCAATGACATCCACCTCGCCCGCATCGCCGGCATGACGCTCGTGCCCCAGCTTGCCGGTCTCGTCCTCATGCTGGCGGCCACGCTATGGCAGTCGCGCGGACAGAGCGCGTGATCTGACGATGCGACCAACACTCCGTCGACCAGGGCGACGATCCGATGCACCAGGACCTCGGCCTTCGCCTTCCAGGCAGGTCGGCTGCCGTCAACCCCTCGAGGCGTCGCAGCGAAGCGTTCGGCTTATCGACAGCTGCCTTGTTGGTTCCGGCCGACAGTCATCCCGGATCAGCGTGGTCGACGCCGAACCATCATGTCAGCAATCTTGTATCGATTCTGATCGCCTCTCTGATCAATTCGTGACGCTCCGGCGCCGCTAGACCGGGCTCGCGCGACCCGACCCGACACCGTCTCTGCCCTCCGCGCTTTGATGCCTCACAAAGGGAGCAGCCAATCTGCGGCGGGCGTCTTTTTTCTGAAGGCTTAGGGCGGCTGGCGTCGTGAAGGTGACGTGCGTCCCCACCCGGTTGTCGCCATGTAGCCGGACCCGCACCATCCGTTCCCTGGCGCTCTCCTGCCGTTCGCCTCGCGGCTGACAGGCCTTCGCGGCGCCAAGTAGGACTATGCTGAGCCACCAGAAAAAACTTCGTTCCACACTCAGGGGACCAGATTGGGTCCAGGGATAAGTCTGGCTTTGCCGGCGCTACTGAACCCGAATGTCGCTAATTTGGCATGATTTTCGGCGAAGCTCTACCTGTCGCAGGCTCTCGAACGGGTGACCTATCCGATGGGATGGCAGCAAATGATGACGGAGTTAGCGTTGGCCTCCAATCCAACCGAAGCGCGCAAGTTTTTGTGCGACCATGAAATGCGATCCGTTACGCCGCGACCAGATGTCGTGCGATTGCCGCTGCCGTCTCTATCCAGATCTTGGGGACCGATTTCAATTGTCGTTGTCAATCGCAATGCTGATGTTGCTCGGGATCATCACCGTTCAAGCGACAGTAAGTGGCGTTGCGATGAAGGAGACCATTGCTCAAGAAAGCAAGGATATCGCCCGGTCCAGGGAGCCGGAGTTGACGCTTGCACCACAGAGCGCACATGCGCCCGATCCGCGCCTCATCGAATTCGTGCGTCTGCTGGCTCGCCGCGCGGCGCGGGAATGGTACGAACAAATCGCCGAGGGGCGCCGTCCGAAACGCTCCTGAGCTTGCAGGAGGTCGTTTCATGAAGGTCGCGCTCTATGCCCGCTATTCCACCGACAATCAGCGTGACGCTTCAATCTCCGACCAATTTCGCGTCTGCCGCGCCTATGCAGAGAAGCAAGGCTGGCAGATCGTTGAGGAATATTCGGATCATGCGATTTCTGGCGCGTCACTCCTGCGCGCCGGTGTCCAGGCGCTGATCACCGAGGCTCTGCGCGGTCGATTCCAGGTGGTGCTAGCCGAGGCGATGGATCGGCTCTCACGCGACCAGGAAGACATAGCCGGCCTGTTCAAGCGAATGGCCTACGCCAATGTGAAGATCGTTACGTTGTCCGAAGGCGAGGTCACGCATCTACATGTTGGCCTCAAGGGCACGATGAACGCGCTCTTTCTGAAGGATCTCGCCGACAAGACGCGCCGCGGGTTGCGTGGCCGCGTCGAGTTGGGCAAGTCAGGCGGAGGCAATTCTTACGGCTATGATGTTGTCAAGCAATTCCAGGCAAATGGCGAGCCGATCCGAGGTGATCGCGTCATCAATCCAGCGGAGGCCGAGGTGGTTCGCCGCATCTTTCGCGACTATGTCGTTGGCAAATCGGCGAAGCGGATCGCTGCCGAGCTGAACAAGGATGGCATCCCGGCGCCTGGCGGTGGCGATTGGGGCTTCAGCACCATCAACGGCAACGTCAAGCGCGGAAATGGTGTCCTGAACAACGAAATGTATATAGGTCGGATCGTCTGGAACCGGCAGCGGTTCATCAAGGACCCCGAGACGGGCAAGCGCCAGGCGCGGCCCAACCCAGCGGCTGACTGGATAGTTCAAGATGTACCGGAGTTGCGCATCATCGACGATGAACTCTGGAACGCCGCAAAGGCACGACAAGCTGCCATCAAGACGAAACGCGGTGACGATGGGAGCGAGGTGCAAAACAGCTTCCGCGACCGTCGGCGTCCGAAATACATATTCTCGGGGTTGATAAAGTGCGCATGCTGCGGTGGCGGATACGCCATGATCTCGGCTGACCTCATCGGCTGTTCGACGGCAAGGAACAAGGGGACTTGCGAGAATCGGAGGAGCATCCAGCGCGACCGACTGGAGGCGCGAGTGCTGAACGCTCTACGATATCACTTGATGGACCCTGGGCTGTTCAAGGAGTTCTGCGACGAGTTCACGCGCGAGATGAACCGCCTCCGGATGGAAGGCTCGGCGTCGATCGAGGCGGCGCGGTCGGAGGTGAAGCGGATCGATCGCGAGCTGGATACTTTACTCAATCTGATCCTCAAGGGCGGAGCGGCGGACAGGATCAACGCCAAGATGGTCCAGCTGGAGGGCCGGAAGGCCGAGCTTGAGCAGCAGCTCACCGATGCAGAGGCGCCGCCGCCCCTACTTCATCCCGAGATGGCGACGTTCTACCGCGAACAGGTCAGTGCCCTCCATGAGGCGTTACAGGATGATACCGAGGCAACCCGGCTAAAGGCCGGCGAGATCCTGCGTTCCCTCGTGAAGGAGATTATCCTCACGGCCGAGGCCGGCGAATTGAAGATCGACGTCAGGGGCGATCTAGCTGGAATCTTGGCGATTTCCCTCAAAACGAAAACCCCGGCCACTGGGACCGGGGTTTCGCAATTTGAGATGGTTGCGGGGATAGGATTTGAACCTATGACCTTCAGGTTATGAGCCTGACGAGCTACCGGGCTGCTCCACCCCGCGATAAACCATTGCGCGCCCTACCAAAAAACCGAGTGCCGAAACGTCTTTGGCCAGCGCGCGGAGCGCGCGGATCCCGTCCGGAGGCTTCCTGAGAAGACAACCCCTGGCGAATGCCTTGGGGCGCGAGGGGTATGTACCAACGCAGATGCGCTTTGGAAAGGGCCGGGATCGACTTTTGAGGATTTTGTGACGGCAAAATTACTCCAAATCCCGGTTTTTGGCACGAAAACGGTCCGGCGAGAGCGCTCTTGCCAGAAGTTGCGCAAAAGCCCAGCTTCCCGGGCAGGGAGCCGCAAAGAAACGTCAAGGAAAACGCCATGGACCAGCCACTGAAAAGCCCAGCCCAAAGTGCCCTGGACGACGTCTTTCACCGCCTGTTCGACCTGTCGCGGACCGAGCCAGCGCCAACGATCGAGAAGCGACTCGACCGGCTGGCGCGGCTGCGTGCGGCCGTCGCCGACAATGAGGCCCGGTTCGAAGCGGCGATCTCGGCGGATTTCGGCCATCGCTGCGCCACCGAGACCCTGTTCGCTGAAACGATGTTCGTACTCGGCGAAATCAAGCACACCGCCAAGCACCTGAGAAAATGGATGGCGCCGCGGCGCGTTTCCACCGCGCTGCAGTTCATGCCCGCCAAGAACCGGCTGATCCCGCAGCCGCTCGGCGTCGTCGGCATCATTGCGCCATGGAACTATCCGCTGCAGCTGACGCTGGCGCCGGCGGTGGGTGCGATCGCCGCGGGCAATCGCGTCATGATCAAGCCGAGCGAACTGGTGCCGCAATTCTCCGCGCTGTTGAAAGAGGTGATCTCGGCCAAATTCGACGCCAGCGAAATGATCATCACCGGTATCGAGGACGATATCGCACAGGCGTTTTCATCCCTGCCGTTCGATCATCTGATCTTCACCGGCTCAACCCGCGTCGGCCGCATCGTCGCGGAAGCCGCTGGGCGCAACCTGACCCCGATCACGCTCGAACTCGGCGGCAAATCGCCCGCAATCGTCGATCACTCCGCTGATCTTGCCGAGGCTGCCCAGCGCATCGCCTACGGTAAACTGCTCAATGCCGGGCAGACCTGCATCGCGCCGGATTACGCGCTGGTGCCGGAAGGTCAAGTGCAGGATTTTGCCGAGAAGGTACAGGCCAACATGCAGGCCATGTTCGGCACCACTCCCGACAACAGGGATTACACCTCCATCGTCAGCGATCGGCATTATGCGCGGCTCGAAAGCCTGGTGGCGGATGCGACCGCCAAGGGCGCGCGCATCATGCAGGCGGCAAAACCCGGCGATCCCGTCTGGAAATCGAAGCGCAAATTCCCCCCGACCATCGTCCTCGGGGCGACGGCTGACATGGCCATCATGCAGGAGGAAATCTTCGGGCCACTATTGCCCATGATCGGCTACAGGGACGCGGCGGAGCCCGTTGCCTATATCAACAAGCATGACCGGCCGCTGGCGCTGTATTGGTTCGGCAAGGACGAGGCGGCGCGCGATGAGGTGCTGGCACGCACCGTCTCCGGCGGCGTCACTGTCAACGACTGCCTGTTCCATTTTGCCCAGATCAACCAACCGATGGGCGGCGTCGGCGCGTCCGGCACCGGCGCCTATCACGGCGAATGGGGTTTTGACACCCTGAGCAAACTGAAACCGGTGTTCTACCGTTCACCGTTCAACCGGCTCGCCGATCTCTATCCGCCCTACGGCGCCAAGATCGCGCGGATGGAAAAGCTGCTGCGATTCTTGTCGTAGGGCTTGGAGAGTCGCGCGAACACTTCCATGCACGTCATTCCGGGGCGATGCGAAGCATCGAACCATGATGTGGAGGGAATTTGTACCCCCTCACGTCAACAAAAATCCACCATCCACCGTCACCACGCTGCCGGTCATGTAGCGCGAGGCGTTGGAAGCCAGCAGCATGATCGCACCGTCGAGATCGGATTCTGCGCCGACGCGCCGCTGCGGAATCCGTTTTGCCAGTTTCTCGCCCGGCGGCGTCGACCAGAAATCGTGATTCATCTCGGTGTCGATGTAGCCGGGCGCAAGCGCGTTGACGCGGATTCGGTTGCCGGCGAGTTCCAACGCCATCACCTTGGTCGCCTGGATAATGCCTGCCTTGGAGATCGTGTAGGGCGAGAGAAACTTCATCACGCCGAAGCCGAGCACGGAAGCGATATTGACGATATTGCCCTCCTGCTTGCGCGCGATCATCCGCCGCGCCATTTCGGTGGCCAGGAAATAGGCGCCCTTGAGATTGGCGTTGATGACGGCGTCCCAATCCGCCTCGGTCTGGTCGACCGCGAGCTTTTCGATGGCGATACCGGCGTTGTTGATGAGCACGTTGACCGGGCCAAGCGCTGCTTCCGCGCCGTCGATCGCCTTGCCGATCGAGGCGGTATCGGTGACGTCCATCTGCACCGCGACGGCGCGACCGCCCTTCCCGCGAATTTCCTCCTCGAGGCTTTTCAGCTTTGCGGTCTGCCGCGCCGCCAGCACGACGGCTGCGCCGTGCGCGGCAAGCACGCGCGCAAACTGCCTGCCCAGCCCCTGCGAGGCGCCGGTGACAAAAATGGTTTCTTTACTGACGTCGAATAAACCCGACATGACCCACTCCGAGAGAATAGCACACGTTCATTGATACAGACGATTGTAGCGATCGCAAACCCGTTTCGTTGACCAAATCCGGATACGCGAAACGCTGCGGAGAATTGCCGTTCATGAACAGTTTCGACGCCGTCGTCTATGCCACATTGGTTTTCGCCGTCGTCCTCGGCTTCAATTCCGGTTTGCTGCGCAGCGCGGTCACGATTCTCGCTTACCTCGTCGCGATGCCGGTCGCGCTCTGGGCGATGTCGTTGGTTGCGCCAGCCATCGACGGTCAAGGCGGCTCGCCATGGACTCAGAATTGGCCGCTGTTCTTCGGAATTTTTCTGCTTGCCGGCATGGTGCTGGGAAAACTGATGCGCATGGCGCTCGACGAGACCATCGGACCGGGCGCCGGCATCGGCGATCGCCTCGCAGGCGCCGTGCTAGGCGCGGTGCGCGCGGGCCTCGTCGCGGTGACGCTGGTCTTGATCTTCGATCAAATGGTGCCGCCGGATCTTCAGCCGGCCTACCTCGCGGGCTCTAAACTGCGGCCGCTGCTGTCGGTAGCCGGACAAATGGGCTTTCGCTCGCTGCCCCCGGAGGTCACGGTCGCAATCGATCGGCTGAAGAAAGAACGTCACATCTAAAGGCTCGATCGCTTTATCGCGGACGCCGCACCCCTTTCCCTGATATGCATTTCGAAGATAGCGAGGTCTCTTATCAGGGCGGCCCGGGTTGGCTACAATGACAAAATCGAGCTTTCAAAAAAGATCATCAGACATGACGGGAGTGAGACAGTGGATCTTGGAATCAAAGGCCGCCGCGCAATCGTTTGTGCATCCAGCAAGGGCCTGGGACGCGCCTGCGCGATGGCGCTGGCCAACGAAGGCGTGCATGTCACGGTGACCGCGCGCGGCGCGGAAGCGCTGGCGAAAACCGCCGCCGAAATACGCAAAGCCAATCCGGGCGTCACCGTGACCGAAATCGTCGGCGACATCACTACGCCGGCAGGCCGCGAGGCCGTTCTCAAGGCATGCCCCGATCCGGATATCCTGGTCAACAACGCCGGCGGGCCGCCGCCCGGCGATTTCCGCAACTGGACCCGAGACGACTGGATCAAGGCGCTGGACGCCAACATGCTCACTCCAATCGAACTGATCAAGGCGACGGTGGACGGCATGATGGCCCGCAAATTCGGCCGCATCGTCAATATCACGTCCGCCGCGGTGAAGGCGCCGATCGAGGTGCTGGGACTGTCCAACGGCGCGCGCACCGGCCTGACCGGCTTTGTCGCAGGGATCGCGCGCAAGACCGTAATCAACAACGTCACCATCAATGGGCTATTGCCGGGACCGTTCGACACCGACCGCCTGCGCGGACCGGTCGCAAAGACCGAAGCCGAGCGACGCGGCATCACTGTCGACCAGTTGCTGGCGGAACGGGCAAAAACCAACCCTGCCGGACGCTTCGGCGACCCCGAGGAATTCGGCCAGGCTTGCGCATTTCTGTGCGGAGCGAAAGCAGGCTTCATCACCGGCCAGAACATCCTGCTCGACGGCGGCGCATTCCCGGGCACGCTGTGAAGGCAGTCTGGTATGAGCGCACGGGCGCGGCGACCGACGTGCTAAACTACGGCGAGATGCCGACACCGGAGGCCGGACCGGGCGAAGTCCGCGTCCGGCTTGAGGCTTCCGGCGTCAATCCCGCCGATGTGGGCCGCCGTGCCGGCAGCTATCGCGCGATGGAATATCCGCGCGTGATCCCCAACAGCGACGGCGCCGGCATCGTCGATCAGGTCGGCGCCGGCGTGAGGCGACTGCATGTCGGCCAAAGGGTCTGGCTCTTCAATGGCCAGCGCAACGGCCGCGCCTGCGGGACTGCCGCCGAATATATCGCGCTGGCCGAGCATCTGGTGACGCCGCTGCCCGACGATGTGTCGTTCGCGGCCGGCGCGACGCTCGGGATTCCCTGCATGACCGCGTGGTGCTGCCTGTTCGGCGACGGACCGATCGCGGGCCGGACGGTCCTGGTCACCGGCGGCGCTGGCGCCGTCGGCCACTACGCCGTGCAACTGGCAAAAGGCGGCGGCGCGCGCGTGATCGCCACCGTCAGTTCACCCGCAAAGGAAGAGCAGGCGCGGCTTGCGGGTGCCGATCTCGTCATCAACTACAAGACCGAAGATGTCGTCGCGAAAGTGATGGCCTTTACCGAATGGCGGGGCGTCGACCGCGTCATCGACGTTGACTTCGGCGGCAACCTCACAACCAGCCTGAAATTGATGGCCATGAACTCGACCATCGCCGTCTATGCCACCAACAGCAACCGCAACCCGGTGATTCCGATGCGCGAGCTGATGGAGAAATGCGTCGCACTGCGCACGCTGGTGCTCTACGCGCTGCCGCCGGCGCTGCTCGCGTCCGCCCAGGCGGAGATTTCGAAATGGCTCGCGACGGGAAAACGCATCCACAATATCGCGGCGCAATTTCCGCTCTCGGAGACGGCGCGGGCCCACCTCGCGGTGGAAAAAGGCGACAAGCTCGGCACCGTTATCGTCGATTGCGCGCGCTGATCATGGCACCGGCGTGGTCCGCTCGTCGGTCCAGGTCTCGCCGAACGCATTCAGCCCCTCGGCGAGGTAATCGCTGACCAGGGGTTCGCCGAGCAGATAGCTCGCGGTGCGCTTGTTGTGGCCCTCGGCGGCTTCGCGCCGGAGATCGTCCCATTCCTCGATCGTGCCGTCGCCGCGGCCGAGGCGCATCAGGGCGACCAGGTCGATCTGCTCGTCGTCGGACATGGCGCTGATGAAGCCGGTGATCTCGCGCACAACGGGGTCGTCGCCATTATCCTCGAGCACATCGACCATATTGTCGTCGGCGCTGTTCGACCCGGAGTCCGGATCGGACGCCCCCTCTTTGACATCGAATTCCCGCATTTTCTCGATCAAAAAACCGACCTTCTCGGCCGAAATCCCTAATTCAGGCATCGGTGGCTCCTTAGCTTTTAAGTTCCCAACCAACGCGCGGTCCGGTGAGACGATCCATTGCGCGCCGCGGCGGAAACCAGCACCTTGCGCCCCAAGAAACGAAGGCCAAGGGGAAGCGCCGAATGTACTGGAAAGTGGGCAAGGTCAAAATCACGAAAATCGTCGAGTTGGAGACGGTCGGCAGCACGCGTTTCATCCTGCCGCTCGCCACCAATGAGGAAATCCGGAAATCGCCCTGGCTCATTCCGCATTTCGCTACCGACGAAGGCCGGCTCAAAATGTCGATCCACTCGCTGGTGGTGGAGACGCCGTCGCGCCGTATTGTGGTCGACACCGGGCTCGGCAACGACAAGCAGGGCCGCGGCGTGCCGACCTGGAACAACCGGCAAGGCCCGTTCCTCGAAACCCTGCGCGAGGCGGGTTTTGCGCCCGACAGCATCGACACCGTGCTGTGCACGCATCTGCATGTCGACCATGTCGGCTGGAACACCAGACTCGTCGGACGGCCGCTGGGTGCCGACTTTTGCCAATGCGCGCTACGTGTTCGGCAAAACCGAATACGAACACTGGCGCGACCATAGCATCGAGCCCGACAAGCTTGCTGTTTTCAACGATTCGGTGAAGCCGATCGTGGAGGCCGGCAAGGCCGACCTCGTCGCCAGCGACGCCAGGCTGTCGGATGAAATCACCCTGATCCCGACTCCGGGCCATAGCCCCGGCCATATGAGTATCCACATCCGATCGGACGGCGAGGAGGCGCTGCTTACCGGCGACGTCGCCCATCACCCCTGCCAGATGGCGCATCTCGACTGGTCGTCGACTGCGGATTCCGATCCAGTGCGGTCTGCGGTCACGCGGCGCGAATTATTTTCGCGATTCGCCGATACGCCGACGCTGGTGATCGGCGGGCATTTCAACGCGGGCCGCATCCGGCGCGACGGCGATGCCTTCAAATTCATCGTTTAGGCGTCATCCAAAATTAGGTCTTTTGGGCCTGAAACCATGGTCAAAGCATAGCCCGGCAGCGCGGGCGGCAGTTGAATTTCCCCCCGCCCTGTTCCAAGAAGCATCCAAGCAACCACCACCCCAGGGAGTGATACGAAATGAAGCTTGTTCGTTACGGCGCGATCGGCCAGGAAAAGCCCGGTCTGATCGACAAATCGGGCCAATTGCGCGACCTGTCGGGGCAGGTGAAGGACCTCGCGGGGGAGGCTTTTTCGCCGGCCTCGCTGGCCAAGCTGGCAGCCCTCGACCCCGCCTCGCTCCCTGCCGTCAGCGGCAATCCGCGGATCGGTTCCCCGGTAGGCGGCCTGCCCAAATTCATCGCCATCGGCCTCAATTATACCGACCACGCCGCCGAAGTCGGGATGCCGATTCCGGCCGAACCGATCATCTTCACCAAAGCCAATAACAGCCTGTGCGGCCCCAACGACAAGGTCGAGAAGCCACGCGGCTCGACCAAGCTCGACTGGGAGGTCGAAATCGCCATCATCATCGGCACCCGCGCCAAATACGTCTCCGAGGCCGACGCGCTCAATCACGTCGCCGGCTACGCCGTCTGCAACGACGTCTCCGAGCGCAATTTTCAAATCGAACGCCTGGGCCAATGGACCAAGGGCAAATCGCACGACACCTTCGGCCCGCTTGGCCCCTGGCTCGTCACCAAGGACGAGATCCCGAACGTGCAGAAGCTGTCGATGTGGCTCGACGTCAACGGCAAGCGCTGCCAGACCGGATCGACCGCGACCATGATCTTCGGTTGCGCGAAGATCGTCTCCTACGTCTCCGAATTCATGACGCTGCTGCCCGGCGACATCATCACAACGGGCACACCGCCCGGCGTCGGCTCCGGCATGAAGCCACCGAAATTCCTCAACGTCGGCGACATCGTCACGCTCGGCATCGAGGGTCTCGGCGAGCAGCGGCAGGAAATCATCGCGGCGTAAAAGAGTCACCCTCATCCTGACGAGCGCGCGTTCGCGCGCGTCTCGAAGGATGGGCCACAACGAACCGTCATCCTTCGAGACGCGCGCTAAGGGGCGCGCTCGTCAGGATGAGGGAACTGTTCCTTCAAGCCTCACTTAAGGAATATCCAATGAAGCTCTCCTTCTCCCCGGCCTCGCCCTTCGCCCGCAAGGTACGCATTGCCGCGATCGAACTCGGGCTGATCGATAAGATCGAGTTTGTCTCGGCGACCGTGGTACCGGGCCAGGCCAACGAGGAATATTCCAAGATCACGCCGCTGAAAAAGCTCCCGGTGCTGATCCTGGACAATGGCGACGTCATCCTCGATTCCTACGTTATCGTGGAGTATCTCGACGAACTCGCCGGCGGCGGGAAACTCATTCCCGCTTCAGGGCCTGTGCGATGGAAGGTCAAGAGCGACCATTCCATGTTGCAGGGCATGCTCGATTCGATGCTGCTGTGCCGCTACGAGAACATGACGCGGCCGGAGCCGCTGCGCTGGCAGGCCTGGGCCGACGATCACTGGGCCCGCGCCTGGAACGGCATGGCGCGATTCGAGAAGCAGGCGGAGATGCTGTCGCGCCCGTTCGACATCTCGCAGATCGCGCTCGCTTGCGTGCTCGGCTATGCTGATTACCGCTTTCCCGATTGCGGCTGGCGCAAGGCCTATCCCAAGCTCGATGCCTTCCATCAGAAGATGCTGGAGCGGCCTTCGGTGAAGATCTCGGTGCCGCCGCCGGCATAAACCTCAGGAAGCAGCCCATGAGCCTCAAGCTTGCCGTCGGCGATCTCACCGTCCATCGCATCATCGAGCAGGAAACCACCTTCCTGCCAGCGCTGGAGATGCTGCCCGGCCTGACGCCGGACGTGCTGGCGGAGAACCGGGCGTGGATGCGGCAGGCCGGCGCGATCGACGACAATGACGTGCTGCGCCTATGCTTCCAGTCCTATGTCGTGGAGACGCCGCATCACACCATTCTGGTCGACAGTTGCATCGGCAACGACAAGCCGCGGCCGCTGCGACCGAAATGGAATATGAAGACCGACGACATCTACATGCGCGCGCTGGCGGCGGCGGGTTTTTCGGTCGATGACATCGACTACGTGATGTGCACGCATCTGCATGTCGACCACGTTGGCTGGAATACGCGGCTGGAAAATGGCCGCTGGCTGCCGACCTTCCCGAACGCGCGCTATGTGTTCGGCAAGAACGAGTTCGATTACTGGACCGAACAGAACGCGAAGGCGGAAGTGCCGCCATTCGCCGACAGCGTGCTGCCGGTGGTCGAGGCCAAACAAGCCGACATCGTACGCAATGATTTTGAAATCGGCGATCACGTCCGCATTTTGCCGACGCCGGGGCATACGCCTGGCCATGTCGCTTTCGCCTTCGGCCGGTCTGAGGATACGGCCGTCATCAGCGGCGACCTCATGCATACCCCGCTGCAGACGCGCTATCCGGAATTGTCACCGAAATTCGATGTCGATCCGGTGCAGGCCGCGGCGACTCGCCGGCATTTCCTGGAGCGTTATTGCGACACCGACACGCTGTGCTGCACCGCGCATTTCCCGTCGCCCTCGACCGGAAAGATCCGCCGCAGGGGCAATGGATTTTCCTGCCAGGCGGTCGCGACTTGACCGCGGTTCAGTCGAACAGGCTCGGCGTGTGATTGACGATCGCGCCTTCGATCGCGAGCATCTTCAATTTCGTTGTGACGCCGCCATTGGCGGAGAAGCCGCCGGGCTTGCCGCCGGCGGCGAGCACGCGGTGGCAGGGCACCACGATCGGACAGGGATTGCGCCCGAGCGCCTGGCCGACGTCACGCGACAATTCGACGCCGCCGAGCCGCTTGGCGATGTCGCCATAGCTCATGGTCTTTCCCGGCGGGATGGTGCGCGCGATATCATAGACGCCGCGATGGAATTCCGGCACGCCGTCGAGATCAAGCACAACGTCGGAAAGATCATTCGGCTTGCCCTGGATCAACCCGACGATGCCATTGATCGCATGCTGCACCTCGACAGGCGGCGGCGCTTCCGTGATGTCGCCATAGCGCTGACGGATGCGGGCACGAGTCTTGTCCTCAGCTCCCATCGGCAGTTGCACCGCATTGATGCCGCGCGGACCCCAGGCGATGCCGCAGCGGCCGATCGCGGTGTCGAAGACAGCAAATTGTTGACCGGTCATGGCTGGCTCCAAATCTGATCGCCCCATGCTTAGAGTTTGATGCTGGCCCTGAATCTTAGGCTTGGAAATAGTTGCGATCCACCCGGATTCCAGGAGAATTTTGGCGCCGTCCCATGTTTTCCCCGGTCCGGGGCGTTAGCCAAGCCGGCCGAACCCGGACTGATGGTGGTGGGCATCGGGCGATTTTCGTGGGATTGTTGTCTGTCTTTCGGCCGGCCTTCCCTCCCGCGTCCCACGAGCCTCCCATGCAGACACTTCACGTCAACGGATACGACATGGCCTATCTCGACATCGGCCGGGGACCGCCGCTGCTGTGCGTGCACGGATCGCTGTGCGATTTCCGGATCTGGTCGCCGGTGCTCGGTCCGCTGACGCGAAAGCATCGGGTGATCGCGGTATCCTTGCGGCACTTCTTTCCCGAACATTGGGATGGCCACAGCGGCAGCTATTCGATCGCGCAGCACACCGCCGACGTGATCGACTTTATCGAGAAGCTCAATGTCGGACCAGTGGACCTGATGGGGCATTCCCGCGGTGGGCACGTTTCCTTTCGCGTCGCGCAGCGGCGGCCCGACCTGTTGCGCAAGCTGATCCTGGCCGAGCCCGGTGGCGAACTCGATCCCACGCTCGATCCGGCGGCGAAGCCCGGCGCGCCCTCCCCGCTCGCCGCACGGTTCGCGGCCTCGGCCGAAAAAATCGCGGCTGGCGATATCGACGGCGGACTGGCGTTTTTCATGGACGCGCTGGAAGGCCCCGGCGCATGGGCCCGGCTGCCGGCGGCGCCCAAGCAATTGCTGCGCGACAACGCGATGACGCTGATCGGCCAGGTCAGGGACAACCGCCCGCCATTCTCCAAAACTGACGCCGAAGCGATCGAGACGCCGACGCTGTTCATCGGCGGCGCCAACACCAAGGGCGTGCTGCCGCAGGTGCTGCATACGCTGGCCAACCATGTGAGGGGGTCGCAGATCGCGATAGTCCCGGGCACCACGCATCCGATGTTCGAGCAGGCGCCGCAGAAATATTGCGAGATCGTGCTGGAGTTCCTGGCGGGGTGAAATGCAAACGCTTCACGTCAATGGCTACGACATGGCCTATCTCGAGCTCGGCGGGGGACCGCCGCTCGTCTGCGTGCATGGCACGCTCGGCGATTTCCGCACCTGGTCCGCGGTGTTCGGGCCGTTATCGAAGAAGCATCGCGTGATCTCGCTCAGCCTGCGGCGATTCTTCCCCGAACGTTGGAACGGCGTCGGCGACGATTATTTGATAGCGCAGCATGTCAGTGATGTGATCGGCTTTATCGAGAGGCTGGATACGCGACCGGTGGATCTGATCGGACATTCCCGCGGCGGGCATATTTCGTTCCGCGTCGCCCAACAGCGGCCGGAATTGCTGCGCAAGCTGGTCCTGGCCGAGCCCGGTGGCGAGCTGGATCCGTCGCTCGATCCAACCGTTGCTCCCGGTCCTTCGCAACGCGCGGCACGGATCGCCGAATCGGCCGAGAAGGTAAGACACGGCGATATCGAGGGCGGGCTCAAGATTTTTTTCGACATGATCGAGGGCGACGGCGCCTGGGCGCGGCTGCCGGCCGCGCCAAAGCAGCAGCTGCGCGATAATGCCTTCACCTTGATCGGGCAGGTCGGCGAAAACCGTCAACCCTTTGGGAAGGCCGAAGCGGAATCGATCAAGACGCCGACGCTGTTCATTGGCGGCGTCGAGACCAAGGGCGCGTTGGCCGCCGTGCACCGAGCGCTGGCGCCGCATGTTTTCGGCGCGAAGACCGCGATGATACCGGGCGCAGGCCACTGGATGTTAGAACAGGCGCCGCAGGAGTTTTGCAAAATCGTGCTGGAGTTTCTGGCGGCAGCGTGACGGGGCGGAGTTATTGCATTGCGCCATGGACGGGTTGGTAAACCCCACCCCCCGGTGCTACGCTTCCCATAACGAGCGCACGGGCTACGCCCAAAAAAATGCGAGGAGGAACCTATGAAACTCACCCAGCAACAGGTCGAGGATTTCAACCGCGAGGGCTGGCTGTTTCTGCCGGAATTATTCGCCCGCGAAGAAGTGGACCTGCTGGCGCGCGAGGCGGAGGCCATCTACGACACCAAGCGGCCGGAGGTGTGGCGCGAGAAGAGCGGCGCGCCGCGCACCGCCTTTGCGGCCCACCTCTACAACGAGGCGTTTGGGCTGCTCGGCGCGCATCCGCGCATGATCGAACCGGTCGAGCAGATCTTCGGCGAGAAAGTCTACATGCATCAGTACAAGATCAACGCCAAATCGGCGTTCACCGGCGACGTCTGGCAGTGGCACCAGGACTACGGCACCTGGAAGCGCGACGACGGCATGCCACAACCGCGCGCGATGAACATCGCGATCTTCCTGGACGAGGTGATGCCGATCAACGGCCCGCTGATGCTGGTGCCGCGAAGCCAGCTTGCCGGTGATCTCAAGGCTTCGCATGACCTCAAGACCACCTCCTACCCGCTGTGGACACTGGACGAGGAAACCGTGACGCGGCTCGTCAAGGACGGCGGCATCGTCGCGCCGACTGGCAAGGCCGGCGGCATGCTGATGTTCCACGGCAATCTGGTGCACGGTTCGGCCGGCAATATCACGCCCTATCCGCGCAAGATCGTCTATCTGACGCTGAACGCGGTCTCGAACTACATCCGCACGCCCACAAGGCCGGAATATATCGCGCATCGCGACTTCGCGCCGATCAAGACCGTAGATGACGATGCGCTGCTGCGGCTGGCGCGGTCGCACCGACAGGCGGCGGAGTAGAAAGCTTACACCGTCACTCCGGGGCACGTCGAAGACGCGATCCGGAATCTCGACGCTGCCATTCATCTCGGGATTTCGGATCTGCGCCTGGAGGCGCATCCCGGAATGGCGCTCAAATTACTTCCAATGGATGCTCTTCATGAATCTTCATCATCTGCTCGACGCCCGCCTCGCTGCCGGCAAACCGGTTCGCGTCGCGCTGATCGGCGCCGGCAAATTCGGCTCAATGTTCCTGGCGCAGGTGCCGCACACGCCGGGGCTGGAAGTGCCCGTCATCGTCGATCTCGATCCGGAGCGCGCTCGGGAGGCCTGCCGCACCGTCGGCTGGGGTGCTGATAGGATCGGGGCGACCACGTTCACCGCTGACGCCGCGAAGGCGAATTCTGGAAATATCGAAGTGATTGTGGAAGCGACCGGCAATCCCGCGGTAGGCATCAGGCACGCCCGCGCCGCGATCGCCGCCGGCCAGCATATCGTCATGGTCAATGTCGAAGCCGACGTACTGGCGGGGCCGCTGCTCGCGGAGGAAGCGCGCCAGGCCGGCGTCGTCTATTCGCTTGCCTATGGCGACCAGCCGGCCCTGACCGCCGAGATGGTGGACTGGGCCCGCGCCACTGGATTCCGCGTCGTCGCCGCCGGCAAGGGGACAAAATACTTGCCGATCTATCACGACGTGACGCCGGCGGGCGTCTGGGGCCATTACGGGCTGACGGCCGCCGAAGCTCAGTCGGCGGGCATGAACCCGCAAATGTTCAACTCGTTTCTGGACGGCACCAAGTCGGCCATTGAAATGGCGGCGATTGCCAACGCGACCGGCCTGGACGTACCCACCGGCGGACTGCTGTTTCCGCCTTGCGGCGTCGACGATCTGCCGCATGTGATGCGGCCGCGCGAGGCCGGCGGCGTATTGGAAAAATCCGGCGTGGTGGAAGTAGTATCGTCGCTGGAGCGCGACGGCCGCCCGGTGTTCCGCGATCTGCGCTGGGGCGTCTATGTGGTGCTGGAAGCGCCGAATGATTACGCGGCGGATTGCTTCAGGCAATATGGGCTGAAGACCGATTCCAGCGGCCGCTACGCGGCGATGTACAAACCCTATCACCTGATCGGACTCGAGCTGAACATCTCTATTCTGTCGGCGGCACTGCGCAAGGAGCCGACCGGGCAGCCGCACGGTTTTCGCGGCGACGTCGCGTCAGTGGCAAAGCGCGATTTGCGCGCGGGCGAAATGCTCGATGGCGAAGGCGGCTATACGGTATGGGGCAGACTGATGCCGGCAGCCGCCAGCCTCAAGGCCGGCGCGCTGCCGATCGGGCTCGCACACCGGTTGAAGCTGAAGCACGACATCCACCACGGCGCGGTGGTGCGCTGGAGCGACGTCGAGATCGACGCCGGCGATGAATCCATCACAACGCGGCGGGCAATGGAGGCGAGGTTCGGCGGGGCAGACTAACTGCGACGTCGAAGGCGGCGGCTTGTCGCGACCATCGATGGGCCGCGGAGGCGCGATCAGCGCAATCGCGCTCACGCGGAAATCCCGGCGTTCGTCAGGAGGAGGACGAGATCAGGGCGTGTGCTGCCCCACGGCTACTGCTCGTCTGCCCCTAACGCGGCGGCCAGCTTGTCATAATATTTTCCGACGAGATCGATGTTGCCCTTGTTCTCGATCGCCGGCGCCGGAGCCTTCAAGGCCTCGTTGAGGTCGGCGAGCGCTTCCTTCTTTTCCTTGGCCGAGATCTTCTTGTCGGCCTGGACCTGGGCGATCTGCGCCTTGATCACGGCCTCCGAGCCGACATATTTCTTCGTCGTCGGATCGAAGCCGCCGAGCACCAGGCTGATATTGTCGACGACATCATTGTATTCGTCGTAGCTGGCAAAACCGTTCTTCTTGGCCACGCGCATCGAGCTGCGCGATCACCTTCGGGTCCGGCTTGGCGTTGTCGGGCAGCTTCTCGGTGATCGGATCCATGTCCTTCTGCGCCGCGAGCACGCCTTCGATCTGCTTCTCGGTCAGCGCCATCTGCTTCAGCGCGGGCGGCTGCGGGGGCGCGGCCTGAGCCGGGGCCATCTGCTGCTTGGCCTGCGCCAGCGCGCTGCCGGTCGACATCACGGCGATCGAAACGGCGAAGCACGCAATGCTCAACGCTACAGCGGCGGGACGAATGAACTCACGCATAGGAGTCTCCTCGGGGCTATGGGCATTGGAAATCTGCAGGTCTTACCGGGTTACGGATTTTGAAATGAACGGCCCATGAACTTGCAGGCCCATGCTAGCCGCCGATCATGACCGAAAATCGCGCCGA
>CAVYMZ010000014.1:0-2500 GCA_963769705.1 uncultured Alphaproteobacteria bacterium | reverse complement strand
ATTAAGTCGCTGGCCCATAATACAAAAGGTACGATGTCACCCAGAACGTATCTTGGGCTCCATCTGTTTGTAGGTGTCCGGTTTCAGGTCTATTTCACTCCCCTCGTCGGGGTGCTTTTCACCTTTCCCTCACGGTACTGGTTCACTATCGGTCGCTGAGGAGTACTTAGGCTTGGAGGGTGGTCCCCCCACGTTCAGACAGAATTGCACGTGTTCCGCCTTACTCAAGGACACATCATCGCATTACCCGTACGGGGCTATCACCCTCTGAGGCCCTGCTTTCCTGACAGGTTCCGGTTGTCTTTGATGTGTCACTGGCCTGGTCCGCGTTCGCTCGCCACTACTAACGGAGTCTCTGTTGATGTCCTTTCCTCCAGGTACTTAGATGTTTCAGTTCCCTGGGTTCGCTTAAAACCTCCTATTTTATTCGGAAGTCTCATACCTTCACTTGATAACTGGAAATCCAAAACCTCGTCGGCATGGTTTCACACATTGCTGTACGAACCCCAAGACACAAGGCCTTGGAGTTCCAGCTATCGAAGGTGGGTTTCCCCATTCGGAAATCCGTGGATCAAAGCTTCTTCGCAGCTCCCCACGGCTTATCGCAGCGTAGCACGTCCTTCATCGCCTCTCAGCGCCAAGGCATCCACCGAACACCCTTAAGGCACTTGATTGCTCTCATTATCAATGTCCACACACTCGGCAGAATGTTGTCCGCACAATTGCCTCAAGGTCGAAACCTCAAAACGCGCACCCTCGATGAATGCTATTGCCGCGGCCGGACACTGATTAGAAAGACCAGCTTGCTTCGTAAGATCGAACCGATAGCGAGGCGGTCAAGCTTCGCTAACAGGATCATTTACAACCCGCTCATCTTGCGATGAACGAGCGCCGAAATGATCTGGAGATAGTGATTGGAATTCCACGAATTGCTTCGCGGATCCAAACTCGGATCGATCTCCTCTTTACGATGTCAGAAATCCCGCAAGCGCGTCCTGTGAAGGACCGCGCGTGCGAAGTGATGTTTCGCGGACGAATTCAGGCCCTTCAAGGTCTCTCGATCTTCAATTCCATCTGGTGGAGCCAGACGGGATCGAACCGACGACCTCATGCTTGCAAAGCACGCGCTCTCCCAGCTGAGCTATGGCCCCGTACCAGAAGACGAATGCCTTGAGCCGGATGAGAGACGCATGCGCTCGATCAAAATGGTGGGCCTGGGAAGACTTGAACTTCCGACCTCACGCTTATCAAGCGCGCGCTCTAACCAACTGAGCTACAAGCCCCTAACACGAGGAAGCTTGACTCGCGCGCAACCGGCGTCACGCCGGATGATCAGCACAAGCGCAGCCCCTGGCGCGTGTTCGTCCGCGAAGAAAGAGAAACGAAGACGGCGAAATCCCGCCAATGGAGCTCAACAATCCTGAAATTGCTGGCCCCTGATGTTTCTAAAACGATCCGATAGATGAGCGTGAGCTCATCTGAAGGATCATCCTTAGAAAGGAGGTGATCCAGCCGCAGGTTCCCCTACGGCTACCTTGTTACGACTTCACCCCAGTCGCTGACCCTACCGTGGCCGGCTGCCTCCTTGCGGTTAGCGCACCGTCTTCAGGTAAAACCAACTCCCATGGTGTGACGGGCGGTGTGTACAAGGCCCGGGAACGTATTCACCGTGGCGTGCTGATCCACGATTACTAGCGATTCCAACTTCATGGGCTCGAGTTGCAGAGCCCAATCCGAACTGAGACGGCTTTTTGAGATTTGCGAAGGGTTGCCCCTTAGCGTCCCATTGTCACCGCCATTGTAGCACGTGTGTAGCCCAGCCCGTAAGGGCCATGAGGACTTGACGTCATCCCCACCTTCCTCGCGGCTTATCACCGGCAGTCTCCTTAGAGTGCTCAACTAAATGGTAGCAACTAAGGACGGGGGTTGCGCTCGTTGCGGGACTTAACCCAACATCTCACGACACGAGCTGACGACAGCCATGCAGCACCTGTCTCCGGTCCAGCCGAACTGAAGGATTCCGTCTCTGGAATCCGCGACCGGGATGTCAAGGGCTGGTAAGGTTCTGCGCGTTGCGTCGAATTAAACCACATGCTCCACCGCTTGTGCGGGCCCCCGTCAATTCCTTTGAGTTTTAATCTTGCGACCGTACTCCCCAGGCGGAATGCTTAAAGCGTTAGCTGCGCCACTAGTGAGTAAACCCACTAACGGCTGGCATTCATCGTTTACGGCGTGGACTACCAGGGTATCTAATCCTGTTTGCTCCCCACGCTTTCGTGCCTCAGCGTCAGTATCGGGCCAGTGAGCCGCCTTCGCCACTGGTGTTCTTGCGAATATCTACGAATTTCACCTCTACACTCGCAGTTCCACTCACCTCTCCCGAACTCAAGATCCTCAGTATCAAAGGCAGTTCTGGAGTTGAGCTCCAGGATTTCACCCCTGACTTAAAGACCCGCCTACGCACCCTTTACGCCCAGTGATTCCGAGCAACGCTAGCCCC
>CAVYMZ010000013.1:0-184298 GCA_963769705.1 uncultured Alphaproteobacteria bacterium | reverse complement strand
CGGAGAAAGCTGTCTCGACGACAATTCGTAGCCGCTACCGCACTTACGTCCGCTGCGATGATCACCGCACCCTATATCCGGGGCGCGTATGCGGCGGGCAAATTGAGCATGGGCTTCTGGGACCACTGGGTGCCCGGCGCCAACAAGGCCTCTACCGATCTGGTCAACGAATGGGCCGCCAAGGAGAAGGTCGAGGTTTCGATCGACTACATCACGAGCCAGGGCAACAAGAACATCCTGACCATCGCCGCGGAAGCGCAGGCGAAGTCTGGCCACGACATACTCGCGATGCCGACCTGGTGGCCGCAGGCGAATGCCGAACTGCTTGAGCCGGTCAACGATATCATGGGGCCGCTGATCAAGCAGAACGGCGAAGTCAACGATACCGTGAAATATCTCGCCCAGGCCAACGGCAAGTGGCTCGGTGTTCCCGCTTGCATCGGCAGCCAGATCAAAGGGCCGTGCTCGCGTATCGACCTCATGAAGAAATTCGCCAACATCGACGTGCAGGCGATGTATCCGGCCGGCGCTCCACCGAAGGCGGAGAATTGGACACTCGATACTTTCCTGAAGGCGGCTGAAGCTTGCCACAAGGGCGGGTTTCCATTCGGAATAGGTCTCGGCGAGACGAGCGACAGCGTCGATTCGGCCGGCGCCTTCTTCCAGGCGTTTGGCGCGGACCTCGTCAACGCCAAGGGTGACATTACCGTAAAGACCGACGCGGTGCGGCAGGCCCTTGAATTCTACAAGAAGCTGATTTCTTTCCTGCCGCCGGATGTCGCAGCCTGGGATGACTCCTCGAACAACAAGTGGCTGGTGTCCGGCAAGGGCGCGATGATCATGAATCCGCCTAGCGCGTGGGCGGTCGCCAAGCGCGATGCTCCGAAAATAGCCGAACAGTGCTGGACCCACGGCTTCCCGGCCGGACCCAAGGGCCGTTTCGCTCCATACTTGCCCTTCTTCTGGACTACCTGGAATTTCTCAAAGAACAAGGCCGCGGCGAAGAGTCTCCTGACACATCTGTCGCAACCGGCCTCGATTGCGAAACTGGTCGATGCGAGCGGCGGGTATGACCTTCCGGCCTATGCCAATCTGACCACGCTCAAGACCTGGGCCGAGGCAGAGCCGCCGAAGGGCACGCTCTACCACTACCCAAATCCGTACCACCACCAGACGTTATCTATCGCCGCGTCGCCGGCGCCGCCGAAGATCGCCCAGCAGATCTATGCGCAGGCTACCCTGACCAAGATGTGCCTGCGATACTATCAGGGTGAAGCGATGGAGAAGACGCTGGCCTGGGCGGAAGGCGAGTGCGAAGGCTTCATGCGGAGTTGACGCTTTGAGGATGTCGCCGCAGCGGCCCGTTTACTCGCGGCCGCTGCGGCGCGCATCCGCAACTGCCTGCACATGAACGCAAGCCGACGTTACGCCGGCTTCGCGACCACAGATGAACGTCGCGAGGAAGATGCATCATGGTTGACGTCGCATTTCAGCCGAACAACGTCACCCGTGCCGGAGGCGCGCGCAAACGCGCGAGTTTACGGACCACCCTGAAACGGAAGTCGACCGCGGCATTCCTGATGACGCTGCCGCTGATCCTCCTGATCGTAATTCTGGTGCTCTATCCGGCGCTTTATTCGGTGCATCTGGCGACGCTGAACAAGTCGATGCAGCGTTTCGTCGGCCTCGGCAATTTCGAGTTCCTGTTCAAGCGCGAAACGTTCTGGCTGGTCGTGAAGCAATCCTGCATCTTCGCCATCACGGCCGTGATTTTCAAAGCGCTGATCGGCTTTATCGTCGCCCATTTCGTCCACAACATTCCGGCCAAGGGCCAGCGCAAGTGGCGCGGCATGCTGCTGGTGCCCTGGGTGATCCCTCCGGCGATGAGCACGTTGGCCTGGCTGTGGCTGTTCGACCCCTCCTACAGCGCCTTCAACTACACGCTGGGTCTGTTCGGCATCGGACCGATCCCCTGGACTGGCGACGCCGCGTGGGCGCGCTTCTCGGTCATCCTGGTCAACATCTGGTATGGCGCGCCGTTCTTCATGATCATGTACCTGGCATCGCTGAAATCGGTGCCGGACCAGCTTTATGAGGCCGCCGCCATCGACGGCGCCAACTGGTGGCAGCGCATCTGGTACGTGACGCTGCCGATGATGCGCAACATTATCGCGATCACCACGCTGTTCTCGCTTATCGTCACCTTCGCGAATTTCGACATCGTGCGAATTCTCACCGCCGGCGGGCCGCTTGATCATACCCATATCTTCGCGACCTGGGCTTTCCGGGTGGGCATCGAGGGCAGCGATATTCCGCTGGGCGCAAGCGTATCGCTGTTCATGGTGCCGATCCTTGCGGTCGCGGCGATCTTCATCCTGCGGGATGTCAACAAACGCGGGAACGAAGCCTGATGACAAGCACAATTGTAATCGACAAGGCCGGGCCGACCCGCAAGGTCAAATATGGCAGCATGAGCCGCGACCGAACCTGGGCGCTGCGATGGTCTTACTTCTTTCTCACGCTGTTCGCGATCTTCTCGCTGGTGCCGCCGCTTTACATGCTGATCACCTCGCTCAAGGGCAGCGCGGAGATTTCGGCGGCGACCAATCCCTGGTGGGTGTTTCATCCGACGCTGTCCAACTACATCGAACTGCTGGGATCGAACCAGTATCTCCGGTTTTTCCTGAACTCCGCGATGGTTTCGATCTTCGTCGTGACCATCACGATGCTGATCAGCGTACCGGCCGCGTTTGCGCTGGCGCGAATGAAATTCTGGGGCTCGGCAACGCTCGCGACCGGCGTTTTCCTGACCTACCTCATTCCCGACAGCCTGCTGTTCATTCCGCTGTTCAAGATGTTCGCCGTCATCGGCGACTGGACCGGAATCCAGCTGATCAACCGGTGGTATGTCCTTTTGTTCATCTACCCCACGCTCACGGTGCCGTTCTGCACCTGGATCATGATCGGCTATTTCGCCTCGATCCCGAAGGAACTCGACGAGGCCGCCATTATTGACGGCGCGTCCTGGTTCCAGACCCTGACGCGGATCTTCATTCCGGTGGCGCTGCCGGGCCTGATCGCCGCCACCATCTTCGCCTTCACGGTGTCATGGGCGCAATTCCTCTATCCGCTGGTGTTTACAACCTCGACCGATCAACAGGTGCTGCCGGTCGGCATCATCACCACCCTGATCAAGGGCGACGTCTTCAACTGGGGACAGATCATGACCGGCGCCCTGCTCGGCGCCGCGCCGCCGCTCATCATCTACGCGTTCCTGATGGATTATTACATTGCCGGCCTTACCGCCGGCGCCACAAAGGGTTGATGCTCATGGCTGAAGTGACGTTGCGTAAGGTTATCAAGCGTTACGATGAGGTCGAGGCCGTACGCGGCATCGATCTCGACATTTCCGACCATGAGTTCGTCGTGCTGGTCGGGCCGTCGGGCTGCGGCAAGTCGACCACACTGCGGATGATCGCGGGCCTGGAGGACATTACCGACGGCGATATCATGATCGGCGGCGACGTCGTCAACGACGTACCGCCGAAGGACCGCGACATCGCGATGGTGTTCCAGAATTATGCGCTCTATCCGCATATGACGGTCGCTGAAAACATGTCGTTCGGGTTGCGGCTGAAGCATTATCCGAAAGCCGAGATCAAGAGCCGCGTTACTGAAGCTGCGCGCATGCTCGACATCACCGACCTGATCGACCGCAAGCCGAAGCAGCTTTCCGGCGGCCAGCGCCAGCGCGTGGCGATGGGACGCGCCATCGTCCGCAACCCGAAAGTCTTTCTGTTCGACGAACCGCTCTCCAACCTCGATGCCAAGCTTCGGGTCCAGATGCGGATCGAGATCAAGAAAGTGCATCAGAAAGTGCGCACCACGACGGTCTACGTCACCCACGACCAGGTCGAGGCGATGACGCTTGCCGACAGGGTCGTCGTCATGAATAACGGCCGCATCGAGCAGATCGGTACACCCAACGATCTCTATCACAGCCCCGCGACGCGGTTTGTCGCCGGCTTCATCGGTTCGCCGGCGATGAATTTCGTGCCCTGCCGTCTGGAGGAGGCCGGCGGCAAACTGAACATACGGTTGACCGACCGCCTCGCCTTCCCGCTGCCGCCGGCTCGCGCCGCGCGATATCAGAACGTCGCGAGAAACGAGAAGTTGCTGTTGGGCATCCGACCGGAGCATATCACCGAAGCCAAGCAGCATTTGGAACCCGGAGTCGAAAACTTCGACACGGTGCTGGACGTCACCGAACCGATGGGGATGGAGACGCTGATCTATTTCATGCTCGAAGGGCTGGAAGTCTGCGGGCGGGTCAATCCCAATGCCGGCGCGCGCGACGGCGGCCCACTTCGATTGGCAGTAGACCTCAACAATATGCACCTGCTAAACGAGGGTACCGGCGTCGTCCTTTGACGACGCACAACAAGAAAAAGCCAAAGGGGCTGGGCAGGACGAGGAATGGCTACCAACAAGAAGAAAATTTTCGTCACCGAATCGATGTCGCAGCAAGGACGGGCCCTGTTGAGGGAGCGGGACGACATCGAACTCGTTGAATTCCCCAATATGATATCGGCCATGGATTTCGAAGCCATGCTGAAGCAGCAGGCGCCGGTCCACGGCGTGGCGCTCGGTGCCACCCGCTTCGGCGAACCCGAGCTCGAGGCTTCCGGAGACATGAAGGTGGTCACCCGGATCGGCGTCGGCTTCGATGCGGTCGATGTCCCCGCCCTGAGCCGCCGCAAGATTCCGCTGATGGTAGCGGGCACCGCCAATTCGCCGTCGGTCGCCGAGCAAGCGCTGTTCATGATGCTGACGCTGGCCAAGCGCGCCGTGGAAATGCATTCCATCGTCAAGGACGGCAAATGGGCTCACCGTCTGGGCATGCTGCCTTACGATCTCTTCGGCAAAACAGTCCTGATCATCGGTTTTGGCCGCATCGGGACGCGGACCGCCAAACGCTGCCTGGCCATGGAAATGAACGTCCTGGTCTACGATCCCTACAAGCCCGCTGCCGAGGTCAAGGCGGCGGGCTGCGAGCCGGTCAGCGATCTCGACGCGGCGTTGCCGCGCGCCGATTTCGTCAGCATCCATTGCCCGAAGACGCCGGAGACCGTCGGCATGTTCGATGCGGCGCGGATCAACCGCATGAAGCCGACCGCCTATCTGATCAACACCGCACGCGGCGGGATCGTCGACGAGAAGGCGCTGTACGAGGCGCTGGTGTCAGGCCAACTCGCCGGCGCAGGCCTCGACGTGTTCGAGCACGAGCCGCCGCCATCGGGCCATTCGCTGTTCGAGCTTCCCAATGTCATCATGGCCCCGCACGTCGCCGGCGTCACGCGGGAGGCGGTCGACCGGATGAGCGTGCAGACCGCACGCAATATTCTTAGCGCGCTCGACGGCGAGCCGATCCGCCAGAACGTCATCAATCAGGACGTGCTGGGCTGATTGCGCCTGCGGTTCCCCGATGATATCGCCAATTGAGTGGCTTCATGTCAGCGGGGACCCATATGGGCTTCAGAGAATACGGCAATTATGACGGGATGGGTCTTGCCGAGCTCGTCCGGAAAAAGCAGGTCAGTCCGAGAGAATTGCTGGACGAGGCGATCGCCCGCACCGGGAAGGTGGATCCGCAGATCAATGCGGTGGTCGTAAAGCACTACGACTACGCGGAGCGGCAGATCGCCAACGGTCTTCCGGACGGCCCCTTCACCGGCGTGCCGTTTCTGCTGAAGGATCTCGACATTCTCGAGGGCACGCGGACGACCTTCGGCGCCAGTGTCTACAAGGACGACGTCGCCGACCACACCGGCACCCTCGCCCAGCGCTTCCTGAAAACAGGCGTAGCCATCTTCGGAAAAAGCTCGAGCCCGGAGTTCGGCCTGATGCCGACCACGGAGTCGCGCCTGCACGGCCCGACCCGAAACCCCTGGAATCTCGCGCACTCCTCGGGCGGTTCGTCCGGCGGCGCGGCGGCGGCCGTCGCGGCGCGCATTCTTCCCGTCGCGCACGCCAGCGACGGCGGCGGCTCGATCCGCATTCCGGCATCCGCCTCCGGCGTGTTTGGGTTGAAGCCGACCCGCGCCCGCAATCCGCTGGGTCCGGATCGCGGCGAAGGCTGGGGCGGCTTTTCCTGCGGCCATGTCGTGAGCATCAGCGTGCGCGACAGTGCGGCGATGCTCGACGCGGTCTGCGGCCCGGAAACGTCGAGCCCGTATGTCGCGCCGCCGCCGGAGCGGCCGTATCTCGAGGAGGTCGGCCGCGATCCCGGCCGGCTGCGCATCGCCTTTACCGACAAGTCGCCTTACGGCGACGCCATCGATCCCGAAATCGCGGCGGCAACACGGGAGATCGCGGCCCTGCTCGCCAGGCTTGGCCATCACGTCGAGGAGCGCGCGCCGCCGCTGGCCGCTGATCCGGCGGTAGTGATGTCGACCATCGTCGCCGCCAACACCGCGCTCAATGTTCGGTTCGCCGAGCAGCGCTTTGGCCGCGCCATGACCGATCGCGATTTCGAGATATTGACGCTGGCCAGCGCTCACAACGCGCAACAGGCGACCGCGACCGATTATGTGGCCGCGCAACTCGCTGCGTTTCAGATCTCGCGGGCGCTCGCGACATTTTTCGGGACCTGCGACGTATTCCTCTGCCCGACGCTTTGCTCGCCGCCGTTGCGGATCGGTGAACTCAACACCATGGCGCAGGATCTGTCGCACATCGCGCCCATCCTGAGGCGCTACATGCCGGCAACCGCCATGTTCAATATGTCCGGGCAGCCCGCGATGTCGGTACCGCTGGCGTGGAACTGGGCTGGATTGCCGCTCGGCATGATGTTCTCGGCGCGCTTCGGCGACGAAGCAACGTTGCTCCGCCTGGCCGGCCAGCTCGAACAAGAGCGCCCCTGGAAAGGCAAATTGCCGCCCATTTGCGCGTAAATCGACAAAACTCAGCCGTATTCGGGAGCGAGGTATGGAACCCGGCGCGGACAGCGGAGTTACCATTGCCGTTCGTTGCGTGATTTGGGGGCAGGAATTTGACTGAAAGCGACCCGACCGATAACGCGCTGGCGGCCATCGCCAGCATCCTCGACCATCCGGAATCCCACCGCGAGCCGGAAAAGTCAGCGGCTGACGACACCGTCGATCGCGCCCGAGCGGAGCGCGGCCGATGGCTATTTCAGGATCGGTCCCGGTCCGATGGCGGCCATCCGTTTCAAATGGACGGTCCGCCGCGCCGACGACGGCGACTATTACGTCGATGAGACGATCGGCGAAAATTCCGCGCCAGTAGTCACCGGCCCGATGTCCGCAGATGCTGCGGTGAAGTTCGTGGACGATCGCGAGAGCGAGGCGCGACAGCGGTTCGAGGCGATCAGAAGCGAAATGGCGGGACGCAGCGCGGCCGCGAATCTGGTCCGCAATGACGGCGGCGAGATGTAGCTCGCTCAAGCCTGAACGGTTTGGCTCTTCAGGGATTGTCTTGGCGTTCCCAGAAAATCCTTCTTGACGAGATCGACGCCGCAATGGCGCAGGATGTCGTAGGCCGTCGTGACGTGGAAAAAGAACTGCGGCACGCTGAAGGTCAGCAGCAGCGATCGGCCGGTGAAGTCTCGCGTCGAGCCGTTCCTGAACGTGAAACGTCACTTGCTTGTCTGCGGCGCCGTCGATCGCTGCGGGCCGCAGACTTCTCAGGAAAGCGATCGCGGTCGCGATTCTGCGCCTTCAGTTCGGGAATGTCCGGCTCGGGTTCCGGAAATACCGGCGCCTCGACGCCAGCCAGCAATGCGCAGGCAAGCAACCGCATGCCGGTTGGCCTCCCCGACCTGACGCGTCAGGTTGTACATATTGGGATAGAGCCGCGTATTGAGCAGAATCGCGGGATCGATCTTTCTCGCCTCGGCGTAATTGGCCGCGTGGTCGAGAAGATCGGACAGGTTGCCGAGAAACTGCGTGAAGACATCAACCGAGATCTGATGCATTGAAATAGTCACCGTTGCGATCCTCTTCTCCTGCGCGAAGCTGGATTCCGGCGGACTGGTTAGCAGCCTATCCGCAACTTTCGCAATCACCGTTGCTTCCCGGCGACCGCCTGGTTTTGAAACCGGGCATCGCCGCGATATGCTGCGGAAACGCAGCACGGTCAGCAGATTTAACTGATGCCGGATGCAGCTTCCGGAGAAAATGTAATGGTTCGAATTCTGTCCTCTCTCGCTGTCGCCTTTCTGCTGGTGGCGGCCTCGGCGCATGCCCAGCAGGCCTCCCGGCTCGACGAGATCATTCAACGCGGCACGCTTGCGCGTCGGTCTGACCGGCGACTATCTGCCGTTCAGCTCTCTCGACAAGGAAACCTCGAAATTCCGGGGGTTCGACGTCGATATGGCGGAGGCGCTGGGCAAGGCGCTCGGCGTCAAGATCGAGTATGTCCACACCGCCTGGCCGAAATTGATGAAGGACTTTGAAGCCGACAATTTCGATATCGCGATGGGCGGCGTGTCGATCACGCTCGACCGGCAGAAGAAGGGCCTGTTCTCGACGCCCATCATGCGCGAGGGCAAGACGCCGATCGCGCGCTGCGCCGACAAAGGCAAATACGAGACCATCGCCGATATCGACAGGCCGGGCACGCGCGTGATCGTCAATCCCGGCGGCACCAATGAGCGTTTCGCCCGAGGCCAACATCAAGAACGCCGAGATCAAGACCTACAATGATAATGTCACGATCTTCGACGAGATCGCCAAGGGCGACGCCGATCTGATGATGACGGATGCATCCGAAACGCGTTACCAGCAGAAACTTCACCCCGGCGTGCTCTGCGCGGTGCATCCGGAAAAGCCGTTCGATTTCGCCGAGAAGGCCTACTGGATGCAGCGCGACCCCGCGCTGAAGGCGTTTGTCGACCAGTGGCTGCACATCGCGGCCGAGGACGGCAGCTTCAGGAAGATCTATGCGGCGTGGTTCGAATGAGGCGCCTGGCGCTGAAATAATCGGCCTCTCCCCGCCCGAATTGACCGCATTCGCGGACCTCCCTCAGGCTGGCCGGCGGCAGCATTGAACCAAAGCCGCTATTCCACGACTTATATTCTGAAAGTGATGTAGATCACGTTGCAGCAGTTTGCCGAAACGTAGGGTCGGCACCGGGATTCCACCTGCTCAGGAGATCGCGATGAAGAAGCTTCTTGCGCTTGCCGCGTTCCTGCTGGCGAGCACCGCTGCGCAGGCCCAGTACACCTTCGAATATGGCGGGCGCACCATTCGCATCGATCCGGATCGCGGCACGGTTTCGATCCCGGGTGTCTACGACAACACCGGACGGCGAAACAAGCGCTCCGCACAGCAAGCAGGCGCCGCAGCAGGCCAAGGTCGATCCGCAGGCACCCACTGCCGAACCTGTGCAGACCGAGCAGGCCGCTGCGCCCGCGAACACTCCACCACAACCCTCAACCGCCACAGCGGCCGTCGCCCCCGCGGATAATGCGGCTCCGGCCCAGCCTGCGGCAACCCAACCGCGGCAAGCACAGCCTCAGGCAACTCAGCCGGCACCCAGCGCGCCCGCTCCGCAAGTCCAGCAGGACGCCGCCGTCCCCGCCAAGCCGGCAGCCCCCGAGGTGGTTGCGACGACCGCGCCGCCGCCGAAGCCGCCCGCGCCTCGCGGTTCAGCAAGCCAATTCGCCGCTCGGCGTGTGGCTGACCGAGGAGAAGGAAGGCAAGGTCAGAATCGAGCAATGCGGCGCCAATCTCTGCGGCTATTCGGTAGACGCGAAATCGAACCAGAACGGCGAACAGGTTCTGATCAACATGAAGCCCGGCAAGGACTCCAAATGGAGCGGGCGAATTTTCGATCCCAACACCGGCAGTACCTATGATTCGACGATCGCGTTGAAAGGCCCGGATACGCTTCGCGTTCAGGGCTGCGCCTTCGGCGGCATGTTCTGCGGCGGCCAGACCTGGAGCCGCGTGAACTAGCAGGCGGCAGGAATTCTGATCGGCTCAAAGGCCCCGGCGTTTTGGCGGGGCTTTTCGCTTTCGGCGATCGTTCCGGGCAGCGGCGCATCACCGCCGCGTTGACGCCAAAATCGCAGGCCGCGCAGCGTATCTGGCCGCTGGATGCGGCATTAGCTTGTCGCCGCGGAAAATTCTGCATCCGTCACAGGCTCCATCCAGGTCGCATAATTGCCGTCCAGCGCTTCCTGCATCGCGATATGGGTCATGGCATTGGTCGGAGAGCCGCCGTGCCAGTGTTTTTCGCCGGGAGGAATCCAGACCACATCGCCCGGCCGAATTTCGCGTACCGGTTCGCCTTTGGTCTGCACCCGGCCTACGCCGGAGATGACATACAGCGTCTGACCGAGCGGATGGGAATGCCAATTCGTCCGTGCGCCCGGCTCGAAGGATACCCGCTTCGAGACAACCCGCGCCGGCGCTTCGGCCGCAATGATCGGGTCCTGCAACACGGTGCCGGTGAAATACTCTTTGGGCGCCCGACGTGTCGGCCGCGAGCCGGCGAGATGGATCTCCATGGCGTTCCTCCTGTCGTGCTGGACGTTGCGCTTTTGTCCTGTTTATTTCTTCGAAGCCGCGTAGCGCGCCTTGGTCTCGGCGTTCATGGGATAAAGACCCGGCAGCACCGCGCCGCCCTTCACCTCGTCGACGATCCAGGCTTCCATACGCTCCTGCTCGGCGCCTTCGGCCAGAACGAGATCGAGGAACGCCTGCGGGATCACCACGGCGCCGTCCTGATCGGCGACGATGACGTCGTTCGGGAAGATCGCGACGCCGCCGCAGCCTATCGGCTCGCCCCAGCCGACGAAGGTCAGTCCGGCGACCGAAGGCGGCGCCGCATAACCGTCGCACCACACCGGCAGACCGGTGCCGAGCACGCCTTCGAGATCGCGCACCACGCCGTCGGTGACCAGCGCGGACACCCCGCGCTTGACCATGCGCGCGCACAGGATATCGCCGAAGATGCCGGCGTCGGTGATGCCCATGGCATCGACCACGGCGATGCAGCCTTCCGGCATCGCCTCGATCGCGGTCCGGGTCGATATCGGCGACGACCAGGATTCCGGCGTCGCCAGATCCTCGCGCGCGGGCACGAAGCGCAGTGTGAAGGCCGGCCCGACCAGCCGCTTCTGTCCCGGCCGCAACGGCCGCGCGCCCCGCATCCAGACGTTTCGCAGGCCCTTTTTGAGCAGGACCGTGGTGATGGTGGCGGTGGTCACGCCAGACAGCGTCTTGATCGCTTCGGGGGTCAGGGACATCGAAAACACAACTCCGCTTGAGGATTGATCGGGCCGGCGCATCTTGCGGGGCACGGGCATCGCGTCAAGTGGCGTCGCCGGGTCGCTGCGACGGGCAGCATTGCAATTGTGCCATCAGCGCAATTTATCGCCATCGCGCGGATTAATTTATTGAACTTGCTGGCCCATTTGCGTCAGACGAATTCCACTCTGCGACGAAACCGGCTATTGTAGCGCGGCATGGCCGCTACGCTTTCCCCGCCCCGTATTCTGCCAAGTGGCGACAGCGCCATCACGGTCGAATTCAGCCGCAACATCGACGATGCCGCCAACCAGCGGGTGCTGGCGCTCGATCGTACGCTGGCAAATGAGCCGGTCGTAGGCGTGACCGAGACCGTGCCGACCTATCGGTCGCTGCTGGTGCATTATGATCCCGGCCAAGTCGATTTCGACAGCCTCGGCGGGAAGCTTGTCGCCCTCGCGCAACAACCGGCTCCGCCGACGACGAAAACGCGGCGCTGGCGCATCCCCGTGGTCTATGGCGGCGAGCACGGCATCGATCTCGAGGATGTCGCCAAGACGCTCAAGACCACGCCCGATGACATCGTGGCGCGCCATGTCGCCGGCGACTATCGTGTCGCCATGATCGGCTTTACGCCGGGATGGTCCTACCTTAGCGGTCTGGAAAAATTCCTGCATATGCCGCGGCGGCAAAATCCGCGGCTGTTGACGCCGGCCGGCACGATCTCGATCGGCGGCGTGCAGACCGGCGTGCAATGTCTGGCCGGTCCGAGCGGCTGGCATCTGTTGGGACGCACCGCGGTGCGAACCTATCAGTTGCATCGCGATCCCACCTTCCTGCTGGAGCCCGGCGACCGCGTTAAATTTTCCCCGGTCGACGCCAAGACCTTTGCGGAACAGGACCGCGCCGCGGCAGGTGGCGAGATCGTCGCCGAGTTGATGGCCTCATGAGCAAGCTCGTCGTTTCCACCATTGGGCCGGCGAGTTCGGTGCAGGACGGCGGCCGTCACGGCGCCCAGCGCTACGGCCTGACGCCGAGCGGCGCGATGGATCCGCTCGCGCTGGCGGCGGCGAATACCCTGGTCGGAAACGCCGGCTTCTCGGCCGCCATCGAGATCGGCCCGTTCGGCGCCGCCTTCACCGCGCGCGAAGGCGCGGTGCGCGTGGCGCTCTCGGGGGCGCCGCGCAGCGCCGACATCGCCGGCCGCACTGTTGCGTGGGATACTTCGATGACGCTGGCGGACGGCGAAACTCTGACGCTAGGCTTTGCCCGCGGCGGCGCGTTCAGCTACCTCGCGATCGAGGGCGGGATCGCGGGCGAGCCGATGTTCGGTAGCCTCGCGGTCAATGCCCGCGCCGGCCTCGGCAGCCCCTATCCGCGTCCGCTGCAGGCCGGCGACGAATTGCAGACGCACGCCGCAAGCGGCGTCGCCGAGCGCCGGATCGAGCTTCCTGCCGTCGCGGAGGGGCCGATCCGGGTGGTGATGGGTCCGCAGGACGACGAATTCGGCGACGAAGCCAAGGCTCTCTTTTTCGACAGCGAATGGAAGATCTCGGCGACCAGCGACCGCATGGGCTACCGGCTCGAAGGCCCCGTGATAAAGCATCTGCACGGCCATAACATCGTCTCCGACGGCACCGTGAACGGCAGCATCCAGGTGCCCGGCAATGGCGCGCCGATCGTGCTGATGCCGGACCGCGGCACCAGCGGCGGTTATCCCAAGATCGCAACCCTGATCACCGCCGATATCGGGCGGTTCGCCCAGACTCCGGCCGGCAAAGGCTTTCGGTTCAAGGCCGTCAGCATGGCGGAAGCGCAAGCCGAGGCACGGAAGTTTGCGGCAGTTGCTCGCGCACCCTGCCCGACCGGCTTCGCTGCCATCGAGAATTTTGATCTCAACATCGAGGCGCTCAGAGATGCTAACGTCGCGGGCAGTGCCGTCAGCGCCGTCGATGCCAGAACATGGCAGGCGCCCTCCGCGGATGCTTTGGCGCAGGACTGACCGAAGATGACGAAGATCCACTCGCGCAAGGGGACAGACATGACCACCATCGATCTCAATTGCGATCTCGGCGAAAGTTTCGGGCCATGGGAGATGGGCAATGACGCCGCCATGATCGAGCTTGCGACTTCCGTCAACATCGCCTGCGGCTATCACGCCGGCGATGCCGACATCATGCGCAAGACCGTCGAGCTGGCGAAAGCGCGCGGCGTCTCTATCGGCGCGCATCCCGGCTACCGCGACTTGCACGGCTTTGGCCGCCGGCCCTTCCCCGGCATGAAGGCTTCCGAAATCGAAAACCTCGTCGCCTACCAGATCGGCGCGCTGCAGGCGATCGCGACCGCGGCCGGCCACAAGGTCACCCATGTCAAGGCGCATGGCGCGCTGTCGAATGTCGCCTGCGAGGACGACATGACCGCGAAAGCCATCGCGTCGGCGATCAAGGCGGTCGACCCCAATCTGGTTTTCGTGGTGCTCGCGAATTCGCAGCCTCGTGCAGGCGGGCGAAGCCGCCAATTTGCCGATGGTGCATGAAGTGTTCGCCGACCGCGCCTATGAGGACGACGGCTCGCTGGTGTCGCGCCGCAAGCCCGGCGCTGTGCTGCACGGCGCCAAGGAAGATCGCGGACCGCGTGGTGCGGATGGTGCAGGACGGCGCGGTGGTTTCAGTCACGGGCAAGGTGATCAAGATGCGCACCGATACCGTCTGCATTCACGGCGACACGCCGGGCGCCGTCGATATCGCGCGCGGTGTGCGGCAGGCATTGAAAGACGCCGGTATCGATGTAGCGCCGTTCAAGAAGGCAGATTAGCGCGGATCCCGATCAGAACGGGTGGATCGACAGCGAGCCGAACACGACGGCCGCGATCAGCGCGAATGCGCCGTACAGCGCCGCCGCATGGAACCCGTTTCCGGTTCGCCGGGACAGGGAGCGCGCATAAAGATGCAGGCGGGCTTCCGCCGATAGTTCGCGCATGGTGGATCTCCAACGCCCCATCGCGGCCATTGGAATACGCCTCGCGGTCGGGCGCAATACAACCCTGCAAATAGCGATATGAAAGCTTCGTGAGAGTCCGATCGGAGTCAAAAATTCTCCGGAATGGATGTGATCGAGAATATTATTCGGTCCGATTTGAGCGAACTGGAACCCGATCAATAGACGTCCAGCTGGAACCGCCCCTTCTTCTTGAGTTCCCCGACAAAGAGCACCGCTTCGTCGGTCGTCCGCGCGCCGAACTGCGCGACGATATCGACCAGCGCGCGCTCGACATCCTTCGCCATCCGCTTGGCGTCGCCGCAGACGTAAACATTGGCGCCTTCGGCCAGCCAGTTCCACAATTCGCGGCCGACCTCGCGCATGCGATCCTGCACGTAGAATTTCTTGTCGCCGTCGCGCGACCACGCCAGCGACATCCGCGTCAACAGACCCGAGGTCTTCAACGCGTTCAGCTCGTCGGAATAGAAGAAGTCGCAGTCGCTGCGCTGATGGCCGAAGAACAGCCAGTTCTTGCCGGGCGCGCCGGTCGCCTTGCGGTCGAGCAGGAAAGCGCGGAACGGCGCGATCGCCGGTGCCGGGACCGATCATGATGATCGGCACTTTCGGATCCTGCGGCAGCGCGAAGCCGTGGGCCTTCTGCACATAGACCTTGACCTCGTCGCCGGGATTGATGCGCTCGGCGAGGAAGGTCGAGGCCAGCCCCAAGCGCTTGCGCTTGCCGATCACGTAGCGCACGCAGTCGACCGTCAGCGACAGTTTGCCCGGCGTCGCGTTGTGCGACGACGAGATCGAATAGAGCCGCGGCTGCAGCGGCTCCAGCGCCTCGACAAAGGCTTCGGGATGCGGGCGCACGTCGGAGAATTTCTGCAAGGCCGCCATGACGTCGAGCGTCGCGGCATCGCCGTCGGGATCTTCGCCCTGCGCCAGCGCGCGGGCCTTCTCGCGCTGCGCGCCGCCGGTGATGAAGGAGATCAGTTCGAACAGCGAATCCGGCGCCGGCGCCAGCGACACCTCCGTCAGTCAGTACCTCGCGCAGCGTCTTGCCTCTGACTTCGGTGGTATGCGACGCGCCAAGCAGGGCAATGATCTGATCGACATGGCCGAGTTCGTTGCGGGCGAAAATGCCGAAGGAATCGCCGACGACATAGTCGAGGCCGCAGCCGGAGAGATCGAAATCGATGTGCCAGGTTTCCTTTTCCGAGCCGGGCTTGTTGAGGAGGCGGCGCGACAGGAAGGTCGCCGCGACCGGATTGTCGCGCGAACGGCCGGGCTCCGCGGTGACGGCAGGCGCCGCAGCCGCGGGCGCGGGCGCCGGCCCGGTGAGGCGGCCGGCGCCTTCTCCAGCTCCTCATGCAGCGTCTTCAGCATCCGCGCGGTTTCCTTGCCGCCGGGGACGCAGAGATTGAGCCGCGCTTCGGCCTTGCTGGCGATCGCTTCCGAATAGTCGTGGCAATTGTAGCCGCATTGGCCGCAATCCTGCTGTGCCATCGCCGCCATCATCCGCCTTCGCAACGGGCGGCCTTCGCGCGAGCTTCATGCGGTCGGCGATCGGCATGGTCTGGTCGTGCCACGGTGCTTCGCCGTCGTCGCCATCGCCGGCAGGACCCTGCAGCACGGCGGCGCCCTGCTCCGCCGAAAGCGGCGTCGGACCATCGGTCGACAGTAGTCCCGGCAAAGAAGCCGTTCAGCCAGGAGCGTTGCGCATCCGAAAAAGGCGCACTCGGGGGAATGATTTCGATCTTGGGCGGAGGCGTCATCTGGTTCATGTGGAAGCCTCTGCTTCTGCGAGGTTGCGCAAGGTCTCGCCGTCGTGACGGCGTGCGAAGGTAAGAAAGGTTTCGTCCGGCGATGCGCGGTGGGCCAGTAGGCCTTCAACAGCTTTTCCACTGTCTTCGGCGCATCCTCGGCCCTGAGGTCGTGATAGACCTCCTGCCCGATATCGGCATGGGGACCGAACCCGCCACCGGCGAACAGATGATAGCCCTCGACGGTGTCGTCCCCGTCACCGACCGGCACCTTGGCGGCGATCAGCCCGATATCGCTGATGTAGTGCTGGGCGCAGGAATGGTGGCAGCCGGTGAGATGGATGTTGAGCGGCGTGTCGATGTCGACGCGCGGCTCGCACCAATCGCCGATCTCGGCGGCATGGCGCTTGGTGTCGGAGGCCGCGAACTTGCAGCCGGCATTGCCGGTGCAGGCGATCAGGCCGGCGCGGATTTGCGACGCCTGGACCGAGAGGCCGATGGCTTCGATGGCCGCGACAGCCAGCCTCACATTCTCGTCGCGTACGCCCGAGATCAGAAGATTCTGCCAGACCGTCAACCTGATTTCGCCGTCGCCGAGATCCTGGGCAATTTTGGCCAGTCCACGCATTTGCCCGGAGGTCACTTTGCCAACCGGCAAGCTCACGCCGATCCAGTTCAAACCGGCCTGCTTCTGCTTGTGCACGCCGATATGGGCCATGCGGTCGAAGTCGGGCCGCGGCGCGAGCGCTTCGCCCGGCACGCGGGTCAAGGCGTGGCCGAGTTTCTCCTCGACCAGGACGAGGAACTTCTCCATGCCGATGCCGTCGATGACGTATTTCAGGCGTGCTTTGAGCCGGTTGGTACGGTCGCCGGTTTCGATGAACACCCGCACGATGGCGTCGGCGACCTTGGTCGCGTCCGCCGGTTTGACGATGATGCCGGTCGCTTTCGCAAAATCCTTGTGGCCGGTAATGCCGCCGATCCCGAGCCGAAACCAGATGCCGGGCTCCACGCCGAAACCGTCCTTCACCTCGATCGCGGAAAACGCGATGTCGTTGGTGTCTTCGAGCACGGCGATCTTGCCTGCGCCGTCGAAGGCGACGTTGAATTTGCGCGGCAACCCCGTCAGCGATCGATCGTTGAGAATGTGATAGTGCCACGCGCGGGCACATTCGCGGGTGTCGAGCAGTTCCTGCGGGTCGATTCCCGGCGGTCGGCGTGCCGGTGACGTTGCGGATGTTGTCGGCGCCGGAGCCGCGCGAGCACAGCCCGAGGTCCTGGATGCCCTCGATCAGGGCCACTGCGTGCTTCGGCGGAATCTCCCGGACCTGCAGATTGGCGCGGGTGGTGACATGGCAAAACGGCCCGCACAGGTGCTCGACGAGATCGGCCATGCCCGACAATTGCCAGTGCTTGAGGATGCCGTTCGGGATCCGCAGCCGGCACATGTAGGAATCCTGAGCCGGCGCGACATAGAACAGGCCGTAATAGCGCCAGCGAAAATTATCCGCCGGCGACGGCGGCGCGTTGTTCAGCGCCTGTTCCTTCAGCCGCGGATAGGCATCAAACGGATGTTGTTCGCGTTTGAACTTTTCCTGGTCGACGAGTTTCTTGCCGGACGCGATGACCCCGTCCTGCGCCTTGATATGCGCGGCGTCAGGTCCGCTCGGCTCCGTATTGGTTTTGCCGGCGCCGCCGAGGCCTCGCCCGACCCGGCTGATCTGCAGGCCGGTGGCAAAGCCTTCGAGGTAGCGCTTCTGCTCGTCGGTAAAGTCGACAGAGAGAGTTTCGATTTTCATGGTGTGCGACGAAGCTCCTGCGGCCACGATCGGTGGCCTCAACGGGAATTGGGATTGCGACCGCCCCCGAATCGACCCGGCGTGGGAAACGCCGGTTCAATTCCGGGGGAGCGATCCGACCAGCCTCGTTGCTGCGGAAATCCATCTTGGACATGAGCCAGCGGGCACCTGCGACGGCTGGCTGCACTGCAACATTCAAGTTGCGTGCCATGCCGACGCTGAAACATTATATAGTGATTTCAACGTACTGCGCGGAGATGTTGGAACTTTTGGCCTGACCTCGCGGCGAATTGCGGGCAGGTAGCCTAAAAATTAGTCTGCGGGGTCTGCTGCCCAAGATTGTTCCAGCGCAGCCGTCAGGGAATCCGCCGCCCGATCGCGAACGCCGCGAGATGGCCGCCAATATCGTCAGCATCGAATGGCGGACCCGCGAAGGCGCCGATCCTGTCCGGCGCGTCAGCGCCCTTCTCCTCATGTCCCAGCGCCTGATCAAAAAGGTGCGGGCTGAACACCGCCTTCGCGGTCTTGAGCGCCTCCGGGCTGAACGACGTTTGTCCCCAGCGTACCATCTGCGCGTAGAGCCAGGCGGCCTGGACGGGATCGGGCCGCGCGGCGCCTTCCCGCTCCACCAGCAAATAGCGGCTGCTTTCGCGCATAGTCCCGTCAGGCGAAATCTTGAGCCGACCATCGAGGGTTCGCTGGATCACGTCGGCGTCGACGCCGACCCGCTCCGGTGCGCTGAGGATGCGCGCGGCCTCGGCCCGGTTTTGCGGCTGCTCGATGAATTCCGCGGCGCGAAAGGCGGCCCGGATCAGCGCCGCAACGACCTCCGGATTCTTCTCGGACCAATTTTGTCTGACGGCAAGCACCTTCTCCGCCGCCCGCACCAGAATGTCCGAGACGAAATGCAGGATGTGTCCGACGCCGCTATCGACAGCGATTGAGTTCCACGGTGCGCCGACGCAGAATGCATCGACGTGACCGCTGGCCAGGCTGTCCACCATAAAGGGCGGCGGCAGCACCACGAGACGAACATCCTCGTCGGGATCGACGCCGCCGGCCGCCATCCAGAACCGCAGCTGGTAATTGTGGGTCGAGAACGGAAAGGTCATGCCGAAAGTCAGCGGGTCCGCCCCACTTTGGCGCCGCGCGGCGACGACCCGCGCCAGCGCCAGCGAGGTTGCCATCGGGTCGAAACGATCGCCGTCGATCTCGGCCATGATCGCGGCATGCAGCGCCGGCGATACCGTGATCGCGTTGCCGTTGAGGCCGAGATTGTAGGGCGCCGCGATCGGCACCTTGACATGGCCCAGCCCGAGGCTGGAGGCGATCGCGACCGGTGCCAAAAGATGAGCGGCGTCGAACAGGCCGATATTGAGCTTGTCGCGGACATTCGACCACGAGACTTCCCGCACCAGCGTGACATCGAGCCCCTCCGCCGCGGTAAACCCCTTGTCGACGGCGACGATCAGCGCCGCGGCGTCGACCAGCGGAATGAAACCGATGTGAAGCGGGTGGGTCATTTCAGCAACTCCGACGCGGTCAGGATCGACTGAGCGATCTCGCCGATCTTCTTTTTCTCGCGCATCGCGGTCGACCGCAGCAGCACATAGGCCTCGTCTTCGGTCAGACCTTTCAGCTTCATCAGGATTCCCTTGGCGCGGTCGATCACCTTGCGGTCTTCCAGCGCGGATTTGGCTCGATCGAGTTCACCCTGCAGCTTCGCGAAGGCGTTGAAGCGGGAGATGCAGAGGTCGAGGATCGGCTTGATGCGTTCCTTCTTCAGTCCGTCGACGATGTAGGCGGAGACGCCGGCGTCGACCGAAGCCTGGATCGATGCCGCGTCGCTCTGGTCGACAAACATCGCAATCGGCCGACGCACGGCGCGGCTGACCTGGAACATCTGTTCCAGGACGTCGCGGCTGGGGTTTTCCAGATCGATCAGGATGACGTCGGGATCAAGCGCGTAGATCCGGGCCAGCAGGCTCTGCATTTCGCTGATATGGACGACGCCGGTAAAACCGGCCTCCCGCAGCCCCTCCTCGAGGATCGCTGCGCGGATCGGGCTTTCGTCGACAATGACAATCTTGGGTGACGACTCGGCGCCCATCGGTGACTCACGTTCCGGCAACACATCAATAGCACGCCGTAAGCCGGCTCAAAGCCTTGTAATTATGGGCAATTGGGACTAGCTCCTGCCCATTAATCGGACAGATCAAATATGCAGCAGGCCAACGCGCCAAAAGTCAGCTTTGTTTCACTGGGGTGCCCCAAGGCGCTGGTGGATTCCGAGCGCATCATTACCCGGCTGCGCGCCGAAGGTTATGAGCTGGCGCGCAAGCATGACGGCGCCGACCTCGTCATCGTCAACACCTGCGGCTTCCTCGACAGCGCCAAGCAGGAATCGCTCGGCGCCATTGGCGAGGCGATGGCCGAGAACGGCAAGGTCATCGTCACCGGCTGCATGGGCGCGGAACCCGAACAGATCGAGGCAGCCTATCCCGGCGTGCTCTCGATCACGGGGCCGCAGCAATATGAAAGCGTGCTCGATGCCGTGCACCGCGCGCTGCCGCCGGTACATAATCCGCACCTCGATCTGGTGCCGCCGCAGGGCATCAAGCTGACGCCGCGGCACTACGCCTATTTGAAGATTTCCGAAGGCTGCAACAACCGCTGCAGCTTCTGCATCATCCCGAAACTGCGCGGCGACCTGGTGTCGCGGCCGGCCAACGACGTGCTGCGCGAGGCGGAAAACCTCGTCAGCGCCGGCGTCAAGGAATTGCTGGTGATCTCGCAGGACACCTCGGCCTATGGCGTCGATCTGAAATATGCCGAGAGCCCGTGGAAGGATCGCACGGTCCGCGCCAAATTTCTTCGATCTGGCCAAAGAGCTCGGCGAACTCGGCGCCTGGGTGCGGCTGCAATATGTCTACCCCTACCCGCATGTCGACGAGGTCATCGGCCTGATGACCGAGGGCAAGATCCTGCCCTATCTCGACATCCCGTTCCAGCACGCCAGCCCGGAAATCCTCAAAGCCATGAAGCGCCCGGCGGCGCAGGACAAGACGCTCGGGCGGATCAAGCAGTGGCGCGAGCAATGTCCCGATCTGACCTTGCGCTCCACCTTCATCGTCGGCTTCCCGGGCGAGACCGATTCCGATTTTGCCTATCTGCTCGACTGGCTCGAGGAAGCCGAGATCGACCGCGTCGGCTGCTTCAAATACGAGCCGGTCGCGGGCGCTTCGTCGAACGCGCTTCCCAACGCCGTGCCCGACGAGATCAAGCAGGAGCGCTGGAACGCGCTGATGGCGCGGCAGCAGAAGATTTCGGCGCGCCGGCTGAAGCGCAAGGTCGGCACGCGGCAGCAGGTCATCATCGACGAAGTCGGCCCGACCGTCTCAAAAGGCCGCTCGAAAGCGGACGCGCCGCGAGATCGACGGCGCGGTCTATCTCTCGAGCCGCCGCCCGCTGCGGGTCGGCGAGATCGTCACCGCCAAGATCGAGCGATCGGACGAATACGACCTGCACGGCAGCGTCGCCGGGCTTCTGAGCGCTTGACAGCGGCCGCCCGTTCGGCTGTATGGCGGCGTCCATGATCTTCACCCGGACCCAACTCCGCGCCACCTTCCGTCGTCGCTCGTTCGACGATGATGGGTCGCGCCGTGTCCGACGACAACGCTGAACAACTAGATCAGCAACGTTTTCGAGAAGGCCGCACCCTGAAAAGTGCGGCCTTCTCGCGTTTTGGCCCCCTTTTTCATCTCAACCGCTGAGGAGTTTCGACATGAACATCGCCACCCATCCGTTTGACGCGCTGATGAATATCACCGCCCGCCCGCCGGTCGTGTTCGTCCGCGGCGAAGGCGCGTTCCTGTGGGATGACCACGGCAAGCGCTATCTCGATTTCATGCAGGGCTGGGCGGTCAATTGCCTCGGCCACTCGCCGCCCATCGTCGCCGACGCGCTGGCCGCGCAGGCAAAACTGCTGCTGACGCCGAGCCCGGCCTTTTACAACGGCCCCAGCCTCAAGCTGGCGAAGGCGCTGGTCGATCACAGCTGCTTCGATCAGGTGTTCTTCGCCAATTCGGGCGCGGAAGCCAATGAGGGCGCGATCAAGCTCGCGCGCAAATACGGCGCGCTGCACAAGAACGGCGCCTACGAGATCATCAGCTTCGAAGGCGGCTTTCACGGCCGCACGCTGGCGACGATGTCGGCCTCCGGCAAGAAGGCGTTCGAACCGCTGTTCGAGCCCAAGGTCTCCGGCTTTCCCAAGGCGCAGCTGAACGATCTCGCCTCGGTGCAGCGGCTGATCATCGGACAAGACCGTCGCGGTGATGCTGGAGCCGATCCAGGGCGAAGCCGGCGTCTGGCCGGCGACCGATCAGTTCCTGCGCGATCTGCGCGAGCTGACCAAGGCGCACGGCCTGTTGCTGATCGTCGACGAGATCCAGACCGGCATGGGCCGCACCGGAAAGCTGTTCGACTACGAGCATGCCGACATCGAGCCCGACATCATGACGCTCGGCAAAGGCATCGGCGGCGGCGTGCCGCTGGCCGCGCTGCTGGCGACGCAAGCGGCCTCCTGCTTCGAGCATGGCGACCAGGGCGGCACCTTCAACGGCAATCCCGCTGATGTGCGCGGCGGGGCTTGCGGTCCTGCAGCATGTCGCCGAGCCCGGCTTTCCTGAAATCGGTCGCCGATACCGGCCTCTATCTGGAGAGCGAGTTGCAGCGGATATCGGCGCGCCACGGTCTCGGCGAGGTCCGCGGCCGGGGGCTGTTGCTGGCGCTCGATCTGAAAATTCCGATCGCCGCTTCGATCGTCGCGCAGGCCTTTGACGATGGCGTGCTGCTCAACGCGCCGCGGCCGGACGCGCTGCGTTTCATGCCGGCGCTCAACGTCACGCGCGAGGAAATCGCGCTCATGATCGACTGCCTGGACGCGATCCTCGCCAAGATCGGCGCGGCACAGGCTGGTGGCGTAGGTTCGAAGCTTCGTCATTCCGGGATGCGATGCGCAGTCATCGCAAGCCACGGGAATCTCGATTCCGATGCGCAATTGCACATCTGGTTTGATGCTTCGCACCGCTCCGGAATGACGACTGGGCGTTACGGCTTCAAGATCGACGCGCCGGTGGTGGCCCGGCTTTCCAGATCGATATGGGCCTTGGCGGCATCCTTCAGCGCGTAGGCGTGGTTGATCGGCACGTGCAGTTTGCCGTTGATGACGGCGGCGAACAGCGTGTCGGCGCCTTCCAGCAATTCCGAGCGCTTGCCGATGTAGTCGTTGAGTTTCGGCCGGGTCGCAAACAGCGAGCCGTGATTGTTGAGTTCGGCGATCGAGAACGGCGGCACCGGACCGGAGGCGTTGCCGAAACTCACGAACAGTCCGCGCGGCTTCAGGCAGGACAGCGAGCCCGGAAACGTGGTCTTGCCGACGCCGTCATAGACGACGTCGCAGAGTTCGTTGCGGCTGATCTGCTTGACGCGCGCCACGAAATCCTCCTCGTTGTAGAGGATGACGTGATCGCAGCCATTGGCGAGCGCGAGATCGGCCTTCGCCTTGGAGCCGACGGTGCCGATGACATGCGCGCCGAGCGCCCTCGCCCACTGGCAGGCCAGCAGGCCGATGCCGCCGGCGGCGGCGTGGATCAGCACCCGATGGTGCGGCTCGACCTTGAAGGTCTTGTGCAGGAGATACCAGACCGTCAGCCCCTTCAGCATCAGCACCGCGCCCTGCTCGTAGGTGATGTGGTCGGGCAGTTTGACGAGCTTCTCCGCAGGGATGTTGCGTTCGCTGGCGTAGCCGCCGAGATTGAAATAATAGGCGACGCGGTCGCCGGGATGAAAATTGGTCACGCCGGGCCCGACCGCCAGCACCTCGCCGGCCGCTTCATTGCCGACGACGAACGGCAGCCCCGGCGCCTTGTAGAGGCCGGTGCGGTAATAGACGTCGATGAAGTTCAGGCCGACGGCATGCTGGCGGATGCGAACCTCGCCCTGCCCCGGCGCGGGCACGTCCACGGCCTCGTAAACCAGGGCTTCGGGCCCCCCCACCTTGTGCACCCGCACGGCCTTGGTCATTTCAGGGTCTCCCTCGGCAATTCCATTTGCAATCAACCGAAAGCCATCGAGGCTGCCTTGTCAACTCGATGGCCGCAGCGAACGCCCGTGGCCCGACTAGTTAACGGGCCTTCTTGCGGTTGCGCTTGGCCAGCACGTTGAAGAACTCGACCGCCACCGAAAACGCGATGGCGAAATAGATGTAGCCGCGCGGGATATGAAACTTGAATCCGTCGGCCACCAGCGCGACGCCGATCAGCACCAGGAACGCCAGCGCCAGCATTTTGGTGGTCGGATGCTCGGCCACGAATCGCGCGACCGGGCCGGACGAGACATACATGATGAGGCAGGCGATGACGACGGCCGCGATCATGATCTCGAGATCCTGCGCCATGCCGATCGCGGTGATGATGGAATCCAGCGAGAACACCATGTCGATGATGATGATCTGGACGATCACCCAGAAGAACGCGCTGGCCCTCGGCGCCGCATCGCTCTCTTCGTCGCGCGCTTCCACCTCGGCGTGAATTTCGTGGGTGGCCTTGGCGATCAGAAACAGCCCGCCGCCGATCAGGATGATGTCGCGCCAGGAAAAGCCCATGCCCCTCACGCTGAGGACGTCCTGCGTCAGCCCGATCAGCCACACCAGCAGGCTGAGCAGCAGAATTCGAAACACCAGCGCCAGCGCCAGTCCGATCTGCCGCGCGCGCTTCGCCTGCCGCTTGCGGGATGCGCGAGACGATGACCGACAGGAAGATGACGTTGTCGATGCCGAGAACGATTTCCAGCGCCGTCAGCGTCAACAAGGCCGCCCAGGCTTCCGGGCTGGTCCACAATTCGATCATGGGTGAAACGATCTCACCAGCCGGATCGCGGCATCGCTTGCCACGACATAGGCGGCGATCGCACAGAGCGCGATGGTAACCGGCGCTGCCGACATCGAAATCGCTTGCCAGCGGTGAAAATCGCAAGCACCGCCCAGATGGCGAGCAGCGACAGGGTAAGCCAGCGCAGCCGCACCACGCGTACCGGATGCAGGACGTGGAAGGGAACGAAAGTCGCGACGATCAGCACGACAACCCCGAGGCTCGACAGCGCCGGCGATGGATGCAGCAGGAACAGATAGAACGCCGCGACATTCCACAGACCCGGAAATCCGCGAAAATGATTGTCGGGGCTCTTCATGCGGCGATCGGCGAAATACAGCGCCCCGGAGACCGCGATTCCGATGCCAAGCAGCGGCGCCGCCAGCGGCAGCAAGAGCCCGCTCGCGGTGATGGCATAGGCCGGCACGAAGACATAGGTGACGAAATCGACCACGAGGTCGAGCACGTCGCCCGACCAGTTCGGCAGCACGCGCACGACATCGAGCCGCCGCGCGATCGGGCCATCGACCGCGTCGACCACCAGCGCAATCCCGAGCCAGCCGAACATCGCGGCCCAGTGCTCGCGCACGGCCTCGAGCAGCGCGAGCAAAGCGATGCCCGCGCCCAAGCGCCGTGAAGATATGCACGGAAAACGCGGCGGCCCGCATTCCCGGCGATGTAGACGACGAATCCTGCCGATCTATCTGGTCCATTTGCCCGGCAGGACTATCAGGAATCGCCCCGATTTGCACATCGGCGGTTGCGGCGATCCGCCGCGCAATCGACGGGAACCATGCGGTCCCGATGCGGGCTTGAAAATGCCGCCGGGAACGGTCAATTGTCTCGGTATGAACGATGCATCAGCCACCTTTGACGTCGCCGTGGTCGGTGGCGGCCCCGCCGGACTTAGCGCCGCGATTGCATTGGCGCAGACTGGTGCCAAGACCGCCCTGGTCGCCCGCCGCGCGCCCTATGCCGATAACCGCACAACGGCGCTGTTGGGCGGCTCGGTCGATTTCCTGCAAACGCTGGATGTCTGGCCGCGCTGCAAGGACAATGCGGCCGCACTGCAGGCGATGCGCCTTGTCGACGATACCGGCCGGCTGATCCGTGCACCCGAGGTGCGGTTTTCGGCTGGGGAAATTGGTCTCGACGAATTTGGCTACAACATCGAAAATCGCCTGCTGATGGAGGCGCTGGAGGAACGCGCGGCCGAGCTTCCGGCGCTGACTCGATTTGACGACGAGGCTGACACGGTTAGTCCGGGCGACGCCGACGTAGCCATTCATACGGGACACGGAAAGTCCTTCTCCGCACGGCTGGTGGCCGGCGCCGACGGGCGGCATTCGCTCTGCCGCGAGGCCGCCGGCATCGCGGTCAAGCGCCGCGAACTCAATCAGGCGGCACTGACGTTCAACGTTGGCCATTCGCGACCGCATCGAAATATCTCGACGGAATTTCACACTACTGCATGGCCCGTGCGTGTTCGTGCCGCTGCCGGGCGACCGCTCCAGCGTCGTATGGGTTTCGGCGCCGAAGGAAGCCGAGCGGCTGATCGCGCTCTCCGACGATGCATTGTCCGAAGCTGCGGAAACACAATCGCATTCGATTCTCGGCCGCCTCCAGGTCGAACCGGGGCGCCATCTGTTTCCGCTTGCGATCGAACAGCCAAGGCAATTCGCGAAGGCTCGCGTCGCGCTGGTCGGCGAGGCCGCGCATGTGGTCCCGCCGATCGGCGCACAGGGTCTGAATATGGGACTGCGCGACGCCGCCGATCTCGCCGACCTCGTGCGCGAGGCGATGGTCGCGGGCGAAGACCCGGGTTCGCCGCAGGTCATGAAACGCTACGATGCGACGCGGCGGGCCGATGTGCTGAGCCGCACCTTTGCCATCGACATCGCCAACCGCTCTTTGCTCAGCGATTTCCTGCCGATGCAGTCGCTGCGCGCGGCCGGCCTGCACCTGATCGGCTCGTTCGGACCGCTCCGGCGTATCGCGATGCGCGAGGGGCTGGCGCCGTCGTGGCGTTCGACGCAGCGGGGCAGCTAGAACCTCTTTTTTGACGCGTTTTCTTCACGCTAACCGGTGCCCACTTCGCTTGAAAACGCTATCTACGGGAAAACGATCCGGCCGGTCTGCAGCACCCACATCACGCTGGTGAGCGTGACGACGGAGGCGAAGGTTCCGATCAGCACCGCAACGGACGCAGGCTCGATCCAGCTGTCGTTTTGCCGCGCGATCACGAACACATTCAACGCCGGCGGCAGCGAGGCCATCAATAGCGCGGTGGCCGCCCAGGGCTGCGCGAACGGCCCCAGCAGCAGCATCAATCCGAACACGACCAGCGGATGGATCAAGAGCTTGATTGCGATGACGCCGGGCACTTCCCAGGGTACCCGGCCGAACGGGCGCAGCGCCACCGTCACGCCCAGCACAAACAGCGCGGTCGGCGCCGCGGCGTTCTGCAAAAACACTACCGTCCTGTCGATCGCGACCGGCAGATGAATGTGCAGCGCCGCTGCAAGCGCTCCGAAGCATGCCGACATGATCAGTGGATTGAGAACGATCTGGCGCGCCACGACGCCGAGCGTGTGCAGCAGCGACGGATGTTTGCTGTCGGTGAACGCGATCAACAGCGGCACGATCGTAAACAGGAAGATGCTGTCGCAGCAGAAGATCAGCGCGGTCGGCGCCGCGGCCTTTGAGCCGAGTACGGCCAGCGCGAGGCCAGGGCCCATATAGCCGATATTGCCATAGGCTCCCGAAAGGCCCGCCAGCGTCGCCTCGCGCAACGGCAGGCGCCCGAACAGGCGGCCGGCGAACAGAGCAAGGAAGAAGGCGGAGGTCGTACCGAGCGTGGTCGCGATCAGGAATGGCGGGTTGTTGAGCTCCTCAAACGGCGTCTTCGACATGATGCCGAACAACAGCGCCGGCAGCGAAACATAGAGCAGGAAAAAATTCATCCAGGCGAGGCCCTGCTCCGGCAGACCCTTCGCCTTGCCGCAGGCGAAGCCGATGAAGATCAGGCCGAAATATGGGAGTGCCAGATTGAGAATGTCGACCATGGAGAAGCGTCTTTTTCATCGATATTGCCCCGATCGGCACCCCTGACGGACCAGCCAGGCAAAGGTTAATTCGCAGCTTTGCCTCTAGCATCGGCCACAATCATGGTCTATTCGACGAGGTATGATAAAAACGCGGACCGCCAAATTTCAGATCGGGCAGATCGTCCGGCACCGGATATTTTCCTTCCGGGGCGTGATCTTCGATATCGATCCGGAATTCAACAATACCGAAGAATGGTGGCTGTCGATCCCCGAGGATGTCCGGCCGCACAAGGATCAGCCGTTCTATCATCTGCTCGCCGAGAATTCGGAGTCGGAATACGTCGCCTACGTCTCCGAGCAGAACCTGTTGCCCGACGATTCCGGCGAGCCGATCCGGCATTCGCAGGTCGCCGAGATTTTCGTGAAGGACAAATCGGGCGGCTATCGCCCGCGCAATCCGTCGCTGAATTAAGCGTCATCCGGGCTCGTAGCCCGGATGAAGCGCAGGCGAAATCCGGGATTCTCGCAAGTACCCCTTCCGTGCATTACGCGGACCCTGTCATCGGGCGCATTCGCGCGACCCGTTGGCTCCATGCGGGCTACAGGCTGTATTCAACAAACAAAAAAGGCGCCCGATCCGGGCGCCCTTTTCGTTGGTCGATGGCGAGCCGTGCGCTCGTTACTTCGCAGCCGGATTGGCCGCAGCCGCGCCGGGCTGAGTGGCCTCGAGCTTCTTGCGCGCTTCTTCAGCGCGCTTCTGCAACTCTTCCTGCAACTTCTTCTGGGTTTCCTCGAACACCTTCGGGTCGGTCGGAGGACCGTCATAGGCCTTGGCGAATTCGGCCAGCGGCAGTGGCAGCGTGAGCGGCGCGCCGTTGGAGTTGATCGCCTGGACCACCAGGTTCTGCCCCTTCTTCATGTTCGCGAGCAGTTCCGGGGTCACTTCGTAATCGGACATGCAGCCATTGGCGAAGCAGATCACATAGGGGCTCTGCATCGGCGGGTTGTTGTCGACGATGACGCGGGTGCCGTGAACCAGCTGCATGCCGAGCGGCAGCGTGACGCGCAGGATCTTCTTCGGCTCGCCTTCGGGCTCGATGATGACGGCTGCGATCACGGGCTGGCCGGACTCGATGCGGCCATCCTTGCCGGTGAAGCAGACCTGCTTGGCGTTGGCATCCTGGCCCTTCAGGCAGAATTTGGTCCAGGGCGCATAGATCAGCTGAACCTGCTGGTCCTGCGGCGGCGCCACCCGCGGCAGGGGCCCCTGCCGGCGGCGCCGCCGGTGCGGGCGCCGCTGGAGCGGCTTCGGGGCGGCCTTCGGGGCGGCCTTGGGGGCGGCCTTGGCTTTGGGTGCGCCGGGCGCCGGCGCCTGCGCGCGGACGTCGGGAGCTAGCAACGTGGCGGTCAGCGCCGTCGCCGCCAGCAAGGCGAAAACCCGCCCACGCGGCAGAAGAACCGACGCGGCCAAGATACGGAAATTCATTGCGGAAAACCCTTTCTGAACGGGAGCGCCCGAAACCGTTTGGTAGGCACCGACACCTGGCCGTTTGGGCGGCTGTCTCCTTGCCAAATGAGGCGGATACGTGACAGGCCCTGCGGTCTTGGTCAATTGCACGCCTTCATACAGCGGCAAACGAAAAGATCAATGCCGCCAGCCATATTTCATCTTTGACGGATGACCCGGCCGGACACGGGCGGCTATGGTAAAATTCGTTGGTGAGCAATGCCGAATCAAATCAGCGTCCCGCGTTGCGTGTGTCAATGCGCCGATGCGTTCGAGCTTTGGTTGGTGGCGTCCTGGCCTTCGGCCTCTCGTTGGCGCTGGACGCCGGCAGGCTGTTGGCGAGTGAGAGTTACGCCATTGCGATGCATGGCGCGCCGGCTTTGCCCGCCGATTTCACCCATATGCCCTATGTCAATCCGGACGCACCGAAAGGCGGCCGGCTGGTGCAGGGCATTCTCGGCACCTTCGACAGCCTCAATCCGCTGACCGTCAGGGGTCTCGCCGTGCAGCAAATCAGGGGCTTTGTCGTCGAGAGCCTGATGGCGCGGAGCAATGACGAGGCATTCACGCTCTACGGCCTGCTCGCAAAAAGCGTGGAGACCGATGAGGCCAGGAGCTATGTTACTTTTCGACTCGACCCCAAAGCGCGCTTCTCGGACGGGCAGCCGGTGACGGCTGAGGACGTGGTATTTTCATGGGCTTTGTTGCGCGATCACGGGCGCCCCAACCATCGGCAGTATTATTCCAAAGTCGCAAAGGCCGAAGCGACCGACCCGCTCACGGTCCGGTTCGACTTCGGGTCGGCCGGCGACCGTGAACTGCCGCTGATCCTCGGCCTGATGCCGGTATTGCCCAAGCACGCCATCGACGTCGCGAACTTCGAGGAGACCACGATGACGGCGCCGATCGGTTCCGGCCCTTACCGCGTCAGTGCGGTCAAGCCCGGCTCGAGCGTGACGCTGACGCGCGATCCCGATTATTGGGGCCGCGACCTGCCGGTCAACCGCGGCCTGTGGAACTTCGACGAAATCAGGCTCGATTTCTATCGCGAGGCGAACGGCTACTTCGAAGCGTTCAAACGCGGCCTCTATGATTTTCGCGTCGAAACCGAACCGCTGCGCTGGCATGACGGGTACGATTTTCCGGCCGCCCGCAACGGTGAGGTGATCCGCGATACCATCAAGACCGGAATGCCACAGCCCTCGGAATTTTTGGTGTTCAACACCCGACGTCCGATGTTTTCCGACGTCCGCGTGCGCCAGGCGCTGACGCTGTTGTTCGATTTCGAATGGATCAACCGCAACTACTTCTTCGGCCTCTATGGCCGCTCGGCGAGCTATTTCGCTGGTTCTGCATTGTCGGCGTATGGCCGGCCCGCGGACGAGCGCGAGCGCGAGCTGTTAAAACCCTTTCTGTCGCACATCACGCCGGAGATCCTCGATGGCAGCTATCGCCTTCCCGTCAGCGACGGTTCGGGCCGCGATCGGGCGGCGCTGCGCAGCGCGCTGACGCTGTTATCGCAGGCCGGCTATGATCTCGACGGCACTGTGCTGCGGCAGCGCTCGACCAAAGCGCCCCTCACCTTCGAAATCCTGGTGACGACGCGCGATCAGGAGCGGATCGCGCTGGCGTATATGCGCGATCTGAAGCGCGCGGGCATCGAGGCCACGGTGCGTGCGGTCGACCCGGTGCAATTCGACCAGCGCCGCCTCGGCTTTGATTTCGACATGATCCAGAACCGCTGGGATCAGTCGCTGTCGCCGGGCAACGAGCAGTCGTTCTACTGGGGCAGCGAGGCCGCGGACATCCAGGGCACCCGCAACTATATGGGCGCCAGGGACCCGGCCATCGACGCCATGATCGCGGCCATGCTGGAGGCGCGGGAACACCCGGCCTTCGTCTCGGCGGTGCGGGCGCTTGACCGGGCCCTGATGTCGGGCTTCTACGCTATCCCGCTGTTTAGCGTTCAAGAGCAATGGATCGCGCGGTGGAATCGGATAGAACGGCCCAAGGCCACCGCCTTGACGGGGTATCTCCCGGAAACCTGGTGGCAGAGGCCGGAGCAGCAAGCGAAGTGATCCCGTGATCCAGACCAGCGTATCGCCCACGCTTGACGTATTGTTTCGACGGATCCTGGCGCGAAAGCCGGACGCGCTGGCGCTGCTTGATCCCCTCAACAAGGCGCGCGTCACGGGGCAGCCGCCCAAGCGCCTGACTTTCGCCGGCGCCGATCGCGCGATCTCTGCGCTCGCCGCGCATTTCATCGAAGCCGGCTTGCCGAACAATTCCGTGATCGCGGTTCAGCTGCCGAACACCGTCGAACTCGTGCTGACGGTGCTTGCCGCGCACCGCGCCGGCCTGGTTGTCGCGCTGTTTCCGCTTCTGTGGCGGCAGGCCGAATTGACGGTCGCGCTCAACCGCACCGGCGCCCGCGCGATCGTGACTTCGGGCAAGATCGACGGCGTCGGGCATGCCGAGCTTGCGATGAACGCCGCCGCCGAAGCGTTTTCGATCCGCCATGTCTGCGGCTTCGGTGCCGACCTGCCGGAAGGCATGGCCTCGCTCGACCTGGCACTCGAAAATCAATCCTCCACCACTCGTCCCGTCGTGCACGATGGCCGCAAGGCGGCGATCATCTCGTTCGACGTCACGGCTGAGGGTTTCCGTCCGGTTCCGCGGACGCATCTGCATCTGATCGCCGGCGGCCTCGCATTGTCGCTCGAAGCCGACCTGCCGCAAGGCGCGACGGTGATGTCGGCCTTCGCGCCGACCTCGTTCGCAGGGCTGGCGTCCTCGCTGGTGGTCTGGCTGCTGACGGCCGGAACACTGGCGCTGCACCACCCGTTCGACAGCGAAGTGCTCGAGCAGCAGATCAACGAGCAACTTTGCGATACGCTGGTCGCGCCGGCGCAACTGGCGTTGCGGCTCGGCGAAATCGACATGGCCTCGCGCCTGCCGAGCTTGCGCAATGTGATCGGCCTCTGGCGCGCGCCGGAACAGGTCGCATCGAGTGCGGCCTGGACCGCGGAACAAGCCATCCTGACGGATGTCTATCTGTTCGGTGAAGCCGGCCTGTTCGGCGCTCGCCGCAGCGCGGATGGCGCGCCGGCGCCCATCCTGCCGGGACCGCAAGGCGCGCCCCGCGAGGTCCCTGGCTCGTCGATCGCGGGCGAAATCTTCCTGACGCCGAGGGGAACGCTTGGCGTTGCGGGGACCGATGGTGACGCCTGCGGCCTACGCCGCCGCCGCCGACGAGCAATTCGCTGGTGGCGCCAGCCGCCGCGCGATTTCGTCGACACCGACTATGCCGCGCGGCTCGACCGCTCCACCGGCGCGATCTGCATCACCGCGCCGCCCTCGGGCATCATGGCCGTCGGCGGCTACCGGTTCCTGTCGCAGGATCTGCAGGAATGGGCAAGAAGGCTCGGACAAGGGGCGCTGTTGACGGCGTTGCCCGACCGCCTTAGCGGCCATCGCCTGGCCGGGCGCGCCCAGGACAATGCCCGCGCCCGCGGGGCGCTGAGCGAACTCGGCCTTAACCCGCTGATGGTGGAAGCCTTTCGCGAGCGGATCGGTCTGGTTCAAGTCGAAAGCTTCGCGTTGACGCGCCATTAAGGCCCGCAAACTAGGATCCCGCGCTCCATTCGATCGCGTCGATCCGAGTTTGCAGATGTCCCAGCAAGGCCCGATCATTGTCGTATCGACGCGCGAAGCGGCCGTCTTTCGCCAGCGCGCTCGACGAAGCAAAGCTGTTTCCGGTGATCGACGCCAGCTGGGCCGACGCGTCACGCGCGGTGGCGCAGTTGGCGCCGGCCGCGGTTCTGGTCGCTTCATCCGAAGCCGTCGACCCCGGTCTCGATGCGCTCGCCGAGCAGATCGCCGCGACAAAACCCTATCTTCCGCTGATCGCCGTCGATCCCGCGGCGTCGCTGCCCGAGAACGCCATTCCCTTTACGCAAAGCGGCGGCAATTTCGATCGGCTGCTGGCGCGGCTGCGCGGCGCACTTGCGGGTGCGGACGCTGCATTCGACGGTGCTGCGCCGGCTTGACAGCGATCCGGCCGCACGCGCGGCGCTTGACGACACCGATCCCGCGCGTGACGCCACCGTGCTGCTTGATCGGCCGCGGCGCGGGCTATCCCGTCGCTCTCGGTCGCGCTCGGCGAGCGGATGGGCGTGGTCGGCGCGCTCTCGCTCGAAGCCGCGGCGAAACATCTCAACGTCCGCGACATCGACGGCATCGTGCTCGGCGAAGGTTTTACCGCCGCGTGTGGAGGATGCGTTCCTCACCGTGCTGGCTGAAGATGCACGCTTCCGCCATCTGCCCGTCGTTCTGACGTCAGGTGCATTGGCGCCGACCTATGATCTGCCTAACCTCGAAATCATCTCCGGCGAGCCAGGGCGCATCGCCGCCCACGCGTTGCCGCTGATCCGCCAGCACGCCTTCGAGACTCTTTTCGGCCGCATGCTCAAGTCGATCGAGGCCGGCGGCTTGCTCGATCCCAGAACCGGGCTGCTGGCGCCGGCCGCCTTCAATCGCGATTTTGCCACCGCAGTCCAGCAAACGCTGTCGCGTGGCGGCGGCTTGTCGGTCGCGCGCTTTGCATTCGATCCGAGCCACCCGCGCGCGCAACTCGACGGCGCCCGGATTCTCAGCCACCTGATGCGGAAAATGGATTTCGGTACAGTTCAAACCGACGGCTCTGTCATCGTGGTGTTCGCCGAAACCGACCTGCGCACGGCGCACGCGATCGCCCGGCGGCTCCTGAGCGTGATGCGCCATACCAGCCACGGCAAGCGCGACGCGCGGTCGGAGCCCGCCGTAACGGTCGCGACCCTGTTGCCATCGGACACGGCAAAATCGCTGCTGGCGCGGCTCACCGACGAAGCGCGCCGCGCCGCTTCCTAGAATTCTCACGCCGCCTTGCGGTTCTCGGCGAGGTTGGCAAGCTGGCGCATGATTTCGGTGGTGCCGGCGAGCCGCTCCTCCGGAGTCTGCCAATCCTGGAAGAACACCACCTTCATGTCGGGCCGCACCCGCGCCGCCTGGCCGTGTTGCCGGATGAAATAGACGAGGCGATCCGGCTGCGCGAACTTGTTGTCGCGGAAGGTGATGACCGCGCCTTTCGGCCCGGCATCGACCTTCTCGACATTGGCGCGGCGGCAATAGTTCTTGATCGCGGCGATCTTGAAGAGATAGCGCACCTCGTCCGGCAGCACGCCGAAGCGGTCGCGCAGTTCGGCGGCGAAATTGTCGATCTCGTCGTCGGTCTCGAGATCGGCGAGCCGCCGGTACAGCGACAGCCGCACCGAGAGGTCGGCGACGTAATCTTCCGGAATCAGGACAGGCATGCCAACGGTGATCTGTGGCGACCAGCGGTCGGCGGCCGGTTCGACCACGCCGGCCTTGAGGTTGAGGATCGCCTCCTCCAGCATCGACTGGTACAGCTCGAAGCCGACTTCCTTGATGTGGCCGGATTGCTCTTCGCCGAGCAGATTGCCGGCGCCGCGAATATCGAGATCGTGCGACGCGAACTGGAATCCGGCGCCCAGCGTTTCCAGCGACTGCAGCACCTTCAGCCGGCGCTCGGCCTGCGCCGTGATCTTCTGCTGCGCCGGCAGCGTGAACAGCGCGTAGGCGCGCAGCTTCGAGCGCCCTACCCGGCCGCGCAACTGATAAAGCTGCGCCAGCCCGAACATGTCGGCGCGGTGCACGATCAGCGTGTTGGCGTTCGGAATATCGAGGCCGGACTCGATGATGGTGGTCGACAGCAGGATGTCGTATTTGCCGTCGTAGAACGCCGACATGATGTCCTCGATCACGGTCGGCGGCATCTGGCCATGCGCGACCGCGACTTTCATCTCCGGCACGTTCTTGTCGAGGAAATCCTTGACGCCGGCGAGGTCCTCGATCCGCGGCACCACGTAGAACGCCTGCCCGCCGCGATAGCGTTCGCGCAACAGCGCCTCGCGGATCATCAGGGGATCGTGCGGCGCGACGAAGGTGCGGACCGCCAGCCGATCGACCGGAGGCGAGGCGATGATCGAGAGTTCGCGCACGCCGGTCAGCGCCAGTTGCAGCGTACGCGGGATCGGCGTCGCGGACAGCGTCAGCACGTGCACCTCGGCGCGCAACTGTTTCAGGCGTTCCTTGTGGCTGACGCCGAAATGCTGCTCCTCGTCGACGATCAACAGGCCGAGATCCCGGAACTTGATCGATTTGCCGAGCAGCGCATGGGTGCCGACCACGATATCGATACCGCCATCGGCGAGCCCCTTCTTCACCTGCGTTCATTTCCTTCGGTCGGGATCAGGCGCGAGGCCTGCGCGACCTTGACCGGAAAACCGCGGAACCGGTCGGCGAAAGTCTTGCTGTGCTGCCGCGCCAGCAGCGTCGTCGGCACCACGACGGCGACCTGCTTGCCGTCGAGCGCAACCGCAAACGCCGCGCGCAGCGCCACCTCGGTCTTGCCGAAGCCGACGTCGCCGCAGATCAGCCGGTCCATCGGCCGGCCGCTTTCGAGATCCTTCAGCGTCGCCTGGATCGCGCCAAGCTGGTCTTCGGTTTCCTCGTAAGGGAAGCGCGCGCAGAACTCGTCATAGACATGCGGCTGCACCGGCATTTTCGGCGCTTCGTGCAGATGCCGCTCGGCGGCGATCTTGATCAGTTCGCCCGCGATCTCGCGGATGCGGTTCTTGAGTTTTGCCTTGCGCGCCTGCCAGCCGCTGCCGCCCAGCCGGTCGAGCTCGACATTGGCGTGGTCGGAGCCGTAGCGCGACAGCAGTTCGATGTTCTCGACCGGCAGAAACAGCTTTGTGTCGGCGGCATAATGCAATTCGAGGCAGTCATGCGGCGCGCCGGCGACCTCGAGCGTCTGCAGGCCGACGAAGCGGCCGATGCCGTGCTCGACATGCACCACGAGATCGCCGCTGGCGAGGCTGGTGACTTCGGAGATGAAATTGTCGAGCTTGCGGCTCGCCTTGCGCGGCCGCACCAGGCGGTCGCCCAGAATATCCTGCTCGCTGATGACGGCGACGTGGTCGGTCTCGAAGCCGGATTCCATGCCGACCACCGCCAGCATCGCCTCGTTGCGCGGCGTCGCCTGCACCGTGCGCCAGGTGTTGACGCTGGTGAGATGGGAGAGCTTGTGATCCCGCAGCATGCTGGCCATGCGGTCGCGCGAGCCCTCGCTCCACAGCGCGATCACCACCTTCTTGCGTTGGGCCTGCAAGGCCCCGACATGCGCGACCACGGCTTCGAACACGTTGACCGAGCTATCGGTGCGCTCCGGCGCGAAATTGCGTCCGGCCCGCGCGCCGGCGTCGATCACGTCGGCGCTGCCGTCCGGCATCGCGAACGGCGTCAGCCGCGCCAGCGCGACCTCTTCCAGCCGTTTGGTCCATTCGTCTTCGGTCAGATAGAGCCGGTCGGGCGGCAACGGCTTGTAGACCGCGCCGCCGCCGGGATGCTCCAGCGCCTCGCGCCGCGCGTCGTAATAATCGGCGATCTGCTTGAAGCGTTCGCGCGCGGCGTCCTCGCTTTGCGGCTCGATCGCCACCGGCGCGCCGTCGAGATAATCGAACAGCGTGTCCATCCGCTCATGGAACAGCGGCAGCCAATGCTCCATGCCGGGATGGCGGCGGCCTTCGCTGACCGCCTCATACAGCGGATCGTCGCGCTCCGGCGCGCCGAAGGCTGCGACATAGCCCATGCGGAAGCGGCGGATGGTCTCGGTCACCAGCTGGAATTCCGAGATCGGAACCAGATCGAGCGAGCGCATGTCCAAAAGCGTGCGCTGGGTTTCGGCATCGAAGGAGCGGATCGATTCCAGGCTGTCGCCGAAGAAATCGAAACGCACGGGCTGGTCGAGCCCGGCCGGAAACAGATCGAGGATGCCGCCGCGCACGGCATATTCGCCGGGTTCGCGCACGGTCGAGGAGCGGCTGTAGCCGTTGTGCTCCAGCCAGGCCACGATGGAATCCATCGGCACGACATGGCCGGGCGCGACCGACAGCGCCTGCGCCGCTACGGTTTCCCGCGCGGGCACCCGCTGCACGATGGCGTTGACCGTGGTGAGCACGATCAGCGGCTTGTCGCTGCCGGCCAGCCGCGACAGCCGCGCCAGCGTGGTCATGCGTTGCGCCAGGATGCCGCCATGCGGCGACACCCGGTCATAGGGCTGGCAGTCCCAGGCCGGAAACTGCAGCACCGGCAAATCCGGCGCGAAGAACTCCAGCGCGCGGGCCAGTTGCTGCATCCGCGGACCGTCGCGGCAGACCACCGCAAGGCTGACCGCCGCCGGCTTCGGCCGCGCCGCGACCGCGCGGGCCAGATCCGAAACGACCAGACCTTCCGCGCCCTCCGCGACGTTGGCGAACGTCAGCGGCCGGCCGGGAGCCAGCAATTCGGCGGGCGATCGGGTGGGTGCCTTCATGCGTCCTGGTCCGGACGAAACGACTTGATGCGGTCGAACAGGCCGTTCGCGTAATCCGGCGCGGGCGGCATGTTGCCGGTCAGCGCGGCATAGAGATCGGGGTCGGGCACTTCCATCAGATACTCGAATTGGACCAATTCGGCGTCCGACAGATGAGCGATCTCGGCGTCGGCAAAGCGGCCGAGAATGAGATCCATTTCGCGGGTGCCGCGATGCCAGCAGCGAAACAACAGCCGCTTGCGGCGGTCGTCGAGGCCGTCGCTCGATCGTGTCGATCCCGTCATTTTTCGATTCCAATCCAAACGCCGAAAGCCCGGACGTGGTGCCGGGCGGGGTTGATATAGCGTCGGGATCGGGGAATGTCAGTAGTCCTCGCTGCGCAAATTAGAAAAGTCATTCCGGTCCAGAAACCGTCATTCCGGGATGGTGCGTAAGCCCCAGACCTCAGATGTGCAATTGCACATCGGGGAATCTGAGATTCCGGGTTCGATGCTGCGCATCGCCCCGGAATGACAGAAACTTGCAATGGCCGCCCGGCGGCGGCCTCGCTCTCACATGGTCACATCGCCCAATTCCGGACATGCCTAAAAGCACCGCGACGCCAGTGCGCCCGAGACTTTGCCAAAAACCTTTCGCCTCCAATGAGGGCGCAGGGAATGCCGGGCGTCCGATGCGCCCGATAGCCGCGTGTGCAATGATAGTGGTAGAACGCACACGCGTTAGTCAGGTCACACCGGCAACCACCCGGCATTCCCCGCGCAATGGTTTACGGCTTATAGCGCGCTCTCCCTGGTGACCGGGCTTTCTTGCCACCATCGCCCCCAAGAAGCCTGCTTCTCGAGAACTTGACGCCAGCGTCGGGGCGTCAGGACCACACGCCTTTGCCGTCCGCCAGCCGCATCGCCCGTCCAGCGCGCACCCGGCGTCCACCGCATCCCGCTCCGCGTTTCGTGACGTTGCGCAACGCCCCTCCAAAGGAGCAGGACGGCGTGGGTTATAAGGGTGATTTGGGTCTTCGGAAAATCAGAATATTTTTTCGAAAGGGGCTGGACAGACCGATCGTAAAACAACCAACTGATTTGCCCGTCTCGGGTCACATTTGCGGAAACTACCTTCCGCTCTATCCCGAGAAGGCGCCGTTGGAAGGTCCGGAAAGTCACATCAGGAGACCTACTGCCCTCGCTATGTCATAGGAAGCCCAGCGGCGCGCCAAGCCTCAGCCAGAGGCAAGAAGACAGCTGGCTCGATTCCGACCGTGGCAGAAAAACGATCAATCGTGAAAGTAGAATCGAGCGCCAGCACTTCCCGCGCTTCGCTTCTCGCTTCCTCGTAACGCCCAAGGCGCACTAAAGTCGCTGCCATCAACAGGTGGCAAATACTAAAGCGCGGATTCAATCTGACCGACTTGCACGCCGCATCATATGCCTCTTGGTTCCGGCCGGTATGAAAATACGCTATCACCAGGGCGTTGAAAGACAGATAGTTCATAATATCGAACGGGCTGAGGCGTAGAGCCCGTTGCGCACGCTCGATTGCCCGTTCCGTCTCACCCATGAAGGAAAGGACGAGCGCGCTGCAATTGAGCGCAAATATGTTAGAATTACTCAACAGCAAGGCTCGGTCGAAAAGACCGAGAGCTCTGCCGTGGTCGTGTTCGTCAAGAGACACTACAAATCCAGCAATGCCAAGCGCCGTCGCGTCGTCGGCGCCTGACGACGCCGCCTCATGGGCGTGATAAATGGCCGCTCGACAATCCTCTCCTCGAAGTGCGATTCGGAAGCGCGAATGGTAGCACCAAGCCAGCAACGCGTGTGAAGCGGCATAGCCGGGTTCCAGTTCGAGCGCCTTCTTGAGTAGTGGTATCGCTTTGTCCGCATCTTGCGTCGTGTGGCTGTAGGTGAACGGCAACGCCCGTAGCATTAAATCATAGGCATAAAGGCTCTCCGGACGTTTCCGCGCAGCCCGCGCTATCTCGACCTTTCGCAGGTTCGGTTCGATGGCACCGACGATACTCGTCGTGATCTCGTCCTGCAAAGCGAAGATGTCCTCGAGTAAACGATCGTATCGCTCCGCCCAGATGTGAACACCGGTCTCGGCCTCGATCAATTGCGCAGTGAGGCGAACGCGGTTCCCGGCCTTCCGCACGCCACCTTCAAGCACGTACCGGACGCCAAGCACCTTGCCTACCTGCTTCAAGTTCACGGCCTGGCCCTTGTAGACGAAGCTAGAATTCCGGGCGATTACGAACAGCCATTTGATTCGCGACAAAGCCGTGATGATGTCCTCAACCACGCCATCACAAAAATAGTCTTGGTCGTTATCGCCGCTCATGTTCTGAAACGGCAGCACCGCAATCGAAGGCTTGTCCGGCAAGGCCAGCGCGGGCGTCTGCGGCGTCGCACTTGCTTCGCCGAACTCAACTCGGTAGACGCGCACAGCCTCGTCAATGTTTTTTAAGCTTTGCTCGCCAACGTCGACGAACTTCGAATTGACCTTGCCGCGCACCTGCCGCCAAGCATCCTCGGAAATCGCGATGCCGCCAGATTCGGCGATACCCTCGAGCCGGGCCGCGATGTTGACGCCGTCGCCATAGATATCATCGCCTTCGATTATGATATCGCCCACATTGATGCCGATACGAAAAACGATCCAGTGGTCTTCCAAACAGTTTGCGTTGATCTCGCGCATACCGACCTGAATGGCCACGGCACATTCGACGGCATCCACGACACTCGCAAACTCGACTAGGGCACCGTCGCCCATAAGCTTGAAAATGCGACCGCTATATTTGGCGATTGTCGGATCGATGAGCTCCTTGCGGTGACTCCTGAGCGCGGCGAGTGTGCCACCCTCATCCGCAGCCATAAGCCGGCTGTATCCAACGACATCAGCAGCGAGGATAGCAGCAAGCTTCCTCTGGAGGCGCTCTCCGGCCATTCGCCACCCTCTTCAGCCATTTGCTGGGACCCTGAGTTTATGGCCCATTGAGAGAAGTGTCTATTGCTCGTGAAGCGAGCGTTTTACTCTTGGTAGCTCGGACCGTCATCTCGGCCGACGTGGCAAGCGAAACAAGCGATCGATGGCAAATGTCGGCTCGAAAATCAAAATTGTCGCGCATCACTTCGGCTTTCTCATCGGGAAGCAAGCTTCGGTCATTCTTGACCGAGTCGGACTGCCGTCGTTATGTCCCGGTAACCGCCAGTAGCGGACCGGGCACTTGAACTGGTCCGGAGCGGGTCAAGCACTGTTGCCGAAAAAACCCGTGGATGCGCGGCATAAAGCCGGGCATGAGGGGCGGGAACGGTCTTAGGCTTTCCTGATGCGCCCTGCTCTGCTCAATCCGCTGTTTGCGCCGATCACGAGCCTTGCCGGCGTCGGGCCGAAGCAGGACAGACTGTTCCGCTATCTGCTCGGCCGCGATGAGACGCCGCGGATCGTCGATCTCCTGCTGCATCTGCCGGCGAGCGTGATCGATCGCCGCGCCAGGCCGAAGATCCGCGACGCCGTGCCGGGAACGGTGGTCACGCTGGAGGTGACGGTCGACCGGCATCGCCCGACGCCATCGCGCAATGCGCGGGCGCCGCATCTGGTCTATGCCAGCGACGAGACCGGCGACGTGGTTCTGACGTATTTCCGCAGCCCACCGGGCTATGTCGAAAAACTGCTGCCGGTCGGCGCCAAGCGCTATGTCTCCGGCACCGCGCAGATGTACGACGGCATGCTCCAGATCACGCATCCCGACCGCGTGGTGGATGAAGAAGGTTTTGCAAAGCTCTCGGGCATCGATCCCGTCTATCCCCTCACCGAAGGTCTCGCGATCGGCTCGGTGCGCCGCGCGGTGGCGCAGGCGCTGCAGAAGCTGCCGCATCTGCCCGAATGGATCAGCCCGGTGGAGATCCGCCGCTGCAAGTTTCCGACCATCGCCGAAGCGCTGAACCGCGTGCATGTGCCGGTCGAACTGACGGATATCCTGCCCGACGGTCCGTTCTGGTCGCGGCTCGCCTTCGACGAATTGCTGGCCGGTCAACTGGCGCTGGCGCTGGTGCGCGCGCAGTTGCGCCGTCCAGCGGGCGACCGCCACGCCGGCGACGGCCATCTGCGCAAGAAGATCATCGACGCATTACCCTATGCGCTGACGGCTTCGCAGCGCGAGGCGGCGGCTGCCATCACCGACGATCTGCGCCAGCCGGTCCGCATGCTGCGGCTGTTGCAGGGCGATGTCGGCTCCGGCAAGACCGTGGTGGCGCTGCTGGCGGCCGCCGCGGTCGCCGAGGTCGGCAAGCAGGCAGCGCTGATGGCGCCGACGGAAATCCTCGCGCGCCAGCACATCAAGACGATCGCGCCGCTCGCCGAGCGCGCGGGCTTGCGGGTCGCGATCCTCACCGGCCGCGAAAAGGGCAAGGAGCGCCGCGAACTGCTGGCGCGGCTTGCGGAAGGCGACATCGATTTGCTGGTCGGCACCCACGCGCTGATCCAGGACGACGTCGCATTCAAGGCGCTCGCGCTCGCCGTCGTCGACGAGCAGCATCGTTTCGGCGTGCGCGAACGGTTGGCGCTTACCGCCAAGGGCGCGGCGGTCGACGTGCTGGTGCTGAGCGCAACGCCGATCCCGCGCACACTGGTGCTGACCTATTTCGGCGACATGGACGTCTCCGAATTGCGCGAGAAGCCGGCGGGACGCCAGCCGATCGACACCCGCGCGATGCCGAACAGCCGTCTCGACGAGGTGATCGATGGCGTCGGCCGCGCGCTCTTGGCCGGAAAGCAGGTGTACTGGATCTGCCCGCTGGTCGAGGAATCCGAGGCGGAGGGAACCGAACATCTCACCAACGCGACGCAACGGTTCGAGAGCCTGCAGAAGCGCTTCGGCGACAGCGTCGGCCTCGTGCACGGCCAGATGAAGCGGCACCGAGAAAGATCGCGTGATGGCGCAGTTCGCCGCCGGCGAGATCGGGCTGTTGGTGGCGACCACCGTGGTCGAGGTCGGCGTCGACGTTCCCGCCGCCACCATCATGGTGATCGAGAATGCCGAGCGCTTTGGGCTAGCCCAACTGCACCAGTTGCGCGGCCGGATCGGCCGCGGCTCGGAAGCCTCGACCTGTCTTTTGCTCTACAAGGAGCCGCTGAACGAGATGTCCAAGGCGCGGCTGAAAGTGATCCGGGAAACCACCGACGGTTTCCGGATCGCCGAGGAAGATTTGCGGCTGCGCGGCGAAGGCGACGTGCTCGGCATCCGGCAAAGCGGCCTGCCCGGCTACCGCATCGCGCGCTCCGAGGTCCACGCCCAGCTCATCACGCAAGCGCGCGACGAAGCGCTGCGCATCATGAAGGACAATCCGAAGCTGAAGGGCGAGCGCGGCGAGGCGCTGCGCTGCCTGCTCTATCTGTTCGAGCGCGATGAAGCGATCCCGCTGATCGGGGCGGGGTAGATCAGTCACCGTCGTTCCGGGGCGCGTTCGAAAACGCGAACCCGGAACCTGCGAATTGCCCGATGCGCAATTGCGCATCTGAGGTTCTGCGTCCTTCGGACGCATCCCGGAATGACGAGCGCTGTTCACTCCACCTTCGCCGGTTCCGGCTGCAGCGAGGCTGCATTCGCCACCCGCGCGGCGTTCGCCATGCCGGCCAGCGCTGCGATCTTCTTCTGTCCGTCGGAGCCGGGCTGCACCACGCCGCAGGACATGATCAGGGTGGCGGCGTCCTCGGTGCTCATCTCGACTTCGATGATCTTGCTCTTCGGCACATAGAAGAAGAAGCCCGTGGTCGGGTTCGGCGCGCAGGGCAGGAACACCGAAATGTGCTCCTCCTCGCCGGGAAGATTGTTGGCGACCTCCACGCTCGGCGCCTGCGAGATCAGCACGATCGACCACATGCCGGGCGAGGGAAATTCGACCAGGCCGACCCGGCGAAAGCTCGATCCCTTGCCCGAGAACAGCGTCTCGAACACCTGCTTCAGGCCGCGATAGATCGCGCGCACCACCGGCATGCGCCCGAGCAGCCGTTCGCCGAGATCGACCAGCGTCCGCCCGATCAGATTGGCGGTGAGGAAGCCGAGCAGCGTCAGCGCGATCACGGCGACGATCAGCCCGGAACCCGGCAGCCCGAACGGCAGATAGGTTTCCGGCCGGTAGGCGATCGGCACGAACGGCCGCACCATCCCGTCGACCCAGGTCACGAACCACCAGGTCAGGTAGAAGGTGATCGCGATCGGGCCGGCGACGATCAGGCCGGTGAGAAAATAGTTCCGGAATCGGGCCATAAAGCCGCTGTGGACGTCCGGCGGGAGTTCGGCCGGGGGCACGGGCGGGGCAGGTCGTCGCGGTTCATTGGGGTTCCAGGTCGGTCCGGGCGGCCATCGTCAGGATGTCAGCTAGGGTCTTCTAGCAGATTTTTGAAGACCTGAAGCGACGAAGCGCCCCCTTGACGCGGCCTATTCGACGGTGACCGATTTCGCGAGATTGCGCGGCTGGTCGACGTCGGTGCCCATGACCACGGCGGTGTGGTAGGCCAGAAGCTGCACCGGAACGGCATAAACCATCGGCGTGAAGGTCGACGCCATGTCCGGCAGCACGATCGTCACCAGCGATTCGACGGTCGCTTCCGCCGCCCCCTTGGCGTCGGTCATCAGGATGATGTTGCCGCCGCGGGCCGCGACCTCCTGCATGTTGGAGACGGTCTTCTCGAACACCCGGTCGTACGGCGCGATCACCACGACCGGCATGTTCTCGTCGATCAGCGCGATCGGCCCGTGCTTGAGTTCGCCGGCGGCATAGCCTTCGGCGTGGATGTAGGAGATTTCCTTCAGCTTCAGCGCGCCTTCCAGCGCCAGCGGATAGCTGGTGCCGCGGCCGAGATAGAGCACGTCCTTGCATTTGGCGATGTCGCGCGCCAGTTTTTCGATCTGCGGTTCGGTGGCGAGCGCCGCCGCCATCAGCCGCGGAATTTCGACCAGGCCATGGACCAGCTTGGTCTCGTCGGCATCGGACAATTCGCCGCGCGCCTTGCCGGCCGCGACCGCGATCGCGGCCAGCACCATCAGCTGGCAGGTGAAGGCCTTGGTCGAGGCGACGCCGATTTCCGGGCCGGCCAGCGTCTGCAGCACGGTCTCGCTTTCGCGCGCGATCGTCGAGGTCGGCACGTTGACCACCGACAGCGTGTGCAGCGCCCTGCGCCTTGGCGTAGCGCAGCGCCGCCAGCGTATCGGCGGTCTCGCCGGATTGCGAAATGAAGATCGCGAGATCGCCCTTGCGCAACGGCGCCTCGCGGTAGCGGAATTCGGAGGCGACATCGAGTCTCGACCGGCACGCGGCCGAGCCGCTCGAACCAGTATTTGGCGACATAGCCGGCATAGCTCGCGGTGCCGCAGGCCGACGATCGAGATGCGCTGGATATCCTTGAAGTCGAACGGCAGCTTGACCGGCAGCGACACCCGCTCGGTCGCCATGTCGACGTAGCGCGCCAGCGTGTGGCCGACCACTTCCGGCTGCTCGTGAATTTCCTTGGCCATGAAGTGGCGATAATTCGCCTTGTCGACCAGGGACGACGACGGCGCTGTGCTTGATCACCTCGCGATGCACGATCGCGTTGTTCTTGTCGTAGATCACGGCGCTGTCGCGCGTCAGCACCACCCAGTCGCCGTCCTCGAGATAGGCGATGGTGTCGGTGAACGGGCCGAGCGCGATCGCGTCCGAGCCGAGATACATCTCGCCCTCGCCATAGCCGATCGCCAGCGGCGGCCCGTTGCGCGCGCCGATCATCAGATCGTCGTCGCCCGCGAAGATGAACGCCAGCGCGAACGCGCCGCGCAGCTGCGACAGCGACGCCTTGACCGCCTCGACCGGACCGATGCCCCTGGCCAGATAGCTATCGACCAGATGCAGCACGATCTCGGTGTCGGTTTCGGTCTTGAAAACCGCGCCCTTCTTCTGCAGCTCTTCGCGCAGTTCGCGGAAATTCTCGATGATGCCGTTGTGAACCACGGCGACGCGATCGGTGGCGTGCGGATGGGCGTTGTTCTCGGTCGGCTTGCCGTGGGTGGCCCAGCGCGTGTGGCCGATGCCGGTATGGCCGGCCGAGCGGCTCGGCGCTCAGTCGCGTCTCGAGGTTCTTGAGTTTGCCTTCGGCGCGGCGGCGCTCGAGATGGTCGCCTTCCAGCGTGGCGACGCCTGCGGAATCGTAGCCGCGATATTCGAGGCGCTTGAGCGAATCCACCATCTGCTCCGCGACCGGACCGCGCCCCAAAATGCCGACAATGCCGCACATGCGGATCTATATTCCCCAAATTGTCGAAAGAAGCTTCAAAACCGCGGAAAACTCTTAACGAGAATCGACAGCGGATGAGGTACTCAATAATTATTGCCGATTGAGACAGGGTTAAGCGTCAAAGGCTTAACGAGCCTCTCCGAAGCCTCGCCGGATACCGTAATTCTTCCGGATTTGAGGCGCGCGCCTTAACGGGCGGTCAACTCGTTTTCCGGAAAGATGGGTAATCTCGGAGACAAGCCTGTGACGGACACACGCAACCATCCACCCGGCGACCGAGGCCTCGCTTCGCTGCATGTCGCGGGCCAGCGAGACGACGGGCACCCACCTTGCCCACTGGCCGCCGCCGCTGCGCGGGCAGGAAGTCAAGCCGGTGCTCGTGAAGCACCCAGCCGGGCGAGCCGGTCAAGCACGCCAAACCGCACGGCTTGGCGTCTGACGCGCTGCGATCTTCTCGGACGATTTGCCGAGGCGACGAGTAGCGCAGTCCGCGCTTGAGCCGTCAACGTTGACCTTCGAAGCCTCAAGCCTTCGGCGTCTTGGCCGCGCATCTTCATCTCGCGATATCGCGCAGCCCCGCCCTCGCGGATGGTCTGCTGGCTGCGCTCCACCGCCATCGCATCGTCGGGCACGTCGCGTGGTGATCACCGAGCCCGAGCCGATATAGGCGCCGTTGCCGATTTTCACCGGCGCCACCAGCGAGGAATTGGTGCCGACGAAGGCGCCGTTGCCGATCTCGGTCCTGTGCTTGGCAAAGCCGTCATAATTGCAGGTGATGGTGCCGGCGCCGATATTGGCGCCCGCGCCGACATGGGCATCGCCGATATAGCTGAGATGGTTGACCTTGACGCCGGCCTCCAGCGTCGCGGCCTTGGTCTCGACGAAATTGCCGATCCTGGCGCCGTCGCCGAGCGAAGTGCCCGGCCGCAACCGCGCATAGGGACCGACCGACGCATTCTTGCCGATCGAGGCCTGCACGATGTGGGAAAACGAATGGATCACCGCGCCGTCGGCGATCGAGACGCCGGGACCGATCACCACGAACGGCTCGATCGTGACGTCGTTGCCGAAGCTCGTATCGGCGGCGAGATAGACCGTATCGGGCGCGATCATGGTGACGCCGGCGTCGAGCGCCGCCTTGCGCAGCCGCGCCTGCATCACGGCTTCGGCTTCGGCGAGCTGGGCCTTGGTGTTGATGCCGCGCACTTCATCCTCGCTGGTTTCGATCACGACCGCCTCCAGTCCCAGTTCCCGCACGATGGCAACGGCGTCGGTCAGATAATATTCGCCCTTGCTGTTGGCATTGCCGATTTTTTCGATGATTTCCAGCGCCCTGCGGCCATCGAACGCCATCACGCCGGCGTTGCAGAGCTTGATCGCGCGCTCGGCGGGGCTGGCGTCGGCCTGCTCGCGGATCGCCACCAGCCGGTCGCCCTCGACCAGCAGCCGGCCGTAGCCGGTGGGATCGGCGGCCCGAAAGCCGAGCACGGCCAGCGCCGCGCCGTTTTTCAGCGGCGCGCGCAGCCGCGCAAAGGTGGCGGCCGAAATCAGCGGCGTGTCGCCGAACGCAACCAGCAGATCGTCGGCACCGCGGGCGATGGCCTCGCGGGCCGCCAGCACCGCATGGGCGGTGCCGAGACGCTCGCGCTGAACGTAGGTCGCCGCATCCGGTCGCAGACGCTTGACCTCTTCCTCGACCGCCCGGTGGTCTGGCCCGACCACCACGGCAAGCGCGGCGCCGGCCCCTCTGGGGGCCGCGCCCAGCACATGCGCCAGCAGCGACTGGCCAGCCACCGGATGCAGCACCTTTGGCAGCGAGGAGCGCATGCGCGTGCCCTCGCCGGCCGCGAGCACGACGGTGAGGCTGGATCGAGCGGTCATCCCTAATCCTTGTTGCAGGGGCGAAGGTGGTGCCGCCCTCATAAAGCGTTTTCGCCGCACATGGAAACCCGTTTACACCTCCGCGGGCTCCGGTTCCCCGGATTCAAGCTGGCGGGCGCATTTCCTGTTAATGTTTACCGCGTGATTTGGGTGGGCCGCAGGGGGGCCGAAGGCGTCGCATGGCAAAGGATACCGACAGACTGGCCGCGACCTTCGACGCCGACAATACCGGCGGCTTGCTGTCCGGGTTTTTGGCCGAAGAAGAGACCTTCGACCGTCGCGCGCTCTGGCGGCTCGGTTCGTGGGGCGTTGCCTCGGTTGGCGCGGTCATCCTGGCCGTCTACGCCAACCAATCCTCGATCGCCTCGCGCCGCGAACAGGTCGCGGCGGCCGATCTGGCGCGGCAGGCACAGCAGATCCAGTCGGTCGCCAAGGAAAGCCAGAACGAGGCGCGGCGGCTGGCCTCCGCCATCGATACGCTCAATGGCGATCGCGACCGGCTGTATTCGCGCGTTACCGTGCTGGAGCAGGGCCTGGAATCCGTGACCGGCGCGATAGCCAAACAACAAACCGTCGCTGCCACGTCGCCACCAACCGCACCGGCATCAGCGGCGGCGGCCGCAACCGCCGAGCCGCAGAATCCTCCCCCTGCGCCCCTCGTATCCCCCGTGGCCACGACGGCGCCGAAAGCAGCCGATAAGCCCTCAGCGGCTGCCGCCGCCCCGGAGCCGGCTCCCGCGACGGTCGCATCCGTTACGCCAAGAATCTCAAATTCCCCGCCATCGACGCCGGCAACCGCGCCAGCCCCCGCGCTCATGGCCGCCAAATCGATGATGGCGCCGCCCGATGCGGCAGCCACAAAACTGATCGAACCCGAGAAGCCGGAGAAGCCCGAGAAGGCCGCCAGCGCGACGACGATGCCGGAAGACGTAGCGTCGGCTTCCTCGACGGGTGAAGCGGAACGGGATGCTGCGAAGGCGGCCCTGCCCAAACTCTCCGTGCAGCGAACCGAATTCGGGGTCGACGTTGGCGGGGCCAATTCGGTTGGCGGCTTGCGCGCGCTGTGGCGCGGGCTGTTGAAATCGAGGTCGAACGCGCAGCTGACGGCCTTGCGCCCGATCATCGTGATCAAAGAAGGCAGCAAGGGTCTCGGCATGCAGCTGCGGCTGGTTGCCGGTCCGCTCAATGACGCCGCGGCAGCGGCGAAAATCTGCGCCGGCCTGATCGAAAAAGATCGTCCCTGCGAAACCACGGTGTTCGACGGTCAGCGGCTGACCATGAATGCCGATCAGCCGGCGGAGACCACGAGGCCCGCGAGCGCCAGGCCTGCGCCAGCCAAGCCGGCCGCTCACAAACGGAGCTCATCAAAGCACGCGGCGGTCGAGGAGCCGGAAAAAAAACCAGATCCACCCTCCACCCTGTCATCGTTCTTCGGTAAGCGATAGCGTCGTTCCAGTAAGGCGCGTTATTTCAATGGTTTGGGGCCGATTTCTCATTCTTTTTAGCGGAAGCGGCGACCTCGGGGGCCATCCCGGCTTGTCCAGCCCGCCATTCCCGACCATATTCGCGAAATGAAAAAAACTCCGTTCCGGCTCACCCCCTATCAGGTGCAATGGCTGTTGGTGGTCGGCTTCCTGACCGTCGGCTATGCGCTCTATTTGCGCTATCTCGCGATCGAGTTCTCGACTGTCGCGCTGGCATGCGATGCCGGTTTGCAGACCATGCTCTGCAAGACCCGGATTCTCGCCACTTACCTGTTTCGCCATTCGGTGTTCGGCGTGGTCGCGCTCATCATCGCAACGCTCCACGTCATGCGGCCGTCGATCGTCTTGCTGACGGGCGGCCTGATCGCAGCCGGATTCGGGATCGTGCTCTACAATATTGCGCTGTCAGGCCTTGCGATCGGCCTGCTCATTCTGGGCTTTGCGCGGCCCGCGCCTGCCACAGCGTGATAGCGAGCACGAAATAGAGCGCGCAGGTCCACAACGACTGCCAGTTATCCGATCCTTCATTAAACCCCGTGTAGAGCGCGGCCAGCGCGAAAAGCCCGGCAAACACGGCTTCCGCAATCGGGCGCACGCCTCGCTGCGGGCGGTTGAGCAGCATCAGGGTCGAAAACGGCACCACCGCCATGGTCAGGGAGGCAAACGGAAAATCCCGGTACCGCGGATCGAACACAAAGCCGAGCGCAGTCTCGGCGCCGATCAACGTGGTCAACGCGAGCGTCAGGCCCAGGAGCACCGGCAGCGCCGACCGGGCGCGCCCTTCGCGGGGGCCCAGCAGTTCCAGGAACGTCGGTAGCGCTCGCCCCGCCATCAAAGCATTGGCGCAGAGTAAGGGCGAGGCGATGGCGGCCGTCAGCAGGGCGCCCCACCCCAGCCAGCCCCCGAAACCGTAGCTTTCATAGTACATTTTGTCGGCGGCGACGCCGAGCAGGATGCCGGCCGTGGTCGCCGATAGTGCGACCGCGATCCAGGATGAAAGCCGTGGCGTCCAGGGCCGCCGGCGTAGCGTCAGCCATGCGGCCGCGAACACGAAAACCGCCAGCGCCATTCCGCTTCCCATCTGCAGCTTCCAGAACGGAAAGTTGCTGATCTGCTGGCCGGGCGGGTATTTCAGCGCGCGCTGCACTGAATCGAACAGGCCCCAATAGCCGCCGACCGTGCCCTCGAGCTGGCGCTTCCATGGCTGGTCGTAGGCTTCGATCAGGTTGACGCGAAAGTTTTCCCGCTTGGCCAGGTCGAGGATTTCCGAGACGACGCGGGCCTGGTTGGTGCGCGACGGCAGCGCTCCCTCGCGCATCCGTCCCTCGCTCGGCCAGCCGGTTTCGCCGATCAGGATCTCCTTTCCCGGGAACGCCACCGCCATCCGCCGGCGAATGGCGTCGACATGGGCGGAGGCGTATTTGGCGCGGATCGGGAAGTCTTCCCAGTACGGCAGGATGTGGATCGTGACGAAGTCGACCGCGTCATAGACCTCGCGATTGCGCAGCCAGTATTCCCAGACATCGGCATAGGTGACGGGAACGGCGACCTGCGCTTTGACCGAGCGGATGGTGGCGGCGAGATCGGCCGTGGTCATTTCCCCGCGCAGCAACACCTCGTTGCCGACCACCACCGACGTGATGACGTCGGGGAATTCCTTGGTCAGCCGCACGGCGACGGCGATCTGCGCGAGGTTCTTCAGCCGGTTGCTGCCGAGCCATATCCCCTGGATGACTTTCAGCCCAACCTTGGCCGCCAGCCCCGGTACCTGATCGAGTCCGTTCTCGATCGAATAAGTACGCACGCAGTCGGTGATCTTGGCGAGCTGTGCGAGATCCTGGGCAATCTGTTCCGCCGGGACATAGGTGGTCGGCGACAGCGGCGTCTGGGCACCGCGGAACGGCGCGTAAGACACGCACATCAACTTGGCGTTGGGATCGATCGGCGCGCGCGAAAGCATGATGGGCGTGGCCAGCCACCACCACACCGCGGCAATCGCACCGAGAGATATGAGAAGAAGCGCGAGCGGCGTACGAAGAGAAATCGGTTCCATCCTCCGGGCGGGGATCGTCGATTAGCCGGTCACTGACCATCTGCCAAGAGCAGGATAGGCGCGATCTGGAGCTGTCATGCGCTTGAGGCTTTACCACGGCGCGATAAAGTTGTGACTTTACTGGACAAAATCCGAAATGTCCGTCATGGGATTCCGGCAAGCGTTCCCGCCGCATTGGGGACCTATTTGGACGTCATCACGCGAGCCGCGTCCGGGCTGGGCGCGATCAGGAACTAATCGGGGAATTTATGCGTCGTCGGCTGCTTGAGTTTCAGAACGTGGTTTTGCGCCACCTCGCCGTCCCCGCGCTCGCACTGCTAATCGGTATCGGAAGCGCCGCCGCCCAGAGCGGCGATTCCAAGGCCCAGGACCAGTCCGGCAAACCGGGGGCAGCCGGTGCGGCCCAGCCGGCGGAGGTGGCCAAGGAAAATCAGCGAAAGACCGACGAATTCGCGGAAGCAGCCCAGGCCATTAACGGCCCGGCCGGAAACCCGGAATGCGTCTGGTTCGGCCGCCGCGTGGTGCGCCTGATGTGGCTCGACGATATCGATACCGCGCTCCGGCATCTCGATCTCTACGACCGCTTTGGCTGTCCCGGCGGTCACGTCCAGGCGACCTTCCGTTGTCTGACGCGCTTTGGCGCCCAGATCGATCCCAAGGTAGCCGAGACGCTCAACAGCCGGGTTCACGCCTGCTGGATCAATCCCAACGCACAGCCGCAGGCGGCCGCGGCCGCCACCCCTGCCGCGCCGGCGACTGCCGGCAGTGGCGCTCCAGCCCCCGCCCCGACAGCTCCGCCTGCCGCAGCGGCTACGCCGGCTCCTGCGCCCGCCAAGTAATCCGATCCGCCGCGGAGCGATCGCAAAATTTCGTGGTTCGCGGTGTTCGCGCCCTGAAAACGCCATGGCGTCATAAGAGTTGTTAAATCGCATGGCAGGGATATGTTTGAACTGCCGCTGACTCGGTCGGATCTCGGGGACGGGTCCGCTTTCCCGCCATATTGGCCCCAGATGGTTTGAGTGCGATGCGCGCCGTCGTCGCTGTTCTCTTGCTTGTGACCGCGGTTCACGCTGCGATGTGGGGAGCGCTCCGGGATAAACAGCAGGCCCCCGACTTCACGGGCGTGCTGCCGAGCGTGTCCTATGCGCCGTTCGAAGGAACCGGCCATCCGGACGTCGACAACATTCCCAGCGTCGAAAAAATCCGCGCCGACATGAAACGGCTGGCGCCGCTGACGCGGGCGATCCGGCTTTACTCCTCGACCGGCGGCGTCGAACTGGTGCCGCCGATCGCGGCAGAGTTCGGACTGAAGGTTACCGTCGGGGCGTGGATCGACAAGAACCCCGAGCGCAACGAGCGCGAGATCCAGTCCGCGATCAATCTCGCCAGGCATAACAGCAATGTGATCGGTGTCGTCGTCGGCAACGAGACGATCTATCGCGGCGAGCAGAAAGTCGACGACCTCATCGAGCTGATCAAGCGGGTCAAGAAATCCGTCAATGTTCCGGTCACGACAGGCGAAATCTGGAACATCTGGCGTGATAATCCGCAACTCGGCTATTCCGTGGATTTCATCGCCGCACACGTCCTGCCGTACTGGGAAAACTTCACCGCCAACCAGGCGGTCGACCAGGCGGTTTCGATGTACCAGCTGTTGCGCGATCAGTTCCCGGGCAAGCGGATCGTGATCGCGGAGTTCGGCTGGCCGAGCGAAGGTTACAATCTGCGTAATGCCGTGCCCGGCCCGTTCGAGCAGGCCAAGGTGCTGCGCAATTTCGTCACCCGCGCCGAAGCCATCGGCATGGAATACAACATCGTCGAGGCGATTGATCAGCCCTGGAAATTCTTCGAGGGCGGCGTTGGCCCCTATTGGGGCATTTTGAACGCCGATCGCGAACCGAAATTTTCCTGGACCGGACCGATCGTCAACCCGGACTACTGGAAACTCGCGACCATCGCCCTGCTGGTCGGCATCCTGATGTCGCTGCCGATCCTGAGGCTGGCGCAGCCTACCGTACTGCAGGCGCTGGTGCTGTCGGCGGCGGCGAATGGCGTCGGCGCCTGGGCCTCCACCGTGTTCGCGTATTGGGCCGGCCACTACTTCGTTTTCGGCTCGGCCTTCGCGCTGACGCTCGGACTGATCTTGCTGGTTCCGCTGGTTTTGATCGCGATAGCGCGGATCGAGGAAATCGCCGCCATTGCTTTCGGCCACAAGCCGCTCCGCCTGCTGGTCAAGGGCGACACCCCGCCCGCCGAGGGCGTCTATCCCAAAGTCTCGATCCATGTGCCGGCCTATTTCGAGCCGGTCGATATGCTCAAGCAGACGCTGGATGCGGTGTCGCGGCTGGACTACCCCAACTTCGAATGCGTGGTGATCATCAACAACACGCCCGACCCGGCGTTCTGGCAACCGATCCAGGATCACTGCCGCGCGCTCGGCGAGCGTTTCAAGTTCATCAACGCCGAGAAGGTCGAAGGCTTCAAGGCGGGCGCCTTGCGTATCGCCATGGAGCGGACCGCCGTCGATGCCGAGATCATCGGCATCATCGACGCCGACTATGTCGTGGAGCCGGATTGGCTGAAGGACCTGGTGCCGGTATTCGCCGATCCCCGCGTCGGCCTCGTGCAGGCGCCGCAGGACCATCGCGACGGCAACACCTCGCTGATGCATTACATCATGAACGGCGAATATGCCGGGTTCTTCGACATCGGCATGGTCCAGCGCAACGAAGAGAACGCCATCATCGTTCATGGCACCATGTGCCTGATCCGGCGCGCGGCGATGGACATGGCCGGCGGCTGGGCCGGCGACACCATCTGCGAGGATACCGACCTCGGTCTGGCCATCATCGAGCACGGCTGGCTGACGCACTACACCAACCACCGCTACGGCTACGGCCTGTTGCCGGACACCTACGAAGCCTTCAAGAAACAGCGCCACCGCTGGGCCTATGGCGGCTTTCAGATCGTCAAGAAGCATTGGCGGCGTTTCCTGCCCGGCGCCAGCCGGCTGTCGCCGGATCAGCGGCGTGAGTTCACCTTGGGCTGGCTGAACTGGCTGGGCGCCGAAAGCCTCGGCGTGCTGGTCGCGATCCTCAACTTGATCTGGGTGCCGATCGTCGCCTTCGCGGACATCGCCATCCCCGACAAGATCCTGACGCTGCCGATCATCGCGTCCTTCGTGGTCTCGCTGCTGCATTTCGTCGTGCTGTACCGCCTGCGCGTGCCGGTGAAATGGGGGCAGATGCTGGGCGCGATGGTGGCGGCGATGTCGGTGCAATGGACGGTGTCGCGCGCGGTCGCGAACGGACTGATCACGGAGCATCTCGCTTTCGCCCGCACCTCCAAGGGCGGTCTGTCGCGGATGTCGATCGAGTTCCAGGCGTTCTGGGAAGCGGTCATCGGCGTCTTGCTGCTGGTCGGCGCGGCCGTGCTGATCGCCACCAACAGCTTCAAGGAAGTCCGCGAGATCTACATCTTCGCGGCTGTGCTGGTGCTGGAAAGCCTGCCGTTCCTGTCGGCGGTGGCGATTGCAGTCCTGGAGAATTCGCGGCTCAACTCGTTTGAATTCTGGCGCAATACCGGCATCCGGACCGCGGAGCTGATCGGCCTGCGCCCGGTGACACTGCCGACGGTGGTTGGCAGCTCGCAGCCGGTGGCGTCCGAAATTCATCGCGAAGCCAGTTGATCCGGAACGTATTTTAGAGCTGGCCGTTTGCTTGAAGAAGCCTGACTAATGGACGGAGCCACCACGACAATCGGGGTTCTCCCACCCGCCGGTTTGCCGGTCGCCGCGCTATTGACCCGCTCAATGCGGACCCCTACACAGCGCCTCACGTGAGCGCGTAGCTCAGGCGGTAGAGCACGTGACTTTTAATCATGGGGTCGAGGGTTCGAGTCCCTCCGCGCTCACCATTGAAGAACTTGTCCAGCCCGGAGACATGGGTAACGGAACGTACCTAAGACATGGGTGACAACCTCGTGCCGGACGGGTTGTCGAGGGGTTACAGGCTTTTCCGCTCCTCATGCATGTGCCCGCGCGTTCCAGCGATGAAGGCAAAAGCGAAATGACCGATCGAGCCCGTGCGCCGAAGGCTGAAGATTATTCGGTTGTTCCGGGATCGTTGGGTCCTCGCCGTGATTTTCGCATCAGCGTGGGCTTGCGCGAGGGCTGGGATCCCGATGGCCGCGTCTTCGACGTTTCGGAGGCCGTCCGCACCGCCCGGGCCTGGATGAAACGCCGGGTGGAAGCCGGTCAGCCCGCTTTATCCGGCATGTTCACCCGTGCGGAAGTCACCTACGCGTGGCCCCGCCCGGACGGCACGGTTGGCTCGGACCGCGAACCGGTAGCGCTGTTCACTGGCGAAGCTGTCCACGCCTATCTCGGCCACCTGCCGGACGAGGCCATCGTAGCGATGTTGAACGAGCTGTCGATCGAGCTCGGCGCCGCTCTGGGGCAGGAACGAATTTATGTGGCGTTCGCTGACCGGACCTGGATTTTGGATGCTGGAGAACGCTAGAAGAGGCGGCCTTTCAGCCTGATTTGCCGGGCTTGGCAATTCCCCGCCTCGGGACTCTCGCATCTCAAGCGCCGGTCGAGCGTGACCGTGGGACGAAATTGCGCCGGGAACCTTTTGTCCCAGGCTGAGGCAGCCTGTTGCATAAAATCATCATCAAGCTTTCAAAGTTCAACTTCTCCCGGAATTCTTTTGACTGTGTAACGACCTCTGCCGTTAGGTCTAATCGCTGGGCCTAAGGATCGTTGCCATGTTGGACACTGTTACCGCGCTCTTCGGCGTCATCAGCGCCGGCATTTTTCTGGCTCATGCCGTCGACGGCTACTGGTCACGCTGACCGGCCTCGCGCCGAAGTCGCGACGCCATGAACATGGGGTCGCGCGCGGCAATCCTCGCCTCCGCCATTTTTCTGAGGCCGCTCGCGGTCCGTCTCTGACGACGAACCAATCCCGATGACGGGCTCCGAACTCAAGCAGCTTCGCCAGGATCTCGGCGACGCGATCGGCAGAAGCCTGTCGGCGGCCGAGATGGCAACGCTCTGCGGCCTCGCGACCGGTGACGGCGCCGACACGATCCGCAGATGGGAAGTCACCGGTCCCAGCGGAACCGCGGCCGAGTTGCTGCGCATCCTGGCGATGGCAAGCGATCGGCACCCGATCCTGGAAAACTTCAACGTCTTCGACCGCTTCGATATTCCGGAGAACGACAGGCCGGCGCGCCGGGAGGCTTTTCGCGAAATGATGCGGCAGGAGGTCCGCCGGCGTCTCGGCTGACCGCGTGGTCCGGGCTCCCGCCCCCTGTTGATAACCCCCCGCTCCCTCTCCGGGTGGCGTGACAGGCGGCTGCGACGTGTTATCGACGGGACAGACATCTTGGTTCAGGACGGACAGCACTACCATGCGGATTACCCTCGTCGGCTCCCGCCATTTCGGCGTGACGACACTGAACATGCTGCGCCAGCACGGGGTCGACATCATCAGGGTCGTCGTGGCCGATGCCGAAGACCGCCTGGCGGCAGCCGCCCGGGCGGCCGGGATCGAGGTGGTCGTGCAGGCCAACCCCAAGCTGGTGGCGGCCGAGGAGATCGCCAGCGGTACCGACCTGATCGTGGCGGCGCACAGCCACGCCCGCGTCAGCAAGGGGGCGCTGGCCGCCGCAAAACTCGGCGGGATCGGCTATCACCCCTCCCTGTTGCCGCGGCACCGCGGCATCGCGGCGGTGGAATGGACCATCCGCGAAGGCGATCCGATCGCCGGCGGCACCGTCTACCATCTCGCGGACCGCATGGATGCCGGTGCGATCGCCGTCCAGGAGTGGTGCTTCGTCAAGAAGGGCGAAACCGCGCGCGAGCTGTGGGAACGCGCGCTGGCCCCGCTCGGCCAGAAGCTGCTCGGCGAAGTCATCGACTACGCCAAGGCCCATCACAGCCTGCCTGCGAAACCTCAGGACGAGCAATTCGCAACCCTGGCGCCGGACCTCTCCGAGTAACGGGATACCGGCAAGTTGGGCGTGACCCTCCGCAGTGACGCGCCGGCGCGGGTTTCTGGTCCCAAAATGAGAACTGGCACGCCTCGTCAAGGTCTTGATCCAGCGGGGACTTTTATGGTTACTGCGACGCAGCAAATTTTGGACACATTGTGTCCGGATAAGCCGTCACATCACGTACATCGAGGATTTGAATACATGCGCCTTAATCGCATTGGTTTTGTATTGTTTGCTTCCGCCCTCACCGCCGCCGCTGTGGCGAGCGCACCCGCAATGGCCCAGACGCCGTATGACGGACTTTGGAGCGTCACCGTGGTCACGAAAACGGGTAGCTGCGAACCGCAGACGCGCTCGACGCTTACCATCGCGGACGGTAAAGTTTCCGCCGCCGGTGCCGACGTGACCGGCAGCATCGGGCGCGAAGGTCTCGTCCGGGTTTCAATCGGTGGTGCATATGCCAATGGCCAACTCAGCGGTAACTCCGGATCGGGAAAATGGAATGGGGCCTCTGCGGGCATCCCGTGCAGCGGCCGCTGGGAAGCCTCCCGCCAGTAAGACAAGACCCGCCGGGTCCCGCGCGGTCGTCAGACGCCTGATCGTCGCCGTCGTCACGCTGTTCGTGGCGGCGGTGTCGGCTACCGCAAGCTACGCGCAAGCAGGACCGTTTGCCGGCATGGCCGGTGTTTGGGCCGGCGGCGGAACCGTCAGCCTCGACGACGGCTCAACCGAGCGCATTCGCTGCCGTGAAACCGCTGCCGTCGGCGCCGGCGGTACCGGGCTCAATCTGACCCTGATCTGCGCCAGCGACAGCTACAAATTTGATCTTAGCGGCAACGTCATCTCGGAACGCGGCGAGCTCTCGGGCACGTGGAGCGAAAGCAGCCGAAACATCAACGGATCTCTGCAGGGACGCGGAGGCAGGGGCAATTTTCAGGTCCTTGCGACCGCTGCCGGTTTCGCCGCGCAGCTCTCATTGGCGACGCGCGGCAACCGGCAATCCGTGGTGATCACATCTCAGAGCGGTTTCAGGGGCGCCTCGATCGCGCTGTCCCGCCGCTAACCACGGGATCCCGCAGGGGGCTTAACTGCCTGCTTCGGCGCCGCGAGCTGCTCTGCGGTCCGCTTCATGGTCTTCGCAATCAGCAGCGCCTGTTCCTTGCTGAGCGCAAAATCCTGAACGCCCTTATGCGTGGTCAGCGAAAGCACCATGATGTCGGGCTGCTTCTCGGGCCAGCCGGTGGCGAAGGCGGTCACAAAATCCGCCGCGGTGGATCGATTTGTCATTCAGGCTTCCTTTTAGAAAAGATATGAGGTGTTCGCGGCTCGCACCGCGCGTTGATGGTGCGGGTCAGCCCTTAAGCGCCCGGCACGAAGGCCGTGACCTCGAGCTCGACCCTCGCACGCTCATCGACCAGGCCTGCGATGTAGAGCAGCGTCGAAGGCGGGAAATTTTTCCCCAGCGTCTCGCGCCAGGCTGCGCCGATACCGGCGCCTGCGGCTTCGTACTCGCCGCGGCTGGTCAAGTACCAGGTCAGGCGCACGATGTGCTGCGGCCCCGCCCCGGCCTCTGCCAATAGCTTGATGATCTTCCGCAAGGCCACGCCGACCTGCGCGGCCATGTCAGTTGGATATTCGCCCTTCTCGTCGCCGGTCTGGCCGGCCAGCACGATCCATCGACCGGGGCCATCGATCTCAACGCCGTGCGAGAAGCCGCGCGGCTTCGACCAATCGGCAGGTTGCAGGGTGCGCATGAGCAGGTCCTCCAGATTTTCCACCAGCGTCATTCCCGGGCGCGCGTGAAACGAGCGAACCCGGAATGACAAGCAACTCCCCTTAGCACCGATCGCCCGCGCAGCGCATCATTGCTCGGCATATTTGCGCGTTGCAAATTTTTCCGATGTCGCCGATACCGGCGCCCACCTCAAACCTCCGTCGCGAAAGCGGCATGCCTGGCACTTTCCGCTGATGGACAAAACCCCTTCCAAACCAAGAGCCGCGCTGTGGATGGCAGGCTGGCTCGCCCTGATGCTGATGGTGACGGTCGCCGGCCGTGAGGCCATGCGCGAGCTGAACGTTTTTCAGGTCATGGAGGTGCGTTCGGTCATCGGCTTCCTGATGTTGTACCCGATGGTCCGCCGCGAGGGCGGGTTCGCGGCAATGCGAACGTCGCGGCCGCTGCAGCATGTCGGGCGCAACCTCATCCACTATGCCGCGCAGCTCGGCTGGTTCTTTTCGCTGACGCTGATTCCGCTGGGCCAGGTGGTTTCGATCGAATTTACCATGCCGATCTGGACCGCGATCCTGGCCGCGAGTTTTCTCGGCGAGCGGATGACGTTCGGGAAGGTAGCGGCCATCGTGCTCGGCGTGGTCGGTGTGATCGTCATTGTCCGTCCGGTGGCCGGCGAGATCAATCCGGGCCAGTTGATTGCGCTTGCCGCCGCCGTCGGATTCGGCATTTCCGTCGCCATGATGAAGTCGCTGACCCGCACCGAGAAGACCCTGACAATCATCTTCTGGATGCTGGTGATCCAGTCTGCGGCCGGTTTCTTCCCCTCGCTCTATGTCTGGCGATGGCCGTCGGCCGAGGCCTGGGGCTGGATGGTCGTGATCGCATTCTGCGGCACATTCTCCCATTACTGCATGGCGCGCGCGATGCTGTACGCCGATGCCACCGTGGTGTTGCCGATGGATTTCCTGAGGGTTCCGCTGACGGCAACTGTCGGCTGGCTGATCTACAGCGAACGGCTGGACATGTTCACGGTGCTTGGCGCCGCGCTGATCCTGACCGGCAATCTGTTGAACCTGAGATCCGTGCATCCGGTCCCGACGCGCGTTCGAGCCTGAGCCTTTTGCCAGCATCCGTCCGCCCGGCACCGGTCATCCCGGGCTTTTGGCTGCGACTGCAACTATTTCCCCGCCGCCTTCCGCAGCGCGTCGTTGATGCGGTCCTGCCAGCCAGCTCCGCCCTCCTGGAAGTATTCGAGTACGTCCTGGTCGATGCGCAGCGACACCAGTTCCTTCACGCCAGGAAGCGCGGCCTTTTTCGGCGGCGCCTCCGGTACCTTCGTTGTGGTCCGTTTGAACGCCGCTTCGGCTTCGGTGCGTGCGTCGCTGAGCGTTCGCGGCCGTCGTGGTGGTTGAGACATCCAGGTACTTCCTCTGATGTAGAATCGACCGCGATTAAATCAGATTCCCTCGAACAGCACGGTCGACAGATAGCGCTCCGAAAACGACGGAACGATCGCGAGGATGGTCTTGCCGGCAGCTTCCGGCCGTTTGCCGATCTGAAGCGCTGCGGCGATCGCGGCGCCCGAAGAAATGCCGCCGGGAATGCCTTCATTGCGCGCCAGCGCGCGCGCGGTCTCGATCGCGGTTGCGCTGTTGATCTTGACGATCTCGTCGATGACCGAGCGATCGAGAATGTCGGGAATGAAGCCTGCGCCGATTCCCTGGATCTTGTGCGGCGAATGCTGGCCGCCCGACAGGACCGGACTTTCCTCCGGTTCTACCGCAACCACCCGCAGCGACGGCTTGCGGGGCTTGAGCACCTGCCCCACGCCGGTGATGGTTCCTCCGGTGCCGACGCCGGCCACGAAATAGTCGATGTTGCCGCCGGTGTCGTTCCAGATTTCCTCGGCCGTGGTGCGGCGGTGAATTTCGGGATTGGCGAGGTTCTTGAACTGCTGGGGCATGACTGCGTTGGGCGTCGTCCGCACCAGCTCTTCGGCCGTCGCGATCGAGCCCTTCATGCCCCCTGCGGCCGGCGTCAGAACGATCTCGGCACCGAGGAATGCCAACATCTTGCGCCGTTCGATCGACATCGACTCCGGCATCACCAGTTTCAGCCGGTAGCCGCGTGAGGCGGCCACGAAGGCCAGCGCAATGCCGGTATTGCCCGACGTCGGCTCGATCAGCACGGTGTCGGCGTTGATCAGGCCGGCCTTCTCCATCGCGATGATCATCGCCGCGCCGATGCGGTCCTTCACGCTGGCCGCGGGATTGAAATATTCGAGCTTGGCCAGAATGGTCGCATGCGCGCCGTGGGCCTGCGGCAATTTGCCCAGCCGGACGATCGGCGTATCGCCGATCGCATCCACGATGCTGTCGAAAACGCGGCCGCGTCCGGGACGGTGCGCTGCACTCGCGGTTGACGATGCATCCATGACGAACTCCTGTGATCGCAATATGTGTGAAAATCGGGCGCTTCTCTCATTAGAGGCAGCTTGCGCCCCGCCTGCAAGTCGAATCCGGTGGAACAAATTCGCTGCGCCGCAAAATCTCTAAACGGCTAAATAACGTAAAACAAACGCATTTGTGTTGCGACATCGTCAAAGAATTCAGTTTATGTTAGGCTCAGTTGCACAGCAGAACTCGCAAGGAGGTCACGATGTCAGCAATTGCTGAAGTCCGGTCGACCGAGACGCGTCTTCCCGACCCGCGCGGGAGTGATTTGCCCACTTGCCCTGTCTGTGCCGATTCAATGGTAGCCGCGGAAGCGTCGGCCTTTGTTGCCGACAATGTCATCAGCTATCTCTGGACCTGCGACACCTGCGGTTACGGTTTCGTGACCAAGCACGCGCTCAGGCGGTTTGCCTGCAATTGAACCTTTCGTTGAAGTCAGAGTTGGCGCGTTAGGGCGGCTCATAAGCACGCAGCCCGATGCCGAAGGCTGCCGGCCCGATGAAGGCGAGGCGATGTGCCGCCCGCTTGTCTTATCGGATGGCGATATTCACGAACTGCCAGCAACGCCGATGGCGGCTGCGATCGCTGCCAGAGCTATGGTTCGGCGATGTTGATTTCCGACAACAACATCGCCCAGCGATCCGCGATAAAGAAGTGCGGGGCTGAACGGGCCCCGCACATGCGTTAGATTTTTAGCTTTTTCAGCTTTTCGCGAGCGCCGCCTGATCGTCTTCCCAGATGCTCATCTGGCGAGTCTCGGGCATCAGGAACAGCGAGAGCACGAAGCACACCGCGGGAACTGCGATCGGGTAGATCAGCGCATAGCCGAGACTGCCCGTCGCCGTGTAAGCCGCCGTGGTGATGAACGGCACCAACCCGCCGCCCCAGCCGTTGCCGATCATATACGGCATGGATACCGACGTGTAGCGGATCCTGCTGGGGAAAAATTCAGCGAGGAACGCGCCGATCGGCCCGTAGACCATCCCGACATAGGCGACCAGAATGGCGACGATGAAAATCGCAATCGGGATGTTGACATGGCCCGGCTGCGTGACCGCCCCGAGCCACGTATACAGCGGATAGTAGGTAACCGCCGCAAGCAAGAATCCGCCCAAGATCACCGGCTTGCGGCCGATGATGTCGGACAGCCAGCCGAACAGGACGAGTGTCGGGGTCCCGATGACCAGCCCGATTCCCACGATGAAGGAGCTGGTGAGCGTGTCCACCTTGGAAACCGTCTGCAGGTAGAACAGCGCCCAGAACTGGCTTGAGTACCAGACCACGCCCTCGCCCAGCACCACGATGGTGGCGATCACCACGTATTTGAGATTTTGCGGATTGAGGAAGGCCTCGCGCCACGGGTTCTTGCTGGTGTGTCCCTTGGCCTTGATCTCCGCGTAGACCGGCAACTCCTCGAAGTTGGCCCGCATGTACATGGTGACGAACACCAGCAGGAAGGAGAACAAGAACGGGATCCGCCACGCCCAGTCGTTGAACACGGCTTCGCCAAAGTAGCTGCGGGTCGCGATGATGATGATGAGCGACAGCACGATTCCAAGGGTCGGCGAAGTCTGCAGCCAGCCGGTATAGTAGCCGCGGCGGTCTTCCGGCACGTGCTCGGCGACATAGGTGATGGCGCCGCCGTATGAGCCGCCCAGGCAAAGGCCCTGGAGCATCCGCAAGCAGAACAGGATGATCGCGGCGGCCAAGCCGATCTGATCGAAGGTCGGGATCAACCCGATCGCCCCGGTGCCCAGAGCCATGCCGACGAGCGTCAGGATGAAAGTATATTTGCGGCCGACGCCGTCTCCCAGCCAGCCGAACACAAATGCCCCCAACGGCCGGACCAGGAACCCGGCGGTGAACAGCGCGATCGTGCTGAGCAGGGCGGCGACGGGGTGGCTCTTTTCGAAGAACTTGACCGACAAGATTGTGGCCAAGCTCCCGAAAATATAGAAGTCATACCACTCGATGACGTTTCCCCCCGCCGCGGCGGTGATCACGCGTCGGAAGTTTGTCGGAATGCGCGCAGCCATAGTCACCTCCCATGTTATCGGAGGAGCACAGGCGCAAAAATCCTGCGGGATTTCGCACGTCAGATCGCCCCCCGGGTTGATTAAGTTTCAGTTATGTTATTTCGACGCCTCCGTTCGTCTCAAAGAACGGCACCGACCTCACGCGGTCATCGCGCGCGACATACCCGCGGTAGTTCACCTTTGGAAAGGCTCGTTTAGAGCTTCCTCAAGAACTCAGATCGCAACTTTTCCGCAAAATAGACCGATGCGATCGCAGCAAACGAGAGACAAAACAATTCGCCGACAACCAGCAAAGCCTGCGCCGCAGTTGTCATAGGTCCCTCCCTTATTTGCTCCCTTATTTGCCATATTTTTCTCAGGTACCGGCGCATCTGTAAGATTGCCCGGTAGATGAAATCTATCCCATGCGATTAGAGACGAATTGATTTGAAACAATAGTGCATGCGAAAGACGCGACTGCTGACCATGGGCCCGTCATTTCCCGTCTATTGCGTCAAGACGAAAAACACATGCTCGCATCGAGCTATTCCGGTTTTGGTACAAGCTGGCTGTTAAACGTGAGGAGCCCAATCAGCGCAATAAGTGTGAAGTTTGCTCCGGCCAGGAACGTCACTTTTGCATCCCGGCATCCCATAACCACCCGGCCATCATGCTTGCGGCCAGCATCGCAAGGCCACCGAGCGATTGAAAAATCCACAGGTCGTGTGTCGTTCAATATGTAAGGATGGTTTACTAGTCCAGGGATGGATCAAATGCCGTCTTGCGGCCAACGTGACGCCGTCCACTACCACTATGCTATTGGCCGCCCCACCGGTTTTTCTGTTAAGTTACCCTTGAGCTCGCTCCCGCGCGCGCTCAGGTCACAAATAATCGAAGCGGGAGGAAACCATGCTTCTTTTTGGACGTACTCGTTCGAGACGAGGCCTTGCGTCAGCTCTGATCGGAGAGATCGCAGCCCTGATCGATAGTATGGAGCGCTTTGAAGAAGTGCGGAAGCTTGAAGATATGGAGATAGGGGCCGAGGAAAATCTTGACGAGCTCGGCGCGTTTACATTGCCGAGGTTCTCGGTTTACGCATCAAATGCGGATCGATTGGATTTGTTCGACGCTGCGCTTCAGCGACAGATCGCCTATTTCTTCACCTGTGCCGGAAGCCTTGCCGGGCACCTGCACGCGCTTGCGTCGACCAAAGAGGAATCAATGGAGTTGTGCAAGCGGCACGCGATCGACGCGCAAAAAGAAATCAACGGCCTTTCGGAACTGGGCGACGATTTGCTACGCGATCTGCGAAAGCTCGTATCCAAAAAGCAGCCCACGATAATATCCAGAGCTTGACGGCACGCCATGTAAGCTGTCGCGTCGTCTTCGTTAATGTATGTCATTAATCGTTGGCAGTTGGAAGGCATGTCTGTGCTGCGTGCGGGAGCGAGTCGCTATCGGGGGGACAGCGGACATCGAGCAAACAGCAACAATCGATCTCGATTTCTGAGTACGCGCCACCGCTCTAGCGCGGCGGGATATCGCCTTTCGCCCAGTCGGCGCGCGTGCGCTCGCGGAAACCGGCAAACGTTCCCAGTGAAATCGCATCCCTGATGTCCGCCATCAGGCGCTGGTAATAGGCGATGTTGATTTCCGACAACAGCATCGCCCCCAGCGTCTCGCCCGACTTCACCAGGTGATGCAAATAGGCACGGGAATAACCGCGCGTGGACGGCCACGGGCTTTCCTCGTCAAGCGGCCGCGGATCGTCGGCGTGGCGGGCGTTGCGCAGGTTGATCTGGCCGAAGCGGGTGAACGCCATCCCGTGACGTCCGTTGCGGGTCGGCATCACGCAGTCGAACATGTCGATGCCGCGCGCGATCGCTTCCAGAATGATCTTCGGGCGTGCCGACGCCCATCAGATAGCGCGGGCGATCCTCGGGCAGGATCGGGGCGACCTCCTCGATCATCGCGAGCATCACCGCCTGCGGCTCGCCGACCGCAAGGCCGCCGATCGCATAGCCGTGAAAACCGATCTCGACCAGGCCCCGCGCGCTGGCCTGCCGGAGTCGCCGGCACGTCGCCGCCTTGCGCGATGCCGAACAGCATGTATCCGGGCGGCGCGGTCTCGAAGGCGCGCTTGCTGCGCTCCGCCCAGCGCAACGAGAGCTGCATCGCGCGCTCGATATCGCCGCGCTCCGCCGGCAGCCGGACGCATTCGTCCATCTGCATCGCGATGTCCGAGCCGAGCAGCCGCTGCACCTCGATCGAACGTTCCGGCGACAATTCGACCATGGCGCCGTCGATATGGGAGCGAAAGGTCACGGCGCTTTCGCTCACCTTGCGCAGTTCCGACAGCGACATCACCTGGAAGCCGCCGGAATCCGTCAGCATCGGCCCGTTCCAGCCGGTAAAGTTTCTGCAAGCCCCCGAGCGCGGCGATGCGCTCGGCGCCCGGCCGCAGCATCAGGTGATAGGTATTGCCGAGCACGATATCGGCGCCGGCATCGCGCACCTCGCGCCAATGCATGCCCTTCATGGCGCCCGCGGTGCCGACCGGCATGAAAGCAGGCGTTCGTACGACGCCGTGCGGCGTGGTCAGCCTGCCGGTGCGCGCCTGCCCGTCACGGCCGAGAAGCTCGAAATGATTGGCTGCGGTCATCGGATCGACTTATCAGGAAATAACAGGCAGGCATCGCCATAGGAATAGAAGCGGTAGCCGCTTTTGATAGCGTGGGCATAGGCCCGCTTCATGGTCTCCAGACCGCTGAAGGCCGACACCAGCATGAACAGCGTCGAGCGCGGCAAATGAAAATTGGTCAGGAGAATATCGGCCGCGCGAAAACGATAGCCGGGGGTGATGAAGATCGCGGTCTCGCCGTCGAACGGTTCGATCGTGCCGTCTTCCGCCGCGGCGCTTTCCAGAAGCCGCAGCGAGGTGGTGCCGACCGCGACGATGCGGCCACCGGCGGCGCGTGCCGCATTGAGCGCGCTGCGCCGTCTCCGCGGAGAGGCTGCCCCATTCGGAATGCATCTTGTGCCCCTCGGTGTCTTCGACCTTGACCGGAAGAAACGTCCCTGCCCCGACATGCAGGGTCAGCCGGTGCATGCCGATGCCGCGCGCGCGCAGGCGGCTCTCCAGCGCGGGGGTGAAATGCAGCCCCGCGGTCGGCGCCGCGACGGCCCCTTCGCTGGAGGCGAACATGGTCTGATAGTCGTCGGCGTCGCGCTCGTCCGGCGGCCGCTTCGAGGCGATGTAGGGCGGCAGCGGCGGGCTGCCGAGATCGGCGATGGCCTGATCCAGCGTCGGCCCGTGGAATGAAAACGACAGCGTGACCTCGCCGTCATCGCCCTTGTGCTCAACCTGAGCGTCGAGATGGCCGAGCAGGCAGACCTTGCCCTCATTGCCGAAGCGAACCACGTCGCCCTGCGACAATTTCTTTGCCGGCTTGACCAAAGCCTGCCAGCGCGAGCCGTCGAGGCGCTTGATCAATGTGGCCTCGATCTTCGGCTCGGTGTCGCGGCCGATGCGGCGGCCCCTGAGCTGGGCCGCTATCACCTTGGTGTCGTTCACCACCAGCTGGTCGCCGGACTCGAGCCAATCCGGAAGATCGGAAACCAGGCGGTCGCGCAACGCGCCGTCGGGCTGCACCACCAGCATCCGCGCAGAATCCCGCGGGCTCGCCGGGCGCAGCGCGATGCTTGCGGCAGGGAGTTCGAAATCGAAGAGGTCGGTGCGCATGGCGCCGATGCGCCTCCCTGCAAGACAACGTCATTCCGGGGGCCGCGCGAAGCGTGGCAATCCGGAATCTCGAGATTCCGGGTCCATGCTCTCGGCATGTCCCGGAATGACGGAATCAAATTTACGCCGCGTCCAGCGCCATGCGGGCCTTGACGATCTTGTCGGGGTCCTTGACCGGCTCGCCGCGCTTGATCTTGTCGACGTTCTCCATGCCCGAGGTCACCTTGCCCCACACCGTGTACTGCTTGTTGAGGAAGGAAGCATCGTCGAAGCAGATGAAGAACTGGCTGTCGCCGGAATCCGGGCTTGCCGCGCGCGCCATTGAGGTCGTGCCGCGCACATGCGGCTCGTTGTTGAACTCGGCCTTGAGCTTCTTGCCGGAGCCGCCGGTGCCGGTGCCCTGCGGACAGCCGGTCTGCGCCATGAAGCCCTCGATCACGCGATGGAATACGATGCCGTCGTAAAATCCCTCGCGCACCAGTTCCTTGATCCGCGCGACATGGTTGGGAGCAAGATCGGGCCGCATCTCGATCGTGACCGGCCCCTGCGTGGTTTCCAGGATCAAAGTATTTTCGGTGTCAGCCATGCTCTTTTCTCTATCGGTTGGGGTGGAGGTTTCCGGTTGTGGAACTGGACCGCGAACGGCCGGCCGGCTACGGCGCCGGCCATACTCTCGGTAAATGGCATCGGCGTGCAGCGTTGCAACGCCTCCATCACGGCGATGCGGTACTGCAGCCGGTCGTTATCGGTGGCCTGTTCCGATTCATAGGTGATCCGGGGATGGCCCAGGATCTCGCCGGAGCGGTTAAAGCTCACGATCACGGTGATGTCGATGGGGTTGGCGCGCGAGAGCGGCGGCGGCTTCCAGCAGCGCCCGATCCTCGCAATCGCCTCGCGGATGGTATTGACCTGTCCCTCCTCGGCCTGCGCGCAGGCCGAGGACACGCAGGAGCAGCGCCGCGGCCAACCAGACGAGCTGATTGCGACGCCGCGCCACCGTTGGTCACTTGATGTCGGAGGCGACTTGCACCTTCACCATCTTGTCGGGATCGAGCGACCGGCTCGCCGCGCTTGAGCTTGTCGACCACGTCCATCCCGGAGACGACGTCGCCGATCACGGTATATTTGCCGTTCAGGAACGAGCCGTCGGCGTACATGATGAAGAACTGCGAGTTCGCCGAATCCGGCGAGCTGGCGCGCGCCATGCCGACGATGCCGCGCTTGAACGGCACGTTGGAAAACTCGGCCTTGAGGTTCGGGTATTTCGATCCGCCGGTGCCGTCGAAATTCTTGCCGTCGCCGGTCTGCGCCATGAAGCCGTCGATCACCCGGTGGAACGGCACGTTGTTGTAATAGCCGTCGCGCGCCAGCTGCTTGATGCGCTCGGCGTGCTGGGGCGCGATATCGGGCCGCAGCTTGATGACGATGCGGCCCTTGGTGGTGTCGATGACGATCGCGTTCTGCTTGTCGAGACCGGCAGGAAGCGGCTGCGCGATCGCGGGCGCGGCGCAAATCAGGGCGACGATGAGGGCGAGAGCTCGGATCATGAAAACTCCGGATCAGGTGAAAGCGGAGAAGTCATGGATCTTTAACGCGCGTTAGCCGGCGAATTTGGTCTTGAGGCCTGGCCGCGACCGACTTCGGCACGAACGCCGAAAAGTCGCCGCCCATGCCTGCGATCTGACGCACCAGTGTGGCGGTGATCGGGCGGACGGCGGCTGAGGCCGGAACGAACACCGTATGCACGTCGGGCGCCATGGTCTCGTTCATGCCGGCGATCTGCATCTCGTAATCGAGGTCGGTGCCGTCGCGCAGGCCGCGGATCATGATGGTCGCGCCGGCGTTTTGCGCCGCCGTCACCGTGAGGTTGTCATAGGTGGTGCAGTCGAAGGCGCAGCCGGCCTTGGCGGCGATGGGCCCGAACACTTCGCGTACCATCTCGAGGCGCTCCTCCACCGAAAACAGCGGCGTCTTGCTGGGATGCACCCCGATCGCGACAACCAGCCGGTCGCACAGATGGACGGCGTGTCTGACCACGTCCAGATGGCCATTGGTGACGGGGTCGAAGGAGCCAGGATAAAGCGCGATACGGGGCATGAACCCGTCTACCCCGCCCCGGGCGGCCCCGCAAGCCGGACCGGTTCCGGCCCAGAGCCGAAAACTCGCGTTTATATATTTCCCGGGCATGAACCATTTCGGGGTCTCGGGGCGTCTCCTCAGCAAGCCGATCATGTTTCGTCCCCGAGGCGGCGACGAAACAAAACCCGGGCAGGACGAAACCATTTTCCCATCCGGCGAAGACGTCCGGAAACGGGCGCTTTGTATCACAGGGTTAACGAAACGACGGGCCGCAAAGGCCCAATGACAGGGGACCGTCATGATCAAGGCATTTTCTGCAATCGCCGTTGCTGCGTTTGTTGCTGCCGCCCTCACCGTTCTGCCCGGCTTTGCCCCCCAGGTCGAAGCCAGCGTGCCGCAGGCGCTCGCCAAGGGCGACCGGCTGGATATCCGCCCGATCGGCCGCGACTGCTCGCAGCAGGCCTGGCCGAATTTCGAAGCTTCCTGCCTGCGCGTCGCCGGCACCAAGACCACGCATCCGGGAAGCCCGGCTGGTCACCGCCGACCGCACGCCATAGCGCCCGCCGCCGGTACCAAATTGACTGCGTCTGATCTGATTGGATGGAGGCCAGGCAGGCGCCCTAGCCTCCATTTCCGTTGCCGTTTTCGGCGTCCTCGCCGATGTGCTCGACCGAAACCACATGCTCGTCTTCGGCGGTGTCGAACACGATGACGCCCTGGGTCGAGCGGCCGGCGATCCGGATGCCCTCGACCGGGCAGCGGATCAGCTGGCCCTTGTCGGTCACCAGCATGATCTGGTCGCTATCCTCGACCGGGAACGACGCCACCAGCTTGCCGTTGCGGTCGTTGACCGACATCGCGACGATGCCTTTGCCGCCGCGGCCGGTGGTCCGGTATTCGTAGGACGAGGTGCGCTTGCCGTAGCCGTTGACCGAAACCGTCAGCACGACCTGCTCCTGCGCCGACATCTCGACATAGCGTTCGGAACTGAGCTGGATGGCGCCGGAGGTCTCCTCGGCCTCGGCCTCCGCGCCCTCCTCGGCCGCGGCCTCGCCGGCCACCGCGCGGCGCATCTTCAGGTAGGCCGAGCGTTCGTCCGAGGTCGCCTCGACGTGGCGCAGGATCGACAGCGAGATCACCTTGTCGTCCTCGGGCAGCGCGATGCCGCGCACGCCCATCGAGGTGCGGCCGGTGAACACCCGCACGTCGGTGACGGGGAAGCGGATGCACTGGCCGCCGGCGGCGGTCAGCAGCACGTCGTCGCGCTCGGTGCAGATCTGCACGTCGACGATCGCCTCGTCGTCATCGAGCTTCATGGCGATGATGCCGGAGCGGCGGACGTCGACGAAGTCCGACAGCTTGTTGCGGCGGACGTTGCCGCCGGTGGTCGCGAACATCACGTCGAGATTGGCCCAGGAGGATTCATCCTCCGGCAGCGGCATGATGGTGGTGATGCGCTCGCCCTGCTCCAGCGGCAGGATGTTGATCATGGCCTTGCCGCGGGCGTTCGGCGCCGCCATCGGCAGCCGCCAGACCTTTTCCTTGTAGACCTGTCCGCGCGAGGAGAAGAACAGCACCGGCGTATGGGTCGAGGCCACGAACAGCCGGCTGACGAAATCCTCGTCGCGGGTCTGCATGCCCGCCCTGCCCTTGCCGCCGCGGCGCTGCGCGCGGTAGGCCGACAGCGGCACGCGCTTGACGTAGCCGGCATGCGAGACCGTGACCACCATGTCCTCGCGCTGGATCAGGTCCTCGTCCTCGACCTCGTTTTCCTGCTCGATGATGACGGTCTTGCGCGGGGTCGCGAATTCCGACTTCACCTCGGCCAGTTCGGTCTTGATGATGGCCTGGACGCGGGCGCGGGAGCGCAGGATGTCGAGATAGTCGGCGATTTCGACCGCGAGCTTGTCGAGTTCCTCGGAGATCTCCTCGCGCCCGAGCGCGGTCAGCCGCTGCAGCCGCAGATCGAGAATGGCCTTGGCCTGCTCCATCGACAGCCGCGCGGTGCCGTCGTCGTCGAGCCGGTGGCGGGGATCGTCGATCAGCGTGATCATCGCGGCGACGTCCTTCGCCGGCCAGTCGCGCGACATCAGGGTTTCGCGCGCGGTATTGGGATCGGGCGAGGTCCGGATCACGCGGATGATCTCGTCGATATTGGCGACCGCGATCGCAAGCCCGACCAGGATATGGGCGCGGTCGCGGGCCTTGTTGAGCAGGAACTTGGTGCGGCGCGTCACCACCTGCTCGCGGAACGCGATGAACAGCGTCAGCAGGTCCTTCAGGTTCATGGTCTGCGGACGGCCGGAATCCAGCGCCAGCATGTTGGCGGGAAAATTCGTCTGCAGCGGCGTGAAGCGATAGAGCTGGTTCAGCACGACATCCGCCATCGCATCGCGCTTCAGTTCGACCACGACGCGAAAACCGTCGCGGTCGGATTCGTCGCGCAGCTCGGCAATGCCCTCGATCTGCTTCTCGCGCATGCAGTTCGCCGATGCGCGCGACCATGGTGGCCTTGTTCACCTGGTAGGGAATTTCGGTGATGATGATCGCTTCGCGGTCCTTGCGGATGGTGCTGATCCTGACCTTGCCGCGCATCACGATCGAGCCGCGGCCGAGATGATAGGCCGAGCGGATGCCCTGACGGCCCGAGGATGATGCCGCCGGTCGGAAAATCCGGCCCCGGAATGATGTTGATGAGCGTCGTCGATGCCGAGCGCGGGATTGTCGATCAGCGCCACGCAGGCGTCGATGACTTCGCCGAGATTGTGCGGCGGAATGTTGGTCGCCATGCCGACCGCGATGCCGCCGGCGCCGTTGACCAGAAGGTTCGGAAATTTCGCCGGCAGAACCGACGGTTCCTTCTCGGAATTGTCGTAGTTCGGCCTGGAAATCGACCGTGTCCTTGTCGATATCCTCGAGAAGCTCGAGCGCCGATCGCGTAAGACGCGCTTCGGTGTATCGATAAGCCGCCGGCGGATCGCCGTCGACCGAGCCGAAATTGCCCTGCCCGTCGATCAGCGGCACGCGCATGGAAAAATCCTGCGCCATCCGGACCATCGCGTCGTAAATCGACTGGTCGCCGTGCGGATGATATTTACCGATCACGTCGCCGACGACGCGCGCGGATTTGACGTACTTCTTGTCCGGCGTGTGCCCTTGCTCGTACATCGAATACAGGATTCGCCGATGCACCGGCTTCAGGCCGTCGCGCGCATCCGGCAGCGCCCGCGCCACGATCACGCTCATGGCGTAATCGAGGTAGGAGCGCTTCATCTCGTCGAGGATGGATACGGGACGAATGTCGGAAGGAACCGGCGGCTCTCCGGGCTTCGAATCTTCAGGTTCAGACAAAGGGGAAATCCGGTCAGTTTTTGCTTCGAAATCATATAGCGTATCGGGTGCCTCCAAACCACCCCTAACCGGCCCATGCGAGCGGATTTTCCCTTCGTTTTTCCAGAGACTTACGCGGTCTGCCGCACGGCGTGACGCTGCTCTGAAAACCGACCCGGACAAGGCTCCCGCACAGCGAGTTCCCGGCGACCGGAAACGCACCCCGAGAGGGTGCCGCAGGGACGTTGGTGGCCGAACACGACGGCGTGCATGAAGCATGCAAGGGGATGACGGGGAGCCGTAACGAGCCGCGGCTCAGGCGCATGAGAATCATCCCCCTGCGATTCCGGCGATGCCGATCGAGGACCCTTAGGCCGGCTTCGCAGGCGGCCCCGCGGGAGCCGCCTGATTTTGCCGGTCGCATCAATTTCGTTGACGCGGGCGCCCGCCGCACCGCCCGCTCAGAACGGGATATCGTCGTCCATGTCGCTGTTGCGGGCGCCGGCCGCGACCGCGCGGCGCGGGGCCGCCACGGACGGGCCGCCGGAGCCGAAATCGCCGCTCGAATCATCGGGGCCGAAACTGCCGCCACCGCCGCCGCTGCGGCCATCCAGCATGGTCAGCGCCGAGTTGAAGCCCTGCAGCACCACCTCGGTCGAGTATTTCTCGACGCCGCTCTGGTCGGTCCATTTGCGCGTCTGCAACTGGCCTTCGATGTAAACCTTGGCGCCCTTCTTCAGATATTGCTCGGCGATCTTGCAAAGACCCTCGTTGAAGATCACCACCCGATGCCACTCGGTCTTCTCCTTGCGCTCGCCGGTCGCCTTGTCGCGCCAGGTTTCGGAGGTCGCCACGCTCAGATTGGCGATCGGCCGCCCATCCTGCGTCCGCCGGATCTCGGGATCCTTGCCGAGGTTTCCGACCAAAATCACCTTGTTCACGCTTCCCGCCATCGCCGCTCTCCACTCTCGAATACTGAACCGGCCGGACGCCGCCACCTGGGCTCAAACCGCCGGCACCTGAACCACCTTGAAATCCGACCCTATACGCTCGACGGTCCCGCAAGCGGGGCGATCCCCGGTTATCCACATATAGCATTCCGGCCGCCATTGTTCCAGTTTTGTTCCGGCAACCTACGGATCAAGGCCGGACAGAGCGGTACCTCGGTGCGGGATGTGGGAATTATAGCGCCCGATGGAACCCGGCGCGAGTTCCCAGAACGCTCCAAAAAGCCCTAATGAATCATTAACTTGCCGCAATCTGCACTTCGTCCGCGAGTGTTGCATTTCGGAGACGGTATTAACGGTTGAATCGGGTATATTCCTGCCAGCATTTGGATCGCCTCGGCGGTCCAGCGAAATTTCAAAATAACTGCTTCGTGATGCAACGAAGCGAAGAAGAGCCGGAGAGATACGAATGAAAAAGATTTTGTTGGGCACGGTTGCTCTCGCTGCCTTGGGCATGGCGGCTCCCGCTTCGGCGGCCGATCTTGCCGCCCGCCCCTACACCAAAGCGCCGCCGCCGATGGTCTCGCCGATCTATGACTGGAGCGGCTTCTACATCGGCATCAACGGCGGCGGCGGTTCGAGCCACAAGTGCTGGGATCTCGTCACTACGCCCACAGGTGTCCCGTTGACAGCCGCGGAAGGCTGCCATGATGCAACCGGCGGCACGGTCGGCGGTCAGATCGGCTACCGCTGGCAGGCATCAAACTGGGTGTTCGGCCTCGAAGGGCAAGGCAACTGGGCCGACTTCAAGGGCTCCAACTCCAGCCTCTTCTTTGTCGATACCAATCAGAGCAAAATCGACGCGTTCGGACTGATCACCGGCCAGGTCGGCTATGCCTGGAACAACGCCCTGTTCTACGTGAAGGGTGGCGGTGCCGTCGTCGGCGACAAGTACCAGACGTCTTGTCGACTCCCGGCGCAGCGGTCCTCTCCTCTGCTAACGACACGCGTTGGGGCGGCACGGTTGGCGCTGGTCTCGAGTTCGGCTTCGCTCAGAACTGGTCGGTCGGCGTGGAGTATGATCACATGTTCCTGGGCCATCGCAACGTCAACTTCACCACGCCGGGCGGCGTGTTCGCCGGCACGGACAGCATCGGTCAGGACGTCGATATGGGCCTCGTTCGTTTGAACTACCGCTGGGGTGGCCCGGTGATTGCGAAGTACTGATCGCAGTCTGAGCTGAACGGCTCCTTTTGAAAAGGCCGGCCTTGCGCCGGCCTTTTTGTTTGCGTTTCAGCGGAGCTATTGCCTGCTGCTGCCATCACGCAATTGCTTTCGCCTGAAATTGCTGCGCGATCCAACAAACCGTTGATGGCTTGAACGGAACACTGGAAATCGAGCACCCGTTCTTCCTATGTTCTGAACTCACCCATTGGCGTCCGATCCGCCGGTCTTTCCGGAAGATGCGCGCCTGAACGCGGCGCGCCTCAAGCGCCTGGAAATGCCGATATGGATGAAGTGATCAGGGCGAAACGCCAACAGACCGCCGGCTCCGCGACGCGCGCCATTACCATCCGCGGCGCGCGCGAGCACAATCTCAAAAACGTCGATCTGGAAATCCCGCGCGACAGGCTCGTCGTCTTCACCGGGCTTGTCCGGCTCGGGCAAATCGTCGCTCGCCTTCGACACCATCTATGCCGAGGGCCAGCGGCGCTACGTCGAGTCGCTGTCGGCCTATGCGCGCCAGTTCCTGGAGATGATGCAGAAGCCGGACGTCGACCAGATCGACGGCCTGTCGCCGGCGATCTCCATCGAGCAGAAGACCACCTCGAAAAATCCGCGTTCGACCGTCGGCACCGTGACCGAGATCTACGACTACATGCGGCTGTTGTGGGCGCGGGTCGGCGTGCCCTATTCGCCCGCCACCGGCTTGCCGATCGAGAGCCAGATCGTCTCGCAGATGGTTGACCGCGTGCTGGCGCTGCCCGAGGGCACGCGGCTCTATCTGCTGGCGCCGGTCGTGCGCGGCCGCAAGGGCGAGTACAGGAAGGAGCTCGCCGAATATCTCAAGAAGGGATTCCAGCGGGTCAAGATCGACGGCACCTTTTACGAGCTGGCGGAAGCGCCGGCGCTCGACAAGAAATTCCCGCACGACATCGACGTCGTGGTGGACCGCATCGTGGTGCGGCCGGACATCGGCCAGCGGCTGGCGGAAAGCTTTGAGACCGCGCTGAAACTCGCCGAGGGGCTGGCGGTGATCGAATATGCCGATGCGCCGGCAGCACGGCGCGGCGGCGACATCAAAAGGCCGACGAGAAGAAGCCCGACAAGAAGAAAACCGCAAAAATCCACGACAAGAGCGGGCCCGAGCGGATCCTGTTCTCGGAAAAATTCGCCTGCCCGGTTTCCGGCTTCACCATTCCCGAAATCGAGCCCAGACTCTTCTCCTTCAACAATCCCTATGGCGCCTGTCCGGCCTGCGGCGGCCTCGGCGTCGAGCAGCATATCGACGAAGACCTGGTCATTCCCGACAAGGAACTGACCTTGCGCAAGGGCGCCATCGCGCCGTGGGCGAAATCCTCCTCGCCCTATTACATCCAGACCCTGACCGCGCTCGGCAAGTTCTACAAGTTCACGCTCGACACCAAGTGGAAGGACCTGCCGAAGAAGACGCAGAACGCCATCCTGCACGGCTCGGGCGAGGACGAGATCAAATTCTCCTATGAAGACGGCGTGCGCTCCTACGACACCAAGAAGCCGTTCGAGGGCGTCATCACCAATATCAATCGCCGCTATCGCGAGACCGAGAGCGAATGGGCGCGCGAGGAACTGGCAAAATATTTCTCCGACATTCCCTGCGAGGCCTGCCACGGCTACCGGCTCAAGCCGGAAGCGCTGTGCGTCAAGATCGGCGGCAAGCATATCGGCGAGATCTCCGAATTGTCGGTGCGCCGCGCCGGCGAATGGTTCGAGACCGTGCCGCAAGTCGCTCAACGCGCAGCAGAACGAGATCGCCGCGCGCGTCCTGAAGGAAATCCGCGAGCGGCTGTCGTTCCTGCTCGATGTCGGCCTGAACTACCTGACCCTGGCGCGTGCCTCCGGCACGCTGTCCGGCGGCGAGAGCCAGCGCATTCGGCTGGCCTCGCAGATCGGCTCCGGGCTGACCGGCGTGCTCTATGTGCTGGACGAGCCCTCGATCGGCCTGCACCAGCGCGACAATGCGCGGCTGCTGGAGACGCTGAAGCGGCTGCGCGACCTCGGCAATACCGTGATCGTGGTCGAGCATGACGAGGACGCCATCCGGCTGGCCGATCATGTGCTCGACATCGGCCCCGGCGCCGGCATGCATGGCGGCCATATCGTCGCCCAGGGCACGCCCGCCGATATCATGCACAATCCGAAATCGCTGACCGGCAAATACCTCACCGGGGAATTGTCCGTGCCGGTCCCCGAGCGGCGGCCGCCGAACCATCGCCGCACCATCAAGGTGGTCAATGCGCGCGGCAACAATCTGAAGAACGTCTCGGCGGAGATCCCGCTGGGGCTGTTCACCTGCGTCACCGGCGTGTCCGGCGGCGGCAAGTCGACGCTCCTGATCGACACGCTCTACAAGGCGATCGCCCGCAAGCTCAACAACGCCAGCGAGGGCGCCGCCCCGCACGACCGCATCGAGGGGCTGGAGCATATCGACAAGATCATCGACATCGACCAGTCGCCGATCGGCCGCACCCCGCGCTCCAACCCCGCGACCTATACCGGCGCGTTCACGCCGATCCGCGAATGGTTCGCAGGGCTCCCCGAGGCCAAGGCGCGCGGCTACGAGCCCGGCCGGTTTTCCTTCAACGTCAAGGGCGGCCGCTGCGAGGCCTGCCAGGGCGACGGCGTGATCAAGATCGAGATGCACTTCCTGCCCGACGTCTACGTCACCTGCGACGTCTGCAAGGGCAAGCGCTACAACCGCGAGACGCTGGAAGTGCTGTTCAAGGGCAAGTCGATCGCCGACGTCCTGGACATGACGGTGGAAGAAGCCGCCGAATTCTTCAAGGCGGTCCCGCGCGTCCGCGAAACGTTTAAAACTCTGCACCGCGTCGGGCTCGACTACATCCATGTCGGCCAGCAGGCCACGACCTTGTCCGGCGGCGAAGCCCAGCGCGTCAAGCTGGCAAAGGAACTGTCAAAGCGCGCCACCGGCCGCACGCTCTACATCCTGGACGAGCCGACCACGGGCCTGCATTTCCACGACGTCGCGAAGCTGCTGGAAGTGCTGCACGAGCTGGTGTCGCAGGGCAACACGGTCGTGGTGATCGAGCACAATCTCGAAGTGATCAAAACCGCCGACTGGGTGATCGACCTCGGCCCCGAAGGCGGCGACGGCGGCGGCGAAATCGTCGCCTGGGGCCCGCCGGAGGACATCGTCAAGGCGCCGCGGAGCTATACCGGCAAGTTTCTGGCGCCGGTGCTGGCGAAGGCGGGCAAGCCGAGGAAGAGCGGGGCGAGCGAGGCGGCGGAGTAAGGGCCGTAGAAAATGCGCTGACAAATCACCCGACGAGACGGACTTCTTTCCGGTCCGAGCGAACCGAAGCGCGCCCCTCAATCGACGACAGAAGTGGACCATGATCTTCTAGATGCGCGTCATGAAGCAATGGCGAGGGACCTGTGGCACGCAGCAGCAGTAAATTCGACGAGCGGCTTCGAGACGCTGACACAGACTTGCGAACATGGATCAACATCTTGAACTGGGATTGGCGAGGTCCTGAACTAAAAGCGCGAACGGAAAAATCGGTCCATTACGCAGAGAGAAGCCGCCGTTATCTCGGAGATCACGATGTCCGCCAACATCGTTCAGACTATCGGCGATTCGCTTATAACAATGCCTGGGCCAACCATCGGTTATTGGCTGCCTGCCAAAATCTGCCAGGTGAGTTTGAAGCGCCGCGCATCGGCTTCTTCCGAGCCTTCAGAAAACTCTCAATCACATCTCGACCATCGGATCCCGCACCATCCGCTCGAAGGACGATACTGGTCGGCGCGAGCTTCGGGTGCGCACTGTCTCGACAAGGCCTCGCAGATGACGCGATACAAGACATGCAATTGCCGCTTTATCGCCGACTAGGCTTATCATCGCGTCACTGCCACGGGTCATCAGGATCGAAGCGCTGCGATCGGCAGCGATGATATCGATGCGCTACACCTTCCGACGCAGCAGTACTGCATCGGCTTGCAGGCCAAACGTGACAAGCTTGATGCCGCCGGCATGAGCAAGAGCGAACGGCGAATATCGCGAGATGCTGAATCAGCCAGCTGATGCTCGAGCACGAGATCTTTGATCCAGGAGTTAGTCGTCGCCTGCTGGTCGATCACGCATTCAGTCACCAGCGGAGAGTCACCAAGGCGGCGAGGAATTAGCTCAGCGAACGCTCGACGCCTCCAGACGTAGCGCAAGTCATGCTTCATCGATCGCGAGCGACATCATCAATCTGTTCATCGAACTAATGTCGCCTGCCCGCGGCAGTCGCTCCCGCTATCCGCACAGCAAGCCTCATTGACGACGATATCGTTTTAGCCCGTAGGGCGGAATAGCGGAGCGTATTCCGCCTCTTTCGTCACCCGCACATGCGGCGCAATACGCTTCGCTATTGCGCCCTACAGCCCTCGGTTAGCAGCAGCGTGTATCCGGTTTACCGTGACCTCGAACGTTGGCCGCAACGAGCACGGTGTGACCAATGCCGATATTTGGCCGACATCGATCCCGCGGCGGAGCTATTCCGCCATCGCGCCCTCCACGAACCCCGCCGGATCGGCGCAAAACTCCCGCATGAGCTTGTAGTGGTCCGTCTGCTCGACGGTCACGGGCTCCAGCCCATACTTCGACAGCCGCAGCAGGCGCGCGTCGGGATAGGCCATCAGGACAGGCGAATGCGTGGCCATCACGATCTGGCAAATCGTGGACTGCTCCATCCGCCGCATCAGTTTCAGAAATTCCATCTGGCGCGCGGGCGACAGCGCCGATTCCGGCTCGTCGAAGATGAAGATGCCCTGCTTCTGGCAGCGCTCTTCGAAAAATCGCAAAAATCCCTCGCCGTGCGAGTGCGAGAGGTAGTCGGGCGGGATGCCCGGGGGAACGCCGGGGATGATCTCGGTGTTGACCTTGTCCTGGTATCTCGCGACCGAGAAAAAGCTCTCGGCGCGAAAGAACCATCCGTTGGTGATCCTGGGCAGCCAGCCGCGCGCAGCGCCTTCGACAGTTCGCCGCCCATCTTCTCGATCGCGTCGGAATGATCGACCGGCATGTAGCCCTTGCCGCCGCCGGCTTCGTCATAGCCGGCCAGCACCGCGATCCCTTCGAGGAAGGTGGATTTGCCGGTGCCGTTTTCGCCGACGATGATGGTGATCGGCCGGTCGAAACTCAGTTCGAAATCATCGCGCAGGAACGGCAGGCAGAACGGATAGGCCGCGCGATCGGCGATGCGCGACGGGTCGAGCCAGACCCGCCGGAGATATGGCGCCGGCATGTCGATGGTTCGATCGCGTTTTGAGGCCATGTCCTGGATACTCCGGCGCCGTCTGTAGTCCGGCAATTGCATACGGCAATCGACGTGGAAGCGTCGGCTCCGGTGCAATCAGAACCGATCAGCCTCCCGGCGCTGAGGCTTCCATTCCTCGACCACCGCTTCCACGAACCCCATCGGATCGGCGCAGAACTCCCGCATGACCTTGTAGTGGTCCGTCTGTTCGACGGTCACCGGCTCCAGGCCATATTTCGACAGCCGCAGCAGGCGCGCGCCGGGATAGGCCATCAGCATCGGCGAATGCGTGGCCATCACGACCTGGCAGATCGTGGACTCCTCCATCCGCCGCATCAGCTTCAGAAATTCCATCTGCCGCGCGGGCGACAGCGCGGATTCCGGCTCGTCGAAGATGAAGATGCCCTGGCGCTGGCAGCGCTCTTCGAAGAAGCGCATGAAACCTTCGCCGTGCGAATGCGACAGGAAATCCGCCGTCGCTTCCGACCGAGTCGAGATATCTCGCCACCGAGAAAAAACTCTCGGCGCGGAAGAACCAGCCATTGGTGATCTTCGGCAGCCAGCTCGCGCGCAGCGCCGTTGAAATTCCCCGCCCATCTCCTCGATCGCGTCGGAATGATCGACCGGCCGATGCCCCTTGCCGCCGCCGGCTTCGTCATAGCCGGCCAGCACGGCGATCCCTTCGAGCAACGTGGATTTGCCGGCGCCGTTTTCGCCGGCGATGATGGTGATCGGCCGGTCGAAACTCGAGCTCGAATTCGTGGCGCAGGAACGGCAGGCAGAACGGATAGGCCGCGCGATCGGTGATGAGGGATGGATCGAGCCAGACCCGCCGGAGGTATGGCGCGGGCATGTTGATGGTCCGATTTCGTCTTGAGCTCATGTCTCGTCTGCCCGCCTGACGCCTACCGCGCGCTCATCCAACACGGGGACTACCGGAAATGCAAGAACAAAAAGAGAACTCGCCGGCGGGCGAGCGAGCTGGGGCTCCGCCGAGGCGTTTATAACCACGGCTGTGCCGGGACAGCCGGGTATTCGCCCGGCGGCTCACTGCCGCAGGCGCAGGACCGTTCGTCTGCCGAACGCCGTACCGCAGCGTTGCTCGATTTCGCGAGCGAAACGCAGCAATCGATCGAGCGTCAACGCGGACATGGTATCGTCTGAACGCAGACCGAAACCGGAAATCGGAATCCCGGCGTATCGCTGTTCCGGCGCACCGCCGTTCTTGAATCCGAGTTTCGTCATTCGGAGCTCTTCTTCCATCGTGATCAGGACAGGCGGATACTCACCAATGATGAAGGCCGCCCTTTCAAGGGTCAGGGTTTGCCTCTCATCCAGCAACATCTGATACATCACACCCAGCGGGCGCGCATGTTCAAACGTGACGTTCCTTTTCCAGTCCTTGTCGCCCGACGCTCGCAGCTGCCTGGCAGCGTCGCTGACGCGGTGGTACGTCCGCCAGTTCTCCTTGGTGAAACTTCCGCATTCGAGGTAAAGCGAGATTCCCCAAAGCATTTTCTTGGTAACGGAGCTCGGTTTGACGCCCGCTTTTGCGCAATCGACCAGCGCATTGATCAATATGCGAGCTTTCTTCGCCGCGAGCGTTTTATCGTGGATCGAGTATCGCATCTGCCGAAACAGGGATGCCATGAATTCATTTTCCCTCGCAAGGGCGCAGGGCGGAATAGCGCGGCGTATTCCGCCTCTTTCGTCGGCAAACTGTGCGGCGCAAAACGATGCGTTAGCGCGCCCCGCTTTCGCGCTTTTCCAGCGACGCGGCGATGCGTTCCAGAATGAGGTTCATGCGCCAGGACTCCGCGACCCGTTGCTCGTACACTGCGTTCCCGTCAGCGCAAAGTGATTTGCCCGTCAGGCTGTCTCGCAAGGGGCGTGTCCAGCCCCTTTTTGAAAAATTTCCCGCTTCACGTTTTACCCAAATCACTTTCATAACTCCGCCGTCCACCCCACTCGAGGGGCGTATCGCGATCGTCACGGACGCGGGGCTGGATGCGATGGACGCGGCGGCGCTTTTGACGAATGGCGCCAATGCGGACGGCGAAGTCGTGTGGTCCTGACGCCCCGACGCTGGCGTCAAGTCTGGCAGCAAGACGCTGCCGGATGACGGTGGCAAAAAAGCCCGATCACCGGGGAGAGCGCGAAATAAGCCGTAAAACCATTGCGCAGGGAAGGCCGGATTGCCTCCGCTGAACCTGTGATACTCGTGTGCGCATTCTGACACACATCTTTGCACACGAGGCTGCGGGTGCAGCGGGCACCCGGCTTTCCCTGCGCCCTCTCTTGAGGGGCGGAAGATTGTCGCAAACCTCGGGCGCATGGCGTCGCGAGAACGCGAGGTGTCGTCGTCATTGCGCTGTCAAATTCGAATCGTAGTGGACCGACGCGCATCACCTCTCCTTGTTGCGCGCGAACGCAATGCGAATTTCGTGATGACGCTCTGACCGCCGTGTGGATCACCCAGCCTTCACAGGGAAGCGATCCGACTTTGCGCATCGACAACGCTCGTGCATGAGCGCTTCGCCTGCGATGACGTGTGGCTGTTTGAAATGTCGAATCCGAAAGTCGCGCCGCAGGCGCTTTCGCCCTACGGCCTCGCCTCACCCAACACCTCCAGCACCAGCTCCATCGTCATCAGCACCGGATTGTCGCCGCGCGACAGCCGGCCTTCGGCGAGGCCGCCGAGATAATCGACCAGCGCGACATCGAGCTCGGCTTCCAGCGCGCCGTCGGCGCCGGCGCGATCACGCCGGAGCGGACCACAAGTTCGGTCGCAAACGGCATCGACGCTGCGGCCGTCGGTGAAGCGCGCGCCGATGGTGCTGCCGACGCCGCCGTGAATCCTGCGCGCGAAAAATGCCGTGCTGCCGGCAGAACGCTTCCAGCGCGCCGGCAAAATCCTGGTTCGGCCGCAGCCGCAGCGCGAAGGCGCGGCCGGTCGGCTTTGCATCCGTGTGCCGCGCAGGGCATCGGCCCGAACAGCTTGAAATTGGTCTCGGGGTCCGGCTCCGCGGTGAACACCGCGCCGTCGATGCCGAAGGCTTCGACCTCGAAGGCTCGGCGACCATGGTTTCCTCGGGCAGGATGTGGCCGCCATTGTGCGGCCGTCGGCCTCGCGCCACAGCGCGTGGCAATGGAAGAACGGCGCGCCGTCGCGCCCGCCGAGCGTCATCGCGCCCATCCTGAGCCGCGTGACGCCGGCGGGCCGAAAGTGTCGCTGTAGAACGCCGCGTTCTCGCCGGTCTTCGACAGCGCCGGCATCACATAGGCGAACGGGCCGAGCGCCCCGCCCTGATGTTCAGCGTGCCGCCGGCAAATCCCTCGCCGCAAAGCCGCGCCGCGCGGCTTCCAGCAGCGGCAGGCCGGCCTGCAGCGTGAAGGAAAAGGCGCGGCCGCGCGCCTCCACCCATTGGATGCGCTCGGGCGCCGGCGGGCCCGGCTGGTCGATGCTTCGCATCAGCCGGTTGGTTTGGTGTGTGAGATCGAGCAGCCCGCGCGCCTCCAGCTCGTCGCGCACCAGCCGCTTTGGCACCTTGCCGTAGCCGGATTTCGGCAGCGCCTCCCAGAAGAAAAAGCGTTTCGGCATCTTGTAGCGCGGCACTTTTGGGGCGAGGAAGCCGGCCATCTCGGCTTCGGTCACGGGCGCCGGCGCCCTCGCGCGCCACGCAGACGGCGACGCCGACCTCGCCCCAGAACGGATCGGGCACGCCGAGCACCGCGACCTCGCCGATCGCGGGATGGGTCAGGATTTTCTCCTCGACCTCGCGCGGATAGATGTTGGAGCCGCCCGAGATGTACATGTCCGAGGCGCGGCCGGTGATGTAGACAAAACCTTCCTCGTCCATGTGGCCGAGATCGCCGGTGCGGAACCAGCCGTCGCGAAACGCTTTGGCGTTGGCCTCGGGGTTGTCGTAGTAGCCGGCGAACACGGCGGGGCCGATGACGCAGATCTCGCCGGTCTCGAACGGCTTCAGTTCGCGGCCGTCATCGCCCTGGATCGAGACCTGCATGCCCGTGCGCTCGAAGCCGCAGGTGCCGATCCGCGCATGCGGCCCGTCCTCGGGATCGTGCAGCTGCCGGCGGCAGCACCGTGATGTTGCCGGTGACCTCGCCGAGCCCGAAATACTGCACCAGCACGGGGCCGAGTTTTTTCAGCGCGGCCTTCTGGTCCTCGCGGTACATCGGCGCGCCGGCATAGATCACGTAGCGCAGCGAGGAATGATCGTAGCGGTCGGCCGGCGGGATGCTCGACCATCATCTTCAGGATGGTCGGCACCGTGAAGATGTTGCTGACGCGGTGCCGCTCGATCAGCCGGAACGCCTCGTCGATGTCGAACCGCTCGGTGGGCAGCAGGATGGTCGGCACGCCGCGCGCGGCCTGCACCAGCTGATGCACGCCGGCGCCATGCGACAGCGGCGCCACCACCAGCGAGGCGTCGTTCTCCGTGGTGCCGGGCATCAGGTCGGCGAGATGATTGGTGACGACAAAGGCCATCTGGCCATGGGTCAGCACCGCCGCCTTGGAACGGCCGGTGGTGCCCGAGGTGAAGAAGAACCAGCAGGGATCGTCGTATTCGACCGCGACGTTTTCGACTTTGGCGCCGGCATGCGCGGCGATCGCTTCGCTCACGGATTTCTCGCCGAACGCGCCCTCGCCGATCCGCCAGGTGAAAGTCGAGCGCCGGGCTCGCCGCCTGCACCGCGGCGGCATGGTCGGGAAAATCGCCGTGGCACAGAAACGCCCTTGGCGCCCGAGGCGGTGGCGAGATAGGCGACCTCGTCCGGCATCAGCCGGAAATTGGTCGGCACCCAGACCGCGCCGAGCCGGAACGCCGCGAACATCGACCAGAACATCTCGTCGCAATTCTTGGAATGGACCAGGATGCGGTCGCCCTTGACGATGCCGCGCGCGGCGAGCGCCGCCGCCAGCGCCGAGACGCGGGCGTCGATCTCGCGCCAGGTCCAGGCTGCGTCGCCCCAGATGAAGCCGGTGCGGTCGCCGTGCCGGCGGGCGTTCTGGGTCAGGAGATGCGCCAGATTCATCACCCGGCGCGACATCCGCGTCACGCCGCCGCGCGGTCGGCCGCGCTGGTGGCCTGGTCACGTCCTTCACCGTCGCCCCATCCAGACGCCGGCCGCCAGCAGCACGATGCCGACCACGCCCGCGCGATGCCGTGCTTGTATGTGCATGCGCGTCACGCCGGCCTCATGCCCGGGGAAGAAGCCCGGCAATTGATCCGGCGGGAACAGGAAATAGACGGCGGCAACCACCAGCAGCACGACGCCGAGCACGGTCAGAACGAGCTTCATGGAGTTTCCTCTTGGACAAAGGAAGGGCGTCCAACCTCGCCCGTTCCGGCTTATGATCTTGTTTATCGCCAACCGGCGGCGCCCCGCAAGCGGCGCGGGCGTTCAGCCCTGACGCCGAAACTGCGTCGCTGCTATAAGCACCGCACAACCGACTTGAGGACTTCCATGATCGGCACGGCGCTCCTTATTCTGACCAGCGCCAACACTGCCAACGACAGCGATAACGCAGCCCGCTCTGGCCGACCCGCGCCGCTGGCGATTCCGCTCCACCGTCAATGCCGTCTATACCCGCGCGGCGCGGTCGAGCTATTCGGAATCGCGATAGGCGTCCGGTTTGCATCCACGGGTTCACGGACGTAAATATTTGGACTGGAATTCGTAAATTGCGAGAACCGAAAATCATGACGGCAGGCGGCGTCCGCGACAACAAGGCCCTCTCCCGCTTCGAGCTAAACGCCGACGGCGGGCTGGCATTCGCAAATTATCGCCGGACGCCATCGGCCGTCATCATCACCCATACCGAGACGCCGCGGAGCTTGCGCGGCCACGGTGTCGCCTCGGAGCTGGTAAAAGGCGCGATGCAGCTGATCCGCGCCGATGGATTGAAGGTGATTGCCGGCTGCAGCTTTGTCGTAGATTATTTGCACAAGCATCCGGAATTTGCGGATCTGGTGGGGTGAGCATGACACCAACCGTCATTCTCAACTCGCCAGCATCGGCGATCTGGATGACCGCACCTTGCGCGATATCGGCCTTAACCGTAGCGAGCTGAGAGCGGTGGCCTGGAATGCGGCCGCGCAGCGAGCGGCGCACTTAATCGCCTCGTTCCGCCCACCCAGCAAAAAGGCCCGCGCGAACGCGGGCCTCGATCCTGGCGTGGAACCGGAACATCAGTGCTTGATCTCCGGCGGCAGCTTGCCGCCGTTCGCAGCCAGTTTCGCCATCACCTGCTTGTGCAGCCAGATGTTCATGCTGGCGGAATCATTGCTGTCGCCGGTGTAGCCGAGTTCCTTGGCCAGCTCCTTGCGCGCCGCGAAGCTGGAATCGATATCGAGCGCCTTCATCAGATCGACAATCGAGGTGCGCCATTCGAGCTTTTCGCCCTTGGCGGCGGCGGCCTTGTCCACGATCGCCGCTACGTCGACGGATTGCGCCGGTGCGGATGAGGGTGCGGCAGCCGATCCCGCGCTGGCGGCTGTCCCGCCTGCCGGAGCACCTGCGGTTGCCGGCGTTGCGGCTACCTTGGAGCCAAAGATCGCGCTCATGATTTTGCCGAAAATGCTCATCGTTTGCTCCTAATGATGTCTAAGATTCCGTCCGGAGACTTCAGGCCGGATTGCAGAGTTTTCTGAGCATGAGGCGGATTGAGGCGAGGCGCAAGAACGCGAGCGCCTTTCGGTTGAGATTCTCCCAATCCTTGGCGAGCCGTCGGCAGCGATTGAGCCAGGCAATGGTGCGCTCGACGATCCAGCGTTTGGGCAAGACCACAAATCCGCTGACCTGATCGGAACGTTTGACGATTTCAATGTCGAGATGCGGCAGAACTTTTGCAAGCCCTTTCGCAAATTTCGGTCCTTGATATCCGCTGTCGGCGAACAGCGTCTTCAAAAAGGGAAACATGCCGAACAGTGTCGCCATGACGAGAACGCCTCCATCGCGATCTTGAATGTCGGCCGGATGAACGATGGCGTGGAGCAGCAGGCCTAATGTGTCGACAAGAATGTGCCGCTTCTTGCCCTTGATCTTCTTGCCCGCATCGTACCCGTGCGGATCAATGCACGCCCCCCTTTTTCCGCGCTTTTCACGCTCTGGCTGTCGATGATGGCGGCGGTCGGTCTGGCTTCCCGCTGCTCTCGTTCGCGACACTGTTCATAGAGCGCGTGGTGGATTCGTTCCAACGTGCCGTCATATGTCCACAGATCGAAGTAGCCGTAGACCGAGCTTTTCGGCGGCAGGTCTTTCGGGATCGCGCGCCACTGACAGCCGGTCGAGAGAACGTACATCAGGCCGTTCACCACCTCCCGCATGATCACCGTGCGCTTGCCACCGCCACGCTTGCCCGGCGGGATCAGCGGTTCGACCAGTCCCCATTCGTCGTCGGTCAGATCGCTCGGATATCGCAACTTGCTGCGGTCGTAACGGGCGCGGTTCTGGCTCGTCCACATCGGTGACCCCTCCTCAAATCAGGCCACCTCTTCTAAATCACAGATAATTCATCTGATTCAAGAACTCTTCGGACAGACACTAAGATGATGTCTAAGATTGCGGCAAAGGGCTCGAACGGCACTTTGCTCTGTTACCGGCAGCACCGGAGGCCAGCAGTTGCAAGCTTAGTCCCCGCTGGGAGACTTGCCAATGCATGACGCGCCCCGCCGCAAACCAGGCACCAGAAATCTGTCATCGCGACGCCATGATGGCAGAATGACAGTGTGCGCCCGCGCTGACACGGCGCAGCATCACCGAACCGTGAGCGGCGGCGCGGTTGAATGGGAGTAGCCTGACAACTCAGTTCGCGACATGGCCAGCTTCGGTTTCCTGTTTTCGCGTCTGGCCTGATCGTGATCGTTTCCAAAAGCGGCCGCTTGCGCGCTTAAACGAGCGCGAGGTCTGCGGTCAGCGGCAAGGGAGATAACGACCATGGCCACACCCTATCCCGGCAATGCCAGCCCGATGGCTCAGCCTGCGCAGGGCAGCGCGGCTGCGCCCATCATCCGAACCATCGGGCTTTACGATCTGCGCGAGGCGCTTCGCCTCGGTTGGGAGGATTTCAAGGAGGTGCCGAGCCACGCCATCATTCTCTGCGTGATCTATCCGGTGCTCGGGCTGGTGCTGGCGCGCACGGTGCTCGGTTATTCGGTGCTGCCGCTGCTGTTTCCGCTGGCAGCGGGCTTTGCCCTGCTCGGCCCGTTCGCTGCGCTCGGACTTTACGAACTCAGCCGCCGCCGCGAAGCCGGCGAACCGGCTTCCGCCTGGGACGCGGTCGAGGTACTGCGCTCGCCATCCTTCGGCGCCATGCTCGGGCTCGGCACGCTGCTGCTGGCGCTGTTCGTGACTTGGGTGGCCACGGCGCAGGCGATCTACGTGGCGGCGTTCGGTTATCAGGCGGCCGCGGACATTCCCGACTTCGCCGGCCGCGTGTTGACGACCCCGCAGGGCTGGTGGCTGATCGCGGTCGGCTGCGGCGTCGGCTTCCTGTTTGCTCTGGTGGCGCTGTGCATCAGCGTGGTTTCGTTCCCGCTGATGCTCGACCGTCACGCCGGTATCGGGGACGCCATGGTGACGTCTTTGCGCGCGGTGGCGCGAAACCCCGTCCCGATGGCCGCATGGGGATCGATTGTCGCCCTGTTGCTGGTCCTGGGATCGCTGCCGCTGTTCCTCGGGCTTGCCGTCGTCATCCCGCTGCTCGGCCACGCCACCTGGCACCTCTATCGCAAGGTGATCGCGCCGGATCCCAATCCGCGGCCGATCCCGCTCCGCCCGCACCGCGAGCGGCGGCCTGCGGCGGATTTCCCGGCCAACCTGTTTCCATGGCGGCGCAAGGACGGCGCATAGACCTGCGAGAAGGTGCGCGAACAAGTCGCCGTCGACTATCGACCGGCGACTTTCGCGCAGCTAACGATCGCTCGTTTTTCATCAGGTCGAATTGCAGGGAACTATCGGTTCCCTTCGGGCCTTGTTTTGGCCGCGGTTGCCAAGGACGATTTCGAATCGTCGGGGAAACGTTCTTCGTTCGAGAACCATTTCGGAGCAGAGGTCCCGATGTCTCCTCATTTGCCCTTCCGTGCCTTCCTGGTGAGTGCAGTGCTGACGATATCAGCTGCGCCGGCGCTCGCGGCGACCTGCGGCACCGGCAATTTTGCAAGCTGGCTCGACGACTTCAAGAGTGACGCCGCCGGCAAGGGAATTTCCCAATCCGCGATCGCCGCCGGCCTGAACGGGGTGACGCTGGATCAGTCGGTGCTCTCGCGGGATCGCTCGCAGCGGGTCTTCAGCCAAAGTTTCGAGGAGTTCTCCGGCCGTATGGTCCCTCCCCGCCTCGCCCGCGGCTCCAATATGATGAAGCAATATGGGTCGGTCCTCGGGCGCATTGAACAGAGCTACGGTGTCCCCGGCGAGGTGCTGGTTGCGATCTGGGGACTGGAGACGGATTTCGGCGTCAATACCGGAAAATTTCCAACCCTCCGCTCGCTCGCGACGCTGGCATATGATTGCCGCCGCTCGGAGACCTTCCGAAGCGAGCTGATGGATGCGCTGCGCATCGTCGAGCGCGGCGATCTGGCGCCGTCGGAAATGCGCGGCGCCTGGGCCGGCGAAATCGGTCAGACCCAGTTCATGCCGTCGTCCTATCTGAAATACGCCGTCGATTTCGACGGCAATGGCCGCCGCGATCTCCTGCACAGCGCGCCCGACGTGCTCGCATCCACCGCGAATTATCTCGCCAGTTATGGCTGGCAACGCGGCAAGGACTGGGAGCCCGGCAGCGCGAATTTCGGTGTGATCCAGCAATGGAACAAGAGCGAGGTCTACGCAAAGACGATCGCGTATTTCGCGAGCCAGCTCGCGCACGCCCCGTGAAATTTTGAATCTTCCCATCCCGGCGACTGAAGGGCCGATCGCCTCGGCCGGCCAATAGGTCACCTCCGGAGCCGCCGGGGAGCCTCCATGGCGGAACGTCGGACCGGGCCATCGGGGTCGGTACCAATCGCCAACGAAAGATCCTGACATGCACTATACTGCGTCGCAGTATAAACAATGATTTTTAGTTCATAAATGCCCGAATGCATGCGACTCAAGCATGCGATCGGGTTCAGTTTCTCGCCATCCAGGATTGATTCAGGACCGAAAATCACCACTTTTTTTCTTCGCGCTCCCCCGTCGCGGATGCAGAAAATCCCGGATTTACAGGTGATTTGTTAGGGTTCGTGCGGATAGCGAGGGCCGATGAATGGCCTTTTGGGCAGCTATGCTGAAGGGTTAATCGTTCCTTACCCTTGCCATGCGTTTCATGCTTAGCTGCACCGCACCATTTCATCTTCTGGAACGAGGAACATTGCCCTATATTCATTTCAACGATGAGGCTTCCTTTAAGAGCTGAATCGTAATTCAAGGAGACTACCATGTTGCTCTCGCTCATTCGCATGATCCAGGCGTTCCGGGACTATCAGCGCAATGTCAGCGAACTGTCCCAGCTCAGCGATCGCGAATTGGCCGATATCGGCCTTGATCGCTCGGACATTCCGCGCGTTGCAGCCGGCACCTATAACGGCTGATTGGTCTTTCAGCCGACTGTTCCGAACGGATAACGCCCGCCACTGTCGCGGGCGTTGTCGTATCTGCCGCTACGCGCTACCTCTGTGCCTATGACAGGCACCAAATCCCACACCGAGTCCGTGCATATCGTCGGCGCCGGCCTCGCCGGCTCGGAAGCAGCCTGGCAGGTCGCCCAATCCGGCATTTCCGTTGTGCTGCACGAGATGCGCCCTATCCGAATGACGGAAGCGCATCGCACCGACGGCCTCGCCGAACTCGTGTGCTCCAATTCGTTCCGATCCGATGACGCCGCCAATAATGCGGTCGGGCTGCTGCACGCCGAAATGCGGCGGCTGGGCTCGCTGATCATGCGCGCGGCCGACGCCCATCAGGTCCCCGCCGGCGGCGCGCTGGCAGTCGACCGCGACGGGTTCTCCGCCGCCGTCAGCCAGGCCCTCGCTGACCATCCCTTGATCGACATCCGCCGCAGTGAGGTCGACGGCCTGCCACCCGCGGACTGGCGCAACGTTATCGTGGCGACCGGTCCTTTGACCTCGGCGCCGCTGGCGAATGCCATCTGCGAACTTACCGACGAGAATGCGCTGGCGTTCTTCGATGCGATCGCCCCGATCGTGCACCGGGACTCCATCGATATGTCGGTAGCGTGGTTTCAGTCGCGCTACGACAAGGTCGGCCCCGGCGGCACCGGTGCCGATTACATCAATTGCCCCCTGACCAAAGAACAATATGACGGCTTCGTCGACGCGCTGGTTGCGGGCGAGAAGACCGACTTCAAGGAGTGGGAAGCCAATACCCCCTATTTCGACGGCTGCCTGCCGATCGAGGTGATGGCCGAGCGCGGCCGCGAGACACTGCGTCACGGTCCGATGAAGCCGGTCGGTCTGACCAATCCGCACGATCCGACCGTAAAGGCCTATGCGATCGTGCAACTGCGCCAGGACAACAAGCTCGGCACGCTCTACAATATGGTCGGCTTCCAGACCAAGCTGAAATACGGCGCGCAGCAGCAGATCTTCCGCACCATTCCCGGGCTAGAGAATGCCGAATTCGCTCGCCTCGGCGGCCTGCACCGCAACACGTTCCTGAATTCGCCGAAGCTTTTGGATGCGCAATTGCGTCTGCGCGCTGAGCCGCGGCTGCGCTTCGCCGGCCAGATGACCGGCTGCGAAGGCTATGTCGAATCGGCCAGCATCGGGCTGATCGCCGGTCTCTATGCCGCAGCCGACGCGCGCGCGACGTCGCTGGCGCCGCCGCCGGCAACGTCAGCGCTGGGATCGCTGCTCGGCCACATCACAGGCGGCCATATCGAAACCATCGATCAAGGCACGCGCTCGTTCCAGCCGATGAACATCAATTTCGGACTGTTTCCGCCGCTCGCCAGTCCGCCGACCAGAAAACCTGATGGCTCGCGGCTGCGCGGCAACGAGAAGACCGCGGCAAAGAGACAGGCAATCAGCGCACGCGCGCTGACCGATCTCGATCGCTGGATCGCCGACAACCTCCACATTGCCGCGGCAGCGTGAGCGCCTCATGAATTTGCCAAAAGACGACGCCGCCGTTTTATCGGCGCGATGGACCGAAGGCGTACTGCTGAAGCGCGACGTGTTCTCTACCGTCGAGCGCGGCCGCTTTCGCAGCGATAAAGGCGAAGTCGACGCGGTGCTGCGCCGGCTCGACCAGGTGCCGTGGTGGTCCTTTATCCCGGCCCGCCATTTGTTTGCCCGCGAGCGCCGCGCGCTGGCGCTGGCGCGTGGCCTCGAGGTCGGACCCGAACTGTTGTGGGCCGGCCGCCAGGCGCTGGTTCGCAGCTTCATCGACGGGGTGGCGCTACATCTGGCAAAACCGGTTGGCGATGTCGCTTATTTCCGCTCCGCCAAAGCGGCGCTGCGTAAGCTGCATCGCGCCGGCATCTGCCATAACGATCTCGCCAAGGAGCAGAACTGGCTCGTGGGCCGCAACGGCCACGCCTATCTTACGGACTTCCAGCTCGCCGCCTGCTTCAAGACGCGCGGCCGGCTGTTCCGCATCGCCGCTTACGAGGATCTGCGGCATCTCCTGAAGCACAAGCGCAGCTACGCTGCCGACGCGCTGACGCCGAAGGAGCGCAAGATTCTCGCGCGCAAATCCTTTGTCGCCAGCATTTGGCTCCAGACCGGCAAGAAGGTCTACCGCGCCATTACGCGCGGCTTGTTCAATTTCACCGACCGCGAAGGCGGCGGCCGGCGGCTGGTCAACGACGCGCCGGTGCTGATCGAGCTGATCCGCAAAAACCCTGACGTTCGCGATACTGCCATCGTCGCCTTCGCCGATCGGCGCACCGGCGTCGGGCTATATGCCTTTGTCGAGGCCGACCTGACCACGCTGGAGGCGCGACTGCGCGACGAGCTCGCGGCGGCGAAGGGCCCGAAACCGCCGGAGCATATCCAGGTGGTGCAGGCCTTGCCGCGCGATTCCGCCGGCAAGCCGCGCACCGAAATCCTGCAGCTCGTCGCCATGAACCAGCTCGACCTGATCGAGCCGATGATGACCAGCGACACCGACCGCGCGTTCCTGAAAGACATTCTGGAGCAGCGCAAGAATTTGCGCGACCGGTTCAATTTTGAAGCGGCGGATTTGGCGCAAGCCCCACCCTCAAATGGCATCACCGGCGAACGCGGGTGATCCAGTATTCCAGAGGCCATGAGATTCGATCGAGAAGCCGCGGCGTAGTGGCTACTCCGCTTTCGCGGAGTGTGAAGACCTTCGAGGACGCTAGCGGCACGGCAAAACTCGGGGAGGCCCTTGTCAACTGCCTCTAAACAACCGCGACCTTGAAGCCCGCCATAACGTCCACAGCGTCCGCAGCCTTGACGTGACGTGGGGACTAAAAAGATCGGTGTCCGCGCGCGATATCCGCTCGAGATCGCGGGCCACCCCTGCCAGCGGCAGAAACAGCAGCCTTACCTCCGGCGGCGCGCTCGGCAGCAGCGCAAAGGCGGTGTCCAGATGCCCGCGCGCTTCGCCGAGCAGCTGATCCAGCGCCGCCCGCAGCTTTGGGGTTTCCTTGCCCGCAAACACCTCTTCCATGCCGCTGCCGTGGCTCTCCAGCAACTGCAGCGGCACGAACAGCTGACGCCGCGAGGCGTCCAGCGGCAGCGCCGCCATCACCTGCGCAATGCCTTGCGCCAGCCCGGCATGGCGCGCGAGGTGCTCGATATCGGGGGATTGCCACCCCGCGACCGCCGGCGGCGAGCGAGAACAGCGCTGACGAGGTGTCCTGGATATAGCCTTCCAGCGCCGCCATGGTCGGCATCGGATCGTTGTAGAGATCGAACTGGTGCTCGTCGACGAGCCGCGATAGCCGCTCGACCGGCAGGCGGTGGTTGCGGATCGCGAGATTGAGTTCGGCCGCGACCGGATTGCCCTCGACGCCGCCATGGCCCTCGCCCGCCAGCATGTCGGTCCACCATTGCAGGCGGATTTCACCGGGCAGCGGCTGACTTATCAGCTCCCTGACGCGGGAAATTTCGACATTGAAGGCGTAGATTGCGAGCAGCGCGCGGCGCTGGTCGGCCGGCACGAACAACGTCGATGCGTAGCGGGCAAAATCGTGGCTGCGCACCAGTTCGGCGCAGAATTCGGCGGCTTGCCGCCCCGCATCCGCGCCGCTCATGGCACCGCGATCAGGGCCGCCGCGACGCGGCGCCGCTCGCCGATCATGATGTTGTAGGTGCGGATCGCAGGACCCGTCTGCATCGCGTCCAGCACGATGCTGACCGCGCGCAATGCCTGGCGCAGGTCGGACGGCGGCAGCCAGACCCCGGTGCCGGTGCCGATGATCAGCGTATCGATGCCATTGGCCGCGGCGAACACCCGCTCCAGCGAGTACTTGTCGATCTCCTCGGGCCGTGTGACCGGCCAGGCCCAGATCGCATCCGGCAGGCACAACAGCGAGCCGCGATGCGACATCCCGGCGAAGGCGAAGCCGCCGTTGCCGTAAGCCTCGATCGGGGCGGACCTCGGAAGATGCGGCGCGTCCGAGCGGCTCGCCATGGCTAGACTCAGTCTGCGAGCGCATGATCTTGTCCGAAAACCATTTCCCACTTTTCGGGATCATGCGCTATTTTTTCGACGGCTTGTCCGGCGCGTCGGCCCGATGGGTGCCGACGCCGAGATAGATCAGGATCGGCGCGGCGATGAAGATCGAGGTGTAGGTGCCGACCAGCACCACGCCGAACATCATGACCGCGGTGAAGCTGTGGATCGCGGGGCCGCCGAACAACAACAGCGCCAACAGCGCCAGCGTCACCGTGAAGTGGGTGATGATCGAGCGCGACAGCGTCGAGTTGATGGACTCGTTGAGCAATTCCGGCATCGGCATTTTCTTGTAACGCCGCAGCATTTCCCGGATCCGGTCATAGATCACGACGGTGTCGTTCAGCGAATAGCCGAGAATCGTCAGAAGCGCCGCGATGCTGGTGAGGTCGAAATCGACCTGCGAGATCGACATGAAGCCGATGGTCAGCACGATATCGTGGACGTTGGCGATCATGGCGCCGAGCGCAAACTGCCATTCGAACCGGAACCAGAGATAGATCAGAATCGCAACGATCGCGAGCATCAGCCCGATCATGCCGTAAGCCAGCAATTCCCCGGAAACGCGCGGTCCAACCACTTCGACGCGGCGGTAATCGACGGTGTCGCCGAGCGCGCCGCGGACCTTCTGCACGGCCTCCTGCTGCGCGGCGTCGCCACCGGGCTGTTCGGCAACCCTGATCAGGACTTCATCCGGCCCACCGAACTGCTGCAGCTGGATGTCACCAAGCCCAAGGCCGCCGAGGGTAGCGCGCATCGCGGCGATGTCGACCGTGCCGGACTTGGCGCGGAGTTCCATCAGCGTGCCGCCCTTGAAATCGATGCCGAAGTTCAGCCCGTGGGTGAAGAACAGCGTGATCGCGAAAATCGAGAGCATCGCCGAAATCGGAAAACTGATGCGGCGAAAGCGCGTGAAATCGAAATGCGTGTTGTCGGGCACGATTCGCAGCGATGGCAGCCAGCCGAAGATGCTGACCACCGTCAGAACGGCGATGAGAATGCCCAGTCCGATCAGAACCAAATGTGTCACAGCCGGCTCCGCATAATTAAATCGGCACGCTGTGCGGCCGCTTCCACCGCACCCAGGTCGCCACGATCAGGCGGGTCAGGGTAAACGCGGTGAACACCGTTGTGATGATGCCGATGCCGAGCGTCACGGCGAAGCCGCGCACCGGGCCGGTGCCGATATAGAACAGCACCGCGGCGGCGATGAAGGTGGTGATGTTGGAGTCCAGGATCGTCGACAGCGCGCGCTTGAAGCCGGCGTCGATCGCGGAAATCGCGTTGCGCCCACCGCGCATTTCCTCGCGGATGCGTTCATAGATCAGGACGTTGGAATCGACCGCGATGCCGACCGTCAGCACGATGCCGGCGATGCCGGGCAAGGTCAGCGTGGCATTCAACAGCGACAGCACGCCGAAGATCATCGCGACGTTGATGGCGACCGCGATGTTGGCGAACACGCCGAACAGCCGGTAGGTCAAGAGCATGAACACGATGACCATGATCGAGCCGACATAGGCGGCGAGCTCGCCCTTCTCGATCGAATCCTGACCCAACCCGGGGCCGACGGTGCGCTCCTCGATCACCGTCAGCGGCGCCGGCAACGCGCCGGCGCGCAGCAGGATCGCCAGATCGTTGGCTTGCTGCACCGTGAAATTGCCGGAGATCTGCCCGGCGCCGCCGGTAATCGGCTCGCGGATCACGGGAGCGGAAATCACCTCGTTATCGAGCACGATCGCGAAGGGCTGCCCGACATTCTCGGACGTCGCCTGCGCGAATTTGCGCGAGCCGGCAGTGTTGAAGCGGAAGCTGACGATCGGCTCGCCGGAGCGCTGGTCGAAGCCAGGCTGCGCGTCGGTCAGATCGCCGCCGGAGACCAGAACCTGCTTCTTGATGACATAAGGTGTCTTCGGCGACGTCGAACTCATCAGCACGTCGGAATCCGGCGGCACCCTGCCCGCCTGCGCCTGATCCGGCGACACCGTCGTATCGACCATGCGGAATTCCATCTTGGCGGTCTTGCCGAGGAGTTCCTTCAGGCGGCTCGGGTCCTGCAGGCCCGGCACCTGCACCAGGATGCGATCGGTGCCCTGCCGCTGGATCACCGGCTCGACGGTGCCGAGCTGGTTGACGCGTCGCTCGACGATCTGGATCGATTGCTCGATGGTCTGGCGGATGCGCTCGGTGATGGCCGCCTGCGGCACCGTCAGGCGGATCAGGCCGCCGCCGCCATCGCTGACTTCGAGGCTGCGCTGGCCGCTGGAGCCGATCAGCCCGCCGAGCGGCTGCGATAGCTCGCGCAGTTTGGTCAGCGCGTTCTGCAGATCGCTGTCCTTGACGCGGACCTCGACGCTGTCGGGACGCGAGGCGAGGCCGGTATAGCCGATCCTGGCCTCGCGCAGCGTCCGGCGCACGTCGTCGCGAATCTGGTCGAGCTTCTCTTTCTTGACGTAGTTGGAATCGACCTCGAGCAGCAGATAGGAGCCGCCCTGCAGATCGAGGCCGAGCACCAGCCGCCGCTGCGCCCATGCCGGCCAGCCCTTGACGGTCGCTTCGGGGAAGAAATTCGGAACGGCGCAAAGGCACACCACCAGCGCCGTCAGGATGATCGCCAGCGCCTTCCACCGCGTGAAATACAACATCGAGTTGACCCGTTAGTTTCAGGAGAATGCGGCGCTTTGAAAAAGCTAGCTCGCGGACGCCTCGTCCTTGGCGGACTCACCCTTGTCCTTCGCCGGCTCGCCCTTGGCGCGCACGCCAGAAATCATCTGCCGCATCTGCCGTACCCGGACGCCATCAGAGATTTCGAATTCGATCTGGTCGTCATCGACCACCTTGGTGACCTTGCCGACGAGGCCGCCCGTCGTCACCACGGTGTCGCCGCGGCGGATGTTCTTCACGAGTTCGGCATGGTCCTTCACCTTCTTCTGCTGCGGCCGCAGAATCAGGAAATACATGATCACGAAGATCAGCGCGAACGGCAGCAGCGACATCAACATGCTGTTGGTGTCGCTCGCCTCCCGCGGCCTGGGCAAACGCAGGTGTAATCAGCATTCGGACGATCCTCGTGAAACGGGAATGAGCCGGCAACGCCGCTCGCGTCGGGCCGGTTCGGGCAAATTCGCGCGGACTATAGCGGCCGCGGTCCCAATTGCAACGCCGCCAGACCCCTCATTTGCCCATCATTTGAGTGGCTTGCGGCCTGCCAAAAGGCCCGATATGGCTGCACGGTCAGGAACCCCGGAAGATGTCAAAAAAGCCCCGAAAAACAAGCCCTCGCGCTGCGCGCAAATCACGCTCGGCCGTGACAAAACGTCCGACCGCCTCCTCCGAACATGACATAACGGAAAGGATTGCCCGCGCGCTCGAAGCGATCGCGGCGCAGCTGTCCGCCGCCTCGCCGGCGCCCGACGCGGCCTCGTCGTTTGCCAGCGCCGACGCCTTCGTCTGGCACCCCGACGGACGGCTGGCGCCGGTGCCCCGTGTCAGCCGCGTCGATCTCGGCCTGCTCAAGGGCATCGACCGGATGCGCGACATCCTGATCGAGAATACCGAACGCTTTGCCGATGGGCTTCCCGCCAACAACGCGCTGCTATGGGGCGCGCGCGGCATGGGCAAGTCGTCGCTGGTGAAGGCGGCCCATGCCAGCATCAACATCAACCGCAAGCCCGCCGATCGCCTGAAGCTAATCGAGATTCATCGCGAGGATATCGAGAGCCTGCCGGCCCTGATGGATCTGCTGCGCGCATCCGATTTCCGTTTCATCGTGTTCTGCGACGACCTGTCGTTCGACGGCAACGACGCCTCCTACAAGTCGCTGAAGGCGGTGCTGGAAGGCGGCATCGAGGGCCGGCCGGACAATGTCATCCTCTACGCCACCTCGAACCGGCGGCATCTATTGGCGCGCGACATGATCGAGAACGAGCGCTCGACCGCGATCAATCCCGGCGAAGCGGTCGAGGAAAAGGTCTCGCTGTCGGACCGCTTCGGACTGTGGCTCGGCTTTCACCGCTGCAGCCAGGATGAATATCTGGCGATGGTGAAGGGCTATTGCGGCCATTTCGGCATCAAGCTCGCCGAAGAAGAACTCGAGCGCGAGGCGCTGGAATGGTCGACCACGCGCGGCTCGCGGTCAGGCCGCGTCGCCTGGCAGTTCACGCAGGAACTGGCGGGACGGCTGGGCGTGAGGCTCAGCGGGAAGTAGTTGCGTTCTCGCTGAACCCACGCGAAGCAGGCCGCCTGGTCAGACCGTCATTCCCCGCGAAAGCGCGGAATCCGGTACGCCGCGGCGCCTCGATCAATCACTGCCGTCTCTGGTCGCCCGGTCAAACCGGGCGCCTAAACGGCGCACCGTGATCACGCCCCGTTGAGGAATTGAAGCGGGTCAACCGGGGTAGATCCTTTGCGGATCTCGAAGTGGAGTTGCGGCGACCCCACCTCGCCCGACTGACCCGACTTGGCAATGACCTGGCCGCGCTTGATCGTATCGCCGCGCTTCACCAGGAGCTCACTCGCATGGGCATATGCGGTGACGTACCCGTTGGCGTGCCGAACCAGAACCAGATTGCCATAACCTTTGAGCTCGTTGCCGGAATAGGCCACGACGCCGTCTTCCGCTGCCTTGATCGGCGTCCCCTCCGGCACCGCCAGATTGATGCCGTCATTCGACTTGCCGTTGGTCTTGGCGCCGTAGCTGGTGATCACCTTGCCGCGCACCGGCCAGCGGAATGTCGGCAGCGCGCCGGTCGCCTCGGCCGCCTTGACCGGGCTTTCGGCGGAAGGCTCTTCGACCTTGGTCGTCGCCTGGGCCAGCCGCGCGCTCTGTGGCGGACCGGCGGTGACCGCGGCCATTTTGGTGGCAGGCGGCGCCAATGCGGCGGCAGGCTGGGCGGCAGCGACGGCCGCGCGGCTGCGCAATCGGAGCAGCAGCAGCGGTTTTCGCACCGGGCACGGTCAGCCTGGTGCCCAGCTTGAGTTTCGCCTGAGGATCGAGGCCGTTGGCTCTTGCCAGTTCGGCGACCGGTATGTGGTTGTGACGGGCGATACTGAGCAGCGTGTCGCCGCGGTTGACGAAATGAACCATTGGCGGTGCGCTGGCCGCGGCAACAGCCCTGGTTGCCGGGGCGGCAGGCGCAGGCGCAGCCGACAGCGGTGGCCGACTCTGTGCGGAATGATCAGTTGCTGGCCCGGCGACAAAGCGCGCGGTCCCTTGTAGCCGTTGGCCTGCAGGATTGCCGCGGGCGTGACGTGATAGCGGCGCGCCAGGATATCCAGCGTGTCGCTGGTGCCGACGATGATCGTGGTGCCGCTCGGACGGGAGCATGGGCAGCCGCGACCGAGCGCGGAGCAACGGTACCGGTCGTCTCCAAGCGGATGCGCGGGCGGCGGATTATAGGAGGCCAGCCCGCGCCCTCCTCCGGATACGCCGCGCTGGCCGCCGGATAGGTCTGCGGCGCAGCGATCGGCGGCGGCAGGGCCTGTGACTGGTATTGCGGTTGCGGGCGGGAATATTGCGGGAGTTCGCGGCGCTCGACCGCGGGAGCCGGCACCGAACCGGTGGCTTCAGGCTGCGAGGCAAAGGGATTGGAGAAGGAATTCTGCGACAGCCGCGTCGACATATCGGCGCTGCAGCCCGCAAACCCGAATGACATCAGCGCCAGCGCCGCGACGTGCGGTACGCGGCGCGAGCAAAGCAACTCGACGACACGGGACATGGTTACTCACTCGTACGCAACAAACTACTGTTTTGAGTAAACACGCCCCCAGTAAACAACCGCTTAACCCTGCGAAAACCTTACATTCCGGAGCAATCCGGGCGGAGCGCAGCAGGCCGCCTGCGAAAACCCGGTTCGCTTGGCCAACGGCGCTGGGCCTTACAGTTCGCGGGCGATGCCCGGCAGCGCCGGCACGAACCGCACGTCCACCAGCTCCCTGCGGTCGAAGCCGGTGTCGGTTCTGGTGACGCGGACCAGGGTCTGGGTGCCGTGGTGCGGACCGACCGGCGCGATCAGGATACCGCCGGGCTCGAGCCGCTCCGTCAGCGCCTCGGGGATCTGCTCCATCGCCGCGGTGACGATGATACGATCGAAAGTGCCGGCGCTGGCCGGGATGTCGTAGCCGTCCCCGAGCATCACCTCGACATTGTCGCATACCGAGCTTCGCAAGCCGCGCCCGGGCGGTATCGGCGAGCGTACGGTAGCGCTCGATCGTCAGCACCTGCCCGCAGAGCCGCGACAGGATGGCGGCCTGATAGCCGGAGCCGGTGCCGATCTCGAGGACGCGGTGCCCCTTCTGCAGCTGCAGCTGTTCGGTCATGTAGGCCACCACGAAGGGCTGGCTGATGGTCTGTCCGCAGGCGATGCCGAGCGCGCTGTCGCGGTAGGCATCGTCGCGATCGGCCGGCTCGACGAAGACCTCGCGCGGCACCTCTTCCATGGCGCGCAGCACCGCCTGATCGCTGATCCCGCGTCGCCGCAGGCCAAGCTGAAACATCATCTTTTCGGGCGGATTTGGTACAGCGGGCATGGCAATCTCTTAAACGCTCGTACCGGGGCCGGTCTCGATCAGTTCGATGCCAGATAGACCGCCGGCCCAGGAGAAAATTCTCCGCAAAACCGGTGTTCCCGACCGGGAACCGGATTTGTAGCCCGGCGTTGTGGGAGCGGGCAATCGATCTCCTGTCAAAGCCCGCAACGGCAGCGGGCAACGTTTTCGCGCACGTTGACATTGCGCCGTTGGCGTTATTTGCGATCCTTAAACGTGGGATGGGCAAGGACATTCTCATGACTGCGACGCGGCCGCCGGGCGGTTCTGTCTTCCTCGTCGAGGACGAGGTGATGATCAGGATGATGGTCGCCGACATGCTGGAGGAGCTTGGGTTCAGCATCGCAGCCGAGGCCGGCGAGATCAACGAGGCGATCAGGCTCGCACAATGCGCCGAATTCGACCTCGCCATTCTCGACGTCAACGTCAATGGCAAGGTGATTTCGCCGGTCGCCGAACTGATCACGGCGCGCAACCGCCCGTTCATCTTCGCCACCGGCTATGGCTCGTCGGGTCTGCCGCAAGAATACCGCGACCGCCCGGCGCTGCAAAAGCCTTTCCAGATCGAAACCCTGGCGCGGATGATCGACAGCACGCTCAAGGGCGCGACGGTTTAGGCCGCGGCTTCACTTCTGGGCGGCGGCATTTAAAACTACTGAACCTTGTGATTGGGTCCCTTTTTTCGCAGCGACGACCGCTTGAAAGATCCTATTTCAGCGTCGCCGTCAGCGCCTGCGAAAACTCGTCGTCGGTGCGGTCGAGCCGCAGCGGCGTCACCGAAACATAGCGCGCCGCCAGCGCCGCAGAGATCGGTGCCCTCGGCAGGCACGTCGACCTGCGCCAGCCGTTCGAACCCGATCCAGAAATAGGGATTGCCGCGGCCGTCGCGGCGCTGGTCGACCTTGAGAAAACCGAGATTGCGCTTGCCCTGCCGCGTCACGCGCACGCCTGCGACCTCGTCGGGCGCACAGGCGGGAAAATTGACATTGATCACGGTGTTCTTGGGCACGCCGGCGTCGATCACCTTGCGCAGGATCGGTGGCCCGAATTTCAGCGCCGTCTCCCACAGCGGCGCGTTGCGGGTCTCCATGCTGAATTCCTGCGACAGCGCGAACGACGGCAGTCCCAGAATGGTGCCTTCCAGCGCGCCAGCGATGGTGCCGGAATAGACGACGTCCTCGGCGACGTTGCGGCCCTTGTTGACGCCGGACAGCACGAGATCCGGCATGGTCTCGCCGAGGATGTGGCGCGCGCCCATGATGACGCAGTCGGTCGGCGTACCCCGCACCGCGAAATGGCGCGGACCGACTTCACGCAGCCGCAACGGATCGTTCAGCGACAGCGAATGCGACACGCCGGACTGATCGAGCTCCGGCGCCACCACCCAGACGTCGTCGGACAGCGCGCGCGCGATCTCCTCGACGATCTTCAGACCGGGAGCATGGATGCCGTCGTCATTGGTGCAAAGAATTCGCATCCGATTAAGTGCCTTTTTCAATCGATTCCGGAGCCGACGAGCGTCGTCTTATCCCTCTCGCGCCGTCGAGGCAAACCCAGTAAATTCAAGGAAATTCCTTGCCACCGGGACTTTGCCCGCTGACCGCATCAGGTGGTTTCCACGGCGAGAGGTGTTGCGCCGTAACGGCGGCGGGGTTGCGAGCGCGGCACGATACGGATGCCCGGCAGCTGCTCGACAGCGCGACGAAGATATCCCGCCCGCATATTCGAAGATGATTTCAGCATCACGGACCAGCATGTCGGGTCTGGTTCGCGAACGTATCGCTTCGCCGGGTATCCGATCCCGCAGCGGGATTATTGATTTCACGCAGCGCTTAATCATCCTCGTCGATTTGAGGCTTTTCGCGCAGCACGGCGTCCAGCAGCGACGCGCTGGACTTCGATTTTTCCGTTGTAGTCGATGTATCCCTTCTTCCTGAATTTGTTCATGAAAAAACTCACGCGGGACCGGGTCGTGCCGATCATTTCCGCCAGCGTCTCCTGACTGAGCGTGATCGGTGACCGGCTGCGGCCGCCTTCGTGCGCCAAAATTCGCGAGCAGCAGCAGCAGACGCGCGAGGCGCTTCTCGCTGCGAATTGAACAGCTGGTCGATCAGATCGTCTTCGATCCGGCTGTTGCGGGACAACAGATAGCCGATGAAAAATGCGGAAAACTTCGGCTCGCCGGCAAGGGTCGCAAGCATCGTCGGGCTTGGTGATCGAAGTGATCAGGCACTCTTCCATGGCCTGGCTGGTTGCGGTGCGCAGTTCCGCCCCTTCGAGACATGCTTCGCCGAAGAACTGCCCTGCCGAAAGATCCCGACCACCGCTTCCTTGCCGTGCTCGGACAGCACCGTGATCTTGACCTTGCCCTTCAGGATGAAGAAGACCGCGTCGGCGACGTCGCCCTGGCTGAAGATCTTCTGGTTCTTGGCGTATCGGTCGATCGTTTCCCGACCCCAACCCGGCCCAAGAAAGCCCGGGGATCGAACGCATCCTCTAGATCCGGATCGGCGGCGTGTTGAGCATGACGTCGTCCGTCATCGGCCGGGAGCACAACCCTCTCAGTCGCCAGTGGCCCAGCTCGATAAAACTCATTATAATCCTCTTATGTCGGGTAAGCGACATAAATCCTGCCGAGCGGTCAGCACTTTCCGGTCCGGGCGGGAAAATGAGTTCCCGGCAAGGGAACGCCGATGCCGGCTTGGACTTAGGTCGGTGGCCTCAGCTCACTCGCGAGCCAGCCCAGCGCATTCGGAACTCATGGGGTCGCTCGGTACGACGGTAGTCCTGATGTGACCGCATCTCTGGCACTCGAAGGTACGGCTGGCGGAGCCGGACGGTCCCGACCCGAGCTTCGACAACAGCATGCGCCGCTGCCGGCATTTCGGGCAGCTCGGCCGCTCGATGGCGGAAACATGCGTGGGCGACACCGGTTCAAATTCGGGCATGGTACATCGCGCAGATGTGAAACTTGCCAATCGGGCCAACGGGACCGACGGGTCAAATCCAATCATGGCCCTTTCGGCGTCATGCGTCCGTGGTCAAAATTGCTCAGTTCGAAAAACTTCGTGCCTGAGGATGAATGAATCCAGAACACTATCCCCGGTACGGCGATTCAAATACGGACTATTTCACGCGTCGAACGCCGGATGATGCGCCACGGTCGCACGAATTTTGCCGGCCAGCCCTCGACGCGCAGTTCGAATTTTTGAGCCGACATCTGCGGCGTCTCGACCGGACTTTCCTTGCCCGGAGTTGCTTTCAAGGCGACTTGTTTCAATTCCGAAACAACAGCCTCAGGCGGCGCGGCCTTTCGCGGCGGCTCGGGATAATACTTGCGGGCGACCGCAAGCGCCTTCTCGAAATCCTCGATATTGAGCCACGCCTCGGCGCGGATGCTTTCCAGAACGCCGTCCTCCCACAACCGGGAGCCCTCGATATCGAACTGGCCCTTCTGCTTCTGATTGCACGCCTGGATGCCGTAACCGGTGACGGCCCATTGTCTGCCCACCCAAAAGATGTCGCGATGCAGGGCCATTGGTCCCTTCGTTTCCGAATGGGCGGTCGCCGCAGACGGAAAACGAAGATACCGGGGCGCGCCGCCTTCGCAACATCGAAGGCGGGCTGCCTTGCGATAAATCGCCGCCGGGATTACTTGTCGCGCGGCGATCACCTTCAGCCCGCCCATATAGGGCTGCAGCACGTCGGGCACGGCGATCGAGCCGTCCTCCTGCTGATAGGTTTCCATGACCGCGATCAGCGCGCGGCCGACCGCGGTGCCGGAGCCGTTCAGCGTGTGCACGAAGCGCGGCTTGCCGTCGCCGGCGCGATAGCGCGCGTCCATGCGGCGGGCCTGGAAATCGCCGCACACCGAGCAGCTCGAGATTTCCCGGAACGCGCCGCCCTCGCCCTGGCCCGGCATCCAGACCTCGATGTCGTAGGTCTTCTGCGCCGAAAAACCCATGTCGCCGGCGCACAGCGTCATCACGCGGTAATGCAGGTCGAGCTGCCGCAGCACTTCCTCGGCGCAGGCCAGCATCCGCTCGTGCTCGTCCTTGCTGGTCTCGGGCGTCGTGATCGAGACCAGTTCGACTTTTGTGAACTGATGCTGGCGGATCATGCCGCGGGTGTCGCGGCCGGCGGCGCCCGCCTCGGCGCGAAAGCACGGCGTCAGCGCGGTCAGCCGCATCGGCAATTCCTTCTCGTCGCGGATGGATTCGCGCACGAGGTTGGTCAGCGGCACTTCGGCGGTGGGGATCAGGCCGAGCCGCTCGCTTCTGCAGATCGGCGTCGGGCGCGGCCAGCAATTCGCCCTTGATGGCCCAGAACTGATCGTCTTCGAACTTCGGCAGTTGTCCGGTGCCGAACATCACGTCGTTGCGCACCAGCAACGGCGGATTGATCTCGGTATAGCCGTGCTCGTTGGTGTGCAGATCGAGCATGAACTGCCCGATCGCGCGCTCCAGCCGCGCGAGACCCTTCTTCAGCACCACAAAGCGCGCGCCGCTCAGCTTCGCCGCGCTTTCGAAATCCATGTAGCCGAGCGCGCCGCCGAGATCGTCATGCGGCTTCGGCGCGAACGCATAATTGCGCATCGCGCCGAAATGGTGCCGCACCACATTGCCGTGCTCGTCGACGCCGTCGGGCACTTCGTCGAGCGGCAGGTTCGGAATCGCGGCCAGCTCCTTGGCCAGTTCCTCGTCCGCCGCCTTCGCCGCCAGCTTCGAGCTGCGGCATCGTGGTCTTGAGTTCGGCGACCTCGGCCATCAGCGCGGCGGCGCGCGCGTCGTCCTTGGCCTTCTTGGCGTCGCCGATTTCCTTTGAGGCCGCATTGCGCCGCGCCTGCGCCTGCTCCGACTTCAGGATCGCGGCACGGCGCTTTTCGTCGATCGCCAGCAGCGACGCCGACAACGGCTGCCAGCCCGCGCCGTTTCAGTCCGGCGTCGAAGGCCGTCGGGATTGTCGCGGATCCATTTGATGTCGTGCATGACAGATTTCCTGGTCATGGCCGGGCTTGGGGGTTTATCCCGGCCATCCACGTCTTTGCCGCCTTAGATCAAGTCGTGGATGCCCGGGTCAAGCCCGGGCATGACGAATCATAGGCAATGTGCCGCGTAATGATAGGGCGAAAACGCAGGCGGTCCGCCCTACTCCGCCGGATCGGCTCGGGCGGCGGCGGGGTCGCGGGGGGCGGGGTGGTGGCGGCAGCCGCCTGGCCGCGGCGGCCCTCTTCTCCACGATGCGCACCGCGATGATCGAGCCTTCGTACAGCAGCAGCAAGGGAATCGCGAGCGAGGACTGGCTGAGCACGTCGGGCGGCGTCAGGACGGCGGCGATGATGAAGGCGACCACGATGAAATAGCGGCGCTTGTCGCGCAGCTGTTTCGAGGTGATGATGCCGATCCGCCCCAGCAGCGTCAGGATCACCGGCAGCTGGAACGCGATGCCGAAGGCGAAGATCAGCGACATCATCAGCGACAGATATTCGCCGACCTTCGGCAACAGCTGGATTTGCGCGGTCTCGGGGCCGCCGAGCTGCTGCATGCCGAGCGAGAACCGCACCAGCATCGGCAGCACCACGAAATAGACCAGCATCGATCCCATCACGAAAAAGAACGGCGTGGCGATCAGATACGGCAGGAACGCGCCGCGCTCGTGCTTGTAGAGGCCGGGCGCCACGAATTTGTAGATCTGCGTGGCGACGATCGGGAACGAGATGAAGCCGGCGCCGAACAGCGCCAGCTTCAGCTGGGTGATGAAATATTCCAACAGCGCCGTGTAGATGAATTTCGAGTTCTCGGCGCCGGCGACCCAGACGAACGGCCACACCAGCACGTTGTAGATCTGCTTGGCGAAGAAGAAGCAGAAGATGAAGGCCACGCCGAAGCCGAGCAGCGCCTTGATCAGCCGCGAGCGCAGCTCGATCAAATGATCCATCAGCGGCGCTTTGCTGGCCTCGATATCTTCGGCGCTCATGACGCTTTGGCGTCCTTGAGAACGTCAGGCGTCGGCAGGCGCAGTATCCTGCGGCGCGGGTTGCGCTTGCGCCTCCTGCACGATCGCCAGCGGCTGCGATGCCGCGGCATGCGCCTCGGCCTCGGTGAAGATTTCCGGGATCGGCGCTTCCGGCGCGTCGATCTTCGATCGCCGGTCGGAATGACCGGCGGCTCGACCGCGGGCGTATCGGTCGCGGACGCCACCGGCTTGTCGATGTCATCGATGTCGAGCGCCTTGCTGACGTCCTTTTCCAGCGAGGTCATCAGGTTGCCGGTGGTGAAGCCGGAGGCGGCTTCCTTGACCTCGTCGAAGCTCTTCTTGAGGTCGGCCATTTCGGCCTCGCGCATGGCTTCCTGGAACTGGCCCTGGAATTCGGCGGCCATCTTGCGCGCCTTGCCCATCCATTGCCCGACCATGCGCAGCACGCCGGGCAATTCTTTCGGGCCGATGGCGATCAGCGCGACGACCGCGATGACGACGCAATTCACTCCACCCGATATCGAACATGAATAATTCCGCTCACGCGAGGCGATCTCACCCCAATACTTGTCAAACAAGATTTGCCAAACAAGATTTGGGCCGCCCGCGTCTCCTCCAACCGGTCTTGCCGCGACGCCTGCCGCAAGCGGGTGTTCAGACAGCCTTGCTGCCGACATCCGACCGCGCCGCCGCAGGAGGCGTGGCGTTGTGATCGATGGACTTCACGGGCTCGGGCTTTTCCGCAGTCTTTTCATCGTCCTGCATGCCCTTCTTGAAGGCCTTGATGCCCTGCGCGACATCGCCCATCAGGTCGGAAATCTTGCCGCGACCGAACAACAGCAGGACGACTGCGATCACGACGATCCAGTGCCAAATGCTAAGCGAACCCATCCTGCAACCCTCCAAACACGCGAAGCCGGCGACCCGGCCTAATCCTTAGTCGGAAAGTAGGCTCAGGAGGTGTCAAAAACAAGGACTTAAGCCGCGTCAAATCGCTGTTAACGCGACTACCGTTAACCGGCGTCGGGCGCAAGCACCCGCCTGACGGCAGCCCGATTGGAATCAGCCTTCGTCGCCCTCTTCCGGCTCCTCCACCGCGGGCGCCAGCGCCAGTTCCAGATCGCCGATCTCCAGCGGATCCTCGTCGTCGCGCAGCGCCGGATCGTCCGACGGCGTCGGAACGCTGAAGCCGGAAGGCAGCCGCGAATCCAACAGGCCGGTGCCTTTCAGCTCCTCGAGGCCCGGCAGATCGCCGAGCGCCTCCAGGCTGAACTGCGACAAGAAGGCTTCCGTGGTTCCGAAGGTGAGCGGACGGCCCGGCGTCTTGCGGCGGCCGCGCGGACGAATCCACCCGGTTTCCAGCAGCACATCGAGCGTTCCCTTGGAGGTGATCACCCCGCGGATTTCCTCGATCTCCGCGCGCGTCACCGGCTGGTGATAGGCGATGATCGCGAGCATCTCGATCGCCGCGCGCGACAGCCGGCGGGTCTCGGTGCTCTCCCGCGTCATCAGCCAGGACAGATCGCCCGCGGTGCGGAAGGTCCATTTGTTGGCGACGCGCACCAGATTGACGCCGCGCGAGGCGTAGTCCGCCTGCAGTTGCGCCAGCGCGACCTTGATGTCGACGCCCTCGGGCATCCGCTTGGCGAGGGTGGCCTGATCGAGCGGTTCGGTGGAGGCAAACAGCAGCGCTTCGAGAAGCCGCAATTCCTCGGGCCGCGCCTGCGGATCGACAGAGCCCTCCTCGGCATCGGCTATGCGTTTTTCCGCCAGGCTTGCCATGGCTCGGTCTCCTTCTTCCACTTACTCGGCCGTCAGATCCGGCGCGGTCATCGCGTCCGGATACTGGTTGCGGCGGACGCTTTCGAAAATACAGCGGCGCGAACGCCTCTTTCTGGTGCAGTTCCATCTCGCCTTCCCGCACCAGTTCCAGGGCGGCGGCAAAGCTGGACGCGAAAACCGTGGCCTTTTGCGAGGGATCGACGACGTAGCTGAGCAGATATTCGTCGAGGCAGCTCCAGTCCTCGGCGATCCCGACCAGGCGCTCCAGCGAGGCCCTCGCCTCCGCCAGCGACCACACCGTGCGCTTCGCCAGATGCACGGTCGCCAGCACCCGCTGCTGGCGCTGCGCGGCATAGGCGGTGAGCAGGTCGAACAGGGTCGCGGTGAATTTGGGATGCTTGATCTCCGCGATGGCTTCGGGATTGCCGCGCGGAAAAATGTCGCGCTGCAATTGCGGCCGGTTCATCAGCCGGTTCGCCGCTTCGCGAATGGCCTCCAGCCGGCGCAGCCGGTTGGCGAGCGCGGTCGCCATTTCCTCGGCGCTCGGTCCGTCCGCGGTGGGCGGCTTCCGGCAGCAGCAGCCGCGATTTCAGAAACGCCAGCCACGCCGCCATCACCAGATAGTCGGCGGCGAGCTCGAGCCTGATTTTCCGCGCCGCCTCGATGAACACCAGATACTGGTCGGCCAGCGCCAGGATGGAAATCTTGGCGAGATCGACCTTCTGCTGCCGCGCCAGCGCCAGCAGCAAATCGAGCGGGCCCTCATAGCCCTCGACGTCGACGACCAGCGACGGCTCGTCGTCGGAGAGTTCAGCCGGCCGCCCGGTTTCGAATGATAAGATTTCCGCGCTCATGCGCCTGCGCCGTTCCTGCCCGTTTGATCAACGCATCCAGTTCAGCCCGCGCCGTTCAGCCGATCGAAGGCTTGCGGCGCTTTGCGGGACGCCAGCGCCCGTTCTCGCGCGCTCCAGCGCCTTGCCTGACAATTCCGGCGTCTCGCGGGCAACCTCGCGCATTTCGTCGAGTTTGCCGTTGCAATGCAGAACCATGTCGCAGCCGGCGGCAAAGATGGCTCGGGTCCGCTCGGCGATCGATCCCGCCAAGGCGTTCATGGACACGTCATCACTCATCAACAAACCTTGGAACCCGATCACGCCGCGAATCACTTGGTTGATCATTGTCGCAGAAGTCGTCGCCGGATGGGCGGGGTCCAGTGCGCTAAACACAACATGTGCGGTCATGGCCATCGGCAGGTCCGCCAGCGGTTGAAAAGCGGCGAAATCGGTCCGTTCCAGCTCGGCCCGGGGCGTATCGACCACCGGAAGCCTGAAATGGGTATCCGCGGTCGCCCGTCCATGCCCGGGAATGTGCTTGAGAACCGGTAAAATGCCACCCTGCTCCAGCCCCTCGGTCACCGCGCGCGCGATCGCCGCGACCTTGCCCGGCTCGGTTCCGTAGGCCCGGTCGCCAATGACCGCGTCGGCGCCGGCCACCGGCACGTCCGCCAGCGGCAGGCAATCCACGGTGATGCCGAGATCGCCGAGATCGGCCGCGATCAGCCGGGCGCTCAGCCGCGCCGCGGTAAGGCCAAGCTCGGCGGTCGATATCGTAAAGCCGCCGAATACCGCTCCCGCCGGATAAGCCGGCCAATGCGGCGGACCGAGGCGCTGCACCCGGCCGCCCTCCTGATCGATCAGCACCGGCGCATCGGGTTCGCCCGAGTCTCCTTGCGCAATTCATCAACAAGCCGAGTGACTTGCGCGGGCGCCTCGATGTTCCGCTTGAACAGGATGAAGCCCCACGGCCGCTGCGCGCGGATAAATTCACGCTCGGCGGCGTTCAGCTCCGTTCCGGATACGCCTGTGATGAAAGCCCGCGTGGTCATCCGGGCCGATTAGCCCGCTGCCGCCCCGGGGGTCAAGGAAACGGCCGTTAATTCCTTTGGACGACGCACTGGCCGCCGGCCGACTTCAGGTTACCGCAGAACTGCGCCGCCTCCTCGGACGTCCCGAACGGACCAACCATGGCGCGGTAGTAGACGCCCTTTTCGCCGAGGTCGGCCCGCTTGATCAGCGGCGAATGCGCGCCCAGCACCGCCCGGAATTTGCCCTGCAGAGCCCGGTAGGAGGCTTGGGCGTCGGCCTCGCTGCGCTGGGAGGAGACCTGAACCAGATATCCGCCGCTGCTGTGGCGGCGCTGTCTGGCGCCGGGTTGGTGTTGGCCACCCGGGTCCGTGGCTCGGCGGCAGGAGCCGGCTGGTTACCCTGCGGCACCAGCGACATCGGCGCATTGGCGCTGGCATTGGCCGATGTTGATGGGTTGTGCGGGCGGCGGCGCGCTGCGGTTCGTGCAGGCGGCGCCGGCTTCGCAGCTGCGGGCGGCGCCGGGCGCGACCGGCAGCGGCGGGCCGTCGGGCTGATCGCCGTGGACGGTCAGGGTCCTGATCTTGCGCGGCTCGGTGTTCGGCAGCGTTCCGTTTCCGGCGCTTGGCCGGCGGCTGATTGCCTGGAGCCACGCTCGCCGGGGACGGCGGATTGCCGTTCTGGTTCAGCGGCGGAAACACCACGCGGGGACCCGCCTTGGCGTTGACGTCAACCGGCGCTTCCTCGCGCGGAACGATCTTCTCGGTGCCATCGCCGGCCGCCATGCGATCCGGCAGCTTGGACGAACCGTCGGCGGGTGCGGGCACGACCTTGGTCGGACTTGTGTCTGCCTTGATGACCGGCGGCTCGCCGCTGCGCGGCGATCCCATATAGGTACGGTAGGCAAAGGCGGCACCCGTCCCCAGCACCGCCAACGCAAGCACCACGATCACCGTGACCATCCCGCCGTGACGCTTTTGTACCGGTTCCTCGGCACCATCATCGTAGCCGTCCTGATAGGCGTAGGCGTCATCCGCATAGGCTGGATCGTGCGGAAACGGCTGCGCCCCGGCATCGAGCTGACCGTACAATGCATCGTCATAGCGCGACGGATCGGCGGGCTCGGGCTCCTCGGCGTACCGCGGCTCCTCGGCGTACCGGGGTCTCCTCCTGATAATCCGGCTCAGGCGCTGGCCGCGCCGCCGCGTAGCGCTGCAGCGGATGTACCGAGCTGGGGTAATCCGGCGAAGGCTCCTGCTGCGGGACTTCCTGCCTGTTGGCGCGCTGCAGCCACGGCGGCGGCCCCGCGGGAGGGGCAATATCGGGCTCAGCCGGCGGCTGATAGGTAGGCCCGGCCGGGCGTTGATAGGGATCGCGTGCCGTCGTGCGCGGGGGAACCTGCTGCATTGGCCCGGCCCATGGTACCGAACGGATCGGTCTGGCCGATCAGCCGCGCGAGTTCGGCCAACGGATCGCTCTCGCCCCTTGCCGAAGCGTGCGGATCGTCGCCGCGATCATAGTCATTGTCAGCGGGAAAAGGTCTGTCCTGGTATCGATCAGCCATCGTGATGATGCGTCCCCTTCGGGAAAGCCGCCAACCCGCTTCTGCAGACGAACCAGCCCCTGCCAGATGCCACCCACGATCCCCGTGTGAGCGGCGCTTCGCCCCTGAAATTACCGCATCTCGTCTGGAGCGTGAACGCCGAGAACGGCTAAGCCCGATGCCAGAACCGAGACGACGCCCTGGACCAAGGCCAGCCGCGCCTTTGTAATCTCTGCATCATTATTGATAATGAAGCGTAAATAGGGCAAATCGCGTCCCCTGGTCCACAGCGCGTGAAATTCGCTGGCAAGATCATATAGATAAAAAGCGATTCGGTGCGGCTCATGGGCCACCGAGGCCGCCTCGATCATCCGGGGATAGAGCGCCAGCCGCCGCAGCAGGTCCAGTTCCGAAGGGTCGGTCAGCCGCTCCACCGCCGCGTCCACCAGGAATGCCGCCCGGGCGTCCGCCTGTTCCGGCAGGTCCGGAATCACCTCCCGGGCGTTGCGGAACACCGAGTGACCCCTGGCGTGGCCGTACTGCACATAGAATACCGGGTTCTCGCGCGACTGCTCGATCACCTTGGCGAGGTCGAAATCCAGCACCGCATCGTTCTTGCGGTAGAGCATCATGAAGCGGACGGCGTCCTTGCCGACCTCGTCCACCACCTCGCGCAAGGTGACGAAATCGCCGGAGCGTTTCGACATCTTCACCGGCTCGCCGTTGCGCAACAGCTTGACGAGTTGCACGATCTTCACATCCAGCGTCGCTTTACCCGCGGTGACGGCCTTGACCGCCGCCTGCATGCGCTTGATGTAGCCGCCGTGGTCGGCGCCGAACACGTCGATGAGATTGGTAAAGCCGCGGTCGAACTTGTTCTTGTGGTTGGCGATGTCGGAGGCGAAATAGGTATAGGAGCCGTCGGACTTCATCAGCGGACGATCGACATCGTCGCCATAGGCGGTGGCGCGGAACAGCGTCTGTACGCGGTCCTCGTAATCCTCGACCGGCCCGCCCTTCGGCGGCGGCAGACGGCCTTCATATACATCGCCTCGCGAACGCAGGAAATCGATAGTCTCGGCTACCTTGTTGTTGCCGGTTTCGGTCAGCGAACGTTCCGAGAAGAAAACATCATGCCGGATGTTGAGGGCTGCGAGATCGCCCTTGATCTCCTCCATCATCATCGCGATCGCCTTGTCGCGCACGATCGGAAGCCATCGGCCTTCCGGCATTGCCGATAGCTTGTCGCCATATTCGGCCGCCAGCGCCTGCCCAACCGGCTTCAGATAGTCGCCGGGATAAAGCCCTTCCGGAATGTCGCCGATGTTCTCGCCGAGCGCCTCGCGATACCTCAGGAAAGCCGAGCGCGCGAGCACATCGACCTGCGCGCCGGCATCGTTGATGTAATATTCGCGGGTCACGTTATAGCCCGTGAACGCGAGCAGGCTGCACAGCGCGTCGCCGAACACCGCGCCGCGGCAATGTCCGACATGCATCGGCCCGGTCGGATTGGCCGAGACGTATTCGACGTTGACCTTCTCGCCCGCGCCCATCGCGCTTTGCCCGTAGGCGTCGCCCTCGCGCAGCACGGTGCGCAGCGCGTCCGACCACGCCTTCGGCTTCAGGGTGAGATTGATAAAGCCCGGACCGGCGACATCGACCGAAGCGATCAGATCGTCCGCGCGCAGCTTCGCGGCGATCGCTTCGGCGAGGTCGCGCGGTCTTGCCTTGGCCTCCTTGGCCAGCACCATCGCGGCGTTGGTCGCCATATCGCCATGCGCGGCGTCGCGCGGCGGCTCGACCACGACCCGCGACAGGTCGACGCCGGCGGGCCAGCCGCCTTCGGCCGCGAGCTCGCCGCAAACCGCGTGCACGCGCGCCAGCACGTCGGCGAAAAGGTGCGGAGGTGAAGCTTTTTCGGCCATGGGCGGACTTATTGAACCGGGGGATTGCACCGCGCATGCGGCTTTGAGGCCGCCGCCTAACGCAAATCCGGGGTCGAGTCAAAAAGCCTTTGGTGCTCGGTCAGCGCGAAACGGTCGGTCATGCCGGCGATGAAGTTGCCGATCCGCCGGGCACGCTCGGTTTCGCTGTCCCCGCCCTCCGGCGGCAGCCACTCGGCCGGCAGATCGCCAGGGCTCTTCTGATAGCGCGCGAACAGGTCGAACAGGATCTGTTCGGCCTCGCCCATCACCCGCATCACCCGCTCATGCCGGTACATCCGAATCTTCAGGAACGACTTGATCTCGGCCTCGGCCTGCGCAACGCCTGCCGGAAACGCGATCAGCACCTCGCCGAGGTTGCGGACCTCGTCGACCGATTGCGGTTTTGCGACCAGCAGACGACTCCGCGCTTCCGAGACGACCGCGCCGATCAGATAGGAAATCAGCTCGCGCACCAGCTCCGCGCCGCGCCTGTCGTGATCGAGCGCGGGATAGTGCCTGTCGATTTCGGCGATCATCGACGCCGTCAGCGGCATGACCTTGAGATCATCGACGGTGAACAGACCGGCCCGCAGGCCATCGTCGATGTCGTGGGCGTCATAGGCGATATCGTCGGCGATCGCCGCGACCTGCGCCTCCAGCGAGGCAAAGCTCCACAGCTCGAGATCGTATTTGCGGTTATATTCGGAAATGCCGACGGGAATGCCGCGATCGCGATAGCGCCCGGCGGCCGTCCCGTTTCTCTCGGTCAGCGGCCCGTTGTGCTTGACGATCCCCTCGAGCGACTCCCAGGTCAGATTGAGCCCGTCGAATTCGGGATAGCGATGCTCCAGCGAAGTCACGACACGCAAGGTCTGGGCGTTGTGGTCGAACCCGCCATGGGCCTGCAGGCAGGCGTCCAGCGCCCGCTCGCCGGCGTGACCGAACGGCGGATGGCCGAGGTCATGGGCCAGCGCCAGCGTTTCCGTGAGATCCTCGTCGAGGCCGAGTTGCCGGGCCAGCGCGCGGGCGATCTGCGCCACTTCGAGGGAATGGGTCAGCCGGGTGCGGTAATGATCGCCTTCGTGGAACACGAACACCTGAGTCTTGTACTTCAGGCGGCGAAAGGCGGTAGAGTGGATCACGCGGTCGCAATCGCGCCGGAACGGGCTGCGGGTCTTGCTCGGTGGTTCCTGGAACAGCCGTCCGTGACTGCGATCGGGATCGCAGGCAAAAACCGAACGAGGAGCAGCCATTCCGACCGACACGGTATATTAGTCTCCTGCAGGGGTTTGATTCCGGCGCCCGCCGCACTTAACTAGACTTAGGCGCCGGATACTAAATAATTCGGGTATAAGCCGGCTATCGGAGCGAGGTTATGACAGCAGCCAGTGTCGTCATCAGCGAGCGGGCGGCCCGCCGCATCGGGGAAATCCTCAAGACCGAGGGTGAAGGTGCGATGCTGCGCATCAGCGTCGAGGGCGGCGGCTGTTCCGGCTTTCAATACAAATTCGATATCGAGCGCGCCAAGGCCGAAGACGACATGGTGATCGCGCGCGACAGCGCCGTGGTGCTGGTCGATCCGGCGTCGGTGCCGTTTCTGGCGGGCTCCGAGGTCGATTTCGTCGACGATCTGATCGGCGCCTCGTTCCGGGTAGTCAACCCCAACGCCACCGCATCCTGCGGCTGCGGCACCAGTTTTTCGATCTGACAACTCTATTCGGCCGCGACGACGTGAGGCTCTGCGAGGCGTTCGACCTCGTCGGCCTGCGGTTCCAGCCGGCGCTTGAGGCGACGATCTATCCGGTCGAGATAGATGTAGATCACCGGAGTGATGAACAGCGTGAGCAGCTGAGACACGCAGAGACCGCCGACCACGGCGACGCCAAGCGGCTGACGCAGTTCGGCGCCGGCGCCCGCCCCGATCGCAATCGGCAGTGTGCCGAAAATCGCCGCGAAGGTCGTCATCATGATCGGGCGGAACCGCAGCAATGCCGCTTCACGGATCGCGTGTTCGGCACTCAAGCCCACCCGGCGGCGCTCCAGCGCAAAATCCACCATCATGATGGCGTTCTTTTTGACGATGCCGACCAGCATGACGATGCCGATCATCGCGATCACCGAGAGCTCCATCTTGAACATCATCAAAGTGAGGATCGCGCCGATGCCCGCCGACGGCAGGCCGGAAATGATGGTGATCGGATGAATGAAGCTTTCGTAGAGGATACCGAGGATCACAAAGGCCGCGAACACCGCCGCCAGGATCAGGACGCCCTGTCCGCGCAATGAATCCTGGAACACCTGCGCCGTGCCGGAGAAGCCGGTGGCGATGGTGGCTGGAAGATTTGAGCTTTGCTCGATCTTGGTGATCTCGTCGACCGCATAGCCCAGCGAGTAATTCGGCGCGAGGTTGAACGAGATCGTCACGGCGGGCTGCTGGCCCTGATGGTTGATCTGCAATGGACCGACCGACGGCACCAGCCGGGCGACCGCATCGAGCGGAATCGTCTGGTTGTTCGTGGTCTTCACATAGAGCTTGGAGAGGTCGGACGGATCGACCCGGAACTGCGGCTGCGCCTCCAGGATGATCTGGTAATCGTTGGACGGCATGTAGATGGTACCGACCTGGCGCGCGCCATAGGCGTTGTAGAGCTGGTTGCGCACTTGATCGACGGTGACGCCGTAGACCGCGGCTTTCTCGCGGTCGATGTCGACGGTCATCTGCGGGTTCTTGATGTAGAGATCGGTGGTGACGTCGAGCAATCCCGGCACCCTGGCGATGGCATCGCGCATCTCCGGAGACAGCCGGTAAAGCGCTTCGGTGTCTCCGCTCTGCAAGGTGTACTGGTACTGGCTCTTCGACGGCCGTCCGCCGATGTTGAGATTCTGGATGCCCTGGAAGAACGCCTGCATTCCCGGCACCTGCGTCGCCTTCTGGCGCAAGCGCGCCATCACCACGGTCGCCGATTCCCGCTCTTTCCTCGGCTTCAGCGCGATGAACAATCGGCCATAATTCGCCGTCACGTTGGGACCGCCGGCGCCGACCGTCGAATTGATGTATTCCACCGCCGGATCGCCGCTCAAAATATCAGCGAGTTCCTTCTGGCGAACCGTCATCGCCTCGAATGAGGTGTCGGTCGCGGCTTCGGTCACGCCCGAGAGAAAGCCGGTATCCTCTTGTGGGAAGAACCCCTTGGGCACGACGATGTAGAGCGCGATGGTTCCGGCGAGCGTCGCCATTGTCACCACCAGCATCAACGCCTTGCGGGCAAGCACCCAATCGAGCGCCCATTCATAGGCTCGAAGCCAGGTCTCGAACATCCGCTCGAAAATACGAAGCACGATATTGGGCTTTTTCGTCGCGTCGTGCGCCTTCAGGACACGGGCGCATAGCATCGGCGTCAACGTCAGGGAAACGAAGCCCGACACCACGATCGCCACCGCGATCGTGACCGCGAATTCGCGAAACACGCGCCCGACGATGCCCCCCATCAGCAGCACCGGGATGAAAACCGCAATCAGTGAAAAGGTGATGGAGATGATGGTGAAGCCGATCTCGCGGGCGCCCCTGAGGGCCGCCTCATAAGGGCGCGTGCCGTGTTCGATATGCCGGACGATGTTTTCCAGCATGACGATGGCATCATCGACCACGAAGCCGACGGACAAGGTCAGCGCCAACAGCGTCATGTTGTTGATCGAGAAGTCCAGCATGTACATGGCGGCGAAGGTGCCGAGCAGCGAAATCGGCACCGCCAGCGCCGGGATGAAGGTCGCCGACGCGGAGCGCAGGAACAGGAAGATCACCATGATGACGAGACCGATGGCGATCAGCAGGGTCTCCTCGACGTCGCTGACGGACTGGCGGATCGACACCGAACGGTCCATGGCGACGTCGATCTTCACCGATGGCGGGATTTGGGCGCGCAGCATCGGCAGCTTCGCCAGCACGCCGTCGACGACGGCGACCGTATTGGCATCGGGCTGCTTGTAGATTGCGAGCACGATCGAGCGGGTACCATTGAACCAGGTCGCGATCTTGTCGTTCTCGACGCTGTCATAGACGTGCGCGATCTCGTCGAGCCGGACCGGCGAACCGTTGCGCCAGGCGACGATCACGTGGCGGTAGTCGGCCGCCTTGTCCATCTGGCCGGAGGCCTGAAGCGCGACGTCCTGTTTCGGGCCATTCAGAGTGCCAACCGGCGTCGACGAATTCGCCCGCGAGACCGCGGCGCGGACGTCCTCCAGCGATATTCCGCGCGCAGCCGCGGCTTCCGGATCGGCCTGCACCCGGATCGCAAATTTCTGGCTGCCGAAAATCACGACCTGGGCGACGCCCTGAATCTGCGACATCGCCTGGCCTATGGTGATATCGCCATATTCATTGACGGTCGACAGCGGCAGCGTTTCCGACCCCAGCGAGATGAACAGCACCGCGAAATCCGACGGATTAACTTTGCGGAAACTCGGCGGGATCGTCATTTCGATCGGCAGGCGGCGTTGCGCGATGGTGAGCGCCGTCTGCACGTCGAGCGCGGCGGCGTCGATGTTGCGGTTGAGATCGAACTGAATGACGATCGAGGTGGTGCCCTGCGAGGAGGTCGAGGACATCGAGGAGATGCCGGCGATGGTCGAGAGCTGCCGCTCGATCGGCCCGGCGACAGAAGCCGCCATGGTGTCGGCGCTGGCGCCTGGCAGGGTCGCAGTCACGGCGATGGTGGGGAAATCCACCTTGGGCAGCGCCGAGACCGGCAGCAGGCGAAAGCCGAACACGCCGAATGCGATGATCGAAGCGGTCAATAGCGTCGTCATGACCGGGCGACGGATACAAAGCTCCGAAAGCGTCATCGGTCAGGTCCCTGCCTTGGGCGCGCGCGGCGCGACCGGGGTACCCTCCGACAACAGCAATTGCCCGTCGACAACGACGTCCTCGCCGCCGGCCAGTCCTGACGCGACCGCGGAAAATCCCTGGGACGTGCGGCTGATCTTCACCGGTTGGACATGGGCTTTGCCGTCTTTCATCGTGAAAACGTAATTGCCGTTCTGGCTGCGCTGCACTGCAGCCGTGGGTACCGTCACGCCCTCCTCGGTCCGGATCACGAGTTTAGTGTTGACCAGGATCCCCGGCCACAGCGTTTCGTTCTCGTTATTCATGATGCCGCGCACGGTGATCATGCCGGTGGTGGGATCCACGGTATTTTCGACCATCGCGACTTTGCCGTCCTCGGATTGCGCATGGCCGGGGATGGTCGCGATCACACGGGACCCTCCCGATGCCATGGCGTCGCGGAGGTCGGCAAGGACACGCTGCGGGATGGCGAAGGTCACGTAAACCGGTGCCATCTGGTTGATGACGGCGAGTGGCGCGGTATCGGCCGGACGCACAAAATTGCCGACCTTCACGTTGGCCGCACTGATCCGTCCCGAGAACGGCGCGCGGATCACGGTGTAGCTCTTCTGGACCTTCAGATTGTCGAGCGCGGATTGATCCGCCTTGATGGTGCCGATCAAAACGTCAGCCTGGGTCTTGGCATTATCGAGGTTGACCTGGGTAGTCGCGCCCTTGCCGACGAGATCAGTGTAACGCCGGAAATCGCGTTGGGCGCCCTCGAGCTGCGCCCGATCCTTGGCCAACACCCCCTCGGCCTGCTCGATCTGGGCGTCGATCTGGCGCGCGTCGAGCGTGAACAGGACATCGCCATCATTGACCTTGGCGCCGTCCTCGAAATGCACCTGCACGATGGTGGTTTCGAGCCGGGATTTCAGCGCCACGCTGGAGATCGGCGTCACCGTCCCGATCGAATCGACATCGACCGGCACCGGCTTGCGTTCCGCCTTGACCAGTTCGACCGAGACCACGCGCTGGCGCTGCGGAGCTTGCGCGCTGGCGCCGCCGCCCATCCATGACGAGCGGGTGGCAAAAGCGGCCAGCGCAGCAATGCCCAGCACGCCGGCGAAAAATATCAAATTACGTTTTTTCATCGCATTTCACGTCACCCGGTCCGGAAACGGCCGGGACGGCCCAATCTCCCTGCCCTTGGCGACATTTGCGCCTTTTTCTAAACGGTTATCACAGCCCTTCCCCCCGTGGTATGCCATACGAGCGAAAATGTGGGGTTACGACCGGGACCTTTCTCATGCGTATTGCTACGTGGAACGTCAATTCGATCAGACAACGTATCGACCACCTCGTGACCTGGCTGAAGGATTGCGAGCCCGATATCGTCTGCCTGCAGGAAATCAAATGCCTCGACGAGGCCTTCCCGCGGGAGCCTCTTGAGGCGCTCGGCTACAACGTCGTCACCCACGGCCAGAAGACTTTTAACGGCGTAGCCCTGCTGTCGAAGCTGCCGTTCGACGAAACCAAGTCGGGGCTCGCGGGCGATGACGAGGACACCCATGCCCGGTTTCTGGAAGGCGTGGTGACGCTGAAACATGGCGTGCTCCGGGTCGCCTGCCTTTATCTGCCCAACGGCAATCCGCCGGAAACGGAGAAATATCCCTATAAGCTCAAATGGATGTCGCGGCTTCTTGAGTATTCGAAGCAGCGGCTTAAAGCGGAAGAGCCGCTGGTGCTGGCCGGTGACTTCAACGTCATCCCGGCCGCTCGGGACGTCCATAATCCGGCGGCCTGGGTCAACGACGCGCTGTTCCGGCCGCAAACCCGCGAAAGCTTCCAATCCCTGCTTGGCCTCGGGCTCACCGACGCGCTCCGCGCCGTCACCGATGCGCCCGGCCAGTACACCTTCTGGGATTACCAGGCCGGCGCCTGGCAGAAGAACCAGGGATTGCGGATCGACCATCTGCTGCTGTCGCCGCAGGCCAGCGACCGGCTGATCGATGTCGGCATCGACAGCTATGTGCGGGCCTGGGAGAAACCGTCGGACCACGTCCCGGTATGGGCGGATCTCGATCTCGAGACGGCGTAACGCGGTGGGGGCTCCGGCCCTGATCAGTCCCTGCGGCCCTGCACCCAGTGCTCGAGCATCTGCAGCGCCATCGCACGGTCATCGTCGGACGCCCTGGCGATGGCCTTGTTGTAGCTTTCCTTGATCCAGGCCTCGTCGGGCGCGGCGCTGTCGCGCGCCAGCGTCAGCCACATCAGGCCACGCGCGGCCTGCCGCGGCAGCTGATCGCCGTTGAACAGCATCTGGCCGAGCAAGGCCTGCGCCTGATGCTGCCCCTTTTGCGCGGCAAGGCCGAGCCAGCGCGCGGCATAGCGGAAATCGTCGCGCGAAGTGCCGGCGCTCTTGAGATAGAGCCGGGCCAGATCGTATTGCGCGTCCGCATTGCCGAAATAGGACGCGGCATAGGAGAACATCTCCCTCGCCCGATCCGGATCCGACTTGATCTTCGAATTGGGAATGCCGGTCAGATAATACCGGCCCAGCGCGACAAAGGCGTTGGCGACGATCGCCGCCTGCGGCGCCGACGGGCTGTCTTCGGCATGCGCATTGGCGATGCGGCTGAAATACTCGAAGGCGCGCAGATCGTCCTGGGCGACGCCGTCGCCGCTGGCGTACATCCGTCCCAATTTCCACTGCGCGATCGGGTGGCCGCCTTCGGCGGCATATTGCAGCGAGGTCAGCGAGGTGTCCGGGGCAGTCGGCGGGATCGCCTTCTTCAGCGCGGCGGCGGCCCCTGGCTGCGCCGCAACCACGGGAATGGCGGCATCCGAGTTCGCCGGCGCCCCATCGAAGGCGAATCCGGGCATTGCCACCGGCATGGCCCCCAAAATCAACGCAAAAATGGTACGCTTAAATATCCGCATAACACTGTTTCTCGTGCGCGCCACCCGGATGAGTTACCGCGCCATCCACCGCTGGCCCCACCTGCTGGGCGTATTTCCACAGCACCCCTGATGTATGATTGGTCTCCCGAGGCTTCCATTTGGTCTTGCGTTCGGCGAGTTCGGCGTCGGTCAACTTTACGTTAAGAGTCCCGGCCACGGCGTCGATTTCGATGATATCGCCATCTCGCAATAGCGCGATCGGACCGCCCACGGCCGCTTCCGGCCCGACATGGCCGATGCAGAACCCGCGGGTCGCGCCGGAAAACCGGCCGTCGGTGATGAGGGCGATCTTGCCGCCCATGCCCTGCCCGGTCAGCGCCGCCGTGGTCGAGAGCATTTCGCGCATGCCGGGGCCGCCGCGCGGCCCCTCATAGCGGATCACGATGACCTCGCCCTCTTTGTAGGTTTTCTTCTGGACCGCCTCGAAGGCGTCCTCTTCGCGATCGAAGCAGCGGGCCGGTCCGGTGAATTTCAAGTTCGACATACCCGCAACCTTCACGATCGCGCCCGCGGGCGCGAGATTCCCCTTCAGGCCGACCACACCGCCAGTGACGGTGATCGGCTTGTCGGCGGGCCGCACCACATCCTGGTGCGGATTCCATTTTACGCTTTTGAGGTTTTCGGCGATCGTTCGGCCCGTGACGGTCAGGCAATCGCCGTGCAGGTAGCCATTATCGAGCAACGTTTTCATCAGAAGCGGTATGCCACCAGCTTCGAACATGTCTTTGGCGACATAACGGCCGCCCGGTTTCAAATCCGCGACATAGGGTGTCTTTTTGAAGATTTCGGCGACATCGAACAGGTCGAACTTGATGCCGCATTCGTGGGCGATCGCCGGCAAATGCAGCGCAGCATTGGTCGAGCCCCCGGAGGCCGCGACCACGGCCGCGGCGTTCTCCAGCGACTTGCGGGTAACGATGTCGCGCGGGCGAATATTCGCGGCGATCAGCTCCATCACCTTCTCGCCGGCGGTCATGCAGAAGGCGTCGCGGATTTCGTAAGGCGCCGGCGCCCCGGCCGAATAGGGCAGCGCCAGCCCGATCGCCTCGGAAACCGTCGCCATGGTGTTGGCGGTGAATTGTGCGCCGCACGCGCCGGCTGACGGGCAAGCCACCCGCTCGATTTCGTCGAGATCGGCATCCGACATCTCGCCGACCGAATGCTTGCCGACTGCCTCGAACATGTCCTGCACGGTGACCTGCTGGCCACGGAAATTGCCGGGCAGGATCGAGCCGCCATAGATGAAGATCGAGGGCACGTTGAGCCGCACCATCGCCATCATCATGCCCGGCAACGACTTGTCGCAGCCGGCCAGGCCGACCAGCGCGTCATAGGCGTGGCCGCGCATGGTCAATTCGACGGAGTTGGCGATGCATTCGCGCGACGGCAGCGACGAGCGCATGCCGTCATGGCCCATGGCGATACCGTCGGTGACGGTGATGGTGCAGAATTCGCGCGGGGTACCGCCGGCGGAGGCGACCCCCTTCTTGACCGCCTGGGCCTGACGCATCAGCGAGATGTTGCAGGGCGCGGCCTCATTCCAGCACGACGCCACGCCGACGAACGGCTGGTGGATCTGCTCGGTGGTCAGCCCCATCGCATAGAGGTACGACCGATGCGGCGCCCGTTCCGGGCCCTCCGTCACGTGACGGCTCGGCAGCCTCTTCTTGATGTTGGTCTTGGCGTCCATCGCGAACCTGTTTCCCCAGCCTTCTCTTTGTTGGACCCGGGAAACCGATCTTCAAAAACGATCGTATCTTCCTTCGCCTTCGCGAGCGCCGTGGCTGTCAGCCTACGAAGGATGATCTCATGGAGGGGTGTGGCTAAAAAGCGGCGCGCGCAAGAACAGGCTGCGATGAGGGTTAAATCTTCACCGAGTGTGGCGCTGAAGCAACAATTGTGACGCTGCGGCAACCATTGCATCCGGTCTGATCCTATCGCAACGCAACACGGCAGCTCTTCGCAGGCAGCGCGCGATTATCCTTGGCGATTATCCTTGGGGCACGGCGCGGCGGCGAAACCCTTCGTCCACGATGTCGCGCAACCGCGTGTGATCCGGGTCGTCCATCGACGGCATGTGCTTGGCCAGCGTGCGCACAATTCCCGGCATCCACCATCGAAACCCGGCGACCGTCCCGTCATCCTTGCTGATGCCGTCACGCGCCAAATTTCAGACATAGCTCCACATTCCCGCGGCGCGATTCGCCCGGGTGGTGCATGAAAGTTTCGCCCCCGAATTCAAGGGCGCAGGGAAAGCCGGGTGCGCGCTGCACCCGCGGTCTCGCGTGCAAATCGAGTTCAAAAAAACGCACACGAGCATACAGGTTCAGCGGAGGCAATCCGGCCTTCCCTGCGCAGTGGTTTACGGTTTACTTCGCGCTCTCCCCGGCGATCGGGCTTTTTTGTCACCGTCGCCGGCAGCGCCTTAGCTGCCGACTTGACGCCAGCGTCGAGGCGTCAGGACCACACGACTTCGCCGTCCGCAAGTTGAGCGCTCTCGTCAGAAGCGCCGCTCGCGTCCACCGCATCCCGCCCCGCGTCTGTGACGATGGCCAGCGCCCCTCGAGTGGGGCGGGACGGTGGGAATATGAAAGTGATTTGGGGTAAGCGGGAACAGGAATATTTTTTCAAGAGGGACTGGACGACCCAAATCACGTTGATCCGGCTCGACAAATTAGGTTTTGCGCGCAAATGCGCGGGGCACGGTCGATTGAGTGCAGTCCAGCAGTGTCCCCGTAATTCTTGGTACAAATTATCGCAACGAACGTTAGATCAACTTGTAACAGGCGCGAGCAGTCGGAGAACATGCACATTTCGGAATCCCAGCGATTCCATTTTGCATAGTTATGCCGCAGCGGCCCGTGGCTCATTAGCCTTACAGGCCGCCGCGCGTTTTTTGTGGTTAGAGCTACGAAGAAGTCGCCAGTTTTCCGAACTTTGCGCCCAGTTCGCGTCTGCACGCTACATAGACGTGATAGCGCTGCATAACTGCACTGGTCAGAGCTTCAGGCGATAGCGCGCGGTCGATTTCAGCCGTGCCCCATTCCTTGCTCCACCTAGCTGTTGGATCCCGATGATCGTTTCTACGAGCGCTTGTTCGAACCACTGATGAACAATCTCTGTTACGACATCAAGAAACCCCGCTCCGGAACCGCCGTCCTTATCTTTGCCAAGGCGAACAATCATGTCCTTGAAGACGCGGAAGTCTGCATTAACGAGCAGCCGATTTTGATTGCGAATGAACGTTGCTGCCTTGTCTTCCATCTGGTCGTCGGCAGTTCGCCCACCGTTCTCAATACTGACCCAGTCGACGATAGGAAACGGGTCCGTCTCGGACTTCTTGCTCGGAACTCCATCCTTCTTTTCAAACAGGTGGTAGATGTTACCAACCTCTCCGTCCCTTTGGCCCTTGGCCTCCGTACCGATCTGGGCACCCGTTCCACCACCGCCTTTTGATTTCGATCCTGAGAATGCCGATTGCCCGACCCGGACATTGGACAACTCGTCAGAAAGATAGACCCCGGAAGGAGAAGGTCGATAACGGCTGACCTTGTACAGGTCCATCACGTTTTTCAGGCGGTCTTTGATGTTGTTGATGTGGTCCTTTTCGGTGAGCGCCTCTGCTTTTTCGTTGATAAACTCCGCGAGGCGCTTCGGCATTTTTTCCCCGGAATTCGTAAGCCCAATCGTCCCATGGCAACTTTTCGCCGTTGACCAAAAGTGTTGTGCGGGCGGTATTGGTGGTGAGGGATTGGTCTTTGTTCGGAATTGGCTCTGCGTATAAGACGACACACCTGTATCCGAACAGTATTCCAAAGCGCTGCAGCGAAGCGGTACCGGCGCGTGACGTCGAGCGGTCGTAGAGTTCGTTTTGGTACAGGGCAGCAACGTGGCCTGCCAGAGTCGATGAAACCGCTGTTGTTGGTAATTGCCGGTTCATCTTTCAAGATCCACCAATGGATCTTCGCGCCAGTAACCGTCTCCACGCCACTGTCGAGTGAATGTTGATCTAGATACGCCTTTTGGCCCGTTATAGTGCGGAGGACATTGCGGTCCTTGTCAGTCCTGGGGCTGTCCCAACCTTCTCGGGCCTTTATCGTGATCCCGGTGGGAAACTGAAAGTACCTTGTATTTAGATACTTCGAAATCCATCTCGAAGGCGATGGCGCATCCGGGGGGCAGGCAATCGTCACGTCGGAATTCGTGCGACCCGATCAGGATCACTTTCGTTCCATTTGCACCGATTTCAGTGGGCTTCACTGCGTCATCTAGAGGAAAGAAGTGTGAATAAGAGCCGTCTTTCAGTTCCCATTGGTGCAGACCATACTCTCCCGTGGTCGCGCTCTTCTCAAGCTGGACCATGTGCCCTTCGCCATTCTTCCATGAATGATAGATCACCCCCGCTGGATTTTTGGTCGCTGCCGCAATCTTGGCACCCACTCCATAGTTGCCGGTAAATGACTGCTCGGAGCCGGAGCTAGATAGCTGATTGATGAACTTGATCATGTCGTTCCCGGTCATCCCGTCCCCGGTATCTACGACACATAGCTTCATCGGGGCCTTGGAGCCCTTGAGGTCATAGGAAGTCCAATCGACATCCCACGTTATTTGACCGGGCACGCCCGTGCGCTGGATCGCTTCAATCGCGTTCTGCGTCAGCTCTCTGAGGTATTGAAGGGGGGAACAGTCTTGACCCAATCGATCGAGCAAGAAGCTCACTTTATCGACGGTCATAAGCAGGGGTTTGCCCCCGCCATCGGTGGCGTTGGTCATCGATTATCTCCGTTTTCAGCGATGGCAGTAGCGACCGCTTTAAATGAAGTGTTTCCCCGGTGCAGCTTCCAGTGGTACCCAATACGGTACGACGTTCAGCAAATCGGTTTGAACACACGTCAAAGATACAAGATTTTAGGCTACAATCAAAAACCTTCGCGGTTGTCCCCGAAATACCGAAAATCGCCGATGGCGAAGAAACCCAAGCCTATTCCGATTGTCCCGTTCGAATTCCTTATCAAGGGTCACGAGGCGGTCACCGCCTACCGGGAACGCCATGGGCAAGCGGACTTAACGATGGCACTCGTAACGGCGCTGGCAGGGGACCATGGGCCAGACCAGATACTCGCTGTCTCCTACCGTCTTGGTGCCCTCGCGAAGCTCATACGGGCAGGAGAAGGGGGCAAATGGATCATTCCAATTCTCAAAAAAGAATACCAACTCGTAAATAAGTCCTTCTTCCGGGCTGCAGCACGCGCTCCCTTGTTCGAGGCCCGCACCGTGGGCGACGTTGCTTTCGATCCTGAGACGTTTCTGAAAATAGCTTTGGAGGAAAGCGAGGCGGAGGGCGCTGCCTAACGCGGATGTGCGCAAGATGGCGGTTGCGCCAATACAAAACGTACTACAAAATAAAGGCGAGGCCGGGTAAATAAGTCAGTCTTTTCAGTGCTTTTTGGGGCGGTTCGTAGTTCCCACCCAACTGTACCACTTGTCGAAACCCCGAAGCGCCAGATCAAAATCCTCCAGTGATCGCAATGGCGATCGAAACGCGACGTATGTTAATGAACCCAGAGCTAAAGGAGATGACCTTGATCATCGCCTCCTCATAGAGGCTGCCCCAAAGCTGGCTGCGCAATACCGTTCGTTCTGACACTCGCCCCTATTCGACCTTGACGTTGGCGGCCTTGATCATCGGCCACCATTTTGCGATTTCGGCTTTCTGCCAGGCGCCGAGCGCCTCCGGCGAGAGCTTGTCCTTCGGCGGCATCTGCAATCCCAGATCCTCGAACTTCTTGCGCACCGCCGGATCGTTCATGGCGTCGACCGCCGCGGCATTGAGTTTGGCGACGATGTCCTTCGGGGTGCCTTTCGGCACCCACAGGCCCGGACCACAGCGTCATGTGAAATCCGCTCAATCCGGCTTCGTCGGTGGTCGGAATATCCGCCGCCGACTCGACGCGCTTGTCGTCGGTGACGGCATAGGCGCGGATGGTGCCGGCGCGCACCTGGGCGATCGAATTGGAGGTCTGGTCGATGATGATATCGATCTGGCCCGCGACGAGGTCGGTCAGCGCCGGCGCGGTGCCGCGATACGGCACATATTGCAGCTTGATGCCGGTGACGTTTTCGAAATAAAGCCCGGCGATGTGGCTGCCCGAACCGGCGCCCGCGGTGCCGGCCGTGGCCGGGCGTCGGCTTCGCCTTCAGCCAGGCGATCAGCTCCTTCAGCGTCTTGGCCGGAACCGCGTTGTTGCTGACGATGATCATGGGATTGCTCGGCAGCAGCACCACCGGCTCGAGATCGGTCACGAGGTCGTAGCCGAGCTTGTAGATCGCGCCATTGGCGACGTGGGTGCCGAGATGGCCGATGCTGACGGTGTAGCCGTCGGGCGCCGCGCGCACCACGCGCCCGACGCCGAGCGAGCCGGCCGCGCCGGTCACATTCTCGATCACGATGTTCTGGCCGAGCGTGGTCCGCATCTGGTCGGCCAGAATCCGCGCCATCGCATCGGTCGGCCCGCCGGCGGAAAACGGCACCACCAGGGTGATGGGATGCGACGGGAAATTGTCGGCCCGCGCATGGCCGCCAAATGCCAGCAGCGCCATCAGCGCAGCCAGAACCGCCCTTCGCATCGCACCCTCCCCTCAACGCCGCATCCACTCATTGCGAGGAGCCTTGCGACGAAGCAATCCATGCTTGCCACGTGCGGCACGCTAGACGTGGATTGCTTCGGGAGCCTGTCATGCGAAGTCGGCACTGTTCGACGCGCCCAGCTGCTTCGGCAATGACGGTCTCTTACAGTTTCGCGTAGTCGATCGGCGCGTGGCGATCGAGCGTGCGCGTGACCGGCGGCAGCGGATATTTCAGCCCGGTCGCGCAATTGAACAGCATCACCCGGTCGTTCTTCGTCACCCGGCCGTCGGCGAGGCTCTGCTGGTAGGCGGCATAGGTGGCCGCGCCCTCCGGACACAGCAACAGGCCCTCCTCGCGCGCGACTTCGTTCAGCGCCGCGGAAATCTTCTCGTCGGTCACCGCAATCGCAAAACCCTTGCTCTCGCGCACCGCGCGCAGGATCAGAAAATCCCCGACCGCCTGCGGCACGCGGATGCCGGAGGCGATGGTGTGGGCGTCCTCCCAGCGGGCGGCGTGTTCGGTGCCGTTCTCGAACGCGCGCACCATCGGCGCGCAGCCTGCCGCCTGCACCGCGACCATCCGCGGCCGTTTCGAGCCGATGAAGCCGATGGCCTCGAGTTCGGCGAACGCCTTCCACATGCCGATCAGGCCGGTGCCGCCGCCGGTCGGATAGAAGATCACGTCCGGCACGTCCCAGCCGAGCTGTTCGGCAAGCTCCAGCCCCATCGTCTTCTTGCCCTCGATCCGGTAGGGCTCCTTCAGCGTCGAGGTATCGAACCAGCCGGCCTTGGCCTTGCCCTCGCCGACGATCTTGCCGCAATCGTCGATCAGGCCGTTGACGCGATAGACGGTGGCGCCCTGCAGTTCGATCTCGCTGACATTCACTTCCGGCGTATCGGCGGGGCAGAAGATCGTGGTCTTGATGCCGCAACTGGTCGCATAGGCCGCGAGCGCCGCGCCGGCATTGCCGTTGGTCGGCATCGCCATGTGCTTGATGCCGAGCGCCTTGCCCATCGACACCGCCATCACGAGCCCGCGCGCCTTGAACGAGCCGGTCGGAAGGCGGCCTTCGTCCTTGACGATGATCTCGCCGCCGCCGAGCTTCTTCGCAAGCTTCGGCAGCCGGATCAGCGGCGTCGTCACTTCGCCGAGGCTGACGATGTCGGTGACCTTGCGCACCGGCAGCATCTCGCGATAGCGCCAGAGATCGGCGGGCCGCTCCTTGAGCGCATCCTTTGTCAGAGCCTTCTTCACGCCGGCGAGGTCGTAGCGCACCAGCAGCGGCTTGCCCGCCTTCGAGAGGTTATGGATCTGGTCGGCGGGATAGTGATCGCCTTCCATCGCGCATTCGAGATGGGTCACGAACGTCGGGCGTTCGATGGTCAGGTTGTCGTTATCTTTCACGGATTTTCCAGACCTTCTCTTGTTGGGTGTTCTGTCATATGTTCAGCACGCGGCCATAGGCGTCCAGCACCGCTTCCTTCATCATCTCCGACAGCGTCGGATGCGGGAATACGGTGTGCATCAGCTCTTCTTCCGTGGTTTCGAGATTCATCGCCACCACGTAACCCTGGATCAGTTCGGTCACTTCGGCGCCGATCATGTGCGCGCCGAGCAACTGGCCGGTCTTCTTGTCGAAGATCACCTTGACCAATCCCTGGTCCTCGCCGAGCGCGATCGCCTTGCCGTTGCCGACGAACGGGAAGCGGCCGACGCGGATCTCGCGGCCGCCTTCCTTCGCCTTGGCCTCGGTGAGACCGACCGAGGCGATTTGCGGATTGCAATAGGTGCAGCCGGGGATGAGGTTCTTGTCCGTCGGGTGCGGATGCAGGCCCTTGATCGCCTCGACGCAGACCACGCCCTCATGCTCGGCCTTGTGCGCCAGCATCGGCGGCCCCGCGACGTCGCCGATGGCATAGATGCCGGGCACGTTGGTCTTGCCGTAGCCGTCGATCACGACGCAGCCGCGCTCGGTTTTGACGCCGAGTTTTTCCAGACCGAGATTTTCGATATTGCCGACCACGCCGACGGCCGAGATCACCCGGTCGAACTCGACCGTCTGCGGCTTCTTGCCGTCGTCGATGGTGGCGACCACGCTGTCGCTCTTCTTCTCGAGTTTTGTCACCTTGGTAGCTGGTGAGGATCTTGATGCCCTGCTTCTCGAACCGCTTGCGGGCGAGACCGGCGATCTCGGCGTCCTCGACGGGAAGGATCTGCGGCAGCACCTCGACCACGGTGACGTCGGCGCCCATGGTGTGGAAGAACGACGCGAATTCGATGCCGATCGCGCCGGAGCCGACCACCAGCAGCGACTTCGGCATCTTGTCCGGCACCATCGCCTCGAAATAGGTCCAGACCAGCTTCTTGTCGGGCTCGAGCCCCGGCAGCACCCGCGGCCGCGCGCCGGTGGCGAGAATGATGTGCTTGGCCTGATAGGCGCCCTCGCCCAGCGCGCCCTTTGGCGCCTCCGCCTCGGATTTCGTCACCGTGATCTTGCCGGGCGCGTCGATCGCGGCCTTGCCCCAGATCACCGTGACCTTGTTCTTCTTCATCAGGAAGCCGACGCCGTCATTGAGGCGTTTTGAGACGCCGCGCGAGCGCTGCACCACCGCCTTCGGATCGTAGGAGACGTTCTCCGCGGAAAGCCCGTAATCCTTGGCATGCTGCATGTAGTGATAGATTTCGGCCGAGCGCAGCAGCGCCTTGGTCGGGATGCAGCCCCAGTTCAGGCAGATGCCGCCGAGATAGGATTTTTCGATGATCGCGGTCTTGAAACCGAGTTGCGCCGCGCGGATCGCGGCGACATAGCCGCCGGGGCCGGAGCCGATGATGATGACGTCGAAGGAGGTGTCGGCCATGAGTTCCCGTCAGCTCAGGTCGCGTCGCGCGCACGCGTGATGACTTTCGACTCCCCATTCCGCAGGAGTCACCGCGAGCGCATGCAATCGCATGCTTCGCGAGGCTTCATGGAAGAACCGCGGATTGCGTCGAGCGGGGAGGGCATGGCAGCTGGAGCACATCGAATCCGGCCATTGCGTTCGACATCAACGTTGCGACTCGCCGCGCCAGCTCACACCATCATCATCACGGGGTTTTCGATCAGCATCTTGAACGCGCCGATCAGTTCGGCGCCGAGCGCGCCGTCGACCGCACGATGGTCGCACGACAAGGTCACGCTCATGATATGCGCGATTTCGATCTTGCCGCCTCGCACCACCGCGCGCTCCTCGCTGGTGCCGACCGCGAGAATGGTCGCATGCGGCGGGTTGATCACGGCGGTGAAATCCTTGATGCCGTACATGCCGAGGTTGGAGATTGCGGTGGTGCCGCCCTGATATTCCTCCGGCTTGAGTTTGCGCGCCCGGCGCGCGCGGCAAAATCCTTCATCTCGCCCGAAATCGTCGACAGCGATTTGGTCTCCGCCTTGCGGATGATCGGCGTGATCAGGCCGCCCGGCATCGCCACCGCCACCCCGATATCGGAATGCTTGTGCTTGAGCATGCCGCCTTCGGTCCAGCTCACATTGCAATCGGGAATCCGCTGCAGCGCGATCGCCATCGCCTTGATGACGAAATCATTGACCGAGAGCTTGTAGAGCGGCTTCTTCTCCTTGTCCTTTGGCGCCGCGGCGTTGATCTGCTCGCGCGCCTCGAGCAGTTTGCCGATATCGCAGTCGATGGTCAGATAGAAATGCGGAACGGTCTGCACCGACGCCGTGAGCCTTTGGGCGATGGTGCGGCGCATGCCGTCGTGCGGGATCACCTCGTAGCTGCCCTCTTCGAACAGCGCGCGGATCTGCTGGTCCGACATTGATGGCGCGATCATGGGCGCGCCCGACGGCGCGGGCGCCGGAGCCTTCAGCCCCTTGCCGGACTTTGCTCCCTCGACGTCGCGCGCGACGATCCGGCCGTGCGGACCTGACCCGTTGATGCGCGTCAGCTCAATGCCGGCTTCCTTGGCCAGACGGCGGGCCAAGGGCGAGGAGAAGATGCGGCCGTGACCGTTGCCTTGCGGGGCCGGTCCGGCGGCTTGGGGCGCGGGCAGCCGGAGCGGCAGCAGGTGCCGCGGCCTTCGGCGCTGGCGCTGCAGCCGGTGCGGGCGCCGCCGCGGGTTTTGCAGCCGGCGCTTCGGCGGCTTTCGGCGGCGCGCTGGCAACCCCCGCTCCCGCCGCCTTCACGTCCTCGCCATCGCCGGCGAGCACCGCGATGACGTCATTGACCGCCACATCCTGCGTGCCCTCGGGCACCAGGATCCTGGCGATCGTGCCCTCGTCGACCGCCTCGACCTCCATGGTCGCCTTGTCGGTCTCGATTTCCGCGATCACGTCGCCGGACTTGACCTTGTCGCCCTCTTTCTTGAGCCACTTGGCAAGGTTGCCCTTCTCCATCGTCGGCGACAGCGCAGGCATCAGAATATTGATTGGCATTGTCAGTGACCCTGTTGCGACCGTGGCGTGGTTGAGCCCATATCGGTCGGCCGCGCGATTTCGGCTTCGAACATGTCGACGATGTGCGCCAGCGCTTCTTCTTCGCTGAAGCTGCTTTCGCGCGCATAGGCGCGTGCAGCGTGGCGCGCGATGTCGACCAGAAGCAGGCCCCACATGTCGGGCTCTTCAAATGCGCGCGTGAACGCGATGGAAAGTCCGCCGTCGAGCACGAACGCGCGCAACACCTCGATGGCGTCGTCGCGGCCCATGACGTCGGGCGGCAATGGCTGCTCCTTGGGACCGGCCATGGTCTACCTGTAGCAAACGGCTTTGGCGGCCTCGACCACCTCGGCCACCGAAGGCAATGCGAGCTTTTCGAGGTTCGCCGCGTACGGCATCGGAACGTCCTTGCCCGACACCCGCGTGACTGGCGCATCCAGATAGTCGAACGCGTGTTCCATGATGCGGGCGACAATTTCGGCGCCGACGCCGCTTTGCTGCCAGCCTTCCTCCACGGTGACGGCGCGGCCGGTCTTCTTCACCGAGGCAACGATGGTGTCGGTATCCATCGGACGCAGCGTGCGCAGATCGATTACCTCGGCTTCGATGCCTTCCTTCGCGAGTTCGTCGGCGGCCTTCAGCGCGTAGGACATGCCGTTCGACCAGGACACGATGGTGACGTGGCCGCCGGTTCGCACCACGCGCGCCTTGCCGATCGGGATCACGTAATCGTCGAGCTTCGGGACCTCGCCGGAATGGCCGTACAGCATCTCGTTCTCGAGGAAGATCACCGGATTGGGATCGCGGATCGCGGACTTCAACAGGCCCTTGTAGTCGGCGGCCGAGAACGGCGCGATCACCTTGAGGCCGGGAATCTGCGAGTACCAGGCGGAGTAATCCTGGCTATGCTGGGCGGCGACGCGGGAGGCGGCGCCGTTCGGCCCGCGGAACACGATCGAACAGCCCATCTGGCCGCCGGACATATACAGCGTCTTGGCCGCGGAATTGATGATCTGGTCGATCGCCTGCATGGCGAAGTTGAAGGTCATGAATTCGACGATCGGCTTCAGGCCGGCCATCGCAGCGCCGACGCCGACGCCGGCAAATCCATGCTCGGTGATCGGCGTATCGATCACCCGCCTGGCGCCGAATTCCTGCAGCAAGCCCTGCGTGACCTTGTAGGCGCCCTGATATTCGGCGACCTCTTCGCCCATCACGAACACGTCAGGATCGCGCCGCATCTCCTCGGCCATGGCGTCGCGCAAGGCTTCGCGGATGGTCATGGTCACCATCTCGGTGCCTTCGGGCACTTCGGGATCGGGCGCGGCCACCGCTTTCGGCGCAGCGGGGGCGACTTCTTCTCTGGGCGCGGGCGCGGACTTCGCTTCCGCCGCGGGCGCGACTCGGCGGCCTTTTCCTGTCTAGCCGGCGCAGCCGCCTTGCCGAGATCGGAAGCACTCTCGCCGTCGGCCAGAATGGTCGCGATCGGGGTGTTGACCGCGACGTCGGCGGTGCCTTCCGGGATCAGGATCTTGCCAAGGGTGCCCTCGTCGGTGGCCTCGACTTCCATGGTCGCCTTGTCGGTTTCGATCTCGGCAATGACGTCGCCCGACTTGATCGCCTCGCCCTCCTTTTTCAGCCATTTCGAAAGGTTGCCCTTCTCCATGGTCGGCGACAGCGCAGGCATCAGCACTTGAATTGGCATGGTAGCTCCGGAAAATTCACTCTTCAGGCTGGAATGCGCGGACGGCGCTCAGCGGTAGATGTCGGTATAGAGTTCGGACGCATCCGGCTCGGGATCGTGCTGCGCGAAATCGGCGGCGGCGTTGACGATCTCCCGCACCTCGGCGTCGATGGCCTTCAGTTCCTGCTCGCTCACCTTGGCGGCCAGCAAGCGGTTGCGGACCTGCTCGATCGGGTCCTGGTCGTTGCGCACCTTGTCGACTTCCTCGCGGGTACGATATTTCGCCGGGTCCGACATCGAATGGCCGCGGTAGCGGTAGGTCTGCATTTCCAGAATGTAGGGGCCCTTGCCGGCGCGGCACCATGCGACGGCCTTGTCGCCGGCGGCCTTCACCGCGCGGACGTCCATGCCGTCGACCTGCTCGCCGGGAATATTGAAGGAGACGCCGCGCTTGGAAAAATCGGTTTGCGCCGAGGAGCGCGTCACCGAGGTGCCCATCGCGTAACGGTTGTTCTCGATGACGTAGATCACCGGGAGCTTCCACAGCTCCGCCATGTTGAAGCTTTCATAGACCTGGCCCTGGTTCGACGCGCCGTCGCCGAAATAGGCCAGGCTGACGAAATCATTGCCGCGATAGCGGTTGGCGAACGCGAGCCCGGTCCCGAGCGACACCTGCGCGCCGACGATGCCGTGGCCACCGAAAAAATTCTTCTCCTTGCTGAACATGTGCATGGAGCCGCCCTTGCCCTTGGAATAGCCGCCATGGCGTCCGGTCAGTTCGGCCATCACGCCCTTGGCTTCCATTCCGCAGGCCAGCATGTGCCCGTGGTCGCGGTACCCGGTTATCACCTGATCGCCCTGTTTCAGGGCCATCTGCATGCCGACGACGATGGCCTCCTGGCCGATATAGAGATGGCAGAAGCCGCCGATCGCGCCCATGCCGTAGAGCTGGCCGGCCTTTTCCTCGAAGCGCCGGATCAGCAGCATGTCGCGCAGCGCGCTCAGTTCCTGATCCCGGGTGAATTCCAGGGGGTGGTCGGCCCCGTTACCCTTTTCCTGGCCAGTTTCTTTTGCGGCGGTCTTCTTCGGTGCGGCCATGGCTCATCCGGATGAGAGAACGAATAGCCCTCTCTATCCCAACTCAAACCGCCGTGAAAGGATTGCGTGACGCTGCAAAAATCTTGCTATGCCGCACTGCAATGCGACGCGACATTTTCGAAATTGATTTCGAAGGTTTTTGTAATTTTGACCGATCAGTTCGGTTTGTTGATCCGAACCAGATCGTGCGGATTGGCGTAATCGAGCTGATAGCGTGCGCGCTCGTCCAGCATGTCCGGGTCGACCCGGTCGGATCGCAACAGCGAGACGCGCTGCTCGCCCTGGGCACGCTCCCGCTTCAGCCGTGCCAGTTCCGAAGTCAGCGCGATGATCTCCTGGTCGAGTTCCTGCCGCGCATTCAAGCCATACTTCCCTGTATAGGCGTTGACGCCGAAATAGCCGATGATCGCCGCCGCTATCGTGTAGAGGGCGAGCCCGGTGAGAAAGGATTTGAGGCGCGAGCGGGAGACCATGGACCCGAGAATGCGACGGCCCGGTTAACGGAATCCTAAGGCCGGCCGCGAGCTGCCCGGCGCTGCGCCTGCCTATTTGTTTTGCTTTTCGACGAAGGCGGCAAAGGCTTCGATATATTGCTGCAGCACCTTCTGCAGCGATTCCTTGGCGAGATTGCCCTTGTCGTCGAAGGCGTCGCCGACGCCGTTCAGATAGATTTCCGGCTGCCCGATGATCGGGCCGGAAATACCCGGCAGGATATTCTGCAGATGCTTGGCGGCGCTGACGCCGCCGAGCGGTCCCGGCGAATTGGAGACAATGCCGACCGGCTTGCCGAGGAACGAGCTCTTGCCGTAGGGCCGCGATCCGACGTCGATGGCGTTCTTCAGCACGCCGGGGATCGAACGGTTGTATTCAGGCGTGACGAACAACACCCCGTTCGATTTCTGCAGCTTCTCGCGGAACGCCAGCCAGTCGGCCGGCGGCGCCGCCTCAAGGTCCTGATTGAAGAACGAAATACCGTGCAACGTCACGACGTCGAGCTTGAGCGTATCCGGCGCGAGCTTCGCCAGCGCGTTGGCGATCTTGAGCGTAAAGCTCTCTTTGCGAAGACTGCCGACGATGACGACAATGTTATGTGGGGTGGCCATGGGATTTCCTTTTGATGCGGGAGCCGGATCGGCTTGCCGCTCACCCTAGCCATACCGGCAAAAGATGCAAGTGCATGAATTTCGGAAGTCTGCTTTCGCATCGATAGGCAGAACAGGCCGCCCGTTGGGACGGCCTCGCCTTCCGAGCTCGCGCATAGCCGCGATCAGATCACCGGATTCCACGCAGCCGGGATCAGCCGGTATCCGTTGCCGTCCTTCTCGACATGGCCGATCGAGGGGAAGGTGAAATGGAAGCCAACCACGGTCGCCTTCTCGGCCGCCGCCATGTCGTAGAATTTGTGGCGGGTCTTTTGTGCCAGATCGCCATCGACGTCGTAGACGACGTGCCAGTCCGGATTGAGCAGGAAGAATTCGGGAATATTGGTGACGTCGGACTGGATCAGGATTTTCGAGTTTCCGGAGGCGACGGCGAAGGAGGTGTGGCCCGGCGTATGGCCGGGGGTCGCGATCGAGGTGATGCCGGGCGCGACTTCCTTGTCCCACTCATACTTCGTCACCTTGGATTCGATGCCGGCGAAGATCTTTTTCACATTGGCGAATAGTTCTTCATCATCTCGTTGGACTGCGCCTTGGCGGCGTTCTCATCGCTCATCCAGAATTGCCAGTCGACCGACGGCACCATGATCTCGGCGTTCGGGAACGCCAGCGAACCATCCTTCGCTCGAATGCCGTTGGCGTGGTCGGGATGCAGGTGCGAGATCAGAACAATGTCGATGCTTTTGGGATCGACGCCGGCGGCGGCGAGATTTTGCAGGGTGCGGCCAACCGCGCCCTTGGTGGGCTCGAAATTGGCGATCCCGTTGCCGCTGTCGATCAGAATCAGCTTGCAGCCGGTATTGATGAGCTGCGGGTTGAACGGCACCGTCACCATGCCCTTCGGCATGTAGGCAGCTTCCGCCGCGGCGAGCTCCTGATCCTTCGTAACGTTGGTCACCCAATGATCGGGCATCGGGAACGAGCGCGCCCCGTCATTGATCGAGGTGCATTCGTAGCTGCCGACCTTGTAGCGGTAGAAGCCGGGCGCCTGGGCGCCGGCCGGCGGCACCGTGGCACGCGCCGGCGACGCCGAAGAGAGTCAGGCGGTCGCCGCGCCAGCCGCGGCGGCTCCCGCTAGCAGTTGACGGCGGTTCAAATTGATCATGGCCGATTCTCCCCTGGTGTGTGCTGCGTCTTTACACATGCGTATTCCGCGCAAATGTTCCCCCGTTTCGGAAGGAACGCAAGCCTCATCGCGCTGCGGTCGCGCAAGCGATACCCGGCCATTCGAGCAATGCCGTAGATTGCCGAACCTCAGCTGCCCTTGTTGGGATTGATCAGGTACTTCTCCCCGGTCGCGCGTTTGGCGTAGACGGCAAGGTGGCTGAGCTGCAGCGTCTCCTGCAACGACACGATCTGGGTGTAGTGGCTGGCAAAGGTCGTCTTGAGTTCGTCGACCACCCGCTGGCGCAGCTTGGCGCCTTCAGCCGGTCCAATTTTCATCAGGAACGGAAACAACAGCCAGCCGCCGACGCCCCAGGCCATGCCGAACGCCCGGTTCAGCACGACCGGGCCGGGGTCGAGGCTGCCATAGATATAGACCTGCTTGTACGTGCTCGATCCGTAGCGGCTGTAGACCTTTGCGGTTTTGTTGGCGGCGGTCTCCATGCAGGCGAGGATTTGACCGGCCAGCTTGCCGCCGCCGATCGCGTCGAAGGCCAGCGTCGCGCCGGTCTCGACCAGCGCGGTGGTCAAATCGTCCATGAAGGTCGGCGCGGTGGAATCGACGACATATTTCGCGCCGATCTTGCGCAGGATGCCGGCCTGCTGCGGGCTGCGTACGATATTGACCAACCCGATCCCGTCCTTGAGACAGATCTTGTTGAGCATCTGGCCGAGATTGGAGGCGGCCGCGGTGTGCACCAGCGCCTTGTGACCTTCGCGCCGCATGGTTTCCGTCATCCCGAGCGCCGTCAGCGGATTGACGAAGCAGGAGGCGCCATCGGCCGGCGCAGTGCCGGCGGGCAGCGGCAGGCATTCGTTGACCTTCAGGCAGCGGTATTGCGCATACATCGCGCCACCGATCATGGCGACGGTCTTGCCCATCAGCGCCTTCGCTGCATCCGACGATCCGGTCTTGATCACCACGCCGGCGCCTTCATTGCCGACCGGCATCGACTCATCCAGCCGTCCGGCCATGGCTTTCATCCCGGCTTCCGGGACCTTTGCCGTGATGACCGGCGACTCCTTGCTGCCGGACGCCTTGGCGGTCGTCATGTCGGCAGCGCCGATCAAAAGACCGAGGTCCGACGGATTGATCGGCGAGGCCTCGACGCGGACAACGACTTCATCGGGACCGGGTTCAGGCGTCGGCACATTGGCCAGCGATATCTCGAGCTCGCCGCTGCTCTTGATCAGCGAACGAAGCTGCAGTCCGGTCTTGCCATCGGCGCTCATCTGAAAACCTTCCCTTTTGCACTTTTTATGGAATCGCGACGTGGCGTCGTTTCACCGCAACGCCTTCAGCGCCGCCTTCCCCGCATATTTCGCCTGCGTGCCCAGCTCCTGCTCGATCCGCAGCAGCTGATTGTACTTCGCGATGCGGTCGGAGCGCGCCAGCGAGCCGGTTTTGATCTGACCGCAATTCGTCGCAACCGCGAGGTCGGCGATGGTGGAATCCTCGGTCTCGCCGGAGCGGTGCGACATCACGGCGGTATAGCCGGCCTTGTAGGCCATCTCGATCGCGCTCAAGGTCTCCGTCAGCGTGCCGATCTGGTTGACCTTGACCAGGATCGAATTCGCCCGGCCGTTCTTGATGCCGTCGGCGAGCCGCGTCACGTTGGTGACGAACAGATCGTCGCCAACCACCTGGCATTTGTTGCCAATGAGGTCGGTCAGTTCCTTCCAGCCGTCCATGTCGTCTTCCGCCATGCCGTCCTCGATCGAGACGATCGGATAGCGCGATACGAGATCGGCGAGATATTTGGCCTGCTCGGACGGGCTGAGGCTTTTGCCTTCACCTGCATAGACATATTTACCGTCTTTGAAGAACTCGGTAGCGGCAGGGTCGAGCGCCAGCATCACGTCGGAGCCGGCCTTGTAGCCGGCCTTGCCGATTGCACCCATCACGAATTCAAGCGCGGCGTCCGCCGACGGCAAATTCGGCGCGAAGCCGCCCTCGTCGCCGACATTGGTGTTGTGGCCGGCTTTCTTCAGTTCCGACTTCAGCGTGTGGAAAATCTCCGAGCCGCAGCGCAGCGCTTCGGCAAAGGTTTTGGCGCCGACCGGCATGATCATGAATTCCTGGAAGTCGATCGGATTGTCGGCATGCACGCCGCCATTGATGATGTTCATCATCGGCACCGGCAGCGTCCGCGCCGAGGTGCCGCCGACATAGCGGTACAGCGGCAGGTCTGAGGATTCGGCGGCGGCCTTGGCGACCGCAAGCGACACGCCAAGAATCGCGTTGGCGCCGAGCCGGCTCTTGTTCGGCGTGCCATCGAGCCCGATCATGGTCTCGTCGATCTGGATCTGCTGCTCGGCGTCCATGCCGCCGACGGCGTCATAAATCTCGCCATTCACGGCATCCACGGCCTTCTGCACGCCCTTGCCAAGATAGCGCGCCTTGTCGCCGTCACGCAGCTCGACCGCCTCATGGGCGCCGGTGGAAGCACCCGAGGGCACCGCCGCGCGGCCCATCGAGCCATCTTCCAGCACCACGTCGACCTCGACGGTGGGATTTCCGCGGCTATCGAGAATTTCGCGGCCGATGATGTCGACGATGGCGGTCATGGGTGCCTCTCTAAACTGTCGGGATTGGACGGTTGGCGCTGCTTCTACAGCAAGGATTCAGGGCGGAAAAGGCCGCCTCAAGCGTGACCTTGCCGCAACGATTGTCTAATACGCAGCCAACGGAGACCGCATCATGTCGAAAAAGCTTGGCAAAGCCTCGAAATCGGAGCCCCTGCAGCTCGGCCGCGCCGTCGAATGGCCCCACACGCCCGAACAGGCCAAACTCGACCGGGTGCCCAATCCGCAAAGGGATACGAATTACCTGGTGCGGTTCACCGCGCCGGAATTCACCTCGCTCTGCCCGGTCACCGGCCAGCCCGACTTCGCGCATCTCGTGATCGATTATGTGCCGGGCCAATGGCTGTTGGAGTCGAAATCCCTGAAACTCTATGTCGCGAGCTTCCGCAATCATGGCGCGTTCCATGAGGATTGCACGGTCATGATCGGCAAGCGGATAGCGGCTGAAATCAGGCCAAAATGGCTGCGCATTGGCGGCTACTGGTACCCGCGCGGCGGCATTCCGATCGACGTGTTCTGGCAGACCGGCCGATTGCCGAAGGGGATGTGGATTCCCGATCAGGGTGTCGCGACCTATCGCGGACGCGGCTAAAGGGCTTTCATGCGAAGCGGAAACCGGTTGGCGCGAAGAAAACGCGTCAAACAATCTCTTAAGGCTGAACGTCCGGCCTGAAATCCGCATCAGCCGGCCTCCTCTGCCGCAGCAGCCGCGTGCAGGCGACACCGAGCGCGACCATCACGATTGCGGCCGCGAGCATGGTCGGTATCTTGCCGACGTTCTGGATGCCGACCCCGTACGCGATGGGGCCCACGGTCTGGCCCATGAAAAAGAAGAACGAATGCAGCGAGAGCGCGGTGGCGCGGGCCTCCACCGAGAGTTCGCTGGCGAACACCTGCATGCAGCCGTGGATCATGTAAAAGCCCCAGCCCATGAACACGAGGCTGAGCGCCTGGATTTTCCAGCCGGGGCCGAACGCGATGACGGCGAGTTGCAGGCCGACCAGCGAGGCGCCCACCACCATCATGCCATTGACGCCGAGTCGCGGCAGAAAGCGCGAAACCGTCAGCGTGTAGAACAGGCCGCCGACCGCGAATCCGGCGATGACAACCCCGGCGATCGAAAGGCTGGTTTCGCCGAGGTCGAAGAGGAAGGCCGCGAGATACGGAAACAATCCCAGCACGCAGCACCCCTCGATGAATACCGCGGCAAAACAGATCGCGTTCGGATTGGTGAAGATCGTGCGGTAGCCATGCCGAAGCGCGGTCAGATTGGTCTTGGGCGGGCGCGCCAGCGCGGCGCCGCGAAAGCCGACCGCGACCGCAACCGACGCCAGCACGACCAAGCCGCCGAGCACGGCCAAAACCCCTCGCCAGCCCAGGAAGTCTCCGATCAGGCCGGAAGCGGACGCGCCGAGGATATTGCCGGTCATGGCCCCGGCCAGGGTGCGCCCGATCGCGACCTGGCGTTTTTCCTGGGCCACGAGATCGCTGGTCAGGCTCAGTGCCACCGGGAACACGCCGCCGGAGCCGATGCCGGCGAGAATGCGGGTCGCGAACAGCAGCGAGAACGACGTCGACATCGCGCCGAGGATATTGGCGAGACCGAGCAGCACCAGGCACACGATCATCAGCCGCGCCTTGCCAAACAGGTCGGCGGCCGCTCCCAGCACCGGCTGCACGATCGCAAAGGTGAAGGCGAACACCGCCGCAAAGCTTGCCGCGGTGGCGATGCTGACCGCAAAATCCTCGGCGACATGCGGCAGCACCGGATCGAGCGCACGGGCCGACAGGCTTGCCGCAAACGTCGCCAGCGCGATGATGTTGAGCGCTGGCGGCAGGCGCTGGTCCGACAGCCGCGCGGCGGTTTGATGCATCAGCGGGCTTTTGTTTTGGCGATCGCGTCGAATGCCATCAGCGTCCGCAGCAGCGCTTCGAATTCGGCTAGCGGGACCATGTTGGGACCGTCCGATGGCGCATGATCGGGATCGGGATGGGTCTCGATGAACACGCCGGCGACGCCGACGGCAACCGCAGCGCGCGCCAGCACCGGCACGAATTCGCGCTCGCCCCCCGACGAAGTGCCCTTGCCGCCCGGCTGCTGCACCGAATGGGTGGCGTCGAAGATCACGGGCGCGCCGGTGGTGCGCGCCAAAATCGGCAGCGCGCGCATGTCCGAAACCAGCGTGTTATAGCCAAACGACGCGCCGCGCTCGGTGACCAGCACGTTCGGATTGCCGGCGCCGGTAATCTTCGAGACAACGTTGGCCATATCCCAGGGCGCCAGGAACTGCCCCTTCTTGACATTGACGACCTTGCCGGTCGCCGCCGCCGCCAGCAGCAGGTCGGTCTGCCGGCACAGGAACGCCGGGATCTGCAGGACATCGACGGCTTGCGCCACTTCCGCGCATTGCGCGGCCTCATGGACATCGGTCAGCACCGGCAAGCCGAGCGAAGCGCTGATCTCGGCGAAGATCGGCAGCGCCTGCTTCAAGCCGATGCCGCGCGCGGCGGAGGCGCTGGTGCGGTTGGCCTTGTCGAAGGAAGTCTTGTAGACGAGGCCGATCCCAAGGCGGCCCGCGATCTCCTTCAACGCGGACGCCACTTCGAGCGCGTGGGCCCGGCTCTCGAGCTGACAGGGGCCCGCGATGATCGAGATCGGCAGGTCGTTGCCGAATTTGACCGATCCCGCGCTAACGACCGGCGCGGCTGAAATGCTGGCGTTCAAGGCATCATCCTTCTTGACGGCGCGACCATGCCGGGCGGCGGCTGGTGGATCAACCCTGTTTAGCGGCATCGAATATCAGGGTTGCGCCGTAGGCGATATCCGGTGCCGCCACGAGATATCAGTCACTTCATCGCCGAGAATGCGGTCGGCGCCAGAATCTGGTTGACGATGTTGCCGACGATCTGGCCGTCTTGTTCGGTCTTGGCGCGTGCGGTGATCCAGTCCGGATCGCTCTGAAACGCCGCCCATTTCTTCTCACGCTCGGCGAGCGATTCCCATGCCAGAAGGTAAGTCAGTTCCTGATTGGATTCGCCGACCAGGGTAGTGAAGAACCCGACCGGCCTGAGCCCGTGTTTTTCCCACAACTTCAGCGTGGTCGTCTCGAAGCGCTTCAACAGCGCCGGCAGTCGGCCCGGCACACAGCGATAGACGCGCATTTCGTAGATCATTCGGTACTTCCTCCCTTGGTATTTCCCGCGCTTATAACGGCTGGACCGAAAGCTGTCTTGAGGGGATGATCACATGGCACCCCTGCTTGGCCCTTGACCGAATCCCATACAGATTGTATATACAAAATGGCTGATTTTGATGCGGCCAAGGAAGCCATCAATCTGTCGAAGCACGGCATATCGCTGGCACGTTGGGTCGATCTCAACATCAAAGTGGCGTTTGTAGACGACCGCTACGACTATGGTGAAATCCGCTATCGCGCTTACGGCTACATTGACGGCGTTGCGTATTCCCTGGCCTTCACCGACCGCAATGGAAAGGTGCGGCCGATCAGCCTTCGACGCGCGCATGCAAAGGAGATGAGGCGCTATGTCTCGTAAATTGAAACAGCCAGTATTCGACGACGACAATCCGGAATGGACCAAAGCGGATTTCGCCAAAGCAAGGCCCCCGGAAGAAGTCCTTCCGCCGGAACTGCTTGCTCAGTTCAAGAATACGCGCGGGCCGCAGAAGACACCAACGAAAGTCGCGGTGTCGATCCGGTTAAGCCCGGAGGTCATTTCGCATTTCAAAGCCAAAGGCCCGGGCTGGCAATCGCGGATCGATGATGCCCTGCGCAAGATCGTCAAGAAAGCAGGCTGATCATATCGGCAGCTGCTACATCGACGTTGTCCTAAGCCGTTTTCGGAAGCAGGGGCCGGAAAAACGACCGTTCATAACGGATGAAGCAGCGTGTCTCTTTTGCGAAGGCAACCGCCTTTTGAACGTCTGGGTCGCCGCCGGCGTCCTTGCGGTACTGTTCGTAGGCCGCGAGACTGGGAAAGCTGAACATCGCCAAGGCGACGTCACTCGCTCCTTCGGATGGCAGAAAGTAGCCAGTCGACCGTGAAATATCCCGAAGCGCCTGAGCGGCAATAGAAAATTGGCGGAATAGCTGCAATTGGATTTGCCGGAAATTGGGACGTCGGCAGCGAGTTTCTTGCAAATTCGCGTTGGGGATTCCCTCGAATCTGAAGCTGTGATTCTCTTGGTTGGTGGGATCGAGCGGAGGGATTTCGATGCGGCCACGGGAGCGGCGGGAGAGCGGCGAGCAGGATCTGTTTCGGTCGCGGCTCGATCAGGTCATCAACATGGACCACGCGCTGGTGAAGCTGGCGCGGACGATCGACTGGAGGTTTCTGGAAGAGAAATTCGGCGCGGTGTATGCCGACGGCAGCGGCCGGCCGCCGTTGCCGACTCGGCTGATGGCCGGGCTTGCGATCCTCAAACACACCTACAACCTCAGCGACGAGGTGGTGTGCGAGCTGTGGATCGAGAACCCGTATTACCAATACTTCTGCGGGGAGGAGTTTTTCCAGCACCGGCTGCCGCTCGACCGCTCCTCGATGACCAACTGGCGCCATCGCATGGGCGAAGAGCGGCTACAGGCACTGTTGCAGGAGAGCCTGGCGGTCGCAACCAGGACCGGCGCGATGAAGCCCGGCGATCTCGCCCGCGTGATCGTCGATACCACGGTGCAACCGAAAAACATCACCTTTCCCACCGACGCCAAGCTGCTGAACCGGGCCCGTGAGAAGCTGGTGAAGCTGGCGAAGCTGGCGAAGAAGCTGGATGTGGAGCTGCGGCAGTCTTACACGCGGGTCGGCAAGTTCGCCTTGATCCAGCATCAGCGTTACGCCCATGCCAAGCAGTTCAAGCGCGCCAACCGTGCTTTGCGCACGCTTAAGACCTATCTCGGCCGCGTCATCCGGGACATTGCCCGCAAGATCGACGGCGATCCTCGTCTTGAAACCAAATTTGCCTTACTGCTGAGCCTGGCTCGGCGTGTGCGCGCTCAGGAGCGCGGACAGCGCGGTCCCAAGGTCTACAGCCTGCACGCACCCGAGGTGGAGTGCATCGGCAAAGGCAAGGCACACAAGCCCTACGAGTTCGGCGTCAAGGTCAGCGTTGCCACCACCCTCAAGCACAGCAAAGGCGGTCAGTTTGTCGTCCACGCGCAAGCACTGCCAGGCAATCCCTATGACGGCCATACGCTGGCTGGCGTCATCCCGGCGATCGAGCAACTCGTCGGCAATACGATCGAACGGCTCCACGCCGATGCCGGATACCGCGGCCACAATGCGCCGCCCGAATACAAGTTCAAAATCTACACCTCAAAGCAAAAGCGCCGGGTAACGCCACAGATCAAACGAGAGATGCGACGCCGCGCTGCCATCGAACCCGTCATCGGCCATACCAAGAACGAGCATCGAATGGACTGCAACTACCTCGCCGGCCGAAACGGCGACGCCAACAACGCCATCCTCGCCGCAGCCGGCTACAACTTCCGCCGCCTCATCAGGTGGCTGAGCAATTTTTTGCGCCTCTTTCTGGCCATGCTCTTTCTGTCCGTAGAATGCAGGCAGGCTTGAAAATCGCATTCTTCACGGACGACTAGCCATGATGGATGCCGCCGAACCGCGGCATCAACTCAAGCCACATTGCACCGTAAGCTTCGAAGTCAGCTAGCTTGTCCGGATCGACCTCGTAACGCAGGTAACAAGTAATCATCCGTTGTGCTCCAGTGCAAAGTTGAACGGACGGCCTCGCTGTGTCTGGAGATGTCTGGTGGCCCCATGCATCGATTTCGTCTTGCCCCGCGAGCTGATCGATACTGCCAACCTAAACCAGCCGCGACTGCACCATCGCAGCCTGAATGAACGACGCAAACAGCGGATGCGGTTCGAACGGCCGCGATTTCAGCTCGGGATGGAATTGCACCCCGATGAACCAGGGATGGTCCTCGTACTCCACGATCTCAGGCAGCACGCCATCGGGCGAGAGCCCGGAAAATTTCAGCCCGTGCTGTTCCAGGCGGTCCTTGTAGGCCGTGTTGACCTCGTAGCGGTGGCGGTGGCGCTCCGAGATCTCGGTGGCGCCGCCATAGACCCCCGACACCCGGCTGCCCCGCTTGAGCACCGCGGGATAGGCGCCCAGGCGCATGGTACCGCCGAGATCGCCCGATTTCGACCGCTTCTCCAATTCGTTGCCCCGCAGCCATTCCGTCATCAGGCCGACCAGGGGCTCGGGCGTCGGGCCGAACTCGGTGGAATTGGCCTGCTCGATACCGACCAGATTGCGCGCGGCCTCGATGACCGCCATCTGCATTCCGAAGCAGATGCCGAAATAGGGCACATCCCGCTCGCGGGCGAACTGCGCCGCGCGGATCTTGCCCTCGGCGCCACGCTGGCCGAATCCGCCCGGCACCAGAATGCCGTTGACGTGCTCCAGAAACGGCGCGGGATCCTCGTTCTCGAACACTTCGCTCTCGATCCAGTCGAGATTGACCTTCACCTTGTTGGCGATGCCGCCATGCGAGAGCGCTTCGATCAGCGATTTATAGGCGTCCTTCATGCCGGTGTATTTACCGACGATGGCGATCGTGACGTCGCCTTCGGGATTGCGGATCCGCTCGTTGATCTCATGCCAGCTTTGCAGCGCCGGCGGCATCTTCGGCGTGATGCCGAACGCCGCCAGCACCTCGTCGTCGAGCCCAGCGGCGTGATAGGCCTCGGGCACGGCGTAGATGTTGTCGACGTCGCGCGCCTCGATCACGGCGCTTTCGCGCACGTTGCAGAACAGACCGAGCTTGCGCCGCTCTTCCTTGGGGATCGGCCGGTCGGTGCGGCACAACAGGATATCCGGCTGGATGCCGATCGAGCGCAATTCCTTGACCGAATGCTGGGTCGGCTTTGTCTTGAGTTCACCGGCGCTCGGGATGAACGGCAACAGCGTCAAATGAATGTAGATGGCGTGCTCGCGCGGCAGATCGCTCTTGATCTGGCGGATCGCCTCGAAGAACGGCAGCCCCTCGATGTCGCCGACGGTACCGCCGATCTCGCACAGCACGAAGTCGAACTCGTCGTTGCTGTCGAGGATGAAATCCTTGATCGCGTTGGTTACGTGCGGGATCACCTGGATGGTGGCGCCGAGATAGTCGCCGCGCCGCTCCTTGGTCAGGATGTCCTGATAGATGCGCCCGGTCGTGATGTTGTCGGCCTTGGTGGCGGGACGCCCGGTAAAGCGCTCGTAATGGCCGAGGTCGAGGTCGGTTTCGGCGCCGTCGTCGGTCACGAACACTTCGCCGTGCTGGTACGGCGACATCGTTCCGGGATCGAGATTGAGATAGGGGTCGAGCTTGCGAAGCCGGACCTTGTAGCCACGCGACTGCAGCAGCGCACCGAGTGCCGCTGAAGCCAGACCCTTCCCGAGCGAAGAAACCACGCCGCCGGTGATGAAGATATACCGCGCCATGGGACTTAACCTTTAAGGCTACCGGCGCGATTCGCCAAAGCGAATCGCTTGGCCGCAGCGAACATTTTGTTGGGCTGTGGGTGACGTCGAAATTAAAGCGTTATCAGCATCTTGATGGGGAGTTCTGATGCACAACGCCAGGCGCCGTCCTGCATGACCCCCCTGCTTTATTGCGAGCGCGGCGCCTGCGGCCCGGAAGGTGCCGGCGGATTTTGCTGCTGCTCGTCCGCTTTCTTCAGCGTATCCAACACACCGCCTGAAGTTGGCGGGGCGACTGGCGTTGCGCCACCTGCTGGCTGCGACTGCGAGGCCGGCGTAGCGCCGATGATCGAACTCGGCTTGCGGTCGTAGCTCGCGTACCAGGAGAGGAACAGGCTGGTGACGAAAAAGCCAAACGCGAGAACCGCAGTCGTACGCGTCAGCAAATTGGCGGTGCCGCGGCTCGACATGAATCCGGCGCCGCCGCCGACGCCAAGGCCGCCGCCCTCGGATTTCTGCAACAGCACCGTCGCGATCAGGGTCACGACGATCATCAGGTGAACTACGATAGCGACCGTCTGCATCTTCTGCCTTCCGTCACAAACCAAAAGCGCCGAGCTCCGGCTGCTTCAGGGGTCTGCGGGGTTTGAAGTGGCGCGGTGTTACACGATTGGAAGGGCCATTGTCACCCCCAAGGGAATGATCCCCCCGGGATTGCCATCGCCCTGCACCGCCTGGCCGTTAGTTAGGGACAACCGCCGGCAATCGCAAGGAAATCCGCCGCTTTCAGGCTGGCGCCGCCGACCAGCGCGCCGTCGACATTGGAAACTGCCATCAATTCCGCGGCGTTGGACGGTTTTACGGAGCCGCCATAGAGGATCCGGATCTTCGTCCCCTCCCCCTTAAATCGGGCAATCAGGAGTTCCCGGATAAATCCATGAATTTGCTCAACATCTTTGGCGGTCGGAGTCAGGCCGGTGCCGATCGCCCAGACCGGCTCGTAGGCCACCACCAGATTGTCCGCGCGCGACCCATCCGGCAACGAGACGTTGAGCTGACCGCCGCAGATATCGAGCGTCTGGCCTTGGTCGCGCTGGTGCTGGGTTTCGCCAATGCAGACGATCGCGGTGAGGCCGGCACGCCAGGCGGCTTCGGCCTTCTGCCGGACCTCAACGTCGGTTTCTCCGTGATCGGCGCGCCGCTCCGAGTGACCGACGATGATCGCGCGAGCGCCGGCGTCCGCAAGCATTTCGGCCGAAAGATCGCCGGTATGGGCGCCCGACGGCTTGGCGTGGCAATCCTGCGCGCCGACGCCAAGCATTTTCGAGCCGCGGGCCCTTTCCGCGAAGCCCGCAATCAGGGTCGCCGGGGGACAAACCAGGAGGTCGGCCTTGGCCGCTATATCGGAGGCACCCGCCAGCATGGCCTCGAATTCGACCAGAGAGGATTTGAGGCCGTTCATTTTCCAGTTGCCGGCAATCAGCGGCCGGATGGCGTCGGTCATGTCGGAATTCCCTAACTATGTGGGTCAAGCATGCGCTAGCAGAGCGCGGCGCCCAGTTCCAGATACCGCACCTGTCGAGGCCTCGGGCGGTTAACCGCTTCAATTGGCCCTCCCCGCCATGGTTGCGACGCCGCCGCTGCCACTTTATGATGCTTTATCAATCCGGTGATGCCCTTTTGCGGAATTCGATCCCGAATTTCCGCTGGGCGCGACCCGGTTCCCTCCTGCAAATAAGTTGGACCCATGCTTCGAGGAATGCGGAAAGCCTCATCAAACTGGCTCGGCAAGACAATTATGGCCGTGGTGATGGGCGTGTTGATCGTCAGTTTCGGAATCTGGGGCATCGCCGATATTTTCAGGGGCTTTGGACAATCGACGCTGGCCACGATCGGCCACACCGAAATATCGATCAACGAGTTCCGCCAGCTCTACACCGATAAGCTGCAGCAGATCGGCCGCCAGTTCGGCCGCCCGCTGACGGCGGATCAGGCCCGCGCCTTCGGCATCGACCGCCAGGTGCTGCAGCAAACCATCGCGGAAGCCGCCCTTGATGAGGAAGCGCGGCGGCTCGGCCTCGGACAGTCCGACGCCGAGACCCAGCGCGTGATCTTCAACGATCCCAATTTCAAAGGTGTCAACGGCAACTTCGATCCGCAGCGCTTCCAGGCACTGATCCGCCAATTCGGCTTCAGCGAGCAGCGTTACATCGCCGACCAGCGGAAAGTGTCGCTCCGGCGTCAGATCGCCGGCACTATTTCCGCTGGCCTCGAACCGTCGAAAACGATGATCGAAGCGCTCAGCCGTTATCAGAACGAACAGCGTGGAATCGAATACGTCAAACTCGACGCCGCGCAAGCCGGAACCATCGATACGCCGTCGCCGGAGGCACTGGCCGCCTATTTCGACGATCACAAGGCCCAGTTCCGCGCTCCCGAATATCGCAAGATCGCCTTTGTCGCGATTACCCCGGAAGAGATCGGCAAATGGAGCGAAGTGTCCGACGAGGATGCCAGGAAGCTGTTCGAACAGCGCCGCGACCAGCTTGGAACGCCGGATAAGCGCGAAGTCTCGCAAATGGTGTTTCCGAATGCGGAAGAAGCCGCCGCTGCGCGCGGCCGTATCAGTTCGGGATTGTCGTTCGACGATCTCGCCAAGGAGCGCGGGCTCAAAGCCGCCGACGTCGATCTCGGGATGGTCTCCAAGGCCGAGATCATCGATCCCGCCGTGGCCAACGCGGCGTTCTCGCTGCCTTCCGGCGAGGTCAGCCAGCCCGTGCAAGGCAAGTTCGGCGTCGCTTTGGTCAAGGTCGGCAAGATCGTGCCCGGCGCCCAACCGACCTATGAAAGTCTTGCCGCCAGCCTGAAAAAGGAAATCGCCACCGAACGCGCGCGCACCAAGGTGGGCGAGTTGCGTGATAAGATGGAGGACGAGCGCGGCGGTGGCGCCAGCGTCACCGAGGCCGCCCAGAAACTCGGACTCGCCGCCGTCACGATCGACGCCGTCGACCGCTCCGGCCGCCTGCCCAACGGGCAGCCGGCATCCAACATTCCCCCCGGCCTCGATGTGGTCTCGCAGGCCTTCAACAGCGACGTCGGCGTCGACAACGATCCGATCTCGTTCAAGGGCGGCTATGTCTGGTACGACGTTCTCGGCATCACCCCTTCGCGCGAGCGTAACCTCGAAGAAGTCAAGGACCAGGTCGAGGCGCGCTGGCGCGACGACCAGATCATGAGCCGGCTCAAGACCAAGGCGACCGACATGGTCCAGAAACTCGACCAGGGCGGCAAGCTGGCGGACGAGGCGGCAACCGCCGGGTTGAAGGTCGAGACCGCCAGCGGATTGAAGCGCGATGCCTCGCTGCCCGGCGTGCCCGCCGGCGTGGTCGCGGCGGCGTTTCGCACTGCCAAGAATGGCGTCGGACAGACCGCCGGCGCCGCCAACAACGAGTGGATCGTGTTCCGCGTGACCGACATCACCGTACCGCCGGTCGACTTTGATTCTGACGGCATCAAGAAACTGAAGGAAAGCGTTCAGCGCAGCCTGACCGATGAAGAGGTCGCGCAATACGTCACCAAGCTCGAAACCGATATCGGCACGACGATCAATCAGGCCGCCTTCGCACAGGTTACGGGCGCAAATAGCAACTGAGCATGATCCGGAAAAGTGGGCATCGGATTTCCGGAAAAACCGTGCTCCAATAGATGAGCATTTCGAAAGCACGCGATGGACGACCTCAAATCTATCATCGGAAAAGTCGCCACCGGCGCGACATTATCGCGCGAGGAGGCGGTATCCGCTTTCGACAGCATGATGTCCGGCGAGGCCACGCCCTCGCAGATGGGCGGACTGTTGATGGCGTTGCGGGTCCGCGGCGAAACGGTCGATGAGATCACCGGCGCGGTATCGGCGATGCGCGCCAAGATGCTGCGGGTCACCGCTCCCGCCGACGCCGTTGACGTGGTCGGCACCGGCGGCGACGGCTCCGGTTCAGTCAACGTCTCGACCTGCGCCTCTTTCATCGTCGCGGGCACCGGCGTTCCCGTCGCCAAGCACGGCAATCGGGCATTGTCGTCGCGCTCGGGCGCGGCGGACGTGTTATCTTCGCTCGGGGTGAAGATCGATCTCAAGCCCGAGCAGGTCGGTCGCTGCGTCCATGAGGCCGGTATCGGCTTCATGTTCGCGCCCTCTCACCATCCCGCGATGAAGAACGTCGGCCCGACGCGGGTCGAACTGGCGACCCGCACGATCTTCAATCTGCTGGGCCCCCTGTCCAACCCGGCCGGCGTGACCCGGCAAATGGTCGGTGTATTTTCCAGGCAGTGGGTGCAGCCGCTGGCGCAGGTGCTGAAGAACCTCGGCGCCAAATCGGTCTGGGTGGTGCACGGCTCCGACGGCCTCGATGAAATCACTCTCACCGGCCCGACCTTCGTCGCAGCGCTCGAGAACGGCAATATCCGCACCTTCGAGGTGACGCCGGAAGAAGCGGGCCTGAAGCGCGTCGGCGGCGAAGCGCTGAAGGGCGGCGACGCCGACGCCAATGCGATCGCACTGCAAAGCGTGCTCGACGGCATGCCCAGTCCTTATCGCGACGTGGCGCTGCTGAACGCCGCCGCCGCGCTGATCGTGGCCGGCCGCGCCAAGAACCTGAAGGAGGGCATGGCGCTCGGCACCAAATCGCTCGACTCAGGCGCGGCGCTGGAGCGGCTGAAGCATCTGATCGCGGTCTCCAACAGCTGACCGCAGGGGATCTCGCGATGTCCGACATCCTGACCAAGATCGAGGCTTACAAGCGCGAGGAGATCGCGGCCGCCAAGCGCAGCCATCCGCTTTCCAGCGTCGAAGCGCTGGCCAAGGCGGCGCCGCCGCCGCGGGGTTTCGTCAGCGCTATCCGCCAGAAGCTCGCCCAGGGCGAATACGCGCTGATCGCGGAAGTGAAGAAGGCTTCGCCCTCCAAGGGGCTGATCCGCGCCGATTTCGATCCGCCGGCGCTTGCGAAGGCTTATGAGGCCGGCGGTGCGGCCTGCCTCTCGGTGCTGACGGACGCGCCGTCCTTTCAGGGCCATCTCGACTTCATGGTGGCGGCACGCGCGGCCACAAAACTGCCCGTGCTGCGCAAGGATTTCATGTTCGACACCTATCAGGTGGTCGAGGCGCGCGCCCATGGCGCCGATTGCATCCTGATCATCATGGCGGCGCTCAACGATGGCGCGGCCCGGGATATTGAGGACGCAGCCCTTGCCCATGGCATGGATGTTCTGATCGAGATCCATGAACGCAGCGAACTCGATCGTGCCCTAAAACTTCGCTCGCCGATGATCGGCATCAACAATCGGAATTTGCGCACCTTCGAGACCACGCTGGCGACCAGCGAGGCGTTGGCGCCGCTGATCCCAGGGGATCGCCTTTTGGTCGGCGAGAGCGGGATTTTTGCACCCGAAGATCTCGCGCGACTTGCGCGTGTCGGCATCTCGACGTTCCTGGTCGGCGAAAGCCTGATGCGGCAGGCCGATGTGGCGGCGGCGACCCGTGCGTTGCTGGCGCGCAGCGACGCGTCCCGCGCGACGGGCACACGCTGACCCATGGCGCGCAAATCTTCCAAGAAAAAATCCGCCCTCACCCACATCGATGCCCGGGGCGAAGCGCGGATGGTCGATGTTTCGGCCAAACCGGCCACCGAGCGCATCGCAGTCGCCGAAGGCCGCGTCGTCATGAGCAAGGCGACGCTCGAGCTGATCGTTTCCGGCAATGCCAAGAAAGGCGACGTGCTGGGCACCGCGCGGCTCGCCGGTATCATGGCCGCCAAGCGCACTTCCGACCTGATCCCGCTCTGCCATCCGCTGGCGTTGTCGAAAGTCACGCTGGATATTGCGCCCGACAACAAGCTGCCCGGCTGCGTCGTGCGCGCCACCGTGAAGGTCACCGGCCCGACCGGGGTCGAGATGGAAGCGCTGACTGCGGTGTCGGTCGCATGCCTGACGATCTACGACATGGTCAAGGCGGCGGAACGCGGTGTCCGCATCGAGGCTATTCATCTCGTTGAAAAGAAGGGCGGCAAGTCTGGGCACTATCGCGCCGGCGACTGAACCTGCTGAAACGCCGGTGTGACGGGAGAACGCGAAAGCGGACGGGCCCATCCAGGCGCAGGGTGCGCCGCACGGCCGGCGGCACCGTCCGTTCTCCTTAACGCCTCCTAACTTCCGCCCGAAAACGCTTTAGTTCGGAAGCGTCGTCTTCGGCGTTGACGGCACGTCCGCCTTGACGGTGTTGACGCCGCGCAAGAGGTTGTAGGCGGCGGCAAGCGCCTTGTCGTCCTTTTCGTTCGGCGGCACGTAGGATTGCGAACCCGTCGCTTCCGCGCCCTCGGCGGCGAGATGGCCCCGCATCGACGCCTCTCCCTTGAGCTCGGCGCGGCCTTTCAGCTCGTCCGGCACGTCCTGCAGCACTTCGATATCGGGCTTGATGCCCTGCGCCTGGATGGAATGGCCGGACGGAGTGAAGTACCGCGCCGTGGTGAGCGCCAGCGCGCCGTTGCCGGGCCCGAGCGGAATGATCGTCTGCACCGAGCCCTTGCCGAACGAGCGGGTCCCGATCACGGTCGCGCGCTTGTAGTCGTGCAGCGCGCCAGCCACGATCTCGGACGCGGAGGCCGATCCGCCGTTGATCAAGACGACAAGCGGTTTGCCCTTGGTGAGATCGCCGCCCCGCGCCGTGAAACGCTGGGTTTCATCGGGCGTCCGGCCCCGCGTCGAAACCACCTCGCCGCGCGCCAGGAAGGCGCTCGACACCGAAACCGCCTGATCCAACAACCCGCCAGGATTGTTGCGGAGGTCGACGACATAGCCCGCCAGCTTGTCGGACGGGATCTGTTTCGAAATTTCGTCGATGGCCTTTTTCAATCCGTCGGTGGTCTGCTCGTTGAATGAGGCGATCCGGATATAACCGATGTCGCCGCCGTCGGTGTGGAAAGTGACCGGCCGCACGCGAATGATTTCGCGCGTCAGCGTCACCTCGATCGGCTTCTCCACTCCCTTGCGCACGATCTTGAGGTGCGTCGAGGTATCGACCGGTCCCTTCATCTTGTTCACAGCCTGCTCCAGGGTCAGCCCCTGCACGGCATCGTTGTCGATCTGGGTGATCAAATCGCCCGACAGGATACCTGCCCTCGACGCCGGCGTACCGTCCATTGGCGAAACGACCTTGACGAGGCCGTTCTCCATGGTGACCTCGATACCGAGCCCGCCGAACTCGCCATGCGTCGTCTCCTGCATGTCCTTCCAGGCCTTGGCATTCATGTAGCGCGAATGCGGGTCCAGCGACGTCACCATGCCGTTGATCGCGCCTTCGATCAGCTTGCTGTCGTCGGCCTTTTCGACGTAGTCGGCCCTGACCTTCTCGAACACCTCGCCGAACAGATTGAGTTCCGAATAGGTATTGGGCCCGGCGTCGGCCCTTGCCGATGCCGCCCAATTGACGCCCTGCGGAAGGGTAACAAGAAGGGTCAGGCAGGCACCCGCCGCGGCGCCGAGGAAAAAGAGGGAGTTTTTGCGCATTGTTTCCGAACCTTCTCGCTATCAGTTGTCGCCCGCCGCGGACCGGCATTTCAGCGTTTGGTCCCTGCACCGAAATCCGGCGAACAGAATCACAACACCTTTCCGGTATCTTTGAGGCCGTTTTGCCAAGTTGAGGGCTTTGTGCCGAAACCGCGCCTGGCCCGGGTGCCCAGCCACCAGCCAAACTGCGGTGGTACTCTGCGAAATGGCCCCTCTATGCCCAGTTTCAAGGCAGCGTCCATCGGCCAGTTCGGATTGTTGAGAATTTCACGTCCGACCGCGATCAGATCGGCCTGCCCGTCTTCAAGAATCTGCTCGGCCTGGTCGCCATGGATGATCAGGCCGACCGCCATCGTCATGATCTCGGCATGGCGGCGGACATATTCCGACAGTGGAACCTGATAGCTGTATTTGATTTCCCTGCCCAGGATCGGTGCCTGGTCGGTGATGCCGCCGGAGGAACAGTCGATGACGTCGACGCCCCTGGGCTTGAGGATTTTGGCAAGCCGCACGCTCTGTTCCGGCCCCCATCCGGCGTTGTCTTCCACCGAGAGCCGAACGAACAGCGGCTTGTCGTCCGGCCAGTGCGCGCGCACCGCTTCGGTGATCTCGGTGATGAAGCGCATCCGGTTCGGTTCGGAACCGCCATATTCGTCGGTGCGCTGGTTGGAGCGTTCCGACAGGAACTGGTGCACGAGATAACCGTGTGCGCCGTGGAGTTCCAGCACGTCGAAGCCGGCCTCGCCGGCGCGCCGTGCCGCATTGCCCCAGGCCTGCACCAGGTCCTTGACTTCGTGGCGTTCCAGCGCCTTCGGCACCGGCCATTTCTCGCTATGCGCGATCGCGCTCGGCGCCACCGGCTGCCACGCCTCCCAGTCCTCGATCTCAGGCGTTTGCTTCAAGGGCCCGTCGCCTTCCCAGGGACGGTTGGCGCGCGCCTTGCGGCCGGAATGGCCGAGCTGGATTCCGGCAACCGAATTCTGCTGCTTGATGAACCTGACCAGACGCTTGAGCGGCTCGATGAAGCCGTCGTCCCAGATGCCGAGGTCGCCCACCGTGCCGCAGCCGCGCCGCTCCACCTTGGTCGAACTCGATGACGACGAGGCCGGCGCCGCCGGCAGCGAATTTTCCCGCATTCATCAAATGCCAGTCGGTCGGAAAGCCCTTCACCGCCGAATATTGATGCATCGGCGGCACCACGATGCGGTTTTTCAGTTCGACACCCCGGATCGTCAGCGGTGAAAACAGCAGCCTTCCGCACATGATCGATTTCCTCGTTCGGCGTGACCGCGTTATGTCGGCGGTTTCTTGTCGCAACGATATACGCGCAAGGGCGCTGCGGCAAAGCCCGAATCCCCGGGTTTGATGTCCAATTTGTAATGGAAGGAATTCGGGGGCCGAGCTCAAACCGTCGCTGTGACCGCCAGATGCGACTACGCATTCTCGCGGCGCGATGCGCCCGAAATTATGCAAGAACCTTTCGCCCAAAGAGGGCGTGGGGAATGCCGGGTGCACGGTGCACCCGCGGCCGCGCGTGTAGTGTAGATAGCACGCGCGTTAGTTAGTCACCGCAGGTCAAGCGCCCTCGTCCTCAGCGCTGACTGGCGTCCATCGCATCCCGGCCCAACGTTCGTGACGATGGCCAACGCCCCTGAGTGGGGCGGGACGGCGGCGGATATAAAACTGATTTGGGTCTTCGGAAAACCAGAATATTTTTGCGAAAAGGGCTGGACAGGCCAAATCAGCTTGAACCTGCTCGACTATTTCACCGTTTGGCGCAAACGGCGGCGTCGGTACCGGCGCGCGGCAACACCGCGCACTCCTCGTCAGTCGCCGGGATCGCCGGCGTTGCCTTGGGGATGCCTCGAAGTCGAATGCAGCCCGTCCACGCCACCTTCCGCATCGGGGTTGACGGCTTCGCGCCGGGTGACGGGCGCAACGGCGAACTCCGCAGCAGGCAACGCCTGCGGCGGGGCTCCCGTCGTGATCCACTCGTTTCAATCGTCGTGCTTGTCGTCGTGGCCGTGACTGTCGTTGTCGCTGCCACCCGAGACGACCGTTCCGGTGACCTGATCGAGAATGAGAGGACGAACATTCGGCTCGCGCTTGAAGTCGAACATGTTATCGAGCGAATTTGCATACCGGTCGACTGATCCCGTACCTGCGGGAGGAGCAAGCGGGCCATCGATGAAGCCGAGCTTCCAATTGTCCTCGACGAAACGAAGCACCGAGGCCTGGTGAGTTAGCGTGTGATCGACGAAGTTCGATTTCGCCCATGGCGAGATCACAAGCAGAGGCTGCCGCGGGCCTAGACCGCAGCGCGCGGCGTCGGCACCGGGCTGCGGCGTGCCGCAATTGCCGGGGCCGAACAGGAAGTCGATGTCGGTCGCCGACGGGGTCAAGAGCGGAGGCATGACGTGGTCGTACCAGCCATCGAAATCATCCCAAACGATGACGATCGCAGTTTCGTGCCAATAGCGAGAACTCCTGGATCGCGTTGATTGTCTTCACGAGAAAGGCTTGTTCGGCGAGCGGATCGGAATTTTGGGGGTGTCCGTATTGATAGACCGGTGCCTTCACGTAGCTGACCGAGGGCAGTGAGCCGTACGACAGCGCCGCGTAGAAATCCGAAATGTCGTACAGGTGGTTGGCCTGGTCGGTCTTGCCGATCATTTCCACCGAACTCGGTCGCAGATGGTGCGGGTTGCGCGTGCTCGCATATTTCATGAAAGGGGTAACGCCGGTGCTGTAGTCGTTCTCGAGCTTATGCACGTCCGGACCGGGGGTGACGCTCGGGTTCTGCACGCTGTAGGTGACGCCGTTGATCTCCACCTGATGGGCGACGTGCTGGGAGCCGCAAGCCGCGGGCGTAAGCATCGCGCCGTTCGCATCGAACGTCGCGGGCTTGGTCGGCAGGAAGCCACCTTGGAAGTAGCCCCAAGTCACGTGCTTCTCGTTCAGGAGATCGCCGACGTTCTTGCCGGTCATCTCAAAAGTCCGGCCGCTGCCGCAATCGTCGAGATAGCCGGGCAAATTGGCGTCGGTCAAAGTGATCGAGTTATCGGCCGGATTGACGTAGAAGCCGGCAGTGCTGAGGTTGGCGGGGTTGGCAGGGTCGTGAATGATGATGCCATGCGTGTTGCCCGAAATGATATTGGCGTGGCCGGGCACAGTGGGGCCGTAGTTGGTGGAGTAGGAATTGTCGCTCATCGAGTAGTGCTGAGCGTAGTTCCACAGCGCCTGCACGGTGTTGCCGTCGTAATAATTCATGACAGTTGAGGCGTCCGCGGCACAGCCCTGGCCCTTGCCGCTGGCCGTCTGCGGGAAGCGATCCACAGCCCCGCCATCGTATGCCTGTTGCTCGGGCTCATAGTTATGGGCCATATCGCAGGTGTAGGCGTCGGCGGGGCCAAGCCGCATGGGGTTTGCCGGGCCTGCGAGCGTGCTCCGATTCGGATTGTTCAGCAGCAAGGCTGGCGTCAGGCCATTGACTGCCGGCGTGCCGGGGCGCGCCACGAATTTCGGCGCAGGCACTCCAAGCCAGCTCTGCTCGCCGGGAACGTTCGCCGCGTGCGGATAGAATTCCGAAGTAGTTGTCGAAAGTTCTGTTCTCGGGAATGATGACGACGACGTGCTTGATCGGGGTTCGGGTATCTCCGCGATGGTTGCCCCGATCACCATCATCGGCGTGACCGATGGAGGAGCAAAGCACCAGTGAAGCCGCGGATGAGCAAAGAATTCTGCGGATCTTTTGACGGACGGGCGTTGGCGATGACATGCGGATACCCTCTCGATGACGCAAGGAAATATCTCTCCGTGTTGAAGAGACAGCGAGAGGAACATTGGGAGTGATTTGTTTCGCTGGCGCGACAGTTCTGCCCCATTTCGGTGACCCAGCGAAATCGTCCACACGTAAACCACACATCGGCGAGCACACATCGGCCAGGACAATGCTCGATTCGAGAGGTTGCATTGGTATGGGGGACTTGGAGAGAGTTGTTCGAGCGTTCGCGCGCAAGTTCAGGACCGCCATGGTGACCACGCTCCGCGCGTAGTCACGCATCTGAACACAATCGACGCGCTGGCGAGCTCACCCGGGAACGTCGGACGACCCAGCACGTCAGACCGGCCGATCTCGACTTCATCACCGCGCTGCGCGCGCCGGCCATCCGCAAGCGCTTTGCCGACTTCCGCCTTGGGGCGGATACCGAACGATCAAATGTCTCGGCGAGAGGTCAGCGGCCGTAGAGACCGGTCAATGTCGCCTTCGCCAGCGTATGGAATTTCAGATCGAAGCCGACCAGCGCCGCGGAGGCCTGATCATTCTTGGCATCCGGCAGCTTGTCGACGTCGACCGCGAACACCGTGATCTGGTAGTGATGCGGCTTGTCGCCGGCCGGCGGACATGGTCCGCCGTACCCGTCGGTGCCGAAATCGGTCCGGCTCTGGATTGCGCCCTTGGGCATCAGCTTCTTCTTCACGTCGCCGGCACCCTTGGGCAGCGAGGTCGTAGTTGCGGGAATATTGAATACGACCCAGTGCCACCAGCCGCTGCCGGTCGGCGCATCCGGATCATAGATGCTGACGGCGAAGCTCTTGGTGCCCGAGGGCGCGCCGCTCCAGCTCAGGGCCGGTGAAAGGTTGCCGCCGGTGCAGCCAAAGCCCTTGAAGACCTGTTCGCTGGCAATGGTGCCGCCCTCTTTGATATCGGTGCTGGTCAGCGTCATGCTCTGCGCGTTCGCTGCGCTCGCTCCGGCCAGGCTCAGGCCAAGCGCCGCCCATATCGCTCGTTTGGTCATGGCTTTCCTCCATGGATGCCGGGATTATCTGCTCTGCTCCCGCTGATACCAGCCATAGCAATTTTCGGGATGGCGCGGAAGCGCGGGACGCGATAGGCGAAAGGCTAACGAGAAGCAGAGAAGCATTCCCCCGGGAGGACTAAATGAACGAAGCGACCCGCATCCCGCCGCAGGCCGTTGAACTCGGCGCCAGCGGCGAGGAGTTCCAGAACCTGCACGAGCTGATCCGCAAAGCCCGCGCCAACCTCAACCAGAATTCCTGGGATTACATCGTCGGCGCCGCCGAGACCGAGACCACCATGCGCCGCAACCGCATGGCGCTCGACGAGATCGCGTTCCGGCCGCGCGTGCTGCGCAATGTCGCGCAAGTCGACGCCTCCGTCGAGCAATTCGGACGCAGGATGCGGCTGCCGGTGGTGATCGCGCCGGTCGGCGCGTTAGAGCTGTTCGAGCCCGGTGCGGCGGCAAGCGTCGCGCGCGCCGCCGGCAGCTTCGGCGCCGCCCATATGCTGAGCTCGGTGTCCGAGCCGGGCCTGGAAAAAACCGCCGAGGCCGCGCCCGATGCGTTGCGGATGTACCAGCTCTATGTCCGCGGCGGCGACGCCTTTGTCGAGGATGTCGTCAGCCGCGCGGTCGCCAACGGCTACGCTGCGTTCTGTCTGACGGTCGACACCGCCCATTACAGCCGCAGGGAGCGCGACATCGCCAAACGTTATGTCCGCGCCAGCCGCGTCCGCGCCACCGGCGGCGATTTCCAGAAGGGACTGGAATGGCGCACGGTGAAACTGATCAAGGACAAGTTCAAGATCCCGCTGGTCATCAAGGGCATCGCCACCGCGGAGGATGCGCAGATCGCGCTCGATCACGGCGTCGACTGGATCTATGTGTCGAACCATGGCGGCCGCCAGCTCGATCACGGCCGCGGCGCCATGCATGTGCTGCCCGAAATCGTCGCCGCGGTCGCCGGCCGCGCCAAAATCATGGTCGATGGCGGCTTCTGCCGCGGCAGCGACATCGTCAAGGCGATCGCGATGGGCGCCGACCTCGTCGGCATCGGCCGCCTGCAATGCTTTGCGCTGGCGGCAAAGGGCGAAGAAGGCGTGCTGCGGATGCTGGAGCTGTTGGAAGACGAAGTGATCCGCTGCCTCGGCCTGCTCGGCGTGAAAAATTTCGGCGAGCTCGACAAATCCTATTTGCATGCGGCAACACCGACCAACCTGCCGCATGTGTTCAGCGCGTTCCCGCTGCTGGACATCGAGCCGTATCGGTATTGAGGGGATCCCAGGCTCGGTTGCTCCGCGCCCTCAATTTTCGTACACCGCCCCCATGACAAAACCCCTGCTCTCTCCAGGCTCAGCCGACGCGCTGCTGTTCGATCTCGGGCGCGTGGTGCTCGATATCGATTTCGGCAAGACCCTGGCGTGCTGGGCCGGCCACGCCGGCTGCGATCCCGCGCAGTTCGCGGGACGATTTAAGCACGACGATATCTATTACCGGCACGAGACCGGAGAGATCAGCGACGCCGAATTCTTTGCCGCGCTTCGCGTTTCGCTCGGCATTGCCATCACCGATGCCCAGTTCCTGGAGGGGTGGAATGCGCTCTTCGCGGGCGAAATGCCCGGCATCGCGCCGCTGCTCGAGCGAGCCGCGCAGCGGCTGCCGCTTTATGCTTTCTCCAACACCAACGTCGCCCATGTCGAGCATTTCTCGGCCGTCTACGCCGATGTGCTCGGCCATTTCCGCGAGATATTCCTGTCCTCGAGCATCGGGATGCGGAAGCCGGACGCGGCCGCCTTTGATCACGTGGTGAAGGCGATCGGGCTGCCCGCGGAGCGCATCGTGTTCTTCGACGATCTCGCCGCGAACATTGAAGGCGCCCGCGCCCGCGGCCTCACCGCGGTTCACGTGACAACGCCCGACGACGTCGCCGGGGCGCTGGCCGCGCTCGGAATTTAGATTATAACCGGAATATGCACGAGACCGTCATTGCGAGGAGCGACGCGACGCAGCCATGGCCGTCATTCCGGGGCGATGCGAAGCGTCGAACTACGATGTGCAATTGCACATCTGAGAATCTCGAGATTCCGGGCCTGGTGCTAACGCACCATCCCGGAATGACGGCGTATAGATTACTTCGCGGAGCCTGTCATCGGGCGCGCATTCGCGCGACCCGTTGGCTCGCAACGACCCAACTTCATTTCGCGCCAGATTCTCGGGAGTAGTAATGTGGCACTGATACCGGTTGCCGACGCCCTTGCCGCCGTTCTTGCGGGCGTCGAGCCGCTGCCTGAGGAAACGGTCGCGCTGGATGGGGCCCATCACCGGGTGCTCGCGCGCGATGTTCCGGCCTTGCGCACCCAGCCGCCGCAGGCGATGTCGGCGATGGACGGTTACGCAGTGCGCTTCGCCGATGCGTCAGCCGCCGGGACGCGTCTCAAGCTGATCGGCGAAGTCGCGGCCGGCCGCCCGTTCGACAAGGCGCTTGGCGCAGGCGAGGCGGTCAGGATTTTCACCGGCGGCGTGATCCCCGACGGCGCCGACGCCGTCGTGATCCAGGAAGACACCGTGGCGGAAAGCGGCCACGTCACCATCACCGAAGCCGCGCGGCCGGGCCGGCACATCCGCCCCGCCGGCATCGACTTTCGCGAAGGCGATGTGCTGCTGGCCGGGGGTACCAGCCTCACCGACCGCGATCTGTCGCTCGCCGCCGGCATGAACTATCCGGAGCTTCCGGTACGCCGCCGGCCCAAGGTCGCCCTCCTCGCCACCGGTGACGAGCTGGTGATGCCGGGCGCAACCCCCGGCCCCGGGCAGATCGTCTATTCCAACGGCTACGCGCTGCGGGCGCTGGCCCGCCACGAAGGCGCCGAGGTCATCGATCTCGGCATCGCAGCCGATACGCTGGAGGCCACCGTGCAAGGCATCCGCCGCGCCGGCGCTTCCGGCGCCGACATCCTGGTCACCACCGGCGGCGCCTCGGTCGGCGACCACGACTTCGTCAAGCAGTCGCTGGAAGCCGAGGGCGTCACCATGGCGTTCTGGAAGATCGCGATGCGGCCGGGCAAGCCGATGATGCATGGGCGGCTGCGAGCGATGCGGGTGATCGGCCTGCCCGGTAATCCCGTGTCGTCCTATGTCTGCGGCTTCCTGTTCCTGGTGCCGTTGATTCGCGCGTTGTCCGGGCGATCTGCCGTCCACCACGCCCACGAGACCGCGCTGCTGGGCCGCGATGTCGGCGCCAACGACGTGCGCGAAGACTATTTGCGCGCCCGGCTGGAGATTCGCAGCGACGGCGCCCTGATCGCCACGCCGGTCGGCCATCAGGATTCCTCGCTGCTCGGGAATCTCGCTGCGGCGCGGGCACTAGTGATACGTCGGCCGTTCGCGCCGAAGGCCCAGGCAGGCTCCGCTTGCGATATTCTGCGGCTGCCGGACTGAACTTTTGGCGGCGCCCCCGACCGATCCCGCCGACCGCCGCCCCCGGTTCGCGTTGACACAAAATTAAGTGGTTGCGGAACACATATGGAACATATAGTGTTCGTTCATGATTTGTTTCGAGTATTCGGCACTTATCGAGCTTGAAGAACGCAACTTGGGGATTGGTCGAGATGCTCACGCGCAAACAATATGAACTCCTGCGATTCATCAGCGAACGCCTGAAAGAATCCGGCGTTCCGCCCTCCTTCGACGAGATGAAGGATGCGCTGGATTTGCGCTCGAAGTCCGGCATTCACCGCCTGATCACTGCGCTGGAAGAGCGCGGCTTCATCCGCCGCCTGCCCAATCGCGCCCGTGCCATCGAGGTGATCAAGCTGCCCGAACTGTCGGGAGGCGCCAACAGCCGCCGCGGCTTCACACCCAGCGTCATCGAGGGCACGCTCGGCAAGGTGCGTTCGAGCAGCAGCGGCGTGGAGAACGATGGCGAGCGGCCGGTTGCCGTGCCGGTCATGGGCCGCATCGCCGCCGGCACGCCGATTGAGGCGCTGCAGACCCGCAGCCACACCATCAGCGTACCGCCGGACATGCTCGGCTCCGGCGAACATTATGCGCTCGAGGTGCGCGGCGATTCCATGGTGGATGCCGGCATCCTGGACGGCGACATGGCGCTGATCCAGCGCAACGAGACCGCCGACACCGGCGACATCGTGGTGGCGCTGATCGACGACGAGGAAGCAACCCTGAAACGGTTCCGCCGCCGCGGCGCCTCGATCGCGCTGGAGCCCGCCAACACCTCCTATGAGGTCCGCATCCTGCCGCCGAACCGGGTGAAGATTCAGGGCAAGCTGATCGGGCTGTACCGGAAGTATTGATTTTCGGGTCGCCACGTCACCACCTTTACCGTCAGGCCCCGCCACCGGGTCTCGGCTTCGGCGAGCCCGATGACAGGCTCCAGCGGGGCATTTGGCATTCCGCGACGGTCGCAGGGAATTGAGGCGCCGGCGTTTACGGGACCACCCGCTTTCGCCGATGGTGACGACAGCGGCCACGCACCGCCGGCGCCCGTCGGCCATCTTCCCGACAAACGCATTTGTGATTTGGGCCCGCCGGCGCAAGCCGCACAATTGCCTACAAGCGGGCAAAAGCTGGTGCTTTACTGTCCACTCTGATAGAGGCCTGCGCCTCTAGACGGCGCGGGTTTGGCTATCTCGAACGAGGAGCAATCCGATGTGTGACTATAGCCTGCACGCAGTAGCGACGCGCCCCGCCAAGGTCGGAGAGACGCTGATCACCACCACATTCCCCGGAACTTCGACGCGCGGCTTCGCCTCCGAAAGCGATCCTCACGTCGCGGTCTGCATGCTGCCGGGAACCGAACTCGCCTTCGCCGAAAACGTCAAATACGACAATCGGTGGATCTGGACGCGAGAAGTCAATTTCCGCGTCGGAAAATTCGGCGAGATCGACCGCCATGTACCGGACCGGCACCATGATGCGATCGAATTTCCGGACGGCAGCCGTGTGCTGGTGACGTTGCTCTGTGAAGGGCAACGGGCGACCGTGCTGCAACTGCCCGTGGTGGCACAGCCGGCGACCGAACGCGCGCAACCGGCTGTCGGCACGCCGGCGCGGACGCCGCTGTCCACGAACTGAAAATGCTCCTTCCTTGGCGGCATCCCGCCGGTTCCGCCTGCGGGGCGCCGCGCCAAACGGTTTGAGGCAACGATGACGATCGGTCGCCGGGAAGACGCGCGCGCTGCGGAACTGCATAATCTGAGGCTTGCGCTGGCGACCTTCGCCCTGCATCTCGATGCCTTTGAAATGCGGGCTAGTGGAGCTCTGCTGGCGGCAGGCCGCGAGCCTTCAATCGCGGCGCCGCGGCCGAGCCGACCATTGGATTCCAAGGGGAGAAGTGAGTGGGCGTCAATAAGGTCAGCTGGCAGCAGGTCGGGCACGTAACCGAACCCGGCCGATACATGTTCAGGTTTGGCTGGCTCACGGTTGCGGCGGAGGATCTTGCGGTCTGGAATCAATTTCCCGACGCGGTGTTCGCGCTGGTCAAGACGGCATCCGCGACTGCGACCGACGCTAACGAAGAGTTTCACCTCGGCGCGTTTGAACTCAAGGAAAATCATTCGCTCGTCGGGAGATGATGGCGAACGCCGTCATTCCGGGGCGCGCGCCAGCGCGAACCCGGAATCTCGAGGTTAAGAAGACTGCACGATGCCTAACAAGATAAGGACCGCGATTAAAGCGATCATCAAAGCAACTGTCAGTAATCCCAATCGAAACTGTGCTTCGAAATCGGGCTCCCCCGTTTCGTCTCTTATTACTACGGCACCCAACGTGGCAATAACGATTTTCACGTCTAGCATCAGCGACCAATTCCGCACGTAGGACGCCGTGTCCTTAAATCGGCGGCCAAATAGCCAAGGTCCAGTAATGCCCGGCTTGCATGCTGCATAAATATCGTCAAACTCTGCTTCCGTTTTGAATTCATCCTTAACGAGCGCCACCCGTGGGCCGACCAAACTCATGTCGCCGCTGAGAACATTAAACAGCCGTGGCAATTCGTCGATGCTAATTGCTCGAAGGATTGAGCCAATTGCGGTAATGCGTGGATCAAATCGTAGCCGTTGCGTAGCCTTCCATTCCTGTTCCGCCATCAGGATTCGATGCGAAATATTCGCGCAAGCGACGATCCGCATCTTGGTGCATCGTCCGAAACTTCAAAGCTTGAAATGGCTTTCCGTTACGCCCAACTCGCGTTTGGCGAAAGAAGATTGGACCGCGAGACGAAGCAGCTACGGCAAGCAGCGCGACAAAAAGCAAGGGTCCGAGCGCAACCAGCGCCCAAACTCCAACAACAAGATCAAGAACGCGCTTACGCGCATCGAGCGGCTCTTGAGCGATTTTCCATGCCGCAGCCAGAAAGCCGCACGCTGTGACTATCTTGCTGATGTCGCCCGGAACGTCATTGACGTAACTGACCCATTCTTCCGAAAAACGCTCCTGCTTTGCTGGAAGTTTCCCGACAGCGGCAGCGATGATCTTCGCGACGAGTGACGGTGCCCAAGCCTTGAACTCGTCCGCCAAGAGTTTGGAGCAAACTGCGCCAAGCAGACCAAACATTCCGAGTATGGTCAACATGATCAGGCCCATGCGGGCTTCCCAGAGCTTGGCGTCAACTCGCGGACAACCTGCTGAACTCTCCTCGCCCCCTCTCCTGTGATCCGATAGTAACGGCGGCGTGGGCGACCGAGCGACGCCGGATCGCCGATCTCCCAGCGGCTATCGAGCCAGCCAAACTCCTCTAGCCGATAAAGGATAGGGTACAGAGTACCTGAGGAAAGCTGTAACAGCTTCGCAATTTCGGCACCTGACAGCTCGCTCTGTCTCGACATCAACGTGCCGAGCACTTTGAGCGTCTGCTGCGTGAGTCGTGGTTCGTTCGCACCCATGCTTGCAAACTCTACATAGGGGTAACAATTCGTCAACCATAAAGGTGGGTTATAGGTGATGCGGAGATTCCGGGTTCGTCCTGGCGCGCGCCCCGGAATGACCATGTAGCTCTCAATCCTCCGCCTGCTGATCCGCCTCCGCCGGCGTCGCGTCCACCGGCGGCGCGGCGCTTCGGTGCGGCGCCAGCGTTGTCTCGGTTTCCGCAGCGCCGCGCGACCGCGGGCGACCACGGCCGGTCGACGCCCTCGCGGCTTGACCGCGTCGACGGCAAAGCCGTCGCGGGTTCGCCGCAGCGCCATCGCGCCCTGCCCGCGCAGACGATCGCCGGACATCACCGCGGACGGCACAGGCCGGCGGCGCCTGCCGCGCCGTCACCACCAGCGCCGCGCGCTCGCAATCGTCCGCCAGCGCCTCCGGCTTGCAGCGCCAGCGCGACCAGGCCGCCGCCGGCCATCGGCGTCACGCAGCCCGCCTCGTCGCAGGAGACGCCTTCGGCGAGCGAGGCATCGGCGGGCACCCTCGGATCGGCGTCGGCGGCGAGCCACTCCTTGAGCAGGAACGCATCCTTGGCGGTCCGCATCAGATGCAGCCGCCCGTCCCGGCCGCGGACGCCGACATTGTGGCCGTCGGCGGAGATCAGGATATCCGGCTGCGGCACCGCCAGCGCCCAGACCACCGAAAGCGCCAGCACGGCGGCGCCCGACCAGCGCAGCGGCGTCCGCAACAGGCCGAGCAGCACGATCCCGATGCTGGCCGCGATCAGCGGCCCGATCCCGAACGCCGCCATGCGGCCGATGGCGCCGGGAAGCGCTGCGACCCATTGCGTCACCGCGATCATCCAGTCGATGCCGAGCGCCCATCAGCCACCAGAACACGCCGTCGAATCCGAACGGCATCGCGGCGAGGCCGAGCAGGCCCGCCGGCATCACCACCGCCGACACCACCGGCATCGCCGCCAGATTGGCGAGCACGCCATAGGGCGTGACGCGATGGAAATGAAAGGCGGCATAGGGCGTGGTCGCGAGCCCCGCCACCAGCGAGGCCAGCGTCAGCGTCATGATCTCGCGCCCGCCCCACAGCGCCACCTTCGCGGTCGCGGAGTTGTCGGGCGATGCGAACAGGCGCGGCATGCCGATCTGCACCAGCGCCACCAGGCCCGAGCGTCGCCGCGAACGACATCTGGAAGCTCGGATGCACCAGCGCTTCCGGCGCGATCGCCAGCACGATCATCGCCGCGACCGCGAGCGTGCGGAACGTCACCGCGCGGCGGTCGACCATGACCGCGATCAGCACCACCGCCGTCATGAAAAACGAGCGCTGGGTGGCGACTTCGGCGCCCGACAGCAGCAGATAGAACAGCGCCGCCGCAAAGCGCCGCCGCCGCCGACCATTTCTTGATCGGAAAGCCCGTCGGTCAGCGCCGGGATCAGCGCCAGCAGCGCCCGCACCGCGAAGAACACCACGCCGGCGACGACCGCCATGTGATAGCCCGAGATCGACAGCACGTGGCCGAGGCCGGAGATGAACATGGCGTCGTTGACCGGCGTCGTGATGGCGTCGCGGCGGCCGGTCAATAGCGCGGTGGCGATCGCGCGCTTGTCGCCGTCGAGCGTCATTCGGATCCGCGCGTCGATCGCGTCGCGCAGATCCTGCATGAAGGCGGCGTAGCGCAGCGACAGCCCGCCGCTTTCCGGCGGCTCCACGGTCTTGATCGCGCCGGTGACAAAACCGGAGGCGCCGATGCCCTGGAAAAACATGTCGCGGCCGAAATCGTAGCTGCCCGGCCGCAACGGCGCGAGCGGCGGCTGCAGCCGCGCCTTCAATTCGACAAAGCTGCCGACCTCGGGCGCGGTGCCCTTGCGCACCGACAGCCGGACGCGCTCCAGTTTGATCTGCGACGCGCGGGCTTTCCATCTGAGCCACGCGCAGCACAAAGCGGTCGGTGCGCTCGCGGATGTCGCGGGTCTCGACGATAGCCCGACAGCGACACCGCATACATCGGCCGCGCCAGCACGCCATGGCCGATCCGCGCCGTTTTCCAGGTCGCCGTCGCAAAGCCCGCCGCCATCGCCGCGATCATCACCGCGAAGCGGAAACATGCTGTGCCGCCGCAGCGAAAACGCCGCCGCGCAAAGCGCGACCGCCGCGACCGCGGCAACCGACAACACCGGCTCATGATCGGCGGCAAAATAGAACGCGATGCCGGTGCCGAACGCCACGGGCACCCAGGGCAACAGCCGCCCGGCGCCGGCTTCGGCGCGCACCCATTCGCGCAATTTGTCGGCCAGCGACGACCAGGTGCCAAAGCCGGAAGGAGCGATGCCGCCGGCCCGCGCGGCCTCACGCGGCGGCCAGGTCCCAGCGATCCCCTGCGTCCGAGCCCTGCCCCGCTCCGCCATCCCGGTACACCCTCAACATCCCGTCCGGACCTCGATGCTATCGGAAGGTGCGACGGGGCGGATAGCGGAACGGATGCAGAATTGTCGGGAAAGACGCACGATCGTCGCGGGGCCGCCGAGCCGGGAACTGATTACGCCTCCAGCGCGTTCTTGCAGACCCATGACCGACGACCAGACGCCGCTTGCCCATCTCGGCCTCGAGCGAGCCATCGCGCTGCGCTGGGCGCTTCGGGATATCAAGGCCAAACGGCTAAAGCTCTCGCCGGTCAGCGCGACCGATCTGAACATCCTGACCGAACTCGGCCTGATCGAAATGCACGAGGACGTGCCGGTATTGACCCAGGCCGGTCACGACGCCCTGGATTGACGACGCCCTCGATTGACCACGCAACGGTCCGCAGCGCGCCGGTTTGCGGCGACTTCTTGCCGGCTTGCGCCAAGCTCTTGAAGCAAAAACTGAGCACGGGTTTCCGGGCCGCCGGCCTCGCTATGGTTAACCTTTGGTAACGCCCTGCCGCTAGGATTTTCGAATCAATCGGGGACTTGGCGATCGGGGACTTGGCAATGCCGCGCAGGATCATGCTGTCCGTTTTCGTAACCGCGGTCACCGCGGTGGCCGCTGGCGCTGCCGATCTGCCGGCTCACAGCCGGCTGGGGGCGATCTTTGCGGAGCCCGCCGAAGGCCGGGTCGAGGCGGTTCGCTCCCGCGAATATATCGGGCCGATCATCCCCTACACGCTGCTGCCCGATCCCGTCTGGAATCGCGGCGTGTACAATTACGGCTCGTCCTGGTCCTGGTACAATCCCGGGCCGTATTACGGCGGCCCCTATGTTTCTTACGTCGTCCGCTTGCCCTATGTCTGCGGCCTCTACGGCTATTGCAATTAGGACCTTCCCGGCAAAACGCGGTGAAATGCCTCAGCCCTTGCCGCCGACTTCCTTCGCGAAGGTATCGCGCAGGCCGATGGTGCGGTTGAACACCGGATGGTCCGGTGTCGAGTCCCTGTCGCGCACGAAATAGCCCTGCCGTTCGAACTGCATGACGTCGTTCGAATTGGACTCCGCGACCGCAGCCTCGATCCGGGCGTCTTTGAGGATTTCGAGCGACTGCGGATTGAGGTCAGCGGCGAAGTTGGCGGCATCCGGCGAGGGTTTCGCGAACAGCTGGTTGTAGAGGCGGATTTCAGCTGGCCTCGACTGCGCGGCCGGCAGCCAGTGCATGGTGGCCTTGACCTTGCGGCCATCGGGCGCGTTTCCGCCGCGGGTGGCGGGATCGTAGGTGCAGCGCAATTCGATCACCTCGCCCGCGGCATTCTTGATGACCCCGGTGCACTTGACGAAATAAGCGTAGCGCAGCCGCACTTCGGTGCCCGGCGAAAGCCTGAAGAACTTCTTGGGCGGGTTCTCCATGAAATCATCCCGCTCGATATAGAGCTCGCGGCCAAACGCGACGCGGCGGGTGCCGGCTGCGGGATCGTCCGGATGGTTGATGGCTTCGATCTCCTCGACCTGCCCTTCCGGATAATTCTCGATCACGACTTTCAACGGCCGCAGCACCGCCATGCGCCGCTGTGCCGTCCGGTTGAGCTCCTCGCGAATGCAGAACTCCAGCATGCCGACATCGACCACGCTGTTGGCCTTTGCCACGCCGATGCGCTTGACGAACTCCCTGATCGCCGCCGGCGGCACGCCGCGCCGCTTCAGCCCCGCGATCGTCGGCATCCGCGGATCGTCCCAGCCGGCGACGTGGCCGTCGCGCACGAGCTGGGTGAGCACGCGCTTCGACAACAGCGTATAGGTGAGATTGAGCCGCGCGAATTCATACTGGTGCGGTGTCGACGGCACCGGCAGCTTGCCGAGGAACCAGTCATAGAGCGGCCGGTGATCCTCGAATTCCAGCGTGCAGATCGAATGCGTAATGCCCTCGATCGCGTCCGACTGGCCATGGGCATAGTCGTAGCTCGGGTAGATCGACCATTTGTCGCCGGTGCGCGGATGGGTGGCGTGCAGGATGCGATACAGCACGGGGTCGCGCAGGTTGATGTTGCCGGAAGCCATGTCGATCCTGGCGCGCAGCACCCGGGCGCCATTCGGAAACTCGCCGGCTTTCATGCGGCGAAACAGATCGAGGTTTTCCGCAACCGGCCGGTCGCGGAACGGGCTGTTCCGGCCGGGCTCGGTCAGGGTGCCGCGTGACGCGCGGATTTCCTCCTGGGTCTGATCGTCGACATAGGCGAGCCCCGCGCGGATCAGGCCCTCCGCCCATTCGTAGAGTTTTTCGAAATAATCCGAGGCATAGAACAGGTATTTTCCCCAGTCGTAGCCGAGCCAGTGCACGTCGGCCTGGATGGAATTGATATATTCCTGCTCTTCCCTGGTCGGATTGGTGTCGTCGAACCGCAAATGGCAGCGGCCGCCAAATTCCTGCGCGATGCCGAAATTGAGCGCGATCGACTTGGCGTGCCCGATATGCAAATAGCCGTTCGGCTCCGGCGGGAACCGGGTCACGATCTGGCTATGTCTCTTGGCGTCTAGGTCGGCCTGGACGATGTCGCGAATGAAATCGCGCCCTGCTTCCGCCGCCACCGGTTCTGTCGTCATTACTCGTTCCTGTTCGGGAATCAGCGGACCTTCTGCCAAATCCGCGAGCCCCACGGAAGTCTTTAGTGAAGGCTTTAGTTATGCACGGTTCCTGCTATACACCACCGCGCCGCCCGCATGCCCCCTTTGTTCGCGACCTGCTCCTGGTATGACCGATTCCGTCGTCACGCGCTTTGCTCCCTCACCGACCGGCTTTCTCCATATCGGGGGAGCCCGCACCGCGCTGTTCAACTGGCTCTACGCCAAGAAGCGCGGCGGCAAGATGCTGTTGCGCATCGAGGACACCGATCGGGAGCGATCCACCGACGCCGCGATCGCGGCGATCCTGGACGGCCTGAAATGGCTCGAGCTCGATTGGGACGGCGACGTCATCTACCAGTTCAGCCGCGCCGCGCGGCACCGCGAGGTCGCCGAGCAGCTGCTCTCGAGCGGCAAGGCCTATCGTTGCTACGCCACGCCGGAAGAACTCACGGCGATGCGGGAAAAGGCGCGCGCCGAGGGCCGTACGCGCCTTTATGACGGCCTGTGGCGGGATCGCGATCCCTCCGAGGCGCCTGCCGGCATGAAGCCCACGATCAGGCTCAGGGCGCCCCAGACCGGCGAGACCGTGATCGAGGACCAGGTGCAGGGCCGCGTGGTCTGGCAGAACGAGAACCTCGACGACCTCGTGCTGTTGCGAGGCGATGGCAATCCGACCTACATGCTCGCGGTCGTGGTCGACGACCACGACATGGGCGTGACCCACGTCATCCGCGGCGACGACCACCTGATCAATGCCGCGCGCCAGAAGCAGATCTACGATGCGCTCGGCTGGGACGTCCCCAGCATGTCGCACATCCCCCTGATCCACGGGCCCGACGGCTCAAAACTTTCGAAACGCCATGGGGCGCTCGGCGTGGACGCCTACCGAGCCATGGGATATCTGCCGGCAGCGCTTGCGCAATTACCTGGTCCGGCTCGGATGGAGCCATGGCGACCAGGAGATATTTTCAACCGGGGAGATGATCGCCGCGTTCGATCTACCGGGTGTTGGCCGTTCGGCCGCCCGCTTCGATTTCGCAAAGCTGGAAAGCCTCAACGGCCACTATATCCGCCACTCCGAAGATCAATCCCTTGTGACCATGTTCGAGGGCGTCCTTGATTACGTCCCCGGCGGCACCGAGCTGAAGAAAAAGCTCAACGACCGCACCCGCGCGCAATTGCTGCGGGCGATGCCGAGCCTGAAGGAGCGCGCCAAGACGCTGATCGAGCTGATCGACGGCGCGTATTTCATCTTTGCCGATCGGCCGCTCGAGATCGAGCCGAAGGCGGCTACCGTGCTGACGCCGGAAAACCGCGAACTGATCGGCCGGCTTCGCCTGGCGCTGGAGGCGGTCGACCCATGGACGGCGGAGACCACGGAAGCGGCGATGCGGGCATTCGCGGAAAGCCATAATCTCAAGCTTGGGGCGGTGGCCCAGCCGCTCCGCGCCGCGCTGACTGGCCGGACCACCTCGCCCGGCATCTTCGACGTCCTGGCGGTGCTGGGGCGGCAGGAGTGCCTTGCCCGACTGGGCGATCAAGCCCCCTCATAAGGTGGTATTGGCAGCGCGCCATGCCCATCTTGCAGTGCAAACAGCAATAAGATACGCATCTAAGACGTGCTCCTAGAATACCCGGCTTCCCACGCCATTTTTAGTCGTTATGGCGCCCGCGGCCGCCGCCTTTAGCAACGATCTCATCGGGGACTTCACGATGGACGCAACATCCAATACCAAAACCGCAACTCTGACGGTGGGCAACAAGACCTACGATTTCCCGATTTTGAGCGGCACCGTCGGGCCTGATGTCATCGACATCGGCAAGCTCTACGCCCAGGCCGGAATGTTCACCTACGATCCCGGTTTCACCTCCACCGGCAGCTGCCAATCCAAGATCACCTATATCGACGGCGACGCCGGCATCCTGGAATATCGCGGCTATCCGATCGAGCAGCTGGCGGAAAAAGGCGACTTCCTCGAGACCTGCTACCTCTTGCTCTACGGCGAGTTGCCGACGAAGGCGCAGAAGTACGATTTCGACCAGCGCGTGATCCATCACACCATGGTCCACGAGCAGATGGCCCGCTTCTTCCAGGGTTTCCGCCGCGACGCCCATCCGATGGCGATCATGGTGGCGGCAGTCGGCGCGCTGGCTGCGTTCTATCACGACTCCACCGACATCAACGATCCGCAGCAGCGCATGATCGCGTCGATGCGAATGATCGCGAAGATTCCCACCCTCGCCGCGATGGCCTTCAAATACACCATCGGCCAGCCCTTCATGTATCCGAAGAACTCGCTCTCCTTCGCCGAGAACTTCCTGCACATGTGCTTCGCGGTACCGTGCGAGGAATACAAGATCAATCCGGTGCTGGCGGACGCGCTCGACAAGATCTTCATCCTGCACGCCGACCACGAGCAGAACGCCTCGACCTCGACGGTGCGGATCGCGGGCTCCTCCGGCGCCAACCCGTTCGCCTGCATCGCCGCCGGTATCGCCTGCCTGTGGGGCCCGGCCCATGGCGGCGCCAACGAGGCGGCGCTGGCGATGCTGTCCGACATCGGCACGGTCGACAAGATTCCCGAGTTCATCAGGAAGGTGAAAGACAAGAACAGCGAAGTTCGCCTGATGGGGTTCGGTCACCGCGTCTACAAGAACTACGATCCGCGCGCCAAGATCATGCAGAAGATGTGTCACGCGGTGCTGGCAGAGACCGGCCACGGCGACGATCCGATGCTGAGGGTCGCGATGGAGCTGGAAAAGATCGCCCTGAGCGATCAGTATTTCATCGACCGCAAGCTCTATCCGAACGTGGACTTCTATTCGGGCATCACCTTAAGGGCGCTGGGCTTCCCGACCTCGATGTTCACCGTGCTGTTCGCGGTCGCGCGCACCGTCGGCTGGATCAGCCAGTGGAGCGAAATGATCGAAGACCCGCACCAGAAGATCGGCCGTCCGCGCCAGCTCTATACCGGTGCTGCGCGCCGCGACTACGTCGAGATCGCCAAGCGCAAGTAAGGCGCGCAGATAGATCAGCCGTTAGCGGCCGGATGCACCAGCGTCCGGCCGCTGTTTTTTTGCGCTAGCCGATATCTCACATAACGCATCGGGCTCCGAATCACGAAAGTCTTTGCGAGAACGACTTCTTGATGCGAGAGCCCGATGCCGACAGTGTAGCGCAGAACGGTTTGACTTTGGACTGGTCGGACGCCGCGAAGTTGTGGGTAGTTTGACGGAGGAGCGATCACCTCGGACGCCGGAGCCCTGCGCTGGGGACGACGGATCGGCGATCGGGCTGGTTGATCGTTGGCCGCCTGCTTCACCGATTATCGCAAGCCGGAATTGATGACATCGGATCGCGACCTTGGTGGGTCAGCGGGTGTCGGGATGCACTGGCTACGAGGACTCAACGATCACGACGACCTGCGGCGCGATCCGGTGATGGCGGTACTGGCCGGCAAGCTGGAGGCCGGCCGGGTGAACTGCGCACCGGTGGCCGGGAAGTCGACCCTCAACCGCCTTGAGCTGAGCAGCGTGACGGCCACGCGCTATCACAAGATCGCCGATGATGCGACTGCCATCGAGGCCTGTTCGTCACGCTCTTCCTGGAGGCGCATAAAACGCCGCCGGAGGAGATCATCCTTGATATCGATGCCACCGACGATCCGCTGCACGGGCACCAGGAAGGGCGGTTCTTCCACGGCTATTACGATTGCTACTGCTATCTGCCGCTGTACGTGTTCTGCGGTCGCCACCTGTTGGCCGCCAAGCTGCGGCCGGCGAATATCGACGCGGCCGCCGGCACGGTGGAGGAGATAGCTCGCATGGTGACGCAGATCCGGGCGCGCTGGCCGCACACCCGGATCATTCTGCGTGCCGATTCAGGCTTTGCCCGCGACGCCCTGATGGGATGGTGTGAAGCCAATGCGGTCGACTACATCTTTGGCTTGGCAAGGAACGCCCGCCTCAGGGAAACGATTGCAGCCGAGCTCGACGAAGCCCGGCAGGAGAGCCAGCAAACCGGCAAGCCGGCACGCCGCTTCAAGGACTTCACCTGGTCGACGCTCAAGAGCTGGCGCCGCGAGCGGCGCGTCATTGCCAAGGCGGAGTGGACCAGAGGCGAAGAAAACCCGCGCTTTATCGTTACGACGCTGACCAAAGGCGACGGCCGCTATCTCTACGAGAATATCTATTGCGCCCGCGGCGAAATGGAGAATCGGATCAAGGAGTGTCAGATCGACCTTTTTGCCGATCGCACCTCGACCGCCACCATGGCGGCCAACCAGCTTCGCCTCTGGTTTGCCTCGATGGCTTATGTCCTGATCGAGGGTACCCGTCGGCTGGCTCTGCAGGCCACCGATCTCGCCGATGCCACCTGCGGCACCATCCGTCGCAAGCTCTTCAAGATCGGCGCCCTCGTCACCATCAGCGTTCGTCGGATCAAGTTCGCCATGGCCTCCGGCTGTCCATACAAGGCCGTCTTCGCCACGGCGCATCGTGCCCTCGATACTACTTGAGCCGAGGCCGGCTCGCCAACACCGCCAATAGGGCCGCAAGCCGATGCCGCGCGCCTGTCTCCACACGCAAGCCGTGCAACCTTGGACGCCGAGACTCGCCCCGCGCGAGTTCTGTGATCGCAGCGGACCGCAAACACAACATCTGCCCGAAAATGGCTCCCGGTAACCCAAAACGCTACCTCACGATTGGCGCTGTGAGATATCCGGGCTAGATCGGCCGCCGCAATTTGCGCATCGTCGCCAGCACGATGTCGGCCGCACGGACGCTGGGCGGCTGGTTGCCGGTCGACATGATGCTGTCAATCCTTGCGAACGCCCCGAGCTGGCGCCGGCGCATCGGTGTATCGTCGAGCACCTCCTGCAGCGCCCGCGACAGGTTTGCGGGCGTGCAATTCTCCTGAAGGTATTCCGGCACGACATTCTCGCCGGCCACCAGGTTCGCCAGAATGACCGAGCTCACCTTGATCGCGCGCCGCATGATCCACGCCTCCATCGCGCCGACCCGGTAGGCTGTGACCATCGGCACGCCCGCGATAGCGAGTTCAAGCGTCACGGTACCGGACTTGGCGAGCGCCGCGTGCGCGATCCGGAAGGCCGCACGCTTTTCCTGCTCGCCGATCACGACCTTTGGGACGACCTTCCAGTTCTTCAGGCCCTCGGTGACCGCCTCCTGCAGATGAGGCATGGTGGGAAGAACGGGCTCGAATGCCACGCCCTCGCCCCTTAGCCGGTCCAGCGTTTCGCCGAATACCGTCATATGGTGCCTGATCTCGCTGCGGCGGCTTCCCGGCAGCACCAGCAACATCGGCGGCTGTGCCTCACGGCGTTGCTGTTCGCCGGGGCCGGGTCGCAAGCTCGCGATCTGCTCGATCAGGGGATGACCGACATAGCTGCAGGGCGGACCGTGCAGCCGGCGATATTCCTCCGGTTCGAACGGCAGCAGCGCCAGGACATGGTCGACATAGGCGCGCATCGCCCGCGCCCGGCCGGGCCGCCATGCCCACACCGAGGGGGAAACGTAGTCGACGATCGGGATCGAGGGATCACGAGCCCGGACGCGGCGAGCCACCCGGTGGGTAAAATCGGGACTGTCGATGATGACAAGAATATCGGGCGAGGCTTCCGTCACGGCGACAGCGGTCCTCTGGATCAGCGCCAGGATCTTCGGCAATTGCTGCACGACCGCGGCCAGTCCCATGATCGAGAGTTCCTCGATCGGAAATAGCGACGTCAAGCCTTCGCGGGCCATCGCCTGGCCGCCGACGCCTTCGAAGCGGACGGCATCGCCGAGACGCTGGCGCAATATCTTCATCAGGTTGGCGCCAAGGCGGTCGCCGGATTCCTCGGTCGCGATCAGGAAAATCCGTCGCCCGACATTGCCGGTTTCACGCACGGCCGTCACCCGGCCAGCCCGGTCACGAAAAGCCCGGCAGCATCGGCGGCCTCGATCACGGCCTGCGGCTCGACGACAATAGTGTTGCCGGCGACGATCGCGATGCCCGCGAGCTGCGCGGTGACAGCGCCCTCGACGGTTCGAGGGCCGATCGTCGGCAGGTCGAAACGCAAATCCTGGCCGCTTTTCGGCGCCTTCACCAGCACGCCGCGGGCAGCCTTGGCGCGAATGCGCCCCTCCTTGCGCAGCCGCGCCACGCGCGCCAATAACCCGTCAGTGCCCTCGATGTCCTCCACCGCGACCACATGATTGTCGATCACCACCGCGGCCTGGCCGATGTCGAAGGGGCTGAGCGCGCGCAGCACGTCGCGTCCCTTGGCGATGTCGGCGGCGGCGCTTTCATCGGGCGCCTTGCGTGTGAGACATCCCTCCGGCACCAGCAGATCCGGAGCGACGTCCTTGATCCCGACCATACGAAAACCGTCCTGCTCGAGAATGCGGCCGATACCGGACAAGAGATGATCGTCGCCGCCGCGGAAGGCGGACCATACCCGCCCGAGCACGCGCAGCGTGCCCCAGTCCAGCCTGATCTCCGAGAGCCCCGGCCGCACCAGCGTGCCAATGAAGACCAGGTCGCGGCAGCCCTCGGCACGAAACAGCTTTGTCGCCCGGCCGAGCTGACCCACCGAAATCCAGTGGTGAGGAAAGCGCTCCACCCGCTTCGGATCGCAGGCGCCCTTCAGCGCGAACAGCACGGGATTGCCGCCGCGCGCGATCAGGGAATCCGCGACCGCGAACGGCATGGCACCGCCGCCCGCGATCACGCCCACCGGCGAGGAATTTTGTGAAGCCGCTGTCATCATGGCTGCGGCGGTCCCGTCATCATCCTGTTGCCGTCGTCGGCCGGAAGACACAGCGCGCGGTGTTTGCCGCCGTCGATGAAGGCGAGGATTTCCGCAATCGCCGGATCCTGCGCAGCCAGCGGCTGCACCGCGCTCAGCCGTTCGGCGAAAATGCCCGGACCGTGAAACAGCTTTTGATAGAACGACCGCACGGTCGCGAGCCGCTCCCTGGTGAACTTGCGGCGCTTCATGCCGATGATGTTGAGCCCCTCGAGGCTCGCATACTGACCGTTGACGAGGCCGAACGGAATGACGTCGCTGCGCACGCCGCAAACGCCGCCGACCATCACCTGCGGACCGATCCGGGTGAACTGATGCACCGCCGATAGCCCGCCGATGAAAACGAAATCGCCGATTTCGCAATGGCCGCCTAGGGTGGCGGAGGTTGCGAAGATCACATCATTGCCGACCAGGCAGTCGTGACCGACATGGCTGCAGTTCATGAAGTATCCGCGGTCGCCGACGCGTGTAATGCCGCCGCCGGCCACCGTGCCGGCATTCATGGTGGACTGCTCCCGGATGGTGCATCCCTGGCCGATCTCAAGTCGCGTGAGTTCGCCGCGGTAGCTCAGCGATTGCGGCGGCGTGCCCAATGAGACGAAGGGATAGATCGTGCAGCCGTCGCCGATCGTGGTCCGCGCCGTGATGCTCACATGTCCGATCAGTCTGCAGTTCGCGCCGATCACGACGTTCGGACCGATGATGCAGTAGGGACCGATTGAAGTACCCTCGCCGATCACAGCGCCGTCCTCAATCCGCGCGGTGGGATCGATCATGTAAGCTCCATGTAGGCTTTGGCGATGGGTGTTGTGGCTGATGACGAGCTCCTCGGCAAGGGCGCGGATGCTGGGCATGAGGTCGCCGTCCTGCAGAACGCCGGTCTCGACGGCGTGACGCACCTGCTCGATCAGCTGTAAGTAGAGAGGATTTCCAGAGGAGGGATTCAGCCGGAAGTTCATGGAAACGACTGTACCACAGTTATGGTACAGAATGTCAATTGGGAGTGGCACTTATCGTCGATTGTGGTGGGGGTAGGAACAGCAGGTCCCTCCACTTCGGTCGGGATGACAAATCTTTTCGGGATGACAAAGAATTCTTCACCCCGCTCAAGCCGACTGAGGGCTTGGATGGGGCACCGGGCTAGCGGCGGGAGGCCCGGGTTGAACCGAGCCTCTGTCGCCAGCCTTCGGCGTATCTGGTGCATGACGATGGTGGAAACTTCAACTTTTTATTTCGACTGTGCCATACCCGCCAGAACGGCAGCAATTTTATCGAAGATCTGGTTCCAGCCCTCGAGTTGACCACTGTCTCTTGCGCTCTCCAAGGGTTCATTTCCAATGAAGGTAAGTTTCGTGCGGCCGTTTCCCTATCTTGAAAGAGGGTCACGTCGTAGGCACCGTCGATGGCTTCATGTTCGATCCCTAATTCCGCGGGTCAACCCTGTTTCCCTTCGAGTCGGCAAAATACATCAAGGAAACGATCTTCTCGTACGGAACAATCTCGTGGTATTCCACCGCATTCCAGAACTCCTGGCCATCCGGCGCCTTCATGCAGCAGAGAAGTTTTCCACCCACGCGAAAATCCATCTTACAAGCGGGCGAAGTGAAATCTTTCGGTCCCCACCACTGCATGATGTACTTCGGGTCTGTCCACGCCTTCCAAACCAATTCGCGTGGGGCATCAAAAACTCTTGTGATTACCATTCGCTCTATTTCGTTGACCGTGTTTTTTGTCATTTTTCTCCTCCGCTTTTTTCATTTCATTCACAACCACTTCCAACTTGTCGAAGCTATCTTCCCAGAATCGGCGATAGCTAAATGCCCAGTCGCTGACGGTCTTAATCGCCTGCGGTCTGAGGGTGCACACACTTTCTCGTCCCTGCTTGGTCTTGACTACAATTCGCGCCCGCACCAGGTAGGCGATATGTTTTGAAATCATTTGCTGGGAGAGTGCAAACGGTTCTGTTAAGCCATGCACCGAGGCAGGCCCGCGGGAGAGTCGTTCGATCATCGCCCGGCGGGTTGGATCCGATAAAGCCGCGAAAGTTGTGTTCAATTGATCCACAACCATATGGTAGTGGATTGTTGGGGAATGTCAAGTGTGAATTTTGCGATTGCTGATTTTTGTTTGCTGATCTGTGAACCCTGCTGGTCAGATGAGCCGGGGGTCTGGCTAGCTCAATGCCTTTGCGAGTCGAATCAGTCCCTGCCGAATCGCAAGCTCGTCGAATCCGCCAAAGCCGAGCAGCAACGCATTCGGATCAGGACGCCGCAGTGTGCATCGATCGACAGCGAGAACCTCAATTCCCTGGGCCGCCGCCAGCTTTTCCGCCTGTCGTGAAGTCATTCCATTCTTGAGATACCCGATGGTGTAGAGGCCTGCCCTGACGTTCGAGATCTCAAGCAACCCACCCAGATGTTGCCTCGCTCCGTCCATCAGGGTTGCGAGCCGCTCCGCATACAGACTCCGCATCCTCCGCAGATGACGTGCCAGATGCCCATCTGACGATGAAGTCGCAAAGCACCGCCTGGTCAAAGGATGAATTCCGGAAATCGGTTCGATAGCGAAAACCCAGGAAGAAATCGATTAACGGCGCAGGCAATACCACGTAGCCCACGCGTAAGGCTGGGAACAGCGTCTTGCTGAACGATCCGATGAAGATAACGCTGGAGTGATTATCGAGGCTTTGCAGGGCAGGCACAGGCGGTCCCTCAAACCTGTATTCGCTGTCATAGTCATCTTCGATAACAAAAGCGCCGGCGCGTGAAGCCCAGCTAAGAAGCGCCATCCGCCGCTCCAGCGACATCGTTACCCCCAGCGGGAATTGGTGAGCCGGCGTTACGTAGGCTCCCTTCGCATCCGGACAGATCTTTATTCCGGCGGAAACAGACAGCCCTTCCTCATTCACTGGCACAGCAATAATCCTGGCTCCGGCATTGTCAAACGCGATTCTGGCTCCGAAATATCCAGGATCCTCCATCCATATCGGATCGCTCTTTTTCAAGAGCAGCCGTGCCAACAGGTCGAGCGCCTGTTGTATTCCGGAAACGATGACGATTTGTTCCGCAGTGCATCGCACCCCGCGGGACGTACGCAAATACTCGGCGATTGCATCGCGCAATGGCCGATACCCACGCCGATCAGCCTCTTTCTTTAACCATGACCTGAAATTACGTGCCCGGTATGCGGCAATACGTCCCCAAACCTCCGACGGAAATTCGTTGATGGCCGGAACCCCGATCCGAAAGGGGCGGATCCCCTCAACAAAAGCCAGGTCGATCCAGGGTTGCGGCCGTTTATATGTCGAAGATCACGCGACGAATGTATGCCGGTATCGTGGTTGCCTGGCGGGCCGGACGAGGCGCCTCCACACGATTGACCCACGTACCGAATCCAACACGGGAGGTGACATACCCCTCGGCCTGTAAACGCTCCAGAACGCTGACGACTGTGCCCCGGGAGAGTTCATACTGGCTGGCGAAATCTCTTGACGCCGGCAGTCTGGCGCCTGGCGCGAGCCGGCCGTCAAGAATGGCAGAGCGCAGTTCGCCGTACAGCCAGTTCGTCAGGGTCTGATGGCGCGACCGGCTTTTGAGAGTGAGTTCGAACGAGCTAATGGCTTTTGGCATCTCGAATGGTCCAGTCGATTTTAGCGAAAATGGCTCTGTTCGATGTACCACTGCTGCCATAGTATCAGTTCTGAAGTCGAGAAGCGCGCGTATCGTCATCGGTTCCGGCTTCTCGCGAAGCGACGCATGGGAGATCGACAGATGAAAGTTGGAGTTTGGTTCTATGGCCTGGGCACGGCTCTCGCCGGCATTCTGGATATCGCCTGGGGCGCCTTCGATGCCTCTCATCAGCCCATCCAGTCCCTGGGCAAAAATCTTCCTGGCCAACACCTGCTGGCCTACGTTGCGGGCGTCTGGCTGGTCGCAGCCGGTCTCGCAATCCTCTGGCGGCGCACCGCAAGGATCGGCGCCGCGGCATCCGCCATCATCTACCTGATTTTTGCAGCATTCTGGCTCGCTCGGTACTATGCCGGAATTCATGCGCTGGCTGGCGAATCGACGTCTTGCTAGGCATCTCCTTCGGGCTCGCTCAACAGCTAATGCTGGTCGCTCCGGCAGTGATTCTTTACGCCTCCACCGCCTCACCCGATTCCCGGTTGCAAAAGAGAGCAGTCATCGCCGCACGCTGGATGCTGGGATTGCCTCCCGTCCTCTTCGGCTTATTTCACCTCATCGGCATTCGCGTCTTCGCGACCATCGTCCCGCACTGGATGTCGTTTGGATATTTTTGGGCGGCGCTGACCGGAATCGCCTTCATCCTGGCAGGACTTGCCATTGGCTCGGGAATCAAAGATGTCCTCGCCGCCAGGCTTCTTGCCTTGATGCTGTTGCTGTTTGAAGGTCTTGTGGAAATACCTCCGATTTTTGTCCGCCTGCACAATCAGCCAACATGGGGCGCCGCTGTCTACAACGTGGCCGCGATCGGGGCCTGCTGGATCTTCGCCGAGTTCGTCGCCGGCCGTGCCGATCGTGGACGAATCGCTCCCGCCGAGACTGTCACCCTGGCACGCCGCGATCCCATGGTTGCGTGAAGCGATCACGTGACGCGTGGTTGTTGGGTGTCAGGTTCGACTCCTTCTCGGTTGATAATGCGACATGGTAGGACGAATGAGGGAGCGGGC
>CAVYMZ010000012.1:0-442453 GCA_963769705.1 uncultured Alphaproteobacteria bacterium | reverse complement strand
CTGCTGCGCATGATCAGATCGTCGGTCAGTTTCTCGATCTCGGCAAAACTTTGTTCCGCGCCCTTGATGAACATCAACGCCGATCCGGCGTCGCCATCGGCCATCTCGATCGCGTTTTTCGATTTCTTGAGATAGCCCGTAACGGCGGCCTTCAGCTTTTCAAGGCTCTCCGGCTTGAAATTACCATGAGCGCCTTCAACCGCCTTCAAGGCGGCCGAAATGCCGGCGGCGGCGGAGGAGGCCTCTTTGGCCATGGCCTCAACCTTCTTCTCATCCTTTTCATTGGCCGAGGTAGCCGCGAGACGATACAGCTTGGCATGCGCCATCCACGCCGCGGTGGTGAGATCGTTGACAAGTTCCGATTGCCGGATCGGCCCCGAGACGAGCATGTCGACCGCGGCCTGGTTGGATCGTAACGCCTGCAAAGCGAAAGCGCCGACCCCGACCAGGAACAGGATCAGGAATGCCGGCGCGAGCTGAACCTTCCAGGACAGCCCGATATTTCTGATCCAGCCGAGCATGTCGATCATCCTTCGATGCAATGATGGCCGCGCAACAAACTTTTTGGCGCGTCAGGACTTGTAGATGCCTGCACACACGGCGGTGTTGTTCAGCCTTTCGCAGTACATCTGCTTCGGCTCGACCTTCTTGGTCACGGGATTGACGAACTTGTAGTCCTGCCAGAACGAAGGTTGCTTGGCGGCCATCTCGACCCGCTCCTTGACGAAGAGCTTGCCGTCGACGTCCTGCGCATCGATCATGTCCTTGCCGACGAACTTTACGTTCGAGCCGTGAGCCAGCACCTTGCCGTCGAGCTGGTAGACGACGACGTACAGATCGCGATCGATGAATTTGGCATCCTTGCCGGTAAACGCGGCATAGGCCTTCTCTGGACCCTGCTCCTTGATGAAGGCCACCGCCTTGTTGACCATCGCGACGGCGTCATCCTTTTTGGCGCCGTCCGCCGCTGCGGCCGCGCCGCCGAAAACCAGCATCGCTGCACAGGCAGCGATCAGGGGTTTGCTTAACCAAGTGTTCACGTTTTCTCTCCCGGATCGATTGTTGGACGGGTGATTGGCCGACCGTGGACCTCAGAATTGCCACAAAAGAGCGAACCATCGGTTAAAATACTTAGCCGCAGGGCAAACTGCCTCTAAAGGTGGTGCTTTACCGCAAAACCCGGACGGCCACGGAGCATCTGCTCGCTGAGCGAAGCCGTCGGCGAGACCAACAGGGCGCAGCAAGCTGACCGCGACGGCGGAAACCCTGTCGCACGCGGTCGACAAATTCTTCCACGATCTGCGCATCGTCATCACGGGCGCCGCCATGGCGCTCGGTATTCCCTTTCAAGCTTCAAACAGCGTGGCGGTATGGGTCGGCATTCTCGCGACATGAACCACCCGAGCTTTGCGTCAATTTTCGCCTCTCAAGTGGAGGGCGCAGGGAAAGCCGCGTGCGCGCTGCACCCGCGGTCTCGCGTGCAAATACAGATGGAAGAACGCGCATGAGCATCCAGGTTCAGCGGAGGCAATCCGGCCTTCCCTGCGCAGTGGCTTACGGTTTCTTTCGTGCTCCCCAGTGACGCGCCTTCTTGCCATCGTCGCCGCGCGGATACTTCAGTGCAACTTGGCGCCAGCATCGCGGCGCCAGGACCACACCACTATATTTTGTTATTCGGTGAAACACGCCGAAACTACAACTCCTTATAAACCGGGCACTTCTAGACTAGCCTGATGCAGGGCATTTCAGCAGGTTTCGCCAAATCTGGTGCTCGGCGTGCTTTCGCGCTCTTGCGTCAGCTTGATCATATGCATGGGCGGGCGTACCGCCACTTCTTGCATGACCTGCATTTCAGCCTAATCTTGCAATCTAAACGATGCCCTTGCCCCCGCGGCTGGTTCATATGGTTTGCAGGTACCGTTCGAATACGCGATGCCAAGCTGATCGCATGCCTCACGTGCGAGGTTGATCATCTCGTAATTGTACATCCCGCGTGTTTTGCCCGAAGGCAGAACGACGTGGCCAAACGCGATCTGCTGTAAAGCTCTCTCAACCCCATGCATTGTAGTGCCCCATATTTTGATAAAATCGTCATTTCCTGACGCAGGCATCCACGATATTTCCCCCGCTGGAGCTGACCCTACGCATGCCGAAAAGGCGGTGCAATGCCACATTGAGCTACCTTGCTTGCGCTTGCGCCCTTCCGATTGGATGCGGCGCTGCCTGGCAGGGCCGTATTATTTGTTTTGTTGGTCATAACGGCGTTGGGGGCCTACTCGGTGGGCCGCCAGAACGAGCCAAGCAACTCTCCCGTTGCAGTCACGACTTCCCCCCTCTCCCCGTTGGCGAAGCCAATCGCCTCTGGCGGTACGGTAGCTCAGGTTAGCACCGCTGCCGGTCCCGAGCAGTCAGACACCCTCCGCAAAGGCAGAATTGCGGAATAAAGCCCGGGCAGCTGACACGAAACGCAAAATCGAGGTCGCACTGACCGCCGCCGCCATCGCGGCGATAATCGTGCAAGCTAGTCGCGATCATTATTCACTTGGGCGCGCCTACGCTTTGGTAGGTAACCATACACGCGAAGCCATCTGGTCGCGCTGCGGCCGACCAAAATTTCCGCCAGCGATCCGCCGTCGATATGGTGGCCGGGGGGCCGGGGGAGCGATAGGTGCATCTTGGAAGAACAAGCCATCGCCGCAGCTACGGCCAAGGACCGTATAGGCTCGTCCTAAAATGACACCTTCAACTGGTGGCCTCGTTTGGACCCAGGCTCTTTTCCTGCGAGATTCACCCGCTGCGATCTTTGCGTCGATTTTTGTACTTTCTCGACTTCGGCCCGCAGTCGATTCAGTTCTCTGAACCGTGCATAGAGGTTGGTTGTTGCATCAGTGACGCTTGCGATACTTCGCTGACGAGAACCCATTTGAAATATCTCCCAACTACACAAAAGATAACGACATGAATTCCAGAACGGTGCGCGCTCCGATGGGCCGAGGCCAGCTAGGCGGCTTAACATTGCTGATCTTCATTGGTCGGCTCGCCTATTTAGGCCGCGGCAATCGTCTTCCATGCCGAGCCATGCACCTCTGGCGCTGCTTTTGTCTCGGTGACGTTCACCGAACAATCGGTATTGCATTCCATGAAAAAGGAAGACATTTCGGCTTCCGCTAAGTGTTCCCAGTACTCAGCCTCCGCCAGCAGCTTCCATTTTTGTGCGGGGTTGTACGCTGCCTGTTGACGGCACAGCGACCCCATTGCGCGTAGTTGTTGAATGCTTTTCATTGCCTCCTCCCGAATATTCTTTTCCACGAATTTATTTTGTCGATTGCTTCAGAGTCATTATCGTTATTAGATAAAACTAATTGTAATTCAGTCCGGCCGGCAACTCAGGAACTCGAAGCCTCGAATACCCCTACGGTCATGAAATTCATCGAAACCAGCCGCCTCCCCAGATCCCGACGCTGCTGCCCGGGCGTTGAACCAGCACGTCGAGCGGGTGTTCAACCTGGACCGGAAAGAACCGCATTGGGGTCGGCCGAAGCTTGCAAGGAATTGTTGAGGATGGCCCGGCAGCCTATTTTGGCGGTTTGAGTTCGCCCGAAAGCCAACCTTTGGATGACCATAACGGATCGGCGGCGACACGCTGAACGATGGCGTGTTCGCAGTGCGGGCACTCAAACGATCTGATCTCAAAACCAGGACTTCCCGGCGTGATGCGCGCTAGCCTCATTTTGGCATAACACTTCGGGCAGCGAGGCTGCTCTATCGCAGAGAGCAGCGGCTTTTTGAACTTGGACATTGGCGCGCTAAGTGATGCTGTAGCGGATTTTAAATCTAAGCGCCATGGCCACCCGATTGTCGGTCCGGTTTCGGACAGATGGGTCCTTTTTTTATAGCGAAGCCCGCGCGTTTTCGCACCCATCCTGCAGAGATGTCAAAATCTGAATTAATTATTCGGCTAAGGCACACAGGCTGGAGTTCCGCGATGCATTGGCTCATTCGAACGCGACGCCCACCCTGTCTTGACTGAACCAAACAACCCGGCAGTTCCGTACCACTCGATCTTTCTCGGTCGTGAGTTGAAATCGGGCAGGAAGAAATGAGGGGTTCGGAACAGCAAGAGCGGCACCTTCGGTGGAGAGATTTAGCACTTGGCACCTAGTGCTCGATCCATCACCACAAATATATGCCGGTTCATCGACTTCGGCGCGCGGGTGTTTTCGTCTCTCTTCCACGTCGAAGCCGATCAAGGGTTTTGTTCGATTGATGAGTAGCGCGCTAAGCGGGTCCGGTACGATCCTGAAATTGTATTATGATCTGCACAGACCGATTTGGCAGCATCGCTAGCGCCCTTGGCTAGATAACCTTTATAGGCGACGGACGCGACGCCACAGCTAACAATCAGGGCCATGGCAAGTACCGGCAAACGACCGACATGGAGTTGCTCGGCGTGACTTTCGTCGATGGTGCTTCGATCAGACCCGTGGCGGCTAATAGTCATTGGGTAATGAAATCCGCGCCAGTGGCTTTGGGTTCTGCTTGCTTCGACCTGAGCGGCTTTGACACGATTTCAATCGAACTTGATCGTTGCGGTATTTGCGTTGGTCGTTTGGTCTGCACGAGCAGACCTCCGCTTCGCATCAGGTCGAAATGGACCGGAAATGTGGAGCTTCCGATACTCATATCTCCACCATAGCCTCGTCTATTTTCGCAGGGATATCTTCACGCTTTGTTAAGAGGCTCGGTTAATCGCCAGCAAAACAATAAGGCGCCGATGCTGTCCGCATGACGCTGGGCGGGCTGGGCGCTAGGATGAAATGCGACCGCTGCGGTAAGCGTCCGGCGCGATATTATCCGGCTCGGAAGGAAGATGCGCCGAGGTTTGCCAAGAGCGACTGAGTTCGGAACGTTCACAGACGATCCGCCATTATTAATCCCGGGTAACGCCGCCTCCATGGCGTGGCCTGGCCGGTCCCGCTTTCACAGATGTCCCCATACCCCCCGCAAGGCGGGACCGGCTCGTGCTCCATGCATTGGAACGATCAACAATCTTTTCGTTTATGTGATCTAGGCCACGTAGTTCGTGGTCTGCTCCGTTGGCCCCGGGGCCGTCTTACCCCAGCCCCCCAGCCCCGAAGGGCGGGATCGCGCTCGCTCGGGCTTCCTCACCCAGTTACCTACCTGTTCAGCCCTCATTTCAATGGGCGGCATGTCTGACTCCCGCACGATCTCCCAGCTCGAAGGCGAAGGTTACCCGTGGATCAGCTGCGAATGCTGCAAGGGAACGGTTTGGGTGCCGTTCAAGGATCCGCGAGACGATGCGGCCAGGGCCTGAGCGATGATATCGCGCGAGGCAGAGCGACGCGCCGGGGTTTGCCAAGGGCTATCGAGTGTTCGCGTCGAAGCGATCAACGTCGCAGAACATCTTCTCGCTTTGGCCATTGAAACGGTATTTTTCCGCCCGAATCACTTATGCTTGCGGCAGGTCAGGAGAGCTGGGGGCTGAATGAAGAAGTTTTTGCTGAGCACGGTTGCTCTTATTGTTATGGCTACTTGCGCTTCTGCGGCTGATTTCCCTGCTCAGCCTTACGCGAAGGTATCCCCGATGATCGCCGCGATCTATGACTGGAGCGGCTTCTACATCGGCCTCAACGGCGGTGGCGGATCGAGCCATAAGTGCTGGGATATTGTTGCCACCGGTAGCTTCGGACCTCTCCCTCCCACTGCGGAAGGTTGCCATAATGCAACTGGGGGTACCGTCGGTGGTCAGATTGGTTACCGATTTCAGAGTTCTGCCTTCGTGTTCGGCTTGGAAGCGCAGGGGAACTGGGCGAATTTCAGCGGTGACAACGCCAGCCTGCTGGATCCCCTTTACCAGCGCAACGGCTCGCAAATCGACGCTTTTGGCCTGTTCACCGGTCAGCTTGGCTACGCTATGGACAACCTCCTCCTGTACCTAAAGGGCGGTGCCGCCATTACTAATGACAAGTATACCGGCTACCAGATGCCGGCCAATATCGCAGGCGACAGCGCCACTGAAACCCGGTGGGGTGGTGTGGTCGGTGCCGGCCTCGAATATGGCTTCATGCCGAACTGGTCGTTCGCAGTTGAATACGATCACATGTTCATGGGTACCCACGATATCAACTTGCACGCGACTGGGGCGTTTCTTGCGCCAGCGGGATCGCTCTCACGCGTCGATCGGATCCAACAAAACGTCGACGTCGTCACCGCTCGCGTTAACTACAAGTGGGGTGGGCCGGTTATTTCGAAGTATTGATCCCAACAATCTCGGGAGAACAGGCCCCCTGATCCACGATCAGCAGGCTTGATCGGGATAGGGGGGAGCCTCGCAGCTCCTCCCACCGGGTCACCGGAGGCGGTCGCCCGCCCCCGGTTCCCACAGAACGTGGCGTGCGGATTTACCGCACCACGCTCTTCGGCAGTTGGTTCACAGCACTGCAAGCGCCTGCAGCTTCCCGTAAGGGAGGCGCAGTTTAGGCTTCAGCAACGGTGTCCGTTCTTTGATTTGGTTGAAGGCGTCCCAAGTGAGGCGTCGGCCTGCCCAGCTGCGGCTGCGCAGCATTTTGCGCCAGTAACGCTCCACGGCCCGATAAACTTTTACGAGACTCCGGAGATTTCCGGCGACACCGTAATAGGCATAGTGGCCGCGCAGGACGATGTTGATTTCACCGGCCTGGTCACTGATTTTATAATGCCGTATTCGCCGCATCAGCTCTTGCAGAGACAGGAGGCTGCGCTTTAGCCGAGATTTCTCGGTACGCATCCCAACCTTGAAGTTGCCTTTTTGGTTTCGCGTGCAATAGAGCGTCAGGCCCAGAAAGTAGATTGTTTCCGGGCGGTTCCTGCCGCGTTTGCCCGCGTGTCTCTGCGCGAACCGACCGAACTCGACCAATTTGGTCTTGGTCGGCTCCAGAGTAAGGCCGAATTTCCCCAACCGGAGACGCAGGGCGTCCTGCACGCGGAGGGCATCCGATCGGTATTGGAAACAGATCACAAAGTCATCGATGTAGCGCACCAGTTGGGCTTCGCCCCGCAACCGCACCTTGACGACGCGCTCGAACCAGAGGTCGAGCGCGTAATGGAGGTACACGTTGCTCAACAGCACGCTGATCGATCCACCTTGCGGGGTTCCCTGCTCGCTCGGATGAACCGCTCCATCTTCCAAGACGCCCGCTTTCAACCAACGCCGGATCAAGCTGATCAGGCGCGGATCGCCGACTCGATGTTCGACAAATCGGAGGACCCAATCGTGATTGAGACTCCCAAAGAAGTTCTTCAAATCCGCCTCCAGCACCCAGCTGATCATGCCGCCGGAGATGACCTCAGTAAGGGTCCCCAGAGCATGATGGGCGCTGAGCTTTGGTCTGCCGCCGAACGAGCAGGGCAAGAAGTCCTGCTCGTAAATGGCGGACAGCACCTCAGCCGTGGTGCGTTGGAGCGCCCGGTCGGAGACAGTTGGAACCCCGAGGGGGCGCTTCTCCGTCTTGCCAGGCTTGGGGATATAGACCCGCCGAATGTTAGGCGCGCGATATCCCTGGCGGTGGATGGATTGGAGCATCGGCTCTATCCAGCCCTCGAAGCTCTCCTTCGCCGCCTCCACCGTCTGACCATCCACCCCGGCGGCGGATCGCTTCGGAATCTTTGATAGATTCTCCTGCACCCGGTCGCGCGTGATGTGATGGGCCAGCGAGGTGAAGCGGAGATTTGGCTCCCTTCGAGCTTTCACTGCTATCTGTTCAAGTTTCGTTTCCATGGTCAGCTGATCTTCTCTTTGAATAGAAGGCCGTGTCTCCCGTTGAATGGAGCCCATGTCGCCCAAGAACAATTCAACTACCGCTGACCGCTTCCCCATGTAGCCGGCTCTCCCGACCGCAGAGTACTATCAGTCAGTCTGACTTCCACCCGGTCATCAGACCCTTCTCACCTCTTCGGCTTGGCAGGTCCTACAAGCTTGCGCCTGAACCGGATGGATCTCCCTTGTTCACGTTGCTTCCTTTGGTTGCATGCTGGCGGTACGAACCCCGGGAGCACCTCAGACCGCTCGCGTTGTCGCGGCCTGCGGTTCCGCCTTCCCCTTTGAGAGACAGGGTCGGCTACTCCGATCACGTTCGATTTCGGGGCTATTTTCCCGTTCACTTCATTCCGGCCTACAACCTCCCTGTCTACGCTTCGCAACGGCCGTTACCGGACGCCACGCAAGACTCGGTTCGCGGCTGCTCGCTAGGCTTTGCCGCGGCCGTCATCGCAGACGGCAGACTTCAACGCGCTTGCAAGGCGCAACTCCCACACCACCGTACGTACGGGTCCGTATACGGCGGTTCGCTGGATTAAGCGGCAATAGTTGTTCTATTGACGCCGTAGTTTGGATGTCAGCAATCGTCGTGCCAGCTTCGACCCCTCTGATCAGCGCCAGTCAGGGTTTCACCCCTTCCCGCCGTTCCGAGGCCGGTTGCCCGGAATTCAGTCGCATGGCCGATGCGATATCGCTGCATCTACTCGTCACTTCCAGCGTTCAGGCCTTCAGCGAAACTCGTTTCGCCTAATATGCCCTCTGCTGACTTCTGTGCTGCGGTCAGGCCGCCTTACGACGGCCTCAGTCCCGAATCCAGGACACAGCGCAGACCTCCCGAGGTAAGATCGACCGCCTTCACCGCACGCCTGCCGAATTTACCACCCCGGTCGTTGATGACTGTGGACTTCGCGATCACTTGCCCGCTCGTCCGGCCGGGTAGGCCTCGTTATCCGGTTTTTGTCCATCAGGTCGCGGCTTTGCTCCACGCTTCCTTCAGACCCCACCTCGCGATGACGTCCTTGCGCTTCGCTAATCCTTCGCCGTCATCAGGCTGGATAGAAGACTTCCACCTCCAAGCTGTCGATCATGCTCGGCACAAGTGAGAAGCCGCCGTCGGGCGGCTTTTTTTCATGAGTTCCTTGTGTACGTCTGACAACGTTAAATGGTTCCATCGAGGGTAATATTTATTTAATTTATTTGTTTATTTACAATGCGTTGCATTGAGTTGCGCAACGACTGACCGAAGCCGAGCCCTGCGAAGCCGAGGATCAGGCATGCGGTTCGCGTTAACGCCTGCAGCCATCTGCGCGTCGTCTTGTGGGGGAACCTGGTCGGACAATATCCCCCAACATGATACCGGCCGTTCCCCCCAACAATTTTTCTATGGCATCTACGACGCGAGCGTCACGATCGGGAACAAAATTCTGCAGGAGTTCGAGGAAAACTGCGCTGCCAAAGACCAGAATGCAGACGAGCGTTAGATGTCGCGGATAAGCCAAACAAAAAAGAAGTCCGAGAACCGCGTATGCGCCGAAGCGCTCAACTACCGTGAAAAATGCTTTATAGAACCCGCCCGCTACAAGCTCAGGCCGCGCGTCAATCGACGACAGTGTCGCATAGATTATAAAAACAAGAACCGCCCAAGCGGCAGCGACTATCAATTTATGAAGCATCCGGCTGTCATACTCGACCGGCTCATTTTACGAAAGATCGGCATCTTCAAAAAAGAACGCCCGAAGGCGGTCTCAGACTGCTGACATAGTTCTCGCCGTTTGCGGGAACTTTTGATTCGGTCGTGTATGCTTCGCAAAGCCTCACTGCAACGGACCGCTTTGGAGATGGTATGTCTCGACGGTCTGGTTCCGAAGGATCCCCTGCTTCGCAAGATCGATGCGGCGATCGATTTTTCCTTTATCCATGATCGGGTTGCCGGACTTTATCGCCCGGACAACGGACGACCGCCGCTTGACCCGAGGCTGATGTTCAAGGCGCTGTTCATCGGCTACCTGTTCGGCATCCGCTCCGAACGGCAACTGGTGCGGGAGATCGAGGTCAACGTCGCCTGCCGCTGGTTTTTGGGGCTGACGCTAACCGATCCGGTTTCGATACCTCGACGCTGAGCCAGAACCGGCGTCGGCGCTACAACGACACGACCGTTGCGCAGGATGCGCATTTCGGTGATGGTGACCCGCCTGTTCGGCGAGATATAAGTCGACCTCGGAAAGAGTCGCTCGCAGCTCGAGCCCCACGCAAACTGCCTTTTAAAGCTTGTGGCGACGGAGCCAGACCTGACCTTGACGGAACCTTAACAGCGGATATCCGATCGCCTTGGGTTGACGACCGAAACCGATGTCGGCACCGGTGGTTATTTTCGAAACCGCCGATTGAACTGACATTTCGATGTCTGATCTAAGAAGGCATCGTGCGGAGCAGTATCTGGAATCGCGCGTCCGCATTCTGCAATACGAACTTGCTGTCGTAACTTCAGCAATTCGAGGTAGCTCTCAACAAGCTTTTGATCAGTCTGTCCTGCGACTTTCGCGCAGCTCAAAGATGCAAAGACCTTCAACGGTTCGCTCATAATTATTTTTCTCACTAGCTATAAGATGGGCACCGTGGTGTGTGCATCCTGCGTGCCAGAAATTTTTTCAAATTTTGCTTGTTCTATAGACGGTATCCGACCGCATTTTGGTTCATTTAGGAACAGCACTGCGACTTGGAGTTGTCCCCTTTTGCTCCAAATTGTTCCACTTCTGAATATCGAAAATTAACCCGTCCGAATGAACGTGCGAGTAACGGCTTTCAATTCGAAGCTCATTTGTCTGCAACTACGAAACGGTGAGAGCTTGAAATCAGACTTCGATCACATGTCTATCGAAGAGCTTTGGCTTCTTCGGGACGAAATCATTCGAGCGCTCAAGCGAAGAATAACTAAAGAAAAGCGGGAGCTTGAGCGGCGTCTTACCATGCTCCGCGGCAATCCGGTTGAAAACGTGGGATCGAGCGCGCGGCACCGGCGATATCCGAAGGTTCTTACCAGGTATCGAAATCCTGCAGAACCAAGCGAAACTTGGTCAGGAAGGGGTAGGCGACCCAAATGGGTCACTGCGCAACTGAAATTCGGTAAGAAGCTCGAGGATCTGGCCGTGTGAAGACACTAAGCGCCCAGGCCTCATCGGGCTGTTTCAATATCAGCGCCAGCATCTTGCCTCTCATTTGCAAATAATAGTCCTCGGGAATGCCCCTGAATTTATGAGACCGGATTTAGCCGTACTTAAATTTGGACTGGCGCAAGGGTTTCCGTCACCAAACCAATCTTTCGGGGGAAATAATGACTTCGCTATTTTGGCCACAGGGCGGCGGATTGCCGCCGCCGTGATGATTTGATGCTCCATCGGCTATATCGCGACCCTGCAATAGGGCGACGCCGTGGTGATCGGCTAGTGCGATGAATATGAATTCCCGTGCGGGCAGATATTGGCGGAATCCCTCTCGGCTGGCAGCATCTTCACGGTCTCTTCGGCTTCACGTTCTTGGTGAGGATCAGACCTATTTCGAGGGCTTTTGCTTTTATCGAACCTATATGGCGACCGAGGGATTCCGCGACAGAATTCGGCGCTGACCTTCTTCTTGGCGAGCACCCTCAGTCGGCGCAATTCGCTTTCGGTCCATTCTTTCGGCTGAAGACGCTTCATTTTTCCTTCCGCCATCAAAAAATACAAACCCTGCACGGTGCCGTTGAGGGGTCATCATCGAACCTCAGATTTGCGTAAATAGTGTCTCGCAACCTGACGGCGAATGCAAGCCCTACCGAAGACCCAAGCCCCCTCAAAAAGGAGCTCGCTATAGGTAGGCGACTCCCGGATCGGGTTGGACGCCGGCTGATATTCGTCAGCGTTCTTTCTCAACCGGTTTATCTGAAATTCGAACGTCAAGTATCGGGTGGCCCCGTTCGGCGACGTGGCAGACTGGACAAACGCCCTTCTTCGTAAGTGTAAGAATAATGCGCTTGCCGCAATCCTGACAGGTGACGTACTGCGGCGACTTCTTGATGCGCTTCACGGACGATCCAATGGCGCGCCCGACATCGGCATCTCGATCTTGTCAGCAATGCTACGGCAACCCGCAGCTTGCTCCCGCAAAAATAGACCGTCCATCACGCTCCCAATGCAACCAACAGATTAGACTTTGCCAAAACACGCTGGCTCTTTCTACAAGATTGAAAGCCTGGCTGGTTCAAACTCTACCCGCCTCGATCCGCTCGAAGCCTGTATTCGTCGCCTTAAGAAGCTCCCCCACTTAAATCCAGACCGTAAGTTGCAAGGAAGAGCGAGACGCTAAGTCCCACCCCACAAAATATTGCAATGGTTTCGAGCGTTTCGACGTCAACAAGTGTTCCTGAAGTGCGATAGAGAATCTTTGCTATAGTAATCATTTGAACCTCCAGAAGGTTAACCTCAATGATTTAAGCCGGCTTTGCACTACTGGATTAGCTTATTCACTTATCAGTTTGCCGCATTTGATTTCATTTTGAATCAGATGGTTGTTAGGCTTTCCGTCGAGCGAGGCTGTGATGGATCGCGGCAGCGGAATGGCGATTGCGGATCGTTTTGCGGCGTATGTGGCGAACTGACGAAGTGGTTGGCATGCGGACCGGGCGGGACCGCTGCGGATTATTGCTCTGGGCTTTTGGCGACGGAAGGGCGGCGCAGCGTGGAGCCGATGGCGGCGGTGACGGCGCCGGCGCGGGTTTCGGCGCAGCATCAGAAGCTGCTGCATTTCGTTGCCAATGCGGAATGGTCGGACGAGCAGATGCTGGCCAAGGTGCGCGACCTGGTGACGCCGTCGATGACGCGGCAGGGACCGATCGAAGCCTGGATCATCGACGATACGTCATTTCCCAAGAAAGGCCGGCATTCGGTCGGGGTGCATCATCAGTATTGCGGGCAGCTCGGCAAGCAGGCCAATTGCCAGGTGGCGGTGACGCTGTCGATCGCCAATCATCATGGCAGTCTGCCGATCGCCTATCGGTTGTACCTGCCGCGGGCGTGGACGGACGACAGAGCGCGGCGCGCCGAGGCGCATGTGCCGCGCTCGATCAGGTTCAAGACCAAGCCACAGCTTGCGCTGGAGCAGATCCGCGCGGCTGTGACGGCGAACGTGGCTCGCGGTGCCGTGCTGATGGACGCCGGTTATGGGACGAACAGCGGCCTGCGCCGGGCGATCACGGACTTGGGGCTGGCTACGTGGCGGCCATCATCTCGACCGTCAAAGTGCGCCTCGTGTGCGAGGGCAATCCGAAGCCGCGGAGGGTCAGCGTCGCAGCCTTGGCTCGCGGCCTGCCCAAGCACGCCTGGCGCAACATTACGTGGCGGGAAGGCAGCAACGCCAAACTGCAGTCGCGTTTTGCCCGCGTGCGTGTGCGCGCCGCGCCGATGTCGGGCGAAGCGCGTTTCGCCGAAGAGACACTGCTGATCGAATGGCCCAAGGATGAAGCCGCGCCCACGAAATTCTGGCTCGCGACCGTCGACCACGACATGCCGTTCCGCGACCTCGTCGATCTCGCCAAGCTGCGCTGGCAAATCGAGCGCGATTATCAGGACCTCAAACAAGAAATCGGCCTCAGTCATTATGAGGGGCGCACCTGGCGAGGCTTTCATCATCACGGCACGATGTCGATCGCAGCCTATGGGTTCCTGATCTCCGAGCGGGAGAGGATTCCCCCCTCAGCACCTGATCGCGCCGCTGCAATCGAAAAATCTGCCCTTCCCAGTGATTATCGACCCCGCGGCGCCCCCAATCCGGCCGCAGCGCCACGTTCCCAACTCGATCGCCACCATTCATCGCCTGTTGGCCGTCGCGATTGCAGCGACCCTGCAGCGATGCCAATGTTGCACCCGTCGCATGACGCTCAACCAGCGGCGAAATTTGTGATCCAGTAGTATTAGCCCACTCAGCGTCGGCGGGCCTCACCCAGTATTCAGCGATGGTAAGCAACCGCCGCGCTGCGTCCGGTTCTTCTCCGCGTGCGTCAGCCATAACGGCGATCCCGCCTAGGCGCACAAGTGACGCTGCTTCCGCACGGCGGCATAATCGACGAACAGCTTCTCTCCGGCCACGTGCGCCTGCCGCATCGTCGGCGACAGACGGCCTTCCCAGGCGCGGTACAGTTCGCAAAACCAGCTGCGGCTGCAACCGTCGGGATGGGTGGCGCGGTACTCCTCCCATACCAATTGCAGCGTCACGCCCTTGCGGCGCAACTCGCGATGAACCGCCGGCCAGTCCGGCAATGACCGCCAGTCCTTGGTCGTGGCGGCAGGCACCGGATACAGGCGGCGTTGCAGCGCGGCGTCGCCGAGGTCGTCCGGCAACGGCCAACTGATACCGGCTTCACGCGCCCGGCGTAGGCACGCCCCGGCAGCGGTCGGGCCGATCCCGAGGCTCGCTGCGATCTGACGCTTAGACAGCCCGGCTGCCGACAGCCGCAGCACATCCCGGATCTTGCGCATGGGTAATCTCGATTGGGCCATTCCCGCTCCTCTGGAAAAAGGAGCGAGGTCCGGCTGATTCGCGGATCACCCAACGGCGTTCATCACGCCCGTCCACAGCCCTGTTGCCCTGGTCGCCATGGACCGGAACAGGTGGTCGCCATCAATCGGAAACTCCGGTCGCCATGCCCCGGAGCGCGCACCGAAACGCTTCAAGTCCTCGAAGATGGTAGGGGCACATTTCGGATTGACGCCGAAGAAGTATCAATCCGGCGAGACCGACATCACCGGAAAGATCTCGAAGATCGGTGACGCGAGCGTGCGAGCCGCGCTCTATGAGGCGGCCCACGTCATCCTGACACGGCCGGTCAAGGGATCTGGCCTCAAGAGTTGGGCCGCCAGGATCGCCAAACGCGCCGGCATGAAAACAGCGAAGGTGGCACTGGCCCGCAAGCTCGCGGTCATCATGCATCGCATGCTGGTCGACGCCAAGCCGTTCAACTTCGCCGCCGCGGCGGCGCGATAGAAAGGGAGAATTTCGAAAGTTTCGGGCGGGTCTCGGACACCAGCCTTCCCGAAGCGGAGTCCCTCGCCGGGACGATGGATCAGGTCAGACCGCAATCCGCCCAGTGGCATTGCGACCACGCGTAAGTAGATCGGTCGGCCTGTTCCTCCCAGCACCCCATCAGGTGGCGGCCTTGCGCCGACCCCGTACAGAAGCGAGTGCCTGGCGACGGATGCCGCATAGAGGGATTGACAAACCGAGGCCCGTTACAGAAGGGCGGATTGGAGCCGAAGGCGTAATCCGCCGCCGCTGACGAAGAGGCGGGTTACGGCTTCGCCTACAACCCGCCCTACGCGCTCTTTGATGGCGCGATCCCGGACGTTGCCGGCGCGATATTGAATCAGACCTGCCGTTCCGGCAGGCGAAGCACCAGGCCGTTGAGTTCCGGCGTCATCTTGATCTGGCACGACAGCCGGCTGTTGACCTGGCGCGCGGAGGCAGCGCCATCGAGCAGTGCGTCCTCGTTATCACCGAGTGCAGCCAGGCGGCCGATCCAGCTGTCGTCGACATAGACGTGGCAGGTGGCGCAGACCAGGCTGCCGCCACATTCGGCGACAATGCCGTCGATGCCATGAAGGATCGCGGCGCGCATGGCACTGTCGCCGATTTCCGCTTCGACAGGCTCGTGGCGGCCGTCTGGATGAATGAAGGTGATGGTCAGCATGGAATACTCGCTCAGGCTGGCGTGAGGGTAATGGGAAGGCTGTCGAGGCCGCGCAGCGTATTGTTGTAGCGGCGCTTGACCGAGCCGGTGATTTCGACCGTCGCGACCTTGCGCGCCAGTGCCGCGAGCATCACCTCGCCTTCCAGCCGCGCAACCAATTGTCCCACACACATGTGAATGCCGGCGCCGAACCCGACATGGCCACTTGTTTTTCGGGTGATGTCGTAGCGGTCGGGATCGACCCACCGCCTGGGATCGCGGTTGGCGGCGCCAAGGAACATCAGGATCTTCTCGCCTCCGCCGACCCCGCAGCCGCCGATCTCGACGTCCCGCGTCGTGGTGCGGAAAAATGTCTGCACCGGGCTCTCGAAGCGGACCGCTTCCTCGAACGCATTGCGCGCCAGCGTTGGGTCGCGGCGCAGCCGCTGCCATTCCCCGGGGAAACGCGCCAGGCAATAGATCGCCGCACCGATGCCATAGACGGTAGTATCGAGGCCCGCGCTGAGCAGGGAACGAACCAGCAGCGGCGCTTCGGTAGCGGTGATTTCGCCGGCATCGACGCGGGCATGAATGCAAGCTCCGAAGCCTCCGGGCGCGAGATTTTCTCGCTGACATTGCTCCTGGACGTAGGCTTGGTGCGGAGCGGAGCGCTCGATGGCCGTCTGGCGCAGTTCGTTCGGCGGCCCGAAGGCGTTGAACACAACGCCTGCATAGGGAATCAGATGCTCACGTCCCTCCTTCTTGAGGCCGACCGCGTCGGGAAATACCGAGAGAGGATAAGCCTCGGCAAGATCGGAGACGGCATCGAAGCTGCCCTTTGCCAGCAGTTCGTCCACCTTCGCTTCGGCAGCCGCCGCAAAGCCATCGCGAATTTGCTTCATCACGGCCGGCGACAGCACCTTGCTGAGCACCGCGCGCGTGCGGGTGTGGGCCGGCGGATCCGCCTCCAATATGAGGCTTGGCGGCCGCCACGGTTTTTCCCTGGCGAAATCGCTCAAACCCACGCCGCGGCTGGAGCAGAACGTCAGCGGATCGCTGAGCACGGTGTAGACTTCGGCGTAGCGCGCCACCCCATAGACGTTCCATTTATCGAGATGAACCACCGGCCCCGCCTCGCGCAGCGCCTGCTGGGCGGGGTAAGGATTTTCGAAGAATTCAATCGCAAACGGGTCAACATCGAGGCTTGATATCCCCGAGAGCGCCGCACCTAACCCAGGCTCTGCGCCTTCCGCGCCACTCCCGGTCAAACCTGTTGCAACCATGCGAGCCTCCCTAAGTTTGCCCTTGTAAAGCTGCCGCTTAAGTCTCTATTTCTCGACCGCGCGTTTGCGGAGATAATGAGGGACATGAGCAGGAACGGATCGACCGGTTCGCCGCGAAAGGCGGCGCGAGTTAGTGGCGCCAAGACCGGCCAGACGCTCGATCTCGAGCGCTACGTGCCCGCCTTCCTCACCTTCATCGCCAACAAGCTTTCGCTCAGCGCCACGGTGTTTTACCAGCAGCGCTTCGGCATCAACGTCACCGAATGGCGGATCATGTCGCTGCTGGCGATCGAGCCCGGCATCCCCGCGTCGCGCATCTGTTGCGTGATCGGCTTCGACAAGGGTCCGGTCAGCCGCACGCTGGCTCAGCTGCAGAACCGGGGATTGATCACCATCAAGACCGACCCGCGCGACGCCCGCAGCCACTCGATCTCGCTGACGCCCAGGGGAAAGCATGTCCATGACGAAGTTATCGTCGCGGCACTTGAGCGCGAGCGCCGGCTGCTCGCCTGCCTGCGAAAGGACGAGCGGGAAGTCCTGATCGATCTGCTTCGACGCATCCACAGCAACCTTGACGCTGTCACCGGCCAAGCTGAGCCGGACGGGGAGGATTGACCGGTCCGAAGCCGGACCCGGCATTGCCCGGCTCAACCCGCAGGCCAGGCCCGCGCCGGCCGCCACGAACTCATTGAGCGCCGATCCGTCGCTACCTTCAGGCATTCGTCCACTCCCCTCACGGCCTGGCAGTTGAACTGCTCTGTCGATAATGCCGTCGTTGCCCCAAAAGCTCCCACAAATTAGTTGCCTTGGCAACAGTAAAATGAAACTAGCGAAAGCCGCAGCGACGTTTGTCTTAGCTAAGTGCGGTTGCGGATGGCGGCCTTGGGTCATTCCACCAGCAGCACGTCCACCGCCACGTTGAGCTTCTGCCTGCGCGATCCCACGATGATGCCGTCGACCGGCGAGACGTCGGAAAAATCCCGCCCCACCGCCAGGATGATGTGGTCGTTCTCGACCAGGAGATCATTGGTCGGGTCGAAGCCGACCCAGCCGATCTCGCCGCCGCACCACAGCGAAACCCAGGCATGGGTCGCATCCGCGCCCTGCAGGCGCGGCTTGCCCGGCGGCGGGATGGTGCGCAGGTAACCGGAGACATAGGCCGCCGGCAGTCCGAGGCCGCGCAGGCCCGCGATCATCACATGGGCAAAATCCTGGCACACGCCGTGGCGCTTCTCGAACACTTCCCTAAGCGGCGTGGAGATCACGGTCGCCTTCGGATCGTACTTGAAATCGCTGCGGATGCGGTGCATCAGGTCGGCCGCGCCCTTGAGGATACCGCTACCGGGCGGAAAGCTCGCCGCCGCGTAGGCGGTGACCGGCCGCTGCACCGGCACCAAAGGGCTCGCAAAGACGTAGCCGATCGGCGACGCCGGGCCGAGGCTGGCGGCCTCGAATGCGACGTCGCGGACGCTCTCCCAGGCCGGACTTCGGCGCGGCCCGGTTGGGGGCCTGGCGGGACACCGCAACCCGCGACCTCGAATCGATGCGCAAATTGCGATGCGCGGTTTCGATCAGGATGCTCTCGGTCAGGGTGCCGAAAAAGTCGCGCCGCACCGTGCGGTCGGCGGGCTTGGGGCGGATATCGACGCTGTGCGAGAGCAGTTGCTGCCCGTCGCCGCTGCGCGGCTCCAGCCGCAGCGAGCAGCGGGCGAAACTGACCGGACTTTCGTAACTGTAGCTCGTGACGTGACGGATGTCGTAGATCACGCCAGCCCCGTCAGCTTCTCGGGCCGGCTGGCATTGGGCCCATGCGGGAAATAATGCGATCCGATGGCGTCGGCGAGGTTGAGCAGATCCTGCTCCAGCGAAAACAGCGTCTTGGTATCGAGGCTTGCGGCTTCCGCCGTCGTCAGCGTCGCCTGCAGCGCGACCGCGAGACGCTGCGGCCGCTCGATCAACCCGCTTTCCTTCAGCGCAGGCAGGCTCGCGATGTGGTCGTTCATCGCATTGACCTGGAACGCGACCGAGCGCGGATTATAGGGATCGAGCACCACGAGATCGCGCACCGGCGCCAGCAGCGGCCCAACCAGATAGCGCGAGCGATAGGTGATCTGGCAATCCACCAGCGTCAGCAGGATGTCGAGATCCTCGCCGCCGGCCTCGTCATGGGCGAACTGGCGGGCGAACCGCACGGTGTTGATGGCGCGCTCGGCGCGGCGGCCCATTTCGAGAAAGCGCCAGCCGGCGGCGCGATTCATGTTTTCCTGCGCCAGGCCCGCGAAGCTCGCAAGTTCCTGCAGCGTCAATTCGGCGGCGCTGACGACGCTATCGTCGTCTTCAACCTCCTGCGCAAGCCGTTCAACCATCTCGGTAATGACCTGCCAGGCATCGGGCGAAAGGCGTTCACGCAAGCGACGTCGCGGTTCGCTGCGCGGCGCGCAGCAGCGACAACGCCGAGCCGAATTTGTCTTCAGCCTGAAGCGCTTCCGCGGCGACCTTCGCAGGCTGGCTGCGCGAGCCTTGCGAGGTCGCGCCCCACGCCACCAATAGCCGCTGGATCCGCTCCAGCGCTTGCAGCACGGTCGACGACCCCTTGCCGGGATCGCGTTGCGAGGTCCCGAGCGCCCGCACCAGCCGCAGCGTCGCTTCCGCGCGCTCCAGATAACGGCCGAGCCAGAACAGATTGTCGGCCGCCCGGCTCGGCACCCAGCCGGCGATGCGCCTGATCCGCACCGTGTCCACCGCGGGCAGCAGCGTCGTGGGAGAAACCGCCTTGTCGGAGACCACCCAGACATCCGCCGCCCGCGCGCCGTCTCCCATCGACACCGCGCGGGCATCGGTCTGTTCGGCGATCCGGCAGAAGCCGCCGGGCATGATGGTCCAGCCATCGGCCGTGGCAGCGGCGAACACCCGCAAGCTGAACGGGCGCGGCATGATCCGGCCCTGGTCCCAGACCGGCGTGGTCGACAGCCGCACCAGCTCCTGGCCGACATAGTCGATGCCGCGATCACAGATCGCGCGCTTGAGCCGCTCGCGGTCGCTTGCCGACAGCTCGCCGGCGAGCACCGGTCCGCTTCCCGGGAAGCCGGGAACGCCTCTGCCGTAGGCGCCTTCGATGGCGATCTCGTCGAGCCGCGACAGCACTTCGTCGCGGGCCGCCTTCTGGCCGCACCACCAGGTCGCGATATTCGGCATTTTCAATTCTTCGCCGAGCAGACGCCGGGAAAGGCTGGGCAGGAAGCCGAGCAGCGCCCTCGCCTCCATCACGCCCGAGCCCGGCATGTTGGCGACGACGACGCCGTTCTTGCGCAGCACGTCGATCAGGCCGGGCACGCCGAGCTGCGAGGAGGCATCCAGCTCCAAGGGATCGAGAAAATTGGAATCCACCCGGCGCAGCAGCACGTCGAGCCGCTTCAGGCCTGCCACGGTGCGGATATGAACGCGGTCGCCGCTGACGGCGAGATCGTCGCCCTCGACCAGCAGGAAGCCGAGATAGCGCGCCAGCGTGGCGTGTTCGAAATAGGTTTCGCTGAACTGGCCGGGGGTCAAAAGCCCGATGCGCGGCTCGTCGCGATCGGCACTTGCACGCAACGAATCGCGGAACGCCTCGAAGAACGGCGCGACCCGCTCGACGTTCATCGATTTGTAGAGCGAGGTGAAGGCGCGCGACAGCACCAGGCGATTTTCGAGCGCATAGCCGGCGCCCGAGGGCGCCTGGGTACGATCGCCGAGCACCCACCAGCGCCCGTCGGGACCGCGGCCGACATCGGCGGCGTAGAGACTGAGATAGCGGCCGCCCGGCGGTTTGACGCCGCAGACCGCGCGCAGATATTCGGCGCTGCCGGCAATCGCCGCGGCGGGAATCGCGCCCTCGGCGACCAGGCGGCCCTCGCCATAGAGATCGCTCAGCACCAGTTCCAGCAATTGCGCGCGCTGCGCGATCCCGGCGCTCAATTGCTGCCAGTCGGCGTCGCCGATCAGCAGCGGCAGATGGCTCAGCGGCCAAAGCCGGTCGGCGGTTTCGCCGGGCGCACGATAGGTCACGCCGGCTTCCCTCAAATGCCGGTCGGCGGAGCCGAAACGCCGATCGATTTCACCCGGGGTCAGTTCGGAGAAGGCATCGAAGAACCGGGTCCAGACCGCGCGCGGCGCCCCGTCCTGCGCGATATATTCATCGGGAATTCCCGGCAGGCGGGCATAGTCGCGCATCCACTGCGCCACGCGCCGGTCGGCCGGGCGGGCCTTGCTGCCCTGACTGCTTGCCCGGCTACTCTCCTGGCCGTCGTGTCCCGCCATCCCAACTCAGCCCCATTTCGATCGATCGAAACGCGGCTTCAAGTCTGAAAACGCTTCTGCCTATTCAATGCAGGAGCGGCGTCCTCAAGTCGAGTGTCAAAGGAAACTCGATGGTGCGTTCCTCGCGCGGCGGATCGATCTTGCCGGGCGTATGGCCGTGATCCTGAAAGCGGGCGAGCCGCCGCGCCTCGGCTTCATAGGAATTGACCGGTTTGGTCTCGTAGTTGCGGCCGCCGGGATGGGCGACGTGGTAGACACAGCCGCCCAGCGACCGGCCGTTCCACGTGTCAATCAAGTCAAATGTCAGCGGTGCATGGACGGGAATGGTCGGATGCAGTCCGGACGCCGGTTGCCACGCCTTGAAACGGACAGCGGCGACCGCTTCACCGGAGCGGCCGGTTTCCGTCATCGGCATCCGCCTTCCGTTGCAGGTGACGACGTGGCGGCCTTCGACGAAGCCGGACGCCTTGACCTGCAACCGCTCCACCGAGCTGTCGACATAACGCACGGTGCCGCCGGCGGAGCCTTCTTCGCCCAGCACATGCCAGGGCTCCAGCGCCTGGCGCAGTTCCAGCGAAACACCGCCATGGTGGACCCGGCCGAACGCGGGAAACCGGAATTCGAGCTGCGCCGCGTACCAGTCCGGTGAAAAGTCGTAGCCGGACTGCTTCAACTCCGAGAGCACATCGAGAAAATCTTCCCAGAGGAAATGCGGCAGCATGAAGCGGTCATGCAGCGTGGTGCCCCAGCGCACGAACTTGCCGGCTTGCGGCTCGACGCCAGAGTTTTGCGATCAAGGCCCGGATCAAGAGTTGCTGCGCGAGGCTCATGCGCGGATCGGGCGGCATCTCGAGCGCACGAAATTCGACCAGGCCCAACCTCCCGGTGGAACTGTCGGGAGAATAGAGCTTGTCGATGCAGATTTCGGCGCGGTGGGTATTGCCGGTGATATCGACCAGGATGTGCCGGAACAGCCGGTCGACCAGCCATAGCGGCGCCTTGATATCAGGCGGCGGCACATGGGCCAGCGCGATCTCCAGCTCATAGAGGCCGTCATGGCGCGCCTCGTCGATGCGCGGCGCCTGGCTGGTAGGACCGATGAACATGCCGGAGAACAGATAGGACAGCGACGGATGCCGCTGCCAATACAGCACCAGGCTCTTCAGCAGATCGGGGCGGCGCAGGAACGGCGAGTCCTGCGGCGTGCTGCCGCCGACCACGACATGATTGCCGCCGCCGGTGCCGGTGTGCCGGCCGTCGATCAGGAAGCGGTTGGCGCCCAGCCGCACCTGGCTGGCGTCTTCGTACAGGCCGAAGGTGATGTCGACGGCGTCGCGCCAGCTGGTCGCGGGCTGGATGTTGACCTCGATCACGCCGGGATCGGGCGTCACCTTGATCACTTCGACCCGGGGTCGAAGGGGGGCGGATAACCCTCTACGTGAACTTGAACTTGCATCTCCTCGGCGGTCGCCTCCACCGCCGCGACCAGTTCCAGATAATCCTCGAGCTTCTCCACCGGCGGCATGAAGGCGCACAGCACGCCGTCGCGGATCTCGATCGACATCGCGGTGCGCACGCCGCCGCCCTGTGAGCTGCTGCTCATGCACCTCCTGATGCGGCGCGGCCTCCGCTGGCGCCGCGTCGTAAACCGGCAGCTCCTCGCGCGGCTCCAGCGGATCCTGCTCGACGATGTAGGGATAGTCGTCGGCGGGAATATGCGGCAGCGAGGCAATCGGCAGCCGCAGCCCGAGCGGGGAATCGCCCGGGGTCAGGAACAGATTGCCGCGGCGAAGCTTCCAGCGCTCGCTCTTCCAGCGCGAGGAAGATTGGCTGGCATCGGCATTCCAGCGCTGGATCGGCAGCACGAATCCCCTGGGCGTGTTGAGCCCGGAATTGAACACCCGCGCCATCCGCGAGCGCTCTTCGGGATCGGCCAGTTTGGAATCGCTGGGATCGACATTGGGCGGCAGGCCGGCTTCCTTCTGCAGCCAGTGGCTCGGGTCTTCGAAGGCCGGCAGGACATAGTCGGAACCGACGCCGAGTTTTGCCGCCGTGCTTTCCGCGAAACGCCCGGCCTGTTCGATACGCGCCTGGTGCGGCCCTTCGATGTCAGCGATCAGATCGGAGTTCTTCCAGATCGGCACGCCGTCCTTGCGCCAATAGAGGCCGAACGCCCACCGCGGCAGGCTCTCGCCGGGATACCATTTGCCCTGCCCGTAATGTAAGAGGCCGCCCGGCGCGAACCGTGTCCGCAACTTGCGAATGAGATCGTCGGCAAGGCCGCGCTTGGTCGGGCCAACCGCGGCGATATTCCATTCCGGGGATTCCAGATCGTCGACGGAGACAAAGGTCGGCTCGCCGCCCATGGTCAGGCGCACATCGCCTTCCTTCAGATCGGCATCGACCCGCTCGCCCAGCCGGTCGAGGCGCGCCCAGGAATTGTCGGAGAAAGGTTTTGTAATTCGAGGGGCTTCGCGGATCCGCTTGACGTTCATCTCGAAATTGAATTCGACTTGCGCGAATCCGACCGCGCCCGAGATCGGCGCCGCCGTGCGATAATGCGGCGTGGCGGCGACGGGAATGTGCCCCTCGCCGGTCAGCATGCCCGAGGTGACGTCGAACCCGATCCACCCCGCGCCGGGAAGATAGACCTCGGCCCAGGCGTGCAAATCGGTAAAATCGTTCTCGACCTCGCGCGGGCCTTCGACCGGATCGATGTCGGGGCGCAGCTGAATGAGGTAGCCGGAGACGAAACGCGCGGCGAGCCCGAGGTGCCGCAGGGTCTGGATCAACAGCCACGCGGAGTCGCGGCACGATCCGGCGCCGGAGGCCAGTGTCTCTTCCGGCGTCTGAACGCCCGGTTCCATGCGGATGATATAGCGAATCTTTTTCTGCAGCTGCGCGTTGAGATCGACCAGGAAGTTGACCGTGCTGGAAGCCTCGCGCGGGATCTCCGCCAGATATTTTGCAAACAGCGGCCCGGGCTCGATGGTCGCCAGATATGGCGCGAGTTCGGTCTTCAGATCGGCGGTATAGGCGAACGGAAAACTGTCGGCGTAAGGCTCGACGAAGAAATCGAACGGGTTGATCACGGTCATCTGCGCCGTGAAATCGACCTCGATCTTCAACTCGGTGGCCTTTTCCGGGAAGACGTAGCGCGCCAGCCAGTTGCCTTGCGGGTCCTGCTGCCAGTTCACGAAATGGTTGGATGGCGTGATCTTGAGCGAATAGCTCAGGATCGGCGTGCGCGTGTGCGGCGCCGGACGCAGGCGAATGGTTTGCGGGCCGAGATCGATCGGACGGTCGTATTTGTAGTGCGTGACGTGATGTAGTGCGACGAAGATCGACACAGGCAGGCTACTCCAGCAGCTTTTTTAAGCAGAACACTGGTTCCTGCGGGGAGCAAGCACTAACAACGGGCAGCAATTGCCTATCGGGAGTGCGGAATATCTGCTTGTCGTCCCTGCGAACGCAGGGACGACATCCACCTACATCGTCGCCCCAAGCACCCAGGGCGCGAATTCGGCGCCGCCGAAATCAAAGCTCTCGCTCTTGGTCGGCTGGCCCGACGCCGTCTTCAGCATCAGGTCGAAGATGCGCTGGCCGCATTGCTGCACGGTTTCCTCGCCGTCGAGGATGGTGCCGCAATTGACGTCCATGTCGTCTTCCATGCGCTTGTACATCGGCGTGTTGGTCGCAAGCTTGATCGAAGGCGCGGGCTTGCAGCCGAACACGCTGCCGCGGCCGGTGGTGAAGCAGACGAGGTTGGCGCCGCCGGCCACCTGCCCGGTCGCCGCGACCGGGTCGTAGCCCGGCGTATCCATGAAGACAAAACCCTTCTTGGTGACGGCTTCCGCATAATTCAGCACGTCGACCAGGTTGGTGCTGCCCGCCTTGGCCATCGCGCCGAGCGATTTTTCCAGGATGGTGGTGAGGCCGCCGGCCTTGTTGCCGGGGCTCGGATTGGCGTTCATCTCGGCGCCCTCGCGCGCGGTGTATGCCTCCCACCAGCGCATCAACCCGACCAGCTTTTCGCCGACCTCGCGGCTGACCGCGCGGCGCGTCAACAGATGTTCGGCGCCGTAGGTCTCCGGGGTTTCCGACAGGATCACGGTGCCGCCGTGACGCACCAACAGATCGCTGGCCGCGCCCAGCGCCGGATTGGCGGAGACGCCGGAATAACCGTCGGAGCCGCCGCATTGCAGCGCTACCGTCAATTCGCTGGCCGGCACCGGCTCGCGCTTTACTTTGTTCGCATCGGTCAGCGCCTCCTTCACGAAGGCTACGCCGGCCTCCACCGTCTTGCGGGTGCCGCCGACTTCCTGAATGTCCATCGCGCGCAAACGCCCGGCGAGCTTCTGCTCGTTCATCAGTCCGCCGATCTGGTTGACCTCGCAGCCCAGCCCCAGCACGATCACGGCGGAAAAATTCACGTGCCGCGCATAGCCGCCGAGCGTGCGGCGGAGCAGCGCCAGCGGCGCGTCCTGGGTCATGCCGCAGCCGGTCTTGTGGGTCAGCGCGACCACGCCGTCGACATTGGGGAAATCGGCCAGCGGATTGTCGTGCGTGAACGGGTTCTTCTTGAAGACGTCGGCGACCAGGCCCGCAACATGGGCGCTGCAATTCACGGAAGTGAGGATGCCGATATAATTGCGGGTCGCCACCCGCCCGTCGGGACGGCGGATGCCGTCAAAAGTCGCGGGCAGATCGAAATTCGGCACCGGCTTCACGTCGACGCCGAAGGCGTAATCCTTGGCGAAATCGCCCATGCCGCAGTTCTGGGTGTGGACGTGCTGGCCCGGCGCGATCGGGGCTGTCGCAAAGCCGATGATCTGGCCGTAGCGCCGGATCGGTTCGCCCATGGCGATTTCGGCCGGATCGCGACCTTGTGACCTGCCGGAATCCGTTCGACCGTGGTGACGCCATCGGCCACCACCAGGCCCGGCGGCAGGCTTGCCCGGGCGATCAACACGCCATCGTCGGGGTGCAGGCGAATGACTGGTGCCGGGGTCATGGGAGTCTCCTTGGATCGCTTCACCTCTCCCCATCTCTTGCGGGGAGAGCATAAGCCGCCATTGGCGGCAGCCCTCTCCCCGCGAACAGCGGGGCGAGGGAGAAGTAAGTGTCACGCCTTCCCGCCGGACTCTTTCCGGGTCTGCGCCACCTGCATCCTGGCGTAGGTCATCATCAGCCCGCTTTCGTTCGACAGCGTCACCAGCTTGAAGCCCATGTTGATCGCGCGCACCGCGCCGTCGGCGCCTGAGCAGTGAATGCCGGGATAGAGGCCGCGCTTGCCGCACTCCTTCACGATCTTCTCATAAATCTTGAGAATTTCCGGCTCGTCGCGGTCGAGCTTCGGCACCAGGCCATAGGAGAAGCCGAGATCGGAGGGGCCGATATAGACGCCGCTGATGCCTTCGACATCGAGGATCTGTTCCATGTTCTCGACCGCGGTCCTGGTCTCCATCATCGGGAGCAACACGATCTCGTCGTTGGCGGTCTGCTGATAGCTGCCCGCCGAACCATACATGCCGGAACGGATCGGGCCGTTCGAACGCGTGCCGCGCGGCGGATATTTGGCATAGGAAACCAGGTTCTCGGCCTCCTGTTTGGTGTTGACCATCGGGCAGATCACGCCATAGGCGCCGCCGTCGAGCACCTTGCCGATGATGCCCGGCTCGTTCCAGGGCACGCGGACCATCGGCGTCACCGGATGGCCATTCATCGCCTGAAAACATTGCACCATCGACAGGTAATCCTGCACGCCGTGCTGCATGTCGACGGTGACGCTGTCGAACCCGCATTGCGCGATCACTTCGGCGGAGAACCCTGACGGGATCGCAAGCCAGGCGTTCACCACGGCCTTGCCCGAAGCCCAGACTTTTTTCACGTTATTTGCCATTGGTCACGTTTCCCTTTGTCCTTGGTTGTCCGTCGAATTTCGGCCACGCGGTTAGCTGACCGCCCTTTGTATGCTCACCTCGCTCACGCCGACTTCGCGGGCGGTGTTCACTATCGCCGCCCAGGTATCGTCCGGCAAGGGCACGCCGTTCCTGGTGCGCTCAGTGCGCATCTTCCGCTCGGGATCGCCGGGGATCAGCACGGCATCGACGCCGGCGACCGGCTTGGTCGCCCTGATAAAGTCGACATAGCGCGAGATTTCGCCGTCGAAGAAATTGCTGGTGTCGACCACCTTGGGATCGACATAGAACGCCAACATGCCGTTGGCAAAGCGCCGGTCCGGCGCGGTCGCCCCGGTTCCGGTCAGCGCGCCGCCGAGCAACTCGCAGATGAACGCCAGCCCCGAGCCCTTGTGCTCGCCAAAGGCCCGGATCGCGCCGGTGCCCTGGGTGTGGTCGCGCGGCCCGTCCGGGGTGTGCGGCCCGTACAGCACGGCCGGATCTTCGCTTAACGTGCCGTCGGAATCGATCAGCGCGCCCTTCGGCAATTTCTTGCCGCCGCGGCTTGCCACCAGCACCTTGCCTTCGGCGACGATCGAGGTGGCGAAATCGAGCACGATCGGGTCCTGCCCCTCTCGCGGAATGCCGACACAATAAGGCGCGGTCGAAAGCCGCTTCTGAACGCCGCCATAGGGTGCCACCAACAGCGAGCCCGCCGCATTGACGAAATGGACCGACACCAGCCCTTCAGCGGCCGCCATCTCGGCCCAGTCGCCGACGCGGCCGATATGGCCAGCATTGCGCAGCGCCACCGCGGCAAGGCCGGCTTTCTTGCACTTGTCGATGCCGATCCGGACGGCTTGCGGCGCAACCGTCTGGCCGTAGCCGAACTTGCCGTCGACCACCGCCAGCGACGGCGTATCGACCACGAGTTCGGCGTTCTGGTTGGGGACCACCGAACCCATCTTCTTCCACCTGATATAGACCGGCACCCGGATCACGCCATGGCTGTCGTGCCCGGTGAGATTGGCGGTCGTCAGATACGTCGCGATGCGTTTGGCTTCTTCCGGTGAAGAGTTTGCATGAGCGAAAACGTCCGCGACGAAGTCGATCAGATTTTGAACTTTTAGTGTGACCATGGATCCTTCGCTGGTTCTTCAAGCTCGTGCTTTGGCGTGACCGCCGAGGTACGCGGCGGCGATGGCTTCGTTGCCCCAGAGTTCGTCTGGCTTGCCTCCGAGCACGATGCGGCCGGTTTCCAGTACATAGCCGTGATCGGCCACCGAAAGCCCCATGCGCGCGTTCTGCTCGACCAGCAATACGGTGGTGTTGCGACGGATTTCCGAGATGATCCGGAACACCGCCTGCACGATGACCGGTGCCAAGCCCAGCGAGGGCTCGTCCAGCAACAACAGCCGCGGCTTCGCCATCAGGCCGCGGGCGACGGCGACCATCTGCAATTGTCCGCCCGACAGGGTCCAGCCCAGCGCATTGGAGAACGACCTTATATCCGGAAACAGGTCGAACATCGCGTCGGCCTCGCGCGACAATTCGGCTTTCGCGACGCGCCGGTTCGACGCACCGAGCATGATGTTTTCCTTCACGGTCAGGCCGGGGAAAATCCGCCGCCCTTCCGGAACGTGGGAGATACCGAGCCGGACGATGGCCTCCGGCCCCAGGCCCGCGATCGATTTGCCGTCGAACAGGATATCGCCGGCCGCCGGTTTCTCCAGCCCCGAGATCGCCCGCAGCGTGGTCGACTTGCCGGCGCCATTGGCGCCCAGCAGCGTGACCACCTGCCCGGCTTCGACGGTAAGCGAGATGCCGCGCAAGGCTTCGATCTCGCCATAGCGGACAACCAGGTCGCGGATTTCGAGCAGCGCCATCATTCGCTCCCGAGATAGGCGGAGACGACATCGGGATGGCGCAGCACTGCCATCGATTCGCCGTCCGCGATACGGCGTCCGAAATTGAGCACGGTGATGTGCTGGGCGGCCTCGGAGACCAGCGTCATGTCGTGATCGATGATCAGGATGGTCAGGCCTTGCGCGGCGATGCGCTTGAGCAACTCGTGCAGTTCGAGTTTCTCGGTCGAGTTCAGGCCGGCCGCCGGTTCGTCGAGCAGCAGCAGGGTCGGATTGGCGGCGAGCGCGCGCGCAATCTCGATCAGCCGCTGATGGCCGTAGGAAAAGCTCGAGATCAGTTCATTGGCGCGGCTACCCAGACCCACAAACGTCAGCGCCTCCATCGCGCGTTCGGTCAGCGCGGCGTCGCCCTGCCCGATCAGCGTGTTGCCGGGCCGCTCGGCGCCGATCTCGACGTTCTCCAGGGCCGTCATCGAGCGGAACAGCCGGATATTCTGGAACGTGCGTCCCAGTCCGGCCGCCGTGCGCTGATGCGGCGGCATGGTCGTGATGTCGGTGCCGTCGAGCACGATCTTGCCCGCTGTCGCCTTGTAGAGGCCGGATAGAACGTTGAGTGTCGTGGTCTTGCCGGAGCCGTTCGGCCCGATCAGCGCGTGAACACCGCCACGCCTCACCTGGATATCGACGCCATCGACGGCTTTGAGACCGCCAAAATGTTTCGAAAGGCCGGTGACTTCGAGCACGATATCGCCGCCGACGCGTGCCGGCTTCAATACCAAAGGCGCCGCCGACGCGGGCGCCCTGGTGTGACTGCGCCAGCGCTCGAGGCCGGCGGAGACGAAGCCCCAGATGCCATCCGGCATGTAGCGGATGATCAGAATGACGAACAGGCCGTAGATCGCGAGATAAAGCCCGGGAACGCTTTTCAGGAACCGCAGCCATTCCGGGATCAGGATCAATAGTCCCGTGCCGATCGCCGAACCGATCGGCGAAGCGACGCCGCCGAGCAGCGACATCGTGAGGAACACGATCGATTCCGCAAACGAGAACTGGTCGGGGCTGACGTAAGCGAATCCGCCGGCGAACAGCCCGCCGGCCAGACCGCCCAGCGCCGCGCACAGCGCGAACGCGTACACCTTGGTACGGAACACATCGATGCCGTTGACACCGGCGGCGAGTTCATTGTCGCGCACCGCCCGCATGGCTCGCCCGAGCCTGGTGTCCGGCAGATGCCAGACGCAATAACCGACGATCGCGAGCACCGCGACGCAGAATGCGAGGTAGCCCTGAGTCGTTTGAAACAGGTCGGGACGGCCGATGTTGGAGACGCCATCCGGGCCGTGCGTCAGTCCGATGGCGTTGATCATCACCAGCGTGACGATCTGCTGGAACGAGATCGTCACCATCGCGAGATAATGGCCGCCGAGCCGCAGCGTCGACATACCGAGGAACGCCCCCGCACCCAGCGCGATGACGCAACCAGCGACGAGGCAGAGCCAGTAGCTCAGATGCAGATCGGTGGTGCCGATACCGACGGCATAGGCGCCGAACCCGAAAAACGCCGCCTGCGCGAGATTGATCTGGCCGCACAGGCCGAGCACGACCGACAGGCCGAACACCGCGATCGAGAATGTCGTCGCCTGCATCAGGATGTTGAGGATGTAACCGTCGAACCGCATCGTGGCGGCCAATGCCACCAGGATCGCCGCGGCGATGAAATACGGCAGATGACGCAGCAGCAGCGGTTTGGTCCGCGGTACCGCCATCATCGGCATGTTGTCGCTGGGCGCGCTCATGCTTTCTCCGCGACGCGTTCGCCGAAGATACCTTGCGGCCGGAAGATCAGAAATAACACCAGCACCAGGAAGGCGAAGCCGTCCTTGTAAGGCACCGAAATGTAGGCAGCGCCGAAGGTCTCGATGACCCCGAGCGCCAGCCCTCCGATAATCGCGCCGGCGACGTCGCCGAAGCCACCGATGATGGTGGCGGCGAAGGCTTTCAGCGCGATCGTCGACCCCATCTGAATCGAGACAAACAGCACCGGCGCCACCAGAATGCCCGCGAGGCCGCCCAGCACCGCCGAGTAGATGAAGGTGATCATGATCATGGTCGAGACGGAAATACCGAGCAGCGAGGCCATCTCCTTGTCCTGTGAGGTCGCCTGCAGCTTCTTGCCGAGCATGGTGTGCTCGAAGAACCAGTAGTTGAAGATCACCATCACGATCGTGACCGCGATAATCAGCAGATACTGGCTGTCGAGGTAGACGGGCCCGAGCTGAATGCCTGGCGTCTCGAACCATCCCTCCAGCACCTGCGGCTGCGGACCGTAGATTGCCAGCACGGAATTGGCGAGCAGGATCGAGGCGCCGATGGTCGCGATGATGACCGGGAGGAACGTGCGGTGACGCAGCGGGTAGTAAACCCCGAGATTGAAGATCGCACCCACAAGCGCCATGCCGGCCAGCGCCAGCAGGAACGAAAGCCAGTACGGCCAGCCCAGGTCGACGGCGAACACCACCATCAGATAGGCGGCGACCATCGAGAATTCGCCTTGCGCGAAATTCACCACGTTGGTGGCGCGGAAGATCAGCACGAAACCGAGCGCGACCAGCGCATAGACGGCGCCGATGCCTATCCCGGTAAAGAGCAGTTGCAGTACGAGATCCATGGAATTGCTCGGTGGGAGAAACGAACCGGCCAGCTTCGCAATCGGATTGGCCGGGTGCCTTTGGACGATCGGCACAGCCGCGAGATGCCGGCGCAACGCAGAACTGCTTCAGACGCGAAGCCGGCCTCTTCCGGATCGAGAGAGGCCGGCGACGTCATCAATCGTTGAAGTCGATATGCTTGTCGAAAACGATCTTGCCCTTGTCGTTCTTGACGATGTTGTAGCCGTGCAGACCGTCGCCGTTCTGGTCGAAATTATACTCGCCCTCGGCGCCCGGGAATTTCCTGATGGACAGGATCGCCTCGCGAATTTTCGCAGGGTCGGTCGAGCCGGCCTTGTTGATCGCAGCCGCGAGCACGGTGACCGCGTCGTAAGGCCATGAACTCTGGTTATCCGGCGCGACCTTGACGACATCGCGATAGGCCTTGCCGAACGCCGCCGAAGCCTTGCTGGAATCCTCGGCGTAGTCGGCGACGCCGTAGGTGCCATAGAGCGCCGGACCTGCGAGCTTCAGCGCGGTGATGTTGACGATCGAGGGCGACCCCACCCAGGGAATGTTGACGCCGAGCTGGCGCAACTGACGGGCGAAAATGCCGAGATCGTTTTCGAATGTGAAGTAGGAGCCGAGGATGTCGGCGCCGGACTGCTTGATCGCGAGCACCACCGGCGTGAAATCCTGGCTCTGGTTGGCGTAGCCCTGATCGAGAACGGGCGGCGCGCCGAGCTTGGTCAACGCGTCCGACAGCGCCTTGCCGCCGGCGGTGCCGAACGCATCGGTCGAGTGCAGCACGGCCCACTTCTTCTTGCCGAGCGTGTTGACGCCGTAGTCGGCGATCACGCGGCCGGAGTAATTGTCGTTGGGGCGGAAGCGGAAAATCCACTGATTGCCCATATGGGTCAGGTTCGGATCGGTGCCGCCGATCATCACCGGCTTGCCGAGCTTGAGAACGTCGGGCGCCATCGCGTGCACCTGCGTGGAGCGGATCGAGCCGAGGAAGGCCACGATGTCCGACTGCGCAGCGAGCTTGGAGAAGGCCAGCACGATCCCGGGATTGGTGGTCTGATCGTCTTCGATGATCAATTCGGCCTGCTTGCCGAGAATGCCGCCGGCCTTGTTGACGGCCTCCAGCGCGAGCTTGGCACCCTTGATGGCGTATCCGCCGGATTCGGCGGCCGGGCCGGTCACCGGCGCACACATGCCGATCTTGATGGTGGCGGCTTGCGCGCGTGCGCTTGAAATGACGTAGGGTGCGGTAATACCAACGGCCAAGCCGGCCGCGAAATCGCGTCTCGTGAGCTTCATTCGTTCCTCCGTGAGGCCGGGCTTCTTTGTCGGCCCTTCTTGATGTTTGCAGTCCCAGAGGACGCGACACCGAGGGCGTGTCTACGGACTCTCTGGTCCGGAGTAAATTGATATCGCGACGATTTCTACAAACGGCGCAGGGGCGAGCCCGTTCGGTTCAGCTAATTGAAGCCTGCGAATGCTCAAACATGCGATCCGGACCGAGCTATGCGTCTTTACAGAACGATCATGCAAATTTGCGTTCACTCGAATTCGCCGGCCTCGGCATCACCTGCTCCGCCGGCCTGCAATTCCGACAACACGTTCTCCAGTTCATGCAGCATGTCCTGCAGTTCCCGGAGCTTGCGCCCGCCATAGCGCCGGGTGATGGCGGCGTAGATCGCTTCCGAGGTCGGCGCGACGGTCTCGATCAGCTTCACGCCCTTGGCTGAGATCGACACCAGGCCGCGGCGCTGGTCGGCCTTCGCCACCCGCCGTTCGATCAGGTGGCGCGCTTCGAGGTCGCGCAGGATTCGGGAAAGGCTGGGGCCGAGCAGGAAAGCGACATGGGCGAGCTCCGTGACCTCGATCGTGTCGACGGAAGCGAGCGCACGCAGGATCCGCCATTGCTGTTCGGTCAGGCCGTGATCACGCAGCGAGGGACGGAATTGCCGCATCACGGCCTCGCGGGCGCGCAACAGCGACATCGGCAGCGAACGCGAGAATTCGCGCATCGGCACGCGCCGGATGGCTGCTTTGTGAGGGGATTTTTTCCGCGCCACGATCGACTATCCGAAAATCAGGAACCACCCAGATGAACTGCGGCTGCGCGGCGCGCGTGCACCGCAATAAACCTCAATCCGGTTTGCCCCGAACCATTTAACATGTTAATTACATTTTCGCACCCAGCCTTTTCGCCCCGCGATTGACCGGCCCAGCATGGCTCTGACCAAGGACGATATCCGTCTTGCGGCTTGATCAGGCGGACAAATCCGGTCAGCCAATTGGCCAGCCGCAGCTGGGCTGATTTCGCTCAGAACAATCATCGGGAGGCCGGACATGCCGCATTTCACGATCGAATATTCCGCCAATCTCGATGCCCGCGTCGATATGAGCAAGGTCGTTGAGATCGTGCGCAAGGCCGCGGTCGAAACCGGGGTTTTTCCACTCGGGGGCATTCGCGTTCGCGCCATCCGCTGCGAGCATTACGCCATCGCTGACGGGTCTGCGCATTTCGGCTTTCTCGCGATGGTGCTGCGGCTCGGCGAAGGCCGCGATCTGGCGACCCGCCAGAAGGCCGGCGAACACATCTTCAAGGCGCTTTCCAGCCATCTCGACCCGGTCTTCGCGGCGAGCAAATTCGCGCTGTCGTTCGACATCCAGATCAACGACAAGCAAACCAGCTGGAAGCGCAACAACATTCACGATGCCCTGAGGGCGGAGGTTGCAAATGGATGAGGTCGCGCCGAAATCAGATGTGTTCAAAGCCAATCTCGACCGCGCCGTCCGCTTCTTCGCCGACCGTGCACTGAGGCCCGCGACGGCCTGAACATGCCGACCGACGAGCACTGGAACGTCTCCACGCGGGTGCCGATCGGCCCGGTCGGCGTCATCACGCCGTGGAATACGCCGTTCATGCTGTCGACCTGGAAGATCGCGCCGGCGCTGGCCGCCGGCTGCACCGTCGTCCACAAGCCCGCCGAATGGTCGCCGCTGACGGCCGATCTGCTGGCAAGACTGCGTCAAGCGAGGCCGGCGTGCCCGCCGGCGTCCTCAATACCGTCCACGGCATCGGCGAGGAAGCCGGCAAGGCGCTGACCGAGCATCCCGCCATCAAGGCGATCGGCTTTGTCGGCGAAAGCGCGACCGGCTCCGCAATCATGGCGCAGGGCGCGCCGACCCTGAAGCGCGTGCATTTCGAGCTCGGCGGCAAGAACCCGGTGATCGTGTTCGAGGACGCCGATCTCGACCGCGCGCTCGATGCCGTCGTGTTCATGATCTACTCCCTCAATGGCGAGCGTTGCACCTCGTCGAGCCGGCTGCTGGTCCAGCAAAGCATCGCGGACAGATTCGTCGAAAGGCTCGCCGGCGCGGGTGAAGGCGCTCAAGGTCGGCCATCCGCTCGATCCCGCGACCGAGATCGGACCGCTGATCCATCGAGCGCCATCTCGCAAAGGTCTGCTCCTATTTCGACGTGGCGCGGGACGAAGGCGCGGTCATCGCGGTCGGCGGCAGGCCGCATGACGGACCCGGCGGCGGGCACTACGTGCAGCCGACGCTGGTCACCGGCGCGCATGCGCAAAATGCGGATTGCGCAGGAAGAGATCTTCGGCCCCTTCCTGACGGTGATCCCGTTCCGCGACGAGACCGAGGCCGTCGAGATCGCCAACGACGTCCGCTACGGCCTCACCGCCTATGTCTGGACCGACGACACCGGCCGCGCGCTGCGCGTCGCGCGATGCCCTCGATGCCGGCATGATCTGGCTGAATTCCGAAAACGTCCGCCATCTGCCGACGCCGTTCGGCGGCATGAAGGCTTCCGGCATCGGCCGCGACGGCGGCGATTATTCGTTCGACTTCTGCATGGAAACCAAGCATGTCTCGCTGGCGCGAGGCACGCACAAGATTTAGCGACTGGGGATTTAGGTCCAGCAGTCATTCCGGGGCCGCGCAGAGCGCGAACCCGAAATCACGAACCGAACCAAGGACACCGCATGCCCGTTCCGCAACACGTCTTCGATCCGCCATTCAACATCATCCGCTGCAGCCACGTCGTGCTCGACGTGGTGGACCTGAATGCGAGCCGCGCGTTCTACGAAACCACCGTCGGCCTCCATGTCGAGGATCGCGACGAGGGTGCCGTGTACCTGCGCGGCAGCGAAGAGCATCAGCATCACTCGCTGGTGCTGCGTAAAGCGCAAGCCGCCGCCTGCAACCGGCTCGGCTTCAAGGTCGGCAACGACAACGATCTCGACAAGGCGGCGGCGTTCTTTTCGGAAAATGGCATCACTTGTGCGTTTGCCGAGCAGCCGTTCCAGGGGCGCACGCTGCAATTCACCGACCCCTTCGGCTTCCGGATCGAACTCTATGCCACGATGGAGAAGCGCCCGCATCTGTTGCGGCGCTACGATCTCTACAAGGGCTGCCACCCGCAACGGCTCGATCATTTCAATGTGTTTGCGGCCGAGGTTCAGGACACCGTCGAGTTTTACGCGCGATTGGGTTTCCGCCTCACCGAATATGGCGAGGAAGACGGGCCCCAGGGCCGCATCGCCGCGGCCTGGATGCACCGCAAGGGCAACGTGCACGACTTCGCCATCACCAATGGCCGTGGCCCTCGCCTGCATCATTTTGCCTATTGGGTGCCGACCGCGATGAACATCCTGCACCTTTGCGACGTGATGGCTACCAGCGGCTATCTCAAGAACCTCGAGCGCGGCCCCGGCCGCCACGGCATTTCCAATGCCTTCTTCCTGTATGTCCGCGATCCCGACGGTCACAGGCTGGAGCTCTACACCAGCGACTACTTCACCATGGACCATGATCACGAGCCGTTGCGCTGGTCGCTGAAGGATCCGCGGCGTCAAACCCTGTGGGGCGCGCCCGCGCCGCGCTCCTGGTTCGAGCAGGGATCGCCTTTCGCGGGTCAGCCGGTCCGCGAGCCGCTGTTTGTTGCCGATGTCACCATTGCGGACTAGCATTCCTGATCGGACCGGACATCTGATGACACCTCCCCGCCTCGCCACCTTTTCCGTCGATGGCTCGACCAGATATGGCGCCGTCACCGAAGCCGGCATCGTCGATCTCTCCGCGCGCTTTGGCAAAACTTACCCGACGCTGCGCGAGGTCATCGCCGCCGGCGTATTGACAAGGCTTTCCGAGGACGCGGCGCGGCATCAGCCGGATTATGCGCTGGACGCCATCGTCTGGCTGCCGCCGATTCCCGCACCGGAAAAGATCATTTGCATCGGCGTCAATTATCCTGATCGTAACGCCGAATACAAAGACGGCCAGGACGCGCCGAAATATCCGAGCATGTTCATGCGCACGCCGCGTTCCTTCGTCGGCCATTTGACGCCGCTGGTTCGCCCGCGCGCATCGCACCAGCTAGACTATGAGGGCGAACTGGTGCTGGTGATCGGCAAGGCCGGCCGGCATATCCCCGAAAGCGCGGCGCTGGACCACATCGCGGCGGTCACATTGTGCAACGAGGGCACGATCCGCGACTGGGTCCGGCATGCGAAATTCAATGTGACGCAGGGCAAGAACTTCGATTCCACCGGCAGCCTCGGCCCCTGGCTCGTTCCCTACGTCGACGAGGCGCAGATCGCTGATATCAGGCTGACGACACGGGTCAACGGCGAGATGCGGCAGGATGATCGCACCGGCCGTCTGATCTTCGGCTTCCGCTATTTGATCAACTATATCTCGACCTTCACCACGTTGATGCCCGGTGACGTCATCGTCACGGGAACGCCGACCGGCGCCGGCGCGCGGTTCGATCCGCCGCGCTATCTGAAGCCCGGCGATGTCGTCGAGGTCGAGGCCGACAACATCGGCGTGCTGCGCAATGGCGTGGTCGACGAAGCCATCATGAACCTGCTCGCAAGCGATGGGATAAGACAATGACAGTGAGTACCGGCGGCGAAGCCATCGTCTCTGGCCTGGTTGCGCACGGCGTCGATACCGTGTTCGGCCTGCCTGGCGCGCAGATCTACGGCCTGTTCGACGCGTTCCAGCAGGCCCAATTGAAGGTGATCGGCGCCCGCCACGAGCAGGCCTGCGGCTACATGGCCTATGGCTATGCACGCTCCAGCGGCCGGCCCGGCGTGTTCAGCGTGGTGCCGGGCCCCGGCGTGCTCAATGCCGGCGCGGCGCTGCTCACTGCGTTCGGATCGAACGAACCGGTGCTGTGCCTGACCGGTCAGGTTCCAACGTCATTCCTCGGCAAGGGCCGCGGCCATCTGCACGAGATGCCGGACCAGCTCGCGACGTTGCGGACCTTCGTCAAATGGGCCGAGCGCATCGAATATCCCGACAACGCCCCCGCGCTGGTCTCGCGCGCCTTCCAGGAAATGATGTCGGGCCGCCGCGGGCCCGCCGCGCTGGAAATGCCCTGGGATGTGTTCACGCAGCGCGCGGAAACCGGCACATCCAGACCGCTAACCCCTCTTCCCGCGCCGCAGGCCGATCCGGATCGCATCAAGGCTGCGGCAGCGCTGATCGCGGACAGCAAGACGCCGATGATCTTTGTCGGCAGCGGCGCGCTTGACGCCTGCGATGAAATCCTCGAACTCGCCGAACTGATCGAAGCGCCGGTGGTGGCGTTCCGCAGCGGACGCGGCATCGTCTCCAACGCGCATGAACTCGGGCTCACCATGGCGGCGGCCTATCGGCTGTGGCCGACGACCGATCTCATGATCGGGATCGGCACCCGGCTGGAACTGCCGACCATGTCGCGCTGGCCGTTCGTCCCTGCCGGCCTGAAATCGGTTCGCATCGATATCGATCCGTCGGAAATGCGCAGGTATACGCCGGATGTCGCGGTCGTTGCCGACGCGCGGGCCGGCACCAGCGAGCTGCTCGCGGCGGTCAGCACGGCCGGCTACAAAAAGACCAGCGGCCGCCGCGCCGCGATCCGCGAGGCCTCAGTGGCCGCGCTGCAGGAGATCCAGAAGGTCCAGCCGCAGATGGCCTACCTCAACATTCTGCGCGAGGTGCTGCCGCCCAATGCCATCGTCACCGACGAGCTGTCGCAGGTCGGCTTTGCCTCCTGGTACGGCTTTCCGGTTTATCAGCCGCGCACTTTCATCACCTCGGGCTATCAGGGCACGCTCGGCTCGGGCTTTCCCACCGCGCTCGGCGCCAAGGTCGCCAATCCGGACCGGCCGGTGGTCGCGATCACCGGTGACGGCGGCTTCATGTTCGGCGTGCAAGAACTCGCCACCGCCGTGCAGTTCAACATTGGCGTGGTGACGCTGGTGTTCAACAACAATGCCTACGGCAATGTGCGGCGCGACCAGCGCGAGCGCTTCGACGGCCGCGTGGTGGCGTCCGATCTGGTCAATCCGGATTTTGTAAAACTCGCGGAATCCTTTGGCGTCGGCGCGGCGCGCGTCACATCGCCTGCAACCTTTCGCCCGGCGCTGGAAAAGGCGCTGGCGCATGGCGGCCCCTATTTGATCGACGTCGAGGTGCCGAGGGATTCCGAAACCACGCCGTGGACGTTCATCCATCCGGCGAAGCCGTAGACGATGCACCGGAACCGGTTGAGATACTGAACCAACTTCACTGATACGAAACGGTTCGCTCCGAACCACGGTTCGTCTGAAAAGAGGACGAGCGTCGCTCGACCAGAGTACTGATGCCTTCGCATCCTCTGCATGAAGGACAGGATTTTCGCACGCGGACCAAAGCTACTTCGCTAAGTTGGGCAGCCTCGACCTCCCCGCTGGCAGCGAGCGTAAGAAGGTTGTCGGCAAGACATGCTTTGACAGCGGGCGTACGCTCGATCTTGGACAAAGACGCAACTGCCTCGTTCAACGCACCCCGCAACAGCACGATATGGCCTGCCGGCAATGTACGGAGTTTCATATCAGCCATGGCGTTTACCCCTACGACGTCTTTTTCAGCACCAGATGGTCATGAACGACGTCCGATTTATGGAACTCGTCTCATACCCGGTTCGAAACGTTCTGGTCGTCCAGACGCAAACGCCCCCGGCAGTTCCGGATTCCGGAACGCAACATACCAACCATCGGCGCGCGAGCCGCCGTCACTATTCGCCATCATGCCCACTCACATTGATAAAGTTGCCGGTCGATCTTTCGCCACTTGCACTGCGCCATTTTTCGCCAATTCGTCGGCGAGCAATTTCAGAAGAACTTGCCGCCAATTCCCGTCATCCGTCTCGGTCAGGCACTTCCTGTAAAGCGCGATGTTCTGTTCGCTGATGAATTTACCCAGCGCCTCAGGCGGCCTGTTTGGCGATGGTAATGAATGCTCCTGCATGGTAATCATCCCGAGCATATCGGCCTGGCAGATGTCGCTTCCGCCACGGGCATTGCGCCCGTCCACGCCTCAATCGCACGTAAATTTTGCATTAACCAATCCCGCGAGACAGGCGGGACGTTCCTGTTCCGTGTCAGGGAAAACCTGACAGGCGCGAGATTTGCCGAAGCTATTCAATGGGCGCATATTCCGGCGGCGCGCCATTGCCGGCGCAGCGAACCGGTGCCAGAGACATAATTGCCGCCCTATCTACTGCGATTGGAACCTGCTTCTCAGTTCGCGCCACACCGCAGCATTGAGCATTTGAGCGTGAGGAAGTGCGGATTTGCTTGATAACTTGCAACGGTTTGGATTGCCGGCCGTCTGGAGCAATCTGGCGCTACCGGGCCTGCGGAGATTCACGCTTCGATACCGGCTTTGCGCGATCGTCGCGGTCATCTTGGCCCCGGCCCTCGTTCTGGCCGGCATCCTGTCGTTACGATCGGTCGCCGCCGAGCGAATTCATGCCGAGGAGGGTCTTGGGCGATCGCTGAACGAACTCCATGGCGAGGTCGACAAGGAAATTCAGAGCATGACGGCTTTGCTCGTCGTCCTGGCGAGATCCTATTTTTTGCAGACTGGCGACCTCGAAGGGTTTCATCGGAATGCATCGGAAATATCGAGCCAACTCGGCATCGAGATCGTGGTGCACACGGAGAACGGAGTCATCAGCACCGCCCTGCCCTTGGGAGAAACTCCTAAAATAGCGATGCCAGCGATCCGCCACGAAGCCGAGCAGCAAGCGATCGGGACCGGCAAGGCCGCCATTTCAAACGTGTTCTTTAGTCCAATCAGTAAACAGCTTGTGGTCTCAGCGGTCATGCCCGTAGTGCGAAACGGCATAGCCGAATATGCTGTGTCGATCACGATGCCAATCCAGAAATTTTCCGAAATACTCGAAAGTGCCTCACTTGGGGAGGGCCGCCTGGCCGTCCTTGTTGACCGCAGCAACACGCTCATCGCCCGCTCGGAACAGAACGAATCATTTGCGGGCACGAAGGTTCGGCCCGAATTCGCCGATCTAACGTCCTCCAGGACTGAAGGTGTCGCTGACAACACCAACCGGGAAGGCGTTGCGGTTCATTGGATTTTCCGGCGCCTGCAAACGACAGGTTGGCTTGTCGCGGTCGGCGTGCGAACGGCCGTACTTGACGCCTCGGCGCGAAAGACCTTTGCCTACACCGCGACCGCCGGAACAACGCTGTTCGCCCTTGCAATCGGGTTGACCTATATGTTCGGCGGCCGCCTTGAGCAAAAAGTCGGCACATTGGGTATCGATCGCAAGCCGACGCGCGAAGAATTCGCGCTGTTTTTCAATTCCTCCCCGAACGGCGTGGTCCTGGTCGACGACAAGGGCATCATGCTTCTGACAAACTTACGGCTCGAGCAAATGTTCGGCTACTCGCAGACCGAGTTGATCGGTCAGTTCGTCGAGATGCTCGTTCCCCAGAAGCTCCGCAGCGCCCACACCGCGCGCCGACAGGCCTTCGCCCGCGATCCGGCGTTGCGCCCGGTCGGCGGCGAGCGATATCTCGTGGGCCAGCGCAAGGATGGCAGCGAATTTCCGGTTGAAGTCGGGCTTTATCCGATCACGATCCAGACGGCGCAGTACACCATGGCGACGGTGATCGACATCACCGAGCGCACCCGCGCCGCAAAGGCGCTATCCAATGCGTTGACCGAGCGCGATCGCCTTCGGCGCCGCTTGATGCTGTCCGCCGAGGATGAGCGCCTCCGGCTGTCGCACGAGCTGCACGATCAGACTGGTCAGACGCTAATTGCTGCCACACTGAGAGCGAAAAGCCTCGAGAAATTTCTCGATGCCGATGGACGGCAGCAGCTGGCGAAGCTCAATGCCTTGCTGGACCAGATGGGCAGAACGCTGCATCAGGTCGCATGGCAATTGCGGCCGGCGTCGATCGATGAACTGGGATTGACGGCAACACTCGATAATTACGTCTCGGACTGGAGCGATCAGACGGGAATTGCCGCGGAATTTTACTGCACGGCCGCGGATATCGACAACCTTCCAGACGATGTGCGAACGACGATCTACCGCGTCACCCAGGAAGCCCTCACCAACATTGCAAAACACGCGCGCGAATCAAAGCACGTCAGCGTCGTCATCAGCCGTACCAGGGCGCTGCTTCAATTGATGATCGATGACGACGGAGATGGCTTCGACCTCACCGAGAAACTGGAAACTCCGAGCGAGCTCGGGGCGCTCGGCATACCGAGCATGCGCGAGCGGCTTTCGCTGATCGGGGCCACGCTGGAAATCGAGTCAGGCAAGACGATCGGAACCACCGTCTTTGCACGAATCCCGATCGAATCCGGGGAGGCGCCGCAGTGAAGAGCAAGACACGCATCGTTCTCGCTGACGATCATCCGATCGTCTTGACCGGATTGCGCAACCTTATCGAGTTCGGAATCCGACTTTGCAGTTGTTGGTGAAGCAACGTCGGGGCCGGAAGCTCTGAAGGTGATTCGTGACACCAGACCGGATATCGCGATCATCGACATCTCGATGCCAGGCATGAGCGGCATCCTGCTGGCGCGCCGGCTGTCTGAGGAAGCAACCGAAATAAAAATCCTGGTGCTCACCTTGCATGAGGACAGAGCCTATCTGAAACAGGCTCTGGATGCCGGCGCAAGCGGTTATGTCGTCAAGCGATCAGCGGCCGCAAATCTCGTTTCCGCAATTCGCTCGGTGCTTGCCGGCGGGATTTACATCGATCCGTCGATTGTGAGCCGTGTGCTCAATCGCTCCTCGGCCAATCATCGCGCCTCGGTGCCGGAAATCAGGGATTTGACGGACCGCGAAACCGAGGTGCTCAGGCTTTCATCGCTTGGGCTCACCAACAAGGAAATATCGCACCAGATCGGCGTCGGCGTGAAATCCGTCGAGACCTTCAAATCGCGGGGCCTGGCCAAGCTGGAGATTCAATCGCGCGCCGACCTGTTGCGCTACGCTTCAGAGGTTGGATGGCTCGCGGATATTTGAAGCGCCGGCGGATTGAGCGAATGTCCCAGGTCCTGCACGTTGATTTATCCGGCGCAGCCGTAGTGTCATCTCTTCCCGTCGGCGGCGATGCGATATTCGATACGGTGAAGATCGCCTGATTCAGCATCAGACGCCGGAATCGTTCTCACACGGCCCGCGTTCGGGCGCTGCCGGTCGACCCAGCGTCTCCGCCATGAGGCGAATTCTGAACACGGGCGTTCGGGACTCGTCCAGGAGCTCCATCTGCCATTCCGATCCCTGTTTCAGTTTGCGGGCAATGCCGCCGACGAGATCACCGCAGACCTTGGTCATTTCCGCCCAAGCGGCATCCTTGTCGGGAAGGCTGAAGCCATCGCCGGAAGTACCCGAATAATTTCCATTGCTGATTCGGAAATAAAACAGCGGCACGGGCGGTCCAATGCATTGGGGCCACTACGGGCCTTGCTTCTTCCTGAAAAGGATCAGGTATCCAAAATCGTCCCGGCCGGTCGTTCAGATTCGCGCATACGCGAAACGAGCGGCAGTCTACGAATGAGTCGTCAACAGGTCTATACCCTCGGTTGAGAACACGGCGGAATACCCGTCGCGTACCCCGCGGCGTGGATGGAATCCGCCCTTGGCCGTCGCGTCCCCCCCCGCGCCCATTTGCCGGGGTGGCCGGTGCTGCCGGCGGCGGGCATGAGATAGATCAAAAAGCCCCGGACGGAGGCGGGCATAATTCAAGCTCTTCCAACCAGAAAGCGATCGAGCATGTTGAACGATATTTCTGTCCTTCTTCCCGTTGACCGGCCTGCCGGCGCCTTGATCGATTGCGCCGCTTCGGTCGCAACCCTTTTTGAAGCCCATCTCGATGGCATCGCCTGCGTCTATCAGGCGATGAATCCGATGATCGCCTCCGAAGCCGCCGCGGTGGTCATGGCCGCCGAGTACCAAACGGGCGTCGAGCAGGCCTCGGTCGTGCTGGATCAATTCGAGATCGTCACCAGGCGGCTCGGCATTCCCCACGACGCCAGAAGCACGTTCGACGTTTCCTATGCGGCAACCCGCACCCTGACGCAGATGTCGCGCCTTTACGACCTGAATATTGTCGCTCAACCGGACCGCTCGAACCCCAGCCAAACCGATTTCCTTTCCGAGGCGGTGCTGTTTGGCTCCGGACGGCCGATGCTCATGGTACCCTACATCACCCAGGCTCCCATCAAGACCGATTGTGTGCTGATCTGCTGGGACGGCGGCATACCGGCCGCGCGGGCCGCCCACGATGCCATGCCGTTTCTGCGCAAGGCGAAGACGATCGACGTCGTTGCCGTCAACGAGAAAGAGGACGCCGCAGGCGAGGCGTCATCGGCGGCATTGATCGCTCACCTCGCGCGGCGCGATCTGTCGGCGACGCCTTACCGGATTACGGCCGACGGCCCCAATATTCACAACGCCATTCTGTCTCTCGCTGCCGACAACAATACCGACCTGATCGTGATGGGCGGGTACGGCCATTCAAGACTCCGGGAATTCATCCTGGGGGGCACGACCCGCGGCATGTTCGAATCTCTCACCGTCCCGGCGCTGATCTCTCACTGAACCGGGGCCGGCGTGACCTATCGATCCCTGATGGTGTATCTGGAACTCGAACAAGGCAGTGAGCCTGCCTTGCGGGTCGCGTGCGAATTGGCCGACCGGTACAAATGCAGGGTAATCGGCGTCACGGCCGGCCTGCCGGCCGCGCCTATCCATGCCGACGGCGTGATCGCATCGAGCGTGCTCGAGATCGACACCGACCAACTGAACCAAGCCATCGGCCGCAGCGAAACCCACTTTCGATCCGCCCTCAAAGGCATCGGCTGCCCGCTGGAATGGCGCTCGGCTGCAGCCTACCCGGCAGACTTTCTCGCCGCGGAAGCCCGGGCCGCGGATTTGCTGGTGGTCGGCCGTTCGGAAAATTACACGGCGCTCGGTCCGCGTCAGCTGCTTTACATTGGCGATGCCGTCATGAAAGCCGGCCGCCCGGTGCTGGTGGTGCCGCCTCGTCGCACCAGCCTGGCGCTCGATCGCATCCTGGTGGCCTGGAAGGACACCGCCGAATCCCGCAGGGCGGTCTCGGCGGCACTTCCGCTGCTCAGAAAAGCCGCGGAGTTGACGATCATCGAGATCGTGTCCGACGAAGCCGAGCGGGACGCAGCGATCGCGCGCGTTACCGACGTGGCCAATTGGCTTCGGCGCCACAATGTCCAGGCGTCGGCGCGGGTCGAATTATCGGCCGGCGGCGACGGCAGCCAGCTCGACGCCATTGCGGCCGAGGCCCGCATCGATATCGTCGTGGCCGGTGCTTATGGACATGCCCGTTTGCAGGAATGGATCTTCGGCGGCGTAACGCGTCACTTGCTGCAACACGGCTCGGCCTGCGCGCTTCTGGTTCACTGATCGCGCGCGCCTGCCGGCCAAGTCCGGCTCGGCGCGTTCACTCCTCGAAGGCCGGCGGCGCCGGCCGCTCGCGTGGCTCGATGCGCTCGACCGATTGATTGTCATCGGCGGGGATGTCGCGTTCGATCTCTACCTCTTCGCTCTCGATCAGGCCGGGGGCTTCGTCGGTCTGTTCGGAAGGGGAATTGCGAGGGTTCCGCGGAGGCGCCATTTCGAAACTCCTCTTCGTTCCAATGCTGCTTCTCAGGCTTCCGCCGTGAGATGCTTCTCGATGTCCCAGACCGGGTGCTTGGTCAGATCCTTGTGTATCTCGGCAATCACCCGTGCCTTCACATCGGCGTGGAATGCGTTTCGCAAATCAGCGAGCGTCTTCGGCGGCGCCACCACCACAAGGGCTTTCACCTTGTCCGCTCGCACCACCTGTTCCAGCGCCGCGGCGACCTTCCGCGCGAAATGATGCTCCTCGATGTCGTGCCAGTCGGTCGGCTCGACCGCGGCTCTGCCGCCTTCGGCGGCCTTGCCGATGTGCCCGGGCCGGTCGGTGCCCTGCTCGTGGCTGGGTGGATTCTCGTCCTCGAAGACCTTCTCGGTCTTGAGGTTGGGAAATTTCTCGTCGCCTTCGTTGCGCAAGAACAGGGCTTTTCGGCCGTCGCCGACAAACACCAACGCATGATGCGGAATTTTGAGCTTGTTCATTTGGTCCTCTTTCTCTCATGGATCACACCCCGAACGGGTAAGTGTCCGGAAGTCCCTTGATTTCGGCAGTATCCAGCGGTGTCACGGCGCGCGTATCGTCGAACCAGACATATTCGTCGAACTGCCGCGGCAGGTTGGCCTGGAAGTAGTGGCTCGCAAGCTCGGTTTCGGGCCGATAGATCACCCCGATCGCCCGTTCCAGCCGTTCCTTGCCGAGGCCCTTCGGACCGCACAGATCGGCGCGCCCGCGCAAACCCAGCGTGAAGCGCGCGAGCCCGGTCGCGTGACACACCTGCTCGTAGCTGTTCGGATGTGCCGGCCGGATTTTCTTGACTTCCATCGGCCCATCCCATTCGGACGCCGCGGCGACCGTCCCGCTGTGGGTACCAAAGCCGACCAGATAGGCGCGGTCGCCGAACTCCTTGCGGCAGAGCTGGCCGATGTTGTGTTCGCCGCGCGCCGCCATCTCGGTCGCGGCGGCATTGCCGACATGCGAGTTGTGCGCCCAGACTACCGCTTTTGAATCCGCACCGTGAAACGCCAGCAGGTTCTTCAGGGTTTCGAACATGTGACTGTCGCGCAAGTTCCACGACGCGCGCGAACCATAATACATGATGCGGTAATAGCGCTCGGCATCGGCGACCAGGCGGGCGTTCTGCTCGGCATCGAGGAAACGCTCGCCGTCGTGCTCGGCATAGGCCCTGCGTTTCGCCAGGAGGTCTGCGAGCGTGCGCGCCACGTCGGACTTCGCAGGTCGGATAGGATCCGGTCAACGCGGCATGGCCGTAGGTCGCGGGATCGCGCTGCCACGGCGTCAGGCAGCCATAGCGTTCGCGGGCCACCTTCGCCGAGTCCGGATCGACCTCGTCGAGATAGTTCAGAACCGACCGGATCGAATCATAGAGGCTGTAGAGATCGAGACCATGAAAGGCGACGCGCTCGCCCGCCTCCGTCGCACCATTGTACTTGCGCAGCCAGCTCACGAAACTGCGCACCTCGGTGTTCCGCCACATCCAGGTTGGGAACCGCGCAAACGCGGTCCACTCCGACGGCGGATACTGGAAATGCCGCACATAGTGATCGACCCGGGCGGCATCCGGCCAGTCCGCCTCGATCGCCACGAAGCGAAAGCCCTTGCTGACGATCAACTCGCGGGTGATGCGTTCGCGCATCCGATAGAATTCCGACGTGCCATGGGTCGCTTCGCCAAGCAGCACGATGCGCGCCGACCCGATCCGCTGCATCAGCGGATGGAGATCGGCGGCCTCGATCGAGGAGAAGGATTCGGCAGCGTCGGCGAGATCTCGAACCAGCGCATCCTCGCCCGAAGGAACCGGCCGCAATGGCCGGCGCAGCGGCGCACGGCCCTCACCTTTCGCGCCCTCCCAGCCCTCCGCGCCGATCAGCGGGACGAAACGAACGTCCGCAATATCTTCGCTGAGATATTCGTTTTTCGAAACTCTGACGACCCGCACCAGCTCCTGGGTGCGCTGATCGGAGCCGACCGGGATCACCAGCCGCCCGCCGACCTTCAACTGCGCCTTCAGCGACTCCGGAACCAGCGGCGCGCCGGCGGTCACGACGATGGCATCGTAGGGAGCATGCTCCGGCCAGCCCCTGGAGCCATCGCCGTGCAGGACGTAAACATTGTCGTAGCCGAGCTCAGCGAGCAGCGCCGCGGCCTTGTCCGCAAGCTGGCCGAGACGTTCGACCGTATACACATCGGCCGCGATCTCCGACAGCACCGCGGCGGCGTAACCGGAACCCGCGCCGACCTCGAGAATTTTCTCGCCGCCCTTCAACATCAAGGCTTCCGCCATGAAGGCGACGATATAAGGCTGCGAAATGGTCTGCTCGCCTGCAATCGGGAGCGGCGCATCGTCGTAGGCGAATTCGCGAAGATTTTTCGGCAGGAACAATTCGCGCGGCACCTTGCGCATGGCGTCAAGCACGAGTTCGTCGCGCACGCCGCGAGCGGCGATATTTCGCTCGACCATTTCCGCGCGGAGTGCGGGGTACGATTTCAATTCGCCGAAGCGGCTGTCCTTTGACGCCGGAGATCCCATGACGACGGCTCCCACACCTGGCCAATCCCTATGACAACCTACGACACCCCCGGTCCGCCTGTTTGATCGGTATCAAGCCTGAAGCGACCGGCCCGATCAGGCGGTTCACTCGGCGGCGTCCTGTTGTGCCGCTACCGGGCGCAGCGGCGCGAATTCCTCCGCGGTCAGCGTCTCCTTTGCGATCAAAAGCGCCACGCCCGCGTCGAGATCGGCCCGGCGCTTCTCGAGAATGGCGCGCGCGCAGGCGCCGCCGGCCTCGATCAGGTCGCGCACCGCCAGATCGATTTCGCGCCCCGTGGCCTCGGCTGCGCTGACGACGGCGTCCTGCGCGGCCGGCAGGAAGATTTGCGGCCGGGGCGCGTAGGTTCGCTGCCCGACTTTTGCGTCCATTCCGTATTTCGTCACCATCTCGATGGCGATCTCGGTCGCCCGCTGCAGGTCGTCGGCTGCGCCGGTCGAGACGTCGCCGTCGAAAATCATCTGCTCGGAGGCACGGCCTCCCATCAAGACCGCAATCCGGTTCTTGAGTTCGCTGACCGCGAGCAGAAAGCGGTCTTCGGTCGGTCGCTGCATGGTGTAGCCCAGCGCGCCGACGCCGCGGGGAATGATCGATACTTTCTGCACGGGATCGACGCCCGGCAGGCTCGCCGCGACGAGCGCATGACCCATTTCGTGGTAAGCCACCCGCCGGCGTTCTTCCTTGCTGAGCACCCGGCTCTTCTTTTCGATACCGGCCACGATCCGCTCGATCGCGACCGTGAAATCGTCGAACGAAACTTCGTCGGCCTTGCGCCGGGTCGCGGCGATCGCCGCCTCGTTGATCAGGTTGGCGATATCGGCCCCGGTGAAGCCGGTGGTGAGAGCCGCGACCTTGTCGAGATCGACATCCTTGCCGACCCGGATTTTGCGGATATGCACCTTGAGGATGGCGACGCGGCCGTTCTTGTCGGGGCGATCCACCAGCACCTGGCGATCGAACCGCCCTGCCCGCAACAAGGCGGGATCGAGGATTTCGGGCCGATTGGTGGCCGCGAGCAATATGACCCCGGCTGAGGGATCGAAACCATCGAGCTCGGCGAGCAGCTGGTTCAAGGTCTGCTCTTTCTCGTCGTAGCCGCCGAACGCGCCGGGAGAACGGCTGCGCCCGAGCGCATCGAGCTCATCGATGAAGATGATGCAGGGCGCGGCCTTGCGCGCCTGCTCGAAGAGATCGCGCACGCGCGCGGCGCCGACGCCGACGAACATCTCCACGAATTCGGAGCCGGAAATGGAAAAGAACGCGACCCCGGCTTCGCCGGCCACCGCGCGGGCGAGCAGGGTCTTGCCGGTGCCGGGCGGTCCGACCAGCAAAATTCCTTTGGGCACATGCGCCCCGAGCCGGCCGTAGCTTTTGGGGTCCTTCAGAAAGGACACCACTTCCTGCAGTTCGAATTTCGCTTCCTCGACGCCCGCGACGTCGGCGAAAGTGACTTTGGTGTCCTTCTCGACATAGACCTTGGCCCGCGACTTGCCGATCGACATCAATCCGCCAAAACCCTGGCGATCCGCCAGCCGGCGCCCCAGGAAGACCCAGATCAGGTAGAACATCAGCGCCGGAACGACCCATGACAGGATGGTCTGGAACAGTCCGCCCGACGGCACGCCGGTGACGGTGACGCCCTTCGCCTCCAGCTTTTCGGCCAGCGCCGGGTCGACGCGCGCGGTGATGAAGGCCGACTTCCCGCTCGGCAGCTTGTCCTTCAACTTGCCCTGGATCGTATCCTGACCGACGGCGACCTCGGTGACGCTGCCTTTGGCGACCAGTTGCTCGAACTCGCTATAGGGAATGGTGTCGACGGTATTGTAGGTCGTCAGCGCCCATTGCAGCAGCACCATGCCGATGGCGGCGGCAAAGATATAGCCGATGACGACGGCCTGCTTTCGTGACGATGGATCCGACTCCATGGCATTCTCCAGTCAAATCGGAAGCACAAAATGACGGCTCGACCAGACGGATATAGGCGACGGTCCCGAAGTTTTTAGCAGCCCGGGTTCCCCGCGAGCTTGCTCTGGATCAATTAGCGGGGTTGGCGCGCGGGTTACCTGCTTCTTGCCGGTACCGCGCGAGCCGATTTGCGCGGCATCTTGCGGCCGGGGCATTTCCAGATTGATCCCGATCAACATCGGTATCGCGGAACAGTGCGACCTTTAATTCATTCACGGAGGCGCGACCATGATTGGAATAACACTAACGTCGGAGCAGATCCGGACAGCTCCACCGGAGGTCCGGCGATGGATCGAGCGCGAGGTGATGGCCTCACTCGGCCAGCAGTCCCAGCCGGCGGAAGAACCTCACGGCGAGCATCTGGCGGTTTGCAGCGCGGCGCAAGCGGAAGCCGTCCTGGCGCAGATCCAGGGCGTGTTACCCGTCGTCAATGTATTCTTTGAGCTCGGACGGCAGGGCGCAATCTTCGGCCAGCCCAACGTCGAGGCGTTCCGGCTGCTCGACATCGCCCATCATACCCGCCTGCCGGATGCAACCCAGGTCGTTGCCTGCCTCGACATCATCAACCAGGCCTTCAGCAACGCCTGCGGCGACGTAACCGCAAGATTCTGCGCGCTCGATCGCGAAGGCCATTGCTTCATCGCGCTGGAAACCCAACAAAACATTCTGCGGCTTTGGCAGAAAATGATCACCAGGCAGCAGCTTGGGCTCGAAGAGGACCCCGCTTCTGTCCCTCAGTCCGGTGCTACTTCCAGCGCAGCGCCGGAAACGGCGCCCGCGCAGCAGAGTTTCGCCGGCAAGGATGCGGCAGCCTGATTGTGAAGTTCTGGAATTGGCAAGGCGGTCGGATCTGTTGGCTGCTCGCAGTGTGCGTTCTTATCGCCGGTTCGGCGAGCGGTACCGCGCATGCGAGTGTCGCCGTCCGAATTAACCTGTCGCAGCAAACCATGAGCGTTGCGGTCGACGGCGCTGATCTCGCGACCTGGCCGGTGTCGACGGCCAGACGCGGCTATCGGACCCCGGTCGGCAGCTACAAACCCTATTCGCTGGAGCGGATGCATTACTCGAAACTCTACGATTACACGCCGATGCCGTATTCGATCTTCTTTCGCGGCGGCTATGCCATCCACGGAACGAGCGAAATCCGCAAGCTCGGGCGCCCGGTCTCCCACGGCTGCGTCAGATTGAGCCCAGCCAACGCAAGATCGCTGTTCGAATTGGTGCAGAGCCACGGACGGCAGGACACGACGATCGAGATCGTGGAATAGCGCTGAGGCCAGAGGAAGGCTCTCTCAGGGCTCTTTCAGCCAACGCACAACCTTCGGCCAATATTCCTCGAGCGTCCGCTTGCCCATGAACAGGCCGAGATGATTGCAGGGCGCGACCTCGTGGCGGAGATGCTCCGGCGGCGTTCCGACCAGCCGCTCCACGCCAGCAATTGTTCGGGAGCAACCACTTCGTCGGCGCTGCCGGCCAGCAGATAGATCGGAAGCCGCAGGCGCGAGAGCTCGATCCTTTGCCCCAGGGCGACGAAGCTTCCACCGGCCAGTTCGTTGCGCTTGTACAGTTTCTCGATGACTTCGAGGTAGTAAGTCCCGGGAACATCGATGGTCCATGAATTCCACTTCCTGAAGATGGCCTCCAGCCCGCGAGAATTCCGGCGAACCCGTCGGCTCCGAAGTCTGGAGAGATTCACGAATTTCATTTTCGCCGACGCTGCCGTTACCCCAGAACCTCGCGAGATCGCGGCCGATCACGCGGCCATCGCCTGCCGAGACCAGGCTCTGGAACACGGCCAGCGGAGTTGCCGCGGCGGCCGCCGACAATCCGGATTGCGCAGCGGCGATATCGACCGGCGCGCCGGCCATCACGAGCTTGCGTACCTTGGCCGGGAAACGCGCGGCATAGGCTAGCGCCAGCCAGCCTCCCTGGCAGAGCCCGACCAGATCAACCCGGCCGCCGAGATGATCGACAAGGACGTTGAGATCGGCGAGGTCGTCGTCGATCCCGCGAAATCGCATGTCGGCGCTGGCCGAGCGCCAGTCGACCATGAACAGCCGTTCGATTCCGGCATTACGGAGGGCGGCAACGAGGCTGTGCCCGACGGCAAGATCGGCCACGACGGCTCCATGCAGCGCCAGCGGCGTGCACAGCAGGGTCGGAACGCCGCTGTCGGTCAGCGTATAGTCGCGCAGCCGGACGGAATGCAGATCGAGCGCTATCCTGCTCGGCGTAGCGCCTTCCGGCTCCTCCGCGGCACGGTCGCCGGCGGCATCAACGGAAACTCCCAAAAAATGCGCCGCGATCGATGATGCCGTATCAATTGCGGATGCAGCCGCAAGCGCCGGCCAGAAGAATGCCGCATAAGGGAATTGATCTCCGGGACGCCGAACCATTTGTTATAGAAATGTCCGATTTGTCGCTGCCCACTTGAGCCAGATCAATCTACCTCTTCACTGCAGCATCCAGACCAACACCATGGCAAGCATGAGCGCCGGCATCCTGATGTACCGCCATGGCGAGGCCGGGATGATTGTCCTCCTCGTCCATCCAGGCGGGCCCTTTTGGCGAAACCGCGATCTCGGCGCATGGTCGGTACCGAAAGGGGAATTGGAAGACGGCGAAGACCCGGAAGCCGCGGCGCGCCGGGAATTCGCCGAGGAACTCGGGATCGCAGCGACGGGCCCACTGCGGCCGCTTGGCCAGGTGCGCCAGCGCGGCGGCAAGATCGTTCTGGCCTATGCGCTGGAGGGCGCGCTCGATGCCGGCGCCGTGCGCAGCAACCAAATCGCCATCGAATGGCCGCCGCGAAGCGGCCGTACCGTCCACTTTCCCGAAATCGACCGCGCTGCCTGGTTCGCGCTGCCGCTCGCGCGAGAGAAGATTCTCGCCAGCCAGCGACCGTTTCTCGATCGTCTCGAGCGGCTTTAGCGGAGCGCCTTCAGGGCGGTCGCTTGAATGTGAACGCCGGATGGCCGATCTTATTGATGGAGGTCAATGCAGCTCGCGGCCCAACACCTATCTTTTACGCCTTGGACAACCTCTGAAAGGAGCATTTGTCATGGCCGAAGCCGCAACAAAATTACCCATCAAAACCGAAGCGAGCCCACCGACGCAACCCACAGGGGCGCGGACTGGCAGCCCTTTGAAGCCCTGCGCAATCAGATCGACCGGATGTTTCACGACTTCCAGACCGGATTCCTGCAGGCTCCGTTCTTTCGTCCCTTCCCCGAGATCGAGTTGTTCTGGCGCCGTGACATTGGCTTCAACGTCACGCCCGCCATGGATATCGTCGAGAAGGACGGGGCGTTCGAAGTCACGGCCGAACTGCCGGGGCTCAATGCCAAGGACATCGACGTTCAGCTTGCCAATGGCATGCTGACGATCAAGGGCGAGAAACAGGAAGAAAAGGAAGAGAAGACCAAGGGACGCTACGTCTCCGAGCGGCGCTATGGCTCGTTCCGCCGCACGCTGCAGGTACCCGGCGGCGTCGATTCCGACAAGATCGAAGCGAGCTACAAGAGCGGCGTCCTGACGGTCACCCTGCCGAAGTCGCCGGAAGCGCAGAAGAAGGAGAAGACAATTCCCGTCGCCGTGAAGTGAGCGGGCGTCGGCTTCGCCGCAGCGAAGGCCTTGGTCGGCGGGGCCGCACTCTGTCTTGCAAGACTGAGCAACGCGGGAGACGATGTTAGCGCGCCTTGCGGAACGTCAGATTGATGCGCTGGCGGCCGATCAGCGCGTGCTCGCCGTCGGCGAGTGGCGCGACGCCATGAAAGACGAGCCGCGCCGGTCCGCCCCATACCACGACGTCGCCGTGCTCCAGCCGGAACCGGTGCGGCTTGTCGCTGCGCTTCAATCCGCCGAACAGGAAGATCGCGGGCAGGCCCAGCGAAACCGAGACAATCGGCGCCCCGAAATCCTGCTCATCCTTGTCTTGATGCAGGGACATACGTGCACCCGGTTCGTAGCGATTGATCAGGCACGCATCCGGCGAGAAGCGGTGGAATCCGGCCTGCGCAGCCGCTTGCCCGGCTAGCTGACAAAACGAAGCCGGCATCTCCGGCCATGGCTTTCCCGTTTCGGGATCGCTGGTGTCATAACGATAGCCGGTGCGATCGGTGACCCAGCCCAGCCTGCCGCAATTCGTCATCGCCACCGACATCGAATGACCGCCCGGCGTCACCATGTGGCGAAACGGCGCCTGGCCTGCGATATCGCGCAAGGCCGCGATCAGGTCGCTTTCGAATGGTTTTGCGAAACCATGCAGCAGCACGGCGCCCTCCGCCATCGCTTCCTGCGACGGACGGACGTCGGGAACGCCCTCAAACAGATCGGCAATCAATGGGTTCGCACTCACTTCGCGTCGTGAAAGATCACGCCAAGGGTATGGCGCTGGCCGGAGCGGATCCGGCTCACGCCGTGGCGCAGATTAACCCGGTAGGTTCCGCGCGTCCCCTGCACGGGCCTGACATGCACGGCAAAAGCCACCGCATCGCCTTGCGAAAGCGGCACCACTTCGGGCCGCGACTGCATACGCGGGCGCTGCTCGGTCAGCACGAATTCGCCGCCGGTGAAATCCCGGCCCGGCTCCGACAACAGGATCGCGACCTGCAGCGGGAACACATGCTCGCCATAGAGATCCTGGTGCAGGCAATTGTAGTCGCCGGCCCCGTATTGCAAGAGCAGCGGCGTCGGCCGGGTCTGGCCGGCGGCATGGCAGCGTTTCAGGAAAGCGTCATGGTCCCGCGGATAGCGGATGTCGATGCCCATCGCCTCGTTCCAGCGATTGGCTATGTCGCGCAGCCGGGCGTAAAGCGCCGGCCGCAACTCCGCGATTAACTCGGGTAGCGGATAGGCAAAATATTTGTACTCGCCGCGTCCAAAACCGTGGCGTCCCATGACTACCTTGCTGCGGAAATGGCGGTCTTGGGGATAAAGCGACGCCAGCGCGCGGCATTCGTCCGGCGAGAGCAATCCCTTGAGGACGGCGCAGCCCTGCGCGTCGACTTCACTCGTCGCCTGCGTCCAGTCAATGGCGTCGACGCGAGCGGCGGCGGATGCGAAGGCGGGACGGAAGATGTTCTGTGCGGTTGATTTCATGGCCGCGATTTTCGCAAATCGGAACGCCCCGCGCCACCCGATTTCCGGGAGGTTCCACACGCATGGTTCCGCGCACAGCGAGCGATCCATCCTTCGTCATTCCGGGATGGTGCGCTGACACCGGACCTCAGATGCGCAATTGCGCATCGGGGAATCTCGAGATCCTCAGATGTGCAATTGCATATCATAGTTCGATGCTTCGCATCGCCCCGGAATGACGGAACTAACCCAGCACCGGCAGCACGATCACATCATACGCATGCCGAATGCTGCGCTTGAGCACGGGGTCCTCGAGCTCGAACTCGAAACGGCTGGCGGGGCGGATGCCGCCTTTGGCGGCAAAGGTGCCGCCGAACATCGCGCAGCCGTCAGGCAATCCCTTTTCGCCAAAACCGCGCGCAATGAGGTCCTTCACCGGCAGCATGCCGTCGAGGGTTCCTTCCTGATAGAGCACGCGTGCGCCGCCGATCCAGGCGAATGAGCGCAGGATCATCTGGTCCCAATGGCCGATGACCTCCTCAAGTTCCCACAGCACCGATGCGATCGGCTTGTCGCAGATCTGCTTCGACACGGTGACGCCGTAGGTTTCCACCTTGCGGTCGGTGTGGTCGGAGCCGGCGCCGACGAAAATGCGCCCCTGCCAGCCGATCAGCACGAATTCGACCTCGCCTGAGGAATCGCCGCCGCAGACCTCGATGCTGTCGGCGGTGGTCAGCCGCCGCACGGCAACCCGGTAATAGATCGGGGTCGTCGCCGGCCGCGCGATGCCGATGGCTTCGAGTTCGGCGATATGCTTGTCGCGCGCGACCGGATCGCGGCCGGTCCAGCCGGCGATCACGGCCCGATCGATCGGCAGCGTCAGCGGGGTTGTCGTGTCCCGGGCGTCGATGGTGAAGGCGAGATCAAACACGGATGGCGGCCTCCATTCCGGCGGCGAGTTCGAAGACGCGGCGGTCCGCGCCGCCGGAGGACGCCAGCATCAGCCCGACCGGCACCTCGCCGTCGCGATGGCAGGGCAGTGAAATCGCGCAGCCGTCGATCATGTTGATCAGGGTGCAATTGCGCAGCGACAACAGGTTCGCCTTGGTGAAGGCCTTGTCGTCGGCGAGATCGGCGATCCTGGGCGGCGTGTTGGCGGTGGTCGGCATAACCAACGCGTCATAGGGCGCAAGCCGGGCCGTGGCCCGCGCGATCAGCGACCGCCGCGCCTCCAGGAGGTCGATATAGTCAGCGGCGCTGATGGATGCGCCGCGCTGGATACGCATCGATACGCGGGGATCGTAGACGTCGCCATGGCTGGCGATCAGATAGCGATGCCAGGCGAAACTTTCCGCGGCGGCAAAACCGCCCTTGGTATTCATCACGCCGACGTCGAGGAATTCCGGCACCGCGATACGCTCGATCAGCGCGCCCTGACGCGACAAGGTTTCCAGCGCGCGCTCGAAGGTCCGCGCCACGTCGTCCTCGAGTTCGTCGAGTGCGACCGTGGTCGGCACCGCCAGCCGCATGCCCTTGATCGGACGAGGCTGCAGGGCAACGATCGGTTCGTCCGCCAGCACCGCGTCGAGCACCGCGCAGCAGGCCACCGTGCGCGCCAGCGGTCCGAAACTGTCGAGCGTGGACGACAGGGGCACGCCGCCGGCAAGCGGCACCCGTCGCTGCGTCGGTTTGAAGCCGACGATGCCATTATAGGCCGCCGGAATCCGGCACGATCCGCCGGTGTCGGTCCCCAGAGCGCCATGCGCCATGCGATCGGCGACCGATACAGCCGCCCCCGACGACGATCCGCCGGGCACATGACCGACATCGCGACGCCACACGCTTTTCGGGGTGCCGTAATGCGGGTTGATGCCGATGCCGGAATAGGCGAATTCGGTCATGTTGGTGCGACCGATCACCACGAAACCGGCACGGCGCAGCCGCGCCACCACTGCAGCATCGGCTTCCGCCGGCGCGGAATCCTCCAACGCCCGCGAGCCGGCGCGGGTCACCTGCCCCCTGATATCGAACAGATCCTTGATCGAAACGGGAATGCCGGCATAGCGCGACGGCGCCGCCTTGATCTCGCGCAGCCGGTCCATCGCCTCCGCCGCCTCGATCGCGGCTTCCGCATCGACATGAATGAAGGCGCGCGCGCCCTCGCCGGAGACGTCGGCGATCCTCTCCAGGCACCCGTCGACGACCTTGCGGGCGCTGGTGCGGCCATTTTCGAGATCTTCAGCCAGTTCGGCAAGTGTCGGAATGTTCAGCATTGCCTGGTCGCCCCGTCGCTGTCCGGTTGACTATTGACTATCCGCAGCCGCGTCGATCTCCAGATCGAGCAGCGCGGAACTCAAGGATTTGCCGTGGGCGTCGAGCGCCAGTGATCGCGTGACCCCGCCGCCCAGCGCCTGCTGCATGACGAAGTTCATCGCGGCGATATTGGGCAGTTCATAGCGGACCACCTCGCCTTCGACAACACCGGCGAAATGCGCTTTCACCCGCGCGCTGGTGACCTGCGCAAGCAGCAAGGGATAATGCTTGTCGTCATAGGCGATCACGGAGATGTTGGAGACGTTGCCCTTGTCGCCGGTGCGGGAATGGGCGATCTCGCGCAGCTTCATGGCCTCACACTCCCACAAACTGGACCCGCGGTTTTGCCAGCTCGCGCGGCAGCAATACCGAGGCAACGGCGACGACATCGCGCGCCGATTTGAAGGCACCGCCGCCGGCTGCGGGACCATTGGTATAGAGCGTCTCGACCTCATTGCCGATCCTGATGGCCTCGGGCAGGTTTTCGGTTCGGCCGGCGACGCGCACACGCACTTCATAGGGTTCGTTGGCGTGCGCGGAGAGCTGAGCCCCGTGCAGCGAGTCGACGCCGATCAGTTCGAAGCGCAATTCGCTTGAAGCAACGCCGGTGAGTTTCAGCCGCTCCCGGACGATTTCGAGCGCCAGCCGCCCGCGTGCCAACGCGCCGGGGCCGGCATAGGAAATCTGGCCCTCGCCGATAAAACTATCGACATAGCCGACCGAGACCTTCAACGTTCCGGTGCGCTTTGTCCCGCGCCCGCCGCTGACGCGCACCCGATCCCGCGCGATCTCCTCGACCTTCACCTGCGAGAAATCCGCAACCACATCCGGCTGGATATACTGCGTGGGATTGTGCACCTCATAGAGCAATTGCTCCTTGCAGGTCCGCGCTGTCACCGCGCCGCCGGAACCTTCGACCTTGGTGATAACGACGCTGCCGTCTTCGCCGACCTCGCCGATGGGAAAGCCGAGCCGCGCCAGATCGGGGATATCCTTGTAACCGGGATCGGCGAAATAGCCGCCGGTGATCTGGCCGGCGCATTCGAGCAAATGGCCGGCGACAGTGCCCTGCCCCAGCAGGTTCCAGTCATCCGTCGCCCAGCCGAAGGCATGGATCATCGGCGCCAGGAACAGCGCGGGATCGGAAGCGCGTCCGGTGATCACGATGTCGGCGCCGCCGGAGAGCGCCTCCGCCATCGGCCCGGCGCCGAGATAGGCGTTGGCCGACAACAGCCGGTTGCCGAGCTGTTTGATCGTGCCGTCGAATTCCATGATTGGGAGATCGCGCTCCTTGCAGGCATCGAGCACGTCATCGCCGATCACAGCCGCGATCTTCAGCGACGAAAGCCCCAGCGACTTGGCGATCTCGGCGGTCTTGCGGGCGGCTGCGACCGGGTTGGCCGCGCCCATATTGGTGACGATCTTGATGCCTCTGGCGGCGCAGGCCGGCAGCACCGCGCGCATCCGCTCCTCCAGCAGCGGATCATATCCGCCGTCGGGGTTCTTCATGCGCGCCTGCTGCGCCAGCGCCACGGTACGTTCGCCGAGACACTCGAATACCAGATATTGGATGTCGCCCTTTTCGGCGAGTTCGACCGCGGGCTCGATGCGATCGCCCGAATAGCCCGCGCCTGATCCAATCCTGATCGTTCGCATCACTTCAGCCCGAAATAGGCACGTCGCAAAGCTTCGTTGTCGCTCATCTCCGCAACCGTGCCGGAAAAGCGGATCCGTCCACCTTCCAGCACGAACACGCGGGTCGCGACCTCGAGGAAACCGATATTCTGCTCGGCAATCAGGAGCGCAAGCCCCCGCCCGCGCAGATCGCTCAGGATCCGGATCACTTCCTTGACGAACAGCGGCGACAGCCCGGCCGAGGGCTCGTCCATCACCAGAAGCCGCGGTTCGGCGGCAAGCGCCTTGGCAATGCCGAGCATCTTGCGCTGGCCGCCGGAGAGACTCGACGCCGGCGCACGGCGCTTTTCGCGCAGCGCCGGAAACACGCCGTAGAGTTCCTCGGCGCGGGCGCCGGGATTGGCATGCCCGAGCGCCTGCGCGCCGACCCGAATGTTCTCCTCGATCGACAAATCGGGAAACACCGCGAGTTCCGACATATAGGTCATGCCGAGCCGCATGCGGTCGGCTGGAGCGCATCCGCGTCACGTCTTCGCCGGCGAGACTGATGCTGCCATGCCGCGCCTCGATCAACCCGACCAGCGTTTTGAGGAAGGTGGTCTTGCCGGCGCCGTTGGCGCCCAGCAGCAGCACGGTCTCGCCGGCGCGCACGTCGAGATCGACGCCCCACAGCACCTGCATGGTGCCGTAGCCGGCATCGACGCCGTCGGCCTTCAACAGCGGTACGGCCTCAGGCGGCATGCTCGCCTCCGAGAAACACTTCGATGACCTGCGGCACCTGGACTGCGACCGCAAGGGTGCCTTCGAAAATTTCCTTGCCGGCGTTCATGACGATGACGCGATCGGTGATGTGCTCGATGAACCCCATCAAATGCTCGACGACGATGATCGCGATTCCCGTTTGCGCCAGTGCCTTGATCCGTTCGGCGATCCAGTCCAGTTCCGCCGGATTAAGCCCGGCGGCAAGCTCGTCGAGCAGCAACAGCCGCGGGCGCGTTGCGAGGGCGCGCACCAGATCGAGCATCTTCTGCTGCGCGTTGTTGAGATCGGCCGCCGGGCGGTCGGCGACTTCGGTCAGCCGGTATTCGTCGAGCAGATCGGCCATCGTTGGCGGCGCCACCGCGGCGCGGCCATAGGCCAAAGCGACCTCGATATTCTCGCGCACCGTCAGCGACAAAAACGGTTTCGGAACCTGGAAGGTCCGGTTGATGCCGCGATGGACCAGTTTGTGCGAGGCGACGCCGCCGATGACGGAACCATCCAGCACTACCTCGCCGCCGTCGGGCGCATAGAGACCGGAGATCACATTGATCGCGGTGGTCTTGCCGGAACCGTTCGGCCCCACCAATCCCAGGATTTCGCCCGACGCGACATGGAAGCTCAAGCCGTCGAGCGCGTAGAAACCGCCGAAGCGTTTTGCGAGCTTGGTGACGTTGAGAATGGGCGCGTTGTCAGGGGACATGCCAGCCCCTCCGCGTCGCGAGCGAGACCAGGCCGGCGGGCAGGAACAGCACCAGCCCCATGATCAGCAGCCCGTAGATCAACTGGAAATATTGCGGCGTGGTGAAGCCGATCAGATTATAGATGCCGTAGAGGATAATGACGCCGACGATCGGACCGGTGATCGTGGCAACCCCGCCGAACAGCGCGAACACAATGGCAAAGATGCTGAAATCGCCGGAGAAGACATTGTCGGGATAGAACACCGAGACGTACCAGGCGTAGACGCCGCCGGCGAGACCCGCCACCAGCGCCGAGGCCAGCCACGCGATCACACGCATTCGCACCACATCGACGCCGGCCATCGAAGCGCTAACCGCATCTTCCCGCACCGCCTGCAGCGCGAGGCCGAAGCGGGAGTTTTTCAGGAACACGACTGCGCCAAGCGTCAGCGTCAGCACGACAAGGGCAGCGGCATAGGCGAGCGCCGGATTGAAGGTGCCGGTGAGCGAAACGCCGTACGGCCCGCGCGTGATGTTCTCCAGCGCCGGGTTGGCGACGAAGTGAAGCACCGCCAGCGACGCCGCCAGATTGGCGATGGCGAAATAGGCGCCCGACAGCCGCAACAGCGGCGTCAGCAACAGCCCCAGAGCCACGCCGATCACGCCTGCGGCCAGCACGGCGACCGGGGCGGAAGCCTGAAAATGCATCACCAGGATCGCAAAGCCATAGGCGCCGGCGCCGAAGAAGCCGACATAGCCGAACGGCAAATAGCCGGTAAAGCCGTAAATGATGTTCACGCCCTGCGCGAGGATCAGGAAGATGACAAAGTTGAACAGCAGCAGATGATTTTGATAAACGCCCGGCAGCACCGCGAATATGACGATAAGCGGCGCCACAATGAACAACGCGTGTTTGAAAGCGCTAGGCAACGCGCACCCGCCTTCCGAGCAGACCGCTCGGACGCAGCAGCAGGATGAAGATCAAAAGCACGTAAGGCAACAGATCGGCCCATGAACTGAGATAGGTCTGCACCAGCATGTAGCAGACGCCGTACACCACACCGCCGAGCGCGGTGCCGAGAGGGTTGCCGAGCGATCCCAGCACCACGATGGCGAAGGATGTCACGGTCGCATCCGCGCCGAACGCCGGCGTCACCGATCCGAACATGAAGGGTGCGAACACGCCGGCCACCGCCGCAAGCCCCAGTCCGATGCCGAACGCCGCGGCGGATACCCGATCGACATCGATGCCGGTCGCCAGCGCTTCGTCCCGCCGCGACATCACGGCGCGGGTCAGCGTACCGAGCCGCGTGCGGTAAAGATAGACATAGACCAGCGCAATCGCGATCAGGCTGGTGATGGCTGCGATCACCCAGGCGGCCGGAAAGCCCTGACCGAAAATCTGGACCGGCCCGCTCGCGCCCGGCTTGCCGCCGAACAACTTGATCCTGATCGTGGAGACGACGGTGCCGAGCAAGCGGCTCTGGATCGAGCGCTCGCTGGTGCCGAAGAAAATCGTCGTGACAGCCTCGATCACCTGCGACAGTCCGAAGAACAGGATGATCGACAGCATTTCCGGATTAACCGATCCCTGTAGCCGCGGCACCAATACCCAATAGAGCAAGAAGCCCGCCAGCACGAACAGCACAAAGGCCAGTGGCACCGCGAACAGGGGATCGATCCCGGCCAGCGTCACCACGCCGAACGCGACGAACGCCCCGAGCATGATGACGTCGCCATGCGCAAGATTGACGATGCGCATGACACCGAACACGAGATTGAGCCCAATTCCGACGAGGCTGAAATACAGACCGAACAGAACGCCGGCGACGAGCGCGTAAATCAGCATCAGCGCTTTGCTCCCGTCGGCCGGTTTCCGAACTTCATGCGCATCATGGACGCGGATAGACCGGCTTGCCGGTGGCGGTCTCGTGCGGATAGATCGAGATGAACTTGATGTGGCCGTGATCGTCGAGCCTGAGCTGCCCGAGCGGCGTCAATTCGCCGATCTGGCCGCCCATCTCGTCGAGCGCGAAGGTGCCGTCGAGGGTCTTGAGCTGTCCGGACAGGCTGAATACCGCCTTGCGCAGCTCCATCTGGTCGAGGCTGGTCGCGACCGACAGCGTCTTCTCGATCACGAGGCCCGTGGTGTATCCGGCAACCGCGTTGAAGCCGAACTCGACCTTGCCGTCGGAGTATTTCTTGTCCCAGGCCGCCTTATAGTCCTTCATGTTCATGCCGAAATTGACGGGGTAGTCGAGTTCAGAGGGCGGCACGTAGGTGTAGACATATTCGAGGCCCTTCTCGCCGACGTTCTTCTCGAGCAGTTCGGTCTCGAGCCCCGCATAGATCGAGAACAGCATCTTGAACTTGACCCCGACGTCGGCGACATTGCGCAGGAACGCAATATCGTTCGGCGCGTATCCGAAGTGGATCACCGCGTCCGGTTGCGTGTTGGCGATGTTGTTGATGATGACGGTGTAGTTGGTGGTCTCCGTCGGAATACCCTGATCATAGACGATCTCGATCGGCGCGCCGGAATCCTTGACGAATTTGCGGAAGGCGTTGGCCTGCGTGCCCGTGAACTCGTTGGTCGAATAGAGAATCGCGATCTTCTTGATCCCGAGCCCCGGGCCATCGTGTGAAATGAAGTCCGCGACCGGCTTCGGCCAGATGGTCGAGACCGGGTCCGCCATCAGCGCGATGTAGGGATTGTCCTTGGAAAAGAAGCTGGCGCCGGTGCCGGTCTGGTCGAACAGGAACATCTTGTGGTCGCGCGCGATCGCCACCGCCGGCGCCGTCAGCACCGAGCCCGAATCCGCGACCAGGAGGTCGACCTTGTCTTGCGTGATCAGCTGGTTATACAGCGTGGAAGCTGTGGCGGTGTTGCTTTGATCGTCATAGGCGACGAGCTTGACTGGAATTTTCTTGTCAAACGCCTTCACATAGACCCCGCCGTCGGCGTTCTTCTGGTCGGCCCAGAGCTTCAGCGCGCTGTGCACCGGCATCGAAATCGAGGCGAAACGTCCCGATGAGGCGTACAGCGTGCCGATCTTGATTTCGGCCGGCGCGTCGGCGGCAAAGGCCTGCGTGGCAAAAGCCAAACCCGCAGCCAGCGCCGCGCTTGTGATTTTCAACATCAAATCCTCCCAATCTTCTTCGTTCTCGCCGGCAATCTACCGCGAGCGGCGATAGCGATACAAGCGCCTCCGCCTAGGCAATAGTGCGTGTGCCGGAATACGCGGCATGCAGCAGTTCGGCTGGACCGTTGACGCCGGGCCGTCCAATGTCGCATCAAGACTGCAACCAACGGGCCGAAGTCAGGCCCCCCGAGGGAGGTATCGAGGACATGGCTGAACCCGCGCGTGCGAAACCAAAACCGACGCCGGAGACCCAGCATTTCTGGGACGGCACCCAGGCGGGTGAGCTTCGGCTGCAACGCTGCGACGACTGCGCCAACGTTTATTTCCCGCCGCGCCCGTTCTGCCCCGGCTGCGGCGGCCGCAAGGTCAGCGTGTTTAAGGCCAGCGGCAAGGGCAAGCTCTACAGCTACGTCATCAACCATCGGCCCGCCGCGCCGGGGTTTACGCCGCCTTATGCGATCGCCGTGGTGGAGCTCGATGAAGGTCCGCGCATGATGAGCAACATCATCGATTGTCCGCAGACGCCGGAGGCGCTCGAACTCGACATGAAGCTCGAGGTCGCGTTCGAAGAGCTCGACGACAGGATCACCCTTCCCTTGTTCCGTCCCGCGAAGGGTTAAGCATCATGCGAAGAAACCAGGTAGCCGTCGTCGGCGCTGCCGAAACCACCGAACTCGGCGTCATTCCCAACATGTCGCAAATCCAGCTGCATGCGGACGCGGCGCTCAACGCCATTGCCGATGCTGGCTTGAAGCTGTCCGACATCGACGGCATCGCCACGGCGGTAGAGACACCGCAGCAGATCGCGCATTACCTCGGCATCACGCCGACCTGGGTCGACGGCACCTCGGTCGGCGGCTGCTCCTTCATGCTGCACGTCCGCCACGCCGCGGCCGCGATCGAGGCAGGGCTCTGCAAGACCGTGCTGATTACGCATGCCGAGAGCGGCAAGTCGATGATCGGCAAGCAGCCGCGCGTCACCCCGCCGGACAGCCTGAACGGCCAGTTCGAGGCCCCCTTCGGCGTGTTCGGGCCGCCGAGCATGTTTCCGATCCCGGTGCTGCGCTACATGAAGACCCACGGCATCACCCATGAGCAAATCGCCATGGTAGCCGTGGTGCAGCGCGAATGGGCCGCGAAGAATCCGCGCGCCACCATGAAGGCGCCGATCACGGTCGAGGACGTCTTGAACTCGAAGATGATCGCCTATCCGTTCCGCATCCTGCAGTGCTGCCTCGTCACCGACGGCGGCGGTGCGCTGATCCTGACCTCGGCCGACCGCGCCAGGGACTTCCCGAAAAAGCCGGTCTACATCCTCGGCACCGGCGAAAGCGTGGAAACGCCGATGGTCAGCCAGATGCAGACTTTTGACAGTTCGCGCGCCTTCAAGGTGGCGGGTCCGCTGGCGTTCAAGGAGGCCGGCATTACCCACAAGGACGTCGATCACCTCATGATCTACGACGCCTTCGCGCACCTGCCGCTCTACGGCCTCGGCGACCTCGGCTTCATGCCGCACGAAGAAACCGGCAAGTTCATCGCCGACGGCAACACAAGGCCCGGCGGCAAGCTGCCGCTCAACACCAATGGCGGCGGCTTGAGCTACATGCATTCGGGCATGTACGGCATGTACGCGCTGCAGGAAAGCGTGCGGCAGATGCGCGGCATCGCGCCGGCGCAGGTGCCCAATGCCAAGATCTCGGTCTGCCACGGCGTCGGCGGCATGTTCGCGGCGTCGGGCACGATCATCTTTACCAACGAGAGATAATCGTCATTCCGGGATGGTCCGTAGGACCAGATCCGGGATTTCGAGATTCTCGGATATGCAATGGCACATCAGAGTTCGCGCTTCGCGCGCCGGAAGACGAAAACAACGGAGGCATCAATGACGCAAGGAAAATCACTCGAAGGTAAATCGATCATCGTCACCGGCGCCGGGCGCGGCATCGGCAAGGAAATCGCCCTGCTCTGCGCGGCCGAGGGGGCAAGAGTCGTGGTCAACGATCCCGGCGTCGCGGCCGACGGCTCGGGAAACAATGCCGCACCGGCCGAGGAGGTGGTCGAGGAGATCAAGAAGCGCGGCGGCACGGCGGTGGCGAATTTCGAAACCGTCGCGGAAGCCGTCCCCGCCAGCAAGATCGTCAAGATGGCGGTCGACAGCTTTGGCAAGCTCGACGGCGTGGTCAACAATGCCGGCATCCTGCGTGACGCGATCTTCCACAAGATGAGCATCGACGCCTTCGAATCCGTCATCAAGGTGCACCTGATGGGTTCGTTCTACGTCTCGCATGCCGCCGCACGGCTGTTCCGCGAGCAGGAAAGCGGCTCATTCGTGCACTTCACCTCGACTTCGGGTCTGGTCGGCAATTTCGGCCAGGCCAATTATGCCGCCGCGAAGCTCGGAATTGTGGGCTTGTCGAAATCGATCGCGCTCGACATGAACCGCTACAATGTCCGCTCCAATTGCGTCTCTCCCTTTGCCTGGAGCCGGCTGATCGGCACCATTCCGACCGAGACCGAGGCCGAGAAAGCGCGGGTGGCGAAAATCCAGCAGATGGGACCGGAAAAGATCGCGCCGATCTGCGCGTTCCTGCTCAGCGACGTCGCCAAGGACGTCACCGGGCAGATCTTCGCGGTGCGGATGAACGAGATCTTCCTGATGAGCCAGTCGCGCCCGTTGCGCTCGGTCCATCGCGGCGAAGGCTGGACCCCGCAGACCATCGCCGAGCACGGCATGCCGGCGCTGAAGTCGTCGTTCTACAAGCTCGATCGCTCGGCCGATATTTTCAATTGGGACGCGATTTAACCGCGCGTAACCCCCAACGCGACGACGCGGCGTAAGGATAGCTCGCTTTCGCACGGCCGAAGGGCTGCAACGCTCGCCATCTGAGGTTGTTTCTCGAAAACTTCGCCCGCTATATGCCGGATTGTGGGCTCACGGTTTCCTCCCAACAAAAAAATCCTGGGAGGAAACCATGACAAATCAACGAACGGAATTACCCGACCAGCAGATCCTTCGACCGCCGCAACCTGATCAAGGGCGCGGCGGCGCTGGCCGCAACGGCCGTGACCATGAAAGCGGCCTCTGCGGCGACCGTAACGCCGCTCGGCCAAACCGGCGCCCCAACCCTGTCAACCAATCCGCTGCCCTTGGGGCCGCTATCCGGGAGCCGCTATCCGGATTCTCACCTGGAGTCTCTCAAAAAGCCCAAGGTTTCGTTCGGACCCAGCGGTTTCCCGGCCTTCGCCGGTACCATGGCGGTTGAGCGCGTCGCGACCGGGATGCGCTGGGCCGAGGGCCCGGTCTACTTCGCGGCCGCGCGATACGTGCTGTTCAGCGACATTCCCAACAACCGCATCATGCGCTTCTCGGAGGATGACGGTCACTTAAGCGTATTCCGCCAGCCGTCGATGAACTCGAACGGCAACACGATTGATCGGGAAGGACGCCTGATTACTTGCGAACACAGCGGCCGACGGGTCACCCGGACCGAACTCGACGGTTCGATCACTATCATCGCCGACAAGTACAATGGCAAGAAGCTGAACTCGCCGAACGACGCGGTTGTCGCTTCCGATGGTTCGATCTGGTTCACCGATCCCGTCTACGGCATCGGCGGCTATTATGAGGGCGTCAAGGCCGAGCCTGAGCAGGAAAAGCATAACGTCTACCGGGTGGATCCGAAATCCGGCGACATCAAGGTTGTCGTCGATGACTTCGTGGAGCCCAACGGCATTACCCTCTCGCCTGACGAGAAGAAGCTCTACGTCATCGACTCCGGCTTCACGGACGGGCCGGACAATCCGTCGCATATCCGCGTGTTCGACCTGGATTTGGGGGCCGGAAAGGTGTCGAACAGCAAAGTCTTTGCGGAAATGCCCAAGCCCAGCATTACCGACGGGATGCGCTGCGACACCGATGGGCGTGTCTGGTGCTCCGTGGGTTGGGGCGATCCGAACGAGGACGGCGTGCGCTGCTACACTCCGGACGGCGATCTGCTCGGCAAGATCCACATACCGGAAACTGTCGCCAACCTGTGCTTCGGCGGTCAGCAACGAAATCGGCTTTACATCTGCGGCTCGACATCGCTCTATGCCGTCTACACGAGTGTGCAGGGCGCCATGAAGCCATGACCCGCTCGACATTAACTGACTTGGCTGACGTAGGTCGTGCTAATTCCGAGGACACTGCGTCCCTTCGCGTACTGCGACCAGGCGCGAGCTCGACGATCTACCCGCTGTTCCGCAACCCCGCCGAAATGCCGTTGATGGTGAGCTGGATGCCGCGCAGCACCTGCTCGTCGGGGTTCTGCGCGCGGTGCTCCTTCAGCAGTTCGACCTGAACGTGGTTCAGCGGATCGAGATAGGGAAAGCGGTTGCGGATCGAGCGTTCCAAAAGCGGGTTGCCCTGCAGCAGCCGCTCCTGGCCCATGATGTCCAGCAGCATGTCGATCGAGGTTTGCCATTCCTGCCGGATGCGTCCGAAGATCTTTTCGCGTAAGCGCCACATCCGGCACCAGTTCGGCATAGCGCGAGGCGATCGCGATCGAGCTCTTCGCCAGCACCATGTCCATGTTCGACAACAGCATGCGGAAGAACGGCCACTCGCGATAGAGCTCTCTCAGGAAAGGCATGCCCTTGTCGGGATGCTCTTTGATCCAGGCCTCGACCGCGCTGCCGAAACCGTACCATCCCGGCAGCATCAGCCGGCATTGCGCCCAGCTGAACACCCAGGGAATGGCGCGGAGGTCCTCGATCTCGCGGGTCTTCTTTCGCGACGCAGGCCGGCTGCCGATGTTCAGCGTGGCGATCTCGGTGATGACGGTGGAAGCCCAGAAATAATCCGCAAAACCTTCGGTCTCATAGACCAGCCCGCGATAGGCTTTGAAGGCCAGCGCCGATAATTGGTCCATGGCGTCGAGATATTCCCGCCGCGGCGCGCTGTGCCGCGGCTGCAGCAGGCTCGCCTCGAGCGTCGCGGCGGCGAGGATTTCCAGATTGTTGCGGCCGACCTCGGCGTTGGAATATTTGCTGGAGATGATTTCGCCCTGCTCGGTGATGCGGATCTGGCCGTTCACCGCACCGCCCGGCTGCGCGATGATGGCGTCATAGCTCGGGCCGCCGCCGCGGCCGACCGAGCCGCCGCGACCGTGGAACAGCCGCAACCGCACGTGATGGCGCTCGAACACCTCGACCAGGCCGATCTCGGCCTTGTAGAGCTCCCAGCCCGAGGTGACGAACCCGCCATCCTTGTTGCTGTCGGAATAGCCGAGCATCACTTCCTGCACCGCGCCGCGGCTGTCCACCAGCTTGCGATAATCGTGCAGCGACAACATCCGGTCCATGATGGCGCTGGAGGCCTGCAGATCCTCGATGGTCTCGAACAGCGGCACGATATTGATCGCGCTGCGGCCCGAGGGGTCGACGAGGCCGACTTCCTTCAGTAGCAGCGCGACCTCCAGCATGTCGGACACTCCCTTGCACATCGAGATGATGCATTGGGGAATCGTGTCGGCGCCGAATTTGGCGTGCGCTTCGGCCGCCGCGTGGAACACCGCGAGCTCGCCGAGCGTCTCCTCGCTGTATTTCACGAAGGACGACGTCAGCGGCCGCGCATTGCGCAGTTCGCCGGTCAAGCAGCGCGATCCGCGCCTCTTCATTCAGCGCCATGTAGGACATGCCGGGCATCGCCGCGTCGATCAGCTCGGCGACGGTGCGCTCATGCACGGCCGAATTCTGCCGGATGTCGAGGCTTGCCAGATGAAAGCCGAAACAGTCCACGGCCCGGCGCAACTGCCGCAGCCGCCCGCGCGCGATCACGCCCGATTTGTTCGAGATCAGCGAGCGGTGGAGAATATCGAGATCGGCCTTGAACTCTCGCGACATCGGCGTAAGGCGCGGCTTCGCCGACCGGCGGCCGGGTCGTCTCCACATCCAGCCTCGCGGCGGTCGCGGTCAGCCGCGCATAGATGCCGGACACCGCCAGCCGGTAGGGCTCGCCCTTGCGATGCGGCGAGGTATCGGGCGAGCGGTCGGCGAGCGCACGCAAATCCTTGGAGATGTCGGCGAGATGGGCGGCGAGCGACAGTTCGGAACCGAGCACGTGCAGCTCTTCGAGATAATAGCGCAATACACGGCTCGACTGCAGCCGCAGCGTCCCGCGCATCACGTCCGCCGTCACGAACGGATTGCCGTCGCGGTCGCCGCCGATCCAGCTTCCCATCCGCAAGAAGGACGCAAGTTCTCCCTGCGCGCCGTCGGCCTCGTTCAGCCGGTCCTCCAGCGCGCAATGCAGCCGCGGCACCTCGTGCAGGAAGGTGTAATCGTAGAACGACAGGCCGTTGGTGACCTCGTCGAGCACGGTGAGCTTGGTCCGGCGCAACAAATTGGTCTGCCACAGCGTCAGCACCTCGCGGCGCAGCTCCTCGTCGCTGGCCGCGACTTCCTCCGGCGTCAGCTGGACGCGTTCGCGCCGGTCCAGAAGCGCGCGCGATCTCCATCTCGCGGTCGATCGTGCTCTTGCGGCGGACTTCGGTGGGATGCGCGGTCAAGACCGGGCTGACCAGAGCGGTTGCGAAGAACTTGCGCAGGTCGGCCGGGCTGAAGCCGGCCGCGCGCGCATGCGACAGCGTCAGCGCCAGCGTTCCCGTGCGCGGCGCTCCGGCGGCGGTGGAGCGCGCCCGCATTTGCCGGATGTTGTTCTGGTCTTCGGCGATGTTGGCGAGGTGCGAAAAATAACTGAAGGCGCGCACGATGCGCACGGTCTGGCTGGTCGACATGCTGTCGAGGATGATTTCGAGCTCGCGCCGCGCCGGCTTGTCGTCGTCGCGGTGGAACCGGATCGAGGTCTGCCGGATGCGCTCGACCAGATCGAACACGCCGGCGCCCTCCTGATCGCGCACGGTGTCGCCGAGGATGCGCCCGAGCAGCCGGATGTCGTTGCGCAGCCGGGTGTCTTCCTCAAGCGCCAAGGCTTCGCGCTCAGAGGCTTCCTCGGCGCGATTGGAGCGCAGGTCGGGGTCGGAAGGCATGATCTGGGGTGACACGGCGAGATCCTCCAGAAGCTGCCCGGCAAGCCTGAGTCTGCAACTTTTTTGCGGCAGCGCAAGATAAAGATGGAGGCGGACGGCCATACGGGTGGTGTCCTCATCCCTGAGAGGGGCCGCGCGAGCCGTTGGCTCGTCCGGGACGACGCGGGGTGAGGCTGCCGATTTAATTGTCAAACAGCGAGAGGGTGTGCGTCCGCATTCTCGCGGCGCGCTGCGCCCGAGCTTTGCGTCGATTGTCACCCCCTGAATCAAGAAGAGGGCGCAGGGAAAGCCGGGTGCGCGCTGCACCCGCGATCTCGTGTGCAGGAATGCACAAGGAAACGCACACGAGCATACAGGTCCAGCGGAGGCAATCCGGCTTTCCCTGCGCGGTGGTTTACGGCTTACTCCGCGCTCTCCTCGGTGACCGGGCTTTCTTGCCACCGTCGTAGCGTGGATACTTCCACGCAACTTGACGCCAGCGTCGGGGCGCCAGGACCACACGGCTTCGCCGTCCGCCGGCAGCGGCGTTCGTCGTTCGCCGCACCCGCGTCCACCGCATCCCACCGCGCGTTCGTGACGATCGCGAGCCGCCCCTCTCATCGGGTGGGACGCGCGAAGCTAAATCACCGATTTGCCCGACGCGTTAAGCGGAATATTTTTCGCAACGAGGCTGGACAGGGTTTTGGGTGATTTGCCCGTCGGGTTGTTTTGTCGCGGCCCGGCCGCAAGATTGCGCTTGCGCGGGGAGCGAAGCAGATCGCGGCAAGGCGGGCAGCCGATCCCGAAGAGCGGCCATCAGGCCGCGTCTCGAAAGATGAGCCGGTGACTTCATGGTTCTCCAGGTGATGCGCAGTAGCCTGTAGCCCGGACAAGCAGGCATCTTGAGAGCGTGGAGGCACGTCTCAAACGTGCCAGGAGAAGGCATCGCAGTCGTTTGACAGAGACGAATCAACGATGTTTAGGGTACCCAAAAGTGATACCCGATGCCGCAGGACATTGTTCATCCATGGATATGAAGAGCCCTATTTCGTTAAATAGCGAGTACCGGTTTTACCGGGGTCTGGTTGCCACCTGTGTTGCCAACGGGATTCAGGCGGCAAATTTTCTCGGTGATCGATTGCTGAGAAAGACGCATCATTCATCTTCAGAAATCGATGAACTGTACAAGGACTCGATGAACAGCGCATTTTCCGCGACGGAATCTTTCCTCGTCACGGGAGCGCCGCACGCATCGGCATATTATCCGCGGGACTTTGCCTGGTTCTATCCTGACGTTCTCGATCCCGACACCATCATGGATTCCGTGGATGCAATTCGCAGGGTTCGTTTGCTCGAAAGAAGTGTCCGGCTTATGCTGGAGGCCGTTCGCTCCGGTGTTGTCACGACCACTATTATCCCGGCGGGACGCAATCGGTATATTGGTGTCAACTACTTTTCGCGACCTTCAGATACGCTGTTGGGCATCCTCGCAGGTCTGGAGCAGATCATATGCGCCGACCAAAGAGCGTCAGCGTCGTATCTGGGATTGTCACAAGGCGCCCATGCGGGCCGCTTGTTGCTGATCGAGTATCGCGAGGATCTGAAAAAAGCGATCATCCAACTCGCAGGATCGTTGGAGCCGTTCGATGATAACGGAACCGGCTATTTGCTTTGTGACGCAGCCGCACCTCGCTCCGCGGCGACAGATACCCGCGCCGAACGCAGGCGTTTCGTCACCAATGCATGCGTCTACGCGACTTTCTTGCGCGCCATAGAACTCGGGGTCATCGGCATCAGCGAGCTGGAGCAGCTGCTCGGGCGCGAACTGTCACGATATAAGGCGCAACTTCTCCGCTTGTTCGGCAAGCATGGCTATATCAGTCATTCCCTGGATTGCGATAACGAACCGCCTGCGTCTTCCATCGCCCTGGACTTCGTCAATGTGCAGCGGGGATTTTGGGATTTAAAAGACGAGAGCGAACGCGCGTTGTTCGCAGCCACGACAGACCTGGTCATCGCGGAACCGCGGTTTCGCGTGCCAAATACGTTTCACTTCCTGGTTTCCGCGAATAATCCGCGCAGAAAGATGATCCACAAGATCGCGTCCCCATCCTACCAGGGGCGCTCTTCCTGGCCGACGTTCAATGTCGAATTCGCGGACCGCATGCTGGATTACGACGAATTTTCAGGAACCGATACATACGGATCCTGCGCTCGAGATATCTTGAGCGACATTCGTGCCGCAACCGAATTGCATGGCGGATATCAGGAGCTTCTAACGGATAAAGGCCTCAAATATTGTACGTGGGCCTATCGGGGAGCTGTCGCTCACTCCTGGTTTCCTCGTTTCCTGACTGTCTGGAAAAGGGCATTCGGAACCCCGCTGCTGGATTGGAAGTAGCAGCGTATCGATGCGGTCGGACATCTGCCGACTCATACGCAATCAAGCTTGACGTCGTAGTTACCCCGGGAACGGACATCGCCGGCATGGTTGCCGAGGTCCGTTCAGTAAGCGCAGCCCGCATGAGCGCATGAGCGACATGCGGGTTTTCGGGGCAATCCCGGATATCGCTCTGCTCGTCCGGGCTACGCTTGCCGCGCATCTTGATCGGTCGTGGCGCGCCTCCTCACCATGAGGAACGGCCATTTGCTTCGGCCCGTCAAATCCTCCGCCCGGCCCGCTCCCAATAGGGATCGCGCAGGCGGCGCTTGAAGATCTTGCCGGAATCCTCGCGCGGCAGATTCTTGAGGATTTCGACGTGTTTCGGCACCTTGTAGTCGGCGAGTGAAGCTTTCAGTTGCGCGCGGATATCGGCAACGTCCAGCCTCACCCCTGCTTGCGGTTCCACCACCGCCATCAGCGCCTCGCCGAATTCCTCGTCGGGGATGCCGAACACCGCGCAGTCGTGCACGCCGGGAACCGCGTGCAGCGCCGCCTCGATTTCGGCCGGATAGATGTTGACGCCACCGGAGATCACCATGTCGCGCTTGCGGTCGCAGATGAAGACGTAGCCGTCCTCATCGATGTAACCGACGTCGCCCGAGGTGATAAAACCGTCGCGGTCGATCTCGGCCCGTTTCTCCGGCTTGTTGTGATAGGTGAAATCCGGATTGCCCGCGATCCGCGAATAGATCTCGCCGATCTCGCCGTGCGGCAGAACTTTTCCGTCTTCGCCGATGAAGCGCAGCTCGGCGCCCGGCGCGATCTTGCCGACGGTGCCCGGCTTCTTCAGCGCGTCCTCGGAATTGGCGAAGGTGACGGCGCCCAGATTCGGTCGAGCCGTAGAATTCATAGATCACCGGCCCCCACCATTCGATCATCGCCCGCTTGACGTCGGCCGGACAAGGCGCGGCGGCATGGATGATGTGATGCAGCGAGGACAAATCGTATTTCTTGCGCACTGCTTCCGGCAGTTTCATCAGCCGGATAAACATGGTCGGCACCATGAAGATGGTGTCGATCTTTTCGTCCTGGACGAGCCGCAGAAACTCCTCCGGGTCGAACCGCGGCATCAAGACCAGCGCGCCGCCGAGGCGGCCCGCGCGCAGGCCGAACGAATTCGGCGCCGAATGATAGAGCGGCCCCGGCAATAGCGCCCGCGCGCCCGGCTTCAGGCCGTAGATCATCGCGCGCATCCGTTCCGCGGAAGCGCTTTGCTCCGGCGTCGGCGCATAGCGCCGCACCCCCTTGGGATGACCTGTGGTGCCCGAAGTGTAGATCATGTTGGCCGGCTGCGGCCGCGCCGGGCCGTCATAAGGCCGCTGCGCCTTGAGCCAGGACTTCAAGATCGACCGCGAAATCGGGCGTCGCGAGATGATCGGGATCGATCTTGTAGTTGGCCAATATCTCCGGCGGCGTCGGCACGCTGAGGACGGTGACGCCTTTCGGAATGGCATCCCGCAGCTGATGCAGCATGTCGGCATGCGCGACCAGGACGCGCGTGCCGGAATCTTCGAGGATGTAATGGATCTCCTCCGGCTTGAAGTGCCAGTTGACTGGTACCGCATAGGCGCCGAGCTGCATCGCGCCATAGGCAGCCTCGATGAAGGCGATGTCGTTGCGCATCAGGATGCAGACGCTGTCGCCCTGTTGGACGCCAATCCTTTCGAAGCCGCCGGCCATCCGCGCGGCGCGATCGGCGACTTCGGCGTGCCCGCGCCGCCGCTCGCCACTGATGATGCCGAGAAAAAGAGGATGCGTTGTCATTGTCTCTTTCCGATCTCTCGCCGGGCTTTGGAAGCACTTTTGGTGACCAACCCTTCGTCATTCCGGGATGGTCCGAAGGACCAGACCTCAGATGCGCAATTGCGCATCGGGGAATCCGTCGCAGATTGCAGCGATCATAGTTCGATGCTTTGCATCGCCCCGGAATGACGGGAAGCGCTCATCCAGCATCCGCAAAGCGCGGGGCGCGCTTTTCCATATTGGCGCGCACCGCCTCAGTCTGGTTCGGACTGCCCAACAGCTTCTGCTGCTCGACGGATTCGGCGAGCAGCGCCGGTCCGGGATCGACGGAGAGATTATTCAGCATCCGCTTGGCGGCGCGGATCGCGTCGGACTCTTGCCGGCGATCTCGCGGGCGACCTCGAAGGCGGCAGCTCGCGGATCGTCGCAGATGCGCGTCGCGAGGCCAAAACTCATCGCCTCCTGCGCCGAGAATATCCGCCCGGTATAGGTCAGCTCGCGCAGGATATCGTCGCGCACGAGGCTCGCCAGGATCGGCGTCCCCGCCATGTCCGGCACCAGCCCCCATTTGATCTCCATGATCGACATCCGGGCATCGGCTGCCAAAAACCGCATGTCGGCGCCGAGCGCGAGCTGAAATCCGCCGCCGAACGCCACGCCGTGGATCGCGGCGATCACCGGCACCGGAAGCTGCCGCCATCCCCACACCGCCTGTTGCGCGAAATTGGCCAGGCCATGGGTGCGGGCCGCCAGATCGCGTTTTTCGCCACCCGGAATTCCGCTACCGCCCTTTTCCTTCATCTCGGCGAAGCGGCCCATGTCGAGACCGGCGCAGAACGCCCGGCCCTCCCCGGACAAAACGACCGCCCGGAGGCCTTTTTGGCGGGAAAGGCGGTCGGAAGTGGCGACCAGCGCCTCGAACATCGCGGCATCGAGCGCGTTCATCTTGTCCGCCCGCACCAGGCGGACATCGGCGACGCCCTCCGAAATCGTGACCGAGACGCGATCGTCCATGGATGGTTCTCCCTGCACTTCTTGTTGTTGCCGCTTTACAGAACGGCGTTGTCCGGATTTAGTCAATCGACCAATTAACAGACAATCCTTTTAGGCGGAAACCTCCCATGTTCAACGAAAAGCTTCTCGTCGGCCGGCGCATCCTGGTCACCGGCGGCGGCACCGGGCTCGGCAAATCGATGGCGGCGCGCTTCCTGGAGCTCGGCGCCGAGGTCCATATTTGCGGCCGGCGCAAAGGCGTCTGTGACGAAACCGCGACCGAGCTGATGGATCTCTATGGCGGCCGGGTCACGAGCCACGGCGTCGATATCCGCAATCCGCTCGCGGTCGACGAGATGATCGAGACGATCTTCCGCGACGGTCCGCTCACCGACCTCATCAACAACGCCGCCGGCAATTTCATCTCGCGCACCGAAGACCTGACGCCGCGCGGCTTCGATGCGGTCGCCAACATCGTGATGCACGGCACGTTTTATGTGACGCATGCGGTCGGCAGGCGCTGGATCGCCTTGAAGCAGCGCGGCAATGTGGTGTCGATCACCGTCACCTGGGTCCGTAACGGCAGTCCCTATGTGGTGCCGTCGGCGATGAGCAAATCCGCGATCCACGCCATGACGATGTCGCTGGCGACGGAATGGGGCCATTACGGCATCCGGCTGAATACGATCGCGCCCGGCGAAATCCCGACCGAGGGCATGAGCAAGCGCATCAAGCCGGGCGACGAAGCCGGCGCACACACCAAGGCGCTGAACCCGATGGGCCGGGTCGGCAAGATGGAAGAATTGCAGAACCTCGCGGTGTTCCTGATTTCCGGCGGCTGCGACTGGATCAACGGCGAGACCATCGCCATGGACGGCGCCCAGGCGCTGGCGATGGGCGGCAACTTTTATCAATTGCGCGACTGGACGGATGCGGACTGGACGGCGGCGCGCGAGTTGATCAAGGCGCAGAATGAAAAGGACAGGGCTGCGCGCGGCTAGGGTTGTCGTCCCTGCGAAAGCAGGGACCCATAACCCCAAATGCGCCGTTGATGCGACGCAAACGAAGGCAACTAACGCTTCCCATATCACTAACGACACGGCGTATGGGCCCCGGCTCGCGCTTCGCTTGGCCGGGACGACGATGTTGAACCGTCAGGCCCCTACCTCCGTATTGTCTTTGCTGCGCAACACCCCCAATATCGCAGCAACAAAACAATAAACCTTCCGGGAGCGATATGTCCGATCTTCAAGAACCGGCAAACCTTGCCGATATGGTGCGCGCGCGGGCGAAGGCCCGCGGCAATGCCATTGTGTATGAATTCGAGGGCCGCCAAACCAGCTTTGCCGAATTCGATATCCTGACCAACCGCGTCGCCAATGCGCTAAAGGCGCAGGGCGTGAAACCGCGCGAGCGCATCGCCTATCTCGGCAAGAACAGCGATATCTATTTCGAGCTATTGATGGGCGCGATGAAGGCCAATGTGGTGATGGCGCCGGTGAACTGGCGGCTGGCGGGGCCGGAGATCGCTTTCATCGTCGAGGATTGCAAGGCGCCGGTGCTGTTCGTCGGGCCCGAGTTCGTCGGGCTGATCGACAAGATCAGGGCACAACTGCCCAGCGTGCGCACCCTCATCGCCACCGAAGGCAGCGCGCCGGGATGGCTGAACTACAGCGCGTGGCGCGACGCGCAGAGCGGCGATGACCCGAACGTCCCGATCAGCCGGCAGGACATCGCGATCCAGCTCTATACGTCCGGCACGACAGGCAAGCCGAAAGGCGCAATGCTGTCGCATGCCAATTTTCTCAACCTGGTGGAGACCGGCGGGGACGAAAAGCCCGACTGGAACAAATGGAGCGAGGACGACGTCTCGCTGGTGGCAATGCCGGTCTTCCACATCGGCGGCTCCGGCTGGGGTGTGATGGGCCTCTATCACGGCGCCAAGGGCGTGATCGCCCGGGAGTTCGATCCCACCAAGGTGCTGGACTTCTTCGAGCAGTCCGGAATCACAAAATTGTTCATGGTGCCGGCCGCGATGCAGTTCGTGGTGCGGCAGCCGCGCGCGCGGAGGTGGATTTCTCGCGGCTGAAATACATGCTCTATGGCGCCTCGCCCATCCCGGCGGCGCTGCTGAAGGAATGCATCGAGGTCTTCAAATGCGGCTTCGTGCAGATGTACGGCATGACCGAGACCACCGGCACCATCGTGGCTCTGCCGCCCGAAGATCATATCGAAGGACTGGATCGAATGCGCTCGGCCGGCAAGGCGCTGCCGGGCGTTGAACTCGCGATCCTCGATGTCAACGGCAACCGGTTGCCGCCGGGCGAAGTCGGCGAGATCGCCACCCGCTCCGGCTCCAACATGGCCGGCTACTGGAATTTGCCCGACGCCACCGCCACGACGCTCGGCGCCGATGGCTGGCTGCGCACGGGCGATGCCGGCTACCTGGACAATGACGGCTATCTCTATATCCACGACCGCATCAAGGACATGATCATCTCGGGCGGCGAGAACATCTACCCCGCCGAGGTCGAAAGCGCGATCTGCGACCATCCCGACGTCGCCGAAGTCGCGGTCATCGGCGTGCCCGACGAGAAATGGGGTGAAGCGGTGAAGGCGATCGTGGTGATGAAACCGGGCAAGCAGGCCACCGCGACCGACATCATCAACTTCACCCGCGAGCGCATTGCGGGCTTCAAGACCCCGAAATCGGTGGAGTTCATCGAGGCGTTGCCGCGCAACCCCTCGGGCAAGATCTTGCGGCGTCATTTGCGCGATCCCTATTGGGAAGGGAAAGAGCGGCGGGTGAATTGAGGACATTCCGTCATTGCGAGGAGCGTACGCGACGAAGCAAATCCACTCTCGCGCGCATTCGGACTGTGTTTGGATGGCTTCGCGGAGCCTGTCATCGGGCGCGCGCATTCGCGCGACCCGTTGGCTCGCAATGACGGCTACGGCCGATCCCTTGCAGCGCTCAATGCTTCCCCGCCCCCATATACCCAAACAGAAATCCCGCGACTTTGCGCTTCTGGATTTCCTCGCTGCCCTCGGTGATGCGGTAGCGGCGGTGGTGGCGGTAGATGTGTTCGAACGGCTTGTGGCGCGAATAGCCCATGCCGCCATGCACCTGCATGGCGCGGTCGGCGGCTTCGCAGCAAAGCCGGTTTGCCCAGAAATTGCACATGGAAACCTTGTCGGACAGCGTGTGCTCGACCTGTGCCTGCGTCAGCTGGTCCATCTCCCAGGCGGTCTTGCGGATCAACAGCCGCAGCATCTCCGCTTGCGTTGCCAGTTCCACCAGCGGCCACTGGATCGCCTGGTTCTCGGCCAGCGCCTTGCCAAACGGCTTTCGATCGCGCGCGTATTTGACGCTTTCCTGAATGCAATAAACCGCGGCGCCCAGCGAACTCGCGGCCTGCCGTATGCGGTTCTCATGCACAAAGCATTGCGCCAGCGACAATCCGCGGCCGATTTCGCCGAACAGCGCATCCTCAGGGACAAAGACCTCGGTAAAACTGACGCGCGGGTGATCGGTCGGCATGTTGAAGGTCCACATATACTCCTCGACCTTCACGCCCTTCGTCTTGGCCGGCACCAAAAAGCAGGTGATGCCGCGCGCATCGCCGTCATTGCCTGAGGTGCGGGCGAACAAGGCGCAGTGGGTGGCAACATGCATGCCGGTGGTCCACATCTTCTCGCCATTGATCAGCCACCCCTTGACGCCCTCGCGGGTGGCCTCGACGGCGCGGGTTTCCATATGGGTCGCATCGGAGCCGTGCTCGGGCTCGGTCAGGCCGAAGGTGATGCGGTATTTTCCGGTGATTGATCCCTCGATCATCGCCTTCTGGTCGTCACGGCCGTAGCGGTCGAGCATGGTGACCAGCGGCAAATTGCCGACAATGGAATGTTCGTTCTGCAGATCGTTATGCAGGCCGAGACCCTTCGACGCAAAATGCTCGCGGATCACCGCCATCCAGAGGTTGGAACCATCGCTGCCGCCGTAGCGCCTGGGGATCGCGAAGCGCAGGTACCCGGCACTGTCGGCGAGATTTTTCACTCTCCGCAGCAGCGCTTCCCATTCATGCCGCGGCAGGCCGCCGTTCTCGAAATCGGTGCGCGCCCATTCGCGGCGATGATCGAAGAAGCGAATGTTGTCGTCGGCCTCCTCGATCGGCTTGATCTCGCGCGCGATGAATTGGTCGAGTTCGTCGAGATAGGCGACCAGATCGGCCGGCAATGCGAAATCCAAGGCGGTTCTCCCAGATAGCGTTTTCTTGTCGTTATCGGCGGGCCTTTGAAAATCGCACCCGCGCTGTTCGATTAAGGTGAGAACGGAAGACCAAGTCAAGCAATGGAATATGGCTTGTGATGCGCGGGCCCGTTGCGTAATTGGATGGCGTCGAACGGCGCGGGCACGCTACTATCTGGATCAAACATTCCACGCTGCAGAAAAACTCCACGGGAGCAAACATGGACCTGAAATTCTCGGTAGTGACGCGCAAGGGCCCGGTCACGATCGTGACGCTGTCGCGCCCGGAAGTGTACAACGCGCTGCATACGGACGCGCATTTCGAACTGGACAAGGTGTTCGACGATTTCTCGGCCGATCCCGAGCAGTGGGTCGCGATCGTCACCGGCGCCGGCGACAAGGCGTTTTGCGCCGGCAACGATCTGAAATGGCAGGCCGCGGGGGGCAAGCGCGGCTGGGACAAAGGCGGGTTTGCCGGGCTGACCTCGCGTTTCGATTGCGACAAGCCGATCATCGCCGCCGTCAACGGCGTCGCGATGGGCGGCGGTTTTGAAATTGCGCTGGCCTGCGATCTCATCATTGCTTCGGAGAATGCGACCTTTGCGCTGCCCGAGCCGCGCGTGGGGCTTGCGGCGCTCGCCGGCGGGCTGCACCGGCTGCCGCGGCAGATCGGGCTGAAGCGCGCCATGGGCATGATCCTCACCGCGCGTCACGTCTCGGCCAAGGAAGGCCATGAGCTCGGGTTTGTCAATGAGGTGGTGCCGCAGGGAGAGGCACTGGCCGCGGCAGAGCGCTGGGCCGAGACGATCTGCAAGAACTCGCCGATGTCGATCCGCGCCTCCAAGCAGACCATCCAGAAGGGCCTTGCGGTTTCGCTGGAGCAGGCGATCGCGGAGCAGCGCGAATACCCCGCGGTGAAGGCGATGGCGGCGTCGCAGGATTATATCGAGGGACCGAAGGCGTTTTCCGAAAAGCGCCCGCCGAAATGGGTTGGGAAGTGAACGTTTCGTCATCTCCGGGGCGATGCGAAGCATCGAACCCGATGGCAATCTGCGACATCGGAGTTCAGATCCTCGGATCGCATCCGCGCATGAGGTCGGTGCTAACGCACGATGACGGATGCGCCGCCGCTCACGTTTCGTGCCCAGCTCCCTCTTGTACGCCGCATAGTTCGGCTGATCGACCGCGAGCTTGTCCATCGTGGTCTGCCACAGATGCTCCGATAGCCCGGGCGTCTGCAGGTCGACCTCGCCTTTCGCGATCCGGTCGGCGAGCACGCGGTTGAGCTCGTTGAGCGAGCCCTGCATGCCCAACAGTTGCGTCAGCCGAGCGGATTCCGCGGCGTCGCTGCCCTGCACCCGCGTCAATTGCCGGGTGACGAGGTCGAGCGCGTTGATCGCGACCCGCAGCTTGAACGCATTGTGCCCCGAGATCATGGGCGTGATGTCGTTGCGCAGGAAATCGGCGACCGCTTTCGTCAGCTCGACAGGTGTCGGTTCGTCCTGCATCTCACTTCTCCCGTGGCGCGAGTAACCGCAGCAAGTCGATCTCGGTCTCGGACGAGCGCCGTCCGATCATGGCGCGTTCCATCGAATGGTCGGGGCCCGAGCGAAACCGCTGCATCATGCCGCAGCACATCACGCCCCAGCGCAGCGTGCCCATCACCTCCCAGAACTTTACCCGGTCAGGGTCGGCATGGCGGCCGGCCGCCGCGTAGCCGGCAAACAGCTCCTCGCGCGCGCCAAAACCGCCGACGGGTTTATCGATTTCGCCGTAACGCCAGGAATTGACGCAGATCCAGCCGAGATCTTCCATTGGATCGCCAAGATGCGCGAGCTCCCAGTCCAGCACCGCGCGCACGCCGTCGGGGCCGATAATGAAATTGCCGTGGCGGAAATCGCCATGCACCAGCGTTACCTCCTCGGAAGGCCCGGGATCTTGATCGCGCAGCCAGCGCAACGCCAGCTCGAACACCGGTCGCGGCCAGTCGAAATTGCGGTATTCGCGATCGAGCTCCGCAATCTCGCTGGTCGGCGTCATTTGCCGAAGTTTTGGCAATCTCGTCACATCCAGCCCATGAATGCCGGCCGCGATCTGACCGAGTTGGCGCGCCAGTTTTGGGCGGGCTTGCCCGAATTGCTCATCGCGTAAAATTTTGCGCGCGATGGTTTCGCCCTCGATCCGCGCCATGACAAAACCCGTGCCGAGTTCATCCTCGGGTGTCAGCACATGCAGCACGCGCGGCGACGGCAGTCCGGCATCGTGCGCGAGCTGCATCAGCGTCGCCTCGGCGTCGAGCCCGGCCGCCCGCGATGGCGAGGCACCATAGCCCGACGGCGCGCGGCGCAGGATCGCGCCAATATTGCCGCTCGCGTGCACGATGTCGAACGTCCAGGTCTCCTGGCTGGCGCCGCCAGAGAGTTTTGCGACGCCAGTGACGCCGGTCGCACCCGGATACCAGGCGGCGACGCAGCGTCCGAGTTGCGCCTCGATCATTTGCCCTTGAACTTCGCCGGGCGCTTTTCCAGGAACGCGGTGACGCCTTCCTTGAAATCCTCCGCGCTGCCCGCGATCCGCTGCGATTCGAATTCGAGGTTGAGCTGGTCCTCGAACGAATTTTCCGGGCTCTCCCAATACAGCTTGCGGATCAGCGATAGCGCAATCGTCGGGCCGTTGGCGAGCTCATGGGCAAGCTTCATGGTTTCCTCCATCAAGGCCGCGTCGTCATGGACACGGTTGACCAGCCCCCATTCCAACGCCTTCTCGGCCGGAAGCCGCTCGCCCATCAGGGACAATTCGACCGACCGCGCCTTTCCGATCAGCCGAGGCAAGAGCCAGGTCGATCCGCAGTCCGGCACCAGGCCGATGCGGCGGAACGCTTGCAGGAAATAAGCCGAGCGCGCGCACAGGATCATGTCGCCCATCAGCGCGAAGCTCATGCCGGCGCCGGCGGCCGGTCCGTTGACCGAGGTAACGATCGGGCAATGCAGGTTGCGCAGCCGCCGCAGGAACGGATGGAACGCGGTTTCGAGCGCCGCCCCGGCATTGGTCTTGCCCGGTTTCTGGTTGTTGCGGCCCTGCAGATTGGCGCCGGTGCAGAACGCGCGCCCCGCGCCGGTAATGACCAGACAACGGACCTCGGCTTTCTTTTCGTCGATAACGTCGAGCGCCTCGGCAAGACCGCCCAGCATGTCGATCGACACCGCATTCATCACCTCCTGGTGGTCGAGCTTCAGGATGGCTACCGGACCGTCGATATCGAGCGTGACGTGCTTGAACTGCATCTGTTTCCTCTTGGGTTGTGGTCCCGCGCTTATTTCGTCCCGCGGTACAAAGGGTTTTGGTCTCAAACCCATATTTGATTTTCTGAGCGGCCTTGTCCATGGTTGCCAGGGAACATTAGCCCGCCACCGGACGCAACGCGCAAAACGCGCGCCAAACCACACTGGAAACGCTCATGAGTATTTTCGACCTCACCGGCCGCGTCGCGGTCATCACCGGCGGCAATGGCGGCATCGGCCTTGGCATCGCGCAGGCGCTGGCGGCTGCGGGCTGCAACGTCTCGATCTGGGGCCGCAACGCCGAGAAGAACAAGACCGCGGCGGCGACAATGGCTGGCTCTCCCGGCAAGGTCGACGCCCGGATCTGCGATGTCAGCGATGCTGATTCCGTCAAGGCCGCGATGAAAGCGACGCTCGACACGTTCGGGCGGGTCGACGGCTGCTTTGCCAATGCCGGCATCGGCGGCGGTGGAAGGCGCGCCTTCATCGACCGCACCGAGGACGAATGGCGCAAGATGTTCGCGACCAATCTCGACGGCGTCTTTCACGTATTTCAAGCCGCCGCGCGCCACATGACCGAGCGCGCCGAGGCCGGTGACGGCTTCGGCCGGCTGGTTGCGACATCGAGCCTCGCCTCATTGTTCGGCACCGCGCGCAACGAGCATTACGCAGCGACCAAGGCCGCCATCAACGCCCTTTGCCGCGCGCTCGCGGTTGAGCTCGCACGTCACGGCGTCACGGCGAACGCCATCCTGCCCGGCTGGATCAAAAGCGAGATGACGGCCGGCATCATGGCCAACGAGAAATTTGTGGCCAACGTCATGCCGCGGATTCCGGTGCGGCGGTTCGGCGAGCCTGAGGATTTCGGCGGTATCGCCGTCTATCTCATGAGCAAGGCCTCGTCCTATCACACCGCCGACTGCTTCGTGATCGACGGCGGCTATACGGCGTTTTGAGCTTTTGTTTTTTGAGGTTTCGTGGGTGGGCAACGGTCGAGCCGCCGTCTAGATTGTCAACAATGAGGAAACAGCGCGGCCCGGACAACGGGAACGAACGATCTGCGCGAATGGGAGAATGACATGAAACACGCCTACGTGCCCCGCATGACGTCCTACAGTCTCAACCCGGAAGATGAACTCAATGATCTACGCATGTCGGAGCGGGTCCGGCCGCTCTACGACCACGTGCGGCAGTTCATCCGGGAAACAGTCGATCCGATGTCGGCGGAGTTTTACCAGCTCGGCGAGAAAAAGACCGATCGCTGGAGCTTTACGCCCGGCCAGATCGAGGTGCTGGAGAAAGCCAAGGCAAAGGCCAAGGAAGTGGGCCTGTGGAACTTCTTCCTGCCGGATGCCGAGACCGGCGAAGGCCTCAAGAACCTCGATTACGCCTATATCGCGGCCGAGCTCGGAAAGAGCCCGGTGGCCTCGGAAACCATGAACTGCTCGGCGCCGGATACCGGCAATATGGAAGTGCTCGAGCGCGTCGGCACGCCCGCGCAGAAGGCGAAGTGGCTGAAGCCGCTGCTGTCGGGCGAAATCCGTTCCGCCTATGCCATGACCGAGCCCAACGTCGCATCGTCGGATGCCAAGAATATCTCGACGACAGCCAAACTTGTCGGCGACGAATGGGTGATCAACGGCGAGAAATACTACATTTCGGGCCTCGGCGATCCTCGCTGCAAGATCATGATCGTGATGGTGAAAACCAACCCCGACGCGCCACCAAGCAAGCAGCAGTCTCAGATTCTGGTCCCGAAGGACACGCCGGGCGTCGAGATCATCGGGCCGATGCACGTGTTTGGCCACGATCATGCGCCGCGCGGACACATGCACTTGCGATTCAACGATGTCAGGGTGCCCAAGGACAACATGCTGCTCGGCGAGGGCCGCGGCTTCGAAATCTCGCAGCTCCGCCTCGGGCCTGGCCGCATCCATCACTGCATGCGGACGATCGGCAAGGCGGAAAAGGCGCTCGACCTGATGGTTTCACGCGGCCTGACCCGCGAAGCCTTCGGCAAGAAGATCGCGCATCTCGGCGGCAATCTTCAGATCATCGCCCAGGCGCGCTGCGAGATCGAGGCGATGCGGCTGATGGTGCTGAAGGCCGCGAAAGCGATGGATGTGCTCGGCAACAAGGAAGCGCGCATCTGGGTCAGCATGGTCAAGGCCATGGTGCCGGAACGCGCCTGCAAGATCATCGACCAGGCGATCCAGATGCACGGGGCGACCGGTATCTCGCAGTGGACCCCGCTCGCCGAGATGTACACCGATGTGCGCCATTTGCGCTTCGCTGACGGCCCCGATGAAGTGCACTGGATGGTCGTCGGGCGCCATGAGCTGAGCATGGTATAACTCCGTTCGGGGAGATATCGATCCGAGGGAACCCAGAATGGAATACGCTCCTGACGAACTGACGGCCCGCGAGCGCTACAAGGTGCTGACAGGATTTGTCCTGCCGCGGCCGATCGCCTGGGTGACCACGATCGGCCCCACCGGCGTGGTCAACGCCGCGCCGTTCAGCTTCTTCAACGTGTTTTGCGAGGATCCGCCGCTCTGCATGTTCGCGATCAATTTGCGGCCCGACGGCCGTCTCAAGGACACGCTGGCTAACATCCAGCGCCGCGGGGAGTTTGTGGTCAATCTCACCGATGAGCCGTTGGCGCATGCGATGCACGATTCCGGCGGCGACTTCCCGCCCGAAATCGGCGAGCCCGTCCATCTCGGCCTGAAGCTGGCGGCCTCGACAAAAATCGCGGTGCCGCGGCTTGCCGACGCGCCATGGGCGATGGAGTGCAGGACCTGGAAGACCATCGATGTGAACGGCGACCGCCAGCTCATCATGGGCGAAGGCATCAATTTCTACATCCGCGACGAATTGTGGGATGCCAGCTCGATGCGCGTGCACATGGACCGCTATCATCCGGTCGGCCGCATGTTCGCGGACCGCTACTGCCGGACCGACGACAGAATGGTGTTCCCGCCAGCCCAGGGAGCGCCCGCCGCCTGGCGGGTTCGCGCCGGCACCGAGAAAGGAGTACGCATGACCGACAATTTCCGCGATCACGAGGATCGCAACCGATTCGAACTCGATGTCGAGGGAACGATCGCCTTTGTCACCTACCGGAAATCACCGGAGGCGATAACGCTGGTGCACACCGAAGTGCCGCCGGAACTGGGCGGACGAGGTATTGGCTCGAAGCTCGGGCGAGCGACCCTTGACGCCGTGCGGGCTCAGGGACGCAAACTCCATGTCGAATGCGATTTCATCCGGAACTTCACGACGAAGCATCCGGAATATAGCGATTTGCTGGCCGATGGCACAGCAGCGGAAACAGACGCCGCCACCTACAAGGCCAGCTGCTTTTGCGGCGCGGTGGAACTGCAGGTTACGGGCAAGCCGGTGTTCGCGGGCTATTGTCACTGCCGCGATTGCCAGGCGTGGTCGGCAGCCCCGATCAATGCCTTCAGCCTGTGGAAGTCGGACAGCGTGCGGGTCACCGCGGGCGAAGCCGAGATCGGAACCTTTCACAGAACCGAAAATTCCTACCGCAAGTTCTGCAAGCTGTGCGGCGGGCATCTGATGACCGAGCATCCGCGCATGCGACTGACCGATGTCTATGCCAATCTGTTGCAGGGCTACACGCATGAGCCGACACTGCACGCCAATTACGAGAGCAAGATGGTTTCCGTGCGTGACGGCTTGCCCAAGTTCCGGGATCTCCCGGCCGACCTCGGTGGCTCCGGAGAAAGGCTGCCGGATTAGGCCGTAAACTCATAAGCGCGCAGCCACAGCCGCAACGAGGCGAGCTGGACCATGGCGAGAAAATTGCCGGCGAGCTTGTCATAGCGTGTGGCGACACGGCGGAAGTGCTTCAGCTTGGAGAAGAACCGCTCGATCAGATTGCGCTCGCGGTAGAGCCTCTTGCTGAAGCAGGGCTTCCCGCGCCGGTTGCTCTTGGGCGCGATGTTAGGGCTGGCACCCTGCTCCTGAATCAGTTCACGGATGCGGTCGGCATCGATATGAAGGCCACCAGTCTGCAAACGCCCCCTTTTCGCCGTTCATCCATAAGTTGGGCGTGCCCGTAAACGGTCCTTGGCGACGTTCTGCGACCCGTGACAAAACCGCAAGATCGGTCGAGCGCGTCATGTCTGCGTGCGCTCAGCTGGTGCTGCCACGGAGGACAGAACGATGAAGGCGGCGCTTCAAAACTACCATGCCCGGATGCAGCGGGTGCTGGATCACATAGACCGGCATCTGGACGACGATCTGGACCTGGACGCGCTGAGCAGCGTCGCAGCCTACTCGAAATATCATTTCCACCGGCAGTTCACGGCGACCTTCGGGCTGTCCGTGCATCGCTATATCCAGCTCGCCCGCATGAAGCGCGCTTCATACCGGCTGGCCTACAGGGATGCCCAAAGCGTCACGGACGTAGCGATGGATGCCGGTTACGATGCACCGGACGCCTTCGCCCGCGCCTTTCGGCAACGGTTCGGGCAATCGCCTTCGTCGTTCCGGAAGTCTCCCGACTGGGAGCCGTGGCTTGCGGCCTTCGGGCCTCTCGACAACGCGAGGAGCAAGCTCATGCAGAAAACTTTTACCACTGACGACGTGACTGTTCGCGATGTGCCCCCCACGCCGGTGGCGATCATGGAGCATCGGGGCGACCCGGCGACGCTCGGCGCCACCATCCAGCGGTTCATCGCGTGGCGCAAGGCCGCTGGCCTGCACCCCAAGACAAATCCGACCTTCAATGTCTGGCGTTCCGAGCGGCGTCCTGCGTCGCCTGCCGATTATAGCGTGGACCTTTGTGTCGGGACCGACCAACCGATCGAGGCGAACGGCGAGCAGATCAAAGCCGGCGAGATCCCTGGCGGACGCTGCGCGGTGCTGCGCGTCGTTGGCAACACCGACAATCTGGAGCCCGCCGCGCTCTACCTTTATCGCGACTGGCTTCCGGCCAGCGGCGAGGAAGCACGCGACTTCCCGATCTATTGCCAGCGGCTGAGCTTCTTCCCGGAGGTGCCGGAGCATGAGGCGGTCGCGGAACTGTTTTTGCCGCTGAAATAGCGCCCTCTGACGGCGGCCTGTCCCTTCCGATCGCAAGAAACGGACAGGCCACTATTCCACCCAATCTCGGTTTTTATGGGTTCACGGCCTAGCTTGCAGCGCTCGCAGCTTGCTCGATCTTGTCCTGCGTCCTGGTCTCGAAATCGCTGGCATCATGGCGCTCGTGCAGCTGGCTGGCGGGATCGCCCCAGGTGCGGTTGACCATGCGTCCGCGCTGCACGGCCGGACGCTTGGCGATGGCGTCGGTCCAGCGCTGCACGTTCCGGTATTCATGCACGGACAGGAACTCGCCCGCGCCATAGAGCAGCCCTTTCGCCAGACCGCCATACCAGGGCCACACCGCGATGTCGGCGATCGAATAGCCGCCGCCCGAGAGATACTCGTTATCGGCCAGGCGCCGGTCGAGCACGTCGAGCTGACGCTTCACCTCCATGGCAAACCGGTCGATGGCGTATTCGATCTTGGTCGGCGCGTAGGCGTAGAAATGGCCGAACCCGCCCCCGAGATACGGCGCGCTGCCCATCTGCCAGAACAGCCAGGACAGGCATTCGGCGCGCTCCTGACCGCCCGACGGCAGGAATGCCCCGAACTTTTCGGCAAGATGCATCAGGATCGCACCGGACTCGAACACCCTGATCGGCGTTGGCCCGCTGCGGTCCATCAGCGCCGGGATCTTGGAGTTCGGATTGACCGCCACAAAACCGCTGCCGAACTGATTGCCGTCGATCTTGATCAGCCAGGCGTCATATTCCGCGCCGCGATGCCCGGCCGCCAGCAATTCCTCCAGCATCACCGTGACTTTCGTGCCGTTCGGCGTGGCCAGCGAATATAGCTGCAACGGATGCCGGCCGACCGGCAGCTCCTTGTCATGCGTCGGTCCGGCGATCGGGCGATTGATGCTGGCAAATTTGCCGCCGCTCTCCTTGTTCCAGGTCCAGACTTTCGGCGGCTCGTAGGGGGATGGTTCGGTCACTCGTTTGGCTCCTGATGTCTGATACGTCGTCAGGGAGCAAAGGCGCATCTGCGCCGTGCCCCACCATGAACGTCGGGATCGAGTATCGATAAGATGGTCGGGCACGCTCCGTGTTGCCCACCTTATAAGGCCGGAAATCACTTACCCGTCATTGCGCCATGACGGAAATCAGGACGCCGCCATCTTCCACGGCTGCGCCGCAGCGTCCATCGCAAACCCCTCATAGCCCCTGGCCGCGACGTCGTTGCAGATCTGGCGATAGACCCCGACGCCGCCGATATAGGGCATGAAGATCTGCGGCTTGCCGGGAATGTTGGCGCCCATGTACCACGAATTGGCCTGCGGATAGAGCGTGGTATGGGCGACCTCGTTGACATGCGCCACCCATTTGTCCTCGGCGTCCCGCTTCGCCTCCATGGTATCGAGGCCGCGCTCGCGCATGTAGGCGATGCAGTCGGTGATCCAGTCGACATGCTGCTCGATCGAGACGATCATGTTGGAGAGCACCGACGGACTGCCGGGGCCAGTGATGATGAACAGATTGGGAAAGCCCGCGCTCATCAGGCCGAGATAGGTTTTTGGACCTTCGGCCCATTTCTGATTGAGAGTTTGCCCATCGCGGCCGCGAATATCGATCTTTGCCACTGAGCCCGTCATCGCGTCGAAGCCGGTGGCCAGCACCAGCGTGTCGACTTCGTAATCCTTGTCTCGGGTGCGCACGGCGTTCGGCAAGATCTCCTCGATCGGATTGGACCGGATGTCGACCAAGGTCACGTTCGGGCGATTGAAGGTCGCGTAATAGTCGGTATCGATGCAGATGCGCTTTGATCCGATCGGGTGATTGTTGGGCTGCAGCAGTTTTGCGGTCTGCGGATCCTTGACGATCTCCGCGATCTTCTCGCGCACGAAATCGGCCGCCGTGTCGTTCGCGGCCTTGTCCAGCGCCAGATTGTTGTAGACCGACATGAAGGTGAGGCCGCCGCGGGCCCAGCGCGATTCGTATTTGGCGCGCCGTTCGTTGTCGCCGTCGTCGAGCGCGCCGCGATCGGGCATCTCGGTATAGATACCGTTGCGAGCCTCCTCGCGCGCAAAGCGCCGGATTTCAGGGTATTTTGCGCGAAACGCCTCGCGCTCTTCCGCTGTCAGCGCGGCGTTGCGGGCGGGAATGGAAAAATTCGGGGTACGCTGGAACACCGTAAGCTGGCTCGCCTGCCCGGCGATGATCGGCACCGACTGGATCGCCGACGAGCCGGTGCCGATCACTCCGACGCGCAAGCCCGTAAAATCTACCGGCTCATGCGGCCAGTGGCCGGTGTGATAGACCTTGCCCTTGAAATCAGACAGCCCCTTGATATCGGGCATCCGCGCATTCGAAAGGCAGCCGGTGGCGAGCACGACGTATTTTGCTGTTACGGTCTTGCCATCGGACGGTTGTCACCGACCAAATGTTGGCGCCTTCGTCGAACGCGGCATGATCGACACGGGTATTGAGCTGAATATCGCTGCGCAAGTCGAAACGGTCGGCAACGTGGTTGGCGTATTTCAGGATCTCGGGCTGCGGTGCGTAGCGCTCGCTCCAGTTCCATTCCTGCTGCAATTCCTCCGAGAACGAATAGGAATATTGCATGCTCTCGACGTCGCAGCGCGCTCCCGGATAACGGTTCCAGTACCAGGTGCCGCCGACATCGCCACCCTGCTCGTAAACCCGGACCGACAAGCCCTGCCCGCGCAGCCGGTGCAGCATATACATTCCGGCAAAACCTGCGCCGACCACCACGACATCGTAAGCCTCGGCGCCTGCGGCGTGGCTATTGCCGGAAACGGATTGCCAGACAGACATTCGAACTCCCCGGGGGCTTTTTCTAATCTTGCCAATTAGCATTCTACCGGCGGCTCGAAAGCGCAAGAGACAACAAGGGACAAAACGCCCGTTCCGGACCGCTTATTTTGCCGTACGGAATGCGTCATCAATGGCACTGGCGCAGCGCCTCTCCCGGCGTCTCCGCGCAAGATTTGCCGAGGCAAACCCGCTTGGCTTCTGCGCGCGCGATGGGCTAGCTTCGCCGGAGCATTTTGCCAATCAAACCAACAAGGAGCAGCGCCAAAAGCTGCCTGCGGGAGTGAACACAACGATGAAATCGCCGATCTGCGACATGCTGGGCATCGAGTTTCCCCTGCTCGCCTTCAGCCATTGCCGCGACGTGGTGGCAGCCGTCAGCCGCGCCGGCGGCTTCGGCGTGCTGGGGGCCACCGTGCACACGCCCGAGACCATCGAGCGGGAGTTGAAATGGATCGACGATCACGTCGACGGCAAACCTTACGGGCTCGACGTGCTGATCCCCGAGAACATTTCGACCGCGGGCGAGAAGGACGTCACCTGGAAGAGCCTGGAGCAAAGGATATCGCCGCAACATCGCGACTTCACCCGCAACCTCCTGAAGAAATACGGCATCGAACTGACGACGACTGAGGTTCCCAAAAATCAGCCGCAACCGTTCGACGCGCAATGCGCGCTGGAAGTGCTCGATGCCTCGTTCCGTCACCCGATCCGGCTGATTGCCAATGCGCTGGGCGTGCCGCCGAAGGCGATGATCGACATGGGCAAGAAACACGGCGTGCCGGTAGCGGCGCTGGTCGGCGCCAAGGAGCATGCGCTGCGCCAGGTCGCGGCCGGCGTCGATATACTGGTGGTACAGGGCACCGAAGCCGGCGGCCATTGCGGAGAGGTTTCGACCATGGTGCTGGTGCCCGAGGTGATCAAGGCGATCAAACCGATCCGCGAGGTCCCGGTGCTGGCGGCGGGCGGCATCATGACCGGGCGCCAGATGGCGGCGTGCATGGCGATGGGCGCGGCCGGCGTGTGGACCGGCTCGGTTTGGCTCGCCACTGTTGAATCCGAGACCACCGAAATCTTCCGCGAGAAGATGATCGCGGCCTCCTCGCGGGACGCGGTCCGTTCGAAAGGCCGCACTGGGAAGCCCGCGCGTCAACTGCGCTCAATCTGGACTGATGCCTGGGACCGCGGGCCCGACAGCCCCGGCGCGCTGCCGATGCCGCTGCAGAGCATCATCAGCCGCGACGCCTTCAACTCGATCGACCGCGCTGCAGCCGCCGGCAATGCGCAGGCGCGCGACCTTGTCAGCTATTTCGTCGGGCAAGGGGTCGGCCTGATCGACAGCGTCAAATCCGCGGGCGCCGTGGTGCAGGAATTCAAGGAAGATTTCGTCGAGGCCGTGGAGCACATGAACGCGCTAATGGCGGAGTAGAATGATCCTCATGGTGAGGAGGCGCGCCAGCGCCGTCTCGAACCATGAGGCCCGTGGCCCATCCTTCGAGACGCGCGCAATGCGCGCTGCTCAGGATGAGGTCTGCCTGTGTTGAGAAAGCGAAAACAAGAAAAATGCCCAACCCAACTTCCCCCGTTTCCGACGACCGCATCCCCGTCATTGTCGGCATCGGAGAAATCGTCGATCGTCCGAAAGAAATCACCGAGGGCCTCGAGCCCCTCACGTTGCTGGAACAGGCGCTCAAGCGCGCGGAAGCGGACAGCGGCGGAAAGTTGCTGGATGAGATCGGCTCGCTCGACATCGTCAATTTCCTGAGCTGGCGTTACCGCGAGCCGGAAATTGCGCTCTCGCAGCGCCTCGGCGTCAAGCCGACGCATGCCTATTACGGCCCGGTCGGCGGCGAGAGCCCGATCCGCTATTTGCACGAGGCCGCGCAGCGCATCGCGCGCGGCGAATGCAGCGTCGCCGCGGTCTGCGGCGCCGAAGCGCAATCGACCGCAACCAAGGCCGAGCGCGCCGGCATCGAATTGCCGTGGACGCCGTTCGCCCATGATGTGCCGGAGCCGAAACGCGGCGCCGCTTTTCAGAAGCCGATGGCGGTGAAACTGGGCGTGTTCAGGCCGGTGACGGTCTATCCGTTTTACGAGGCCGCGACCGCGGCGCATTGGGGCCAGACACCGCGCGAGGCGATGGCCGAATCCGGCGAATTATGGTCGCGCTATTCCGAAGTCGCCGCGCAAAATCCCAATGCCTGGCTGAAGCGGCGCTTTACGCCGGAAGAAATCACGACGCCGACGGCGGACAATCGCCTGATCGCCTGGCCCTACACCAAATTCCAGGTGGCCAATCCGACCGTCAATATGGGCGCGGCGCTCCTGATGACCAGCCTCGCCAAGGCGCGCGCGGCCGGCATCGCCGAGGATCGCCTCATTCACGTCTGGGGCGGGGCGTCGGCGGAAGAGCCGCGCGACTATCTGATCCGCGACCAGTTCTTCCAGAGCCACCCGCAGAACGCGGTCTTGAGAGCGGTGATGGATCTCGTCGGCGGCGACGGCAAAGCGTTCGACGCCATCGAGCTCTACAGCTGCTTTCCTTGCGTGCCGAAGATGGCGCGGCGGACGCTGGGCCTCGGCCCCGACGTGCAGCCGACCGTGACCGGCGGGCTGACCTTCTTCGGCGCGCCGCTCAACACCTACATGACGCATGCGGCCTGCGCGATGGTGCGCAAGCTGCGTGGCGGCGCCAAACTCGGCCTGCTCTACGGCCAGGGCGGGTTCGTGACAAAACATCATGGCCTGGTGCTGTCGCGGCTGGCGCCGCAAGCGCCGCTGGCGCAGGACACCAGCGTGCAGGCGGAAGCCGAACGCCATCGCGGCGCGGTGCCCGAATTCGTCACGGAAGCCAAGGGCAAGGGGGCGGTCGAGAGTTTTACGGTGATCTATGGCCGCAGCAACGAAGTCGAGCACGGCGTGGTGATGCTGCGGACACCGGACAATGCCCGCGCGCTGGCGCGGGTACCGGCCGGCGACGGCGCGACGCTGGCGCATCTTCTGAACTTGGACCGCACCCCCGTGGGGTCGTCAGGCGATATCGCTACGGCCGACGACGGCGTGCTGGAGTGGCATTTCTAGCGTCGTGGCCGGAGAGCGACGCTCGCCTCTACCCCTTCACGTCCTGCTTTTCCGAAACCTTGGCGGGCTTGCTCTTGGCACTGGCCCGCGACCCGGACCTGGTCGCCGTCGGCGAGGCCATCGGGCGGCGCGACGATGACGCGGTCCTCCGCGGCGAGACCTGACGCCAGTTCGATATCCTTGCCGAGGTCACGGGCGATGGTCACGGTCTTGAACAGCACTTTGTCGTCGGCGCCGACTGTCGCCACCCGCAAGCCGCTCTGGTTGAAGATCAGCGCACTGGCCGGAATATGCAGCGGCACGGCGTCGCGCTGCAGGCTCATGCGGACATTGGCATAGCCGCCCGGCATCAGCTCACCGTCGGGGTTGTCCAGCCCAAGCTGCATCCTTGTCGTGCCGGAAGAAACGTCGACGGATTGCGAGGAGGCCTCGACCGTCGCGTCGAAGGTCCGGTTCGGATATTCCGGCATCGAGATGATCGCCCTGGCGCCGATCTTGATCGCGGGCACATAGTTCTGGGGCACGTTGACGTAGACCCGCAACTTCTTGATGTCGGAGATCACGAACATCGCCGGGCCGCTGCCGCCGCCCGCATTGATGAGGGCGCCGACGTCGGTATCGCGGGCGGTGACCACGCCGTCGAACGGCGCGGTGATCTTCTTGTACCCGGCCAGCGCCTCCAGCCGCTCGACATTGGCCTCGCCGGATTTGACCGCGGCCTTCTTGTTGGAGAGGTCGGCGGAGCGCTCGTCGATTTCCTGCATCGAAACGAAATTCGAGGCGATCAGCGATTTACGGCGCGTCAGCGTTGCTTCGGACAGTTTCGCGCTGGCCTCCTGGCTCGCCAGATCGGCGCGCGCCTGCAACAGTTGCTGGTCGAGGTCCGGTGCCTCGATTTCGGCAACCACCTGGCCGGCCTTGACCTTGGCGCCGATATCGGCGCTCCAGCTCTTCAAATATCCGCTGACGCGGGCAAAGATCGGCGCGCGGTAATAGGCCTCCAGCCGCCCCGGCAGGTCGATGGTGGCATTCAGGACCCGGGCGTCGGGCAACACCACCGCGACCGTCGGAATCGCCTGCTCGTCGGTCCATTCGCGCAGTTTGGCGCTGGAATCCTCGCGCGCCCGGATGCCCGTCACCACCACCAGCACCGCGGCGAACCCCACCACGATCCCGAAAATGCCCAACTTCCGGCGAGAGACCGGCGAGTTCTGTTCAGTGGGCATGCGAAGTCTCCGGAACGGCGGCCGCTCTGGCGCGCTTGCTTCTTGTGTACCATACTAAAAACCACGGGAACAAACATCAGGGTAGCCACGGTTGCGAAGATCAGCCCTCCGACCACAGCACGCCCGAGCGGCGCGTTCTGCTCGCCGCCCTCGCCGAACGCCAGCGCCATCGGCAGCATGCCGATGATCATTGCGAGCGCGGTCATCAGCACCGGGCGGAAGCGCACAAAACCAGCCTCGATGGCAGCGGCAACCGGATCGCCCAGCTCTTCATAGCGCTCGCGGGCGAAAGAGATCACCAGCACGCTGTTCGCGGTGGCGACGCCCATGCACATGATCGCGCCGGTCAGCGCCGGCACCGACAATGTGGTCCCCGTCGTGAACAGCATCCAGACGATCCCGGCCAGCGCCGACGGTAGCGCGGTGATGATCACGAACGGGTCGGACCAGGACTGGAAATTCACCACGATCAGGAAATAGATCAGCGCGATCGCGGCCAACAGCCCGAACAGCAGCCCGGAAAACGCGCTGTTCATGGTCTGCACCTGACCAAGCAGCACGACCGAAGAGCCCTTCGGCACGTCCTTCGCGGTATCGGCGATGACCGTCTTGACATCAGCGGCGACCGCGCCGAGATCGCGACCCTGCGGCGTCGCGTAGATCTGCACCATCGGCTGGATGTCGTATTGGGAGACCACCGCGCTCGAGGTCGACCGCTTGATGTCGGCGATGCCGCCGAGGATCGGCGGCGTCGCGGTACTGCCCGCGGTGATCGGCAGGGTCTCCAGCGCGCTCAGCGAGTTCGATCTTGTATTGCGGCGTCTGCATCACGATCGAATAAGACACGCCGTTATCCGGATTGAGGTAGTAGGTAGGCGCGACCTGCGCGCTGCCCGCCAGATTGACGACGAGGCTGTTGGTGACGTCGCGCTCGGTCAAGCCGACATACAGCGCACGGGTGCGGTCGACGTCGATGTTGAAGGTCGGATTGTTGGGCGACTGCTGGATGCGCGCGTCGGCGATGCCGGGAATCCTGCGAAGCCGGCTCAGCAATTCATTGGCGTAGGCGAAATTCGCATTCGCATTGGCGCCGCGGATCTGCAGGTCGATCGGCGCCGGCGCGCCGAAATTCAGGATCTGGCTGACGATATCAGCCGGCAGGAACGCAAACGTCAGGCCGGGAAATGCGCGCGGCAGTTGCTCGCGAAGCGTCTGGACATATTCGTCGGTCGGCCGATGACCCTCCTTCAGCTTGATCTGGATATCGCCGTCCTGCGAACCGGTTACACCGGTGTTGTTGTAGGTCAGGTTGATGCCGCTGATCGGCATGCCGATGTTGTCGGCGACGGTGTCGATCTCGGACGGCGGAATGATCTTGCGGATCGCCTTCTGTACGTCGGCGAACTGGTTGGCGCTTTCCTCGACGCGGGTGCCGACCTGGGTGCGGACATGCATCAGGATCGAGCCGGAATCGACCGAGGGAAAGAAATTCCGGCCGAGATACGGCACCAGCAGAAACGAAACCGCGACGAAGCCCAGAAATCCGATCACGAAAACCGGCCTCCTCTGCATCGCCAGCGTCAGCAAATCGCGGTAGCCGGCGCGAATCCGCTCGAACTGCGCCTCGAAGCCGCGCTGAAACCGCACAAGCGGATTGCGCGAAGGCGGCGGCTCGCCTTCGTGGTCGGTGTGCGGCCTGAGCAGATATTTCGCCATGGTCGGCACCAGCGTGCGCGACAGGATGAACGACCACGCCATCGCGAACATCACGGCTTCGGCCATCGGCACGAACAGGAAGCGCGCCACGCCGTTCAGGAAGAACATCGGCACGAACACGATGCAGATACAAAGCAGCGACACGAAGGCCGGCATCACGATCTGGTTGGCGCCGTCCATGATCGAGGCTTCGACGCCCTTGCCGTGCTCCAGATGCCAGTTGATGTTCTCGATGGTCACGGTGGCGTCGTCGACCAGGATACCGACCGCGAGCGCGAGACCGCCGAGCGTCATGATGTTGAGGGTTTCGCCGATCGCCGACAGCATCACGATGGCGCCGAGTACCGAGAGCGGAATTGAGACGGCAATGATGATCGTCGAGCGCCAGCTTCCCAGAAACAGCAGGATCATCACGCTGGTCAGGAGCGCCGCGATGATGCCTTCATACGCCACGCCGGTGATGGCGCCGCGGACGAAGATCGACTGGTCGCCGATGAACCCGATCTTGAGCGCCTCGGGCAGTTGGTCCTTGACGTCGATGACCTTCTGCTTGATGCCGGCAATGATATCGAGCGTCGAGATCGCGCCGGCCTTGAGCACCATCATCAGGACCGAACGGTTGCCGTTGACGTGAACGATGTTGGTCTGCGGCGGATTTCCGTCGCGCACGCTGGCGACGTCGCGGACATAGACCATCGCCCCGTTCACGGTCTTGATCGGCAGGCCGCCGAGGTCTTCCATCTTCACGGGTGAGTTGTTGAGCTGGATGAAATATTCGAAACTGCCGATCTTCGAGGTACCGACCGGCGTGATCAGATTCTGTGCAGCGAGCGCGTTGGCGACGTCCTGCCCCGATAGTCCGCGCGCCTGCAACGCCTGTGGATTGAGATCGATCTGCACCTGGCGCTGCTTGCCGCCGAACGGATAGGGGATCGCGGCGCCGGGCACGGTGACCAGCGGCGTGCGCAGCTGGTTGATGCCGATGTCGGCGAGGTTCTGCTCGGTAAGGCCCTCGCCCGACAGCGCGACCTGGATGATCGGAACGGTGGAAGCGCTGTAGTTCAGGATCAAGGGCGGCGTGGCGCCGGGCGGCATCTGCTTGATCATGGTCTGCGAAATCGCAGTGACCTGGGCGTTGGCGGTCCGGATGTCGACGTTCGGCTGGAAGAATATCTTGACGATGCCGAAGCCGTTATAGGAATTGGCGACGATATGCTCGATATCGTTGACCGTCGTCGTCAAAGCCCGCTGAAACGGCGTGGTGATGCGTCCGGCCATCTGATCCGGCGGCAGGCCGGTATACTGCCAGACCACCCCGATGACGGGGATGCGAATATCCGGGAAAATGTCGGTCGGCGTGCGTAGCGCGGCGAGCGGCCCGATGATCATCAGAAGCAGCGCCAACACGACGAAGGTATACGGCCGGCTCAGCGCGATGCGCACCAGTGCGATCATAAAACGGGCATTCCCCAGGCAGACGGGCGGGGCCGGAACTTGCACCCCCTGGAGGCGATCCGGTAGCGCTGATTTACCTGAACCGCGGCCAATAGCCAACGTCCAGCACGCTATCCGGCCTTCACTTCGCCGATACCCGTCCGCGGACTCCCGCCTGCCCGGACAATCCAGTCTGGGGGCCGCGGTCTCGTCAGGCGACCCTCACCGCATTGAGGAATTTGCCGACCTCGAGCTTGAGGCGGTTGCTCTCGCCAGACAGCGACTGCGCCGCCGAGAGCACCTGGGACGAGGCCGAGCCGGTCTCGCTGGCGCCGCGCTGCACGTCGATGATGTTGGAGGAGACCTGCACGGTGCCCTGGGCCGCCTGCTGCACGTTGCGGGAAATCTCCTGGGTCGCCGCGCCCTGCTCTTCTACCGCCGCCGCGATGGTCGAGGAGATCTCCGACAGCTTTTCGATCGTGCCGCTGATCTCCTTGATCGCGCCGACCGACTCCTGCGTGGCCGCCTGGATGCCGGTGATCTGCTGACCGATCTCGCCGGTCGCCTTCGCGGTCTGTTCGGCCAGTGCCTTGACCTCGGATGCCACCACGGCAAAACCGCGGCCGGCCTCGCCGGCGCGGGCTGCTTCGATGGTCGCGTTGAGCGCCAGAAGGTTGGTCTGCCCGGCGATGGTGTTGATCAGCTCGACGACGTCGCCGATACGGGTAGCGGCCTTCGACAACTCGCCGACGCGGTCGGTAGTGGTGCGAGCCTGATCGACCGCCTCTGCGGCCATCCGCGCCGATTCCTGCACCTGGCGGCTGATTTCGTTAACCGACGACGCCATCTCCTCGGTGGCGGAGGCCACCGACTGCACATTGGTGGAGGCTTCCTCGGACGCTGCCGCGACCATGGTTGCGAGTTCTTGCGCCCGTTCCGCGGTCGAGGTGAGCGTACCAGCCGAAGTTTCGAGCTGTGAGGAAGCCGAAGAAACCGTCTCGATAATTCTCGCCGACCGCGCCCTCGAAGTCGTCGGCCAGCTTGTGCATGTCCGCCTTGCGCCGGGCGACCGCGCGGGTCTCCGCCTCCTTCTGCTCGGCCTCCAGCCCCAGGCGGGCGACCGCATTACTCTTGAAGACCTGGACGGCCTCGGCCATCTCGCCGATTTCGTCGTGGCGGCCGACGCCGGGCACCTCGACGTCGAGCTTGCCCCCGGCGAGTTGTTTCATCGCTGCCGTTATGCGCTGCAGCGGCGTGGTGACGCCCCGGGCCACGAACATCGATACCGCGAGCGTGAGCAGCAGGACCAGGCCAGCCGCGATCAGGGATCGCTGAGCGGACGCCCACACCTGGGCGTTCATGTCGTCCACATAGGCGCCGGTGATTATGGTCCACTCCCATGGCGCAAAACCGATAATGAAAGAGAGTTTTGGCAGCGGCTTGTCGGCGCCGGGTCTCGGCCAGGAATACGCGACGAAACCGCTACCTTTCTGCTTCACCACCTCGGTCATTTCGACCGCGAACAGCTTTCCGTCGGGGTCCTTTGCCTGGGACATGTCCTTGCCGTTGAGCTGAGGCATCATCGGATGCATCACGAGGCGGCTTTGCATGTCCTGAATGGAGAAGTAGTCGTTGTTGCCATATCGAAGCGCCGCGACCCGCGCTATCGCCCGCTTCTTTGCTTCGGGCTGCGCTACCCCATCTTTCTGGACAGTCGCGTACTCTTCCTTGACGATACCGATAGCCAGTTCGCCAAGATGCTGCAGCTCGAGCTTTCTCTGCTGCTTGAGGCTGGACGCCAGCTCGCGCGAATCGAGAAACGTGATTCCCAGCAGCCCCAGAAAGCCTAACCCGATGAGCGCATAAATTTTCCGGCCGACGGTCATTCTGAACCGGGGTAGCACTGCAAACGACATTCTCAATCTCCACGCGGCGACAGCACTTGGCTACATCCGCAAAGCGACCGCGAATGCATCGGCGACGGAACTGCTATCATCTTCGCGTCCGATGTCCCCTCACCGCGCCGAACGTAGTCGGCGCGCCTTCGATTTGGGTTAATTCCCCGCCCCGGAGATTTACGGAGGGCTGGCAGCTCCGCGTCCGTGCGCCGCCCTTACCGAGGTGAGGCGACAGCAAACCAGGTGACGGCCGTCGCCTAGCGCATCAGGCTGAGCGCATCGGAAAAGAATTCAGGGCCGCCGAAATTGCCGGACTTCAGCGCCAGCAACATCGCGCCGTCTCTTGAGCCGACGGCGCGCAGCACCGGCACGCCCGGCGCGATTTCCGCCCCCACCAGGAAACCAGGAATCTCCAAGCGATCCACCACCGCGCCGGAGGTTTCGCCACCGGCGACCACCAATCGCCGCACGCCCGACTTCACCAATCCTTCGGCGATGTCGGCCATCGCCTGCTCGATGGCATGCCCGGCGGCATCGCGGCCATGACGCGCCTGCAGAGCTGTGACCTGATCCGGCGTCGAACTGGAGGCGATCAGGATCGGACCATCCTTGAGCCGTTCCTTGGCCCAGGCCAGCGCGCGCCGCGCTTCGTCCTTGCCCGCAACCACTTGCTCGGGGTCGAGATGCAGCACCGGCATCACCGATTCCGCGCTGGCGATCTGCTGCAGGGTCGCCTGCGAACAACTGCCGGCAAGGCATGCGGCCGGACCGCCGACCGCGCGTCCGGGACCGCGTCCGCCGCATTCGATTTGACCCTGCCGGAAGCGACCAGCGCGCGAGCAAGACCGAGCCCGAGGCCGGATGCGCCGACGGATACGCCGATGACCCAGCGCAACCTGGCCGATCGTCTCGAGATCGCGATCAAACACCGCATCCGCGATCGCGGCGCCGAACCCCTTCCCGCAAGATCGGCGAGCCGCGCGCGGACCGCATCCGGACCGCGGGCGACGTCGGCGAGAGCGACCAGCCCGACGCTGGTCCGGCTCTGGCGCGCCAGCACCCGCACCAGATTGGAGTCGTGCATCGGGTTGAGCGGATGGTCCTTCAGCGGGCTTTCGTTCAGCGGCACCGAGCCGACGAACAGATTGCCCATATAGACGGTGCGGCCGGTCTCCGGAAATGCCGGCGTCACCAGCACGATGGCGTCGCCGGAATTGGCGCGCAGCGCATCCATCACCGGGCCGATATTGCCGGCGTCGGTGGAATTGAAGGTCGAGCAGATCTTGAACAGCACATGACCGGCGCCGCGGCCGCGCAGCCATTTTTCCGCGGCGCGCGAGCGCGACACCGCAAGGCCCGCTTCGATCGATCGGCTCTTCAGCGACACCACCACCGCGTCGACTTCCGGCAGCGCCAGATCGCCGGCGGGCACGCCGATGGTCTGCACCGTGCGCAGGCCGCAGCGGGTCAGCGTATTGGCGAGATCGGAGGCGCCGGTGTAATCGTCGGCGATGCAGCCCAGCGTTGGCCAGCGTCACGGTTTTACTCCTGCATAGGGCTTGAACCAGCCAAGGCCGTCGGTGGTCTTGCCGCGCGGGTTATATTCGCAGCCGACGAAGCCGCCATAGCCGAGCCGGTCGAGCTCAGCCGAACAGGAACGGATAGTTCAATTCCTCGCCGTCGGGCTCGTTGCGCGAGGGAATGCTGGCGATCTGGATGTGGCCGATGATCGGCATCATCTCACGCAGCCGCATGGTGACGTCGCCATGGATGATCTGGCAGTGATAGATATCGAACTGCAGTTTCAAATTGGGGATTTTGAGCTCGACGATCAGGTCGCGCGCGAAGCAAAAATCGTTGAGAAAATAGCCGGGCACGTTGCGCGGATTGATCGGCTCGATCACGACGTCGAGGCCGTGGGGCGCGAAAAATTCCGCCGCCCATGCCACCGATTTGTAAAACGCCTCCACCGCCTTGGCGTCGCTGCGCTCGGCTATGCCCGCCATCAGATGCACGCGCTTGACGCCGGTCGCCTGCGCATAAGGCAGCGCGGTGCGCAGGCTCTGCTGCAGATCGGCAAAGCGGTCCGGCAGCGCCGCAAATCCCTTTTCGCCGGCCTCCCAATTGCCCGGCGGCAGGTTGAACAGCGCCTGCGTCAGGCCGTTGCGGCGCAGCCGCTCGCCGACGGCTTCCGCCGGATGATCATAGGGAAACAGGAATTCCACGGCGGTGAAACCGGCCTTTGCGGCGGCGTCGAAGCGGTCGAGGAACGGCACCTCGTTGAACATCATGGTGAGATTGGCGGCGAAACGGGGCATCGATGGTCCTCTTGTTGTCGGCTATTTCGGCTCGCTTCTATTTAGGTTCACCCGGCAGATGCGTGCCGGTGACGCGGGCATACATCCGCGCCACCGAGGCATCGTCGTCGCGGCCCATGCCGGACGCCGCCGTCATCAGGAACATCTGCAGCGCCGCCGCCGCCACCGGCACCGGGAATTTCGCCGATGCGCGCCATGTCCTGAATGATGCCGAGATCCTTGACGAAAATCTCCACCGCGCTGCGCGGGGCATAGTCGCCGTCGAGCACGTGCGGCATGCGGTTCTCGAACATCCAGGAATTGCCGGCGGACGCCGTGATCACCTCATAGACCTTCCGGATATCGAGGCCCTGCTTGGCGGCAAACGCGATCGCTTCGGAGGCGGCGGCGATATGGACGCCGGCGAGCAACTGGTTGATCATCTTGAACGCGGCGCCCTGGCCCTGCGGCATCGCCGAGTTCGTAGAGTTTTGCCGCCATCGCATCGAGCGCCGGCCTCGCCTTGGCGAAGGCCGCGGGACTGCCGGAGGCGAGAATGGTCAGTTCGCCCTGCGCCGCGCGTTGCGCGCCGCCGGAGATCGGCGCGTCCAGATAATGCCGGCCGGTCGCTTCCAGCTGCTTCGCCAGCCGCCGCGCAACATCCGGGTCCATGGTCGCGGAGGAGACGAACACGGCATCTTTCGCGCAGCGTTTCGGCGACGCCGTTCGCCCCGAACAGAATGGTTTCGGTCTGGGCGGCATTGACCACCACGCTGACGACGATGTCCGGCGCCCTTGGCGGCCTCCGCCGGCGTGTTGGCGCCGCCGCCGCCGTCGGCGACGAACCGCGCCACGGCCTCGGCCGAGACATCGCAGCCGGTCACCTCAAAACCCGCCCGCTTGAGCGAGGTCGCCATGCCAAGCCCCATCGAGCCCAGCCCGATGACGGCGATACGCGGTTTTGCGATGACGGCTTCAGGCATGCGGCGTTTCCTTGAGGTTTCCTCTCAAGCCGAATTTGAGAGGCGGCTTTGCCCTCTGCGTATCACGGCTTGGCCGCGCTGCCAAAGCATGAGACAAGGCGGCAAAGAGGTGCTGCCATGACCGAAACCCGGGTACGCGAGGAAATCTGCCGCCTCGGCCGCTCGCTGTTCGAGCGCGGGCTGACGCCGGGCTCCTCGGGCAATATCAGCGTGAGGCTTGACGACGGCGGCTATATGGTGACGCCGACCAATGCCTCGCTCGGCTTCCTCGACCCGGCGCGGCTGTCGCGGCTCGACGCCGCCGGCAAGCTCGCCTCCGGCGATGCCCCGACCAAGGAAGTGCCGCTGCACACGGCGCTGTACCAGACCCGCCGCACCGCCCGCGCGGTGGTGCATCTGCATTCGACGCATTCGGTGGCACTGTCGATGCTGCCGGAGATCGATCCGCGCGCGGCGCTGCCGCCGATGACGGCCTATTACCTGATGAAATGCGGCCAGACCGCGCTGGTACCGTATTATCGGCCGGGCGATCCGGCGGTGGCCGATGCGATCAAGGGATTGGCCGGAAAATACTCATCCGTGCTGCTCGCCAATCACGGCCCGGTGGTAGCGGGCGAGTCGCTGGAAGCCGCGGTGTTCGCCACCGAGGAACTGGAAGAGACCGCAAAACTCTATCTGCTGCTGCGCGGGCTAAACCCGCGCTTTCTGACGCCGGCGCAGATCGCGGATTTGTCGAAGACGTTCGGGCTGGCACTGCCGGAGCATTCGCCACACGCACCGTCCTCATCCTGAGGAGCTATGCGCAGCATGGCGTCTCGAAGGATGGCGACACACGCGCTGCCATCCTTCGAGACGCCGCTTCGCGGCTCCTCAGGATGAGGACTGCGTGCGCGGCGATACGCCTTCCGATTCGAATTTCAAACAGCCTGTAATCGCGAACAACTCCGCTCCCCTCCCCCGCGAAGCGGTGGGTCCGAGGCGAGCAAAGCTCGCTCTCGAGGTCGGGGGTGGGGGGTGCCTCGGCAAACTCGCTGCCAGAGGAGCAAACTGATAGACCCCCCACCCCGCCCCCTCCCCGCCACGCGCGTTGCGCGTGGAGGGAGGGGAGATCACCGTGCATGGCTTCGCGAGTCTCGCCGCATGTTTCGCGCGAGTTTTGCTAAAAAATTCCCGCCCTCTTCGATAGAGGGCGCAGGGAATGCCGGGCGCCCGATGCGCCCGATAGCCGCGTGTGCAATGAGTAGTGGTAGAACGCACACGCGTTAGTCAGGTCACACCGGAATCACCCGGCATTCCCCGCGCAATGGGTTTACGGCTTATGTCGTACCCTCCCCGGCGATCGGGCTTTTTTGTCACCGTCGCCTGCGGAAATCGCTTCCCGCAAACTTGACGCCAGCGTCGAGGCGTCAGGACCATACGATTTTGCCGTCCGCAAGAAAGCGCGCTCGTCTCCAGCGCTCCTCGCGGCCACCACATCCCGCCCCGCGTCCGTGACGATCGCGACACGCCCCTCTCGTGGGACAGGACGGGGCGGTTATAAGCTGATTTGCGTGTTCGGAAAATCAGAATATTTTTGCAAAGAGGGCTGGACAGAGGGGTCGATAAATTGTCCAGGTGATTTGCCCGTCGGGTCGTTCTAAAGCCCCAGATACGCTTTCCTCACGTCCGGATTGCCCTTGATCTCGCTCGCACGTCCCCTGCATCAGCACGCGGCCGGTCTGCAGGATGTAGGCGCGGTCGGCGATATCGAGGCATTCGGCCATGCGCTGCTCGACGATCAGCACGGTCAAGCCGGTATCGCGGATGCGTTTGACCGCCTGAAAAATTTCGTCGACCAGTTTCGGCATGATGCCCTGCGACGGCTCGTCCAGCATCAGAAGCCGCGGCCGCGTCATCAGCGCACGGCCGATCGCCAGCATCTGCTGCTCGCCGCCGCTTAGTGTCTCGGCGCGCTGTTCCAGACGCTCCGCCAGCCGCGGAAACAACTGGAAGACCAGTTCCAGCGGCTGGTCGCGGTTTGCCTCGCCGCGATAAAGATAGCTGCCGAGCCGCAAATTGTCGCGCACCGACAGCCGCGGAAACAGCCGGCGGTTCTCCGGCACATAGGCGATGCCGCCGGCGGTGATGAGATGCTGCGCCTTGCCGTCGATGCGCGCGCCGTCGAAGGTCACGGTGCCCGAGCGCGGACGTTCGGCGCCGGCGATGGATTTTATCAATGTCGATTTGCCGGCGCCGTTGGCGCCGGCGACCAGAACGATCTCGCCCTTGGCGACCTCGATCGAGACCGCCGAGATCGCGACCAGCCCCTGATAGGCGGTGGTGAGTTCATGCACCGACAGCATGACGATCCCCAAGATAGGCCGAGATGACTTTCGGATCGCGGACGATTTCGGCCGGCTTGCCCTCGACCAGCACCTTGCCGAGATCGAGCACGATGGCGCGGTCGACCAGCGGCATCACGATCTCCATGACGTGCTCGACCATCAACACGGTGACGCCGGTAGCGCGCACCTTTCGCACCAGTTCGACGCCGGTCTGCGCCTCGATCGGGGTTAGCCCGGTCAGCACTTCGTCGAGCAGCAAAAGTTTCGGCTCGGTCGCAAGCGCGCGGGCGACTTCGAGCCTTCGTTTTTCCGACGGGATCAGACCGCTCGCCAGCACATTGGCGCGGCCGGCGAGACCGCAAAATTCCAGCACCTCATGCGCCTTGCGGCGCGCCTCGCGCATTACGGTGGTGCGCACCAGCGCGCCGACGATGACGTTGTCGATGACCGTCATGGTCTCGAAGCTCTTCACCACCTGGAACGTGCGGCCGATGCCGCGCTGGCAGCGCTCCGCCGCCGGCAGCCTGGTGACGTCCTGGCCGTCGAACCAGATCGAGCCCTGCGTCGGCGGCAGCACGCCCGCGATCAGATTGAACAGCGTCGACTTGCCGGCGCCATTGGGACCGATCAATCCTACGATCTCGCCGCGTCCGACCGAGATCGAAATGTCGCTGTTGGCGATCAGGCCGGAGAAGCGTTGCCAGACGCCGCGCGTTTCCAATAACGGCGTCATTGGACCGCTCCCTTGCGCCGACGCGAGAACAGACCGACCAAGCCTTCCGGGCGCGCCAGCGAGATCAGCACGATCAGCGCGCCGTAGACGATCAGGTCGACGCCGCGGCCGGAACCGCCGATGAAGGAGCGCGTCAGTTCAGTCAGCGGAATAAGAATGACCGCCCCTAATACCGGTCCCCACAGGGTGCCGATGCCGCCGAGCACCGCGGGCAGCGCCATCAGGAGCGAGAACTGGAAGCCCATGACGCTTTCGGGATCGATATAGGACACGAACTGCGCGTAGAAGCTGCCGCCGATCGCGGTGAGGAATGCCGAGACCGCCGCCGCCCCCATCTTGGAGTTGAACACGACCACCCCCAGGCTTTCGGCGGCGTCCGGATTGTCCTTCACGGCGCGCCACCAATAGCCCCATTTCGAATCCTCCAGCCACCAGGTCACGAGCCAGGCGACGCAGGCAAGCACCAGCGCAAAGTAGAAATAGGGCAGCTTGCTGCGCGTGAACTGGAACTTGAGCCAGCTATCGCCACGGACGGGAATATCTATTCCGAGCGCCGCACCGGCCCAATCCCAGTTCTGGAACAACAACAGCGCAATTTCGGCGATGACGATGGTGGCAATGACAAAATAATGGCCGCGCAGGCGGAAACAGGGATAGCCCAACGCCATCGCGATAGCTGCCGATATCAGCCCGCCGCCGAGCATGCCGAACCACGGCAGCACGCCGAATTTGGTGAAGAGCAGCGCTGTCGTATAGGCGCCGAGCCCGAAATACAGCGCGTGGCCGAGCGATATCTGCCCGCAATAGCCGGAAAGGATATTCCAGCTCTGCGACAGCGCCGCGTACATCAGGGTCAGCACCATGATGTTCTGGACGTAGACGTCCTTCACGAACAGCGGCACCAGCGCGGCGACGACAGCCAAACAGGCGGCAATGACCAGATCACGGCGGCGGCGCTGGGCAAAACCGGTATCCATCAGATCGACCCGAACAGGCCGCGCGGCCGGATGAAGACCACCAGCAGATAGACCGCGTAGATGCCGACCGATTTCAGCGAGGGCGGCAGGATCAAGGCGGTAGAGGCTTCGACCAGACCGACGACGATGCCCCCCGCAAAGGCGCCGAACACACTCCCAAAACCGCCCAGCGCCACGGTGACATAGGCGATCAGCGCGAACGAGGCGCCCACATCGGGATAGATGTAGAAGAACATCGCCATGATCGCACCGGCCAATCCCACCAGCGCCGCGCCAAGGCCCCAGCCGAGCGCGAACACCCTGTTCTTGTCGATGCCGACCAGCGCCACCGCGCCGGCATCCTCACGCGTGGCCTCCAGCGCGCGGCCGAAATCGGTGCGATGGATGAAGAAGTACAGCGCAGCGAAGGCCAGGATTGACACCAGCGCGCCGGCGAGCTGCGGCACGGGCAAGAAGATGCCGGCAATCGAGATGGTTTTGCCGCCAAGCCACGAATGGGTGACGCTGCGGTAGTCCGGCGTGAAGAAGAACTGCGCGAGCCCGCGCATCACGATCGCAAGGCCGAAGGTCGAAAAGATCTGCACCATGCCGGCATTGGCCTTGGCCCTGACCGCAAAGCGCACGACCAGCAGATAGACCACCGCGCCGAACACGAACAGCGCCGCGGCGACCAACGGCGCCGCGAGCAAGGGATCGATCGCGAAGAACGCGAACAGGAAGAACGTCGCGTACATCGCGATCATCAGAAACTCGCCATGGGCGAAGTTCACGACGTCCATCAAACCGAAGATCAGCGCCAGCCCCACGGCGATCAATCCGTAGAGCAGCCCCATGAGAAGCCCGCTCGCCAGGCTCTGGATGATGGTTTCGGCGGTCACGTCCCCTGCCCCGTCGCGGCCGATTACTTCATCGGCCAGACGGCTTCGGCGACCGCGGCCTGCGGCGGGAAGATGGTGACGAACTTGCCGCCGACATATTGCAGCAGCACCGGATCGGCATCGTTGTTCTGGCCCATGGCGTCGAACTTCACGCGCTTCCACGGCATGATGGTCTGCTCGCCCGGCATATCGGTGGCGACCAGCGCCTCGCGAATCTTGTCGCCGTCGGTGGACTTGGCGCGATTGATCGCATCCGCCATCACGATCAGGCCCATGAACTGCCGCGACGAATAGTCGTTGAAGTCCTTGCCGGACTTCGCCTTGTACATGTCGTTGATCTTGCCGACCATCGGCCGCTTGGCCGCGAGATCGAGCGAGAAGCTGCCGCGCGAGATCACGCCTTCGAGCTTGTCGCCCACCGCATCGTACAGGGCTTTTTCGGAGAAGCCGGCGTCCTGCGCGACAATATTTTTTGGCTTGTAGCCGAGTTCGCCCATCGTCTTCACCAGCAAGATGCCGTCCGTGGTGTAGCTCGACGGCATCAGCACGTCGGCGTTGGCGGCCTTGAGCTGCTGTACCTCGGCCGTCAGCGATGGTGAATTCGCGCGATATTTGATATCGGCGACCACCTTGTAACCGCGGTCGGCCGCGAGTTTCAGTTGCGCGTTGGACGAGTCGGTGCCGAAGATCGTGTCTTCGTGGAACAGCGACAGCGTATCGATCTTCTGGCCCTTCTTCTTCATGGCATCGAAGAAGTCGAACATTGCGGCCGAGAACATTTCGTCATGCGGCGCCGCGCGGAAATAGAACTTCAAACCGCGGCGATGCAGGCTCGGCGAAGAGTTGTCGGCCGAAAGGAAAGGAATCTGGTAACGTTCGCAGATCTGGCTGACGGTGACGGCGACTGCGCTCTGATAGGTGCCGATGATGGCGCAGACCTTTTCCTGCGTGATCAGGCGCTCGGCTTCGGCGCGGCCCTTCTGCGGATCAGCCTGGTGGTCGGCGAACACCAGCTTGACTTTGGCGCCGCCCAGCCCGGGCAATCCCTCGGTCCGCGCCAGCGGCAGATCGAAATCGTATTTGTTGTTGATGATGTCGGCTGCGGTTTCGAACGCCTTCTGCGCATCGACGCCGATCTGGGCGCTGGCGCCGGACAACGGATAAATGACGCCGATCTTCACCTCGGGCACATCGGCGCGGGCCGCGATCGGCAGCAGCGCAGCGGTAGCGGTCGCACCAAGCAATACATTTCGGCGGGTGATGGTCATTGCGATATCCTCTGTTGTCGGCAGCTATCGATGGAACGATTGAAGTTGGCGGTAAAGCCTCAAAGAGCGACACAAGCTGCCCATTAAAGCACAGCCAATTGTTTGTTGCGGAGATCGGTCACCAGCATCAATCCAGGCGCGTGCGTGATCGCGAACGGCAGCTTCGCCGCCGATATCACCGCCTGCGGGGTCACGCCGCAAGCCCAGAATACGGGGATCTCATCGGCCTCGACCGGAACCGCATCGCCGTAGTCGGGTTTTGCAATGTCCTTGATCCCGATCGAATGCGGATGGCCGAGATGAACCGGCGCGCCATGCACGGCGGGAAAGCGCGAGGTGATCTGCACCGCGCGGATTGCATCCGCCGGCTTGAATGGCCGCATCGATACCACCATGGGACCCGCGAACGGCCCCGACGGGTGGCACTCGATATTGGTGCGGTACATCGGGACCCGCACCTTGCGTTCGATGTGGCGGATCGGCAGGTCGTCCGCCAGCAGCGCTTCTTCGAATGAAAACGAGCATCCGAGCACGAAGGCGACCAGATCGTCGCGCCAATGCGTCATGATGTCGGTCGGCTCTTCCACGACCTCGCCGTCGCGCCAGACGCGGTAACGCGGCAGGTCGGTACGGATATCGAGATCGATCCCAAGCGAGGGAATGCGGGGGTCGCCGACCTCGGACATGCCGATGATGGGACATGGTTTCGGGTTGAGCTGGCAAAACCGGTGGAACGACGCCGCGAGTTTTTCCGGCAGGATCGCGAGATTGCCCTGCACAAACCCGTTGGCGATTCCGGCCGTGGTGGTGGCCATGCCCGCGCGGCAGGCATGCCGGGCCGCCACGCTCGGCAGCGGATCAGCCACGGTGGGCTGGGGCACGGGTTCGGTTCTCGCCAAGCCGATCATGTCAGATCCCGCTCAATATGCTCGACAGCGAATGGCGCATACGGCTAGCATAATGTCTAATCGTTGTTTTTAATCAAGATAGATAAATTCAATTTATCGATCTGGGGACTTTGAATGCATGACCGATTTCAAGGCAATTGAGACCTTCATGTGGGTGGTGACGCTCGGCAGCTTCCGCGGCGCCGCCCAGAAGCTCAACACCACCCAGCCCGCCATTTCGCAACGGATCGCGCAGCTCGAGCGCGAGGTCGGGGTAAAGCTCCTGCAGCGCGACCGGCGCATGGTGCTTCCGACGCCGAGCGGACGGCAGATGATGGTCTATGCCGAGAAGCTGATCGGGCTGCGCTCCGAAATGCTGGCGGTGGTCGGCGACCGCTCGGCGATGCACGGCGTGCTGCGGCTCGGCGTCGCCGAGACCATCGTGCACACCTGGCTGTCGCAATTGGTCAAGAGCGTCAATCGCGCCTATCCCAATCTCTCGCTCGAAATCGAGGTCGACATCACCTCGAATTTGCGCAGCCGGCTGTTGGCGCAGGAAATCGAACTCGCCTTCCTGCTCGGCCCGCTGACGGCACCGACCGTCAGCAACCGGGTGCTGTGCGATTATCCGGTGGGCTTCCTCGCCAGTCCGTCGCTCGGGTTGGGTCAGCGCAGACTGACGGTGCAGGATCTCGCGAAATTTCCGATCATCACCTTTCCGCGCAAGACCCAGCCCTATGAAATCGTGCGCTCGCTGTTCAACCGCCCGGGCTTGCCGCCGATGCGCCTGCATGCCTCAGCCTCGCTCGCGACCGTCATCCACATGGCGATCGAAGGCCTCGGCATCGCGGTCATTCCGACCGCGATCGTCGAAAACGAAATGTCCGATGGACGGCTGCAATTGCTGTCGACCAATTTGCAGATACCGCCGCTGACCTTTTCGGCGAGCTGGCTGGCTTCGCCCGACACCGTCGCGGTCGAGCGCGTTGCCGAACTCGCCGCCAAGCTTGCGCAGGGCAGCGTTGTCATTGACGCGCCGCTGTCGGCGCGTCATTGAAAACAACCGAGTGCGCGCACCGTCTGACCTTTCGGAAATGGCTCCATGACCAAAATCGCATCCAACCTGCAAATCGATTCCGCCCGCCTCTGGGATACGATTCATGAAACCGCGAAATTCGGTGCCACGCCGAAAGGCGGGGTACGGCGGCTGACGCTCGGCCCGGAGGACAAGCAGGTGCGCGACTGGTTCCGCAAAGCCTGCGAGGCCGCGGGTCTCGAAATCCACGTCGATGCGCTCGGTTCGATGTTCGGTCTGCGCAAAGGCCGCGACATGTCGAAGCCTCCGGTGGGCATGGGCTCGCATCTCGACACCCAGCCGACCGGCGGCAAGTTCGACGGCGTGCTCGGCACGCTGGCCGCGCTCGAGGTGGTGCGCACGCTGAACGATGCCGGGATCGAGACGGAAACGCCGATCTGCATCTGCAACTGGACCAACGAGGAAGGTTCGCGCTTTGCACCGGCGATGATGGCTTCGGCCGCCTATGCCGGCGACTTCACCACCGACGATATCTTGTCACGCAAGGATGCCGAAGGCGTCACCGTGGCCGAGGCGCTCGACAGCATCGGCTATCGCGGCGATCGCCCCGTCGGCACGCAGAGATTCTCAGGCTTCGTCGAACTGCACATCGAACAAGGTCCCATCCTCGAAGCGGAGCACAAGACCATCGGCGTGGTCGATTCGGGACAGGGCGTGTTGTGGTACGATGGCAAGATCACCGGCTTTGAAAGTCATGCCGGCTCGACGCCGATGCCGCTGCGCCGCGACGCGCTGGCAACGCTGTCCGAGATCGTGCTGGCGATGGAGAGTATCGCCAAAAAGCACGGCCCAAAAGCGGTCGGCACCGTCGGCGAGGCCGTGATCGCCAAACCCTCGCGCAACGTGATCCCCGGCGAAATCGCCTTCACGATCGATACCCGCAGCGCGGACAGTACGATCCTGGACGCGCTCGACCGCGATCTGCGCGCGGCGATCGCCGAAATCGCGGCGCGGCGCAAGGTCGAGGTCACGCTCGATCTGGTCTGGCGCAAGCCGCCGACCCATTTCAATCCCAAACTCGTCGACGCAGTCGAGAATGCCGCCAGACAGCTCGGCTATTCGCACCGGCGGATCACGTCCGGCGCCGGCCACGACGCCTGCAACCTCAACACCGTGATGCCGGCGGCGATGGTGTTCGTTCCCTGCAAGGACGGCATCAGTCACAACGAGCTGGAGGATGCGACGCAAGCCGATTGCGCAGCCGGCGCCAACGTTCTGATGCATACCGTTCTGGCGCTGGCCGGCGTCGCGTCCTGACCATCAACCAACAACCGGAGCATTCCGTGCGCGGAGTTTTTGTCGACGCCAATGAAGCCCTCGCCGTCATTTTCGAACGCCTGACCAAGCCCGGCGATCCCGCGGTGCGCATCCATCGCGACCCGGACGTCGCGCCGGACCAGTTGCCAAAAGTGCTCGACGGTGCCGGGATCGCGATCGTCGATCATACCGCGCTGCCGACCGAGATCGCGCGCCAATGCGCGGGCCTCAGGCATGTGGTGTTTCTGGGCACCGGCGCGCGCAGCTATATGAATCCGGAAGAACTTGGCGAGCTCGGTATTTCCGTTCACCTGATCCGGGGTTACGGCGACACCGCGGTTGCCGAAGCCGCCATCGCGCTGATGTGGGCGGCGGCCCGCGGCATCGCGCAGATGGACCGCGAAATGCGCGCCGGCAATTGGCTGCGCGAAGACGGCATGCAGCTCACCGGCAAGACGCTCGGCTTGATCGGTTTCGGCGGCATTGCCGCAGAAGTCGCGCGCATCGCGATGGGCAGCGGCATGCGGGTGATCGCGTGGAACCGGACGCCGAAAAATTTTGCCGGCGTCGAGTTTGTAACGCTGGAAAAGCTGCTGGCCGAGAGCCACGTCATCTCGCTTCACCTGTTGCTGAACGACGAAACCCGCGGGTTTGTCACGCGCCAGCGCATCGCTGCGATGCGGCCGGGCGTCATCCTCGTCAACACCGCGCGCGGCGCGCTGGTGAATGAAGCCGCGATGATCGACGCCCTGAAGTCGGGCCACATCAGGCACGCCGGGCTCGATGTCTTCAACGTCGAGCCGCTGCCGGTGGATCACCCGCTGACCAGGCTACCCAATGTGACGTTATCGGCACATTCGGCGTTCCGCACGCCCGAGGCGAGTGAGAATCTGATCGGCGCGGCGTGGGAGCATTGCCGGAGGATTGCGGGCGGCTAAGGGGCGCCGCTTCTTACTTCCCTTCTCCCCTTGTGGGAGAAGGTGGCCGTAGGCGGCCTTCAGCCGCCGTTCCTTAATAGGGACGCCGATGCTTTGCATCGGCTATGCGAAGTCCGCGCCGGATGAGGGGTTTGCTTCCGCGGATGGAAACCCCTCACCCGCCTTCGCTTCGCGAAGCCACCCTCTCCCACAAGGGGAGAGGGGAAGATGCCGCCTACTCCACCATTTCCGCCACCGCCTTGCCGCAGGCGACGGTGTCGGCGTTGCCGCCGAGGTCGCGCGTGCGCAGCGTGCGTTCGCCGAGCGTGCGCTCGATCGCGGCCACGATCGAAGCCGCCGCCGGCTTCTCGCCGAGATGTTCCAGCATCATCGCGCCGGACCAGATCATGCCGATCGGGTTGGCAATGCCCTGGCCGGCGATATCGGGCGCAGAGCCGTGCACCGGCTCGAACACGGAAGGGAAGTTGCCTTCCGGATTGATATTGCCCGACGGCGCGATGCCGATGGTGCCGGTGCAGGCCGGACCGAGATCAGACAAGATGTCGCCGAACAGGTTCGAGCCGACCACGACGTCGAACCAGTCCGGATGCAGGACGAAATTCGCGGTGAGGATATCGATGTGGTACTTGTCCCACTTCACGCCGGGATATTTCTTCGCCATCGCCTCCACGCGTTCGTCCCAATACGGCATGGTAATCGAGATGCCGTTGGATTTGGTCGCCGAGGTCAAGTGCTTCTTCGGCCGCGACTGCGCGAGGTCAAACGCGAATTTCAGGATGCGGTCGACGCCGGTACGCGTCATGATCGTTTCCTGGATCACGAATTCGCGGTCGGTATCCGGGAACATCCGCCCGCCGACGGACGAATACTCGCCTTCGGTGTTTTCGCGCACCACCCAAAAATCGATATCGCCGGGCTTGCGGTTGGCAAGCGGCGACGGCACTCCCGGCATCAGCCGCACCGGGCGAAGGTTGACGTACTGGTCGAACTCGCGGCGGAATTTGATCAGGGATCCCCACAACGAAACGTGATCTGGAATTTTCGCAGGCCAGCCGACCGCGCCGAAATAGATCGCATCGTGCTTGCCGATTTGTTCCTTCCAGTCCTCCGGCATCATCTCGCCGTGCTTTTCAAAATAGTCCCAGGAGGCAAAATCGAAGTGGTCGAAATGCACGGCAACACCATGCTTTTTTGCGGCCACCTCCAGCACCCGCAGACCCTCCGGCGCCACTTCCTTGCCGATGCCGTCGCCTGGAATGACCGCGATCCGATATTGTTTTTTTTGCGTGCTCATCGAGAGTTTCCTTGTTACCTGCCGCGCCGGAGCCGCGGTTTATCGAAGCCGGATTGCAATGGACCAAAGTTTGTCATGGCGCAACGCTGCAGTGCAATGTTGACCGCCTCGCTGGCGACGGCCTAACAGTCCCATATCACCACGAAATCCAGCCAGACGCCTTCCAACCCAGCGAGCAATCCCATGGATCTCCATTTGCGCGGCAAACGTGTCCTGATCACCGGCGCCTCGAAGGGCATCGGCGCCGCCGCCGCCGAGGCCTTTGCTGAAGAAGGCGCGCATCTCCGGCTTGCCGCCCGCAGCGGCGACCAGTTGAAGGCGCTTGCCGAGCGCCTGCGCTCGGCCCACCAGATCGACGCCACGACGCACGTCGTCGACCTGCGGAACCCTGCGGACCTCGCGCGGCTGGCGAAGGACGCCTCCGATATCGACATCCTCGTCAACAATGCCGGCGATATCCCCGGCGGCTCGATCGACAAGATCGACGAGCCGACCTGGCGTCATGCCTGGGATCTCAAGGTGTTCGGCTATATCAACCTCACTCGCGCGATCTACGCGCAGATGAAGGCGCGCGGCCATGGCGTGATCGTCAACGACATCGGCGCCGCCGGCGAAAAGTTCGACGCCAACTACATCTGCGGCAGCGCCGGCAACGCCGCCCTAATGGCGTTCACCCGCGCGCTCGGCGGCAAGAGCCTCGCCGACAATATCCGCGTGGTCGGCATCAATCCCGGACCGGTCGGCACCGACCGCCACGTCACGCTGCTGAAAACCCGCGCCAAGCATCAGTTCGGCGACGAGAACCGCTACAAGGAGTTTCAGAAGGGCATGCCGCTCGGCCGTCCCGCCCACGCCCGGGAAATCGGCGACCTGATGGCGTTCCTCGCCTCCGACCGTTCGGGATATACCTCGGGCGTGATTTATACGGTAGACGGCGGCATCAGCGCGGGCTGGGGGTAGCCGCTTATACGGCCGTCCGCTCGAACAACTGCCGGATCAGCGTCGTGATCCGCCCCTGCGGGCGAGATCAGTCTCGTCCATGATCGTAAAATGATTGGCGCCCGGAATCTCCTCATAGGTCACCGGCAAGCCAATCTTCGCACGGTGGCCGGCGAAATCCGCGGTCTGCCGGCGCAGCAATGGTAGTTCGGCGCTGCCGACGACCAGCGACAGCGGCTTTAGCGCGCCAGCCTGCATCATTGGAGAGTTGCGGCGGGACATCGCTTCGTCGAGCCCGAGTTTGACGTTGAGATAGCTGTGTCGGATCGGCTCGAGATCGTAGATGCCGCTGATCGCCATTCCTGCTTTGACGCTGGGATGTGATAGCGCCATCGCGGTCAGATGCCCGCCGGCCGACCATCCGGACACCACGATCCCGCTCGCGCCCACCCCGAGCGCGGGCAATTGCCCGGCGAGATAATCGATTCCCGCATGGATCTCGGCGACGATCTCGTCGAGGGTCGCGTCCGGCGCCAGTGTATAACCGACCAGCGCGACATTTATGCCGTGCGCCATAGATCCTTCGGCAAAAACCGTAAAGACCTCCTTGGCGCGATGTTGCCAATAGCCGCCGTGAATGAACAACAGCGTCGGCGCGTTGTCGCGGATTTTAAGAAAGTCGATCCGGTTGCGCTCGCGCGGGCCATATCGAAGATCGAGATGATCGGGGTAGCGCGCCCGCATCTCGGCCGAACGCCGCTCCCAGGCGGCGACAATGTCGGCGCTGCCAGCCACCGCGACGCCGTTGTTGAGGCCGAGGTCCCGCTCCTCCTGACTCATGCTGCGCCAGTCCGGTGCGTCGAATGGCGTCGTCATGCAGAGATCTCCAGGTGCGGCCTGTTTCCACTTTGCCGGAAAATGTTCTACAGCACCAGGTATTCGGAAGCTGGAAGACCGGGAGACGCAAATGGCATCCAATCAGGAACTGGTGCGGGCGACGGCATGCGCCATCGTCGACAAACTCAATTCGGGCGAAGTCACCCCGCTCGATCTGCTCGACGTGCTGGAGAGCCGGATCGCCGAGGTCGACGGCAAGGTGAACGCGTTGCCGACGCTGTGCTTCGATCGCGCCCGCAGCCACGCGAAAGCCCTGATGCAAAAACCCGCCGGCAGTCGCGGCCTGCTCGCCGGCATGCCTGTGCCGATCAAGGACCTGACCAATGTCGAGGGCGTGCTCACCACGCAGGGCTCGCCGATCTACAAGGATAATATTCCGGCACAGTCCGACATTCTGGTCGAACATCTCGAGGCCAATGGCGGAGTGATCTACGCCAAATCCAACACGCCGGAATTCGGCGCCGGCGCCAACACCTTCAACGAAGTATTCGGCGCGACCCGCAACCCCTGGGACACTTCGCGCTCCGCCGCCGGCTCTTCCGGGGGTGCTGCGGTCGCGCTCGCCACCGGCATGGCGTGGCTGGCGCACGGTTCCGACATGGGCGGCTCCCTGCGCAACCCGGCAAGCTTTTGCGGCATCGTCGGCCTGCGCCCGAGCATCGGCCGCGTCGCGCATACGCCTGCCGCCAAGATCGACCGCAATCTCGGTGTGCAGGGCCCGATGGCGCGCAATGTCGAAGACTTGGCGCTCCTGCTCGATGCCATGAGCGGCGAACATCCGGCCGACCCCTTGTCGCTGCCCGCACTGCCGGTCTCGTTCCTGTCCGCAGCGCGCTCCGGCAAGCGCCCAAAACGCGTCGCTTTCTCGCCCGATCTCGGCATCACGCCGGTCGATCCCGAGGTCGCCGCCATCACCCGCAAGGCGGCGGCGCGCTTTGCGGAAGCTGGCGCCATCGTCGAGGAAGCCCATCCGGACCTGCGCGAGGCCCATGAATGCTTCCACGTGCTGCGCGCGTTCGACTTTGCCATCAGCAAGGCGGCGCTGCTGCGCTCCAGGCGCGACCTGCTCAAGCCCGAGGTGATCTGGAACATCGAGGAAGGCCTCAAGCTGACAGTCGAGCAGCTTGAACGCGCCGAAGCGCAGCGCATCGCGATGACCAACCGCACGCTGGAATTCTTCAAGAGCTACGATCTATTGCTGGCGCCCGCGACCATCGTCGCGCCGTTTCCGGTCGAGAACCGCTATGTCGCCGAATGCGCCGGCAAGAAATTCGACAATTATGTCGAGTGGCTCGGCATCGTCTATGCCATCACGCTGGTGTGCTGCCCGGCGCTGTCGCTGCCCTGCGGTTTCACGGCGTCAGGCCTCCCGGTCGGACTCCAGATGGTGGCGGCGCCACGCGGCGAGGCGCAGCTTCTCGCCGGCGCAAAGCTGCTGGAGGATATTCTGGGCGTGCGTGGGACCACGCCGATCGATCCGAGGCCGCCGAAGTAACGCCTCATCAAGCGGGATTGCCGCGATCTGCGCGCCGGCGCGTCACGCACCGCGGCCGGCCGCCTCCTTGATCGCAACCGACAGCGCGAGCCTGGTCTCCTCCACGATATCCTCGACCAATTCCTCTCTGGTCATGTTGGCGGCCTGTCCAGTGAGCAACCCCTGCTCCGCCAGCATCACCACCCCGTGCAGCGCAGCCCAAATTTTCAGGGCGTGCCGCTCGCGCAACAATCCGACCACCGGAGCTTCCAGCGCGTCGAGAACCAGGCCGAAGGTTTCCATCGCCGCGTTATGAAGCTCGCTGCCTTTCGAGGCACAGGCCATGATGCGCGATGCGAACATCAGCCGGTAGATCCCGTTGCGGCGAAGACCGAAGGAAAGCGTGGCCTGCGCGAGGCGCGACAATTTCGAGCGTTTAGATGGTTTTCTGATCGACTCGCGCAGCGCTGCGCTGAATTGCCGGAAGGCCTCGGCCGTCACGGCCGCGAGCAGCGCCTCGCGGTCGGCAAAATGCCGGTAGGGAGCCGGCTGTGAGACACCAAGCTTCTTCGCTAAAGCCTTGATGCTGATGGCTTCCGGCCCACCCTGCTCCGCTTCCCGGAGCGCGGCCTGAACCAGGGCATCCCTGAGATCACCGTGGTGGTAGGCGTTGAGCGCCTTGCGGGAGAGTTCGAGTCATCTAATCTCACAATCCATCACTTTCCGCTTGACGCACAAGCGCAGCACCAATGTAATATGCTATAACTTAAGGGCGCAGCCAAGATGCCCGCACCATCCGAATGAAGGATGGCAAACACAATACGCGGCCCGCGAAAGCGCGGGGCCAAGGGGAAGGATCGTCATGTCTGGAAAGCTGAAAATCCACGTCGACCAGGACAAGTGTCAGGGACACGCCCGCTGCAAGTCGCTGGCGCCCGAGCTGTTCAACCTCGACGAATTCGGCAACGCGCACGAAATCGGCGACGGCCGCGTGCCGGCAGAGCTTGAGGACAAGGCCTGGCTCGCCCAGGCCAATTGTCCGGAAATCGCGATCGAAGTCACCGAAGAGTGACCCCTTCGCGTCGGTACCGCCGATTTGAAATTGGCTGACGATTCCCAGCGCCATCATAGATCAAGCGAACGAACCAGAGGATTGCCCAGATGTCCGATGCCGCCCGCATTTTGCCCGAACATCCACCGGTCGCCGATTGGGTTCACGATTTCGACCACACCGACCCGCGCTGGACCGAAAATCCGTTTCCGATCTGGGACGAATTGCGCGAGGCATCGCCAGTGGTTCACACCGATCGCTTCCTCGGCTGCTACATGCCGACCACCTACGAGGCGGTCCGGGAGATCGCCCACGACACCGAACATTTTTCCTCGCGCCGGGTGATCGTGCGCGACGTCCGGCCGGAGACCACCGGCGTGGCGCCGCCCATTACCTCCGACCCACCGGAACACAAGCCGGCCAAGCAGCTGCTGCTGCCGCCGTTCACGCCCGACGCGATGAAGAAGCTGGAACCGAGGGTTCGTGCGATCTGCAACGAACTAATCGACGAATTTATCGCCGATGGCGGATGCGACGCCGCGGCACGCTACACCAAGCACATTCCGGTCCGCGCCATCGCCCACATGCTCGGCATCCCCGAGAAGGACAGCGATCTCTTCATCAAATGGATCCACGAGATTCTCGAACTCGGCATCAAGGATGATGACGCCCTGATGCGCGCGGTCCAGGAGATGAGCGGCTATTTCGCCGGCCATATCGAATATCGCAAGACACACCACACCGACGACCTGATCTCGACACTGATGAATGCGAAGGACAAGAATGGCCAGCCGCTGTCCGACGGCCATGTGCTGGGTTCGCTGCGGCTCATCCTGATTGCCGGCATCGACACCACCTGGAGCGCGATCGGCGCCTCGTTGTGGCATCTGGCGAAAACCCCCGCGGATCGCGAGCGGCTGGCCGCCGAGCCTTCGTTGATGCCGACCGCGGTCGAGGAATTGCTGCGCGCCTATTCGCCGGTCACCATGGCACGCGAAGTGATGAAGGAAACCGTGATCAGCGGCTGCCCCGTCAAACCGGGCAACATGGTGCTGCTGTCGTTCCCCGCCGCTAACCGCGATCCCGCCGCCTTTCCGAACGCCGACAAGGTCGTGCTCGACCGCAAGGAGAACCGCCATGCCGCGTTTGGCCTCGGTATTCACCGCTGCGTCGGCTCCAACCTCGCGCGCATGGAAATGACGGTCGCGCTCGAGGAATGGTTGAAGCGCATTCCGGATTTCCGGCTCGACCCGGCCGGCCAGGTGAAATGGTCGGAAGGAACCGTGCGCGGCCCGCGCCAACTTCCGGTGCTGTTCGGAAAGGCCGGCTGAAGCCTTCGCCTCGCGCTGGCGGTTCATGCTATTGTCGGCGACGCCGGCAATGCCGGCGTCAACGCGATGGCATGGGACATGGCTGACGAGAATGAACCACCTCCGGACAGCAAACTGACGCGCAGCAAACAGCGCTGGGCGCGCGAGGGCCGCTTCCTCACAGGAAAGACCTCACGGCCCGAAGCGCAGCGCCTGCCGCCTGGCCAGCACCTGACAAAGGACTGGCCCGTCCTCGATCTCGGGCTAACACCGCAGATTACCCGCGAGCGCTGGCGCCTCGACGTCTACGGCGCGGTCGAGCATCCGATCTTCTGGGATTTTGCCCAGTTCACCAGCCAGCCGCAGACGACGTTCATCTCCGACATCCATTGCGTCACCACCTGGTCGCGCTACGACAACCAGTGGGAGGGGCTGGCAACCCGCGATCTCTTGATGGCTTGCCAGCCGCGCGACGAGGCACGCTTCGTCGTGCTGCATTCCCATGACGGCTACACCACCAACCTCGCGCTGGAAGATTTCGCCGCCGAGGATGCGCTACTCGCGCATAGCTGGTCCGGCGCGCCCCTACAGCAGGAGCACGGCGGTCCGGTGCGGCTGGTGCTGCCGCATCTCTACTTCTGGAAAAGCGCGAAGTGGTTGCAGAGCATCGAATTCCTCGAACAGGATGCGCCGGGCTATTGGGAAGTCCGCGGCTACCATAACCGCGGCGATCCATGGCAAGAACAGCGCTATTCCGGCGAATGATGCGACACCATCGTATTCCCCATGGAGGCCGACCATGCCGACTGAACGTTTCCAATTCACGGGCGAAGGCGGCCATCAGCTCGCGGCATCGCTCGACCTGCCCGACCGCGAGCCGATTGCCTACGCGCTGTTCGCGCATTGCTTCACTTGCGGCAAAGACGTGCTGGCCGCCAGGCGCATCGCGGTGGCTCTCGCGGCAAAACGCATCGCGGTGCTACGGTTCGATTTTACGGGATTGGGCTCCAGCGAAGGCGATTTCGCCAACTCGACCTTCTCCTCCAACGTCGCCGATCTCGTGCATGCCGCCGACCATCTGCGCGAAACCCGCAAAGCGCCGGCGATCCTGATCGGCCATAGCCTCGGCGGCGCGGCCATTCTCGCCGCCGCCGCGCAAATTCCGGACGCCAAAGCGGTCGTCACCATTGCCGCCCCCTCCGATCCCGCCCATGTCACCGGCCTGTTCAAGGATCGCATCGAAGACATCCGCAAGCACGGCAAGGTCGAGGTCTCGCTGGCCGGCCGGCCGTTCCATATCAGACGCGAATTCCTCGACGACATCGCCGAGCACGGTCTGATGGAGCGCGTGACAAAACTGCACAAGGCGCTCTTGATCATGCATTCGCCGACCGACGACACCGTCGGCATCGACAATGCCACGCATATCTTCGTCGCGGCCAAACATCCCAAGAGTTTCGTCTCGCTCGCCGGCGCGGACCATCTGCTCAGCGATCGGCGCGACGCCGCTATGTCGCCGAAATGATCGCGGCTTGGTCCACGCGCTATCTCGATGCCTTGGCATCGGAGCCAGTCGCGAATCTCGGCGAAGCGCCGCGCAACGTCGTGGTGCGCGAAACCAGGGCCAGTAAATTCCAGCAGACCATTTCGGTCGGACCGCATCGCATGCTCGCCGACGAGCCGGTTGCCGCCGGCGGCGAGGATACCGGGCCCGGTCCGTATGATTTTCTGCTTGCCGGCCTCGGCGCCTGCACCTCGATGACCATGCGCCTTTATGCCGACCGTAAATCGCTCCCGCTGGAACGGACGACGGTGACGCTGAAACACAGCAAGATCCATGCGGAAGATTGCGCCGGATGCGAAACCAGGGAAGCCATGCTCGACCGGATCGAGCGCGTCATCGCCATGGACGGCAATCTCGACGCCGAGCAACGCACGAAATTGATGGAGATCGCCGACAAGTGTCCGGTGCACCGCACCCTCACCTCGAAGATTCATATCGTGACCCGCGCGGCGGATTGACGAACCTTCGAGCGGTCGTATCATCCGCTCCCCAGGGGCATTGTTCCGTGGCCTCATGGTTCGAGACGCGCGGCCTTGCCGGCTCCTCACCATGAGGGTCCAAGACCTCGTCCTGAGGAGACGCCAATGGGTCCGCGCGAAGCGCGGCCCGATGACAGGCTCCGCGCCATCTCGAAGGATGAAGCCACAGAACGCGAAGGTGTGCCAAAGGCACAGATATGCCGGACCACGCCGAGCATCATCTGTTGATGTATTTGCCGTGCTACCGCCTGCCGGAACCGCACCGGCTTCTGGTCGAGAAGGGTTTTATTGAGCGGATGGAAGTGAAGCCCGGCTATCTCGAGGTGATGCGGCTCGCGACCTCAAGGGCATGATCCCGAAAAGCGGGTGCCGGTTTTCGGATTGGATCATGCCCTGACCAGATAAGCGCGAGACTGATGAATCAGCCTCGCGTCAGCGCGCCTGACCATCCTGCACTGAAACCCGGGCGTCCTGCACCGGCACCAGTGGCTGCACACGGAGCACGCCGCGCAAGCCCGCGGCAGTCCCTAACAAAATTCCGCCGACCGCGACGAACGACGCCAGTGCCAGCGTCGACAAGCCAGTGAGGCCCTGCCCGATCGAGCAGCCATAGGCCATCGCGCCGCCCGCGCCCATCAGCGCCGCGCCGCCGATCGAGCGCAGCATGTGACGCGGCGAGGTAAAACCTTCCCAGTGGAAACGGCGGGTGACCAGCGCCGTGACCAGGCTTCCGGCCAATACGCCGGCGACCATGGCGATGCCGAAATTCGGCGTCAGTCCGGTCGACAGCATGGCGTATTGCACGGTGTCGGCGATCGGCGCGACAAAGGTCAGCGACGTGACTGGCGTCGGATTGAAATCATCGGCGCCGAGATATCCGGTCGCAAACCAGCCGCCGGTCACCAGGAGTCCGACGGCGATGCCGGCGGCGATCTGGCCCCATGCGCGCTGGAATGGCGCATGCGCGAACGCAAAGATGATCAGCGCGCCCGCGATGACCGAGGCCGCGATCATCCGCGCGAAGGTCTCGCCTACACCCAGGGTCGACAACAGCGCCGGCAGCGACACCGACTTCGGCGCGGCCTGAGTTGCCTGCAGCACAGCGATCCGCGCCGGCGCGATCAGCCCCTTCAAAGTCATCTGCGCGGCAATGCCGAGCACGATCACCACGACGAAAGAACGCAGATTGCCGCGGCCGAGCAGCACCAGCGCGCGCGAGCCGCAACCGTTCGACAGCACCATGCCGTAGCCGAACAATAGTCCGCCGACGAACATCAGCGGCGCCGAGAAGGACGGCTGCAGATAGATCGATTTGCCGAGATCGACGACGTTGCCGGCGGCAAGAAGCTGGGTCGCGGCGATCGCAACGCCAAGCGCCAGCGCATAGGTTCGGATGAGCCGGCTGTCACCGTCGGCCCACCAACCGCGCAGGCCAGAGAGCAGGCAAAAGCCGCTCAACAGGCCGATCGCGCCATAGGCGAGGCCGATAAGTAATCCAGTCACCACGACAATATTGCCACCGTCCTGCACGGATTTTTCCTCAAAATTGGCACGGCTGCGCCGTCCGGGACGACCGAAAGGGAATACAATTTCCGTGCAGCTATAATGGCTTACATGGATACGCGTCCACGCCTGTCAAGAATAAAGAAGGAAGCCGTTGCACAGCAGGCCGGCAAGGGAATGAAAGCGTTGTTGCTGGCCGAAAGACGAATGATTTCGTTCCCGACGACGGGTTCGCGCCCGTCGGAATCGTTGACACCATGCCGCGTTGCCATCAAGACTGATCGACTGAACCAACGGCCAAAGAGGCTTGTTCCAACAAGCCCGGCGCGACCTGGGGAGAAGCGGATTGCATCCGATCCTGACTAAAAGGCAGTCACCGTTTTCGGCGAGGGCATCGCGGTGAACGTCATGGCCACGCTCTCGCCCGACGACCTTGCGCGCGCCTGCGCCGAGGCGATGTGGAAGGAGGACGGCGCCAGCAAGGGTCTCGGCATGGAGATCCTGCAGGTCAGGGCCGGCGAAGCGACGCTGGCGATGACGATCCAGCCCAACATGGTCAACGGCCACGGCATTGCCCACGGCGGCTTCATCTTCACGCTGGCGGATTCGGCGTTCGCCTATGCCTGCAACTCCCATAACGAGCGCGTGGTCGCTGCCCAAGGCAACATCTCCTTCATCCGGCCGGGCAGGCTCGGCGACCGGCTGGTCGCGGTAGCGCGGGAAGTCTCGCGAGCCGGGCGCTCCGGGATTTATGATGTGCGCGTCACGGTCGATGGAACCGCGATTGCAGAGTTGCGCGGCCATTCCCGCGGCGTCGGCGGCGTCTGGGTGCCGGCGACGCAACACGGCGCTAAATAAAGAAATAGAAAACAATCTTGAGGAAACGTCCGATGGCTTCGACCAACCTTCAACGGAAGAAGAACGGCTATCGCCCGGAGATGGACGACGCCGAACGCGCATCCCGCGACGAAATAACGGCGCTGCAAACCAAACGTCTCGCCGCAACGCTGGCGCGCGTCTACGACAATGTCGCGCATTACCGCAAGGCGTTCGACCAGGCCGGCGTGCATCCCAGTGATTTTCGGCAGCTCTCGGATTTGAAGAAGTTTCCCTTCACCGTGAAAACCGACCTGCGCGACAATTACCCCTTCAACATGTTCGCGGTACCGCGCCAAGAACTGGTCCGCATCCACGCCTCTTCCGGCACCACCGGCAAGCCGATCGTGGTCGGCTATACCAAAGCCGATATCGAGACCTGGTCGGAGCTGATGGCGCGCTCGATTCGCGCCGCCGGCGGCCGCAGCGGCATGATCATCCACAACGCCTATGGCTATGGCCTGTTCACCGGCGGCTTGGGGGTGCATTACGGCGCGGAAAAGCTCGGCTGCACGGTGGTGCCGATCTCCGGCGGCATGACCGAACGGCAGGTGCAGCTGATCAACGATTTCAGGCCCGACATCATCACGGTGACGCCGAGCTACATGCTGGCGATATTGGACGAGTTCAAACGCCAGGGGCTCGACCCGCGCAAATCGTCGTTGAAGATCGGCATCTTCGGCGCCGAACCGTGGACCAACGCGATGCGCGCCGAGATCGAACAATCCTTCGACATGGACGCCACCGACATCTACGGCCTGTCGGAGGTGATGGGCCCTGGCGTCGCCCAGGAATGCATCGAGACCAAGGACGGCCTGCATATCTGGGAGGATCATTTCTATCCGGAGGTGATCGACCCCGAGACCGGCGCGGTGCTGCCCGACGGCGAGAAGGGCGAACTCGTCTTCACCTCGCTGACCAAGGAGGCCTTTCCGGTCATCCGCTATCGCACCCGCGATTTGACGCGGCTGTTGCCGGGCAGCGCACGGCCCGGCATGCGGCGCATGGAGAAAGTCACCGGGCGTTCCGACGACATGATCATCCTGCGCGGCGTCAACGTGTTCCCGACCCAGATCGAGGAAGTGCTGCTCGCCACCGACTGGTGCGGCGGACATTTCATCATAGAATTGACCCGCGAGGGCCGGATGGACGTGATGACGGTACTGGCGGAAGCGCGCCCCGAACGCTGGGACGGCTGCGGGCTGGTCGAGCACACCCAGCTCGTCACCCACCACATCAAGAACACCACCGGCATCCACGCCAACATCAGGGCAGTCGCCCCCGATACGCTGGAGCGCTCGCTCGGCAAGGCCAGGCGCGTGTTCGACAAGCGGCCGAAGGAGTGATGTGAGCCCTCATTCCGGGGCAGCCCGTCAGGGCTGAACCCGGAATCTCGTGCCGATAACTTCTGGATTTCCGGGTTCGCGCTGACGCACGCCCCGGAATGACGATCAAACGTGATCGTAATCGACCATGACTCTTTCCGTCGTCGGCCGCGCCTGGCAGGTGAGGATAAAGCCCTTTTCGAGTTCCCACGGCTCCAGCGAATAGTTCACTTCCATCTCGGCTTTGCCCTCGACGAGCTTGGCGCGACACGTCGAGCACATGCCGCCCTTGCAGGCGAACGGCAGGTCGACGCCGGCGCGCAGCGCGGCATCGAGAATGGCCTCGCCTTCCGCGACCGGCACCTCGCGGCGTTTGCCGTCGATGATCAGCGTGGCCATCGCTTTCGGCGGCGCGCCGATGGGCACGACGGCTTTCGGGCGCGGCTTGCCGCCGAGGCCGGAGACAAAGCGCTCGACATGAATACGGTCCGCGGCGATGCCAATATCCCGGCAGGTTGCCTCGATCTCCTCGCTCATGCCGGTGGGGCCGCAGATGAAGACGTGATCGACGCTTGCGGCAGGGACCAGCGAGCGCAGCAGCACCCTCACCTTCTCGCCGTCGAGCCGGCCGTGCAGGATCGGGATGTCCTGCTCCTCTCCCGAGATCACATGGAATAGCGAGAGCCGCTGGATGAAGCGGTCCTTGAGTTCTTCCAGCGCTTCGCGAAACAGCATGCCGCCGGTCGAGCGGTTGCCGTAGAACAGGAAGAACCGGCTGTGCGGCTCGCGCGCCAGCACGCCCTTCACAATCGACAGGATCGGCGTGATGCCGGAGCCGGCGGCGAAGCCGACATAGACGCGCGCTTCGCCCGGCGCCGCCGCAACGCCGAAGCGACCTGTCGGCGTCATCACGTCGAGTTGGTCGCCCGCCTTCAGCTCGTCGGCGGCCCAGCTCGAAAACGCGCCGCCATCAACCCTTTTCACGGCGATGCGCAGCTCGCCATCGTCGGGACCGGAGCAGATCGAATAGGATCGGCGCACTTCCTCGCCCTCCATGGTCGTGCGCAAGGTCAAATACTGGCCGGGAGAAAAACGGTAATCGTCGGCGAGCTCTTTCGGAATCGCAAAGGCCAGCGACACCGCGTCCGGAGATTCGCGGCGGCGATCGTTCACGGCCAGGCGATGGAACCGGGGGGCGGATGCGGACATGGTCAGTGACATTTGAAATAGTCGAACGGTTCGCGGCAGCTCTTGCAGCGCCACAGCGCCTTGCAGGACGTCGAACCGAATTCGGAAAGCACTTCAGTGGCGATGGAACCGCACTGCGGACACCTGACCTGCTCCACGCCGAACAAGGCGCGGCGGGAGCTGGCCGCTTGCGGCGGGGCGATGCCGTACTCGCCGAGCTTGCGGCGGCCGTCCTCGCTCATCCAGTCGGTGGTCCACGCCGGCGAGAGCACGGTGCGAACTTTCGAATTGCGAAAGCCCTCGCGTTCCAGCGCCAATTCAATTTCCAATGTGATCATGTTCATCGCCGGGCAGCCGGAATAGGTCGGCGTGATCGCGACCTCGACCTGACCATCCCTGACCACGACATCGCGCAGCACACCGAGATCGGCGATGCTGAGGACAGGAATCTCCGGATCGACCACCGTCGCTGCGACCTCCCAGGCGCGCTGCCGCAGCTCGACATCGTTGAATACCGCGATCACCATGTGACACCCGGAAAGGTTCGTTGCATCGACTGCAACTCGCTGAGCAGGTGGCCGAGATGCTCGCTGTGCCGGCCAGCGCGGCCACCCTGCTGCATCCAGTCGTTCTTGGGCAGCGCCAGCGTCGCTTCATTCACGATGTCGGAAACGGTCTTGAGCCAATGCGGACGCAAGCTCACGGGATCGACGGCGATGCCGGCATCGATTAAAGCGCGCTCGCAGTCGTCATTACAGAACATCTCGCCGGTAAAGGCCCAAAGATCGTCGATCGCAACTTGCGCGCGGGCGTGGCTTTCCTCGGTGCCGTCGCCGAGCCGTATGATCCATTCCGACGAATGCCGCAAATGATAGGCGCTTTCCTTCTCCGACTTCGCCGCGATCGCTGCGAGCGTCGCATCGGCCGATTTCATCATCGCGCGCCAGTAAAGGTCCGCGAATGCCGAATAGAACAGCTGCCGCACCATGGTGCGCGCGAAGTCACCGTTCGGCTGTTCCGCGAGCAACAGGTTGCGGTACTGCCTGACGTCGCGCAGATAGGCGAACTTATCTTCGTTGTTGCCCCCGCCTTCAACCTTGGCGGCGTAGCTATAGAGTTCGCGGGCCTGGCCGAGCAGATCGAGGGCGATGTTGGAAAGCGCCATGTCCTCTTCCAGGATCGGCGCATGGCCGCACCATTCCGACAGCCGGTGCCCGAGAATCAACGCATCGTCAGCGCGGCGCAGTGTGTACAGCACCAGCGGTGTTTCGGACACGGAAATCGAGGCTACAGCCATTCTTCACCACTTGCTCTTCCTCATCCTGAGGAGCCTGCGAAGCAGGCGTCTCCAAGGATGGGCCACCGGGCTCACGAGAGGGCGCCGGCGCGCGCCTCACCGTGAGGATGAGAGATCACATATGCCCGACTTCTTCGGGCACCTCGTAGAAGGTCGGATGCCGGTAGACTTTGGATTCCGCCGGCTCGAACATCATGCCCTTGTCGGCAGGGTCAGAGGCGGTGATCGCGCTGGATGGCACCACCCAGATCGACAGGCCCTCGCCGCGGCGGGTGTAGATGTCGCGCGCCGCCTGCAGCGCCAGTGTCGCGTCCGCCGCGTGCAGCGAGCCGACATGCTTGTGCGCGAGGCCGTTGCGGCTGCGAATGAAGACTTCCCATAGGGGCGTGTTCGGCGTGGCCATCATGATCTCCCTGAATATCTATGCAGCCCGCGCCGCGGACCTTTGCTTGCGCTTCTCCGCGTAGGCCGCTGCTGCCTCGCGCACCCATGCCCCTTCGTCGTGCGCCTTGCGCCGCGCCGCCATCCGGTCGCGGTTGCAGGGGCCGTTGCCGGCGAGCACCTGCTTGAATTCGTCCCAGTCGATCGCGCTGTACTCCCAGTGTCCGGTGGTCGCGTTCCGCTTCATGCCGGGGTCGGGAATCGTTAGCCCCAGATATTGCGCCTGCGGCACCGTCGCATCGACGAACTTTTGACGCAGCTCGTCATTGGAGAAGCGCTTTATCTTCCATTTCGTCGAGGTGTCGCCGTGCTGGCTCGCCTGATCGGGCGGCCCGAACATCATCAGCACCGGCCACCACCAGCGGTTCAGCGCGTCCTGCGCCATCGCCTTCTGCTCGTCGGAGCCGCGCGACAGCGTCACCATGATCTCGTAACCCTGGCGCTGATGAAAGGATTCCTCCTTGCACACCCGGATCATCGCGCGGGCATAGGGACCGTAGGAACAACGGCACAGCGGAATCTGGTTCATGATCGCGGCGCCGTCGACCAGCCAACCGATCACACCGATGTCGGCCCAGGTCAGCGTCGGATAATTGAAGATCGAGGAATATTTGGCCTTGCCGGCCAGCATCTGATCGACCAGCTCTTCGCGCGAGCTGCCGAGCGTTTCAGCCGCCGCGTAGAGATAAAGCCCGTGGCCGCATTCGTCCTGCACTTTTGCCAGGAGCGCGGCCTTGCGGCGCAACGACGGCGCACGCGTGATCCAGTTGCCTTCCGGCAGCATGCCGACGATTTCGGAATGCGCGTGCTGTGAAATCTGCCGCGTCAGCGTCTTGCGATAGGCCGCCGGCATCCAGTCATTGGGCTCGACGCGCTCCTCGGCGTCGATCCGCGCCTGGAACTGCGCGGCGCGCACGGCGTCCTCGACCTGGTGGTCCTCGGCTTCGGACGTATTGAGCGCCTGGGTGTACATGCGCCGATCTCCCGGATTGCTGGAATTAGATATATAACATAAACCTCAACCTGCAATATATTTCCGTAACATATCAAACACCGAAACGGCGCGCCAGTTCCGGGCCGGCCGCAGGCAACGGGCCATTCTCGTTCAACCCGTTGCGATCCAGCCATTTTTCGGAACCTGGCAACAGCCCCCGATAGATCTCGCCGCAGAGCTGGCGCGCCGGCCGGCCCGGCCAGTCCTTTGGCAGCAACGCGATCGGCAGCAGCGGGTCGCGCAGCACTACCCGGCGGTAATAATGGATCAGCATGACCCGCGCGGTGAACGCGTCGGCCTCCGACAGCCGCTCGCGCCGGCCGATCCAGTCACGCAATGGCTCGAAGGTTTTCATGAATTTCAGATAGGCGTCCGCGGTCCGATCGAGCGGCCAGCTCTCGCCGAGCAACCGCCGGCCGCTGTCGTTCTCGGCGGAGACCTCCAGCCGGATCGCGTGAGCGGCTTCCTCAGGGATTGGAGCGCCTGATGGCGCGACCCACACGCCCGGCAGCGGACTGCCAAACCCGGCATTTTTCAGCGCCTCGCGCGCAGCGTCGCGGTCCCCGCCGTTGCCGATCAACAAGAGTTCAAAACGTCCGGTCCAGTCGGAGGGCGGCGGATCGTAGATATGCTTGGTCGCGGCATCGAAGGTCTGCCGCCCCCTCTTCGCCAGACGATAAAAGCTGTTGCGGCCGACCTTCTCGCGTTCAAGCCAGCCGTCGGCAGCGAGCCGCGACATCGCCGTGCGCACCACGCCGCTGTCGATGTCGAGGGTCTTGAAGAATTCCAGTAGCGTTCCGAGCCAGACCGAGCCGCCGCGCGGCACGATCGCATCGCCGAACACGGTGATGACGATGGAGCCGGTGCGCGAGGGTTCGCGCTTGAGCTGGTCGATGATGCGGGCAAGCGGATGCGCCATGCACCACGCATAGCGCGTTTTGCGGATTTGCGACAATGCTCGCCGATCGGGGCCTCATGGTTCGTGACGCGCGGTCGAAAAGTCACAACAGCCGCAGCAGGACTTCGCCGGTGTAAAGCGCAAGGCCGGCAAGCCCGCCGATCAGCGAGCCGTTGAAGCGGATGTATTGCAGGTCCCGGCCGATGTTGATTTCGATCAGCGAAATCAGCTGCCCCATGTCCCAGGCCTTGACCTGATCGGAGATGAAACTCGAAACACCGCTTTTCTGCTCGGCGATGAAACTTCTGAGCACCGTGACGAGACCTTGGTTGATCTCACCGCGCAGTTCGAAGTCGACGGCTAGCGCCTCGCCTGCCGCCGCGAACATTCCCGTCAAATGATGCTGCAACACCTGGGTTTCGCCGCTGGCGCTGCGTTCGATGAACGAACGCGTATTCGACCAGATGTTACGCGCAAGCTCGGCGAGTTCCGGACGCGCCAGGAGGTCGCGCTTCAATCCGTCGATGCGCTCGGCATAGACGGGATCGCTGCCAAGCCGGTCGACGAACGACAGCACCATGCGATCGAACTCGCCGCGGAACGGATGGGTGGGATCGCCGCGGACCTCCTCGAAGAAGGCGGTGGCGGAGGCGACGATCTTGTTCAAAAGGAATTTGTCGGTGCGGTAGAGCTTTAGCAGCGTCGGCAATTCGGCACGGATCTTTTCACGGATCATCGCCATGGTTTGCGGCTGGGTCATCGTCTCGTGAACCGCGCGCAGGAGATCGTCGAGCAATCCCTGATGCCGGCCTTCAGCGACGAAGGCGCGCAGCGTGCCGGCGGCGAGCGGCGCCAGATCAATCGATTGCAACTGCGTCGTAATGCGGCGCGTGACAAAGTTCATCAGGCCGGAGGTTTCCGTCGCGCTCACCGCCTCGGGCAACAGTCGCAGCGCGAAACGGGCGAGATCGGCGCTGCGCTTGCGGTCGCGCAGCCAGTCGGCAATGAAGGAGCCGAAGTCGATCTGGCGCAGCCTGGCTTCGACCGGAGCGGCTTCGAGAAAATGCACCTCGATGAATTCGCCGAGCTTGTCGGCGATGCGATGCTGGTTGCTCTGGATGATCGCGGTGTGCGGGATCGGCAATCCCAGCGGCCTCTTGAACAGCGCCACCACGGCATACCAGTCGGCGAGCCCGCCGATGGTGGCGGCTTCCGCGAAGGCCGCGACAAAGCCGAAGGCGGGATGCATGGGCGACAACAGCTTCGCCATGACGAACAGCGCCAGCGTGCCCGTCAGCACCAGCGTTGCCAGCGCCTTGACCCGCCGCAACTCGGCGGCGCGTGCGGCGTCGCCTGGTGCGTCGAAAGAGAAGGTGGCGGGGACGGTCATGGCGGCTTTCGGAGCGTCAGGTGGGTTCAATCATAGCGCGACCTGCCCGATGCCGTCATTCCGGGGCGGGCGAAGCACGAACTATGATGTGCAATTGCACATATGAGAATCTCGAAATTCCGGACCGCCGCTTCGCGTCGTCCGGAATGAGGGCGGGAGATCCGGCTGCGCGTCAACGCGCAAATCGACGCGACTTCCCAAAAAGAAGGCCCGCATCGAGCGGGCCTTCGAACTAACGCCTATGCAACTGACCCTTAAAGTGAAGCGATCAGGCGGTCTTGTTGTAGACCTTGGCGAGGTTGTCCTGCGCGGTCTTGGCGCCGTCAGCGACGAGCTTGCCGAGATATTCGGTCGAGGCCTTCGCCCGCGAAACCAGCACCTCGCCACGCGCGCGCAGCATGTCGGACTGGATCTGCATCGCCTCGTTGAGCGACTTGGCGGAAGCCAGCTTGTCGACGCCTGCGAAGAAGGCTTCGGCATCCTGGTAGAGCGCCTGCTGGATGTTACGGCTGATCTTGGCGGCTTCGCTGACCGATCCTGCAACGGCGGTCTCGATCGCGGCAGTCGCCTTCTCGGAACCGGCGTAAAGATCGGCCGCGCGCTCCTTGGCGGTGCCGGCGGTCTTCTTCACGAACTCACGCGCAGCCTCGGGAACTTCCAGGTTCTGGAGGTTCTTGAGCGCATCGGTAACGGGCGCGAAAGCTTCCTTGACGGAATTCAGCATGGAATCGGTTTCGGTAGTCATTTTCGGTCTCTCCATCCTCGGGTTGAGCTATGGGCTCACCCCGTCCGAACTGGCCCGGGGCAAACCAAACATGGCATCGTTAATGGTGCGTCGCAACATTTATATTGCACTGCAGTATCACCAATTCGTGATCGGCACAAGGGGTACGCAGCCTGCCCGCTAAACCGGCTCCCGCCAGCTGGTGCACGTCGAGGCCGGCCGCGGCGTTCATTTTTGTCCTCCGCCCGCCGACGGCGGCCGCTTTGCTCGTGGCGGTTTTGGCGCAGGCGCGAGCCCGCCATCCGGACCGCCGGCATTGTCGTGGACCTGATGTAATAGCGCTTTGATCTCGTTCAGCTGCGCTTCGATTCCTTGCAGCCGCTCTTCCATACCGAGCATCTGCGCCCGGCTCGGCAGGTTCATATTGACGAGATATTTCTCCATCATGTCGCCGAGCTGATTTTGCGCGCCCGCCGAGACGCCGCCGACCTGGTTGGCGGCCTCGCTGAATTCCGGCGACTCCATCGCCTTGTTAGCGAAGGCGTTGAATCCCTTCTCCATCTCGCCAATCATCTTTTGCCAGATCGCGACCGGATCATTGCTCTTCTCTGCCATTCGCGCGCTCCGGACTGACGACGATTATCTCGCCTGCTTGGTCATACCACACTGTTGCGACAGGATGATCAACATCGCCTCGTCAGTTTGGAGCGCCTTCTGGGGCGCGAAAAACCGTGTCATAGAGTTCTCACGCGAACCCATTTGAGGACTGCCAAGGTGAACGTCATTGCCCATCAACCGCCACAGATCGCCCGCGCCAACGGTATCGACATTTGTTACGAGATTTTCGGGTCTGCCAACGCCGAACCGATGTTGCTGATCATGGGGCTAGGCGCCCAGATGGTGCTGTGGGACGACGATTTCTGCCGCCAGCTCGCCGCGCGCGGGTTTCACGTGATCCGTTTCGACAACCGCGACATGGGCAAGTCCAGTCACCTCTCGGGCGGCAGCCGCCTGACCCCGATGGAGCTTCTGAAGCTGCGGTTTCTGAAGATCCCGGTCGCGGCACCCTATAATCTGCACGACATGGCGCGGGACACGATGGGACTGATGGACGCGCTCGGCATCAAGTCCGCGCATGTGGTGGGCATGTCGATGGGCGGCATGATCGCCCAGGAAATCGCTATCTCGTTTCCGCAGCGGATGCGCTCGCTGACTTCGATCATGTCGACGACTGGAAACCCCCGCATTCCGCCGCCGTCCCGGGCGGCGCTCGCACTACTAATGGAGCCGGCGCCGACCACCAAGGAGGAATTTCTGGCGCGCTTCCAGAAGACCTGGAAAGTGCTGCGGGTCGGCAGCTTTCCGGAGGACGAAGCGCTCGACCGTTCGCGGGGAGAACGCATCTATGAGCGCGGCCCCAATCCTGCCGGCCGCGCACGCCAGCTCCGCGCCGTCCTCGCCTCAGGCAGCCGCAAGGAACGGCTGCGTCAGGTTAAGGCGCCGACCCTCGTCATTCACGGCACCGTCGATCCGCTGGTGCACCCGGCGGGTGGCAAGGATACCGCGACCTCGATTCCGGGCGCCAAACTCCTGATGATCGAAGGTATGGGCCATGCGTTACCGATCCCGATGTGGCCGCAGATCATTGACGCCATCGACAAACATGCCCACGCGGCGTCGACCCGTGGAGAGTTCGTGCGCTAGCCGTCCAGACCTCCAACACGTAGCGGTTCTTGGCACCGAGATCATCGATCCAATGCCGACTGGCATTTGCACCAGCCCCTAACCGTTCGCGATAGATCGCAACCAATGCGGCCTTGACGTCCGGCTCCATCTTGCCGCCGTCGCCGCAGACGCAAATGTTGCCGACCACCCGCTTGGGCGGCGGCTGCGGAATCGGGCTCACTCGTTTGCTCGACGCCATTGCGAATTTGTCTCCCATTATCGATCCGTCATTGCGGGCGAAGCGAAGCAATCCATCGTGCCACGAAAAGAAAGAATAGATTGCTTCGTCGCTTCGCTCCTCGCAATGAAGACGTGGCGCAGCCCGCGCCTTACCCAAACCGCCTTCTCCGCCATTCGATCAGCGTGGCGCTGACCTCGTCCGGCTTTTCCTGTTGCGTCCAGTGGCCGCTGCCGCGGACCAGATATTTTTCCAGATCAGGTACGATCTTCTCCATGCCGTCGGCCGAGGATGGCGGCAGCACGTGATCGTTTTCGGCCATGATCATCAGCGAGGGGACCCGCACCGTGTGGTCGATGCCCTCAGAACGCTGCCAGTTGCGTGACATGTTGCGGTACCAGTTGATGCCGCCGGTAAAGCCGGATTTGGTGAAGGTGTCGACGAATACCTGCTTTTCTTCCGGCGACAGGATCGGCGTGCGCGGATCGTGTTTGGCATCGTAGCCGGCGATCATCTGCGGAAACGCCAAATTGAGCCGCGGCGAGGCGCCGACGCCCGCGGTCGGCGGCTCCGGCGGCGCGGTGTCGCTGCGCGGCACCGGCTTGCGCATGAAGGCATCAAAAGTCTGCTCGACCCGGCCGTTGAAGATCTTGTCGACTTCCCGCGCAGGATGCTGGAACTGCACGATGTACATCTGCTCGCCGAACCGCTTGCGTAACAGTTCGATTGGATCGGCCGGCGCACGCGCAGTGTGCGGGGTGTTGATCCCGACCACCCCGGCAACACGATCGATATGGCGCAGCGGCATCTGCCAGACCACAAAGCCACCCCAGTCGTGGCCGACGAAGATCGCCTTGTCTATGTTGAGCTGGTCGAGCAGGCCAACAAGATCGCCGGTCAAATGCTCGATATCGTAATCTTCCACCGGCCCGGGCCGGTCGGTCGAGCCATAGCCGCGCTGGTCCGGCGCGATCACGCGGATGCCGGCTTCGCTCAGCGCCTTGATCTGGTGGCGCCAGGAAAACGCGATCTCCGGCCAGCCATGGCAGAGAATGACCGGTGGCTTGTCGGTTTGCGGGCCGGCTTCGTAATAGCCCATCCGAATCCCGTTGGTCTGGGCAAATTGCAGCGGCGGCATTTCGATCATTGTCGACTCACTTATGTTGGGGCCCAGTTCGCCGCGCTTGCGAGATCGGCAGCCGGCGGCGGCGCAAACGCGGCTTCGATCGCTTCGAATTTGCCCGGCAGCATGTCGCAGGGCACCTGGACGTCGGGAATGATGTTGGCGCCGGAAATGAAGCCGAAATCCAATTGGTTGCGGTAGCTCTGCACGGTGACGTTGAGCGCAATCCCGTGGATCGAGATTGACACCGGTTTGTGCCGCTTCTGGCGTGCAGACGGTCTCGTTTTCAGGACATTAATCAGAATTGTGCATCTTCCGGGGGCGCATATGCAATGGCAAAGGGCCCGGAACGGTCAAATTGCCTGAATTGGCCTTCCGGCTGGGCCAGGCGATCCGCCACTGCCCACAACGCGGCCGGGTTGACGCCGAGCCCAACATGGCTCGCAAAATACACCTCGATGTTTTCGGCGGTCGCGGAAGGACGTAACAGGCAGGTTCGCCAGTTCACGATGCCTTCGGTGCGCGAATAGATCGACGTCGCCGGAACCGGCAAGTCGCCGGCGATGGCCTGGCGAAGCTCGGAATTGTCCTCAACCATTTCGCCCGACAGCGCCTCGTAAAGCCGCGTGGCATTGGTCGCTCTCACGTCGTTGGCGAACGGACTTCCGAGCGTCACGACACTTCGCACCATGGCAGGCGCCCGCAACGCCAGGTCGCGTGCGTAGACGCCGCCCAGACTCCAGCCGACGACACTGACCTTGCGGCCGGTGGAGCCGTGAATTTCCGCAAGCCGGTCGAGCAGTCCATCGCGCATGCGCGCGACGCCACCGACGTTGCGGCCCATCCGCCATGCACAAGAGTCGTATCCGAGTTCTTTCAGATATCGCCGCATCGGCGCCATCGACAGGTCGCTGGCGAGAAAACCCGGTAGCGTCAGTACCGGATGGCCGTCGCCGCGTTGCGCACGCATCAGCAGCGGCGAAAGCAACAGGCTCGCATTGAATTCGAAAATGCCCCGCGCTTCGGCGAGCAGCAGACCGAGACCCGGCGGACGCAGCCGGCCCGAAGGCAGCGGTTCGCGTCCGTCATGCGGCATCGCTATTTCTTGTCGTTGGTTTTCTTGTCGCTGGCGCGCACACCGCCGAGGCCCGCCATGGTGACGAACATATCCTGAAAACGCTCGGCGATCTTCGGATCAAAGGTGAACCAGCTCTGCATCAGCGCTTCCGGTGAGACCTTTTCAATGTTGGCCATCAACTGCTTCTGGAGGTTATCCATGACAGCGGTCTGCATCGGCTGCACGTCCGGCAACCCGAAGAACTGCCGCGCCTCAAGCGGCGTGCAATCTATTTCAACATTAATCTTCATGTCCGCTCCTGACGGCATTTGACGGCTTGTCACAGTATCGCCGCGACAAGCCATGCGACGCAAGCGATCTGATGGCGCGAGCCGATGTTCCCTGCTTCCAATCGGCTGATATGGTCAACCGAAGCGCTCGACGGCAAAGGGGCTGGGATCGGCGAACGGCGTCTCACCTATCATCATTTCCGCCAGCAGACGGCCGGTTACGGGTCCCAGCGTCAGGCCGTGGTGCTGGTGGCCGAAATCGAACCACAGCCCGGCATGGCGCGGCGCTTTGCCGATCACCGGCAACATGTCCGGCAGGCAGGGCCGTGCGCCGAGCCAGGGTTTGGCATCGACCGCCTCGCCCAGCGGAAACAATTTGTGCGCCCTTGGCAGCGCCCGCCGAACCTGGATCGGCGTCGGCTGTGCGTCGCGGCGGGCAAACTCCACGCCGGTGGTGAGACGAATGCCGCGGTTCATCGGCGCCAGCAGGTAGCCGTGGTCGCTATCGAGCACGGGATGATGGAGCACGGCATTACCGCGCGGCTCAAGATGCAGATGGTAACCGCGCTTGACGCCGAGCGGGATGGAATAGCCGAGCGGCCGAAACAGCTGGTCGGACCACGGCCCCAACGCTACCACCGCTTCGCGCGCCACCACTGTGGCGTCGGGTCCGGCAAGCCGCCATCGGCCGCTCTCCTGTTGAAGCTTTCTCGCATCGCCTGTCAGGAAGCGGCCGCCTTTGCGCTTGAACAGCGCCGCATAGGCCTTTGCGAGTCCGCCGGGATCGGGAACGAATGCGGGCGCCGGCAAATACACCGCACCTTTGAATTCGCCGCTTAGATGGGGCTCGCGTACCGCGATCGCTTTTGCATCGAGGACCTCGCCTGCAACGCCATATTGCATGGCGCGCTCCAGTTCGGCCGCAGCCTTCGCAAGCGTCGCGCCGGAGCGAAACAGCTTGATCCAGCCGGTCCGCCGCAGCAACTCCGGCACGCGGGCCTCTGTGATCAGCGCCTCATGTTCGATCAGGCTGCACCGGATCAGCGGCAACTCGGCAAGCGCGCTGTGCAGCGCTCTTTCCGACGAGGACGCAAGATAATACCGTACCAGCCATGGCACGAAGCTCGCCAAGTCCGAGAACTGGTAGCGCACCTGCGGCGAGCGGTTGAGAGCGTATTGCAGGATCTGCCGGAAATCCCGGGGAAACATATAGGGAAGAACCGAGGCACACTCGATCAGTCCAGCATTGCCATAGCTCGTCTCCTCCCCGGCGAGTTCGTGCCTGTCGATCAGGATGACGTCGCGTCCCCGCTGCTGCAAATGCAGGGCGGCGCTGACGCCGACCATGCCCGCGCCCAAGACGAGGACATCGGCCTTGAGTTCCGGCATCCAGCACTCCCAAAGTTGAATGTTACGTGGCTGCTCTCGCCGCGTACAGTGAAGCTAGCCGTTGCGCTATCGCAGCGCAAACCAGCCCCGGCTTTTAAGGACTTGGCTTTTAGGGAAATGCCGCTTGCGCGGCGGCCAAACACTCTGGCAACATGCTTCAGCCGGACCCGTCGATCCCAGCGGACATCGACACGACACCACAGCGGAGAACGTAAACAAATGTCGATACGTCAAAGCTTGCTTGCAGCGACCGTCGTCTCAGTCGTCGCTTTTGCGATGTCGCCGGCTTCAAGCCAGACCTTGCGCTACGCCAACCAGGGCGACCTCAAATCGCTCGACCCCTACACACTGAAGGAAACGACTACCATCGCCCATCATGCGCATGTCTATGAGGGCCTGGTCACCCGCGACAAGGATCTGAAGATCGTTCCGGCGCTGGCGGAAAGCTGGGAAACTCTCACCCCGACCCACTGGCGCTTCCATCTCCGCAAGAGCGTCAAATTCCACAATGGAGATCCCTTCACCGCCGACGATGTGATCTTTTCCGCCGAACGCGTGCGCGCCAAGGGATCGAATTTCATCAGCAACGTTCCGGCCGACGCGAAATTCGTCAAGGTCGACGACCACACGGTCGATGTGATGCTCGACTCGCCCAATCCCATTCTCATTTCGCAATGGGACGGCTGGTTCATCATGGACAAGAAGTGGTGCGAGGAGAACAACGCCGTGGCGCCAACGCCGGCTTCCGCAACCACGCCGAGTTATGCCTCCCTGCATGAGAATGGCACCGGCCCCTTCTACATCGAAAGCCATCAGCCCGGCGTCAAGACCGTGTTCAAGGTCAACCCGAACTGGTGGGGCAAGCCCGAACATAACTTAAAGGAAATCGACTTCACACCGATCGCCTCGGCGGCGACGCGCGTCGCCGCTCTGCTGTCGGGCGAAGTCGACGTCATCGAGCCGGTTCCGATCCAGGACATCGCGCGGGTGAATGCGAGCGGGACCGCGACGGTTTTGACCGGTCCGGAACTGCGCACCATCTTCCTCGGCATGGATCAGACCCGCGACGAACTGCTGTATTCCAATGTCAAGGGCAAGAACCCGTTCAAGGATATCCGCGTCCGCGAAGCCTTTTACAAGGCGATCGACGTCGACCTGATCCAGAAACGCGTGATGCGCGGCCTCTCAACCCCGTCGGCGCTGATGATCGCGCCGCAGCTGTTCCCGCTCTCGAAGGATTTCACGCGGCCGAAATACGATCCCGACACCGCGAAGAAGCTCCTGACCGAGGCCGGCTATCCCAACGGCTTCGAACTGACGATGGATTGCCCGAACGACCGTTACGTCAATGACGCCGCGATCTGCGAGGCGGTGGTCGGCATGCTGGCCCGCATCGGCGTCAAGGTCGACCTGCTGGCGCAGCCGAAGCAGCAATATTTCGCCAAGGTGCTGAAGCCCGGCGGTTACAAGACTTCGTTCTATTTGCTGGGCTGGACCCCGGCCTCGTCGGATTCTCACAACGTGCTGCACGACATTATGGGTTGCCGCGACGACGCCAAGGACCCCACGCGCGGCGAAGCGAATCTCGGCGGATACTGCAACAAGGCGCTGGATGCACTCACTGACAAGATCCTGCTCGAGACCGATCCGGCCAAGCGCGATCAGCTGATCAAGCAAGCCTTCGAGATCGGCATCAAGGATTACGGCTATATCCCGCTGCATCAGCAAGCGCTGGCCTGGGGTGTGTCGAAGAAGGTGAAATTGACCCAGCGTGCAGACAATGAGGTCCTGCTGTACTGGGCGACCAAACAGGAGTAGGCAGCCTCAACATACGAGTCCCGGTGGCCTTGCGCTTCCGGGACTTTTCATTTTGGGGTTCGCCACCCAAGTCGGCTGTTGCCGACTTGGGACTCTAAATCTGCCGAACTCGGGTAGACCCGAGTTCGGTTGACGGGCGCCACCTTGAAAAGACGCCACCTTGAGAAAGAAGTGAAAGGATCACATGCTCGCTTTCACTCTGCGCCGGGCGATTCAGGCTATCGGCGTCATGATCGCGGTCGGGATCATCTCGTTTTCGATGTTCCGCTTCGCAGGCGATCCGGTCAGCCAGATGGTTGCCATCGACACCTCGGCCGCCGAGCGCGCCGAGATCCGCAAATCCCTCGGCCTCGACGATGCGGTGCCAGTGCAGTTCGCGCGCTATCTGGGTAACGCGATGCAGTTCAAATTCGGGGTCTCGTACCAGTTCCGCCAGCCGGTTGCGAGCCTGTTGAAAGAGCGGATGCCGGCAACACTGGAGCTCGCGACCTGTGCCACGATCTTTGCGATGGTGGTCGGCATCCTGATGGGCGTCTATTCGGCGCTCAGGCGCGACTCGCTGCTCGCGAAAGTGTTCCAGGCGATCTCGCTGATCGGAATTTCGCTGCCGACTTTCCTGATCGGTATTCTGCTGATCTATCTGTTCGCCGTGGTGCTGGGCTGGCTGCCATCGTTCGGCCGCGGCGAAGTGGTGCACCTCGGCTGGTGGACCACTGGGCTGCTCACGATCTCCGGCCTCAAAGCCCTGATCATGCCCTCGATCACGCTCGGCCTGTTCCAGATGACATTGATCATGCGACTGGTGCGGGCCGAGATGCTGGAGGTGCTGCGCACCGACTACATCCGCTTTGCGCGGGCGCGCGGATTGACGACGCGCGCCATCCACTTCGGTCACGCGCTGAAGAATACCCTCGTGCCGGTCATCACCGTTGCCGGCCTGCAGTTTGGCTCGGTTATTGCATTCGCGATCATTACCGAAACCGTGTTCCAGTGGCCGGGAATGGGACTATTGTTCGTGCAAGCCGTGCAAAACGTCGATATTCCGATCATGGCGGCCTATCTGCTGATGGTGTCGCTGATCTTCGTCACCATCAATCTGGTGGTCGATATTCTCTACACGGTGGTCGATCCGCGGCTGCGCTCGACCATCAGCCGCCCGGCCTGAACCGAGATCTGCGCATGTCCGAAGCCGTCGTCCCGCACAAATCCGATTCGAGCGCGCAAACTGCGCGCTACTCGCCTGGACGCTGGCTGGGGCGGGCCATCGAGAGCGACGTGTTTTATTCGTTCCGCCGCTCCAGGATCACCATGATCGCGGCGGCCGTCACCCTCCTGTTTTTTCTGCTCGCCATATTTGCCCCCATCGTTGCCGTGCAGAACCCGTTCGACCCGGCGCAGCTTCAATTGATGAATTCACGGATCGCACCGCTGTGGACCGCCGACGGCCAAAGCCCGTTCCTGCTCGGCACCGACGAGCAGGGCCGCGACGTGTTTTCCGCCATCCTTTATGGCTTGCGTATTTCGCTCGCGGTCGGCGTTCTCGGCGTGCTGTTCTCCGGCGCGCTCGGCATCATCCTTGGCCTGATCGCCGGCTATTTCGGCGGCACCGTCGATGGCCTGATCATGCGCATCGCCGACGTGCAGCTCAGCTTCCCCGCCATCCTGATCGCCCTCCTGGTCAACGGCGTCGCCAAGTCGGTGTTCGGCAACCGGTTAGATGCCATGAGTACGCTCGTGGTGCTGGTGGTCGCGATCGGCCTTAGCTTCTGGGTGCAATATGCGCGCACCGTGCGCAGCTCGGTGATGGTCGAGAAGAACAAGGATTACGTCGCGGCGGCACAATTGATCGGACTTCCCGCGCCGGTGATCATGCTGCGTCACGTGCTACCCAATGCAATGGGGCCGATCCTGGTGATCGCCACCATCAACCTGGCGCTTGCGATCATCACCGAGGCGACGCTGTCGTTCCTTGGCGCCGGCATGCCCGACACCATGCCCTCGCTCGGCACCCTGATCCGGATCGGCAACAATTATCTGTTTTCCGGCGAGTGGTGGATCGTCGCCTTCCCCGGCTTTGCGCTGGCGGGGCTGATCCTGTCCATCAACCTGCTCGGCGACTGGCTGCGCGACGCGCTCAATCCGAAACTCCGATGACAAGAGCGTTCTCAAGCGAAGTGGAGACCGGTTCGCGTCAAGAAAACGCGTCAAATCAACAATCTCGAGCCCCGCTTCGATTCAATCGAAACGGAAAAGGCTCAAGCGCCACCCAACCCATGCGGCTGATCGTATGACCGAACCCGTTCTCTCCGTGCGTAATCTTCAGGTGGAATTCGTCACCCGCCGCTCTGCCCTTCGCGCCATCGACGGCATCTCCTTCGACATCGCCAAGGGCGAGGTGCTCGGCGTGGTCGGCGAATCCGGCGCCGGGAAATCCGTCACGGGGTTGGCGGTGATCGGCCTGATCGATCCGCCCGGCCGCATCGCCGGCGGCTCGATCTATCTGTCGGGCATGCGGATCGACGATCTGCCCGCGGAAGAGATGCGCCGGATCCGGGGCAAACGCATCGGCATGATTTTTCAGGATCCGCTCACCAGCCTCAATCCGCTGTACCGGATCGGCGATCAGCTCATCGAGACCATCCGGACTCACACCAGTCTGTCGGAGCAGGCCGCGCGCCGACGCGCCATCGATCTGTTGGCCGAGGTCGGCATTCCCGCGCCGGAAAAACGCATCGATGCCTATCCGCATGAATTCTCCGGCGGCATGCGCCAGCGCGTCGTAATCGCGCTCGCCATCTGCGCCGAGCCGGAGCTGATTATCGCCGACGAACCGACCACCGCCCTTGATGTCTCCGTGCAGGCCCAGATCATTTCGTTGATAAAACGTCTCGGGCGTGACCACGGCACCGCGGTGATGCTGGTGACCCACGACATGGGCGTGATCGCCGAAACCTGCGATCGCGTCGCGGTAATGTATTCCGGCCGGATCGCCGAAATCGGCCCGGTTCGGGAGGTCGTGCAGAATCCGCTGCATCCCTACGCCAAGGGCTTGATGGGCGCGATCCCGACACTTGCCGGCGATGCCGCGCGCCTGGTCCAGATCCCGGGCTCGATGCCGCGGCTTTCCGCGATCCCGCCGGGCTGCGCCTTCAATCCGCGCTGCGCGTTCGCCTTCGATCGCTGCCGGATCGAACGGCCCGAGCCGATACGGCAGGGCCAGCAAGCCGTCGCCTGCCATTTGTTCGACGCCGCCACCAGGGATAATGCGGCATGACATCGGTTCCTTTCGTCGACGTCAGGAATCTCCGTCGCGTCTTCGACGTCTCGAAACCGTGGCTCAATCGCGTGCTCGAAGGCGGCCATCTGGAGTTCCTGAAGGCGGTCGACGGCGTGACGTTCGACATCGCCAAGGGCGAGACGTTTGCGCTCGTCGGCGAATCCGGTTCCGGCAAGACCACGGTGGCCCGCATGGTGGTCGGCTTGCTGGCGCCGACCTCGGGCGAAGTGGTGATCGATGGCGTCTCGATGACCGATGCCAGGCAATTGCAGGCGCGCAAGCTGCTGCGCCGCCGCATCCAGATGATTTTCCAGGATCCCTATGCAAGTCTTAACCCGCGGCTTCGGGTCGACGCCATCGTCGCCGAGCCGATCCGCGCTTTCGACCTGATCCAGGGCGAGCGCGATATCCAGGCCCGCGTTGGCGAGCTATTGAACCTGGTCGGCCTGCACGCCGATGACGGCTGGAAATATCCGCACGAATTTTCCGGCGGGCAGCGGCAACGCATCGCGATCGCCCGCGCGCTCGCCTCAGAAGCCGAGTTCATCGTCTGCGACGAACCGACGTCCGCGCTCGACGTCTCCGTGCAAGCCCAGATCCTCAACTTGATGCGCGACCTGCAGGATAAGTTTGGGCTCACCTATCTCTTCATCAGCCATAACCTCGCCGTGGTCCGGCACATGGCGACCCGCATCGGCGTGATGTATCTCGGCCGCATCGTCGAGATCGCGGAAGGGCGCGAACTCTTCAGCAATCCGCGGATGCCCTACACCAAGATGCTGTTGGGCGCCGTGCCGGATCTCGCGATGTCGGGCCGCCAGCGGATTCCGGTCAAGGGCGAAATCCCGAACCCGATTGATCCGCCGCCCGGCTGCGCCTTCAACCCGCGCTGCCCCCTTGCCTTTGACCTCTGCCGGAGAGAGGCGCCGGCGCTGATCGACGGCGTCGCGTGCCACGCGGTCAACCTCGCCCCCTCGCCGGCCTGATCGCACCGGTGGGGGCGAGCCGTTCCGAAGGGCCGGTTGGCAGCCGGCTTTGGCTGTGATCAAGTGCGGCCGTCGCACCAAGGTTTGCGCGCCAGAATTTGATGGAATCCCATGAGCAACATCAATCCCGATCCGTTCACGACCCGGCCTGAAATCGAGGGCACGTTTGGGGTCGTGACCTCAACCCATTGGATCGCCACCGCGGTTGGGATGGCCACTCTGGAGAAGGGCGGCAATGCCTTCGACGCCGGCGTCGCCACTGCCTTTACGCTGCAGGTCGTCGAACCCCATCTGAACGGTCCCGGCGGCGACGTGCCGATCATCGTCCACGACGTCAAACGCGGCCGCACCGAAGTGATCTGCGGTCAGGGACCCGCTCCATCAGGCGCAACCATCGCCCACTATCGCAGCGAGGGCCTGGAGATGGTGCCCGGCACCGGCCTCCTGGCGGCCTGCGTTCCCGGCACCTTCGAATCCTGGATGCTGCTGTTGCGCGACTACGGCAGCTTGCGGCTGCGCGACGTGCTGGAGCCCGCCATCGCCTATGCCCGCGACGGCTACCCGCTGGTGGAGCGCGCGTCGGCGACGATTGCGACCGTCGAGCAATTGTTCAGGAAGCACTGGACCACCTCGGCCGCGGTCTATCTGCCCAACGATGAAGTGCCAAAACCCGGCACGCTCTTCACCAACAAGACGCTTTCCGAAACCTATGCCCGCATCCTGAGGGAAGCGGAAGGCGCAGGCAGCGACCGCGTCGCGCAGATCGAACGCGCGCGCAAATCGTGGTCGCATGGCTTCGTCGCCGAAGCGATCGACGAGTTCTGCCGCACCCAGGAGGTCATGGACGTCTCGGGCTCACCGCATCGCGGCGTGTTGCGCGCCGACGACATGGCGCGCTGGCAGCCATCCGTCGAAGCGCCGCTGACATACGACTATGGCTGCTACACCGTCTGCAAGGCCGGCGTCTGGAGCCAGGGCCCGGTCATGCTGCAGCAACTGGCGCTGCTAAAGGGGTTTGAACTCGATGGGCTCGATCCCACAGGTCCCGAATTCATCCATCTGCAGGTCGAATGCGCCAAGCTCGCGTTTGCCGACCGCGAGAAGTTCTATGGCGATCCGAATTTTAACGAAATCCCGGTCGCGACCCTGTTGTCCGATGCCTACAACGATGAGCGCCGCAAGCTGATCTCGGACAAGGCCTCGCTCGATCTCGTGCCAGGCTCGGTCGAAGGTTTTGGTTCAATCGTGAAACTGCGTCACCAGGAGGGCCACCGCGAGGCGGTCGGCGCCATGGGCGCCGGCGAGCCCACGGTCGGCCGCTTCGGCGAGGTGCGCGGCGATACCGTGCATTTCGACATCATCGACCAGGCTGGCAACATGATCTCGGCGACTCCGTCCGGCGGCTGGCTGCAGTCGTCGCCCGTGATCCCGAAACTCGGCTTCTGCCTCGGCAGCCGGGCGCAGATGTTCTGGCTGGAAGAAAATCACCCCGCCGCGCTGGCGCCGGGAAAGCGCCCGCGCACCACGCTCAGCCCGACCATGGCGCTGCGCGACGGCGAGCCGTATCTCGCATGGGGCACGCCCGGCGGCGATCAGCAGGACCAATGGACGACGCAATTCTTCCTGCGCCACGTTCACGCGAAACTGAACCTGCAGGAGGCGATCGACGCGCCGGCCTGGCATTCCGAACATTTCCCGATTTCGTTCTGGCCGCGCACCGCGCGCCCCGGCGTGCTCGTGGTCGAGAAGCGCGTGCCGAAGGCCACCGTCGATGTATTGAAGAGCCGCGGCCATATCGTGGAAACCGGTCCCGACTGGTCGGAAGGCCGGCTCACCGCCGCCTCGAAAGTCGGTCGCCGCCGCCGCGCTGCCGCCAATCCCCGCGGCATGCAGGGCTACGCGGCCGGACGATAAGAGCTGACATGACCTGGTCGATCATCGCCCGCGACACCTCTACCGGCCAATTCGGCATTGCCGTTGCAACAAGGTTCTTCGCCGTCGGCGCGCGCGTGCCATATGTCGCCGCGGGCCTTGGCGCGATCGCGACCCAGGCGCTGGTCAATCCCTATTACGGCATCGACGGTCTAAAACTGCTGTGCGAGGGACGAAAGCCCGACGACGTCATCGCGACCCTGATTGCAGCCGACGCCGGGCGCGAGACCCGGCAGCTTCACGTCATGGACGCCTCTGGCCGAATCGCTGCCCACACCGGACGCGAATGCGTCGACTGGTGCGGACATATCGAAGGCAAGGGGTTTTCCATTGCCGGCAACATGCTGGCCGGCGCCCGCGTGCTCGACGACACTGCGAAAGCCTATATCGCGAATGAAAGCAAACCATTCCCGCAGCGCCTGATCGCGGCGATGCGATCCGGCGAAGCCGCGGGCGGAGACAAGCGCGGCAAGCAATCGGCGGCGCTTGTGATCTACGGCGAGGAGGATTGGTCCGACCTCGACCTGCGCGTCGACGACCACGCCGATCCGCTGGCCGAACTGGAGCGTCTCGAAGCGGTTAGCCGCGAGCACTGGGCGCATTTCCGAAAGGTCCTGCCTACGCGCAAGAACCCGGCCGGCATAACCGACCGCAAGATCATCGACGCCATGATCCAGGCCGCCATTGCGGGCCAGAAATGACAGAGGTCCCGCTGATCGAAATCAGGGATTTGCGGGTGCTCTTTCACGGCGACGACGGTCGCACTACGCACGCGGTCGACAGCGTCAACCTCAGCGTGGCCCATGGCGCGACGCTGGGACTGGTCGGCGAATCCGGCTGCGGCAAGAGCGTGACTTCGCTGGCCATCATGGGCCTGTTGTCGAAATATTCGGCCGAAGTTTCCGGCTCGATCCGTTTCGACGGTTTTGACTTGCTTGAGGTGCCCGACCAGACTTTGCGCGACCTGCGCGGCAACCGGCTCGCGATGATCTTCCAGGAGCCGATGACCTCGCTCAATCCGAGCTTTACCGTCGGCGAGCAGATCATCGAGACCATCCTGCGCCATCGCGGCGGGTCACGGCGCGCCGCACGGGAGCGCGCGATCGAACTCCTGCGCCGCGTCCACATCCCCTCTCCGGAAAAACGCATCGACGAATACCCGCACAAGCTGTCGGGCGGCATGCGCCAGCGCGTCATGATCGCCATGGCGCTGGCCTGCGATCCAAGGCTTCTGATCGCGGACGAGCCGACAACTGCGCTCGACGTCACCCTGCAGGCGCAAATCCTCGATCTGATGCGCGAGTTGAAGGCCGCGAGCGGCGCGGCGATCATTCTGATCACCCACGATCTCGGCGTGGTCGCCGAGGTCTGCGACGAGGTCGCGGTAATGTATGCCGGCGAGATTGTCGAACGCGCCCCTGTCGATGATTTGTTCGCGTCTCCCCAGCATCCCTATACCGTCGGCCTGCTCGGCTCGATCCCGCGGCTTGACCGGCGTGCGTCCCATCTCGCCACCATCGAGGGCATGGTTCCCAACATGACCAGGCCGCCCTCCGGCTGCCGCTTCGCCGCACGCTGTCCCTTTGTCAGCGAGCCCTGCATCGCCGCGCCGCCGCCGTTTGCGGAGATCAGCCCCGGGCACTGGTCGCGCTGCATCAAGGCGCCGCTGGAGAGGCTCGTGTCATGATGGCAATGCGAGCCGAGTTCGTTCCCCGAGCGCGCTATTTACCCTCCCCCCGCGAGCTCTTGCGAGTGGTGGGGAGGGTCGGCGCTGAAAGCGCCGGGGTGGGGGGTGGTCGCCGCAAAGAAAGTCCCCCCACCTCCGACCCCTCCCCGCCACTCCGCTTCGCTTCGTGTGGGGAGGGGAGAAGATGACCGCCCTGCTCGAGGTCGAAAATCTCGTCAAGCATTTTGTCGCTGAGCGGTCGGTGTTCGGGCGCCCGACCGCGCATGTCAAAGCGGTCGACGGGGTCAGCTTCAGCGTCGAGGCCGGCAAGACGCTGGCGCTGGTCGGCGAGTTCGGCTGCGGCAAATCCACGGTGAGCCGGCTGGTGCTGCGGCTGATCGAGCCGGATGCGGGTCAGATTCGCTTCGAAGGCCGCGATCTGCTGGCGCTGGACGCCAACCAATTGCGCGCCTTCCGCCGCGACGCTCAGATCATCTTCCAGGACCCCTATGCGTCGCTCAATCCGCGCATGACGGTCAATCAGATCCTGACCGAACCGTTGGCGTTGCACGACCTCGTGCCGCCGCCGCGCCGTCGCGAGCGCGTCGAGGAATTATTGCGCCTGGTCGGACTGGAGCCGCGCTTCGCACGCCGCTATCCCCACGAATTCTCCGGCGGCCAGCGCCAGCGCATCGCGATTGCCCGCGCGCTTGCCGTCGAGCCAAAGCTCATCATCTGTGACGAGCCGGTATCGGCGCTGGACGTGTCGATCCGCTCCCAAATCCTCAATTTGCTGCGCGACCTGCAGAACCGGCTCGGGCTCGCCTACATCTTCGTCTCCCACGACCTCGCCGTGGTGAAGCACATCGCCGACCGCGTCGCCGTGATGAACCTCGGCGGCATTGTCGAGACCGCCGAAACCCAGGCGCTGTTCGCCTCGCCCCGTCACCCCTATAGCCGCGCGCTCTTGTCGGCGATCCCGGTGCCCCGGCCAAAGGCTAAGCGCAGCCGTATTCTGCTGCAAGGCGAGATGCCGAGCGCGCTCAATCCGCCGGCAGGCTGCCGCTTTCACACCCGCTGTCCCTATGTGATCGAGCGCTGCCGCGTCGAACTGCCGCAACTGCTCGACGATGGTGGCGGACATCTAACCGCCTGTCACCGCGTGGCGGAACTGCCGCCGGCCGACGCCGTGATCCCCGCCGACAGCCTGTCGCCGGCCCTGGAACGATTGGTCGCGGCTTTCGGCGCGGCTCGGGAAGTAGCCGCTTCCTCCGGGGTTGGTATAATCGGGGCTACACCGCCGGCCGCCGGGTAAAATCGCAAAACATGGAGAACAGTCCGATGAAGATCCTGCGTTTGGCTTTTGCTGCGGCCGCGCTGTTGTTGCCGCTTCAAGCGGGCGCTCAGGCCCAGACCACGCTGCGGATCGGGCTGGCCGAGGATCCCGACATCCTCGATCCTTCGCTGGCGCGTACCTATGTCGGCCGCATCGTATTCGCGGCCTTCTGCGACAAGCTGTTCGACATCGACGAAAAGCTCAACATCGTGCCGCAGCTCGCGCTGTCGCACGAGACTTCCGCCGACGGCAAGGAGGTCACGATCAAGCTGCGTCCCGGCGTGAAATTCCAGGACGGCGAACCGTTCGACGCCGAGGCTGCGAAATTCTCGCTCGAGCGCCACCTCACCATGCAGGGCTCGTTCCGCAAACCGGAGCTCGCCGCGCTCGACCATGTCGACATCGTCGATCCCCTCACCATCAAGCTGGTTTTGAAGGCGCCGTTCTCGCCCCTGATTGCGCAACTCACCGATCGCGCCGGGATGATGGTTTCGCCGAAGGCCGCGAAGGAGGAAGGCGACAAGTTCGGGCTGCATCCGGTGTGCGCCGGGCCCTACAAATTCGTCGAGCGCGTACAGCAGGACCGCATCGTGTTCGAGAAGTTCGCCGATTACTGGAACAAGGACAATATCCACATCGATCGCGTGGTGTTCCTGCCGATCGTCGATGCCACGGTGCGGCTCGCCAATCTGAAATCCGGCGGGCTCGATTTGATCGAACGGCTGCTCGCAACCGACATCAAGGCCGTGCAGGCGGACCCGAAACTCAAACTGTCGACCGCGATCGAGCTCGGCTATCAGGGCATCACGCTCAATATCGGCAAGGACAAGGCCAAGGGACCACTCAGCCAGTCCGCCAAGGTGCGGCAGGCGCTCGATCTTGCGATCGACCGTGAGGCCATCAATCAGGTGGTGTTCAACGGCGAGTTCAAGCCCGGTAACCAGTGGGTGAACCCGGATCATCCCTATTACCAGAAGGCCTTCCCGGTGCGCGGCCGCGACGTCGAGAAAGCCAAGGCGCTGTTGAAGGAAGCAGGCGTCACGCCGCCAGTCAGCGTCGATTTCATGGTGCCGAAAGGTGCGGAAACGGAGGCCGTTGCGCAGGTGATCCAGTCGATGGCGGCGGAAGCCGGCTTCGACATGAAGATCAGGGTCACCGAATTCGCGACCTCGCTCAAACAGGCCGAAGCCGGCGACTACCAGGCTTTCATGCTGGCGTGGAGCGGACGCATTGATCCCGACGGCAATTCCTACGTCTTCCTGAAAACCGGCGCCCCGCAGAACTACAGTGCCTGGTCCAATCCCGAGGCCGACAAGGCGCTCGACGACGCCCGCATGGTCACCGATCAGGCGAAACGCAAGGCCATCTACGAGAAGCTGACGAAGGTGGTACTGGACGAAGAGCCGCTCCTGTACATCTATCACCGCAGGATCCTGATTGCACACACCACGAAACTCGAAGGCTACAAGCAGATGCCGGACGGGCTGGTGCGCGTGACCGGACTGACGTTGAAGTGAGAATGGTTAGTTCGAGCAGCTTCTCCGTGGCGCGACGCGGCGCGGCGCCTCTTGCTCCTCCCTCCCCCCTCGCGGGGGAGGGAACGACGTGGGGTTCAATCGGCTTCAGGCGCCCCGCGCATCAAGCGGTGCCCGCGCCATGCTGAACTTCCTCGCCAAACGTATCCTGCAACTGATCCCGACGCTGTTCTTCGTATCGATCCTGATCTTTTCACTGCAGCATCTGTTGCCGGGCGATCCGGCGCTGGTGATGGCCGGCGAGGAACGCGACCCCAACGTCATCGCGCAAATCCGGCAGCAGTATCGGCTCGATCGGCCGCTGCCGGTGCAATATTTCTACTGGGTCAAGGGCGTCGCAGCCGGCGACTTCGGCGAATCGCTGCGCATCAAGGTGCCGGTGCGCGAGCTGATCGAACAGAAATTGCCGGTGACGATGCAGCTGGCGGCGATGGCGATCGTGATCGCGTTTTTGATCGGCATCCCCGCCGGCATCGTCTCGGCGGTGAAGAAGGGTACCGCCTGGGACTATGGCGCCAACCTGTTCGCGCTGTGGGGCATCTCGACGCCGAACTTCTGGCTCGGCATCATGCTGATCTTCCTGTTCTCGATCGAACTCGGCTGGCTGCCGGCCTCGGGCTACGTGCCCTTGACAGAAGACTGGCGCGCCAGCCTCGCTGCCACCATCATGCCCGCTTTCGTTCTGGGCAACGCGATCGCGGCCATCCTGATGCGGCACACCAGGAGTGCCATGCTGCAGGTGCTGGAAAGCGATTACGTCCGCACCGCCCGCGCCAAGGGCCTTTCCGAGCGCTCGGTCATTCTCAAGCACGCCATGCGCAATGCGCTGACGCCGATCATCACGCTTGGCGCGCTCGAACTCGGCACGCTGTTGTCGGGCGCGGTGCTGACCGAGCAGATATTCTCGATTCCCGGCTTCGGCAAGCTGATTGTCGACGCCGTATTCAACCGCGATTATGCGGTCGTGCAGGGTGTCGTGCTGGTGACGGCGACCATCTACATCACGCTGAACCTGATCGCCGATATCGCCTATATCCTCGTCAACCCGCGCTTAAGGGCTTGAGCCGCATGACCGACGCTGCCCTCGGCGCGTTAGCAATTGCCGCCTCCGACGAACTGGAGAGCCCGGCGCGGCGCGCGCTGCGCCGGCTGCTGGCGCGCAAGGGCGCGGTGGTCGGGCTTGTCGTGATCGCGACTTTCATCGTGCTCGCGCTGTTTGCGCCGCTGATCTCGCCCTATGACCCGATCGCGACCAGCTGGACCCAGGTGCGCAAAGCCCCGTCGGCGCTGCACTGGTTCGGCACCGACGACCTCGGCCGCGACATTTTTGGGCGCGTGATCTATGGCGCGCGTGCGTCGCTAATGGCCGGCGCGATATCGGTCGGGATCGCGCTTTTGATCGGCGTCCCCTTCGGACTGCTTTCAGGTTATCGCGGCGGCTTCATCGACGCACTGATCTCCAGGATCACCGACGCCATGCTGGCCTGCCCGTTCCTGATCCTCGCCATCGCGCTCGCGGCATTCCTCGGCCCGAGCCTCGGCAATGCCATGATCGCCATCGGCATCACGACAACGCCGATCTTTGTGCGGCTGACGCGAGGCCAGGTGATGAGCGTCAAGGTCGAGGATTATGTCGAGGCCGCCCGCGCCATGGGCAATCCGCGCTGGCGCATCGCGCTGTTTCATATCCTGCCGAACATCATGCCGGCGCTGCTGGTGCAGGCGACGCTTTCCATTGCCGCCGCCATCATCGCCGAAGCGGCGCTGTCGTTCCTGGGCCTGGGCCAGCAACCCCCGGCCCCTTCCTGGGGCAGCATGCTCAATGCCGCGCAGCGTTTTCTCACCAACGCGCCATGGATGGCACTGTGGCCGGGACTGGCGATCTTCCTGGTGGTGCTGTCATTCAACCTGGTCGGCGACGGCCTGCGCGACGCACTCGATCCGCGCGAGCGCTGACGGCGGCGCGTGTTCTCAGATCACCGTCTCCCGCATCACGCGCCGGCAATCCATCTCGTATTCGAGATCGACCACCGGCGGGCGGGCGAAATGCCAGGTCAGCCCTGAGCGCGTGGCGCCGCGGCGGACCAGTTCGTCGGCAACGACCGGATGGAAGTCGTGCACCGTGTAGGCCTGCACGGCGGTGGTGTCCTTCCAGCCAAACCCGAACGCGCCGAGGCGACTTTCCATTTCCCGGGTCGTGAACCGCACCTTCTCCTTCAACCCTTCCGGGCTGAGGTCGCGGTAGCGCACGATACGCTCCGGATAGCTGCCGGATCCGCCGCGCGCTTCGGCGCCGCCGGCGATGACGAAGGTCGGCGCGGAATCGTGGCTCGGGCGCGTAAAGGAGAAGGCACAAAACGACGGCTCGACCGGCGGATCGATTTCCGGGCAGACGTTGCTGCGCGCCACCGGATTGGTGGTGCCGTCGAAGATGCCCCACTCGGCAAGCGTCTTGACGTAGTGCTGGTTGAACTTCAGGAATCCGTCTTCGGTAAACGCCGCCGGCGAACGCAGCTCGCAGCCGCAGAACGAGGTCAGCGGCCGCCCCGCCGCCTGAATGTATGTTGCGATCTGCGCAAAACCTTCGGCCAATGATGGCATCCGATCGAAGCGGACGCGCTCGATTTCAAATCCGCGATAGGCGGCGGCGCCGCTCGAATACTGAAACACAGCCGGGATGAACCGATAATTGCCCGCCGGAAAATCGCGCGTCGTCTCTGGCATGGGTCTGATTACCCCTATTCCAATTGCATTCGGACGCCCTTGCCGCCGTTGAGCAACCGTTTGAGGTGAAAGCCTGCCAGCGCGTCGTCGGCATGCAGCCCGAGCACCGCGGCGAAGGCCAGCATGGCACCAGCGTCGCCGGCTTCGAGTTTCGCAAACGCGTCCGAATATTGCCGCGTCGCCGGCTCCTCGAACGCGGCTCGCGGCAGCAGCTCACTGCGTCCGGAGATACCCATCCAGCCCAGCCTAGCAAGAAGGCGGGCGCTTGTCTCTTGCCGCGCTGCGGGAGGATTCGGCTGCCGGAGACGCGTCCAGTCGGCACGGAGCAGAGTGCAAGGCATCAGCGTGCAAGACACCGCGGAGGGCGGCAACCGCCGATGGCCGTTGCCGTCGACCGAAACAGACTTACGCTTACGTCGGCTTCAGCGCCTTCGGGCCGAGGTCGAAATCCGCGATCTCCTTGGCCCGCTCGGACTCTGCCGCCGCCCGGTGGTCGGTGGCGATCGCCACATAGACCGCCGGCAGCACGAACAGCGTGAACAGGGTGCCGATCGACATGCCCGCGACGACGACAAGCCCGATCGAGAACCGGCTCGCCGCGCCCGCGCCCGTGGCGGTGAGCAGCGGCAGCAGGCCGGTGACCATCGCCGCCGTCGTCATCAGGATCGGGCGCAGCCGGACCCGCGCCGCCATTTCAATTGCGGAGCGGCGATCGAGCCCTTCCTTGAGCTGTAGTTCGTTGGCGAACTCGACCATCAGGATGCCGTGCTTGCTGATCAGCCCGACCAGGGTCAGCAGTCCGACCTGGGTGTAGATGTTCATCGTGGCGGCGCCGAAGAATAGCGGAATCAGTGCGCCTGATATCGCCATGGGAACGCTGATCATGATCACCAGCGGATCACGCAGGCTCTCGAATTGCGCCGCCAGCACCAGGAAGATGATGATCAGCGCGAAGGCGAAGGTGATCGCCAGCTGGTTGCCTTCCTGCACATATTGCCGGAAATCCGCCAGATAATCGTGGCTGAAGCCGGCCGGCAACTTCTTGGCCTCGGCCTCGAGGAAGTCGACCGCCTGGCCTACCGTCACCCCGGGCATTGGCACCGCCTGGAAGGTCGCGGAGTTCAGCTGGTTATAGTGGGTCAACGCGTTCGGATCGGTCGCCGTTTCGATCGATACCACGGTCGAAAGCGGCACCTGCTGGCCGGTCGAGGTCGACACGTAATATCCGCCGAGCGCCTCGGGCGACAGACGGTCGCTGCGCGGCACCTGCGGAATCACCTGGTAGGAGCGTCCCTCGAGGTTGAAGCGATTGACGTAGTTTCCGCCCAGCAGCGTCGCCAGCGTATTGCCTATATTCGCCATGGTGATGCCGAGATCGCTCGCCTTCGAACGGTCGATCTTGACCCGCACCACCGGCTGGTTGAAATCGAGATCGCTGTCGGAGACGATGAATAGCCCGCTCTTGCGCGCGGCATCCTTCAGCTTCAGCATCTGCTCGTAGACCGCCTGGTAGCCGGCGGTGGAATTGATCACCATTTGCACCGGCAGGCCGCCGGGTCCGCCGGGCAAGGGCGGCAGGTTGAACGCGAAGGCGTTGACGCCTTCGATCTTGGAAAGCTGCGCCTGCACCAGCGGCTTCAGCGCGATCGACGAGCGCTTGCGCTCGTCCCACGGCTTCAGCAGCATGCCGGCGATGCCGCCTTGCGGACCGTTGATGCCGTTCAGCACGAAGCGCAAGTCGGTCTCGGGGAAGCCGGCAAACACCTTGTCGAGTTTCGCGCCGTAATAATCGGAATAATCGATGTTGGCGTATTTCGGCGCCTTGGTCACGGCGAACACGATGCCCTGGTCTTCCTCAGGCGCGAGTTCCTTCGACGTGTGCAGATAAAGGAAACCGACCAGCCCGAGGATGGTCAGCGCGAACAGCGCCGTGATCGGACGATAGTCGAGCGAACGATCGAGCTGGCGGCCATACCAGCGCGTCATCGATCCGAACACCCGGTTGACGAGTTTTGCAAACCGGCCTTCCTCGGCACTCTTGAGGAAGACCGAGCACATCATCGGCGACAGCGTCAGTGCGATCACGCCGGAAACGATCACCGCACCAGCGAGCGTGAAGGCGAATTCGCGGAACAGCGAACCGGTAAGTCCGCCAAGGAATCCGATCGGCGCATACACCGCGGCGAGTGTGATGGTCATGGAAATGACCGGCCCGACGATCTCGCGCGCGCCCTGCATCGCAGCCTGCACCGGAGGTTTGCCTTCCTCCAGATGGCGGTGGATATTTTCCACCACCACGATGGCGTCGTCGACCACGAGCCCGATCGCCAGCACCATCGCCAACAGCGTCAACAGGTTGAAACTGAACCCCGCGATCAGCATCAGGCTGCAGACGCCGATCAGCGACAGCGGAATGGTCACCACCGGGATCACGACCGAGCGGAACGAGGCGAGGAACAGGAAGATCACCACGATCACGATAATGACCGCCTCGCCGAGCGTCTTCTCGACCTCGTCGATCGACGATTGAATGAATTTGGTGGAGTCGTAGGCCACCTTCATCTTCATCGACGGCGGCAGATTGCGTTCGAGTTCGGGGAACAGCGCGCGGACGCCTTTGACCAGCGTCAGCGGGTTGCCTTGCGGTGTCGCCTGCACGCCGATGAAAATCGCGTGCTCACCGTTGAAGGCGACGCTGGCGTCGGTACTCTGCGCCGCAAGTTCGACGGTGGCGATGTCCTCCATCCGCACGAATCCGCCGCCCTTGGATTTGATGATCATTCGCTTGAACTGATCGAGATTTCTCAGGTCGGTATTGGTCGAGACGTTGGAGACGATGAAATAGCCCTTGGCCTGGCCCGCGGCGGCCTGGAAGTTGTTGGCGGCGATCGCGGCGGAGACGTCGGCCGGTGACACGTTGCGGCCGGCCATACGCACGGGATCGAGCCATAGCCGCATCGCAAAGGTCTGGCCGCCCAGAATGTCGGCCGACGCGACGCCGTCGACAGTCGAAAGCACCGGCTGAACCACCCGGGTCAGATAGTCGGAGATCGCCGACCCCGACAGCACGTCGCTGGAGAAGCCGAGATACATCACCGCCGTGGTCTGGCCGGTCGTCTTGGTCACGATCGGGTCATTCGATTCCTTCGGAATGAGATATTTGACCGAATTCACCTTGGCGAGGACTTCGGTCAACGCCTGGTTCGGATCGAAATTCAGCTTGATATAGACCTGGATGGTAGAGGTGCCGAGCACCGAAGACGACGTCATGTAATCGACGCCTTCGGCGGACGCGACCGCCTGCTCGATCGGAGTGGTGATGAATCCCTGAATGAGGTTGGCCGACGCGCCCGGATAGACGGTGGTGATGTTGACCACCGTATTCGACAGTTTCGGATATTGCCGGATCGGCAGCGTGGTGGCGGCCCGAAAGCCGATCAGCAAAATCAACAGGCTGACGACCACCGAAAGCACGGGTCGCTTGATGAAGAGATCGGTCCAGACCATCGTGATGCGCTCCGTTAGATCATGATCCCTGTGAACCGGATCATGATCTCAATCCTTGTGTTCGAGCATGAATCGTCCGGAAAAGCGGTTTTCCGCTTTTTCCGGATCATGCGTTAGTAACGCGGCGGATTCGCCGGAATCGGCGGCGGCGGATCGGCCGAAATAGCGACCGCCGCTCCCGACTGCAGCTTGAGCTGGCCGACGGCAACGACGCGATCGCCGGGCTTCAACCCGCTGATGATTTCGGCGTGCCCGTCGACCCGGTCGCCAGTGCGCACGAAGGTGCGAACGGCGGTCAGGCTGGTCTTGCCATCATCCTCTTTTTTCTCGGTGATCAGAAACACCAAGTCGCCGTAAAGCGTGTAGTCGACGGCGGTCTCGGGAACGGTGACGACCGGCGGCTTATCGGGCAGCACCACCGTGGTGGTCGCAAACATGCCGGGCTTGAGGATGTGATCCGGATTATCGAGGGTGGCCTGTACATGGATGTTGCGCGTGTCGGTCGCGATCTGGGGTTCGATCGCGTTGATCTTGCCCTCGAAGGTACGGCCGGGATAGGCGTCGACCGCGACGCGCACGGTCTGGCCGACCTTGAGTGCGGCGCTGTCCTTTTCCGTCACCGTGAAATTGGCGTAGAGCTGCGACAGATCGGTCAGCGTCACGATCTGCGTGCCGGCGGTGAGGAACTGGCCGACCTCGACATGGCGGACACCGAGTTCGCCGTCGAATGGCGCGCGCACCAGCTTCTGGGAGATGATCGCTTCGGTCTTGGCAATGCCCGCATTGGCCTGGTCATAGGCCGCCTGCGCCTGGTCGACGGTCGCCTGCGGTCCGAACTGGCGCGCCGCGAGCTGCTTGGCACGATCCAGCGACAGCTGCGCCACGGTGGCCTGTGCCTTGAAGCTCGCGAGATCGCCCTGGTCGGGGCCGTCGAACAGTTGCACCAGCGGGCTGCCAGCCTTCACATGGGCGCCGGCGGTGAACATGATGTCGGTGATGCGCCCCGAGACGTCGGAGGTGACATTCACCTGATGCACGGCGGCGAGATCTCCGACCGCGGTCAAGAGGTTCGGAATCACCTCGGATTTCGCCACCGCAATGCTCACACTCGACGGCGGCGGCTTGTTGTGGGCGAAGAACTGTTTGATCATCTGGCCGCGGAAGTAATTGAACCAGACGAAACCGCCGACCAGCGCTGCGAGCAACGCCCCAACGATGATGAACCAGCGCAGCATCCTCACCGGACGCTTGTGCGGCTGATCCACGATCGGCTTGCCCGAGATTTTAGGTTCCGTTGCAATGTTCATGTCAGGCGCCTTCTGCATCTACCTTCTGCTCCGGATCGAGCGACAATTCGCGATCCAGATGGGGGGCAATAGCGGTTTCGTTCAAACCAATTCCACGAAGAATGAAAACGCAAAGCTGCCGTTCGAGATCGGCTGACTTGCCGTAGGACAGGCACGGCACGGACGGCAGCCGCGTCAGCGTCGTCATCACCAGGGTGTGATGGGCAAACCAGAACAGGTCCAGCGGGTCGCATCCGCTCCGGGCTGCGTCCCCTGCCGCCATCGCCCGCTCCAGCGACGCGGCGAATACCGGTCCGATCAGATTTCCGATCTTCTCATAAAGCAGCCGCGCAAATTCTCCGTCGTCGAGATGGCTCGTGACCGTCAGCCTGAGGCGCTGGGCTTCCTCCTGATCGGGTGCAGCCATCACCTCCTGGAAATGGCGGACCATGCAGCAAATCAGCACGACCAGCGTTTCCGTCGAAGGCTCGAGTCCCAGCAACCGGTTCAGGCCCGGATCGGCCTCGCATTCTTCCGCGAGGATCTCCGCATACAGCGCCGATTTCGTCGGGAAGTGCTTGAACAGCAAACCCTCCGAAATTGAGGCCGCCGCAGCGACACTCTTGGTGGTAGTGCCCGCGAAGCCGTGGCGGGCAAAGCAACGCTTGGCGGCGCTGAGGATCAGCTGCCGTCGCAAGTCGCCAGTCATTCGCAAAGAACTCATCTTGTGAGTAAGCACTCACCTCAGCAAATGTCAAGAAATTTGCTGCGGCGCACACGTTCCCGTGAACGCTAGATCGGGCTGAACCCAAGCGCGCCGCGGATGCGATTCACAATAAAAGTGCCGTCGCGGCTGGAGAGCACCCGCTCCAGGTTAGCGCTGTCGATTTTGATGCTGGCAAAGCGCGGCCCACTGGCGACGTCCTGCATGCCGGGCACGTACGCCTCGATCTCCGCCATGGTGGCGATGGCGCGGGCATCCGCGATCCCGCACGACTTGGCGACGCCGACGAGGTCGACCGTCGCTGCGGTGTGGCTCGCCTGCCCGCCGGTTTCGCCATAGACCTCGTTGTCCAGCACCACGATGGTGAGATTTGTCGGCTTCTGCAGGCCGACGGTGGCGAGGCTCCCCATCCCCATCAGCATCTCGCCGTCGCCGGTGATGACGACCACGGGGACCTTCGGCTGCGCCAGCGCAATGCCGAGCCCGATCATGACCGCGCCGCCCATGGCGCCCCACAGATAGAAATTGCGGTCGTGATCGCCGGCCGCCGCGATATCGTAGGTCGAGGCGCCGAGGCCGCCGACGGCGATTGTCTCCTTGCGCTCGGCCAACAGGCTGGCGACGACGGCGCGGCGATCGAGAAGATTTGCTTTGCTCATTTGATGAAAACCTTTGCCCCGATCAGGCGCTGCGACAGAAGAACGGCGGTCGGCGTGCAGGCATTGTAAGCCTGCCCCGCCCCGGCCTCGACGACCTCGCGCACCTCGTCCGGGTGGGACGCGCGCAGCACCTTGATGCCGCACAATTCGAATACGGCCTGGGTGCTCGACCCCATCGGCACCTGCCAGGGATTGAACTCGCCCCATTCGCCGCGCATCGTCACCAGCGTCAGGAACGGAAAGCGGAAGATCTGCGTCAGCGACAGCATATTCACGCAATTGCCGACGCCGCTCGACTGCATCAGCAGCACGCCGCGCTGGCCGCCGGCCCAGGCGCCCGCCAACAGGGCCACGCCTTCTTCCTCCGTCGTCAGCGGAATGCCGCGCATCGAGGACGCGCCAAGCACGCGTTCGATCAGCTGCGAATGCCCGGCATCCGGCACGTAGGGCACCTGACGGACGTCGAAGCGCTGCAAAATCTTGAAAATCTCCTCCGGCCAGGAGGGCGCAATCTCAGTGGCGTCAGTGCGGACGTGCATTTTCATTTCCAGTCGGGTTGCCGAGACGCTATTCCGGAGGAAACTGTAGAGGCAGTCCCGGTTTCGAAAAGAGCAAAAACGGCATATCGGTCTCCCCAAAGAGTATGGCAGCATGAATGCGAACGCGCGAGAGCTGGCGGCCCATTTCGATATCGAGAAGCTGACGGCGGAATTCTATGCCAATCCCTACCCGGTTTATCGTGCACTGCGGGAGCACGAGCCGGTCAAGCGCATGCCCAACGGTTCCTATTTCCTGACGCGCTACGACGATCTGGTCAGCGCCTACAAGAACACCAAGCTGTTCTCCTCCGACAAGAAGAAGGAGTTTGCACCGAAATACGGGGCCTCGCTGCTCTACGAGCACCACACCACCAGCCTCGTCTTTAACGACCCGCCGGCGCACACCCGCGTGCGGCGGCTGATCATGGGTGCGCTATCGCCGCGGGCGATTGCGGAGATGGAGCCCGACCTGATCGCGCTGGTCGATCGGCTGCTCGATGGCCTTGCCGCAAAGCACAACTTCGATCTGATCGATGATTTTGCCGCCGCGATCCCCATTGAAGTGATCGGTAACCTGCTCGACGTGCCGCGCGAGGAGCGCGAGCCCTTGCGCGACTGGTCGCTGGCGATCCTGGGCGCGCTGGAGCCCGTGATTTCGGCGGAAGCCTTTGCCCGCGGCAACAAGGCGGTGAAGGATTTTCTTGAGTATCTGGAAATCCTGGTGGCGCGGCGCAGGACAAAACCCGGTAATCCCGAGCGCGACGTGCTGACACGCCTGATCCAGGGTGAGGACAATGGCGAGCGCCTGACCGAAAAGGAATTGCTGCACAACTGCATTTTCCTGCTCAACGCCGGCCACGAGACCACCACCAACCTGATCGGCAATGGGTTGGTGGCGTTGTCGCGCCACCCCGCACAGAAACGGCGCCTGATCGAACATCCCGACCTGATCAAGACCGCGGTCGAGGAAATCCTGCGATACGAAAGTTCGAACCAGCTCGGCAACCGCATGACGACCGAACAGGTCGAACTCGGCGGCGTGACGCTTGCCCCCGGCACGCCGGTGACGCTGTGCATCGGCGCCGCCAACCGCGATCCCGCGCAATTCACGGAGCCCGAAAATTTCGACATCGGCCGCACGCCGAACCGGCATCTGGCGTTTGCCACCGGCGCGCACCAATGCGCCGGGATGGCGCTGGCGCGGCTCGAAGGCGCGATCGCGATTTCAAGATTCCTGGCGCGATTTCCGGCCCACGCGCTGAACGGCGAGCCGGTGCGCGGCGGCCGCGCGCGGTTCCGCGGATTCTTGAAAGTGCCGTGCGTGGTGAGCGGGTAGCAACTCTAGGCTCCCCCGAAGAACGCGGGGCCCTAAAACCACCAACTCTCCCTCCCGTCGTTGGAAAACCTCTCGAGCTCGGAATTTGCCGCAAACCCTTGCGCCTCGACCGCACCGCGCGACGCTTTAGGAGATTCCCCGATGTGCAATTGCACATCTGAGGTTCGCGCCGGAGCCTGTCAGCGGGCCGCGCTTCGCGCGGACCCGTTGGACGCGCCCCGGAATGACGGTTTCGTCGCTTCCGCCTTCGCTCATTGAGCTACAGCGGACAAGCGCGATAGCGAAACGTCGCTGGTCACGCCCTTGCCGCTCGCTCCAGCAGCAAAGTGTGAATGCCGCAAGTGCCGTCTCGCACGCTGATCACCCGCGTGCCCGGCTTGCGGCCGGCGCGCACCTCCGAGACGTCGACGCCATCAGCCAGAAGCCTCGCGCGCGTCGCCTCGATGTCGGCGACACGCCAGCTCAGGCCCCACAATTTGTCGTGGGTCTGGTCGCTGCCTGCCACCGGCCGGCGAACAATCTCGACGATGAGATCGCCGCAGCGGAAGAACATCAGCTGGCCCCAGTCCTGGTGCGAGCGGTCGAGCGCCATGTCGAGGCCGAGCCGCGCACCGTAGAGCGCCGCCGCGCGCTCCGGATCCTCGGTCGAAATCACGACGTGATCGAGGCCCAGGATCGGTGCCGCCGAGGCCGAGGCCGACCGCGGCCGCTCCCCGGCGAGTTCCAGGAAGAACATCCGAACCCCGCGCGCGAGCTCGTTCGCCACACGGGTGCGCCTCCAGTGCACGATCTTGCCGGAATCCAGATCGCGGCTCTCGACCTCAGCCACCGGCTCCGGCTTCATCGCGACGCGATCTAGCCGGCGATAGGTCTTCTCGATGTCATCGACGCGGAAACAGATGCTGGCGAGCCCCTGGCCCCAGATCTTGATCACGTTGCGGATGTGCTCGGCCGTTGCCGATTGGCCGACCGGCGCCATCAGCTCGAGCGACATGTTGTCGAGGGTAAACAGCACGGTTTCGGAGCCGTCGCCCTGGCTTCGCCAGGATGGCGCGCGCCCGAGCAGCAATTCGTAAGCAAAAGCGCCGGCCTTGATGTCTTCGAGCAGCACGACGATGTGGTCGAGGCCGGTGATCAAGGAAACAGCCCCCGCGTGGTCTTCGCGCTCCGGACCTTTTCCACGCCGATTGCCATCGCGGCGGTGCGGTGCGGGACCTTTTCCACCCGCGATCGCGTCAGCATCTGATCGAAGGCGCGATCGAGAATCTGATATTCGCGCCGCATCACTTCCTCTTCTTCCCAGAACAGCTGCTGCAGGTCCTGCACCCATTCGAAATAGCTGACCACGACGCCGCCGGAATTGCAGAGGATGTCAGGGATCAGGAAGATTTCGTCCTGGCGCTTTTCCAGCACCAGGTCTGCTTCCGGCGTGGTCGGCCCGTTGGCGCCCTCAGCCAGCACCCGGCATTGCAGGTTCTGCGCGACCTCTGCGTCGATCACGCGCTCCATTGCGGCCGGCACCAGGACATCGCAGGGCAGCGTCAGCATTTGCGCGGGATCGAACGCAAGCTCGTTGGAAAAGCCGGCGATGCTGCCGTGCTGGCCGGCGTGCCGCGCCAGTGCGGGAATATCGAGGCCATCCTTGTCGTAAAGTGCGCCGGTGTGGTCGGAAACCGCAATCACCTTGAGGCCGAACTGATGCAATCCGATGGCGGCATAGGAGCCGACATTGCCAAAGCCCTGAACGACCGCGGTGGCGTTGTTGAGGTCGATCGCGAGCTCTTTCATGACGCGTATGGCGAGATGCGCCACCCCGCGGCCGGTGGCCTCCCGCCGTCCCAACGTGCCACCGGATGAAACCGGCTTGCCCGTGACGATCTCGGTCACGGTGCGGCCCTGGTACATCGAATAGGTGTCCATGAACCAGGCCATCACCTGTTCGTTGGTGCCCATGTCCGGCGCCATCACGTCGGTATGGGGGCCAACGAAGGGAATCATCTCCTGCATGTAACGCCGCGACAGCCCCTCCAGCTCGCGCTTGGAAAGCGACGTGAGATCGACCCGGACGCCGCCCTTGGCGCCGCCATAGGGCAGTCCTACCAGTGCGCATTTCCAGCTCATCCAGATCGCCAGCGCTGCGACCTCGCCGATGTCGACGCTGGGCGAAAAGCGGGTGCCGCCCTTGGTCGGGCCGAGAGTGAGGTGATGCTGCACGCGATAGCCCTCGAACACCGTAATCGTGCCATCGTCGCGGTGGATCGGACAGGAGATGGTCAGCGCCCGCTTCGGCAACAGCAGACGATCGCGCTCATCCGAGGGGATTGCGAGATGGTCGGCGATCACCGCGAACTGCTTGACTGCCATGTCGAACACCGGACCGGAATAGACGGTCATCGCTTTCTCCCTATATCTCGCCTGTCAGGAACCCGGACCCGGCCGCAGGCCGTCGGATCGGCGCGGCACGCTGACCATGCCCCGGGACGGTCGTAGTCCGGCCATATGGCTAGCTCAAGCAGTTATGGGGCGGCGCTAGCGAATATTTTCAGCGAATGATCGGGTATACCAGTGCTAAACTGCACTACCGGCCGGGACCACCCTCAGCCATGACGGAAAACGAATGCAGGCCCTCTTTATCGGACAGACCTATATCGACGTTACCTTCATCACCGACCACCTGCCGACCGGCGACGAGAAAGGTGTCGCGAAAGCCTACGCGGTGTCGTTCGGCGGCAACGCCGTCACGGCGGCGTTCTGCTGCGCCAAGCTCGGGATCGTGCCGGACCTGATCGCGACCGTCGCCAATGACTGGCTGGGGCGAATGTTCCAGGACATGAGCGCGAAGTATGGAATCTCGGTCCATCCGCGCAAGGTCAAGTCCTCTTCGCTGTCCTTCATCATGCCGAAGGACGGCAAGCGGGCGATCGTGCGCTGCCGCGACGACGAGCATATCCACCCCTTCCCGCTTTTGAACCTCGGCGGCTGCCGGGCGCTGCATGTCGACGGCCACCAGCCCGATGCGGCGATCCATTACGCCAAGCTGTGCCGCGAGGCCGGCATCCTGACTTCGCTCGACGGGGGCGGCTTGCGCACCAACACCCACGAACTGCTGGAATTCATCGACGTCGCCATCGTCGCCGAACGGCTGTGCGAGCAGATGGACCTGACGCCGGAAAAGATGCTGGAATATCTCAAGAGCAGGGGTTGCCGGGTCGGCGGCGTCACCATGGGCGAGCGCGGCCTATACTGGTATGACGAGACCGGTACGACGCACACGCTTCCGGCGCTGCCGATCCCGCGCGAGCGCGTGCTCGACACCAACGGCGCCGGCGACGTGTTCCACGGCGCCTATGTCTATTCCTATCTCTCCAGTCCCGGCAAAAGCTGGCACGACCATTTCGACTTCGCGCGCGCCGCCTCGACCTACAAGATCCAGCGGCTCGGCAACGAGGCCGGCTTGCCGACGCTCACTGACATTGAAGCCGTCCGGCAGGAGTTCGGCGTCCGGGTCTGACCGGCGTTATCGGGAATCAAGCATGGGCCGCGTTTTCGTTGCCGGCAGCATCAACATGGATGTGGTGGCAACCGCCGCCAGGCATCCGCGCATCGGCGAGACGGTTGCCGGCAGCGCGGTGCTTTATTTTCCCGGCGGCAAGGGCGCCAACCAGGCGGTCGCCGCCGCCAAACTCGGCGCGCCGGTGACGCTGATCGGCCGGCTCGGCAAGGACGCGTTCGGCGACGAGCTGAAGGCATTCCTTGGCGGACAGGGAATTGATCTGAGCTTCGTGCAGCAGAGCGCTGAAGCGCATACCGGCACGGCGATCATTACCATCGCCAATGCCGACAATACCATTGTCGTCATTCCCGGCGCAAACGCGCTGGTCGATGCCGCCGACGTCGCCGCTCCAACGCTGGCGAAGGGCGATGTCGCGGTCAGCCAGTTCGAGATTCCCCTGCCCGCGATCAGCGCCTTTTTCAAGCGCGCCCGCGCCGCCGGCGCCACCACGATCCTCAACCCGGCGCCGGCCACCGAATTTGGCCGCGAGTTGCTCGACCTCGTCGATATCCTGATCCTCAATGAGACCGAGCTCGGCCTGCTGGCGAAGATCGAACTTGGCGACGGCGACGATGATGCGCGGCTCGTCGAGGCGGCGCGATCGTTGCAGACCGGCAAGGACAAGATCATCTGCGTGACCTTGGGCAAACGCGGCGCGGTTGCGCTCGTCGATGGCAGGCCAGTGATCGTGGCCGGCCGCACCGTCAAGGCGGTCGACACGACAGGCGCGGGTGATTGCTTCGTCGGCGCGGTCGCGGCGCAACTCGCGGGCGGAAAATCGATCGACGATACGCTTGCTTACGCCAACGCCGCGGCCTCGATCTGCGTGCAGCGGATGGGCGCCGCGCCGTCGATGCCGACGGCGGCTGAAGTCCTCGCTGCGAGTCGTTCTGGCGCGGATGCTACGTCAGCGCAGCCTTCAGATCGAAGCCTGGATCCGCCGCCTGCTCGGGCGTGATTGACTTGCTGTGCATGCCAAGAATCTTGCGCCCGAACACGTGATCCGCCGCGCGATTGACGGACTCGATGCCGACCAGCCGCCCGGCCTTGTAGCAAAAAGCCGAGAACGATCTTGCTGCCGCGATCGCCGCGCACCACGACGTGATCGTAGCCGGTGGTGAGCCCTGCGATCTGCAGCTTGTCGTCGCCCTGATCGCTCCAGAACCAGGGCTGACCGTCATAGGGCTTGGCGTCTCCGGTAAGCCGAGCCGCCACGCAGCGCGCGTGATCGGTGGCGTTCTGCACCGATTCCAGCCGCAGCGAGCCGCCGAAGCGCGGGCTTGCGAACAGCGCGCAATCGCCGATCGCCGAGATGTTCGGGTCCGACGTCAGCAAATGCTCGTCGACGATGATCCCGGCCGCGACCGGCAGACCGGCCTCCGCCGCCAGCTCGACATTGGGCAGCACACCGACGCCGACCACCACAAGATCCGCCGGAATATGGCGGCCGTCGCTGAGGCTGACGCCGGTGACGTTGGCGCCGTCGCTCTCGATGCTGGTGGCCTGAACGCCGAGATGGATGCGAATACCCGCCCCGGTGTGGCGTTCCTGGAAGTAATCGGAGATTTCGGCGGTGACCGCGCGCGCCATGACACGCGTGCCGAGTTCGACCACGTCGACCTCAAGGCCCTTGGCGCGGGCGGTGGCCGCGAATTCCAGCCCGATGAAGCCCGCGCCGATCACGACGACATGGCCAGCCGTGGCGATCCGCTGCCGCAACGCCTCGCTCTCGTCGAGAATTCGCAAGTATCGCACATCGGCCAGATTGGCGTTGGGAATGTCGAGCAGCCGATTGCGCGCGCCGGTGGCCAGCACCAGGTGCCCGTAATCGAGAAACGAGCCGGATGCGAGCACCAGCCGGCGCGCCGCGCGGTCGATGAAGGCGGCGCGATCGCTGATCAGCTCGATGTTCTGGTCGCGATAGAATTTATCCGGCCGGAACATCAGGCTGTCGGGGCGGCCTTCGCCTTTCAGATAGGCCTTGGACAAAGGCGGTCGCTGATACGGCAGATGCGCCTCGTCGTTGATCAGGCAGACGCGGTCGGCATAGCCATGCTGCCGCAGCGATGCCGCGATCTGGAAACCCGCATGGCCGGCGCCGGCAATGACAACTGATCCCTGCGTCATCGGAACGACCCAACTGCAAGCGCACAGGAATTACCCATGTCATCTCCTCTTTCTGCCGATTTTGGCTTGCTCGCCTCGTCCTTAACGAACGGCGCTCGTGGCCGCGTCCCGAACGATGGGGGCACTATTTGGCCTCATGGTTCGAGGAGACGCAAGAGCGCCTCTGCCCAGGAGGAAGATAGGACCGCATTTTGCAGACTTGGCCGGGATTGTCACCTCTTCCCTTCTGCTATTTAAATGCTGGCCGACCATTCCGGCTACGAGGCTTTCCCCATGCCGACGCCCGCCCAGTCTACCTCCCCTGCCGACGATCCGGCGCTGCTCCGGATCGAAGGCCCGATCGCCACCATCACGCTCAACCGGCCGGCCGCCTTCAATTCGATCGACCTTTCGATCGCGAAAAAGCTGGAGCAGCTCAGCGCCGAGGTCGAAGCGTCAGACGATATCCGGGTGCTGGTGATCGAAGGCGAAGGCCGCGCGTTCAGCGCCGGTGGCGATCTGCAAACCATCGGAGCTGCGGCGGAGGCCGACACCATTGCTCCCGTGGTCGGCGAACTGCTCAAACACTATCACGCCTTTATCGAGACCGTGCGCCGGATGCCGAAGATCGTGCTGGCCAGCGTGCACGGCTCAGCCGCCGGCGCCGGCATGGGACTGGCGTTTGTCGCCGACCTCTGCATCGCGGCTGAGGACGCCCGTTTCACACCGGCCTACGCCAAGATTGGCGTGTCGCCGGATGGCGGCAGCACCGTCGGCATTGTCGGCACCGTCGGCACCCGCCGCGCCTTGCAGATATTTCTCGCCGAGGACAGCTTCTCCGCGCAGCAGGCCCATGATTGGGGGTTGGTCGCCAAAATTGTTCCGGCCGCAGAGCTGAAGGCCGCGACACGGCAATTCGCGGAGCGGCTGGCGCAGAATCCGCCGGCCGCCATCGCGGGCACCAAGTTGCTGGTCTACCAGGCCGTAGTCACCCCGACCAAGCAGCAACTCGACGCCGAAGAACGGAAGATCATCGACGCCATGCACACCGACGAATTTCGGGTGGCGGTGAAGAAGTTCACGAGCAAGGGGAAGTAGCTAACCCTCTCCCGAGTCGACCCCGCCAACGCGGCGCCTACCGCTTGCCCTTGCCGCGCATGAAATCGAAATCGCAGCCTTCGTCGGCCTGTAATATCGTCTCGTTGAACAGATGCGCATAACCACGTTCGGCCCATTCCGGCGTCGCCGGGAGTGCCAGCGCAGCACGGCGCTTTTCCAATTCCCTGGCATCGACCAGGAGATCGATGCTTCGTTTGGCGACGTCGAGCCGGATCATGTCGCCGTTCTGCACCAGCGCCAGCGGACCACCGACGGCGGATTCGGGCGTGATGTGCAGCACGATGGTTCCGAATGCCGTGCCGCTCATCCGCGCGTCGGAAATCCGCACCATGTCCTTGACGCCACCGCGCGCGAGCTTTTTCGGGACCGGAAGATAGCCCGCCTCCGGCATGCCCGGCGCACCCTTGGGACCGGCGTTGCGCAGCACCAGCACATCGTCGGCGTTGACGTCGAGCGCGGGATCGTCGACCCGCAGCGTCATGTCTTCCACCGATTCGAACACCACGGCGCGGCCGGTATGCTGCAGCAGCTTCGGGCTCGCCGCCGAATGCTTGATCACCGCGCCGCGCGGGGCGAGATTGCCGTGCAGCACCGCCATCGCGCCTTCCGGTTTGATCGGGCTGGTGCGGGGGCGGATAACGTCCTGTCCCGGCACCTCTTCGGCGCCGGCGACGACATCGCGCACCGTCGCACCGGTGATGGTTTTGGCATCGAGGTCGATCAACTCGCCGAGCTGCGCCATCAGTTTGGGCACGCCGCCGGCATGATGGAAATGTTCCATATAGTGCTCGCCCGATGGTTTTAAGTCGATCAGAACCGGCACCTCGCGACCGAGCCTGTCGAAGGCTTCGAGATCAATACGGTGCTGGGTGCGATTGGCGATTGCAGTGAGATGAATGAGGCCGTTGGTCGATCCGCCGATCGCCTGCAGCACCACCTGCGCGTTTTTGAAAGAAGCCTCGGTCAGCAGTTCGCTGGGCTTCGGTCCCTTCGCCTTCGCCATCGCGGCGGCGACCTTGCCGCTGGCTTCAGCGGAACGGAAGCGCTCGGCATGCGGCGCCGGGATCGTCGCGCTCATCGGCAGCGACAAGCCGAGCGCTTCGGTGATGCACGCCATGGTGGAGGCAGTGCCCATCACCATGCAGGTCCCGACTGACGGCGCGAGCCGGCCGTTGACCGCCTCGATCTCCTGGTCGTCGATTTCACCGGCGCGGTATTTCGCCCACAGGCGGCGGCAATCGGTGCAGGCCCCCAGCACCTCGCCCTTGTGATGCCCGACCACCATCGGTCCCACCGGGATGACCACGGTCGGCAGATCGGCCGAGACCGCGGCCATGATCTGCGCCGGCAACGTCTTGTCGCAGCCGCCGATCACGACGACGGCGTCCATCGGCTGGGCACGGATCATCTCCTCGGTATCCATCGCCATCAAATTGCGCAGATACATCGAGGTCGGAAACGCGAAGCTTTCGGCGATCGAGATGGTCGGAAACACCATCGGCATCGCGCCCGTCAGCATCACGCCGCGCTTCACCGCCTCGATAATCTGCGGGACGTTGCCGTGGCACGGATTGTAATCGCTGTAGGTGTTGGTGATGCCGACGATCGGCCGGTTCAGCGCGTCGTCGGAGTAGCCCATCGCCTTGATGAAGGCCTTGCGCAGGAACAGCGAGAAGCCGGCGTCGCCATAGCTGGTCAATCCCTTGCGAAGTCCGTCAGCCATTTTTGGGTGTCCTTTTGCTTGTTCTTACTTTACGTCAGTGCAGCCTCAACATGAAGTCGTCATTCCGGGGCGGGAGCCCTGCGACAAAATTGATGCTCTCTGCATCAATTTTGCGCTAGGCGAGCAAACCCGGAATCGGGAGATTGTTAGCGCGAGATTCCGGGTTCACATCCAAGTCGGCTGTAGCCGACTTGGACAATAATGATGCCGAACTCGGGTAAACCCGAGTTCGGTGTGCGCGCCCCGGAATGACGGTCACCCAATTAGCACATCGCTTGGCGTCAACGGCTATTTCCAGTCGATGATCCGGCTGATGTCGCCATCGAACTCCATGCCGCAGAACGCGCCGCCCTGGTAGAAATCGCCGACCGCGTCGGGCGGCAGCTTGGCCTGTTCGGCCATGGCATGTTCGCAAAAATCCTCGGCACGGCCGCTCGGCCGATAGCCGAGGTCGTAAGCGCGGTGGTTGTCCCACCATGCGCGCTCGTTGTAGGAGCAGCCGTAGAGAATTTCGAAATGGATACCGGGATGCTCGAGCCCGATCCGGCACAGCTGCACCAGGTCTTCCGGCTTGAGCCAGATCGAGAGCCGGCGATGATCGATCGGCCTATCGCCGAAATTGCCGATTCTGAGGCATGTAACCGCTATACCATGTTTGTCCGCATACAACGCGCCGACCGCTTCCCCGAACACCTTGCTGACGCCGTAGCGACTGTCGGGCCGTGGCGTCACGTCGGTTCCGATCCGGTGATGGCGCGGATAAAATCCCACCGCGTGGTTCGATGACGCGAACACGATGCGCTTGACGCCCTTCCTGCGCGCCGCCTCGAACAGGTTGTAGCCGCCGATGATGTTGGACTGCAGAATAAGTCCCACGGACCTTCGACCGAATAGCCGCCGAAATGCAGGATGCCGTCGACGCCGTCGCAGATCGCCTCGACCTGCGCCAGATCGGACAGCTCCGCCGCCTTGAATTTCTCGTTGGCGCCGAGGTCGCCGGGCGCTTTGATGTCGCTCAGCAGCAGGTCCGGATAGATCGGCGGCAGCAGCTTGCGCAGGGATGTACCGATTCCTCCCGATGCGCCGGTCATCAAAATGCGTGGCATTTCATCCCTCATTCTCGTGGCTTGATGGGAGTATGACGCGGCGTTATTCGCCCCGCAAGATACAGCGCTTGGCCATCATTGCGAGCGAAGCGAAACAATCCAGTTTTAGGCGGCAAGATGGATCGCTTCGTCGCGGAGCCTGTCATCGGGCGCGCATTCGCGCGACCCGTTGGCTCCTCGCAATGACGTCTGAACCACGATTGCTTGCCGCGGGCGTACTCCGATGATAGCAACTGACCCCGGTGAGGAATTCCGCCAACAACGAGAACGGCAAATGTCGCAATCCCCGCGCGCCGGCTGGCAGCCGGCGACCCATTACCCCGATCCTGCAATTCACGCGCTCGATCCGCGCTTTGAAAAATACTGGCTGAAACTGTCGGCGGTGGAACGGCTGACTACGGGCTTGCGCTGGGCCGAGGGCCCGGTGTGGTTCGGCGACGGGCGCTATCTCTTGTGCAGCGACATTCCGAACCAGCGCATCCTCAAATGGGAAGAGGAAACCGGCGCGGTCAGCATCTATCGCAAGCCTTCGAACTTCGCCAATGGCAACACCCGCGACCGCCAGGGACGCCTGGTCACCTGCGAGCACGGCGGCCGCCGCGTCACCCGCACGGAATATGACGGCTCGATCACGGTGCTGATCAATTCCTTCGACGGCAAGCGGCTGAACTCGCCGAACGACGTGGTGGTGAAATCCGACGGCTCGATCTGGTTCACCGATCCGGTATTCGGCCTGCTCGGCAATTACGAAGGCTACAAGGCGGAGTCCGAGATCGACGCCAATGTCTACCGGATCGACGGCGCGACCGGAAAGGCAACCATCGTCGCCGAAGGCGTGCTCGGACCCAATGGCCTGTGCTTCTCGCCGGACGAGAAAATTCTCTATGTCGTGGAATCGCGCGGCGTGCCGAACCGCAAGATCCTTGCCTACGACGTGTCAGCCGGCGGCGACAAGATTTCCAACAAGCGCGTGTTCATCGATGCCGGACCCGGCACGCCCGACGGGATGCGCTGCGACATCGACGGCAATCTGTGGTGCGGCTGGGGCATGGGCGATCCCGAACTCGACGGCGTGGTGGTCTACGCGCCGGATGGCGTGATGATCGGCCGCATCGCGCTGCCCGAACGCTGCGCCAATCTCTGCTTCGGCGGCCTGAAGCGCAATCGCCTGTTCATGGCCGCGAGCCAGTCGATTTACGCACTGTATGTGAACACGCAGGGCGCGCTGGGGGGATAGGTCTTCGTGTTACACCCATCTCCGTCGAGTTGTCAATGACGGCGGTTTAAAACGCAAAGCGCCGGGGCAATCATCCCGCCCCGGCGCTACGTTGATGTCTCGCGTCTGCTTACGCCGCGTTGTAACCCGCGACCGCCTTGACCTCGAGATATTCTTCCAGGCCGAACTTGCCCCACTCGCGGCCGTTGCCGGACTGCTTGTAGCCGCCGAACGGCGCGGTGCGCTCGTTCGGTACGCCCTGCAGGTTGACGTTGCCGGCGCGGATCTGGCGGCCGACCTTGCGGGCACGCTCGACCGTTCCGGCCGACACGTAACCGGCGAGACCGTAGGGCGTGTCGTTGGCGATGCGCACGGCGTCGGCTTCGTCCTTGGCGCCCAGAATGGTGAGCACGGGTCCGAAGATTTCCTCGCGCGCGATCGTCATGTCATTGGTGACGTCGGCGAAGATGGTCGGGCGCACATAAAAGCCCTTGTTGACGCCCTCGGGAAGGCCTGGACCGCCGGCCACCAGGGTTGCGCCTTCCTCGATGCCCTTGTGGATCAGCGCCTGGATCTTGTCCCACTGCCCGCGGTTGACGACCGGGCCGATGGTGGTGCCCTCGGCGCGAGGATCGCCGGCCTTGGTCTTGTCGGCGACGGCCTTGGCGATCGCGGCGACTTCCTTCATCTTCGACAGCGGCACGATCATCCGCGACGGCGCGTTGCACGACTGCCCTGAATTGTTGAACATGTGCATCACGCCGCCGGTGACGGCCTTCTGCAGATCGGCATCGTCGAGAATGACGTTCGGCGACTTGCCGCCCAGCTCCTGGCTGACGCGCTTGACGGTGGGGGCCGCGCGCTTGGCAACGTCGACGCCGGCGCGGGTCGAGCCGGTGAACGAGATCATGTCGATGTTCGGATGCTCGGCCATCGCGGCGCCGACCTCGGGGCCGAGGCCGTTGATCAGGTTGAACACGCCCTTCGGCACGCCGGCTTCATGCAGGATTTCCGCAAAAATCAGCGCCGACGACGGGGTGAACTCGCTCGGCTTCAGGATCATGGTGCAACCCGCGGCGAGCGCAGGCGCGACCTTGCAGGCGATCTGGTTCAGCGGCCAGTTCCAGGGCGTGATCATGCCGATGACGCCGACGGGCTCGCGCACCACCATCGCGGAGCCGACCGGTTCCTCGAAATGATAGTTCTTGAGAACCTCGAGGGTGGAAGCGAAGTGGCCAAGGCCAGCGCCGGCCTGCAGCCTCTCCGCCATCGGCAGCGGCGCGCCCATCTCGTCGGAGACGGCGGCGCCGATATCCTTCATGCGGGTCTTGTAGACTTCGATGATCCTGGAAAACAGCGCGACTCGCTCCTCGCGGCTGGTCTGCGAATAGGTTTCGAAGGCACGGCGCGCGGCCGCCACCGCCTTGTCGACATCGGCCTTGGAGCCGAGCGCAACCTCATACATCGCCTCTTCGGTCGCGGGATTCACGACGGGCGTGGACTTCTTGACGACGGGATCGACCCAGGCGCCGTCGATGTAGAATTGCATGCGGTTGACCATCGTAAACCTCTTCTTTTCGGGCAATTGGAGGGGAACGGAGCGTTCGGCAAGCATCCTTGCACGAAACCCCGGAGAATTGAACCCGCCATATACGGGATGCCGCATTGCGGCCAACGCCAAATATAAAATCGCTGTGGCGAGGGAAGCAAGGTGACGATTGTCATTTGTGCGTGTGGAGAGCCCCCCACCCCGACCCTCCCACGGTTATTTTACACCGCCATCTTGCGGTGCCGGACCGGCGCGCCGGCAGTCAGGCTTTCGGCCGCATCGATGATGGCGTTGGCATCGATGCCGTGGTGGCGATAGAGGTCGCCAATCGTGCCGGTCTGGCCGAAATGTTCCACGCCCAGCGCCTCGACCCGATGTCCCCGCACACTGCCGAGCCAGCCGAGCGCGGCGGGATGGCCGTCGATCACGGTAACGATGCCGCAGTCGCGCGGCAGCGGCGCCAGCAATTGTTCGACATGGCTGAGATACTGTGCCCCGCGGCGGTCGCGGCGCAATTGTCGGGCCGCGGTCCACCCGGCATGCAGCCGGTCGGCGGAGGTGACCGCTAACAACCCGACGTCCCGCCGGCTCTCGCCAATGAAGCCAACCGCCTCGATCGCTTCCGGCGCGACCGCGCCGGCATAGGCGATCACCGCCTCGGCGTTCGGCCCGGGCTTGCGCAGCCAGTAAGCGCCGTCGGTGATTCCCTTTTGCAGCTCCGGCGTCATCATCCGCTGCGGCTGCTCGATGGTGCGGGTGGAGAGCCGCAGATAGACCGAACCACCCTCGCCGCCTTCGCGCTGCATGTGCTTAAATCCCCAGCCCATGATGGCAGCGAGTTCGTCAACAAAGGCCGGCTCGAACGAGGCCAGCCCATCCTGCGCCATGCCGATCAGCGGCGTTGCGATCGACTGGTGCGCCCCGCCCTCCGGCGAAAGCGTGATGCCCGACGGCGTCGCCGCCACCATGAAGCGCGCATCCTGATAGCAGGCATAGTTCAACGCATCGAGGCCGCGCTCGATGAAGGGATCGTACAGGGTTGCGACCGGCAGCAGCCGCTCGCCGTTGATCTGGTGCGACAGCCCCAGCGCCGACATCAGGATGAACAGGTTCATCTCGGCGATGCCGAGTTCGATATGCTGTCCCTTGGGCGAGAAGTCCCAGTTGAAGGTGGACGGAATCTTCTCGCTGCGGAACAAATCCGCCGTTTCGGCGCGCGCGAACAGGCCGCGGCGGTTCACCCAGGCGCCGAGATTGGTCGATACCGTGACGTCCGGCGAGGCCGTGACGATCCGCGAGGCCAGTTCGCTATCTCCGCGCGCGAGCTCGTTGAGCACCAGACCAAAGCCCTGCTGGGTGGACATCTGCGGCGCGGGTTTGAACGAAAGCCGCTCGGGCACCTCGATGTCCGGCGCGCTGAGGCGGCGCTGGTCGTCGCGGTTGAACGGCGCCGCGGCGAGGAAAGCTTCCAGGGCCAGCGGCTCCTGCGACAGCCCCTCGAACCTCTCCCATTCATGCCCGGGACGGATGTTCTGCGCGCCGCGCCACTTCTCCATCTGCGCAACCGTCATCAATCCCGCATGGTTGTCCTTGTGGCCCTGGAACGGCAGGCCGATGCCCTTGATGGTGTAGGCGATGAAGCAAACGGGGCGATCGTGATCGATCGATTCGAACGCCTCGACCATGCTGGCCATGTCATGGCCGCCGAGATTGGACATCAACGCCAGCAATTCGTCATCGCTGCGCTTGTCGATCAGTTGCGACACCGCGCCCTGGTCGCCGATTTCGTCGCGCAGATGCTTGCGGAAGGCGGCCCCGCCCTGGAAACACAGCGCCGCATACATCGCGTTCGGACAGGCGTCGATCCAGCGCTTTAAAGCCTCGCCGCCTGCTTCCGCGAACGCCGCCTGCATCAGCCGGCCGTATTTCACGATCACCACATCCCAGCCGAAATTGCGGAACATGGATTCGAATTTTTCCCACAACCCCTCGCGCACCACGGCATCGAGGCTCTGGCGGTTGTAATCGACCACCCACCAGGTGTTACGCAGGCCGTGCTTCCACCCCTCCAGCAGCGCCTCGAAGATATTGCCCTCATCCATCTCGGCATCGCCGACCAGCGCGATCATCCTCCCCTCGGGCCGGTCCTTCATCCAGCCATGCGCCTTGACGTAATCCTGCACCAGCGAGGAGAACAATGTCTGCGCCACGCCGAGCCCGACCGACCCGGTCGAAAAATCGACGTCGTCGGTGTCCTTGGTGCGCGACGGATAGGATTGCGCGCCCTTGAAGCCGCGGAAATTCTCCAGCCTGTCGCGGCTCTGGCGCCCGAACAGATACTGGATGGCGTGGAACACCGGGCTCGCATGCGGCTTCACCGCGATGCGATCTTCCGGACGCAATACCGAAAAATACAGCGCCGACATGATGGTGGCGAGCGAAGCCGAGGAAGCCTGATGGCCGCCGACCTTCAGGCCATCGGCATTGGGGCGGATGTGATTGGCGTGATGGATGGTCCAGGACGACAGCCACAGGACCTTGCGCGCGAGCGCGGTCAGCATTTCAAGGCGTGCGGGCTCGATCGGCATGACGGCACCCTCCCCGACACAGTGATGATCCCGGGATATTAACGCGTGGGCCTCCGGCAAAAATCTCAATTTCTCGCGACATACCCGCAGATTTTGGGATAAATTACCAATTCGACGCCCATAAGCCAGAGTTCATCCCAATGCACACGTTAGATGCCATCGACCGCAAGATCCTCAGCATCCTGCAAACCGACAGCCGCACCACCATGCAGGAACTCGCCGACCAGGTCGGCCTGTCGGTCTCGCCGTGCCATCGCCGCGTCAAACTCATGGAAGAGCGCGGCGTCATCACCCGCTATATCGCGACCGTCGACCAGAAATCGCTCGGCCTGCATGTCAGCGTCTTCATCTCGATCAAGCTGGCGCGGCAGAAGGAGGAGGACCTCAATCGCTTCGCCAGGGCGATCTCGAAATGGGACGAGGTGCTGGAATGCTATCTGATGACCGGCAACCGCGATTATCTCTTGCGCGTGGTCGCCGCCGACCTGTCGTCCTATGAAGCGTTCCTGAAAAACAAGCTGACCCGGCTCGACGGCATCGCCTCGATCGAGTCGAGCTTTGCGTTGAGCCAGGTGAAATACTCGATCGCGCTGCCGGTGTGAGTAGTTTTTCGTCGTCCCGGCTCAAGGCCGGGACGACGTCGATGGGCCACGGCGCGTACAGCTTCGATCTCAATTTTTCAAACAGCACAAACATGCCTTCGCGATCTCGCCGCGCATTTCGCGCGAGTTTTGCTGGGAAAATCCCGCCCTTGAAAACAGAGGGCGCAGGGAAGACCGGGTGCGCGCTGCACCCGAGGTCTCGTGCGCAAGATGCACATAAGAAGATCGCACACGAGCATACAGGTTCAGCGGAGGCAATCCGGCCTTCCCTGCGCGATGGTGTTACAGCTTACTTCGCGCTCTCCCCGGTGACCGGGCTTTCTTGTCACCGTCGCCGCGCGGATATTTCCGCGCAACTTGACGCCAGCGTCGGGGCGTCAGGACCACACGACTTCGCCGTCCGCTTCGGTGCCGTTCGTCGTCGGCACATCCGCGTCCATCGCATCCCACCGCGCGTTTCGTGACGATCGCGAGCCGCCCCTCTTGTCGGGTGGGACGGGCGGGTTGATAGCGCTGATTTGCCTGACGAGTTAAGCGGAATATTTTTCGCAAACGGGCTGGACTCGCGGGGCGCGAAAACGCGCAAGTGATTTGCCTGTCGGGCGAACGAGGCCAGGGCGCGTACTCATCAATCGAGCTTGATCGGTGCGGCTTGATCGATGTGATGTACGCTATGCACCGATTGCGACCAAATTCGCGCGGCGCAGCAAAATGACGCAATGTGCCCGACAGCGGACATTCATGAGTTCAGTCGGAAGCGGAGGTAATTCCGGCGCATTGGAGGCTCCGCGACCAGGCTGGCGGCGATCCGCATCCGGTAACGTTCTTGTGAGCCCGCGCCCTACAGAATCTTCCGCTTCGCCAGATTCTGCATCAGCGCGCCGATGCCGAACGTCCAGGGCTCGCACTCATCGCTGCTGCGCATGCGGTTGACCAGTCTGCCGAGCTGGGGCGCTGATATGGTGACGATGTCGTCGCGCTTGTGGGTAAAGCCCTGGCCGGGCGCATCGCGGTCTTTCACCGGCGCGAACATGGTGCCGAGGAACAGCGCGAACCCATCGGGATATTGATGGATCGGCCCGATGGTCTGGGCCACGAGGTCGGTTGGATCGCGGCTGATCTTGCCGATCGACGAATGTCCCTCGAGAACGAAACCGTCCTGCCCCTTCACGGTCAGTCCAACGTCCATTCTGCACACGTCGTCGAGCGAAAAACTCTCGTCGAACAGCCGCAGCAGCGGGCCGACCGCGCAGGAGGCGTTGTTGTCCTTGGCCTTGGACAACAGCAACGCCGAGCGCCCCTCGAAGTCGCGCAAATTGACATCGTTGCCGAGCATCGCACCGACGATCGTGCCGCGGCTCGACACGACAAGCACGACTTCCGGCTCCGGATTGTTCCAGGTCGATTTCGGATGCAGGCCGGCGTCCATTCCGGTGCCGACCGAAGACAGCACCGGCGCCTTGGTGAACACTTCCGCATCGGGACCGATGCCGACTTCCAGATACTGGCTCCAGGCGTTCTGATCGACCAGCACCTGCTTCAGCCTCATCGCTTCCGCCGAGCCGGGCTTGAGTTTTGAAAGATCGTCGCCGACCAGCCTCACCACTTCCTTGCGAATGGCCTCCGCGGAAGCCGGATTGCCCCGCGCCCGCTCCTCGATCACGCGCTCCAGCATCGAGATGGCGAAGGTGACGCCTGCCGCCTTCAGCACCTGCAGGTCGAGCGGCGCGAGCAGCCAGGGTTTTGCGCGGTCGCGGCGGTCCGCCGGCGTATTGGCGACGATGCTTTCGAGATCGCCGATCCGCTCGCCGCCGATTCCGCGCAACGCAGCCGCCGGGCTTTCTTGCTCGCAGAGCGCGCTCACGGTCGAGAAATGTCTGCTGACATCGAACACGCCGTCGTTGCGAACCGCGACCACGGCCGGGCCCGCCACATCAGGCATCCAGACTCGCCCCAACAGCGTTCCGCTGGTGCCGTCCTCCGGAAGAACCTCGGTTGCCGTCAGCGTAATCATTTCCATTTCCCTTCACGACTGAACCGCTTCTCCTGCCGCCACGGCTCGACGATGATCCTGGTGTGCGGCTCTGGATTGGCCAACTCAACAAACGCCTGCGCGCAATCAGCGTCCTCCCGCGGTGGGCTTTTGCGCTCTCATACCACGGAGGCTTACCAGGTGTAACGCGCGATCCCCTTGCCGGCATAGGAACGGGTGACGTCGGAGAACTCGCCCTCGAAGCTCGCCGCGAGCGAGAAGCCGTTCAGCCATTTCATTTCGGCCGAGGCCGTCGTCAACGCCGAATTGTGCGCCTGCGCGGCGCCGTTGACGACGAAGGCGGCGCCGGGAAGCGCCTGGAACACGGCCGAAATATTGCGGTCGGTATTGAAGTCGTGCGCCCAGGCGGCGCGGCCGCGCAGCGTGAGGATCGCATCGCGCATCGCGAACGACCGGTCGGAGCGAACGCCGAGTTCGGTCCGCGACGCCGTGACATCCTTTGCGGCGTAGTTCAGCGCGAAAGTGCCGGCGCCCGACAGCACCTGCTCGGCATAGGCCGGCAGGCTGTAGGTCGTGAACTGTCCGGCGGCATAGGGCGTGACGCCCATCCACGGCGTGACAAAGCGATAGCCGCCTTCGACGCGCCCCGACCAGGCATTGGCGTTGAACTCCGCGTGCAGCCGGTCGACGCCCGCAACAGTGACCGTGCGGTCGGTCATCACATCCTGCCAGCCATAAGCGAGCGCACCGGACAGATAGGCGGCGCCCACATTGTGACGCACGAACGCACCGGCCTGGAACAGGTCCGAGCGGCCGGAGCCGAAGCCGTTGACGGCAAAATTGGTGCCGCCGCCCGCCAGCGCAAACCCCGCCAGCATGGTCGGCGAAATCCGGTAGTCGGCGCCGGCGGCAAAGCCGAAAATGCGCGCGGTGGCGGAGTTGGAGCCGGCGGCGGCGTTGCCGTCGGTCGTGCTGCCGCCGCCGAAAGCCGAACCCCACACGCTCCAGCGCGGGTCGAACAGATCGTTGCGCGCCCCAATCGCCTTGGTCGGGATTTTGGCGAACGCGTCGCTCGCGTTCCGCTTGTTTGCGGCATAGGCGCTGGCCTGCTCCCCCTCTTCGGCAAACGGCGTCGCGCCCGTTGCTCCGGTCACGCTGCCGCCGCGGCCGGTGGTGAAGGGATCCGTCAGCAGGCCGAGAAACTGGTTCATCGCATCGAAAGTGGCCTGCTGCGTGCCAACAGCGGTTTCACCCGATATCTGCGAAAGCCCGGTGGGCGACAGCGCGGCAAAGACCGACGGGATACCGCCATTGGCATTGAAGAAATTGCTCAGCGCACTGCCGACATTCTGCTGGTTGAGGTTGATGCCCGGCGTCGATCCATAGTCGAGCGCAAAATTGAGGTAGGCGTGGGTCGGATCGTAGCTCAGCGTACCCTTGAACGAAGGAGAAACCCCGGTGAGCGCTACTCCGGCGAAGCTGCCGCTGACGCCGCCTGCAGCGGTGAGGACGGTGTATCGCTTCATCACATTGCTGCCGGACGCCAATGCGGCGCTCACGGCGCCGGCAAGGTTAGCCGTGCCGGTCACCTTGGCGAAGGTCGAACCCGTGGAATTGAGCGTGACCAGGTAAAGCGCGCCGGACTGAAAGGCGAGGTTGCCGGCGACGCTCGTGAAGGTGCCCTTGCCGTTGCCGGGCAGGAAGATGCCGCCGGTCGCGATCGTGGTGTTGCCGACAGTTCCGGCGCCGGTCAGCGCGCCGCCGGCGTTCACGGTGGTGAGGATGGACGACGCGACCGAGCCCTCCACATCGAGGAAGCCGCCTTTCACGGTGGTGGTGCCGGTATAGCTGTTGGTGCCCGACAGGATCAGGGTGCCGCTGCCGACTTTCTCCAGCGCACCCGGTCCGGCTGGTCCGCAGCCGCACGGATCGAAATCGGCGATCACGCCGCTCGCTTCGGTGGAGAGATTGTTGCTGCCGGTCACGAGCGTATTGCCGGCTCCGATATAGTAGCTGCCGGAGCCCGCGAGCGAACCCGCCGCGATCCGGCCGTCGCCATTCCGGCCCAGGCTGCCGGAAAAGTCGACGAAGCCGGTGCCGCTGGTGATGAACTGCGCGTTGCCGCCGGTCGAGTTGCCGTTGAACAGCACCGAGCCGCCGCTCTTGGTGGTGATGATGGCATTGCTGGCCGTCGCAAATGCATTGAACACCAGCGTGCCGCTCGAATTGTTCGTGATCACGGCATTCATCGCCGAACTGGTAGCGTTGAAGATCGTCACCGCGCCCGACCGGTTGACGATCGTCGCACCGCCGGCATCACTGTGATCGCCAAATACCAGCGCACCGCCGTTCTTGTTGGTGATCACGGGCATTGCGAACGTGGTCCCGTTGGAGATCTGGACCAGACCGCCATTGTTGGTGATCGAAGTGATACCCGAGGTGTTGGCGTTGACGATGTTGAAGAGGCCATCATTGGTAACCGCGCCGACGATACTGCCCGTCGTGGCGAGTGTGCCAAGCTGCAGCGTTCCGCAAAAGCAGATCGAGGTGCCGCCGGAATAGGTATTGGCTCCGGTGAGGATCACGGCGCCGCCGCCGACGGAATCCAGCACGGTCAGCATGCCCGCGCCGCCGCTGCCGTCCCTGATATTGCCTGATACGGTCAGCGCATAGCCGTTGGCATCGATCGCTGAGCCCACGGGCGTGTTGTTGATCTTGAAGTTGTTGCTAAACGTCAGATTTGCCGCGCCGGCCTGGAATTCACCGGTCTCTAGCGCGACCGTCCCGGTACCCACCGAACTGCTGACCCCGGGGGCACTGTTGGTTACCCGCACGGTAGCGCCGACCACCCTCGTGCCGCCGGAATAGGTGTTGGTGCCGCTCAGAACGGTCGTTCCGAAACCGCCGGAAGCATCGGTTAGCTGCAACACTCCGGTGGTGCCGTTGCCATTGGCAATGACACCCGACAACGTCAACACGGTACCGTTGTTGTCGATCGCGCCGCCGGCGGTATTTACCTGGAAACCGTTGGTGAAGGTCAGGTTGCTCAAGCCGTCGGTCTTGAACGTGCCACCGTCCATCGTCACGGCGCCGGTACCTACGGAACTGCTGTTCGTGACCCGGACCGTTCCTGCGGAAATCAGTGTTCCGCCGGAATAAGTATTGTTTCCGGACAGGACGAGCGTGCTGGCGCCGAGTTGCTTGACCTGAACGCCGGCAGGCGATTCTCCAATTTTGTTGGAGATCGAAATCGTCTGTCCTGAATTGGCAAGGTTGAAGATACCCCAGGGGGCCGACCCGAAATTCAGGTCAAATCCGCTCACCGTGTACGATTGCGAGGTCGCGGTGAAAGTCCAGGAAAAGGGAGTGACCGGGCTCGTCACGAGGACCGAGGTCGATCCTGTCGCGTCGAAAATCGCCGCTTGACCGTTTGTAACCGGCGGCGCGCCGGCGGGCGGATTGGACCAATTGGTGCCGAGAAAGTAGTCCGTCGTCGCGGTCGTGCTGCCGGTGCCGCCCCAAGTGTAATACTGCGCATGAGCCGAGCCCAACGGCGTCAGAACGGCGGCCATGAGAATCCCGCCAAACGCCAGCGCAGCCACGCTGACGCGCGGCCGGTCATGTCCACGCCACCGCAATCGATAATGCAACGCCAACCCCACAGCCCCGTAGCTCAGCGCTCTACGGCGCGGTCCGGCTCCAGGCTAGCATGCGAGGAACCCGGTAATTCTACGGGCCGGCCTGAATTCCTTGAATTGACACCCAAAATGAGCTTTTCGACCATTGGTGTTGCGCTTGCGCAACGCTTTTGGGCCAGTTCAAGCCGACGTGCAGAATTGCATCACAGGGAATGGATCAAGCGTTGGGCGACAATTCACCGTCCAGCGCCAACAGCTGCGAGCGCCTGATCCGCTCGCGGTGCGCGGTATAGAGACCACTGCCGACGATGAATGCCGCACCGGTCACGGTCCAGACGTCAGGCAGTTCGCCGAAAATGACAAAACCGAGGATGCTGACCCACAACAGCTGGGTGTACGAAAACGGCGCCAGCACCGAGGCATCGGCGTAGCGAAAGGCGAGCACGACGATCCACTGCCCCGCAGTCGAGGCAACGCCGATAACGATCCCGAACAGGATGTCGTGCCAGCTCGGCGCGACCCAGACGAACGGCACCAGCGCGCACAGCACGCACACGCCCGCGATCGACGAATAGGTCATGGTGGTCAGCGCATGTTCCCGGCCGCTCATCATCCGCGTCATGATCAAGGTGCAGGCCCAGGCCAGCGCGGAGACGAGCGGAAAAAACACGGCGGGGTGAAATGCGCTCGAGCCCGGCCGCAGGATGATCAGCACGCCGACCAGGCCGACAGCGGTGGCGATCCAGCGGCGCGCCCCGACGCGCTCGCCGAGAAAGGCGATCGACAGCGCGGTGACGAACAGCGGCGAAACGAACCCGGTGGCGGATGCCTCCGCGATCGGAAGAAACCGCAAGCCGGAGATGAAGAACAGCGAAGACGCCAGCAGCGCGACGCCGCGCATCACCTGCAAACCGGGCCGCTGCGAGTGCAGCGCAAAAAACGGCGAACCCGGCACCATCGCCGGAACCATGATCAGCGCGAACACCAGAAACCTGATCCAGGCGATCTCGATCGAGGGCAGCGTCGCTGACAGGTATTTCGCCGTCACATCGGACGTCCCGAGAAACACCGTCGAGGCGAGGATCAGCGCGATCCCCCGAAATGGCCGGTCGGCGCGCGCGGGCGCGGTGCGTTTCGTCGATTTCTTCCCAGGCAAGGGCAATGGAGCAGTGTCCAGCCTGGCGGCTGCGGCGGGTGGCGGGGTCACGGCAAAACTCGGGCGCGGAAATCATCGAATTGGGCGAGTTCCTAAAAAACGACAATCGATGTTGGCCGGCAAGGACTGAAAACAGGCAGCCGATATGCGCGTAACCCAGAGTTGGCCGCCTGCCCTCACTTTGGCTTCAGGCGCACTCTGGCGTGTTGCCTCTTGGTCGGCATCGGCCCGAGCAAACCGCCGCCATCATTGGCATTGCTCCGCCCAACCATTGACACAGAGTTAGCCTATACTTACCGTTAGCGCTCGCTTACGGATGTGGCAATCGAGGTCCGCATTTGCCGGTAACAAGAGATTTCAGGTGAGGCGTTTTGAGAGCCGATGTCGAAATAATGTTGGACGCACTTGGAGACCCGACGCGACGTCAGGTTTTCAGGCGGCTGCGAAGTGGCGCTCTCTCCGTCCGCCAGATCGCGGAGGGCGTCGATGTCAGCAGGCCCGCGGTCTCCCAACACCTCAAGGTGCTGAAGGCGGCCGGGCTTGTCATTGTTCGCCCGGAGGGCACCCGTCATCTCTACAAAATCGATACGAAGGCCGTCCATGCCTTGCGCGCGTGGCTTAACGACTTTTGGGACGACACGTTGTCCGCATTCAAGCAAGCCGCAGAACGAGAGGCTGGCAGGAAAAGGAAGCTCCAATGAACCAGGACGACGCCGGTGCGAACGACCTCAGAAAAGTCGTGGTTGTCAATGCTTCGCGCGAGGTGGCGTGGCGTGTCTTCACGACGAAAATGGGCGCCTGGTGGCCACTCGGAACGCACAAGATCGGGCGCGCGGCGGCAGTGGATGCGGTCATCGAGCCCGCCGTCGGCGGTCGCTGGTACGAACGCGGCGCGGACGGGAGCACGTGCGATTGGGGCCGCGTTCTGGTCTGGGAGCCTCCCTCTCGCCTCGTGCTGACATGGGAGATAGGCGCCGACTGGCAGCATGATGCACAGCTCAAGACGGAGGTCGAGGTGCGCTTCGTACCCGAAGGACCGGAAACGACGCGCGTCGAGCTCGTCCACAGCCACCTCGACCGGTACGGCCCGCGTCGTGACCAGATGCGCGACATTTTCGATTCCGAGCAGGGATGGACAGGTTTGTTGGCAGCCTTTGCTGCCAGCGCGGCCCAGGGAGGCGATCCATGACAGAAGCTACGGTGCTCCCAATCAAGCTGTTCCAGTTTCCCCGCATGTTCAACATTCCCAACATCAGCCCGTTTTGCTGCAAGCTTGAAACGTGGCTGCGCATGGCCGGGATACCATATGAGGTAGCAGATACGGCCGATCCGCGCCGGGGGCCGAAGGGCAAGGTCCCGTTTATCGAAGATGCCGGTCAGCGGATCGGCGACAGTTCGCTCATCATCGAGCACTTCAAGAAGACGCGGAACATCGATCCGGACGTCTGGCTCGACGAGCGTCAGCGTGCGACGTCGCTTCTCGTGCAGCGCACGATCGAGGAGCACTACGCCTTCGCGACGCTGTACACCCACTTCATTCGCGCCGAGGGATGGCAGGAGACGCGCGCATTCTTCGATCCGGTGCCGGTCTTCGTGCGCCCACTGGTGACTGGCTTGCTTCGCCGGAACATGCGATCCGCCCTACGCCTTCAGGGGACACTGCGACATTCCGACGACGAGATCATGGCCTTCGCTGTTGCTGATTGGGCCGCGATCCTGATGACCATGTCCGAAGGGCCGTACTACTTCGGCGAGCAGCCGGCCAATATCGATGCGACGCTCTTCGGTGCGTTGGCGACTACGATTTTCACGCCGGTCCAATCGCCGATTCGCGACTATCTGCACCAGCAGCCAAAGTGCATGGCGTATGCCGGGCGCATGATGAAAAATTTCTTTCCTGAATTCGCGAAGTCCCACGAACTGGCGTGACTTCAGTTTTGGGGTCATATCGAGATATCGACGTCCAGCGAAATGGGTGCGTTACAGCATCGGCAGGCTGCGTGGCCGGCTCCCCAGCGGGAAGGCCTTGTCGAGGATTGCAATCTCGTCACGGCCCAGCACGAGCTCGCCGGCCGCGGCGTTGTCGGCGGCGTGGAGTTCGCTCGAGGCTTTTGGAATGGCAAACAGCGCCGGATCGCGCGTCAGAAAAGCCAGCGCGACCTGCCGCGGTGAAGCGCCATGCGCGCTGGCGATCGTCTGCAGTGCCGCGCCCGCCTTGCTCTGCGGTGCCGGAAAGTCATCGTGGCCAAACGGCGAATAGGCCACCACGGCAACGCCGTGCTGTTTGCACCACGGGATCACCGCGTGCTCGATCGCGCGTTCTTTCAGATGATAGAGCACCTGATTGCAGGCGATCTTGCCCTCGCCGGCGACGTCGAGCATTTCATCGAGATCGTCGGCATCGAAATTGCTGACGCCCCATGAGCGGATTTTCCCGGCGCCGACCAGTTGCTCGAACGCTGCGACGGTCTCGGCAAGCGGTGAGGCGCCGCGCCAGTGCAGCAGATAGCAATCGAGCCGATCGGTCTTCAGCCGCTTCAGCGAGCGCTCGCACGCCGCGATGGTGCCGCGCCGCGAGGCATTGCTGGGCAATACTTTGGAGACCAGGAAGATGTCGTCGCGACGCCCGGCAATGGCTTCCGCAATCACCGGCTCGGCATCGCCATACATTTCGGCGGTGTCGATGTGGGTCATGCCGAGGTCGATACCCCGCCGCAACGCGGCAACCGCGTTTCCGCGATCGCCGCGGTCGACATACCAGGTGCCCTGCCCGATGACGGACACGTGCGCGTCGCCTGAGCCGAACCGCCGGGACTTCATTTCAACGCACCGATATCCGCTGATAGAACCGTGCCGGTCACCGACTCCGTTATATAAAGGCGGTCGCGGTTCGCGCCACCGATGGCGACATTGGTGCAGCTCGGCCCCGCGCAGGATTTGATGCGCGCTATCAACTCACCGTTCGGCGCAAACACGAACACATGTCCGAGCGAGGCGTGCGCCACAAACAGACGACCCGCTCTGTCCATCGTCATGCCGTCCGGACCGCTGGTGCCGAAGGTCGAGCAGAAGCGGCCAACCTTCGAGACATTGCCGTCCTTCATGAACGGCAGGCGCCAGACCGCGTTGTCGCGGGTCATCGCGACAAACAGCACGGTCTCGGTGGGATCGAGCACCAGCCCGTTCGGGCTGATGCCGGTGTCGATCAGACAGTCCAGCCGTCCGTCCGCCGACAGCCGATAGACCCGTCCGGTGGGATCGTGCAGTCCGGTCTGTCCCTGGTCGGTGAAATAGATGTCGCCGTTCGAGGCCAAATGCAGATCATTGCAGCCCTTGAAGGATTCGGAATTGCGCGCGGTGAGCACCGGCAGCATCCGCCCGGCCCGAACATCGAGCTCCATGATGCCGTGCCTGTAGTCGGCGACAAAGATCCGCCCGTCGGCGCGAATCTTCAGTCCGTTAGGCCAGCCGTCATATTCGATCACCAGCGACCACGTGCCGTCGGGCGCGATCTTGAAGATGCGTCCGAACGGAATGTCGACGATGTAAAGATTGCCGTCAGCGTCAAACGACGGGCCTTCGATGAAGCAGTCGGTGGGCTGGCCCGGCCGGTTGGCGTCGGCCCAGCCGGTGCGCACGCCCTTGCGCCGAAACGCGTCGGGCATCGCCGAAAACACTTTTGTCTCAATCAGCCGCGGCGGCGCGTCCAGATACATCATCGCAAGGCTTCCACTAGTCACCGAAGAGGAACGCACCATAGATGAGTGCGTCCGCACCGTCGATATCGCCTAGCGTGCCGGGAATTCGCCACGGCACGCACGCTCGGCTCTCGAAGCCCGGATGATCCGGCTGGATCTTAACTCGCGGCCGCAGCCAGTTTCTGATCCGCCGACGTGACAACGTTTTCCTGCGCGATCAGGCGCTTCAACTCCGGAATACACGAGCCGCAATTGGTTCCCGCCTTCAGCCGTGCGCCGATCTCGGCGGCCGTGCCGGCGCCGCCGGCGATTGTCTCGCAAATCGCATGGCGGCCGACGCCAAAGCAGGCGCAGACGATAGGCCCGGCGCTGGCCGCCCCGTCCGCGGATTTGCCAGACAGCAGCATACGGCGCTGATCGTCGCTGAGGTTTTCGGCGGCGAACAGGCCCTTCACCACGTTCCAGTCGCCCGCGTCGCGCGCCGGACCGACGAACAGGCATGTTTCGATGCGACCATCGGCGAACGATGCCGCGCGGTAAACGCCGCCGCCGAAATCCCGGTATTCGGCGACGTCGCCGCCGACACGCGCACGTAACCATACCGGCCATCCGGCCAGATCGGCATTGTCGGCGAACAGATAGCCGTAGCCGCCGGTCACGGCCACCCGCGTCCACCAGACATGGTCAGGCAATTCCAGCTTTATCCGCGACAGCACAAAACCGCGAAAGACGTATTCATAAGGCGCGATCGAAACCGGCGTCGCCTTGCTCTCGGGCTGGCCGGAACACGGATCGGTGAACGGGGCGACCAGCGCACCGACGCGCGCGGCGGAGGCGTTCGCTTCGCTCCAGTGGATCGGCGCAAACAGCATGCCGCGCTGCTGCCCGGCATTCACGGCAACCCGCAGCGTGCACTGCCCGTAGTCGGTGGTGACGCGAGCAAAGCCGCCATCGGCGACGCCATACCTGATCGCATCGTCGGGATGAATTTCGATGAACGGATCCGGCAGATGCTGGCCGAGCCGCTGGCTCATGCCGCTGCGGGTCATGGTGTGCCACTGGTCGCGGATGCGCCCGGTGTTCAGCCGCAGCGGCCGACCGGCGCTGGTCCCGGTTTGCAGCGCCGGAATCTCCGGCGCGACGAAGCGTGCCTTGCGGTCGCTGGTAAAGAACCCGCCGCGGGCGAAGAACCGCTGCTGGGGCTCGATATCGCCCCATTGCATCGGCCACTGCAACGGCGCCATCGCATCGAATGCCTCATCCGGCAACGCCTTTAACGCACCGATATCGAAATCGCGGCCGCCATTGTTCTCGAACGCCGACAGGCCGGCATGTTCGCGGAAGATGTCCGCCGCTGAACCGAAACCGAATGCCGCGCCGAAGCCGAGCCGCTTTGCGATCTCGCTGACGATCCACCAGTCGGGCCTCGCCTCTCCCGGGGCCTTGAGGAACGCGCGCTGTCGCGAAATGCGCCGTTCAGAATTGGTCACGGTTCCGGATTTTTCGCCCCAGGCGAGAGCCGGAAGCAGCACATGCGCACCCGACTCGACGGTGTCGTTGGAGCGGACGTTTTCGGAGACCACGAACAGTTCGAGTTTCTTCAGCGCGGCGCGTGCGGCGTCGGCGTCCGGCAATGACACCGCGGGGTTGGTGCCCATCACCCACAAGGCCTTGATCTCGCCGCGGCCGATCGCCTCGAACATCTGGACTGCCTTGAGCCCCTCATGCGTCGCGATCCGCGGCGCCTTCCAGAACCGCCGCACGCGGTCGATATCCGGCGGCGTGAACCCCATGTGGGCGGCGAGCTGGTTGGCGAGCCCGCCGACCTCGCGTCCGCCCATCGCATTGGGCTGTCCGGTCAGCGAGAACGGCGAGGCGCCCGGTTTGCCGATCCGCCCTGTCGCGAGATGACAGTTGAGGATGGCATTGACCTTGTCGGTGCCCTGCGCCGACTGGTTGACGCCTTGCGAATACAGCGTGACCACGCGCGGCGTATTCTTGAACATCTCGAAGAAGCCGGCGGCTTCCGCCTCGGAAAGGCCTGTCGCCAGCGCGGTCGCGCCAACGCTGCCGGCGATGCCGCGGGCACGCGCCAGCGCCTCGTCGAATCCGGACGTGTGGGAATCGATGTAATCGTGATCGAGTACGCCATTGTCCGCGAGATGCACCAGTAGCCCGCTGAACAGCGCGGTATCGGTGCCGGGCTTCAAGCCCAGGAACAGGTCGGCGTCTCCTGCCGTATCGGTCCGGCGCGGATCGATCACCACGATGCGCGTGCCGCGCTGCTGCTTGTTGGCGAGCATGCGCTGGAACAGCACCGGATGGCACCATGCCGCGTTGGAGCCGACCAGTACCAGAAGGTCGGCCTGATCGAGATCCTCGTAGCAGCCGGGCACGGTATCGGCGCCGAAGGCGCGGCGATGGCCGGCGACCGATGACGACATACATAGCCGCGAATTGGTATCGACATTGGCGCTGCCGATAAATCCCTTCATCAGCTTGTTGGCGACGTAATAATCCTCGGTCAAGAGCTGCCCCGAGAGATAGAACGCCACCGCGCCGGGGCCGTCGCGCTTGACGATATGCGCAAAGCGATGGGCAACATGGTCGAGCGCGTCGCTCCATGCCACCTGTTCCATGGTGCCCTTGCTGCAGCGGATCATCGGATAGAGCAGCCGGTCGTCGAGAGCGAGCGTTTCGCCGAGCGCCGAGCCTTTCGAGCACAGCCGCCCGAAATTGGCGGGATGTTCGCCATCGCCCGAGATCGCCGCGCCGCCGCGGCCATCGGGGGTCGCCAGCACGCCGCAGCCGACGCCGCAATAGGGACAGGTGGTGCGCGTGGCGCGTAGCGTGGGATCGACGGATGTCATGTCAATATTCGTATCTCAATCATCGCATCATTCGGATCATGCCGCCTTTGACGGAAGCGCGAGCGAGCGGCCGAATATCATGTCGTTGCGGATCGCCGCGATCGGCTCGCGGCTGCGGATCAGTTCGAGATACCAGAGCGCGTCGGCGGCATCGCCGACCAGCATCGCGCCGGTGAGCCGGCCGCCGGATATCACGAGCTTCTTGTAGGCGCCGCCCCTCGCATCGCTGAGCACGATCGCCTCGGAGCCCGCCTCGCCCAGGAAGTCGCCGGCGGAAAACACGCTGACGCCGGACACTTTCAGATTGGTGGCAACCACGCTGCCGCCATAGCCGGCGGCTCGACCTGCCAGATGTCGCGCCAGCACGCGCGCCTGTTCGTAGGCCGGCTCGACCAGCCCGTAGCAGATGCCGCGATGCTCGGCACATTCGCCGAGCGCGAAGATGTCCGGTGCGTCGGTTTGCAGATGGTCGTCGACGACGATGCCGCGATTGACGGCAATGCCGGCGTCCTTCGCCAGCGTAACGTTCGGCCGGATACCGGCCGCGAAAATCACCGCGTCGGCATCGATCCGCTGTCCATCCGCCAGTTCGATGGCCTCGACGCGCGTTTCGCCATGGAGCCGCGCGGTATTGGCACCGAGCAAAACCTTGACGCCCTTGCGCTCGACCAGGGATTTCAACAGTTCCGCCGCCGGCGGGTCGAGCTGGCGCTCCATCAGCCGGTCCATCAGATGAATGAGCGTCACCGCCGCGCCAGCCTTGGCGAGGCCGTAGGCCGCCTCAAGTCCGAGCAATCCGCCTCCGACCACGACGACGCGCTTCTTTTGCGCGGCCAGCGTCAGCAGGAGATCGACGTCCCGGCTGTCGCGGAAGGTGTGCACGCCGGCAAGATCGGCGCCGGGGACGTTGAGCCGCAGCGGCGTCGAGCCGGTGGCCAGAACCAGCTTGGAAAACGGGACGCTCTCTTCGTTGGCGATCTTGAGTTCGCGGCGGCCGACATCGATCTCGGTGGCGACGCAGCCATATTTCAGGGTGACGCCGCGATCGCGCCACCATTGGGCCGGCCTGAGCTCGATGTCATGCGAGGCAGTCTCGCCCGCAAGCACCGACGACAGCAGCACGCGGTTATAGGCGAGCCGCGGCTCCTCGCCGATGACGGCGATGGCGTAACGCCCGAGCGCCACCTTCGCCAGTTCGTCGACCAGACGCGCGGCCGCCATTCCATTGCCGACGATGACCAGCGGTTCACTCACGGCGTGTCCTTACTCGGCGGCCTGGGGACGGCCATAGGCTTCCGAAATCATGAAGCCGGACAGCGTCGCGTAAGCCGCCGTCCAGGCAGCCGCGACTTCGGGCGTCCAGGCGTCGCCAAGTCCCTTTTCCAAGGTCCACAGCAGCGCGGCGCCGACGACCGGATAATGCGCGGCCTTGGCGCCGTAGCTGACATGGCGGACGGCGAGCGCGCTTGCGGCCGGCAGGATCAATTCAAGATTGCCGAGACCGTTCACCACGACGGCCAGCGTCGCCATCAATTTCTTGCGCTGCTCGGTCAAGTCGGCGGGAAACATCGCCTTGACCGATGGCGCGACCTCAAACAGCCGGTCGTAGAACAGCACTGCGGCCTGGTCCGCAATCGGCGCGACTTTCGCAAAGCTCTGCTGCACGAGTTTGACTTGGTCGGGTGTCATTGCTGGCTCCTTTCACCGGTGATGCGAACTGAGGTGTCGTTTGAACCCAAACTGTTGACGATCATTTGGCCCGGCCATTTCGGTGAATGACGAGACCTATGCGGCGGTGGTTTGAAACTGTTTCCGGCCGCCCGCGCCATGCTCGAATTCTTCGAGGAACGAGAGCAATTCCCGCCGGTATTCGTAATAGCGGGGATGTTCCAGCAGCGCCCGGCGCGTTCGCGGCCGCGGGATGTCGACTTCCATCACCCGACCGATCCTGGCATTGGGACCATTGGTCATCATCACCACGCGATCGGCCAGCAGGATGGCCTCGTCGACGTCGTGGGTGACGCAGATCGCGGTAACCTGCGTTCGCGACCACACCTCCATCAGCACTTCCTGCAACGCCCAGCGCGTCAGCGAGTCCAGCATGCCGAAGGGTTCGTCGAGCAGCAGCAGCTTCGGCGACAATGCGAAGGCGCGGGCGATGCCGACGCGCTGCTTCATGCCGTTCGACAGCTCCGATGCGCTTTTATCCATGGCATCCGCGAGGCCGACCTTGGCCAGGTAATAGTCGACGATCTCGCCGCGTTCTGCCTTGCTGGCATGCGGAAACACCCGGTCAACCCCAATCGCGACGTTTTCGCGCACGGTCATCCATGGAAACAGCGACGGCGCCTGGAAAACCACGGCGCGATCGGGACCGGCCGTAGTAACCTCGCGGCCGTCCAGCACGATGCCGCCGCCGGAAACCTCGTTCAGTCCGGCCACCATCGACAGCACCGTCGACTTGCCGCAGCCGGAATGGCCGATCAGCGAGATGAACTCGCCCTTGCGCATCAAAAGGTTGAACTTGTCGACGATGGTCACCGGGCCCTTCGGCGTCGGGTACACCTTCGTTGTCTCGTAGAACTCGACATAGCGCCGATCGGCCGGGCCGGCCGCGGCTTCGCGATACGCGCGGGGCGGACCGGGATCGAAGGTCACCGGCGTCACATTCGGCAATTCAGACGCACCTTCGGACGCGCCGGCATCGCGCTTCACCCCGGCATCCATCAGATATTGCGTCACGGCGGCACGCAAACGCTTGTAGGCCGCGCTGTCATTGAGCGCGGCGCGATCGCGCGGGCGGGCGAACGGCACGACGAACTCCGGCCCGAAGGTAGCGCCCGGCCCGGGATTCAGCGGCACGATGCGATCGGCAAGCAGCAACGCTTCATCGACGTCGTTGGTGATAAGCAGAACGGTCTTCTTTTCCTGCGACCAGATCGCCTCGATCTCGTCCTGCAGGTTCGCGCGGGTCAATGCGTCGAGCGCCGAGAGCGGCTCGTCGAGCAGCAGGACCTCCGGGTCCATCGCAAGGGCGCGTGCAACGGCAACCCGCTGGCGCATGCCGCCCGACAATTCGGCCGGCTTGCGCTCGGCGGCGTGACCGAGGCCGACCATGCTGACGTATTTTCGGATGCGCTCGCGGCGGCTTCCGGATGTCTCTTTCTCAAACACCGAGTCGACCGCGAGGCCCACGTTGTCGGTGACCGAGAGCCATGGCATCAACGAATAATTCTGGAAGACCACGCCGCGTTCCGGGCCGGGCTCCGTCACCTTTTTTCCCCTGAACAGAACCTCGCCGGAATCCGGCGGCTCAAGCCCTGCGATCAGACTGATCAGTGTGGTCTTGCCAGAGCCGGAGAAGCCAACCACGGCAACGAATTCGCCCTGCGCGACCGACAGCGAGACGTTCTTGAGGACGTCGGTGCGCGTATCGCCGGACATGTAGGACTTGCTGACGGATTTGAGTTCAAGTATCGGCGTCGGTCCTGTCATCGCCGCTCCCTCCTTAGCGCGTAGCGGCATGGGTGAAGGTCGCCTGCAGGGCGAGCATCACGCGATCCAGCGCGAAGCCGATCAGCCCGATCGTGATCACCGCCACCATGATTTTCGCAAGCGACTCGGACGAACCGTTCTGGAATTCATCCCATACGAATTTTCCAAGTCCCGGATTCTGCGCCAGCATCTCGGCCGCGATGAGCACCATCCAGCCGACGCCGAGCGACAGGCGCAAACCGGTAAACATCAGCGGCAGCGCCGATGGCAGCACCAGCTTGAAAATCTTCTTGCGCCAGGACAGCCTCAGCACGCGACTGACATTGACCAGATCCTTGTCGATCGACGCGACGCCGACCGCAGTGTTGAGCAGAGTCGGCCACAGCGAGCACAGCGTGACGGTGATGGCCGAGACCAGGAACGATTTCGGGAACAGTGGGTCGTCGGAGACATACAGCGCGCTGACGACCATGGTGACGATCGGTAGCCACGCCAGCGGCGATACCGGTTTGAAAATCTGGACCAGCGGATTGATGGCAGCGTTGAAGCTCGCAAACAGCCCGCACAGGATGCCCAGCGGGATCGCGACGATACTGGCCAGCAGGAAGCCGGTGAAGACCGTTTCCAGGCTCGTGACGATCTGGTCAAGGAAAGTGGGCTTGCCGGTATAAAGACGGCTCTTCACCACCGCGGTCGGATCCTTGGCCAGAATCCCGGCGTTGCGCTTCTCCTGCCGTTCGTAGAACGCGTGCGCCTTGGCGCGTTCGGCGACGTGGTCGGCCCAGAGATTTTCGGCCTGCACCCAGACTTGCGCCGGACCCGGCAGCAGGCCGAGGCTGGTCTTAACCTTCGGCGCAAGAAACGCCCATATGCCGAGGAAGATGACGATGGCGGCGAGCGGGACGCCAAGCGCCTTCCATAGCGCTTTGCCCTGGGCCTTGACGTCGTCGCCCGCGGCCATGCGCATCAGCGGCACCAGCCAGCCAAATCCGATCAGTTCGAAGAAGCCTGCCGATCGGTTGATGCGCGTGTGCCAGCGTTCGCGCCACGCCGCTGGCGCGGGACTGATGGGGCTGGCTCCGAGATCAGTGGTCACGGACATCAGTTCAATCCTTCAATCGAGTGTGACATCAGGGTTTGCTTTCCCGTTGCGAAAACCCAAAGCCGGTGGGAACAGCGCGCCGGCAAGATCGATCGCAGCGCGCCGATCCGCAGCGCGCCGCCTTGCCGTTCAGTTCGAAACCACCTTGAGCCCATCGACCCGCTCGGCGTCCTTGAGACCGATCTTCAGGCCGTCGATGTAGGCGTTGGGCTTGCGTCCATCGTAAGTGATGCCGTCGATGAACTCGTTGGTCGGTTCGCGATAGCCATCACTGGCCCAGGGGAAATCTTCTTTCTTCGCCTTGCCTTCGGCGACGAGAAGCTTCGCGGCCTGAAGATAAATGTCGGGCCGGTAGACGCTCTTGGCCGTCTCGGCGTACCAGGAGTCCGGCTTGGCTTCGGGGATCTGACCCCAGCGCCGCATCTGCGTCAGGTACCAGACCGCGTCGGAATAATAGGGGTAGGTCGCGAAGTAGCGGAAGAACACGTTGAAATCGGGCACCGGGCGCTTGTCGCCCTTTTCGTACTCGAACGTGCCGGTCATCGAGTTGGCAATGACATCGGCGTCGGCGCCGACATATTCCGACTTCGCCAGTATCTTCACCGCCTGCGCGCGGTTGGCGTCATTGTTGGCGTCGAGCCACATGCCGGCGCGGATCAGCGCCTTGGTGGCCGCGAGCACGGTGTTCGGATTCTTTTCCTGGAACGCGGCCGAAAAGCCGAACACCTTCTCGGGATTGTTCTTCCACAATTCGTAGTCGGTGATCACGGGCACGCCGACGCCCTTGAACACGGCCTGCTGGTTCCACGGCTCGCCGACGCAATAGCCGAGGATGGTGCCTGCCTCCATGGTTGAGGGCATCTGCGGCGGCGGCGTCACCGACAACAGAACGTCGGCAAGAATCTGGCCGGACGTATCGGTCGGCGAATAGAAGCCAGGATTGAGGCCGCCGGAGGCGAGCCAGTAGCGCAGCTCGTAATTGTGGGTCGATAGCGGGAACACCATGCCCATATTGAAAGCTTTGCCTTCGGCCTTGTACTTGTCGACGACCTTCTTGAGCACCTCTGCCTTGATCGGATGCACCGGTTTGCCGTCCGGCTGCTTCGGAATGAACGGCTTCATCTCCTCCCAGACAGTGTTGGATACGGTGATGCCGTTGCCGTTGAGATCCATCGAGAATGGCGTGATGATGTGCGCCTTGGTGCCTACCCCGATGGTGGCGCCGAGCGGCTGACCCGCCAGCATATGGGCACCGTCCAGCGTGCCGGAGATCACGCCGTCAAGCAGAACCTTCCAGTTCGCCTGAGGGACGACGGTGACGTAGAGGCCTTCGTCCTCGAAATAGCCGAGTTCCTTGGCAATCGCGATCGGCGCCATGTCGGTGAGCTTGATGAAACCGAACGTCAGCTCCTCTTTCTCGGGCTTCAGTGCTGCCTGAGCGATCGAGGGCGCGAACAGGGTCGCGGCCGGCACCAGACCTGCGAGCGCAGCGGCACTCACGCCGGCCTTGAGGAATTCGCGACGGTCGCGATGCCACCGTACCTGCTTGTCGTCGGTCTTCTTCGTCATGGGATGCTGTAGTCCTTTGCGGTTGAATGGCCATCCGTCCGATGTCTCGCTCAGAGGCACGGAACCACGCTCTGGGGAGGCCCCAGTCTGGCGGTGTCACAATTCGGATGATTGGGTTTCGAAGGACGGCAACGATGGCGTCAGCACAAGCCTTTCAAGCTTCGTGCCAAGTCGCCGTGTCGCGAAAAACGAATGAACCACAGCGCGTTAGGCAAACGTCCCGCCACGGCCTGCGGCGCAGAACGCATCCAAAATTTGCGATTCGCTTAATTCTTGTGCGTCGCACAATAATTGAGCAGGGCATGCAATGACGATCGGCTGCGGATCGTATCTCCCCGCAAGCGACGTTTACGAAAGCCCGCAAAACGGGGTTTTCTGCCCTTTCTGGATGGCGATCAGGTGGCACGTCGATTGCATCATCAGGCTGGTAGTCAACGAAGACTGCGGTCCGCCGGATTGTTGAAGCCGTTCACGGCTGAAACTCAAGGGACAAGCTCAGCTCACCTCATTCGGTAAGCCTGACGCAGTCGGTCGCGACGCCACATCAATCAGGCTCGCTCATCCCGGCTTCCGATCGAATCCGATCAGAAAACAGGATGGCAAATGACCCGGCAATCCAAAGCGCTGAAGCAGGACTATTCCCGGTAGCGGCACCGCAGCGCGTTTCGGGAACGGCTGAATCGAACTCACGGGGGTGCCGTTGCCCGACAACCGGTGCTTCAAATTTCACTACGAAAAGGGAACTACAATGTCTTATCTCGCACCTTCAGAATTCGTCACCAAGATGGTGGACGCCGGGGAATCCAAGATCTTCATGTCGACCCGGGACACGGTGATCCGCGCCTATATGGCCGGTGCCATCCTCGCACTGGCGGCCTGGTTCGCCGTCACGATCAACGTGAACACGGGCCAGCCGCTCATCGGAGCGCTGCTGTTTCCGGTCGGATTTTCCATGTTGTATTTGCTGGGCTTCGATCTTCTGACCGGGGTTTTCGTCCTGAGCCCGCTGGCGTGGCTCGACAAGCGGCCCGGTGTGACGATCGGCGGTGTATTGCGGAACTGGGGCCTTGTCTTTATCGGCAACTTCGCCGGAGCTCTCACGGTGGCCTTCATGATGGCGTTCGTGACGACGTTCGGCTTCACTCAGGCCCCCGACAAGGTCGGCATGACAATCGGAAACGTCGGCGAGGCCCGAACGCTGGGCTACGCGGCACACGGCGCAGCCGGCATGGCGACATTGTTCATGCGCGGCATGCTGTGCAACTGGATGGTCTCTACCGGTGTCGTCGGCGCCATGGTCTCAACATCGGTCCCCGGCAAGGTCATTGCGATGTGGATGCCGATCCTGGTCTTCTTCTATATGGTGTTCGAGCATTCGGTCGTAAACATGTTCCTGTTTCCGTCGGGGCTGATGCTCCACGCGAAATTTTCAATCATGGACTACTTTATCTGGAACGAGATCCCGACCGTGCTCGGCAATCTGGTGGGAGGGCTTTCTTTCACCGGGCTGACCCTGTACGCCACCCATGTCAGGACCGCTCCGAAGCGCGACCTCAAGACGTCGCCGGTCCGCGCCGCGGCCTGATTTGACCTCAACGAAGGAGCCTTGCCTGAGCTAAGGTAAGGCTCCTTTTTCTTTGGCGCCAAGCATGCCCCCTGAACTGCAAATATCGATCGGGCAATATTCCGATAAGGGCCGCAAGGAGATCAATCAGGATTTTCACGGCGCTCTGATTCCGAACGAGCCGCTGTTGAGCCTGAAGGGCGTCGCCGCTGCACTGGCGGACGGGATCAGCAGCAGCAATGTCAGCCAGATTGCGAGTGAATTGGCCGTCAAGAGTTTCCTGACAGACTATTACTGCACCTCGGAATCCTGGTCCGTCAAAACCTCGGCGCAACGCGTGCTGTCCGCGACCAACTCCTGGCTGCATGCCCAAACCCGGCAAAGCCAGTTTTCCTGGGACAGGGACAAGGGCTATGTCTGTACGCTGAGTGCGCTGGTCATCAAATCCACCACCGCGCATCTTTTTCATGTCGGCGACTCCCGCATCTACCGCCTCGCCGGCAATGCGCTGGAGCAGCTCACCGAGGATCATCGGGTCGTCGTTTCGTCGGAGCAGAGCTATCTGGGCCGCGCGCTGGGCGTCAATCCGCAGATCGAGATCGACTACCTCGCCCTTCAGGTCGAGAAGGACGATGTCTTTCTGCTGGCGACCGATGGGGTCTACGAATACGTCCCGGCCCGCTTTATCATCGACTCCATCAGAGGCAATGCGACCGATCTCGACCTGGCTGCGCAGGAAATCGCGGAGGAGGCCTCGCGACAGGGCAGCCCCGACAATCTCACGGTCCAGATCGTCCGCGTCGATCGATTGCCGGACGGCGAAGCAAGCGAGGTGTTCGGGCAGCCGACCGAATTGCCGCTGCCGCCGCTGCTGGAAGCGAGGATGGTGTTCGACGGCTACCGTATCGTCCGGGAACTGCACGGCAGCAGTCGAAGCCACATCTATCTGGCGGTCGATACCGAAACCGACGCGCTGGTCGCGATCAAGATTCCATCGATCGACTTGCGCGGCGACCCCGCCTATCTGAAGCGCTTCATGATGGAAGAATGGGTCGCCCGGCGCATCGACAGTCCGCACGTATTGAAGCCGCGGCAGCACTCTCGCAAACGCAAATATCTCTATGTCGTGACGGAATTCATCGATGGCCAGACCCTCGCCCAATGGATGATCGACAATCCGAGGCCGGATCTGGAGACCGTGCGCGGGATCGTCGAGCAGATCGCCAAGGGGTTACGCGCCTTTCACCGCAAGGAGATGCTGCATCAGGATTTGAGACCCGCCAATGTCATGATCGACAAGACGGGAACGGCCAAGATCATCGATTTCGGTTCAACCAGAATCACGGGCGTCGTCGAAGCCGCGCCGCCCACGGACCACGACGACATTTTGGGCACGGTCCAGTACACGGCGCCCGAATATCTGCTGGGAGAAGGCGGTTCGCCGCGCTCGGACATGTTCTCGCTGGGCGTCATCACCTATCAGATGCTGACCGGCAGACTGCCGTACGGTTCTGAGGTCGCGAGATCCAGAACAAGATCGCAATTCAAGAAGCTGAGATACCGCTCCGCCGTCGACGACAACCGCGAGATTCCGGCATGGGTTGACGGCACGCTGCGGCGAGCGGTGCATCCCGATCCCTACAAACGTTACGACAGCCTGTCCGAATACACGTTCGACCTGCGTCATCCCAATGCGAAATATCTCGATCGTTCGGCGCCACCCCTGATCGAACGGAATCCGCTGCTGTTCTGGAAATGCACAACCGTCATTCTTGGATGCATCGTCGTGGCGCTGCTCGCCAGCCGGCATTTCGGCCGCTGGTAGACCGGCGCAGACCCGCGCGCGACCGGGCTCAGGCGTCTTCGGTCGTCGCCATCATCGGTTTCGGCGCGACTCCCTGCCCCGGCTTCATCCGGAATTCGTAGGTCATCAAGTGCCAGGGCGCTTCGGCGGGCTTGCCGTCGGGCATCACTTGATCGGCGCGTTTCTCCACCTTGGAAACCAGGTCGTTCTTCACCCCGAACACCACGTCGGAATCCAGATATTTGTCGCCCTCGATGAAGACGTGGGTGATCAGCGGCTCGTAGCCGGGCGCATCGACCAGGAAGTGAATATGCGCCGGCCGATAGGCGTGACGCCGGACCTGCAGGATCATTTCCCCGACCGGGCCGTCTGTCGGGATCGGATAGCTGCAAGGCAGGATGGTGCGAAAGAAGAACCGGCCGTCAGCGTCGGTGATGAACCGCGCCCGCGATGACGGCCCCTGCTTCTCATAATCCGGCTTTTGCGAATCGTAATAGCCGTGGTCGTCGGCGTGCCAGACGTCCACGGCAACGCCGGCCAGCGGCTTGCCCTCGAGATCGGTGACACGGCTCTGCACGAACATCCGCTCGCCCGTAAGGCTGGCGGAGATATCGGTGCCATGCGGCATCGGTTTGTGCTCGCCGACATAAAACGGGCCGAGCACGGTGGTCTCGGTCGCGCCTTCGCGCTCCCTGTGGTTGACGGCGTCGACCAGCATCGAAACCCCGAGCACATCCGACAGCAGGATGAATTCCTGGCGGCTCGGGCTGCACTTCCGGCCGACGCGGGTCAAAAAATCGATCGCGTAACCCCATTCGTCGAAGGTGAGATCGGTCTTGCGGACGAAGTCGTGCAGCGACTTCACCAGCTCTTCCATCAGGAATTTGACACGCTTGTCCGGCGTCTCCTCAAAACTCTTGATAACGGCGGCGGTCAGTTCGGTATCGCTGAATTGGGGCATGCTGCGGTCCTGCGGGTTACGCCAGTAGTGGCGCAAGCCTACACCGGCGGCCGGGCAAGGGTAAGCACGCGGGCCGATGGAATCCGTCAGACTTTTCGGCTATCAAGGCTCGCCCCAGAACGCCCGGAGAATACCCCGATGCTAGCCCCGACCAACGCTTCGCCCGAAACCGCCGGCATGTCCAAGCAAGCCTTCGACCGTCTCGAGGCGCATATCAAGCACCGCTATATCGATGCCGGCCGCTTCCCGGGAACGCAGGTCCTGGTCTATCGCCGCGGCAAGGTCGTCCACTCTGCCGTGCAGGGCTTTGCCGACCTCGAGCGCAAGGCGCCGATGAAGGACGACACCATTTTCCGCATCTATTCGATGACCAAACCGCTCACGAGCGTGGCCTTCATGATGCTGTTCGAGGAAGGCCACGTCGCGCTCGACGAGCCCGTCCACAAATACATCCCGGAATGGAAGAACCTCGGCGTGTTCCAGGCCGGCACCGCCCCCGCGTTCCTGACCAAGCCGCCGTCGCGGCCGATGCTGATCGTGGACCTGTTGCGGCACACTTCCGGCCTGACCTACGGCTTCCAGCAGCGCTCCAACGTGGACGCGGCCTATCGCGAATTGAAGATCGGCGAGGTCGTGACATCAGGCACGCTGCAATCGATGATCGACGAACTTGCAAAAATTCCGCTGGAATTTTCGCCCGGCGAGGCCTGGAACTACTCTCTCTCCACCGACGTGATCGGCTATCTGATCGGCAAGATCAGCGGCAAGCCGTTCGAGCAGTTTCTGAAGGAGCGGATCCTCGATCCGCTGGGCATGAAGGATACCGACTTCTTCGTAGCCCCCGACAAGGCCCATCGTTTCGCGGCCTGCTACTCGGCCGATCCGAAAGGCGGCATGACGTTCCACGCCGGACAACAAAGAGGCGGCCTGACGCTGCAGGACGACCCGGCCACGAGTTCGTACCTAAAGCCGCCATCGTTCGTCTCCGGCGGCGGCGGACTGTGTTCGACCGCCGCCGATTATCTCACCTTCTGCCGCGCGCTGCTTGGCGGCGGCGAACTCGGCGGCGTCAGGCTGATCGGTCCGAAGACGCTCGCCTTGATGACATCAAATCATCTGCCTGGCGGATGCGATCTGCCGGGAATGTCGCGCTCGCTATTTTCTGAAGCGACCTACAACGGCATCGGCTTCGGTCTCGGCTTTTCCGTCACCATGAACCCCGCACAGACCCTGATTCCCGGCAGCGCCGGCGAATATTCCTGGGGTGGGGCGGCCACCACGTCGTTCTGGATCGATCCCGCGGAAGAACTGATCGCCATCTTCATGACCCAGGTGCTGCCGTCGAGCGCCTATCCGCTACGGCGCGAACTGCGCACCATGGTCTACGCCGCCATCACCGACAGCAATCTCTAAAGCGTTTTCGAGCGGGACTTACCCGAAATTCTGCAACGCCGGGAACGTCTCCAGCAACCAGATGCTGACCGAGGAGATCGCGCCGGTCAGAAAGCCGATGCCGGTGAGGACCATCAGCACGCCCATCGCCCGCTCGACATTGACGAGATGCTTTTTCATCCGCGCGAACAGCGAGGAAAACTGCTCGACCATCAAAGCCGCGATCAGAAACGGGATGCCGAGGCCTGCGGAATAGATCGCGAGCAGGCCTGCGCCCTTGGCCACCGTCGCCTCGGCGGCAGCCACCGACAGGATGGCGGCGAGGATCGGGCCGATGCAGGGTGTCCAGCCGAACGCGAACGCCAGGCCCATCACATAGGCCCCCCACAAACCCACCGGCTTTGGAATGGGCAACCGCCCTTCCCGCATCAGGAAGCTGATCCGCGTCAGCCCGAGGAAATGCAGGCCCATGATGACGATGACGACGCCGGCGACAATCGACAGTTCCGCCGACCAGGCGCGGATCAACGCGCCGATCAGCGAGGCGCTGGCGCCGAGCGTCACGAACACGGTGGAAAATCCGAGCACGAACATGACGGCCGATATCATCACCGCACGCTGCGAGGACGATACCGTCTCCTCATTTTCGAGGTGCTCGATGGTCGCGCCGGTGAGGTAGATCAGGTAGGGCGGCACCAGAGGCAGCACGCAGGGCGACAGGAAGCTGACCAGGCCGGCAATCAGCGCCGCGGGAATCGAGACATCGTGAATCATGCAGTCATCGCCATCGTTGACACCTTGCGGCTTGCGCCTTGAGCCAGGCCCGGGCCAGGCCCGGCACGGGAGAGCGGATCGATCCGGGTTCATGTACCGGATAGGCCGGAATGCGCAACAGAGCTGCCACGGCGCGGAGCGCCCAGCCGGCGACGAAATTGATTTTTCCGATCAAGATTGCGGCATTGCGGCCCCCGACAGGCTGCCGCCGTCGCGACGGGGGCGGAATTGGAGGCGGCGAAGCCGAAAAACCGCGTCGCTACTTGACGAGTTTCAGCAATGGACGACGGCGCTGGCCATGCGACGATTTCGGATCCTGCGGCCTTTCCGCCGCCGCATAATCCCATACCATCGCATCGCACAAAGCCTTCAGTTCCGATTCGGTAATCCGGTTGAGCTTCATCCGAAGCTCGAGAATTGCTACGGACACCAAATGGGCGGTCTCCGGATGGGCATTGTCGATGAGACCCGCCCGGCACTGCTCGAGCGTCGCGAGAATCAAATGCAATCGTTCTTCTGAATTAGCCACCGGCGTTTTTTCCATAACCGAGCTTGCGGGGTAAAGTCTGTTCAATCCAATCGTCTGTTTCAAATACTTCAGCATAAATTCCCGATATTTTCGAAACAGCGCGGTGAACATCGTCCGCCGCCATTTCGTCGAGAGCGTGACTGGCCGATGCGTCGCACAGATAGGTGACCTTATGGTTGCGGTGGAAGGCATCGACCAGAGTCGATAAACAGGCCGACTCGCCTGCAAATCCAGCCAATACGATGCCACCACGGCTTTGGTTCACCAAAGCGGCGAACGGCTCGCTAGAATAGCACGAAGGGCTGGAGCGTTCGAATATCATTTCGTTCCGGTGCGGCTCAAAACCCTCGATCCAGCGGACAAAGGGGGATGCTCGGTTGAAGAACGCGGACTCATTAAACATGCGGACGAACGCAACCGGAAAACCCATTCTGCGCGAATGATCCAGAACCTTCCGGCAATTGTCCAGCGCGCCATCGATCCGGGAAATCGCGAGCAGCCGCGGCTTCGCCAGATATTCCTGCTGCATGTCCACCAACACGACAAGTGGAACGCTCGACGAATTTGCAAATGTCCTGAGGCTTACAACTGAAGGCACGCGGCACCCTGTTCGGCGGCGGTAAAGTCTTAAGGGCCCCCGCATTCCCCGGATACCAGCCGGACCGCAGGATGGACGTCAAAACCCGAGGCCTTGACCCGTCATGGTTGTAGTTCACTCGATATTCTGACAAGTTTAGTGGGCGGAAGGGGCTCTGTATGCATCTGGCGCTGGAAAGGGGCGTTCCTCTGGAGGAACGCCATAAGGCCGCTCTCGGCAGTCTCACCGATTGGGACGCGGCCAGGATCTTCCTGGAAGTCGTGCGTTGCGGGAGCTTCAGATCCGCCGCCGAAAGGCTGGATCTGTCCATCAATGTCGTGCGCCGGCGGATCGATGATTTCGAGCGGCAACTCGGCGCCACCCTGTTCACCCGCGACGTCCATGGCGCCCGGCTGACCGATGAGGGTTCGCTGGTGGTTTCGGCGGTGGAACGCATGGAGGCGGCCGCGTTCGACCTGCTGCGCGCCGGCGATTCGGTCGCCAATACGCTGTCGGGCGAAGTCCGGGTGGCCGTCACCGAAGGTCTGGGAACGTTCTGGCTGGCGCCTCGCCTGGTCGAATTCCAGCAGGCGTTCCCCAATATTCTGGTCGACCTCCACTGCGCAATGCGCTCCGCCGACGTGTCGCGGCACGAGGCCGACATTGCGATCCATTTGTCGCAGCCGACGGTCCCCGACGTCAAACTCGTCCGGCTCGGCCGAATGCACCTGATGTTCTTTGCGAGCCGGAAATACATCGAGACTTACGGCGCTCCGCGAACCCCGGCCGAATTGGTCAAACACCGATTCGTGATGCAGGTCGCCGATCAGACCACCGCCAAGGAGGCTTTCGAAAGCCTCTTTCCGGGCCATTCGCAGCGGGACCTGCTGGTGATGAAGACCAATGTGAGCAGCGCCAATTACTGGGCCGTCGCCAACGGCGCCGGAATCGGGGTATTCCCCAGCTACGCCTGTGCGCTCGGCGGGAAGATAATACCTCTTGAGGTTGAGCTGCAGAGGCCATTCGATATTTGGCTGTCGTACCATCCCGGAAGTGGCAGAATTCCCCGGGTCCGGCATATGATCGACTGGCTGATAGACGCCTTTAATCCTGCAAAATTCCCGTGGTTTAGAGACGAATTCATCCATCCACGGGAATTTAAACCGGTATATAAGGGTGAATCCCTGACCCATCTGTTCGGGGGCTTTTCGACCGAAGGACGGTAGAACCAGAATGAACAAATCAGCGGCAAAGAAAATGAAGCAGCGCAGTGCCGGCAAACCCGACATTGAACTGGGCAAGCGAATCCGGCTGCGGCGCGTCGAACAAAAGATCTCGCAGGCCGAGCTCGGCGACAAGCTTGGCGTCAGCTTCCAGCAGGTTCAGAAATACGAGAAGGGCGTCAACCGCGTCGGCGCCGCTCGTCTCCAGCAAATCGCCACCGCGCTCGATGTGCCCGTCACGTTCTTCTACGACGGCGACGGCAAGGCGCGCGAGGTCGAAAGCCTGCTGTTTCTGGATAGCGCGTTCAGCCTGCGGTTGCTGCGAGCCTATAGCAAGATCAAGGATCAGACCGTGCAGCGCCAGCTGGTATCCTTGATGGAATCGATCGCCGCAAACGAAGACTAGAACGTGTTCCGTTTCGATCGAATCGAAACGAGGCTCTAGATTTGTTTTTGACGCGTTTTCTTCATGCGAAACGTATTCACCCCCGGATCAGGTCCGAGGGCATGCTTCGTTTGAAAGCGCTTTAAGCCATGGGATCGCGAGGCCGCTCCCGGCCTCGCCACCCTGGCCTTAAGCCCCACGGACGGGATGGGCGCGACAATACCAGCCCACCACCGTCGTAAAGGGGCGGTTATCGGAAGCCGCATGTCGAGAACCTTCAGCGGTACATCCCTGCTCCGGCCAATCATCCGTCGACGGCGCATCTGGCGCAGTGAGCCGTGGAAGGATGCTGCGGGGCCGACGGCGCGCCGCGGGCTGACGCCAATCGCGGTCTTGCGAATTAGTCGCGGCAGCCGCTGATGCTTTGGGCGTACTTCCATTGGAGGCCGGCGTAATCGATGCGCGGAAACCGCCCTGGCGACAGCCACGATCCCGGTGTTTTGAAACGACGGCTCTCCATTAATATTACGCCTTAACCAACAATTAATTATGCATTTGCGGGCGCGAAAGGCCGGGCCTAGCGTCCATTGGGATGGGGCTCAGTAACCAACGAATTGGTACGTGCCATGACGTATAAAATGTACGGGGCGTTGATCGCGTCTCTCAGCGCAGTAGCGCTTATGCTTGCCGCGAACGAGACATTCGCCCGGTCGGGAGCGGCGCATGCCGGAGGATTTGCTTCGACGCATTCGATTTCCCATCCGGCGATTTCCCATCCGCCAATCGCCCACTCGCTGCGGCATCACCGAAGAAACAATGTAGGGGCCGTCTGGCCGGCTATAGGGGATTTCTCCTACGCGCCATCGAACGGCGAGCCGGTCGCAGATGCCACGCAACCAACAGGCGATGTTCATTACACGTATACATACGATGTTCCCTGGGATTGGGCACATCGCTATCCGCCCGCCGTCACACCTTCTGAACGGCCATATGTGCCGAGTTGCCCCGAGGAGACCGTAACGTTTCCCGGGCGTGACGGCCAAGAGCAAACCGTAAATGTCATGCGGTGCTACTAAGGCCCTTCGGACAAGATTGGAAAATCAGTTCGAACGGCCAAACAGGACCGCCAACCGGCGCCGTGTCAGCGGGCCGCTCGATCGAACACGCTATTTCCGGTCCGCGATATCCGCGGCGAAAATCCGCAGGAAGATCGCGCGCCGCGCGGTCTCGCGGTTGTTGCAATACGCGATCATCGGATTGGCCATCGTGCCGTGGAAATAGTCGTACCAGAAATCGCAGGTCAGATCGCGGGTTTGGATCCATGATCGCTGCATTTCGCGGAGCTTGGCCTGCTGGTCCGGCTCGAGCGCGCTCATCATGGCCTTGTAGGAATCGTTGACGATCTTGTCCCAGACCAGCCGTTCGCGATCCAGGCATTCGATCTGGCGGTGCGGGCTCACGCCCGCTTCATCGCCGCCCATGCATGGCTTCGCCACGGTCATGAGGCAGGCCGCCTCGTCGGCTTCCTGCGATCCCTCCTTCTTGTCCTGCTTGCGCAGGCAGTCGCCGATCGTGGCAACATCCTTTGCCACTGGCGCGTCGGCCCGCGCCGGAAGCGGGCCGGCAACGATCAGCCCGAGCACGAGCGATAACAACGGCTGACGAAATTGCATATGCCTTGAACCCACCGACGAACACAATCTGGATTTCCTCCCATAGGTCGTCTCTGCCCGGCCACCGGTTCGAACCCGGCCGGGATTCTGACGGTTCGGACAAAATTGGCGGGTGAACATCACCGGCACCGGTCCGCGTCTCAGTTGCCCGGCGCGACAATCGAAAACACCGTAAAGGCCACGCCTCCAACGCCGACAAGCGTCAGAAGGATGCCGGCAAGCAGGTTGCTGCCACCGCCGAACTGCCCAAGTTCAAGTACTGCATTTGCAGGGTTCTGCGGGTCATAGCGCACCGGTACATCTGAACCGACCGAATACTTGGCGACGTAGTCGCGAGCCTGTTGTTCGAGCAAATAGCCGCGATTTTCCATCCCGACCCGGATGATGCTTCCATCCCGACTAACGCCATCCGCATCGTAGACATAATCGACTTGTGGAACGAAATACGTGGCTGGACCGTCTTGCGTTCTATCCACCCGCTTGACGACGTTGGTCGACACCACCTTGCCTGTGACTATAGGCCATTGCGCAGCGGCTGCGGCGATTCGCAGGTAGCGATTGCCTTTTCGAATCAGTATCGCACCAACCGAGATGAAGAAAATGGTGGCTATCACTCCTCCCGCGATAAAGTAAGGCTTGGCGCCGCTATCGATAGTCGCCGCCGCTGATGCACCGTTCGTGGTCATCAGGATTGCAGTGACGCTGATTACTCCGCTGAGAAGGTATTTGTCGGCTTTTTGCATCACTTCCGGACCTACGGTTTGGTTGGGCATGCCGTTGTTGCGTTGACAGATTACCCGATGTCCAGCAGCCAGCCCGCACAGAATGATTGGGCTAGAGCTATTCACCAGACCTGGTTCGCCAAACTCGGCCCGCAGGATTCGCCGCTGCAACGGCCATTCGCGGAGTTGCGCGAAAGTGAATTGACTGAGATCAAAGTGAGTTGACCGAGATCAATATGGTTTGTCTGTTTCGGTGTGTTGATGCTGTGCCGTCAATCCCGAGGGAGGTTCTGATGCGCGTTCTGGCTTTGGCGATTTTGACGACCGTCACGATTTTGACGGCAGCGCCGACAAAGGCCCAGACTTATAGCCCGGACTATCCGGTCTGCCTGCAGGTCTACGGCCCAAGGGGGGACTACATCGAATGCGCCTATACCTCGCTGGCGCAGTGCGCTCTGTCGGCATCGGGCCGCGCCGCCCAATGCATGATCAATCCGTACTTTGCCAGTGCGCAAATGCCCCGTGAACCCCGTTACCGGCGGCATCGCCGCGTCTACTGACTTTTAGGCTTTTGGTCGCTTGTCCGGTGTCATCTATCGGCAGAGGGAAATCCGACCGATCATCCGCAAGCACTATTCGGCCATAGAGCGCGCTCGAATCTTCTAGGGCAGAAGCGCCCGGTAGGACTCGCGAGCAGCCTTGAAGTGCTCAAACGGAAACTTGATCGGCACACCTTCCATCGCCGCGGCCAGCATCTCAAGGTGCGCGTCCCATCCGGCACAGGTTCGAGCGATGTCTTCATTATCGGGGATCCTGAGCGTCAATGAGAGCCGCGTGCCGCCCTTCACAGCAGTGGCTTCCCATCGGAGGGGACGGTCAGGCTCACCTGGGCTGCTCCATGAATACTCGATCAATCGAGGTGGATCCACGTCTGTGACGACGCTTTCCACGTTCGTTCCGCTTTCGGGGAAATTGAGCTTCGCTGAGCCGCCTTTGCTCAACGAGAGATTGCCGGGCGCGAGCCACTGGGGCAACAGGCTCGAATCCGTCAGCATCTTCCAAACGGCTGCCTGGTCATGTTCGAGCATGCGCTCGATCCGTGCCTCAAAACAATTCCCAATATGCTCTACCGTGCCGAGCCTACTTTCTTCCAACGACATCGCTTCTATCCTGCTGAAACACAAAGAGTTTTTTTACACCGTTCTTGCTGCCAAGGTTTGATCCATCGCAATATTGTTTTGTGGAATGCGACGCTTTGATATCGCCCGCATTATCTCCGGTGACGCGCCGCTGGTCATTCAGGCCGCCAAGATTACTATCGCGGAGGGCTGAAGACCCGGACAAGCGTGACATGTGGACGCGATCAAGGCGATTGGCACTGCCTGCATGGACTCGGAAGATTTCCGTGAAGGCGGTTCCCGCTATGTTGACACAAATCTACGAGGTATCGACGCCGTCCGAAGCGGACGCGATATCCGGCTTGGGCATCGATCACGTCGGGGTTCTCGTGGGAAACGGTATCTTCCCCAGAGAGAACCCGGTGCGAGATGCAGCCGCAATCCTGGCAGCAGTCAGGGCGTCCTCGAAGTCGCTGGCGCTCTTCCTGTCCGCCGATGTCGCGCTCATCGAACAGATGGCTCGAGAGCTCAGACCGGCGATCGTTCATCTCGGGGCATCGACCGAACTGCTCCGGCCTGCGCAGGTCGTCGACTTGCGAAAGGCGCTTCCGGATATACCGTTCATGCGAAGCGTGCCTGTGACCGGGCCAGAAAGCGTGCCGATTGCCAGGAGTTATGAAGGAATAGTCGATTTCCTCCTGCTCGATAGCCACCGCGAAGGCGATACGCAAATTGGCGCGCTGGGTGTCACCCATGATTGGAGCATCAGCCGGAATATCGTCGAAAGCGTCCGAACTCCCGTTGTCCTGGCTGGTGGGCTCGGCCCTGACAACGTCGCCGAAGCCATCCTCGCCGTGCGACCGGCGGGGGTCGATTCCAAGACACGAACAGACCTTGGTGGCACCCACAGAAAGGATTTGATCAAGGTCGAGGCATTTAACAAAGCCGCGAAGGGCCTGGCTCCGGCGTGACGCCCAAATCCTGCGCGCGCTGCCAATCGCGAATTTCGTCTGGACCCGCATCGTCGGTCATCAGCGCTGCATATGTGAAGCTGTTCACAGCTGTTGGACGGGATTTAAGCTATTCCATCCGAGAGGTGGGTAAAGCTTGGCGGCCTTTGGTCTGATCAAACAATGGAGTTTCGATCATGTGGACGCTTCATGAGTTCGCTGCTTACACTTTCTTGCTCGTAGTCACCGTTGCCGGTCTCGGGATGGTCGCGCTCGCTTTCGGTTGAGGTGGCGTTTCGTCGGCGTTCCACCACCACCACGATGGCGCGATGGGTATCGCTGCGCGCGACCCATTTACGGCGGCCTGTCGGGCAAATCACTGATTTGCCTGTCCAGCCCCATTTCACAAAAATATTCCGGTTTTCCGAAGACCCAAATCACTTTTATATCCGCCGCCATCCCGTCCCACACACAAGGGGCGTTGCGCAACGTCACGAACGCGGGGCGGGATGCGGTGGACGCGGATCGCGCGCTTGACGGGCGCGCGTGAGGCGGACGGCGAAGGCGTGTGGTCCTGATGCCCCGACGCTGGCATCAAGTCGGCGGAAGCCATTCCGCCGGCGAGGGTGGCAAGAAAGCCCGGTCACCCGGGAGAGCGCGTTATAAGCCGTAAAACCATTGCGCGGGGAATGCCGGACGTTATTCCGGTGTGACCTGACTAACGCGTGTGCGTCTCTCACACTACCCCTGCACGCGCGGCGGCGGGCGCATCGGGCGCCCGGCATTCCCTGCGCCCTCTTCAAGCGAGAGGGCGGAACGAGCAGGCCAAAACTCGCGCGAAAGGCGCGGCGAGAATGCGAAATTGTGCCAGTCGGTGTTTGAAAACTGGATCTGCAACCGGTGTTGCGCCAGGTCACTGCCTCGCGATCAGTTGCAGTTGCAACTTATTGGCAAGCGTGACCGGCGACAATATTAACGTGACAACATTCATTCGTCACAGGCCGTTCATTGAATCGAACTACGCGGTTTCAAGGCAACAGGACGCGGGGGATTCGAATGGGCCACTTTACCGATACGCTGCGAACGCAGCGCTTTGACGATTATCGCTATTACCATCAAAGCCGGATCAATCAGACGCTGCACCTGATCAGTGCCGTCATCTTTCTCTGTTGCTATGCGCTGCTCTTCAAGGACGCGGCTCTGGCCGGTCTTGTCGGCTGGCTGGCCATGCTGACCCGGCAGATGGGCCACTTCTTCTTCGAGCCCAACGGCTACGATACCGTCAACAACGCCACCAACGAGTACAAGGAAGCCATCAAGGTCGGCTTCAACCAGTATCGCAAGATCGTGCTGTTGATCGTGTGGGGAACGGCGCCTCTGGCATTGTTCCTGTTCCCGACGCTGGTTGGCATCTTCGCTCCGCCCGTCGACAGGATCGATTTCGTCCGCCACGTCGGAGATATCTGGCTGGCGATCGGCATCGGGGGCGGACTGTTTCGCATGGTCCAGCTGTTCATCACCAGGGATGTGCAAACCGGCCTGATATGGGCGATCAAGGTGCTTACCGACCCATTTCACAATATCGCGCTTTACTACAAGTCGCCGCTCGCGCTGATGCGGGGCGAGTTGATCGACGCATCGATCGGCACCGTTCCCTGGGACGCGGATGAGGCGGAAGAAGCCTCACATCTCACCTGAGCGCAGCTGCCCGGAGGATGCCGGCGAGCCGGCACGGTTCAAAGCGCCGCCAACACGGCCTTGGCGATATCGGCGGTGCCGTTGCGACCGCCGAATTCCATCGGCTTGATGCCATCCGCATAGGCCTTGTCGACCGCACGCTCGATGCGCTCGCCGGCCTCAGCCGCCGATTCCAGACCGTGCTTGTCGGCGAGCCAGTCCAGCATCATCGCGACGGAAAGGATCATGCCGGTCGGATTGGCCTTGCCCTGCCCCATGATATCGGGCGCGGTGCCGTGGCAGGGCTGGAACACGGCGTGGTGGTCGCCGATATCGGCCGACGGCGCCATGCCCATGCCGCCGATCAGGCCGGCGGTCATGTCGGAGAGGATGTCGCCGAACATGTTCTCCATCACCATGACGTCGAAATCCCAGGGCCGTTTGACCAGCAGCGCCGAACAGGCATCGACGTAAAGCCGGTCGGTCTTGACATCAGGGTGACGTTTTGCAGCTTCGTCGAACATCTCACGAAAGAACGCGAAGGCCTTGAACACGTTGGCCTTGTCGACGCAGGTGAGCTGGCCGGGCCGGCCGCGCGCCTTGCGCCGTTCCGCCAACCGAAACGAGAACTCGAACAACCGCTCCGAAGTCTTGCGCGTGATGACCAAGGTCTCGCGCGCCTCGGTATCGGTGACGACGCCCTTCCCCATCGAGGCGAACAGGCCTTCGGTGGATTCCCGGATCACGATGAGATCGATGCCGCGCTGATCGGCGCCGACGATCGGGCTCGGCACGCCCGGTATCAGCCGCGCCGGCCGCACGCCGGCATAGAGATCGAAATGGAAGCGCAGCTCCACCTGCGGCATGATTTCGGTATTGTCGGGGTAGCGCACCGACGGCAGGCCGCAGGCGCCGAGCAGGATCGCGTCGGCCTCGTCGCACAGCCGCACCGTCGAGTCCGGCATCGACTTGCCGGTTTCGCGATAATGGTTGGCGCCGGCAGGCGCCTCGGTGAAGCGAAACTTCAGGTCCGTCGTCGCTTCGACCTTGCGCAGAACTTCAAGCGCCGGAGCCATCACTTCAGGACCGATGCCGTCGCCGGCGAGCACGGCGATGTGAAGCGCATTGTTAGCAGACATGGATATTTCCTTGATTGGTTGGGTACTTGGAGCGGGTACTTGAACCTACGGCGTGAGCACCGCGCGGCCGACCAGCCGGCCCTTCTGCAGATCGACCAGCGCCTCATTGGCTTTTGCCAGCGGCATCGGCGTCACCGGGATCGGCGCGATCTTCTTGGTCGCGCACGAGATCGAGCAGCTCCTGCGTCTCCCGCGAGATTGCCGACATAGCTGCCCTGGATGGTGATGGCCTTGATCGGGATCAGCGGCAGCGCCCATGTCGCGCCGCCGCCGAACAGGCCGACGATGACGAGCTTGCCGCCCTTGGTCAGGCAGTCGAAGCCGAGCTGCGTGGTCTTGGCGTTGCCGACGAGATCGATCACCGCGCGGATCGGGCCGCCGGCTTTCCGGGCGAGCTGCTCCAGCGCGTCGGGCGCGCCGCCATCGACGGTCGCGAGCGCGCCGGCTTTCTCGGCGGCCTCGCGCTTGCGCGCGTCGATATCGACGACGATGGCGCCCTTGCCGCCCATCGCCTTCAACAGCGACAGCGCCATCAGGCCGAGACCGCCGGCACCGAAGATGACGATCGGCGTGTTGAAATCCGCCTCGACCTTCTTCAGCGCGCTGTAGGTGGTGACGCCGGAGCAGGCGTAAGGCGCAGCGGTCACGGGATCGAGGCCCTTCAAATTCAGCAGATACTTCGGATGCGGCACCGTCATGTGGTCGGCATAGCCGCCGTCGCAGTAGACGCCGAGCGAGGCCGGCTTCAGGCACATATTCTCGTCGCCGGCGAGGCACACGTCGCATTTGCCGCAGCCGAGCCAGGGATAGACCAGCGCGACGTCGCCGACTTTGAGGTCACCGGCGACAGCCTTGGCATCCGGCCCGAATGCCAGGATTTCGCCGACCGTCTCATGGCCCATGGTGCGCGGCAGCGACACGCCGCGATCTTTCAGCGACAGCGGTTTCCGGCCGTGGCCGAGATCGTAGCCGCCTTCCCAGATATGCAGATCGCTATGGCAGACGCCGGCGGCCTTCACCTTGATCAGCACCTGGGTGCCCACAGGTTGCGGGGTCGGCTGGTCCACCTCCTTCAAGGGGGCATTGAATTCGGCCACCTGGAAACTCTTCATCGTTTCTCTCCCGTCATTCTTGCTCTTGCTTGCTCTTGGGCGGATCCCGCCGCGCCTGCGCCTGCCGTTCCTAGAGGCTTAGTCCGTTGGGATCAATGGACGATGGCTACCCGAGAAGGCGGCGATTTCATCCTGGGAAAGGCCGGCCTCCTTCAAAAGCGCAACGGTGTGCTCGCCCAGGGTGGACATCCGCTTTGCCGCGGATACCGTGGCTCCGGACATCCGGAACGGCAGGTTCAGGACCTTGAATGTCCCTCCGCCATCCCTGACCTCGGACAACGCGCCGCGATGGGCGATCTGCGGATCGTCCAACGCTTCGGCAACCGTGCGATAGGCCGAACAGGGAACGCCGTGGTCGTTCAATTCGACGAGGCATTTCTCGGTCGTCAGCGTGCGCGACCACGCCTCGACGCCGTCCATCAGATCAGCCCAATGGTCGCGGCGGTCGGAATATTTCGCGAAGCGCGGATCGGAGATCCACTCGGGATGGCCGATCACCCTGGTCAGGCTCTGGAACGTCTTCTCGCTGGCGACGGCCAGCATCACATATCCATCCGCGGTCTCGACAGGCCCGAACAGCGGCCGCTGGGTTTGCTTGACCGGAAATTGCGACCACTGCAACTCGTTCAGGGTCAGGCTGAGCATCGATTCCAGCATCGAAACGTCGATGTGCTGGCCCCTCTCGGTGCCGTGACGCTGATACAGCGCTGCCGCGATGGCGCCGAACGCATAGACCCCGGTGAGAACGTCGGCGTGATAGATGCCGCAGTAATCGGGCCGGGTTCGCCCGGGCTGATAGGCGAGATGCGCCATCTCGTAGCCGGAGGCGGCGTGGATGACGGGCGCATAGGCCGGCAGTTCGGCCGACGGTCCGGTCTGGCCGTAGCCGGAGATCGAACAATAGATCAGTTTTTCATTGAGCTCGCGCAGCGAGCCGTAGTCCAGCTTCAATCTGCGCATCACCCCGGGGCGAAAATTCTCGACCAGGATATCGGTGCTTGCGACCAGCCGGCGGATGATCTCGATCGCGTCGGGCGATTTCAGATCGAGAACGAGGCTCTTCTTGCCGACATTGAGCTGACCGAAAGCGGTAGAGCAGCCGCTGCGGAGCGGCGGACGGGTCCGCATCGTCTCGCCTTCGGCCTGTTCGATCTTGATTACTTCCGCCCCCATATCCGCAAGCATGCGGGTGCAATGCGGACCGGCGATCGTGGTCGAAAAATCGAGCACGCGAAGACCCTCGAAGCTCCTTGTCAAATTAGCCTCATCGTTTGCCGCTATCGTCATTGTCGAAAACTCCCTCCGGCCTACGCACTCCTTAAGCCGCGGCTTGACCCTAGATTGCGCGGCCTGGCCGGGGAAGCAATTCCCGAACGAGCTGTCACGGCTCCGGCGGACGCCGGTCGGGCTCTCCGTTTCAACCCGAAAGAGAATTGGAATCCGTTCTTGCATAGTTCTGGATCAGAGCGGGGCCGCGAGGGCGCTTTTTGAGAGTTCTGTTCGTCACGACCGAGATGGACGACTTCGTCCGGGTGGGCGGCCTCGCGGCCGTTTCAGCGGCACTGCCCAGAGCGCTTCGGCTCTGGACCGACGTCAGGATCCTGCTGCCGGGCTATCGCGACGTCGTCGAACAATTCACGCATATTCAAATCGTTGGCCAATGCCCGGCGATGGCGGAAATGCCGGCCTGCTCGCTCGGATTGGCATCGACCAAAGACGGCCTGCCCGTCTACGTCCTGCTCTGCCCGCAACTCTACGACCGCCCGGGCAACCCCTATGGCGACGCGTCCGGCCGCGACTGGCCTGACAATGATGTCCGCTTCGGCCGATTTGCTTCGGTCGCGGCCGAGCTGGCGGCAGGCAGTCTGGACAAGAATTGGGCAGCGGACCTGGTTCATGCCAATGACTGGCAGGCCGCGCTGGTGCCGGCCTATCTCGCCTGGAACGACAGTCAAGATCCCCACCATCCTGACCATCCACAACCTCGCCTATCAGGGCCTGTTCCCGAAGGAGTCGCTGCGCCGGATCGGCGCGCCCGAGGATTCCTTCCATATCGACGGCCTCGAATTCTACGACAAACTGTCCTTCCTCAAAGGCGGCCTCGTCTACGCCTCGCATCTGACGACCGTCAGCGAGACCTATGCCAGGGAGATCACCACGCCGGAACTCGGCTGCGGGCTCGAGGGCCTGCTTCGCCGCCGCTCCGATGCCGCGCAACTGACGGGAATATTGAACGGCATCGACGAGAGCTGGGATCCGCGGGTCTGCGCGCAACTGGCGCAGCCGTTTGGCGCCGGCGACTGGGAAGGCAAGCAGGCGAACTCCGATTATGTCCGCCAGCAGTTCGGTCTGGCGCTGTCGCGCGGTCCGATCTTCGGCCTGGTCGCCCGCCTGGTTCATCAGAAAGGCGTCGATCTCGTGCTGTCCGCCGCCGACGAGATCATCGAGGCCGGCGGGCAGATCATCGTGACCGGCAGCGGCGAGCCCGACATCGAGCAGGCGCTGGTCGATGCGCACCGCCGCAGGCCCGACGCGATCGGGGTCGCCATCGGCTTCAACGACGGCCAGGCGCGGCGGATTTTTGCCGGCAGCGATTTTACGCTGATGCCGTCGCGCTTCGAGCCGTGCGGGCTGAGCCAGATGTATGCGCAGAAGTTCGGATCGCTGCCGATCGGCCACCAGACCGGCGGGCTGGCGGAAACCATCACCGACGGCGAAACCGGCTTCCTGTTCGACCGGCCGTCAACCGAATCGTTCCTCGGCGGCATCCGGCGCGCGTTCGCGGCCTTCATGGCGAAGGATCGCCTCGACTCGATGCGCCGCAGCGCGATGTCGCGATCGTTCAGCTGGGACATTTCGGCCGCCTGCTACAGCGCGCTCTATCGGAAGGCGCTGTCGCCCTAGCCGCTGAACTCACTCCGCCGGTTTCTCCTGCGCCGGCTCGTCGTCGGCGATGGCGCGCCAGGCCGCGCCCTCGAGATCGTCGTACTGCCCGCTCTTGAGCGACCAGAGGAAGCCGAGCAGGCCGACCAGCCCGAGCCCGAGCGCCAGCGGCACCAGAATGACCATCACTTCCATCACACTCTCCCGTTGGCGACGCGCCGGGCGCGAAGCGCATTCAGCATCACCAGCACCGAGGAGCCGGACATCGCCGCTGCCGCGATCAGAGGGGTCACCACCCCGCTGATCGCAATCGGAACCGCCAGAAGATTGTAGCCGACCGCGAGCCAGAGGTTCTGCCGCATCAGAAGCAGCGCCTTGCGCGCATAATCGACTGCCGCGACCACCGGCGCCAGCGGCTTGCCGAGGAAGACCAGATCGGCGGTCGCCTGGCTCAGATGCGCGGCGCTGATCGGCGACATCGAGACATGCGCCGCAGCCAGCGACGGCGCGTCGTTCAGACCGTCGCCGACCATCATCACCTTGCGACCGCCTGCGTTTCAGTTCCTCGATGCGGGCGATCTTGTCGGCCGGCGTCACGCCCGCCCGCCATTCGCTGATACCGAGCGCCCGCGCCGCCGCCTGCACCGCCGGCTCCCGGTCGCCCGAGAGAATTTCAACCTGGATGTTGCGCTTCTGCAGCGCCGAGATCATCGCCCTCGCGTCCGGGCGCAGCCCCTGGCGCACGGCGAACACGTATTTCGCTTCGCCAAGGCTGAAAGCCACGATGGAGGCTTCCGGATCGAGCTTCGCGCGCTCATTCGCCAATTGCTCCGCGCCGCAGAACGACGGCCTTCCCAGCCTCATCTCGGTTTGGCCGAGCATGCCGCGCACGCCCTGCCCGGGCACTTCGACGGCGCCGACCAGCGGCGATTTCGCGCCGGCCGCCTGCGCCACGGCGGCTGCGACCGGATGATGGCTTGCCAGCGCGAGCTGCCCGGCGAGGCGGAACACGTCTTCGGGGATGCCGGCTGCGTTCACCACTTCGAGATCGGGCAACGTCAGGGTTCCGGTCTTGTCGAAGATGATCCAGTCGACTTCGGCCAGCCGCTCGATCGCATCGCCGGAATTGAGCAGGACGCCGGCCTTGAACATCGCGCCCGAGGCGACGGTCTGCACCGTCGGGATCGCCAGACCCAGCGCACAGGGGCAAGTGATGATGAGAACGGCGACGCCGGTGACGATGGCGTCGTGCCAGCTCGCGCCCGCCAGCACCCAGCCCAGCATGGTCAGGAGCGCGGTGGCATGCACCACCGGCGCGTAGAGCCGCGACGCCCGGTCCGCGAGCCGCACATAGCGAGAGCGCGCCTGCAGCGCATTGTCGAGCAGCCGGGTGATCTCCGCCAGCAGCGTGCCTTCCGATGCCGCGGAAACCCGCACGCGCAATGTCCCGGAGATGTTGAGCGAGCCGGCATAGACGGCGGTGCCCTGCTCCGCCGTGACGTACAGGGTTTCGCCGGTAATCAGGCTCTGGTCGATCTCGGAGCGTCCTTCGATCACCGTGCCATCGACCGCGCAACGCTCGCCCGGCCGCAACAGCACGATGTCGCCGGGAACGATCGCGGCGACCGGCACTTGCGAGATTTCGTCGGCGCCGACGAACTTGGTCGCGGTCTCGGCCTTCAGCGCGGCGAGGTTTCCGGCGACCGCCCGCGTTCGCCGCCGCATGCTCTGGTCGAGATAGCGTCCGACCAGCAGAAACGTCAGCAGCATGATCGCCGCGTCGAAATAGGTATGCTCGGCGTGATTGACGGTTTCGACGACCGACAGCGCAAGCGCCAGGATGACGCCGATGCTGATCGGAACGTCCATGTTGACGTTGCCGGTGCGCAACGCGCGAAACGCCGAGCGGAAGAAGGGCTGGCCGGCATAGGCCGCCGCCGGCAGCGCGATCAGCGCCGACAACCAGTGAAAGAAATCCCGCTGCTCCGGAATCATGTCGCTGCCATTTCCGGACCACACCGGAATGGAAAGCATCATCACATTCATGGTCGCGAATGCCGCGACCCCGAGACAGCGAAGCAGAAAGCGCGATTGCTCAGCTTCCGCCGCCTCCGCGCCCGCGGTTTCGAACGGATAGGCCTTGTATCCGAGCTCGGCGAGCCGGTCGATGAAGCGGGCGGGATCGAGCGTGCCCTGCTTCCATTCCAGCGCGACGCGGCGGTCGGTCAGGTTGACGCGGGCAAGCGTGACGTCGGGCATCGCCGAGAGACCGCGCTCGATCTTCGACATGCATCCGGCGCAACTGACGCCTTCGACGGCAAGATCGATGTGCTGCAGGCCCGGACCTGCCTCCCTGACGTAATGCGAGAAGTCGCGCGTCGCCTGCATGATCAGGGGCTTCCTAGTTCAGCAGCACGCGATTCTTGGACAGGAACATCCGCTGTCCCGAGGCGTCGCCTTCGAGCACCAGATCCCATTGTCCCGGCGCGATCGGCGGCGCGCTGCCGCGATAGATGCCGCCGCCCACCTCCGTCAGGCCAACCGGCTGATCGGCGCGCCGGTCGGTCGGCCGCTCGAAGCGACCCTGAAACGTGAGGCCGGACATCGGCAAGCCGTGGTTGTCGCGCGCCTCGACCTGCACCGTGGCGCCGCCATCCGCACCGCGCTGAACATGGGCATTGACCTTCCAGGCCCGCGCGTCCTGATCATGCGCGGCGGCGATCTCCTTCTCGTAAGCGAGGCTGGCGCTGTAGGCGCTATCGACCTCGGTGCCGGGCAAGGTCTCGATCGCGAGCCTCGCCATCAGTACGTTGACTCCGAACACGACGCCGAAAAACGCCACCAGCATGAAAAGCACCATGCGTCCGGTCAAAGGCTTCGGTGAAACGGGCGATCTGCTCATGCCAGGGCTCCTTCTTGGAATTCTCAGGGGCTCACGAAATTATCAGTGGTGGACGCGACCTCGCCGAGCCCGATATCGGTGACGTGGAATTTAACCGGGATCGATTTCTCGGGATTGTCCTCGGACGGCGCGGTGACGAGAACCCTCAATTCGGTGGTGGTATCCCGCGCGAGGACGATCATCGGCCTGTCCGGTGTCACGGAATTGGTGCCGATGACGTGGATGGTGGCGTTGGCTGGGCCGTCGATGTCGATCGCGATGACGCGGTCGAAGCCCCGCTTGTTCAGAAGCCTAACGGTATAGGCGTTGCGAATCGAGCCGTCGCTGAGTTTCACCGCGACCGGATTGCGGTCGTGCAATACGTTGACGTCCAGCAGTGTCCGCGTCAGCATGGCGTACAGCATGATCGCCCCGACGGCTGCGATCATGGCGCTGTAGACGACGGTGCGCGCTCTGACGAAGCGATAGACCGGTGGCTTGCCGGCCTGACGGCGGTGAATGTTGATGTCGTTGTCGTAGCCGATCAGCCGGGTTTCCCTGCCGATCTTCTTCATCACGGTGTCGCAGGCATCGATGCACAGGCCGCACTGGATGCACTCGAGTTGCGGGCCGTTACGGATATCGATACCGGTCGGGCAAACCGCGACGCACTGATAGCAGTCGATGCAGTCGCCGGCGGTTTCGCCCAGCGCACGCAATTCGTTGGCCTTCTTCAGCGAGGTGCGCTTTTCACCGCGGTCGTATTTGTAAGTGACGTTGAGCGCCCATTCATCGGTGAGCGCTGCCTGGATGCGCGGCCACGGGCACATATAGACGCAGACCTGCTCGCGCATGAAGCCGGCTAGCACGTAGGTCGTGGCGGTCAGGATTCCGATCCAGATATAGGCTAGCATCGGCGCCTGGAACGTCAAAAGCTGCTTCACCAGCGTCGGCGCGTCGTTGAAATAGAGCACCCAGGCGCCGCCGGTCCACCATGCGATCAACAGCCAGATCGAATGCTTCGCCACGATCTCCCCGAAGCGCCGCAGCTTTAATGTTCCGCCCGCGGCATCCTTTCTCATGCGCTCGCGACGATCGCCCTCGATGAGGCGCTCGACGGCGTAGAACAGGTCCGTCCACACGGTTTGCGGGCAGAGATAGCCGCACCAGATGCGCCCCCCCAACGAATTCATCAGAAACAGCGTGATCGCGGCAACGATCAGCAGGCCGGTAAAATAGTAAACCTCCTGCGGCCACAGCTCGATGAAGAAGAAATAGAAGCGGCTGTTGGGGAGATCGACCAGCACCGCCTGGCTGGGGGCGCCGAGGCCACGATTCCAGCGGACGAACGGCAACAAATAATAGACGCCGAGGCAGAACGCCATCAGCCCCCATTTGATACGGCGGAAGGTTCCGGAGATGCTCTGCGGATAGATCTTCTTGCGGGCCGCATAAAGCGGCCCATTATCGTCTAATTCCAGTTCCGTCGGGAGTACAGGCTTATTCATCGGCAGGATTCATCTCGCATAAGTGTCAGAGGCTAGACTCAGCATCCAACGCGCAGTTGATCCAGCTCAAATAGCCGGCAGATATCCGGAATTCCCCTGCCTTGCGGTCACTTCCCTCCACCGAGCGAGTGAACATATACCGCCATCGCCTTGATCGTGGAGGGATCGAGGCGGCCGACCCATGCCGGCATCACGCCGGCGCGGCCGTTGGTGACGGTTTCGATGATCGTCGCCTCGTCAGAGCCGTAAAGCCAGATCTTGTCGGTGAGATTGGGCGCTCCAACCTCCTGATTTCCCTTGCCCTGCTCGCCGTGACACACCGTGCAGTTATCGGCGAAGATCTTCGCGCCCGCGGCCGCGTCGTATCCCGGACGGGTCGACAGCCCCGACAGCGATCGAACATAATTGGCGACCGTGACGATTTCGTCCGCTTTCAGCGTGCCATCCTTGCCGAAGGCGAGCATCTGGCCGTCGTGGGTCTTTTCGTGCCCCGAGCGCGCTCCGAACTTGATCGTCTGCATGATCTGGTCGAGCGTGCCGCCCCAGAGCCAATCGTCGTCGTTCAGGTTGGGAAAGCCCTTGGAGCCGGCGGCGCCGGTGCCGTGGCAAGGCGCGCAATTGTCCCCGAACACCGTCTTGCCGCGAGCGCGCGCGAGCGCCAGCAATGCCGGATCCTTCTCGATGTCAGCGAGCGAAGCCGCGCCGAGCGCCACCATCTTCTCGCCGCGGATCTTTTCCAGATTGGCCAATTCCACGGCGACGTCGGCGCGCGACGAATAATGCAGCACGCCGGATGTATAGCCCGAAACCAGCGGCCACGCCGGATATACGATCCAGTACCCGAACGCCCAGACGATACATAGATAGAAGGTGATCACCCACCAGCGCGGCAGCGGCGTGTTCAATTCCTTGATGCCGTCCCACTCGTGACCGGTCGTCGTTTTGCCCGAGACCTGATCGAAATCGCTATGCTCAGTCATGATTCCTTCATTCCTCCCGCAACGGCATTCTCGCCGCCTCGTCGAAAGCTTTCTGGTTGCGAGGCCAAAGCGCGTAAGTCACGATTGCGATGAAAATTCCGACGAAGATCGGCGTCCAGAAGGTGACGACGAAATCCGATGTGAAATTCTGGACGGTTAGGATTGCACTCATCGTTCTGCCTTCAGCGAAGGTTGGCTTTTTCGTTGTAAAGCTTGAAATCGACCAGCGTGCCGAGCATCTGCAGATAAGCGATCAGCGCGTCCATTTCGGTGGGAGCACCCGGCTTGCCGTCGAAATTGCGCACGACGGCCTTCGGGTAGCGTTCTGGAAAACGCATCCACCCCCGGATTGTCCGGATCGGCCTGCGCCTTCAGATCGGCAAGCGCGTTGGCGATCTGATCGTCCGTATAGGGCACTCCGACGTCACGGTTGGTCCGCAGATGGTCCGCGATCAGATCGGTATCGACTTCGGTTTGGGCCAGGAACGAATATCCGGGCATCACCGATTGCGGAACGATGGCGCGCGGATTGGTCAGATGGGTAACATGCCAGACGTCGGAATATTTGCCGCCGACCCGCGCCAGATCCGGTCCGGTTCGCTTCGAGCCCCACTGGAACGGATGGTCGTACATGCTCTCGGCGGCGAGCGAGAAGTGACCGTAACGCTCGACCTCGTCGCGCAACGGCCGGATCATCTGCGAGTGGCAGAGATAGCAGCCCTCGCGGACGTAGATATTGCGGCCGGTCAGCTCCAGCGGGGTATATGGCCTGACGCCGTCGACCACCTCGATCGTGCTCTTCAGATAGAACAGCGGAGTGATCTCGACCAGACCGCCGATCGCGATCACCGCCAGAATTCCGACGATCAGGATGATCGAGTTCTTTTCGAAAACTTGATGCCGTGTCCAGAAAGACATTTAATCGCTCCTCATTCCGCCGGCTGAAGAGCGACGGGCGACTGCACTTCCGCCTCACCGACGCGCACCGTCATCCAGAGATTGTACGCCATGATCAGCGCGCCAATCAGGAACAGCGCTCCTCCAGCGGCGCGGATTATGTAGAATGGATGCATCGCTTCGACGGTCTCGATGAAGGAATATTCGAGGAAGCCGAGCGAGGTATAGGCGCGCCACATCAGGCCCTGCAGGATCCCGGACACCCACATCGCGGAGATGTAGAGAACGATGCCGATGGTCGCGATCCAGAAATGCCAGTTGACGAGCTTGAGACTGTAAAGTCCCTTGCGGTCCCACAACCACGGCACCAGGCAATAGAGCGCGCCGAACGAGACGAACCCGACCCAGCCCAACGCGCCGGAATGCACGTGGCCGATGGTCCAGTCGGTGTAGTGGCTGAGCGAATTCACGACCTTGATCGACATCATCGGGCCTTCGAAGGTCGACATTCCGTAGAAGGCGACCGACACGACCAGCATGCGCAGCACAGGATCGGTGCGAAGCTTGTCCCAGGCGCCCGACAGCGTCATCAGGCCGTTGATCATGCCGCCCCATGACGGCATCCACAGCATGATCGAGAAGGTCATGCCGAGCGTCTGCGCCCAGTCCGGAAGCGCGGTGTAGTGCAGGTGATGCGGCCCCGCCCAGATGTAGAGGAAGATCAGGGCCCAGAAGTGGATGATCGACAGGCGATACGAATAGATCGGCCGCTCGGCGCGCTTTGGAATGAAATAGTACATGATGGCGAGGAAGCCGGCGGTCAGGAAGAACCCGACGGCGTTATGTCCGTACCACCACTGGAACATCGCATCCTGAACGCCGCCCCAGGCGATGTAAGACTTCGAGCCGAACACCGACACCGGCAACGCCGGATTGTTGCCGAGGTGAAGCACCGCGATGGTGAGGATGAAGGCGAGATAGAACCAGTTCGCCACGAAGATATGCGGTTCCTTGCGCTTGATCAGCGTCATCAGGAACACCAGCAGATAGGTCACCCAGACGATGGTCAGCCACAGATCCGCATACCATTCGGGCTCGGCATATTCCTTCGACTGCGTGACCCCGAGAAGATAGCCGGTGCCCGCGATGAGGATGAAGAAATTATAGCCGATCACGACGAACCACGGCGCGAGATCACCGGCGAGACGCACCCGGGACGTCTTCTGGACGACATAGAACGAGGTTGCGATCAGCACATTGCCGCCGAACGCAAAGATCACGGCCGAAGTATGCAGCGGCCGCAGCCGGCCGAAACTGGTCCAGGGCAGATCGAAATTGAGCGACCGGCCACGCCAGCTGGGATGCGATCAAGAGCCCGACGGTAAATCCGGCGATGCCCCAGAACATCGCCATGAACGAAGCAAACTTGATCGGGCCCATATTGTAATTGGGCCGGCCGTTGATCTCCTGCGCCGGCAGCGCCGCGGGGCGGTCGAAATACCGGTTGAGGATGACAAAAACGGCCGCAAGACTGGCAGCGGCGCCAAGAGAGGCATGAAATGCGAAGGGCGCATCGACGGCTTTGGCCGCGGCGACCACGCAGAGAAAGGCGGTCACCGCAAATATCAGTGACAAGCCACTTTCACCGATGGTCATGGATTTTGAACTAGAGGCCTGGCTCATGCGGATTCTCTCTTGAGGACACGACTCAAACAATCACAGTCGCGCGTGAAGCGATTTGATCGAGATCAACTTCGTTCGATCGAACCGGGCCCGACTCCGGCACCGGAAAAACCACGGAAAATCGATTTTTCGCTGCCCGTTATCAATGGCTTGGCGAAACCGAAGCCGCCTCTACCCTCGCCGGGCGAGAACTGTGGAGAGCCGAACGCCGCGGCGCTTGGATTTGCGGACGGTCACCGAGTGCTCGCCGGCACAATCCGCCAGCGCCCTGAGAACGTCCCTGCGCGCGATAATGCCGGCCAATCGCTGATCGTCGTCGATCGCGGGAACGCTCCTGATGCGGTGATCGACCATGAGCTGGAGCACCCGGGTCAGTTTCGTGTCGGTACGAACGTAAATGAATTCCGAGGTCATGACATCGCCGACCGTCCGGCTCATCAGTTGCTCATAAGGCGGAATCATCTGGCTCGGCGTAAAGATGAAAGCCTTTCAGCAGGTCGAATTTGGTGACGATGCCGACAACCTGCCCATCCTCCTCGACCGGATAGGAGTTGAAATCGTCGCGCTCGAACATTTCGCTCAGCTCGCGCACTGTTCGTTCGCGCGTCACAGCCTTGACTGCGCGCGTCATGTAGCCGGCAACGGTCTGTTCGAGAAATTTGTACAAGGCGCGATCCAATCGATTCCGTGGTTAAAGCGTTAGTCTCTAGTGCGACAGCAACACGCAGCGAGCGGATTGGGTGATGAGATGCTGCGTCATGCCGCCGAGCATCAATTCGCGAAATCGCGAATGACCATAGGCGCCCGCGACGATGAGCCCGGCACCGACGTCGGCGGCAATTCCGTCCAGTTGAACAGCGGCGTCGCGGTCCTCGTCCTTCTCCGCCACGCGTTCGGAGGCGGAAATGCCGTGACGCGACAGCCACGCAACGACATCCCGAACCCGCGAGGCGGCATGCCGACCGGCTGTCGTCTTGCTCCGGGATTTCCGCAACGGTGACGTTCTTGGCCTTGCGGAGCATGGGCAGGGAATCAGCGATCGCCCGCCTCGCCTCCGTCGTGTCCTTCCATGCCACCACAACGCTTCGCAAATCGAGCCAATTGACGGAATCGGGGACAATGAGCAGCGGCCGGCCCGCCTGCATCACGAGATCCTTCGGGCCTGCCAGCGCCAGCGGGTCCGCAAAAGCGCCCCTGTCTCCGCCGCTGACGATGATGTCGGCGCAACGCGCTTCCCGCAGGATGTAGCGTGCCGGGAAGTCGATGGCGCTCCGCCATTCGACATGCTTGGCCCGATTCTTTACCGCCTCGCGAAATTGGCTTTCCAATTCTCCGATGCGCTTTTCTGATCGACGCCCGTCCCGCGTCGATCAGATCCTGAGCCAGTTGTCCCGACGTGAAATAGAGGGGCGGACTGAACTGCGACGCCGCGATCCCGACGATATCAGCATCAAATCGTTCGGCGAGCTGGCCCGCCGCCTCGAGACGCGCCTCGTTCGACTGATCAAGCCCCAGGCTGACCATGACGGTCGCGTATGTCATCCGATTTCTCCGTTGCCACGCGAGGCGTTTCTAGACGCGGAATCGAAGCGCAAGATGAGATAGATCAAAGTGCCGTCGAACTCGCCGCGAAATCCACGAGGGTACGTGCGGCCGCGGCATCGGGGGACCGGACCGCGCGGGGTTGGCGGTGGATCAGACACCGGGACGAAACTATGAATCCGATAACAAAATTTGCGATCCAGGGGGCTTTTCAGCCGTCAATCTGGTGTAGGATCGCCCGGCTGAAGGCTTGCCGGTCCGGGCCGGCGAACGGGGACAAAAGGAAGTGAAAGCTTAAGCGTGACCGGTAACTCAAGCGTCGTCAAAAGAACATTTTCAACTCCAGATGGAGGGATTTGGCGTCGGAACCTGGGATCTCGATCTTTCCACACGAGCGTTGGAATGGTCCGATACCGCCCGAAGCCTTTTCGGCGTCGCCCGCGAACAGCCCGTAACCTACGAGCTGTTTCTTTCTCTGCTCGAACCGGAGGACCGCGAGCGCACGGACGAGGCCATCAGGAAGGTTGCCGAGACCGGCGGCAGTCTCGACGTCTCGTTCAGGATCGGCGGAAGGCAAAAACCCGGACAATGGATTCGCGCCCGCGGCGGCCTGGTCAGGGACGAGGCCGGCGCCCCGCGCCATGTCAGCGGAATCGTTCTCGACATCGACGAGGAAAAGCAGCTCGAGGAGGCGCTGAGAACGCGCGAGAGCCACCTCCGCTCGATCCTCGACACCGTGCCGGATGCGATGATCGTGATCAACGGTTATGGCATCATGCAATTCTTTCAGTACCGCGGCCGAGCGGCTGTTCGGCTATACCGAGCAGGAGGCGATCGGCAAAAACGTCAGCGAGCTGATGCCGATGCCGGACCAGGCGCGCCACGACAGCTATCTGGCGCGCTACCGGTCGTCAGGCGAACGGCACATCATCGGCATCGGACGGATCGTGACCGGCAAGCGCCGGGATGGGACGACCTTTCCGATGCACCTCTCGATCGGTGAAATGCAATCCGGCGGAGAGCCCTATTTCACCGGATTCGTGCGCGATCTGACCGAGCACCAGCAAACCCAGGCCCGGCTGCAGGAATTGCAATCCGAACTGGTTCACATTTCCCGCTTGAGCGCGATGGGCGAGATGGCGTCCGCGCTCGCGCACGAGCTCAATCAGCCGCTCGCCGCCATCAGCAACTACATGAAGGGCTCGCGCCGGCTGCTGGCGGGCAGCACCGATCCCAATGCGCCCAAGATTGAAAATGCCATGGACCGCGCCGCCGAACAGGCGCTTCGTGCCGGCCAGATCATTCGCCGTCTTCGCGACTTCGTTTCGCGGGGCGAATCCGAAAAGCGCGTCGAAAGCCTGTCGAAGCTGATCGAAGAGGCCGGCGCGCTCGGTCTGGCGGGCGCCCGAGAGCAGAACATCCAGCTTCGCTTCCATCTGAATCCGGAGTTCGATCTGGTGCTGGCGGATCGGGTGCAGATCCAGCAGGTGCTGGTCAATCTCTTTCGCAATGCGCTTGAGGCGATGGCGCAATCGCCGCGGCGGGAGCTGATCGCGTCGAACGCGAAGGTCGGGGACGACATGATTGAAATCGAGGTGTCCGATACCGGGTCCGGATTCCACGACGACGTCAAGGCCAACCTGTTTCAAACCTTCTTTACGACAAAGGAAACCGGGATGGGGGTGGGACTTTCCATCAGCCGGTCGATCATCGAAGCCCATGGCGGCCGGATGTGGGCCGAAAGCAATGCTGCGGGAGGAGCGACTTTTCGCTTCACCTTGCCCGCAGCAGCGAACGAGAGTTGAGATATGCCGGACAGGGGAAAGGTCTACGTCATCGACGACGACGAGGCGATGCGGGATTCGTTGAACTTCCTGCTCGATTCCGCCAACTACAAGGTCATGCTGTTCGAAACCGCGCATGAAGTTTCTCGAGGCTCTCCCGGGCCTTGAATTCGGCTGCGTCGTTTCCGACGTGCGCATGCCCGGTCTCGATGGAATCGAGCTTCTCAAGCGCATGAAGGCGGGCCAGCAGCACGTTTCCGATCGTGATCATGACCGGGCACGGCGACGTGCCGCTTGCCGTCGAGGCGATGAAACTGGGGGCGGTCGATTTTCTCGAGAAGCCGTTCGAGGATGACCGCCTGATCGGCATGATCGAGGCGGCCATCCAGCAGGCCGAGCCGGCCGCAAGGAGCGAGGCGCTCACCCAGGACATCGCGGCGCGGATCGCATCGCTCAGCCCCCGCGAGCGCCAGGTCATGGACGGACTGATCGCCGGGCTTTCCAACAAGCTGATCGCCCGCGACTACGACATCAGCCCCCGCACCATCGAGGTCTACCGGGCCAACGTGATGACGAAGATGCAGGCCAACAGCCTCTCGGAGCTGGTGCGGCTGGCGATGCGCGCCGGCCTGCTCAACGATTGAGCTAAATCAAGCCCGACCGCGCTGCTGCGCTGCTATTCTGGCAGATCATGATCCAGATCAGCTCGAAAGAGACGCCGGCTCTCGCGATGTCGTCATCCGTCAAACCAACGGTTTACGTGGTCGACGACGACGCAGACGTCCTTGGCTCGCTGCGATTCCTGCTTGAAACGGACGGCTTCAACGTCCGGACCTTCAGGAACGGCGCGGCGCTGCTGAACGCGGTGCGTTCGACCGGCGTCGACTGCTTTGTGATCGACTACAAGATGCCCGACATGAATGGCATCGATCTGGCCGGCCGCCTGCGCAACCGCGACATCGCCGCGCCGGTGATTCTCATTACCGGCTATCCCGGACGAAAACATCTCGGCGAGGGCCGAAGCGGCAGGCGTCCGGCATGTCCTGCTGAAGCCGCTTGCTCGATGAGAGCCTGGTCACCCGTATCCGGGGGGCCATTCAGGAAAGCCGCGCCCGTCGGCGGCTGAGGCCGGGGAAGCCGGGACCTCCGGTAATATACGTAGGTACATCCCCTTAAGATATCTCGCGAAATTTCCAGCCTCGGATATCCCGCGTAGCCATTCGCCATCCGCCGCACAGGAGATGGCAAATGCTCACCCAATCGCTCACCACCTCGGTTATCGGCAACAAGGTCAGCCCGGTCGCCTACCCTGCCCCCGCTCCCGACCAGTTCGGTGCGGTCACCGGGCACGCCGGTCTTGTTGCCACGGAATTTTCCTACAAGAAGGACGAGGAAATCTACGGCGAGGATGAGCCCGCGGAATACGTCTATCAGGTGATTTCAGGCGCGGTTCGCAGCTACAAGTTGCTTTCCGACGGACGGCGCCAGATCGGCGCATTCCATCTGCCCGGCGATGTGTTCGGCCTCGAATCCGGAACGATCCACCGGCTGGCCGCCGAAGCCATCATCGATACCACCGTGCGGCTGGTGAAGCGCCGCAGCCTCGAGCAGGCGGCGGGCGTCGATGTCCAGGTCGCGCGCAAGCTCTGGGCGATGACCGCCGGCGATCTGCGGCATGCGGAAGACCATATGCTGCTGCTCGGGCGCAAGACCGCGATGGAGCGGGTCGCGACCTTCCTTCTGGAAATGGACCGCCGGCTCGCGGTGGCGGGAATGATGGCGCTGCCGATGTGCCGCAGGGATATCGGCGATTATCTCGGCCTGACGCTGGAAACCGTCTCGCGAGCGCTTTCGCAGCTCCACAGCCAGGGCATTCTCGGCTTCTCCGGCGCGCGCCAGATCGTGCTTCGCAACCGCCAGAAGCTGCGCAACCTGGACGCGTGAGCGAGCAAAACTCTCGCATATCATACTCCCAGTTTCAAACGCCGGCCGTTGGGCCGGCGTTTCCGTATCAGCTCCGCCGTCAGGACGGGCTCCGCCGCGTCTCCGGCATCACCAGCCAGATCATGGCAAGGCCCACCGCGGCGACGCCTGCAAGTCCAGTGAAGGCAACACTGCTGCCGAACTTGTCGCTGACGTAACCGGCCAGCACGGTGCTGAGCGACGCGCCGATGCCGGTCGCCGTGCCGACGATACCCTGCGCCAGATTGAAGTGACCGCTTCCGAACGCGACGTCGGCGACGATCAGCGGCACCATGACGCTGAAGACCGCCGCGGTGATGCCGTCGAACACCTGGACTGCGACCAGCAAATAGGGATCGCGCACGGTCGCAAACAGCAGCGCCGCGAATCGCCAGCGCGGCAAACCCCATCAGCAGCAGCGGCCGCCGTCCCCATTGCTGCGCCTGGCTTCCGACCGACGGCGACACCAGCGCGACGATCGCCTGCGGAACGATGATGCAGGCGGCGATCAAGCACCGGCGCCCACTGGCTCGACCGGGTCGTCACCACGCCCGCCATCAGCGGCAGCATCGCCGCGTTGGCGAGTTGCAGCAGCAGCACGCGGCGGCGAAGATCAGCAAGGGGCGCTGGCGCACCAGGCTGAGCACGCTCGTCGCCTTGGCATCGGGCACCTCCCGCAGCACCGCGCCGTGCGCCTGGGCGACGTCGATCTCGCGCTCGCGGATGCGCGAAAGCGCGAGCAAGGTCGGAAACGCCAGGATGAAGGTGACGAGAAACACCGAACGGCTCGACAGCAGATAGCCGGCCGTGCCCATCACGGCCGCGGCCGTTCCGTTGCCCAGCGAGGCAAAGCGCGCGTTGCGCCCGAGCCGCTCGCCGATCGTCGGCGGCCCGACCAGACCGAGGCTGATCGCGGCGATCGCCGGACCGAGCACGCAGCTCGCGGCGGCGTGCAGCGTCGCAGCGGTCGCCACCACCGGAAAGATCGGCCAGACCGCATATCCCAGCGCGCTCATGCCGATCGTCGCCACCGCAAGGCCCGCCACCAGCCGTTCCGAGCGGGCCGCATCGACGATGGCGCCGCCCGGCATCTGCCCGATCAGCCCGACCACGCCGCCGATCGACAGCACCAGACCGATCTGCGCCTTGCGTCCATTTCTGCGTCGTCAGGTAGACCGCGATGAACGGGCCGAAGCCGGTCTGCACATCGGCGAGGAAGAAGATGAACCAGTCGAGGCCGCGCAGGCTCTGACGCGAAGGTGCTGTCTCGCCTTGTCCATCACCGGTTCCGATACCCGGGGTGAAACACCATCGCTGCCGATCGTTCGTCCACGCCGGTCACCATCAATCCGGTCAATCGAATGGGAGGAACCCGCGAACAGCATGTTGGTTCGGCTTCGCTTACGGGTCGAATTGCAGCGGCTTCAGGCTGCCCGCCGCGCCCAGCACCACGATCGGCTGATCCTCCTTGTATTCGGGCGCAGCCATCACCTGCTCCTTTGTCAATTCGAGCGTGATGCTGTCGCCCTTGTTGGCGACGTGCCCAAAATGCAGCGCGTTCCAGTCGACGACGATTTTCCGGCTGCCGACGCCGAGAAAACCGCCGAAATCGATGACGGCCGCGCGCACCACGCCGGCGCGATCGACGATCACGTCGACGATATGCCCCATGTCCTCGTCCCTCGGGCTGCGCACGTCGCGGCCGAGCACGCCGTGGGCCTCCCTTGCGCCGATGATGGTGACGGAGGGCGGCGGCGCGGGCGCTTTCGGGCCGCCGGGGCGGCGGCCTTTGGCTGCTGAGACGACGGCGGCGGATTGCCATCCACCTGCGGCGGCGCGGCCTGATCTTGGGCCCAGGACGATGGCGGCCGGCAGCGCTGCAGATGCAACTGCAGCGAAGAGGAACAGACGTCTTGCGCGCATACGGCCTCCTTCGGTCAAGCGCCGCCCTCAATGCGCCAGCACGATCGATACCTGGATCTGCCCGCGCGTGCGCAGCACCTCCAGCGACACCTCGTCGCCGTGGCGGCTGACCCGCAGATCGACGCTTGAAGATCCCAATCGCAGATCGCGCAGCACGACCTCGTTGAGGAACGCCGGCAGACGCGGATTGCGCAGCCGGATTTCGCCGCGGCTTGCGTCGAATTCGAGCCCGAGTGCGGCCTCCAGAAGCGTGAACGGCGTCGCGCTCGCCCAGGCCTGCGGCGCGCAGGCGACCGGATAAAGCGTCGGTCCGCGCCGCTTCTCGCGCCGGAAACCGCAGAACAGCTCGGGCAGCCGCCGCAGATCCATATAGGTGGCGGCGTCGAACAGCCCCCTGAACAGATGCGCGACCGAATGCTTGAGGCCGTAGCGCGCAAACCCCAGCGCGATCAGCGCGTTGTCGTGCGGCCAGATCGAGCCGTTGTGATAGGACATCGGATTGTAGCGCGCTTCGCCTTGCGCCACGGTGCGGATGCCCCAGCCCGTGAAGAAATGCGGCCGCATCAGGTCGGCGGCGACCAGGCGGGCGCGATCGGCGCGCGACCATGCCGCTGAACAGCAACTGCCCGGCGTTCGAGGTGCGCACCCGGCACGGCTGCTTTTCGCCATCGAGCGCGAGCGCATAGGTGCCGAGTTCCTCGCACCAGAAGGCCTGTTCGAACCGCTCGGCAAGCGCTCGCGCCTCGGCCTCGAGCTGCTCGCGCCCTGTCCGGCAGTTGCCAAGCCGCAAGGCGCAGCGCGCCGCCAGCCGCTTGGCGGCGAATACGTAGCCCTGCACTTCGGCAAGCGCGATATAGCCCTCGGCAAGCCGGCCGTCGGCATGAAAGATCGCGTCGTAGGAATCCTTCCAGCCCTGATTGGCGAGGCCCTGCTCGGATGCGCGCTGGTATTCGACGAAGCCGTCGCGGTCGGGATCGCCTGGCCCGTCGATCCAGCCGCAGCGCCGCCTCGATCGCAGGCCACAACTCGGTCGAGCGTCTCGTCGTCGCCGGTGCGCTCGACATAGAGGCCGGCCAGCAGCACGAACAGCGGCGTCGCATCGACGCTGCCGTAATAATGCGCGAACGGCACCTCGCGCAGCGCCGCCATCTCGCCGCCGCGCATTTCGTGCAGGATTTTCCCGGGCTCGGCGTCGGCCAGCGGATCGACCGACTTCGCCTGATAGAACGCAAGCCGCCGCAGCACGCCGCGCGCCACCCGCGGATCGATCCACAGCATCTGCAGCGCGGTGATGATTCCGTCGCGGCCGAAAGTCGTCGAATACCAGGGAATGCCCGCATAGGGATATCGTCCCTGCGGCGTATCCGTCATCAGCATGTTGAGATCGGCCATCGACTGGCACAGCACCTCGTTGAAGATGTCGTTGGAGGTTTCGATGCTGGTCGGCGCCCGCGGTCGAGCGGCGCATTTCGCGGCGATGCGCCAGCAGGCCGCGAAAGAACCGGCGCCGGCCTGAATCCGGCCGGCTTGTTGCAGGACGCCGCGACGAACAGCGAAGCGACCTGATGCGGCGCCAGATCGAGATGATAGGTCGCGGCGTTCACCGCAAGCCGCGTCGGCCGGGGATCGAAATGCAGCGCGGTGCCGCGCGCTGCATCGTCGAGACCCTTATATTCGAGCAGCACATCGGCCGGTCCGAGCAGTTTGCTCGGTGCCGATGCCCCGGCGCGGACGCTTTTCGCCGCGCACTTCGAACAGATCGGCGAAATCATTGTCGAACAGCAACGTCAGATCGAAGCTCGCCGGCCGGTCGCCATGGTTCTGCAGGCCGATCCGCTGATAGGCCGTTCCGCGCCACAGAAAGATGGTGCGCACGATGTGCAGCATGTCCTTCTGCAGCACGATCCGGCCCTGGCGATAGATGTCGGGATTGGTGAGATCGACCGTCAACGCCGGAATTGTCGTCGCGCAGATTGGAGCCGAGCAGCAGCGGCTGCACCTCGTCCAGCACGAGCTCCAGCCGCGCCAGATAGCGGGTATCGGCGTTGAACAGCCCGTCCGGCCCGCCGGCGGAAGCGCCGATGTCGCCATGGCTGTCGAGCACGATGAAGGTGTCGTCGTGCTTGAGCGAGCGCCGCGGCCTTGCCGCGGGCCCGGTCATCGGAATGTAGAACGGCGATTCCTGGACCTGTTCGACGACCCGGGCCGTCATGATCTGGGTAACGACTTCGGCTGCCATGTGACCTCGATCGGCTCCCCCAAGCGCGCGCGTCCCGCGATTTACGCAACTCGACTGGATACTTCAGCCGTATGTCAGGCTGCGTGTCTCGCGAGCCGGCTCATTTCCTGCGTAACCAACTCGCGGTAGGGCCCCTGCCCTTGCATCAGCCGATCCGGCGGCCCGTCTTCGATGATCTTACCGGCTTTCAACATCACCACCCGGTCAAAATTGCGCAATGTCGCCAGCCGGTGGGCGATCGCGATCACGGTGCGCCCGCGCATCAGCCGGCCGAGCGCTTCGCGGATCGCCTCCTCGGATTCGCTGTCGAGCGCTGCGGTGGCTTCATCCAGCAGCAGGATCGGCGCGTCCTTGAGGAACGCGCGCGCGATCGCGATGCGCTGGCGCTGGCCGCCCGACAGCTTGACGCCGCGGTCGCCGACCATGGTGGCGAGGCCCTCGGGCAGGGTTTCGACGAAATCGCAGCGCGCCGCGATCGCCGCGCGCAGCACCTCGTCGTCGGTCGCGTTCGGACGGCCATAGCGGATGTTTTCCAGGATCGAGCGCTGGAACAGCGAGATGTCCTGCGGCACCACCGAGATCGCCTCGCGCAGACTCTGCTGCGTGACCTTGGAGATGTCCTGGCCGTCGATCGTGATGCTGCCGCTGCTGGACGTCGTAGAAGCGCTGCAACAGCACGAACAGGCTGGATTTGCCGCCGCCGGACTGACCGACCAGCCCGACCCGCTGCCCCGGCTGCAGACGAAGGCTGAATTTGTCGAACACTTTCAGTCCGCCGGGATAGCGGAAGGAAATATTGTTGAAGGCAATCGCCGCGCCGCTCTTGACCAGCGGCTCGGCTTCGGGATGATCGCGCAATTCGTGCGGCAGCAGCAGCGTGGCGATCGCTTCGGTCAGCCGCGCGACATGCTGGGTGACGTCGACCAGCGCCACCGCGAGATCGCGCGTGGCGCTCAGAATCGAGAGTCCCAGCGTGCAGACCAGCACGACATCGCCGGTGGTGGCGCCGCCGTGCTGCCACAGCACGATCGCCCAGGCGAGTAGCGCAATGGTCAGCACAACCGTAATGCCGGCGTGAAGGATCCGCAATTTTTCGAGATAGCGCAGGCTGCGTCCCCGCGCCGTGAGTTCCCGGTCGACGGTCGCGTCGAACCGGTCGTGCTCATAGCTCAAGCCCGCAGAACGCCCGCACCAGCGGCATATTGTTGATGACGTCGACCATTTCGCCGTCGACGGCCGCGGCCTTGTCGGCGAAATCATCATGCAGAGGCTTGCCCGCCGCCGCCAGGCGGAACATCGCAACCACCATGGCGCCGGCGATCGACGATCAGCCCGGCCGCCATCGGCAGGCTGACGGTTCCAATCAGGGCGATCGCCGCGATCGTCGCCATGCAGGGCGGCAGCACGTTCCAGACGAACATGTTTTCGACGGTGTAAACCGCGTTCGACGTGGCGGTAATGCGGCTGGTCAGCATTCCCGGCAGCCGGTCGGAAAAATAGCTCGGCGCGTGGCCGGTCAGATGGCGGAAGATGTCGCGGCGCAGATCGCCGGTCACTCCCACAAATGTGAAGCTCGCGGTCCAGCTCGCGATCCGCCACAGGAAGTTATCCGCTGTGATCAGCGACATGAGCAAAATGAATGCCAGCCATACGCTGCTTGCTTGGGCGGGGCCGGCCGACAATCCGTCGACCAGATACTTCACGCCATATTGCGTGCCTACCGAACAAGCAACTGCCGCCACAACCGATAGTGGCGATGACGACATGCGATGCCGGACGCCGGCGCAGGTAGCGCAGCACGAAGGAAAGCGGACGATTGGCGTAACCCGAAAGATTGTCCATGTGACTGTGCAAACCCGCTGGAGGGAGATGAAATCCTAACCGGACGCGCTCGGTGAGATCGAATGCGGGAGCCGCGTTCCCGGTTCCCGTTTTGCCGCCATCACTGCGCAACAATCCTGCAGCATTGATGCTGACGTAACTCTGAGCAGGCGTGATGGCATCAGCAAGACCACGGTGTGGAAGAAGTGCGCGTCTTCGAGGGAACTTCGCAGATGCGGAAACGTTCCTTCCGCGGCATGCCGGTGCCATCGCATAGCGGGGCTGTTGTTCATTCATGACACTAACAAGGAGACGGTAAGATGCGCATCGCGCAGGTTGCCCCGTTGACGGAGGCCGTTCCACCCAAGCTTTATGGCGGCACCGAACGGGTGGTGCACTGGCTGACCGAGGAACTGGTGGCGTTGGGACACGACGTCACCCTGTTTGCCAGCGGCGATTCCCAGACCTCGGCTAAACTCGACGCGACTTGGCCGAAGGCGCTGCGCCTCGACGGCGCGGTGCGCGATCCCAACGCGCTGCACATGGTGATGCTGGAGCGCGTGCGGCAGAAATGCGACGACGAGGAATTCGACTTCCTGCATTTCCATCTCGACTATTATCCGTTCTCGCTGTTCTCCCGGCAGCCGACCCCCTTTCTGACCACGCTGCATGGCAGGCTCGATCTGCCGGAGCACCAGCCGGTGTTCACCACGTTCTCTTCGCCCGTCATTTCGATCTCCAACGCGCAGCGTCGACCGGTGCCGCAGGCCAATTGGGTGCGCACCATCCATCACGGCCTGCCCGAAACGCTGTTGATGCCGCAGCCCTCGAAGCCGGGCTATCTCGCCGTGCTCGGCCGGATCGCGCCGGAAAAGGGCGTGGACCGCGCCATCAGCATCGCGACCCGATGCGGCATTCCGCTCAAGATCGCGGCGAAAGTCGATCGCGCCGACCAGGATTATTACGACGAACTCATTCGCCCGCTGATCGAGAACAATCCGCTGGTCGACTATATCGGCGAGATCGGCGATGCCGAAAAATCGGAATTTCTCAGCGGCGCGATCGCCCTGCTGGTTCCCATCGACTGGCCGGAACCGTTCGGCCTGGTCATGATCGAAGCGATGGCGTGCGGCACTCCCGTCATCGCCTACAACCGCGGCTCGGTCGCGGAGATCATCGACGAGGGGCTGACCGGCTTTGTCGTCGAGGATGAAACCAGCGCGGTCGCCGCGGTCGATCGTCTGTCGCGGCTGAGCCGGCCCGCGATCCGAAAGCAATTCGAGGCGCGCTTCACCGCCCGCCGCATGGCGCTCGACTATCTCGCCGCCTATCGCAGCCTGATGGAAGCCGCCGAGCCGCGCATCAAACTGGTGAGCAGCGCGGAGTAACGAGGGGGCTCTTGGTCATCCCCGCGAAAGCGGAGTGGGGACGGCGGTGCTTATGGTCACGTTGCTACTCATTCAATTTTCAAACAGCCAAGAAGCAAAGAGTTTCACCCGTCATTGCAAGCCAACGGGTCGCGCGAACGCGCGCCCGATGACAGGCTCCGCGAAGTAATCCATCGAGCAGCAGCAACGAAAGAGTGGATTGCTTCGTCGCTTTGCTCCCTTGCGCAAACGCTTCGCGTTTGTCGCAGGCAATGACAGGATACGAGTCCATATTCTCGCGACGCGATGCGCCCGAGCTTTGCTTCGTTTTCCGCCCTCCTGGAAAGAGAGGGCGCAGGGAAGACCGGGTGCGCGCTGCACCCGCGGTCTCGTGTGCAAGATGCACAAAAAAAACGCACACGAGCATACAGGTTCAGCGGAGGCAATCCGGCCTTCCCTGCGCGATGGTGTTACGGGTTACTTCGCGCTCTCCCCGGTGACCGGGCTTTCTTGCCACCGTCGCCGCGCGGATACTTCCGCGCAACTTGACGCCAGCATCGGGGCGTCAGGACCACACGACTTCGCCGTCCGCATCACGCACGCTCGTCCTTCGTGCGCTACGCGTCCACCGCATCTCACCGCAACGTTCGTGACGATCGCGAGCCGCCCCTCATTCGGGTGAGACGGCGGAGTTATGAAGGTGATTTGCGTGAAACGAGAAGAAGAATATTTTTCAAGATGAGGCTGGACAGGCTTCAGGGTGATTTGCCCGGCGGGTTGTTTTGCCGCAGCCACGGCATCCATTTGTCCTTGCGCACACGGCGAAGCAGCTTCGTGGGGTGGGTTGGTCTTACTGCATCAAATCCAGCGTTAACCCATCATCCCTGCGTAACCGCTTCGCCGTTATCGCTGGAGGAGCGTGCGTCAGCAAGCGTCTCGAAGGACGAAGGCCGCGAATGCAAACCGGGCCTCGGGGTTCATGACGCGCGGCGTTGTCGCGCTCCTCACCATGAGGGTTTAATGACGCAGCAAGATTAGCCGAAGGGCGTAACCCACAGCCTTGTCGTCCAAGAATGGCGGATTACGCTGACGGTAATCCGCCCTGTTGCGGCCGCCCTTCACCCCATCCGGTGTAACGCGCAGAGCTTGTTGCCGTCGGGATCGCGCAAATAAGCGAGATAGAGTTTGCCTTGCGGGCCTTCGCGCACGCCCGGCGGGTCTTCGCAGGTCTTGCCGCCATTGGCGATGCCGGTCGCGTGCCAAGCGTCGGCCTGCTCGGGCGAAGAGGCGACAAAACCGATGGTGCCGCCATTGGCGGGGGTCGCGGGCTTGCCGTCGATCGGTTTCGATACCGAGAAGACGCCGGTCGAGGTCATGTAGAAAATGCGATGGCGGTCGACTCTTCCCGGCCGAACGCCGAGCGTTCCAAGCAGCGCGTCATAGAACGACTTGGCCTTTTCCAGATCGTTGGTGCCGATCATGACATGCGAAAACATCCAGTACTTTCCTCCCCAATGTTGGCCGGACGATCGCATGCCGCCTGGCGCCTGGTCATTTTTACGGGAGGAACGGTGGCGGCGCCAGCCCGATGACGGGCTCCGGCGAGTCCGTGCCTTTACCCCGGTGAACGGCGGATGACGCGACGCTCATCCGCCCTACCGGCTAACCCAGCCGGTTGGTGGCGGGGACGCTGGACGGAGCCTCGGCCGGCGGCTGAGACAAGGATCGACCGATGCGCCGAGCATCACGCTGGCCCGGCTCGGCACTATGGTCGAGCAGCCAGCGCCCGAATGCGGGGGGTGACAGCGCGGGAGCGTAGAGAAATCCCTGAACGACGTCGCATCCGAGTTCCGCCAGCGACTTTCGCTGCCCTTCGGTTTCGACGCCTTCGGCGACGACGGTGAGTTGCAAGCTCTGGCCGACGCGAACCACGGCGGTAACGATCGCCCGCGCGATGGAGCATCGCTCGACGTCACGCATGAAGCTGCGGTCGATCTTCAGCTCGCGAATCGGCAATTGCGCCAGCCGGCTGAGGCTCGAATAGCCGGTTCCGAAATCATCCATCGACAGCCCCACTCCCAGCTCGCGAATGGCGTTCATGGTCTCGATCGCGACCGAGCGCTCATTCTGGATCACGCCTTCGGTAATCTCCAGCATCAGCATTTCCGGCGGCAGGCCATGCTCTGCGAGGATCTCGGCGACCGCCGCTGCCAGGTTCGCGTTCTGGAAATTGATCGGCGACAGGTTCACCGACACACAGGGAATATCCAGCCCGCCTTCGCGCCACTCCGCTATCTGCCGGCAGGCCTCGCGGATCGACCACAGACCGATCTGCTCGATCAGTCCGCACTCCTCGGCCAGCGGGATGAACTTCGCCGGCGAAACCTCGCCGAGCACCGGGTCATGCCAACGCGCCAGCGCCTCGACCCCATGGATGGCGCCATCGATCGTGCGGATCTGTGGCTGATAATGCAATTTGAGGGCATCGCTTGCGATCGCGTTGCGCAGCGCCGCGGTGTAGACCAGCCGCTGCTCGGCGAGCCCATTCATGTCGACGCTGAAGAAGCGATAGGTGGAACGGCCCGCCCGCTTGGCCGGTGTACATCGCCGCATCGGCCTGCTGGATCAGAGTATCGATGTCGATTGCGTTATCCGGATAGATGCTGATGCCGATGCTGGCGGACATCGGCACCTGCTCTGGTTCCGATCCGGAGCGGCACGACCAAGGCGTCGGTAATCCGCGACGCGACCAGCGAGGCTTTGGCAGCGTCACGGTTCGACAGCACGATCACGAATTCGTCGCCGCCCAGGCGTCCCAGCATGTCGCCGGGTCGAATTTGCGCGCGCAGGCGCTGGGCAAACTCGACAAGCAATTCGTCGCCGGCCGAGTGTCCGAGCGTGTCGTTGACGTCCTTGAAATTGTCCACATCGAGAAACGCCAGCGCGACGTGTTTTCCGGCGGGACAGGCCGGGTCGCTTCCGGAGATCAAGTCCCGCAAATGCGTGCGCGTTCGGCAGGCCGGTCAACGTATCGTAATAGGCGAGCCGCGCGATCTGGGCTCGTGCTTCCTTGCGCTCGATCGCCAAGGCCCCGAGATGGACGCAGGCGTCGACGATGCGCTGATGCCAGCGACTCGGCGAACGGCATTCCCTGAAATAGAAGGCAAAGGTTCCGATCACGCGGCCATCCTTGGCCTTGATCGGCGTGGACCAGCAGGCCCGCAAACCGGCCTCGAGCGGCCGGGCTTTGAACGGCTGCCAGCGCGGATCAGCGTCAAGATCCGTCGCCAGCACGGCCTTGCCGTAAAATGCCGCGGACCCGCAGGAGCCGATGTCAGGACCGATCGCAACGCCGTCCAGCGCCCGGGAATAGTCCTCGGGAAGGCTGGGGCCGCCCAGCGGATGAATCAATCCGGCGGCGTCGATGTGGAGAATCGAGGAAACGACATCGGGCGCGATCTCCTCGACACGCCTGCAAAGCTGGTCGGCGATATCCGTGATCGGAATTTCATCGGCCAGCGTGTTCATGATCAACTGCTGCAGCGACCGTAACTGCCTGGTCTCGGTGATATCGGTCAGCAGGGCGAATATGTACTTGATCCGCCCGTGCCGGTTGCGGAACGTCTTGGCATTCGCCGAGATCCAAATCTCCGTCGCCGTTCCTGTCGTAGGCGAGCACTTCCTCCTCGCCGCCACTTTCCTCGCGGATCCGGCGTCGCAATCTTGCCAGCGTCCTGCGGTCGGTATGACGACCAACAAGCAGCTCGTTCACCGGCAGCCCTCTGGCCTCCTCGGCCGAGTAGCCGAACAATTCCGTAAACGCGGCGTTGCTATAGACGATGCCCAGGTCGGGATCGGTGACGACAACCGCGCGGTTGGTCCTGTCGGCCACCAATGTAAGCAGCGCCTCCCTCTCTCGTAATCCGAGCTCGGCGGTGATGTCCCGAACGAAGGCGATGGTATGGCTTTGACCGCCGACTGCGACACGCGACAACGACAGCGCGGCACGGATCCGGCTGCCGTCCTTGCGCTGGATCTTGATCTCGGAGCTGTGTCCCTGGATGGCGTCCTCGCCGTTCACCTGACCCGAGGCCGGCTTCGCGACAGGATGCAGTTGCAGGTCGTCAAGCCCGAGATAACTTGCATCACGACCGAGCACTTCCGCGCGATCCAGATCCCAGATGAGCTCCGCCGCCGCGTTGAAAAATCTGACGTGAAAATCGCCATCGACGATCACCACGGCATCGCTCGCATGCTCAAGCGCTGCCAGCAGGACATCCGGGGCTTCGACCCCGGGATCATCGTGTGCACGCATCGTCCAACCCTGATGCCGGTTTCGAAACCATCGGGGCTCAGCCCCCGGTGGAAGGGCATCATGTTGGCGACATATTGTTCCAACGGCGTTAAAAACGCGGTTCGATCCCGTATCGCGCGGCCGAAAGATATCAGCCTTAAGAATGTACTAAGTATCATCCGAAGTCATTGCGAATGAATGGCAGCAACGCGCGGCGACGCCGCGCATTTCGAACCACGACGCCACGTGGTAGGCCGCGATGATTCGACCCACGCGGAAACGCCCCTAACTCACCGCCGTCCGCTTCGGCTCGACGATCTCGAACATGCGCGGGAATTCGTCCATCAGGCCCATCAATTCCGCAAGCCGCATCGCGTTGCCGGTGAAGGTGATCTTGCCGCCGGCGACGGCTTCCGGAAACGACGTCTGCTTGGCGATGATTTCGTCGAGCACGGCGCGCGGCAGGGTGAAGCTGGCGTCCGCGGTGGAAGCTTGCGCGCCCTCGACATAGGTCAGCGCGCAGTTCTCCAGCGTCAGCACAAAGTCCTCTTTGGTGTCGGTAAAGCTCCAGTTCAGCACGATGTGCTTGCCTTCCGCCTTCGGGCCGTTGAGGCGGACGCCGAGCACGTCCCAGAGCTGGCCGGTGCCCAGCGCTGCCAGTGTTTCGCGCGGCATCGGCGGGCGCGGCGGCGTCTTCGGCATGCCGTGGCGCAGCTCCTGCGCGCCGAACAGATAGGCGTTGCGCCAGGTCGAGCTTTCCGCGGCATAGCCGAGCTGCTCGAAGGTATCGGCGAGCAGCGCGCGGGCGGCCTGGTTGTCGGGATCGGCGAACACCAGATGGCTGACCGCTTGGGCCACGAAACGGAATTCGCCTTTGGCAAAATCCTTGGCCGCGCGATCGAGGATCGCCGCCGCGCCGCCCATGTATTCGACATATTTTTTGCCGGCTTCGACCGGCGGCAGGGAATCGAGATTGACCGGGTTGGCGTCGTACCAGCCCAGATATTTCTGGTAGATCGCTTTCACATTGTGCCGGATATGGCCGTAATAGCCGCGCGTGTGCCAGGCGCCCTCCAGGCTCGCCGGCAGTTTTATAACTTCCGCGATCTCGCTGGCCGTCAGGCCGTGATTCATCAGGCGGATGGTCTGGTCATGCGCGAATTTATAAAGATCGCGCTGCTGGCGGATCATGGTGTCGATGCGCTCCTTGCCCCACACCGGCCAGTGATGCTGGCCGCACATCGCATCCGCTTTGCCGCCCCACATCTGCAGGGCCTGGCCCAGATATTTCGACCAGGTCAGTGCGTCGCGGACCTCGGCGCCGCGGAACGGCAGCAGATTGTGGAAATTATGCGTGCAATTTTCCGCGAGATTCAACAGCCTGTAGCGCGGCACGTAGAAATGCATCTCCGCAGGCGCCTCGGAGTTCGGCGCCATCTGGAATTCGAATTCGAGCCCGTCGATGATGCGCTTGTCGCCGGTTTCCATGATCAGATCGGTCGGCCGCAGCAGCTTAACCGAGCCTACCGCCATCGACTTGCCCAACCCGTTATCGACCTGCCCGCGCGGACCTTTTGCCAGCAGCGGCCCGAATTGATATTGCGCGCGCCTTATCATCGCGGGACCTGCGATGATGTTTTCGGAAACCGCGTGCTCGATGAAGAGATTGGGCGCGATGATCGGAATGCTTCCGCTCGCCAGCGTCGCTTCGTCGAGCACACCGCACGCGCCACCATAATGGTCCATATGGGTGTGGGTGAAGATGACGGCGGCCACCGGGCGTCTTCCCCGGTGCTTGAAATAGAGCTCCATCGCGGCGCGCGCGCCTTCGATCGAGGTCAGCGTGTCCACCACGATCACGCCGGTGTCGCCCTCGATCAGCGTCATGTTGGCGATGTCGAGGCCGCGCACCTGGTAGACGCCGGGCATCACCTCGAACAGCCCGTGCTGCATGTTGAGCCGCGACTGCCGCCACAGGCTCGGGTTGACGGTCGCGGGCGCCTTCTCGTCGGCAAGAAAACCGTAAGCCTCGAGACTCCAGACCACGCGGCCCTGCGCGTTCGTGATCCGCGCGTGTTCCAGCGTTCCCATGAAGCCGCGCGCGGCGTCGTCGAAATCGGCGGTGTCGGAGAACGGCAGCGCGTTGAGCATCGTGGCCTGCTGCGCGACGACCGAGGCGGAGGCTTCCTTGGGCGTTTCCTTGGGCATTTCGCTGGTGGCTGTTGTGGTCATGTGGTTGTCCTTGCACTCGCCCCTGAAGGGGCTTCCACCATTTTCAAGGCATCTAAACGTATATCGGTATGAATTGCAAATCTGTTTCGATATATTGACAATAATCGGATTCTCGTCCAATATTTCACATGGCCCCAGCTTCGTCTCCAGCGATTTCCGCGCCTTCCCGGTCGAGACCTGACCAGGGTGATCCGTCGTTCGCGACGACGCTTGCGCATGGGCTCGACGTGCTGGCCGCTTTTCGCAACGGCGGCGGTCCGCTCTCGAACGCCGATCTCGCCGCAGCGACGTCCCTGTCGCGGCCGACGGTGTCGCGGCTGACCTACACGCTGGCGCAGCTCGGCTACCTCAAGCGCGACGCCAAGGGACGCTTCGAACTCGGCCTCGGCGTATTGGCCGCGGCCTATCCGGTGCTGTCGGCCCTCAAAGTCCGGCAATTGGCGCGGCCGCTGATGCGCGAATTCGCGGCCTATGCCGGCGGCACCGTATCGATCGCGATGCCGTTCGGCCTCGACTTCATCTATGTCGAGACGCTGCGCACCACCGACGCGGTGCCGCATGTTCCCGATGTCGGCTTTACCGGGACGCTCGCGACCACGGCGGTCGGCCGCGCGCTGCTGTCGCTCGCCACGCCGGATGAATTGCAGCACTACGTCGAGGCCGTGAAGGCGGAGCGTCCGGAAGAACTCGCGTATGTAAAGGAGCGGACGCTGCCCGACGTCGAGCTGTGCAGGGAACGCGGCTTCGCCGTTTCGATCGGCGAATGGCGGCGGGAGATTTTCGGCGTCGCGGCGCCGCTCTATCGCAACGCTTCGGGCGACTGCCTTGCCGTCAATTGCGGCATTCCCTCGTTCCGCTTTTCGGCCGAGCAGATCGAGCGCGAATGCGGGCCGCGCATTCTCGGCCTCGCCCGCAGCATCCGGTCGCTGGTCATGAACGTTTGAGAGTCTGACGACTGAAGCAACTCAGGCCGCGATTTGCGCCGCCGACAAGTCAGCGGGAGTTTCTGCCGGGCGCGGCGTCGGCAGTTCGCGAGCCAGAACATATCCGCCGCGACTTTCCTTGGCCCGATAGAGCGCTTTGTCGGAGCGAGACAGCAGCGCATCGACGGATTGGCCATCGTCGGGCGATATCGCAACCCCGATGCTGACGCCAATCGCGACATCATGGCCGGCCACCCGATAGGGCGCGCTGACCGATTCGAATATCCGCTGCGCCATCAATTCCGCGTCGCCGCACGAAGCGGATTTCTGAACCAGGATAAATTCGTCGCCGCCCATTCGAACGATGAGGTCGCCCGGACTGGTAACCGACTTGAGCCTTGCCGCAACCTGCTTCAGCAGGGCATCGCCGACGGGATGGCCGAACCGGTCATTGGCAGCCTTGAAATGATCGAGGTCGATCGCGTGAATGGCAACCGTCCCGACTTTGCTGTCAGTCATCATCTGAACCAGGTCCGTGTCCAGGATCGAGCGGTTGAAGATGCCGGTCAACGGATCAAGCCGCGCAAGCTGTTCGAATTGCTGCTTGAGAGTGATGTGATTGATCGTGGAGTTGTAGGTGTGGCGAACCATTTCAAGGCTGCCGATGAGGTAGATGGTCAGCATCAACCCAAGACCCACATGCGGGGCATCAGGCTGCATGAATGTCACGACAATGGGGGGAATACCGGTCGCAAGCAAATCGACGACCGCAACGGCCGGTCGAAGCGACAGCCGCACGACGACACCGGCGCCGAACCCGAATCCGATGCCGATCGCCATGACCGAACAAATCGTGTCGTTGAGTTCCAGGCTGCGCGCCGCGAACAAACCGAGCGTCAAGGCCGTCATTGCCGTTCCGGCGGCGTAGGGCAACTCCCATCGGGCGGCTTCGGCTCGATCAAGCGGCGTCTTGCCGGCGATCCGGCGGCGATATGCAAGGACACCAAAGGCACGCACGAAGGCGACCACGACGCCCAAAGCGGTCAGCACCGCCGTGGCCATATCCCCGCTTTCCCGGACTGTGATGGTGCCGACGATCAGCTGGCCAATGCCCATGGACACGATGGGGACAAGCGTCCCGTAGAGCCCGGCAATGATCTCCATGTCGACGGCATCGGAGACAGAGCCGGCCCGAACACGCATTTTGTCCGCCAATGACATAATCACCCCCAGTTGCGGGGCGGCACGCTAAAGGCAGGACGTAAAATTACGGCCCCCCAGTTCGGTAAAACTTGAACGACCGAGGATTAAGCGAATGTTGGCCGCCGCCGCGGAAACGATCAGGCCAGGCGACGCTTCATCCGGCAACCGCAAATGAACCGCCATATCTGGCGCGAAGCTCGGTTTTGAGCAGCTTGCCGGTCGCGGTATGCGGCAGCGATTCCACGAAGATCACATCGTCCGGCATCCACCATTTGGCGATGCGCGTCGACAGGAATTCCAGGATCGCCTCCTTGGTCGGATTTGCGCCGGGCCTCGGCTGCACCAGAAGCAGCGGCCGCTCCTGCCACTGCGGATGCGGGATAGCGATGACGGCGGCCTCGAACACGTCGGGATGCGAGACCGCCAGATTCTCGATCTCGATTGAGGAAATCCATTCGCCGCCGGATTTGATGACGTCCTTCAGGCGATCCGTCAGTTGTACGTAACCGTCGGGGTTGATGGTCGCTACGTCGCCGGTGCCGAACCAGCCATCGTCAGCGACGACCTTGCCGCCTTCGTTCTTGAAGTAGCCCGAGATCACCCAATTGCCCCGCACCTGGAGTTGGCCAACCGTCTTGCCGTCATGCGGAAGGATCTCGCCATCCGCGCCGATCAGGCGCAGTTCGACGCCGAAGATCTGGCGTCCCTGCTTGACCTGCATGTCGACGATCTCGGCCGGCGTCGCACCGTCATGCTTGCCGAGCGGCGCGCCGAGCGTGACGATCGGGCTCGTTTCCGTCATGCCCCAGGCGTGCAGCAGGAATACGCCGAGCAGGTCGCGGAATTTCTCGATGGTCGCGCGCGGCGCGGCGGTGCCGCCGCTAAAGATGAGTTTCAATTTCAACTTCGACAGATCGAGGCTGGCGCGATTTTTCTCGATATAGGCGAGGAAGTTGAGCCAGATCGTTGGAATGCCGCCGGCCTTGGTGCAGCCCTCCTGTTCGAGCAGCATGTAGATGCTTTCCGGATCGAGCCGCGGTCCGGGCAGCACGAGCTTGGCGCCACACATCGCCGCCGAAAACGGCAGGCTCCATGCATTGGCGTGAAACAGCGGAACGATCACGAGGATCGAATCCTTGGCCTGGAGCCCGAGGCCGTCGGCCGCGCAAGCGGCGAAGGCATGCAGGATGGTCGAGCGATGGCTGTAGAGAACGCCCTTGGGATTGCCCGTCGTGCCGGAAGTGTAGCAGAGCGTGCAGGCGGTATTCTCGTCGAGCTGCGGCCAGGCGTAATCGGGCGAGGCTTGCGCCAGCAGCGTCTCGTAGCACAGGAGATTGCCGACCTTGACGGCCGGCATGTCTTTCTCTTCACACAGCGCGATCCAGCCGCGCACCAGCGGCAAGTGAGGTGCGAGCTGCTCGACGAGGGGCGCGAAATCGGGATCGAAGAAGATGTAGCCGTTTTCGGCGTGGTTGACGATGTAGATGAGTTGCTCGGCAAACAGGCGCGGATTGACCGTATGCAGCACGCGGCCGGAGCAGGTCACGCCATAATAGAGTTCGAGATGCCGCCAGGAGTTCCAGGCGAGCGTCGCAACGCGGTCCCCCTGGCCGACGCCGAGCGCTGTGAGCGCATTGGCGACGCGCTTGGCGCGCGCCACCACCTCCCCGTAATTGGACCGGTGCATGACGCCTTGCGGATCGCGCGAGACGATCTCGGTTTCCGCGTGCCAGGTCGCAACATAATCGGCCAGGTTCGAGATCAGCAGCGGCCGGTTTTGCATTAATCCGAACATGAATTCCCCCCGTTTCGGACGATTCCCCGAATTATCTGAAGTCCCGCGCGTCCCGTCTGGGTCACGGGAAAGTACCCGCCATCCATTGATGTTACGGGTTCCAACCAGTCGTTACCGCGTCTGCGGCATCGGCACAACCTTGCCCTTTCCACCCGTCCGGTCTGAACGGCAGCAAGAAATGCTTCATCCGCCCGGCAAATCGGCGCCAAACCCCGCCTCCCGGAGACGGGCGCAGCTATCGGCGATATCGGCATCCGGGTGATGCGAAATGACTTCCAGCATCGGCAATTCCTGATATCCGACCGCTTTCATCGCAGCGGCAAGACCTGCGAGCGGCACGTCGCCGCAGCCCAGCGGATCATGCTTATAGACCTGACGGGTCGTATCGGAAAAATGCACCAGAGAGAGCCGGTCGCGGACGCGCCTTAGCCCTTCCGTAGGGGCTTCGCCGATGAAGTGGGCGTTGGCCACGTCGTAGATCACGCGAATGCTGTCGTCGCCATAGCCATCGACAATTTTCATCAGCGACTCCGCATCCGGCAGGAAGGCGAACGGCATGTTCTCGATGAAGAGTTTTGTGCCCACCGCGCGCGCGAGCGGCGCCAGCACATCGAGCGCGCGATAAAAATGGCAGACCATGCGGTCGCGCGGCATCGGAAACAGTGGATTTGGCTTGCCGGGGCCGACGATGATCCCGCCCGCGCCGAGTTCGCCGGCGCAGCGAACAAACGTTGTCAGCAGATCGATTGTATAGGCGCGCATCTCCTCCGCGGCGGCGGCGATGTTCATGTCGACATTCGGCATGTTGACCGCGACCAGCCGCAATCGTGTTTCGCAGAGATAACGCAGGCGGCGAAGTTGTGACGCATCAAGCTCGGCCGGCCAGAGATGGCCGGGAAAGAACATCAGTTCAACTCCGCCATACCCCTGGTCGGCGAGCCGCGCGACCGTCTCGGCAGCGCCGCCATCGAAAATGTAGGAGTAGGTGTTGACGCCAAAGCCGGCCGCCGGGTTTGTCATGCTGGTCCCCTCCCTTGTCCTTTCTCCTGCGCAAGGTGCCGGCCGGCGATGTAGCCGAAGGTCAGCGCCGGCCCGAGCGTAATGCCCGGCCCCGGATAATTCCCGTTCATGATCGAGCCCATGTCGTTGCCGCAGGCATAGAGCCCGAGAATAACACTGCCGTCCTTTCGCAGAACGCGTGCGTTGCCATCCGTCTGAAGGCCGATCGCCGTGCCCAGATCCGCAGGGTAGATCCGCAATGCGTAGAACGGCGGCTGCTCGATCGGCGCGACGCAGGGATTGGGCGAATAGCTGGCGTCACCGAGGTGACGCTGGTAGATGGTGCTGCCGCGTCCGAATTCCGGGTCGAGCCCGATCCGCGCGGAGGCGTTGTATTTCTCCAGGGTTTTTGCCAGCGCCGATTTTTCGACGCCGATCGCATCGGCGAGCGCATCGATGCTGTGCGCCTCGATCAACTCGCCGCTTTGGACGTATCGCTTCACATGCAGCGTGAATGGCCGAATCCGGCCGAGCCCGTAGGTCCAGAGAAAGCGGCGGTCGCAGACAAGGTGGAACGAGCGATTTGGTGCGTCGTTGCCATCGCGCAGCATCGCCAGAACAAATTCGTGATAGGATAAGGCTTCATTGACAAAACGCTTGCCCGACGCATTGATCGCAATGACGCCCGGCTTCGCGCGGTCGGTCACCGTGTGCGGGAAAACGCCCTGGCTGCCATCCGCGCGCTTGAACAGCGAGGCCGGCACCCAATAAGCGGGGCTGGCCACGCGCGTATTGATATCGGCGCCGGCGTCCATCGCGACATGCAGGCCATCGCCGGTCGCCGCGGGAGCCGTGGCGGAAACCAAGCCAGCCCCGGCGGGGAAGAACTGTCCGCGAAGGTTTGCATCGTGAGAGAAGCCGCCGGTCGCCAGCACGACGCCTTTGCGCGCGACGATCGTCCGTGCGCCGGACGAATCCCGGATCGTCACGCCCCTGACAACATCGCCTTCGATCATGAGCCGCTCGACACTGCTGCCGAACAGGATATCGACGTTGCGCTTGAGCAGCGACGCGTAGAGCCGCGCCGCCAGCGCATTGCCCAGATGCAGCGTCGTGCCCCGGGGCGCGCGAAGCCGCTGCAGCGCATATTGCGAAACGAGACGCATCGCGCGCAGCGTCGAACGAAACGAGCGGCCGATCTTGCGCAGATGCGGTATGTCGAGCCGGTTGACCATCATGCCGCCGAACACGGTGAATTCCGGCAGCGGCGGCCGCAGCCGCCGGAAGTTCATGCCCAATTTGGCGCCGTCAAAGCTGACGGGTTCAAGCACGCGGCCACCGGCGGTTGATCCCGGCTTTTCCGGATAATAATCCGGATAGGTCTTCACCGGCTGCAGCTGGACCTCGGTCTTGGCTTCGAGATAGTCCACCGCTTCCGGGCCCCGCGCAAGAAACGTCTCCCGCAAATCGGCGTTTTCGCGTTCCGGAACCGTGCCGGCGAGATAGCTGGCGGCAGCGGGCAGGCTGTCGTCGATTCCCGCCTGTTTCATCTTGCCATTGGCGGGAATCCAGACCATGCCGCCCGACCATGCCGTCGTGCCGCCGACAAATTCGGTCTTTTCGATCACGACAACGCTCAACCCCTCCGCAGCGGCGACGGCGGCCGCCGTCATGCCACCGGCGCCCGCGCCAATGACGACGACATCGTAAGCCTCGGCAGCCGGCATGAAGGTTGGTCCCGCGCGGCGGTTGAAAATGCAGCCAGTCTCAAACGATCTTGGCGTCGTCGGTGACCGGCGAAGTGATCACCAGGAACACCAGATCGACCAGACCCGAATTCGAAATCGCGTGCTCCACCCCGGGCGGCAAGAAGATGAAATCGTGCTTGCGCACCACGTGATTCTTGCCGGCGATCTCCATCAGGCCCTCGCCTTCGAGCACGTGGTAGATCTGCTCCTGAACCTGATGCTTGTGCCGCGCGACATGCGCCATCGGCTGATACATCGAAATCCGGTAATCGATGTGGCGCGCGCCGGCGGTCTCCGGCATCACCAGCGGCTTCGACAGCGCGCCGCCAAAATGATTGGGAAATTCGCGCCACGGCACTTCGGCGATGTTGCGGATGAAGGCGCCGTTGTTCAGTTCAGTCATGCCCGTGTTTCCTCTTCCATTTCTTGTCCAGCGCGGCGGTGATGTTATCGCCTGCTGCAGGAATTCCACAGCGCTTCTCCCGCGATCTTTCCGAAAACCAGCGCCCGCAGCACCGCGACCGCGTTCGGCGCGGTGCCGTAGAAATGTCCCGGTGGTTTCGCCGGCGGCGTAAAGGCCTGGTATCGGCCCCTGCTCGCCCAGCACTTCCGCCTTGGCGTTGGTGGCAAGACCGCCGAAGGTGTAAGCGATGGCGCCGACCAGGGGATAGGCGAGATATGGCGGCTTTGCGATGGCCCGCGCCCAGTTCGATTTCGGCGGCTTCAACGTTCCGCTGCCGCGCCAGACCATCGCAGCGCGACGCATCGAACCGCGCGGGGTCGCCGGTCGCCGCCGCGTTGAACGCATCGACCGTGTCTGCGCAGATTGCTTGCGGGAATGCCGATCTGCGCCGCCAGGCTTCGATGAGACTCGGCCTTAAACGGCGGCACCTCCGATCGGATCGCGCGCTCAAAACCGTCGATTTCGAACAGCCGGGAGTCGAGGATCGCATAGGCCATGCGCTTCGGCCGCACGAAATGGATGTCGCGGGCAAAGGCCTCCCAGGTCTCGTGCATCAGGCCACCTCCTTCGTCGAAGAAGCGATGGCCGTGCTGATCGACCACGATGCCGTAAGGATAGACCAGCACGACCGGCGCGGAACTCTGGCTGCGCGGATCGACCGGCTCGATATGCATGCCGTCCCAATCGCCGGAAATCGCGGCGCCCTGCTCGGTCGCCATGCGGATGCCGTCGCCGGTGTCGAAACGCGTTCCCGGCGAGATCAGCTTGATGGCTCTCGGCACCGAGCCAGAAATGCGCGCGCATCATCGAGGGGTTACCCTGAAATCCGCCGCTGGCGAGAATGACGGCATCGGCGTCGAGCGTTGTCGCGGCGCCATCGCCGGTATGAACCTCGATGCCTTCGACGCGATGCCCCTCGCCATCACCAGCCGGTTCGCCTCGCATTCGTAGCGAACCTTCACCCCTGCCCGCTTCGCGGCGGCGAGCAGCTTTGCAACGATGGCGCCGCCGCCGCCGACCGGCTGAATTCGCGCAGGACCGGCGCTGAGATAATAAGTTGGCGTGACGAATTCGACGCCGTGGCCCTGCAGCCAACCAATGGTCGCGGTAGCATTATCCGCCAAGGTGCGAAAATAGCTGACATCGCCGCGTCCACCGCAGGCCCTCAACATGTCGTCGGCAAAACTCGGATCGATCCGATCGGGCGCATCGAGCCGCATGTTCGAAGGCGACCAGCTGGTGTTGCCGCCGGCTTCCTCTTCGCGCGCCTTTTCCAGCACGGTGATCTCGATCGGCACGCCGCGATGGCGGGCCTGCTTCGGCCGCCGAAAGCGCTGCTGCCAGCCCGGCCGCCCCGTGTCCGACAACAACCAGTTTTGCAGGGTCTTGCGGCATTTGAATAGCGGCTCAGGTCGTCAAGTATCAGGTGATCAGCGCGCCCCCGTCGATATAGACGATCGATCCGGTCGCAAAGCCGATGGTCATGAAGGCGAAGATCTGCCGCGCGATGTCTTCGCCGACGCCGACGCGGCCGACGGGCAGGCTCGCCGCCGTCTTGGCGAGCATGTCGCGGCGCGCCGCTTCCGGCATCGCGGCGCGGATCGGCGTGTCGATGATCCCCGGCGAAACGCAATTGACGCGGACCGGCGCCAGTTCGAGCGCAAGCGACGCGCGCCAGCGACTCGATCGCACCGTTGGCGGCGCCGACGATCGCCGAATTCGGCCGCGGACGGATGCTCAAAAAGCCCGAGACCAGAGTGAGCGATCCGCCGGGGCGGATGTCGGCGAAGCGCGCGACGCGCCAGGCGCCCCAGAACTTGCCTTCCATCGTCGCGCGCACGTCTTCCATCGGCACGGTCTTGAACGGACCCGAACGCAGTTGCGCGGCGGTCACCACGACATGATCGACCGGGCCGCAGGCGTGGAAAAGATCTTCAACGCTTTTGTCACTCGTGACGTCGGCCGCAATGGCCCTTGCGCCGAAATTACCCGCGACCGCATTCAGACGTTCGGCATTGCGCGAGGCAATGATGACTTCAGCGCCTTCGCGCGTGGCCATTTCGGCGGTCGAAAGACCGATACCGGACGAGCCACCGACCACCACGACCTTCTTGCCTTTAAGCATCATGACGTTTCCTCGATTGTTTTTGCCGTTTCCGCTTCGTGAACCGCGATCAGGTCGGCTCAAATTGCGTGCCGATGCCCGGCTTGCTCCGCCCGAGCCCCGGAAGCTCCCAGACGCCGGCGCCGGCGGGATTGATGTCGGCGGCGATATCGACGTCGATCAGATAGGGCTTGTTGGCACTGATGCCCTTGCGGATGGCTTCGCCGATATCGCCGGCGCGATCGACGCGAACGCCTTCGACGCCGCAGGAGCGCGCCATGGCGGCGAAATCCGGATTGTAACGCTGGCCGCTGATGGGATCGTGGAAGTCGGTGGCGAGTTCGCGCCCCCCGAGATAGCCGCGCTGCAGGCCGCGGATCGAGGCATAGGCGTAGTTGTTCCAGACCACCCAGACCACCGGCAGATTATATTCGACCGCCGTTCCCAGCACGTTGGCATGCATGAAGAACGCGCCGTCGCCGCAGACCGACACGCAGGGCCGGTCGGGAGCGGCGAATTTCGCGCCCATCACGCCGGCGACACCAAACCCCATCGGCCCAAAACCCATCGAGCCGATCAGCGAGTCCGGCCGTTTCGGCTTGCAGAAGCTCAACAGCCAATTGTGGTGCACGCCGATATCGCTGACCAGGATCGCATCCTCCGGCAGCGCCTTGTCGATCTCGGCTGCTGCGCGCTGCGGATTGATCGGCGTGGTGTCGTCGGAAAATCCGGGGGCGACGAACTTGTCCCATTCCTTGCGATAGGTATCGATCTGCGCCAGCCATTTCTTGCGCGCGTCGGCGCGTTTTGTCAGGTCGGCGCGGCGGTCGAGTTCGGCGTGAATTTGCCGCAGGAAGGTGCGCACATCGGCCATCAGGCCGAGGGCGACCGGATAGTTGCGGCCTATTTCCTCCGGGTCGATGTCGACGTGAATGAGACGCGTCGGCGGGATGGTGAAGGAATAGCCCGGAATCCACGAACTCGAGGTACGGTCGTCGAAGCGCACGCCCAACGCCAAGAGCACGTCGGCCTGACGCGTCGCGTGATTGGCCTGATAGTGCCCCGCGCGTGCGACCAGCCCCAGTGCGAGCGGATGGTTGCAGTCGATCGCGCCGAGACCCGAGGCCGACGCCGCCACCGGAATCTGCAGGCGTTCGGCGAGCCTCAAGAGTTCTTCCGCGGCGCCGCCATAGCGAACGCCCTGGCCGACGATGATGGTCGGCCGCTCGGCGGAAAGCAGCATGTCGACCGCCTTGACGACGCCCTCGGGATCGGCGCCGCAGCGGCTGGAAATATTGCCGTTCCAGGCTTTCGCGTTCGGCGCCTCCTCGGCGGCCGATTCCATGAATACGTCGAAGGGAACATCCAGCACCACGGGGCCCGGACGGCCCGTTGTCATGGTCTTCCAGGCTTGCCGCACCGCGAGCGGCACCATCTCGCCGCGCGTCGGCTGGAACACTTTCTTGCAATAGGAGCGGACCGTGGAGGGAAAATCAGCCTGGTAATGCCGGTACAATTCCTGAAACGCGCCGCGATTGAATTGGCTGGTCGGCACGTTGCCGGTCACCGCCAGGAACGGCACCGAATCCAGAAACGCGTTGCCGAGCGAGATCGGCAGGTTGGCCGAGCCGGGCCCGCAGGAGGTGAAGGTCGCGGTCGGCCGCCCGGAAACCCGGTAATAGACGTCAGCCATGAAACCGGCGACGCTCTCATGGTGCACCGAGATGGTCTTGAGCTCGTCGGATCGCTCATACAGCGCGTCGATGAACTGGATGTTGCCGTGACCGCACAGGCCGAACACCTGCGGCACCTTTTCCTGGATCAGGTAATCGACAATGACCTGGGCCCCGTTGAGCGCATTGCGCGGCGACATCGCTTCACTCCCCTAACCGTTCGACTTCTTCTCAGGAGATCGGCGGACTTAATCCTTATGCCGAAACTGCCCAGGCGCGCGGCACCCTATTTCTCATAATACTGTACGTCAATTTATATTGTGGTAGACTGTCTGCAGGGAACGCCACCTTCAACAGCGCCAAAGAAGCGCCTTCGAAGCCAGTTTGCCCAGCCCGGGAGGCCTTAAGATGAGCCCAGTTTCCGCCGCAAAACATGCCGCCGAGGCCGGCGCGACCGAGATTCCGATGCTGATCGGCGGCCAATGGCGCACCGCCGCCGAGACCTATCCGGTGCGCGATCCCTATCGCAATGTTGTCGTCGCCAATGCGCCGCGCTCGTCTTTGACCGACCTCAATGATGCGCTCGATGCGGCGGTCAAGGCCAAGGCGCGAGCCGCCGCCACGCCCGCTTATGAGCGCGCCGCGCTCCTGCGCCGCGCCGCCAAACTGCTGGTCGAACGGGCGGACCGGATCGCGGAAGTCATGTCGCGTGAGACCGGCAAGGCGATCAAGGACGCCAGGGCCGAAATCATCCGCTCGCAGGACACGCTTTCGCTATCAGCCGAAGAGGCCGTGCGCATCGAGGGCGAGCATATCCCGCTCGATGCGAGCGCCATGGGCGCCGGAAAAATCTGCTTCATGCTGCGCTTTCCGGTCGGCGTAGTAGCGGGCATCACGCCGTTCAATGCGCCGGTGAATCTTGCCTGTCACAAGATCGCACCGTCGATCGCGGCCGGAAACACGCTGGTTTTGAAGGCGCCGCCGCAATCGCCTGGAGTCATCCACGAGCTGGCGCAGATTTTCGTCGAGGCCGGCACGCCTGCCGGCGTACTCAACGTACTCTATGGCGACATCGTCGGTCCGGCGCTGGTCGGCGATCCCCGCGTTGATTTCATCACCTTTACCGGCTCGCCACGTGCCGGCGCGCAAATCAAGGCGGCATCGGGCTTACGCCGCGTGGCACTCGAACTGGGCGGCAACGGCGTCACCATCGTCCACGAAGACGCCGACATCGCCGAGGCCGCGCCGGTCTGCGCCCGCAACTCGATGCGGCTCGCCGGTCAAAGCTGTATCTCGGTGCAGACCGTCTATGTCCACCGCAAGCTCTATGACAAATTCGTCGACCTCGTCGTCGCCGAAGTGAACAAGCTCAGGCTCGGCGATCCCCTCGATGCCACGGTCGATGTCGGCACCCTGATCGACGAAGCCGCGGCTCAGCGCGTGGAATCATGGATCAAGGAAGCGGTGGCCGGCGGCGCAACGGTCCTGACCGGCGGCAAGCGCCACGGCGCCCAGATCGAGCCGACCGTGATCGCCGGCGCCAGGCCGGAGATGAAGGTTGTCTGCGACGAGGTCTTCGGGCCGGTGATCAGCCTCGCCCCCTATGACGATATCGACGCCGTGTTCCGCGCCGTCAGCGAGAGCCGGTTCGGCCTGCAAACCGGCATTTTCACCGCGTCGACGGCGCTCGCCATTCGCGCGGTGCGAGCCTTGCGCACCGGCGGCGTCATCATCAACGGCAGTTCGACCTGGCGCACCGACCAACTTGCCTATGGCGGCGTCAAGGATTCCGGCATCGGCCGCGAGGGGCCGCGTTATTCGATCCGCGACATGACGGAAGAGCGCATGGTGCTGTTCAATTATTAGGCCCACAGCGCAGGGCTTGTATCGAAGCGCCGCAGCGGCCAATGATAGCGCCAGCATCATTCCGCTCCGTCGCATGGAGGCTTAATCCGGTGGGACCGCGTACCAAGCAAAAGACCAGTGAGAAGCCGGCGAGCCCGCGCAAGGCGACCATCGCCAAGCTGGTGCCGCCGCAGCACCAGGATATCGACGACGAAGCCGACGACCGGCAGCGGGTCGGCGTCCAGTCGCTCGGCCGCGCCTTTGCCATCCTCGAACAGGTCGCGCGTCACCGCGACGGGATCGGGCTCGCGGAATTGAGCAAGCTGGTCGGCCTGCACAACTCCACCACCTTCCATCTCGCCAAGACGATGGTGTCGCTCGGCTATCTGCGCCAGGAAAAGGACTCCAAGCGCTACCGCGTCGGACGGCCGCTGTTCGCGCTCGCCGCGAGCGCGCTCGACGAAATCGAAATGGTCAATGTCGCGACCCCCCTTCTTGAGGAATTGTCGCGCGAGACCGGAGAAAGCGCCCATTATGCGGTGCGGATGGGCGACGCCGTCGTCGTGATCGCGCGCACCTCCGGCCCCGGCGCGTTTCAACTGACCGACCGCGTCGGCGTGGTGCGCCCGGCGCATTGCACCGCGCTCGGCAAGATCATCCTCGCTTCGCTTCGTCCCGATCAGTTGAAGCGTTTCCTCGATCGCGTCGAGATGAAACCCTCGACCGACAAGTCGATCACCGACGTTGCGGTGCTGTTGCGCGAAATCGCCGAGATCAAGCGCACCGGCATCGCCTTTGACGATGGCGAATTCAATCCGGAAGTGCGCTGCGTCGCCGTGCCGGTCACGGATTTCACCGGCCAGGTGATCGGGGCGCTCGGCATTTCCGGTCCGATCTGGCGGCTATCCAACCAGGCGCTGCACAGCAGCGCCCAGATCGTCGAAGCCGCCGCCCGCCGGCTGTCCCAGGAATTCGGCGCAAAAAACCTCACGAAATCTTCTTAACGCGCAGCCGGACCGCGCTTTTGGCGTTGACAGCGGCGACCGCGTCCGGAAATATCATCCAATAATAGAAAAACGTCTCTCACATTCTCGCATAAGCCGGAATTGAAGGGGGACATCGCGGAAACGCCCTTTGGGAGGAGACCAACGATGACCCGCTACAGCCGACGAACCCTGTTGAAAGCCAGCGCCGCCTTTGCCGGCGCTTCGACGCTCGGATTTCCGTCGATCGTTTACGGCGAGCCGGACAAGATCAAGATCGGCCATCTGACGCCGCTGACCGGCTTTCTCGGCGCGCTCGGCGCCTATGCCACCCTCGGCATGAGAATGGCCGAGGAGGAAATCAACAAATCCGGCGGCATCATGGGACGCCAACTCGACGTCATGTCGGAAGATTCGGTCAATCCCGCCACCGCCGCGACCAAGGCGCAGCGCATGCTGGATCAGGACGGCGCCATGGTGCTGATGGGCGAAATCAATTCGGCTTCCGCGCTCACCATCATGCAGGTGGCCGCGCGCAACAAGAAGCTGTTCATCCAGACCGGAGCGCGTTCCGACGCGCTGCGCGGCAAGAACTGCAATAGATACACCTTCCACACCGACATCCCGAACACGGTGATGGTGAATGCCGTCGGCAAGGCGCTGCTGCGCGACAACATGGTGAAGGACAAGAAGTTCTTCGGGCTGACCGCCGACTATATCTTCGGCCATGATCTCCTGGCCGCTGCCAAGCGCTTCTTCGCGGCCAATCAAGGCAATCTGGTCGGTGACGAGTTGATCGCCACCGACGTCACCGACTTCAGTCCCTATCTGCTCAAGATCCGGCAGGCCAAGCCCGACGTGGTCTGTTCCAACCTCGCCGGCAATCAGGTGACGACGCTGATCAAGCAATATGCCGAATTCGGCCTGTCCTACCCGATCGTCGGCTTCAATCTCAATACGGCGGACGCCTGGGCGGCGGGTGAAGGCAACCTCGCCGGAATCTGGCCGACGGTCTGGTATCACACCCTGGACGTCCCAAACTCCAGGGCCTTTGTCGAGAACTTCACCAAGAAGAACGGCAAGCCGCCGGAGAACCATGCCTGGATCGAATACGTCGCGTTCAAGATGATGGCGCAGGCCATGAACGAGACCAAGTCGACCGACACCGACAAGCTGATCGCCTATTTCGAAAAGGAAACCCAGTTCGATATCCTGAAGGCGCGCAAGGCCTATTTCCGGTCCTGGGACCACCAGCTGATCCAGGAAGCCTATACGTTCTCGCCGAAACCGAAGGGCCAGGCCAAGGACAAATGGGACCTCATCACCCTGGGCGCCGCCGTTCCGGGGGCGAACGAGCCGCTGGAAATCATCAATCCGACCAAAGAGCAGAACCCCTGCTCGTTGTAACCGCTGCGTCGGTCATCCGGCGGCCGCCCCGGTTTTGGGCGTGCGCCGGCTGACCGCGTTTACCGGCCCGGTCGCCGCCGCCGCCGAAATCAGTGTGCCTCCGGGATCGAGAATGCAGTTCGAGTTCTTGCTGGAACAGGTGGTGAATGGCCTCGTGCTCGGAGGCTATTATCTCCTGATCGCGCTTGGGCTGTCGCTGATCTTCAGCGTCGGCGGCGTGGTCAACCTCGCGCATGGCGCGTTCTACGCGCTCGGCGCCTATCTGTCGGTCGAAATCACCAAATATCTCGGCTTCGGCGCCGGCCGTCGTGATCTCGCCGGTCGCGGTCGCGATGCTGGGCATCCTGTTCGAGCGCTACATCCTGCGCCGCTTCTACACCGCCGACCCGATCCTGAGCCTGCTGGTGACCTTTGGCCTTGCGATGGTCGCCGAGCAGGCGATCCGCATCATCTGGGGCGCGTCCCCGTTGTCGGCCTCGATACCGCCGGTGTTTCGCGGCTCGGTCATCGTCGGCGATTTCCTGTTCTCGCGTTATCGGGTGATGCTGCTGGCGGTGGTCGCCGTCGGTGCTGCTCGGGGTCTGGCTGTTGCTGCACAAGACCGCGTTCGGCCGCGTGGTGCGCGCCGGCATCCAGCGGCCGGACATGGTCGCGGCGCTCGGCATCCGGCTGCAGCCCTACATGACCGCGATCGTCATGCTCGGCGTCGGCATGGCAGCGATGGGCGGCGCCTTCTTTGCGCCGATCACCATCGTGCATCCGGCGATGGGGGCCGAGATCATCACTGTCGCCTTTGTCGTGGTGGTGATCGGCGGCCTCGGCAGTTTCTGGGGCGTCGTGATCGCGGCGCTGCTGGTCGGCGTGGTGCGCGGCATCACCATCAATTTTGTCCCCGCCGCCGGCGAGGCGTCGATCTATGTGCTGATGTTTCTGGTTCTGCTGGTGCGGCCGCGCGGGCTGCTCGGCGAGCGTATCGAGAAATTCGAATGAAGACCGCCCCGCTTACCCAAAAATACCGGCCGCTGCTGCTGGCGAGCCTCGCGCTGATCGCGCTGCCGCTGGCGCTGCCGCCGCTCGGGCTGTCGCTCAACACCGGAACCATGGTGGTGATCCTCGCGATCGCCGCCATGGGGCTCAATCTGTGCGTCGGCTATACCGGGCTGGTGTCGTTCGGCCACGGCGTCTGGTTCGGCATCGGCGCCTATGCCGCGGGATTGATCCAGCTGCACTGGTTCGGCGGCGAGATCTGGCTGCCGCTGTTGTTGTCGATGGTCTTCGTCGCGGTTCTGTCCGCGGCCGCCGGCGTTATCATCCTGCGGCGGCGCGGCGTGTATTTCTCGCTGCTGACGCTGGCGCTCGCGGCCCTCACCTACACCGTCGCGTTCCGCTGGAGCGAGGTGACCGGCGGCGAAGACGGCCTGGGCGGCTTGCAGCGCGGCCGCATCGCGACGTTCAGTCTCGATGACGCGCTGGTCTTCTACATCACCGTCGCGCTAATCGGCCTCGCCGTCCTCTATGCGCTGCTACGCCTGTCGCGATCGCCGTTCGGCCACGTGCTGGTGGCGATCCGCGAAAACCAGTTGCGGGCCACCTTCCAGGGTTATCCGGTCGAGCGCTACAAGCTCGCCGTCTTCGTGATCTCGGCCGTGGTGACCGGACTTGCCGGCGCGCTGCTCGCATTTCAGACCTATCTGGTTTCGGCGGAAGCGGTGTCGGTGCCGTTTTCCGGCGAAATGCTGGCGATGGTCGTGATCGGTGGCATGCGCAGCATGCTGGGGCCGGCGCTCGGCGCGCTGTTCTTCATCCTGTTCCGTGAATTGTTTTCGATCTGGACGGCGAACTGGCTGCTGTGGTTCGGGCTGATCTTCGTCGGTTTTGTCATCTATTCGCCTGACGGGTTGATCGGCATCTGGCGCACACTGATGCGACGCTTTCGGCCGGCGCCGGAAGAAGGCGCCGCCATGAGCAAGCGCAAGATCTATGAAGGCTTGCCGCTTCCCGGCTTTCCTGAGGCCCGAAAGCCTCAAGGGAACGGTGCTGGAGGTCAACGGCATCGCCAAGCATTTCGGCGGCATCCGCGCGGTCAATAACGCCAGCCTCACGATCGGTGCCGGCGAGATCCACGCCTTGATCGGCCCGAACGGCGCCGGCAAGACGACGCTGTTCAACCTGATCTCGGGCCTCTACCCGACCGATACCGGAACTATCAAGCTCAGCGGCCGGGAGATTCAGGGCGTGCCGTCCGAGCGGATCTGTCACCGCGGCCTGGCGCGTTCGTTTCAGATCACCAATCTGTTCCGCGGTCTGTCGATCTACGAAAATCTGCGGCTGTCGCTGCAGGCGCAGAGCGCCATGCGCTTCAACCTCTGGCGCGACATCGATAGTTATCCCGCAATCCACGCCGAGACCGCCGAACTGATAAAATTCCTCGGCCTGGAAGGCATTGAGCAGATCGAGGGCGGCGACCTGTCTTACGGCGGCCAACGGCTGGTCGATCTCGGCATCGCGCTCGGATCCAAGCCGCAGGTGCTGCTGCTCGACGAGCCGCTCGCCGGCCTTGCCGCCGCCGAGCGCGAGCGCGTCTCGAACCTGGTCAAGAACGTCGCCGCCAATATTCCGGTGCTGATCGTCGAGCACGACATCGACCGCGTGCTCGGCTTCTCGCAACAAGTCACCGTGATGAACCAGGGCGAAGTGCTGATGACGGGCTGCCCGACGCGGTGCGCGCCGACCGGCGGGTGCAGGAAATCTATACCGGCACCGGCATTCCCGAGGTCGAGCACAGCCGCAGCGACGACGTCGCACGGCAAGCCGCGCCGATCCTGCGGTTCGAAGGCGTCAACACCTTCTACGGCAAGAGCCATATCCTTCACGACGCGACGCTCGACGTGCGCGAAGGCGAGATCGTCGCGCTGTTGGGGCGCAACGGCGCCGGCAAATCCACGCTTCTGAAGACGCTGGCCGGGCTGGTCCCGTCGGCTTCAGGTCTGATCGAATATGAGGGCCGCAATATCGCAGGACTGCCGGCGCCGGACATCGCGCGCGCAGGGATCGGCTACGTGCCGCAGGGCCGCGGCCTGTTCGCCGGCATGACGGTGCGGGAAAACCTCTCGCTCGGACGGCTGGCGCGCAAGACCGACGGCAGCCATGGCGTGGTGTGGAGCGAACAACAGATCCTCGACTATTTCCCCCGCCTGAAAGAGCGCATCGATGTCGCAGCCGATTATCTTTCCGGCGGCGAGCAGCAGATGGTGGCGGTGGCACGCGCGATGTCGGGCAATGTGAAGCTGTTGCTGCTGGATGAGCCGTTCGAGGGCCTGGCGCCGGCCGTGATCCTCGAACTGTTCAAGGTGTTCGACCTGTTGCGCCGCCACACCTCCATCGTGATCGTCGAGCACAATCTCGATCTGGTGCTGGCGCTCGCCGACCGCGTCTTCGCGCTGGAGCGCGGCGCGGTATTTCATCAAGGACCCGCGGCGCCGTTACTGACGGACCTCGAATACCGCAAGAAGATCTTGTGGCTGTGACGCCGGCGGCAACACAACGCGGTTAGAGATCGTCACTGCGGACCAACGGTCCGGCGCGTCTCGAACCATGAAGCCATGCGCTGCGCGGCCCTGATCGACCCGGTGCAATGCGGGCTAATGCATCCCGAGCAACCTCGGGAGAAACAGCGTCAGCTCGGGCCAATAGGTTACGACCATAAGAAATGCCAGCATGGTGAGCAGCCATGGCATGACGGCCATCGCCAGATCGGTGATGCGCATGCCGGCGATCATGGATGCGACGTAAAGGTTGAGACCGACCGGCGGATGGCAGAGGCCGACCTCCATATTGACGTCGATCACGATTCCGAAATGGACCAGATCGATGCCGAGCCGCTTCGCGGCCGGCGCCAGGATCGGCGCCATGATCAGGATGATCGACGTCGGCTCCATGAAATTGCCGGCCAACAGCAGCAATACGTTGACGAGCAGAAGGAAACCGACCCAGCCAAGATCCTGCGCCGTGATCCAGTCGGCAAGCGCCGACGGAATATTCTCGTTGCTGAGCACGAACGAAAACAGCACCGCATTGGTCACGATGTAGAGCAGCATCGCGCTGGTGTTCGCGGCGCGCAACAATACCCGCGGCACGTCCTTGAACGTGAGCGCCTTGTACACAAAGACCGAAATGAAGAACGAATAGACGGCCGCCATGGCGGCAGCTTCGGTCGCCGTGAACAGGCCGCTATAGATGCCGCCGATGATGATAACGACCAGCATCAGGCCCCAGACGCTTTCCCGGAACGCGTGCAAGGTCTCGCCCCAGCTCGCTTTCTTCATTCGCGGATAGTCGCGCTTGCGGGCCAGATACCAGGTCACCACACACAGCATGGCAGTCAGCAGCATGCCGGGCAGCAAGCCGGCCACGAACAGTGCTCCGATCGATGTACCCGTGGCAACGGCGTAAATGATCTTCGGGATCGACGGCAGCATCAGGATGCCGAGCGAGCCGGCAACCGTGATGATGCCGGCACCGAATCGCATCGGATAGCCGTGCCTCACCATCTCCGGCAGCACGATCGCCCCGACCGCCGCGACAGTAGCGACGCTCGACCCGCAAACCAGTGCGAACATCGAGCACGCCACGATTCCGGCGAGTCCCAGCCCGCCGTGCCAGTGGCCGATCAGGGACGTCGCGAAGTCGATCATCCGCCGCGCGACGCCGCCATGCGTCAGGAAGTTGCCGGCCAGGATGAAGAACGGGATCGCCATGATCTCGAAGCTTTCGATGCCGGTGAACAGTTTCATCGACACCGCTTCAATGGGCACCGCGGTCAGCGTGAAGAGGAACGTCATCACGGTGAGACCGAGCGCGATCGAAACCGGGATGCCGGTCAGCATCAGCGCGATCAGCAACGCGAAGATGGTAGCCGCACGCAACGCCTGCGGCATAACGATGATGCCGGCCTTCTCGCCAAGGCAGACCATCAGAATCAATATCGGCACCATGATCAGGATCAGCCCCAAGGGCTCGTCCTCGAAGTCTTCCGCGGGACCGGCCGGCGCCGGGTGCAACGCAGGAGCCGTTATGTCGATGCCCTCGACATGCGCCTCATTATGGTGAGGCAGTGCGCCGGTCCAATAGTAGAACCAGGAAACCTGCAGGAAGCGGAAGCACATCAGGCCGGAGCCCAGCGGAATCGCGAGATAGACGATCCACATCGGCGCTTCGAGATCGTTCGATTGCTGGCCGGTCTTGAACATCTCCCATACGAACGAGGCGCCGAATGACGCGATCATGCCGGTGAAAAACGCACCGCACAACAAGGCGAACAAGATAACCTGCTTGCGCGAGCGCGGCGGCACCCGGTTGACGAGAAGGTCCACGCCGACATGGATGCCGGTGCGCACGCCGTAGGCGGCGCCAAACTTGGCCATCCAGATGAACATGTAGATGCAGAGTTCCTGCGCCCACGACACGTCGAGGGAGGCCAGCCACAAATAGATGTCCTTGAGGATCGCCGGCAGCAACGGCACGCCGCGCGCGGCCAGCCATTTCGACAAATCGATCGAGGCGCCGGTCCCATACCGGTGCACCACCGCAGCGAAGATCAGCACCGTCGCCGCCGCGATAAGGCTGGCGATTATCCACTCTTCCAAATGGTCGAGCGCTCGATTGAGCACTTTAAGCACGCAGAGTCCCCCCGTCTCAGATCAAACGGCCGGGAGCGATCACTCCCGGCCGTTATTTGTTGTTGTGCTAAAGGCCGGCCGTCAATTCATCTTGATATCGAGTTCCTTGGCCACGAGATCGAGCACCGGTTGCCCGACGCGGCCCACGGCCCACTTGTAGGTCGGACGCATCGCGGTCTGCCAGGCCTTCTTCTGATCGTCGTTCAAGTAGTGCAGCGTAGTCTTGCCCGACTTCTTGATCTCTTCCAGCGCATCGGTGTTTTCCTTGACCGCGATCGAGTTGGTGTAATCGGTCGCGTCGTCCATCGCCTTGTCGAGCTGCTTGCGGATATCGGGCGGCAATCCGTTCCAGAACTTCGAGTTGACGATGACGGCGTATTGCAGGTGCGCGTGGTAGGAGACCGTGATGTCCTTTTGGACCTCATAGAACTTCTGGGTCAGGTAGTTCGACGGCGTATTCTCGCAGCCGTCGACCACACCGGTCTGCAGGGCCTGGTAGACTTCGGAGAACGCCAGTATCTGCGGGATCGAACCGACGTCACGGAAGTAGCGATCGGCGATCTTGGAGCCGGAGATGCGGATCTTGAGGCCCTGGAAATCGGCCGGCATCAACAGCGGGCGGTTGGCCGAGGTCATGTGAAAGCCGTTGTCCCAATAAGCAAGGCCGGTGATGCCCTTGGACTCGAGCTTCTGGAACAGCCACTTGCCGACGGGACCCTTCATGGCGGCAGTGTAGGTCGCTTCGTCCTTGAACAGCCATGGCAGATCAAGAACCTCGAACTCCTTTGCGCCGAGCGGGGCAAATTTCGCGGTCGAAGGCGCAAGCATCTGCACCGAGCCGAGTTGCAGTGCCTCGATCTCTTCTTTGTCCTTGTACAGCGAGGAGTTCGGATAGACCTCGACCTTGACCTTGCCGTTGGTATATTTTTCGGCAAGTTCCTTGAACTTCAGCGCGCCCTTGCCCTTCGGCGTGTCGCTGGCGACCACGTGGCTGAATTTGATGATGATGGGCTCATCGGCCAACGCGGCGGCCGGTGCCATAAAAATCGCAGCCGCGGCTGCAGCCAGGATAAACTTGCGCATAGATTTCTCCTCCCAATTGACGCCGAAACCGGTTGTTATTGGTTGTCCGGATTTCAGTAGTGGCAGTAAACGGTTACTCGAACAACTAGACCTAAGCCGAATTGGCGAGGCCGAAGATCAGACGACAACCGTATAGGCGGGTTTTCAATTCCACTCCAGCCCCGGCCGCCAAGCACGGATGTCGCACCCATGGTGCAGCGCGGCGGCATCAACCTTTGCGCTGTGCCACCATGAAAAGCCGCCGGAACGGGAAAAGCGTCTGGCCCTGGGCATTCCGTGGATAGGCTTTCGCCACGTGCTCGCCATAAGCCGCCTCGAAAGCCGCTTTATCAGGCTCTTCAAGCGCATCCAGATATCGCGTCAGCCAGGTGCCCTTGGTCCATTCCTTGACCGGGTTCTCGCCCTCCAGCACCTGCAGATACTCTGTCTCCCAGATATCGATATTGGCGGACTGCGGAGCCAGGAGGCCGTGATAAAATTCGGGTCCCTTGACCGGCGGCGGCGTTACGAGATGCTCCAACCGGCTGCGCCATGGACCGCTCAGGGCGGTCCGGGCGATCAACACGTGCGAAGGCGCCTCGAAATTGCGTGGCATTTGCACCGCGAGGATGCCGCCCGGCTCGACCCTCAACATCAGCGAAGGAAACAATCTTTCATGATCGGGAAGCCAGTGCAGGGCCGCATTGGAGTAGATCACATCATATTTGTTCGCGGGCTGCCATGAGGCCAAATCCTGGTGCAGCCATTCTACTTCGGGCGCGGCCTTCTTCCCGGCGGCGACCATTTCGGCGGAGCCTTCAACGCCGACGACCGTAGCGCGCGGCCATCTTTCCTTGATCAGTTTGGTGACGTTGCCGGCGCCGGCGCCAAGGTCGGCGACGTTCCTCACCTCGAAATCGGGAATCCGCATCAGGAGATCGACAGCAGGTCTTAGCCGGTGACCGGAAAATTTGAGGTATTGCTGCGGATTCCAAACCATCGTTTTTTCTTCTTCCTTTTAAGGGGACGCGGGGTATTGGTCGGCCTCGCCGGCCAATCCATCCTAACATGCGTGCATGTTGTTAACAGAAAGAAAGTCTTCAGACATGGATCTCGATCTCAAATCCAGGACCGCCGTCGTGAGCGGAGCCAGCATCGGGATTGGCCGCGCGATAGCCAAGGCGCTCGCGCTGGAGGGCGTACGGGTGGTCGGCGTCGCCAGGCGCAGGGAACTGCTCGATCAACTCGCGCAGGAGGTGCAGTCGGCGGGAGGCGTCATGATTCCCGTCACGCAGGACATCATGCAGGACGATGCAGCAGAGAAGCTGGCGAGGGCGGCGATCGCTGAACTCGGTCACGTCGATATCCTGGTCAACAACGCCGGCGGCAGCAGGCCTTTGCCGGTGGATGCGCCCGACGGCGCCTGGGACGAAGCCATGTCGTTGAATTTCACCCGCTACCGCCAGGTCACGCATGCGCTGCTGCCGCAAATGATCGAGCGCCGATGGGGACGCATCATCAACATCACCGGCAAGTCCGAACCGGAGGGGCTCAATGCCGCGTTTGCCGCCAAGGCCGCGGTTCATGCCTGGGCGAAGGGGTTGTCGCGCGAGATCGGAAAGCACGGCATTACGGTCAATAGCATTCCGCCCGGCCGGATCATGAGCGAGCAAATCCGGCGCAACTACCCGGAAGATTATCGCAAGCATTTCGCCGAGGAAGAGATTCCTGTGGGCTATTGGGGCGAGCCCGAGGACCTCGCCGCGCTGGCGGTTTTTCTCGCCTCGCCGGTCGCGCGCTACATCACCGGCACGGTCATCCCCGTCGACGGCGGCTTGCGGCGGTATCAGTTCTAGCGAGGCTTAGCGCGCCGCGGCGGAGGCGGTTAAGCAATCGGATTGCAGAATTTCCACGATCGCCTGCGCAGTCGCCGCCGTTCCGAGCGTGCCGCCGACATCCCGCGTCGCGCGGCTACTCTGCATGGCGGCGGCAACCGCGTCTTCGATCGCGCAGGCCGCGCTCGCGTATCGGGCATCGCCGGCGCGCTCGCCATGCCAGGCCAGCAGCAAGGCCGCCGACAGGATCAGCGAGGCCGGATTGGCGACGTCACGGCCGGCTATATCGGGCGCCGATCCATGCGCGGCCTGAGCCATCGCGAAGTCAGCGCCAACATTGAGCGAGCCGCCGAGGCCAAGACTGCCCGACAGTTCGGCCGTCAGGTCAGAGAGAATGTCGCCGAACATGTTGGTGGCGACGATGACGTCGAACCGATCCGGCTGGCGCACGACATGCGCCATCATGGCGTCGACAAGAATGTCATCGACGGCAAGGCCCGGATAGCCACGCGCGATCTCCCGGCAGATGTCGAGGAACATGCCGTCGCCGATCTTCAACACATTGGCCTTGTGGACGATGGTGAGGTGCTGGCGCCTGTTCGTCGCAAGCTTGCAGGCGGCGTGCGCGATCCGCTCGCAGCAGTGCCGCGTGATCCGGCGGAGCGAGATCACGACATCCGGCGTGACCAAGAGTTCGCTGTTGCCCTGCTCCATATTGCGATCGGCGTAGAAGCCTTCGGTATTTTCTCGCACCACGACAAGATCGAACGCACCGAACCGGTTGCGCAGGCCCGAATAGGTTCGTGCGGGCCGCAGATTGGCGAAGAGGTCGAGACTTTTCCGGAAGAATTTGGATGGATTGATCTCGCCGCTCTCTTCATCCTTGAAGTCGGCCGTGGCGGTAGGCCCGAGCATCAGTCCGTCGGCGGATCGTACGATGTCCAGAAGCCCCGGCCGCACGGTGGCGCCGAACTGCTCCAGGCTGGCGTGACCGACCGCATGTTCTTCCAACTGAAGGTTCAGATCATATCGCGCCGACGCGGCAAGCAATACATTGCAGGCCGCGGCTGTAATCTCCGGCCCGATGCCGTCACCCGGCAGAACGACGATACGCATGATGATTCCCGTGGCCCGCTGTCGCCGGCTTCCAATCGTAAGACGATGGTCCCGTGCCACGATACGCCCAGCAGCCTTCGCGCGGAAGGGCAACCGAGGTCTCGACCCCGATCTGATGCCGATCGAGACGCCGGACGTGCGGTCCTGAGCTGGCCCCTTGCCAGTTACTTGCAAAATGCAAGTAAATGATCTAGCCTGGCATTATGCAGCCAAAGAAGAAGCCACACTCGGAATGTCCCGCGGCGCGGACGCTGGAATCGGTTGGCGAATGGTGGAGCATCCTGATCCTGCGCGATGCATTTCAGGGCTGCACGCGATTCGAAGAATTCCAGAAAAGCCTGGGGATCGCGCCGAACATTCTGGCCCGCCGGCTGAAGCACCTCACGCGAACAGGGCCTGTTCGAACGCCGCCTCTATCACAAGAAGCCGAAATGGTACGAATACGTGCTCACCAGGAAAGGCCGGGACTTTTTCCCGGTCGTGGTGGCAATATTCGCCTGGGGCAACAGATACCTTTCCCCGAAAGGTGAATTGCTGCTGATGGCAGACCGGATGTCCGCTCGCCCGGTCGAACCGATCGTCGTTGCTGCCGATACACTTGCACCGATCACGCTGGATAATGTCGTACTGGTGCCCGGCCCGAAGGCCAGTCCCGACATGCATCGACGGTTGGGCGCGATGCGAGCGCTGCGGCCCGATTCCCCCTCAACATAGGTACCAAGATGCGCAGGATTGTTGTCACAGGTATGGGAGCGGTGTCTCCGCTCGGCTGCGGTGTGGAATTGGTGTGGTCGCGCCTGCTTGCCGGTCGATCAGGCCTGCGCTCGCTGCCCGCGACGATCGGCGCGGATCTTGCCGCGAGAGTTGCCGGAATCGTGCCTGACAAGGCTGACGACGCCGAAGGCGGCTTCGATCCGGATGTCGCCGTGGCGCGCAAAGAGCAACGCAAGATGGACCGGTTCATTCTGTTCGCGATGGTCGCCGCGGCGGAAGCGATCGCGCAGGCGGGATGGACTCCAGCGGACGCCCAATTGCTCGACCGAACCGCAACGGTGATCGCCTCGGGCATCGGCGGATTTCCGGCGATCGTCGAAGCTGTTCGCACAACGGACCGGCGCGGTATCCGGCGTCTTTCGCCGTTCACCGTGCCGTCCTTCCTGGTCAACCTCGCTGCCGGACATATCTCCATTCATTACGGCTACAAGGGACCGCTCGGCGCGCCGGTGACCGCTTGCGCGGCGGGCGTCCAGGCCATCGGCGACGCGACGCGCCTGATCCGGGGCGGTGAAGCGGACATTGCGATTTGCGGGGGCGCGGAAGCGTGCATCGACCTGGTCAGTCTGGGAGGCTTTGCAGCGGCACGCGCGCTTTCGACCGGTTTCAACGATGCGCCGGCGCGCGCGTCTCGCCCGTTTGACCGCGACCGTGACGGCTTTGTCATGGGCGAAGGCGCGGGAATTCTTGTGGTCGAAGAACTGCAGCACGCTCTGGCCCGAAGGGCCACGCCGATCGCCGAGGTGATCGGCTACGGTACGACCGCCGACGCCTACCACGTGACATCAGGTCCCGAAAACGGGGAAGGCGCCGCCCGCGCAATGCAACTGGCACTGCGGCAAGCCGGCCTCGCGCCGACCGATGTCCAGCATTTGAACGCCCATTCCACTTCGACGCCGGTCGGAGACAGCGGCGAACTCGAGGCAATCAAGACCGTCTTTGGCAGGGATCGGCGAATTGCGGTCAGCGCGACGAAATCAGCCACCGGGCATCTGCTCGGAGCCGCCGGTGGACTGGAAGCGATCTTTACCATCCTCGCCCTTCGCGACCAGATCGCTCCCCCTACCCTCAATCTCGAAAATCCGGATCCTCTTGCTGACGGCGTCGATCTGGTCGGCGGCGAAGCCCGGAACATGCCGATCACGCATGCCATCTCGAACGGCTTCGGCTTCGGCGGCGTCAATGCGAGCGTCATTCTCCGCCGATGGTCCTGACACGCAGGCGTCCGGCGATTTCACTCCGCTGCGCCTTCGCCCGTCAGCGCCTGACGTAGCAGTGGAAGCCGCCGTAAATTCCCGATCGGTCCTGCGCGAAGCCGATCGCGCTGCGTTCCTCGTCGCGGCGCCAGATTTGCCGCAGACCGGCGCAAGCTCCGCGCTCTCCAGCGGCGATTCGGTGCCGGCGGTGCGGAAGATCACGCGAACATCGTCGCTGCCGGTGCGATCGATCGCGTTCCAGAGCGCGGCGATCTCCTCCGGCGCCATCCAGTCCTGCGAGTCCAGCAGGACCACGGCATCGACCTCGCGCGCCGGAAGGCTTTCCAGGAACTGCCGGAGATTGGCGTGCACCGGAATGATCAGGCCGGCGCCGTCGCGCATGCGCTCGAACTGGCGGCGCTTGCAGATAAGGCGGCAGGCAGCGGTCGCCGGGGCCGGGATAGCTGCGATGCAGCGCCTGCCAGGCGAAATAATTGTTTTCGTTGGGATGTCCGTTGATCAGGCGCAACAGCCGCTGATGCAGCACCTCGTTGAGCGGCGCGTCCGCGCCCAGCAGCGCGCGCTGCTGCGGCGGAATGCCGAGGCTGAACAGCAGCGCCGGCGTCGCCGTGATCAGGCGCGCCAGCGGCGAATGAAACAGCCGGTCCAGGCGATCCAGCGCCTGCAGGCGTTCGGGGTCGTCCGGCTTGCCGTTCAGCAATGCCGTGAGATCGATCCGGGCGAATTTCGCCAGCAGATGCGCCAGACCGATGAAGCGGCCGAGCATGCCATGGCGATAAAAGCCGTCGGTGAAATAGGCATGCCGCGGGCGGCCGATGATATTGCGCTTGTCCCAATAGGCGCGCGCGTCGGCGTCCAGCATCAGCCACAGCCGCTCGCGATAGAGCTCGCGAATTGGCGGGCGAAGCGGCCTCGCCGAAAAACTGCCAGAATTCGGCGTAGCGGGAAAAGGCCCGAAGCCCGGCAAGCTTGAGCTTGAGCAGCGAAAGATGCGCCTCGTTGAGATCGACCGCGTAGACCTGGGCCGGTTGCGCGGTCAGATAGGACAGCGCGTTGCATCCGCCGGACGAGATGGTGACGATGGTCGAGCCGAGCGGCAACTGCAGCGCGGCGAGATCGGCTTCCGGATCCTCCCAGATCTGGGTGTAGACCAGGCGGCGAAACCAGAACGCGAACAGCCTGTCCCAAACGGTCGCTTCGGCTTCGTCCCTGCAGTTGCGAACTGCGTCCGCGATCAATTGCGTGTTCATGCATCCCTCGAATCAGCAATCTGATAAGGGTATCGCGGGCTCACTGCAGTTTTGCGACAGCCGGCAGGCGTCATGACACGCGGAGTTGTCGGTAAAATTACGGGTCATCATGGGGAGCGCGCTCGCCTGTCACACCTCTGTCGCGCGAACATCCGAAGGGATTGAGCGACAGGTGACCAGGAGGTGCACGCAATGTCTCTCTATTCCCCGGAGATCGACGCCGACGTCGCATGGCCGGACGAGGCCACAAGCCGCATGAACCGGATGTACCGCCGGCAGCGCCACATCTACGACGGCACGCGGCGATATTATCTGCTCGGCAGAGACCAGCTGATCTCTGGCCTTAAGCCCGCTCCCGGCGCCAACGTGCTGGAAATCGGCTGCGGCACCGGAAGGAACCTGGTGCTGGCGGCCGGACTTTACCCCGATGCGCGATTTTTCGGCATCGACGTGTCGACGGAAATGCTGACGTCGGCGATCACAGCGATTTCGCGGCGCGGCATGACGGGCCGCATTCGCGTTGCGCATGGCGATGGAACCGCGTTCGATCCGCAGCTTCTATTCGGGCTGCCGTCCTTCGATCACGTGATGATCTCCTATAGCCTCTCGATGATCCCGGACTGGCGCGGTGTTCTGCAAGCGGCCGCAAGGCGCCTGACGCCCGGCGGCCGTCTGCACGTGGTCGATTTCGGCAATCAGGAGCGGTTGCCGGGGATCGCCCGTGCGCTGCTGCTGCGGTGGCTCGCGATGTTCGACGTCACGCCGCGCGACGATCTCGAAGCCGTGCTGGCGGCGATGGCCGAACGCACCAGAGCCGATCTGAAATTCGAACGCCCGTTCCGCGGCTATGCGCAATATGCCGTGCTGACGCTGCCCGCGGAGCCGTCAAGGCCGTGAGCGCGTGGCTGGCGCTCCTTGCGGCCGGATTGCTCGAGATCGCCTGGGCCTTCGGCCTGAAATATTCCGACGGGCTCACCCGCTTCTGGCCGACCGCGGCGACGGGCCTGGCGATCGTGCTCAGCTTCGGATTGATGGCGGTCGCCCTGAAATCGCTGCCGTTCGGCACGGCCTATGTGGTGTGGACCGGGATTGGCGCGGTTGGCAGTATCCTGGTCGGCATACTTATCTACAGCGAACCGGCCGATCCGGTTCGATTGCTTTGCCTGACGCTGATCGTGGCAGGAATGGTCGGACTCAAGCTGAACTCGCCGGTGTGAAAGCGATCACGACAAAGCGCTGCACGCGCAAACTCCGCCACGCCTCGACGGCGCCGAACAGGCCAAGCGCGATGCACGAAGGGCAGCAAATGATACAGGAAACGAAACATCAGGAGCACCGCGATCAGCGGCTCCGGGTCTTCGCCGCCCAGCCCAAGCACTATCGCGGCGTCGAACACGCCTAATCCGGCGGGCGCATGGCTTGCGAAACCGAGCAGCGTCGCGGCGATGAAGACCGCGGTCAGGCGGAACAGCCCGATATTCATCCCCGCCGGGATCAGCACGTACATCGCAAGCGCCGCGGCGCCGAGATCGAAGATCCCGATTGCAATCAGCAGCAATACCATCGGCCCGGAAGGAAGCCGGACCTGCCATTTTCGCGTCCCCAGCCGTCGCGGGGAAAGCCAGCTCCAGACCAAAAAGCCGGCGACGCCAATCAGCACCGCCGCCGCCAGCCCGCGATTGACCTGCGGCGGCAAATAATCCATCAGGCTGATCGCCCCGGGCTCGTAAAACAGGCTGAGCCCGAGCGCCGTCAGGTTGCCCAGCCAGAATGTCAGCCCGGTCAAGAAGCAGATGTTCGCCACGTCGAGCGCGCCAAGCCCGTTGCTCGCATAGATACGGTAGCGAATGATCGGCGAGATCAGCGCCACCGCACCCGCGCCATGCGCGATCGGATAGCTGGTGAAGCTTGCGAGCGCGGCGATCCGATAGGGAACGTCGCTGCGCCCGATAGTGCGAAGCGCCAGCAGATCGTAGATCGTCAGGCTGCCGTACGACAACACGACCAGCATCAGCGCCAGCGCGATCAGGCCGACATCGGTGCGCGCCACGATGGCGACAACTTCCTCGTGGTTGACGTGCTTGAGCGCATGCGTCAGTGCGAAGATCGCTATCGCGGCGATGGCAACGCTGACGACGATGCCGCCGAGGCCTTTCAGGCGGGAGCCGCTGCCGGACGTCTTTTGCAGCACAGACGTCTTTTGCAGCACAATGGCTTCCAGTGTCTATCCAATCAAGCAACGGCATCGCCTGTCGTTGCCGCCTGATTCGGTACGGTCGATATGTTCCATTGACACGTTGTTGTGACAGTCGCGTTACCGGCGATTTCGAACACAGCAATCTAAAGTGAGCGTCAATCGAAATCCGGACTTATTATGGTCGCATCTCCTTCACGCGGTCTTTGTAAGACACGCGCGAAAAAGCTCTTGGCATATTCGAGGCAGCATGAACCCGGAATTCGATTTCGATCTCACGCCGGATCAATGGGAGATGTTGAAGGCACTTCGCGCGCCCGCCGCCCGCGGCCGCATCCCCAACCGATTCGTCGTCGCGAGTCTCGTCGCGCTTCACTTGGCCGAGATAAAAGATGGTCGCCCCGTGCTGACGCCCAAGGGCCGCAGCGTACTGCTACGCGGCTCGCCGCGACTGTTGGATCTGGCGGCGTAACGCCGGAGCTTTGGCGGGCCGGGCGTCAGGCCGGTCTGCCGGGACAGCCGGCAGGCCAGCCAGCATATCCGGTGCCGAATCCGAAAAATGCGTTCCAGTCGCCAGGCGTCCACAATGCCGGCTTGAAACCAGGCTTCCCGACAGGCCCCGTCATGCTGTGCTCATCGTGATGCTCCCGCTGCCGGATTATTCGAAGTATCGGCAGTCATTGCCTTGAGAACCGCCGCCGTGTCCGAGACCCAGCCGAAGATGCCACCCTGGGCCTTGATCATTTTCAGGCCCATCTCGTGGAACTCGGGAAAATACGAAGCGCAGCCATCGGCGAGCACCACGCAGCGATAGCCGCGGTCGTTGGCTTCGCGCACCGTGGTGTTGACGCAGACTTCGGTGGTCACGCCGCACACCAGAAGATTTTCGATGCCGTATTTCTGCAAGGTATCGCCGAGCCCGGTGGCGTAGAACGCCCCCTTGCCGGGCTTGTCGATGACGATCTCGCTGTCGAGCGGATAGAGTTCGGGAATGATGTCGTGGCCGGCTTCGCCGCGGATCAGGATCCGTCCCATCGGGCCCGGATCGCCGATGCGCAAGGACGGCGCGCCACGCTCGATCTTGGCTGGCGGCGCGTCGGACAGATCGGGCAGATGACCCTCGCGGGTATGCACGACCAGCATCCCGAGATCGCGCGCGGCGTCGAGCACGGCTGCGATCGGCTTCACCGCGCGCGCGAGTTGCGAGACATCATTGCCGAGCGTCTCGCCGAAGCCGCCGGGCTCCATGAAATCGCGCTGCATGTCGATGATGAGAAGCGCTGTCGCTGACCAGTCGAGATCGATCGGTTCTGGCTCCGCGGCGACGGTACCTGTGGACGGCGGTCTTGAGTTCACCATGACGTTCGCACCCCCGCGCGAGAGAGCTCTCGCAACCGAATGAAGCAAGCAGCGTGCCATTGTGTACAATACGATCCGGCGCCGCGTCGCCACGGTGGTCGTCGCGGCCTGGGAAGGCGACCTCGACCGCGCCAAGGCCCTGCAGGTTCTCGACCGCGCCGAACTCGTGGGCATGACGGCGGGTTAGGGCGTGAATTCCTAATCCACAACACTGGCGGGCGTCCGCCTTGGTGCGCGACACGGACTCCGGTTGGACGACTCGAAAAGTATTCGACAGCAGAAGTCACCTTCCTCGTTGGACGCCAATCAAGGACTGAAAAAACGCGGGAATGGTTTCGCGACTATCCTTTCGCGACCACCAAGCGATGGCTCCTGTCATTTGCCTTTCTCCCCGTCAGGACAGGGAAACGCCTCTTTGAGGGCCTCCAGCGCCAGAAGCCTAAATGGCTTGTGGCGCGTTTCAGGGTGGGTATCGAGGTACTTCAATACGACGTCCATCTCCTGCACCACGGGAACTTGAGTGGGAACGCAGATTTGCGGATGTAGGCTAAGACCGTACACCACGCCAAAGCACCATCCATATTGGAAAGACCCGCTCGTTTCTGCCAGCTGCTTGGGGTCTTTCTTGCACTCGTGTAACCAGTAGTTTCCGCTGGTCTGGTCCTCCTGGGCCGCGACAGGACTCGATAGCGAAGCTGCAAGAGCCAGCACGATTAACGCGGTGATCCTCTTCATACCAAATCTCCCTTGGCTCAAACGCCATGACCCATCATCGTTCGCGCGAATCTCTCACGGTGAACAGCATTAAGGAAACACAAACGGACGCCCCTGGGTGTGGAAAAAAGCCCAAAAGCGTCCGCGATTTCGCATCGAAAATGGCTCGGAAGCTCCTCAGCTAAAAGCTGTCCGGATATTCTTCCAGTAAAATCATCTGCGCAGCAACGTCTTGACTTGGATCAAAACGCAGTTCGGATGGCCCGGTTCGCTGCGCCTGCCAGCTCGGTCATATCTGTTTCGGCCGAATGCCTCGCGGCAAGATGATCCAAGTCGTGAGCATGACCAGCCCTTTGCTGTAAGCGGACGTTCGACCGACATCCTTTCTCGCCGCAAACGCGCCATCAGCGTATCGCACGATCGTCATCACCGGACGGCAAGATTGACGAGTTCCTGAACCTCTCCGATCTGGTCCTGTACGAGCCAGCGGGTCAGATCGCCGCTCGATACAACGGCAAGCACTTTCCCGTTGTCCACAATCGGCAAATGCCGGAATCGCCGCTCGGTGATCAATTGCATGGCGTCGCCGACTGTTGTCGCCGGGCCAATGCAGTATGGGTCTTTCGTCATCACCTCCGACACTTTCGTGCTGCCTGGATCAAGGTTGCCAGCCAACACTTTATTTAGCGCATCCCGCTCGGTGAAAATGCCTATCAGCCGGCCACCATCCATGACCAGCAGGGCGCCGATCTTGCCGACCGTCATTAAACGCACACACTCGGTGATGGAGGCATCAGGCTCAACCGAGTGTATCGCCCTGCTCCCCTCAAATATCTTGTTCAATGGAGTTTGATGCTTGTCTCGTGACCGCATGAAGTAAACGCCGGCGATAACGATGATCACGAATGCAATGAGCACATACATTTGTATTGGGCCCAAAAGCGTCCCCAGTAGCTCTTCCTGCGTAGCAGCATATGCGGCGGAGGAAAGTAGCGCCAGACCGGTTCCGATGCCCAATTTGCCAAGAAGCTTTCTCATCACGTTGCTCCTCGCCGAAAAAGATGAAGCCGCATCGGGCGATATTCTACGCCTCTGCGCCCGCCCGATGAAGCTGCGAGCCCGTTGATCCATTAAAGAAGCGGCGGCCTTAGCCGGACATCAAGCGCTACAGCGATCGGGACCGAAAATCCGCCAATAACAGCGCGCATACAAAGGCCAAAACGGCAATCACTGCGACTGAAGATAAAATTGAATTGATGGGCATGATTACCTCCTCAGACGTTTTTTGCTTTTTGGTCAAAGCCCTAGCCAGAGCTAGTGACTCATGTTGCACGCTGCTCCGTAATGCTTTCTGAGCGCAATGATACGGATCAAAGGGTCAGTAACCCTGATAGAATTGGACCAGCCCGGTTATGGTCTCGGGCGCGGAGGCCAACCGGCAAGGGATCGGTCAGCTGGAAAGGACGTCCGCTTCTGATGAGTTCCGCGCCCTGGGTGTTAGGCCCCATCCTGCGGCCGAAAATTCTCGATCAGCCGCAGCAGCACGCGCGCGCCGGCGTCGGCGTCAGCCGCCTCGACATGCTCGTCCGGATGATGGCTGATGCCGCCGCGGCAGCGCACGAATACCATGGCGATATCGGCAATGTCGATCATCGCCATGCCGTCATGCCCTGCCCCGCTCGGCAGTTCGAACACGCGATAGCCTTCGCCGGCGACGGCTTGCGCGATTTGGCTCTTGAGCCATGGCGCGCAGGGCACGCTGCGGTTTTCGTGGGTGACATCGAGCTGCAGCGTCAGCTTTCGGCGTTTCGCGATGGCTTCTATTCGGCGGACGATGTCGGCGACGGCGAGCTCGCGGTGCGCGTCGGTCGGCGCGCGGATATCGATGGTGAACGCGACCTGTCCAGGAATCACATTGGTTGCGCCCGGCATCGCGTGGATATAGCCGACGGTGCCGACTAGCCCATCCCCGTCGGTGCGGCAGAGCTCCTCGATCTCGACAATACATTCCGCCGCACCCGCCAGCGCATCGCGCCGCAGCAGCATCGGCACGGTTCCGGCGTGACCGGCCATGCCGGTGAGACTAGCCGCAAGGCGCGTGGCGCCCGCGATCGCAGTCACGACACCGACTGGCAGATTCAGGCCTTCCAGCACCGGTCCCTGTTCGATATGGAGTTCGACATAGGCGAGCAGCTCGCTGGGGGCCCTCGCCGCCGCGCCGATATGGTCGGGATCGAGGCCGAACTGCACCAGGGCATCGCGCATCGAAATGCCGGCGCCATCCCTTGTACCAAGCACGCTCTCGACAAAGGTGCCGGCGACTGCGCGGCTACCCAACAGCGTCGACGCAAAGCGCACCCCTTCCTCGTCGGCGAAGCCGGTCACCTCGACGGCGAATGGCAGCCGCCGTCCCCGTCGGTTCAAATCGGCGACGCAGGAAATCGCGGTGATCAGCCCGAGCGGGCCGTCCCATTTGCCGGCATCGCGGACGGTGTCGTAATGCGAGCCCAGCATCAGGCACGGCAACCCCGGCCGCTCGCCTTCGTAGCGGCCACAGACATTCCCGATCGCGTCGAGTTCGGCGCGCATTCCGGCCGATCGCATCCAGCTCAGCAGGAGATCGGCCGCAGCACGATGCTCTTTGGTAAGGAAGATGCGCGTCAGATGCTCCGGCGTCTCGGAGATCGCCGCCAGTTGATTGATCCGGCCGACGATCTCATCGCCAACAGACGAGCATTGCAGCCCGGCACTTTCCACATTCATCACACTCATGCTCTTCCAACGAAAAAACCGCGATCAGAGGCTCGCGTGTTGACCGATCGATACAAGTTCGGTGCCCGCGGATGCGCAAGGCCGGCATCGCCCGAAGCATCCTAGAGGTAGCAGCCCAGGCCCACTTGGCCACCTGGCAAATGAGCCCGTTTTGCGGGTCCTGAGTGACGCTCGCCAATTCGTTGGGCCTTAAGGATTGCTTAACTAGATTGCATACAATCGATAAATGTCGCCTAAAATTTAACCTCTTGGAAAATGCGCAACTTTTAAACCCAATTCTGACTTCGTAAATTATATAATAATTTCATACTATTAAACGGTAATGCTTATCGAAAGAGCTCTGGCACGAAGATTGCGACATTCCCTTTGGGCTCCGCCGCTTCAGGCGAAGCCGCGAAATTAGCGGCGGCCCGCCCGCCAAAGGGAGCAACCAATGGATTTCGGCAGGATTTCACGACGGCATCTCTTGCAAGGAAGCGCCGCGCTGACGCTCGGCACTGCGCTCGGCGCCCGTTCCGCGTCAGCTGCGGACACCACGATCGGCTTTATCTACGTCGGATCGCGCGACGACTACGGCTACAACCAGGCGCACGCGCAAGGCGCGGCGGCGCTGAAGAAGATGCCCGGCCTCAAGGTGGTCGAGGAAGAAAAGGTCCCTGAGACCGACGCGGTCGAAAAGACCATGGAGTTGATGATCAATCTCGACGGCGCAACGCTGCTCTTCCCGACCTCGTTCGGATATTACAATCCGCACGTGATCAAGATGGCAAGCAAGTATCCGAAGCTGCGCTTCGAGCATTGTGGCGGCTTGTGGACCGAGAAAGACCCGAAGAACGCCGGCAGTTATTTCGGCTACATCGACGAAGCGCAATACATCTCCGGCATCGTCGCCGGCTATTCGAGCAAGTCCGGCAAGCTCGGCTTCGTCGCCGCCAAGCCGATCCCGCAGGTGCTGCGCAACATCAATGCCTTCACGCTCGGCGCGAGATTGGCCAATCCGAAGGCGACCACACAGGTGATCTTCACCGGCGACTGGTCGATGCCGGTCAAGGAAGCCGAAGCGACCAACAGCCTGATCGATCAGGGCGTCGACGTCCTGACCTGCCATGTCGACGGACCGAAGACCATGGTCGAGAACGCGGCGCGCCGCGGCGCCATGGTGTGCGGCTATCACGTCAACCAGTCGCCCCTGGCGCCAAAGGCCTACCTCACCGGCGCGGAGTGGAACTGGGAGGCGCTGTATCCGAAGTTCGTGAAGATGATCGCGGCGGGCCAGGAAATCCCGAATTTCTATCGCGGCGGCCTCAAGGAAGAGATCGTCAAGGTCTCGCCCTATGGCGAGATGGTCTCGGCCGAAGCGCGCAAGCACGCCGACGACATCAAGGCCAAGCTCACCGGCCGGCACCTACACCATCTTCAAGGGCCCGATCGTGGACAACAAGGGCAAGACCGTGATCGCCGCCGGAACCGAGCGCGGCCAGAAAGACCCCGAACTCGAAAAGATGGACTATCTGGTCGAAGGCGTGATCGGAGCGACTTCGTGACATCAGGCGTCGCGGATCCCGTCGATGCCGCTGCGATTTCTCCGGCCGCCGATCCCGGATTTTTGCAGCGCTACGGCGGGACCATCGAATACATCCTCATTCCGGGCGCGGCGCTGGTCGGCGCGCTCGGGGTGTTCGGCATATTCGTCGCGCTGTTCGGCAAGAACCCGCTCGATCTCTATTTCTACATGTACCAGGGCGCGTTCGGCACCTGGTTCTCCTGGCAGAATACGCTGACCCGCGCGGCTCCGCTGATCCTGACCGCGCTATGCACCGCGCTGCCCGCGCAACTCGGCATGGTCATCATCGGCGGCGAAGGCGCGCTTCTGATCGGCGCGCTCTCGGCCACCAGCGCGGCGCTGGTGATGCAATCGGCGCCGCCGCTGGTGGTGCAGCTCGCGATGGTCGCCGCCGGCATGATCGGCGGCGGACTGTGGATCATGCTCGCGGGCGCGCTTCGGCAATATCGCGGCGTCAATGAAACGATTTCGAGCCTGCTGCTGGTCTATATCGCGCTGGCGATCCTCAACCATCTGGTCGAGGGCCCGATGCGCGACCCCGCCAGCCTCAACAAGCCGTCGACCCGCGAGATCGGCGCCGTCAACATGATCGGGTCGATCCCCGGCACCGAGGTGCATTGGGGGCTGGTGTTCGGCATCATCGCGGCGATCGCGTCCTACATCCTGATCTATCACACCGTGTTCGGCTTCGCCGCGCGGGTTGCCGGCGGCAACATTCGCGCCGCCAAGATCGTGGGCCTCGGCGTCGGCAGGCTGATCCTGACCATCTGCTTTCTGGCCGGCGCCTCGGCCGGCCTCGCCGGCATGGTCGAAGTCGCCGCCGTGCAGGGCCGCACCAACGCCAACCTCGCCGCCGGTTACGGCTTTACCGGCATCCTCGTCGCCTTCCTGGCGCGGCAAAATCCGCTGGCCGTCATTCCCGTTGCGATCCTGCTCGGCGGCATCAGCGCCAGCGGCGGGCTGTTGCAGCGCCGGCTCGGCCTGCCCGACGCCTCGGTGCAGGTGCTGCAGGGAATCATCTTCGTCTTCGTGCTGGCGAGCGACGCGCTGTATGGGCGGATCGGCTTTCTGAAAGGCAAATCCTGACATGGCGGACGGAACCATCGGCCTCTGGACGGTCCCGCTCGCGGTGTTCGGCGGCGCCATCCGCGTCTCCACGCCGTTCCTGTTCGTCAGCCTCGGCGAATGCATCACCGAGCGCTCGGGCCGCATCAATCTCGGCCTCGAAGGCACGCTGGTGATGGGCGCGATGAGCGCCTACGGCATCTCCTATCTCACGGGCTCGCCCTGGCTCGGCGTGCTCGCCGCAGGCGTGACCGGTTCCCTGCTCGGCGCGCTCCATGCCGGCATCTGCTCGCTGCCGCGCGTCAACGACATCGCGGTCGGCATCGCGCTGATGCTGTTCGGGACCGGCCTGGCGTTCTATCTCGGCAAACCCCTGATCGAGCCGACCGCGCCGCGGCTGCCCGCGATCGATTTCGGCTGGTGGAGCGATATCGCGCAGGTCCGCGCCGCGCTGCGGATCAACGTGCTGTTCCTGATCGGCGTGGCGCTGGCGCCGATCCTGTACTGGGCTTTTCGAACCACGCGCTGGGGCCTGTTGATCCGCACCGCCGGCGAGAGTTCGGACGCCGCCAAGCGCCATGGGATATTCCGTGCTGGCGATCCGCCTGCGCGCCACCATGGTCGGCGGCTTTCTCGCCGGGATCGGCGGCTCGTTCCTGTCGCTGTTCTATCCCGGCAGCTGGAACGAGGGCCTCTCCTCCGGCCAGGGCATCACCGCGGTCGCGCTGGTGATCTTCGCGCGCTGGGACCCGATGCTGTGCCTGTGGGCGTCGCTCGCCTTCGGCGGCGCCGCCGCGCTCGGGCCGGCGCTGCAATCGGTCGGCGTCACCTCCGGCTATCACCTGTTCAACGCCGCGCCCTACATCCTGACGCTGGCGATCATGATCATCACCTGCTCGCCGAAGCGCACGCTGACCGGCGCGCCGGCCGAACTTTCGATCACCCGATGACCACAAGCGCCTAAACGAGACAGACGACATGCCCGAGCGCATCATCAAATCCGAGCCCTATGCGTGGCCCTATAATGGCGATCTGCGCCCGGAAAACACCGCGCTCATCGTCATCGACATGCAGACCGATTTCTGCGGCGTCGGCGGCTATGTCGACAAGATGGGCTACGACCTGTCGCTGACCCGCGCCCCGATCGAGCCGATCAAGCGGCTGCTCGCGGTGATGCGGGCGCAAGGCTTCCACATCATCCATACCCGCGAGGGTCATCGCCCCGATCTCACCGACCTGCCCGCCAACAAGCGGTGGCGTTCGCGGCAGATCGGCGCCGGGATCGGCGATCCCGGCCCCTGCGGCCGTGTGCTGGTGCGCGGCGAGGCCGGCTGGGAGATCATCCCGGATCTCGCGCCGCTGCCGGGCGAACCGATCATCGACAAGCCCGGCAAGGGATCGTTCTGCGCCACCGATCTGGAATTGATGCTGCGGCTGCGCGGCATCGAGAACATCGTGCTGACCGGCATCACCACCGATGTCTGCGTCCACACCACGATGCGGGAAGCCAACGACCGCGGCTTCGAATGCGTGCTGATCGAGGATTGCTGCGCCGCCACCGACAAGAGCAATCACGAGCACGCGCTGAAGATGATCAAGATGCAGGGCGGCGTGTTCGGCGCGGTCGCAACCTCCGCCGACCTGATCGGAGCCTTGTCGTGATCATCGGCGAAACGCCGCTGCCGGGCGGGGCGCTTGGCGTCGACGCCATCGCCATGACCATGCGGTTCGGCGATTTCACGGCGCTCGACAATGTCGAGCTGAAAGTGCGCCCCGGCTCGTTCCATGCGCTGCTCGGCGAGAACGGCGCCGGCAAGAGCACGCTGGTCAAATGCATCATGGGTTACTACCACCCGACCGAGGGCGACGTGCTGGTCGGCGGCCGCGAACAGTCGATCGCCAATCCCAAGGATGCCCACGCGCTCGGACTTGGCATGGTCTACCAGCATTTTACCCTGGTGCCGGCGATGACGGTTGCCGAAAACCTGGTACTGGCGCGCGACGATGTTCCGGCGATTGTCGATTGGGCCAGGGAAAAGAAGGAGCTGGAAGCGTTCCTGGCGCGGATGCCGTTCAAGGTACCGCTCAATGCCAGGGTCTCCGACATTTCCGCCGGCGAGCGGCAGAAATGCGAAATCCTCAAGCAGCTTTACCTGAAGCGGCGCTTTCTGATTCTGGACGAGCCGACCTCGGTGCTGACGCCGGGCGAAGCCGACGAGGTGCTGGGCATGCTGCGCGCCATGGTCGTGGGCGGCGATCTGACGATCCTGATGATCACCCACAAATTCCGCGAGGTGATGGCGTTCGCCGACGAGGTGACGATCCTTCGCCGCGGCAAGCTCGCTGGCCGCGGCAAGGTCGCCGAGCTCACCCCTGACGGCATGGCCCGCATGATGATCGGCGCGGAACAACTGACCATTCAGCCGTCGCGGGTCGGCGAGGTCGGCGCGGCTCGCCTCGAACTTTCAAAACTCAACGCGCTGGACGATGCCGGCGCGGTCGCGGTCCATGACGTTTCACTCGCCGTCCGCGCCGGAGAAATCGTCGGCATCGCCGGCGTTTCCGGCAACGGCCAGCGCCAGCTGGTCGAGGTGCTGGCCGGCCAGCGCGAGGCCGAGAGCGGCGAAGTCCGTGTGGGCGGCGATGTCTATCACGCCCAACGCGAGGAGATGCGCCGGCACAAGATGTCGCTGTTGCCGGAAGAGCCGCTGAAGAACGCCTGCGTCGGCGGCATGAGCGTCGCCGACAACATCGCGTTCCGGGAATTCGACCGCGCGCCGTTCGCAAGCGGCGGCTTTTGGCTCAACCGCAGCGCGTTTCGCAGCGACGCGGAGAAGAAGATCGCGCAATACAGGATCAAGACCCGCACGCCGGATACGCCGATCGCAGCGCTGTCGGGCGGCAATGTGCAGCGCGCGGTGCTGGCGCGCGAACTCGGCGGCGAGGTTGAAGTGCTGATCGCCGCCAATCCCTGCTTCGGCCTGGACTTCGCCGCGGTAGCGCAAATCCATGCCGAGATCATGGCCGCGCGCAACCGCGGCGCCGCGGTGCTCTTGGTCAGCGAGGATCTCGACGAACTACTGGAGCTGTCGGACCGCCTGGTGGTGATGTTTCACGGCCAGTTCGTCTATGAAGCCCGCGCCAGCGAAGCGGATCTCACGGAAATCGGCCGGCACATGGCGGGACACTGATCCGTTGACTTGCCTGCTTCGTTTCTCTGCATGATGCAGTCATGGATAACAATTCAACTGTGTCCGAACTCGATGAGCTGTCTCTGCGCCGGTCGTTCGAGGTCGCCCGCCGCTCGCTGACCCGCGGCAATCATCCCTTTGACGCTATTCGCGGGGTGTCGCGGCACCTTCGCTTCACCTATAGATCATCAGGTGCTTAGAACTTCAGCGTAATACCGGAGGACGGACAAATAACGCCACAAACTGCACCGCGATCTGCGCGTAGCCGGGCCAGAGTGGATCGGGCGGATTGCGCCCGTGGCCTTGGATATCCCTGGGATATCGGGCTCCAGCCATTCAGACGGCCACGAAGCGGACTTTCTGCGCACCCTTCCACAGCACGGTCTTGCCGAGTTCAGGGAGCCGATCGAGGTTCGATGTCAGCGTGATAAAATGATTTCCGGCGAGTTGCCCGACCTTGCTTGCAAAATGCACGCCGCCATAAGCCAAAAGGATTTCGGTTTCGCTGATCCCGCCGGGATAGAGGATGATCTGGCCGGGCGCGGGATAGCTGGTGTGGTTCTCGTAACTGACGCCGAAATCGAGATCGCCGAGCGGCATCCAGACCCCCTCGCCGCTCCAGCGCACATGGATAGCCTGGCTTTCGAACGGCATCGCCTTGCGAAAGGCGGCACAGGTCTTGGGCGCCAATTGTTCCTCGAAACGGGCCTGGAACGTGAAGTCGCCGGCGTGGATGATGAGTTGGCTCATTCAGGATACCTGTAATGGTGATGAAGGAAGGTCTCGGCCCAATAAACGAAAAGCAAGGATCATTCCAAGCCGACAAAACTCTAGGGCCTTTTGCGACTCTCGGCAAAGGTCGATCTGCCCGTCCTGATCGATAATTCGTCTTTGTTTCAGCCCGCGTCTGCGCGTCCGGCCGCCTTCGTTGATAGGACTGACCGAAAACTCCACCTCGGGGCGCCCGCGGGCCAGTGACCGCCGGCGGCGCACCGGGGCTTCAACGCATTTTCGACTTGAGCTTGATCATGGAGCCATCCACCACGAACCTGCCGTAGCCGCGGTGGTGGATGGTTTTCGGATTGGGTTGCTTGGGGTCGGTCCACGCCTGCAACACCTCGAGAACGAACAAATTGTATTTGTTCACGAGTCGGCTATCGACCACCTTGCATTCGAGATTGGCAAAGCACTCCGCAACCAGGGGCGCGGCGACGTGCCTGGCCTTGCGCGGTGTCAGGCCGAATCTTTCGAATTTCGCAACGTCTCGGCCGGAGCTGTTGCCGACATCGACGACTTTCTGCGCCAGATGCAGCGCCGGGATGGCGATGACGCATTCTTTCGTCGCCCGCAGCGCCGCAAAGCTGTAATCGGCGTTGCTGACGACGCAGGCGACCAGCGGCGGCTCGAATTCGACCATCATGTGCCAGGACATGGTCATGACGTCGGCGCGGCCCTTCTGCGCCGTCGTCAGCAATACGACAGGGCCAGGCTCCAGCAATTGATAGACTTTTGCGAGGGGCAGGTTCTTCATGATCGAGCCAGTCAGAAGATCTTGCCCGGATTCAAAATTCCCTCAGGATCCAGCGCTCGCTTGATCGCCCGCATCAACGCAATCTCGTTTTCGCTGCGGCAGACCGACAGATAGGGCTTTTTCTCCAACCCTATCCCGTGTTCCGCCGAAACCGATCCGCCGAACTTGCCAAGTGGGCCATAGACCAGCGCCTCTATCTTCGGCCGCAGCGCCATGTAGTCCTGAGGCGCCACTTGAACGATGACATGCAAATTGCTGTCGCCCAGATGGCCGAAGATCCAGAGCCTGTGTTCGCCGATCCCGACCTTCAAATCCCTGCTCAAAGCCTCGACATATTGTTCCATCGCGGCCAGCGGCAGCGAAATGTCAAACACCACCGGCATGCCGCCGACCACCACCTGCACGACGTCGTCGCGCAGCGCCCAGAATGCGCGCCGGTCGCTGTCGGACTGCGCCACCGCCGCATCCGAAATCAATTTTGCCTCCAGAGCGGATTCCAGCGCCGCGACGAAGCGCTCGGAATCGAGTTTGACATTGGCGCCAAGGCTTTCGATCAGGACGTAATACGGATGGTCCTGACCAACCGGCGGCTTGCCCCTCGCAGGAGGCGACGTCACCAGGCGATAGAAGGATTGCCACATCACCTCGAACGCCGAGAGCGATCCGCCCAGGTTGCTGTCGATATGCTTGAGCAATTTTGTCAACGCCTCGAAGCTCGGCACCGCCACGATCGCGACATCCTGCGAGCTTGGCTTCTCCCGCAACCGCAACACCAGCCGCGTGATGATCCCAAGCGTGCCTTCGGACCCGACGAAAACCTGCTTGAGGTCATAGCCGGAATTGTTCTTGATCAGCCGGTTCATTGACGAGAGGACGGTGCCGTCGGCCAACACGACTTCGAGGCCCAGAATCATGTCGCGCATCATGCCGTAGCGGATCACCCGATTGCCGCCGGCATTGGTTGCCGCGTTGCCGCCAAGCGTCGCGCTCCCGCGCGCACCGAGATCGAGCGGAAAGCTCAAGCCGTGTTGTTCGACCGCTTCCTGCAGCGCCTGCAGCGTAACCCCGGCCTGCACCACCGCGATCCGCTGAACCGGGTCGATCAGCTCGATCGCGCGCATCCGCTCCATCGAGAGGATCACTTCGTCAGGCGACGCGTCGGCGCCGTGAACGAGACCGGTGAGACCGCCCTGGGTCACGATCGGCATGGCATTGTCATGGCACCAGCGGACCGCTTTCGAAACCTCCGCAGTGTCCTTTGGACGCACCAGCGCCCGGGCCTTGAGCGTATCCGGACGCAGAATGCCGGCGGAACGCGTTGCGATATCGGTGGCGCTCAATACGCCCGTCTCGCCGACGATTGCCCGCAGCGCTTCGAGTGTTTCCATGGCCGCACTCCTCAAATCATGGCCTCGATCAGACGCGGCCCTCTTTGCTTCATCGCCGATTCATACTGGGCGGCGAACTCTTCGGCCGTCGTGGCGCGGCTCGCTTCCACGCCGAGGCCGCTCGCGATCTGCGTCCAGTTCATTTCCGGATTGTGCAGGTCGAGCGTCGAGCGCGCGTTTTCTCCGATCGTCGTCACGCCGACCCGGTACAGTTCGTAATTGAGGATCGCGTAGGACCGATTGGCGTAGATGACGGTGGTCACGTCCAGCTTTTCGCGCGCCATGGTCCACAGTGCCTGCATGGTGTAGGCGGCGCCGCCGTCGCCATGCGGACAGACCACCTTGCGATCGGGAGCGGCCAGCGCCGCGCCCACCGCGAGCGGCAAGCCCTGCCCGATGGAGCCGCCGGCCAGCGGCAGATGGGTGTGCGGCCGTGCGCGCGCCAGCGTCATCAACAGCGGCAGGCTCGATGTATTGGATTCGTCGGCATAGATCGCATGATCCGGCGTCAGCTGCGCGATGATCTGGGCAATGCTGAGCGAATTCAACAGGCCGGTGGGCAGGCCCGGCAATTGCAACGCCACGCGGGCCGCGACCTGCTGCGGCGCGTCCAGCGCATCGGCCAGATTCCGCAAGGCGCGGGTGCCGTCTTCATGCGGTTGCGCGAGATAAATCAGCTCGCAGCCTTCCGGCACACACCAACTCGGCTTGTTCGGGTAGGCGAAGAACGACACCGGCGGCGTGCTGCCAACCATGATCATCTGGTCCGTTCCCGCCAGAAATGCTGCGACCTGCTCGCCGAAATAGGGAATCCGCTCGACCGGGACGCGACCGGCGCCCATCTCGGCATGCGGCGCAAAGGTGTCGCACAACAGCCGCGCGCCGGTCTTGGCGTGGACACGCCCGGCCGCCTCCAGCCCGGCGCCGACAAGGGCGCGGCCGCGCAGCAGCATGGCCGTCTTCTTGCCGTTGGATATCATCCCGGCGACGTGTTCGATCGTATCCGCTGTCACGATCGCGGGCCCGATATCCGGCAACCGCTGCGCGGCGCGCTCGGCCGGATTCCAGGCGGTGTCGGCGGACAAGATCAGGGTAGCGATGCCGCCGGGCGCGGCGCACGCAGCCTGAACGGCCCTTGCGGCGTCGCCTGCGGCGAGCCTTGCGCTCTTGGTCTCGTGGATCCAACCCGATACCGGGCGGGCGAATCCTGCGATGTCGGATGTCAGCAGCGCATCATATTGCAGATGATAGGTGGCGTGATCGCCGACGATATTGACGATCGGCGTCGCGGCGCGGCGGGCGTTGTGCAAATTGGCAAGGCCATTGGCGAGACCGGGCCCCAAATGGAGAAGCGTCGCCGCCGGCTTGCCGGCGACGCGGCCATAACCATCGGCAGCGCCGGTGGCGACACCCTCAAACAGGCAAAGCACCGGCCGCAGCCCCTTTACGGTGTCGAGGGCTGCGACCAGATGCATTTCGGAAGTGCCGGGATTGGCGAAACAGGTGTCGACGCCGCAATTGACCAGCGTCTGAACCAGGGAATGGGCGCCGTTCATGTTACCGCTCCAGCCTCGTCGAAGATCAGCAACCCATCGCGGCGCCGTGAACATGAACTCCGTTGCTCAAGGACCGCCCGAAGGCGGTCCCTGCAGTTTCGGATTTTAGTTTGCACGACAGCCGTCAGTGGGTGGCGATGTCGCCGCTGATGATATCACCAAACAGCTCCCATTTCTCGCCCTTGAACCGCATCATCTGCAGCTGCGACAGGGGCGCGAAATCGGTGGCGGAGGTATTGATCTTGACGCCGGGCAATAGCGTGTCCGGCGTGAAATCCTTCAGGCTCGCCGCCTGCTTCATCACATTGGCCCGGGTCAGGTCATCGCCGCACTTCCTGAGCGTTTCGACCAACGTCTGCGCAACGCCGTAGCCAAAGACCAGATTGCCGTCGGAGCGATTGGCGCCGGGCATATACTTATCGATGAACGCCGACCATTTCTTCATGCCCGGATCGTCGTTCCACTGCGGGTCGGCGCCGTCCTTGGCGTAGGCGGCCGAGAGCAGGCCTTGCGCATTCTCGAAGCCCGCCGGCTGCAGCACGCTGCCAACGGAAGCCGAAACGTTGGCGATGACCTGCATCGGCTTCCATTGCAGTTCGGCGAGCTTCTTGATCGCTTGCGCTGCGAATTTCGGCGTGGTGATGCTGACGAAAACGTCGGCGCCGGTGGACTTCAGCTTGACGACATGGGAGTTGATCGACGGCTCGGTGGTCTCGTAACTTTCCTCGGCAACGATCATCGAAACCTTGGCGCCGAGCCCGTCCTTCAGACCTTTCAGATAATCCTTGCCGAAATCGTCGTTCTGATAGAGCACGGCGATCTTTGCGTCCGGCTTCTCCTTCAGGATGTACTTGGCGTAGATCTGCGCCTCGCTTTGGTAGCTCGGCTGCCAGCCCATGGTCCATGGAAAGCCCTTTGGATCATTCCACTTGGTGGCACCGGTGGCAACGAACAGTTGCGGTACTTTCTTTGAATTGAGGTACTTCTGGATCGCGGAGTTCGACGGCGTTCCCAGCGGATTGAACACCACCAGGACTTCGTCGCTCTCCACCAGCTTGCGCGCCTGCTCGACCGCCTTCGGCGGACTGTAACCATCATCGTAAGTCACAAAATTGATCTTGCGGCCGTTGATGCCGCCCTGGTCGTTGATCATCCTGAAATAGGCTTCCTCGGTCTTGCCGATGAGCCCGTAGGATGAGGCGGGTCCGCTGTACGGCATGATGTTGCCGATCTTGATTTCGGTATCGGTCGCACCGGTGTCGTATTTCTTCTGGGCAATTGCGCTATCGCAAATCGCGACGCTGAAGATGGCGGCAGCCGACAGAGCGGCGAGCCGCAACCGGGTCATGGGCATGTTGATCTCCCTGTTGTTGCTTTTTTTGATCGCGTGACGCCCAACTGTTGAGCACCCTTCGCGTGCTCGGGTCGTCAACGCGATCTTTCGTAATGAATTCCAGATGTTAAGGTCGAGACCAAATCGATGCGCGTCCTTGCGCTAGATCAATGACGCACCTGAATCGCCCAGGATCTGGGCTGCTGCAATGCGGGGATCCATGCTGACGGATTGGGCGAGCTGGCCTCGGCAGCCTCGCGCTGGCGTGGCTGCTCTATGAGGGCGCCTGCCGATCGGGGCTGGCCAAGCATGACGCGTTGACCCAGATCAACGCTTGCTCTGCACCACTGTGGCCCATTGAGACTTCACGGAGAAGGCCGGTGAAACGGACGGCCGTTCTCGGGAGCGATGCCTCATGGACGTGATTGAAATCGACGTCGCGATCGTGGGGGCCGGCGGCGCGGGCCTGCGTGCCGCCATCGCGGTCGCCGAAGCCGATCCTTCTCTCACGCTTGCGCTGATCTCCAAGGTTTATCCGATGCGCAGCCACACCGTGGCCGCCGAAGGTGGCGCGGCCGGCGTCATCAAGGACAACGACAGTCTGGACAACCATTTCCACGACACCGTTTCCGGCGGCGACTGGCTTTGTGACCAGGATGCCGTCGAATTGTTCGTCGACACCGCGCCGTTGGAACTGCTGCAACTGGAACATTGGGGCTGTCCCTGGAGCCGCGAAGCCAACGGCACCGTCGCGGTGCGGCCGTTCGGCGGCATGAAGATCGAGCGCACCTGGTTCGCCGCCGACAAGACCGGCTTCCATATCCTGCATACGCTGTTCCAGACCTCGCTGAAATATCCCTCGATCAGGCGCTTCGATGAATATTACTCGACCGATCTGATCGTCGAGGAAGGCCGCTGCGGCGGCGTCATCGCCATCGAGATGCGGTCGGGCCGCATGGTTGCGTTCCGCGCCAAGGCGGTCGTCATCGCCACCGGCGGCGCCGGACGCATTTTTCCCTTCACCACCAACGGCGCCATCAAGACCGGCGACGGGATGGCGATGGCCTATCGGGCCGGTGTGCTGCTGAAAGATTTGGAATTCATGCAGTATCACCCGACCGGGTTGCCCGGCACCGGCATTCTCATCACCGAAGGAACGCGCGGCGAAGGCGGGATACTCGTCAACAAGGATGGCTACCGTTATTTGCAGGATTACAATCTCGGCCCACCGGACCCCTGGCCACGCAAGAAAGCGATGGAACTCGGGCCCCGCGACCGTCTAAGCCAAGCCTTCTGGCACGAGCAGCGGAAAGGCCGCACCGTCAAGACGCCACATGGCGACGTGGTGCATCTCGACATCCGTCATCTCGGGGAAAAGAAGATCAACGAGCGGCTGCCGATGGTGCGCGAACTCGCCGAAGCCTATGTCGGCATCGACCCGGTGCATGAATTGATCCCGGTTCGGCCGGTGGTGCACTACACCATGGGCGGCATTCACACCGATATCGACACCGCGACATCGCTGCCCGGCCTGTTCGCTGCCGGCGAATGTGCCTGCGTCTCGATCAATGGCGCCAATCGCCTTGGCTCCAATTCGCTCGCCGAAATCGTCGTGTTCGGCGCCCGGGCCGGACGTGGCGCGGCAGCCTTTGCCAAGGCCCATCCGAAGCCCGGCGCGGGCGCAAAGGCCGCCGAGACGGCGCAAGCGCGCTTGCGCGCGCTGTTCGCGCGCGAGGGCGGCAACGATACCGTCTCCGGCCTCCGCAAGGCGATGAACGACACCATGGAAAGCGGCGCCGGCATCTACCGCAGCGAGGATACGCTGCGAGAGACCTGCGGCATTCTCGCGGAGCTGCGCGCGCGTTACCGCAAGATACAGTTGCAGGACCGCAGCAACGTCTTCAACACCGATTTGATCCAGACGCTGGAGCTCGGCTGCATGCTCGATGTCGCTTCCGCCATGGCGCATTCGGCCCTGGAGCGCAAGGAGTTGCGCGGCTCGCACCAGCGCCTCGAATATCCCAAACGCGACGATACCAACTATCTCAGGCACAGCCTGGCGCGCTATCGCGGCGCCGATCCGCCGTCGATCAGCTATCTCGATGTCGTGATCACCAAATCGCCGCCGGCCGAACGCGTCTACGGGGGAGCCGCGACATGAGCGAGACCGTCACGCTCGAAGTGCTGCGCTATCGCCCCGAGACTGACAGCGAGCCGCATTTCCAGCGCTACACCGTGCCCTACCAGGACGACTGGGTGGTGCTCGACGCGCTCAATCACATCAAGGACAATCTCGACGCCACGCTGTCCTACCGCTGGTCCTGCCACATGGCGGTGTGCGGCAGTTGCGGCATGATGATAAACAATGAGCCGAAACTGTCCTGCCACACCTTCCTGCGCGACTATCGCGGCGGCGTGATCCGGGTCGAGCCGCTCGACCACTTCCCGATCGAGCGCGACCTCGTAATCGTGATGGACAGCTTCATGGACAAATTGTCGGGCGTGAAGCCGTATCTGATCCCCAGGGAAGACAAGCAGCTCGGCGACGGCGAATATTTGCAATCGCCCGCCGAGCTCAATGCCTTCCACCAATACACCCAGTGCATCAATTGCGTATTGTGCTACGCCGCCTGCCCGCAGATCGGTCTGAACGAGGATTTCGTCGGCCCAGCGGCGCTGGCGCTGGCGCACCGCTACAATCTCGATTCCCGCGACGGCGGCAAGGACGCGCGCGCCGGAACGGTGGCCAGCGATGACGGCATCTGGGAATGCACCTTTGTCGGCGCCTGCTCGCAGGTTTGCCCCAAACAGGTCGATCCCGCCGCCGCGATCCAGCAAACCAAGATTTCCGCCTCGGTCGACTGGCTCAAGGACCTGCTGACCCCGGGAGCGCACAGATGAGCCGCCGCCCCTATCTGCGCCAGGTGGAACGGAGCTGGTGGCTTCAGCACCCGCGCTACATCGCCTACATGATCCGCGAGCTGACCAGCCTGTTCGTTGGCCTGTATTGCGCGCTGCTGGTGGTCGGGCTGGTCAGGCTATCGCAAGGAGCCGCCGCATGGGACGGATTTGTCGCGGCGTTCTCCAGTCCGTTCGGCGTGGTCTTTCAATGCCTGTGCCTCGTCTTCGCGATCTATCACAGCGTGACCTGGTTCGCGCTGACGCCGAAGGCGATGCCGTTGATGGTGAAAGGTGAACCGGTGCCCGGTGCCGTGATTGTCGGCGCCCATTACCTCGCCTGGGCCGCGGTGTCGGCCGTCGTGCTGATTGCAGCGGGAGTGTAGCCCATGGCGAGGTCGAACAAGCCGATCCTGTGGCTGCCCTTTGCCGGCGGCGGACTGCTGGCGGCGCTGATCACCCCGGTGCTGATCCTGATTACCGGCGTGCTGGTGCCGCTGGGCATTCTCCATTTGCATTATGAGACGATCGCGGCGTTCGCGCACAATCCGGCCGGCAAATTGATCCTGTTCGGGGCGGTGGCGCTGCCCGCCTGGCATGCCGCGCATCGCCTGCGCATGACGGCGCATGATCTCGGATTGGGGGGAGGCATCGCCGTCAAGGCAGCGTGCTATGGCACGGCCTGGCTGATGATTCTCGCCGCTGCCGTTGCGCTGATCGCGGTCTGACCGCTCAGCGCTTGATCACGACTTTCTGATAGAGGCCGCCGAAAAAGGATTGCTTGCGCCATCCGGTCCGTGCGGCCGCGGGCAGCCAATGGACGATCTCGTCTCGCCATAGATCGAGCGCGAAGGGCTCGAGCACCGCGAGCAGCGGCCGCCAAAAATAGCGCAGCGGATGCCACCAGCGCGGCAGCGCATAGTCGACGATGACGATCTCCCCGCCCGGCCTGACCACGCGGAAGACTTCACTCAGCGTTCGCTCGCGGTGAGATTCGGGCTGTTCATGCAAAAGGAAAAACAACAGCACCCGATCATAGCTGGCGTCGGGAAGTTTGAGATCGGCGGAATCCATCGTCAGCAGCCGCGCCGGCGCGCCCGGCGGCAGCTTGTTTCGCAGGTTTTCCAGTTGCACCGGCAGCACGTCGACGACGTCCAGTCTGCCGCCGCCGGCCGCAACCCGCTGGGTCAACTTTCCGGTGAGATCGCCATAGGCGCACGCCACCTGCAGGGTCGTGCCAGGAAGCACATCCCCCAATTCCGTTATCGCCGCGTTGCGCAGCCGCGTATAATTGCCCCACAGGATGAGATTGACCAGCCATTGCCGCTCGAAGAACCACACCGCCCTGGGGTGCACATAGGCCCACCAATAATGCTTGGTGAGATAATGCGGTGCCTTGATGTTACGTCGGGGCTGCAATTCGGCAATTGAGCCGGCAAGCGATGCGGTCCCCGCGGTGGCACTGGGAAGCACCTGCCGCAATGAGATGCCCTCGCTGCGGCTCGTTGGCTGTGCTTGGCTCAATTGCCCTCCGGCCTGCTGAAGAGACGGTTATGCCGTCCAACGATGACATTATTGGCCGGAAACCGGTGGTCCTCTTTGACACGGGTCAAGCCGTGGGAAATAGCCCGCACGCTTTTCCGAAAAGCGAAAGGCGGGGCTTGATCTTTGTCAATGGCCCCCCAGTTGCCATTTGCTAGGTAAATCAAATGAGCAATCATAGCGAGCCTTGGGATACCCGCTCCACTCTCAGCCGGTGGGCACATGTTCTCGAACGGACCGGGCTCGCCTTGACGGGAGCCTCATGCGGGCTGTTCGTCGCCGCGCATGTGGGAAGGGCCAACTTCGGTCTGATCGATTCTACCGCCACCGTCCTCGCCATGATGCTTTACGGGGCTGCCGGCTTCTATCTCGGGATCGACCTGCCTCGCGTTCCCCCGGACCATCACATGCACCTGCCCCTGCGACATGGCTTGGGGTCCAAATGGGATACCGTGGAGCTGCTCAGCGCGGCTGGGACCTTCCTTGCTGCGGTGGCGGCAGTGGTCTCCGTCTCCAGCATTGTTCTGGACGAGACGGCGCGCGTGCCTACGGCGCTCCTGATCAGTTTTTGCTGGGGGATTGGCGCGACCATGCAGATTGCCGCCGGGATCATCGCGCGCGTGCGGTCCGAGACTCCCGCCACATCGTAGCTAATGCCCGCCGCTCCCGATTCTCCTTGGCTTCCGATTGACGGGATAGCGCAAGCGTAGAACTATTTGTAAAGCCCCCTGCCGGACGCCTCTGCGTCAGCGCTTTCGGATAGCATGCAACGCAGCGGTCGTTTCAGGAACCGAGTCAAACGCGAGAGAGCAGATGTCGACAAAAGATCCTGTCAACTGGATGTTGTCCGAGGCGATCGATTCGCTGGCCCGCGCTGAACGGTTGCGCCAGCAGTTCTTCAGCCTTCGGTCTCGGGCGGGCTCGCAGGAGCCCAGTTGGGAACCTCCGATCGACGTGCTGGAAACCGACAGGGAGTTTCTGATCCTCGTCGCGCTGCCCGGCGTCGATCCCGAACACGTCGAGGCCGTGATCGAAAACGGAACACTTGTCATCAGCGGACAACGGGTGCTGCCCGTTGAACTGCGCAATGCCAGGATTCACCGGCTTGAACTCCCGCAGGGCCGGTTCGAGAGACGCATCGTACTGCCCACGGGCCGTTACGCCGTCAGCCGCTTCGCGGTGAATGGATGCATCGCATTGCGTCTGGCAAAGTCTGTGTGAGGATCGTCATGTCGCCAATCAATGAAGAACCCGCTTCGACTCCGACTTCCGCCACCTACCCCGGCGGATTCCGTGCCGATTCCGAATGATGCCGTGATCATCGTTCCCGTTCGCAATACCGTGCTGTTTCCGGGGGTCGTCGCCCCCATCACCATCGGCCGGCCGAAATCGATCGCCGCCGCCCAGCAGGCGTTGCGCGACCAGCGGCCGATCGGGATCCTGCTGCAGCGAAATGCCGAAGCGAACGATCCTACGCCTGACGAGTTGCACCGGGTTTGCACCGTCGCCAACATCGTCCGTTACATTACCGCGCCGGATGAAACCCACCACATCATCTGCCAGGGCGTTCAACGCGCCCGCATTCTCGACTTCCTTCCGGGCACGCCGTTCCCCGTCGCGAGGGTACTTCATATTCCGGAGCCCACGACAAGCTCGCCGGAAATCGAGGCGCGTTTTCTCAACTTGCAAAGGCTGGCCATCGAAGCCATTCAGCTGTTGCCACAGGCGCCGCCGGAGCTTCTCGCCGCATTGCAGTCGACCACCTCGCCCGCGGCTCTGGCCGATCTCGCGACGTCCTACATGGACATCAAGCCGGAGGATAAGCAGGAGATCCTGGAGACCATCGACCTCGCGCAGCGAATGGAGAAGGTTTCGCGCCACCTCGCCGAGCGGCTCGAAGTACTTCGGCTGACGGCCGAGATCGGCCAGAAGACCAAAGCCACCTTCGATGAGCGCCAGCGCCAAGCCATCCTGCGCGAGCAGATGGCGACCATTCAGCGTCAATTGGGCGAAGGCGACGGCAAGGCGCAGGAAGTCGAGGAGCTGAACGAGGCGATCGCCAAGGCGGGGATGCCGCCGGAGGCGGAAAGCCACGCACGCAAGGAAGTGCAGCGCTACGAGCGGATGCCGGAAGCGGCCGCCGAGGCCGGCATGGTCCGGAGCTATCTCGACTGGCTGATCGAGCTACCGTGGGCGCTGCCTGCGGAAAAGACCATCGATATTCCAGAGGCGCGCCGCATTCTCGATGAGGATCATTTCGGCCTGGAGAAGATCAAGAGCCGGATCGTCGAATATCTGGCGGTGCGCAAACTGGCGCCGCACGGCAAGGCGCCGATCCTGTGCTTCGTCGGACCGCCCGGGGTCGGCAAGACCTCGCTGGGACAGTCGATCGCCCGCGCCATGGAGCGGCCGTTCGTCCGCGTCAGTCTCGGCGGCGTTCATGACGAGGCCGAGATCCGGGGCCACCGCCGGACCTATATCGGCGCCCTGCCCGGCAACATCATCCAGGGGATCAAGAAGGCGGGCGCGCGCAATTGCGTGATGATGCTCGACGAGATCGACAAGATGGGACGCGGCATTCAGGGCGATCCATCGGCCGCGATGCTCGAGGTGCTCGATCCCGAACAGAACGCGACGTTCCGCGACAATTATCTCGGCGTGCCGTTCGATCTCTCCCGCGTGGTGTTCATCGCCACCGCCAACATGCTGGATACGATTCCGGGCCCCCTGCAGGACCGCATGGAGATCATCAGCCTGCCGGGCTACACCGAGGATGAAAAGCTCGAGATCGCGCGGCGCTATCTGGTCCGCCGCCAGCTCGAAGCCAACGGTCTGAAACCGGAGCAGGCCGAGATCGAAATTGACGCGCTGCAGCTGATGATCAAGGGCTACACCAGGGAGGCCGGCGTCCGCTCGCTGGAGCGGGAAATCGGCAAGGCGCTGCGCCATGCGGCGGTGCAGATCGCCGAAGGCAGCGCCAGCAAGGTCACCGTCAGCGCCAAGGACTTAGTCGCCGTCCTTGGCCAGCCCCGTTTCGAGGGCGAGATCGCCATGCGCACCAGCCTTCCCGGGGTGGCGACGGGGCTCGCATGGACTCCGGTCGGCGGCGATATTCTGTTTATCGAGGCGACCCGCGTTCCCGGCAAAGGCGCGCTGATCCTGACCGGCCAGCTCGGCGACGTCATGCGCGAAAGCGCGCAGGCAGCCCTGACGCTGGTGAAGAGCCGCGCCGTCCAGCTTGGTATAGATCCCTCGCTGTTCGAGAAGAGCGACATTCATGTCCATGTCCCCGCCGGCGCCACGCCGAAGGACGGACCGAGCGCGGGGGTTGCGATGTTCACCGCACTTTCCTCCCTGCTCACCAACCGCACGGTGCGCAGCGACACCGCGATGACCGGCGAGATATCGCTGCGCGGTCTGGTACTGCCGGTCGGCGGCATCAAGGAAAAGGTGGTCGCCGCCGCCGCGGCAGGCCTCACCCGGGTGATGCTGCCGGCGCGGAACCGGCGGGACTTCGACGATATTCCGCAAGGAGCCCGCGACAGACTGGAGTTCGTCTGGCTCGAGCGCGTCGACGATGCGATTGCCGCGGCGCTGGAGGAAAGCCGACAGGCGGCGGTGGCCTAAAGAGCGAGGCCACCGATTTCTGCCGGATATTGATCTGGAGCAAAGAGTATGCGCGCCTTTTGCGCTATTATAATTTTGTTCCAGAGGCGCAGCCATCTGCGTGGGTGCTGACATGACAAGCGAAACTCTGAAAATCCTTCTGCTGATTGTGATGTTTGGCGGTCTTGAGGCTGGGATCCATGTCCATAAGACCGGGAGGTCGCGGCGCCCGACGTTCTTGCACCGTGCGACGTCATGGGTTTGGTCGCACCATACGCTGCAGCCGGTTCTCCTGAAGCACCGATCCCACAAACGCCGGTTTCCGCGCTAAATCAGCGACAACACGGCCTTGTCCCTTTCCGGCCAGTTTCACTGGTGGCTTGGCGCGATTGAACATCGGTTTTGCGGGTTCATGCCGGGTATTTCGGGTCCAAGCCCGACGAAGATCGCTCGCCCCGTCTCCCCGGGGGCATTCAGGTTGACCCTGATCAAGCCAAGGGCGCCTTCTTCAATTAGCTTGTCCGGACTGTCTGCGGATACCGGCCGGGAGACCATCAATGCGCGCGCATCATATCATGACCCAACAAGTCATTACGATCGGCGCTGACGCACTCATTGCCGAGGCGGTCGACACCATGCTGCGGCACCACGTCAGCGGGCTGCCCGTGGTCGACGCGGACGGCCGGCTGATCGGCATTATCTCGGAAGGCGATTTTATCCGCCGCGCCGAGATCGGAACGGAGCGAAAGCGCGGCCGGTGGCTGAGTTTTCTGGTCGGCACCGACCGCGTCGCGGCTGACTTCGTTCATGCGCATGGCCGCAAGGTCGGCGAGATCATGACGCCGGATCCCGTGACCATATCGGAGGATACGCCGCTCGCTGAGATCGTCGAGATCATGGAATCCAACAACGTCAAACGTATTCCGGTGGCGCGCGGCCATCGCCTGGTCGGAATCGTAACCCGCTCGGACTTCTTGCCCGCCGTCGCCGACCTCGCCCGCCATGCCCCACACCCGTCTGCGGATGACGAACGTATTCGCGAGCAAGTCATCGCGGCCATGGCCGGCGCGGCCTGGGGGCCTTGCAGGCTCAAGGTCACGGCGCATGACGGGGTCGTGAGCCTGAGCGGCGTTGTAGCGAGCAAGAACGCCCGGCAGGCAGCGATCGTCGCCGCGGAAAATGTTCCGGGCGTCAAGAAGGTGGTCGACAATTTCGAGGCGCGCGCCTACCCACCGCCGGAAGAGGATCTCGGCGGAGGAGATATTGTCTCATTGCAGGAGCAGCCCTCGACAGCCGACGACGAGCCGCTGTGAGCGCCCGGTTTAGAATTATGAGTTGATGCCGGCAGGCCGTGTATCTGTCTTTCGCGTGTCTTGCTGTCGCGCTTGCGCTGCTCGCAAGCGCCGGCGAGGCCCCCGCGCAGAACGTCGAAAACGGCCGGCGGCTGTCGGAGCGGTGGTGCACGGAGTGCCACGCGATCGGACCTGGTCCCGGCAAATCGAAAGCGCGATCATTTGCAGCCATCGCAGCCAAGGAGACCGTCACCTCCCAGATGATCGCCTCGTTTCTGCGCCTGCCGCACGCCACCATGCCAAACGTGCCCCTGAAAGGTAACGACGCCCAGGACATCGCGGCGTTCATCATGGACATGAAGAAGTAACCGCGAAGCCTACTTCATAGCGTTTTCGAGCGAAGTGGATTCCGGTTCGCGTGAAGAAAGCGCGGCAAACAAAGATACAGAGCTTCAGGAGTCGAGGATCGCCACCGCCCGGGTCCAGCCCGCGGACGCGCGTTCGATCTTGACCGGAAAACATGACACGATGAAACCGGTCGACGGCAATTGTTCGAGATTGTGAAGCTTTTCGATGTGGCAATAGCCGATGTGACGCCCGGCCTTGTGGCCTTCCCAGATAAGGCTACCATCCTTGGTCTCGGCGTATTTCTTCGCGGTGTAGACGAACGGTGCGTCCCAGCTCCAGCCATCGATGCCGGTCAGCCGCACGCCACGCTCGAGCAGGTACATCGTCGCCTCATAGCCCATGCCGCAGCCGGAGTTGACATAATCCTGCCGGCCATATTTGGCTCCGGCGCTGGTGTTGACCAGCACGATCTCCAGCGGCGAAAGCGTATGACCGATACGCTTGAGCTCGTTCTCGACATCCTTGGCAGTCGCCACATAGCCGTCCGGCAGATGGCGGAAATCCAGCTTCACGCCAGGCTGCAAGCACCATTCCAGCGGCACTTCGTCGATCGTCCATGCCCTCTCGCCGCGATTCATGGTGGGGTGATAATGGTAGGGCGCATCGAGATGGGTGCCGTTATGGGTCGAGAGTTGGACGGTCTCCATCGCCCAGCCCTGGCCGTCCGGAAGGTCTTCGGCCTTCAGGCCTTCAAAGAAGCCGAGCATGCGCGGCAGGCTCTGCTGATGGTCGTTGTACTGGATCACCGGATGGAGGCCAGGCGGGTCGGCCGGCACGTCGTTTTGCAGCGGCACGGAGATATCGATCAGTCGTCTGGCCATAGGCGTTCCTCCGAAGATCTTGCTGTAACCGTATCGGCGCCCTGCACGGTTTACAAATTGGATCTCAGAGATAGCCGGTGCCAGCCTCCTCGGCAAAACGGCCGGGGTCGCCTTCCCAAACGATGCGCGCATGCTCCAGCACATAGACCCGGTCGGCGTGCGGCAGCGCGAAGGTGACGTTCTGCTCGCCCAGCAACACCGTGATCGGCGTGGTCTGGCGCAATTTTTCCAGCGCCTTTGACAATTGTTCGAGAATGACCGGCGCAAGGCCCAGCGTCGGTTCGTCGAGGATCAGTATCTTCGGTTGCATCATCAACGCCCGGCCGATCGCGAGCATCTGCTGCTCGCCGCCGGACAGCGTCTGCGCCATCTGGTTCTGACGCTCTTTCAGGATCGGAAACAGCTCGAACAGCCAAGCCAGCTGTTTAGCCTTGTCCCCGTCCGACAGGTGCTGGCCACCGAGATCGAGATTTTCGCGCACGCTCATCTCGCCGAACAGCTCCCGCGACTCCGGGCACTGCACGACGCCGCTGCGGGCGATCCGCGCCGGGCTGGTGCCGCGCAGCTTCTCGCCATCGCGAACGATGTCGCCGCTGTAAGGCAGGAAGCCCGAAATCGTATTGAACAGCGTGGTCTTGCCGGCGCCGTTCAATCCGACCACGGAGACGAATTCGCCCTGGTGGACATGGATCGAGACATTTTCCAACGCCTGCGCCTTGCCGTAAAAGACGCTGACGTTCTCGACCTGCAGCAGCGGAACCTTGTCCTTGAAGCTGGTCTCCGGGCGAGCCGAGGTCTCGATCGCGCCGCCCAAATAGACGCGGCGCACCGTTTCGTTGCGCATCACCTCGTCGGCGCGGCCGGTGACAATCTCCTCGCCGAGATACATCGCCAGCACCCGGTCAACCAGCGCCGCGACGCTCTTGACGTTATGGTCGACCAGCAGTACCGCGCGCCCTTCATCGCGAAAACTCCGGATCAGTTCAGAGAAGGTGCCGACTTCGGCGAGCGTCAGCCCTGCGAATGGCTCGTCGACCAGCACCACTTTGGGATCCCGCGCGATGGCTTTTGCCAGTTCAAGCCGGCGCAAATCGGCGAACGGCAAAGTCGGCGGCCGGCGATCCATCACGGCGCCAAGGCCAACACGGTTGGCGATCCATTTCGCGCGCTCGGTCAGCGCCTTGTCCGGGAACAGCATGAACAGGCTGTCGGGCAACAGCGCGACCATGATGTTTTCCAGCACGGTCTGCCGATTCAGCGGCCGTGAATGCTGGAACACCATCCCGAAACCCTTGCGCGCGATCTTGTGCGGTGGCAGGCCGGCGACATTCTCGCCCTGGAAAATGACCTCGCCTCCGGTCGGGCGTTCGATGCCCATGATCGACTTCATCGCAGTCGATTTGCCGGATCCGTTCGGGCCGATCAGGCCGAAGATTTCTCCGGCGCGCAAATCGAGGCTGAGATTCTTGACCGCGGTGAGGCCGCCGAAGCGCTTGGTCAGGCCGCGGACTTCGAGGACGGGAGAATTGTTGGTGGTCGCATCCATCACGAGCGGGCCTCACGCGAGAGGGCCGCTCCGAGGAAACCGCCGGGGAAGAACAGGACAACGAGCAGCGCTACGGCCGAGACGATGAAGGTTGCCAGTTCGCCGGTTGGCCGCAGGAATTCGCCGGCGACAATCAGGAAGATCGCACCTAACGCGGCTCCCAGCACGGTGCGGCGGCCCCCCAGCACGGCGGCAACGATGACGTTGACGCCGACGGCGACGTCAACGACGGTGCCGACCGAGGCGGTGCCGAAATAAAACACCAATAGCGCGCCGGAAAGCCCCGAGAAGAATGCGCTCACCACGAAAGCCGCGAGCTTGTGCTTGACGATATTGAAACCAAGCGCGCCGGCCTGCACCGGATCCTGACCGCTCGCCTGCAGCACCAGGCCGACCGGAGACTGCGAAAGCCCGTACAAAATGATGGCGCTGATGGTCATGAATCCAAGCGCAATCCAGTAGTTGGCGCCGGCGTCGATGGTGATCACGTCCGGAATGGTGAGACCGATTTCGCCGCCGGTGAGGTCGGCGAATACGACGATGAAATTCTGCAGCATCAGGACGGCGACCAGCGTCGTCAATCCGAAATAGGGCCCGCGCACGCGCAAGGCAGGCAACGCCAGCACAAAGCCGGCAACCACCGAGGCCATCGCGCCCAGGAAGATGCACAGATACACCGACCATCCATATTCGTTGTTGAGAATGCCGGCGGTGTAGGCGCCGACGCCGATCAGGAAGGTCGGACCGAAATTCACCTCACCCGCGAATCCGAACAGGAGATCCCACGCCATCGCGAATACGCCGAAATAATAGGCCACCGTGAGCAGACCGAGAACGTAGCCCGACACATAGAGCGGCAACGTCGCAGCGACGACGACCACGACGAGCGAGATAAAGAACAGCCGCGATTTGAAAAAACTGGCCATGCTCATCGTCTCCCGAGCAGGCCCTGCGGCCGGATATACATCACGATGACCAGCAGCAGCAGCGCCGGAATGGTCCGGTAGGCCGGCGAGACCAGATAAGCGGTCAGGGTTTCGAGGTAACCGACCACGAATGCAGCGATCAGCGAGCCGGATACGCTGCCAAGGCCGCCGAGCACAACGATCGAGAATGCGCTCGCGGTCAGCGGCCCCACGCTATAGGAACTAACGCCCAAGAACATGCCGAGCAGCACGCCGGCGATGCCGGCAAGAATGCCGTAGATGCCCCAGACCACGATATAGATGCTGGTGAGCTCAAGCCCGAGCAGCGTGACGCCGCGCGGGTTCATCGATGCCGCCAGCACCGCCTTTCCGGTGCGGGTGCGGTTCACCATGAGCCAGAGCAGGCCGATCACGAGGCAGCAGACCAGGGCAGTGAAGATTTCGTTTTGCGGCGTGCGAACGCCGAAGATCTCCACGACGCCCTCGACGATCGGCAGCACCGTCTTGGCGTTGTTGGTGAAGAAATACGCGATCAGCTCCTGGATCATGATCCCCCACAGCAAGGTGCCGGTGAGAACGAAGATTTCCTTCTCCTCGGTGGGAATTCGCCTCGATTTCTGGATCGGCTGCACCACCGCGAAATAGGTCGCGAATGCCGCGACCAATGCGACGCCGACGCCGACCAGCGCGCCGGCATAGGTGTTCATATGCAGCATGCTGGCGGCAGCCCATGCCGCCACCGCCGCCAGGACCATGATGGCGCCGTGCGAGAGGTTAAGCACGCCGGAGACGCCAAAAATGAGGGTGAAGCCAGTAGCCCCGAGCGCGTACAACGCACTGATGGCAAAGCCGTCGATCAGGATCTGAAAAGCAAGCATCTATAATGGCCACGGCAGCGCCGCTGCCTCACTCCCAGGAAATTGCCAATGCGAAAATGCTCCCGGGCGAACCCGGGAGCATGATCATTCGATTATCAGTTCGACGTGACCTTGATGAAGCTCGGGAACTTCATCTGGGCCTTGGCGACTTCCTTCGGCCAGACGGCGATTTGCCTGCCGTCCTGCCACTGCAGCATCAAGCCGGTGATCAGGCCCTTGCCGTATTTGATCGAATGGGTGAACGGATCGTCCTTGCCGTAGAACTGGATGCGGCCGATGGTGCCGGTCCAGTCGGTCTTCTCCAGCGCGGCAACCAGCTTGTCCGCGTCCGTCGAGCCCGCGCGTTTCACGGCGTCGGCGATGTAGTAGACTTCGTCATACGAGGTGTAGCCGGCATAGGACGGGAAGTTGCCGAACTTCGCCTTGAACCCGTCCGCAAAGGGGACCGACTTCGGCGTCACGGCAACGCCGGGACCGGAAACGCCCTGGTAGAGCACGCCGTTCGCCGCGTCATTGGTATCCTTGCCGAAGGTGGAATTGGTCGCCTGCGAAGAGATCCCGAACATCGGAATCGGAACCTGCTGGTTCTTCCATTGCACCGTCGGCTGCACACCGACATGCGAAATTCCGGTGATGATCACGTCGGGCTTGGCGCCTTCGATCTTGTTGAAGATGGGCGTGAAGTCAGTGGTGTCGGGCGAGAAGCGGATGTGGTCGAGCACCTTCAGGCCGATCTTGGGCAGGCATTCCTCGTAGCCGACGTCGAGCGGCTTGGTCCAGGCGGCGTCCTCGCTCATGATGACGGCGCTCTTCATGTGCTTCTGGTCGACCAGCAGTTCCTTGGCGGCGTCGCAGACCGACAGCGCCAGCGCGGCCGAGGTCAGATAGCCGTGGAACGTATATTTGTTCTTCTCATAATCGGCGTGGACGCTCTTGCTGATCTCGTTCGATGCGGCGCCCGGCGTGATGAACGGCGTCTTCAGGCGCGACGCCCAGGGCTCCAGCGCCAGCACGACTTCGCTGATGTAACTGGCGATGACGATGTTGACCTTGTCCTCATTCACCGCGCGCTGGAACGCGCGAACGGAATCCGCGGAGGAGGAATGGTTGTCGTAGGTGATGATCTCGATCTTGCGGCCGTCGACGCCACCCTTGGCGTTGATTTCGTCGGCGGCCATCTGTGCCGCCTGCGGAATCGACGCACCGGCAATCGCCTGCGCTTCCGCGATAACGCCGATCTTGATGGGGTCGGCGGCCAGCGCCTGGCCGGACATCATGGTTAGCAGGCCGATGGCGGTCCCGCCGAGAAGCCCTTGCAACGACCAAAAAATGGGCGACCGGGATATTTTCTTCATATCGTTTCTCTCCACTCTTATTGCTAAGCCGTTATTCGGCCTTGCCGACCATTTTAGCCGCGCATGTCTTCTCGGCAAGCGAAACCGCGTCGCAGATCGCTCCGCGGCAGCGCAACTAAAGTAGGTGAGATTGGCCCGCCGTCGGCGGCAATTCGGGGTTGACCGAGAGGAGCCATGTGCTTCGACGAAACGGCGCAGCTTGGTTGCGAAGCAAAAAGCCGCTGTGCTGCAGCCGTTTCCAAAGGGATCGCCGCGCCTGAATCAGCGATCGGCGCCTCGGCGCGACGATGGCGGCGCCGAGGAATCCGGGACCGTTCTCGAAAATGTCAAGACGCAGCGCTGCAGATCTGGTCGCTCGGATCGCAGGCGAGCGGCAGCGGATGCCGCGCAGCTACCGCGCCGACCCCTGCCCGAGCGGCCGGCCTGCGTTCGGTCGGATGAATGTCGATGGTTCGCAAGCGCCCCATGCGCAGCACATCAATTTCGATGGCGCGATTGATGCGGTCGCGATCCAGCGCACGGATCAGATCGTCGACGCCGTTGACGTCGATCCCATCGAGCCTGATCACGACATCGCCGGGCAACAACCCGGCCTTTGCCGCGGGCCCGTCCGGCTCGATCTGCGCCAGCAGCGCGCCCATCTTGTTGTCGACGCCGGCGACCACCGCATGCCGTCTTGGCACCGGCGCGGTCTGGCCGGACACCCCGATATAGGCGCGCCTGACATGGCCGTGGCGAATAATTTCCGACAAGCACGAATTGCGCGGTGTTGCTGGCGACCGCAAAGCAGATGCCCTGCGCGCCGCTGATGATCGCGGTGTTGATGCCGATCACCTCGGCCGCCGACGACACCAGCGGGCCGCCGGAATTGCCGGGATTGAGCGCAGCATCGGTCTGGATGACGTCTTCGATGGTCCGGCCGCTGACCGAGCGGATCGAACGGCCCAGCGCCGACACCACGCCCGCCGTCACCGTCGATTCGAAGCCCAGCGGATTGCCGATCGCGACCACCAGTTGGCCGCGCCGCAATGTCTTGGAATTGCCGAGCGAGGCGTAGCGCAAATCGCGCAGCCGTCGGCGCGCAATAGCGCCAGATCGGTGTCGGGATCGACGCCGAGCACGCGCGCGTCGGTGACGATGCCCTCGGTGTCGCGCAGCCTGATCTGCTTCGACGATCCGACCACGTGGCTGTTGGTGAGCACGAGCCCGTCCGGAGAGATCACGATCCCGGAGCCCAGCCCGCCGCGCTCGCGCGCATGGCGGCCCGCCGGTCGCTGGTTTCGACCCGGACCACGGCGGGTCCGACGCGTTCGGTCACGCCGATGACGGCATTGGAATAGGCATCGAGCAGCGCCTGATCGTCGGTGGCCGCCGGTTGCGGCCGCTTGCGATGGCGCAGCTCTCATCGAATCTGATCGTGGGTGAAATCCAGCATGGTAAATTCCTTCGGACGGAACAGATGGTGGCCCCACCCTGCCCTCGCAAGTACCGTGGCGACGGCTGGCGCCGAGGTGGTTGTCCAGTCATCCTTCTGGACAGGGACGCCCGGTGTTTCAATGTCCGCGAATATGCGCCGATAAGGAGCGCTACGATGCGGGTTCGCCGCTCTGGACCGGAAAACCACCCGGCAATCGTCAAGACCCCAACGCGCCTTTCCTCGCAACGATCTGCTGCATCGCCCAGCGCGCGTTCTTCCGAACCTCGGGATCGGGATCGTCGAGATTGGCTCCAGGTACTTGCAGCCAGCGGCATCGGCGATTTCGCCAAGCGCCGCCGCGCCTTCCTTGCGCAAATTGGCCTGCGCGTGCGCCAGACAGGCGCCGATCGCCGGCACCGCGCGGGCGACCTTCATCTTGCCAAGGCTTCGAACCGCCTTCAGCCGCACCTGCCAGAACTCGTCGCTCAATGCCGCTATCAGCTGGTCCGCCGCGTGCATCCCGTTGACATTGTGCCCAACGTCTCGGCCGCCACCTCGCGGACCATCCAGTCGTTATCGGCAAGCGCACGGGTGATGGATTCGGCGGCCGGCTTCATCTGCGAAAACGCCAGCGCGCTGACCGCCGCACGGCGGACGTGCGCATCGCCATCCGTCGTCACCGAGGTCAGTGCGGGAATGGATTCTTCGAGCTTGAGAAAGCCGATCACGCCGATGGCCTGGACGCGAACCGCCGCATCGGCGTCGCGCAAGGCATCAAGCGCCGGCTTGAGCGTGTCCTTGCGCCGCAATTCCTTCAGCGCGCGCAAGCGGCCATGCGGACAAAGGCGTGGGCGTGGCCGACCAGCGGCAGGATCGCATCGGCGCAGGCCGGGTCCTTCAATTCGGCCATGCTGTCGGCCGCGGCGCTCGCCACGACCTGCTCCGGATCGACCGCAATCTTGACCAGCGCCGCCGCCGTTCCGGACCGTCGAATTCGCCGAGCGCCAGCGCCACCTGCTGGCGCACGCCGGCATCGGGATCAGCCGTCATGCGGTCGAGATGGCCGACGGCGGCCGGATCGCCGGAATGTCCGAGCGCGATGATCGCGACACGGCGCTCGCCGGGATCGGCGGCCTGCAGACGCTCGTCGGCGTCCTCGAGATCGTCGTAGGATTCGAACGGGTCGCCATGGCTCACCTCAGCAGATAGGGAATGTTGACGGTGACCGCGCCGGTCGGGCAATCGGCCTCGCACGGCATGCAATACCAGCATTCGTCATAGGCCATGTAGGCCTTGCCGGTCATGTCGCTGATGCGCAGCACGTCGAGCGGGCAGACATCGACGCATACCGTGCAGCCCTTGTCCGCGATGCATTTGGCTTCGTCGACGACGACCGGAACGGACGTCTGATAACTGGCGAGGGGCATGTTGAGCTCCAATCCATGAGGTTGTCTGCAAACGTCAGGCGCTGGCGCGGATGCGCTGCTTGTCGTAGAGGTCCTTTTCCTCGTCCGCGATCGGAACCACATAGGGCTGCACGGCCCGCTTCTCGCTGGTCATCCGGCCGTCCTTCTTGCTCAGCAGCGTGTGGCAGAACCAGTTCTCGTTGTCCTTTTCGGGATAGTCCGTCCGCAGATGGTAGAGGCCCCAGCGGCTTTCCTCGCGGTACAGCGAGGCATGCGCCGCCATGTCGGCGCAATCGAGGATCGACTGGGTCTCCAGCGCGCGCAGCAATTCGTGCGAATTGCGCGCGATCATGCGCTGCTCCATATCCTCGCGCACTTCGGCGAGGCGCCTCTGGCCGAGTTCGAACTTGCGGGTGACCTTCGGCGGCTGCAGATAGTCGTTGACCAGGCGGCGCGCCTTGTACTCGATCTGGTTCGGCGGAATGCCGTCCTCGCGCTTGGTCGGCGCCATCACGCGCTCGCGCTCCTTGGCGACATCGGCGGCATCGAATTCGGCAAAGTCGGTGTTGTCGGCGTACTCCATTGCGTCCTCGCCGGCGACCGAGCCATTGGTGAAGGCACCGAGCATGTAATTGTGCGGCACGCTCGCCATGTCGCCGGCGGCATAAAGCCCGGGCACCGTCGTGCGCGCGAAATCGTCGACGAAAACGCCGGACGCGCTGTGCCCGGAGCAAAATCCGATCTCGGAAATGTGCATCTCGATCGATTCTTGCCGGTAGTCGGTCCCGCGCCCCTTCTGGAACAGGCCGCGCGTCGGCCGTTCGACCTTGTGCAGCGTCGTTTCGATCTCCTGATCGTCTTCTCGTGCAGATGCTTGAGCTGGAGAAACACCGGGCCTTTGCCGGACTGCAATTCGTTGTAGAATTCGAGCATCATCTGGCCGGACCAATAGTCGCATTCGATGAAGCGAGAGCCCTCGTTGTTGGCGGTGATAGGCGCCGAACGGACCGGCGACGTAGGCGCAGGCCGGGCCGTTATAGTCCTTGATCAGCGGATTGATCTGGAAGCATTCGAGGTTCGCGAGCGCCGCACCGGCATGATAGGCCATCGCATAGCCGTCGCCGGAATTCGCGGCGTTCTCGTAGGTGCCGAACATGTAGCCGGAGGTCGGCAGTCCGAGCCGGCCGGCCGCGCCCATGCACAGGATCACCGCCTTGGCCTTGATGACCAGGATCTCGGCGGTGCGGGTGTTGACGCTGATGGCGCCGGCGATGCGGCCGTCGCCGCCGGTCAGCAGCCGCGTCGCCATGTAGCGGTTCGAAATCAGGATCCGCGCGCGGCGCAGCTGCCGATAGATCGCCTTCTTGACGGTTTCGCCGTTCGGCATCGGCAGCACATAAGTGCCGATGTGGTGCACCTTCTTGACGGCGTAGTCGCCGTTTTCGTTCTTCAGGAAACGGATGCCGAAGCTGTCGAGTTCCTCGATGATCGAATAGCAACTCTGGGCGTATTTGTAGACCGCCTTCTGATCGACGATGCCGTCGTTGGCGATGGTGATTTCCTTGGTGTATTGCTCGGGCGTGGCGTAGCCGGGGATGACCGCGTTGTTCAGCCCGTCCATTCCCATCGAGATGGCGCCGGAGCGCTTCACGTTGGCCTTTTCGAGCAGGACGACGTTGGCCTTCGGATTCTTCAGCTTCGCCTTCAGCGCCGCCATCGGCCCGGCGGTGCCGCCGCCGATCACCAGGACGTCGCAAGACACTTCCGAAAGGCCGTCGACAATTTCATCCATCGCCATCGTGCAATCCTTCGTCTGTATCGGAGCAATTTCCATTCCAGCACGCTTCGGGAATGGCTCTGACCAGAGTTAGTCAGACCGGCCGCGGGCGATAGCAATTAGTTGTCGCCGGACGAAATGTTTGGGCCGCAGACCGAATTGGCGCCGTCGTTCTGGCCAACAGGGCATCGACGGGATCAGCGCTCGACGAACGCCTTCTCGATCACGAAATGGCCGGGCTCGCTGTGGCTGCCCTCGGCAAAGCCGCGCGCCTCGAACATCACGCGCAATTCTTCCAGCATGCCCGGGCTTCCGCACATCATGATGCGGTCGGTCTCGATATCCAGCGCGCGGCTGGCCGATGTCGTTGAACAGTTGTTCGGAGGTGATGAGATCGGTGATGCGGCCGCGGTTGCGGAACGGCTCGCGGGTCACGGTCGGATAATAGACCAGCTTCTCCGCCAGCAGCGGCCCGAACAATTCGTCGTCGCGCAGCTTCGCCACCAGCTCCTCGCCATAGGCGAGTTCGGAGACCTGCCGGCAGCCGTGCACCAGCACGATGGTCTCGAACCGGTCGTAGACGTCCGGATCCTTGATCAGGCTGGCGAACGGCGCGAGCCCCGTTCCGGTCGACAGCAGCAGCAGCCGCTTGCCCGGAATCAGGTTGTCGGCGATCAGCGTGCCGGTCGCCTTGCGGCCGACCAGGATGGTGTCGCCCTCCCTGATCTTCTGCAGCCGCGAGGTCAGCGGACCGTCGGCGACCTTGATCGAGAAGAATTCCAGCTCTTCCTCGTGATTGGCGCTCGCCATCGGTAGGCGCGCAGCAGCGGGCGGCCCTCGACCTCGAGCCCGATCATGGCGAACTGGCCGTTCTGGAAGCGAAAGCCGGAATTGCGGGTGGCGCGTGAAGCTGAAAAGCGTATCGGTCCAGTGCCGGACAGAAAGAACTTTCTCTCGATGGAATGCGCTCATGAGTTTTGGTTTTTCCGGTTGCTCGTCTGCGGGGAACAATCGCTTGTTCGACGGGCGATGACGTTAATCGCCCGAGCAACGCCGGGACGCCAATCGACGATTGAAAACAGCGGTCGATTAATTTCAAAAATAGTTTTCGGCATCGTGGCGAATTCGCAGACCGGTAAATCCGCCGCTCCAGGCAACTAATTGCTTTCGGCAGCACACGCGTGATGATGGAATCACCGGGGTTGGAGATCCAGATGCCTCCACTCGCAGCGCCATCCGTCGTCACCGCAATGCCCACGGCGCGCCGACGCAGATCGCCATCAGCGACGATCTGGCTTTTCTCGATCTGACGATGGCGCAAGGCGCCGCGATTCGCCTGAGCGCCGAACGACTGCGCGCTTCCTGCAAATGCGCCCATTGTGTCCGGGCGCGGATCGATGGGGTTTTTCCGGAGCGGTTCGATGGTATCGCCGTCGTACAGGTCTCACCGATCGGCGGTTACGCCGTTCAATCTCGGCTTTTCCGACGGGCATATGCGCGGGATCTACCCGTGGGCATATCTGTTCGGCTTGAACGAGCCGGGCAACCCGGACATCGCTGATCGACCGGTACGTTTCGCCTTGGTTCTGCCGGAAAGACACCCGTAACCCCGGAACCGGCCCCCGATGTTGGCATAAGGCTTGCTGCTTATTCCAGACCGTTTTCCAGATCTGGAGTGGGCGATGCAGGTTTATGCCGCAACGAATGCCGCAGCGGGTCCCGGAACCAAATTGGCGACGATTTCCGCGATCCAGACAGCAAACGGCCAATCGCTGCTGCTGACCGAGAGCGCGCAGTCTCTCGGCGGACCTCCGTCGCTGTTCGAAACGCTGACGCCGCGCGAGCGCGAAACCGTTCTCCAGCGGGGCCGCCGCAAGGTTCTCTACCGCGGCCAGACGCTGTTCAACCAGGGCGCCAAGCACGACGGAATTTATCTGATCGAGACCGGCCGGATCAGGGTTTTCTACACCGCTCCGTCCGGACGCGAGATCACCCTTGCCTACTGGCACCCCGGCAATTTTGTCGGCGGCCCCGAAGTATTCGGTGCCGGCGTGCATCAATGGTCTGGCGTTGCAACCAGCAACAGCAGCGTCGTGCAGCTTCCCGGCAAGGAATTGCGCGCGCTGGTGACGGAGGTGCCGAACCTCGCGATCGGCCTGATCGAAGGCCTGACGTTCAAGGGCAAGTGCTACTCGGCACTGGCGCAGATGCTCGGTACGCGCTCGATCACCGAACGCCTGGCCCACCTGCTTCTTCACCTGGTCGAACTCTATGGCGTGAAGGATCCCGAAGGCATATTGATCGGCGCCGCCTTCACCCACGCCGACCTTGCCCACATGGTCGGCGCCACCCGGCAATGGGTCACCATCAGCCTCAAGCGTCTGCAGGAGAAGGATATCGTCGTTTCGCGCAAATCGCGAATCATCGTGCGGCGGCCCGACCTGCTGACGGAAATGAAGGGGCCTCGGCGACTGAGGCCATGCCCATGGATTTGGCGCGGAGCCCGCAAATTGCTCAAGGAGTAAGCAGCGGGTCTTTGACGGCAACTAATCGACCGTCTCCATCAGACGACGTTTGCCCCATCGGGCGGATCGACAAATGATACTCAGAAGCAGGGAGCAATACCCGAGGCGCAATCAAACACCGAGAAGGTTCTGCAATGGGTCGCAATTTGGGATATCGCAGCTTTGCCGCGGCCGTCGCCGCCGCCGCAGCATTCGGCTTCGCCGGCATCGCGCAGGCACAGACCACGGTAACGATCGGCGTCGGGACCCAGGACACCACCACCAACACCGCCACCACTGGCACCATCATTCGCGAGCTTCACCTGCTGGAGAAATATCTGCCCAAGGACGGCAAATACGCGAATATCAAATTCGAACTCGAATGGCAGAATTTCACATCCGGCCCCCCCGTCACCAACGCCATGATGGCGAACAAGCTTCAGTTCGGCATGATGGGCGACTATCCGCTCATCGTGAACGGATTTACCTTCGAGAATAATCCGGAAAGCAAGAGCCGGCTGATCGCGGTCGCGGCCTACAGTCTGCAGGGCTCCGGCAACGGCATCGTCGTGCACAAGGACTCGCCCTACTACGAACTGTCCGACCTCAAGGGCAAGCTGGTCAGCGTTCCCTTCGGCTCCGCCGCGCACGGCATGGTACTGAAGGCGATGCAGGACAAGGGCTGGCCGGCCGACTACTTCCAGCTCGTGAGCCAGAGCCCGGAAGTCGGGTCGACCAACCTGCAGGAAAAGAAGATCGACGCCCACGCCGATTTCGTGCCGTTCGCCGAACTGCTGCCGTTCCGCGGCTTCGCCCGCAAGATCTTCGACGGCGTCGAGACCAACCTTCCGACCTGGCACGGCGTCGTCGTGCGCACCGACTTCGCCGAGAAATATCCGGAAGTCGTGGTCGCCTATCTCAAGGCCGTCATCGCCGCCAATGCCTGGCTGCGCGCCGATCCGAAACTGGCGGCCGAGAAAATCCAGGAATGGACCGGCATCAACAAGGAAGTGGTCTACATCTTTCTCGGTCCGGGCGGCAACATGACGACCGATCCGACCATCAAGCCGCCGCTGATCGATGCCGCCGCCGCCGACGTCAAGGTGCTGCAGAGCCTCGGCAAGATGAAGGAATTCGATCCGAAGAAATGGGTCGACGACAGCTATCTGCGCAAAGCCTATGCCGAACTCAACATGGACTATGACGCCCAGCTCAAGAGCACGCAGAACTATGAAATCAAGGGCGACGACAAGTTCTGCAAGAAGCCGATCACCGACCCGCGCAAGGCAGGCGAGGTGTGGGTGGACGGCGGCGATATCGAACCGTTCAGCAGCGCCGCCTGCACGCTCGGCGCCTACGCCGAACTGAAAGCCAAGGGCAAGAAGATCAACGTCGCCTACGTCTTCGACACCACGCGCGGGATCAAGCTGTTTGCCGATCAGGCTTTCTTCGCGGTGGCGCCGACAAAAGCGAGATCGCGCCGTTTCTGCTGAAGAAGGACGCCGAGGCCTACGCGGCGAAGATCCACGGCAAGGTGCTGAGCTTCGACGAAGCGCTCAAGACGGCCGTGAGCGGAGGTTGAACGTGGAGAGCACAGCCCTTCGGCGTTGAGCCGCAAGATTCGGCCGAACCGGTGCCCGCGGTCCAACACCGCCGCCGGACGCCGTCGAACCATCGATGAACGCCGCCGCAGCTGGCGATCGTATGTCAAGCGCTGGCTGTCGCTCAATCGCGGCGGATTGCGAGCGGTGTTCGTCGGCGCCATCTCGCTGGGGCTGTTTCTGCTGAGCTGGCATCTTCTGACGAAATACCGCGTCGTCTTCTTCGTCCGCTTCACCAACGTTCCCTCTCCCGCGTCGGTCTATGAAAGCCTGACGCGCGCGATGCACGATTTCAAGATTTTTCATGCATGTGATGCTGAGTTGCCGCCGCATCCTGCTGGGCTTTTCGCTGGCGGCGATCATCGCGGTGCCGCTCGGGCTGGTGATGGGACGCTTCAAGCTCGCTCACGAGATCCTGTTCCCGGTCGCGGAAATCCTGCGCCCGATCCCCGCGATCGCCTGGGTTCCGATGTCCATCATGCTGTGGCCGACCAACGAGCAAAGCATCATCTTCATCACGTTTCATCGGCTCGTTCTTCCCGATCCTCGTCAACACGCTGCACGGCATGTCGCTGGTCGACCCGGTGCTGGTGCGGGCATCGCAATGCCTCGGCGCCCGCGAGGCCTCGATCTTTCGCGAGGTGTATTTCCCGGCCTCCCTGCCCCACATCTTCACCGGGCTGACCGTCGGGATGGGCGTCGCCTGGGTGTCGCTGATCGCCGCGGAGATGATCTCCGGCCAGTTCGGCATCGGCTACTTCACCTGGGAGGCCTATTCGCTGGTGCAGTATCCCGACATCGCGCTTGGAATGATCTGCATCGGCGTGCTCGGTCTCGGATCGAGTTCGTTGATCCGGGGGCTTGGCCGCCTTGTGATGCCCTGGAATCGAACATGAGCGAAACGAATCACAAGCGCGCCCTCGAAAGGCCGCGTCGAGGTCAGGAATTTCGGATTGAGCTACGACACCCTCGAGGGCCGGTCGAAGCGGTCTGCGACGCCTCGATCCACGTCAATCCCGGCGAGTTCGTCTCGATCGTCGGCCCGTCCGGCTGCGGCAAATCCACGCTGCTCAACGCGGTCGCAGGCTTTCTCAAGCCGACCGAAGGCGGCGTCACCGTCGACGGTGAAGCGGTCGACGGCCCCGGCGCCGATCGCGGCATGGTGTTTCAGCAATATTCGCTGTTTCCCTGGAAAACGGTAAGGAGAACGTCGAATTCGGCCTGAAGATGAAGCATCGTCGACAAGTCGAGCCGCGACCGCGCCGCACGCACGCTGTTGGGACTGGCGGGCCTGACCGCGTTCGAGAAGAAATATCCCGACAGCCTGTCCGGCGGAATGAAGCAGCGCGTCGGCATCGTTCGCGCGCTCGCCACCGGACCCAAGGTGCTGCTGCTGGACGAACCCTTCGGGGCGCTCGACGCGCAAACCCGGGTGATCATGCAGCAGATCCTCACCAACATGTGGCAGCGGCTGAAGATCTCGGTGCTGTTCGTGACCCACGACATCGACGAAGCGATTTTCCTGTCCGACCGGGTCTATTGCATGACCGCGCGGCCCGGGACCATCAAGGCCGAGATCACCATCCCGCTCGAGCGGCCGCGGCACCAGTCGATGATGATGTCCTCGGAGTTTCTCGGATTGCGGCGCGGATTGATGTCGCTGATCCGCGAGGAAAGCATCAAGGCCATGGGCGGCGAACTGAACGACCTCGCGCTCGACGGCCTGAGCATCGACCTGCACGGCCAATCGCTCGCCGACGTGCTCTGATCGGAGCCGGCGTACCATCGAAGCCCCGCTCTTTCAGGACATGCCGGTCAAGAGCGCCGGCTCAAACGCCGATGGCCAGGCCAGCGCCGGCCGTCAGGCGAGAGCGCCGTAGCAGACGAGGCCAAGGCTGAGCGCGAGAAGAAACAACAGCGACAGCGTCACCGCCGCGGTGACCCTGCCGCCGACCCGCCCGATCACGCGCAGATCGACGCCAAGCCCCAGCGCCGCCATCGACATGATGGTCAGGATGCTCGCCGCCTTCTGCAGCGGGAACACCAAGGCCATCGGGCATCAACGACAGCGAGCGGAGCGCGGCGAGTGCGAAGAAACCGACGATGAACCACGGCACGGCGGTGAAGAAGCGGTTGGTCTTCGAGGCGCCGGCCGATCGATCGCCACGCAGGCCTCTGGCGGACAGCGCGATGCAGGCGACCACCGGACCGAGCATCATCACCCTGACCAGTTTCACCAGGGTGCCGATTTGGGTGCTGACGAGGCCCGCCGGCACCGTCGCCGCCAGCACTTGCGGCACCGCGTAGACGGTCATGCCGGCCAGGATTCCATATTGCGCTTCCGAGAGGTGCAGGAGCGGAATCAGGAGCGGCAGTCCCAGCACCACGATGACGCCCAGGATCGCGGTGAACGAAATCGAGGAGATGATATCGTCGCTGCTCGCGCCGATCACCGGCGCCACCGCGGCGATCGCCGAGTTGCCGCAGATCGAGTTGCCGCAGGCGATCAGGATCGACAGGCGAGCCGGCAGGCCGAGCAATCGGCTGATGCCGAAGCTGGCCCCGAGCGCGAGAATGACGACCATCACGATCGCACCAAGCAGGGCAAGGCCGGATGCGGCGATCGCACCGAACGTCAAGCGAAGCCCCGAGCAGCGCGACGGCCACTTCCAGCAACTGTTTCGCGGCGAAGGCGATCCCCATGAGCCAGCGGCGGTCCGGTTCCCAAATCGCGCGGACGACGATCCCGAGCAGAATGGCGATGACGATGGCTTCGACATAGGGGTGTCCGACGAGCTTCTCTTCAGCGGCCTGGATGGTCATCGCGACAAGCGTAACGAGCCCGCAGAGCGCTACCCCCCAGGTCAACGGAACAGCCTTCGCGATCACCCCGTTTGAGGGCCCGACATTGCCGGGAGATTCGACCCGATTTGGCATGCGACATCCTTCAAAGAGAAGGAAATATGCGCTAAGTCACCAAAGATGGAAAATATCAATTCCTGATAGCCCAATAGAAAGAGGTTATGTCTCTCAACCTTCATTTGCTTCGCATGTTCGCGACCGTCGTCCGCAGCGGAAGCTTCTCGAAGGCTGCCGAGATTCTCAACATCAGCCAGCCCGCGATCTCCAAGGGCGTGCGGGACTTCGAGCTTCAGGTCGGCTGCCGATTGCTCAATCGATCTCCCAAAGGCGTGGTGCCGACCCCGGAGGGGCTCGCGCTGTCGCGGCGCGCCGAGGCGCTGTTCGCGGTCGAGCGCGCGGCCGAGGAGGAGTTGTCCGCGCTGCGGGGGCTTCACAACGGCTCGCTGCGGATCGGCGCTTCTACGACGATCGCGACCTACATGATCCCGAGATATCTGGGCGCGTTTCATCGGGCCTATCCGGGGGTCGATCTGCATCTGATCAGCGCCAATACCCGCGACATCGCCGAACAGATGGCCGCGCAGGACATCGATATCGGGCTGGTGGAAGGCCCGGTCGACGACAAGAACCTGACTGCGGAGCCCTGGCGTACCGACGTCATGAAACTGATCGCGGCGCCCGATCACCCCTTCGCTGCCGCGGCCGGGCCGATCGATCCAAAAAAGCTCGAAGATGAAGTCCTGATCGTGCGCGAACCGGGCTCAGGCTCGCGCGAGGTGGTGACACAGGCGCTGGCCGCTCACGGCATCGAACCGCTCCGCACGCTCGAAATCGGCAGTACCGCCGCGATCAAGCAGGTCGTCGCCGCCGGTCTCGGCGTTGCGATCGTTTCGGTCGTCGCGGTGGAAGACCAGGTAAAGCTTGGGCGGCTGAAAATCCTCGATCTGCGCGGCGTGGAAATCGAACGCACCCTGTGGCAGTTGAAACTGCCGGGCCGGGTCGCGATGCCCGCGGCACGTGCTTTCGAAAAGATGCTGCTTGATCGTTCGGCTTTTCCCGACGCGAAGCTGAAGCAGGCCGCTAGCGCGTAACGATCTGTTTCTGCGCCGTCGTGCTGCCGACTTCAAAGACCGGGGCCGCCGGATGCATCACGATCCGGGCGAAAACGATCGCAACCACCAGCAGCCAGAACAGGTATTGGCCGAGCCGACCAAGGACGACGGACGCGGCTCCGCCTGCTTCGCGCTTGCCGCGCGACGCATCCTGCAATACCTCGCCATAAGCATCGAATTTCTCGGTCAACATCGCTATTCCGGCGTCTTTCCTGCGAGGATTTATGTCGCAGGACCGGCCGCCAAAACAATAGCCGGAACTTTCAATGTTCGGCCGGCCGCGAATGCTTTCTTTCGCCGGATGGACCGCCGGCAGAGTGAATTTGTCTCCAGGGCTTGCTGAGCGCGCCAAGCCGCGAGAGACTGCTCCCAACCATAAAGTTTTGGGCGGAAACTCAAGGAGGCGACCATGACCGGCGCAAGGCTGAAGCACTATGGTTGGGGCCGCGAGGGCGAGGGCATGACGGAGGCCGAGCAGGCTTTTGTCTTGGGCCGCTACCGGACGAAATTCTCCCGCGAAGCGTTCGAAACCATTGCCGTGCCCCGGCTGGAGGATCTCACTTTGCGCGCGCCTCGCGTGACCCCGCCCGCCTCGCTTGCCGACTTCTGCACCACCGACCGCTACGACCGCGCCGCGCATGCTTACGGCAAATCCTATCCGGATTATGTGCGTGCCATGCTCGGCGACTACGATTGCGCGCCCGACGTCGTCGCCTATCCCCGCAACGAAGCCGATATTGCCGCCGTGATGGATTGGGCCGGCGGCATCGGCGCCTCGCTGACGCCGTTCGGCGGCGGCTCGAGCGTCTGCGGCGGTGTCGAGCCGCGAGCGGACGGCATTCGCTATAAGTCCGCCGTCACGCTCGACCTGCGCCATCTCGGCAAGGTCGTCGAGGTCGATCAGGCCTCGCGCGCCGCGCTGATCGAAGGCGGCGCCTATGGGCCCGCGCTGGAAAACCAGCTCAAGCCGCATGGCGTCACCTTGCGGCATTTTCCGCAGAGCTTTGAGTATTCGACGCTGGGAGGCTGGATCGCGACACGGTCGGGCGGCCATTTCGCCAGTCTCTACACTCATATCGACGATTTCGTCGAAAGCCTGCGCGTGGTGACGCCGCGCGGCATCCTGGAAAGCCGCCGCCTGCCGGGCTCGGGCGCCGGACCGAGCCCCGACCGCATGATAATCGGATCGGAAGGAACGCTCGGGGTGATCTCGCGCGCCTGGATGCGATTGCAGCCGCGTCCGAAATTTCGCGCCGGTGCATCGGTTCGCTTCCGGAGCTTCTTCGCCGCAGCCCGCGCGGTGCGCGCCATCGCGCAAGCCGGTCTCTATCCGTCGAACTGCCGTATCCTCGACCCGCAGGAGGCCTACAACACCGGCGCCGCCGACGGCAGCGTCGCCATCATGGTGCTCGGCTTCGAATCCGGAGATCATCCGACGGACGCCTGGATGGTGCGGGCGGTCGAATGCTGCACCGATCATGGCGGAACGCCCGAGACCGCCAAAGCCGGCGACGCGCATCTCGAAGGCGCCGCGGGCATCTGGCGCAATGCCTTTATCCGCATGCCCTATGCCCGCGAATTCCTGACGCCGGCAGGCCTCATCAACGATACCTTCGAGACCGCCATCACCTGGGACCGGTTCGAAAGCTTCCACGACAAGGTGAAGGCGGCCACCGAGCGCGCGATCCTGGAGGCCACCGGCATCAAGGGCGAAGTTACCTGCCGCTTCACCCATGTCTATCCGGATGGGCCCGCGCCCTATTTCTCCTTCCATGCACTGGGCCGCCACGGTTCGCTGCTCAAGCAGTGGCAGACAATCAAGAGTGCAGCGAGCGACGCGCTGATCGAGGCTGGCGGCACCATCACCCATCACCACGCCGTCGGCCGCGACCACCGGCCCTGGTACGACCGCCAGCGCCCGGACCTGTTCGCGGCAGCCCTTCGCGCGGCCAAAAAACAACTCGATCCGCAGGGCATGCTGAACCCGGGCGTGCTGATTGATCCGTAAAGCCTCGGTTCTGATCGAACCGGAACCGAGGCTCGATATCTTGCTTTTTGACGCGTTTTCTTCACGCGAACCGGTATCCACTTCGCTCAAAAACGCTATGCGTAACCAATCCGGATGCGGTATCTCAGCGTCCGGCTTTCGCCCTGAGCGATATGCATCAGGCCCGGCTTGTCGCTGAACTCACCATCGAAAGCCGAGGGGCTGGCGAAGCCACGCCAGGGTTCGATACAGAGAAACGGCGCGCCGTCTGGCTTCGACCAGATCCCGAGCTCGCGAAAACCTTCCCAGGAAATTTCGATCGACGGCCCGCGCCCGGCGGCGAAGCGGACCGACGTGCTTGCCGGCCGATCCAGAATGATCGCGTCATCGTCAAACAACCGCTCCGACAGCGCGAGCGTATTGCCGCGAATAGGGCTCGGCTCCGACGCAGCCCGCAGCAAACCATCTTGCAGCCGCCGGATCAGCGCAGGCTCTGGTTCAGAAAACACCAGCGCGTAGTCTTCTTTTGCCAATCCGGAAAGCAACGGCCAGTGGAAGGCCGGATGAGCGCCGATCGACGCCGGCAGCATCTCCTCACCCGTGTTGGATATCACAAGGGTAACGTCCATATCCGCCTGGTTCAGCGCGTAGGCGACCGACAGCCGGAACGCGAACGGATAGCGCGTGCGGGTTGCGGCATTATCCACAAGCAGCAGCTCGCAAGAGGTTGGCTCGCGCTGCAGCCACTTGAACCGCTGATCGCGGGCAAAGCCATGCTGCGTCATCGGATAGACTTTTCCCCCGTGCCGCACTTCATCGTTCTTCAGCCGGCCGACGATGGGAAACAACAACGGCGCATGGCGCGGCCATTGCGGTCCAGCCTGCCAGAGTAACTCGATCCCCCCGGCATTCTTCAGCGAGCACAATTCAGCGCCATCCGCAGCAATGGTCGCCGCCATCATGTCATTGCGAAGCGTGAAGCTGTCCTTGGTCATGTTTCACGTCCAAAAAAGCGGTTTGAAACAGAAGCTGGTGTTTGATCAGCGCGGCGCCGTCGCCAACCGCGCACAGCAAGCCCGAATTGACAAGAAGAATCAAATCAGCGGAGCGAGCAGTCGCGAGCAGCAGCAATAGCATGGCCGGATATGAGACCAGATCAGGAGCGACGTCATACACCGCGGGTACCCCAGACCGTACTGCGACGGTGCGTGTCGGTTTGATCGGCGGACTTACCGGCGGCGTGATCATCTGGATTTACGAGGCCATTGTCTGGGTCGGGGTGCAGCATCTGATGCCGATGGCCTGCATTCCACGAAACGCGACGGGCCTGGTTTTCGGCAAGGGGGTGCAGGAGTTCTCTCGGGACCACGGCGTATTGCCTCGGAACAGGGATCCATTTCCTTTTCGCGCTCGCCTGGGGGGTATTGTTCGCATATTTATGGCCCTTCTTCCGGCGCCGCGGATACGAGGCGACGCTCGTGGCCCTCTTTTACGCGGTAGTCACCTGGATCGTGATGCATGCCGCGATCATGGTCGCCACCACCAACCATCCGGACTACTTTGACCCGATGGTCGTCATTGGTGGCTTCATGTCGCATTTCTTCTACGCGGTGCCACTCGCGTTGATCGTCAAGAAGCGTCTTGCCCTGGAAGCAACCGGCTGAGGGCGCGGAAGAGGCCGGCGCAAGATCAAGGTCTTCGCCGGCATTTCAGGCCCCAAGGCCTGCCGTTGCCTTTGCAATGGAAACAGATTTTCTCGCAGGTCGCGAAGGCGCGCCATAGGGGCGCGGCGAACGGTAAAGGAGAATTAACGCTGCCACCTTACCTTCGCTCCTCATGAGCGATGAGGTCATCCGCAGCGCGGCTAAACCGGTCCCGGCGCGGGCAGTGCTGCCCTGGCTGGTGGGCGCGGGCGTCTACGTCCTGCTACTGACGCTCGACCCGCGGCTCCTCGACGATCCGGACAGCTATTCTCATATCGCGGTCGGGCGCTGGATCGTGGCGCACGGCGCCGTGCCGAGAAACGACCCGTTTTCCTTTTCCATGCACGGCGCGCCCTGGATCAGCTTCGAGTGGCTGTCGGAAGTCATCTACGCGGCAGTGTATGCGCTTTCCGGGCTGGGCCGGCGTGGTGGCGCTGGCGGCGGCGGCGATCGCGCTCGCCATCAGTCTGCTGACGCGGTTCCTGCTGCGTGAGCTTTCGCCGACGCCGGCGCTGCTCATGGTCACAGCTGCGGTAACGCTGTTGGCGCCGCATATGCTGGCGCGGCCGCACGTGCTGACGCTGCCGATCATGGTGGTCTGGACCGCGGCGCTGGTGCGCTGCATGGACCGGCGTGCGCCGCCGCCCTATTGGGCGTTGCCGCTGCTGGTACTGTGGGCCAATCTGCATGGCAGCGTGATACTGGCGCTCGGGTTGATCGGACCGGCCGTCCTCGAAGCGCTGCTGGACGAAAAGCGCAGCGAATGGCCGCGGGTGCTGCTGCGCTGGTTGCCGTTCGCGGCCTTGGCGGTCGCTGCGTGCTGCCTGACGCCCTACGGGCCGGGCTCGCTGCTGATTCCGTTCAAGACGCTTGGCCTCGGCCCTGCGCTCGGTTTGATCACGGAATGGCGGCCGCAGGACTTCGGCCATGTCGGTGCCTTCGAGTTCCTGCTGCTGGCGGGTATCTTCGCGCTCTCGCGCGGGGTGACGCTGCCGGTGGTACGGGCGCTGGTGGTGCTTGGCCTGATTCATTTTGCGCTGGCGCAAGTGCGCAATGCAGACCTGCTGGCCCTCCTGGCGCCCCTCTATCTGGCGGCGCCGCTGGCGCGGCAGTTTGGCGCGCGGGCCGACGACGAACCGGCCGGCTCGGCGCTCGGCTTGAACCTGACGGCCTTGGCCGTGGTGATCGTGGCGACCGGGCTGGCGCTAGCGCGCGACGTGCACCCGGCCCTGCACAACACGCCGGAGGCGGCCGTGGCCAGCGCCGATCTCGCCAGAGCGGGACCCGTGCTCAACGATTATTCGTTTGGCGGCTATTTGGTCTTCGCCGGCATTCCCACTTTCATTGACGGCCGTGGTGAATTGTACGGCGGCCAATTCATCGTGCGCTACAATCGCGATCTGTCACTGGCCGACCTGCGCGATTTTCTCAAGCTGCTCGACCAGTACAAATTCGGCGCCACGCTGCTCGCGCCGAACTCGCCGGCGGTCGCGCTGCTCGACCGCCTGCCGGACTGGCAGCGCGTCTACAGCGACGACGTGGCGGTGGTGCACAAGCGGCGGGATGCGCCGAAGAAATAGCTCAGGCGGTGCCGAAAGTGGCGTATTGCGCGCCGAGCGGCACGCTGCTCAAAGCGCCTTCGACGCGGCGCGCGGCCTTCGTCTCCCAGGGCAACAGCAGGAAATAGCGCGCACCGATCTCGCGCAAGCCGCCGGCCGCCATCAATTTCCGTGCCTTGCCGGCGCCGAGCAAGACGGCGTCGCGGTCGAATTCGCAGCGCGCAACGGCAAGCCGGGTCAGCGGATTGAGCGGATTGTGCTCGATGACGCAGATGAGTCCCCCGGGCCGCACCACGCGCCGCATCTCGTTCATGAAATGCGGCCATTCGGCGGGCGCGACATGATGCAGCACGCAGATCGCGGTCACCAGATCGAAGCCGGCGGCGTCGAACGGAAAACTCCTGCCGTCGAAGGCGCGGTAGTCGACGTCGCGGTTATCGGCGCGCGCCTGCGCGATGCTGGCCGAGGAAACGTCAATACCGCTCAGGCGGCCGACCATGCCCCGCAGCAGGGGATGAAAACTGCCGACTCCGCAGCCGACGTCGAGCATCGCGGGCTTTTCCGGCCCGAGCCGCAGCGCGATCAATTCGCGCAGCAGGTCGGCCTTGGCGCGCATGAAGAAGCTGTGCGGCAAACCGGAGAAGTCGATCGAGGACTGGACCACGTCCCGGTAGTTGCTGCGGTAGCTGTCGAACAGCTCGGTCATGCGGGCTCGCTCATTTGTGCACGGCGTGGATCGCGGGGTGCGCCGGCGCGGCTTGGTCGCGCTCGAAGCCGAGCCGCTCCTGCACCACGTAGAGCGGGCGGCGCTTCACCTCGGCATGGATGCGGCCGACATAAAGCCCGACAATGCCCGTCATCAGCATGTTCATGCCGCACAGCAGCGACAGGATGACGATAGTCGAGGACCAGCCGGCGACCAGATGGCTGTCGTTGCTCAGCCACAATACCAGTACCCAGCCGCCGTAGAGCAGCGCGAGACCCGACACCACCAGCCCACACCAGACCGCCAGCCGCAACGGCGCGTCGGAAAAGCCGAGCGCCGCGTTCATGGCGAGCCGCGCCATCTTGAACAGCGGATATTTGGTTTCGCCGGCGGCGCGCTCGAGGCGATGGAAAGTCACTTCGGTCTGCCGGAAGCCGAGCCATGCGATCATGCCGCGCACGAAGCGGTCCTGCTCGGGCATCTGGCGCAGCGCGTCGAGCACCTTGCGGTCGATCAGGCGGAAGTCGCCGACGTCGGCCGGGATGCCGACCGAGGATATGCTGTCGAGTATCCGATAGAACAAATGGGCGGTGGCGCGCTTGAACCGGCTTTCGCCGGCGCGCGACAAACGGCGCGCATAGACGACGTCGTAGCCCTCCTCCCATTTGGCGATCAGCTGCTCGACGATCTTCGGGCGGGTCCTGCAGATCGGCGTCCATGACGATGATCGCTTTGCCTTGCGTCGCGTCCATGCCGGCGGTGATGGCGACCTGGTGGCCGAAATTGCGCGACAGGCCGATATAGCGGAAGCGCGGGTCGCGCTTGGCGAGCGCCTGCAGCACCACGGGGCCGGAATCGCTGCTGCCGTCGTCGACGAAGATCGCCTCCGCCGGCCCGTGAAGCCGGGCGAGCAGCAGGTCGAGCCGGCGCAGCAGCACCGGCAGAACGGCTTCCTCGTTGAATACCGGGATGACGATGCTGTAGCTGATCGCCCTGGAATCGTCCGCCATTTGAGAGGCTCCCTCCATCGAATGGGCAGAAGTCTAGAACACCGATAGTTAAGGCGGCCTTCCTACAACCATTGAGGGGGCTCTTTTTCGGCCGGTTTTCGCCGATCCTGCGGTGGATACGTTCGGCACAAAGGCGTTGGCGTAATGCACCGCCAGCGTCGGAGCATAAACCATGTGTCTGGTGCGCATTTTGCGCTGAATGGTTTAGATCAAAATTTACCATGGTTAAGAAGCGCCAGTAATGCCCTGTGTTTACGCAATCGAATTAACCTCGCCGCAATTCTCCGAGACTAGCGTCGCGCTACTGTCCCGGTGAGAAGCCTCCTACCGGACACCTAACGTTGGTTCGATAGCCTCGTTCCAGACCAAAGTCGTTCAACAACCTAGTTCACAACCTGGAGTTACGAATGAAGAATCTCATTGCACGTTTTGTGAAGGATGAGTCCGGTGCTACCGCCATCGAGTACGGCCTGATCGCGGCTGGCATTGCGCTGGCGATCATCGCCGCTGTCCAGGGCGTCGGCGGCAAGCTCACTAACACATTCACCGCGGTCGGCAACGGTTTGACCACGCCCTGAAGTCGCCATCGGCGGCACAGAATATTGCGAAAAGGCCCCGCTAATTCGGGGCCTTTTTTGCAACGGTGCTCGTGGGACTGCCGCTGGACAAAGAACAGGCCTTGTACAGGGTAGCGCATCGCCCGGTTTGATGGTTTCCAAAGCGGCACGCCGTTTGGTCAGTAAAAAGACTCTGTGGCAGATGCCAAGGTTTAATATGGCGACCGGGTAGGAACCCCATGGATCCCTTTGGCCTCAAGGCTATTTTCATCACTTGTCTTGTGTTCGTGCCGCTTGAGCGGCTGTTCGCCATGCATCCGAAGCAGAAGGTTTTTCGTCGGGGTTGGGCGAACGATCTCATCTTCCTGCTTTTGAACGGCATGCTGATAAAGCTCGGTTTCCTCGCCATCATTGCCGGGAGCATTTTTGCGGCTGCGCAGATTGTCCCTGCATCCGTTCAAGCCACTGTCGGAGGCATGCCGTATTGGGTTCAAATACCGCTGGTCATCGTGCTTTCCGATCTCGGATTCTACTGGACCCATCGCATGTTTCACGCCGTTCCATGGTTGTGGAGATTCCACGCCATTCACCACAGTATTGAAGAGCTTGACTGGCTCGCGGCGGCCCGGGTCCATCCGGTCGATCAGATTCTGACCAAGGGAAGTTCTCGTTGGTGCCGCTTGTCGCGCTGGGCTTCTCCGAATGGGCGATCGGCGTATATGCTTTGCTCTACCAGTGGCAGTCGGTTCTCCTTCATGCCAATCTCCGCATCGGATTTGGCCCCTTGCGATGGCTTTTTGCTTCGCCGGAGTTTCATCATTGGCATCACAGCAACGATCGTGAGGCCAGAGACAAGAATTTTGCCGGTCAGCTGTCATTCCTCGATGCATTGTTCGGGAGCCTTCATCTGCCACGGGGGCAAGTCCCTACAACGTACGGCTTGGATCAGCCGATGCCGGAGCGTTACTTGCCTCAGCTCATCTATCCCTTCGTCGGCGACCGGATAATCCAATCCACATCGGACGCTGGTGTGATTGGCAAAACCATGCGGGCTCCGGAAGCAGGGAGCACTCGACCATAGCTGGCAGGCCTGGCGTCCAGGATTAGTCCATGGGTTAATCCAATGTTTGAAGTAGTTCGCAAATAATCCATCGTGGGTGCGCAAAGCGCAGATCACTGATCTTTAAGTACTTCCAGCGATCATCGCCGGATCATCTTCGCCGACGGTGAAAACGTGAGTTTGAAACGATGACAGACATCAAAACCGACGGACCTGCTGGCTTGGTCGCTGAGTTGACCGTCAATCCTTGGCTGGATTGGGCCGCGAGAGCGACAATCGTGATTGTATTTGGCGCGTACGCTTGTGTCGGTCTCGCGGGAATTCCCCGTCTGCTTCCGTTGGACAGCCTCCACAAGCTGCTCATGGCTGCGGCCAGCATTGCCAATATCATGTTCTTGAGCTTGGTTGCATCGACAACGTTGACCAGATTGACGCCGATATTGAAAGCCAAGGGAATCGTGCCGCGGATATCGGCTTTGCTCGGCACCTTTCTGTGCATGGCGCTCGCTCTTCTTCCGAAGGCTGATCTAGGGCCGGGTTTGTCAGCCTTCTCAACGGCGCTGATTCTGATCGGCACCTCGCTGTCGCTCGTGGTGCTTCGCTGGCTCGGTAAATCGTTCAGCATTTTGGCGGAGGCCAGACGGCTGGTAACGGCAGGCCCATATGGCATCGTGCGGCATCCGCTTTACATCTGCGAAGGAATTGCCGTCGTCGGCGCTATGCTTCAGGTGATTTCGCCATGGGCTATCTTGATCGCGATCGTCATTGCGATGCTTCAGTATCGGCGCATGATCAACGAAGAAGCCATTCTGAATTCCGCTTTTCCAGAATATCGCGCTTATGCCGCGCGGACGCCTCTCGTGATTCCCGCGCGGCTTGCCGCTTTTTATCTGCCCTCAAATCCCGCCCTGAAGAACCGCTAAGCGCAATCATTATCGTCCGACGCCGCTCAAGGTCGGGCTTGGTGCGGACGGGGGCTCTCTGGCAGAGGGCCGGGGTACGGACCTGGTCGTCGTTGAAGCGCGCGCCAACTACCCGATTGCGATGATGACGGTCCGCTGCGGAAAGTCCGTTTTCCGCGATAGCAAACTCCGAGAGCCCTCTCTCCGACTGGCTCGGCAAGCGCAAATTGCTCGCGGCGATAGGCTACGGGCTGGCCGCGTTCACCAAGCCGGTGTTCCCGCTCGCCCCCAAGGTGGAGTGGCTGCTGGCCGCGCGCTTCATCGATCGGACGTAGCGCAAAATCGCAGGCCATCGCAGATCTACCGATTGGAACTCGTGGCAGGTCCCGCCATCATAGCGCCATGGCGAAGCCATAGTGCCATCTTCATCGGCCGTGGTGCCAATAAATTCAATAGCTTAAGCGCATTATAACGAGCGCGCAAAAATCAAAAACTCACCACAAACTCACCAGCAGGATGACGGCCTTAATGTTGAGCCGACGCTCGGGCTGATCCGTTCTTTACCGCGCCGCGCGTCGTAATCGAGCCAACCTCGGGGACGCGCGGGCGGAAGCGCCATAGCGCTCGTTCGCCTGGCGCCCCGAGCGCCGGTTATTGAAGTATATGAAGATCGAGACCGAAGTCGGTGCATGAGCATGGCCCAGAGTGAGCCCGGATCACGCAGCCTCATGCTACCGGTTTCGACTCCTACCCCTTCCGGGACCAGTGGTATCAAGCGCTTGCCGACATTCGGCGGACACCTTGTTGCGGTTTGCTTGCAGACAGGTTCTCGTTTGGCCTGAGCTGTGACCTTTGCCCGCACAATAGGTCTCGATGTCTTTCGCGCAATGCGTGGCAACCGGCCCAGCCTGAGAAAAGGCTGGGCTGACGACTGAAAATATGAAACAGGCTGCTAAGACGACGCCTTTGGACATGTCAGTTCTCCTCACCGGGACTTACGACGACACCTCTTGCCTGGTTCAAAGCCATCGACATTGACCAAGCTCAACTGCCGGCGCGATGAACCCTACCTGACAAATGGCTGACATCGCTGAACAGGGTCCTGTCAGCGGCTATCGGCCATTATCTGCGCGCTGAATGCGGCTCAGATGTCAGGCGCCATCCCGAAACCGCAAACCAAACCCAAGCCGCAGACCTCGCTTAACAGAGATCAAGTCGAAAGATGCTGACCGGAATAGGCATACGTAACGTAACGAGGCTCTGGTCATCCACCGGAAGATCGACCATGCAATTTTATCAGGCAGCCCCGCGTCCTGCCGCATGGCAGAGCCTGGCTCGAACCTTGCTTGCACTGTCGCTCATCGGCCTGCCATCGCTCGCGACAGCCGACGATGAGGTGAAGCTTAGTCCCGAGCAGGCGCAAAGGCTGGGCGTTCGCGTCATTCATCCCATTGCAAGCCCGACCGACACGACGCTGCCCTATCCCGCCCAAATCGTGATCCCCACACCGCAATTGTGGGTCGTGAGCACGCCGGTGGCCGGCATGGTGACGAGCCTTTCGGTCGCGCGTGGCGACCGCGTTACCGCCGGTCAGCCGCTGGTCGTGCTGGAGAAGTCCGAGTTTCGTGTCGCTGCAACGCGAGTACCTGCATGCGACTGCGCAGGACGCGCTTGCCGCACAGCAGCTCCGCCGCACCATGCAACTCTTCGAAGGCAAGGCGACACCGCAACGTGTCCTGGAGACGAGCCAGACTGAAGCCCGGCAGGCGAGCATTGCGCTTGCGGAGCGGCGGCAGATGCTGCGGCTCAGCGGGCTTTCGGACGAGGCGATCACGAAGCTGACTGGCGAGGCCGCCATTAACGCGACCCTTTCCGTCGCCGCGCCGCAATCGGCAAGCGTCGTCGAAATCATGGTTTCGCCCGGCCAGCGCGTCGAGCAGTCGGCGCCGCTCATTAAGCTCGCGCGGCTCTCTCCGCTGTGGGTCGAGATCGCGGTGCCGGCATCGAATATCAAGGCCATCCGGCCCGGCGCGAAGGTCGACATCGACGACTACGCGACGCCGGGCAAGGTCGTGCTGGTTTCGGAAACCGCCGATCCTGCCACCCAAACCGTATTGGTGCGCGCAGAGGTGCCAAACAGCGGCGAATTGCGGCCCGGACAAATGGCCGCGGCGCGGATCGGCTTTATTTCGTCCGATGAAAGCGCCAGGGAGATTCCCTACAGCGCGCTGATCCGGCGCGGCGAACAGGCCTCGGTATTCGTCGCTACACAGGGCGGCTTCCGCTTGGTGCCGGTCGCGGTGCTTGCTGAAGACCAGGACCATGTCGTGGTCTCGGGCGCGATCACCGACAAGGACGAAGTGGCGGCTAGCGGCATCTCCGTGCTGCGCGGAATTCTGCTGCACCTCGGAGCCGGCTGATCATGCTCGAACGCCTGGTCGCATTTGCACTGTCGCAGCGGCTGTTCGTCATACTTGGCGTGCTTCTGTTGATCGGCGGCGGGCTGGTCATGCTGCCGAGCCTGCCGATCGACGCCTTTCCCGACGTTTCGCCGGTCCAGGTGAAAGTCATCATGAAGGCACCGGGTCTCACGCCGGAGGAGGTCGAACAGCGGATCACCGTTCCGATCGAGCTCGAGCTCTTGGGATTGCCGAACAAGAAGATCCTGCGCTCCACCACGAAATACGCGCTTGCGGACATCACCGTTGACTTCGAGGATGGCACCGACATCTACTGGGCGCGCAACCAGGTCACCGAACGCCTGTCCAACGTCGCGCGCGACCTGCCCGAGGGCGTGAGCGGCGGGCTGGCGCCGATCACGAGCCCGCTCGGCGAAATGTTCATGTTCACCATCGACAGTCCGGAGCTGTCGCTCGCCGAGCGGCGCAGCCTGCTCGATTGGGTCATCCGTCCCGCGCTCCGAACTGTTCCGGGGGTTGCCGACGTCAACGCGCTCGGCGGCTACGTGCGAGCCTTCGAGATCGTGCCGTTCAGCGATGCGCTTGCGGCACGCGGCATTTCGCATGAGCTGTTTCGCCGCGCGATCGAGGTGAACAGCCGCAACGACGGCGCCGGCCGCGTCAAGCAGGGCGAAGACAGCGCGCTGGTGCGGATCGAAGGCAGCATTCGTACCATCGAAGACATCAGGCAGATCGTTGTCGACACTAAGGACGGCATTCCGATCCGGGTCAAGGACGTCGCGCGGGTGCAGGTGGGCTCGCTGACGCGCTACGGCGCCGTCACGGAGGATGGTCGTGGCGAGACGGTCGAAGGACTTGTTCTCGGTCTGCGGGGCGCCAATGCGGGTCAGCTCGTCCGCGACGTGCGCGCGCGGCTCGAGGAACTCAAGCCGAGACTGCCGCAGAGCGTCAGCATCAACGTGTTTTACGATCGCAGCCGGCTGGTCGGCCGCGCTGTGGGGACCGTCATCCGCGCGCTGGGCGAAGCGACCGTCCTGGTCATTGTTCTCTTGCTGCTGTTCCTCGGCAATTGGCGCGCCTCGCTGGTGATCGCCTTGAGCCTGCCGCTTGCTATCGCCATCGCACTGATCGTGATGCGCATCGTCGGCATGTCGGCGAATCTGATGAGCCTGGGCGGCCTCGCCATCGCCATCGGCATGCTGATCGACGCGCTGGTGGTGGTCGTCGAAAACATCGTAGGCAATCTCGGCAAGGAATCGCAGGGCAAGCCCGCGCCGCTGGTCCATGTCATCTTCCGCTCGGTCTGTGAAGTGCTGCAGCCGGTTGCGTCGGGCGTGCTGATCATCATCATCGTTTTCGTGCCGCTGCTGACGCTGCAGGGGCTCGAGGGCAAGCTGTTCATCCCTGTGGCGCTCGCGATCATCTTTGCGCTGGCCGGCTCGCTGCTGCTGGCGCTGACGGTCATTCCAGTCGCGACCTCGTTTCTGGTCAAGACGGCCTCACACCATGAACCGTGGCTGATCCGCAACGCCTCGCGCCTGTATGCGCCCGCGCTGGGGTGGGCCCTGAACAACGAGCGCAAGGTAGTCATCGCAGCAGTGGCAGGACTCGTGGCCGCGGGCTACGCCTATACCCAGCTCGGCAAGACCTTCATGCCGAGCATGGACGAAGGCGATATCATCATCAGCGTCGAGGCTCTGCCCTCCATCAACCTCGACGAAATGCTCGCCATCAATAAGCGGCTTCAGTCGGCCATCCTCGCCAAGGTGCCTGATGTCAAGGGCATCGTGGCGCGGACTGGGTCCGACGAACTCGGCCTCGATCCGATGGGACCCAACCAGACCGATACGTTCCTGGTCTTGAAGCCGGTGGAAGAGAGAAAAATCGCCGACAAATCCGTCCTGCTCGAGGAACTACGGCGCGTGCTCGCCGACTTTCCGGGATTGTCGCTCAGCTTCACGCAGCCGATCGACATGCGCGTGCAGGAGATGATCAGCGGCGTGCGCGGCGATGTCGCGGTGAAGATTTTCGGGACGGATATCACCAAGCTCAACGAGATCGCGAGCAAGCTGTCCGCCATTCTCTCGAGCATCGATGGCGCTGAGGACGTGTACACCACGCTGAACGAGGGCGCGCAATATTACACGGTCGCCGTGAACCGGATGGAGGCCGGGCGTCTCGGTCTGACGGTGGACGCCATCGCCAATTCCTTGCGCACCCAGATCGAGGGCCGCACGATCGGCACGGCGCTGGAGGAAGGACGTCGCACGCCAATCCTGGTGCGCGGCAGCGAAACCACACGCGAGGCGCCGACGCTGCTGGCAAGCCTGCCGCTGACGCTCCCTTCAGGTCAGCACGTCGCGCTGTCGCAAGTGGCCCGCATTCAACGGGTCGACGGCCCGGTCATGATCAACCGCGAGGACGGCAACCGAATGAGCGTCGTGCGCGCCAATGTGCGCGGCCGCGACATGGTGGGTTTCGTCGAAGCCGCCAAGCAGAAGGTCGCGGCGGAGCTGCCCTTGCAGCAGGGCTACCGGCTCACCTGGGGCGGCCAATTCGAAAATCAGCAACGCGCCGCGGCACGCCTGTCGGTCGTGGTGCCAGTGGCGATCGGGCTCATCTTCGTGTTGCTGTTCACCACCTTCGGCTCGATCCGCCAGGCGCTGATGGTGCTGGTCAATATTCCATTCGCGCTGATCGGTGGCGTCTTTGCCCTCGTCCTGACCGGCGAATATCTCTCGGTTCCGGCGTCGGTCGGCTTCATCGCGCTGCTCGGCATCGCCGTGCTCAACGGCGTCGTACTGGTCTCCCATTTCAACCAGCTTCGTGCCCTTGGCGTGCCGGAAGGACGCATTGTCGTGGAGGGCGCCAAGCGCAGGCTTCGACCCGTCTTGATGACGGCCAGCATCACCGCGCTGGGGCTGATACCGCTCTTGTTTGCCACCGGCCCGGGATCAGAGATCCAGCGACCGCTGGCCATCGTGGTTATCGGCGGCCTTGTTTCGTCGACGGTTTTGACCTTGATCCTGCTACCGATCCTCTACCGCCGGTTCGTCGGCGGGATGAAGGAGGCTAAATGAGTGCCGAAATCGTCTGCCTGACGCTGATCGCCGCTCGATCGCTCCGCGGCGAGCTGTTCGACTACCTTAGCGAACAGCGCGATCTCGTTTCCGGCTTTACGGCCTCCGACGCTGCAGGTCACGGCCCCGACGTCCGATTGCAGACCGCGGCCGAACTAGTGAAAGGCCATGCCGACGAGCTGATGGTGCGGACAATTCTTCAGGCGCAAGATGCGGTGCAGTTGCTCGAACGGCTGAAGACGGCGTTCGCTGGATCCCGGATTGTCTATTGGATCATGCCGGTCTCGGAATTTGGCGTGATCGACGTCCCGAATCGATGAGCCTTCGCCGCCGGCCGTTGCGCTTCGGATCGGAGTGCGCTTCATCTGCGGCGCTCTGGCGAGGTACCGCCGGAGGCAAGTGCTTCGGCTCGGCGAAAATCCGCATCCGCTCCGGCCTGGTCGCCGATTTTCGCCTTCATTGTTCCGCGCTGATGGATAAGAGCCGCATTCTTCGGATCAGCTTTGATGACGACGTCGAGGTCGGCGATGGCACGGTCGAATAAGCCCTTGTGGCCAAACGCTGCTGCCCTGCCGCCAAATGCCGCCAGGTAGTCCGGCTTCAGCTGTATGGCACGATCAAAATCCGCGATCGCGGGGCCGAACTCGCCCTTGGCCATCCACGCCACGCCGCGATTGTTGATCGCGACATAATAATCAGGCATCAGACGTATGGCCTGATCATAGTCCTCTATGGCGCGGTCCAGCTCTCCGTTCGACCTGAATGCGACACCACGATTGTTATAAGCGGCGACGAGCTGAACGAGTATCCGCTCGCCAGCCTTTATCACGGCCGTGCAACCTCGGATAGGTCGATCGGATGCAAGCTCGGCAGCCCGCGCGCAGGAATCCCAATCTTCGTCGCTCAGAGCAATTGCGGGCGACAGCCAAAACGCGGCCAGCAATCCGACCGTAATCGTTCTCGGTGCAGAGAATCCGAGGGTTGTTCTGCGAAGCCGTCGCAGCAATGTTTTCAACGACACCGCGATAGGAATAGACAACCGGACGCTCTCCAGAGACTTACGGTCTTGACGCCATGCATTCTGCCCGCCTTCACCTGACAGATGGCTGACATGGATCAACAGCGCCGTGTCAGCCAAAGGGCATATTATACCCGCCGATTGTCGCATAAAGCGCGAAGACATAGACCGCCAGCATCGGCCCCTGCATTATGGCCATCAGAATCCCGCCCGGGATAACGCAGAGGCGGGCGACCCACCCAAGCATCCGGAGTATGACGGCTGACGTGGGGCTGTCGATCCATGTCAGCGAATTGTCAGCTATGTTCCGTTATATCTATCGCTGAGGAACCCGAAAAATCTTCGTGTCGCCGGAGCCAGTGCTTGAGGCCGCTTCACCGACGTGGTCAAGGCCCGTTCCGTCAACATGGATTCGTAACTGGCGTGCAGCGGCGCACGCCATAGAGACTCAAAGGAGAGCTTCCCGATGCAAAAGCGAATTCCGATTGTGTCTTTTCTGGCAGCGGCTGGTATCGCCCTGCTCACGCTCAATTCGGCTCATGGGGACGAGGCACTTCAGCCGCAGACGCAGCAGGATCTGAAGGCCGTAATGCAGAACGAAGCCCTCAGCGTTCTAAAATACACGGCCTTTGCGCAGCATGCGCGAAGCGAGGGCAAGACTGCGCTCGCGGAGATTCTGGAGAAGACCGCGAAAGCCGAACAGCGCCACTTCATGGAAGCGGCGAGGATGTATGGGCTGGTGCGCGAGGACTGGCACAACCTCTCAAATGCGATCGTCAGTGAGTACTCCGAATTCAGTAAGACGTACGCGCAAATGGCCGAGCGGGCCGAAGCTGCCGGTGACAAAGAGGCGGCAGGAAGCTTCCGCGAGATCGCTGCCCAAGAGGCAAAACATCATCAAGACTTCAAGGCAGCCGTAGCAAAATCGCTGAAGCCGGATTGATGCACTCAAAGCCTCGCAGGTAAACAAGCTTCCGACCGATATCCTTCGCGCGCGACGACGATCCCGAGCGTCGCGACGCCGTGCGCCGTGCCGTGAAGACCGGCGAGGTCTTGCCGCTCTCCCAAATCCTGGAAAAGGGTCGGGTTAGGGTATCCGGCGACATCACGGGCATTGCAATCAAGTTCGAAGAGGGCCGCTGGCATTACGAGTTCCGAGTGATCGACCGCGGCGGCCGCGTCCTCGAAGTGCACGTCGACGCGCACAGCGGCAACATCAAACAGATCGAGGAAAAGTAGATGCGCGTGCTTCTTGTCGAGGACGATCCCCGGATTGCGTCCGACGTGGCACGCGCGCTGGGGGCCGCCGGGTATGTGGTAGAGACCGTTCGCGACGGCGAGAAGGCTTGGTTTCGTGGCGATACGGAAGCATACGGGGCCGTCATTCTCGACTTGGGTTTACCCGGAATGGATGGACTTTCGGTGCTAAAGCGCTGGCGGGCCAATGGCCGCCAAATGCCGGTCCTGATCCTGACCGCTCGCGGCAGTTGGGCCGCGCGGGTGGACGGCATCGACGCCGGCGCCGACGACTATCTACCAAAGCCGTTCCGCACCGAGGAACTGCTTGCACGATTACGCGCGATCGTACGGCGCTCCTCTGGTCATGCCTCCTCTGTGCTGAGCGCGGGTGATCTGGCGTTGGACGAACGTCAGATGAAGGTGAGTTTGCGCGGGATACCCGTCGCGCTATCGCAGCTCGAATACCGCCTCATCGCGTATCTGTTGCGGCATCGCGGCCGCGTTGTGCCAAAGCACGAGCTCGACGAGAACGTTTATGGGCCCGAGCAGGAGCACGATTTGAATGCGCTGGAGGTCCTGGTGCGCCGGGTGCGCAAGAAGCTTGGACAAGAGATTATCGAAACGCGGCGCGGGTTCGGCTACTCCGTGCCGGCGACGCACCCATGAGACCCTGGATGATCGCATCGTGGCCGGCGAGCGCGCAGCTTTTGGACAAGCGGGCCCTTAATCCCTCGCCGTCAGCGGTGCGGCCGCAACCGATTCCGTGACAGCCTGCAAGGTGCGGCCGACGACAACGGTCAGAAGACCACGGCTCCACAACCGCTCCGCGGCCTCCCTGGCGTCGTCCAGCGTCACGGCATCGATAATGGCGCTGCGCTTTTCGATGTAGTCGATCGGCAGCTTGTCGACCTGGTACTGCAGGAGCACTTCGGCGAGTTGAGTGGAACTGGCCAGCGGCAGTATCTGCGAACCTTTCAGATACGACTTGGCCTCATCCAGCTCGTTTTGAGTGGGCCCATGCTCGGCGATACGGCGGATCTCGTTCTCGAGGGCGTCGATGGTTTCGCTTGCGCGATCCGCACTCGTCCCGGTATTGCCGACGAACACAGCGGAGTGCTCCATCCACAGCAGCGTTTCATAGATCGAATAGGCAAGGCCGCGCTTCTCGCGCACCTCGTAAAAGAGCCGCGAGGATAATCCGCTGCCGCCCAGAATGTGGTTGACGATATAGGCTGCCATGAACCTGGGGTCGCTGCGCTTGACGCCAGGGCCGCCGAACGCGATCACGGTCTGCGGCAGATCGAGCGGGATGAGGGCGCGCTGCGGGGACGATGCTACTTCGATGTCAGGCGTCGGCATGAGGTTTGCTCTGGCCGGGAGGGCACCAAAAGTCTGGTCGAGCAACTTCGCGAGCGTTGCCGGTTCAATATCGCCAACGACCGCGATCTTCAGCGTGTCCTTCGCTACCACCCGCCCGACGTAGTCCTTGATGTCGGCCACGGTGATGTCAGGCACGCTTTCCAGTGTGCCGTTGGCATGATGGCCGTAGGGATGACTGCCGAAGGCAATCTCGAAGAGCTTGCGGTTTGCGATCGAGGTCGGATGGGTCGAGTTCCGGCGCAAGCCGGCGATCACCTGCGAGCGGACGCGCTCGATCTCGGCAGGGTCGAAACGCGGCGACGTCAGCGCCATGCGCAACAGGTCGAAGGCTTCCCCCTTGTCGTCGCGAAGCATCCGCATGCTACCGTGCAGCGCGTCATAGCCCACGCTGAAGGATTGCTCGATGGCGCCGCGATCGAGCCGCTCGTGGTAGGCTTTGGAATCGAGGTCGCCTGCGCCTTCATCGAGCAGATCGGCGACGAGATTGGCCACGCCCGGCTTGTTTGCGGGGTCCTGCGCGGTGCCTCCGGCAAACGCAAATTCCATCGCGATCAGGGGCAGAGTTGTATCCCGCACGAACCAGGCTTCGATGCCGCCAGGTGAGATCAGGTGCTGGATCCTGGCCGCGGCCAATGACGGCAGTGTCGAGGCCAGCGTGAGAGCAAGACCGGCAGCGAGGGTGCAGGCGGCGCGACGCGTGCCAACGAAATAAGGAGTCACGAACGGTCCTCCTCGTTCCTGGCTGTGACGGTATCGTTGACCAGATAGCCGGTTACCGAGCGCTTCCTGTCGAGCCACTTCTGCGCGGCCGCGCGCACCTCTTCGGCGGTGACCGCGCGAATGCTATTCGGCCAATTTCTGATGTCCTCGATCCTCAACCCGCTGACGAGTGCACCGCCGTACCAGCGCGCCACCGTTACCTGGTTGTCCTGGGCGTAGATCGCCTGAGCAATGAGCTGTCTCTTGACGCGATCGAGATCGTCGGCGCTGATCGGATTCTTCAGGATGCCGGCAATCACACCGTCGAGAACCTGCTCGATCACGGCGAGCTCGACCCCGGGGTTGGGTAAGATCCACATTGAAAACTGCGCGAGGTCGAGCGGCGTGCGCTGGTAGCTCGCGCTGGCGCTCGCGGCGAGGGCGCGGTCGACCACCAGTGCGCGGTAAAGATAAGAATTGGTTCCGCCACCGATCAGTTGCGCGAGCACGTCGAGCGCCTGGCTTTCTCCGGCGTCCGCGGTTGCGGCGGACGGAACCAGATAGTCCCGCTTCAAGACGGTCTGCTCGACGCGCGGATCGGATAACATCACCGACCGCGGGGCGACTGGCTCCGGCTCTTGCGGACGAATACGGCTCGCGGGGATCGATGGCTGCGGCGGAACTTCGCCGAACGTGCGCTCGATCACCGGACGGATATCGGCCGCCTCGACGTCGCCGGCGATCACCAGGATCGCGTTGTTGGGCGCATAGAAGCGGCGGTAGAATGCCAGCGCGTCTTCGCGACGATGGCTCTCGATCTCGTGGCGCCAGCCGATCACCGGCCTGCCATAGGGATGGTTCAGGTAGAGCGCGGCGATGACGCGCTCGTTGAGCCGCGTTTCAGGGATGTTGGCGAGCATGTTGTATTCCTCGAGCACGACGTCCTTTTCGAGCAGGATGTCCTCGTCCTTCAGGGTGAGACCCGTCATGCGGTCGGCCTCGAATTCCATCACCTTCGCCAATTGTTCGCGCGGCACCTGCTGGAAGTAGCTCGTGTCATCGACCGAAGTGAAAGCATTCTCGTCGCCGCCTGCGCGATGCACGGTCTGAGAGAATTCGCCAGCCGGATGCTTGGCGGTGCCCTTGAACATCAGGTGCTCGAGGAAATGCGCAAGGCCCGACTTGCCGGGCGCCTCGTCGGCCGAGCCGACCTTGTACCAGATCATTTGCGTAACGACCGGCGCGCGATGGTCGGGGATGACCACGACCTGCAGACCGTTATCGAGAGTGAACGTGGTGGGCTGGGCCGAGTTCACGGCAGTCCCGCCAGGACTGCTGCTCGTCGAAACAAAGAGGGTCGACACAAGCGCAGCAACGATGGAAGCGGCTGATTTGCAGTGTGACATCATCGTCCTTGTGAGATTGGCATCGTCGCTGAACGGTGCTCTCTTGCGATTTCGAATGTTCACGCTGCGAGCGTTTGCCCCATGCGCCCGGCCATCAATGGCCGTCGAGCCAGCTGGACAACAGATGCTCCGACGCGATCACCCGCTTCGGCCGGACCGGATTGAGCGTGCCCGCGGCAATCCGGGCACTGTCGGGGAAGATTGCGCGAGCAAAGTCCATTGCAGCCTTCTCAGTCGGGAAGGTCTTCGTCTCGCGCCGGTAACGCCGCGGCGCTACACCCGCTCTTGGCTCAAAGGAGATGTACCACGTCGGCTTCATAATCATGATTTCGATTTCTGGTGACGCGGAAACTATAACAGATCGCACCTGACAAGTTGCTGACGCTGCCTGAAAGTGTCCTGTCAGCCGGATAGAGCAGTATGCGCGCGCGGCACTGCGCGCTCGTCGGGAACCATCCGACCGTCGAATGGATCGCGCACCAATTGGTTCTCGGCGCTGCTGATTGCTGCCGCGGTCATTATCCGGCAGTAGGTCGCCTCAATTGATCCGCGGGAAAGCCGCAATCCGAGCGCTCAACGCCAGGCAGGACTCCGAATGGCAAATACGGCTCGATGGCCGACCATGATTGCCGTCGTGCCACCCGACACTCTCTCGGCAGACACCACCGACTTGCGCGCGCTCCGCTCGGCTGGCGCGAGCGTGGCGCAATTCGATCATGCGGCCTTTTGGTGCGACAGGCTTTCCGATTTTGCGATCGGGAGTCGTCGGGTCTTTTCCCGAACGGATATCCGTCGCATGTCGTGCGTGTCATCTCGATAAAGTCGAGTTCGGCGTCAGGCCAATCGAAATTCTTCGCCCTCTTCTGGACCCGAGGCGGCGTTTCACTTTCCAGTCTCGGTCGGGAAACTCCGGGCCTTGGCGGGCGGTCAGAATGAAAATCCGGCAGATTCAAGAACCGCCTGATTTCGTTGACTAAATCCTGGCTGGGGCGGGAGGATTCGAACCTCCGTATGGTGGAATCAAAATCCACTGCCTTACCACTTGGCGACGCCCCAATAGCTGGCTGGAAAGCGGCGGGACCGGCGTCCCTGCGGATTCCCTCCGGCACCGCCGGTCTATAGAGGGAGTTGAGCCATTTCAACAGGCTGGAGCCCTGAATTCGGGTTGAATCCGATCCACATGAAGCTCTCTTTATATAGAGGTAATACTTCACGCGAAGTGCACCCCTTTTCGCCCTGAAAATGCGCGGCCTGCCGGTACCGCGGGCCGATTCCCGTCATCGGAGAGTTGAGAGTGCCCCGGTTTCGTGGGAATACGGCAGCCGCTCCTCCCTGTCAGCTGTGAGACCCCGTCATGACCTACCGCGCGCCGATCAACGATATGCTGCTGGCCCTCAACCATGGCGCGGGCCTGCAAGCCGCCGTGAAGGCCGGCCATTACGGCGATTTCGACGCCGACCTCACCGCCCCCGTGCTGGAGGAAGCCGGCAAATTTGCCGCCGACGTACTGGCGCCGCTCAACCGCGTCGGCGACGAGCACGGCATCAAGCTCGAGGCCGGCAATCTCACCACCGCGCCCGGCTGGCCCGACGCGTATCGCCGCTGGACCGCGGCGGGATGGAACGCGGTGTCCGGATCGGAAGCGTTCGGCGGCCAGGGCCTGCCGCTCGCGATCAACGCCGCCTGCACCGAGATCTGGAGCGCCTCGAATATCGCCTTCGGCCTCTGCCCGCTGCTGACGCTGAGCGCGATCGAGGCACTCGAAGCGCATGGCAGCGAGGAGCTGAAAAAGATTTATCTCGAGAAGCTGATCTCCGGCGAGTGGCCGGGCACCATGCAGCTGACCGAGCCGCAGGCCGGCTCCGACGTCGGCGCGCTGCGCACCCGCGCCGAGCGCGCGCCCGACGGCAGCTATCGCATCAAGGGCAGCAAGATCTTCATCACCTATGGCGATCACGACATGAGCGACAACATCGTGCATTTCGTGCTGGCGCGATTGCCCGATGCGCCCGCGGGCACCAAGGGCATTTCGCTGTTTTTGATCCCGAAATTCCTCGTCAATGAAGACGGCTCGCTCGGCGCCCGTAACGACATCTACGCCAGCGGCATCGAGCACAAGCTCGGCATGCACGCCGCCCCCACCTGCACCATGACCATGGGCGACCACGGCGGCGCGATCGGCTATTTGATCGGCGAGGAAAACCGCGGCATGCATTGCATGTTCACGATGATGAACCAGGCCCGGCTCGGCGTCGGCCTCGAGGGCGTCGGCATTGCCGACCGCGCCTATCAGCAGGCGCTGGCTTATGCGCAGGAGCGCCGCCAGGGCCGCGCCGTCGGCGAAGCCGCCACCGTTTCGGACGCCATTATCGTGCATCCCGACGTCAAGCGCATGCTGATGCAGATGCGCGCGCTGACGGCGGCGGCGCGCACCATCTGCTATGCCACCGCGGTCGCGCTCGATGTCTCGGTGCGCGCCAGGGATCCCAGGACCCGCGCGCTGGCCGCGGCCCGCGGCGCGCTGCTGACGCCGGTCGCCAAGGCGTTCTCCACCGACATCGGCAACGAGGTCGCCTCGCTCGGCGTGCAGATCCATGGCGGCATGGGATTTATCGAGGAAACCGGCGCCGCGCAGCATCTTCGCGACGCGCGCATCACGCCGATCTATGAAGGCACCAACGGCATCCAGTCGATCGACCTCGTCACGCGCAAGCTCGCGGCCAATGGCGGCGCCTCGGTATGGGCGCTGCTCGACGAACTCTCCGACATCGTCAAGCGGGTCGAAACCTCGAACGATCCCGCGTTCGGCACCGCAGGCACCAAACTGCGCGATGCGCTGGGCGCGCTCGACCGCACCAGCCGCTGGCTCCTGGAGCGCGTCGCCTCGGCGCCGAACGATGCGCTGGCGGGCGCGACGCCCTATCTGCGGCTGTTCGGCTCGACGCTCGGCGGCTGCATGCTGGCGAACGAAGCGCTCGCCGCCCGCGATCTCGGCGAGGGCGAGCCGCAGCGTTACGTCACGCTGGCGCGGTTCTTCGCCGAGAACGTTTCGGTGCAGGCGACTTCGCTGGAGCGCACCGTGATCGACAGCGCCGACGCCGTGAACGGCGCCGACGCGGTGTTGCTGGGGTAACCCCACGCGTCGTCGCCCGGAAAGCCGCGGCAACCACAACCGTCGTCCCTGCGAAAGCAGGGACCCATACACCGTGACGTCTGTTCGGAAAGACGCTGTTCGCCGGCTTTCGCGCAACGACCACTCCCTGTGGTTATGGTCCCTGCTTTCGCAGGGACGACAATAGAGTTGTGTGCTCATCACGACTTTGCGCCCCGCGGCGCGGATTGCGCCCGAGGTTTTGCAGGAAATCTTCCGCCCTTGAAAACAGAGGGCGCAGGGAAGACCGGGTGCGCGCTGCACCCGCAGCTACTCGTCGTCGCCCGGAAAGCCGCGGCAACCACAACCGTCGTCCCTGCGAAAGCAGGGACCCATACGCCGTGACGTCTGTTGGGAAAGACGCTGTTCGCCGGCTTTCGCGCAACGACCACTCCCTGTGGTTATGGGTCCCTGCTTTCGCAGGGACGACAATAGAGTTGTGTGCTCATCACGACTTTGCGCCCCGCGGCGCGGATTGCGCCCGAGGTTTTGCAGGAAATCTTCCGCCCTTGAAAACAGAGGGCGCAGGGAAGACCGGGTGCGCGCTGCACCCGCGGTCTCGTGTGCAAGATGCACATAGGAAAGCGCACACGAGCATACAGGTTCAGCGGAGGCAATCCGGCCTTCCCTGCGCGATGGTGTTACGGCTTACTTCGCGCTCTCCCCGGTGATCGGGCTTTCTTGTCACCGTCGCTGCGCGGATACTTCCGCGCAACTTGACGCCGGCGTCGAGGCGTCAGGACCACACGACTTCGCCGTCCGCAACACAAGCGCTTTCGTCTCTAGCGCCGCGTGCGTCCACCGCGTCCCGCCCCAACGTTCGTGACGATGGCCAACGCCCCTTTCGGGACGGGATGGCGGCAGTTGTAAGAGTGATTTGGGTCGATCGCGAAGCGGAATTTCTTTGCGAAGAGGACTAGACAGCAAAATCGAAAAGCCAAGTGATTTGCCCGACAGGCAAATTCAGCCGGTACGATGGGCTCAGCCTTTCGCGAAACCCGTCATGTTCGCATCCTGGCAATCCCCCCGCTACGTCGCGGGGTTGCTTGTTCAGCCCGCGAACGCGGTCGCCCAACTGAAGTCATAGTGAGCACCCAGTGCTTTCATCATGACGACGGCGATCAGAACACAGATGATCTGTACCAACGTTCTGGTTGAGAATACCTTGTTGAATAGTCTCACCTGATTCCTCTTTACCAGAGCGTCTTCAAGCGAAGCGGAGACCGGTTCGCGCCAGGAAAACGCGTCAAATCAAAAATCTGGAGCCTCGTTTCGATTCAATCGAAACGGAAAAGGCTCTAGCGCCGATGGCCCAGCTTGATTCCGAGCTTGAGAGCCTTCTGCCGCAGAGATCCTTCAGTACGCTTGGTAAGCTTCGCAATCCTGGCGACGGGCGTCTTCGCCTTCGAATGCGCGCGCAGCTCTTTGACGTCAGCCTTGGTGTATTCGCGACGCACGATACGTTTCTTCGTTGCTTTCTTCGTTGCTTTCTTCGTTGCTTTCTTCGTGCTTCTTCTTTTTTTTTGCTTTCTTGGCCACTTGCTGTTCCTTGATTGTGAGGTGGCCGTACTACCACAGATTTTCTGAACAGCAAGCTCCATCGGAATTTAACCCCGCGCCCCAGTACCGCGTCTCTTCCCCACCCGTTGCATTACGCATCCAAATAAGATGCCCTCAGTCTTGCAGGATGGGTAGAGCTCTTCGCGAAACCCATCATCACTCCGAACTACAAATTGAAGACTATCGTTTCCGCCTCTCGCCTTCCGCCTTCGCTCGGTGAGCTACGGCGGACAAGTCGCTCGACCCATGCTACGTACCCGTATCCAGTCGCGCCGCGAAATATCGATAAGCCCCGGGGGAACGTCGGCTCCACGTTCCAGGTTCTTCTTGCGAACGTGAAAAGTCGAAACAGGATCATTCCGCCATGAGCCGCGCGCCGTCTGTTTCGACCCGCTCTCGCCGACGGATCACCGGCCGAGCGATATTCGTAATCATTGTCGTGTGTCTGCTGGCATCTCCGGCGAGATCGCCCGCCCAGGACGCCGGCGTCAGCGGCATTCCTCCGGGGCCGGCGAATGCGCGCGGGCTCAACGGCTCGGTGAACGATCCGAGCGGCATCGGCAACGCGGCCAAAATACCAGCGATACCGCCGCCGACGATCACGCCGGTCATGCCGCCGCCTCTGGCGCCGACGGCCGGCACCGGAACGTACTACTCCCCGCCTGGCAGCTATCGACGGGTCCAGGTTCAGCGAACGGTAAAGATGAAACGAACGCGATTGGCTGCAAAGCGATCTCGTCGCGCGGCCGCCAAGGCGCATGTGAGCAAGCAGGACAGGCGGCGAGGCAGCGAGACTTTCAGCATCTGCAGGGGATGCTGAGCGCATTCCTCGCCCCGGCTCGGCTTGCCGGCTATATATCAGCTTCGTAGCAGTAATTGGCTGCTCTCGAACGCGCTTGCCTGTCGCTTGGAACACCGCACTGGAGATGGCAGCCAGGGTGCCGCAGGCGAGGCTCCAGTCACCACTTGCTTGTTAACTCTGTGGAATTCCCGGAATTCCGTTTTGCATGGCTCGTGCAAAGGACTAAGCGAGTACGAGCGGGTGTCTCCACTTTTGGTGGTCCGATCATTCGCATTCGACTTGGCGGTCCACAATGTCGGTTGAACACCCCGAAATCCCGTCGCGGTTTGGCCCTGCGCTGCGTTGGTTCCTGAGCTTTGTCTTGCTCGCTGTGTTCGCTTATGGCGCGTCGAAAGCTTTCGGGGCAGCAAGCCCTTGATCGGTGGGATTTACTCCGCGCTTGCTCTGGTCACGCTAATAGTTGCGGTGAAGTGGAACCAAATTGGAGTAACAGTTAAGCGTATTTGCCCTCTGGTTCAGGGAAAGACACGCGTCATAACTATGAGCCTCGCGGCGGTAGGCTTAATCGCTATCGCGTTCTATGCCGGTCGAGTGATAGGTCAAAATGAGGGATCAACATCACCGGCAATCGGCAACGTCGTTTGGAATTTCGAGCAAACCGCCCGTGGCGCGGGCTATTTCTTGAACATGCAACGATTTCAGGACCAAGAAATTCGTGTTACTGGCTTTGGCGCGCACGGTAAGAACAATTCCAGCCAGCCTATCGAGCACTTCAGCGGCTATCTGCGCTCCGATTTGACCAACGCCACACTTCCGCTCTTCCTGCTTGCACAAGACCCGGACGAGACGAAGCTAAAAATATGCTTAGCTCAAACCTGGGTTCCGACACTGCCACAGGAAACCTTCGGTATCCCTGCATTTGCGGATTTTGATATCGTTACGTTTGAGAAAGCAGTTACATTGGCTGGTGTGGATGGAATGCCTTTGTCCAAATTCCTGAACGATTTCGTGCCGTTCACTATCTTCCTGGAATACGATGGCACCAAATACGAGAGACGCTTTTCTAAGGACGAGGTCCTCAAACAGGTTGAGACGTTCGAAAGAAGCTTCAACCCACAAAGCGTTCCGCGCGTCATGCGGCGAACAACCGCCAAGCCCCCGCTTCCACCTACATTGCAAACTTTATTACCTCAGAACTTGCCGAAAAACCCGCCGGGGCTGGTTAGTCCTGTTCCTCCTGCCGGTTTACCCAAACTAGCAAACTGATCGTGGCAGGCGAATGGCTCGCCGGTAGTAGCGCGCCTCATGCGCGGACTTTTTGGGAAGTGCTGCCAGCATCATCGCCTCAGTGAGAGTTGAGAGGATGTTGCAGGTGGTAGCACAGCGTAGTAGCAATCAGCCAGCTGACAAGCTGATTTGTGCGTATTTTACAGTGGTTTCTGTGAGCGCTCGCCGTTTCCGCTAGGGAGCGACGGGCGACGTTTCAAAATCAGCCGCACCCCTCACCCGATCGGCTTCAACCCCGCCTCGATCTCTGCCCGCCGCGGCTCCAGGAACGGCGGCAGCGCCAGTTTCTCGCCGAGCGCCTCCATCGGCTCGTCGGTGGCGAAGCCCGGGCCGTCGGTGGCGATCTCGAACAGGATGCCGTTGGGCTCGCGGAAATACAGGCTGCGGAAATAGAAGCGGTCGATCTCGCCGGAGTTGGGAATCCGCAACTCGTTCAGCCGCTCCGTCCAGGCGTGATACTGCGTCTCGTCCGGCGTGCGAAACGCGACGTGATGCACGCCGCCGGCGCCCTGCCGCGCCACCGGCAGATCCTTGTCTTCGATCACGTGCAGTTCGGCGGCAGGACCGCCCTCGCCCATCGCAAACACCTGAACTGGTGCGCGCGCATCCGGCGCGGCATAGTCGCGCACGCGGCGCATGTTCATCACCTTGCGTCAGCACGCAGTTCGGTCAGCGCGAAATCGTGCACGGTCAGCACGATCGGGCCGAGGCCGCGGATCTGGTGCTCCGCCGGCACCGCGCTCTTCTCCCAGGGCGAGGCCGCGCCGTTGCCGCCGTCATCGACCAGCACCAGCCGCTGGCCTTCCTTGTCCTCGAACGGCAGCGTCAGCCGGCCGTCGACCTCGGTGACTTCGCCGGCATGGGCGCCCGCCGCTCGCAGCCGGTCGCGCCAGTAACCGAGGCTGTTCTCGCCGGCGACGCGCAGGCCGGTGCGGGAAATGCTGTTGGTGCCGCGCCGCTCGGGCGCCGCCGGAAAATCGAAGAAGGTGAGATCGGTGCCGGGATTGGCCTTTCCGTCGGCGTAGAACAGATGATAGGCGCTGACGTCGTCCTGGTTGACGGTCTTCTTGACCAGCCGCATGCCGAGCAGGCCGGTGTAGAACGCCAAATTCTCGCGCGGTTTCGCCGAAATCGCGGTGAGATGGTGAATTCCCGTAAAGCTGCATCGCAAGTCCCCGCGCGTCATTGCGTCACCGTTGAAAACCGGCGCCGGCCGGTTTGGGACGGCAGGCGGATGATGTAGGCTATGCAAGCTCGAAGACTCGCCAGCGGCAGCCGTTGCGGCTGGTTACCCCTCAAGGACTGCATCATGCCGGCCACCTGATCGTCACCGACGAAGACGCGACGCGGGTGATCACGCTGCGGCGGCCGGAAAAGAAGAACGCGATCACCCAGGACATGTATCGCGCGATGAGCGAGGCCATCGACACCGCGCAGAACAATCCGAAGATCCGCTGCATCATCATCACCGGCGGCTCCGGCGTCTTCACCGCCGGCAACGATCTCGAGGATTTTCTCAAAGACGGCACCTCCAATTCGGACGCGCCGCGGCGCCTCCAACGCGACCAAATTCCTCTATTCGCTGGCCCACAACGTCAAGCCGATCATCGCCGCGGTCGACGGCGTCGCGATCGGCATCGGCACCACCATGCTGTTCCATTGCGACTACGTGCTCGCCTCGACGACGGCGACGTTCTCGACGCCGTTCATCCATCTCGGGCTGGTGCCGGAAGGCGCCTCCAGCCTGCTTGATGCCGCGCACCATGGGATATCAGCGCGCCTTTGCCACGCTGGTGATGGGCCGCACCATCAACGCCGACGACGCCCGCGTCGCCGGCTTCGTCAATGTCGTGGTGGCGCCCGGCCACACCGAGGCCGAGGCGCGCAAGGTGGCGCGGGAAATCTGCGCGCTGCCGGCGGAAGCGGTCGCGATCTCGCGCAAGCTGCTGAGGCCGCCGCCGGAGGACCTGACCCGCCGGATCGATCAGGAGGGCCATCTGTTCGGCGAGCGCATGCGCTCCAAGGAGGCGGTCGCCGCGTTCAAGGCGTTCTTCTCGCGCAAGAAGGCGTGAACGCATGCGCAAGTTTCGTGAAATCGTTGCGTTGCTGCTTTACAGTTTTCGTCATGCCCGGGCTTGTCCCGGGCATCCACGTCTTGACGAGGTTGCGGCCGGAAGACGTGGATGGCCGGGACAAGCCCGGCCATGACGAAGGATGCTTGGCCGCAGTTCAGGTCATGCGCTTCATGAGACAATCGTTTCATCTTCTTCTTGCGGCCGGCCTGCTTGCCCTCGGGCTCGACCCGGCTTCGCGCGCCCTCGCGCAGGCCGCGCCGGTCGATGTGCGAATTCTCGCCATCAACGATTTCCACGGCAATCTGCGGCCGCCGCCGGGCGGAATCGTGATCGCCGATCCCGACGACAAGGCCAAAAAGATCAGGGTGCCGGCCGGCGGCTCCGAGACCATGGCGACGCTGGTCAGGCAACTGCGCCAGGGCCACAAGAACACGATCTTTGTCGCGGCCGGCGACCTGATCGGCGCGAGCCCGCTTGCTGTCGGCGATGTTTCACGACGAGCCGACCATCGAGTCGATGTCGATGATGGGGCTGGAGCTGTCCGCGGTCGGCAATCACGAATTCGACGAGGGCAAGGACGAATTGCTGCGGATGCAGAACGGCGGCTGCCATCCGATCGACAAATGCCAGGGGCCGCATCCGTTTCCGGGCGCCAAATTTCACTATCTCGCCGCCTCCACCTTCGACACGAAGACCGGCAAGACGATCTTCCCGCCTTACGAGATCAGGGAATTCGATGGCATTCCGGTCGCCTTCATCGGCCTGACCTTGAAGGGCACGCCCGGCATCGTCTCGCCGGACGGCGTCGCCGGCCTCGAATTCCGCGACGAGGCCGAAACCGTGAACGCGCTGGTTCCGGAATTGAAGGCGCGCGGCGTCGAGGCCATCGTCGTGCTGATCCACGAAGGCGGCTTTCCGACCGGCGACTACAATGAATGCCCGGGCATTTCCGGACCGATCGTCGACATCGTCAGGAAATTCGATCGCGCCGTCGACGTCGTGATCATCAGGCCACACCCACCAGGCCTATGTCTGCGAGATCGACGGACGGCTCGTCACCTCGGGCGACAAGTTCGGCACGCTCGTCACCGCGATCGATCTGAAGCTTGATCCCGGCAACGCGCGACGTCGTCAGCGCCAGGGCCGACAATGTCATCGTCCGCACCGGCACGTATAGCCAAGGACCCCGAGCAGACCGCGTTGCTCGCCGCTTACGACAAGGTCGCCGCCCCGATCGCCAACCGCCCGGCGGGGTCGATCACCGAAACGCTGTCGCGCGTGCCCAACGATGCCGGCGAGAGCGCGCTCGGCGATATCATCGCCGATGCCCAGCTGGCCGCGACCAGCACTGAGGCCAACGGCGGCGCCGTGATCGCCTTCACCAATCCGGGCGGCGTCCGCACCGATATCCCAAGGAAGGAGGACGGCGCGGTGACCTATGCCGACCTGTTCGCCAGCCAGCCGTTCCGCAATCAACTGGTCACGCTGACGCTGACGGGAACGCAGATCAAGGACATGCTGGAGCAGCAATGGCTCGACCCGAAGCGGCCGCGGATTCTGCAGGTCTCGAAGGGCTTCAGCTACGCCTGGGACGGCGCCAAGCCGTATGGCGAGCACGTGATCGCCGATCGCATGACGCTGAACGGGCAGCGCATCGATCCCGCGGCGAGCTACCGCGTGACCGTGAACAATTATCTCGCGGTCGGCGGCGACGGCTTTACCGTGCTTGAAGGACGGCACCGCGCCGCGATTCGGCGTCTATGACGTCGATGCCCTGTACGGCTATTTCCAGGCCAACAGCCCGATCGCGCCCCGCGGCCGCCGATCGCATCGCCCGCTTGAACTGAAACGCGGGGCAAGATATGCCGCGAGCCTCTTTCCGAGCGGCCGGCAAGCCCTTAGATTAGCCGCTTCTCGAGAGGCGCAAATCCACGCGCCAGGACCCTGCATGACGCTTCTTCTCACCCACCCGGCCTGTCTCGACCATGCGACGCCGCCGGGACACCCCGAGCGCGCCGACCGGCTGCGCGCGGTCAATCAGGTGCTGGCGGAGGACCGCTTCAACGCGCTGGTGCGCGGCGAAGCGCCGGAAGGCAATCTCGATCTGGTCACGCTCTGCCATAACGAGCATTACGTCGGCGAACTGCGGCACATCGCGCCGATCGAGCGGCATGATCTATGTCGACGGCGACACCTCGATGTCGCCCGGCACCTGGGAGGCGGTGATGCGCGGCGTCGGCGGCGCGGTCGCCGCCACCGACGCGGTCATGTCGGGCGCCCATCAACAACGCCTTCGTGGCGGTACGGCCTCCCGGCCATCACGCCGAGATCAACAAGTCGATGGGCTTCTGCTTCTTCGACAACGTCGCCATTGCCGCGCGTCACGCCCAGCGCAAATACGGCATCGCCCGCGCCGCGATCGTCGATTTCGACGTCCATCACGGCAACGGCACCCAGGATATTTTCTGGGCCGATCCGACGCGTGATGTATTGCTCGACGCACCAGATGCCGCTGTTTCCCGGCACCGGCGCCACCGGCGAGCGCGGCGAGCACGACACCATCGTCAATGCGCCGCTGGCATCGGAAGATGGCGGCGCCAAGTTCCGCGCCGCGTTCGAAAACGTCATCCTGCCGCAATTGCGGAAATTCAGCCCCGAACTGATCATCATCTCCGCCGGCTTCGACGCGCATTATCGCGATCCGCTGGCTTCGCTCAATCTGAAGGCGGAGGATTTCGGCTGGGTCACGCGGCAACTGATGGACGTCGCCGACACCACCGCCGGCGGCCGAATTGTCTCGGTGCTGGAAGGCGGCTATGATCTGCAGGGCTTGCAAGAGTCGGTCGCCGCCCACGTCACCGCATTGATGGGCGCGTGAATTCCCGCCACAATACGCTCCGCATACGATTCAATTGAAGTCTGCGCCGGCGAAACGGCGCATCCGGGAAACGAATATGGCCGAAAACACCCAACTGGACGTCAAGAAGCTCAGCTTCGAGCGCGCGCTCGAGGAACTCGAATCGATCGTCAAGCGGCTCGAGGACGGCAAGGTGCCGCTGGAGGAATCGGTCGCCATCTACGAGCGCGGCGAAGCGCTGAAGCGGCGCTGCGAGGAACTGCTGCGGCAGGCGGAAGCGCGGGTCGACAAGATCACCACCGACGCGGCGGCCAGGTGACCGGAACCGAGCCGCTGGACGTTCAGTGACGGCCAGTCCGCCGACGTCGCGTCCCGACGCCCTGCATCGTCAGCCTTGTCCGGCGACCCGGCGGGACCATACTGCTGGCGCTGCGGCCTGATACCCCTCCGCGAGCGCATGGCCCGGCCCGAGGCCGCGCTGGCGATCGCCACCGGGGATGCCGCCGCCCGCGAATGGGCCTGGAAAAGGCTCGAAACCGCCACCGCCAGCCGCGCCGATGCCGCCGATTTGGGCGATATGGAACCATCGGCCCGCCGCAGGGGTTGAGTTTCGTCGCTTGCCGACCGCGTTCCATGGCAACCTTATGGCGCCGGTGGGTTGGCTTTAAGCTGCGGGTTTGGTGTAAAGGTTGCGGGTCCTATGGGCTGTTGGAAGCGACCCGCCGCCGGGTTTATGGCGTCGGTAAGCGCTTCAAATGGCTAAGGAAAAATGGCTGGGAAGGGTGAAACCGCCAAAGGTGATGCATATCACATTGACCGATCCGGAGCGCATTTAGGCTTACAAAATCAGGCCTCGGCCTGCTCAGGTGGCGTCCGGCGTCTGGGTTTTCGCTGCGCTGAAACTGCGCAACCCATCTCACGTCGGGCCGTTTGTCCCGACATGCAAAATTGGAATATCGCCGTGACCGCATTCAGTAAAACGCCGCTTCTCGATACCATCCGGACCCCGGACGATCTGCGCAAGCTCAAGGTGGAACAGGTCCGGCAGGTCGCCGACGAGCTGCGTCAGGAAACCATCGACGCCGTCTCGGTCACCGGCGGGCATTTCGGCGCGGGCCTCGGCGTCGTCGAACTGACCACGGCCATCCATTACATCTTCGACACCCCGCGCGACCGTCTGATCTGGGACGTCGGCCATCAGGCCTATCCGCACAAGATCCTGACCGGCCGCCGCGACCGCATCCGTACGCTGCGTACCGGCGGCGGGCTGTCCGGTTTCACCAAGCGGACCGAGAGCGATTACGATCCGTTCGGCGCCGCCCATTCCTCGACCTCGATCTCCGCGGCGCTCGGCATGGCGGTGGCGCGCGACCTCTCCGGCGGCAAGAACAACGTCATCGCCGTGATCGGCGACGGCGCGATGTCGGCCGGCATGGCCTATGAGGCCATGAACAATGCCGGCGCGATGAATTCCCGGCTGATCGTCATCCTCAACGACAACGACATGTCGATCGCCCCGCCGGTCGGCGCGATGTCGGCCTATCTGTCGCGGCTCTATTCCGGCAAGACCTACCGCTCGCTGCGCGAGGCCGCAAAACAGATCAACAAGCGTCTGCCGAAGGTGCTGGCCGACCGCGCCAACCGTGTCGAAGAATATTCGCGCGGCTTCATGGTCGGCGGCGGCACGCTGTTCGAGGAGCTCGGCTTCTATTATGTCGGCCCGATCGACGGCCACAATCTCGACCATCTGCTGCCGGTGCTGAAAAACGTCCGCGACATGAAGGACGGCCCGATCCTGGTCCACGTCGTGACGCAAAAGGGCAAGGGCTACGCCCCGGCGGAGGCGTCCGCCGACAAGTACCACGCCGTGGTCAAGTTCGACGTCGCCACCGGCGCCCAGGCAAAAGCAAAACCGAACGCGCCCGCCTACCAGAACGTGTTCGGCCAGAGCCTCGTCAAGGAAGCCGAAAAGGACGACAAGATCGTCGGCATCACCGCGGCGATGCCGTCGGGCACCGGGATCGACATCTTCAACAAGGCTTTCCCCGAGCGCACCTTCGACGTCGGCATCGCCGAGCAGCATGCGGTGACCTTCGCCGCGGGTCTCGCCACCGAGGGTTACAAGCCGTTCTGCGCGATCTATTCGACCTTCCTGCAGCGCGGCTACGACCAGGTCGTGCACGACGTGGCGATCCAGAGCCTGCCGGTGCGCTTCGCGATCGATCGCGCCGGCCTGGTCGGCGCCGACGGCGCGACCCATGCCGGTTCGTTCGACAACGCCTATCTCGGCTGTCTGCCCAATTTCGTCATCATGGCGGCCTCCGACGAGGCCGAGCTGGTGCACATGGTCGCGACCCAAGTTGCGATCAACGACCGCCCGAGCGCGGTGCGCTATCCGCGCGGCGAAGGCCGCGGCGTCGAGATGCCCGAATTCGGCGTTCCCCTGGAGATCGGCAAGGGCCGCATCGTCCGCGAAGGCAGCAAGATCGCGCTGCTGTCGTTCGGCACGCGCCTGGCCGAATGCGAGAAGGCGGCCGACGAGCTGGCGGCGCATGGGCTGTCCACCACCATCGCGGACGCGCGCTTCATGAAGCCGCTCGACGTCGACATGGTGCTGAAGCTGGCGCGCGAGCATGAAATCCTGCTCACCATCGAGGAAGGCTCGATCGGCGGTTTCGGCTCGCACGTGATGCAGACGCTGGCCGAGCACGGCATGCTCGATGGCGGCCTGCGGATGCGCTCGATGGTTCTGCCCGACGTGTTCCTCGACCACGACTCGCCGGCCGCGATGTATGCCCGCGCCGGCCTCGACGCCAAGGGCATCGTCGCCAAGGTGTTCGAAACCCTCGGCAAGGACTTCAAGGTCGAGACCGTGAAGCTGGCCTGAGGTTCAAGGCTTTTGTCATTCCCGGACCGCGCCAATTGGCGCGGCTTGCGGGTGCGAGCGACATCCGGGCATGACAAGCGTCTATCTGGCCGGTCCCGACGTGTTCCTGCCCGACGCCTTCGAGATCGGGCGGCGCAAGATCGAATTGTGCAGGCGTCACGGACTGAGTGGACTGTATCCGCTGGACAATGCGATCGACGCCGCGGCAGAGGACGCCTCGTTACGGATATTCCGCGGCAATGAGATCATGATGATCGCGGCCGACGCCATTATCGCCAATCTCACGCCATTTCGCGGCCCCGGCGCGGACACAGGCACCGTCTACGAACTCGGTTATATGGCGGGACGCGGCAAACTGTGTCTGGGCTATTCCAACGATTCGTCGTCCTATGCCGATCGCGTGCGTCAATTCACCGAGGTGATCGCACGCGACGGACGGCTGGTCGACGCGGCCGGCTTGACGGTGGAGGATTTCAGCTTGAGCGATAATCTGATGATGATGCACGCGCTCGATCTGCACGGCGGCGCGCTGGTAACGCCGCGAGAGACGCCCGCCGACATCTGGCATGATCTGAGCGCGTTCGAGACGTGCGTGCGGATGGTCGCCGAGCGGCTGGCCGCCGTGCCGCCGCAGGTGTCGCGTTGAACCCAGCCAAGGGCGAACCGGCCATGCCCCCTCCCCGCAAGCGCGCCGATGTGCTGCTGGTCGAACGCGGCCTGTTCGAAAGCCGCGCGCGGGCGCGGGCCGCGATCGAAGCCGGCCTCGTGGTGGCCGACGAAAAGCCCGTGACAAAACCGTCCGAAACCATTGCCCCCGACGCCGTGCTGCAGGCCCGGCCCGCGCATCCCTTTGTCTCGCGGGGCGGCGTCAAGCTTTCGGGCGCGCTGGAGCAATACCCGATTCCCATCGAAGGTCACGTCTGCCTCGACGTCGGCGCATCGACCGGCGGCTTCACCGAGGTGCTGCTCGCAGGCGGCGCTGCCCTGGTGTTTTCGATCGATGTCGGGCGTGAGCAATTGCACCCGTCGCTGCGCGGCCATCCCAGGATCGTTTCCATGGAGGAGACCGACATCCGCGATTTCGAAGGCAAGCGTTTGCCGGCGCGACCGGATATCGTGGTGATCGACGTCAGCTTCATTTCGCTGAAGGCCGTGCTGCCGGTCGCGCTGTCGCTGGCGGCCGCGCCGATGCATCTGTTGGCGCTGATAAAACCGCAATTCGAGGCGGCGCGGAAGCATTCCAAGCGCGGCATCATCCGCAATGCGATGGTGCATCAGGAAATCTGCGACGACATCACGGCGTTTGCGGCCTCGCTCGGGTGCACCGACATCAAGGTGTTTCCATCGCCGATCACGGGCGGCGACGGCAATATCGAGTTTTTCCTCGGCGCGCGCCGTGGTTGAGCGTCTCACCATCGATCACGTCGGTCATCGCGGCGACGGCGTCGCGCTGGTCGGCGGCGAGAGCATCTATGTGCCCTACACGCTGGGCGGCGAAACGGTCGAGGTGGAACCGGTGCCGGGTCATCATCCCGACCGGAGGCGCCTGCTCGCGGTCGAGCGCGCCAGCGAGGCGCGGATCACGCCGTTCTGCCAGCACTTTGGCGTCTGCGGCGGTTGCGCGATCCAGCACTGGGACGCCGAACGCTACCGCGCGTGGAAGCGCGATCTCGTGGTCGAGACGCTGGCGCAGGCCACGCTTGACTGCAAAGTCGATCCGCTGATCGACGCCCACGGCCTCGGCCGGCGGCGGATCACGCTGCACGCCAGGGTGGGCACGCATGACGTGCTCAAGGTCGGTTTTGCCGCCGCCAATTCGCACGACATCATTCCGGTCGATCATTGTCCGATCCTCGATCCGGCCCTCGGCGACGCGCTTGAGGCGGCGTGGGCGATCGCCGAACCGCTGACACCGACCGGAAAGCCGCTCGACATCCAGATCACCGCCACCGAAGGCGGCCTCGATGTCGACGTGCGCGGCTCCGGACCGTTGCCGGCCAAGATGATCGCGACGCTGTCGCGGGTGGCGGAACAGCATCATCTGGCGCGGCTGACACGCCATGGCGAATTGGTGCTGATGCGCAACGCCCCAACGATCACGATCGGCGCCGCGAGAGTAACGCTGCCGCCCGGATCGTTCCTGCAGGCCACCGTCGCCGGCGAGGAAGCGCTGGCGGCGCTGGTCGCTGAACACTGCAAACGCGCCAGGCATATCGCCGATCTGTTCTGCGGGGTCGGACCGTTCGCGCTGCGGCTGGCCGCGAAATCGCGGATTGCGGCGTTCGACAGCGATGCCGGCGCGGTCGCAGCGCTGCAGAAAGCGGCGATGGCGACTTCCGGATTGAAGCCGGTCAAGGCCGAGGCCCGCGACCTCTTTCGGCGTCCGCTGATGCCGCAGGAACTGCGCGACTACGACGCGATCGTGTTCGATCCGCCACGCCAGGGCGCGCAGGCACAAGCCACCCAACTCGCCGCGAGCAAGGTTCCTGCGGTGGTTGCGGTGTCCTGCAACGCAGCGACCTTCGCGCGCGACGCCCGGATTTTGGTCGACGGCGGCTACCGGCTGGAGGGCGTGACCCCGGTCGATCAGTTCCGCCACACCCCGCATGTCGAACTGGTGGCGCGATTCATGCGCTGACTACTTCGTCTTCGACCTCGCTCGAAAACGCTCTACCGCCCCCACCTGTCCTGCCAGATCTTCTCGCCAATCAAGCAGGACACCCGCGGCTCTTTTTCTGCCACTGGAACAATCCGCCGTTCGGGCGTCCGCCCTGCGACTTCGAGCAGCAGTTTCGCGCGGATCGCCTCCTTGAACTTCTCGCGGTCCTTGATCGCGACCACGAAGGAACCCGGCCCGCCGATCACGCAGTCCTCGTAGTAGAAGTCGAGATTTTCGATATCCATCGTCGAATAGGACGGCTCCTTCACCATGATCGGCAGCCCGTTGATGATGATGCCCTTCTCCAGCGCCGCGTCGCGCGCGACGGTGACGGGTCCGCCATTATTGTTGGGTCCGTCGCCGGAAATATCGATGACGCGGCGCAAGCCGTGAAACGGATCCTCGTCGAACAGCGGCACCGCGAAATCGATCGCGCCCGAGATCGAGGTGCGCGACGCGCGGCGGATCGGGGTCTTCAGGATTTCCTCGGCAACGGCGTCGGCCGTTTCCGGACCGTCGATCAGCCGCCAGGGAATGATGATCTTCTGGTCGCCTGTCGCCGCCCACTCGAAATAGGTCACCGAGATCTTGCCGTTTGGCAGGCTCTTGAGCGCCTGCAGGAACTCCCTGGACACGATGGCCTGCGCGTAACCTTCGCGCTGGACTGCAAGTTCGTCCATATCCATCGAATAGGAGACATCGACGGCGAGGATCAGCTCGATGTCGACGGATGCTGCGGCCTGCTTTTGGGCCGATTGAACCGGCAGTTGATGCCTGGGGCGCGGCGCGGCGAACCCGGCGACGTCGCCTCCGGCCATCGCGCCTGCAACCAGCACCGCTCCGATCGAGACATACCAGCGCATCGCTGCCTCCCATCGACTGAGAGGATGGTGACACGCAAATTAACCTTCGAAAAGCAGGAACAGGCGCAGGTCTTCACATTGAAGTTAGCCGGATCGCCATAATTTCGACGAGCCTTCGGCTTGTCGACGCCAGTGCGACGGACTTCGCAAGACACAGCCCCTCTGCTGCAGGGAAGCCATCGCAAATCAGCCGGTTCCCTGGCACGCCGACAGACTATATTGTCGGATAAACAGCTTCAGGAACACGTCAGCAGGAACACCTCAGGAGGTGCCGCCGCAATGATCGACGCCGTCACCAAGCCGAAAACCAAGGTCAAGACCAAGACCGAACGGCCGAAACTGCACAAAGTCATCCTGGTCAATGACGACTACACGCCGCGCGAATTCGTCGTCACCGTCCTGAAGGCCGAGTTCCGCATGACCGAGGACCACGCCCATAAGGTCATGATCACCGCGCACCAGCGCGGCGTCTGCGTGGTCGCCGTCTTCACCAGGGACGTGGCCGAGACCAAAGCGACGCGCGCCACCGACGCCGGTCGCGCCAAGGGCTATCCGCTGTTGTTCACCACCGAGCCGGAGGAGTAGCGCAGGCTCTCACCCTCCCGGGCTTTCGTCCACCAGGCCGTAGACCCGCTCGGCCTTTGCAAATCCCGCGATCGGAAATTCGCCGAGTTCGGCCCAGCCGCCGGCGCAAATGCCGGCAAACCCTTCCGACGCCACGATCGTGCGGTTGAGGCGGCCGGCGATCTTCTCCAGCCGTGCCGCGAGATTGACGGCGGGACCGATGCAGGTGAAGTCGAGCCGGTTGCCGCCGCCGATATTGCCGTAGAGAATTTTTCCGACATGCAGCGCGAGCCCGAAACGAAATCGCTCCCGCGCCTCTCCGATCGGGTACTCCATCGCGTCCACGCTGGCGCGGGATTCCCGCGCGGCTTCGAGCACGTGGCTGCAGACGTTGCGAATGTCGCCGTCTGCTTCCGCGATCGGGAATACCGCAAGCAGCCCGTCGCCCATGAATTTCAACACCTCCCCGCCATGGCTCCGGATCGATGACACCTGGCAATCAAAGTAGCGATTGAGGATGTCCACCACGGTCTCGGCCGGCAGCCGGTCGGAAAGCGCGGTGAAGCCGCGGAGGTCCGACAGCCAGATCGCGGCATGCATGGTGTCGGCGTGGCCGCGCCTGATCTGGCCGCCCATGATGCGCTCGCCGGCGCTGTTGCCGACATAGCAGTCGAGCAGGCTCAAAGAGGTGCGGCGCAGATTGACGATCTCGATGATCCGCGTCAACGGCGTCACGATCGTTCGGAGCGCGGCCAACTCGTCATCGCGAAAACCGTTCGCCTGCTTCGTGGTCCAACTCGATGCGTGGATCGAGCCGTCGATGAACAGCAGCGGCAGCGCGATATAATCGGTGACGCCCTCGGCGCGCATGTCATCGAAGAACGGGAAGCGCCGGCTCTTGGGATCGTCGAGGCGATAGCGGACCTCCTGACCCCCGTCGTACAGGATCGCCAACGGACTGCGCTTGTATTCCGGCGAATCCGGAGTTTCGTAACCTGCGGGATTGACGATGACCTCGGTTCCCGGCCGCCAGTAGAACGCGCGACCGTAGATATCCGGATGCAACGTCCGGACGAACACCGCAACGCGCCACAGCGGCAGGCCTGCCGCTACCAGGCGTTCGCAGGTCTCTGCCATCAACTGGATCGGAGTGGTCGCGGACCTCGCGCCGTCGATCAGCCAGTCGGTGACTTCTTGCAGCTGGGTTGTATTCATGAGGCTGATATTTGCGGCGCGGTTTGCGGAAACGTCAAGGCGATAGAGTGTCTCGTGTTTGCGTGGCAGCAAGGCCGTAGCCTGGATGAAGCGCAGCGCAATCCGGGAACACGACGTCAGCGAGTCACCCCCCGGATTTCGCTTCGCTTCATCCGGGCTACGCTTGCTAATAAAAAGTCAGACCCTCAGCCGAAGGTCTCTTCTCAATCGGCGAGCCGTCATCTTTGTATATTTCAATTTCGGCCAGCTTGTTCTTCACGACGTGCAACAAAACGTTGACTTTAGCTCCCTCACACGAAATCCCGTCTTCATCACAATAATAAGCTTCCGATACAACTCTGCTATTAACTTCCGCTAGGGGCGCGAGAGGATTAACCTGTATCGATAGACTTCCTTCCTCATCGATCGCTTTCACCGATAAACCGTCAAGTTGTCGCAACAAGCCGCGGCCAGTAAAATCTCTCTCAAGCAATTTCTCTAAAGGGCCAACTCAATTGCGCTTGGAGAACGATAGGTGTCATCCATTCGCATCACCAATTGATCGAGACGGCTGATTACGCTGACGCTAATCCGCCCTGCTGTAACGGGCCTCGGTTTGTCAATCCCTCTATGCGGCATCCGTCGCCAGGCACTCGCTTCTGTACGGGGTCGGCGCAAGGCCGCCACCTGATGGGGTGCTGGGAGGAACAGGCCGACCGATCTACTTACGCGTGGTCGCAATGCCACTGGGCGGATTGCGGTCTGACCTGATCCATCGTCCCGGCGAGGGACTCCGCTTCGGGAAGGCTGGTGTCCGAGACCCGCCCGAAACTTTCGAAATTCTCCCTTTCTATCGCGCCGCCGCGGCGGCGAAGTTGAACGGCTTGGCGTCGACCAGCATGCGATGCATGATGACCGCGAGCTTGCGGGCCAGTGCCACCTTCGCTGTTTTCATGCCGGCGCGCTTGGCGATCCTGGCGGCCCAACTCTTGAGGCCAGATCCCTTGACCGGCCGTGTCAGGATGACGTGGGCCGCCTCATAGAGTGCGGCTCGCACGCTCGCGTCACCGATCTTCGAGATCTTTCCGGTGATGTCGGTCTCGCCGGATTGATACTTCTTCGGCGTCAATCCGAAATGTGCCCCTACCATCTTCGAGGACTTGAAGCGTTTCGGATCGTCGATCGCAGAAACATAGGTCAGCGCGACGATTGTCCCCACGCCGGGCGTTGACATCAATAGCCGCGCCCGCGCATCCGAGCGCGCCATCGACCGCACCCGCTTCTCGAAACCGTTGAACTCGCGCAGCAGCACGGTGCGTACGGTCAGCAAAGCCTGGGCTATGAGCTGCAAGCTCGGATGGCCCTCGACAAGCTCCATAATCCTGGCCTCGAACCGCGTCGGCGTGGTCCGTCCGACCTTGAGCCCAAAGCCACGCAGAATGCCGCGCAGGCTCAGCTCGATATCGTGAAGCTTGGTCTGCACCAGCTTGCGCGCCGTCAGCAGCGCCCGGGTCTCTTGCGCCTCCACCGATTTGCAATGCACCGGACGGAACCAGCCCAGCCGCATCAGTTGAGCGATGCCGCGCGCGTCCCTGCGATCGGTCTTCACCGGCATTGTCTCGAAGGCATTGTGAACGTGACGGGTCTCCAGCAATTCGACCGCAAGACCCGCTTGCTTCATCGCGGCGAACAGCCACTGCGACAGCGGTCCCGCTTCCAGCCCGATCCGTTCCAAGCCAAATCCGAGCGAACCGGACCAGGCAATCAGTGCCTCCGGCTCGCTCAACACCTTCGCTTCCCGCACGATCTTGCCGCTTCCGTCTAGAACGCACACGCTCGAGTATTCCAATGACACGTCGATTCCGGCATAGTAGCTCATGGTCGTCCCTCGATGATGCTTGGAGCGGGCTTGCCTGACTCCGTTGAATTGACACCATCAGTCTGAGGGACGACCGCCACCTTGCCAACCAAGCCGCTCGCGAGCGCGCCACCACATAGCGCCGTAGCGAGCGAGCGGCTTGCTGGGTCTTGGCCGGCCCGTTACCCCATCTGCTTCCTCTACCCGCCCACCTGCCCGCGATGCCGCAGGAAATGATCCGCCAGCACGCAGGCCATCATGGCTTCGCCGACCGGCACGGCGCGGATGCCGACGCAAGGGTCGTGGCGGCCCTTGGTCAGGATGTCGGTGTCGGCGCCGGAGCGATCCACGGTGCGGCGCGGCGACAGGATCGACGAGGTCGGCTTCACCGCGAAGCGCGCGACCACCGGCTGGCCGGTGGAGATGCCGCCCAAAATGCCGCCGGCATGGTTGGACAGGAAGCTCGACGCCCTGGTTGCCCATCCGCATCTCGTCGGCGTTTTCCTCGCCGGACAATTCGGCGGCGCCGAAACCGGCGCCGATCTCGACGCCCTTCACCGCGTTGATGCTCATCAGCGCCGCGGCCAGATCCGCATCGAGCTTGGCGTAGATCGGCGCGCCGAGGCCGGCCGGCACGCCTTCGGCGACTATCTCGATGCACCGCGCCGATCGACGAGCCCTTCTTGCGGATGCCGTCGAGATAGTCCTCGAAGAACGCGGCCTTGTCCTTGTCCGGGCAGAAGAACGGATTGCGCGCGATCTCGTCCCAGTCCCATTTGTCGCGGTCGATCTTGTGCGGGCCCATCTGCACCAGCGCGCCGCGCACGGTCACGCCGGGCAGGATCTTGCGCGCGATGGCGCCGGCCGCGACCCGGGTCGCGGTTTCGCGCGCCGACGAGCGGCCGCCGCCGCGATAGTCGCGCAGGCCGTATTTGGCCTCATAGGTGAAGTCGGCATGGCCCGGGCGAAACTTGTCCTTGATCTCGGAATAATCCTTCGAGCGCTGGTCGGTGTTCTCGATCAACAGCGCGATCGGCGTGCCGGTCGTCACCTGCACGCCGGTCTCCGGATGCGCCATCACGCCGGACAGGATTTTCACCGCATCCGCCTCCTGGCGCTGGGTGGTGAAGCGCGACTGTCCGGGGCGGCGGCGATCGAGATCGTGCTGGATGTCCTCTGATGTCAGCGGCAGCAGCGGCGGACAGCCGTCGACCACGCAGCCGATCGCGACCCCGTGGCTCTCGCCGAAGGTCGTGACCCGGAACATGTGGCCGAAGGTGTTGAAGGACATTGCGGCTCGCTTGGGCTCGTAAGTCAGTACTGACTTGTCGTAAGGCGCGGCGATCAAATCGAGTAACCGTCATTCGCGGGGCGATGCGCAGCATCGGACCCGGAATTGCGAGATCCGGGTTCGGTCCTGAGGACCGCCCCGGAATGACGGCGCGTCTAAGGCACGTCCTTAACTATACTTCTTCAACCCGCCGTCGCCGAACACGTAGACCGCGCCCTGCTCGATGGTCAGGTCGGCGGCGCTGTCGGGGGTCTCGAGGCCGAGCGCCACCATCAGCGCCCGCGCGGTGCCGCCATGGGCCACCGCGACGGTGTCCTCGGTGAGCTGGTGGTACCAGTCGGTCACCCTCGCCTGCACCTCGACATAGCTCTCGCCGCCCGGCGGCGACACCGTCCATTTCTCGGCCTGGCGCCTGGCAAACAGCTCGGGGTCCTCGGCCTGCATCTGCGCCAGCGTCGAGCCTTCCCACTGGCCGTAGGCGATCTCGCGCAGCCGGTCGTCGATCGCGTATTGATCCGGCGGCAGCCTCAAGCTGCCGCGCACCAGTTCCATGGTCGAGCGCGCGCGGACCAGCGGGCTGGCGACGAATTCCAGCGAGGTTTCGCTGCGGCCGTCGCGCGCGAACAGATCGGCGAGGATGATGCCGGCGCTCGGCGGCCTGCCTGCGGCCGAGATCGTTGAGCGGAATGTCCTGCGTGCCCTGCAGCCGGCCCAGCGCGTTCCACTCGGTTTCGCCGTGGCGGATGTAGTAGATCGTCGGCACGGCACGAAACCTTGCAGGCTAGTCCTTGCTCGGAATTGCTCAGCGAAATATCCGGCGCGTCGGGGCGCTTCATGCCGACGACGTGATAGCCGGAATCGACGTGATGCACCTCGCCGGTGACGCCGCGCGACAGGTCGGACAGCAGATACAGCGCGCTGTCGCCGACTTCCTCGGTGGTGACGGTGCGGCGCATCGGCGCGTTGTATTCGTTCCACTTCAGGATATAGCGGAAATCGCCGATGCCGGAGGCGGCCAGCGTCTTGATCGGCCCGGCCGAGATCGCGTTGACGCGGATGTTCTTCTCGCCGAGATCGGCGGCGAGATAGCGCACGCTCGCCTCCAGAGCTGCCTTCGCAACCCCCATCACGTTGTAATGCGGCATCCATTTCTCGGCGCCGTAATAGGTCAGCGTCACGATCGAGCCGCCGTCGACCAGAAGCTTCTCGGCGCGCTGCGCGATCGCGGTCAGCGAATAGCAGGAGATCAGCATGGTCCTGGAAAAATTGTCGGCGGTGGTTTCGAGATAGCGGCCGTCGAGCTGGTCCTTGTCGGAGAACGCGATCGCGTGCACCACGAAATCGATCTTGCCCCATTTCTCCCGCAGCACATCGAACACCGCATCGATGGTCGCGGGATCGGTGACGTCGCAATGGCCGAGCAGGATGCCGCCGAGTTCCCTCGCCAGCGGCTCGACCCGCTTCTTCAGCGCGTCGCCCTGCCAGGTCAGCGCGATTTCCGCGCCGGCCGCATGGCAGGCCTTGGCGATGCCCCAGGCGATCGAGCGGTTGTTGGCAACGCCGAGAATCACCCCGCGCTTGCCCTGCATCAGACCCGAATTTTGCGCCATCCAGTTTCCCATCGAGCTTGATCAGCTGTCTGGAGGTACACCAGCCCTCTCGGCCGGTACAGCCCAAATCCGCCCCCGGTTCGGGCTGTTCGCCCGCAACCCTAACGGCCGGAATAGCCGGCGTCATTTCGGTGTTATGCTGGCAAGGCGTTCGCGCTAGCGATATCTGGACGCCGGCCGGACCAACCCAAGATCGGGCGTGAATGACCGCGTTTCGCCAGAGCGTCGAAGCCATGATTCCGGCCCTGCGCCGCTATGCGCGCGCGCTGGCGCGGGATGCGGATATCGCCGACGATCTGGTGCAGGACACGCTGGTGCGGGCGCTGCGTTCGGAACGGCTGTTTCTCGGCGGCGACGTCAGGAGCTGGCTCTACACCATCCTGACCAACCTCAACAAGAACCGGCGGCGGTCGCTGGCGCGGCGGCCGCAATTCATGCCGCTGCTCGACAACAACCCCGACGCCAGCGGGACCGAGGCGGAAGGACGCGACATCGCCCGCGCGCTGGCGACACTGGTGGAGGAGCAGCGCTCGGTGCTGCTGTTGGTGATGCTGGAAGGCTTGAGCTATCGCGAGGTCGCCGACATCCAGGGCGTGCCGATCGGCACCGTGATGTCGCGCCTCGCCCGCGCCCGCGCCCATGTCAAGGCTTCGCTCGAAGGCGAGCGCCCGGCGCTGCGGCGGGTGAAATGATGGCAGGCATCGTGCATGCCGATGAGGCGACGGATGCGATCAACGCGTACTTCATCGACGTGCTTTCGATTTGAGCTTTGGACAGAGACAACGACCATGACCGACCCCAGAATTCCCGTCACCGAAGACGAGCTGCACGCCTATGTCGACAACGAATTGCCGGCGGAGCGTCGCGGCGATGTCGAGGCGTGGCTGGCAGCGCATCCTGACGATGCCGAGCGGGTGCACTCCTGGCGCGCGATGGCGGAGCAGCTGCACGCGCGTTACGACGCGGTCGCCGACGAGCCGGTGCCGCGGCGGCTCGAAATCGAGCGGCTGGTGCGGCAGCCGCGCAAATGGATCTACGGCGCCATCGCGGCGACGCTGCTGGCGTTCGTCGCCGGCGGCGGCGCCGGCTGGCTGGCGCGCGGTGCTGCCGCCTCGCCATCGGTGTTCCAGAATTTTACCGTGGACGCGCTCGACGCGCACCGGCTCTATGTGGTCGAGGTGCGTCATCCGGTCGAAGTGCCCGGCAGCGAACGCGCGCACCTGCAGGCCTGGCTGACCAAGCGCTGCGGCTGGGACGTGCGCGCGCCGGAATTGGGCGCGACCGGATTGAAGCTGGTCGGCGGCCGGCTGCTGCCCGGGCCGACCGGGCCGGCGTCGTTCCTGATGTATGAGAGCGCCTCGGGCGAACGCTTCACGGTCTACACCGCGCGGGCCAAGACCGAGACCACGCAGATGCGATATGCCAGGCAAGATGATGACGGCGCGCTGTTCTGGGCCGACCACGGCGTCGGCTATGTGGTCAGCGGCGGCGGCGACCGCGAGCGCCTGACCCAGGTCGCGCGGCTGGTCTACGACCAGACCGAAAAGAACGGCGGATAACTTGGTCATGTCGTCTGTCCCAATTCCGACATTGAAAATCTGGAATCAAGACATCGACGCGTCTCAAATTCGCACCGGGTGATCACGCGAAATTGTAGCGCGTTCGATCCGCCGATCGACGCAAGCGGCCTCGACGGGGTTTTGTACCGCGCTGGTCCCCCGCTCGAGGCCGCACCTTTTTCTCGCACCCGTTTTCCGCGTGTCCGCGACGATCAGGATAGATCGCTGCGCGGATTATAGGGGTGTCCGTCGCGCCACTTCTGCATCAACGTCTCAAGCTCGGCATCGTTCCCGTCCGGCAGCATGATGCGGGTGGTGACGAAGAGGTCGCCGGCGCTCCCCGTCGGCTTCGGCATCCCCTTGCCCTTCAGGCGGAAAGTCCGCCCGCTCGAGGTGTTCTTCGGGATCGACAGTTCGACCGCGCTGCCGAGCGTCGGCACGCGGACCTTGCCGCCGAGCACGGCTTCATAGAGCGTGATCGGCAGGTCGACGCGCAGGTCGCTGCCGTCGACCTTGAAGAATGGATGCGGCGCGATGTTGACCGTGATCAGGAGATCGCCGGGCGGATGGCCGGGCGCGGTCTCGCCCTGCCCCTTCAGCCGGATCTGCTGGCCGGCGACGACGCCGGCGGGAATCTTGACATTGAGCTCCTTGCCGGTCGGCAGCCGGACGCGTTTCTCGACGCCCTTGACCGACTCTTCCAGCGACACCGTCATGGCGACCGAAAGATCGAGATCGACCGCGATGCCGCCGGTATCGAATTCGAAGGTGGCGCCGCCGCCGGGCCGCGCGCCGCGCGCCGCCGCACCGCCGAACATGCTGTTGAGGATGTCCTCGAAGCCGCCGCCGCCGCCGGACCGCCGCCGCCGGTGCGGAAGGTGTGGGTCTCGAAGCCGCCGCGGCCGCCGCGCGCCCGCGGGTCACCGCCGGGAAAGCCGCCGCCGGGAAAGCCCTGGAAGCGCGGCTTGCCCTCGGCGTCGATCTCGCCGCGGTCGAACTGCTTGCGCTTCGTCCTCGTCGCCGAGGATCTCGTTGGCCGAGTTCAGCTCGGAAAAGCGCGCCGCCGATTTCGGATCGTTCTTGTTGGCGTCGGGGTGATGCTTCTTGGCGAGCTTGCGATAGGCGCTCTTGATCGCCGCAGCGCTGGCGCCCCGCGGCACCCCCAAGACCTCATAGGGGTCGCGCATCCGTCACGTCTCCTTCAGGAAAATCTGATCTTAAACTGAGGGCTGCCCGCCCACCACGGTTTCATTTGGGGTCCTCGTGGCATTTTTGCAACGGGGTTCCCGGGCCTTCAACCCTGTCTCCACGGCTTTAGCGTATGAATTTCCCACCGGCCCTGGCCGGTCTGGCAGGCCGCGCCCTGCAGCCAGCTCTCGTTGCTGCCATTGACATAGCTCGCCAGAAAATCCCGGCAGGTGCGTCCGTCCGCGGAGAATAGGCCTGCGCCAGCGGCGTCACCGAGCCGCGCGCGCCGGTTTCGGGATTTTCCCAGGGCTGGCTGGAATCCTTGTCGCCCTTGGTCAGCACGTCGGAAGCGGCATTGCGGGCGAAGGCAAGGTCGCTCTCGGTCGGCGCCGCCCCGCTTGGCCTGGGCCGGGCCGATCGAGCCGGTCACGTCGTTGTCGTCCATCCTGGCGAAAGCGCTGTCGGTCCGGGACATGCTGCAGCCGCCGGCTCTCGACGCCGATTAGAATCAGTGTCATCACGGCGCCCGCCGGCCCGATCGCCGATAGGCCAACGCGTCCCCATGTCCTATATAGGGCGAGCCTATATCGGGGCAGCAGCGCGCAACTGGACCGCGGGCGGACGCAACTCGGAACTCCTGAAATGACCGACACGACCTCCATCAAACACCCGGCAGCGTTAACATCCGGTGATTTCACCGCGGCCGAGGAGCCGTTCGCGCTGTTCGGCGACTGGTTTGCGGAAGCCGTGAAGGCCGAGCCCAACGATCCCAACGCCATGGCGCTGGCCACCGTCGACGCCGACGGCCTGCCCGACGTGCGGATGGTGCTGATGAAGGGCTATGATGCCGACGGTTTTGTCTTCTACAGCCACATCGCCAGCCAGAAAGGCCGCGAACTCGCCGCAAATCCTAAGGCGGCTTTACTGTTTCACTGGAAGTCGCTGCGCCGGCAGGTCCGCATCCGCGGCAACGTGTCGCCGGTGACGGACGCCGAGGCCGACGCCTATTTCGCCACCCGGCCGAAGCAGGCCCAGATCGGCGCCTGGGCCAGCAAGCAGTCGCAGCCGCTGGAAAGCCGCTTTGCCTTCGAGCAGGCGATCGCCAAGGTCGCCGCCAGGCACATCGTCGGCGAGGTGCCGCGGCCGCCGGGCTGGAGCGGCTGGCGCATCGCGCCGCTGCAGGTTCGAATTCTGGCACGACCGCCCGTTCCGCCTGCACGACCGCATCGAATTCCGCCGCGACGACGCCGGACCAGCCCTGGTCCAAGACGCGGCTTTATCCCTGATTGAAAGTCTTGAAGAACCTTCATGCCGACTTCGAGCCAACAACGGACCGCGGCGCACGCTGCTTCTGACCGGCGCCAGCCGCGGCATCGGGCATGCGACCGTGATCCGCTTTTCCAGCGCCGGCTGGCGCGTCATCACCTGTTCGCGGCACCCCTTCCCGGAAGATTGCCCGTGGGACGCCGGCCCCGAGGATCACATCCAGGTCGACCTCGCCGACCATGACGACACCACGCGCGCGATCGCCGAAATCCGCGAGCGGCTGGAAGGCGGCGCGCTGCACGCGCTGGTCAACAACGCCGCGATCTCGCCGAAGGCCGCAGGCGGCGCCCGGCTCGGCTCGATCGACACCGACATCGACACCTGGAGCCATGTGTTCCGGGTCAATTTCTTCGCGCCGATCATGATGGCGCGCGGGCTGATCGAGGAATTGAAGGCGGCGAAGGGCTCGGTGGTCAACGTCACCTCGATCGCGGGCTCGCCGCGTGCATCCGTTCGCGGGCGCGGCCTATGCCACCTCGAAGGCGGCGCTGGCCTCGCTGACCCGCGAGATGGCGTCGGATTTCGGCCGCCTCGGCGTCCGCGTCAATTCGATCGCGCCGGGCGAGATCGACACCTCGATCCTGTCGCCGGGCACCGAGAAGATCGTCGAGCAGCAGATCCCGCTGCGCCGGCTCGGCACGCCGGACGAGGTCGCCAAGATCATCTATGTGCTGTGCACGGAGACCAGTTCCTACGTCAACGGCGCCGAGATCCACATCAACGGCGGCCAGCACGTGTAGCAGTGGATTTGTCATTCCGGGGCATCGCGCAGCGATGAACCCGGAATCTCGAGATTCCCGGATCTGCCATTGCACATCATGGTTCGATGCGGAGCCTGTCATCGGGCCGCGCTCGGCGCGGACCCGTCGGCATCGCCCCGGAATGACAACAGCTCAAATCAATCCGCGCAAGATCTGCGCGGCCTGCCAGCGCAGGCTTTCGGCCTCGACGTTGAAGGCGCTGGAGCATTCGTCTTCGCGCTCGCCTTCCGACAGCGCCGCGCCGCAATGCCGGCAGATCCGCGCCGAGATCGCAACCGCCTTGCCGGCGGCGCTCGCGGCCCGCCTGATAGCGCGCGAAATCGACGACGTTCTCGCGGCGACGTTATGACTTTCTCAACCATTGCTGTCCTCGCGGCTTGTGACAGCGTTATCGCAGAAAGCCTTCGCTAAACGTTCAGCGCAACGCTCAAATTTTATCGGAGGAATTGAGGCAGCGTTCTTGTCTCGTCGCGATGCACGAAACGCCTGCGGAGCAGCTAATGCGTTTACAGCCACTTCTTCCATTTGAAGAACACGTAAGGCAGCACCGCGGCGAGCACCATCGCGACCAGCGCGAAGGGGTAGCCGTGCTGCCATTCCAGTTCCGGCATGATCTTGAAATTCATGCCGTAGATCGAGGCGATCAGGGTCGGCGGCATCAACACCACCGCCATCACCGAAAACAGCTTGATGATGTTGTTCTGCTCGAGATTGACGACGCCGAGCATCGCGTCCAGCACGAAGGTGATCTTGTTGGAGAGATAGGAGGCGTGGTCGGTCAGCGAGGTGACGTCGCGCTGCATGGTCTTCAGCTGCTCGCGCATGTCCTTGGACCATTTGACGCCGTCGACCGCGGCCGCGACGAAGGTCACCACCCGCCCGATCGAGACCAGGCTCTCGCGCACTTTCGAGGTCAGGTCGCCCTTGCGGCCGATCGCGATCAGGATGTCGGAATAGCGCTTGGCGTGGCCGGTGCGCGCCGCCGCCGCCGGGCTCGAAAATCTCGTGGCTGATGGTGTCCATGTCGCTGCCGGCGCGCTCCAGGATGTCGGCGTTGCGGTCGATCACCGCATCCAGCAATTCCATCAGCACCATTTCGCCGGTGATGCCGGGCGCGCAGGAGCGCGCCAGCTTGTTCTCCACCAGCACGAACGGCTTCGGCTCGTCATAGCGCACGGTCACCAGGCGATGGCTGGCGAGGATGAAGGTCACCGCGGTGGTGCGCGGATTTTCGGTGTCGGCCGCGCACATCAGGGTCGCCGTCATGTAGCGCGCGCCGTTCTCGATATAGAGCCGGGAGGAAATCTCGATCTCCTGCATGTCCTCCCGGGTCGGCACCGCGATCCCGGCCAGCCGCTCCACCGCCTTGTCCTCCGCCGCGGTCGGCTTCACGAGGTCGATCCAGACCGCGTTCTCCGGCAGCGCGTCGAGATCGGCGGCGGCGATTTTCTTCAGCGAGGATTCGGAGGGGACGAACACCGAGAACATGGAGAACTCCAGGACCGGGCACGTCCGACCTACCCAACAGGACTTAGCTCGATTCTGGCAAGCGCTTCATGACCGGCGGATTAACCGGCGATCCATATTTGTGGCGGCCGATGGCGGCAGCGTGGCGGATCGGCAGCCGTGCCAGCTGCCCAAAAATCGAGCCGGAGTCGCAAAATTTGCGGCAAAAAAGACACAGCCGGCGTCGCCGCAGCGCGGGACAGCCATCTAAGGTCTGGAATTATGACCGATTTTGGCGATAATGCGATTAATGGAATCGTGGCGTTTGGGGCGCAATGTTGGCGCGCGAACGCAAGGCTTTCGATTGGAAATGCACCATGTCGTCGCTCAAGGTGACATTGGGAATTCTGGCTGCCGGCCTGATGCTGTCGGGCTGCATGCAGGCCACGACCTATGAGGCGACCAACACCACCAATTTCAAGCCGCGCGACAAGGAATTGCTGGCCAAGATCCGCTACACCAATGTTCCGGTCGCCGAGCCGTTCCGCCGCGCCATCGTCGAATATCACCGCAAGGAAGCGCCCGGCTCGATCGTGGTCGATTCCGACAACCACTATCTCTATTACGTGCTCAACGACGGCAAGGCGATCCGCTACGGCATCACCGTCGGCGAGGAAGCCATGGCCTGGTCCGGCATCGCCAAGATCGGCAGCATGACCGAGTGGCCGCCCTGGCATCCGACCAAGAGCGAAATCGAGCGGCTCGGCGTTCCGACCTTCGTGGCGCCGGGACCGGACAATCCGATGGGTTCGCGCGCGATGTATCTCTATTCGGGCGGCAAGGACACGCTGTTCCGGATTCACGGCACCAACCAGCCGGAATATATCGGCGCGTCGATCTCCTCCGGCTGCATCCGGATGACCAATGAGGACGTGATCGACCTCTATAACCGGGTGAAGCTCGGCACCATCGTGGTGGTGCTGGAGCCGCACCATGGCGACTCGCCGTATAATTCGCAGATGGCGCTGCAGGGCGGCGGCGGCAACACTTCGGTCCTGCAGTAACCGACGGCTCGAACTGAAATGTTTAAAAAGCGCCGGTTTTACCGGCGCTTTTTTGTTGGCGTTGTGGCCTCCTCTTGTTGGCGCCATGGTTGTTGGCGCCGCGGCGCCGCCGTCTTCCAGCTGAGGGACTGCGGACTTGGCGGCATCCGATTTCGCCGCGCCGGCCATGTCGGCGTTAGTTTTGGCAGCGTCGGTTTTGGCGGCGACCTCGCGCGGCGGCGCCTCCTCGGGCCGCGCGGCCGGCAACAGCGGCGCGATCCTGCGGCAGCGGGTCCCACACGTTCCACTGGCAGATCCTGTAATTGTTGTGCCGCTCCATCAGGTCGAGATGGATGTGGTCCTCGTGATACCAGTCCGAGCCCGGCCCCAGCACCGTCGTAAACCGCGCGCACACCGAATGCAGCACGCTCTCGCGCATCTCGCGCGGCACGTTGCGGTCGGTGAGCGAAATCGACTGGCCGTTGGCGAGCTTGAGGCCGCGAACATCGAGCGCGTTGGCGCGGCCATGTTCGGACAATTGGGCGCCGGCCACGCGGTTGCGGCCGCGGCATTCGAACGAGTCGAAATTGTCGAGATCGCTGATTTCGCTGCCGAGGCTTGCGGCCAGCGGCGCCATGTCGGTACGGATCCAGTCCGCGATCGCGGAGGCCATCGTGCAGCGCAGGATCGCCGCGGGCTTGACCGCGACCCGATGCTTGTCCGGCAGCACCACCGCCTCCAGCCGGACCAGATCCTCGCCGCCGCAACCGCCGGGACCGTGGATGTCGGGAATGCTCGGCGCGATGGCGATCTCTTCCGACAGCGCCAGCCGGCAGGCCGAAGGTGGCGGCGGCGCGGCCGCCGCCGGCGCGGCCGGCTTCTGCGTCTCATTCTCGGCGGGTGCCTGGTTTGCGACTTCGGGCTTCTCGGGCTCGATCGCCGGCGCTTCCGCCGGGCGCGGCTTCGGCAACGGGACTGCGGCGTGAAGCGCAGCCCGGCGCGGCTTCGGAGCGTGGCTCCCCGAACAGCCCGCTCCAAGGCGCCAGCCGCCAGTTGACGGGCCTTCGTGCGGCTGCCACAGGGTCGGCCAGCGCACAAAACGCCAGCAGCGCGGCGGCGGCGGTAACCATTGGCTTTTCGCCGCAGCCCAAACCGCCAAAAGGCCATTTGCGGCGTGCTTTCGGCGCGCTAAAGTTCATGGCAATTCCAAGACCCGCGAGAAGCGACAACCCATTTTCGGAGGAACGACCGTATGCTTGGTTTGATGCAAGACTGGCCTTTGCTGTGTCACCGGATTATCGAGCACGCCGCTGCGATCCATGGCACCCAGGAGGTCGTGACGCGATCGGTCGAAGGCCCCATCCATCGCACCAATTATGCCGAAATCCACAAGCGCGCGCTGAAAGTCTCGCAGTGCCTCGATCGCGAAGGCATCAAGCTCGGCGACCGCGTCGCCACCATCGCCTGGAATACCTGGCGCCATCTCGAAGTCTGGTACGGCATCATGGGCATCGGCGCCATCTGCCATACCGTCAATCCGCGGCTGTTCCCCGACCAGATCGCCTGGATCATCAACCATGCGCAGGACCGCGTGGTGATGACCGATATCACCTTCGTGCCGATCCTGGAAAAGATCGCCGACAAGCTTGGAAGCGTCGAACGCTACGTCGTGCTCACCGACAAGGCGCATATGCCGCAGACCACGCTGAAGAACGCGGTCGCCTATGAAGACTGGATCGCGCAGGCCGACGGAAACTTCAAGTGGAAGACCTTCGACGAAAATACCGCGGCCGCGATGTGCTACACCTCCGGCACGACCGGCGATCCCAAGGGCGTTCTGTATTCGCATCGCTCCAACGTTCTGCACGCGCTGATGGCCAACACCGGCGACTCGCTGGGGGCGAATGCCAGCGATACAATGCTGCCGGTGGTTCCGCTGTTCCATGCCAATAGCTGGGGCATCGCATTTTCCGCACCTTCGATGGGCACCAAGCTGGTGTTTCCCGGCGCCAAGCTCGACGGCGCCTCGGTGTATGAGCTCCTGGATACCGAGAAGGTGACGCACACCGCCGGCGTGCCGACGGTGTGGCTGATGCTGCTCAACCACATGGCCGCCAACAATCTGAAACTGCCGCATCTGCGGATGGTGGTGTGCGGCGGCTCGGCGATGCCGCGTTCGATGATCAAGGCGTTCGTCGACATGGGAGTAACACGCGCGCCACGCCTGGGGCATGACCGAGATGAGCCCGATCGGCACGCTTGCCGCCGAGAAGCCGCCGTTTACCGGACTCTCCGGCGAGGCCCGGCTCGACATCCTGCAGACCCAGGGCTACCCGCCGTTCGGCGTTCAGATGAAGATCACCGACGATGCCGGCAAGGAGCTGCCGTGGGACGGCAAGACGTTCGGCCGGCTCAAGGTGAGCGGCCCCGCGGTCTCGAAGGCCTATTTCCGCGTCGACGCCAACATCCTCGACGAGGACGGCTATTTCGATACCGGCGACGTCGCGACCATCGACAAGCACGGCTACATGCGGATCACCGACCGCTCCAAGGACGTGATCAAATCCGGCGGCGAATGGATTTCCTCGATCGACCTGGAAAATCTCGCGGTCGGCCATCCCGCGGTCGCGGAAGCCGCCGTGATCGGCGTCTATCATCCGAAATGGGACGAGCGTCCGCTTCTGATCGTGCAGCTCAAGCAGGGCCAAGACGCAACGCGCGAGGACATCCTGAAATACATGGATGGCAAGATCGCCAAATGGTGGATGCCGGACGACATCGTGTTCGTCGATGCCATTCCGCACACCGCGACGGGCAAGATCCTGAAGACCGCGCTGCGCGACCAGTTCAAGACCTACTCGTTCCCGACCGCGGCGGCGTAACGCCGGCGCGATCTCGTTACCCCTTTACTCTGGCCTCTCCCCGCTTACGAGGAGAGGCCAGATTCGTTCGGGTGATTGTCGCACGCCCGGTCTCGACATATTGAGCTGGCACAAGCCCGGCGCTTGATGGCCCGATAGGCTGCATCGATGAGCTCCGACACCGGCAAGACACCATCCAACAAACACCCTCTGCAACCTGGCGCGATGTGCCGGCGACGGTGTGGACGCTCGGTTTCGTCTCGCTGCTGATGGACGTTTCATCCGAACTGATCCACAGCCTGCTGCCGGTGTTCCTCACCACGGTGGTGGGCGCCAGCGCGGTGGATGTCGGCCTGATCGAAGGCATTGCGGAAGCGACCGCCGCCATTGCCAAGGTCTTTTCGGGCGCGTTCTCCGATCGTATCGGCAAACGCAAGCTCCTGGTCGGCATCGGCTACGGTCTGTCGGCTATCACCAAGCCGATATTCCCGCTCGCAAGCACGGCCTGGGAAGTTCTGGCCGCGCGATTTATCGATCGCATCGGCAAGGGGATACGCGATGCGCCCCGCGATGCATTGATCGCCGACATCACGCCGTCAGGCGTCCGGGGCGCGGGCTATGGCATCCGCCAGGCGCTCGATACGGTCGGAGCGTTTGCGGGACCGCTGTCGGCGGTGGCCCTGATGGCGCTGTATGCCGACAATTTTCGCGCGGTTTTCTGGTGGGCGCTGCTGCCCGCCGGCCTCGCGGTGCTCCTGATCGTGATCGGCGTGCGGGAGCCGGACGGGACTGAAGCTTCGGCGCAGCGCGGCTGGCCGGTTCGCAAGGAGGAACTCAAGCGGATGCCTGCGGCGTTCTGGATGGTGATTGCGATCGGCGTGGTGTTCGCGCTGGCGCGCTTCAGCCAGGCTTTTCTGGTGCTGAAGGCGCAAGCGGAGGGGCTCGCGCTGGCGCTGATCCCGCTGGTGTTGGTATGGATGAACGTCGTTTACGCCGTCACCGCAACGCCGGCCGGCATCCTCTCCGACAAGATAGGCCGCGTGAATGTGCTGCTGTGCGGGCTCGCCGCCCTGCTTGTCGCCGATCTGGCGCTGGCTTTCATCCCGGGCCTCGGCGGAGTTGTCATTGGCGTTGGCCTTTGGGGCCTCTATCTCGGCTTTTCGCAAGGCCTGCTGTCGGCGCTGGTCGCCGATACCGCGCCTCGGGATTTGCGAGGCACGGCCTTCGGGCTGTTCAATCTGGTCACCGGTGGCGCCCTGCTTGCCGCCAGCGTTGTTGCGGGCTGGCTGTGGTACGATTTCGGGCCGACCGCGACGTTCTCCGCTGGCGCGATGTTCTCGGGACTTGCCATCCTTATCGTAGCCTTTGGCCTCAAAGCGGGACCGAATCGCCGCGGCCTGACGGCGCTCCGGTAATCAGGCCGTCATCATCATTCGAAGCAGCGAACCTGTCTCCAGTCTGCTGAAGAGCATCCGCTGCCCTCGGACGATCAGGCCAATCGGCCGGGATCGAGCAACGTAAAAGTGCGCTAATTTTAACCATACTAAGTGTTGCCCAAGGATAAGGCATCCACCTGTCCCGCATCACCAATACCGACGAAAGGCGAATGGACCCGGCACGGCAGCTTTCTAATTTGCCGCACCGGCAAACCAAAAGGCAAGGAAACGCCCCCAATGAAGAAATCAATCGGACTTAAAACGATCCCGTGGCTGCTGTTTGCGTCGCTGAGCGCGACCGCCGCGCACGCCGCCGGGAACAAGGTGGTGATCGGCGACATCGACGACATGTCCGGCCTCTATGCCGATATCGTCGGCCCCGGCGGCGTCGAGGCCGCCAAGATGGCGATCGAGGATTTCGGCGGCAGCGTTCTCGGCAACAAGATCGAACTTTTGACGTCGGATCATCAGAACAAGCCTGACCTCGGCGCCCAGAAGTTCCGCGAATGGGCAGACCGCGACGGACTGACCATGGTGCTCGGCGGATCGAACACCGGCGTCTGCATCGCGATGTCGACGATCGCCAAGGAAAAGAAGACGCCGTTCTTCGCGATCGGCGCGGCCGGCGCGTCGCTGACCGGCAAGGACTGCACCCCCTACACGGTGCACTACGCCTACGACACCACCGCGCTCGGTAACGGCACGGCGACGACCATGGTGAAACAGGGCGGCAAGACCTGGTTCTTCCTCACGGCCGACTATGCGTTCGGCACCCAGTTGCAGGAAGCCGCGGCAAAAGTCGTGGAAGCCAATGGCGGCAAGGTGATCGGCGCGGTACGCGTTCCGCTGTCGACCTCCGACTTCTCGAGCTATCTGCTGCAGGCGCAGAATTCCGGCGCGCAGGTGCTCGGGCTCGCCAATGCCGGCAACGACTTCACCAACTCGATCAAGGCGGCCGACGAGTTCGGCATCGCCAAGACCATGAAGCCCGCCGCGCTGCTCGCCTTCATCAGCGACATCCACAGCCTCGGGCTGAAGACCGCCCAGGGCCTCTATCTCACCACCGGCTGGTACTGGGATCTCAACGACAAGACCCGCGCTTTCGCTAAACGCTATTTCGAGAAGACCAAGCGCGAGCCGACCATGAACCAGGCGGCCTATTACTCGGCCACCTTCACCTATCTCAACGCGGTCAAGGCCGCCGGCACCACCGATCCCGACAAGGTGATGGCGGAACTGCACAAGGCCAAGATCGACGACATGTTCACCGCAACGGCAAGATCCGCGCCGACGGCCTGATGGAACACGAAATGTACATCATGCAGGTCAAGAAGCCCGAGGAATCCAAGTATCCCTGGGATTACTACAAGCTGGTGCAGACCATGTCCGGCGAACAGGCGTTCGGCAAGCTTTCCGATTCGGCCTGCCCGCTGGTCAAGCACTAAGCTCAGCCGCTTAACGCCAAGGCGCGCCCTGTTCCGACAGGGCGCGCAAAGCGCCTTTTCCGGCATAAACCGCTTCACAGCGCGCCGGAAAATGCGCTAGGTCACCTGCGCGCCCGGTTGCCGGCCTGGAGCCGGACCGGCGACCCAAGTCCATATTGGAAAATTCAAGGATGGCCCGCAGGTTTTCCGCTCCCTATCAGTCGGAGCCCGTGTCCAGCCTCGCCTCATGGGCGCGCAATCTCGCGGTATTCTCGGTCGTCGCGGTGCTGGTTTCGATCCTCATCGTGCGTTTCGGTTTCCTTGAAATAAAGCCGGCGCTGGCCACCTTCTTCGGCGCATTGGCTTGTGCCGGGCTTTCCATCTTGGTCAGCTTCGCCGCCTTTGCCGCGATCTGGCAGAACGGCTCGCGCGGCATGAGCCGGATCCTGCTGGCGCTTCTGATCGATGCGCTGGTGCTGGCCTACCCGGCCTATCTCGCCGTGCAATATCGCAGGCTGCCGCCGATCCACGACATCACCACCGATCCGATCGATCCGCCGCGCTTCGAGGCGCTGGCGCGGCTGCGCACCGGCGAGGGCACCAACCCCGCCGTCTATGCCGGGCTCTATTCCGCCGAGCAGCAGCGGCGGGCCTATCCCGACATCGAGACGCTGGAACTCGACGTCCCCGCGCAGCGGGCGTTCGACATCACGATGCATCTGGTGACCAAGCGAAAATGGCTTGTGATCGACGAGCGCGAACCGCAACCGGCGCGCCGCGTCGGCCGCATCGAGGCGGTGGCGCGGACGCCGATCATGGGATTCCGCGAGGACGTGTCGATCCGCGTCACGCCCGACGGCGACGGATCGCGCGTCGATATCCGCTCGGCGTCCCGCTATTTCGAGAGCGATCTCGGCAGCAACGCCGCGCGCATCTCCAAGCTGATCGATGACATCAACACCGCCGCCGACAACGCCAACCTCAAGCCGGTGAAGAAGCCGGTGGTGCCGGTGCCCAAGCTTCCGCCCAAGGTGGTGAAGAAGTGACGTCTTCGTCATTCCGGGGCGCGCGTTAGCCGAGCCCTGATGTGCAATTGCACATCTGAGGTCTGGCCCTTGCGGGCCATCCCGGAATGACGTCACAAATATCACGCCAGCCTGTACGTCCCGCCGATCACCGGATCGCCGTCGGTCGCGACGATGCCGCGCGCGACCAGATCCTCCAGATGCGCCAGCACGGAATAGCCGGCCGCTTTCATCAGCCGCGGGTCGATGCCGATATAGATCGCGCGCACGATGGTGGGTATATCCGCTTCCCCCTTGGCGAGGCGATGCAGGATCGAGGCCTCGCGGGCCTGGCGGTGGCGGATCAGGAAGCGCACATAGCGCGGGCCTTGCGGGATTTCCGGACCGTGGCCGGACAAGTACAGATCCTCCTCGCGGCCCGCGAGCCGGTCGAGCGAGGCCATGTAGTCGACCATCGATCCGTCCGGCGGCGCCACGATCGAGGTCGACCAGCCCATCACGTGATCGCCGACGAACGATATTTTGCGGTCCGGCCAGGCGAACGCCAAATGATTGGCGGTGTGGCCCGGCGTCGCCACCGCCTGCAGCGCCCAACCCGCGCCCTCGATGATGTCGCTGTCGCGCACCTCGATGTCGGGCCTGAAATCGCGGTCGGCGCCGGACTCAGGGCTGTGCTTCTCGCTCTCGAAGCGCGGCCGCGAGGCGCGATGCGAACCTTCGGCGTAGACGGTGGCGCCGGTGGCCGCCTTGATCCGCGTGGTGTTCGGCGAGTGGTCGCGGTGGGTGTGGGTGACCAGAATATGCGTCACGGTCTCACCGCGCACGGCATCCAGCAGCGCCGCGGCATGCTCCTCATCGTCGGGACCGGGATCGATGATCGCGACCTTGCCCTTGCCTACGATGTAACTCACCGTGCCCGTGAAGGTGAACGGGCTCGGATTGTTGCAGAGAATGCGCCGCACGCCGGGCCGGACCTCCTCGGCCACGCCCGGCTTGAGCGGGAAGTCGCGGTTGAACGGGACGTCGTCGTTATCGGCCATGGGGATTTTTTGCTTTAGCGTCATTCCGGGAGGGTCCACCTAAATCGGCAACAGCCGACTTAGGTGGGCCAGACCCGGAATCTCGACGAGTTAGAATGACACGGTTCGAGATTCTCAGATGTGCAATTGCACATCATAGTTCACGCCGTTGGCGCGCCCCGGAATGACGATGAAGCTCTTACGAAAACGCCTGAATGCCGGTGATGGCGCGGCCCAGGATCAGGGCGTGGACGTCGTGGGTGCCTTCATAGGTGTTGACGGTTTCCAAATTCGCGGTGTGGCGCATCACGTGATATTCGATCTGGATGCCGTTGCCGCCGTGCATGTCGCGGGACATGCGCGCGATGTCGAGCGCCTTGCCGCAATTGTTGCGCTTGACGATCGAGATCATCTCCGGCGCCATCTTGCCCTCGTCCATCAGCCGGCCGACGCGAAGCGAGGCCTGCAAGCCGAGCGCGATCTCGGTCTGCATGTCCGCGAGCTTCTTCTGCACCAGCTGCGTCGCCGCCAACGGCCGGTTGAACTGCTTGCGGTCGAGCGTGTATTGCCGCGCGCGGTGCATGCAGTCTTCAGCGGCGCCCATCACGCCCCAGGAAATCCCGTAGCGGGCGCGGTTGAGGCAGCCGAACGGGCCCTTCAGCCCGGACACGTTGGGCAACAGCGCGCTCTCCGGCACCTCGACGCCTTCCATCACGATCTCGCCGGTCACCGACGCGCGCAAGGAAAGCTTGCCGCCGATCTTCGGCGCCGAAAGGCCCTTCATGCCCTTTTCGAGGATGAAGCCGCGGATCTGGTTGTTGTGCTCGGCCGATTTCGCCCACACCACGAAGACGTCGGCGATCGGCGCGTTGGAAATCCACATCTTGGTGCCGGTCAGCCGATAGCCGTCGGCGGTCTTCTCCGCCCGGGTCTTCATGCCGCCGGGATCGGAGCCCGCGTCCGGCTCGGTCAGGCCGAAGCAGCCGACCCACTCGCCGGTGGCGAGCTTGGGCAGATATTTCTTGCGCTGGTTTTCGTCGCCATAGGCATAGATCGGATGCATCACCAGCGAAGACTGCACCGAATTCATCGAGCGGTAGCCGGAATCGACGCGCTCGATCTCGCGCGCCACCAGGCCATAAGCGACGTAGCTCGCATTGGCGCAGCCATATTCTTCCGGCAGCGTGATGCCGATCAGGCCGAGTTCGCCCATCTCGTGGAAAATGTCGCGATCGACCTTTTCTTCCAGATAGGCCTTGGTGATGCGCGGCAGCAGCTTGTCCTGCGCATAGGCGCGCGCGGTGTCGCGGATCATGCGCTCGTCTTCGGTGAGCTGCTCGTCGAGCAAGAACGGATCGTCCCACTGGAAATTCACCGCCGACGGCTTGTCCTTGGTCTGAGGGCGCACGCTCATGGAAATTCCTTTCGTATCGTCGCATTTATTTTAAGGCGCTACGGGCGGAAGCGCAAATGGATTGGCCTCTGCTCTCTCTTGTCATTCCGGGGCGCCGTCGACCGACGCGAACCCGGAATTGACGATGCGCGTCTACAGCCTTCGAGTTGCTCGCTGGAGACGATCTCGATGCCGAAGCCGGACAGTCCCTTGTAGTCGTGCACCGACGAGGTCAGGTTCCGGATCGAGGTGACGCCGAGATCGCGCAGGATCTGCGCGCCGACGCCGACTTCGCGCCATTGCCGGTTACGGTCGGCTTCCGCGGATCTTTCCTCCGGGAGCGGCGTGACCGGAACGCCGGCAGCGCCGTCGCGCAGGTAGATCAGCACGCCGCGGCCTTCCTTCTTGAAATGCTCGAGCACCGCCTGCATGCGCCGCGGCCCGGTGAAGAGTTCCTTGACGATATTGGGCTTGTGAAAGCGCGTCAGCACGTTCTTGCCGTCGCCGATCCCGTTATAGACGAACGCCACATGCGCGATGGAATCGAACGGCGAGCGGTAGGCATAACCCTGCAGCGGCCCGATCGGGCTGTCGGTGGTGAAGGTCGAGACCCGTTCGATCAGCTTCTCCCGCGCCTGGCGATAGGCGATCATGTCGGCGATGGTGACGTGCTTGAGCTTGTGGGACTTAGCGAAACGGGCCACCTGCTCGCCTTTCATGACCGTGCCGTCGTCGTTCATCAACTCGCTGATGACGCCGACCGGCGGCAGGCCGCTGAGCTTGCAGAGATCGACCGCGGCCTCGGTATGGCCGGAGCGCAAGAGCACGCCGCCGTCGCGGGCAATCAGCGGAAACACATGGCCGGGCCTCGCGAAATCATTGGCGCCGGCGTTCGGGTTGGCCAGCGCGCGGCAGCAGGAAGCGCGTTCGTCCGCCGAAATCCCGGTGCCGCCATCGGGCTTGTAGTCGATCGACACCGTGAAGGCGGTGGTGTGGCTGGATTCATTGTGCGCCACCATCGGGTCGAGCCGCAGCCGGCGCGCGTCGTCGCCCGTGATCGGCGCGCAGACGATGCCCGAGGTGTGGCGAATGATGAACGCCATCTTTTCCGAGGTGCACAGCGACGCCGCGACAATCAGGTCGCCCTCGCCCTCGCGGTCTTCGTCATCGGTGACGACGACGAGTTCGCCGTGGGCAAAGGCGTGCAGAACTTCCTGGATCGGGTCGGCCATATAAAGGGTCTCGCTTTGGGTGAGGCGAGCATTAGCCGGACTCTTAAGCCCGCGCCAGCCTCATTACGCAGGGCAGAATGGCTTTGGCGGCGCAACGCGCAGACGGCAGGTCGAACGTCTCGCGATCGGCAGCCGCGTCATGCCGGCAGCCGGCGCAAAATTCCGCGGCGCGGCGCGGCGGTTTCGAAGTCCGATCATCAACAGTGTGACGATCAGGCCCGGCGAGAGATGGTCCTGATGGATTCCCGCGACCCGACCCGTGCCGAATGGACCGATGACGAACCCGGCGATAAGGTAGGCTGGGGATCAGCGGCTTCGGGAAGAAATGGCTGGACGCCCAGGCACCTATCAAGCACCCCTGCGAACAGGATACATAGCGTGATATCGCCGATAAACTCGCGCAGAGTTGAAGACTTCCCCTCGCCGCAGCCTGGAGGCAGCGGCGAGGGGCGAAACGGCCAATGTGTCGCATCCGTACCGGATGCTTCTTCCTCGCGATCCTGGCGTCGTTCTCGACGGCCTGTGCGCCTGCCGCGCTGGCCCAGGCGGCGGCAGGCATCGAGCAGGCCTTTGCCGACTCCCTGACCGCGATGCCGTCGGAAAGCCTCGACGTATCGGGCACGTTCTATGTGCCGGTCTATTCGAGCGTGTCGATGAGCCAGGGCAAATTGCGCGCGGATTTCTCGGTGACGCTGAGCATCCACAACACGTCGGAAACCCGGCCGCTGGTGTTATGGCGGATCGCCTATTTCGACACCGCCGGCAAGCTGGTGGAAAGTTACCTCAAGAAACCAGTAGCGCTGAAGCCGTTCTCGACCATCGAGGTGTTTGTTCCCACCACCGATATACGCGGCGGGACCGGGGCCAATTTCGTGGTGGACTGGGCCGCCACTGGCGAGATCGCCGAACCGGTGATCGAGGCGCTGATGGTCGGCGGGCTCGGCGCCGGACATTACGCCTTTACGACCCAGGGGCGGCCTGTGAGGATGACGGGCAAGAAGTAACCTGGCAGGAAGAGCCCGGAAACATCGGCTCTCTCAACAAGAAAATCAAAAGGGATGACGTCCATGACATCAGCGCAATTCGACTTCGCGCCGCTATTGCCCGCCGGCTTGCCGGCTCCGGCCGCAAAGTGGACCGGCCTTGCCAGATACAGTTTTATTGGCGGCAATAACGATCCCGACCAGGTTCCGGTCGAAGGCCTGATCGACGCCGTCGACGCCGTGCTCCGGCGCGAGGGCAGGACGCTCGCCACCTACGGGCTTGCCAGCGGTCCGCAGGGCTATCGCCCGTTGCGCGAATTTCTCACTCGGAAACTCAAGCGCGACGCCGGCATCGACTGCACCGCCGACGACATACTAATCGTCTCCGGCTCGCTGCAGGCGCTCGATCTCGTCAACGCGACGCTGCTCGGCCGCGGCGACACCGTGATCATCGAGCGTGACACCTATCAGGGCGCGCTGAACCGGCTCACAAGACTGGGCGTCAACGCGGTCGGCATCCCGCTCGATCGGGACGGCATGCGGATGGACGCACTGGCCGAGGCGCTCGCGAATCTCAAGCGGCGCGGCATCACGCCGAAATACATCTACACCATCCCGACCGTGCAGAACCCGACCGGCACCATCATGTCCGAAGCGCGCCGCGCCGAGCTTTTGAAACTCGCCGGACAATATGGCGTGCCGATCTTCGAGGACGATTGCTATGCCGACCTGATCTGGGAGGGAAAACGCCCGCCCGCGCTGTACGCCATGAGCCGGAACGGCGCCGTCATCCATATCGGCTCTTTCTCCAAATCGATCGCGCCGGCGTTGCGGGTCGGCTTCATCGTCGCGCCCTGGGCGATGCTGTCGCGGATGCTGGCGCTGAAGACCGACGCCGGATCCGGCGCGCTGGAGCAGATGGTGCTGGCGGAATATTGCGCGCCGCATTTCACCGAACATGTGCCGAAGCTGACGCGCGGGTTGCGCGCCAAGCTCGACACGCTGATGGAGGCGCTCAACGCGCAATTCGGCACCTCGGCGGAATTCGAGGACCCCAAAGGCGGCATCTTCCTGTGGGTCAAGCTGCCGGACCATGTCGATACGCTGAAACTGTACCAGGCCGCGCTCGCCGCCGGCATTGCCATCAATCCGGGGCCGGAATGGTCCACCGACAAGGTCTATGCCGGCAGCCGCTTGCGGCTGTGCTTCGCCAGTCCATCGCATGAGCAGATCCGCGAAGGCATCGCCCAGCTCGCCGAAGTGTGCCGGAGGGAATTCGGCGTGCCCGCGCGCATCGCCAATGTGGAGGCTGGTGCCCGCAACTGATCTCCGCGGGATCCGGCACAGCTGCCCCACCAACAGGATTTCTCTTCGGGTGGTCAGTCCCGGCATCGCTCAGCGATAACCGCGCACAGCAACAACCCGGCTGACCGGAACGGCGATCCCGGATCATCCGTCGACGTGAAACTCCATGGCGACCTGACCGCTGCCGCTGGATGGAAAATACTCGCAGAGCTGCTCGGCGGCGCCATGGTAATCGTACCAGCCGAGCGCGGCGAACAGCATGATGGTATCGGCCATTCCGCCCTCGCCGTTGCACTTGGTGGCGTAGTCCGGAAGCATATCGATGAATTCCCGGTAGCGCCCCTGCCGCCACAGCTCGAGGACACGCAAATCGACCTGGCGGTTGAATTCGCTCGTGATCGACGTCCAGGCGTCCGGCCCGAGCTTCTTGTTGGGCCAGAGCCGGTGCGACAGCGATCCGCTCGCCAGCACCGCGACCCGCTCGTCGGATTGATCGATCGCGCGCCGCGCCGCCTCGCCCAGAACGCGGCTCTCCTCCGGCGTAGTGAAAAGCGGCGAAGCGACCGAGACCACCTTGGCCCAGCCGTCCGGATTCATGTAATGCATCGGCACGATGGTGCCGTATTCCAGCCCGAGGCTTGCAACCTCGTGGGCGATGACATTGAGCCCGGCCTCGCGGGCCTCAGCGGCGATCGCTCCGGCGAGCGCGGTGTTTCCCGGCAGATCGTACTGCAAATTCTGGATCATATGCGGGGCTTCGTGGCTGGTGAACGAACCCCGATGATGCGGATTGGCATTGATGTGATAGCCGAAATTGGACAGCCAGTGCGTGTCGAACACGACGAAGGTCGAGACGCGGCGTTCCGACGCGCGGCGGCCCAGTTCACGCAGCGCGCGCACCGCGTTTTCCCGTGCCGGTTTGAGCGGACTGCCCGGGAGCTCCGACAGCATCAACGACGGGACGTGGGTGACCTTGGCGGCAAGAACGAGCTTTCCCATCAAGAGATTCTCCTGTCGCGGGATGACAATGAAGGTGGGGCGGCGCTAGCCGCAGCGGATTGCATGGGCGATCCGCAGCAGCAGCACGATCGATACGTTGCCTTTTCCGGCTTCGATCTGGGCGATGTAGCGTTCGGAAACCCGGGATTTGCGGGCGAGTTCGCGGCGCGACATGTCCTGGAGCAGGCGCATCGCTCGTACGCGGTCGCCGAGCAGGGCTAAAAATTCGCTTTCGGAATAAGGCAACGCATCAGGCGGCATCGCCTGAGCGGCAAAGCCGGAAGGCATTTCTACCTCGGATCGTATTCTACCGTATGCCACGCGCAACCCTCACCCCCCGGACATGCTCGCCAGACGCCTCGGCGCTCGCATTGATGCGGATCAAATGGCCCGACGTCGTCCGCCGAAAAGGCAGACCGCGCTCAAGGCCCCCTTCCATTTGCCACAAACGGGGATTGATAAGGCGGGCGCCGCGCCAGCTGGACCGATGGCGCCGGCCGCATTGCACAGCGGGATCGGAATGCTAAGCTTGAAACGGCATGTTGCGGAAAGCGGAGTGGAAAACTTGAACGGGCATTTTCGCCGGCTGGCGCTGTCCTTGCTTTTTGCCCTCACGTTTCCGCTTGCCGCATCTGCCGAAACCGTGGCGCAGACCGTGCAAGAATGGGGATTGATCGGTCCGTGGTCGCTGGACTGTTCGCTCAAGCCCGATCGAAACAGGGGAACGGTGCTCGACTATGAGATCGCCGGGGATGGCCGGGTCCTGCACCGGCGCAACTTCGGCGACATGACGGATGAAAGCGAAGTCGTCACCGCCGAGATTTCCGCAGACGGCCTGCTGAATTTGCGCGTGTTCTTCCCGAGCCTCAAACAAACCCGCGAATACGGCCTGATGATGCAGCCCGACGGCACCATGCGCGCAATATACAATCGCAACCAGAAGGACGAATACAGCATCAAGGACGGCAAGTTCATCGCCAACGGCAGCCCTACTCCGCCGCAGCATAAATGCAGGTAGCGCGCGGGCGCGCCGCAGTCGCGCTGAGGCGTTGCTGAACAGCCGTTCACAATTCTCTTCGGTTTCCCCGGGAACGTTGCCCCGGATGCGATGTTTAATCCTCGCTCAACCGAGGAGGACGTCATGAAGAAGCTTGGATATGTTATTGCAGCGCTCGGCGCGATCGCCATCGCGGCGCCGTCGATTGCAAGCGCCGAAACCGTCGTCATCAAACGCGGCGACCATCACTATGGCGCGCGCGCCGAATTCCGCGAACATCGCGATCACGGCTGGCACGAAGGCTGGCGCCATCGCCACACCGACAGGATGGTGATCGTCAGGCATCGCCACCACGAATACTGAACACGAAAGGCCGACACAGGAATGGCCCCGCGAGGGGCCATTTTCTTTTTGTTAGTCCCAAGTCTTGTTAGTCCCAAGTCTTGTTAGTCCCAAGCCGGGGCGAAACCGGGATTCACGCAGCGCTGTCTTTCGGCAGCGCCGCGATCGCCTGCATGTCTTCATCGTCGAGCCCTATATTCAGCGCGCCGAGATTGGCCTTCTGGCTCTCGCTGCGCGACGCCTTCGGGATCGCGGCGACGCCATCCTGGTCGAGCAGCCATTTCAGCGCCACTTGCGCAGCGCTGGCGCCATGCTTGCGGCCGATGGCCATCAGCGTCGGGTCGGACGCCACCTTGCCCTGCGCCAGCGGGCAATAGGCCACCAGCGGGATCGATTTCGCAGCGAGATATTGGCGCAGCGGCGTCTGATCGAGCATCACATGGTATTCGACCTGGTTGCAGGCGATCGGCGCCTTGATCTCCTCAACCACGGTCTTCAATAGCGCGACGGTGAAATTGGCCACGCCGATGGCGCGGGTGCGGCCGTCTTCCTTCAATTTAAGCAGGGTTTCGAACATCGCCGGCAGGTTCATGGTCTTCGACGGCCAATGCACCAGATAAAGATCGACATGATCGAGCCGGAGCTTCCTCAGGCTGCTATCGAACGCCCGGCGGATCGCATCCGGCGCGAGGTTTTCGTGCCAGACCTTCGTCGTGACGTGCAGGTCCTTGCGCGGCAGGCCTGCCGCGGCAATGGCGGCGCCGATCGCCTCTTCATTGCCGTACATTTCGGCGGTGTCGATATGCCGATAGCCGAGGCCGAGCGCGCTTTCGACCGCCGCGCGGCAGGCGTCGCCCTGCATGCGAAAGGTGCCGAGTCCGAGCCGCGGCAGGCTGATGCCCCGGGTTTGCAGATGTTCCATGGAAGCTCCTGGAGGCTTGAAACCGCCGCGATGGGTATCCGGCGATGCCGCGAACGGACACAGTGTCGGGCAGCAAGAATGAGGGTGCGTATCCGCCGTCTCATAGTCTGCCCGCGGAGCCTGGGCCAAATCAAGATCGCGTTGGGCGGACGTCATTGCGTTCGCGCGACCCGTTGGCTCTACCCATGTCACGATTTCAGGCTTAGCGCTTCCAGTTGCAGATGCCGCCCGACTGGCAGGGCCAGACTTGAATGCGCGTATCGAACGCTTCCGCATCGAGCGGATTGCCGTGGCGACGGGCAAGCTTCGTTCGCGCTGCGCCGTGCGGCTTCGCGGCGCGCAAGTGGGCGATGCTGGTCTTTGGAATGACGATCCTGGAAACGATCTTGGGTTCGGCCTTTGGTGCCACGCTGGCTTGCGCGCCTTCGCTGCCATGATCGGCCTTCGCCTCTACCGGGACCGGCGCGAATTCGGACCGAGGCCCGAGCGGTTTCGGCGAGAGCACCGCCTTGGAAAGATCGAGGCTGAGGAATTGGTCGGGACGGTACTCGTCCGCGGCAGACAATCCGCTCCATGACGTGAGCAGAGCACAGATAACGGCGATAAAAACATTTTTCAGGACCATTCGAGGCCTCCTGAAATACCCAAATAACGGCAACATCTTCTATCTATCTAGGAAGCGGGCGCTCGCAATTCCAGCCAATGCTGGCGGCAAGGTTACCGTCTCATTGGCTCCCGGCCTGCGACTTTTGCGAATATGTTCCGGAGCTGGGAACAGTCGGCTGCACCGTGTTGCCCGTCCGAGCCGCGATTGGCCGCCGGCGCCGCTCCAAATGGAAGGCTCATCATCCAATCCGCAAGAACCCCGGCGGGATCTCTCAGGCCTGTCGGCAGATCTCCCAGCCCAGTGTTCGCCCGGCCTGCAGAACTTTGATCCTGGTCAATCCGCGGCAGTGAAGATCGGATATCCGAAACCTAGGAAATCTTGCGCATCCTGATGGAGCCGATGCTCGATCGGCCATAGGCTGCCGCCAACTCGTCGCTCCCAACAACCCCTTAGAATAGATATTCCAGACATCACTTATTGACACTTTAGCATCACTAATTATGATGCAGCGGTGATGTTTGATGGGAACTGGGTCCCGGGGCAGATCGATGATCACGGCGGCACAATTGCGGGCGGCCCGGGTGCTGCTCGGCATCGATCAGCGCCAGCTCGCCGAACTGTCCGGTCTTTCCGTGCCAACCATTCAGCGTATGGAAGCCTCTGAAACCATGGTCCGCGGCAATGTCAATTCGCTGGTCAAGTTGATCGCGGCGTTCGATGCGGCCGGGATCGAGATGATCGATGAAGGCGCCGCCAGCACGGCGCAGGGGCGCGGGGTGCGGCTTGAGGATGGCATCCGGTTCCGCCAAATCCGTTCCGGGCGCGCGATCATGATATCGGCCGTCGTCATCTCTCCCGTCGCTTTGCAATTGTCCTGTGTCGCAGCCTTGCTGGTGACAGCCCTTCTCGCCATCGCGCTCAGCCGCAGCGAGCGCGCCACCTCAATCATTTACGGCGTCACGCTGGCGGCGTGCGTGGTCGCCCTGTTCGGCTCGCTGCGCTCGTTGCTTGGCGACCCTGCAAATCCCTCAAGCCTGACCTTGCCGGTCGGATTGCCGTGGCTTGGCGCGCATTTCCGGCTGGATGCGCTGGCTTCGTTTTTCCTCATCGTCGTCAATCTCGGCGGCGCCGCGGCAAGTCTGTATGGCCTCGGCTACGGCCATCACGACCCCTCCCCGCACCGCGTGCTGCCCTTCTTCCCGGCCTTCCTGGCCGGCATGAATCTGGTGGTGCTGGCGGACGATGCGTTTTCCTATCTCTTGTGCTGGGAATTCATGTCGCTCGCGTCCTGGGCGCTGGTGATGGCGCACCATCGCGAACCCGGCAACGCCAAGGCCGGCTACGTCTACCTCGTGATGGCAAGCTTCGGCACGCTGACGCTGCTGCTCGCCTTCGGCCTCTTGGCGGGACCGGCGGGCGATTACGGATTTCACCGCCATCCGCGCGGCGCCGCACACGCCGTATGTAGCGGCGCTGGTGCTGATCCTGATGCTGCTTGGCGCCGGCTCGAAGGCCGGCCTGGTGCCGCTGCACGTCTGGCTGCCGCTCGCCCATCCCGCGGCTCCCAGCCATGTTTCGGCGCTGATGAGTGGCGTCATGACCAAGGTCGCCATCTACGGCTTCATTCGCGTCGTCTTCGATCTCCTGGGACCGCCGGCCTGGCCGGCGAGCGTGATCGTGCTCTTCCTCGGCAGCATCACCGCCGTCATGGGCATCCTCTACGCCATGATGGAAAACGACCTCAAGCGCCTGCTCGCCTACTCGACGATCGAGAATGTCGGCATCATCTTCGTCAGCCTCGGCCTGGCGCTGGGCTTCCAGGCCAACGGCCTGAAGCTCGCGGCGGCGCTCGCCTTCACCGCCGCGCTGTTTCATGTGCTCAACCACTCCTTCTTCAAGAGCCTGTTGTTCTTCGGCGCCGGCGCCGTGCTGACATCGACCGGCGAGCGCGACATGGACAAGCTCGGCGGCCTCATTCACCGCATGCCGTTCACCAGCTTCGCCGTCCTCGTCGGCTGCGTCGCCATCTCGGCGTTGCCGCCATTCAACGGCTTCGTTTCGGAATGGCTGATGTTCCAGGCCGTGCTGCAAAGCCCGGACCTGCCGCAATGGGCGCTGAAGATCATGGTGCCCGCGGTCGGCGCCATGCTGGCGCTGGCGGCGGCGCTGGCGGCGGCCACTTTCGTCAAGGCCTATGGCGTGACATTTCTCGGCCGGCCGCGCAGCGTCGCGGCGGAAACCGCCGAGTGAAGTCGACCGCTACTCGCTCACGGCGATGTTCATCCTTGCCGCGCTATGCCTGCTCGCCGGCATCCTGCCGGGACTGGTAATCGACGCGCTGTCGCCGATCTCAATCGAAATCCTCGGCGGCCGTATGCCGATCCAGGCCAATGAAGCCTGGCTTTCGATCGCACCGATCGCGGAGAGCCGCAGTTCCTACAACGGATTGCTGGTGATGGTGTTCATCGCCCTGTCCGCCTCGCTGGCAGTCTTCTTCATTCACCGTTTCGCCTCCCATGCGCTGCGGCGCGGGCCCGCCTGGGGCTGCGGTTTTTCCGATTCCGTGCCGGCGGCGCAGTATTCGAGCGCGAGCTTCGCCCAGCCGATCCGCCGCGTGTTCGGCACGATGGTGTTCCACGCCCGCGATCATGTAGAGATGCCGCCCCCCGGCGATACCAGGCCGGCGCGACTCCGAATCGAACTGCACGATCTGATCTGGGAGGGCATGTATGCCCCGATCGTGGGCGCGGTCGGCGTCTCCTCGGCATGGCTCAATCGCCTGCAGTTCTTGACCATCCGCCGCTATCTCAGCCTCGTCTTCGCCACCCTTGTCATGCTGCTGCTGGTGCTCGCGATATGGTCGTGATCTCGGACATCCTCGTGCAGGGCACGCAGATGCTGCTGGTGCTGTTGCTCGCGCCGCTGCTGACCGGCTTCGTGCGCAAGGTCAAGGCGCGCCTGGTGCGGCGCCAGGGCGCTTCAGTCTTTCAGCCCTATCGCGACCTGCTGCGGCTGCTGCGCAAGGAGGTGGTGCTGGCCGACAACGCCTCGTGGCTGTTTCGGGTGACGCCCTATGTGACCTTTTCCGCGATCTGGGTTGCCGCCGCCCTGGTGCCGACGTTTGCCACGGGCCTGTTGTTCAACTGGACCGCAGACTTGATTGCGATCGTGGCTCTGCTCGGCAGCGCCCGCTTCTTTCTGGCGCTCGCAGGCATGGACGTCGGCACCAGTTTCGGCGGCATCGGCTCCAGCCGCGAAGTGATGATCGCGGCACTCGCGGAGCCCGCGATGCTGCTGATGGTGTTTTGCCTGGCGCTGGTCGCAGGCTCGACCCAACTTTCGACGATCGCGAATTTGCTGGCCTCGTCCTATGTCGGTTTGCGGGTATCGCTGGGAATGGCGCTGGTCGCGCTGATCATGGTGGCGCTCGCGGAGAACGCGCGGATTCCGGTCGACAACCCCGCCACCCACCTCGAGCTCACCATGGTGCATGAGGCGATGGTGCTCGAATATTCGGGGCGCCATCTCGCGATGATCGAGTTCGGCGCCTTTCTCAAGCTGCTGCTTTATATCTCGCTGATCGCCTGCGTGTTCCTGCCCTGGAAGATCGCGCTGTTCGGTACCGGGCCGCTGGCCTATGCGATTGGCGCGGCCGCCTACATCGTCAAGCTCGCGATCGCCGGCTTCCTGCTCGCGCTGTTCGAGACGGCGACCGCGAAGATGCGGGTGTTCCGCGTGCCGCAATTCCTTGGCGCGGCGCTGATGCTCGGCCTGCTCGGTACGCTTTTGCTGTTCGTGTCGAGGAGTTTCTGATGCAGATGCACAGCCTTGCCTTCGACGTTTCGCATACGCTGGCCGGCGCGCTCGTCCTGATCAGCTTTTTGATGCTGTATCAGGACCGGCTCTATTCGCTTCTCAACATGTTCGCGGCTGCACGCTCTGGTGCTTGCGCTTTCGGTCGCCTGGCAGGCCTTCATCCAGGACGCTCCGCATCTGTACGTCACCGCGGTCATCGCGCTGGTCTTCAAGGCGATCGTCATCCCGGTGGCGCTGCATCGCATCGTCAAGCAGCTCGGGATTCACCGCGACATCGAATTGGCGGTCGGGATCGGCCCGACCATGCTGGCCGGGATGGGGCTGGTCGCGCTCTCGATGGTGCTGATGCTGCGGGTCACCGCGGAAGCCGATCCGCTGGCGCGCGAGGACCTCGCCTTCGCGCTGTCGGTTGTGCTGCTCGGACTTCTGGTCATGGTGACGCGCCGCAACGCCGTCAGCCAGGTCGTGGGCTTCATGTCGCTCGAAAATGGCCTGGTGCTGGCGGCGACCGGCGCCAAGGGCATGCCGCTGGTGGTCGAGATCAGCGTGGCCTTCTCGATCCTGATCGCCTTCATCGTCATCGGCATCTTCCTGTTCCGTATCCGCGAACGCTTCGATTCCGTCGACGTGTCCGCGCTCGACGTCTACAGGGGCGAGCACAGATGAGCGTGGCTTCCTTCGATCCCGTGGCGGCGGTGCTGCTGATACCGATCGGCTCGGCGGCGCTATTGGCCGCGCTGCCCGGCTACCGGGTAACCGCGCGGCTGAACGTGGTGGCCAGCCTTGCGACCTTCCTGTCGGCGCTGTCGCTGTTCGTGATCGAACGCCCGCAGCCGGGGCCGTATGTGCTGGTCGACGATCTGAACATCGTCTTCATCGTACTGAATACCTTCGTCGGCTTTACCACCAGCATCTTCAGCGCCAGCTATATCGCCCATGAACTCGACAGCGGGCGGCTGACGCCGGTTTATCTGCGTTTCTATCACGCCATGTATCAGACCATGATGTTCGGCATGAACCTCGCGTTCGTGTCCAACAATATCGGCCTGATGTGGGTGGCGGTGGAAATAGCGACGCTCACCACGGTGCTGATGGTCGGCATCTATCGCACCCACGCCGCGCTGGAAGCCGCCTGGAAATATTTCATTCTCGGCAGCGTCGGCATTGCGTTCGCACTGTTCGGCACCATCCTGGTCTATATGGCGGCGCGGCCGGTCGTGGGCGAAGGCCAGGACGGCATGGTCTGGACGCTCCTGATCCAGCATGCGGCGAATTTCGACCCTGCTCTGCTCAACGTCGCCTTCATCTTCCTGTTTCTCGGCTACGGCACCAAGGTCGGCCTTGCGCCGCTGCACGCCTGGCTGCCCGACGCGCACGCCGAAGGCCCCACCCCGATATCGGCGGTGCTGTCTGGCCTGTTGCTGAATGTTGCGCTCTACGCGCTGCTGCGCTTCAAGATCTTGCTCGCCGCCAATCCTTTCGCGATCGCGCCCGGCCCGCTGATGGTGACGATGGGGCTGGTCTCGCTGGTATTCGCCGCGTTCATGCTCTACCGCCGCCGCGACATCAAACGCCTGTTCGCCTACTCCTCGATCGAGCATATGGGCATCATCGTGTTCGCGTTCGGCATGGGCGGCCCGCTCGCCAATTTCGCCGGGCTGTTGCACATGGTGATGCACAGCCTGACCAAGTCGGCGATCTTCTACGCCGTCGGCCATATCTCGCAGATCAAGGGCACGCAGCGGATTTCCAAAATCCGGGGCCTGACGGTGACGCATCCGGCGCTTGGCTGGGGACTGGTCGTGGGCGTCGTCGCGATCGCAGGTCTGCCGCCGCTCGGCATCTTCATGAGCGAGTTTCTGGTCGTAAGTTCGACCTTTGCGCGCCAGCCGCTGCTCGCGATCGTGCTGGTGTTCGGCCTTTTGCTGGCCTTCGGCGCACTGACATTGCGCCTCACCAGCGTCGCCTTCGGCAAGCCGCGCGGCAGCACGGCCTCGGCCGAGGCCTCCTATGTGCCGATGTTTGCGCATCTCGCCCTGGTTCTGTCGGCGGGAATCTACCTTCCCGCGCCGCTCGTCGCCTGGTTCCAGCATGTGGCCCGCCTCCTTGGATAGGATGAACAGGATATGCCATCGCTGATCGATCTCGTGCAGGAAGGCCGCAAGGTCGAGCAATACGGCCCATGGCCGCGCGCCGTGGTCGATCGTTCCCGTTGGAGTTTTGCCCTGGGCGAGCTGGCACAGGGACGCTGGACCCTGCTCGGCCTGTGGGGCGAGCCGTCAGCCGTGCACATGGCGATCCTGGACGAGGTCACGGCCGACGTCGCCATCATCAGCCTGGATTGCCCCGATCGGAATTTTCCCTCTGTCGCCGCGTTTCACCCGCCAGCGCTTCGGCTGGAGCGCGCCGCGCATGATCTGTTCGGTTTAGTGGCGCAAGGCCTGCCCGACGCCCGTCCCTGGCTCGATCATAACAATTGGGGTGTACGCTTTCCGCTGGGCGACCGCATCGACGCGCTGTCGAAGCCGGCGCCCTATCGCTTCCTGCCGGTGAAGGGCGACAGCGTTCACCAGATCGCGGTCGGTCCGGTTCACGCCGGCATCATCGAGCCCGGACATTTCCGCTTTACGGCAAGCGGCGAGACCGTGGTCCGGCTGGAGCAGCGGCTGGGATATGTCCACAAGGGCATCGAAGGGCTGATGGCGGGCGCCAGCCTCGAGCGCGCGGCTGAACTTGCCGGGCGCGTTTCGGGCGACAGCATGGTCGCCTATTCTTATGCGTTCTCGAAAGCCGTCGAGACGGCGCTGCAGCTTGTCGTGCCCGACCGCGCGGTCTGGCTGCGGGCACTGCTCGCCGAACTCGAGCGGCTTGCCAACCATCTCGGCGACATCGGCGCCATCTGCAACGACGCTTCCTTCGGCCTGATGCACGCCCATTGCAGCGTGCTGCGCGAGAGCGTGCTGCGCGCAGCCAATGCCGCCTTCGGCCATCGCCTGATGCGGGACATCATCGTGCCCGGCGGCGTCAGCCGCGATCTCGGCGATGCCGGGCCTGAAGCGATCCAGGCGGCGCTGGACAATATCCGCCGGCACTTTCCTGCTTTGATCGAATTATACGACAACACCGCCTCGCTGCAGGATCGCACCGTCGATACCGGCGTGCTCAAGCCCGCCCTGGCCAAACAATACGCCGCCGGCGGCTATGTCGGCCGCGCCTCCGGACGCGTCCTTCGACGCTCGCCGGTCCCTCGCCTACCCGCCCTATGACGATCTGCGCTTCGAGGTGCCGGTCCTGAACGAAGGCGACGTCAATGCGCGGGTCTGGATCAGGGTGCGCGAGGTCGAGCAGAGCCTTTCGCTGATCGACCAGATCCTCGACCGGCTTCCGGAGGCGCGCTGCGCGCGGATCAGCCGCGCAGCGGCGGGAGGCGCGCGAAGGTCATGGCCATCGTCGAGGGATTCCGTGGCGACATTCTGGTCTGGCTCGTCTGCGCGACGGCCGGGTCGAACGCTGCCATTTGCGCGACCCCTCGTGGTTTCAATGGCCGCTGCTTGTTGAGGCCGCCATCGAGGGCAACATCGTCGCGGACTTTCCGCTCTGCAACAAGTCGTTCAACTGTTCGTATTCGGGCCAGGATCTCTAGGGATGATGACCAGGAAACCGTCCAGCCCTTCACTTCCTCTTGAGTATGGCGGACCGCAGTCCCTCGCAATGAGGTTTAAGGACAACAGAGATGCGCAAGCTGCTGTTTCAAAGCCTGTTTCGCCCGCCGTTCACCGAACCGGCGCCGTTGCCGGCCGATGCCGCGGTGGCCGAACTCGCGACCGCCGCTGGCCATGCGGCGCGGCGGCGGCTCGGCCGCAGCCTCTCGATCCGCGAGGTCGATGCCGGCTCATGCAACGGATGCGAACTCGAGATCCACGCGCTCAACAACGCCTATTACGACGTCGAACGTTTTGGCCTCCGCTTCGTCGCCTCGCCGCGCCATGCCGATGTCTTGATGGTGACCGGTCCCGTGACCAAGAACATGAGTGAAGCGCTTGAAGCGCACCTATGACGCCGCCCCCGGCCCCAAATGGGTCGTCGCGGTCGGCGACTGCGCACGCGATGGCGGCTGTTTCGCCGGCAGCTACGCGGTGGTCGGCGGCGTTTCCGAGGTGATCCCGGTCGACCTGCATATTCCGGGCTGCCCGCCGACGCCGATGGCGATGCTGCAGGGCCTGCTGGCGCTGCTCGAACGGGTCGACGCAGCGGTGCCCGTATCTTGAGGGCTGTTTCGATGCCGCAGCTCGGTCAGCGCGCCCGCTCGAGCGCCCGCGAGGACGACGGCCTCGACTGCCGGCTCGTCTTCGGCTTCGGCTTCGTGACATGCTCGCGGAGCCGAACGCCGCGGCCTCCGGTGGTACTGACGACGCCCGGATTGATCAGCTCGATCCCCGCGGCATCGAGCGCCGCCGACCAGCTTCATCAGCGAATCGACGTTGCCGCGGACGACGCCGTCGCTGGCCTCCATGCGCTGGATGGTCGGCACCGAAAGGTCCGCCAGTTCGGCCATCTGCCGCTGATCGATGTTCAGGAGCGCGCGCGCGGCCCTGAGCTGATTGGCGGTAATCATGAAGGCGGTTTCTCCGTTTCCGGGCCCGGTATATTTATGACCATATAAATTACTGCTTCAAGCATCAATTCAGGAGCAAAATATATCAGCGGGATGGTGCAGCCGATCGCGGCCAATCGTGACGAGTAGGGTATTGCGTGAGCGAGGCCCCCGACGGCGTCAGCGCGACTTGACCACCAAGGCCGTATCGCGCGGCTCGTATGGTCGGCCGGGACGATTGGCAGCCGGCATGTTACATGATAAGAGATGTATTGATACATACTATTTAATGCATGGTGGCTGGCTGTGCGGCTGTTGGGGCGATATCAGGGCAGGAACGGCGAGATCGAGATCGTCGAATGCTCGCAGTCTGGCACCCGCATCTATTTCGAACAGGGCGTGCGGCAGAGCCAGGCGACGCCTGACGGCGAGAGCGTATTCACCTACGTCAAGCTGATGGACGAGTTGTTGTCGCGGTCGGCCAACATCCTCGTTTTGGGATGCGGCGGCGGCAATCTTGCCACAAGGCTGACCCGTCTCGGCAAGAGCCTGACGATCGTCGACAACAATCCGATCAGCTTCGTGATCGCTCACAAATTCTTTGGGCTGCCCGACGATCTCGCCTGCATCGTCTCCGATTTCCGCAAATTCATCTATCAGGACGACACGCTCTACGACGCCGTAGCGATCGACATCGGCGGACCGGATTTTCTGTTCAACGAAGAGTTCGATGCCGAGACTTGCGAGGCGATCCGCGCCCGCCTGGCGCCGGGCGGACGCATCGTCATGAATGTGATGGTGGCGAACGACATCGATCCGACGGCCGACCGGATCGCCGCGCAGCTCGCCGGCGACCGCTTGAGAGTATGGATCGTCGATGAGCAGGGCATCGAAGACCGCAATGCGATCATCGCCTGCGTGCCGGAACGGCAGCTCAATGCGGGTGCAGGGCTCCAGGAGGTGATGCGCAATACGCCTGAGCGCTGGTCGATCCGGCGCGGCCGCCTGCGAACCACGCGACCGCTGACGGGCCTATAACGGCCCGCGCGCCTCGTCGCGGCCCTTCCTGGAAACAGCCGCCTGAGGCGAAGCGGATCAGTGCCTGGATTCGAGGACGATGACCACGCCCGTCAGTTCCGGCTCATGCGGTCTCAGGCTGGTGAGCGTGGCGTCGCTCCAGTCAGCAAGGCTAACAACTTCACCGGTCTGCGCTTCCATGTCAGGCGTTTCGCTCGGCTCCAGGACCTTGAGACCGCTGCCATCGAGAAAGAACGTGTGGTCGCCGAACAGATTGTTCAACTGGGTCACCGCGGGATGATCGTCGGGAAGAACCTCGGCATCGAATTGGCTCAAGGTTTGTTTCAGCTGTGCCGAATTGAGTTTCATGGCCGGCTCCTGTATTTGACGCCAATTCGCCTGAACGTATTCGTTCTCCCGGACGCGAAAGCTCGCTGCTTTTTTCGTCGCCGCCCGCAACCGCAACATCTCCAGGCGAGAAGATGCACGCGCGGCGCCTGTCACGATGGACGGGATGGACGACGAGCAAATGTATCTGCAGCCAAATCCCTTGCTCGCCGGCTTTGCCTTCAGATCGAATTAATCCGCCCGCGAAACGTTCCCGCTGATGGCGGGAAATTTCCAACCCGTCTTCCCCGCAGATCGGCAAAAGCTGTCTCTCCGCGTGGCTGCGCGATGGAACCGCCTTTAGATCGATCAATTCCCTGGGGCGTGACGCGGCGCGCCGCCGTTTACGGCACCTGGCAAAGTTTACTCCCAAGCCGATGATGCTTCTCGATTTCCGCAATGGCTTTGTTGGCAAGAACGGCCTTGTTCCTCACGCCCCGCCGCCACTCCGCCATGATTGCCTCCCCGGCGAAGGCTTCCATGCCGGCATATGATTCCTCGTCATGCGGCAGGTCAAAACACCGCATGGCAAGATCCAGCGCTTCATCGAGAACCAGTTCGTCGTCGGTGACCGGCCAAGGAAAACTCATCGTAGATGCCCTGCGAAATTTCCACCAGACTCCAAAACGCGGGCAGGACAACAGCGTTCCCCTTCGGCATTCGGGGGCGGCTACGGAACCTCGGCCTTGTCGGCTAGATCGTGTGCCTCTGACCTTTGCCGCGCACTTCAACAAGCCAATGCCGGGAGCCGCACTAAAATCACCCCGCCCGCCAATGATGGCCGTTGAGACTTGCCAGACACGACATCCCGTCTGCCAGGCAGCCGGTCCCTGGCCGGACGTCCGCATTTCCGGACAGCAGATCGGCGTCAATCGACGCTTTGCGCGTTTCCTGCGCCGGCCGCCCAAAATTTCCGCAGCCGCTGCCTAAATCCTCGCCCCGACCGATCCAACTTTTTGTGCGCCCCGAGACAAGCCCGACGCGGGTAAGGGACCGTAGGCTCCCTTCGAACTTGGAACATGGCGTCGCCATGACAATTTCGAAGGAGAAACCAGATGCACAGGCAGTTTTCCACCGAGGCCCGGGCGCGGCGCTCCGCCGTGATCTCCGGATTGCGCAATGTCGCGCTCGTTGCGTTCCTCTTGGCGGCGATTTGGGCGCCAACCTCCGCCAGCGCCGCCGCACCCGCGGGCTGCGCGGCGTTGCAGGCCAAATATCCGGCCTTCAAGGGCAAGACAGCTCGTCAATGCGATCAATCCGCATACGCCGGGCTATGAAGCGATCGATCCCAAAGACCCGAGCAAATATGTCGGCTTCGACATCGATCTCGGCGAAGCGATCGGCGAGTGCCTCGGCTTCAAGCTGACCTACAAGCCCGTAACCTTCGCCGCCCTGCTGACGACGCTGTCGAGCGGACAGGCCGATATCGTCATTTCCGACATCTATGCCACGGAAGAGCGCGCCAAGGCGGCCGACTTCATCACCTACTCGAAGGTGTTCGACGGCGTTCTGGTCGCCAAGGGCAATCCGAAGAAGATCACCGGCATCAACACCTCGATGTGCGGCGCGGCGGCGGCCGAGAACACCGGCTTCGTCGAGGTCCCGCTGGTCCAGGCGCTGATGACTGAATGCAAGAAGGCCGGCAAGCCCGAGCCGACGCTGCAGCTCTATGACAACAACGCCAACTGCATCCAGGCCATCCTCGCCGGCCGCGCCGACACCTATGTCAACGACGTCAACACCGTCGATCAGGCGGTGAAGGCCAATCCCGACAAGCTCGAAAAGGCGATCGCGGTGACGATCCCCTATTCGGTCGGCATCGCCGTGCCCAAGAACAAGCCTGAGTTCCGCGACGCCGTGATGGCCGCATTGATCGAAGTCCAGAAGGCCGGCACCCACAAGGCGCTGCTGAAGAAGTGGGACCTCGACGTCAACAACTTCAAAGAGCCCGACATTCTCTCGGTCAATTGATGTCGCTGTTCGTCCACTATCTCAGCCTGCCGTACCTGATCGAGGGCATCTGGTTCACCCTCGCGGTGACCGCCCTCGGACTGGCCGGCGGGCTGATCCTCGGCCTGGTCCTGGCGGCGATGCAGCTCAGCCGGTTCTCGGTGCTGGCTGCGTTCGCCCGGGGCTACACCGTGATCTTCCGCGGCACGCCGCTGATCCTGCAGATGGTGTTTGCCTATGACGCGTTGCCGCAGATCGGCCTGAAGCTAAGCGCGGTCGGTGCCGCCGGTCTTGCGCTCGCCGCCAATGAAGCGCCCTTCATCGCCGAAATGCTCCGCGCTGGCGTGCTCGGCGTCGACCGTGGGCAGGTTCTCGCCGGCCAGGCGCTCGGGATGACGCCTGCCCTGCTGATGCGCCGCATCATCGCGCCGCAGGCCATCCGCACCATGATTCCGGCCTTCGGCAATGAAACCGTCAGCGCGCTGAAAAATTCCTCGCTGGCGAGCGTGATCTCGGTGCAGGAGCTGACGCTGCGAAGCACCCAGCTTGCGTCCTCGACCTTCGATTTCTTCTCGATCTTCTTTGCCTCCGGCCTGATCTATCTCGTGCTCACCACCGCGGTCAGCGTGATCCAGCTGTTCGTGGAGCGGGCGCTCGATCTCGATCGCGCGACGCCGCAAGGGCGTCTCGCCATCTTCCTGCCCTGGCGCCGCGTCGACCTGCAGAGGAGCATCAGACTTGCCGAACAGACCGGCGCCGACGACCCCGCGCACAGCCTGCTGCCGGAGATGACGGCACCGCGCCCGACCTCGCGGAGCGACCGCACCAAACACGCAGCGATGGTCGAGCGCAACAATGTCGCGGTCGAGGTGAGCGGTCTGCGCAAGAACTACGGCGAGCAGACCGTGCTCGACGGCGTCGATCTGACCGTGCGGGTCGGCGAGGTCGTCGCCCTGCTCGGCCCCAGCGGGTCGGGCAAGAGCACGCTGCTTCGCTGCATCAACCATCTGGAGAACTGGGATTCCGGCATGGTGCGGGTCGGCGGCCGCCGTCTCGGACATCGCGAGGACGGCAAGCAGCTGTCGCCGCGGGCGATCGCCAACGAACGCGCCAGCGTCGGCGTCGGCATGGTGTTTCAGCAGTTCAACCTGTTCAGCCATCTGACCGCGCGGGAGAACGTCGCCGGGCCCCTTGCGCTGGGTGCACGGCCTTACCCGCACCGACGCCGACCGGCGGGCGCAAGAATTGCTCGAACGCGTCGGCCTGAGCCATCGCGCCGATGCCTTGCCGCGGCATCTGTCCGGCGGCCAGCAGCAGCGCGTCGCCATCGCGCGCGCGCTCGCGCCCAATCCCGAGCGTGCTGCTGCTGGACGAGCCGACCTCCGCGCTCGATCCGGAACTCGTCAACGAGGTGCTGGAGGTGATCCGGCGGCTGGCGGTCGAGGACGGGCTGACCATGATCATCTCGACCCATCAGTTCCGCTTCGCCGATGAAGTCGCCGACCGCGTCGCGTTCCTTCGCGGCGGCTCGATCATCGAGGAAGGGCCGGCCCATGAGGTCCTCACCAATCCCACGCAATCCGGTCACGGCGCGCTTCCTCAGTGTGATGGAGGCGGACAAGGCACCGGAGAGCACCGTCATGAACCGGCCGGCCGAGACTTCGCCTTGTCCTTGAAGAGGCATTCGCATGAAGCACCATACGCTGCCGGTTTCGCCGGCCTCCGTTCACTGGGGATATTTCAGCAAGAAGGTGACGCCGGCCCTGACGCTGAGCTCGGGCGACCGCGCCACCATCGAGACCCTGACGCATCACGCCAACGACGATTACGAGCGCATGATCGCCGACGATCCCGGCGCGGAAAGCGTCTTCCACTGGACCCGCGAGCATAAAGCCGTCGTCCGCCGCGGCGCCGGCCCGACCGAAGGCCCGTTCATCCGCGGCTCCGGCGAAGGCGTCGGCGTTCACCTCCTGACCGGGCCGGTCGCGATCGAGAATGCCGAGCCCGGCGACGTGCTGGAAGTCCGCATCCTCGACGTCCGGCCGCGCCCCAGCTTGCCACGCCTGCCATGCCGGCCGCTGCTTCGGCTCCAACGCCTCGGCGAACTGGGGCTTTCACTATCACGATCTGATCGAGGAGCCGAAGCCGCGCGAGGTCATCACGATCTTCGAACTCGATACCGCGGGCGAGCCGTTTGCCAAGGCGGTCTACAATTACGTCTGGACCCCGCAGACCGATCCGGACGGCATCGTGCATTCGACCATCGATTATCCCGGCGTGCGGGTCGATCACTCAACCATCCGCAAGCGCGAGAATATCCTGCCCAACGTGAAGGTGCCGGCGCGGCTGCATTTCGGCACCATGGGGCTGGCGCCATCGGAATCGGATTTCGTCAGTTCGATCCCGCCGAGCTATACCGGCGGCAACATCGACGACTGGCGGATCGGCAAGGGCGCGCGGATGTATTATCCGGTCGCGGTACCCGGCGCCTTCTTCTCGGTGGGCGACCCGCACGCGGCGCAAGGCGACAGCGAACTCGGCGGCACCGCGATCGAAACCTCGCTGACCGGCGATTTCGAGTTCATCCTGCACAAGCAGCGCGATCTCGGCGGCACGGTGCTGGAGGGTCTTGTCCCATCCGATGCTGGAGACGCGACACCGCCTGGTCGGTCTACGGCTTCACCTATCCGAACTACCTCGCCGAACTCGGCGCCGATGCGCAGACCGAGATCGCCAACCATTCGAGCCTCGACCGCGCGATGCGCGATGCGTTCCGCAAGCTGCGCCGGTTCCTGATGACGGTGCATCGCTTGAGCGAGGACGAAGCGATTTCGCTGATGTCGGTGGGCGCCGATTTCGGCGTCACCCAGGTGGTCGACGCCAATTGGGGCGTGCACGGCACGATCCGCAAGAACATCTTCAGGTGCGACTGACGCGCCCTGGCGATGGAACCAACGGAGACCGCGAACCAGACCACAAGTTGTAGGCCTCACAGGGATATCCGGGAGCTGCATCCGGCGGCCACCGCGGCAAGATGTCCTGCGGTTCTGGCACGGAGGTTGCTTCGATTTCCCTGTTTGGGGTCGATCCATGAGCTTCCGCCCATTCACGAGCGAATCCTATTCCGAAGGCGATCGGCCTGGAGGCCTGGCGGGACGTTTTGAGCGCCGTCGGCCTGCAGCCGTCGCCGGGATCGACCCTGCACACCGGGCATGCCACCGCGTCGCGCCGCAACGCCGAGGGCATCGTGCTGGCAAAGCTCGCGGCGGGATCGCAGGCCGTTTCGCCGCTGCTCCCATCCTGCCGGCGACATGCCGATCGTGCTGTTGCCGACCGAGGACGGCGTCACGCTGCGGACGGCTGCAGGCCACCAGATCATTTCGATCGGGCACCTCTTGCTGTTGCCGCGCAAGGGCGACTGGAGCGTGTCGTTCCAGCGCGACATGCGCGCCATCGTCCTGTCGGTGACGTCGGATGCGTTTCACGGCCGCAAGATCAGCAAGCCGGTCTTCGAGCGAGGTTCGCGTGCTGGCGCCGACCGGTTTCACCGAGGTGTTTTCGCGCACGCTGGAATCGGCCGCGCGAAATCTCGAGACGCTGTCGGATACCGAATGGGCGGCGGTCGCCCAGAGCCTTGCCGATCTGCTGCCGACCTTCGTGCGGCAGCTGATGCCGGCAACGGATGCCGGCGCCACCGCGACGCGGGCGGCGATCCTTCATCGCCTGTGCCAGACCATCGAGCGCAGGCTCGACGACGCCGACCTCACGCCGGCGCGGGTGGCGGAGGCCGAAGGAATATCCGAGCGCTACCTGCAAAAGCTGTTCGAGGGCTCGGGCAGCAGCTTCACCCATTATGTGCGCGAGCGACGGCTGCAGCGGGCCTCGGCGGAATTGTCGAGCCCGGCCGAGGCGCATCACTCGATCTCGGAAATCGCCTATCGCAACGGCTTCAACGATTCCGCGCATTTCAGCCGCGCGTTCCGCCATCGCTTCGGGCTGTCGCCGCGCGAATTCCGGCAGCAGGAGCTCGAGCGCGCGTCGGCCTCCGCGGTGACCGGCCAGCGCGGCTGGCCGCAGCAGGCGCTGGCGCAGTTGCGCAGCCATTATCCGCTGGCGGGCGCGCGAACGCAGCGCCGAGCCCGCGCCGGCCGACAAGGCGACCCGCTGCGCCGAAGGCGAGCAGCGCCATCATCATCTTTCGGTGGAAGCCGCGCGCGTGCATTGGGGATATTTCTCCAGCTCGCATGCCGCCGCAGATCGAGATCAATTCGGGCGATACCATCACGATCGAGACCCTGACGCAGCATGCCTCCGACGATCCCGAGCGCATGATCAAGGGCGATGCCGGCGCCGAAAGCGTGTTCCACTGGACGCGCGAGGCGAAGAACGTCGACCGGCGCGGCGCCGGACCGATGGATGCGTCGGTGTACGGCCGCGGCGCCGGCGAGGGCTTCGGGGTTCACATCTGCACCGGTCCGGTGGCGGTGAAGGACGCGCAGCCCGGCGACGTGCTGGAGGTTCGCATCCTCGACATCGTGCCGCGCCCGTCGCCGCAATCCCGATTTCGAAGGCCAGGTGTTCGGCTCCAGCGTCGCGGCGTGGTGGGGCTATCACTACGACGAGCTGCTCGCCGAGCCGAACCCGCGCGAGGCGGTGACGATCTACGAGATCTTCGCGAGCGCGAAGCGATCGCGACGAAGCGCCGCACGCGCGCGCGCTCTATTCCTATCGCTGGGAGCCGCAGACCGATCCGTTCGGCGTGGTGCACGCGACCTACGACTATCCCGGCGTGCCGGTCGCGCCGGGTTCGGTCAAACGCAGGCACAACGTGCTCGACGGCATCCGCATTCCGTTGCGGCCGCATTTCGGCGTGATCGCGGTGGCGCCGCGCGAGGCGGATTTCGTCGATTCAATTCCGCCGTCCTATTTCGGCGGCAATCTCGACAATTGGCGGCTGGGCAAGGGATCGACGGTCTATCTGCCGGTTTCGGTGCCGGGCGCCCTGCTCTCGGTCGGCGATCCGCATGCGACGCCAGGGCGATGGCGAACTGGGCGGCACGGCGATCGAATGCTCGATGACCGGAACGTTTCAGCTCATCCTGCACAAGAAGGCCGATCTGGCCGGCCGCGTCTTCGCCGACCTGACCTATCCCTTGATCGAGACCGAGACCGAATGGGTGCTGACCGGCTTCAGCCACCCGAACTATCTCGCCGAGTTCGGCGCCAAGGGCCAGAGCGAGGTCTATGCGACCTCCTCGCTCGATCTCGCGATGAAGGACGCGTTCCGCAAGATGCGGCGCTTCCTGATGAACATCAGAGGGCTGAGCGAGGACGAGGCGATCGCGCTGATGTCGGCCGCGGTCGACTTCGGCGTGACGCAGGTGGTGGACGGCAATTGGGGCGTCCACGCCATCCTGAGCAAGCGCCTGTTCGACAGCGCCCCCCGATCTTAACCAAAGCATGATCCGGACCGGAACGGCCGCGTTAGCGAAAGGCGGGAACCGGTTTTTCGAAAAGATCATGCTCAAACAAAAAACGAGGCTTCCCATGAAATTTCACATGATCGCAGGCGGACCGAGACCAGTGGCGCCGTTCAGCCATGCCGTTGAAACCGACGGCTTTGTCTTCGTCACCGGACAGATGCCGGATACGCCGGAGGCGCCCGGCAAGCTGCCGAACGGCATCGAGGCGCAGACCCGCGGCGTGATGGAAAATTTGCGGCTGGTGCTGGCCGGGCTCGATCTCGGTTTCGAACACGTCGTGATGGCGCGGATCTATCTGACGCGCTTCAAAGAGGACTACGCGGTGATGAACGCGACCTATCGCAGCTATTTTGCGCCGGACCGCCTGCCGGCGCGCACTTGCGTCGGAGTCACCGGCCTTGCCTATGACGCGCTGATCGAAATCGACCTCGTTTGCCGGCGGCCGTTTTAATTCGCTTTCAAAAATGACCCTGCCGTCGTAGCACCGAAGATCAATCGGTCTCGTGCAAGCGGGCCGTTCGGCTCGCTTTAACTCTATGAAAATACTGGGATATTGGTATAATGGTCGGAGTGGCAGGATTTGAACCTGCGACCCCTGCGTCCCGAACGCAGTGCTCTACCGGGCTGAGCCACACTCCGACAAGTGCGCGGCTTATAGCCTTGGGTTTCGCACACCGCAAGCAGCCGTATTGAGGACGTAACGCCTGTGAATGTGGGCCTGAAAACACAGATTTTGCCCGCCGGCGAGGCCGCCGTGGCTGAGGCCGCGCGCATTCTGAAGGCAAGGCGGGCTGGTCGCGTTCCCGACCGAGACCGTCTATGGCCTCGGCGCCGACGCCACCAATGCCGGCGCGATCGCGCGGCTCTATCAGGCCAAGGGCCGGCCCGCATTCAACCCGCTGATCGCCCATGTCGGGGATATCGAGGCCGCCAGGCGGATTGCCCGCTTCGATGCCCAGGCGAGCGCGCTTGCCGAGGCATTCTGGCCGGGGCCGCTGACGCTGGTGCTGCCGAAGACCGGGGATTGCCCGGTCGCCGATCTCGCGACCGCCGGGCTCGAGACCGTCGCGATTCGGGTTCCGGCGCATCCGGTGGCGCTGGCGATCCTGCGCGCGTTCGGCGGGCCGGTGGTGGCGCCTTCGGCCAACCTGTCGGGCCACGTCTCGCCGACCACGGCCGCGCATGTGCAAAGCGACCTTGCGGGGCGCATCGATCTGATCGTCGACGGCGGGCCGGTCGAGGTCGGCGTCGAATCCACCATCGTCGGCTGCTTCGACGCCCCCATGCTGCTGCGCCCCGGCGGCCTGCCGCGCGGCGAAATCGAGCGCGTGCTCGGCCGCCCGCTCCAGCGGCCGCCGCAGGATGCCGACAGCGACAGCGGCCAGCCGCTGGCGCCGGGCATGCTGGCCTCGCATTACGCGCCGCGCACGCGGGTGCGGCTCAATGCTGGGAGGATCGAGGCCGGAGAGGCGCTGCTGGCGTTTGGGCCCGATGCAGTAGCGGGAGTTGACGCCGCGACCGCCGTCATGAATTTGTCCGAGCGCGGCGATCTCGATGAGGCCGCCGCCAATCTTTTCGGCTATCTTCGCGCGCTCGACGCCAAGGGCGCGCGCGCCATCGCGGTCATGCCCGTACCGCATCACGGGCTCGGCGAAGCCATCAACGACCGGCTGCGCCGCGCCGCGGTGGAGCGGGAATGAGGAAACGCGCGAAAGACGAGACCACAGAGAAGAAAATGAATATCGTCCAGCCCGCCGCCCCGCCGCTCTCGCCCGACCTGATCGCGCGGTTCCGCGCCATCGTCGGCGACAAATATGCGGTGACCGACACAGCCGATATCGCGCCCTACCTCACCGAGGAGCGCGACCTGTTTCACGGCCGCTCGCCGCTGGTGCTGCGGCCGGGCTCGACCGCCGAAGTCTCCGCGATCTGCAAGCTCGCCAGCGAACAGCGCATCGCGCTGGTGCCGCAGGGCGGCAATACCGGCCTGGTCGGCGGACAAACGCCGCATCATGGCGAAGTGGTCATTTCGATGCGGCGGATGGACAAGATCCGCGACGTCGACACCGCCTCCAACACCATGACCTGCGAGGCCGGCGTGGTGCTGCAGATCGCCCAGCAGCGCGCTGCCGAAGTCGACCGGCTGTTTCCGCTGTCGCTCGGCGCGGAAGGCAGCTGCACCATCGGCGGCAATCTCTCCACCAATGCCGGCGGCACCACGGCGCTGGCCTATGGCGTGGCGCGCGAGATGGCGCTCGGGCTGGAAGTGGTGCTGGCCGATGGCCGCATTCTCAACGGGCTGTCGAAGCTGAAGAAGGACAATACCGGCTACGATCTGCGCAACCTCTTCATCGGCGCCGAGGGCACGCTCGGCATCATCACCGCGGCGACCCTGAAACTGTTTCCGAAGCCGCATGCGGTGGAGACCGCCTTTGTCGGCCTCCAATCGCCGGCGGCCGCGCTGAAGCTGCTTGCGATCTCGCAGAACGAGGCGGCGGGCACGCTGACCAGTTTCGAATTGCTGTCCGACATCGCCGTGGATTTCAGCGTGCGTCACGGCATCGACATCCGCGATCCCCTTGCCGGCAAGCATCCCTGGTACGTGCTGATGGAATTGTCGTCGCCGCGCGACGACGCCCGCGCCACGCTGGAAGCGATCCTGGCGCAGGGGCTGGAGGACGGCATCGTCGATGACGCCGTGATCGCGGCGAATTTGAGCCAGCGCTCGGCGTTCTGGAAGCTGCGCGACGAGATGTCGGCGGCGCAGAAGCCGGAAGGCGGCTCGATCAAGCACGACATTTCGGTTCCCGTCGTCGCGGTGCCCGATTTCATCGAGCAGGCCAATGCCGCCGTGGTGAAACTGATCCCGGGCGCGCGGCCGGTGCCGTTCGGTCATCTCGGCGACGGCAATATCCATTACAATGTCAGCCAGCCGGTCGGCGGCGATACCGCCGATTTCATGAGCCGCTGGCACGAGGTCAATGCGGTGGTGTTCGACATCGTGCTGCGGATGGGCGGATCGATCTCCGCCGAGCACGGCATCGGCGTGCTCAAGCGCGACGAATTGCCCGAGGTGAAGGACAAGGTCGCGATCGAGCTGATGCGCGGCATCAAGGCGATGCTCGATCCGCAGGGCATCATGAATCCGGGAAAAGTGTTGTGAGCGTGCCGGCGAACGCTCACGCCTTGAGCATCAGTTCAATCGAAGACGGCGATATCCCCGAGGTGATCGCGCTGTGGCAGCGTTGCGGGTCGACGCGCCCCTGGAACGATCCCGCCGCCGATATCGCGCTCGCGCGCAAGGAAGCCAACGCGACGGTGCTGCTCGGTCGCAATAACGGTGTCCTCGTCGCTTCGGTGCTGGTCGGCCATGACGGCCATCGCGGCTGGGTCTATTATGTCACCGTCGATCCCGAGCATCGCTTCAAGGGCTTTGGCCGCATGATCATGAGCGCTGCGGAAGATTGGCTGCGGGCGCGCGGCATTGAAAAGATGCAGCTCATGGTGCGGGAAGACAATACCAAGGTCCACGCCTTCTACCAGTCGCTCGGCTATTTCGAGCAGGAGCGCGTGGTGTTCGCCAAATGGCTCGACGGACGCGAGCCGACGCCGTAATCGAGAACCAGCAGGGACGCACATGACCGTTTCCGATCGCATCCGCGTCAAAGACGTCCGCGTGCTTTCCGAAAATTACGCCACGCTGAAGGACACCACTTTCGAATGGCGGCGCGCCAACGGCGAGTGGCAGACGCAATCCCGCGAGACCTTCGACCGCGGCAATGCCGCGACGCTGTTGCCCTACAATCTGGCGCAGCGCACCGTGGTGCTGGTGCGGCAGTTTCGCTATCCGGCCTATGTCAATGGCTACGACGATCTGCTGATCGAGGCCGCGGCCGGCCTGCTGGACAACGACCTCTCCGGAAGTGCGGATTCGCGCCGAAGCCGAAGAGGAAACCGGCTACCGGCTCGGCGAAATCCGGAAAATTTTCGAAGCCTTCATGAGCCCCGGCGCGGTCACCGAGAAGCTGCACTTCTTTGTCGCGGAATACGAGCCGCATATGCGGATCGGCAGCTGGCGGCGGCATCGCCGACGAGGGCGAAGATATCGAGGTGCTGGAACTGCCGATCGATCAGGCGCTGGCCATGATCGGCGACGGCCGCATCGTCGACGCCAAGACCATCATGCTGCTGCAATATGCGGCGCTGAATATCTTTCGGTGACGCCGCGGCGCGCCGCATAGGTTGACACACCGCCAGCTTCAAGCCGGATTGAACAAGATGCGCATCACTCTCATCCACGCCCTGAAACATTCGATTGTCCCGATCGAGGCCTCGTTCGCGCGGCTCTGGCCGGACGCGACTTTGATGAATCTGGTCGACGACAGCCTGTCGGCCGATCTCGCGCGCGACGGCCGCCTCACCGAGGCGATGACCGAACGTTTCCTGACGCTCGGACGTTACGCGGCCTCGACCGGCGCCGACGCGATCCTCTTCACCTGCTCGGCCTTCGGCCCCTGCATCGAGGCGGTCGCACGCGAGCACGCGCCGATGCCGGTGCTCAAGCCCAACGAGGCGATGATCGAGCAGGCCGCAGCACGGGGCCGAAAGGATCGGTTTGCTCTCGACGTTTCCGCCGACCCTGGTTTCGATGCCGCGCGGAATTTCCCCGATCCGTCGAGATCGTGCCGAAACTGGCTGGAAGGCGCGCTGGCGGCGCTGGATCGCGGCGACCGCGCCGAACACGATCGCCTGGTCGCGGAAGCCTCGCGCGATCTGCGCGACTGCGACCTGATCGCGCTCGCGCAATACAGCATGGCGCCGGCGGCGGCGCTGGTCGCCGAGGCATCGGGCCGGCCGGTGCTGACGACGCCGGACAGCGCCGTGCTGAAGCTGAAGGAATTGCTTGGCGTTGATCATGAGGGTCGGACAGCGCTGAATATTCTTGCGTGAACCACGACCACAGCTGGACACGCCGTCCACGGCGCACGCCGGAACGGCGGCGAGAAGTTCGAGTCCGGTTTCAAAACAACGATCCCTGCCCGTCATCGGACGCCACCGGCGCCGGCTTGCGCGGGCTCGCCTTTTTCGCAGGTCTTCGGCTCTTCGGCCTCGCGCTGCTCCGCCGTGATCGGCAGGATCAGTTGCGCGTCGTCATTGGCGACGCGGTTGACCCGCGTGGAAACCTCATGCCAGGCGAATTCGCCCTCGCGCGGCGGCGCCAACAGCGCCATCACGCTTTCCGCATCTGTCGTCACGGCAATCGAGCCAGCGCTCGAAATCATCAGCGCCAATCGTCACCGGCACGCGGTGATGCAGCACCGCAAGATCGGCGCTTGCCGGCGCGGTGACGATCGCCACCGTGTCGAGTTCCTCGCCGTTCGGGCCGATCCAGGTTTCCGCGAGGCCCGCCAGGCCCATCGGCGCGCCGTCGCGGCGATGGATGAAATAGGGCCGCTTGCGGGCTGCCGGATGCCTGCCATTCGTAATAGCCGTCCGCCGGGATCAGGCAGCGCCGCCGCCTGATCGCGTTCTTGAAGGCCGGCTTTTCCCTGACCGTCTCCGCGCGCGCATTGATCAACAGCGTAAAATTACGGGGATCCTTGACCCAGGCCGGCAACAGGCCCCAGCGCATCAGCCGGAAATGCCGGACGCCGTTGTCGACGATCACCACCGGTACGGGTTGCGTCGGCGCAATATTATGCCTCGGCGGGAAATTGGGCTGCTCGACATAGCCGAAAATCTGCCGCAAGGCCGCCGGGGGCGAGGTGATAACGAAGCGTCCGCACATTCTATGGCCCAAATAGGTATATGTTCAGTACCTTTTAACCCCGAACGTCAAGACTGGAACGGATGACATCCACGGCCGCCATACCCGCGCCATCCGCTTCCCCGACGCCTCGCCAGACGGCCCCGATCGACGAGGCGCGGGCCGCGATGCTGCGCGCCGCCAACATCAATCCCCGCACCGGGCTTGCCACCGACTACCTGAATCACTTCAACGAAGCGGTCATGCTGCTCGAGATGATTCCGGACATGCCGGAATGCGCGGAAGATTTTCTGGCTTGGCACCCGCTGTCCTATGGCGAGCATTTCACGGCCTCCAATTTCAAGGCACGCGACCTCGCGATCGAATCCTATGAATTCGGCCGACGCCATTATCCGCGCCGAATTCGACAATATCACCAGCGCCATGACCTCGATCCTTACCGCGGTCGGCGACGGCCATGCGCGAAGCCAAGCAGGACAAGACCCGGGCCACGCTGGCCGAGCAGGCGACCGGCTGGGTCAAGCCACTGGTGGCGCTGGCCGGCGGCATCATCAATGGCGGCTCCGAGGCCGACGTCGACTACATCATGACGCATTAGACTTGAGCACGATCTTCTCGGAAAATCCAGCTTCCACTTTTTCGCCGATCACGGCTCTTCGATGTCCGGATCATGCCCGATGCCGTCGCGTCCAGCCCTCCCATCCCCAGCTCGCCGTCAGCGCGGCGATCTTTCGCGACGACAAGATCCTGCTGGTGCGGCGCGCGCGCTCGCCGGCCAAGGGCTTTTATTCGCTGCCGGGCGGCCGGGTCGAATTCGGCGAAACGCTGCACGCCGCGCTGCATCGCGAGGTCGATGAGGAAACCGCGCTCAAGATTGATATCGTCGGGCTTGCCGGATGGCGCGAGGTGGTGCCGGGAACCGGCGGCGGCGGGCATTATCTGATCATGTCGTTTGCGGCGCGCTGGATCGCCGGCGAGCCGGTCCTGAACGACGAACTCGACGATTTCAGGTGGCTCAAGCCGGATCGACTTGGGCGATCTCAAGCTCACCGGCGGCCTGCAGGAGGTCATCCAGGTCGGCCCGGGGCCTGCTCGGGGCCTGAAAAGCCGGCTTTCACCTCTCAGCCCGCTCGCCTTGCTTCCTGCGCACTGAGAAGGCATATCGTGCGGGCTCATGTCCAAGCATTTTCTGGCCGCTCTGATCCTCATATCCGCATGCCTTTCCGGCCCCGCGCGGGCCCAGGACGCGGCTGCGCCGTTCGATAACGACCTGCAGCGGCTGGCCGAGATCCTCGGCACCCTGCATTACCTCCGGGGCATTTGCGGCAGCAATGAAGGCGGCAAATGGCGCAACGAAATGCAGGCGCTGATCGATGCCGAGACCCCCTCGGGCGATCGCCGCGCCCGCATGATCGCGGGCTTCAACCGCGGCTATAACGGGTTTCAGCAGACCTACCGGACCTGCACGCCGGCCGCCACGGTCGCGATCCGCCGTTACATCGAGGAAGGCTCGAAAATCTCGCGGGATCTGACGGCCCGCTACGCCAACTAGGATTTTTGTCCCAGCGCATTTCCTGGACGCGAACCGGCATCCACTTCGCCTGAAAACGCTATGGAAGCGTCTCGGATTGGAACACTCCAGTCATCTTATTTTGGGCCGTTAACCTTTCCTAAAGAACTGGTCTAGGCGGCGCGTCGGCTCATGCTAAACAGTTGGGCATTCGAGCGTTCCGCCCTGGATCGCGTCCAGCCTGTTGAGTTTCATGAGCTATCCAGCCTCCTTCACCGCCCGCGCCCCCTTGCCCGATCATGAACAGAAGCAGGCGGCGCTCAGCTATCTTAACGAGGCCTGGGCGGAAGCGCGGCACGACGGCGTCGATGGCGACTGCCTGGCGCAGGCCAGCCTGTTCGCAGCGTTCGCCGAACTGGTCGCCACCTATGGCGAGGACGCGGTAGCGAAATTCGTGGAAGGCCTTCCGGTGCGCATCCGCAACGGCGAGTTTTCGACCAGGCTGGCGAAGCAGTAATTCTTCAGGCCTTCAGCGTCTCCAGAAAGCGCACCGGCTCGCCGGTCGAAGGCGTCAGCAACTCGCCCTGCCACATCACCCGCCTGCCGCGCACGAAGGTGCCGACCGGCCAGCCGGTGACACGCACGCCATGATAGGGCGTCCAGCCGGCGCGCGAGGCCACCCATTCGTCGGTGATGGTCTCGCTGCGCTTGAGGTCGACCACCGTGAAGTCGGCATCGTAGCCCGCCGCGATCCGGCCCTTGCATGCGATGTTGAACAGCCGCGCGGGGCCGGCGCTGGTGAGATCGACGAAGCGGGCAAGCGACAATCGCCCGGCGTTGACGTGGTCGAGCATCAACGGCACCAGCGTCTGCACCCCGGTCATGCCCGAAGGCGAGGCCGGATAGGGTTTTGCTTTCTCCTCGAGCGTATGCGGCGCGTGATCGGAGCCGAGCACGTCGATGATGCCTTGCTCGACGCCGTACCAGATGCCGGCGAGGTGATCGGCCGAGCGCACCGGCGGATTCATCTGTGCGCGGGTGCCGAGCCGCTCATAGCATTCGGGCGCCACCAGCGTGAGGTGATGCGGCGTCGCTTCGCAAGTGGCGACCTCCTTGTGGTCGCGCAGGAACTCGATCTCCTGCTTGGTCGAGATATGCAGGATATGAATGCGTTTTCCGGTTTCATGGGCGAGCTTGACCAGACGCTGCGTCGCCATCAGCGCCGCGGTCTCGTCGCGCCACACCGGGTGCGAGCGCGGATCGCCTTCCACGCGCAGCGGCTTGCGATCGTTGAGCCGATACTCGTCCTCGGCATGAAAGGCGGCGCGGCGTTTGATCACCTGGAAAATCCGCCGCAGGCTTTCGTCATCCTCGACCAATAGCGCGCCGGTGGACGAACCGATGAATACCTTGACGCCGGCGCAGCCGGGCGCACGTTCCAGTTCCGGCAGATCAGCGACGTTGTCGCGGGTGCCGCCGATGAAGAACGCGAAATCGCAATGCATGCGGTGACGGCCGGCTTTCACCTTGGCGGTGAAGTCCTGTTCGGTGATGGTCAGGGGATCGGTGTTCGGCATTTCGAACACTGCGGTGACCCCGCCCATCGCGGCGCTGCGCGAACCGGATTTCGAGGTCTTCCTTGTGGGTCAGGCCCGGCTCGCGGAAGTGCACCTGCGTGTCGATCACGCCGGGCAGGATGTGCAGGCCCCTGCAGTCGATCACTTCGGCCGCCGACGCCTGTCCGAGCGAGCCGATCGCCGCAATGCGGCCTTGCGCGATGGCGATGTCGCGCACGCCCTCGCCGTCCTGATTGACCACGGTGCCTGACTTCAGAATCACATCAAAGGTTTGGCTCATCATGCCTCGTGTCAGTTGCCTCCTCGTGGCCTGAGAAGGCCCTAGAGGGCCCGCGCGCGGGTCTTGTCGTTTAAGCCTTGGCGGCTTACGTTCCAAGACAGCATGTCGCAAGAGATTTTTGCATGAAAGCAGCGTTTCTCCCCGACCGGGGCGTGGTCAAGGTCAGCGGCGAAGGCGCGCGCGACTTTCTCAACGGCCTTGTCACCTCAGATATGACGCTGCTTCGGCCCGGCCAAGGCCGGTTCGGGGCGTTGCTGACGCCGCAGGGCAAGATCATTGCGGATTTCCTGATCACCGAAGCGCCTGCCGGTCATGGCGGCGGCTTCCTGATCGATGGCCCGCGTGCGCTGGCGCAAGCGCTCACCGACAAGCTCGGTTTCTACAAATTGCGCGCCAAGGTCGCGATCGAAAATCTCACCGGTAGTCTCGGCGTGCTCGCCGCCTGGGATGGCGAGTTGGCCATGACGCCCGATCTGGCGTTCGCCGATCCCCGCGACAGCGCGCTCGGCTGGCGGATCCTTATTCCCGAGGAACTCGCGCCAAAAGTCGCGGATCTGATCGGCGCGGAACTGATCGACAGCGCCGCCTACGAGGCCCATCGCATCGCCTGCGGCGTTCCGCGCGGCGGCCTCGACTTCATCTATGGCGACGCCTTTCCGCACGAGACCAATATGGACCGCCTGCACGGCGTCGATTTCGACAAGGGCTGTTATGTCGGCCAGGAGGTGGTGTCGCGGATGCAGCATCGCGGCACCGCGCGGACGCGGACCGTTCGCGTCATCGTGGACGGTCCGGCGCCGGAACCGGGTGCAGCGCTTCTCGCCGGCGACAAGTCGATCGGCACGATGGGATCGACGGCGGGCGCCAACGGTCTCGCGCTGATCAGGATCGATCGTGTCGCCGACGCGCTCGCTGCCGGGTTGCCGCTCACGGCAGGCGGCCTTGCCATCCGTCTTGCCGAGCCGGATGATCTTCCGACCTCGCCGAAGCAGACCGTCGCATGAGCCGATCCGCGCGCCTGCATGCCGACGGCCTGACGCGGTGCCCATGGCCGGGCGAAGACCCGTTCTATATGGCCTATCACGACACCGAATGGGGCGTGCCGGAATATGACGACCGCGCGCTTTACGAGAAACTCATCCTCGACGGTTTCCAGGCCGGGCTGTCGTGGATCACGATCCTGCGCAAGCGCGACAATTTCCGCAAAGCCTTCGACGACTTCCAGCCGGAAAGGATCGCCCGCTATAACGCCAAGAAGATTCATGCGCTGATGAACGATGCCGGCATCGTCCGCAACCGGGCCAAGATCGAGGGCGCGGTCAATAGCGCAAAATCCTATCTGAAAATCATGGAAGACGGCGCCGGCTTTTCCAAATTCCTCTGGAACTTCGTCGACGGCAAACCGAAGGTCAACAACTTCAAGACCACCGCCAGCGTGCCGGCGTCGACGCCGCTTTCGGTCAAGATTTCCAAGGAACTGGCGGCGCGCGGATTCAAATTCGTCGGCCCGACCATCGTCTACGCCTTCATGCAGGCCACCGGCATGGTCAACGACCATCTGGTGACGTGCTTCTGCCACGACACCTGCGGCGGCAAACATCGCGGCCCCCGCCTCAAAGTCAAATGATGGCGAAAAAACCGTCCGCGCCGCCAGCCTCCAGCCGCGTCTGGCAGCGGATGCTATCGGGGCGGCGGCTCGATTTGCTGGACCCCTCGCCGCTCGACATCGAAATCGCCGATATCGCTCATGGTCTTGCGCGGGTCGCGCGCTGGAATGGCCAGACCAGCGGCGCGCATATCTTTTCGGTGGCGCAGCACACGCTGCTGGTCGAAGCCGTGATGCGCGAGCAGGCGCCGCGCGTCGATATCCGGGTGCGGCTGGCGGCGCTGCTGCATGACGCGCCGGAATATGTCATCGGCGACATGATTTCGCCGTTCAAGGCGGTGCTCGGCGGCGACTACAAGGCAGTGGAGAAGCGGCTGCTTTCCGCGATCCATATCCGCTTCGGATTGCCGGCGGTGCTGGCGGACGAAATCACGCAACAGATCAAGGCCGCCGACCGCGGCGCGGCCTATCTCGAAGCGACCGAGCTTGCAGGCTTTGCGCAAGCAGAAGCAAAACGCCTGTTCGGCCGCGATCCCGGGCTACCCGCTTCAATGAGGCAGGATTATCTGACGCCCTGGACCGCGGCCAAGGCCGAAAAGCGGTTCCTGGTGCGGTTCAAGAGTTTGCACCCGTAAACGCCTTTCACGCCCTCGCGCGCGGGCCTATAATCATGCCAAAAGGAACGCCATGATCCACGTCTGCTCGCTCGCCGCCCTTCCCGACACCGTCAAAGCCACCGGCGCCAGCCACGTGCTCACGGTGATGGCGAATGTCGACCAGGTGCAGCGGCCGGAATCGGTACTGCCGGCCAATCATCTGAAAGTGCAGATGGATGACATCACCGAGCAGATCGACGGCTTTGTCGCACCCTCGGATTTCGCATATCGAGCAGGTCCTGAATTTCGTGCGTGGCTGGGACCGCAGCGCGCCGCTGGTCGTGCACTGTTATGCCGGGATCAGCCGCTCGACCGCGAGCGCTTTTGCCGCCGCCTGTCTGCTCAATCCGCGTCGCGACGAAATCTCGATCGCGAAGCAGATTCGTGCGGCCTCCCCGATCGCGTCGCCGAACCGGCTGATCGTCGCTCTCGCCGACAAGGCGCTGGGGCGCGAGGGGCGCATGCTGCGGGCGCTCGACGAAATGGGACCGGGCAGTATGATGGTCGAGAGCCACCCATTCCGCATCGATCTCGACTGATGTCTGCCAGCATCGCCAGATGAGCGAAAAGCTTCTGACGCCGATCGAGATCGGCCTCACCGCCGCGATCGTCGCGATCGAAGGCAACGAGCCGGTGATCCTCACCGCGTCCCCTGGCGACGGCGAAAAGCTCGCCGGACTGCCGTTCGGCCCGTTCGACGCGGTATCGCACCGCACATTCGAGATCGGCTTGCGCGCCTGGGTGGAAGAACAGGCGGGATTGCGGCTGGGCTATGTCGAACAGCTCTACACGTTCGGCGACCGCGGCCGCCACACCCAGGCCGGCGACACCGACGCCCATGTCGCCTCGATCGGCTACCTCGCGCTGACCCGCGCCGCCGACAACGCCTCGCGCGCGCCCGGCGCGACCTTCGAACCCTGGTACCGGTTCTTCCCATGGGAAGACTGGCGGGAAGCGCGGCCCGCGATCATCGAACGCGACATCTTTCCCGAACTCACGCGCTGGGCCGATCAGACCGAGCAACCGGACACCGCGCGCGCGCTCAGCCGCAAGGATCGCGTAAGGCTCTATTTCGGCACCGAGGGTGCGCATTGGGACGAGGAGCGCGTGCTCGATCGCTACGAACTGCTCTACGAAGCCGGACTGGTGGAGGAAGCGCGGCGGGACGGACGCCCTGCGGCATTGGCGCGCAAGTCGATCCCGAATCTCGGCGTACCCATGCGCTTCGACCATCGGCGAATCCTCGCTACCGCGATGGGACGGCTGCGCGCCAAGCTGAAATACCGCCCCGTGGTCTTTGAACTTTTGCCTCCCGAGTTCACACTCACCGAATTGCAGCGCACCGTGGAAGCGATCTCGGGGCGACATCTGCACAAGCAGAATTTCCGCCGGCTGGTGGAAGCCGGCGCGCTGGTTGAACCCACCGGCGTGATGTCGACACAGACGGGGGGACGTCCCGCTGCGCTGTTTCGCTTCCGCCGCGAGGTGCTGCAGGAGCGGCCCGCGCCGGGCCTGCGCGTCCGCGGGCGACGCTGAAGATTTTTAGAAAGCGGTTAAGCCCTCAACGCCGGGCCGATCGCCTGGAGGCCTGATGTTCGATTCGCCGTTCGATTTTTTGGCGCTGCTGGTTGCCATCGTCGCATTCATTTTCGCGCGTAAGGCGTTCAACCAGGCCGCGATGCTGCGCGCACGGCTCGACGCGATCGAAGCGGCAGCACAGCAGGCGAGGCCGGTCTCGCCACCGCTCACACCGCTCCAGGAGCGTGAACAGACGCTGGCCACCTCATCGCCAAGCATTGCCGCCGAACAGCCGGCGACGGCGGCCGATGCCGAACCCGTCACGCCTGTCGCGGAAGATCAGCAGGCGGCGCCCAGCGGCGCGGCCGCAATGCCGCCGCCGCTGCCGCAAGCCGAGCCCGGGTTCGAGGAGCGCATCGGCACCCGCTGGGTGGTCTGGATCGGCGGCCTGACGCTGGCGCTCGGCGGCTTCTTCATGGTCCGATATTCGATCGAGGCAGGGTTGCTCGGGCCCGGCGTGCGCACGCTGCTCGGTGGCGCCTTCGCGCTGGCGCTGCTTGCAGCGGGCGAATGGACGCGCCGCAAAGAGAGCATCTCCGCCATTCGCAGCGCTGCCGATCGCCAATATCCCGGCGATCCTAACCGCCGCCGGCACTGCCGTTGCCTTCGCGACCGTCTACGCCGCCTACGCGCTGTACGATTTTCTCGCGCCTGCGACCGCGTTCGTTCTGCTGGGACTGGTGGCGCTGGGCACTCTCGCCGCGGCGCTGCTGCACGGACCGGCATTGGCCGGTCTCGGCGTCGCCGCCGCGTTCGTCACGCCCGTTCTGGTATCTTCGGAGAAGCCAGACTTCTGGGCCCTGTATCTTTATCTCGCCATCGTCACTGCGGCCGCCTTTGGCCTGGCGCGCATCAGGCTGTGGCGCTGGCTCGCGGTCACCACCATCGCGGCCGCGCTGCTGTGGACCTTTCCCTGCCTTGAATGCGGGCCGTCGATGGTCGGCCCGCACGGCTTCCATGTCATCTCCGGGTTTGTGCTCGCCGCCCTGATGGTGGTGTGCGGCTTCCTGTTCGGTCCGCCGGCCGACGAGGGCCGGATCGAGCCGATTTCATCCGGCTCGCTCGCGGCCTACCTGTTGGGTGCGGCGATAATCGTGCTGGCAAGTTTCCATGACAGCGCCGCCATCGTTATTTTCGCAGTCCTGGTGGCCGGCACCTTGATGGTCGCCTGGCGCGCGCCGGCCGCCACCGGCGCGGTCGCCGCCGCAGCAGCCCTGGTCTTCGTCGTATTCGCTGAATGGGCGGTCCGCGGCAATCCGGACATGCTGGTGTTGCCGGGCGGCCCGCTGCCCGGTATCGGCCCGGCCGCGACCGACGCTTCCGTTACCTTGCATCTGGTCACAGCCGCGATCTTCGCCAGTCTGTTCGGCGCGGCCGGATTTCTGGCGCAAGGCCGCTCGGTCAGCGCCATCATCCCGGTGGTATGGTCGGCGGCCGCCGTGTTCACGCCCCTGGCGCTGTTGATCGCACTTTATGCGCGCATCGCACATCTCGATCGCTCGGTCCCGTTTGCAATTCTGGCCGTGCTTCTCGCCGCGGCCTACGGCGCCGCGACCGAAATTCTCTCAAAACGCGACGCCAGGCCCGGCCTGCCGATTTCGATCGCGCTGTTCGCCACGGGCACGCTTGCCGCGCTGGCGCTGGCGCTGACCTTCGCGCTCGAAAAAGGCTGGCTCACCATTGCGCTTTCGCTGATGTCCATGGGCACGGCGTGGATTTCGATGCAGCGGCCGATACCGTTTCTGCGGACGCTTGCCGCCATTCTCGCCGGAATCGTGGTGCTGCGCGTCGGCTACGAGCCGCGCATCGCCGGCGACGCGATCGGGGCCACCCTGATCTTCAACTGGCTGCTTTGGGGCTACGGAGTGCCGGCGCTGTCGTTCTGGATTGGCAGCTATTTCCTGCGCCGTCGCGGCGACGACGCAGCCCTGCGCGCCGTGGAGGCGGCGGCGGTGTTGTTCACGGTGCTGCTGGCGTTCCTGGAGATCCGTCATGCCGTGAACGGTGGCGACATCTACCGCATCAATACCTCGCTCGTCGAGTTTGGCCTGGAAGTCTGCGTTGCGCTCGCCATGGCGATCGGCCTGGAACGGTTGCGCGTCCGCACCGGCAGCATCGTTCACAACGTAAGCGCGGTCCTGCTGACGGCCTTCGCTGGCTTCGTGAGCGTAGTCGGGCTGTTGTTTTTGGAAAACCCGGTGCTGTGGCCGATCAATGTCGGCGGCGTTTTCGTCAACCGCATCGTGCTGGGCTATGCCCTGCCGGCCGTGCTGATGCTGCTATTGTCCTATGCGGCGGCCGGACGGCGGCCCGCGGCCTATGCCAATGCGATCGCGGCGGGCGCGCTGGTAATGGCATTGAGCTATGTCACGCTCGAAATCCGCAGGCTCTATCACGGCCCGGTGCTGACGTCCGGTCTGACCGGCGGCGCCGAGCAATACACCTATTCGATCGCCTGGCTCGCATTCGGCGTGGCGCTGCTCGGCATCGGCATATCAGTCAATTCGCAGCGCGCGAGGCTCGCTTCTGCCGTGGTGATCGCGCTCACGATCGTCAAGGCGTTCCTGATCGACATGTCGACGCTGACGGGGGTCTACCGCGCGCTGTCGTTCATGTGCCTGGGCCTGGTGCTGGTGGCGATCGGCTGGTTGTACCAGCGCATCCTGTTCCGTAAGGAGACGCCGCCACCGGCCGCGGTCGCGCAGCCAGAGGCGTAGCGCTCCGCTCATTCAAGCGGCGCGCACCGAATTGAGGAACTTGCCGACTTCGAGCTTGAGCCGGTTGCTTTCGCCCGACAGCGACTGCGCCGCCGAGAGCACCTGCGAGGAGGCCGAGCCGGTCTCGCTGGCGCCGCGCTGCACGTCGATGATGTTGGACGAGACCTGCTGGGTGCCTTGCGCGGCCTGCTGGACGTTGCGGGAAATCTCCTGCGTCGCCGCGCCCTGCTCTTCCACCGCCGCCGCAATGGTCGAGGAGATCTCCGACAGCTTCTCGATGGTGCCGCTGATCTCCTTGATCGCGCCGACCGATTCCTGCGTCGCCGCCTGGATGCCGGTGATCTGCTGGCCGATCTCGCCGGTCGCCTTCGCGGTCTGCTCGGCCAGCGCCTTCACCTCGGAAGCCACCACGGCAAAGCCGCGGCCGGCCTCGCCGGCGCGCGCCGCCTCGATGGTGGCGTTGAGCGCCAGCAGATTGGTCTGGCCCGCGATGGTGTTGATCAGTTCGACGACATCGCCGATCCGCGCTGCGGCCTTCGACAATTCGCTGACGCGATCATTGGTCTTGCGCGCCTGGTCGACCGCCTCGTTCGCCATCCGCGCCGATTCCTGCACCTGGCGGCTGATCTCGTTGACGGAGGACGCCATTTCCTCGGTCGCCGAGGCCACCGACTGCACATTGGTGGAGGCTTCCTCGGATGCCGCCGCGACCATGGTGGTGAGCTCCTGCGCGCGCGCCGCGGTCGAGGTCAGCGTGCGCGGCGGAGGCTTCGAGTTCGGTCGAGGCCGACGACACGGTTTCGACGATCTCGCCGACCGCGGCTTCGAAGGTGTCGGCGAGCTTGATCATGTCGGCCTTGCGCTGCTTGGCGGCGATCTGATCCTGCCGTGTCCTTGGCTTCGGCTTCCTCGCGGGCCTTCTCCTCGGCCTTGACCTTGAAGGTCTCGACCGCCTGCGCCATGTCGCCGACTTCGTCCTTGCGGTCGAGCCCGGGAAGCACCACGCCGAAATTGCCGCCGGCGAGTTCCTTCATGCCGGAGGTCAGGCCGGACAGCGGCCCGATGATGCCGCGCGCGATCAGGAACGCGATCAGGAGGCCGAGCAGCACGGCGGCGCCGGCCACGATTTCCTGCATGGTGATGGTGCTGCTGATGCGCTCTTCGGTTTCGGCGGTCGTCTTCTTGAAGGCCGTTCCGATCGACTTCGACCACCCCGTCGAGTTTTCCGATCGCGTCGACGGTCAAGGGGGTGACGGCCTTGTAGTAAAGCTCGTCTCCGAGCAGCGAGGTTGGGTCCGGTCTTGTCGAACGCCTCGGCCGTACTTGACGACGCCCGCCTTGATATCCTTCAGCAGCGCAGCAAGTTTCGGCGGCAGATCGGCCTTCTCAAGCGCCTCGATATGCTCGCTGGGCCTTTCCGAGATTGGTCTTGAAGGTGGCGATGCCGCTTGGATCGCGCGGTCGCCAGCATCCGCCAGTTCGCGACCTGAACCAGAAGCACCTTGGCCTCGAGCGGCGCCGCTTCCTGGGAGAACTCGCCTCTTTCCGCGGCCTTGACGAATTTCTGGACGTCGGCCGCCATCTTGTCACCGTCGCTGAACAGCAGGGCGCGGCCGGCAACCATCTGATTGACCGCCTCGCCGAGCGCGATACGCTTCGCCTTCAACTCCTCGACGTCCTTGGCGATGTCCCTGTAGGCGGCGCGCCGCTCTTCGGATACGTGTTGCCTTGACCGCCGCTTCCAGAAGTTCGGTCGATTTGTTCAGCCGCGTCTCGGCTTCCGCGAAGGACGCCTCGTCGTGGTCGAACGCGTAGCGCAGGATCGCGCGGCGGATGGCCTGCAGCTCGGTGGCGATTTCGCCGGCCCGGATCGTGTTGTTGGACTGCAGCGTCATCGTCGCGACCTGCGCGTCGAATCTCTCCCAGCTGCCACACCCCGAAGCCGGCGAGGCCTGCGCAGAACAGCAGGAGCGCGCCAAAGCCGGCATAGAGCCGGCCGCTGATTCGGAGATTGAGAAACGACATGGAGCAGTCCTTGCAAATGCCACGCGTTATAGGAGACGAAACTCACCGCCGGCGGCGACGATGTTTCCGCCCGCTCCGCACCCGTGAGCGTCCTCGAGCAATAGCGCCGCGGTTCAACGTTACCGTTAACTTCATCCTCGTAAAAATACGGTGAACCGAACGTTATTAAGCCGGCAACGGCCATGTCGCGCCTGCGGATGACGGCCAGAGAAGTCAATGCCGGCAAACCGCAAGATGGTTTGCCTCGATCAACGACAGTGATGATGTGAAAGGCTCGCCGGACCCGCCAGTGCGACCCGATGATCTAGCCCAACGATTCCGACACGAGGCGGATTCTGAACACCGGCTGCTTGGACTCGTCCAGAAGCTCCATATGCCATTCGGCATTTTGCTTCAGGCTGCGCGAAATGCCGCCGAGAAGGTTGGCGCAGACCTTGGTCATCTCGGTCCAGGCGGCCTCGCGGCTCTCGAATTCCGATCCCAGTGTCGGAAGCTCCGGAATAGCGACCATGACTGATCCGGAAGAAATACAGCGACATCGTCGAACCCATGTGTTCGGCCGCCCCCACAGCCTGTCGATTTTCGGCAAACTGGATCGAGAGTCGCTACCAACACATGAAAGCGGCGGCCCGTATGAATACGGCATCCGCCGCGGCACTCGCAGACGTCGGCGATTTATTTCAGCGCAATTCTGCGCGCGGCACCGACCGGTCGCGCGCTGGTCACTCGGTCGAGCGGCGCAGTTCCGGAGCGCTTTCCGGCTTCGAAGCCTCGGGCCTCGACTCGGATTTGACCGGCTCGATCCGGGCAGCCTCGACATGCGGGGTCTCGACCCGCGCCGCGACTTCGGCGTGCGGCGCGACGATCGAGCCGGTCCGCTCCGGCGCATGCAGAGAACGCGGCCGGGCCACCGCGCGCGCCAGCAGCATCTGCGCCGCGCCCTGATGATGGAAATCGCAATAGGCGAAGCCCATGCCGGAGACCGAGCCGCGGAAGCTGCGGTCGTCTTTCTTTTCGAGATTGAAGCACGGCTCGAACGGGATGCCCTTGATCGAGGCGCAGACGGATTGGCCGCGGACCTGCAACGTATTGCCGGGCAGCCGCAGGTGGCGAACCGGACCGGAGCCTGAGAACTGCACGGCGCCGGCCGCACCCATGTCGTCGAGGATCCGGCCTGCGCCGCGGGTGCCATCGAAGCAGGTAAATGCGAACACCTTGCCGGCGACGAACTTGCGGGCCTCATCGGCATTCATCATTCCTGCCACGGCGGGCGCGACCACCGCACCGGCTGTGACGGCCCCCAACACGAAACGCGCAAGCATGCTGAAACTCCGACTGTACTAGAGCGCGGGCAACGCCTGATAATCTTTACCCGCTGCTTACCATACCAACCGTGGCAACATTGGAGCAGCTTGGTTGGTAAAGTCTGAACGCCGTTAGAGAATTTTTACCACGATTCGACCACGAACCTGCCCGGCAAGGATTTTGGCGCCGGCCTCGATAACTCCGTCGAGGGAGATTTCATGAGTGATTTCAGCTAGTTTCGTTCGGTCCAGGTCGCTGGCGAGCCGGCTCCAGGCGGTCTTTCGCCGCTCAATCGGGCACATCACAGAATCGATACCGAGAAGGCACACCCCGCGCAAAATAAACGGGGCCACCGAGGACGGCAGGTCCATGCCGGCTGCAAGGCCGCAGGCGGCGATGGCGCCGCCATATTTCGTCATGGAGAGAAGATTGGCCAGCGTGGTCGAGCCGACGCTGTCGATGCCGCCCGCCCAGCGCTCCTTGGCCAGCGGCTTGGCCGGGCCCGACAATTCAGCGCGGTCGATCACCTCGGCCGCACCGAGTGCCTTCAGATAGGGCGCCTCCGACATTCGGCCGGTGGAAGCGATGACGCAATAGCCGAGCTTCGAGAGCACTGCGATTGCGACCGAGCCGACGCCGCCGGCGGCGCCGGTGACGACGATCGGACCGTGCTTCGGGGTAAGGCCGTGCTTTTCAAGCGCCAGCACCGCGAGCATCGCGGTATAGCCGGCGGTGCCGATCGCCATCGCATCGCGCGCCGACATGCCCTCCGGCAGCCGCACCAGCCAGTCGCCCTTGACGCGGGCCTTCTCGGCGTAGGCGCCGAGATGGGTCTCGCCCATGCCCCAGCCGTTGCAGATCACCTTGTCGCCGGCCTTCCAGTGCGGATGCGACGACTGCTCGACGGTGCCCGCGAAATCGATGCCCGCGATCATCGGAAAGCGCCGCACCACCGGCGCTTTGCCGGTGACGGCGAGGCCGTCCTTGTAGTTCAGCGTCGACCATTCGACCCGCACGGTGACGTCGCCTTCCATCAACTCGGCTTCGTCGAACTGGGTGAGCGCGGCTAAAGTGCCTTTTTCCGCCTTGTCGATCCTGATTGCCCTGAACGTTCCCAACGCAAACTCTCCTGACGCCTTTGGTTTGATTTTAGCGGACTTTGGACGGTCTAGGCCGGTTGCGCAACCGGGCGCACCACCGGCGCCTCGATGATCGGCAGATTAATCAGTGCCGACAGCACGCCGAACAGCACCGAAAGCCACCAGATCGGCGTGTACGACCCGAACTTCTCGAACACGATCCCGCCAAGCCAGACGCCGAGGAAGCCGCCGACCTGATGGCTGACAAAGGCAAATCCATACAGCGTCGCGAACCAGCGCGTGCCGAACATGATGGCCACCAGCGCCGAGGTCGGCGGTACCGTCGAAAGCCAGGTCAGGCCGGTGATGGCGCCGAACATGATGGCGGAGAAGGTGGTGATCGGGAACGAAATGAAGGCCGTGATCGACAGCGCGCGCGTGAAATAGATCGCCGACAGGATGTAGCGCTTCGGCAGCCGGTTCTGCAGCCAGCCGACGCTGAGCGAGCCGATGATATTGAACAGGCCGATCGCGGCGATTACCCAGCCGCCGGTCTGCGCCGGGATGCCGCGATCCACCAGGTAGGCCGGCAGATGCACGGTGATGAACGCCAGCTGGAAGCCGCAGGTGAAGAAGCCGAGCACCAGGAGCACATAAGAGCGGTGGCCAAACGCTTCCGCCAGCGCGGTCTTGAACGACTGCTCGGCCACCACGGGCGCATGGCTGGCCGATGTCGCCGGCGGCGTGGCAAGCGCGAGCGACAGTGGCACGATCAGAAGCATCAGGCCTGCGAACACCATCAGCGCCGTTTGCCAGCCGAAATTGCCGATCATCGCCACGCCGAACGGCGCGAACAGGAATTGCCCGAACGATCCGGCGGCGGTTCCGGCGCCGAGCGCCACGCCCCGCCGCTCCGGCGGAACCAACTTGCTGAATGCCGACAGCACGAGATTGAATGAGCAGCCGGACAGGCCGAAGCCGATCAGGACGCCGGCGCCGATATCGAGCGACAGCGGCGTCGCAGCATAGCGCATCATCAGAAGCCCGCCGGCATAAAGCAATGCGCCGGCACACATCACGCGCAACACGCCGAACCGGTCGGCGATCGCACCGGCGACCGGCTGACCCAGTCCCCACAACAGGTTTTGAACGGCAAGCGCGAGGCCGAACACGTCGCGGCCCCAAGAAAACTCCCGGCTCATCGGCTGAATGAAAAAGCCGAGGCTCGAGCGCGGCCCGAAGCTCAACAAGCCGATCGCGCAGCCGCAGGCGATGATTACCAGCGGCGTGCGCCAGCTCGTCGCAGCGGGAGCCAGACGCAGATCGCCCTCGGTAGCGGCCATGCAAATTCCTCGACGGTTAGGCGGATCAGGGTGAGAGCTCGACGCGCGCGAGATACGAAAGCCGCCAGCAAATCGACGCGCCGGACGAAGTTAATGCATCGGCATGAAAATCCCAACCGCGATATCGGCCGAAGCTCCCGCCGCATTGCAGCGTTGCAAATCGGAGCGGACAGCCCTGAAGAATTTAGCCGGCTCGCCTCTGGCGAAGCCCCGGGACGCATGCTAGATTCGATTTGCTCGTTATGAGAATAAGTCACATTACCGTGACGAGCCGAACTCTCTGCGATGCTGCGGGCTGGTTCGAATCACTCCACGCAGCAATCGGAAAACGCCGGCCCATGGAGGCCGGATTTCTCAACACCTAGATATACTCATATTGAGTATATTAGGTGTCCAAGGGAGACCTGCCATGCCTATCGCTGGAATCTACGGGCCGGACGATTTTGCGAACCCCGCCCGCGGGCATACCACCGCCCGCCGAGCCGCGTCAGCCAGGCCGAGCGCGCCAGCGCGCGGCCGATGCCGTCGCTGCAATGGACGCCCGAAGTCGAACGCGCAACCGCGCATCTCTATGAACGGGTGAAGAATGTGATCTCGCCGGTCGAGTGGCCGCTGATGGCGCCCACGATCAAGGCGATCAACGAACTGAAGAAGACCCGCGACGCGGTGATCCTCGCGCACAATTATCAGACGCCGGAGATTTTCCATTGCGTCGCCGACATCCGTGGCGACTCGCTGCAACTCGCGATCGAAGCGACCAAAGTGAAATCCGACATCATCGTGCAGTGCGGCGTGCACTTCATGGCGGAGACGTCAAAGATCCTGAACCCGCACAAGACGGTTCTGATCCCGGATTCACGCGCCGGCTGCTCGCTGGCCTCGAGCATCACCGGTGCCGATGTGCGGCTGTTGCGCGAGCGCTTTCCGGGCGTGCCCGTGGTCGCCTATGTCAACACCTCGGCCGACGTGAAGGCGGAGGTCGACATCTGCTGCACCTCGTCCAACGCCGTGCAGGTGGTGGAGAGCCTCAACGCGCCGACCGTGATCTTCCTGCCGGATCAGTATCTGGCGCAGATATGTCGCGTCGAAAACCGACGTGAAGATCATCGCCTGGAAGGGCGCCTGCGAGGTGCACGAGCGCTTTACCGGCGACGAATTGCGCACCTATCGCGAGGCCGATCCCTCGGTGCAGATCATCGCACATCCGGAATGCCCGCCCGATGTGCTGGCGGAAGCCGATTTCACCGGATCGACCGCGCACATGATCGACTGGGTTCGCAACAAGCATCCGAAGCGCGTGGTGATGATCACCGAATGCTCGATGGCCGACAATGTGCGGGCCGAACTGCCCGACGTCGAAATGGTGCAGCCTTGCAATCTGTGCCCGCACATGAAGCGGATCACGCTGGCCAAGATCCTGGACAGCCTGGTCAGCCTGCGCGAGGAAGTCATCATCGATCCGCTGATCGCCGAGAAGGCGCGGCGCTCGGTCGAGCGGATGATCAATCTGAAGAACTGAAATTCAAACGCGGTCGTCGCTGCGAACGCGGGGACGACGTAGCGAGTGCAGCCATGCAAAATCAACAACACGACCTCGCCCGCAACACCGACCACGTCGTCATCGTCGGCGGCGGTCTCGCCGGGCTGTTCTGCGCGCTGAAACTGGCGCCGCGCCCGGTCACCGTGATTTCCGCAGCACCGCTTGGGCCACGGCGCCTCGACGGCGTGGGCGCAAGGCGGCATCGCCGCCGCGGTCGCTGAGGGCGACAGCGCGGAGGCGCACGCGGCCGATACGGTCGCGGCCGGCGCGGGCCTGGTCGATGAGGCGATCGCGCTCGGGATCGCGCGCGAAGCCCGTGCCCGCATCCATGATCTCCTGCGTTACGGCGTTCCCTTCGATCGCGACCTCGAAGGCCGGCTCGCGGTCGGCCGCGAGGCCGCGCATTCGGCGCGGCGCATCGTCCATGTCCGCGGCGACATGGCAGGCAAGGCGATCATCTCGGCGCTGACCGAGGCAGTACGCGCAACGCCCTCGATCCGCCTGATCGAAGGCTACGCCGCCGAGGCGCTGTTGACCGAGGACGGCGCGGTCACCGGACTGCAAATGCGCAAAGTCGGCGACGCCACCGCCAAGCCGGTGACCATCGCATCGCGCGCGGTGGTGCTGGCGACCGGCGGCATCGGCCATCTCTATGCCGTGACCACCAATCCGGCGGAGGCCAGCGGGCTCGGTCTTGGCGATCGCCGCGCGCGCCGGCGCCGTCATCGCCGATCCGGAATTCGTCCAGTTCCACCCGACCGCGATCATGGTCGGCCGCGATCCGGCGCCGCTGGCAACCGAAGCCCTGCGCGGCGAAGGTGCGACGCTCGATCAACGACAGGCGGCGAGCGCTTCATGCCGGCGCGGCATCCGCTGGCCGAACTGGCGCCGCGCGATATCGTGGCGCGCGGCGTGTTCGCCGAAATCGCCGCCGGCCGTGGCGCCTTCCTCGACGCGCGCGCGGCGCTCGGCGCGCGCTTTGCCGAAAAATTCCCGACCGTTTATGCAAGCTGCATGGCCGCCGGCATCGATCCGGCCAACCAGCCGATCCCGGTGGCGCCCGCCGCGCATTATCACATGGGCGGCATCGCCGTGGATGCGCGCGGCCGCACTTCCTTGAACGGGTTGTGGGCCGGCGGCGAAGTGTCGTCGACCGGCGCGCATGGCGCCAACCGGCTGGCGTCGAACTCGCTGCTCGAAGCCGTGGTCTATGCCGCCCGCATCGCCGAAGACATCGACGGCAGCACGATTCCCGCGCCCGCTCGCCTGACGGCAGTGCCGTCGACACTGCGAAATTCCGCGATGCCTGCGCTATGCAGGAAGCAAGCCTGCGGGCGATGATGACCTCGCATGTCGGCGTGATCCGCGATGGCGAGCATCTCGCCGCGGCCGTGCGCATGCTTCGCGGCCATCGAGCGGGATGCCGGCTGATCGCACTGCGCAACATGGCAATCTCGGCGCTGCTGGTCGCGGCGTCGGCATGGGCGCGGCGCGAAAGCCGCGGCGCGCAATACCGCATCGATTATCCGGCCGAGCGGCCGGAGCTCGCGCATCGCACGCATGACGACGCTGGCCGCGGCGCGGGAGATCGCGGCCTCGCTCTCCGAGCGTGACGCGCCGCGCGCGCCGCAGCCTGGATGATCGCCTGAAATGGAGACTGACATCGTGACCACACCCGCCTCGCTGCTGCATCCGGACGCGTTTCTGTCGCCGCTCGCCATCGACGAGGCGGTTTCAGCGCGCGCTGGACGAAGATCTCGGCCGCGCCGGCGACATCACCTCGATGGCCACCGTTCCGGAAACGGCCACTGCCCGTGCCATCCTGGTGGCGCGGCAGGCCGGTGTGATCGCCGGACTGCCGCTGGGGGTTGCGACGTTTCGGAAACTGTCGCCGGACCTGCACATCCAGGCGCATTATCGCGACGGCGCAAGCGTCGCCGCCGGCGTGCAGGTGCTGACGATCTCGGGCCCGGCGCGCGCCGTGCTCGCCGGCGAGCGCACCGCGCTGAATTTCATCGGCCGGCTGTCCGGCATCGCCACCCTCACCTCCGACTATGTCCGCCATACCGCCGGCACCAAAATGCGCATCTGCTGCACCCGCAAGACCACGCCCGGGCCTGCGCGCGCTGGAAAAATACGCCGTGCGCTGCGGCGGCGGCTTCAATCACCGCTTCGGGCTCGACGATGCGATCCTGATCAAGGACAACCACATCGCCGTCGCCGGCGGCATCCGGCCGGTGCTGGAGCGCGCCCGCGCCCATGTCGGGCATCTGGTCAAGGTCGAGATCGAGGTCGATGATCTGGCGCAACTGCGCGAGGTGCTCGACACCGGCCTCGCCGACGTGGTGCTGCTCGACAATATGGATATCGCCGAGCTGACCGAGGCGGTGAAACTGGCAAAAGGGCGCGTGGTGCTGGAGGCCTCCGGCGGCGTCACCCAGGATTCGATTGCGAAGATCGCCGCGACCGGCGTCGACTACGCTTCGGCCGGCGCGCTGACGCATTCGGCGCCGAATTTCGACGTGGCGCTGGATATCGATGCGTGAAGTGTCGACAATCCGCTCTCGCTGAGCTTGGGACTCGACCTACCGCCGCACCGCCGTCTTCGGACATCTCCGCCGAGCTCTTGGCCTCCTCGGCGAGCTCCGCTGAGATCGCCGCGGTCTGCTTCGGCGATCCCCAGCTCGGCGCGTCGCTGCCGTCGCCCCAGGCGCGCGGGCGGTAGAAGGTGTGCACGCCGAACTTGTACATCTTCTTCATTTCGCTGACCCAGGACGGGTGCACCCAATAGGCGTGGTAATGCGTCGACTTCGCCGACTTCCGGCAGCCAGAGCTGGCCGTCGAGCATCGCCTTGGCGATCTTCTTGGCGCGATCCCACATGTCGGGCTCGCGCACCACGTCGGCGACGTTGTCGCAGGCGAAGGTGAACTGGCAGGCGTAGTGGCGGTGCTTGTTCTGGTAGACCACGCCGCACACCGTGGTCGGATAGAAGCCGGAGAAGGTGCGGTTCATCACCACCTGCGCCACCGCGATCTGGCCGCGCACGGCTTCGCCGCGGGCCTCGAAATAGACGGCTTCGGCGAGACACTTCTCGGATTTGGCGCGCGACTTCTCGTCCAGCAGGCCGAGGCGCTCGGCCGGCGTCTTGGCGCGCTGGTTGTCGGCATTGACCTCGCCCTTGGCGGCGATGCTCTCGCCGCTGTCCCGGCGCTTGGCTGGTCAGTCGGCGCCCGACGGCAGCGACGCCGTCGCCTTCAAGTCGGGATCGGGCAGCGCGCCCGGCATCACGATCTGCGGGTTCTTCGCCGGGCTGCCAGCGCTCGATGCTTTCGGCCGACGCGCCCAGCGAGGCGCTTCCGAAGAACAGGCTCGCGGTCTTCACCGAAAAGCCCTCGCGCGAAGGCGCGGCTCCAGCGCCAGCGGCGAAGCATCGGGCGCGCTCTTCAGGTCGTCGAGCGGCTGGGCCTCGAGCGACATCGAAACATCGTATTGCGCCAGCGGCGGAGCGCTCAGCGCTTCCTGAAGCTCCGGATCGAGCGGCGCTTTTCCGGCAGATGGCGCCGCGGCGGCGGTCTTTGCTCCCCTGACCGAAGCGTTCGACGTCGAGGGATTTTCGAGCGGCGGCGCGGCATTGGCCGGCGCGCGGGTCTCCGGCGGCGCGATCACCAGGCGATCGCCCTTCAGCGTGCGATCGACCTTGGGGAAATCCGACGGCCTGATAGCGCGGCGGCGGCGCGGCGATCGGGTTGCGCGTCACTGAACCGGTGATGTCGACGCCCTGGTTGTTGAGGCTCGCCAGCACATAGTTCGCCGGATGCGGAAGCGAGGTTCCGATCGGACGGCCGAAGAGTAAGTGGCGACCTGGATGCTGCTGGCGGCGGAGAACACCCGCTTCTGCCAGCGCTCTGCGACGCCCGGCTGGCGGGCCAGCAGCGAGGCGATATCCTGGTATCCGATTTCGTTCGGCATCAATGCGAAGACGCAAAGGCCGATTCCGAAGGACGCGAACCGCGCGCCCTTCGGCCGGTTACGCACTACTGACATCGATTACGCTCACGCAACGCTTACACTGATCGAACTTCAGTACATCCGTGCAATTCGATCCTTTTTGTTGGTATCGAATTTAGGTTGCCGGGGAGTTAATCGCCGTTGCACGCGCGATACAGGCAAGACATCCCAGCGATTTGCGCTGATCGCATCGAGAACATTGGTAAATAGCGGCTCGCTTGAATTGGTAAATTTCCGGTCAACAAAAATGATAAGGAAATCGCGGCGCCGGTATTTCCGCTGCCGCATCATCACGGGTTCCCGCGACGCAAAAGTGGCTTGGCTGAATTATCAAACAGTCATTCCGGGGCGCGCATCAAGCGCGAACCCGGAATCTCGAGATTCTCAGATGTGCCATTGCACATCGCAGTTCGCGCTGACGCGCGCCCCGGAATGACAGAAACAATCAAGCCTGGCTGGCGACAGCCTTGCCGAGCGCGGCCTGCGCCGCCGCCAGCCGCGCGATCGGCACGCGGTAGGGCGAGCACGAGACGTAGTTTAGCCCGATCTCGTGGCAGAACGCGACGGAAGCGGGATCGCCGCCATGCTCGCCGCAAATCCCGACCTTGATATTCGGACGGGTCTTGCGCCCGCGCGCCACGCCGATCTTCACCAACTCGCCGACGCCGTCGCGATCGACCGAGATGAACGGATCGATCTCCAGGATCCCCTTGGCGATGTAGGTGCCGAGGAAGCTCGCCGCGTCGTCGCGGCTGATGCCGTAGGTGGTCTGCGTCAGGTCGTTGGTGCCGAACGAGAAGAACTCGGCGGTCTTGGCGATATCGCCGGCCATCAGGCAGGCGCGCGGCAATTCGATCATGGTGCCGACCTGATAGGTCGAGCCTGGTTCCGGTTTCCTTCATCACCGACTGCGCGGTCGCGTCGATCCGCGCCTTGACCAGATCGAACTCGGCCTTGGTCGCGATCAGCGGCACCATCACCTCGAGGCCGACCGCCTTGCCGGTGCGCTTGCCGGCTTCCACCGCGGCTTCGAAGATCGCGCGTGCCTGCATCTCGGCAATTTCCGGATAGGCAACGGCGAGACGGCAGCCACGGAACCCCAGCATCGGATTGAATTCCGCAAGATCACGGGCGCGATCGGCCAGCTTGCGCGGATCGGTGTTCATCGCACGCGCGACTTCCTCGATCTCGGCCTGGGTGTGCGGCAGGAACTCGTGCAGCGGCGGATCGAGCAGCCGGATCGTCACCGGCAGGCCCTTCATGATCTCGAACAGCTCGACGAAATCGGCACGCTGCATCGGCAAAAGCTTCGACAGCGCGGCACGACGCGCCTGCTCGTCCTCGGCGAGGATCATCTCGCGCACGGTGCGGATCCGGGTTTCCTCGAAGAACATGTGCTCGGTGCGGCAAAGCCCGATGCCTTCGGCGCCGAACTTGATGGCGGTGCGGGCGTCATCGGGCGTGTCGGCGTTGACGCGAACCCCGAGCTTGCGGACGGAATCGGCCCATCCCATCAGGGTGCCGAATTCGCCCGACAATGCCGGCTCGATCATCGGCATCCGCCCGGCCAGCACCTGGCCCACCGATCCGTCGATGGTGATGACGTCGCCGGTCTTGAAGGTGCGCTGACCCGACGCTCATGGTGCCGCGGCCGTAATCGACGCGGATGGTGCCGCAGCCGGAGACGCAGGGCTTGCCCATGCCGCGCGCGACCACCGCGGCGTGCGAGGTCATGCCGCCGCGCGTGGTCAGAATGCCTTCGGCCGCGTGCATGCCGTGGATGTCTTCGGGGCTGGTCTCGATCCGCACCAGAATAACCTTGCGGCCATCGGCCTGCAGCTTCGCCGCCTCGTCGGACGAGAACACGATTTCGCCCGACGCGGCGCCGGGCGAAGCCGGCAGGCCGGTGGCGATGACATCGCGCTTGGCGGCGGGATCGATGGTCGGGTGCAGCAACTGGTCGAGCGAGGCTGGATCGATCCGCGTCACCGCGTCCTTCCTGGAGATCAGGCCTTCATTGGCGAGCTCGACGGCGATGCGCAGCGCGGCCTTTGCGGTGCGCTTGCCGCCGCGGGTCTGCAGCATCCACAGCTTGCCCTGCTCGACCGTGAACTCCATGTCCTGCATGTCGCGGTAGTGCTTTTCGAGCAGGGTGTAGATCCGCGTCAGTTCCTTGAACGCCTCGGGCATCGCGGTTTCCATCGATGCCTTGTCGGAGCCGGACTCCTTGCGCGCATATTCGGTGATGTCCTGCGGCGTGCGGATGCCCGCCACCACGTCCTCGCCCTGCGCGTTGATCAGGAATTCGCCGTACAGCTTGCTCTCGCCGGTCGAGGGATTGCGCGTGAACGCAACGCCGGTCGCCGAGGTCTCGCCCATATTGCCGAACACCATCGCCTGCACGTTGACCGCGGTGCCCCAGGATTCCGGAATGTCGTGCAGCCGCCGGTAGGTCACCGCGCGCGCGTTCATCCAGGACGAAAACACCGCGCCGATCGCGCCCCACAACTGGTCGTGCGGATCCTGCGGGAAATCCTTGCCGGTTTCGCGCGCCACCGCATCCTTGTAGCGGCCGACCAGTTCGACCCAGTCGTCGCCGGTCAGGTCGGTGTCGAGCGTATAGCCCTGGCTGTCCTTGAAGGTATCGAGGATGTCCTCGAAGTGCGAATGCTCGAAGCCGAGCACCACGTCGGAATACATGGTGATGAAGCGGCGGTAGCTGTCATAGGCGAAGCGGCGGTCGCCGGACATTTCCGCCAGCGCCTCGACGGTCGTGTCGTTGAGGCCGAGATTGAGCACGGTATCCATCATGCCCGGCATCGAGGCGCGGCCGCCGGAGCGCACCGACACCAGACAGCGGATTCTTCGAATCGCCGAACGCCTTGCCGGTCAGCTTGCCGACATGATCGAGCGCCTTTTCGACCTGCGCCTTCAGCTCCTTCGGGATAGGTCTTTTCGTGCGCGTAGAAATAGGTGCAGACCGAGGTCGGAATGGTGAAGCCGGGAGGCACCGGCAGACCGAGATTGGCCATCTCGGCGAGATTGGCGCCCTTGCCGCCCAGCAGATCGCGCATTTCCGCTTTGCCTTCGGCCCTGCCGTCGCCGAACGTGAACACCCATTTGCCGGCTTTCGCCGCCGCTTGGCGGCGGGCCTGGCTGCGACAACTTTGCTCGCGGGCTTGGCGCGCCGGCTTCGGCGCCGGCTTGGCCGGGCTCTTCTTGAGCGCCTTGCGGGCCGTGGCCGCCGGCGCGGGCTTTCGCCCGGGCCGCCACGGAGGGCTTTGATTTCACTGCGGTTTTCTTGGTCTTCGTGACGGCTTTGGCCATGACTGCAAATAATCCGCGAGAGGAAGGGAAGTTGCGCGCCTTACACCACTTTGAGGGGTTCCGCGCAAGCCGCGCGGCCCGGTTTTAACCGCTACATATGCAGCCATCGGAGCAGCCCGAGGCCGACCAGGCCGATGAAGATCAGGTAGATCGCGACCACGAAATTGAGAAGCCGCGGCATGATCAGAATCAGAATGCCGGCGATCAGCGCCACGATGGCCGGAATGTGGGCAGCCGTGATGGTCATTGAAATTCTCCGGAATGAAGCTTGCGGGAAGAAGTTGGGGAAATCGAATCGAGGCCGGCATTTTATCCGCCCGGGCGGTTCCACGATAGGAGACGCGCTCGGCTTCAACCGGTTCCGGCGCGCACAAAAAATGCCGAAAATTGCCGCGTATGAGGCGGCACTTTTCGGGAACGATGCCGCGCGCGATGAATTGGCAGGGGATTGCGCGCGCGGCCACACCGCCGGCGCGCAGCCAATCGCGAAGGAGTTAGAGCATGCGGAACAGATTACTTGCCATTGCGGCGATCGCCGGCGCCAGTTGCAGCCGGCGGCTTGGCCGCGCCGATCGCGGCGCAGGCGCAAGGCGTCGTCACCACCGGCGTGCGCGCGGCGGCCCGGTGGTCGTGGACGACGGCCGCCGGCATCGCGGTCGATCAGCGGCCGGCGTTCCGCGAATACGTCATCCGCGAGCGCGTGCCGAACTACACCATTCCGGACCGCGTGGTGGTCGGCGGCGTGCTGCCGGAAACCGGCGTCACCTATTACGACGTGCCGCAGACCTTCGGCGTCACGCCCTATCGCTACACCGTGGTGAACGGCCACACCGTGCTGGTCGAACCGCGCACGCGTCGCATCGTTCAGGTGGTCGAGTAGGCTCCCAGCCCCATCTGAACGATCGGTCCGGACCCGCAGCGGCGCTCCGGACACCTCGGCCCCGCCCGGTCCCCCCGCCGGGCGGGGCTTTTTTTGGTGCTTGCCTTCGAAGGGTGCATGCGAATTTCTCGAGACGAATATCGTCTACGGCACGACACTGCGATCTCCTGCTCTTCTCCCCTCCCCCCGCGAAGCGGTGGGGAGGGGTGGGGGGTGGGGGTAGCGCGGCAAACTCGCTGCGAGAAAAGCAAACTGGTTCAACCGGGATGATGGTCGACATGTTGGACCGGGATGATCCCCGACAGTTTGGGTTTAGCGGCCTGTTCACCCGGTTCGCGGAGCCCCTCACGAGGCGGAGCGAACCGGGTGAACAGGCCGCAGCGATCGATGAGACCGATGTCCAGATCGTAGAAGCGCACGACATGGTCTGCAGTTTCGAGTTCGGCAATGCCAACAAGTTCATCGACCAAAGCTTCACCGATGAAGACAAACTGGCCTTTCCATTTGATTTCACCGTTGCTGCGCACGCGCCGAACCTGATGATCGGCGTCGTACCAGGGATCCTCGAGACGATCCGGCATGGCGCGTGGCGAGGGGACATAGAGATCGACCGGTGGAACCTGGCCAAGGGCTTCATGCGGACGCTCATGATTGTAGTGCTGGCGAAAGGCATCGAAGCGGGCCTGCTGCTCTGCGGCGTTGGTCGCCGGAGGGCACGAGGTTTGCGCCTTCAAGGTGCGATGCATGCGCTCATGACGGCCGTTCTCCTGCGGCGAGGCCGGGCGGACAAAGTGCGGTTCGATGCCGAGTTTGAGCCACCACGCCGACAGCCGGGTCAATCCCCCGGCGCCGCGCGAACCGAACGGCGAGCCATTGTCGCATCGGATCGCAGAGGCAGGCCGAAGCTGCGGAACACCGCGGTGAAGACCGGACGCGTTGCCTCAATCGTCGCCGGCACGATTTGCGTGCCAAGCAGATAGCGGCTCAGGCTGTCGGTCAACGTCAACGGATCGATCCGCGTGCCGTCGCCGGTACGAAACCAGCCCTTGAAGTCGACCGCCCATTCATCATTGGGTGCGTTCACCGCTGCAAACGGCCGCTGTTGCTCAATCGCCCGACGCCGGCGCTTCTGGGGCGTAATCAACCCAGCCTGCTTGAGCAGATCGCCTATCGTCGAGGCCGCCGGCCACTCCTGGCCCGAATGCCGACGTTCCAGCAGCGCCAGAAGCTTGCGCGGACCCATATGAGGGAAGCGGCGGCGCAACGCCACGATGGTCTCGACCCGCGCCCGATCGGTCCGGTGCGGACACTGCAGTGGCGCATGCGAGCGATCCGCGAACCACTTCGCATCGCCGCTGTCCCGCCGCTTGCGCCACTCATAAAACGTGTCGCGGCTGACACCGTAACGGCGGCAAAGCTCCGTCACGCTCCAGTTGCCGCTCGCATATTCCAACAGCATCCCCACACACTCTTCCATCCGGCAGGTCTCCAAAAACGGCATCGGTGGTCCTCCCTCCGATGCATCTTGACCTGTCGACCATCATCCCGGTCTATAATGTCGGGTATCTACCCGGTCCGTACCACTGATAGACCCCCCACCCCCGACCCCTCCCCGCCACGCACAAGAGCGTGGAGGGAGCGGGAGTTCACCGCGCATGGCATCGCGATCTGCAGTCGCACCTTCGCGATCTCGCCGCGCCATGCGCCCGAGCTTTGCCATCAAATTTCCTCACCCTCCAAACGGAGGGCGCGGGGAATGCCGGGCTCCCGATGCGCCCGATAGCCGCGTGTGCAATGGGTAGTGAGATGCGCACACGCGTTAGTCAGGTCACACCGGAATCACCCGGCATTCCCCACGCAATGGTTTTACGGTTTCCTTCGCGCTCTCCCGGGCGACCGGCTTTCTTGCCACCCTCGCCGGCGAAAAATTGCTTTTCGCCGACTTTACGCCAGCACCGGGGCGTCAGGACCACACGACTTCTCCGTCCGCCAGCCGCATCGCCCGTCAAGCGAAGCGCTCGCGTCCACCGCATCCCGCTCCGCGTTTCGTGACGTTGCGCAACGCCCTCCCAAGGGAGCGGGACGGCGCGATAGAGAACTGATTTGCCATTTCGGAAAACCAGAATCTTTCTGCAAAAGGGGCTTGACACAGGGGGTCGAAAATCGCGCAGGTGATTTGCCCGACGGGTTAAAGCGGTTGAAATTAACGATGAAGGCGCGCTCGTTATTGCGAGGAGCGAAGCGAGGAAGCAATCCATCTTCGCTTCACTATGGATTGCTTCGCTTCGCTCGCAATGACGGCTGTGTGATCAATCCTGGATCTTGGAAAAATCCGCCACCGCGCGCGTCGCGGCGCGGATTTCGTTCAGCAGCTTCAGGCGGTTTTCGCGCACTTTCGGATCGTCGTCATTGACCTTGACCTTGTCGAAGAACGCATCGACCGCGGGACGCAGCTTTGCCATCGCGCTCATTGCGCCCGCAAAGTCTTCCCTTGCGACCGCGGCACCGGCTTCGGTCTTTACCTGATCGATGGCTTTTGCCAGCGTCTTCTCCTCGGCGAGCTTGTAGAGCGCAGCATCAGGTGCGCCATCAAAGCCGCGCTTGTCCTTCTTCTCTTCGATGGAAAGGATATTGCTCGCGCGCTTGATGCCCGCGAGCAAATTCTTGCCATCGTCGGTATCGAGGAATTTTCCCAGTGCCTCGACTCGATCCACTATCGTTGTAAGCGGTTGTCCCTCAAGCAAAGAACCCGCGCTTAGGGCAGCATCGACGAGGTCGTGCCGCGCTTTTTGTTCCCGCAACTGAACCTTGAGCCGATCCTCAAAGAACAACATCAGGCTGTCGATCTCGCTTGCGATATCAACATATTCTTTGCCGTCAGGAATCCGCGAAATGGCCTTCGACAAACGCTCGCAAGCTGACCTTTATGCGGCGCTCGAGGGCGATCCTGATAACGCCCAGCGCTGCCCGCCGCAGTGCGTATGGATCCTTTGATCCCGTCGGCTTCTCGTCAATCGCCCAAAAACCAACCAGTGTATCGATCTTGTCTGCAAGTGCGACAGCCAACGATACTTGGATCGGTCGGCACGCGATCATTCGGTCCCTGCGGCTTATAGTGCTCCTCGCTCGCAGCGGCGACGGAAGCGTCCTCGCTCTGCGCCAGCGCGTAATACTTCCCCATCAAGCCCTGCAGCTCCGGGAATTCGCCGACCACTTCAGTGAGCAGATCGGCCTTCGCCAGATGCGCGGCGCGTTTTGTCTTTTTCGACATCGGCGCCGACCAGCGGCGCGATTTCGACGGCCAGCCGCTCGATGCGCTTGATGCGTTCGCCCTGGGTGCCCAGCTTCTCGTGAAACACGATGGAATCGAATTTCGGCAGCCGGTCTTCGAGCTTCGTCTTCAGATCGGTCTCGTAGAAGAACTTCGCATCGCTCAGCCGCGCGCGGATCACGCGCTCGTTGCCGGCGACGATTTGCTTGCCGCCGTCGGAGGCCTCGATGTTGGCGGTGAGGATGAACTTGTTGGTCAGCTTTTTCGTCTTGGGATCGCTGACCACAAAGCATTTCTGGTTGTTGCGGATGGTGGCGCGGACCACCTCGCCCGGGATCGACAGAAAATCCTGGTCGAACGATCCCATCAGCACCACGGGCCATTCGACCAGCCCCGCGACCTCGTCGAGCAGCCCCTGATCCTCGACCAGCTCAAACCCTTGCGCGAACGCCAGCTGCCTGGCGTCGGTGACGATGGTGTCCTTGCGGCGCTCGGGATCGAGCACGACCTTCGCATCCAGAAGTTTTGCCTCGTAATCCTCGAAGCGGCGCACCGAGATCGGCGCCGGCGCCATGAAGCGGTGGCCAAACGTGGTCTGGCCGGCCTCGATGCCGTCGACGGCGAATTTTATCACGTCCGGGTCTTCGGTCTCCAAACCGAAGGTGGCGACGATGGCATGCAGCGGCCGCACCCATTGCAGCGCGCTTGGCCGCGCCGAGCGCTCGCCCCAGCGCATCGATTTCGGCCACGGGAAGGTACGGATGATCACCGGCAGCATCTCGGCCAGCACGTCCAGCGTGGCGCGGCCAGGCTTCTCGATCAGCGCGATATAGAAATCGCCCTTCTTGGGATCGCGCTGGATTTTTGCCTCGTCGATCGAGGCAAGCCCGGTGGCCTTGAGGAAGCCCGCGATCGCCGCGTCCGGTCCGCCGACGCGCGGTCCCCGGCGCTCCTCCTTCAGGTCGGATTGCCGCGCCGGTACGCCGTGCACCGTCAGCGCCAGCCGCCGCGGCGTCGCGAACGCCTTCGCGCCTTCATAGACGAGGCCCTCGGCCACGAGCTTGTCGGTGACCATGCGGCGCAGATCGTCGGCCGCCTTCGCCTGCATCCGCGCGGGAATTTCCTCGGAGAAAAGTTCGAACAGAAGATCGGG
>CAVYMZ010000011.1:0-156225 GCA_963769705.1 uncultured Alphaproteobacteria bacterium | reverse complement strand
GACATGGCGTTCCCTCTCTGCTGAGCTAAAATGTTTTGGTTTTTCCTCCGTCTTGCGACACGCTGAGCTGAGCTTGCATGATCGCGCGGAAGTTTTGTGTTGTGAGATCAGAGCAGAATTGCCGGCGTCTGTCGAGAAATCAGCTGGCTCAAGGCTCTAGAACTAACGTTGTGTACGGCTCGGCCGCGACCGAGTTCCACCATCGCGATCGCCTTCGGCGAATTCCCCGGATATTGCGACGCACACGTCGGTGCCGGCTATCGATGGAAGCGATGCGCAATCGCGCCGCAGTGCGGTTTCGGATTTGCGTAACCGGCTCTTGCGGCGACAGTTTCTCGCTCGCAGCCTAGGCGTGGGGAACGGTAGACTTGCTCGCCGCGAGAACGATAATGTCCGGATACGACGGCAGGATTCCTAACCCCTGCCGAACGCTCCGCCTGCAGATCGAGACAGACCATGGAGATTAAATAATGATCAGCCCGACATCGACAGCGGGAGCGCGTCTGACATTGCGCATCGCGTTTGCAGCCGTTGTCGTCCTGCTTCCCGGTGTGCCTTCGGCGGTGGATGCTCAGGTGGTTCAAGGCGTTCAGCAGGGAGCGCAAGCAGGTAACAGGGCCGCCGGACCCGTGGGTGGTGTGCTCGGTGGCGCGATCGGCGGTGTGGTCGGCGTCTTCACTGGTGTGCTCGGGGTCGGGAAGAACGAGCAACCGGCGCCCGCGGCCAATAGCGCCGGCGGTACCAAGCAGGGCGGATCGGCGAAAACGGCGAAAGCCGGCAAGACAAGCAAGGCGACCAAGCAGGCGGCAGTGCTAACCCAGGAGCAGGGCGAGCCGCAGCTGACAGCCGAACAGATCGTCGCCAACAGCGATGCGAATATCGACCGGATCAAGGCCGAACTCAATCTCACGCCCGAGCAGGAGAAGAACTGGGCAGGCTTCAGTAGTGCGATGCACTATCTCGGCCACAATGGCGCCGACCGTCTCGACCTGCGAATTGCGCGTGCCAAGCGCGACCCGCCCGACGACATTGTCGAGCAGATGCGCAATGAAGCCCAGTTCCTGAACGACCGCGCAGTCGACCAGCGCAACGTCGCCGATGCGGCCGAGCCGCTATTTGGAAGCCTCAACGATAAGCAAAAGCAGATCTTTATCGAGGAAATGGTCCGCCTGAGTCACGAGCGGGGGCTGGACTAGGCGCCTAACGCGAGCAAGCAACGACCGAAGCTGCGTGCGCCACAGCCGCAGCGGATAGCCGGACACATGTGCCCTGGGGTAGGTGGAAGGCACAGCACCCGGCTATCCTGCCGCAGCGGCGCGGCCCCTCTATTCCTCACGCAAAGTTGAAGAAACGCTGGCCGCTTCGTGCCCGAGCGATGGCGGGCTGATGGCCTCTTCTAGAATTAGGGCCATTGCACCTAAAATCCATGAACAAACTTGGCCGGTGTGTACTTTGGAGCACAATCCGGACGCAGGTCAGAAATGGCCAAAAATCAAACAAACTCGGTTCGGCGGTTTGCCGGCCAAGCCGGCGCATCGGTAGCGATGACAAACGAAGACTACGCCTTCGGGAAATTCAACTCCACGCCGACGCCGTCGGGATCGTAGAGAAAGAATTGCGTATCGCCGGTGCGCGGCACGATGCTTTCGCGGAATTTCACGTTTCTTGATTGCAGGCGCGTGCGCACGCCTTCGACATCGGTCGCGGCAAAGGCGATATGGTCGAGGCGACCGGTATTCTCATATTTCTTCTCGGTGCCGCGCACCACGATGCCATCGCGCGGCTTGCGCGTGCCCATCAGGTGAACCGTGGCAACGCCGCCGGAATAGAGCCAGTAGCCCGGAAAATCGAGCGGCGGGCGGTCGCCGTTCTCCAGCCCCAGCACGTCGCAATAGAAATCCCTGGTCTTCTCCAGATCGGAAGGCTCGATGGTGAAATGTTGCAGAACGCCAAGCGGCATGGCTCTTCTCCCTAGACGAAAGTGAGATCGGCATCGGCGCCCATCATCCAGGCGCCGACGGTTTCAAAATGGCTGAGCCGGCCCTGCAACTGCTGGGTCACGGTGTGAATATCGCGGAAGCGACGCTCCAGCGGATGGCTCTCGAAAATCGCGCTGGCGCCCGCGGCGTTGTAGGCGAAGTCGACCGCCTCGCGCGCCTTGTGGATGGCGTGGGTGGCCGCCATGCGAACGGTGATGCGCTGCTCGACGGTAATAGTGGCGCCGGCGCTGAGGTCTTTCCAGATGTCGGCCATCGACTGCAGCACGAAGCCGCGCGCGGCGCGGAGATTGACCTCGGCCTGTGCCAGATTGGCTTGGACCACCGCATTGTCGCGCAGCGGGCTCCTGAAGCCGCGCGGCACCTTGTTGCGCGCCACCTCGACAAAACTGTCGAGTGCGCCGCGGGCGATGCCACAGGCCACACCGGCAAAGCCGACCTGATAGCAGGTGCCGGAGCCCATACGGTAGAGCGGTCCGCTCTCGCGACACTCCCGATCGAATTCGCGGGTGATCGAATGATCGGAGCGAACGAAGAAATTCTCCAGCGCGAACTGATCGCTGGCGGTGCCGCGTAGCCCGACCGTGTTCCAGATGTCGGTCCACGCGACGTCCTGGTTGCGCACCAGCATGGTGCGTTCCTGCTGGACGTCGTCGGCGTCGAGCCTCGGCGAGCCGTCGGCCTTGTAGATCGGACAATGGGCGCCAAGCCAGGTCGCGTGGCGGCCGCCGGAGGCGAACGCCCACACACCCGTGACCTTGTAGCCGCCCTCGCACTCGATTGCCTTGACCTTTGGACCGGGACCCCAGGCCAACACCGCGCGCGGGTCGTTGCCGAAGATCGCAAGCGCGACCGGCAAATCGAGATAGGCCGCCGACATCGCGCAGCCGCCGGCCTGGCTCAGGCACCAGGCGGTGGATGCGTCAGCGCGCGCGATGGTCTCGATGACATGGAAGAAGGTGAGCGGATCGGTCTCGATCCCGTTCGAGGAACGCGGCAGCAGCAGCCGGAACAAGCCCGCTTCGTGCAGTCTGTCGAGCAGCGCCGGCGGCAGCCGGCGCGTGCCCTCGATTTCGCTTGCAGCGGCCGCTACCGCCGGCGCGAACCGCCTCGGCGCGCGCAATCACGGCCTGGTCGCCGGCTAGGTCGGCGGAAGTCGCGATTAGTGTGGCCAAGGTTACGCCCGTCGCATCGAGGCCGTTGCTGCGGATAGATCAGCCGTAATGGCCAATTCGCGGTCGATTTGCTCGATCGACTTGCCCCTGGTCTCAAGCCCAAGGAAATAATACACCGCCCCGGCCATCAGGAACCAGCAGCCCAGATAAACAAAGGCTGTAGGAATCTGCGGCAAAGGCACGTCCGGCTTGAGATAATTGCCGGAGCCCACGATCAAAGCGAGGCCAACTGGCCCGATAATCTTGCCGATGCCGCCGAAGCCGTAGGCCGAGCCCATGCCCGAGGTCCGCAGATGCGAGGGCCAGACTTCCGCGGCGTAGGGCCCGACGATGGCAAAGCCGCCATCGGCGAAGAAGAAGGCGATCGCCAGCAGCAGCCAGAACGCCGAAACGCCCATGACGACAACATCGTAATTGTAGCCCGCCACGATCGTCATGATTCCCGCGCCGAAGCCGAGCAGGCCGCCCGCGTTGCGCCGTCCCATCATTTCCGAGAAGAACGAGAATGACAGCCGTCCGATAAAGCCGAACACGGAGAGCAGGATCATCATCTTTGCGGCCTCTTGCGGCGTCACCTTCAGCAGCAGCACGAACAGCGACGGCGCCCAGAGCGTGAGGCCGTAGACGCCGGTCTGCGCGCCGGCATTGCCCAGCCAGGACACGACCAGGCTGCGCGGATATTTGAAGAGGTCGAGCCAGTTGCTCTTGAGAACCGGCCCGGCGTCGGCGGCCGTCGGCAACGGCAGCGCGGACGGCTCCATCTGCAGCGCCCAGGCCAGCGACTTGCGGGCTTCCTCGTAACGGCCCTGGCGGCAGAGCCAGCGCGGCGACTCCGGCACCCAGAGCCGGACCAGGAGCACGAGCAGCGCCGGCAGCACGCCGATCGCAAACAACAGCCGCCAGTCGCCGCTGCCCACGAGCGACGCCCATGACCGCGCCGAGGCCGACGCCCAGCGGGATCACGCAGGTCACAAGACCGCCAACCCAGCCGCGCTTGGAGGACGGCATGAACTCCTGCACCAGTGGCAGGTCCACGCAATAGAGCCCGCCGACGCCGAGGCCGACGAAGAAGCGCATCACGGAAAGATAGATCCAGCCATTGTCCGGCGTGAAATACAGAAGGCCGGTGGCGACGGAGAAATTCAGCACGGTGCCGATGAAGACCTTGCGGCGGCCGATGCGGTCGGCAAGCCAGCCCCAGGCGTAGGCGCCGATGATGGCGCCGATGCCCGAACTCATCAGCACGGTGGCCGATTGGCCGAAGGTGAGCTTCCACGGCCCGATCAGGAAGGCGAGCACGAATCCGATCAGGAAGTAATCGAAGAATTCAAGCGCATCGCCGATGATGGCTGCGGCGAGAATCTTGATCTGGTTGCTGGACAGACTCGCGCGGCGATCGAGTATCTCGAACATGGCGTTTCCCCTTGGCGCATGTTCGTTATTTTTACTCGGCGGGCGTCGCGCCTGCGCACCGCCGGTATTGGAAATGCTACGCCGCCGCCGCGGCGAACGGAAGAGAGGGAATTCTAATGAGAAGAAAACACGGCAAGCGGTCTCGCGCGGATTGTTCCAATTGGCCGTCGGCGCTTTCGGACGCAGCGCAGCGCGAGCCGCGCGCCCGAAGGATGCAAAGCGGCTAGGTTCCAGGCAGCAAGACAAATTCGTTTAGGGATTTGCGTTAGCCTTGTGCCCTGCGAAAGGTCAGCCAGGCAGAAGTCTATGGAAGAAAGACGAAAACACCCGCGGACCGAAATCAACGAACCCGCCTATGTGTCCTCCGGCGGCTCCGTCATGAGCTGCACGGTCCGGAATATTTCGATGGAGGGCGCGGCCATCGAGGTTTCGAACGCGGCGTTCGTCCCCCAGCGCTTTCGCCTCGTCTTGGCGAAGGACTCTTCGGTTCGCGAATGCAGCATCGCCTGGATCCAGAAAAACCGGATCGGCGTCAGTTTCGTTGCAGTGCCGCAAGGGCTGCACCATGACACGACGAGCGATGAGACAAAGCCGGTTTGAACTGATCCCGGAAAGCAATGGCGGGCCGCAACGGCCCGCCACGCAAGTTGGAGAGACAGTGCGAACCGGTCAGACCCAGCCGGCACTCAGGTCTACGCCGGACGCCATCAGCCAGAGCGACACGACCAGTCCAACGCAGCAAAATAACGCAATCATCTTCGGTGACCGATCGCTGGCGCGTGGTCCGGTAACTGAATGCGTCGAAACGACAGAAATCATGCTCATATGAACCCCCTGTTTTATTGGCCCTGAAATGCTTCGAGCACGGGAAGTTCTAGTCGCAAAATGTTTATGGCCGATTGAGAGGGATCGTTAATTGAATCGCAACTTGATTGAATCGCTACGCTGCGCGCGATTCTCTCCCGGAGGATCAGGCTACCGGTCGAAGGTCAGCCCCTGGATGTGCGGAGCACCGTAGCGATGGTCGCCGCTGTCATCGCCGCACGATCGGAGGCGCGCTGCGCTTCCAGCCGTTCCCTGGCCCGCTCTTCGATCAAGACGTCGATGAGTGCCAGTCGCTTCTTCTCGTCGACCGCTTCCGCCAGCAATTGCCGATAGCGGCGGTAATCGAATCCCGCATCCTGCTCACGCATCTCACGCCCCCGCGCGCAACGCCACGAACAAACTGTTTCGCAACCTGCAGTCGCACGCAATAGCCCTGCGCGAAATGTACACAGGCAATGGCGGGCCGTCGCCGGCAGCAGTCGAGTTGAGGGGAAGCTATTTCGATGGATCGGTCTTCGGCTGGTCAGTCTTGGGCTGATCGGTCTTCGGCCGCGCCGCTTCCTTGGCGCGCGCGGCCATCCAGGCATCATATTCCGGCGTACCCCGCCGCGGCGGCACGCCGGCGGGCTCGCCTCCCATCCAGTGCGGCATGTCGGCGATGTGCTCGCCCGGGGTTCTGCCGGCGCAGGACGACAGCAGCAGGCAGGCGAGGCAAAGCAGGGCCGATTTGAGTTTTGGTGAGGAGCGATTCATCGCCGGCGGAATGCCACCGCAATGCGGCGATGACGGTGCGTAATCATGGCGGGGATGGGGTGGGGTGACCGAGTCACGCGAATACGCCCTGTTCGGGGCTTCGGAGTTCCGCCTAGTTTTGTCGGAGCAGGACAGATAAGCGATGGCGGAAGGGGTGGGATTCGAACCCACGGTACCCTTGCAGGCACGCCGGTTTTCAAGACCGGTGCCTTAAACCACTCGGCCACCCTTCCTAATGCGCCCCTCATGAGGGAACGCGGCGCGGATTGCAAGGCGACTGAGGCGCAGGTAAGCCCGTAAATCGACGGGGTGCGCAGCCAACGATGGACAACAACTGTTTACTACGCTGCCGCTCTCCCCATTTCCGCCGCGTTCGCGATGCGATATCGTCATGGCTTGATGCGGAAGTGGGGCTGCATCGGGGCGTTGAACCGTCAGGTGCCCGAACGTAGGCACGCGCGCGGTGGAATGGTAATTGGGGCAGATGGGGATTTGACGGCCAGATCAGATTATCCTGATGGCACGAGGTGCCGCGGCCGTGGCTGCATGTCTCGTTCTCGCCAACTGCGCCTCGTCCGGCAAGTTCGCCAGCCGTGTCGATCCCAAATACGGCGTTTCCTCAAGCCCGCGGGTGGTAGGCTTCGGAGAACCCGTGCCGAAGGGCGGCGGCACCTACCGCGTCGGCAAGCCCTATACGGTGGCGGGGCGGGTCTATGTGCCGGAGGAAGACGTCAATTACCGCGAGGAGGGGCTGGCCTCCTGGTACGGCGATGATTTCCACGGCCGGCTGACCGCCAATGGCGAAGTTTTCGACATGGGCTCGCTGACCGCCGCGCATCCGACCTTGCCGATGCCCTGCTACGCGCGGGTCACTAATCTTTCCAACGGCAAATCGCTGATCGTCCGTGTCAATGACCGCGGTCCCTACCACGGCAACCGGCTCATCGACGTCTCGAACAAAGCCGCGGAACTCCTTGAATTCAAAGGCAATGGCGTGGCGCGCGTACGGGTCGAATATGTCGGCCGGGCGCCGCTGGAAGGATCCGACGACCGCCAGTTGATGGCGACCTTGCGCACCGGCGAACCGGCGCCATCGCCGTCGCTGGTCCGGGTGGCGTCCGCCCGTTCCTTCGTTCCGGAAGTCCCGCATGGCCGCCCGATCCGCGGCGAGGTTCCGATGCCGGAAGGGCGGCCCGTATAGTCTCGGCAACACCTCGGCGGATATGGCCTCGATCGAAGCGACGTCGGAAATATCCGCCTCGGCCCGCCCGCGTTCAGCTGGCCGCGTCCTCGAAAATCCGCGTGCCGTCAGTTACGAAAATGACGGCAGCTATGCGCCCCGCGTCAGTCCGGTTTCCGCCTATGCGCCGGTCGATCCGCGCGGTCCAAGCGAATTGCTGGCCGGACGCGGCCTCTACTGAGTTTGTTTGAGAAAACCGATCAAGGCCGCGTTGACCTCCTCGGCGCGCTCCTGCTGAACCCAGTGGCCGGCGCCGTCGATGATCAGCTTTTGCTTCAGATTGGGCAACACCCGCTCCAGCTCAGTGACGCGCTTGGCGCCGATCAGGCCGGTGATGACGGAATCCTGCGATCCCGCAAGGAAGAACGAAGGCTGATGGATCTGCGCGCCCTGCCACGGCGCAGTCAGTTCCCAGTTGCGGTCGATGTTGCGATACCAGTTCAGTCCGCCACGAAAGCCGGACTTCCTGTAGGCCTCCGTGAAATAAGCCAGGTCCGTTTCGCTGAGCCAATCCGGCAGCGGGCGATCGGGGCGCGCGTCGCCTAGAAATCCCTGGCCGTCCTTGATGAAAAGCGAGGCCGAGGGGTCGGAAAATCCGCGCCCCAGCAAGGTCCGCATCGTCAAGCCGATGTCGCGCTCGAACTCGGCTTCTGCGATCCCGGGCGTCTGGAAATATTGCCAGTAGAAATTGGTGATCCCGTTTTCGCGCAAGCTGTCGAGCGGCCGGGCGCGCCCGCGGAAAGGCGGGGGAACACTCAAACCCGCAACGGCCGTGAAGACGTCGGGCCGGAACAGCGCCGCATGCCAGGCGACCGGCGCACCCCAGTCATGGCCGATGATGACGGCCTGCCTTTCGCCGAGCGCGGTAACCAGCGCAACCATGTCGCCGGCGGTGTCAAAGATGCTGTAGGCGTTGATCTCGGCCGGCGCGCCGGTCCGGCCGAAACCCCGCATGTCCGGGGCCACCACATGGAAACCGGCCGCCGCAAGCGCCGGGATTTGATGCCGCCAGGAATAGGACAGTTCCGGCCAGCCGTGGCAAAGCACCACCAGTGGGCCCTCGCCCTGTTCGAGCAGAAACATGTCGATCCCGTTGGCGGAGATGGTGCGGGAAGAGTGCATCGCGTTTCCGCCTTGTTTACAGGATTTTGTTGCGGGGATCGGCAGCTTGTCACGATAGGATTGTTTGATAGACGCCGCAATCGAATCGCCCCCGCGACATGGGCAAGACCCGTGTTGTTTGCGGTACTTCCAACTGTTAGAACGCCGGTCTCAAGGCATCGCCGATGGCATTCGAAATATCAACCTCCCGCAAGCCTCAGTCGGCGCCTGGACGTGTCTGGCGCAGCCTGATCGCGGCGATAGTCGCCGCGGCAGTCGGGTGGGGCGGCGTGGCGTATGCCGCCAACCACAGCGTGCAGGGCGCCACCACCAAGGAGGAGGGCGGCTTCGACGGCGATGCGCCGACCGCGATCCTGATCGAAGCCTCGAGCGGCAGCGTGCTGTTCGAAAAGAATGCCGACGAATTGCGGGCGCCGTCCAGCATGATGAAGCTGATGACGGTCGAGACCGTGTTTCACGCCATCAAGCAGGGCGACGTCAAACTGACCGACGAATATCACGTCAGCGAAAACGCCTGGCGCAAGGGCGGCGCGCCCTCGGGCACTTCGACCATGTTCGCGGCCATTCACAGCAAGATTTCGGTCGACGATCTCCTGCACGGCGCCATCATCCAGAGCGGCAACGATGCCTGCATCGTGCTGGCGGAGGGCATCGCCGGCAACGAGCGCGCCTTTGCCGGGATGATGACCAAGCGCGCGCGCGAACTCGGCATGACGCGGTCGACCTTTGCCAATTCCAACGGCCTTGCCGGATCCCGGCAACAAGATGACGGTGCGTGAGCTGGCGATGCTCGCGCGCTACATCATCCAGACCTATCCCGAATTCTACAAACTGTTCGGCGAGAAGGAATTCACCTGGAACAAGATCCGGCAGCAGAACCGCAATCCGCTGCTGAATTCGCTCGAAGGCGCCGACGGGCTGAAGACCGGCTACACCAAGGAGGGCGGCTACGGCATGGTCGGCTCCGCCGTGCAGAACGGCATGCGGCTGATCGTCGTCGTCAACGGCCTGGAGGATCCCGAGGACCGCGCGTCCGAAGCCAAGAAGATGCTGGAATGGGGATTTCGCAATTTCGAGGCGCGGCCGCTGTTCGCGGCGCAGCAGCCGATCGGCTATGCCAAGGTATTCGGCGGCGACAGCCGCTCGGTCAAGCTGGTCAGCCCCAAACCGATCGAGGTGATGGTGCAGAAGAACGGCAACGACAAGCTGATCGCGCGCGTGGTCTATAACGGGCCGGTGCGCGCGCCGATCGAGGCCGGCCAGCAGATCGGCGTGGTCAAGGTATGGCGCGGCGCCAACATCGCCATGGAGGCGCCGGTCTATGCGGCGGAATCCGTCGGCGTGGGATCGACGATGCGGCGGGCGATCGATGGTGTGAGCGAACTCGTCATCGGAATGTTTCGCCTCGGCGTCGAGAAGCTCTGAGCAATGGCCGAGGCAGCGGTCAAAAGAGCGCCCGGGCGCGGACGATTCATCACCTTTGAGGGCGGTGAGGGATCCGGCAAATCCACCCAGATCAAGACGCTCGCGGAGCGGCTGAACGCCGCCAAACTGCGCGCCATCGTCACCCGCGAGCCCGGCGGATCGCCGGGCGCCGAAATCATCCGGCATCTCGTGCTGTCGGGCATGGGCAAGCTGCTGGGCCCGGATGCCGAGACGCTGTTGTTTGCGGCCGCGCGCGACGACCATGTGCGCGCGGTCATCCAGCCCGCGCTCAATCAGGGAATCTGGGTGCTGTGCGACCGGTTTTCGGATTCGACCCGCGCCTATCAGGGCAGCCTGGGCAAGGTCTCGCCGGCGGTGCTCAATGCGATGGAGCGGGTCACCATCGGCGATCTCAAGCCTGATCTGACCATCATTCTCGATGTCCCCGTCGAAGTCGGCATGAAGCGCGCGGCCGCGCGGCGCGGCAGCGGCGCGCCCGACCGGTTCGAGGCGGAAGACGTCAAGTTTCATCAGCAATTGCGCGAGGCCTACCGGCAGATCGCCGCCGGCGAGCCGCAGCGCTGCGTGCTGATCGACGCCACCGCCGAGCCCGGCATCGTCGCCGCCAACATCTGGGCCGCGCTTGCGCGACCGCTTCTTCGCCGCCAGCGCCGGCAACGTGGCCAGTTCGGCATGAGCGCCCGTCAGGTCGAACCGCAGATATCGGCCGTCCATCCGCGCGAGACCAGCTGCGCTGTTCGGGCATCGCGAGGCCGAGATGGCGCTGCTGAATGCCTATCGCAGCGGGCGCATTCCGCACGCCTGGCTGATCGGGGGGCGGCAGGGCATCGGCAAGGCGACGCTGGCCTATCGGATGGCGCGCTTCGTGCTCGCGCATCGCGATCCGCTTGGCGCCGATGTGCAGCGCGCCGAGACGCTATGGGTCGATCCGTCCGATCCCGTCGCGCGCCAGGTCGCGGCCGGCGCCCATGGCGGCCTCTTGACGCTGGAACGGAGCCTCAACGACAAGGGCGTGATGCGGACCGTGATCACGGTCGACGAGACCCGCGAGACGATTTCGTTCTTCGGCTCGACCGCGGCGGTCGAGGGCTGGCGGGTCTGCATCGTCGATACCGTCGACGAGCTCAATCCGAATGCCGCCAACGCGCTGCTCAAGGTGCTCGAGGAGCCGCCGCAGCAATCGCTGTTCCTTCTGGTCAGTCACGCGCCGGCGCGGGTGCTGCCGACCATCCTGTCGCGCTGCCGGAAACTGTTGTTGCGGCCGCTGGCCACCGCCGACGTCATCCGCGCCGCGGCCGAAGCCGCCGACATCGCGGCCGACGATCCCGCGCTGGCGGAGGCGGCGGAAGCGGCGGAGGGCAGCGTCGCGCGCGCGCTGACGCTGCTCGGCGGCGACGCCCTGAAACTGCAGCAGCGGACCGCGGCGCTGCTTGCGACCCTGCCGCGGGTCGATCCGCGCGAACTGCATGCGCTTGGCGACGCGCTCGGCGGCAGCGACCGGGTGGCGCTCGCGGCCTTCATCGACAGCGTCGATCGCTGGGTCGAGCGAGCGCCTGCAGGCCGACGACGCCAATGCCAATGCGAACCTTCCCCGCCTTGCACGGCTGGCGGAGGTGTGGGAAAAGATCAACCGCGCCGCGCGCGACACCGCGAATCCTACAATCTCGAACGAAAACCGCTGGTTTTCTCGGTGTTCGGGCTGCTTGCGGAAGCGACGCGCTAGGCGCTCCGCTGGCGGTCATTCCCAACAATCTGGTTTGAGCAATAAAGGAATTTGTGGTGGCGAAGGCCAAGAAAAATACTGTCAAGAAGAAAGGCGCAAGAAGGCCGGCAAGAACGACGGCCCGCAACGCCAAGGCATCGGCTCGAAAAAGCGCGCGGAAAAAAGCGCGCGCGCGGCGAAGAAGGCCAAGAAAGCCACGGAGAAGAAAGCCAAGAAAGCCGCCAGAAAAACTCGGCTGCGAAGAAGGCTGCAAAGAAGTCGTCGAAGAAAGCCGCAAAGAAAGCAAAAGCGACGAAACGCAGCGCGACACCGGGCAAGACGAGCATTGCCGTCAAGGCGCCGTCGGTCGGCAAAAGCGCCAAGGAAAGTCCGCAAGCAAAAGTCCCAAGGCTGGACGACTGCTAAACCAGACCCCGCGCGTCGCAAAGCCGTCGACCTCGGCGGCAAGAAACTCCTTCTACATCACGACCGCGATCGCCTACCCGAACGGCGTGCCGCATATCGGCCACGCCTATGAGGCGATCGCGACCGATGCGCTGGCGCGCTTTCAGCGGCTCGACGGCAAGGATGTGTTCTTCCTCACCGGCACCGACGAGCACGGCCTGAAGATGATCCAGACCGCGGAAGCCGAAAAGCATGACGCCCATGCGAAGCTCGCGACGCGCAACGCCGCGCCGCTTCAAGGAGATGGATGAGCGGCTGAACGTCTCGTTCGATCGCTTCATCCGCACCACCGAAGAGCAGCATCATCGCTCCAGCCAGGAGATCTGGAAGCGGATGGCCGCCAACGGCGACATCTATCTCGACAGCTATGCCGGCTGGTATTCGGTGCGCGACGAAGCCTATTACGCCGAGGACGAAACCGTGCTCGGCGAGGACAATGTGCGGCGCGGCCCGCAGGGCACGCCGGTCGAATGGGTCGAGGAGAAGAGCTATTTCTTCAAGCTGTCCGCCTATCAGGACAGGCTGCTGGCGCTCTATCAGAACCAGCCGGATTTCATCGGCCCGGACTTCGCGCCGGAACGAAGTCGTCAGCTTCGTCAAAAGCGGGCTGAGGGATCTGTCGATCTCGCGCACCACCTTCGACTGGGGCGTCAAGGTGCCCGGCGATCCCGAGCACGTGATGTATGTCTGGGTCGACGCGCTGACCAACTACATCACCGGCGTCGGCTTTCCCGACGAGAACGATCCGAACTGGCGCTATTGGCCGGCCGACGTGCACATCATCGGCAAGGACATCATCCGCTTTCACGCGGTGTACTGGCCGGCCTTCCTGATGTCGGCGGGCATTCCCGTGCAGAAGCGCGTCTACGCCCACGGCTTCCTGTTCAACAGGGGCGAGAAGATGTCGAAATCGGTCGGCAACGTCGTCGATCCCTTCAACCTCGCCGACCAGTACGGCGTCGACCAGATGCGCTATTTCTTCCTGCGCGAGGTGCCGTTCGGGCAGGACGGCAGCTATAATCACGAAGCCATTGTCGCGCGCATCAATGCCGATCTCGCCAACGATCTCGGCAATCTGGCGCAGCGCTCGCTGTCGATGATCGCCAAGCAATATCAGGGCGTGCTGCCGGAGCCGGGCGAATTCAGCGACAACGACAAGGCGATCCTGGCGCAGGCCGACGGCATGATCGCGCTGGCGCGGACCGCGATGGCGACCCAGCAGATCCATCAGGCGCTCAATGCGGTCTGGGCCGTGGTGGCGGAAGCCAACCGCTATTTCGCGGGCGAGGCGCCGTGGGCGCTGGCGAAGACCGATCCGAAGCGCCAGGCCACGGTGCTGTACGTGACCGCCGAAGTGGTCCGCCAGATCGCCATTCTGGCGCAACCCGCGATGCCGGCGGCGTCCGCAAAGCTGCTCGACATCCTCGGCATTCCCGGCGAGACCGACTCGCGCAATTTTGCGGCGCTTGGCGCGCGGATCAAGCCGGGCACGGTGCTGCCGGCGCCGGCGCCGGTGTTTCCGCGCTACATCGAACCGACAGCGGCTTGAACGGGTCAAGCCGATGCTGGTCGACAGCCATTGCCATCTCGATTTTCCCGATTTCGCCGATGATCTCGACGGCATCGTGGCGCGGGCCGCGGCCGCCGGCATCGGACGCATCGTCACCATCTCGACGCGGGTGAGGCGGCTTGGCGCGCTGCTGGAGATCGCCGGGCGATTTCCAAACGTCTATTGCTCGGTCGGCACCCATCCGCATCACGCCGACGAAGAAGACGGCATTCGCCGCCGATGAGCTGATCGAGTTGACGCGGCATCCCAAGGTCGTGGCGCTGGGCGAGGCGGGGCTGGATAATTTCTACGACAACGGCTCGCCGGAAGCGCAGGAGCGCGGCTTTCGCGCCCATATCGCGGCCGCCCGCGCCACCGGCCTGCCGCTGGTCATCCATACCCGCGAAGCCGATGAGGATTGCGGCCGCATCCTCGAAGACGAAATGGCCAAGGGATCGTTTCGCGCCGTGCTGCATTGCTACACCGGCGGGCGGGAGCTGGCGATGAAGGCGATCTCGCTGGGGCTTTCGATTTCGTTCACGGGTATTCTCACCTTCAAGAAATCGCAGGCCCTGCGCGATCTCGCCGCCGAACTTCCGGCCGATCGCATCATGGTGGAGACCGACGCGCCGTATCTGGCGCCCGGCAAATTCCGCGGCAAGCGCAACGAGCCGGCCTATGTCGTGGAAATCGCCAAGGTGCTGGCGGAGACGCGCGGCGTGTCGCTCGAGGAGATTTCGCGCCAGACCACGGAGAACTTCTTCCGCCTGTTCTCCAAGGTGCCGCCGGCGGAAGCCTGCGGCATGACGCTGACGCTGACGATTCTCGGCTGCGGATCCTCGGCCGGCGTTCCGCGTCCCGCGCTCGGCTGGGGCGCCTGCGATCCCAAAAATCCGAAAAACCGCCGCCGCCGCTGCTCGCTGCTGGCCGAGCGAGACTTCCGATCGCGGCGTGACGCGGGTCGTGATCGACACCTCGCCCGATCTGCGCGAGCAGTTGATCGACGCCAATGTCGACCATCTCGACGCGGTGTTCCTGACCCATGAGCACGCCGACCAGACCCATGGCATCGACGATCTCCGTTCCGTCGTGATGCATCAGCGCCGGCGCATTCCGGTCTATCTCAACCAATCGACCGGCAAGGACATCATGCAGCGGTTTTCCTATTGCTTCGTGTCGCCGCCGGGCAGCGATTATCCGCCGATCCTCGACCATCATTCGATCGAGGCCGGGCGAAACCCGCGCGATCGAAGGGAAGGGCGGTCCGGTCTCGCTGTCGGCCTTCATCATGCAGCACGGCAATATCCCGGCGCTCGGTTACCGGATCGGCGATGCCGCCTATACGCCCGATGTCAGCGACATCCCGCCGGAGAGCTGGCCGTTTCCTGGAAAACCTCGATCTCTGGATCATCGACGGGCTGCGCTATGCCGCCCATCCCAGCCATTTCAGCGTCAACGACGCGCTGTCATGGATCGACCGCTTCAAGCCGCGCCGCGCCGTCATCACCAACATGCATTCCGATCTGGATTACGAAGTGCTGCGCCAGAGCCTGCCGGCGGGCGTCATCCCGGCCTATGACGGGATGCGGCTGACGGTTAGCTGAAGCGCGAAATTACCGCTCAGGCCGAAATCGCCTTCGCCGAATCCACCTGATTGCGCAGGATGAATTTCTGAATTTTGCCGGTCGAGGTCTTTGGAATCGGACCGAACACCACGGCCTTCGGCGTCTTGAAGCCAGACATCTGGCCGCGGCAGAACGCGATGATTTCGGCTTCGGTGGCGCGCGCACCTTCCTTCAATTCGATGAAGGCGCAGGGCACCTCGCCCCATTTTGAATCGGGCTTTGCCACCACGGCCGCGAACAGCACGGCGGGATGCTTGTAGAGCACGTCCTCGACCTCGACGGACGAGATGTTCTCGCCGCCGGAAATGATGATGTCCTTGGAGCGGTCCTTGATGATGACATAGCCGTGTTCGTCGAGCACGCCGAGATCGCCGGTATGAAACCAGCCGCCGGCAAAGGCTTCCCTGGTGGCTTTTTCGTTCTTCAGGTAGCCCTTCATCACGATATTGCCGCGGAACATCACTTCGCCGATGGTCTCGCCGTCGCGCGGCACCTGCTGCATGGTTTCGGGATCGATCACGGTGACGGCTTCCTGCAGCGGGTAGGGCACGCCCTGCCGGCGCTTCAGTTGCGCGCGCTGATCGGCGGGCAGATCGTCCCAGCCCGGCTGCTCCGCGCAGACCGAGGCCGGACCATAGACTTCGGTCAGGCCGTAGACATGCGTCAGCTTGATCCCGATGCTTTCGGCGCCTTCGAGCACGGCGACCGGCGGCGCCGCGCCGGCGATCAATCCGACCACGGCGCTTTGCAGCGCTGTCCTTTGGCGCATCCGGCGCGTTGATCAGGGTGTTGTAGACGATCGGCGCGCCGCACATGTGGGTGACGCCGTGTTTTTTGATCAGCTCGAAAATCCTGGTGGGTTCGACCTTGCGCAGGCAGACATTGATGCCTGCGGAAGCCGCGATGGTCCAGGGAAAGCACCAGCCGTTGCAGTGAAACATCGGCAGGGTCCAGAGATAGACCGGATGCTGGCCGAGATTGGCCTGCGAGGATGTTGCTGACGGCGTTGAGATAGGCGCCGCGGTGATGGGTCACCACGCCCTTGGGATTGCCCGTGGTTCCCGAAGTGTAGCTGAGCGCGATGGCGTCCCATTCGTCTTGCGGCAATCTTGCGCCGAAGCCGGGATCGCCCTGCGACAGCGCGTCCTCATATTCGATTTCGCCGATCCGTTTGCCGCCCGCGAAAGCGGCATCGTCGACGTCGATGACGAACGGTCTTGGGCCCTTCATCAGGGTCAGCGCCTCTGTGATCACGCCGGCAAATTCGGGATCGACCAGGATGATCTTGGCGCCGCCGTGATCGAGCTGGAACGCGATGGAGGGCGCATCGAGCCGGATGTTGAGCGCGTTGAGCACGGCGCCTGCCATCGGCACCGCGAAATGCACCTCGTTCATCGCGGGGATATTCGGCAGCATCGCCGCCACCGTGTCGCCGGTGCCGATGCCGCGGCTTGCAAGATAAGACGCAAAGCGCCGGCAGCGCGCATAGGTCTCCGACCAGGTGAAGCTGCGGCCTTCATAGACGGTGCTGATATGGTCGGGATAGACGGCGGCGCTGCGCGCCAGAAAGCTCAGCGGCGTCAGCGGCACGTAGTTGGCGGGCGTCTTGTCCAGTCCGATATCATATTGGTTCTGTTTCCCACTCATCGGCCACCTCCATTGCGCATACCGCTTACAAGAATCCGATCGATATCCACGGAAAGATCGCCACCACGATCAGGCCCGACCAGCAGCGCCAGCAGGTAACCCCAGATCGGCCTGATGCCCTCGGCGGGATCGACGCGCCCGATGGCGCAGGCGGCATAATAGCCCACTCCGAACGGCGGCGCGAACAATCCGATGCCCATCGCGAGGATGATGATCATGGCGTAATGGACCTCGTGCACGCCGACTGCGCGTGCGATCGGAAACAACAGCGGGCCGAACAGCACGATCGCCGGAATGCCCTCGAGCACGCTGCCCAGGATCATGAAGGCCACGATCGATACCGCGATGAAGGTCGCGGAGCCGCCGGGCAGGCCGGTCATCGCGGCGGCCAGCGCGCGCGAAAAGCCGGATTGGGTCAGGCCCCAGGCCATGCCGGTCGCGGTGCCGATGATCATCAGGATCGCGCCCGACAGAGCACGCGGTCTCGACCAGCATCGGCGCGAGCCGCCGCCAGTCGAAATGGCGATAGACCACAAGCCCGTATCGACCAGACCATAGACGATGCCGATGGTGGAGACTTCGGTCGCGGTGGCGACGCCTTCGACCACGGCGGCGCGGATCACGAAGGGCAGCGCCAGCGCGGGCAGGGCGATGACGAACGAACGGACGACCTCGCCGGCTCCCGGCCCGCTTGACGTGGCTCAAGTCCTCGCCGCGATAGCGCCACCACACCAGCGCCGACAGCGTGATCGCCAGCACCACGCCCGGCAGCAGGCCGCCGGTGAACAGCGCCGAAATCGAAACGCCGGTCACCGAGCCGATCGTGATCAGCACCAGGCTCGGCGGAATGGTTTCGGTCTGCGCGCCGGTGGCCGCGAGCAGCGCCACGAGATCGCCGGGCGGGCGCCGCGCGCCTTCATTTCCGGAAACAGCACCGGCGCGACCGCGGCCATGTCGGCGGCCTTCGAGCCGGAGATGCCCGAGACCAGATACATCGCGCCGACCAGCACGTAGTGCAGGCCGCCGCGGACATGGCCGAGCAGGCTCGCCAGAAACGCCACCATGGCGCGCGCCATGCCGGTCATCTCGATCAACAAGCCGAGGAACACGAACAGCGGCACCGACAACAGGATCAGATGGCTCATGCCCTCGTCCATGCGGCCGACCAGCACCATCAGCGGCGTCCGCGTCGTCAGCGCCAGATAGCCAAAAATCGCCAGCCCGAAGGCAAACGCGATCGGCACGCCGGCAAACACGCAAAAACCGGCCACGCCGACAAAGAAGATGATCAGATTGATATTGCCGAGCGGACGCAGCCAGGGCTGCGCCAGCCAGAACGCGGCGATCAGCAGAGCAACCGACAACACGGCACCCAGCACGACCTTGGGATCGCCGGCCCGCGCCAGCCGCAGCATCGCAAACAGCGCCATCAGGCCGATACCGACCGGCAGCGCCGCGGCACGCCAGATGTTGGCGATTTGCAGCGCGGGCGTGGTGATGAAGCTTTCCTCGTAGGCGTATTCGTAGGACGGCCAGGCGATCATCAGCAGAAAGGCCAATGCGGCGCAGGTCGCGACCAGATCGAGCTAGGCCCGCATCGCAGGCCCGGCGCTGGCGACAATAGCCGTCATGCGCATGTGCTCGGAACGGCGGAACGCCACCGCCGCGCCCAGCATCGCGAGCCACAGGAACAGGATCGAGGCCAGTTCGTCCGACCAGATCAGCGGGCTGCGCAGTCCGTAACGCGCGACCACGCCGGCGAACAGGATGACGATCTCGGCGACGACCAGAAGCGCCGCCGGGATCTCGACCAGCATCCCCAGCGCAGCTTCCAGCGGCGCCACGCGCGAACGACGGCGAGGGGACATCGCCTCGCCGGCCGCCGCTACGGAGCCTTCGGCGTGAGCAGCCATGACGGTCCCTTGGCCGAAAGCGTTACGACAGCTTGCCGGCGGCCTTCTCCAGCAGCGCCCAGGCCTGCTCGCCATATTTGCCCTTCCACTCGGAATAGAAGCCGGCGGAGCGCAGCTTGTCGCGGAACGGCGCGGCATCCGGCTTGTTGAAGACCAAGTCCTTGCCAGCCAGTTCCTGCTGCAGATTGGCATTCAGCTTGGCGACATCCGCGCGCTCCTTGACCGCGGCCGCGTTGATATTCTTGGCGACGATGGCGCGGATATCCTCCGGCAGTTTTTCCCAGGCGCGGCGGTTGGCCAGGAACCAGAAGCCGTCCCACATGTGATTGGTCAGCGAGCAATATTTCTGCACCTCGTAGAGTTTCGCGGTCGAGATGATCGCCAGCGGATTTTCCTGGCCCTCGACGATCTTGGTCTGCAGCGCCGAGTAGACCTCGCTGAAATTGATCGAGGCCGGCGACGCATCGAAGGCCTTGAACATCGAGGTCCACAGCGGCGAAACCGGAACGCGGATCTTGAAGCCCTTGAAGTCGTCGGGACCGTTGATCGGCTTGGTCGAGGACGTGGTCTGGCGGAAGCCGTTGTCCCAGATCTTGTCCATGACGACGAGACCCGCCTTGGTGATCTCGCCGCGCACATAGGCGCCGAGATCGCCGTCCATGGCCTTCCAGACCGTGTCGTAATCCGGGAATGCGAAGCCGATGCCGTTGATCGAGGCGGCCGGAACCAGCGTGGCCAGGATCAGGCCTGACAGCGTGAAGAATTCGACGCCGCCGGAGCGGATCTGGCTCAGCATGTCGGTGTCCGAACCGAGCTGGTTGTTCGGGAAAATCTGCAGATCGACCCGGCCCTTGGTCTCGGCCTTGATCGCCGCCGCCATCTCCTTGGCGCGGACGTTCATCGGATGGGCGTCGGGAAGGTTGTTGGCGTATTTGTAGGTGAATTCGGCCGATTGCGCGCGCGCGACCAACGGTGCGCCGATGCCGCCCAAGACCGCCGAGGCAGCGGATGCCTTCAGTAGCGCGCGTCGTGAAAAGCTCATCTCGATCTCCCTTGAGATTATTGTTCTTGTGGCGACACCTTACGGACCTGACGCCGCCGGGTCATCCGCCAACTCCCGAGGCGGCTTATTGCAGTGTCTGCGGACGACGGCAACAGCAAGGCTTTCACGAGCGGCAGCGGGGCCTCGCATCGCGGTATGGCGACGGCACTGACCAATAGCGGCGGCATCTCATCGAAGCAGACAGCGCGGGCTTCGGCTCAGGCAAATTGCGATAGTTTTTAAGTAAGTGCCTGATCCTGCTGGACATAAAAATATTCCATAATATACCTTATGCGAATCAAGTATTTTCGGCCTGAGAGTCCGTCCGGAGACTTCAGGCCGGATGGCAGATTTTTCTTCCGCGCTTCCCGCTGCGCGCGCTCGCGACACAAGCGATGGGATCGGTTCACTCACTTCATCAATGACGGCAGGGTCTGCCTGACCAACAAACGCGGCCGAACGGGCCTTGCGCGGCTCTGCCTTGGGCCGTAAATCCTGGTTGTTCGCCGGCTCCGATCGTGGTGCCGAGCGTGCTGCCCTCATCGCCACCTTGATCATGACGGCCAAGCTCAATGACATCGACCCGCAGGCCTGGCTTGCCGACGTGGTCGTCCGGATCGCCAACCTTCCGCAAGGACGGCTACGTGAACTGCTGCCATGCAATTGGAGCGCCCATGTCCGCAGTGTCGCGCCACATCAAGCAGCTTGATGAGGAACTGCTCGCCCTCGGCGAGGAAGCGATGCTGGCGATGAGCGGAATGCTGCTGCTTGCCGACATCGCCCGGGGAGAAAAAGAGATGCATGACCGTGATACGATCCTGGCGGCAGCACCCGACAAGATCGCCGACTGGGTCGTCATCCTCAACGAATGGCGCCTTGCCAACACCCAACCAGTGCAGGACATCGATCCAAGGGTCGTCACAGTCCCGGGGAAAAAGGTCGGTCGCAACGAGCCGTGCCCATGCGGTTCAGGCAAGAAATACAAGAAATGCTGCGGCCTCAATTGACCGTCGCCGCGGTACTGACCGGAGGGTTACGTTGGAGAGCACCGTCCGATATCTCGGGATTGAGGTGGTGATGCCCTGCCCTGAATATCGCCGAGCAAATCGAGTTCTAGTCGTCGACCACCGGCATCACTCAGGACCGAGGAGGAGCGCGACGTCTGGATGTGCGCCGTGGGACGAGGCGAAGGCACTGCAGCGTTCCCTCTCCGATGACGCGCTAGAGGCGTAGAGTGCTGCGCCGAAAAGGAAGACAACCAGCCAGCCCTTAGGCGCGGCCTCCGCTTCCATCGGCGTCACCGTGGTCCCGCCGACCACCTGCCCGAGCGAGGCGAAGAACTCACTTGCGAAGTCTCCTTGCTGTCGATCGATCAGACGGGCGCCGAGTTGCGCCAGCTTACCGCTGGCTGTCATTCATTTGCATCGTCGAATTCCTAACCGCTGCTGATCTGTGAAGGGGTGCGCTGGCCGCGCCTGCGCTCGACCGTGATCTCCGCCAGAATCGACATCGCGATTTCCTCCGGCGTGATGGCGCCGAGGTCGAGGCCGGCCGGGGCCTTGATGCGGTCGAGTGCGGCGGCGTCGATGCCCTCGCTGATCAGCTTCTCGCGCAGCGCCGCCATCTTGCGGCGGCTGCCGACGAAGGCGTGGTAGGCGGCATCCGTCTTCACCGCCATGCGCAATGCGGCTTCGTCGCCCTTGCCTTGCGTCGATACCACGATGAAGCGCCGCGCTTCGTGCAGCCTGCCCAAGGCAAAGCCGTCGATCAGCATGTCGGCGTCCGGCGTGTCCGTCAGGTCGGCGGGCGGGAGCGGCGACCGTGACGTGATAGCCGAGCTGGCGCGCCTGCGCCGCGAGCGACAGCGCCACCGGGCTGACGCCGAGAATGACCAGGGAGGGATGCGGCAGCACCGGCTCGACGAACACGTCCATGGTGCCCTTGCTCGGGCACATGTTCGAGGCAAAGCGCACGCCGTCGCGGTTCTCGCCGGGCTTGACGCCGAGTTCGGCCAGGAGATTCTCCGGCTGCACCGAGACCATGCGCGGCTCGCCGTCGGCGAGCGCGTCGCGCGCGGCCTTCAGCACCGCGCCGCGGGCGCAGCCGCCGCCGATCCAGCCCGCCACGATGGTGCCGTCGGGCCGGATGATCGCTTTCGCACCGGCCTTCGCCGCGGTCACCGATACCGTGCGGACGACGGTCGCGAGAACGAACGCTTCCTCGGCGGCCTTGAGCTGCGCCACCAGATCCATCACTTCGACATGTTTTGTCATGGATGCGTTCCTCACAGCTTCGCCAGATAGGGCTCGAGCTCGGTCAGGCTTTTCAGCGTGTTGGCGGGCGCGTAGAGATCGACATGGGGCAATGCGGCCTTGATGCCGGCGGCTTCGGGCGCATAGCCCTCCCAAGCCATCATCGGATTGAGCCAGACGATGCGGCGGCAGCGCCGCGCCAGCGCGGCCATCTCGCGGCCGAGCAGCGCGGCATCGCCGGTCTCGTAGCCGTCGGAGACGATCATCACGAAGGTGCGGGAATGGATCACCCGCGCGGCATGCCAGCGATTGAAGGTCTGCAGGCTCTCGCCGATCCTGGTGCCGCCGCCGGCGCCCTGCGCCATGATCGAGAGCCGGTCGAGCGCGCGCGCGGGATCCTTTTCCTTCATCGCGTCGGAGACGTAAGCGAGACGGGTGTGAAACAGGAACGCCTCGGCCTCGCGAAACTCGTCGAGCACGCCGTGGATAAAGCGCAGGAACACGCCGGTATACATGCTCATCGAGCCGGAGGCATCGAGCAGCATCACCAGCCGCAACGGCTTTTCCTTGCGCTGCCGTTTGACGAGCGAGATCGGCACGCCGCCATGGCTGATATTGCCGTGGATGGTTCTTCGCAGGTCGAGCCGGTAGCCCTGCCGCCGCGCCAGATCCCGCCGGGTCAGCCGCGTGCGCATGGTTTTTGCCAGCCTTGCGGCGACTTCGTGCGCCTGCTCGATCTGGTCGGGATCGGCCATCTTGCGGAAATCGATTTCGGAAAGATTGTCGGCGCGCGAGGCGCCTTCCATGCGGCCTTCGCCGGAGCGCCCCTCCGGCGCATCGCCGTCTGACGGGACCTGATCGGTGGCGGCCTCGACTTCCGGAGGGTTGCGACCTGTTATCCTGCAGGCTCTTCAGCGACGGGCTGTTGGCCGCCTTGGTCGAGCCGATGGTGAGGGAGCGCGACCGCACGCGCTTGCCCAGCCAGAACGCGTCGAACAGCCCGTCGAACCGGTCCCAGTCGGTTTTGCGCGCCGAGAACAGATGCTTGAATGCGGAACGCAACAAGCCCGGTTTTTCCGCATAGCCCGCCGCCATCAGCGACGCCGCGTCCTGGCCTTCCCTCGGGCCGACGGCAAAGCCGGCCTCGCGCAACGTTTTCAGGAACGCGGCGAGTTTTGTCGCGACGAGTTTTGATACCTCGTCGAGTTCGTCATAGCCGGGACTGTCGCCGCAACAGCTCATGCGACCTTCCCCAATATCCGTTCCGTCACCTCGCGGCTCATGCGCGACTTGTCCTCATGGGTCTTCAGCAGGCACATCAGGGTTTCGTGCACCGTCTCCGGCGTCTCCAGCAGGTCGTGCACGCCGATCCCGACCAGCGCCGCCGCCCAGTCCAGCGTTTCCGCCACCCCCGGCACCTTGCGCAGCTCTTCTTTGCGGATGCCTTCGACCATGCGCGCGATCTGCAGCGACAGCGACGCGGTAGAGCCATCGATCCGCGCCATGATGATGCGCGCCTCGCGATCGACGTCGGGATAGTCGACATAATGATAGAGGCAGCGGCGGCGCAGCGCGTCGGAGAGTTCGCGGGTGCCGTTCGAGGTCAGGACCACATGCGGGATCGTGATCGCCCGGATCGTGCCGAGTTCGGGGATCGACACCTGGAAATCCGACAGCAGTTCGAGCAGGAACGCCTCGAACTCGTCGTCGGCGCGGTCGATCTCGTCGATCAGCAGCACCGGCGGCTTTGCACGCCGGATCGCGGCCAATAGCGGCCGCTCCAGCAGGTATTTTTCCGAAAAGATCTGGTCCTCGATGGCGTCGGCATCCCCGCCGCGATGCGCCTGGATCGAGAGCAATTGCCGCTGGTAGTTCCATTCATAGAGCGCGGCGGACTGGTCCAGGCCCTCATAGCATTGCAGCCGGATCAGCTCGGTGTCGTGCACCGCGGCCAGCGCCTTTGCCACTTCGGTCTTGCCGACGCCCGCCTCGCCTTCGAGCAGCAGCGGACGCCGGAGCAATTGCATCAGCGAGATCGCGGTCGCAAGTTCGCTATCGGCGATATAGCCGGAAGCAGCGAGCGCTTGCGCGATCTCCTCGCGGGTCTTCATTGCCAGTGCGTTTTCCTCTTCGCTGCATCTTCTCCCCTCCCCCGCGAAGCGGCGGGGAGGGGTCGGGGGTGGGGGGTGGCTCAGCAAACTCTCTGCCAGAGGAGCAAGCGGATAGACCCCCACCCCCGACCCCTCCCCGCCACGCGCGATGCGCGTGGAGGGAGGGGGGAAGAACACTACGCCGCGAACACTCCCAAATTCTTCGCCGCCTTCCAGTTGCGCCAGTAGTCATGCGGCATCTGGATATGCGTTGAGCCCAGGAACGAGAAGGCGTCGTTGACGGCGTTGGAAAACGCCGGCACGCCGCCGACATTCGGGCTCTCGCCGACGCCCTTGGCGCCGATCGGATGATGCGGCGACGGCGTCACGGTGAAATCGGTCTCCCAATGCGGCGTTTCGACCGCGGTCGGCATGAAGAAATCCATGAACGAGCCGGTGACCACATTGCCCTCGGGGTCGTACCGGATCTCCTGGCCCATCGCGATCGCAAACGCCTCGGTCAGGCCGCCATGCACCTGGCCCTCGATGATCATCGGGTTGATGCGGGTGCCGCAATCGTCGAGCGCATAGAAACGCCTGATCTTGTAGACTCCGGTATCGACGTCGATGTTCATCACGCAGATATAGGCGCCGAACGGATAGGTCATGTTGGGCGGATCGTAATAGCTCACCGCCTCCAGCCCCGGCTCCATGCCTGGCGGCACCGAATTATAGGCCGCCCAGCAAATGTCCTTCATCGACATCGTTTTTTCCGGCAGGCCTTTGACGCGGAAGCCGTCGATATCCCATTCGAGATCGCCTTCGTGCACCTCGAGCTTGTAGGCCGCGATCATCTGCGCTTTTGCCTTGATCTTGCGCGCAGCCATAGCGATCGCCGCACCCGCCACCGGCGTCGAGCGCGAGCCGTAGGTGCCGAGCCCGTAGGGCGCGGTATCGGTGTTGCCTTCCTCGACCATGATGTTGTCGGCGGGAATGCCGATCTCGGTGGCGATGATCTGCGCCCAGGTGGTCTCGTGGCCTTGGCCGGTGCTCTTGGTGCCGACCCGGGCAATGCCCGCGCCGGTCGGATGCAGGCGGATTTCGCAGGAATCGAACATCGCGATGCCGAGGATGTCGCAATTCTTCGACGGGCCGGCGCCGACGATCTCGGTGAAGAACGACACGCCGAGGCCCATGATCTCGCGGGTCTCGCCGCGCTTGAACGCCGCGCGCTGTGCCGCCTGCTCCTTGCGCAGGCCGGCATAGTCGACCGTGTCCATCATCTTCTTCATGGCGGTGTGATAGTCGCCGGAATCGTACTCCCAGCCCAGGGCGGAGTGATACGGGAACTGTTCCTTCCGGATGAAATTCTTCAGCCGCAATTCCGCCGGATCCATCCCGAGCTTCTGCGCAAGAATATCCATGCCGCGCTCGATGCAGTAGGCCGCCTCCGTCACCCGGAACGAGCAGCGATAGGCGACGCCGCCGGGCGCCTTGTTGGTGTAGATGCCGTCGACCGACAGATGCGCCGTCGGGAAGTCGTAAGACCCCGTGACGATGTTGAAGAAGCCAGCCGGCCATTTCGACGGATCGGCGCAGGCGTCGAACGCGCCGTGATCGGCGAGCACATGGACGCGCAGGCCGGTGACCTTGCCTTCCTTGGTCGACGCGATCTCGGTCGTCATGTGGTAGTCGCGCGCAAAGGAAGTGGCCGTCAGGTTCTCGATGCGGTCCTCGACCCATTTCACGGGTTTGCCGGTGACGATCGAGGCGACGGCGGCACAGATGTAGCCGGGATAGGCGCCCACCTTGTTGCCGAAACCGCCGCCGACGTCGGGCGAGATCACGTGGATCTTCTGTTCCGGAATCTTGGCGATCAGCGCTACCACGGTGCGGATCACATGCGGCGCCTGGAAGGTGCCCCAGATCGTCAGTTCGCCTTTGATCTTGTCAAACGAGCACACGCACTGGCAGGTTTCCAGCGGCGACGGATGGGTTCGATGATAGGAGATCAATTCCTTGATCGTCACATCCGCCTTCTTGAACGCGGCGTCGGTGAGGTCCTTGTCGCCGACGGTCCACTCGAAGATGTGGTTGTGATGCTTGCGCGGCCCGTGCGCGCCAGTGGTCTTGCCGGCAAGATCCTCGCGCAGCACCGGGGCATCCTTCTCCATCGCCTTGAACGGATCGATCACGACCGGCAGCGGCTCGTATTCGACCACCACCTTGTTGATGCCGTCGTCCGCGGCATAGCGGTCGGTGGCAACCACGAACGCGACCTCCTGGTTCTGGAACAGCACCTTGCCGTCGGCCAAAACCATCTGGACGTCGCCGGCCAAGGTCGGCATCCAGGCGAGGTTGACGGTTTTCAGCGTCTCGGCGGTGATCACCGCCAGCACGCCGGGCACTTTCAGCGCCTCTTCGCTGTTGATTGATTTGACGCGCGCATGGGCGTGCGGCGATCTGACAAAATCGCCGTGCAGCATGCCTGGCAGTTTGACGTCGTCGACATAATTGCCCTTGCCTTGGGTGAAGCGCGCATCCTCGACGCGCTTGCGCTTGCAGCCCATGCCTTCGAGGTTGGCTTCGCGTTGTTCCCGCGTGGGAGTCATGTCGTTCATTCCGCTGCCTCCTTGAATTCAACGCCATTGATCTTGTCGGCGGCGTACTGGATCGCCCTGACGATGTTCTGGTAGCCGGTGCAGCGGCAGATATTGCCTGATATGCCCATCCGGATTTCTTCTTCCGAAGGCCGCGGATTCTCCTGGAGCAGCCGCTGAGCGCGTAAAATCATGCCGGGGGTGCAGAAGCCGCATTGCAGGCCGTGCATCATGCGGAAGCCTTCCTGCAGCGCCGACAGCGAGCCGTCGGCGTTAGCGACGCCCTCGATGGTCAGGACCTCGGAGCCCTGCGCCTGCACCGCGAACACGGTGCAGCTCTTCACCGACATGCCGTCGAGATCGACGGTGCAGGCACCGCAGTGGGTGGTCTCGCAGCCGATATGGGTGCCGGTCAATGCGAGATTCTCGCGCAGGAAATGCACCAGCAGCGTGCGCGGTTCGACGAGGCCTTCGACCTCAGCGCCGTTCACTTTCATGGTAACATGGGTCTTTGCCATTGTTGGTTCCCTCCCCTTGTTCTTAACCGGCGCGTGAAGCGGCGCGCTGCAGCGCCCGCGTCACCATGATGCCGCCGACATGCTTGCGGTATTCAACCGGCCCGCGGGCATCGGCTGCCGGCGACATGATCGCCTCCGCCGCGGCCGCGGCCTTCTTCAGCGTCGCCGCATCGAGGCTGGTTCCGATCACGGCCTTCGCCGCGTCGGTGGCGAGCAGCGGCGTTTCGTGCAGATTGGTCAGGCCTATCGCGCAACTGGCGACCTTGCCGCCCGACATGGTGAGCATCACGGCCGCCGCGGCGGTGGCGTAGTCGCCGATCTTGCGCTTTAGTTTCTCGTAGGCGTAGCCGTGACCAGCGGCGGGTGCAGGAATGGATATGGCGGTCAAGATCTCGCCAGGCTCGAGCGTGGTGAAATAGGCGCCCTGATAGAATTCGGTGGCCGCGACCTCGCGGGCGCCCCCGGGCCCTTCGAGCCGGTAGCTCGCGCCGAGCGTCATCATCAGCGCCGGCATGTCGTTGCCGGGATCGCCATTGGCGACATTGCCGCCGATGGTGCCCATGTAGCGTACCTGCGGATCGGCGATCAGAAGCGCGGTCTCATGCAGGATCGGCAGCGTCTTTGCGATCTCATTGGACGCCAGCAATTCGTGCTGGGTGGTCATCGCCCCGATCACGACCTTGTTGCCGTCGCGGCGAATGCCCTTCAGCCCGGCGATGCCGTGCAGGTCGACCAGATGTTCGGGGCTGGCGAGCCGAAGCTTCATCATCGGGACCAGACTGTGGCCGCCGGCGAGCGGGCGGGCTTCGTCGCCCAATGTCGAGAGCAGTTTGACCGCGTCGGCCAGCGTCGCAGGCCGGTGATAGCTGAACGGGCCAGGAATCATCGTCTCCTCCATGCGTCTTTTTGTTTTGGCGCGTATTCCGGCCGCAAAACTCTTGCGGAATGCGCGCGCATTAAGTGCAGACGTCGGCGGAGGCTCTTATGGGAATTGTTCGCAAGCAAGGCGGAGACGAGCGGCGGGTCACCAGCAGAGCGAATTCGCACGAGTTGCGGATTGCCGCGCACGAAATGCGTCAGCCTTCGCGACCTAATCGATTTCTCGCTCTCCCCCGGTTGTCGCGGGACGAGGTACGAAGAGCTCACCCGCGGAATTCAGACGTGATGATTGCGTCTCAGCCCCAGCCTTGCCTTGACCTCGGCGATCTTGGCCCGGCTGACGGGAACACGGTGCGGCGACGGGCCGTCGAGTTCGATCACCGCGCCGTCGCCCTCCTTGCGTACGAAGGAGACATGCGGGATCGCCACGATATGGCTACGGTGGACGCGAACGAACAGCCCAGGATCGAGTTGGGCCTCGGCTTCCGAGATTGACCACGGACACATCCGCTCGCGGGTGCCGTCATGCACCCTTGTATAATGAGCATCGGCGCGGACGCTCCTGACATCGGCGACATCGATGAAATGGGTGCCGTTGGCACCCTCGATCGGCAGCCGCGGCGCGGGTGCGGCGCGCGGCGGCTGGCCGAGGCCGCCGAGCGGCGCCGCCATCGGCCGCGGCAGCGGCGTGGCAGCGGCGCCCGCCTCGGGCGGCGGCACCGGCGCGGCGACGAGCGCCGCCGTTGCCATTTCCGGATCGATCGAGGGCGCGGCACGGACTACGGTCTGCCGCCGCGGATCCGGCACCAGCGACAACAGGAAGCCGGCCGCGATGACAAAACAGAGCACCGCCACCACCACCGACAGAATTTGCTGCGACGCGGCAAGCCCGCTCAGATGATGGTGTGTGGTTTCCGACGGCGGCACGAAATGCATGCCGTACATCGCGGTGTAATGCATGCCGGAGACGGCGACGCCGAACGCGATCGAACTCGCGATCAACCGGACGCCGTCCTGCCGGGCCAGGAACACGCGCAGGCCGCCATAGGCTGCGACGATCGCGATTACAATGGACAACAGGACCATCGAGCCGTCGTGCTCGATCGCGAAATTGCCGGCGAGGCCGTGGATGCCGACATAATGCATGCTGACGATCCCCGCCCCCAGCAGCACCGCCGACGAAATGACGCGGCGCTGCGACGGCTCACCGATCGAGAGGAAAAACAGGGAGACGCCGACCACCAGCGCGCAGATCAGGAACGAGACGATGGTGGGCAGCACAAGATAGACGGCGTCGGACGGAATCGGCGCCGCCAGCATGCCGACGAAATGCATGGTCCAGATGCCGATCGCGAGAAAGCTGGCCGCGCCCGACAGCAGGACGCGCTGGCTCACGCCCGGCGTCCCGCGGATCCGCGCGGCGAGGCCAAAGCCGGTGTAGCCACCCAGGATCGCGATCAGCACCGAGAGCGCGACCAGATAAGGATCGTGTCCTTCGAACATGATCGTCTCGGCTGCCCATCTCCGCGGGCGTGCCTCCTCCCGCAGAGAACCTTACACGCGCGGCAACCGAGTTGACAACGTGTGGACAATCCCTGCAGCATATTAGTCGTCATAGCCGCCCAGGTTTAAATCAATAAAGGGTACGAACGCCCTCTTGGCTCGCGCAATGATCGGGTCTGCTGAGAACGGACACCGACGTCCGCTTTGCGCCGACCTTCGAGGTTTCATTGATCACAACGGCGTTGACGGCGGACGGCGTGGGAATAAGTATTTTGCCGGCGCATATGCTTCCGAAACTGCAGTTCCCGACGCTCGCAGCCGTTTCTTTGTCCCGCCCAACAATCGCTCGACACGTGTCGCTGGTAAGCCGTGCAGGGTTCGTTCTCGCACCGGCGGCACAACGATTCGTGGAGACCGCAAGGCTCGGTATGCGGCTCTGATCACGCCACATACGGCCAGGAGACGATATGCCCTGGTGAGGCGGAGCATGTCCTTGGTGACTTTGACGTCCCGGATATTGTCAAAATATTCCTTCTCGGATCGCACTTCGTACGGGTGGCATAGCGGCATACCGACTAGGCCCTTCTCCCTCCACCAAACGCGATGATGTGGTCGCTTGGCCAGCACGACGCGCCCAATAGTGACCGTGTTCATCTCGCGGGCGGATGATTTCGCGGACGACGGCGAAGGCGTCGTGTCCGACCTTGCCGTCGGAATGCAGATAGTAAGGCCGGATCAGGTAACGGGATCGATTTCCTGGCGCTAAAATCGAAATCAGCGACGACGTCCCAAGGCCGCTGAGGCGCAGGCATAAGAACCGGCACGGCTGTCAGCACCGGCATGGGATTCTCCTAAGGCGAAACTCAACCAGAGACGCGTTTGCAATATCAATCGCGCGCTTTTCGTCTGCGGGTCTGACATGAGTCAAAGACCAATGGCGGTAAACGGACATCGGCTTGCCAAATGACCGCTTTGCGCGGGCATAGCGGCCGCGGCCAGAGTGCTTGGCACCGATAATGCGTCGTCGCCTGCTCTCCGCCTGCGACAGGAACTCGGATTTCGGTGGGGTTATATGCCCGGGACTTTGCAGCTTTTAGCGAAGCCTTTGGTGATGGACGCTGCGAATTTTGCTTTCGCTAATTTTTCGCCAAGAAAAGCTGTTCACCGGTCGGCTTGCTAGTACTACTGGATCACAAATTTCGCCGCTGGTTGAGCGTCATGCGACGGGTGCAACATTGGCATCGCTGCAGGGTCGCTGCAATCGCGACGGCCAACAGGCGATGAATGGTGGCGATCGAGTTGGGAACGTGGCGCTGCGGCCGGATTGGGGGCGCCGCGGGGTCGATAATCACTGGGAAGGGCAGATTTTTCGATTGCAGCGGCGCGATCAGGTGCTGAGGGGGGAATCCTCTCCCGCTCGGAGATCAGGAACCCATAGGCTGCGATCGACATCGTGCCGTGATGATGAAAGCCTCGCCAGGTGCGCCCCTCATAATGACTGAGGCCGATTTCTTGTTTGAGGTCCTGATAATCGCGCTCGATTCGCCAGCGCAGCTTGGCGAGATCGACGAGGTCGCGGAACGGCATGTCGTGGTCGACGGTCGCGAGCCAGAATTTCGTGGGCGCGGCTTCATCCTTGGGCCATTCGATCAGCAGTGTCTCTTCGGCGAAACGCGCTTCGCCCGACATCGGCGCGGCGCGCACACGCACGCGGGCAAAACGCGACTGCAGTTTGGCGTTGCTGCCTTCCCGCCACGTAATGTTGCGCCAGGCGTGCTTGGGCAGGCCGCGAGCCAAGGCTGCGACGCTGACCCTCCGCGGCTTCGGATTGCCCTCGCACACGAGGCGCACTTTGACGGTCGAGATGATGGCCGCCACGTAGCCCAGCCCCAAGTCCGTGATCGCCCGGCGCAGGCCGCTGTTCGTCCCATAACCGGCGTCCATCAGCACGGCACCGCGAGCCACGTTCGCCGTCACAGCCGCGCGGATCTGCTCCAGCGCAAGCTGTGGCTTGGTCTTGAACCTGATCGAGCGCGGCACATGCGCCTCGGCGCGCCGCGCTCTGTCGTCCGTCCACGCCCGCGGCAGGTACAACCGATAGGCGATCGGCAGACTGCCATGATGATTGGCGATCGACAGCGTCACCGCCACCTGGCAATTGGCCTGCTTGCCGAGCTGCCCGCAATACTGATGATGCACCCCGACCGAATGCCGGCCTTTCTTGGGAAATGACGTATCGTCGATGATCCAGGCTTCGATCGGTCCCTGCCGCGTCATCGACGGCGTCACCAGGTCGCGCACCTTGGCCAGCATCTGCTCGTCCGACCATTCCGCATTGGCAACGAAATGCAGCAGCTTCTGATGCTGCGCCGAAACCCGCGCCGGCGCCGTCACCGCCGCCATCGGCTCCACGCTGCGCCGCCCTTCCGTCGCCAAAAGCCCAGAGCAATAATCCCGCAGCGGTCCCGCCCGGTCCGCATGCCCAACCACCTTCGTCAGTTCGCCCACATACGCCGCAAAACGATCCGCAATCGCCATTCCGCTGCCGCGATCCATCACAGCCTCCTCGCTCGACGGAAAGCCTAACAACCATCTGATTCCAAAATGAAATCAAATGCGGCAAACTAACTCAGTTGATCGACTCAGTCGTACTAGCGCCCCTTGAAGCGCGGCTTGCGGCGCTCCAGGAATGCCGCAACACCCTCTTTGTGATCCTCGCTCAAACTCGCCAGCGCGAACTGGTCGATATCCATGTGACTGGCGAGGTCGTCGAGTGCGTGCGCCAGCCGGTTGACGGTCAATTTCGTCATGGCGACCGACAGCGGCGGTTGGGCAGCGATTTTTGTGGCGAGCACCATCGCGGCATCGAAGGCCCTGCCGGGATCGGCCACCTCCTCCACCAGACCCCACTCATAGGCCTCGCCGGCGCTGATCCGCTGATCGGCCAGGATCACCGCCTGCTTGGTGCGCGCCGGCCCGATCAAATGCAGCATGCGAGGGATGCTCTGCCAGCTCATGTTCATGCCGAGCCCGATCTCAGGCACCCGCAGATGAGCGTCGCGGCCCATGACCCGAAAGTCCAGCGCTACCGCCAGCGCCACGCCGCCGCCGACGCAAAACCCTTCGACGGCACCGATCGTGATCTGCTCCATCTCATGCCAGGCGTGGGTCAGCCGCGGCCCCAGCTTGAGATGGCGGCGCAATGCGCCGAGATCCATGGTCCGCCGGGCACGGCCTTCAGGGTCCTTGAGGTCGAAGCCGGCACTGAAGGCATCCTTGCCACCGGTGAGCACCACGACCGAGGTGCAGCTGTCGTCTTCGAAGCTGCGCGCCGCATCGGTGAGTTGACGCAGCGCTTCCGGCGACAGCGCGTTGATGCCGTCACCGCGGTCGAAGCGCACCACCGCGATCCGCCCTTCGGGCCCCACCCTTTTCGATGGTCACGAAGTCCGCCACGTCTAACGCTCCCTGTCCGCTATTTTCGGCAGGATAGCCCACAATGCGGCGGAAGACCCCTGCTTCGTTTGGAGCCTGGGCGCAGGCCGAGTGAGATAAAGAGGGTGCGACACCGCCGGATCGCGGAACCACCCCGACTGCGCCTCGACATAACCTGAATGTTTCGCCTATCCTTTGGCCATGACCAGGCCATCACCACGATCACGACCATTCGGAATTGTCCGAGACCGAGTTGCGGGTGCGCGCGCTCGAAACCATCCTGACCGAAAAGGGTTATGTCGATCCGGCCGCACTCGACCTTCTGATCGAAACCTACGAGACCAAGGTCGGCCCGCGCAACGGCGCACGCGTGGTCGCCCGCGCCTGGGCCGATCCGGCGTATCGCGCCCGCCTCATCAAGGATGCGACGCCGGCCATTGCCGAACTCGGCTATGCCGGGCGTCAGGGCGAGCATATCGTGGTCGTCGAGAACACACCCCAAATCCACAACATGGTCGTGTGCACGCTGTGCTCCTGTTATCCTTGGCCGGTGCTCGGGCTGCCGCCGGTCTGGTACAAATCCGCGCCCTATCGTTCCAAGGCGGTCAAGGATCCGCGCGGCGTACTTCGCGATTTCGGTTTTGAGCTGCCTGAGGGCACCGAGATCCGCGTGTGGGATTCGACCGCGGAAATCCGTTATCTGGTGCTGCCGATGCGCCCCGAAGGCACCGAAGGCTGGAGCGAGGAACGGTTGGCCGACCTCGTCACCCGCGACAGCATGATCGGCACCGGATTGCCGAAACAGCCGCACGAGGTCGCCTGATGGACGGCGCGCATGATATGGGCGGCGTTAAATGGTCCGGTCAGGTCGCGCCGGAACCGAACGAACCGGTGTTTCATGCCGAATGGGAGCGGCGCGCCTTCGCCCTCACGCTCGCGATGGCGATGCCGGGCGGCTGGAACATCGACATGTCGCGCTTCGCCCGCGAGGACCGTCCGCCCAGGGATTACCTCAGCAAGAGCTATTACCAGATCTGGCTCGCCGGTCTCGAGCGGCTGATGCTGGAGCGCGGCCTGATCGCATCGGACGAGATCGAAGCCGGCAAGCCGCTGCATCCGGCAAAACCGGTGGCGAAGACGCTGACGCCGGACGGGGTCGCCGCGATGCTGCACCGGGGCGGACCGACCGAGCGCGACGCCACGCGGCCTGCTCGTTTCGCCGTTGGCGATCGCATTCGTGCGAAAGAGATCCATCCGCCGACCCATACGCGCCTTCCCCGGTATGTGCGCGGCCATAGTCGGCGTCGTCGAACGCGTGCTCGGCTGTCATGTCTTTCCTGACAGCAACGCAACTGGCGCCGGCGAAAACCCGCAATGGCTGTACACGGTGACGTTCGCCGGCCGCGAGCTGTGGGGCGTGACGTCCGATCCGAACCTGAAGGTCTCGGTCGACGCCTGGGAACCCTATCTGGAGCGCATCTGATGGCGCTTGATCCGCAAGCCGCCGACGCGGCGACCCGCGCCGTGCCCGGCATTCCCCGCGACGCCGACGGCCCGTGTTTCGTGAACCCTGGGAAGCGCAGGCTTTTGCGATGGCGCTGGCGCTGCACGCGCGCGGACTGTTCACCTGGAACGAATGGGCGGCCGCGCTCGCCGATCAAATCAAGCGCGCGCAGGCCGCGGGCGATCCCGACAGCGGCGAGACCTATTACCGGCATTGGCTGGCGACGCTCGAAAGGCTGATCGCAGCGAAGGGCGTCGCGTCTTCCGAGACCCTTATCCGCTATCGCGACGCCTGGGACCACGCCGCCGACCGCACGCCGCACGGCTCGCCGATCGTATTGCAGCCGGAAGATTTTGCTGAAGTTAGGCGGTCGCCGCCGCCTCATATTCCCGCCAGCCCTTTGCGCGCAACGCGCAGGCCGGGCACTCGCCGCAGCCGTAACCCCAATCGTGCCGCGCGCCGCGCTCGCCGAGATAGCAGGTGTGGGAGTGTTCGCGGATCAGATCGACCAGCCCTGCCCCGCCGAGCTCGTTCGCGAGCTTCCATGTCGAGGCCTTGTCCAGCCACATCAGCGGCGTGTGCAATTCGAACTGCTTGTTCATGCCGAGATTGAGCGCGGTCTGCAGCGCCTTGATGGTCTCGTCGCGGCAATCGGGATAGCCGGAATAATCGGTCTCGCACATGCCGCCGATGATGTGGCTGATGCCGCGCCGGTAGGCCAGCGCCGCCGCGAAGGTCAGAAACACCAGGTTGCGGCCGGGCACGAAAGTATTGGGCAGGCCGTCCGCGCCCATCGCGATCGCGACATCGCGCGTCAACGCGGTGTCGGAGATTTCGGCCAGGGTCGGAATCGCCAGGGTGTGGCTTTCGCCGAGCTTTGCCGCCCAATCCGCGCGCAATGATCTGATGCCGTCGAGCAGGCGCTCGCGGCATTCAAGTTCGATGGCATGACGCTGCCCGTAATCGAAACCGAGCATTTCGACGCGCGCAAAGCGCTCGAGCGCCCATGCGAGACAGGTGGCGGAATCCTGTCCCCCGGAGAACAGCACCAGCGCGGTTTCGGATTGCGATTCGATCGCTCATGGGCTGCCCCTATGAGCACTTCGGAATCGATGCCCTGCAGGCCAATCATATGAGCGCCAATCGGTGGAAATGCCGGCCTGTCCGGCTCGTTTTGCTGGGATCGGCGCGCGTCTTGCGGCATATAGGTCGGAACTCCCCCAGGCCCGGTGCGCCATGACCCCTTCCCGCGATATTTCACGCCTGCTCGAAATCATGGCGGCGCTGCGAACGCCCGGTACCGGCTGCCCGTGGGACCTCGAACAGGATTTTGCGACCATCGCGCCCTACACCATCGAGGAAGCCTACGAGGTCACCGATGCCATCGCGCGCGGCGATCTCGACGATCTCAGGGAGGAACTCGGCGACCTCCTGCTGCAGGTGGTGTTTCACGCCCGGATGGCCGAGGAACAGAACGCGTTTGCGTTCGGCGACGTGGTCGAGGCCATCACGCGCAAGATGATCCGGCGGCATCCGCATGTCTTCGCCGACAAGGACGGACGGTTGACGCCCGGCCACGTCAAGGAAGCGTGGGACCGCATCAAGGCCGAGGAGAAGGCCGAACGCGCGGCGCGGCGTCCCGCGGAGGAACCCGCGCACAAATCGCTGCTGTCGGGCGTGAAAGCCGGGCAACCGGCGCTGACACGCGCCATGGAATTGCAGCGCAAGGCCTCCAGCGTCGGATTCGACTGGAACGATCCGCGCGCGGTGCTGCACAAGATCCGCGAGGAAGCCGACGAGATCGAGGCCGCGCTCGACCGCGGCGACAGCGAAGAACTCGCCGAGGAAACCGGCGATCTGCTGTTCGCGCTGGTCAATCTGGCGCGCCATGTCGGCGCCGATCCGGAAGCCGCGCTGCGCGGCACCAACGCCAAATTCGAACGCCGCTTCGCGCTATATCGAGCGCGCGCTGGCGGCGCAGGGCCGTTCGCCGGAAGGCGCATCGCTCGCCGAGATGGACGCGCTTGTGGAACGAGGCGAAGCGGGCCTTCGCTAAAGCTTCGGCAGACTAAGACCCGGCGAAGCGTCGGCGTAACCGGGACAGCCGCGGCATGGCGGCGAGATACGTCAAGTGGCTCACGCACCACTGCGGCACGGCGTCGAACCGGTTGACCACGATGTCGCGCTTGGTTTCGTCGACGCGCACGGTCATGTCGAACCGGCCGTCGTGGAGCTCCTTGTTCAGCACTTCCGAATTGCGATGCAGCCAGCTGATGCCGGCGCCGTCGGAGGCGTCGATCGTAAGGTCCAGCGTGGTGCGCGTTGCCGCCAGCCGCTGCTCGATCGCGGCAAGCAGCGCGTCGATCCCCTCGCCGGTTTCGGCGGAAACCAGGAAACACGGGCGCTCCGGCGGACGGCGGGCGGCGATATTCTTCAGGTTCTCGCGCCCTTCGGCGTCGAAGCGGTCGATCTTGTTCCAGACTTCGAGAATGCGCTGTCCGGCGTCGGGATCGATGCCGAGCTGGCGCAGCACGGTATCGACGTCGCGCTGCTGCGCGTCGGCGTCCTCGTGCGAGATGTCGCGAACGTGGAGAATGACGTCGGCCTCCAGCACTTCTTCCAAGCGTGGCGCGAAACGCCGCCACCAGCTGCGTCGGCAGGTTGGAGATGAAGCCGACCGTGTCCGACAGCATCGCCTTGCCGCCATGCGGGAGTTTTAGCGCGCGCAGGGTCGGATCGAGCGTCGCGAACAGCATGTCGGCGGCCTGCACGTCGGCCCGGGTCAGGCGATTGAACAGCGTCGATTTGCCGGCATTGGTATAGCCGACCAGCGCCACCACCCGGTACGGCACCCGCTGCCGGCCCGCCCGATGCAGCCGCCGCGTCGCCTGAACCTTCTTCATTTCATTCTCAAGGCGCGTGATGCGTTCGCCGATCAGGCGGCGGTCTGCTTCGATTTGGGTTTCACCGGGACCTCCCATGAAACCGAAGCCGCCGCGCTGGCGCTCCAGATGGGTCCATGACCGCACCAACCGCGAGCGCTGATAATTCAGATGCGCGAGTTCGACCTGCAGCGCACCTTCCTTGGTCTTGGCGCGGCGGCCGAAGATTTCGAGGATCAATCCGGTGCGGTCGAGAACCTTGGTGTCCCAGGCCTTCTCCAGATTGCGCTGCTGGATCGGCGACAGCGCGCAATCCATCACTACCAGTTCGATATCGTGGCCGGCGATCAGTCCGACGATCTCCTCGACCTTGCCCTTGCCGAGATATGTCGCAGGCCTGATCTGGCTGACCGGCGCGATCAGCGCGTCCGCGATCGTGAGGTCAATGGCGCGCGCCAGACCCACGGCTTCCTCAAGCCGCGCCTCGGTATTGCGCAGGACATGCTGATCCGTCTGCGCCTCGGGATCGCCGCGGCGCAAACGCAAATAAGGGCCGATGACGATCACCCGCCCAGTAGCTTTACCCCCTGCCGACCGCGGACGATCGGTACCGCCTTCGATATTCCGGGGTTCCAATCAGATCACTCTCAAGCCGGAGCATCCTCGCCACCTTCGAACAGCTGGATCGGAGCGCCGGGCATGATGGTCGAAATCGCGTGCTTGTATACAAGCTGCGAATGACCGTCCCGCCGCAGCAGCAGACAGAAATTGTCGAACCAGGTGACAATCCCCTGCAGCTTTACTCCATTGACCAGAAAGATCGTCAGTGGCGTTTTGGTTTTGCGAACGTGATTAAGGAAGGTGTCCTGTAGGTTTTGTGCGCGGTCTGCCGCCATTGTTTTTATCCCGCAGTCTTGTTGGTTTCTTTTTCATTGAACCGGTCGCAGCTCTCTGTCGGGCCATCTCCCGGCTGCCCGCACTCCCCTGAGATCCCCCTCCGGGAGGCGCGGCGGCATGATTAGAAGGCAGGTACGGTTTTTAGGCAAGTCGCTTCACGGCCATTGCTTTGGGAACAAGGGCTCAATTCTCGGGAAAAGCCTAGAAAGGAGGCAAATTTCCCGGATAATGGCATGAAAATATCGACCATTCGCCTCAACCGACGCCGAGCGCCTTGAGCTTGCGATGCAGCGCCGAACGCTCCATGCCGACAAATTCGGCCGTGCGCGAGATATTGCCCGAGAAGCGGCTGATCTGGGCGATCAGATAATCGCGCTCGAATACTTCCCGCGCTTCGCGCAACGGCAAGCCCATAATATGCTCGCCATTGTTGCTGGTCGGCATCGCCGGCACCATGGAGCCGACGTCCTGCGGCAGCATATCGGCGGTGATGATCACCTCCGGACCGCCGCCGGCCAGAATCATAACGCGCTCGACGTTGTTGCGAAGCTGCCGGACATTTCCGGGCCAGACGTGCGACTGCAACACCGCCATCGCATCTTGGCCGATCTGGCGTTTAGGTAGCCCGGTAGCGGCTGATATCTGATCCATGAAATAATCGATCAGTTCAGGAATGTCCTCCCGGCGCTCCGATAGCGGCGGCACCCAAATCGGCACCACCGACAGCCGGTGATAGAGGTCCTCGCGGAAACGCCCCTCGGCGATCTCCTCCTCCAGGTTGCGCGCGGTCGAGGAGATGATGCGAACGTCGACGTTGACCTTGGTGGTCCCGCCCGAGCGCTGGAAGGTCTGATCCACCAGCACCCGCAGGATCTTGTTCTGGGTTTCGCGTGGCATGTCGCCGATTTCATCGATGAACAGCGTACCCCCATGGGCTTCTTCCAGCGCTCCAGCCTTGCGCTGATGCTCGCCATTGGACTGCTCGACGCCGAACAACTCGATTTCCATGCGTTCCGGCGTGATCGCCGCGGCGTTAATGACGACAAAGGGACCTTCGGCGCGACTTGACAGGTTATGCAGCGTACGCGCGGCCAGCTCCTTGCCCGATCCCGAAGGACCGACGATCAGAATGCGGCTATTGGCCTTGGCGGCCCGTTCGATGGTCTGGCGCAATTGATTCATGCAGGCGGAGCGGCCGGTCAAAACGCTTGCCGCCGGCGCAAGCTGCTTGAGTTCCTTCACCTCGCGTTTCAGCCGCGAGGTCTCGAGCGCCCGCGTCGCCACCAGAATCAGCCGATCGGACTTGAACGGCTTCTCAATGAAGTCGTAGGCGCCGCGCTTGATGGCGGCGACCGCGGTTTCGATATTGCCATGTCCTGATATCATCACCACCGGCAGATCGGGATGTTCGCGCTTGATCTGCTCCAGCAACTGCAGCCCGTCGAGCTTGCTGCCTTGCAGCCAGATGTCGAGAAACACCAGATGCGGGCGGCGATTGGCGATTTCCGCCAGCGCCAAATCGCTGTCGCGCGCGGTCCGGGTGGTAAATCCCTCGTCGTCGAGAATGCCCGCAACCAGGTCGCGAATATCCGCTTCGTCATCGACAATCAGAATGTCACTTGCCATGGGTTACGCCTGTCTCGTCAATTGCCTGTTGCGGCTTCGATTTTTGTTTCATTGTTGGTCGCGTCAGCCTGCCCATTGGTTTCGGCTGCCGGTGATTTTGTTTCGGGATCCGCCTGCTCTTTCACTTCGACCTTCGGTGCATGACCCGATACGGCGAAGCGCAGCCGCATCCAGGCGCCGCGCTGACCCGGCCGGATATCGGCAGCATCGTGAAGTTCGATCCGGCCACCATGGTCTTCCAGCACGCGGCCGACGATCGCCAGCCCAAGGCCGGTGCCCTTTTCCCGCGTCGTGACGTAGGGTTCGAGCAGACGCGCCCGGCTCACCTTCGGCAGGCCGATCCCGTTGTCGATGACGTCGATCACGATATCATCGTTCTCGCGCGCGGCGATGACATCGATGCGACCCTTCCCCAATTCCTCCGGCGGCACGGCCTCGATGGCTTCGGTGGCGTTCTTGATGATGTTGGTCAGCGCCTGCGAAATCAGCCGACGGTCGAAATGCGCCCGCATCGGCTCTTCCTTGATATCGGCTTCGATATCGATGTCGGGTTGGCCGACCCGCATCAGGAACACTGCCTGCCGCACGGTGTCGGCGACGTCCTCGCCTTCGATCACGGGCTTCGGCATCCGCGCAAAGCGCGAGAATTCATCGACCATCCGCCTGATATCGTCGACCTGCCGCACGATCGTGTCGGTGCATTGCTCGAAAACGGCCTTGTCTTCGGTGATCGACCTTGCCGAATTTGCGGCGAATGCGCTCGGCGGAAAGCTGGATCGGCGTCAGCGGATTCTTGATCTCGTGCGCGATGCGGCGGGCGACGTCGGCCCACGCCGAGGTGCGCTGCGCGGAAACCAGCTCGGTAATGTCGTCGAGCGTGATGATGTAGCTGTCGCGCGACTGGCTGGTCTGCTCGGCGCTGACGCGAACCGACAGATTGCGCTCGTGGCCGTCGCGGAGAATCGTGATCTGGCCCTGGACCAGCCGCTGCGTGCCCTCGCGCGCGGTCTTCATCATGTCGTCGAGCTCGGGCAGCACGTCCGACAGCGGATGATCCAGCGTCTCCGATTCGGCGTGACCGATCAGCTTTTCGGCGGAGCGGTTGAGAATGCCGACGCTGCCCGAGGCATCGACGCCGATGATGCCGGCGCTCGCCGAGGACAGCACCGCCTCGATGAAGCGGCGGCGGCTGTCGATCAGCTCGCTGGCGTTGACCAGTTCGTCGCGCTGGGTGCGCAATTCCTGCGTCATCTTGTTGAACGTCTCGCCGAGCTGCGCGAGATCGCCCTCCGACTTGTGCACCGGCACCTGCACATGAAGATCGCCGGTCGAGACGATATTGGCGGCGCTCATCAGCCGCCGTATCGGCGTCACCAGCCAATTGGCGAAGTTCAGCCCGATCAGGACCGAGGCCATCAGGATGGTCAGCCCGATCACCGCAAACATCAGCGCGAGCGACACCTGCATGCCGAGCCGGCGCGATTCCAGCTCGGCATATTCGGCGACGCTGGCCTGCGTCTCGTTGACCTGCGCGACCACGTGCGGATCAAGCAGACGGGCGACGTAGAGGAAGGTGTCGTTGAAGGCGCGCAGCCGGATCACCGCCGCGACGTAATTGCCTTCGGGAAACACCGAGATCTCGGGCTCGGTTTCCTTGACGTTGCTCAGGAATTCCGGCGGCGGCGCGGCGAAGGTCTGGTTGATCCCGGTCTGCGCCGTCTCCAGGATATTGCGGTCCTTGTCGATCAGCATCGCGCCCGGCAGATTGCGCGAGGCGGCACTCGCCGTCAGAAGCTCGCGAAACGTGCCGCGATCCTGGTCGTATAATGGCCGGGCGTGCGAAATATCGTTGGCCATTCCCAGGATGTCGCCGCGAATGAGTTCCGCGTGCTCGTAGAGATACGCCCGGGCAACGATCAGCGAGTTCTGGATCACCTCGCGCGTCGGGCCTGAAAACAACCGATCAAAGCCCCGGTCGATGGTCACATTGGCGACGATCGCCACCAGCACGGCCGGCAACACCGCAATGACGGAAAACAGGCCGACGATCTGGATGTGCAACCTCGCGGCCGCCCGGCCCCGGCGGCGGGCCTGCACCACCTGCCAGACTTCGCGGATGATGATGCCGACCAGAAGCAGGATGATCGCTGCATTGATCAGCATGAAGGAAATGACGACGTCGCGGGTCGGTTCGATCCGGGTCAGGCCCGTGAGCACCACGAAGGTCAGGAGGGCCGACAGCAGCGCGACGGCGACCGCGAACGGCGCCACGAACCTCCAAAGGGAGCGCCCCTTGGGTTCGGCGAACGACGGGTCGAACGATGCGGCCGAGGTGTCTGCGCTGGTCATTCCGGCAATGGTTGTGAGCTGAAGGCCTTACGTCCGCCGGCAGCGGACTGATGCATTCATATCACAATGTTGCCAAATTACGACAATTCCGCGGCGCCTGCGCTGCCTCCTCGCGCGTTATGCCGCGTTTCCGCCACGTGCCTCAGGCCTTCGGGCGCCGGAACCGTCAGCTGCCGCTGCGGTAGACCTGGATATCCAGATCGCGGATCTTCTTGCGCAGCGTGTTGCGGTTGAGGCCGAGCAGGTCGGCGGCGCGGATCTGGTTGCCCCGCGTCGCCGCCAGCGCGGCGGTGAGCAACGGCACCTCGATCTCCTTGAGGATCCGGTGGTAGAGGCCCGGCGGCGGCACGCCGTTGGGGAACCCCGAGAAGTGCGACGACAGATAGGCCTCGACCGCGCCGCCGAGATTGTCGACGCCGTGCTGGACGCTGCCGCCCGAGGTCACCGCCGGCGGCGCCAGTTCGCCGTCGATGACCGAGCCGGTGATCACGTCCTGCGGATAGAGCGCGGCGAGCCGGCGCGCGAGATTTTCGAGTTCGCGCACGTTGCCCGGCCAGCGGTGCTGCTTCATGCGTTCCAGCGCCAGCGCATCGAGCTTCTTCGGCGGCAGACCGTCCTTCTCGGCCAGCGCGAAGAAATGCCGGATCAAATCGGGCAAATCCTCGATCCGCTCGCGCAACGGCGGCAGGCGCAGCGGCACCACGTTGAGGCGGAAGAACAGATCCTCGCGGAACAGGCCCTGCTGAATCAGGATACGCAGGTCCTTGTTGCTGGCGGCGACGATGCGCACGTCGGTCTTGATCGGCGTGCGGCCGCCGACGGTGGTGTATTCGCCCTGCTGCAGCACCCGCAGCAGGCGGGTCTGCGCCTCCATCGGCATGTCGCCGATTTCGTCGAGGAACAGCGTGCCGCCTTCGGCCTGCTCGAAGCGGCCGGAGGCGCGGGTATTGGCGCCGGTGAACGCGCCGCGCTCGTGGCCGAACAGTTCCGATTCGATGAGATCGCGCGGGATCGCCGCCATGTTGACGGCGACGAAGGGGCCGTTGCGCCGCTTGCCGTAGTCGTGCAACGCGCGCGCGACCAGCTCCTTGCCGGTGCCGGACTCGCCGGAAATCATCACCGTGAGGTCGGTCTGCATCAGCCGCGCCAGCACCCGGTAGATTTCCTGCATCGCCGGCGAGCGGCCGACCAGCGGGATCGAATCGAACTCGGATTCGTCGACCTGGTTGGCGACCCGCTCCTTCGGCTCCGCCAGCGCGCGGCCGACGATCGCGATCAGCTCCTTGAGGTCGAACGGCTTCGGCAGATATTCATAGGCGCCGCGTTCGGATGCGCGGATCGCGGTCATGAAGGTGTTCTGCGCGCTCATCACGATGACGGGAAGATTCGGCCGCATCTTCTTGATCCGCGGCAACAGATCGAACGCGTTCTCGTCGGGCATCACCACGTCGGTGATGACCAGATCGCCCTCGCCCTGGCTGACCCAGCGCCACAGCGTGGCCGCGTTCCCTGTCAGCCGCACCTCGTATCCGGCGCGTGAAAGAGCCTGGTTCAGAACCGTGCGGATCGCCGTGTCATCGTCGGCGACGAGTATGCTACCTGCGGGCATCGTTCTTATTCCTCATCTTGCGTCCTGTGAGGCATGCAACGGCGTCCCCGAAACGTCATCGCGATTGCTTTGGTCGAGATGTTTGGCGGTGTTGAACATGGGCAGCAGCACGCGGAAGATGGTTTTCCGCGGCTGGGATTCGCATTCGATGATGCCGCCGTGATCGCCGACGATCTTGGCGACCAGCGCGAGACCGAGCCCGCTGCCGGTCGGCTTGGTCGTGACGAACGGATCGAACAGATTCGGCAACAGGTCCTCCGGCACGCCGGGACCGTTGTCCTTGACGCAGAATTCGAGCGGCAGCGACACCCGCGATTTCTTGCCGGGCACCGAGAGCCGGACGCCCGGGCCGGAACGCGGTGGTGAGCTGGATCTCCGCGTCGCTGCCGAGATCGGCCACCGCCTCGGCGGCGTTCTTCACCAGATTGAGGAACACCTGGATCAGCTGATCCTGATTGGCCAGCACCGGCGGCAGCGACGGATCGTAGTCCTCGACGAAGCGGATGTTGCGGGCAAAGCCGGATTGCGCCAGCCGCTTGACGTGATCGAGCACGCTGATGAATGTTGACCGGACCGCGCGCCACCGGCCGGTCGTCGCCGAACACTTCCATGCGATCGACCAGCGTGACGATGCGGTCCGCCTCGTCGCAGATCAGCCGGGTCAGCATGCGGTCTTCCGAGGATGCCGCCTGCTCGAGCAGTTGCGCCGCGCCGCGGATGCCCGACAGCGGGTTCTTGATTTCATGCGCCAGCATCGCGGCCAGCGCGATCACCGAACGCGCCGCGCTGCGATGCGTCAGTTGCCGGTCCATCTTGTCGGCGATGGTGCGCTCCTGCAGCATCACGACGATATGGCCGGGCCGCTCGGTCAGCGGCGCGACATGCAGATCGACCTGGCGGTCGCCGCCGATCCGCGGCGTGCCCAGATCGACCTTGTATTCGTTGACCGGCGAGCCGCTCGATCGCACCTGATCGATCAGCGCCAGCAGCGGGCTGCCGAACGGCACCAGTTCCTTGAGCGACTGGCGCTGCAGGAATTGCGTCGAGATTTCGAAAAACGATTCCGCGGCCATGTTGGCGTCGACGATCCTGCCGTCGGGCGCCACCAGCAGCACCGGATTGGGCAAGGCGTTGAGGATGGCATCGCCATCGGACGGCATCGGCCTGCGATGTTCTGCGGCTGAAGTCATGCAGCAGCGCTCCATGCAAAGTCGTCAAACGCATCCTGAAGAGATCGGTTCACGCCCGCGGGATCTTCCGACGTCAGAATCCTCGCGCGCCAGGTCTTGAGCGTGGCCGCCGGCGCGCGGCTGCATCGCGCCGCGACCTCCAGCGCCCAGCCGAGATGTTTGCGCGCGTGACGAAGGCCGATCCGCAAGCCGTAGTGGCTGCAGACCTCGTCATAGAGCGCGCGGATATGGTCGAGCTGCTCGCGCCAGCGACGGGGGGGCCTCGACCACTCCGGTTTCGAGCCGGCGCGCGATCTGGCCGGGCAGCCATGGCTGGCCCTGGGCGCCGCGGCCGACCATGACGGCGTCGGCGCCGGATTTCTCGAGCGCGGACACCGCGTCCTCGAATGAGGCTGATATCGCCGTTGACGACGAGCGGAATGCCGATCGCATGCCTTGACCGCGCGCACCGCGCCCCAGTCGGCGACGCCCTTGTAGAACTGGCAGCGGGTGCGGCCGTGTACCGTGATCATCTGCACGCCTGCGGCCTCCGCGCGGCGCGCCAGTTCCGGCGCGTTGAGCGAGCGCTCGTCCCAGCCGAGCCGCATCTTCAATGTCACCGGCACTTTCACCGCCGATATCGTCGCCTCGATCAATCTCAGGGCGTGGTCGAGATCGCGCATCAGCGCCGAACCGGACTGGCCGCCGGTGACGTGGCGCGCCGGGCAACCCATGTTGATATCGATGATTTCGGCGCCGCCGGCTTCGGCGATCCGCGCGCCTTCCGCCATCCATCTGGTCTCGCAGCCCGCGAGCTGGACCACATGGGGACCTATTCCGGTTGCCTCGCACCGCAGCAGCGACATCGGCCGGCCATTGACGAGATCGTCGCTGGCGGTCATTTCGGAGACGACGAGTCCGGCCCCGAGCGCGGCCGTCAAACGCCGAAAAGGCGCATCGGTGATGCCCGACATCGGCGCGAGAAGGACCCGGTTGGCGACAGTAATATCGCCTATTTTCAATGGCTTAGAGTGAAGTATTTCCGAGCCGGTCACGGACTTCTCGTTTCTCTGACAGGCGCCTCATCGCGACTGCCGCAGACGCATTTTGCGCACAAATCTTGTGCAGTCAAGTTTCATGCCTACAGTTTAGACAGTTCTTGCAATCTTGCAAGTGCACTGCAACAAAATATGCTTTTCCCACAGCCATGGGGAATCACTCTGTTTTTGCGGCCTCGGCATGATAAGGGCTGTGCGCCGACCCAACCCGTGCTCCCCCATCAACCCTGAATCGCCAGTATACTGAGTGCAATGCCGAAATCTGAGCGGACCGCCGCCATCCTTGTCGCCGCCGGACGCGGCCTTCGGGCCGGCTCGGGCGGGCCGAAACAGTATCGCTCGATCGGCGGGCAGACCGTGATTTTCCGCGCGATGGAGCCGTTCTGCCGCCATCCGCAGGTCTTTGCCGTGCAGCCGGTGCTCAATCCCGACGATACCGCCATGTTCAATGACGCCGTCAGCGCGTTGCGTCACGAGCCGCCGGCCAAGGGCGGGGCGACGCGGCAGGCCTCGGTGCATGCCGGACTCGAAGCGCTCGCCGAGCCAGCAGCCTGACATCGTCCTGATCCACGACGCGGCGCGGCCATTTGTCTCGGCGGCGCTGATTTCGCGCGCGATCGAGGCCGCCGGCCGCACCGGCGCGGCGATCCCGGCGATCGCCGTAGCGATACCGTCAAGCTGATCGACGGAAACGGCAACGTCGAAGCTACGCCGGAGCGCGCGCGGCTGCGTATCGCGCAAACGCCGCAGGCGTTCCGGTTCGATGTGATTCTCGACGCCCACCGCCGCGCGGCGCGCGAGGGCCGCAGCGATTTCACCGACGACGCGGCGCTCGCCGAATGGGCGGGATTGACGGTGGCGACCTTTGAAGGCGATCCTGCGAACATGAAACTGACGACCCCGGAAGATTTTGTCCGCGAAGAAGCCCGCCTCGCCGCCCAGCTCGGCGATATCAGGACCGGGACCGGCTACGACGTGCACGCCTTTGGCGACGGCGATCACGTGATGATCTGCGGCATCCGCGTGCCGCACAGCAAGGGCTTTCTCGCCCATTCCGACGGCGACGTCGGCCTGCATGCGCTGGTCGACGCCATCCTCGGCGCGCTGGCGGACGGCGATATCGGTTCGCATTTTCCGCCCAGCGACATCAAGTGGAAGGGCGCGTCCTCCGACCAATTCCTGAAATATGCGGTCGACCGGGTCACCGCGCGCGGCGGGCGCATCGCCAATCTGGAAGTGACGCTGATCTGCGAGCGGCCGAAAATCGGACCGCTCCGCGACACCATGCGCGCGCGCATCGCCGAGATCACCGGCGCTGAACGTCTCGCGCGTCGCCGTGAAGGCGACCACCAGCGAACGGCTCGGCTTCACCGGCCGCGAGGAAGGCATCGCCGCCACCGCGAGCGCCACCATCCGCCTCCCGTGGGACGATAAAGGTTGGGGCGACTGACATGAGCGGCAGCGACGCCCGCGCCCTCTCCCGCTCGCTGCTCGATCTTTGCCGGATGCGCAAGCTGACCATCGCGACCGCGGAATCCTGCACCGGCGGCCTGGTCGCCGGCGCGCTTACCGATATTCCCGGCTCCTCCGACGTCATCGACCGCGGTTTTGTCACTTATTCCAATGAGGCCAAGCGCGCGATGCTCGGCGTCAAGGCCACCGACGCTTGAGAGCTTCGGCGCGGTCAGCAAGGAGACCGCGACCGCGATGGCGGTCGGCGCGCTGGAGCGTGCCGGCGTCGATCTCGCCGTCTCCATCACCGGCATCGCCGGTCCGGGCGGCGCGACGCCGGGCAAGCCGGTGGGACTGGTGCATTTCGCGGTCGCCGCCCGCGACGGCCGAATCCTGCATCGCGAATGCCGCTTCGGCGCGATCGGCCGCAGCGCGGTGCGCGCCCGCTCCGTCGTCGAGGCGCTGCGGATGCTGATGGAACTGGCGCGCGGGCCGCAGGCACCGGCCAAACCGCGCCGCGAGGCCGCCAGCCGCTTGCGCCCGCGCGTGGCGCGCTCGCCGCGGCGCAGCGCCGTCAAGCGGCGGCGGCCGCCGCGGGCTTGATCAGGATCTCGCCTTACCCGCGATGGCCGGCCGTCCGTAAATCATGTCCGCGCGCTTTTCGAACGCCGCCGCAAAGCGCTGGAACGCGGTGTCGAACATCGTTCCCATCAGCATCGCCAGCATCCGGCTCTTGAATTCGTAAGCGAGGTAGAACCCGACATCGCAGGCCGTGTCCGACTGCGGCTCGAAGGTCCAGCGGTTTTCGAGATTGGAGAACGGCCCTTGCAGATATTCGACCAGGATTTTCAGGTTCGCCCGGTCCAGCGTCACCCTGGTCGTAAACGTTTCGCGCACCAGCTTGAACGATACCGTCATCTCGCAGATCACGATCTCGGTGCCGTCGGGTTTCGGCGTGCGCTGGCGCACCCTGAGCGCGCTGCACAGCGGCACGAATTCCGGATAGCGCTCGACGTCGGCGACCAGATCGAACATCTGCGGCGCGCTGTGGTTGACCCGGCGCCTGGAGTTGAATTTCGGCATTGCGTTTCCGCTTCAGCCAGATTTTGCAGCGCGCGCCGCCTTGAGCCTGGCGAAATCATCGCCGGCGTGATGCGACGAGCGGGTCAGCGGGCTTGCCGATACCATCAGGAAGCCCTTGGTATAGGCGACCTTCTCGTAGCCTGCGAATTCGTCCGGCGTCACATAGCGCATGACGGCGTGATGCTTGCGGGTCGGCTGCAGGTATTGTCCGATGGTCAGAAAATCCACGTCCGCCGAACGCAGATCGTCCATCACCTGCAACACCTCGTGACGTTCCTCGCCGAGGCCGACCATGATGCCGGATTTGGTGAAGATCGTGGGATCGATTTCCTTGACCCGCTGCAGCAACCGAATCGAATGGAAATAACGCGCGCCCGGGCGCACGTTGAGATAACGCGACGGCACCGTTTCCAGATTGTGGTTGAACACGTCGGGTTTCGCGGCGACCACGATTTCGAGCGCCCCATCCTTGCGCAGGAAGTCCGGCGTCAGGATCTCGATGGTGGTGGTCGGGCAGCGCGCGCGGATGGCGCGGATGGTTTTTGCAAAATGTTCTGCGCCGCCATCGGCGAGATCGTCGCGGTCCACCGAGGTGACCACGAGATGGGTGAGCCCGAGCTTGAAAGTGGCTTCCGCGACGTGCTCCGGTTCCTGCGGATCGAGCGCGCCGGGCATGCCGGTCTTGACGTTGCAGAAGGCGCAGGCGCGGGTGCAGGTGTCGCCCATGATCATGAAGGTGGCGTGCTTCTTGTCCCAGCACTCGCCGATATTGGGGCAGCCGGCCTCCTCGCACACGGTGACAAGGCCGTTTTCCTTGACGATGTTGCGGGTGTCAGCATAGCCGCGGGTGGTCGGCGCGCGGACGCGAATCCAGTCCGGCTTCGGCGGCGACAGCGTATCCGGCCGGTTCACCTTTTCCGGGTGCCGCGGACGCAGCGGCGTGGCTGAGATTGTATCGACGACGACCACCATGGAATGTCCATTTTCTGGAAAGGCTTAGCTAATCCCCTTGAAGAGGAATCGCAACCGCGCGGCTTGTTCGCGGCCGTGCTTTAGCATATTGCCGTCTGCAACGCATTTCCGCCCTCCCCGGCCTCTATTTGAATGGCTCAAAGCCGCACTTCCTCGACCCGGACCGCACCCGATTTAGGCAAACCACTCAAGCGTGCCTTTTTCGGCCGCAGCGTGCATAAGGTTGCGCCCGATCTGATCGGCGCGACGCTGCTGGTGAATGGCGTTGGCGGTATCATCGTCGAGGTCGAGGCTTATCATCACACCGACCCGGCCGCGCATTCGTACCGCGGACCGACGCCGCGCAACCAGGTGATGTTCGGCCCGCCCGGCTTTGCCTATGTCTATCGCTCCTACGGGATCCACTGGTGCGTCAATTTCGTCTGCGAGAAAGAGGGTTCGGCAAGTGCTGTGCTCATCCGCGCCTTGCAGCCGACCCACGGCGTTGCCGCCATGCGGCGCCGGCGCGGATTGCACGACGAGCGCGCGCTGTGCTCGGGTCCGGGCAAGCTGACGGAAGCGCTCGGCATCACGATTGCGCATAATGGGCTGCCGCTCGACGCCCCGCCGATCGCGTTGCACGCGCGTGCAAGTAAGCCCGAGATCGTCGCCGGCATTCGCATCGGCATTACCAAGGCGGTCGAGCTGCCGTGGCGGTATGGGCTGAAGCATTCGAAATTTCTCAGCAAGCCGTTTTGAGGAGCGGTGCATGACACCGTCATTCCGGGATGGTGCGTCAGCACCAGACCTCAGATGCGCAATTGCGCATCGGGGAATCCTTGGATTCTCAGATGTGCAATTGCATATCATAGTCCGATGCTCCGCATCGCCCCGGAATGACAAATAAATTGCTTCGTCGCTTCCGTCTTCGCTCGCTGAACTCAGACCGACAAGTCGCTCCTTGCGCGCTGCACCCGCGGTCCCCCATCGCAACCTCCCCTCCCCCCGCGAAGCGGTGGGGTCGAGACGAGCGAAGCTCGCTCTTACGGGTCGGGGGTGGGGGGTGCCACAGCAAACTCGCTGCCAGAAGAGCAAGCTGATAGACCCCCCCACCCCCGACCTCGAGAGCGAGCTTTGCTCGCCTCGGACCCCGCCACGCGCAAGGGCGCGTGGAGGGAGGGGAGATCACCGCGCATGACTTCCCGTTCTCGCGGCGCGATTTGCCCGAGCTTTGCCAAACGTTTCGCGCCATGAAATCAGAGGGCGCGGGGAATGCCGGATGCGCGCTGCACCCGCGGTCCCGTGTGCAAGAAGCAGAAGGAAAACGCACACGAGCATACAGGTTCAGCGGAGGCACTCCGACATTCCCTGCGCAATGGCTTTACGGCTTATAGCGCGCTCTCCCCGGTGATCAGGATTTGTTTGTCACCGTCGCCCCGTGGATGATGGTGGCCTGACGCCCGGTTGGGCCGGCTTCGCCTCCGCGAGACTTGACGCCAACCATGAGGCGTCAGGACCACACGACTTCGCCGTACGCATTAGCGCTGTTCGTCAAGAGCGCCGCCGCGTCCATCGCATCCCGCACCAACGTCCGTGACGATCGCGAAACGCCCCTCTCGATGGGACGGGACGGCGGGAGTTATGAAACTGATTTGGGTCAAGCGAGAAGCCGAATATTTTTTCGAACAGGGCTGGACAGAGCAAATCAGCTTGATCCGTTTCAGGAAATTTCGCTGTACGCGCACGTTTCATCATTCCGGGCGCGCGCTACGCGCCCGCCTTTCCGGTATGCCACGGGCGGCGGCTTGCACTGAGACGGGGGCAGCTTCCAGCATCAATACCCAAAATGAATGGATCGATGCTCAATAGACTATCGATCCTGGCCCGCGACGCCTTCTAAACACCGCATCCAACCGCAGGGAACGACGACGTAGTTCACGACCAGCGGGTTGCGCGCGTTCTGGGAGGAACTGATGACTGTTACGATCGCTGCCGCTGAAGCCAAAAGGTCCCGCGTCCGCATATTCATCGTGCTGATGTTGTTTCTTGTGACGACGGTGAACTATGCCGACCGGGCGACGCTCTCGATAGCGGGCTCGGCGCTGTCGAAAGAACTCCACCTCGATCCCGTCGCGCTTGGTTATGTCTTCTCGGCCTTTGGCTGGTCCTACGTCGCAGCGCAGGTCCCCGGCGGCTGGTTGCTTGATCGTTTCGGCTCAAAATGGGTTTATGCCTGCAGCATCCTGTTTTGGTCGGTCTTCACATTCATGCAGGGTTGGATAGGTTTCTTCACGGGCGGAACTGCCGTCGTCCTCTTGTTTGCGTTGCGGTTCCTGGTCGGCCTCGCGGAGGCGCCGTCGTTCCCCGCCAATGCGCGCATCGTCGCGGCCTGGTTTCCCAGCAACGAACGCGGCACCGCCTCGGCCTTCTTCAATTCAGGACAGTACTTCGCGACCGTATTGTTCGCACCGCTGATGGGCTGGATCGCGCATGATTTCGGCTGGCGCTACGTCTTCTTCGCGATGGGCCTGCTCGGGCTTGTGATGGGGCTCATCTGGATCACCACGATCCACGGTCCTAAGGACCATCCCGGCGTCAACGCCATCGAATTCGACTACATCGAGCAAGGCGGCGCGCTGGTTAACATGGATGCCGGCCAGGGCGGGGACAGTGGGCCAAAATGGGATCACATCAAGCAGCTCCTCGGCAATCGCATGATGGTCGGCGTTTATCTCGGGCAATATTGCATCAACGCGCTCACTTATTTCTTTCTGACCTGGTTCCCGATATATCTCGTCAAGGAACGGGGCCTGACAATCCTGCAGGCCGGATTCGTCGCAACCTTGCCGGCGCTTTGCGGCTTCTTTGGCGGCGTGCTCGGCGGCGTCATCTCCGACGCGATCCTGCGCAAGACCAAGTCAATCACCCTGGCGCGCAAAATCCCCATCGTGGGCGGCATGCTGCTTTCGATGTCGATCATCGGATGCAGCTACGTCGACGGACAGGCTTTCATTGTCGGCCTGATGGCGCTGGCCTTCTTCGGCAAGGGCATCGGCGCGCTCGGCTGGGCCGTCGTCTCTGACACGTCGCCCAAGGAAGCCGGTGGCATCTCGGGCGGGCTCTTCAACATGTTCGGCAACCTGTCGAGCATCACGACGCCGATCATCGTCGGCTACATCCTCAGCGCGACCGGCTCGTTCAATGGCGCGCTGGTTTTCATCGGGGCCAACGCCCTAGTCGCAGCATTCGCCTATCTCTTTGTCGTCGGTAAAATCGAACGGGTGCAACTACGACCGATTACAGGCTGATTGCGGCGCTCCGCGAAATCTGAAACGGCGGCTTCGGCCGCCGTTGTTGTCTTTGGAAAGATCGATGCTAAAATTGACGTCCAAGGCACCCGTCCATTCCGGTTACGCATCGATGTTCGATTTGAGCCAGCTTCGCTGTTTCGTGACCGTGGCCGAAGAACTGCACTTCGGTCGCGCCGCGGCGCGGCTGAATATGACCCAGCCACCGCTGAGCCGGCAAATTCAGGTCCTTGAACATATCGTCGAGGCATCACTGCTCGACCGCACGAGCCGCTCGGTTCGGCTGACCCCGGCGGGCCGGAGTTTCCTGCCCGAGGCCAAGCGTATCCTCAAACTGGCAGAAAGCGCCTCGCAGGTGGCGCGCCGGATCGCTATGGGCAAGGCCGGATCAATCAAGATCGGGTTCACCGCGGCGGCCGCCTACGGCTTCCTACCGGAATTGATCGCCGCCTGCCGCACGCGTCTGCCGGATGTCGACCTCTCCCTAAAAGAAATGGTTTCGGGCGATCAACTCGAGGCGCTGGCGTCCGGCCAGATCGACGCCGGGCTGTTGCGCCCACCGATCGCGCGCTCCGAATTCGTATCGGCGCGCGTGGTTGCCGAACCGCTCCTGGTCGCCGTGCCGGACGGCCATCCCTTCGCCGCCGCAGACGCCGTCTCTATCAACGATCTCGATGGCCAGCCTTTCGTGATGTATTCGCCGTACGAATCCCGATATTTTTACGACGTGCTGGTCACGCAATTCACCCGTGCGGAAATCCTGCCGCGCTATGTGCAGCATCTCAGCCAAATTCATTCCATTCTGGCGATGGTGCGCGCCGGGCTCGGCCTGGCCATCGTGCCCGAGGCGGCTGCGGGACTGAATTTCAGCGGCGTGCAACTGCGGCCGCTGCGACTGCGTGCGCCGGCGCCGGTCGAACTTTTTCTGGTCTGGCGTCGCGATGACGAAAACCCCTTGCTACCGTCGCTGATTGACATCGCGGGCGGTCTTGCGCCGGCTCACACCAAAAAACATTGATGCTTATCGGGCATTGTTCGATCCAGTGATTGGCTTGGACGCGCATCCAACCGTTCCGTAGAAGGGCCGCGGAACAAGCGCTTCGTCGGCGTTTCGCGCACTCGCTTTCCCAGACGATTTCGACAAGGAACGACCCCATCATGAGCAAAATGACCCCGTATGAGATGGCCCGGCACATCGGCGGCGGCCTGCTTTCTTTTCCTGTCACGCCGTTCAAGGCGGACTACTCCTTCGACGAGGCGACCTATCGTTCGAACATGGACTGGCTTTGCGGCTATGATGTCGCCGGACTGTTCGCAGCGGGCGGAACCGGTGAGTTCTTCTCGCTGACGCCGACCGAAGTCGCCAAGGTCGTCGCCGTCGCCGTGGATGAAACCAGGGGCCGCACCCCCGTCCTCGCCGGCACCGGCTATGGCACCGCCATCGCAAAGGAGATCGCCATCTCTGCCGAGCGGGCCGGAGCCGATGGCCTTCTGCTGCTTCCGCCCTATCTCCTGCACTCCGAGCAGCCCGGCCTTGCCGCTCACGTCGAGGCTGTCTGCGCGTCGACCAGGCTCGGTGTGATCGTCTACAACCGGGACAATGCGATGCTGAACGAGGACACGCTCGCGAAGCTGTGCGACCGCTGCCCGAACCTCGTCGGCTACAAGGATGGCGTCGGCGACATCGAGCTCATGACCCGTGTCCATTCGCGTATTGGCGATCGTCTGACCTATGTCGGGGGATTGCCGACGGCGGAGACCTTCGCCCTGCCCTATCTCGACATGGGCGTCACCACCTATTCGTCGGCCGTGTTCAATTTTGTGCCGGAGTTTGCCACCGCCTTCTACGCCGCCGTCCGCCGCCGCGACCATGCCGTGATTGACGCAGGGCTCAGGAATTTCATCCTTCCGCTGATCGCGATCCGCAACCGCAAGAAAGGCTATGCGGTCTCGATCATCAAAGCGGGCATGAAGGTCATCGGTCGAGATTCCGGTCCGGTGCGCACGCCGCTGACGGATCTGAACAAGGACGAGATCGCGGAACTTGCCGCTTTGGTTGCCAGGCTGGTCGGTGCTAAAGCGGGCAACCGCGAAGCGGCCGAATGACAGCGGCTAAATCGTCAGGCTGAACCAGGCCTGCCGTGGGAGGACAGAATGATCCAGGATTCTGTGCGTACCGGTTTCTCCGGCGCGCCGATCATTACGGAGATGCAGGTGATCCCGGTCGCAGGGCGCGACAGCATGCTGCTCAATCTGAGCGGCGCGCATGGGCCGTTTTTCACCCGCAACGTCATCATCCTCTCGGACAATTCCGGCCATGTCGGCGTCGGCGAGGTTCCCGGCGGCGAGAAGATCAGGCAGACGCTGGAGGATGCCCGCGATCTGGTCGTCGGCCAGACCGTCGGTGCCTGCAACAACATCCTCGCCGCCGTTCGCGCGCAGTTCGCCGATCGCGATTCAGGCGGGCGAGGCAAGCAGACATTCGATCTGCGCGTCACGATACATGCCGTCACAGCCATTGAATCGGCGCTGCTCGACCTGCTCGGCCAGCATCTCGACCTTCCAGTCGCGGCCTTATTGGGCGAAGGAATTCAGCGCAATACCGTGGAGACTCTGGGTTATCTTTTCTACATCGGCGATCGGCACAAGACCGATCTCGCCTATCCCGATGACCCCAAGTCCAAGAACGACTGGTTTCGATTGCGCCACGAAGTGGCCCTGACCCCTGAGGCGATCGTGCGCCTCGCCGAGGCCGCACACGATCGCTACGGCTTTTCCGACTTCAAGCTCAAGGGCGGCGTGCTGCGTGGCGAGGAAGAGATTGAGGCGGTGACGGCGCTTGCCGGGCGTTTCCCGAAAGCGCGCGTGACTCTCGATCCCAACGGCGCATGGTCGCTCGATGAAGCCATCGGGCTGTGCAAGGACATGCACGGCATCCTTGCCTATGCCGAGGATCCCTGCGGCGCGGAAGGCGGCTTTTCCGGACGCGAAGTGATGGCGGAATTCCGTCGCGCGACGGGCCTGCCGACCGCGACCAACATGATCGCAACGGATTGGCGTCAGCTCTCGCATGCCCTGCGATTAGGTGCCGTCGATATTCCGCTTGCCGATCCGCATTTCTGGACCATGCAGGGCTCGGTGCGCGTGGCGCAAACCTGTCGCGATAACGGCCTGACGTGGGGTTCCCATTCCAACAACCATTTCGATATATCGCTCGCCATGTTCACCCATGTCGCGGCGGCTGCGCCCGGCAGAGTAACGGCGATCGACACGCATTGGATATGGCAGGACGGGCAGAGCCTCACCACGGACCCATTGCAAATCGTCGGCGGAAAGATCACGGTTCCCGACCGCGCAGGACTTGGTGTCGAGATCGACCGGGCGGCGCTCGAGGCGGCAAATGAGCTTTACAAGGTGCACGGGCTCGGTGGCCGCAACGATGCGATTGCCATGCAATTCCTGATTCCGGGCTGGACTTTTGACGACAAACGCCCGTGCCTCGTGCGCTGATATCTGGAGAGATCGAATGAACGCGGTTCTAAAGAATTACCTTGCGGGCGAATGGGTCGAGGGCGCCGGTGTCAGCCGCAACGTCAACCCGTCGAACACCAACGACATCATCGGGGAATATTCGAAGGCCGACCGGGCTCAGACATTGCAGGCGATCGCCGCAGCCAAGGCGGCATTCCCGAAATGGTCGCGCTCGACGCCGCAGGAGCGCTTTGACGCGCTCAACCGCGTTTCCGTCGAAATTCTCGCACGCAAGGATGAACTCGGTCGGCTGCTGGCGCGGGAGGAAGGCAAGACGCTGCCGGAGGGCATCGGCGAGGTCGCGCGCGCCGGACAGATATTTGCGTTCTTTGCCGGCGAGGCCCTGCGTCTGACCGGCGAAAAAGGTGCCTCGGTACGTCCCGGCCTCGAGGTCGAGATCACGCGCGAGGCAGTCGGCGTTGTCGGCCTGATCACGCCCTGGAATTTTCCAATCGCGATCCCGGCATGGAAGATCGCGCCAGCGCTGTGTTACGGCAATACGGTCGTTTTCAAGCCCGCCGAGATCGTGCCGGGTTCGGCCCACGCGCTCTCCGAGATCATCGCGCGCGCCGGCCTTCCGGCCGGTGTTTTCAATCTCGTCATGGGCTCGGGATCGGTTGTCGGCCAAACCTTGATCGAACATCCCGATGTCGCCGCCATATCGTTTACCGGCTCGGTCCAAACCGGCCACAAGATCGCGCAGGCCTGTGTTGCATCGACGCCGATGAAGAAGTTCCAGCTCGAGATGGGCGGCAAGAATCCGCAAGTCGTGCTCGACGATGCCGATCTGAAGGTTGCCGTCGAGGCCGCCGTGAACGGCGCGTTCTTCTCGACGGGTCAACGCTGCACCGCCTCCTCAAGGCTGATCGTTACGCAGGGCATCCATGATCGTTTCGTCGAGGCGTTGACCGAGCGCATCAAGGGTCTGGTTGTCGATGACGCCCTGAAGACCGGCACCCATATGGGCCCGGTCGTCGACCAAAACCAGCTCGATCAAGACCTGCGCTATCTCAAGATCGGCAAGGACGAGGGTGCGAAGCTCCACTGGGGCGGCGAAATCCTCAACCGGGAGACGCCAGGCTTTTATCTGCAGCCCGCGATCTTCACCGGAGCAACCAACTCGATGCGCATCGCCCGCGAAGAGATCTTCGGCCCCGTCGCCTCGGTTATTCGCGCCAGGGACTACGATGAGGCGCTGGCGATCGCCAACGACACTGAATTCGGCCTTGCTGCCGGAGTCTGCACGACGAGCCTGAAATATGCCTCGCACTTCAAGCGCAACAGCGAGGCGGGCATGGTGATGGTCAATCTGCCGACTGCCGGGGTCGACTATCACGTGCCCTTCGGTGGCCGCAAAGGATCGAGCTACGGCGCGCGCGAGCAAGGCGCTTACGCGCGTGAATTCTATACCATCGTAAAAACGGCTTATGTCAATCCAGGCTGAAATGGCAGGGGCGGCCGCCACAGGGAGAGTTTCGTGACGGGAACTGCAACGGCGCGGGCCTACGAGCCGCGCTACATCAGGCTCGACGCCAACGACAATGTCGCGATCGTGGTCAACGATTTGGGATTGCCGGCCAAGACCCGCTTTCCCTGCGGTCTGGAACTGCGCAACTTCGTGCCGCAAGGCCACAAGGTGGCGCTTGCCGATATTGCGGAAGGGGCGCCGATCCGCCGTTACAACGAGGTTATCGGCACCGCCGCGCAGCCCATCCTGGCCGGAGAATGGGTGGACGAGGCGCGCATTCGCATGCCGACGCCGCCTGAGCTCGACAAGCTCGAACTCGCGACGGCAGTCCCTGCCCCACAGCCGCCGCTCGACGGCTACACCTTCGAGGGCTTTCGCAATCCCGACGGTTCGGTCGGTACGAAAAACGTGCTGGCGATCTCTACCAGCGTGCAATGCGTGGCCGGCACGCTGCAATTCGCGATCAAGCGCATCAAGGCCGAACTGCTTCCCAAATATCCTGATGTCGACGACGTCATCGGACTGACGCACAATTATGGCTGCGGCGTCGCGATATCGGCGCCGCTGGCGATCGTGCCGATCCGAACCCTGCAGAACCTCGCGCTGAACCCGAATTTCGGCGGCGAGGTCATGGTCGTCGGCCTCGGCTGCGAGAAACTCGTTCCCGAGCGGCTGCTGCCGGCCGGAGCGGATGAAAGCATCGTGCGGATGCAGGATGAAGCCTTCGACGGTTTCGGCGCCATCGTCGAAGCCATCATGGAGATGGCGGACGCGCGGCTTGCGGTGCTCGACCGGCGCCGCCGCGAAACCTGTCCCGTCTCCGACCTCGTCGTCGGCCTGCAGTGCGGCGGCTCCGATGCATTTTCCGGCGTTACCGCCAATCCTGCGCTCGGCTTCGCCGCCGACCTTTTGGTGCGCGCCGGCGCCTCCGTCATGTTTTCCGAAGTCACGGAGGTGCGCGACGCCATTCATCTTTTGACCCGCCGCGCCGTCAACGCGGATGTCGGCCGCGCGCTGATCCGCGAAATGGACTGGTATGACGGCTATCTCGCCAGGGGCGACGCGGATCGCAGCGCCAATACCACGCCCGGCAACAAGAAGGGCGGCCTCGCCAATATCGTGGAGAAGTCGCTTGGCTCGATCGTCAAGTCCGGCACCACACCGATCGTCGATGTGCTGTCGCCGGGCGAACGGATCCGCAAGAAGGGCATGACGTTCGCGGCGACGCCTGCGAGCGATTTCATCTGCGGCACATTACAGCTCGCCTCCGGCATGACGCTGCAGGTCTTCACGACGGGGCGCGGTACGCCCTACGGGCTCGCCGCCGCGCCGGTCATCAAGGTATCGACGCGCACCGAACTCGCGCGCCGCTGGAAGGATCTGATCGATTTCGACGCCGGCCGCATCGCCACCGGCGAAGCCACCATCGAGGAAACCGGCTGGGACCTGTTCCGGCTGATTCTCGATGTCGCGAGCGGCCGGACCAAGGTGTGGTCCGACCGCTGGGGCATTCACAACGATCTCACCCTGTTCACGCCGGGGCCGGTGACCTGAACCGGAGAAGGCCTCCTCCTTACACCGGATGATGGCAGACGGCTTCGATCCGGTTGCCGTCGGGATCCCTCAGAAACGCCGCATAATAGGACGCGTGATAGCTGCGCAGGCCCGGCGGGCCGTCGTCGCTGCCGCCGGCGGCGATGCCGGCGTCCCAGAAGGCGTCGACCTGGGTCCGCCACTTCGCCTTGAAGCACCAGTGGCGGCCGAAGGCCTCATCGGGCTTTGGCCCCTTGCGGATCGAGATGCAGATGCGATCGGGGTATGCGGCCCGCGCCCGCTCGCCATAGCCCAGCCAGTCCTCGCGGCGACCGACCTTGACGACGCCAAGCACGTTCATGATCGCGTCATAGAAGCGCTCGGCTGCGGCGATATCGGACACGGTGATGGAGACGTGGTCCAGCATCGATCACCCGTTACGCAGCGTTTTTCAGCCGCTCCAGCGCTTCAAGAATCTTCGCCTTGCGCGCCACGGCCGCCTCGCGCTTTTCTTTTTCTTCCTCGACGATCTCTTCCGGCGCGTTGGCGAGGAATTTCTCGTTGCCGAGCTTGGCGTCGACCCGCTTGATGTCGGCCTCGGCCTTCGCCAGTTCCTTGTCGAGGCGGGCCTTTTCGGCCGCCAAATCGATCACGCCCTTGAGCGGCAAGGCCGCGACCTCGCCGCGCACCAACAGCTGCACCGCGCCTTCCGGCGCGCGGTCGGCAAACGAGATATCGGCAAGCCGGGCCATCCGCTTGATCACGTCGTTCCAGCGCGGCACGCGTTCCCGGATCTCGGCTGAGGCGCCGGCCAACACCAGCGGCGTCAACGTCGCCGGCGCAATGTTCATCTCCGCGCGCACCGAGCGGATCGCGGTGACGAGATCGACCACCCAGCCGATCTCGGCCTCGGCGGCTGGATCGGTGAATTCGGCGGCCTCGAACGCCAGCAACACCGGCGGCATGAAGGGATCGTTGATGCCAGTGGTCGACATCAGCGCCAGTTGTTCCGGCGTAAGGCTTGGCTTGCGCGACCACGGCGCCAGCGCCAAAAGGCCATCGCGCTTGGCCGTCACCGCCCACAGCTCTTCGGTAATGAAGGGCATGAACGGATGCAGCAGTTTGAGGATCTCGTCGCGCGCCCACGCCACCATGGCGCGGGTCTCGGCCTTCGCCGCACCCTCCTCGCCCATCAGCACGGGTTTTGCCAATTCGAGATACCAGTCGCAATAGACGTTCCAGACGAAACGGTAGATCGCGTTTGCGGCGTCGTTGAAGCGGTAGGCTTCGATGGCTTCGGTCACTTCACGGGTGGCGTGCGCGGTTTCGTGCGCGATCCAGCGGTTCAGCGTATCCTTGGCCCTGGTCGGATCGAATCCCGCAGGCAGGGTGCAGGCGTTCATCTCGGCGAAGCGGCAGGCATTCCACAGCTTGGTCGCGAAGTTGCGGTTGGTCTCGACGAGTTGCGGCGAGAGCTTGATATCGTGGCTGTGTGCGGCGCCACGCGCCAACGCGAAGCGAAGGGCGTCGGCGCCATAATCATCGATGACGCCGAGGGGATCGATGACGTTGCCTTTCGACTTCGACATCTTCGCGCCCTTCTCGTCGCGCACCAGGCGGTGGATATACACCGTCGAGAATGGCGGCTCCTTCATGAAATGGATACCCATCATCATCATCCGGGCCACCCAGAAGAAGATGATGTCCCAGCCCGTCACCAGCACGTCGGTGGGGTAATAGCGCTTCACCTCCGGCGTTTCGTCGGGCCAGCCCAGCGTCGAGAACGGCCACAGCGCGGAAGAAAACCAGGTATCCAGCACATCTTCGTCGCGGGTGATGAAGCCGGCACGCTTGTTGCGATCGAGCGCCATCTCCCGCCCCTGCTCCGGCGTGATGACTTCCTGCTCGACGTAATAGCCGAGCGCGTTGCCGACCGCTTCCTCCTCGGTCTCGGCGACGAACACCTTGCCGTCCGGCCCGTACCAGGCCGGGATCTGATGACCCCACCAGAGCTGGCGGGAGATGCACCAGGGCTGGATGTTCTCCATCCACTCGAAATAGGTCTTTTCCCAGTTCTTCGGCACGAAGGCGGTCGCGCCTGAGCGCACCGCCGCGATGGCAGGCTGCGCCAGCGTCTTGGCATCGACGTACCACTGGTCGGTCAGGTAGGGCTCGATGATGACGCCGGAGCGATCGCCATGGGGCACCATGTGGGTGTTCGGTTCGGTCCGCTCCAGGAAGCCGAAATCCTCCAGCCGCGCCAGGATGTGTTTTCGCGCGGCGAACCGGTCGACGCCATGCAACTCCTCGGCAAGCTGCTGGGAGCCTTCCGGCAATTTGTGGAGGTAGTCCTCGTTGCCGACCAGATTGATACGGGCTTCCTGATCGAGCACGCTGATCTGCGGCAGATTGTGCCGGCGGCCGACCTCGAAATCGTTGAAGTCGTGCGCAGGCGTGACCTTCACCGCGCCCGAACCTTTCTCGGGATCGGAATATTCGTCGGCGACGATTGGAATCCTGCGTCCAACCAGCGGCAGGATCACGTGCTTGCCGACCAAATGGGTGTAGCGTTCATCGTCCGGATGCACCGCCACCGCGCTGTCACCGAGCATGGTTTCGGGCCGCGTGGTGGCGACGACGATATAGCTCAGGGGATCTTCGGGATTGAACGTGATGCCGGCCAGCGGATAGCGCAGATACCAGAGATGACCCTTGACCTCGATCTGCTGCACCTCGAGATCGGAGATCGCGGTCAGGAGCTTGGGATCCCAGTTCACGAGCCGCTTGTCTTTGTAGATCAGGCCCTCGCGATGCAGTTCCACGAACACCTTCACGACGGCGCGCGACAGGCCCTCGTCCATCGTAAAGCGTTCGCGTGACCAGTCGCAGGAGGCGCCAAGCCGCTTCAATTGATTGATGATGACGCCGCCGCTTTCGGCCTTCCATTGCCAGACGCGCTCGAGGAATTTGGCGCGTCCGAGATCGCGGCGGCCCGGCTGCTGCCGCTCCAGCAATTGCCGCTCGACCACCATCTGGGTGGCGATGCCGGCGTGGTCGGTGCCCGGCTGCCACAGCACGTCGCGCCCGCGCATCCGCTCGAAGCGGCAGAGAATGTCCTGCAAGGTGTTGTTGAGCGCGTGCCCCATATGCAGCGACCCCGTCACGTTCGGCGGCGGAATCACGATCGTGAATGGCCTGGCGTCGCGTCGTTCCGGGCGTCCGGCCGAAAACGCGCGGCTGTCCTCCCAGATCAGGGACATGCGGGCTTCGATGTCGGCAGGCTGGTAGTTCTTCTCGATCATGGCGGAGCAATCTGGCTATGGAACGCGCTGCAGTCTCAAATCAAACTCCAGGGCTATCTTTCTGGTTGAACACGATCTTTTCGGAAAACCGGTTTCCGCGCGGGGGTCAAGTACGAGGGCAAGCTTTTCCGGATCACGCCCTAAAAAGCCGCACGCGCGCGCCAAGTCAACACGACGGTCAGGTCCAGGGCTGAGAATAAGCCCGATGTGGTGGCTGAATCAGGGCCGTAATGGTCCTGTTACCGCCCGCGGGAAACCCGCTCGATTTCCGCCTTGACGATCCGCTCCACCAGCCCGGGCAAATTATCGTCGAGCCAGGATTTCAACATCGGCCGCAGCATTTCCTTGACCAGGTCTTCCAGCGTCCGCGCGTTGTTGCTGAGCACGGTATGGGCGAGCGCATTAAACGCGGATTCGACCGCTGACACGGTCGAGTGCGACAGGATCGGCTGCGACGGCGCGCTGCTTGCCAGCGGCGGCGGTTCGAAGCTGGGTTGCCGGTGCAGCGCCCTGGCGGCAGCGGATTCCGAAAATTCGAGATCGTCCTGCGGTTCGACCTTCTTGAACGAAGGCTCCGGCGGTTCAGGCGCGGCCATCGCCATCTCGTCGGTGAGTTCGAACACGTCTCCGTCAGGCAATGGTGGCCGGATCTCCTCGGCGGTCGTCGCCTCGTCGAGGCCGTTCAGCAGCGCGTCGATATCGTCCTGGCTGTTGGTCGTGGCCGGTGCAGGCGGCGGTGCAGGAGGCGGTGGCGCCGACTTGGCGGGCGGCGCTGCGGCTTTGGCGGCGGCGGCTTTCGCAGCCGGAATCGCCGACGGTGGGATGTCCTTCATCGCGGGCGGCTTCGCTGGCGCAGCCGCCGCGGCAGGTTTGTCGGGCTTCGCCGGGGCAGCTACGCTGGCGATTTTTTCGGCAGCCGGCGGCTTGGCCTCGTCGTCGGCAATGATGCGACGGATCGACGCCAGAATCTCCTCCATGGAGGGTTCTTGGGCCTTCGCGGGCTGCGTCATTTCCAACTCCACATCATCAACGCCCTCGCATGCGTTTTACACCAAGCCAGACGGGGTTTGCCGGTTCCGGATATGCAGGCCGGGATTTTCATCTCACAAGCCTGACTTGTCCCCAGATGAAGTGCCGCTCGACACATCGCGCGAAACCCCGCCCCTGCTCAGGGCACCGAAGCGTCGCGGCCCAAGGATGCCGGATGTGGCGCGAATCGCTCTGCTGCCTAGGCTAAGGGTATGGCACGGCAACATTTGATTGCAAGCAACGCCACAGCGCATGCTCCGCTAAAAGCCAGCCGTGGAGGCAGAAGCGCCAACCGCTCCGCGCAAGGCGCGGCGCTATCGTCCGGCGCCGCGCGCCGGTGCGCCAGATGACCCGAGGTGTGGGCGGGCGAGCGAAAGGATCATGTGCTCTTCAGAAGGGAGTGCGATGCCGACGCAAAACCCGGCTTCATTTTGGAAGGTCGGGCGCGCTGTGAGCGCGACGCTCTCTCGACGCCAGCGCTGACGGTCGAGGCGATCAGCGCCCGTCGGGCGTGCGGACGCCGAACCAGCTGTCGCGCACCTGCTGATAGTGCACGCTCGGATCATAGACATTGGTGGGCAGATTGAGCACCTGCGGCGACAGCCGTCCCACGGCGCCCAGGACGCCATATGACGCAACGACGCGATCGTGCTGCGCGGTGACCAGCGCGACGCGCGCATTGACCAGCGCCTGCTGGGCGTTCAACACGTCGAGCGTGGTGCGCTGGCCGGCTTTGGCCTCTTCCCGCACGCCGTTGAGCGCGATCTCGGAAGCCGTCACCTGGGCCTGGGCGGAGGCGACCTGCGCCTTGCCGGCCACCAGCTGGCCCCATGCCGTCACCGTATTGGCGCGGGTCTGGTCGCGGGTCTGTTCGAGAACGAGACGCTGCTGCGCCAGGTTTTCCTTGGACTGGCGGATCAGCGAATATTCGGCGCCGCCCTGATACACCGGGACCGAAAGCTGCGCGACCGCGGAAGCGCCGAACGACCGGTAGATCGTCATGGTCTGTTCATAGGATTGCTGCACCGAGGCCTGCAAACTGACCGTTGGCAACAGAGCGCCTTCGTTGACCTTGACCTGCAGATAATTGACGTCGATGCCGAACATGGCGGCGGTCACATTCGGATTTTCGATCAGGCTGAGATTGACCGCGGCGGGCAGGGTTCCCGGCAGGAAGCGATCGACCGGAGAGCCGGGCGCGAGCGCTTGCGGCTCATTGCCGATGATGCGGCGGAAATTCGCTCGCGTCGTCGTCAGTGTCGCTTCGGCGGCCAGCAGCTGGGTCTTGCCGGCGGCAAGTTGCGCCTCCGATTGCGCGACGTCGGTGCGCGTCACCTCGCCGACATTGAATCGATCCTGGGTCTGCTTCAGCGTCTGTTCGAGGACGCGAACGTTGCTCTTCTGAACCTCGACGATCGCGGAGTCGCGCAGATAGTCCATATAGATGGTGGCGGCCGACAGCAGCACGGTCTGTTCGAGCACCCGCAGCCCTTCGCGTGCGCCGGAAACCTGGCTCTCCGCGGCGCGGGTCCTGTTCGCGGTCTGATTGCCATTGAAGAGAGTTTGCGAGACCGTGAGGCCGGCGCTGCGCGGGGCGTTGGCGCCGTGCGTCTCGGTCCGGACGACGTTGGTCGGCGAGCCGCCCGCGGTGACATTCGTATCCGTATATTGATAGCCGGCGCTGGCGGTGACCGCGACCTTCGGGCGATAGCCCGACAGCGCCTGCGGCACGTTTTCGTCGGTGGAGCGGACCTGGGCGCGCTGCGCGTTGAGCTGGGGGTTGTTCTGGTAGGCGCGCACCAGTGCGGCCTCGATCGTATCGGCCAGGGCGGGCATCGGGCCCATATATGCCATCAGCAGGACCGCAGCCGCAGCTCCGGTAACCAACTTCACCCCACGCATCCCTGGTATCCATTCATGACGTTCGCCGGTTCGAGCGCGCTCGATCCGGCTTACCGCTTCATTTCGAGTCAGTATCCCGTCCGCACCTTATTCCCGGCACAAGCGGGACGGAACCCCGGCCCGGCCAAAGCCGGTGGAAACTCTGCACGTGCAGCATCCGGGCCACACTTCTGATTCAGAACGGGATTTTAACAGCCCCAGAGCGTCAGAAAACGAACGCCGGGAGCCGCTCCAGACCGGGCAACACCGGTACCGAGGCGTCGAAAAGCGCCCGGTTCCCGAAATCGCCGCGAGAGTGAGTCACGATCGTGGCCCGCGGCGGCTTGCTCATGGCGAACACGCCGACCAGCCGGCCGCCGTTTTTGAGCTGCCCGTAGAGACGGTCGGGCGTGACTTCGGTGGCGCCATCGAGGACGATCACGTCATAGGGAGCATTCGCCGGATCCCCCTCGGCCGCGGCGGTTGCCTTGAACGTCACGTTTGCGAGCCCGAGCTGGGCCAGCACTTCCCTGGCCTTCGCCACCTGTGCCGGATCGGATTCGGTGGCAACTACCTGCCCCGCCAGCCCAGCCACCACGGCAGCCGTATATCCGGGCGCAGAACCCGCCACCAAGACCTTGTCGGTATCCTTGATCTCGGCGGCCTGCAGCATCTTCGCCAAGACCTGCGGCTTGATCAGGAAGCGTTTGGCGGCGCCGCCTTCGCCGACCTCCAGATCGCGGTCGAGATAGGCCAGCGCCTGCTTGTCTTGCGGGACAAAGGCCTCGCGCGGCACCGCGAGCATGGCATCGAGAATTCGGATATCGGTGACGTCGTTGGGGCGCACCTGCCCATCGACCATCTTCTGGCGCGCGGTCGCAAAACCGGACATTGGCGGACCTTGAGGTATCGTGCGGACGGTGCCGCGGGGATGAGCTTTGAACCGCGTCATCTCTGGTACAAACTTCGTCAAAACGCAACGCCGATTGCGCAGGCAATGCCTGCAATCCGCTATGTTCTTGAGATGCTTCCGGTTCGCAAATAGGCTTCTATTCGATCGTCACCACGAGCCGTCCGATCAGCCTCGCCACCTCGTCGAGATGCTCGGGATCACGCTCCCGAACGGCTTTCGCCAGCCGCTCCAGGCATTCTTCGTCGCTCATCGCGAGTATCTCTCCCGGTACGATCGAAGGCACCGGCCTCGAGCGATCGGTGTGAAAGTCTCGCATCGAATCACCTCCCCTGGTGAAACCCGGCAGCGGGAATCGTCGTCGCGGAATAAGTCTTTTTTGGCGCCCGGTCGCAGCGCGGCGGGGCCCATGGGAGACCCCGGCGAGCTGCGGACCCGCCATTCCCAGTCGGCCGTCACGGGTAATAAACCCAGCTGGCGCAGCCAGTTCCCCTGCCTTTTTGATGTCATGGCGGAGGTGGATATTTCGTCCTTTGCAAGCCGTAACGGCTTTGTTATACGCTGCCGCGTGCGAACACGGTCTTCGCCCTATTCCTCGGTAGCTCAGCGGTAGAGCATTCGACTGTTAATCGAATGGTCGCTGGTTCGAATCCAGCCCGGGGAGCCAACATACTCCGCTCACAAGCTGCATTGTGCGCAAGACTAACTTATCCCGCCATCAATGACCTGACGAAATTCGAGCATGCCCCGGTCTAGCTGAATGCGCGCTTTGATCGACCTGCACCGCTGCGTTCTTCCTCACTGCTCGAACACCGCCCGCACGCCTCGCTCCGGCTCGCCTTCCTCCGCCGCAGGCAGGCGGTGATGGCGCGGACCTTAGGAATTTTGCCGGCACATAGGCGATAGACGCCGGGCGTGCGGGCCCGCTTGCGTTCTGGCGTCGCGATATCAGCCGAGGCCGGAGCGGCTGCGCTCAGCGCGCGCAAGACACCGAGCTCCGCCGCAAGATGGGCACGGCACGCCGACGCCAAGGCTCCAGCAATTCTTGCCCTCATGGCAGCCTCCTCCAGAGCGGCGCCGTCATTGTCCTGGCAAGTAGCGAAAAGATTGCCGGCCAAATGTGATTTTTCTCACATGTGGCTGCGGAGGCCGGGCCTACACGTTCGCCCGGCGATCAAGACTTCAGTAACCAAGTTGGCGGCGATCGCTCGATCGATAAAATTCGAGCGATCCATTCAATCTGGAAACAGAAGACTTTTGAGACCTTGCGCTCTCTGGAAACCCGGAGGGCGCGATGAGCGAAGCTGAATTCGACCGACTGCTGGAGGCCGTAAAAATGGCGATCGAGCCCGCGCCGCAAGAAGACTTTTTGGCAAATCTGCCTGCCCTCAACGAGCCGCTGCAAGCCGCCAACGACAACCGCGAGGTTTGGCCGTTAATTCCGTTTCCCGAGGGCTGGTACGCCAGCTGCTGACCGAAACGCTTGGGGCGCTTCCTCAAATCATCAGCTCAAGCTGTTGATTATGCTGCGACCGGACAGCTTTCAGCCCTGTCCGTCGCCGAGGCCATATTCTCGATAGATGGCCTCGGGATCGAGCGCGGGAAACAAGCGGCACTTGGCCTGAGCCAGATGCAGGTTGACGCTTGCGGGCGCCGAACCTGCCGCCAAAAGCTTCCTGATATCCTCCATATGCGTGCGTGGCTGGTGCTTCGGCGGAAGCTGCTCCAGCGCGACCAGCGCCGTGGCCAAGGCTTCGGTGACCACCCATCCGTCGTGCCCGGTGATTCCCTTTTTCGGCATAGGCCATCCCCATGTGCTGGCGATATGTCTTGGCGTCCTGGCGACGCCGGGAAGCTACCGGCGCAAGCCGCAATACCAAGGCGTCACGACCAAGGTGCATCCGCGCGCGCTGCGGATAACAGGAGCGCCGGCCGTGCGCCGGAGGAGGCTACCTGGATCGCCGCCTCCACCATCGTATAACCGCCGGCACGGCGATCCAAGCGGTGCACACCTCGATTGTTGATCATCGCCACCCCGGGGCTCGGCGACCCACCAACGCCCGGGGTTGGGAAAACGATCCCGCAAAATCGAACCAGCGCCGGTGGAGCAATGTTTTGTCCTGGATTGCCGAGCCGCTCATTTCCCACCGGACGGGACCTGGGCGAAGGAGCCATGATGGTCGGACCGATCGACGCCGTAAACTCCGGCCAGGCCCTGAAGGCGCTGCGCAGCACCGATTTGCCGGCGCAGTTCGGCATTGTCGGCTTTGACCGCAGCTACCTCGTCGCTCAGCTGTTTAATCTCCTCTGCCTGCCGCAGTGTGGCTCGATCGAGGTTTTGAAGATGCGGCGCAGACGCAAGCACAAGGATCACGCCATAATAGGTCAGCCCAAACAGCACCAAGGCCGTTGTCAATAGAATGAGCGAGACTGGCCGGGCCTTGCTTGAGCCAACGCGCACCCTTGATGTTGCCGCGACGTCCGGCATCTGCTCAAGCCCTTCTGAATGCACCGACTCATGCACATCACTCGCAAGCCATACAGCAGCTCGAATTCCGCCACAATCCAGCTTTCGCGAGCGATGGAACCCAATGCAGCACGCACGCACCGGTATGCACTGAACGCCGAGGCGCGCAGGAGGAAGCCGCGAGCAATGCTGCCAAATGGCCGATGGATAAGGACACCGCGCCCAACCTGGTCAACGCATCAGCGGCTCGTCTGGGCCCGCCGTCTGCCGGCGTCCTCCCACTCTCGAACAGGGAGGTCGCCAAGAAGGTTCGATAGCTTAACCGCAAGCGCGCGAAGCCTTGCATTCTCCTCGAGCAGCAACAGAACGTCGCCGCTGTTTGAAGAGACTGCGACCTTTCCAGAGGAGTCGTCGACAGCCCGAAGCAGCACGCCGAGGCGGTCTTGCTGGTTGTTCGGCGGATGTCCGATGCCCATTGGCAAGTCCCCCAATTTAGGACGCGCCCCAATCGCATCTCGACAGTCTCGAATGAGTCGCGGGCGAATTTGAGTCCAAAATTCGGCAGGGATGCGCTGACCGATATCTCGACACCGACGCTTGATCGAGTTTCAGCGGGGGAAAACCAGGATGCTCGAAATGCGGATCGCCGAACGCGCAGGCAAGCTGACGCCGACGCGCGCGGTCATCGAGACGATCGATGAAATGGTCGGCATCTTGCTGAGGGCCTTGGGCGGGATGCCCGCGCGAGTTTCAGGGCGGAGAGCGTGCGTAGATTGCGCTGAAACCGTGACGTGAAAGGTTGGCACGATCCCCGGCGGGGGGAACTCAAGAGCAAACAAAGATAATAGCGAGCGCCAGTGGCAAGCCAAGAGCGAAAGCTCCGGCAATCGCCAAGGTGAATGCCGTAAGCGGGTTTACCTCAGGGCGCAACCTATCTACCGACATGCCGTTTTCTCCGACGCGGGGAAAGCAGAAAGCCGTCACCGGGACGATGCGGTGACGGCTTTTTGCTCGCACGCACGTTTCCAGAAGGTGCAGTGGAACGGTGCATCGGAATGGTTAATGGGGCATTAACGTTCGATCAGGCAACGCGCGGATGGCAGACACCCGCACCATCTCGCAGCTTGATGCTGAAGGTTACCCGTGGATCCGCCGCGAGTGCTGCGAGCACACGGGTGTAGATGCCGTTCCGGTTGATCCGCGCGACGGTGCCGCCCTTGGCAAGCAGGATAAGCGCCCGAAGCCCGGCGGCGGCGTATATGAGATCGGCCAGGTTCGTTGAGCAATTCTACACTTGGTGACGGATCGACCGTGGGAGCCGATCGAATATTCGGTCAAGTTCACGTGGTTCACCGGCGCGGCAAGCCAGCGCGTGGCGGAGAAGTCCCGGCCGAAGCACCGTCGCAGATGTTCTTGGTCGCGGCGGGCAGTGGCGCTTTCATCAAGGACCGGCCAGTCACGCGCCGCCGATCTTGCGGCGTGCCCTGTGCTCGGCGCGCGCCGTCCGGGTTCCTGATGGGTTCCCAAAGCGAGAGATTAACCTTGCCCCGCGCCTCTTAAAACCGATCTAAGCCATTGATTTCAAAAATGGAGGCCACGACCAGAATTGAACTGGTGTACACGGTTTTGCAGACCGTTGCGTAACCACTCCGCCACGTGGCCCCATGGAGGCGAACTCATATACGGCCTCCCCCGGATAGGCAACCAAGGGAGCCGCATTGGCTTCCATCCTTTACCTGACGCGTTTCGTCCCGAACGCCGCTCCCGCTACGATCAAGCGCGCTTGCGGCGGCGGTAATCCCGCTTGGGCCGCGGCTTCGGCGCGAGTTCCGGCAGCGCGGCTTGCGCCTCGCGGTATTTCGCCAGCATGCGCTCGAAACCCGCATGCAGCGTCTCGGCGATATCCGGCCGCTTTTCCAGGGAGGACAGCAGCATCGCCGCCGCCTCGATGGTGGACAGGCCGTCGCGGCGCGGTTCGCGGCGCAGTTTCCCGTAACGCGAGGGACGCTCGGGGCCGAGGATCACCCGCTGGCATTTCAGCATCCACGCGTTGCGCCACCACAATGCCTTGGCCTGGCTCCAGGTGCCGTCGAGCAGCACGATGCCCTCGATATCCTTCAGGATGGCGCGCTGATGGTCCGCGACTTCGCCCTTGCGGTTGATGGCGACGATATCGCTGTCGGTATCGAGATCGGCGACCCTGGCCGAGCCGAGATAAAGCACCGCCCAGCGCGAGGGATCGGCAACCGGCCGGCCCAGCGCCTTGGAAAGGCTCGGCCAAGACAATCCGATTTTCACGACCGCATCCTTGAAATGCAGCGCGGTCAGCCGCGCGGTGCCGAGCGCCCGGTCCTGCTCCTGCGGATGCTGCAGGATTAAAAGCGAAATGCGGTTCTCGATCGGCGTGACGCTGTCGCAGATGCACAGCAGCAACGGCTTTTGGCAGCGCGGACAGTCCGGTATCGCCTCCGCAATGGCGGCGCCGGCCCTGGGCTCGGGATGTTTCGACATGCGCCCGCTATACGCTGCGCCGCGCCACGGTTCAAAGCTATTCTGCGGGAGCCCCGATCGCTGCCGGCTCCGGTCGCCGCCGCAGCCGGTCCATCAGGAGATAGATCACCGGCGTGGTGTACAGCGTCAGGATCTGCGAGACGAACAGACCGCCGATGATGGTGATGCCGAGCGGCCGGCGCAGCTCGGTGCCTGGACCGGTGGCGATCACCAGCGGAACGCCCGCAAACAGAGCCGCCATCGTCGTCATCAGAATAGGCCGGAACCGGGCGCTGCAGGCCTCGAAAATGGCGTCCGCCGACGACAGGCCACGGTGGCGCTCGGCATCGAGCGCGAAGTCGACCATCATGATGCCGTTCTTCTTGACGATTCCGATCAGCAAAATGATCCCGACAAAGGCGATGACGGTCAGCGGCGTGTTGGTGACCTGCAGCGCCAATAACGCGCCAAGGCCCGCCGATGGCAGCGTCGAAATGATGGTCAGGGGATGGACGAGGCTCTCATAGAGCACCCCCAGCACGATATACATCGCCACCAGCGCGCCGAGGATCAACAGCGGTTGCCGCCCGCTCGATTTGTTGAAATCGCCGGCGTTGCCGTCGAAGCTGCCGCGAATGCCCTCGGGCATGTGCAGTTCTTCCACCGCGCGCTGGATATTGGCCGCCGCAGCCGAGAGCGGCACGTCGGGCAGCAGATTGAACGACACCGTCGAGGAGGGAAACGACTGCGAATGAAACACCGCGAGCGGCGACAATCCGCGCTGGTAATGAACCACGGTGGAGAGCGGCACCTGTACGCCATTCGCGCCGGCGACGAAAATATGCTCGAGATTGGCCGGATCGCTCTGGAATTTCGGATCGATCTCCAGCACCACCATGTACTGGTTGCGCTGGGTGTAGACGATCGATATCTGCCTTTGGGAAAATGCGTTGTTGAGCGCGTTGTCGATGTCCTGTACGCGCACGCCCAGCATCGACGCCTTCTGGCGGTCGATCGACAGTGTCAGTTGCAGCCCGCCGGGATCGCGGTCGCTGGAAACATCGGTAATGCCTTCGACCGTTTCCATTCGCTTGGCGACAATAGGCGCCCATTTCTGCAGCAGATCGAGATCGGCGCTCGACAGCGTGTATTGGTAGTCGCCGGAATCGGTCGGCCGCCCGCCGGCGCGGACGTCCTGCGCCGCGAACATGAACAGGCGGATTCCCGCGACCCGGAACAGATTTTTGCGCAGCCGATCGATGACCTGCGCGGTGGTCGTGCCGTCGCGCTCGGCCGGCGGCTTGAGGCTGATGAACATGATGCCGCGATTGGAGCCCCCGCCGAACGGACCGGCGCCCAGGATCGAGCCGATGCCCGCGACGGCCGGATCGGCCATCACGATGTCGGCGAGCCGTTGCTGAAGCCCGAGCATCGACTGGAAAGAAATATCGGCGGATGCCCGCGTCACGCCGATCACGAAGCCGCTGTCGTCGACCGGGAAATATCCCTTCGGGGTCTTGATGTAGAGGGTCACCGTCAGCGCGATGGTCGCGAAAAACACCAGCAGCGTCAAAAACGGAAAGCCCAGCACCCTGCGCAGGGTCCATGCATAAAACGCCACCATGCGCGACAACGTGCCTTCGATGATGCGGTCGAACCAGGTGGCGCTGCCGGAGGTCGCCTCCTTGATGTAATGCGCGCAAATCATCGGCGTGATCGTGAGCGACACCACGGTGGAGACCACGATGGCAAAAGTCAGCGTCAAGGAAAATTCCCGCAGCAGCCGGCCGACGATGCCGTCCATGAAAATCAGCGGCGTGAAGGCCGCGATCAGCGACAGGCTGATCGACAACACCGTGAATCCGATCTGCCTCGCGCCTTCCACCGCCGCCCGATAGGGCCGCATGCCGTGTTCGAGGTTGCGGTACATGTTTTCGATCATGACGATCGCGTCGTCGACCACGAAGCCGACCGAGATCGCGAGCGCCATCAGCGACAAATTGTCGATCGAAAACCCGGAAAGCCACATTCCGGCGCAGGTCCCGGCCAGAGCCAGCGGCACGGAGACGCCGGCCGCGATCGTTGGCGTCAGCCGGCGCAGGAACGCGAACACCACCACCATGACAAGCATTGCGGTCGCCAGCAGCGTCAACTGCATGTCCCAGACGCTGGCGCGGATGGTACCGGTGCGATCGACCAGGGTTGAAATTTCCACCCCGCCCGGAATCCATTTCTTCAGTTCCGGGATCAGGGCCCGGACTCGATCGACGGTATCGATGACATTGGCGTCGCCCTGCTTTGTAATCTGAATCAGCACCGCCGGTTGCTTGTTGAACCAGGCGATCGAGCGGGTGTTGCGCACCGAATCCTCGACCTCGGCGACATCCGCGAGCCGCACGAAATTGCCGTTGGAGCTCTTGATCAGGATGTCGCGGAATTCGGCTGCGGAGCGCATCTGCTTGTTGATCGACAGCGTCTCGCTCTGGCGGCCGCCATTGAAGATGCCGACCGGGCCCAGCGGGTTGGCGTTGACGATCGCGAGCCTGACGTCGTCGGTCGCAATCCTGGCATTGGAGAGCGCGACCGGGTTGAGCGCGATGCGAACCGCGGGCTGGTCCGCGCCGCTGACGGTAACTTCCCCGACGCCGGGTACCTGCGAAATACGCTGCGCGATCACGGTATCGGCAACGTCGTAGAGCGCGCTGGACGGGATCGTCTTCGACGTCAGCGCCAGCACGAAAACCGGCGCCGCCGCGGTATTGGCCTTGCGGAAGTTCGGCAAGGTCGGCAAGTCGGTCGGCAGATCGGCAAGCGAGGCGTTGATCGCGGCCTGCACGTCGCGCGCGGCACGGTCGATGTCGCGGCCGATCGAAAATTGCAGCTGGATGCTGGTCGAGCCCAGCCCGCTTGTCGAGGTGATCCGATCGATCCCGGCGATTTCGCCGAGCCGCCGTTCCAGGGGCGCTGCCACGGTCGCCGCCATCACCGAAGGGTCGGCGCCCGGACGCGTCGCGTTGACCCGGATCGAGGGAAAGTCGACGTTGGGAACTGAGGCAACCGGCAGAAACTCGTAGGCCACCACCCCGATCAGAAACAGCCCGATCGCCAGCAGCGTGGTGCCGACCGGGCGGCGGATGAACGGCTCCGAGATCGACACCGATGCCATTACTGCATCCCCTCGGTGGCTCCGGCGACCGGCGGCGACGGCAGTCCCTCGCCGACCGGCGGCACCGCCTTCTCGATGCTGCGGTTGATCCGGTCGAGTGCGAGGTAGATCACCGGCGTCGTATAGAGCGTCAGCAACTGGCTCAGCAACAGCCCGCCGATGATCGATATGCCCAGCGGAAACCGCAGCTCGGCGCCGGTGCCGCTTTCCACCGCCAAAGGCAGCGCGCCGAACAGGGCGGCCAGCGTCGTCATCATGATGGGACGGAAGCGCAACAGGCAGGCCTGCACGATGGCGTCGAACGCCGACATGCCTTGATGCCGCTCCGCCTCCAACGCGAAGTCGATCATCATGATCGCGTTCTTCTTGACGATGCCCATCAATAAAATGATGCCGATCAGGCCGATCACCGAGAGATCCTGTCCGAACAACATCAGCGCCAGGATGGCGCCGACGCCAGCCGATGGCAGCGTCGAGAGAATGGTGATGGGATGAATGTAGCTCTCATAGAGCACGCCGAGCACGATATAGATGGTGACCAGCGCGGCCAGGATCAGCCACGGCTGCCCGGCCAGCGATTTCGAGAATTCGGCCGCGTCGCCGGCATAGAGGCCGACGATGCTGCCGGGCATGCCGATGCGCGTTTCGATCGTCTTGACGGCATCGACGGCGTCGCCAAGCGCGGCACCCGGCGCCAGGTTGAAGCTGAGCGAGACGGCCGGGAATTGTGCCTGGTGCGAAATCGCCAGCGGCGCGGTGGTCCGCGTCAGCGTCGCCACCGCCGACAGCGGCACCTGCGCGCCGAGCGCGCCGGGCAGATAGAGTTTCGAGAGGATGGACGGATCGCGCTGATAGATCGGCATCGCTTCCAGCACCACCCGGTACTGGTTGGCCTGTCCGTAGATGGTCGAAATCTGCCGCTGCGCAAAAGCGTCATTCAGGGTGTCGGTTACCCCCTGCAGGTTGACGCCGAGCTGACCGGCGCGCTGCCGGTTGATGTCGAGCGAGGCACGCAAACCCCCTTCCTGGGCTTCCGACGAGACGTCGCGGAACAGAGGATTGCGGCGCAGCTCGGCGACCAGCCTCTTGGCCCACTCGGTCACCAGCGCCGAGTCGGTACCGGTCAGCGTGTACTGATATTGCGACCGGCTGGATTGCGTCGAGATCTGCACATCCTGCACCGGCTGGAAATAGATCGTCATGCCCGGGATCGAGGCTACCCTCTGCTTCAGGCGCGCGACCACCACGGAAACGTCGTCGCGGCGCTCGCCGCGCGGCTTCAGTGTCATCACCAGGCGGCCGACATTGGTGGTCGGGTTGACCGAACCCGCACCGATCACGGAGACGACGCCGGTCACATCCGGGTCCGCCTTGATCGCGTCCGCCGCCTGGGTCTGACGGCTCTGCATCTCCGCAAGGGAAACGTCGGGTCCGGCCTCGGTCACTGCGGTGATCGAAGCCGTGTCCTGCAGCGGCAGGAAGCCCTTGGGCGCAACGACGTAGAGGATCAGGGTTGCCGCCAGCGTGGCGAAGGTGACAAGCAAGGTCGCACGCTGGCGCTGAAGCACCCACAACAGCGTGCGATGATAGAAATCGACCATGCGGTCGATGAAACGGCTGATCGCGGCGAGGCCGGGTACCGCGATCTCCTCGCCGGCGTGTTTCAACAGCCGCGAGCACATCATCGGCGTCAGCGTCAGCGACACGATCGCCGAGGTCACGACCGCGATCGTCAGCGTCAGCGCGAATTCGCGGAACATGCGGCCGACCAACCCCGACATGAACAATAGCGGGATGAAGACGGCGATCAGCGATACCGTCAGCGAAATCACGGTAAAGCCGATTTCGCTGGCACCCCGCAGCGAGGCCCCCATTGCGGTTTCGCCGTTCTCCATGTGGCGGACGATGTTCTCGATCATCACGATGGCGTCGTCGACCACGAAGCCGGTGCCGATCGTCAGCGCCATCAGCGACAGATTGTCGAGGCTGAACCCCGAAAAATACATGATTCCGAAAGACGTGATCAGCGACAGCGGCAGCGCGACGCCCGCGATCAGCGTAGCGCGCAGCGAGCGCAGGAACAGCAGCACCACCAGCGTCACCAGCACCACGCTCAGAACCAGCGTGAACTGCACGTCGTGGACGGACGCGCGGATGGTGACGGTGCGGTCGCTGACCACGGTCAGCTTCACGCCTGCCGGGATCGCGCGCTGCAGTTTCGGGATTTCCGCGCGGATCTGGCGGACAACCTCGATGACGTTGGCACCGGGTTGCCGCTGGATATCGATGATGACGGCCGGCGTGCCCTGGTACCAGCCGCCGGTGCGATCGTTCTCCAGCCCGTCGACGATGATGGCGACGTCGCCGATGGTGACCGGCGCGCCGTTGCGATAGGCGATGATGATCGGCTTGTAGGCATCGGCCACCGCGATCTGATCGTTGGCGGCAATGGTATAGGCCTGTTGCGCGCCGTCGAGCGATCCCTTGGGCCCGGAAACATTGGCGCCGGCGATCGCGTTGCGCAGGTCCTCCATCGCGATGCCATAGGCGGCAAGCCGCGCCAGGTCGGCTTGAACCCGCACCGCCGGTTTCAGCCCGCCCAGCACCGATACGCGTCCCACCCCCGAGATCTGGCTGAGGCGTTGCGCCAAAATGGTGTCGGCGAGATCGCTCATGGCGCGCAGCGATACGGTGTCCGACCGCAGCGCCAGCGTCAGAACCGGGGCGTCGGCCGGGTTGACCTTGGCGTAGGTCGGCGGATACGGCAGGTTTTTCGGCAGCACGCCCGCGGCGGCGTTGATTGCTGCCTGCACGTCCTGGGTGGCGCCGTCGATGTCGCGGTTGAGATCGAACTGCAGCGATATCTGGCTGACGCCGAACGAACTCGTCGAGGTGATCGACGACAGCGACGGAATCTGCCCAAGCTGACGCTCGAGCGGCGCCGTGATCAGCGAGGCGATCACATCGGGACTGGCACCCGGCAATTGTGTCGTCACCTGCACGGTCGGAAAATCGACCTGTGGCAGCGCCGACACCGGCAGCGCCCAGTAACCGAGCGCACCGCCGATCAGGAGCGCGATCCCCAACAGCGAGGTCGCGATCGGCCGGCGAATGAACGGTTCAGAGACGCTCATGGCTCACGCGCTCACGGTTGCGAAGTCAGGCATCAGACAGCCTTGGTTTGGGTCATGGCTGCGACTTCGCTCCGCTGCCCGACTGCTCGCCTCCCTGCGCGGGTCCACCCTGGGTTTGACCGTTTTCGCCCTTCTTGCCGCGGCGTTCGCCCTTTGCGTCCTTGCCCTGCCCGTCCCTGGCTTGAACGTCCCTGCTGCTCCGCTTCTTGTGCGGGGCGAGATCAGCCGTCGGCGTCTGCTCGTCCTTGCCGATAATGACCTTGGCGCCATCGGAAAGGTTGGCAAAGCCGGTCGTTACCACGCGATCGGAGGGGTTAATTCCGCTCGCGATCACGGCCTCGGTTTCGTTCTGCTGCGTCACCACCACCGGTTTGGCCGTGACGATGTCGCCGTCGCCGATGACGTAGCTGAATGTTCCCGCAGGCCCGCGCTGCACCGCCGAGGTTGGCACCACAATCGCCTGCGAAAGCGTATCGACCTTGAGCCGGACGTTGACGAATTGCCCGGGCCATAGCTGAAAATGGGCATTGGGAAATTCAGCCTTGAGCTTGAGCGTTCCGGTGGTCGGGTCGACCTGGTTGTCGATGCCTTTCAGGGTGCCGGTATCGATCACCGTCGTCCCGTCATTGCCGAACACGTCGACCGTCAGCGCGCCGTTGGCCGAGGCCGCATTGACCCGCATGATCTGCTGCTGCGGAAGGCTGAACTGCACTGCGATCGGCTGCAACTGGGTGATGATGACCAGCCCGGTGGTGTCGGTGGCGTGAATGATATTGCCCTGATCGACCTGCCGGAGCCCGGCCCGGCCCGACAAGGGCGCGATGATCTTGGTATAGCCGAGCGTTGCCGCCGCGTTGTCGATCGCCGCCTGATCGGAATTCACCAGCGCCTCCTGCTGGGCAACCACGGCGCGTTGGGTATCGTATTGCTGCTTGGAGCCGGCGTTCGATGCAGAGAGTTGCTGATAGCGCGCGAGGTCGAGCCGCTGATTGGCAAGCTGCGCCTCGTCCTGCGCCTTCTTGGCGACGGCCTGATCGTACTGCGCCTTGTAGATCACAGGATCGATCTCGCCGAGCACATCGCCCTTCTTGACGTCCTGTCCCTCGACGAAATTGACCGCGATCAGTTTGCCGTCGACCTGCGAACGCACGGTCACGGTGTTGAGCGCGCGCACCGCGCCGACGCCGTCGAGATAAACCGGCACATCCTGGATGCGCGGCGTCGCCGCCAGCACCGGCACCGGCAGATCGGGGCGCGCGCCGCGGTTTGCGGCCTGCTTCTGCTCAATGGCTGTCCAGGCGATGTAGCCGAGGCCGCCGAGGATCAGAAACGTGATCACGATCGAAACTACGCGGCGGCGCGCGCGCGAGGCGACGCGGACAACGCCGCCGCGTCCCGCCTTCGCGGTCTCGTTCAAATCCGGCTTAAAGAGCATTGACCGGCTTCTCCATCCTCGGCTCCCAGCCGCCCCCGAGCGCCTGATACAGGCTGACGAACGCGAGCAAGCGGGCAAGCTGGGCCTGCCACAGCACGTCTTCGGCCTGGAACAGCGTCAGCTGCGTATTTAGCACAGTCACGATGTCGGCGGTGCCGGCCCGAAGCTGCTGCTCGGACAATTGAAAGGCCCGCCGCGAGGCCGCCACCACCTCGCGCTGCAGGCGCAGCTTCTCGGTGGTCTGCTTGATCGAAAACAGTGCATTGTCGACATCGGTAAATGCCGAAATCACCGTCTTGCGATAGGTCTGCAGCAACTCGTCCTGCTTGGCCTGGTTGAATTCAAAATTGCCGAGGATCTTCCCGCCATCGAAAATCGGCTGAGTCAGGCCGCCGACCATGCTGAAGAACGCGGCGTGCGGCTGGAACAGCGATACCAGCGCCGAACTTTGATATCCGCCCTGCCCGGTCAGCTGGATCGTGGGAAAAAATTGCGCGCGGGCGCTGCCGACATTGGCGGTGGCGGAAGCGAGCTGCGCTTCCTGGCGCCTGATGTCCGGCCGTTGCGTCAACAGCTCGGACGGCAGGCCCGGAGTGACGCGCGGCAAGGCAATCTGGTTCATCGAACCGCCGTTGATGCGCACGCTTTCCCGCGGCCGCGACACCAACAGCGCCAGCGCGTTGATGTTCTGGTCCAGCGTCTGCCGCAGCGGCGGCACGGCAGCGCGCTGATTGGCGAGAACGCTTTCCTGCTGCGCGACGTCGAGATCGGTGCCGGTGCCGGCCTTCAGCCGCAGCTTGATCGCATCGAGGATGCGGCTCGCGCTGGCGATGTTGCGCTCGGCGGTGCGTATGCGGTCCTGCGAGGCCAGCACCTGGAAATAGGCGGTGGCGACGCTGGTGAGCGTGGTGAGCGCCACCACCTCGCGATCGAAACGGGTGGCGACCGCCGTCTCTTCCGCCGCCTGCAGCGCGTCGCGGTTCTGGCCCCAGAAATCGAGCTGGTAGCTGGCGCTGAGCGAGGCTGAATAGTTGACCACCTCGCGCCCGCCGTTGGTCAGTCCGCTGGCGCTGGAGCCGGAGGTGCGGGAATAGGTCTCCTGACCCGCGCCGCTGAGGTTCGGGAGCAGCGCCGCTCCCGCGACCCGCGCCTGCGCATCCGCTTGCTTGAAGCGCGCGACGGCCGCGGCGATATCCAGATTGACCCGCTGGGCTTCCTCCATCAGATCCGTCAATTCCCGCGAACGGAAGCCGCGCCACCAATCCAGCGTCGGCGGCGTATCGCGATCGGTCAATCGTGCGGCCTGGTAGCCGTTCGGAATGTCGAGCGCCGGATCCGGTACGTCCTGGGTCAGGACGCAGCCGACAGAGCTGGCCACGACGCAAAGCGCCGCAAACCATCTCGCCGCTCGGCCGAGACTGGGAATCGCAGGCGGACGCTGGACGGCAACTGCCGGGAATCCGTGGCTCACATCAGCCCTCCGCCGGGCAAATGCCCGGCATGCGCCGCTGCGAGAATCGCCAGATGGATTCGCGGATGACGCCTGTGGGGGACGACTGGCTGCGGCACGTTCACCGGTGTGATGCTTCCCTTGGAACCTGTCTGCCATTCTAGCCGGGGGACAATGACGCGGACAGTCCTGTTCTACCCCTGTCCCCCATAATGCCGTTGAATTGAGGGCGACTGATTGAGGCGAGGAAGTCAGAGTTTGCCATATTCCATAAGGCTTTTTTGCGAATACTGGCATTCCCGGCAGGCAGCGGGCTTACCAACATTTCATCTGGTTTCCGGCGGGATGGCTGGAGGGCTGCACTTCAGCACCAACTGCCGCTGCTGAAATTCAATCGCAAACCGCCGTGCCTCGAGGTTCGCAACAGCTTTGGCGATATACACGCTGACGTGCTCCCGGTGAGGCCAAGCGAAATCAGCGATGGCGGCCTGCACCAGCAACAGGCAGAGCGGCTGCGTCCGCCCTTTCATCGGGATGGCAACGCACCATCATTTCCACGCCTCGCCGCCGACGCGAATACCATCTTGGCGGCCGGCAAACGTAATGCCTATACTGGACCGGCATTGCCTGCGACGGCGAGGAGGAAGCCGGATCCGCGGCGAAGTGCTCTGGTCCATTAAGGGGCGGATCTGAGGCAAGTCGGCCCACGCCAAGTTCGGACATAGAGCCATCTCACTCAATGGGTCTGTACATGTCTGCGTTGATTTCTGTAACCCCCGACAATGTGGAAAAGGTGCTTTCCGATTTGCCGCGCGTGGTGCGGCTGGCGCTGGGCTTCGGCTCCCGACTGCGGCGCGGCACGCTCGACGTCACGCTGCCCGACGGCCGCTGCATCAGGTTGGGCGGCCTGGAGCCGGGGCCGTCGGCGGCCATGACGCTTTACAATTACGGCTTTGCCTCGCGGCTTCTGAATGGCGGCGATATCGGAATAGCCGAGGCTTATCTGAGCGGCGACTGGGATACGCCCGACCTGACGCAGTTCCTGTACCTGTTCTGTGTCAATCATGACCTGATCCAGGCGATGCTCGGCGACAAGCCGCTGTTACGCTTCGTTCAGATCGTCCGGCACTGGTTCAATCGCAACACCAAGCGCCAGGCGCGCCGCAATATCTATGCGCATTACGACATCGGCAACGCGTTTTACTCGGCCTGGCTCGATCCGAGCATGACCTATTCCTCGGCCTTGTTCGAGGACCACACCCCCGATCTCGCCGCCGCGCAAAACAACAAATACCGGCGGCTCGCCGAAGCGATCGACCTGCAGCCCGGCCAGAGATTGCTGGAGATCGGCTGCGGATGGGGCGGCTTTGCCGAATACGCCGCCAAGACCTTTGGCGCCAAAGTGGTCGGGCTGACCATCAGCAGGGAACAGCGCGATTTCGCGCAGCAGAGAATTCAGCAGGCCGGCCTTGCCGACAAGGTCGAGATCCGGCTCAGGGACTACCGCGACGAGCGCGACCGCTACGATCGGATCGCCTCGATCGAGATGATCGAGGCGGTCGGCGAGCAGTTCTGGCCGAAATATTTTTCGCAAGTCCGCGACCGGCTGTTGCCGGGCGGCCTTGCCGGCATTCAGGCCATCACCATTCAGGACAGCCTGTTCCAGACCTATCGCCGCGAGGTCGATTTCATCCAGCGTTACGTCTTCCCCGGCGGCATGCTGCCCTCGCCGCAGGTTCTGAAATCGCTGGGCGCGCGATTCGGGGTTCCCGTCATCCGCGAACGCATTTTCGGGCAAGATTATGCCAAGACACTCGCGACCTGGCGAAATAACTTCCGCGCGGCCTGGCCGAACCTGATGCCGCTTGGTTTCGACGACCGGTTCCGGCGGCTGTGGGAGTACTATCTCGCTTATTGCGAGGCCGGCTTCCTGTCCGGAAATATCGACGTGCGCCAGGTGGTGTTCGCGAAGTCGAAATAGCTGCGTTGCGCAAAACGGCGCGAAACGGCTTCCACTTTGAACCACCGCGCTCTAGAGTCGGTGCCAGATTTGGCAACAGACTGGCTCTTTTCCCGACATGAAATCAACAACGACGTCGTCGAAGCGATCGGCAATACGCCGCTCATCAAGTTGAAGCAGGCTTCGGAAGCGACCGGCTGCACCATCCTCGGCAAAGCCGAGTTCATAAATCCGGGGCAGTCGGTCAAGGACCGTGCGGGCAAATGGATGATCCTCGAAGCCGAGAAGCGCGGCGACCTCAAGCCGGGCGGCCTGGTAGTCGAATCGACCGCGGGCAATACCGGCATCGGGCTTGCGGTGGTGGCGAGCGCGCGCGGCTATCGCACGCTGATCCTCATTCCCAATACCCAAAGCCGGGAAAAGAAGGACATGCTGCGGCTTTGCGGTGCCGAGCTCGTCGAAGTCCCCGCGCTGCCCTTTTCCAATCCGAACAACTATCAGCATGTCGGACGACGGCTCGCCGATCAGTTGCGCAAGAGCGAACCGAACGGCGTCTTGTTCGCCGACCAGTGGAACAATCTCGACAACGCGAAGGCGCATTTCAAATCGACCGGCCCGGAAATCTGGCAACAGACCGACGGCAAGCTCGACGGCTTCATTTGCTCGGTCGGCACTGGCGGCACGCTGGCTGGCACCAGCGCGTACCTGAAGTCGAAGAACAAGGCCATCGTGGTCGGCTGCGCCGATCCGCCCGGCTTTGCGATGTATGAACTGTTCAAACACGGCGAAGCCAAATCAACCCCCGGCGACTCCATCACCGAAGGCATCGGGCTCGGCCGGGTCACGCCTGTGATCAAGGAAGCCAGGGTGGACGATGCTTTCCTTATCCCCGATGAGGAAGCCATCCCGGTGATCTACGAGCTGCTCGAACACGAAGGCCTGTGCCTCGGCGGCTCCACCGGCGTCAACGTCGCCGGCGCGATCCGGCTCGCCAAACAGCTCGGGCCGGGCAAAACGATCGTGACGATCCTCTGCGATTCCGGAAATCGCTATCAGTCAAAACTGTTCAATCCGGATTTCATGCGCTCGAAAAACCTGCCGGTGCCGGAATGGCTCGAGAAGAAGAGCAAGATCGACGTGCCATTCGAGAAGGCGTGATGGCATCGGCATCTACGCGTCGGTGATCGGGCTTTCTTGACAACCCTGGTTTTCAGCGCAAGATCTGGCTCAGGAACAACTTGCTGCGCGCATGCTGCGGATTGGCGAAGAAATTCGCCGGCGTGTTGGCTTCGATGATCTGGCCGGCATCCATGAAGACGACTCGGTTGGCCACTTCCCGGGCAAATCCCATCTCGTGGGTGACGACGAGCATGGTCATGCCTTCCCTGGCGAGGTCGACCATGGTGTCGAGCACTTCCTTGACCATTTCGGGATCCAGCGCCGAGGTCGGCTCGTCGAACAGCATGACCTTCGGGTTCATGGTCAGCGCGCGCGCAATCGCGACGCGCTGCTGCTGGCCGCCGGACATCTGGCCCGGATATTTATTGGCCTGATGCGGGATCTTCACCCGCTCCAGGAATTTCATGGCGCTGGCTTCGGCGTCCTTCTTCGGGATGTTGCGCACCCAGATCGGCGCCAGCGTGCAGTTGTCCAGCACCGTCAGATGCGGAAAAAGATTGAAACTCTGGAACACCATGCCGACCTCGCGCCGGACGTCGTCAACGCGCCGCAAATTCGGCCCCAGTTCGATGCCGTCGACGACGATCTCGCCCTCCTGAAATTCCTCCAGCGCGTTGATGCAGCGGATCAGCGTCGATTTCCCCGAGCCCGAGGGGCCGCAGATCACGATGCGCTCGCCTTTCGCAACCTCGAGGTTGATGTCGCGCAGCACGTGAAAATCGCCGTACCACTTGTTGAGGCCGATAATGTTGACGATCGAGTTGTCGGTCATGGTCATTTACTCAATTGCGCCGGTGTGCGTTCAGCCGGTGCTCGACGAACAGTGAATAGCGCGACATGCTGAAGCAGAAAGCGAAGTAGATCATGCCGGTGAATGCGAAGCCGGTGAACAGGGTCGTCGGCGTTGCCCACACCGGATCGGAGAAAGCCGCACGCAGCTGGCCTAACAGATCAAACAGCGCGACGATCAATACCAGCGAGGTGTCCTTGAACAGCGCGATGAAGCTGTTGACGAGGCCGGGAATGACGTGACGCAACGCCTGCGGCATCACGATCAGCGCCGTCGTCTTCGCCCAGGACAGGCCGAGCGCGCTGGCGGCTTCCCCCTGCCCGCGCGGAATCGCCTGCAGGCCGCCACGGATGACCTCAGCCTGGTAGGCGCCGGCGAACAGCGCGATGCCGATCAGGGCCCGCACCAGCCCGTCGACGGTGAAGCCGGTCGGCACGAACAGCGGCAGCATGTAGGTCGCGAAGAACAGCACGGTGATCAGCGGAACGCCGCGCCAGAATTCGATGAAGGTGATCGAGAAAATCCGGATCAGCGGGATCGTCGAGCGCCGTCCCAGCGCCAGCGCGATGCCGACCGGCATCGATGCGACGATGCCGGTGACGGACAGCACCAGCGTTACCAAGAGGCCGCCCCACAGCCGGGTATCGACGACAGGCAATCCGCCGCGGTCGAGCCCCATGACGGCGATCACTAGTCCGATGCCGGCAAAGATCGCCAGAGAGCCGATCAGCGCACGCCAGCCGGACCGTGTGCCGCCGCCCAACCAGAACAGCAGGGCCGAGACGATCGCAGCCGTCGCCGCAAAGTCAAACCACACCGGCTGGCTGGAGACATGAATGCGATCGCGCAGCCAGGTCAGCGGCCAAAGCAGATAGGAGATGACGGTACTGAGCAGGACGACCAGCTTGCCGAGCGCCCACAGCAGCGGCCCGATCACGGCAGTCGTTTCGCCGGCAGCGGCGACCGCGCGGCCGGCCTCGCCGAAGCTGTCATTAAAGCCTGACAAGATTCCGGCGGTCCAGCTGAGGCCGAAACCTTGCAGTCCGCCGCCATGCAGCAGGAAGAACGCGACGACCGGAAACGCGAGGAAGAACAGCCCGGCATTGAGACCCTTGGCCGGCAGCCGCGGAATCAACAAAGGCAACAGCAAGATCGCCGCGAGCAGGAACGTCAGGTTGACGCGCCAGCGCTCCGGCTCCGGATAAAAGCCGTAGATGAGCTGGTCGAACTTGGCCTCCACAAACGGCCAGCATGCGCCGACCGGATGTCCGGCATTCGCGACAAGACATGCGTTGCGGTCGGTGCCGCTCCAGACCGCATCGACCAGCAGGAATGTTACCGCCGGAACCGCGATGAACCAAATCAACATCGCGCTCACGACGGTGATCAGGATGTTGGTCGGCGAGTTGAACAGCCGGGTGCGCAGGAAGCCGATGAAGCCGGTGGTTTTTACCGGCGCGGAACGCTCGGGAAGGAGTTCCTGGCGGACGAATGCGGATGCCGTCATGTCGCTCATCCGCCCATGCTCCGGCCGATCCGCCAACCGTAAATGCTCATGATCGCGCTCGTCACCAGCGAGATCAGGAGATAGACCCCCATGGTGATGCCGATGATCTCGATGGCCTGCCCGGTCTGACTTAGCGTGGTTCCCGCAAAGACCGAGACCAGGTCGGGATAGCCGATCGCCACCGCCAGCGAGGAGTTCTTGGTGAGGTTGAGATACTGGTTGGTGAGCGGCGGCAGGATCACACGCAGCGCCTGCGGGATCACGATCAGCCGCAGCACCGAACCCCGGTGCAGCCCGAGCGAAGCCCCGGCTTCCATCTGTCCCTTGTGCACAGACAGGATACCGGCGCGCACGACCTCGGCGATGAAGGCTGCCGTATAGGTCGACAGCGCCAGCGTCAGCGCCACGAACTCCGGAATGACGCGCGAACCGCCGGCAAAATTGAAGCCTCTGAGAACCGGCACCTCAAACGTTACCGGCTCGCCGAAGACCAGCACGGCCGCCAGCGGCAGGCCGACCAAGAGACCGAGCACATAGGGCCAGATCCTGATCACCCTGCCGCTCTGGAACAGTTGCCGGCGCGCATAACGCCACAGCAGGATGGCGGCGACGATCGCGATCAGCAGCACAACCACAAAGGGCCAGAAACCGGGATTGCCGACCGGCTTTGGAATCACCAATCCGCGATTGCTCAGAAAGAGGCTGCCGAACACCGAGATGCTTTGCCGGGGATTGGGTAGTGCTCCGAGCACCGCGAGATACCAGAACAGGATCTGGAACAGCAGCGGGATATTGCGGATTCCTTCGACATAGCCGCCGGCGATCCGCGCCAACAGCCAGTTCGGCGACAGCCGGCCCAGCGCCACCAGAAATCCGATCAAGGTGGCAAAGAAAATGCCGATGATCGAGACCAAGAGCGTGTTGAGCAAACCCACGAAGAACACGCGGGTATAGGTATCGGATCCGGTATACGGAATCAGGTTCTGGCTGACGTCAAAACCCGCCGTACGAGTGAGAAAATCGAATCCGGACGTGATCCGCTGCGCCTCCAGATTGGTGCGGGCGTTGCCGACGATCTCGTAGCCGATCCAGACCAGCGCAGCCACGAACACGATCTGGAACGCAAACCCGCTCCAGCCCGCGCGGCCGCCGAGCGCGTGCCGCAGTCTGGCAGCGAACTGCGGCGGCGGTAATCGGGGCTCGATGCTCATCGCCGCAGCCGTCGGGCCGGCGATCAGCGGATCGGCGGCGCGTACTGAATTCCGCCCTTGTTCCAGAGCTGGTTGAGGCCGCGGGCGATGCCGAGTTTGGAGCCGGCGCCGACGTTACGGTCGAAGGATTCGCCATAGTTGCCGACCGTTTTCACAATCCGCGACACCCAATCCTTGGTGACGCCGAGCGATTCGCCGAAATTGCCGTCGGTGCCGAAGACGCGCTTGAGCTCCGGCTTGTCGGATTTCGCCATGTCGTCGGCGTTCTTCTGGGTAATGCCGAGTTCTTCCGCGTCGAGCATCGCAAACAGCGTCCACTTCACGAGATCGAACCATTGATCGTCGCCATGGCGCACCATCGGGCCGAGCGGTTCCTTCGAGATCACTTCCGGAAGCACGACGTGATCGGCCGGATTTGCCAGCTTCAACCGCTCGGCATAGAGCTGCGACACGTCCGAGGTGAAGACGTCGCAACGCCCGGATTCATAGGCCTTGACGGTCTCGTCCGCGGTGCTGAAAGCGATCACCTCATACTTCATGTTGTTGCTCTTGAAGTAGTCGGCGAGGTTTTGCTCGGTAGTGGTGCCGGTCTGCACGCAGACCGATGCGCTGTTCAGCTCCAGCGCGGAATTCACCTTGAGGGACTTCTTCACCAGAAAGCCCTGCCCGTCGTAATAGGTTACCCCGGTAAAATTGGCGCCGAGCGAAGTGTCGCGGGAAAGCGTCCAGGTTGTGTTGCGCGAGAGCACATCGATTTCGCCGGATTGCAGGGCCGTGAACCGGTCCTTGGCCGACAACGGCACGAACTTGATCTTGGTGGGATCGTTGAAGATGACGGCGGCGAGCGCGCGGCAGACGTCGACGTCGAGGCCGGTCCAATTGCCCTTGTCGTCGGGCGAGGAAAAGCCCGGCAAACCCTGGCTAACGCCGCAGGACAGCATACCGCGATCCTTAACCGTCTTGAGCGTTTGCGCGGTAGCGGCCTGGGTCGAGAAAGCCGCGGCGAAAGCAAGGGTGAAAACCAGAGATACGCGTTTCATGGCAAAGCCTTTCAGGGGTCGTCCGGGAACGTTTGCTGGTCGTCGCCTACGTCGATGGGGCCAAGCCTGTGATCCACTACAGCAAATACCGGTCTGACAGGCAGTCTCACGCGCCGTCCGGTCAAACGATGGATCGAAGATCGCGGCAGGCCCCTCAACGTGCAGCGACTGGATAGCTCAGCTGCATCACAGAACGACTGGCGATCCGGGTCAAGGGGTTGACGGCCATCTTCTGTGTCCTGTTATTAACAAACCCGGCCCTTAGCCCGCCTGCCGGGTGCTCAACAAAAGGGCGTCGGGGCCGCGGCAAAGGGTCTTGGGTGGCAAACACATGAAGTCTTCAGGAAATGACGGAGTATCGACGCCGCGGAAGGCGGAAACCACACTGGTGACCGCCGGGCGTGATACCAACGCGCAAAAGGGATTCGTCAATCCGCCTGTTGTCCATGGCTCTACGGTGCTTTATCCGACCGCGGACGACCTGCACGCCCATCGCGGCGAATTCCAGTATGGCCGCCGCGGAACCCCTACCACCAAGGCGTTGCAGCAGGCGCTGATGGCGCTCGAAGGTCCGCAATGCGCCGGCGTGGGTCTTGCGCCCTCGGGCTTGGCTGCGATCACCACGACGCTGCTCGCGGTGCTCAAAGCCGGCGACCATCTTCTGGTCTGCGACAATGCCTACCGCCCGACGCGAAATTTCTGCGACGGGTTGCTCGCCCGCTACGGTGTCGAAACCAGCTATTTCGATCCCCTGGTCGGCGCCGGTATCTCGCAATTGTTCAGGCCGAATACCAAGGCGGTGCTGGTCGAAGCGCCGGGTTCGCAATCCTTCGAAATGGCGGACATTCCCGCGATCGCCTCCGCCGCGCACGCGCGCGGCGCGCTTGTCATCGACGACAATACCTGGGCAACCCCGCTGTTTCACCGCTCGCTGGAGCACGGCGTCGACATCAGCATGCAGGCCGCGACCAAATATATCGGCGGACATTCCGACATCATGTTCGGTACAATTTCGGCCAACGCCAAGGCCTGGCCGCTGGTTGCGGAGGCGATCCACCTGCTCGGCGTCTGCGCCGGACCCGATGACGTGTTCCTGGCGATCCGCGGTTTGCGCACGCTTGCGGTACGGCTCGCGCAGCATCATCGCTCCGGGCTCGAGATGGCGCGATGGCTCGCGGCGCGGCCCGAAGTCATCAGGGTGCTGCACCCCGCGCTGGAAAGCGATCCCGGCCATGCGATCTGGAAGCGGGACTTTACGGGCGCCTCCGGCCTGTTCAGCGTCGTACTCAAGCCCGCGCCGCAAAAGGCCGTCGATGCGTTGCTCGACACCCTCGAATTGTTCGGCATGGGCTATTCATGGGGCGGCTTCGAGAGCCTGGCCATTCCATTCGATTGTGCCAGCTATCGCACGGCCACCCAATGGGCGCCGGGCGGCCCGACGTTAAGGCTCCACATCGGTCTGGAGAATGTCGAAGATCTCAAGGCCGATCTTGCGCGCGGGTTTGACGCCTTCAACGCGGCCCAAGGCGTGAATTCGTAACAAGTCATGAACTCGTAACAAGACGCTCCCTCGAAAGCCGAGTCCGTTATTGCCCAAGGGAGGTCGGCTCCTCCTTTGCGCAACGGGACGGTTCTGCGTTGCGCCGGGCCTGGAAGTCGTTGTCTTGGGCCCACCCTCCTCGCCCAGGCAAGCCGCGCCGGTCCGGAACCGTCCAGCATCGACCGATCCGCGGCGCAGTTCAAACACCTGGCGGCACCGCGCCATTGCTCGTGAATCCGACGTTGTCGCTCGGCCGGCACAGGAAACCTACACGGATACATTTTCCGGACGCTAACGGCCCGTTCACCATGAGGACAAATCGCTGACTTCCTTTCGGCAAAGTTCCTCGGCCGCAAGTTCGCTTATACTTTTACCGCTTAGTCATCCCTGGTGGAGAAGCTGCCACCCACATCGCGTTCAAGTAACCCGGCGTAAAAGTAGTTAGCAAGCGTATGAACAAGGACGGCCAGAACGCCGTGGTCGGCAAGACCGTCACGATCGAGCTGAAGCCCGAGCAGGCGGAGACGCTCGCCCGTGCGCGCCGGACCGGCACGCTGACGCTGCACGGCATCGCCGGCCTCAACGTCGCCGAGAACAAAGCCCAAGAACATCCGTCTCTGAAGCGAGGCGAAAGCGTCAGCGTGGTTCGCTACGGCGTTCCAGGCTCGACGACGACACAGAAGTGATCGAAAGGACGTCCTACATGAAATGCGGGGGAAATCATCTGGCCGTGCGAACCTTCCTGGTCCGCGCCCTGTCGTTTTCGGCCGTCGCCGCGCTGACGCTCAATCCGGCTTTGACGCCGGTGGTGGCCGCCGACTCCCCGACCACATCGGCCGCCGCCAGCGGGCCGAGCAAGATGCGCTTTCTTTCGCTCGGCATCGGCAAATCGGTGGTTCTCGATTTGCCGCGTGACGTAAAAGACGTGCTGGTCGCAGATCCCAAAATTGCCAACGCCGTCGTTCGCTCACCGCAGCGCGCCTACATCATCGGCGAGACGGTCGGCCAGACCAATGTCGTGTTCTTCGACAATGACGGCCAGCAGGTCGCGGCCTATGACATCGCGGTCAAGCGCGATCTCAACGGCGTGCGCGCCGCCTTGCAGCAAACCCTGCCGGGAATCCAGATCGAAGGCGTCGGCGACGGCGTGATCCTGACCGGCTCGGTATCGAGTTCCGATCGAGGCGCAACAGGCGGGCGATCTCGCGGCGCGGCTGGTGGGTGGTGCCGACAAGGTCGTCAATTCGATCGTCGTCCGCGGGCGCGACCAGGTCATGTTGAAGGTCACGGTCGCGGAAGTGCGGCGCGACGTCATCAAGCAGATGGGCGTCGATCTCTCAGCCAGCATGAACTACGGCACCGCGGTCGTGAATTTCAACAACAACAATCCGTTCACCGCGAACAATGCACCGCTCGTCCCCGGCAACAACCTGACTGCGGCGGCCTTGAACAAGGCTGGTCTGCCTTCGGTCACCGCGACCCTGCGCGCGATGGAGAGCGCGGGCGTGGTGCATACGCTGGCCGAGCCAAATCTGACGGCCATCTCCGGCGAGTTCGCGAGCTTTATTTCGGGCGGCGAATTTCCAATTCCGACCGGCGTAACCTGCCAAACGACGACGGGGGGTGCCATCGGAAACTGCGTCCAGACGGTCAGCTTCAAGAAATTCGGTATCTCGCTCAACTTCACGCCGGTGGTGCTGACCGAGGGCCGCATCAGCCTACGGGTAATGACCGAAGTGTCGGAAGTCTCGCAAGAAAACGCCTTGACCGGCGGTGCCGGTGGAACGACGATTCCCTCGATCAAGACCCGTCGCGCGGAAACCACGCTGGAAATCCCGTCCGGCGGCTCGATAGCGATGGCAGGCTTGATCCAGGAGCAAACCAAGCAGGCCGTCAACGGAATGCCCGGCATCGACCAGTTGCCGATTCTTGGGCAGCTTTTCAGGAGCCAGGACTTCGTCAACAACCAGACCGAGCTGATGGTCATCGTCACGCCCTATATCGTTCGGGCGGTTGCCCAGAAAGAGTTGGCGCGCCCGGATGACGGGTTTGCACCGGCGACGGATTCCCAATCGACGCTGCTGGCCCAGATCAATCGCATCTACGGCGTCGCCGGCCGCGTCGAGCCCGTCGGGAGCTACCAGCCCAACTTCGGTTTCATCATTGACTGAGACGGAACGGCCATGCCGCCGCGCGACGAGGATAGAACGATGACAGACATAACACCGATCGATCGCCATCGCGGCCTGCGCCTGTTAGGTGCGCTCGCGGGCCTTTCCGTCGCGCTGGGCGCGTGCACCTATACCGGGACAGAAGTGGTGACGGCTAGCGTTCCCGACGATTACCGCCAGCGTCACCCGATTGCGGTCCATGAAGCCAACCAGTCGATCGTTATCTTCGTCGGCCATGCGCGCGGCGGCCTCTCCGCTCCCCAGCGCGCCGACGTCCTCGGACTGGCACGGACATGGGGTCGTGAAGGCACCGGTGCGATCGTTGCCGATGTGCCGGTCGACACGCCGAACGCGCGGGCTGCGGCCAGTGCATACACGGAAATCCGGTCGCTGCTTGCGGCGGCCGGCGTGCCTCCCAGCGGAATTACCATGCGGCGCTACCATCCGGACGACCCGCGAACGCTGGCAACGATCAGGCTCAGCTATCCGAGGATTGCGGCGGTCGCCGGACCCTGCGGTCTGTGGCCGGATGATCTCGGGCCCTCGCTGTTGAACGATCGCTACTCCGAGAACAAGGAATACTACAATTTCGGCTGCGCTTCCCAGCGCAACCTTGCTGCGATGATCGACAATCCGGCCGACCTTGAGCAGCCGCGATCCGAAACCGCCGCCTACACGGCGCGGCGCACGGCGGCGTTCGAGAAGTATCGCAAGGGCGAGCCGACCACGACAACCTATCCCGAAGCCGAAAAGGCCAAACTCAGCGATACAGGCAAATGATCAGCGCCCGTCGAAACTCCGAAGAGCAGCCGGACACCGAGCCGACCGCGAACGATTACATTTCTCCGGCACCTCGCGTGTCGGTGCAGGCCTTTTGCGCGACCGCGGAAACCGGCGCCGCGGTGCGGGCGGCGGGCGAAGACCGCCGTCTCGCCAAGGCCCATCTTACCGTCAAAATGGGCGGCCTCGCTGCCGCCATCGAAACCTATCACACCCAACCCACCCCGAACGTCATCATCCTGGAAACCGAAGCCAACAGCGATATCCTTGCCGGCCTCGATGAGCTCGCAACCGTGTGCGATCCCGGAACGCGGGTCGTCGTGATCGGCTGCGGCAGCGATGTCGCGCCCTATCGCGAACTGGTGCGTCGCGGCGTCAACGACTATGTCATCGGACCGGTCGCCCCCATCGACGTGGTGCGCTCGATCTGCAGCCTGTTCTCGGCGTCGGAAGCGATCGCAGTCGGCAGGATCATCGCCGTCGTCGGGGCAAAAGGCGGCGTCGGCGCATCCACCGTCGCGCACAATGTGGCCTGGGCTATCGCGCACGATCTGGCGCTGGATTCGGTCGTGATCGATCTCGACCTCGCCTTCGGTACCGCTTCTCTCGACTACAATAAGGATCCGCTGCAGGGGATCGCCAATGCGGTGTTCTCGCCCGATCGGCCCGATACCGCGTTCATCGAGCGCCTGCTCGCGAAATGTAACGACCACCTGAGCCTGCTGGCGGCGCCGGCGACGCTCGAGCGCGTTTACGACCTGGGCGAGCAGGCTTTCGATGCGATCTTCGACACGTTGCGCATGACGACGCCCTGCATCGTGCTGGACGTTCCGCATCAATGGTCTGGATGGGCCAGGCGCGCGTTGGTTAGTGCCGATGACATTCTGATCATTGCCGAACCGGACCTCGCCAACCTGCGCAATGCCAAGAACATGTTGAGCCTGCTGAAAGCGGCTCGTCCCAATGACCAGCCGCCGCTGTATTGTCTCAACCAGGTCGGCATGCCGAAGCGTCCGGAGATCGACACGCGCGGTTTTGCCAAGACCATCGAGAGCAAACCGGTGGCGGCTATTCCGTTCGATCCAAAATTGTTCGGCACGGCCGCCAACAACGGCCAGATGATCGCGGAAATCGCCGCGCGCCACCGCACCACCGAGATGTTTCTGCAGATCGCGCACCGGATGACGGGCCGTGGCGAGGCCAAGAAGCCGCGGCGCTGGTTCCTGTCGCCGATCCTCAAGAAGTTGCGGGCAACGGGCTAGCTAGCGCAGACGCCCCCCGCGTTCCGCAACGCTTCGGAGTGAGCAATCGCGGCTTCCTCCAGCGGCGACGGCATGGCAGCGCTGTCCTGCGGCCCGAGGCGCCCTTCCCGTACCGCAACACCGCGTCGGGATCCAAGGGGTTCGCGCGAAAGCGATCGCCGGAGGAATCAATCGCGCCGCGGGCCGTCGGTGGGGTTTGCTTCGGCTTTCTCACCCAGCGACCCCGTGATGTCAGACGTGCTATCGGTCTGACAGCTGCAAAGCCTCAAACACCAGGATCGCGGACGTGACTGTGCATACAAGAAGTCTCGCGGAGCAGTATGGCTGCAGCAACTGCCGGAGCATGTACTTTGACCCATGGCCGGCGACCGACTATGGATGCACAGGTCAACCCTTAATTCGCGTTAACCACAGCACTGCAGCCCGGTTCGGCTCACGGGCGGCGAATTCGTCGCTTTGCCGCTTCGCCCCCGCCGAGCAGGAGCCTCGACCGTCTCGCTGTCTTGCGGAGGCTCTTCGACCTAATCGACGAACTGAGCACCGAATTCACAGCCAATGCGCCACGCCAGCCGACATTGTCGCGGGCGGCCTTCAGACAGAATGATGGTGAACTCCGCGGGAATGTCTACATATTCGGCGACGACCTTCACGCCGCCATCCGATATGTCCGTGATCGTGCAGTCGCGCGGCAGCGAGCCGGTCCCGAGCTGGATCTTCGCGAGCCGTCGGCATAGCTGACGTTCGCTCCTTCGACGATTCGCTAACATATCGATCCTTCGCCTTCCAATGCACCGGTCAATCCGGCATCCCAATCGCTTTTACAGAGGACTCATTGGAATTTGCCTAGCGCGACCTGTCGCAATGTATCTGTTCTGTTTGAGTTCCTTTTACCGAATTTCCCCCGCATATCTCGAACTGTCGCGTTAAACGCCGAGATTCGCCTGTGAACGTCGGATTTTCGGATTCGTCCTGCTTCCGTATCGTTACTGCGCCACCGGGCTTGGTAACCGTGATGCGCTTCAATTTTGCGTGTCAGGGCGGCGTTCCACAAGCGAACGGCGGACTTGCTCCGCATCGCATTCGGCGTCTTCATGTCGGGTGATGTCAATGAAGCCAGCAAGCTGCTCGCGGAGAAAGCTCTGCTGCGCAATGTCGAACTGGCCGCCACCGAGCGGCATCTGGACCGGCTGCGCGAGGGGCGTCCCGAGACGATCGAGACCACCTCGCTGCATCTCGACGTGCTGCGCGACCTCCGGCGAATCCATTCGCACATCTGCTCGGTGGCCTATCCCGTGCTCGACGCCGCCGGTGAATTGCCGGCCCGCAAAGCTGAAAGCGAGGCGGCGATGCCCGCAACCGCGCATCCGCTGTAGCCAAACTCAGATGCGGGCGGAGGCCTGCCGTCCGTTGACGATGATGAAATACAGGTTACGTGTATAAACCACGAGCCCGAGCGCCTGACCGGCGATGAAAACCGGGTCCCTGCGATACAGCGCGTAGATCAGCAGCAATACCCCGCCGCCGATCGAGAAGAACCAGAACGCCACCGGCATCACGCTCCGGCGAGCACGCTCGGACGCGATCCATTGCACCACAAAGCGCATGGTGAACAATCCCTGCGCCAGAAACCCCAGCACCACCCAGGCGTCGAATTTGATCACGAAAACATCGTGCAGATAGCTGACGAGCTGGCTGAACAGTTCGGTCATAAGGTCACCTCGGTCGCAACAGGTGTCGGTTTCTTGCGGCGGATCAGCCACCACACGCCGGCGAGATCCATGATTCCGATCCATAGCCGGTCGAAGAACCCGTAGTTTGACACGCCGGAACGGCGCGGCCGGTCGATCACATCGACATAGGCGATCTCGTAGCCCTCCCGGCGCACCAGCGCCGGCAGGAAGCGGTGCAGCCCGTCGAAATAAGGCATCATCAGAAACACCTCGCGCCGGAACGCCTTCAGGCCGCAGCCGGTGTCGCGGGTGCCGTCTCGCAGGATGGCGTTGCGTACGCCGTTGGCGATGCGCGACTGGATTTTCTTGAAACCCGTGTCCCTGCGGCCGACCCGCTGGCCGGCGGCGAGGCCCACGCGCTCGCCGCCATTTTCGATCGCGGCAACCAGGTCCGGCAGGAACGCCGGATCGTTTTGGCCGTCGCCGTCGAGCGTTGCCACGATGACGCCACGCGCGGCGCGCACCCCGCTACGCACCGCCGCCGATTGGCCCGCCGATGCCGCGTGCCGGATCTGGCGCAGATTGCCGCGGCTCTTCATCTCGACCGCAAGCCGCGCGGCGGTCGCATCGGTCGATCCGTCATTGACGTAGATGATTTCATGAGCCCATCGGCCGTCGAGCGCCGTGGCGATTTCGGCGATCAGGGGGCTTATGTTCTCGGCCTCGTTGCGCACGGGGACGACGATGGAAACGGCCACCGCAGCTTTATCGGAAGGAGGCAAATCGACGCTCACCGTTTGAATGGGGCCGTCCACCGGCGACGCCTGCCGTCCGGCGGTTTTAGCGTCCGCTTCTTATGGGGCTGAGGCCCCGCGGGCAACCCTTTTGCGATGCCCGGAAAGGCTCCGTAGCGGCACAATTGCCCCATCGCGACGGACAGCGAAGCCGAGCCGGCGCGCAGCGAACCAGTACCGCACGGCCATTGCGCCGACCACGCCGATCACGGCACCCGCGACCACGTCGCTGGGATGATGGGCCAACAGCACCAGACGACTGCCGGCGATCAGCAGTGCGTAGACGACCACCGCCACCTGCGCGCGCGGCCAGAGTGCGGACACCGCGAAGGCCAGCGCAAAGGCCGTGATGGCATGCGCCGATGGAAAGCTGGCATAAACCTCGGTGCCGGCAAAGGGCGCGAAGTTGAAGGGGTTGGCTTTGCCTCCCACGAACGGCCGGCCGCGGCCGACGACCCATTTTATCATTTCGCCGGCAAATAACGGTGTCAGCACTGCGAAAAACACAAACTGCAGGCGCAACCCGAAGCTGAGCCATCGGGCGCGGGAGGATCCCCGCAAGGCTGCGGCAACGAACATAACGATCAGCAGCAACGCTGCCAAAAACCCAAGCACATAGGCGTCCTTGCCGAAGTCGGTCAGGATACGAACCGGCCACAGCCTAGGCGTGCCGCGTGCCGGCATCAGTTCGATCTCCTGCGCATCGAGCCAAACCATCAGTGCGATGATCGCAGCGCCGCCGATCGCCGTGATCAGCAGCGTGTGGCGCGCCAGTCTTTGCGCTGCCTCGGCCCGTCTCGAATGCGAGGGCGGACGCACGAGTGGCAGCAGCGCCAGCCGCGCCAGCGTGAAAAGGCTCACAATATAGTTCGGGGATTGGCCGATGTCGGCCGGAACAGACATCTTATTCCGTGCCTTCGGAACGGAAGATCGCGATCGAAATCGCTCTGCCCTGCGAGATGTTGAAGCCCTCGATGCGGGTGGCCACGTTGTAACGCAGCCCGATGGCTTCGGCTCGCGCGGCAAAGGCGCGTTCCGAGCGCTGCTCCACCAGCGCGAAGCGGCAACTGCCGTGGCCCAGGAAATCCGCGGCGCCCGAACCGTCCGTCAATAGCGTCGAGCTGCCGGTCATGAACACCAGACTTGGCTCAAGAAACCCTGCCGCCGCGGCTTTCGGTCCGACGCAGACGACGTTGCGCAGCGCGCGCGCGATCTCGGCGCTCGGGAACAGTGGCGTCAATGCCGGCACCACGACGCCGTAGATGGCCATGGCCAGAAACATCGCCGCGACAACCGCGTTCAATAGCGAGCGTTCGGCGCGATTGTTGTCGTAAAGCCACCACGCGAACAGCCCAAAGATCAGCGCAGCCGCCACGAACGGCCACGCCAGAAACACCGGCTGACGCGTCAGCGTGATCGCGCCAACGACCGCAATCACCGAGGCCAGAGCCGGAATGGCAAACCACCAGGCGGCGCCGCGCCGCAGCCATGATCGCGACAGCACCCGCCGCTCGAGCGCGCCGACGGTGAGGATCGCGATCGCCGGATAGAGCGGCAGCACGTAGTGCGGCAGCTTTGTGAGCACCATTTCGAATACGATCCAGGACGGAATCAGCCACGCCAGGAGATACTGCGCGCCCGGTTCCCGGCGCGCCCGCCAGACCGCGGGCGCCGCCATTCCGGCGAGCGGCGCGCCGGGCCAAAACGTCACCCAGAACAGCAGCAGATAGACACCGGGCGGCGCGCCGTGGGATTCCTGCGCCGCCAATTTGCTCAGCATGTCGCCGCCGATCGAATCCGCGAAAAAGGCGTCCCCGGCACGCCAGAAGATCGCGACGAACCACGGCAGCACCAGAACCAGCATCCACATCAGGCCCCATACCGGACGCAGCCGCCAGAGCCATACGGCGGAGCGGTCGAGGATCGCGAGCGTGCCGATCGTCAGCACCACGAACATCAGAATCAGCGGCCCCTTGAGCAGGATGCCGCCGGCCAGCGCAGTCCAGAAGATCAGCGGCCATGACCACGGCGGATGCTCGGGATCCTCGCCGCGCTGCCAGGACAGATAGACCCGGGCCAGCGCGCCCATTGCGGCAACCACCGTCAGCAGCAACATGGCGTCGGTCTTGGCAAGCCGCGCCTCGACCCCGAGCAATACCGAACTGCACATGATGAGGCCGGCGAAAATCGCGCCGCGCCGGGTCACGAAAGCCAGCGCCGTCCAATAGGTCAAGAGCACCGCACCGATCGCGCCGATCAGCGAGGGAACGCGATACAGCCAGATGCGCACTTGCGCGTGCGGCAGGCCGAGCGCCGCGGCGGTTTCGACGCTTGCCGCCTGCAACCAATAGATGCCGACCGGCTTCTTGTAACGGACGTCGCCCTGGAAACGGATATCGACGAAATCGCCGGTTTCGACCATTTGCTTGGTCGCCTGCGCGAACCGCGCCTCGTCGCGGTCGATCGGGGGGATGTTGAAAAATCCCGGCAGAAACAGCAACAGAGCGCAGAGAAGGAGGAAAGCGGCGGCACGCAAATGGCTGCCCGAGACGAAGTCGATCGCGCCGACTAGCCTGCTCCCCGGATTGACCCGGTTCTTCGGCTCGCGCGGCTCTCCAAAACGGGGGCGGATATAGGTCTCGACCATCGGTTCCGCATACGCCGAAACCACTATCCCGACAACCGCTTAGCTACCCTCTATTGAATTCTGATGACAACTGTGTCCGCCGCGCCCGTGGCGTCGATCACGGTCAGTCTGGTAAAGCCCGGCCCCGGCGGATCGACCAGACGCTGGCGCCGGCCGTCGATTTCGCCAACCGAGATGCCGTTCACCAGCATCGTCATCGGAAGTACCCCGCCGGCGACCTTGACCGGCATCGGGGCAGGCTCAGCGCCACCGGACCCGGCAATTTCGATCCGCGAGCCGTTCAGGGGAAACTGGATGTGCGGCGGCGCCTGCTCGCCGCCGGCCCGAACCAGTTCCCCGGCCGGGCGGAACCTCCGCAGCGGCAGCGGCAGCTTGGCATTGCTCGCCAGCAACGTCCCCTTGGGCGGTTTCGGCAGCGGCATCGGCAGCTTTCCGGTGCGGGCGAAGGCATCGAATAGGATCGGCGCCGCGGCAACGCGACCAATCAGGCCGGGAACCGGCGCGCCGTCGGGACGCCCGACCCAAACCCCGATGGTCATGCGGCCGTCGAAGCCGACCGACCAGGCGTCGCGATAGCCGTAACTGGTGCCGGTTTTGAAGGCGATCCGGTTGTGCGGGGCGTTTTCGGGCGGCGGCGACCCCATCAGCACGTTGCCGACCTGCCAGGCCGCGACCTGATCCATCAGCCGCAGGGAATCGCGCCTGTCTTCGCTTTCGATCTCGCGCAGCGGCTTTGTGTTGCCGAGCCGCGCCAGCCCGCAATAGAGCTGCACCAGGTCCTGCAAGGTGACGCCGACGCCGCCGAGACCCATCGCCAGTCCCGGCGCCTCGTCCTTCGGCAGCACCAGATTGGCGCCGGCCTGCTTCAACCGCGACGACAGGCGGCTGGCGCCGACACGGTCGAGCAAGGCGATCGCAGGCACGTTCAGGGACAATTGCAGCGCCTTGCGCACCGGCACCGTGCCCTGAAACGTCATGTCGAAATTTTCCGGCGCATAAGAGCCGAAGCGAATCGGCCGGTCGTCGATCAGGCTCTCCGGGTGAACGAAGCCATCTTCGAAGGCGAGGCCATAGATGAACGGCTTCAGCGTCGATCCCGGGGAGCGCACAGCGCGGGTCATATCGACCTGCCCTGCCCGCTTGTCGTCGAAATATTCCGGCGATCCCACCCGGGCCAGCACGTCGCCACTGGCGTTGTCGACCGCGAGGATGCCGACGGAAACATTCGGGCCCAGCGCCGCCGCGCGATCGCGCGCCAGTGCTTCCAGCACCTTCTGCAGACCCGCATCGAGCGTGAGCCTGATGACATCGGCATCTTTGACGGTGGCACGCGCGGCATCGGCGGAATGCGGCGCGAGAATTGGCATCGGCTTGCGCAGCCGGGACACCGGGACCGCCTTGGCCTGCGCCGCATCTTCTTCGGACACCTGATGTTCTTCCACCATGCGATCGAGCACGCGGTCGCGCGCCGCACGCGCGGCACCGGGATGCCGATCCAGCCTGCGGGTTTCCGGCGATTGCGGCAGCGCCACCAGCAGTGCCGATTCCGCCAGCGACAATCGCTTCGGCTCCTTGCCGAAATAGGCGATCGAGGCGGAGCGAATACCCTCCAGATTGCCGCCATACGGCGCCAGCGTCAGGTAGAGATTGAGGATCTGGTTTTTGGTCAGTCGCCGCTCGATTTCGAGCGCGCGGACCATCTGGTGCAGCTTGGCGTAGATGGATCGCTCCCGCCGCGGCTCCAGCAACCGGGCCAATTGCATGGTGATCGTCGAGCCGCCCGACACGATGCGACCGCGGGTGACCAGTTGAAAAGCGGCGCGCCCCAGCGCGAGCGGGTCGACGCCGTCATGAACGCGAAAGCGCCGGTCTTCGTAGGCGAGCAACAGCCTGAGATAGCCGGGATCGACATCGGTGCTGGCATTCACCGGCAGCCGCCAGCGGCCGTCGGCCATGGCGTAAGCGCGCAGCAGCTTGCCGTTGCGATCGACGATCGTGGTGGAGACCTGGCGTGCCTGGGCCAATGGCGGAGGGCCCAGCGAGATCGCCCACCCCGCAAAGGCAGCCATCAGAATCAAGCCAGCCGCGGTTGACGCCGCCGCTATCAGCTTGATCCTTCGCCGGCCCGATGCCGGCGCTATCGACGTCGCCTCACTCATTTTGCTTTCGCCGGAAGCACCTCGACCGATCCAGTGCCGCTGCGGCCGTAGCGCGAGGGGTTGTACATGTCCTCGACATAGGCCTGCGGCAGCACGTATTTGCCGGGCGACACCGCGCGCACCACATAGGCCACCGTGAACACCGACTTGGCGTCGGCGGCGCGGTCGATGGCCGCGGTGAAGCGATCGTCGCGGAATTCGGTGTGCTCCGGCTCCTCACCGTCCTCGATCCAGTCCAGCGTGCCGGTGTCGCCGGACGACACCAGATGCGGATTGTCGATCTCGATCCCGGCGGGAAGATAATCCGACACCATGATGTGACCGTATTCCGGCTTGGCCTCGGTGATCTTCAGCACCACCGCGAAGCGGTCGTTCTGCCTGGCCTTCGAGATGTCGACCGGCTTGCCGTCGAGCGTGAAATAATTGCGCTCGATCTTGAAGCCGTTCGATGCTGCGGGCTCCGGCGTGATCGGCGCGCCGCTGACCGAAACCACCGCCTGCACCGGCGCGTCCCCGGTGTTGGTGATCTTGATCGGCTTGCCCGTCATCTCATTGGCCTTGTAGCTGCGGTAGAGCGCGGTCTTCACCGCCGAGCCATTGAGGTCGAGGCTCATGGTCTCCTTGGCGAGCGCGCGCGAGGCCAGTACCAGCCAGGCGTTCTCCTGGGTCGAGGTGTAAGGCGTCAGGCCGCGCGCGACTTCGACGCGGGCGACCGCCTGCGTGATGCGTCGCCCGCGGCGCATTGCCTTCGCTCGCCAGCGAAACCAGCGCGGCAGCATCGCGCAAGGCGCTGCCATAGTCGACCCGGCCGAACTCCAGCACCGGTTTTGGCGCGAGGCTTTCGAGCGCTGCATTGTAGACGCGCTCCGCCCTCGCCTTGTCGCCGACCAGCGCCAGCGCCGCCGCCAGTTGCGATTTTGCGATCGGCGTCGCCAGATTGTTCAGTTTGGTGTCGGCGAGGTAGCGCAAATCGCCGATCGGGGCGGCGCCGTTGCGGGCGAGCACGTAGAGCCCGTAAGCGAGATCGCGCCCGCCGTCCTTTTCCGGCTCGTTGGCGTTCACCACCGAATTGCGGATGCGGTCGAGCGCGCTTTTGAACAGAACATCCGGCACCGCAAAACCCTTTTCGCGGGCGCGGGTCAGGAAATCCATGACGTAAGCATCGAGCCAGGCGTCGTCGCCGCCCGCCGACCACAGCCCGAACGAGCCGTTCGAGCCTTGCCGCGCCAACAGCCGGTCGATCGCGTCCTTGATGCGCTGATCGACCTCGGTATCCATCGCGAGATGAGCGCCGGCCGCGAGATCATTGACGTAGAGCAGCGGCATGGCGCGGCTCGTGATCTGCTCCGAACAGCCATGCGGGTAACGATCCAGCGCCTTCAGGATGGTCGCGGCATCCAGCGCCGTTGACATGCTGACCGACAGTGAGACACCGCCGGTGCCCGACACCAAATCCGAGAACATGTCGGAGGTGAGCGTCAGGCTTTCGCCTTTGGCCAGCGTCCGGATCGAGCGGCGCGCCAGAATTTGCGTGGCCGGCTTGACGTCGAGCGCGTAATGCCGCGCCAGCGTCAGCCCGTTCGGCCCCTTGATATCGACATCGAGATTCGCCGTGCCGGCGCCGCCGGCATCGAGCGCCAGCGACATCGAGCTGCGCTGCTTGGCGGCGAGTTTTACGGTCGTGGCGGGATTGCCCGATACCTTCACCGGCCCCGAGGTCTTGACGTTGATGGTGTAGTCGCCGGGCGCACCTTCGACATTGTCGAGATCAAAACTCATGGTGCCGTGATCGCCATTGAGCAGGAAGCGCGGCAATGTCGCCGTCAGCACCACGGGATCGCGCACCGTGACGTCGGTTGTGGCGCGGCCGAGCTTGGTCGCGGTCCAGGCCACCGCCATGACGCGCGCGGTGCCCGCAAACTCCGGAATGTCGAAACTGATCTCGGCGGTGCCATCGGCGGCGACCGTGACGATGCCGGAATAGAGCGCCAACGGCTTTTGCGTTGGCGGGCTGCCCTGCAGCTCGGCGCCTGCAGCGTCGCCGCCGGTCTTGAGCTGGCCGCGCGTGCCCTGCATGCCGTCGATCAATTGCCCATAGAGATCGCGGATTTCCGCCGTCATCTGGCGCTGGCCGAGATAGTAGTCATCCGGCGCGGGCGGCTTGTAATTGGTCAGATTGAGAATGCCGACATCGACCGCGGCGACGACGATTTTGGCATCCTCGCCGGGGTTCAGGCCGCCGAGCTTGACCGGCAGCTTCAGTGTGGAATTCGGACGCACCAGGGCCGGCGGCGACAAATTCACCTGCAGCTTGCGGGTGTTCTTGTCGATGCCGAACCATTTCAGCCCGATGGCGCGGCTGGGCATCCGCTGGGCCGCCACATCGAGCGGGCGGCGCAGCGTCGCCACCACATAGGCGCCGGTGCCCCAATCCTTGCCGACGGGAATCTTGACCTGCGCGGTGCCCTCCTTGACGTCGACCGTTTGCGTCGTCAGCAGCCGGTCACCCAATACGTTGATGGTGAGCTTGCCGGCCGAACGCGCATTGACCGATACCACCATGGTGTCGCCGGACTGGTATTCCGGCTTGTCGATCGAGGTTTCCAACAAATCGGGCGTGTCGGCGCTGCCGTCGGAATACCAGCCGACGTCGAACTGCACCGATGTCAGCGGCCCGTCGGCCTCGGTCGATTTGACGTCGAGCCGATAGCGACCGGGCTGCGGCGAAAGCGTGATCCGCGACGGCTTGTCGGCAGCGATGGTGAGATCGCCATCGGCGACGCGGCTGGTCGATTTGACCGGCTCATATTCCCAGGACGAATTCTGGCGATACCATTGATAACGGGATTCCATCTTCAAGAGCTCGTAGCGCAGGCCGTCGCGCGCCAGCGGCTTGCCGTCGGGCGATACGAATACGACGTCGAAAGCGGCCTTGTCGCCTTCCGCGACGTTCTTGTCGCCGAACAGCGGCTTGACGCCGATCATCGCCGCGCCAGGCGCAACCGGCAGGACCAACTTGCGCTCGACCGCGCGGCCGCCGGCTTCCGCCATCCGGATGAAGATCTGGGCCTCCTGCGGACGCGTCGAAACTGGCGCCTTGTCCAGGCTGATCGGGAAGGTCGCCACGCCATTGGCGTCGGTTTCGGGCAGACTTTCGATCGGTGAGCGCTCGTTACTGGTGGTTTCCTCGTCGGCCACTCCGAACTGATAGCCCGCAAACCCCGGCCGTTCCGCGGCTGGCGCGACCAGCATGTCGCCCTCAAGCTGCAGGTTCGAGGCCGGCGCACCATACAGGAAATGGCCGTCGACCTTAAGCTCCACGGGAACCTCGGCTTTAATAGCCTTGTCTTTGGCAGATAAGTCGAATTCCAGCCGCTCGGGGACGTAATCCTCGACCATGAAGGTGGTTTGCCCGACCATTGGCCCCTTTGGATCGGTAAAGGCCCGAACCCGCCAGGTTCCGGTCGGAACGGCCGGATTGAGCGGCAATGCCATGCTGCGGCCGCCGGCGCCCTGGTCCGGCAGCACGGCGCGGCGGAATTCGACGCCATCGGGGCGCTCGACCACCAGCGTCAGCGGCCCGCCGGTCACGGCATTGCCCTGTCCGTCGCGCAACAGGGCCGTGAGGTAGACGGTCTCGTTGGAGCGATAGACGCCGCGCTCCGCATAAACGAAGGCATCGGCGCCCGCCGGCACTTCCCGCCCCGCCACGCCGCGGTCCGACAGGTCGAACGCGTTGGTTTTCAGGCTGAGAAAGGCATAGTCGGTCTTCTCGCCGCTCACGGTCACCATGGCCGGCGACAGCCCGCCCTCGCCGCGCGCCAGCCCCGCCTCGAACAGCACGTGACCGGACTCGTCGGTCTTGCGGGTGGCGAGAATTTCGTTGTTGCGTGCGACCAGCCGCACTTCGGCCTTCGCTACCGCATCGGTCGTGGCCAGCGAATTGACGAAGACGTGGATGCCGTCATTGCCGGAGAAGGCCGCGACGCCGAGGTCGGACACGATGAACCACTGGGTCGCCAGCGAACTATCGTCATCGCTGCCCGGGCTCTTCGGCGCCGCCGTCATGACGTAGACGCCCGGCTGCAGATCGCCCAGCGCCTGGTCGACCGGAAATGCCGTGGTGACATCCTGATTGAGTGTGGTCGCGGTCGCGAGTTCGCCCGACCAGACCTTGACGCCCCGTTCATCGCCGAGGCTGGAAAGCTCATAGCGGCTCAAGGCGCGTTGGAAATCGTTGTCGATCACCGTGTTGATCAGGTTGCGGTCGCCGATCCTGAACACGTCAACTTTCACCGCAGGCGTATTGACGCTGACCACGGGGATGCCGCGCTGGCCGGTGCGCGGCAGCACATAGGCGCGACCCGTAAAATGCACGAACGGCTTGCGGTCACGCACATAGATGTTGAATTCAGCCGATTTTGGCAGGGTTTCCTTCGCCGTGGACGGCAGGCCGGCGCGCAGGTTGATGTTGTAGCGCTCGCCGTGCGTCAGCCCGTCGACGCAGAGCTGCTTGCCTTCCGAGCTCAGCGCCGGCTTGTCGTTGCCGGCGAGCGCCAAATACGGCGCAAAGTCGGTGCGCTTTGCCAGTTCCTCAGAGAACTGGAAGCAGGCACGCGGCGAGGCTGAATCGGAGTCGACGGTGTAATCAAGAAGCCTAAAACCGTGCTCGTCGCGCAGCTTTTCGTATTGGCCGCGCACGTCCGCGACCTCACGCAAATCCAGCGACAGCCGCAACGCATCCAGCGCCGGCCGCCATAGCTTGCGCTCGGACATCGCGCGTCCGAGCACGGCGAGCGCGTCGGCCTCTTCGCCGGCATTGCCGGCGCGCTGATAAGCGATGTAGGCCGCGGTCGAGGCGCGCTCCAGCAGGAAGGTCTGCTCGCTGGAGTTCTTCGGCACGATCTGGAAAATAACCCGCGCCAGCTTGAGCCAGTTGCCGCTATCCTCTGGCGCCACAGCTGCGATCTGCCCGAGAATTTGCAGGCCGGAACGGAAATCGCTGCGCTTGAAGGCGGCGTCGGCGTCGGTTTTCAACGTCGCGGTAGTCTTGGCGACCGGACCCGCCTCGCTCTTGATCTGAGCTTCCAGCTTGATCGCCGAATCGGCCAGATCATCGCGTTTGAAGGCCTTATCCGCCGCCTGCGCCGAGACCAGGCCAAGCGCCAGCGTTGCGCAAAGGGTTGCGGCGCGAACCAAACCGATCATGGGGAGCTCCTAGGGCAGCGGACAAACGCCGCGTATCGAACAGAAGGGCGCTAAAAGGTGACGGACTCATGGCGGCGGAACCGGGTAGCGAAAAGGTCGCATGCAACATTTGTCGAAGCCGGCCGGTGGACAGCGCCGGCAGCCGGCTGCGGCGCAGCATTACGCCTAGCATTACAGTTGCCCTTTCCGAAGATTTCTGAATCCATGGGCAACCATGATTCGAAGATCGTGGGGCGCGCAGACAGCGTCGATTGAAGAGACGCTTGCGCTTTGGGCTGCGTCGCTTCGGGAGGTTAAGAAGCGGATACGTCCGTTGTTCAAGCAAGATCGTGTTGCGAGGAATGCAGGCCTGTTTCTGGAAGGTCTGCTCGGCGACGAGCAACGCAAGACCGGCTGGATGCGCGCGGAGGCGGCTGGCGATCCTGGTCCATGGCGGCAACAGGCGATCCTGGGCCGCCGGGATTGGGATGCCGATGCCTTGCGCGATATCGTGCGCGACTATGTCATCGAGCCTTTGGCAGATGACGATGCGGTTCTCGTCATCGACGAGACCGGCTTTCTCAAGCAAGGCAAGGCGTCGTGCGGCGTGGCGCGGCAATACACCGGTTCGGCCGGCAAGATTACCAACTGCCAGATCGGCGTCTTCGCTACCTACGTTTCGCGCCATGGCCATGCATTCATCGATCGCGCGTTGTATCTTCCAAAGGTATGGACCGACGATCCGGATCGTCTGGAAGCCACATACGTGCCTGCCGACACGGGCTTTGCGACCAAACCAAAGCTTGCGACGAGAATGATCGCACGCGCGATAGCCGCGGCTGTGCCATTCAAGTGGGTTGCTGCCGATACGGTCTACGGTATCGGAGATATCGAACAGCAACTACGCCAGGCAGGCAAAGGCTATGTGCTCGGGGTCAACAGCGCTCATGTGTTCCGATCCTCGGGCAAGCGGCGATCAGTCTCTGGCACCGCCGCGGACATCGCCTCGACGCGGCGTTCATCCGACTGGAAACGCCTGTCGGCAGGGGACGGAACCAAAGGACCGAGGCTGCATGATTGGTGCTATCTCGAACTGGCCGATCTCGATGCCGGCCAGTTCAACAACGCAAATGACGGTTTGTGGACACGCGGTCTGCTGATCCGTCGTCGCATCGCAGATGATGACCTTGCCTTCTTCACCACCTGGTGCCCGGCAGGAACAGCCATCGAAACGCTGGTCGCGGTCGAAGGCCATCGCTGGGCGATCGAGGACAGTTTTGAGACCGCCAAAAACGAGTTCGGGCTCGATCACAATGAGAGCCGATCCTGGCATGGCTGGCATCGCCACGTATCCATGGTGATGCTCGCCTTCGCCATGATGGCGGTGATCCGCCATCATGCCAATCCGCCGCAGCCAAAAAAAACGCAACGCCGAGCCACGGCAAAAACAAAACCATCCCAGCCCCGTCATTGATCCGATGGTCAATCCAGGAAATTCGGCGCATCGCCATCAGGCTCGCTCGAAAGCGGATCCAACCCGCCCACATCATCGCATGGTCACTCTGGCGCAGAGCTCACCAGGCGACCGCTCGGCGTGCGCACCTCAAAGCAAAACGACAACTGTAATGCTAGGGCGGACCGATGGTCCACCGTTGAAGCTTTGTCGCTGGGTACGGGAAAACGGTTCGGAACGGGCTTGGCGGGAAAGCGGTTTTTTCATATTGGCAGTGGTATAAGGCCGTCAACGGTCCCATAGCTCAACTGGATAGAGTAACGGATTTCTACTCCGTGGGTTGCAGGTTCGAATCCTGCTGGGATCGCCACTACTAAAATTTTTCCTTCGTTCTCAATGCCTTGGCGTTTTGTTAGCCCCCGTTTTCAGAACGGTTAGTCACTCGACGTTGCCGCTTTGCCCCGGATGGCCGTTGCCAGCTTCGTCACTGTGTTATCGGCAGAGCGCTCCTGATTGATCATGGGAAATGTCGATGGTGGCGGCTGTAAACACCTCTTCCGACCGCGCTTGCACTCAGCGCAATCGACGGAAGCCTTGTCAGAGCGAGTTCCGCCGAACAGGTCGGCAACGGGCGACGGCGTTGAGGTCGCCGTCGGTCATGCGCTTAGACGCTATGGGCGGATGGCGTGATGGCTACGCGCGCACTCATATAAGAGCGTGAACTGAAGCCGCCTAAACAGCGGGGCCGCCGGATTGGTAGGGAATCCCCAGCGGCCCCTTGTCCGCGTCTTCAAACCGGGACTTGGGACAACCCCAAACCCACTCACGCGGATAGCTATCATTCGACATTTTCATTGGGTTCTACGCATTGAGCCAGATCAAGATGCGCCCTCTTTCGCTGGCAGACGAAGAAGGCAACGCGGGAGCATAGGCCGAAACCAATCATGCGCACCCGGCCTCCGGGCCGGAACTCCGCAGACCGTCAGAAGCGCGGATAATCCGCACGACAAGCCGAAGCGCGAGCTGGCGCGCTTCGGCTTACGGATCGTTACTTATCAATGCCGAGGCGGGCTTATGGTTTCTTCAGACAAAGCCCGATGGTCGGCGATGTACCGCATTTCGCACCATCCGGCGCACCACCGGCAGGGCAGAACACGGATACGAGCGTCTCGTTTGCGTCACAACTGACGGCACCATCGGCCTGCACCGATCGAAGGGCGGCAGCGCCCGCCGATCCAGCGTCGCCTTTGTCACCCTTATCTCCTTTCTCACCCTTTGGCCCGGGCACACCCTGCGGCCCCTGTGGTCCTTGCGGACCCGCTTGTCCCTGAGGTCCGGGCACGCCCTGCACGCCTTGCGCACCCTGAGGTCCGGCAGGCCCCTGCGCGCCGGCGTCCCCTTTCGGGCCCGCGGGTCCCGGCTCCTTGCCACAGGCCGCAAGTGTCAATGCCAGACCGACGACGACAGCCACCACAATCTTCTTCATTCTCGCTCCCTCCGCCCAAAATTCCAACCCTTCCGCATTAAAGGGGCGAAGTGACAGGCTCGCAACAGAAAACCCGCCGGCGTAAACCGACGGACTTTGATCTGGTGAAGCGAGATGGTGATAGGATTTGGCGAGAAGCGCGCAGCCTTATCGATAATCGTGCGGGTGGTGACGCCGAACAGGAGGCAGCTGCGTTGCCGCCGACGGCGCGGTCGGCCATGCGATAGGTGCCGGCGGACAAAAAAAGGCCGCCAACCGGCGGCCTAAAAAGCGGGATCGCTGGATCGGGAGGGAATCCCCAGCACCCGTAGTTGCGCCTTCAAACCGGGACTTGAGATAACCTCAAACCCACTCGCGCAGCATATGTCTTATTGGACTTTGATCGGGCTCGGCATATTGACCCAGATCAAAGTACCTCATTCCTCAGGTCTCGTTAGTCTCGGGGCAAAGCGCAGTGATTGAGGCAAGCCATCGGCTCACATCATTCTTCTACTCATTCTTCTACTCAATAGCAGGCCGCGGATCTGCCGGCACGTACTGGCCCGACGGATACCGATAGTAACAATTGCCCTGCGACAGATAATAACCGGGCCGCGACGCGGCCTGCGCGCCGACGATCGCGCCGGTCGCCCCGCCGGCAATCGCACCGGCGGCCGCGCCGCTCGCGATGTCCCGTCAGAAGGCCGCCGATCAGCCCGCCCACAATGGCGCCACCGACGGCGCTTGCGGCCGGGTCCGGCGCAGGTCGGCGGCGGCGATGCATAAGCGCCGGGCGGTGGCGGTGCGTAGCCGTCGGCGACGGGCGGCCCATACGGTCCGCCGACATCATCGGCATAGTCCTCGGAAATATAGGTCGGCGGACCTTCCATCGGTTGCGGGTAGTAATACCAAACGCCGCCGACATCCCACCACCAGCCGTCACGTCCATCGTGGACTTCGTGATGCCAGCGTCCGCCCTCCCAGGCGACGCGGCCGCGATAGGGGTGTCCGCCGAAATTGCGCGCCGGCATGGCGCCGTGGGCGACGCGGCCAGGCGGTGGCCCGCGATGGGCATTCCTGCACCTCGGCCGGCCCGGGCGGTGCATGTCCGGGGCCCGGCCTGGACGCTTGCGCAGCGCCTCCCGGCGGCGGCTTGGAGCCCTGAACCGCCCCCTTGTTCAGGGGTTGCTGGACGGGTTCTTCGGCATGCGCCGAAAGCGCGAACAGCGCCAGCGCGGACGCCAAGGGAAGGATGATCTTGGATCGGCTGAATGCGTTCATGTTCGCATACCCCCTCGTTCATGATGCAATTGCGGAAGCTAGTGCTTCTGTCTTCGTTGCTTCACGCCGTCAGTATCTATTGCTGATCGCGCCATTGCGCTAATTTGACGCGCCGCGCGCGGCTTGTCTCGTTACGAATTGGTAAGATCGAGCCAAATTTGTGTCAGCCGCTCGGACAGCCCAGGACCGTCAACCGGCCGCAGCCTCCGTTTGGCGGGGATCGTCGTCAATGCCGATGACGATGTCGCACCTTGTGTCCTCGATGAAGCGAAGATGGTTGCACCTCGGGCTGTGACAATTGCTGCCTCGATTCCTGAAGCCGCCGCTGATAGCCGGGGGAATTCATGATATTTGCCGCGCCGCCGCGGGCAAGGAGTGGCGCGCTCGAGCCCATGATGGCCATCGCTGTCGCAGCGACCGTCAGGAACAATTTCAGAGATTTTTTCATGTCCTTAGTCCTTCTCCGCGTCATTCGGTCATCGGTGCGACGGCTGGCCATCATGTATCGGGAAGTCGTGCCGTCCCGCCGAGCTGGCATGCAACTACCAAGCCCATTACGCAGCAGGACCGTGTCCGTTACACGGATCAAGAGCGGCAAATCCGTGATGCTCCGGCTCATTGCGCCGGAATAACGTTGCAGTTTGTGCGTCCCGACATCAGGCAATCCTGCATCTTGCTGGTCGCGGTCAGCTCATGGGCGAGCCACAGCCCAGCCGCCAGCAGCAGCACCGCGATCGCGAGCCCCGCGATGGCGCCGCGCCGGTTGCCGCCTTGATCGGGATCGCTCATCGCCAGGTCAGTCCCGAGAGACGGTGGATGCGGAAGATCATGCCACCCCTCGGCTCACTTATACCGCCCTTCCGCCCCAAAAAATAACCGCAGGCTCACCCTCTCCGCGGCTATTTCGATGGCTTCCCGGCGCGGGCGGATGTACACCGCTCCCGGTTCACGCAGGCAGCATTGTCCCGCCCAAGCGTGTAACGGCGCAAGCCCGTCACCTCACACCAAACAAGAAAGCGACAAGGCCCGTTCAATGAGTGGATTCAAGGAACCGAGCTTTGCGGACCGGCAGAAAGCGGCCCAGCAAGCCAGGCAGAACATCCTGAACAAGTTTCGCAGCCAGCCCGGTCCCGACGATCCTGCGGTCAAGCAGCGGCAGGCCGAGCGCGAGGCGTTAGCCGTCGCGCGGGCGAAGGCGAAAGAGGCGCGCGAGGCCGCCAAGGCCGAACAGAAGCGCCTCGAAGAAGAGGCCGCCGCTGCCGCGGCCGCCCAGCTTGCGCGCGAAAAGGAAGAGGCAGCCGCGCGGGAAGCTGCGCTCGAGGCCGAGCGCAAGGCCGCGCGAGACGCGCGCTATGCCGCGCGGAAGAAGAAGAAAAGATAGCCATCCGTTCCGGGACGAATTGCGCCCGAGACAAATGACGAAAGACAGACGATAGCGACGTCACAGGCCCGCCCCGATCGGGGCGAGCCTGCGCGAAAGATAAAAGCGGGAGCGTTCCGCTCAGTTCTTCTTCATCCCGTCGTCTTTCTTCATGGCGTCGTTCTTCATTCCGTCGTCTTTCTTCATGGAATCCTTGGACATCGTGTCCTTCTTCATCGAGTCCTTGGACATCGAGTCCTTCTTCATGCCGTCGTCCTTGCCCATCTTGTCCTGGGCGAAGGCGGCCGGCGCGAGCGCCAGGCTGAGCGAAAGAACAGCGGCGGAAACGCCGAGCGCAATGCGGGTGCTGATGGTCATTGGATGGTCTTCCCTTTAGAGACGGTTGAAGCGACGGATGCCGCTAAGGTTCAGGACGGCCGCACGACCTTATTTGTTACGGTCGGCTGGAAATTTTTCTGGCAAGCCTTTATCGCTGCCTTGGCGCCGATGAATGAACGCCGACTAAAACGCACTATTTCGTCTTGTTTCCGTCGAATCTGTCGGCAAGTGTGCGCCGCAACAAGGGGCAACGTTTTTCTTCCAACCAGCTTCAAACCGTCAAAACTAGAGAAATTCCGCGCGAATGCGGGCTATGATGCCTGCAAGGTCGCTCGGACCATTCAACGATGAATCTTCCAGGGGGGAGTCTCCATGCTTACACGACGCCACGTTCTCGCATCCACGCTTGCCGCGCCTGCCATCCTGCGCTTCGGGACCGGAACGGCGCACGCCGCGACCACGCTGAAAATCTCGCACCAGTTTCCCGGCGGCACCATCGACAAGGGCGACTTCCGTGACCGGCTGTGCCGGATGTTTGCCACCGAGGTGGCAAAACGCAGCGGCGGCGAGATTGCCGCCGAGATCTATCCGAACTCGTCGCTGATCAAGACCAACGCGCAGTTCTCGGCGATGCGCAAAGGCGCGCTGGATATCAGCCTCTATCCGATGCCCTATGCGGGCGGCGAATTGCCGGAAACCAATATCGGCCTGATGCCCGGTCTGGTCGCGACCTACGATCAAGGCCTGGCCTGGAAGAAAAATCCGGTCGGCAAGGCGCTGACGGACTTTCTGGCCGACAAGGGCATCATCCTGCTGACCTGGGTCTGGCAGGCCGGCGGCGTCGCCAGCCGTTCGAAACCGATTGTCGCGCCGGAAGACGCCAAAGGCATGAAAGTCCGCGGCGGCTCGCGCGAGATGGACATGGTGCTGCAGACCGCGGGCGCGTCCGTGCTGTCGGTGCCGTCGAACGAAATCTACGCGGCGATGCAGACCGGCGCCTGCGATGCCGGCATCACCTCCTCCACCAGCCTGATCTCGTTCCGGCTCGAGGAAGTTTCGAAGGCGCTGACCTCCGGCGCCGGCGCATCCTACTGGTTCATGCTGGAGCCCTTGATGATGTCGAAATCGATCTTCGACGGCCTGCCGAAGAAGCACCAGGACATCATTCTCGCAGTCGGCTCCGAGCTGGAAGCGTTCGGCAAGAAGGGCGCGCAGGACGACGATATCGAAGTGGCAAAAGTCTACGAAAAGGCCGGCTGCAAGATTGCGGCCCTCGATATCGCCACCGTCGGCAAATGGCGCGACATCGCCCGCGATACCGCCTGGAAGGACTACGGCGCGAAGACCGCGACCGCCGCCAAGCTGTTGAAACTCGCCTCCGACGTCGCATGATGCATGGTCCGGTCGGGGATCTGCACGATCGTTCGAAGGCCGCCGCGGGCAACCCGCTCGTGGCGGCGGTCGAACGCGGGCTCGAGGTCTGCAACCTCGTCATCGTCGCGCTCGCGGCGCTGGCGCTGATCGCCGCCTGCGCCATCTTGAGCTACAGCGTGCTGAGCCGCGCGCTATTTCATAGCGCCAATTACTGGCAAGACGAGGCGGCGGTATTTCTTTTGGTCGGCGCGACTTTCATGACGGCAGCCTATGTGCAGGGCCAGCGCGGCCATATCGGCATCGAGGCGTTCGTCGGCCTGCTGTCGCCGATGGCCAACCGTATCAGGCTGTGGCTGGTCGACGTCGCGAGCTTCTTGTTCTGCACGTTCTTTGCCTGGAAATCCTGGACGCTCGCGCATGAAGCCTGGGCCGACGGCCAGGTCTCGAACTCGATGTGGTCGCCGCCGCTTGCGATCCCCTATGGCCTGATGGCGATCGGCATGACGCTGTTGTGCGTGCAGATCCTGCTGCAGATCGTCATTCCCCTCACCGGTACGGCGCGCCGATGACCGTGGTTGGAATTGGTATCAGCTACGGTCTTGCGACCCTGGTCGCGATGTTCTCGGGCATGCCGATCGCATTCGCGCTGGGCGCGGTCGCGGTGGTGTTCATGGGCATCTACATGCCCGCGGCCTCGCTCGATACCGTCACGCAGAACGTCTACGAGGAAATGGCCTCGATCACGCTGTTGTCGATCCCGCTCTTCATCCTGAAGGGGGCTGCGATCGGCAAATCGCGGGCGGGGCAGGATCTGTATTCGGCGCTGCACGCCTGGCTGCATCGCGTGCCCGGCGGGCTTGGCGTCGCCAATGTGTTTGCCTGCGCGCTGTTCGCGGCGATGGCCGGCTCCTCGCCCGCCACCTGCTCGGCGATCGGCTCGGCCGGCATCCCCGAAATGCGCAAGCGCGGCTATTCCGGCGGATTCGCCGCCGGCATCATCGCCGCCGGCGGCACGCTCGGCATCCTCTTGCCACCATCGATCACCATGATCCTGTTCGCGGTCGCCGCGGAAAAATCCCTGGGGCGGCTGTTCCTGGCGGGCATCGGACCGGGGCTGCTGCTGGTCACGCTGTTCGGCGTCTACGCGGTGATCCGCTTCCGTAAAGAATATGCCGCCGCCAGCGCGCTTTACGCCAAGACCGGCGCGGCTTCGGCGATCCTCACGCGCGACGAGTTCACCATGGCCGAGCGCTTCAGCGTGCTGCCGCGGGTGCTGCCGTTCGTGCTGCTTGCTGACCGGCGTGATGATTGCGCTCTATGGCGGCTTTGCCACGCCTTCGGAAACCGCGGGCCTCGGCGGCCTGCTGGCGCTGGTGCTGATCGCGCTGATCTACAGCCGTCTGGCGGCCTTCCGATCTGGCGCCGATCCTGAAATCGACCATCCGCGAATCCACCATGCTGATGATGATCATCGGCATGTCGCTGCTCTATTCCTACGTAATGAGCTATCTGCACATCTCGCAGTCGGTGGCGGAGTTGATCGTCGCCATGCAGCTGCCGCGCTGGGAATTGCTGGCGGCGATCCTGGTCATGGTGGTGGTGCTCGGCTTTTTCCTGCCGCCGGTTTCGATCATCCTGATGACCGCGCCGATCATCCTGCCGCCGCTGCGCGCGGCACAGTTCGACATCATCTGGTTCGGCATCGTCATGACCATCGTGATGGAGATGGGGCTGATTCACCCGCCGGTCGGCCTGAATATCTTTGTGATCCGCAACGTCGCGCCGGATATCCCGCTTGAGCGAGGTGATCTGGGGCACGCTGCCGTTCGTGCTGCTGATGATGCTGGCGGTGCTGGTGCTGTGCTTCGTGCCGGGAATTTCGACGGCGCTGCCCGATCTGGTGATGGGGCCGGACGGGGGACGGTAGACGCACCCCCTCTTCCTCGTCATGCGAGGAGCGTTAGCGACGAAGCAATCCAGCTTGCTTTGTGGCGTTGTGGATTGCTTAGCGGAGCCTGTCATCGGGCGGCGCGTTGCGCCGACCCGTTGGCTCGCAATGATGGTGAGCCTACTTCGCCGCCCTCTTGGAATTCAATGCTGCCGCCACGCGGCTGACCGGCGGACGGCCAATCAACTTGCTCACCGCATTGCGTCGCCGCCACCAATTTTGTCATGTCGACCCCGGTCGCAATGCCCATGCCCTCCAGCATGTAGACCACGTCCTCGGTCGCGACATTGCCGGTGGCGCCGGGCGCGTAGGGGCAGCCGCCGAGACCGCCGGCGGCGGAATTGATCACGCGCACGCCCTCCTCCATGCCGGCATAGAGATTGGCCAACGCCTGGCCGTAGGTGTCGTGGAAATGCATCGCGAGAGCTGGCGATCGGCACGGTGCCGGCCACCGCGCGCAACAGCGCCTTCGCTTTCAGCGGCGTGCCGACGCCGATGGTATCACCGAGGGAGATTTCGTAGCAGCCGAGCTCCCACAGCATGTCGGCAACATTCGCAACCGCCTGCGGCTTCACCTCGCCGTCAAAGGGACAGCCGAGCACGCAGGAGATATAGCCGCGCACCTTGACGCCGTCGGCCCTGGCGCGCGCAACGACCGGCTTGAAGCGCTCGATGGATTTGGCGACGGAGCAGTTGATATTGGCGCGGGAAAAACCTTCCGACGCCGAAGCAAACACCGCGATCACCCTGGCGCCGGCGGCGCGCGCGGCCTCATAGCCCTTTTCATTGGGCACCAGCACGTGGAATTCGCTGTCGGGGTGATGATTTATACCGCGCAGCACCTGGTCCGAATTCACCATCTGCGGGATCGCCTTCGACGATACGAAGGCCCCGACCTCGACGGTGTGCAGCCCGGCAGCTACCAGCGCCTCGATGAAGGCGATGCGGTCGGCGACGCCGATCGGCGTCTTTTCGTTTTGCAGGCCGTCGCGTGGGCCGACTTCGACGATGCGCACGCTATCGCTCATGTTGATCTCACGCAGCTACAGGCTCGACCTCGGCGAGTTCGACCCCTTCGCCGACGATATCGCCGACCTTGCATTTTATCTGTTTCAACACGCCGGCGAACGGCGCGCGCAAGGTCTGCTCCATCTTCATCACTTCGAGCGTCAAAATCGGCGCGCCCTTTTCCAGCGTCGCGCCGACTTCGGCCAAGAGCGCAACCACGGTGCCCGGCAGCGGCGCCACGATCTTGTCCTCGCCGACCTGCTCTTCGTCGTCGCCGCCGAACGGATCGACCCAATGCAGATCGAAGCGGCCATTGCGGGTCCGCAAGTAAAGTTCGTGGCCTTCGATGACGGAGACGACACGGGATTTAATGCCGTTGAGCGTCAGATCGAAGCCGCCGTCACCGATGGGCGATGACGCAAAGGCAAACGCGCGCTCGCCGATCGACAGCGTCGCAGGGCCATTGCCATAGCTCAGGCCGACCGTTTGTTCGGTCCCTTGCCCCTGACGGAAGGTAAAAAGCCGCTGCCGCCGGCCGACCGGCATCCAGCCCGGCGTCTGCCATGGCGAATGCGCCTCGCACCGCGCGGCTTTAGCCTCGTCGCCGAGGATGGCCGCCACCGCCGCACAAAGCTCGAGATCGCCGGGCGCCGCAGGAGGCGGTGTCAGGTTCGTCAGTTCGCGTTCAATAAAAGCCGTGTCGATGCCGTTCGCACGGACGTCCGGATGCGTCACCAGCGCCGACAGGAACGGAATGTTGCTGACGATGCCGCGGATGTCGGCTTCCTCGAGCCCACGATTGAGCCGCTCGATCGCTTCGTCCCGGGTCGGCGCCCAGGCGATCACCTTGGCCAGCATGGCGTCGTAATGCGGCGAAACCGCATCGCCTTCGCGGTAGCCGGCATCGATGCGCAGGCCGTCGCGTGCTTCCGGCATGCGCCAGGTCCGGATCCTGCCGACCGACGGCATGAAATTCTTCTGCGGATTTTCCGCATAGACCCGCGCCTCGATGGCGTGACCGTTTAACTTGATTTCATCCTGCTTGAGCGGCAGCTCTTCGCCGAAGGCGACCCGCAACTGCCATTCCACGAGATCGATGCCCGTGATCAGTTCGGTCACGGGATGCTCGACCTGCAGGCGGGTGTTCATCTCGATGAAGAACACGTCCTTGCCGTCGGAGACAAACTCGATGGTGCCGGCACCGACATAATTCACCGCGGCAGCCGCCTTGCGCGCGGCGGCGCAGACCGTCTCGCGTTGCCTGGCGTCAAGCGTCGGTGACGGCGCTTCCTCAATCACCTTCTGATGCCGCCGCTGCAGGGTGCATTCGCGCTCGAACAGCGACAACAGATTGCCGTGGCTGTCGCCGATCACCTGCACCTCGATGTGGCGCGGGTTCTGGACGAATTTTTCGATCAGCATGCGATCGTCGCCGAAGGCGGCCTTGGCCTCGCGCTTGGCGCTCGTGATCGCTCCCGCAAGCTCGCCGGCCGAACGCACGATGCGCATGCCGCGTCCGCCGCCGCCCGCGGAGGCCTTGACCAGAACGGGAAAGCCTATTCTGTCGGCCGCCTTGGCCAATGTCGCCTCGTCCTGGGCTTCGCCGTGATAGCCTGGCACCAGGGGCACGCCGGCTTCTTCCATCAGCATTTTTGAGCCAGATTTCGAGCCCATCAGCCTGATCATGGCGGCGGTCGGGCCGACGAATACCAGCCCCGCATCGAGGCAGGCCTGGGCGAATTCGGCGCTTTCAGACAGAAAGCCGTAGCCCGGATGGACGGCCTCGGCGCCGGTTTCTCGCGCGGCTTCGATGACGCGCTCGATATTGAGATAGCTGTCGCGCGCGCGCGCCGGCCCGAGCAGCACGGCCTCATCGGCCAGTGCGACGTGCATGGCGTCTCGGTCGGCTTCGGAATAGACCGCGACCGTGCGCAGGCCCATCGCCCGCGCGGTGCGAATGACGCGGACTGCGATCTCGCCGCGGTTGGCGATCAGGAGGGTGCGAAACCGCCGGTACTGTTGGGGGCGATCCATCGTCACATCCTGAACAAGCCGAATTTGGTCGGCTCGATCGGCGCGTTCGACGCGGCCGACAGCCCAAGCCCGAGCACCAGCCGTGTATCGGCGGGATCGATCACGCCGTCATCCCAGAGCCGGGCAGTGGCGTAATAAGGACTACCCTGGCTCTCATATTGGGCGCGGATTGGAGCGCGGAATTTCTCCTCCTCCTCCGCCGACCATGTTTCGCCCTTGGCCTCGATATTGTCGCGACGGACCTGGCTCAGCACCATCGAGGCCTGTTCGCCGCCCATCACGGAGATCCGGGCGTTCGGCCACATCCAGAGGAACCGCGGACTGTAGGCGCGCCCGCACATCCCGTAATTGCCGGCGCCATACGATCCGCCGATCACGACGGTGAATTTCGGCACGCCCGCGGTCGCCACCGCAGTGACCAGCTTGGCGCCGTCGCGCGCGATGCCGCCGGCCTCGTATTTCTTGCCGACCATGAATCCCGTGATGTTCTGCAGGAACACCAGCGGAATTTGGCGCTGGCAGCAAAGCTCGATGAAATGCGCGCCTTTCAGCGAGCTCTCGCTGAACAGGATGCCGTTATTGGCGATGATGCCGACAGGATAGCCCCAAATGTGGGCGAAACCGCAAATCAGCGTCTGGCCATAAAGCTTCTTGAATTCGTCGAATTCGGAGCCGTCGACGAGGCGTGCGATGATGTCGTGGACGTCGAACGGCTTGCGCCCGTCGGCGGAGACCACGCCATAAATCTCTTCCGGTGCGAACAATGGTTCGCGCGGCTCGCGCATGTTCAGGATGGCACGCGTGGGCGGCCTCAGCGTGGCGACGATGCGCCGCGCGATGCCGATCGCATGGCTGTCGTTCTGGGCATAGTGATCGGTGACGCCGGACTGCCTGGAGTGGACGTCGGCGCCGCCGAGTTCTTCGGCCGTCACCACTTCCCCGGTCGCGGCCTTCACCAGCGGCGGTCCGCCCAGAAAGATCGTACCCTGGTTGCGCACGATGATGCTTTCGTCCGACATCGCCGGGACGTAGGCGCCGCCGGCGGTACAGGAACCCATCACGATGGCAATCTGGGGAATGCCTTGCGCCGACAGCTGCGCCTGATTGTAGAAGATGCGGCCGAAGTGCCGTTCGTCCGGGAAAACCTCGTCCTGCTGCGGCAGGAACGCGCCACCGGAATCCACCATATAAACGCAGGGCAGATTGTTCTGCCGCGCGATATCCTGCGCGCGAAGATGCTTCTTCACCGTCATCGGATAATAGGTGCCGCCCTTGATGGTCGCATCGTTGGCGACGACAACGCATTCCCGCCCGGATATCCGCCCCACCCCCGTGACGACGCCGGCCGAGTGCACGTCGCCGCCATAGAGGCCGTTCGCTGCCAGCGGGGACAGTTCCAAAAACGCCGTTCCCGGATCGATCAAGAGATCGACGCGCTGGCGCGCCAGCATCTTGCCGCGCGAGGTATGCCGGATACGCGAGGCCTCGCCGCCGCCCCCTGCAACCTGGTCAAGCTTTTGCCGGAGCTCCGCCACCAGCCCGCGCATGGTGTCCGCGTTGCGGGCAAAATCGGACGATGTGGGGTCGATCGTGGAATGAAGCGGCATGGCCTTCTGCAGTTTTTGTGCGCCACAATTTGCGCATCGGGGCTAGCGCCATGGTGTCATTGCGCCGTTGCCTTGGACAATAAAGAACTTGGGCAACCCGGAACTTGCGCCCCCGGGGTAAGCGCCGGGAAGCCATTTGGGATTGGGCCCCCTAGTGGGTCCAGGGTTCGGCGCGCCGGAAGGCAAAATTGTCGGCATAGGCGGCCTGCCGGCGGGCCGGCTCCTTGGGTTCGATCACCTGGTAGGGAATACCCTTGCGCTCGCAATAGGCCACCGCCTCCTCCTTGGTGTGGAAGCGGATGGTGAGCTGCTGCTTCATGTCGCCGGATGAAGTCCAACCCATCAAAGGCTCGATCGAGCGCGGCTGCTCGGGCTCGTAATCGAGCTGCCATTCCTTGGTCTTGGCGGCCCCCGATTGCATCGCGTTTTTGGCGGGCTTAAAGATGCGTGCGGTCATGGATGATCAGGCCCCGTGAGATCTGCGGCATGGATGCGCGTGGTGGAAACGGCCAGGATAGGATAGAGACACCTTTCAGGATTTTGATCGGTGATTCCTACCCTGGATGCTACATTTTCTTGACCCGTATAGTCCTTATGCTGCGGTGTGACAATCTTGGCCGCATGCGCGGCTGACACCCCTGTCCTGCCGTCCGACCTGCCGAAACTATCATTCGAAACGGCCCCCATGAAAATCAACGCAACCCTCCCCGAAAAAGGACGCGATCTCCGGCTCGACCTGTTTCGCGGGGTCGCGAACTGGGCGATTTTTCTCGACCATATCCCCGACAACGTCGTGAACTGGATCACCACGCGGAATTACGGCTTCAGCGACGCCGCCGACCTGTTCGTTTTCATCTCCGGCTACACCGCGTCCTTTGTTTACGCGCGGATGATGCTCGAACGCGGCTTCATCGTCGGCGCCACCCGCCTGACCAAGCGGGTCTGGCAGCTCTACGTCGCCCATATCATCCTGTTCGTCATCTACATCGCCTCGATCAGCTATCTTGCGCTGCGGTTCGGCGATTCCGAGATCATCAACGAGTTCAATGTCGCGGGGCTCGTCGACAATGCGACCGAGACGCTACGCCAGGGCCTGTTCCTCAAATTCAAGCCGGTCAATCTCGACGTGCTGCCGCTCTATATCGTCCTGATGGGGCTGTTTCCGCCGGTATTGTGGATGATGCTGCGCCAGCCCAACTGGACTATGCTGGCGTCCATCGTGCTGTGGCTTACCGCGCGGCATTTCGGCTGGAATTTCAAGGCCTATCCCGCCGGGGAATGGTATTTCAACCCCTACTGCTGGCAGGTACTATTCGTGTTCGGCTCATGGTGCGCGCTCGGCGGCGCCAGAAGGTCGATGGCGATCATCAACGCGCGCGCCACGCTCTGGTTTTGTATCGCCTATCTCATTCTCGGCCTGGTGATGACCATGGCCGGCAAATTTCCGGATTTCGGGGCAATGTTCCCGGATTGGCTCTATTCAACCTTCAATCCCAACGACAAGACCAATCTCGCGCCCTACCGCTTCATCCATTTCGTGGTGATCGTGATCATGGTGATCCGCTTCGTGCCTAAGGACTGGTCGGCCCTGGAATGGAGGGCGTTCGATCCCCTCATCGTCTGCGGTCAGCAGTCGCTCGCGGTGTTCTGCGTCGGCGTCTTCCTGTCCTTTGTCGGACATTTCGAACTGATGATGAGTTCGGGCTCGCTGTTTGCGCAAATCTTTGTCAGCGTGACCGGCATCGCGATCATGACCATCGTCGCCTACTACATTTCCTGGTCGAAGCGGCAGGATAAGCCGCTGAAGGTTCCTGCGCCGGCCAAGGCCGGCTAGTCTGCTGACTAGCCCGGCCTGATATGGCGCCGGGCGACCCGGTGGATTTACGCCGGCTGCGCGCTCGCCATGACCATGGCGGAGACGTCGCTATAAACGCCGACCAGCGGTCCGACGACCCGGTGAAGGCCGTTTTTCGACATCAGCCGATCGTGCAGGATCAAATGGTCGATCCCCGTAGTCAGGAAGCACCTCACGGCGTCATCGGGCGTTTCGACGATCGGCTCGCCTTTCACGTTGAATGAGGTGTTGATCAAGACGGGAACGCCGGTCAGCGCTTCGAACTCCCGCAACAGCCGGTACAGCATCGGATTGGTGGCTTCCTTCACGGTCTGAATGCGCGCCGTTCCGTCGACATGCACAACCGCCGGAATCCGGTCGCGCCATTCGGGGCGGACGCGCTTGGCAATCAGCATGAACGGCGAATCCTCCTCGCCCTCGAAGATCTCCTGCGCTCGTTCCGCCAGCACGATCGGCGCAAATGGGCGGAATGCCTGCCGGTGTTTGACCCGGCTGTTCAGGATATCCTTCATCTCCGCCTTGCGCGGGTCCGCCAGCAGGCTGCGATTGCCGAGCGCGCGCGGTCCGAACTCGGACGCCCCCTGAAACCAGCCGATCACGCGCTGTTCGGCCAGCAATTTCGCGGTCTCGCGGCAGATATCCGCAACTGGCGTTGCCGTGGTTTGAATGCGAACCAGAAATCTCGAAATGGCGTTTTCAATATCCCGGTCGGTGTAGCGCTTGCCGACATAGGCGTGATCCATGACGAACGAGCGGCGCTGTTTCAGAACTTCCAGATAGCCGTAGAAGGCGCAGCCGATCGCAATGCCGTCGTCACCCGCAGCAGGCTGGATCCAGACATTCTCGAATCCGGCTTCTCGCGCGATCCGGCCATTGGCCACGCAGTTCAGTGCCACGCCGCCGGCCATGCACAGATTTCGGGCGCCGGTGGTTTCGCGCAGCCAGCGGGCGCGGGCCAGCAGCACGTTCTCGGTGTCGTCCTGCACCCGCCAGGCGAGATCCTCCCAATGCGGCATCGCCGGACTTTCCTCCCAACTGCCGCGATCCAATATGAAAGGCTGCTTGAAGTCGCTCGTCCAGCGCGGCACATGCAGGGTGCCGTCGGTGAGTTCGAGCAGATGTTTGACCTGCCCGTGGCGTCCATAGGGCGCAAGCCCCATCAGTTCGCCGCATTTATTCCAGTCGCCGAAAATGTAGGTCGAGGCCCGGCTGTAGAGCGCGCCAAGTCCGGGCATGTTGTAGAATTCATCGCTCAGGAAACCGCGCTCGGGCTCCATCCAGACCTTTTTCAGGCATTCGATCTTCGCGCCCGAAAATTTGTAATAGCTTTCGGATTCACGCGCGAGCGCGCGTGCAGGGTCGGCCGGCGGACAGGGTTCGACCACATCGGACCGATAGCTGCCGACGCCGTCGACGATCATCACCGCACCCTCCTCGAACGGCGAGGCCGCGAACGCGCTGTAGGCGTGCGCCAGATGGTGCGAGATCGACACCACCTTGTCGGAACGCGACAGATACAATGGATGTTTGGCGGCCTCGGCCCGTTCATATTCGGGAAGGAAGCCCGGCCTGTCCTGGTAGACCAGCCGCTCTTCCATTTCGGCCACCGGAAGAAGGTAGCAGTTGCGGACGATCAGATCGACGTCATCGAGCGTGATGGCTTCGGCGCCGAGGCAATAGTCGATCACCTCCTGATAGAAGCCGCTGGCGTGCTTCTCGCGCGTGATCCGCTCTTTCGCGATCGCAAACGCAATGGCGCCGTCGCGCAGCAGGCAGGCGCTCACATCATGGTCGTAGGTATTGAGGCCGAGAACGTAGGTGTGTTGCTTGGGCATCGGCACTTCCCGGGGAAGCATGCTCGTCCCCTAACCGCGTGGCTTGGTGACCAACCTGCCGCGCGATGAAATCCCGCCCCATGCGGTGGACCAGCCGACTTCCGAGGCAGGGTCGTTGGCGATCGCATCCCGGCTGCGTCGTCCCTGCAGCGCGAACGCTGGCGCCCTGGGGGTCCATGCATCGGGTGATCCAGCTGCCGTTCAGGCAAGACAAACGGCCCCTCGAAGACCTGGCCGCCGCCGCTCTTCACGCGCTCGGCGGCCGCGTCGATGTCGCTGACATTGAAGTAATAGAGCCAGAACGGGATCGGTTCCACCGGACGTTTGGTGAACATGCCGCCGATGGTCTGCCCGCCAGCGGAGAACAACTGATAGGCGTCCAGCGGACCGCTTTCGGCGTCCGCTTTTTGCCAGCCGAAAAGCTCGCCGTAAAAAGCAAACGCCTTCTCCCAGTCGGCGGCGAGCAACTCGTGCCAGCCCACGCGCCCAGGCGCGTCCAGCTCGGTGGGCTGCAGTTGGCCGGCTTCGACCCCTCGACCAGCGCAAGCGTCCGCCGTTTGCGGGTCGGCAACGACCGAAATGCGGCCGATATTGCTGTCGGTCGGCGGGACGTAGACGGCTCCGCCGAGACGCTTGATCTGGTCGGCAGTCGCATCCACGTCGTCGACGCCGACATACCCCATCCACCTCGGCGTCGCGCCCATTTTCCTGGCCTCCTCCGGCAGCTCGATGAGCCCGCCTACCGGAGTCCTTCCGGCGGTGAAGAGGGTGTAGGCCAGATCCTTTGTCGACGCGTCCTGCGCGCCCCAGCCGACGACGTCGGTGTAGAAAGCCCTGGCGCCCGCCACGTCCGTCGTTATCAGCTCGTACCAGGCGAATCGTCCGGGATGATGGACCATATCGGTTTCTCCGCTCGAGCCAGCATACAATCGCAGCGCAGCATTGAGCCGGATTGGCTTTGTTTGCAAGGACGGACACGTCCCTTTGATCCCAGACGAGGCTTTGCATTTGCGAATAGTTTTACAGATGTGCGACGTGACTTGGCATTGCCCAGCTTCTTCTTTCTGACCTAAGCGTTGAGCTACCCGAGACTACTACGAGCATGCTAGCCCTCGCCGATCGGCGCCGGCACCATTCATGAACGCTTCGTTCATCAACATGAAATTTTCCGAAGCGCTTCACTTTCGCATCAACTGCGCAACCCGTCTTGCGTGCCGCATTCCCGAAGCGTAGAATTAAGGTGCGGGACTCTAAGCATCGTCGACAAGGTATGGAGGAATGCAAGCATGGCACGGGTGAAACAAGCTTCGAAGCGCAAGCGTGTAACGAAAGCCGTACCGGTGTTAGGAGCCGCCGGCTTGACTTTTTCACTGGTAGGGGGCGCATCCGCAGCGGTCGCGCCGACACAGGATCAGCCGCGGACGCCGAACCTTGCACCGGGTCAACCATTCACGCTTGGTGAAGAGGAAATCGCCGACGTCAGCCTGGCGACGTTCTATGTGTTCGACAAGGAAAACAGCGCAGCGGCTAAAAGCGGCGTACAGGTAGCCTGGCGCGGCTGCGGTGGCTGCCGAGGATGCCGCGGTTGCAGAGGCTGCCGAGGTTGCCGGGTGCGGCGTGGGCTGCGGAGGCTGCTGCGCTGTCGTGGGGCGCTTGCCGCTCTGCTAGAGCGGCTCGCTTTCGGATTTCATTGACAAACGCAGATCATCATGGCCGGGCTCGAGACAATCGACCCGGCCAATTTATGTCTGCCGCAATCCATCGAAGCTTGCAACTGCCATCTTGCGTGCTGCAGATCGCATATCCAGTGCCGGATAATGTCTCGCGTGATGCCCCGGCAAACCGCGGTAGCGAGGCAGGGTGCGCGTGAAAGTCATGACAAGTGATCGCAAGACCAGCATCAGCGCGGCAGACCAGCAAGGACGTTCCGCAATTCGCGCCGAATTTCACCGTCTATGTGCTGCCGCCCGATGTCGTCTGCCTCTATTCCGAGGACCGGAAGTTCTTCCTTCACGGCGAACTCTATTGCGCGCTCGCCTCCGCGATCGCGAAGGGCGGAAAAAGCTTTCGGGAGCTCGCCCGCGAACTGGAGCAGGATTTTCCGTCCGACAAGATCGAGGAAGCCCTCAAGCGGCTGATGGAACGGCGCTATGTCGTCCCGGCATCGCGCCCTTCCAGCTGGCGCCGTGCAGGTTATTGGGCGAGCCTTGGGCTGCCGCCTGGAATGGCGGAGCAAGAATCTCGGGAATTGCCGGGTGCGCGTCGAATCGATCGATGTGCAGGGTGCGGCGGAGCTCAGCTGCCGCCCTGAGTGAACTCGGCGTTCGCGTCGTCAAGCGCTCGCCCGACCTGACGGTCACGCTGGTGAACGATTATCTCGAACGGCGGTTGGCCGAATTGAACCAGCAGCGCGTGTCGGAGCGTTCGCGCTGGCTGCTGGTCCAGCCCTCCGGCGCCTTTCCGCTGGTCGGGCCCGTGTTCAGCCCCGGCGAAAGCGCCTGCTGGACCTGCCTGTTCGATCGCATGATACGAAACCGGGAGGTCAAGGGATTTCTCGACCGCGGACCGGCACGCGCTGTCGCCGCCTCGCCTCTGGTGCGCAACGCGGTCGGACAAAGCGCGATCCAGTTTGCGGCGCTCGAAGATCGCCAAGGCAATCGCTACCGGCTTTCGCACCGAATTGAACGATCACATCGTCAGCCTCGATCTGCTGGGCTCGACCATCGCAAAGCATTACGTGGCGGCGCCGCCCGCAATGTCCGACCTGCGGCCGCAAGAAGCTGCGGGACCCGCGCCGAGCGCCGGTGCCGATCGAGCTTGGCCCCGGCGCCAAGCTGGTCATGACCAGCGGCGGATACCGGACGGTGTCGTCGCGCGCCACGGTGGCGCGTTTCCGCAAGCATGTGAGCCCGCTCACCGGCGTGGTCACGCGGCTCGAGCGGATCGAAGCCGATTTGCCGATGAACACCAACTTTTATGCCGCGCATAATTTTTCGGCGCCGGCCCAGAACGTCAATCAGCTCAGGGCGGGACTGACCGGCGGCAGCTTCGGCAAGGGCTCCAACGCCGAGCAGGCTGAAGCCAGCGCGCTGATGGAGGCGATCGAGCGCTATTCCGGGATTTTCCAGGGCGACGAAATCAGGATGACGCGCCGTTTCACGGATTTTGCGCCGGGCGATGCCATCCTCCCCAATGACGTCCTGCTGTTCAGCGACGCGCAAACCTTGGCCGACCAGGCACATGCCGAGGACGCGCACGAGACGCAACCGGCCCCGCCACCCTTCGATCCATCCGCCAAGATCGAGTGGTCACCGGTCTGGTCGCTGCGCGACGGGCGCTTCAAATATCTTCCGACCAGCCTTTTGTATTTCTTCTACAGCGGCCCTGCCGCCTTCCAGGCGGATTCCAACGGCTGCGCCGCCGGCAACACGCGTCGAGGAAGCCATCGTCCAGGGATTCCTCGAACTGGTGGAACGGGATTCCTACGCGATCTGGTGGTACAACCGGCTGCAGCGGACGGAAGTGGACCTGAGCCATTTCAACGATTCCTACGTTCGCGACCTGCAAGCCCAGCTTGCCGAAATCCGGTCGGAAGCTCTGGGTGCTCGACGTCACCAGCGATCTCGGCATTCCGACCTATGTGGCGATCTTGCACTGGATGCAGAACGGACAGGAAAATATCGAGTTCGGCTCCGGCGCGCATTTCGATCCAGCGCATCGCCATGCTGCGCGCGCTGACGGAGCTGAACCAGTTCCTGTCGATCGGCCTGATGGGTGGCGGCACCGGCGAGAAATCGAGCCTCGACGGCATCACTCCCTTGCGCCTGAGTGAGCATCCCTTCCTGATCGCCGGGCGGCAAACCGGTCGCAGCCGAGCGCCGGCCGGCGAAGCCGGTCCCCTCCACAATACCCGCGAGCAGGTCGACGCCTGCGTCGAGATCGCCGCGCGGGCCGGCCTCGATTTCCTTGTCCTCGACCAGACCCGGCCCGACGTCGAGGTCCCGGTCGTCCGGGTGATCGTCCCCGGGCTGCGGCATTTCTATCGCCGCTTCGGACCGGGCCGGCTTTACGATGTTCCGGTCAAACTCGGATTGCTGGACCGGCCGCTGCCGGAAAGCGAACTGACTCCGTTCCTTCCCCATACCTGAAGGCTCAACGGCTTGCGCGCTTCCGGAAAAAAGAAACGCCAGCGGACCGCGCCGCCAGCCGTTTCCGCCCGGCTGAGCAGTCACTTCCGTCTCGAAGCCGAAACGGACGGCAACTATCCTCGCCTGCTTCGATGACCATTCGATTCCGCCTGGGAAATTCAGCGCCGCTGCGGTGGAGCGCGCGCAGGATCTGCGCACGCGGCCTGCCGCTGGCTTCGTTTGCGGCCGAGCGGCCGCGCGGTCGACAAGGAAATCGATCTGCTGGTCCGGCGATTGGCCCGGAGCGGCCTTTTGGAATACCGCCTCGGAGATCTCCGAGGACGAGAAGGTCGTCATCGAGCCGCAGCTTTCCGATTATTGGCCGCGAACGCCAAAACTCGGCGCTGCCGAAACCGATCGTGCTGTCGCGGTTTGCGTATTTGCGACGGCGCGGCAACGAAATGGTGCTGGAATTGCCGCGCGCCGGCGCATTGTTCAGGATCTGCGACCCGGAACTCGCGGCCGCCCTCGCCACGCTCGCCTCCCCGCAAAAGATCAGCCGGTTGCGGCGGCAGGACGGCTTTCCCGGCATGGAGCTTCTCGCGCTGCTGGTGGATTGCCAGATCCTTTTCAAGATCGACGCCGTCGCGCAGCGATGGCCTCCGGCCGGCCGAGGGCGACGACAACCTCGTGCTCTGGGACTTTCACGATCTTCTGTTTCACACCCACTCTACGGAAGGCCGCCAGGCCAATCCGCTCGGCGGACTTTATCCATATGCGGGTCTGATTCCGCCGCCGCCGGCGGTGCGGCCGCGCTGGCCGGGAAAGAAAATCGATCTGCGCAAGCTTTCGGACGAACCGCCCGCCTCCCCCTCACCCTTTGCCGAACTGCTGCATGAGCGTCACTCGACGCGCGATTTCGACGACCGGCAGCCGATCACGCTCGCCGAGCTTGCGCGGTTTCTCGACAACGCCGCGCGGGTCCGGTCGAAATGGAAAAGCAAGGTCGACCTCGGCGATGGCGGTCCCGTGGTCGATTACGCCGCGAGGCCCTATCCGGCGGGCGGCAGCGCTTACGAGCTCGAGCTCTATCTGGCGGTCGCCAATTGCGAGGGACTTGCGACGCGGCTTCTATCATTACGACGCCGACCGCCACGCGCTAGTGCCGATCGCCGCGCGCGCGCAGGAACTCGACGCGCTGCTGGCGGGCGCCGAATTCGCCATGGGCGCGCCTGCCGCGCCGCAGGTCCTGATCACGATTGCCGCGCGCTTTGGCCGGGTTTCGTGGAAGTACAGTTCCGTCGCTTATTCGCTGATCCTGAAGGATGTCGGCGTATTGCTTCAGACGCTCTATTTGATGGCGACCGATATGGGACTGGGCGGATGCGCGATCGGCACCAACAATATCGATCTGTTCGAGAAGATGACCGGGATTGATTTCCACGTCGAGGGCCCGGTCGGTCAATTTGCGCTCGGCCGCGGCAGCAAGCCGGAAACCTTCGGACTAGCGGTCGGCCTCAGCCATTTCTTTCCTGCGACCGCGCTCTTGCTGAACATCGAAGCGCCCGATTGACCCAAATCAATCGGCGGAAGCGCGTCCGCGGTAACTGTGTCCGGTGACGTTGACGCGCGCGGATCCGTTGAACACAGGCGCAACGCGGTTTGATCGCCGCTTCAAGAAGGACGCCGACAATGCCGACCCATTTCCATGCGATCGTCTGGATCGACCATTCGCAGGCCAAGGTTTTCCACATCGGCTTGACCGGCGAGGACGAGGTCACCCTGCATCCGCATCTGCCCACCCGGCACCTTCACCACAAGGCCAACTCGATCGGCAGCGGCCATGTCGGGTTCGACAAGGAGTTTTTCGCGCAAGCGATGAACGCGGTCAGCGACGCCGGCGAAATCCTGATCATCGGTCCGGCCGGTGCGAAGACCGAATTTGCCAAATATCTTCGCGAGCAGCACCCGAACATCGGCGAGCGCATCGTTGCGGTGGAAGCCGCCGACCATCCCACTGACCGCGAGATCGTGGCCTTTGCCAAGCAGCATTTTCAGATCGGAACTTTGCGACGGCAGGCCTGATCGTCCAGCGCGGCCGCCGATCGCGCCGCCACTGCGACGCGTTCGCGGTTGATCCAGCGCAAAGACGCGGCTCTGGAATCAGTCTTTTTTAATCATGCGGATGTTCCCTTCCCCGGATTCACCCGCTTCAACCTTTCGGATGCTCTTCGGTCCTCCCGGGAGCATCCGATTTTTTTCGGGTGCCCTTCCTGAGAGAAGGTTGCTTTGGTCGGGGCAGCTGGATTCGAACCATGGACCTGCAGTACCCAAAACTGCCGCGCTACCAGGCTGCGCTATACCCCGATCATTTGGGAAACGACGTCGATACACGCTTAATCGGCTACCAGCAAGACGGCTGACAGCCCGCTCTCACTGGCCGTTGAAGAGCGGATGCCCGACGCGGTCGCCGGGCTGGATGCCGTATTTTTTGGCGGTGCCCGCGACCACCTCCAGCACCCCCTTTGCCAAACCTTGCGAGGAGATGATTCTGGTCGACAGCGGCTCGGTATTCTCGGCGATGCGCAGGATCCGGCCGTCGGCCCGGATGAAGATCATGTCGAGCGAGACGTAAGTGTTCTTCATCCACATCGACACTTCCTGCGGCGGCGAGAAGTCGAACAGCATGCCCTTCCCGTCCGGCACCTCCTTCCGGTACATCAGGCCGGTTTCCTTCTCCTGTTCGGTCGTCGCCATCTCGACCGAGAACACCTGCACGCCGCTCCTGGTGACGATCTCGAGCGGCTCGAAGGTCGCCGCCCGCGCGCCGGCGATCGAGAATGCGCAAAGGGCGACGATGGCCGCGGCCACAGGCAGCCAGAGCCGCAAGCCCGCGCGACGGACCCGAATACCTCGATCGAATATTCATGACGAACGCTTACCCCGGCCGTGAAGGATCATTTCGGGGGACCGTAGCCCGAGGATCATGGCAAATACCAGACCGCCACACCGCGGCGCTGTCATTTTTGGGATGGGCTGAGGTCGGTATGGACGGACGGCTTCTGTCCGGTAGCGCGAACGGTCGCGCGCTTAATGCGACGATAATCCCGGCGAACCGTTTTCCGGCTGGATCTCGGCGGCCATCATGCCCTTGGAGCCGGGCCCGAACCGCACCAGCACGTACTGGCCGGGGCGCAGCTCGGTCATTCCGAAGCGGCGCAGGGTTTCCATGTGCACGAAGATGTCAGGGGTTCCCTCGCCGCAGGTCAGGAAGCCGAATCCGCGCAGCCGGTTGAACCACTTGACCTGCGCCCGCTCCAGACCCGAGGTCGGGGTGACGCTGACATGGGTGCGCGGCGGCAGCATCTGCGCCGGATGGATAGCGGTGGACTCGTCCATCGAAAGGATCCGGAACGCCTGATAGCCCTTGGCGCGCTGCACACATTCAACGACCAGCCGCGCGCCCTCATAGGCGGTCTGATAGCCGTCGCGCCTAAGCACGGTAACGTGCAGAAGCACGTCCGGCCAGCCATTGTCGGGAACGATGAAGCCGTAGCCCTTTGACGCGTCGAACCATTTGATGACGCCGGAGATTTCGACGAGATTGGCGCGCTATCGCCGAGGCCCGACAGCGCATCTATCGCATGATCGCGCTCCGCGCTGCCCGAAAACTCGCCCGGCCCAATCCTGCTCAGGCCCAAGCCTGTTCGATCCCGCCCCGCTTGGCGGGCCCGCGAGCTTCTTGGACTCAAATCCGTCCGACCCCATGACCCCGGACCCCACACATCAATTGCGGCCCGTCATCCCGATGCGACGGCGCCTGAACACGCGCCGATCCATGATTTTCCATCATGACGCCACGCGAATCTCTCGAATCAAAAGATAACACTCCCGCTTGCCACGCATAGATAAAAAACAATTTTGCCGCAAACTATGAACAGCCTTGCACCGCCCGCGAATCAATTGGGCGTTAATTGCCCACGAACGGCCCGAGCGTCTCCCCGATATCGTGGCGGATCACCAGATCGGCAATATCGTCCTGATCGGTGGGCTCGTTGTTGATGATCACCAGCTTGGCCCCGCAGTTCTTGGCCATCATCGGAAAGCCGGCGGCCGGCCAGACCACCAGCGACGATCCGATCGCAAGGAACAGGTCACAATGCTGGGCGAGTTCCGTGGCACGGCGCATTGCGTCTTCCGGCATCGCCTGCCCGAACGATATGGTGGCGGTCTTGACCGGCTCGTCGCAGACCGTGCAATCGGGCGCGCCGCCGATGGTCTGCAAAACTCTGCTTCACCCATGCAAGATCATAGGCCCGGCCGCAGCCGATGCAGCGGGCGTAGGTGGTATTGCCATGCAGTTCGACCACGTGTTCGGCCGCGAACCCCGAAGCCTGGTGCAGATTGTCGATGTTCTGGGTAACGATCGCCGGAATCTTGCCGGCCCGGTAGAGCGAGGCGAGCGCGCGGTGACCACGGCCCGGCCTTGCCGCCGCAAAGATCGGCTCCATCGCAAAGCGCCGCCGCCACGCTTCCGCCCGGGCCTCGGGACTGGCGACGAATTCATCGAACGGGATCGGCCGGTTGCGGGTCCACAATCCGCCGGGCGAGCGGAAATCGGGAATTCCGCATTCGGTCGAGATGCCGGCGCCGGTAAAGGGAACGATCGTGGAGGCCTCGGCGATCATGTCGCCGAGCTGTTCCACGCCGCTGCGAAGATCTGGTGCAATCACTTGCGTTTCATCCGAGGATTGGCCACGCTGACTATAGCATGGCCGGTCGGATGGCGGCGTCAATGCCGTGGAGCGCCGGATTTCGCCCGGCATCGTGCTCTACGTGGCCTTTGTTACGCCGCTTTGGCGATCGGCTCCTTGGCCTCGTTGCCCCTGGCCTCGTCGCTCTTTTTGGCTTTCGCAACCGGCGCTGCCTGGGATTTCTTCGCCAGCCGGTCGTACTGCGAGAGTTTTTCCAGCTCGGCTTCGAGTTCGGCGCGACGCGCCGTGACCTTTTCCAGCAATTTGTCAGTTGCGTTCTCGCGCAACGCGGCGAGTTCTTCGATGCTCAGAGAATCCAGATCGTTCTTTGCCATGCGGCCTCTCCCATTTTCTTTTGGCTACCGGGAAGGCGCGAAGGCCACAAGCATGGTGGCGCGCTTATCCACCGCGATCCCTGAGCGCTGGAAAATCTCGCGGGCGTGCTCGCCTATCCAGCTGCCGGCGGCGCAGTGCAGACCTTCGATGCGCCTGATGCCGGAACGATGGCCGACCAGGGGACCCGCCCATCGACCAACAACGCAGCGGGCGAAGTGACGGGCTGGTATGTCGACGCACAGTTCATGCCGCACGGATTCATCTGGCATCCCCAGAGCGAGGATTGTCCGTAACGGCGGGCGTGTAAGGCACTCCTTCCGCGAACGGCCTTGAGCACAAGGCCGACATCGCGGACTATGTCGGGATGAGATTGCTTCAATGCCGATTGCAGGCCTGGGCGATACCCGTGGCCCTGGCCGTGGGCGCGGCGTTTGGCATGATGGCCATGCCGGCGGCGGCGGCGGTGCAGCGGGTGGAAGTTCTCGAGCGCGGGCCATTTGCCGACGGCATGCAGCTTCGGCGACGCGGGCGCCTTACGAAAAGATCCGCGGCATCGCGCATTTCGCGCTCGACCCACGCGATTTCCGGCCAACGCAGCCATCGTCGATCTGAAGCACGCGCCGCGCGATGCGCACGGCCTGGTGGTCTTCGCCAGCGAATTCGTCATGCTGCGGCCGGTAAAGGCCCGCGCCCCAACGCTCCTCTACGACGTCAACAATCGCGGCGGATATCGCCATTCTGGGACAGGTGGACGGCACAGTCCCGGCCAACAACGATCCGACGACCGTCGCCGACGCGGGCGACGGATTTCTCGATGCGCCATGGCTTCACGCTGTTGTTTTCGGCCTGGACCTGGGACGTGGCGCGCCGGCAGCCCGGCGTGAAGCCGCTGGTCTTTGCGCCGCCCGTTGCGCGACCGATGGCAACGGCTCCCGATCACCGGGCCGGTCGAAAACGAATTCACCGTCAGCGCGCCGGCCGGCATCGCGACCTATGCCGGCATGCGCGGCCTCACCTACGAGCCCGCCACGCCTGACGATCCGCGACGCCACGCTCACCGCGCGGGCGCGGCCCGACGAGCCCGCGCGCGATCGATTGCGCGAAGCCGTTGGCGCTTCGTCGCGCCGGAACGAGCCGGCGGCCCGGGCCGCGTGCAGCTCGACGGCGGCTTCAAGCCCGGCACGCTCTACGAACTCACCTATGTCGCGAAAGACCCTTACGTGACCGGCGCAGGTCTCGCCGGGATCCGCGATCTGCTGGCCTATTTCCGCGATCATCCGTTTGCCGGCGCGCCCGCGCCGCGCCAGATACTGATCTTCGGCATCAGCCAGTCCGGACGCCTGATCGGCCGCATGCTGCATGACGGGCTCGACGTGGACGAGACGGGCCGCCTGGCATTCGACGGCGCCTATATGGAAGTGCCGGGCGGCGGCGGCGGGCGCAGGCTTCAACAGCCGCTTCGTGCAGCCGACGCGCCATCCCTCGATGCTCGAAGAGCACGACTATCCCGCGGACGCTTTTCCGTTCACCTCCGCGCCGTCGCGCGATCCTGTCACCGGCGCACGGCCTCGATTGCTCGATAACGCCGCGCGACGCGCAAGGCCGCCTGCCGAAAGTCGATCGTCGCCAACACCTCGGCGGAGTTCTGGAACCGCGACGCCTCGCTGATCGCGACCACGCCGGACGGCGCCGAGGATGTCGCCGCCCGCGCCGAATGTCCGCGCTCTATGCGTTCATGGGGGCGCAACACTATGTCGGCCGTTCGGGACTGCGCTGCGCCTTACGTCAGAATTGCGTTTCTACCACCGATCATTATCTGCCGATGCGCGCGCTGATCTTGGCGCTCGATCGCTGGAGTGCGGTGCGCAGCGCCGCCGCCCAGTGCCTATCCGCGATTAAGCGACGGCACTCTCGTTACGGTTGCCGCCTATCGCGCCGCCTTTCCGCAAGGCATCGGCATCTCGCCGCCGGAACAAAATCTGCATGAGCCGCGGCTCGACTTCGGCCCGCGTTTGCGCAGCGAGGGCATCGCGAGCGGCATTCCGCCGGTGCATGGCGCGGTCCTATGGAACGCGCGTGCCCGCGCCCGACGCCGACGGCAACGATCGCGGCGGCGTGCGCCTGATCGAGCTCGAAGGTGCCGCTCGGCACGCATACGGGCTGGAATCGAGCGCGCGCCCGAGACGGGCTTCCCCTGGGCGACTGCGCGTTTTGACGGAAGCTTCGTGCCTTTCGCGCGCACCGAAGCCGAACGCCGCGCGGCCGGCGATCCGCGTCCGAGCCTGCAAGAGCGTTATTCCTCGCGCGAGGACTACATCAACAAGTTGCGCGCGCGGCGGACCAGCAGGTTGCGGCGGGATTCCTGCTGGAAGAAGACGTCGAGCGCGCGATGGCGGAAAACGTCGGGCTCTATGAGCGAATTCTGGCTCACGACCCCGCTGACAAAAGCTGCCGCTATCTGTTCGCCAGCGAATAGGGCAGTCACCGCGTTGCGCTGCGCCGTTTAGCCTTCAGCAGCACATCCACCGCCTCCGGCCGATCATCCCAATAATCCAGACGCACCCGGCCATCCGGCAGCTGACTTACCGTAGCCGGCGCCGCACTGAACGTGCAATACCAGCCCGTGGGCAGCACCACCGCATTTCGCGGCCTTCCAAAGCTGCGATCGAATACCAGCTCATCGCCATCGAGACGATAGCTCGTCGGCGCCGTGTAGGTCTCCGCAATGCGCAGCCGCAAGCTCTGCCCGGCGAGTATCGGCGCAAACGAAATCACCACCACGCGCGCCTTCGGATCCACCGCTTCACCCACATTGATCTTCGAGGCGATCATCTCCGCGCCGCTCATTTCCTGGGTCCGCAACTGCTCGCCGGTGTCCAGAACATTGGCCGAAGGATGGCTCGCGATGCTGCCCGTGCGAACCACATTCGCATACCCATTGACGCCTACGCGCGATTCCGTGTAGTCGTGATACAGGCTGAACGCATGCGTCTCCGGTTGCTGCAGGAAGTAGACGATGTCGCGGTCCTGATGGGCCCGCTCCGACAGCCGGTCCTGCTCGGTCTCCCCCTGAAACGGCGATTCCCAGCTGCGCGCCGTGGTCGAGGCCTTGGGCGCTGCCGCGGTCCCGGTCTGCGCATCCTTGGCTGCGCGCAGAATCAGCGGCGCCTCGCCGGTGCCCGCATGCAGAAAGCTGATCGCGATCCGGCCGTCTTTTTCAGTCAAAATCTGCGACGGCACCGTCAAGCCGACCACCTCGTACCCGGACGGCAGCACCACTTTGTTGCGTGTCACGCCCAGCGGCCGATTGAAGACGATGGTTTTCCCTTCCAGGTAGTAGCTCTTCGGGTCTTTGTAGGTCTTGAGGATGACGATGCGCCCCTGGCCGTGTTCCGGCACCGGCCGCGCCAGGGTTACCTTGATGTAGTTGGTGTCAAGGTCGGCATCGGGCATCAGCGGGTCCTTGCGCGCCTCGGCACCGCTGACCACATCGAATTGCAACGCCGTCCCCAGCATCGCGTCATACACGCTTTCATCGCTTGCGACGCTGCCCTTGCGAATCGGGTTGTAGTAGAAACGCGCCCCTGCGGTGGTCGCGGTCACCTCGTAGTAGATTTTGAAGCTGGCGGTCTCGGGTGCCAACAATTCATAGCGCGTGTAGGCGTCCGCTTCTGTCTGGCCGACCGCCGCCGGAAAATACTGTCCATCCTTTTCCGCCGCCGGCGGGCCGTTATTTGCGACAGAAAAAACCGGCAGGACAAAGCATAGCGCCGCTACATAAATCAACTGTTTCATTGGATAGCCTCGTCCGAACAGCTCAATCAGCCGGCTCGTTCCTCGGCCCGAGTGTGAAGCGGGCGAGGATGAAGATCGCTGGAATCATAAACCAACAAAGAAAAAATGAGCTGCGCGCAAATCCCAAAAGGCTGAGCGCCAGAAGAATCGTGAAAGTCAACGCAGGACTGCTGGAGCGCGTGAATCGATGCCAAAACACTCGCCGGCTCACTCCGCCAATGAGACGCCCAGCGTCACGAGAGATCACGAGGAACAGGATCAGCTGCGCGATCCCTACAGCCATCAACGCCAGGCAATACAGCCGCCAGGCGTTGCCGAACACGCTGTATTCGCCGAGCAGGGTGGAGGCGAAGGGCGTCAAAGTAACGGTAAACAGAAATAATAGATTGACCCAGGCCGCCGCCCAGTCGAACTCCAACAGTCGGCGCGTGAGGGTCACGTGGGCGATCCAGAATACCGAAACCAACGCGAAAGTGGTCGCGAAGGCCACCAGCTTGGGCGCCATGGCGAGCACGCCGCGAAACAGGTTCGCGTCAGTGATGCCCGCCGGCAAGCGCAAGTCGAGCACCAGCAACGTCAGCACAATGGCGAACACGGCATCCGAGAAGAACAGCATTCGCTCCAAGAGGCGCTGGCTTCCCGGCTCGATCGCGTGATTTCCGCCCTGTGCCATCGCCAACCCCGCTCGTACGTAAGCGCACGCCAGTCGCGCCGTGCAAAGTCTACCGAAAAGTCGCACGACGGAGTGGCAATAACGCGCAGCTCCGCTAGACTTACGCAAATTGCCGAAAAGAAGCTTTCCCTGGGGAGATATCATGAGTCGATTGAGTTTCGCGTCAGGTCTCGCGGCAGCGCTGGCAGTAGCCTTTTCCGCGGCCGTAATCGCCGCCGCAGCTGCGCCAAATCCGCCGGACGCGAAGTCTGGCGACGCGGCGCCGGAAGGCAGATTCGAGCCTTTCAAACCGGAGGCCGTGACCAGCACCGGCACCGTGACCATCGGCGGCCAGGCGATTTCCTATCAGGCGATCGCCGGCACGCTCGTCGTGCACCCGAAGGATTGGGACGACGTTGCCGCGCGATCCCAAAGCGGAGAAGGAGCCCCGGTGCCGCGCGAGGATGGCGGCGATGCCAAGAATCCGACGCGCGGAAGCCTCGATGTTCTATGTCGCTTATTTCAAAAGCGGCGGCAGGCGCCGCGTCCGGTTGACCTTCGTCTACAACGGCGGCCCGGGCTCCGCGAGCTTCTGGCTGCACATGGGGGCCTTCGGGCCGCGCCGCATCGTCACAGCGACCGACGCACACACGCCCGCGGCGCCGTATTCGCTCGATCAACAACGGCTCGAGCCTGCTCGATGTGACCGATCTGGTGTTCATCGACGCGCCCGGCACCGGTTTCAGCCGCATCGCCGGCAAGGACAAGGAGAAGGCGTTCTACGGCGTCGACCAGGATGCCTATGCGTTCTCCGAATTCATCTCGCAGTTCCTGTCGAAATACGGTCGCTGGAATTCGCCTAAATATCTGTTCGGCGAAAGCTACGGCACGCCGCGCTCGGCGGTGCTCATCAATCAGCTCGAGACGGATCGCTCGATCGATTTCAACGGCGTGATCCTGCTGTCGCAGATTCTCAACTTCGACCTGAGCCCGGATCGGCCGACCGGCAATCCCGGCGTCGATCTGCCCTACCAGACGGCATTGCCGACCTATGCCGCGACCGCCTGGTATCACAAAAAACTGCCCGGCGAGCACAAGAATCTCGAAGCCTTCCTCGCGGAGGTCGAACAGTTCGCGATGGGGGACTATGCGCGCGCGCTGGCGGCTGGCTCGGAGCTTGCGCCGGCGGAACGCTCGCGCCATTGCCGAGAAGCTGCACCAGTACACGGGACTGTCGGTCGAATACATCCTCAAGGCCGATCTGCGCATCGACGGCGGCGAATTCCGCCAGACCCTGCAGGGCGATGCCGGGATGGCGACCGGCCGGCTCGATACGCGCTTTTCCGGGCCGGATCTCGATCCTCTGGCCCAGCGCGCGGATTACGATCCGCAATCCGCGGCGCTCGAGCTCGGCGTATGTCTCGGCGTTCAACGAGTATCGTGCGCAAGGATCTGCGCTACGGCGAGGGCAAGACCTTCAAGCCCAGCATCCAGACCTTCGCAACCTGGAACTTCCAGCACCAGCCGCCCGGGCCAAAATCAGCCGCCCAGCTCCTCGCGCCAGGGTACCAACGTGATGCCCGATCTCGCCAATGCGATGAAGATCAATCCGAACCTGAAGATTCAGTTGAACGCCGGGCTATTACGATCTGGCGACGCCGTTCTACCAAGGCGTCTACGAGATGCATCACCTGCCGATTCCGGCGAACCTGCAGGCGAACATCGAATACAAGTTCTACGACTCGGGCCACATGGTCTATGCCAAGGACGCTTCGCTCAAGATGCTGCACGACAACGTCGCCGGTTTCATTCGCAGAACCAGCAACCTTGCCAACTGACGCGGGCCGTACCACGCGCAGGACAGCTCTCTCACCGGCGGGGGGCGCATCCTTCAGATAGGTGGCCAGCCACTCGTGCACTTCTTCGTAGAAGTGGCGGCTGTCCTCGGGCTTCAAGATCCAGTGCCAGGCGTCCGGCCACACCAGCAGCCGGCTGGGCACGTGCATGCGCTGCAGAGTGCTCCAATTCTCGAGAGTATTGCTGAGGGCACGCGATAATCGCGCTCGCCGATGCTGAGCAGCATGGGCGTCTTCCAGTTGGCAGCATAGGTCATCGGGCTCTGATCGCGCCAGACCGGACTGCCCTCCCAGGGCGGGCCGCCATTGGTCAGTTCACGGCCGTAGATGCCGTCGCTGAGTGCCCCACTGCGTGGCGAGATCGACCTCGCCGGCGTGGCTGACGATGCACCGGTAGCGGGAGGTGGTCGCCTCGATCCAGTTGGCGAGATGCCCGCCGTAGCTTGCGCCCGCGGCGCACATCCGGGTGCCGTCGATGAAGGGATAGCGCTTGATCGCCTCGTCCACCGCCTGATTGATCTCCTCGCCCGGGGTCTTCAAGCGGGTCGAGCTTGATGGCCTGCGCAAACTTCTCGCCGAAACCGGTCGACCCCGTGTAGTCGGTCATCAGCATCACGTAGCCCGGCGCCGCCAGCAGATGATAGTTCCAGCGCAGTCCGATCTGATCCGGGTTGTTGCTCGCCGCACCGCCGTGGATCAATACCAACAGCGGATATTTCTTGGCGGCATCGAATGCCGGCGGCAGCACGATCATGTTGTGAATGCTGCGGCCCTTGGCGCTGGTGAAATAAAAATGCTGCGGCGGCTGCCAATCGATCGCCGCGGCTGCCGCGGTGTCGACATGGGTGAGGTTGACGTGCGAGCCGCTGCGCCGGATCGATACGCACGATTTCCGGCGGGCTCACCGAACTGCCGTAGGCTCGCGATCAGCACCGGCTTCGCGGCCTTCGCCGGAATTCGCAGCGCGGTGTATCCGCCCGCGGCGGGCTCGATCACGCAGCGCCGGTTTGCCGCCGGCGGCTGCGACCCGGTACAGATTCTCCTTGCCCGCGTCCGGCACCAGCAGATAGACGAGTTTGCCGTCCGGCGTCAGCGCGTAATGCGCCGTGTTCCGGTCGAAATCGCGGGTCACCAGCGTCGTGCCGTCCGCCCGCGGGCCACGGCGACCCTGTTGAGCTGCGCCAGATGGTAGATCTCGGAGTCCTGCGGCGCGTACCTGAAGTAAAGCGCCTTGCCATCGGGGCTGAATCATCGCCTCCTCGTAATCGCCGGACAGCCGGGCAGCGATGATGGGCTCGGCTCGCCGCCTGCGGCGGCCATGCGATACAGGTGATAGCGCACGTGGGCGAACGCCGCGTTCCATCGCTCAGTGGTGGCGGTGAACACCACTTCGCGTCCGTCCGGGCTCCACAGCGGGCGCGAGGGACACGCCGGTTTCGGTTTCCGCTCCGGAAAACCCGGCGTGCGCGCCAGCGCGCTGGCCGAGAGAATGTCCTTGCGCCGCCGAGCCCTGCTCGATTGACTGCACCATGATGGTCGGCTGGCGCTCATCCAGCCACTGATTCCAATGGCGAACCGGGAAATGCTCGTAGACCCGGACGTTGTACTTGCGATCCTTGTGCTCGGCCGCGATTTTCTTGTTGGCCTCATCGTCCAGAGGCGTTGGGATAGACCATGGACTCGAACAAGATCGCCTTGCCGTCCGGGCGCCACTGCGGGCTGCGTCGCGCCGGTCGAAATGTTGGTGAGCCGGCGCGCCTCGCCGCCCTCCGCGAGATTGAGAATGTAGATCTGCTCGACTTCGTCGCCTTCGCGCTTGGTCGCGAATGCGATGCTGCCGCTGTCGGCAGACCAGGCGACATCGCTCTCCGGGGCCTTGGTATGGGTGATGCGGCGCGGCGGGCTCGCTGCCGTCGGCCGGCACCAGCCACAGATCGCTGACCGGCTTTGTCCGCTTCGTAGGAGGGCTCCAGCACCGGGAACACCACCCACTTGCCGTCCGGGCTCACCACCGGCGTCCCACGCGCTTCATCATCCACAGCGCTTCGTGCGTGATCGGTTTGGTTGCTGCGGGCATCTCCGCCAGGGATTCAAGCGGCAGCGCCACGCAGGCCGCGGTCACGATTGCACAGATCTTGATCAGATGTTTCATCGGATGTCCGGGTTTTCAGTTAAGTTCAAGCGGCTCGCTTCACGCCAACGGCAGATGATGCGGCCGCACCAGCATGTGCCAATCTTGGTGCTCCTCCAGGATCAACTCGATGGCTGCCTGGATCGACTCCTTGATCTCCGCGGCGCTGCCCAGCGGATCCTGCGGGTCGAGCGTCGATTGAATGCGGCCGACGGCGCGCTGCAAATCGACCGCGAGCCTCTCGGATGTGGCTTCCAGTCGATAGGCCTCGGACTGGGCGAGCGCGCCATGCAGAGAGGCGCCGAGCGCCGGGAAAAAAGTGGTGATTATCGATAGCCAGAAGGTGTGCATCGCAAGATGCAGCAGCGCGCCCAGCGCGGTCAGTCCGAATAGTCCGCTGTTCAAGGCGTGGACGCGATGCAACAGCGCGTGCTGCTTGATGGCAACGCGATGATGGTAATGCGTCTGCCCCTCGAGAATGCCCACCGTCCACAGCGCGTAACCCGAAATGAACTGCGGGTCCGACCAGGCCCGCTCGAGCAGCGTTCGCACCAAGGGTTCATGCTTCGAACAAATCGCCGCCACATCATCGCCGCTGCGCAGATGCTGGCCGGGATCGAAGACCCGCTCGTACCAGTTCAACGTGGTTTCCGGCCGGTAAAGTCGAGCAGCGGCGCGATCAGCGGCAGATACCAGGTCAATTCGGCGGTCGTGCGGGCACGCAGCCATTGCCCCTGCCAGTCGTGCCGGTGACCCAGCCAATAGATGGCGCTCACCGTGCCGATGATGCCGACCTCCGCGATTGCCCACAGACCAAGATATGGGTGCAATACGTGGCGGCGATCGTCCCAGCCGAGCGCGAGCGGCAGGACGGCGAACAGCACCGCGATGGCGCTCAACAGATAAATGGCCCAGAAACCGCTGCGGTAGCGGTGGCCAAACAGCACGGCGCGCTCATCGAACATTTGATGTTCAGGAGCGATGGCTTCGATGAACGGCATCAGTCGCGCGGGCGGAATGGGCGTCGGGGCTGGCGGCGGGTACCGCAGTCGCACGCCGATCAGCAGCACGCGTTGAATTGTCTGATGCAGTGGCATGCGGCCTAGCTCAGAATCTCGTAGGTGGTTGCGAAAACGTTTTCCGCGACGATGCCGAGACTGCCATCGCCATAATCGACCAGCCAATCGCCGGGGTGGCCGGCAAGCTCCGATATCCCGTCTGCGAGCAACACAACGAATGGCTCCTGCGACTGCAGCGCCAGGATCCGGTACGGCCGGCTCATATAGTGCCCCGACTCGCCCGTGGCGATTGGTGGCACCGGCCGGTACTTATTCGCGAATTTCGCGCGCGACACGCGCCAATGCTCGCCGCCGTTGCCCGTTAGTATCGCGTCCCCGGCATGCGCATGCACGATGCCCTCCGGCGTGCGAACGATACAGTCAACGGGAGTGAAGCGCACCTCCACCTCGCGTTCCAGCTTGCGCGCCTTCACATGCCGCGGGTGGTTGCTCACTTCAGCCGAGAAGCCGTTTTGTCCGCTGCTGCGAAACATCGGACGGCGTTGTTGGTTCATCCCGTGTCGATTCTCAGTTCTTGCCGATCTCGATGGTCCAGTCCGGTCCGGACTCTACTTTGTGGGCCGCGGCATAGTTTTGCTGATTGAGCGCCACGGCCACGTTCAGAAGACTATTGATGTATACCAAGGGCTTGCCCACCGCCACTTCGCCGAATGTGCGCTGATAGGGGGCGAGAGTTTCATCGACCAGTTTGCCGTCGTGGAAAATGCGCACATGCAGTGAAGTGCCCAGCGCTACATGCAACTCGTCGAACAACGACTTCGGGATATTGGTCCATACATTGCCGAATTGCACGTCCAGCACCGGAATGATCCCGGATACTGCGGATCCCGTGCGCGCTGGTTTGCTGTAGGCAATGCTGATCAGGGACTGCGGCGGCAACGCCGGTCCGACCTGTTCGAAGCTGATCACGCCGGCGGCGAGACGCGCGCCGGTATAGGCGAAAACATCGCGTCCATGAAACGTATGGGAATCATCGGATCCCGGTCGTCGATTGACGCTTTCATCGATTCGGCGCAGCCCTTCGATCCCGTCACGCTCTGCGACCAACGACAACAGACCGTTGTCCGGGGCGACGAAGTAGTGGTTGGTGCGGGTCTTTAACACCACCGACAAACGTTTGGTCCCCACCCCGGGATCCACCACCGCGACGAACACCGTGCCCTCGGGCCAAAACTGTTCGGTTTGAAACAGCCGGTACGCGCCGTCGAAAATGCTCGGATTTTCATGACTCAAGTCGGATATCAGCAAATCCTGCGAGACGCTGTACGCGACGCCCTTCATGGCCGCGACCGCACCGTCCTGCGTCCCAAAATCCGTCAATAGCACCAGTGGCGCCCGTGCTGCCGCGAGCGCGGAAAAAAGCGTCAGGGAGGCGAGCAGAAAGCCTGCCCTGAGCGCGGCCACGTTGTTGACGAGTCGTGACAAATTCACTGATTTTTTTTCTGGTCTTCCAACGGGAAGGTGCGAGCCGGCTGGGCGCTGGGCGGAACGGTGCCTGGCGCCTGGGCCGCCGATACTTCGGCCTGCGGCGCGGGCGAGGTGCGCACCGCGGTTCCGGTCGCTTTAGCCAACTCGTCAAGAAAGCGCTGCGCGGTCTGCGGAGGCGCCGGAGCCTGTCCGGAAAAGATCTCTGACGCGGTTACGCCGCTCTTTTGATACAGGGCGGCATTCGCCGACCTATCGATCGAAATTACGCTGCCATCCAGCGCGATACCGCCGAACAAGCCGCGCGTGCGGGCGTATGTGTAGATTTCCGCCAAATTCATATCGGTTGCGGCAGAACCTTGGCGTCCGACCGGTCCGGTCGCAACCGAGGCATCCGCGCCCAGGGTTAGCTTGCCCCCCACTATCCCCTCGATGCCGCGCTTCGTGGTGAACACCAAAATGATGTCGGAATATTGCACGCCCCGACTGAAAACCAAAGCTGCCGCCGGATAGCGAGACGCACACCGGATTGCTCCAGGGGGACGTCAGATTATCGCGCACCGACAGCACGCCGGTGCCATGGCGGCCGCCGAAGAAGAAGGCGAATTTTCCCACATCGGGTATCACCGCGATTCCGTAAGCGTGAGCAAGCAGGGTATCAGGCACTCGCGCATCGGGCATCGCCTTGATTTGCTGCAGCACTTCGGTCGCGGTGAGCAGGCGGCTCTCTTCGCGAGCGCCGCCTTGCGCAACATTTACAATCGCGCCCGCCGCGAACAGCGCGGCAATGAGCGCTTTCGACGCTGAGGTGTTTCTGTTTGGCATCGGGGACTCCTCAAATGCAACAGTTTACCGCCAAGACTGGGCCGTCGGCTTCCCTCAGTGTGTCTCGTCTAGTGTTTGTCGGCCGCATGAAGTTGCGCGGCGTCGGCATCGCGGTGATGCGCGTGGTAATAATCGATGAGGCGCGAGGTTGCCTGCACGGTTTCGGGATGTTGCGGGCCCAACATCGCCAAGAGTTTTTTCTGCGCCTCGAGCAGCAAGTGCTCGCCCTCCGATGCCTTGTCTTGCGCGATCAAGATCCAGCCCAAGCTCGCCTCGGTGCGAGCAGTGCGCCAATTTCCGGGTCCCGCCAATGCAAGGTCAACATCCAGCGCGGCGCGAACCTCCGCTTCCGCCGGCGCAAGTTGGCCGCGGCGCAATAGGACCTCTCCGAGCAGCTGTCGCGTCGCGGCTACAAATAAATGCCGCGCCGGCAGCGACTGCGCGTATATGGCGAGCGCTTGCCGCGCATGAGTTTCCGCGTCGTCCAGCTTGTTGTTTTTGAGATCAAGATCGGCGACCGCATCCAGATAGTATCCGGTCATGTAGTGATTGGCGCCCAAACGTGCTGGTCGTGATCCTCAAGGCATCCAGCGTCGAGGCCATGGCGCGAAGCGGGTCCCCTTCGCGCTGATACAAGGCGCCAAGATCGGCCTCGATCGACGCGATCCGCTGATTGTCCGAACCAAAAACGTTGCGCTCTATCTCCAAGGCCTCGTTGAGCGTCTGATCGGCTTCGGCATACTTGCCGCGCTGGGTGAGAATGTTCCCCAAGCCCGCCAATGCCACGGCATGATCGGGATAATTGCGGCTGACGGTCGCGCGAAACAGGTTGAGCGCTTCGCGCTGATACTGCTCGCCATGCACATAATCGCCCGACCAAATCGCTGCGCCGGCAAGAGCACTCAAGGTCGAGGCAATCGACAAATGCTGATCGCCGGGAATATTGCGATAGATGGCGAGCGCGTCGGTAAATAGCTTCGTGGCCAGTTCCGGGTCACTCTTGGCGTTTTGCGCAAAATGCCCGTACTGCACCAGAATGTCGGCCGTTTCCGCCGATGGCGGCGCATCGCTGCTTTGCGATAGGGCGACCGCTTGCTGCATGTAGGCATCAGCACTCACCAGATGCCCGGCACCGGTCAATGCCTGGGCTAGATTGGCCAAGGCCGCGGCGAGAGTGCGATTATCGAGCGGCTGTTCCTCGCGGCGGATGGCAACCGCCTGTTCGAACAAGGGTATGGCGCGTTCGTTCAATCCCTGCCGCCGGTACGCAAGACCGATGCTCTCGAGCAGCTGCGCGCGCACTTCCGGCTGAAGATTCGTATTGCCGGTGATCTTGTCGGCGCCCCGATCGAGCAAGTCCTTGGCGGTGACCTCCCGGCCTTGGGCATTGAAAGGATCCGCTTGCGAGAACACGTCGACCAGAAACGCGGATACCTGCTGCGCGCGGTCGCGTTCTTGGGCGGTGGCGTCGCGCGCCAGTCCGATGCGGTGATTCTGCCAGAGGGTCATGCCTGCGATCACGACCAACCCGACGAATACCGCCGCCGCTCCGAGGACCGGGAATACGTTGCGGCGCAGGAACTTGGCGGAGTTGTAGCGCCAATCGCCCTGGCGCGCGCGCACCGGCTGTCCCAGCAGGTGTCTTTGCAGATCGTCGGCAAAGGCTTCGACGGATGGGTAGCGCCGATCCGGTTCCTTGCGCATCGCCATGGCGACGATGGCATCAAGATCGCCGCTCAAACGGGCGCGCAAGCGTTGCGGAGAGAGGCCGCGGCGATCGGAAATGCGGCTGCGGTCCGCGTCGGTTTCGCCCTTTAGTTTGGACACGACCATTTGACTCGGGCGCACCGGATCGTCCATGCAAATGGCGCGCTCCAGTTGCAACTGGCTGTAGCTCAGCAGTCGATACGGCGAGCGGCCCGTCAACAGCTGGTACAGCAGCACGCCGAGCGAGTAAATGTCCGTCGCGGTGGTAATGGGCCGGCCGAGAACTTGTTCCGGCGCAGCGTTTTCCGGCGTGAGGATCCGTTCTTGCAGACGCGTCACCGGAAGCGTGTGCGACAGACTCTCGGGCGCGAGCAACTTGGCAATGCCGAAATCCAGCAGCTTCGGCGTACCGTCGTGGGTGACGAAGATGTTTGACGCCTTGATATCCCGATGTACCACCAGGTTGCGGTGCGCATAGTGCACCGCAGCGCATACTGCGGTGAACAATTCGATGCGTTCTCGAACGAATAAAGTACGGCTGTCGCAGTAGCTGTCGATGGATTCGCCGTCGACGTGTTCCATCACGAGGTAAGGGGTGCCGTCCTCCAGATCGCCGCTGTCGATCAGGCGCGCAATCGAGGTGTGATCGAGAGTCGCGAGGATATGCCTTTCGCTGTGCAACCTGCTGCGCAGCCGCGGATGCAATGCGGCATGCTGCAGTACCTTGATCGCCACGGTTTGCTGGTATTGCGAGTCGTCGCGCTCGCCGCGATAGACCGTGCTCATGCCGCCATGGCCGAGAATCGATACCACGCGGTACGGACCCACGCGCGTACCAATCAAGCGATCGCGGTGGTCTTCCAATAGCGACTCGGCGGCCGTGCCGATGGCATCCAGAAGCGGGTCCTCGCGCCGGCGATCAAGATCGAGGAGGGAGGTCACCGACAGCCGCAGTTCGGTGTCGCCACCACAGCTTTTTTCCAAATGTGCAGCGCGTTCGGCGATCTCGACATCCGCCAACTGATCGAACAAGGCCTGAATCTGCTGCCAGCGCGCGCGCGGAATCATGTCGATCGTGTGCCGCCGATTTCATTGAGCAACCAGGCGCGGGACAGACGGATATCCCGATGCACGGTGGCGGACGAGGTGCCCGTGGCGGCGGCAATTTCGTCGTATGTCATGCCGCCGAAATAATACAACTCGATTGCTTGAGCCAGGCGCGGCTCCAACTGCAGCAGATTCTCCAGTGCGTCATCCAGGGCGATCACGTCAACGTCGAGTGACGACGAAACGTCACCCATTTCTTCGCCGTTTAGCGTTCCCCTGATGCCGGCATTGCGCTTCAGCCGCGCACGCGACTTGGCATGATCGACCAGCACGCGGCGCATGAGGCGCGAAGCCAGGGCGAGAAAGTGAGCGCGATCCTCCAGCGCCACATTCGCCTGGATCAATCTCAGAAACGCTTCATGCACTACCGCGGTGGCTTGCAGGGTATGGCTGCCCCGCTCGGCGCGCATGTAACCATGCGCCAAGCGGCGCAGCTCGTCGTAGACCAAGGGCGTCAAACGGTCCAGCGCTTGCGGATGACCCGCGCGCCACTCGGTCAATAGCTGCGTGAAATTGGCAGGGACTTGCATCGTCTATTTCTATTACTCGGCAAAACTTGCGGCAAAGTTCGCGACACTATACAGATTGAGGTTTTCCCCTAAGCATATATCGCAGCCCAATATGAGGGGAAACATCCATAGATGTCGCTTATACCTATGAGGACATCGCGCAGGCATCCCCTGTCGGTGTCCTTTTAACAACTCAAATTCGGAGCATTCATTATGAAGGTAAGTCTAGTCGCTTTGATCGCCGGCTGCGCTATGGCCAGTTCCGCTTTGGCGATGTTCGATAATCCGCCGATAACCCCGCCGCATGTCGCCTTGATGGACAATCCGCCCATCACCCCGCCGCATGTTGCCATGATGGACAATCCGCCCATCACCCCGCCGCATGTTGCCATGATGGACAATCCGCCCATCACCCCGCCGCATGTTGCCATGATGGACAACCCGCCCATCACCCCGCCGCACAGCGCATGAATCCGGGGATAGGCATGCATCATCGAAGGGTCACGGTGGCGGCTGCGGCAATATTCGCGATCGGCGCCGCTTTCGCGGCTCAACCAACGTCGCTGCGGGCGGATTGGGGCGGTGGATTCGGGCAACAGGAGTTGCCATGGAGTCCCGGCACGGCCAGTCTGATGTCAGCGCACGATCCGGATGAGTCGCTGCTGACCCCGCCCCGATAGGACGGGTTGGGGACTAAAGGCTCGAGGCTCCGTGGCAACGCGGGGCCTCGGCCTTGCCCGTGTGCGCTAAAATCGAAGGCTTTGAAGCACGGGTGTCGGTTGACCAAAATCATTGTAATTGCGCATCGCGGCGCCAGCGGCGAACGGCCGGAACACACGCTGGAATCGTACCGGCTGGCGATCGAGGAGGGAGCGGATTACATCGAACCCGACTTGGTCATGACGCGCGACGGGGTGCTGATCGCGCGGCACGAGAATGAAATTGGCGGCACGACGGATGTCGCGCAACATCCGGAGTTTGCGATGCGCCGCCGCACGCAGATCATCGACGGTGAACCCACGCACGGGTGGTTCACCGAAGATTTCACACTATCGGAAATCAAAAGTCTGCGCGCGCGCGAACGGCTGGCGGATTTGCGGCCGCAAAATCGCGCATTTGACGGCCGATTCAGCGTGCCAACCTTCGATGAAATCATGCAATTGGTGATCAGCGCAAACCGCCGCAGCGCCGATCGACCGATCGGCGTGTACCCGGAAACCAAGCACCCCGCTCATTTTGCACGGATCGGGCTGCCGCTCGAATCGGCCGTATTGAACACGCTACGCCGCTATGACTATGCCAAGGAGGGCGCGCCGGTATTCATTCAGTCCTTCGATCCGAATAACTTGCGGCAATTGCGTGCCATGACCAAGCTGCCGCTTATTCAGCTGCTCGAACTGAAATTGGGCGATCTTGCAGAGATCGCAACCTATGCCGATGGGATCGGCATCGCCAAGCCGCTCGCCACGCTCGTCGCAGTGCGCGCGGCGCACGCGGCGAATCTGCAGGTGCACGTCTGGACGTTTCGCGCTGAAAACGAGTTTCTGCCGGATGACTTGCGGATCGGCGACGCGCCGGCCGCGCACGGCAACCTGGAAGCAGAAATCCGTCAATTTCTACAGCGCGGTATCGATGGATTCTTCGTCGATTTTCCCGAGCTGGGTGTACGAGTGCGCGACGCCTATATCTCCGCAGTCCAGCCGCTGCACCAGCCGTGGACCGAGACCACCTTGCCGGGAAACAAATTGCACGGGCGGTAATTCGGCCCGCTGGATCCTTGCAGCAGCAGGCAGTTCTCGCAGTTTGAACCCTTCAGGTAAGACGGATATTTTTTCGCGTCCACTTTTTCCGCATTTTCGACATAGCCGAGCGCCACGGCCTTAGGATCCTTGACCTCGAGTCGCGGAGTTTCGGCGGCGCTCGAGGTTCGGCGGGCCAGCACCGTGGCGGCGGCAATGACAATGTTCTTCACCACCGCCCTGCGCGTAATGGCGGCGCGAGGTATTGATCGGCTCATGCGCGTTTCCTTCGATTGGGAAGGCTAATATGCAGAAAAATCGCGGCACTCGCAATTTGCTATCCTGCGTCCTTTTGGAACACCCGTGCTCAAAGTATCCGTATTACTCAAGCTGGCACAGATCGCATTCTTTGCCGCTCTCGTCTTTACCTTCTACAGCGCCGTCATACCCTCGCAGCTTGCGCTGCAATTGGCGCCTTGGGACAAGGCCGAGCACTTCATGGCCTTCTATGCCTTGACCGGTCTTGCGGTCGCGGCTTTTCCCAAGCGCAACCTATTCCTAGTCGCCATTTTGCTGTCCGCGTTCGGCGCGCTGATCGAGGTGGTGCAGGGGCTTCCCTTCGTGCACCGCGATCGGGATTTTTGGGACTGGGTCGCAGATACGATTGCCATCATCAGCGCGCTGGCACCCATGCTGCTGGTGTGGTGGCGCGGGCTCGTCAGGTCCGGTCAGAAAAACATCGATACGTAGATCTGGCTGACCGTGGCGTTGAAGTAGTACAAGGGTTCCGTGCCCGGCGGGTACTGCGGCACACCGTAATACTTGATGTTGCGAAAGTCGCTGTAGTTGAAGCGAATGCGGCTGATGTCGAGCGTGACCGTGGCGCGCTTGAAGAACTTCCAGCCGTCGGGCAGGAACGCGTAAGTGGCTTTGGCGCCAAGCGTATAGTTGTCCAAAGCGGCGAGATTCTGGTCGCGGGCGGTAAAATTCTGCGAGTCAGCGAAGGGAAACAAATCGCTGTAGAAGGTCGCCTGCCCCTGCTTGTAGTAGCGCGCCCGCCCCTCGAGTATCCAGATATTCTTGATCGGATGGGTGTAGTCGAGTTCCACGGTGTTTCCGACCACCCCCCAGGTGTCGGTGTAGTATCGATACGAGGCCGTCACGGCCGCCCGATAGGGCAGGTAGTACTTGCCCTGCACCGTTACTGCAGTACTGGTATGCGTGTCGGGATACACCTGGCTGGCCAGCGAATAGCCCTTGGGATTGCTGGAGTCCAGATAGCGGATCGAACGATAGGGATTGGCGAGATAGCCGCTGTCCGTGATGACCTGTAGATTCACACCCGCGATGAAATTCTTGGTGATGATCTGCGATATGCCGCCCGAATAGCTGCTGGTTTGCGCGTAGCCCAGCCAGTCGATGATCGGCACCCAGGCGGTGCCGTTGTTTTCACCGACCTTGTCATTGGTCTTCGCGTAGCCGAGAGTCACGGTGGTCAAATCGCCGAACATGTCCTGGCTCAGGGAAAAGCTCGCCGTGTTGGAAACGTAGTCGCGCTCCACGCTGTTGATGTACGACGCCGTGTAGGTGGTTTTATCGTGTAGATATTCGATAGTGCCGGTTTTCTGCTTGCGGGTGTCCTTGATCACGCTGGCCTGACTCAATACATCGATGGATGCGCCGCTGACCTTGTCGACGAAATAATTGGCTTCGACAGCCCAGTTTTCCGTGATCTTCTTGCGCACCAGCGCGGATTCGCCGGTGATATCCATCCCGCCGCCGCTGTACTTGCTGTAGAAAAGATCGGCGCGGTCATCCGGCAGCACATCCGCGCTGGTGCTGCGGATCAGCAGCAACGCAGCGATGACTGCTGCACGAGCGAAGATGCGTTGCCGTTGCGCCATACGTCAATTACAGCCGCAGCCGCCGCCCGCGCCGCCGGTGGCGCCGCGTGAGCCCTCTCTGGATTCACGGATGTGATCCATATAGCCGGAAGAGATGGCGTCGCGGTCCCAGGCCATGATGGGGTCCGCCAGCCGGTCGCGCTCATAGGGTTTCACCCAGGGCTGGATGCTGCACGCCGAAGACAGCAGGACGGCACTCAGTGTCAAGACGGGGCGGAGGCGCATGGCTTATTCCCGGATGAGCTTGCGGATCAGATCCTGATAGTCGTTTTCGTCGCCGGGCTTGTAGCCGCGATGGACGTAGCGAATCTGACCCTTGCGATCGATGATGACCGAGCTCGGCATCTCATCGACGTGGTAGGCCTTGCTCACCTGGTTGGCAGGATCCAGCAGCACCGGGAAGCTCACCGGTTTGCGCGCCAGCAGTTCCTTGACCGCGGGCGACTCCTTGTCGACGTTGACGCCGATCAGGGTAAATCCCGCTGGTTTGTACTTCTTGTACATTTGGTCCAACAGCGGCATTTCCTGCTGGCAGGGTCCGCACCAGGTCGCCCAGAAATTGACCATCACCACCTGACCCTTGTACTCGCCGAGGCCGCCGGGCTGGCCGGCGAGGGTGGTCAACGTGAAGGAAGGTGCGGGGCCCGCGGCATCGCCGCCGGCCGCAAACGCGGACGAGCCGAGCACCAGCGCGGCCATCGCGCAGCGTTTCAATAGACTTGAGTTGGCAATTTGCATTGATTATTACTCCTGATCAGAAGAAAAAGGTTAAGCCCAGGGTGGCTTCGATGTTGTCGACATTCTTGGTGCGGCCGGTCAGATCGGTTTCGAAGATGTGGTCTCTTACATCCAGATGAATCGCCATCCAATCGGTTACCAGCAGCCGCTCGCCCACTCCAAAGTTCAACGCGAACTGGTCCTTATCGGCAAATTTCACATCGCCCATGCCGACCGTCACGTACAGGGCCGAATTGAACGCGCGTCCGCGTCCCAGAAAGATCTCGCCCGGCAGTACGTTGTAGCCTACGTCCAGGTCGTAGTACGTGAAATACCTCCCAGAGTTGCTGACCACCGTGATATCCGGAAACACGTCCTCGAGACTGGTGGTTCCGGCTTTGGAGCGGCCAACATAGCCTTCGAGGAAAATATCCTCCGAAACGTGGTACGCGGCGCGCACCCCGTAAACCGGATTGGTGCCGAAATCCTGAATGCTGAGCGCACCAAAATACGCGCCAACCTCGAAGTCCTTGGCTTTGATCTTGGGCGTCTTCACCACGCGGCGGGTCACCTGCGGCTCGACGATCGACGGCTCGCCCTGCGGCTCCTCCGCAACCACTTCGGGCGGACCCTTGTTGCCGCGGTGAAACCAGCTGCAGCCGGACAGCAGCGCCGCGACTAGAAGAATACTGCTAAGTCTAATTTCCATTCTTCTAGATCCTCATACGCATTCTGGTTGTTGAAGACGACATAGTGGCGCCAATCGGCGCGCCACATGAAGCGACGGGTGATGAAACCGCGGGCGCCCAGCGAGACGTAGGCCATCTCGTTGTTGTTCTGCAGCGGCGCGGGCGGAACTACATCTTGGATGAATTGATAGCCGGTGCCTATCCCGGCCGTGGGTGAGAACCACTTCCATTCGGGTATAAAGGTGTGCCGCAATCCAATGGTCGCGATGTAGCGGTTGTCCAGAGTACCGAATGCCTGCTGCACGACAAACTCGACGTCGAGGCTGGAAGTAAGGCCGAAATCGGCGTACGTGGTGACCAGATTCTCGCGATTGTAAACGCCGTAGCCGGCGCCCACCTCCCAGCGATGTGTGGCGAAATCGGGATACGGCGGTATCGGCGCAGGTTCGCCGCTGGCCAACAGCGTGCGCGACAGGTCGGAGCGGCGCACCCAGCCTTCTTGTCCACGCGGTGCGCGAACTTTAAACCAGTCGGTGCGGCTGTACAGCACCGTGACGAGTTCGTCGCGTCCAATCACATACACGATCGGAAAGCCGCGCCCCGGCCCGGAGTGCATTTCCAGGTAAGGGTCGGTGACCACGAGTACCAGGTACTTGTCGGCGGCTTCCGCTAGTCCTACATGTAACGTCTGCAGCAGCAGCACCAGCGCGAGCAGACGACGCATCAGTTCAGTTCGCTACGGGCGCGACAAACGGATCGTTGTAGAACTGAGCACCAATGTCGAGCCATTCGGTTATCAATCGCAGTTCGGCGGGCGACAAATAGCCGGTGTGATCGGGTACAGCTGCATGATTACTACCGTCAAACATCCCCAAAAAGGTTGTCGAACCCGCCGCACTGCCGGCGGCCATCGGCGGCGCCAACGACACGGGCACCATGATCGTGGTCGGAAGTCCGGTCACGGGATCCGGAGGTCCCGGCGCCGGCACCAACAAATCCTGCAGCACGCCCATATTAAGCGTCTGTTCGTTGTGAGGGAACAGCACTTCCTCATATGAGGTGACCACGGTCGGGTCCACACTCGATGCACCGCCCGTCAAGTCTAGCTGGCCCAGAGGCACCTGTACCATCGCCATCGCGTTCACGGGATTGTGACAGGTCACGCAAACCGCCGGGGTGATGCCGTCAGGCGCCAAACGAGTCGGCAGAGCTCCATACCGCTTGCAGGAATGTTTGCTTCACGGGGTCGGTATCGTAGTGGATCGTGATTCGGCATTGCGCGGTCCACGGCACACAATTCGCATTGGTGGGCGGCGTTTCCGACAGTCCTGTGACCCCTGTATAGGTGTACGAGAAGCTGGCGTCCGTGTCTCCGGCCGGCGGGGTGATGCCCGCGGTCCACACATTGGTGTAGATCACATCCGAGGTGAGGAGCTGCGAGCAGGGCGTGGCGGCGCCGCTCGGGGTCTTGCCGTTCGCGCAGGTGATCCGTGCCAGGGTTTGCGCCATGGTTTCGCCGGCGTTGGCAAACAGCGCGGGACTGGTATTCGGGAACGGCTGACCGGTGGTCGGGGCGCCCGGATTGACCGGGTTGGTCGATCCCGAGCGGCCATGCGAGGTCATATTGACGGTGGTGTGGCAGCCATTGCAGGTCTTGGTCTCTCCCGGCAGCAATTGCAGCCAGCTGGTGTGCCGCGACAAGATGCGCCGTGTGTTCACATCGACGATGTCGATCGTGAAGGGGACGTTGGCGGGCACTTGGATCTGCACCGATCCATCGGGCTGAATGGGCGCGTAGCCGAGAATCTCGCGCATGCCCATTCCCGCGGGTCCGAACGCGGAATTGTTGATCTTGCGCACCGTTTTGTCGGGAATTTCCACCGACTTCTGAATTCTTACGAAACGGTTCGGGCGCGTATAGAAGGGCGCCTGGCTCGGGTCCGCCAGCCCCGGAATACTCGGCACCGCGGTATCAACGCCATCCACATCGTAGACGCTGCTGATATCCAGCAGGCCGACACTGGCGGTGGCCATGTTCTGCTGTGCGCCGGGCGCGGGAGCCGCATCGACCAAGGTGGTCGGCACCGGCTTGCGCGCCTGCAAAATCACCGGTTCGACGACCATGGTGCCCACATCGGCGCTCAACACCGGACCCAAGGTTCCTTGATCCAAATCGTAAATCCACGATGTGTACTGCGGAGGCGCCAAGGTCACGTTGGCGCCCGCGGTATTCGCGGCGGTGCAAAGATTGGTGGTATTGGGCGTCACGGTGGTGTCGAGAACCAGACAGGGCGACCAGCTCGCCAGCATGCGATTGGTGCCGTCATAGAGAGGAAAAACCGAGGCGAATCGACCTCCGTGGAGGGCAGATTCGATCCGTGGTGACCCCCAGGGTCGTGGTGCTGACCTGCGCGGTGCCGGCGGTGCCCCCGGCGTGGCCGGCTGATGGATTTCGACGAATTCGGGCGCGTTGATCGTGACGATATCGCCGCCGAGTTGCGTGCCCATAAACAGCCGAACGATGGCCACCAGCGCGCCGCTG
>CAVYMZ010000010.1:0-271626 GCA_963769705.1 uncultured Alphaproteobacteria bacterium | reverse complement strand
CCGAGCACGTTGCCACTGCTCGTTGACGATGCCGGCGATCGAATGCGCCGCGCCGTTGATATTGGAAGGCTCGTCGACCGCGCCCTCCGGCGAGCAGTAGCGATAGAGCACCCGCCCCTCGCCCTCGAGCCGCTTCAGCGTCTCCTCGTCGGCCTCGTAATTGCCCTCGCCATGGGCGATCGGCACGCGAATGACCTGGCCGGCATTATAACCGCGCGTGAACGGCGTGTCGGAGCGCTCGACCCGCAGATGCACGTCATGGCAGATGAATTTAAGTCGCGCATTGCGCATGAGAACGCCGGGCAACAGTCCGGCCTCGCAGAGGATCTGGAAACCGTTGCAGACGCCGAGCACGAGGCCGCCTTCGGCCGCGAACGCCCGCACCGCGTCCATCACAGGCGCGCGCGCGGCTATCGCCCCGCAGCGCAGATAATCGCCATAGGAAAAGCCGCCGGGCACCACCACGAGATCGGTCCCCTTGGGCAGCGAAGTCTCGGCGTGCCAGACCATCTGAGGGCTCGTGGCCGGAGATCAGTTTCAGCGCACGCGCCATGTCGCGCTCGCGATTGATTCCGGGAAAGACGAGAACGGCGGATTTCATCGATGGACGTGCCTAGCTCAGAACCTCGACCCGGTAATTCTCGATCACCGTATTCGCCAGCAGCTTGTCGGCGGCGGCTTTCAGCGCCGCCTCGGCCTTGGCCTTGTCGGAGCCCGCGAGCTCGATGTCGAACACCTTGCCCTGGCGGACGCTGGCGACGCCATCGACGCCGAGCGATTTCAGCGCCCCCTCGATGGCCTTTCCTTGCGGATCGAGAATGCCGGATTTCAGTGTGACGGTGACGCGCGCTTTCACGTTTTGCCTCAGCTCTTGACCAGCACCGGACCGGAGCCCGCCGGCCGTTCGTTCTCCATCAGGATCCCCAGCCGTTTTGCCACTTCGGTGTAGGCCTCCAGCAGGCCACCTAGATCGCGGCGAAAACGGTCCTTGTCGAGCTTCTCGTTCGACTTGATGTCCCATAGCCGGCACGAATCGGGGGATATCTCGTCGGCGACGATGATTCGCATCATCTCGTTCTCGAACAGGCGTCCGCATTCCATCTTGAAATCGACCAGACGGATGCCGATGCCTAAAAACAAGCCAGTGAGGAAGTCGTTGACGCGGATCGCCAGCGCCATGATGTCGTCGATTTCCTGCGGCGTGGCCCAGCCGAACGCAGTGATGTGCTCCTCGGAGACCATCGGATCGTTGAGCTGGTCGTTCTTGTAGTAGAATTCGATGATCGAGCGCGGCAGCTGCGTGCCTTCCTCGATCCCGAGGCGCTGCGACAGCGATCCCGCCGCCACGTTCCGCACCACCACCTCCAGCGGCACGATCTCGACCTCGCGAATCAGCTGTTCGCGCATGTTGAGGCGGCGGATGAAATGGGTGGGCACCCCGATGTCGTTGAGGTGCTGAAACAGGTACTCCGAAATCCGGTTATTGAGGACGCCCTTGCCCTCGATCACCTGGTGTTTCTTGGCATTGAACGCGGTCGCGTCGTCCTTGAAGTGCTGGATCAGGGTACCCGGCTCCGGTCCTTCGTAAAGGACCTTGGCCTTGCCTTCATAAATGCGGCGCCGGCGGCTCATTGGGATGTACCGTGTGTTGTTGAAATCCATGAATTTGGTGTGCTCCGGATGACCTAGGGTTGCGACCCACGACGGAGCTGCCGTGAAGGCCTGGGACGGGAAACAGAACGAGAACCGGGCCTGGAATCCAACCTATCTGATTGGCCTACCCAGCACAATCGATCCGGTCCCCCTCGGGGCCGAGTTTTACCGTGCTGCCTGCGGCTTCGAGGCTGTTGTTTTAACCATTTGCCTCCCGTTATCTAAGCGCGCAGGCAGGCTGCCGCAACGAGGCCGCCATCACCATTTCGGCTTAGGGATCGGAACCCCGGAACATGACCACATTCGACAAGCGCGAGGAAGGTTTCGAGAAGAAGTTCGCCATCGACGAGGAGCAGAAATTCAAGGCCGAAGCCCGCCGCAACAGGCTGCTCGGGCTGTGGGTGGCGGAAAAACTGGGCCTGTCGGGCGACGCCGCCAGCACCTATGCCAAGGAGGTCGTCGTCGCCGAGTTCCAGGAAGCCGGCGACGCCGACGTGGTCCGCAAGGTCATGGGCGACCTTACCGCCAAGGGTGTCGCCATCACCGAACAGCAGCTTCGGGCGAAAATGGACGAACTGACGGCGCAGGCCGTCGCCGAGGTGAAGGCGGGGAAGTAACGCTGCAGCGTCATCTCCGTCATTCCGGACGCCGCGCAGCGGATCCGGAATCCCGGAATGAAAAACATCTGCGAGATTCCGGGTTCGCGCTTCGCGCGCCCCGGAATGACGGCGAATAGCTTTCACCCTTCCTTGAAGCCGTATTCCGGCACGTTGCCGCTGGCGCCGTAATATTTGTACGGCAGGAATTTGCCCGACATCGTCAGCTTGACCCGGTCACCCTTGGGATTGGGCTGGCGTTCGATCGCCATGTCGAAATCGATCGCCGACATGATGCCGTCGCCGAACTCCTCCTCGATCAGCGCCTTCCAGGCCGGCGCATTGACCATCACCAGTTCGTAGAAGCGATAGATCAGCGGATCGGTCGGCGGCATGCTGCGCTGCCGCGCATCGGCACTCTCGTTGAGCATCGCGGTCTCGGATTTTGACAGGCCGAACAACTCGCCGGCATTGGCGGCCTGCGGCTTGGTCAGTTTCATCTGGCCGAGGATGGCGCCGACGATCAGCACTTCGGAATAGCCGCCGATCTTTTCGCAGATGTGCTTCCAGCTCCAGCCCTTCTCGCGCTTGATATCGAGCAGCTTTTCGGTGAGGTCGGATCGTTTCATGGCTCGTCTCCTTGTGGCGGTTGTGCTGTTCTTGCAAGTTGCAGGCGAAACGAACTTGGTCAGAGTGATCGGTTGGACCTGCACGGCGCCAGGCGGTCTAATCCTCGCGGATCCAACTCGCCCGCCGGATCGCCTGCCCGCAGATTAAATCCAGCGTAAAGCCGATGACGCCGATGATCACCACCGTGGCGGCGAGCCGATCATATTCCAGGGTATCGCGGGCATCGTTGATGGCATAGCCCAGGCCGGAGGTGACGCCGAGGAACTCGGCCGGCACCAGCACGATCCATGCGACGCCGACGGCAAGCCGAATGCCGGTGAGCGCGTCCTGCGCGATCGCCGGCAGGATGATCGTGAACAGCATGTGCCAGGGACGCGCCCCGAGATTGCGCGCGACCTTGAACCAGGCGGGATCGATGCGCCGGAAGCCGTGCGCGGTCGAAAACAGCACCGGCCATACCGCGGCAACCCCGACCAGGAAAACGATGGCGCGGTCCCAGGTCGAGAATGCCATCACCGCGATCGGCATCCAGGCCAGCGGCGAAATCATGCGCAGAAACTGGAACGGCACCGAACTCGCGTCGCGCACCGCGCGAAACCGGCCCACCAGAACGCCGAACGGCACACCAAGCACGATCGCCCAGCCAAGCCCGCCGCCGATCCGGAGCAGACTCGGCCACGCCATCCGCGCCGCCTCCCCGCTCCCCAGCATGCGCCACAGGCGTTCGAAGGTCGGTGCCGGGGCAAAGCCGGCGAAATTCACCGTCGACGGATTGTGGGCGACGACAAAACCGCCGATCCACCAGGCCACGAGCAACACACAGATGCCGATGGCGGCGAAGCCGAGGCTGCGTGCCGAAGCGGCAAGCCGCCCCGCCGACGCATCGCTGCGGCGACGCGGCGATGCGGCCGGCTCGATGTCGATCGCAACATCCATGCTCACAGCGCCAGCACCTCGGTACGGTTGAACGGATCGCTGGGATTGACGCTCGGATCATTCTTCCATTGCGGATATTTGTTCATGGCGTTGCGGACGAAATCGTAATTCACCAGATCCTTGGCGACGAATTCCGGGATCGAGCTTCTTCAGGAACGTGGTATCGCCGCCGACCACCGTCTCATTCATCGAGCTGACGATCAGCTTGGTCGCCGACGGATAGGGCCATGGCTGGAAGTCGATGCGGCCGATATGCCAGTCCGGGTGCTTGATGGCGCCGCTCTCGCCGTAGAAGGCGTCGTCATAATAGGTCATCGCCCGCTCGATGATCGTGTCTGGCAGAGGCAGATAGCCGCCGCCATCCTTGGACAAGAGCTTCGCCACTTCCGCCTTGTGCCCGGAGGCGTAGATTTCCGCGCGCACCAGGGCGTTCATGACCTTTTGCGTCCACTCCGCCTTCTTGGTCACCACCTCCTCATGCATGCACAGCACGCAGCACGGATGGTTCTTCCAGATGTCGCCGGTGAAGCGCAGCATCCGGCCGCCGGCCTTGGTCTCACCCATCGCATTGAACGGCTCGGCGACGATGTAGCCATCGATTTTCCTGGCGGCGAGACCTGCCGGCATATCCGGCGGCGCCATCACCTGAAGATTGCATTCATTGGCGGCGAGCGGCTGGCCCTGCGACTTGATCACCGGCGTGATGCCGGATTTCCGCAATCCGTATTGCAGCACGATATTGTGCATCGAATACCAGAACGGCACCGCGATCTGCTTGCCGCCGAGATCGGCGAACGACTTGATGTTGGTATCCTTGCCGACCACGACGCCGGAACCGTTGGTATGCGCCCAGGCCATGATCTTGACCGGGAAGTTGTTGTTGTAGCGCATCCAGACCGGGATCGGTTTCAAGAGATGCACGACATTGAACTTGCCGGCCGCGAACGCCTCGACCAGCGGCGACCAGCCGCGAATGAGCGTCGGCCGCTCTGCGGTAAGACCTTCATCGGCGAAGAAACCCATGCCATGCGCGACCAGTAGCGCGGTGGCGTCGGTGATCGGCAAATAGCCGATCCGCACCACGTCATCGTCGGCAGCATGAGCCGCCGAGCCGAAGCCGCCGAGCCAGGTCCCGAGCGCGGCAAGGCCGCCCGCAGCCAACATGTCGAGCGTCTGCCGGCGATTGACCAGCGGCCTGACATGACCGTCATCGTCGTGGGCAACATCGGATCCGCAGTCACAGCACATTTGATTCTCCTTGAAGCTAACGGTCAGCGATGGCCGGCGACGATTTTGAGTGTGTCCGGTTTGGCCGTGTCTTGTTTGGACACGACTTGATTAGGCAGGTCCTGGCCGGCCCGGAGCGGTGCCGGATCGGCGGTGCGTCCGACTGCCCGCTCGAACGCGGCCTGCAGCTTGGCCTGCGCGACCTGCGTTTCCGCACCACGGCGCTCGCGGTCCTGGCGGTCAATCTCGATCGGCACGTTTTCGACGATCCTTCCGGGATCGGACGCCATCACCAGCGCGCGATCCGCCATCGCGATGGCTTCGGGAATGTCATGGGTCACGATCACGAGCGTGATGCCGTACTCGACCGCGATACGGCGCACGTCACGCTGCAGCGCCCGGCGGGTGACGGCGTCGAGCGCCGAAAACGGCTCATCGAGCAGCAGGACTTCGGGCTGCACCGCCAGCGAGCGTGCCAGCGCGACGCGCTGCTGCTGGCCGCCGGACAGGTCCTGCACGTTGCGGCCGGCATAATCTCCGAGTTCGACGAGGCCAAGCAGATCGCGCACCCGGTCCCGGATTTCCCGGCGCGGCCGGCCCGCGAATTTCATGCCGAGCCCGACATTCTGCTCCACCGTCATCCAGGGATAGAGATGCGGCTGCTGGAACATCACGATCCAGCGCGGCGACGGACCCGCGACCAGCGCACCGTCGATACGGACCTCGCCGACGGTCGGCATCGTCAGCCCCGACAGGATGTGCAGCAACGTCGACTTGCCGCAGCCGGAACGTCCGACCAGCGCCACCGCCTCGCTCGGCTGCACCTCGAAGTTAATCCCGCTCAGCGCATCGCTGGCGTTGCGGCGATAGCGATGACTGACGGCGGTGACGGCGATATGTGCGCCCGGCCGGCGGTTTCCTGGATAGATCGCATGCTTCACTCTAGGCTTGCTCCTTCCCGTGCGACCTGATCTCGTTCATTCCGGTCACCGCCCAGCCGCTTGGCGCGGCTGGACGGTGGCAATTTTGGGCTAAGCCGCCTTGACCATCGGCTTGGTATCCACCGGCAGGCCTTCCTCAATCGGCAGCGAGGGATCGCGCGACCATTCGTTCCACGATCCGAAATACATCCGCACGTCCTTCACGCCGGCGTTCTTCAGCGCGAGGAAGGTGTTCGAGGCCCGCGCGCCTTTGAAGCAATAGAGGTAGACCGGGGTGTTCTGGGTGATGCCGACGGTCGCGCATTCCGCCAGGATCTCTTCCTTGGACTTGAAGCGCGGTCCTTCCGCGGTTGGCTTCATCATGCGGTACCATTCGAGCCAGACGGCGCCGGGGATACGTCCCTTGCGCGGGCAGTAATCCTTGCCGTAGGGCGAGGAGCTTTCGCCGATCCACTCGTCGACGTCGCGCACGTCGAGCAGCGCGATGCCGGGCTTGCCGACCGCCGCCAGCATGGCCTTGGCGTCGATCAGGATGTCGCCGGCTTCGGGAATGATCGCAAATGATGCCGGCGCAGGCTTCGGTACCTCGGTCGTGACCGGCAGGCCCTTGCCGGCCCAGGCGTCGAAGCCGCCATGCAGCACCTTGATCTTGGGATAGCCGAGCATGGTCAAGAGATAGTAGCCGCGGCAGGACTGGCCGAAACCGGAATTCATCGACTGCTCGTAAATAACAGCGGTTTCCTTGCCCGACAGGCCGGCCTTGCCGAAGGCGTCGGCGAACTTTGTCTTCAGCTCGTTGACGCCTTCCGGCGTCGACGTGGCAAGATAGGTAAAGATCTCATGCACATTGACGGCACCCGGGATGTGCCCCGCGCCATAGGCGTCGGGGTTGCGCGTGTCGATGATCACGCACGGCTCATTCGGTGTGAGATCGGCGAGTTCGCCGGCAGAAATCAGAACGTCCGTCATGGCAGGCCTCTCCTGTTCTATGGTTGAAAGTTAGGGTCGATCCGGGGTCCGTTTAAAACTCACATGTCCGCCAGCATCTTCCGCAGCTGCTTGGTCGCCGGCGTTACGATGGCGACGAAGTAAGCCTCGCGCAGCCTGCGCTGCGCGCGATGGCTCATCAGGTAGCCGCGTGCGCCACAGTGAAGCATCGCGGCGTGGGCAGCGGCGACGCTGGCATCGCCGGCCTGCAGACGAAGGTCGACGACGGCACGCCAATAATCGTCGCCGGCGTTGAAGGGGTCGCGCGCCAGCGCCATGGTCTCCGCTTCAAGTTTACAAAGCACTTGCTGAAAGTCGGTCGGCTGTTGCGGCAGGAAGCGGTTGACGTGGCCGAGCGAGCCGTCGACTTCCTTCATGATCGCGATGCAATCCCTGATCAGGCCGATCGCCATGCCGGCCTGCAGCAGGATGAAACCGGCGCGAATCTTCTTCACGAACGGACCCGACGGCGCCGCCAGGATCAAACTGTCCGGCACGAACACATCGCGGAATTGCACGCCATAGGTGCCGGTACCATCCATCGCAAGGAACGGCTTGCACGGCTGCAGCGTGATCGCGGGGTCGGAACAATCGGCGAGAAACATCACGCCCTCGCCAGGCCTGTCTTCGACCTCGAAGATCGCGCCGAAGAAATGGTCGGGGCCGAGATTCGACACCCAGGGCAACGCACCGCGCACCACATAACCGCCGTCGACCTTGCGGCCCTTCAATTTCAGCTTCTCGATGCCGAAGAAGCTCTTCATCGGGTTGGAAAGGCCGGTGCCGCCGAGCACCCTTCCCGTCGCGACCTCATCGGCGAAGCCGGCGAGCGCCGGATTGTCGGAATTGACCGCGTACCAGACCAGCGTGCTCTGGCACCACGCCATGAAGGCGGTGGCGCCGCACACCTCGCCGAGCGCCGCCATCGATTGAATGGCGCAGCCGAGATCCGCCGCGCCGTTACTCGGCCGATGGCTGCCCCAGGCTCCGGCGTCACCGAGCCGGCGCAGCAACTCGGCTGGATAAACCGAGCCGTTGTCGATGGCCGCAGCCAGCGGCGCAAGCTCCCGTCGCGCGATGGAAGTGACCGCATCGGTGATCGATGCCGGCGAAAGATCGTTCTTTTCGTCGATCGAAAGACGCGATGCGGCCGCTGGGTTCATTGGAACTCTCCGAAATAAGCGTTTTTCAACGGCGGTGGTTACGCGCTGACTTCGAGATTGACCGGCCGCGTGAAAGTGTTGGCGACCGGCGACCACTTCTTGACGTGGGCCACCAGCGCGTCGATCTCGGCTTGCGGGACGCTCTCGCATTCCATGTCGACCTTGACGCGCACATCGGTGAAGCCGACCGGCTTTTCACTGACGTCGCCGGTACCCCACACTGCCGTGATGTTGAGATCGCCCTCGAGCTGGAGTTCGAGCTTGTTGACGGTCCAGCCGCGATGCACGGCGTTGGCGTGCAGCCCGACCGCGAGGCAGGAGCCGAGCGCAGCGAGCGAGGCCTCCGACGGATTGGGCGCGGTGTCGTCGCCCAGAAGGACCGGCGGCTCGTCGACAATGTAAGGCGGAAGGTTGCGGATGTAGTTGGCGTGGCGGAATTTGCCTTCGGCCACCGTCTTGCACTTCAAGGTCTTGATGACCTTCGGATTGGCTTTGCCGTTCTCGATAAGCTTCTCCAGCCCTTGCCTGTCGATGGGGGCAAGGCAGCCTGTAAGCACTGTTTTTTGAGCAACCGCGGTCATCTATTTTCTCCCTAGGGGCAAGGATACCGAACGGTCTGTTTCCTGCACGAACCGTGCCAGACCCCGCTCGGGAGAAAACGCGAAGTCCTGAAGCCGCTTAGCGCGCGCTGCCCTGGAATCGGTCAGCCGCGATTTGCTTAATCGTGATGCAGTTACCGGTGCATGGCGATTATTTTGCGCGCAGTTTCAAGATGCGTCGAACCAGTGAAGATGTGACTTGATGCTGGCGACACAGTTCGATTAACTTGCACGCATGGGCAAATCTTCCACGAAGAAGCGTGTCGTCGCGGAGAACATCGCCGGCGGGGACGAGGAGTCCGCACGCGGGCGTTTGCTCAGTGCAGCGACGCAGCTGTTCTGCAAGAACGGAATCAACGCCACTGGCATCGACGCCATCATCAACGAAGCCGGCACTGCGAAGACCACGCTCTACAAATTGTTCGGCTCGAAAACCAATCTCGTGCATGCTGTGCTTGAGAGCGAAGGCAAGCAGTGGCGCGAATGGTTCATCGCGTCGGTCGAATCCGGCGGCGGCGACGCAGCGACAAAGCTGACGCGGATCTTTCCGGCGCTGAAGGACTGGTTCCGCGAGGAGCGCTTTTACGGCTGTCCTTTCATCAACGCGGTCGGCGAACACGACAAGGATCAGAAGCAATTCCGCGCGATCGCGATGAAGCACAAGAAAGTCGTGCTGGCCTATATTGAAAAACTTGCCGGCGAAATGGGCGCGACGGAGCCGCAAATGCTTGCGCATCAACTCGGCCTTCTGATCGACGGCGCCATCGTCGCCGCGATGGTGTCGCGCGATCCCGGCGTCGCCGATACCGCGGGCCTTGCCGCTTGCTCGCTGTTCCCGCCGTCAAGGGCGAAGAAGCCAAAGCGCGCGGCCGCCGCGCCGCCAGTGCAGCTGATGGCGGTCTGACGCACGGCGTTCAAAATTCAAGTCGCGAAGCCACGGGCAGCATCGTTCGAGACACGCGGCATTGCCGCGCTCCTCACCGTTAGGATCCAACTCCTCGTCCTGAGGAGCGGCACAGCCGCGTCTCGAAGGATGAGGCCACCGCACTCGAAACAGCCCTAGCGCCGCTCGAGCACAATGGATTCCAGCCGGTCCAGCTGCGAGGCCAGATCGCCCTCAACATCGCCAACCTTCATGGTGATGACCCGGTAGCTGCGCGCTTCCAGCCATTGTTGCCGTCCCGCGCGGTCCTTGGCGATGACCTCTGTCTCATCGGGATTGATCAATTCGACCGCGATCCGATGAACGAACGAGACAAAATCCGGAATGTGGCGGCCGACCGGGGTCTGGCGCTTGAACTGGCCGGCGAAGCGGCGGTCGGAAGTCAGGGCCTGCCACAGGATGCGCTCGGCGTCGGTTGGATTTCGCCGCAACAGCCGCGCCAGCCCGCGCACCGTGCCGCTCTCCGACGGCAGCGACCCCTGCCCATGTTCGGCAAGTAGCGCGCGGAGTCTTGTGGCCTGTTCGCCGTCGAGCACGCCGCCCTTGGCCGGCCCCTTGCGGCCTTCCGCGATCGCCATCACCACGCCGTGGAGCGTGTGCATGTCCTGCTTGGTCGGGTCCATCCGCGTAAAAATGTTTCGCAGATTGACCAGCATGGTCTCGCGCTTCTCCGCCGGGCGCAGGAATTCGACCCGGTCGAGCTCGCGCACCAGATTGTCGAAGAAGGCCTGCATCTGGTGCTGCGAGGCGGGCTCGGAGCGTTCGGGCATCGCAAACGGCAGCGCGCCCGCCGTCGACAGCTTGAACCATTCATAGCCGATCAACAGCACCGCCTGCGCCAGATTGAGCGAGGCGAAGCCGGGATTGACCGGAAAGGTGATGATCCGGTTGGCGCGCGCCACTTCCTCATTCTGCAGCCCGTAGCGCTCGCGGCCGAACAGAATGCCGACGGTCCCGCCCACCTTGAGCTGGGCAGTCATTTCCTGCGCGGCGGCTTCCGGCGCCACCACCGGCTTGGCCTGATCGTGGGCGCGGGCGGTGGTGGCGAATAAAAACGTACAATCGGCGACCGCCTGCTCGACCGTGTCGAACAGCTCGACCCGGTCGAGAATATGGTCGGCGCCGGCGGCGGCCCGCTGCGCGCTGACGTTCGGCCAGCCGTCGCGCGGGTTGACAATGCGCAGCCGCGTGAGAGCAAAATTGCCCATCGCCCGCGCGGCCATGCCGATGTTCTCGCCGAGCTGCGGCTCGACCAGAATCACGACGGGTCCGGTCAGCTCAAAGCCTGTCTTGGTCTTGTCGGTGCCCGAACCGGACATCTCACTTCACTTTCTGATTCAAGATCTGAAGATTTTGAATCAAGCTCCGAAGACCCTGATTCAACGCGTTAAGCGGCGACCCGTATTCGATGGCCCGGCCGGCCGCGTTTCTCAAGCAATATAATCGACTTAGGCAGGCTTCCTGAATTTCGGTTGAAAGCTCGATCAGGGCCTGCTTGCGCGCATTCGACTTTCGGATAGGGTTATCAATCACAAACAAAACGAAGCAGCAAAGCGAACCCACAGGCCGGTTCAACAGCTGCGGGCACCGGGGGGCTGACATGCGCCGCAGATGGTCATTGGCGATCTTGGGAGTGATTCTGATTCTGGCCGGCGGCGTGCTGGCCTATCTGACGCAGACCGCGGGCGGCATCCGGATCGAGGATATCCGCTTCAAGGGCGCCAAGGGCAACACCATGAGCGCCCTGCTCTACATCCCCAAGAACGCGACCGCGCAGACCCCCGCCCCCGGCATTCTGGCCGTGCACGGCTACATCAATTCGCGGGAGACCCAGGACGGCTTTGCCATCGAATTCGCCCGCCGCGGCTATGTGGTGCTGGCGCTCGACCAGACTGGCCACGGCTACAGCGATCCGCCGGCTTTCGCCAACGGCTTTGGCGGTCCCGACGGCTTGGCGCATCTGCGCAGCCTCGGCTTCGTCGACAAGAACAATATCGGCCTCGAGGGCCACTCGATGGGCGGTTGGACCGTGCTCGCCGCCGCGGCCACGATGCCGAACGACTACAAGTCGATGGTGCTGGAGGGCTCCTCGACCGGCAAGCCGTTCGCCGCCGACGGCACGCCGAGCTGGCCGCGAAACGTCGCCTTGGTGTTCGCGCAATACGAGGAATTCTCCAATTTGATGTGGGGGGTCGAGCGCGCCCGCGACGTCACCCAAAGCCCGAAGCTGTGGGCGATGTTCGGCACGCAAGGCGCCATCGAACCCGGCAAGGTCTATGGCGACATCGCGCAGGGCACGGCGCGGGTGCTCTACACCCCGGCGATGACGCATCCGGCTGAGCACATTTCGCATGAGGCGATCGGCTACAGCCTCGACTGGTTCGCCAAGACCCTTCAGGGCGGCGCACCGCTGCCATCGGACGACCAGATCTGGTTCCGTAAGGAGATCGGCACACTGATCGCGTTTATCGGGTTTGTCGCACTCCTGCTCGGAACCTTCGACGGTCTGCTCGAAGCGCCCGTGTTCTCGCATCTGCGGCTGCCCGATATCGCCGACGGCACCGTGCCGGCTCCCACCGCGCCCTCCAGCCGGCGCTGGACCGCGGCCTTCATATTGTCCGCTTTTATCCCCGCGCTGACCTACTACCCGGCCTTCGCGCTGGCCGGCACCTTCGTCAAACCCTCGGCCTGGTTGCCGCAGGGCATTACCAACCAGATCATCGTCTGGGCCATCATCAACGCGCTGATCGCGCTCGTCCTGATGCCGTTCGCGCCCAAGCGCGCCTCGAGAGGCGGCATCATCGGGCCGTCCATCCTGATCGCGCTCCTGACAATCATTGTCGGCTATGCCGCGCTGTGGCTGGCCGATCTCGCCTTCAAGATCGACTTCCGGTTCTGGATCCTCGCGCTGAAGCTGATGAGCGCGAAGCAATTCCTGATCTTCCTGATCTATCTGATTCCATTCACGGTGTTTTTCGTGATCGCGCTGCACGTGCTGCACCGGAATTTCTCAACCATGGCAGCGGGGCGCGCCGCGCTTTATTTCACCAATGTGCTGGCGCTGACGCTTGGCTTCATCGTGCTGCTCGGCCTGCAATACGGCACGCTGTGGCTATCCGGGAAGCTGTTCAATCCGCTGCCCGATCCCGGCTTCGTGCCGCTGTCCACCATCGTCGCGATCCAGTTCGTGCCGCTGCTCGGGATCTGCGCCATCGTCGCGACCTTCACCTGGCGGCGGACCGGTTCCAGCCTGCCGGGCGCCGTGATCTGCGGGCTCCTGGTGACCTGGTATGTGGTGGCAGGCACGGCCACGCAGGCGGCGTTCTAAAAGCGTTTTCGAGCGAAAGCCTGCCCCGGACTTGATCCGGGGCGGGCGCGGTTCGCGTGAAGAAAACGCGTCAAAACGAGCAATCAGAGCCTCGGTTCTGATCAATCAGAAGCGAGGCTCTGGGCCAGAAGATCGGCTGAAAGTGCATAGCGCCTTGGCTTTCGCCTTGGCGTCGGCGGTGCTATAGCGCGCATACCTCACCCCTCCATCCCACCCGCGCTATTTCCAAAAAGGCCCGATCTCCATGGCAAAAATCAAGGTGACCAACCCCGTCGTCGAACTCGATGGCGACGAGATGACCCGGATCATCTGGCAGTACATCAAGGACAAGCTGATTACCCCGTTCCTCGATATCAACCTGATGTATTTCGACCTCGGGATGGAATACCGCGACAAGACCAACGACCAGGTCACCGTGGATGCCGCCAACGCCATCAAGAAGGTCGGCGTCGGCGTCAAATGTGCCACCATCACCCCGGATGAAGCCCGGGTGAAGGAATTCGGCCTGAAGGAAATGTGGAAGTCGCCGAACGGCACCATCCGCAACATCCTCGGCGGCGTGGTGTTCCGCGAACCCATCATCTGCCGGAACGTGCCCCGGCTGGTGCCGGGCTGGACCAAGCCCATCATCATCGGCCGTCACGCCTTCGGCGACCAGTACAAAGCCACCGACTTCAGGTTTCCCGGCAAGGGCGTCCTGACGTTGAAATTCGTTGGCGAGGACGGCAAGGTGATTGAGCGCGAAGTCTACCAGTCTCCCGGCGCCGGCGTGGCGCTCGCCATGTACAATCTCGACGATTCCATCGCCGACTTCGCCCGCGCCTCGCTCAACCAGGGCCTTGCGAAGGGCTATTCGGTCTATCTCTCGACCAAGAACACCATCCTCAAGGCCTATGACGGGCGGTTCAAGGACATCTTCCAGGAGATCTACGACAAGGAATTCAAGGCGCAGTTCGAAGCCAAGAAGATCACCTACGAGCATCGGCTGATCGACGACATGGTCGCGGCGGCGATGAAGTGGTCGGGCGGCTACGTCTGGGCCTGCAAGAACTACGATGGCGACGTGCAGTCCGACACCATCGCGCAAGGCTACGGCTCGCTCGGCCTGATGACCTCGGTCCTGATGACCCCGGACGGCAAGACAGTCGAAGCCGAGGCCGCCCACGGCACGGTGACGCGGCATTACCGCGAGCATCAGAAGGGCAAGGAAACCTCGACCAACTCGATCGCCTCGATCTTCGCCTGGACCCGCGGGCTGTCGCATCGCGCCAAGCTCGACAATAATGCGGAACTCGAGAAGTTCGCGTTGACGCTCGAGAGGGTCTGCGTCGAAACCGTCGAAGCCGGCTTCATGACCAAGGATCTCGCGCTTTTGGTCGGCGCCGAACAGCGCTGGCTCTCCACCACCGGCTTCCTCGACAAGGTCGCGGAAAACCTGACCAAGGCGATGGCGGCTTAATTGGCCTGCGGCCGAAAAAATTGCCGGCGCGACCATCGCGCCGGAATAGCACAGTTGCACGACGCTGCTGAAGCAAGGCTGTCCATGCTGTCCATGCTCTTCATGGTGATCGAGCGTTTCAAAGACCGGGACCCGATTCCGGTCTACAGGCGCGTCCGCGATGCCGGGATCAAATTTCCCGACGGGCTGAAATATGTCGGCAGCTGGATCGAGCCTAATTTCGACCGCTGCTTTCAGCTGATGGAATGCGACGACGCCCGGCTGTTGCAGGAGTGGATCCTGAACTGCCAGGGGTTCGGCATGAGCTTTGAGATCGTGCCGGTGGTGCCGAGCAAGGAAACGCGGGAAGTCGTCGCGCCGTTTCTGGATTCGAAGTAGCGCTTCGAACCGGCAAATCATGCTTAGCCGGAGACCAGCTAGAACTGACTGCGATCGCCGACCGAGACTCCAGCCACGCTTTCGGCTTCGGGCTGGGATTCCAGCACCATTCGCACTTCTTTGGCGCTCATCAGAGCCCGGCGGATATTTCTATCTTCCGAGCTGATATCGAACGTAATCAGCCGGTTGCAATGCTGGCAATTCGTCTGGAATCCATTGCGGATCTTTTGCGCCCGCTCTCGAAATACCTGCGAGCATTTCGTGCATTTGATTTTTACTTTTTCGTCGATCATGAAATGTCCCTGACTGAATGCCGGTATACTGCTTCCCGCAATTTAAGGACACGTTTCTGGCTTTGCTAAAACGCCGATGAAATTGCTGCGATCGGTGCCTTGGCTGCGCCAGATGTTCTGAGCACCCACCAGGTGTCCTTCCCTTCGCGAGATCGCTGCTGGAGCGGCGGGTTGGCAATCAACGGAAAGCCGCCTGCCCTACGTCACTCGACGGATCATTCGTCCTTCGGCGGCTGGTCGTCGTGCGCGGACTGCGCGATTTCGGCGACGGCGAGATCGCCCGTATCCGCGAGCCGCGCCTTGGCGGTCTTTTGAACATGCGCGGCGAGTGCCGGGACGCGCGCGATCAGCGCGTGGAAATCCTGGGCATCGAGCGCCAAGAGCCTGGTCTTGCGCGTCGCCGTCACCGTGCCGCTGCGCTTGGTACGATGCAGCAGCGCGATTTCTCCGAAGAAGGTGCCGTCGGCGAGCCGGACGCGTCGGTTCGGCAATTCGATCTCGACCTCGCCCGCGGTGATGAAATACATCGAGGATGCGGCATCGCCGCGCCGCACCAGGATTTCGCCTGATTCGATGGTCCGCGCCCGCAATAGCCGCATGATGTCGGCGATCTCGGCGGCGGAAAGATGCGAGAACAGCGGCACCCGCGCCAGCATGCCCCAGGTGACGACGAAATCGCGCCGCCTGATCTCGTCGGCAAAGGCGGTGGAGATGATCGCCACCGGCAGCGCGATCATGGTCAGGCCGCCGATGATGGCGAATACCGACACCAGCTTGCCGAGCGGCGTGACCGGGACAACGTCGCCATAACCGACCGTGCCCAGCGTCACGATCGCCCACCACATCGCCTCCGGAATGGTGCCGAACTTGTCGGGCTGCACGTCGTGCTCGACGGCGTAGAGCAGCGAGGCGAACACCAGCACCGCGCCCATCAGGATCACGAGGCAGCCGACCAGCGTGCGCCGCTCGGCATGAAGGGCTGCCAGCAGCGAGCGCATCGCCGGCGAATAACGCACCAGCTTGAAGAACGGCAGCACGCCGAGCAGTGCCAGCACCGCGTGGTCGGCTGCGAGCAGCGCGATCGACGCGGGCAGAAAGGCCAGGAGGTCGATGATGCCGAGCGTGGAGAACGCATATTCGAGCCGGTCCTGCGCCGGCGACAATTTCCGCGGCGAGTGGCCGACCACGCTCCAGAGCCGGGCCAAATATTCCAGCGCGAATGCGATCGCCGCGCCGACCTTGATGGCGGTCAGAAGCGCGCCGAAGCGCGCATCATATTCCGGAACCGACGCCAGGATCATCGCCAGCACGTCGATGATGATGATGGAGACGATCAGCCGGACGAAGCGCGAGCCGACCGAATAAGGCAGATGATCGTGTTCGAGCAGTTCGTAGAGCCGATCCCGCAAATCGGGGTCGTTCAGCCGCCCTCTGCGCGGAAGGATCGCCACTGCCCTGTGTCCCGTTTTTTCCGAAGTTCGCTCATCTCACGGGAGCCCCCTGACGCGAACCCGGAATCAGAGGGACGCTATCTATAGCCCCTTCATACGGTCCCGGAATTGATGTTCCTCAAGGGGTTGCCCGCAGTCGAAGGACCTAGGCGCCGGCCATCGCCTTTTCGATGGCCGTAAGCGCGGCGTCCGCCTTGGCGCCATCGGGCCCGCCGGCCTGCGCCATGTCGGGCCGCCCGCCGCCGCCCTTGCCGCCCAGCACGACGGAGGCGACGCGCGCCAGATCGACCGCGTTGTAGCGCGAGGTGAGATCGGAGGTGACGCCGACGACCACGCCGGCCTTGCCGTCCCCGCTGACGCCGACGATCGCGACCACGCCTGAGCCGAGTTGCTTCTTGCCGTCGTCGGCGAGGCTCTTGAGATCTTTCATCTCGATGCCTTCGACCGCGCGCGCCATCAGCTTGACGTCGCCGACATGACGCAAGCCATTGGCGCCGTCCACCGCTCCTCCGGATGCCGGTCGCACCGCCACCCATCGCGAGCTTCTTGCGCGCATCCGACAGATCGCGCTCGAGTCTCTTGCGCTCTTCCATCAAGGAAGCGATGCGCGCCGGCACCTCGTCGAGCGTGGTCCGCAGCTCCATGGCCGCCGTTTTCGCCAGCGCCATGGTCTCGTTGGCGTGCTTGCGCGCATGACGTCCGGTCAGCGCCTCGATGCGGCGAACGCCCGAGGCGACCGCGCTTTCGCTGGTCACCGAGATCAGCCCGATGTCGCCGGTCCGCCGGACATGGGTGCCGCCGCACAATTCCACCGACCAGCCGAACGCGTTGGCGCCGTGCTCGCGCGCGGTCTTGCCCATCGAGACCACGCGCACCTCGTCGCCGTATTTTTCGCCGAACAGCGCGCGGGCGCCGGCTTCACGGGCATCGTCCACCGCCATCAGGCGCGTCGTGACCTCGTCGTTCTCCAGCACCACGTCGTTGGCGATGTCCTCGATGCGGGCAAGTTCGTCCGGCGTGATCGGCTTCGGATGGACGAAGTCGAAGCGCAGCCGGTCCGGCGCCACCAGCGAGCCGCGCTGGGCGATGTGATCGCCGAGCACCTGCCGCAACGCTTCGTGCAAGCAGATGCGTCGCGGAGTGATTGGCGCGGATCGACGAGCGCCTCGACATGATCGACATCGAGCTGCAGCGCCGTGCCGGGCTTCAGGGTGCCCTGCTCCACCGTGCCGAGATGCACGAAGAGATCGCCGGCCTTCTTCTGGGTATCGGTGACGCGGAAGCGCACGCCCTCGCCGGTCAGCACGCCGGTGTCGCCGACCTGGCCGCCGGACTCCGCATAAAACGGCGTCTGGTTGAGCACGATCGCGCCGGCCTCGCCCGCTCTTCAGGCTTTCGACCTCGTTGCCGTCCTTGACCAGCGCGCCGACGACGCCTTCGGCGGTCTCGGTCTCGTAGCCGAGAAATTCCGTGGCGCCGAGCTTCTCGCGCAGCGGAAACCAGATGTTCTCGGTGGCGGTATCGCCACTTCCCGCCCAGGCCGCGCGCGCCTTCTCGCGCTGCCGGTCCATCGCGTCGGTGAAGGAAGCGATATCGACGCCGATGCCGCGCGATTTCAGCGCATCCTGGGTGAGATCGAGCGGAAAACCGTAGGTATCGTACAGCGTGAACGCGGTATCGCCGTCGAACATGTCGCCCTTCTTCAGGGAAGCGCTCTTCTCGTCGAGGATCGACAGACCCCGCTCCAGCGTCTTGCGGAAGCGCGTCTCCTCCAGCCGCAGGGTTTCCTCGATCAGGTTTTCGGCGCGCACCAGTTCGGGATAGGCCTGGCCCATCTCGCGCACCAGCGCCCAGACCAGCCGGTGCATCAGCGGATCGCGCGCGCCGAGCAACTGCGCATGGCGCATCGCGCGGCGCATGATCCGGCGCAGCACATAGCCGCGGCCCTCGTTCGACGGCAGCACGCCGTCGGCGATCAGGAACGACGACGCGCGCAGATGGTCGGCGATCACGCGCAGCGAGGCCTTCTGCGGCCCCTGCGGATCGGCGCCGGTCAGCTCGGAAATGGCGCGGATCAGGGCGACGAACAGGTCGATGTCGTAATTGTCGTGCTTGCCCTGCAACACCGCGGCGACACGTTCCAGCCCCGCGCCGGTATCGATCGAGGGTTTCGGCAGCGGATTGCGCGCCCCGCCCTCGAGCTGCTCGAACTGCATGAACACGAGATTCCAGATCTCGATGAAGCGGTCGCCGTCCTGCTCGGGCGAGCCCGGCGGGCCGCCCCAGATCTTGTCGCCATGGTCGTAGAAGATTTCCGAGCAGGGCCCGCACGGACCGGTGTCGCCCATCTGCCAGAAATTGTCCGCGCCCGCGATGCGGATGATGCGCGACTCCGGCAGCCCTGCGATCTTCTTCCAGAGATCGAACGCCTCGTCGTCGTCGATATAGACGGTGGCGGTGAGCTTGTCCTTCGGCAGGCCGAATTCCTTGGTCACCAGATTCCAGGCGAGCTCGATGGCGCGGTCCTTGAAATAGTCGCCGAACGAGAAATTGCCGAGCATCTCGAAAAAGGTGTGATGCCGCGCGGTGTAGCCGACATTGTCGAGATCGTTGTGCTTGCCGCCGGCGCGCACGCATTTCTGCGAGGTGGTGGCGCGCTGATAGGGCCGCTTCTCCACCCCGGTGAAGACGTTCTTGAACTGCACCATGCCGGCATTGGTGAACATCAGTGTCGGGTCGTTGCGCGGCACCAGCGGCGACGACGGCACGATCTCGTGGCCGTTGTCGGCAAAGAATTTCAGAAAAGTCGACCTGATTTCGTTAACGCCGCTCATTTTCGTCCAATCGCAAAAGCAAGGGGGATTCGCCCGCAAATGGCATGTGTCCCGCGCACCGCTTTTAGACAAGGGGGCTGGCGCTGTCCAGAAAGTGTGCAGGAGATCAGGGGCTTGCCGCACGGCCGTTGATAGATGCTGCGACTGCGTTGACAGCCTTGGTGCGGGCGTGGTTTCTTCCTATCTGTTCAAGACGTCACGTCGGGAGAGATCGGCTTAAGCGCCGGCGCCGAAGGAGCAACCGCCCCGGAAACTCTCAGGCAAACGGACCCTCGTGACTGGCTAGCATCTGGAAAGAGACGCCGAAGGGCTTTGGCCCGGACGTGTCCGCCGACGGGATAATACTCTCAGGCACAGCGACAGATGGGGCTTTCTGTGGGTTTTCGGGGAATCATCTCCGGGAACCGCGAGGGCCCGATGATGCTTGCACGCGACGACCATTCCGCACTGAAAACCACCCCTTTGCATGCGCTCCACGCCGCCAGCGGCGGGAAAATGGTGCCGTTCGCCGGCTACGAGATGCCGGTGCAATTCGCACCCGGCGTGCTCAGGGAACACCTGCATACCCGCCATGCCGCCGGTCTATTCGACGTCTCGCATATGGGCCAGATCGCGCTCCGCCCGAAATCCGGAAAGCTCGAGGATGCGGCGCTGGCGCTGGAACGGCTGGTTCCGCAGGACATACTCAGCATTGCGCCGGGGCGCCAGCGCTACGCCCAGTTCACCAATGAAGACGGCGGCATTCTCGACGACCTGATGGTGGCGAATTTCGGCAGCCATCTGTTCCTGGTGGTCAACGCCGCCTGCAAGGCCGAGGACGAGGCGCATCTGCGCGCTGCCCTCTCGGATGTTTGCGTGATCGAGCCCCTCCCCGACCGCGCGCTGATCGCGCTGCAAGGACCGAAGGCGGAATCGGCACTGGCAAAACCTTGCGCGGATGCGCCTGCGATGCGCTTCATGGACGCCGGGCCGCACCGCGTCGACGGCATCGACTGCTTCGTCTCGCGCTCGGGCTATACCGGCGAGGACGGCTTTGAGATTTCAGTTCCAGCCGAACACGCCGAACGGCTGGCCAAGGCTTTGCTTGCGAACAGCGACGTGCTCCCCATCGGGCTCGGTGCCCGCGACAGCCTGCGGCTGGAGGCCGGGCTTTGCCTTTATGGCCACGACATCGACACGACGACGACCCCGGTCGAGGGCGCGCTGGAATGGTCGATCCAAAAGAGCCGCCGCACTGGCGGCGCGCGCGCCGGCGGTTTTCCGGGCGCGGACAAGATTCTCGGCCAATTCGAGCGGGGCGCGACGCGCCGGCGCGTCGGACTGAGGCCCGAGGGCCGCGCCCCCGTACGCGAAGGCGCGCCGCTGTTTGCCGATGCCGCGTCGAACGAGCAAATCGGCTCGGTCACCTCGGGCGGATTTGGGCCGAGCCTGAATGCGCCTGTGGCGATGGGCTATCTGCCGACGCCGCGGGCAACGCTCGGCGGCATCGTGTTCGCCGAAGTGCGCGGCCAGCGCCTGCCGCTGCGGGTCGCTGCCATGCCCTTCGTTCCCAACACTTACAAACGTTGAAGCTGCAAACGTTGAACCTGCAAACGCTGAATTCGCAAACGCTGAAGGATTTGTCATGACGACGCTGTACACCCCCGATCACGAATGGCTCCGCATCGATGGCGACGTCGCCACCGTCGGCGTCACGGACTACGCGCAGTCGCAGCTCGGAGATGTCGTGTTCGTCGAGCTGCCGAAGGTCGGCCGCAGCCTGAAGAAGGCCGAAGCCGCCGCCGTGGTCGAATCCGTCAAGGCGGCCTCCGATGTCTACGCGCCGATCTCGGGCGAAGTGCTCGAGGTCAATGACGCGCTCGCCACCGACCCGGCGCTGGTCAATTCCGACGCCGCCGGAAGTGCGTGGTTTTTCAAGATGAAGATCGCAGACAAAAACGAACTCGGCGGCCTGATGGATGAGGCCGCCTACAAGCAGCACACTGCCTGACCCCGCGAGGAGCACGCCATGACCGCGCACCGCAAGCCCGTTGACGAAGCCGCCACCACCTTCGTCCGCCGCCACATCGGCCCCTCGCCGCGCGACATGGCGGCGATGCTCAAAACCGTGGGCGCGGCAAGCCTCAGTACGTTGATGGCGGAAACCCTGCCCTCGTCGATCCGGCAGCGCGCGCCGCTCGACCTCGGCGACCCCTTGAGCGAGACCGAGGCACTGGTCCATATGCGCGCCCTGGCGTCGCAGAACGAGCTCTTCACCTCGCTGATCGGCCAAGGCTATTCCGGCACCATCCTGCCGGCGGTGATCCAGCGCAACATCCTGGAAAATCCCGCATGGTACACGGCCTATACGCCGTATCAGCCGGAGATCAGCCAGGGCCGGCTGGAAGCCTTGTTCAACTTCCAGACCATGATCTGCGACCTCACCGGGCTCGACGTCGCCAATGCCTCGCTGCTGGATGAGGCGACCGCGGCGGCCGAAGCCATGGCGCTCGCCGAACGCGCCGCGCAGGCCAAGACAAAATCCTTCTTCGTCGATGCCGAGGTGCATCCGCAGACGCTTGCCGTGCTGCGCACTCGCGCCGAGCCGTTGGGCTGGAACCTGATCGTCGGCGATCCCCTGACCGATCTGGACAAGGCAGACGTGTTCGGCGGTTTGCTGCAATATCCGGGCACTTCGGGCGCGGTGCGCGACCTGCGCCCGGCGATCGCGACCTTGCGCGCCAAGGGCGCGCTCGCGGTTGTCGCCGCCGATCTCCTGGCGCTGACGCTTTTGGCCTCGCCGGGCGAACTGGGCGCCGATGTCGCGATTGGTTCGGCACAGCGCTTTGGCGTGCCGATGGGCTATGGCGGTCCGCACGCGGCCTATATGGCGGTGCGCGATGCGCTCAAACGCTCGCTGCCCGGGCGCATCGTGGGCCTGTCGATCGATTCCCGCGGGCAACCTGCGTATCGGCTGGCGCTGCAGACCCGCGAGCAGCATATCCGCCGCGAAAAGGCGACTTCCAACATCTGCACCGCGCAGGTGCTGCTGGCGGTGATCGCCTCGATGTATGCGGTCTATCATGGGCCGGAGGGACTGACCCACATCGCGCGGACCATCCATCGCCGCACCGCGGTGCTGGCGGCGGGACTCCGCAAGCTTGGCTTTGCGCCGGGATCGGAGGCGTTTTTCGACACGGTGACGGTGGATGCCGGCGGAAAGCAGAACGAGATCGTCGCCCGTGCGCTGGCTGAGAAGATCAATCCGCGGATCGGCCAGGGAAAGCCTGAAGGCACGCTCGGTATCGCGCTGGACGAGACCACGACGCCCGAAATCGTCGAGGCGGTGTGGCGCGCCTTTGGTGGCAAGCTTGTTTACGCCGAAATCGAGGCCGGCGCCCGCGACGCGCTGCCCGCGGAGCTGAAGCGCGCAGGCGGCTTCCTCAGCCATCCGGTATTCCACGCCCACCGCTCGGAGACGGAACTGCTGCGCTATATGCGCAAGCTGGCCGATCGCGACCTCGCGCTCGACCGCGCCATGATCCCGCTGGGCTCCTGCACGATGAAGCTCAACGCCACGTCGGAAATGATCCCGCTGACCTGGCCCGAATTCGCAAACCTGCACCCGTTCGCACCCCGAGAGCAGACCAAAGGTTATCACGCGCTGTTTGCCCGGCTACAGCAATGGCTGTGCGAGATCACCGGCTATGACGCGATCTCGCTGCAGCCCAATTCGGGCGCGCAAGGCGAATATGCCGGACTGTTGGCGATCCGCGGCTATCACGCCTCGCGCGGGGAACCGCACCGCAAAGTGTGTCTGATCCCCTCCTCGGCGCACGGCACTAATCCGGCCTCCGCCAGCATGGCCGGAATGGAGGTCGTAGTGGTCGCCTGCGACCGGCGCGGCGACGTCGATGTCGATGATTTGCGCGCCAAGGCAGAGAAGCACGCGCAAAACCTCGCCGCCGTCATGATCACCTATCCTTCGACACACGGGGTGTTCGAGGAGCATATCCGCGAGATCTGCGACATCGTCCACGGCCACGGCGGGCAGGTCTATCTCGACGGCGCCAACCTGAATGCGCAGGTCGGGCTGTCCCGGCCCGGCGATTATGGCGGGGATGTCAGCCACCTCAATCTGCACAAGACCTTCTGCATTCCGCATGGCGGCGGCGGACCCGGCATGGGCCCGATCGGCGTCCGATCGCATCTTGTGCCGTTCCTGCCGGGCCATCCCGTCGCCGAGGCGATTCTGCGGTCGGGCCGGTGTCGGCGGCGCCATTCGGCTCGGCGTCGATCCTGACCATCTCCTACATCTACATTCTGATGATGGGCGGCGAAGGCCTTACGCGCGCTACGGAAATGGCGATCCTCAACGCCAATTACATTGCGACGAAACTCGATCCGCATTTCCCGGTGCTGTACCGCAACGCCAAAGGGCGCGTGGCCCATGAATGCATCGTCGATCCCCGGCCGCTGAAGGTATCAGCCGGCGTCACGGTCGACGATATCGCCAAACGGCTGATCGATTACGGCTTCCATGCCCCGACCATGAGCTTTCCGGTGCCAGGCACGCTGATGATCGAGCCGACCGAATCCGAATCGAAGGCCGAACTGGATCGTTTTTGCGATGCCATGATCGCGATCCGGCGCGAAATCGCCGAGATCGAATCCGGCCGCTGGAAGGTTGAGGCCTCCCCGCTGCGCAATGCCCCGCACACGGTGCACGACATCGCCGACGATGCGTGGAGCGCGCGCCTATTCGCGCGCCGAAGGCTGCTTCCCGGCCGGAACCTCGCGGTCGGACAAATACTGGTCGCCGGTTGGGCGCGTCGACAATGTCTATGGCGACCGCAACCTGGTGTGCTCGTGTCCGCCGATCGACGGACTACGCGCAGGCGGCGGAGTGATCTGATGCAGTAATCTGGTCGCATTCCGGGGCGCGCGAAAGCGCGAACCTCAGATGTGCAATTGCACATCTGGGAGAATCTGCACATCGCGAGTTCTCGGGTCTGGTCCTTGGACCACTCCCTGGAAGCCCGCAGCCGTGGCTCAAGAAAACGTTGCGCCAATCGAGTGAACCAAAACTCTCCACTCCAAGCTCTAACTGTCTTCTGCAGAACTCAGCATTTCGAATCGGCCGCGCGGGCAACCTCGTTGAGGCTCGACCAAGGCCCGGTTCGCCGGGTCCCAGCGCCACAGGCGTGTCATTGACCAATTCCGTGCCGCCCCACCAGCGATGGATCGGGTTGTGCCGGCTGAAATCCTCCGAGCGCGCCAGGATGGCCTCGCCGAGCGCGGTGAGCGACAACATACTTCGCTTGTATCGCTGGTGACGGTCACGGTTGCGATGCATCGCCTCGTTGAACGGCCCCTCGTCGAGACCGGCGACGGCGGGTGCGGGACAACGCGCGAGCCCGTCCAGCAAGGATCCAACTTCCCAGTACCCGAACACGCGCCGCTCGTTGCGCTTCAAGTGACCGGGAAAGACGTCGAACGGACCTGTATCGCCCTCCGCGATGAGTTCGAGGATCCGCATTTCCGTCGCTCCAAGCCCGGTCGCGCGCTGGGGAGCTCTTCGAGCAATTCCACAACGCACGCCGAAGCTGCGGCAAGACACTCAAATCCTTGTTTAACAGGTCGAACCAGGCCTGCGGCGTCGGTGCCGGTAAGCTTGCCAGGCGAGATCTGGCGATTTCGAAATGATCGTTTGCGATTTTGACTGCGGCAGGCCTGTACTTCGGCGATCTGTTTCGGAGATTGGTTGCCTATGCGGTTTCCGCCTGAACCAAAGTCAGCCTTGAAGCGAATCTTCTCGTGACGGCGCAAATAGCCAGCAGCCAAATCAATGTCAGTTGGGCATTGGGCGCCGGATCGATCCACAACTCGATCCTCTCGCATCGCTCGCAGAAGTCGATCAATCCTATTTCGTTGCGATCGATTTTTCCGAGTGTCCTCCGACTAGACATGTCCACAGCCAATCGATCGGCGGCTTCACGTCGCGCCAACAACATCGCGAGTTCCACCTCAGGCCGCAGCGGCCCCCAGACGAAGGCGGGGTTCGAGCGGAATCACGATGCTCGGCGCGACGGGCCGCCTTGAGACTGCCCGCACCGGACGCATCAGTGGTGAAGATCAAACGCGTCATGTTTTCGTCGCCGGCGATACACAAAACAACAACAGGCACCGCGAACGTCGGCAACTCAACGTCCTCAGCGCCTGCCAATGCCGAGCCTTATGTCGTCAGACAGATCGTGATCCGGTGCATCGGATCCTGATCTCATCCGACTGTCGGCGCATGATTTTTCGGAAAAAGATTCCCGTTTCTTCCGCCATCACGCGGTCAAGGCCCAGAAAACTCAAAGGCCCGAGAAAGTCTCACTCCTCCGCCGGCTCGTCGCCGTCGGTGTCGCGCTCGGGGGAGCCGGCCAGAATCTGCTCCGCGATCAGGCCAGAGTTCTGGCGGATCGCCATCTCGATCTTGGCGGTCATGTCGGGGTTGGCCTTGAGGAAGGCTTTCGAGTTCTCGCGGCCCTGGCCGAGCCGCTGGCTGTCATAGGAGAACCAGGCGCCGGATTTCTCGACGATGCCGGCCTTGACGCCGAGATCGAGGATTTCGCCCATCTTGGAGACGCCCTCGCCATACATGATGTCGAATTCGACCTGCTTGAACGGCGGCGCCAGCTTGTTCTTCACCACCTTGACGCGGGTCTGGTTGCCGACCACCTCGTCGCGCTCCTTGATCGCGCCGATGCGGCGGATGTCGAGCCGGACGGAGGCGTAGAATTTCAGCGCATTGCCGCCGGTGGTGGTTTCCGGCGAGCCGTACATCACCCCGATCTTCATCCGGATCTGGTTGATGAAGATCACCATGGTGTTGGATTTATTGATCGAGGCGGTCAGCTTGCGCAGCGCCTGACTCATCAAACGAGCTTGGAGCCCGGGCAGCGCGTCACCCATCTCGCCCTCGAGCTCGGCCTTCGGCACCAACGCCGCCACCGAATCGACCACCAGCACATCGACCGCGCCGGAGCGCACCAGCGTGTCGCAGATTTCCAGCGCCTGCTCGCCGGTGTCGGGCTGCGAGATCAGGAGTTCGTCGATATTGACGCCGAGCTTCCTGGCATAGACCGGGTCCAGCGCATGTTCGGCGTCGATGAAGGCGCAGATGCCGCCCTTCTTCTGGGCCTCGGCAACGGTGTGCAGCGCCAGCGTGGTCTTGCCCGAGGATTCCGGCCCGTAGATTTCGACCACCCGCCCCTTCGGCAGGCCGCCGACGCCGAGCGCGATGTCGAGCCCGAGCGAGCCAGAGGAAATGGTCTCGACGTCCATCGAGCGGTCGTTTTTGCCCAGCTTCATCACCGAGCCCTTGCCGAACTGGCGCTCGATCTGGGAAAGCGCGGCGGACAGGGCCTTGGTCTTGTCCATGGAGGATCCTTCGACGATACGCAGGGCAGTGGCAGACATTGGTCGTGCTCCTTATGGCGGGGATTCGCTAGCGGGACAAACGGGCAAACGGGCGGCGATGACTAGAAAAGCAATGTACCCTATTTGTTCCAAGTTCGCAATATGTTCTTTTCGAGAGGAGGGTACTGGCCTGTTTTGATCGCCAGTGACCTAAGTTGAAATAGGCACTGGCCTATTTTGATTTCTTAATCACCCGATTGGACACACGGCTAACAGCGCCCTAATTTTGCCTTTGGGTGTTCTTCCGCAGTTCTTCGAAGATTGATGTGCGTCAAGGGCGCCGCTGGAAATCCCGCTAAAATTTTTTCACGCCGGAATGGCTTGACCCCACTTCTGAACCTCATTCCGGTTGGCGGGCCGTCCAGCTCCGGACCCGTCAGTAAAGAGAGGCCGCCTCAGTCGGCGGCCTCTTCTTTGTCGAGATCAATCACAACGCCGCAAGTTGCGCTGAATTTTCGACCACAATTGCCGTTGCGCCAAATCAAAGCAGTCTCATTCGAGCTTGCTTACATAATCCCAACACCGAACGGTCTCAGCCACGCTGTGTTGGGATGCTGTTCCGGTTGTTGGCGAGTGCCCGAACTCCTAGGCACTTCGGACCTCGCCTCCAAGAGGCCGCCCGGTTGGCGGCCTCTTTCATTTTCGAACCCGGCGGAAACCGCGCCACTTTCTCCCCTTTGACGTTGCCGACACGGTCCTTTGCCGGGGCGCTTCTTCCTGCGGCACGTTGCGACCGGTCCAAGTGCCTCTCCAAGCGGCGCGGTGGCGATGCCTTTCTGGAAGCGAGCAATATTGAACAGATGCAACCTCCTGCCTCGCTTACGATCGTATCCGTCGAGTTGCGGCGGAGACGCGCGATGATGCACAAAGGCGTGGAATACATGGTTGCCCCCACGACAACCCCGGGTATCTGGAAGTGGCAGTTCCGGATCGGCGACCGAGTCAAGACAGGCAAGACCGAAACCAGAATCAACCTCCTGGCGATGCGCCGCGTTCAGCTGCGCATCGACCGCGAACTGAAGAAAGCCAGGCCTCAACCGTCCCGTCATTTAGCGACCTCTCGGCCGATCGGCGCAGAGCAATCTTGATCTTACTCAACGCGGCTTCGCCGACTGCTCTAGAATTCGATTTGTCATTGCCGAACTGCCCATGGGGGAAGCTGCGACGTTGACATTGAGCCCCGAACGCATCGTAGTTCGGGGCTCTTTCATCTGGCCGCCCGTTGCGGCCGCTTTCCTTTCGATGTTACTTGGCTGGGCTTCCCGTAAACCGAACCAGAGTTCAGCAATGACCGTTCACGCGCCAAAGCTTTTGACGCCCGAAGAGTTCGCCTCGCTGATCGAGGTCGCGGTTACATCGCCGAACCCCAGGATACCGGCGCCTCATCTCACCAAGCTGATCACCCTCGGCTATGTGATCGTGACCGCCAAAGGCCCTGTCGTCACCGGCGATGGTCTGATCCGGATTACCGAGAGCGAGTGATCACCGGCGCCGAGCGCGCCGTGAGGCGCCCTTCTCGTGCGTGCGGTTTCGAGGCTTTCGCCAACCTTAGAATGTATATAATATTTTCTCTACCGGAGAGAGTTGAGCTGACGATACCGTAAAGCCCCGGAATTGATCCGTCCCGGTTTTGGGAATCCACTGACAAAAAAACCAAAGGGTTTCATCGGCCGGGAGCGGCCTTGACGCACTGGTGCCGTGCCATGCCGCTCTATTTCTTTCGCATCGGGAATGGCCCCTATTCCGGGGTGTGCGATCACGGCACCGAGCTTTCCGACCGCAATGCCGCGTGGAAAGAGCTGACCGGCGTTTGCGGCGACATGGTCGGCAGCATTTCCCGCAAACTCCAGCAGAACTCCGAATGGCGGATGGAGCTTCTGGACGAGGCCAAAAGACCGGTATTCCGGATCCGGATCGTGGCGGAGTCGCTGGACTAGATCGGGATCCGATCTTATCTCTTTGTTTTAGCACGATATTTTAGGAAAACCGGTTCTCCCTTTTCCCGGATCATGCGCGAGCCCGCTTAGCGTCCGTTGGCATGTCCTGCCCCCGCCCGCATTGACATGGATCAAGACGGAACTTTTGGAAAACGTCATTACTCAAAGCTCTATGGGTCATGTCATCTTCAAATGTCCGCAAACCGGCATGAACGTGCAGCATTGGCTGGACGAAGCTGAGCCGGAAGGTCCGTCGTCGGCCTACGAGACCGTCGTCTGCCAGGCGTGCAGCCGGCTGCATTTCATCAATCGATCGACCGGCAAACTGCTTGGCCAGACGGAAGAGTAAAGCGCGGCAGGCAAGCCCGGATTCGCGTTTGCCGAGCGGCGAAGATACCCCAAGCCTCACAGCCGACCCAAATTTGGCTCCACGGATCGAACTCAGTCGGCGCTGGGCAGCCGGCGCATGGTGAATTCGATGTCGCCGCCGGGCAGTTCGCGCCAGCTTTCCACGGAGCTCATATAGGCGGCCTTGGGATAGCGGCTGAGGAAATCGCGCGCCTTGGTCCGCGCCTTGTCACGGGGCAAGGTGAAGGTCTCGCGCAAATAGCCATCGTCCGGCTTCCGCCGTCCGGCCATCCGGTTGGCGAGATCGCGCGGGCGAAAGGCCATGTCGCAACTCCACACATATGACGACCCTTTCAATATAGCGCGCGCTACAAGCAATCCGAGTCCCAGCCGCCGCCGGGCCCGGTGAAATTGAGTCGCTTGGCGGACATAAGACCGATACTGTCCAGAGATTGCCAGCGGTGAGCCGAGGGTCGGCAACCAAGAGCCCAAATGGGACTCCCGCCACGCGGCGGCTGAGTCAGATGGCGCAGTCCCTTCGGCTTCGCGAACAGGCCGAGTGGTGCCGCCGGCGCGCGGGAGTTGCGTACGACCCTGCCACCGACGACGAGAATAGCCGGCCATGCCCCATCGACGCACCAACCGGCTGCTCTCGCTGTTGTCGGATGACGATTACGAGCGGCTGCGGCCGCATTTGTCGCAGGTCGCCTCGAATACAGAAAGAGCCTCTACGAGGCGTCACGCCCGATCGAGCATGTGTACTTTCCCGTCGATGGCGTCGCCTCGCTGGTGATCACCACGGCCGACGGCGCCAGCGCGGAGGTCGGCACCATCGGCAGCGAAGGCATGGTGGGCTTGCCGATCTGTCTCGGCGACCGCGAAGCGCCCTCCGCGGTCTACGTCCAGGTGCCGGGGACGGCGCTGATGATGGACGCCGGCATCTTCCGCGGCGAACTCGAGCGCAGCCCGACCCTGAAGCTGATCATGCTTCGCTACGCCCATGCCTTCTTCAACCAGGTCGCGCAATCGGCCGCCTGCGCGCATCTGCACCGGGTGGAGCAGCGCTGCTGCCGCTGGCTGTTGATGACGCGCGACCGGATGCCGTCGGGCGATTTCCTGCTCACCCAGGAATTCCTCGGGCATGATGCTCGGCGTGCGGCGAACGACGGTCACCGAGGTGATGGGAGGCTTGCAGAAGGCGGGGCTGATCCGCTACCGCCGCGGTCATGTCTCGATCCTCGATCCCGAAGCGCTGCGGCACCGCGCCTGCGAGTGCTACGACATATCGAAACTGGAATTCGATCGGCTGCTCGGCGATACCCCGCTCGCGCCGCGGAGCGACAAGAAGCATCGGCTGGTCAGCGAGGTCGGATAGAAAATCGACTAAACCTGTGCCTTAAGTCCGATTTCCGATACCGGATTTCGACGCCTCAGAAACGCTCCATCCCCAGAATACTAGCCGTAACAGGCCGGCCCGCGAAAAGCCTATGACGGCTACCGGACCGACAACGCCCCTCTGCGATCCCTATAACTATTTCCCGCTGGCCGCCTTTCGGAGCGCCACCCATCCCCTGCGGTAAATCGGCCCGACCGATCGGGCGGGATATCGCAGTGACAGTAACCATTCCAAAACGCCGGTCTTCCCTTGGACAACAAGCTGCTGGCCTCGCTTCCTCGCGGCTGATTTCGACCGGCTGCTTCCGCATCTTACGACGGTCCCGCTGCAGCAGGGCACGGTGCTGACGGAGGCCGGCGACGAGGTCGACCAGATCTACTTCCCGCATAACGGCATGCTGTCGCTGCTGGCGGTGCTGCGCGACGGCAAGGCGATCGAGACCGCGACCGTCGGCCGCGAGGGCGTGGTCGGCGCGATGGCCGGGCTCGGCCTGTACAAGTCGCTGGTCCGCGTCGTCGTGCAGATGCCGATGGCCTGCAGCAAGATCGCCGCTCCCCATTTCCGGACCGGTGGCCGCCGCCAGCGATCCCGTGCGCAATCTCGCCATCCGCTACAACGAGGTATTGTTGTCGCAGGCGCGCGTCACCGCCGCCTGCAATGCGCTGCATTCGATCGAGGCGCGATTTTGCCGCTGGCTGCTGCAATGCGCGGATCGGGCGGCGAGCGACACCATTCCGCTGACGCAGGAATTTCTCGCGGAAATGCTGGGCGTGCGGCGCACCTCGGTGACCGAAGTCGCCAGCAAGGTGCAGAGCGTGGGCGCCATCACCTATTCGCGCGGCGTGATCAAGATCCTGGACCGTGCCGCGCTGATGCGGATGTCCTGCGAGTGTTACGAAACGCTGGTGGATCAATCGGCCATGCTGGCCTGATAGGCCGGCCGAGAGCCGTTCCAGGCGATCAGCGGGTGTCCGTCTTGGTTTGGCGTGCTGCCGGTCTTGGTCTTGTGGCCTTCGGTTTCGCCGGCGCCGCGGTCTTGGGCGTGTCAGCGCTGCGCACGGTGCCCCAGGGATCGTCGAGGTCTTGGCGTCCGGAATCTTCTTCAGCGATTCCCTGATAGGCCTTCTGCTGCTCGGCCTCCTGCTCCTTTTCCTCCGGCGTCTTGGATCTGCGTCTCCGGGATCAGATTGATGTTGGGCATTTGTTGCGCGTAAGCCGGCCCTGTCAGCAACGCAACGACAGCCGCCAAGCGGAAAACCTTCATGGAATGCTCCCTGAATTTTCCGGTCATATACCATCGCGCCGACGGCCACGCCAAGACCGCCGCCGGCGTCAGAATGATCCGACTTGCAGGATTTCGGCATTGCATCCAATCGTCCCAGATCGGCCCGCATTTGGTGCAGCCGTTGAGCGCAGGCCCATGGCGACCACGCCAAAATCAGTGTCAACCGCCTGAACATGGTCGAACTGTTCCCCAAATGTCAGTATACGGGTCAAACCGGGCATTTTCAAGCCGCGGGGCCATGTTCCCTTCCGCGAAATGCCGCTCTAGAATGCCGGCAATACAGGGGGAACCATGCGTTCATGCAAACCGAGCAACAGACAGCGGACTTCGACATCGCGGAAGCCCGGCGCGTGCTCGGCGATGTGTTCGCGCCATGGGTGCAGGATCTCGGGCTGTCGATCAGCGCGCATCGAATGCGACCCGCCGCCGGGTGCCGCCGCCGACTGGCAGCCGGGGGCGATCCTGCGCATGGCGTTCTCGGAACGGCTGTGCCGGCACGGCGGCATCGTCTGCGGCCAGGCGCTGATGGCGCTGGCCGACACCGCGATGGTGATCGCCATTCTGGCGGCCAACCGCGGCTACCGGCCGATGACGACGGTCGATCAGACCACGCATTTCATGCGCGCGGTGACGAAATCGGACGTGCTGGCGGATGCGCGGGTGGTCCGGCTCGGCCGCACCATGAGCTTCGGCCGCGTGACGCTGTCGAGCGCCACCGACAACAAGCCGGTGGCGATCGTCTCCAGCGCCTTTGCGATGTTGTAGAGCGTTTTCGAGCGCAAGCCTGCCCCGAAGAACCCGTCAAAAAAGAACGCTTGTTATCCGGGTATCACTTACAGGCGATCAATTGCAGGATTTCATTTGCCGAGGATTTTTTCGGCGGCGTTGACGATGCTGATGGTCGGGTTCTGGCCCCGCAGAACTCCCCGAACTTCTTGGCATTGTCGACGAACACTTCGGTGTCGATGATCGCCTCGTCCTCGTCGCCCTTGTACCAGCCGTCCATCCAGGTCAGCACCATCTTGATCTCGTCATCGCCACCTTCGATGAACTGCTTGCAGGTCATGGTCGACAGATCGAGCACAACGGCATTAGCGGGGGCCGACGACAGCGCCAGCGCCGCGGCAAACAGACTTACACTCAATGTCTTCACGGCCATCTCCATTGCAGCGGCATTCCGCAGCATGAACCGATTCCGGGCCGCCGCACCAGCCCGGCGTGGAGGCTTTATCGTAAACGAAAGCTGAACCACGAACCAAATACACCGGATATTCGATTCAATTGCCCGTAATTTCTCGCCGCTATTTTGAACCAACAATGACCGACGCTATCAGGATAACCGGCCATGATCGAGAAACGGGCAGTACCCAGACACAGAGTGCTCAAGCACGGCATGATCGCCCTTAATGGCGGCGGCGGGTTGGACTGCACGGTGCGGAATATCTCGGAGAACGGGGCGCGAATAGACATCGCCAGTCCCGTCGGCATGCCCGAGGTTTTCACCCTCGTCATCGAGACCGACCATTTCACACGCCGCTGCCACGCGGTGTGGAGCAGCGAACGCCGGATCGGCATCGCGTTCGACTAGCCCGACATGCGACTGCGTCAAGCGGCCGACCGCGGCTCGGGGCTTCCCTCCAGGAAATCCAGCAAGGGATCCGGGCCGGAGGCAGTGCCGCATTTAAGGAGATGATGATCGGACCTGCCAAAACCTGAGCAGCCGCCGGGCGGCTTCAGTCGTCAGCTTGAAATTGGCCTCTCGCCACGGCCAGTTCGCGCGGCCCCATCGATCCTGTCGCAAAGCGGCTCTCCAGCGACGGCGAGAGCGGTCTCCCAACTCAGTCCCGCCGCCTTGCAGGGAACGAGGACGCCGTCGTCACGAAGGCTTTGCATCAGGGGACGCACGACTTCGATGGTGGATCGCGACAACTCGGCAAGTGCAGCCACAGTCTCCTCATATTTGCGCTGCTTGGCGAAGCCCAGCAAAGCCGCTTCGTTGAGTTCGCCTTTGTCGTTCAGCAGCGCCACGAAGACGCTTGGCCGCGGCAAAATCGCGAACCCTGCGACATTTCGCGATTTACTCCCGCCGAGACGGCCGCAATCGCACTTCGGATTTCCTCGAAAAGGTGTGGCGGCGCGCGTGACAACAGCCGCGATCGGACCGCCTCTGTCGCGTGGCGCAATAGTTGGCTGGCGCAGCTTCCGGTGGCAAATCGACCCGGATGCCGGTTTCGACGGCAAGCTCGGGATCGGATTCGGCCTGCGCCATGACCATCGCAAAGCCGGCCGCGGAAATGCGCGCACCGGGATTATTGATGATCCGGCGGCTGACGGCCGAGTAGCGGCGGGCCAACAGCGCGTCGGTGACGACCTCCTTCAACCACCAACGGCCCGAAATGGCCAAAAGGTGCGGCTCACCTTTTGTTTCCGCGATTTCGACCAGATCGTGGTCGCTCAGGCGCGCAGATTCCGTCAAGACGGGACCGGCGACGCTATCTCGTCGTTCCTTGCAAGGCGGCGGATCACGCCACGGCGGCGCCTTGGGCAATGGGAGCAAGTTGGGCGCTCATTTCGGCAAGAGCGATGCGGGCGCTGATATCCGCGATCGCCCGAATCTCGATCGTCTTTATGAGGCGATCGAGCACTTCGTCGAATAGCTCGATCTGCTCGCTATTGAGACTTGCCGGCGGACGACAGAAAAAGATCTGTCACGCGCTTGACCGTGTCCAGGCGCTTTTCAGCAGAGCCGGAATTTATCGCTGTTTCGACTTCGTCGACGATCGATAAATCTGCATCGGCATCGCTCATCCTGAGCGTTTTGGAGCGCTGTTCTAAGCTTCGTTAAAACTTTCTATAGGCAATACCTGAACTGTCCGTAAAATTGAAACCTTCGAGCCTGATCAAGTGACCCCGGACCCGCCGGCTTGGCTCGATTTTACGTGCCGGCAGCGATGCGAACACCGAACCTCTCACTGCTTTTCGTGAGAGCCGCTTGATTTGCGATCGCTTCAGTACCCGCCCCTCCGGCCTATGCCGTTGCCGCCACGTTCGAAGCCTCCTCCCCTATACCCGCCGATGCCGATGCCGATGCCGATCGACGGTCCGGGCCCCGGTTCATAATAGACGGGCGGCGGCGGATGTCGAACGATCACGACCTCACCATCATCGACCTCGCGCAAACGCCGCGGCGGACCGGCACTGGCGCGCTTCGGCGTATCCGGCTCGCCGCGCTTCTTGGGCGGCAGGTCGACTTTCTTCAGCGGCAAGGTTGGCGCCCCGCCGCAGGGGCAGGTCGGGGCGACCAGCGAAGCATTGATCGGCAGGTTGGAGGCCGGCGCCGGCGCGCCGCCGGACGCACCGTTCGCAGACGTGCCGGCGGCGGGGGCCAAGCTAGCCGCAAGATTGGGCCGGTTGCGCAGCCGCTCTTCCAGCTTGCGCGCGGTCGCGGTCAGATCGCTGTCCGGGTATTGGGCAAGGAAGGCGCGATAGGCGGCCGCGGTATTGACGATCACCGCATTGTTCCACGCCACCATCCGGCGATGGCGATCGAGCCATTCGCGCGCCTGCGGACCGAACGGCGGCTGTGCGTAAAGCCCGACAAACGCCTCATAGGCTTCCTCGGTGCCGTCGGCGACGATCATCTCATTGGCGACCTCGACCGGCTTGCCCTGCAATTCGCGATGCCATTCCTCGACGGTGCGCTTGGTCGCGGCCTGCTTCGAGCCGGGATTGACCGGAGCCGAAGAAGCTGAACTCGTCGGTCAGCGACGAGGTGTCCCAGGGAGTCTGCCGCCCCTCGGTCGCCTTGTTCACCGGAAACGCGCACGCGCTTGAAGGTGTCCTCGATCGAAAGTCCGGGCTCCTTGGCCGCCGCCAGCAGCGCCGTCGTATAGGGGCTGTCGGCGCCGTTGCCGTCCTCGGCTTCCGCGCCGGGCGAGGTCGAAAACGACATGAACGTGCCGGGTAGCGCCGGTCTTGGCGTCGACGATGGCAAGGCCACGGCCGGCGGTCTTGTTGATGTCGGGGAACGGGTTGTTGCGGCAGGCATCGAGCAGCAGGATCCGCATCTTGCTCGGCACCGATGTCAGCGTGTTCAGGATATCGTTGAGCCGTACCGCCTGCAGCGGGATGTCGGCTTCCCGCTTCGGGTCGACGTCGACCGGCACCAGGAAATTCTCGCCGTCGATCTGCAGGCCGTGGCCCGCATAGAACACCAGCGCTACGGTATCGGGGCCCTTCGCCGCTATCTTGGCCGGCGAATTCGCCGACCTTTTGGCGCATCTGGTTCTGCGAGAGATCGGCCGCGCCAGTCACGTCGAACCCGGCATTCGTAAGCAATTGCGACATCGCCTTGGCGTCGTTGGCCGGATTGGGCAGCGCGGGTCACCGCGCGGTAGGCCGATTGACCGATGACCAGCGCGACACGATTTTCGGCGAACGCCGCATGCGAGGCCAATAGAATTCCCGCCGCGAGCAGCGTCTTGTGAAGCGCATGGCGAAACATGGCAGATTCCTCCGGAATCCAGGCCGACCAATGGGTCGACCTTGCCGAGGCGGAGGTTCAAGCCTTGGATGATGGAACTCGCTATTTCGGCTTCTTCGTCGCCGGCTCCGCCGGCCGCGCGACGCCCCAGGGATCATATTTTTCCTTGGGATCCGGGATTCTTTCGAGCGCGGCCTTGTAGGCCGCGTCGTCCACTTTCGGCTTCTTCTGATCCGTCGTCTTTGTCTTCGCCGCCGTGCGCTTGCCGCCGCCGCCCATCTGGGCGTGCGCGGGCATTGCGACCAACGCCAGTATTACCGCGCAGCTACCGTCGAAGCTCTTCATGGCCGCCATCTCCTGCCACACCCAACTTACTCTGAAGCCGGATGATGGCAACAAGGGTTCGGCCGGCGCCATCGGGCGGCCCGTCCACCGCCGGACTTCAGCATTTGTTGATGGCAGAAGGGCTCGCGAATTGGCCGCGGTGGCGCGGTATTGTTGGCCTGGTGCGGGACGAAGTTGGGGCGGATGGGGCGGATCGTCGTTCAGTCTGGCGCTGATGGCTGGCGGGGCGCTGGTGCTGGCGGGCTGCGGCTTCGCCGACAGCCATGCGTCGTTGCCGGAATTCATGCGGACCAGGGAAGCCGAAACGCCGCCCGCCCCGCAGCCCGACGTCCGGCAGCTGGTCCGCAAAAATCTGGATTTGGTGTTCGTCGCCGCGTCGAACCCGCGCCAGGTGCGGGTCTCGCCGCCGCTCCACGAACCCAGCGGATCCGGGCTGGACGGCGTGCGTCAGCGCCGAACTCACCTCCGCGACCGGCAGGCCGTTGGGTTCGGAGACCTATCGCATCACGATCAACGACGGCGTGATCACCGACCGCCGGCGCGCCGAAGCCGAGGACAATTGCGCGTCGCAGAACTACGAGCCGATCTAGATCCTCATTCAGGCCGCGACGGTCAGCTGCTTCTCGAATTGTTCGAACGCGGAAATCGCGTCGGCCGCATACATCAGCGAGGGACCGCCGCCCATATAGATGGCCATGCCAAGCGTCTCTTCCACTTCCTGGCGCGTGGCGCCGAGTTTGACCAGGGCCTCGGTGTGGAAACCGATGCAGCCGTCGCAGCGGGTGGCGATGCCGATCGCGAGCGCGATCAGTTCCTTGGTCTTCTTGTCCAGCGCGCCTTCGCGCGTCGCGGCCTGCGCCAGCGCGGAGAAGCCCTTCATGGTGTCGGGAATGTCCTGGCGCAGTTTCCTCAAGTCGCCGGAAATGCGCTTTGTGATATCGGAATAGTTCTTTTCCATGGGAGGCTTCCTTACTTGCTTGACGATGACTGCTGCGAAGGCTGCCGCAGCGCGATGTAGATGGCGGGGATGACGAGCACCGTGAGCAGCGTCGAGGACGCGAGCCCGAACAAGAGCGAGATCGCCAGGCCCTGGAAGATCGGATCGAGCAGAATGGTGGCGGCGCCGATCATGGCCGCGAGCGCGGTGAGCAGGATCGGCTTGAAGCGCACGGCGCCGGCCTGCAGCACCACTTCGCGCAGCGCTTTGCCCTCTCCGCCGCTGTGACGGATGAAATCGACCAGCAGGATCGAATTGCGCACGATGATGCCGGCGAGCGCAATGAAGCCGATCATCGAGGTCGCGGTGAACGGCGCACCCAACAGCCAGTGGCCGATCAGAATTCCGATCAGCGTCAGCGGGATCGGCGTCAGGATCACCAGCGGCAGCCTGAAGCTGCGGAACTGGGCCACCACCAGCACGTAGATGCCGAGGATCGCGGCGCCGAAGGCCGCGCCCATGTCGCGGAAGGTCACATAAGTGATCTCCCATTCGCCGTCCCACAACAGCGTCGGATGCGACTTGTCGGCCGGCTGTCCGTGCAGGCTGATGACGGGCTTCGGCAAGCTGCCCCAATCATGGGCGTCGACGCGCTTTGCCACTTCCAGCATGCCGTAGAGCGGCGCCTCGAAGCGGCCCGCCAGTTCCGCCATCACCATGTCGGCAAACCGGCCGTCGCGCCGGAAGATCAGCGGCGAGCCTTCCTCGACGGTCGCCTTGACGACCTGGCCGAGTTCGACCACCGTCTTGCTGCCGGGCAGCGTATTGGCAGGCACCGGCGTCGAAGCCAGCGCCTCGGTCCAGGCGAGATCGCGCTTCGGCAGCCTGACCGCGATCTCGATCGGATTGCGGTCTTCGCCGCGGTGGGAATAGCCGATCGATACGCCCCCGAACAAGGTCTGGATGGTGTCGTAGACGTCACGCTGCTCGACGCCGAAAAACTCGAGCCGGTCCTGGTCGATCGACAGCCGCAGCCGCGGCCGCTTCTCGCCGATGGAATTGTCGATATCGACGATGAACGGCACTTCGGCAAAAATCTTCTTGATCTCGCCGGTGACCGCCCGCCGCGTCGCCGCATCGGGTCCGTAGATTTCGGCGAGCAGCGTCGCCAGCACCGGCGGCCCGGGCGGCACCTCGACCACCTTGATGCTGGTGCCCTGGGGAATGCTGACGGCCTTCAGCCGCTGGCGCAGATCGAGCGCGATGTCGTGGCTCGCCCGTTTGCGATCGCCGCGCGGGGTCAGGTTGACCTGCAGCTCGCCCAGTTCGGGCCGTTCGCGCAAGTAATAGTGACGCACGAGGCCGTTGAAATTGAACGGCGCCGGCGTGCCGGCATAGGACTGCACCGAGGTGATCTCGGGCAATCCGCGCGCGATATCGGCCGCCTCGAACAGCACCCGCTCGGTATCCTCCAGGCTCGCGCCCTCGGGCAAATCGACCATGACCGCGATTTCGGATTTGTTGTCGAACGGCAGCAATTTGACGGTGACGGATTTGGTCGCAAACAGCGTCATCGACAACAGCGTGGCGACACCGACGCCGATCAGGAAGATCCAGGCCGAGCGTTTGCTGCGCACGATGGGGGTCGCAAAGCGCCGGTAGATGCGCCCGAGCACGCCCTCATCATGAACGGCGTGAGCGGCAACCGCGGCGCCTTCCTTGGGCGCCAGCCGCAGCATCAGCCAGGGCGCCACCACCATGGCGACGAAGAACGAAAACAGCATCGCCGCCGACGCATTGGCCGGGATCGGCGCCATGTAGGGCCCCATCAGCCCCGACACGAACAGCATCGGAAGCAATGCCGCGACCACCGTCAGCGTCGCCACCACGGTCGGATTGCCGACCTCGGCGACGGCCTCGATCGTGGCCTGTACGCGCGGCCGGCCGTCCTTCATCCCCCAGTGACGGGCGATGTTCTCGACCACGACGATAGCGTCGTCGACCAGAATGCCGATCGAAAAGATCAGCGCGAACAGGCTGACGCGATTGATGGTGTAGCCCATCAGGTTCGCGGCAAACAGCGTCAGCAGGATCGTGGTCGGGATCACCACCAAGGTGACCAGCGCCTCGCGCCAGCCGATCGCGATCGCGATCAGCACCACGATCGAGATCGTCGCCAGACCAAGGTGGAACAAGAGTTCGTTGGCCTTTTCGTTAGCCGTCTCGCCGTAGTCGCGGGTTACCGTGACCTGGACATCGTCGGGGATCAGGCGCGACTTCAGCCCCTCGAGCCGTTTCGCGATATCCTCCGAGACGACCACCGCATTGGCGCCCGCCCGCTTGGCCAGCGCCAGGCTGACCGCGGGCACGCGATTCCATTTGCCGTTGCCGTCGCGCTCGTCGTTCCAGACGCGGTGCTCGGTCGTATTCGGTCCGACGACGACGGAGGCGACGTCCTTGACGTAAACCGGCCGGCCGTCCCTGGTCGAGATCAGCAACAGGCCGATATCGGGAATTCCCGACAGCGTTTGCCCGGCCGCGACGTTGCGAACGATGCCGGCGTCGCGCACCTCCCCGGCCAGGAACGACCGATTGGCGTCCTTCACCTTGGCGACGAGCTGCTGAAGCGTAACGCCGAACAGCGACAGCTTCTCCGGGTCCGGCTCGACCCTGATCTCCTGCGGGGCTCCGCCGGAAATGTAGGTCAGCCCAATGCTGTCGACCTTGGTCAATTCGGCGCGCAGCTTGTCGGCGAGTTCGTAGAGGTCCTTGTCGGTCCAGCGATCGGCGGCCTCAGGTTTCGGCGACAGCGTGAGCACGGTGACCGCGACGTCGTTGATGCCGCGTCCGACGATCAGCGGCTCGGGAATGCCGACCGGAATGCGATCGAGATTGGCGCGGATCTTCTCGTGAACGCGAAGGATCGCATCGTCGGACTTGGTGCCGACCAGAAAGCGCGCGGTCACCATCACGCGGTCGTCTTCGGTCTGGCTGTAGACGTGCTCCACCCCGTCGATGCCCTTGACGATGGCTTCGAGAGGCTTGGTGACGAGTTCGACCGCATCGGGCGCGCGCAGGCCGTCGGCGTTGACGCGGATATCGACCATGGGAACGCTGATCTGCGGCTCTTCCTCGCGCGGAATGACCATGATCGCGATGAGGCCGACGATCAGCGAAGCGAGCAGGAACAGCGGCGTCAGCGGCGAACCGATCGTCGCCCGGGTCAGCCGCCCGGACAGGCCGAGATTCATGGTTGCACCAATTGGTCGCCAGCGCGAATGCCGGACAGAATTTCAAGGCCGTTGGGAAGCTCCGGACTGGGCAGATCGCGGCCGCGCTGCACCGGCGCATCGACGGTGTGGTCCCCCTGATGGATATGGACATAGTCGATGCCAAAACGGGTCGTCACATAGTTCGACGGGATCACGAACGCGGTTCGCGTGCCGCCCGAGATCCAGACCCTGAGCCGGTCGCCGACGAAATATTCCCCGAGCCCCTTGACGGTGGCATCGGCGATGACGCGGCCATCCTCGATCTGCGGATAGACCAGATCGATCACGCCCGATTTGGAGACGATTGTCGCCGAACTCGGCGCCGTCCACCCGGACCTTGTCGCCCGCTTTCAGAAAGCTGGCGTGACGTTCCGGCACCCGCAGGCGCAATTTGAAATCCTGCTGGGCAATCATCTCGACGGTATCGCCGGGCAGAACGACCGACCCCACCGACACCATCCTCTTCAGCACGCGCCCGTCGACGGGAGCCAGGATTTGGCCTTCGTTGAACTGTTGCTGAACGACCGCCCGCTCGGCTGTCTTCGCACGCAGCCCGTTTTGCGGCCACGTTGAGCGCGGTCCGCGTCTCATCGAGCTTGGTCCGGGGCAGGATACCACGGTCGACCAATCCCTCGGTTCGCGTGAAATCGATTTGCGCCTGATCCGCCTGCGCCTGCAGGGCCTGCATCTGCGCATCCAGCGACTTCATCTGCAGCGCGAGCTTTTCGTCAGCGACCACGGCGATGGCTTGCCCGCGCGTAACGCTGTCGCCTTCCCGGACATTGAGCTGAACAATGGTGCCGCTGATGCGCCCGCGCGCCGGCACGACGCTGATGCTCTCGACGGTCGCGAATACCGCCTTTTCGTCGGCGACCGTCTTTGGGGCAACCGTGATTGTTTCCGCGCAAGCCAGCGGCGCATTCATCACTGTCGCAGCCAGAACCGCCACCAAAGTTATTCCACGCATTGTAAGCACTCGCAGTCTCATATGAATCGCTGACCGGGGAATTCGGATTTTATTTTGTCGGCATTTCCTGCGCCGACATTGACCTGCCTCAAGACATCGCCACTTAGGCCCGCATAGTTTTCTTCTGCGAACCCCTGCCGTTCGGCGGTGTGCAATAGACGCGATAGAGCGCGGTCAGAATTTCGCGCGCGGGATCGCTGGCGATCGAATAGTAGATGGTCTGAGCATCGCGCCGGGCAGCAACCAGACCATCCTTGCGGAGCAAGCGCAAGATGCTGGGATACCGTGGAATCGCGAAGGCCCAGGAATTCGGCGAGGTCGCCGACCGAGCGCTCGCCGTCGATCAACTGACAAACGATCAGCAGCCGATGGCGATTGGCCAGGGCTTTCAGGAGATCGCTGGCGGAATTGGCGGCGGCTTCCATGATGTCCGATGTTCATTTTCATACTTGCGTATATACGATGATACGAATATATAGTCAACCACCGAGGCCGGAAAAGCCAGAGCTCAATTGGCGGGCCACATCCAAAAAATGCAGCAAACGGAGGAGAGTATGGCGGAAGTCGTTGTTATCGGAGCCGGTCTCAGCGGAACGCTGATGGCTTACGAATTGCAATCCAAGTTGCGGCGGGACGACCGCCTGACGGTCATTTCCCAAGGAGACGGTCTATCACTTCGTGCCCTCCAATCCATGGGTGGCGATCGGCTGGCGAAAGCGCAGCGATATCGAAGTCGACATGGCCGCAGTCATGAAGCGCAAGGGAATCCGGCTGCTCACGCAGGGCGCACAGCGCGTGAATCCGGCGGACAATCGCATCGAGCTCGCGGACGGCTCGTCCATCAATTACGACTACCTCGTCATTGCAACGGGACCGGAGCTCGCATTCGACGAGATTCCCGGGCTCGGGCCGGACGGCCACACCCAATCGGTCTGCCACGTCGATCACGCCTGCCACGCGCAGGAGGCGTTCGAAAAGCTCGCCGCCAATCCGGGACCGGTCGTGATCGGCGCCGTGCAAGGCGCGTCGTGCTTCGGCCCGGCCTACGAGTTCCTGTTCATCCTGGAAGCCGAACTGCGCCGCCGCAAGCTGCGCGACCGCGTCCCGATGACGTTCGTCACCTCCGAACCCTATATCGGTCATCTCGGTCTCGACGGGGTCGGCGACACCAAGGGCCTGCTCGAACGCGAGATGCGCGAAAAGCACATCAAGTGGATCACCAATGCCCGGGTGAAGAGCGTTGCGCCGGACACGATGTCTGTGGAAGAGATCGCGGACGACGGCTCGGTTCGCAAGACCCATGAAGTGCCGTTCGCCTATTCGATGATGCTGCCCGCCTTTCGCGGGGTTGCCGCCGTTCGCGGCATCGAGAAGCTCACCAATCCCCGCGGCTTTGTCATCGTTGACAAATACCAGCGCAATCCGGAATTCAAGAACGTGTTTGCCATCGGCGTCTGCGTCGCGATTGCGCCGGTCGGAGCCACCCCGGTCCCGGTCGGCGTGCCGAAAACCGGCTTCATGATCGAATTGATGGTGACGGCGACGGCCCGCAACATCGGTTCCCTGCTGAGGGGCGAAAGTCCGACGGCGCAGCCGACCTGGAACGCCATCTGCCTCGCCGACTTCGGCGAGTTCCGGCGTCGCCTTCCTGGCGCAGCCGCAGATTCCGCCGCGCAACGTCAACTGGTCCTCGAAAGGCGAATGGGTTCACTACGCCAAGGTCGCCTTCGAGAAATACTTCCTGCGCAAGATCCGGCGCGGCGAGAGCGAGCCGTTCTACGAGCGCTTCCTGCTCGACAAGCTCAACATCGCAAAAGTCAAAGAGATAGAACCGGCGGAATGAGTACAAGCCAACAGATCGTCTGCGGCCATTGCGGCAAGATCAACCGGCTGCCCGCCGAGCGGGCGCCGGGCGCAGCGCGCTGCGGATCGTGCCACCAGCCCATCTTCGGCGGCCATCCCATCGAGGTCGACGAAGCGGGCTTCAGCCGCCACGTCGCGAGCACCGATATCCCGGTGCTGGTCGACGTCTGGGCGCCGTGGTGCGGTCCCTGCCGCGCGATGGCGCCGATGTTCGAACGCGCCGCGCAACAACTCGAGCCGAGGGTTCGCCTCTTGAAGCTCAACTGCCGATACCGCGCCCGCTATATCTTCGCAGCTCGGGATCAGCGGCATCCCTACCCTTCTGCTGATGCAAGGCGGCCGCGAGATTTCGCGGATTTCGGGCGCCATGGATGCGCAAAAAATTGTCGCATGGACAATGGCCGGGCTCGCCCGGTCCTGATGACTTTCACACCCACCCAAAGGAGTACGTCATGAATGTAGATAAAGCGGTGCTGATGTTCGCAGGGTTTGTCGTTCTGCTCGGCCTCGTGCTCGGCTACACGGTCAGTCCCTACTGGTATCTGCTGACCGCATTCGCCGGGCTGAACATGTTCCAGGCGTCGATCACCGGGTTCTGCCCGGCGGCGATCATCTTCAAGAAGCTCGGCCTGCGGGACGGCTGCGCGTTTTCATAATTCGCGCGCATATCCCCTCCAAACTGGCGGCACGACGCTATTCGTGCATCCGCCAAAGGAAGACCCATGACCTATCACTTCTCGAAGACCGTCAACCTGCCGTTTGATGCCGCGGTTGCGGCGACAACCGACGCCTTGAAGAAGCACGGCTTTGGGGTGCTCACGCAGATCGACGTGAAGGATACCCTGCACAAAAAGATCGGTGTCGATTTCCGCCCGTATCTCATTCTGGGCGCATGCAACCCGAAGCTCGCCTACGAGGCCCTCACGCACGAGGACAAGATCGGGACGATGCTGCCGTGCAACGTCGTCGTGCAGCAGCGCGACGGAGGCGCGGTAGAGATTTCCGCCGTCGATCCCGTGGCATCGATGAGTGCGATCGACAACCCGAAGCTCGGCAAGGTCGCCGGCCAGGTGCGCGAGTTGCTCAAGCAGGTGGTTTCGGACATTGCTTGAGCCGCGCGGCGCCACTTTTGGTTCGGGCCGCGCGGCTTGACGCGGCCCTTACCTCTTGGCCTGGGCCGCGCGCCTCCGCGACGGCGCGCTTGAAACCCTCATAGGTCAGTGCCTGAGTGATTTTGAAATGCCCGACGAGATAGGCAGGCGTACCCTGCAAGCCCAGCGAATCCGCTTGCGCGAGGTTGCGCCTCAGCAGCGCCGTGATGTCATCGGCATGGGTCTTGAGATCGGCATCGAGCTGGTTCATGTCCGCGCCAGATGCCGTCACCGCCGCAAGCATTTGATCTTCCGGAATTTTGATTCCGGGAATACCCATTAACGCCGCGTGGACTGCATCGTATTTGCCTTGATATTTCGCAGCGAGGGCAAGTTGCGCACCATAGACCGAAGGCTTGGTGAGGATCGGCCAATCCTTGTAGACCAGACGAATGTGGCCATCCTCCTTTACCAGACGTTCGAGCGAAGGCTCGGCTTTCTTGCAGAACGGGCAATTGTAATCGAAGAAGGTAACGATGGTGATGTCGCCTTTCGGATTTCCCGCGACGGGAGCCGCGGGATCGTTGAGGATGGCAGCCGACGACACGTCGGGATTCTCTGCATCCTCGGACCATGCCGGGGAAACGCCGAACAGCATCAGCGGAATGAGCACGCGGATTGCGAAAGCGGACACGCGCGTAAGAGACATCGTGGTTCTCCCTGGGTTGACCGGCGTGGATGAATTCAGCCTGCCGGAGGATGATCGAGGTGATTGAGGTGCTCGAGAAAGGTGGCCGGGTCGACGGGACCGATGATTTTGGTGTCCGCCGCTTCCTTGCCCTGGTCGGCATCAAGGAAGATCACCGTCGGAGGACCGACGACGCCGAAGCGTTTCATCAGCGACCGGCTGTCGTCGTTGTAGTCAGTCGCGTCGGCACGGATCAGGTCAAAATCGCGCAAGCCTTCCCGCACCGCCGGATCGGAAAAAACCGTACGATCCATCAGCTTGCATTCGATGCACCATTCGGCCGAAAAATCGAGAATGACGGGCCTGCGGACCTGTCTGGCTCTTGCGATCGCATCGTCGAGCGCTTTCGGCGTCGTCACGATTTTGAATTCCGCCGGCTTGGCGGTCGCGACTATCCCGGATGCCGAAATATAGCCAAACCCCGACGGCAGCCTCAACGAGTCCCCCACCGACGCTCCGATGAATACGATGGCGGCAACGAGCACGCCCACCGTAGCGGTGACAGCATGAGAGGGTCGCCGACCGCGCCTGGAAATCATCAGGACAGCAAGATACGCGGCGACGGAGCCGGCCATCGCGGCCCAGAGGATCGCGACAACCCAGTCCGGCAGGACGCGCGACGCGATCCAGATCGCGAGCCCGACGAAAACAACGCCAAAGAAGTTTTTGACATGGGCCAGCCACGGGCCGGATTTGGGCAGAATGCCCGCACCAAACGTCCCGAATGCAAGCAACGGCAAACCCATCCCGAGGCCCAGCGCAAACAGCGCCGATGCCCCACGCAGCACGTCGCCGGTTTGCGCCACGTAAACCAATGCGGCGGCGAGCGGTGGCGTCACGCACGGACCGACCACGAGCGCGGATCCGAATCCCATGATCGCAGCGCCGCTGAGCGAACCGCTGCCAGACGAGGCTTTTCCGGTCAATCTGGTTTGCCAGGACTGCGGAATTTGCAGATCGTAATAGCCGAACATCGAGGCGGCGAGCGCCAGGAACACCGTGCTCATCGAGACCAGCACCGCCGGTGTTTGCAGCGCGGCCTGCAAATTTTGCCCCGACCAGGCCACCACGACGCCGAGCACCGCGTAAGCGAGCGCCATCGCCAGAACGTAGGTTGCCGAGAGGACGAAGCCTCGACGCGCCGTCAAGCGGTCGCCCGACCGCGCCAGCATTCCCGAGAGTATCGGTATCATCGGGAAGACGCAGGGCGTAAACGCCAGCAGCAATCCGAAGCCGGTGAACGCCAGCAGCACCGCAAGGATGTTGCCTTGCAGAGGCGTCTGCTCCGGCGCGGGATTTGTCGGCGGGCTGAATGGCGTGAACGACGTTTCCGGTGTCGCGTCCTGAAGCGGATGGTTCCCGGACGAGCTGTTGCTCGCGCCGACGACCGACATCGTCACGGGATTGACAGCCTTTTTGACCGGCGGGTAGCAGATCCCTTGTTCGGCGCAGCCCTGAAAGGTCACGACAATATTGCCGCCTCGTCGGCAGCAGCTTCGCGTCGATGATCGCCTCAGCGTGATTGCGATAAATTTCGGTCTCACCGAACGATGGATCGTCCTTGATCTCTCCCCTGTCAGTCGTCACCTCGATCGCGGAACCGCCGGAGTCCCTTGCTGCGATCTTGTCGCGGTACAGATAATTCCCGGGCGCGATGGTCCAGTTCAGGACCAGCGCGCCTGCCGTGCCGGAGGTGACGCGCAGCCGGAAGACCTGGTCGGCAGGCGGAGGCGTTTCTGCGTGGACGGCGGCGCCGCCGACGAAAGCGAGAAGAGCAGCCGATGATGATGCGCAGGCAGGCGTTTCGCATGACGATCCCTGGTCATAAGGTGGCGGTGACATCGCCATCGCACCTTAAGGCAGCCTTAAGGCTCGCCTGCGACTCCGACACCCGGAGAAAGAGAGCGTGATGCGAATTCTCGTCATTGAAGATGATCCCGTTCTGCTCGACGGTTTGAAAGCAGGGCTCGGCCTGTTGGGCGCCACTGTCGATACGGTGAGTTCATGCGCGGACGGTCATGCGGCGCTCGGCACGACGACCTTCGATGCCATCGTGCTCGACGTGATGCTGCCGGACGGGTCGGGGCTCGAGCTGCTGGCGAAGATCCGCTCCGCAGGCAATCGCACTCCGGTCCTGCTGCTGACGGCGCTCGACGAGGTGTCCGACCGCATCAGGGGACTTGACGCCGGAGCCGACGACTATCTCGGCAAGCCCTTCGATCTGGACGAACTCGCGGCGCGGATGCGCGCCATCGTTCGCCGCCATGCCGGCAGGGCCACCTCAAATCTGACGCACAACGGCGTCGTGCTCGATCCAGCCACCCTCACCGCGACGGCGGCCGGAAAGCCGATCAATCTTTCACGGCGCGAATTCGCCGTCCTCGCAGCTTTGATGGAACGGCCGGATGCGATTCGCTCCAAGACCGATCTCGAGGAACGCCTGTACGGCTGGCAGGAGGAGATCGAGAGCAACGCCGTCGAAGTGCACATCCACAATTTGCGAAGCAAGATCGGGCGCACGGCGATCGAAACGGTGCGCGGGCTTGGATACCGGATGCGAGGCAAGCCATGATGATGTTGAAATCCCTGCGCGGACGATTGTTCATCATCCTTGTCGCCGCGACGGGGTTGATCTGGCTCTGTGCGACCGCCTGGATCTTCCTGCAAACCCGAAGCGAGGTCGAGCACGTACTGGACACAAGGCTTCAGGAGGCCGCGCGCATGGTTAGTTCTTTGGCCATCAACGCCGACGTTCCCTCCTCGGCCGGCAGCCAGCCGGGCTTGGTACTCGTGCCGGAAGGCGCTGGCTATGAGCGCCAGTTGTCCTGCCAGATATGGTCGCTGGATGGACGGCTGGTCGGCAGATCGAGCGGAGCGCCGGACGCTAGTCTTGGCAATCAGAAGGACGGCTTTTCCGACCAGCAGGTGGGCGGCGAGACCTGGCGGGTCTATGCCATTTCAGATACCGCCAAGGGCCTAAGGGTGCTCGTTGGCGATCGACTGGGCTTGCGGGAAAAACTGGTGAGCGATCTCGTCAGCGGCCTGCTCTGGCCTGCGATCTTCATCGTTCCGCTACTGGGCCTGCTGATCTGGACAAGTCTGGGGCGGGGATTACGGCCGCTGCAGCATCTCGCAACTGATTTGCAGGATCGCGGCGTCGACGACATGCGACCGATCGATTTGAACCACACACCTCCCGAAATACTTCCTCTCGTGAACTCCCTGAACAGCCTGTTCGCGAGACTTGAAGCGGCCCGCCGGCACGAGAGGGAAGTTACGGCGTTTGCCGCACACGAGTTGCGGACACCTTTGGCCGGCCTCAAGACCCAGGCGCAGGTTGCCATCGCCACCACCGACCCGACGGCAAGGGAGAGCGCACTTCGTCACATCGTCGCTTCCGTCGACCGCACCGCCCGCCTCGTCCGCCAGTTGCTCGCGATGGCGCGCCTCGATGCTCGGTCCGAGGTCGAATTGAAGGAGGAAGTCAATCTCGCGAGGCTTCTTGAAGAGATCACGTTACCTGACCAGACTGCCGGAATCGCCAAGGTGGTTTTGGACCCGTCGCTTAACGCCCTCACACTCCTGACGAACCGGGATCTGTTGACGATTTCCCTGCGCAACCTGCATGAGAATGCGATCCAGCACATGCGAAAAGAGGGCATCGTGACGTGGAGCGCGGTAACGGACGGTTCGCGTGCTGTGATCACGATCGACGACGAAGGACCTGGCATTCCCGAAAATGAACTTCTCCTCGTAACCCATCGCTTCTTTCGCGGCCAGCACAAGAGTCCGTCCGGCACCGGCCTCGGGCTCGCCATCGTCCAGCTAGCGCTGGAAAAGATCGGCGGCTCGCTCGCTTTGGAAAACAAGCGGGGCCATCGCGGACTTCGAGCCACCGTATCGTTACCGAGCCACGCGGCGGATTGGAGTCCAGGTACCCCGGTTCGCGCCGCAGCGCGCCGAATTGCGCTACCGCAAAGCGCTGATTTTGATCGCGGGCGATAATGCCTGTGTTTTTTGGACCGCCGACGTGCGGAATTCTCCGGGAAAATCATGGACGACACCATCATCGAAGGCCCGCTCTATGAAGCCCGCAAGAAGGTCTATCCGCAGGCCGTTCACGGCCGGTTTCGCCGGATCAAATGGACGATCCTCGGGCTGACGCTGGGCGTCTATTATCTGTTGCCGTTCGTCCGCTGGGGCCGCGGACCTGGCCTGCCAAGCCAGGCCGTGCTGGTCGATTTCCCGCATCGCCGTTTCTATTTCTTCTTCATCGAGCTATGGCCGCAGGAGGTCTATTATTTCACGGGCCTCTTGATCATCGCGGCGATGGCGCTGTTTCTGACGAACGCGGTGGCCGGCCGGGTTTGGTGCGGTTATCTGTGCCCGCAGACCGTCTGGACCGATCTGTTCTACGCCGTGGAGCGTCTGGTCGAAGGCGACCGGCGCGAGCGGATCCTGAACGACAAGCGCGGCTGGACGTTCACGCATATTCGCCAGACTGCGACCAAGCACTTCTTGTGGCTGATGATCGCGTGGTGGACCGGCGGCGCCTGGGTCCTGTACTTTTCCGACGCCCCGACGCTGGTGAAGGATCTGGCGACGCTTCAGGCGCCGTCCGTCGCCTATCTCTGGATCGGGATCCTGACCGCCACCACCTACATTTTCGCCGGCCATGCCCGCGAGCAGATGTGCATCTATATGTGCCCATGGCCACGGATTCAGGCCGCGCTGACGGACGAGTGGGCGCTCAACGTCACCTATCGCCGCGACCGCGGCGAGCCGCGGACGTCGGTCAAGAAAGCCGAGCAGCTGCGCGAACACGGCCAGCCCGCCGGCGACTGCGTCGATTGCCACCAGTGCATCAATGTTTGCCCGACCGGCGTGGATATCCGCAACGGCATCCAGCTCGGCTGCATCCAGTGCGGCCTGTGCATCGACGCCTGCGATAACATGATGAGCCCAGATCGGCCGTCCCTCAGGCTTGATCGCCTACGATACCGACATCAACGGTCAGCGCCGGCTCGCCGGCGAACCGCCGGTCTATCGCCTGATCCGGGCACGGACTATCCTCTACGCCGGCATCATCGCGCTGGTCGGCGGCATCATGCTGTATGCGCTTTCAACCCGAAGGTCGATGAGCATCAACGCGCTGCACGAGCGCAATCCGCTTTACGTGCAGTTAGCTGACGGTGGCGTTCGCAACGACTACACGGTGCGATTCTGAACAAGGGAGCCCAGCGAAACTTTGCGCTCGATGTTTCCGGCCTGCCGAACGCGGTCATCCATATCACGGGTGTTGACCCCGCGCCCGACGGCAGGCTGATCGTCGAGGTCGGCCAGGATCAGACCCGCGAACTCCGCCTGTCGGTGCAGGTGGCAAGCGCGATGGTGCCCAAGGGTCCGGCTGACATCGAGGTCCAGGCGACCGATACCGCGACCGGGAGATCCGCAAGCGTCAGGGATCATTTCGTTCCGCCCAGCCGATGACGAAATCGAAAGCCGACAGGATCTGGAAATCCCTGGCCGCCGGCCTGTGCGGCAGCGCCGCGCATTCCGGCCTGATGTTGTTAAAATACCGGATGGGGTGGCTGCCATCCTTTCACCCGTATGAGGACATACAGCAGGCGCTAAGCGGGCTGGTCGGCGGCTCCGTTCCTCCGGCGATCCCCTGGGCGTTGTCATTTCTCAACGGCGCCGTCGTACTTGGAATTCTGTTTGGCCGTCTCTATCGTTTCCTGCCGGGCGGCAGCGGAGCCGTGAAAGGTTTCGTCTTTGGGGTCTTCGGCTGGATGGCGATGGGGGTGTTGTTGTTTCCCTTGTTGGGCCAAGGCCTGTTCGCTACCCAGGCGGGACTTGGCGCGCGTCCCGCTCTATTCTCGCTCGCGATGCTCCTGACCTACAGCATCATCATGGGCATTGCCTATTCAGTGCTCGACCAGAAAAATGTGAGCAGAAGCGATTTCAGCTAAATGAATGCCGACGACCTGCCCGTGCCATCAGCCGAACTGGCGACGGGAACCTGCAAGCAGATAGGAAACTTCGCGCTGCTGCAGGTTTCCAGCATCTCCTGCACCGCGACGGACAAGAACGGCAAAAACGATCGAGTTGCAGTTCGAATCCGACGGCTCGCCTATCATTATGCGCAGGGTCAGGCAGTACTCGCTCGAGGCGAAAAAGCCCCGCGCCAAACAGAGCGAGCAGATCGAATGCCGTTACAAGGCCGAGATCGCGAAAGTTCCGCCCCGGCACCGGACGGATTACATTCTGCAATGCCTCGCGCAGATTGGCGAGAAATCCCCCGCTCCCGCGCAGCCGTAAGCAACATCAATCCCGTTCAGGCGCCGCTCGCGACCTCGGCAGGGTGAACGGCCGGTTAACATTACCGGTCAAATTGCATTCCAGCGCCAACGGTCTTTTCCAATCTTTGCGCTAGCATTCGCCACGACGCGGTGGAGAGCGCGGTCGAGCGCTAATCCTTGCGAACGGGGAAACGGGGACGTGGTCGAGATTGCTGACAGAGCCGCAGTCGGTCGCACATCGGTGAACGATGCCGCCGGCGCGCGCCCGCGAGAGGCCGCGACTTCGCATGACGGCTGCGCCTTCGCACCGCTGACGGCCGTCTCGCTGAGCCAATGGCGCGCACTTGCCGAACGCGCGATCGAGCCAAACGGCTATTATCTTCCGGGCTGGGAACTGGCGGTCAATGCTTTTGCGAGCGGCCGCACCGGCGCGTCCGCGCTGCTCGCGCGAAGCGATGCCGCGCCAGACGGCGCGAGCCGGCTGATCGGCCTGATGCCGGTCATTTCGATGGCGCGCGCCTACAAAATCCCTCTGCCCGCTTTGGTCAGCGCTCATCCCTACGGCACGCTGTGCACGCCGCCGCTCGACCGCGACTTGGCGCAGCAAGCCGCGACGCGATTACTGCAGGCGGCACGGAATGCAGGCGCCCATGCGCTGATCCTGCGCGACGTCTCGCTCGACGGCGCAACCATGAATGCCTTTCGCGAGGTGTTGCGGCGGGATGGCTTGCATCCGCGCGTGCTGCAATCCCATCTCCGCGCCTGCCTCGACGCCACCGGCGAGCCCGAAGAATTGCTGCGCGACGCGCTAGGCGCAAAAAAGCTGAAGGAACTGCGCCGCCAGCGGCATCGGCTGGCCGAGCATGGCACCGTCCGCTTCGAAACCAAGCATGCGGCTGAAGACATCGGCGCCGCGCTCGAGATATTTCTACGGCTGGAAGCCAGCGGCTGGAAAGGAAAACGCGGCACCGCACTGATCCAGGACGACGGCGATGCCGCTTTTGTCAGGCGCGCCACTCCCGCGCTCGCGGAGGACGGCCAGTGCGAGATCGTGTCATTACATGCCGGCGAGACGACCGTCGCGGCGGGAATCGTGCTCCGGCATCAGGACCGTGCCTTCTACTTCAAGCTCGGCGTCGACGAACGCTTTGCAAAGTTTTCGCCGGGCGTGCAGTTGACACTCGACCTCACCAGATATCTCTGCGCCGATCCCGCCATCGCGACCGCCGACTCCACCGCCAGCGCCGATCATCCGATGATCAATCCGATCTGGCGCGGACGGTTTGCGATCGGCGACGTACTGATTCCGCTGCGGCGCAATGATCCCGTGATACCGCTGATCCATGCGGCGCTGGCGGTGCGCAGCCAGGGGCGCGAACTCGCGCGGCGCGCGGTTCATTCGGTGCGGGGCCGTTAAATCGCGTCGTCATTCCGGACCGCGAGCCTTGCGGCGCATCCCGGAATGACAAGATAATTTGGCGGATAGCCTACTCCGCCGCCTGCGCGTTCACTTCCGCCGACACCTGACGGATGGCGCGGGCGAGCTGTTCGGCGGGCTGCGCGCCCGACACCGCGTATTTCTGCGCGAACACAAAGGTCGGCACCCCGGAGATGCCCTTGTCGGATGCGTCCTTGGCCTGCGCCGAAATCAGCGCCACGTCCTCGTCGGTCGCCAGACGCTTGCGCACGTCGTCGGGATCGAGACCGCAATCGGCCGCCGCCTGCACCAGCACTTCGGTGTCGGTGAGATCGCCGCCGTCCCTAAAATACAATTCCATCAGCCGCTGCTTCATCTCGGCGGATTTGCCTTTGGTGTCCGCCCAGTGAATCAGGCGGTGGCAGTCGATGGTGTTGGGCTGACGCTTGACCAGCTCCGGCCGGTAGGTAAGGCCCTCTTCGTTGGCGGCGGCGACGACGCGGCCGGCGATGTTTTTATAGGCCTCGGGCGAGCCGAATTTCGCGGTGAGATATTCGTCGCGGTCGATGCCCTCGCGCGGCACCCAGGAATTGAGGAAGAACGGCCGCCAGTTGATTTCGACCGGCACATCCGGCGTCAGCGCCAGCGCGCTCTCGATGCGGCGCTTGCCGATATAGCACCACGGACACACGACGTCGGAAACGATGTCGATCTGCAGCGGCTTTAAGGTACTCATGGGCACGTCCTCCGTCGGGAAGGCCCAGAGATAAGCCGCAATCCGTGCCCGGACAAGGGACCTATGGCAGCCCGGCCGCCATGCTGCGCATCCGCTCGGCGGTCACCTCGTCGGCGGGAAAGAACGTCTCCAGCGCCAACTCCGACAGCGTGATATCGACCGGCGTCCCGAAAATCATCGTGGTGGAAATAAAGCTCAGGACCTCGCCATCGAGCCGCATCTTGAAGGGGATCGCGACATTGTCCGACGACAGCGGCGCCGACCGCGCCGGAATCGGATACGCCTTCAGCTCCTGGTAGAGTTTTATCAACTCGGGATCGGCGGTCGCCTCGCACTGGCGGTGCAGCCGCTCCAAAAGATGCGCGCACCATTCGGCGAGGTTGACGGTGCGCGCCGCCAGCGCCTCCGGGTGAAAGGCCAGACGCAGGATGTTGAAGGGCTGGCCGAGCAGCCGCGTGGGAATGCCTTCCAGGAGCGGCATCACCATGCGGTTGGCGGAGACCAGGTTCCAGTGCCGGTCGTAGGCCAGCGCCGGATTCGGCTCGTGCGCTTTCAGCACCAGATCGATCGCCGCCCGCGCCGATTTCAGCGCGGGATCGTCGAGCGAGCGCTGCGGAAATGCCGGGGCATAACCGGCTGCGACCAGAAGCACGTTGCGTTCGCGAAGGGGCACGTCGAGCCTTTCTGCGAGCCTCAGCACCATGTCCCGCGACGGCGCGGCGCGGCCGGTTTCCACGAAGCTCAGATGCCGCGCCGAAATCTCCGCGTCGACGGCGAGATCGAGCTGGCTGAGATGGCGGCGCTGCCGCCACTCGCGCAGATGATCGCCGACATGGGCGGGCTTGGTACGTTCGGTTCGCGCCGTGGCAGTCTGTGCGTTCATGGTGGAAAATCTATCACGCGAATTTCACGCCGTTCCATTACCTCCGACGTAATCGAATTGCGCAGGCGGTCCGGTCATCCTCACCATCACAGGAGATGACCATGTGCACGCCTTCCCCATCCAGCGCCTTCTCGCCCGCCGCCGGTATCGGTCCCTGGCTGCCCAACCTGACAACCCGGTTGCTGGCGCGCAGCGTCAACATGCCGAAACCGGCGCTGCACACCACCGGCATCTTCGTATTCGCGCATGTCGCAGCGGTCGAGAACCCCGTCGGCAAGACGCTGTGCCCGACCCGCCTGCTGCGTCAGCTCCAGAACTGACGCCAACCGGCGCGCTGATCCCTTAACCTTCCACCCCAGCAAAGGAGAATTGCCATGATCAATCCATCCCTGTTCCTGCGCCGCGCCATCTTGGGCGACGCCATCTTCAGCGGCGCATCGGCCGTGCTGCTCACGCTCGGCGCCGGTGAGCTTGCGCCCTGGCTGAACCTGCCCGAGGCATTGCTGCGCGAAACCGGCTTGTTCCTGATCGCTTATGCCGCGCTGGTCGGCTGGCTCGGCACGCGGCAAGCGATGCCGAAACCGCTGGTGGTCATCGTGATTGTGGGAAATGCGGCGTGGACGCTCGCCAGCGTAGCGCTGCTGTTCTCGGGCACGGTCATGCCGAACCTGCTCGGTGAGGCCTTTGTCGTGCTGCAGGCGGTTATCGTTGGTGCGCTCGCCGAGTTGCAGTACATCGGCTTGCGCCGAAGCAGCGGCGCGGTAGCGTCCGCTTGAACCGCGCGCTGACGATATGAACGAACGGCCGCCGCAGAGGTGCGAGCCTGGCGGCGGCCGATCGATTTCTTCGGCAATCAACTCAATACGACGGCGGCAATCATCCCGATCAAGGTCAGAACGAGCCCACCGATAAGCATCGGCACCAGACTGCTGCCAGAAAACGGATTGGCCGATTCCTGCGCAAGGTCCGTGTCGTTGGCGGAGCCGGTTACGTCAGGTGCCTGGCGGGTCATGGCGCCGCTCCTGCCTCGACACGCCGAAACCTTTCGCCTCTTCCGAGCAGGACGCCCTGCCCGCCCGCAATTCCGAGCTCGAGGCTGCTGGCGATCCGCTGGGCGCGTTCGATGAAATGCTCCTGGGCTTCCGGGGGACAGACCTCCCTTACCGTCGCCTCGAACAAGGCGAGCCAGCGGTCGAAATGGTCCGCGTCGACCGGCAGCGGCAGATGCTTGGCCATCGGCGTGCCGTGATAGCGGCCTGTCATCAGCGCGACCGAAGACCAGAAAGCGCACATCTGCTTCAGATGCGGCTCCCAATCCCGGATTCGCACTTCAAAGATCGGCGCCAAAACCGCATCCGTCCGGACCCTGCCATAGAACTCGCGAACCACACGCTCGATCATCGACTCCGTGATGCCGGTTCTCGCGACGATCTCATCCGTGATCGCCTCGCGCCGTTCTGCACCTTCCACGATGCGCCTCCTCTAAATCGGCATTTCAAATACCTATTTAGAGCGGTATAGATGGTTTGCAAGGCTTATTTTGAGGGATCCTATGCGCCTGACTTCCTTTACGGATTTTGCGCTACGCGCCTTGATGCGGCTGGCCAGCGAGCCAACGCGGTCGTTCGCAACCAACGAAATCGCGGCCGAGTTCGGCATTTCGCGCAATCATCTGGCAAAAGTGGTGCGTGACCTCGCCGATGGCGGATTCATCAGCACGCAGCGCGGAGCCGGCGGCGGCTTCAGTCTGGCACGGCCGCCACAGACGATTACGTTGGGCGAAGTCGTGCGCGCACTCGAGGAGCGGCACGCGCTGGTCGAGTGCTTCCGCGACGATGGCGGCAGTTGCGTGCTTACGCCGCGCTGTCGTCTGAAGGCCCGACTGGCAGCGGCCCGTGAAGCTTTCATGCGGGAACTCGACGCCACCACCCTTGCGGAATGCGCCTATCCCGCCCAATCAAGAAAGAACCCGGCGCCGAATGCCGCCTGAGAGGCGGGATATATAATGGTCGATGAATTGTAGCGGCGCCCTGCTCCTCGCAGTGACGGGAAGCTCAGCCAATCGCCGGAGGTACCGCGTGACGTCAGTGCCCGTAAGCGGAACGGAGGGCTACGCCGAAGAGGCCGAGGCGCTTTTCAAACAGTATGAAAGCATCCCGGCCGCCGATGCGCACCGGGCGGTGCTGCATCTGATCCCGGCGACGCCGGCCAGCGTGCTGGACATCGGCTCGGGAACCGGACGCGATGCGGCGTGGTTCGCTTCCCAGGGCCATCGCGTAGTAGCGGTCGAGCCGACGGATGCGATGCGCTTGCCCGCGATGGCGCTACATCCGTCGCCAGCAATCGAATGGCTCGACGACAGCCTGCCCGATCTCGCCCTTGTTCGGAAACGCGGCGAAACCTTCGACCTCGTGATGCTCACCGCGGTCTGGATGCATCTCGACGAAGCGCAGCGCAGGCAGGCCATGCCGAACCTCGCCGCGCTGGTGCGGCCAGCCGGCACGCTCATCATGAAGATCCGGCACGGGCCGGTCCCCCCGGGGCGGCGGATGTTCGAAGTATCGGCTGAGGAGACGATTGCGCTGGCGCAGATGCAGGACCTGCATCCGGTTTTGAACCTGCGTACCGAGTCCAGCCAGGAAAAGAATCGCGCCGCCGGGGTGAGCTGGATCAATCTGGCTTTCGTGAAGGGGAACCGCTCATAGCGCCACGGGGCGTGCTCTCAGGCCGAAGCCCGGCTTTCCCGCGCCTGCTTGGCCTTTGCGAAAATCCCGGATTTACCTCCGGTCACTTTGCCCGCGACGGACTCCCCACCGTGGCCGTTCATCAGCCTGCCGTTGGCGCGCTTTGCCTTGCCGTTCAGCTTTTGTTTCGCGGGCTCTTTATCGGCCATCGACGCCTGCTTCTCGGCTTTCTTCAAGGCCTTTCGCTCGGCCTTGGCCTTCAGCCGGGCCTTCTCGGCCCTCGCCTCGGCGCGCTGCTTCTTGCGCTTCTTCTCGCAAGCCGCGCATTTGCAGCCGATCGGCTTCAGGTAGGCCTTGAAGTAATCGGTGCCGTAATCGTAGTTGATCTCTTCGCCGGGTTCGATGTTCTTGATGGCGCGAATGAACACCTTGCGCTTGCGCGGCCTGACATCGGATTCCGCGTTCGGCTTGCAGGCGTGGTTGATATAGCGGGCGATGTTCTTGCGTACCGAGCCGTCGATGGTCCAGCGGTTGTTGAGCTCGAACAGGTATTTGTTCTCGACCGCGTCGTCCTTCTTCTTTTTCGAATCCAGCAGCGGCCCAAAATAGCGGATGATTTTGGTGCCCTTCTTGATCGGTTTGGTGGCGAAGAGGCCAAGTCCGGTGCGGGAGCGGCCGACGCGGTACGGTTTGTTCGACGAGATGGCAGGCATGATCGATTTGAACTGACACACTATGAAGGGGATTGCGAAGCGGCTGTTCTAGGACGATTCCGGGCCAATGTCAGGCCTTTCGCGCCATTTGCCTGAACCTTCCCCAGCTTGCGCACGTCGAACACAGGGTTCCGCATGGAGGCGGCCCGCATGAAGCGTATTTTGCATCATCCCACCGCCAAACGCAGGCTTCTCACACCAGGAATTGCCTCGGCGTTGTCGATTTGCGCCGGCAACGCACTGATCTCCGCGCCAGGCGCCCAGACTATCGGCAGCCTCTATAGACATAGATCCACAGCCCCCAAAAAGACTGCCGAGTTGCCGCCGCCGGCGATGGCGTCGACAATTCCCCGACACGGTTCTGTCCGGGCAAGGCCGGCCTTGGCGCGCTGGTGAACGAAGATGATCCGCGCGAAACGGTCTCGGTCGGCCGCAGCCGCGCCGCAGCGGCCAGGGAGCCGGCCGCGCAGGCCTGGTTCGGTCCATTCAACTTGACGACCCCCAACGATGATTACGCCACCGGCACCTGTCCGATCGCCCGCTTCAGCATGGCATCCAGCAGCATTTCGGCGTCGGTGCCCTCGGGAAGCCGATCCAGGATGTCGGTCAGGCGGCCGTCGAGCAGCAGCATCGTAAAACCATGGACCAGCGACCAGGCGCGGGCGATGTCGGCCGCCTGCGCGAGCGACAGCGCCTGCTCCGAAATCTGCTCCTGACGGCTGTCGCCGATCGCGCCGGCGAGGCCAGCGAACGAGGCATTGGCGGCCTCACACAGCGATGGCCGCGACATATCCAGACGCTCGGTGCGGAACATCAGCCCGTACATGCCGGGATGCGCCTGCGCATAGGCAACATAGGCCCTGGCCCGCGCCATCGCCTTCTCCAGCGGTGCGGTGGCCGAAGCGCCGGCCGCCGCCATCGCGGCGTTGAACTGGCGAAAGCCGATCGCGGCGAGTTCGCTGACGAGCCCGGTGAGGTCGCCGAAATGATGGGTCGGCGCGGCATGCGACACGCCGGCCTCGCGCGCCACCGCGCGTAGCGTCAGGCCTGAGAGCCCATCGCGTTCGAGCACCCGCTCGGCGGCTTCGAGCAAGGCATCGCGCAGCGCGCCGTGATGATACGGCGCGCTCTGCGGCGGCAGCCTCGGGCCGCTGGCGCCTTTCGCGGAGTGCGGGCGCGCGGTTCGGCCTCTTTCGCAGCGCCGACGCACGGGGCCCCGCGCGGTCGTTCGATTTTTTCGCCATTATAATCCGTCATAGACATGATTTTGACACTGTAAAGATTTGGCTTGACCGCTCCTCCGGCTCGACACCTATCGTTATCTTTACAATGTAAAGATTGAGCCCGGAAGAGGCTGCCATGACGATTTTTCTGATCCTTGCCCCCTATGGCGCGTTCGCGCCGCTGATGCTGGTGACCTCGGCCGCAGCAGCCTGTTTGCGGCCGCCGCGATCTGCCTGATGGTGATCGCGCTATGACGTCCTCCGCGGCCGCTCGATCAAGTTGCTCGGCGCGGGCTCCGCCTCCTGTTCGCCGCGCTCGGCGGCTACATCACGCTCGTCGATCCCGGCCTCGAGCACCTCGGCGGTGAAACTGGCGGTCGACAGCCGGCATGCTGGCGATTTCGCTGCTGTCGCTCGCGATCCGCCGCCCGTTCACGCTGCAATATGCCCGCGAAGTGGTCGATGCCGAGACGGCTGCATTGCCCGGCTTCCTGAAGGCCAACTATGTCATCACCTCGGCATGGGCCGCCGCTTTCGCTGCTGATGATGCTGGCCAACGTCGCTGTTGATCTATGTACCGGGCCTGCCGCTGTGGTCGGGACTTGCGATCGCATTCGCCGCCCGCAACTCCGCGATCTATTTCACCAAATGGTATCCGGAGTACCGGCAGGCAAAATTCGAAGCTCGCGCCGACCGCGCCTGTCCGGCGCGCTGAGATCTGTCATTGAGCTCGCGACCTCGCAATCCGACGAGACACTCGAAGGGACGCCGACGATGAAGGACGTATTCGCCAAACTCGGCACCGACTTCCTCTCCGCCATCGTGTTCCTGGTGCTGTACCTGACCACCGGCAATGTGGTGCTGGCGACCTCGCGTGGCGATCGCCGGCGCCGTGGCCCAGGTCATCCACGCCCGCGTCAAGGGACAGGCCGCTCGGCTTCATGACCTATGCGAGCCTGGGCTGGTGATCGTGCTCGGCGCCGCGACGCTGCTGACCAACGATCCCCGCTTCGTGCTGGCAAAACCCTCGATCGCGCATTTCGCGATCGGCGCGATCATGCTGAAGCGCGGCTGGATGCTGCGCTACATGCCGCCGATCGTGGCCGAGACCATTCCGGAATACGTCACCATCGCCGGCTATGCTTGGGCGGCGCTGATGTTCGTGCTCGGCCTTGGCACCATCGCGGTGGCCTCGACAGGCGATCTCAAGCTGTGGGCGTTCTATGTGTCGGTGGTCGCTGATCGGAGCAAAGCTCACCGCCTTCGCCGTGCAATATATTGCGTTTCGCATCTCGTCACAAACCGGATTCGCGCGCCGCCCGCGCCTATGCGAGCGGGTTCCGGTTCGCGCCGGAAAACGCGTCAAAATTGAAGAGCCCCGATTGGGCTTGGGCTGCGAGATGCGCTATACCGCCGCCCGAGCCACCCGTGATCCCAGAACCATTCCGGTTTTGCGAAGAAAAAGCTGAGGAGACCTAGAGATGGCCGTGGACGGAACCTGGAATATCACCATGAGCACGCCGATGGGTGAGCGCAACGCGCCGCTGACGCTGAAGAACGCAGGCGGCGCGCTGACGGGCACGATGGCCGCCGAAGGCCAATCGACCGAGATTTTTGACGGCACCGCGAACGGCGACGACGTCGCCTGGAAGGTCTCGATCACCAACCCGATGCCGCTGACGCTCGCCTTCACCGGCAAGGTCTCCGGCGACAGCATATCCGGCGAAATGGGCATCGGCCCGATGGGCAGCTTCCCGTTCAAGGGGACACGGGCGTAAGTCATCAAGCTCGAGCCCCGGGACGCCGACCCATACCCCAGGTTCATCGTTGCAAGAGCCGTCGTACCATCCGCTAACAGCGAGGGACGGCGCGGGTCACGCCCGGCCATGACGACGTGGAGGCGCGTCGCTCCCCTCACCCCAAATTCAATTCCTTGAAGAAATCGTTGCCCTTGTCGTCGATGATGATGAAGGCCGGGAAATCCTCGACCTCGATGCGCCAGATCGCTTCCATGCCGAGCTCGGGATATTCCACCACCTCGACCTTCTTGATGCAGTGTTCGGCAAGGTTCGCCGCCGCGCCGCCGATCGAGCCGAGATAGAAGCCGCCGTGCTTCTTGCAGGCCTCGCGCACCGCGACCGCGCGGTTGCCCTTCGCCACCATCACCATCGATCCGCCCGCCGCCTGGAACTGGTCGACGAAACTGTCCATCCGTCCCGCCGTGGTCGGGCCGAACGCGCCGGAGGCGTAACCTTCCGGCGTCTTGGCGGGACCGGCGTAATAGATCGGATGATTCTTGAAATAGTCCGGCAGCGGCTCGCCCTTCTCCAGCCGCTCGCGCAATTTGGCATGCGCGGAATCGCGCGCCACGATCATGGTGCCGGTCAGCGACAGCCGGGTCTTGATCGGATGCTTTGAGAGCGTCGCCAGAATCTGCTTCATCGGCTGGTTGAGATCGATCTTCACCACCTCGCCGCCGAGCGCGTGCTCGACCGCGGGCAGATATTGCGCCGGATTGTGCTCGAGCTCTTCGAGATAGACGCCGTCCTTGGTGATCTTGCCGAGCACCTGGCGGTCCGCCGAGCAGGACACCCCAAGCCCGATCGGCAGCGAGGCGCCGTGGCGCGGCAGCCGGATCACCCGCACGTCGTGACAAAAATACTTGCCGCCGAACTGCGCGCCGACGCCGAGCGACTGCGTCATCTTCAATATTTCCTGCTCCATCTCGAGATCGCGGAAGGCGTTGCCGTCGGCCGAGCCGTGGGTCGGCAGCGCGTCGAGATAGCGCGCCGAGGCAAGCTTTACGGTCTTCATGCAGAGTTCGGCCGAGGTGCCGCCGATGACGATCGCCAGATGGTATGGCGGGCATGCCGCGGTGCCCAGCGTCAGCACTTTCTCCTTCAGGAACGCCAGCATGCGATCTTTTGTCAAAACCGACGGCGTCGCCTGGAACAGGAAACTCTTGTTGGCGCTTCCGCCGCCCTTCGCCATGAACATGAACTTGTAGGCCAAATCTGATCAAGAGCCGCCCTCGGCGTAGATCTCGCACTGCGCCGGCATATTGTTGGCGGTGTTTTTCTCCTCATACATCGACAGCGGCGCCACTTGCGAATAGCGCAGGTTGCGGCGCAGGTAAGCGTCACGCGCGCCTTCCGAGAGCGCCGCCTCGTCGTCGCCGTCGGTGATGACGCGAGAGCCCTTCTTGCCCATGATGATCGCGGTGCCGGTATCCTGGCACATCGGCAGCACCCCACCGGCAGCGATGTTGGCGTTCTTCAGAAAATCGAAGGCGACGAACTTGTCGTTGTCGCTGGCCTCGGGGTCATCGAGGATCGCGCGCAGCTGCTTCAGATGGCCCGGGCGCAGATAATGGTTGATCTCGCCGAACGCAGCCTCCGACAGCGCCCGCAGCGCCTCGCGCGACACCACCAGCATGTCCTTGCCCAAGCACCTTCTCGACCCGCACGCCCTCGGCCGTGATCTTCTTGTACGGCGTGGTGTCGGCGCCGAGCGGAAACAGCGGCGTGTGCTTGTAGGGCGGAACGGGCTTTTGGTCGGGAAAGGCGGTGGGGGCGTTCATGGGGGGCTCGCGGGGCTGGGAGCCGGAAGCGTCCTCAAGATGACGCGCCGGCGATTGAACCGGTTCTAGCATTTTTCGGATAAAGGGAAGGTTCTGGACGCACGCCGGCCACTTACGCCAGTTCGCATAGCTTATCCCGCCGATCCGGCGCGCTTGGCGCAGGCATCGCCGCGATGACGAGCCCGACCCTTGCGCTAACCGCTGGCGGACGCTTCAATGGCGCAAAGGGGCTTTTCATAATGACATTGAATCCGGAATTTCGCCGATCGACCATACCGGCCGCCACACTCGCGCTGCTCACCGCGCTGTGTGCCTCGCCTGCCCGCGCCGACCGCTGCGACGATCTCGCAAACCAACTCAAGAGCCAGATCGACGGCCTTGCCGTCGGCAGGACCGCGGCCAACCTGATCTATCTGTCGCACCCGAAGGCCAAGGAGATCACGCTCGGCTGCGCCGCCCGCAACGTCGCCTACCAGTTGTACGCCAAGTCCGACGTCCGCAAGCCAAAGCCGGCCTTCATCGATCTCGTCGCCAGTGCCGCCGCCATCATCTTCACGCTGCCGAAAGACGACATGGTGCGCGGCGCGACCCGCTGCATCAAGCGGATGGGGCTTCTGCACGGCGACGACGTCGCGACCCGCTATCGCCGCCTCGACATGCGCTGCGTCAGGACCAAGACCGACGCGTCGATCACGATCTCGCGCAGCACGGACCAATAGAGGCGAGATCCGTCGCCAAACATCCCTCCGCCCCGGCGCGGTCGCTTCTCGCCGGCGGATCGGTGCAAACAGTCGATCGGCTGCCCTGATCCGGCCCATGGTAAACGAATTGTTTACTTAATCCTGCACATGTTGTCGCAGCTTGGGTACCGCTTCCGCGGGGCCCCGCGTGACTAGGGAATTTTCATGAATATTGCCGGCGTAGGTGCTGCTTCTGGCTTGCATGCGGTTTCCGGGGCGAGCTCCAGCGGTCCACCGCAACAGAAGATGTCGAGCCTGTTCGATTCGATCGATACTTCGGGCTCCGGCAGCATCACCCAGGCGCAGTTCGACCAGGCTTTCCAGAGCAAGAATCCGCCCGCCGTGTTCCAGAAGCAAGGCGCGGACGCGCTCTTCGCCGCGCTCGATCCCAACGGCACCGGCAGCGTCTCCAGGCAGGATTTCGTCTCCGGCATGTCGAAGCTGATGGCCTCGCTGCGCGCCGACAACGCCGGACAATCCGGATCGCCATCCTCGCTGGCGGCGAGCGTGCAATCCCTGAATTCGATCGATCCGTCATCGCTGCCGAAGACGACGCTGCCGGGCTCGCTGATCAACCTCTCGGCCTGATCGAAAGCGGCTCGGTACCGCTGCATCGCCGCTGATCGTCGATGGCGACGTAGCGGAGGCCGAGGCGTCCGAGCCAGGCGCCTGCCTCCCCGCCCCTCAGCATTGCCGACGTCGCGAGGCTTCCCGCGACGAGGCAGCGCTCGGTAATCACCGTCACCGATGCCAATCCTTGCGCCGGCCAGCCGGTCCGGGGATCGAGGATGTGACAATAGCGCCGTCCTCCCACCTCGACGAAGCGTTCATAGTCGCCGCTGGTCGCCAGCGCTCCGTCGTGCAACGCAACTTCCGCCACTATCGCTGAGGCGTCGCGGGGATCGCGAATGCCGATCAGCCAGGGCTGGCCGTCCGCCTGCGGGCCGATCACGCGGATGTCGCCGCCGAGATCGACGAAGCCATGCCGCGCCTGACGTTCGCTGCAGACTTCCGCCGCGCGATCGGCTGCGTATTCCTTGCCGAGGCCGCCGAGATCGAGCTCCATGCCTTGTTGCGCGAACGCGAGGCGACCGTCCGACAGCGTGACCTTGTCCAGCCCGATACGCGGCAGCAGCGCATCGATCTCGCGCTGCTCCGGCAACTGCGCCTTCGAAAAATCCCAGGCCCGGCGCAGCAGTCCGGACGTGATGTCGAACGCGCCCTCGCTGCTTTGAAAACACGCCTTGGCGTAAGCGATGAGACCGGCCGTCTCCGGATCGATATCGATCACCCCGCCCGCCGTGGCGACCCGATTGATCCGCGCCAGTTCGCTGTCGGCACGGTAACGCGAATAGCGCGCTTCAATGCGCCTGACTTCCGCCTCCGCCGCGATCGCGATCATGGCGGAGGCGGCAGCGGTTTCCGCCTGCACGTGAACGGCGCAATCGGATGCCATGGCATGAAACCGGTGGATCACAAGCGACACAGCCGACGCCCCTTTCAAAACGTTCAAATCCCGATCCCCTGCTGCGAGGCAATCGCAACTGGTCAGCATTGCCGGCTAGACGGAATCGCGGGCGCCTCGCCGGCCGGATCGGTCTTTCTACCGAATTTCTCAGGCCCCGTTCACCATGTGCGCGGATAGGCCCCGATGCCGCGGGATTTAGGGTTTCGATTCATAAAGCATTCGCCTCCGCTCTGTCACAGTCCGGCATCGACAGCGCCTCAAAGGTATCCATCATGAGTATTTCGAGCATTTCGAGCCCCCCGCCGTCCGTCCCGGTGAAAGCCCCTGAGGCAGCCGAGCCCAAGGGACCGGACGTGAAGGTCGATGGCGACGGCGACGACGCCAGCGCATCCCAACCGGTGCGGGCCGCGCTGCCGCCGGGACAGGGAACGCGCATCGACCAATTGGTGTGAGGGCGTAGGCCCTCTTCACCCTCCCTGGAGGGCAAGCAAACAACGCCGAACGTTGGCCGGAAACGGCGCGATCATCGTGAGCCCGCGAGAACGGGAACTCCGCATGATCGCTGCTGTTGTCGGGCTTCATCATGTGGGTGATGCGCGAGAATTCGCTCGCAGCACCTGTGATCAAACTGCAGACCGAACGCGGCCACCGCGGGATCTCGACCGGTCCCTACGCCTTTGTCCGCCATCCCATGTATAGCGGCACCGTATTGTTCTTCGTCGGCGCGCCGCTGCTGTTAGGCTCACGGCGGGGCGTCGCGATGTCGCCGCTGTTCGCCGTGCTGTTCACCATCCGCATCGCCATCGAGGAACGCGCGCTGATCGCTGGCCTGCCCGATTAGGCAGACTACGCGGCTCGGGTGCGCTACCGGCTGGCGCCCGGACTTTGGTGAGCAGTATACTGCGCCCGACTTAAAACAATGGATGCACGGCGATGCCCAACCCCATCACCTATACCGGCGGCTGCCATTGCGGCCTGGTGCGCTTCGAATGCACCACCGATCTTGCCATGGTGACCGCATGCAACTGCTCGATCTGCACCAAGAAGGGGCTGCATTTCGCCTTTCTGGCGCCAGATAAATTTCAGCTGCGCGCCGGCGACGACAACTTGAAGGAATATCTCTTCAACAAGCACGCGATCCGGCATCAGTTCTGCCCGGATTGCGGCACCGAGGTCTTCGCGCGCGGCAAGAAGCCCGACGGCACCGAGGTGGTGGCGCTCAACGTCAGCTGCATCGATGGCATCGAACTGGCGAAGCTCGCGATGACGCCGGTCGACGGGCGGAACAGGTAGAGATTCACATCGCCATTCCGGGGCGCGCGATAGCGCGAACCCGGAATGACGAGCGTCATAAATCCAGTTCCTTGTAATGTCTGAAAATACCGTCCTCGTTGAAGGCGATGCGGCGGTCGCTTTCGAGATAAGCCTTGATCTTGGGCCGCGCGGCGACGCGGTCGCGCAATCCGATCAGGCCGGGGATTTTGCGCTCGAACGCCTTCATGAGCTTCGGGAAGGCATAACGCAGCCCTTCCACGATCTGGAACAGCGATAGATCCACGTAAGTCAGCCGGCGGCCGGTTAGGAAAGAACCGCCATTGCTGTTCAATAGCCCCTCGAAATAACCCAGATATTTCGGCACCCGTTCATTCCAGAATTCCTCGCTGCGCTTTTTCGCCGGGGCGCGCTGGTCCTCATAGTAGAGGCTGGGGCCGAGCGGATGATGGGTGTCGTGAATTTCCAGCACGAGGTCGGTCACCGTGAGCTGCAGCTGATGCACCCATAGCTTCCCCGCCTCCGGTTTCGGCGCCAGGCCGTGACGCGAGCCGAGATAGAGCAGGATATTGGCGGTCTGCCCGATCACGAGCTTGCCTGCTTTGAGAAACGGCGGCGCGAACGGCGGCGTGCCCTTGCCTGCTTCCATCATCCGCATCATCGCAGCCATGCCGCGGTCAGTGCGCGCGACGTCGGCATACTCGGCGCCGGCCTCTTCCAGAGCCAGACGGACATATTCGCCGCGGCCCTGAATGCCCGGCCAGTAATAGAGTTCGTAGCGCATGGGAACTCCTTCCGCTCGCGCCAGGCATGATAGCAGGCTGTTACGGCGGTCCGGAAAATCAAAAAAGCGCCGCGGTTCGAACCCGCGGCGCCCTTACATCATCACACTGCTGGCGATCAGGTCTGCTGGATCGCCGAGAGTTCCCAGGTGCCGCCGCGTGGCCGCAGGAAGGTCCACACTTCCGTGGCTTCCGAAGGCTGCTCGCTGCCCTCGACCAGCCGGCCAGTGGTGCGATCGACCGTCTTGTCGATCATCGAGAACCGCATCGCCACGCTGGCGAAATCGGTATCGCCCTCGCGCCACGCTTCGGCGAGGTCGCCCTGCAGCAGTTTGGTGCTGGAGACCTTGTTGACGACGTTGCGCGCGCGGTTGGCCTCGAGATCTCCGGTGAAATACGACACCATTTCCGGCGTCGCCAACGTGTGCAGCTTCGCCACGTCCTCGTTCGACCACGCCGCCTGGATGTCGCCGAGCAGCCGCTCGAACGCCTCATAGTCGGCGGGCAAAATCTCGGGTGGCGCGCTGCCGGATCCCAGTCCAAAACCCGTCGCGGTGCGGATCGCCGATGGCGCGCCGGGCCCCGCACCGGGGCCGGCATAGGCGGAGGCTGTTTGCTGACGGCGCTGCCACCATGACATCGCCAGCCGGATCACGATCACAATCAGACCGATCTGCAGGATCAGCCCGAAGATCGAGGACAATCCGCCGAGGCCGCCGAACATGCCGCCGCCGAACAACATGCCGAGCAGACCGGCGCCGAGGAAGCCGGCGGCGAGGCCGCCGAGCATTCCGCGGCCGGGCCGGTTGAAGAAACCGCCGCCGGCCGAGGCCGGCGCGCCTAATCCGGGGCTGCCCGGTTGGGTGAAGGTACGGTTGAACGGTTGCGCGCTACCGGGCGCCGTCGACGTGCTGGGCGGCGCCGAAAAGGTTCGCGTTCCCCGCGAGCCCATGCTGGAACCACCGCCGACCCGGGCGTCGGCCGACGAGACGGCAAGCGCCAGCGGCACCGCCAGCGCTACGGTGACGGCAATCGCCTGGACGATGCCATGGGCGCGTTGCGTGAATTTCATGTCTGTTTCCCTAAAATCCCCGGCAGGGGGAAGCGCCCCTAACATGGGCAGAGCTGCCGAAAAGGGAAGCCGGCAAAGGGAACCCCGGCTGCGGCCCTCGGTCGCGGGGATGCCGGCGATCGCCCGCATTTGCGGCCATTTCCCGGGGCATCTTGGCTCGCCATTGCCGGCCGAGCCAAGCGCCCGCTTTCAGAAGAGCCAATCGAGGCTCGCTCCTTCCGCGTCCGGTTTTGATCTTGCTCAACCCCCGCGCGCACGGCTTCGACCATCATGTCAATCATTCGCATCTCGAACACCGTTGCGGCCGCTGCGAAGCTTTGCGGCCCGGATGGCTCAGGCCGTGGTTGTTTGACGGCGATGTCTTAAGTCCCGTCCGTCATTACGACGTGCCGGTGTTCGTGTCGCAAGCCCAGGTCGGAGAGACGGTGTTCGTCGTTTAGAGCTTTGGCTATATCCGGTCTCAGTCTGCGATCGCGCCCAGAGTATCCACGATTGGATTGTCAGAAAAGGTGTCGGACACCACCAAAGCCTGGTCGACCAATTGCCGGGCGACGAGCTGGCCGCCCCAGGCCGCGACCAGTTCGCCTTCTGCAAGCGGCGCCCAGAACTCGTTCGTCAGCGGCACGCTCGCGAAGAGGGCCACCTGTTGATTGTCGCCACGGATGGAAAGGCCACTGGCTGCCGAGCCTACCGTGTCGTGCTGGCACCGGCGCTGGGCCGACACGAGGCCTGGCGCCTCGATCTTGCCGGTATCGGCGTGCATCCGCCGGTGTCCATGCGCGAAAAGCATATCGCCATCGGAATACAGGAAATTTGCCGGTCCTAGCTTTCTGAGTTTCCCAGCAAACGAAGACACGATCTCGAATCTCTGGCGCAGCGTCGGCATTGCATTTGGCGCCGACCAGATCGCCGCCATTTCGTCGAGAAGAACACAAAAGGCGAGTTCGGAGTCGGTCTCGCCAATTGGGTTGAAGCGATCGGCCTGGAACGCTTTTGATTTGAATATGCCCGGGAGGTCACCGTTGTGCGCAAATAGATGTACGCGCCCCGCCAGCTCTCGAACAAATGGCTGAGCGTTGGGGTATGAACTGGTTCCGCGCGTTGCCTTGCGGGTGTGCGCGATCACCAACCGGCTCCGCAGATTGTGGTTGGCGATAAACTGAATCCATTCGCTATCGCCGACCGCGGCGGAGTCCTTAATCAAGCGGACGTCAGATCCCTCATAAAAACCGATACCCCAGCCGTCATTATACGTTCCGGAAACTCGGCCATGTTCGGCGAGCTTGGGCAGTGAAACATTCACCGTCGCGGGGACATTGCTCGATAGTCCGAGGAGTTCGCACATGGCGTCCAAACGAAGAGAATATCGTCACAGCATGCAGATAGATCGGTAACGCGGATTGACCTAGCTCAAATGCGCGGCTGAGCGGCAGCGTAGGCATAAGCTATCCGATAAAGAGGTCCCGCCTCAATGCACCGCAGGTATCTTCTGCTTTTGGCCGTCGCGCTTGCGTTGGTGGGAGGTGCCGGAGTTGCTGCCTGGGCCTTGGTTTTCCGGCCCATTGCGGTGCAGATCGCCCGCGTCGAGCACGATGTGCCCGTTCAGGTTTTCGGTCTCGGCACCGTCGAGGCGCGGGTCGCATCCAAGGTGGGGTTCAAGGTCTCTGGCGTGCTCGTCGAGCTTAAAGCGGATGTCGGTGATCGCGTGGCCAAGGGAGCAGTCCTCGCCCGTCTCGACGACCGCGAGCAGAGAGCACAGGTCGCCAGGGCCAGGGCGGCCATCGAGCAGACTGAGGCCAATCTTCGACGGGCCAAAGCAAGCGTCGAGAAGGCGCAAGCGAACTACGACAATGCCACGCGCATCAGTGGACGCCAGCAAAGGCTTGTTCAGACCAATTCCACCTCCGTCGAGGCGGCGGAAACGGCAAAGACGACGCAAGACGCTGCGCTCGCGGACTTGAATCTCGCGAGTAGCGACGTGCTGGTGGCTCAGGCCAATATCGACGACGCCAAGGCGCAGCAGCAGCAGCAATCGGCCACATTGGACTTTCATATCCTCGCGGCGCCTTACGACGCCATGATTACCGCGCGGTCGAAGGAACTCGGGTCGGCGCTTGGGGCTGGAGAGCCGGTTTTCACGCTGATCGATCCGAAATCGGTCTGGGTGCTCGCCTACGTCGACGAGAGCAAGGCTGGCGAAATCCGGGTTGGCGAGCCTGCGGAGTTCGTCCTGCGATCGCTGCCCCGGCAGCGGATTCAGGGAAAGGTTGCCCGGATCGAGCCTGAAAGCGATCGCGTCAATGAAGAGCGTCGGGTGGAGATCGCGTTCGACCGCATCCCCGACAGCTTCAATCTCGGCGAGCAGGCGGAAGTCTATATCAGGACGCAGCGGCTCCCACAGGCCCTGCTGGTCCCGGAAACCGCGATTGTGGGGCTCGGTCAGGGTCGGGGGACGATCTGGACCGTCGAGGACGGGCACCTCCAAAAGCGCGAAGTGACGCTCGGACAGCGGATGCTCGACGGACGTTATGAGATTGCCGACGGACTGCCGGACCACGCCGTCGCGGTCAGCCAATTGCGTAGCGGGCTGCGCATCGGGCGCGCCGTCAGCATAATCGCAGAGCCACCCAAATGAATCTGGCGTATCGGGACATCAAGCATAACCTGCTGCGCTTCGTCCTGACCAACTTCGGATTGAGCCTGCTGCTCGGCATCGTCATCGTGATCACCGGCGTCTACGGGGGTCTGATCGACGATGCGCTGCGGCAAGCCCGCGCCGCGAACGCGGATCTCTGGGTGGTGCAGGCCGGCACCAACGGACCTTTCGCCGAGTCATCGCGAATCCCCGGCGACACCCGGGAATTGGTTGCCCGGGTCTACGGCGTTGAGCGTGCCGGTGCGGTGACCTACCAATCGGTCCAGACCGAACTGAACGGCAAGCCGCTCCGCCTCTTTCTCATCGGTTACCAGCCGGGCCGGCCAGGCGGACCTCGCAAGCTCGTGGCCGGCAGCGACATCGTCCGCAGCCACTATGAAATGATCCTCGACGCATCTGCCGGTCTAGCGCTCGGGCAGGAAGTGCCGCTGGGCACCCATGGTCACAAGTTTACCGTCGTCGGCCTGATGCGGAACGAATTGACCTCGTCCGGCGATCCCGTCGGATACATCACCTTGCATGACGCACAGGCGCTGCAGTTCGAGCTTGCGCCCCCGGCCGAACGACGCGAGGTATTCCGGGGAGGCGCGCTACAAACGAGCGACCAGATCAATGCCGTCATTGCCAAGGTGTCGCCCTACGTTCCCCTTAGTGAGGTCGCCACCGCACTGACGCGATGGAAACACCTCACCACGCTTACTCAAGCGCAACAGGAAACCTTGTTGAGCAAATTCGTGATCGAAAAGTCACGCAAGCAGCAGCTTTTGATCATGGTTCTGCTGGTGATCGTTTCGGCGGTCATCATCGCGTTGATCGTCTATACGCTGACCATGGACAAGGTGCGCTCCATCGCCACCCTCAAATTCGTCGGCGCGCCGGACCGGACCATCGTCGGCCTCATCGTTCAGCAGGCTCTCTCGATGGGAATATTCGGCTACTTCATCGGGCTGGCGCTCGTTCTCATTTTCAAGCCTTACTTTCCGCGGCGGCTGGTGCTCGACTTCGAAAGCATCGCAGTCGTGTTCGTCATCACGGTGGTGATCTGCCTTGCGGCCAGTACGCTCGGTATCCGGCTGGCGCTCAAGGTGGACCCGACCGAAGCGCTTGCCTCGTCAGGGTAAAATAATGGCCGACACGAGCAAAATGGCAGTCGTGCGCGTCGAGCATCTGTCCAAGCATTTTGGGCAGGGTACGACCCGCGTCGACGCACTGATCGACATCAACATGGATGTCTATCCGGGCCAGGTCGTCGGACTGATGGGCCCAAGCGGCTCGGGCAAGACCACGCTGCTCCATTGCATCGCCTGCATTCTGGAGCCGAGCAGCGGTCGCATCACGCTCGACGGCGAGGTTGTCTATGACGAACACTGGCTGAAATCCGATCTTCGCCGGCTGCGGCTCGACAAGATCGGTTTCATCTTCCAATACCCCAATCTGCTGCCGTTTCTTGATGGAAGCGACAATGTCGCCCTGGTGCTCGATCTCGCCGGGTACCGCTCGGCGGAAGCGCGCTCGCGGGCCGTCGAACTGCTCGACTATCTTGAGGTCGGTCATCGCAAGCATGCCTTGCCGAGGCAGCTCTCAGGCGGCGAAGCCCAACGGGTGGCGATCGCGCGCGCGCTCGCCAACAAGCCACGCATTATTTTGGCGGACGAACCGACCGCGCCGCTCGATTCGGCTCGTGCCAGAATCGTGATGAATTTGTTGCGCCAGATCGCCGTCGATCAGAGCGCAGCGATAATCGTCGTTACGCATGACGAAATGATTCTCGATCAGTTCGATCATATTTTCCGACTACGCGATGGTCGACTTGCGAGCGAAATGACTGCCAGCGAGTTGCCTCGTCCCAAGTTACCGGGCGCGGGCACCGTGACCACTTCCCACATTGGAACTGCATCCGAGGGCATCAAATCGGGAAGCAGCCGTGGTGCCGAGTAAGGCTGCGCGCGTCCTCCCGCCAATTCAGCAAGTGCGGGCGAAGGGCGAGAATACCGGCTGCTGCAAATAATCTTTTGAAGGTCTTGCACAGCCGATGGAAGGCTGCTTATATGCGGTTATGCGCATAAGCGCATTTTATTGGACGAGACCATGAATTCAACGGCGATTCTTTCCGCCCTCGCAGAACCGGTCCGGCTCGAAGCCCTCCGGATGGTGTGGGATGGGCGTGAGCATTGTGTTTGCGAATTGATGCGCGAACTCGGTGCCAGCCAGTCCCGCATGTCCCGCCACATGGCAGCCCTCAAGACGGCGGGCCTGGTGGTCGACCGCCGCGACGCGCAATGGGTCCGCTATCGCCGTTCGCCAAACCTTCCTCGCGAGGTTGTGGCGCTTGTCGACGCCGCGCTGGCGCTGCCGGCAATTCAGGAAAGGCATGCCGCATGAGCCTCAATTCCATCACCGAACATGCGCGTAGCGCCGGCCCTTCGACCGCAAAGTGGATCGGATCGACGGTCGCTGCGCTGACCATTTGGGGCGTCGTCTACAGTCAACTCGTTCCGTTCTCGGATTGGGTCGTCGCATCGACGCATGTCGATCCCAATAGCCATCTCGGCGAAGCGATCGGCTTCTTCGCTTACGACACTCCGAAAGTTCTGATGCTGCTCACCCTCGTCGTGTTCGGCATGGGCGTCGTGCGCAGCTTCTTCTCGCCCGAGAAAACGCGGGCGCTTCTTGCCGGCAAGCGCGAAGGCGTCGGCAACGTGCTGGCCGCCTCGCTCGGCATCGTCACTCCCTTTTGCTCCTGCTCGGCCGTGCCGCTGTTCATCGGCTTCGTCAGCGCGGGCGTGCCGCTTGGCGTAACTTTTTCATTCCTGATCTCCGCGCCGATGGTGAACGAGGTCGCGCTCGGCCTTCTGTTCGCACTCGTTGGCTGGAAAGTGGCGCTGACCTATCTCGCCTTTGGCCTTGCCGTTGCTGTCGTCTCCGGCTGGGTCATTGGCCGCCTGCATCTCGAGCATTGGCTGGAGGATTGGGTTCGCAACATTCGGTCCGACGCGGTCGATCTTCCGCCGGAACAGCTCTCGGTCGTCGATCGCATCAAGGCGGGAATTGAGGCTGTCCACGAAATCGTCGGCAACGTGTGGCCGTGGATCATCGCGGGCATCGCCGCCGGCGCCTTCATTCACGGTTATGTGCCGGCGGACCTGCTGGCCTCGATCATGGGGCGGGACGTCTGGTGGTCGGTGCCGGCCGTGGTGCTGATCGGCATTCCCATGTATTCGAACGCCGCAGGGATCATTCCCGTGGTCACGGCGCTGCTCGCAAAAGGCGCAGCACTTGGAACCGTGCTCGCGTTCATGATGTCGGTGATCGCACTGTCTCTGCCCGAGATGATCATTCTTCGCAAAGTACTCAGCGTGAAGCTGATCGCCGTGTTCGTCGGTGTTGTCGGGACCGGCATCCTGGCGGTCGGCTTCCTGTTCAATGCACTATTTCAATGACCTACGGAGAATCCCTATGAAAGACGTCAAAGTCCTCGGCCCAGGCTGCAAGCGCTGCGTCACGACAGCCGAGATGGTGCAGGCCGCAGCCGACAAGCTCGGCGTTGCGGTCAAGGTCGAGAAAGTGACCGATTACGCCGCGATCGCCGGCTATGGCATCGCTTCGACGCCGGGCATCGTCATCGACGGCAAGGTGGTGCATGCGGGCGGCCTGCCCAAGCCGGACGACCTGGCGCGGTGGCTCGCGGCCTGAAGCCGCGCCTCGTCATTGCACAGCTATGACGACGGAATTTCGGTTTGACGCTCCTCAGCCCGGCGTCATGGTTTCCTTCACCGCCGCCACCAGCTGGCTCAGCGTGAACGGCTTCGGCAGGAAGGCGAATTGCTGGTTCTCCGGCAGGCTCTTCTCGAAGGCGTCTTCGGCGTAACCCGAAACGAAGATGATCTTGAGGTCAGGATTGCGGCCGCGCATGGCTTTCAGCAGCGTCGGGCCGTCCATTTCCGGCATCACCACGTCGGAGACCACGAGATCGACCGCGCCGTTCTTTTCTTCCAGCGCCTCCAGCGCCTCGATGCCGTTCGAGGCCTCGATCACGCTGTAGCCGCGCGAGCGCAGGCCGCGTGCGTTCAGCGAACGCAGGCCCTCCTCGTCCTCGACCAGAAGGATGGTGCCCTGCCCGGTCAGATCGGTGCGGGGCTTCGCTTCGGCTGGCGACTCTTTGGCGGCGCCGTTCGCTGCCGCCGGCTCCGGCTGAACCTCCTGCTCGGGATGATGCCGCGGCAGGAAGATGTGGAACGAGGTGCCCTTGCCGGGTTCGGAATCCACATAGATGAAGCCGCCGGTCTGTTTGACGATGCCGTACACCGTCGACAGGCCGAGGCCGGTGCCCTTGCCGACTTCCTTGGTCGAGAAGAACGGTTCGAAGATCTTGTCGACGATCTCGGCGGGGATGCCGGTACCGGTATCCGATATGTCGATCCGCACATAATCCGCCGCCGGCATGCCCTTGTGGGCGAGCTGCCCGGCCTCTTCCGATGTGACGTTGCCGGTCCGCACCGTCAGCTTGCCGCCATCGGGCATCGCGTCGCGGGCATTGACCGCGAGATTGACGATCACCTGCTCGAATTGCGAGACGTCGACCTTGACCGGCCAGAGATCACGGCCATGCACCAGGTCGAGTTTTACTTTCTCGCCGATCAGCCGGCGCAGCAGCATGGTGAGATCGCTCAAAGCGTCGCCGAGATCGAGCACCTGCGGCCGCAAGGTCTGACGGCGCGAAAACGCGAGGAGCTGCCGCACCAGCGTCGCAGCGCGGGTCGCGTTCTGCTTGATCTGCATGATGTCCTGGAACGACGGATCGGTCGGCTTGTGCGCGTTCAGCAGGAAGTCGTTCGCCATCATGATGGCGGACAGCACATTGTTGAAATCATGCGCGATGCCGCCGGCGAGCTGGCCGACCATGTCCATCTTCTGCGACTGGTTGATCTGGTTCTCCAGCGCGCGCCGCTCGGTGGTCTCGAGCAGATAGACGATCGCGGCCTCGGTCTCGCGTTCGTCCTCCTCGACCGCGGTGACGAAGAACTGCCCCCAGCGCTCCTTGGGCCCGTCGAGCATCACCTCCACCGGCGGGATATCGCCCTGTCCTTCCGCGGCCTGGTTGATGGCCGCGATCACCAAATGGCGGTCGCGCTCGTTCACCGCGCGGAAAATCGACTTGCCGGCCGCGCCCTCCGGGTTCAGGCCTTGCGCGAGCTTGGCGTAGCGGGCGTTGGCGCGCACCACGGCGCCGCTGCGGTCGACGGTCGCAATCGCCATCGGGGTATGATCGAAGAAGCGCATGAAGCGGACTTCGGCGGCGCGCTGCGGGTCGGCGCGCTCGTCGCGCGCCCGGCTGATCACCAGCGTACGCGAGGCGCCGGGAGCGCCGTCCGCGCCGAACGCCAGCTTGTGATAGAGCCGCACCGGCATGGTCTTACCGCCGCGCATCCGAAGATCGATGTCGAACACCTCGGTTTTGACTTCGCCGGGCACCGGCGTAATCGAGGTCAACAGCGCCGCACCGTCGCCGGACACGATGTCGGTCAGCTTCAGCCCGCCCGAGCCGATCTCGGCGAGGTCGTAATCCAGCCAGTTGGCGAGCGTGGCGTTGACATAGACGATGTCGCCCGCGGGATTGACCGAGAAGAAGCCGCACGGCGCATGGTCGAGATATTCGATGGCATGCTGCAGCTCCTGAAATACATCCTCCTGCCGCTCACGGTCGCGGGTGATGTCGACGATCGACCACACCGCATATTTCGCCTCGCGCTTGCTCTGGCCGAGCGGCCGGACCCGCATCCGCAGCCAGCGGCCAAAGGCGCCGTCGGTACCTGCGATGCGGACCTCTTCCTGCTGCCGCTTGCCTTCGCGCGCCGCCTTGAGCAGGCGAAACACCGCTTCCGACACATCGGGATTGCCGATGAACACCCGTTCCACCGGGCGCACGTCCTGCGGGCTCGTCGCCCCCGTGAGCGCCAGATAGGCCGCGTTGGAATAGACCACGTGCCCCCTTATGTCGGTGACGGCGAGTCCGTCAACGGCATGATCGGTGATGCGGCCGATCACGGGATCGTCGGCGGTACGGTCGGCGAATCGAATGATGCCGGCAGCGTATGCAAACAGGTTGAACAGCCCGACCGTGGCGAGCAGCGCCAGCAGCCCCAGGATATAGGGCTGCGCCTGCACCCGGCCCAGCGTCATCAGCGCAACGGCCGCGGCGACGATGCCGCCGGCCACCAGCAGCACCAGCACGATAGAGCCACCGCGCCGCGCCGGCTCGTGGAAGGCCATCGGTTCGCGTGACGGATCGTTGTCAGGGTCGGCGGTCATAGCGGGGAATGCAGCCTGTCGACATGGATGTGGTGCATCTCCAGGCCGGCCATTGCCGATCTGGAGGACGACACCAGCGCTTAACTCCTGAGTGCCTGAATCGGACCCGCAAGCGCAAGTCCGTAGACCTGCTATTTCGCTCAAACCCGGGCATTTCCGGCCCCTTCCACAGCTCCCCGCTCTGCCGGGTTCACGCCCGCCGGTTGAAAACCCCGCGCTTGAGCCCCATCACGTAGCCGATGATCTCGGCGACCGCGTGATAGTGTTCGACCGGGATTTCGTCGTCGATGTCCACGGTCGCATACAAAGCGCGGGCCAGCGGCACGTTCTCGACGATCGGAATATCGTGTTTGCCGGCAATTTCCCTGATCTTGAGCGCGATGTTGTCGACGCCCTTGGCGACGCAGACCGGGGCAGACATGCCGCGTTCGTAAGCCAGCGCCACCGCGTAATGGGTCGGGTTGGTGATGATCACGGAGGCCTTGGGAACCGCGGCCATCATGCGCTTCTTCATCCGCGCCTGGCGCAACTGCCTGATCCGGCCCTTGACGTGGGGATCGCCTTCCGACTGCTTGAACTCCTCCTTCATCTCCTGCAGCGACATCTTCTGGCGCTCGAACCACTGCCGGTACTGGAACAGGTAGTCCGCGATCGCGACCACCGCGAGCATCGCCACCACCGCGCCCATCAGATGCACGGTCAGGCTGGTGGTGGCGCCCAGAATCATCGCCGGGTCGAAGTGCATGAACGACTCCAGGCGGAGACGCTCCGGCCACAGGATCGCCGTCATGACCGCGCCGAGCGCGATCACCTTGAACAGCCCCTTGGCGAAATTGGCCGCCGCCTGCTTGCCGAAGATCCGCTTGGCGCCGGATGCGGGCGAGATCTTGCTGAGCTTCGGTTTCAAGGATTCGGCCGACCATACCAGCCGGTGCTGCACCATGTTGCCGGCGATCGCCGCCAGCGCCAGCATCAAGAACGGCACGCCGAGCGCTGCCACCAGCGCATACCCAAGCGACTGCGTCAGCGCCAAAAGGCTCGCGCCGTCGGTATGAATCATCCAGGACTTGGCGATCAGGTTGCGCAGCGGCATCAGGATGCCGCCGCCGATTGATCCGGAAAATGTCGAGAGCACCAGGGTGCCGCCCGATATCACGAACCAGGTGTTGATCTCCTGGCTCTTGGCGACGTCGCCGCGTTCGTGGGCGTCATCCAGACGTTTTTGCGTAGGGTCTTCTGTTTTGTCGGCAGTATCGTTCTCGTCGGCCATCGCCTACGCTTTCATTTGAGCGGTATCAGTTCGTGCATGACGCCGATAAAGTAATCGAGGAAGGTCCCCATCAACGCCGCGAGGACCACGGCGAAGATGAGGAAGCCGAACAGAATCGACAGCGGCACGCCGACGAAATAGACCTGCATCTGCGGCATCAGCCGCGCCAGCACCCCTAACCCGATATTGAACACCAGGCCGAACACCAGAAACGGCGCCGAAAGCTGCATGCCGATCTTGAAGGCGGCGGCGAACGCTCGCGTGGCGAGTGCTGCGACATCGCCGCTTGGAATCGTCTCGCCCGGCGAAAAGATCGTGTAGCTGTCGTTGAGGGCTGCGATGACGAGATGATGGCTGTCGGTCGCAAATAAAAGCGTAATTCCGAGCAGGGTAAGGAAGTTTCCGATCAACAGGCCCTGCTGGCCCTGGGTCGGATCGACGGCGGTGACGAAGCCGAGACCCATCTGCTGGGCAATCACGGCGCCCGCGACCTGCAGCGCCGCGAGCGTCACCCGGGCGGTTGCCCCCAACACGACCCCGATAATGATCTCGTGCACCATCAGCACCAGCAGCGCCGTCATCGACTGCATGTCGATATGATAGGCGGCGCGGTGCAGCGGCAGGATGATCAGCGTCAGGAGCAGCGCGATCGCCAGCTTGATGCGAACCGGGATGTTGGTTTCGCCCAGCCCCGGCAGCAGCATCACCATGGCGCCGATGCGGGCGAACACCAGCATGAAGGCGGCGGCGAGCGCCGGCAGCAGTGAAATATCGATGCGCATGTCTTAGCCACAGCGCGGTGGATTTGCCATTCGCATCAGCATCTTCCGCGAGTCCTCCATGCGAATGGCAAATCCACCGCGCTGCAAAGACATATTTGCCAGTGCCGTTTTCCGATTTGAAGTTCCTAACGCGAATTCGCTGCAACTGGTGAGGAACTTCAAACCGGCGGCACCAGTGTGCATCAGCCGCCGATGATTCGCGACGATATCCGCATCATGTGGCTGTGCATCGCGTCCGCCATGAACGGTAACGCAAGCAGCAGCGTCACGAAGATCGCGAGGATCTTCGGCACGAACACCAGCGTCTGCTCCTGGATCTGGGTAAGTGCCTGGAACAGCGACACCACCACGCCAACCACGAGGCCGACCACCATCAGTGGCGACGACACCACCACGATGGTCCAGATCGCATCACGTGCCACGTCGAGAGTTTCAGCGCCGGTCATTTTGGGTCTCGCTTGCTCTTGTTTGTTTTCGTCATTCCGGGACGACGCGAAGCATCGAACCCGCGATCGTATTGCAAAACCTCAGATCGGCATCTTCATGATGTCTTCGTAGGACTGGATCACCCGGTCGCGCACCGACACCAGCGTCGAGACGGCGACGTCGGTTTCCGCTACCGCGGTCACCACGTCCATCACATTGGCCTTGCCCTGCGCCATCGCCACCGTTTGAGCGTCGGATTTCTTGCCGGCCTCCAGCACGCTGCCGATCGCGTCCTTGAGCAGCGCGCCGAACGACGGGCCGCCGCTCTCGGAGCCCTTGCCGGCGCCGCCGGTGTCGAGAATCCGGGCGAGATTGGCGTAGGCGTTTGCAGCGACTGTGGGTGAAGCCATGATTTGAGCTTTCCTGTTCAGGCCTTGAGGATGTCGAGCGTGCGCTGAATCATCCGACGCGTGGCGCTGATGATGTTGAGGTTCGCTTCATAGGACCGCTGCGCATCGCGCATGTCGGTCATTTCGATCAGCGGATTGACGTTGGGATATTTGACGTTGCCGGCCGCGTCCGCCGCCGGATTGCCGGGATCGTGCTTGATGCGAAACGCCGACGGATCGGGCCTGATCTTGCCGAGCGCGACGACCTTGGCGTCCAGGCTGCGATCGAGTTCGGAGGAAAAGGTCGGCACCTTGCGGCGATAGGGATCGCCGCCGGCGCTCTGTGCAGTGGAATCCGCATTGGCGATGTTTTCCGAAATCACCCGCATCCGCCCGGCCTGGGCGCGCAGTCCGGATGTCGCGATGCCCATCGAACGGGCGAAATCGTTCAGATCGTTGGCCATGATGCCGCTCCCTTAAGGTTGTTCGCCCCTAGCCCTTGCCGATCGCGGTCTTCAGAAGATGCAGGCTCTTGCTGTAGAGCGAGGTGACCGCCGCGTAGTCCATCTGGTTGGCGGAGACCTTGAGCATTTCGTCCTCGAGATTGACGGCATTGCCGGCGGGCCGGGTCTGGAAACCTGCCCTCTTGTTCTGATCGAAGCTTTGCCCGCCACCCGACGGAGCGATATGCGAGGTAGAGGTGCGCATCATCGCCAGCGATCCCATCGTTCCGGCGGCGGCCCCGGTCGCATCGAATTTCGGCTCGACCAGATCGCGCGGCTTGAAATTCGGCGTGTCGGAGTTGGAGACGTTTTCGGACAGCACCCGCTGACGCTCCTGGTGCCATTGCATCTTGGTACGCAACGCCGACAAGACCGGAAGATCGTTGATGGACATCGGCTGCCGCTCCGCTTCCCTGCCGGGCACGATGGCCTCGGGTAGGCAGAATTTGCCGCGTGTATGGTTAACAGCCGGTTAAGATGCGGGAGTTGGTGGACAGCACCGCAGCGGGCGGCTGATTCTCGCCGCGGGCATCAATTGTGCGCATTTTCGCCACGAAGGCTGCGTTAAGCAGCCAGATCACTGAACCTGGAATGCCAAGAAGTCGTTTTGGCCCAGCCGATTCATGGGTTATTAAGGTGTGGGGGCGGCAGCTTCTGCCGCCGGGTGTTAAGAAATTGGAGCCTGGCTCAGGCTTTTTTCGCCGTCTGTGGCATCGCTGCGTAGGACGAACGTGCGTAGGACGACCGAGAGACAAGTAAACGCTATTTGCCGGGGACTAGCATGCAGGCACTGACATTTTTCTTCGCATTCGTGGCGGTGCTGGCGCTGATCGGCGTCGCCGCATGGCTGGTTCGCCGATTCGCCGGCAACCGCCTTGGCACCAACACGAATCGCGGCCGGATGCCGCGGCTGGCCGTGATCGATGCCGCCGCCGTGGATGGCCGCCGGCGGCTGGTGCTGGTGCGGCGGGACAACATCGAACATCTGCTGATGATCGGCGGCCCCACCGACATCGTCGTGGAACCCAATATCGTGCGTGCGATGCCCGGACGGGAGCAACTGCCGCAACGGCCTGGCGTCGGTGCCGAGCCGCCGCCCCGGGTGGCGCCGCTGCCCGACGCGGCCTGGGCCGACAGCGAAGGGCCGAACTTCGATCACGCCGAGCCGCAAATGCCCGAGCCGCCACCGCGGCCGGTCCGGCCGTCTTTCGCCGACGAACTCCGCCGCCCGGCGCCGGCGCTGGCCGAACGGCGCAGCGAATCAATGCGTAACGAACCCTTGCGCAGCGATCTGCTGGCAGGTTTCACCCCAGAGCCGCTTGGGGGTCCAATCGGCAGCCCCCTTGGCGGCCGTCCGGAGCCGCGCCCCGAGCTACGTCCCGAACCGATGCCCTCGCGCGTGACCTCGCGTAGTGAGCCGGTCATGCCGCGTCCGCCGCGCCCGAGCGAAGCGCCGAAGGCGCCGCCTCTGGTTCGCGCCGCCGAACGCCCGGCCGCTCCGCCACCGCAATCGCCCTCTGCGATGTCGGCCGCGGACCAAAATCTCGCCGAGATGGCGCAACGGCTCGAGGCGGCGCTTCGCCGCCCGGCCGGCGAGGCCAGTGAACCGCGGGTCGGCGCGCCGCCGGTTGCGCCCGAACCGCCGCCGGCCCGCAACGAGCCGTCGGTGGCCCCGCCGGTTGCCCCGCCCTCGCCGAAGAGCGGCTTTGAAAATCTCGAAGACGAGATGGCGTCGTTGCTGGGCCGTCCGAAGACGCCTTCGTGAGATCGGCGCCCTTCCCGCGTAGAGTTTTATTTTTAGCCACCCTGATCGCCGCCAGTTCGCTGGCGGCGCCGGCGTTCGCGCAAGACATCAGCATCAATCTCGGCGCCGGCAATGGCGGCGTCACCGAGCGCGCGATCCAGCTGATCGCGCTGCTCACGGTGCTGTCGATCGCACCGTCGATCCTGATCATGATGACGTCGTTCACCCGGATCGTCGTCGTGCTGTCGCTGTTGCGCACGGCGCTCGGCACCGCGACCGCGCCGCCGAACTCCGTCATCATCGCGCTCGCGATGTTCCTGACCGCGTTCGTGATGGGGCCCGTCCTGCAGAAATCCTATGACGACGGCATCAAGCCACTGGTCGCCAACCAGATCAGCGTCGAGGAAGCGTTGCAGCGCGCCTCGGTGCCGCTGCGCGGCTTCATGCAGAAGAACGTGCGCGAAAAGGACCTGAAGCTGTTCATGGACCTGTCGGGCGAGCCGCCGCCGGCCACTCCCGAAGACATGTCGCTGCGGATCCTGGTGCCGGCGTTCATGATCTCCGAATTGAAGCGCGCCTTCGAGATCGGCTTCCTGCTGTTCCTCCCGTTCCTGATCATCGACCTCGTGGTCGCCTCGGTCCTGATGTCGATGGGCATGATGATGCTGCCGCCGGTCGTGGTGTCGCTGCCATTCAAGCTGATCTTCTTCGTGCTGGTCGACGGCTGGTCGCTGGTGGCGGGCAGCCTCGTGCAAAGTTACGGCGGATAGCTCGCCTGGTCGGTCCGACCGCATCGTTCGGAGCTCCGGCGCAACGCGCGGCTTCTCGATGAGGTTGACTGGCTCACTCTTCGTAAGCATCGCGGCCAGACGCTGCGCATCCCAATGCCGGATGCGAAGGTCGAGGCCGGCAAGCCAGCAAAAAACGTATCAGGAAAAAAGATCAGCGCGCAAATTCGAGAATGAAACATCGGCCGATTCCGAAAATTCCACATCGATCAGGAACATCGGCCGATGTGCCGATTTAAGTGCCCGCCCCCGCTACTTCGTCAACTCAACAATTCGAGAATGGCTAAGTCGAGACAAAGCGCATGCGACGCGCGCGCACCGGATATCTATGGCGGTTCTTCGGACCTCGCAGCCTCACGAACCATCGACGAGCGCATTTTTCGCATCCGCGAAACTCCCCCGAGCAGAACAGATATCGCCGAGGGAAGAGATCATTTCGGTTTTGCCGAACCCGGCATTGTGCGATAATTGAATCGCAACGGTCGAAGATGGAGGGTGGCGATGAGGCACAGTCTCTTGCTATTGGCTACATTACTGACGGCATCAGACGCGAATTCCGCGCTTGCTTACTATTGCGAGGGCGGTCAACAACCTGTTCCCCCGGCCATCGCTGAACGAATGGCTCTCCCCCTGTGCGGCATCGCTGCCACGCATCCGTGGGGTCCAAATGGTTGTCAATTGTGCGATACGCGAAATATGTATCCTAACCCGTTCGCCGCGCGCGGCACGCCACGGAGTCACCTTCATCGCGATCTTCGGTGATCAGTTCCTTTCGGCCTTCCGTGAGACGCGCCCTCTCTCACCGCCCGCGACCATGGGTAACAATGCAGCCGCTACGCGTTCCAGGTTCAGCTTTCCAGCGTTCGCTATTGTTTTCAGTGAGCATCACGCATCAACCCCCGGCCCCTTCATTTGAATCTGCGGCACCAGAGAACCTGTGGAAACTGCACGGCATGCTGTGATGGCTGGCTGCAAATCGAAGTGCGCGGACATCATGTCCGGCCGGGCAGGCCGTGTCCGTTCAGCGTCGGAAATCAGTGCTCGATTTACAGCGAACGGCCTCAGCATCCATGCCGCGAGTTCGTTTGCGGATGGCTGGCCGCCTCAAGTCCGCTGCCGGAATGGATGCGTCCCGACAAGTCCGACGTGATCATGCTTGCGGCAAATTTTTTCTGGCACGGGTTGCCGGTTGATGTGCTGGTCGCGGCCGGAGAGGCCCCTAAGAAAAAGGCACTGGACTGGCTGATGAAGTTCAGCGCGGAAAAACGACGATTGCTGATCTATCAAGTGAAAGAAGATTGGTTCGCTTTCGGTCCGCCGGCGTTTCAGGCGGAGGTCTCCCAGCGCATCGCCCGTGGTGAAAAGCCCTGGGGGAATTGACCGGCAAGCCCCTTCGCAGCAGCGAATACCACAACATCTTTAAGTTGTGCGACATGCCGTCGCAGACGTCGCCGTGTCGAAGAATTCATGTGAGCCGGCACCTTTCGGCGTTCTCAATATCAAAAAATATACAACATATGGGCAAATGCTGCGCCGCAGCGATATCTAGCGTGTCATTTTTGTAACAAACGACAAATCTTTCGTTAACTAACCCCCCACCCCCTGTTTTGGTATTTGGTATACATTACGCTGCGTTCACCCGGGAGTTGAATCCGGTCGCAAACGTGGGGAAACGTCATGAGGAAAAAGCTGCTTTCGGGGACGGCCTGTGCTGCCCTTTGCCTGGTCGCATTCAGCGGCGCGGCGCGATCCGCAACACTTGACGACGTCGTAGCGCGGCTCGACGCGCTCGAGCGCAACAACGCCAAACTTGCCAAGGAAAACGCCAAGCTACGAGAACAGGTAAACCATATCGCTGCGTCCAGGCCGGCGCCGGTCGCGGTTACACCGACGGTAAAGGGCAATCCGGTTCAACATGCCGCGGTGGCGCCATCGCCCGCGCCGGCGCCGGAGCACGCCGTCGTCAGCATCGGCGGCGCTCCGATCTACAGCAAGGCGCCGGGCGGCAACGCGTTTATCGACAACACGACGGTCACACTGTACGGCCATGTCGACGTGTCCGGCGACATCTTCAACGCCGGCGTTTTCGATCAAGGCACGAAGTGGGGCGTTGCGAGCAATCTGACTTCTTTCGGCGTGCGGGCGCGGCACGATCTTGGCCCCTATGGTTTCCCGGGCTGGGCCGCCGTGGCGCAATACGAGTCGCTGGTGGAAGTCGCGGCCGTTCCGACGGAGCGGGCAGCGTTCGGAACGCGGGACAGTTTTATCGGCATGGAGTCCCCGTGGGGCGCCATCAAGGCCGGCAAATCCGACACGCCATACAAGAGAGCGACCTCGAAGTTTGATCCGTTCTCCGCGACCCTTGGCGACTATAACTCGATCATGGGCAACACCGGCGGCGATCTGCGGGCCGAATTCGATTGGCGCGCGGCGCATGCGATCTGGTATGAATCGCCGGTGTGGAACGGCTTCCAGGCGGCCGCTATGGTGTCGCCGGGACAGAACACCGCGTTGGACAACAGCAACTACGCGTATGGCGACTTCAATTGCCCTGCGACGTCCTCTCGCGGCAGCGGCAGCGGTTTCCCGCTGACGTCGGCTCCCGAAGGCTGTACCGACGGCTCCTACGGCAACCTCTACAGCGTCGTCGCTCACCTATAACCACGAGGGCTTTACGGCGATCGGTGCCTATGAACTCCACGAACATACAAACCGCACCGGCGATGAGGCTGTGACGCCGCTGAGCGGTGGCGGTGTGCTGGTTGTGCCGGCCGGTGCCGTCGGCGTTGCCAACGAGTGGGCGGCAAAATTGGGTGGCGGCTATCATTTCAACGATGGCATCGGCATCTTGCAGCTCTACGGCATCTACGAGCGGATGCGCCGGGAGAACACGGTCGCCGCATTCAACGAGCGCTCGCGCGACGGATACTTTGTGAGCGCGACCCAAAAGATCGGCAAGTGGGACGTCAGCGGCTCATGGGCCCACGCCAACGCGTCTCCGGGTTCTCCGGGCACGGGAATTCTCAATACCTATACCGTGGCGCCGCCGGCCGGCAGCGCCGACTTCGCGCTCAACACGCTCGACAGCAGCGCCGACCAATATGCGGCCGGCGTGAAATATCACTTCAGTCCGTTCGTAAGCTGGTACCTGGTCGGCAGCTACCTTCGCAACGGTCCCGGCGCGCATTACTGTCTGGGAACCAGTGGACACGGTTACGGTGTATGTGGCCGCGACGCGAACAACAACGTGGTTGCTGGCAACAAGGCCAAAGCCGTCACAACCGGCATGACCTTCGATTTCTAGGTGACGGACTTAAACCAAGCCAAAGGGAGCCCGCGCGGGCTCCCTTTTTTGTCGGACATGATATGCACGATGACTTCCTCTCAACGAAGCCTCCGGTATTGGCGCGTTGCCGACTTGCGCGGTGTCGAATGTGAGTCCGCTATCTCGCCGCGTCCGCTCGCGTCGATCCGATGATCCGCGGCAGCGAGCCGGTGGAGACCGGGTCGGCCTTCGAAATCTCGGACGGCGGCGCCCACGCGGTCGCGTCCGGGAAGCGCGCCTTCATCTCACGCAGGAAGCCGTCGAGCGTATCGACCTTCGCGGCCATCTTGGCGATTTCTCCGAATTCGGCGCTGTTGGCGGCTGAGGGCTTGCTCGCGGTGTCAAAGGCTGTCCGGTCGGCCTCGCCGCTCATCAACGGCGCATATTTTTCGCGGAACCGGGCGAGGCCGATGGCATCCTCGGCCAGCGCATATCCGATCACGGCGCGGATCACATCGCCCTTCTCCACCGGACTTCAACGGTTTGAAGTCGCGCCAGCGCTCGCCGTAATACAATTCGATCTGTTCGGACGCCTCGCGCCAGCGCCGCGCCGCCCAGTAGATATCGGAGCGCAGCCGGATCGCCTCGCGGCCCGGGATGTTGGAGACGATGTCGAGCGCAAGGTCATGACGTCCGACATCGCTCTGCGCGCGCGCCTCCAGCAGCAGCCGTTGCTGACGCAATTCGCCCGAGAGATCGGCAATACGCGTGGTGCGCAGCGCCGCGATCGCGCGATCCGGCTTGCGGTTGGTGAGGTAGACCATTGCGAGGCGCGCTGCGACTTGCGCGCGCGCCGCGCCCTCCAGCCGCTTGTCGACCTGATACTGCAGGAGTTCGGCGGCCTGATCGAGCAGGTCGACGGCGACCAGCCGGTCCGCGAGCCGGCGGATCATCTCGTCGCCGCGCCGCCCGATCGGCGTCAGCTCGCGGTATTCATAGAACATGCCGAGCGCGTCGACCGGCGGAAGACCGTCACCCTTCGAGCTGAGAAACAGTTGCGCGAACAGCGCCGATGCCGCGTCCTGGCACTGCCGCGCGGCTTCCGAATTGGGCTGCAGCCTGGTCGCGATCCGTGCCGCTGCGAAGGCTTCGCTGTAGCGTCCGGTGTCGGTGTAGATCCGCTCCAGCATCTGCAGCGTCCTCACCTCGATGCCGTCGCCTCGCCACGTAACCGAAAGCGTTTCGAGTTCGCGCAATGCGTCGGCCTGGCTGATTTCGCTGCGCTTCTGCTTGAGCGCGATCTCACGCAGTTTGGCTTCGGCTGCCGCGGGCCGGTCGGAAGAATTCACGGCGAACTTGTATTGATCCAGCGCGTCCTTGTCGTGTCCGAGCCCCTCGGCCAGCCAGCCGCGCAGCACCGCGATCGAAGGTTTCATCTCCGGCGTAATACCGACCAGGTCGAGCTCGCTGCCAAGTTTCGACGCCCCCGGAAAATCCTTGACCTCGAGGTCGGCACGCATCGCGTCCGCCAGCACGATGCGCTGCAGCTCGACCGGCAGCGCGGGAATCGCGAATTCGACGTTCTTGAATTTCTCGCGCGCGTCCGCCCACTTCTCCTGACGCGCGTAGGCCAGCGCCCTCCACAATTGCGAATCGTAATTGGATCCGACCGCCGGGTTGTCGAGGTCTTTCAGCGCCTTCTCGGGACGGCCGATCAGGCTGTTCGCGACCGAGCGCATGACCAGCGCGAACGGATCCTCAAGACCGGGTTTGGCGCCGGCGAGGACGACGTCGAGAACGCCCTTGGCTTCGTAAAACATGCCACGCGCCATATAGAAGCGGGCAAGGTCGAGATTGGCCGGCGTGCGCTGATCGGCCTCGACAGCCGACGCCGCGGTGATCAGTTCGTCCTGTCGCGCGATGAAACTGCCCTCCTTGGACTTGCGCCACTCGGAGGGGTCGAAAACCGGCCGGACCGCCGACGTCGCGCGCTCCGCGCCGACTTCAGCCGAGGACAGCGTCAGGCCGCCGGGCCGGCTGATCACGACCTTGTCGGTGGCGACGTCGGCAGCGACGTCGTCGGAATTCGGGCGGATCGCGACGCCGTGGACGGATTCGAGCAGCGCCAATTCGACGAAATCCTGCCGCTTGATGAAGCCACGAACCGGCGCCGCCGCGGTGACAACCAGGAGCGTATCGCCGGCGTCCGGATCGACCAGCCGGTGCAGGCGGCCGGCTTTGGCGAGCGGCACCGTGACATTGGCGCGCGCGGGGTCGGAGATGTTGCGAATCGCCACCAATGGCTCGCTCGGCGTTCGCAGCGTATCGGAAAAGTTGAGCACCCAGTTCGCGCCGCCCGCGTCGTCGTCGCTGGTCAGCGACGGCAGTTGCGGGCGGCTGAGGCGAATGCGGATCGCCTGCCCCCTGTCGAGCGCAAACGCGCTGACACCGGCGATGATCGACCCGCCCTTGCTGCGGATCGGCTCGACATCGATCGGCTTTATGGAATCGAACACCAGCCACACCGCATCGGCGCGACGAAACACTGCCACGGGGGTCGGAGAGGCGAAGGAAAATGTCAGGTTCAGGCCTTCGCTGGTTCGCATGACCGTGACGCCGGTTGCGCCGGGCCCGGCCGTGCTTGGCTGAGGCGGTTTGGCTTCGGCGGGCTCCGCCGCTGCGGCCGTCATCTTTTTCGGTGGTTCTGCCGGAGCGGCCGGGGTTTCCTTTGCCACCATCTGTGGCATTGGCGCTTCGGGCTTCACCGGCTCGGACTTCATCGACTCGGACTTCGACGGCTCGGATGTGGACGACTCGGACTTTATTGGCTCGACGGCGGCCGATGTTTTCGGTGCCGTACCGGGCTTGATCTCGATGTTGGCTTCTTTGGCAATCGCCTCCGAGGTCGGCGATGCGATCGGGGCGGAGGGCCGCGGCGGCGCAGCCTCGGCGGGCTTCGTCGACATGGCCGGCGCGGCCGTGGCCTGAGCCGGTGCGTGCGATGCGTCCGCCACGGGCACAGGCAGCGCCTGCGGTTTCTGCGCCTGCTGGAAGGCGACGTCGATCACGTAGTTCTTGTCCTCGCGGAAGGAATGGACATCGACATCGCCGATCAACGACATTTCCACCGTCGTCGCGTCGCCTTGGACCTGCTGTTTGATCGACGAGATGTTCGGCGGCGCGGCCTCCTTGGCGTCGGCCAGGTCGAAGGTGAGCAGCGAGTTGAACATCAGCGTGAGCTTCTGATCGTTCAGCACTGATGACACGCCGACCCCGTTCGGCATCTCGAACACGAAACGCACGAAGGTTGGCTGCACCGACGTGCGCACGCGAATGGGCGGACGCTTCCTGGCCTCATCCGAGGCGCGCTGCATGCGAAGGGCGCGCTCGGCGGCGCGCGCTCGCTCGGCGAGTTCGCGGACCACTTCGGCCGGAAGGCTGGGAGGCGGGCCGGTCCATGAATCCGGCAACAGATCGACGAATACCCGTTCGCCGGCCGTCATGGTGTTGATGGTCACCCGGCGCGCCAGCGACAGCCGGATCGCCGAGCCGTCGGGATCGCGACGCGCCGAATTGACGTAATCGGGTACGGCTTCGGAAAGCCTATCGACCGGAATATCCACCGGCTGCGAAAAGCGGATCATGAGGATCGAGCCGGCGGTGCTCACATCGGACGGCACATCCCGGGCGAGCTTGAGAACCAGCCGGGCGTAGCCCCCGGAAGCCGAAAACGTCGCCTCACCCTTGACCGGATCCGCCGCCCGGCAGGCGGTGGAAAAGGTCAGGCCGATCAGGACCAGCGCCGCAGGCCAGCGGTGAGGTGCGGCCGAGGCCACGCCGGGCCGCCCCCGCACAGGCGCGGGCTTGCGACCAAAATCCAGCGGCAGCCGTGCGCGCCATTCCAATGAGTCTTTCAGCTTCAAGGATCGTTCGCGGCGGGACGCCCTCACCCCGCACTTCAAATCCTAGAATTGGCGAATTAAGAGCCTGTTAAATATCCGGAGCTCAATTGGGCTTTTGCGGCAGTACCTTGCCCTCGATTTTGGGAAGCTCGGCGGCGGAAGCCGACACGGATTTATCCGGTCCGGCGCGGCGGGCCATTTCGACGGTCAGCCGCTCGGCCGCATCCGTCGACATCAGGCCGAGGATGTCCGCCATCTTGCGCGGCGCGATCTGGGTCGCGATTTCGATCAGCACCGGCATTTCGAGGTGGTCGAACACCTTGGCGGCGTCCTTCGGCTTCATGCCCTCATACATCGTGATGATGCCCTTGAAGCGGGCGGCATCGGCATCGGTTTTCTGCTGGGTCGCGGTGGTGATCCGGGATTCCACCGCCTTCAATTCCTCGGTGCGGGATTCGATCCGCTTCTCGGCCTGCTTGAGCAGGCTTTCGCGAATATCGATTTCACGCGCCCGCGCCTCGAGCTCCTGGCGCCGCGACTGCAGCCGCTCCAGGATCGCGAGCTCCGACGGCGACATCGGCTGGGTCTGCTCGGGATAGACGACCGTGCCCTCGGGTTTCGCCACTTCCGGCGCGGCGGGAGCGGGCTTTCCGGCCTCCTCCTTTGGCTTCTCGTGAACCGAACCGGTGATATCGGAGGCGTCGGTCTTGCTCCCGCCAGGAAAATTGAGATTTTGCTGCGCCCAGGATGACTTGGCCGATAATTTGGCCGATGACCTCGCCGGTTGCGTCTGCCAGTCGAATACATAACCGCCATCGATCACGAGGCCCGCGATCTTCAGTACGGCAAGCCCCGCGATCGCGACCAGCACGACCGGAATCACGCGAATGTCACGAAAGGATTTCATGCCGCGAGGCCATCAGACCTTCTGCGGTCGGAAAACGCCTGAGCCGCCGCGGCGACGGCCTTGGCCGACGAAACCTGGGGTGGTGCGGGCTCCGCTTCGGTCGAGGGCCGCGCGGCGATCGCGATCCTGGACAGCCGCCGGAACACATTGTCGCCTTCCGCGAGCTGCCTCTTGAGCTGCTCCGTCATCTGCTCCGCCAAGGTGAGCTGGCTGCCGAGATGCTCGTTGACTTCGCGAACAGTGTGCTTGAGGCCGCCGATCGCGCGCTCGGCGATTTCAGTTGCCGTGATCAATTCGCCGATCGTCGCCTTCAGCGAATGTTCGTCCGCCTTGAGCCGTTTCAGCCGCGCGTTCAGCAGCATGCAGTAGCCGATCGTCAGCATCAGCAACATCGCCACCAGACTCTCGATTGCAACTCCGAGTAAATGACTCATTGGGCCTCCATCAACTTGGTTTGCTCATCGGCCTTCTCGAACATCGCGAAGGTGGTATTGGGTTTGCGCAGCGGCTTGGTGACCCGGATGGCGACGCGATCGCCGACCCGCCCCATCCGCCCCTCGGTCAAAGTGACGCTGCCGCAGCGCACCGCGACCAGCGCGTCGGCGCGCATTTCCAGCGGCAGGGTGTCGCCGACCTTCAGCAACATCAGCTGCTTGAGCGGGATCTCGGCCTCGTAAAGCACGGCATCGACGGCAATCTGCGCCTGTGCGACTTCGGTTGCGAAGTGGCCCTCCCAGATCGGATCGCGGCCGAATTTTTCGCCCATGAACATCTGCAGCAGCACGGGACGGATCGGCTCGATGGTCGCGTAGGGCAGCAACAGCTCGATGTTGCCGCCGCGGTCCTCCATGTCGATGTGCAGCCGCACCAGGATGGCGGCATTGGCAGGGCGGCTGATGGCGGCAAAGCGCGGATTGGTTTCGAGCCGGTCGATGGTGAAGGTGACCGGCGACAACGGCCGGAACGCCTGCTCGGCGTCGGACAGCACGACCTCCACCAGCCGCTTGACGAGATTGGTTTCGATCGTGGTGTAGGGCCGGCCTTCGATGCGCAGCGAGGTCTGGCCGCGGCGACCGCCGAGCAGCACGTCGATCATCGAATAGATCAGGCTGGAATCCACCGTGGCGAGGCCGAAATTTTCCCATTCCTCGGCCTTGAACACGGAAAGCACTGCCGGCAGCGGGATCGAATTCATGTAGTCGCCGAACCGCACCGAGGTGATGCGGTCGAGCGAGACTTCGACATTGTCGCTGGTGAAGTTGCGCAAAGAAGTGGTCATCAGCCGCACCAGGCGGTCGAAGACGATTTCGAGCATCGGCAGACGCTCGTAAGACACCATCGCCGAATCGATGATGGCGCGAATGCCGGAATGATCGTCGAGATTGACTTCGCCGGCGCTAAAGCCGAGCAAATTGTCGATTTCCTCCTGGGAAAGAACCCGCTCGCCGCCGTTCTTGCCGCCGCCGAAATCGCGGCTGCCGTCCTCCACCATGGCGGCCCATTGCAGCGCCATGGTCTCGGAGAGTTCATTGGCCGCAGCTGCTTCCGCGGCCTCCGCGGGATCCTCCGAATCGAGCGAGGCTTCCCATTGGGCTGCAATTGCATCCTGGTCGACTGGATCGTTGCCCGCCATGTCCGTTAGATCCGCACCATCACTGGACCACGATTTCCTTGAAAAGCACCGCGCTGACCTGGACCGGCGCGACTGCGGCGTTAACCCGCTTGGTCAGTTCTTCCTTCAGCCGAAACAGGCCGATCGATCCGTTGAGGTCGTTGGAGCGCAATTCGCGCAAGTAGGTCTGGAAAACGTCGGTGACGCGCGGCAGCGACGGCTTGATCGCCTCGACCTGCTTCTCGTCCTTGACCTCGAGCACGACCTTGACCTTGAGATATTGCACGCGCTCGCCGGGGTTGCCGACCAAATTGACCAGCATGTCCGGCACGTCGACGAAAGATGGCGGCTTCGGCGGCGGCGCTTCGGCATGCACTTCCTCGCCGCCGTGCCGGATGAAGAAGAACCAGGTCACCGCGCCGCCGACGACGATGGCGAGCAGGCCGACGGCCGCGATGATCAGCTTGAGTTTGCCTTTGGGAGCGGGTGCGGCTTCCATTCCTTCGGCCGCGCCATCCGCCTGTTCGTTGTCTGCCATCGCCCCGCCCGGTCAGCTCTCAAGGAAAATGAACTCGATGCCGCGAGGCAGGCCATGACGCGATACAAATGCCCCCGGCGCATACGCGCTCTGTTGGATGGCGACGCTAAGGTAATAATGGTTAATGGAACCTTTCTTTTGCCCGCCCGGTAGGAAAAAGTTGCCGGGCAAACATGGTCAACAAGACCTTTCTGCCGCCCGTAATACCCCCCGGCGAAACAGCTAACCTCCTGCAAAACAATCATTTTTCAACTTGGCATGGCTTTCGCTGTAGTGAACAGCGAACCGCGGCTTGGGAGAGCCCTTGGTTCGAGGGATTCGCAGGAAGGCTTGGGAGAGCCGGATCGCGTTTCGTCACAGGGGAGAACCACCGATGGAGAACGCACTTCTCGTCGGACTATCGCGGCAGATGGTTCTGGAACGGCAAATGGATGTCGTCGCCAACAACGTCGCGAACGTCAACACCAACGGCTACAAGGCCGACAAGTCGCTGTTCGAGGAATACCTCAAGACCGGCGCGCATGAAGACAATTTCGTCGGCCGGGACCGTGCCGTCTCCTATGTGCTCGACAGCGGCACTTACAAGGATTTTTCGCAAGGCCCGACCGAGCCGACCAAGAATCCGCTGGACGTCGCGATCGATGGCGCCGGCTTCCTGGTGGTGCAGACCCCTGCCGGCGAGCGCTACACCCGCAATGGCAGCCTGCAGATCAACAATCAGGGCCAGCTAGTGACGGCGGCCGGCGATCCCGTGCTCGGCAATGCCGGCCCGATCGTGTTTCAGCAGACCGACCACGACGTCTCGATCGCCGCCGACGGCAACGTCACGGTTCAGGAAGGCACCAGCCGGACCGATGCGGTGCGCGGCAAGTTGCGGATCGTCCGTTTCGCCGACGCGCAGAGCCTTCAGAAAGAAGGCTCCAACCTCTATTCGGCAGCCGCCGGCGCGGCGCAGCCCGACACCGCCTCGAAGCTGCAACAGGGCTTCATCGAAAAGTCCAACGTCAACTCGGTCACGGAGATGAGCCGCCTGATCGAGGTGACGCGCACCTACACCCAGATCGCCAATCTGCTGCAGCAGGAGAGCGATCTGCACAAATCCGCCATCGAAAAACTCGCCGACGTTCCGGCCTAAGGGATCAAGACCATGCGCGCTTTATATACCGCAGCGACGGGGATGGCGGCCCAGGAACTCAACGTCCAGGTGATCTCCAACAACATCGCCAACATGCGCACCACCGGCTACAAGAAGCAGCGCGCGGCGTTCCAGGACCTGATCTACGATCACGTGCGCCGCGTCGGTGCCCAGGCTTCCGACCAGGGCACCATCCTGCCGGTCGGCGTCGACATCGGCGGTGGCGTCAAGACCGTCGGCACGCCGCGGCTGATGACCCAAGGCACGCTGTCGGCGACAGGCAACGATCTCGACGTCGCGATCCGCGGCGAAGGCTTTTTCAAGATCCAGATGCCGGACGGCACCTACGCCTATACCCGCGACGGCTCGTTCCAGATGGACGCACAGGGCCGCATCGTCACCGCGGAGGGCAACCCGGTACAACCGACCATCACGATCCCGCAAAACTCCTCGGGCCTCACCATCAACACGCAGGGCCAGGTCTCGGTGACGCTGCCGGGATCGACGACCCCGACGCTGCTTGGCCAGATCGGCCTGACGCGGTTCATCAACAAGGCCGGCCTGCAGCCGATCGGCGACAATCTGTTCACGGACACACCGGCCTCCGGCACGCCGCAGGACGGCATCGCCAATACCGACGGCTACGGTGACATGCAGCAGAGCAATCTCGAGCAGGCCAATGTCGAAGTGGTCTCCGAGATCTCCGACCTGATCGCGGCGCAGCGCGCCTACGAGATGAACGCCAAGGTGGTCAGCGCGGCCGACCAGATGCTGCAATCCACTTCCGCGCTGTTCCGCTGAGGAGACTGACGATGAAAATGCGTTCCCTCCTGCTCGCGACCGCCCTGCTCGCGGCCTCCGTCACCGCTGCATCCGCGCAGACCAGCGACGGCGCGATCGCAACCCCGGTGCTGCGCGCCAGCGTCGATGTCTCCGGCGACCTGGTGCGGATCGGCGACGTCATCGACAATGCCGGCGCGGCCGCGCAAATCGCGATCTACCGCGCGCCCGATCTCGGCACCACCGGCACGCTGCCGACCGACCAGGTGCTCGCCGCGCTGCGGGCGCATCAGGTGATCGGCGTCGACACCCACGACCTCAAATCGATCACGGTGACGCGGCTGGCGCGCACCATCGACGCCAAGCTTATTGAGCAGCAGGTGGCGCAGGCGCTGGAACATCGCGGCGGCCTCGGGGATGCCGCCAATCTCAGCCTGACCTTTGACCGCGACATCGAGGATGTGAAGCTCGATGCGTCGAACACCGGCGCGATGCAGCCAACCTCGGTGCATTACGATTCCCGCGGCGGCCGTTTTGACGTCACCTTCGATATCGCCAACACCAACCCTTCGACGCCGACCCGGCTGCGCTTCACCGGCAACGTGATCGAGACCGTGGAGGCCGCGGTGCTTGTGCGCAACATGGATCGCAACGAACTGCTGAAAGCCTCCGATGTCGTGATCGAACGCCGCCCCAAGGCGGAAATCGGCGGCGACGCCGCGGTGCGCAACCGTGTGATCGGCATGCAGGCGCGCCGCCAGCTCCGCGCCGGCCAGGCGCTCAAGGTCGCCGATCTCGTCAAGCCGGATCTCGTGCAGCGCGACCAGACCGTCACCCTGATCTATGAGGCCGCCGGCCTCTACCTGACCGTTCGCGGCAAGGCGCTGGATGGCGGCACCGAAGGCGACGTCGTCAGCGTGCTCAACCTGCAATCCAAGCGTACGGTGACGGGCACCGTGATCGGCCGCGGCCAGATCGCGATATCGGTCGCAACGCCCCGCCTTGCCGCCAACACCGAGACCATCTCGCCGCTTCCGGCGGAGCGGAGCCTCCTCGCTCCTGTCAGATCAAATCGCAGCACCTGTCGCCGTCGCCAACAGCGCTACCTCATCCGCCGCTCCAAAAGCTGAGTAAAGTTCCATGTTCAGGTCCAGTTGTAACCGTTTCCTGCTTACCGCCGCGTCGCTGGTAATCCTTTCCGTGGCGAGCGGCTGCTCGTCGATCGACCGGCTGTCGCAGATCGGCGAGACGCCGAAGCTGACCGCCATCGAGAATCCGACGGTGCAGCCCGGCTACAAGCCGGTGCAGATGCCGATGCCGAAACCGGAGACGGTGTCCTACAACGCCAACTCGCTGTGGCGGAACGGCTCGAGGGCCTTCTTCAAAGACCAGCGCGCCGCGCGCGTCGGCGATCTTCTGACGGTGATCGTCAACATCACCGACAAGGCCAACATCGCCAACGAGACCCAGCGCAGCCGCACCAACAAGGAAGATTCAGGCATCAGCGATTTCATCGGCGCCAAAACGCTGGGCGTGCAGGCACAGAAAGTGCTGCCCGGCCGCATCCTGACGGCGGACTCCACGGCTTCCAGCGACGGCAAGGGTTCGGTGGTCCGCCAGGAAGCGTTGCAGACCAACGTCGCCGCCGTGGTCACCCAGGTGCTGCCGAACGGCAATCTCGTGGTCGAGGGCAAGCAGGAGATCCGCGTCAACTACGAAATCCGCGAACTGATCGTCGCCGGCATCGTGCGCCCGGAGGACATCCAGAGCGACAACACCATCGATTCCTCGAAGATCGCCGAGGCCCGCATCGCCTATGGCGGCCGCGGCCAGATCAGCGACGTGCAGCAGCCGCGCTACGGCCAGCAGGTGATGGACGTGCTGCTGCCGTTCTAGTCAAAAGCCACAAGAAGCATGTGCCGGAGCCGATCCGGGATCGGACCCGGTTTTTTGGAAAAGGTCATGCCCAACTAAAGAGTTTTTCACGAGCTCCCACATCAAATCGCGAACCTAGGCGCGATGCGATGTACTACGCGGCCTCCGTCAGCTCCCCTGGCGGAGGCCGTGATCGTTTGACGGTACTCGCACTTCCTGACTCACTTCGCTTGAATTCGACCGAGATATTCGACGACGTCCCGGATTCGGCTTCGGATCACGTCCTCCGGCTCGCAGGGCATGTCGAGCAACGCGTCGATAGGCCTGGATTGGTACGATCTTTTTGTTGCGCCCGGCGCAGCGCCCTGTCGACATCCCCAAATCGGCATTTCGAGCTGGCGGTGCGATTTGGTCGCGCTTCGCCCGTCGATGATCTCGGCGATGGCATCCGGTGAGAACACGCCGTTGTTTTTCCTGGCGAGGAGCGTGAGATCAGCGGGCTTGATTTTCAGCTTGCCGGCTATCGGCCCGGCGCCTTTGCCGTCGGCACCGTGGCACTCCGCGCATTTCGACAGGAACTCGATCCGCCCCCGTTCGGGATCCTGAGCGCGGACCGAAGCATTCGCTGCGATCAAGATGAGAGCAATTGATGAATACCTCGCGACAGCATGTTGCACGGCACACCCTCACCACCGGGACGCAGGACAGACGCGTGGTTACGGCATCCTTATCGCAGATCTCTTGCGCTTCGATTCCTCTATTTCGTCACCATGTGCCGGGTCGGCGTCACCGTGCTGGCGGGAGCTGCCTCCGAGATCGAGAATGTCAGCCAGGTGTTCCAGCCGGACGGGCGGTTGGCGGCGTCGAACTCGCCATATCCCTTCAGTCCCAGGAACGCCTGATTGCTCCCGATCGGGAAAATATATCCAATTTGCGGGCCGGCGCCGAGAACGCGCGAACGGAAGCCGCCGAGCACGGCCGGCTGGCCGAAGTCGTCGGTGATCTGCTGATAGGCATAGCCGACGACGCCGACAAAAACCTGCTTCGACAGGAACTTCGATGCGCCCCAGTCAAAATGGAAATCGATGCCGCTCTGGTATTGCGTATCAGGGTTCTTGAAATTGTAGGTGAAGCCACCGACGCCGGAGAATTCCGTGCCCGTCGCCGGGTTCAGATAGGTGTAGCCACCGCCGAAGTCGATGGCGCCGTGTCCGATGCCGATATTGGCGAGCCGGCTTGGATTATAGTCGCCGACGGGAATGTCGCCGGCAGCGTAGACCATGTAATTGTTGACGCCGCTGTTCCACTTCAGTCTGAACGTCGGATAGAGATCGCCATAAGAAGTGAGCGCGTCTTCGAGGAACCCCGTGCGCGTCGCCACGAGCGGCCCGACGGCCGCCGTCAATGTGCCGGCGAGGCTCGCGGCGTTTCTGCCGTAGATACCGGCCAGCGTCGCTGACGCCTGACCGCCGAGCACCGGCGTGGCGAAGGTGTAGGTCGGCGCGATGATCATCAAATCGGCTTGGCCGCTCAACGACACATTGAGGTTGAGATTGACGGTCGGTGAAAATCTTCCGACCTGGAATTCTCGCGATGCGGCAGCCGCTCCCGACGCATTCACGGTGGTGTGGTAGTAGATTGCGGCCACCGACCAACCGGGCGTGGCGGGAGTAGCGGCGAGGCTGCCATACAAGCCGGGAAGCCAGAACGAGATTCCGCTTTCGTCGGCACGCGCGACTTGACAGCAGAGCCCAACGAGCAACGCGGCGGCAAGACTGGTACCCAGGCGTCGCCGCAAAAGACTGGACCTCGATCCCGATTTTTCCCGCTGCATGGTTTGCCCCCTGCCAAGCCCGATCATGGATCGCGCTTACTCAATGCCCATATCTCGGGGCACGCTATTGCTTTAATGTCACACGCAGCAACTCGTTGTTGCCGCGCTGCGCCTCGAACACGTCAGCGCAACAACGTCTTCGCCAGCGCGTCACTGCATGCACTTGCGGACGAACTGGATCCGTTCGAGCAGCCCAAGACCCTTGGCTTCGGCCTGCTTGCGGCAGCCCTCGCGCTTGTCGAGGCGCAGCTCGACCTTTTGCAGCAGACCGAGGCCGACATCGCCCGAGATCTCCGGCGCGGCCGCGGCAGCCGCGGCCTTGCCGGGGTCGATTGGCGCGTCACCCGCGGCCTGTGCCGCGGCTTCAAGACGCTTGATGTCCTCCGGACTGAGTTTCGGCCGGTCGATGTTCAGCGTGATCTTGTTGAGCTTGCCGGTGAAACCGAACGGCGTTGCATAGTCGTCGTCATCGACCGGCGTGCCGGTGTCCGACCCGATGTCGAGCGCCTCATCCCATTGCAGGATGAAAGGCAAAGTATGCTCCATTTTCTCGGTCGCAACAGCGTTGCCATCGACCTTCAGCACCCCGGTGCCGCCGGCCCCGACGCCGCTGTAGTCGCCGAACACCATGGTCGCTGGCCCAAGACCGTCGTATTTGAAGTCGAACTCGATCTGATGCTTGCCAGGGGTCAGCTCCGGCCCCTCCCAGCGCACGCGCTTGAGGTCGACCAGGTTCCAGGTAAACACCGGCTTGTTCTTCAGCACGTAAAAGCCGTAGCCGCCGAACCGACCGCCTTGCGTAATCAGCATGCCCTCGGCACCGCCTTGCGGAATTTCGACGTCGACCTTGAAATTGTAGGAGGTGTTGAGCAGGCTCGGCGCGTCACCGTTCGGCGTGCCCGTGAGCGGCCGGGTCCAGGTGAAGGAAGTGCGGCCGGCACTGAGACTTGGCCGCGGCGCGACGATCCGCCCCACCACGGAAGAATCCAGCGGCAGCACCTGATATTTCGCCGCCTCCTTCGAGAACAGCGCCTGCATCTCCTTCAGCTTCGCCGGATTTTTGGCGGCAAGGTCGACGGCCTGCGTCCAGTCGTTGTGCAGGTCGTAAAGCTCCCATTGGTAGTCGGAAGTTTTCACGGGCTTCGCGACAGTGACCCATGGGGGACGGACGACCTTGGTGCTGGCGATCCAACCGTCGTTGTAGATGGCGCGATCGGCGAACATCTCGAAATACTGCGTCTTGTGCGTCGAAGGCGCGTTCGCGTTCTTTTTGTCGAAAGTGTACATCATGCTGACGCCCTCGATCGGGCTCTGCTTGATGCCATCGACGACTTTCGGCTGCTGTATATGCGCCGCCTCCAGAATTGTCGGTACGATATCGATGACGTGATGGAACTGGTTGCGGATCCCACCCTTGTCCGTGATCACCTTCGGCCAAGAAATCGCCATGCCCTGCCGGGTGCCGCCGAAATGCGATGCGATCTGCTTGGTCCAGGAGAACGGCGTGTCGAAAGCCCAGGCCCAGCCGATCGACATATGGGCGTAAGTGCGGTCGGTGCCCCAGACGTCGTAGAAATATTTGAGTTGTTCTTCGACCGACGGGTTGGCCTGATTGAACATCGCCACTTCGTTCGGCGTGCCGTTGGGCTGGCCTTCGGCGCTGGTGCCGTTGTCACCCTCGATATAGATGATCAGCGTGTTATCGAGCTTGCCGAGATCGTCGACCGCCTGAATGACGCGGCCGATTTCGTCATCAGCATACGCGACGAAAGCGGCGAAGACGTCAGCCTGCCGGATGAAGAGCTTCTTTTCGTCGGCATTGAGCTGGTCCCATTCCTTGATGAGATCCTTCGGCCACGGGGTGAGCCTGGCGTTTTGCGGAATGACGCCGAGTTTCTTCTGGTTCGCAAAAATCGTGTCGCGCAGCTTGTTCCAGCCGTCGTCGAACAGATGCATGTCGCTGATCTTCTTGATCCACTCCGGTGTCGGCTGATGCGGCGCGTGAGTGGCGCCAGGAGCAAACTTGATGAAGAAGGGCTGATCGGGCGACAAAGCGTTGATGCGGTTCATGTAGTCAATGGCCTCATCCGCCAAGGCCGTGTTTAAGTTCCAACCCGGCTTGCCGACATAGGGATGAATTGACGTCGTGTTGCGGACGAGATTGCCGGGCTCCCACTGGTTGGTGTCGCCGCCCATGAAGCCGTAGAAATATTCAAAGCCCATGCCGGTCGGCCACTGATCGAACGGGCCGGCCTGGCTCGCCTGATATTCCGGCGTGTTGTGGTTCTTGCCGAACCAGGCAGTGTGGTAGCCATTGTCCGTCAGGATACGGCCGATCGTCGCCTTGTCTTTGGTGATGACGCTGTCATAGCCGGGATAGCCGGTGGCCTGCTCGGCAATTACGCCATAGCCGACCGAGTGATGGTTACGGCCCGTGATCAGCGCCGCGCGCGTCGGCGAACACAAAGCGGTGGAGTGGAAATTCGTGTAGCGCAGGCCGTCCTTCGCAATGCGGTCAAGCGCCGGCGTCGGGATCACGCCGCCGAACGTACTGGCTACGCCATAGCCGGCATCGTCGGTGATGATCAGGAGCACGTTCGGCGCGCCCTTCGGCGGGACGATCCGCGCCGGCCAGTACGGCTTCGAATTTGTTGCATCTTGCTCGATCTTGCCGCCGAATTTTTCCGGCGGAGCCGGAAGCTGATCGCCGGGAATGGTGGTGGTTGCGCTGGGCGAGCCCGGCACTCCGTTGATCTGTTGGGCGTCCACCGAAACCGACATGAGCAACGAAACGCCGAATGCGGCCAGAACGGCCTGATGTGATTTCATGGTGAGGCTCTCCTGATACGATCGAACATCGCAGATGCGCGCGACATCGGAGGCTTGCTGAATTTTTGATCGCGCTGCGCAAATATAAATATAGAGAAAATGTTGCTGCCAACGGAGCGCTTGCCATTGATTCAGGTCAAGCGCGCATGACGATTTTCCCAACTCCAAGGGCGCGTATTGCGGAGTTGTGGTCAATATTGCACAGCACCGATCGCGACACTGCTGTTCGATTGGCGACACCGTCAGCATCACTGACGGTGTTGCGCGAGACCTTCTTTCTGTTGCCCATGATGAAATCCGGTATTCTGGCGCACTATTCGATCGGCGATCGCACGCCATCGCCTCCGTCAATTCACCGCGTCACTGAATTCGCGCGCGCTTGACCTGCATCAAGGCGCCGATCGCGGCAGTGGGATCACTTCGCACTTCCGACACAGAGGAGACCGACATGAAGCTCTCCATCGCATTATCGGCGCTGCTGGTAACTGGCTTCCTTGCCACGAGCACCGAAAAGGCCAGCGCCGTGGTGTACTGCCAATACGTTGAATATCCCGCCGGCTGTATCGTCAGGCCCGGCGTCGTGCTGCGGCCGCGCCCCGTCGTTGGTGTGGCCGGCGTTGGCGTCGGTGCACGCGGTGTCGGCGTACGGCGGGGAACGCCCATGAATCGGGGCGGTCCTGTCAATCGCGTCGGCAGGCGCTGATAGCACGCCACCGTTTTCTGGGCGTCGTTCCTGTCCAACGACGGATCGCGACCTGCAGAACCTTGAGCGCGAGGAACTGGCAATGAAGCACAGATTACTGATGCTGGTTGTTGCATGTGCGGCAGCCTGGATGATGATCTCAGGCCCGGCCCGCGCCGCCGACCTGAACGGCCCGTGGGCGACGGCGGCCTCGGTCTGCAACCAGGTCTTCATCAAGAAAGACGGCGCGATCTCCTTCCGGCCCGATTCCGATCAATATGGCGGCGGCTTCATCATGGAGGGAAACAAAGTCCGCGGCCAGATGCAGACCTGCACCATCAGGGCGAGAAAGGAGGAAGGCAATGTCATCCATCTGCTCGCCTCTTGCGCGAACGACATCATGGCATCGAGCATTCAATTCAGCGTACGGATCATCGACGACAATACCATCTCGCGAATTTTCCCGGGAATGTCCGACGATCTGAGCCTCAATTATTCGCGCTGCCCAATGTGATTTGGGTCGACGAAGGCGATCGACGCCCGGCACCGGTTTCCTTTGACCTAGCTCAATGTAACCCGGCAGAGCGGCCTCTAGCGTAACCGGGTGTTATTTTCGGGCAGGAGCCTGATCGGGCTTTGGAAAGGGATAATCATGTCGTGTCGAACCGTTATTTTGCTGGCTGCCACCGCGATCGTCGGTATCGCATCTGTCGCGACGGCTTCGACCGACGCCCTCGCCGCTAAAAAGGCCGTCCGTCACCGTGCGGCTCCGGTTGCGGCGGCCGTTGCCGCTCCGGTCGTGGCGCCGCCAGCCCTCATCGACAATAATTACGGTCCTGTGGCCACCAGAATCCCGAGCTGCTTCGACTCGGTCATCCCCTATCCCTACCCGCCCTGCTACTAGGAATCGTCTGGCGGCTATCGGGCGGGCCGGGTTGAATACGGCGTCGGAAGCCTGCACGGCTTGATGGCGGGTCTCAGTACGGAAGGGCTACGCCGTTGGTACGCAAGCGACGGAAGTCCGGCTCCAGTGGGAAGTCGCGAAAGGAGCCTGCCGGCGAAGCCTTGCAGGCCAAGTCTTCGCCTGCCCGATCGACCGCCGGTGCGCCGCAACGCCGAATCTGGATCGCGGCTACAATCGCAGCCGCGATCGTTGCCGCCACCGTGTTGGGCGTTTGGCTTCGCAACGGCGGCGCAACCAAGCCGCAAGATTCGTCCGTCGCAACTTTCGTCGGCAGCGAGACCTGCGCCGGCTGCCACCAGGCAGAGGCAAAGCTGTGGGACGCCTCGCAGCACAAGGCGGCGATGGCGCACGCCACCGACCAGACCGTGCTCGGCAATTTCAACGACGCCAGCTTCGATTACTACGGCGTGCATTCACGCTTCTTCCGCCGGGACGGAAAATTCATGGTCGAGACCGACGGTCCCGACGGCAAGCTCGCAACCTTCGAGGTGAAGTACACCTTTGGCGTCGATCCGCTGCAGCAATACCTCGTCGAATTTCCGGACGGACGGTTGCAGGTGCTGGCGCTTTCCTGGGACAGCCGGCCGCAGGACAAAGGCGGACAGCGCTGGTTTCACGTCTATCCCGACGAAGAGATCAGGCACGACGATGTCCTGCACTGGACAAAACTGAACCAGAACTGGAATTTCATGTGCGCGGAGTGCCACTCCACCGGCCTGCGCAAGAATTACGACGCCAAAACCGATCGCTTCGCCACCACCTGGGCGGAGATCAGCGTGGGTTGCGAGACTTGTCATGGCCAGGGTTCGCGTCACGCCGCCTGGGCGCGCGACCGGCAGAGCCGGTGGCCGTTCGGCAAGCGCGAGGATCCGGCCAAGGGACTGCTCGTCAATTTCGACGAGCGCCGCGGCGTCGCCTGGCCGATCGATCCGCAGAGCGGGACGGTGAAGCGTTCGCTGGCGCCGGCGGCGCTTCGCAAGGAGGTCGAGACCTGCGGGCTGTGCCACGCCCGCCGCGCCGGCTTTGACGAGGATTGGGTGCCCGGCCGGTCGCTGTCGCAGACGCATCTGGTCGAACCGCTCGCGCGCAACACCTATTTTTCCGACGGCCAGATCCGCGACGTGGAGGAGCCGTATAACTATACGCCGTTCGAGCAGAGCAAGATGTTCGCCGCCGGCGTCACCTGCAGCGATTGCCATGAGCCGCACAGTTCAAAACTTCGATTGTCGGGCGACGGCGTCTGCCTGCAATGCCATGCCTCCGGAAAATACGCCGGGGCGGAACATCGCCATCACGCCGGCGTCGATCCGGGGCCTTCCTGCATCGCCTGCCACATGCAGGCGCGCACCTATATGGTCGTCGATAGCAGACACGATCACTCGTTTCGGGTGCCGCGGCCGGATCTGACCGTAAAACTCGGCACACCGAACACCTGCAACGGCTGCCACAGCGACAAGTCACCGCAATGGGCCGCCACGACGATCGAGCTATGGTTCGGCCCGAGGCGTGAGGGGTTTCAGACCTATGCGGCGGCGTTCCATGCCGCGCGCACCGACCAGGCCGATGCCGCGACGCTGCTTGCCACCGTGGCCGCTGATAGCAATGCCCCGGCAGTTGCGCGCGCGAGCGCCCTTTCCGAACTCGCCCCTTACGTCTCGCCCGCGAATATCGGGACCGCACGAACAGCCCTCGCCGACCCCGATCCGATGGTGCGGATCGGGGCGCTGGACATGCTGGACAGCCTGCCGGCCGATCAGCTCTGGTCGTTTGTCGCTCCGCTTCTCGCCGATCCCGTGCGCGGCGTCCGCATCAGGGCGGCCGCGCTGCTCGCCGCCGTCCCAACCGCAAGCCAGCCCAAGACCGATCGCGAGCGCTTCGGTGCGGCCGCCCGGGAGTTCGTCGCCGCGCAACGCGCCAACGCCGAGCGGCCGGAAGCCCACACTTCGCTGGCGAATTTTCTGGCGCAGCGCGGACAGACCACCGAGGCCGAGGCCGAATACAAGGCCGCGCTGCGGCTCAGTCCGCAATACGCGACCGCAGCCATTAATCTGGCCGATCTCTATCGGCAACTCGGCCGCGACAGCGAGGGTGAAGCCATTCTGCGCACGGCGATCGCGATCTCCCCCCGCGAGGCGGCGGCGCATCATGCGCTCGGCCTCACGTTGACGCGGCTCAAGCAGCCAATTGAGGCGCTCGCCGAGTTTCGCCGCGCGGCCGAACTGGAACCAGCGCAGGCCCGCTATCACTATGTCTATGCGGTCGCGCTGCATTCCGGCGGCCAGCGCGATCAAGCCATGACGGTGCTCAAGGAAGCCCTGAAAAGTCATCCCGGCAACCGCGAGATTCTGACGGCACTGGTCTCGTTCAGCCGCTTGGCGGGCGACCCGACCGCCACGCTCGGCTACGCCGAGCAGCTCGCCGCGATCACGCCGGACGACCGGAAACTCGCGAAGCTGATTGAAGAACTTCGGCAAGCTGCCAGCCCCCGAGCCCAATGACCGATTCATCCCCGCAGGTCTACCTTTGTGGGCCGGAAAGCGAGATCTCGCGTTCGGCGCGGAAGACATTGCTGTAAAGGCTCGCTATCCACTGCCGTCCGCTCGACGTCATGTTGAGATAGCGTATTTCAGTCTGAATGTGAGGCGCCACGCTGTTCCAATAAAATTGCGGGTAGCGATTGACGATGTCGGCTGGTAAATCATAGCCAAGCTGCCGATTCATGCCCGCCTCTTCGAACTCGTAGTAGAGAGCGTTTGCTTTCCTGAGATAGTTGGGATCCCCGAGTTGCCCGATGAAATCCGCCGCGCGGACGATCGACGCCTCCTCACCGCATTCCCGGTCTTCTGGGGCAGGAAATCTGGTGCCTTCGATCGCATCGGCAATGCGCCGCTTGTTGAGCGGCGCAATGCCTTCGATCCTCCTCATCACGTAAAGCTTCGATCGGTCGACGTGGTGAGGCATCAGACCGGCGTCCGATGAACCGCGCGGCAATGTTACCTTCTGGCCTGTCGAATCGATCACAAAGCCGTCTGCGTCGTCGTCCTTGAACAGGCCACGCACATAGCCGATGTCGTGGGTAAGGCAGGCAATGATGATATGCGCGTAATCGTCCGCGGTCATGTGGTTGTGCAACGCACGGCCGCGGAAGATATCGTGTCCTGCCAGCGTTACCAGCAGCGTGTGCTCGACATTGTGATAGAGAGCGTCGCTGTTTCCAATGCATTCCAGCGCGATGCGAGCGGCGTTTGGCACTATCTCTATGAGCGGTGTCTGCGACGCCCCGAACCGGCCGCGCATATAAGAACCGAGAAACTCTTCCAAGGCATTTGCCGCCAGCTCAGGTAACGTCATCATTGATGCTGCTCGTCTCTATTAGCCCTTTTGCGCGTCAACTCCTGACTTCTCTTTCAAGCGAATGGGCGGGAAGCATAGCGCATCTCCGGTCAGCTGACCAAACGCCGATTGTCGCGCCCAGAAAGAAACGGAATTATATTGCGGTGCAGTTGCTCGGCGTCTGCCTTCTCAAGAACAACACTTCGCGCATTGGCGGACTCATGCACCGCGGTCTGGCTGTGCGAAGAATCGCCTGCCGTTTAGGGTTGCCGCCATCTGACATCCGTCGAGCGCGTCGCCGCGTTTTTGACGCTCTTGGACCATAACCCTGCCAGGGGGCTAGGTGTGGGAGCATCGGCATTGATCGACATGACGAGCTTGGTTCGAAGGATGATAGCGGCATGCAGTTAGTAGCGTCGGAACGTTTGTCGCTGCGGAAACTTTGGCTCCGTCCGCTCGCCCTCGGCGCAATTTGGGCATTGATCGGCAGCGCCGCACACGCGCAGAATCTCGATCAGGGCAAATCGGCCGCCAAGCTGTTTGCGGATAGTTGTACGACATGTCATCGCAGCGCACGCGGCCTTGCCAAGGGCCGCTTCCGTCTTACGCTCTTCTTGTTCCTGCAAGAGCACTACGCGAGCAATTCCAGCTCCGCCTGGATGCTCACCTCTTATCTGGAATCCATCGATAGCGCACCGCGCAGCCGATCGCGAGCCGCCGCGGCGAAGCCGTTGCCGCCGACTGCTCGCTCATCACGCTCCGTGATCCGCCCGCCTGAGTCGGTGCCGGGGCACTAGCGCAGCGAGGCGCGTGACCGGAGCATCGCCTCCTTGTTCCATTGTGGCCGGCGTCGAACTCCCAGCCCTCAAAGCATGTTCGCTCTTATGAACAGCGTGCGCACCGCGTTGGTCGCGGGCACGGTCAGCATCGCATTATCGGCGGCGCGCTGAAGCCAATCGATGGCGTCGTCATGCAACGAGCGGAATTCCATCCACTCGATCGAACTGAGATTAGTCAGAAACTGATAGGCGTGGCCGACGGTCGCGATCGATACCGTTTTTCCGTTCAGCTTGATCTTGAACGTCGTTCGCAGCGGCGTTTCGGAATTGGACGCGTCGCTCATGACTGCGTGTTCGAGCGCTGAGCAGCCAGTGACGCGCTGCTCAGGCTCGGGACGACGACGAGGCGATTGAACTCGCCGTCATTGAAGGCTTTGAGGAAACGATCGTAGTTCCTGATCGAGACGCAGCCGTTCGAATCGCCATTGGGGCCGAGCATGTAGCTATGCGCGAGCAGCCCGGAACGGCCATTCGTCGCTGCTGCCCTCGGCGGGGATCATGCGCAGCGCCTGCACGCCATGAAACAGCTTTTCGCGCGGCTTCAGCTCATAGACGGCCGGCGGCGTCGCGCCGGCCATCCGGCACGCTGACATGCTCGGGATCGTCCTTCAGGCTGCCCATTCCCGAGTGCGCCTCCAGGCTCAAGCCGTTCGGCAGGTAAACCGCATGCGCCGAGATGTCGTAGACCGCGGTGACATTGTCGTAGCCGAGAGAGGCCAGATCCGGCCCCTGGCGAAACAGCCCGCCGTCCGGCGTGAGCGAGGCCAGGGTGACGTTGTCCCGGCAGCAGGTCGGACAGTTTTTGCAGCAGCGTGCGATCGTGCGGCTGGGCCGCGTCGTTAACCTGAGCCAAGGCCGGTCCGGGCCGCAATTCCAGGTCTGCGATCGCGGGACGAGACCTTGGCAAGGGAATGCCGGCCGGGGCCGACGGCTTGCTCTCCTCCGCCTTGCTCTGATCCAGCCTGCTCTCATTGGCCGTGCGCACCGAGGCCGGCCGGATCGAGAGAAGCGGTACGCCAGTCCCCGGACATCAACTGCCGGGCAAGCGTGCCCCTGGCGTAGCGGAACTTCAACTCGACGGCACCCAGCGCAGAACGGTCCAGCGACTGCAAGGCACTATCGCCGTCGGGCGATCCGGACGTTGAGAGCGGGGAAAAACGGTCGTCGAAGGAGAGGCGATCCGGGCCTGTTGGCAATACCGCCGATGCAAGCGCTGCGGTCTGATCGGAATCGGTAATCCAGGCAGCCGCGCCGAGTGCCAGGGCGAGCGCAGCAGAAACCAGCGCAGCCCTCTCGGGCCACCCCATGCGGCGGCGCAACAACAGCCCGTCGGCGATCGCTGCATCGAAAGCCATCAAGTCCCCAAAAGCCACTAACCCCAATTCCACCTCGCGGGGCGCCACCCCTGACGAGGATTCGTCGACCAGCCGGTCACCATATAAGGGCCAAGAGTGAGGCATAATCGAGACATACGAAGGTATTGGACGGGGTCCGGATCGCCGCTTCCACAGCCGAATGCGGTCCGCCATGCAGCGCTGCCAGCCGTTTCAAGGGCTCTGCGCCCTGGTGATCGGCACCGCCACGACGAGCGCGATTTGAGGCCGGCGGGCGTGGGGCAGCCACCCTTTTTTCATTCCTAAGCGACTGCTCCCAAAACCCTTCACCGCTGCAACGGTAACATACCTGGGATTCTACCCATCGCCGGATGAAAGAAGGAGCTCAGATCACTGAAGTCGAGAAATTGTGCTAGACTTCGCTTGCGGGTCTCGATGGAAACAGACGGGAGTATTTCTTGTATAAGAAAGTTCTTCTCGCCTATGACGGGTCGATTGAGGGACGGCGGGCGTTGCGGGAAGGGGCGAGAATCGCTCAGCTTTGCTCCGCTCAGGTGTTCCTGCTGGCAGTTGTAGAAGTTTCAGCGGGGACCGGAACCCTGGAGGGAGGGTTCGCGATTTCGATCACCGAACAGGTTGAAATTTACAACAATATCCTTGCGGAAGGCGTGGAACGGCTCAAGGCGATGGGCTTCTCGCCAACAGCGCGGCTGGGCATGGGAGAGGCCGGACGCGAGATCGCGGCGGTCGCCCAGGAGATCGGTGCAAACCTCGTCGTTGTTGGTCATCGTCCCGACGGACCGCTGGCGCGATGGTGGTTCGGCTCGGTCGGAACGTACCTGGTCAAGAATCTTCGGTGCAGCGTCCTGGTTGCGCAAACTGAAATTGGCGACGAAGAATTTGCCAGGTTGCTGACCGGATTTGCCGTAGAGGCGTAGTTTTGCGCGCCGCACCAGCCCGGTCGGAGGTTGGCGCTACAGGCCTGTGCGGAGCGCCCATGCCATCGCAGACTTCCGGGGAGGCTGAGAGAAAATCCACTACTGGCTCTCGGCTGGTTCGGTTCGTGAAAAAGCTGGGGCCTTATCAGTCTTTGGCGCTGGTGCTGGTTCCGGTGAGCGTGATCGACCGCTGAAACTGATCGCGGTGGCGGTCGCCGGCAAGAGCCTCTGGATCACCGGCACCGCGATGGTGATCGCGGCCCATTGCCAGCTCCGGAGTCCATGGCTCTGCATTAAACGCATTAAACGGAACTCAAATGCTTTCGTGAGTTAGGTTTGAAATAAAGTCCGTGAAGCTTGACTAAATTGACTGGAAGCAAGACGACGTGAAGAAAAAAGACTGGATAAATATGCGCCAATAATCCATAGGCGATGAAGAGGACGTTACTCAAAAGGGCGAGCGTCCGGAGCGCCAAAATCGTGGTCATGCAAAAGCTTGCAAGGACGCTAGAGGCAGCCGAGAAGCCAAGGAAATTGATCCACGACATTCCGCTTTCCCGCTTCGGTTCTTAGTTGGGATGTCTGTCGATACCAACAGTCGCTGCCGCCGGGCCAAGTCGCGCGGCCGCGATATTGATCGTTGCAGGCCAATCCGCAACTACGGCAACTCCACCAAGCAGCAGGGCCACTGCCCCGTAAAAAATAAAAAATCCGCGTCTCCATTTTCTGAAGACGATCTGATCGTCGGCATTTCCCGCGCGGAATTCGCTCCTGTGAAGAATGCACCGAGGATACGAAATGTTGGCGTGGACATCCTGTTCGGCATCGATCCCCGGAGCCCGGGCTGGCAGCTTTTGCGTCGTGGGGGTCATATCTGTCTCCGAGTGTCTTCAGCAGTTTGCTTTGGCCCAGGTGTTCGGCGCAGACAGCCGCGCCTCAGACCGCGAGCTGGTTCGAAGCGTGTCAGCGCTACGGAAACACGGTCATCAACGCAAATTCGTCGGACGCCGTGCCCGACGACGTGGAAGCCAAGCAGAGTGCGACCACTATTGCGGTCGAGAGAGCCGCACATAGGCAGCGTCGTCGCGTCGTAATGCTCGACCTTCGGTCTGCCCTGATTGATCTGAGTGAACAGTTCAACTTTAATCATGTTGTCCTCCGTCAGCTAAATTCCCAAGAACTGACTTGCTCATCACGGAGTCATGGCAGCTCATCACTCGACTAGCAGCACGCCTGATACACCAGCAATATGACCGGTGAAGCTATGTTGACGGAATATGAAGCCTGTTTCATCGATGAGCCTTCCGCAACTTGCAATTCCGGCGAGGCGGACAATGATCTGAATTGCCCGGCGCACCCGTGAACTAATTCACATCTCAAGCAAGAGTGATCGAGAGGCGAGAGGGAATTCCGTTTGATTGAGGTGCGAATACCGTAGCGGTCCGCTCGTAGTTTTTCCCGGATGAATAATCCGACCAGCGCGGCGGACACCGATGCGTTTGCCAGCTCTCGCGCGTAGCTTCTCTCCCGAAGGCTAGCCCACAATTCGCTCGTCTTGCGTCGCTCGCCCATTGGATGCCCCTTCCGGGTACCTGCATGGGATAAGCTACCAAGCGCTCCAAACGGCGCGTCATCCGTTCGGGTGACGTCGGCAAGTGCCTCCCCCGAGCTGATGCACCGGGATGCGAGCTGCTAATTTTCGGCAAAACTTGACTTGCATTGCTACTGTGCGAGCGTCATCCGTTCGGATGAGGACAAGGGCAACCGAATGACACGACATTGCCCGCGCCTCTGGGAATCTGCCGATTCTGCGGGCCTGACCGAATGAGTATCGAACCGCTGTCGGATATTATCGTGGCCATCTATGAGAGCGCTTTAGCGCCAGATGGATGGTTCAAGGCGTTGCGGTGGATTGCGGATTTCAGCGGCAGCACGGGTTGTCGAATTGTCATCCATGACAAGCTCACCGGGCCGGTGATCTGGTCCGTGGAGAACGGCGTGGCATTCCAGAGTGCGGGGCACCGGATCGAAGAGGGAAACCCGGCCCCAATTGCAGCCGGTGGACGAGAGATCGTGACTGTCGGTGAACCGTTGATCCGCAGCAGGATGACGGATCAACTGGCGATCACCGGAAGCGGCGAGCCGTGGCGAGATCACGGCGAGGAGCAGGTATCGGATTCCCTCACGGTTTTCCTGCTGAATTCGAGCACCGGCAGCATCGTTTTGGAGGCCATGAAAACTGGTCCACAAGGGCAATACACCGACCGTGAGCTTGAGCGCATGCGGCTGATATGCCCGCATATGTGCCGGGCGATCCGCATTTCGGACAGCTTGAATGTGAGCCGGCAAACGTCGGAGATGTTCGAGGCCAGCCTCGACGCACTGAGTACCGGCATTTATCTGATCGGTCAGCGCAATCGTATCGCTTATCTCAATCGCGTGGCTCGCGCGCAGGTTAAATCCGCCAGGGTCCTGCGGCTCGTCCACGATCGTCTGGTCGCCGTGGATCGTGACGCGCAGAAGCTGCTGCAGGCGGAGCTGTCTGCTATCGAATGTGATCCCGAGTGGGAGGATCGACCCGGCCGCGCTATCGCGCTTGCGGATGGTGCCGGGTCTGGATTCGTGGCCCATATACTGCCCTTGCGGGGAGCACCGCAGGCCAGCATCGCCAACCATTTCGCTGCGATCGCTGCGATTTTCGTGCAGGACCCCACGGCGGCGCCGTCGCTTGCCCATGCGGCGTTTGCGACGCTTTACCGCCTGACTGAGGGCGAGCTACGCCTGCTGAACGGGCTCTTGCCGGGGCTCAGCCTCGCGGAAGCCGCGCGACTGCTCGGGATCAGCGAGGCGACCGCCAAAACTCATTTGCGGCGCATCTTTGCGAAAACCAAGACTTCCAAACAGGCCGAGCTACTGTACTTGCTGATGACCTCCACGCCTCCGACGTCCGCTCGCTAAAAAAGTGCACGGCATTCGTAAGGCAGCTGTTGGTGGGCCGGCGCAGAGTATGCTATGGTTTTTGATACTGCGCGGACAATGCTGAGGGCTCTGTCATGGTCGCACCGAATGCTGGAGCGCAGGCCGCCTCGCCTGCAAGTGCTCAGTTGCACAACGCAGACCCCACGGTGCCCAATCGCGGCAATGCCCCTGAGATGGCGTTCTGGTCGGCGGCGCAGCTCGCACAGGCCATCAGAGAAAAGAAAATCGCCTGCGTCGAGTTGCTCGACGCCTATCTCGCCCGGGTCGACAGGCACAACCCTCGCCTCAACGCCATCGTCGAGCTCGACGCAGCGGGTGCAAGGAAGCGTGCGAAGGCCGCGGATGACGCTCTGATGCGGGGCGATATTATTGGACCTCTGCACGGCATTCCCGTCACGATCAAGGATTCGATCGATGTGGCCGGCTTCGCCTCCACCTGGGGCATCCAGTATTCAAAGAAAACCGGCCGGCGAAAAATCGCTCCTGTCGTCGATGCGCTGACCTCGGCCGGTGCGATTGTATTCGGCAAGACAAATGTGCCACTGGCTTGCCAAGCTGGGAAACTTTCAACGACCTTTACGGCACAACGAACAATCCCTGGGATTTGTCGCGATCTCCGGGAGGATCATCCGGAGGATCGGCGGCGGCGTTGGCGGCCGGCCTGACCGCGCTCGAGGTCGGCAGCGACAGCGGCGGTTCGATGCGCAACCCTGCGCATTATTGCGGGCTTTATGCGCACAGACCGACATTCGGGATACGTCGGGCGAAAGTCAGTCGTTGCCGGGGGTCTAGTGCCCCTCCCCGACTTCCTGGTGTTCGGACCGATTGCGCGCAGCGCGGAGGATCTGGCGATCGCACTGGATGTCATGGCAGGGCCGGAGCAAATGGATGCGCCCGCCTGGCGACTGGCCCTCCCGCCGCCCCGGCATACCAGACTGTCCGATTTCAAAGTCGCCTTCATGCTGGACCGGGATGGTCGCGAAGTCGACCGTGAGGTGCAGGAACGTCTCGGAGTTCTCGCCGACTTTCTGGCCCGCCAGGGCGCCAAAGTCAGCATGCAAGCCCGGCCCGACATTGATTTCGATGCGGCTCACAAGCTCTTCCTTGCGCTGTCCTGCGCCGCGGCGGCTGGCGCAATGCCTGAATTATTGGAACCAGTTCTTGAAGATGGCGCAGCTCTTGCGAAAGAAAGAGAAAAACGACTCGGAGTTGGCGAGCGTTCTTAACGGCTACACGGAGCGCCATCGCGACTGGATCAGGCTCGACCTGGTGCGCAACCATCTGCGGGCGACCTGGGCCTCGTTCTTTCGTGATTATGATGTCTTGCTTTCCCCGGTGGCAGCGACCGCTGCGCTGCCCCACGACCAGAGCAGCAAGATCGATCGCTTCCGACATATCATCGTCAACGGCAAGCGCGTGACCGCAACCGATCAGTGGTTCTGGCCAGGATGGCCTCGGTCGCCTACCTTCCCGCCACCGTCGCGCCGGCTGGCTTCACCTCTTCAGGTCTGCCGGTCGGGGTCCAGATCGTCGGCCCGCAATATGGCGATCACACCTGCCTCGCTTTCGCCCGCCTGCTGGAGCAGGAATACCAGGCTTTTGTCCCGCCCAGGGTTGGGAATAAAAATTTCAAGATTGGGAATATAGCTTTATCTCGGGATCATTGATATCGGGAAGTCAATTTTGGGCGGCGGGTCTCGCCATGTTAGATGTTCGGAGTTATTGACCGGACACAATTTTCGCTGATCGTCGGGGATATCTACGATTGCGTGCTGGATCCGCCACGGTGGGTCGACACGCTGTCGCGGATCGCCTCGATCATGCGCAGCGCGGGGAGTTCGATCGTCATCAACGACGATTTTGATCTCAAGGGTGGGCGCATCTTCGAACATGGCGCCGATCAGAAATATCTGCGCGCTCTTCTTCGAACGTCATTGGACAGCCGACCTGCGGCCGCTAGCCGAACAAAAACGCAGGCCGGAATCCCGATGACCCTGGAGGCACTTGGCGAGGAGCAGCCCGGCGCAAAGGACTTCTTCAGGGATTTTGTTCAGCCGCTCGGCTTCAACGACTTGATCGCCCTTCAGCTGTTGCGGTCAGGCAGGCGAGCTGGTTGGCTTTCGGTTGCGCGTTCGGGAATTCAACCGCGCTTTGCCGAACGGGAACGAGCAATTGATGAGCTTGTTGTCGCCGCACCTGTGCCAGGCTCTCGCGCTGTCCGACGCCATCGATATCACGACCTTGACCGCCGGCCGGCTGGAGCAGACCGTCGATGCCTTGTCCGCAGGTGTGTTTCTCGACCGATCGGCGGGGCGCATAGTCTTTATGAATAGGTCGGCGGAGCGGCAGATCAAGACCGGCAACGCGCTACAGCTGATCAATCGGCGGTTGACCGCGACCGACCGGGAAGCTGACGCAGCGCTCGCGCGAGCGTTGGCCGCCACCGCATGTACCGACGCTGCGCCTCCAACCGATGGCGTGTTGGCGTTGCCGGACGGCACGGCTCCGGCTATCTCGCCAGCGTCCTGCCGCTCGACGGTGGCGCGCGAGGGAGCTGATGGCGCCGTTCCGAGCCAGCGCCGGCGTCTTCGTGCAGGATCCGCGCCGCACCACGAACGGAAGGCGAAGCATTCGCCCGGATCTACGGGCTGACCGGCGCAGAACTCAAGGTGCTGCTGGCACTCGCGCCTGGCCTGACCGCCAAGGAAGCGGCTCGCTTGGTCTTCGAGAACCGACCATCAAGACGCATCTTCAACGTATCTACGAGAAGACCGGTATGAGCCGACAAACGGAACTGGTTCGTCTGCTGCTCTCTCATGTACCGCCGTTGCGCCAGTGATGACGTTGGACGGACGTGCTCGGCAGACGGCGGTAACTGCAGGCGCACTCAAAAGCTGCCCGAGAAAGCTGCTATACCCCGGTGACTGGTCCCTACGGCCGTATCGGCGCCGCGCAGATACTGGTCACAGGGAAACGCAAGCGAGCGACTGATTTGACCGGACGGGCGGATTGCGATGTCGGTCCGGCGGTGAATCCACCAGACAGAAGCATGTACCTGCAATGCAGGAAAATCTGATTTGTTGAACCGGATCAAGCTGATTTGGGCTGTCCAGTCCCAGTTCAAAAAATTTTCTTCTTCTTGTTTCACCCAAATCACTTTCATAACTCCGCCGTCTCACCCGAATGAGGGGCGGCTCGCGATCGTCACGAACGTTGCGGTGAGATGCGGTGGACGCGGGGCGCGCACCAAGACGAGCGGGCGCGATGCGGACGGCGAAGTCGTGTGGTCCTGACGCCCCGACGCTGGCGTCAAGTTGGCAGCTAGCCCGGAATATCTCACAGCGCCAATCGTGAGGTAGCGTTTTGGGTTACCGGGAGCCATTTTCGGGCAGATGTTGTGTTTGCGGTCCGCTGCGATCACAGAACTCGCGCGGGGCGAGTTCTCGGCGTCCAAGGTTGCACGGCTTGCGTGTGGAGACAGGCGCGCGGCATCGGCTTGCGGCCCTATTGGCGGTGTTGGCGAGCCGGCCTCGGCTCAAGTAGTATCGAGGGCACGATGCGCCGTGGCGAAGACGGCCTTGTATGGACAGCCGGAGGCCATGGCGAACTTGATCCGACGAACGCTGATGGTGACGAGGGCGCCGATCTTGAAGAGCTTGCGACGGATGGTGCCGCAGGTGGCATCGGCGAGATCGGTGGCCTGCAGAGCCAGCCGACGGGTACCCTCGATCAGGACATAAGCCATCGAGGCAAACCAGAGGCGAAGCTGGTTGGCCGCCATGGTGGCGGTCGAGGTGCGATCGGCAAAAAGGTCGATCTGACACTCCTTGATCCGATTCTCCATTTCGCCGCGGGCGCAATAGATATTCTCGTAGAGATAGCGGCCGTCGCCTTTGGTCAGCGTCGTAACGATAAAGCGCGGGTTTTCTTCGCCTCTGGTCCACTCCGCCTTGGCAATGACGCGCCGCTCGCGGCGCCAGCTCTTGAGCGTCGACCAGGTGAAGTCCTTGAAGCGGCGTGCCGGCTTGCCGGTTTGCTGGCTCTCCTGCCGGGCTTCGTCGAGCTCGGCTGCAATCGTTTCCCTGAGGCGGGCGTTCCTTGCCAAGCCAAAGATGTAGTCGACCGCATTGGCTTCACACCATCCCATCAGGGCGTCGCGGGCAAAGCCTGAATCGGCACGCAGAATGATCCGGGTGTGCGGCCAGCGCGCCCGGATCTGCGTCACCATGCGAGCTATCTCCTCCACCGTGCCGGCGGCCGCGTCGATATTCGCCGGCCGCAGCTTGGCGGCCAACAGGTGGCGACCGCAGAACACGTACAGCGGCAGATAGCAGTAGCAATCGTAATAGCCGTGGAAGAACCGCCCTTCCTGGTGCCCGTGCAGCGGATCGTCGGTGGCATCGATATCAAGGATGATCTCCTCCGGCGGCGTTTTATGCGCCTCCAGGAAGAGCGTGACGAACAGGCCCTCGATGGCAGTCGGATCATGGGCGATCTTGTGATAGCGCGTGGCCGTCACGCTGCTCAGCTCAAGGCGGTTGAGGGTCGACTTCCCGGCCACCGGTGCGCAGTTCACCCGGCCGGCCTCCAGCTTGCCGGCCAGTACCGCCATCACCGGATCGCGCCGCAGGTCGTCGTGATCGTTGAGGTCCTCGTAGCCCAGTGCAATCCCGAACACCCGCTGACCCACCAAGGTCGCGATCCGATGTTCGATCAATTCCGGCTTGCGATAATCGGTGAAGCAGGCGGCCAATCGATCAACCAGCCCGATCGCCCGATCCGTCGTCCCCAGCAGCAGGGCTCCGGCGTCCGAGGTGATCGCTCCTCCGTCAAAACTACCCACAACTTCGCGGCGTCCGACCAGTCCAAAGTCAAACCGTTCTGCGCTACACTCTGTCGGCATCGGGGCTCTCCTCGAATCATCAAGAAGTCGTTCTCGCAAAACAACTTTCGCTGATTCGGAGCCCCGATGCGCTTATCTACTGTGAGATATCCGGGCTAGGGCGCTGCCGATGACGGTGGCAAGAAAGCCCGGTCACCGGGGAGAGCGCGAAGTAAGCCGTAACACCATCGCGCAGGGAAGGCCGGATTGCCTCCGCTGAACCTGTATGCTCGTGTGCGTTTTCTTATGTGCATCTTGCACACGAGACCTCGGGTGCAGCGCGCACCCGGTCTTCCCTGCGCCCTCCTTTCCGGGAGAGCGGAAGGTTTCTTGCAAAACTTCGGGCGCATCGCGCCGCGAGATCGCGAAGTCGCGACTCTGGAGATCGCGAAGTCGCGACTTGGAGATCGCGAAGTCACGTTCGGATTTTGATAAATGAAGCCTGGCGCAGATGGCGACTACAAATTCAAGAGAACGTCGCGCTCACCTTCCCCAGTCCCGCCAGTTCCATCACCACCTCATCGCCGGCGTTGAGCCACACCGTCTTGACCAGGCTCCCGGTCAGCACGATCTCGCCCGCGCGCAAACCCTTACCATCGGCGGCGAGATGGTTGGCGAGCCAGGCGAGCGCATGATGAGGATGGCCGAGCACGTCGGCGCCGGTGCCCTGCCCGGCCTCGACGCCATTGATCAGCGCGCGGCCGGTCACCTGGAGCAGATCCGGCGCCGCCGATCGCGGCACAGCCTGGCCGAGCACGCAACCGGCCGCAAAGAAATCGTCGGCGATCAGCGTCGGCGCGCCCATTGTCTCCCACCGCACATAGCGGTCGTCGACGATCTCGATCGCCGGATGATAGGCGTCGATCGCCTCGGCAATCCACTCAGCCGTGAACGGCTCCTCGCTCGGCGCAAGATCGCGGGCGAGCCGGACGGCGATTTCGCATTCGACGCCGACCCGGACGAAATCCTTCACGCTCAACGACGCGCCGCTGTCGTGAACGCCCTTTGCGAACACGCCGCCGCCGCAGGGATGCGGGATGTTCAGGTATTGCTGCATCACCGCGCTGGTGCAGCCGATCTTGTAACCGACGCGGACGCCGAAATCGGATGCGAGGAGATCGTGAACCGCATCCTGAATGCGATAACCCTCCGCCTCGCTGTTCGGCGCAATATCCGCAGCCAACGGCTCAAGCGGCGCGCGGTTGCGGCGCGCGGCGGCGATGGCTTCTGCGGCTGCGCGAATGTCGGTCATCGGCGGCCTCCGCGGTACAAATCAGAGCCTTTCCGGTTCCGATTAAATCAGAACCGAGGCTAGACACTATACGGCCCCAGACAACAAAATGACCGCACTCGGCGGCCAAATCCTACTCGTCGCGATAGACCTTCTCGCGTTTCTCGTGGCGCTCCTGCGCCTCCACCGAGAGCGTGGCGATCGGCCGCGCCTCCAGCCGCTTCAGCGAGATCGGCTCGCCGGTCTCCTCGCAATAACCGTAGGTGTTGTCCTCGATGCGCTGCAGCGCCGCGTCGATCTTGGAGATCAGCTTGCGCTGGCGATCGCGGGCGCGCAGTTCGATCGCGCGGTCGGTTTCCGACGAGGCGCGGTCGGCGAGGTCGGGGTGATTGACGTTCTCTTCCTGCAGGGTCTGCAAGGTGATTTGCGATTCCCTGAGGATTTCGTCCTTCCACGCCAAAAGCTTTGCGCGAAAATAATCGCGCTGGCGGTCGTTCATGAAAGGCTCTTTTTCGGAGGGTCGATAGTTTTTCAACTTTTCCAAGGCCAGCCCATCTGTACGTGCAAGGCGGACGGAAAGCGTCCGTCCGCGCGCGCCTTATATAGCGACGCCATGTGACAGACAATATCGCCGCTCCGGGAAAGCCGCCCCGTCCCCAAGGCCTTGCATCGGCAAGCCATATCCGGCTGTGCCCGGGCTTGCCTGGCTAATAGCCGACCGTGAAACGCCCGCGGATATGGGCGGGACGTTCGATCTCGTCGGCGAGTGCAACTGCGAAATCCTCGAAGGATATCCAGCTTTTTCCATCGGCGGCGGTCAAAAGCTGATCCGTTCCGAGCCGGAACTTGCCGGTTCGCTGGCCCGCGGTGAACAGGGCCGACGGCGACAGGAACGTCCAGTTCAGCTCTTTGTCCTGCCGGAGCAGGTCGAGGAAAGCCGCGCCCTTCTCGGCCTCGGCCTTGTAGGCCGGCGGGAAAGCCCGGCGTCGTGACCAGCCGGACGCCGGGGGCCACTTCGAGACTGCCGGCGCCGCCGACGACCAGATAGCGGCCGACCTTCGAGTCCCTGGCGGCGCCGATCAGCTTGGCCGGATCGCTGTCGAGGAAATGGACGGAGCTGACGGCGGCATCGTGGCCGGCCAGCAGCCGCGTCAGGGCGCCCTGATCCAGCACGTCGCCGCGCTTTGCCGTGACATTGGGCTGGCTCGCGATCCGCTCCGGGTGGCGGGCGATGGCGGTGACGGCGTGGCCGCGGCGGGCAAGTTCGGCAACGATGCGCGAGCCGGCATTTCCGGAGGCGCCGACAACTGCAATCTTCATGATGATCTCCTTCGCGTTTGTGGTATCCAATGGTGACTAGATAACGCAAAGAATGCAGGTGTTAAGAGAGCACTTTAAGGTCACCTGATTACGCCGGAGTAACCGCTGTGAAATCCCCCAATGCCTATTCCGCCGATTGCCCGACGCGTCAGATTCTGGATCGCGTCGGCGACAAATGGGCGGTGCTGATCCTGCTGCTGCTCCGGCAGGAGCCCTGGCGTTTCAACCAGTTACGCCGCGCGATTGAAGGCATTTCGCAGAAGATGCTGTCGCAGGTTCTCAAGAGCCTCGAGCGCGATGGCCTGGTCCGCCGCCGCGCCATCGCGACCGTGCCGGTGACAGTGGAGTATTCGATCACGCCGCTCGGCGCGACGTTGGCCCGCGCCGTCGATCCTTTGCGCGATTGGGCGGAACGCAATCTGAAAGAAGTGCTGGCGGCGCAACGCCGCTACGACGCGCAACGCAAGGCGATCGCCGCCTGACAGCGCACGTAAAAATTTTGAGGGGCTAGTATTGACCGGCCTTGGCCAGTTCGACCTCAACCCGCAGCTCGATCTCGGACAGCACGGCGTCCAGGCCGGGGTCGCCGGAGGAGGATTTCAGGTTAGCGGCGGCATCGCGCAGCCGACTCACCGTCGAGGCGTCGAAATTGCCGGACAACAGTCCGATCTTGAGGTCGTCCAGCACGTCGAGCGCGCCCTTGCCGCGCTGCACCGAGCGCTTTTTGCGCTCGGTCGGATCTTCCTCGATCCCCTGCAGCGCCAAGAGCGCATCGATATTCGCGGCCGCTTTCGGCGCGCGGCGGCGCGGGTCTCGGGCGCGGCCGTCGTGTCCGGCAAGGCAAAACCGCTGGACGAGGTCCGCCTGGCGTTTCCGGCCGGAGACCCGAGGGTGGTGCCGTTCGGTCCGTAGATGCGCATCGTGAAATCCCGCTGGGTCCTGTAGGCGCAAGCTTCGCCCTTTTACGGTTAACGGGACGTAAACGGCCCGGCAAAATCTGCCGCCAGGGGCCAGTTTTGCCAGTGCGGGCGACCCGCGCCGGCACCGGCCTCATATTAATTACCAAGCAATATCAATGCATTACTTGGGGAAGCCGACATGGCACTGATCTCGCATGGTTAATGCCGGATCGCCGTCATGGGAGTGGCGCGCCGGTCCGGTCTGAAGACCTCAGCGGGGAGCAGAGGATGGCGAGCGTTCATTCGGCGAGAGTTTTCGGGGTGGCCTGCGCGGCGCTGCTGGCGCTGGCGCTGTCGGCCATGCCTGCGGCCGCCACCTCCCGGATCAAGGATCTCGCCAATATCGAGGGCGTGCGGCAGAACCAGCTGATCGGCTACGGCCTCGTCGTCGGCCTCGCCGGCACCGGCGACACCCTGAACAACATCCCCTTCACCAAGCAATCGCTGCAGGCGATGCTGGAACGGATGGGCGTCAACATCCGCGGCGCCACCATCCGCACCGGCAACGTCGCCGCCGTGATGGTCACCGGCAACCTGCCGGCGTTCGGCACCCAGGGCACGCGGATGGACGTCACCGTCTCCGCGCTCGGCGATGCCAAGAATCTGCAGGGCGGCACCCTGCTCGTCACCCCCCTGCTCGGCGCCGACGGCAACGTCTATGCGGTGGCGCAGGGCTCGGTCGCGATCTCGGGTTTCCAGGCCGAGGGCGAAGCCGCCAAGATCGTCCGCGGCGTGCCGACGGTCGGCCGCATCGCCAACGGGGCCATCATCGAGCGCGAGATCGAGTTCGCGCTAAACCGTTTGCCCAATGTGCGGCTGGCGCTGCGCAACGCCGATTTCACCACCGCCAAGCGCATCGCCGCCGCGATCAACGACTATCTCGGCGTCAAGAGCGCCGAGCCGATCGATCCCTCTACCGTGCAGCTTTCAATTCCACCGGAATTCAAGGGCAATGTTGTCGCCTTCCTGACCGAGATCGAGCAGTTGCAGGTCGAACCCGACCTCGCGGCCAAGATCATCATCGACGAACGCTCCGGCATCATCGTGATGGGCCGCGACGTCCGCGTCGCCACCGTGGCGGTGGCGCAGGGCAATCTCACCGTCACGATCTCCGAAAGTCCGCAAGTCAGCCAGCCCAATCCGCATGTCGCGGGACGAACCGTGGTGACGCCGCGCACCAGCGTCGGCGTAACCGAAGACGGCAAGAAATTCGCGGTCGTGAAAGACGGCGTCTCGCTGCAGCAGCTGGTCGACGGCCTCAACGGGCTCGGCATTGGACCGCGCGACCTGATCGGCATCCTGCAGGCGATCAAGGCCGCCGGTGCCATCGAAGCCGATATCGAGGTGATGTGATGCAGGCAAGCCTCGTCAACAACACGACCGGCAGCATACCCGCCAAGGCCATGATGCCGCTGTTCAACGGCCGGCCCGATCCCGCCTTCGCCGAGGCCCTGCAGAAGGTGTCGCCGCAGGCCCAAGCCAAAGCCAAGTCCACCGCGACCGATTTCGAGGCGATGTTCCTCAACTCGATGTTTTCGCAGATGACCAGCGGCGTGAAGGGCGAAGGGCCGTTCGGCGATACGCCAGGCACCGGCGTATGGCGCTCGATGCTGACCGAACAATATTCGAAATCCTTCGCCAAGGCCGGCGGCGTCGGCATTTCCAACGACGTCTATCGCACGCTGATCATGCAGCAGGCAGGTCGCACCGGCTAGCCTTCAGGAACAACGGATATGAATCGAAATGCATTACGACGAGAGGCGCCCGCCCCGGCCCCATCGGCCTCCACACCCGGCGATGCGCGCAAGCTCGCCGAAGACCTGATGGACGTCATGAGCGCGTTGCTTGGCGTCATCGAGCGCGAAACCGAACTGGTGCGCGCCGGCAAGTTGCGCGAAGCGATGGCGTTCGAACCGAACAAGACCGATTTGTCTCGCCGCTATGTCAAGGCGGTTGGACTGTTGAAGGCCAGCCAGAAATATCTGTCGCAGACCGCGCCCGAGCTTCTGACCACGCTGCATCGTCATCACGATACGTTTCGCGCCATGCTGCAGATCAATCTCAGGGTGCTCGCAACCGCGCACGCGGTGTCCGAAGGAATCATCCGCGGAGTCAACGTCGAGATGCAAAAGCAGAGCAAGCCGCAGACCTACACCGCAACCGGGCAGCAGACGGCGCCCAACCCGCGCCGCGCCGCCCCGATGTCGCTGAACCGTTCGCTCTGACCGGCGCTTGGCTTCGGCGCCGCAATCTCCGAAACTTTCCAACTGCCGAACGAGGGCTTAATCGCGCCCGATCCGCCGCGCCGCGCCGTGCCGTTCCCGTCCAATAAAATTTGAATCAAAATGCCGCGCGCGCATGCACGCGCTATTGAGTGATTTTGCTAACATCTCGTTGAGACACCGTCGGCTAGATTGTGTTTGAAGAGGGTTGGGGTTTGACTCGCGGGAGGCCAGGAGGCTGCCATGAGTATGGACTTCAGCATCAGACCGGCGGGGGCGCCGGTTGCGACACCTGTCATCAGGCCACAGCCTGAGGCAGCGATGGACGCTGTTCGAACGGAGCTGCCCGCTCCGAAGACTCCGACTCCGCCCGACGCGTCAGTGGCGGTGAGCGGCAACCCGCAACCGTCCGACGACCGCTCACGCGACATCGTGATCGATCGCGCCGCGGCGCAGATCGTGTACCGCGTCGTTGACAACCGGACCAGCCAGGTAGTCAGCCAATATCCCGATGAGGCGCGCTTGCGCGCGCGGGCCTATCTGCGCTCGCTCGACGAGGCGAAGCTGCAAAAGGCGCAGATGAAACTTGATCAGAAGGCCTGACGCAGGCCCAAAGCGCTTTCGGGCGAGAATGCCCCAACAACTTCGTTGGGGCTCGAGGAGCGATGCGGACTGTTCGCGACGCGGGTCCAGGCTTGAGCGGGGGCGCTAGACATTCACGGCCTCAGCAACTCCTCTTCCCTCCGGATAAGCTTCCGTATTTCTTTTAGCGAATTGTAGAGAGAGCCGCTCAATATCAGCTTACTTGCGGTCTCGATCGGCGTTCGGAAGCTGGGCACTGCCTCCAGCAGATCCTTGACGAAGTCCATGTAAAGGTCCTGGTATTTCGGTATATCGTTTTCCAGATACATCATCTGGACGCAGAGATAGAGCCGCTTCACCGGCGTGTTCGCTGTCTCGGCGGTCAGAATGTCCTTCTCGCGCAGAATCGGAGCTTCGCCATCGATCAGAAGCGACGTCCGCGTCTCCGAATTGGTGACGACGCTCTGGCCGATGATGATCCGCTCGAACGGCTTTAATTCCACTCTCAGCGCCATTGCAGCACTCCGTTCCGTTCACCCCACGAGCGATCGAACTTCCTGCGTCCCCAAATACCGCCAATCGAGGCAAGAAACTACATAAAAAAACGCGTTCGCGGCAACATGTCCACCGCGACTCGCTGGCGGGCCACATGCGTGCACGAGCCCAAAAATGCGACGTCACCCGCGCAGCGACTTTCGTTCACGCAGCGCGGGTTCTCGCCGCGCCGAACCTGAGGACTGCAGACACCAGCGCATCGAGATCACCGGTGTCGGTGCGGTGATTGACGATCGCCGCCCGTATCGCGAGTTGGCCATCGAGCTGCGTGGTCGATGGCGCCGCGATCCCGGATTCCTGAATGTCGATGACGATCTCGCCGTTTATCCGGTTGGCGTCGGCGGCGCGATAGCGAAAACAAACGATATTGAGCTGGACCGGCGCCATCAGTTCCAGCCGCGGCTCGGCCAGAATCCGCGCCTCCAGATATCCGGCGAGCGCACAGGTGCGCGCAATTACCGCGCCAAGCTTTTCGGTGCCGTAGGTTTTCAGCGTGAACCAGGTTTTGAGCGCCCTGAAACCGCGCGACAGATCGGGGCCAAGGTCGCAAGGCCAGGATGAGCCCGCGGCGAGCCCCCGCGTTTCCCGGCGCAGATACGCCGCTGGCGCGCAAAACGTGTCGCGGTGCCGATCGCCGTCGCGGACGATCAGAAAGCCGGCGTCATAGGGCACCTGTCCCCATTTGTGGAAATCGAGCGCGATTGAATTGGCGTTTTCGATACCGGCCAGCTGCGGCGCAAGCACCGGCGAGAGAATTCCGAGCGCGCCATAGGCACCGTCGATATGGAACCAGAGGCCTTCCTCGCGGCATAGCGCACTCAGCGCCTGGAGATCATCGATGGCGCCGATATCAACTGTGCCGGCCGAGCCGACGACGAGGAAAGGTTTCAAGCCGGCGCTGCGATCCTGCGCGATACGCGCGCGCAACGCTTTCACGTCGATGCGATGAAACCGATCGACCCCGATGCAGCGCAATGCATCACTGCCGAAACCGGCTATATCCATGGCCCTTGTGATGCAGCCGTGCGCCGCTGTCGAGGCATAGGCCGTAAATCGAGCGCCTTCGTCGCCGACGCCGCGCCGCCGCACCGCCCGTCCGAGCGCAGAAGTGCGCGCCACCAGCACAGCCATCAGGTTTGCCATCGACGTGCCGGTGACGAAGATCCCGCTCGCCCCATCAGGGAAACCGAACATCACGCGCATCCATTCGACGATCTGGCGTTCGACCTCGATCGGAATGTGATCGCGCCCGCCGAGATTGGCGTTGAGTCCGGCCGCCAGCATTTCCGCCAGCATGCCCACCGCGGAGCCACCGCCATGCACCCATCCCATGAAGCCTGGATGAACGTTGCCGGTCGCATAGGGAACGATGAAATCGGCGAATTCCCGATAGACATCGCCGAGATCGGAGGGTTGGCGCGGAATCTCGCCCTGGAACCGTGCGCGGGCTTCGTCCGGTATCGGCTGCCAGACCGGCCGATCCCGGATATCTGCGACGTAGTCGATCATGTCATCGAGCATGCGATGACCGAGCGCGCGGATGTCGTCCCAGTTTTTCGGATCGAGCGTCTCGCTCGATTCCGATCGCAGCGGCGCCTCGCGCAACGCCTTCGTCACGCCGCGCGCTCCCGCCCCTGCCGGGCGCGGCCGTAGAGCATCGCCGCGAACGCCTCGAAAATCTTGCGCATTTGCGGCGGCTTGTAGGGAAACAGCTCCGGCGAATCCATGTTGTGCACGACGGCGGTGTTGTCGGCTTCGAAGATCAACAATTCGCCACGCCTGTTTTCCGCACAATCGATCGTGAAATAGTCCAGACCGACCCGCTCCGCCATGCCGGCCAGCGCGGTCTGATGCCGGCGCGCGAAGCCGATATCGAACGTGCGCATGAATGTTTCTTCTTCGAGACGCTTGCTTGCGCTGTCGGACATTCCCGCATTGAGATACCAGATGTCCCAACGATCGGCGATCGCCATATGGCAGGCGTAAGGCCGGCCATCGACGAAGACGACGCGATACTTGCGGAACAGACCATCTTCATTGGTGTAATCGACGAAGCGGGAAATGAAAAATTCCCGCTCTTGCCGTTCGGCAAGGTATCGGGCGATCGCGGCGCCATCATCGAGCTTGGCAAGCCCGACGCCGGCATGCGAACCACGGGGCCGTGCGATGACCGGAAACTGCAGTTCGGCCGCGATCTCCGCAAGAGAAAGATTCGACCGGGCGACATCGGATAATTGCGCTGATGTCACGCATAGCGTCGCCGGGATATCAAGTCCCTCGATTCCCTGAAGCAGACGATGCAACTTGTCGCGGTCCAGATTGCGAACAAGGCGCGGCAGATTCAGCATCGGCCGCGGCCAGTGCGCCGCAGCGCGGTCGATGATATCAAGCGCATCGCGGCATTCGTCGGAGTCGGAGGCAATCACGATCGCAACGTCATGATCGGGCAGCGGTGCCGGCAACGGGATTCCCGGAATGACATAAAGCGTTTTCAGCTCGATGCCGGACTCTTCCAGCAAAAACTCGATCGGCGTGTTACCGCCCATGTCGATGGCTGCCGCGAGCGCGAGCACGCGCAGTCCTGGCTGGGCTGTCGAGCACGGAGACCGATACAACCTGTGAAAAGTGAGCGCCTCGGCCTGGATCAAGAGTCCGGTCTGCTTTTCGCCAAGCAGCTGCGCGATCAGCGACAGATCCAGCGCCACGCCGGCCTCCGCCGTCCCATTGGCCACTTGGCCCATCAACCGCTGCCACAAGGGATGCAGATCGATCCCGTCGAATGCCATCCTTGTGAGTTTGGCAAACCCGATACGGTCCGCGGCCGCTGTATGAACGGTGGGGTTCGGCTCGTTGGAGTCAGCTGCCATAGGTCCTCGCCGGAATTATTCGCTAATTTGCGTGCTGAACGCCAACTCGATTTGAGGGCAAGACGCGCTCGTCGCCGATCTTCGACATGACTGGATCTTCTGGCCGGCGCGACCACCATCAAACGCTGTCAGAAGGTTCTTGTTGGCCCTGCGGCGAGGGCAAATCGTAGCCTTCTGTTCCAAAACGGTAGATTGGTTTTGGTTAACGAGACCTTAACTGCCGAGCACGCGATGACGAATGTGACGGGCACGGTGGCGCCGAAAAAGGCGGACCCAAGTCCAGTTGCCCTCATACGAGGTCGGCATAGGCCGTGTTGAGCACGGTTGCACCCGTTGCTGGATTCGTAACGACCGTCTTGATCTGCGCGTGGCCGACTTTCTTCAGCAGAAATTTGGTGTCGCCGATCCTGAAGGAGTTATCCTTGATCAGCACGTCCTGATACTTCACCGGGCCGTTGCCACTCTGGTATTGCACCTTGGCGTGAAATCCCTGGACGCCCGAGATCGAGAACGAAAATTTCTCGCCGGTGGAATACGCCCCTTTCCAGGTACCGTCATACAGAGTGGGATCGACGGCGACGTAAGGCGTGTGCGACGACGACGGCACCGGAGCCGTCTTATAGCTGTTGCTGAGAATCGTGAAGAAATCCGCCATGGAATGGTTCCCGGCCGAATTCGCGAGGCAGTTCAGGCGCGCCCGGCCAAACCGGCCGCGATGTTGCGGTTGATCTCGATCAGCGGTTTGAAATGATCGCGCTGCGGGCTCATCTGCAACGCCGCGGTATGGGACAGCACGAAGATGCCGATATTTGCGATGTTCTGCCGCACGTCCAGGGGCTGCGGGTTCTCGTCACGCTGGGCTTCGCTGAGGAAGATCGTCCAGAGCTTGCGGTTGAACATCAGCGCTTCGGTGCCTGCTCATAGGTCGCGTCGGGATTGACCATGATGGATTGCAACTTGTTGGCCGCCATCAACAAGGCCTTGGCTTCAACATCACGGGGGGACGCGGTGGTATTCGCAACGCGCGCGTAGGCTTGAGCGGCAGCACTAGACATTCGTCACCTCAGCAACCCCTTTTCCCCGCCTGAAAAGCTTTCCGGATTGGGAAAGTAGAGAGAGCCGCTTAAGATTAACTTACTCGCGGCCTCGATTTGCTTTCCGGAAAACTCCGGATCGCTCAGGCAGATCCATGACGACCTTCTGGCGAAGGATCTTCTGCGATCAGCAACGCGATGCGCGTCCGCCCGATTGGGCCAGCGCAATCTTCGACGCGCCGCAATAATACCTTTTGTTTCAATAGCTTGCGCGCAATTCGATCAAAAAGCCGGTGCCTGCTTTGGTGGAATAGCGCGTAATCGACCGGCTTCGAGGAAGCCGCCCCGTCGGCTTAAGGTTTCGCTAACCACGTTCGGTAAGCAGCGGTTAACCACATTTTAAAAGCTTTCGTTCATATCTTCCTTTGGCTGAGGAACAGGAAGCGCGCTGGCCCGTAACAGGCCGCCTGCAATGCACACTTAAGGAAGGCATTCGAATGTCCAATATCGTCCTTACCGCGGCAGTCCGCCAGAATCTGCTTTCCTTGCAGGATACCGCCAGCCTGCTCTCGACCACGCAAACCCGCCTTGCCACCGGCAAGAAGGTCAATAGCGCGCTCGACAATCCGACCAACTTCTTCACCGCCGCCGGCCTCGATGCCCGCGCCAGCGACATCAGCAACTTGCTCGACAGCATCGGCAACGGCGTGCAGGTTCTGCAGGCGGCCGATACCGGCATTACCTCGCTGCAGAAGCTGGTCGATACCGCCAAGTCGATCGCCAACCAGGCGTTGCAGCAGCCGTCGGGCTACAGCACGAAGTCCAGCATCCAGTTCACCGGTACGGGCGTTCCCAGCGCCCCCGGTGTAGCGACTTCCGCCGACCTCACGACCAGCAAGCTCAACGGCGGGGTTTTCACGTTCACAAATTCCGCCGGCACGGCTGTCACGATCACCGTCGGTACCGCGCCTTCGGCTTTCAACCCAGTGACCAAGACGGCACAGGTCCAGTCGCTGGACCAATTCAACCAGGCGCTGGCGGTTGCGGGAGTGAACCTCTCAGCCGTGATCAGCGGCACTGACAGTCTGACCTTCACTTCGACCAATGACGGCGCGGGCCAGGTGATCACCGGGACCGCTGCTGTGACCGCTCCCACCGCGCTCGACGCGATCAATATCAGCGCCAACGCCGCTGGCGGCGGTGCTGGCGGTGCGGTCGTTGCGGCAGTGCCCGACCCGGTGTCGCAAACCGCTCGTGCGACCCTCGTCAGTCAGTACAACCAGATCATCCAGCAGCTCACCACCACGGCGCAGGACGCGTCCTTCAACGGCATCAACCTGCTGGACGGCAACTCGCTGAAGATGATCTTCGACGAAACCGGCAAATCGACCCTGACGATCGCGGGCGTGACCTTCAATCCGCAAGGTCTCGGCCTGGCCTCGCTCACCGCCGGCACCGACTTCACGGACAACGTTCTGACCGGCAAGGTTCTGACGGCGCTCAACACCGCCAGTATCACGCTGCGGTCGCAGGCCTCGGCCTTCGGCGCCAACCTGTCGATCGTGCAGATCCGCCAGGATTTCTCGAAGAAGCTGATCAACGTGTTGCAGACCGGTTCGTCCGCCCTGACTCTCGCCGACTCCAACGAGGAAGCCGCCAACAGCCAGGCGCTGTCGACCCGCCAGTCGATCGCGGTATCCGCGCTGTCGCTCGCCAACCAGTCGCAGCAGAGCGTTCTGCAGCTGCTGCGCTGATTCCGACGCTGTTTCATCGACAATTCAGGCAAGACGGTTACGGCGGCGGGGCTTTGCTTCGCCGCTTTTTTAACATTCCTTTTCGCAAGAAGCTCCTTTGATGCGGAGCGATCGCCGCGAGATCACGTCGCCGGTGCCGCGGCATGCCGATCGACAAACGGCAAATAAAAAACGGCGGGGCCAATGCCCCGCCGTCCTGTTGTGTCGGAGCTTTCGCCGAAATCAGCGCAGCAGCTGCAGAACGTTCTGCTGCGACTGGTTGGCGAGCGACAGCGCGGACGTCGCGATCGACTGGCGGGTCGACAGCGCCTGGCTGTTGGCCGCTTCCTCGTTGGAGTCGGCCAGCGTCAGGGCGGACGAGCCGGTCTGCAGCACGTTGATGATGTTCTTGTTGAAGTCCTGGCGGATCTGCACGATCGACAGGTTGGCGCCGAAGGCCGAGGCCTGCGACCGCAGCGTGATGCTGGCGGTGTTGAGCGCGGTCAGAACGGTGTTGGTCGCGATGTTGTCGATGAAGTCGCTGCCGGCGGTGAGCGAAGCCAGGCCGAGACCGTTCGGATTGAAGGTCACGCCCGGGATCGTCGAGGTCGATTTGCCGGTTTCGTCGAACACCAGCTTCAGCGAATCGCCGTTCAGCAGGTTGATGCCGTTGAAGGACGCGTCCTGCGCCGTGGTGGTGATCTGCGTGATGATCTGGTTGTACTGGCTGACCAGGTTGGCACGCGTGGCCTGCGACACCGGGTCGGCGACCGCGGCGGTGACGGTATCCGCGACGCTGATTGCCGTTCCGGTAATATCCACCGAAGTCGACGAACCGGCCGGCGGGGCGGCATAGGTACCCGTCTTGGTGATGGTCTGGGAGGCCGCATCGTTGGTCGAGGTGAAGGTCAGCGAGCCGTTGGTGTTGACGCTTGCTATCAGCTGAACGCCCGCCGCAGCAAGTGCCGAGTTGAGGCTGGTGATCGAGTTGACGTTGCCGGCACCGGCAGTGTTGGTGACGGTCAGCGTGGTCGTGCCAGTCGCAGTATTGAAGATCAACGTTTTGTTGTTCAGCGAGTTCGTGCCGGCGTTGGTCAGGTCGGTCGCGGTGCCCGCGACGGCCAGCGCGCCGGCGCCCGTCGTCGCGTCGGTGCTGTAGTTAGCCTTCGTGGTATAGCCCGAGGGCTGCTGCAGCACCTGGTTGGCGATCGACTTGGCGGTATCGACCAGCTTGGACAGCGAGGTGATGCCGGTGTTGGCGGCCTGCAGCACCTGCACGCCGTTGCCGATGCTGTCGAGCAGATTGCTGATGTCGCTGGCGCGGGCATCGAGGCCGGCGGCGGTGAAGAAGTTGGTCGGATTGTCGAGCGCGCTGTTGACCTTCTTGCCGGTGGCGAGGCGGCCCTGCGTGGTCGCGAGCAGGTCTGGCGGTGCCCTGCAAGCGAGAGCAGGTTCTGGCGGACCGCGGCCGTGAGCGTAATGCTGGAAGACATGGGAACGACCTTTCTGGTGTAACTCAACAGTCGGCCTTCTTGGCCGGACACCGGAACTCTGGAATCTCATGGTCAACAAAATATGAATCGGCCGGAAGTTGCCCTGGTCCCGGCCGGCTTCGAAAATTATGGTTAAAAATGCAATAAAATTGGTCGAACATGAAATTGGTCGAAGGAGTTACGTAGACGTCAACAGCGCTGCGGTGCTGTGCCGGGTTGATACGACCAATAAAAAACGGCGGGGCCAAAGCCCCGCCGTCCTGGTTTGTCGAAAGTTTCGCCGAGATCAGCGCAGCAGCTGCAGCACGCTCTGCTGCGACTGGTTGGCCAGCGACAGCGCGGAGACCGCGATCGACTGGCGGGTCGACAGCGCCTGGCTGTTGGCCGCTTCCACGTTGGAGTTGGCCAGCGTCAGGGAGGACGAACCGGTCTGCAACACGTTGATCAGGTTCTTGTTGAAGTCCTGACGGATCTGCACGATCGACAGGTTGGCGCCGAAGGCCGAGGCCTGCGACCGCAGCGTGACGCTGGCGGTGTTGAGGTCGCCAGAACGGAGTTGGTCGCGGTGTTGTCGATGAAGTCGCTGCCGGCGGTGAGGGTCTTCAGGCCGAGACCGGCCGGGTTGAAGGTCACCCCCGTGATCGTCGAGGTCGATTTGCCGGTTTCGTCGAACACCAGCTTCAGCGAGTTGCCGTTCAACAGGTTGATGCCGTTGAAGGACGAGTCCTGCGCCGTGGTCGTGATCTGCTGAATGATCTGGTTGTACTGGTGACGAGACCCGCACGCGTGGCCTGCGACACCGGGTCGGCGGCCGCGGCAGTGACGGTATCCGCGACGCTGAATGCCGTTCCGGTAATATCCACCGAGCACGACGAACCGGCCGGCGGGGCGGCATAGGTACCTGTCTTGGTGATGGTCTGGGAGGCCGCATCGTTGCTCGAGGTGAAGGTCAGCGAGCCGTTGCTGTTGAGGCTCGCGATCAACTGCACGCCCGCCGCCGAAAGCGCCGAGTTGAGGCTGCTGATCGAGTTGACGTTGCCAGCACCGGCAATGTTGCTGATGGTCAGCGTGGTCGAGCCAGTCGCAGTATTGAAGATCAACGTTTTGCCCTGCAACGAGTTCGTACCGGCGTTGGTCAGGTCGGTAGCGGTGCCCGGGACCGCGAGGGGGCCGGCGCCCGTGGTCGCGTCGGAGCTGTAGGTGGCCTTCGCGGTATAGCCTGAGGGCTGCTGCAGCACCTGGTTGGCGATCGACTTGGCGGTATCGACCAGGCTTGGACAGCGAGGTGATGCCGGTGTTGGCGGCCTGCAGCACCTGCACGCCGTTGCCGATGCTGTCGAGCAGATTGCTGATGTCGCTGGCGCGGGCATCGAGGCCGGCGGCGGTGAAGAAGTTGGTCGGATTGTCGAGCGCGCTGTTGACCTTCTTGCCGGTGGCGAGACGGCCCTGCGTGGTCGCGAGCAGGTCAGCGGTGCCCTGCAGCGAGAGCAGGTTCTGGCGGACTGCGGCGGAGAGTGTGATGTTGGAAAAGACATGGAAACAACCTTTCTGGCGTTACGCAACTGTCGGCCTTCTTGGCCAGACGACCGCGACCGTGGAAGCAAATGATCAACGAAAACTGAATCGGCCCGGGGGATGCCTCGGTCCCGGCCGGCTTTGAAACTCATGCTTTAAAAAGGAATAAAGATTGTCGGAAGAATCGTAGCGACGGCGCAGGCAACGGTCCGCCGATGCCGACGTCCGCCTGATAGCCGCGGTACGATTGATCGACCAATAAAAAACGGCGGGGCCAAAGCCCCGCCGTCTCTGGTTTGTCGAAAGTTTCGCCGAGATCAGCGCAGCAACTGCAGCACGCTCTGCTGCGACTGGTTGGCGAGCGACAGCGCGGAGTCGCGATCGACTGGCGGGTCGACAGCGCCTGGCTGTTGGCCGCTTCCACGTTGGAGTCGGCCAGCGTCAGGGAGGACGAACCGGTCTGCAGCACGTTGATCAGGTTCTTGTTGAAGTCCTGACGGATCTGCACGATCGACAGGTTGGCGCCGAAGGCCGAGGCCTGCGACCGCAGCGTGATGCTGGCGGTGTTGAGCTTCGTCAGAACGGTGTTGGTCGCGGTGTTGTCGATGAAGTCGTTGCCGGCGGTGAGGGTCTTCAGGCCGAGACCGGCCGGGTTGAAGGTCACCCCCGTGAATTGTCGAGGTCGATTTGCCGGTTTCGTCGAACACCAGCTTCAGCGAATCGCCGTTCAGCAGGTTGATGCCGTTGAACGACGCGTCCTGCGCCGTGGTGGTGATCTGCTGGATGATCTGGTTGTACTGGGTGACGAGACCCGAACGCGTGGCCTGCGATGTCGGATCGGCGACCGCGGCGACGATCGTTCCGCCGGTGAACGCTGCACCGCTGGTAGAATCGATGTTCACCGAGCTCGACGCCGTGGCGCCGGAGCGACATAGGCAGCGCCGTTGGTGATGGTCTGGGAGGCGGCATCGTTGGACGAGGTGAAAGTCAGCGAACCGTTGCTGTTGATGCTTGCGGTCAGCTGAATATTCGCCGCGGCAAGTGCGCTGTTGAGGCCGGTGATCGAGTTGACCTGGTTCGCGGCGCTCCCCGAGCGTGATCGTGGTGGTGCCCGCTGCCGTATCGAATTTGATTGCCTGGCCACCCAGCGAGTTCGTGCCGCCGACGGTCAGATCGGTTGCCGTACCCGCGACCGCGAGGGGGCCGACGCCGGTCGGCGCGGCGCTGGTGAAGGTGGCCTTTGAGGTGTAGCCTGACGGCTGCTGCAGCACCTGGTTGGCGATCGACTTGGCGGTATCGACCAGGTTCGACAGCGAGGTGATGCCGGTGTTGGCGGCCTGCAGGACCTGCACGCCGTTGCCGATGCTGTCGAGCAGATTGCTGATGTCGCTGGCGCGGGCATCGAGGCCGGCGGCGGTGAAGAAGTTGGTCGGATTGTCGAGCGCGCTGTTGACCTTCTTGCCGGTGGCGAGACGGCCCTGCGTGGTCGCGAGCAGGTCGGCGGTCCCTGCAGCGAGAGCAGGTTCTGGCGGACTGAGGCGGAGAGAGTGATGTCTGACATAGGAACAACCTTTCTGGCGTTACGCAACTGTTGGCCTTCTTGGCCGGATCGGACCGTGGAAGCAATTGGTCAACGAAAACTGAATCGGCCCGGGGGTTGCCTTGGTCCCGGCCCGCCTTCCAAATTCATGCTTTAGAAAGGATGAAGACTATCGGGAGGATTCGAGCGATCGGCGGAGACAAAGCGTCCGCTTATGCGAACGAGCAGCGTCGAGATTTACGCAACGGCACTGCAGCGCGACCGTGCCGGGCAGCTCAGCGCATTCACGCTCGAGTTGGCAACCTGTGGAGACAGCGGCAAAGGCCGCGATGCGGTTTGTGCGACGATTGACGATTTTAATTTACAGGAGTGCCCGAACTATCCGATCGGCAGCCACTACACGAGCGTCGATTGTGAGAGCATCGACGTCGTTTGACACGACGCCTGCAAACTGCCTGGAACGCGAGAAACCGGCTCGCGACCTGGAGGCATCAGGTTTGAGGTCACGCGTCGGTCGACGCGGCAGTCGCCGGCGCGGCGAACTGCGACGAGACATCGCCGCGGAACACCGACGGGCCGACGTGGTCGAGCCTGCTCTCGAGGTCGGCCCAGATCTCGCCGCCGATATCTGTCCAGCGCTTGCAGAAGGCGAAATCCTCGCTGAGATAGGTTGCCGTCTTCGGATCGATCATGCACTCGAACAGCGCAAACCGGTTCGAACTTCCGCGCCAGGGCATCCAGCGATAGTCGTGCTCGCGGAAGAATTGCAACGGCGCATAATCCGGGTGCCGACACATCTTTTCCAGCACGTGGCGGCGGATCATCAGGAACCCGGTGCCGGCATAGCGCACCCGCGTGAAGCCGTTGACCACGACCACGTGGTCGGGATCGTCGATCTCCAGGACGTAGTCGAGCGACGCCGCCGGCACTTTCGGCCTGTTGGTCTCGATCACCCGCCTCGCTCTTGTCCCAATTCACCCGCTTGATGGGATAGACGCCCGCTACCACGTCCGCGCCGGACTTCGATCAACCGGAACACCTGCTCCGGCTCGAAGCCGATATCGGCGTCCACGAACAGCAGATGGGTGGCGGACGGATCGTCAAGAAACAGCGTCACCAGATTGGCCCGGGCCCGCGTGATCAGCGCGTCGCCGTCGCGCATGTGGACCGTGAGGTCGATGCCAGGCATGGTCCGCAGCACGCGCTGCAACTGAAAGATCGAGGCGGCATAGATGCTGGCGACCTGCCCTCCGAAACAGGGCGTGGCCACCACGAGACAAATTTGGTCGGTCATGAAAGGCTCCGAGCGGCCGCCGCGGCCTGAAATCCTTGCCAAACGGTAAACAGCCTTGGTTAACAAAAACCTAAACGCTGCGATCCATTCCGGGCCGCGCCGCAGCAGCGCTCGAACTATCCGATCGGCAGGTACTTCACGAGCGTCAACTGCGAGAGCATCGACGTCGTTTGATACGACGCCTGCAATCTGGTCTGGAGCGCCAGAATCTCGGTTGCGACCTGATCGGTGGAGATGGTTTCGGTTTGATCGACCAAATTCTGCAACGTAAGCTGGGCCTGGCTCTGCCGCGCCGACACGTCTTTCATCGCGACCTGCGCGGTCGCCAGATCCGTCTGGATGTCCGCGACGCTCTGTTGGTTCCCCTGCGGCGTCAGGCTTGTCGCCACACGTTGATTGAGGGCGCTCACCAGCGCGGTCGCATTGGAGCTCGTGGGCGACGTCGTGACCGCGGCGTAGGCCGCGACGGACTGCAGCACGGAGCGGATGGCTTGCTCGTTGGCGCGCACTCCGTATTGAATACTCGCAGTCTGATCGACCCGCGCGGTCGATGACGCGCGGGCCGGGCCGCTGCCGGCTTCGCCGGTGTACCAGGCCACCGTGTTTGCCGCACCGCTGACCAGGGTCGTCGCCGCATTCAACGGCGTTCCTCCGACCCGAAGCGGCGGCTGAATCGCAGTTACGGTTGCGCCGAAGCCAAGCGCCCCGAACGCCGCAGCGTTCGAACTCGTGACGGTGAAGTTCGCCGCGTTATCGGTATGCAGCGTGATTACGCCACCGCTGACCGTCGAGGGGGTCGAGGTGCCGGTGATCGAGTCGATCTTCGTCAACAGCGTCTGGACGCTGTCGGTGACGTTGATCTGATTGCCGGTCGCACCCGAGGCGACAAACGTGAGCGGCGTACCGTTGACGGTGATGGTATCGCCGGCCGCGAAATTCGTGGCCAGCGAATCCGTTCCCGCGGCGCCGGACAGCAGCGTTGCTCCGGTGATCGGCGCCGGGACCGCGGCCTTGTTGTTGACCACGCTTCCGGTGGCGGTGCTGTCCGAACTGAAAAAATTGTCCGACGCCGCCATCGCCGAGGCGGCGACCAGCGACGTGTTGGCAAGCGTACCGATCGCGGTGTTGAGCGCGGCTTTTAGATTGGCAGCCGTCGCAGTGGAGGTGGCGCCGATCGCAAAGCTTCCGGCCGGCGTTGGCGTCGCGCTCGAGGCGGTCAGTTGTATCGCTTCCGTCGTGCCGTCCGGCAGGTTGAAGGTGAAGGTGACCTGGTCGCCGTTGTTGGGATTGGTCGCGCCGAGGTCGACCGAGACCGCCGGCGGCGATCCGCTCGGACCGGTGACGGTCGCGCCGGTCAACGACGAGGTGACCGCATTGAGCTTGAAACCAAACGGCGAGCCCGCGACATCTTCCCCGACCGACACCGACGTCGGCGTGGGTGAAGAGATGACAAGCCGTCCAAGGCCACCGGCGCCGAGATCAGCCTGGTTGCGCTCGGCGATCAGCTGTTTCAGTCCGGCCAGGGCGCCTTTTCCATTGAGGATGTCGTCCACCGAGGCGACGGACGGCGTGTCGATGGCGCTTCCGGAAAACAGGTAGCGATCGCCGGCCTGCGTATTGAGAATTTCCAGCATCGACTTCAACTGCAACACCGCGGTCTGCTGGCCGGTGGTCTGTCCCGAGCCGTTGACGGTCGCGCCGCCGCTGCCAGCCGCCGACTTCACCTGCGTCGCGATCTGACTGAACGACTGCAAGGACGTGCTGGCGGTGTCGATCGTGGTGTTGATGTTGGTCATCGTGGTCGTGAACGCGGACAGATTTGACATCTGCGCGCGCGCGAAGATCGCAAATCCCTCGTTGACACCCATCCCCGAATAGACCGTCGACTTCTTGCCGCTCGCGAGCTGCGTCTGAAGCTGGTCGAGCTGGCTCTTGAGGTCCAGGACCGATTGCCCGAGGATGGAGCTGCCGTAGCTTATGCCGTTGATTGCCATCTGGAACGCCTTACAACTGGACCTGCATCAAGGCCTGCATCATGGTCTGCACGACCGACATCACGTGAGCGTTGGCCGCGTAATTGTTCTGAAGCGCGATCAGGCTCGACATTTCGGCATCGATGTTGACGCCGGAAGTAGAGTTCAATTTCTGCTGCAGCGTGTTGACCACGACATCCTGGCCTTGCGCAAGCTGTTGCGCGGACGCCGCCGCATTCGACTGCAGGCTGAGGAATTGCTGCAGATAATTCGGCAGCGTTCCCTTCAGCGGCGACGTCCTCGAGCCGAGACCGGTCTGCGGTGAGTAAGTGAACGACCCCGAGGTCAGCTGCGAGTAGAGAAAGTCCGAGCGCGTGGTGTCTCCGGCCGTCGTCAGCGGCGAGGTATTGTAGACGACGAACTTCGAAGGATCGCTGGCCAGCGCAGCATTGACCGTGATGCGCCCCGCCAATCCGGTCTGCTGTGCGCCGCGGCCAGTGATCACGCCGGTATAGAGCGTGCTGCCGTCGGTGAACACCGGCAATTGCGGATTGCCGTTGGCCAGCGCCGATGCTGTGACCGTGGTCGATGCCGAATTGACGCTCACCGCCCCCGCGCCGTTGTCGAGAACCTGCAACGTCGAGCCCGACGGATTGGAGAATTGAAGGTTCGTGTTGCCGATCGCCGCGGTCAACTGCGAAACGATCGACGCCATCCCGCCCTGGAAGTTGACGCCGATCACCTTGTCATTGGGACTGGCGGCCGTATTGGGCAGCGGCAGCGCGGTCGGGTCATCCACGCGCACGATCGTGATCTGATGCGGGGTATTGGTTGCCGTGTCGGTGTATGTCAGATTGATCGAATTTCCGGGCAGCACGTTCGACAGATCGACATTGAACCCCGACTTGCTGCCCGACGTCACCGCCGTACCGGCCGTGGTGTTGTCCGACAGCGAACTGGCCAGCGTCGCGGCCATCTGATCGAGCTGGGTTTGCGCCTGCACGAGGGTATCGTCCCGCAATTTCAGGTCGGCGCCGATGCGACCCGACCCGATCGACTTGGTCGCGATCAGATCGACGCTCGCCCCGTTCGCGAATGTCAGCGTAAGCCCGCCGGCCCCGGATAGCGCCGGGTTGCTGTTCCATAGCGAACTGGCGTTGAGCGTGCCTTGTCCGCTGAAGGACAACACGGAGGCTTGGGTGCCGACGAGCTGGAGACCCGATGTCGTATAGACGATCGCCTGGTTGGCGCTATCCGTAACGACCCTGATGTCCATCAACTTCGAGAGATCGTTGATGGCGTTGTCGCGCTGATCCATCAGCGTTGCGGCATTGTTGTCGTTCGCAGGAAGACCCTGGAGCTGGGCATTCAGTTTCGCAATCTGCGCCATATCGTTATTGGCCTGAGTGACCGAAACCCCGATGTCCTGCTCTGCGTTCGAACGCAGCTGCTGAACTCCCTGTGTCGTGGTATTCAATTGCTGCGCCAGCGATTGCGCCGTCGTCAGGGCCAGGGATCGCGCGGACTGGGCGCCGGAATTCGCCGACAGCGCCTGCAGCGCCGAAGTGAAGTTGTTGTATGCGGTCTCGAGCGTTCCGGTGCCGCCCGGCGTTCCATAGAGGCTTTGCAGCTGGCCCAGCACGTTTGACATCTGGTCGGCATAGGCGCCGCCGGACGTTTCGGTGCGCAATTGGGATTGCAGGTACAGATTGATCTGGCGATTCACGCCGATCGCGCGGACGCTTGCTCCAGTATCCGTACTGCTGCCCGCGACTTCAATCTGGTCGAGGGTTCGGGTGACGTAGCCCGGCGTCTGTGCGTTGCCGACGTTGGATGATACGATCGACAGCGCGGCCTGGTTCGCGCTCAAGCCTGCCATTGCTGTCGAAAGGGCCGAACTTAAACTCATGATGGTTCCGCCTGAATTTTACGTCACGCTACCAGCGTCGATCACCGCAGCACGTTCAAGAGATCCTGGACCATGGTTTGTGCCGTGGTGATCACCTTGGTGTTGGCGGAGTAGGCCTGCTGGGTCACAATCAATTTGGTGAATTCATCGGCGATATCCGTGTTCGAATTTTCGACCGACGATCCGCTGATTGATCCGGTCGCGCCGGCGATGGCCACACCCGATTGATCGGTCGCGGAATAGGCGCCGCCGTCGAGGGCCTTCAGGTAGTTGGTGCCGTTGAAGTGGGACAGCGAGACGGCCGCGAGATCGAGATTCTGACCGTTGGAAAACGTTCCGACCACGAGCCCGCTGTTGTTGACGGCGACCGACTGCAGTTGTCCGGCGGCGTAACCATCCTGCTGGATCTGATTGATGGTCGCGGTGCCGCCGGTGGAGGCGTACTGGGTGAGGCCGCCCGCGCCGAAATTGAACGTCAGGTTGCCGAGCGACTGGTTGTTGACCGCAACGTTCGAGAGCGTGATGCTCGATCCAGAGGGGCTGACGAGTGCACCATTGGTACCGAAGGTAAAGTTGGTCCCTGCATTGATCCACGCGGTTTGGGTACCGGTCGCGGTCGAGTTGGCCTGATAGAACATGTTCCAGGTATCGGTGTGCCCAACGCCGAGCGTTGAGCTGTCCATCTTGGCCCATCGCAGTTGCAGATTGATCGGCGTTCCCGTGGCGTCGTAGGCCGTCACCGCGCCGCCGCTGATGGATTCGTTCGTAAAAACCGTCGAGTCGCTGCCGATAACGGCACCGGTGCCTACGGTGCCACCACCGCCGCGGGCCGCGGTCACGGTCGAGGGGAAGCCGAGTGCGCCGAGGGCCGACGCGTTCGAGCTCGTGACCGTCAGGGTCGAGGTTGTACCGGTATGCAGCGTGATCGCGCCACCGCTGACGGTCGAGGGGTTCGCGGTGCCGGTGATCGAAATCGATCTTGGCCAGCAGCGTCGTGACGTTGTCGGTGACGTTGAGCTGGTTGCCAACTGCGCCGCCGGCGACGAATGTGACGACCGTGCCGTCGACGGTGATGGTGTCGCCGGCGGCGAAATTCGCCGTCAGTGAATTCGTACCCGCGGCTCCGGACAAAGCGGTCGCACCGGTGATGGGTACCGGGACCGCAGCCTTGTTGTTGACCGCGGTGCCCGTGACGGTGGCGTCGGTGTAGGGCGTGGGCGGCGTGCCAATGATCTGCGGATTGAAGCCGGGGGTGAAGTCGCCCGGATTCAATCCGCCCAGAGCCGCCAGCGTCCCCGCGGAGGCGGTGGAACTCGCGACCGTCGACGGCTTGGTTGGAAGGTTGGCGGCATACGTGATCTTGGTCGTCGCCTGCGCCGGGATAAAGTTGTTCTGAAACTGCAGGATCTGGGGCACGTTTCCAATCGGGTTGCCGGTCTTCGGGTCGACCGACACACCGAGCAGGTAGTAGCCGGCGCCGTTGACGAGGTTGCCGTTGGCATTGAGCTGGAAATCGCCGCGGCGCGTGTAGTCGGTCACCCCGTTGAACACGGGCGAGTTATCGACGATGCCGATCGGCTTCTGCACATTGAAAAAGCCTACGCCGCTGATCGCCATATTGGTCGCCACGGTCGTCGCGGAGACCGTGCCCTGCGTGGTGATCGTGGCTTGCGCGTGAGCCGTGACGCCACCGGCCACCTGCCGGTCCGGCGTCGTGCTTTGCGGAACGAGATCCTCGAAGCTGGTGCCGATCCCCTTGTAGCCGACGGTCGACGCGTTCGAGATGTTGCCGGAAATGTTTTGGAGCGCGAATGACTGCGCCTGCAGGCCTGAAACAGACGTGTTGAGAGCGTCGAAAATACCCATAACAATCTTCTCCAACTTCGATCCGGGCGGCGGGCCAAACTGCACAGCCATGGCCGCAATCGAGGGAGACAGTCGCAAGCGCTATGCCAAGATATAAAATATAGTTACTTCAATGACTTGGTGAAAAAGCCCCGGTCCGAAGACCGGGGCACAATTGCCGAGCGGGCAACAATTGCCGGGCGCAAAGCGTTTTCGAGGAAAACGCCTCAAGATAAAACAAAGCGTTCTCGAAGAAAACGCGTCAGACAAAAAAGCAGCTATCAGGTCGCCGACGGTGAAGCCGGATGAAATACCAGCGCAATGCCGTCCATGCAGTAGCGCAGGCCAGTCGGCTTCGGCCCGTCGTCGAAGACGTGACCGAGATGGCCGCCGCAGCGGCGGCAGTGAACTTCGGTCCGCAGCATTCCGAAAGTGCGGTCCCGGGTCTCGCCGACGGCTTTTTCCAGCGGCTGGTAAAAACTCGGCCAGCCGGTGCCACTCTCGAATTTCGTCTCGGAGGAGAACAGCGGCAGGTCGCAGCCCGCGCAGGCGAAGATTCCCTTGCGATGCTCCTTGAGCAGCGGGCTCGAGCCCGGGCGCTCGGTGCCTTGCTGGCGGAGGATCTCATATTGCTGCGGCGTCAGCTGCGTGCGCCATTCCGCATCGGTCTTTTCGATCTCGAATTTCTCCGCGGCCTGCGCCGGGGAGGTACGCAGCCAGCGCAAGGCGGCAAGGCCGAGCAGACTGGCGACGGACGCGAGCAGGATACGGCGATCGATCATATGGGTCTCCGTGCGAAGCGAAAAACGGATGGTTCGCTGTCAAATACGGGGCGCGCCTGCGAAAGTTACACCGATTGGACCGCAAATTTCTCACTTTCTTGCGAGCCGGATCACTTTCGTCACGCGACCAGCGGATCTCTGCCCCTGGCCGCAAGCGGGGCGAGACTTAAGAACCGCCCCCGCCTTCGCGGTTTGCCCGGCTGGAAGGCTGCGGACGCGGCCGGCCCGGCGGCGGGCGGCGCAGCGGCGGCCGGGTTCCGGCCTGGCGGTTGGCTTCGGCCAGCCGCGCTTCGTGGAGACGCTCTTTGATGCGCGCCCGCTCCCGATATCGGGCCAACGCCCCTGCAGCGGCCGCACTGCCCCGCTCCCACCTGCCGATGGCGTAACCGGCGATTCGGCCGGTCGCGCCGCCCGCCCACACCAGTTCGAACGGCGAAAACAGCCGCCAGCGCTCGTCGCCCCACAGAATGCTGCGCGCGATCAGTTGCCCCGCCATCGCGGTCGTGTTCAAGCCCTGGCGGCCGAAGCCGCTGGCAACCCACAATCCCTTACGCAACTGGCCGATCTGCGGCATGCCGTGGACGGTCTGCCCGATCGCGCCGCTCCAGACCTCCGCAATCTCGACACGCCCGAGCTGGGGGAAAATCGTGCAAATCCTGCGTGCAATCGCCGGCGCAAAACGCGCAGGGTTTGCCGCCCAGGTGGTTTCCGGACTGGCCCACATCAGCCGGTCGCCCTCGACGACGCGGAAATGATCGATGCCGTTGCTGTCGGTCACCGATCCCTGAAAGGCGATTGCTTCGGCAAGGCCCTCACCGAGCGGCGCGGTCACCGCAGCATAGCGCCAGACCGGCAGCAGCGTTTCCGACAGCCTCCGCAGCGGCGCGCCCAGATGGATATTGCCGGCGAGCACGATGTGGGAAGCGCGCAACCGCGCCGACGGCGTAACGATGCGCTTGCGAACGCCGGAGGGATCGATGCTGACGACCGGGGTGTCTTCGAAGATCCGCGCTCCTGCCCGCCGCGCCAGCGCGGCAAGGCCGTGAACATATTTACGACCGTCGATCTGAAACGCCTTCGGATAATAGACGCCGTGGAAGTAATGATCGGTCTTGAGCTCGGCGCGCACGCGGTCGATCTGCCAACCCTCCACTTCCGTCCCGAAATCCTCGCCGAGCATTTGCAGGCGTGCAATCAGCTGGTCCCCGATCTCGACGTTGGAGACTTCCAACGCGCCCTCGCTCAGCGCGATGCCGGGAATCAATTCTTCCGTCGCATTTGCCCGGACGAATTCGGCGCCTTCCCGCGACAGCGCCCAGAGTTCGCGGGTGTCTTCGAAGCCGATGCGCGCGATCAGCTCGCCGATCGGCAGCGCGTAGCCCGGCATCACCGTGCCGAGCTGATGGCCGGAGGCGTTCCAGCCGACATGCCGGCCTTCCAGCACGGCGACGCTGGCGCCGAGCCTTGCGGCCTCCAGCGCCACCGTCAGGCCAGCAAGCCCGGCGCCCACGACGGCGATATCGACATCGAGATCGAACGAAAGCCGCGAGCGCTCCGGCAGGGCTGCGGCATCGGACCCGATGATCTTGCTTGCAGAAGTCTCGCTCATATCGTTTTCTTACGGACCGATGCGGCGCTTGTCACCTTGTCTGGCGGAGCAGCTTGTACATTAATCCCGCTGACTTGAAACGAATCGAGATTGCGCCATGCGCCGTTTGATGCTGCTGCGTCACGCCAAGACCGAACACGAGGCGCCGTCCGGCCGCGATCAGGACCGCAGGCTGGACAATCGCGGCCGCCATGACGCCGCCGAGATCGGCGGCTGGATCGCCCGGCACCCGCCGTTTCCCGATTCCGTGCTGGTTTCGCATGCGATCAGGGCGCATCAGACTTGGGAAATCGCCTGGGAGGCGATGAAGGATATCGCTCCGGAGCCGCAGGTCGAGCTGATGCCGGAACTCTATGGCGCCGACGCCGCGGAGCTGCTGCAGATCATCCGGGCCGCATCCGAAACCGATCCGCACAGGCTGTTGCTGGTCGGTCACAATCCCGGCATGCACGAATTGGCGCTGGCGCTGGCCGGCAGCGGCGATCCCGCCGGACGCAAGGCGCTCACCGACAATCTGCCGACATCGGGCCTGGCCGTATTCAACTTCGATATCAACGATTGGGCCGACGTGGCGTTTCGCCGCGGAAAGCTCGTGTTGTTCGTCAGCCCCAAGCTGCTGAAACACGCCTCAGGCGAATAGCGAGGGCACGCCCACCCCGCGTCGTCAGGCCGACAAACTATGCTAGGCTGATGACGGACAGGGAGGCGTGAAATGTTCAAATCCATTCTGGTCCCGATCGATCTCGCCGACACCGAGCTGGCCAAGCCCGCGATTGCAACGGCGGCGACGCTGTCCCAGACCTGGAACGGCACGGTGCGCCTTCTCAACGTATTGCCGATGACCCCGGTGATGCTGGCCGAATATGTGCCCGCCGATTTCGACGCCCAGCAGCGTCAGGCCTCCGAAGAAGCGCTCGCGATCGTGGCGCGGGAATCCGGCATCGAGCCGTCCCGTATCTCCAGCGTCGTGCGGCAGGGCGGCATCTATCACGAGATTCTCGAGGAGGCCGCTTCCATGCATGCCGACCTGATCGTGATGACCTCGCACCGGCCGGCGATGCGCACCTATTTTCTCGGCTCAAATGCCGGCCATGTCGTGCGCTACGCCAAATGCTCTGTGCTGGTGGTGCGGCACTAGATCGTTTTCGAGCGAAGTGGAGACCGGTTCGCGTTAAGAAAACGCGTCAAATCAAAGAAACCTAGAGCCCCGTTTCAATTCCATCGAAACGGAAAAGGCACTAGCATGCCGGCCGTAAGGAGCCGCCTCAGCGCAAAGTGCAAACCGGTTTTCGGAAAAGGTCATGCCCGAACAGAAAGATAGACGACGATCCTGATCGATCGAATCCGGTTCAGAATCCGGATTAAAACACGAATCGAACCTTTGGAGAGTTCGCGTGAAGAACTGGTGGCGGAAGTGGAGCTACGAAATTCCGCTGGCGCTCGGTGAGGCGCTTTGGGAAGTGCTGGTCGTGCAGTTCGCCGCTTTCCTCGGCCGCCTGACACTGCGCCGCGTGCTGGAATTTGTTGCCATTGCCATTCTGGCGATCGCGTTTGCGCAGACCTTTCCAATCGATCTGGCGATCCTGTTTGCCGGCGATACCCTGATGTATCTGGAGATCGTGGTCGTCATTCGGCTGGTGGCCGGAAGGGAGCATCTTCAGCACGCGGTGCGCGTCGCCGCGCACCTTATCCGGCTTGCGATGCGCGCTCTGAGAGCTGCCGTCCGTCAGCCGGTGGCACGGATAAACCGGTTGCGCGAACGGCGCAGCCCGCCCCTCGCGGCAAAGCCCCGCATTCGCGATCGTTCCGACGATGGGTGGGGTCTTGGAACTGCATGGGGCGGTCTGGCGACGGCGTGACGGCCCGAAGCTTCTGCGCGCGACGTGCCGGAGGATCTTCGGGTCGATGCCGGTTGTCATTGGGCCTCCCCATCCCCGGATTTAGCGCACCGCCGACTGCCGCCTCGATGTTGCAGCGAGCGATCCCGATGTCGCGCAATTCACGATCGTCAAGTGCTTGCAGGACCTTGATCGCAGCCCGCCGCCCCCAATAGGCAGCCAGGGCGCCCGCGCAACTTTCGATCCAGCGAACGATACCATGCCAGCTGCCGGCCGTTGCAGACTTTGCTGCGCGTGAGGAAGTCATGGTCATTCCGGTTCTCCGATCGGCTTTCCGCCCGGCAAAAGAGACACCGTCGGCGCCGCCGCTGATCGTTGGCGGCCACGCCCGGGCTTAGATTGCTCTGACCTTGCTCAGTGCAATGATGGATTGACCGCTAGCAAATCATCTGAAACTGTATCGGCGCAAGCAAAACATTGCTCTCGGTGCAATAATGTCGAAGTTCCAATATGTGAAATTGGCTGATGCCGTCGCGGCCGAAATCGCGAACGGCGCGCTGAAGCCCGGAGATCGCCTGCCACCGCAGCGGACCTTCGCCTACGAGCGCAAGATCGCGGCCTCAACCGCGAGCCGGGTCTACGCCGAACTGTTGCGGCGAGGCCTGGTCGTCGGCGAAGTTGGACGGGGCACGTTCATTTCCGGAGAAGCGCGGCGCGGAGCAGCCCTGCCAAACGAACCGCGAGGCGCCCGGATCGATTTTGAGTTCAACTATCCACTGCTGCCGACGCAATCGGCGCTGATTGCGAAAAGTCTGGAGGGGCTGGACAGGCCCGAAACGCTCGACATCTGGCAGAGACAATCAACCAGCACTGGAACGCAAACGGCGCGAAACGTCGCGGCGGATTTCCTGACCCGTCAAAACTGGTCTCCCAGGCCGGAACAATTGGTGTTTACCGCCAACGGCCGGCAATGCATCGCGGCCGCGCTTGCCGCCGTGGTGCCGACTGGCGGCCGCTGCGGCGTCGAGGCTCTGACCTATCCCTTCGTCAAAGGCATCGCCGCCCGGCTTGGCGTGACGCTGGTGCCGCTGGCGATGGATGACGCCGGCGTCCGGCCGGACGCCGTGCAAAAAGCTGATCGCGAAGGTCATCTATCGGCACTGTACATTCAGCCCACGATTCAAAATCCCCTGGGCATAACGATGCCATCATCGCGCCGCTCCGATCTCCTGCGAGTGGTTGAAAAACTCGGCCTCGTTGTCATCGAGGATGCCGTTTACGGCTTTCTCGATGACGAACCGCCGCTCGCCGCGCTGGCGCCGGAGTCGTGCATCGTGCTCGACAGCCTTTCCAAGAAAGTCGCACCCGGGTTGGCGCTCGGCTTCATCGTCCCCCCGCGACGCCTGCGCGAAAGCGTCATGGCGTCGATACGTTCTGGCGGATGGACCGCATCGGGATATGCGTTCGCGGCCGGGCAACGCCTGCTGAGCGACGGTACCGCCTCCGAACTTTCAAGACTTAAGCGGATCGATGCTCAGCAGCGTCAGAAGATTGCGGCCGCGTGCCTTTCCGGCTTCGAGATCCAGACCAACTGCAAATCGTATCATCTGTGGCTGACATTGCCTGCGCACTGGCGGTCTCAAACATTTGTCGCCGCCGCGGCGCGGCGAGATATCGCGTTGACGCCTTCATCGACCTTTGCGGCGACCCCGGGGCATGCGCCGAACGCCGTACGGCTGGCGCTGGCCGCGCCCGCAATGGAACAGCTCGATACGGGGCTGCGAATGCTGTCTGGAATTTTGAACGCGAAGGAGGAGGATTTCGATTCCACCGAGTAGAGGGCGTCATGACGATCGCGCGTGTCGCGTTCACGCTACCGGCCACTCCGCGATAAAGCCCCGGGCCTTGTATGGCTCGATCTTGTCCCACTCTCTGAGAACCCGGGCACGGAAATCAGGATCGGTGTGCCAGAGCGCGCGCGGCGTGTCGAAGCTATCGACCGTGATCAGCATCTTTTCCACCTCCGGCCAGTGCCGGTGCAGCGTCATCGGATAGCGCCGCGCGGTCCAGCTATTGCCGAGGCAGATCACGCTGCGGATATTCTTCAGCCCAAGGGCAGTCTCGATGATCGGCAGCGAGAAGATGACGTTCTCACCGGTGTTGGTGGCCCGATGTTCTTCGAGGATACGATCGGGCGGAATCCCGCGCATCGTCATCGCGGTCTTGATGATTGCGCATTCGGAAAGCTCAGAGCCCGACGTCACGCCACCGCTGACGATCGACCAGCGAAAGAAGCCCTCCCGCCATAGCCGGAAGGCTTCGTCGGCACGCCGATCGACATCTTCGCGGGTGCCGAACACGAACAGGAGATCGGCGGGTTTGACCGCCGTGCGGATCAGATGCCTCGCATTGATCTCGTCGATTTCCCGCTCGGTCGGGATTCGGGTGCGTCGATCCTCCACGGTCCGCTCTTGCTCGCGCCGAAACAGGCTGCGCAACGATGCCGTGCCGCGGCCGTATCGCGAAGTCACATTTCATTGCCGATCGTTGCGGCACGAGCCCTACGGCAACAGCGCCTCGGGCAGGCGATCGAAGCTGTAGGCGCGCGGCCGGTTGCGCAGGACAAAGCCGCCGATCTGCCAGGTAAACAACGCGGCGAAGCCGACCAGAAACAACCCGCCGGCCCATTCGCCGGTCGCGATGGCGCGCACCAGAAGCCCCGCGATGGCGATCGCGACCAGCGCGAGCAGCACCATGCCGGCAGCGTAGGTCTTCGGCCCGATGCCGCCGATCAGCGCAGGCTTGCATCCGGCCTGCATTAGCCGCACATGCAGCTGGGCGATGAAGGCGCGATAGTCGCGATCCTGCGGCGCCATCAAAGCGACGGTCTGCCAGCTGGTCGAGAGGATGACGATGCGCTGACCGCTTGCCGATTCGATATCGGCGCGGAAGCGCCGCGATTGCATCGACACCGGCCGGTACGACAGACGGATCGCTGCGATATCGGCATAGGGCCAGACCCCGGACTTGCTGCCGGCCTGCCACGACAACCCTTCGTCCGTCAGCTCGAACTGATGCGCAGCGCCGATCAGTGACGCCTTGTAGGCGTAGCTTGCAGCAGGCATGGGCGGTGCCGATGTCGTCGCGTTTTGCGGTTGTGACAATCCGATAAATCCCGTTCAGCGCCGATAGCGTCGGCTTGCGCGCACCGCCGGCTTTATCTTACAAGCGGAGCATGGCCGATACGACCTATTTTCCGCGCCGTCTGATCCATGCGGGCGCCATGGTTTCGGGAGTGCTGCTGGCGCTCGCCGTGCACATGCTGGGGGCGCGTTACGGCCTCGACCTCGGCGGCCTGTGGCGATCCGATACCAGCGACTTCATGCCCGCGGGCGCGGCCATCGCGTGGTGGCTGATCGCAACCGTCGGCTTCTGCGGCGGCTATTTCACCGCGTCCCTGATGGACAGCGCGGTGTCCGGCCAGATCCCGCAGCGGATGCGCCAGTTCCTGATCGCAGTCGGCGTGCTGGTGCTGGCGGGCGCAGGACAGGCGGCCTCCGCGCCCAGTCCGATCCCGAGCATCCCGGGCGTGCTGACGGGGTTAGCGGCGCTGTGTCTTGGCGCGGTGATGGCATTTTGCGGCGCGCATTTTGCGCTGCGCAAGGCGTGAGCTTCACGCAATCCCACTTCGCAAAGAAGATCATCGCCAATGAAGATCTGCTCGCGGCGCGAAGCGTTGACCTTGCTTTCGCCATCTTGGTCAACTTCTGGTCGGTGGCCTTTTCTTCCTCGAGCGTCTTCTGCAATACGCTGGCTCATCGTTGCGGCCAAGCTGCTTCGCCCATGCGCAAATCCTATTGATGGAACAGGGAACACGCGGCGCTTGGAATGGCGGGCCCGCTCGGGGACTGTGCGCGAGCAGGGAACTCGAATCTGCCGCGTTAAGACATATGTATGGGTTATGACAGCCATGCCCGTTCGAGGCTGAAGCTTGGCTTGTCAAGGACTGCACAACGCTGCCTTTTTGCCCTATGGGTCTTCCTTGGGTGCCGCCTGTCCCTCAACTGCTTCGATGGGCCTTATTTCTTGCCGCCCTGCCGGGAGGATGAATGCACGGACTGCTGACCACGCTGAGGCGTGGCTTCAAGAGATGGATCGGCTGGAAGCGGCTCGGAATCGCGGCGAGCCTCGTTATTATCGCCTTTGCGATCACGACGCTGATCCGCACCTTGAGGGGTGTCGATACCGGCGTGATCCTGACGGCGCTGACGGATTTGCCGCCGCACCACATCGCGCTTGCCGCGCTGTGCGTGGTCGGTGCGTTCTGCACCCTGACATTTTATGATTTCTTCGCGCTGCGAACGATTGGCAAGAAGCACGTGCCCTATCGTATCGCTGCGCTGTCGAGCTTCACCAGCTACACGATCGGCCACAATATCGGCGCCACCGTGTTTACCGGCGGCGCGATCCGTTTCCGGATCTATTCGGATTACGGCCTGAGCGCGATCGACGTCGCCAAGATCTGTTTTCTCTCCGGCCTCACCTTCTGGCTCGGCAACCTGGTCGTGCTTGGCTTCGGCATGGCGTGGCATCCATGGGCGGCGTCCGCGATGGACCTGCTGCCGCCGCCCATGAACCGGCTGATCGCGCTCGGCTGCCTGGCCGGCATCGCTGCCTATTTCGTCTGGCTGGTGATGGGCAAAAATCGCCGCGAACTCGGCCAGAACGGCTGGAAAGTGATATTGCCCTCCGCGCGGCTGACCCTGCTGCAGGTCCTGATCGGCGTGGTCGATCTCGGATTCTGCGCGACGGCGATGTATCTGCTGATGCCGGCGCAGCCCGGCATCGATTTTATTTCGCTGGCGGTGGTGTTCATTCTGGCCACGCTGCTGGGTTTCGCCAGTCATGCACCCGGCAGCCTCGGCGTGTTCGACGCCGCGATGCTGGTGGCGCTGCCCGAATTCGGCAGGGAACAGTTGCTGGCGACGCTGCTGGTTTTTCGCATCCTGTATTTCCTGATCCCGTTTGGAATCTCGATCAGCATCATGGGAACGCGCGAACTCTGGCTCAATGTGGTGCGGCCCTGGCAGGAACGGCGCAAGCTGAATGACGCCTGCTCGAGCTCGCGCGCCGTACCCCTGAAGAGCCGGCAATCGCTGCAGCCGGTGAAGAGCCGAACGCCGCCGCCGCGGATGAAAAGCCGCCGGTTGCAGGGCTAGCGGAAAATCCGTCTGACTGGTTGGATTTTGCGGCCCCTTATTTCCGCCCAACAGTAACGTCAAACGGCGCCATGATCCGAATTCGTCTTCGTTCGATAGTCGCCGGCGCGCTGCTGGCAGGCGTGTTGGCGCCGTCGCAGTGGGCGGCGGCACAACCGGCGTCCGTCCCGGCCGTTCCCGTGCCCATCTCGCCCAACCCGGCAGCGCCAGCCGCGCCGGCGGCAGTGGAGGCCGGACCGGACGCGGCGATGCAGATCTCGTGGGAGGTCCGCAACCGTTTCCGGCTGTTCCGCGAAGAGCGCGACTTCCTGCTCCAAACCGACAGCGCGCGGGACCGCAGCGTTCTCGCCTCGGAGCAGGCGCTGGAACTGCAGAGCGACGGCCGCGGCTGGGCGCGCAACACGGTGAACCGCCTCTGCATCGATCTGCAGGGCAGGGTCAACGAGCCCTGCACCCGCGATAACGTCAAGGAAAGCTACCTGACGCCGATCGATCATCCGATCACGGTTCGGCTGACCGGCGAGGTTCCGGTCGGCGCCACCTGCGCCTGGTCGTTCGACGACGGCGATGGTCCGCAAGCGTCGACCTTCGACTGCGCCGAACCCGTCAACTTGCGGGTGCGCTATGGCCGTTCCACGGTTGCCACGGTGGACGTGTCCGCAGGACCCGGTGCGCCGCAGCGGATCTCGACCGAGATCAGGGTGCGGGATATTTTCATCGCCGGTCTCGGCGACAGCATCGCATCCGGTGAGGGCAATCCGGACCGGGCGGTCGCGCTCGCCGATGAAGGTTTTTGCTTCCGCTATTATCTGGGCGGCGCCAGCGCGCAGTATTTCCGTCCGAGCCGCGCCGGCTACAAGGGCGGACGGGCCTGCGAAGCGCCGGACACGCTGCAGAACTGGCAGCGCCACAGCGCGCTGTGGTTCAATGCCGCCTGTCACCGTTCGCTATACAGCTACCAGACCCGCACCGCGCTGGCGCTCGCGGTACGATATCCGCACGTCGCGGTGACTTATCTGCCGCTCGCCTGCACCGGCGCCACCATCGCCGACGGGCTGTTCGGCTCGCAACGCGCGCGCGAATGCCCGCCGACCAAATCCGGCGGCGGCTGCCCGGGCACGGTCAACGCGCAGCTCGGCGAATTGCGCGCCGCCCTCGCGGCTGCGAAGAAGCGTCAGCCCGATCGCAAGCTCGATCTGATCCTGCTGTCGATCGGAGCCAACGACATCAATTTTTCCGGACTGGTCGCCGACGTGATCGTGGATACGCCGACCGAGCGCGTGCTGTTCAAGCGCACCGGCATCATAGGATCGTTGGACGATTCGCGCGCGGCGCTGGCCCGCGACCTGCCGCAAAGCTTCAGCAGGTTGCGGGAGGCGCTAAAACCGCTGGTCGGCGGCGACCTGTCGCATGTGGTGTACGTATCCTATGCCAACCCGGCGCTATCGAACGGCGGCGCGCCCTGCCCCGGCGGACGCGCCGGTTTCGATATCCATCCTTCGTTCAACGCTGAACCGCAGCGGCTCGCGGCAGTGTCGAGCTATGTGGAGAGCGAATTTCTTCCGGAGTTGAAGGCGCTCGCGACGTGCCAGTCGGGCGTGCTGTGCCGCGACCCTGCCTCCGACCGCATGACCTTCGTCGATTCCCATCAGGCGGCGTTCGCCGATCACGGATTCTGCGCACGCGCTCAAAGCGACCCGGAATTCGACCGGGAGTGTTTTTCGGACAAGGGCGAAAGCTTCGATCCGAACATCGTCACGGCCGCGAACCAGCCGATGCTGTGCGGCCGCAGCGCGTCCGAATACCGCGCCTATCTCCCCCGCGCGCGCTGGATCCGCGACGCCAACGACAGTTATTTTGCGGCGATGACCTATCCGCAGGGGTTACCGTCTTCCAGCCAGCCCACCGATATCCATGACGCGACCTGGGGCGTTCTTTCGGCGGTATATGGCGGCGCGGTGCACCCCTCGGCCGAAGGCCACGCCGCGATGGCGGACGCGGCCTTGCCCGCCGTGGCTTCGGTGCTTCAGCTCAATGCGGCCGTGCCTGACGTGACGGCCGAGCCGGAGTCGCCGATCGCGCCCCCTTCCAACGTGCGCTGACGAAGTCCGCGCCGGCCGCGCCGCCGATCACTTCTTCTTCGCGGCAACGGATGGCTTGACCACCGCGACGGGGGGCTTGGTCGTGGCCGACTGAGCCGCCGCCTGTGCCGGAAGGTACTTCGCGATGATCGCGGGATCGACCTGGGCCATCGCGGAATCCGGCAACCGATGCCAGATCTCGTCCTTGCCGAACAGCGAAATGCCCAGATAGCCGCGCATCGTCAGCGTCTGGCCATCCGGGCTGACGGTCATCTTGGCATGATAGATCTTGCCGTCGCGCGGATCGAGAACGTTGCCATCCTCATATTTCAATCCGTCGCGCTTCATGTCCCTGATGAAGGAAATTCCGAGCACCGGCGCATCCTTGCGGTCATCGGTGCATTTCGAGCAAATCATCATCGGACGTTGCTCTTCGCCAGGGCGCGGAAAAGTCTTGGCGATGACGCCTTCGAAAATGCCGCCGTGATCGATCACGAGAAACCAGCCCACCTGCCTGCCGTCCTCGACCTTCTGCCACAGTCCCGCGGCTGACGGTTCGGCGGCCCGCCCCGCCGGCATGACGGCGAGCAGCAGCACCAGAGCCGCCATGGCGCAAGCGCCAATCGAAATCTGGATATCGCAGTTCGCATCGTCACCACCTGGCCAATCCATCAAACAATGGCCTCAGACTAAGGCCATTTCGGGGATGGTGCCAGTGCGGCAGCCGGATCGCGCAGGCTGCCGGGCCCGGTGCTGCCACAAAACCGACGCAACATATGACGCAACAAATAATGTTCCGCCCCGGCACGGCGCGTGCCGCGGCCGCATCGCCGCCTTGTCAGTTGACCCCGAGCTTCTTCTGCAGGCTCGACGACGAGGTCGTGTACTGGAACACCAGCCGCTTGTCCGGATAGACGTAACGGTGCGCCTTCTGGGCCATCAACGCGCCTTCGTGGAAGCCGCACAGGATCAGCTTCAGTTTGCCGGGATAGGTGTTGATGTCGCCGATCGCGAAGATTCCAGGCACGCTGGTCTCGAATGCCGAGGTCTCGACCGGCACCAGATTGTTCTCCAGCGCGATGCCCCAGTTCGCAACCGGCCCGAGCTTCATGGTCAGGCCGAAGAACGGCAGCATGGTATCGCAGGTGATGTTCGAGATGCTGTTGTCGTTGCCCTTGACGGTGGCGCCTTTGAGCATGCCGCCCTCGCCTTCGAGCGCCGTGACCTGGCCGATCTTCAGATCCAGCTTGCCGGCCGCCACCAGCGCGCGCATCTGTTCGACGCTGTGAGGTGCCGCGCGGAAATCGTCGCGCCGGTGCAATAGCGTCACGCGCTTGGCGATCGGGTGCAGATTGAGCGTCCAGTCCAGCGCGGAATCGCCGCCGCCGACGATCAGCAGATCCTTGTCGCGGAACTGCTCCATCTTGCGCACGGAGTAGAACACCGAAGTGCCTTCATAGGCTTCGATCCCCGGCACCGGCGGGCGCTTCGGCTGGAACGAGCCGCCGCCGGCGGAGATCACCACCACCTTGCACTCGAATACCTTGCCGGCATCGGTGGTGACGCGAAAACCGGGATCGCCGATCTTCTCGACCTTCTCCACCATCTCGTTGAGATGGAAGGTCGGGTTGAACGGCTTGATCTGTTCCATCAGCGCCTCGGTGAGGCCCTGGCCGGTGACGAAGGGAATGCCGGGAATGTCGTAGATCGGTTTTTCCGGATAGAGCTCGGCGCACTGGCCGCCGATCTTGTCGAGAATGTCGACCAGATGCGCCTTCATATCGAGCAGGCCCAGTTCGAAAACGGCGAACAGTCCGCACGGACCCGCGCCAATAATCAGCACATCGGTTTTGATTGCTTCGCTCATATCGCTTCTTTTCGGTTGAACCTTGCCGGCAGGGCTTTGGCTGCGCCTGTCTAGCCAACGCGGAGCGGAACGAGGAAAGCCATAATATGGCGCAGGCGAGCCACGGCAACCCCTTGCCGCCGTTCGACAACTGCGCTGTAAGCGCATGAAATTCCGGAGATCATCCCCCGTGAACGCACCTGCCCGTCTCGATTCAACCCCGCGCCTGGAAGATTTTCCCTACCGGCTGACCGACAATGTGCGCTTTGCCGATCTCGATCCCAACCAGCACGTCAACAACGCGGTCTATGCGAGCTATTTCGAAACCGGCCGGGTCACGCTGATGAAGGACCGCAGCTACGGGCTGATGCCGGAGGGCCTGGCCTGGATCATGGTGCGGCTGGACATCCATTTCCGCGCCGAACTGCGCTGGCCGGGCACGATCGAGATGGGGCTCGGCGTCGCAAAATTCGGCCGGACCTCCGTCACCTTCGATCAGGTGGTGTTTTCGGAAGGCAAATGCGTCGCCTCGGCGCAGGCGGTAACGGTGCTGATCGACGAGAAGACCCGCAAGCCGACGCCGCTGACGGAAGAGATCGTCAGGAATTTTCAGCCCTGGCTGCGCCGGGGCGTGGAAGTCGCACAGCCGAACTATCTAGCGCGTTTTCGAGCGAAGCATGCCCTCGGACTTGATCCGGGAGTGGAGCTTACCGGTCCGCGCAAGAAAACGCGTCAAGGCAAAGGCTCTAGGCCTGCCGCTCCGGCGTCGAGACCACGAGACCGTCGAGTTCGTCGCTCACCTTGATCTGGCACGACAGCCGCGAATTCGGCCGCACGTCGAAGCCGAAATCCAGCATGTCCTCTTCCATCGGCGAGGGAGGTCCGACCTTCTCGCGCCAGGCCTCATCGACATAGACGTGGCAGGTCGCGCAGGCGCAGGCCCCGCCGCATTCGGCCTCGATGCCGGGAATCGCGTTGCGGATCGCCGCTTCCATCACGGTCGCGCCGTTCTCGACATCAATGGTGCGGGTTTCGCCGCTATGGTCGACAAAGTGAATCTTGGCCATGTTTGCTCGTACTGCCGGATAAGGGGGTCCGGGCAGTCCTATAACGGGTCGATCCGCTCCGCGCTAGTGCGGCCCGATTAGGCGCAGAACCGAGGCGCCGGCGGCTCGGAGCGAAACGCTGCGGGCGCCGTTGTTGCCGCTCTTGACGGCTTTCCGGATCAGGACCGGCGCAGGATCGCGTCGACCGCCGAGCGCGCCCGCGCCACGGCATCGTTGAGCTCGGCGAGCGCCTCCGACGGATCGCCGCCATTCCTGATCAGCGCTTCCAGACGGGCGGCGGCCTCGGCGACGCCAAACGCGCCGATCGCGCGGGCCGAACCCTTCAGCGTATGCGCCAGCGCGCCGGCGTCAGCGGGCAGGCTCGCGAGCGCGCCGGCCAGGCTGACCGCCTGCGCCGAGAACATCGCCAGCACCTCGCGCTCGAGGCCGGCATCGCCCAGCGTCATGCGCTGCAGATGTTCGATATCGATCGGACCGTCATCGGGGGCGAGCGGCGGCGATGGCATCCAGGCAATCCGTTCCACATGAAGCGGCATGGCGATAACCCAACTCTCCCCGCCTGCCCGGTCCGGCAGCGCAGTTTCCGTCAGCCAATCACGAAAATGGTTAACGGAACGTTTCGCGGTTTTCGCCGCAAGTTCGCCTTGTTTTTGGCGAAGAGTTGCCTCAATTGCCCGGACCGAAACGAGAATTTTGTGGAACCGTAAGACTTTACGGCGCTTGTCCTGTTAACGATGATTAAGATTGTATTAATCGCGGCCATTTCTTTCGCACCGCCTAGCCAATAGGATGTTCTCCGGAGGTAGCGGACAGGCCGGCCGAGCGGCTGCGCTTTCGCGACCAGCGCAGGGATATGACACCGGCTTGGGGCTTCGCGAGGGGACATTCGCGCAAGACTTCTCCGGAATGCGTAAAAAGTACAACGAGGGCTCAGACTGAACATGGCGAACAATCCCAAGAAGGTCAAAGACCCTACCGAAGTCGCGCTTTCTGCCATTCAGGAAGCCTTGAACATCAGCGACACGTCCGGGACCGACAATTCGCGGGGTTTGGCCGACAGCGAGGCCGCGCCGGCGAATTCGCCCTCGACATCGTCTTACAGCGAGGGCGCATTCGACGTCCGCCCGAGCGCCGACCGGCCGGTCTTCGAGCCGATCGAGGAGCCGCGCGCGCCGCGCCGCGCCGCCAATGACGACCGCGAAACCATCGGACAGATTCTGCAGGCGCTTCAGAAGGGCCGCCCCGCCCGCAGCGTCTACACGCTCGCCACGGTGTTTGGCGGCATCTGGATTCTCGGCTGCGCGCTTCTGACCGTCAGCTTCCTGCCCTCGCTGCAGGCGGCGATGGGTCAGAGCGGCGGCGTGCTGGTGCTGGGCGGCCTCGCGGCGCTGTTCTTTGCGCCGGTGCTGTTGTTCTATTTCCTCGCGAGCCTCGCCTGGCGCGGCCAGGAAATGCGCATGATCGCGCAGTCGATGGCGCAGGTTGCGATCCGCTTTTCCGAGCCCGAAGGCGCCGCCAGCGACTCGATGGTGACCGTCGGCCAGGCGATCCGCCGCGAAGTCGCGGCCATGGGCGACGGCGTCGAACGCGCGATTGCGCGCGCCGGCGAACTCGAAACGCTGGTCGCCAACGAAGTCTCCGCGCTCGAGCGCGCCTACAGCGACAACGAAGTGCGCATCCGCGCCCTGCTGCAGGACATCGCCCATCAGCGCGACAATCTGGTCGGCCAGGCCGAGCAGGTTCGCAGCGCCATTTCCGGCGTGCAGATCGACCTGCGCCACGATATCGCGCTGATTTCGGACGCGATCGCCTCCCGCGTCGACGAGGTGGCCAAGAGCATCACCGGCGCGCTGGAAGAACGCGGCGCCCACATCACCAGCGCGCTCAGCAACGCCGGCGACAACATGATCCTCGCGCTCGGCGAGCGCGGCGGCGACCTGCTCGATCGCCTGGAGGAAGCCAGCGCCGAGACCACGCGCGCGGTGCTCGACGCCTCCGAGCGCCTCACCACCAGCCTCAATTTCAAGACCGGCCACGTCCATGACGAGTTCGTCGATCTGGCCGACCGCGTCCACGAGATGCTGAACGAGCGCATCGACCGCATCACCAGCGAATTCGAGCAGCGCTCCTCCACCATCGTCGACGGCATTTCCGACCGCACCGAACAGGTTCACGACTCCCTGAAGAATTCCAGCGACTCGCTGTTGCTGGAGCTCGAGCTGCGCAGCGGCGACCTCGTGAGCAAGATCGACGACGCCGGCAACCGGCTGGCGACCCAGATCCTCACCTCCGGCGACAAGGCCAGCGAAGCGCTCGACGTGACCGTGAACTCGCTGGTGGCCAAGGTCGTCAGCCAGACCGAGACCGCGCACGACACGCTCTCCCTGCAGATGAGCGCGTTCGACGAACTGGTGAAGAACCAGGGCGGCGAACTGGCGGAGAAATTCGCGCGCGACAGCGGCACGCTCGGCGCGCTGATCACCCGCCACATCTCGGAATTCGACCGCACCGTCAAAACCTTCGGCGGCGAGATCGTCGAGCGCATGGGCCAGCGCACCCAGGATATCGCCGAGACCCTGAAGACCTATGTCGACACCTTCGACACCCGCCTGACCTCGAATGGCGGCGAGATCACCGCCTCGCTGGACCAGCGCCTGATGCAGTTCGAGACCACGCTCGGAACCAGCGTGGCCAATCTCGATTCCTCGCTCGACAGCAAGATCAGATCGTTCGACGAGACCGTCGACGGCCGCCTCAAATCGCTCGAACAGACCTTCGATACGCGGGCGAAGTCGGTGACCGAGACCATCGACAACCGGCTCGGCACGCTGGCCTCGTCGCTGACCGACGGCGCCGCGCAGGCGATCCACTCGATCGACTCGCGCCTGACCCAACTCACCTCCTCGCTCACCGACGGCACCGCGCAGGCGATCCAGTCGATCGACTCGCGCCTGACCCATCTCACCACTTCGCTGACATCCGGCGCCGCCCAGGCGGTCGAGGCCGTCGACCAGCGCATCGCCAGCGTGACCGCAACCATCGACGGCCGCAGCGCCCACCTGACCGACACCATCACGGCGCGGTTCCAGGAAATCCACCAGGGCATCGAAAGCCGGGTCGGCGCGGTCGCCACCGATATCGATATGCGCGTCGCGCAGTTCGAGGACCTCCTGGGTTCGCGCATCGAAGCCGTGGCAGGCCGCATCGAGAGCAGCGGACGCCAGGCCAGCGACGGCCTGATGGCGCGCGCCGAGGAATTGTCGCTCGGCATCAGGTCCCATGTCGAGGACGCGGAGCGCTCGCTCACCAACCTCGTGGTCAACACCAGCGAGACCATCCAGACCGGCGCCCGCGCCGCGCAGCAGTCGCTGCTTACGGTTTCGTCCGACGTCGGCGCCCAGCTGAAGCTGACCTCGGCGGAAGTCGAACGCGCCCTCACCGCGGTCGGCACCGGTGCTGCGAACTCGATCCTGACCAGCGCCCGCGACGCGCAGACGACCCTGGTGACGGCCTCCTCGGACGCCGCCAGCCAGATCAAGTCGCTGTCCGCCGACGTCGAGCGCACGCTTTCGGCCGCCGGCAATGCCACCGCCGCATCGATCCTTTCGGGTGCGCGCGAAGTCCAGACCACGCTGGTTACCGCCTCCACGGATGCGGCCAACCAGGTCAAGTCGCTGTCCGCCGACGTCGAGCGCACGCTCTCGGCCGCCGGCAATGCCACCGCCGCATCGATCCTCAACAGCGCGCGCGAAGCTCAGAGCACGCTGGTCACGGCCTCGTCGGAAGCCGCCAACCACGCCAAGTCGCTGGCCGCCGACATCGAACGCTCGCTGTCGATCGCCGGCACCTCCACCGCCGAGACGATCACCTCGGGTGCGCGCGAGGCCCAGACCACGCTGGTCACCGCCTCGGCGGATGCCGCCAATCACGTCAAGTCGCTGGCGAGCGATGTCGAACGCACGCTGACCGCGGTCGGAGCGGACACCGCCGCCTCGATCCTGAGCAGCGCGCGCGAGGCGCAAAGCTCGCTGCACGCGACCTCGGCCGACGCCGCCAGCCAGATCAAGGCGATCTCCACCGAGATCGAGCGGTCGCTCGCCGCGGTCACCGCCAATACCACGGACCATATCCAGACCAGCGCGCTCAACGCCCAGAGCACGCTGGTGGCCGCATCGAACGAGGTCTCCTCCAAGGTCAAGTCGACCTCGGCGGAAGTCGAGCGTTCGGTTCTCGCCGCCAGCAACGCGTTCGGCTCCGACCATGACCGGCAAGACCGACGAAATCGTCACCTACGTCCAGCAGCAGACCGATCGCCTGTCGCAGATGATCGACGGCAAGCGCGGCACGCTGGTCGAGGCGATCGGCGCCAGGACCAACCAGCTCACGGTCGATATCGACCGCGTCACCTCGGACGCGCTGAAATCGATCGAGACCCGCGGCCAGACCTTCTCGCAGTCGATGCTGAGCCACGGCTCCGACGTCGCGCGGACCATCACCTCGGCCGGCGAGCTCGCCACCAGCGCCGTCAACAAGTCGTTGAAGGAACTGGAGCAGTCCTCGCGCATGGCGATCGACCAGTCGCGCCAGGTCTCGATCGCGGCGGTCACCGAGATGCAGGAAACCAGCAAGATCCTGCGCACCGACACGGTCGCCTTGTTCGAGCGCCTGCGCGAAGGCAACATCCTGTTGCAGGAAGTGCTGACCGGGGCGCACGACAACCTCAATTCGCTGGAGCGCGCGCTGGTTACCCGCGTCGCCGACTTCGTCTCCGCCATGAACGACGTCACCTCGCGCAACGGCGTTGCGACCCAGACGCTGGAAGACCAGCTGAACATCTTCAACGCCAAGACCCAGAAGGCGCTGGAGGATCTCGGCTCGCTGTCGAGCCAGTTCGAGCATCACGGCCAGGCGCTGGTCGAGGCGGCGGCCGTGGTCGAGCAGAGCAACCGCAACACCACCGCTTCCGTCGCCGAGCGCAAGATCGACGCTGGAATTGCTGGTCACCACCATCGATCTGCGCACCGCCGATCTCGATCAGCGGCTGTCGCGCTTCACCAGCCTGCTGGATGAATTGCTGGCGGCCGCCGAAGAGCGCGCGCGCGACATCGCCCGCGTGGTGGCGGAAACCGCCGGCGCCGGTTCTGCCGCGATCAGCCACCAGTTCGAGGCCGTGCGCGCAACGGCCGAGGAAGAACGCCGGCTGACCGCCCAGCGCATGACGCGATATCTATCAGCAGAGCACGCAGGAAGCGGATGCGATGTTCAAGCAGTCCGCCGAGAAGTTCTCCACCATGGTGGCGAGCATGAAGCAGATGGCCGCGGAAATGCATCACGAGCTCGAAGCCACCCGCAACGAGCTTCGCCGCGGCGTGCTGGAAATGCCGCAGGAGGCCGCCGAAAGCACCTCGCAGATGCGCAAGGTGATCGTCGACCAGATCGAGGCTCTGGCGGAACTGAACCGGATCGTGGCCCATCATGGCCGCGGGCTGGACGTCGTCACCCAGGGACGCGCCACTTCGCAGCGCGAGGAAGAGCCGATGCTGGCGGCCGTCGCCGGCGGCGGCCGCGGCGCAGCCCCGCGCATGCGCGAGGCCGGCAGCGCCTCGACCCTGCCTCCGCCCGGACCTCGGCATGCCCGCCTCGCGCCGCACCGAAGCGCCGCCGGTTTCGCCGGCCGAGCGCCGACCAGGGACGCGACGGCTGGCTTTCCGACCTGTTGAACCGCGCCGACACCGGTGGCAGCCAGCCGCAGCCGCCGCGCAGCCGCGCAGCCGCAGCAGCCTTCAGGCGGCAATCCGCTGGAATCGCTGTCGCTCGACATCGGCCGGCTGATGGACCGCAACCTCGCCGCCGAGATGTGGGACCGCTATCAGCGCGGCGAGAGCAAGGCCTTCACCAAGCGGCTCTACACGCCGGCCGGCCAGAAGGCGTTCGACGAGGTCGCCCGCAAGTACCGCGCCGACCGCGGCTTCAAGCAGACGGTCGACCGCTATATCACCGAGTTCGAGCGCCTGCTCGACGAGGTCGCCCGCGACGAGCGCGGCCCCGCCATGCTGCGCAGCCACCTCACCTCGGAGACGGGCCTCGTCTACACCCTGCTCGCGCATGCGGCGGGACGGCTGGGATAAGGTTTTGAGCTGATCGCGAAATGAAAAACGGAGGCAGCGATGCCTCCGTTTTTGTTTTGTAACTTTATGGACAAGTAGCCGGCGCCCGGCAAATCGTCGTACCTTGCAACCGATAAAATTCTGGATATATATCCAGATATATTTCCGCAACTTTGGAGCGGGCCGTGGGCAATACCGCACAGAAGAGAGCACTGCGAAACTATCGGAGCCGGTTGGCCAAGCGCGGCATGGCGCGATTTGAGGTTCTTGGTCTGGATGCCGACCGCGAGCTGATCCGGTCGCTGGCGAAGCGGCTTGCCGAAGAGGACCCCGAGGCCGTGCGGCTTCGAGCGGTGGTCAGTCAGGGCGATCGCCGGCGAACCGCCGGGGAAAGGCGGCATCCTCGCCGCATTGCGACGCTCGCCGCTGGTCGGGGCCGACCTCAATCTCGCCCGTTCGCATCGAAACCGGCCGCAAGGTTGACTTGTGACGCGCTATCTCCTCGACACCAACGTCATCAGCAATGTCACCAAGCCCAACCCCTCCCCGAGCCTTCATCGCGTGGATGGCGGAACAGACCGATAGTGACCTTTTCATTTCCGCGCTGACCATCGCAGAAATCCGGCGTGGCTTGCTCGAAAAGCCAGCCGGAAAAAAACGTGCATCGTTGGAAGCCTGGTTCGCCGGCCCGGAAGGGCCACAAGCATTGTTCGCAGGCCGCGTGCTGCCTTTCGACGAGAAGGCAGCCCTCATCTGGGGGCGGCTGATGGCTGACGGCAAAGCCAAAGGACGGCCCCGGAGCGCGCTCGACATGATCGTCGCTGCGGTTGCCGAGGCCAGCGGCTGCATCATCGTCACCGATAACGAGAAGGATTTTGCCGGATTGAAATTCGTCAATCCGCTTCGAGTCCGATGAGCCGATTAGCCAGGGCATCAAGGCGGCCCAGGCAACGATGCGACATAGTAGGCATATCGCTGTGCTCATGCGGGCTGCCTGCTCTGTTACGATTGCGAAACCCGTAAATTATCGTGTCTCATTCCAGGGGTGCAACTGCAACATCCGCATAAACGCGGTTTCAGCTCGTAGGTGGATTAGCGTCAGCGTAATCCGCCGTTAAGGCAGCCGAATTGGCGGAAGCGGTTTTAATCGACAAACTTCGTCATAGCGGAGTTTATAGCATCGCCACTTCAAATTGACCTACTACCCATGTTTGGCGGAAGTCCGTCAGGGGCGACTTTTCGGCAGCTGCTAGGCCAAGGGGCCCCTCGTCCAATTTCTGATTTTCCGAAATCCCCCTTGACCCCCGACCCAAATCAGCAATATATCCACCGCCGTCCCGTCCCACTCAGAGGGGCGTTGCGCAACGTCACGAACGCGGGGCGGGATGCGGTGGACGCGGGCGGCGCCGCTTGACGAGGCGCTGCGCACGCGGACGGCGAAGGCGTGTGGTCCTGATGCCCCGACGCTGGCATCAAGTTCGGCGGGAAGCAACTTCCCGCTGGCGACGGTGGCAAGAAAGCCCGGTCACCGGGGAGAGCGCGCTATAAGCCGTAAAACCATTGCGCGGGGAATGCCGGGTGATTCCGGTGTGACCTGACTAACCCGTGTGCGCTTCTACCACTACTCATTGCACACGCGGCTATCGGGCGCATCGGGCGCCCGGCATTCCCTGCGCCCTCTGAACGAAGAGGGCGGAATGTTACGCAAACCTCGCGCGAAACGCGCGGCGAGATTGCGAAGCCGTGTATTCTGAAGTTGTCTGAAAATCGAAGCGACGACAGCAATCCATGCCGTCTTCTAGCGCGGCGAACGTTCCAGCCGCATTGCTCGCGCTTGACGCTCGGCAATGACCGATCATTGCTAGTCATGACTATTTGAATCAGATGGAGCCGGGCAAGCCCGGTGATCAGCGAATGCGCAATCTACCGTGCACTTCGCCGGCGCCTACGGCCGCTTCTTGGCGTTCGCATTCGCCGCCGCCGGGGTCGGCCTGGGGCGCCTCCGCCGGTGCCGGCTGGGCGCTGTTGCTGGCGCCGAACAGAACGCGGGTCGGGTTGCGGTCGAAATTGTTCACGGCGCGGCTGATGTCGCCGAGCGTGCGGCGGCCGTCGGTCATCAGCGCGCCCGAGCGCTTGTCGAAATCCTCCGCCAGTTCGCGGATCGATTTCACGGTCAGCATCAGTTCGCCGCCCTCCTTGCCGCCGGCCAGCGAGTTGAGGCCGAGCATCAGATTGTCGGCCTTGCCCATCACGCCGTCGACTCTCGCCATCACGTTGTCGATCTTCTCGGAATTGCGCGCCAGCGAGTTGGTGAAGGTTTCGAGATTATGCAGCGAGTTCTTCACCGCCTGCTGGTTGTCGGCGACCACCCGGTTGATGTTCTGCAGCGTGCCTCGAATCGCCTCGGTGACGTCCTGCAGCGCGTTCGGATCGGCGGTCAGCGTGGGGATGCCGTCCTCGTCCAGCGGAACCGGGGGCGCGGCCTCCTCGCCGCCCTTCAGCGATATCGCGGCGACGCCGGTGAGCCCCTGGAATTCGAGCCCGACCAGGGTGTCCTTGCGGATCGGGGCGTTGTTCTCGATCATCGCGAGTGCGACGACACGACGCGGGTTGTCCAGCTTCACGGAGACCACCTCGCCCACCCTGATACCGTTGAAATTGACGCTGCCGCCGTTGCGCAGGCCGGCCGCCGGGCCCTCGAACACCACGCGCAGGGGGCTGCGCGCCTTGGTGGTGTGGAGCGACTGAAACCAGAGAACGAAGCCGAACGCCGCGGCAATCACCGCCAGCGTGAACGATCCGATCAAGACGAAGTTCGCCCGCGTTTCCATCTTCGCTAACTCCGATATTAACCCATCACCGCGCGGGCACGCTTGCCGTGGAAATAGGCCCTCAACCAGGGATGCTGCGAGGCCTGCATGTCGGCCATCGATCCTGCGGCAATGATCTTACCGTTCCCTAAAACGGCGATACGGTCACACGCGGTATAAAGGCTGTCGAGATCGTGGGTTACCATGAAAACGGTCAGGCCCAAAGTGCGCTGCAGGGTCCGGACCAGTTCGTCGAAGTCGCCGGCGCCGATCGGATCCAGCCCCGAGGTCGGCTCATCGAGGAACACCAGTTCGGGATCGAGCGCCAGCGCGCGCGCCAGCGCCACGCGCTTGATCATGCCGCCGGACAGCTCCGAGGGGAAACGGTCGGCCACTTCGGGCCGCAATCCCACCATGCCGAGTTTTGCAACTGTGATCTCGTCAAGCAATCGCTGCGAGAGGTTGAGATATTCGCGCACCGGAAACTGGATGTTCTGCCGCACCGTCAGCGAGGAAAACAGCGCGCCCTGCTGGAACAGGATGCCCCAGCGCCGCTCGACGCCGCGCCGCTCCGCAGCACTTGCGGCATCGAGATCGATCCCGAACACCTCGATCCGCCCCGAAACCTTCGGCACGAGGCCGATGATGGTGCGCGTCAGCACCGACTTGCCGGCGCCGGAGGGCCCGACGAAGCCCAGGATCTCGCCGCGCTTCACGTCGAGATCGAGCCCGTCCAGAACCTTGGTCGAGCCGAACTGCACCGAGATGTCGCGAACCCGGATGATGGCGTTTTGTACCTCGGGCGCCATCGTCACATTCCGATCGAGGCGAAGAAGATCGCGAACACGCCGTCCATCACGATGACGAAGAAAATCCCCTTCACCACCGAGGAGGTGGTGTGCTGGCCGAGCGACTCGGCGCTGCCCTCCACCGCGAGCCCCTCGACGCAGGCGACGATCCCGATCACGGCGGCCATCACCGGCGCCTTGATCATGCCGACGGTGAAATGGTCGATCGAGATGGCGTCGCGCAAGCGAAGCAGGAAGGCTTCGGGATCGACGCCGCCATAGAGCCACGCCACCAGCCCGCCGCCATAGAGCGCGGCGATGGCGCCGAGAAAGGCCAGGATCGGCAGCGCGATGATCAGCGCCAGCATCCGCGGCAGGATCAGGACCTCGATCGGGTCGAAGCCCATGGTGCGCAGCGCGTCGATCTCCTCGCGCATCTTCATCGAGCCGAGTTCGGCGGTGTAGGCGCTGCCCGAACGGCCCGCCACCATGATCGCCACCAGCAGCACGCCGATCTCGCGCAGCACCAGGACGCCCAGCATGTCGACCACGAAGATATCGGCGCCGAATTTGCGGAAATGGAAGATGCCCTGCTGGGAGATGATGCAGCCGATCAGGAACGTGATCAGCACGACGATCGGCACCGCGCGCCAGCAAACCTGTTCCAGGTGATGCACGGTCGAGGTCAGGCGGAAGGAGCGCGGGTGAATCAAGACCCGGCCGGTCGCGGCCAGCACCGCGCCCAGCATGTCGATCAGGCCGATGATGGTGCCGCCGATACCGGCCATGCTGCGGCCGACCTGCTCCAGCATCCCCGTGATCGTCACCGAGGTGGTGTCGACGGCGGTAGAGGCCTTCACCCGGCGTACCTCGTCGACCAGGCTCGAATAATTGGCCGAGAGGCCCGCGATCTGCGCCTCCACGCCGCCCTGGGTCAGGCTGCGGCGCAGCCGCTCGATCAGCCAGGCGCCGAAGGTGTCGAGTTTTGACACCTGCGAGACGTCGATGAAGATATTGGGACGGGTTCCGGCCAATTTTTCGGCGTCGGAGACGATCTGCTCGAGATTGGGCGCAAAGCGGGCGGTCCACGGGCCAGCCGCGCATAGCGCAAGCCCGTTGCCCCGTGCAATCCGCTCCAATGTCGGGTCGCCGTTCACCTGGCCGCCTCCCGCGTGGGTTTTCCGCATCTCATGGGAAGGGAAAATACTCCACACCCCGTTGCCGCCTTGTTAAGGATGCCCCTAACCAGCCATATTTGGTAGCGCCGGGCAAGCCAGCGGTTCAGAAATTGCCAGATTTTAAAATGACTTCCAGCCAATCCTCAATGCTGTCGGCGAGAATCGAGCGCTGGCCGATCGCGGGCTCCTTTACCATCAGCCGCGGCGCCAAGACCGAAGCCGTGACGGTGGTGGCGGAAGTCAGCCGTGGCGGCCATAGCGGACGCGGCGAATGCGTGCCCTATCCGCGCTATGGCGAGACCCCGGAAGCCACGCTCGCCGCCCTCCAGGCGATGCAGGAACCGCTCGCGCGCGGGCTGGACCGGCGGGCCCTGCAAGCGGCGATGCCTCCCGGCGCCGCCCGCAACGCGCTGGATTGCGCGCTGGTGGACCTCGAGGCCAAGTCCTGCGGAAAGCGCGTCTGGGAGCTGTTCGGGCGCCCCGCCCCCAAGGCCTGCGTCACGGCCTACACCATTTCGCTCGGAACCCCCGAGACCATGGCGGCCGCGACCGCCAAGGCCGCGCAGCGGCCATTGCTGAAGATAAAACTCGGCGGCGACGGCGATGGGATGCGGATCGCCGCGGTCCGCAAGGCCGCGCCCGATTCCGAGCTCATCGTCGACGCCAACGAGGCCTGGACGCCGGATAATCTCGAGCAAAACCTGAGGGACTGCGCCGATGCCGGCGTCACCCTGGTCGAACAGCCGTTGCCGGCCGGCCAGGACGAGGCGCTTCAGCGCATCCGCCGGCCGATTGCCGTCTGCGCCGATGAAAGCGTGCATGACCGCGCCTCTCTCGAGGGACTGCGCGAGCGCTACGATGCCGTCAACATCAAGCTCGACAAGACCGGCGGGCTGACGGAGGCCCTTGCCATGGCGGACGCGGCGCAGGCGCTGGGATTTCAGATCATGGTCGGCTGCATGGTGGCGACCTCGCTGGCGATGGCGCCCGCGATGCTGCTCGCGCCACAGGCCCGCTTCGTCGATCTGGACGGCCCCCTGTTGCTGGCGCGCGACCGCGACGGCGGGTTGCGCTACGACGGCAGCCTGGTCTATCCGCCCGAAGCGGCGCTGTGGGGATAGTCGGCGAGCCGGCGGCGGCCGAGCCACATCACGATCGCACCCACCAACGCCATCGCCGCCATCACGTAATAGACGCCCTGCCCGTAGCGGGCGTAGATCGCGCCCGACAGGATCGATGCGCTGGAGGTGACGATGCCGCTGCAGGCGGCGAGATAACCTTGCCCTCTCGCCATCACATGCCCGGGCACGTTGTTCACCAGCAACATCATGGTGCCGACCTGTGTCAGCCCATAGGTCAACCCGTGCGCGAGCTGCACCACCGACAACACCGCCACCGAGGGCTCCTGCGCCGTGATCAGCCAGCGCATGACCCCGCTCAGCCCGCCGATCGTCACCATGAGCGCAGGCGACAGCGTAAAGCGCGGCGACAGCGCGAACACCACGATCTCGGCGAGCACACCCAGCACCCACAGCCCGGCAATCGTCAATCCCCCGAGCCCGGCGGCCTGCCAGGTGATGGAGGCAAAGGTGTAGTAGGCGGCATGGCTGCCCTGAATCAGCGCCGCCGCCACGATGATGGCGAGGAAGCCTGGCTCGCGCAGCAGCTCGCTGGCGCGGTGCGTCGCCATGGACACGGTCCTTGGATTGTCGAGCGGCTGCAGCCCGAGGCTCACGACCGCGCCGAGCCCGGCCACCGCGGCAATGACCCAGATCAGATGCCGCGCCGCGATGACATCGACCAGGAGCCCGCAGGCCAACGCGCCCACCACGAACGCCGCCGAGCCCCATAGCCGCAGCGGCCCGTAATTGAGGCCGTAGCGCGCCACCCCTCGTAGCGCATAGGCATCGGTCAGCGGCAGCATCGGCGTCCACACGCAGGCGGTGACCGCGTAGACCAGAAATACCAGCAGCGGCAGCTGTTGGGTGCCGACCGCCGAAAGCCCGAGCATGGTCGCAAACGCCGTGACCATCAACGCGGCGCGCAGCGAATAGCGCCTTTCGGCAAGCCCGGTGACGAACGGCAGGGTCGTAAATCGCGTCACCGACGGGACGGCCGTAATGATGCCGATCCAGGACGCATCGATCCCGATCGCCTTGAGCCACACCGGGAAAAACGGCAGATGGGTGCCCACTAGCCCAAACAACGTGCCGTAAAACAGCGCGAGCCTCAGTGCGAATTGCTTTGACGCATCATGAGATGCGATGGGGATTTGTGATTCGGGCAGCATCAAACCAATTGCGATTCGGTTGATATCATGGTGATCGTTAGCCTAATGCGCGGTGATTTGCGCGATGAGTCTGACATGGCCGACGAAGCATTCGCCCTATCGCCGATCTCCGCCCGCGCAAGCCTGCCGAGCGAGGAGGACTATGACGCGATCAGCCACGCGTTCATGGAGACGTCGCGCGGCCGCTGGTTTCTCGGCGAATATGCCAAGCGCAACCGCAACGCCGACACCCGTATGGTGCTCGACGCGGTCGCCCGCATCGAGCAAACCATCGCTGCGCAGAAGCAAGCGGCTTCCGAAGACCGGCTGACGGAGGCGCTGGCCGCCATCCGCCGTGCGGTCTATGAGGCCCAGGGCGCTGCCGCGGCGGCCATCCAAGACCTCAGGCTGGAGGAAAATCTGGCGCCGGTCCGCAAGGGCGCCCGGATCATCAAGGAAATCAGCTGGCGCTGGCGGGAAATCGGCGCCGACAGCCGGATCTGCGATCTCCTGGATTCCCAGGTCGCGGCTATCGACGCTGCCTGCGGGCAAATCTCTTCCACCAGCCCGGAAGCCGCCTTGATCGCCGCGTTCGATCTGATCAAGGCGCGGATCGCGGCGTTGGACGACAGCGACACCGCCGCCCCGCCGGCGGCGAGGACCGGCCCCGCCCTCCTCTCCGCAGCGCGACCGATGCCGCCCCGGCGGCGAGACGGTGCGGGAGACATCGGGGGCAAGCGGCTCCGAAGCCGCAATGAGCATGCCGGCCGAAGCCGTCGTGGAAACGGCTGAAACCGCCGAGGTCTCGGCTGGGGTCATTGAGACGCCGCTCGAAGCCACCGATGCGACCGCGGAGGTCGCCGATATGGCGGCTGAGACGCTTGATGTGACGCCTGAAGCGGCGGCGAAAGTGTAGAAGCGGCCGAGCCTTACGACGATGCCTTGCTGGACATGGTCGCGCTCGAAATGGCCGCGCCGGATCCGGACGATATCGATATCGATGATGCGCCTTACACGGCCGCCGATGACGTCCACGCGATGGAGTCGCCGCCGGCCGAGCCGATCATCGCCGAGCGGCCAGAGCCTGTGGCCGCGCCGGAGCCACCGGCAGTTCAAACCTCACTTCAGCCTTCGCTTGAAGCTTCCGCTGAACCTTCGCCTGAATTCCAGTTCAACCGCCGCCTGAGCCTTCTCTCGGCTCGACGCTGCTCGCGGCGGCATCGTGCAAAAGCCGAAGCCCGCGGTATCCGACCCGTTCGCGCCGATCCGGCGCATGAGCCAGGCCGAGAAGATCGCGTTCTTCTCGTGATCCCGATTCTGAAACTCAGTTGATCAGTCGCGCGTAGAAATCCGCATCGACATTGCCGCCGGACAGAACGATGACGACGTTCTTGCCGCGCGCCTCGATATGACCGGCCAAAAGCGCGGCAAGCCCCACCGCCCCGCCCGGCTCGACCACGAGTTTCAGTTCCCGGAACGCAAATCCGACCGCGGCGCCGACTTCCGCGTCCGAAGCGGTGACGCCCTTGGTGAGCAGCTTGCTGTTGATGGCGAATGTGAGTTCACCGGGGATCGAGGCCATCAGCGCGTCGCAGATGGTGCGGCCTTTGGAGCTGTGCGCTTCGCGTTTCCCTGCTCGCAGCGAGCGCGCGTGATCGTCGAAGGCTTCCGGTTCGGCCGACATCAGCATGGCCTGCGGATAGCGCGCCTTGACCGCGGTGGCGACGCCCGCGATCAGGCCGCCGCCGGACGCCGGTGCCACCACGATGTCGGGCGCGATGCCGAGGGCTGCCATATCCTCGCAGATCTCCCGCCCCACCGTGCCCTGGCCGGCAATCACGAAGGGATCATCATAGGGCCGCACCAGGGTGGCGCCGTGCTTGGCGGCGATGTCGCGGGCGATGGCTTCGCGATCCTCGCGGTCGCGGTCATACAACACGACTTCGGCGCCATAGGCCTTGGTGCGCTCGCGCTTGGAAAGCGGCGCATCCGCCGGCATCACGATGGTCGCCGGCATGTTCAGGATCCGCGCCGCCGCCGCCACGCCCTGGGCGTGATTGCCGGACGAGAACGCGACCACCCCGCCGCTGCGCGAACTTTGCGGGATCGACGACATCTTGTTGAAGGCGCCGCGGAACTTGAACGATCCCGTCCGCTGCAGCATTTCCGGTTTCAGGAACACTCTGGTTCCGACGCGTTCGTCGAGCGCGGGCGAGGACAACAATGGCGTCCGCACCGCGAACGGCGCCAGCACGCGCGCGGCCGCATCGACATCCGCAGGGGCCACCGGTAGATTCGAAACATCCGTCATCCGCGCCTTGTATCGCGGACCGCAACAGGCGGGCAAGCCGCTTGAGCTCGAGCGCTCAGGCGACGAACGGCGCTTGCTCGGCCGCGAACGGCACCGCATCGCTTTTCGGGTCGGCGGCGCGGACGTCGGTGATGTTCTCGACGAAAGCGCGCGCCGAAGCCTCCCAGGTATGCCTGGCGGCGAATTCGAGGCACGCCTGCGGCGGAATCTGCAGCGCGGCCAGGCATGCCGCACGCAGATCCTCGTTCAACGCGCCGACCGGCGCGGCGCCGATCACGTCGCGGGGACCGGTGACTGGAAAAGCGGCAACCGGCACGCCGCTGGCCAGCGCTTCCAGCAGCACCAGGCCGAAGGTATCGGTCCTGCTCGGAAACACGAACACGTCGGCGCCGGCATAGGCCTCCGCCAGGGCCTCGCCCTGCCGCGATCCGAGAAAAACGGCTTGCGGGTATTTCCGCGCCAGCGACGCCCGCGCCGGCCCGTCGCCGACGATCACCTTGGCTGCCGGGCAGATCGAGATCGAGAAACGCCTCGAGGTTCTTTTCGACCGCGACGCGGCCGACGCACAGGAACACCGGGCGCGGCAAAGCAAGGTCAACCGCTGCGCGGATGGAACAGGCGGCGTCGACGCCGCGCGGCCACAGCACCACGTTGCGGAAGCCGCGGATGCGCAATTCGGTCGCCAGCGCCGGCGTCGCCGCCATCACCGCCTGGCTGGGCGCATGGAACCAGCGCAGCGCCGCCCAGATCCAGGATTTCGGGATCGGCAGTCGCGCCGATATGTATTCGGGAAAGCGGGTGTGAAAGCTCGTCGTGAAGGGCAATCCCTGTTTGCGGCAGTAGCGCCGCACCAGCAATCCGATCGGCCCTTCGGTCGCGATATGAATGCTGTCGGGCCGGGCCTCGGCGATCAGGCGGGCGATCTTCGCCTGATACGGCAGCGCCAGCCGCAGATCCCGGTAGCTCGGCAGCGCGAAGGTGCGGAACGATTCCGGGGTTAGGAAGCTGAACTCGGCGCCAAGCGTCTTGGCGGCTTCCGCCGTCATCGCCAGCGTGCGCACCACCCCGTTGACCTGGGGATGCCACGCATCGGTCGCGACCAGGACCCGCATCAGGCGGCACGCACCGCGACCGGGGCGACGGGAACCGCCCTGCGCAGCGGCTCGGTCCAGGTGATGATCTCGAAACGGCCGTCCTCGTGCTCGACCAGCGCGGTGCAGCTCTCCACCCAGTCGCCGCAGTTCATGTAGCGAACGCCGTGCTCGTCGCGGATGGTGGCGTAATGGATATGGCCGCAGATCACGCCATCGGCGTCGTGCCGCCGCGCCTCGGCGGCGAGCGTCTGTTCGAAGGCGCCGATATAATTCACGGCGTTCTTGACCTTCAGCTTGGCCCATTGCGACAGCGACCAATAGGGCACGCCGAACATGCGGCGGAAGAAGTTCACCAGCCGGTTCATCTGGATCGCGAAGTCATAGGCCTTGTCGCCGAGATGGGCGAGCCAGCGCGCGTTCTGCACCACGAGGTCGAAGATATCGCCGTGGATCACCAGATAGCGCCGCCCGTCGACGCCGGTATGGATGGTGTTCTCGACCACGTCGATGCCGCCGAAATGGGTGCCGTAATAGTTCCGCAAGAATTCGTCGTGATTGCCGGGAACGTAGATGACCTTGGCGCCCTTGCGCGCCTTGCGCAGCAGCTTCTGGACGAAGTCGTTGTGCGATTGCGGCCAGTACCAGTTGGATTGCAGCGCCCACCCGTCGACGATATCGCCGACCAGATAGATGGTGTCGGCATCATGGCTGCGGAGAAAATCCAGCAATCGGTCGGCTTGCGAGCCGCGGGCTCCGAGATGGACATCGGAGATAAACAAAGTGCGAAATCGCCGTTCCGGCAACTCTTCACTCATAGCGTCATTCCCATGCGCAAGCAGCTAACCGATTCCCGTGACAGCCCGATGACGCGATCTCGTTGTTCATCGCGCCGCCGACGGAAACCGTTCGCTCGAAACAGACCAGCGTATAGATCCCGAACGGCGCCACTTTGCGCCGTTCCACGAGGTTGGCGTCCATATTGGCTTGCGCCCAGGCCTGCAGCCGCGCGAACGGAAACTCCGGGCGCAGCCCCAGCGCCCGTGTGCGCCTGGCGGCCCAGCGCTCGACCGCCGCGGCAACGCCTTTTTCCGAATAGAGATGATTGACCAGGATGATCCGCCCGCCGGGCTTCACCACGCGATGGCATTCGGACAGCACCTGCTCGGGGTTCGCCACCAGCGTGATGACGAACTGCGCCACCACGCAATCGAAAGTCGCATCGGCGAAGCTCATCTGATGCGCGTCCATCAGCTGGACATCCCTAACGTAGGGATATCGTCCGCTCGCCATTTTCTCGCGCGCCTTCGACAGCATCGGCGCGCAAAGATCGATGCCGGTGATTTCGGTGGAGAAGTCGTAATCGTCGAACGACAGACCGGTGCCGACGCCGACCTCGAGGATCTTGCCGCCGATTTCGCGCGCCGCTCGCGCTGCCGCGCGGCGGCCATTCACCATCACCGGTCCGCATACGGCGTCATAGATCGGCGCCCATCGCGCATAGGCGGTTTCAACGGTGCTGCGGTCGAGATCGGAAGTTTTCATGCGCATTCCACAAACCGGCGAGCGCGAATCAGCCGGTCGCCTGTGCTGAATGCGAAATAGCAGCGCTGTACGACAGCCAAGCGACAGGCGCAGGCGGGGACGGCGGCAAATTCTTGTCTCAATTTCGCAGGCGACGACGACGGTGGGTATGCGCAGGGACAGCATTTTTCAAACAAATTCATTCAAACACAGCTTCGCGATCTCGCGAGTCGCGGCTTCGCGATCTCGCCGCGCAATTGCGCGAGTTTTGGCCTCTCGTTCCGCCCTCTCCAGTCAGAGGGCGCAGGGAATGCCGGGCGCCCGATGCGCCCGATGGCCGCGCGTGCAAAGGTAGTGTGAGAGTACGCACACGCGTTAGTCAGGTCACACCGGAATCACCCGGCATTCCCCGCGCGATGGTTTTACGGCTTATTTCGCGCTCTCCCGGGTGACCGGGCTTTCTTGCCACCCTCGCCGGCGGAATGGCTTCCGCGAACTTGATGCCAGCGTCGGGGCATCAGGACCACACGACTTCGCCGTCCGCCTCACGCGCGCCCGTCAAGCGCGCGATCCGCGTCCACCGCATCCCGCCCCGCGTTCGTGACGTCGCGCAACGCCCCTTCTGAGTGGGACGGGACGGCGGCGGATATAAAAGTGATTTGGGTCTTCGGAAAACCGGAATATTTTTGCGCGAGGGGCTGGACAGGCATTTCACTGATTTGCCCGTCAGGCAGTCGCATGCACGGCAGATCATGCCGTGAACTCGCAAACCAGGCCGGGCGCAGCGACATTGCCGAAGATGCCGGCCACCTGGCCGGTCGATGGCGTTAGTCCAATGAATTCAGATTATCTGATGGGTTCGACCTTCGCAGCCATGTCGGGCGAGCGACTGACCCGGTAGGTCGCATTGCTGCACTTAAGGACCCAGGCACCGTGGTCCGGCGTGGAGTGCCTCCTATCTTTTACGGCGCCAACAGGCTTGTCACAGGCAAAGCCCTGCATGCGGATCTGCGCCGCGAGCGTGGTCTGCAATGTTTCCTGAGCGGTTTGCGCGAGAGATGCTGTCGGTCCGCTCATCGTGCTCGCCAGCACCAGTAAGCCAAGCGCCTTGTACATGTCATGTTCCTCTTCTCACGGGGAAACCTGCGCATCGTGAATGTTGGCTGTGAAAGCCTCCGGCGTCGTCATCTCTCATTGGTGACAAGCCACGCACGACCAAGAAGGATCGTCAATATCGCGTGGAGCGCGATCGCCGGCCACAGCAGGATGCCCGTCAACTGGCCATCGATTCCAACGTAGAGGAGGTAGACAGCTGCGAGCACGTTGTAGGCCAGCGGCGCGCGGACGGATGATGCCAGGTGGCTTGTCGGGCCGGACATGGGCCAGGTGGCGAGCGCCAGCCCGAGCAACGCGATCGCAGCGAGCCGGGCGAGCGCGCGCCCGGCGTCGGAGAATTCGCCATTGAACACGAGCCATGCGAACAATGATGGCCAAAAGAACAGGAAAAGGCCGGTCGCCGCGGCCTCAACCGCCGCGGCGAGAATGGTCCATTTCGCGGTCTCCGCGCGCTTCAATATCTCGAACTCCGTCGACACCGAACTCATCCCACCCGCTTGACCGGCGGTATCTTGTAGCTGCCGTCGAGAAACGGCTTGCTCGGCTGATACGCGCGGATGGTCAAGTTGAATGGCAAACTCGGCGGACATGGCAGCCAGTTCGATTCCTTGTCGGCACCAGGCGTGTGGGCCTGGATGTAGATATCCAGCGAGCCGTCCGCGTTGTACTTGAGGGGCATTCCCGAGAGGATCCCATAGCGGTTGATTGAATTCCGTACATAGAAATTCTCGCGATAGGGCGAGACGGACCAGACGCCGCTGGCCGAGGGCGGAAACTCATCCTTGCCGAAATGCAGAACGTATTTGGCGGCGCCGTCCAGAGCCTTGCCGTCGCCATCGACGAATGCACTGGGATAGACACAATCATCCGAGGTCAGCGCGCCAAGCCCGAGCCACGCGATGAGGGCGCGGGTGTTGTAGTCGGTGCCATATCTGCCAAGATTGAGCATGTTCAGCCAGCCGTTCATCGCCGGCGTGTCGTAAGGCGCACCTTGAAACTTCAGCCATACCTCCGCCGGAGCCGCGTTCAATCCCTTGACGATGCCGGGATCAAGCTTGCTGGTATCGAACTCCTTGCCCGGTTCGATGCCAAATTTCTTGAGCTTTTCAAGCATCCCGGTGTCGGTCGGATACGGCGGGTTGTCCTTCAATAGCGTCGCGAGGCGTTTGAAGAACATCTCTCCCGTCATCAACCGTACTTGATCATACGGGCTCGCTGTGAGGTCGACGGCAGCATCGACAGGAACGTCGCTGGGCGGTGTATACGGCTTGCCCCATGCGCTGAGCGGCGTAATCAGGAGCTGATCCTGCAGCGCGCGGATTTCCGGGAAATCCTGCGGGCCGGCGGCCGACATCTGCACGAGCAACCACGCAAAGCGCGTGGGGCACCGGTAGACATCCTTGACATCCGACGGCGCGGTACCGTTCCATTTCGGTCCGGCGATCAGGAATTTGCCGGCACCCGAACCGGTGGTGCGACTGCCGATCGAGGCAAAATCGTCGGTCCACATATTCATCAACTGCAACACGATGTAACGCTCCTTCGTGTCGGGGTGCGAAGCGATCATTGGCTCCTTGTCGAGATCGAGCATGGCGAACGACCACACCGTGCTCACACTAATCCGCACGACATCCTTGAATCCGGGCTGACGTAGCCCCTCATCCGACCGAACTGGTTGAACGGCGCCTTGTATTCGCCGGACTTTGAGGTCGCCGTAACGACGCCATTCGTCACGTCCATCAAGACGAGCGGGAAGCCATAGACGTAGCATTCCATACCGAGAAGGTACGCAATTTCTTCTTTCACGTCGTCCTTCAGGTCTCGCAGGTCTCCCAACTCTCCCTTCAAGAATTGGCCCAGCTTGTCAGCGCGACTCTCCGCTGCGCTCGATCTTGGCAGCGTGGCGGCTGCGCCCAGCGCCAGAGCACCCAGACCCAGATCGCGACGCCGCAGGCTGATCGACTTCATCCAACGATTATCGGCGATGTTCATGGCTTTCTCCTTTAGCGGCCTCGGCTACCGCGGCGAAAATCAGCACGTTTTTCATCGTCCCGGGTTGCGCGTGGCTTTTCGCGCGCGACGCGGACGTTGTCAGTTCTTAGTCAGTTCTTGCCTTGTATTACTGGCTCCGGTTCGAGCTTGAAGGTCAGCTTGTCGATCTTGCCGGTGAACTTGAACGGAGGATCGTAGCGATATTCCAGCATCGCGACGCCGGTGCGGGTGTCTTGGCCGACATCGAAGCTTTCGTCCTCGGGGAATGTGATCGGGATGGTGTGCTCCATGGAATTCCTGGCCACTTCCTTGCCGTCCACGGAAAGCACGCCCGTACCGCCCTTGCCCAAGCCCGGACCGTCGGCCTTGAAGTCAAAGACGATGGTGTGCCTGCCGGGCTTCCAGTTCGGGGCCCTCCCACATCGTGCGCTTGAGATCGAGCAGGTTATAGAGAAACACCACCTTGCCGCGGTCGAATCCAATTTCGCCCTTGCTCAGGAACAGGCCATAGCCGCCGAAGCGCCCGCCCTGGGTGACGATCATGCCTTCCGCACCTCCCTCGGGGATGTTTACCTCCGCCGTGATCGTGTAGGACTTGTCCAGGATATTCGGCGCCGCACTGGACGGCACGCCGGAGAGTTCGCCCGAATACGTGAAAACGTTTCGTCCCGCCGTGAGGCTCGGGCGCGGCGTATTCCAGCGCGCGAGCGTCGTGTTGTCGAGCGGCAGCACGTTGTGCTTCTTCGCCTCGGAGTAGAAGATGTCCTGCATCTGCTTGAGCTTGTCCGGCATCTTGGCGGCCAGGTCATTGTACTCGGTGGGGTCCTCCTGGACGTTGTAAAGCTCCCAGCTTGTACCCGGTGATCACATCCGGAGGCGCCTTGGTGCTCAGTTCCCACGGGAGAGTCACCGGCGTCGTCGCCGCCACCCACCCGTCGTGATAGATGGCGCGATTGCCAAGCATCTCGAAGTATTGCGTTGTGTGTCGAGTGGGGGCGTTGGCGTTCGCCTTGTCCCACGTGTACGCCATGCTCATGCCTTCGATTGGGCTTCTGCTTGATGCCGTTGATCGTATCGGGCGCCGGGATGCCGGTCGCTTCGAGGATGGTCGGGACGATGTCGATGACGTGATGGAACTGGCGGCGGATGCCGCCCGCGTCATTGATGTGGCCGGGCCAGGACATGGCCATGCCCTGGGCGGTGCCGCCGAAGTGCGACGGCACCTGCTTCACCCACTTGAACGGGGTGTCCATCGCCCACGCCCACTCTGCGGCGTAATGCGGGAATGTCCGTTCCGATCCCCAGAACGGATACCAGAGAAACTGGTCCTTAACCGGCACTTCAACGCCATTGAAGGTGGTGAACTCGTTCGGCGTGCCGTTCAGCATGCCTTCGGCGCTCGCGCCGTTGTCGCCACCGATATAGATGATCAGGGTGTTGTCGAGTTCACCGAGGTCTTCGACTGCCTGGATGACCCGACCGATCTCATGGTCGGCGTAGGCGAGGTAAGCGCCATAGACGTCCGCTTGCTTGATGAAGAGTTTCTTCTCGTCCCAGCTGAGGGAATCCCACTGCGGCAATTCTTTCGGCCACGGCGTCAGCTTGGCGTTCTCGGGCATGATGCCCAAGCGCTTCTGGTTGGCGAAGATGGTTTCGCGCACTTTGTTCCAGCCCTCGTCGAACAGGTGCATGTCGCTGATCTTCTTGATCCACTCCGGCGGCGGGTGATGTGGCGCGTGGGTGGCGCCCGGTACGTAATAGACGAAGAACGGCTTCTCGGGCGCGATCTCCTTGAGTTGCTTCATGTACTGGATCGCCTCGTCGGCCATCGCCGTCTCCAGGTTCCAGCCCGGATTGTCCAGGAAGGGGTAGATGGCCGTGGTATTGCGGAACAGGTTCGGCTGCCACTGGCTGGCGTCGCCGCCGACAAAGCCGTAGAAATATTCGAAGCCCATGCCGTTAGGCCATTGATTGAACGGCCCGGCCTGGCTCGATTGGTAAAAGGCGTGTTATGATCCTTGCCGAACCACGAGGTTGCGTACCCGTTCTCCTTCAGGATCGTGCCGATGGTGCCCTTCTCGATCGGGATGATCGAGTCATAACCCGGGAATCCAGTCGCTATTTCGCCTACCACCCCGAAGCCGACCGAGTGATGGTTGCGGCCGGTGATGATCGCCGCCCGCGTCGGCGAGCAAAGCGCCGTGGAGTGGAAATTCGTGTAGCGCAGCCCCGCGCGGCGATGCGATCCATGGCAGGCGTGGGTATGACGCCGCCGAAGGTGCCCGGTGCGCCGAAACCCTGGTCATCCGTCATGATGAGCAACACGTTGGGCGCCCCCTTCGGCGGCACGACGCGCGGCGGCCACCATGGCTTCGACTCCGAGGCCTTCTCCTTGATCACCCCGCCGAATTTCGGATCGGGCGGCGGCAATTGTTTTCCGGTGATGGTGGTGGTGGCGCCGGGCGCGCCTAGGACACCCGAGACCTGTTGAGCGGACGCTGTGATGTTGCTGAGGGCGAGAAGACTTGCGGCCGCAAGCAGGCTGCGACTGATGCGCATGGCGAAAACTCCCGTTGAGAGTATGCCTGAAAGGGAACGCACAAATATGGTCGAACTGATCGACCGCACATTGAGACAGATCAAACCTTTGGTTGAAAAAGGATCGGGAGGACGGATGACGTCATCGCCTTGATCGTTACGCCGCCCGGTGCTGATCGCGTAGAATCAGACACGGGCAACCACGAGGCAAATTGATACTGCATCAAGCAGGATTCCGTTGACGCCCCTGCTATCATGAACGGAAAGCACTTGAGCAGATGCGCTGGGCATCAGGACCACACGACTTCGCCGTCCGCATCAGCGCCATTCGTCGCATGCACGGCGGATCAGGCCGTGGACTCGTAAACCAGGACGTTGATCAGGCACGTTCGATGTCCACTCGTTCCCCAGTAACGGCAAGCATGCCCGACACGTTACCGATGCACGGACTGGAGCGTCCTCCGGCGGCACTGTCGTATCCATCTTCGAGTGCCTCCGGCCCTCAGGATTTCTCGGGATCCTTCGAATCTCCCTTTTCAACAATCGAATGGTGTTGATCCCTGAATTTCGCAACTGGTAGCCGCCAGCCGTGCCTGATCGCCATCACGCGAAGCCAGAAGCAGAGCATCAATGCTACCGCCGTCACCGGAGCGACGGGTAACTGCAGCATGTGCCCGATCACCACGACAGCGGCGGCAGCAAGCGCCGCGACGGCATAAAGTTCTGCGCGCAGTACGGTTGGAATTTCGGCCAGCAATACGTCGCGGACCATGCCGCCGCCAATCCCGGTCACCATACCGAGCGTTATCGCCATGACCGGGTTTAGTCCGTAGGCGAGTGCTTTCGAGGCACCAGAGCAGGCGAATAGTGCGAGTCCTGCGGCGTCGAATAAAAGGACCGGGTTCGACATCCGCACGATCAAGGGCGAGAAGTAGAATGTGATCACTCCAGCAAAGAGCGACACGCCGAGGTAGCGCCAGTCGTTGACCGCGCCGGGAGGAACCGCACCTATCAGAATGTCCCGGGTGATGCCTCCCGAGTTCGCGGCCGCGAATGACAGCACCAGAACGCCGAACAAATCGAGCTGTCGCTTGACTCCCGCCAACGCGCCGCTAAGCGCGAAGACGAAGGTGCCCGTCATATCGAGCACAAGAGGAAGTTTCTCCATGATACGGCCTTCTGTAAGAGCTGGCAGCTTCGTCGGCTCTTGCGCGTGGGCCGGGAACTGCTTCACCTTGAGCGATTTTGGTCCGCGCGCACCGGTCTTGCAGCCGACGGCGCAAAAATGATGACACGACGTTCGCCAATACGCGAGCAAACCGTCCACTGCCAGCGACATCGCGTCGACCCGCTTCGGGCCTAGGCGACCTTCTGCAATTATTCGATCACCTCGTCGGCGCGGGCGAGGATGCTAACCGATCTTATCGATGCTGTGGAAGCGGAAGATGTCGGCTTGGGGTCAGCGCCGTTTTGACCATGGGCCAGCCACTTCCATCCGGGCGTCCTATCCCGCCTACCGGTTAAGATGCGACATTTTCGCGCCATTGTTTGTTGGATAGTTCCGGCTGGCCGGCAACCTGCCCCACGTTTGGAACTCTTGTATTGGCACTGGCGTTACATGCGCGCGGGAGCGCCGGAGTTCCGTCGGCACCGCAATCGTGCCGACGGATGCTCCCCAACTGATTGTTGTTTTCGAGGTAGGCTCCATGACCGCGCTTCCACCCGTCGATCCCGGTTCGGCAATGCTTCGCCGGCTCGCGGGCGGCCACGGCGTCGTTCCGTTGCAGCCCTTGCGGCCGCGGCGTTCCTGGCAACAGTTCTGATTTCGGCCGCAGCGTTGGCATGGTCATTGCGCGGCGTTCATTTTCCTTCCCGTTCCGAGGTGACGTCCCGGCGCGTGATCGTGCTGACGTCCGCCGACCGGCAGGATCTGTTTCAAAGGAAACATCTGCAGCTGGCGCCGATCGATACCAAGGACATGCCCGGCGATGTCGTGAACGCTGTCCTATCGATCGAGGACCGACATTTCTACGAGCATGGCGCGATCGATCTACCGTCGGTGCTGCGTGCATTCAGGGACAACATGGCGGCCGGCAAGACGGTTGCCGGCGGCAGTACGATCACGCAGCAGCTCGTCAAGATTCTATTTCTCGATCCGCAACGGACCTACCAGCGCAAAATCAGGGAGGCCGCGATCTCGTTTTGGCTCGAGCATCATCTGACGAAAGACGAAATTCTCACAAGCTATCTGAACAATGTCTACCTGGGTTCCAGCGCGACGGGCTTCCCGGCCGCGGCAAAACTTTACTTCAACAAGAATGTCGCCGATTTGAGCCTGCCGGAGGCCGCCATGCTCGCCGGCATGATCAACGCTCCCGCGCAGGACGACCCTACCCATGATCTCGATGCGGCCCGCAAGCGCGCGGCGACCGTGCTTGACGCGATGGTAGAGAATGGAAAGCTGAGCGGGTCGCAGGCGCTGGTTGCGAAGCTGCATCCGGCCGTGCCCAGCCGGGCAGCGCTATCGCCGCCATCGACCGGCTGGTTCGTCGATTGGGCCTACAACAAAGCGGCGCAAGTCACGCCGCCGCTCGGCGGCACCATCCGCATCCGCACGACGCTGGACCTGCGCCTGCAGGAGCTGGCAACCAACATTATCAAGACGACGCTTGCGAAATACGGCAACGAGAAACACGCGACCCAGGCGGCGCTGGTTGCCATGCGGCCAGATGGCGCCGTCGTCGCAATGGTCGGCGGGCGAAGCTACGCCGAGAGCCAGTATAACCGCGCGGTGCAGGCCCAACGGCAGCCCGGCTCGTCATTCAAGCTGTTCGACTACTATGCCGCACTTCGCCACGGATTGAGCGCAGATGATGAAATCGAGGACACGCCGATCGACATTCGCGGCTGGAGGCCAGAAAATTATGGGCGCCGTCACCATGGCCGCGTCAGGCTTGCGGAGGCCTTCGCCCAATCGCTCAACGATGCCACCGTGCACCTGACGCAGGAAGTCGGCATCCCTCAGGTGATTGCGGCTGCGCGCGACCTCGGCCTGCGCGCGCCGCTTCAGGATAATCCAAGCCTCGCGCTCGGCACATCCGAGGTAAGCCTCATCGATCTCACTTCGGCTTATGCAGCGGTGCGCGCGGGCAAAGCCCCGGTCGATCCTTATGGGATTTCGGGCATCAAGGTTGGCAATGACAAGGATTATATGCCAGTCGCGCCGTCCAGGTCGCAGCACGGCCTGGGGCAATATCAGGGAGAGCTGATCAGCCTGTTGCAGGGGGTTGTCGATCACGGCACCGGCCGCGCCGCGGCGCTGGAAGACTTCGCGGCCGGCAAGACCGGAACGAGCCAGGACTATCGGGATGCCTGGTTCATCGGCTTTAACAAGCAGCTCGTCGTCGGCGTATGGATGGGCAACGACGATCACAGCCCGATGAAGCGCGTCGTCGGCGGCTCGCTTCCGGCCATGATGTGGAAGCAGTTCATGGAGCAGATCGGTCCGCCGGCGACGACCAAATCCACTCCGCTGCCGCGCGTATCCGAAACGGTTGGACTGGCGCAAGGAGCTTCCGAAGCTTTCGATCAGGGCAGCGCGGTATCTCCGGAAACGACGGGAGGCCAATGCAATCTTTCCGCCTGCGAACAATTCTATCACTCGTTCCGGGCCTCGGATTGCACCTATCAGCCGTATTGGGGCGGCCCGCGACGCATTTGTGATCGCCAATTGGACAGGCGGTGATCGCGGACAAGCCTGTGCCAAGACCTCGGAGGCATCGTCATGATCGAAGGGATCAGCGCCGTAACGCTCGGCACGCACGACATGCAGCGCGCCGTCCGGTTCTACCGCGCTCTGGGGTTTGAAGTCCTGCACGGCGGCGAAGCATCTTCGTTCACCAGCTTTCGCGCGGGACCTGGCTATCTCAACCTGATTGCCGAACCTGAGCACCGGCGCTGGTCCTGGTGGGGACGCGTGATCTTTTATGTCGCTGATGTCGATGCATTATACAACCGTGCGCTGGCGGCCGGATGCAGTCCTTCGACCAAGCCCAAGGACGCAAAATGGGGCGAGCGCTATTCCATCTCAGCGATCCCGATGGCCATGAACTCAGCTTCGCTCGCCCGTTGCCGGGTTTGCAGCCGACAACCGCCCCTCCGGCTGGAATACCTGGCTGACGTTCTCGATCTCGGAGGCCGTTCCAGCCGGCACGCACGCCGACCAAGCATCTGGCGCGGAAATAATGTGTCGGAAATTAGCAATGAACATCGCGGCTTTACGAAGCACGAGGTGGGCTCACGTTGAACCCCCAATCAGAAGCCGCCGACTCAGGCTTTGGAAATCACGCGACTGTCACCTGTGCATGATGTTCGCGTCACTTCTCCCCATTAATGCCGCCATGCTTGAGGTCTTTCCAATCCGAGACAGACATTCACGCGCCAACCAGGGAGGCGACCAGTGTTATCATTTGCTACCCAACGGGTCAGAGGGGCGCTCTTGGCGTCTACCGCTGTACTCGCACTCTGCTCATCCACCGGCCACGCGGACGATCTTGATCGGGGCAACCATTCCGTGAAGACACGGACACCCATCAAGCACCTCGTTGTCATTTATCAGGAAAACAACACCTTCGACCATTATTTCGCGACCTACCCGAACGCGGCGAATATTCCCGGCGAGACCGAGCTGGGTTGGCGTCCCCGCCAGCCAGTTCCATGCGCGCCCCGGAACGCCCGCGGTCAATGGCCTCACGCCGACGTTGCTCACCGCCAATCCCAATTCGAGCTTGACCGGATCCCAAGCCAATCCGCAGCGGTTGCGTCCCATGGATGCCTACACCTGCGATATGAACCATGGCTACAATGCCGAGCAACTGGCCGTCGATATCGGATTGATGGACCATTTCGTGCAGAAAACCGGCAGCACCGGAGAGGGCTGCAATCCGGACGGCTCGACGGTGATGAACTATTATGACGGCAATACCGTCACCGCGATCTGGAACTACGCTCAACACTACGCCATGAGCGACAATTCGTACGACACCAATTACGGCCCAACCTTTCCGGGCCACCTCAATCTGATCTCCGGTAACACCCACGGCGTCATTCTGCGCGGTGCCACTACCAGCGGCGGCGTTTACACCAATCCGGTCGATTTATCCCGTACCATGATCGGCAACGTTCCCGCGTATCTCGATGATTGCGGCGGCGCCGTCACAGTTGAAATGACCGGGAAAAACGTCGGCGACCTGCTCAATGCCAAAAACGTCACCTGGGGCTGGTTCAACGGCGGTTTCGCGCCGACCCAGCCGGCCGTCCTCAATCCCGATGGTTCGACGAATACGAAAGCGGTCTGCGGGCAGACGCATACGAACCATCAATTTACGCTCGACGGTACGACTTACGTCGTGCCGAATCCGACCACGCACTTCACGACGGACGTCCACACCACGGGAGCCGACTGGTACACGGCGGGCGTCGAACCCTTCATGTACTATGCAAGCACGCGCAACCCGCACCATCTGCCTCCGAGTTCGGTGATGGCGATCGGCAAAGCCGACCAGGCCAACCATCAATACGACTCGGCGGACTTCTTTGCCGCCCTGAAGGCCAATAATCTGCCGGCCGTCAGCTTCTTGAAATCGCCGGCCTATGCATGGGGCCATCCAGGCAATTCCGACCCGCTGGTTGAGCAGGCATGGCTTGTGCAATCCATCAACGCAATCATGAGCTCGCCCGATTGGGAAAGCACTGCGATCATCATCGCGTGGGACGATCCAGATGGCTGGTACGATCATGCCGTACCCCCGGTGACCCAGCCGTCGAATACCCCTGTCGATTTTCATTGCGGCAGCGGCAACCCGGCGCCCGGCGACAGCTATGCGCGTTGCGGCCTCGGCCAACGTCAGCCGTTCCTGATCATATCGCCCTGGTCGAAATCCAACTATGTCGACCACACCGTGATCAACCAGGCTTCGATCCTTGCTTTCATCGAGGCCAATTGGGACCTCGGCTACATCGACGGTCCGACGCCGCTTCCCCCGGGCACGGGTTCCGTCGACCGAACCGCAGGTTCAATCATTGGCATGTTCGATTTCGATCGCGAGCCAAATGTACGCCGGCTTATTCTGGATCCCATCAAGGGCACCGTCGTCAAAGGTGAACGCGCCGATCTCGACGACTAAAACGTTGAAAGCAGGCCGCTGCAGAACTCGTCTGCAGCGGCTCTCGCCTTTCGAATGAGGATGCCCCTAGAGCGGGATGACTTTTCTTCGAATTGTCATCCCGCTCTATCTTCTTGTTTAAGCATGATCTTTTCGGAAAACCGGTGTCCACTTTTCCGGATCATGCTTTAAAGATCGAAATTAGTGGGCAGCATGACCACGTCGCGAATCGTCATGCCGCGTGGCCGCGTCAGCATGAACATCACCACGTCAGCCACTTCGCTGGCCTCCAGCAGACTTCCCGACTCCCTGGCTTCTTTCAGCTTCTCAGGCGGCCAGTCCGCGAGCAGTGCGCTGATGACAGGCCCGGGTGAGATTGAGCCCACGCGAATGCCGTGCTTGAAGACTTGGCGTCGCACCGTCTGGACAAAGCAGTTGATCGCCCACTTGGACGACGCATAGACCGGCTCCCATGGCGTCGGAAAATGGGCCGCCAGGGAACTCGTGACGATGATGTCGCCCGTCCGACGCTCGATCATGTGAGGCAGCACGTCGTGCACATTCTTCATCACGACGTTGACATTCAAGTTCAGCATCCGGTCGATAGCCCCGGTGTCGGCATCGACCAGGTCGCCGCCGATATACGTACCCGCATTTGCATGCAAGATGTCGAGTTGGCCAGCCTTCTCCAGGACTCTGGGCAGCAGCGTAGCGCAGTCCTTTGGGTCGAGCAGGTCGATGACCAGCGGGATCACGGCGTCGCCGTGCTTGTTGCAGAGCGCCTTCAGCGCTGCCTCGTCGCGGTCGACCATCACCACGCGCGAGCCTGCGGCCACCATCGCCTCGGTACTAGCCAATCCGATGCCCGACGCAGCCCCGGTCACGGCGGCAACCTTGCCTTCCAATTCTCTCGCCATAGGTCTCCACCTTGCTGAGGTCCTCACAACCCGCGCCGCAGTATAGCAATCCCAAGCGGAGTTGTCGGGAGACAGGGACGGCCTGTCTCGTTTGGCGATTCGCCGCCAAATGACGAGCCTAGTAAAACCGGTGAAAATGATGGATCGGCCCGTGGCCATGGCCGACCGCGAAGCGATCGGCCGCGGCGATCGCGGCGCTGACCCAGGCCTTGGCATTGCGCACCGCGGTTTCCATGTCCTCGCCCTTGGCAAGGCCTGCCGCGATGGCCGCGGACAGCGAGCATCCGGTGCCGTGGGTATTTTTGGTCGCGATGCGCGGCGCGGCGAGTGCGATGATGTGGCTTGCCGTAACCAGATAGTCGATGCTCTCGGCGCCCTGCCCGTGTCCGCCCTTGATCAGCACCGCGGAACAACCCATCGCCAACAGCCGCCTGCCCTGGTCCTCGATCGTGGCCCTGTCCACCGCGACCGGCTCGTCCAGCAGCGCGGCAGCCTCCGGCAGGTTCGGCGTCATCAGCGAGGCGCGCGGGATAAGCTGTGTCCGCAGGGCCTCGACGGCGTCCGCCGCCAGCAGCCGGTCGCCTGAGGTCGCCACCATCACGGGGTCGAGCACGACATGGTTTGGCGACCAGCGCGCCAAGCCCGCGGCGATGGCCTCGATGGCCGCAAGCTGCGCCACCATGCCGATCTTGACGGCACTAACGGCAAGATCGCTGAAAACCGCATCGATCTGCGCGGTGATGAATTCGGCCGGCACCTGATGGATGCCGCTGACGCCGCGGGTGTTCTGCGCGGTCAGCGCCGTGATGACGGAGGCGCCGTAGACGCCAAGCGCGGCAAAGCTCTTGAGGTCGGCCTGGATGCCGGCTCCCCCGGACGAATCCGAGCCGGCGATGGTGAGCGCGATCGGCGTCGTCATCGCTCTGCCCGCCTGGATATCAGCTGTTGCGTCGGGGCCATGTTTTGTCCTAGCGCGGCGTGTCAATGGCAGCAAGTTCGCTTGCCACGGCGCCCGGTTATTTGCTTTGTATATATCGTGTTGACGCGTTTTCTTCACGCGAACCGGTATCGACTTCGCTCGAAAACGCTATATTGAACCTAACAAGCGACGCCTTCCGGAGACGACAGCGATGGTTCCCTTCTTTGTCCAGATCAAGTGCAAGCTCGGCCAGTCCTACACCGTCGCCAATGCGCTTGCGGAAGCCGAGATCGCGTCCGAGATCTATTCAACCGCCGGCAATTACGACCTCCTGGTCAAGTTCTACGTCGACAAGGACACCGACATCGGGCACTTCATCAACGAGAAGGTGCAGATCCTTCCCGGCATCCAGGACACCCACACCATCATCACCTTCAAGGCGTTCGGCCAAGGTTAGGCGCACCCGCCAGTTCGTGCGCGAGCCGCCCGCTACCGCGCACGGACCGGACCAGTTCGCCGGCGAACTCTGCATTGCATAACAGATGCGACTTAAGCAGCGCGCTCGGCGGCGAGCGTGCCGGCGAACTGCGGATAGGTCTCGGCGAGCTCCGTCGTCACACGCCCGCGCAGCAGCGCCAGCGTCTCCGCGTCGGGCTCGGGCGTAGCCGGCACATCGGCCGGCTCATCATAGTCAAATCCGGTATTTGCCCGCACGTCGGCGGCGCACACGCCGCGATGCACGCTCCGCAACCGGAAGCGTTTGCGCTTCCTGTCGAAATCGAACAGCGCCAGGCCCGTCAGCAGCGCTGAGGGCCCGCCATTGCGGACGATGCCTTCGCTCACACCGGGCGCGCTGATGAAATCGACCTTGTCGACGAAGACGCGCGGCGAATGTTCCTCGCGAAACAGGATCACGCGCGGCACGACGTAATAGAGGAAGGCCGAGCCGAACGAACCCGGCCAGCGGACGTCGCTTTGCGGATAGTCGCCGGTTCCGACCAGGTTGATATTGCCCTGGCCGTCGATCTGGCCGCCGCCGAGAAAGAAGGCGTCGACGCGGCCCTGGGCGGCGCAATCGAACAGTTCGACCGCGCCGTTGGTGAAGAAATTGTGCTCGCGCGAGCCGAGCACGACGATGCGCACCCGCTCCAGCCCGCGCGCCTCATTGCGCGCGCGCAGCAGCATGGCGCCGGCCGCAGGGATCGGCGACGACGCGCCGACGGCGACCAGGCGCACGCCGGCAAGCAGATCCGCAATGGTCGCGATCAGGATTTCGCGCGGTGTCGCAGGCGCAAGCGCTCACGCGACCGCCTCGAGCCGACGTGCGAACCCGTCCATATAGGCGGCAAAACCTTCGGCCGATTTCGCCATGAGGGCGTAGCGCACGATTTCGGCGGCGTCGGCTGGATATTCGCCCCACAGCCCGAGCGGCCACGCGCCATGCCGCGCTTGCGCAATCGCGCTGACATAAAGCGCGGGCAATACGCCTGCGGCGGAATTCTCGTCAGCCAGCAGCGACGTCTCGCTGATGCGCTCCACCGTGACCAGGGTCGTTTTGGCGGCATAGGCCATGGTGGCGAGTTCGGACTGACGTCCAATGCGAACGTTGCCGAAGCGATCCGCTTCCGGTGCATGGAACAGCGCCACGTCCGGCCGTATCGCGGCAACGACGACGATCGGATCGTCCGCCGCAAACGGATTGTCGATGATTTTCCAGTCGGGCCGGGCCTTCATCAGGTCGCTGCCGATGATGCCGCGAATAGGCATGAACGGCACGCCCTTCTGTCCCGCGACCAGACCCGCCAACAAGGCCGGACAGGTGGCGTCCATGAGACGGAACGCGCCCTTGCGCACGCCTTCGGAAAAGCGCGGCGCTCCCCCCGCCTCGCCGAGCGTCACGGCGCTGGTTTCGATCGATCCGATCAGGCCCTCGCCGATCAGCATATCGGCCTGGATGCCGCTGATGGGGACGCAAACGAGATGGAGATTTTTCGACCGCCTGGCGATGATGGCGGCGGTCGCAGCCATCGCGACGCCGGCATGATCGGTGGGAACAGCAAGCGACATGCCGTCGCGTATGCCCGCGACCAGCGTTTCCAGTGAAACGATTTCTCCCACGGCATCCTCCTGCACCTGCTCCCGGGTTTTCCAGACTGTTATCCAGTTCGTTCGTGGGAGACGAGGCGATACTACCCCTTAAGGGCCACGAGTTCCACCAACCGGACTGCGAGGAGAAGCATGCCTGATCAGGACTTATCGCCGACCTTCGCCGCCTTCCTGGGCCGCGGCAACAGTGACGGGATCGGAAGGCCGCCGCCGAGCCTCAAGCGATCGGGCTGGCCGGGCACGGCATGGCAGGAGGAACCTCCTCCGGCGTTGAAGGTTGTCAGTCCGTTCGCGGGGTTCGGCGTATAGGCCCGCACGGTAACCGCCGACAAGATCGGGGTCGCCGTCACCCACTCCAGTAGACGCCAAACGCGACGGCACCAGCCAGAACGCAGCTAAGGAATATCTTTTGCATTCACCGAACCGTCACCGACCATCTTAAACTAACGGCTAATATGGCGGCTATTCCAGCCCTAAGCCGCCTGAAAATTCGAGACGTTCGAGGGCGTTACGGGAATAAAACCAAAACCTGATTGTTTTGAGACTGCACCATCACTTGACGCCAACAGGGAGAAAACCATGTCGAAGACCAGGACCATGCTTGCCATGCTTGCGCTGGGCACGACCGTCGCGTTCGCCGGACCCGCCTTCGCCGAGAAGATGAAGGCAACGCTGGACGGCAAATCGGAGGTGCCGCCGAACGCCAGCGCCGGCAAGGGCACGGCCGATATCGACTACGATCCCGCCACCAAGAAGCTGAGCTGGAAGCTGACCTATTCGGGGCTCTCCGGCCCTGCCACCGCCGCGCATTTCCACGGGCCGGCCGAGCCCGGCAAGAACGCCGGCGTTGCGGTTGCGATCCCGAATGCAAGCTCGAGCCCGGCCGAGGGCAGCGCCACGCTGACGGCCGCCCAGGCCGCCGACCTGACGGCCGGCAAATACTATATCAACATCCACACCGCGGCCAATCCGGGCGGCGAAATCCGCGGACAGGTGACGAAGTAATCTTCGAACATTCGGTCAATGGCGGCGTTGAGCGAAAGCCTGCTCCGGACTTGATGCGGGTGGATACGGTTCGCGCGAAGAAAACGCGTCAAAAGCTAACCAAGGCAGAGCTAACCAAGACAAAGGGTGGATCGCCTCGCGGCTTCCACCCTTTGTTATTTGAATTTATTTGAGCCGCGCTTCGCCTCGCGATACGTCTTATTCCCGCGCGCGGCGGAGATCAGAGACTATGCTGGCGCTGATGCTCGCGGATTGCGATCCAGACCCGCTCCGGCGTCGCGGGCATGTCGATGTGCTCTATCTTGTATTCGCGCCACAGCCCCTCGACGATCGCATTGACGATCGCCGGACAGGAGCCGATCGCGCCGGCCTCGCCCGCACCCTTGACGCCCAGCGGATTGGTCTTGCAGGGTACGTTGTGGGTCTCGAACACGAATGATGGGCCGTCGGCCGCGCGCGGCAGTGCATAATCCATGAACGTGCCGGTGACGAGCTGGCCATCCTTCGGGCTGTAGACCGCCTGCTCCATCAGGGCCTGGCCAATGCCCTGCATCGCGCCGCCATGAACCTGGCCGGCGAGCAGCAGCGGGTTCAGCGTCACGCCGAAATCGTCGACAATAACGTAGTTGACGATCTTGATCATGCCGGTGGCGGGATCGATTTCAACTTCAGCCAGATGCGTGCCGTTCGGATAAGTGCCGTCGGCCTGAGTGAAGGTTGCGCTGGCGTTCAGCTTCGAGGCATCGACGCCCGGGCGCTTCGCCAGATCGGCAAAGGTGACGGAGCGGTCGGTTCCGGCGATGCGGATGGTGCCGTTGCTGATCTCGAGATCGCTGGCGCTGGTTTCCAGCACTTCGGCGGCGATCTCGCGCAGCTTCTTGCCGAGTTCGCTGGTGGCACGGTCGACGCTGACGCCGCCGGTCGGGATCGAGGACGAGCCGCCGGTACCGAGCCCGGTGGCGATCTTGTCGGTATCGCCCTGCAGGACATGGACGCGATCGGGCGGCAGCCCGAACTGCTCGGCGACCACCTGCGCGTAAGCGGTCTGGTGGCCCTGCCCGCTCGACTGAGTGCCGATCAGAACCGTGACGTCGCCGTTAGGATCGAGCTCCACCTTGGCGGTCTCCTCGCCCATGGTGCCACAGACCTCGACATAGGTCGCAAGCCCGATTCCGCGCACCAGCCCCTGCTTCTTCGCGGCCTTGGCGCGCTTGGGAAACTCCTTCCAGTTGGCGATTTCCATGGCGCGCTTCATATGCGCGGTGAAGTCGCCGGAATCGTAGACCTTGCCGGTGGCGGTCTTGTAGGGCATCGCGCGTGGCGAGATGAAATTCTTGCGCCGGATCGCATCCGGCGTCATCCCGAGCTTGCGCGCCGCCGCATCGACCAGCCGCTCGACGACGTAAGCGGCCTCGGGACGCCCGGCGCCGCGATAGGCGTCGACCGGCACGGTGTTGGTGAACACGGTGCGGACGCGACAATGGAAGGCCTGGATGTCGTAAAGCCCTGGCAGCATGCCGGCGCCACCATGCGGAATATAAGGCGCGAAGGTCGACAGATAGGCGCCCATGTCGCCCATCAGATCGACGTCCATCGCAAGGAATTTGCCGTCCTCGGCCAGCGCCATCCGTGCGGTCGTGAGGTTGTCGCGGCCCTGTGCGTCGCCCATGAAGTGATCGGAACGGTCGGCGGTCCATTTGACGGTCTTGCGCAGCTTGCGCGCGGCGACCGCGATCAGGGCATATTCGCGATAGGGGAAAAGCTTGGTGCCGAATCCGCCGCCGACATCGGGGCAGATCACCCGCATCTTTTCCTGCGGAATCTTCAACACCATCCCGCACAGGATCTCGCGCAGGCGATGGCTGCCCTGGCTGCCGACCGTCAGCGTCAGATGATCGCGCTTGGCGTCGTATTCGCAGACCGCCGCGCGGGTTTCCATGAAGTTGGTGATGACGCGGGGATTGACGACGGAGATTTCGGCGACCGCATGCGCTCTGGCGAACGCGGCATCGACCGCCTTCTTGTCGCCGATCGGCACGTCGAACAACACGTTGCCCGGATGGTCGGGCCAGACCTGCGGCGCCCCCGGCTTGACCGCATGCGCGAGGCCGACCACCGCCGGCAGCGGCGTCCAGTTGATTTCGATTGCCTCGATCGCATCGCGCGCCTGATCGATCGTGTCGGCGACGACGAAGGCGACGGCGTCGCCGACATGGCGCACCTCGCCTGAGGCGAGGATCGGATAGGGCGGGCCGGTGAACGGATTGACCTCGAGATTGAACAGGCAGGGCAGCGAGCCGAGATCCCTGACATCCTCACCGGTCAGGATCAGGCCGACCCCCGGCAGCCCGCGGGCGCGGGTGGCATTGATGGTGAATTTCGCATGCGCGTGCGGCGAGCGCAGCACCAGTGCGTGCATCGCCGGCTGCGGCGCATGGTCGTCGGTGTAGCGGCCCTTGCCGCGAATGAGCGCATCGTCTTCCTTGCGCAGGACGCTTTGACCGACGCCAAATTTGACAGGAGCAGCCATCGTATCTCCGTTTACCCGGTAGTGATTTCCGCCCCATATTGCAGCGGATCGCGACCAGCGCAAAGGGTTTAGCTGCGAACCAGCGACCCCAGCCAGCGTCGGCCGAACAAGAGCAGGATCGATCCGGCATAAACGATGGTGCCGACGACGATCAGCACCACGAGCCTGGCCTCGTCGCGAAAGGCAGCGAGATGGGCGAGATACGGCGCCGCAAGCCTTGCGGTCAGCCACAGCGCCGCCCCCAGCACGACGCCGGAAACGACGAACTTCGCCAGCGATCGCGTCAGAGCGTGATCGAGATCGAGATAGCCAGCCCGCGCCGCAAACCCGACCACCAGCAGAAGATTGATCCATGCGCCGGCCGCGGTCGCGAGCGCAAGGCCGACCTGCGCCAGCGACCCCACCAGCGCGATTTTCAACGCGACATTGACGGCGACCCCGGTCAGCGCCGCCTTCACCGGCGTGGCGGTATCCTTGCGGGCGTAAAAGGTTGCAACCGCGCTGCGGATCAGTACGAAGGGAATCAGCCCGATCGCGTAGGCCGCAAGCGTCGCGCCGGCGGCGGCAGCGTCGGCTTTCGAGAACGCGCCCCGCGCGAACATCGCCCGTGTGATGACGTCTGGAACGGTCAGGAACGCGGCCACGAACGGCACCGAAAACAGCAGGGTAAAATCGAACGCCCGCCGCTGCGACGCCATCGCGCCCTCGTGGTCCTCCGCCGTCAGCTGCCGCGACATTTCCGGCAGCAATACCGTGCCGATCGCAATCCCGATCACGCCGATCGGCAGCTGATTGAGCCGGTCGGCATAATACAGCGCCGACAGCGCGCCCGCCGGCAGGAAGGTTGCGATGATGGTATCGGCGAACAGCGCGACCTGGGTCCCCATCGAGCCGACGGTCGCCGGCCCGAGCGCGCGAAAGAAGGCGCGGACGTCCTCATCGAGTTTGAGCGGCGCAAATCGCGGCAGGCCGCCATGGCGCGCGAGATCTCCGGCAAGAAGAAAATATTGCAGGAAGCCGGATATCAGAACGCCCCAGGCGGCGGCGTGGCCGGCCCCCGGAAAGAACGCCACCAGCGCCAGCGTCATCATCATCGAGAGGTTGAGAAAAATCGACGCCGCCGCGGCGCTGGCGAAGCGGTGCATGACGTTGAGCATGCCGCCATACAGCGTCACCAGCGTGATCAGCAGCAGATAGGGAAAGGTGATCCGCGTCAGCTCGATGGCGAGCCTGCGCTGCTCGGCGTCATCGGAGAAGCCCGGCGCCAGCAGGCTCATGGCCTGCGGCATGAACAGCCACGCGACGACCAGCAGCACAAGCTGCGACAGGAACAGCAACGTAAAGATACGGTCGGCGAACAACCCCGCCGCGTCCTCGCCGCGCTCGCCGTAAACATGGGCGTAGGCCGGCACGAAGGCTGCATTGAAAGCGCCTTCCGCGAAGATCGCCCGGAAATGATTAGGCAGGCGAAACGCCACGAAAAACGCGTCGGCCACGGGACCAGCGCCGAGGATTGCCGCGAGCATGATGTCGCGCGCAAATCCGGTCAGCCGCGAAAGAAGCGTGTAGCCACCGACGGTGAAAATACGACCGAGCATGCGCCGCTTCTAGCGCATATTCGGTTCTGATTGCATCAGAACCGGAGCGCTGGTCTTATTTTGACGCGTTTTCTTCACGCGTACCGGCATCCACTTCGCTCGAAAACGCTTTGGACTATGGGGCGACGCTGCAAAACGGCGAAATCAGCAGAAATGCTTGTTTGCGCATGATCTTTTCCGAAAACCGGGCGCCACGTTTCGGGATCATGCGCCAATGGCGCCGCGCACAGCCTTGATGATTCGCTGCTGCGCCGCCTCGTCGAGATAGGCATGCATCGGCAGGCTGATGACGTCGCTCGACAGGCGTTCGCTGGCCGGCAAGCCGCCTTCGGCGACCGGGAAATGACGATAGGCGGTCTGCTGATGCATCGATTTCGGGTAATAGATCGCGGTCGGAATGCCCTGCGCCTTCAGCGCCGCGGCGAAGCCGTCGCGGTCGCAGCCCTTTGGCAGCCGGATGGTGTATTGCGCCCACACCGAGGTGCAATCCCTGGCGAGGCGCGGAATGGTCACGACATTGCCGAGCCCCTGGGCGTAGCGCTCCGCGACCTTGTTGCGCGCGGCGATCTCGTCCTCGAAGACTTTCAGTTTCTCGATCAGGATCGCCGCCTGCATGGTGTCGAGCCGGCCGGTCAGCCCAAGCCGGACATTGTCGTATTTGTCCGAACCCTGGCCGTGAACGCGGACGCTGCGCAGCGCTGCCGCGAGATCGGCATCGTCAGTGAAAATCGCGCCGCCGTCGCCGAAGCAGCCGAGCGGTTTTGCCGGGAAAAAGCTGGTCGCGGTGGCAATGCCCAAGGTGCCGAGACGACGGCCCTTGTAGCTCGCGCCAAAACCTTGGGCCGCGTCATCGAGCACGAACAGGCCCTCTTCGGCGGCGATCGTGCCAATGACGTCATGGTCGGCGCTTTGCCCGAACAGATCGACCGGAATCACCGCAACAGGCTTGAGGCCAAGTTGCTTTGCGGTCGCGATGCCGCGCTTCAGCGAAGCCGCGTCCATGTTGAAGGTCGCTTCGTCGACATCGACGAACACCGGCACAGCCCCGGTCAGCGCCACCGCCTCGCCGGTCGCACAAAAGGTAAAGGACGGACAGAGCACGGCGTCGCCGCGGCCGACGCCCTTGGCCATCAGCACCATCAACAGCGCGTCGGTGCCGCTCGCGCAGCTCACCACATGCTTCGCGCCGCTGAACGCAGCCAGCTCCGCCTCGAGCTGGGTCACTTCCGGCCCATTGATGAACTGGCAATGGCCGAGCACGCGGGCCACCGCTTCATCGATGGATTTACCGAGCCGGCGGCGCTGCGCGGCAATGTCGATGAAGGGAACGGGATCGGGTCGCAGGTGCTGATTCATGGAGCCTTGCAGGGATTGTGAACGGGACATCAACGCGCGGTCGCTCTGTATTGCATCATGATCGCGCTCGATCGTTTTTGTTTGAGCATGGTCTGTTCGGAAAACCGGTTGCCACTTTTCCGGACCATGCTCTAGCCGACAACAACTCGCCGCGGCCCTTTGCGCTCCGAAGAGACCGCGGTGGGCTTGGTCGGCGTTTCCAGGCAGCGGATCGCGATTTCGAGGCTCGCGACGCCTTCGTCGCCGGTCACCGCCGGCACGCCGCCAGAGCGTACGGCGTGAAGGAAAGCGATCAATTCGGCGCGCAGCGGTTCATCATGGCCGACCGGCAGATGACGCATCGAGTAGCTGCCGTCCGGCTTGAAGCCGAAGCATTCGGTAACCTGCCGGGTGAGAAGATCGCCCATCACATATTTGCCGCGGGTGGCCACGGTGACGTTGCGCGCCTTGAACGGCGTCAGCCAGTTGGTGTTGATATGGGCGAGCACGCCGGAAGCGGTGCGGAATTGCAAGAGCGCGATATCCTCGCGCTCGGCAACCGCGCTCGAAAGCTGCGGCTGTACCTCGACGATATCGGACTCGGTAAACCAGCGGATCAGATCGATATCGTGCACGGCGAGGTCGATGACCACGCCGACATTCGACATGCGCGGCGGAAACGGTCCCACGCGCGTGATCGCGATCGAAAGAATATCTTCGCCCGCGATCGCCTGCTTGATGGCCTGCACCGCCGGGTTGAAGCGTTCGACATGCCCCACCATCAAGGTCACGCCGGCGCGGTGGGCGGCGGCGACGATGTCCCGGCCCTCCTCGACCGTGGAGGCGATCGGCTTTTCGACCATAATGTGCACGCCGCGCGCGATGCAGGCGAGCGCGATCTCATGGTGGAGATGGGTTGGCGCAGCGATCGTGACGGCATCGACGCCTTCGCCAATCAATTCGTCGAGGCCGGCGAAGGTGCGGCAGCCCGCCATTTCCGTCGCCCGCGTTCGGTGCGCCGGCAGGGGATCGACGACGCCGACCAGCGTGATATCCGGCAGGCCGGCCAGCACGCGGGCATGATTGCTGCCCATCACGCCGGCGCCGATCACCCCCACGCGAAGCGCGCGTTTCGCCCCGGCCTTCACGTCCGATGCGGACCGTTTTGAACTCATATCGTCAACCCCGCCGTCGTCTTCGCGAGCCAATATCCCCGGGCGCTCTCCTAGCACGTCGCCACAGATGTGGCGAATGCCGTGAAGCAATCCCGGACACGTTTTGATTCAAAGAATTACATCGTCCCGCTACCCGCTTGGGCGCCGAACATGGCCAGAATTGGGGCGATTCGAGGTCGAATGATTCGCCTCCGGCCGCTAACTGCGCTGGTAATCGTCCTCGATGCGGATGATGTCGTCCTCGCCGAGATAGCTGCCGGTCTGGACCTCGATCAGTTCCAAAAGGATCTTGCCGGGGTTTTCCAGCCGGTGGACCGCGCCGATCGGGATATAGATCGATTCGTTCTCGTGAACGGTCTTGACCAGTTCGTTGACGGTCACCCGCGCGGCTCCCCGCACCACGATCCAATGCTCGGAGCGATGATGATGCTTCTGCAGCGATAGCCGTTCTCCCGGCTTCACGATGATGCGCTTGACCTGGTGGCGCTCACCGTTGTCGACCGACTGGTAGGAGCCCCAGGGACGATGCACCTTGATATGATCTTCGGTCACCTGCGGCGCCACGGTTTTCAATTTCGCCACCAGCCGCTTCAGGCCGTTGGCATCCTTCTGGCGCGACACCAGCACCGCGTCCTGGGTCGCCACCACAACCAGATCATCGACGCCTTCCAGCGCGACCAGCGCCCTGTCGGTCGAGACGTTGCAATTGCGGGAATCCTCGAACACGGCCTTGCCCTGCGCGGCATTGCCCTGGCTGTCCTTGTCCGACAGTTCCCACACCGCGTGCCAGGAGCCGACGTCGGACCAGCCGCATTTGACCGGCACCACGGCGGCGCGCGAGGTCTTTTCCATCACCGCGTAGTCGATCGAGATCGCCTTCGCCGAACCGAAAGCCCCCTCCTCCAGCGTGACAAAACCGAGATCGCGCCCGGCCTTGACGACGGAATCGGTTACCGCCTGCACGCTTGCGGCATCGACGTTCCTGTATTCATCGAGCAGCACCGAAGCGCGGAACATGAAGTTGCCGCTGTTCCAGAGATAACCGGCCTTGATGTATTCCGCAGCCGTCGCCGGATCCGGCTTCTCGACGAATTTCGCGACGCTGCGGACCTCGCCGGAAATGACCTCGCCCGGGCTGATATAGCCGTATTCGGTCGCCGGCCGCTCCGGCTCAACGCCGAAGGTGACGATGCGCCCGGCCTGCGCCGCGACCAGTCCCTGACGGCAGGCAGCGACAAAGGCTTCCGTATCGCGCACCACGTGATCGGCGGCGAGCGCCAGCACGATCGCGTCCTTGTCCCGGGTCTGCGCAAACGCCGCACCCGCTGCGATCGCCGGGCCGGAATCCCGCCGCATCGGTTCCAGCAGCACGTCGGCCGCAAGCCCGATCTCGGCGAGCTGCTCCAGCACCATGAAGCGATAGGCCTTGTTGGTGATCACGATCGGACGCTCGAACAGCGCCGCATCGGATACGCGCGAGAGCGTATTCTGGAAGGTCGAACGCACTCCGAACAGCGGCAAGAACTGCTTGGGGTTGACTTCGCGCGACGCCGGCCACAGCCGCGTTCCGGCCCCGCCGCACATGATCAGTGGAATCATTCGTCCGTCCATCTGCGCCTCAAACCTTGTAGTGGTCGCGATACCACGCGACAAAATCGCGAATGCCATCCTCGATGGATGTCTGCGGTCTAAAGCCGGTGTCGCGCATCAGATCGCCGACATCGGCAAAGGTTTCCATCACATCGCCGGGCTGCATCGGCAGCATCTCCTTTACCGCCCTGCGGCCCAACTCCTGCTCCAGAAGCGCGACCACATGCATGAGTTCTTCCGGCCTGTGGTTACCCACATTGTAGATTCGCACCGGGGCTGTCCCGGCCTCGGCATCACCTTGGGGAACATGGTCGATCAGCCGCTGTATAACACGGGTAACGTCATCGATATGGGTGAAGTCGCGGCGCATCTTGCCATGGTTAAAGAGCTTGATTGGCGTGCCTTCGATAATAGCCCTGGCGAACAGGAAGATCGCCATGTCCGGCCGGCCCCAGGGTCCATACACCGTGAAAAACCTCAGCCCTGTGGTCGGCAGGCGATACAGATGGCTATAGGAATGCGCCATCAACTCGTTGGCCTTCTTGGTCGCGGCATACAGGCTGATCGGGCGGTCGGCCTGTCGTCGACCGAAAACGGCAGTTTGGTATTGGCGCCGTAGACCGAGGATGACGACGCATACAGCAGATGACGGCATCCGCCATGCCGGCATCCCTCCAGGACATTGAGAAAGCCCTCCAGATTGGCATCCGCGTAGGCATGGGGATGATCGATCGAGTATCGAACGCCGGCCTGTGCCGCCAGATGGACGACGGTCGGAAACCGATGCTGGTCGAACAGCGCCTTCATGCCGCTGCGGTCCGCCAGATCGATCTGCACGAAACGGAACCGCGGATGCCCGCGCAGCACATCCAGCCGCGCCTGCTTCAGGGCCGGGTCATAGTAACTATTGAGATTGTCGAGCCCGAGTACCTGACGGCCCTCGGCCAGAAGCTGGCGGGCGACGTGAAAACCGATAAATCCCGCCGCACCCGTGACCAAAATTGCCTGATCCGACATCGCATCCCCAAGGGCTTCGGTTCGGCTCCGCCGTGCCGGCCGAGAGCCTCTTTACCCGCCGTATCGAGGGTGTCGCAATACCCAGTTGCGCAGGTATTGCCAGATTGGCTTTAAAACCATACCAAGGCGGCGAAGTTTGGCGCGCGGCGTCGGATTGCGCAGTTTTTGACCACCCTCCTCAAATCTCACGTAGCGCGGGCGAGATGCGCCGGATCCTGTTTTCGACGATAAAGATACTGATCTCCCTGGCGCTGCTTTACCTCGCGCTGCGCAAGGTCAATCTCACCGAGCTCGCCTCGCGCATCAACAATCTTGCGAGCCTGGGCTGGATCGTCGCGGCGATCGCCGTGACCTTCCTGCAGATCTTTGTCGGCGTGCTGCGCTGGCGCAAGATCAGCGCGGAATGCGGCGCACCGCTGGGACTGCGGCAGGCGATGCGGTTCAACCTGATCGGGACCTTCTTCAACCAGACGCTGCCGTCCTCGATCGGCGGCGATGCGGTGCGGCTCTGGCTGGTCGCGCGCGGCGGCGCCGGCTGGCGCGCGGCGACCTATTCCATTTTCGTCGACCGCGCCATCGGCCTGATCGCGCTGGCGATCATCATCGTGGCGAGCCTGCCGTGGAGCTACAACCTGATCGGCGATCCGCATGGCCGGTCGGCGCTGCTGTTCGTCGATTTCGCCGCGCTCGCGGGCGGCGTGGGATTTCTCGTGCTCGGCGCCCTGCCATGGCCCTGGCTGAAGCGCTGGTGGGGAACGCATCATCTTCACGCCTGCGCCGTGATCGCGAACCGCGTGATCTTCAGCCGAAAGCACGGACCTGCGATTGCGGTGCTGTCGATGCTGGTTCACGTCCTGGCCGTCGTCATCGCCTGGTGCGTGGTGCAGTCGATCTCGGCGCCCGTGGTGTTCGGCCAGATTTTCCAGCTGGTGCCGCCGGTCATGCTGATCACCATGCTGCCGATCTCGATCGCGGGCTGGGGCGTGCGCGAGGCCACCATGGGACTGGCGTTCGGATATGCCGGGCTGCTGCCCAATGAAGGCGTCAACGTTTCGCTGCTGTATGGCGCAGTCACCTTCCTCGTCGGCGCATTCGGCGGGCTGGTCTGGATTTTCAGCGCCGAGAAGGCTGCCCAGGGCGCGGCGCCGATCGAGGTTCCGGAGTAATCGGCCGACATTGGATAGAATGACGATTTCCGAATTGCTCCCTTCCGATTGTTGCCGTCGCCGCCGCAGCCCTGCTCTCGGCCGGCATCATTTGGGCGATCCGGCCCTGGCTCCTGCAGTATGCGCTCGCCATGCCGAACGCCCGGTCGTCGCATCGCGTTCCGACCCCTCAAGGCGCCGGCGTCGCCGTGATCGCGGCTACGCTGCTGGTCGCGGGCACCATCGTCGCTTACGCATCAACGCCGCCCAGAGTATCCCGCCCGCGATCTTCGCGGCGTCGCTGTTCATCGCCGTGGTGGGCTTCGCCGACGACATCAAATACATCCCGGTACTGCCGCGGCTGTTGCTGCAGGGGGCGGCCGTTGCCGCGATCCTGTTCACAACCCCGGGCGATGTCAGGATCGTTGCCGCCTGCCCGCTCTGGATCGAACGCGGCCTGATTTTGCTTGCGGGCCTCTGGTTCGTAAATCTCGTCAATTTCATGGACGGGCTGGACTTGATGACGGTCGCGGAGGTCGTGCCGATCACCGGCGCGATCATCGTGCTGGGATCATTCGGTGGCTTTCCGCTATCTGCGACGATTGTCGCGGCGGCGCTCTGCGGCGCGATGCTTGGCTTCGCGCCCTACAACCGCCCGGTGGCAAAAGTCTTTCTCGGAGACGTCGGCAGCCTGCCGATCGGCCTGCTGCTGGGCTGGTGTCTGCTGCAATTGGCCTATAGTCAGCAGTTCGCCGCTGCCCTGCTGCTGCCGCTATATTATCTGGCGGACGCGACGGTGACGCTGTTGCGTCGGCTGATCAGGCGGGAGCCGTTCTGGGCAGCGCATCGTTCGCATTTCTATCAGCGCGCAACCGATAACGGCTTTTCGGTGTTGCGCGTGGTGAGCGAAGTGTTCGCGCTCAATGTCGGCCTGGCGGTGCTGGCGATCGCCTCCACCAGGACGCAATCAGCCGCGGCCGATGTCGTGCTTCATGATCGTCGGCGGATTTGGCGTGGCGCTGACGATGTACCGGTTTTCGAAGCCGCGCACCGCATAAAGCGCTTCATCCGGGTTTTCGCTGGAGCTCCCCGATCATGGCGGCGTAACCGGCCATCGCCGCAGCGAGGTTGAATCGCCCAGCGATCCCTGCGGCACGCTCGGCGCGCAAGGGGTCCTCCGATGAACAGGCCAGACGTATGATCCTGGCAAGTTCACGCGAATCGCCGGGCGGGACAACCCAGCCAACATCATGCTCTGCGACGGTGAGCGCCGCCTCGGCGTCGGGTTCGGAAACGAGGATGACGGGCCGGCCTACCGCAAGCAGATTATAGAACCGGCTCGGCACCGATACGCCGGCAACATCCTTGCGATAGGGAATGAGCCAGACGTTCGCGGCGGCCAGAAACTCTTCAAGATTCTCGTCCGGGACGCGGTCGACGAAGGTGACATTTGGAAGACCCGCTTCGGCTTGCATTTCCTTCAGTTGTTCGAAACCAATTCCCCAGCCCGAGAGCAGGAAATGAATATCCGGATCCCCGCGCAGCAATCGTGCCGCCTCGAAAACGATCAGGGGATCATGGGTAAAACCGAGATTGCCGGACAGGCCGACCACGAAGCGGGCGACATGCGTGCGGCGATAGCGGTTGTCGGCCCGGATCGGCCGGACACCAGGAGCCAGCGTGGCCCAGTTCGGAATGAGCCGGATCTTTTCGCGGGTTAGCCCTGCGTAACGCAACAGCAGGTGCTCGGTGTCGCGGCCAATAACGACGACGGCGTCCAGGGCGCGAAACATCAGTGCGTTGGCGGCACGCATCGCTTTGGCCGGAATTGACGAGGGCTTCAGAAGACCTGCCATCACGAGCACATCGGGATAGAGGTCGTGCATGATCAGAGCCGATCGCGCACGCTTCAATTTGGCGGCGGCGGCGACCGCATAAGGCAACATGAAGGGTGCGGTGACGGTGAGGGCCACGTCTCCGCGCCGCAACGTCTTCAACGCCGCGATGAAGGCCCGGACCGTGAAGGATGCTTCGGCCGCGGCACGCTTGATCAGCGCGCCCTTTGCCGCCATCCGGTTCTTGATCTCGACCACGACCGGACGTCTTGAAGGCGCGGGATCTTGCGTCGCCGACCCCGCCCATCCAGATAGCACCAGAACCGGCCGTTCCGCCGCGAGATGTTCCGATATCGTCGACATGATCGCGGCAGTCGTGCTGGTATCCGGCGGGTAATGCTGGCTGACGACGACGACTTTTCCGGACTCGGACATCAATCGCTTTCGAAATGGTCGCCCATCGCCGTCCGCAATCCGGCCATATGTCAAGCGGCGGTTGAGCCGAATTCCGGAACGGCGTCCTTCAGGACGGCCCTGATGGTGGCCCGGTCGTCCCTGGCGATCGCCTGCTCTAGCGCAGCAATCCACTTCCGCAGCGTCTGCATCGGCGGTTCGTTGGGCTTGGCCGCCATGATGCCGGCAACGCCGATCTCGATGGTCGGCTCCTCGCTGGCGAACAGGATTTCGTTCAGCCGTTCTCCCGGCCGCATGCCGGTGAAAACGATCTCGATGTCATGGCCCGGCTGCAGGCCGGACAGCCGGATCATGCGCTCGGCAAGGTCGACGATCTTGACCGGCTGCCCCATGTTGAGCACGTAGACCGAGACGTCCGGACGCACCGGCGCCAGCGCGTGCGTGGCAGCCGTGATCACGAGGTCGCAGGCCTCGCGAATGGTCATGAAATACCTGACCATATCCGGATGCGTGACCGTTACCGGGCCGCCCGCCTCGATCTGGGCCTTGAATTTCGGCACCACCGAACCGTTCGAGGCCAGCACGTTGCCGAATCTCACGGAGATCAGGCGCATCCGCTGCCCGGCGCCCGATCCCGGCTGAGACGCCAGATCGTGATCGAGCGCCTGGCAATACATCTCGGCAAACCGCTTGGTCAGACCCAGCATCGAGACCGGCTCGATCGCCTTGTCGGTCGAGATCATCACCATCGCCTCGGCGCCCGCCGCCAGCGCCGCATCGGCGACATTGATCGACCCGAAAATGTTGGTCTTGACCCCCTCGCTCCAATCGCGCTCGAGAATCGGCACGTGTTTGAGGGCGGCGGCGTGAAACACGATATCCGGCTTGAATTCCTTCATCAGCCGCATGATGCGCTCGCGATCGCGAATATCCGCAATCCGGCCCTCGATGACGGCGCCGGTCTTATGCGCCGCCAGCGCTTCGGTGACGGCATAAAGCGCCGGCTCGGAATTCTCGACCACCAGCAGGCGTGCGGCGCCGAATGTGACGACGCGGTCGCAAATCTCCGAACCGATCGAACCGCCGCCCCCGGTAACGATCACCGCCTTGTTTTTCACCAGGGCTTCGAGGCGGGCGTAGTCGATGTTTTCGCTCGGGCGCAGCAAAAGGTCCTCGACGGCAACCGCCGTCAACCGCGGCGTCTCGCCGCTTTCCAGCGACGGCAGGCGGTTGACGATCAACCCCAGCCTGCGCGCCCGCATCAGAACGGATTCGGGCCGCGCGTCCGGCTCAAAGGCTGATGGTGTCATGACCACGCGCGCGATCGGCTTGTTGCGCTGTGCGAAGTCAGCGATCACGCCCTCGATATCGTCGATCCCGCCCACCACCGGAACGCTCCGGATCAGCTGGCCGCGATCGGCGGGCGAAGGCGACAATATCCCGACAGGCCATAAATGCTTGACCGCACCGCTTTCGATGCCGCGCAGAAGGATCTCGGCATCCGCAGCGCGGCCAATCAGAAGCGCCGGCGAGGCTCCTTCGGTCCGGGCATGGTAACGCGTGCGCGTATAACGGAAATAGCGATAGGCGAAGCGCAAAGCGCTCAGAAAGAACACCTCGAGAAACCAGTACAGGATGATGGTGATCTTGCCGACAAAGAACGGCGTCTGAAGATTCTGCGCCACCAGCCTGCCATGAACGTTGGGCGCGATAAAAATATAGTCCATCACCAGCAAGGCGAAGGTCAGCACGGTCGCCACGCGAACAATATTCAGCGCGTCCGGCAAGGAAATGAAACGCCATTTCGTGGTGGTCAGATTGAAGACAAAACAGACCACCACGCTGAAGGCGACGAAATACGGCAGGATACGCAGCAACAGCGGCAGGCGATCGAAAAAGGCCTCGCCCTCGAAACGCAGATAGAAGCTCGCGAGCACCGCCAGCGTGGTCGCCAGCGCGTCATGCACCGCGATCAGCAGATTGCGCAGGGTCAGATTTGAGAGACGCGTCATATCGCTGACCGGTAACCAACAAGATCGGGGCTAAGGGGTTGCGAGGCCGCTGATAGCTTATCTCGCGCCAGCACGCCAGCCATCATGGTTTGGCCGAATCCCGCGTTCCCGATGTCGCTTCCGGCCGGTTTTGCCTCATCACCATGCCGCCGGCGACGCCCACCCCCAGCACGTACATCCATCCCTCATTGAAATCGAAGATGTGAGAATTGAACAGCGAAGTGAAAATATTCTGTACCACTACCATCAATCCGATCCAGGTCGCCAGACCCTCGCCGCGGAACAGCAGGAGATGCAGCAGCCACATCGCATATAGCACGACAACGCCGATCGCGCCCCACTGGATCGCGACGTTCAGGGTCTGGTTGTGCGGATTTGCAATGACGCTGCCGCTGGCGAGGACTTTAGGGCCTGTCGCGGCCTGCTCGAAAAGCCCCTGTATCGATCCGGTGCCGTGACCAATCACAGGCGCCTCGGCAAAGAACCGCAGTGATTTCTTCCAGTATACCAGCCGCAAACCGAGCGACGTCGGCTCATCCCGCTCTTGATAAAGCTCGTAATCCCTCAGGAAGCTTCGCGGTGGTCCAGCGCAACTTGGGCGACGCCACCCACGCCAGCCCGACCACGACAGCCGCCGCGCAGGCGATGACGACGATACTGCGCCATCTCAGGTGAAGCAGCGCGAACACCGCCACCATGATCGGCATGGTCACCAGCGCCGTCCGCGATACGCTGACGAACAACATGTTGACGATGAAGCTAAGGGAAATCGCGACGAGTAACGCCGCCAGCCATGTTCTCCGCGCCCGCCAGAGGGTAATGACGGGATAGGCCAGCACCACGGCGCACAGAGCGAACTCCTGGCTCTGGTCGATGTAGTTTTTCACCGGGACGCCGTATTCGGCCCCCCGTTTGAGCGCGAGCCTTGGGTCGAGCGCGACGATCCAGGACATCGCCATCAACAGCAGACACGACGCCAGAAAGGCAATCAGCACCTGCAGCCCGCGCGAGGAGCGCTCAAAATGATAGAGCAGCACCGGCAGCATCAGGAGTTTCGCAGACGGGCCGACGTAATAGAACCGCGTGCCCCACGGCACATCCGCCCACAGCGTTCCGGCCAGCGCCAGCACGAACAGCGCAATCGGCAGCACGCAGATCGGACGCTTCAGTGATTGCAGGAAAGCTCTGACGTCAAGGAATGGCGCCATCGAGACCAGCAATGCCGCCGCGAAGATCGCGACCAGCGACGTCGACCAGGGCAGCGATACCGCGATCAAAATCGCGAAGACGTCAGCGGTCGTCGCCCACGCAGCCGGATCCCGCCACCGCCGCGACAACATCGCCGGCACCGATTCTCTTGCCACCGCGCTCACGCTTGACCTCCGCGCGCGCGGTTGACCAGCGACGTCGTCGAGAACCCGGGCAGGACGTCGACCAGCAGCACTTCGCCGCCACCGGCTTCGACGATCTCGTGGCCGACGACCTGCTCGCGTGTGTAGTCGCCGCCCTTCACCAGCACGCTCGGCCGGATCTGCGTAATCAGCCTGACGGGGGTGTCTTCTTCGAAAATCGCGACGAGATCGACCGCTTCAAGCGCTGCCAGCACTTCCGCGCGCGCGCGCTCGTCCTGGACCGGACGCCCCTCGCCTTTCAGCCGTTTCACCGATGCATCACTGTTCAAGCCGACGATCAGCCGATCGCAGGCGGCGCGTGCGGCGGTCAGGACCTTGACGTGACCGGGGTGCAGAATGTCGAAACAGCCATTCGTGAAACCAACTCTCAAACCCTGTCGGCGCCAGTCCAGGATATGCGCGTCGAGGTCGCCGCCAGCCGCGACAATCTTTTCTTCCGCCGCCAGATACGCATGCGGCAGAATCCTTTGCCGCAGTTCCGCTGACGTCACGCTGGCGGTGCCCTTCTTGCCGACCGCGACCGCGGCGGCTGCGTTGGCCATTCGTAGCGCCGTTTCCCAATCCGCCCCCGCCGCAAGCGTCACCGCAAGCACCGCGGCGACGGTGTCTCCCGCGCCCGAGACGTCGCAGACTTTCACCGGGTGGGCCGGAACGTGCAAGGCCTCGCCCTTGCGCGGCACCAGCGTCATGCCATGCTCGCTTTGCGTCACCAGCATGGCTTCGCAGTCCGCAAGTTGGATCGCGTCCTGCGCCGCGGCGACAATGCTCTCGTGCGTATCGGCGCGGCTGCGGGTGGCTTCCGCGAATTCCTTGCGATTTGGCGTTAGCAGCATCGCACCGCGATAAATGGCAAAGTTGGCGCTCTTGGGATCGACGATGACGCGCTTGCCGAGTTTTCGCGCGGCGTCGATGATGTTGCGGATCACCCGCACCGTCAGCACGCCCTTGGCATAATCGGACAGCAGCACGATGTCGGCACGTGACAACAACGGCAAAATGGCGTCGAGCAGCTTCTGCTCGATCCCGGTCGAGGCCGGGCTAGCCAGTTCCCAATCCGCGCGCAGCATGTGCGTGGAGAAATGCTCGGAGACGAAGCGCACCTTGCGCGTCGTCGGCCGTCCGGAATCGCACACCAGAACGCTTTCGATTCTGCTTTCCCGGGAAAGCTGAGCCTTCAGGTGCGCGCCCGCATCGTCTTCGCCGATCAGGCCAGCGAAGATGCAGCGCGCGCCGAGCGAGGCGATATTGCGCGCGACATTGCCGGCGCCGCCGATATTGGTCTCGCTGCGCTGCACGGCGATAACCGGCGCAGGCGCCTCCGGCGAAATCCGCGACACCTCGCCATAGACGAATTCGTCGAGCATGAGGTCGCCGACGCACAGCACGGTCTGGCTTGCGATCGCATCCGACAGGGCTTCAAAATCCAACATCTGCTCTCGTTACTGTTGCGCGGTCAGCGGAAGCGGTCGGCGCGGTCGAGGAAACCCTTGACGTAAATCCCGACCGCCTCTTCCAGCGGCGTGAAGCCGCCGTTGTAACCGGCGCGCTGCAGCCGATCGACTTCGCCTTGGGTGAAGTACTGGTAGCTGCCGCGAATCTCTTCGGGCATGTCGATATACCGGATATTTGGAACCGCGCCGAGCGCGGCATAGGCCGCAAGCATCATATCCCTGAAGCTACGGGCCTTGCCGGTGCCGACGTTGAAGATGCCGCTGACCGACGGTGTCGCCATCAGCCACATCATCACCCGCACCACGTCGTCGACATAGATGAAATCGCGGCGCTGATCGCCGTCGGCGATGCCCTCGCGGTGCGACTTGAACAGCTGCACCGGCCGGCCCGCCTTGATGTCGTCGAAGCGCCGCGCCAGCACGCTCATCATCGTGCCCTTGTGATATTCATTGGGACCGAACACGTTGAAGAACTTCAGGCCGGCCCATTGCGGCGGCAGCTTGTCGCCACGGCTGGCGCGCTCGGCCACCGCCAGGTCGAACAGATGCTTGCTCCAGCCGTACAGATTCATCGGCCGCAGCGCCTTCAGCCCTTGTATCGATTGATCGTCGCGAAACCCCTGCGCGCCGTCGCCATAGGTCGCGGCCGACGAGGCGTAGATGAACGGTGTGCGGGTTGGCGGTGCACCAGTCCAGCAGCCGCATCGACAGGCGGAAATTGGTTTCGATCACGAGATCGCCGTCGGTCGCGGTGGTCTCCGAAATGGCCCCGAGATGGATGATGGCCTCCAGCCGGCGGCCTTTCAGCCAGTCCGCCAACTCCGCCGGCGGCACGATGTCGGCGAGCTGGCGCTTGGCGAGATTGCGCCATTTGCCATCCTGGCCGAGCACGTCGCACACGGCGACATCGGCGCGGCCCGCGTCATTCAACGCGGCCACGACATTCGATCCGATAAAACCGGCCCCCCCGGTCACCAGCAACATTCCGTAGCCCTGCCCTTGATGTGGCATGCCAGCTTTGCCCCACTCCTGCCCGGCAGGCAACTTGGTCAGCCGGCATGGTGAAGCCGGCCGCTACGCTTTGGTGCCTTTACCCCGCGGCAGGGAGCGGTTACCGACAGGCTCGAGACAGACGGCCGTCAAGCCTCCAAGATATGAACATCAGATTCAGAACATATTGTGCCGATGGAGGACGCGGCGGACACCCGCCCGATCCTGATCGTTCCCTACATGTGGATTGGCGACTTCGTGCGCGGCCATAGCGTGGTGCGGGTGCTGAAACAGCGCTGGCCCAACCGGCCGGTCGACCTGCTGGTCACCTCCCTCTGCGCGCCGCTGGTCGATTATATGCCCGGCGTTCGCTCCGGCATCGTCTGGGACCTGCCGCGCAGCCGGCTGGCGGTCGCCAAGCAATGGGGGCTGGCAGCCCAGCTCCGAGCCAGGAACTACGGCACCGCGCTGGTGCTGCCCCGCACCTGGAAATCGGCGCATCGCGCCGGCGCTCGCCGGTATCCCGGAACGGGTGGGATTCGTCGGCGAGGCGCGATTCGGACTTATCAACAAATGGCGCTGGGGCGAGAAGGCCCTGCCCCGCTTCATCGACAAGAACGCCGCGCTGGCGCTGCCGGACGGGGCGCCGCTGCCGCCGGAATGGCCGGTGCCGCAGCTCAGGGTTCCGGCCGAGGAAGTGAGCCGCTGGCGGCAGGCAGGCGGCCTCGGCAGTGGAACCGCCGTGGCGCTGGCGCCGGGCTCGGTCGGGGCGTCCAAGCGCTGGACTTATTACCCGGAGGCCGCGCGGCTCCTCGCCGAGCACGGGCTGGAGGTCTGGGTGGTCGGCGGCCCCGGCGAAAAGGCGCTGGCCGCGGAAATCGTCGCCGCGGGCGGCCCGCGGGTGCGCGACCTCACGGGGACTGACCTGCGCAACGGCATTCTGGCGATGGCGGCGGCCAGGGTCGCGATCTCAAACGATTCCGGCCTGATGCATATCGCCGCCGCGCTGGGGACGCCGACCATGGGCATTTTCGGCCCGACCAGCCCCTACCACTGGGCGCCGCTGAATGGGCTCGCGGCGACGGTTCAGACCAAGACCGTGGTGCCGTGCCAGCCCTGCCATCGCCCGGTCTGCACCATGAACGACCATCGCTGCATGCGGGATATTCCCGCATCCGACGTGGTCGAGATCGCCGAACGCGTGCTGGCCGAGGCCGGGGCCCGCATTGCCCACTGATCTCTCATGCTTGCGCTGCCGCGGCGCGATCATTACCAGAAGATACGAACCCGAAAACCCTGACGGTACGTCTTGAGCCAGGATCCCAAAGACCTGATCGGAGCGCATCTGGCGCAATCGCTCGCCGCCCTCGAGCGCGCGACGCAGGACGCCGCGCTGCTCGCCGCCGCGCGGAAAATCGCCGCGGCCATCATCGCGGCGCTGCGCGGCGGGCAACAAGCTCCTGATCATCGGCAATGGCGGCAGCGCCGCCGATGCCCAGCATATCGCCGCCGAAATCATCGGCCGCTACAAGCAGGACCGGCCTGCCTTCGCCGCGGTCGCGCTGACCACCGACACGTTCGGCGCTGACCGCGATCGCCAATGATTACGGTTTCGAGCAGGTATTCGCGCGCCAGGTCGCGGGCCTTGGACAGCCGCGGCGACGTGCTGCTGGCGCTGTCGACCTCGGGACGCTCGCCGAACATCCTGGCGGCGCTGCGCACCGCGCGCGAGCGCGGGCTGCTCACGATTGGCTTCACCGGAGCCAAGGGCGAAGCGCTCGGCGCGCTCTGCGATCATCTGCTGGTCTCTCCGAGCGACGACACGCCGGTCATCCAGCAAATTCACCTCGCCGTGGCGCATGGTATCTGCGACGAGATCGAGCAGTGCTGATGCGCCAGGGCACGCGAAAATGAGCGGCGTCGCGACCGCCCGCGTCGATGCCCCGGCCCGCCGCTTTCCTCGACCGCGACGGCGTCATCAATCACGACGACGGCTATATGGGCACGCGGGAGCGGATTCGCTGGATGCCGAATGCAGCGAAGGCGATCCGCCGGCTCAACGAGGCCGGATATTTTGTGTTCTTCTTCACCAATCAATCCGGCGTGGCGCGTGGCTTCTTCACCGAAGATGAAGCTCAACACGCTGCACGACTGGATGTGCGCCGAACTTGCCGCGCAAGGCGCTGTCATCGATGACATCAGGTATTGCCCGCATCATCCCGATGGATCGGTTGAAGGCTATCTCGAGGACCATCACTGGCGAAAGCCGAGCCCCGGCATGATCCACGATCTGATGGAACACTGGCCGGTGCGGCGCGAGGGCAGTTTTGTCATTGGCGACCGCCCGACCGATATCGAGGCGGCGGAAGCGGCGGGATTGCCGGGCTTCCTGTTCGAGGGCGGCGATCTCGACGCCTTCGTGGCGCGAGGCGATCGCTCAGACCAGCCGACGATAAACTTCCGCGATCCGGTTCGCTTCGGCGTCGAGGCTGAATTTCTCAAGCACCCGCGCGCGTCCGCGCTCGCCCATCGCTCCGGCCGCCGCCGGATCGGCCATCAGCGGCTCGAGCGCTTTGACAAGCGCGTCGGCATCGCCCGGCGGCGTCAGCACGCCGGTGACGCCATTCTCGACCACGAGTTCGGCCGCGCCGGCGCGCGACGCCACCAGCGCCGCCCCGACCGACATCGCCTCGATCAGCGTCAGTCCAAAACCTTCGTTGCGCGAGGTGAAGGCGTAGATCGTCAGCCGCTGGTACCAGCGCTGCACTTCCTCGATCGGAAGTTCACCCGTGATGACGATGCGCGATTGCAGGCCCTGCCGCTTCGATCCGCTTTTTCAGATCGTTGGCAAAACCCTGTTGCTCGGGCGTGATGGCGCCGACCATGACCGCGGTGAAATCAGGATAGCGCGGCAGCACCTGGCACATCGCGTCGACGAAGACATCGCTGCCTTTTTGCGCGCGCACCCGGCCGAAGCAGCCGATGGCGTAGCGGCCCGGCAATCCGCTTTCGGCAAAAGCCGCCGCGCGATCGATCGGCGGTGAATAGCGATCGGTATCGACGCCGTGCGGAATCACGGTTGCTTTCCGCTTGAGAAACGAAGCCGAGACCTCGCTGGTGGCGATGATCGCGTCCATCCTTCTGATCAGCCAACGCGTGATCCAGGTGTGGTGCCGCTGCGCCGCCGAGGTAAACACCAGTTTCAACGGCCAGCCGAGCGCTCGCAGCAATACGCCTGCGATCATCTCGTTGTTGCGCCGCGCGTGCCAGATCAGCGGCGTGCGGCGCCGCCATAATTTCAGGAGATCCACGACGCGCATCCGGGCGATGCCGTCAGGCGCATCAGGACCGAGCCACGCCGCGCGGAGCATTTTCGCCAGTTTCGGCGCCACCATGCGGTTGGTCGCGGTCACGCCGGAGTAGCGCCTGTGCAGATTCGGCACGATCAGCTGCAGATCGGCAGCGGAAATGTTCGCGATTCCCACATCAGGCTCCGTTTCGGGCATTTTCTATACGCAACATTAAGCATAGTGGCCAGTTCAGACGCGCCGAAACCCACTCTTCACCGCGCCCCGGATAGCATCGGTCCCATATCGTGGAGTGGGTCAGTTCATGAGCGTGCTTGTTACCGGCGGTGCCGGCTACATCGGAAGTCACATGGTTCAGGCGCTGGTGGAAGCCGGCGAAAGCGCCGTCGTAATCGACAACCTGTCCACCGGCTTCTCCCAATTCCTGCCCCAGGGCGTTCCGCTGTTCATCGGCGACGCCGGCGACGAGAACCTCGTCGAGGGCGTGATATCAGCGCATAGCGTGGAAAGCATTATTCATTTCGCGGGTTCGGTAGTGGTCCCGGATTCGATGCGCGATCCGCTCGCCTATTACCGCAACAACACCATGACGACGCGCAGCCTGCTCAACACGGCGGTGAAATCGGGCATCGGCCGCTTCATCTTCTCATCGACCGCAGCCGTATACGGCAATCCGGATCAGGTGCCGGTTCCCGAAAGCGCGCCAACGCGGCCGCTGTCGCCTTACGGCTCCTCCAAGCTGATGGCCGAAATCATGCTGCATGACACGGCCTCCGCGCACGGCATGAACTATGTCGCGCTGCGTTACTTCAACGTCGCAGGCGCCGATCCGCTGGCGCGGATGGGACTGGCGACCGTCGGCGCTACGCATCTGTTGAAGATCGCGGTTGAAGCCGCCACCGGGCAGCGCGCCAAGATCGACGTGTTCGGAACCGACTATCCGACCCCGGATGGAAGCTGCATCCGGGACTTCATCCATGTCAGCGATCTGGTGCAGGCCCATCGCGCGGCGCTGTCTTACTTGCGCGGCGGCGGGGCTTCGATGACGCTGAACTGCGGCTACGGCCGCGGGTACTCCGTGCTGGAGACCATCGAGGCGGTACGGAAAGTCTCCGGGCGCAACTTCGCGGTCCAGTATGGCCCGCGCCGGCCCGGCGATATCATGACCATGATCGCCGACACCTCCCGGATCCGCTCGACGCTGGATTGGACGCCGCAATATGACGATCTCGAAACCATCGCCGGGCATGCGCTGGCGTGGGAAGAGAAGTTGTTGCGCGAGCGCCACGGCGAGCTGCAGCACGCCGCCTCGGCCTAAAACGCTCGGCCTAAATTCTCATCCGGCGCAAGTCCTCATTTTGGCTTGAAAAACCCCGATATAGCGGGCAAGGAGGCATTTCGCTGTAGCCTGACGCGAGGGCGAATCCGCCCGGCGTCTCGATGGAACGCGGATGGCCGAACTTCCGAAGAAAATCACTGACGACCCCTATGGCGCGGCGATCCTGATTCGCCGCCTGATCATGGAACAGGGCGCCGCCTACTGGCGCCGCTATCTGCTCGCCTTTGTGCTGATGGGGGTTTCGGCGGCAACGACGGCCGGATCGGCGTACCTGCTGGGCCAGGTCATCAATCAGGCCTATGTCGACAAGAACGTCCGAGGCATCGCGATCCTGTCGGGGGTCACCGTCCTGATCTTCATCCTCAAGGGGGCGGCGACCTACGGCCACCAGGTGATCCTGTCGCAGATCAGCAATGCGATCCTCGCCAACAACCAGCGCCGGCTGTTCGCCAAGCTGATGAGCGAAAGCGTAGCCTTCTTCTCAGAGCGGCATTCTTCCGAATTCCTGGCGCGCCTGACCTCCGGCGCGAATTCCGTCACGCAAGTTCTCAGCCTGCTGATCAATGCGGTAGGACGCGACGTGCTGTCGCTGATCGCGCTCGTCACGGTGATGCTGATGCAGGACCCGTATATGGCGCTGCTCGGCTTCGCGGTGGCGCCGCCGGCCATGCTGGTGCTGCGCAAGCTGGTGAAGCGGATCAAGGGACTGGCGCACAACCAGTTCACCGGCACCGCCGACATCCTCGAAACCATGCAGGAATTGCTGCAGGGCATCCGCACCGTCAAGGCGTTCACGCTGGAACAGGCCATGCGCGAGCGCATCGACGCCAGCATCAATGCGGTCGAGCAAAACGCCAACAAGATGGCGCGGGTTTCCAATCGCGCGAGTCCGCTGATGGAGACGCTCGGTGGTTTCGCGGTCGCGGGCGGATTGATGTATGGCGGCTACAGCGTGGTCGCGATGGGCGCGACGCCCGGCCAGTTCTTTTCCTTTCTCACCGCGTTTCTGCTCGCCTATGAACCGGCCAAGCGTCTCGCGCGGCTCAACATCGAGTTGAACTGCTAGCCTGATCGGCGCCCGCAAACTCCTGGAAATCGTCGACAGCCCATCCAGCGAACCCATCGACGACGACAAGCCTGCACTGCAACTGACCGATGCGCGGGTGGAACTGCGCGACGTGACCTTCGCCTACCGGCCGAACGAGCCCGTCATCCGCCGCATGAGCTTCGTCGCCGAACCGGGTAAAGTCACCGCCCTCGTCGGCCCCTCCGGCGGCGGCAAATCGACCGTGCTGGCGCTGCTGCTGCGGTTCTACGACGTCGGCGAGGGCGATATCCTGATCGACGGCCAGCCGATTTCCACCGTATCGCGAAAATCGCTGCGCCAGCAGACCGCCTATGTCGGGCAGGACGTCTATCTGTTCCGCGCCACCATTCGCGAGAACATCGCGTTCGGCAAAGCCGGCGCGACCGAAGCGGAGATCGTGGCCGCGGCGAAAGCCGCCTGCGCCCACGAATTCGTCATGGGCTTTCCGCTCGGCTATGATACGCCGGTGGGCGAGCACGGCACGCAACTGTCAGGCGGGCAGCGCCAGCGCATCGCGGTGGCGCGCGCGCTGGTGAAGAACGCGCCGATCATCCTGCTCGATGAGGCGACCGCAGCGCTGGATTCGGAATCAGAGCAGCAGGTGCAGGAAGCGATCGAGCATCTGTGCCAGAACCGCACCACGATCGTCATCGCCCATCGCCTGCACACCATCATGCATGCCGACGCCATCCTGGTCGTCGAGGGCGGCGAGATCGTCGAGCGCGGCCGGCACGACGACTTGTTGCGCCGCGATGGCCGTTATGCCTCGTTCTTTCGCATACAACACCGTGATGCCGGCCCCCTCACTCTGGCGCCGATCAGCGCAACTGCGTAAAGCTTCGACTGTTTTTTCCTCCAGCCCGCCGAGAACCCTCTTCATGAGCGCCTCATCCTTTGTCATTCCCGCCCCGCCGCAGGCTTCGCTTCCCGTTGTCGGCGACACCAAATCGTTTCCGGTTCGCCGCATCTGGTGCGTCGGGCGCAATTATCTCGAGCACATCCGCGAGATGGGCAATGACGAACGCGCTCCGCCGTTTTTCTTCGCCAAGCATGCCGACATGCTCGAGCCGGATGGCGCCACTATCCCCTACCCGCCGCTGACCAAGGATCTGCATCACGAGGTCGAATTGATCGTGGCCATGAAGAGCGGCGGCCTCAACATCCCGGCAGACAAGGCGCTCGACCACGTCTACGGCTACGGCGTCGGCATCGACCTCACCCGCCGCGACCTGCAGCTCGCCGCGCGCAAGAAAGAGCGGCCGTGGGAAGTCGGCAAATCGTTCGACCATTCGGCGCCCTGCGGTGCGCTGCAGCCCGCCTCGAAGATCGGTCACCCTTCGAAGGGCAAGATCTGGCTTTCGGTCAATGGCACCGAGCGGCAGAAGGGCGATCTCACCGAATTGATCTGGAGCGTGCCGGAGATCATCGCCAAGCTGTCCGAGCAGGTTTCGCTCGCCGCCGGCGACATCATCATGACGGGCACGCCGGCCGGGGTCGCGGCGCTCTCGCCCGGCGACAAGATCGAGTGCGGGGTCGACGGCGTCGGCACCCTGAAGGTCACGATCGGAAAGGCGGCGGTATAACCGGCCCGTCGCATCAAAACACGAAATTGAGGCCCCAGACCCTGCGTTTGGGGCCTTTTTCTGCGCGCGGATCAGCGCCGTTCGGAAGCGCGGCGACCGTCAGGCTCGCGCCAGCGCCTGCAGGCCCTTGAACGTTAGCCGTTTGGGATCCTTCACGCCCGCCAGGTAAAGCCGGCGGATGAAGGCAGCGACCTGCTCGCGGTCGCAACCGGTCAGTGCGACCACGGCATCGACGGCAATTCTCTGGGCGTCCATGGGCTTCCTCATGCGGTCTCAGGCCCCGGCCGCAATAGCGTAAGATTCGCCGATTAATATGGCGTTAACCGTCGCAGCACGGTGTTATGGCGACAAATACTGCAGCTTTGCCTGCGAAACGAACAATAGATCTGCGCCTCAGCTGGTGATCGCGATCAGCGGCCCGGCTGACCTAACCCAGCGTCGATTCACGAATACTGCATCACCCCATCGTCGACCTTGCCGAGGCGCAGCGTGACGATATCGAGCGCGTAGTTCTGGTAGAGCCGCCACGGCCGCTTCGAACCTTGCTTCGGCATTTTCGCGACCGAGCGCTGCACATAGCCGGAGGAGAAGTCCAGCGACGGCAATTCTGATATCGAGGGATCGACATTGTGCGGCATGCATTTCTTGTAGCCATGCCGGTCCATGTAGTTGATCAGGCGGCAGACATATTCGCAGGTCAGGTCGCATTTCAGCGTCCACGACGCGTTGGTGTAGCCGAACGCGGCCGCGAGATTAGGCACGTCCGAATACATCATGCCCTTGTAGTTCAGCGTCCTGGCGAAATCGACCGTGCGGCCGTCGACGGTAACCTCCATACCACCGAGCACCTGCAAGACGAGGCCGGTCGCGGTGACGATGATATCGGCTTCGAGTTCGCTGCCGTCCTTCAAGCGGATGCCATTCCCGGTGAAGGTGTCGATCTCGTTGGTGACGACCGAGGCGCGGTCTTGCTTGATCGCCTTGAACAGATCGCCATCGGGCACCAGGCACAGCCGCTGGTCCCAGGGATTGTAGCGCGGGGTGAAATGGGTGGCGATGTCGTAGTCGGGACCGAGCGCCATCCTGACGCCGCCGAGGATCAACTCCTTGACCCGCGCGGGCTTGCGCCTGGAGAGCTGGAAGAAATACATCCCCCACAGCACGTTGCGCCAGCGGATCAGATGATAGGCGAGCTTGGCGGGCAGATTGCGCCGCAATTTGTTGGCGACCGGATCCTGCGCCGGGCGCGAGACCACATAGGTCGGCGAGCGCTGCAGCATGGTGACATGGCCGGCCTTCTTGGCCATCTCCGGCACCAGCGTCACCGCGGTCGCGCCCGAGCCGATCACCACCACGCGCTTGCCCGCGTAGTCGAGATCTTCAGGCCATTTCTGCGGATGCACGATCGTGCCGGCGAAATCATCGCGGCCCAGAAATTCCGGGCTGTAGCCTTCCTCGTATTTGTAATAGCCGGAGCACATGAACAGGAAATTGCAGGTGAAGCGCACGATCTCCGTGCCGCCCTCGCCCGTGCTGCGTTCGGCCTCGACGGTCCAGCGCGCGTCGGGCGACGACCATGATGCCCGCTTGACCCGATGGTTGAAGCGGATCTTCTTGTCGATGCCGTTCTCGGCCGCGGTCTCGCGGACATAGTTCAGGATCTGCGGTCCGTCGGCGATCGCCTTCGGCTCGGTCCATGGCTTGAACGAATAGCCCAGCGTGAACATGTCGCTGTCGGAGCGGATGCCGGGATAGCGGAACAGATCCCAGGTACCGCCGATGCAGTCGCGGCCCTCGAGAATGGCGTAGCTCTTGCCCGGGCATTTCTGCTGCAGGTGAAAACCCGCGCCGATGCCGGACAGGCCTGCGCCGACGATCAGCACGTCGAAATGTTGCGATGGCATGGCGCGTCTCCGGGCCCAGCTTATTTTTCGTCATGGCCGGGCTCGTCCCGGCCATCCACGTCTTTGCGTTTCATCCCGAGTGTAAAGACACGGACGCCCGACACAAGGCCGGGCGTTAGCAAAACCAGCGTCATTCCGGGGCGCGCGCCAGCGCGAACCCGGAATCTCGAGATTCCGGGTCTGGTCCTTCGGACCATCCCGGAATGACGTCATCGCATCAATACCGGTAATGGTCCGCCTTGAACGGGCCTTCCGGCTTGACGCCGATGTAGTCGGCCTGGTCGGGGCGCAGCCTGGTCAGTTTGACACCGATCTTGGACAAATGCAGCCGGGCGACCTTCTCGTCCAGCGACTTCGGCAGCACGTAGACCTTCTTCTCGTATTTGCCGTCCTTGTTGTTGGCGAACAGCTCGATCTGCGCCAGCGTCTGGTTGGTGAAGGAGGCCGACATCACGAAAGACGGATGGCCCATGGCGTTGCCGAGGTTCACGAGGCGGCCTTCCGACAGCAGGATGATGCGGTGCTTGTCGGGGAAGGTGATCTCGTCGACCTGCGGCTTGATGTTGGTCCACTTCAGATTGCGCAGATGCGCGATCTGGATCTCGTTGTCGAAGTGGCCGATGTTGCAGACGATGGCGCGGTCCTTCATCGCGCGCATGTGCTCGATGGTGATGATGTCCTTGTTGCCGGTGGCGGTGACGAAGATGTCGGCCTGCGGCGCGGCGTCTTCCATGGTGACGACTTCATAGCCTTCCATCGCCGCCTGCAGCGCGCAGATCGGATCGACCTCGGACACCATGACGCGGCATCCGGCCTGGCGCAGCGAGGCCGCCGAGCCCTTGCCGACGTCGCCGAAGCCGGCGACCATCGCCACCTTGCCCGACATCATCACGTCGGTACCGCGGCGGATGCCATCGACCAGCGATTCACGGCAGCCATAGAGATTGTCGAACTTCGACTTTGTCACGCTGTCGTTGACGTTGATCGCGGGGAACAGCAGCGTGCCCTTCTTCTCCATCTCGTAGAGCCGGTGCACGCCCGTGGTGGTCTCTTCCGAGACGCCCTTGATGTTCTTCGCGATCTCGGCGAACCAGCCCTTCGGCTTTTCCTTCAGCAGCCTCTTGATCAGCGCGAAGAACACTTCCTCTTCTTCCGATCCCGGCTTGTCCAGGAACTTGACGTCGCCCTGCTCGGCGCGCAGGCCGTGATGCACCAGCATGGTGGCGTCGCCGCCGTCATCGAGGATCATGTTGGGCGTGCCGCCGCCGTGCCAGTCGAACAGCTTTGCGGTGTAGTCCCAGTATTCTGTGAGGCTCTCGCCCTTCACCGCGAACACGGGAATGCCGGCAGCCGCGATCGCGGCCGCGGCGTGATCCTGCGTCGAATAGATGTTGCAGGAAACCCAGCGGATGTCGGCGCCCAGCGCCGCCAGCGTCTCGATCAGGACCGCGGTCTGGATCGTCATGTGCAGGGAGCCGGCGATGCGCGCGCCCTTCAGGGGCTGCTTCGGGCCGTATTCCTCGCGCGTTGCCATCAGGCCGGGCATCTCGGTCTCGGCCAGCGAGATCTCCTTGCGGCCGAATTCGGCGAGCGAGATGTCCTTGACGATGTAATCGGTGAAAGCGGGCTTCTTGGCGGTGGCGGTCATGTGATCGTTTCCTATGGCTCCATCCGGTCGACGCCGATTGCGCGACCGGACTGCAATTCATTTCTCGTCATGCCCGGCCTCGTGCCGGGCATCCACGTCCTTGACCCGACAAATTAAGACGTGGATGGCCGGGACAAGCCCGGCCATGACGGCTTACGTATGTCGCAACGACCTCTCGTATAAGCCCTCACATCGCCCGCTTCAGCGCATCGGCAAGGTCGGTTCTCTCCCACGAGAAGCCGCCGTCCTTGTCCGGCGCGCGGCCGAAATGGCCGTAGGCCGCGGTGCGGCGATAGATCGGCCGGTTCAGCTTCAGCGAACGGCGGATGTTGGTCGGCGTCAGCCGGAACATTTCCGGCAGCACCTTCTCGAGCTTCTTCTCGTCGACCTTGCCGGTGCCGTGGGTATCCACCAGCACCGACATCGGATCGGCGACGCCGATCGCATAGGCGACCTGGATGGTGCAGCGATCGGCAAGGCCCGCCGCCACCACGTTCTTGGCGAGATAGCGCGCCGCATAAGCCGCCGAGCGATCGACCTTGGTCGGGTCCTTGCCGGAAAACGCGCCGCCGCCATGCGGCGCATAGCCGCCATAGGTGTCGACGATGATCTTGCGGCCGGTGAGGCCGCAGTCGCCGTCCGGTCCGCCGACCACGAAGTTGCCGGTGGGATTGACCAGGAAGTCGGAAGCCTTTTGCGGCATCCAGCCCTTCGGCAGCGCCGACTCGACCGCCGTCGAGATCATCTCCTTGATCAGGCCGGGCGAGTATTTCTTGTTGTTGCGGCTCTTCTCGTTGTGCTGGGTCGAGACCACGACCTTGGTGCAACCGGTCGGCTTGCCGTTGACGTATTTCACGGTCACCTGGCTCTTGGCGTCGGGCTGCAGGTCGGCGAGCTGGCCGTTGCGGCGCTTCTCGGACAGCACCTTCAAGATCTTGTGCGCGAAGAAGATCGGCGCGGGCATGAAGGAGCCCTTTTCGTAGACTTCGCTCTCGGTGCAGGCGTAGCCGAACATCATGCCCTGGTCGCCGGCGCCTTCTTCCTCGCCGCTCTTCTTTTTCTTGGCATCGACGCCCATCGCGATGTCGGGCGACTGGCCGTGCAGCAGCACCTCGATGTCGGCGCCGTGATAGGAGAAGCCGTTCTGGTCGTAACCGATGTCCTTGACCACGCCGCGGGCGATGTGGCTGATCAATTCGCGGTCGACGACCGAGACGCCGTGGATGTCGCGGAACAGCTGGCCTCGGCCTTCGCCGGCGATCACGATCTTGTTGGTCGTGCACAGCGTCTCGCAGCCGAGCCTCGTATTGATCAGGCTATCGTCGGCAATGCCGAGCTTGACGTCCTTCTCGATGAAAGCATCGAGGATAGCGTCGGAGATTTGATCCGAGACCTTGTCCGGATGACCCTCGGAAACCGACTCACTGGTGAAGAGATATGACGCGCGCATCAACCAACCCCTTTTTCCGCCAGACCCCGGCGGTCCTTTGATAATTGTCCTGAAATGTCAGTCCCGACGGCGCGAGATGACGTAGGATTCGTCGTAAAACCAAAGCCCGTTATGCTTGCGCAAAACCTCTCTGACGGCATCGAGATAACGGCCGCTTTGGGTCATTTCCGTCAACCGGTCGTCTTCAATCTGGGCGACATACACCGCCGCGTTCCATGCTGCAAAGGCTGTCGAGGTTCCGATGGAGCCGGTGACCTCGTTGGGCAACGCTTCCATATCATAACGAAAGATCGAACGGTTATCCGCATAGGCATTAAAGTTAAGATCGCGGGCCGCCGATCCCAGCTCGTATTTCACCGCGCGCAATAGCTCATGACGGCTGACCGCGAAAGGGTTTTCTCCGGGCCATGCTGCCTGAATAATCTCCATGCCCGGGTCCTGTCCGTGGGAGTGAATTCCGATCAAGCGGCCGCCGGCCCGCAGCGCCCGTGCCAAGGGTGCAATGATGCGCTTTGCACGGAAATTAACCGAGGATTTGGCCCGGTAGGGCTGGGAGGCGATGACCAGGTCGAAATTGGCCTCGGTTCGGCCGGCCCGCGGGATGATCTGATCGAGCAAGAAACGGTGATCCTCCCGGTACAGCACGATGGCGACGGGGCGCTCATAGACCGGCATGCCCGAGCGGGGACTGACACTGGCGCGCCAGTTCTGCTCCAGAAATGGCTTAAGTTCGGCGATTTGGACCTCGAATTCGCCCGAAGACGCCCCGCGAAGGGGAACTTCATGCCAGATCATGCCCGCAGCCGCCGCCGGCGAAATCGGAGTCAGCCAGGGCGCCTCGGCGTAATTCATGTTGGTGAGCACGAAGACGGTAGCGGGATGCTCGAACAGGCGGTCCGGCACCTTTTCCAGGGTCAGCCGGACGTCCTCGAGGCTGAGTTCCTTGCCGGCGATGTAGAACGGCATATGCGGAAAGCGGCTATGCATGATACGCATCATGCGCGCCAGCACGGTACCGTCGCCGACGCCCGCATCGAATACCCGTAGCGCAGGCGGGCGGGGATGGATGCTGCCGAGCTCCAGCCCGACCCGCTCTGCGATCACCCGCTTCTCGCTGCAGGTATGGACGAACAGCAGGTATTTCTGCCGGTTCTCGAAAAAGCGGAAATTGCCGCGAGGGTCGCGCTTTTCGGGCGGAACCTGGAGGCCGCGCGGCGGCGGCACTCCGCCCGGCATGGAGGCCGCGATATAGGCCTGGATCCGGTCCAGCGTGTCGATGGTGATGCGCTTACCCTCGCGTAAGCGGTGCACCAGCTTGCCGTCATTGACCGCCCGGCGGCCGAAGGTCGATTCGGCCATATCGGACTGGCGGCAGAATTCGGAAATCTGGCTCAGGATCTGGTCGTTCTTCATCGGGGCTGATGGTTGGGCCGGATGGGTGGGCAGCGGCGGGCCGGCGGAGGTGTCCTACCATCATTTGCCCAACGGGGGAAATGATTCACCCGGCCCTAGCGTCATTGCGAGCGCAGCGAAGCAATCCAACTTTCTTTCTTGCTGAGCGATGGATTGCTTCGCTGCGCTCGCAATGACACCAAGACACACTCTCGCGATCTCGCCGCGCCTTTCGCGCGAGGTTTGGCCTCTACGTTCCGCCCACTGCAATCAGAGGGCGCAGGGAATGCCGGGCGCGCGATGCGCCCGCTGCCGCGCGTGCAAAGATTGTGGAAGAAGCGCACACGAGCAGTCAGGTCACAGCGGAGGCAATCCGGCCTTCCCTGCGCAATGGTTTTACGGCTTACTTCGCGCTCTCCCCGGTGATCGGGCTTTCTTGTCACCGTCACCCTGGAAGTTGCTTCCGCCGACTTGACGCCAGCGTCGAGGCGTCAGGACCACACGACTTCGCCGTCCGCATCCGGCGCCGTTCGTCAAGAGCGCCAACGCGTCCACCGCATCCCGCCCCGCATTCGTGACGATCGCGAGACGCCCCTCTGAGTGGGACGGGATAGCGGCGGATTATAAAGTGATTTGGGTCGGCGGAGAAGCGGAATATTTTTGCGAACGCGGCTGGACAGGGCAAATCAGCTTGATCCGTCACGACAAATTTCGCTTTAGGCGCAAATCCAATTGCGCTCGGCTGGAAGACTGCAACAGATGCTGACGCGCGTACCGCCGAAGTCGTCGCCAAGACGGGCGGCAAGCAGGTGCCATGGTCGAATTCCTCGCTGCTCGGCGAGGTCTATCTGGCGGCGAAGTGACGGCGCGTGCCTCGACGCCGTCATTCCGGGGCGCGCGCTAGCGCGAACCCGGAATCTCGAGCTTACAATCTCCAGATTCCGGGTTCATCGCTGCGCGATGCCCCGGAATGACGGAGTCTCGGATCGACCCGTCGCCATCGCTCCTGGCAATGACGCCGGAGCTTACTTCCCCCACACTTCGCCCGCGACATCGACCGCGAGTTTCAGCTTCGCCCACTGCTCTTCCTCGGTGAGCAGGTTGCCCTCCTCGGTCGAGGCGAAGCCGCATTGCGGAGATACCGCGAGCTGATCCAGGGCAGCGTATTTGGAGGCTTCCTCGAGCCGCCGCTTGATGTCGTCCTTCTTCTCGAGCGCACCGCTCTTGGAGGTGATGACGCCGACCACCACGATCTTGTTGCCCTTCGGCAGGAACCGCAGCGGCTCGAAGCCGCCGGCGCGCTCGGAATCGTATTCGAGGAAATAGCCGTCGTAATTGGTGCCGGCCAGCAGGGTCTCCGCCACCGGCTCGTAGCCGCCGGAGGAAATCCAGGTGGAGCGGAAATTGCCGCGGCAGACATGGGTGGTGATGGTCATGTCGGCCGGCCGCTCGGCGATCGCATAGTTGATGATGCGCGCGTAGATTTCCTGCAGGCCGTCGGGATTGTCGCCGCGCTCGCGCGCTTTCTTCTGTTCATCCTGCGAGCAGAGATAGGCCCACACCGTGTCATCGAACTGCAGATAGCGGCAGCCGGCATCGTAGAAGGCCTTCACCGCTTTGCGATAGGTCTTGGCGAGGTCCTCATAGAACGCGTCGAGATCGGGATAGACCTCCTTCGAGATCGATTTGCGGCCGCCGCGGAAATGCAGCACCGCCGGCGACGGGATCGTCATCTTCGGCATGACATGCGCGACATCGCAGTGTTTTTTCAGGAACCTGAAATGGTCGAGCATCGGATGGCTGTCGGAAAAATCGAGCTTGCCGATCACCCGCACCGAGTCATGCCGGGTTTCGACGCCCGCGAACTGGATGCCGATCTCGGGGTGAAACAGTTCGCAGCCCGTCAATTTTGCCAGAAAGTCGAAATGCCACCAGGAGCGGCGGAATTCGCCGTCGGTCGCGAGCTTGAGTCCGATCGAGGCCTGCTTGTGCACGACCTTCTCGATTTCCATGTCCTCGATCTTGCGCAGGTCGTCGGCGGAAATCTCGCCCTTCTCCAGCTTGGCGCGCGCCTCCTTGATCCTGGGCGGCCGCAACAGACTGCCGACCTCGTCGGCACGAAACGGGGCTTTTGTTCGTTGCATGGTGTTGTCTCCCGGAAGATTCTAATGAGCCACAGCGCCCGAAACGCCGAGGAAGCGTTCGAGTATCGCGGGATCGGCTTTCAACGCGGCGCTCGCCGCGTCATGGACGATCGCACCGCGCTCCAATATCACAACGCGGTCGGCCAGCCCTAGAATCTTTTGGGCATTCTGCTCGACGATGATGGAGCAGATGCCGCCCGAGCGGGTAATGGTGCCAAGCGCCCTGAGCAGCTCCTCGACGATGATCGGCGCGAGCCCCTCGGTCGGCTCGTCCAGCAGCAGGACCTGCGGATTGAGCGTCAGCGCGCGGCCGATCGCCAGCATCTGCTGCTCCCCGCCGGAAAGCTGATTGCCAAAATTGTTGCGTCGCTCCTTCAGCCGCGGAAACATCTCGTAGACCTTCGCTACCGTCCAATGCCCCGGCTGCGCCACCGCGGTCATGTTCTCTTCCACCGTCAGCGACTTGAAGACATTGCGTTCCTGCGGCACCCAGCCGATGCCGGCCCGCGCCCGCTGATCCGGCCGCATTGCGGTGATGTCCAGCCCGCCAAGGGTGACCGTACCGCCGAACCGGCGCGTGACACCGACGATGGAATTGATCAGCGTGGTCTTGCCGGTGCCATTGCGACCCAATAGCGCCAACACCTGGCTTTCGGGCAGGCGCAACGACATGTTGGGCAATACCACCGCCTCGCCATAGCCGGCGCGCAAATTCTCGATGCAAAGCAGATCAGACATCGGCGGCCTCGCCGAGATAGACCGCCTTGACCTGCGGATCGCGTGCCACCTCGTCCGGCGGACCTTCGACCAGCAGCGCGCCGCTGACCAGGACCGAAATGCGGTCGGCGAACGAGAACACCAGATCCATATCGTGCTCGATCAAGAGCACGGTGACGTCGCGCGGCAGGGATGCGACGGCGGCCAGGATGTCATGGCGCTCGCTTTCGGGAACGCCGGCGGCGGGCTCGTCCAGCAGCAGCACGCGCGGCTTGGCGGCGATCGCGACCGCGATCTCCAGCAGGCGCTGCTTGCCATACGGCAATGTCGCGGTGAGATCGTTCATGACGTCGAGCAGATGGAAGCGCGCGAGGGTTTCGGCGATCTCGCCGTTGACGTCGTCGCGGGTGCCCATGCGGCGCCACCAGTCGCCGCCGCGGCCGAGCCGTTCCGATACGGCAAGCCCGATGGTCTCCAGCGGCGTCAGATCGGCGTAAAGCTGGTTGATCTGGAAGGTGCGCGACAGCCCGCGCAGCACGCGGGCGTGCACGGGCAGATCGGTGATGTCGTTGCCTTGCAAGAGGATGCGGCCGCCGTCCGGTTTCAGCACGCCGGTCAAGAGGTTGATGACGGTGGTCTTGCCGGCGCCGTTCGGGCCGATCAGGGCATGGCGGGCACCCTGCTCGATCTTGAGCGAAAGCTCGCGCGTGACCTTGAGCCCGCCAAAGTGCTTGTCCAGTCCCCGGGTTTCCAGCGCGACCGTCATGGCACGTCACTCTCGGGAATGGCGACGGTGGCCTTGCGGCCAGCGAGCTGCCGGATGATCAGGTTCGGCACCCACAATACCCAGCGATGCATGCGTTGGCGCCCGACCAGCACGATCACGACCAGCACCAGGCCGATCCAGAACTGCCAATATTGCGGCGTGATCGTTGAAAACACTTCCTGCAGCATCCGGAACACCACGGCGCCGATCAAGCCGCCATAGAGATAGCCGGTGCCGCCGATCACCAGCACCAGCATGAGGTCAGCCGAACGCTCGAACGAGAACACGTCCAGCGAAGCAAGCTGAGTGCTCTGGGTGAACAGCGCGCCCGCGATCCCGGCATAGAACGCCGCGATCGTGTAGACCGCGATCAGCCGCTTGTTGACGGGGATGCCGATCGCAGCGGCGCGCAGCGGATTGTTCCTGATGGCGCGCAGCGACAGGCCGAACGGCGAGTGCACGATCCGCCGCGCCAGCAGGAACAAAAGGAACAGCACGGCGAGGCAATAGAAGAAGCCGACCTTGCCGAACATGTCGAAGGCGAACAGGCCGAGGATCGGCTGCATCTCGATGCCCTGCAGCCCGTCGGTGCCGCCGGTGATGTCGGAAAACCGCTCCGCCAGCGCCTCCAGCAGCAGCGCGATCCCGAGCGTCACCATCAGCCGGGTCAGGTCGGCGCCCCTGATCACCAGGAAGCTGGTGACGAAGCCGAGCACCATCGCGACGAGGCCGGCTGCGATCAGGGCCACCACGGGCTCGGTGATGACGCCGTGCAGGGCCAATAGCCCCGCGGAATAGGCGCCGACGCCGAAGAACGCCGCATGGCCGAGCGAGACGATTCCGGCATAGCCCAGGATCAGGTCGAGCGAGAGCGCGAACAATGCCAGCCGTACGATGTCCGTCATGATCAGATAGCGGGACGGAAACAGGAAGGCGCAGGCGAGCGCGAGGATCCAGAAGACGATCTCGCTCCAGTGCCAGCGCGCGTGCGCTCCTGGCATGATATCCGACGTCGGCTTGCGCGGTCATGGCTTCAGCTCAACGGGTGGCGGTGCGGCCGAACAAGCCGTTCGGACGCCAGATCAGGATCACGATCATGATCGTGTAGATCACGAACGGGCCGAGTTTCGGCACGTAATATTTGCCGGCGACGTCGCCGATGCCGAGCAGCAGCGAGGCCAGAAACGGTCCGGTGATAGCTGGAAGAGCCCCCGACCGTCACCACGATCAAGAAGTAGATCATGAACTTGAGCGGAAAATACGGATCTAAGCCCAAAATCTCGGCGCTCAATGCGCCGCCGAGACCGGCGAGGCCGCAGCCGAACGCGAAGGTAAACGCGAATACCTGCGGCACATTGATGCCGAGCCCGCAGGCCGCCCGCGGATCATCCACCGCCGCCCGCAGCCGGCTGCCGAACCGCGTGCGCGCCAGAACCAGTTGCAGGCCTGCGGTCAAAAGGCCGCAGATCACGATGATCATCAGCCGGTAGCGGCCGATGCCGACGCCGAAGAAATCGATCTGGCCTTCGAGCGCGGCCGGAATCCTGATGAAGACCCGCGAGGATCCCATGATGTAGTCGACCGCGGCGACCGACATGAAGACGAGGCCGATGCTGAACAGCACCTGGTCGAGGTGGCTGCGCGTGTAGAGGTGACGATAGAGCGAACGCTCCAGCACCGCACCGACCAGCGCGCTCGCCAGGAACGCCAGCGGCAAGCCCGCGAAGAACGGCCAGCCGGATTGATTGACCAGCACCGCGCAGACATAGCCGCCGGTCATGGCGAAGGCGCCATGTGCGAGATTGACGAAATTCATCAGCCCGAGCGTGACCGCGAGTCCGCAGGCGAGCACGAACAGCAGCATGCCGTAGGCGACGCCGTCGAACAGGTTGGTGAACAGCGAGGTCATGCGGTATCTGACCTAGATTACCGTCATTCCGGGGCAGCGCTGTCAGCGCTGAACCCGAGAATCTTGGCGCAACAATCTCGGGATTCCGGGTTCGCCGGCTGCGCCCGCGCCCCGGAATGACGCCGGTACCGGCGTCACTTCTTCGTCTTGCCGGGGTCCTTCACGGCCGGGAAGGTCTCGAATTCCACGTTGTAGAGTTCGCCGTCGACCTTCTCGACCTTGCGGATGTAGATGTTCTGCACGATGTCGCGGGTTTCCGGATCGATCGAGATCGGGCCGCGCGGGCTCTCCCACTTCATGCCTTTCATGGCCGCGATCAGCGCGTCGCCGTCGGTCTTGCCGCCGGTCTTCTGCAGCGCCGCGTAGATCAGATGAATGCCGTCATAGCCGCCAACCGCCATGAAGCCAGGGCGCGAGCCGAATGCCTTCTTGTAAGCGGCGACGAATTCCTTGTTCATCTTCGATGGATGGGCCGCGGAATACATATGCGCGGTGACGGTGCCGAGCGCGGTGTCACCCATGGCGTTGAGCAGATCGTCGTCCATCACGTCGCCGGGGCCGATCACCTTGATGCCCGATTTGTCGAGCCCGCGCTCGGCATATTGCTTCATGAAGCTGCCGCCCTGCCCGGCAGGCACGAACACGAACATGGCGTCGGGCTTGGCATCCTTCATCCGCTGCAGGAACGGGGCGAAGTCGGGATTGGCCAGAGGCACCTTGACCTCTTCCACGATCTGGCCGCCGCCGGCGACGAAGTGCTGCTTGAAGAAATTCAGTGCGTCGTTACCGGGGGCGTAGTCCGAGGTCAGGGTCGCGACTTTCTTGATGCCGTTCTTGACGGCCCAGTCGGCGATGATGGTGGAGGACTGCGCCAGCGTAAAGCTGGTGCGCACGATATAGGGCGACCGCTCGGTAATGATCGAGGTGCCGGCCGCCATCACGATCTCCGGCACCTTCGCCTGCGTCGCCAGCGGCGCCGCCGCCAGTGCCGCAGGCGTGATGCCGAAGCCGGCGATGAAACTGACCTTGTCGTTGACGATCAATTCCTGCGCGAGGCGCTTGGTGTTGTCCGGCATGGTCGCGTCGTCCCTGACGATGACCTCGATCTTCTTGCCGGCAACGGTGTCGCCGTTTTGCTGCATGTACAGCTTGACCGCATTGTCGATCTGCTTGCCGGTCGAGGCCTGACCGCCGGTCATCGGCAGGATCAGGCCGATCTTGACGGTCTCTTGTGCCTGCGCGGGCGCCAGAGCAATCACGGCGGCGGCCGCAACGCCGGCTGCGGTCAGCGACAACATCTTGGTGCGAATGAACATGTACGCTCCTCCCTGATCGGTTTCGTGTTTTGAACCGTGTCCCTGGGCCTTGCCCGTACCATAACCCAGATTTCACAGCCATGTGCCGGTACGGCATGACGTCCTATATCGGCGCGGCATGGCGTACGAAGCGCGCGGCGATGTCAATCTCGACAATGGATGCGACCTTCCGCGCACCGTCGCGGCTTGCGCATTCATCAGGAAACCGCCGGTCCATCGGGTTGAACCGACATACAAAGCCGGTTATAGAGTATAGTAATACCGCCGACTGGCGAATGGGCGAATTTTACATATTTGAGAACCTAGGTGCCTCCCCGCCCGCACCGGCTGCCGATTTCGCTGCACCAACCCATGCCGATGCTCATCCGTCCCATCCGTCTTCGTCATCTCCTTGTCCCCTTGGCGCTCGCGTTGCTCGCCGGCGGGCTCGAGCGGTTGCGGGACCATCAACGAGAAACTCGCCGACGGATCAGGCGACTATGTTCCGCACTGGCTCGGCGGCTTGCCCGCGGACGCGCCGCCGCGGCCCGGCACCGCCAAATATGATGAGTTCATCAAAGAGCGGGAAAAGAATCGTCTGGAACCGGCGGCAGCGCCGGAGGAGCAAGCCGGCCAGACGTCGTCCTCAGCGACTCGCCCCCGTGCACTGAACGGCGCCAACAAGGCACTGGCATCAATCCATGAACACCACGGTCTTGCGGCCGTTGAGGATCACGCGGTCCTCCAGATGATGGCGGATCGCGCGCGCCAGCACGCGGCGCTCGATATCGCGGCCCTTGCGGACGAGATCGTCGGGCGTATCGCGATGGCTGATGCGCTCGACGTCCTGATCGATGATCGGGCCCTCATCGAGATCGCTGGTGACGTAATGCGCGGTGGCGCCGATCAGTTTGACGCCGCGCTCATGCGCCTGATGATAAGGCCGCGCGCCCTTGAAGCCCGGCAGGAACGAGTGATGGATGTTGATGCAGCGGCCCGACAGTTTCGCCGACATATCGTCCGACAGGATCTGCATGTAGCGCGCCAGCACCACGAGATCGGTCTTGGTCTGACCGACCAGATCCCAGATCGCGGCCTCCTGCTCGCGCTTGGTCTCCTTGGTGACCGGCAGATAGTGAAACGGAATCTCGCCGAGATCGAGATTGCTGTAGGTCTCGCGCGGATGGTTGGAGACGATCGCGGTCGGGATCATTTCGAGTTCGCCGGTACGCCAGCGATACAGGATATCGGCGAGGCAGTGATCGGACTTCGAGACCAGCAGCATCACCCGGCGGCGGGTGGCGCGGTCACGCATCTGCCAGTCCATGCCGAAGCGTTCCGCGATCGCCGCGAAGCCGGTTTGCAGCGCCGGACAGACCGACCGCGAGATCGGCGGCGGCGAACACCACCCGCATGAAGAAGTGACCGGTCTCGACATCGTTGAACTGCTGGGCGTCGAGAATGTTCTGCCCGTTATGGGCAAGGAATGTCGAAACGGCCGAAACGATGCCGGGGCGATCCGGGCAGGACAGGGTCAATACATATTGATGATCGGGCATGGGCGGACTTGATTACAGTCTGGACGAGGATGGAACCGCGATTGGCGGCCCTGCTCTATCACTCGTGACGCCCTTGCGCCAATCCCGGGCGAGGCGCCATGATGAACAAAACCGCTGGGCGATCCGGGTGAGAAGCAGGATCATGGCTGACAGACTGAACGGCTACCGCATCCTGATCCTGGAAACGCGCGAGGAAGCGCAATTTTCCCGACTGCTCGCCGAGCAGGGCGCGGATGTGCTGCAATGTCCGATGTTCACCATCCACGACGCCCCCGATCCCGCGCCGGTCGAGGCCTGGATCCGCCGTTTCATCGAAGCGCCTTTCGACGATCTGGTGCTGATGACCGGCGAAGGCCTGCGCCGTCTGATGAAGGTGGCGCGGCGCATGGACGTCGAGCGGGAGTTTGTCGCCGCGGTCGGAAGCGCGCGGAAATTCGCGCGCGGCCCCAAACCCGGGCGGGCGCTGCGCGAGATCGGGCTGGAGCCGCAGGTGACGACGGAGAAGCCGACCTCCGAAGGCATCGCCGAGATGCTGGCGCGGGTCGATCTTGCGAAGCCATCGCGTCGGCTTGCAGCTTTATCCCGACAAGGATCACAGCGCGCTGATCGGCGCCATCACGGCGCAGGGCGCCGAGGTCGATACCGTGTTACCCTATGTCTACGATGCGAAAGCCGCCGACGCCAACATCGTCACCGCGATCGACGAGATGGCGCAAGGCCGCGTCGACGCCATTGCGCTGACCAGCTCAGGGCCAGGTCCGCCGCCTGATCGAGGTGGCGCAGGCGCACCATTGCGAAGATCGCGCTGCGCGAGGGGCTGGCGCATACGCCGATTGCGTCGGTCGGGCCGGTGGTTTCGGACGAACTCAAATCGCACGGCCTGCGCACCGATATTTACCCGGCCAACGAGGCCTATTTCATGAAGCCGCTGATCTCGGCGATGGCGGTGGCGCTCGGCAAGGCCGCGCCGCGCAGCGCGCGGCAAAGGTCACGTGACCGATTACTCAGCCGCCTGTTTCGACTTCGTTCAGATAGGCCCGATACGCCATCCGCATGCCGTCCTCGAGCGAGGTACGCGCGCGCCAGCCCAGCTTGGCGAGCCTGGCTGACATCGAGCAATTTGCGCGGCGTGCCGTCGGGCCGCGAGGGGTCGAAGCTGATCGTGCCGGTGTATCCGACGGTTCTGGCGACCACGCGCGCGAATTCGGCGATGGTGATGTCTTCGCCGGTGCCGATATTGACCAGTTCCTCGCTGGAATAAGTCTTCATCAAATGGACGCAGGCGTCGGCCATATCGTCGACATAGAGGAATTCCCGCCGCGGCGTGCCGGTGCCCCACACCACCACATTCGGGACGCCCGCAACCTTCGCCTCGTGAAACCGGCGAATGAGTGCGGCAACGACGTGGCTGTATTCGGGGTGATAGTTGTCGCCCGGTCCATACAGGTTGGTCGGCATCACATTGATGAAGTCGGAGCCGTACTGGCTGCGATAGGCCTCGACCATCTTGATGCCGGCGATCTTGGCGATCGCATAGGGCTCGTTGGTCGGCTTCCAGCGGTCCGGTCAGCATCGAATCCTCGCGCAGCGGCTGGGCTGCGAGCTTCGGATAGATGCAGGACGAGCCGAGGAACATCAGCTTCTCGGCGCCGGTTGACATGCGCGGCGTGGATCACATTGGCCGCGATGATCAGATTGTCGTAGATGAATTCGGCGCGCAGCGTGTTGTTGGCGACAATGCCGCCGACCTTCGCCGCCGCCAGGAACACCGCCTGCGGGCGCTTTGCCTTAAACCAGCCGGATACCGCGGCCTGGTCGCGCAGATCGACCTCGCGGCGCGCGACCGTCAGGATTTCGGCGCCTTCCTGCGCAAGCCTTCGCACCAGCGCACCGCCGACCATGCCGCGATGCCCGGCGACGAAGACCGTCCTGCCTTTCAAATCAAACGGGGTCTTTGCCATTGGCAACCTCTCGCCGCGCGATCGCAAGATCGCCCGCCACCATTTCCTTGACGAGCTGCGCAAAGCTCGTCTTCGGCTGCCAGCCGAGCTTCTGCCGCGCCTTGCTGGCGTCGCCGATCAAAAGATCGACCTCGGTCGGGCGGAAATAGGTCGGATCGATGCGAACGACGGTCTTGCCGGACTTCCTGTCGATGCCGGTTTCATCGACACCCTTGCCGCGCCACTCGATGCTGCGGCCGACCTCCGCGAAGGCCAGTTCGACGAATTCGCGCACCGAGCGGGTCTCGCCGGTGGCCAGCACGTAATCGCCGGGCGCCTCCGCCTGCAAGATCCGATACATGCCCTCGACATAGTCCCGGGCGTGGCCCCAATCGCGCTTGGCCTCGAGATTTCCGAGATAGAGCGTTTCTTCCAGGCCGGTCTCGATCCGGGCAACGCTGCGGGTGATCTTGCGCGTCACGAAGGTTTCGCCGCGGATCGGGCTTTCATGGTTGAACAGGATGCCGTTCGAGGCATAGATGCCGTAGGCCTCGCGGTAGTTCACCGTGATCCAGTAGCCGTACAGCTTGGCGACGCCATAGGGCGAGCGCGGGTAGAACGGCGTGGTTTCCTTCTGCGGGACTTCCTGAACCAGGCCGTACAGCTCCGACGTAGACGCCTGGTAAAACCGCGTCTCCTTCTCCATGCCGAGAATGCGAATAGCTTCCAATAGCCGGAGCACACCGATCGCGTCGGCGTTCGCGGTATATTCCGGGCTTTCGAAACTGACGCCGACATGGCTTTGGGCCGCGAGGTTGTAGATCTCGGTCGGCCGGATCTGCTGCATCAGCCGGATCAGATTGGTCGAATCCGTCATGTCGCCATAGTGCAAAAGAAACGGCACGTTGCCGAGGTGCGGATCCTTATAGAGATGATCGATGCGCGCGGTGTTGAATGAGGACGACCGTCGCTTGACCCCATGTACGGTGTAGCCGAGACCAAGCAGATATTCGGCCAGATAAGCACCGTCCTGTCCGGTTATGCCGGTAAGAAGCGCAACGCGCCGTTTCGAATCCTGAGCAGCCATCTTCACTCCAACAAGGCGCCGGGACCGCCGATCAGCAGTTCAACGCCGACAACCATAGACATTGCGCTGGACCAGCCCGTGACACATGGCCCCATGGGCCTAAGGCCGGGCAACCCAAACCCCTATCATGAGCCTATTCCCCCAAGCAAATTGAGCCGGACGTCCTCCCGTAGGACCGCGGGCTTGCGGGTTTCGGAACGATGGCCCACAATCATCCCACTTGGGGCCGCGGGATACTGAAATCTAAGCCATTCCAGCGTCCGGACCCTCCGCCAACACCTAAGAAAAGCAAATTCAGGGAGGAATGACATGCGTAAACTCATGATGGCTGCGGTTTTTGTGTTGCCGATGCTCGGCGGCGCGGCGATGGCGCAGGACACGCTTAAGATCGGTTATATCGACCCGTTGTCGGGCGGCGGCGCCAGCGTCGGCGAAGTCGGCCTGAAGACCTTCCAGTATCTCGCCGACGAGGTGAATGCCAAGGGCGGCATCCAGGGCAAGAAGGTCGAGATCGTACCCGTTCGACAACAAGACCAATCCGCAGGAAAGCCTGATCCAGGCGCAAAAGGCGATCGACGCCGGCGTCCGCTATCTCACCCAGGGTAACGGCTCGGCGGTCGCGGGCGCGCTTTCCGACTTCGTGACCAAATACAACGAGCGCAATCCCGGCAAGGAAGTGCTGTATTTCAACTATGCCGCGGTCGATCCGATCCTGACCAACGCGAAATGCAGTTTCTGGCATTTCCGCTGGGATGCGAACTCCGACATCAAGATGGAAGCGCTGACCAACTACATGAAGACGGTGCCCTCGATCAAAAACGTCTACCTGATCAACCAGGATTACTCGTTCGGAGAATCCGTCCGCACCGCGGCCAGGGCCATGCTGGCCGCCAAGCGGCCAGACATCAAGATCGTCGGCGACGAGAAGCATCCGCTGTTGAAGATCACCGATTTCGCGCCGTACATCGCCAAGATCAAGGCATCGGGCGCCGACAGCGTCATCACCGGCAACTGGGGCCAGGATTTCGCGCTGCTGCTGAAGGCGGCCGCCGACGCCGGACTGAAGGTGAACTGGTACACCTATTACGCCGGCGGCACCGGCGGCCCGACGGCGATCAAGCAGGCCAACCTCAATCATCAGGTGTTCCAGGTCGGCGAAGGCATCCCCAATCTCGATCACCCCTCGTCGCAGGAATTCGAGAAGGCAATCCGCGCCAAGTACGATTTCAGCCTGTTCTATCCGCGCGCCGTCAACGAGATGCGCATGCTGGCCGCAGCCGCCGACAAGGCCAAGTCGACCGACCCGATCAAGGTCGCCAATGCGCTCGAAGGCATGGAGTTCGAGGTGTTCGACGGCGGCAAGGGGTTCATGCGCAAGGAGGATCATCAGTTCTTCCAGCCGATCTACATTTCGTCGTTTGGCGATCGCAGCGCCAAGGAACCGTTCGACGAGGAGCATACCGGCTGGGGCTGGAAGCTCGTCCACAAGGTCGATACGCCGGCGACCGTGGTTCCGACCACCTGCAAAATGGAACGGCCGAACTGATCGTTCGCCTGTGCAATCCGTCCGCCCCGAACCGGTTTCGGGGCGGATGCGTGCTTTAATATCGGCGGTGTCGTCGTGCTTGAACTGATCGTGATATCCACCCTCAACGGCGTGCTGTTCGGCATGCTGCTGTTTCTGATGGCGAGCGGTCTCACCGTCATCTTCAGCATGCTCGGGGTGCTCAACTTCGCGCATGCGAGCTTCTATATGCTCGGCGCCTTCTTCGGATTCCAGATCAGCCAATGGTTCGGCTTCTGGCCGGCGCTACTGATCGCGCCGTTGCTCGCCGGCGCGATCGGCGCCGCGGTCGAGCGCTACGGCCTGCGCCGCGTCCATCGCAACGGCCACGTCGCGGAACTGCTGTTCACCTTCGGCCTGGCGTTCGTGATCGAGGAAGTCGTGCAGATCATCTGGGGCAAAAGCCCGGTCGATTTCCGCGAGCCGCCGCTGCTCGAATTCCCGGCGTTTACGATCTTCTCCACCAACTATCCCGCCTACAAGATGTTCATGCTGCTGGTGTCGATCGCGATCTTCGTGGGGCTACTGGTCGTCCTGAAGAAGACGCGGATCGGCCTGATCGTGCAGGCCGCGCTGACCCATCCGCACATGGTCGGCCATCTCGGCCACAATGTCGGACGCATCTTCATGCTGGTGTTCGGGGTCGGCACCGCACTCGCGGCCGTCGCCGGCGTGATCGCGGGACCCGCGCTGGTGACGCAATCGAACATGGCGGGACTGTTGGGCCCGATCCTGTTCGTGGTCGTGGTGGTCGGAGGACTCGGCTCGCTGCCGGGCGCCTTCGTCGCCTCGCTCCTGATCGGCTTGCTGCAGACCTTCGCGGTCTCCATGAACGGCTCGCTGGCCGGCGCCTTCGGGCCGCTCAGTCCGGCCTACGCCTCGACCTGGCTCGCCGACATCTGGGGCGTGACCATCGCGCAGATCGCGCCGATCATGCCCTATCTGCTCCTGGTGCTGATCCTGGCCTTCCGCCCGATGGGCCTTTTGGGGACGCGCGACACATGAGCGAGACCACCACACGCGCCGCCGCCCCGCCACTGCCGGCCGCCGCCGAAAAGCTCCAATTCTACGGAATGTGGATAGCTGCGGCGATCGTGCTTCTGCTGCTGCCGAAGATATTCAGCTCGGGCGGCTCGCTGACGACGTTCAGCCTGATGGGCATCTCCATCATCTTCTCGCTGTCCTACAACATCCTGCTCGGCCAGACCGGCATGCTGTCGTTCGGGCATGCGGTGTATTACGGCCTTGGCGGCTTCCTGGCGATTCACGGCATGAACATCATCGGCGCCCACAAGCTGCCGATCCCGCTTCCCGTCGTGCCCCTGATCGGCGGTCTGAGCGGACTGGCCTTCGCCGCTCTGCTCGGCTGGGTCTCGACCCAGCGCTCCGGGACGGCGTTCGCCATGATCTCGCTCGGCCTTGCCGAGCTGATCGCCTCGTCCGCGCTGATCCTGCGCAGTTTTTTCGGCGGCGAAGCCGGCGTCTCCACCAATCGCACCAAATTGCTGAAACTGTTCGGCTGGAGTTTCGGTCCGCAAATCCAGATCTATTACCTAGTGGCGGCATGGACGCTGATCGCCGTGATCGCGATGTATGCGCTGACCCGCACACCCTTGGGGCGCATGTGCAACGCCGTCCGCGACAATCCCGAGCGGGTGCAGTTCGTCGGCTACAATCCGCATGTCGTCCGTTATCTGGCATTCTGCTTCTCCGGCTTCTTTGCCGGGATCGCGGGCGCGCTGGCGGCGATCAATTTCGAGATCGCCAACTCGGCCTATCTCGGCGCGGAGCAGTCGGGCACCGTGCTGTTCGCCACCTATATCGGCGGCGTCGGCTTCTTCATCGGCCCGATCGTCGGCGCGATCTTTGTAACGTTCCTGTCGCTTGGTCTCAGCGATCTCACCCAGGTATGGCAGCTCTATTTCGGGCTGATCTTCATCGCGGTGGTGCTGTTCGCGCCGGGCGGCATCACCGGGCTGTTGATGATGCATCGGCCGCTCCTGAAGGCCGGCACCCTCGCCGAGGTGCTACCGAGCTACTTGATCGCTTTGGTGCCGACGCTGGCGATGATCGCGGGTCTCATTCTCTCGATCGAAACCATCGTGCATTACACCGTCAACCCCGGCGACGATCCCCACATCAAGGCGTTCGGCGTCGGCTTCGACGCGGCGAGCCCGTTGATTTGGGCGCTGGCGGCCGTTCTCCTGATCGGCGGTTTCCTGGTGGCACGCAAGACCTGGAACTGGGTCGCTCATGCCTGGGACGGCGCCGCCACCACGGCGCGTGAAAAAGGAATTGCCGCATGAGCGCTGCGATCGAACTGCGCGGGGTCGAAAAGAGCTTCGGCGAGGTCCGCATTATCCGAAACATCGATCTGAGCGTGGCGCAGGGCGAGCGCCATGCGTTGATCGGCCCGAACGGCGCCGGCAAATCCACCACCTTCAACCTGATCAGCGGATATATGGCGCCGAGCTCGGGCAGCGTGCTGCTGCGCGGCCAGGTGATTTCCGGCCTGCCGCCCTACCAGATCAACCGCCGCGGGCTGTCGCGCAGCTTCCAGGTCACCAACGTCTTTGCCAATATGAGCGTGTGGGAAAACCTGCGCTGCGCCGTGCTGTGGTCGACCGGGCAACGCTACGCGTTCTGGAAGAACATCGACAACCTGCCGGAGGTGCGCGACCGCACCGCGCAGATTTTGCAGGACATCAACCTGACGGCCCGGCGCGACGTGCCGGCGGGCCTTCTGACCTATGCCGAGCAGCGCGCGCTGGAGATCGGCATCACGGTCGCCGGCGGCGCCGATGTCATCCTGCTGGACGAGCCGACCGCGGGCATGAGCCACGCCGAAACCGAGCGCGCGGTCGCCCTGATCCGCCGCCTGACCGAAGGCCGCACGCTTCTGATCGTCGAGCACGACATGAGCGTGGTGTTCGGATTGGCTGACCGGATTTCGGTGCTGGTCTATGGCCAGATCATCGCCTCCGGCACGCCGGAAGAGATTCGCGGCAATCCGAAAGTCCGGGAAGCCTATCTCGGCGAGGAGGCGGCGTGATGCTGGAGATCGCCGATCTGCACGCCTATTATGGCAAGAGCCATATCCTGCAGGGCGTCGACATGCATATCGATGCCGGCGAGGTCGTGAGCCTCTTGGGGCGCAACGGTGTAGGACGATCGACCACCGTCAAGGCGATCATGGGTGAAGTGCCGCCGCAGGGCTCGATCAAGTTCAAGGGCAGCGACATCGCGGGATTGCCGAGCTACCGGATCGCGCATCTGGGCTTGGGCTACGTCCCTGAGCATCGCGACATCTTCCCGGGCCTGACGGTGCGGCAGAACCTGATGCTTGGCATCAAGGATACCAGGCGCGCCGGCAAATGGCGGCTCGAGGACATGCTGGAGATGTTTCCCAATCTCAAGGAGAGGGCCGACACCTCGGCCGGCGTGCTGTCCGGCGGCGAGAAGCAGATGCTGACGATCTGCCGCACCCTGATGGGCGACCCCGAACTCATCATGATCGACGAGCCGACCGAGGGGCTGGCTCCCCTGATCGTGCATCAGGTCGGCGACCTCATCGCCGAAATCGCCCGGCGCGGCGTGGCCATCCTGCTGGTTGAGCAGAAACTCGCGATCGCGATGCGGATATCGCACCGCGTCTACGTGATGGGGCATGGCCGCATCGTGTTCGAGGGCACGCCCGCCGAACTCAAGGCGAACGAGGCCGTTCGCAAGGAATGGCTGGAGGTTTAGAGTCGTTGTTCTGATTGAATCAGAACCAGGGCTCTATCTTCTGTTTTGACGCGTTTTCTATACGCGAACCGGTATCGACTTCGCTCGAAAACGCTACGATACCAAAGCCGATCGGGTATTCCAGTCACTCGCCATATCGGCGCAGGCGTTCGAGATCGATGATCGTCACGCCGCCATACTCCAGTCTCAGCAGCCCTTCCTTCTCCAGTTTCTTCAGGCACTGGTTGGCGTTCTGCCGGGAGATGCCCGACAACGCGCCGATTTCCTCCTGGGTAATTTCCAGGTGGCGCGTCAGGTCTGGATAGAGAATAGGATTGAACAACGATGCGATGCCGCGCGCCAGACGCGCCGTCGCATCCAGCGTACGACCGTATTCGAGCAAGGCGATGAATTGCCCCAGACGTTCGTTAAGCTGTCCGACCAGGAAGCGATTGAAGCCCACGCTGTTCTCGAACAGCCAGAAAAAGGTGCTGCGATCCATCATGGCCAGACGGGTGTCGCGCAACGCCACCACGTCGTAACGCCGGGCTTCGTTCTTGAGCACGGTGCCCTCGCCAAACCATGCCCCGGCGGTCAGACCGGTGAAGCTGGTGGCCTTGCCGCCGCGGGATACGATGCCCATCCTGGCAAGACCGGTGACGATGCCGGTCCAGTAGTCGAAATGGTCGCCGCGCATGAAGATGAATTCATCGGCGCGGTAGGATCTTTCGACGATCCCGGCGCGCGCGACCTCGATCTCCCGCTCATTCAACTCGCGCGACCAGACCGCGATGCGCTTCAGGTAATCCGCAGCAATCATGATCCTGTCGAACCCGCCCCCAACATCACAACCACATCTTCAATATTGCGCCGCAACAATCTTTCTGGCCCCGCCGTGCTCCGCGGGACAAAGCGCACGCCATGCCCGCCGGCGAAATTTGCCGGCGAATTGTCAGGCACAAGACATTTCAACGTACCGCTTTACCCTATTGAGGGCCATCTCGCGCAATTTGCGGCTGATGACCGACAGGGACGACGGACAGATGACAGGGTGCGGCGTTACCGCGCACCGCATCGGGAGTATTGGATTCCAGCGGCAAAGGCTGGAGATGCGAAGGACACGGCAAGTGCCGCGCAGCCCCGAGCGCCCTTAGTGGAATGGCTTACCCATGACGGCCGATATATGGTCGGGACGGTGACGGCAAACGACAGATAAAGAGCGCGTCAAGCGCCGTATCTCGGAGGAATGAGTGGCTCATACTTTGGAAGTGCGCGGGGTGTCACTGCGCTTCGGGGGCGTACGCGCGCTCACCGATGTCAGTTTTGGCGTGAACGACGGCGAACTGTTCTCGATCATCGGCCCCAACGGCGCCGGCAAGACCTCGATCATCAACTGCATCTCGGGCCGCTACCGGCCGACCGAAGGCCAGCTGTTCTATCGCGGGCAGGACATCACCGCGCTCAATCCCAACGCCCGGCCCCGGCTCGGCATCGGCCGCACCTTCCAGAACCTCGCGCTGTTCCAGCACATGAGCGTGCTCGACAACATCATGGTCGGGCGGCATCACCTGCTGAAGAACAATTTCATCACGGGATCGCTGTACTGGCTGACCGGCGCGCGGCGCGAAGAACTCGAGCATCGCCGCAAGGTCGAGGAGATCATCGATTTCCTCGACCTGCAGTCGGTGCGCAAGGCGACCGCCGGCACCCTGCCCTACGGCCTGCGCAAGCGCGTCGAACTGGCGCGCGCCATGGCGCTGGAGCCGCAGCTGATCCTGCTCGACGAGCCGATGGCCGGCATGAACTTCGAGGAAAAGGAGGACATGGCGCGCTACATCGTCGATCTCAACGAAGAGTTCGGCATGACCGTGATGATGATCGAGCACGACATGGGCGTGGTGATGGATATCTCCCACCGCGTCATGGTGCTGGATTTCGGCCGCAAGATCGCCGAAGGCGATCCCGCCGCGGTGCTGGCCGATCCCCACGTCAAGCGCGCCTATCTCGGCGAAGAGGACGAGGTGCTGGTCGATCCCGACGACAGCCCGCCGCCCCGGAGTGCGCGGCATGATGGATTACGCCGGGCCGGGTCGCGCAGGCCGACACCTATCCGAAACTGCTGCGGCTCAACGCCAGGGAGCATGGCGGCGAGATCGCGCTGCGCGAAAAGGATTTCGGGCTCTGGAAGCTGTTCACCTGGAACGACTATCAGGCGCGGGTGCACGACTTCGCGCTCGGCATGGTCGAACTCGGGCTCGGCCGCGGCGACGTCATCGGCATCATCGGCGACAACCGGCCGGACTGGGTGTCGGCCGAAATCGCCACCCATGCCATCGGCGCCATGAGCCTTGGCCTCTATCGCGACGTGCTGGACGAGGAAGCCGCCTATCTCCTCAGCTATGGCGAAGCCAAGCTGGTGTTCGCCGAGGACGAAGAGCAGGTCGACAAGCTGCTGACGCTCGCCGACCGCGTGCCCAACCTCAAGCACATCGTCTATTCCGATCCGCGCGGCATGCGGAAATATGACGACCCGCGCCTGATGGAAGCCGACAAGCTCGCCAGCCATGGGGCGCGACCGCGCCGCCCGCGAGCCCGGCCTCTACGACCAACTGGTCGACGCGACCAAAGGCGAGGACGTCGCGATCCTCTGCACCACCTCCGGCACCACGGCCCATCCGAAGCTGGCGATGCTCGCCGCCGGGCGCGTGCTGCGGCATTGCGCGACCTATCTCGCCTTCGATCCGAAGGGACCGGACGACGAATACGTCTCGGTGCTGCCGCTGCCCTGGATCATGGAACAGGTCTATGTGCTCGGCAAAGGCCTGCTGTGCCGGATGAAGATCAACTTCGTCGAGCAGCCCGACACCATGATGAACGATTTCCGCGAGATCGCGCCGACCTTCGTGCTGTTCGCGCCGCGGGTCTGGGAATCGATCGCCGCCGACGTGCGCGCCGGCGTGATGGATTCCTCCCCGCTCAAGCAGAGCCTCTACGAGCTCGGCATGAAGACGGGGCTTGCGGCGCTCGCGCACGGCAAGCATTCGACGCTCGCGGACCTGCTGCTGTTCCGCGCGCTGCGCGACCGGCTCGGCTTTACGCGGCTGCGCTCGGCGGCGACCGGCGGCGCCGCGCTCGGCCCCGACACCTTCAAATTCTTCCAGGCCATGGGCGTGCCGCTGCGCACGCTGTACGGCCAGACCGAAATGCTCGGCGCCTACACCCTGCATCCCGATGGGCCAGGCCGATCCCGACACCACGGGCGTGCCGATGGCCGACAACATCGAAATCCGCATCGACAATCCGGATATCCACGGCGTCGGCGAGATCGTGGTGCGCCATCCCAACATGTTCCTCGGCTACTACAAGAACCCGGAAGCCTCCGCCGCCGACATCACCGACGGCTGGATGCATTCCGGCGATGCCGGCTATTTCAACGCCAACAAGCAGCTCGTGGTGATCGACCGCATCAAGGATCTCGCGGAGACCGCGCGCGGCGAGCGCTTCTCGCCGCAATATCTCGAGAACAAGCTGAAATTCTCGCCCTACATCGCCGAGACCGTGGTGCTGGGCGCCGGCCGCGACGCGCTGGCGGCGATGATCTGCATCCGCTTCTCGATCATCTCGAAATGGGCGGAGAAGAACCGGATCGCGTTCACCACCTATACCGACCTCGCCTCGCGCCCCGAGGTCTACGCGCTGCTGCAGAAGGAAGTCGAGGCCGTCAACGCCACGCTGCCGCCGGCGCAGCGCATTTCCCGCTTCCTGCTGCTCTACAAGGAACTCGACGCCGACGACGGCGAACTGACCCGCACCCGAAAAGTCCGCCGCAGCGTCATCAACGAGAAATACGCCGACATCATCGACGCCATCTATGGCGGCAAGCGCGAGATTCCCGTCGATACCGTGATCCGCTTCCAGGACGGCACCACCCAGCGCATCCGCACCACGCTCGGGTGGTCGACCTCGCCCGAGCGCCGCTCGCGGAGGCCGCGGAATGAGGCACGATCGCATTGCCCATCGCCGTCATGGCGGGCTTGCCCGGCATCCACGCCTTCGTCAACTCTCGGCGAGACTGGATGCCGGGACAAGCCCGGGCATGACGGAAGACGCCCGCATCCAAGGAGCCACTCTCATGAACACCCAGTTCCTGATCCAGCTTCTGGTCAACGGCCTCGTGGTCGGCACGCTCTATGGCGTGGTCGCGATGTCGTTCGTGCTGATCTACAAGGCGACGCAGGTGGTCAACTTCGCGCAAGGCGAATTGCTGCTGATCGGCGCCTGGGTGTGCTGGGCGCTGCTGACCAAATACCAGGTGCCGTTCTGGGTCGGCATGCCGCTGACGCTGGTGTTCATGTTCGTCTTCGGCATCGCGATCCAGATCGTGATCCTGCGGCCGATGATCGGCGAGCCGATCATTTCGGTGATCATGGTCACGATCGGGCTGTCGACGGTGTTTCAGGCGGCGCTGAAATGGATTTTCGGCGTCAATCCGCAGCCGTTCCCGCGGGTGTTCACCAGCCAGTCCGTCAGCTTCCTCGGCCTGCAGATCCAGACCGTCTATGTCATGAGCCTCGTGGTCTCGGTGGCGATGATGATCGGCATGGCCTGGTTCTTCCGGGCCTCGAAATATGGCCTGGCGATGCGCGCCACCGCCTTCAACCAGCAGGTGGCGCAGTCGCTCGGCATTTCCGTGAAAAGCGTGTTCGCGATGGCCTGGGCGATCTCGGCCACCGTCTCGGCGGTCGCCGGCGTCGTGGTGGCCGTCGTCAACGGCGTGTCGTCGGGCCTGTCGGCCTACGGCATCAAGGTGTTTCCGGCGGCGATCCTCGGCGGGCTCGACTCGATCGGCGGCGCGGTGCTCGGCGGCATCATCATCGGGCTCCTGGAAAACATCGCCCAATATGTCGACAGCGAATATCTGCACTGGGGCAATCTCTACGAGATCGCGCCGTTCTACGTGCTGATCATCATCCTGATGATCAAGCCCTACGGCCTGTTCGGCACCAAAGACATCGAGCGGGTGTAGCACATGGCAACCCCTTCCCTCATTCCGGCCGGCGACTTCCGCACCTCCTATGCGGCCGACACCACGATCTTTCCGACCACGACCAGCCGCAACATGGCGATCCTCGGCATCGTGCTGATTTGCTTTGCGCCGCTGGTGCTCGCCGAATACTGGCTCTCGCATCCTGATCCAGATCGGCATCTTCGCCATCGCAGCGCTCGGCCTGAACATCCTGGTCGGCTTCACCGGACAGATCTCGATCGGCCACGCCGCGTTCTTCCTGTTCGGCGCCTTCACCTCGGCCTATATCTCGAACAACCTGCCGATCCCGGTGTTCTTCGCCATTCCGCTGGCGGGCGTGGTCACGGCGCTGGTCGGCCTGATCTTCGGCCTGCCGGCGGCGCGGCTGAAGGGGCTCTATCTCGTCATCGCGACGCTGGCCGCGCAATATATCCTGCTCGATTTCTTCTCGCGCGCCGACTGGTTTTCCGGCGGCTCGGTGCCGGCCAGCGCCAATCCGTTCTCGATTTTCGGCTATACCTTCCGCGGCGACCGGCAATATTTCTACGTGGTGCTGGCCTATCTCGTGGTCAGCTATCTCCTGGTGACCAACCTGATGCGCACCCGCGACGGCCGCGCGCTGGTCGCGATCCGCGACCACTATCTCTCCGCCGAGATCATGGGCATCAACCTGACGAAATACCGCACGCTGTCGTTCGGGCTGGCGGCGTTCTTCGCCGGCATCGCCGGCGCGCTCTATGCGCATTACCAGCTGGTGGTCTCCAACGAAGGCTTCGGCATCGAGCGCTCGATCCTGTTCCTGGCGATGATCATCATCGGCGGCACCGGCTCGATCATGGGCACGCTGATGGGCACCGCCTTCGTGGTGCTGCTGCCGGAATCGATGGAGTGGATCAGCGCCGGCCTGAAGGGCTCGGCCATCGACAAGGCGCTGTCGCTCAACAACAACATCACCTTCCTGCGCGAGATCGCGATCGGGCTGATCATCATCGCGTTTCTGATGTTCGAGCCCGACGGGCTCGCGCATCGCTGGCGGCAGATCAAGACGTACTGGAAACTCTACCCGTTTTCGCATTGAGGTCGGAACGGGACGGACTACAATCGCTAACAACAAACCAAACGGAGGAAACAAATATGACGATGAAATCCCTTTTGAGCACGGTTTCGCTCGCGCTGCTGCTCGGCGGCGCGGCGTCGGCGGCGCAGGCCCAGATCGCGATCGGCCATCTCGCGGATTATTCCGGCGGCACCTCGGACGTCGGAACGCCCTATGGGCAGGGCGTCGCCGACACCTTCGCCTGGGTCAACAAGAACGGCGGCGTCGGCGGCAAGCAGCTCAACGTCGACACCAACGACTACGGCTATCAGGTGCCGCGCGCGATCGCGCTCTACAAGAAATGGTCCGCCCCCGACAGCAAGGTCGCGGCGATCATGGGCTGGGGCACCGCCGATACCGAAGCGCTGACCGGCTTCCTGGCGCAGGACAAGATCCCGGACATCTCCGGCTCCTACGCCGCCGCGCTGACCGATCCGGAAGGCACCAGCGGCAAGGCAAAACCCGCGCCGTATAATTTCTTCTACGGCCCGAGCTATTCGGACGCGCATGCGCGCCGAACTGACCTGGGCGGCCGAGGACTGGAAGGCCAAGGGCAAACCGGGCAAGCCGAAATTCGTCCACATGGGCGCCAACCACCCCTATCCCGAACGCGCCGAAGGCGGCCGGCGAAGCGCTCGCCACCGAACTCGGCTTCGAAGTGCTGCCGCCGCTGGTGTTCGCGCTGGCGCCCGGCGACTACAGCGCGCAGTGCCTGAGCCTGAAGAGCTCCGGCGCCAACTACGCCTATCTCGGCAATACCGCGGCCTCCAACATCTCGGTGCATGAAGGCCTGCAAGACCGCCGGCGTCGACGTCCAGTTCCTCGGCAACGTCTGGGGCATGGATGAGAACGCCGCCAAGACGGCCGGCGATGCCGCCGACGGCGTGATCTTCCCGCTGCGCACCGCGGTCGGCCTGGGGCGGCAACGCGCCGGGCATGAAGACCGTGATGGAAATCTCCAAGATGTCGGACCCGACCGGCAAGGTCTATCGCCCCGTGCATTACATCGCGGCCGTCTGCACCGCGCTGTACATGAAGGAAGCGCTCGACTGGGCCGCCAAGAACGGCGGCGCCACCGGCGAGAACGTCGCCAAGGGCTTCTACCAGAAGAAGCACTGGGTGCCGGCCGGCATGGAGGGCGTCTGCAATCCCTCGACCTGGACCGACAAGGACCATCGCGGCACGCTCAAGGTCGATCTCTATCGCTCGAAGATCTCCGGTCCGACCGATGGCGATCTCAACGATCTGATGGCCAAGGGCACCATCAAGCTCGAGAAGGTCAAGACCGTCGAGCTGCCGCGCAAGCCGGAATGGTTTGGGTGGTGAGCGACGCACTCAGACACGACGTCATCCGCCGGGCTTGATCCCGGCCATCCGACGTCTCGACTTTCGGCGCTGAAAGGACGTGGATGCCCGGCACAAGGCCGGGCATGACGAGCGATAAAGCGACCCACACATGACTGCTCGACACCGAAACAACCCGCACCGTTCCAGGCGCCGCCGCCGCCCCCGCCCCGCTGCTCAGCGTGCGCAACATCGAGGTGGTCTATGACGACGTCATCCTGGTGCTGCGCGGCCTGAGCCTCGAGGTGCCGAAAGGCGCGATCGTGGCGCTGCTCGGCGCCAACGGCGCCGGCAAGTCGACGACGCTGAAGGCGATCTCGGGATTGCTCAAGACCGAAGACGGCGAAGTCACCCGCGGCGAAATCGTGTTCGACGGCGAGCGCATCAACGGCATCGATCCCGACAAGATCGTCCGCCGCGGCATCTTCCAGGTGATGGAGGGCCGCCGCATCATTTCCGACATGACGTCGCTGGAAAACTTGCGGCTCGGCGCCTTTACCCGCAGCGATGGCGAAGTCGGCGCCGACATCGACATGGTCTTCAGATATTTTCCCGCGCCTGAAGGAGCGCACTGGCCTGGCCGGCTATCTCTCCGGCGGCGAGCAGCAGATGCTGGCGATCGGCCGCGCGCTGATGGCGCGCCCGAAGATGATCCTGATGGACGAGCCGTCGATGGGCCTGTCGCCGCTGCTGGTCAAGGAAGTGTTCGCGATCATCAAGGAGATCAACCGCGATCTCGGCGTCACCATCCTGCTGGTAGAGCAGAACGCGCGCGCCGCGCTTTCGGTGGCGAGCCACGGCTACATCATGGAGCAAGGCAAGGTGGTGCTCGACGGCACGGCCGACGAGCTGCGCGACAACGAGGACGTCAAGGAATTCTACCTCGGCGGCGCCGGCGACCAGCGCAAGAGTTTCAAGAATCTGAAGAGCTTCAAGCGACGGAAGCGGTGGCTGTGAGCGCAAAATCTTTCAGCGTCGTTCCGGGGCGCGCGCGAACCCGGAACCTCGAGATTCCGGGTCTGGTCCTTCGGACCATCCCGGAATGACGGGAGTGATGTGCCGAGCGGGATGGTGATAGCACGATGACCGACCACTACGACGCCCTTGAAACCCGCGCGCCCTCGATGCGCGAGGCGGAGCTGTTTTCGCGGCTGCCGGACGTGCTGCGCAAGGCAATGGCGGCACCGGCCTATGCCGAGCGCCTCAAAGACATCGACCCCGCTGGCGTCACCAGCCGGGCGGCGCTGGCGAGCCTGCCGGTGCTGCGTAAGGCGGACCTCCCTGCCCTGCATAAGGCCGCCCCGCCATTCGGCGGCTTCGTCCCTGGGCTTGCTGGTTCGTTTGGGCGGCTGTTCACCTCGCCCGGGCCGATCTTCGAGCCCGAGGCCGCGCATGCCGACCCCTGGCGCGGCGCGCGGGCGCTGTTCGCCGCAGGCTTCCGGCCGGGCGATGTGGTGCTGAACACCTTCAGCTATCACCTGACGCCCGGCGGCTTCATTTTCGATGCTTCCGCCAGGGCGCTCGGCTGTGCCGTGATCCCGGCCGGTCCGGGCAATACCGAAGCGCAATTCGAGCTGATCGAGGCCTATCGCCCGGTCGGCTATAGCGGCACCCCGGATTTCCTCAAAATCCTGCTCGATGCGGCCAAAACCGCCGGCCGCGACGTCTCGTCGATCAAGCGCGCGCTGGTATCGGGTGCTGCGTTTCCGAAATCGCTACAGGAAGAAATCAAGGCACGCGGCGTCGAGGCCTATCAGGCGTTCGGCACCGCCGACCTCGGCCTGATTGCGTTTGAGACAGAGGGGCGTGACGGCATGGTCGTCAACGAGGAGCTGATCCTCGAAATCGTCCGGCCCGGCACCGGCGATCCCGTCACGGAGGGCGATGTCGGCGAGATCGTCGTCACGTCGCTTGACCCCGATCACCCCTGGATACGGCTTGCGCTCGGCGACCTGACCGCAGCCCTGCCCGGCACGAGCCCCTGCGGCCGCACCAATATGCGGATCAAGGGCTGGATGGGCCGCGCCGACCAGACCACCAAGGTCAAGGGCATGTTTGTGCGCCCCGAGCAGATCGCGGAGATCGGCAGGCGCCATCCCGAGCTCGGACGGCTGCGCCTCGTCGTCACCCGCGAGGGGGAGACCGATGTCATGACGCTGAGGGCGGAAGCTGCAAATCCGGACGCGGCGCTGCGGGAAGCCGTCGACGCCACCCTTCGCAGCGTCACAAAGCTCGGCGGCAGCGTAGCCTGGGTGGCGCCCCAGTCCCTGCCGAACGACGGCAAGGTCACGTCCCGCCCCTCAACCTTGCGGACGAGCGACCCTAGGTGGCCGGCAAGAACGTTGAATTCCCTGGTAACAGGGAAAATTACAGGGAATGCGTGCAGAAATGGGCAAGCTCGTTCAAACAAGTGGCTAAAAAGTCCTGTTGAGCCAAGCCTATTCTGAAAGCGGCCGGGCAAATTGAACAGGGAATCTGAAATCGGCGGAACAGGGAAGAACGGCGCTCTCAACAGGGAATGGACCAGCAGCCGCATCAGACGGCTGCAGCACGGCCAAAGTCGCGCCAGCGGAACTTTCAAGGACAGGAATCAGTGTCATCGCCGCAATCGGCGGGCGATCCCTTGGAGGCTAACAGCAAACTGCTGCGGGCTGGCCCGCGCACACGCCGAGCAGCCGCGGACAACAGCTTCATCTGATGTTGACTGAGGTTTTTTCCGTGCTCGGGCAAACAGACTTCTTCGCCCCACGATAACGTCAGAGCTTCAGATCTTCATCGTTCACGGTAACGATGTACTTGTCTCCGGGCACGGAGCCCGCCGGAAATTGCTCCCGGATCTGATGGAGCAGTCGCGCAGCGCTGGCGTTCTTCTTTAACGCCAACGTTTGGATCTGCCGAACCAATGCTTCCCAGCGCGTCATCGTAATCTGGCCGCCCTCGATTGCAACCGCCTCGTTGGCGACTTTGCGAAACAAAAAGGCGGTCGACACCGTTACCGCATTCGGCGGCCGGCCCCTTGGGTTGCCGGACCGGCCTTTCTTGAACCGGCCGGCCGTAGGCGGATTTCCGTACCCGACACTCAAGCTCGCCTCCGTAATGCGGCGTTCAGCTCATTGATGCGTTGGTCCCAGTTGCGGCCAAAACGCCGAGCGGCCTCGGTCCTGCTCATGAGCTCAGTCTGATGGCCCTCCTCCGGCTCCGGTTCGAAATATTTCCTGGCCATTTTAACGAGCAGTCGCGCATCCGCCAAATCGCCTCTGATGGCATTGGCGAAGAGCATCCGAAAACCGATCTCAGCTTTGGACATCCGCTTGCGCTTGCCGTTGTCGGTGACCACGATTGCTTCATTGTCGATTGTTTGGACTACATCTCCAAGCTCCACGAGCTGAGTTAGCTTTTTTGGCCGCCCACTCGGATTTCCGGACGTACCTTTCTTAAACCGCGTAGCTTGAGGCGGTTTTTTGTAGCCCACTTGGTAATCCCGCTTCGAGTCACCGCTCATCGCGCTGCTCCTGTTGCGCTTCGATGTCGCGGAACAGCTTCATGTCCGAAACCCGCATGGCGTCACGGCCGGTCAGGTTCTGCCAGCGGCGGATCGCGGTGTCGACGTAGAGCGGATCCAATTCGATGCCGCGACAGAGGCGCCCCGTTCGCTCCGCGGCGAGCAGGCTCGTGCCGCTCCCCAGAAGAAGTTCAAGCACCACCTCACCGCGGTTCGAGCAATCGAGCAGCGCGTCCATCACCAGCTCGACCGGCTTGGCCGTCGGGTGCAGGGCGAGCAGGTTGTTGCCCTTGCGCGCCTGGGTGCCGGCACTGTCGTAGTGCCAGACGTTGGTGCGGTTGCGTCCGTGTTTGCCAAGCGCGACATTGTTGGTGTGCGGCCCGGTGCCGGACTTGAAGACAAATACCAACTCGTGCTGAGAACGGTAGAGCGAGCCGAGGCCGCCGTTGCTCTTTACCCACACCACGATGTTCTTCAATTCGGAGTAGACCTCGCGACCGGCGGTGAGCAGCTCGTCGGTGTGACGCCAATCCATACACACGTAATGGATAGCGCCGTCGCGGCTGTAGCGCGCCAGCAGGCCGCAGCCAACCGTCAGAAAACGAATGAACTCTTCTCGGCTCAGTTCGCCGGCGCCTTGGGCGAATTCGCGGTGGCGGATCCGTCCCTTGCCTGATACCGGTCCATTGATCGGAAGATTGTACGGTGGGTCCGCGAACACGAGATCGGCGCGCCCGCCATCCATCAGCCTATCAAACGCCACCTCGGAGGTGGCGTCGCCGCAAACGAGACGATGCTCGCCTAATTGCCAGATATCGCCCGGCTGGCAAACCGGCACGCCTGTCAGCGCATCTGCTTTATCATCGGTCGCTACAGTCAGGTGATCATCAAGCTTCTGGATCGCCAGATCGATCTCGGGCAGGTCGAAGCCGGTGATCGACAGATCGAAATCAAGTTCGAGTTCGTTTAACTCAAGAAAGCTCTCCCCCAGCAGGCGCTCGTCCCAATGCGAGTTATGGGCGAGCTTGTTGTCGGCGATGCGCAGCGCTTTGAGCTGGGGCGGCGAGAGGTGCCTGAGCGCGATCACCGGGACGCGCGCCATGCCGAGCTGTTTGGCGGCGAGAACCCTGCCATGCCCGATCACCACCTCGTTCTCATTGACCACGACCGGCATCACAAAGCCGAATTCGCGGATGCTGTCTGCGATCTGACTAATTTGCCGCTGCGGATGCTGGCGCGGGTTGCGGGCATCGAGATAAAGATCGCTCACCGCGCGATACTCAATCTCAAGCTCAATCAAGCCGGCATTGGTCGCCCGCCCCCCGCGGGCTGCGGCTCGCGCTGGCTCTTGCAATTCATCAATCATAGGCTGTACTCTCATGGTTACGCTACTCAGTCACGATTTTTCCTTCCAACGCATCCCTGCTGAGTGCGGCGCTTACGCCGCTTTTTTCAACACAAGCGAATCGGTGAAATCCGGTTTGCTTGCGCTGAACATTTAGCAGCGATTTGTATCTAGCGGCGCCAAGTTTGAGGCTCATTTGTCAAATCAAAACCCTACAAAATATACCAAACATTAAGGAATCTTGGGGAAGGCGCGATCTTCCAAAATCGATCAGGATTAGTTGGCGCGCTCTAAATAGAGGCCGCGGTTCTTGTGCCGGTAGATAGTCGCAAGAACGCGAGACCAGCGTCAGTTGAATGGTTGATTGAGCGAGGCCCGTGGGGACGACTGAAGCAATTCAACCCGCCTGTTTGGTTTCGGACCATAATTCGAGCCGCGCACTTCTGGCGCGCCAGCGCATTGCCCTCGTGGCGCTCCAGGCCCTTCAACCGTTTTGACGACGCGCGGATCGAACGGCGTCACCAAGGGCGCGAGCATGGCGTACCTAAGACGCGAACCCGCAGCAGCTCCGGCTTGCAATGTGCGTTCTCCTGACCGCTTCTGGACTCGCCTGACGCTCAGGCCCGGCGCTAAACGCCCAGGTAAGCTTTCCAAATTCAGGTTATCACCGGCGTCGAACCGCAATCGTCCATGACCTAACGCGTTGCGGCCCGAGCGCGCCGCTTTCAGCCCTGCAGTGCTTGAAATTCAGCCCAAGAGTGGCCCGGAACCGCCAAATTCTTCAAATTGGGCTCGGCAAAAGAGCAACAAGATTGCTGCGGAAAGGACTGGATTTCCGGAGCAATTGGAGCGTCACTGAGTCGGCCCGGCGCAAGACGACGCCGGTATCTCACCTCGCAAGAGCGGGGCTTAAGGCAGTGCGGCAATAGTGCCGTGACCATCTTAAGTGGGAGATACCGGTGAGTAGCGTTCAAACGGACCAAGCTGCGTCGTCACAATTTAAAGTTGTCAAATTCAATCGAGACGACCGCCGCACTTTCATCGGCGGCTCCGATGCCCGCATCATCATGGGCCATGATGAGGCGCAACTCGTGCGGCTGTGGCGGGAGAAGCGCGGCGAACTCGAGCCTGAGGATCTCTCCGAAAACCTGATCGTGCAGCTGGGCCGCGTCACCGAGGACCTCAACCGCCGCTGGTATGAGCGGCAAACCGGACACATCATCAAGGACGTTCAACGGCGGATCCAGCACCCCGTCCATAAATGGATGGCCGCGACGCTGGACGGCACCATTGAGCCGACCGCTGCCGTGTTCGAGGCCAAATTCATGTTGCCCTGGACATTTTCGGAAGAGGCTGCCGCCGAAAAAGCACATGGCGCAGCTCCAGCACAACATGTGGGTCGCGAACTTACGCTCGGCGGTGCTGTCGATCATCACCGGCGGCGGACAATGGGTGGAACTCACCCTTGCCGCCGATCCGCTGTACCAGCACCTGCTGTTGACCGCCGAGAAGAAATTCTGGCGCTGCGTCCAGGATGGCGCGACGCCCCGGTTGTTCGGCATCGAGCCGCCGCGGCCAAGACTGGAGGCGGTCCGGATTGTCGATATGACGGCATCAAACAGCTGGGCGGAATTCGCGGCCACCTTCCGGCCGGACCCGCTCAGCCTTTCAGGAGCATGAAGGCGCCAAGGCCGAACTGAAGAAACTGGTGCCGGAGGACGCCAAGGAAGCCGCCGGCCACGGCATCAGGGCCAAACGCTCGAAATCCGGGGCCATCAGCTTTGATCTCGATGGATGTGGAGGCCGCCGATGCACCGCGCCAGTGAGACCGATCGGCGCCATCGCCGCGGCGCTGGCCAAAGCCCAGGGCGAACTCACCAACCCCGAGAAGTCGCTGGTTGCCACCATCCGCTCGCCATTCCCCCGCGAGGCCGACCGGACCTTCCGCTATGCCTCGCTCGCCAGCGGGCTTGATATCGTTCGCAAGAGCCTTGGCCAGCATGAGATCGCCACCGTGCAGACCACCGCGATCGATCAGGCCTCCGGCCAAATCCGGCTCACCACCCTGCTCGCCCATGCCTCCGGGGAATGGATTTCCTCGGACTGGCCGGTGTGCCCCATCAGCGAGGCGCCGCAACGGATGGGGGCGGCGCTGACCTACGCCCGGCGCTACGCACTGTTCGCCCTGGTCGGCATTGCCGGCGAGGACGACCTCGATGCGCCCGATCTTCCCATGAGTCGTCCTCGCCAATCCAGGACCCCCGCCGAACAGACGCCGCCGCCCAGCCGCCGGAATGGTTTGGTCCACAAGCCCAAAGCGGTACTCGCCCAAGAACCATCCGCTGCGCTGCGCGACCAACTGGTCGGAGAGATCAGGCAGCTTGCCAACGAGGACGATCTGGCGCTATGGGCGCTTCGTCGACTGCCCGCGAAGAACACCCTCACCGCCGGCGATGCCGGCGCGGTGGAGCTGGCCTACCAGGCCGCGCTGGATGCGCTGATCGGGCGGCCCGAGATCGCCGCGCCATCGCCGGAACTCGGATTGCCGGCAAACGGAGCCGCGCACACCAATGCATCGGCTCGACAGCCGTCCCGGACGGTTTCGCCCATCCGTAAAGAGCTGCGTCGCCGCAACAAGGCCCATCTCGCTTTTGTCGGGGCGCAGCCTTGTCTCGTCTGCCAACGCGCGCCTTGCGACGCCCATCATCTGAAATTTGCCCAGCCCCGGGCCCTCGGACGCAAGGTCAGCGACGAATTCACCGTTCCGCTCTGTCGCGAGCACCATCATGAGCTGCACCGCCACGGCAATGAAATGGCATGGTGGGCCAATCTGCAGATTGCCCCGCTGGAAACGGCCAGAGAGCTTTGGGAGGCGACCCTGCTTCAGCCAACCGGCGACCGCCACAGCACAACGACGCTTGTTCAAGGCGGGGATTCAGAACGCGTCTATTCAGTGGAGCGCTCCAGCCCATGACCTCGTTTCGGCAGATGGAGGCCAACCGACGCAACGCGATCATAAGCACCGGTCCCAGAACCGGACAGACACCTAGCATTCGTAACCACATCGGCTGAAGGCAGATGAAGGTCACGGCATCCAGCATCCAATCTCAGGAGCTAATAATGGCGAAGAAGACGACAAAACCGGAGCCGCATCCGGATGATTTCATGCTGGTAACAGTATCTCTGGAGTTTCGAGCGAAGCCAAATCCTGAGGTCAGCGATCCGCCACCGTTCGACACGACCGGGATCCAATACACAATGGCAGCCACAGAGGCGGCTGATTATTTGGAACGGTTGGCCAGCGCGGCGCGCGAGCGGCGTCTTTACGGCTTCATGGTGCAGGATTTCGCTGAAAGCGCGGTCGGTGCTGGCGATTGGATCGAGAAAACAATCGACGAAATACTCGCCGAAGCAAGGGCCCACCGTGACTTACCCCGCGAGTGACCGTGCCGCCAACCCAATCGGCTATGGGCGGCGGCCGTGAACTCCGTCTTTCGCTCCCGGCTATTACTACTTTCGTCAAAGACCCAGTCGACCAAGGAGAGCCAATGGTTGCAGTGAGCAAGTTGCCGACATCGTCCATCGAGGAGGCGCAGACCCTTGTGAGGAAATGTGCAGAACCATGTCAGCCCGGCGACCTGGTGAAGACAGCGATATTTCGCGCATCACGGCGGTTAGGGTTTGCCTTCAACCGAACGAGAGATATCTGGTATGGCGAAGCACGGCGGATCGACGCGGCGGAAATGGACCGGCTCCGGAGCGTAGCGGATGAGTGCGAGATTGCCCGGGCCATTGCCGGGATCGAGCTTCTCAAGAACCGAATGACGGTATCGCGTTCGCCGGCTTCTCATCAGGTGGTTGCTGGGCTTAACGCCGCTCTGCGCGCGCTTGGCCGCGAGCAGGAGAATAGCGGAGCGGGCGCTGATCTCCTAAGACACAACCATCGAAACGCGGCGACGTGTCGCGGCCTTACTTAATTGATCGAGGACATTGACGGGCTGCTCGAGCACTGAATTAGCGTCTCAGCTTATGACCGTGGCTGCAGGCATAGATGGCGAAGCAACGTCCAAAGTCATGTGCGGTCAGGAACCGCTTTGATATAGCCCTCCCCTTTAAGAGGAAGCGAATGGGTTTTCCGTATAGGGTCGAACACGCGACATCCGAATTCAGCTTTTGCTGGCTGGATGCAGCTATCCCGTCTCATCCGAATGACGATCGCAGACCGCCGGTCGACGTTCGCTATGCGGGGGCTCGGACGGAACTCGCAGCGAATGCATCGCCACGTCCGAGTGAGCTGGCGGCAGGCCGAATTCAATCTCGAATGCGCGGTTGTCCAACTCCTATCCGACGTCGGAAGCGATCGGCAGGATCGTGTGCGCGGTCGTATGGAGTCTCGCTGCAGCCGAGTGAAGCCGCCACCGCCGCAGATGGACGCGACACTCGGCGGACTTCATCACGATTTTCGATACACGCCGGCCTCAAAACAGCTTGATCAATTCGACGTCGTCCTGCAAATGCGCCGGCGGCCCGTCGTAGATCTTGCGGCCGGCCTTCAGTACCGCCACCCGGTTGGCAATAGGCAGGCTGTAGTGCACGTTCTGCTCCACCATCAGGATGGAGGTGCCGAAGCTCCGGTTGATCTCGGCAATGCTCTGCATCACCCGGTCGACCAGATTGGGCGCCAGGCCGATGGACGGCTCGTCCAGTATGACCACGCGCGGCTCGTGCATGAGCGCCATGCCGATGGCCAGCATCTGCTGCTGGCCGCCGGAGAGCGTGCCGCCGATCTGCTGCTGGCGCTCGCCCAGGATCGGAAATAGCTTAAAGATGGTCTGCATGCGTGCCGGCAGCCTGGCCTTATTGGCCATGATGAAGCCGCCGAGTTCCAGATTGTCGCGCACACTCAAAGTCCGGAAGATGCCGTGGCCCTGCGGCACGAAGGCGATGCCCTCGGCCACATTGTCGCCAGGCGAGCGGCCGGCGATCGGCTTGCCGTCATAAGTCACTTCGCCGGCGGTCGGCTTCAGCAGGCCGAAGATGGCGCGCATGAGTGTGGTCTTGCCGGCGCCGTTATGGCCCAGCACCAGCAGGATTTCGCCGCGGCCGAGCGCCAGATCGATGCCGTTGACGATCTGCTTCTTGCCGTAGCCGGCGGCGAGGCTGCGCACTTCCAGGATGGCGGCGCTCATTTGAAATACCGCGATGCCAGGGCCGGATCGTTCATCAATTGACTGGGGGTACCGATGGCCATGGCATGGCCCTCGTCGAGGAAATAGACCACGTCGCACAACTCCTTGATGACGTCGAGATTATGCTCGATGATGCAGATCGTCTTGCCGTTGTCGGCTAGCTTGCGCACGATCGGAAAAATTTCCGCCAGGGTGCTGCGGTCCAGGCCGGACAAAGGCTCGTCGAACAGGAATACCTCAGCGCCGGTGGCGAGCAGCCGGGCGACGACCAGCAGTTTCTCCTCGGCATAAGACAGGTTCTCCGCTGTCTCATAGGCCTTGTGGGTGAGGCCGACGAAATCCAGCACGTTGCGGGCGCGGACCAGGTTGTCGTGCTCCTCGCGGTGGATTTTCATCGGCCGGAAGAATACGTCGAGCACCCGATCGCCGGCCTGGCCGGGCAGCGCCACCATGACGTTCTCCAGCGCCGTCATTTTGGTGAACAGCCGCAGATCTTGAAACGAGCGGGCGACGCCGGCGCGCACGATGTCATGCGGCTTCAGCCCGCTGATGTCGCGGCCGCGAAAGCTGATGCTGCCAGCGTCCAGCGAGAGGAAGCCGGTCAACAGGTTGAAGGCCGTGGTCTTTCCGGCGCCGTTCGGTCCGATCAGGCCGGTGATCGAGCCGCTCTTCAAAACGATATCGAAGCCGGCTACGGCGACGATGCCGCCGAAGCGGCGATGCAGGTCGCGCCCCGAGAGGGTGACTTCGCCCTTCGGCAGCGGCTTGGGCATGGGCACTCGCGTGGCTACTCTGCGCCGTCGACATGGGGCAGATGGCGCATGGTGCTGCGCTCGCCGAGTAACCCTTGCGGGCGCAACCGCAGGATGGCGATCAGCAGCACGCCGTAGATGATGAGGTGCGACTTGTCGGCAATCTCGGTTGGCAAGGTGACGAATTTCAGCAACTCGGGCAGGACCACCAGCACCGCGGCGCCGATCAGCGAGCCCCATAGATTGCCGGTGCCGCCCAGGATCACCATGGCTAACATGTAGATGGTCTCCTCGATGCCGAAGCTTTCGGCGCCGACGTAGTTCAGATAACGGGCGAACAATGAGCCGGCGACGGCGGCGAGCCCGGCCGAAAAGGCGAAGACAGCGACCTTCATATAAAGCAGGTCCTTGCCGATCGCTTCGGCGGCGGATTCATTCTCGCGCATGGCGCGGAGCGCGCGGCCGAAAGGCGAATTGGTCAGCCGCCAGGCGATCCAGAAGCAGACGCCGAGCGCCAGGATCGCGGCGGGAAGGAACCGCCCCGGATTGTTGAGGGCATAGCCGAAGACATGCAAGCTCGGCACGCCGCGGAGGCCGTCGGTGCCGCCGGTGAGGCTTTTCCAATTGGTGGCGACGGCGATGACGATCACCTGCAAAGCCAAGGTCACCACCACCAGATAGGTGCCGGATATGCGGATCGCCGGGATGGCGACCAGGGCGCCGATGAAGCGCGGTCACCGCCACGCCGATCAGCAGGTCGATGGGAAAGGGCAGGCCGAGCTTCAGGGTGAGGATGGCGGTAGCATAGGCGCCGAAGGCGTAGAAGGCGGCCTGGGCCATGGCGAACAAGCCGGCGAAGCCGACCAACAGGTTGAAGGAGATGGCGAGGATGCCGTAGATGCAGACCATCACCAGGACGTGCAGGACATATTCCATGTCAGCTCACCGCCCGGCCAAACAAGCCTTGCGGCCTGAGCAGCACCACCAGGAACAGCACGATGAATGCGATGGAACTTTGCCACTCGGTCGGAATCTTCCACAGACCCAAGCTTTCCACCATGCCGAGCGCCAGGCCGCCGGCGATGGCGCCGCGCAGCGAGCCGACCCCGCCGACGATGACGGCGACGAAGGCGATGAAGACAGCAAAAAAGCCCATGCTCGGCGTCGCCCCGTCCTTGAGCAGGATGAGCGTCGCCGGGATGGCCGACAGCGCCGAGCCGATCGCGAACACCAGCCGCGACACCTTCACCGTGTCGATGCCGATGATGCGCGCCATCTCCGGATTGTCGGTGGTGGCCAGGATGGCTTTGCCGTGGCGGGTGCGGGCGAGATAGGCACCAAGCGACGCGGTCAGTACGATCATGGCGATCACCTGGCCGAGCTGGACCGAGCTGAAATAGACCGGGCCGACAAGAAAGATGCCATATTGGTAATTGTCGACCACGCGCCCGCCGGTGCCGAAGACGATGGCAATCAGGTTTTCCAGCACGATGAACAGGCCGAGTGAGGCAATCAGCACCACATGCGACGAGCTTTGGCGCAGCTCGAAGGGCAGATAAAGATATTGATAGGTGGCGGTGCCGAGGGCGGCGGCGACCAGTGCCGCGAAGAGCATGGCGGCGGCGATCGGCAGGCCCAGCACATTGGCGGCGAACCAGGCTGCATAGGCGGCGGCGGTAAAGATCGGTCCGTACGCGAAATGCACGATGCGGGTGGTGGCAAAGATCAAGCCGAAGCCGGCGCCGAGCAGCGCGTAATGGCTACCGTTGATGAGGCCGTTGACGAAAAGCTGCGCAAGAAGATCCATGATTGAACTCAGGCGGGCGTGTGGCCATGACTCCCGTTTGCCTCGAGATGCCCCCAGCGGGCACCCCTCGGCATGCGCAAGCCGTAATGAACCGTCATGGCGAGGTGGCCGCGCGGCGACCGCCTCGAACCATGGGGCCCGGCATTCCTTGAACGCGCCTGCTACTTGGCTTCGATATATTTCTCGAACACTTTGTCGCCGTTCTCGACCTTGAACAGCGCTACGCGCTTCTTGGCCACGCCGTTAGCCTGGAACTCCATGCTGCCGCCATAGACCGACTTGAAGGTCGGGTTCTCGCGCAGCGCCGCCGCGATCTTGTCGCCATGGTACCAATCGCCACCCTTGGCGCGGGCCCGCTTCATGGATTCGGCGATGACATAGACGCCTTCATAATAATTGGCGGCATAGAAATCCGGATCGGCGTTGTAGCGTTCCTTGTAGCCTTTGGCGAAATCGGCCGACCAAGGCTCGTCGGGCGAGGGTTTGAAATAGTCGGAGGTGAATTCGTAGCCTTCCAGCGCCGCGCCACCGAGCTTCTGCACGTCGGCGGTATATTCCACGCCGATCAAAGGCACCTTCAGGCCGAAATCGCGTATGCGCTTGGCGGCCAAGCCCGGGTCGGGGCTGAACAGCCACAGGCCGACGAAGTCGGGATTGCCGGCGCGAAATCTTGGCTATCTGGGTATCGATGTTGGCGGCGCCGACATCCATTTTTTCCGACGCCACCACCGTGCCGCCGTCCTTCTTCCAAATCTCGTCCACGGTCTTGACGATATTGTCGCCGGCGTCCGAGTTCCAGGCCAGCTCGGCCATCTTCTTCAAGCCCAGATCGTGCACGTGGCCGACCGCGGCGCGACCGAGATCGGAGGCGAGCGAACGGTTGTGGAACAGGTATTTCGAGGCGCCGACCAGGTTGTTGCTGACGCCGCCGCCGTTGATCAGGAAAATTTTCTGCTCGTCGGCGATCGGCGCGATGGCCAAAGTCGGCGGCGTGAACGAAGTCATCACCGCCTGCACGTTGTAGAGGTTGCGCACGCGCGTGAAGCCGTCCACTCCATCCTTGGCCACGCCGCCTTTATGATCCTCGATGTCGGCTTCGAGCTTGATGCCGTCGACGCCGCCCTTGGCGTTTATCTCGTCGATGGCCTGCTTCATCCCCTGGCTCATGACCGTGCCGTAATAGCTGGTCTTGCCGGTCATGGCGAACAGGGCGCCAATATGGATAATGTCCGGATCCTTCGGCTTTTCGGCGGCCGGCGCTGCCGATGTCGTAACAAGAAAGGCCGCAGTGAGTACGGCGCCGATCAGCTTGAGCATGTCTTTTCTCCCTTGCGCCTCTTCTTTTCCGAGGCATATATTTATTCTTGCACTTGCGGCCTGAAAGTTACCCCACTCTTTGGCCGTATGCGAGCTATATAAGCCTGCACTTGGGCTGCGGACGAATCTCTGGGGGGCCGTTAAGGTCCACACAGGCCGGCCAGGCTGAAGTCACGCCAATGAGGTCAAGAACCAATGCCTTCCATTCCTGCGCGCCCGCACCGCACGAGGCCTGAGCCATGCCGCGCAAGCAGGTCCTGATCGCCGGCGCCAGCGGGCTGGTGGGCTATGCGGCGATGAGGCATTTCGGCGCGAATCCAGATTGCGACGTCATCGCCCTGTCGCGGCGGGCGCCCGACGATACGCATGGCGCGCGCTTCCTGCCCTTGGACCTGACCGACGCCGCCGCCTGCGAGCAGCTTGCCGCGAGCCTGGCCGGCGTGACGCATCTGGTATACGCCGCCCTGTACGAACGCCCCGGACTGGTTGCCGGCTGGCAGGAACGCGAGCAGATCGAGACCAACGACCGGATGCTGCGCAACCTGCTTGACCCGCTGGAACGGCACGCGAAGAACCTACGCCATGTGACGCTGCTGCAGGGCACTAAGGCCTATGGCGTGCACGTCCGCCCGCTTTCGGTGCCGGCGCGGGAAAACCGCTCGGAAATGCACGAGCAGCCGAACTTCTACTGGAACCAGGAAAACCACCTGCGCGCCCTGCAACGGGGCAAGGACTGGACCTGGTCGATCCTGCGCCCGGTGCTGATCGTCGGCTATTCCACCGGCAGCGCCATGAACGTGATCCCCGCCCTTGGCGTCTATGCCGCCCTGCGGCGCGAGGCAGGGCTGGACCTGCCCTTCCCCGGCGGCGCACCGCGCGTAGCCCAAGCGATCGACGCCGACCTGCTGGCCCGCGCCATCGCCTGGGCCGGTGAGGCAGCAAGCGCCCGCAACGAGATCTTCAACATCGCCAACGGCGACGTGTTCGTCTGGGAAAACATCTGGCCCGCCATTGCCGCGTCGCTGGGCATGCGGCCGGGCGGTCACGTGCCGCTCTCGCTCGACCGCGACATTCGCCCGCGCGAGGCGGAATGGGAAACGATCCGCGCCCGGCACGGGCTGCGCTCGGGCAATCTGCGCGACTTCGTCGGCCTGTCCTTCGAATACGCCGACTACACCATGGGCTATGGCCGCAATAAGCCCGGGCCGCCGGCGATTGTCTCCACCATCAAGCTGATGCAGGCCGGCTTCACCGAGGTGATGGATACCGAGGCGATGTTCGCCAAATACTTCGCCGAGTTCCAGGCCAACCGGCTGCTGCCACCCGCCTGATCGTTACGCACCGCGCTCGTCGGCGATCACCTTGCCGTCCTTCAGCAGGTTCCCAGTGCGACCAGTTCGACCGCCCGCGCAGTTCGTTGCCGTAATGAGCTGTCACTGCCGACTTCCGATTTGTGGGGTAACCCGGAGGACATTTGCTCAGACTGAGGCCTTCTCAATTTGACCCCGAAGCGGACCTTCGCTAGCGCAAAATGCGACGATCTGTGCTTTGATCCTTTCATAGCCTTCGCTTCAAGGCACGAATCAATCCCCCGATGCTCTCAGACCTGCATCTATACCGTTTGACCAACGCTTCTTCGGATACGATTAGCGGATGCTCGGGGAGGCTTATCATCGGAGCCAAGACGTAGTCGAACGGGTGCTATTCTCTTCATTCATTCTGACTATGACAACAAGTCCTGGACGAGGTTTTGCGCCACGCCGCAACGTCCATGTCGGGCACTTTCTCTGAGAATGCTGCCAGCATCGCGCTACTCGGAGCGATACGAAGAAATCGTCCTTCACCGCCAGACAACCGCCGGCCCGCTCGGCGATCAAGTTCGGCTTAATCTTTGGTACACTGGCAGCAATTTTGTCCGCGAGTCCCTTGATCAGGCTCGTGCGTGCGGCGCGAGCCTCTAAATAATTGCAGTCAATTTCTGGAGTATAACCGATCAAGGCATAGGCCTCGCGGAGGTTGCCAAACCGGCTGTCGTACACATGTGCCTTTGGCATACCTTCGGCCCGATCTATAACGGTACGAGACAAATGTCCGTGCCTTCGTTGGAGGATTCTAAGCCTCTTGAGCAATTCCTCTGACGATAGTTGTTGCAGTCGACGTTCGAAAATGCGCTGGGCCTCATCGAAGAGATCACGAGGAACGATCTGTTCGAGCGCATTCTCTCCTCGAACCCATTTGGCTTTTGGATTTGCGATGCGACCCTGTCTCAGCCGGTTCGACGTTCGATTATAAAGCGTATTTCCTATGTAGACCTCATTGCGAAGAATGCGTCCAACCATCTGGAGGTCCCAAGACGCGCCGCGATGATTAAGGACGCCCTTTTCGTTCAATTGTCGCGCAATGCTCGTCTCATTTATCCGATCCCTGACGAAGGTTTCGAATATCCATCTAACGGTAGCGATTTCTTCTGCGGGTCCCGCACGCAAGATCACCCTGTCAGTTTGAAGCCATTTTTGCTGACCGTGTTCCAGCAAGCCCTTGGAGTTTCCCTTTGCATCGATGAGTTCTCGGCGCAACGCAAAGCCTGGCCGCCCCCCAACCCAAAATCCCAGCCGTGCGACTCGGCTCTGTCCGGCGAATACCTTCTCTGAGAGTTCGCGGCTGTATTCCGCAGCCATCAATCGCTTGAGGTTCTTGAAAATGCCGGACATTGGACTTCCGTCATTCTCGAAAATCTCGGCGCAATAGATGACTTTGATGCGTGCCTGCTTGCAGATGAACTCATAATGCGCGCTTTCATCGGTGTCTTGAAAGCGACCCCATCGGCTCACATCGAATACCAGGACACTCGCGAAATCGGCACTACCTGATTGAACGTCGTTGAGAAGCTCTATGAGGCCCGGTCTGTTGCTCAGTTTCAGCCCACTCGTCGCCTGGTCAACGTATGTACGTACAATAATGAGCTCATGCTCGGCGGCGTACAGCGCAATGGCTGCCATCTGATTTGGGATGGAATACTGCTGCCGATCCGTCGACATACGAACGTACTGCGCCGCTCGGATATTCTCATCTCGACGTCGTGGCAATCGTGCATTTTTGACAACGAGCGCAGTTCCCATGGGCTGACACTCCGGATTGTCTCGCGGCCTTCAGAGTATGCTAGACGATCGACTTCATGAAATCTGAGGAACTGATGGATGGTTGGTGGATTCCCTCGTTTACGATTGTCGGAACGAGGAGTTGCATGATGGCAGGATGGCGGCGAGCGGTCGAGTTGGTAATGACTGATGAAGAGATAGCAACATTGACGGCTCTTTCGCGGTCGAGAACCCCTCATCCGACCGGAAGCGTCTGTCGGCGGGAGCCGAAACCAAAGAACCCGCTGCATGACTGGTGTTATCTCGAATTGGCCGATCTCGAGGCGGAGCCATTCAACAGTGCAAATGACGGTTTGTGGACACGCGGTCCGCTAATCCGTCGTCGCATCTCCGATGAATCGCCTTCTTCACTACCTGGTGCCCAGCGGGAACATCAATTGAAACGCTGATCGCGGTGTAAATGCCATCATGGGCGATCGAGGACAGCTTTGGAACCGCGAAAAACGAGTTCGGGCTCGATCACAACGAGAGCAGATCCTGGCATGGCTGGTACCGTCATGTGTCCCTTGGTGATCTCGCCTTCGCCATGATGGCCGCGATCCGACATCTCGCTAATCGGCAACCGCCAAAAAACGAAACGGCGCCCGGCAAAAGCCAAAGCATAGTCACCCCGCCACTGATCCGTTGGTCAATCCAGGAAATCCGCCGCATTGCTATGAGACTTGCTCGAAAGCGGATTTAACCCGGACACATCATCGCATGCGCAGAGCTCACCAGGCCGCGCTCAATGCGCCCACTTCAAATCAAAACAATAACTGTAATGCCAGTTCAGGCGACTGATGGTCGAGTGGCTTACGTTATAAGACCGAGCGATTTCCGTAAGCGCCTCTCCCGCCTCTCGGTGGGCGATTGCCTCTCGGCGCTGATGGCTTGCAAACTTGGCTTACGACCGAGGATCACGCCCCTCGCCTTCGCCCGCTCGCGCCCCCCGGTTCGTGTCCGGATCAGTTCGGGCTCGAACTCGGCGAGACCGCCCAAAACGGTCAGCATCAAACGACCTGCGCCGTCGTCGTGTCGGCCCAAGTGCCTCTCAGCGACTTGAAGCCCGCCCCTTTTTCTCCGATCTATCCTAACAGGTTCAGGACATCGCGCGTGGATCGCGCCAACCGATCGAGCCGCGTGGCGACCAATACATCATCCTTCGCCACGCACACGGGTGGTGCGGTCTGCGCGGTCTGCGGAGCTGCTCTAAAATCACGGCGAGAAAGCGCCCACGTTCCCACATACGAACTTGTTGAGCGTCCAGAGTGAAAGTCGGAAACGACACTAGCCGGTCGCGCTCCCGCTCCACTCTGGCGTCAAGGATCGTGACGACCGCCTTACGGAAATGATTGCAAAGAAGATCATCAAGATCGCGCAAACCTGTGTCCATGACGTGGCACGGCTTACGGTTCAAGCGATCACTGAACTGGGTGTCGTAGGCCACCTCAGTGGGCGGCCCCTTTCATCTTGAATGTCGCTTGAGACATGGCCGACCGAAGACACCAGCGCAAGAGTCTGCCCACAAAGGAACGCGAGGTAAGCGACACTCGGAGTTGCTAAGCTGACAACACACCGACGGCGTGGCCGGCCTACGATGCTGCAATCAAGGCGGCTGACGCTGTTCACTTGTGCGGAATCAGTGCTGGCGCTACTGCAAACGGCCTGGACGTTCCACGGCAGAGCCTGCATGACCTCGCAAGGTCATGGAGCAGAAAGCCGCAGGCATTATCGCCACCAGCAACGACAAAAGAGGCGAAGCCATTGCGCATCTCGGTGTGGCCTGTCGTCAGCTACACCCGAACTCCCGCAGGAACGGGTCGCGATGATTAGATTGTCATAGATGGTTTCGGCGTGCTTTTAGGTCAAACGGGGTCTTTGCCATTGGCCACCCCCCGCCGTGCGATCGCAAGATCGCTCGCCATCATTTCGTTGACCAGCTGCGCAAAGCTTGTCTTCGGCTGCCAGCCCAGCTTCTGGCGCGCCTTGCTGGAATCGCGGACCAATAGATCGACTTCGGTCGGGCGGAAATAGGTCGGATCGATGCACCACCGTCTTGTCCGACTTTTTGTCGATGCCGGTTTCATCGACACCCTTGCCGCGCCACTCGATGCCGCGGCCGATCAAGGCCAGTTCGACGAATTCGCGCACCGAGCGGGTCTCGCCGGTGGCCAGCACGTAATCGCCGGGCGCCTCCATGGTGCTGCCGCCGTTCTCCAGATGGATGCCGGTAGCGTCCGTCCCCGTCGCGGTAATTTGGCCTGCATTCGTGAGCGTCCCGGCCTGGTTCTCGAAAGAGATGCCGACGCCCAGTGCCGCAATGGACCTGGACTTAGCGTTAGAGACGCTGCCCCGCCCGCAATCAGCACCCCGTGATGGTTGGGTCGCGTAACGCTGCCCGCATTCGTGACCGTGCCTACACCGCCGGTGACGAAAATGCCGCCCCGAGGGTGCCGAGGCAAGCGCTGGCCGCCGCCGAAATTGCCTCCTCACCTCGTTACCAAGCCGCAAGTCGGACTCAAAGGAGGCCCCACGATATGACGATCAACGAACATGCGAGCCTGAGCTTAACTGGCATTCGAGCTGTAGAAATGGTGCCTCGAACCCCGACTTGCGCGCTTCGTTCCAGTGCAGCATAACTTTTGCCCAGAAAAACGCCGGTAACGAATTTACCGGTCCGCCATCTCCTCTTGCTCAATAGTTCGCCCGGTATTTCAAATGACGTCAAAGCGTGCTTCGGGAAAAATCGTGATAGTAAGCCAACATTATGCTCCTGATCCCACCACCACAGCCACTTATCTGACCGCGATTGCCGAAGGGCTCAAGACTGACTGCGAGGTTCTCGTGATTTCCGGAACCGCCCATTCCGCCGCTTCTGAGGCTGGTCGACCCCGTGTCATGGAAGTTCGCACTTGGGCGCCGGAAAAAGATGCCCTGGCGCGGCGGGCGATCGCCATGGTGCTGCTTTCGGTCAAAATGTTCTTCGCGACCCTCAAACACGTCACGCGCAACGATGTCGTGCTCTGTGTAACGACACCGTTCGCATTGCCCTATTCGGTCGCATTGGCGACGAAATTGCGCAAGGCGTCGGCGGTGCTCCTGATCTACGATCTCTATCCGGAAGCCCTGGTGATGGCCGGTTTGGCGCAGCCACAGTCCGTCGTGGCCAAGGCGATTTGCTTTGCCAATGGCCTGTTGTTCCCGGCACTCGACGCCATCATCACCATCGGGCGCGACGTCGAAGCGCTGCTGCTCGCCTACAAGAATGTCGAAAGCCGCAAGATCAAATTCATTCCGAACTGGGTGCTGCTGCCGATCGGATATCGCGAGATAACCGCTGACAATTCCTTCCGTCGGCGGTTCACCGACAAGCTCGTTGTCGGATTGTCAGGCAACCTTGGATTCACCCACAGTGCAGGCACGGTTTACGAAGCCGCGCGATTGCTAAGGGACGAGAAGAATATTCACTTTCTGCTGTCCGGATGGGGCAGTGGGTGGAAACAATTGACCGAGCTTCATGCAAAGGCTCCGATCGACAACGTCACACTGCTCGACCGGGTGCCGGACTCCGCACTCGAGGAGTTCCTGGCGGCGGCCGACGTCTGGATCATCCCCTATCGTCGCAATGTCGCGGGCGTGTCGGTCCCGAGCCGGATCTACAATCTCCTCGCCGTCGGACGACCGGTCATCGTCACCGCCGAAGCCCGCTCGGAAGCGGCATTGATGTTGAAAGAAGAAGATATCGGCTGGGTCACAAGACCCGAAGATCCGCGCGATCTCGCCGAGGCCATTCGATCGGCCGCAGCGAACCCTGGGGAAACGCTGGCAAAAGGCCGACGCGCCGCTCTGGCCGCGCAATACTATACCTACGACCGCGCCATCGCATCCTATCGGCAGGTCATCAGCGACGTCATGCACGTCACCCGCTAGGGCGACCGCATCGAGCGATCAAACTGCCCGAACCAGGTCGATCACCTCGCGCTGCTGATCCGGTGTGATCTCGGCGAACATCGGCAATGACAGGATGCTGCCCTGATCGCGATGCGCATTCGGAAACTGTTCGGGACGATGCTTGAGGCGGCTATAGGCGGCGAGAAACGGCAATGCGGTCGGATAGTTGATCGCGGTCTGGACGCCGTTGGCGTTGAGATGCGCCGCCAGTGCGTCGCGGCGCGGATGCTTGATCGTATAGAGATGATAGACGTGGGTGCGGCCCGCGGCGACCCCGGGAACAACCACGTCTTCGATCTGATTGAGGCCGGCATCGTAAATCCTGGCGGCATCCTGCCGCGCTTTGGTCCAGTCGGGCAGATGCGGCAATTTGGCGGACAGGATCGCCGCCTGCATGCCGTCGAGCCGGCTGTTGATGCCCTCGATGTGGTGCTGGTGTTTGACCAGGCCGCCGTGGCGCGCGAGCATGGTCATGTGCTCGGCGAGCGCGCCATCGTTGGTGACGACCGCGCCGGCATCGCCCATCGCCCCCAGATTCTTGCCCGGATAAAATGAATAGGTTGCAGCAGTGCCGAAAGTGCCGACCTGCCGCCCCTTGTAGCGCGCCAGATGCGCCTGCGCGCAATCCTCGATTACCCAGAGCTTGTGCTTGCGCGCGATCGCCATGATCGCATCCATATCCGCCGGCTGTCCGTACAGGTGAACCGGGATGATGCCGACCGTGCGCGGCGTGATCGCCGCTTCGATCGCCGCCGGATCGATCGTGAAGGTGGCGCCGTCGGTATCGCAGAACACCACGGTCGCGCCGGCATGCGTGATCATCGCGGATGTCGAGATCCACGAATGCGCCGTCGTGATGACCTCGTCGCCGGGTTTGACGTTCAGCGCGGCCATGGCGAGATAGAGCGCATCGGTGCCGTTGGCGCAGGACACGCAGTGCTTGACGTCCACGGCGCTGGCGAATTCCCGCTCGAAAGCATCGACATAGGGTCCGCGGATGAACGCGTTGTCGCGGATCACGGCGGCGATCGCGGTGTCGATCTCGCCCTTGATGGTTTGATATTGAAGCTGCAGATCTGCGAAGGGTACCGCCATCCTTGATCTTCCTTATCTGCGCGACGGCAGCCGGCGCGCCGGGTTGCCCGCATAAGTGCCGGCGATCGTGATGTCCCTGGTCACGACCGCGCCCGCCCCGATCACGGCATCGTCGGCAATGCGCACCGGCATGATCGTGGCGTTGGAGCCGATCGAAACCCGATTGCCGATCACGGTCTCGCGCCACAGTTCCTTATCGCCGCGCGCCGGCCCGCCGGTCGAGAACGTGTCGTTGATGAACATCACGCCATGGCCAACAAAGCAGTCATCGCCGATCGTTACCAGTTCGCAGATGAAGGCATGCGACTGCACGCGAGTGCGCGCGCCGATCCGCACGCCCTTCTGGATTTCGGTAAAAGGACCGACAAAGCAGTCATCGCCGATCTTGCAGCCGTAGAGATTGCACGGCTCGACGATCTTGACCCGCGCGCCGAATTCGACGTCGCGCACGCCGGCCTGATGCACGTACGGGCTGGTTCACGACGCCACACCGAGCCGGCACAGCCGGGGCGTAAAATGCAGCGGACTTCCTGGCCGGTCTCGATCGACTCATAGAGGGCGGAAATCAGTTCGAGACTCTTGCGCCCCTCAAGACCATCCACCAGCGCCGCGCGCTGATGCACCAGGCAGTCGATGACGTGCTGATAATAGGCCTGATGGCCAAAGCCATAGACGTTCGGCGGATTGACCGAAAATTTCTCGACCACGTCCTTGTCCGAGGCAAGTTCATCGACAAAACGCCAATGCCTGATCTGATTGACGGCGAAGCCGGCGATTTCGACCGTGCCCTTCTCGCCAAGGATCGACAGCGATCCTTCGAGATCCGTCGGTCGGGCGGCCGTCGTCGCTTCAATGATCCCCAGCGCGCCGTTGCGGAACTTCAGCGTCGCCACAGCGGTATCTTCAGTTTCGATTTTCGCAAGCGCCGTGATCGCGCGCGCATGGACGCTGACGACATCGCCGAAAAACCACTCCAGCATGTCGACATGATGGCTGGCCTGGTTGGTGAGCACGCCGCCGTCATAGGCCCAGGTGCCGCGCCAGTCATCCTGATCATAATAGGCCTGGTCCCGGCACCAGCGCACGCGCACCGTGCCCAGAATAAGCCGCCCGAACCGGCCCGCCTCCAGCGCCTCGCGCGCCTTGACGACCGGAACGTTGAAGCGATTTTGCTTGACGACGAACAGCTTGACGCCGGCTTCGTCGCAGGCGCGGATCATGTCGTCCGCATCCTGCAGCCGCAGCGCCATCGGCTTTTCAACAACCACATGCTTTCCCGCCCTCGCGCAGGCGATGACATGCTCGGGATGCATTCCGCTTGGCGTCAGGACCGCAACCGCGTCGATGTCTTTTTGCGCCAGAAAGTCATCGATATCGTAATAGGCCGGGACGCCGAACTTCGACGCGATCGCATCGGCGCGCGAGCGAATCGGATCGCAGACACCCGCAAGGCTGGCCCGATCGACGTGATGGCCGCCCAGCAGATCGGAGTGACGCTTCGCGATGCGCCCGCACCCGAGCAGGCCGAACTTGATCATAGCGGTTCCTTTTTGCGGAGCGGCGGCAGGCCAGAGGAAAGGAGCCGCACTGGGTGCGGGGCGGCTAAGGACACGCTGTGTCTATATTCGCAAAAGCCCTTATAAATCAAGTCTCTTGGAAGCCTGCACCGGTCGCAGAAAACACCACGGATGATTGGAAAACAAGCCGAAATCGCAAGGCAGGACAGCTTTCCCGCGACATTGGGAGGGCTCTCCGGAAGAGTGCCGGAACAGCTTTCGCAGAACGGCCTCCGGTGGCGCTTTCGACGTAACACCTCGCACGCGGCCGTCGAAAAGGCCGGACATTTGGGCGCGGCGGCGAGCGGGTAATGGACTCACCCCGTTGTTTCCCC
>CAVYMZ010000009.1:0-199447 GCA_963769705.1 uncultured Alphaproteobacteria bacterium | reverse complement strand
AAGACGACTACACCGTCACCCACAAACAGCCTGGCGCTGCTGAGGTGCTCGGGGTGGCGAGAGGGCGAAGATTGTGTGTCTGGCATCACGGCTACTGTCGCTTCCTGGGCCCTTAGCGTATAGACGCGGCGCCGCCTGTGCATCCGCAAACGCCGACCGCTTCGCTCCGGGGAACTACGAACTCCGTCGCCACATGGGAAGGCCGCTCACCATTGGGCATCCGGCGGCGGAGCGGGTCTGGCCCGTCGTCCACATGCGGGCGGGACTCGATCCTCTCCCGTATTTGAAGACGCTGGCCTGCGACGATGAGGTCGCCCTCCCCTTTGATCGAGATCCAACAGGGCTCCTCGTGGCCCTAGGCGGAAGCGGCCCTTGCGTGTCGAGGCTGGGCGAGGACGATCGGCGGTGGACGCGGTGATGCTTGCAAGCGGGGGACGTCGTGTTCGTATCGAATGGTCCGACGGAGTCAAGTCCTGTCAACTGGCTTTGGTGGGCTCTTGGTCTGCGCGGCAGTCGCTGGTTGCGGCGGTAGTCGCCCGGTCGTTCCAGCGCTCGAGTCGTTCAGCGCCGGTAAATGTGCGGTGCGCCGCCCCGTGACTCTCCATCAAGCTTTGTGGCCCAGCCAGAAGCGAGCTGGCCCCGCCCGGTCCGGTCGCGATCCAGCTGCGCCATATTCCGCCGAGGTCGGTCGGCCAGTCTTGCGGTTGCTGAGCTCGAGGAGATTGACAGCACACAAGGCGGTGGCGTTCTTCGCTGGCGAGCTCGATGCGCTCCCGCTACCGGACGGGACGGTCGTGTGCCCGGATGACGACGGCTCCCAGGTGGTGGCGACACTCACGTATCCCCAGTCGCGGAGCGTTGCGGTCAGCGTGGGGTTGCGCGGATGCGAGACCGCGACGAACGGCACGGTGTCACGGACGGCGTCGGGTTTCGGGTCGCCCCCAGAGAAAGCTCCTCCGTTGGTCGACCAGCTTGAGCGCATCCTGCCGCCAGGGTCAGCTGATGGGCAACGGTTCCCAGGAACGGCACTCGCCGGCGACCGCGCCTTCAGCGGAACGCAGTACGCGGACGGGATGACCAGATTGTCGCTCTGATCGAAACGGAGCGGCGACGCGTCTGGCGTTTCTCGGTCCGTTGTAGCGCTTTGCGATGATCGAGGCGATGCGCGGCGCGCGTTACGGTCTGGGGGCCTCGATTTGTGTGGTCGGTTTGGCCACCGTCATTGGGCCCTCGCTCACCAGCGCGTCGTTTCCAGCACCATCGCCTCCACCGACCTTTGTCGTGGTCAACTCCGAGTTGCAGATGTCGCTCTATTCGTCGAGTACGGGCGCGCTCGTTCGGCCGCTCGCGAGCTTTTCGGACCAGACGTTCACGAACAACGGTTTGGCGTACGCGCCGGATGGCAGCGCCGTGTACTTCACGTCGATCCCGCAGCGCCACACGCGACGCTTCTACTGAAGCTGATGCGCATTGATGTCGCGACCCATCGCCAGACGTTGATCGCCGAGGGGGCACAGCCCGCGATCAGCGAGGACGGATCTCGGCTCGCATACGCGACCTTTCCCCCGTGGGCTGGCGGTCCGCGACCTCGCGACGGGCCAGACACGCAGGATCGGTCTCGCCCAGCTCGGTACCGCGGCTGATCTCCTGAACGCGACGATCGGCTGGCTGGGCGATGGGTCAGTCATCGCGATCGTCCCAGCGCCAACTGCCTGGGACCTCGTCGGACAGCCACCGAAGCTGCATAGACCTTCCTTGACTATAAGGTCGCTGATGCAGGCCACGCCCGAATGAAGCACTCGATCGGCCATGGCGAAGGCATCGGCGAATGTGGTCTTCTCGTTGGCCACCCGGAACAGGTTCTGGTTCGGGATGATCAGCAGGGTGTCCACGACCTTCAGCAGTTCCACGATGCCGGCTTCGGCAAAGCGCATCCGGCGCCGGCCCTCGAACTGGAATGGCTTGGTGACCACGCCGATGGTGAGAATGCCGAGCTCACGCGCGGTCCTGGCGATAATGGGCGCTGCCCCGGTGCCGGTACCGCCGCCCATGCCGGCAGTGACGAACACCATGTGCGCGCCGGTCAAATGATCGCGGATCGCATTGATCGCCTCTTCCGCTGCGGCGCGCCCCACTTCGGGCTGCGAGCCGGCGCCAAGTCCTCCGGTCACCTGGGTGCCCATCTGGATGAGGCGCTCGGCCTTCGACATGGTGAGCGCCTGGGCGTCGGTATTGGCGACGATGAAGTCGACGCCTTGCAGCCCGGCTGTGATCATGTTGTTGACGGCATTGCCGCCGGCGCCGCCGACCCCAAACACGGTGATGCGCGCCTTCATTTCGCGAATATCGGCGATGTTGGTCATGTTTGCCTCACGATCGTTCCAGCAAGCCGGAATTGAGAGGAAACGGATTGCTCTACCTAAAGGCCCTGCGGTCTGCTTCCACGATGGCCGCGGCTTGATGTCCCAGCCGGCGTGCGGCTTGTCCGTGGCTGTCGATCGAGCCGCCCGTTCGGCCGACGGTCCGCAGCGCCGCCACCTCGCCTTCAAGCCGTGCCGTCGCCTCCTTGGCCGCCATCGTCTCGGCCGTGGCCTGCATCAGCTCCACCATCAGGCGGTCGGCGCGCTCGCGCTCGCGCTCAAAATCTGCCCGGTGACCGGCCGCCCTGGCTTCGAGCCGCGCGATCTCCGCCTCCAATGCCTCTGTCTTTGCCGCCAGTACGGCGATAGCTGCCTGCCTGCCCATTACCTTGCGGCCGTGGCGTATGCCGTATTTCAGCGAGATCGACGCTGACCAGGGCTTTGCAATCATCGGAAAATGAGCGCGGCAATCGGAGCCGCCTCGCAAGCGAGCGAGCGGCCTCCGGCGAGATGTTCAGGCGAGTGGCAAGAGCGGCATATGTCAGCGTCTCAACGGGCATCGGCTGTTCTCCTGGAACGAACCGGGCGGTAATCGGCTGATGACCGGGCGATGACCGCTGGCTAGGCCGAGTTGACGCTGCGTTGGTTAATAAATCGTTAACGGGCGCGCGGCGATCTGCCAGCTGCGCGCCAGGAACCGCACTTGCATGGTGAAGGCGTAGCGCCGCACCTTGACGATCCCGGCGTGGGTCACTGTCGACGCCTCAATTCGTCGGACTCGCCAATTGGCTTTTCGAAGATCGAAGGATTCGAGTGGCTATCTCTATTCGTCTTCCTCGTAGTCGTCGAGCATATCGCCGCTCCGAGCAAGCATGAACGCGGTCGCTGCCACCATCACCGCTGCGCGCCAGCCTATCTCGCCAAGCAAGAGCGCTACGAGGACAGCGAACCACGCTCCCGATGCAGCAGTCCAGCGGCGCTCCCACCGAATTTGCAGAAAGCTTTTGGGCGCCTTCCTCGCATCGGTGAGAAAGCTCCGCAGCCTGCACAGCGCGCTGTGACGTCTCAACTCGAGCTCCGGATCTCCCGGCGCTGGAGCTAACCCTTGTCTCGAGGGGGACACCCCTGAGCTCGGATCGCTTTTGATGGTCATTTGTTCCTCGTCGATCTCCTTGCGCAGTGGCTGGCCGCGCAAAGCGCACGCCCTAACATCTCTCGATCCACAAATCTGGACCCCTGCGCCTTTATGGCACCCGCCTACGTGTGTTCAATCGCCCGTCCGGCAACCGAACACGTTAGCTTGTCGATCTTTCAACGACATCCAACATCAGCGCCGAATGGGCGAATGCCGCGCCTGCTTTCATTTCTGCGGCGACCCAGACTGCTTCCATCAGCTCTTGCGCGGTCGCTCCTGACCGCATCGCGGCCTTCGTGTGGCCCTGGATGCAGTAAGGGCACTGCGTCACATGGGCTACCGCCACCGCTATCAGCTGCTTCGTCTTGCTCGAAAGAGCACCATCCGCAAACACAACCTGGCTGAACGCCTGAAAAGCGGCTTCGGACTTGGGCGCCAGTTCGCGCCGCTTTTGGGCGAGCTCAAGCGTGGCCTTTGGGTACATTTCATTGCTCATCGTTTGACACCGTTGGACGTGAAGATTCCTGCCTGTCGTCAATCGTTCAGAAGCGTCGTTTCGATCGTGGCAAGCCTCTTTATGAGAGGGGTTTGAAATTGCACTGCCGCTGCTCGCCGGACTTGTGACGCGTCAGGAGCAGCCCAACTAGTCTGATTGAAACCGGTGCGGATACTGCCGCGAGGTAGACCACCAAGAGAATAACAAGCAGCCTTTCCATCACGCATGCCTCCCGCTCGCAGAATCTTTCGAGGAACTGCTGTGGCAGTCCATCGAATGGTCTTGCGAACAGAACAGCGGCCCGCCGGATCGAAATCTATGCCAAGAAATGCTTTTGACAAACGAATAATATCGACGCTTGATATCTGTTTGATAGATATCAAAGGGACACGCGCCGATGGACACCGAACTGGCCAGAACCTTCCTCACAGTTATTGCAGCGGGCAATTTTATCAGTGCCGCGGATCGACTTCACGTCAGTCAGTCAACGGTCAGCACGCGCATTCATACACTTGAAGACCAACTGGGTTGCACGCTCTTCGTCCGCAACAAGGCTGGCACGACGCTGACGTCCGCTGGCCGGCAGTTTCAACGGCACGCGGCCACACTCGTTCGAACGATAGAACAGGCGCGCCACGACATCGGAATTCCTGAGGGATTTAGTGGAACGCTGGTTGTTGGCGGCCGGATCGGCCTGTGGGAGGAGTTTTTATTGCGGTGGCTTCAGTTAATGAGGGAGGCCAGACCTGAGATATCCATACGTGCCGAAAGCGGGCTTGAATCAGCGCTTATGCAGGGGCTCGTCGAAGGGCGGATGGATATTGCGGTCATGTACACGCCACAGAGTCGTCCCGGCTTGAAAGTCGAGCAATTGTTCGAAGAAAAACTTATCCTTGTCTCGACCGATCCAAACGGCAAACCTGAGCCCCAACCTGGCTATGTCTACGTGGACTGGGGGCCGGAGTTTTACGCAAGACACAGTGTCTGCTTTCCGAACTTCGGTGGTCCCTCGCTAACCGCGAATATCGGCTGGCTGGGATTGCTGCACGTATTGGAGAATGGTGGCTCCGGCTATTTCCCGAGGCGGATCGTGTTGCCCCAGCTCAAGGCCAAGCGGCTCAACGTGATCAACGGCGCGCCCGAATTTTCAATGCCCGCATACGTCGTTTATCCTCTTGAGTGCGACCCTGATCTGCTCGGCAGCGCGCTCGACATCATGCGCCGAATTGCCAACCCGAAAGCGAAAATAGCCGCTGGCGTCAGCACAGCGAAGCGAGCGCGCAAAGCGCTTGTCAGACCTCCTTCAAGGCCACGTTGACGAATGCGACCATTGTCGATGCGCGTTCCAATGTTTCGTGCAGCGGCGTGAAGGAATGCCGTGACGCCCTTAACCTCGTCGTTCCGACGATCTTTTTAACCTGGCGTACCTGCTCACGTATCTATTTCATTGAATGAAGCGGCCAATATTTCTCGCTTGTAAAACGATCTCACGGGGCGAGAGTACCGGACTACGACGCAGGTACTTCGTGCGAACACCAAAGAGCCCGTCGGGTTCGCAAGCGTACACTCCCTAACCTGGGGCTACGGGGAAATGAAATATGGACACGACTTCGTCGCGACAACACACTGCCCTCGCTGACACGATCCGAAGGTGTGCCTCATCTCCTTGCTGGGTACATGAAGTCGATTCCGAGCCCCTCACCGCAATCAACACACTCCATCCCTGACGATTGACGACATTTTCATGGCCCTCTATTTCGCGCGCAAGAAGCACACGACATAATCGTCACGGAAGAAGCCACTGATGCTCTCTGCTGCTGATCCAACGAACGATTTCGACACGCACGGTCACCCTACCGGCTGGCGGCGTTTTCTTTATTCAACCAATCACAAAGATATCGGCACGATGTACTTGGTGTTCGCGATGTGCGCGGGGCTGATTGGCGGAATTCTTTCGGTCGTGATCCGGATGGAATTGCAGCAGCCGGGTCTGCAGATTTTCACGAACACGCACACCTATAACGTCTTCGTGACCGGCCATGGCCTGATCATGATCTTCTTTACGCTGATGCCGGCGATGATGGGAGGATTTGGCAACTGGATGGTGCCGCTGATGATCGGCGCGCCGGACATGGCGTTTCCGCGCATGAACAACATTTCGTTTTGGCTGCTGCCTGCGTCGTTTGCGCTGCTCATCATTTCGATGTTTGTTGAAGGCGAGCCCGGCTCGAATGGCGCCGGTACCGGTTGGACGCTCTACGCACCGCTCTCGACCTCCGGTCATCCCGGCCCAGCTGTCGATTTCGTAATCCTGTCGATCCATATCGCTGGCGCGTCTTCGATCCTGGGCGCGATCAACTTCATCACCACCATTTTCAATATGCGCGCACCAGGCATGACCTTGCACAAAATGCCGCTTTTCGTATGGTCGGTCCTGGTGACTGCATTCCTGTTGTTGTTGTCGCTGCCTGTGCTCGCCGGAGCGATTACCATGCTCCTTACCGATCGAAACTTTGGAACGACTTTCTTCGGTGCTGAAGGCGGCGGGGATCCGGTGCTGTTTCAGCACCTGTTCTGGTTCTTCGGCCACCCCGAGGTTTACATCATGATTTTGCCGGGCTTCGGCATCGTCAGTCATGTCGTTTCAACTTTCAGCCGCAAGCCGATCTTCGGCTACCTCGGAATGGTTTATGCGATGGTTGCGATCGGGTTCATCGGCTTTGTCGTCTGGGCACATCATATGTACACCGTCGGCATGTCGAGCAGAGCCCAGGCTTATTTTGCCATGGCCAGCATGGTGATCGCGGTGCCGACCGGGATGAAGATCTTTTCGTGGATCGCCACCATGTGGGGCGGCATCGATACAATTCAAAACGCCGATGCTGTGGGCGATTGGCTTTATTTTTGTGTTTACGATCGGCGGCGTCACGGGTGTGGTGATGGCCAATCCGGGCGTTGACCGGGTACTACAGGACACCTATTACGTGGTTGCACATTTCCACTATGTGCTCTCCCTCGGCGCTGTCTTTTCAATCTTCGCGGGTTGGTACTACTGGTTTCCGAAAATCACCGGGTACATGTATTCGGAGACCTTCGGCAAGCTGCACTTCTGGCTGACTTTTGTCGGCGTCAATCTGGCGTTCTTCCCGATGCATTTGCTTGGCTTGGCGGGAATGCCGCGACGCATCGCCGATTATCCGGATGCATTCGCTGGCTTGAACCAGATTGCCTCAATCGGATCCTATATCTCTGCAACCGGGCTAGTCGTATTCTTCGTCGGTATGGTCTATGCGTTCATGCGCAAGGAGAGAGCGGCGGACAACCCCTGGGGGTCCGGTGCGACGACACTCGAATGGACACTTTCTTCGCCACCACCATTCCATCAATTTGAAGTGTTGCCGCGTATTGGGTAATCCACACGCTACGCAAAGGAATTTACGATCGTTGCGCACATCGGTCAGCAAAGAATGACCGCTGGAATGGCCCGGACTTGATGCGACGGAGACAGCATGCCGCACCGACATCTATGACCCGGCCAGGGTACTGCCTTTACGTTCTTGATGGTATAGCAGTTATAGACCTTCAGCACGCAGCCTTCCTATTTAGATGACATTGATCTTCATACTCGTGATCGCCGCCATCGTCATTTGGATTGCGGAGCGCAGTGCCTTGAGCACCTGAACCTGGCAATTGCCGCGCTGTGTTTCAGTGCGGCGCTGCTGCTGTTCCTCGTGGCCGATTTGGAAAGAGCGATTTGCTGTCGTCGATCCTGGCGGCAGCAATCTCCGGAGCGTCACGTGTCAAGTACAATCATAGCGGGCAAAAACTGATTGTAACAGATTTTCCTCTGATGTTTGCGGGAACAGTTCCATTCTTTATAGTCCAGTATCCACTTGCGGTAATAGCTGTTCTCGCTGGGGGCATCGCGCTCATTCTAGCTGCAATTGCGACTTTCTACCTGCCGGGACCGCCAATTTCTCTGGAGTTTAGGATTTTCCTATTCGGGACTGCACTTGTTGGTCTAGTTGCAGCATACAAGGCTAACAGAGGGGCCGTTTCGTACCAGCAGATTGCGGATGGACAGCGATGCTTCTTTTCGACCTTTATAGCCTCTCTGCTCGATCCGCTTTCCTGGCGTCAATTCGGCGGCTTGGCTCTGAGCGATATCGCCAACGACCCGCTGCCACTGATGCCGGCCGTACCGGCCCGCATCCTCGACTATCCGGACATTATCGTCATCCAGCACGAATTGATCTTCGATCCGCGCGTTTACGGACTCCCCGTGGAGCCAATTGTCGAAGCATTTCTGTCTCCGAAAAATGGTCTGTATGGAGGTCTCAACGTCGATATTTTTGGCGGAGGATCGTGGCAGTCTGAATTCAGCCTGCTAACTGGCCTTTCGAGCGCAAGTTTCGGTTCAAATGCGTATTTTCTTTTAAGAGAGGCGTCGGCCGCTTCCATAACAGCCTCCCCCACATTGCTAACTGCGCTGGGCTATAAGACGACCCTCGCATCGAGCTGTCGCCGTAACTTTCTCAACTATGATGATTTTTACAGTTCGATCGGCATTGGCGAGCGTCTTTTCACGGATGATTTTCCTCTGCCGTTCGATGCCAGTCGATTTGAAGCGACAAATTCCGATGCATTGTTTCTAAAGGCGGCAGTCAGTGCTCACACGAAAAGAATTATCAGCGACCCCGCGCCTCGGTTTTTATACGCGCTCACCAACTTCAATCACGGCCCTCATAACCGAAGGCTGACCGCACCTGGACACTTTGACAGCGAGCGTGCCTTCGCCGCCGCAAGCCTCCCCGATCCTTACTATGCTGAGTACTACGCCCAACTCGCGGAGACTATCGTGACCTGGAATAGGCTCAAATCCGCGCTATCAGGCTGTTTTCCCGAGCGTCCCACGCTGGTTGTACATTACGGAGATCATCAACCCGTCATGACACGGCGAATCGACGCAAAACTCAAACTCCCAATAGACGCGCGGCGCCAGTTCCGCACGTTCTATGCCATAGAAACTTTGAATTACTCATCGGATCGGCCTCTGTCCGGGAGAAGCAGAGACTTGGATATTGCTTTTCTTGGGACAGTCGCTTTGCAGGAGGCTGGTCTGCCTCTTGATGAAGTTTTTGCCACGCGCGCGAGTCTTCTTGAGCATTGTGGCGAAGCCTATTTCGCGTCGTTGTCGGAACAGAAGCGCCGCTTCCATCGCACACTTATAGAAAAACGGCATGATTGAGGTAGCGCCAGCCGCGCGATATTAGTACTGAACCAGCGCTGTCGGACAGTTTTTATTCACAGCTGAAACGCTTCGCTTCTATCGGCTCGATCCTGTGTAGCGCGTCAATCTGGATGGGAACACAGCGACAATCAGGATGGCCATTTCGGCGGTCGCGGCGGGAGGATGATTGTCGGGGCCCGACGATAACGCAAGGGATATTTTCGTGACGCATGATTTGATTGTCGTGGAGCGACAATCAGGATGAGCCTTTGATTGTCGCGCGGGTCGGCGGACGTCCCACTCCGCGCGCTTTGTCGACAGCTTCTTTCCGGCGATAGCTGTCGACATTCATTTCGAGGATCGTGGCGTGATGGACGAGACGATCGATGGCCGCGAGGGTCATGGCTTGATCCGGGAAGATTTTGCCCCATTCGCCGAACGGCTGATTGGCAGTGATGAGCATCGATCGTCGTTCGTAGCGGGCGCTGATCAACTCGAACAGAACGCTGGTCTCCGCCTGATCCTTGGTGACATAGGCGAGATCGTCGAGAATCAGCAGGTGATATTTGTCGAGTTTGGCGATCGCCGCTTCGAGCGCGAGATCACGGCGCGCGATCTGGAGTTTTTGCACGAGGTCGGTGGTTCTGGTGAACAACACGCGCCAGCCCTTTTCGATCAGGGCCATGCCGAGCGCCGCCGCCAGATGCGATTTGCCGCCGCCAGGCGGACCAAAACACAGGAGATTGGCGCCCTTTTCGAGCCAGGCGTCACCGGCGGCGAGCGCCTGCACCTGCGCCTTTGAGACCATCGGCACGGCATCGAAGTCGAACGCATCGAGGGTCTTTCCCGGCGGCAGGCGGGCTTCTTCCAGGTGACGTTCGAAGCGGCGCCGGCTTCGCTCCACCATCTCCTGTTCGGCCAGCGCGGCCAGGAAGCGCGCTGCAGGCCAGCCTTCCTTGTCGGCGGTCTCCGCTAAGGCGGCCCAGATCAGCTTGATGCCGGGCAGGCGCAGCTCGCTGAGCAGCAGCTCGACACGGGCGGCATCGATCTTGACGGTCGCGTTCATGCGGCTTCTCCCACGGTCGCGGCGATCTGGTCGTAGATGGCGAGCGAGGGCAGCGTGACGATGACGACCGGCGTTGCCATGTCCTTCGGGCGGAAGCGTTCGATCAACGCCTTGAGGTCCGGCAGGATGCCGTCGTCGAGGGCTGATTGCAGTACAACGGCGAGTTCCGCCTCGCAGGCACGTTCGTGTGCGAGCGCCAGAAGACCGACCATGGCGCGGCACGCTGGTCTCTCGCCGATTCCAGCGAGCAAGGCGTCGAACGCAAGGGCGTAGGCGCGGCGAGGAAAGAGCTGGTCGCGATAGACCAGATTGAGCAGCGCCATTGGTTTGCGGCGCAGGGAATGAATGACATGGCGATAGTCGATGACATGGCCATGTTTGCCGTTCGGCTGCGCTCGCCCGCGCCGCAAGGTGATGATGTGGGTGGCGCCCTGGAAGCATTCGAGCCGGTCGTCATAAAGACGCACACGCAGCCGGTGACCGATCAGTCGGGAGGGGACCGAGTAAAACACCTTGCGCAACGTGAAGGCGCTGGATGTCGTGACGTCGACGTTGACCTCCTCATAGTCGGCGGTCCTGCGGACCGGCAGTTTCTTCAGCGCCATCCGCTCCTGATCGATGCGCTTGGCATTGCGCGCGTTGCCGCGGCCAACGATCTCATCGACGAAGCCCCGCCATGCCGGAAGATCGTCGAAGTCGCGCGAGGCACGCAGCAGCAGGGCATCTGCCAGCGCTCTTTTGAGATGGCCATGCGCGCTTTCGATCGAGCCGTTCTCGTGCGACACGCCGGGATTGTTGCGGGTCGGCGTCATGCCGTAATGGCCGCAGAACGCCTCGTAGCGCGTCGTCAAATCCTCCTTGGCGTCGGCGCCGAGATTGCGGAACGCGGCCGAGAGGCTGTCGCTTCGGTGCTGCTCGGGGACCCCGCCCAGCGACCACAGGGCGTTCTGCAACCCTTCCGCAAGGGCGACAAAACTTTCGCCGCCGAGCACGACATGGGCGTGCTCAAAGCCGGAGAACGGCAGACGGAAGTGGTAGAGCCGGCAGTCCAGCAACTGGCCGGCGACGGTGACGCCGAGATCGGCGACCTCGGTGAAGTCCGACAAGCCCATGCGGCCCGGCGGATGCTCCTGGCGGAAGATCACCTCCCGATCCGGGCCGTTCACCGCTCGCCACGCCCTGATCCGGCGCTCAAGCGTCCGCCGCGTCCCGGATCCCAGCTCCGGATGCCGGCGGCATAGTTCCTCGAACACGGAGATCGGCCGTAAGCCAGGGGCGGCCTTCAGCATAGGGACGACGTCGTTCTCCCAGACATCGGCGAATGGATCGGCCCGGCGACGTTCGCGGTGCGCCTTCTTCTGGGTGGGAAGTCGGGGATCCTTTTCGAACCGATAGGCAGCGGACGTGCTGAAACCGGCCTTTGCACCGGCGACGGCTGGCGAATGGGTACGACGCAAGCTCATGAAAAGCCTCATTTGTTGATCGGTGACATGCCGGCCGGCCAAAGAATTGGTCCTCTCGAAGGAGAAGCCGATCCCTTACCAGCCGCCGTTACCGCCAAATGAGGCCCCTTCGGGCGTCGACGCCGCTGCCGGGGTAACTCCGGTCGGGCTACGCCCTCCCTTCGTCACCCCGGCAGCGGCGCATTCTCATCCTGATTGTCGCGGGATTCCCATCCTGATTGTCGCGCCGCAATCCTGCAAGACCCGATTGCCCGCGCGACCTCTCAGCGCGGCCTCCCAAGCCTGTTCACGGGCCCCCAAATGGCTGCTCGACGATGGCGTTCGTGCTTCGGACACAGTGGCATTGGTCGGGTGCAGTCTTCTGTCGGGCCGGTTGACGCAGTCAAGCACCTTGATCCGCATCCGAGAGCAGTTCGCGAAGGGGGCCCAGCCAGGGTTCGTAATGGCGCCAGCGCGAAACAGAGGTCGCATAAATTGGTTGCCGTGCCTGCCAGACGCTTGCCGTTTTGACTCCTCGTTGATTTTGCTCCGGCCGCAGACATGCGTCATCCCATTCCAGGCCGCAGAAGTCGATCATCCTTCGTATAAGTGGCTCGGGAGCCGCAACCAGCTCTTCATATTTGATCTCAAGCAGACAGCCTGAAGGCAGAACGTTCAGCCAATGTTCCGTCAGTCTGGCGTACTGTTGGTAGTAATCGACAATCCATTCCCGGTCGAATGAAAAATCCATGCGGTTCGAAAAGTTGGCAAAGTAGATCGAAAGGCATGTATCCGTCGGATCGCGGCGACAATGGATGACGCGTGCCCTGGGAAACGCTGCATGCAGAAGCCCGACGTTTTGAAAGTTCTGTGGCAATTTGTCGGTGATCCTCCGCGCTGTGGTGGAGATTTGACGGAGCCTCGCCCGATATGCTGCCTGGGTTTCGCGCATCCAGACCGGGTCGATTCTGCCATGGCGATCCACTCCGAAATCGGGGGCATGATCGGGCCAGAAGGTCAATTCACCGCCCGGTACGATATCGGGATGGCTTGAGATGATTTGTTCAGCCAATGTGGTGCCAGAGCGTGGCATCCCAACGATCAGCACCGGCACATCCCAGTCGTGCGCCATGTCCCTGTTGCGAGCAAAGAATTCCGGTGTGAAGCGCCGGATCAGTCGGTCAACCAGGTCCGCGTGCGCGTTGCGGTCGTAATGCTTATTCATACGCTTTTTCAATGAATTCGCCCGGGCAAAATGTTCGATTGCGCGACCATATTCGCCAAGGTCGTCATGAGCCTTGCCTAGTGCGAAATGGACAAGAACCGCCTCGGTTTGCACAAAACGGAATTACGGTGTTTGGGGCGATCGGGCGCGACAACGGGCTTGCGATGCCGGAGCGTCATCTCGGGCTGGTTCAGGCGCAGGAAGATCTTGCGCTCGTTGCCCGGCTCGCGGCACTGGCCGATCTCGTGGAGCGCGATGTCGATCTTGCAGCACTTCAGGCAGCGGCTCGTACGACACGGCGCCAACCGCACATGATCGCGCCTCGGCTGGTCCCGCCCGGACAACGGATCGCGCTGGCGCGCGATGTGGCGTTCTCGTTCGTGTATCCGCATCTGATAGCAGATTGGCGCGCGGCAGGCGCCGAGATCGTCCCCTTCTCGCCGCTCGCCGACGAGCCGCCCGATCCTTCCTGTGACGTCGCCTGGCTTCCCGGCGGCTATCCGGAATTGCACGCCGGCAAGCTCGCCGCCGCGTCGCGATTCGCCGACGGCATTCGCGCCTTCTCGCAAACGCGTCCGGTGCATGGCGAGTGCGGCGGCTACATGACGCTCGGTGCAGGTCTGATCGACGCCGCAGGGACTCGTCACGCGATGCTCGGGCTACTCGGACTTGAGACCGATTTCGCGCAGCGTCGCCTGCATCTGGGCTACAGGACCGCGACCCTGCTTGCGGCAGTTCCAGGTCATGCCGCAGGGCGCATACTGCGCGGCCACGAGTTCCACTATGCCCGCGTCGTGGCGCAGCCCGACCAGCCGCTTGCCGATATTCGAGACGCCTCGGGCGTGCCGACGGCGGAAACCGGTGGCCGGCGCGGTCGCGTTACGGGAAGCTTTTTCCACATGGTCGACGTGGCAGAGGAGACCCGACCATGATGGCGTCAGCCCCTGTACCGTCCGCCCCGACTTTGCTCGGCAGCATCGCCCTGATCGGCGGCGGTCCGGGCGACGTCGATCTGCTGACGCTGCGCGCAGTGGAGCGGCTGCGCGCCGCCGACGTCATCCTCTACGACGACCTTGCCGGTGACGAAATTCTGTCGTTCGCACGTCCCGACGCCGAACTGATCGCAGTCGGCAAGCGGGCCGGCCAACCTTCGCCAAGGCAGCAGGAAGTGAACCGGCTGATGATCGGTTATGCCAAGCTCGGCAAGCGCGTGGTCAGGGTCAAGTCCGGCGACCCCTCGATTTTCGCCCGGACCGACGAAGAGATCGGCGCTGCGCGCGCCGCTGGCGTGCCGATCGAAATCGTGCCAGGCATCACCACCGCGACGGCGGCAGCGGCCTATCTCTGCACGTCGCTGACCAAGCGGCTGGTGGCTCGGCGGCTCCAGATGGTCACCGGCCACGACGCCGATGGTCGACTGCCCGCCGATCTCGATATCGCGGCGCTCGCCGATCCCGGCGCAACGACCTGCGTATTTATGGGCAAGGCCACCTTCTCCGCGCTGGCCGACAAGCTGATCGCCCATGGGTTATCCGGCGAAACGCCGACGGTGGTGGTCGAAAGCCTCGGCTCGCCGCTCACCCATGTGATCGCTGGGTCACTGGCGGAAATCGCGGCCCGCCTCGCGCTGACGAAGCCGCTCGGCCCGTGCCTGATCCTCTACGGCTCCGCACTCGCCGACGTTGGTAAAGATACCGATGTGAGGGTTTCACGATTTTCCCGGCAGCCGGAGTTCTGAATAGAATTCTACCGGACTCTCCCGGGCCTGTGGACAGACCATCCGCTGCGGATTCGCCACGAATTCAGCCTTACGTTCGATTTCGGCCGCCTCGTAGGCCAAAAGGGGATGGTCAGACCCGGCGCGTGTCGTCCGCAACTCACCGCGCGCCGGGCCGCCTCTATCGCGCATCGTAGACCAGACAGTTTTCATCGCACCATCCTCTAAGCCTTGGCCCGCCTGCGGCGTGGCGTGATCGCGAAGTTCGGCTCGTCGGCGTTCAGCGCCCGCAATTTGCCGATCTGCGCGAACATCGTTGCCGACCACGCCGCCGTTTATGGCGCCAACGCCTGCGATTTCCACGGGTTGGCGTAATCCCGCCATCGGGGAAACCGCGTGGCAACGCAGAGCCTGTCGTCGGGCGCATTCGCGCGACCCGCTGGCTATTGCGCCTGCGGTTCTATTTTTTCAGCCTCAACCAGCGTTCGGCAGCGAGAGGGCGATGCGGAGAGGCTCGTGTGTCACGCGTTTGGCCCGGCGACGCAACTAGCCCGCATTTCTCACGCTGTTTGATCGAGTGCTGAGGCGGGTTGACTTCGAGGGTACCACAACCGGCCGCGGTCATTTGGACATGACTTCTCGCCCGCTGCGGCGGGTTGGTCGGGTTTTGTTGAGGATCATGAGGTTTGGGCGTTCTCCGGTAGGCCGAGGGTTCAGCGAGCCGCGCTGTCGAGCGCGGCCCATGCTGTTCGAAAGACATCGGTGTAGGGAAAGGCCGATGCCATCGAGAATTTGATCCTGCGGACGCTGATGCGAACCTGGGCGCCAATTTTGAACAGCTTCAGGCGGATGGTGCCGCATGTAGCGTCGGCGAATTGAGTTGTGGCCAGGGCGATGCGGCGCAACGCGCTGATCAGGACATAGGCCATAGAGGACAGCCAAAGCCGTAACTGGTTGGCGCGTATGGTGCGGGTGGAGGTTCTGTCAGCGAACAGATCGAGCTGACATTCCTTGATGCGGTTTTCCATTTCGCCGCGGGCACAATAGAGCTTCTCGTAGAGCGCGCGGGCCTGATGCTGGTCGACCTGCAACGAAGTGACGACGAAGCGCGGATTGGCGCGGCCTTCCAGCGTGGCGAGATCGATGTCACCGACCCTGATGGATTTCTTCTTGCGCCGGGGCTTCGTCGCGCTCTCGCTCTCGGCGACAGACGGGATTATCCACTCGGCCTTGCCGACCACACGGCGCTGCCGGCTCCAGCTCCTGCGCGTCCTGTAGTGGAAGTCCTTGAAGCGCCGGGCCGGCTTGCCGCTCTGGCGGTTCTCCTCGGCCGCCTCGGCAAGCTCGGCCGCGATCTCGGCGATCAGCCTGTTGTTCTTGGCCAGGCCGAACAGATAATCGACGTCGTTTTGTTCGCACCACGTCATCAGGTCATCGCGTGTGAACCCGGAATCCGCCCGCAGCAGAATCCGCACTTCGGGCCAACGCTCGCGGATCTGCGCAATGATCCGCGCCACCTCTTCAACCGAGCCCGCGCTGGCGTCGATGTTGGCCCGGCGCAGCTTGGCGCAAAGAAGGTGGCGCCCGCAAAAAATATACAGCGGCAGGTAACAATAGGATTTGTAGTAGCCATGAAAGAAGCGCCCCTCTTGCTGGCCATGCAACGGATCATCGGTGGCATCGAGATCAAGGGTGATCTGGCGGGGCGCCGTCCGATGCGCCTCGAGAAACAGATCGAGGAATAGTCGGTCCACTGCCTCCGCATCGTAGCTGATCTTGTGGTAGCGCGATGGTTCCGGCTTCGACAATTCCAGCCGGTTCAACGTCGACTTGCCGGCCACTGCGGCGCAGTCCGGGCGCCGCGCTTCAAGCTTCCCCGCCAGCACCGCCATCAATGGGTCGTGGCGCAGCGTCTCATGGTCGTTGAGGTCCTCGTAACCGAGCGCGATGGCGAATATCCGTTGCCCGACCAGCGTCGCAACCGAATGCTCGACATGCGCCTGGGACCGCCGATCGACAAAAGCACGATGCCAGCCGATCCACCATCCGGATCGCCCGATCCGTCGCACCCAGCAGCAGCGCGCCCGCATCCGACGTGATCGCACCTCCGTCAAACGCCGCGACCACCTGGCGGCCTTCGACGCCTTCAAATCCAAAAATATCCGGGATACACTCTGTCTGCATCGGGGCTCTCCTCAGAATCATCAAGAAGTCGTTCTCGCAAAACAACTTTCGCTGATTTGGTGCCCCGATGCGCTTAACTCTGTGAGAAATGCGGGCTAGAGCGTTTTCGAGCGAAGTGGAGACCGGTTCGCGTTAAGAAAACGCGTCAAATCAAAAACCTAGAGTCCCGTTTCGATTCCATCGAAACAGAAAAGGCTCTAGGAGCCTGTCCAGATAGGCGTCGCGACCGGCGTTTGTTGCAGGTTAGCCGGCTCAGGCTGCCGTTGCGAGGGTGAACAGTTTCAGGAGGTTGTGGGTGGTGCAGATCATGGCCCATTCGGCGCGCACTTTCTCTACGCCCCGCAACAGGAACTGGCGAAAGCCGCGTGCCTGTTTGATCTGTCCAAACACCGGTTCCACCACTTGCTTTCGCAACCGGTAGGGCGTTTCGAAGCCGCCGTCGTCGATCTTCTTTCGCATCCGTTGGGTCAGCGGTCCGCCGGTTTTTCCGTTCGCTGCTGTCGGGTGCTTGGCGCGTCCGGGCGCGACGTAGCCGTCGACGCCGTGTGCATCGAGCGCTTCGAGATTGGCTTCGCTGCAGTAGCCGGAGTCCGCTGAGGCCTGCTCCGGCTTGCGGCCGAGATTGTTCTCGATGGCCTCGATCAAGGGCACCAACTGGCCCTGATCGTTGCCGCACTGCGTCAGTTCGTGCGCGACAATGACCTGGACGCCTGCGTCGACGGCGGCTTGTGCATTATAGGCCTGAACGAAGCCATCCTTCGACTTCATGATGCGGCTTTCCGGATCGGTGAAGTTGCGTTGCGACTTGGGATCGGGTTGGTCCGATGGCGGCGCCGCCGGTTTGCCCGGCTTCTTGCGGCCTTCGGCTTGGCGCTGCTGCTCTTTTTCGGCCTCGATGCGACGCTCTTCCTCCGCCGCCAGCCGGGCGTCCGCCTCCAGCGCTGCCATCGCCTGCTGGATCTTCGCCAGCCGTTTCTGCTTGTCAGAGGCCCAATCCGGCATCTCGTCGCCGCGCTTGTCCTTGCCGAAAGTCTCGTCCTCTTGGGCATCCGCCGCCTCGGCGGCCGCCAGCATGCGAGCGACCTCGGCTTGCAATTCCGCCTCGCGTTTCTTCATGCGCTCATAACTCATCGCTTTATGTTTCGACGCGTTCGCCTTGATCTTCGTGCCATCCAGCGCGACATGGCCGAGTTTGATCAGCCCGGCCGTTTCGCACAGCTTCAGAACTTGCAGGAACAGCGCGCCGAGCGCCTTCAAATGCCGCTTGCGGAAGTCGCTGATCGTCCGGAAGTCCGGCGGATCCAGCGCCACAATCATCACAAAATCGTTCCGTTCGCGGCAGGCCTTCGCAATCCGCCGCGACGAATACAGCCCGCTTGCATAGCCGTGCAGCAGAAGCGCCACCATCATCCGCGGGTCAAACGGCGGTTGCCCGAGACCGCTCACATAGCTGCCCGTGATCTCCTTGAGATCAAGGCTCTCCCGCACCAGTTCAACGATAAACCGCGAGACATGGCCTTTCGGCACGAAGTCCTGCACATTCGGCGGCAGCAGCAGTGTCTGATCAATATTCCAGGGGCGAAAGTACTTGCTCATAGCCCAAGCTTGAATCAACTTCGCTCAGAATTGAACAGCCACTATTCGGACAGGCTCCTAGGTAACCGACACATGCACTTTCGGCCGACGCCCGAACGTCCACCGGCCGTCAATGGCCCGCTCGATCTGCGCCGCCAGTTGCAGCAACAGACCATCGTTGGCCTGTCGCGCCTGTGCCTGGATGCCGAGCGGCAGTCCGTTCTCGTGCTCCGCAAGAGGTAGCGAAATAGCCGGGATGCCACAAAGATTGGCGAGCGGCGTGTAGGAAAAATTGCGCCAAAGATTGGCGAACCAGTCGAGCACGGACGGGTTATCGCTGATGGTGAGATATTCCCTCGTTCCAACCTTCGGCGTCGGCAGTGCCGTGATCGGGGTTAGTATGATGTCCCAATCTTCGAAAAACGCGCCGAAGCCGCGTGAGGTCGTGTTGAAGACAGCCTGCATACGCGCGCGTTCCGCAAAGGTGGTGTCTCGACCCGCCTCCCAGATGCGGACGTTGACGGGCTCGATCAAGTCGGCCGGTGGCTGCTCCAATCCACGCGCTGCCAGCAGGTTGCCGATGGTCTGAGCGAAATTACTGATGTAGCAGGTCGTCTGGGCGGCGAAGGCGGCGCGATAGTCGACGGCCGGCAACGCCCAATCGACGTGATGACCGAGGCCTTCGAGGATACGTCCGACGCGTTCGAGTTCAACCGCGATGTGCGGTGTCGCGCGATAGTCGCCCCATTCGTGAGAAAGCGCAATTCGCAGCCGGGGCGGATCGCGCCCGATCAATGCCGTGTAAGGCTCCGGCGGCGACCAGAACGGCATGAATTCGCCCGGAGCACCGCCGCGACACGCATCAACGAACGCCGCCGTGTCACGCACCGAGCGCGACTGACAACCCTGGATCGAGACCAGCCCGGTCAAGTCAGATAGATGCGGCGCGATGGAGAACACGCCGCGAGAGACCTTGAGACCGATGTTGCCGTTGACGCCGGCCGGTATCCGAATCGAGCCACCGCCATCGGTCGCATGTGCTATGGGCACGGCGCCGGCCGCGACCATCGCAGCGCTGCCCGCAGACGAACCACAGGTCGTGTAATCTGTGTCCCATGGATTTCGCGTAATGTAGACGGCGGGATTTTCGGCGGAACTGCAGACGCCAAATTCCGGCGTTGTCGTACGCCCGATGATATTGAGCCCAGCCAACCGCATCTTGGACGTGAGAAACGTATCGGCCATCGCCCGATTGCCGCGCATCAGCAGAGAACCCATTTCCTGCAGCCTGCCCTTCATCGTCGGGCCGAGATCCTTCATCAGGAACGGCAGGCCGGCGAAAGGCCCGTCGAGGTTTACGCCATCCTTTGCGGGCGAACTCACCACGTCGTCGAAAATCTCGACGACGCCCGATAGCGACGGATTGACCTTGCCGATACCAGCGGCGGCCTGAGCCGCCAATTCCGTCGCGGTCAGCTCTCCAGCCCTGACGCGTGCTGCCAAAGCCACGCCGTCCAGGCGCGACCACTCATCCCAACTTAGAGGCAACGTCATTGGAGCCACCGGTTCTGATTGTCTTTTTAAAGTCACTCAACACAGTAAATCCCGAAGGGGTGGATTAGCGAGAGCGTAATCCGCCATTTCCCCGGGGGATGACAACAAAGAGGCAGGTTACGCCTCCAAACCATTAAGCAACTCCCCTTCCGCAATCCCCGCCGGCCAAAAATCGCCAAAATCCTTTCTACGAAATCATGCCGTTTCGAGAAAGGAGAGCCTCCGATGCGGATCAAACGCGCGATTTTTGCAGGTTCCATGGCCGCCCTGGCCTCGTTGACGGTGCCGGCGCTGGCCAGGAATTCCGATGCGAACACGGCCGTTGAACCAGCGGCTTCACCAACCTGCAGCGCCGAACAGAAGACGGCCGATGGGACATGGGCGCGGCTGCCGTGTGAGGAAGTCGGTTCGCCGCAGCAAAAGCCGGGCAAATCCGCGGCGCGAAGCTCGGACCGGCGAACACGCTGACCAGGGATAGCCCTGGAGAGCCAACGGGATCCGAACTAGAGCATGATCCGGAAAAGTGGGAACCGGCTTTCCGAAAAGATCATGCTCAAACAAGGAGATGAGATCATGATCCGATTCACTCTAATCGGATCATGATCTAGTCGGCCGGCAGCCAGCGCGCCGCGGCGTCGGCGGAGTCTTCCGGCCGCGTATTGAACGCGATCTTCGTCCCCGGCCCCGCGTCGACGACGGCATTGACCAGCACCTCCAGCAGCTGCAGGTTCCTGGGCGGCAGCCGAACGCCTGCGCCGATCACGACGCAATCATAGACTTTGTCTGCAAGCTGTTTCGCCAGAGTGGGACCGGCGGTGTCATCCGGGCGGATCAGGCAGAGATCGGCTTGCCATCCGCGTTCGGTCATTTGCCGCATCGCGACTGCGATCCCGGCATGAATCTTCTCCGCGTTAAAGCCGGGCGGCAGCGCCGGATCGGAGAAATCGACCGTTTCCGGTTCAAGGCCGACGAACAAAGTCCAGGACATTTCGAGCTCTCCGTCTATCCGATGATGCCGATCCGGCGATTAACCGCGCGCGAGCGCCCGGCTCGCGCCGTGTGTTCTTACGATGTCCGGGGTCGGATAGTAAGCATAGCCGGATGGGCCAACAGGTCCGCGCAAAGGCCCATGCTGGCCGCCGATGCAAAGACAACCGGCGAACAAAGGGCTTCATCGTCCCGCGGCCAACGGCCGACGGAGCGAGCAAACGCGCTTAAGAAAGCTGGGATCGCACCACGCGCGGTGGCCGAGCGCTCCGTCAGCTGTTATGCGGTCCGCGCATGATCTTCATGGCGTCTTCGATATGGCGCCACTCCCGGGCTTCTTCGGTGTCGCCCTTGCCCTCGCAAACCAGAGCATTGCGGGCCGCCTGGGCGATCGCCTCAAAGCCGTGCTTCTCCACCATCTGTCGCGCAATCGTGTGAATCTGCGTCTCGGATATCATGTTGCTCTCCCGATGTTCCGCCACGCCCGGAACCGCAGCGGCTGATACCGATCACAGGCTGCGGCTCCTTCCAAACGCCGTCGAACCGGCGTCTCGTTTCACTACAACGTTTGGCTGCGCCTCCCGTTCAAAAAGCGGAGAGCTGGATTCCGGCACTTTCGCCCGCAACGAGCCCACAAAGCCGGCGGATCGGGCCCCCGTAATATCCCTTAGGTGATCCATCGGAATTTTCGGCTCGGTCTCCCGCTGCTATCGATGAAGCATGCACTTCGCTTGTCGCAGGAGAAGAACATGGCTCAGGTCTATTTCCATTGTTCCAATACCGAAGGCGCCTTCGTCGATCGATGCAGTGCCGCGGTAAGCGACCTGGCTGAGGCGCGCGAGCACGCCGACGTCGTGGTGCGTTCGCTTATCATGGCCCCCGGCCCGGAAGACTGGCGCGGCTGGGTCCTGCACGTCAGGGATGATCTCGGCGATGAGATCCTGACCCTGCCCTTCGCGTCCATGCTCGGCAAACCGCATTGAGAGGGCGCCATGTGGATCACGCAACCGTCATCGACGCCGCTTCGCCAGTGCCTGAATGTGATCAAGACGAGGTGGCACAGACTGATCCAGACTGCCGGCAATCCCTATCGGCCCGAGCGTCATTACATGCGCGGGCCCGGCCCGAAGTGGCACGCGAAGCAACAAGGCCGCAACGGCACGATCTGAACTAGCGGGGCCTGGAACAACCATCGGGCGCGCGTTCGTGCCCGTTGGCGTGCTGCGCTATTGCCCCGCAGCGTGCCGGCGCTCGCGCGACGTGTGAACCAGTTCACATCGCCGGACAGCCTCCTACGCTAAACTCGAAGCTTGGATTATCGCGTTCGCGTGATACCGCCAAAGCAGGTGGCATGAACTCTGCATGGGCTGAACTGGCCGGGTATTCCTCATGCAAAAAGGACCACCATGCTTGTCACTCTTGTCGCTGTTCTCTGCAACGGTCAGCTGTGTCTGGAGAAGGTCGTTACCAACACTGAGCTGTCGGGCATCACCATGACGGCCTGTCAGATCCAGGGCCAAATTGGAATTGCCGAGTGGCTCTCCAAGGGTCCGTATCATGAGTGGCGGTTACAAAGCTACAAGTGCGTTGCGGGCCAATACATTCCCAAAAAGCAGGCATGAAGAGTGCTGCCAACCCTCTTGTGAGAGACCAGCGCGTGGGGCGGATTTTACTGCACGACATCAAGTTTGACGTTCGCAATACCCTTTCCAACCATTCCAAGCGTCTCGGCCGCTGAATAAGAGACGTCGACAACCCGTCCGGGAACATATGGACCGCGGTCATTGACCCGGACCGTCACCGACCGGCCGGTCGCGACGTTGGTCACGCGCAACCTTGTGCCGAATGGCAAGGTCGGATGCGCGGCAGTCAATTCGTGCGGATCGAATTTTTCACCGCTCGCGGTCTGTGTTCCCTCCGTGTAGAAGCTGGCAAGTCCCTGCGAGGCCATCTGTGTCCCGGCGGTGTTTCTTTTGTGGGACGCGAACGGGGTATGCCTTGCCGTGGACGCCGTGGACGCGACGCGCGTATGCCTCACGAGTGCAGTCGTTCGATCGTGTTGCAGCGACGCGTGTCGGCTGGAGGCAAGGAACCCGGAATTCCGGGTGACGACCGAGGACTGGGCGCAGGCCGCCAGCAAGGCCCCTCCGAGACCGACAGCCAACAGCCGGCCGGCGTTCCGAATGGCAGCGCCCGATACCAGGGACGCGTCAAGACGACTGCGGCTCGCTTTAATCGCGACGCAGGAAACTCCGGCACAGCTGATGGAAGGCATGTTGCATCCCCACTCTGTGCCCCCAACCCGGACCCGGCCCTAGGGCGGAACCCAATCAGGGCGGATCCGTGACGGGCGGCGGCCACGCAGGGCATTGGCCGCGCGATTTCACTCAGGTGTGGTCATTGCGCCACAGCTCGCCGGTCCACTTCCATGGGAAAGCCGACATCGCTTCGCACGCCAGATGAATGCAGCCGGGATAATGCTGTCAGGGCCTCGGTTCAGAACCGATCAGGATTTAGGCCGAAGCTAGCCCTTGGTGCGAACAAACCCGGCAAGCTTGGTTTTCTGCGTCTCGCACCAGGTTTTCATGCCGAGCCGTCTCTGGTCCAGGTCCGTCGATTGGGTCGCGATGGCGACTTCCGTCATCAAATCGTCGGCCTGGCGCTCCCCCATTTTTCCACCGGTGTGCATGTAAGCGATGGCCTTTCGCACCTGCTCGGTGGTTCCGTCCGGAAGGTGCATCTCCTGAGCCTTCTGCACCAGATCCTGATAGACGATGCCCACGCCGGGGCATTGCACTTCGGCTGCAAAAGCCTGCAGGACCATCGTCACATACTCCGAGCGGGACTCGGCATGTGCAGAGGCTCCTAGAGGTGCCGCAACAGCAACCAACCCTGCTATCAACGCAACATAACGCATCGCCGGCTCCCTGATTTTAGGGAAGGCTAGCTCCGACCGAACCATTGCGCAACCCGCCGAAGATCCATGGTCATGCTGCGTCACGGCGACAAAAATTGCGCCCTGCCGCCGTCAGGCCACATCGGCCCGGGGGCTCTCCGTCTCCCCTGCGGCCAGCGCATCGAGATCGACGAGCTGCGGATCGTCGGGAGCGGGTTCGCCGTTCACCCCGCCGCTGCCGTGAACGTGCATCAGGGTCTGCACCCGCCGCGCGTTGAGATGGTCGACATGCTGATGCCGCAGCGCGACCGGCAGCAACCCTTTCGGCAGCCCCATCAGCGCGAATGCCGGAACCCTGCGCACCTGGCCGGCCTCCCGCCACAACAGCGGATTGAGCGTGTAGATCAATTGCCGCTCGATTTCCGGCGGCGGCGATTGCTCGCGCGCAGGCGCAGCGGACAACGCAACGTTGGCGTTACCCGCACGGGTGCGTACTGCGGCCGATCGCAGCTCCCAGCAAATCAATTCCGCGGCCGCGAGAATCTCGCGACGGACGGCTTCGACGCTGGTCGAGAACCCGGTCGCCTCCGGCATCGACGCAGCGCCTGTTGTGACTGCCGCCACCAGCGCGGCGGCACCGGTATCAAATCCGGGGACAGCGCGCTCGATGGCCGCAGCCAGCGCCTCGATCCCGTCCGCCTCAATGTTGCGGTCGCGCTGCGCTTGGGCATCGGCCAGCGCGCGCTCGGTGGAAGCAACCTGCTCGTCGAATTCCGCCAATGCGGCGCGCAGCGTCTCGGCGCGTGTCTCGACGGCGCGCATGTCGGCCTCGGCGCGATCGAGCTTGGCATTGGCGGCACCGGCCACCGCCAGCCGCTCGGCGGCAGCGCGTTTTTCCGCCAGTAGCCCCTCGGTGAGGCTCAACCGGTCGGCCAGCTTCTGGCGCGCCGCCTGCTTATCCCGCAGTGCACTCTCGAAGCGCTCGACCGGGCTGAGCTCACGCTTGAAAAACGCCATGCCGATACCCCTCGCGAATTGTGATCCTCCGCCGAATCAGCCGGCAGATCCAATACGCCAAAAGTAGTCGAGAACTTGGATAAGATTGCGGTCGAAACTGGCCGCTCAGAGATTGTCAAGATCGGGCGGATCGAACCAGTTCGTCAGCGACAGGCCGCCGTCGACCACGATCGCGGCTCCCGTGACGTAGGCCGACACCCGGTTCGACAGCATCGCCAGCGCCATCGGCGCGAGATCTTCGCTGCGGCCGAGGCGGCCGAGCGGGATGTGCCGCGCGAGCGAGGGATCGGCGACGAAACCGCCCGCGGCGATAGCGCCGGGCACCAGGGCGTTGACCCGGATTCCATAGCGGCCCAACGTCTTGGCCAGTTCCTTCACCAGCATCGCCATCGCGGCCTTGGCGGTGGAGTAGTGCGGCAGGTTGCGTGGCGTGCCGGCGTGCAGCGAGGTGAGCAACAGGAACGAGCCGGGCTCACGCGCCGCGATCAGCGGGCGCGCCAGTTCACGCGCGAGGTGAAAGCCGGCGTCGATATTCACCGCGTGCATCTGCTCCCAGATATCGGTGCTGACGGCGAAGACATGATCGGCCTCACGCCGCGCTGGCGAGGCGCTGTGAACGAAGTGCGTCACCCGGCCGACGGCAGACTGTGCGTGAGCCAGCAGCGCGTCGCGCGCGGCGGGATTTGCGAGGTCGCCGACCCAGGGCACGGCGAGTTCCGGCCGGGGCGACCTTGCCGCCGCTTTGATGACCGTCTCCTGGTTCACATCGGCGAACACCGTTCGCACACCCTCGCCGACCAGCGCCTGCGCGATCGCACGCCCGATGCCATTGCCCGCCCCGGTGACCAAAGCCGCCTCGCGCGCCGGATCGAACGGATTGTTCAAGAGGCTCATCTCGGTCGCGCTCCCTGCGGGAAATCTGCGCTGGCGTGGCCAAGCCAGAGCGATGCAATTGCCAAACATAACACACCATCATTATCCTAATTACGGTGACAGTGCTGGACTGCACCCCTGGAATGAGACACGATAATTTCTGTGACAGGCTATTTCGAGGATGACCTGTGGCAGCAAGAGGAAAGATCCGTCAGTTTCCGACGGCGTTCAAATTGAAGGCGATCAAGCGTGTCGAAGCAGGGCGGAGGCGTTTTGCCTGTGGCCCGCAAGCTTGGGATATCGCGCAAGCTCCTGCATGACTGGATCAAGGCGTGGAAGGCTCATGGGCCTGAGGGGTTGAACCGCAAACGCGGACCGAAGCCTGGCCCCCGCAAGCTCAGGCCGCTACAGGCGGATGACAAGAAGCGCTCAGCACTCGCCCAGGCGAACGCGCGCATTGCCGAGCTTGAACGGCTGGTGGGTCGCCAGCAGATGGATATCGATTTTTTTCGAAAAGCCTTGCGCGCCTTGGAGCGGCCGGTAGCGCAAGGCAAACCCGCATCCGCATCGTCGAAGTCATTGAAGCCATGACGCTGGAATCAGCCGGCTCGCGCGCCGATGTGCAGCGCCTCTGCAGCCTCGCAGGCCTGCCGCGCGCGACCTATTACCGGCACCTTGCCGGACGCGACGATGAGACCGATGAGTGCGAACTGCGCGATTTGATCCAGCGCATCTGCCTCAAGCATCCGCTTCTACGGCTATCGGCGGGTGACAGCGACCCTCAGGCGACAGGGCATGGTCGTGAATGCCAAGAGGGTTCAGCGGCTTATGCGGGAGGACAATCTCCTGGGCCAGCGCAAGGCGCCCTTCCTGAAACCTGCCTGCCGATCGGCCTTCGGCCTTTCTCATCGTGCCCAATCTGGTGCGCGGCCTCGTGCCGTCAGCGCCTGATCAGATCTGGGTCGCGGACATCACCTATGTCCACCTTGCCAGAGACCTTCGTCTATCTTGCGGTCATCCTCGACGCCTTCTCGCGCAAGGCCGTCGGCTGGGCTCTCGAGAACACGCTCGATGCCTCGCTCGCCATCGCGGCGCTGGATACGGCCCTCGAAGCCCGAAAGCCGCAATCCGGCAGCCTGATCCATCACTCCGATCGCGGCGTGCAATACGCCTCCATCGCCTATCGCCAGAGGCTCGCCGGATCACGACATCACGCATCAGCATGAGCAGACCCGGGAACCCTTTCGACAACGCCAAGGCCGAGAGCTTCATGAAGACGCTGAAGGCCGAGGAGATCAACGGCAAGGCACTTCGCCGACATCAGCGACGCCCGCCGCCGCATCAATGGCTTCATCGCAGAGGTCTACAACAAGGACCGGCTGCACTCGGCGCTCGGATACCAATCACCGCTTGAGTTCGAAACCGCGTTCGCGCAAAACAAGGCACGATAACGCTTCATGGCAACCGCACTGTCACAGAAATTATCGTGTCTCATTCCAGGGGTGCAGTCCAGTGCACTTAATTGCTTTGGCAAGCCGCACCTTGTGTCGGACGGCTTCGCCCACGCTTGCCGCACTGGGCGACATGGTGCGGATGACCGGGGACGACGACACGGGCGAGGCGGGCCATGGCTGGCAGCATGCCCCAAACAGCGCGTTGGGTCACTTTAATGCACTGTCACCGTAACCTCCCACCGTAACCTCCGTAACCTCAGAACCCCGTCACAGTCACCCTCGGCTCGGACGGCTCCGATTCGCGCGCAAGGACAAAATGTCGTCGTCGCCTGCGACCAATTGACCTGACGGGCAAATCACCAAAAACTGTCCATCCCTTCGCGCAAAAATATTCCGCTTCACTCCTTAGGCAAATCACTGGCTTATTCCGCGCGTCCCACCCATGAGAGGGGCGGGTCGCGATCGTCACGAACGTTGCGGTGAGATGCGGTGGACGCGAAGGCTACGACTGACGAGCGTGGCTTTAGCGGACGGCGAAGTCGTGTGGTCCTGACGCCTCGACGCCGGCGTCAAGTTGCGCGGAAATATCCGCGCGGCGACGGTGACAAGAAAGCCCGATCACCGGGGAGAGCGCGAAGTAAGCCGTAAACCACCGCGCAGGGAAGGCCGGATTGCCTCCGCTGAACCTGTATGCTCGTGTGCGTTTTTCTATGTGCATCTTGCACACGAGACCTCGGGTGCAGCGCGCACCCGGCTTTCCCTGCGCCCTCTCTATCGGGGCGAAAAGTTCTGCAAAACTCGGGCGCAATCCGCGCCGCGGGATCGCGGCGGCGCGACGTTCGCTGTTTGAAGTTGGTGGTCCCCGCCAACGCGCGCCCGGCCTGGATCAGGCCGCACGCTTTTGAACTTGCCGCCGCGCCGGCGCGACTAGAGGAGACAGTTCAAGTCAACGGGGCCACCATGACCGACCAGCCGATGCCAACGCCTTTATCCGCGCGCCGCAACCCGATGACTGCGATGCTGTTGCCCTGGGTCCTGATCGGGCATTTCCTCTGGAATTTCCTGACACCGGCGCATGAATTTCCGCTACGCACCGGGCAAGTGCCGACCATGACATTCGATTGCTTCATGCTGGCCGGCCTGATCGCGCTCAAGGACGCGATGCCGAAGCCGTCGTTCTGGGTCGCGCTTCTTGCCGGCATCGGGTTGTTCTCGCTGCGCCTGAGTTCGGACGGCTGGTGGACCGGCCACCTCGCCTATTCGTTGCCGCCGCGGTGATGTCGGCGCATGACCCGGACTATCGACGACATCATCGGCGAAGCCGCGCGCCTGCCTTTGCGCGACGCGGCCTACCTGATCTGGCGCGAGAAGACGACATTCGAGCGGCTGGAGGGCCGGCGCTGGAGATCCAGGGATATGAGCACGCCCGCGGTCGCGGCGCGAACGATGCGCCGGATCGCCGCGCAGCTCAAACGCGAGCGCGACACCGCGCAGGATGGGCCGACCTTCAACCGGCTGAAACGGGCGCACCCGCGGGCCGACGATGCGGAATTGAAGCAGGCAATCGTCGCGGCCGTCAAATTCGACGACGATTGCTTCAAGTATTTTTCCAACGGCGGCGGGGATTACTGGGCCAATGTGGTCCGGGCCGTTGCCCGCGCAGGCCAGGATCATCCCGCCTATCTCGCCACCACTTACCGCGATGCCCGCAACCGGGTTGCCTGCAACATGAAGTAAGGTCGGTGCCTCAGCCGGCTAATCCCGCCTGAAATGCCGCGCAGGCGACCTGGCCCGGAACGTAAACCTCGGATTAACACCGGCAATTTACGGTAGAACTCCCACTCCATCCATCGCGAACGGCTCCAAACCCATGAAGATCGGTACCCTGCTGACCTCCGCCATCGTATCGCTTTCTGTCGTAGGCGGCGGGCTTGCGGCCTATGTCGCGGCGGCGAAATACGAGACGATGGACCACGTTTCGGTCGCGCAAAGCAGGCTCGAAATCGTCCGGGCCGTCGGCGACATTCCCCGCTATCTCAACCCCGAGCGCGGCTTTGCCACCAACATCCTGTTCGGACCGCCCGTTGTGGAACCGAAGCAGCTTGCGGCACTGAACGACAAGTACCGCAAGGACACCGACGGCGCGCGCAACAAGATGAACCACGTCAGGAGCACCCTGCCCGGCGCGCTGGACGACGGCGCTGCTGTCGGAAGCGCAATCGACACGCTGAATACGAAATTCGCGAGCCTGCGCGAGGCGATCGACAAGGCGATCGCGGGTCCGGCCGATGCCCGCCGCGAGGCCGCCAACAAGATCGTCGCGGATAACGCGGTGTTCAATAGCGCGGTGACCGCGCTGCTCGACGGGCAGGTCCGCAGGATTGCCAAGCTCGACGGCGATGCCTACCGCCAGGCGAGCTACGCCAACATCGCGTGGACCCTGCGCGACGTCGGCGGCTACAACGCCAGCCTGCACAAGAGCCTGCTCGGCGCCAGGCGCGTTGCGACCGACGCCGAAAAGATGGATCTGAGCCGTACGCAGGGCCGGGCCGACCAGATCCTGATGTCGCTGCAGCAGTTGCGCGGCAATCCGACGACGCCCCCCAACGTCGCGGCGGCGCTGAGCCGCATGAACGACGCCTATGTCGACCGTTTCGGCAAGGAACTGAAGATGGTCAAGGAAGGCGCCGTCACCGGCAAATACGAGCATGACGCTGATGCCTACTTTCCGGAGTTGCAGCGCGGCCTTGGCTCCATCATCGAGGTGCGCGATGCCTTCTATGACAACGCCGAGCAAATCCTCAGCGCGGCCTATTCCGCGGCGCGCCTCAGCTTCCTGATCGCGCTCGCAGGCCTTGTCGCAGTCGCTATATCGAGCGCAGCCCTCGTGGTGATGGTCCGTCGCCGCGTTTGCAAGCCGATCGTCGACCTCACCGCCACCATGTCGCGTCTCGCCGGCGGCGATGTCTCCGGCGACATCCCGGGCACCGAGCGCAGCGACGAGATCGGCGCGATGGCGGCTGCCGTCGGGGTCTTCAAGGACAACAAGCTCGCGGCGGATCGTCTCGCCGCCGAGAAGGAAGCGGAGAATGACGTCAAGATGCGGCGCGCGCGCGTGCTCGACGACCTCACCCGCGCCTTCGAAGCAAAGGTGTGCGAGCTCGTCGGCGGACTGTCGTCGGCCTCGGCCAAGATGGAAGATACCGCCCAGTCGATGTCCTCGACCGCGGCGGACACCAACCGCCAGGCCGCGGTGGTCGCCGCAGCCTCCGAGCAGACATCGACCAACGTGCAGACGGTCGCCAGCGCGACGGAAGAGTTGACATCCTCGATCTCGGAGATCGGCCGCCAGGTCGCCCAGTCCACCGAGATCGCGGCACGCGCCGTCGAGAACGCCCGCCGCACCGGCGATAGCGCGCGCTTGCTTGCCGAGGGCGCACAGAAGATCGGCGACGTCGTTACCCTGATCCAGAGCATCGCCGCGCAGACCAACCTGCTCGCGCTCAACGCGACCATCGAGGCCGCGCGTGCCGGCGAAGCCGGACGGGGCTTTGCCGTCGTGGCGTCGGAAGTCAAATCCCTGGCCGGCCAGACCGCGAAGGCCACGACTGAAATATCAGAACAGATCGCTTCGATCCAGACGGCAAGCGACGAAACGGTAGCGGCGATCAGGAACGTAGCCGACGTGATCGCCGAGATCGATCAGATCGGCATTGCGATCGCATCCGCTATCGAAGAACAGGGTTCGGCAACCAAGGAAATCTCCCGGAGCGTCCAGGAGGCCGCGCGGGGCACCCAGGAAGTCAACTCGAACATTGCCGGCGTGCAGCAGGCGGCCGACCATACCGGTTCAGCCGCCAACCAGGTGCTGGGGGCCGCCGCCCAATTGTCATCGCAATCGGGCGACCTCGCCGCGCAGGTCAACCGCTTCCTCTCCGAGGTCCGGGCCGCGTAACCATAGCGTTTTCGAGCGAAAGCCTGCCCCGCACTTGATGCGGGCTGGATGCCGGTTCGCGTGAAGAAAACGCGTCAAACAAGGATATAGAGCCTCGGTTCTTAGAGCCGAGGCTCTAGTGCCGCTTGAAATACTGCACGTCGCGCTCGTGCTTTTCGGCGGCGGCGCGCGACCTGAAGGTGCCGAGATTGCGCCGCTTGCCGGTTTTCGGATTGACCTTTCGGGAATAGAGCCGGTACTCGCCGGACCGTAATTTTCGGATCATGGAACCACGCCTCCTTCAGCGTACCCGTCGCATTAACTGCAATCGCCCGGCCCGCGTTCCGCGGTGCAGCTGCCCTGCTCTATTTCCCCGCCTTCAGCGACATCATGAACGCAACGATCTCGTCGATCTGATAGTCCACCAGGCGCGGATTGGGCATCGCCTCCCGCGGGCCCACGGTGCCGTGGTTCGAGCCGAAAAATTCCCGCAATGCCTGTTCCGTCAGTAACGGCCGTTGCGCCAGCTCGGCCAAACTCGGCGCCGGCGGCGACAGCACCGGCGGTTCCGCACGTTGCGGCGTTACGATGTGACATGCTCCGCAAACGCGTTGGGCGAAGTCGCGTCCCGCCGCGACCATCGCACTGTTGGGCGTCTCGGCCTGCGCAGCCGAGGCGAAAACGGCCGACAGCATCAACGTTATAGGAGCGCGGAACTGCGAAGTGTCATAATGACCCTCCTTGCGGACGTCGGCCTACGGCTTCTTCGGCCGCGCAAACAACTCATCGCTGAAGAACGGCGACGCCGTCGGCGTTTGCATGGTGATGTAGCCGCGTTGCATCGTTTGGTGGCAGGAATTGCAGCCGTCGGTCAGTTCGCCGACGGCTTTCGTGAAGCGCTTGAAGTCCTTGGCATCGATGGCGTCGGAAATCGACTGAACCGGCTTTGTCATGGTCGTGACGTTGCTCACGGGAATGCCCTCATACATCACCGCGGCCTCCAACAGGCCGGCCTTGAGCTGGCGAAGTTCATACGCCGCGAGCTCCCAATTCAACGCCTTGCCGGAAAGCCACAGCTTGATGTGCCGCGTCTGCACCGCATTCATGATGTCACCGAGCCGTGGAACGTATTGCTCACCATTGGTCGTTCCATTCAAATTCGACTGGCCTGACTGCGCGATCGCCAGCGGCGCCGATGAGCAAACCATCAGCAGGGCAACAATATATCCATGTAATTTCATCCGATGCTCCAAACGTGTAGCGTTTCTGCTGCCCGTCTATCATGACCGCCGCCTGCGCTGTTGATATCCATCAAGGTGTCTGCCGGGGGGCTGCCATGTCGCCATCTCCGGGCTTGTCCCGGCGACCACGTCTTACTTTCTCTCGCAGAGACGCAAAGACGTTGATGGCCAGTCAAGCCCGGCCATGGACGAAGAGGCGAGCACCGGGCGAACAATGCCTAAAAACAAAGATTGGTGACAAACTTTCCCCGCTTGTCCTTGATGACGAACGGGCATTCCAGGCGCTTCAGCGCCGTCTTGGCGTCTTCGTTGCCGAGCGCGGCGGCACGCTGGTAATAGGCTTTCGCCGCGTCGGAATCCTTCGGGCCGCCGCGGCCTTCCTGGGTGAACGCGCCCATCCGCTCCAGCGCGCCGGGATGATTTTGCGCGGCCGCCTTTTCGAACAGATTGCGTGCGGCGGCATCGTCTTTCGGCCCGCCGGTGCCCTCCGCCAGCATCAACCCTAGCTGGTACTGCGCCTCCGCATTGGTCTCGGCGGCCTTGGCCAGGAGTTCGCGCGCCCGCGCCGGATCCGCCGCCGCGCCGCCGCCGCCGCAGCGCGGCAAGATTGCTGACGCCGCGGGGATTGCCGGCCTCCGCCGCGCGCTCGAACAATTTTCGGGCCTGCGCTTCGTCCTTGGCGATGCCCGAGCCGGTGCCGTAGAGCACGCCGAGTTCGACCATCGCCGAGGTCGAACCTTTGTCGGCCGCCTTGCGCCAGGTGGCGACCGCCTCCGGCAATTGCCGGTTGGCGGCATAGGCGCGGCCGAGCTGATAGAGCGCGCGGCGCGAGGAGCCGGAGGCGATCTTGCAGAACTTGATCGCGGTCGCGATATCGGATGACGCGATATCCGGCGTGCCCTTGACGTCGGCCGGCTTGTCGGGATCGGCGGGGTCGGCGGCGAGCCGGTCGCACAGCACGAGATCGGCCGATTGCGCTCTTAGCTGAGACGGATCGGCCAACCATCCGACCGCCGCTATCGCCGAAAGCACGACGCGGCCGGCCGCAGCCGATCGAAGCACGCAAGACTTTTTCATTACGATCCACCAATTGACGGCGGCAGGTTAGCCTCGAAGAAGCAACGGATTCAAGGCTCGAGCCCGGACTCCCGCAGCACTGGCACCACCTCAGGCGAGGCGAGATATTTCAAAAGCGCGTCCGCTTGCGCGGCCTTCGCCGATGCCGCCCAGCGGCCCGCGGAAAACACCGCGGGCGTCTGCAGTTCGCGCGGGACCGGCCCGACCACTTCAACGCCTGCGACCTGCTTCAACTCGCTGATCTGCTGCACCGCGAGGTCGGCCTCTCCCGAAACCAACAATGCGGCGGTCAAACCCGACGGGATGATCCGGGCGCGCGCGTCGATTTCGGATGCAATTCCCAGTCGCTCGATCAGTTGCGCGAAGAAAATGCCGCTGGCGCCGATGCGCGAATAGGCGATCGAACGCGCGCCGAGCAGCGTCGCGCGCAGCGCTGTTTCGCTGCCGATGTCGGGATGAGCGGCGCCCGCCTTGACTGCGATGCCGACAAAGGAACGCGCGAGATCGACACAGCTTGCCGCGACCACGCTTCCCTGGCTTGCGAAATCGTCGAGCCCCTGCTTTGTCAATATGACGACGTCGGCCGCCTCGCCGCCGCGCAGTCGATCCAAAAGCCCCAGCGTCGGCGCGAAGTCGGCATCGATGCGCGCGCCGCCCGCGGCCTGATAGCGTCCGGCGAGGCTGCGCACCGCTCCCATCAGCGCCAGCGTCGAGAGCACGCGAACCACATCTGCCATCTCACCTCCCTCGGCGCGGCCCTGTCAGTGACATCAGCACGTCGGGTCGCTTCTAGCAGCCCGTCGCGGCGGAGGTGAAGCCGGGAAACCGCGCGGTAGGAAGAAAGTGATGGGCCCCGAAACGCAATGATCCGCCAGAGCGACCAGCGCTTTGACGGATCAGCTTGCGGTCCGGACCGCCCCAGGTCCGGCCCATATGTCGTCGGGTGTTAAGCCGCGGCCGCCTTGGCGGAGGTTGGCACCGACGAGATCGTCTTCAGGATCTGGGAAGCGATCTGGTAGGGGTCGCCCTGCGAGTTCGGCCGGCGATCTTCCAGATAGCCCTTGTAACCGTTGTTGACGAAGCTGTGCGGCACGCGGATCGAGGCGCCGCGGTCCGCGATACCGTAGCTGAAGGTATCGATCGAAGCGGTCTCGTGCTTGCCGGTCAGGCGCATGTGGTTGTCCGGTCCGTAGACCGCGATGTGCTCGGCGCGGTTGGTCTTGAACGCTTCCATCAGCTTCTCGAAATAGTCCTTGCCGCCGATTTCGCGCATGTACTTGGTCGAGAAGTTGGCGTGCATGCCGGAGCCGTTCCAGTCGGTATCGCCGAGCGGCTTGCAGTGGAATTCGATGTCGACGCCGTACTTTTCGGTCAGGCGCAGCATCAGATAGCGGGCCATCCACATTTCATCGGCCGCGCGCTTGGAGCCCTTGCCGAAAATCTGGAATTCCCATTGGCCCTTCGCGACTTCGGCGTTGATGCCTTCATGGTTGATGCCAGCGGTGAGGCAGAGGTCGAGATGCTCTTCCACCATCTTGCGGGCGACATCGCCGACGTTCTTGTAGCCGACGCCGGTGTAATACGGTCCCTGCGGGGCCGGATAGCCGCTGGCCGGGAAGCCGAGCGGACGGCCGTCCTTGTAGAAGAAATATTCCTGCTCAAAGCCGAACCAGGCGCCTTCGTCGTCGAGAATGGTGGCGCGCTTGTTGGTGGCATGCGGGGTCTTGCCATCGGGCATCATGACTTCGCACATCACCAGCGCACCATTGGTGCGCGCTCCATCCGGATACACGGCGACCGGCTTCAGCACGCAGTCGGAGCTGTGGCCCTCGGCCTGCATGGTCGAGCTTCCATCGAATCCCCACAGCGGAAGCTGTTCGAGCGTCGGAAATGACGTCGAATTCCTTGATCTGCGTTTTGCCGCGCAGATTCGGCGTCGGCGAGTATCCGTCGAGCCAAATATACTCGAGCTTGTACTTGGTCATTGAGCCTCTCATAAGTTGATGATGCGAAAGGTGGGGAACCGAAGGCTATTGGTCACCACAAGCGTACCCGGCCACCATCGGCCAGCTCTTACCAAGCAATTAAAGTGCCAAATTGCCGCACCGCGGGACCCCATCCGGAGGACGAAACGGCCCACAGGCTTCGGCCCTCGGGCTCACATTTCAGGTGCGGCAAAGGCGCGCGGGCTGCTCGTCGGGAAGGCACCTGGACGAATGTGATTGAGGCCCAAACGACGCTCGATTCTGCAGCATCTCCTCTCCCATCCCATCATTGCGATTAAGGGCTCGGCATCTTCCGGCAATATCCGACCGGAAGGTTGCACCGCTTCCGCAACCTTGCCGACAGCTCAAGCGTTAACCGGTCGACAGCTGCTTCCCCCGAAGCAAAATAACAAAATGCCTATAATTTATACACGATATGACTTTCTCTTGATCACATTGCACCAGCGACGTGCAGGGCCGATATCGGATTCCGTAACCGGTCGAGAACGACTTCGGGCGCAGCATGGTTGATGTGCGTCAACCGTCTAAGGACGAACCGGCGCAGCCTGAACCAAGTGCATCGACATAAGGAGAAATGAGAAGATGAATTCGAATTTGAATCACGGGACCGCCAAGATCTACCAATTCCCGGCCGGGGGCCGCGCGGCTCTCGGCGGCCGTCGCTACGACGAGCCAAAATCGGCAACCGAGCAGGGTTCGCCGCGCGTGAATGAAGCGGCCTGCAGCGACAGCTGGTATCACGAAGCGGCTATTCAGGAGTCCAAGCCGGCATGGGAGCGTTGATGCCAATCGGAAGCTGGATACCGATACGCCGCCAGTCTTTGCCGCGATATCGAATGGGATGAAAGGGTCGGGACCAAAAGTTCCGGCCCTTTTGCTTTATTCAGATGAGTTCGCAGGCCGTCACCGGCCGCCTGGCGTGTTTCATCGTCGTGCCCGCCTTGGTGATCTTCAACGTGACGCCGCCGCCCGAATAGCGTGCGCCGGACAGGCCGAAGCGCCTGGCAAGCGTCACCGACTTGCCATCGATCTGCAGATGGGCGCGCTTGTCGTATTCGAAAAATCCGACGATGAACTGGGTGCCGTCGGCGCAGCGATAGTTCTGGAAGCTCTGTGCCACCGCCGGCGATGCGGCGGATGCCGCGACCAACAACATTGCACCGAAAATTGAATGGCTTCGCCGATTCATGGTCGCCCCCCTGATTTGTCAGTATAGACCAGACCATGCCGGCGACACGCCCTGTCAGTCATTTCTCCGCCGCGGATGATGGCTTAGACTGAGCCGATGTCAGATACCCCTCCCCGCCACCTCAACCTCGCCGGCGCCAGCAATTTCCGCGATCTTGGCGGCTATCCCGGACGATATGGCCGGACCGTGCGCTGGCGGCAGATATTCCGCTCCAACCATCTTGGGCACCTCACCGAGGCCGACATCGAAGTGCTGCGGCCGCTCGGCCTGAAAAGCGCGTTCGATTTTCGCGGCGCCGCAGGAGCGCGTCGCGGCGATGTGCGGGCTTAACGAGATCGCGGTTCATTCGCTGCCGATCGAACCGACCGTCGTCGCGGCGCTGCGGGCACGCCTTGCCGGTGGCGTCGCGTTGTCGTCGGCCGACGCGCTGGATGTGATGCGCGATTCCTACCGCAATTATGTGCGTTACAACACGCCGAGCTTCCGCGCGCTGTTCGCGCATCTGCTCGAAGACCGCGCGCCGCTGGTAATCCACTGCACGGCGGGCAAGGATCGCACCGGTTTCGCCTGCGCGCTGATCCTGCATGCGCTCGGCGTACCGGACGAAGTGATCGCCGAGGACTACCTGCTCACTAACCGCTTCTACCGCCGCGATCCGGGAGCCTCGAGTGACCTGCCCGATGATGTCAGGCAGGTGCTCGGATCGGTGGAAGCCTCTTTCCTCGCGGCTGCATTCGAGACCATCAGCGCCGATTACGGCGACCTCGAAAGCTATTTCAGCGACGGCCTGGGCCTCGGTGCAGGCGAGCGTGCAGCGCTTGAGGCGCGCTATCTCGAACCCTGAGTTGCTCTCCGCCGGACGCTGGCCCGAGGGACAAGACGGGCGCTACGCCGCTGCTTCCATTTCAGCATCGAGGTCGGCGATGACGTCCTCGAATGCCGAAATCGCCTGCTGAACCGCGGCGATCTGCATCAATTCCCAGCTGCTGATCGGGCCCTTGCGATTTTGCAGCGCGACTATCAAATCCCGCCGCTGCTCCTTGAGCTGAACCAGCGGCAAACCGTGATCAGGCAGATATCTCATGATGTCTTCCAACCCCTGCATTGGACGCGGAGGGACAACCTAGCCCAACCGGTCTGCAATCCGCTTACAGAACTCCGGCAAATTTTAGCTAATAGCTGGGAACGGCGGAGGCCCCTATTCAATCGGGTCGCACCGAGCACGCTTGCGATCGCCGCGGCCACCGCGCCGGGGCTACTTCATCGTGTGAAACACCGCGCTGGTGCCTACCTGCCAGATCGCCAGCGCCGGCGCTTCGGCGATCACGCCCGGCTCGAAGCGTGACAATTCCCCGGGCGCCTCCTGCGCCGCCATTTGAACATCCGAAATATCAATTTGTGGGGCGATCCCCCTTGAAACCGCAATCGGGCGCAAAATTTCGCGACATTGCAAATGAATTTGCCATGGCGGTAGGGTGGGCCTCCAACCCCCTCGCCCCGGAGTTCCCCATGGACGGAAAAGTCGTTGTCGTGACCGGCGCTTCAGGCGCGCTCGGCAAGGTGTTCGCGGAAGCAGCGCTGGCGCGGGGCGCGCGCGTCGCCGGCGTGGATCACGCGGCGTCGCAAGTCTGCGCGACGGACCATCGGATCGAACTCGGCGGCGTCGATCTTTCCGATGCCGCCGCGGCCAAAAAAGCCATCGATGCGGCCGCAGCACATTTCGGCAGGCTCGACGCGCTGATCAACATCGCCGGCGGCTTTGCCTTCGAGACGGTCGCCGATGGCGATCCCAACACCTGGCAACGCATGTACGCCCTCAACGTGCTGACGGCGCTGAACGCATCGCGATCGGCGATCCCGCATCTCGCAGCTTCCGGCGCCGGGCGGATCGTCAATGTCGGCGCGATGGGCGCGCTGCAGGCGGGCGCCGGCATGGGCGCCTACGCCGCGTCCAAGGCTGGCGTGCATCGGCTCACCGAGGCGCTCGCCGCCGAATGGAAAGGCAAGATCACCGTCAACGCCGTGCTGCCCTCGACCATCGACACCCCGGCCAACCGCGCCAGCATGCCGAGAGCGGATTTCGCAAAATGGGTGATCGCCGCAGGAACTGGCTGAGGTGATCCTGTTTCTCGTCAGCGACGCGCGCCAGCGCCGTCACCGGCGCGCTGCTCCCGGTGAGCGGGCGGGTCTAGATCATGATCCCGAAAAGTGGATACCGGTATTTGGAAAAAGGACGAGCAATGAGCCTCACTCAGCGAAGCTGCATCAGACTCAACGTCTTCAGGCGTCCGCCAATTTCTTCAAGACCGCGCTGAAGCGAATGCTGCGCTTGCCGGCGAGCGCGGTGGCTTCCGCGACCGCTCCTTCGTCGGTGTAGGTGCCGGAAAAACCGATGCCGACCTCGTAGCCGCCGAACACCGGCCGCTCGCCCTGGCTCGGCGTGTGCTCGTGGTTGACGAGTTCGCCCTTCCATCGGCCGTTGGCGCTGGTGTAGGCAGCCGATATAGTCGAAAAACGCGTCGCCGCCGCGGATCCGGCCATCATGCAGCACCATGACGCCGGTATTGCCGCCGTCGATGCCGTCGAGCATCCGGATATGAATGGAATAGAGGCCGTTGCTGATGCCGCCTTTTCCGGCCGAAAGCACGCGGCGGCGCGGCCTCTTCGCTGATCGGGGTCATCACCGAGTTGAAGGCAATGTCCGGGCATTTGTGTGCGTGCCGCCTTCGAAAAAATATTGCTCGCCCTGCTGCCGGCCCTTGAGCGAGAGCGTGACCTTGTCGGTCTTGAACAGCGGCTGAAAATTCGGATCGTCGTTGTGGCGCGATCGTCGATATGTCGACCAATACCTCGCCGTCCGCGGATTCCCGATAGGTGCCGATGAACGCGAACGCCGAATTGCCGCCCATCATCTTGCCGTCATAGACATAGATGACGCCGCGGCGCGAACCGTGCACCGTATGCATCTCGACTTTGTAAAGTCCCTTCAGCATAGCCGCTCCGGCCCTTTTCGGCCTGCAACCTAAGACGCAGCCGGAGCGTTATCGGACCGGCGCGTCGTTCCTTTCAGTCCGGAATCAGCAAACGCAGCATCGACTTGAACCGAATGCTCTGCTTGCCGGCGAGCGCGATGCCATCGCCTTCGGCCGTTTCATCGGTATAGGTTCCGGTAAATCCGATGGTCACCACCTTGCGCTCCCAGACCGGCCGCTCCCCGAATGTCGGCGAATGCTCCTGGTTGGTCACTTCGCCCTTCCATTTGCCGTTCGCAGCCGTGTAGGTCCCGTAGGCATAAAAGAACGAGTCGCCCCCGCGCAAGGTACCGTCGCGCAATACCATGACGCCCTGATTGCCGCCCTGGATGCCGTCAAGCATCTCCACGGTGATGTGGTAGAGCCCATTCCTGATCATGACCCGCTTGGCGCCCGTCTCGGTCCCGGAACCCACGATAGCCGGTCCGATGTCGTTTGATCAAATCCCGGGGTCCGCGCTTTCGGCGATCCGGGCTAAACTGACGGCACTGAGTTGCATCAGGCGACACCGGAGCCCACCCTGGAGCCCTCTTGGAAACCGCGCTTTATCTGCCCGTCAAACGCTTCCTCGAAAACCTCGGCTTCACGGTCAAGGGCGAAGTCGGCGGCTGCGACCTCGTGGCGCTGAGCGGCGACGATCCCCCGATCGTCGTGATCGGCGAATTGAAGCTTTCCTTCAATCTCGAACTGGTCCTGCAGGCGGTCGATCGCGCCGGCGCCTGCGACGAGGTCTGGCTTGCCGCCAGGATGTCCGCCCGCGGCAAGGGACGCGAGAGCGACGCTCGCTATCGCAATCTCTGCCGCCGGCTCGGCTTCGGCATGCTCGCGGTCACCAATACCGGCGACGTCGAGGTGATCGTCAAGCCGCCCACGACCAGCCCGCGCCGCAACCCGAAGAAGCGCTCCCGCCTCGTCGCCGAACATCGGCGCCGCAAGGGCGATCCGGCGCTCGGCGGCAGCACGCGCGCGCCGATCATGACGGCCTATCGCCAGCAGGCGCTGGCCTGCGCGTCCGCGCTGTCGCAGGGGCCGCGGCGCGTGCGCGATCTCAAGCCCGAGATTCCCGACGCGCCGAAAATCCTGCTGCACAATGTCTACGGCTGGTTCGACCGCGCCGAGCGCGGCGTCTATGTCCTGACCGACGCCGGACACGCCGCGCTGAAACGCTGGCCGCAGCAGCCGATCGATTTTGCGAACGCTGCCGGTTCACCGCCATGATGACGGGAGCCCAAACGGGCGGTGGAAAACCGCGATCGCAATGATTGTAAGCATTGCCGCCGCAGCGCACGGTGCCCAGGACGATCGTATCCATGGTCTCATACCGATTTAGGTCTTTGACGCTGCCAACGCATAGCTGGATTGCCACACCAATTTCATATTGCAATGCAACATATGGGCTCCTAGGTATTTCCGGATCGAATTGAGAGGCCCCGATGAGCGAAGACTGGAATACCAAGTATGGAACGCGGCGCGTCCGGCGCGATCCGCCGACGCTGGATGAAGCGATTTTTGCCGCGGTCGGCATCACCGACGACCAGGAAGCGCAGGCTGAAATCGCCGCTTCGCTGATGGGGCTGCCGATCGAATCCGTGATGGCCGAAGTGAAGAAGATCGCGCGCACCTCTGCGCGTTCGACGACCCGCGTGATCGCGGGCGAACAAGGCGCGCAGCGCTCGGTGGTGGTCGAGCGCCGGGTCGTCAGGCGGTTCGGCAACGACAAGCGCACCGGGACTTAAATCCGCGCCTTCGGCGCCGCGCCGTTAGCAGCAATTCGCCGGGGCTGAAAGGCCGGCGAATTGCTGTTTGTAGCGCCGCTGCTCAGGCCGCCCGGCCCCAGCCATACATTCCCAGCAAAAGCTTCCAATAGGCGCGATTGAACTTGACCATTGCGCGCGCAGCATCGGCGGGCGTCGCGATCGCAAGCTTTGCGAGTTCGAGCTGCGGTTGCTGCTTCAGATCGATGGTGCCGGTGGATTCGCCGTGGCGGAAAGTCAGGTGCGCGCCGAACTTGTTGGCGAGCGCCCGCATCGCCTGATTCTGCGCGCCGGTGGTGATCCGCAAGGCGCCATAGCCCTTCCATCGCGCTTCCGAGATCAGCCGTTTGAACAGGATGCTGCCGACGCCCTGCCGGCGCACGGATGCCTCCACGCTGAACGCGATCTCCGGCAATGCGTCCGGGGATTGATCCGGCGGATGCAGTTCCGCCGCGCCGCGCACCACGCCGTCCTCGATATAGGCGATGATGACGGTGCCGTCATCGGCGCATTTCGCGGCATAGCGCTCGATGAAGCTATCGTCCATGAAGCCATTGAAGCGGTCATGGCGGCTTTCCGGATCGAGCCGCAATAGATGATCGCGCAGCAGCGGCAATTCTTCTTGCTGATACAGCGTCCGAACGTAGCCGCCGGCAAACCTCGAACGGGTAATGTCTTCGTGTAGCACGTCGAAACTCCTCTTGGATGGCCCTCGAGGAGGCGTCGAATCCCTAGATCACGGAATATTGTGCATCGCAACATGAAATTCAAGGCCGGTTCCCGCCTGAAATAACAGCAGAATGTCGCGACCGAATGGTTAACGAACTCAAATATCCGTATTCATACCAGCACCATCTGGGTCTGGGTCACCACCGCGATCAACTTGCCGTCCTCAGTCTCCAGCCGGGTCTGCCAGACCTGGGTGCGACGGCCGCGGTGCACCGGCGTCGCAGTCGCGATCAGCGTCGTTCCCTCCCTGGCGCCGCCGATAAAATTGGTCTTGCTTTCGATCGTGGTGGTGCCCTTGGCGTCCTCAGGCAAATTGATCACGGTCGCAGCGGCACCGACGGAATCCGCAAGGGCCATGATCGCGCCGCCGTGAATGATATGGCCGAGGGTGCAGAGATCCGGCCGAACCAGCATCCGCGCCACCACGCGATCCCTGTCGGCTTCGGTGAAGGTGACGCCCTTCAATTCAGCGAACGGCATCTTCATCGAATTCACTTTTTCGAGCGGTGTCATGACTCCTCCCCGTTTCTCTTCAAGTCATTCCTTAAGAACATCGAATTGCCGTGTCAAATCAGGCAATGACGTCTCGGGTAATGTTCGCGGTGACATCGCGTCCATAATTCGCCATATCATCTCGCCATGCGCCAATTCCCTCCCCGCCGGATCGTCTGTCTCACCGAGGAAACCGTCGAGACCCTTTATCTGCTCGGCGAACAGGACCGCATTGTCGGCGTCTCCGGCTACGCCGTTCGGCCGCCGCAGGTGAGGCGCGAGAAGCCACGGGTATCCGCCTTCATCTCTGCCGACATTCCGAAGATTCTGGCGCTCGAGCCGGACCTCGTTCTCGCCTTTTCGGATTTGCAGGCGGACATCGTCGCCGATCTGGTGCGCGCCGGCGTCGCCATCCATGTCTTCAACCAGCGCGACATAGCGGGCATTCTGGCGATGATCCGCACCGTGGGCGCGCTGATCGGTGCGACGGAGCGGGCCGATCAACTCGCAACCGGATACGAGCGCCGTCTTGCCGGCATTGCGGCGACCCGCCGGCCCTCGCCACAGACCAAAAGTCTATTTCGAGGAATGGGACGATCCCCTGATCAGCGGCATCGGCTGGGTTTCCGAACTGATCGAGATCGCCGGCGGCGAAGACGCTGCTGCCGGACTTGCGGCTTCAAAAGGCCGCCAAGGACCGGATCATTTCGCCCGATGTCGTGCGCGCCGCGGCGCCGGACGTGATCCTGGCGTCATGGTGCGGCAAGAAAGTCGTTCCGGACCGAATCCGAAAGCGGCCGGGCTGGAGCGAGATTCCGGCGGTCCGCAACGACCGCATCGTCGAGATCAAGTCGCCGCTGATCCTGCAGCCCGGTCCCGCCGCCCTGACCGATGGGCTGGACGCGATCGTTGCGGCGCTTGTGGCCGCAATAAGCATCGTTATCGGGTTGAGCTCTCCGCCGTCATTGCAAGGACCCAACGGGTCGCGATGACGGCTACATCTTCTCTACCCCGCACCATTCGGCGATGAACAGCGCGGTGGCCTTGGTTGATTTGCGCAGGGAATCCAGATCGACATATTCATTGAAGCCGTGCATCGCTGCCCCGCTGGCGCCGAAGCACAGGCTTGGGATGTTGTAGTTCAGCCCATAGAACCGTGTATCGGTGAGCGCGGTGAAGACGTGGTCCGGCACGGAACCACCATAAACCGCGTTGAAGGCCTTGCCGAACGCGGCTTCCGCTTCCGCCGAATCCTTCAGCTCATAACCCTCCGACAAAAACCCGGACCATTCCACGGCGGGCGGATTGTTGGAGAGGAAGCGATGATCGCGCGCCGCCGCCGAAACGCTGGCTGAGGATCTCAGCCTGGCAGTCGGCGACCGACCAGCCCGGCAGGATCGCGATCCGGCAATCGACGTCGCACCAGGCCGGCACGCTGGAGGCCCAGTCGCCGCCTTTGATGATGCCGGGATTGAAGTTGATCGGATGCGTCACCGCCTTGAAGTGCCGGTCACTCTTGGCGCGTTCGTTCCATTCGGCCTCGAGTTTTTCCAACGACTGGATCAGATGATAGGCCGCGGTGATCGCGTTGGAGCCTGCGCCGGCCTCGAACACATGGACCGGAAAGCCGCGCACTTTCAGGCGAAACCAGATCACCCCGACCTGCGAGCGCACCATCTTGCCACTGGTCGGCTCGGGAATGAAACAGGCGTCGGCGCGATAGCCGCGCTGCAGGGTCGAGAGCGCGCCAACGCCGGTGCTCTCTTCCTCGATCACGGATTGGAAGTGGATCCGCGCGGTCGGCTTCAGCCCTGCGGCCTTGATCGCGTCAAGCGCATAGAGCGCGCCGATGGTGCCCGATTTCATGTCGCAGGCGCCGCGGCCATACATCCTGCCGTCCTTGATCACGGGCGAAAACGGCGGCGTCTCCCACATCTCCAGCGGGCCGGTGGGCACGACGTCGCAATGGCCCTGCAGGATCAGCGATTTTCCCTTGTTGCTCGCGGGACGGTAAGTGCCGACCACGGTGCGCGCCCTGGAAAAATCGTGCTCGATCGGGCCGAAGCCGCGCAGATCCTTCAAATCCTCGACATCGATGTGCCAGTCGTCGACCTCGTAGCCGCGCTGGCGCAAGAGATCGCCAATCATATCCTGGCACGGCCCTTCGGCGCCGCGGGTGGAGGGGATGGCGACAAAATCCCTTGTCGTCGCGAGCTGCGCGTCGAAATTGGCGTCGACGGCATCGAGAATCTTTTGCTTGGTATCGTTGGCGTTCATTTCGCTCACTGTTTTCCGTTGTCGCTTTCAGAATTGCGGCCGCGCCCATACACTCCGATGCTCGGCGGCGCGATTTCGTGGCCCGGCCCATGGAGACACGGATGCAGGGCAACCGCAATATCCTCTACCTCATCACCAGCATTGCACTGGCCGTATCGGCAACATCTGTGATGGCCGAACAGGTTTCGCGCGAGCAGGACATCGTCAATTTGCGGCTGGGGCAGCGCATTTTCGTCGACGACGGATCCTGTCCCGCGGGCCAGATCAAGGAAGTGTCGGGCGCCAGGATGACCGCAAACGGAATCCAGCGCGCGGTAAAATGCGTTCCGCGTCTGGGAATAAAGAAATAACCGATGCGTCTGAATCGGGGCCAGCCGAGACGGCAGTAGTCCTCCGCCGGCGATCGCACTCCGGCGTCTGCAAAAAATGATCGGGAATTTAAGGCAGCGAGCCTAATTCGCCGGCTCGAACATGCATTGCAGCGTCGGTTTTGCAATCTTGGTGAAGGTCGGGCCGATCTCGGATTGTTTCGATGCCGGCACCCATTCGGTCTCGATGGTGGGCACACCGGTCTCGCTGATCCCGCGCAGGAGCGCTTCGCGCAGATCGCTGTCTTCGACGGCGGCGGCGGCATGGTCGAGCAGGCAGCCGCAAACGGCTTCGGGATGTGCCCAGCGCCCGACCATGTGGGGCGCGCACTGGCGCACGAACTCGGCGCGCGGATCGGGGATTTTTAGCAGCGAGCGCAATTGAACTTGCCGGACTTGCGCTTGCTGAATCCGGGCTTGGTCGACCGGAATCTGTCCGACTTGCGCCAGCGCCAAACCAGGCAAAACGAATGAGGCGACGACCGCTGCAGCACTGACGCGAAAATGCATGATGGCCTTACCGGCAACCTTGTTTGGGTCTTGGTTCAATCGCGCGTCAGCGGACCGCAACAACAAGAGATTGAGGTGCTGAAGTGACGGTCGGCGAGCCGGTATAGGCGAAGGTCCCAACTCCCGGCAGGCCGCTATCGGCCGAACCGGCCATCGAAACGCCCGCGATCACGAAGGCAAAGGCAAGAATGATGCTGAGGGTTCGCATTTGACTGTCTCCGGTTTTGGCCACCGGCTTTCCGCCGTTGTTGTTGCCGCCTTGATAACCATGCGGCGTTTCCGGCGTTCTGCGCCAAAAGCGAAAAATGGTTTCGTCGCGCGGGGAATTGTTTCGTCGCTTCGGAGCCAATGAAACAATGCCCAAGAAATCCAAGCGATTTCAGCTGGGTGGCCCGCTTACTCATTAACGCGAACCGGTCTCCACTTCGCTCGAAAACGCTCTAGCGCGGCGATCCTCTCGGGCGCCCCGGGTGAGGCTTAAAGCGGCGGACTGCGTTTTAACCTTTCTCTGGTGAAGAAGCGCTCTGAGGGCCCAGGGTGCATGAACCGCTACCCTGCTCCGGCCGTCTCAATCAGATCGGCGTTGCAACTTTCCTGGGCAGTTGCGCGTTGCAATCCAGTTCAACGGAGGATTTCGTTCGTGGGCAACGGCAACATCGAGCTGGGGATTAGAACCCCGCCCCGGGGACCCGGGCGGTCAGCCGTCGAAAGTCTGGCCGAGACCAACGGCCCGTCCGAGCCGCAGCCCGGCAAAACAACTCCGCCGAAACAAGAGCGGCCAAAGATTTGCGGCGCCATGACGCAGCAATGCGGTGACTTTGCTCGCGGCAATCAATCGTCACCGCAAAAACTTTTGCAACTGGTTGGCTGCCGCGACCCCAATGCCCGGCCCGTGCCATGGGTCCGCCCGCGTCCGGCTCCCGTGAAGCGGTAAACCGAAAACCCTTTACTGAATGAAGTCGCCACATTTCTGGACGGTGGAATTGGCCGCTCCCCAAGGCATGATCGGCACCGAGGAGGTCGAATTCTTCGGCGAGCCTTCGATCAGGCGATCCGAATAGACCATATAGACCAGCACGTTCCGCTTGGCGTCGCAGCCGCGCACGATCTGCATCTTCTTGAAGAACAGCGAGCGCCGCTTCCGGAACATGTCGTCGCCCTGCTCCAGCTTGCCCTTGAAGTGAATCGGGCCGATCTGGCGGCAGGCGAGCGAAATATCCGAAACTTCCTCAGCAAGCCCAAGCCAGCCCTTGAAGCCGCCCCTCTCCGGCACCGTGAAGTGACAAGCGACCCCTTCAACCTCGGGATCGTCGACGCCATAGGTCGCGAGCTTGTCGTTTGGGCTGAGCAGTTTGAACACGGTGGAGCGGCGGAAGATCAGGTCCGGCTCGTCGGCGGCATAGGCCGCCGAACCCGGCCACAGCGCCAAAACCGGCAGCAGTAAAGCCAGAGCTCTCCACTTTGTGTCACACAGGCCTGGGGCTTTACGTGTCATGTCATTCTCCGTTGGCGCTTTCACCCATGTAGGCGTGGAAGGGCCTTTCAGGAAGGCCGCCGGCAATAGGTGCCGCGGCCTGCCCGTTTAACGTTGTGTGAGGCTTTTTTGCTACGCTCCGCGCGAAAATCGCAGACGATTGGAAGCCTTACGCTGGTGAACGCGTATCCCGTCTGAGACACTAAAGATCGATTGGGGTAAGGATTCGAGGATGGTTCGCGTGGGCGTGTACAAGGTTCTGGCTGCCGGACGGCTTTGGCGAATTGCGGCTCTGACGGCAGCCGGCGCGATCGGAACCACTGCCCAGGCGGAAGCCGCGCTGTTTTACTGGTCGGATTCCGATGCTGATATTCTGGATATTATCGGCCCGGGCCAGTCGAGCAGCCGCGGCGGCAAAAGCCGCGCCGCCATCAGGCCAAGAAGATCGAGGTGCCGGAAAGGAATCGGCCAAGCCGCAGGGGCCGGTCATCATTGCGATCTCGATCGAGAAGCAAAACCTCAAAATCTACGACGCCAACGGATTCTTCGCGGAAGCCCCGGTTTCGACGGGCATGAAGGGCCATCTGACGCCGATGGGCGTCTTCAGCGTCATTCAGAAACAGAAGCTGCATCATTCCAACATCTATAGCGGCGCGCCGATGCCCTATATGCAGCGGATCACCTGGTCGGGCATCGCCATCCACGCCGGCGTGCTTCCCGGCTATCCGGCCTCGCATGGTTGCATCCGCATGCCGATGGCGTTCGCCATGAAGATGTGGAACTGGACCAGGATGGGAGCGCGGGTCGTCGTCACCCCCGGCGAAATGACCCCTGCCAGCTTTTCGCATCCGCTGCTGGTGACCCAGAAGCTCGTGCCGCAACCTGCGGCCGAGCCACAGGCCGATGCGCCGCCTGCGCCAAAATCCGACAAGGCCTCCGAGGCCGTTCCTCCGATCACGCCTGCGATTTCGGAGGCGAAGCTCGAACTGAGATCGACCGTCGGGCACGCCGACGATGCGAGGCCGGTCATCGGCGAAGCACCGGCGTCCAAATCCTCATCCACCTCCCTGCGCGAGCAGACCCACACCGCGGACGCGAGCGGCGATATCCCGGCGGCCTCCGCTTCGGTGACCATGACTGATGCAACGTCATCCAGCGCGGATACGACGCCGCGCAAGGAGCCGCGAACCGACAACGCGCCGGCGAGCGCCGAGGACGCCGCCTCGGACAAGCCAGCCGATGCTTCGAAGAGCGATGCAAAATCCGAAGCTGCCGTCGACGCGGCAAATTCCCAAACATCAACATCCGGGAACAGAGCGGACGAAACCGCCGCCGCGCAACCAGGCGCCGCCCCCGCAAAGACCGATTTGTCGGCAACCGGCAGCACGAAGGTTGAAGACAAGCCTGTCGAGAAAAAAGGCGAGGCGAAGGCGGATGACGCCAAGCTGGGCGCACCAAGGCCGGACGCGCCCAAATCGGTCGAAAAATCGATCGACAAGCCTGACGATGCCGTCAAGGCCGCGACAGGCGTCGGCCCGAACGTTCCCGATGCGAAGAAGGATCAGGCCCGCATGCTTGACGCGGCGAAGCCGGCCGCCGGAAAACCAGATCCGGTAAAGACAGCGGCGCCAAAGCGCGCCGGTCAGATCGCGGTGTTTATCAGCCGCAAGGATTCGAAGCTCTATGTAAGGCAGAATTTCGCCCCGCTGTTCGAGGTGCCCGTGACGATCGCCCCGAGCGACCGGCCGCTGGGAACGCATGTGTTTACGGCTGAGATCGACAAGGATGACGCCAATATCGTGCACTGGTCGGTGGTCTCGCTGCCGAATTTGCCGCGGTACGCCGAGCGGCGCGATGCAAACGAGCACGCTTCGCGCCGGCGCAACATCGCCAGCGCCGCCGTCGAGCCAAAGCCATTGCCGGTGCCGGACAGCCCCAGCGAGGCGTTGGATCGCATCACCATCCCCGCGGATGCGATGGCGCGAATTACGGAAGCGCTTTCGACCGGCGCCTCGATCATCGTTTCCGATCAAGGCATCAATGCCGGGGAAACCGGCGAAGGAACCGACTTCATCGTTTCGTTGCGCTAGCTGCCTGTCAGCCGCCCGGTCGCTTTGCCCCTGGGGCTGCGCTAGAAGACGCGCCGTGCATCAACCGCAGGACCATCCTCACGGCGGCGCTGGCCGCGGCCGCCGGCCCGGTCGCAACGCGGGCAGCCGCCACGCCCGCGATGAGCCTGAATCACGGCCTATGCTTTCTCGTTCCCCGGCTCGGACGGCGGCGATATCAGGCTCGCCGAATACACCGGCCGGCCGCTGCTGATCGTCAACACCGCGTCACCGTGCCTGTGCGGCTACACGCCGCAATACGCCGGGTTGCAGGAATTGTGGACCGATTTCACGGTCGCGGTCTGATGATTAAAGGCGTTCCCTCCAACGATTTCAGCGGACAGGAGCCGGGCGGCTCGAGCGATATCGCGGAGACCGCGCAGCACCAATAAGGCGTGGTGAAGGGTCCGAACGCGCATCCGTTCTACAAATGGGCCGCGGACGCGCGTCCGAAGGACATGCCGCGCTGGAACTTCCACAAATATCTGATCGGCCGCGACGGCTACATCGCCGAAGCGTTTCCCTCGGCCGTCGAGCCGTCGGATGCCCGCGTCAAATCTGCGATTGCGCGGACGCTCGCCGAGACCTGACGCGGTGTTCCTCCCCGTAATTAACCGGTAAGCCCGTGCGCGGCGATATTAGCCGTTGCCGTGGCGGCGCAGGTCCAACTAGGCTAGTGTTATCAGGGGCAAGGAAATGCTCGGACGATGGCAAAATGCCAGGGACGGGCACGGGATCAGCGTGAGGGATAAAGAGATGCGAATTGCGGCAGGATTGATCTTTGCGGGCGCGGTTTCGCTGTGTGCGTCAGGCCTGGCCTGGTCGCAGACCCCTGCCACCAAGAGCGCGGCCGCGACTTCCCAGGCGACAGCTCCGCAAGCGGCTCCTGCACCGGCTCCCGCCCGGCACCTGCGCCCGCCAAAGCGGCCTGCGCCAATCCCAATGCGCTTGGCATCGGCCGCGTCGTTGAAATCGACACCACGGGCGGACCGGGCTTCGGTTTCGAGCACTTCAAGCAGCTCGATTTCCTGCACGACCATGAAGTGGTGCTGACGTTCGACGACGGTCCGTGGCCGGTCAACACGCCCTCGGTGCTGAAGACGCTGGCGGATGAATGCACGACCGGTATTTTCTTTTCGATCGGCAAGCACGCGACCTACTATCCGGAAATCCTGAGAGAGGTTCTCGCGGCCGGCCATACCATCGGATCGCACACCTGGTCGCATGCCACCCTCACCAACAAGAAACTGACCGAAGACCAGCGCAAGGAAGAGATCGAGAAAGGTTTCAGCGCGGTGAAATGGGCCCTGGACGGGGTTTCGCCCGCGCCATTCTTCCGCTTCCCGGCGCTGCAGCATCCGCCGGAAATGGTGACGTATCTCGGCACCCGGAACATCGCGATGTTCTCCTGCGACCTCGACTCCTTCGATTTCAAGGCGCGCAACGCGCAGCAGGTGATCGACGTCACCATGAAGAAGCTCGACAAACTCGGCAAAGGCATCATCCTGCTGCACGATTTCCACAAGCACACCGCGGAAGCGCTGCCGGAACTGCTGCACCGGCTGAAAGCCGGCGGTTACAAGGTCGTCAAGATGATCCCGAAAGCCCCGGTGCAGACGCTGCCGCAGTATGACGAAGAACTTCTGAAAGACACCAAGCTGCCGACCGTGAGTTCGCGGCCGGTCTCCAGCGTGGTGCAGACGATTTCGCAATAACATTCGCCGCGCGGGATGCCGGATCTGCGCATCGACGGCTACGTCATCGTGTCGGCGGACGGCATGCTGGCGAACGCTGCCGGCGTGATGCCGGACGAATTGAAATTCGAGGGCGACAAGAAATTCTTCACCGCGGCCCTCGATCGCGCCGACCTGATCGTGCACGGCCGCAATTCCTACGAAGACCAGCCGAATTCGCCGCGACGAAAGCGAATCATCGTGACCCGCAAGATCGCCGCAATCGCGCCGGATCCGTCCAATCCGAAGGCTACGCGGTGGAATCCGGCCGGAGCCTCGTTCGAATCGGCCTGCGATTTCGCCGGCGTGCGTTCCGGCACCGTCGCGATCATTGGCGGACCTGACGTCTTCGCCATGTTCATGGACCGTTACGACACGTTCTGGCTCTCGCAGGCGCCGCGGGTGCGGTTGCCGGGCGGCGAGCCATGCTTTCCCGGCGTGCCCGCGCAATCGCCGCAGCAGATTCTGGCCGCCCATGGCCTCGCGGCCGGTCAGGCCCAAATCCTCGACAGCCCCAATGATGTCAGCGTTACGCCGTGGCGGCGCGTGGATCAGATCTCGCCATAGGCAGGCTCCGCCCCCCGCGGTCTCCGCCCATAGCCCGCGATCATGAACAGCGCGCCGATGATCGACAGATTCTTCAACGCGTCGACAAGGGTCTTGGCATTTTCGGGCGACGGCTGATTCCAGAAATCATTGAAATAGAAGGTGGCGGCGGCCACGAAGAGGATCAGAAGAATGGCAAAGAACCGCGCCCCGAAATTCAGCGCTATCATCAACCCGCTGATGACCTCGAAGGAGCCAACCGCAATGGCGAGAAGTTGCGGCGTCGACATTCCCGTCATGGTTTCGAGCTGTGACGTATAGGGCGCGAGCAGCGCGGGAACGACAACCTTGGCGGAAATAAATTCCGCGGTGGTCGGAATTGCGAACAGCTTGGTCGCCCCCGAATAGATGAACAGCACGGCGAACAGAATCCGCCCGAAAGTGATTAACGCTGGCATGGGTCGGCCTCACTGGATGCTGCAAAGAAAGCCAAGGTCGCAATGTCAGGTGATTATGGGCGTTCCGCCGCAGCTTTTCAAACGCTCAAATCGACTCGCGCAGTCGCCGCCGACCCCAAACCGGAAAGCGATCGAATACTTGCCGAGCCAGATCATGATCCGATTAGATTGAATCGGATCATCATCTCATCTCTTTGTTTGAGCATGATCTTTTCGGAAAACCGGCTCTCACTTTTCCGGATCATGCTCTAGGCGAACAATGACGGCTGCTGGCGGCCGGCGCGCTCCTGGGCTTCGACGGCGGCGACCGCCGTCATGTTGAGCACGCCGCGCGCGGTCACCCCTGGCGTGAGAATATGCGCCGGACGCGAGGGACCGATCAGGATCGGGCCTACGGGGAGTGCATCGGCCAGCGACTTGATCATCTGATAGGCGACGTTGGCCGTATCGAGGTTCGGCATGATCAGGATATTGGCTTCGCCTTCGAGCTTCGAGTGCGGCAGGATCAGCTTTCGCGCGGCTTCCGAAAGCGCGGTATCGCCCTGCATCTCGCCGTCCGCCTCCAGTTCAGGATGGCTCTGCTTCAGGAGCGCGGTAGCGCGGCGCATCTTGCGCGAGGACTCGCTGTCATAACTGCCAAAGTCGGAATGTGATACGAACGCGATTTTGGGCTTGATCGTGAAGCGCTGGACATGAAGCGCCGCCAGCGCCGCCATTTCCGCGAGTTCCTCGGCGCTCGGGTTGGGCCGCACCTGGGTATCGGCGATGAAATAGGCGCCCTTGCTGGTGATCATCAGGGAAAGCGCCGCGAAATCGCTCACCCCCGGAAGGAAGCCGATGATCTCGCGCACATGGCGCAGATGGCTCATATAGCGGCCCTCGACGCCGCAGATCATGGCGTCGGCCTCGCCGCGGATCACCGCCAGGGCCGCGATCACGGTGGCATTGGTGCGGACCACGGTGCGTGCGGCGTCGGGAGTGACCCCGTGCCGGCCGGCGACGTCGATATAGGACTGAACATAGGAGCGGTAGCGCGGATCGTCCTCGGGATTGACGAGGTCAAAATCCCTGCCGGCCTTGATGGCGAGGCCGAACCTCTTGATCCGGGCCTCGACCACGGAGGGCCGTCCGACCAGTATCGGACGCGCCAGCTTTTCCTCGAGCACCACCTGGGTTGCATGCAGAACGCGCTCGTCCTCGCCCTCCGCGTAGATTACTCGGACCGGCTGGGTCTTTGCTTTGGCGAATACCGGCTTCATGACCAGGCCGGAGCGGAACGCGAAGCGCACCAGCTGCGCGTTATAGTCCTCGAAACTCTTGATCGGCCGGGAGGCGACGCCGGATTCCATCGCCGCCTTCGCCACCGCCGGCGCAATGCGCAGGATCAGCCGCGGATCGAACGGAATCGGAATCAAGGAGCCCGGGCCGAACCCTTGCGCCTCGCCGCTGTCAAACCCCTGCGCGATGGCGTCCATCGGCGGATCGCGCGCCAGCTGAGCGATCGCGTCGACCGCGGCCTTCTTCATTTCCTCGTTGATTGCGGTAGCGCCGACATCGAGCGCGCCGCGAAAGATGAAGGGGAAGCAGAGGACGTTGTTCACCTGGTTGGGAAAGTCGCTTCGCCCGGTGCAGATCATCGCGTCGGGACGCGCCTTGCGGGCTTCATCCGGCATGATTTCAGGGTTCGGGTTGGCCAGCGCCATCACCAATGGCTTGTCCGCCATCTGTTTGACCATGTCCGGCGTCAGCACATTGGGCGCCGACAGACCGAGGAAGATGTCAGCGCCGCCGATCACTTCCGCCAGTTTGCGCTTGTCGGTTTTCTGGGCATAGACCGACTTCCAGCGGTCCATCAGCGTGTTGCGCCCCTCATGCACCACGCCATCGATATCGCAGACCCAGATATTCTTGCGCTGCGCACCCATCGCGACCAGGAGATTGAGGCAGGCGAGCGCAGCGGCGCCGGCGCCGGAGGTGACGATCTTGACCTCGGAAAGCTTCTTGCCGGTCAGCAGCAGCGCATTGGTGATGGCGGCGCCGACGATGATGGCGGTGCCATGCTGATCGTCGTGAAATACCGGGATCTTCATGCGCGCCTTGAGTTGCGCCTCGATCTCGAAGCATTCCGGACCCTTGATGTCCTCCAGATTGATGCCGCCGAAGGTCGGCTCCAGCGCGGCCACCGTCTCGACCACGCGCTCGATGGTGTCGGCGGCGATTTCGATGTCGAACACGTCAATGCCGGCGAACTTCTTGAACAGGACCGCTTTGCCCTCCATCACCGGCTTCGACGCCAAGGGTCCGATATTGCCAAGGCCGAGCACCGCTGTGCCGTTGGAGACCACCGCAACAAGATTGGCGCGGGTTGTCAGCGACGCGGCTTCGGCCGGATCGTTGGCAATCGCCATGCAGGCAGCGGCCACGCCCGGCGAATAGGCGAGCGCGAGATCGCGCTGGTTGGCGAGCGGCTTGATCGCCTGAATCTCGAGCTTGCCCGGCCGCGGCAGCCGGTGATAGGCGAGCGCCGCGGATTGGAGATCTTCAGAATGGGATGTCATTAATTCCCCCCGCGGGCTCCCTCACCCCGAATTTCAGGTTTCGGTGCCTGTTTCATGAGAGATCAGGTTTGCGGCAGATTGAGCCGGATGTGAAGCTCGCGCAATTGCTTGGCCGTGACTTCCGAGGGCGCGCCCATCAAGAGGTCTTCGGCGCGCTGGTTCATCGGGAACAGCGAGATTTCGCGCAGATTGGTGGTGCCGCAGAGAAGCATGACAATGCGATCGACGCCGGCCGCCATCCCGCCATGCGGCGGCGCGCCGTACTGGAACGCGCGATACATGCCACCGAAGCGCTCGACGACGTCCTTCTCGCCATAGCCCGCGATCTCGAACGCCTTCACCATCGCCTCGGGCCGATGATTGCGGATGCCGCCGGAGGCGATCTCATAGCCGTTGCAGGTGATGTCGTACTGGAACGCCTTGATGGTCAACGGATCCTGGTTTTGCAACGCCTCGAGTTCGCCCTGCGGCATCGAGAACGGGTTGTGCGAGAAGTCGACCTTCTTGTCTTCCTCGTTGTACTCGTACATCGGGAAGTCGACGATCCAGGCGAGTTTGAACTGATCCTTGTCGATCAGGTTCAACTCCTCGCCGAGCTTGTTGCGCGCCAGGCCGGCAAATTTCCAGAACTTGTCGGGATCGCCAGCGACGAAGAACGCGGCATCGCCCTCCTTCAGGCCGAGCTGCGCGCGGATCGCCGCCGTCCGTTCGGGTCCGATATTGTTGGCAAGGGGGCCTGCGCCCTCGCCGCCCTCGCGCCACATGATGTAGCCGAGTCCGGGCTGGCCCTCGCCCTGCGCCCAGGAGTTCATCCGGTCGCAGAACGCGCGACTTCCGCCGCCGGGCCCGGGAATGGCCCAGACCTGATTCTTCTTATCTTCCAGCATCCGCGCGAACACCTTGAAGCCGGAGCCGCGGAAGTGCTCGGAGACCTCCTGGATCACCAGCGGGTTGCGCAGATCGGGCTTGTCGCTGCCGTATTTGCGCAAAGCTTCCGCAAAGGGAATCCGTGGCCAGTTCCTGGTGACGGGCTTGCCCTTGGCAAAGTCCTCGAACACGCCGGTGATGACTGGCTCCATCGCCGCGAACACGTCGTCCTGGGTGACAAAACTCATCTCGATGTCGAGCTGGTAGAACTCGCCGGGCAGCCGGTCGGCACGCGGGTCTTCGTCGCGGAAACAGGGCGCGATCTGGAAGTAGCGGTCGAAGCCGCTCATCATCAGCAGTTGCTTATACTGCTGCGGCGCCTGCGGCAGCGCGTAGAACTTGCCCGGATGGATCCGTGACGGCACCAGGAAGTCGCGCGCGCCTTCCGGCGACGACGCCGTCAGGATCGGGGTCTGAAACTCGAAGAAACCCTGGTCCTTCATCCGCTTGCGCATGGAATTGACGATCGCGCCGCGGGTCATGATGTTCTGGTGCAGCTTTTCGCGGCGAAGGTCGAGGAAACGGTACTTAAGCCTTATGTCCTCAGGATATTCCTGCTCGCCGAACACCGGCAGCGGCAGTTCGCCGGCTGGCCCCAGCACCTCGATTTCGCTGACATAGATCTCGACCGCGCCGGTCGGCAGTTCCGGATTGTCGGTGCCGTCGGGACGCCGGCGTACCTTGCCGTCGATCCGCACCACCCATTCCGAGCGCAGTTTCTCGGCGTCCTTGAACGCCGGCGAATCCGGGTCGGCGACACATTGGGTCAGCCCGTAATGATCGCGCAGATCGATGAACAGCACGCCGCCATGGTCGCGGATGCGATGGCACCAGCCCGACAGCCGAACCGTCTGGTCGATATCGCTCTCGCGGAGCGCGCCGCAGGTGTGGGACCGGTAACGATGCATGAAAATCCTGAAAAAGGCGGTCAGAGGGCAGAATCGGGCGGCGTTGCCGCCCCCGAAGAGCGTCAGGGTTTACCCGAGCGCGTCAGGCGCGGCAACCGAATGCGCCCCCAAAACCTGCCCCCTGAAAATGGCGGCAGCCCCGCAAAATGTGACGGAAGAACAGCCCCGTTGCCCCGCCTGTGCCGCAAGCCGATTGTCTAATTGCCGGCTATGCCTATCTTGAGGCCATGACGGTGCATTTCCCCTTTCAAAACACCTATGCGGCCCTGCCGGCCAGCTTTTTTGCCCGGGTCGCGCCGACCCCAGTCGCCTCGCCCCGGCTGATCAAGCTGAACCGGCCGCTGGCGGTCCAGCTCGGCCTTGATCCGGAGCGGCTCGAAACCCCGGAAGGTGCCGAGATCCTCGCCGGAAAACGGCTTCCCGACGGCGCGGACCCTATCGCGATGGCCTATGCCGGCCACCAGTTCGGCCAGTTCGTACCGCAACTCGGCGACGGCCGCGCCATCCTGCTCGGCGAGGTGATCGACGCCGACGGTGTCCGCCGCGACATTCAGCTCAAGGGGTCGGGCCCGACGCCGTTTTCGCGCCGCGGCGACGGCCGCGCCGCGCTCGGTCCGGTGCTGCGCGAATACGTCGTCAGCGAGGCGATGGCGGCGCTGGGAATCCCGACCACGCGCTCGCTCGCCGCCGTCCTGACCGGCGAAAGCGTACTGCGCGAGACGGCCCTGCCCGGGGCTGTCCTCACCCGGATCGCCTCCAGCCACATCCGGGTCGGAACCTTCCAATATTTCGCGGCCCGCCGCGATACCGAGGGCGTGCGGCGGCTGGCGGACCATGTCATCGCCCGGCATTACCCGGAAGTAGCGGACAACGAGCGCCGCTATCTTGCGCTGCTGAGCGCAGTCATCGCCCGGCAGGCTAACCTCGTCGCGCACTGGCTTTTGGTCGGCTTTATCCACGGCGTGATGAACACCGACAACACCTCGATCTCGGGCGAGACCATCGATTACGGCCCGTGCGCCTTCATGGACCATTACGATCCGAGGCAAGTGTTCAGTTCGATCGACGAGATGGGCCGTTATGCCTACGCCAACCAGCCGAGAATTGCACAATGGAACCTGACGCGGCTCGCCGAATGCCTGTTGCCGCTCATTTCCGAGGATCAGGACAAGGCCGTGACCGAGGCGCAGGCGGCGATCGGCGAATTCGTCGAAATCTTCGATGCCGCCTATCAGGCCGGCTTGCGACGCAAGCTCGGCCTGTTCACCGCGCACGACGATGATCGGATGCTGGCGCAAGACCTTTTGGACACGATGGCCAAGAACCAGGCCGACTTCACGCTTGCCTTCAGGCGGCTCAGCGACGCTGCGCTCGATCCGGATCGCGATGGCGAGGTCCGGCAATTGTTCGCCGATCCCGCCGCCTATGACGAGTGGGCAGTGCGCTGGCGCCAGCGCCTCGGCGAGGAGCCCCAAAGCCCGGCCGAACGGCAAGCCGCGATGCGATCGGTCAATCCGGCCTTTGTTCCCAGGAACCACCGGGTCGAAGCGGTGATCGAGGCCGCCGTGAACCGGGACGACTTTGCACCCTTCGAGGAGCTACTGACGGTCCTGTCAAAGCCGTACGATGACCAGCCGGCGTTGGCAGCCTATGCGGAGCCACCCGAGCCGCATGAGCGCGTGCTGCAGACATTCTGCGGGACGTGAACCGTTAACCCGCCGTTCAACATCCGATGAAGCGGTGCCCCTCTGGCGCCAGGAATTAAGAAACGGTCAATCCGCCCCCGACAAATCTAATGGTTTGTTGGGGGGAATTGCCGTGGACGCGCTGGTATTTGAATTCATCGGATTGGCGATGCTCGGTCTCTGCGTCATCGTGGTTGCCGTGCCGTCGCAGCGGCGGCCGTCCGCCCGGCGCATCAGCGACTGCTGAGCTTTTCCGTTTTGAAGCGCGCATCGCCTGCATCTGGTCGCCCTGGGACCGCCCCGCCGGCCTGAGTCTGCCACGAAAAGCCGCCGGAGCGCGGAAATGCAAGGCTCGAATTCGCCCCAAGACCCTTGACATATCAGCGCTTTCGGCAGAACGCCTCTTCAGAAGCGTTATGGATTGTTCATGGATCTGATTACGACCACTTCGGAACTCGCTGCGGCCTGCGCCCGCCTCGCCAAGCATCCGGTCATCACCGTCGACACCGAATTCCTGCGCGAGACGACCTATTACCCCCTGCTCTGCGTCGTGCAGATGGCGAGCGCGGACGAAGCGATCGTGGTCGACACGCTGGCCCAGGGCATCGACTTGAAGCCATTCCTCGAGCTGATGGCCAACGAGAAGGTGCTGAAGGTCTTCCACGCCGCCCGCCAGGACATCGAAATCGTCTGGCACCAGTCCGGCACCATTCCGCACCCGATCTTCGACACGCAAGTGGCGGCCATGGTGCTCGGCTATGGCGACAGCATTGCCTACGACCAGCTCGTCGAGCGCATCACCGGCCACCGGCCGGACAAGACCCACCGTTTCACCGATTGGTCGCGCCGGCCGCTGACCGAAGAGCAGATGCATTACGCGGTCTCCGACGTCACCCATTTGCGCGACGTGTTCCGGGCCCTGGATGCCGATCTCAAGAAGCGCGGCCGCAACGACTGGGTGAGCGAGGAAATGGAGGTCCTTACCTCGCCAAGGACCTACGACTTTCACCCCGAGCGCGCCTGGGAACGGCTGAAGACGCGGGTGCGCAAGCCAAAGGAGCTTGCGGTATTGATGGAAGTCGCGGCCTGGCGCGAGCAGGAAGCGCAGAGCCGCGATGTTCCGCGCAGCCGCGTGCTGAAGGATGATGCCGTCGGCGACATCGCCACCCATGCGCCGACCAGCCTCGAGCGCTTGGCCAATCTGCGCTCGCTGCCGAAGGGTTTCGACCGCTCGAAATGGGGCACCGATATCGTGGCCGCGGTGCAGCGGGGCCTGGCGCGCGATCTCGCTGCCTTGCCGAAAATCGAGAAGCCGCGCGGCAATTCAAATGGCGCGGCGACCGTGGAACTGTTGAAAGTCCTGCTGCGGATGACGTCCGAGCGTCATGCCGTCGCCAGCAAGGTCATTGCCACCGTCGATGATCTCGAACAGATCGCCGCCGACGACAATGCCGGCGTCGCCGCGCTGCACGGCTGGCGCCGTGAGCTGTTCGGCGAAGCGGCGCTGGCGCTGAAGCACGGCGAGCTGGCGCTCGCGATCGAAAAAGGCCGGGTGGTCAGGGTCGATCGAAACTAGCGGGAAGCGCTATCTCGGCGTGTCGCCCTCTTCCTCCTCTTCGTCCATCGCGGCTTTCAGGGCTTCCGATAGTTCGACCAGGACCATCGATAGAATATAGGCGCTGGTAGGCAGATTTAGCTGGCGGGCTTTTTCGATCGCCGTTGAGATATCCTGTGCCAATTCGTTAAGATCATCCTCGCGGGTCGCCATTTCTTACTCGCTTCCGGAGCCCTCACCGTGAGCACCGACGACTTGCGAAGAGATCGATCCTTGCTCACACCGCGATCTTGCCGCCTGCGCCGATCAGGTCGGCAGTTCCCTGAATGCCGGCGAAATTGCCGATGACTTTAACGACCGCGAGTTTGTATGACGCGGCGTCGCCGACGCCGGGGCGCCGGCAGGCCACCGCATCGCTGACGATCTGATAGCGATGGCTGCGGTGAAACCCGTCGACCACGGTGGACAACACGGTCTCGTCGAGGGAAAACCCCATGAGCACGCAGCAAACGTTTCGCATATTCGACATGTATTCGGAGAACCGCGTCGAACTGTATGCCGAGGGCAACGGATGCTCGAAGGTGAGTTCCCCCGGCCTCGGCTTCAATTCCCCAATCCAGTCCGTCAGGTTCGACGCCGGATTGAACCATGCGGCCTGGGCGATCCGCTTCAGATGCATGACCGGCCACAGATTGTCGCGCCACAGCGTCATCAATTCGAGGCAGCGCGCCGTGATCGCCTCGGCGTCTGAAATTACATGGCTGCGACCTTCGGTGAGATATTCGGTCTGAAGATCGGCGCAGACGAGGATCGGCGGATCGTCGTGAATCGACGGCACAATTTTACGACTTCGGAATCATGGTTCAGCCAGGACAGGAGTACGCAGTGGAGAGCTCACCGCGCGACCCGCGGAGATATCGAGGATGCCGGGCCTGTCCCAATCGCCCTCGGGCCTGATGATCACGTATGGGTCGCTGTCGAGCGTGATGGCATCGGGGCTCGGCTCGAGCTCAAGCACCATCTCGGTGTAGGAAAAATCGGAAAAGGTGATCTTGCGGTTGTGGCCGAGCGGCTTGGCGCCGAAATGCGCCCAGAAATCCACCAGCCGGTCCTGCGCCTGACCGTAGATTTTCCGAAACCCCTTGCGCTTGATGTAGTCGACGCTCGCCTGCACCAGCTTGAAGGAAACCCGCGAGCGCCGGTATTGGTGACGGACGGCGAGCCGCTCGACCTTGGCAAACTCGCCAAAGAACCGCACCCGCAGACAGCCCGCAGGCTCGTTGCCGACAAATCCAATGAAGTGCGCAGCGACCAGATCGTTGCCGTCGAATTCTTCCTCGATCGGGCAATCCTGCTCGGCGAGGTAGACCGCGGCGCGAATGGCGGTGACCAGCATTAGATCATTGGGATCGCGCGCGATCCGGATCGAAATCGCGCGGGAGCCTGGCTTTGGCGGTGGGGGAAATTTAGTACCGTGCATCTGCAAAACTCCTCGCTGGGGCATTCGATGCCGCAATATTCGTTGGGAGCCGATTCCAGGGCCGCTCGTAACACCAGAGATCGGGCTGGAAGCTCGGTCTCGGCGTGAAACCTATAGCGATGAGCAAATCCCGGCCCGCAGCTGTCGATGGCTGGGCAAAGTAATCTGCGCCAACAAATCGCGGGCCTCGCAAATATTCCGCCACATTGCCCAACCCGACGACGGCGCGCCCGTAGCCAGCGAGTGCCCAAACGTAGATGGCCGATGCTTCCTCATCAGGGCGCGCCAGATACTCGCGGTTTGGGTTTTTCAGGTCGATGTCGTCGAGCAAAAGCGCGTCGTGCCCACGACAATTGAGGTAGAGGAATGCTATCCCGCCGAGCAGATTTCCCGCACGTTGAAAGACAAAAATGGACTCCGGATCCTCGCGCAGGAAATGGGCTAAGCCCACTTCGTTGGCATTAACCCCGGGAATCTCGCGCCGTGCGATAGCTACCAATTTAGGCAACTGCCCATGCGTCGCCAGCCCCACGGTGATGGCCGAGCTCGGCAGAAGCCGATCGAGTTCATGCCGCGCGGCCAAATCCCTACTTCCTCGAAGCGCTTTCAGCATTTAAGGTTCCCATATCTGTCACGATCATCATACCTGACGGGGCCAGCGGGTATGCCGCAAGATTTGCATCGGGGTGCTGCATCCATGCAGCGCAAGAAAACTGAAGAAACCCTCAACGCGTCGTGGGAAGATTTACGCGCATTTCTTCAATGTACGCGCCATCAGAGCTTCCGAAATGCAGCGGAAGTGCTTGGGCTGACCGGTACGACACTGATGCGGAGGATCGACAGGCTCGAAGAGGAGTTGGGAGTCAAACTCTTCTTGCGCGATCAATCGGGCTTGTCATTAAGCGATGAAGGACGGGCGTTGCTGTTCGATGTCGAGCAGATGGAACGCCTCAGCTTCAACATCTTTCGTCGCGCATCAATCTCGACAGATATCAAGGGCTCGGTTCGCGTCGCCGTAACCGAAGGACCCGGGAACTTCTGGGTTCTTCCCAGGCTGATCGATTTTCAAAAAACGTATCGAAGGATCATGGTCGATCTGCGCTGCGCGATGGAACAGGCCGACGTCTCGCGTCTGGAGGCGGACATTTCAATTCAGTTTGAGCGCCCGACAAATCCGGACCTGATCGTCGCGAAGCTCGGCAGGCTTCACATTTACACGTTTGCGTCTGAAGCGTATCGCGAAGCATACGGGCTGCCGAAATCTCTCACGGATCTGAAGAGTCATCGGATTATCAAGCAGCACGGCGTGCAACTCGACGAAACCGGCTATGCGCGAATCCTGGGATTGGACTCGCTCGAAGGGATCGTCGGGATATCGACGAATTCCAGCGTCGCGGTCCTCTACGCCATCGAACGAGGGGCTGGGGTCGGATTTCTGCCGACGTCGGCGATTGCCCTCGGCGCATCTCTGGTCGCAGTCGACCTTGGCATCAACTACCACATGGACTTGTGGCTTACCTACCACAAGGAGTTTCGTAACTCCGATCGCCACAAGATCGTCATCAACTGGCTGAAAAACATTTTTGATCCCAAGGTCTATGCCTGCTTTCGCGATGAATTCATTCATCCCAACGACCTCACGCCGCTGATGACGGGGTCGCGGGAGAATTTCGGACTTAAGGGATACGCAGCACCCGAGCCACTCTGACTGATGAGAGCGGCCCGCTGGTGCGATCCGGCGCCGAGGCCAGACCCAGCGCTACCACTTCAATTCGACGCCGAGCGTTCCCTGGTGCGACTGCAGCGCGGCGCGGAACTTGGCGTCATAGTTGAGATAGAGCCGAGCCGTATTGCTCAGGCTGAGCGAGGCGGACGCGCCGGCATCCGCGCCGTACCGGCTTTCGCCGATGCCCTGCACGCTGATGCTTTCGGCGCCGAGACTGACGATGATCGAACTGAAATTCTGCGAGGTATTGTCGACGAACTTGCCGTAGGCGGACAGATCGAAAATCTTTTGATCCGATATCCAGTAATGCCCGACCTCCGCGCCGAGCAGGATGCGCGAACGCTCCACCGTCGCCCCGGTCGCCGTCAATGGATCGAGGCCGCCGGCCTCCTGAAACGATCCGGTCGTGGCGCGCACATATTCGAGCGCGGCTTTCGGCACGATGCGGCTCTGATCGATGTTCCAGTAGTAGCTGAGCTCGGTCAGCGCGCCGTCGATCTGGGCATTGTAACCGGCGCTGGCGATGCCGAACCCGGTGTCCCGGCTCGAATTGATCTTGCCGAAACCATGGACCAGCGCGACCGCCCAGGTCCATGGCCCCTTGTCGACCGAGGCGTTGAAACCGAACTGGGTGAGATCGAGGGTTGCCGACTGCAGCGCCAGCGGAACGTCGATCGAGGTGCGGCTCTGGTCCACGGAAACGCCGAGATTGACGCCGGGCGCGACCGTCGCGCCGAGCCCTGCGACGCCGCCCCAGGTCTGGCGGCGATCGCCGACGAAATCGAGCCTGCGCGCTGGTGCGTGGCCGAAATTCCATAGGCCTCGCCCCAGGTCCGAAACCGCGGCGCGTCGGTGGCTTCCGACGCGCCGCCGCCGCCCGGATTGGTCCGCAAAGCGCGCCCGAACCCGGACGACGCCTGGTTTCCGAGCCGCTCCAGGAAATTGCTGCCGAGATTGGCCACGGTCGCGCCGGCTGACAGATCGGAATTGATGGATGTCAAGTTCGGGCTGGGGACGGGTGTAGGGGACGGGGCTGGCGTCGGCGTCGGAGTGGGCGTCGGGGTACGCGTTTGCGCGTGAGCCGACGAAGGCACAGCGGCTGCGGCCAGCATCAGGCCGAAGACGATGGCAATAGCCCTTGCAAGCCTGCGGCCGGTGCCGCTCCCCTTTGCTCGCGAAGGCCGCGGTGAGCAGCACATGAATGCCATTTCCAAAAGGAGCGCCAACTCGGCAAAAATATTAAAATCGTACCGGCCGCCGCCGATTTGCCCCCAGTTCTCCGGGAGCGTCAATCGGTCTTGGTGCCCAGCGAGGGGCGATTGGCCGACATTGTTGTTCCGCTGCCACAGGTGATCCGGAGCGATCTCATCGCGGGCTCGATTTACTGTGCCACGCCAAAAGCTTGCTAACGCGCAAATTTCGTGTTGCAATATCCGGCACAATCGGATTTAGGCCGATCGACTGTGCGTTTCGCGACTTGAAATATCAGCTCGGAAATTGAGCAGACATCCGAAAAGCCCGCTTGTGGCGTGGCACGCAAAAAGCGTGGCCGCGTCTTTTTTACGTCTAGACCAGGAGACAGGCGATGCAAAAAGGCACCGTCAAGTGGTTCAACCCGACAAAGGGTTATGGGTTCATCAAGCCGATGGTCGGCGATAAGGACGTGTTCGTCCATATCTCGGCGGTCGAGCGCGCTGGGCTCTCAACCCTCAACGAAAATCAGGTTATCGAATACGACCTTGTGGAAAATCGCGGCAAAACTTCCGCGGAAAATCTGAAGGTCTCTTAAGCTTCGTCACGATGCGCGCAAGCAATCCTGATGCACCCCCGGCCTCTGCCGGGGGATTTTATTTTCGCTGGGGCATAGCCGGCGAAGTCAGGATCCGGCGTTCGCGAGACCTGATGATGCCGACGACCATCTCGATTTTCGCCACATTACTCTCCGCGAAAAACCTAACCGATGGCGGGCGAAATCAAGGTAGCGCCGGACCCGGCGGCGCCGACCGTCTTGCAGATATCGCCCTCGATCCGGATCTGGCCGCCGGCGACCAGCCGCAGCGCCGCGGGATAGATGCGGTGTTCGATCGCAAGGATGCGCTCGCGCCAGCGTCTCCGGCGTATCGTCATCGCTGACCGCGACCGCGCCCTGCATCAGGATCGGGCCGGCATCGGTTTCCGGGATGACGAAATGCACGGTTGCGCCCGAAATCTTCACGCCGGCGCGCAGCGCCTGCGCCTGCGGTTCGAGGCCGGGAAACGACGGCAGCAGCGAGGGATGAATATTGAGCATGCGGCCGTACCAGCGCTGCACGAATTCGGCGGTGAGCAGCCGCATGAAGCCGCCGAGGCAGATCAGCTCGATCCTGTGCTGCTCCAGCGCCGACTGCAGCACCGCCTCGAAGCCGGCGCGATCCTTGCCGAACGGCTTGCTTTCGATGACAAGCGTCGGAATACCGCCAGCGCGCGGCTTTTTCGAGCCCGCCGGCATCGGCTCGGTTGGAAATCACGAGGACGATCTCGGCCGGGAAATCCGCCGCGGTCGCAGCCTCGATCAAAGCGGCCATGTTCGATCCACGCCCTGAAATCAGGATTGCGACCCGGCGCTTCATGGCCTCACCATGAGAGATCGAGATGACCGTTATAGATCACGCGGTGTTCGCCTGCGGCCGGGATCACCTCGCCCAACAGCGTGACGCTCTCGCCGCCTTCGGTTGAGGATCCCGGTGACCTTCTCGATCGCGTCCGGCTTGACGATGGCGATCATGCCGATGCCGCAGTTGAAGGTGCGCAGCAGTTCGAGTTCGGCGATGCCGCCCTGCTCCGCCAGCCATTTGAACACCGGCAGCACCGGCAGCCGCGGCCAGGTCGATACCGACGCCGAGATGCTTGGGCAGCACGCGCGGAATATTGTCGGTGAACCCGCCGCCGGTGATGTGGGCGAGCCCCTTGACCGCGCCGGTCTCGCGGATCGCGCGCAGGCATGATTTGACATAGAGCCGCGTCGGCGTCAGCAGCGCGCCGCCCAGCGTCATGACCGGCGAAAACGGCGCCGGCGCCTCGAAACCGAGACCCGAGGTTTCGACGATCTTTCGCACCAGCGAAAATCCGTTGGAGTGAACGCCCGACGAAGCCAGACCGATCACCGCGTCGCCCACCGCGATATCGGGCCGCGGCAGCAGCGTGCCGCGTTCGGCCGCGCCGACCGCAAAACCCGCAAGGTCGTAATCGCCGTCCTTGTAGAGGCCGGGCATTTCGGCGGTCTCGCCGCCGATCAGCGCGCAGCCGGATTCCCGGCACCCTTCGGCGATGCCGGCGACGATGGCGGCGGCAGCCTCCGGATCGAGTTTGCCGCAGGCGAAATAGTCGAGAAAGAACAGCGGCTCGGCGCCCTGCACGACGAGGTCGTTGACCGACATCGCCACCAGGTCGATGCCGATGCCGCCGTGCAGGCCGGTCTCGATCGCGATCTTGACCTTGGTGCCGACGCCGTCGGTGGCGGCGACCAGAACCGGGTCCTTGAAGCCCGCGGCCTTGAGATCGAACAGCCCGCCGAACCCGCCGATTTCGGCATCGGCGCCGGCGCGGGCGGTGGCGCGAACCATCGGCTTGATGAGATCGACCAGACGATTGCCCGCATCGATATCGACGCCTGAATCCGCGTAAGTGAGCCCGTTTTTGCGGTCGACCATGGCCTGTTCCAGATGATGGCGGCTGGTTACGTCGGATTCCGCTCATGTGCAATGGCTCGCAAGCGCTGCGCGCATATACTATGTAGAACAGGAACCGGCTCACCCCGCAAAGGGCCGGATCTTTCGCAAAATCAGGCCGGTAGCCGGGAAGCGCCGTGTGAGTATTCCGAACATCATTACGCTGGGCCGCATCCTGCTGGTGCCGTTCATCGTCTGGGCGATTGCCTCCAGCCAGATGGAAATCGCATTTGCGATCTTCATCGTCGCCGGCGTCAGCGACGCGGTCGACGGCTTTCTCGCCAAGCGCTTCAACATGGCGAGCGAACTGGGCGCCCTGCTCGATCCGCTGGCCGACAAGGCGCTCCTGGTCTCGATCTATGTGGCGCTCGGAATCTGGGGCGCGGTACCGCGCTGGATCGTCATCCTGGTGGTCTCGCGCGACATCATGATCGTTGCCGCCGTGATTGTGTCATGGTTGTTCGGCAAGCCGATCCCGATGAAGCCGTTGATGGTGTCGAAGCTCAATACGGTGGCGCAGGTGGCATTCGCCGCATTGGTGCTGGCGGCGCTTGGCTTCGGCTTCAACCCGACGCCGTACGATCTGATCCTGATGGGTTTTGTAACGGTCTTTACTTTGGTTTCCGTATCCCTCTATCTCGTGGAGTGGGTGCGGCACATGAGCACGATCGAAGCCAGCTAGAACGTTTTCGAGCGAAGTGGGCACCGGTTCGCTCGAAGAAAGCGCCTCGAAACCAAAGACCGATCATGCGCCGGCCGGTCCCGGCATGGAGTAACTCAAGTGCCAGGCCGCGTTGAACCCCGTCAGCTCGCATTTGCGCTGCCGCATGCGGAGAGCCTGACGCGCGACAATTTTCTCGAAGGGCCGGCCAATGCCGCCGGGCTGGCGCTGGTCGACAGCTGGCCCGAATGGCCCAACCGGATCATGCTGCTGGTCGGGCCCGAAGGTTCCGGCAAGAGCCATCTCGCCGCGATCTGGGCCGAGCAAGCCGGCGCGCGCTCGACGTCGGCGCATGCGCTGACCGCGGCTGCCGTGCCCGGCGCGCTGGCGACCGGGGCGCTGGTCGTCGAGGATCTGAATCCGTCGGACTTCGATGAACGCGCGCTGTTTCATCTGATGAATCTGGCGCGGGAAGACGAGGCTTTCGTCCTGATCACCGCGCGGGTGCCGCCATCGGCGTTTCAGATCGAGCTGCGCGACCTGCGTTCGCGCCTGCGCGCCGTGCCGACGGTATCGCTATTGCCGCCCGACGATGCGCTGTTTCGTGCGCTGATCGTCAAGTTCTGCGCCGACCGCCAATTGACGGTCGACGAGAGCGTGGTCGGCTATCTGGCAACCCGGATCGAGCGGTCCTATTCGGCCGCGAGGCGGGCTGTGGAACTCCTGGACACCGAAGCCCTGCGGCTGGGCCGGCCGGTGACCCGGGCGCTGGCGGCCGAATTGCTGCGCAATGCCTGATCGCGCCAAGGTCGATCGGCATCTTGACGGCGCAGGCCGCGGGGAACGTCAATGTCATTGAAACGTCATCGCGATAACACATGCTTTGCGCCATCTGCGCCGGGAATCGCGTCCGTCAGCTCAGGATAGATTGAAACCTCATGGAATCCGCGCAAGCCATTGTAATTAAAGAAAAAGAAGCGGACGCCGAGGCCGCCCCGACGATCGCCGACAGCCCCGAGCGTTTCATCAATCGCGAGCTTTCCTGGCTGCATTTCAATCGCCGGGTGCTGGAAGAGTCGGTCAATCCCGGCCACCCCGCGCTGGAACGGGTACGTTTTCTGTCGATTTCCGCCAATAACCTTGATGAATTCTTCATGGTCCGCGTCGCCGGCATCAAGGCCCAGGTGCGGGAGGGCATCACCGAGCGCAGCCCCGACGGGCTCACGCCCGCCGAGCAACTGGTCCTCATCAACGAGACGGTCTCGAAACTCGCCAACGACCAGCAGGCGATCTGGCGCGATCTGCGCGGCGTGCTGGCCGAAGTGGGTGTCGTTCTCGTCGATGGCCGCGATGTCACCAAGACCGAGCGGACCTGGATCGAGGATCATTTCCTCCACAACATCTTCCCGTTGCTGACGCCGCTGGCGATCGATCCGGCGCATCCCTTCCCGTTCATCCCGAGCCTCGGATTCACCATCGCGCTGCATCTGGCACGGCTCTCCGACGGCAAGCCGATGAACGCGCTGATCCGCATGCCCGGCAAGATCGACCGCTTCATTCGCCTGCCCGCCGGCAAGGATGGCGCGGTGCGGCTGATTACGCTGGAGCAGGCCACCGGCCTGTTCATCGGCCGGCTGTTCCCCGGCTATACCGTCAAGGGCCAGGGCGCTTTCCGCATCATCCGGGATTCCGAACTCGAAATCGAGGAAGAGGCGGAAGACCTGGTCCGGCTGTTCGAAACCGCGCTGAAGCGGCGGCGGCGCGGATCGGTGATCCGGCTCGAAATCGAAGCCAAGATGCCGGAAGAACTGCGCGCGTTTCGTGCAGCACGCGCTGTCCACCGCTGATGACGAGGTTCTGCTGGTCGACGGCGTGCTGGCGATGAACGAGCTGTCGCAACTGACCCGGCTCGACCGGCCCGATCTCGAATTCGCGCCCTATGTACCCCGCCATCCCGAGCGCGTGCGCGATCATGGCGGCGACATCTTCGCCGCGATCCGGCAAAAGGATCTGATCGTCCATCATCCTTACGAATCCTTCGACGTCGTCGTGCAGTTCCTGCAGCAGGCCGCCCGCGACCCCGATGTCGTCGCCATCAAGCAGACGCTCTATCGCACCTCGAACAACTCGCCGATCGTGCGCGCGCTTGCCGAGGCGGCCGAAGCGGGCAAGTCGGTGACGGCGCTGATCGAGCTCAAGGCGCGGTTCGATGAGGAAGCCAACATCCGCTGGGCGCGCGATCTCGAACGCGCCGGCGTGCAGGTGGTGTACGGATTTCTCGAACTGAAAACCCACGCCAAGCTGTCGCTGATCGTGCGCCGCGAGGGCGGCAGCCTCACGACCTACGTCCATACCGGCACCGGAAATTATCATCCGGTGACCGCGCGCATCTACACCGACCTGTCCTATTTCACCTCCGATCCGATCATCGGACGCGATGCCGCGCGGGTATTCAACTACATCACCGGCTATGCCGAGCCGAGCGACATCGAGAAGATGGCGGTATCGCCGCTCACGCTGCGCAAGCGAATGATCGAGCATATTCACGGCGAGACCAACCATGCCCGTCATGGCCGGCCGGCCGCGATCTGGATGAAGATGAACTCGCTGGTCGATCCTGATATCATCGACGCCCTGTATGAGGCGTCGCAGGCCGGCGTATCGATCGAATTGGTAGTGCGTGGCATTTGCTGCCTGCGCCCGGGCATTCCCGGTCTCTCGGACAACATCCGCGTCAAATCGATCATCGGCCGCTTCCTCGAACATGGCCGAATCTACTGCTTCGGGATGGGCCAGGGCCTGCCCAGCGCAAAAGCTGCTGTGTATATCTCGTCCGCCGACATGATGCCGCGCAACCTCGACCGCCGCGTCGAAGTCCTCTGCCCGCTGCAAAATCCCACGGTGCATCAGCAGGTTCTCGAACAGATCATGGTCGCGAACCTCAAGGATACCGAGCAGAGCTGGCAGTTGTTGCCGGATGGGTCGTCAACGCGTATGAAGGCCGCGAAAGGCGAAGAGCCTTTCAACCTGCATAATTACTTCATGACGAATCCGAGTCTGTCAGGCCGTGGAAAGTCGCTCAAGGAATCTTCGCCGCGCCGCCTCACGCGCCGTACCGAGCGTCAGCATTCGTCATAACGGAGTCCTTGCGGTGAAACGGCCGCGCAAGCGCGCATCCAGCGTCGCGGTCATCGACATCGGCTCGAATTCGGTGCGCCTCGTCGTCTATGAATCGATGGCGCGCAGCCTGATCACGATCTTCAACGAGAAGGCGCTGTGCGGGCTCGGCCGCGAGGTCCAGACCACGGGTCTTCTGGCGCCGGACGCCGTCGCCAAGGCCCTGACGTCGCTGCGGCGCTTTCGCGCGCTGTGCAGGGTGATGAAGGTCGGCCGCGTGCACGCGATCGCCACCGCCGCCTGCCGCGACGCCAGCAACGGCCCGGATTTCATCGCCAAGGCCGAACGCATCTGCGGCGGCAGGATCGAAATCCTGTCGGGCCCGCGCGAGGCAAAACTATCGGCGCTCGGCGTGGTCTCCGGCGTTCACAAGCCGGACGGCATCGTCGGCGACCTCGGCGGCGGCTCGCTGGAACTGATCGACGTGCGCGGCAACCGCGTTCGCGGCGGCGTGACGCTGCCGCTCGGAAGCCTGGCGCTGCAGGATCTGTCGCACAAATCGCTGAAGCGCGCCGAACGTATCGTCAAGACCGAGCTTTCCGACGTCGCCCAGCTCAAGGCCGGCCGCGGCCGCACCTTCTACGCGGTCGGCGGAACCTGGCGGGCGCTGGCGCGCATCCACATCATCCAGAGCGAATATCCGCTGGGGGTGATGCACGGCTATTCGATACCGGCGCAGGACGCGCTCGATTTCGCGCAGCGCCTGCGCCGTCTGGTCGCCGCGAACATGCTGGCCAATATCGAAGTCGTCGCCGACGCGCGGCGGCCGTTGCTCGCCTATGCGGCGCTGGTGCTCGAATACATCATCCGCGTCGCGCAGCCGAAGACCATCGTGTTTTCGACCTTCGGCGTGCGCGAAGGCCTGCTTTACGAAAAGCTGTCCGAGACCGAACGCGCCAGGGACGGATTGATCTGCGCCGCCCAGGAGCTGAACGAGCTGTTGTCGCGATCCGCGCGCCATGCCCAGGAATTGATCGAATGGACCGATCGTCTGGTGCGGGTGGTCAAGTTGCGGGAGACCGAGGAAGATCGCCGCCTGCGCCATGCCGCCTGCCTGCTGTCGGACATCGGATGGCGGGTGCATCCCGACCATCGCGGCGAGGAAACGCTCAATCTGATCACCAACGGCAATTTCGGCTCGATCAGCCATCAGGGCCGGGCGTTCGTCGCGCTGTCGGTGTTCTACCGCTATGCCGGCTTGAGCGAACAGAACGAACCGCCGGAGAGGATTCGAGAGCTGGTGCCGCCGGCGATGGACGAGCGCGCGCGCCTGCTCGGCGCCGCATTCCGCGTCGCCCATCTGATATCGGCGGCGCGGCCGGGCGTATTGCCGGCGACCCACTTTCGAAGCGACGGCCGCAAGCTGATGCTGGTGTTCGAGCACCGGCTGGTCGACCTGGTCGCCGATCGCGTCGGCAGCCGTTTCAAGCAGCTGGCGCGGCTGGTCGGCCGCTCCGGCTCGATCGTCCGGCGCTAGACCGCCAACGCACTGTCAGTCCGATGATTGAGCAGCAGCAGCCCGCAACTTGCGCCGCCGCCAGATCGATCCAGCGGCCAGCACGACGACGACGCCCACCACGGCGCAAATCATCTCGGGCCCGTCACCTCCATTGGCAAATCCCGGCGGCATTCCGAAGGCCGCCAGCAACGCATCGAGCCTGGCGCCGACGAGACCGGTGAAGAGCGCCAGTAACTTCGGATGTATGGCGGGATCGGTCGCGATGACTTCCCCGGCGATCCAGCCCAGCAAGGCGGCCCCGGCCCATACCAGAATCGGCAGCCGGGTGAGCAGCGCCATGATCAGCGCGGCCCCGGCCACGATGAGGGGAATGCTGATGGCGAGGCCAAGGATCAGCAAGGGGGCACTGCCATTGGCGGCGGCCGCGACAGCGATCACGTTGTCCAGGCTCATCACGACGTCCGCGACCACGACGATCTGGACCGCCGCCCATAAATGCGACGCGGACTCTACGCCTTCCTCATCCTCTTGTTCGGGCGCCAGCAGCTTCGCGGCAATCACGATCAGCGCCAGCCCGCCGACCAGCTTGAGGTACGGCAGTTCCATCAGCGTCGCGACAACGCCGGTGAAGACGATTCGCAGCAACACGGCAGCGCCCGCGCCGAGGATCATGCCCCAGACCCGATGGCGCCGCTCCAGTCCGCGACACGCCAGCGCGATCACCAGTGCGTTGTCGCCGGACAACAAGACGTTGATCCAGATGATCTTGCCGACCGCGATCCAGAATGCCGTCTGCTGGATCTCGCTGTGAAACTGGGCGGCTAACACTCCGATGGTCGCGGGATCGAAGATGTGCAGCAGCCAGTTCACAGCGTATTCCCTCGGAGGGGCGCTCGCCCCGCGCGGCTATCGCTCGCCGCCCCTCCAGATCAGCCGACGATCTCGTTGCCCGAGAAGAACTGCGCGATCTCGATGGCCGCCGTCTCCGGAGCATCGGAACCGTGCACCGAGTTTTCACCGATCGACTTCGCATGCACTTTGCGGATCGTGCCCTCGGCGGCCTTGGACGGATCGGTCGCGCCCATGACATCGCGATATCTGAGCACGGCATTTTCGCCTTCGAGAACCTGCACCACGACCGGAGCGGAAATCATGAAATCCACCAGTTCGCCGAAGAACGGACGCGCTTTATGGACGGCGTAGAAGGTTTCGGCCTGTTCGCGGGTCATCCGAATGCGCTTTTGCGCGACGATGCGCAGCCCGGCCTTCTCGATCAGCGCGTTGATCGCGCCGGTCAGATTGCGCGCGGTCGCGTCGGGCTTGATAATCGAAAAGGTGCGTTCAATCGCCATGATTTCGTCCTTGCAAAGCTGGTGGGAGTTGCCGCGCTTATATCGGCGCCGCAAGCGAACGGCAAGCGATCCGACTCCGCGGCGGCGAACCCACGACTGGGCAGCGGAATTACAACAATTTCACGAAGATTAACCCTCTCTGAAGCCAGCGTCCCGGATTCGTTCAGCCTGGCGAGACTAGGCTCGCGATCGTCCGAACGCCCCGCTTCAGGGCGCGTTAACGCGAAGAACCTCATCGATGGCGCCATTGGCGCCGAACCCGAGGAGACGACCATGTTACGCAAACTCTCGCTTGTCGCAGTTGCCGCAGCTTCGCTTGCCGCGGCCGTGTTGGCGCCGACCTCCGCCTCCGCCTTCGACGGTTGGCACGGCGGTTGGCATCACGGCTGGGGCTGGGGCGGTCCCCGCTTCTATGTCGGTGCTCCCGCTTACTATGGTTACGGCGGCTGCTACGTACGGCGATTGGTCCCGACGCCGTGGGGGCCGCGCTGGCGCCTCATCAATCGCTGCTATTGAGCGCGATCGTTCCATCGCGGCGACGCAAGCCCCGGCGCTATCGCGCCAGAGCTTTTGCTTAAGGGGCTTTTGCTTGAGGCCGGACGGCTGCCGGTTCCCGTTTATGCAATTTTTACTAGAAGGGAATGCGATCCATCCCCGTCGGGAAACAATCTCTGCGCTCATGACTTGATCCAGCATCAATTTGTTGAGACAGACCCGAGGCGGACCATCATGAACGGCCCGACAACCGGCAACAGCGAAACGATGGACCGCGAGACCTGCCGGTCGATTTGCGACGCCGTCGGCGAGCGGTTGCAGCAGAGCCTGCGCCCCGATACTTCGCGGCTGTCCCCTCGCCTCCAGCACCTGATGGATGAGTTGCGCAGGCGGGACCGCGAGGTTCCCCGCCGGGCGCCGAACTACTAGGTCGCGGATTCATGCCCGCCCTCCTCAGCGCCTGATGCAATCTGGCGTATATCGCTCGCGAGCTCGTCCACGCGTTGCGGCGAAGAATCCCATCCAAACATGAAACGGGCACCGCCGCCGATGAAGGTGTAGAACCGCCAGCCCCGATCGCGCAGTGCGGCGAGCCCGGCTTCCGGCATGCGAACGAAGACCGCATTGGCTTGCACCGGAAAAAGGATCTCTACCCCCGGCAATCCGTCGATCTGCTGCGCGAGACGTTCAGCGCAAGCGTTGCCGTGCACGGCATTGCGCAGCCATGCCCCGGTTTCAAACATGCCAACCCAGGGCGCCGACAGAAAGCGCATCTTCGACGCCAGCTGCCCGGCCTGCTTGCATCGATAGTCGAAATCCTCCGCGAGCTTCGGGTTGAAAAACAGGATCGCTTCGCCGGTGGCCATCCCGTTCTTGGTCCCGCCGAAACAGAGTACGTCGACGCCGGCGCGCCACGTCAGGTCGGCGGGGCTGCATCGCAGACTGGCGCAGGCATTGGCGAAACGCGCGCCGTCCATGTGCAGGCTCAAGCCGAGCTCGCGGCAGCAGGCCGAAATGGCCCGCAACTCGCCGAGGCTGTAGACCTGTCCGGTCTCGGTCGGCTGGGCCAGCGTCACCACGCGCGGCTTGGGAAAATGAATGTCGTTGCGGTTGGTCACAATAGTGCGGATGGCCTCAGGCGTCAGTTTGCCGTCCGCGGACGGCGCCACCATTAGCTTCGATCCGTTCGAGAAGAACTCGGGCGCCCCGCATTCGTCGGTCTCGACATGCGCCGAGCCTGAACAGATCACGCTGTGGTAGGACTGGCAGAGCGAGGCCAGCGCCAGCGAGTTGGCCGCGGTGCCGTTGAAGACGAAGAACACTTCGCAAGGCGTTTCGAACTGCACGCGAAAAGCATCCGCCGCCCTCGCCGTCCACGCGTCATCACCATAAGGGGAAGCGTGGCCCTGGTTCGCCGCTTGCATCGCCGCCCAGGCCTCGGGGCAAATTCCGGAATAATTGTCGCTGGCAAATTGCTGGGAATCGTTCATGCCTCACCGCCTGTGGTTCATCTTGTCTCGGCCATGTAAGGGCAAAGCTGACGAAAGCTGCGGCGCTGTCCCGTTTGTTGCCGGATCGGCCGCATCTCCCCGTGTCGGGGATGCCACCTTGCTCGGGAGCAGGTTGGCGTCGAGCGTCAGCTCAACTCTTGATGTTGCGAACGGAATTAATCGGAAAAATCCCGCGTGGCAAGCCAAAGCCTGCTTTGGGCGCGTGATGGGCGAATGCCTGTTCATGGAATCGATGCTCAAGATACAACTCCGCGATCCCGCGGCGTGAAACGCCCGGGTTGTGCAGGAACTTTCCGCCCCAAAAGAGGGCGTGGGGAATGCCGGGTGCCCAGTGCACCCGCAGCCTCGTGCGCGAAGTGGTAGTGTAGAATGCGCACGAGTATTCACAGCGGTCGCACCGGAAATCACCCGGCATCCCCGCACGCAATGGTTTTAACGGTTTACTTCGTGCTCTCCCCGGCGATCGGGCTTTTTTGTCACCGTCGCCGGCAGCGCCTTAGCTGCCGACTTGACGCCAGCGTCGAGGCGTCAGGACCACACGACTTCTCCGTCCGCAACCCGTCTACGCCAAAGGCTTCGCCGGGCTTGGTACCCGTCCGCCGAAGCTTTAGCGAAGGCGGGGTCAAGCGCTCTCGTCAGAAGCGCCGCTTGCGTCCACCGCATCCCGCCCCGCGTCTGTGACGATGGCCAGCGCCCCTCGAGTGGGACGGGATGGCGGGGATATGAAAGTGATTTGGCTCAATCGCGAAGCCGAATATTTTTTGCAACGGGACTGGACAGGTAGAAACAGCTTGATCCCGCTGGAGAAATTAGATTTTACGCGCAAATCCGCGGGGCGCGCGCGTGACGGCGCGCAGCCCGCATCAAGCCGCCGGAGTCGGCAAGAGGCGCGCGAAGTCAAAGCCAACATCGAAAGCAAGCGGCGGGCGGGATCGTCAGGATCCGCGCTTGGCATTCAGCACGCCGCGACACGCTTAAAGCTTGGATCGCACCGAGGAGCTCGCTCTTTGGCTGCAAGCGGTAACTAATTGCCCTCAACGGCGCGAACTCACCCCAGATTCCACCGCCAGATCAAGCCGGCGAAAAGAATGCATGGTGTAGCAGCAAAGACTCCTGCCGCGTTCGTGGTTATGTGATAGTTTTATGACGACGGTTGGTTCCTTGACGACCCCGGACTGCATCCGTCTCTCAATCGGCAATTCGTCCAATCGGCAATTCGTCATGGTCGGTAATCCAACCGAAGTGGAACTAAAGCTTTGGGTCGCACCCGAAGATATCATCGCACTCCGCAACCACCCTCATTTTACAGGTTCTCTTCATAATCCGACTCATGAAATGCTGGATTCCATCTATTTTGATTCCGACGATCTGTTTCTGCGTAATCATGGATTGACCTTGCGGGTGCGCCATGTCGGTGACAAGTGCATCCAGACCATAAAATCAACCGATCGCGGCGCTGGCTTTTTCGAGCGATCCGAGTGGGAACAGACGATCGAGGGCAATCAACCAGACCTCTCCCGCGTGAAGGACACAGCTCTCGACCGAATTCTCATGGACGAAGTGCGCAGACCATTGAAACCGATCTTTGAGACCCGAGTTGAGCGCACGGCCTATCATCTGAACGGAAATGGCGCCGATATCGTCATGGCGATCGACGAGGGCCAGATTCTCGCAACCGGCTCCTCTCGCCCGGTTTCAGAGATTGAACTGGAGCTCAAGCACGGCACCCCCGCGGACCTTTTCAAGGTCGCGCATGACATAGCCGATATTGTACCAGCCCGTCTCGAATTTAAGAGCAAACCCGACCGCGGCTATGAACTTGTCGCGAAGACGGCGGTCGCCGCCGAGACGGCAAGCGATCCAGAGTTAGGCGCGGGAACGAGTACGGGCCGCTCGTTCACCCTGATTGGACGGGCCTGCTTGCACCATTTGGTCGCGAATGTACCCGCCATGCTGGGCCGAGACGAGACGGCGCTGCACCAGATGCGCGTCGCACTGCGCCGGCTGCGTGCCGCCGTTTCGCTGTTTTCCACGGCGGTGGCCGACGACCGCGCCGAGGCAATAAAGTCCGAGTTACGATGGCTCGCACGGGAATTGGGCCCCGCGCGCGACCTGGATACGCTTCTCTTGGAAGTCATCAAGCCGCTACGGAAGCGCCATGCCAATGAGCCCGGCCTTGTGAGCATCAGCAACATGTTCGCGCGCAAGCGCCTGAACAGCTATCGGCAGGCGCAGGAGGCGGTTCAGTCCGCTCAATTCCGCACACTCGTTCTCAATACCGTGGAATGGGTCGAGGCCGGTCCATGGAGCACTTCGGAAGACGCGGCGATGCGCGCGCGGCGCGAGATGCCAATCGAGAGTTATGCCGCCGAACAACTATCGCGCCGTTGCAAAAGGATCAGGCGACGGGGGGCAAGGATCAACGAGCTCAACCCGGTGCAATTGCACAGGCTGCGGATTCAAGTCAAAAAAACCCGGTACGCAACCGAGTTCTTTTCCGGCCTGTACCACGGCAAGAAATCTGCCAAGCATTACAAGAAAATCAAATCGTCGCTGACGCAGTTGCAGAATTGCCTGGGCAGGGCCAATGACATTGTCACGCACAAAGCCCTGTTCGCCGATATCATCGCGAGCCGTGCAAGAGGTCTGACGGAGGAGCAAAGCCGCCACCGCGCATTTGCTGCGGGACTCATCATTGGGGATCAGCAGGCGCAGCTCGGCAAACTGCTTGATGGCGCGCGCAAGGCGCATTCCCGCTTCAAGAGCGCCAAAGCATTCTGGAAGTTGCCGAGCCGGATCAGCACGGCGCCAACGGCAGCGCCGGAGGCGGAACACCCGGCCTGAGCCTGCGGCTCTCGAATGTTAAAAACCGGATCGCACGGTCCGGGGAATTGCCGGCAGGTCAGCTATGCATCCGCTCGACGGGATGATCTCCGCCGCTGTGGCGTACCCTTGGCCGGCACCTTCGCCTTGCGCCTGGGGGCGTTTCACCCGAATTACGGTGCCACTGCGCCGTGAGACCGTCGTCCCTGCCGCGCAAATGTGCACGTGTGCTTGACCACCGCCAATCCTGGGCGCGCTCGACCAGCCGCGCCCGCACCGGATTGAGCGACACGTAACGCAGCGCCGCGGCGAGATGGGCCTCGTCCATGGCGACGGCGCCGAACCGGCCCTGCCAGAAATGACCGGTGCGCTTGCGCCGCGCCTGGATGATCCCGGCATAGGCGCGGTGCACGCGCGCGAGCGCGCGGCGCAGCCCGTCCGGATCGGACGGCACCAGGATCAGGTGCACATGGTTCGGCATCAGGCACCAGGCCCACACCTCGACCTCGGCCGCGCGGCAATTTTCGGCCAGCAGGTCGCGATAAAGCGCATAGTCGGGGTCGCCGAAGAAGGTCCGCGCGCGCCCATTGCCGCGCTGGGTGACATGGTGCGGATGACCGGGGAAGACGACACGGGCGAGACGGGCCATGCGGCATGATGCGCGCCGAGGCGGGGGAAGTCAATTGAGTGCATGTCACCGTAATTCTGTCACCGTAATTCCGTAATCCTCGTCCTACGGACTACGGATTACGGACTGATACCTCGATTGAGCATGTTTTGGGCATGATCGCCGCGCGAAGCAGATATTTCGCGCACAAACGGGGTTGCGTTTGGCGGCGGTAGCGGTGACAACCCCGCATGCTTTCACTCACCGAAATATCGGTCCGCATCGCCGGACGGCTTTTGATCGATCATGGCACCGCGCAAATCGTGCCGGGCGCCCGCGTCGGCTTCGTCGGCCGCAACGGGATCGGCAAATCGACGCTGTTTGCCGCGATCCGCGGCGAATTGCCGATCGAGAGCGGCAGCATCGCCATCCCGCCGCGCTGGCGCGTCGGCAGTCTCGCGCAGGAAGCCCCGAATGGGCCGGAAAGCCTGATCGAAATCGTGCTGAAAGCGGACCTCGAGCGCGATGCCCTGCTGCGGGAGGCCGACATCGCCCACGATCCGCACCGGATCGCCGATATCCAGACGAGGCTCGTCGATATCGACGCCCATTCGGCGCCCGCCCGGGCCGCGGCGATCCTCAGCGGCCTTGGATTTTCGACCGCGGACCAGGCCCGGTCCTGTCGAGGAATTTTCCGGCGGCTGGCGGATGCGCGTGGCGCTGGCCGCGACCTTGTTCGCCGCTCCCGATCTGTTGCTGCTGGACGAGCCGACCAACTATCTCGACCTCGAAGGCACGCTGTGGCTCGAAGACCATCTGGCACACTATCCGCGCACCGTGATCGTCATCAGCCATGATCGCGACCTGCTCGACACCTCGGTCGATCAGATCCTGCATCTCGATCGCGGCAAGCTGACGCTCTACAAGGGAACCTACTCTTCGTTCGAAGAGCAGCGCGCCATGCGCGAAATGCTCGACGCCAAGCACGCCAAGCGCCAGGCCGACGAGCGCAAACGCCTGCAAGCCTTCGTCGATCGCTTCAAGGCCAAGGCCTCGAAAGCCCGTCAGGCCCAGTCCCGCGTCAAGATGCTGGAGCGGATGAAACCCGTCACCGCGCTGGTGACGCAGGACGTGCGCGAAATCTCGTTTCCGGTGCCTGAGAAGATGCTGTCGCCGCCGATCATCGCGGTCGACAATGTCTCGGTCGGCTACGATCCGAAAGAACCCGGTACTGAACCGCGTCACTTTAAGGATCGACACCGACGACCGCATCGCGCTGCTCGGCTCCAACGGCAACGGCAAGTCGACGCTGGTCAAGCTGTTGGCGGGCAAGCTGCCGCCGTTCTCCGGCCATGTCACCCGCGCCGACAAGCTCTCGATCGGATATTTCGCGCAGCATCAGGTCGATGAACTCGATCTCGACGCTTCGGCCTACGATCACGTCCGCAGGCTGATGCCGGATGCGCCGGAAACCAGGGTGCGCGGGCGGACCGGGGCGATCGGCTTCTCGGGCAAGGCCGGCGACACCCTGGTCAGGAGCCTGTCGGGCGGCGAAAAAGCCCGGCTGCTATTGGGACTTGCGACCTTCTTCGGTCCCAACATGATCATCCTCGACGAGCCGACCAACCATCTGGATATCGACAGCCGCGCGGCGCTCGCCGAAGCCATCAACGATTTTCCCGGCGCGGTCATCATGGTCTCGCACGATCGCTATCTGATCGAAGCCTGCGCCGATCAATTATGGGTGGTCGCCGATCATGCGGTGACGAATTTCGACGGCGACCTCGACGATTACCGGCGCATGGTGTTGTCGGCGCGCGGCATGCGCGTCAGCTCCCGCGATGGCGGCGGCAATGAGCGCGGCCGCGACAAACCCCAGCGCGGCAAAAGCGAAAAGCGCGTGTCCCCAAAGCAGAGGATATCGGACGCCGAGGCCGAAATCGCGCGTATCAACGGCATTATCGCCAAGATCGACACCGCGCTGGCGCTGCCGGATCTGTTCAAGCGCGATCCGAAGCAGGCCGCCCAGCTCGCGAAGGCGCGCGCCGGCGCCGAGAGCGCGTTGCAACGGGCCGAGGAAGATTGGCTGGCCGCGAGTTCGGAATATGACGAGGCTGCCGGCTGACGATAGCGTTTTCGAGCGAAGTGGACACCACACCGGTTCGCGTGAAGAAAACGCGTCAAACAAACGAGAAAGAGCCCTCGGTTCTGATTTGAATCAGAACCGATCGGGCTCTGGTCAAAACGGCAACGATTACGTCGCCGCCGCTTTTTTCTTCTTGGATTTTGTCGGCTTCGGCGGCGGAGCCACCGGCCTCCGGCCCCCGCTCGATCGAGGTCAGCCGTCCAGCCGTGAAGGTATAGATGCCGGCGCGCTGGCCTTGCGTATAGGTGACGACCGCCACCCGGTCGCCGCGCGGATTGCTGGAGAGACTGACGCTGGCGGGCGCGCCGATGCCGCGCACGACGTCGCATTCGGTATGCCCCAACGCCACCGTTCCCGACGTCGAGGGAACCACGGGCCCGCCCGCGGCGCTGCCGTCAGCGGCGGCATTGGCGTCGGCCGGGCTACCGGCGGGCGGTGCCATTCCCGGGCAATACCCTTCGGCGGTCACGAGATCCTCGGCCGTGACCGGCTTGTTGGGCGACAGCGGTGGGGCTTCGATGTTTCGAATGAATAGCCGGCTGGGGCCCGAGAACCATTCCGCATCGCGCGAGAGCAGGTCCGATGCGCCCGAGCAGCCCGCGATGACAGGCGCCAACAGAAGCAGCGCCAGCAGTCGGTTTCGATTGATGTTGCTGTTCAGCACGATGAACTAAATTCCCACCTCAGCCTTATAAACGCTTGTCCCACCATCACTTTGCGGCACGACCGTGGCTATGAACAGGCAGGCCGGCCAATACCGCAAATTATCATTAATAGCCAGATATCGCTAATCCCGCCGCTGCCAGCGGCCGCGCTCGTCGGCCTGCCAATAGGTGACCTCGAATCCGCGCGCCTTGCAATCGGTCCAGGCGCCGCGGGCAGCCGCGAGCGCCTCGCCGTCATCACCGTTGAAGACCAGAACCATCCGCTCATAGGCATGGCAGTCCGCAGGCAGCGCGGCATTGTCGATCAGAAACCTGACATTGGCCCCGTTCGGATTGCCCTCTTCCACCGCCAGCACGATCGGCTGGTCCTGTGCATCGCCGGCGCGCCCTGCGTCGCCGGCGCGCCAGGTGGCGTGCGGCAAGAAGGAATCATCGCGATAAGTCCACAAATGCGCATCCAGCGCGTCGGCACGCTCCTGCGATGTCGACTGCACGACAACCCGCCAGCCCCGCTCCAGCGACTTTTCCAGCAACGGCGGCAGAACGCTTTCCAGCGACATGTTCTGCAGATGGTAAAACAGCACTTCCGTCATCTGATTTCAGCTATCTTTGCGATTCCAGCTATTTTTTGCCTTCGTAATACTCCGCGACCAGCCGATTCGAGCAGGCGAACCCCATAGCCCGAACCCCAGCTCTGGTTGATTTCGGATTTCGGCGAGCCCATCGCCGTGCCCGCGATGTCGAGATGCGCCCACGGCGTGTTGTCGACGAAGCGTTGCAGGAACTGCGCGGCGGTGATCGAGCCGCCATGGCGGCCGCCGGTGTTCTTCATGTCGGCGAACTGCGAATCGATCTGCTTGTCGTATTCGGGGCCAAGCGGCATACGCCAGACCCGCTCGCCCGTCGCCAGCCCGACCTTGGTCAACCGCTCGGCCAGTTCGTCATTGTTGGAGAAAAGCCCGGCATGTTCGGCGCCGAGCGCCACCATGATCGCACCCGTCAGCGTTGCCAGATCGACCATGAATTTCGGCTTGAACTTCTTCGTCACGTACCACAGCAGATCGGCGAGCACCAAGCCGGCCTTCGGCGTCGGTGTTGATGATCTCGATGGTCTGACCCGACATCGAGGTGACGATATCGCCGGGACGCTGCGCGTTGCCGTCGGGCATGTTCTCGACGAGGCCGATGGCGCCGATCGCGTTGACCCTGGCCTTGCGCGCCGCCAATGCATGCATCAGTCCGACGACGCAAGCGGCACCCCCCATGTCGCCCTTCATGTCCTCCATGCTTCCCGCCGGCTTGATGGAAATGCCGCCGGTATCGAAGCAGACGCCCTTGCCGACAAAGGCCACCGGCCGATCGCCGCGCTTGCCGCCGTTCCAGCGCATGATCACGGTGCGGCCGGGCCGGGCCGAACCCTGGGCGACGCCGAGCAGCGCACCCATCCCGAGTTTCGTCATCGCCTTGACGTCGAGAATCTCGACGCTCGACGCCGAGCTTGCGCAACTGGCTCGCGCGGCGCGCGAATTCCTCGGGGAACAGCACGTTGGGCGGCTCGTTGACGAGATCGCGCGCGGTGATGACGCCATCGACGATGTGGGCGTTTGGCGCGAACGCTTTTCGCGCGGCAGCGACATCGCCGACCGCGAGCGAAATTTCGGCCTGCAAGGCGGCATCCTCGCCATCCTTCTTTTTGGTCTTGTAGCGGTCGAATTTATAGGCGCGCAGCCGCACGCCCGATGCGACCGCAGCCGCCTGATCCGGTTTCATCGGCCCGTCAGGCAATTCCGCAATGATCGTCACGGCTTCCTTGCCGGCGAGCAGTTTACCGGCGACCGCGCCGCCGAGCTTGAGAAAATCGTTGTCCTTCGGGCTTTCGAGCTTGCCGGCGCCGACCACGATCAGGCGCGGAGCCTTCAGCCCCTCCGGCGCCAGAATATCCAGCGTGGACGCCGCTCTTGCCCTTGAACTGGTTGGTCGCGGCCGCCCGGGCGACCAGACTGGCGGCCACTCCCAGCGCCTTGCGGGTCGCCGCGCCGAACTTCAACGAATCGTCGCAGAAAACCACCAGAATGCCGCGCGGGGCGGCGGAAAACGGAATGAAGCCGACCTTGACGGCGTCGGGCATAGGAAAATCCTCCAAAATCGGGGCTGTCGCTGGTCGGGAACCCGCCGGGCGGTGCTCGGAATGTTCTCATCCGGCCGCGATTCACGGCCGTCAAGATCATGTCCTGCACACTATGACCTGTTAGCGGCCCGCTGCCAAGCGCCGCAGTGGCCGGGCGGGCCACATCACACGAATTATTAACCATATCCCGAGGGCGCCACGGCACAGCCATTTTGTTGACGGATCAAAGGGATGGTATGAGAGAGTAGGCTGGCTGGATAAAGCGCGGCACGACCTTAAGGGGATCCCGGTTCGGGATTGGTCGTGGAACCGCGGATCCGGTTCGCGGGGCGCGGGATCGTGCGGTGGCGATGGGGTCGATCGACAAGTATATTTTTCGCACGACCCTGGCGTCGTTTGCGCTGGTTCTGGTCAGCCTGACAGGGGTGATCTGGATTACGCAGGCGTTGCGCGGCATCGACCTGATGACCAGCCAGGGCCAGACCATCCTGACCTTTCTCGGCGTCACCAGCCTGGTGATCCCGGCGCTGGTGCTGATCATCTCGCCGATCGCGCTGATGATCGCGATCTCGCACACCCTCAACAAGCTCGCGACCGATTCAGAGATCATCGTGATGAACGCGGCCGGCTTTTCGCCGTTCCGGCTGTTCCGTCCGTTTCTCTATGCCACCATCGTGGTGGCGATCCTGGTTGCCTTCATCGCCGCCTATCTCGCCCCCGACGGCATGCGCCGCCTGAAGCAATGGGATGCCGAAATCACCGCCGACGTCCTGACCAACATCCTGCAGCCCGGCCGCTTTGCCCAGCTCGACCAGAACCTGACCATCCGCATTCGGGAGCGGCAGCCCGGCGGCGTGCTCGCCGGCATTTTTGTCGATGACCGCCGCGATCCGAAGGAACGCGTCAGCATCGTCGCCGACCATGGAACGGTCGTGAAGAACGGCAGCGGATCGTTTCTGATCCTCGAGGACGGAAATCTGGAGCGCTTCGAAGCCGGCAAGCGCGATCCCGCGCTGGTCAAGTTCGGCCGCTATGCGATTCGACATGTCGAAATTCTCCAATCAGGGCCACGACGTCACCCTGGGGATTCGCGAACGCTATCTCTGGGAATTGCTGGCGCCGGCCGCCGACGATCCCGTCTACAAGGAGTTGCCCGGCCAGTTCCGCGCCGAGCTGCATGACCGTTTCATGTCGCCGATCTATCCGTTCGCATTTGCGGCCCTCACCTTCGCGTTTCTCGGCGCGCCGCGCACGACGCGCCAGAGCCGCAATTTTTCGATCGGCAGTTCGATTCTCGCGGTGTTCGGGCTGCGGATGGCGGGATTTGCCTGCTCCGTCATGGCGGTGAAATCGCCGCTTGCGCCGCTCGTTCAATATCTGATGCTGGTGGCGGCGATCGGCGCCGGCATCTGGATCATCGTCGGCGGCGTGGTGATCGAGCCGCCGGCAGCGCTGATCGAAGCGATCAACAGATCGAACGCGCGTCTTTTGCGGCTGTTCGGGCGGCCCGTCACAGCATGAGCATGATGACCAACACGCTCGGGCGATATTTTGCCGGCCGCTTCGTGATCTCGGCGCTGGGCGTGTTCGCTCAGCATCTTCGTGCTGCTGGTGCTGGTCGATTACATCGAAATGGTCAGGAAGACGTCGGGGCTGGTTTCGGCATCGGCGATAATGGTCGCGGAGACGTCGCTGTTCCGGGTCCCGCAGCTGCTCGAAAAGATGATGCCGTTCTGCATCCTGATCGGGGCGATGACCTGCTATCTCGCGCTTTCGCGGCGGCTGGAACTGGTGGTCGCGCGCGCCGCCGGCGTCTCGGCGTGGCAGTTCATCGCACCGGCGCTGGCCAGCGCGATCGCGCTCGGAATTTTGGCCACCACCGCCTACAATCCGATGTCCGCCAATTTGCGCGAACTCTCCAAGCGGATGGAAGCGGAGCTGTTCGGCTCCGCGCCCGGCGGCGGCATCCAGGACGCCTCCGGCTTCTGGATCAATCAGGTCAACAGTGACGGCCAGGTCATCATCAACGCGGCGCGCAGCGAGCAGCAGGGCGTGCGGCTGACCGGACTGACGCTGTTCCGATTCGACAATGACTACCAGTTCAAGGAGCGAATCGAAGCGCGCGAAGCGACGCTCGAGGATGGGTACTGGCTGTTCAAATCGGTCCGCCGCTATTCGCTTGACGGACCTCCGGTCGATCAGGACAGATTTCAGCTTGCCGACCAGCCTGACCCCGGCCCAGGTCCGCAACAGTTTCTCCACACCGGAGACTGTGTCTTTTTGGCAACTCCCGAGCTATATCCGGTCTTCGGAAAGCTCCGGATTTGCGACCGCCGGCTATCGGCTGCAGTACCATAAGCTCATCGCACAGCCGTTTTTGCTGGCCGCAATGGTCATGCTGGCGGCAGCCGTGTCGTTGCGCTTCTTCCGTTTCGGCGGCGTGCAGAAGATGGTTTTGAGTGGCGTGGGCGCAGGCTTTCTGCTCTATGTTCTGTCGAAAGTAACTGAGGATTTGAGCAAGGCTGAGTTGATGCATCCGATCGCTGCGGCGTGGCTGCCCGTGTTCGTGGGCGGCCTCACCGGCTTTTTGGCCTTGCTGTACCAGGAGGACGGGTAGTGGCTGCTGTCGTCGCCGCCCGCCAGAGATTGTCGCCCGCGTTCGGGCGGCGCACACTCGTGCGCCGCAGCCGCACCCGCTTGACCGTCATCAGCGGGGCCGTTCTCGCTCTCATTATCGGAGCCGTTGTTGCCGGCGCGCTCGGACTTGCGACCACGACGCCTGCCTCGGCGCAAACCTTCACCTACAATCCGCAGCCCCCTCGGGTCGTGCCCCCCCGCACCGCCAATGACGGCCAGATGCTCGTCCAGGCGGTCGAGGTCGATTACGACTACAACAATTCGCGGGTGTCGGCCGTCGGCAACGTGCAGATGTTCTACAACGGGACGAGCGTCGAGGCCGACAAGGTCATCTACGATCAGAAGACCAAGCGGCTGCACGCCGAAGGCAACATCCGCATGACCGATGCGGACGGCAAGATTACCTACGCCAACATCATGGATCTGAGCGACGACTACCGCGACGGGTTCGTCGATTCGCTGCGCGTCGACACCGCCGACGCAACGCGGATGGCCGCGACGCGCGCGGACCGCTCGAGCGGCAACTACACCGTGTTCGAACACGGCGTCTATACCGCGTGCGCCCCCTGTAAGGACGATCCGAAGAAGCCGCCACTATGGCAGGTCAAGGGCGCGCGCATCATTCACGACCAGAATGAGAAGATGCTGTATTTCGAGAACGCGCAGCTCGAGTTCTTCGGCGTTCCGATGGCGTATATGCCGTATTTTTCGACCCCCGATCCGACCGTGAAGCGCAAGACCGGGTTCCTGATGCCGGCCCCTTCGCAGAATTCGACCTATGGCTATGGCGTTGAAGTCCCCTTCTACTGGGCGATCGCTCCCGACTACGACGCGACCTTCAGCCCACGCTTCACAAGCCGCCAGGGCGTGCTGTTCCAGGGCGAATTCCGCCAGCGCCTGTTGGACGGGGCTTATCAAATCCGCGCCTACGGCATCGACCAGCTCGATCAGAAAGCCTTCGCCGGCCAGCCCGGAGACCGCCAGTTCCGCGGCGGCGTCGAAACCAAGGGCCAGTTCGCGCTGAGCGACAAATGGGTATGGGGCTGGGACGGCGTCCTGCTCTCGGACTACTATTTCATGTCCGATTACCGGCTGGCCCAATACAAGGATCCGCTGGGCTCGTTCCTGAGCCTGCCCACGGAAGCCATTTCGCAGCTTTATCTCACCGGCGTCGGCAACCGCAGCTACTTTGACGCGCGTACCATCTACTATCTCAGCTTTTCCGGCTTCCAGCAGCAGGTTCCGGTCATTCATCCGGTCATCGATTATTCGAACGTCCTCAACAACAACCTGTTCGGCGGCGAAGTCAGCTACAAGACCAACTTCACGAGCCTGACGCGCAACGACGCCGCCTTCGACCCGATCACGACCCTGGCCAACACCAATGGCCTCTGCACGGCGGCCTCCGCCGATCCGCTGGCACGGCTGCCATCGCAGTGCGTGCTGCGCGGTGTGCCGGGCACCTACACGCGGGCGACGGCCGAGGCGCAGTGGCGGCGATCGTTCACCGATTCCGCCGGCGAAATCTGGACGCCGTTTGCGAGCATCCGCGCCGACGCGATCGATGCCTCGATCTCGAACCAGCCCGGCGTTTCGAACTTCCTGCCCGTCGGCGACACCCAGGCCGTCCGGGTGATGCCTACCGTCGGCCTCGAATATCGGTATCCCTTCATCAATATACAGCCCTGGGGTACCACGACGATCGAGCCGATCGCACAGGTCATCGCTCGTCCCAATGAATCCTATGCGGGCAAGCTTCCCAATGAAGACGCGCAGAGCATGGTCTTCGATGCCAGCAATCTGTTCAGCGTCGATAAATTCTCGGGCTATGACCGCGTCGAAGGCGGCGGGCGCGCCAATGTCGGCGTGCAGGCGACCACGCAGTTCGACCGCGGCGGATCGGTCAATATGCTGTTCGGACAGTCCTACCAGCTGTTCGGGCTGAATTCGTTCGCGGTGCAGGACGTAACCAATACCGGGGTCGATTCCGGCCTGCAGAATGCGCGATCGGATTATGTCGCGCGGGTCAATTATTCGCCGAACCGCACTTATACTTTCAGTGTGCGGACGCGCCTGGACGAAGCCACGCTCAACATCAATCGCTTTGAAGCTGAAGGCCGAGCGGCCTTCGATCGCTGGTCGGTCAGCATGATGTACGGCAATTATGCCGCGCAACCGGAGTTGGGATACCTGACCCGACGCGAAGGACTCCTCGGCAGCGCGTCGCTCAAGGTAGCCGCGAACTGGGTGGTGACCGGAAGCGCGCGGTGGGATCTCGAAGCCAACAAGATCAATCAGTACATCGTCGGCGCCGGCTATGTGGACGATTGCTTCGTTCTGGCCGCCAACTATGTCACATCCTACAGCTACGCCGCCGGCGCCACGCCGCCGATACTCAATCACTCCTTCATGCTGCAGATCGGCCTGCGGACCATCGCCAATTCGGCCGCGTCGGGCAGCGGAACTGCCGGTATTCAGTAGAACCCGGCTTCGGCGCGCCACCGGAGGACAGGTTTCGGGGCCGTCAACATTCGAATCGAATGCTTATGCGAATATGACCATGACGACCATGCTCTCTCATCGCCTCACGTCTCTCATCCTGGGCTGCGCCGTGCTCGGCTCGGTGCTCTGCGCCTCGCCGTCGCAGGCGCAATCCGTCGTCGTCATGGTCAATGGCGATCCGATCACCGATTACGACATCGAACAGCGCAGCAAGCTGGACTTCCTGACGTCGCACAAGCCTGCCGACCGGCAGCAGGTGCTCAATGTACTGATCGATGAAAAGCTGAAGATCAAGGAAGCCAAGAAGTTTGGCGTCGACCCCTCCGCTTCCGATATCGATCAGGCCTACGCCGCGATGGGCGGAAGGATGCGGGTGTCGCCCGAGCAACTGACGAAATCTCTCGAAAGCCAGGGTGTCCGGCCCGACACGCTGAAGGCACGCATCAGGGCCGAAATGGTTTGGACCAGCCTGGTGCGCGGACGCTACAAGGAGAGCCTCCAGGTCGGCGAAAAGGATGTCGCCGCCGCCCTCCGGGCCAGCGGCGGCGAGGACAAACAGGAGGGGGACGCTTTCGAATACAAGATGCAGCCGATCGTTCTGGTCGTCCCGCGCGGGTCGGCCCCCGCTGTCATCGAGGAAAGGCAGAAGGAGGCCGAAGCGCTGCGCAACCGAGTGCAAAGTTGCGCCGAAGCCAACGCCCTCTTCAAAACCATGCCGAACGCCGCGATACGCGATATCGTGATCAAGACCTCGGCCGACATCCCGCCTGTTCTGCGTGAAGTGCTCGACAAGACCCCGATCGGCCATTTGACCGCGCCCGAGATCACCAAGCAGGGCGTGGAGATGGTTGCACTCTGCGGGCGGCAACCCACCACCATCGACACCCCGAAAAAGAAGGAAATCCGCGAAAAGATGTATGCGGAGAAATTCGAAGCGAAGTCGAAATGGTACCTGCAGGAAATCCGCAAAGCTGCGATGATCGAATATCGTTGACGCATGGCAAAGCCCCTCGCGCTGACTTCAGGCGAACCCGCGGGTATCGGACCCGATATCACCATCGAGGCGTGGCTGCGCCGGAATGAGCTCAACCTCCCGGCGTTCTACCTAGTGGGCGACCCCGACTTCCTCAGACACCGGGCGAAGGTGCTCGGACTCCGTGTGGAGATCGCCGACCTTCGCCCCGAGGACGCGACAGACGCGTTCGCCGGTGCATTGCCGGTCGTGGCCACCGGACATGCCGCGACCGCGCACCCCGGCCGGCCGGACGATGCCAGCGCGGACGCCGCCATCGCCTCCATCCGTCAGGCGGTCGGCGACGTCGCCGCTGGACGGGCCAGCGCGATCGTTACCAATCCCATTGCCAAGAGCGTGCTCTATCGCGCCGGCTTCCGGCATCCCGGCCATACCGAATTTCTCGCCGAACTGGCGGCGAGCGGCGGCCACACGCCGCAGCCGGTAATGATGCTGTGGTCGCCTGCCCTCGCCGTCGTTCCCGTCACCATTCATCTTTCGCTGCGTGACGCAATCGCGCAGCTGTCGAGCGAATTGATCGTCACCACCGCCCGCATCGTGGTCGCGGATTTGAAAACCCGCTTCGGCCTCGCCAATCCGCGGCTCGCGGTATCCGGTCTCAACCCCCACGCCGGCGAAGACGGTTCGCTCGGCGTCGAGGAGCAGACCATCGTGGCGCCTGCTGTCGAGACCCTGCGCGGCGAAGGCATCGTGGTCCGCGGTCCGCTGCCGGCCGACACCATGTTCCATGACGCCGCGCGCAAGAGCTATGACTGCGCGATCTGCATGTATCACGATCAGGCGCTGATCCCGATCAAGACGCTGGCTTTCGACGAAGCGGTCAACGTCACCCTGGGATTGCCGTTCATTCGCACTTCACCCGATCACGGCACGGCCTTTGACATTGCCGGTACCGGCAAGGCCAATCCCGCCAGCCTTGTCGCGGCGTTGCGGCTGGCCGCCCGCATGGCGGCGACACAGCCGGCATGAGCGCGATCGACGACCTTCCGCCACTTCGCGAGGTCATTCGCCAGCACGCTTTGTCAGCCCGCAAATCGCTGGGCCAGAACTTCCTGCTGGACCTCAACCTCACCGCGCGGATCGCGCGCGCCGCGGGCCCGCTGGAAGACGCCACGATCATCGAGGTCGGCCCCGGTCCGGGCGGCCTGACGCGTGCGCTGCTGGCCTTGGGCGCGCGACATGTCATCGCGGTTGAGCGCGACCAGCGCGCCCTTCCGGCGCTGGAAGATATCTCCAGACGATATCCGGGACGCCTCGAGATCGTCTGCGCCGACGCGCAGCATTTCGATCCGCGGCCGCTGATCGGCGGCACAAAAGCGAAAATCGTCGCCAACCTGCCCTACAACATTGCCACTGCGCTATTGATCGACTGGCTGTCGATCGAGCCGTGGCCGCCCTGGTATGACATGATGGTGCTGATGTTTCAGCGCGAGGTGGCCGAGCGCATCGTCGCGCGCGAAAACGACGAAGCCTATGGACGGCTGGGCGTGCTTGCCAACTGGCGCGCGGAAACAAAAATCCTGTTCGACATCTCACCGGCCGCCTTCGTGCCGCAACCCAAGGTCACCTCTTCCGTGGTGCGATTGCTGCCGCGCAACACACCGGAACCGTGCGACCGCAGGGCGCTCGAGCAGGTCGCTGCGGCGGCGTTCGGCCAGCGGCGGAAAATGCTGCGACAAAGCCTCAAATCGCTCGGGATCGACCCGGCCCGCCTGGCTGCCGCCGCGAATGTCGATCCGACGCGGCGCGCCGAGACCATTCCGGTCTCAGGCTTTGTTGCCATGGCCCGCGAATTGACCGATATACGGAGCACAAAATCGAGCGAGCCTTAGGGAGAGAAGCACCATGGCGCTGATGCGACGTCAATCTCTGGTCAAATTCGATGCGCCGCTGTGTGAAACCATCGTCGAGACGCCGAAGCCGGTGGCTAAGGAAGTCCTGATCCGGATCGAGCGCTGCGGGCTGTGCCATTCCGATCTGCATATCCAGGACGGCTATGCCGACCTCGGCGGCGGCAAGCGGCTCGATACCACCCGCGGCATGACGCTGCCATTCACGCTGGGACACGAAATCGCAGGTGTCGTCGAGGAAGTCGGCCCCGACGTCTCCAGGGATCTGATCGGAGCCAAAAAGGCGGTATTTCCGTGGATCGGCTGCGGCCAATGCCGCGACTGCGCCAATCGCGATGAGAATCTCTGCCTCAAGCAGCGTTTTCTCGGCGTCTCCATCGACGGCGGCTTCGCCAGCCATGTGCTGGTACCGGACGCAAAATACCTGCTGGACTACGATCCGCTGCCGGTCAACCAGGCGGCGACCCTGATGTGCTCCGGTGTGACCGCCTATGGCGCCCTGAAGCGGCTGGTCGACCGGCCGCGGCAACGCAATCTCCTGCTGATCGGCCTCGGCGGCGTCGGCATGATGGGCCTTTCTTTCGCGCAAGCCATGTTCAAGCAAAAGATCTCGGTCGCGGATTTGAGCGCGGCCGCGCGCGAGGCCGCGCTGAAAAACGGCGCTGCCGTCGCCTACGATCCATCGGAACCCGACGTGGTCAAGCGTATCATCAAGGAGACCGAAGGCGGTTTCGACGAGATCGTCGATTTCGCCGGTAACGAGAAGTCGATGGCGTTCGCGGTCTCGGTGGTGGCGCGCGGCGGCAAGATCGTGGTTTCCGGATTGATGGGCGGCAATTTCAGCCTGCCTATGGTACAGTGGATCTACAAGCGCATGACGATCGAGGGCTTCATGGTCGGAACGCTGGCCGAGGGACATGAGCTGATGGCGCTGGCGCGTGCCGGCAAGATCAAGCCGACGCCCATGAAGGAAGAGCCAATGGGCGAAGTCCAGAAATGGATCGATGAGTTGCGCGCCGGCAAAGTCGTCGGGCGCATCGTTCTGAAGAACTGAGGCACAGCATCTTATAAGCCTCGCCAAAAGAGGCGGAGTGCCAGGTAGCCTCGCTTAAACAGGGAGGACACTAATGGCTTCGTTACTAAAGGCTTCGTTACTGAAGGCTTGGCGGAATCGTTCTGTTCTTGCCACCCTGGCGGCGCTCATACTGAGCTTGGCCGCGACCCCTGCCCCGGCACAGAAGCAGTATAGTCCCGGGGCCAGCGACACCGAAATCAAGATCGGCACCACCACCCCCTATAGCGGCCCGGCGTCGGCCTATTCGGCCGGCGCCGTCTCCGCTACCGCCTATTTCGCGATGATCAACGACCAGGGCGGAGTCAACGGCCGCAAGATCAACTTCATCAGTCTCGACGACGCCTACAGTCCGCCCAAAACGGTGGAACAGATCAGGCGCCTGATCGAAAGCGACGAGGTGCTGTTTCTCGTCAACCCAGTGGGCACCGCGACCAATATGGCCGTGGTCAAATACATCAACCAGAAACAGGTCCCGCATTTGTTCGTCGGCTCGGGTGCAACCGTCTTCAACGACCCCGAGCATTATCCGTGGACGATGAGCTGGACGCCGCATTATGCGTCGGAAGGCGAGATCTACGCCAAATACATTCTGTCGGTGAAACCCGATGCGAAAATCGGGATCCTGGCACAGAACGACGATCTCGGCCGCGACTATCTGTTGGGCTTCAGGCGCGGGCTTGGCGACAAGGCGTCGACGATGATCGTGTCGACGCAAACCTACAACACCACCGATCCGACGGTTGATTCCCAGGTGGTATCGCTGAAGACGTCGGGCGCGGACGTCTTCTTCATCGTCACGATCCCCAAATTCTCCGCGCAAGCCATCCGCAAGGCCTATGACATTGATTGGCATCCGCAGGAATTCGTGGTCAGCATCGGCTCGTCGATCGCGGGCGCGATCAAGCCGGCCGGGTTTGATGCGGCGAAGGGCATCATCTCCGCAGCCTATCAGAAGGATCCGGCCGATCCACAGTGGCGAGACGATCCGGAAATGAAAGCCTGGAATGTGTGGATGGACAAGTACAACCCGCGGATCAGCAAGAGCGACTATTACGCTCCCTACGGCTACAACATCGGCTACGCGGTGGTACAGCTGCTCAAGCAGTGCGGCGACAACCTGACCCGCAAAAATATCATGAAGCAGGCCTCGCATCTGGACATGAAGTTGCCGCTGCTGCTGCCGGGGATCCGCCTCAAGACCAGCCCGGCGGATCTGCGCCCGATCAAGCAGATGCGGCTGGTGCGTTTCGACGGCCAGCGTTACGTGCTGTTCAGCGACGTGCTCGCCAGCGACTGAGCTCTCCCGCTCCGGCGGCAACACGAGCGCAGTCATCGTGAGCAGCGGCAAAATCGTCGGACAGGACGTCAGCGGACACGTCGGCGCGAAGGGTTCGGCGAGCCCGGTCGGTTACTCCAGCGGCATCACCGTCATCATTCCGGCAATCTGACGGCTGGAGCGGGCGCTGGATTGCGCCCAATAACAAACAACGCTTATTTCAGGCTGATGTTGGGCATTTCCGTCACAAAGGCGAGCCTAAATTAAACCTTACCCGCTCCGGAATTGCGGCTCATTGCGACCCAAGTTTTTGCGGAGATTTGAAGCATGAATTGCCGCGCATCATCACCGGAGGTGCACATGCCCAACAGACCTGCGAAATTCGTCTCCGCAATCTTCGCCAGTGTTCTCGCCGGCGCGCCTCTCGCAATCATATCGGGCAACGGGGCGCTCGCCGCAGACGAGTGCCTTTTGGTTCCGAAGGACCAAACGCCGCAGGGCAGCCATTGGTACTACCGCATCGACCACGCCAGCAAACGTCACTGCTGGTACCTGCGGGCCGAAGGCGGAAAGCTCTCGCAATCCGCTCCGCAGAATCAGTCGCCGTCCACGGAACCGACAGCTCCGAGTGCCGAGACCGCAACGCAGCGTTCGATCGCGAATGCGCACGCCGAACTGCCCCCGCAGACCAGCATCGACCCGCCGAGCCGCAACGATGCGCCGGTTCCGGCGATGCCGGCGAATACCGCGACAACCGAAAATACCGGAGTCGCGCCGAGCACGGCCGCACCGGGATCGGTCGTCGCCTCGCGCTGGCTCGACCCGTCGGCCATGAGTTCGGCGATCACCCCGCAGCCGGCGACAAGCAACATGGCTGCAACCGTGCCAGCGAATTCAGCGACGAACGATACAGCGGCGCCAACGCCTGCCGCCGCCGCGGTCCCACCGGTCGCGGCGGATGCGTCGGCAGCAGATGCATCTCAAGCCCAGCCGCCCGCTTCAATACCGATGCTCCTTGCCGTGATGACCGGCGCGCTGGCGCTTGCAGGCATCACGGCAAGCATCGTTCTCAAATTCGGCGGTGCGCGGGCCCGCGGCGCGGCCAGCACACGGCTACGCCGGGACCGAATCTGGGAGCCGCCGGATCACGACGGCGTCAGGCTGCCGGCTTACCCGGACTCCGACGTCGTCCCGCGCCGGACCGTATTCCCGCGTGACCTCGATGAGGCCGCAGAGCCGGACGACAGGGTCGCCGAATTCTTCGCGCAGCTGTTGAAGCAAGCCCGCGGCTGATAACCGGCTACTTCTCCAGCTGCCGCTGCAGCTCGCGCACGAACGTTGTCAAACCGATGCGGCGTTCGCGCTTCAGACGCTCGGCCTTCAGGATCGACTGCACTTCGGCGAACGCTTCGTCGATATCGTGATTGATCACGATATAATCGTATTCGGCCCAATGGCTCATTTCGTGGCTGGCGCGGCTCATCCGCCCGCGGATCACCTCATCGGAATCCTGCGCGCGGGAGTGCAGCCGCTTTTCCAGGTCGGCCGCGGACGGCGGCAGGATGAAAACGCTGACGACATCGGCACGCGCCTTTTCCCGCAGCTGCTGGGTGCCCTGCCAGTCGATATCGAACAGCACATCCTGTCCCGCCGACAACGCAGCCTCGACTGGCGCGCGCGGTGTGCCGTAGCGATTATCGAACACCGTGGCCCATTCCAGTAAATCGCCGCGCTTGGCCATCGCCTCGAATTCGGCCTTGTCGATGAACCGATAGTCGCGGCCGTCGACTTCGCCGGGCCGCATCGGCCGCGTGGTCGCGGACACCGACATCCTCAGACCGGGCATCCGTTCGATCAGGAGGCGCGACAGCGTGGTTTTCCCGGCGCCCGACGGCGACGACAGTACGAACATCAGTCCGCGCCGCTCAACCCCGTCGAAACCGCCGCCGTCAGCCGTCATGCCTCACTCCAAATTCTGAACCTGTTCGCGGAATTGCTCGACCACGTTCTTCATCGCAAGGCCGGTGTTGGTCAATTCGAGATCGTTCGACTTGGAGCAGCAGGTGTTGACCTCGCGGTTGAATTCCTGGGCCAGGAAATCGAGCCGCCGGCCGATCGGGCCGCCTTTGTCGATCATCTCGCGCGCCTGCGAGACATGCGAGGCGATGCGATCGAGTTCTTCGCGAATGTCGGCCTTGGCCGCGATCAGCAGCGCTTCCTGATTGAGCCGTTCGGGGTCGAAGCGATCGGAGGTCTCCAGCAACGCGGCGATCTGCTCGGCAAGCCGCGCCCTGATCGCCTCCGGCTTCCGGCCGGGAGCAGTCTCCGCCTTTTGCGCCAGACGCTCGAGCTCATCCATTCGCTGGCTCAGGATCTGTCCCAGCGTCGCACCCTCGCGCTGACGCATCTCGACGAGGTCGAGCAGCGCCTGATCGAACGCGGCCGCGGCGGCGGCCTTCGCGGCCTTGTCCTCGGCCTCGTCGCTTTCAGGCTCGACGACCTCGATCACGCCCTTAATCGCTAAAAGCCCGTCGATGCTGGGCGCCACCGCATCGATCTTGCCGGCAAGCACACCGGCCACCTTCACGATCGACGCCAGCACCTCTTCATTGATGCGGATGGTTGAGGCCGCGCCGGTGCGCTTGACGTTTAGATTGGCGTACACGGTGCCCCGCGAAAGCACTTCGCCGGCGCGCTTTTTGGCGAAGGCTTCCAGTTCGTCCCATCCGGCGGGCAGCCGCATCCGCAGATCGAAGCCCTTGGCGTTGACCGACTTCAACTCCCATTCGAACGCATAGGGTCCGCTGGCACCATGGCTGCGGGCAAAACCGGTCATGCTCGACAGCGTCATCGCGTGAATTTCCCAGACAATTGAAGGTGCGAGATTCGCAGAGAAAGAGATGGCGCGACCTTATCGCGTATTGCACAAAAGTGGATACAGGTTGAACCGGCTGCACGCAAATTAACGGTCGGCAGATCTTTCGCGCAAAGCGGAAGCCGGTCGGCCTATGGCCGTCGCCCTCACACGCCAGAGCCTTTTTCCGTTTCGATCGAATCGAAACGGAGCTCTAGATTCTTGATTAGACGCGTTTTCTTGACGCGAACCGGTCTCCACTTCGCTTGAAAACGCTCTAGCGCTGCACCACCGGCGGCGACGTCGTCGATTGTGCCGCCCCTTGGCGGTGCCGAGCCGGCTTTTTCGCCGGGACCGGCCTGGTCGTCGTGGCGGTCGGGGCCGGATCAGCCGGGGCGCTCGCCGCGGCCGGCGGGGGATCGTCAGCCGGCTCCACGGTATCGTTCTGGATCTGCTTTTCCATCGCGCGCAGCTTGGCGACGTTTTTCTGGTGCTGGTCGTAGGTATCGCTGAAGGCATGGCCGCCGGTGCCGTCGGCGACGAAGAACAGGTCGCGGGTCCGCGCCGGATTGGCCGCGGCTTCCAGCGAGGCACGGCCGGGATTGGCGATCGGCCCCGGCGGCAGACCCTCAACCACATAGGTGTTGTAGGGCGACGGCTGCTGGATTTCAGAGCGCTTGATCGGTCGCCCCAGTGTTCCCTTGCCGCCGACCAGCCCGTAGATGATGGTCGGATCGGACTGCAGCTTTATCTTTTGCCGCAGCCGGTTGACGAACACCGCGGCGACCCGACTGCGTTCGTCCGGCTTGCCGGTTTCCTTCTCGACGATCGAGGCCAGCGTGACCAGCTGCTCCGGCGACTTGATCGGAAGGTCGGGGCTGCGGCGCTCCCAGATTTCCGCCAGCGCGCGCCTCTCGGCCTGCTGCATGCGTGCGATCACCTGTTCACGAGTGGTGCCGCGCGGGAATTTGTAGGTTTCCGGCAGCAAGGTGCCTTCGCGCGGTATCTCGCGGACGGTGCCCGAAAAGAGGTCGTTGTCCGAGAGCCGGGCCACGATCTGTTCGGAGGTCAGGCCCTCGGGAATCGTGACGGCGTGCTGCACCACCTTGCCTTCGACCATGGTGCCGATGACATTGCGCAGACTGGCGTTCTTCTGAAACAGATATTCGCCGGGCTTGAGCTCCGAACGCGCCTTTAGCGCAAGTACTGCACCGATGAACGCCCAGCGATTGTTGTCGATGACGCCTTCACGCTGCAGGGTATCGGCGATGTCGGTCATTCCCGCGCGCGAGGGAATGTTGACGATCTTGTCCTCCTGCAGCGGACCGGGAGCCTCGATCTTCTGCCTGCCGTAGAAATATCCGCCGCCGACGCCGATCATCAGGACCAGAATGATGGTGATGACGGCATTGCCGACCACGACGAACGGATTGCGGGCGCGCTCGGAGCGTTTCGGCGGCGGCGGAACCTGCTCGGGCTCCAGCGCGGCGCGCGGGCTGCGTGGCGAAATGGGCGGCCTCTCACTCATCGATGCAACCTGAAATCCTGTCGGTTCAATCGTGGCCTCGCGAAATCACCGCGAATGGCCTGCAGTCTACGCCCACATCTAGGATTTAGCACCGAATACGGCGAAACGGTGGACTTTTCCTGGAAGCGCGTCAGTTGGCCACGCGCTGCAGGATCACGGAAGCGTTGGTACCCCCGAAACCGAACGAATTCGACAGAGCGACATTGATTTCGCGCTTGCGCGCGGCCTGCGGCACGAGATCAATCGCCGTTTCCACCGACGGGTTCTCAAGATTGATCGTCGGCGGCGCTACGTTGTCGCGAATCGCCAGAATGCTGAAGATCGTCTCCACCGCTCCCGCCGCACCCAACAGATGCCCGATCGACGATTTGGTCGACGACATCGACACCCTCGAAGCGGCGTTGCCCAGCAGCCGTTCGACCGCGCCCAGTTCGATCTCGTCACCGACCTGCGTCGAGGTTCCGTGCGCATTGATGTAGTCGATGTCGGATGAACTGATCCCCGCGCGCTTCATCGCGGCGCTCATGCTGCGGAATGCGCCGTCGCCATCGGGCGATGGCGACGTGATGTGATAGGCGTCGCCGGATAATCCGTAACCGATCACTTCCGCGTAGATTTGTGCGCCGCGGCTTTTCGCGTGTTCGTATTCCTCGAGCACCACGATACCCGCGCCTTCCCCCATCACGAAGCCATCGCGATCCCGGTCGTAGGGACGCGAGGCTTTTTCCGGAGTGTCGTTGAAACCGGTCGACAGCGCGCGCGAGGCGCAAAATCCCGCCATGGCCAGCCGGCAAATCGGGGATTCCGTTCCGCCCGCCACCATCACGTCCGCGTCGCCGAGCGCGATCAGGCGGCTGGCGTCGCCGATCGCGTGCGCGCCGGTCGAACACGCCGTCACCACCGCATGATTGGGGCCCTTGAGACCGTGCTCGATCGAGACATAACCGGAAGCAAGATTGATCAGGCGCCCGGGAATGAAGAACGGCGATACCTTGCGCGGCCCGCGCTCCTTGAGCAGCAGCGCGGTGTCGGCAATACCGGACAGGCCACCGATCCCGGAGCCGATCATGGTTCCGGTGGCGCAACGATCCTCTTCGGTGGACGGATGCCAATTGGCATCGTCGAGCGCCTGGCGCGCCGCGCACATCGCGAAAATGATGAAATCGTCGACCTTGCGCTGATCCTTCGGCTCCATCCACTGGTCGGGATTGAACGTGCCGTCGCTGCCGTCGCCCCGTGGAATCACGCAGGCTATCCGGCTCGTCAGATCGGAGACGTCAAACGTATCGATCTTCCTGGCGCCGCTCTCGCTGTTGAGGATGCGCTTCCAGGTCGGCTCGACGCCACAACCAAGTGGCGACACCATGCCGAGGCCCGTGACGACAACCCGCCTCATGTCCAGCACTCCAGCCCGGGATTCGCGGCCCACGACAAGAAACCGGTGGACCGCTCGACCACGGCCCGCCCGGCTCCGTCAGCACCGCGCAGGGGCTCAGCTCTTCGCGTTTTTTTCGAGAAATTTTGTGGCGTCGCCGACGGTCAAGATCGTCTCGGCGGCATCATCGGGAATTTCGCAACCGAATTCCTCTTCAAACGCCATCACGAGCTCGACCGTATCGAGGCTGTCGGCGCCGAGGTCATCAATGAAGCTCGCGTTGTCGACCACTTTTTCGGGCTCAACACCAAGGTGTTCGACCACGATCTTCTTAACCCGCTCGCCAATCTCACTCATCGTTCAACCTCGTGCTTGTTCCCATTAGACCCGTCCCCAAGGACTCGTCATCACGACGATACGAGCCATCCTGGTCGGTAAACTTTCCTTCGCAATCGCGCATAGTCTTGATTTGGCCCCGTCATAGCCGACAAAGGCCCGGCGAACGACGCAGGCTCCGCACCGCCAATATACAGGGTTTCAAATTCCTGCAAGGCGTTCTTTGCCCATCCGTTGGGGGTTCGGTTATCATACTTCCCAAGCCTTGACTATAAGCCTCGATCGATCTCCGGAAACGGCTTCGCCCACCAAGGAGACCAGTAACCGGCTCAAAACATGGCCATTCCGCCGTTGACGTGAATCGTCTGCCCGGTGACATAGGCCGCCTCATTGGAGCTGAGATAGACCGCCGCCGCAGCGATATCTTCGGGCGTTCCGAGCCGCGCAGCCGGAACTTTCGAAAGAATCGATTCCCGCTGCTTGTCGTTCAGCGCGTCCGTCATCGGCGTCTTGATGAAGCCGGGTGCAATGCAGTTGGCGGTCACGTTGCGCTTGGCATATTCCGCGCCCAGCGTCTTGATCATGCCGATCAGTCCGGCCTTCGACGCGGTGTAATTGCCCTGGCCCGGATTGCCGGTGACGCCGACGACCGAGGTAATCGCGATGATGCGGCCGAAACGCTTGCGCATCATCAGCTTGGTCGCGGCCCTGGCGAGGCGGAAGGTCGCGGTCAGGTTGACCTTGATGACCTCGTCCCAGTCCTCGTCGCGCAATTGCACGAACAGATTGTCGCGGGTGATGCCGGCATTGGCGACGAGAATGTCGACCTGGCCCATGGCCTTCTCGGCCGCACGGCACCAACGCCTCGACCTCGGTGGCGTCGGAGAGATTGCAGGGCAGCACGTGAACCCGTTCGCCGAGCTTGCCGGCGAGCGCGTCCAGCACCTCGCGCCGCGTCCCGGAAATGGCCACCGTCGCGCCCTGGGCATGCAGGGCCTGCGCGATGGCGCTGCCGATGCCGCCGGTCGCACCGGTGACGAGCGCCGTCCTGCCAGTCAGATCGAACATCATCGTCTCCCCTCGCTCAGGCCGTCCGCGCGGCGGCGAGCGCGTCTTTCGCGGCATCAAGATCGTTCGGGCCGCCAACCGAAATGCCGATGGCCCCTTCGGCGATGCGCTTGACGAGCCCCGACAGCACCTTGCCGGCGCCGATTTCGAAAAACCGGGTGACGCCGTGGCTCGCCATGTAGGCCACCGATTCGCGCCAGCGCACGGTTCCCGTGACCTGTTCGACCAGGCGGCGGCGGATTTCGTCCGGATCGGTGATCGGCGCGGCCAGCACGTTCGACACCAACGGCGAAGCCGGCGGCCTGATCGTGACATCGGCCAGCGCCCTGGCCATCACGTCGGCGGCGGGCTGCATCAGGCGTGCAATGGAACGGCGCCGACACCGGCAGCAGCATGGCGCGCTTGGCGCCCTTGGTCTTGGCAATCTCGAGCGCGCGCTCGACGGCGGCCTTGTCGCCGGAAACCACCACCTGACCGCCGCCATTGTCGTTGGCCGCCTGGCAGACCTGGCCCTGCGCCGCCTCGTTCGCCACCGCCACCGCGGCCTCGTAATCGAGGCCGAGCAGCGCGGCCATGGCGCCGACGCCGACCGGCACCGCCTTCTGCATGGCAAGGCCACGGGTGCGCAACAGGCGCGCGGTATCGGAAATGCTGAGGCTGCCGGCGGCGGCCAGCGCGGAATATTCGCCGAGCGAATGTCCGGCAACGAAGGCGGCGTCGCGCCCGACCGAAAAACCGGCCTCGGTCTCCAACACGCGCAAGGTCGCCAGCGAAACCGCCATCAGCGCCGGCTGGGCGTTTTCGGTGAGCTGCAGGGTCTCGGCCGGGCCGTCCCAGATGATCGCCGTCAGCTTTTCCCCAAGCGCCGCGTCGACCTCGTCGAAGACCGCGCGCGCGGCCGGAAAAGCCTCCGCCAGGGCCTTGCCCATGCCGACCGCCTGGGAGCCCTGCCCCGGAAAAGTGAATGCTGCCGTCATTAATACCCCTGAATGACCCCTGGACGCCTTGGGCCGCCGGAAACCGCTAAAGTCGGGCCGAAAGACACCGCAGAAGCCGCTTATGTCAAGCCGCCGCCGGTTCCCGCCGCTCCGGGCCGAGTGCAGCAAATGGCGTCGCTTTCCCTTGCCATTGCGCTCAAAATCCTTATAAACCGCGCCATCCGTGGATCCCGGCCGGGAGCTGAACGGACGGTCTCAGCAATTTCACCGTATCGGCGATGTTGATGTGGCAGGGCCAGTCGGCCCGTCGTCCCGTGCTTCCGCCTTCTGAGCTTATCGTCGAGTCCTTTCCGAAGGTCTCGAAGGGCTTGCCGCCGGGAACCGCGCCAACACTAGGAAAGGACACCCATGCCTCTTTATGAGCATGTTTTTCTCGCGCGTCAGGATGCGAGCACCCAACAGGTCGAAGAACTGACCACCCAGATGACCGGCATCGTCGAACAGGCGGGCGGCAAGGTCGCCAAGACCGAGAACTGGGGCGTACGTTCCCTCACCTATCGCATGAACAAGAATCGCAAGGCGCATTTCGTGCTGCTGAACATCGACGCCCCGTCGGCGGCGGTCGCCGAGGTCGAGCGGCAGGAGCGGATCAGCGAAGACGTGATCCGCTATCTCACCGTTCGCGTCGAAGAGCACGAGGAAGGCCCCTCGGCGATGATGCGCAAGGCCGATCGCGACCGTGATCGCGACGACCGTGGCGGCGGCTTCCGTGGCGACCGCGAAGGCGGCTTCCGCGGCGACCGCGATGGCGGCGGCTACCGTGGCGACCGTGGTCCGCGCCGTCCGCGCGACGACGACGCAGCGGTTGAGGAGTAAGAATCATGGCTGAAGCTGGTGCACGCCGTCCGTTTTTCCGCCGCCGCAAGACCTGCCCGTTCACGGGTCCGAATGCGCCGAAGATCGACTACAAGGATTCCAAGCTGTTGATGCGTTACGTCTCCGAGCGCGGCAAGATCGTGCCGAGCCGCATCACCGCCGTCTCCGCCAAGAAGCAGCGTGAACTCGCGCGCGCCATCAAGCGCTCGCGTTTCCTCGGTCTGCTGCCCTACGTCATTCGCTAAGACAAATCTCCGATCCGCGGCGTTCGCGCCGCGGATCTTGAAATCTTCATAAGGCTTCCGGGTCGTCCGGTTGCCGATGGTTGGGGTTCTCGAGAGAGAGCCTCTAACCGCTCGAAAGGGAGCGGGACAGCTGATGATCGCGATCCTTCTCATTGCGCTTGCCGCCGGCTGCTGCGTCGGCCCTGATGTTCGCCTCGATCATCTCGGGCGCGCTGATCTCGCTATTGCTGTTCTATCTGGCGCCGCTGCCGCTGATGGTGGCGGCCATGGGCTGGGGACCGCTCAGCGCCAGCATCGGCGGCATCGCGGCGGCGATCGGTCTCGGCGCGATCTTCGGCCTGCCCTATTGCATCGCCTTCGTCGTCATGGTCGCGCTGCCCGCCTGGTGGCTCGGGCATCTGGCACTGCTCGGACGGCCGATCGCACCGGCAAGTCCCCACGGGCAATGGCGCCGCGCCGGACGCGCCGGCGATCTCGAATGGTATCCGGTCGGGCGCATCCTGCTCTGGATATCAGCCTCTGTCGCGCTGACCACGATGGCCGCGCTGCTCACGCTCGGCACCGATGCCGCTACCATCACCGGCACGATGCGGCGGGGCTTGCTGCGGATATTCGACCTGACCGACGCGCTCTCGAACGGCCGAAACCGAACAATGGATCACGGCGCTGGTGGTGATCGCGCCGGCCGCCGCCGCGGTCGTCGAGATGACGACGCTGACGCTCAGCCTCTGGCTCGCGGCAAAAATCACGGCGACTTCGGGACGGCTGCATCGTCCCTGGCCCGACCTGAAAAGCGTCGAACTGCCGCCGATGACGCTGGTCGCCGTTGTGCGTCGCGATCGCGTTCTGCTTCACCGGCGGACTGCTGGCGCTCCTGGCGCAGATCGTCACCACCGCCCTGATGATGGCTTATGCGCTGACCGGCTTCGCGGTTCTGCATACGCTGACGCTGGCCCTGAAAAGCCGCGCGTTCCTGCTCGGCTGCACCTACGCCATCGTCGTGATGTTCGTCTGGCCCGTCCTCGCTGATGGCGGTTCTCGGACTCGCCGATGCCGCTTTCGGATTTCGCCGGCGCTACCTGCAAAGCAGGCCGCCGCCGCTCCCCGCGTCCTGAACGCTGACCTTCAACCGAAACTTCAACCCCTCAATCACATTCAAAGGAGAACCAATATGGAAGTCATTTTGCTGGAGCGCGTCGCCAAGCTCGGCCAGATGGGCGAAGTCGTCCGCGTCAAGGACGGGTTTGCCCGCAATTTTCTGCTGAAGCGCGGCAAGGCGCTGCGCGCCACCGCGGACAATCGCGCCAAGTTCGACGGCATGAAGGCCGAACTCGAAGCCCGCAACCTCAAGGCCAAGGGCGAGGCAACCAAGGTCGCCGAGAAGATCGACGGCCGCAACGTCGTGGTGCTGCGTCAGGCCTCGGAGACCGGCCAGTTGTTCGGTTCGGTGATCGGTTCGCGACATCATCGCGTCGTTCGAAGCCGATGGCGTCACCATCAGCCGCAGCCAGGTCATGCTGGACGCGCCGATCAAGACCATCGGCAAGCACAAAATCGCGATCGCCGTGCATCCGGAAGTCGAGGTCGGCGTCAGCGTGACGGTCGCGCGCAGCGCCGATGAGGCCGAACGCATCAATCGCGGCGAGGACATCTCGACCCGTCAGGAAGATCAGGATGCCGCCGCCGAAGCGCTCGCCGCGGCCGGCGAATTCTTCGATCCCGAAGCCCACCATGACGAGGCGCCCGAGGCCGAAGCGGCCTCGGAGAAGTAACGCAGGCTTTCGGTTTAACGATGCAAACCGCCCAAGCCCGGCCGATCAGCCCGGGCTTGGGATTGTTGCCGGCGCCATTTCCAGCATCGCGATCGAGGCCAATGCGGTCGCGGTGTGTTTTTCGGCGCCCTCGATCACGCAGAAGACATCCGCGGCGACGACCGCGAGCTGACGTCCGGCTTAATCACGTGCGCCCGGCAGATCAGCCGTTGGCCTGACGCTGGCGACAGCAGATTCAGTTTATATTCCGCCGTAAGCGCCGGCTGGCCGCGTGACGCCGCCGCGGCAATGGTGGTCGCATTGTCGACCAGGAACGCGGTGACGCCACCGTGAAACAGACCGTGCTGCTGCAACAGCTCCGGCCGCCGGTCGACGGCGAGCGTGCACGACCCGCGCGCCAGCTCGGTAAGCTCGGCCCCCATATGGGTCATGAACCCCTGCCGACTGACGCTCTCGCGGATTCGTTTTGCGATCGGCGTGAAATCTTCGTCGACATTCTCGGTCATGGCGGGCCCGCGATGTTCTCTGCGGATTGAGGAGCGACCAGCGCGCGCACCGCGCAGGCGATCAGCGTATCCGCCTGAAGTCGGGGATCCCTGCGGTCGCGGCCCGAAAGCCACGCGCGGCAGAAGAATCTGCGAGGGTCCGATGATCTGGCTGAGAAATAGCGCCGACGTCATCGGCAATAATTCGCCGCGGGCAATCAGCGGCGCGCGCCAGCGCTCGATCGCATCGGTCAGCCGTTGGTTCTGGCTGCTTTGCGCGTCGCGAACGGCGTCGGTCCATTCAGTGCGGGAAATCTCGAAGAGATAACGGGCTTCGCGCCGGCTGTTCACCACCCAGTCGAGGTGCGCACGGATCAGACGGTCGATGCCTTCCTCGGCGGCGGTAGAACTATCGATCGCCGCCAATAGGCCTGCGTGGTAGCGCTGCAGTATTTCCAGAAACAGGCTACCGGCCAGTTCCTTCTTCGACGCGAAGAAGTGGAAGAAGCTGCCGTTGGAGGCCCGCGCCCGGGTACGGATGGCTGCGACCGTTGCGCCATCGAAACCGTCGCGGTCGAACACTGCCAATCCCGCTGCCAGCAAATCCTCGCGCACGCCAGCGACCACGATCATCCCCCTATTTCAATAGATTACCACACTAGAGTAACACTCTAGTGCAGGTCAAGGCGGGCTCCCGGGAGAGAAGGTCCCGCTTGCGAGAACGCTTATTGGGAGATCGGCGGTACCGGTGGTCCGGCCGGGGCAACTGGCGGCACAGGTGGCGCGGAGGCGGTCACGGCCGGGGGCGCTGACGGTGCGGGCGCTGGCGCCGATGGTCCGGCTGATGGCTCAGCCGTCCCGCTGGGAACGGCTGCGGAGGCCGTCGAGGAAGCCGGCGGCGCTGGGGTGACGGGAGGAACCGGATCGGCCCGCAGCACGGGAGGCTCCGCGCCGCCCGTCTCTTTCGGCGTCTCAACCTTGGCGGCTTCGGATTTGCCTTCGCCGGACGGTTTTGCGGCCTCAGTTTTGGTGCCCTCAGGCTTGCGATCCTCAGGCTTGCGAACTTCGGGCTTGCCGCTTTCGACCTTGGCGGTGTCGCTTTTGGCCGTCTCGCCCTTGGCGGTTTCGCTCTTGCCCGTTTCGCTCTTGCCAGTTTCGGTCTTGCCAGTTTCGGTCTTGGGCGTCTCTTCCTTTGCCGCCTCGCTCTTTGGAGGCTCTTCCTTATCGGCCTCGGTCTTGGTGGATTCGGTCTTGGTGGATTCAGTCTTGCCGGATTCGGTCTTGGCGGATTCGGATTTAGGCGGCTCTTCGCCACCCGGCTTGCCGCGCTTGCCCAGTTTTTGCTTGGCAGCCGATTTGCGGCCCTCAGAGCCGCGTTCGTTCGCCGCCTGGCCCTCCGCGGCAGGTGCCTCACCCGGCCGAGCCAGGCGCTTCGCATTGCGCCCGTGACGCCCGGATTCCTGCCCATCGGCTTCAGGCTTGGCGGCCTCGCGCGGTTCAGCCTCGGGCTTGGCGGCCTCCCGCGCCGGCTCGCCGCGCAGCCTGCGGCCAAACCGGTCGAGCTGCTCAGTCAGGCCGCTGGGCTTCGCGTCCGGTTTTCCATCCTTGCCGGGCTTGGCCTGATTCCCGCCATAGCGGGTATCGGTCGCCCCGTTGGAGATCAGGAAGGCGGCGAGCAGTGAGGCCATCTCGGGGCTGGTCGTGTAGTGCTGCCGCAGAAAGCCCTGGAGGGAGCCGGCAGGCACGGTCTTCAACAAGCCGCGCGGGGCCTTGTGGCAGGCCGTGCAAGTGCCGGCGAAAATCTGGGAGGGGGTTTTGCCGGCCTCGAGATTTTGCGCCTGCGCTGGCGTCGGGTCCGCCGCGAAACAGCCGATCAGAAGCGTCACCGTCGCTAAACTGAGCGCTCGGCTCAACATTCCCTATTCTCCAGATGCGGAAATCGCTTCCAGCATCCGCCAATCGGGCGCTGGTGGCGGTCACCTTTTAGCCGATTATCCGGCGAATGGAAGCGCACTTATGACGCAACTGCGTGAACGCGCCATTCCGGAATATCCGCTTTGTGTACAATGCACTAGCGCTCAGGTTCCATCCGCCCTATGATTTGGGCGGCGCATGTGGGAACCATTGTGCCTCAATGCGTCGAGTGTGACGGCCGGTGCGTTAGCTTCTTTGGGATCGCTCAGTTGGTGGTTTCGATGGACCGATTGTTGCGTTATTTTCTGCAGCAGTTCATTCGCCGCGGCGCGATGAACTTTACGACTGCGAGCGGGACAAAATTTAGCTGCGGCGATGGAACCGGCCAGCCGGTTTCCGTGCGATTCCTGACCACCGACGCCGAACGCAGGGTTCTTCTCAACCCCGAACTTGCGCTCGGCGAAGTCTACATGGAAGGCACTTTCGTCGTCGAGAACGGCACGATTGCCGATGCGCTGGCGATCCTGATGGATCAGCCGGACATCTTGCCGCGCTGGGCCAGGCTGCAGTGGTGGCTGCGTTATCCGGTCAGGCATTTCCGGCAGTTCAATCCGCGCAGCCGTTCGAGAGACAATGTCGCGCGCCACTACGATCTCGACGGGCGGCTGTATTCCCTCTTCCTCGACGCCGACAAGCAATACAGCTGCGCCTATTTTGAGACGCCGGACGCAACGCTTGACGATGCCCAGCTCGCCAAGAAGCGCCATCTCGCCGCGAAACTTCTGATCGAGCGCGGCGCGCGCGTGCTCGATATCGGCTCCGGCTGGGGCGGACTTAGTCTGTATCTGGCGGAGATGACCGGCGCCAACGTCACCGGCGTCACGCTTTCCACCGAACAGTTGCAGGTATCGAACGCGCGCGCGGCCGAGAAAAATCTGGCGCGGTCGGCGAAATTCTTCCTCGAAGACTATCGCGACGTGACCGGGCCGTTCGACCGCATCGTATCGGTCGGCATGTTCGAGCATGTCGGCGTCGACTTCTACGAGACCTATTTCAGGCGGTGCGCGGAGCTTCTCACCGACGACGGCGTGATGCTGCTGCACTCGATCGGCCGTTCCGACGGCCCTGACGCCACCAATCCCTGGATTGCGAAATATATCTTCCCGGGCGGCTATATCCCGGCGCTTTCCGAAGTGATCCCTGCGATCGAGCGCGCCGGGCTTCTGGTGTGCGACATCGAAATCCTGCGGCTGCATTACGCGGAAACCCTGAAAGCCTGGCGTCAGCGCTTCATGGCGCGGCGCGAGGAAGCGGTACAGCTCTATGACGAGCGCTTTGCACGAATGTGGGAGTTCTATCTCGCCTGCTCCGAGATGTCGTTCCGCAAGCAGAACATGATGAACTTCCAGATCCAGCTCACCAAACGCCAGGGCGTGGTGCCGATGACGCGGGACTACATCCCCCGCGAAGAAGCGAAACTGCGCGGCATCGAGCGCGGCCAGCGGCCACGGCTGCAAATCGCGGGGGAATGAATCAGGGGCAAATCTCAGTTCCGCAGGCTGTAAGTCGTGGCGCCATAAGGGTATGGCGATGCAGGGCGCGCGAGCTGGGCGCGGAGCGCGATCAGCGGGACGGATCGCACGGCCGGTTGCGAAACTCCGGACGCGACACTTCTTCCATGGCCTCGACCAGCATCGACAGCCAAAGCTTTTCGCCGTCCCCGGATCGCCATGTCGGAAGTCGCTGGCCCACTGTCTGTCCTCGCCCGAACCCTGCCGTTACCAATTCGGAATTCGGCAATCCGTTCCCCACACCATGCCGCAAAGAAAAGCGGCCAAATGTGAAGTGCTTCACAGAGGGACCCGGAAGGCTTGCCCTAAAGCTTCGGCCATGGCGCAGAGAATCAACCAAGCATCGTTCGATCCGCCGGCCGACCTCGGCACCGACTACGCCCTGATCGCAGCCGGCGTTGGAGCGGCCCTGATCGCGCTGATCTATCTCATTCTGGTCTGATGCAGCGCCGAGATCGCCGCCGGGACACCCCCTGCCCTTGGGTTGAGTACCCCCGGAGCGACAAAAGGTTCACGCTGCGTCCCTCATCCTCTTAAGGTTTGGATCGAAGGATGGCGGCTTGGGCCAAGTCACCGGGGCGGAAACCCGTCAAGCGCCATTGCGCCACAGCGATGCGAATTCCTGACGTGCATTGTGTGAATCGTGCATAAGGCGTCACGGCGCTTCCGCTTGCCGCGAGACAGGCGTTTTATCGCCGCCCCGTATCCGCCAAAGTTCCACGAACACTTGAGCACCATGGCCCCCCTTGATTCGAATGTCTTGAAACTTGCTCCCGACGCCGGAACTCCGGCCTATCGGAGCGCACCGCACAATATCGAAGCGGAACAGGCTCTGCTCGGCGCGATCCTGGTCAACAACGACGCGTTCTACCGGGTGTCGGACTTTCTGGAACCGAAACACTTCTTCGAGCCGATCCATCAGACGATCTACGAGACCTCGGGCAGCCTGATCCGGATGGGCAAGGTCGCCACCCCGGTCACGCTGAAGACCTTCCTGCCGGCGGACACTGATATTGGCGGCATGACGGTCGGCCAATACCTCGCCCGCCTCGCCGCCGAAGCCACCACCATCATCAACGCCCAGGACTACGGGCGCACCGTTTACGACATGGCGCTGCGCCGCGACCTGATCGGGATCGGCGAGGACATGGTCAATGTCGCCTATGAGGCGCCGGTGGATTTTGCGCCGCGGGCACAGATCGAGGATGCCGAGCGACGGCTGTACGAGCTGGCCGAGTCCGGCCGCTATGACGGCGGTTTCCAGCGCTTTTCCCAGGCGCTGACCGTCGCCGTCGACATGGCGGCCAAAGCGTTCCAGCGCGACGGCAAATTGTCCGGCATTGCCACCGGCCTGCGCGACCTCGACACCAAGATGGGCGGCCTGCAGCCTTCCGACCTCATCGTCCTCGCCGGCCGCCCGGGCATGGGCAAGACCGCACTCGCCACCAACATCGCCTTCAACGTCGCCAAGGCGCACCGCGCCGAGGTTCAGGCCGACGGCACCATGAAGTCCGTCAATGGCGGCATCGTCGGCTTCTTCTCCTGCGAAATGTCGGCCGAACAACTCGCCACCCGTATCATCGCCGAGCGCACCGGCATTCCCTCGAGCTCGATCCGCCGCGGCGGCATCACCGAAGCCGATTTCGAAAAGATCCGCGATTATTCGATCGAGCTGCAGTCGCTGCCGTTCTATGTCGACGAAACCGGCGGCCTGTCGATTTCGCAGCTCACCGCGCGGGCGCGGCGGCTGAAGCGGCAGAAGGGGCTCGACCTCATCGTGATCGACTACATCCAGCTGCTTCAAGGTTCGGGAAAGCGCGGCAACGACAACCGCGTGCAGGAAGTCACGGAGATCACGACCAACCTGAAGGCGCTGGCGAAGGAGCTCAATGTTCCCGTGATCGCGCTGTCGCAGCTGTCGCGCCAGGTGGAAAACCGCGACGACAAGCGTCCGCAACTGTCGGACTTGCGTGAATCCGGCTCGATCGAGCAGGACGCCGACGTCGTGATGTTCGTGTACCGCGAGGAATATTATCTGGCCGAACAAGGAACCGCGCGCGGGCACCGCCGGAATACGAGAAGTGGCAGACCGAAATGGACCTCGCGCATGGCAAGGCCGAAGTCATCATCGGCAAGCAGCGCCACGGCCCGACCGGCACGGTCGAACTGCACTTCGAGGCCAATGTCACGCGGTTCGGCGACCTCGCCCCCGACGGCCAGCTGCCGGATCGCGGCCTATTGACGCCGGCTGCCCGGTTGAACCGCCGCGTCGCGTCGCGCGTAAAACGACGGCATGAACATCGCCTCCGACCCGAAGTCGGTCCCGCAAAGCTCCCTGCTCTCGCCTGAAGCCAATCAGGCGGCGGCGCTTGCGCCGGCCATCGGCGTACTGACGGTCGATCTCGACGCCATCGTCGCGAACTGGCGCAAGCTCGAGAAAACCGCGGTGCCGGCCGAATGCGCCGGCGTGATCAAGGCCGACGCCTATGGCTGCGGCCTCGATCCGGTCGCCCGCGCTTTGGCCTCTGCCGGCTGCAAGACGTTCTTCGTCGCCACGCTGGACGAAGCCCGCGCCGCGCGCGCCGCGGTGCCTTCGGCCGCGATCTATGTGCTCGACGGCTTCTTCCAGAATTGCGGCGACGCCTACGCCAAGATCAACGCCAGGCCGGTGATCGGCGATCTCAACGAGCTCGCCGAATGGGATGTATTCTGCCGCCGCTCCGGCTGGGAGGGCGGCGCGGGCATCCATATCGATACCGGCATGAACCGGCTCGGCCTGACGATTACGGAGGCGCAAGGCATCATTCCGCGGATCAATGCCGGCGATCACGGCATCACGCTGGTCATGAGCCACCTCTGCCTGCGCCGAACTGCTCAATCATCCGCAGAACGCCAAGCAGCTCGCAAGCTTCCGCGAGATCGCCAGTCTTTTCTCCGGCGTGCCGGCCTCGCTGGCGAATTCGTCGGGCGTTTTCCTCGGCGCGCAATTCCAGTTCGACCTGGTGCGGCCGGGGGCCGCGCTCTACGGCATCAACCCGACGCCGGAAGCCGACAATCCGATGCAGCCGGTAGTCGACCTCAAGGCCCGCATCGTGCAGATCCGCTCGATCGATAAGGGCGAAACCGTCGGTTATGGCGGCACCTGGACCGCGCGGCGGCCGACCAAGCTCGCGATCGTCTCCGCCGGCTATGCCGACGGATATTTCCGCGCCGGCAGCAGCAATGACGGCACCCGCGGTGCCGAGGTCGTGGTCGCCGGCAAGCGCTGCCCGATCGCGGGCCGCGTCTCGATGGACCTGATCGCCGTCGACGTCACCGATCTCGAAAAGAACGCCGCGCGGCGCGGCCATATGGCGACGCTGATTGGCGAGGGCATCACGGTCGACGAACTCGCGCACCATTTCGGCACCATCGGCTACGAAGTGCTCACCAGCCTCGGTTCGCGCTATGCGCGGGTCTACAAAGGCGGCGCCGCGGAGAGCACGCCCCTTCCCTCCGCCGCCGCGGGCTAGCTCCGCTATTCTTGGCGGGAGCGGCGAAAAACTCAGTCCCGATCGACTTCCGCCGGTCCGCCCATGAAAATCGCAACCTTCAACATCAACAATGTCAATCGCCGCCTGCCCAATTTGCTGCGCTGGCTTCGCGCGGCAAAGCCGGACATCGTCGCGCTGCAGGAATTGAAATCGACCGACGAGGATTTTCCGCACCTGGCCATCGACAAGGCCGGCTACGGCGCGGTCTGGCGCGGACAGAAGACCTGGAACGGCGTCGCCATCCTGGCCCGCAACGCCGATCCCGTGCTGATCCGCAACCAGCTGCCCGGCGACGCTGACGACCGCGAGGCGCGCTATATCGAGGCGGCCGTTAATGGCATCATCGTCACCAGCCTCTATCTGCCGAACGGCAATCCGCAGCCCGGGCCGAAATTCGACTACAAGCTCGACTGGTTCAGGCGGCTCAGATCGCATGCCGCGAAGTTCATCAAGCAGGAAATTCCCGTGGTGCTCGCGGGCGACTACAACGTCGCCCCGACCGGGCTCGAGGAAGGCGCCAGCGACCATGCGCCGGCGTGGATCGTGTTGCGTTAAGAGGCCCGTGTCCCCTCATGGTGAGGAGGCGCCCTTGCGCCGTCGCGAACCATGAGGCCACAGTGCGAATCTCCATCCTTCGCGACGCGCGCTGAAGCGCGCTCCTCAGGACGAGGAGTCATGTGTTTCGAGAGCGCCCTTGAACTTCCTCTTCGTCCTCGCGGTCGGCCTCGTTGCCGGCACCATCTCAGGGATCGTCGGCACCGGCTCGTCGATCATGCTGATGCCGGTCCTGGTGTATGCCTATGGGCCGAAACAGGCCGTGCCGATCATGGCGGTCGCCGCGGTGCTCGCCAATTTGTCGCGCATCCTCGCCTGGTGGCGCGAGGTCGACTGGCGCGCCTGCCTCGCCTATTCGACCACTGGCATTCCGGCGGCGGCGCTCGGCGCGCGTACGCTGCTGGCACTGCCCTCGCGCGCGGTCGACATTTCGATTGCCCTGTTCCTGATTGCGATGGTGCCGGCACGGCATTGGCTCGCGCGGCATCAACTCAAATTCTCGCTGTGGCACCTCGCGGCCGGCGGCGCGGTGATCGGCTATCTTACCGGCATCGTGGTTTCGACCGGGCCGTTGAGCGTGCCGCTGTTTCTGTTCTACGGCCTCACCCGAGGCGCGTTCCTCGCCACCGAAGCGGCGAGTTCGCTCGGCCTCTATTTCAGTAAATCCGTGACGTTTCAGCGGTTCGGCGCGCTGACGCCCGATATCGCGCTGAAGGGCCTGATCGCAGGCTCCTCGCTGATGTTCGGCGCCTTTATCGCCAAACGTTTCGTGCTGCGGCTGGAGCCGGAGGTGTTTCGGCTGGTGATGGATGGGATCATGCTCGCGGCGGGAGTGAGCATGCTGGTCCATGCTTTTTGGAGCGCGCCCGCAACTTAGATCGTTTTAGGAAAGCCGCATGAACCTGTGCGCGGCGCCCGGCGCTAAGCGAGTTTTCAGTCGCGGGCCGACCTAGAATGGGTTATAGAACAAAATAAGAACAACAGCAAACCGGCTCACCCAGCTTCCATGGCCAAATCCACCCTCTCCTTCGTCTGCCAGAACTGCGGCGCGGCGTATAATCGCTGGCAGGGCAAGTGCGAGTCCTGCGGCGAGTGGAACACGCTGTCCGAGGAGGACACCACCGGCGCGACCAGCATGCCGGTCTCGATCCGGTCAAAACGCAAGGGCCGGACGTTTGCGCTGGAATCGCTGACCGGCAAGAGCCAGGACGCCCCTCGCCTGTCTTCCGGGATGGCGGAGCTCGACCGCGTCACCGGCGGCGGGTTTGTGCGGGGCTCGGTGCTTTTGGTCGGCGGCGATCCCGGCATCGGCAAATCGACGCTGCTGACCCAGGCGACCAGCATGCTGGCGCGGGCCGGACATCGCGCGGTCTACATATCGGGCGAAGAGGCCGTCGCCCAGGTGCGGCTGCGCGCCGAGCGGCTGGGACTTGCCGATGCGCCGGTGCAGCTCGCCGCCGAAACCTCCGTCGAGGACATCGTCTCCACGCTGTCCGAAGGCGCGGTGCCGCGGCTGATCGTGATCGATTCGATCCAGACCATGTGGACCGACACGGTGGAATCCGCGCCGGGCACGGTGACGCAGGTGCGCGCCTCGGCGCAGGCGCTGATAAGATTTGCCAAGAAATCCGGCGCCGCCATCATCCTGGTCGGCCATGTGACCAAGGACGGCCAGATCGCGGGCCCGCGCGTGGTCGAGCACATGGTGGACGCGGTGCTGTCGTTCGAGGGCGAAGGCTCGCAGCAGTTCCGCATCCTGCGCGCGGTGAAGAACCGATTCGGCCCGACCGACGAGATCGGGGTGTTCGAGATGACCGGGCTCGGTTTGCGCGAGGTCTCCAATCCGTCCGAGCTGTTCCTGTCCGAGCGCGATCTGGGCAGCCCGGGCACGGCGGTATTCGCAGGCATCGAGGGCACCCGGCCCGTACTGGTGGAATTGCAGGCGCTGGTGGCGCCGACCACGCTCGGCACCCCGCGCCGCGCCGTGGTGGGCTGGGATCCGAGCCGGCTGTCGATGGTGCTGGCGGTGCTGGAGGCCCATTGCGGGGTCAAACTGTCGGGCTATGACGTCTATCTGAACGTCGCGGGCGGCCTGCGCATCCAGGAACCGGCGGCCGACCTTGCCGCCGCCGCCGCCCTGGTATCGTCGCTGGTCAATGCGCCCTTGCCGACGGATGCGGTCTATTTCGGCGAGATTTCGCTGTCGGGTGCGGTCCGCCCGGTGGCGCAGACCTCCGCGCGGCTGAAAGAGGCGGCAAAACTCGGTTTCGGCCGCGCCGTGTTGCCGGAATTGGCCCGCGGCGAGGTCGGCGGCGATGCGGGACTGGCGCTCAACAGCGTCGGCGGACTGACCAGCCTGGTCGCCGAGATCGCCGCGCGCGGCACGCCCAGGAGGGCCCAAGAGGGCAATCGGGATGGTAACCGGGAGGGCGCAGTGGTTGAGAAAAATGCCACACCAGCGCGATTCCGTCGGGAGAATGGCTAAAGCGGCGTGACGTTGCCCGTCCTCGCCGCTATACCACCCGCGCGGCAGGGGGTGACCCGATTTCCGGCCTTGCGGCAGGGGCCATATGCCCCTCAGTTGAGGTGCGGCACCGAGATGCCGATTTGCGGTTTGGAACTCACGGGCGGACCTGACTAGCCGATGCCGATAACGATACTTGATCTCGTCCTGCTCGGGGTGATGCTGATTTCCGGCCTGCTCGCGATGGTCCGCGGCTTCATGCGCGAGATTCTCTCGATCGCGGCCTGGGGCACCGCGGCGCTGGTCACGCTTTACGCCTTCGGCAAGCTGCTGCCGACCGCCAAGACCTATTTCAACAACGACACCGTCGCCAGCGTGGTGGTGGTGGCGGGCGTGTTCGTCGGTACCTTGATCGTGGTTTCCATCGTCACGGTGCGGATTTCCGACATGATCCTGGATTCCCGGATCGGCGCGCTGGACCGCACGCTCGGTTTCCTGTTCGGCCTGGCGCGGGGTCTGTTGATCGTCGTCGTCGCCTTCCTGTTCTTCTCCTGGCTGGTCCCGGAAAAGCAGCGGCCGGACTGGGTGACCGGGGCCAAATCCCGGGTGGTGCTGCAGGGAACCGGGGATTGGTTAATGTCGCTCTTGCCTGACGACCCCGAGAACACCATCTTGAAGAAATTCAAGAAGAATAAACCGGACGATGAGCAGACTGACACCGAGGCGGCGCCGCCGGCCTCCGGTGATGGGTACAGCAAGCCTGCGCGCGATAGTTTGAAAAAGCTGATCGAGAAACCCGCGGCGCGTTGATACCAGGCCAAAAGAGAGGCGTGATGGACTGCAAACAGAGCCCTTCCGAAGACGCCGCCCAACACGAACCGGACCTGAACGAACGCGATTTGGGTCCGATCGATCCGCGAGACGCGACCTTGATGGGCTCCGATTTGGACGGTGACACGCTGCGCGAGGAATGCGGGGTGTTCGGCATCTTCGGCCATCCGGAAGCCGCCGCCATCACCGCGCTCGGATTGCACGCCCTGCAGCACCGCGGCCAGGAGGCCGCCGGCATCGTCTCCTTCGATGGCTCGCGTTTTCACTCGGAGCGGCGGCTTGGCCTGGTCGGCGACACCTTTTCCCGCCGCGAGGTGATCGAGCGCCTCCCGGGCCCCCTTGCCGTCGGCCATGTCCGCTATTCCACCACCGGCGCGACCATCCTGCGCAACGTGCAGCCGCTGTTCGCCGAACTCAACGCCGGCGGCTTTGCCGTGGCCCATAACGGCAACCTCACCAACGGGCTGACCCTGCGCCGCGAACTGGTGCGCAACGGCGCCATGATGCAATCCACCACCGACACCGAAGTGATCCTGCACCTGGTGGCGCAGTCGAAGCGCGCCCGCTTCATCGACCGCTTCATCGAGGCGCTGCGCGCCATCGAAGGCGCCTATTCCCTGGTATCGATGACCAACAAGAAGCTGGTCGGCGCCCGCGATCCGCTCGGCATCCGCCCCCTGGTGCTGGGCGAACTCGACGATTGCCCGATCCTGGCCTCGGAAACCTGCGCACTCGACATCATCGGCGCGAAATATGTCCGCGACGTCGAGCCCGGCGAAATCATCGTGTTCGACGAGCACGGCGCGCAGAGCCACAAGCCGTTCCCACCCAAGCCGCCGCGGCCCTGCATCTTCGAATACATCTATTTCTCGCGGCCGGATTCCATCGTCGGCGGACGCTCGGTGTACGACGTCCGCAAGGCGTTCGGCGCCCAGCTCGCGCGCGAAAGCCATGTGCCCGTCGACGTCGTGGTGCCGGTGCCGGATTCCGGGGTGCCCGCCGCCGTCGGCTACAGCCAGCATTCCGGCGTGCCGTTCGAACTCGGCATCATCCGCAACCATTATGTCGGCCGCACCTTCATCCAGCCGACCCAGAGCGTGCGCGAACTCGGCGTGCGCATGAAGCATTCCGCCAACCGCGCCGCGATCGAAGGCAAGCGCATCATCCTGATCGACGATTCGCTGGTGCGCGGCACCACCTCGAAGAAGATCGTGCGCATGATGCGCGACGCCGGCGCCAGCGAAGTGCATTTCCGGCTCGCCTCGCCGCCGATCCTGTACCCCGATTATTACGGCATCGACCTGCCCGACCGCGGCGGCCTGTTGGCCGCGACCCACAGCCTCGAGGAAATGCGCGACATCATCGGCGCGGACACGCTGGCGTTCCTGTCGGTCGACGGCATGTACCGCGCGATGGGCGAGCCCGGCCGCGACCCCGCCAATCCGAAATTCTCCGACCATTGCTTTACCGGCGCCTATCCGACCCACCTCACCGACCAGACCCAGGTCGAGCCGCAGCCCCGGCAATTGTCGCTGCTGGCGGAAGCGAGCTGACGCGAAGCGTCATTCCGGGGCGCGCGGAACGCGAACCCGGAATCCCGAGATTATTTTGCTCCCCTTAATTACATCGAGATTCCCCGATGTGCGATTGCACATCTGAGGTCTGGTCCTTCGGACCATCGCGGAATGATGGCGCTTGGCGATTTCGTCATGGCCGGGCTTGTTCTGGCTTGTTCCGGCCATCCACGTCTGTAAAACCCTGCCGCAAAGACGTGGATTGCCCGGCTCAAGGCCGGGCATGACAGAGAAGTTCACCTCGATGACCACCCTTCCCCTCGCCTCCCGTATCGCTCTCGTCACCGGCGCCTCGCGCGGCATCGGCTATGCCACCGCGCGCGCGCTGGCCAAGGCCGGCGCGCATGTCGTGGCGGTGGCGCGGACGCAAGGCGGGCTGGAAGAGCTCGACGACGAGATCCGTAACGAGGGCGGCAGCGCCACGCTGGTGCCGCTCAACCTCACCGATTTCGATGGGCTGGCCCGGCTCGGCGCCGCGCTGCATGAGCGCCACGGCAAGATCGACATTCTCGTCGGCAATGCCGGGGTCGCCGGCCCCTCCTCGCCGCTTGGTCATATCGAACTAAAACCATGGAACGACGTGACGGCGATCAACGTCACCGCGAACTTCCAGTTGATCCGCTGCATGGAGCCGCTGCTGCGGCAATCCGATGCCGGCCGCGCGGTGTTCATCACCTCAGGCGCGGCGAGCAAAGCGCCGGCCTATCTCGGTCCCTATGCGGCCTCGAAAGCCGCGCTGGAAGCATTGGTGCGGGTGTGGGCCAACGAAACCGCTTCGACCCCCATTCGCGTCAATCTGTTCAGCCCGGGCCCGATCCGCACCCGGATGCGCGCCACGGTTTTCCCCGGCGAAGACCCGATGACGCTGGATACGCCGGAGCAGGCCGCAGAATTCATCCTGCCGATGTGCGCGCCGGACTGGACCCAAACCGGCAAACTCTACCACTATCCGACGCGCAAGCTGCTGAGCTTCAGGGCGCCGGCCTAGCGCAAGCAAGGCCGCGCGTTTTCTTCATCATCGCTCGTCATCCCCGCGAAAGCGGATCCATGACGGCCGTTCATGAAGCGATCGCCGCACCGGCGCGGTACGGGACATCGCGATCTGGCCCGATCCGAAGCAGACTTGTCTGTTGAGCGCCGACGGCGAGATCAACGAAATCCGGGCACTGAAGCGCGACGACAGCAGCGTGGTCGGCAGCTTCGGCCGCAAGCCTGGCAATTCCACCGGATTCACGCCATGGCGGTCGACACCAAAGGCAACGTGTATACCGCCGAAGTCGATACCGGAAAGCGAATCCAGAAATTCAAACTAACGTCGGATGCGCTACGATAGCGCATTGCAGCAGAAGGCGAGAAAGTCTATCGGGGAAGCGGATCGTCTGTTCGATCAACCCTGCGGCGGCAAGGCTCCGGCAAGAGAGCCTCCCCGATTTCAAATTTGGAGGTTTCTTTAATGAAAACGACACTCGCGCGGCGCACCGCCGCGCTTCTCGCCTGCGCCGGGCTTTCGCTCGCTGCGCCGGCATTTGCCCAGGACAAGACGGTCAAGATCGGCGTGCTCAACGACATGTCGAGCCTCTATGCCGACATCGGCGGCCCCAATTCGGTGGTCGCGGTGAAGATGGCGGTCGAGGATTCCGGCCTCACCAAGAAGGGTTGGAAGATCGACGTCGTGAGCGGCGATCACCAGAACAAGCCCGACGTCGGCGTCAACATCGCGCGGCAATGGATCGACGCCGACAAGGTCGACGCCGTGCTCGATACGCCGAACTCCGGCGTCGCACTCGCGGTCTCCAACCTCGTGAAGGAGAAGAACTCGATCCTGATCAATTCCGGCGGCGCCAGCGCCGACCTGACCGGCAAGGCCTGCACGCCGAACACGCTGTCGGTGACCTACGACACCTATATGCTCGCCCATGGCACCGGTACCGCCCTGACCAAAGCCGGCGGGAATACCTGGTTCTTCCTGACCGCCGACTACGCCTTCGGCTCTGCACTGGAGCGCGACACCACCGCAGTGGTCACCGCCAATGGCGGCAAGGTGCTTGGCGGGGTCAGGCACCCCCTCAATACCTCGGACTTCTCGTCGTTCCTGCTGCAGGCGCAGGCCTCGAAGGCGAAAGTGATCGGACTGGCCAATGCCGGCGGCGACACCACCAACGCCATCAAGCAGGCCGCCGAGTTCGGCATCGTCGCGGGTGGCCAGAAGCTCGCGGCGCTCTTGCTCTTCATCAACGACGTGCATTCGCTGGGGCTGAAAACCGCGCAGGGCCTGTCCTTCACCAAATCCTTCTACTGGGACATGAACGACCAGACCCGCGCCTGGTCGAAAAAGTTTTCGGCGCAGACGAAAAACGGCGCCATGCCGTCGATGACGCAGGCCGGACTCTATTCCGGCGTGCTGCACTACCTCAAGACGCTGGAGGCGATGGGCGGCAATCCGCATGACGGCGCCAAGGTCGTCGCCAAGATGAAGGAACTGCCGACCGACGACGTGCTGTTCGGCAAGGGCACCATCCGCGCCGACGGCCGCAAGATGCTCCCGGCCTATCTGTTCGAGGTCAAGAAGCCCGAGGAGTCGAAATACCCGTGGGACTACTACAAGCTGGTGGCGACGATCCCGGCGGAGCAAGCAGCCAGGCCGCTCAGCGAAAGCGAGTGCCCGCTGGTGAAGAAGTAACTGCGCAGCAGTGATTCCCCGATGTGCAATTTGCACATCGGGGAATCCCGAAATTCCGGGTTCGCGCTTTGCGCGCGCAGGACCGGGCATGACGAATTCGCTAAAGGCCTCATTCCATCCGCTGCAATTTAATCAGACTTTCAGGATGAAGGATCGCCTTTCCTGCCCGCCAACGCGTGCCCGGGCGATTGCTGTAGCGTTTGGTCAACGCTCGCGGAACCTGCTTCGCTCACGACGGCCGTTTGCGCTTGTGGGCGAAGGGATTGGCCTTCTCGCGCAACGCAATTCGCACCGGCGTGCCCGGCAATTCGAAGAACTCGCGCAGGGAGTTGACGAGATAGCGCAGGTAGGATTGCGGCACCGCGTCGGCGCGCGAGCAGAACAGGACGAAACTCGGCGGCCGCGCCTTGGCCTGCGTGATGTAATTCAGCTTCAGCCGCCGGCCCGAAACCGCCGGCGGCGGGTTGGCGTCGACCGCCTGCTCGAACCAGCGATTGAGCGAGGCGGTCGGTATCCGCTTGTTCCACACCGCGTAGGCCTGTTCGATCGCGCTCATCAGCCGGTCGATGCCCTCGCCCATCAGGCCGGACACCGCGACGATCGGCACGCCCCTGACCTGCGGCAGCGAATGATCGGCCTCGGTACGCAGCGCGGAAATGAGGTTCGCCTTTTTCCCCATCAAATCCCATTTGTTGACCGCGATCACCAGCGCCCGGCCCTCGCGCTCGATCAAATCGGCAATGCGCAGGTCCTGCTCCTCGAACTTGTTCTGCGCGTCCATCATCAACACCACGACTTCGGCGAAGCGCACCGCGCGCAGCGCATCCGCCACCGAGAGCTTTTCCAGCTTCTCTTCGATCCGCGAACGCCGTCTTAGGCCTGCGGTATCGAACACACGAAAATCCCGGCCCTGCCAGTTGATCTCCACAGAGATCGAATCGCGGGTGGTGCCGGCTTCCGCGCTGGTCAACAGCCGCTCCTCGCCAAGCAGATGGTTGATGAGCGTCGACTTGCCGGCATTGGGGCGGCCGACGATGGCGACGCGAATCGGGCGTTTCGCCAGCTCCTCGTCGGTTTCGATGATGTCGTCATCATCGAACTCTTCGGTTTCGCCGGCAGGTTCGGGCATCAGCGCGCGCAACGCGTCGTAGAGATCGCTCAAGCCCTCGCCATGCTCGGCGGAAATCTGCACGGGGTCGCCGAGCCCCAGCGCGTAGGATTCCATCGCGCCGATTTCGCCGTGCTTGCCCTCGGCCTTGTTGGCGACCAGCACCACCGGCTTGTTGGCGCGGCGGGCGAAGTCGGCGAAGGCGCGATCGTTCGGCGTCAGCCCGACGCGGGCGTCGATCACGAACATCAGGGCATCGGCGAGCCCGATCGCGGTCTCGGTCTGCTCCTGCATCCGCGCGGTGAGCGAACCCTTGGCGCCCTCGTCGAGGCCCGCAGTATCGATGACCGTGAATTCGAGATCGCCGAGATGCCCCTCGCCCTCGCGGCGGTCGCGGGTGACGCCGGGCATATCGTCGACCAGGGCGAGCTTCTGCCCGACCAGCCGGTTGAACAGCGTCGATTTTCCGACATTGGGCCGGCCGATGATGGCAATCGTGAAGGACATAAAGCGATCCGTGCGCCTGTTACGCGCGTATTCCGCAAAAGTGTGTAGCGATTTTGCTACGCGATCAAGTTTACGCGGATTGCGTACGCTTATCGGAGGGAGAATACGCGCAGATTATTGAATCGTCGCGCAAGTCAATCGATGAAAAACCAAAACTAGCGCGAGAAGGTACCGCTCGGCAGCGGCGCCGGGAATGGCGCCGATGATTGTTGCGGCTGCTGTGCGGTCTGGGTCGATTGAGCGGGCTGCGCCGGTTCGCGCCGTCTGGTCGGGCGGCGGCGCGGTGGTGCGCTTGCGGACGATCTTCTTCGGTTTCGGAGCCGGCGGCGCGGCGGCGGTCGAGCCATCTTCTGCCGCGGCGGCGTCGGCGCTCGGTGGCGGCCGTGGCCGGCTGTTTGCCCTTGCCCTTGGATTTCGCGGCGTGCTTCGGCTTCGGCTCTTCCGGCGGTGGCGCTGCGGCGGCCGCGGCCGCCTGGGCGGCCTGTTCCCTGCTGCTGCTGCTGCTGTTGCTCGACATTGTCCTTGTAGAGTTCCTTCGGAACGCCCTGCTCGAGACCCGGCACGCCATCCGGGAAAACCGGCTTGCGCTCGCCCGGCAGCTTCTTCTTGGTGTCGAGGAAATCCAGCAAATCGCTCGGATCCCAGTTGTAGAGGCTGGAGCAGCCGGCCAGCGCGCTCGACAGCGCGATCAGGACGGCGGCTGCGATCAGGCGTTGCGAGCGGCGCATGGTCGGTTTCTCACTCAACTCATTTTTCCCGCGGTCAGCTTTTCGCGACCGGCGGAAGCAACGCCTGCATGGCCTCGGCGCGCGAACGCAAGGAGGGCGGCGTTTCGACCGTCATTGGCAATCATATCCAGCCATTTGCGCGCCGAAGCCGCATCGTTGGCACGCCAGGCCGACAGCGCGAGCAATTCGCGCGCGGTATGGCGAAAGGTCGCCTCCGGTCCGGTGGAGGATTCCAGTCGCTGCAGCATCTCGGAATAGCTGGCGGTATCGACCAGCAGGCCGGCCGCGCGAACCCGGGCGAGATCCCGCTGCTCCGCGCCGACGCTGCTGTCGGCGGCGACGTCATCAAACATTTTCGCCGCGGCCTTGGGATCGCGGCTGGCCGCTTCCCCCGCCGCTCGCAGCCGCGCCAGGATGCGATAGCCCCACGGCGCCTTCGCGGCCAGATCGTTGAAGGCCGCCTCGGCCTCGGAATGCTTGTTCGCTTCCGAGAGCTCGATCGCCTTGTCGAAGGCCTCACCGGCCACGGCCGCCTTCTTGGCCTCAAGATACTGGTAGCCGCGCCAGCCGCCGACCCCGGCGATGATCAAGAGCGCGCCGGCGATAATGAAGATTGAATAGCGCTCCCACAGCTTTTTGAGCTGCTCGCGACGTACTTCCTCGTCGACTTCATCAAATAATTCAGACACTTAATGATATCCCATCCCCGACGGACCGGGCCCAAGCCGAAGGCGCGCCGCACGCCCCGTCCCCACGGTGCGGCGGCGATACCCTAGCGATATGGCGGAGGCAAGGCAAAACCAGCCGGATCAAAGCGTTAACAACGGTCGCGGGGGTTCCATGATGCGTCCCGTACGCCAGCCTGCCGCCAACGACCTGATGGCAGCCCATTCAAATTGAATTCAAACCGCATAATTTCGAGGCTCCGGTTTGGCGCTCGAAATCACGTCCAAACCGATGCCTTCAACCGACAAAGCCGGACAACCGGCATTTCAGATATTACCCGTAGCGGACTGCAGTGCGCTATTTTAGTCGGTAGCCTGCGTGACAACCCACGCACTGAGCCGTTATTTCCGCGAGCCCTGCAAATACCGGCTTCAGGTCGCCGGTCACACTCGCGTTTTCGGCAGTAACCGCAAACCGACTGGCAGCGTGATGCATCGCTGTTCCGGCATCCTGCATCCCCTGCGGCATATATTCGGACACCTCCGCAGCGCCATGCAAACTTAGCGATGACATCCCAAGGCGCGCTTCCGCGAGCTTGGCCGCAACGTCTGCATGACCCATGCCGAGCTGCGATTGAATCTCCTGAAGAGTTTGGAGATGATCGCGCATGTTGGCCAGCGTTGCCTCGACCAACGCCGGCGGAAACGTTACAAGTTGTCGGGTATCTGGAGCGGCTGTGAGCAGACATATCATGGCCGTGTTGACGCTGGGCGAACGCCAATGTTGCGCTGCCGCCAGCAACAACAGCAGCAATTATCGCTACGAAAACACGCATGAGTTCCTCCGAGATGGTCCGCATTGGCCCGTCTTCTCGCCATTTCGCGGTGACGGTTACGTGCGGCGTTAACGGAATCCGAGACGCACCTCTTGCCACATCGTAGCTTTTCGGGACATGATAATTATCATGTTGCGCTCAATCGAACCCCATTTGAAGGGCCTGCGCACTCGACAGAAGAACTTCGAGAGTGGCCAACCGTTGTTTCACCGTGGTGACGTCGTGACCGACATGCACTTTGTGCTGGGCGGATCGGTCCATCTGGTCCGGCATCAGGGCGACGGATCGGCGTTGATCCTGCAAAGGGCTGGCCCCGGATCGATCTTGGCGGAGGCATCCCTTTACTCCAGCACCTATCATTGTGACGCCGTTGCATTCGGAGCTACCCGTACTCGGGTATATGCGAAAGCGAACCTCAAAAGACTGCTCTCGAAGAGTCCCGAGTTCAGCGATGGCTGGGCAAATTATCTTGCGGACCAGCTACAGAGGTCGAGGCTACGTTCGGAGGTTCTCTCGCTTAGAACAGTTGCGGAGAGGCTCGATGCATGGATTGCGTGGAACGGCGACAACTCGCTCGAAAAGGGCGAATGGAAACTCTTAGCGAGCCAGATCGGCGTCAGCCCTGAGGCGCTCTACCGGGAAATGGCCAAACGCCGCGCTTGAAACAGCAGCATCGAAATCAGATCGATGAGTTCCGGTATGGGTGACACTTTTCGGACCTCACGCGATGTCCGCTTTGAGTCGGGAAAGCGCACCAAAGCGGACGCCCGCCGACTACTCCGAATCTATGGGTTCACGCCCCAGGATTGTCCGCGGCCCAGGCCTCGCGCAGTTGGCGCTTCATCACCTTGCCGTTGGCGTTGCGGGGCAGCGGCTCCGCCGTCAGCGCCATCGTCTCCGGCACCTTGTAGTCCGAGAGCCGCTCGGCGCACCAGGCGCGCAAGGCGCTTTCGCTGACGTCGCCGCTCCGCGTCACGATCACCGCATGCACGCGCTCGCCCAGCACCGGGCACGGCTTTGCGATGATCGCGCTCTCGACCACGCCGGGGTGGCCGGCGAGCACCGATTCGACCTCGGCGGAATAGATCTTCAGGCCGCCGCGGTTGATCATGTCCTTCTGGCGGTCGAACACCCGCACGAAATCGTGCTTGTCGATCGAGCCGAGATCGCCGGAATGCCAGAAGCCGCCGGTAAAACTCTCGGCCGTCGCCTTCGGATTGTTCCAGTAGCCCTTGATGACCGAACCCGAGCGAATCCAGATCTCGCCGATCTCGCCGCGCGGCAGTTCGCGGCCGTCGGCATCCATCACCACGACGATCGCGCCGGGACAGGGCAGGCCGACGCTGTCGATATGGCGGGCCGTCAGTTCGCCCGGCATGATGGTCGAGGGCGACGTGGTTTCGGTCGAGCCATAGCAGTTCATCAACTTCAGGCCGGGGATCTTGACGGCCAGCTTCTCGATCGTCGCGATCGGCATCGGCGCGCCGCCGAAACCGCCGATCCGCCAGCACGACAGGTCGTGGGAATCGAAATCCGGCTGCAGCAGGCAAAGATTATACATCGCCGGCACCATCACGGTGTAAGTGACGCGCTCGCGCGCGGCGACCTTCAGATATTCGGCGGCCTTGAATTCGGCCATGATGATCAACGCGCCGGCGCAGCGCGCCATCGTCATGATGTTGGCGACGACGCCGGTGACATGGCCGAGCGGCACCGCCGCGATCGAACGGTCCGCCGCGGTCAGCTCCATGCAGGACACGAAAATCATCGCGGAGTGGATGATATTGCAATGCGCGAGCATCGCGCCTTTCGGCCGGCCGGTGGTGCCGGACGTGTAGAGGATCATCGCGGTGTCTTCTTCGCCGACCTCGGCGGGCGCCGGCGCAGGCCCTTCCTGGAGCAAGGTCGAAAATTGCGACGCGCCCGCGTCGTCATCGACGGCGATCCGCTGGGTGAGGTCGGGAACGTCGCGCGCATCCGGCAGACGGTCGGCAAGCGCGGCCTCGTGGATCAGGAGTTTCGCGCCGCAGTCGGTCAACACATAGGCGATCTCAGGCTTTTGCTGCCGGGTGCTGAGCAGCACCGTCACCGCGCCGAGATGCGCCGCGCCGAACAGCGTCAGCACGAACTCGATGCGGTTGCCGAGCAGAAGCGCGATGCGGTCGCCGCTCCGCACGCCCAGCTTGTGCAAGCCGGCGGCGATTTGCGCCGATTGCTGGGCGACCTCGCGCCAGCTCATGCGGCGGTCGCCGCAGACCAGCGCCTCGCCGTCGGGATTTCGCCGAAGCCGCCTCCGAGATCATCGCCCAGAGGCTTTTCGGCCGCTCGCAAAATGCCGGCACCACGCGGTCGCCGAAGCGTGCCTCGAGCCGCATCGCGGGAATCGAACAATGCGACCAGTCCATCGTCGCGCCTCTTCTCTAGCTCTCGTGTCAGCTCTTGCCCTTCATGCCGTAGACATGTTCCGGCCCGGGAAAGGCGCGCGAGCGCACGTCTTTGGCATAGCCCTCGATCGCAGCCTCGATCATGGGTCCGAGATCGCCGTAACGGCGGACGAATTTCGGCGTGCGCGGCGACAGCCCGAGCATGTCCTCCAGCACCAGCACCTGGCCGTCGCAGGCCGCACTGGCGCCGATGCCGATGGTGGGAATAGCGATCGTCTCGGTGATCTTGCGCGCCAGCGGCTCGGCGACCGCCTCGATCACCACCGAGAAGGCGCCGGCCTGCGCGATCGCGATAGCGTCGTTCTCGATCGGCTCCCAGCTGCCCTCCTCGCGGCCCTGGGCGCGAAACGAGCCGAGCGTGTTGATCGATTGCGGCGTCAGCCCGATATGGCCCATCACGGGAATGCCGCGCTCGCTGAGGAACGCCACCGTCTCCGCCATCCGCGCGCCGCCCTCGAGCTTGACCGCGCCGCAATGGGTTTCCTTCAGGATCCGCACGGCGGAATGAAACGCCTGCTCCTTCGAGGCCTCATAGGAGCCGAAGGGCATGTCGACGACGACCAGCGCGTGCTGCGAGCCGCGCATCACCGCGTGGCCCTGCAGGATCATCATATCGAGCGTCACCGGCACCGTGGTCTCGAACCCGTGCATCACATTGCCGAGGGAATCGCCGACCAGGATGACGTCGCAATGGCGATCGACCAATGCGGCGGTATGGGCGTGATACGAGGTCAGCATCACGATCGGCTCGCCATTCTTGCGGGCGCGGATATCGGGCGCGGTCTTGCGCCTGATCGCGGATTGAACGGACATGTCAGAACTCCGATGACGGGGACGCCGATCACCACGGGATGAAACGCGAAAACGAGCGCCAGATAGGCGACGATCCCGACCGCGACCGCAATCAGGTCGTTCGCGAGGCCGCCGACGGGGATCGGCGGCGCGCCCGGGTCGGCGCGGCGTTTCAGCGAGATGCGGTCGAACACCGCCCAGCCCAGGAACGAGCCGAACAGGATGATGCCGCCGAGATCGCCATTGGCGATGAGATGCGCCGCCGCCCACAATTTGACGCCCGACAGCATCGGATGCTTCACGACCGTATAGATGCGGCCGCGGATATAGGCGGCCACCACCAGGATCACGGCCGGCAGCATCAGCGCGACCGTGAGATGTTTCAGCGCCCTGGGCGGGGTCCAGAGGTCGATCATGCCCTCACTGCGATAATGCGCAAAGCCCCAGACGATCAGCACGAGCCCGGCCAGCGAGGCCAGCGCATAGCCGGCCTTGTAGCCGCCCTCGCCCGTCCGCGCGATCAGGCGCGCGCGCAGGTCGCGCTGCGTGGTCAGCGTGTGGACGCCGAGCGAACAGCACCAGTCCCGCGATCATCACCGCCAGTCCCATGATGTTCTCCTCCGCTGGGCCCGTTTTTGTCAGCTTCGGGTAACATCTTAGGGGCACGGACTGCAATGCGCGAGAATGCGCGCGAGCCATACGTGCGTCATTCCGGGGCGGTCCGGAGGACCGAGCCCGGAATCTCGAGGTTGGCGAGCGCGCAAGACAATTTCGAGATTCCGGGTTCGCGCGTTTGACGCGCGCCCCGCATGACGAGCCTGTGTCACTTCGATCCCTGTTGCTTGCCCAAATCGCGATTATCGACATAGCGGATCGCGATCGGCCGGCCCGCCAGCGCGCCGCCCAGACCGCCGGAGAATTTCAGGGGCAAGCAGGCGTCGAGCGAGGCGTTGATGGCCTTCAGATAGGTTGCGCGTATATCGGCTGAGGCCCCCGCCGTGGCGAAGGTCAGGCGCGGGGCGCCGATGATCCCGCCCGAGCGGTTGAAGCTGAAGCGGACCGACATCTGCATGCCCTCGCGCGCGGAATCGGCCGGCGGCGGCGACCAGCAGGAGCGCAACGCCGCAAAGAGGTCGCCGATGGTGTCGAGATCGTGGTCGGGCTTTTGGTATTTTGCGGCGTCGTCCTGCGGCGGCACGGTTTCGACCGTGAGCTGCAGGTTTTCGCCGTAGGGATAGTCGATCTCGGGAATGCACGGGCCGCGACCGAACACGCTGCAATACGACGGCGTGCACGGCCGGCCGCTCAGCACGCTGCAGGGCGCGTGCGAAAACGGCGTCGCATCGATGTGGCGCGGCCGGGCGTCGGCGGTGCCGGCGACGATCATTCCGGCAACGGCGATGACGAAACAGAAAACCATGCGCCGAAACATGCCGCGGGTCCTCGAACAACCAGGGATTCCTGCTCGAGATGATGCGAACGGCAGGCGGTATCAAGACGGGTGTCGTTCACATCCCTGCGTTCACAACAGCTGTCATCGCCCGGCATAGCCGGGCTGAAGGACGGCGTCGCTTCCGCTCGAACCTATGAGCCGCGGCGACCCCGGTCTTGCAGGGGCGCCCCTTACAGAACCGAGCAAGCTCTCCGCGCCCTCACGCCTTCTTCTTCACGTCCTTGACGCTGGAAAACGTGATGCCCTCGGCGCGTTCCTTGGTGTAGCCGAGATAGAATTCGTTCTTGGCCAGGAACACCGGATCGCCGTCGACATCGTCGGCGACGCCGGAGCCGTTGGCGGCGATGAAGGCCTCCAGCTTCTTGCGGTCGTCGGACGAGATCCAGCGCGCCAGCTGGAACTCCGAGACCTCGAATTCCACCGGCAGGAATATTCGGCATCGAGCCGCGCCTTCAGCACGTCGAGCTGCAGCGGGCCGACCACGCCGACCAGCGCAGGCGCGCCGTCGCGCGGGCGGAACACCTGCACCACGCCCTCCTCCGACATCTGCTGCAGCGCCTCTTTCAGCTTCTTGGCCTTCATCGCGTCGGTCAGCCGCACCCGGCGGACGATTTCCGGCGCGAATGAGGGCACGCCGACGAAGGTGAGGTCCTCGCCTTCGGTCAGGGTGTCGCCGATCCGCAAGGTGCCGTGGTTGGGAATGCCGACGACGTCGCCGGCAAAGGCTTCGTCCGCCAGCGCGCGATCCTGGGCGAAGAAGAATTGCGGGCTGGACAGCGACATGTTCTTGCCGGTGCGCACCAGTTTTGCCTTCATGCCGCGGGTCAGCTTGCCCGAGCAAAGCCGCGCAAAGGCGATGCGGTCGCGATGGTTCGGATCCATATTGGCCTGGATCTTGAATACGAAGGCGCTCATGCGCGGCTCGGCCGCCTCGACCTTGCGCAGGTTGCTTTCCTGCGCGCGCGGCGGCGGCGCGAAACGCCCCAGCCCCTCCAGCAGATCGCCGACGCCGAAATTGCGCAGCGCGCTGCCGAAATAGACCGGCGTCAGATGGCCCTCGCGGAACGCCTCCAGCTCGAACGGCTTGCAGGCCTCCGACACCAGCGCGAGCTCTTCCTTGATCGCGCCGACGTCGAGATTGGGGTTGCGGCCGGCGAGATCGGCGATGTCGATCTGCTCCGCCGCGCCGGTCTTGGCGCCGCCGCCTTCGAGCAGGCGCACGCCGCCGGTGGCGAGATCGTAGGTGCCGAGGAAATCGCGGCCGCGGCCGACCGGCCAGGTCATCGGCGTGGTGTCGAGCGCCAGCGTCTTTTCGATCTCGTCCAGCAGATCGAAGGTGTCGCGGCTCTCGCGGTCCATCTTGTTGATGAAGGTGATGATCGGAATGTCGCGCAGCCGGCAGACCTCGAACAGCTTTCGCGTCCGCGCCTCGATGCCCTTGGCGGCGTCGATCACCATGACGGCGGAATCGACCGCGGTCAGCGTCCGGTAGGTGTCCTCGGAAAAATCCTCGTGGCCCGGCGTGTCCAGAAGGTTGAACACCAGGCCCTCGAATTCGAAGGTCATCACCGAGGTGACGACGGAGATGCCGCGTTCGCGCTCGATCTTCATCCAGTCGGAACGGGTGTTGCGCCGCTCGCCCTTGGCCTTGACCTGCCCGGCGAGATTGATGGCGCCGCCGAACAGCAGCAGTTTCTCGGTCAGCGTGGTCTTGCCGGCGTCGGGATGGGAGATGATCGCAAAGGTGCGCCGGCGCGCCACCTCCGCGGCAAGCGGGGTGCGGGACGGCGATTCGGCGGGCAAGGCGAGGTCGGACATGAATCGAGCGTTTGGCAGGGAAACCGGGCCGGATCAAGTAGGATCGGCACCGCTGATATAGGGATTGCGCGGCCCGTTCCAATCAGTGGTACCGCAACAACGATACCGCCCAATAGGCCAGCGCCGCGACGACGGCAGACGCCGGGATCGTGATCACCCAGGCATAGACGATCGAGCTCGCCACGTTCCAGCGCACCGCCGAGACCCGCCGCGCCGCGCCGACGCCGACGATGGCGCCGGTGATGGTGTGGGTGGTCGAGACGGGAACGCCGAGAAAGGTCGCCATGAACAGGGTCGCGGCCCCGCCGGTCTCGGCGCAAAATCCCTGCATCGGCGTCAGCTTGGTGATCCGCAGGCCCATGGTGCGGACGATCCGCCAGCCGCCCATCAGGGTGCCCAGCGCCATCGCCGCCTGGCAGGCCAGCACCACCCAGAACGGAACGTAAAATTCCGTGCCGAGCTGCCCCTGCGAATAAAGCAGCACCGCGATGATGCCCATGGTCTTCTGCGCGTCGTTGCCGCCATGGCCGAGCGAATACAGCGACGCGGAGGCGAATTGCAGGATGCGGAAGGCGCGGTCGACCGCAAACGGCGTCGAGCGTACCGACGCCCAGGACACGATCGCGACCAGCACCATCGCCAGCAGGAACCCGACCAGCGGCGACAGCACGATCGCGATCAGCGTCTTCGACAGCCCGCTCCAGACCGCGGCCGAAATTCCGGCCTTGGCCATGCCGCCCCCGACCAGCCCGCCGATCAAGGCGTGCGAGCTGGAGGACGGGATGCCCAGCCCCCAGGTGATCAGGTTCCAGACGATGGCGCCGATCAGGGCGGCGAAGATCACCTGGGTGTCGATCACGCTGGGTTCGACGATGCCGGTGCCGATGGTGTGGGCGACGTTGAGCCCGAACACCAGGAAGGCGACGAAATTGAAGAACGCCGCCCAGAACACCGCATAATGCGGCCGCAGCACGCGGGTCGAGACGATGGTCGCGATCGAATTGGCGGCGTCGTGCAACCCGTTGAGGAAGTCGAACAGCAGCGCGACCGCGATCAATCCGACCAGGATGGGAAGACCAAGCGTGGCGTCCACTTGATGGCCCTGCCCTATACCTGTTCGATCACGATGCTGTTGATCTCGTTGGCGACGTCGTCGAAGCGGTCGGCGACTTTCTCCAGATGGTCGTAGATCTCCGCGCCGACGATGAAATCCATCGTGTTGGCGTTGCGGTGCTTGAGGAACAGCTCCTTCAGGCCGATGTCGTGGAGATCGTCGACGCGCCCTTCCAGCTTGGTCAGTTCCTCGGTGATCGCGGTCAGCATCGCGACGTTGTCGCCGATCGATTGCAGCAGCGGCAGCGCGCGGCCGACCAGGTTGGCGCATTCCACCAGCAGCGTCCCCATTTCGCGCATCGGCGGCTCGAAGGTGCGGACCTCGAACAGGATGACGGCCTTGGCGGTCTGCTGCATCTGGTCGATGGCGTCGTCCATCGAGGTGATCAGGTTCTTGATGTCGCCGCGGTCGAACGGGGTGATGAAGGTCCGGCGCACCGCGGTCAGAACCTCGCGGGTGATATTGTCGGCGTCATTCTCGAACTGGTTGACGCGCTGGCAGAACACCGGGGTCTCCTCGCCGCCGCGCAGCATGCCCTGCAACGCCAGCGCGCCCTGCACGCAGGTCTGGGAGTGCCGGGCGAACAGATCGAAAAACCGTTCCTCCTTCGGGAGAAAGGCGCGAAACCAACGCAGCATCGGAAGATGTCCCAAGTTTACCGAAAATGGCCGGCCGAGGCGGCCTGTCACAGAACTGTCATAGACCATTTTCACGGGAAAACGGCGTGGCCGGGCTGTTGGAACCGGGTCATCCACCGCTTTGTGGCGATGCCGAAATATGCCGAAATTCGGCCCTTTCAGAGCGACCGCCGGAAATAATGCGCGATTTCGCCGACCACGCCGCGGCGGAACGTCAGGACGCAGATCACGAAGATGCGCGCCCTGGATCACCGTCACCCATTGCCCGAAACCGGCCAGATATTGCTGCATGGCGATGATCACGAAGGCGCCGACCACCGGGCCGAACACGGTGCCGAGGCCGCCGACCAGCGTCATCAGCACGATTTCGCCCGACATGCTCCAGTGTACGTCGGTCAGCGAGGCGTTCTGCGCGACAAACACCTTCAGCGCACCGGCAAAGCCCGCCAGCGTGCCGGAAAGGATATAGGCGAGCAGCTTGTACTGATCGGTCTTGTAGCCGAGCGAAATCGCGCGCGGCTCGTTCTCGCGGATCGCTTTCAGCACCTCGCCGAACGGCGAGTTGATGGTGCGGAAGATCAAGAGGAAACCGAACAGGAAGCCGGCGAGGATGACGTAATAAAGGACCGTCGGATTGGCGAGATTGAAAATGCCGAACAGATAGCCCTGCGGAATGCCCTGGATGCCGTCCTCGCCATGGGTAAACGGCGCCTGCAGATAGATGAAATACAATAGCTGCGACAGCGCCAGCGTGATCATCGAGAAATAGATGCCCTGGCGGCGGATCGCGATCAGGCCGGTGACGACGCCGAGCGCGGCGGCGCCGGCGGTGCCGACCAGAATTCCGAGTTCAGGCGGCAGCCCCCACACCTTCAGCGCGTGCGCGGCACAGTAGCCGGCCGTGCCCAGGAACATCGCGTGGCCGAACGACAGCAATCCGCCATAGCCGATCAACAGGTTGAAGGCGCAGGCGAGCAGCGCAAAGCACAGCGCCTGCATCACGAAGAACGGATAGATGCCGGTCAGCGGCACGATCAGCAAGCAGCGCCGTCATGATGCCGAACGCGATCATCTCGTCGCGGATGGCGCGCGGCGTCACCGGAATCGAATCGTCGGTCATTGCCGTCATGTCAGGTCGCCCGTCCCGTCAGTCCCGAAGGCTTCACCAGCAGCACCAGCACCATCAGCACGAATACCACGGTGTTGGAGGCCTCCGGATAAAAGTATTTCGTCAGTCCCTCGACCACGCCGAGGGCAAAGCCGGTGATGATCGATCCCATGATGGAACCCATGCCGCCGATCACCACCACCGCGAACACCACGATGATGAGATCGGCGCCCATCAGCGGCCGCACCTGGTTGATCGGCGCCGACAGACACCCCGGCGAGCGCCGCAAGGCCGACGCCGAGCCCGTAGGTCAGCGTGATCATCCTGGGCACGTTGATGCCGAAGGCGCGCACCAGCGTCGGGTTTTCGGTGGCGGCGCGCAGATAGGCGCCGAGCCGCGTCCGCTCGATCAGGTACCAGGTCGCGATGCATACGATCAGCGAGAACACCACCACCCAGCCGCGATAGATCGGCAAGAACATGAAGCCGAGATTCATGCCGCCCCTCAGTTCATCGGGGATCGAATAGGGCAGACCGGACGAGCCGAAATAATTCTGGAACACGCCCTGGATGATCAGCGCCAGTCCGAAGGTCAGGAGCAGTCCGTAGAGATGATCGAGGCCGGCAAGCCATTGCAGCATGGTCCGCTCCAGGATCATGCCGAAAATGCCGACCACGATCGGCGCGATGATCAGCGCCGGCCAATAGCCGATGCCCATCACGTTCAGCAGGAAATAGGCGACGAAAGCGCCCATCATGTAGACCGCGCCATGGGCGAAATTGATGATGTTGAGCATGCCGAAGATCACGGCGAGTCCCGAGACTGAGCAGCGCGTAGAACGAGCCGTTGATCAGTCCCACCAGAAGCTGCGCGTAGAGAGCTTGCATCGATCAAATCTTTCGTAACGAACTTTTTCCGACTGCTTTCAGACGCCGAGATAGGTGTGCAGCTTGTCCATGTTGGCCTGCAGATCGGCGTTGGCAAAACCGTCGATCACCTTGCCATGTTCGACGATGTAGTAGCGGTCGGCGACGGTGGCGGCGAAACGGAAATTCTGCTCGACCAGAAGGATGGTGAAACCTTCGTTCTTGAGCCGCGCGATGGTGTGGCCGATCTGCTGGATGATGACGGGGGCCAGCCCCTCGGTCGGCTCGTCCAGCATCAGGAACCGCGCGCCGGTGCGCAGGATTCGCGCGATCGCCAGCATCTGCTGCTCGCCGCCCGACAATTTGGTGCCCTGGCTGTTGAGCCGCTCCTTCAGATTCGGAAACAGCTCGAAGATCTGGTCCAGCGACAGGCCGCCGGGGCGCACGATCGGCGGCAACAGCAGATTTTCCCGGACGTCGAGGCTGGCGAAAATCCCGCGCTCCTCCGGGCAAAAGGCGACGCCCATGCGCGCGATCCGGTCCGAGGAGGTGCGGATGATCTCCTGACCGTCGAAACGGACCGAGCCGGTGCGCTTGCCGATGATCCCCATCACCGATTTCAGCGTGGTGGTCTTTCCCGGCGCCGTTGCGTCCGAGCAGCGTAACCACCTCGCCGGCGTTCACATTGAAATTGATGCCGTGCAGGATGTGGGATTCGCCGTACCAGGCCTGCAGATCCTGTACCGCCAGCACCGGCTTGGCGGCGGTTGGCGGTGCAGGCTTGGTCGCGGCGTCGGCCATTTTCAGATCAGCCATGACCCGCCCCCAGATAGGCTTCCTTGACGCGCTCGTCCTTGGACAGGTCGGCATAGTTGCCTTCCGCCAGCACTTGGCCGCGCGTCAGCACGGTGATGATATCGGACAGAGTTGGCCACGACGTTGAGATTATGTTCGACCATCAGGATGGTGTATTTCGCCGAGATGCGCTTGATCAAGGCCGCGATCTTGTCGATGTCCTCGTGTCCCATGCCGGCCATCGGCTCGTCGAGCAGCATCATTTCCGGATCGAGCGCCAGCGTGGTCGCGATTTCGAGCGCGCGCTTGCGCCCATAGGGCATTTCGACCGCCGGTATTTTTGCGAATTCGCTCAAGCCGACATCGTCGAGCAGTTCGAGGGCGCGGCCGTTGAAGCGGTCGAGCACCGATTTGGAACGCCAGAAATCGAAGGAATGGCCGTGCTGGCGCTGCAGCGCGACCCGGACATTTTCCAGCGCGGTCAGATGCGGAAACACCGCCGAAATCTGGAACGAGCGCACCAGACCGAGGCGCGCCACGTCGGCCGGCGCCATCGCCGTAATGTCCTGTCCCTTGTACAGGATCTGGCCGGCCGAAGGCTTCAGGAACTTGGTCAGCAGGTTGAAGCACGTGGTCTTGCCGGCCCCGTTCGGACCGATCAACGCGTGAATGCTGCCGCGCCGGACCCGAAGATCGACATCGCGAACAGCGAAGAAACCCGCGAATTCCTTGGTCAATCCGCGGGTTTCGAGAATGAACTCATCGGCCAATCAAATTTCCCCCATCAACCATTGCCGCGAAGCCCCCGCGCATGGCCAATTTTCCCTAACCGGCAGGTTCTCCTTAATGGACGCCGCTGGAATAGCGTCCCGGACCTGCCCCCTCCGGGCGCGAATATGCCGTCAACGGCCCGCCTTGCGCAAGGTGGAAAGCTGGGCATCCGGCGGAGCGGGCGAGCTCCGACGGATTCGCCCTAAGTCCAATTGCTTGGGGGCCACATTTGGACGGTCGCGCGAGGTTTTCGGCAGCCGTTCAGGCCGGTCGCGGAAAGCCGCCATTAACGGTGTTTCGATGCAATCTTACGGTTTCATAGAATATTTGCCCCTTCGGCCGATGGTTTGGTGTTTTGATTATTTCGTTATTTGGAATGGATCGCAGCCTTGGAATTCGAGAGCGCCAACCCATCGGTCGTCAAATCGATCAAGCAGCGGGACCTGCTGAACACCTGGCTGCGGCTCTATGCCCGCGACGCAGAAGTTGCCGCGCATCGAGGAATACCAGCCCGAGCGGCTCGCCGATGAACTCCCCGACCTCGTCTATTACACCGTCGACACCGCCGAGCAGCCCCCGCGCCTGACGATCCAGAGCGACGGCACGCGGATGTCGAACGCCTATGGCCACACCGGCAAGGGCAAATATCTCGACGAATATATCGGCGCGCGACTCGTGCCCGTGGTGATGCCGGTCTACTACGAATGCATCGCCCGCGGCCTGCCCGTCTACACCATCGCCAACATCGACGACATCTATGGGCGGATCGTCGCCTATGAGCGGCTGCTGCTGCCGTTCTCGGAAGGCGGCAGCGTCAGCCATGTGATCGCCTCGCTGAAGACCATCAGCGAAGACGGCGGTTTCGAAATCAAGAACCTGATGCGGGGAAACGATGCGCTGCCGACGCCGAAGCTTCGCGCCGTGATCGACCGCGATCTGTTCCACCGCGCGCCCGGCCGTATTCCCTGCCGGCGACGTGATCGAATTCGGCTAATCCTGCAATGCAATTCGAAAGCGCCAATCCCTCGGTTGTCCGATCCATCCGGCAACGCGATCTGCTCAACACCTGGCTGCGCGCGCGGGTCAAACCGCGCCCCCTGCCCATTCTCGCCGATTACCGGCCGGAGCTGCATCGCCGACGAGCTGGCCGACATGATGGGATTTGACGTCGAGGGCCGTGGCGACGACGCGCGGTTTCTGATCACCCAGGAAGGCGCGACGCTGACCAAGGTCTATGGCAACGAGCACATCGATCCCGGCAAGCGGACCAACCGTTATCTCGACGACGCGATCGGCCCCGAACGATACGCAACGCGTCGTCACGCTGTATCGCACCTGCCTGGCGCAAAAGCGGCCGACCTATTCGATCTCCATGGTGCAGGACGCCGACGGCAAGGACGTCCAATACGAGCGCCTGCTGCTGCCGTTCGGCAGCGCCGACAGCGTCGAGCAGATCGTCGGCTCCTACAAGGCCATCAGCATCGAGGGCCGCTTCAAGATCAGGAACCTGATGGGAATCAGGCCCAGGCCGTACCGGCGATCCTGGTGCAGGGCGTCATCGATCAGGATATCGTCCGCAGCCCCACGCACCACCGCGCCTCGGAAGACATTATCGAGCTGAACTAGACTTTGCCGCGCGGCTCCGACTTCCTTGGCGTAGATTTCCGGCTTGAAGCCGACCAGCAACTTGCCGCCGAGATCGAGCACCGGACGCTTGATCATCGAGGGCTGCGCCAGCATCAAGGCGAGCGCCTTGCGCTCGTTGAGGCCCTCCTTGTCGCTGTCCGGCAATTTGCGGAACGTGGTGCCGGCGCGATTGAGCAGGGTTTCCCAGCCGAGCTCATCGCTCCAGCCTTTCAACCTGTCCTTGGCGATGCCCTCGGTCTTGTAGTCATGGAAATCATAGGCGACGCCGTGGCTGTCGAGCCAGGCGCGCGCCTTCTTCATGGTGTCGCAGTTCTTGATGCCATAGATCGTAATCGAACTCATCAAACAGCTCTCCCCAACACGGTCACGTACAGGCGGCGCCGGATTTCCATTCCCTGCCGACGATACAGTGCAATGGCGCTTCCATTGTCCGAAAAGACGTGCAGGAACGGAATCTCGCCGCGCGCCGCAATCTGCCGGGCCACGGCTCCGAGCAGCGCTTGCGCATAACCGCGGCCGCGATGGTCCGGATGCACGCAGACCGCGGTGATCTCGGTGTAATTGGCGGGCTTCATGCGCTCGCCCGCCATCGCCACCAGCCGCCCGTCAATCTTGACGCCGAGGAACGTCCCCAATTCATGGGTCCGCGCGGCAAAGGGACCGGGGTTGGTGAGTTTTGTCAGCTCCATCATGTCAGGCACGTCATCGGCGCCGAGCGTGACAATGCCGGCCGCGGCGCCTGAAGTATCGGCCGGCATGCCGATCATCTGCTCGCCGGTCTTGGCGAGCAATGTCTTGAACTCCGGCGGAGCAGTCACCGGATCGGGCGTGAACAGCGCGACAACATCGGATGGTGCCATCAGCGCACCCAGCGCCGCGAAACTTTGCGGCGACATGTCCGCCATGTCAGCAAACGGCGCGATGTCAGGCGGATAGCGCCGCGCCAGAGCGCCGCCCAGCGCCAGCGCGCTTTGCGTCGACGTCAGCGCGTTCCAGACCGGGTGATCAAGCGGATGCATTGACGGGTCCCATGATCGAACGACCTCCCGCTCAGGGCCGCTTCGGAATCTCGAGCCCGCGCTGCACGGCGGGCCGGGCCAGGCCGCGGTCGAGCCAGGCCGCGACGTTGCCAAAGCCGTCGAATCCGACCAGTTCGCGCGCGCCGTAGAAGCCGATCAGATTGCGCACCCAGCCGAGCATCGAGATATCGGCGATGGTGTAGTCGTCGTCCATGAACCACTGCCGTCCGCCGAGATGCGACTCCATCACGCCCAGCAGGCGTTTCGACTCCGCGACGTAACGCTCCAGCGGCCGCTTGTCCGCAATCTCCCTGCCGGCAAATTTGTGGAAGAAGCCGAGCTGGCCGAACATCGGCCCGATGCCGCCCATCTGGAAGTGCAGCCACTGGATGGTCTGGTAGCGGCGCGCCGCGTCGGTGGGCAGCAGTTTTGCGGTTTTCTCGGCGAGGTATTGCAGGATCGCGCCCGACTCGAACAGGCCGAGCGGCTTGCCGCCCGGTCCATTGGGATCGAGGATCGCAGGGATCTTGCCGTTCGGATTCAGCGACAGAAACTCCGGCGTCTTCTGGTCATCCTTGTTGAAGTCGACCAGATGCACTTCGTAGGGCAAGCCGATCTCTTCCAGCATGATCGAAACCTTGACGCCGTTCGGCGTCGGCAGCGAATAGAGCTGAAGCCGGTCCGGATGTTTTGCCGGCCAGCGTTTTGTGATCGGAAAGGCGGAAAGGTCGGACATCGCAACTCGCTCCCTGCTTACTCCATCGGCGCCGGAAGCCTAACCCGCCGCGCCGTCATCCAGACTCACGATCACGGCGGCGTTGGCGATGATGATGGAATCAGTGCCCTGCTCGGCCGGAATTTCGAGCCCGCCTTTGACCGCTGACACCGTCACCGTTCCATAAGGCAGCTCTTTCGCGACCGCCGCCGTGTCGACCGCGCCGGGATCCGGCACGGCGATGGTGACGTCGACGAACATGTCTTTCGCGGTCTTGCCCAGCATCCGGAAGAAGCCGAGGCTGGAATGGCGGATCGCGTCCGACACCGCGCGTTTGGCCGCCTTGGTGGCGTCTTTGCCGTGAACATCAACGCCCATGCCCATTTCGGTGATACAGCGCACGCGTGCCATCGGGTTTCTTCTTTCGTTGGGTTGGAAGGGTATCAATCGCTGAAGCTTGGCATCATGCCGGGTAATATGAGAGCGTTGCGCGTTACTACGCAATCAATTTCCCGACACGGGCCGTCATACCCGCGCGGTCCAGTCGCCTCGTCGGTCAACTGCCATCGGCCGTCACGCCATCTTGCCCCGCAAGCTGTCTGCCAGTGCGGAGAGCGCATTGGCAAGTTGACTTGCGGTTTCCGGTGGAGGCAACGGAATTTTGAGGCTTTGAGTGCCGGTGGCGGGATCGCGCTCGATCCATGGGTGCGCGGCGGCATCTGGATGGTGAGCCGTCGCCAGGGCGCCAATGAACTGCGCGCCAACCTGCAGCAGGGCTTGCCAAGGATCAGGGGCCGGATTGCGCTCCGGTACCGAAGACCCGTTGTGGGAGGCGATCGCCGTCTCGCCCGCGCCAATGTTTACGTCTGCGACCGGTCCATCCTCGGCTGCTGCGTCATTGGCCGCGACGGCATTGGTCATTTCCTCGGCCGATGTCACGGCCTCGCCTTCACCCATGCTTCCGGTGACGCTTTCCACCTCCTTCATGAAGCGGTTGAGACGTGAACCGCCGAGCGAAATCTCGCCGCTGCCGCCGTCGAGAATTCCCGCCGACAACGAGCGTTTGAACGCCAGCACCGAAAGCATGCCCTCCTCGATGGTGCCTTTCGCCACGAAATTGATGACCTGCACCGGCCGTTTCTGACCCATGCGATGGATGCGCGCGATACGCTGCTCGAGCACTGCCGGATTCCACGGCAGGTCCATGTTCACGAGGGTCGAGGCATGCTGCAGATTGAGGCCCGTGCTGCCGGCATCGGTGGACAGGAACACGCGGCAGCCGGGGTCGTCGCGAAACCGCTCAATCAGCGCCGGCCGTTTTTCCGACGGCACGCCGCCATGGAAGCTGACATAGCCGAAATTGCGCGCTTCGAGGCGGCGGATGATGATGTCGTGGGTCCGCGTCCATTGCGAAAACACCACCACCTTGGCCTCGGGATCGGCGAACAAGTCGTCGAGCAGCGCCGCCAATTCATCAGCCTTGACACCATGGTCGGTGTTCTGGTCCAGCAGATAGGTGCTGTTGCATGCCATGCGCATGTTCTGCAGGGCAATCATCAGCCGCCGCTGATCTTTGTCCGACAGAAACTTGGTCCTGCGCCAACGCTTGACGATTTTGGCCACCTCGTCGGCGTTTTCCTTGTGATAGTCCATCTGCATTTCGGTCATCGGCACCAGCAGGTTCTGGTCGGTCCGGCTGGGCAGTTGCCGCAGTACCTCGGATTTGCGCCGGCGAATCATGATCGGCGCCAGCGTCTGGCCGATCTTCTCCAGCCCGGTATAGCCGGTGACGCGCCCGGCCTCGTCCTTGACCTGATGCTCGTGCAACAGCTTCCAGGTCGGCCCCAGCCGGTGCTGATCGACGAACTGGACGATGGAAATCAGTTCTTCCAGCTTGTTTTCCAAGGGCGTGCCGGTCAGCACGATGGCGTGGGAGCTGTCGATGCGCTTCAAGGCCCGCGCCGCAATGGTGTTCCAGTTTTTCACCCGCTGCGCTTCGTCGACGATCACCAGTTCGGGCGCCCATGCGGCAATCAGGTCGAGATCTGGCTTGAGTTTCTCGTAATTCGTGATTTTGCAGAAGTCTTCTTGGGCGTAGTCCTTCTGCCGCTGCGTCCGGCCGCCCTTGATGATTCGCGCTGCGTTTTCACCCTGTCGCCCCGCAAAACGCGCGATTTCGCTTTGCCACTGGTATTTGAGCGAGGTCGGGCAGATCACCAGCACTTTCGAGACGCCGAAATGCCGTGCCAGTATTTCCGCCGCGGCAATGGCCTGTATGGTCTTGCCCAGTCCCATGTCGTCGCCGATCAGAGCCCGGCCGGCCCGCACCGCGAACAGCGCCCCCTCGGCCTGATAGGGATAGAGCGGCACCTTGAGAATTCGCAGCAGTTTGGGATCGCCGGCACCGCGTGGGAACAACTGCTCGAGCGCTGCGGTCCGCCGCTCGGCATCCCGCTTTCCCGCGATGAAATCGAGCGCATCGTCATAGGCGCGCAACTCATGACCGGAGTTCGCCGCCATGGTCATGAACTGCTCCAGCTCGTGCAGGCGGTCGTCCGGCAACACTCCGTCACGTTCGACGTCGAACAGGCGGGCGGCGGCCTTGCGCAATGCTGGCGAACAGTCCGTTCCGGCGCGAAAATGCACGCGGCGTTTGCCATCGTTGCGCAAAAACAGTTCGGAGAATGCAGGCTGGTAACCGCGCGCAAACGCCGCCCTGGCGCCGCGCTTTTTCTCCAGCCGGGCAAGCGTGAATTCGAGGTGCTTGCAGGTACCCAATTCGCTGGTGGCATAATCAGGGCATGAACAGAAATTGCCGCCCGGGCCCAGGCCCCTGATCGCCACGCGATAGCTGGATTTCGAAACAGGATTGCTGACCCGAAACTCGGAGAAGAACGGCTCGCTGCTCAGATTTTCAAGCCCGAAGGCCTGCTCGCGACCGAACTGGCGGCGCAAGCCGCGTTGCCAGTCCACCGGCGACAGATCGGCAGGCGCATGGCTGCGCGAAAGCTTGGATTCCTTGTTCGGCCTGGTCGCGCGATTCAGAATCCTGTTTCGCTGGCTGGCTTTCATCGAGGCAGGTTCCGTCTGGTTTCTGCGACCGAGCTCAAACCACTCCCGCCCGATCGTCGCGTCAAGTGATAAACCAGACGATCAACAGCCTTGGTGTTTGAGATTTTCAAGCAGCTGAACACGTGCGTGTTCGATCTCGGCGGGGATAAAGAGGTGATTTGCGCCGGAGCGAAAGCGGAATATTTTTCGAATTCAGGGCCGGACACGAATTTGCTGATTTGCCTGGTCGGGTGGTCGGTGGGACCCCGTCCGCTTCCGGTTTCCCCCGCCGAAGCCTATGAGATACGCAGGGGCGTGATCAGGACCGAACGGCCGGACCAGCGCCCGCCTGATATGAGTCACGCATGCCCTTGGACCTTCCGCTTCGGTGCCGGTGCGGCCGGATGCGCGGCGTCGCACGCAACGTCTCGCCATCCAGCGGCTTCCGCTTTGTCTGCTACTGCAGGGATTGCCAGGCGTTCGCGCGTTTCCTCGGTCGGACGGATGTGCTCGACCGCACTGGCGGAACCGACATCTTCCACATGCCGCCCGGGTGGATGAAGCTCACCGCGGGCAGGGACGCCCTGCGATGCCTGTGCGTCTCCGACAAGGTCTTGCGCTGGTATAGCGAATGTTGCCGGACGCCGATTGCCAACACTCCCGCGCGACCGGGCTTCCCTGTTATCGGCGTGGTGCACTCCTTCATGGACCACGCGGCCGACGGTCGATCGCGGGACGAGGCGCTCGGTCCGCCGCTCTGCCGGATCTTCGAACGCTCCGCCATCGGGCCGCTCCCGCCCGACGCGCCCCCTCCGCCGTCTGTCCGGCTTTTCGCACGCCGCGCGTCAAAACTGCTCGGCTGGTGGCTGCGCGGGCTCGGGCGGCCATCGCCGTTCTTCGACGATCGGACCAAGGCTCCGCGCGCCGTGCCGCGCGCGCTCACGGGGGGCGAGCGCGCCCTTTGACCCCGCTTGGTCCGCCCTCCGCTCACCGGACTATAGCCTCGGTTATGATTGAATCAGAACCGAGGCTCCAATTCTTGTGTTGACGCGTTTTCTCGACGCGAACCGGTATTCACCCCGGATCAAGTCCGGGGCAGGCGAAAACGCCCTAGCCGTCGCGTTTGCGAAAGGCGGCCTCTCCGGCATCCGACACCTTGACCCATTTCGGGTCGGGCGCGGCGTCGGGGACGTAACTGTCGTGCCAGTTCCACCATTTGTACGGCCGGCTCTGGGGGTAGCCCTCCGGCGAGTCCTCCCACTCCTCCTGACGCCCGAGCGCCGTCATGTCGAGGTAGCTCCAGATGGTGCCCATCGCCTCGTCGCCGCGGCTGTTGATGAAGTAGGTGCGGAACACGCGCTCGCCGTCGCGGATGAAGGCATTGTGGCCGTGCCATTGATCCACGCCGAAGTCGGCGTCGAAACTGTCGGTGATGGAAACCCAGGGCATTTCCCAGCCCATCCGCGCCTTCAGCCGCGCGATGTCGGCCTGCGGTGCACGCGAGGCATACACAAGCGTCGTGTCGCGCGCGTTCAGGTGCGCGAGGTGGCCGACCTGGTCGGCCCCGAGCGAACAGCCGATGCAGGCATGCTCCGGCCAGCCGTGCACGCCGGGCTCGAAGAAGGCGCGGTAGATGATCAGCTGACGGCGGCCCTCGAACAGGTCGAGCAGGCTCGCTTTGCCCTTGGGCCCGTCGAACACATATGCCTTTTCCACGGCAAGCCACGGCATCCGCCGTCGCTCGGCGGCGAGCGCGTCACGGGCGCGGGTCATGGCCTTCTCCTTGACGAGAAGCTGCTCGCGCGCAGCCTCCCACTCTTGCGGCGACACGATCGGCGGCGTGTTCATCGCGTGCTTTGCTTCTTTCCGGCCCTTCTCAGGTGATAGAATCGTGGTCATCGCAACCTCCTGTCTAGAGCGATCTCTCGTGTCTTCGGGCTGGAACGCGATATCGTTCACTGCCGATCGCTCGCTGTTGGTCATGCGATAGTTTTGCCGCCAAACGCCGGACGGTGGGAGTGACAAGTGTGGCGGGATTTATTGCTCCGGCCGCAGTCCGGCGTCCCGCCGCCCGGGTCACGCCGGCACCGGCGCCGGACGCGCCGATAGCACCGGCCTGAACGTCAAGGCGATCAGGAACGCGCCGAGGCCCATGATCCAGGAGCCGATATAGAGCCAAGCGTAGCTCGCAAAGGTGTCGTAGATCAAACCGCCGGCCAGCGGTCCCGTCGCCATGCCGAGGCTGCCGGCCATCGCGGTGCCGCCGATCACGGTGCCCATCATCCGCAGCGGAAAATTTTCGCGCGCCAGCAGAAGCGTAGAGCGGCATGGTCCCGGCATAGATGAAGCCGAACAGCGCCGCCACCGTGTAGAACGCGGCGAGTTCGCGCACGAACACATAACCGAGCGCGCCGAACGCCTGGGCGAGCAAGCCGAGCACGAGCACCCGCTTGGCGCCGAAGCGGTCACCGAGCAGGCCGAAGGCGATGCGGCCGCCCATCCCTGCCAACCCCTCCACGCTGTAGATCGTGACCGCCGCGATCAGCGGAATGCCGCAGCTGACGGCATAGCTCACGGTGTGGATGATCGGCCCCGAATGGGTGGCGCAACAGAAGAAATTCGTCGCGAGCAGGATGATGAATTGCGGCGAGCGCAGCGCCTGCGACAGCGACATCTCCGCACTGCGCCGGATCGCCTGATGGCGCCGACGGCCCGCTCTGCAAGCGCCGGCGCGCGGCGCACCAACAGCGAGACCGGGATCATGATCGCGGCGACGACCAGGGCCACGATCTGCATCGAGGTGCGCCAGTCATGGTGCGAGACCAGCCAGGCGGCGAGCGGCGCCATGGTCATCGGCGCCATGCCCATGCCCGCCGAAACCAGCGACACCGCAAGGCTGCGATGGGTGTCGAACCAGCCGGTGACGCACGCCATCATCGGCGCAAAGATCGCGGCGGTGGCGGCGCCGACCATCAGCCCGAAGATGAACTGAAACGCGACCAGCGAGGTCGCCAGGCTCGCCAGCCCCAGGCTCGCCGCCAGCACGACCGAGCCGGTCAGCACCACCGGCAGCGGCCCCAGCCGGTCGGACAAGGTGCCCCAGATCATGCTGGTGAAGGCCATCGCGAGGAAGCCGATGGTCATGGCGCTGGACACGCCGGTGACCGACCAGCCGGTATCCCGCGCGATCGGCTGCAAAAACACCGGCAACGAGAACATGCCGCCGATCGCGACACAGCCGAGCAAGCCCCCGGCCGCGACGATCACCCAGCGATAGCGAGAATTTTCCATTCCTGGTCTCCAATGCGTCTTTCTCGAATGGAAGACGAACGGGATGGGCCGGAACCGACAGGTCGACGGGCCGTCCCACTTTTTTTCCGGCGGCGGTCGCGAGTCGAACCAGGCGCGATTCACATCGTTATGCGCATTGTCACCGGAACCCGGTCATTCACATCGATTTGGACGGGATACGCATTCGCTCAAGCCGATTCCTACCGGCTACACAGACCATCACAGAGATCATGACCATCCGCCCCATCATCCGTTATCCCGACCCCCGGCTTGCGCTCCCGGCGCAGCCCGTGACCGTCTTTGACGGCGCGCTGCGCGAGCTGGCGCGGGACCTGCTCGACACCATGCACGCCGCGCCCGGCATCGGGATCACCGCGCCGCATATCGGCATCTCCCTGCGGGTCGTGGTGCTCGACCTCGACCCCGATCGATGGCGCGCGGACCTATGTCAATCCGGAGATCATCTGGGCCTCGCCCGAGATGATCATGCATCAGGAAGGCAGCGTCTCGATGCCCGGCGTCAATGACGACATACACGCGTCATGCGCGCGTCCGGATCAGCTATCACGACATCGACGGCAATCTGCAGACCGAGGAATCGGACGGCCTGCGCGCGGTCTGCCACCAGCACGAGATCGATCAGCTGAACGGCCTGTTCTGGATCCAGCGGCTGTCCCGCCTCAAGCGCGAGCGGCTGATCAAGCGCTTCGAGAAGGTGTCGCGGGGCGTCGAGCGGAATCCGGAGACCGCGGGCTCGGGGACCGCTATATGATTGTCATACATATCAATTTGCGGTAGGCACCCCAGACAATCGGTGGAAGAGAGAGAGTATGGCGCGCAACATTCTGATCCTCGGAGCCTCCTATGGCTCATTGCTGGCGACAAAGCTGTTGATGGCGGGTCACAACGTGACTTTGGTTTGCCGGAACAAGACGGCAGAACTCATCAACCGCGACGGTACGGAAGTTCGCATCAAGCTGCGTGACGAGGCGATGCACCGGGCGATTTTCTCGCGCAATCTGCCCGGGAACCTGGACGCGGTTACGCCCGGCGACGTCGACGTTTCGCGCTATGATCTGGTTGGTCTTGCCATGCAGGAACCGCAATACGCCAACCATACGATCCGCGTTCTGATGATCAAAATCGCCGAGGCGAAGCTGCCTTGTCTTTCGATCATGAACATGCCGCCGTTGCCCTATCTCAAACGAATCCCGGCACTGGCGGAAATGGACCTGGAGGAGGCCTATACCAATGCCCAGGTATGGGAACGGTTCAAACCGGGACTGGTGACGCTCTGCTCGCCCGATCCGCAGGCCTTCCGTCCCCCGGAAGAGGCGGCGAATGTCCTTCATGTCGGCCTGCCGACGAACTTCAAGGCGGCGGCATTTGCAGATGAGAAACACAACCTGCTGCTCCGCGAGCTGGAAGCGGACATCGACGCGGTGAAGCTTGATGGGCTGGATGTTCCGGTGAAGCTCAAGGTGTTCGATTCGCTGTTCGTCCCGCTGGCGAAATGGTCGATGCTGCTGACCGGGAATTACCGCTGCATCACGCTGCACGAGCCGCGGTCGATCCGCGACGCCGTGCACAGTGACCTGACGCTCTCGCGGTCGATCTATGACCATGTCGACGCCATCGCCCGGCGCCTTGGCGCTGATCCTGCGGATCAGGTTGCTTTCGAAAAATATGCCAAGGCGGCGGAAAGCCTTCTCAAACCCTCATCGGCCGCACGGGCCGTGGCGAGCGGAGCGCCCTTCATCGAGCGCGTCGACCTGCTGGTGAAGCTGATCTCGCATCAGCTCGGCATGCCCAATGCCGAGATCGATCGCACGGTCGAGATCGTGGATCAGAAACTGAACGAGAAGATCGTGGCGGGCGGTTCCGGCGCGGCGTGACGCGGGTTCGACGGCAGCCATAGGGTCGGGGGCGGGTTAGCGAAGCGTAACCCGCCATCTTTTCGCTGTCGTCGGCTGCCTTCACCAACACCGTCACACGCCTCGCCTGTATCCTTGTTTGAGCCGGCGTCAAAAAGCCGGCCCGTCGGGACGAGCTATTGATTGATCTCGGGCTCGACGAGCCTTGCCAGGTTTCGCAGCGACTCCTGCCAACCGAGATAACAAGCCTCGGGTGGAATGACGTCCGGCACGCCTGCCTGCGCAATATCCACCTCGGTGCCGACAATACTTTCTTCAAGCGTCACCGTCACCTGTATCTCGCCGGGCAGGTTGGGATCGTCGAATTTGTCCGTGTAGCGCAGGCGTTCGTGCGGAACGAGCTCGACATATTCGCCGCCAAAGGCGTGGCTGTTGCCCGTTGTGAAGTTCCGGAAGGACATTTTGAAAGTGCCGCCGACCTTTGGTTCCAGATGATGCACGGTGCAGGCAAAGCCGTTGGGCGGCAGCCATTTCGCGAGCGCGTCGGCCTCGAGGAACGCGCGATAGACCTTCTCCGGGCTGGTCGCCAGAACGCGATGCAAACGTATGGTGTTGGGCATGCTCGATGATCCCTGATGAATTGATGGAATGGACGTTGCCGCCAATCAGGCGCCCGGTATCGGCAGGACCGGCATGATCTCCACGGACTCGCCCGGAAAGATCGTGAAATGCGGATGCTTCTCGAACAGCCTGGCGGCCGCCTCGTGCGATTCCGCCCGTACAACCATGAAGGCGCCCATCTCGTTGCTCACGTCCTCGATGCCGCGCTCGGTGACCTTCTTCGTCTTGCCGAGCGGCCCGCCCATGGCATGAACCGCCGCCTGGTGCTTTTCGATCCAGGCTTTCCAGGCGGCCATGCCCTCCTGTTCCCTCGCGCGCCTTTCGGCTTCGGGAAGCGCCATCCAGGCTTTCATGCGCGGGCTGGTTTTGCTGCCGAGAAAGACGGCAAGATAAGTATCGTTCGTGGTCATGCGGTTTCCTTTCTTCTGGGGATTTAGGGTGAGTGTCGGCCAGGCGGCTTTCAATCCCGACGAATTGCCCATCCAAGCCCCGAGGACGAACGAGGCCTGGTCCGTCCGACATGGGATCTAGAAATTTTTTTGAAAGCACCGGCAGCGGCATCTTCCAATTCAATTGTCAAACAGCATGAGGGGCATGGGTCCGCATTCTCGCGGCATGAGATGCCCGAGGTTTGCGTCACTTTCACCCTCTCAAGTAAGCAGAGGGCGCAGGGAAAGCCGGGTGCGCGCTGCACCCGCGGTCTCGCGTGCAAATGGTAATCAAGAAAGCGCACACGAGCATACAGGTTCAGCGGAGGCAATCCGGCCTTCCCTGCGCAATGGTTTTACGGCTTATATCGCGCTCTCCCCGGTGACCGGGCTTTCTTGCCACCGTCGCCGCGCGGATACTTCCGCGCAACTTGACGCCAGCGTCGGGGCGTCAGGACCACACGACTTCGCCGTCCGCCTCACGCCACGTTCGTCTTCGTGACATCAGCGTCCACCGCATCTCACCGCAACGTTCGTGACGATCGCGACCCGCCCCTCTCTCGGGTGAGACGGGCGGAGTCAAACCACTGATTTGCCCGACACGTTAAGCGGAATATTTTTGCGCGTGAGGGCTGGACAGGTTTTTGGTGATTTGCCCGTCGTGCCAATTGGTCGCATGCGGAACGTCATTTTCGTCGTTGCGAGTGAAGCGAAGCAGCCCGTTGGGCGGGTTAGCGAATGCGTAACCCGCCATGACAAGCACGACTCCGTGAAAGGACGCGGTGGATTACGCCTGCGGCTGATCTACCCTACGAGCTCTGAGCCATTCGTGGTAGAAGGTGAAGAAATGCTCGAGCAAGTGCATGACACTCTTTGGGTCGCTGAAGGAGAGAATGTCAGCTTCGTTGGCATTCCCTATCCGACGCGCTCGGTCATCGCCCGATTGGAGAACGGCGATCTGTGGGTATGGTCGCCGATCAAGCTAACTGTAAGATCTGCGCACCGAAGTGGATCGGCTGGGCTCTGTTCGCCACCTCGTGAGCCCCAACAAACTCCACCACCTCTACCTGCAAGAGTGGAAGGCGGCCTATCCCGAGGCAACGTTATGGGGACCGCAATCGACAATCAAGAAACGCTCCGACCTCTCGTTCCGCGAAGCGCTGAAGGACAGCCCGCCGCCCGAATGGCTTCCCGATATCGACCAGGCATGGTTCCGCGGCTCGTTCGCCATGGACGAGATTGTCTTTCTTCACCGCCCATCCGCCACCGCAATCATCGCCGATCTGATCCAGACGTTCAGCGATCATTTTCTCCGAGAACATTGGGGTTGGTGGCGCTTCCTGGCGCGCCTCGATGGCCTCACGCAGGACCAGGCCTGCGCGCCGCTCGAATGGCGATTATCTTTTATCAACCGCGCACCGGCGCGCCGGGCGCGCGAAAAGGTGCTGAGCTGGAATTGTCAGCGCGTCATTGTGGCTCACGGCGAGTGGCCGCGCGCGAACGGGAATGCCTTTCTTGCAAAGTCATTTCGCTGGCTCGGCGCTTGATCGGATAACATCGTTCAATGCGCACAGTGCACCAATTGCCCTTGACAGCAATTACGGTGACAGTGCTGTCACCGTAATTCGTAATTCCGTGTCACCGTAATTCCGGGATCAATTGGTCGATTTTCGACGTCGTCGGCCGCGATAGCGTTATCGGCTCGGTCGTAAAAAGACCGTCAGCCTCGACCGCAATAGCCTTGAGCAGCATCGCTATGCAGCTTCGGCGAAGCATTCGCGTGGTCTTCGGGATGCTCGGCAGCGTTGCGACGATTCCGGCCATGCACGGCCCCTTGGTACGAAACCTCGGAGCATGACATCCATGGTCCGAGGATTTGTATCATCCAAGCCCGTGTCATGCCGTCCCGGACTTACGCCTTGGCGGCGTTCTGTGCAGCCTCAAATACATGGCGTGCGGACGTCGTACCCGCTACGTGCTCCGTACCCTCGACTCCGAGGTCCATCCATCCTGCATTCACGGCCTCAAACATTTCTTCGGCAGGTCCGGTGTGGCCCTTCGGGATGCCGAATTGCTCGAACGCTTCCGCCCACCCTGCACGCGGGACTGCAAAGGCTTTCACTTCGAGATTTAGGACTTGACCCAATTGCTCCGCGACTTCATCCGCAGTGACCATCGAACCAAGCTCGACGACGCGCTGCCCTGACCACGCTGGCCCGGTCAAAAGGGTTGCGACCTCCGCGCCGATGTCGTTCGTCGCGACCATGGTCGATTTCCGGTTTGTCGGATTGTAATAGACCGGTAGCGTTCCGCCCTGGGCGACCTGCAAGCCGTAAAGAAAATTTTCGAAGAATCCACCTGCGCGCACAAATGCGATTGGCAATATCAAGTCGCGAAAACCTTGCTCCAGAAGCGACAAGGCCGTGATCATCCCGAGCCCGCTGGTTCTATTCGCACCCATCGACGAAAGCGCAACCACTCGCGGCGGCGCTGCCTTGGTGAGCGCCTCGACATAGTTTGCAATCACACCCTTTGCTTCTCTGTAATCGAGCGAGGGGGCCCAGACAGCCGGCAACATGACAAACGCGCCTTCAACGCCTTTGAGCGCTTGCTCGATGACTGCCGAATCATTCCAATCGCCGTCTACCAGTTCCACGCCCTGGTTCGCCCAGCTTGACGCCTTCTCGCGATTGCGGACGAGCGCGCGTACTTCCTTGCCGTGCGCCAACAGATGTTCTGCCGTTGCGCCGCCCACTTTTCCCGTGATTCCCATTACTAAAAACATGCGGTTTCTCCTGATCTTGAGGGACAGAGCACTGCCCCTGTTGGTTCAACGGATGAGCGGCAAAATGGCCCGGATACGGGGATCGCGCGCGTAGAGGCCGCCCCATGTCATCGCGCCCAGAAGCAGGGAAATGATTTCCGGTGGCGATCCCAACTCACCAATGCGGACATGGGCGCAGATGGCGCCACCCAGAAAGCCCGTCACCAGGATCGCGCCGAGGACGGCGGTGGCCGGGATGGCGTAGAGGATGGCGCAGGCGAGTATGATCGGACCCACGACACGGGTCAGGTCCATCGCGAATCCGGTTTCGTGCAACATGCCCGCGATCTGTGCCGACGCGAAAAGCTGAATAGCGCCGTCCGCCGCCAAAGCGACAACGACAGCCGCACTCATGATCCGGCCGGCCCATAGAGCGCGATGCAGGTTCATGGCGTCCGGCACCTGATGAAGGTTCATAGTTTCGGACATTTGGCGTTCTCCGAGAGGATCACCTGTCTTCGAGGTCTCCTACTTACTGTGTCTCTGAGATGTGATAAATTGCGGAAAAATGAACCCACTGTTCTCCATAGAATGAACAATGTGGAGGACCGAAAATGCAGAAGCTCGAGCCCATCCTCATTTTCCTGACGGTCGCGGAAATGGGGAGCTTTACCCGCGCGGCCGATAGCCTGGGCATTCAAAAGGGAAGAGCCTCAACGGCGGTCCGGAAGCTGGAAGAGGATATCGGTGTCAGGCTCCTGCACAGAACGACGCGCAGCGTGCAGTTGACGGAAGACGGACGCGCATTTCATGCCCGCGCCCGCGATCTGCTTGCTGAAGTCGATGATCTGCACTCGATGTTCGCAGGCGATCACGTGGCGCTCCGCGGGCGTTTACGGGTCGATCTTCCGACTGAGGTGGCGCGCACGACGATCGTTCCGGCTCTGCCGGATTTCATGGCGACTTACCCCGAGTTGGAGCTGGAGGTGTCGAGCACGGATCGGCAAGTCGATCTGGTTCAAGAGGGGTTCGACTGTGTATTGCGGCTTGGTCCCATCCGGGACGAGACGCTGATTGCCCGTCCGCTGGGCCTGTTGCGCGTGGTCAACGCTGCCAGCCCCGCCTATCTGGCGCGCTATGGTGTCCCTCGATCGCTGGAAGATCTCCAGCGTCAGGAACACCGGTCAATTCATTTTTCGACGACGCTGGGCGCAAGACCCATTGGATGGGAATATCCGGACGGCGACGGCTACGCGACGCTTCAGTTGCCAGGTGCGCTACACGTCAACAGCGCGCAGACCTACGAAGCCGCTGCCCTCGCCGGTCTTGGTCTGATTCAAGCGCCACTCTTGGGGATCGGCCGATACTTAGAGAGTGGAGCGCTTGTGGAGATCATGCCCGATTTTCGTCGCCGGTCGCTCGCCGTGTCCCTCGTCGTAGCCCATCGGAGCAACCTGTCGCGCCGTGTCCGCGCATTCATGAAATGGATCGAAGATGTGCTGAAGCCGCATCTGGAATAGCCAGACGACATCTTCGTCCGGCCCTCGAAATCAACATTCTGAAGTTAATGTCTGTCGGTCGGCGCCCGGCGGTCCAATTTGGATTTGGCGCGTGAATCGTAGCCAAGCTACGATAACTCGCACTTTCTCAAAGATTCCGCCAAGGACCGCGCTGTAAGCTTCGGGCAGCAGGTCTCAGAAAAAGACCGTCAGAGCGATCCCAATTCCTGACGGTCTTTTCTCCGTCGCGTCTCGCGACTTCCAATCAGACCGCCGGAAGAACCGTCAAATGAGTCGGCTTGTTCCGTCCGCCGCGAATGTCGACTCCGGTCAAATCAATCACTTTGGAAAAACAACGGCACGGAGAGACGATGGAGGCCAAATGATCAATGAGCTATCCCGTAATCCTATATTTTCCCTACGCTATTTTCCTCCAGCGCCCTCCAGAATATCCCCCACCCCTCACTCCCACTCGATTGTTCTGAGTGATCGTAATGCGTTGAATTCCAGCCGCAAATTTTTTCTGCGCACGACGAAGAACCGTTCTCCCGATCCGTCAGAAATCTGCGCTCTTGAATTCAAATGGAAATTTCGACGATCTGCGATCTGCGCGATTTCAGCGACTATCGATAACGATCGATCGAATTCTTTTGGATCACCGATGAAAACTGCATCACCGTCCGATCTCAAAAGCCGTTAGCACGGCTCAAGACCTCCCCCACTTCCGAGTATCCTCAAGCTGGTTGGCCTGGATCCCATCCGATCCATGATCGCCCGCTTGGGACTACCGATCACCGCTGGAATGTAAGGTGGACGATGCCACTCTCCGCTGTTTCTGCCTTGACCGTGTAGCCGGTTTCGAGGCCGCGCAGATCGTCCCACAGGCGGATGCCGCGCCCTAGCAGGATCGGTGTGATGGCAACGTGGAGGCGGTCTACAAGACCTGCCTGGAGGTATTGGCGAACGACGGTAGGACCACCGCCAACCCGCACATCTTTTCCCTCCGCCGCACTGACGGCCTGTTGAAGCGCATCTTCGATAGTGGTGTCGAAGAAATGGAACGTAGTCCCACCCGACATCTCCAGAGAGGGCCGTGGTTTGTGAGTGAGGACGAAGACCGGAACCCGGAAGGGCGGCTCGTCGCCCCACCAGCCGCGCCAGTTAGGATCCTCGGGAAAGCTGTGCAGTCCGAACATGCCAGCGCCCATGATTTCGGCGCCCACCGCAGCGAAGTATTCCTTCGCGTATTCGTCGTCGAGACCTGTGGTCCCTGCTCCCGTCGTATCCTTGAGCACACGCTCGCGGAATGTTCGGGTTGCAACGTAGGCGCTCACGAGACGCGACCAGTCCTCGCCGAACGGGACTTCGGGCGTCTGGTCCGTCGTTGTCGCGAAACCGTCGAGTGAGACTATGAGATCGACACGAACTGCCACCGGCTTCTCCCAAATGATAAGGCAAGTACCTTTGTATTTGGGCTTGAACAGAAAGGCAAGTACCTTATTATCCGTGACCGGTGTCACCAACCGTTTTACCGGCGCACATGCCTTACCATTCGAGTTCCCTCGACCTCGCCTTTCACGCTCTCAGCGACCCGACCCGCCGGGCGGTGGTGTCGAGACTGGTCGAGGGCGAGTTGCCGGTCAGTACCCTGGCCGAGCCTTTCGACATGGCGCTGCCCTCCTTCGCCCAGCACCTCAAGGTGCTGGAAGATTGCGGACTGATCGCCACCGAGAAGCGCGGGCGCAGCCGCTGGTGCTGGCTGGTACGGACGCGCTTCGACGAAACGGCGGATTGGATGGAAGCGGAGCGTCGGCGCTGGGCCGAACGGTTGGATCGGCTGGATATCTATTTGGACAAGGCGGAAAAGAGATGATGAAGGACATGGCGAACCCGTTCGAGACCTGGTCGCTCGATCGCGAAATCGTGCTGGTGAAACTGCTCAACCACCCGCGCGACAAGGTCTTTGCCGCCTGGATGGACCCCAAGGCGCTGACCGAATGGTACGGCCCGGCCGGTCTGCGCATCGAGACCCACGAAGCCGATATCCGCGAAGGCGGCGTCTGGCGGTTCGACATGGTGGGCGTATCCGAGGGCCAGGAGCAGCGCTTCGCAAACCTCATGCGCTTTCTGGAGATCGTGCCGAACGAGCGGATCGTGATGGACTATGGCACGCCCGATCCTGATGACCCTGACCGTTTCCGCGTCACGGTGACCTTCGATGAGCAGGCCGACGGCAAAACGGTGCTGACCATGCGTCAGCTCCACCCCAGCCGCGAGCGGCGTCAGGTGGTTATCGGCTTCGGTGCGGTGGAATACGGGCTGCAGACTCTGGACGGCCTCGCCGCCTGGCTGGACGGCTGAGCCATTGGGCTAAAGACCGTCAGAAATACCGTCAACTCTCACCCTCACTCCCACTCGATCGTCCCCGGCGGCTTTGACGTCACGTCATACACCACGCGGTTGACGCCCTTGACCTCGTTGATGATCCGCGTCGCGGTCTCCCCTAAGAACTTCATGTCGAAGGGATAGAAGTCGGCGGTCATGCCGTCGGTCGAGGTCACCGCGCGCAGGCCGACGACGTATTCGTAAGTCCGCCCGTCGCCCATCACGCCGACGGTTTTGACCGGCAGCAGCACGGCAAAAGCCTGCCAGATCGTGTCGTAGAGGTTCGCTTTCCGGATCTGGTCGATGTAGACCGCGTCCGCGTTGCGCAGGATGTCGAGTTTTTCGCGTGTGATGTCGCCGGGGCAGCGGATCGCGAGGCCGGGTCCCGGGAACGGATGACGGCCGACGAAGATTTCGGGCAGGCCGAGTTCGCGGCCCAGCACGCGCACCTCGTCCTTGAACAATTCGCGCAACGGCTCGACCAGCTTCATGTTCATGCGCGCCGGAAGCCCGCCGACATTGTGGTGCGACTTGATCGTGACCGAGGGACCGCCGGTGAAGGAGACGCTCTCGATCACGTCGGGATAGAGCGTGCCCTGCGCGAGAAAATCGGCGCCGCCGATCTTCCTGGCCTCGGCGTCGAACACGTCGATGAACAGCCGGCCGATGGTCTTGCGCTTTTGTTCGGGGTCGCTGACCCCTGCGAGTTCGCCGAGGAATTGCTTCGACGCATCCACGTGAACCAGCGGGATGTTGTAGTGATGCCGGAACAGGTCGACCACGGTCTCGGCCTCGTTGAGCCGCAGCATGCCGTGATCGACGAACACGCAAGTGAGCTGGTCGCCGATCGCCTCGTGGATCAAGACCGCCGCCACGGCTGAATTCGACGCCGCCGGACAGGCCGCAGATCACCCTGCCTCGGCCTACCTGCTTCCTGATCTTCTCGATCGCCTCCTCGCGGAACGCGCGCATGGTCCAGTCGCCGGTGAGGCCGGCGACCTTGCGGACGAAATTGCGGATCAGTTTTGCCCCGTCGGGCGTGTGCACGACCTCGGGGTGGAACATCAGGCCGTAATATTTGCGCTTCTCGTCCTGGATCACCGCGAACGGCGCATTCGCCGAGACACCGGCCACGGCAAAACCCGGCGGCATCTTCGTGATGCGGTCGCCATGGCTCATCCAGACCGGATGCTTTTCGCCGACGCCCCAGGTGGAATCGAACAACCGGCTTTCGGCCTTGACCTCGACATCGGCGCGGCCGAACTCTCTGGCATGCCCGCCCTCGACCTCGCCGCCGAGCTGCGCGGCAAGCGTCATCTGGCCGTAGCAGATGCCGAGCACGGGAACCCCGGAATCGAAGATCAGCTGCGGGGCGCGCGGCGAGCCTTCCTCGTGCACCGATTCCGGGCCGCCGGAGAGGATCACCGCCTTCGGCTTCATCTCGGCAAACGCCGCTTCCGCCTTCTGGAACGGCACGATTTCGGAATAGACGCCCTCCTCGCGCACCCGGCGCGCGATCAGCTGGGTGACCTGGCTGCCGAAATCGACGATCAGAATCTTGTCATGCGCCGAGGCCACCGAAGGCGCCGACTCTGCTGCTGGCTGTGCTGCTGTCATGGCAAGCAGATACGCGACGGGGGATGCGCTCGCAACCGCGGCAAACGACTGGCCCACATTCTTCTGCAGGCATGGACAAATCGATATAGGTAAGTATTATTGACCTAATTGGTCCTGAACCATTCCGGGAGGAAACCATGTCAAGCCACCATCACGCACCCGCGCATCCAGCCGCACACCTCGCCGCCCACCTCGCCGCCCTTGGGCGTGACTGGATTGCCGCCTGGAATTCCCACGATCTGGAGCGCGTTCTGGCGCTCTACGCCGACGACAGCGAGATGACCTCGGACAGGATTCCGGCGCTGGGCTTTGACGCCAGCGGCACGCTGCGCGGCAAGGACAATATCCGGACCTATTGGGCCAAGGCGCTGACGCTGCTACCCGATCTGAAGTTCGAGCTGATCGATACCTATGTCAGCCCCGACAGCATCGTCGTGTTCTACCAAAGCCAGCGCGGCGCGAGGATCTGCGAATATTTGCGGCTGAATGCCGAGGGCAAGATCATCCAGGGCTCGGCCAACCATCTGGCGCATTAGGCGCGGGCGGAAGGCCAAAGCCGTCATTTGCAATGACGGTGCATTGGCTACCACGGCTTAACGGAACCCCGCCGCGAGCCCGACGACCTGACCGTCGTTACCATTGAAGCCGTGATGGGCGCGGGCCTCGCAGGCGTTGCCTTCGTTGGCGCCGCCGCTGACCCAGGCCACCCGCGCGCGGCCGGCCGACCATTTGATGAAGGGTTCGACACCGGCCGGCAGGGTCAATCTGCAGCTGTCCTCTCTGTGATGGATCACCAGCGTGCGCGGCAGCGACGCCGGCGAGCCCAGGATCGACATCACGTTCTGGCCGCTGCCGGACTCCGGGCTGAGCAATCCCGATGTCAGCACCAGCGCGTCCGGCCGGGCGCCGCCCGCGATCCCCTCGGCGGCGCGGATCGTGCCGCGGCTGGTGGCGATCACCGTCACCGGCCGCTTGATCGCGGCCATGTATTGCACCGCCGCGGCGAGCGGCGTGCCCGCATCGACCACCAGCACCGCGAGCCCGCGCGCCGCATAGGCCTGCCGGGTGCGAACCAGCTGGTTGCCCTTGAGCCCGTTGATGTCGCCATGGTCGCCTGCGGCGATGGCTCCGCTGCCGCCGGGCATCAGGATCACGCTTGCACGCGGCGCGGCAGGTTTTATCAGCACGGCGCGTGAACCGCCGATGGTGACGGTCTCATCGGCCAGCGCCGAGCCGCAGACAAGGCCGGCCAGCATGGCCGCAGCGCCCCACACACCGATCCGATGACGTCGCTCCATCACGTTCCCCCCTTCGATGCCGGCTCGATTGAAACACAAGATTAAGACGTATTCTTCCTCAGGATCGACACGAAAAACCCGTCCGTCCCGGTGCGGCGTGGCGTCATCAACAGCCCCTCCGGCGATTGCAGCGTGGCTGCGGCGAATTCTTCCGCCTTGTCCCACAGGACCGTCACGACTTGCGCCGGCGGCACCACGGCGAAATCCGGATGGCGCGCCAGGAAGGCGCGGATCTGCTCGTTGTTCTCCGGCGGCAATACCGAGCAGGTGATATAGGCGATGCGGCCGCCCGGTTTTGTCAATGCCGCGGCGCGATCGAGCACGCTTGCCTGATCCTTCAACCGCACCTCGAGCGCCCCCGGGCGCATCCGCCATTTGGCGTCGGGATTGCGGCGCCAGGTGCCGGTTCCCGTGCAGGGCGCGTCGATCAGCACCAGATCGGCGGAGGCCCGGATATCGGCGAGCGTGTCGCCCTCGCCCTTCGGGGTGCGGACATCGGCGTTATGGACGCCGGCGCGGGACAGCCGCTCATGGATCGGCGCGAGCTGCCGCTTGTCGTGGTCGGTGGCGATCAGCCTTCCCTTGCCTCCCATCATCGCGGCCAATGCCAGCGTCTTGCCGCCGGCGCCGGCACAGAGGTCGATCACCTGCTCGCCGGGTTTTGCCCCTGATAACAACGCGGCCAGCTGCGAGCCTTCATCCTGCACTTCAACGGCGCCCTTGATGAAATCCTCCTCGGCATGGATGCCGGGATTGCGTGCGTCGGCGCCGAGTTCGATGCGCAAGCCAACCGGCGACCACGGCGTCGGCGTGACGCCGAGATGCGCCAGCGAGTGCAGGACCTTTTCGCGCTTTGCCTTGAGGGTGTTGACGCGGAGGTCGAGCGGCGCGCGGCTCGCCATCGCGACAGCCTCCGCCACGCGGTCGTCGCCGAACACCTGCGCAAGGTAGCCGTCGAGCCATTCCGGGTAGTCGCCGGCGATCGGCGCGGGCGCATCCTTCAGCGACCGCGAAGTAAGAGCGGCGCGCTCGGCGTCCGTCAGCGGCTCCGGCGCAAAGCGGCTGCCGTCGCACAGCGCGGCGATGGAGTCGGCATCGAGCTTGCGTTCCAGCCGGAGCATGCCGAGCACGCGCGCCCGCGGCGTATCGGCGTCCATCAGCCAGGCGCTGGAGGCACGCCGGCGCAGCACGTCCCAGATCAGGCCGGAGATCGCGGCACGATCGCCGGAGCCGGCAAAGCGATGCGCGGTGCCCCATTCCTTCAGCGCCTTCGCGGCGGGAACGCGCTCTCTGTCGATGGTATCGATCAGTTCGATGGCGGCGGAAAGCCGCGCTGCGGGAGTCATTGAGAACTTTCGGTTCGAGAAGGACTCTTTAGTTTGAGCATAATTTTTCGGAAAACCGGTTCCCACTTTTCCGGATCATGCCCCTAGATCAACAACAGAATCTTCAGCGCGAAGTAGATCCACATCGCGAGCAGCACCAGCACGCCGGCGAGCCACGCCGTCGACCGCCGCCCGAGGTCGTTGGAAGTGACAAAAATCCCAGCATGGACGAAGCGGGTGACCACGAACACCCAGGACATCAGCACGAGGAACAGATCGGCATGGCGCAGGGGCAGCGCCAGGGCGATCAGGGCATAGAACAGCAGCGGCAGTTCGAACTGGTTGCGGTAACAATTGGCGATCTGGGTTGCCCGGACCGGCCAGTTCGGCTGTCCCAGCGCGATGTCCCGGATCCTGGTCGCGCCGCCGACCAGCGCTCCTCGGCGGGCCCCGACCATCCCCACCAACAGCGCGAAGGTGAGCCCGACCAGGACGAAGACCGGCAGCAAAACCATTTGAACTGACATCGGAATTGTCCCGGGCGGAAGGGCCAGGTCACGCTATAGCGCCCGCTCCCGCTCCTCGCAATCAATCCGCCCCCTGGGTTGAACCACAATCGCCGCTGCCGTGACCAACCTGCGATAGTTCCAGCGATTTTCAGTCCCGAACCAGCATTGACGCGTCCCGAGCCGAGCGACCGCGATGAACATGACCTCCCCGATCCTGAACGGTGCGGCGCATGCGGCCGCGCTGCCCGGCGATTCCGTGACGTCGTTGCTCAAAATGGTCGCCGACATAACCGGCCTGTTCGCCGACGACAGTTCCGACGGCGTGCTCGGCATGCTGATGTCGGGGCTGGCCGGCATCGCCACCGCGCTGGCGGTGACCATCGCCCTCGGCGTCTATTTCCGCAGCCGGTACCGCAGCGTGCGCGATCTCGTCAGGCACAGCCTTGCTGCCGCACTGGTGCTCGCCTCGCAGCCTTCGTGGCCTACGACATGCGGCATGCGGCGCTGGCCTATCTCGGCATCAATCCGACCAAGCCCGCCGTCGAATTCGAAATCCGGCTGCCGAAGGCGGCGCTATTGGCCATCTCCGATACCCAGGTCGAACTGCATACCGACAGGAACCAGAGGCTCGCCAAGGTGCAAAGCGCGCTGCCTGCCGAAGACGACGACGTCAGCGTGCTCAGGGGTTCGGTGCCGCTGGACTATCGGACCAGCAGACCGCGTCGTGATCCTCAACTTGCCGGGCCGGGCCAGTTGCGAGTTCAAGCTGCGGCTGCCGGCAAGCCCTTCTCCCTCGGATCAATTCGGACCCTGGCATCTGGCCGATCGCGTCGCCTCGCCGATCAACGGGCGAAGAAACCCGCAGCCAGCAGCATGACGCCTTCGCGATCCGCTATCGCGTGCTTTGAGCTAATCTTACCCTGCCCGGCGTCAGGCCACCCGGATCGTGTGCAGAAAGTTTCGACCTCGGTATTGAGCTGATTGCTTTCCGACAGCAGTGATACGGCGAGGCCGTGAACCTGTTCGGCCGCCGAGCCGGTATCCGCCGCGCCGCGATTGACGTCGCCGATGCTTCCGGTCACCTGGGCCGCTCCCTGCGCGGCCTGCTGGACATTGCGCGCAATTTCCTGCGTCGCCGCACCCTGCTCTTCGACGGCAGCCGCGATCGCCGTGGAAATCTCGGAGATCTGGCCGATCGTGCTCGCCGATCTCCCTGATGGCCGACACTGATTGATCGGTGGCGGATTGCATTTGCGTGACCTGCGCCGCGATCTCTTCGGTTGCCTTGGCGGTTTGCGCCGACAAGCGCCTTCACCTCCGTCAGCGACGACGGCAAAACCACGGCCGGCATCGCCCGCACGCGCGGCCTCGATGGTGGCGTTGAGAGCAAGCAGATTTGTCTGCTCGGCAACCGCCGTTATCATCTTGATGACTTCGCCGATGCGGTTTGCCGACTGCGACAGCTCCGCTATCCGGACATTGGTTTTCTCGGCCTGCGCCACCGCGGCCCGCGCGATGTCGCGCGACTGCTGAACTTGCCGGCTGATTTCGACGACGGAAGAGGCCATTTCCTCCGACGCTGCCGCGGCCGACCGCACATTCGACGACGATTGCTCGGACGCCGCGGCAACCGTAGCCGATAATTCCTGCGTTGTTTCCGCGGTCTTGGTCAGGCTGCCGGCCGCGGCTTCGATATCGGAAGAGGCCGACGAGACCGTCCTGACGATCGCTCCGATCGCCTTTTCGAAGCCATCGGCTACGCGCTGCATCGTGGCTCTTCTATCCTCTTCGGCCTGCTTTGCCGAAAGCTCCTCCGCGGCCTCCATGGCGCGAACCCGCACGGCATTTTCCTTGAAAATCTGTACGGCAGCTGGCCATGGCGCCGACCTCGTCCTTGCGGCCCAGGGAGGGAATGTCGCTCTCCAGTTCGCCGCCGGCGAGGCGCTGCATGACGCCGGTCATCCTGACGATCGGCTGAATGACGCCCTTGGCGACACCGGCAATTCCGGCGCCGACCACGACAAAGACGAACGCGGAGATGCTCCAAAGAATGATCGTGAACCATCTGGACCCGGCTGGTGGCTTCGGCTTCAGCGGCAGCATTGTCTTCATTGGTTTGTTTGACGATCTCGTCGATCACGGCGCGATGCGCGGTATAGGCCGCCGTGATGTCCGCGTATGATTTCGCCGCCGCCGCCGTATCGGCCTTGACCAAGGCAGGCAAAAACGACTGTTCGGTCAGCGTCCAGAAGCGCTCAACCTCGGCGTGGGATTTCTCGACAAGCCTGGTCTTGAGCGCGGGATCGAGGCCGGATTTCGACCAGATACTCGCGACGTTCGTCATAATCCTTTTTCAGCTGCGTCAGCCGGTCGCGATGCGCCGCCAAAGACGATGGATCCTGAAGGGCGAGGGTCACCTCCAGATAGGCTTCGATCACGTATTCCGGCGGAGGAAGGATGTCCGCGACGAGGTCGTTGCCGAGTTTGATCTTGTCGTAGATGCGGGCCGCCGACTTTGAGCTGCGAAAGCGCGTAATTGCTTGCAAAGATCACGGCGATGAGGCCGACGATCGTGAGCATACCGAAACGCAAAAATCGCGCGCGAAATCGTGATTCTGGATTTCATGCTGCAAAATCCTTGATCGCAATTCGAGCTGCGCAGCAAATCCCGCCGCGCACCACGCAACAATTTACAAACGTTCTATTAAAAATGTGCCGAGTCGAATTGCGCCACCGGCACTCGATTTGCGCCAGCGTTCGCAGCCTGCGCCCGTCGCTGCCGGATCTAAGCGCCGCCTGTTATTGAGCGGCGTCCTTCAAGTCCTGTTTGATGCGTGTGAGAAGCGATTGCAGAGTATCGGCGCTGTCGACGCGCAACGTCGACGAAGCTGGCGGACAGGATTCCTGCGGCTGCTCGACATGGACGAAATCTCCATGCAGGACATCATCGTGGCGGCCCATCAGCCAGAGCGCCGCCCAATAGCCGACCGCCAACCCAATCACGCATAAAATACCGATCTCAAACATCTGTCATACCTTGAAATTACTATATTAATTCAACGTCATCGGAGCCTGGTCAAGCATCGCAGGGCAGCGATCGGGCTCATTCGAAAGCGGTTGTGACGTTTGGGTCACGTTTCCCGGGTAAAGCGATGACCCGGTGAGAGGGAATATTGCATGACCGAATTTCGCCTGACCCAGATTTCCGACACCCATCTGGCCCGCCGGCTGCCAGATCTGACCGCCAATTTTCATCGCCTGAGCGAATATATCGACGCCAGGCGTCCCGATCTCGTCGTCAACAGCGGCGACCTCGCCTTCGACGCCCCGACCAGCCCCGACGATCTGGAATTCGCGCAGGTCGCTGCACGCGGCGCTGCCGGTGCCCTGCCGCTATCTGCCCGGCAATCACGACATCGGCGACAACCCGACCGCGCTCGGTCCGCCGCCGTCGCAGCCCGCCACCGAACAGGGACCGGCAGGCCTTCATCTCGGTCTTCGGCGAAGACCGCTGGCGCTTCGAGGCGGCCGGCTGGTGCTTCATCGGCCTCAATTCGCTGGTCATGAATACCGGGCTTGCCGAGCGAGGCCGAACAGTTCGACTGGCTTGCCTCGCAGCTCGCCGCTGCCGGCGGCAAGCCGGTCGCGCTGTTCCTGCACAAGCCGCTGTTCTTGAATGCGCCCGGCGATCCCGAGCTTGCGGCCTCTGCGATCCGCTACGTGCCGATGCCGGCGCGAAGCCGCCTGGTGGAGATGCTGGGATCGGTCGACCTGCGGCTGGTCGCCAGCGGCCATGTTCACCAGCGCCGGGATTTACCCATTCCCGTGTCAGGCACGTCTGGGCGCCTTCGGCCGGTTTTGTCATTTCCGACCAGCGGCAGGAGGTGATCGGGATCAAGGAGGTCGGGCTGGTGGAATACCGCTTCCAGCCCGACAGCTTCGAGGTGCTTCACGTCAGGGCGCCGGGCCAGATCGATGTCGATCTGGACTTCGCTGCTCGGTTGAGGCTTCGCGCTAGGGTCTCGGTCGATCTCGTGGTAGCGTGACCGGTACGGAAGCTGATCGGGCTGGACTGATCAGCGTGGGAAAGGGACCCGTCATGTCGCGTCGAGCCATCATTCTGCTTGCTGCATCCGTTATCGTCGGCGTCGCCTCCACCGCGACGGTTTCAACCGATGCCTTCGCCAAGAAAGCCGTCCGTCACCGTGCCGCCGTCGCGGTCGTAGCGCCGGCCCCTGCCCCGGTGCCGGTCGCCATTCTCGACAATAATTACGGTCCGGTCGCCACCAGAATTCCGAGCTGCTTCGACTCGCCCATCCTCTATCCCTACCCGCCCTGCTACTGACGCAACCTGACGGAGGCCTATCGCCCGGCGGTATTGAAGGGGAAAGGTCACAATCGGCCGCGCCATATTTGGTCCGCCGCATTCCTTCGCGGACGCGGGCTTCGACGGCTTATGCCTTGTCGGGCCCGACCCGCACCAGCTGCTTGCCGAAATTGGCGCCCTTCAGAAGCCCCATGAACGCGGTGGGCGCGCTGTCGAGGCCTTCGGTGACGAATTCGCGATGCTTGACCTTGCCCTCGCGCACCCACCCCGACATGTCGCGCAGGAAGTCGCGCATGGCGCGCGGCGAAATCGCTGACGATGAAGCCGCGGATGGTCAGGCGCTTTGTCAGCACCGCGCGCATCATGGACGACGCCCATTTCGGCGCGGTTGCCTCGGTGTCGTTATAGTGCGCGATCAGACCGCACACGGGAATGCGCGCAAACGCGTTGAGCAGCGGAAACACCGCCTCGAACACCGCGCCGCCGACATTTTCGAAATAGACGTCGATGCCTTTCGGGCAGGCTTCCTTGAGCTTCGCCGCCAGATTGGGATCGCGATGATCGAGGCAATCGTCGAAGCCGAGTTCCTTCTTGACGTAGTCGCATTTGTCCTTGCCGCCGGCGATGCCGACCGCGCGCGCCCCCTTGATCTTTGCGATCTGCCCGACCGCCGAGCCGACCGCGCCAGATGCCGCGGCGACCACCACGGTTTCGCCGGCTTGCGGCTTGCCGATGTCCAAAAGCCCGGTATAGGCGGTCATGCCGGGCATGCCGAGCACGCCGACCGCGGTCGAAATCGGCGCAAGTTTCGGATCGATCTTTGTCAGTCCCTTGCCGTCCGACAGCGCATGGGTCTGCCAGCCGGCGCGCGACGAGCACGATGTCGCCCTTGGCAAAGCCAGGATTGTTCGAGGCGATCACCTCGCACACCGTGCCGCCTTCCATCACCCCGCCGATCGGCACCGGCGCCGCATAGGACGGACCGTCGCTCATGCGCCCGCGCATATAGGGATCGAGCGACAGCCAGATGGTGCGCAGCAGCACCTGGCCCTCGCCCGGCGTCGGCAGCGCATATTCCTCGATCCGGAAATCCGATGCCTTGGGCTCGCCGACGGGGCGAGAGACGAGAACGACGCGCTTTGCGCCTGGGACATGGTTGTTTCCTCCGGTTTTTGTCTGTCTGTCATTGCGAGCGCAGCGAAGCAATCCATTGTCGCGGCAAGATGGATTGCTTCGTCGCTTCGCTCCTCGCAATGACGGGTGTTGTCTAAGCCGTGATCTTCGCCAGCGCCGCGTCGAATGCCGCGGCGGCGCTCGGCAGGTCCTTGAAGACGCGCATCTGCCGCGTCTCCTGCGCATCCTTTTCCGAAATGCCTGGCCGCACCTCGGCAAAAGGCTTGCCGCCCTCGATCATTCCGGCCGGGCGCGCTGACGTGGAATTCATGATCCTCGATCGGCGCGTCCTTCAACAGCCAGACGCCGAGCGACACGATATCGTTGCCGCGCCGGTAGGAGATATAGCGATCGACCGCGACGGTGCCGTCGCGCTGATGTCCGCCGAGTTTTGCATAACCCTTGGCGTCCAGCAGCTTGTGCGAACGAAATCCCTTGACGCCGGCCGATTTTGCCTTCGCGGTTTCTTCCGACAGATCGTATTTCTCCGCCATCTCCTTGCCGACGGCGGCAAGCTGTCCGGACATGTCGTGTTCGAATTCCTTCAGCTCGGTGCGCGGCTTGGCGGCCTTGCGCGGCTTGGCGGCATCGCGCTTTTCCATTTCGGCCTTGCATTGCGCGACGATGGCGGCGGCGGATTTGCGCTCCGCATTGACCAGCAGGTTCTTCAGATCCTGATCCGAAAGTGCTGCAATCCTGTCGTCCGACCAATCGACCATAAAAACCAACTTCTCTTTTGAACTTTATTGATGGAATTCCGCGAAATCGCAGACGCAGCCCGCGCGGACCATCGGGGCCGCGCAGCGACCCCTGAAACAGTACCGCGTTTTCCCACCGCTGTGGGGGCAATTTGGGCCCGGAAAACTACACCCCGCCCGGGTAATTCGGGCTTTCCCGGGTGATGGTGACGTCGTGGACGTGGCTTTCGCGCAGGCCCGCGCCGGTGATGCGCACGAACTGCGCCTTCTCGTGGAATTCGGCGAGGTTTCGTGCGCCGACATATCCCATCGCCGCGCGCAAACCGCCGGCAAGTTGATGCATGACGTTGCCGACCGGACCCTTGTAGGGCACCTGGCCCTCGATGCCCTCCGGCACCAGCTTGAGCGTGTCCTTGATGTCCTGCTGGAAGTAGCGGTCGGCGGAGCCGCGCGCCATCGCTCCCACCGAGCCCATGCCGCGATAGGCCTTGTAGGAGCGGCCCTGCCACAGGAACACTTCGCCCGGCGTCTCGTCGGTGCCGGCGAGCAGCGAGCCGACCATGGCGATGTCGGCGCCGGCGGCCAGCGCCTTGGCCAGATCGCCGGAATATTTGATGCCGCCGTCGGCGATCACGGGAATATTGGCCTTCTTCGCGGCTTCCACCGCATCCATGATCGCAGTCAGCTGCGGCACGCCGACGCCGGCGACGATGCGGGTGGTGCAGATCGAGCCCGGGCCGATACCGACCTTGATCGCGTCGGCACCGGCATCGATCAGCGCCTGCGCGCCTTCCTTCGTGGCGATGTTGCCGGCGATCACCTGCACGGCATTGGAAAGCCGCTTGATGCGGTTGACGGCCTCCAGCACCCGCGAAGAATGGCCGTGCGCGGTATCGACCACGATCAGATCGACGCCGGCGTCGATCAACTGCTCGGTACGTTCGAACCCGCCCTCGCCGACCGTGGTCGCGGCCGCGACGCGCAGGCGGCCCTGCGCATCCTTGCTGGCCAGGGGATGGGCGACCGCCTTCTCCATGTCCTTGACGGTGATCAGGCCGACGCAGCGGTACTGGTCGTCGACCACGAGCAGTTTCTCGATGCGGTGCTTGTGCAGCATCCGCTTGGCTTCGTCCTGGCTGACGTCCTTCGCGCACCGTCACGAGATTCTCGTGCGTCATCAGTTCGGAGATTTTTTGCCTGGGGTCGGTGGCAAAGCGCACGTCGCGGTTGGTGAGAATGCCGACCAGCTTTCCGGGCACGCCCTTGGTGGCGCCGGTCACCACCGGAATGCCGGAGAAGCCGTGATCGTTCATCAGCGACAGCGCGTCCGACAGCATCGCATCCGGACCGATGGTCAACGGATTGACCACCATTCCCGATTCGAACTTCTTGACCTGCCGCACCTGCGCAGCCTGGCCCTCGACGTCGAAGTTGCGATGGATGACGCCGATGCCGCCCGCCTGCGCCATGGCGATCGCCATCCGCGCTTCGGTGACGGTGTCCATCGCGGAAGCTATGATCGGGATATTGAGCGGGATCGAGCGGGTGACGTGGGAGCGGATATCGGCTTCCGAGGGCAGGATGTCCGAAAGCCCGGGCTTCAGAAGCACGTCGTCGAACGTATAGGCTTCGCTGAATCCCCTGAAGTCCCTGCACAACCGCCATCGCCAACTCCATTCAGCGGCCCAATCGCCGCGCTAGAACCCGAGGGATGAAAAGATCCTCTCAGCGACGCTTTTGGCATCGCCGTCGAATCGCCCATCGGTAGGGTTGGCGGCGGTCGATAGCATGGCCCCATGACGAATTCAAAGGGGCTAGGGCCTTTTCCGCCTCGACAGCATCGAAACCAGCTCTAGATCCTTGATTCGACGCGTTTTCCCGGGGCGAACCGAGAGCAAATCGTCACGCAGCATTTAGGTGGTATGCGGGGTTCCGCAATGGCCTGCGGGACCACGGGGTGATACAGCCCCTTGTTACCGCTCCTTTCCCCCTCCCTCAAATCTTCATGAACAAAGAACGCCTGATCCCGCTCATCGTGGCCACCGCCCTGTTCATGGAGAACATGGATTCCACGGTTATCGCCACCTCGCTGCCGGCGATCGCCGCCGATATCGGCACCAGCCCGCTGACGCTGAAGCTCGCCATTACCTCCTATCTCCTGTCGCTCGCGGTATTCATCCCGGCCAGCGGGTGGACCGCCGATCGCTTCGGCGCGCGGATGGTGTTCAGTCTCGCGATCGTGGTTTTCATGGTGGGCTCGATCGGCTGCGCGCTGTCCTCTTCCGTCAGCGATTTCGTCATCGCGCGTATCGTGCAGGGCCTCGGCGGCGCGATGATGACGCCGGTCGGTCGCCTGGTGCTGCTGCGCTCGATCGACAAGAGCGCGCTGGTCAATGCGATGGCCTGGGTCACGGTGCCGGCGCTGGTCGGGCCGGTGATCGGCCCGCCGCTCGGCGGATTCATCACCACCTATTTCTCCTGGCACTGGATCTTCCTGATCAACATTCCGATCGGCCTGCTCGGGATTTTCATGGCGATGCGCCACATCGACCCGATCAAGAGCGAGGCCCTCGAGCGCTTCGACCTTTACGGGCTGGTGCTGGCCGGCATCGGGCTTGCCGGCATCGCCTTCGGGCTGTCGGTCGCCGGCCTCAATCTCTTGCCGTGGACCATTGTCATCGCGCTGGTCGCGATCGGCACCATTTCCATGACGCTTTATATCATCCACGCCAGGCGGACCGCTTCGCCGGTGCTCGATTTCACGCTGCTGCGACTGGCGACAATGCGCGCGAGCATTATCGGCGGCTTCCTGTTCCGTCTCGGCATCGGCGCGCTGCCGTTCCTGTTGCCTTTGTTGATGCAGGTCGGGTTCGGCCTGTCGCCGTTCCAGTCCGGACTGGTGACGTTTGCGTCCGCGGTTGGCGCCATGGGCATGAAGACGCTGGCCGCCCGCATCATCAGGACGTTCGGCTTCCGCAACATGATGACGATCAACGCCGTCGTCAGCTCGGTCTTCCTGGCTGCCTGCGGCCTGTTCACGGTGACGACGCCGCTGCTGCTGATCATGATCATCCTCGTGGTCGGTGGCTTCTTCCGCTCGCTGCAGTTCACCGCGATCAACACCGTCGCCTATGCCGAAGTCGAGCCGCCGCAGATGAGCCGCGCCACCACGCTCGTCAGCGTCAACCAGCAGCTGGCGCTTTCCGCCGGCGTCGCCGTCGGCGCGTTTTCGGTGGAATCCACCATGCTGGTGCGCCACGTGCAGGAACTTGACGCCACGGTGTTCGGTCCGGCGTTCGTCGTCGTCGCCATCATCTCCGCGCTGTCGGCCTATTTCTTCTGGCAGATGCCCGACGACGCCGGCCATGAGATCTCCGGTCGCAAGGCGGTCGAGATTTCCAGCCGCAAGGGCGCGGCCACGGCCGCCGTCAAAGCCGCCACCGAAGGCACCCAGGACGCAAGGGATCAGCGGTTGGGGTGACAAAAACCAGCAGCCATCCAAGAGGGCGCGTGCCTGCAAATTTCAGAATGGCCGGCGAACGCCCGCTTTGGTGCGCATTCCGGACTCAAGTCGAACATCGCGCACGATGAGTTAATTACCGAATTGAATTTCGCCTGCGCCGCCTGCTAAGCTGCGGCATGACCAACGTCCTTACCGACACCATCCGCCGCCTCTATACCGATCCCGGCGAATACATCGATAGCGACCATCCGGCCATCCGGGACTTCGCCAGCGCCGCCGTTGCGGCCGACGCCAGCGACCGCGAGAAGGCCAGCCTGCTCTACAAGGCGGTGCGCGACGGCATCCGCTACGACCCTTACGTCAACATGCGCACGCCCGAGACGTTCCGGGCCTCGAGCGTGCTGGCGGCTGGCAACGGCTATTGCGTGGGCAAGGCGGCGCTTTACGCCGCCACCTGCCGCGTCCATGGCGTTCCCGCCCGCGTCGGGTTCGCCGACGTGCGCAACCACCTCACAACAGAGAAGCTGCGCCAGAGCATGGGCACGGACGTTTTCACCTGGCATGGCTTCACGGAAGTCTATGTGGACGGCGCCTGGCGCAAGGCAACCCCGACCTTCAACGCCACGCTCTGCGCCAAGGTCGGCGTGCATCCGCTCGATTTCGACGGTCACAACGATGCGCTTCTGCATCCCTTCGACGGCGCAGGCCGGACCTACATGCAATATGTGAACGACCACGGGTCGTACCACGACGTTCCCGCAAAATTCCTGATGCGGGAGATGGCGCGCGAGTACGCCAACATGCAGGGCGAGGACCTGACCGGCCGCGACATGGAACGCGAAGCGGCGGAAGGCTGACCGGTTTGCGCGCCACGGATATACCTCAAACGTCCCACGAGCAGACCCGCCATCGCGAAAGATAGCTTTTGGCCCTGATGGTGCGGTTACGCTCGATGGAGTAATATTCGAGTGCGCGGGGAAATCCTGCTGCTCGCCTCGCCACGGGTGTGATGAATGATCGCCGCGGTCGCGATCTTGGGCAGCCTCGCTGGTGAAGGAGGATCCCATGTACGCCGCCATTCGTCAGGGTAAAGCAAAGACCGGCATGGCCGAAGAGCTCGCGCGCAGAATTAAGGAGGGCGCCATTCCGATCATCAGTGATGTTGAAGGCTTCATGGCTTACTATGTGGTCTATGCACCCGACGACACGGTGACGGCGATCAGCGTCTTCAACAATTACGCCGGCGCGGAGGAGGCAAACAGGCGTGCGCTCGTCTGGATCGAGCAAAATCTTGCGCCCTTGCTCGTTGGCCCAGCCACCGCGGTGGCCGGCCCGGTGATCGTTCATACGTTGGCATAGCGAGCTAGCGATACGAAGCGTAGTCTCGCGTCGAGCACGGCGGTGCGCAGCGATCACGCTCCCAGTGGCCTCATTTTTTTGCTCGCTGAGCAGCGCGAACGCGCCACCAACAGAGTGGCGTATTGCCGGACCATCGATCGAACAAATTAGTATTGACTCATCAATTAGCACACGCTAATTGTTTTCCATGACCGAAGCCGCTCCCATCAACGCCGTCATGCGCGCGCTTGCCGATCCCACACGGCGGGCCGTGTTTGAGCGGGTCGTCAACTCCGACGAGATCACCGTCGTCGAACTGACGCGAGGAAGCGGCGTGACGCAGGGCGCCATTTCTCAACACCTCAAGGCCCTGAAGCAGGCCGGCTTGGTCGCCGAGCGCCCCGAAGGCCGGAAAGTCTATTACCGCGCCCAGCGGGAAGGCCTCGAGCCGCTGGTCGACTGGATGAGTCATTACGGCGTCTTCTGGCGCGAACGCTTTGCAAATCTCAGAACACTGCTGAAGGAAATTGATCCATGAACGACGTCGCATCGAAGCCCGACACGCAGGACATAGTGGTCGACGAGGTTTTCCCGCATACGCCGGAGACGATCTGGAAAACGCTGACCACGGCCAATTTGATGGGCCGTTGGCTGATGATGCCGGCCGGCTTCGAGCTCGTGGAAGGCAAACACTTCACCTACCAGATCACGCCGGCCGGCGCGTGGGACGGCACCATTCACTGCCAGGTGCTGGAGGTGAAGCCGAACGAACGTTTCGCCTATGCCTGGAAAGGCGGGCATGAGGGAAACGTCGGATACGGCTCACGGCTCGACACCGTGGTCACGTTCATCCTTTCCAAGGTCGAAAACGGCACGCGCCTGCGCCTTGTCCATTCCGGCTTCGTCCTGCCGAAGAACGATACTGCCTTCAAGAACATGAGCGAAGGCTGGAAGAAGGTAGTTCAGAACATTGGCGCTATCGTCGACGGGAAGGACTGACGCGACGGAAATCGCCGTGGCCAACGCAGCGCTTTATTGGGAGAGAGACATGAGCAAGCCTTACACCGGCGGATGCGCCTGCGGCGCGATCCGCTACGAAATCTCGGCCGAGCCGATTGCGATGAACGACTGCCGGTGCCGCGACTGCCAGAGTACGAGCGGCACCGGGCACGGATCCTATCTGACCTTCCCGAGCAGGGAGGCGGTGAAGCTCGAGGGCGAAGCGACGCATTGGGACATGGTCGGCGACAGCGGGAACGTGAAGACGCGCGGCTTCTGTCCCGCCTGCGGGGCGCCTGTCTATCTGACCTTCTCGGCCATGCCGGACCTCTTCACCATTCACGCCGCGAGCCTCGACGATCCAGGCCGATACGAGCCGCAGATGGTGACGTACACGGTGCGCGGTCATGCCTGGCACCGGCTCGATCCGGCCGTGCCGAAATTCGAGAAGATGCCGCCGATGTGAAGCCAGCGTGGCCCTGCTAAGCCGGCCCATCGCACCGCCGTTCCGTGCTTGCATTTGGCTCCGCGCCAATGGAGTCCAGGCCCTGGTTCGTCATGCCCCGCGGTGTCGAATTATCCAATGGCGGTTGGGTAAAAGGCTGCGGTACATCCTTCGGACGATCCTGCGGAAACATCGAAGCCAGGGAGACGTTCAGGATTTTGCAGATGTCGAACAGGCGCACCGCACTGACGCCATTGGCGCCCTTTTCATAATTTTGAATTTGCTGAAACGAGACTCCCAGGGCCCTGGCAAGCTGTTCCTGGCTCAGATTGAGCGAAAGCCGGCCCTCGCGGATTCGAGCGCCGATATATTCGTCGACTTCTGATCTCGATCTTGCCTTCATGACCGGACGTGGCCTTCGATGATTTTGAACGGAATCCGTGTGATGTCCACATGGTCAGACCTGTTGGCCCATGCCGATCAATAACGGGTCCTTGTTTCCGGAGATCTTCGTGCGTTTGGGAAAACGGTTTCGTCCGGGCCGGGAATTGTTTCGCGGCCCCGGGGGAAAGAGACCGCCCCTTGTCGCAGGCGCGCGGCGGATCAGGCTACCTTAAATCCGCTCCGCGCGCTCACTCGGCCAGACTTGCGACCCGGAACGGTGTGGCTGCTTGCGTCAGCGCAAGGCCAGCCGATGCCATCTGGCTTCGATCCGCGCCTTGATGGCGCGGATTCGGGCTTCGTGGACGGCCCAGTATGCCCGGCTGGCCGCAGGCGTCCCCTGCCTGTACTGCGCGTAGACATCCTTCGGTGACATCGAGAGTGTCTTCGGCTGGTTGTTCGTCAGCACCGATGCCGGGATGATGGCGAGCGGCGGCGTTGCTCCCGCCGCCAGCGGCGATCCCAGGGCGGCGAGATGGTTTCGCGCCCGCCTGCAGTAGTTCACCGAGCGCTGTGTCATGATCTCCTCGCCGTGTCCGGCGCGATACTTCATCAAGGTGCGGCAGAGGTCGCCATTGGCCAGGCGCCAGGCTTTGCTCAGATAGGTCACGCCGTAGTGAATGTTGACTTCCGGCTGGGCGAGTTCCGCAGGCGTGCCTCGGAAACCCAGCATCGCCGCCGTCTGCGGCCTGATCTGCATCAATCCGATCTCGCCGACGCCGCCGATCACGTAAGGATTGTAGTCGCTCTCGACCTGCACGACGGCGTCGGCGATATCCGCCGGCAGGCCGGTCTTGCGAACTTCCTGCTCCACCATGGCGCGGACGGCCGCCCTGAAGGAAGGCCCCGGCGCCTCGGTGACGATCGGCGCTTCTATCTTTGGCGCGTCCACCTCCTTCGGCGCTTCCAGCGGTTTTGCGACGACGGCCGCGGTCACGCCCGGCTCCGGCTGGGGCACGACCTGGTTCTCGGCATGAACCGAAGGGGTTATCGGACCAGCCATGACGGCAAGCAGCGCGCCGGCCAAAAGGGGGCGTAACACGGACGCACGCACTTCCGGCCGTGCCTCATTCGTACCGATTCCCTGACGATGGAATTCCCGGTGCATCGATGCATCCCCGACGCGAAACGACGTCCCATTGTCCCAGCATAAGGATATTAACAAGCCCTGACTTGGCAGCTGTTACTGGCTCAGGATGACGGCGTTTCTGAGGGCTCACTCCTTCGCCTGCACACCGCGAAATCCCGTCGCCAGCACGTAGCGTTCGGAGGAATCCTGCCGGCTCGAGGCCGGCTTGACGTGTTTGACGGTGGCGAAGTCGCGCTTGAGTTCCGTCATCAGCGCCGCATCCGCGCCGCTCTGAAACACCTTTGCGACGAAGGTGCCGCCGGGATTGAGCACTTCGGCGGCGAAAGCGGCGGCGCCTTCGACGAGGCCCAGGATGCGCAGCTGATCGGTCTTGCGGTGGCCGGTGGTGTTGGGCGCCATGTCGGACAGCACCACGTCGGCGCGGCCGCCAATCATCTCCAGCAACTTGGCCGGCGCATCGTCGGGCAAGAAAATCGAGCTGCGCGAAGCTGACGCCCGGGATCTCCGGCATTTCCAACAGATCGATCGCGACCACCCTGCCCTTGCCATTGGCCGCGCCGACGCGCTTGGCCGCGATCTGGCTCCAGCCGCCGGGCGCGGCGCCGAGATCGACCACGGTGAGACCGGATTTGAGGAAATGATACTTGTCGTCGATCTCGATCAGCTTGTAGGCCGCGCGCGAGCGATATCCCTCGCGCTTGGCCTGCGCCACATAGGGATCGTTGAGCTGGCGCTCCAGCCACAGCTTTGAGGACAGCTTGCGCTTGCCGCCGGTCTTGACCGTGACGTGCAGCCGCCCGGTGGTATCTTTCGCCATGTCGGTTTGCTTACCTTGGGAAGATCAGGCGCCGCTCTAGCACATCGCGCGGCCGCTGCGCCTATCGGCATCCGCCGATCGCGCCGTCCTCGCGCATCATCTCCACCAGCATGCCCTCGCGCAGGCCCCGGTCGGCGACGCGCAGCCGCGGCAGCGGGAACGCGTTGCGGATGGCGTCGAGAATGGCGCAGCCCGCCAGCACCAGATCGGCGCGCTCGACGCTGATGCAATTGTTGCTGGCGCGCTCCTGATAGCTCATGCCGAGCAGGCGCGCGATGACCGCGGTGATATCGGCATCGCTCAGCCAGACGCCGTCGATCGCGGCGGCGATCGTAGCGCGCCAGATTGAGATGGATGCCGGCCAGCGTCGTCACCGTGCCGGAGGTGCCGAGCAGGTGCATGTCCCGCAAATCGGTCGCCATGCTCGGCCGCGAACGGCGCGACGTGCTGGGCGACCTCCTCCACCATCCGCGCATAGGATTGCGGCGTGACGTCCTTGCCGCCGAAATGCTCGGCCAGCGTCACGACGCCGAGCGGGATCGACATCCACGCCTTGATGCGCGGCGCGGCTGTCCTGCTCGTCCGGATCGCGCTCGATCCGGACCAGTTCGGTCGAGCCGCCGCCGATGTCGAACAGGATGGCGCCCCGCCCCTTCGGGTCGAGCAGCGGCGAGCAGCCGATCACGGCAAGCGCCGCCTCGGTCTCGCGATCGATCACCTCGAGCCGGATGCCGGTTTCGGCCGCGACCCGGTCCCGAAAACCGTCGGCGTTGGAGGCGGCGCGGCAGGCTTCGGTCGCGATCAGCCGCAGGCGTTTTGCCTTTTTGGACTGGATCTTGTCGCGGCAGATGCTGAGCGCGGCGATGGCGCGCTCGATCGCGGCATCGCTGATGCAGCCGGTCGCCGAGATGCCCTCCCCCAGCCGGATGATCCGGGAGAACGAATTGACCACGCGGAACCCGTCGCCGGTCGGACAGGCGATCAGCAGCCGGCAATTATTGGTGCCGAGGTCGAGCGCGGCATAGACGCCGGTGGCGGCGGCGGCGCCGAACGCGCCAGCTCGCCGGGCACATCGCCGCTACGCGGCGGCCTCTGGCCGACCTCTCCGCGCGGCGCGGGGCCGTCGCGAAGCCGCGTGTCATCGTTCATCCAAAATGTCTTTCCGCGGCCCCATCGGGCCGACGAGGAATTTCCGTTCACGGAAACTTTAGCAGTGCCAAGCGGTTGCGCAACAGCCCTCACATAGGACTATGCCCAATCAGGCGTTGTCGTCCGGACATCGGTACGTTATCTCAGGGGAAACCGGCGAAATCGCGCAAAATCCAGCATTTCAGGGACATTTCAATGCAAGATCACACGTCTTCATCCTCTCTGGAAAACGCTATCGCACTGCAAAAATACGGGGTCGGACAGCCGGTCCGCCGCAAGGAAGACGACACGCTGGTGCGCGGCAAGGGCAAATATACCGACGATTTCAACCTGCCCGGCCAGGCCTATGCCTGGATCGTGCGTTCCAGCCACGCCCACGGCATCCTCCGCGGCATCGACACGGCGGCCGCCAAGGCGATGCCGGGCGTGCTCGGCGTCTGGACCGGAACCGATCTTGCCGCCGCCGGTTACGGCCCCTTCACCTGCGGCCTGCCGCTGAAGAACCGCGACGGCACGCCGCTGCTGCAGACCAACCGCACCGCGCTGATGACCGACAAGGTGCGCTATGTCGGCGACCCCGTGGCGTTCGTGGTCGCCGAGACGCTGGCGCAGGCGCGCGATGCCGCCGAAGCCGTCGTGCTCGATATCGATCCGCTGCCCGCCGTCACCGACCCCGAGGAAGCCGCCAAGCCCGGCGCGCCGCAGCTCTACGACCACATCCCCAACAACGTGGCGCTGGACTATCACTATGGCGACACCGCCAAGGTCGAGGCCGCGTTCGCCAGCGCCGCGCATGTGACAAAGCTCGACATCGTCAACACCCGCGTCGCCGTGGTGGCGATGGAGCCGCGCGCGGCGCTCGCCTCCTACGACAAGGCCAGCGAGCGCTACACGATCCAGGTTCCGACCCAGGGCGTCGCCGGCAACCGGGCACAACCTCGCCAAGAACATCCTGAAAGTGCCGAACGAGAAGGTGCATCTGCTGACCGCCAATGTCGGCGGCTCCTTCGGCATGAAGAACATCAACTATCCCGAATATATCTGCATCCTGCATGCGGCGAAGGCGCTGGGCCGTCCGGTGAAATGGACCGACGAGCGCTCGACCAGTTTCCTGTCCGACAGCCACGGCCGCGCGCAGAAGATCCATTGCGAGCTCGCGCTCGATGCCGAGGGCAAGTTCCTCGCCGTCAAGGTCTCCGGCTACGGCAATCTCGGCGCCTACATCACCGGCGTGGCGCCGAGCCCGCTGTCGCTCAATACCGGCAAGAACCTCGCCAGCGTCTACCGCACGCCGCTGATGGCGATCGACATCAAGACGGTGCTGACCAACACCACGCTGATGGGCGCCTATCGCGGCGCCGGACGCCCCGAGGCCAACTATTTCATGGAGCGGCTGATCGACCGCGCCGCCGACGAGATGGGCATCAACCGGCTGACCCTGCGCAAGCGCAATTTCATCAAGCCGGCGCAGATGCCGTTCGCGGCGTCCTCCGGCGTCACCTATGACAGCGGCGATTTCCAGGGCGTGTTCAACAAGGCGCTGGAGATTTCCGACCATGCCAATTTCGCCAAGCGCAAGAAGGAAAGCCGCAAGAACGGCAAGCTGCGCGGCATCGCGGTCGGCTCCTATCTCGAGGTCACCGCGCCTCCCGGCGTCGAACTCGGCAAGATCATGTTCGAGGCCGACGGCTCGGTGAAGCTGATCACCGGCACGCTCGATTACGGCCAGGGCCACGCCACGCCGTTCGCGCAGGTGCTCTCGCGCGCAGCTCGGCGTGCCCTTCGAGAGCATCAAGCTCGAACAGGGCGACAGCGACCTCGTGCATACCGGCAACGGCACCGGCGGCTCGCGCTCGATCACCGCCAGCGGCATGGCGATCGTCGAAGCCTCCAAGCTGGTGATCGAAAAGGGCAAGCGCGCCGCCGCGCATCTGATGGAGGCCGCCGAAGGCGACATCGAATTCGCCAACGGCCGCTTCACCATCGCCGGCACCGACCGCTCGATCGACATCATGGAACTGGCGAAACGGATGCGCGAGGGCAAGATGCCGGACGGCGTGCCGTCCTCGCTCGACGTCGACCACACCACCGAGCCGGTGCCGTCGACCTTCCCCAATGGCTGCCATGTCGCCGAAGTCGAGATCGATCCCGACACCGGCGTGGTGCAGATCGTGCGCTACACCGGCGTCAACGACTTCGGCACCATCGTCAATCCGATGCTGGTCGCCGGCCAGTTGCATGGCGGCGTCGCGCAGGGCATCGGCCAGGCGCTGATGGAATGCGTCAGCTACGACGCCAGCGGCCAGCCGATCACCGGCTCGTTCATGGACTATGCGCTGCCGCGCGCCGGGGACATTCCGCTTGATGGAAGTCGGCGATCATCCGGTGCCGGCCAAAGTCCAATCCGCTGGGCACCAAGGGCTGCGGCGAAGCCGGCTGCGCCGGCAGCCTCTCCACCATCGTCAACGCGGTGCTCGATGCGCTGTCCGAATACGGCATCGCGCATATCGACATGCCGCTGACGCCGGAGCGGGTCTGGCGCGCGATCCAGGATGCGAAGAAGAAGGTGGCGTGAGCGGTCGTCGTCGGATCGCCCACGCACACCTGTCATCGCCCGCGAAGGCGGGCGATCCAGTACATCCAGTGTCGGTCCGTGATGAGCCGTGAGGCCGCGGCATCCTAGGTCCCCCGCATGACGAACTCGGAGTACGCATCGCGCCGAGCGTCTACGCCGCCGCCTGCTCGCGCGGCTGGTAGATCGCGATGTGCTGGCAATGCGCCAGCGGCGTCGTGCCGTTGGCGACGACGAGCGCGTCGAGTTCGACGAAGCGGTGGCCCTTCTTTTCGTAATTGCCGGTCACCTTCGCGCGCGCCGTCAATTCGTCGCCGCTGCGCGCGGCGCTGAGAAGCTGCATCCGGCTGCCGACGTGAATCCAGGGGCCGAGGATGGCGTTGTCGACCAGCACCTTGTTCATGACCCGCTGCAGCAGGCCGGGATGGCCGAGCCCTTCGCGCGCGTAGATCGGATCGCGCTCGCGCACGTCGGTCAGATATTCCGCTGGCGCCTCGCCGGCCCAGGCTGCGCGGCACGGTGCCGAGCCATTTGCCGAGTTGATAGGACGCCGCATTCACCGGCTTGCGCTCGGCGACCGCGGCGACTTCGGGGAAATCCGCAAGCGAGAGCGACGGCGCCGACGCGGGCAACGACGCGGTGCCGGTGGCGCAGAGCTCGCCGCGGCTTTCGACCTCGATCGAGAGCACGCCGTCGCTCTCCGTAGCCGTGACGTCGGCGATCTCGCCGTCATAGACCGGCTTGACAAAGCGCGCCTCGATCAGCCCGCGCTCGAGAAAGGCGCGGCCCCATTTGGCCACCGGCAGGTGCATCATGTAGGCCATGACGTCGACGCCCGGCACCAGCCCGCCGGAAAAGCCGAACCGCTTTGCCACGGTGTCGTCATGCATCTTGTTTTCGGAGAGTTTTGCGGTGTTGTAGGCCTCGACGCGGTAGGTTTCGAGCCGGCTTGGTCATGTCGCGCTTTTCCCTGATTTTGTCGTCTTTTGCGGCCATAATGGTACGCGAAGAATACTGCCGTGGCAAGCGCGTTCCGGCCGGTGTTTTGCTCGCAATTCCGCGCCCGATGGGCTACCACGCGCATCCGGTGCGCGCTGCCATCGGCGCACCCGGCCAATCCCCAACCGATGATATGAATTTGAACGCCACCCGCATCTATGTCGACGCCGACGCCTGCCCGGTCAAAGACGAGATCTACCGCGTCGCCGCGCGCCATGGCCTGCCCGTCAGCGTGGTCGCGGGCAACTTCATCCGGGTGCCGCAGGATCCCGCTGATCGAGCGGATCGCGGCGGGCGCCGGCATGGACGCCGCCGACGACTGGATCGCGGAGCGCGCGGGCAAGGGCGATATCGTCATCACCTCCGATATCCCGCTGGCGAGCCGCTGCGTGAAGGCCGGCGCCGAGGTGATCGCGCCGAACGGCAAGCCGTTCACCGAACAATCGATCGGCATGACCCTTGCGGTCCGCAATCTGATGACCGATCTACGCTCCTCGGGCGAAGTGACCGGCGGCCCCAGATCGTTCGCGCCGCGCGACCGCTCGGCGTTCCTGTCGGCGCTCGATCAGACCATCCGCCGCATCCAGCGCCAGCGCGCCGATCAAGCCGCGCCGAAACAGAATTGAATCGAGACCATGGCGCCGCCGCTGATCCAGTTGAAAGACATCAAGCTGACCTTCGGCGGCACGCCGCTGTTGTCGGGCGTCGAATTGTCGGTGTCGGCGGGCGAGCGCGTCTGCCTGATCGGCCGCAACGGCTCCGGCAAATCGACGCTGCTGAAGATCGCGGCCGGCCTGGTCGAGCCCGACAGCGGCAGCCGCTTCGTGCAGCCCGGCGCGACCATCCGCTATCTGCCGCAGGAGCCGGATTTTTCAGGCTTCGCCACCACGCTGGCCTATGTCGAGGCCGGCCTCGGCCCCGGCGACGACCATTATCAGGCGCGCTATCTTCTCGAGCAGCTCGGTCTGCACGGCGATGAAGATCCCGCGCATCTGTCCGGCGGCGAAGCCCGCCGCACGGCGCTGGCGCGGGTGCTGGCGCCCTCGCCCGATATCCTGCTGCTGGACGAGCCCACCAACCATCTCGATCTCACCACCATCGAATGGCTGGAGAGCGAACTCGACAGCCGCCGCTGCGCGCTCGTCATCATCAGCCACGACCGCCGCTTCCTGTCGAACCTGTCGCGCTCGACCGCCTGGCTCGATCGCGGCCAGATCAGGCAGATCGACCGCGGCTTTTCGCGCGTTCGAGGCCTGGCGCGACGAGGTGCTGGCGGAGGAAGAGCGCGACCAGCACAAGCTCGACCGCAAAATCGTCAACGAGGAGCACTGGCTGCGCTACGGCGTCTCCGGCCGCCGCAAGCGCAACGTCAAGCGGCTCGGCAATCTCCATGCGCTGCGCCAGCAGCGGCGCGACTATCGCGGCGCCGCCGGCAATGCCAACCTCGCCGCCGCCGAAGCCGACAAATCCGGCAAGCTGGTCATCGAGGCCAAGAACATCAGCCGGACCTATGGCGACCGCAAGATCGTCGACGGTTTCTCGATCCGCGTGCAGCGCGGCGACCGCATCGGCATCGTCGGGCCGAACGGCGCCGGCAAGACCACGCTGATCGACATGCTGACCGGCGGCCAGCCCGCCGGACAGCGGCACCATCCGGTTCGGCGCCAATATCGAGATGGCGACGCTGGACCAGCATCGCGAAAGCCTCGATCCCAAATCGACGCTGGCAGAAGCCCTGACCGGCGGCCGCGGCGACCATGTGATGGTCGGCGGCAAGCCGAAGCATGTCGTCAGCTACATGAAGGACTTTCTGTTCGCGCAGGAGCAGATGCGCACGCCGCTGGAAGTGCTTTCGGGCGGCGAGCGCGGCCGGCTGATGCTGGCGCGCGCGCTGGCAAAGCCCTCCAACCTGCTGGTGCTGGACGAGCCGACCAACGATCTCGATCTGGAAACCCTCGACGTGCTGGAGGAAATGCTCGGCGACTACGAGGGCACCGTGATCCTGATCAGCCATGACCGCGATTTCCTCGATCGCGTGGTGACCTCGGTGATCGTGCCGGAAGGCGACGGCCGCTGGATCGAATATGCCGGCGGCTATACCGACATGCTGGCGCAGCGCGGCGCCGACTTGAAGCGCGAGGCGGTCAAGCCTGCCGCGGTCGAAGACAACAAAGCGGCCAAACTGGCTGCGCCATCAGCGACATCGAAGCGCCGGCTGAATTTCAACGAAAAGCACGCGCTGGAAACCCTGCCGAAGACGATCGCCAAACTGCAGGCCGAAATCGCCAAGCAGCAGCGGCATCTTGACGATCCCGACCTCTTCCAGAAGGATCGCAAGAAATTCGACCAGGCCTCCGACGCGCTTACCAAAGCGCAGAAGGAACTTGCAGGAGGCCGAGGACAAATGGCTGGAACTCGAAGTGCTGCGCGAAGAGATCGAACAGGCTTGAAGCAGCAGGATATTTTCTACTGTCATTGCGAGCGAAGCGAAGCAATCCATCATGTGGTGCAAGTAAGAATGGATTGCTTCGTCGCTTCGCTCCCTTGAGCAAACGCTTCGCGTTTGTCGCAGGCAATGACGAAGACACGTAACTGGAGTCGCCTTGATGACCACCCCCCTCGCCGCCAAGATCGCCCGCGAATACGGCACGCCCTGCGCCGTCATCGACATGGATCGCGTCGAGCGCAACATCGCGCGGATCCAGGCCGCCTGCGATGCCGCCGGCGTCGCCAACCGGCCGCATATCAAGACCCACAAAAGCCCGATGCTGGCAAAACTGCAGATCGAGGCCGGCGCGCGCGGCATCACCTGCCAGAAGCTCGGCGAAGCCGAAGTGATGGCGGAGGCCGGCATCGACGACATCCTGATCAGCTACAATCTGATCGGCGAAGAGAAGATGGCCCGGCTCGGCGCGCTGCAGGCCAAGGCCAACATGACGGTCGCCGCCGACAATTCGACCGTGATCGCCGGCCTGCCGCAGGCGGCAGCGGCTTCCGGCCGGCCGCTGTCGGTCGTGGTCGAGTGCGACACCGGGCGCAAGCGCGCCGGCGTCGAAACGCCTGCCGAGGCGATCGCGCTGGCGCGCGAGATCGCCGCGTCGAAGGGACTGATCTTCGCCGGCTTCATGCTCTATCCGACCGAGACCGGCTGGGCCGAGGCGCAGAAGTTCTACGATGAGGCGCTGGCCGGCGTGCGCGCGCACGGGCTGGACGCGGCGATGGTTTCCACCGGCGGCACGCCGAACCTGAAGAACGTCGGCAAACTCAAGGGCGCCACCGAGCACCGGCCCGGCACCTATATCTACAACGACCGCATGCAGGTCGCCGCCGGCGTCGCCACCTGGGACGATTGCGCGCTGAACATCTATTCGACCGTGGTGAGCCGCGCCGGCCCCGACCGCGGCATTCTCGATGCCGGCTCGAAGACGCTGACGTCGGACACCGGCGGGCTCGACGGCCACGGCCTGATCCTCGAACATCCCGAAGCCAAGATCGCGCGCTTTGCCGAGGAGCACGGCTTTCTCGATCTCGCCCGCAGCAACACCCGCCCCAATGTCGGCGACGTCGTGCGGATCGTGCCGAACCATGTCTGCGTCGTCGTCAACATGATGGACGAAGTGGTGATGGTGCGCGGCGAGGAGATCATCGGCACGCTGCCGGTGGCGGCGCGGGGGAAGCTGCGGTAGCATTGAAGTTACTTCCGCTTTCGGCGGCACATCGGACTTGGGCAGACTTGCCGCTGGCTTAACCCGGTCGCGAATGATCCATCTCGGACAACGGTCGTTCGCTCGCTTGTCACCCAGCTTGTTCAGAATTTTACAGATTTCACCGATCGCGCTTCAGCTTGAATTTGCATCTCAAGCATTGCGCTTCGTTGCGGATCACCTGGCTGCAGTCGGTAGCGAACGGAATTGATCCCATGCCGTGTGGTTTCGATGCTCTATCTCGTGCCCAGTCGCTTGGTTGGCAAGGTGACACCAGCCTCCTCCCGTTCGACCCGCCTCCGCAGCGTGTGGACACGGTCCGAGAATGTCCGTAAATTCAAGCTGACGGCGAAAATGGAGCCGATCCGATGCGACAACAGGTCGAACGGCATCTTGCAGCCATCCTTGCAGCCGACGTCGCGGGCTACAGCAGGATGATGGGCTCTGACGAAGAAGGCACGCTCTCATCGTTGAAGGCGCATCGGCGCACGCTCAGCGACCCCAAAATTAAGGAGCACCATGGGCGCATTTTCAAGACCACAGGCGATGGCATGCTCGTCGAATTCCCGAGCGTCGTCGATGCGGTGAAATGCGCCATGGAGATTCAGCGCGGCATGGCCGTACGAAATGCAAATGTCACACCCGACAAGCGCATCGAATTCCGGATGGGCATCAACATTGGGGACGTGATACAAGATGCTGGCGATGTGTTTGGGGACGGTGTGAACGTAGCCGCTCGGCTCGAAGGCATTGCCACTCGCGGCGGCATCTGCATTTCTCGCCAAGTGCTAGACCTCATCGAGGGTAAGGTCGACGTCTCATGCCGTGAACTCGGCCGTCAAAACCTTAAGAACATCGCTCAGCCTATCGAAGTCTATGGTATCGATATTCACGACGGGGGGTCATTAGCCGCCCGCGTTCTGGCCGAAGCCGACCTCAAGCAGGAAGTGCGGTATTGCAGTGCACCTGACCGCGTTCGGCTGGCGTATGCGAAGGTCGGGTCAGGACCGCCGCTTATGCGATCGGCTCATTGGCTAGGTCATCTGGAGTATGATTGGGAACTGCCGATTTTCCGCTATGGCCTGCTCGACATCGCGAAATCGTTTACGCTAGTTCGTTACGATGCGCGCGGCAACGGTCTCTCCGACTGGGACGTCGGCGAGATTTCGTTTGATGCGTGGGTGAGCGACATGGAGACCGTTGTCGATGCCGCTGGTCTCGATCGATTTCCGTTACTCGGATTTTCGCAGGGCTGTGCTGTCTCGATTGCCTACGCGACAAAACATCCAGATCGAGTCTCACACCTGATCTTATATGGTGGATTTGCAACTGGTCCCAATCGGAGGCCCAACGCTGCAGTGGCGGACCGCGAGCGCTGGGCGGCGATAAAGACATTAATGAAGCTCGGGTGGGGTTCGGACGACGCAACGTTCCGTCAGATGTTTACATCATCCATGATGCCGACTGCGACGCGGGAGCAAGCGGACGCGTTTAATGAACTTCAGCGTCTGAGTGCGTCGCCGGACTGCGCCGTACGTTACCTCGAGACGGTCGGCGAATTTGATGTTCGGCATTTGTTGCCCAGGGTCCGGGCACCCACACTGGTGATGCACGTCCGCGACGATCTCCGCGTGCCGATCGCCTTGGGCCGCGAAATAGCCGCCGGAATTCCAAATGCCCGTTTCATTGCGCTACCGGGCAAGAACCACGTCATGCTTGAGCAAGACCCAGGGGTGGCGCAGTTCTCAAAAGAGTTGAAAAGCTTCGTCAGTGCGTCAGGTTGACCTGACCGGAACGAGTCCGCCTGTCATCCAGTTCGAGGCGCCAGCTCTATCGGCGCGCAGCGGACGTCGAGCAGACCGCTCCAATCAGGTGAGATTCATGAGTTCGAGGCCGCCAGCCACTTCAACACCCCCCGCCCCGCCGCGGCGCCCGTCGCGAACGAGGCCTGCAGCAGATAGCCGCCGGTCGGGGCTTCCCAGTCCAGCATCTCGCCGGCGGCGAACACGCCGGGCAAGCGGCGGAGCATGAAATCGGCGTCGAGTTCGTCAAACGCAATTCCGCCGGCGGTCGAGATCGCGCGCGCGATCGGGGCGATGCCGTTGAGTTCGATCGGCACGGCATTGATCAGCGCGGCGAGGCGCGCAGGCGACAGCGACGACAAGGATAAGCCGGAGGCCATCGCCGCTTCCTGCAACAGGCCGATGCCGACCGGCGAAAGCTGCGCGGCCTTGCGCAGCCAGTTCGAAAACGATTGTTTTGCCTCGCGGCGCCGACAGCCGCGCGATCAGGGCACTGGCTTTCGAGATCGGGCCGCAAGGCGATGTGCAGCGTCGCCTGCCCCGAAGCCAGGACGGCTTCGCGCAACTCGGCCGACAGCGCATAGATCGCGCCGCCCTCGATGCCGGTCCGCGTGATGATGGCCTCGCCGCGCACGGTGCGCGGGCCGAACGACAGCGCCACGCCCTTCAGCGGCTGGCCTTCGAAACGATCGCGGAAGATGTCGGACCAGGCGACGGTAAAACCGCAATTGGCGGGCTTGAGCGGCGATATCGCCACGCCCTTCGCGGCGAGGATTTCCACCCACGCCGCGTCGGAGCCGAGCCGCGGCCAGCTTGCGCCGCCGAGCGCCAGCACGGTGGCGCGAGCGTCGACGACGTGCGGTCCATCGGGCGTCTGAAACCGCAAATGGCCGTTGTCATCCCAGCCGGTCCAGCGGTGGCGAAACGCGAATTTCACGCCCATGGCGTCGAGCCGCCGCAGCCACGCGCGCAGCAAGGGCGAGGCTTTCATCGCCTTGGGAAACACCCGGCCGCTGGAGCCGACAAAGGTCGGCTGCCCCAGCGCCTCGCTCCATTCGCGCAAGGCGGCCGGCGGAAATGCTTCAATGGCGGCAGTGAGTTGCGGCGATGCCTTGCCGTAGCGGGTGAGGAATTCCGGCAGCGTCTCGCTGTGGGTCAGATTGAGCCCGCCGCGCCCGGCCATCAGGAATTTGCGGCCGGCCGATGGCATCGCGTCATAGACCGTGACGCTGCGCGCCGCCTTGCGCCAGCACCTCGGCCGCCATCAGGCCGGCGGGGCCGGCGCCGATGACGGCGACTGTGGGTATTGGGCAAGCGAGGCATAAGCGGGGTTTACGTCATTCCGGGGCGCGCGTCAGCGCGAACCCGGAATCTCGACGTTGTGGCTCGAGATTCCGGGTTCGATGCTTCGCATCGCCCCGGAATGACGGCTTGGTTCTACAGCTTGATCCCCGCCCGCGCCGCGGCCTGGCCGACATATTTCTGGGTCTGCTCGAACGCGCCCTGCAACGCCTTGGCCTTCGACATGTCGCTGATCTCGGCGAAATGCGCGGATGACCGCGTCCGGCGTCCATTCGGATTGCGGCAGGTTGATGCCTTCGGTTTCCAGGATCTTGATCACCGCGAACGAGCCCGCGCCGGCGCCCATGATGGTGCGGGTCGGCGCGTCCTCGCTCAGCAGATATTCCACCGCCGGCGTGATCGCCTCCGGCTTCATCAGCGCCAGCGCCTGCGGCGGCAGCAATTCCTCGGTCATCCGGGTGGCCGCCGTCGGCGAGATGATGTTGACGCGGATGTTGTTCTTGCGGCCCTCCTCGGCCAGCACGTTCATCAGGCCGACCATGCCGGCTCTTCGCCGCGCCGTAATTGGCCTGGCCGAAATTGCCGTACAGGCCCGACGACGAGGTGGTCAGCACGATGCGGCCGTAGTTGCGCTCGCGCATGCCGTCCCACACCGCCTTGCAGCAATAGAAGGTGCCGGTGAGATGCACGTCCAGCACCTTGGCGAAGTCGGCGACCTCCATCTTGCCGAACGACTTGTCGCGCAGGATGCCGGCATTGGCGCAGAGCAGATCGACGCTGCCCCACTCCCTGGTGGCGCGGGCGACCATCGCCTTGACCTGCTCGAAATTCGAGACGTCGGCGCCGTCGGCCATCGCCACGCCGCCGGCTTTGCGGATTTCCTCGACCACGGTTTCCGCAGGGCGTCAGCGATCCGCCGGTGCCGTCGCGGGCGCCGCCGAAATCGTTGACCACGACCTTGGCGCCGCGGCTTGCCAACCCAAGCGCATGCGCGCGTCCAAGACCATTGCCCGCGCCGGTAACGATGGCGACGCGTCCGTCAAACCTGATTGTCATGAGTTACAATTCCTGGATGTGGTTCACTCGTCATGCCCGGACTTGAGCCGGGCATCCATCAATACAGAGATAGCTCTTCTTAAGAAGATGGATGGCCGGGTCAAGCCCGGCCATGACGGGTTGGTGGTTAAGCAAAATAAATCAGGCCGATCCAGTCGGCCACCAGCGCGGGCTTGCCTCGCCCTCGATTTCGACGGTGACATTGGTGCGCGACAGCAATTCCTTCGGCTTGCGCAGCTTCGCTTCCGCCAGCGTGAAGCGGCCGCGGACCCGCGAGCCGGAGCGCACCGGCGAGATGAAGCGCAATTTGTCGAAGCCGTAATTGACGCCCATGGTGGTGCCCTCGATCACCGGCATCACCTCATAGGACATGATGCTCATCAGCGACATCGTCAGAAAACCGTGCGCCATCGTGGTGCCGAACGAGGTTTCGCGTTTGGCGCGCTCGGGATCGACATGGATGAACTGGTGGTCCTCGATCACATCGGCATAGACGTCGATCCGGTTTTGATCGACCAGATGCCATGACGACACGCCGACTTCGTGGCCGACCATGTTCTGATAGGCGTCAAGCGAAATCGGCGGCTTCTTCCAGACTTCATTCATTCAGCCATTCTCCACAGTGTCCCGTTTCCGAAGTTCGTGAGCTCTTGCCGCGCCCCTGATACGAACTTCGGAAACAAGGGGACACTGCCAATTTAACTATTCTAGTGCCGCTTTTCGATTTGAAGTTCCTGAGACGAACTCGCGGTACCGCTGCAGGAACTTCAAATCGGCGGACTAGCTCCCGGCCGGCCGCATTTTTTGCAGCTCCGGGAAATCCTCTTCGCGAAATTCCTCGCCGCGCAGCGAATCCTCGCGATCATTGTCGTGCTCCAGCCGGCGCAACTGCACGCGGCGGATTTTGCCGGAAATCGTCTTCGGCAGTTCGGTCACCAGTTCGATCCTGCGGATGCGCTTGAACGGCGCCAGCCGGGTGTGCAGATGCTGGAAGATCGACAGCGCGGTCTCCGGCGAGCGCTCCGCGCCCGCCACCAGCAGCACATAGGCCTTCGGAATCGCAAGCCGGATCGGATCGGGACTGGGAACGACGGCGGCTTCCGCGACCTTCTCATGCTCGAGCAGGATGCTCTCGAGTTCGAACGGGCTGATCCGGTAGTCCGACGATTTGAAGACGTCGTCGGAGCGGCCGACGAAGGTCAGATAGCCCTCGTCGTCGGCAAACACCACGTCGCCGCTGCGATAGAGATCGCCGTCGGCGCCGCTCAGTCTGCCGTCGTCGCCCTGATAGCCCTGCATCAGGCCCGCCGGCCGGTCGGCGCCGAGCACCAGGCTGACCTCGCCCTCCTTGGTGATGTGCCCGTCGGCATCGGTGATCTGCACGCGATAGCCCGGCAGCGGCCGGCCCATCGATCCGACCTTGACCTTCTGGCCCGGCGAATTGCCGGCCAGCGCCGTGGTTTCGGTCTGGCCGTAGCCGTCGCGGATCGTCAGCCCCCAGGCCGCGCGCACCTGATCGATCACTTCGGGATTGAGCGGCTCGCCGGCGCCGCAGACCTCGCGCAAGCTGACCTTGAAGGTCGCGAGCTTCTCCTGGATGAACAGCCGCCACACCGTCGGCGGCGCGCACAGCGTGGTGACGCCGCAGCGGCCGATGGTCGCGAGCAATCCCTTGGCGTCGAAGCGCGGCTGATTGACCACGAACACGGTGGCGCCGGCATTCCAGGGCGCGAAGAAGCAGCTCCAGGCGTGCTTGGCCCAGCCCGGCGAGGAAATGTTCAGATGGACATCGCCGGGCTGCAGCCCGAGCCAGTACATCGTCGACAGTGCGCCGACGGGATAGCTGCGCTGGCTGTGCCGCACCAGTTTGGGCTTTGCCGTGGTGCCCGAGGTGAAATACAGCAGCATCGGATCGTCGGCCCTGGTCGGCCCATCCGGCGTAAAGCTCTCCGGGAACTCCGCGGCCTGCTCGAAGGCCAGCCAGCCGTCCTGCTTCGACGGCGCGCCGACGACGATGCGGATGAGCTGGTCGCCGCCGAGGCCGGCAAATTTCGCGACCTGGTCCTGCGACGCCACCACCACCTTGGCGCGGCCGCGATCGAGCCGGTCGCGCAGTTCGTCCGGCGTCAACAGCGTGGTCGCGGGGATCACCACCACGCCGAGCTTCATCGCCGCCAGCATGGTCTCCCACAGCGGCACGACGTTGCCGAGCAGCAGCAACAGATGATCGCCGCGCTTCAGCCCCTGCGCGCGCAGGAAATTCGCGACCTGATTGGAGCGGCGCGACAGCGCCTCGAACGACAGTTTGGTTTCGCGGTTGCTGCCGGCATCGACGATCCACAGCGCCGGGCGATCCTTGCTGTCGGCATTGCGCGCCAGTTCCGCGTCGAACCAGTCCAGCGCCCAGTTGAACGGCACCGGATCGGGCCAGCGGAATCCCTTCACCGCGGTGTCGTAGTCGGTGCGATGCTTGAGCAGAAACGCGCGCGCTTCCTGGAATGTTGTCATCGGCTCCCCCGTTATTTTCCGGCCAGCCCGCGGACATGCCGGATGATCCCGGAGAAATCGACCCCGCCATTTCCGGCGGCGTCGAACGCCTTGTAGATCTCCTGCGCGTGCTTGCCGAGCGGCGTCGCGGCACCGGCGGCCTTGGCCGCATCCTGCGCCAGCGTCAGGTCCTTCACCATCAGCGCCGAGGCAAAGCCCGGCTTGTAGTCGTTGTTCGCCGGCGAGGTCGGCACCGGACCCGGCACCGGGCAATAGGTGGTCAGCGACCAGCATTGCCCCGACGAGGTCGAGGCGACGTCGAACAGCGCCTGATGCGACAGCCCGAGCTTTTCGGCGAGCGCAAAGGCCTCGCTGACCGCGATCATGGAAATGCCGAGGATCATGTTGTTGCAGATCTTCGCCGCCTGGCCTGCGCCGGCGCCGCCGCAATGCACGATCTTCTTGCCCATCTTTTCCAGCACCGGCTTGGCCGCCGCGAACGCCTTGTCCTCGCCGCCGCACATGAAGGTCAGCGTCGCGCCCTTGGCGCCGCCGGTGCCGCCGGACACCGGCGCATCGACCGAGGCACGCCGTGCTTGGCCGCCAGCGCATGGGCCTGCTTGGCGCTCTCGACGTCGATGGTCGAGCAATCGATGATCAGCGCGCCCTTGGTCATCGACGGGAACGACGTCGGTCCAGACCGACAGCACATGCTTGCCGGCCGGCAGCATGGTGATGACGACCTCGGCGCCCTTCACCGAGCCGACCGCGCTGTCGGCGATCGCGGCGCCATCGGCCTTGGCCTGGTCGCGCGAGGCCGCCACCAGATCGAACGCGATCACCTTGTGGCCGGCCTTGACCAGATTGGCCGCCATCGGCCCGCCCATGTTGCCGAGGCCGATGAATGCGATGTTTGCCATGATCTCGTTCCCTCCGTCAGCCGTTTCTATTTTGTCTTGTCGAACACCAGTTCGTCGGCGCCGATCTCCGCGAAATAAGGCGCGACCATCTCCGGCGTCACGTCCTCGATCCGCGGCGGCGACCAGCGCGGATTGCGGTCCTTGTCGATCACGGCGGCGCGCACGCCCTCGCGAAAATCGTCGCTGCTGAACACTTCCAGCGCGGCGCGATATTCCCGCACCAGGCATTCTTCCAGCGAGGACGATTGCCGCGCCAGCCGCAGCAGTTTCAGCGCGACCACCATGCCGCGCGGCGACTTCTCGTTCAACGCCTTCAGCGTCGCTTGCGCCAGTTCCGAACCGTCCCGCTGCAGGTCGGCGACGATATCTTCCATCCGGTCATGGGCAAACCAGCGGTCGATTTGCGACTGCATCGCAGCAACGGGGCCTGATGTCTCGCCGGTCGCAAAACGGTCGATCGCGGCTTTCACTTCGGCAGCAACTCGCGCCGGCGCGAAGGTTGACCAGCGCCTCGCGCAAGGCGGCAAGCTTGCCGGAAGGCACGACCGCATCGGCAAATCGCGCATAGATCGCATCGGGACCGTTCATGGTCTGGCCGGTGAGCCCGAAATAAGTGCCGATCTCGCCCGGCGAGCGCGACAACAGCAAGGTGCCGCCGACGTCGGGAAAGAAACCGAGGCCGACTTCCGGCATCGCGAGTTTGGTCTTCTCGGTCACGACGCGATGGCTGCCATGCGCGGACAGGCCGACGCCGCCGCCCATCACCAGCCCGTCCATGAACGCGACATAGGGCTTTGGAAATTTCGCGATGCGCGCATTCATGATGTATTCCTGGCGCCAGAACCGCTTGCCGAGATCGCCGCCGGCTCGCGAGCTTTCGTAGAGCCCGCGGATGTCGCCGCCGGCGCACAAGCCGCGTTCGCCGGCGCCTTCCAGCAACACCAGCGCGACCGCCGGATCGGCCTCGAACTGATCCAGCGCCTGGTCGATGCCGATCGACATCTCAAACGTCATGGCGTTGATCGCCTTCGGCCGGTTGAGCCGGATGATTCCGGCCGCGCCTTCGCGCCGCACGATCAGATCGGGTTCGGCGGCGACAGCGGCAGCGTGGGCAGTCATCGCGCGCCCTCGATCAGTTTGCGCGAAACGATCAGCCGCATGATCTCGTTGGTGCCTTCGAGGATCTGGTGCACGCGCAGATCGCGCACGATCTTCTCGATGCCGTATTCGCTGAGGTAGCCGTAGCCGCCATGCAGCTGCAGCGCCTGGTTGGCGACCTCGAAGCCGACATCGGTGCCGAAGCGCTTTGCCATCGCGCACAGCATGGTGGCATCGGGATCCTTGCGGTCGAGCGCGGCGGCGGCGCGCCAGACGAAGGTCCGCGCCGCCTCCAGTTCGGTCGCCATGTCGGCGAGGCGGAATTGCAGCGCCTGGAATTCGTCGAGGCGTTTTCCGAAGGCCTTGCGCTCCTTCATGTAGGCCAGCGACTTGTCGAGCGCGGATTGCGCGCCGCCGAGCGAACAGGCCGCGATATTGATGCGGCCGCCGTCGAGCCCGGCCATCGCGATCTTGAAGCCGATGCCCTCCTCGCCGAGCCGGTTGGCGACCGGCACGCGCGCATTCTCGAAAATCACCGCGCGGGTCGGCTGCGCGTTCCAGCCCATCTTGCGCTCATTGGCGCCGAACGAAAGCCCGGGCGTATCGCCATCGACCACCAGCGTCGAGATGCCGCCGGGCCCGTCGCCGCCGGTCCGCACCATCACCACGTAGATATCGCCCTTGCCGGCGCCGGAAATGAACTGCTTCTGGCCGTTGAGCACATAATGGTCGCCGTCGCGCACCGCGCGGGTGCGCAGCGCCGCCGCGTCCGATCCGGAGCCGGGCTCGGTCAGGCAATAGCTTGCCAACAGCTCCATGGTGCAGAGTTTCGGCAGCCATTTCTGGCGCTGGGTGTCGTTGCCGTAGGCGTCGATCATCCACGACGCCATGTTGTGGATCGAGATGAACGCCGACACCGTCGGACAGCCCTGCGCCAGGGCCTCGAAGATCAGCGCCGCGTCGAACCGCGTCAGCGCCGAGCCGCCGACATCGTCGCGGATATAGATGCCGCCGATGCCGAGCTTGGCCGCCTCGCGCATCACGTCGACCGGAAAATGCTTCTCCTCGTCCCAGCGGATCGCATGCGGCGCGATTTTTTCCGCGGCAAAATCCCGCGCCATATCGCGAACCGCAATCTGGTCCTCGTTGAGAGCGAATTGCATCTGATGCCGACGCGATCACTTCATCGTCGGAATCGAGAACTCCGCGCCTTCCTTGACGCCGGACGGCCAGCGCGAGGTCACCGTCTTGGTCTTGGTGTAGAAGCGGACCGAATCCGGTCCATATTGATTGAGATCGCCGAAACCGGAACGTTTCCAGCCGCCGAAGGTATAATAGGCGACCGGCACCGGGATCGGCACGTTGATCCCGACCATGCCGACATTGACCTTGGCCGCGAAGTCGCGCGCGGCGTCGCCATCGCGGGTAAAGATCGCAACGCCGTTGCCGTAGTCGTGGTCGGACGGCAGTGCCAGCGCCTCGTTGTAATCGTGGGCGCGCACCACCGAGAGCACGGGCCCAAAGATCTCTTCCTTGTAGATCCGCATGTCCTTGGTCACGTTGTCGAACAGGCAGCCGCCCATATAGAAGCCGTTCTCATAGCCCTGCATCTTGAAGCCGCGGCCGTCGACCGCGAGCTTGGCGCCTTCCTTGATGCCGATCTCGACATAGTTCTTGACCCGCTCCAGCGCCGCCTTGGTCACCAGCGGACCGAAATCGGCGGTCGGATCGATCGAAGGGCCGATTTTCAGGTTCTCGACGCGCGGAATGAGCTTTTCCATCAGCCGGTCGGCCGTGGTCTTGCCGACGGGGACCGCGACCGACACCGCCATGCAGCGCTCGCCCGCCGCGCCGTACCCGGCTCCCACCAGCGCGTCGACCGTCTGATCCATGTCGGCATCCGGCATGATGATGGCGTGGTTCTTGGCGCCGCCGAAGCACTGCGCAGCGCTTGCCGGTGGCTGCGGCGCGCTCATAGATATACTGCGCGATCGCGGACGAGCCGACAAAGCCGACCGCCTTGATGTCGGGATCGTCGAGGATGGCGTCGACCGCTTCCTTGTCGCCGTTGACGACGTTGAGGATGCCCGGCGGCAGCCCCGCCTCCAGCATCAGTTCGGCAAGCCGCATCGGCACGCCGGGATCGCGCTCCGATGGTTTCAGCACGAACGCGTTGCCGCAGGCAATCGCCGGCGCGAACTTCCACATCGGGATCATCGCCGGAAAATTGAACGGCGTGATGCCGGCAACGACGCCGAGCGGCTGACGCATCGAATAGATGTCGATGCCTGGCCCGGCGCCTTCGGTATATTCACCTTTCATCATTTGCGGAATGCCGAGCGCGAACTCCACGACCTCGACGCCGCGCAGAATATCGCCCTTCGCGTCGGGAATGGTCTTGCCGTGTTCGCGGGCAAGCAATTCGGCCAAGGCGTCATTGTCGCGCGCCACCAGTTCCAGGAATTTCATGAGGACGCGAACGCGGCGCTGCGGGTTGGTGGCGGCCCATTCCGGTTGCGCCGCCTTGGCATTTTCGACCGCCGCACGAAGTTCGGCCTTGGAGGCCAGCGCCACCTGGGCCTGGACGGTGCCGGTCATCGGCTCGAAGACGTCCGCGAACCGGCCCGAGGTGCCCTTGACCTCACGGCCACCGATGAAATGTCCGATTGTGCGCATGAAAATCCTCCCTGAAGGTCCGACTAGACCGATCTACAGACCTTTTTGACCCGCGTTTTATAGGATACAAGTCCGAGATATTGCACCATAGATGTGCGGAAATGCTGGATCAAGGCGGCGGCGCGATCGACTGGGACGACTTTCGTTTTGTGCTGGCCATCGTCCGTGGCGGGTCGGTTTCGGCCGCCGCGAAACAGCTTGGCGTCGATCATGCCACAGTGATCCGTCGTGTCGACCGCCTCGAACGCCATCTTTCCGCAAAACTATTCGACCGCCGCAAGACGGGCTATCTGCTGACCGAAGCGGGCCAGCGCGTCGCCGACAGCGCGGAAGCGATGGAATCCACCATCGTCGCCAATCAGGAGGCTGTCGGCGGGTCGCGCGCAAACCTGACCGGCACGGTGCGGATTGGCGCGCCCGACGGGTTTGGCAGTCACTTTCTCGCTTCCCGCCTGGTAAAATTCACCGAGCGCTATCCCGATCTTGACCTTGAGCTCGTTGCGACCGCGCGGCTGTTCAGCCTGTCCAAGCGCGAGGCGGATATTGCAATCAGCCTGTCGATGCCCAAGGAAGGACGGATCTTCGGGCGCAAGCTTCTGGATTACAGCCTGGGGCTTTATGCCGCGCCGGCCTATCTCGACCACGCTCCAGCGATCAACTCACGCAGCGATCTCTCCGCGCATCGCTTCGTCGGCTACATCGAAGAGCTGCTGTTCACGCCCGAACTGGACTACCTGCCGCAGGTCTCGCCAAGGATCTCCGCCAAGTTCCGCAGCGCCAATCTGATCGCGCAGCTGAACGCGACCATCGCGGGTTTTGGTATCGCCGTGCTGCCGCACTTCATGGCGACGGCGCATCCCGAATTGCGCCAGGTGTTGCCGGAGGAGATCAAGATCTCGCGCACCTTTTGGCTGTTGATGCACGCCGACAGCAAGGATCTCGCGCGGATTCGTGCCGTCGCCGATTACATCTATGAGACGGTGGAAAACGAACGCCCGCTGTTCAACGGCTCCTGAGCCTGTTCAAGGCGCTCGTGATTTTTTTGCCACGTGCTTGGCTTGCGCCCCACGGCCGAGCACGGCCTCGCGCCCGGCGTTCGAGAATCTCATCGGAAAATTCGCCGGTACCCGCGATCCGGGCCAGCACCAGCGTGCCCATCATGGTCGCGAGCGTCGCCATCGCCTGCTTGCGCGCGGCCTTGCGCGGCAGGTCCGGGATCTGGTCGGCCATCATGTCGATCATCTGCTCCAGCTTGGCCGCGAAAGCCTTGCGGGTTTTCGGGCTCTCGCGGGCGATTTCCGCGCCGAGCGCCGGAACCGCGCAGCCATGGCCGGGATCGTCGCGATGGACGGGTGTCAGGTAGGAATCCACGATCGCCGCCAGCCGCTTGTCCGGCGGCGTCTGTTCGCCGAGCTTGCGCCAGCGCTCGGTCGAGCGATCCATCGCATAGGCGAACGCCTCGATCACCAGCGCTTCCCGGGAATTGAAATGGGCGTAGAACCCGCCATGGGTCAGCCCTGCGTCCTTCATCAGGTCGGCGACCCCGATACCGTGCGCGCCCTTCTCGCGGAGCCGCACCGAGGCGCGCTTCACGATCCGCGCGTGGGTTTCGAGCTTGTGTTCCCTGGAGTAGCGCATTGGCAGTCCCATAAGATGTTTGAAGTCATATAATACCCGACATTGCCGAAAAAAGCTGTAGCTATTTGCAGGCCGCTGCCGGACATCGACTGAGCGGTTAACTGCTACCCGCCTGGCACGGCGCAGATCCGCTCACGCCCGCTTGACAAGCCGCCAATTTGACCGGGAATAGTCCTCTTCGAATTCGATATTCATTCGCAACTCCCGAGATCCCTCATGCAAATGCTCAATCCCCATTGCGGCGTCGACCGTGACCCGCGCGGCGTCGTTCGCCTGACGATCTGCAATGCCGGCTCGCTCAATATCCTGGGATCGGCCGTCATCAACGCCTTGCGCGAAGGGCTCCAGGTGCTGGCGACGGAGCGGCACCTTCGCGTGCTGGTGATATCGGGCGAGGGCGAAAAGAGCATGATCGGCGGCGCCGATATCAAGGAGATGGCCACGCTCAACCAGGCCTCCGCCGAGAAGTTCATCACGGGCCTGCGCGATCTCTGCGAGGCGGCGCGGGCATTTCCGGCGCCCGTGATCGCGCGGATGCCCGGCTGGTGCCTCGGCGGCGGTCTCGAATTCGCCGCCGCCTGCGATTTCCGGATTGCCGCCCACGACGCCAAATTCGGCATGCCCGAGGTCAGGGTCGGAATCCCCAGTGTGATTCACGCCGCGCTGCTGCCGCGGCTGATCGGCTGGGGCCGCGCGCGTTGGCTGATGATGACGGCGGAGAATATCGACGCGCCCACCGCGCTCGGCTGGGGGCTGGTCGACGTGGTCGCGCCGGAAGGCGGGCTCGATGCCGCGGTCGAGCACACGGTCAAGGCGCTCTTGGAATGCGCGCCGGAAGCCTTGCGCTCGCAAAAGGCTCTGCTCCGACAGTGGGAGGAACTGCCGCTGAAGGAATCCGTCAACCTCTCAATTGGCGTGTTCGGGCAATCCTATTTGACCGGCGAGCCGCAGCGGCTGATGCAGGCATTTATCGATCGGAAGCGGTAGCGGCAAAAGACCCCGTCATGCGCCGTGCCTGCGAGCGTGCCGCGATACCTGTGAGACTCGAGGCCACTGCTTCGCGCGACCCGTAGGTGCCGACCCGTTAGGGGTGGCAGTAGCTGTCAGCATGCGCCTGCGCTTGGCATGACAGTCATGCTCTCACAACAATTACCCGGGACCGGCGTTGCAAATTTCGCGGCGCATCATATGATGCGTATAATCTAAAGATTCCCGCTAAATTGGAGCCCCGCCATGGCCGCAGCTTCCGATCCCGTCGTCATCGTTTCCGCCGCCCGCACCCCGCTTGGCCGGTTCCTGGGCGAACTTTCACCGTTTTCCGCTCATCAGCTCGGCTCCCATGTGATCGGCGCCGCTGTCGAGCGGGCGAAACTGTCGCCGGACCGCATCGACGAGGTCTTCATGGGCTGCGTGCTGCCGGCCGGACAAGGCCAGGCGCCGGCGCGGCAGGCTGCCCGCGGCGCCAGCTTGCCAGACGCGGCCGGCGCCACCACGGTCAACAAGGTCTGCGGCTCCGGCATGAAGGCGACCATGCTGGCGCACGACATCATCCATGCGGGCTCCGCGGAGATCGTGGTGTCCGGCGGCATGGAGAGCATGACGAATGCGCCCTATCTGCTGGCCAAAGCGCGCGGCGGCTATCGCGCCGGCCATGACCGCATCATCGACCACATGTTCATGGACGGACTCGAAGACGCCTATGAGACCGGCCGCTCGATGGGCGATTTCGGCGAAGCGACCGCGGAAGCCTACCAGTTCACCCGCGCGGACCAGGACGCCTATGCGATCGAAACGCTGACGCGCGCCCGCAAGGCCGTCGAAGGCGGCGCGTTCAGGGCCGAGATCGTGCCGATCACGGTGAAGGAAAAAGCCGGTCCGCGCGAGATCGCCAATGACGAGCATCCCTTGAAAGTCGACCCCGCCAAGATACCCGGCCTGAAGCCGGCGTTCCGCGCGGGCGGCACCATTACACCGGCCGCCTCCTCGGCGAATGCCGACGGCGCCGCGGCGCTGATCCTGGCAAAACGATCGCTCGCCGATCGCGATGGGCTGCCTATGCTGGCCGAGATCAAGGGCCACGCTACCCACAGCCAGGAACCGCAATGGTTCACCACCGCGCCGATCCCGGCAATCCGCAAGCTGCTCGACAAGGTCGGCTGGAGCGTCGGCGATGTCGACCTGTTCGAGATCAACGAAGCCTTCGCGGTGGTGGCGATGGCGGCGCAGCGCGATCTCGGGATTCCCCGTGACAAGCTCAACATCAATGGCGGGGCCTGCGCACTCGGCCATCCCATCGGCGCCACCGGCGCCCGCCTGATCGTGACGCTGCTGCACGCGCTGGAGGCACAGAACCTGAAACGCGGCGTCGCGGCGCTCTGCATCGGTGGCGGGGAGGCCACCGCGATCGCAGTGGAACGCATCGTCGCTTAGAGTGCGGACTGGGTCCACCATGCGATCACGGCGGCGAGGAGAATGCAGCCATGTCGCAAATTGAGGGAAATACGGCATGTCGGACAAAATGCGATCATGCGAGATTGCCGGCGTTCGAGCTGACTTCGCAAGTCCAGCGCCTAACTCATCACATCTCATCGTCACCCGGAATTCCGGCAAGGAACTTTCATGATCTCGAACTGGCTGTCGGCCGCCCTCGCCCGCCGCAATATCCATTACGGCTGGGTGATGGTCGGCGTGACGTTCTTCACCTCACTGATCAGTGCCGGCACGGTCGGCGCGCCCGGCGTCTTCATCGTGCCTCTGCAGCATGAATTCGGCTGGACCACCGCCGAAATTTCCTCGGCGCTGTCGATCCGTTTTATTCTGTTCGGGCTGATGGCGCCGTTCGCCGCGGCGCTTTTGAACCGCTACGGGCTGCGCAATGTGACCTT
>CAVYMZ010000008.1:0-1281630 GCA_963769705.1 uncultured Alphaproteobacteria bacterium | reverse complement strand
GATCGATGTCGTAGCCGATGCCCATAGGCTGCCGTTCCCGAATGATTTTTTTTCAGGCGTGGTGATGCTAGACGTCCTGCATCATCTGGAGCGTCCGATCGAATTTCTCCAGGAAGCGTCGCGCGTGCTGGAACCTGGCGGTCGTCTCGCGATGATCGAGCCGGCGATGACCGCCGTCGCTCGCCATTTCTACCATTATTGTCACGCCGAGCCGGTGGATATGGATGCAGATCCGTTTGCGGATGTGGCGATCAATCCCGATCGGGATCCATTCGACGCTAATCAAGCCGTCCCAACGCTTTTGTTCGCGACATCCGCCGCGCGCAGACAGGTTGAAAAAACGATTCCCTCGTTGCGCGTTCGAAGCGTCAACTGGCTCAGTTTGTTTGCGTATCCTATGAGCGGGGGATTTCAGAGCTGGTCGCTGATGCCAGCGGCGCTGGTTCGCCCGATGCTGGCTCTCGAGCAGAAGGTGCCGGAAGTGGTTCGACGGAGGATTGCATTCCGAATGATGGTCGTCGTGGAAAAGTCTCGCCGTGCGGAAATATGAGGATCAGGGAATATGGACTTCAGTCAGACAAAGACCCTCAATCCGAATGCACCTTATGGTCACTCTCCTAACTCAATAACAGGTGGTCAAGGGTCACGCTGGCGCGCCCTGCTTGGACCATCGATGGCCTTGTTAATCTGCCCTGTGATCATGCTGATTTTTGGCCTTATTATTCTAGGGCATATGGCTCCCATCCATGCGGGTCTGCAAAAGTTGGATTACGACCCCCCTTACTCATATCTATTCAACGGAGCCGCCCTCATGAAAGGCTATGCGCCTTTCCACACCGACCACCCAGGAACGCCTGTCCAACTTGCAATGGGGCTCATCACCGTCTTTTCTTGGTCGGTCGCAACGCTATGCGGGCTGACATCTATGGCTTATCCGCAATCGATTGCAGCGTATCCTGAGGAATATCTCCGCGTCATCATGAACGCGTTTCTGATCATGAACTGCCTGGCGGTCTATTCTGTCGGCATTGCTGTCGCAAGATCCACACGCTTGATGATGGCCGGCTTTGCGTGCCAATCGGCATATTTGCTTCTCGGAGAACTTTTTCCCCGGGTTATTCACGCTGCTCCTGAAGCATTTCTCTTTCTGGCTGCGACCGGATTGATGGCAGCTCTCACACCAGTCATTATTGGCAACGAAAACTGTTCGGACCGAAGGGCGATTGCCGTCGGCCTCTTCATCGGTCTTGGCTCCGCCAGTAAATTCAATTTCGTTCCCTTCTTTTTGTTGGCCTTTCTTCTAAGGCGACCGCTGCCGATACTTAAAGCCTTGTTGGCGGGCCTCTTCTTCATGTTTATCTTTCTCTTGCCAATTATCGGCAAGCTAAACAGCGTGGTTGCCTGGCTGATATCGCTCGCGACGCACGAAGGCCATTACGGAGAAGGGCCAACAGGCTTGATCGATTGGACTATGATCCCGGAACGAGCGCGCATCATCGCTGCCGCCGAACCGCTACTGGTGGTTGCTGCCGCGTCTCTCACGGCGGCAATTCTGTTTTCGAGATCAAGGGACAAATGGACGGCGGCAGTCACGGCATTGGCCGTTGGCGCACTGGTATTTCTTGTTCTGAAGCAGTTCCAGATCCACTACCTGATGCCAGCAGTGGCGATTGCTCCAGTGGTTATTGTTTGGGCTGTAAGCCGTTTTGCCAGACGGCAGTTTCCATACGTAGTAATCGCAACGATCGCGCTGGTTCTGGGCGTCGCCTCTATGCAGAACATGTCTTCAGCATTTGCAAACGAACGAGCTCTCCGCAGCAAGAACGAGAAGGCGGTCAACGAGGTGATCGCAAGATTTCAAAACCCCGTTGTAATTGGTGCCTATCGATCCGGTTACAAGCCTTGGGCAGTGCAGTTTGGAATAGCCTGGTCCGACCCGCAGTTTGCGAAATTGATCCCCGATGCAACGGCAGGAGACCGGCTGTGGTACAATTCCAACAAAAAGAATATTTGGCGCAGCCAGTCTGAACCGGTCGATTGGTCCTATCTCGATCAATTTGAGAAGGCCGGACGTGCGGTTCTGATCGTTCAGCCAAGGGGCACCAAGATCGATCAGAAAACCGCGCAAACTGAGACGTTATTGGATCAAGGCTTTGGAGATACAGTCGAGCGAATTATCATCGCGCCAAGAGGCAACGAAAATTGAATTGTATGTTTGCCCTGGGATCAGGTCGATGATGCAGATACCCTGCTTGACCCAGTAGGAGCGGCTTCAAGAGCCGCGTTCGCGTCAGCGCGAACGATTGAACGGCATCCGGCGAATGCTTACCCCGGAGGTAATCGCCGGGATGACCGAAACCTGATCAATCCGATGCAACGGATTTCAGAATCAGGTCGTGTCCCCCATGCATCAGCTTGTTTCAGCCAATGTGGATTCGTCGCGCCGCTGGGTGGTGCTTGCGATCGTGGTCGCCGCGCAATTCATGTTCGGCGTCGATGCCTTCATCGTCAATGTCGCGATCCCGACCATCGCGGCCGAGCTGCATGCGAGCGCGGCGCAGATCGAGGCGGTGATCGCGATCTATCTGATCGCCTACGCGACGCTGGTGGTCACCGGCGGCCGGCTCGGCGATATTTACGGCACCAAAAATGTATTCCTGGCCGGCGTATTCGGCTTCACCGTCGCCTCGCTGTGGTGCGGGCTCGCGCAATCCGGGCCCGAATTGATCATCGCGCGCCTGGCGCAAGGCGCGACCGCGGCGCTGATGGTGCCGCAGGTGCTCGCCACGCTACATCTGTTGTTCCCGGACGGGGCGCGCGGCCGCGCCTTCGGCATCTACGGCATCGTGCTGGGATTGGCGGGCGCCGCCGGCTTCTTGCTCGGTGGCGTGCTGGTGACCCTGGATCTCGCGGGGCTTGGCTGGCGCGCAGTATTTTTCGTCAACGTGCCATGTGGCCTTGTCATTATTGGCGCAGCATTGAAAATCATGCCATCGGTGCCGCGGCGCGCCGGCACGCGGCTCGACATACCCGGCGCGGTCGTGCTGTTCGCCGGCCTGTTGTGCCTGATCGGGCCGCTATTGTTCGGTCACGACGCGCATTGGTCGCCCTTGGTCTGGCTGGTGATGATGGCGGGTGTCGTCATCATTGCCGCGTTCCTGCCACTTGAGCGATCAATCGCGCGCAATGGCGGGATGCCGCTGATCGACCTAACGTTGCTGTCGGACGCGCCATTCATGCGCGGTCTGTGTGCCACCTTCTTCTTCTTTTTTGCGAATCTGTCGTTCTATCTGGTCATGACGATGTTCATGCAGAAGGCGCTGCACATCCCGCCGCTACAGGCAGGCTCGGTGTTTCTGCCGCTGGCGCTGGCCTTCGTCATCGCTTCGCGGCATAGCGGCGCGCGCGCGCGTCATCGCGGAACACTGGTGCTGATCGAAGGCTGCGCCATCCAGATTGCAGGCCTTGCGGCGCTGGTGCTGACGGTTGCACGGGCTGAGGCGCCGACAGCGCTTGTGCTGGCGTTCGTGTTGGCCATTTTCGGCTACGGCCAGGGTTTGGTGATGGCGCCGCTGTCCAGCGCTGTGCTCTCCACGGTGAAACCGGCAAGCGCTGGCTCGGGATCGGGCATGTATGGCACGACGGCACAGATCGCCAACGCGGCCGGCGTCGCGGCGATCGGTGCCGCATTTTTTGCAATTGAGGCGGCTTCCTCCGCGCGGTTGGCGCTTTTTGCGGCGTCAGCGCTGTTTGCGCTCTCGATCATCGCCAGCGCCGCATTTCTGTCATGGATGCGCCGCGCTTCGACATAAAAGCCACGCCGATTTGAAATTCTGGTGGAATGACAGCACACGGCCTTTTTATTTTGCAGTGCAGCAACTATCTGCTCTTGGTTGGGTTAGAAGAAGCCTGTCGCCAAGGAGCTGCCGTTGTCCCTCGCCAAGAATGTCGATTACCTGCGACGTCTGCCAAAGCTGAACGGCATGAACGGCTTTGCGGATTTTGGGCGAAGCCTGAAGCCAGGTCAGCGCAGTCCTATCGTTGAAACCAAAGACTTCGGGTCGAATCCGGGTGGCCTGCGGATGTTTTCGTTTGCACCCGACAACCTCCAGCCAGCGCCCGGCCTTGTCGTCGTCCTGCATGGCTGCGGTCAGACCGCCGCCGCTTACGATTTGGGCGCCGGCTGGTCGACCTTGGCGAAACATTATGGTTTCGCGTTGCTGATGCCCCAGCAGCAGCCGTTCAATAACGCCAACGGATGCTTCAACTGGTTCAATCCGGAAGACACCGCACGCGATAGCGGCGAAGCCTGCTCGATCAGACAGATGATCGCGCGAGCGGTCGAGGATATCGGTATCGACCGGCAACGCATCTTCATCACCGGGCTTTCGGCCGGCGGCGCCATGAGGTCGGTCATGCTCGCGACCTATCCGGAAATATTCGCGGGCGGCGCCATCATCGCTGGCTTGCCGTTCGGCGTCGCAAGCAATGTGCGGGAAGCGTTGAACGGAATGTTCCAGTCGCCGGCACGCCCGGCTTCCGAATTGGGCGATCTGGTGCGCAACGCTTCAAATCATAAAGGCCCGTGGCCGAAACTGTCGGTTTGGCATGGCAGCGCCGATCGCACGGTCAACCCCGCGAACGCCAACGAGATCGTCAAGCAGTGGCTCGACGTGCATCAATTGCCCGCGGCGCCGATGTCGGAGGGTACCGTCAACGGCCATCCACGCCAGGTCTGGTGGAATGCGGAGGGTGAAACGATCGTTGAATCCTACACCATCACCGATATGGCCCACGGCACCCCGCTTGGAATTGCTGACAACGACAAGCGGTACGGCACCCAAGGCGCGTTCCTGATCGAGGCGGGCATCTCGTCCTCGTATCAGATCGCGAATTTCTTTGGCCTTACCGAATGGATTCGTCGGCAGAACGTGGTTCCGGCGGCAGCTGCAAGAAAAGTGGTGTCGACCGGAGCCTCGAAGAAAGTGGCTTCGGCCGAAGGTTCAAAGGAAGCCGCGAAGAAAATCCAGGTGGCCTTCCCAGCGCCCGCAACGGTCCCGGATCTCGCCAAGGTGCTGTGGCCGCTGGCGACGCTCAACCGTCCGGTCGAGCCGCCACAAAAGCCGCGGCGGCGCGCCATCGACGTCGGCGGCGTCATCACCCGCGCGCTCACGGCGGCCGGCCTGATGAAATAAGGCCGGTCGCTTGCGGCATTGATCCGAGCCGCAAGGTCTCGGCGGGATGGTTGACGGTTGTCGCCGCGCACCCAACAGGCGATTTTGTTCCGCTTCCGAGAAAATATTTTGAAACCCGTTCCCGCGCCGCGCGTTTGCTAGGCGTGTGACAGGCGGTTAAGTTCCGGCGGCTGACTGGGCTGAACCTGGCCACGATCGTCCCCTGATGTTGAAAATCAACCGGCCGACTTCTGCGGATTTTCTCGCCGGCGGCGGCGAGATGGGCGCGTTGACGCGGGCCTTTGACTGGTCGACAACTCCGCTCGGAAAGCCCGAGACCTGGCCGCAAAGTCTGCGCACGGCGGTGCGCATCCTGCTCAACACCAACCACCCGATGTTCATCTGGTGGGGCCCCGAGCTCATTCAATTCTATAACGACGCCTATCGCCAGACCATGGGGCCCGAGCGGCACCCGAGCGCGCTCGGTCAGCGTGGGCGGGAATGCTGGGCGGAAATCTGGCCCATCATCGGCCCGCAGATCGAGCAGGTGATGAGCGGCGGCGGCGCGACCTGGCACGAGAACCAGCTCGTTCCGGTGACGCGTCACGGCAGGCTGGAGCAGGTCTACTGGACCTACGGCTACAGCCCGATCGACAAGGACGACGGTATCGGCGGCGTGCTGGTGGTTTGCCGCGACGTCACCAAGGACTATCTTGCCGCCGTCGAGCTTCGGGAACGCGAGGCTGAACTGGCGCGCGTGCAACAGCTCGGCCGGATCGGCGGCCTCGAGGTCGATTTGCGGACCGGCTTCCGCAATCGCCGCTCGCCGGAATATCTGCTGATCCACGGGTTGCCGCCGGACGCGGCCAACGAGACCCATGAAGACTGGGTCCGGCGCATCCATCCCGAGGATCGCGAAGAGACAGAAAAGAAATTCCGCGACGCCGTCGCCGGCGATGTGCGCGAATATACGGTGCAGTACCGGATCATTCGTCCCAGCGACGGCGAGACGCGCTGGATCTCGGTCAAATCCACCATCGAGCGCGACCAAAATGGCAAAGCCATTCGCCTGGTCGGCGCGCATAGCGATGTCACCGAGCAGGTGATGGCGGAGCAGGCGCTTCGGCAAAGCGAGGAGCGCTACCGCAAGCTTGCCGACCAGCTCGCCGAGCTGAACGCGACGCTGGCGCAACGTGTCGAGGAGAAGACCAGGGAACGCGACCGTATTTGGAACGTGTCGCAGGATCTTCTGGTCGTCACCGACCGCAACGGCGTCTGGCAAACCGTCAACCCGGCATGGACCCGAACGCTCGGCTGGAGCGAGGCTGAACTGCTGAACCGCACGTCGGAATGGCTGGAGCATCCCGACGACAATGGATTAACACAGGCGCAGGTCAAAAAGCTCGGCGCCACTGCGACCACCGTGCGGTTCGAAAGCCGTTTTCGCCACAAGGATGGCTCCTACCGCTGGCTGTCATGGACGGGGGTATCCGACAGGGATCGCAACTATGCGGTCGCTCGCGACGTGACCGCGGAGAAGGCCGCGGCCGAGCGGCTGAGGGCTGCCGAGGAAGCCCTGCTGCAGTCGCAGAAGATGGAAGCGGTAGGGCAATTGACCGGCGGCATCGCCCACGATTTCAACAATCTGCTGACCGGCATCGTCGGTTCGCTGGACCTGATGCAGACCCGGCTCAACCAGGGACGCACCGACAATGTCGCGCGCTACATCAATGCGGCGATGACTTCGGCGAACCGCGCCGCGGCGCTCACCCATCGCCTGCTGGCTTTTGCGCGGCGGCAGCCGCTGATCCCGAAAAGCGTCGACGTCAATCAGCTGGTGGTGTCGCTGGAGGATCTGCTGCGCCGGACCATCGGCGAAACCATCGATCTTGGGATTGTCGCGGCGGACGATCTGTGGAGCACGCTGTGCGATCCCAATCAGCTCGAAAGCGCGCTGCTCAATCTCGCCATCAACGCCCGCGACGCCATGCCGGACGGCGGCAGGCTCACCATCGCCACTTCGAACGCGCGGCTCGACAGCGTGACCGCCGACGCGCCCGCGCTGTCGCCCGGCGATTATGTCTGCATCGCCGTCACCGATACCGGCGTCGGCATGAGCGCGGAAGTGGCGGCGCGTGCCTTCGATCCGTTCTTCACCACCAAGCCGATCGGGCAGGGCACCGGGCTCGGGCTTTCCATGATCTATGGATTCGCCCGGCAGTCGAACGGCCACGTGACCATCGACAGCGAGATCGGGCAGGGGACAACGATCAGGCTCTATCTGCCGCGGCATCACGGCGGCAGCGCCGCTTCGCATATTTCCGCCGCCAGGACGGCCGAATACGCCGGCACCGGCGAGACCGTGCTGGTGATCGAGGACGAGCCGGTGGTGCGCGGCGTCATCCTGGAGATGCTCGCCGAGCAGGGCTACCGGACATTGGAGGCCGTCGACGGGCCGTCGGGCCTGAAGATCCTGTGCTCCGAAGAGCGGATCGATCTGCTGGTCACCGACGTCGGCCTGCCCGGCATGAATGGCCGCCAGGTCGCCGACCTGGCTCGCGAGAGCAGGCCCGATCTCAAGATCCTTTTCATCACCGGCTATGCGGAGAGCGCGGCGATATCGAATGGCTTCCTGCAGCCGGGTATGGAAATGATCACCAAGCCGTTCGACCTCGATCATCTGGCGCATCGCATTCGCGCGATGATTGCGGGGTAGCAGCTATAGCGATTTCAAGCGAAGCGGATTCCGGTTCGCATGAAGAAAACGCGTCAAGTAAAGGAGATAGAGCCTCGGTTCTGATTCAATCAGAACCGATCCGGCTCCAGCGTCGGCGCCTGACGCGGATCTGGACTGCGACAGCTACATCGCGCCGGTGAGGAACGGGTTGGTCATCCGCTCCTGGCCGATGCTCGAGCCGGGGCCATGGCCGCAGATGAAGCCGACGTCGTCGCCGAGCGGCAACAGCTTGTCGACGATCGACTTGATCAGCGTGGCGTGATTGCCGCCGGGAATGTCGCTGCGGCCGACCGAACCATTGAACAGCACGTCGCCCACATGCGCAAAGTGCATTTCCTTGTTGTAGAACACCACGCTGCCCGGCGAATGGCCGGGGCAGTGCAGGATGTCGAAGCTCAGTTCACCGATCGAGACCTGGTCGCCCTCGTCGAGCCAGCGGTCCGGTGCGAAATCGCGTACCCCGGTCATGCCAAACCGCGCGCCGCTCGTCACCACATTGTCGAGCAGGAACTTGTCGGCGATGTGCGGACCTTCGATCGGCACTTTCAGCGCGTCGCGCAGTTCGGCAGCGCCGCCGACATGGTCGATATGGCCATGGGTCAGCCAGATCTTCTCCACCTTGACCTTGGTTTGCTTGATCGCCTCCAGAATTTTCGGAACTTCGCCGCCGGGGTCGATTACCGCTGCCTTTTTGGTGGCTTCGCACCAGATCAGCGTGCAGTTCTGCTCGAACAGCGTCACCGGGATGATGGCGGCGCCGGCTTTCGCCTTGGTCTCGGTTTCCTGGGTCATGTCAGCACAATGCCGATTTTTGTTCGCTCGCCAAGGGCAAGATTGAAGGATTTTTATTCAGATAGGATCGGTCTAGCGTCGCGGCTAGGTCTCGGAGGAACGTTCCTTTGGGGCTTTTTTCCGCCGCGTCCGTCATACCGGCGTCGTGGTTCTCATGCGGGGTGCACGATGGGGAGTTTATTGGCCTGAACCCGATCCGCGGTCCGGCGTTACCCTGCGCAGCGCGATGTGAGAGAAACGATCTTGAGATGAAACAGGGCGACGAAATCTGGTGGCGGCACGGGGTGTTCTATCAAATCTACCCGCGGTCGTTCCAGGATTCCGATGGCGACGGGGTCGGCGACATCAAAGGCATCATCGACCGGCTGCCCTATCTGCAGGCGCTCGGCATCGACGCGATCTGGCTGTCGCCGATCTTTCCCTCGCCGATGGCCGATTTCGGTTACGACATCGCCGATTATACCGGCATCGATCCGCTGTTTGGCACGATGGCCGATTTCGACGCGCTGTTGACCGCCGCGCACGCGATCGGGCTCAAGGTCATCCTCGATCTCGTGCCCAACCATACCTCCGACCAGCATCCCTGGTTCGTCGAGAGTCGAAGCTCACGCGATAACGGCAAAGCGCGACTGGTATATCTGGCGCGATCCGGCCGCGGACGGCGGACCGCCGAACAACTGGCTGTCGGAATTCGGCGGCAGCGCATGGGCATTCGACGCCGCGACCGGACAATATTACTATCACGCCTTTCTCGCCCAGCAGCCGGATCTGAACTGGCGCAATCCCGCGGTGCGCCAGGCCATCCATGACGTGATGCGGTTCTGGCTTCGCAAAGGCGTCGACGGCTTCCGGGTCGACGTGATCTGGCATCTGATCAAGGACGCGGAATTTCGCGACAATCCGCCCAATCCGCATTTCCGCGAGGGGCGGCCGCCGCACGAGAAGATTCTGACGCAATATTCCACCGATCAACCCGAAGTGCACGAGGTGATCGCGGAGATGCGGCGCGTGATCGACGAATTCGACGACCGCGTGCTGATCGGCGAGATCTATCTGCCGCTGCACCGGCTGGTCGCCTATTACGGCAACGATCTTGGCGGCGCGCATCTGCCGTTCAACTTCGCGCTGTTGTCGACGCTGTGGAGTGCGCGGTCGATCGAGAAGATCATCGCCGATTACGAGGCGGCGCTGCCTCCGGGCGCGTGGCCGAACTGGGTGCTCGGCAATCATGATCGTCCGCGGGTGGCGAGCCGGGTCGGACCGGATCAGGCGCGCGTTGCCGCGATGCTGCTGTTGACCTTGCGGGGAACGCCGACGCTCTATTACGGCGACGAAATCGGCATGCATCAGGTCGCGATCGCGCCCGACCAGGTCCGCGATCCCTTCGAGAAGAACGTGCCGGGCATCGGGGTCGGCCGGGACGGCTGCCGCACGCCGATGCAATGGGATGCGACGGCTCACGCCGGCTTCTCGACCTCGACGCCCTGGCTGCCGCTGCCGGATGATTTCGTCCACGAGAACGTGGTCAATCTGGAGGCGGACGCGCGATCGATCCTCAGCCTCTACAAGGCGCTGATCTCTCTGCGAAAGAAACTGCCGCAACTGCGAACCGGCGATTACGTGCCGATCGCAGCGCAGGGAGACCTGCTGCTCTACCGGCGGCAAAGCGGCGAGGAGGCGGTTGTGATCGCGCTGAATCTGGGAGATCAGCCGGTTTCGATCGCATCGGGCGCCGCAGGGCTCAACGGCGAAATCCTGCTATCGACCTTGCTGGACAGGGAAGGCGAGAAGGTCGAAGGCACGCTCGATCTGCGCGGCAATGAGGGCGTGATCATTGGCACATAGCCCGGAGCGGCTGCGATTGGGTGGGGGTCCCGGGGGCCGCTTCTGGTTCTCGCCGCCAAGTACGGCACGATGGAGAACGAAACCGGAATCGGATAATATGCGGCCATGGAATCGCCCGCTCGCCAGATCAGCCTGGTGCCCCCGCCGGACCGCCGTCAGTCGGAAACGGCGCTGGCGATCGCGCGCGGCACGGCGCGGCTGTTGCGGTCGCTGGGATTTTCCTGCGTCAGCGAATTGCCGCTGCCTTCGGGCCGCCGCGCCGATCTGGTGGCGCTGAACGAGCGCGGCGAAATCTGGATCATCGAGATCAAATCATCGGTCGAGGATTTGCGCGCCGACCAGAAGTGGCAGGATTACCGGATGCATTGCGACCGGCTGTTCTTCGCCTTCACCCAGGACCTGCCGTGCGAGATCTTTCCGCGGGAGACCGGCCTGATCGTGGCCGATGCCTATGGCGCGCATATGCATTGCGAGGCGCCGGAGCATCGTCTGCCGGCGCCGACCCGCAAGCTGATGACGGTGCGGTTTGCGCTTGCGGCGGCGCAGCGATTCAATCGGCTGGTCGATCCGCAAGGCGGCCACGGCGAGTTTTAGATCGTCGTGGGATAAGCAGAGGCGCCGTTGCGCCGCGCGCCCGCGATCTATCCGGATCCTGATTTAGTACCCGAAAGCGCTGTATCCACCCTGCGATGCCACGCTTACCGCGGCGCGCGCTTGGCGAGGATGCGCTGCAAGGTGCGGCGATGCATGTTCAGCCGCCGCGCGGTTTCCGAGACGTTGCGGTTGCACATCTCGTAGATGCGCTGGATGTGCTCCCAGCGCACGCGATCCGCCGACATCGGATTGCTCGGCGGCTCGGATTTTTCGGTGCCGCTGGCGAGCAAGGCGGCGACGACGTCGTCGGCGTCGGCCGGTTTCGAAAGATAGTCCACCGCGCCCATCTTCACCGCGGTGACGGCGGTAGCGATGTTGCCGTAGCCGGTCAGCACGATGGCGCGCGCCTCGGGGCGCTTGCGCTTCAGCGCCGATACCACGTCAAGGCCGTTGCCGTCGCCGAGCCGCAGATCGACCACCGCGAAAGCCGGCGCCGCCTTGCCGATCTGGGCCAGTCCATCGCTGACGCTGTCGCAGGACGTCACGGTGAAGCCGCGGGTTTCCATGGCGCGCGAAAGCCGTTCCAGGAATGGCTTGTCGTCCTCCACGATCAGGAGCGAGCGGTCGGCATGGCCGGTCAGTTCGGCGATGGCATTCACGGTTCGGGTATCCCCTGATGTCGGATTATCACATCATATGGCGTTCCGGTCGCGGCGCTGCCAAGGCCGTACAAGGTCGATCACTCCGAGCGCTGACCCGGCGGGCCTGACTAAGCTGCTGGTTCGGTTGATATTTCGCCGGCCTCGAAGCGCTGGCGTGGCCAGGCGATCTGGACCACGGCGCCGTGATCCGGAAAGATCCGGTTGGTGAAGGAGACCTTGGCGCCGGTGCGCTCCAGCAGCGTGCGGGCGATAAACACCCCGAGGCCGAGGCCGCGGTGGCCGTTTTGGGCGTCGTCCACGCTACGCCGCCGCGACAGATAGGGTTCGCCGATCCGCTTGATGATGTCGGGGGCGAACCCCGGTCCATCGTCGGAAATCACGATCTCGACGGTATCGCTATTCCACCACGCGTTCACCTCCACCGTCGTGCGCGCGAAATCGACGGCGTTTTCCAAGATGTTGCCGACACCGTAGAGGATTGCCGGATTGCGGGTGCCGACCGGCTCGCTGGTGCCCGCGACCGCGATCCGCACCTTGATCGCCACCCCGAAATCGCGATGCGGCGCCACGATTTCCTCGATCAGCGTCGACAGCGGCATGCGGTCGAACGGCGCGCCGGTCGCGGACAGTTGCGTGATCTTGGCCAGGATATCGCGGCAGCGCTGCGCCTGTTCGCGCAAGGTCTTGATGTCGCCCGCGAACTGGCTGTTGTCCTGCAAGCTCTTTTCCAGTTCGCGCGAAATCAGGAAAATCGTCGACAGCGGCGTGCCGAGTTCGTGGGCGGCGGCGGCGGCAAGGCCGTCCAGCTGGGTGAGGTGCTGTTCGCGGGTCAGAACCAGTTCGGTCGCCGCCAGCGCGTCCGACAGCTTGCGGGCTTCCTCGGTGACCTGGAACGCATAAAGACTGGTGACCCCGATCGCGAGCACGATCGAGAGCCAGACGCCGAACAGATAGATCGGCGGCAGCACCAGCGGTTCATCACTGTCCCAGGGCAGCGGCAAATGGAAGAACACCAGTACCGAGGCGCAGGCCACCGCCAGCAGGCCGAGCGCAATCGTCAGCCGTACCGGCAGCGCCGTTGCCGAGATCAGAACCGGGGCGAGAAACATGAATGAAAACGGGTTCTCCAGGCCGCCGGTGAAATACAACAGACCGGCCAATTCGACGATGTTGATCGCAAGCAATGCCGCTGCATACACCGGCTCCAGCCGCTGCATCGGGTTGAAGGCGATCTGCAGCACCAGGTTGAGCAGCGCCGACAGGCCGACAATGGTGACGCAGGGGATCGACCTCGACGTCGAATTCGAGCCCCTGCACCACGATGAAAATGGCGACGAGTTGCCCGAGCACGGCGAGCCAGCGCAGCCGCAGGATCGTGTCCAGACGGACATAGCGGCGCGGATGGCGAAAATCGGAGGCGGCGACTTCGGTCATGGCCGGAACTCTAGCCGCGCGAGGTCCGGACCACAAATTTGCCAGGCGCTGCGGCGGCATGGTCCAATGCCTTGCGCTTGCCGCAGCAATGGCCCAAGGAGCAGTCAAAGCAGCAGCAAAGCAGCGGCCGAAGGAACCACCGAAAGAACGGCCCGCATGATGAATGACGGCGCAACATCCTTGCCCTTGCCCGCCGCCGATCCGACCATGTCGGCGGCGATCGAGGTCGCGCATCTCGTCAAGGTCTACAAGACCACCCGCGCGGTCGACGATGTCTCGTTTCGCATCGCGCGCGGCAGCGTCACCGGGCTGCTCGGCGGCAACGGCGCCGGCAAGACCACGACCATTGCCATGATCATGGGGCTGGTGCTGCCGACCTCGGGAAGCATCCAGGTGCTGGGCTGTCGGATGCCCGAGCAGAGCGCCGAGGTGCTGGGCCGGATGAATTTCGAAAGCCCCTATGTCGACATGCCGATGCGGCTCACGGTACGGCAGAACCTGACGATCTTCGGCCGGCTCTACGCGGTGCCGAACCTGCGCGAGCGCATCGAACGAGCTCGCCGCCGATCTCGATCTCGGCGAATTCCTCGACCGCGCCAACGGCAAGCTCTCGGCCGGACAGAAGACCCGTGTCGCGCTGGCGAAAGCGCTGATCAACCGAGCCCGAATTGCTGCTGCTGGACGAGCCGACGGCTTCGCTCGATCCCGATACCGCCGACTGGATCAGGCAGCATCTCCTGACCTATCGCAAGACCCGCGGCGCGACCATCCTGCTGGCGTCGCACAACATGCTCGAAGTGGAGCGGCTGTGCGACCGCGTCATCATCATGAAGCGCGGCCGCATCGAGGACGACGACAGCCCCGACGAGATCATGGCCCGCTACAACCGCGCAACGCTGGAGGAGGTGTTTCTCGACGTCGCGCGCGGCCGGGTGCAGGAGACGGCGCCGTGAGCAGGCTCGCGCTCGATCTGGATATCGCGCCGCATCGCATCCAGGCGATGATCCTGCGCTACTGGTATCTGCTTGCTGTCGTCGTGGCCGCGGCTGCTGGAATTGCTGTATTGGCCGGCGCTGCAGATCATCACCTGGGGCTTTCTGCAGACCTACATCGCGCAGAATGCCGGGTTCTTCGCGCGCGCCGGCGGCACCCTGATCGGCGCGGTGATCCTGTGGGACATCCTGTTTCGCGGCCAGCTCGGCTTCTCGATCTCGTTTCTCGAGGAGATGTGGGCGCGCAATCTCGGCAATCTCCTGATGAGCCCGCTGAAGCCGATCGAGTTTCTGATCTCGCTGATGGTGATGAGCCTGATCCGGCTCGCGATCGGCGTGATCCCGATGACGCTGCTGGCGATGGTGCTGTTCCGCTTCAATTTCTACGGCATCGGGCTGCCGCTGATCGCCTTCTTCTGCAACCTGATCTTCACCAGCTGGTCGGTCGGCATTTTCGTCTCCGGGCTGGTGCTGCGCAACGGGCTGGGCGCCGAAAGCATCGTCTGGACGCTGATGTTCGGCCTGATGCCGCTGGCCTGCATCTACTATCCGGTGACGGTGCTGCCGCACTGGCTGCAATATGTCGCCTGGACGCTGCCGCCGACCTATGTGTTCGAGGGCATGCGGGCGCTGCTGATCGACCATGTGTTTCGGGCCGACCTGATGGTAGCGGCGCTGGCTCATCAACGCCGTGCTGCTGATGGCGTCATTTGCGGCATTTCTTGCGCTTTTGCGCAGCGCCCGCCGCCACGGCTCGCTGCTCCAGGGTGGCGAATAAACCCGTTATCCCATGGAATTTGAAGGTTTTCGCCTTGCACGGCGCGTAGATATACCGATCTGTGCATTGACGCTTTATTACGCATTCGGCACTATGCTGCGTTGCAAAACAGGCGAGGAATAAATGCCAATTGGTGAGTTTGGCGGCGCACCGCCCCTGGTGGCCGAAGGCAGTCCGGCGCTTACGACGCCGATGTACTGGATGTACGAAATGGCGCACGCGTCGCTCAATCCGGCGCGAGCCGTGACGGACGCGACCAAAATCCTGTTTCAGAATCCGCTCAATCCGTGGTCGCACACCGAGTTCGGCAAATCGGTCGCCGCCGGCTGCGAATTGTTCGAGCGCACCACCCGCCGCTACGGCAAGCCCGAATGGGGCCTCAACGACACCGAGGTCAACGGCGTGCGCACGCCGATCGACATCCGCGTCGTCTGGGAAAAGCCGTTCTGCCGCCTGTTGTACTTCGATCGCAAGCTGACGCGGCCGCTGCGCAGCCCGCAGCCGCGGGTTTTGATCGTGGCGCCGATGTCCGGCCATTACGCGACGCTGTTGCGCGGCACGGTGGAAGCCTTCCTGCCGACCCATGAGGTCTACATCACCGACTGGGCCGATGCCCGCATGGTGCCGCTGACCGAGGGCCGCTTCGATCTCGACGACTATGTCGATTACCTCATCGAGATGCTGCACGCGCTCGGCGGCAATATGCACGTGATCGCGGTGTGCCAGCCTTCGGTGCCGGTGGTGGCGGCGGTTTCCGTCATGGAAGCCGAGCGCGACCCCTACGTTCCGCTCTCGATGACGCTGATGGGCGGCCCGATCGATACCCGCCGCAATCCGACCGCGGTCAACAATCTCGCCGCCGAACGCGGCATCGACTGGTTCCGCAACCACGTCATCACCAAGGTGCCGTTTCCGCATCCCGGCGTGATGCGCGACGTCTATCCGGGCTTCCTGCAGCTCAACGGCTTCATCAGCATGAATTTCGACCGCCATATGGACGCCCACAAGGCCCTGTTCAAGAATCTGGTGAAGGGCGACGGCGATCTGGTCGACAAGCACCGCGACTTCTATGACGAATATCTCGCGGTCATGGATCTGTCGGCGGAGTATTATCTGCAGACGGTCGATACCGTGTTCGTCAAGCATGCTTTGCCGAAGGGCGAGATGACCCATCGCGGCAAGCTGGTCGACCCCTCGAAGGTCACGCGCGTGGCGCTGATGACGGTGGAAGGCGAGAACGACGACATTTCCGGCCTTGGGCAGACCGAAGCGACGCATGAATTGTGCAGTTCGATCCCGAATCATCGCCGGGTGCACTACGTGCAGAAGGGCGTCGGCCACTACGGCGTCTTCAACGGCTCGCGCTTCAAATCGGAAATCGTGCCGCGCATCAGCGATTTCATGATGTCGGCGGCGAACATGAAGCCTTCATTGGTCTCTGTGAAGTCTTCACTGTCCGCGGCGCGGAATAAGCGTCGATTGGAGCGCTCTTCCGCAGACCAGTCGGTTTGAAGCCGGGATTGCGGGCAGATTCGGCGGGGCGCTAACCCCTGAATTGGCCCTTGAAACCCCGGTTCGCGACTCCTTGAAGGAATGAGTGATGACTTCATTCCTTAAGGGGGCTGCCAGGGCGGATTTTCAGCCGAAATTTTTTGTTCCAGGCCCATCCTATAGGGCCGGTTAACCGGTCAGCCCCTGTATATTGGGCAAATGATTTGTTTTTGCGCCGAGCGATTTCACTGGCGGCGGATATGGCAGAATCCGGGCGAACTCCTGATCCCCGGAATCGCAGACATGGCCACTCGCGCCCTCCTTTATCGGCGGCCTTACGAACCTTCTCGTCTTCTGGTCAAGCACGGCTCGCAAATCTACTCGGTCCGGCTGCGCCGGCACCGCCGCGCGCGGCGCTATACGTTGCGGATTCATCCAAGCGACCGCGAAGCGATCCTGACCATGCCGCCGCGCGGCACCATCGCCGACGCCAAGGACTTCGCGCAGCGTCACGGCGGCTGGATCGCCGCGCGTCTCGGCCGCTTGCCGAAGGCGGCGCCGTTTCTTCCGGGCACCGTGGTGCCGTTGCGCGGCGTCCCGCACAGGATCGTGCACCGCGCCGGCTCAGCGCGGCACGGTATGGACGGAGACGCGCGACAGCGGCGAGCGGATTCTTTGCGTCGCGGGCGGCGCTGAGCATATCGAGCGCCGCGTCCATGATTACCTGAAGCGCGAAGTGCGACGCGACCTGCAGAAGGCGGCGCAGTTCTATGCCGAGGCGCTCGGCGTCAGGGTGAAGCGGCTGTCGATCCGCGACCAGTCGAGCCGCTGGGGCTCCTGCACCTCGGCAGGTTCGCTGTCGTTCTCGTGGCGGCTGATCCTGGCGCCGCCTTACGTGCTGGACTATCTCGCCGCGCACGAAGTGGCGCATCTGGTCGAGATGAACCATTCGGCGCGGTTCTGGAAGGTGGTCGCCCGCGTTTGCGGCCATGTCGAGCGCGCCAAGACCTGGCTCGACACCTCCGGCAACGACCTGCATCGCTATGGCATTCAGGACTAGGGCCTCGGTTCTGATTGACCAGAACCGAGGCTCTGTCTTCTCTATTTGACGCGGCTTCCTTACGCGAACCGGTATCCACCCGGATCAAGTCCGGGGCAGGCTCTCGCTCGAAAACGCCTCAACGGTTCCTGCCGAAAAGCCGGTCCACCAGCCAGCCATCCAATCCCGCCGCCGCTTCCGGACGCGCGGACGTGCGCGTCGGCGCTGGCCGGTTCGCGCCAGCCGAGGCAACCGGCGCAACCGGACCCGGCGCGGGCGGCATGGATGCTGAAGGCGCGCTGACCTGCGATGCGGCCTGCATCAGGTTCGACAACAAGCCGATCCCTTGCGAATTCGGCAATGCCGCGACCGGCACGCCCTGATGGGCCACTTTCATGAAGCGGGTCCAGACTTCCACCGGCAGGCCGCCGCCGGTAGCCTTTTTGGTCGGCGAATTGTCGTCATTGCCGAGCCAGACGCCGGTGACGAGATTGGCGGTGTAGCCGATGAACCAGGCGTCGCGGAAATCCTGGCTGGTGCCGGTCTTGCCGGCGGCCATCCAGCCCGGAAGCTCCGCCTTATGCGCCGTGCCCGAGAGCAGCGTCTCCTGCATCATGGTGTTCATGCATGCGACGTAGCGCGGCTCGATCACCTGCCCGAGCTGGTCGGGCGGCCGGGCATACAGCACCTTGCCATCGGCGGTACGGATCCTGGTCACGACATGCGGCGAGATGCCGAGGCCGCCATTGGCGAACGGCGCATAGGCGCCGACCAGTTCCAGCAGCGAGACCTCCGAGGTGCCGAGCGCGATCGAGGCATTGGCGTCAAGCTTGGATGAAATGCCGAGCCGGTGCGCGGTCCGCACAACATTCTTGGCTCCGACTTCCAGTCCGAGCCGCACCGCGACGGTGTTGAGCGACATCGCCAGAGCCTGGGTCAATGTCACCGCGCCGAAATATTCGCGGCTGTAATTCTCCGGCTTCCATCCCTTGACGTCGAGCGGCGCGTCCTGCCGGATCGTCTCCGGCGTCAGCCCGGACTTCGATCGCGGTGAGATAGACGAACGGCTTGAACGCCGAACCCGGCTGGCGTTTTGCCGTGACGGCGCGGTTATACTGGCTCTCGGCATAGTTGCGGCCGCCGACCATGGCGCGCACCGCGCCGTCCGGCGTCATCGCCACCAGCGCGCCCTGGCTGACATTGAATTTGACGCTCTTGGCCGCGAGTTCGTCGATGACGGCGGCTTCGGCGACGGCCTGCAGTTTCGGATCGATGGTGGTTTCGACCACGATGTTCTGGTCGATCTGGCCGACGAGATCGTCGAGCACTTCGCCGATCCAGTCCGCCACGTAATTGATGGTGCCGGCGCCCGCCGCCTTCACATTGTAGGAGGGGTGCCCGATCGAGGCCTGCGCCTGCGCTTGGGTGATGAATTTGGCGTCCGCCATGGCGGCGAGCACGATCTGCGCGCGCTTCTCGGCGCCTTCCGGATTGCGGTTCGGCGCCAGCCGCGACGGCGACTTGACGAGGCCCGCGAGCATCGCGGCCTCCGCCAGCGTCACGTTCTTGGCCGGATTTGCCGAAATAGCGCTGGGCTGCGGCCTCGACGCCATAGGCGCCGGAGCCGAAATAGACCCGGTTGAGATAGAGTTCGAGGATCTCCGCCTTGGAATGTTTGCGCTCCAGCCAGAGCGCGAGTTCGACCTCCTGCAATTTCCGCTGCAGCGTGCGCTCCTGCGTCAGGAACAGATTCTTGGCGAGCTGCTGGGTCAGCGTCGAGCCGCCCTGCGAAACGCCGCGATGCAGCACGTTCGCCACCGCCGCGCGCAAGATGCCCCAGGGATCGACGCCGTAATGCGAATAGAACCTGCGGTCTTCGATGGCGATGAAGGCCTTCGGCAGGTAGGGCGGCAGGTCCTTCAGCGAAACATTGGCGCCGGCCATTTCGCCGCGGGTCGCCAGCACGCTGCCGTCGAGGCCCGTGATCTCGATCGTTCGGCGGCCGCTTCGGAATTTCAAGCGCCTGGATCGGCGGCAGATGCGCGCCGGCCCAGACCACGGCGCCGACGATCGCGATCGCCGCCCACAGGCCGAGCACCGCGCCCCAATAGAACAGGCGGAACAGCCCGCCGCGCGCGCCGCCTTGCGGATTTGCGCCTGCGGCTCACGCGGGCGGCCTTCGGCTTGCGCTCGGGCGGCGCCTCTCGTCATCGTCGTCCGGCTCGACTGGTCTTGCGTCTGGCAGATGATTTCTTCGGCTTTTCATCGTCGGCGGACGTGACACGGTCCTGCGGGCCGAGGCGCAATTCCGCCAGCGATGCGCCAAGCCCGAATTGCGGCTCCTTGCGTCCGCCGCTCTTCTGTCGTCCCCACGCCATACGCCAACGCCCGCACCGGTCACGCGCGTATTCCGCAAAGTGTACCGGTTTTGGAACAGAATACGCGCCACTTACCCAAAGGAGCGTTTTGGCGGCCGCCGACTTTGCCGGAAACGCTCGGCGTGACGCTAGCGGGCGGGGTTTAAAGCCGTCTTAAGCGATGGTTAATCGCAGGCAGCGGCGTCGGGCAAGTGCTTGATCATAAGGGATTTCAGACACTCTTTAACCCTACCAGCCGGCATGATTTTCGGCGGCCAGAACGGCCCGCCGAGCGCTCGGAATTCGGCGCCAGCGGCGTCAATTCGGTGCCGTCTCAGCCGTTGGCGCCGGTGTCCTCGATGATCGGCCCGAAAGCCTTCCCAGCGCTCGCCGTTGAACTTCATCATCTGCAGCTGCTTGTTGACGCGATAATCGGTCGGCGAGGTGCTGGCGACGATTCCCGGCAAGGACAGATCGAGCTGGACATTCTTCAGGCTGGCGGCCTGTTTCATGACGTTCTCGCGGGTGAGGTTGTCGCCGCACTGCTTCAGCACATAGATCAATAGCTGCGTGGTCGAATAGCCATAGGTGTTGAAGCTCGAATCCTTGTCGCCTTCGGGATAATATTTCGCCATGAACGCGAAATACTTCTTCATGCCGGCGTCATCCTTCCACATCGGATCGAGCGGATCCTTGCCGTAATTGACGCTGATGACGCCTTTGGAATTTTCCAGTCCCGCAGGCTTCATCACCGCGCCGACGGAGGTGGCATTGATGTCGAGGATATGCACCGGCTTCCAGTCGAGATCGGCGATCTTCTTGATCGTCTGCGCGGCGAATTTCGGTGTCGATGCATCGAACAACAGATCGGCGCCGGCCGACTTCAATTTGACGATCTGCGAATCGATGGTCGGGTCGGTCAGCTCATAGGACGCCTCGGCGACGATCATGGTCTTGGCCTTGTCACCCAAACCGTCCTTCATGCCTGTCAAATAATCCCTGCCGAGATCGTCGTTCTGATAGAGGATACCGATCTTGGCGTTCGGGTAGTTCTTCAGAATGTACTGCGCGTAGATGCGTCCTTCGGTCGAATAGTTGGGGTTGAATCCCATCGTCCAGGGGAAATTCTTCGGATCGGTAAACCGCGACGCGCCGGTGGCGGCGAACAGTTGCGGCACCTTCTTCGCATTGAGATATTTCTGCACGGCAGCGTTGGGCGGCGTCCCGATCAGCTGGAACGTCAGCAGCACTTCATCGCTTTCGACCAGCTTGCGAACCTGCTCGACGGTTTTCGGCGGGCTGTAGGCGTCGTCATACTGAATCAGATTGATCTTGCGGCCGTTTACGCCGCCTTCGTCGTTGATCATCTTGATGTAGGCGGCCTGCGCCTTGCCGATGGTGGCGTAGGCGGAGGCCGGTCCGCTGAACGGCACTGTCTGGCCGATCTTGATCTCGGTATCCGTCGCGCCGGTATCATATTTTTTCTGCGCCGATGCTGGCGAGGCCAGCGCGATTGCAAGCGCGGTTCCGGCGATGAAGTATAGAATGCCCTTCCTCATATCGCTCCCTTCCCTCTTGTTTGAAATTATGCCGATGGTCTTGTCCGCAGGTCTTTCGAGCAAGACCGGGCGGTCGCCATCGCTGGCTCGGATAGTGAGGGAAAGGATTCGGCAATGCAAGATAACGCCGGACCGAAAGGTGAACGAAATTACGCCAGCCAGAGCAGTATCGATGCCAGTGGCAGCCGGCGCGGCCTGGACGTAGAGAATCCGGCGGCTGACGGTTATGGCGCCATAGATGCCGGCGACGATCACGCAGAGCAGAAAGAACGTCTTGATCTGGATTGCGACAGCCGGCGTGCCCTGAAGCAATCCCCAGACCAGGCCCGCGGCGAGAAAGCCGTTGTAGAGTCCCTGGTTGGCGGCCAGCACCGCGGACTCGGTCGCCTTCTCGATTGAATTGCGGAAAGTCTTCAGGCCCAGCGGCTTGGTCCAGAGAAACATCTCCAGCACCAGAAAATAGACATGCAGCGCGGCGACCAGCACCACCAATGCGTTGGCGATTGCGTTCACGATGCTCTCCCCCTAAGACGCAGACGAACTCGATCATAATGCTAGCACGCCGCAGTGCGGGCTGTGACGGTTATCGGCGATGGCAAAGGGAAACACCATGACAGGCCATATCGATCCAACCAAGGAAGTGTTCGCCCAGTTTCGCGACAACGATCGCGAAGGCCCGATCCACATGCTCAATCTGGTCAGGCTGCGCGACCGCGCGGCCTATCCCGACGGGCGGAGCGCGACCGGCGCGGAAGCCTATGCGGCCTACGGCCGCGAAAGCGGGCCGGTCTTCATGCGTCTTGGCGGCAAGGTGGTCTGGCAAGGCGCGTTCGAACTGATGCTGATCGGCCCGGCCGACGAGCGTTGGGATCATTGCTTCATCGCGGAGTATCCGAGCGTCGCGGCCTTCGTCGAAATGATCCGCGATCCCGTCTATCGCGAAGCCGTGAAACATCGGCAGGCCGCGGTGAAGGACTCGCGGCTGATCCGGCTGGCACCGCTGGCGCCCGGCAAAACCTTTGGCGAGATTCCGACCTAGCGCCCCCCGGACAAATCGCGTCGGTGAATTTGTCGCGGGCAGGCCCCTTTGGCTGAAAATGTCGATGTCCGAAAACCGCGAGACAGGACTGCTTCGATAGGCGATCATGTGGCGATGGATATGGACCGCGTTGCCTGTTACCGCGCGATTTCGACCCGCGATGCCCGTTTTGACGGCCGGCTGTTTGTCGGCGTCAAAACCACCGGCATCTACTGCCGGCCGATTTGCCCGGCGCGCACGCCGAAATTCGAGAATACCTCGTTCTACGCTTCCGCGGCGGCGGCCCAGGAAGCCGGCTTCCGGCCATGCTTGCGCTGCCGCCCGGAAACCTCGCCCGATCTCGCGTTCTGGCGCGGCACCACCAATACTGTATCCCGCGCGCTCGCTTTGATCGAAGCCGGCGGCCTCGATGAGGCCGATGTCGAACGGCTTGCCAGCCGGCTCGGCATCGGCGCGCGCCAGTTGCGGCGGCTGTTTCACCAGCATGTCGGAGCCTCACCGATCGCGGTCGCGCAGACGCGGCGGATCTTGTTGGCCAAGCAATTGATCCACGAGACCTCGCTGCCGATGGCCGAGGTCGCATTGGCTTCAGGCTTCAACAGCGTCCGCCGCTTCAACGAAACATTCTTGCAGATGTTCGGGCGTTCGCCGGCGACGCTGCGGCGCACCCGCGACCAGGCCAGGCGCGAAACCGGCGCGTTGTCGATCCGCCTCGCCTATCAGGCCGCCCTATGACTGGGATGCGATGCTGTCGTTTCTTGGCGCCGCGCGCCATTCCCGGCGTCGAAGCCGTCTCTGGAAATACATATCGCCGCACCATTGCGATCGGCGGCCACTTCGGCGTGATCAGCGCAACACCCGCAGACAGGAACCGGGTCGACGTCGACGTGCGATTTCCGGATATGGCGGCGTTGCCCCAGATCATCGCGCGGGTGCGGCGGGTATTCGATCTTGCTGCAGATCCCGACACGATCGGCGCGCATCTTGCGCTCGACCCGGTGCTGGCGCCGCTGGTCAAGGCCCGGCCGGGTTTGCGTGTTCCCGGCGCGTGGGACGGTTTCGAACTCGCCGTGCGGGCGATTTTCGGCCAGCAAATCACCGTTCCGGCCGCGACCAGATTGCTCGGCAGGTTGGTAGAAGCCCATGGCGCACCGTTGCCGGCGACGGCGAAGGATCATGAGGGCCTCAGTCATCTGTTTCCGTCGCCTTCGCGCCTGGCCACGACCGATCTTGCAACGCTCGGCATGCCGAATGCGCGGGCGATGGCGGTGACGTCACTGGCGCAGGCTGTTTCCGCCGATCCCATGATCTTCAGCCGAAGCGCGAGCCTCGAAGAGACGATTGCGAAATTGCGGTCACTGCCGGGGATCGGTGAATGGACCGCACAATACATCGCGATGCGCGAGCTGCGCGAACCCGACGCGTTCCCAGCCGCCGACATCGGCTTGATGCGCGCGATGGCGGGCGGTGACGGCAGGCGGCCGTCACCCGCCGAACTGTTGGCGCGCGGCGAGCCGTGGCGGCCGTGGCGCGCTTATGCGGCCTTGCATTTGTGGGCCGCGGGATCCCATCACGCCGTTTCAAAAGGGAGGAGACATGAGCGCGAAGCCGCTTGAAATATTCGGCCTCGATCGGCTGGAGACGCCGATCGGCACAGCCTTGCTCGTCACCGACGCCGAGGGCGCATTGCGCGCGCTGGATTGGCAGGACCATGAGCCGCGCATGCGGCAGCTGCTGCGATTGCAATACGGTGAAGCAATGCTGCAAAACGCACGGGCTCCGGCCGATATCCTGATGGCGCTGTCATCCTATTTCGCGGGTGAGCTCGCTTCCCTCGACGCTATCAAATGGCGCGTCGCCGGCACGGCGTTCCAGCGCAAGGTCTGGACCGCGCTGCGAAGGATCCCGGTCGGCGCAACGATCAGCTACGGCGCGTTGGCAGCCCAGCTCGATATGCCTGCGGCGGTGCGCGCCGTCGGCCACGCCAATGGCACCAACCCGATCAGCGTCGTCGTGCCCTGTCACCGCGTGATCGGCGCCAACGGCTCGTTGACCGGATATGGCGGCGGGCTGGAACGGAAGCGATGGCTGCTGCAGCATGAAGGCGTGGTGCTGAAGGCGGCAACGCGTGCGGCTTGATGGCTGCCTGATCTAGAAATCGCCGCGTCAAGCAAACACGGTCGTCGTCCCGGCCAAGCCAACGGGCCCGGCCTTCGGCCGGCCCGACGACAGGCTCCGCGCGAGCCGGGATCCATAACCACCGATGTGTATGTGGTGTGAGCTGGAGCGGCATTTGCTCTCACAACCAACATTCGTGGTTCTCCGCTTTCCGCCGGGACGACGATTTGACGTTTTTCGTTGGGACCACGGGCCCCTCCAGCAAGCCAAAAACGTCGGGTCCGTAAATCGCCAGACAGGCGCCGACGGTGCCCTTAACGTCTCCATCATGCAACACGGGGACCCGACATGAACTCTCACGAGAGCAAGCAGCTTGTCATCGCGGCGTGGGAGACGTTCGCCAGTCGCGATAAACAACGGATCGCCGCGGTGTTCTCCGACGATGCCGAATGGCTCGCCCCCAAGGGCAACGCGACCGCGCTTGCGATGCACTATACCAACCACATGATCGGCCGCGAGCAGATCGCCCACTTCATTGCGGTCGAATTCGGCAAGCTGTTCCACGCCGATGTGAGGGTGGATTTTCGCGGCTTCTATGCGGAGAACAACGTCGTGATCGTTGAAGAGCGCATGCAGGCAACGTTATCGAATGGCCATCATTATGATGTCGAATACTGCTTCATCTTCGAGCTCAGGGATGGACTGATAAGGCGGGTGCGCGAGTATATGGACACGCTTAAGGGAGCGCGGATGGTGTTCGGCTCGCTGGATCGTGTGCCTGCGTAGCAAGGCACCCATGCAGCTCACGCCGCCGGCTTTGCCACTGCTGAATTGTTGGCGAGCAGATGGACCAGCGCGCTCTTGATCGCGGCCTGCCGCGTCGGGGCGTTGATCTGGGCGCCCAGCAGGTCGGTGACATAGAACACGTCGCGGGCGCGCTCGCCGAAGGTCGCGACATGGGCCGACGCGATATTGAGGTTGAGCTTCGAGATCGCGGTAGTCAGTTCGTACAACAGGCCCGGCCGGTCGAGGCCGGACACTTCGATCACCGTGTAGCGGTCCGACCACTGGTTGTTGATGATGACTTCCGGCTCGACCACGAACGGCCGCACCTTGCGCGCGGCAGCGCGGCGCGCCACCACTTCGGGCAGGCGCAATTTGCCTTCCAGCACGTCCTCGATCATCTCGCCGATTCGGGTGGCGCGCCGTCCCTCGTCCTCGTCGCGGTCATATTCCCTCGAGATCGCGATGGTATCGAGCGCGCGGCCGTCGGTCGTGGTGTAGATCTGCGCGTCGACGATGTTGGCGCCGGCCGAAGCGCAGGCACCGGCGATGATCGACAGCAGCCACGGATGATCCACCGCCAGGATGGTCAGCTCAGTGACGCCGCGCGCCCCATCGAAGCCGACATTGATCGCCAGTTTGTGCCCGGCCTGTTCGCTGGCGCGCAGGAAGCGGGCATGGCGGATCTTGCGCGCTAGTTCGACCTTGAGCCAGTAGGCCGGGTAGTGCCGCGCAATATAGGCATTGAGCTCATCTTCCGGCCATTCGGTAAAGGCGGCGCGGAATTCTGCCTGCGCCACGGCGATGCGCTGGGCACGGTTGACCTCCGAGAAGCCGCCGGTCAGCACCGGCTCGGTTTCGTAATACAGCGTGCGCAACAGTTGCGCCTTCCAGCCGTTCCAGACGCCGGGACCGACGCCCCGGATATCGGCGGTGGTCAGGATCGTCAAAAGCTTCATCTGCTCGACCGACTGCACCACGGCGGCGAAATTCTCGATGGTCTTGCGGTCTGAGAGGTCGCGCGATTGGGCCACCGTCGACATGGTCAAGTGCTGTTCGATCAGCCAGACGATCAGTTCGGTGTCGGCGGCGTTGAAGCCGAGCCTTGGGCACAGCCGCCGCGCCACCTTGGCGCCGCCGATCGAATGATCCTCCGGGCGGCCCTTGGCGACGTCGTGCAACAATGTGGTGATGTAGATCACCGCGCGATGCTCGGGGCGAATCTTGCGCATCAGGTCGCTGGCGACGATGAATTCGTCGTTGCCGCCGCGTTCGATCTCCTGCAAATAGCCGACGCAGCGCAACAGATGCTCGTCCACCGTATAATGGTGGTACATGTTGAACTGCATCATCGACACGATCTTGCCGAAGGCGCGGATGAAATGGCCGAGCACGCCGGTCTCGTTCATCCGCCGCAGCACGATTTCCGCGTCGTTCGACGTCAGGATTTCCATGAACAGGCGGTTGGCTTCCGGATCGTCGCGCAGCTGCGTGTTGATGAGCCTCAGCGACCGCGTCACCGTGCGCATGGCGTCGGGGTGAAACGCCAGATTGTTCTTCTGGGCGAGGCGGAAGATCCGGATCAAATTGACGGGATCGTGCTTGAAGACATCGGGCGCGGCGAGATTGATGCGGTTGTTGTCGACGATGAAATCGTCGCTGTCGGGCACCCGGCGCCGGCTCAGGTTCGGGCGGAACCGCGCCATCATCCGGCTCAGCACCGGCGCGGGCTTGGCCTGCTGGTCCTCCAGCTTGGCGCACAGGATCGCGGTGAGGTCGCCGACGTCCTTGGCGACCAGGAAGTAGTGCTTCATGAAGCGTTCGACATCCTGCATGCCGGGATGCGATGGTATAGCCGAGCCGGATCGCGATCTCGCGCTGCATGTCGAACGACAGCCGCTCTTCGGCGCGGCCGGAGAAGAAATGGATGTTGCAGCGGACCGACCACAGGAAATCGGCGCAGCGGCGGAAGGTGCGGTATTCCTGGGCGTCGAACACGCCGCGTTCGAGCAGTTCGTCGGTCTCGCGTACGCGGTAGACGTATTTGGCGATCCAGAACAACGTATGCAGATCGCGCAGGCCGCCCTTGCCGTCCTTGACGTTGGGCTCGACCAGGTAGCGCGATTGCCCGGCGCGGCGATGCCGCTCCTCGCGCTCGGCCAATTTGGCGGTGACGAATTCGGCCGCCGTGCCCTGCACCACTTCCTTGTCGAAGCGCTCGACGAGTTCGTTGTAGAGCGGCAGGTCCCCGGTCAGGAATCGCGTCTCGAGGATCGCGGTGCGGATTGTCATGTCGCCGCGCGCCTGCCGGATCGATTCATCGACCGAACGCGTGGCGTGGCCGACCTTCAGCCCCATGTCCCACAGGCAATACAGGATCGCTTCGGCGACCTGCTCGCCCCAGGCGGTCTGCTTGTAGGGCAGGATGAACAACAGATCGATGTCGGATTCCGGCGCCATCAATCCGCGGCCATAGCCGCCGGTGGCGACCACCGCCATGCGCTCGGCGCCCGAGGGGATCGGCGAGCGGTAGAGATGCCGCGTGGCGGCCGAGAACAGGATGCGGATAATTTCGTCCTGCACGTAACACAGCCGTTCGGCGCAGCGCCGGCCGTGACGATCCTTCAGCAGAACAGCCTGGGCGGTGGCGCGCGCCGCCATCAATTCGGCCTTCAGGAGTTGCGCCGTGGCTGAGCGGAAAACATCCTCGCGCCCGGCATGCTGCTCCGCAAGCGCGTCGACCGCGGCGGCGATCCGCGCGCTATCGAAACGTTCGTCGGCTTCCGGCCTGCTCTGGGTCACGACGCTGTCCATGCCATACGCAAATATCGGACGGCGCCGACGCTGTCACGGGACAATCCCGAAGATAACAGCAGGTCCGTGCTGGATTCCTGGCGCTTCGACCAAGGTTTCCCATCGTCGGTCCCGCCATGCCAATGATGTTACCTTGATCAACCGATTGAAATAACACGGTTTCTTTGGAGCGGGGCGAGCCGCTCCTCCGACCGGAGTAGTGACATCGGCGGCGTCTTTCATTACATCCGATGATCAATAGATCCGACGATCAATTGCATCCGGGAGGGAACAAGATGGACGCCGCCCAACTCCGCGCCACTCAGGCCCCGATCAAGGAGCGCTACAGATCCGATCCCAAGGCGGCGATGATCACGCTGACCGCGCGAGGCTCGATCGAGAACGAAGGCATCGCCTGCAAGGTCGAAACCGGCCGCGCCTTGGCCGTGGCCGGCCTGCATCCGGGCTCCGGAGGATCCGGCCTCGAATTGTGCTCCGGCGACATGCTGCTCGAAGCGCTGGTCGCCTGCGCCGGAGTGACCTTGAAATCGGTAGCGACCGCGATCGAGGTGCCGCTGAGGTCGGGAGATGTCACCGCCGAGGGCGATCTGGATTTCCGCGGCACGCTCGGCATCGACAAGGAGGCGCCGGTCGGCTTTGCCGAAATCCGTCTGCGCTTCGAGGTCGGTACCGACGCGCCGCAGGACAAGCTCGATCTGCTCTTGAAACTGACCGAGCGCTATTGCGTGGTCTACCAGACCATCAAGCACGGCCCGAAAGTTTCGGTGACGATGCAACGGGTGTGAGCGCACCAATCTATCGTCGTCCCGGCCAAGCCAGCGGGTCCGGCCTCCGGCCGGCCCGACGACAGGCTCCGCGCGAGCCGGGATCCGTACGCCGGGTCCCCTCGCTTCAAGAACCGCTGCTCGACGGCTTTCGCGCCACACGAACGGCTATGGTTATAGGTCCCGGCGTTCGCAGGGACGACGGATTAAAATGTCCCCTGATCTCGCCTTCATCCTGACGCTGGCGCTGCGCATGGCGATCACCGCAGGCGTTCGTGGTGTCGGCCTCCGTCATTACCGAGCGCTCGGGCCCGGTGATCGGCGCGCTGGTCGCGACGCTGCCGATCTCGGCGGGGCCCTCTTACGTCTTCCTGGCGCTCGATCACGACGCGGCCTTCATCGCCGAGGGCGCGCTGGCGAGCCTGCCGATCAACGCGGCGACGATCTGGCTTGCCTTGACCTATGCCGTGCTGGCGCAGCGCCGCAATGCGCTGATCAGTTGGGGCGGCGCGATCGTGGTCTGGATCGTCCTTGCCGCACTGGCGCGGACGGTGCACTGGTCGCTGGCCGGCGGCCTGATCGCGAACGCCGTGACGTTTGCGATCTGCCTGCCGCTGCTGCGGCGCTTCCGCCACGTCAAGATGCCGCTGATCACCCGGCGCTGGTACGATATCCCGCTGCGCGCGTCGCTGGTCGCGTCCCTGGTCGTAACCGTCGTCACTCTGTCGCGCTGGGTCGGCCCGGAGGTCAGCGGCATGATCGCGCTGTTTCCGGTGGTGTTCACCTCCATGATGCTGATCCTGCACCCGCGCATCGGCGGCAAGCCGACCGCGGCCGTGATCGCCAATGGCGGCTGGGGCCTGATCGGATTCGGCATCGCGCTCGCCGTGCTGCACGTCGCGGCGCCGCAGTTCGGCTCGGCGATCGCGCTCAGTCTCGCGTTGGCGACCAGCGTGAGCTGGAATCTTGGGTTGTGGTGGAACGGGCGGAGGAAGCTGCGCGCGGTGACAGTCGTCATCCCGGTGAGATGCGTCATGCGCAATCCGGAGCCATGACACCGGCGTCTGCGATTCCGCGGATTCCGCTTCGCGTGCTCCCGGGATGACGGACCAGTTACTGCTTCGGCAGCTTCGCCTTCAACGCATACAGCGCTTCCAGCGCCTCGCGCGGCGACATTTCGTCGGGATGCAGCGCCTTTACGGCTTCGATCAGCTGTTCCGCCTCGCTCGGCGGCGCCGGCTTCGGCGGCGGCGCGCGAGGGTACCGCGAACAGCGGCAGGTCGTCGGCGAGCGCTCGCGCGGTCTGGCCGCGGTCCTGCGCTTCGAGCTTTGCCAGCACCGATTTGGCGCGCGCGATCACCGGCGCCGGCAGGCCTGCGAGTTTCGCGACCTGGATGCCGTAGGAGCGGTCGGCCGAGCCGGGCAGCACTTCGTGCAGGAACACCACGTCGCCCTGCCATTCCTTGACCCGCACCGTGGCGTTGAACAGCCGCGGCAGTTTGGCAGAGAGTGCCGTGAGCTCATGATAATGCGTGGCGAACAGCGCGCGGCAACGGTTGGCCTCATGCAGATGCTCGATCGCCGCCCAGGCGATCGACAGCCCATCGAAGGTCGCGGTGCCGCGGCCGATCTCGTCGAGGATCACCAGCGAGCGTTCGCTGGCCTGATTGAGGATGACGGCGGTCTCCACCATCTCCACCATGAAGGTGGAGCGGCCGCGTGCGAGATCATCGGCAGCGCCGACGCGCGAGAACAGCCGGTCGACGATGCCGATCCGCGCCCGCGACGCCGGGACAAAACTGCCGATCTGCGCCAGCAGCGCGATCAGCGCGTTCTGGCGCAGGAAGGTCGATTTGCCCGCCATGTTCGGTCCGGTGATCAGCCAGATCTGGCCCGATTTCTGCGCCGGCCCCGGCGACAGGTCGCAGGCGTTGGCGATGAACGGCTGGCCGTCGCGCTTCAGCGCCTGTTCGACCACGGGATGCCGGCCACCCTCGATCGCGAAGCTGAGCGAGGCGTCGACCTCGGGCCGGACGTAATTGTCGTCGACCGCAAGCTTTGCCAGCGCGGTGGCGACATCGAGCATCGCAAAAGCATGCGCCGCGGCGCGCAGGTCTTCGCTGGCGGCAATCGCCATTGCGCAGAGCCGCTCGAAGATTTCCAGTTCCAGCCCGAGCGCACGGTCGCCGGCGTTGGCGATCTTGGCTTCGGTCTCGCCGAGCTCGGCGGTGGTGAAGCGGACCTGGCCGGCGAGCGTCTGGCGATGGATGAAGGTCGCGTTCAGGGGCGGCGCCATCAGTCTGTCGCCATGCTGCGCCGTGACCTCGACGAAATAACCCAGCACGTTGTTATGGCGGATCTTCAGGCCCTTGATGCCGGTGTCGTCGGCGTAGCGCGCCTGCATGGCCGCTACGACGAGGCGGGAGGCGTCGCGCAGGTTGCGGACCTCGTCGAGTGCGGCCTCGTAGCCTTCGCCGGACAAAACCGCCGTCGCGTTTGATCAGTGGCAGTTGCTCGGCCAGCGCGCGCTCGAATTCGCGCGCCAGTTCGCGGGACGGCCGCCGCAGCGCCTCCATCACGGCGGCGATTTCCTGCGGCGGATTTTCGAGCTTCGAAAGCCGCGCCAGCGCAGCATCGGCGGCGAGGATGCCGTCGCGCAGACCGGCGAGATCGCGCGGGCCGCCGCGCCCGACCGACAATCGCGCCAGCGCGCGTGACATGTCGGGCGCCGCCTTCAACGTGGCGCGGACATCGTCGCGCGCCGCACTGTCGGCAACGAATGCCGCGATCGCATCCAGCCGCCGCGCGATGGCGGCGCTGTCGGTGAGCGGTGCCGCCAGTCGTTGTGCAAGAAGGCGCGACCCGGCGGCAGTCACGGTACAGTCGATGGCGTCCAGCAGCGACCCGCGCCGTTCGCCCGCCAGTGTCCGCGTCAGCTCGAGATTGGCGCGGGTGGCCGGATCGATCGCCATGGTGGTGCCGGCGGCTTCGCGCGACGGCGGCGACAGCGGCGGGCGCTTTCCCACCTGGGTGCGGTCGATATAGGTGACGGCGGCCGCGGCCGCGGTGGCCTCCAGCCGCGACATCGCGGAGAGGCCGTCCATGGTGGCGACCGCGAAATAATCGCACAGCCGCCGCTCGGCGGTGGCGCCGTCGAAGAAATCGCGGGTCAGCGGCGTCACCGCCGGCAATTCGCGCAACAGCGGTCCCAGCTCGGGATCGCCGTAGAGCGCGTCCGTGACGATCGCCTCATTGGGATTGATCCGCGCCAATGTCGCGGCGAGTTCGCCCGTTCCGCATTCGGTGACGATGAATTCGGACGTGGAAATGTCGATCCAGGCGAGCCCGATGCGGTCCGCGCCCGCTGAGCCGCGGGCGCGTGCGATCGCCAGCAGATAATTGTTGGTGCGGGCGTCGAGCAGCGTGTCTTCGGTCAGCGTGCCCGGGGTGACCAGCCGCACCACATCGCGGCGCACCACGCTCTTGTTGCCGCGCGCGCGTGCCGCGGCCGGATCCTCGGTCTGCTCGCACACCGCGACGCGATGGCCGGAAGCGATCAGGCGATGCAGATAGTCCTCGGAGCGTTCCACCGGCACGCCGCACATCGGGATATCCATGCCCTGATGCTTGCCGCGTTTTGTCAATACGATGCCAAGCGCCTTGGAGGCGATCTCGGCGTCCTCGAAGAACAATTCATAAAAGTCGCCCATCCGGTAGAACAACAGCAGCCCGGGATTGGCGGCCTTGATCTCGAGGTATTGTTCCATCATCGGCGTGACGCGCGCGGCGGCCTCGGCGGGCGTCGCGGCATCTGGTGGTACGGGGATGGATTGCTGGATCGTCATCGCGCCGCAAACTACAAAATTTTAGCCGCCAGTCCTATCGGTTTGCCGCGCCATCGCGTGTTTTCCACGCTCTCAGCAAGTCTACGGGATGCGATCTCGGAGCTTTAGGCATAGCGGACCTCGCGCGAAAGCACCGATCAGGCGAAAGCCGTCAATTGACCTGCCCCGATGGCGCTCCTAAAACTCGCCATCCATTTGAGCGGACGAGCGCGGGCGGGAACGCGGCATTCAGGGAGAGATTCGATGGGCGATGTATTTGTTTGCGACGCCGTGAGGACGCCGATCGGCCGCTTCGGCGGGTCGCTTGCCAAGGTGCGCGCCGATGATCTGGCGGCGGCGCCCATCAAGGCCCTGATGGCACGCCATCCGAAGCTCGACTGGTCCCAGGTCGATGAGGTCTATTTCGGCTGCGCCAACCAGGCCGGCGAGGACAACCGCAATGTCGCGCGGATGGCGCTGTTGTTGGCGGGCATTCCGGAGACGGTTCCCGGCCAAACGCTCAACCGGCTCTGCGCCTCGGGACTGGACGCGGTCGGCGCCGGCGCGCGCGCGATCCGTGCCGGCGAGATCGATTTCGCCATTGCCGGCGGCGTCGAGTCGATGACGCGGGCGCCGTTCGTGATGGGCAAGGCGGCGGAAGCGTTTTCGCGCTCGGCCGAGATTTTCGACACCACCATCGGCTGGCGCTTCATCAACCCGCTGATGAAGGCGCAATATGGCGTCGATGCCATGCCGGAGACCGGCGAGAACGTCGCCGAGGAATTCCAGGTATCGCGCGCCGACCAGGATGCGTTCGCCATCCGCTCGCAGCAGCGGGCAGGTCAAGCGATCGCATCGGGCTATTTCGCCGAGGAGATCACGCCGATATCGGTGCCCGCCGGCAAGGCCGGCCCGGTCAGCGTCGACAAGGACGAGCATCCTCGGCCGGAAACCACGCTCGAAGCCTTGGCAAAGCTTAAGCCCATCGTGCGCAATCCCGGCACGGTGACGGCCGGCAATGCCTCGGGCGTCAATGACGGCGCGGCCGCGATGATCCTGGCCTCGGAAGCGGCGGTGAAGAAGCACGGCCTGACGCCGCGGGCGCGGATCCTGGGGCTGGCCTCGGCCGCGGTGCCGCCGCGCATCATGGGCATCGGTCCGGTGCCGGCGACCCGCAAGCTGATGGAGCGGCTGGGGCTGAAGATCAGCGATTTCGACCTGATCGAACTCAACGAGGCCTTCGCCAGCCAGGGCATCGCCTGCCTGCGCCAGCTCGGCGTCAAGGACGATGCCGATTTCGTCAACCCGCATGGCGGCGCTATCGCGCTCGGTCACCCGCTCGGCATGAGCGGCGCGCGGCTGGCGATGACGGCGGTGCACGGCATGGAGAAGCGCGGCGGCAAGCGCGCGCTGGCGACCATGTGCGTCGGCGTCGGGCAGGGCGTCGCGATGGCGATCGAGAAGCTCAACTAAGGGCGGCCGCAGCGAACCTCGTCGCCAGCAGCCCGTTACCAGGCTGCGCATTCGCGCGCGCCGTTTGGCGCCGGGCGGCGCGCCGCCCGCCGCCATCGCTCCGGTCCGCCCCGTGGCGCGACTGGACATGCTACCGCAGATTGTGCTGGTATTCTCAACCGGCCGGGCGAGCCGATGATCAAAGCAATTTTTCCATCAAAGGAATTATTATCATGAGCGAAACGATCGTTCTGCACAGCGACCATCCCGAAGTGGTGCGTGGCATCGTAAAAGACAGCTCCGTCCTCTGTTCCGCCACCAGCGCGCCCGACGTGTACGTTCACGTCATCACGGCAAAGGACACGGCCGAGCTTTTCAAGGGCGACGGCACCGTCATTCCGAAGATGACGCGGACGCGCTTTCGCGTGTTTCGCAAGAATTCGGGCGACGGTCCGTTCTCCGCGACCGTCGTCGTCACGGATCTTCCCGGCAGCGCGACTGAAAAGTCCAATACGCTGATGGCCGCTTTCGGCCTGGTCAAACACAAGCCGGGCCGCTTGAAGGTCAAGAAGGCGACCGCCAAGAAGGCCGTCAAAAAGCCCGCCAAGAAGAAAAAGGCAAAGCGAGGCTGAGCCAAAGCTTTGGCGGCACGGAAAATCGTCGTGGCCGGGCAAAAGCGCCAACGGGTTGGCGCCAGGCCGCGGTCTATTCCATCACCGCGTGTTCCGGCGCCGCCGTCTGCTTGCGCAGCGCGACCTTGGTCGACCCGATGATGATCGCGAGCGGGATCGTGCACAGCGTGAACAGCATCACCATCTGGTAGTCCTGCGAAAACGCGATGATTTGCGCCTGCACGGCGATCATCGCGTTGGCCATGGCGCGGCCGGCGTCGGTGCTCATGTTGATCATGCCGCTCACGTCGGGCATCTGCATCGCGTGATTGAACGGGGTGACGTGCTCGTTCAATACCGCGTAGACCCGCCGCGATCCTTGCGTCAGTTGCGCGATCACGACGGAAATCCCGATCGAGCTCGCGACGTTGCGCAACAGGGTGAGCATCGAGGTGCCATCGGTGCGCAGATGGTTGGGCAGCGTCAGGAATGCCACCGTGCTCAGCGGCACGAACACCAGGCCAAACCCGAAGCCCTGCACGATGCTCAGCGTCACGATCTCCTGCACGCCGGTCTGGTCGGTCCAGCCGGTCATGTAGAACAGCGAAAGGCAGGTCAGGCTGAGACCGGAGATGATCAGCGTGCGCGCCTCGATATAGCGCATCATGCGGCCGACCATCATCATGGCCACAAATGTGCCGCAGCCGCGGCTTGCCAGCAACAGGCCCGCGGTGATGATGGGATAGCCGATCACGTTCTGCAGATAGGGCGAGGCGAGCGCCATGGTCGAGAACAGCACGAGACCCATGACCGCCATGAACACGCAGCCGCCGACGAAATTCTTGTCCTTGAAGATCGCAAACTGGACGAACGGCTTCGCCGTCGTCAGCGAATGCGCGAAGAAATAATAGAAGCCGACCGCCGAGACGATGAACTCGGCGATGATTTCGTTGGATTCCAGCCAGCCGAGCTGCTCGCCGCGGTCGAGCGCGAGCTGCAAGCTCCCGATCGCCGACCGCGAGCGCCGCAAATCCGAACCAGTCGAAACGCAGCTCGAGATTCTTGTTGGTCTCGTCCATGAAGACGAGCAGGCCGAGCACGGTGAAGATGCCGAACGGCAAATTGACGAAGAACACCCAGTGCCAGGAATAGGTCTCGGTCAGCCAGGCCCCCAGCGACGGCCCCATGATCGGACCCATCATCACGCCCATGCCCCAGATCGCCATCGCCTTGGGGCGCTCGTGCAGCGCATAGGAGTCCAGCATCACCGCCTGCGACAGCGGCACCAGCGCGGCGCCGAACACGCCCTGCAACAGACGGAACATCACCATCTGGTTGATGTCCTGCGCGAGCCCGCACAACACCGAGGCGACCGTAAAGCCGCCCGAGCACAGGATGAAGATGCGCTTGCGCCCGAACCGGTTGGCGATCCAGCCCACCGGCGCAGTCATGATCGCGGCCGCGACGATGTAGGAGGTCAGCACCCAGTTGATCTGGTCCTGCGACGCCGACAGCGAGCCCTGCATATAGGGCAGCGCGACGTTGGCGATGGTGGTGTCCAGCGCCTGCATGATGGTCGCGGTCATGGCGCAGATCGTCACCATGTTCCGGCGCAGGCCGGGAACGGCGATGGGCGCTGCGGCCCCGGTCATGCTCGATCAGTCCTTCGCCGCCGACGCCGGCGCGAAGCCGAACAGGGCTGCGAGCGAGCGGCGATGGCCGGTATCGATCGAGGTGTAGGCGCTCATGCCGGCCTTCAGCTTCTTTACATAGGTGTCGTTGCTGTCGAAATAGATCCGCACCGGCACGCGCTGCACCACCTTGACGAAGTTGCCGGTGGCGTTCTGCGGCGGCAGGATCGCGAATTGCGCGCCGGTCCCGGGGCTCAGCGAGCCGATGGTGCCCTTGAAGACGTGATCGGGGAAGGCATCGACGTCGATCGTGACGGGCTGACCGACCGCGACATAGGTGAAGTCGGATTCCTTCGGATTGGCGTCGACCCACGGGTTTGCGATATCGATGATGGAGAACACCGGCGTGCCCGCCGACGGTGAAGCGGCCGAGCTGGATCTGATCGACCTGCGTCGCGACACCGGCCATCGGCGCGCGCACGGTGGTCAAATCGAGGTTGCGCTGGGCGTCGTCGAGCGCGGCCTTGGCCTGCAGGTAGGCCGGAAACTGCTCGAGCGGCAGTTCGGGATCGCCGAGCAGCTGATTGAGCGCGGTCGATTGCTGCTGCTTGACGAGTTGCAGCTGGGCCTGCGCGGTGACCAGCGCGGTGGCGCTGTTGTCGAGGTCGAGCTGCGAGCCGAAATTGCTCTTGGCGAGCGCCGTTTTGCGGTCGACGTCGCGCTGCTTGAGCTCGATGCCCGCGTTGACGAGGTCGATCGTCTCGCCATAGAGCTTGACGTTGGCGACCAGATTGTCGTGGCTGGTCTTGGCATCGGCCAGCTTGGCGCGCGCCTGCGCCACCGCCAGCTGGAACGGCACCGGATCGATCTGGAACAGGACATCGCCGGCCTTGACCTGCTGGCCTTCCTTCACGGCGACATTGATGATCTTGCCGGAGATGTCGGGCGTGATCAGCACCTTCTGCGCGCCGACATAGGCGTCGTCGGTGGTCACGTAGCGCCCGCCGTTGAGATAGAAGGTCAGCCCGCCGAGCAGCGCCACCAGCGGCAGCACCACCAGCAGCAGGGCGCGGCGATAGCGCCGCATGCCGGCCATCAGCGGCGGCGCGGCTCCGCGGCAATCTTGATCCGGGGTTTCGCCGGCCGGTCGCCCTTCTGCTCGGGCGGAAATTTCAGGATCGGATCAGCCATAGCGCTGTTCCTTCTTCGGCGGTTCCGCCGGAGCATTCTGGATGGCGTTGCGCACGTTTTCCTTGATGGCCTCCAGTTGGGCGAGCAGGCGGTGGGCGTCGGCCGGATTGATGCCTTCGAGCGCGGTCGCGGTCAGCTCCGATCGCAGCCCGCTCAATTTGCCGAGCAGCGGGCGGGCGGCCTTGCGCAGATAGAGGCGGTTGACGCGGCGGTCGGTCTCGTCGCCGCGGCGCTCGATCCAGCCATTGTCGCAGAGCTTGTCGATCAGCCGCGTCAGCGTGATCGGCTGCATTTCCATCTGTTCGGCGAGTTCCGACTGCTTCAGGCCCTCGTTGCGTTCCACCTTGGCCAATACCGCCCATTGCGCGCGGGTGATGCCGTAACGCGCCGCCTGCTTGTCGGCATAGGCACGCACCAGCCGCTGCAACTCGCCGAGCGTAAACAAGGAAGTTCATATCCACGGGACCGCGGGCCATCGGGGGCCGTCTCCATAAGCTTTCGATATAATAAGCTAGCTCATTAATTGCAGATGGCAAGTTAACGGAAGGCTGACCCGCCGGCAGCACATGGCTCGGTTCCAGTGGCGACGCAGTGAAAGGCGATGGATTTGGGATTGCCGCGGTAAAATGCTACACAGGCCGCGGTTGCGAATTTTCCGCGCCGGATTCGACCGGCCGGACCGGCCGCGCTACATGACCCCCTTGCATGACCCTGACTTAAATGACCCTGACAAAACCGACCTTTCCCGCGCCCGATCACGACCACGGCCGCTGCGCCGCGGACGCGATCGATCATGCCGAACAGGTCTGCAGGCGAGGGTCGCAGAAATTCACCCCGATCCGGCGTCAGGTGCTGCAGGCGCTGTTGTCCAGCCACCGGCCGCTCGGCGCCTATGAGGTGATCGACGAACTCGCCAAATCGATGCCGCGGCCGGCGCCGATCACGGTCTATCGCGCGCTCGATTTCCTGATGGAGAACGGCCTCGTCCACCGCATCGAAAGCCGCAACGCCTATCTCGCCTGCGCGCATGACCATGACGCCGCTGCGATGGTGGCGTTTCTGATCTGCGATGACTGCGGCTCGGTCGGCGAAATTCCGGCCGCCCCGGTGGCGCAAAGCCTCAACGCCGCCGCGCGCGCCTGGGCTTTGCGCCGAAATTGTCCGTGGTCGAGATCGCCGGCATTTGCGCGCACTGCCAGAAGAAATGACAACACGGCGATAAGCCGGCCACGAGGGTTCATGTCGTCAAATCGAGTGCTTTCATCGGCCGGGCGGCCGCTGACCCCCGGCGCGGTCGCGCTGATGCTGATGCTGTGCCTGAGCTGGGGTTTCAACCAGATCGCGGTCAAGCTGGCGCTGCCGGACATTCCGCCGATGCTGCAGGCCACGATCCGCTCCGCGGGCGCGCTGATCGTGCTGTTTCTGATCGCGCGGCTGCGCGGGGTGAAAATGTTCGAGCGCGACGGCACGTTGCGCGCGGGACTGCTGCGCGGGCGTCATCTTCGGCGTCGAATTCGTGCTGATCTATCGCGGCCTGCTGCTGACCTCGGCGTCGCGCGCGGTGGTGTTTCTCTATACCGCGCCGTTCTTCGTGGCCTTCGGCTCCTATCTGTTTCTCGGCGAACGGCTGCGCGCCTCGCAATGGGGCGGGCTCGCGCTGTGCTTTGCCGGCGTGGCGCTGGCGATCGGGGTTCCCCAGGCCGATGTCGACGCCAGGGTGCTGCTCGGCGACCTCCTGGTCATCGCCGGCGGCGCGCTGTGGGCGACGACGACCCTGATCGTCAAGGCCACGGCGCTGCTCAGGGCGCCCGCGGAAAAGGGCCTGGGATACCAGGTGGCGCTTTCGATCCCGATTCTGGGGCTTGCGGCCTGGTTTTTCGGGGAAACCCTGACCCGGGTTCCCGGCCCGCTGGCGCTGTCGCTGATGGTCTATCAGGCGGTTTGGGTGGTCGGATTGACGTTTTTGATCTGGTTTGCGCTGGTCAAGACCTATTCCGCCAGCAAATTGTCGGCATTTACCTTCATCACCCCTTTGTTTGGCGTGGTGGCTAGCTATTTCATCATGCATGACACCCTGACCCTCGCCTTCGGTGCCGCGGCCCTGCTGGTGATTGCCGGGCTTTACCTGGTTAACCGGCCGAGTCCGGTGGTCCCGGTTCCCACTGATCCATTGCTGAATGTCACCGAAACCTGATATTCGAGACCCCATGAACCAGCCCGTAAAACCGCCCGCAGAACGACGCCGCCGGCCCCAAGGCCCGGCACAAAACCACGCAAGTCATGGTCGGCAATGTCGCCGTCGGCGGCGGCGCGCCGATCGTGGTGCAGTCGATGACCAACACCGACACCGCCGATGTCGACGGCACGATCGCCCAGGTCGCAGCGCTGGCGCGCGCCGGTTCCGAACTGGTGCGCATCACGGTCGACCGCGAGGAAGCTGCCGCCGCCGTGCCGCATATCCGCGACGGCCTGCGCAAGCGCGGCATCACCACGCCGCTGATCGGCGATTTCCATTATATCGGCCACAAGTTGCTGGCGCGAGTATCCGGCCTGCGCCGAAGCGCTCGACAAATACCGCATCAATCCCGGCAATGTCGGCTTCAAGAACAAGCGCGACACGCAGTTCGCCGACATCATCGAGATCGCCAACAAGAACGACAAGCCGGTGCGGATCGGCGCCAATTGGGGCTCGCTCGATCAGGAGCTGCTCACCAAACTGATGGAAGACAACGCCAGGTCGCCCGAGCCGCTCGAAGCCCGCGCGGTGACGCGCGAGGCCATGGTGCAGTCGGCGCTATTGTCGGCGGCGCGCGCCGAGGAACTCGGCATGGCCAAGAACAGGATCATCCTGTCGGCGAAGGTCTCCGCCGTGCAGGACCTGATCGCGGTCTACAAGGTCCTGGCTGCGCGTTCCGATTACGCGATCCATCTCGGCCTCACCGAGGCCGGCATGGGATCGAAGGGCATCGTGGCGTCTTCCGCCGCGCTCGGCATCCTGCTGCAGGACGGCATCGGCGACACCATCCGGATTTCGCTGACGCCCGAGCCCGGCGGCGATCGCACGCTGGAAGTGCAGGTCGCGCAGGAACTGCTGCAGACCATGGGCTTCCGCACCTTCGTTCCGCTGGTGGCGGCATGCCCGGGCTGCGGCCGCACCACCTCGACCACGTTCCAGGAACTGGCGCGCTCGATCCAGGATTTCATCCGCGACGAGATGCCGGGCTGGAAGACGCAATATCCGGGCGTCGAGGAACTCAACGTCGCCGTGATGGGCTGCATCGTCAACGGCCCCGGCGAATCCAAGCACGCCAATATCGGCATCTCGCTGCCCGGCACCGGCGAAACGCCGGCAGCCCCCGTGTTCGTCGACGGCAAGAAATTCCGCACCCTGCGCGGCCCGACGATTGCCGCCGAGTTCAAGGCGCTGGTGATCGACTATATCGACCAGCGGTACGGCAGCGGCGCGAAGCCGACGGCGGCGGAGTAGCGCAGCTCAGCAAGCGATGCTGCTGACCCGGCCGTTCTCGCCGTATTCCAGCAGCAGGTCTGCTGGCGTTTCAAACTGCCAGGTCTCACGTGGTCGTTCGTTTAGCTGACGAGCCACTTTGTTCAGACAGGCTTGCAAGTGCACCGATCTGGAGGACTGCGAGCTCAAGACCGCATGAGCGTGCTTTGCGCGCTCGACGGTCAATACCGCTGAACTTTCAAACTGAGACGCTACCGCCGGTTCACGTCAGGCGCGGCTTACGTCGGTGGGTGCAAATCGCCTTGAAGCCAGCGTCCAAGACCCTTGGACCTCATGGGGTCTTGATACGCGGCCAGGGTCCGAAATACCTGATTGCAGACAGCGCATTCGAACGTATGCAAGTCGACACCTCGGGTGCGTGCCGGCTCGATGCTGACGAGCATCATCTGGGCCTTGCACCTGGGACAGGCGGGGCGTTCAATTGCAGCGAATGGAATGACGGACGACAGGCGTTGAGATTGGGGCATAATGCAAGCCTCCCTCAGATAGGCGGGAGCGCAACACTCTCTGTCACCGGTAATGCCTTAGGGGGCGGAGCGGTGATAATCTAAATATGCGCTTAAGGGGATTTCAGCGCGAGTTAATTCGCGGGCATATGGAATGAAAGTAGGCACCAATCGGTACTCCGGGGCCGCCGGCTCACGCCAGCAGCAATCAACGGGGCGTTGCGCCGAAGACGGTCTGGCGTCAGACTGGGCTCATGACCGCCATCGTCTATCTCGGCGAAATACTGGTAGCGTCCTTGCTCGCCATTGTCCTGCTGGCAATTTCGCATTTTCGAATGAGTGGAGGCGCCGCGCTTTTCGTCGGTGGCGTGGTCGGATGGACTCTTGCCGAATATCTTGTTCACCGCTTTGTGCTGCATGGCCTCGCGCCATCCCAACACGGGCTGCATCACGCCAACCCCGAAGAGGCGGTCCTCACAATCTTTTGGCAGATCTGGGTTTGTTTCGCCGTAGCCTATTTCATAGCCGGGGGAGCTTTTGTCGCCGGGGCGCTCATCGCATACGCCTGGTATCTTTTTGTGCATCACTGCTCCCACCACGGTCCCGATAAATTGCCGTTACCACTGCTCAAGCATCACCGGATCCATCACAGATTTTCGTCCCGAAACTACGGCGTCAGCACGACCCTTTGGGACCATGTATTCGGGACGATGCTGCGCTGATGTCCAAATTCGCCAGAGCGAGCAGCAGCCGTTTATAAATCGCCCATTTCCGACCATGGCACATCACGTCATTTCGCTCTGCGATGCGGATTTTGATCGCCCACGGAGCATAGGGGACGTCGATAAAGACGATCCGACCGGGCTTGGTCCATGACTACGCGGCCTAATGCTTTCCGCGCTCCGCCTTGCGGCCGCTCATGTGCCTGTGCGATCTGCCTGACAGGCAAATCACCGATATGCCTGTCCAGCCCCTTTGCGAAAAATATTCCGCTTCAGTGTTTGCCCAAATCACTTTCATATCCGCTGCCATCCCGTCCCACTCGGAGGGGCGGCTCGCGATCGTCACGAACGCGGGGCGGGATGCGGTGGACGCGGGCGGCGCCTTTGACGAACGGCGCCAGATGCGGACGGCGAAGTCGTGTGGTCCTGATGCCCCGACGCTGGCATCAAGTTGGCAGCAGGCTTCTGCGGATGACGGTGGCAAGAAAGCCCGGTCACCGGGGAGAGCGCGAAGTAAGCCGTAACACCATTGCGCAGGGAAGGCCGGATTGCCTCCGCTGAACCTGTATGCTCGTGTGCGCTTCTTTGCACTATCTTGCACACGAGACCGCGGGTGCAGCGCGCACCCGGTCTTCCCTGCGCCCTCTGATCTCAAGAGGGCGGAACCAGCAGGCCAAACCTCGCGCGATTCGCGCGGCGAGATCGCGAAGTCGCTACTCTGATCGCGAAGCCGCGACTCTGAGATCGCGAAGCTGTGACCTTAAGGGAACATGGCTGTTTTGAATTTGAAATCCGTAGACCCATTGGCTCCATCGGGGCTACGATGGCCGAAAACAACAAGCATCGGAGGACGCTCATGAGCTCGCTCGCCAGCAAGCAGGGTCCGCGCTATCGCCACATATCAGGCGAAGAAGAGCCCTACGAGACCATCGCAGTCGAAAAACTCACGCCCGATCATCGGCGCGGAAATATCGGGCGTCGACATCGGCAGACTGGTCTCGGACGATTCCCGCTCGAACCGCCAGATGGACGAGATCCATCGCGCGCTCGCCGAAAATCTCGTGATCTTTTTCCGCGACCAGCACATCACCCCGCAACAGCATCTCGCCTTCGGCCGCAAGTTCGGCGAGTTGCACATCCATCCCGCCGCCCCGAGCGAAGGCGAGGATCCGGCGCTGATGAAGATCTACGCCGACAAGGATTCGCCGCGCGCCAATGGCGAGGGCTGGCATACCGACGTGTCCTGCGACGTCGAGCCGCCGATGGGCTCGATCCTCTACATCAGGCAGTGCCCGCCGCGCGGCGGCGACACGCTGTTCGCCAGCATGTATGCGGCCTATGAATCGCTGTCGGAGCGGATGAAGACCTATCTCGACGGCCTCACTGCGCTGCATGACGGCGAGCAGATCTATCGCGGGCTCTACGACAATTACGGCGTCGCCGACAAGCCGTCTTATCCGCGCGCCGAGCATCCGGTGGTGCGCACCCATCCGGTGACGGGCAAGAAGGCGCTCTACGTCAATCGCGGCTTTACCCGCTACATCCTCGGCATTCCCCGAGACGAGAGCGACGCGATCCTCGCCTATCTCTACCAGCATGCGGAAAATCCGCTGTTCCAGTGCCGCTTCCGCTGGACCGAAAACGCGATCGCGTTCTGGGACAATCGCTGCACCCAGCACCGCGCGATGTGGGACTACTGGCCGCACACCCGCGCCGGCACCCGCGTCACGGTGAAGGGGGAACGGCCGGTGTGAGCGCCGCGCAGCGCGCCGTTGACGCGCCCTTCGGCCTGCGCCAAGCTTCGGTGAAAACCAGGATAAAATCCGGAGGAAACGCCATGCTCCGCGCGGAGGACAACAAGTTCCTGACCGAAAGCGGTGCGGGAACGGGGATGGGCGAATTGCTGCGCCGCTTCTGGCTGCCGGTGCTGCTGTCGGCGGAATTGCCCGAACCGGACTGCCCGCCGAAGAAGATCGTGGTGATGGGCGAGGAGCTATTGGCCTTCCGCGACAGTCGCGGCGTGGTCGGGGTCATCGACCAGTATTGCCCGCACCGCGGCGCCAATCTCTGGCTCGGCCGCAATGAGGAATGCGGCATCCGCTGCGTCTATCACGGCTGGAAATTCGACACCGACGGCCGCTGCGTCGACATGCCGACCTCCTATCCCGACCTCAACGCCAAGGACCTGATCCGCATCAAATCCTATCCGGTGCGCGAATGGGGCGACATGGTCTGGGCCTATATGGGCCCGGCCGGCGAAGTGCCGGAATTGCCCGATCTCGAGATGGCGCTGGTGCCGGCCTCGCACCGCTACGTCTCGAAGAAGTGGCAGGACTGCAACTGGGTGCAGGCGCTGGAAGGCTCGATCGACACCGCGCATTTCACCTTCGCGCATCTGAGCTTCGACAAGGAAGAGAACGAAATCCTCGATATCAAGAAGCACTTCGTCAATCCGATCGCGCGCATGAGTTCCGATCACATGCGCTGGATCGCGGAAGATCCGCGCCCGGTGATCAAGATCAATCCGCATGAGGCGGGGCTGACCATCGCGGGCGGCCGGCTCACCGGCAGCGACAACATCTACTGGCGCATCGCGCAGTTCCTGATGCCGGTGCATGCCTATGCGCCGAGCGCGATGCCGGGCGAGAGCATTTTCGGCCAGAGCTTTATTCCGGTCACCGACACCAATTGCTGGATCTACACCTATGCCTGGAATCCGGAGCGGCCGCTGACCGAGGCCGAGCGCGAGGCCTATGACGCGCGGCAACGGCGTGATATCGGAGGTCGACGACAATTACTTGCCGCTGCGCAACAAGTCGAACGACTACCTGATCGACCGCAAGCTGCAAAAGACCAAAAGCTACACCGGCATCAAGGGCGTGTCCGAGCAGGACGCCGCCGTGCAGGACAGCCAGGGCCCGATCGCCGACCGCACCCGCGAGCATCTCGGACCGACCGATCTCGGCATCCTGCATTTCCGCAAGCTGGTGATGGAAGCCGCCCGCGCGTTGCAGCAGGGCCACCGCCGGCGCAGCTCGCGCATCAGGACCGCTACGCCGTGCGCTCCGGCGCCTGCGTGACCGAGCAAGGCCAAGGATCTGCCCGCTGTCATGGTCGAGCGTTTTGGCGATGAGACCGGCTATGTCGGCCGGCCGCGGATCGCCGCGGCGGAGTAGGGGAGCCCATATTGTCATTGCGAGCGAAGCGAAGCAATCCATCCCAGCAACTCGGCAGATATCAAAGATGGGCAATTGCGCATCGTGAGCGTCATCGGGTGCGCGTTCGCGACCATCCTCGGAATGACGGAAGGAGCGGCGCCGCGGCCCTCACAACGGAATCTTCCGATATTCCCGGTTGGCGAGGCTTGCTTCCTCCAGATCGAGATCGCGCTCGATCCGCCGCCGCGTCTCGTCGGTGATCTTGCCGTCGCGCAGCAGGACGTGGATGAACTTGCGCTCCACTGCAATCAGTTCCCGCGTCAGCTCGATGCCCGCCGCCGAGACGTCGTCCCCGTCGGGATCGAGCGAATCCGGCAGCTGGTTGCTGCGGGTTTCGTGCCGCGCGCGCAACAGCTTGACCACCTCGTCGGACAATTCGCGGTCGTCGGTGATGGCGTCCAGCGATTTGAGCGCCACGCCGAGTGCCTCGCGCCGTGCCGCGATTTCCGATTCGTGCTCCGCCACGATGCTCGGCGCGGCCGGCCTGGGCGACGCCGAGCCAGCGCACCACCAGCGGCAGTCCAAGTCCGAGCCCGACCAGCGTGATGAAGATGACGCCGAAGGTGACGAACAGGATCAGGTCGCGGTACGGAAAGGCCTCCCCGCCGGGAAGCGCGAACGGCAGCGCCAGCGCCGCGGCCAGCGACACCGCGCCGCGCACGCCGGTGAACGAAATCACGAACGCCCATCTGCCACGGCGGCGACGGATCGCGGTCGCGCACGCGCTTGATCAGCCGCGGCAGATAGGTCGCGGGATAGACCCAGGCGAACCGCGCGACGATGATCATCACGGTGACCAGCGCGGTCGCGATCAGGATGTCGTCGAGCGGAAACGCCTTCGATTTCTCGAACAACAGCCGCATCTGGAATCCGGTCAGCAGGAACAGCAGGCCCTCGATCAGATAGATCACCAGGTCCCAGAAGAAGATGCCCTGCAGCCGGGTCGCCGCCGAGATCAGCAGCGGCCCGTTCCAGCTCATATAGAGCCCGCAGGCGACGGTGGCGATCACGCCGGAGCCGCCGAAATGCTCGGGGATCCAATAGGCGACGTAGGGCGTGATCAGCGACAGCGTGATCTCGATCTGCGGATCGCGCGCGCGGTGGCGCATCCGCAAGGAGAGCCAGCCCACCGCCGCGCCGAACAGCACCTCGCCGGCGACGATGGCGGCGAACTCGCCCGTCGCCTTCGGCAGCGAAAACATGCCGGTCGAAATCGCCGCCACCGCGAAGCGATACAGGATCAGCGCGGTGGCGTCGTTCGCCAGTCCCTCGCCCTCGAGCACGACCAGGATGCGGCGGGGCAGAGCGAGCTTGCGGGCGATCGCCAGCGGCGCCACCACGTCCGGCGGCGCGACGATGGCGCCGAGCAGGAAGCCGATGCTCCAGGGCAGTCCGATCAGATAATGCGTCGCGGCGGCGACCGCGAAGGCGGTGAAGATCACGCAGCCGACCGAGAGCAGGATGATCGGGCGCAGATTGAATCTGAATTCGCGCCAGCTCATGGCGACGCTGGCCGAATAGATCAGCGGCGGCAGCACCACCAGCAGCACCAGTTCCGGCGGCAATTCCAGCGACGGCATGCCCGGCACGAAGGCGAGCGCGATGCCGGCCAGCAGCAACAGGATCGCGGGCGCGACATCGATTCGCCGCGCCAGCAGCGCGGTTCCCGCCAGCACCGCCAGCAGAATCAGGAAGATCTGAAACATGGCTTCCACGGCGTCCAATTCCTGTGCCGGGCCAATTTGCCCGGACCGGCGGCGGCGTCAATGCCGCGGGGTAGCCGTGGCTATTCCCTCAAATCATAGCGGTACGACTTCGAGACGATCTGCCAGCCGTCCCTGAGCTTCATCGCCACCAGATAGTCGGTGAAATAGCGCGGCGGCAACTGGCAGCGCACCTTGATGAAGGCGGTGGAATCGTCGGAGCGGTCGATGGTGACGATGAAATCCTCGCGCGGCTTGCCTTCGGCCTTGGCCGAAGGCCGCTTCCGGACCCAGCCCAGCCAGTCCGGCACGGTGAGCACCTTCAGTTCGCCCTTTTCCACCCAGCGCAGATCGGCGGAGGGGTGGAAGATCGCGCCCAGTTTGTCGGCATCGCCTTCGTAGAGGGCGTCGAAATAATGCTGGACCACGGCTTCGACGGTGGAACGGTCATGAGTCACGGTTTTTGCTCCCGTTGAGGGATGTCTATCGGTTAAGCCACGCACTCTCAAAATACACTACGGCCGGATCGTTCGATATTGGAACGGAAAAACGCTGATCGGCCACGACCGAACCGAAGGCGGACTGGCGCGACTTACAACAAGGCGGTCCGTCGTTTGCAGCACGACTGCGGTGGGTCATGCGGATGGGTCCGTCGTTCGGTACGTGATCTCGCTCACAAGCAGGCCCCGCAAGCTTCTGATAGTTGTGCAGCAATGCTATAAGGGCCAGGATTTCGAGAGGCTCATGATGAATTTGCCAGGATCGTTCAACTTGTACCGGTTTTTGCTCGCCGCCGCGCTGCTGCTGGTGTGCCAGCCGGCCTTCGCCGAAAAGCGCGTGGCGCTGGTGCTCGGCAATTCCGCCTATCAGAACGTGCCGCCGCTTCCCAACCCGGTCAATGACGGCGCCGTGATCGCGGCGAAGCTCAAGGAGGCCGGCTTCGACGTGGTCGATTTCCGCCACGATCTGCCGGCGGCTGGAGACGCGGCGGGCGCTGCGCGATTTTGCCGACGCCGCCCGCGACGCCGATATCGCCGTGATCTACTACGCCGGCCACGGCATGGAGGTCGACGGCACCAATTACCTGGTTCCGGTGGATGCGAAGCTGGAACGCGACACCGACGTCTACGACGAGGCGCTTTCGCTGGACCGCGTGCTGGTGGCGGTCGAACCCGCCAAGCAGCTCCGGCTGGTGATCCTCGATGCCTGCCGCGACAATCCGTTTGCCAAGAGCATGAAGCGGACCCTGGCGGCGCGTTCGATCGGACGCGGCCTCGCCAAGATCGAGCCGACCAGCCCGAACACCCTGATCGCCTATTCCGCCAAGGCCGGTTCGACCGCGCTGGACGGCGACGCGAAGAACAGCCCGTTCACGCTGGCGCTGGCGAACCATCTGACGACGCCGGGGCTGGATGTGCGCAAGGCGTTCGGTTTCGTCCGCGACGACGTGCTGAAGACCACCGGCAACCGGCAGGAGCCGTTTGTCTATGGTTCGCTCGGCGGCGACGACGTGCCGCTGGTGCCAGCGAAGCTCGCGCCAGCCGCGCCTGCGCCCAATCCGCAAGCCGAGGCGCGGGCGACTACGAACTGGCGCTGCAGATCGGCAACAAGGATGCATTTAACGCTTTCCTCGCGCAGCACCCGGATGGCTTCTACGCGAGCCTGGCCAGGATCCAGCTTGCCAAGATCGCCGCCGAGGAAGCGCGGGTTGCGGCGACCGAAAAGGCGCGGCTGGCCGAACAGGAGCGGGCGCGGCTTGCCGCCGAAGGGGCGCAAAAGGCGCAGCTGGCGAAGGCCGATGCCGACGCCAAGGCCGCCGAGCAGGCCCGGCTCGCCGCCGAAAAGGCCAAACAGGTGGCGCAGGAGCAGGCCACTGAAGCCGAGAGCAAACGTGTCGCCACCGACACCGGTGCGACCCGCAACACGCCCGACAACAAGGCTCCCCAGAACAACGCTCCTGCCGTCAGCCGCGTCAGCAGGGGCGGACGAACCTTGCCTCGCTCAGCCCCGCGCCACAGGGCCGACCTGATCAAATCGGTGCAGACCGAGTTGCGCCGCGTCGGCTGTCTCACCGGCGCCGCCGACGGCGAATGGAACGCGGCGTCGCAACGTTCGCTGGCGCTGTTCAACAAGAACGCCGGAACCAAATTCGACGTCAAGCTGGCAAGCCTCGACGCGCTCGATGCGATCAAGCTGAAGCCCTCGCGGGTCTGCCCGCTGGTCTGCGAGCACGGCTTCAAGGCTGACGGCGACCATTGCAGCAAGATCGTCTGCGCCGCAGGTTCGTTCCTCAACGACGACAATGAATGCGAGAAGCGGCGCGCGAAAACGCCGACGGCAAGGCGCGATGCACGGCCGAGCGCCCCGATCGCGCGGCTCGGAACGGCCAGGCCCGAGGCCAGCGCGCCCAAGGCCGCAGGCCTCGGGCCAGATCGATACTGCGACGACCAGCGGTGCCGTCCGGTCGCCCGCGGCTGCCACCTCGAGTACAGAACGAGCGCGCAAGGCGGCCCCGTGGCGACGGCGGCGGCAACGTCGCAGGTCTGCAATTGAGCCGTCATCCCGGGGCGCGCGTTAGCGCCAATCGCGAACGCGAGATGACCGTTGCACGGATGTCATGCAGGATTCAGATCGCGCTCGCCGCGATATTGACCATCAGCGCCACCAGCGCGGTATTGTAGATGAACGAGATGATGCCGTGCGCGGTGGCGGTGCGGCGGATGGTCTTGTCGGTGATGCCGACGTCGGAGACCTGCGCGGTCATGCCGATCACGAACGAGAAATAGACGAAATCCCAGTAGTCGGCGTGATCGTGCTGGTCGCCGCTCGGAAACTGCAAGCCGCCGGGCTTGGCGCCGCGGTAATAGTCATGGGCGTAATGCAGCGCGAAGGTGGTGTGCACCGCGGCCCAGGACAGCGCGATCGTCACCGTCGCCAGCGCCAGTTGCGGGCGCGCTGCGATGCGAGGCGCCGAGTTCGAACACGATCGCGGCGATCGAGGCAAAGGCGCCGAGCGCGGTCACCAGCAGGATCAGGAAGCGGCCATCGTCCTGCAGCACCGCGTTGCGCTTGATATGCGGCAAGCCCGCTGCGCAGCACCATGGTGTAGACCAGCAACAGATACAGCGTGATGAAGATGTCCCAGGCGAGCAGCAGCCGCGTCACCAGCCGCAGCGAGCCCGGCAGGAGAAAGAACGCCACGATCCCGATCGCCATCGAAAAGAAGGTGCGCGGCCGCGCATAGACCACGCGGGCCGGCCTCGACATCTTCCGGAAGCGGAGCAGGACGGGATCGTCGGCTTCCTTGTCCGCCATCGGCGCCTTCAATTCTTGCGTTCGGCGACAAATCGCGCGGCGGCGCGCAGCACGTCGCCCTTGGCGCCGAAGATCGAGAGCGCGGCATCGGCGCGCGCCAGCAGGTCGCGCACGCGCTTCTTGGCGCCGTCGATCCCGAGCTGGGTGACGAAGGTGGTCTTGCCGAGTGCCGCGTCCTGTCCGGTCTGCTTGCCGAGCGCTGCGGCATCGCCCTCGACGTCGAGCAGATCGTCGGCGATCTGGAAGGCCTCGCCGAGCGCGCGGCCGTAATCGTCGAGCGCCTGATATTCCTTTGCCGAGGACTGGCCGAGGATCGCGCCGGCGATGCAGCCGAAGCGCAACAGCGCGCCGGTCTTCATCTGCTGCAGGCGCGCGACGTCGACCGGCTCGCGGTCGCCGAACCGGCCCTCGCCGGCGAGGTCGAGCATCTGGCCGCCGACCATGCCGCCGATGCCCGAGGCGCGCGCCAGCGCGCGCGTCAGCAGCAGGCGCACCGTCGGATCCTTGTGGATCTCGTCGCGGGTGATGATGTCGAAGGCCAGCGTCAACAGCCCGTCGCCGGCGAGGATCGCGGTGGCGTCGTCGGTCTTCTTGTGCAGCGTCGGCCGGCCGCGGCGCAGGTCGCTGTTGTCCATCGCCGGCAGATCGTCATGGATCAGCGAATAGCAGTGGATGCATTCCAGCGCGGCGCCGGCCAGCAAGCGCCGCCTCGCGCGGCACGCCGAACACGGCCGAGCTCTCCACCACCAGAAACGGCCGCAGCCGTTTTCCCCCGCCGAGGCTCGAATAGCGCATCGCGTCCATCAGCCGCTTCGGCCGCGCGATCTCGTCGGGCAAAAGCGCATCCGACAACAGCGTTGCCAGCAGCGCTTCGGTGTCCTCCGCGGTCTGGTCCAGTCGCTTCGCAAAGTCGGTTAGTGCAGTGCCGGTCGTCATCAAAAACAGCTCCCAATCGAGTTGGCCGGGACAATCGTTGATGGCACCGGCTTCGTCAATTCCACCCGGCAGGCCTGCCCGGCGGGTGGGAGGCGCCTTAAAACCGCTGGAAAAACCCGGAATTATCAGGGAGATATCAGTCTACGCCGGCCGCACGCCCCAAAAGGCATTAACCAGAAGCGCCACATTTGCGCGTTGCCCGAAATCTGCTGCTGATCGTGCTGGCCGCGCTGCTGCTGCCCTATCTCGTGGCGCCGCTCTATCGCGCCGGCCATCCGGTCTCGACGCTGATGGCCTGGCGCTGGCTGCGCGGCGCGCCGATGTCGCGGCAATGGGTCGATTTCAGCGCGATCTCGCCCTATCTGCCGCGCTCGGTGGTGGCCGCCGAGGACGCCAAATTCTGCAGCCATCACGGCATCGACTGGGGCGCGCTGCGCGAGGTGATCGACGACGCGGAGGACGGCGAGGTCACTCGCGGCGGCTCGACCATCACCCAGCAGGTGGCGAAAAACCTGTTCCTGTGGCCGGGCCGCAGCGTGGTCCGCAAGGCGCTGGAGTTTCCGCTGGCGCTGTGGATCGATCTGGTGCTGCCGAAGCAGCGAATCCTGGAAATCTATCTCAATATCGCCGAACTCGGCCCCACCGGCCAGTTCGGCGCCGAAGCCGGTTCCAATTACGCCTTCGGCCATCCGGCCTCGGCGCTGACGCCGCGCGAGGCGGCCCTGTTGGCGGCGATCCTGCCCAATCCGGTCAAGCGCAGCGCCCGCAATCCCGGCCCCGGGGTGCGCCGTCTGGCCGGGACCTACATGGCCCGGGCGCAGGCCCGGAGCCTGCAGCGCTGCTGGAGCGAAAATCGCGCATATTGAGCCAATTTTGGGCCATTTTGGCAGGCAACCACCCTAGCTTTGCGCCGGCCCATCCTCTATAAGCGCGGCCTTATCGGCATTTCGAGCTCGCGCCAAAAACGCTTCAGCCGTCCGCTTTGCGGACGATGCCTAGCCACAACACCCCTAGAGGACACCGACATGGCCGTTCCCAGAAGAAAAACATCGCCCTCGCGGCGTGGCATGCGCCGCTCGGCGGATGCGCTGAAGAAGCCGACCTATGCCGAGGACAAGGATTCCGGCGAATTGCGCCGTCCGCATCACCTCGATCTGAAGACCGGCATGTACAAGGGCCGCCAGGTCCTGAAGGCCAAGAAGGAATCCTGACGCAAGCGGCGGGCCGGGAAACCGCAGGCGGTGAGGCCTGCCTGAATTCGGCCAACGAGTGAGGTAAGACGGTTTCCGGCCGGCGAACCGAAAGGTTCGCCTGAGAACATCCGGTGCTTGAAAAGAAGGCCTCGCCGATGTCCATGGTCGGTTTCCCGCTTCTTCTGATTCCGCTCGCGATCTACAACATCATCGTCTTCCTGATGCCCGGCGTTACCCTCGCCGAGCCGGTTTTGACGCTGACGCTGATGTCCGGCGCCGGATGGCCGGTGACGCTGAGCGATATCCTGCTGGCGCTCGGCATGCTGTTGCTGCTGCTCGAGGTCATCAAGGGCGCGCGTCCCGGCGCGAAATATCTCACCGATCATCTGTTGTCGCTGATCGTGTTCGGGGCTGCCGCGGCCGAATTCCTGCTGTGGCCGAAGTTCGGCACCTCGACCTATTTCCTGCTGTCGCTGCTGGCGCTGGTGGATTTCCTGTCGGGCGTCGCGTTGCGCGCCCGGCGCGGACGTGACGCGGCTGCGAGACCGGCTGCTCGCAAGCGAGAAGCCGCTGCCCCCGAGCCTCAATTCGATCCAGCCCCAGCGCCGCCGGTGCCGGCAGCCGCCGCGGTTGCCGAAGCCGCGCCGCTGGATCCGCATCGAGCCGAAAATGAAGCCTACCGAGGTCACGCCGGCCGGACCCTCGCCGGAGGTCGCGTCCCCGGGATTGCAGCCTGGCGAAACTGCATCGCCGTCGCCGGACGCTCCGCCGCGGTGACCGGTCTCCGACTTAAGCGATCTGCCGGGTCCGGACGCCGGCGGCCTTGGGCTGGAGCCTTGTGCCACCGCGCCGCGTAGGCGGCCTTTGCATCGGCCGGCGTCGCCCGCCGCAGGCTGCGGGTCTGCGGAACGTGCTCGGCGGTCGCGATCAGCTGGGTGACAAAATCGGCGCGTGACAGTTGCTGGTCCGGCACCCGCGACCAATGAACGGTCGGTACCACCGGCACCAGCGCGACGCAGGCGGGTTTTTCGTCCGCAAGGACGCCTTCGTCTGCCGTCTGTTCTGGTCGATCGCTGCCTGACATCGCAATCGAAATCCGGCTGAACTGTCACGTTTTGGGACGTTGCGCCCCTTCTATTCTCCTCTTCGCAAGGGCTCATGCCGGTTCTCTGCCGTTCTGTTCCCGGCCGGCCGTCCAACGTGGTTTGCGGAATATTTATGAACTTTGACCTAGGGTCTGCGCCGAAACAGGCAGTATCCTTGAGACCGGGAATCACCCGGCAGTGTCCTGAAACGAGGCGACCGTGACATCCGCTCTTCCGAAAGCTTCGACCATCCTGGCTTCGCTCGGCCAGGCGGCCTTCGTCTGGGACATCGCAACCGACGCCATGATCTGGAGCGATCATGCCAGCGCGGTGTTTTCCGATATCCCGCCGGCCACTGCTCGCGAGCGGCGCGGAGTTTTCCAAGCTGATCGAGCCGGTGCGCTCGATCCGCTCCGATGCGCTGGGTCATTCGCCGCCCGCGCACGGCGCCGAAGGCGCCCCCTACCGGATCGAATATGGCGTGCGGACCTCGACTTCCGAGCCGGTGCTCTGGATCGAGGAAACCGGCTGCTGGTTCGCCGGTCCCGACGGCAGGCCGGCGCGCGCCCAGGGCATCGTCCGCATCAACAATGAACGCCACGCCCGCGACGAGCAGTTGCTGAAGCTGTCGCGGCACGACCCGCTGACCGGCGAACTCAACCGGACCCATCTGATCGCCTCGCTGGCCGAGGCCATCGAGGAATCCGCGCGCTTCCGCACCTCCTGCGCCTTCATGCTGATCGGCATCGATCATCTGGCGCGCATCAACGACGCGTTCGGCTTCGATGTCGCGGACGCGGTGATTTCGGAAGTGGCCAAGCGCATCCGTTCGCGGCTGCGCGGCGGCGACGTGCTCGGCCGGTTCTCCGGCAACAAATTCGGGCTGATCCTGAAGAACTGCACGGTCGACGACATGAACGTCGCCGCCGAGCGGTTTCTGGCCGGCATTCGCGACGAGGTGGTGCCGACCCAATCCGGCCCGGTTTCCGTCACCGCCTCGATCGGCGCGGTCAGCGTGCCGCGCTACGCGCGCAATGCCAACGAGGCGATCAACCGCGCCCAGGAAACGCTCGACACGGCCAAGCGCCGCCGCGCCGGGTCGTTCTCGCTGTGGCGGCCGAATGTCGAGCGCGACGCCCAGCGCCGCGTCAATATCCGCGTCACCGACGAGATCGTCACCGCGCTCAACGAGCGCCGGATCGTGATGGCGTTCGAGCCGGTGGTGGAGGCGCGCTCGCGCGACACGGCGTTCTACGAGTGCCTGATCCGGATGGAGCAGGATGACGGGCAGGTGCTGCTGGCCCCGGACATCGTTCCGGTGGCGGAAAAGCTCGGCCTGATCCGCCTGGTCGATCACCGCGTGCTCGAACTCGTGGTGGCCGAACTGGCCGCATCGCCGAACGTGCAGCTCAGCCTCAACATCTCGCCCGATACCACGATGGATCCGGACTGGTGGGCTTCGATCGAATCGCTGATGCGCGCGCATCCCGGCGTCGCCGAACGGCTGATCGTCGAAATCACCGAAACCGTCGCGATCCAGGATATCGACGATTTGCGCGGCTTCGTTACCCGGCTGAAGAACTTCGGCAGCCGGATCGCGATCGACGATTTCGGCGCCGGCTACACCTCGTTCCGCAACCTGCGCAAGCTCGGCGTCGATATCGTGAAGATCGATGGCGCGTTCGTGCAGAACATCGCGCGCTCGGCCGATGATCGCGCCTTCGTGCAGACGCTGATCGATCTGGCGCGCCGGCTGCAGATCAAGACGGTCGCCGAATGGGTTCAGGACGAGGAAGCCGCGGTCATGCTGCGCGACTGGGGCTGCGACTACATCCAGGGGCGGCTGATCGGGCTCGCATCCTCGGAGCGGCCGTGGAGTGCCCCGGTTGCCGGAGCGCTGCCGGCGGCGGGTTAGGGTTCTGCGTGCTGAGATTTCTCTCCGTCGACCCTGCTTTCGAAAGCAGGGACGACACAGAATCACTCTTCCTTCTTCGGCTTCTTTCGACATGCGCTCGAGGCGGTCCTGCATGTCCTTCATCTGACGGCGCAGATCGTCGATGTTGTCCTCTTCGGGCGCCGGCTCCGGGGCCTTTTCCGGTTCGGGCGCGGCGGCTCCGCCGCGCGGCGGCACGAACGGCTTGAACATCGAGAAGGTCTGCTGAAACAATTCCATGTTGCGGCGGACATGTTCTTCCAGCGGCGCGAACGGCGTTCCCGAGAAGGTGTTGGTCAGCTGCTTGCGGAATTTTTCCTGCTCGCGCGTCAGCGTGTCGATCGATTGTTCGAGATATTTCGGCACCACCATCTGCATGCTGTCGCCGTAGAAGCGGATCAGCTGGCGCAGGAAGGTGGTCGGCAGCAGGTTCTGGCCGGCCTTGTTTTCCTGTTCGAAGATGATCTGCGCCAGCACCGAGCGGGTGATGTCGTCGCCGGTCTTGGCGTCATAGACGAGGAAGTCCTCGCCGTCCTTCACCATCGCCGCGAGGTCCTCGAGCGTCACATAGGTGCTGGTACCGGTATTATAGAGCCGCCGGTTCGCGTATTTCTTGATCGTGGTGGGTTGGTCAGATTTCGCCATGGGCTCACACATGCACACCGAGGAGGAGGAACCCGACGGCTTCGCCGAAGGGCTGACGAGCAACGCAACGCAACAAAGTAAGCATTTTCAATGAGGTTCGGCTACCGTTTTGTGCGGCACGGTTAATTCCAAAGCATAGACGGTGCTCACGGATACGCCAAGAACGTCATTTTGAATGCGCCGCAGCGAGATTTCGGCCCCCGGCCGGTTGACATGCCTCAACTACGTTAACAGGATAAGATGAGAGACTGGCCTGCCAATCCGGCGCCCGCCTCAACCAAGATCCTCAAGCCCCAGGAGATGTCCATGTCAGACGATGTCGTCATCGTCAGCGCCGCCCGCACCCCGGTCGGAAGTTTCAACGGCGCGTTCGCCACCACGCCGGCCCACGATCTCGGCGCCGTCGCCATCAAGGCCGCGCTGGAGCGGGCTGGCATCGAGCCGGGCCGCGTCTCCGAGGTGATCATGGGCCAGATCCTGACCGCGGCGCAGGGCCAGAACCCGGCCCGCCAGGCCTCGATCGCCGCCGGCATCCCGGTGGAAAGCCCGGCCTGGGGCGTCAATCAGCTTTGCGGCTCCGGCCTGCGCACGGTGGCGCTGGGCTATCAGGCGCTGCTGAACGGCGATTCCGACATCGTCGTCGCCGGCGGCCAGGAATCCATGAGCATGGCCCCGCATGCGCAATATCTGCGCGGCGGCGTCAAGATGGGCGGGATCGAGTTCGTCGACACCATGATCAAGGACGGGCTGTGGGATGCCTTCAACGGCTACCACATGGGCAACACCGCCGAGAACGTCGCCCGGCAGTACCAGATCACCCGCGCGCAGCAGGACGAATTCGCGGTCGCCTCGCAGAACAAGGCCGAGGCCGCGCAGAAGGCCGGCAAGTTCAAGGACGAAATCGTCCCGGTCACCATCAAGACCCGCAAGGGCGACATCGTCGTCGATACCGACGAATATCCGCGCCACGGCGCCACGCTGGAAGCGATGGCCAAGCTCAAGCCGGCCTTCGAGAAGGACGGCACCGTGACCGCCGGCAGCGCCTCGGGCATCAATGACGGCGCCGCCGCGGTGGTGCTGATGACCGCCAAGCAGGCGGCCAAGGAAGGCAAGAAGGTGCTCGGCCGCATCGTGTCCTGGGGCCAGGCCGGCGTCGATCCCAAGATCATGGGCACCGGGCCGATCCCGGCCTCGCGCGCCGCGCTGAAGAAGGCCGGCTGGAACATCGGCGACCTCGATCTGATCGAGGCCAACGAAGCCTTCGCGGCGCAGGCCTGCGCGGTCAACAAGGACCTCGGCTGGGATACTTCCAAGGTCAACGTCAATGGCGGCGCGATCGCGATCGGCCATCCGATCGGCGCCTCCGGCGCGCGCGTGCTGGTGACGCTGCTGCACGAGATGCAGAAGCGCGACGCCAAGAAGGGCCTCGCCACGCTGTGCATCGGCGGCGGCATGGGCATCGCCATGTGCATTGCACGCGACTGACATGTGCGCTGCACGCGATTAAACGTTCGGCGTTGCGTGATGAAAAGATCATCTCTGCAACCGCGGAACTTGTTGCTAAAAAGAAACGCCCGGCTTTGCCGGGCGTTTTATTCTTGATGTTCGTCAGACAGCCCGCTTAATTCGAAGCTCGTAAGAAGCTACATAATAAGAAAGTAAGTTCAAGGGACGCCAAGGGAAGGATTCGACATGGCACGTGTTGCGTTGGTATCGGGAGGAACGCGGGGCATCGGCGCTGCGATCAGCAAGGCGCTGAAGGCCGCCGGCTACAAGGTCGCCGCCAATTATGCGGGCAACGATGCGGCGGCGGAAAAGTTCAAGGCCGAGACCGGCATCCCCGTCTATAAATGGGACGTCAGTTCGTTCGATGCCTGCGCCGCCGGCATCAAGCAGGTCGAGGCCGACCTCGGCCCGGTCGAGGTGCTCGTCAACAATGCCGGCATCACCCGGGACGGCGCGTTCCACAAGATGACGCTCGAGCAGTGGAATGCCGTCATCAACACCAATCTCGGCTCGCTGTTCAACATGACGCGCCAGGTGATCGAGGGCATGCGCGCGCGCAAATTCGGCCGCGTCATCAACATCTCCTCGATCAACGGCCAGAAGGGCCAGTTCGGCCAGGTCAATTATTCGGCGGCCAAGGCCGGCGATATCGGCTTCACCAAGGCGCTTGCGCTGGAGAATGCCAAGGGCGGCATCACCGTGAATGCGATCTGCCCGGGCTACATCAACACCGAGATGGTGCAGGCGGTGCCGAAGGAGGTGCTGGAGAAAAGCATCCTGCCGCTGATCCCGATCGGCCGCCTCGGCGAGCCCGACGAAATCGCCCGCGCCGTGGTGTTCCTTGCCGCCGACGAGGCCGGCGCCATCACCGGCTCGACGCTGACCATCAACGGCGGGCAATATATGGTGTGATGCGGGCCGATCGTCATTGCGAAGAGCTTTAGCGACGAAGCAATCCATTTGCCGCTTTATCTGGATAGACGGATTGCTTCGCTTCGCTCGCAATGACGATTAGATGACCTCCCGCACCGCCACGTTGATCGGACTGACCGCGATCCTGATGTGGTCGCTGCTGGCGGCGCTGACGGTGGCGACCGGAAAAATTCCCGCCTTTCAGCTCGCGGCGATGACGTTTGCGATCGGCGCGCTGGTCGGTTGCCTGACCTGGATCGGGCGGCCGGATGCGGTTCTCGCGTTGCGGCAGCAGCCGCTGGCGTGGATCGTCGGGGTCGGCGGCCTGTTCGGCTATCACGCGCTGTATTTCCTCGCGCTGCGCTTCGCGCCGCCGGCCGAGGCCGGCCTTTTGAACTATCTCTGGCCGCTGTTGATCGTGCTGTTCTCCTCGCTATTGCCGGGCGAGCGGCTGGCGCCGCACCACATCATCGGCGCGCTGCTTGGCCTCGCCGGCACGGTGCTGCTGTTTGCCGGCAACAGCGCTGGCGGCTTCGCGCCCGGCCAGGTGCCGGGACTTGTCGCGGCGTTCGTCGCGGCCTTCGTGTGGGCGGCCTATTCGGTGATGTCGCGCAAGCTCAAGGCGGTGCCGACCGATGCGGTGGCTGGCTTTTGCGCGGCGACCGCGTTGCTGGCAGCCTTGGTGCACGGGCTGGTCGAGGACACGGTATGGCCCGAAACGACGACGCAATGGCTGGCGATCACCGCGCTCGGCGTCGGCCCGGTCGGCGCCGCGTTTTATGCCTGGGACGTCGGCATGAAGCGCGGCGACATCCGCGTGCTCGGGGCCGCGTCCTACGCGACGCCGCTGCTCTCGACGTCGTTCCTGATCCTGGCCGGCTTTGCCAAGCCGAGCGCGAACATCGCGATCGCCGCCGTGCTGATCGCCGGCGGCGGCCTGATCGCGGCGAGGGATATGTTTAGGAAGCGCTGAGCTAGCCAGGCGTCCATCCCCTCGGCGCCAGTTCGAATTTCGCAAAATCGAAACCGGGCGCCACGGTGCATCCGACCAGCGTCCAGTCGCCGGTGGTTTCGGCCGCCTGCCAGGCCTGCGCGGGCACGATCGCCTGCGGCACTTCGCCGGCGGCGAGATCGGGGCCGAGCCTGACGCTGCGCCGGCCGCTGTCATCGGCAATCTGCAGGGTCAGCGCGTGGCCGGCGTAATAGTGCCAGATCTCCACCGCATCGATGCGATGCCAGTGCGAGCGCTCGCCGCGCGCCAGCAGGAAATAGATCGCGGTGGAACGCGCGCGCCCGTCGGCGTCAGTGCGGGGATCGCGAAAGGTCTCGCGATAATGTCCGCCCTCGGGATGCGGCCGCAATTCGAGCCGCGCGATGATGTCCGCGACGGTCGGCAGCTCAGCCATCAGGATCGCCCCGTCAGGATTTGTTCTTGCGTTCGCGCAATTCGCCGAACACCTCGGCGGCGCTGCGGCCCTTCATCCGCACGCCGGCCGCCACCGACGGCTCGTCGGCGCGCAGGAACACATTTGCCTTTTTTTCTTCGCCAAGCAGGGTCGGGATCGTCGGCTTGTTCGCCGCGCGCAGCCGCGTCACTTCCTCGGCGCGCGCCTTCAGCGCGGCATTGTCCGGCTCGACGGTCAGCGCGAATTTGATATTGGCGGCGGTGTATTCATGGCCGCAATAGAGTTTGAAATCGTCGGGCAGCGCCCGCAGCTTGAGCAGCGAGTCCCACATCATCGGATAATTGCCCTCGAACACCCGCCCGCAGCCGATCGAGAACAGCGTGTCGGCGGCGAACAGCGCCTTTTCGTTGTCGAAGACATAGCTGACGTGATCGAGGGTGTGGCCCGGGGTTTCCAGCACGCGGCCCAGAAGGCTGCCGACCTTGACGACGTCGCCCTGGCCGACGCGCAGATCGGCGTTGGCGATCTTTGTGGACTTGTCGTGGGGCGCGACCACCCGGCAGCCATATTTCTGCTTCAGTTCGGCGACGCCGCCGACATGGTCGTGATGATGATGGGTGATCAGGATATCGGTCAGCGTCCAGCCCTCCCGCTCCAGCGCTTTGATGATCGGGGCGGCTTCCGGCGCATCGATCGAGGCGGTCGCCTTGGTCTCGGGATCGTGAATCAGATAGCCGAAATTGTCGGTGAGGCAGGGGAACAGGCGAATTTCGGCAGCCATGATATCTCCGTCGATTGGGCGAGGCGGTGACGCCGGCACGGCCCCATATAGGCATGAAATATGGCGTTAACGCTCCGACAGCAATGCAATATTCCGCGCCCCCGAGCGGCGCGGCGTCGTGTTACATTGGTTTCATGACCATCGATGTCATCGACCTCCGCGATTTCTATTCGCAGCGCCTCGGCATCGTGGCGCGGCGGCTGATCAATCGCGGCATCCATGCACGCTGGCCGGATGCGCAGGGCCAGCGGGTGCTCGGGCATCGGCTATCCGACGCCCTATCTCGGCCTGTTTCGCGAGGACTCCGAGCGCTGCATCGCCTTCATGCCGGCGGCGCAGGGCGTGTTGAAATGGCCGACCGCGCGGCCGACGCTCGCAGCCCTGGTCGATGAATTTTCGCTGCCGCTGCCGGATGCCGCGGTCGACCGCATCCTGCTGGTTCATGCGCTGGAAATGTCCGACGATCCGGAAGGGCTGTTGCGCGAGGTATGGCGGGTGCTGGCGCCGTCGGGCCGCATGATGGCGGTCATTCCGAACCGGCGCGGGGTGTGGACGCGCACCGACAATACGCCGTTCGGTCACGGCCGGCCCTATTCGCGCTCGCAGATCACGCAATTGCTGCGGCAGACCTGGTTCACGCCGACGGGGTGGGGCGAGGCGTTGTTCATGCCGCCGGTGGCCGGCGGCTGGTTCCTGCGTTCGGCGATGGCGTGGGAGCGGGTCGGCGCGGCGCTGTCGCTGCCGTTCGCCGGCGTTCATATCGTGGAAGCGACCAAGCAGGTCTACCGCGCGATCCCGGCGCACCGCGAACGCACGCGGCTGATTCCGGCGCTCGAACCGGTGCTGGTGCCGTCGTCGTTGCACCGGCGGGATGATGGTGCGCAGTTGGTAGAACTTCGGAGGGCGGGCTAAGCGAGCCCGCCAGCGTGCACGCATTGAATTCTGCTCTGAGATTTCTGCTCTGAGAATTCTGCATTTGGTCGGCACGGCGCACGAGCGCCTTTGCCCACCCTGCGCGTGCGCCGCCTTACTCGTTCCCCGGATTGAAATCGTCGCTCGGTGCTGCCGCCGGCGCGGCCATGCCGTCGGGGCGCGGGCCATGCGGCCGGCGGCGGCGCCGCGGGAAGCGTTCGCGCTCGCCGCCCTCGAAGCCGCCTGGGCCGCCGCTGATCTGCGGCTGCGGTCCGGTGATGAACGACGGCAGCCGGTCGACGCTGGCGTTATCCGGAATCACCGGCTGCGGCTGGGGCTGCGGTTGAAACTGCGGCTGCGGACGATGTTCGCGATTGCCGCCATGTTCGCGCGGCTGATGCTGCTCGCGCGGCTGATAAGGCTGGCCGTCGCGCGGATTGTTGTCGCGCGGCACGAACGGCTGCGGCTGCACCGGGACGAAGCCGGGCTCCTGTCCGAAATGCGAAAAGCTCTCGCCCTCGTCGTCGCCGTCCTCCGAGGCCATCTCGTTATCGGTGCGCGGCTGCGGCTGGTTCTGGCGGAACTGTTCCTGGGCCGCGGCGATCAGGCGGAAATAATGCTCGGCATGCTGATAGTAGTTTTCGGCCGCGACCGGATCGCCGGAAGAGCGCGCGTCGCGCGCCAGCTGCACGTATTTTTCGGCAACGTGGGATGCGGTGCCGCGGATCTTGATGTCGGGCCCGTTGGACTCGAACACCCGGGTCATCGGGTTCTGGCCGCGCCGGCCGCCATCGTTCCTGTTGCTGTTATTCCGGTTACGCATCCGCTTGTTGTTTTGACCGTTTCTCATGTCCTGCCTTTATTCCAGCCCTGAAGTTACCAGCCTTGGGTTATCAGCCTTGAAGTCATTGAAACCATCAACCCTGGATGGTCGCCGTCATCGTCGGTTCGCCCGGCACGCGCACGCGCGCCGAATCGCAGTGCAGCTCAATTCCACACAGATTTTGCCGTACCTCGCGGTCAACAAAGACGCGCTCCCCAACAGTCCAGCGGATACCGCCGGCCGCATCAAGTCATTCCGCCTGCCAAAACAAGCACAGGTTTCTCGCGTGAGTTTTCAAGCGCAATATCAGGCTTTCGTTCGCTTTGCGGTCGGAGCAGCGCAGCTCTTTTAAGCCATCGCGCTCAATCGGACCTGCGTTTTGGAACCTTTCACTCGGGGCGGGCTCTCGCTTTGAGAACTCTGGCCTCCACCCGCAATATCCCTATGGGGCATCTACGGGGCCAGCAACCCTGGACCGATGTTGTGAACGGAACGTAGTCGCTCCCGGGCAATATTCCAAGTGGTTTTTTCCGGCTTTATGGGGGCAATTTCCGGCCCGCCACGGCCCGGCGGATGCCGGCCAGATCGGCTTTCGGAGCCACCGGATGCGTTAACCCTGCGGCCGTCATCAATCCTTCAATCTCCTCGCTTTGGCCCTGTCCCACTTCCACCACCAGCGCGCCTCCGGGCGCGAGCAGCCTTGCGGCCTGCGGGATGAGTGCGCGATAGGCGTCGAGTCCGTCCGCTGCCGCCGTCCAGCGCTGGTGCGGATCGTGATCGCGGACCTCGGTTGCGAGGCGGGCGATTTCCGCCGAGCGGATATAGGGGGGATTGGAGACGATCAGGTCGAACGCGCCGGACAGCGCCGCCGCATAATCGCAGGCGACGAAGCCGGCGCGATCGGCCAGCCCGAGACGGATGGCGTTGCCGTGGGCTGTTTGCAAGGCGTCCTCGCTGATGTCGGTGCCGATGCCGTACGCGTCCGGCAATTCGGACAACAGCGCCAGCAGAATCGCTCCCGAACCGGTGCCGATGTCGGCGATGCGCCGGCGGTGAGGCGCAGGCATGGTGGCGCGCAGCATTTCCAGCGCCAGTTCGACCACCGTTTCGGTGTCGGGCCTCGGCACCAGCGTGGCGGCCGAAAGTTTCAGCGGCAGTCCCCAGAATTCCCTGGCTCCGAGAATGCGCGCGACGGGCTCGCCGGCAAGGCGACGGCGCGCGAAATTTTCAAGGCGCGACGTTTCATCCGGCGTGAGAAGCCGGTTCGCCGCAGCGATCATGCCGGTGAGATCGAGACCGAGCACGGCGCCGACCAGCATCCGCGCGTCGAGTTCGGCGGATTCGATCGATCCGCTTCTAAAATGCATCGACAGCGCGCGGCGCGCCATTTCGACAGTCTTTCCGGTGAAGGAGTCAATCATGCGGCGCGCGCTTCATTTGTTTGCCACAAAAGGGACAGGACTTGAGAGGAGGGACTTAAGAAAAGGGACTCGGGTCCGCTTTCGGTCGAGCGTTGCTCGGTCTGGAAATTCTGCTGGTCTCCGGTCTGCGGAGCAATGTAGGGTGAGGTGCGGGACAATTGCAGAGCCATCCGATCAAGGATCGAGCTCAATGGAGTAACAAAATGAAAAGTCATCTCGCCTTCCTCTTATGCAGCGCGACCGGGCTGCTGGCCTGGAACGCCGCACAGGCGGCGCCGTCCCCTTCCAGTTCGCCGCAATCCTATGCGGACTTGCTGGAGCCGATCCCGAATGCCCTGGAGGCTCTCGTCGCGGACGATCTGGCCAGGGCACGGCAACCGAAGCCCACGTTACAGCTTGCACAATTCTACTATCCTCACCACCACCACCACCACCACCACCATCACCATCATCATCATCACCACCACGGATATTATGGTGGCGGGATTGTCGTCGCGCCCGCTCCTTACTATGAGCCCGATTGCTATATTCAACGGCGCGTCACGATTACCCCTTGGGGAGAACGCGTGGTGCGCAATGTTCGCGTCTGCGATTGAGCCAAAACAAGACCTTGCTCCAGGTAATCTAAAATCGCCGAACCCGTCAGCATACGCCGCGCCGTTCTGACGGCCGGTCCGGACGGGGCTGTTGCCCGGCGTTCGCATCATTGGCGAGGCACCACAGCAACCTCGGCGTCGTCCCTGCTTCGGCAGGGACGACGCGTTGTTGTCACTTAGCCGCGGCGCCCTGGGCGGCGAGCTGGGCTGCCTGATGTTCGGTGGTCAGCGCGTCGACCAATTCGCCCAGCGCCTCGCCCGCGATCACCTGCGGCAATTTATAGAGCGTCAGGTTGATGCGGTGGTCGGTGACGCGGCCTTGCGGGAAATTATAGGTGCGGATGCGCTCGGAGCGGTCGCCGGAACCGACCTTCTCGCGGCGATCGGCCGAGCGCACCGCGTCGATGCGCTGGCGTTCGGCGTCGTAGATGCGCGAGCGCAAGATGTTCATCGCCGAGGCGCGGTTCTTGTGCTGCGAGCGGCTGTCCTGCATCATCACCACGATGCCGGTCGGAATGTGGGTGATGCGGATCGCCGATTCGGTCTTGTTGACGTGCTGGCCGCCGGCGCCTTGCGCGCGCATGGTCTCGATCCTGAGATCGTCCTGCTTGATGTCGACGTCGACATCCTCGACCTCCGGCAGCACGGCGACCGTCGCCGCCGAGGTGTGAATGCGGCCCTGCGTCTCGGTGTCGGGCACCCGCTGCACCCGGTGCACGCCGGATTCGAATTTCAGTTTGGCGAATGCGCCGCGGCCCTTCACCTCGGCGATGATTTCCTTGTAGCCGCCCATGGTGCCTTCGCTGGCGGAGATCACCTCGACCTTCCAGCCCTGCAGGCCCGCGAAGCGCTCATACATCCGGAACAGGTCGCCGGCGAACAAGCGCGGCCTCGTCGCCGCCGGTGCCGGCGCGGATTTCCAGCACCACGTTGCGGTCGTCCATGGCGTCCTTGGGCAACAGCGCCACGCGGATCTGCTGCGCCAGCTCGAGGCTGCGGGCGGCAAGCGTTTCGCGCTCGGCCTCCGCCATGCTCCGCATTTCCGGATCGGTCGCGGGATCCGATATCAGCGCCTCGATGTCGGCGACTTCCTTGGTCAGCGGCGCGGTAGGCCTTCACGGCGTCGATCAGCGGATTGAGCTCGGCCAGCTCGCGCGTGATCCGCACGTAGTTCTCGGAATTCAGCTGGCCGAGCAGCTGCGCCTCGAGCGAAGCGTGGTGCGCCAGCAGGATATCGAGTTTGGCTTCGGGGAGCATCGACATGGTCAGGTCTCGAATTACGCGCGCATTCAGCAAAAGTGGATACCGGTTTTGCGTTTAGAATGCGCGTCAAACTAAAATGTTTGAGGCGTTGTACGGGCGTCGGCCTCGCTACAACGACAGCCCCTCGGCTTCGGCGAATTCCGTCAGCTTCTGCCGGATCGATACGCTGCCGGACGGCGCATCGAGCAGCGGCATCATCATCGCCTCGGCCTTTTTGGCGTCGAGGTCGAGGATCATCGCCTTGACCGGGCCATGCGCGGTGGCCGACAGCGACAGCGAGCGGTAGCCGAGCGCGATCAGCGCCAGCGCGCCGATCGGCTTTGAGGCCATCTCGCCGCACAGCGAGGCGGATTTCTTCGCCGCATTGGCCTTGCGCACGATGTCGCGCAACGCCCGCAGGATCGGCGCCGACATGGTGTCGAACCGTTCGGAGACCTTGGCATTGCCGCGGTCGACCGCGAACAGGAACTGGAACAGATCGTTGGAGCCGACCGAGACGAAATCGACCTTCTTCAGGAGTTCGTCGAGCTGATAGAGCAGCGCCGGCACCTCCACCATGGTGCCGACGTCGATGCGCTCCGGCAGCGCGTGGCCGTGCTGGCGCAGATAGGTCAGCTCGCGCTCGACGATCGCCTTGGCGGCATCGAATTCGGCGACCTCCGTGATCATCGGGAACATGATGCGCAGCGCGCGGCCGCCGCCGGCGCGCAGCAGCGCGCGGATCTGGCCGCGCAGCAGGCCGGGCCGGTCGAGCCCGAGCCGGATCGCGCGCCAGCCGAGCGCGGGATTTTCCTCGATCACGGTTTCCATATAGGGCAGCGCCTTGTCGCCGCCGATGTCGAGGGTGCGGAACGTCACCGGCTTCGGGCCGGCGGCATCCAGCACCGTGCGGTACAGCGCGAGCTGGTCGCTGGAGCGCGGCAGGCTCTGGCCGACCATGAATTGCAGTTCGGTGCGGAACAGGCCGATGCCGGCGCTGCCGGTGTCGTCGATATGCGGCAGGTCGATGGTGAGGCCGGCATTGATCATCAGTTCGATCGGCTGGCCGTCCTTGGTCACGCAGGGCTTGTCGCGCAGCGCCGAATATTGCGCCTGGCGCCGGGCGCGAAACCGCACCCGTTCCGCATAGGCCGATTCGATTTCCGCCGACGGGCGGACATAGATCTCGCCCGAGGTGCCGTCGACGATGATGGCGTCGCCGGGATCGGCGATGCCCGGCGCGTTCGGCACTTCGCCGACCGCGGGGATGCCGAGCGCGCGCGCCACGATCGAGACGTGGGAATTGGCGGTGCCTTCCTCCAGCACCAGCCCGCGCAGCCGCTTGCGGTCGTAGTCGAGCAGCGCCGCGGGCCCCATCGCGCGCGCGATCAGGATGGCGTTGTCGGGCAACTGTTCCCGCGACGGGCGCGTGATCCTGCCCCACCAGTTGCCGCATCAGCCGATGGCCGAGATCCTCGAGGTCGTGCAGGCGGTCGCGCAGATAGGGATCGGTCGAGCGCAGCATGCGGGCGCGGGTGTCGGACTGCACGCGCTCGACGGCGGCCTCCGCGGTGAGGCCGGTGGCGACCGCCTCGTGCAGCTTGTGCGACCAGCCGTGATCGTTGGCGAACATCCGGTAGGCTTCCAGCACGTCGCGGTGCTCGCCGCCCTCGGCGACGTCGCCGCGCTCCAGCATGCGGTCGAGGTCGGCGCGCAGCTTTGCCAGCGCCGCGTCGAGCCGCTTGATTTCCTTCGGCAGGTCCTCGGCGATGTAGTTGGTGATGACGACGCGCGGCTCGTGCAGCACCACATGGCCGAGCGCGATGCCGTCGGACAGGATGGCGCCGGTCTTGTGCAGCGAATGCCGCGCCGCGGGCTCGGCGCCGGGCTGGGCCAGCGCGGACAGTTCGCCCGAGGCGATCATCTCCGCCAGCACCATGGCGGTGGTCTGCAGCGCCTCGACCTCTTCCTCGACATAGGTGCGCTTGGCGCGGTTCTGCACCACCAGCACGCCGAGCGTGTTGCCGGCGCGCAGGATCGGCACGCCGAGGAAGGAGTGGTAGATTTCTTCGCCGGTCTCCGGGCGGAACGAGAACGCGGGGTGGTTCTGCGCGTCGCTCAGATTGAGCGGGTTGGCCTCGCTGGCGACCAGGCCGACCAGGCCCTCATGCGAGCTCAGGACGGTGCGGTGGACGGCGTCGCGGTTGAGGCCTTCGGTGGCGTAGAGTTCGAGCGTGTTGTCGACGCGCAGCACATAGACGGAGCAGACCTCCGCCACCATATTGGCAGCGATCAGCACCACGATCTTGTCCAATCGCTCCTGGGCCGAGACCTGCTCCGCCATGGTTTCGCGGAGCCGTCTCAGCAAGACGCGGGGGCCTCCCGACGCGCTCCGCATGTGCCAAAATCCTCCTCCGCCAGGCCAGCCCGCCGGGTGGCCGGCAGCTGGCATTAAACCCAAGAAAAACAACAATTTTATTCATTCGGCGCCGTCGCAAGCCCGGAATATCGGCCGAATCAGGATAGCCAAAACTGTGGCACAGTTTGCGGCAGCCCACCCATCAGGCCGTATAGCGAATTGAGGCTTGTTTTGCCAAGCAAAACCCCTGCCAGAGGTGATAACGACTCTGATAAGCGAATGCTGCGGCTGCTAAGCGCATGATCCGCCAAATGCGGGCGGTTTGGCGATCAGATCATGCGCAAAATACAATATTTTAGAGCACGATTTCGCAACCAAGCCGTGGCCGCCGGGATCGCGCTCTGAGGAAAAATTCTTCTAAACCTGGTCGAGCCCGTAGAGCGTGTGCAGCGTGCGCACGGCGAGTTCGGTATAGGCGGCGTCGATCAGCACCGAAAATTTGATCTCGGAGGTGGTGATGGCGCGGATGTTGATGTTGCGCGCGGCCAGCGCGGCGAACGCCTGGGCGGCGACGCCGGCATGGCTGCGCATGCCGCTGCCGATGACCGAGACCTTGGCGACGTCGGTGGCGCTGTCGAGCCGCTGGTAGCCGATCTTGCCCTTGGCCGAGGTGATGGTTTCGCGGGCGCGGGCGTAGTCCGAGGCCGGCACCGTGAAGGTGAGGTCGGTGGTGGCGCCGTCCTCCGAGACGTTCTGCACGATCATGTCGACGTTGATATTGGCGTCCGCCAGCGGGCCGAAGATCGAGGCGGCGACGCCCGGCTTGTCCTGGATCTGGCGGACGGAAATCTGGGCTTCGTCCTTGGAAAAGGCGATGCCGGTGACGACGTGGCTTTCCATGATTTCCTCCTCGCTGCAGATCAGCGTGCCCGGCGGCGTGCCGTGCGGGTCGATATCCTCGGGCTTGTCGAAACTGGAACGGACGAAAATCGGCATGTTGTGCACCATGCCGAGTTCCACCGAGCGGACCTGCAGCACCTTGGCGCCCTGCGAGGCCAGTTCCAGCATGTCCTCGAACGCGATCTTGTCGAGCCGCCGCGCCTTCGGCACCACGCGCGGGTCGGTGGTGTAGACGCCGTCGACGTCGGTATAGATGTCGCAGCGGTCGGCGTGAATGGCGGCCGCGATCGCCACCGCCGAGGTATCGGAACCGCCGCGCCCGAGCGTGGTGATTCGCCCGGTCTGCGGATTGATGCCCTGGAAGCCGGCGATCACGGCGACTTCCTTGCGCTCCTTGAAACGGTTGATCAGCTCGCTGCCGTCGATCTCGAGAATCCGCGCCGACGCGTGGGCGTCGCTGGTCCGGATCGGGATCTGCCAGCCCTGCCAGGAGCGCGCCTGGATGCCGATCGCCTGCAGCGCGATCGCGAGCAGGCCCGAGGTGACCTGTTCGCCGGAGGCCACCACGGCGTCATATTCGCGCGCGTCATGCAGGGGAGACGCCTCGCGGCACCATTCCACCAGTTCATTGGTCTTGCCGGCCATCGCCGACACCACGACGGCGACATCATGGCCGGCATCGACCTCGCGCTTCACATGCCGCGCGACATTGCGGATACGGTCGATATTGGCGACGGATGTGCCGCCGAATTTCATCACGAGGCGGCCCATGACGACTGGTGCATTCCCTGAGGTTAAGTAATGTGACCCGCCCGCAAAACTAAGGCGCGCCAGCCAAAAGGCGCGTATACATAGCGGCGTCGTTCGGGGCAAGCAACCGGGTTCGGGCAGTCCCCGGAGGCGGCGCGGGGCGCGGCAGTTGCGGGTAATTGGCGGCAGGGTAATTGAGGCCAGCGTATGGGGCGTTATATCGACGAAATCCTGCAGCCCGGCGAGAAGGTGCTGTATTCGACCAACGCGCACTGGATCTTCTATTTGCCGGCGATCGCGGCCTGGATACTGGCGCTGGCCCTGCTGATTGTGTCGCGTGCGACCATCACCGAGAGCATCATCTTGTTGTGCCTGGCGGCGTCCGCCGTGGTGGCCATTGTCGCGCTGTACTGGACCGTGAAGGCCTGGTTCCACCGCTGGACCACCGAGACCGACGTCACCAATCTGCGCGTTGTCCACAAGACAGGGTTCATCAAGCGGCGCACTTTCGAGATGTCGCTGGACAAGGTCGAGAGTGTCGACGTCAATCAGAGCATTCTCGGCCGCCTTTTGAATTATGGCGACGTGACCATCCTCGGCGTCGGCGAGGGCAAGGAAACCATCTCTACGATTGCCTCGCCGCTGGTGTTCCGCAATTACATCACCGCGCGATAGGAGCGGCGCGCAACCCATGTCCATGCAGCAAAATTCATCCGTTAATTCTTCCGGCGCGTCGGGGTCCACGGTTGACCCCGCCGAGATCGCCAAATTCTCAAAACTGTCGGAGGAATGGTGGGATCCCAACGGCAAGATGGCGCCGCTGCACAAGATCAACCCGCTGCGGCTGACCTATATCCGCGACGCCGCCTGCCGCAAGTTCGAGCGTAACGTCAGAAGCCTGAATTGCCTGTCCGGCCTGCGGATTCTGGATATCGGCTGCGGCGCCGGGCTGTTGTGTGAGCCGTTCACCCGGCTCGGCGCGCAGGTGATCGGCGTCGATCCCTCCGCCACCAACATCGCCGCCGCCAAGCTTCATGCCGACAAGGGGCATCTGTCGATCGATTATCGCTGCACCACGGTGGAACAGATGGACGTGCGCGAGCGCTTCGATATCGTGCTGGCGATGGAAGTGGTCGAGCATGTCAGCGACGTCGGCATGTTTCTCAACCGCTGTGCCGCGATGCTTAAGCCTGGCGGCATGATGGTGATCTCGACCTTGAACCGCAACTGGAAGAGCTTTGCGCTCGCCATCGTCGGCGCCGAATATGTCCTGCGCTGGCTGCCGCGCGGCACCCATCAATGGGACAAGTTCGTCACCCCCGACGAACTCGCGCATTATCTGGAGCAAAACAAGCTTGCCATCACCGAGCAGACTGGCGTGGTCTACTCACCCTTCGCCGACCGTTGGAGCCTCTCCTCCGACATGGACGTGAACTACATGCTGGTGGCGGAGGGGGTGTAGCTTTCACCTCGCCCTGCTCGCTGGTTGAGGGAACAGGCGCAATCCTGTCATGACACCGCCCCGGTTGACCGCGCGCGCTGTGCCCGGCACGGTGGCTGCGATTCCCGCCCCGTCAACCAGATCCCGCTCATGCTCGGCACCGCCACGCTCTGGGTTCCCTTCACCATCATTGCAGCACTCGGGCAGGTCGCGCGCAATGCGATGCAGCGGCAGTTGACGGGGCCGCTCGGCACCTGGGGCGCCACCAACATCCGCTTTCTGTTCGGCTTTCCGTTCTCGATTTTATTCTTCGCGGTGGTGCTGGTCGCGACCGGAGATCATATTCCGTGGCCGGCCGCCGTGTTCTGGCCGTGGCTGCTGCTCGGCGCGCTGAGCCAGATCGTCGCCACCGGGCTGATGCTGCTGGCGATGAACGACCGCTCTTTCGTGGTGACGACGGCGTATCTGAAAACCGAGGCGATCCAGACCGCGATCTTCGGCTTTGTCTTTCTCGGTGATCGCCTCACCCTGCTGAAGGTGGTGGCGATCCTGATCGCGACCGCCGGCGTCGTCATCACCGCGCTGCGGCCGGGCGGCAAAAAGAGCTTTGCCGAATTGAGGCCGACGATCACCGGCCTGGTCGCGGCGGCAGCCTTCGCATTGTCGGCAGTCGGTTTTCGTGGCGCGATCATTACGGTGGCGGGCGTGACCTTCGTGACGGCGGCGTCCTATACGCTGGTGCTGGGACTGTTCGTGCAGACCGTGGTGCTGACGATCTATCTGTTGGCGCGCGCACCTGGCGTGCTCAAGTCGATTCTCGGCCTGTGGAAACCCTCCGTTTTCGCGGGCTTCATGGGCGCGTTCGCCTCGCAGTTCTGGTTCCTGGCGTTCGCGCTCACGGCGGCGGCCAATGTCCGCACCCTGGCGCTGGTGGAAGTGCTGTTCGCGCAAGCCGTGGCGTATTACTCCTTCAAGCAGCCGCTGTCGGCGCGTGAACTTTCCGGCATCGCACTGATCGTGGTTGGTGTGGCGTTACTGGTCGCGGTGTAGGATTCGGTTCTGATTGATCGGAACCGAATCCAGCCATTTTGTTTTGACGCGTTTTCTTCGCGCGAACCGGAATCCACGTCGTTTGAAAACGCTATTATCGCTTGAACGCGATCAGCACCGCGCCGGCGGCGATCAGCGCGATGCCGAGCCAGCCGTTGAGCGAGGGCCGCTCGCCCAAAAACACCACGCCGAACAGCGCCACCAGCACCACGCTCAATTTGTCGATCGGCGCCACCAGCGTCGCCGGCCCGAGTTTTAGGGCGCGGAAATAACACAGCCACGACGCTCCGGTGCCGAGGCCGGACAGCAGCAGGAAGATCCAGCTCCTGGCCGAGATCGGCCCGGGATGGCTGAGCTTGCCGGTCGCAAAGAGGATGAGTGCAAGGCTGATCAGGACGATGACGGTGCGGATGAACGTCGCGAGATCGGAGTTGATGTCCTCGACGCCGACCTTGGCGAAGATCGCGGTCAGGGCCGCGAACACCGCGGAGAGCACCGCCCAGACTTGCCAGGAGGACAGCGTTTCCGGGTTCATGAAGGGTCCTTCATATGAAGTCATTCCGGGGCGCGCGCAGCGCGAACCCGGAACCTCGAGATTCCGGGTTCGATGCTGCGCATCGCCCCGGAATGACGTTGGGCGTCAGTTCCTGTCGTCCGGCAGCACCGGCAGCGGCGACACCTCGACGCCCTCGTCGATCAGGGCGCGTGCTTCCTCGGGCGAAGCCTCGCCATAGATCGGGCGATGCTCGATGTCGCCGTAATGCATTTTCCGCGCTTCGTTGGGAAAGCGCTCGCCGACATTGTCGGCGTTCTTCACGATATGCTCGCGCAACTCCTTGAGCTTGGCGCGCAGCTCGCGCTCCTGCGCCATCAGCAGCGGCGTCGATGCCGGGGTCGAGACCTCCGCGGCCGCGGGCGCGGCAGGTGCTGGTTCCGCGATATCGCGCCCCTTCTTGCTGACGATCTGCGGGGCCATGATGGCGCGTTCGACCCTGGCCGAACCGCACACCGGGCAGTTCACCAGCTTGCGCTTTTCCTGGGCTTCGTAGGCCGACGAGCTTTGAAACCAGCTTTCGAACGCATGGCCTCGCTCGCAGCGCAGGTTGTAGTGGATCATGCCGATCCCCGCACCAGGTGCAGATGTTCAGGGCCGGCCTTGGGGTCGGCGACAGAGAAGCGCCTTCCGTGCTGCAGCGACGGCACGCTTTTCCGCGCGGCCTCGACTCGCGCGGGATCGATCTTCGCCATGAAGACGCCGGGCTCGGTGCCGCCCTCGGCGAGCACTTCGCCCCAGGGCGCGATGATCAGCGAATGGCCGTAGGTCTCGCGCTTGTTCTCGTGCATGCCGCCTTGCGCCGCCGCGAATACGAAACAGCCATTCTCGATGGCGCGGGCGCGCAGCAGCGTGTGCCAATGGGCTTCGCCGGTCTTCCTGGTGAAAGCGGAGGGCACGGTGAGGAACGACGCGCCGCTTTCGGCGAGGGCGCGATACAGCGCCGGAAAGCGCAAATCGTAGCAGATCGTCAGCCCGATGCGGCCCCAGGGCAGGTCGGAGATGACGGCAGTTTCGCCTGGCTGGTAATTGGCGGATTCACGGTAGCTCTCGCCGCCGGGCAAATCGATGTCGAACATATGGATCTTGTCGTAGCTCGCGATCACGCCGCCGTCTGGCCCGATCAGGAACGAGCGGTTGACGGCCCGCTCCGGCGAAGCGCGCAGCGCCAGTGAGCCGATATGGAGATGGATTTTCAATTCGGCGGCGAGCGCGCGATAGGCTTTCAGCGAGAGATCGTCTTCTTCGCCGGCGAGATGTTCGAACAGCGCCTTGCGGTTAAGCTGCATCATATTGCTCACCTCGGGGGTGAGCACATAATCGGCGCCCTCGGCCGCGGCCTGCCGGACCAGCTTGGTTCCCTGCTCGAGGCTGGGCTCCGGCAGCAGCCCGGTGCGCATCTGCACCATGGCGGCCGTGAAGGTGAGGTCAGCGCTCATGGTTTGACCTTTTCGCCCGACAGCAAGGGATCGAGCTTGCCCGCGCGGTCCAGCGCATAGAGTTCGTCGCACCCGCCGACATGGGTCTCGCCGATGAAAATCTGCGGAAAGGTCGCACCGGCGCCGGCGCGATTCCACATTTCCTGACGCAGCGTCGGTTTGATCGCAACATCATGCTCGGTGAACGCGGCTTTTTTGCGCGTCAGCAGCGATTTGGCGGCGCTGCAATAGCCGCAGCCCGGACGGGTGTAGATTTCAATGGCAACGGTCATATCGCGCTCGGTTTAGGTAAGAACACCGGACTATATGGGAGCTTTATGGGTGTCCACAACCCGGGCGAAAACCAGCACGTCGACCGACGCCGCCTTGGCGCGCAAAAGCGCCCGCGCGCAGGCATCGACGGTCGCGCCTGATGTCAGGACGTCGTCGATCAGGATCACGCGGCGGCCCTGGATCTCGGACTGCCTTTGGGCAACGACTTTGAAAGCCCCCTGGACGTTGCTCGCACGCTGGGTTCGGGACAGGCCGATCTGCTGCTCGGTCGGCCGGACCCGGCGCAGCGCGTCCGTTAATAGTCTGACGCCACTTTGCCGCTCGATGATTCGGGCCAGCGCGCCGGATTGGTTGTAGCGGCGGCTCCAGCCACGTCGCCAGTGCAGCGGCACCGGAATGAGCGCATCGGCCTCCTCGAGCAGTTCGCGTCCGGCCCGTGCCATCCAGCGGCCCATGGCGGGCGCGAGATCCGTGCGGTCCTGGTATTTCAGCGCATGCACCAGCGTGCGCGCGACGTCGTCATAGCGGACCGCGGCGCGGGCGCGCGCATAGGCCGGTGGATTGGCGATCGCTTCCATCGAAAGCAATTCGGGGCCGGGGTCGTAGACAAAGGGAATGCCAAGTCGCGGGCAATAAGGCGGCGCGATGAACGACAGTTTCGCCCAGCATGCCGAGCAGACGCCTTCGCCGTCGACGGGTTCGCGGCAGGCGACGCACAGCGTCGGCAGCGCGATGTCGAGCGCCAGCCGCGTCGCATGCTGCCAAGCGCCGCGGCAGGCGCTCAGCGCACCTCGCAAATGTCCGGCGATGGAACGGGATGGTGATGCCTCGGCGTCCATGCGCGAAAGGCTAGCGCCGCCTTGCGTGGCGCTCAAGCGTCCTGCATTGCCGGGCCGCTCAAACGACCGAAATCACCCCCGCGCGACGCGCTGGCGAGAGCCGGGCCGATAGGCGAGCCGGCTGTGGCCCGGGCAATAGGGCAGGCCTTCGAGCGGCGTGTTGCCGCAGAAGCAGAAATCCTCGGCGCCCGGGGTGCTGATCGGCCAGCGGCATCGCTCCTCGCTCAACTCCAGCAACGAGCAGCAGTGTTCGCTGTGGATCGATTTGTCGTCGGGCGCGGGCTCCGGCCCGGCGTATAGCGCCTGCAGCAACCGGTATTGCAGCCGTGGCACCGATCCCCGGCGGCGTCCCTTCGCGGCATCCCTGGGCGCGGGGCGTTGCCTCTCGCCGCTTTCTTCGCGTGTCAGATTGAGACGGGAGAGTTTGCCGATGACGGCGTTGCGGCTGACCCCGATGTCGCCGGCAATTTGGCGGCAGGTCAGCCCGGCTGCAAAGTGGCGCTTCAGGAGTTCGATGCGTTCCTCAGTCCAGGTGGGTTCCTTGGCGGGCATGTTGGTGGTCCCAGGCGTTAGGTCTTGCCGTTGTCGCGGATCGACAGCAGTCCGTCCTTGATGGCCAGCCGGATGCCCTCCTCGATCAGCGTCCTTGCGACGCCGGGAACGCTGGTGCCGTGCGTGCCCTGTCTCACCAGTTTTTCGAGATAGGTGATGGTCGAGAGCGCCAACGTGATCGGAACGCGGTCGGTTTCGGCTTTTTCTGTGGCCATACCAAAAGGCTAGCCTTTAACGGGTGTACTGAAAAGTATCTTTTTAGAGTCTATTAGGATTCTAACGCGACCGGATTGCCAGCCGCAGGGGGATCGGCGTACCAACCGGCATGGCCCCGAACCCGAATGCCGCGCCAATCCTGTTCGACCGCCCTCTGCTGCGGGCTCGGCAGAACCGTGCCTTGCGCGGCGCGCCGGCGACGTTCTTGCTCGATCGGGTTGCCAAGGATGCGGCGGAACGGTTGCAGGCGGTATTGCGGGAGTTCAAAAGCGCGGCCGACATCGGCACCCCCGGCGAGCAGGTCCGCAACGCTTTGTCGGGGCGCTGTAGTCAACTGGCGCGGATCGATCTGCCGGACATCGAGTCCGAGCCGCTGCAATTGCAGCCGGAACAGCTCGATCTTGCGGTTTCCGTTCTCGCCCTTCAGTTCGTCAACGATCTGCCGGGCGTGCTGGCGCAGATCCGCCGCGCGCTCAAACCCGACGGGTTCCTGCTGGCGGCGATGATCGGCGGCGACACGCTGACCGAACTGCGGCAATCCTTCGCCGCGGCGGAAGCCGAACTCGAAGGCGGGGTGTCGCCGCGCGTCGCGCCGTTCGCCGATCTGCGCGATGTCGGCGGACTGCTGCAGCGCGCGAAATTCGCGCTGCCGGTCACCGACGTCGATCGCATCCTGGTGCGCTACAATAGCGCGTTCGCGCTGATGGCCGATCTCAGGAGTATGGGCGCGACCAATGTCCTGGTCGAGCGGCGGCGCACGCCGACCCGCCGAGCCACGCTGGTGCGGATGGCGCAGATCTACGGCGAACGCTTTGCCGATTCCGATGGTCGCATCCGCGCCACCTTCGACGTGATCTGGCTGTCGGGCTGGGCGCCGCATGAGAGCCAGCAGAAGCCGCTGCAGCCGGGATCGGCGAAAGCGAGCCTGGCCGAGGCGGTGAAGAAGGCTGCGCCCGGATAACAGGTGTCGTTGCCGGGCTTGACCCGGCAATCCATCGTGCTTCGCATGAATCTTCATGAAGATTGATGGATGCGTGGGTCAAGCCCGCGTATGACGGCTGTGGGGTTTGCGTGCCTGCGTCCCCCGCCTCACAGCAGCAAATCGATCAGATGCGGGATCAGCGGAATGTCCGCCGGCGGCATCTTGTAGTCGCGCAGTTTGTTGGCGCGGACCCAGGCGAGTTTCTGTCCCTCGCGCGCGATGATTTCGCCCTCCCAGCGCCGGCAGATGTAAAGCGGCATCAACAGATGAAAATCATCGTAGGCGTGACTCGCAAAGGTCAGTGGCGCGAGGCAGGCTTCCTTCACGGTGATGCCGATTTCCTCGTGCAGCTCGCGGATCAGCGTCGCTTCGGGCCGCTCGCCGGGCTCGATCTTGCCGCCGGGAAACTCCCATAAGCCGGCGAGCGCCTTGCCCTCGGGCCGCTGCGCGAGCAGCACGCGCTTGTCGGCGTCGACCAGCGCGCAAGCGACGACGAGAGTGAGTTTGATATGAGTCATGAACGAGGGCTTTGGGAAAGGTCAAGTCTCGGAACGAGACTTCCAACAATCGGGTAGCTTTCCATTAACCGTATTCGCCCCGCATTTCTATCGTCGCGATAAGCCAAGTTTAATCGGTTGCCCCTAGAAATTAGCCTGACCTAAACCGGTACAGGCATCACCCCATGCACAATCTGCTTCGTCTGATAGGCCGTTTCCGCAGGGACCGGCGCGGCAATATCGCGATGATCTTTGCGATCGCATGTATCCCGCTGATATCGGCGGTCGGCTGTGCCGTAGACTACTCCCTGGCGACGAGAATGCGGGCGAAGATGCAGTCTGCGGCGGACGGCGCCGCCGTCGCCTCGATTTCCCAGAGGTCCCTCGGTTATGTCGCGGCTTCCGCCATGACGGGAAATGGCTCGGTCACCGCCGGCGTCACCGATGCCAATAACATCTTTGACGGCAATTTGAACCAGGTCACCGGGTACACCAATTTGACCCGCACCAGCACGGTGACAAAGACCGGGATCAAGCTGACTTCCATCGTCACATTCAGTGCGGACGTTCCCGTCACCTTCATGAAAGTCCTCGGCTACCAGAAGCTCACGGTGACGGGCAGTTCGAGCGCGTCGTCCTCGCTGCCGCCCTATCTCGATTTTTATCTCACTCTGGACGTTTCGGGCTCAATGGGCCTGCCATCGACATCGGCCGAAGCCGTGCGGATGCAGTCGGTCAACCCGGATAACTACAGGCAGTATCCGACCGGCTGCACCCTGGCCTGCCATTTTGCACCGGTTACGCAGGCGTGCACCAATAGCGGGACCCAGGCATACCCAACGAACAACGCGTGTCTGGGCTATGCGATCTCGCGCGTCAGCCAAAGCGGGTACAACAGCCTCCTTCAGACAACCACCGTAAGTTCGACCTATCCTGCGGGCAAGAAGCTGCCGTCTTCCATTGTTTCCGGACTACCGAATTCGCTCTATAGCGCCCTGCCGACAGTTTCAAACTGCCCGACCGATGGTACCGATGCCTGCATCCAACTGCGCCTCGATGCGGTCGGCTACGCCGTGAACCAACTGTTCATTACGGCCAACAACAGCGAGAAGGTTGCCAATCAATTCCGGATCGGGCTCTACCCGTTCATTCAGTATCTCTACTCGACCTATTTTCCACTTACTTCCAGCATCAACGGCTCTCCCACCAATTCCTCGACCATTAACTACGCGGCCGCCAACCTTGCCTCGCTGCTTGATACCAATACGAATTCAAATCTTGGCTCGGGCGGCACGCATATTGACACTGCGCTCAACAGCGTGAACAACCTGATCACCAGCGTCGGCGACGGTAGTACCTGGAACAACACGCTCCCTTACGTCTTCCTCGTCACCGATGGCGCACAAGATCCGCAAACCAAAGCGCTTAACCAAAGCGGCGGTTGGTCCGGCAGCAACCACGCCACCGTGATCGACCCCGTCAACACCAACGTCTGCAGTCAGCTCAAGACCCGCGGCATCATCATTTCCGTGCTCTACATTCCCTACCAGACGATCAATCCGGTGAACACCTCGTTTGCCGGCGACGAGGACGATTATGCCAACTGGAATATCCCGAATATTCCGGCCAGCCTTTCGGGTTGCGCATCGCCCGGCTTCTTCTACACGGCGAACACGCCCGCCGATATCACGGCTGCCCTGAACGCCATGTTCAATCACGCGGTCCAGACCGCCCACATCACGAATTGAGGGCCGGGCAAACGAGGTCAGCCGGTCGTGACCTTCACGACCTATAGTCGCCGTTGATCGCGACGTATTCCTTGGTGAGGTCGCAAGTCAAAATGCGGTCACGGCCCTTGCCGAGGCCGAGCGCGATCCTGATCTGGATTTTCGGATTCTTCATCGCCTCCGAAACTTGTGTCTCGTCGTAGGACGGATCCCGCGCGCCGCTCCTGGCAACGCGGATGCCGTTGAACGAGATCGAGAGCTTGTCGCGGTTGGCGGGCTCGCCGGCCTTGCCGACCGCCATCACCACGCGACCCCAATTGGCATCCTCGCCGGCGATCGCGGTCTTTACCAGCGGCGAATTTGCCACCGACATCGCGATTCTGCGCGCGGAGGTTTTCGACACCGCGCCCTCGACGATGATCTCGACCAGCTTGCGCGCGCCTTCGCCGTCGCGGGCTACCTGCTCGGACAGATCGGCGAGCACGGCGCGGAAAGCTTTTGCAAATGACTTCAGCCGCGGGTCGCTGGCGCGGCTGATTTTTGGTGCGCCGTTGGCGGCCGCGGTGCCGGTGGCGAAAGCAAGCAGCGTATCCGATGTCGAGGTGTCGCCGTCGATGGTGAGCGCATTGAACGTGTCTTCGACGCCGCTTTTCAGGAGCGATTGCAGTGCGCCCGCTGTGATCGGCGCGTCGGTGAATACGAAGGCGAGCATGGTCGCCATGTCGGGCGCGATCATGCCGGCGCCCTTGGCCATGCCGTTGATCGTGACTTTCGCCTTGCCAAGCTTCACGGTCGCAGTCGCGACCTTTGGAAAGGTGTCGGTGGTCATGATCGCCTTTGCCGCGTTCATCCATTCGCCCGGCGCGGCCTGTTCCGCCAGCGTGCCCAGGACGCCGTTGAATTTGGTGGCATCGAGCGGCTCGCCGATCACGCCGGTGGAGGCGAGAAACACCTCATTGGGGCCGCAGCCGAGCGCCTTGGCGGCGATCGAAGCGGTCAGCGCCGTGGCCTGCCGCCCGGTCTTGCCGGTGAAGGCATTGGCGTTGCCGGAATTCACCACCAGCGCGCGGGCTTGCCCGCGGCCGAGCTTGGCCCGGCACCATTCCACCGGCGCCGACGGGCATTTCGATTTGGTGAAGACGCCGGCGACCGCCGTCCCCTTGTCCAGCACCGCCAGCAGCACGTCGGTACGGCCCTGGTAGCGAATGCCCGCGGCGGCGGTGGCGAGCGTGACGCCCGCGATCGCGGGCATCTCGGGGAAGTCGGTCGGGGCGTTAGGGGAGACAGCTGATGACATGGGTGCTTCCGGCTTCGAGGCAGGGAAGCGCTCTCTATCACCTCAATCGCCGGAACGGGAGAGGGCGTGCGATGGGACCAACACCGGAGGTCGTCCCCGCGAAAGCGGGGACCAATAACCACCGGTGTCAAATGTTAGGAAGCAAACTGGCCGCGTGCCCAAATGCAACGGCACGGCGGGGACGACGAAGTCCGTCCTACTTCTTCGCCGGCGCCATCTTGGTATCGGCGGGTTTCGCCGCGTCCGGCTTGGCGTCGGTCTTCGCCGCCGGGTCGGCGGCGGCCTGGTCCAGGCGCTCGACCTTGGCGGCTTCGCGCAGCTTGGCCACGTAATCGGCCTGCGCCTTGCGCGTCACATAGGTCTCGATCTGGCTCTTGACCTGGTCGAAATCGGGCGCCTTGCGGTTGCGCTTTTCCTCGACCTTGATGACGTGCCAGCCGAACTGCGATTTCACGGGATCGGAGATCTTGCCCGGCTCCAGCGCAAAGGCGACGGCGGAGAATTCCGGCACCATCTGGTCCTTGGTGAAGAAACCGAGGTCGCCGCCGTCGGAAGCGCCGGGATCCTTGGATTTTTTCTTGGCGAGTTCGGCGAAATCTGCGCCCTTCTTGAGCTCTTCCTCGACCGCCTTGGCCTCGTCCTCGGTCGCGACCAGGATGTGGCGGGCGTGGACTTCCTGCTCGCCCGAGATCTGCTTGGCGGCATCCTCGTAGACCTTCTTCATGGCCTCGTCGGTAGTCGCCGCCTTGCCTTCGCTCGCCAGCAGGCTGTCCATCAGAAGCCGGTTGCGTGTAAAGGCCATCCGCTTCTTGAAGTCGTCGGTGTCTTCGATCTTCTTGTCCTCGGCGGCCTTGGCGACGATCTTCATGTCGATCAGGAACGACAGGACGTTGTCCTTCTTGGTCGCAGGATCCATCTGGGCGAGGCTCGGCCCGAGTTCTTCCTCAGCGAGCGCCACGTCGCTCTGGCGGATTTCCGAGCCGTTAACCTTTGCCAGCACCGGATTGGCATCTTCGGCCCTGGCCGGGAGGCCCGCCAGCAGGACCATGGCGAGAGCGCCCGTCAGGACGGCTGAGGCAAGGCCGAGGCGCGGGCCGGTTTTCGTTTCCGGGAACGAAGTGGTCATGGAAAATCCTTATGGGGCTTGTTTGGGGCGGCGGGACACTCGCCCAATCATCGGGCCTTGGCAACGCGAAAAGTCTGTCAAAATGATGAATTCCTTGACAGCTTCGCGCCGTTGACAAGGCTCCGGCCGAACCATATCTGTGCCGGGCCTAAGTCAATGGCGATTGCGCTTATTTCGCTCGCGTTTTTGGCCGTTGAACCTTGGATTGCTGAATTCCCACTCATTTGGCGGATGCACCCGGAACGGGGTTAGCGCTGCAGTGCGTCACGATGAGTTGATAGGCAAACGGGTGGAAATCGTCATGGCAGCTTTGCCGGACCGCAAAAACAGGAATTTGGCATGATCGGCGCGCTCGCCCGCAAGTTTTTCGGCTCCGCCAACGGCCGGCGGGTCAAGGGATACCAGTCCCGCGTCGACGCCATCAACGCCCTCGAACCCGAAGTGTCAGCCCTTTCGGACGAAGCCCTGAAGGCGCGCACCGCCGAATTCCGGCAACAGCTTGCCGAGGGCAAGACGCTCGACGACATCCTGATTCCGGCCTTCGCCACCGTCCGCGAGGCGGCCAAGCGCACCCTCGGCCAGCGGCACTTCGACGTCCAGCTGATCGGCGGCATGGTGCTGCATGAGGGCGACATCGCCGAGATGAAGACCGGCGAAGGCAAGACGCTGGTGGCAACGCTTGCGGTCTACCTCAACGCGCTGGCCGGCAAGGGTGTCCACGTCGTCACCGTCAACGATTACCTCGCCCGCCGCGACTCCGAATGGATGGGCCAGATCTATAACTTCCTCGGCCTCACCGTCGGCGTCATCGTCCACGGGCTGGATGATTCCGAGCGCAAGGACGCCTATGCGCGCGACATCACCTACGGCACCAACAACGAATATGGCTTCGACTATCTGCGCGACAACATGAAGTACCGGCTGGAGGACATGGTCCAGCGCGACCACTTCTACGCCATCGTCGACGAAGTCGACTCGATCCTGATCGATGAGGCGCGCACGCCCTTGATCATCTCCGGACCGCTCGACGACCGCTCCGACTTCTACAATACGATCGACACCTTCTTCCCGAAGCTCGATAAGTCCGACTACGATGTCGACGAGAAACAGCGCACGGTGACGCTGACCGAAGCCGGCATGGAAAAGCTCGAGACGCTCTTGCGCGACGCCGGCCAGCTCAAGGGCGAGTCTCTCTACGACGTCGAGAACGTCTCGGTCGTGCACCACGTCAACCAGGCGCTGCGCGCGCACACGCTGTTCACGCGCGACAAGGATTACATCGTCCGCGACGACGAGGTCATCATCATCGACGAGTTCACCGGGCGCATGATGCCCGGCCGGCGCTATTCCGAAGGCCTGCACCAGGCGCTGGAAGCCAAGGAGCATGTTCAGGTTCAGCCGGAAAACCAGACGCTGGCCTCGATCACCTTCCAGAACTATTTCCGGATGTACGAGAAGCTGGCCGGCATGACCGGTACGGCGGCGACCGAAGCCGACGAACTGTTCGACATCTACAAGCTCGAAGTCGTGGAAATTCCGACCAATTTGCCGGTGGCGCGTCTCGATGAGGACGACGAGGTCTACCGCACCCAGAACGAGAAATACGCCGCGATCCTGGCCGAAATCGAGCGCGCCAATTCGCGGCTGCAGCCGGTCCTGGTCGGTACCGCCTCGATCGAAAAGTCCGAAGTGCTGGCCGAATACCTCAAGAAGCACGGCTACAAGCAGATCGATTTCGGCAATGAAAACGCGATGGAGAAGCTCTACGCAGCGGCCCGCGCGGGCAAGCCGGCGAAGCTGTTCGCGGTCCTGAACGCGCGCTTCCACGAGCAGGAGGCCTACATCGTGGCCGAGGCCGGTGTGCCGGGCGCGATCACGATCGCGACCAACATGGCCGGCCGCGGCACCGACATCAAGCTCGGCGGTTCGCTGGATATGCGTCTCCAGCAGGAGGCGACGGAAATCACAGACGAGGCCGAGAAGGCCGCCAGGGTCGAGCGCATCAAGGCCGATATCGAGCGCTTCCGCGATATTGTGCTGAAGGCGGAAGAGACAATTGAGGTCGAACCCGCCAAGGGTTCGAAGCCCGCCAAGACGGTGACCAAACCGGGCGGGCTCTACATCATCGGCTCCGAACGCCACGAATCCCGCCGCATCGACAATCAGCTGCGCGGCCGCTCCGGCCGCCAGGGCGATCCCGGACGCTCGAAGTTCTTCCTGTCGCTGGAAGACGATCTGATGCGGATCTTCGGTTCGGACCGGCTCGACACCATGCTGACTCGGCTGGGGCTGAAAGAGGGCGAGGCCATCATCCATCCCTGGATCAACAAGGCGCTGGAGAAGGCGCAGCAGAAGGTCGAGGCCCGCAACTTCGACATCCGGAAGAATCTCCTGAAGTTCGACAACGTCCAGAACGACCAGCGCAAGGTGATTTTCGACCAGCGCGTCGATCTGATGAAGGACGAAAGCGTCGCCGAGACGGTCGCCGACATGCGCCATGCCTTCGTCGAGGATGTCGTCACTAAACACGTTCCCGAGCATGCCTATGCCGAGCAATGGGATACGGCCGGCCTCAAGGAAGAGTTGAAGCGTGTGCTCGACATCGACCTTCCGGTCGACGAATGGGCCAAGGAAGAGGGCATCGCCGACGAGGAATTGCTGTCGCGCATCGAGACCCGCGTCGACGAGCACATGGCGGCCAAGGTCGCGCAGTGGGGCCCCGAGGTGATGCGTTACGTCGAGAAGACGATCCTGCTGCAAACGCTGGATCATCTCTGGCGCGAGCACCTGGTGATGCTCGACCATCTGCGTCAGGTGATCGGCTTGCGTGGCTATGGCCAGCGCGATCCGCTGCAGGAGTACAAGTCGGAGGCGTTCAGCCTGTTCGAGGCGATGATCGCGCATCTGCGCGAAGCGGTGACGGCGCAGCTGATGCGCGTCGAAATCGTTCCGCCGGAGGAGCCGCAGCCGGAATTGCCGCCGATGGAAGCGCACAAGTTCGATCCGAACACCGGCGAGGACGAACTGGCGTTCGCCGGCGTGTCGCTGGTACCCGCGGCCACCGCCGGCCGCGATTTCGAAGAATCCGGCGAGCTGGGGCAAGGTCGGCCGCAACGAGGATTGTCCCTGCGGATCGGGCAAGAAGTACAAGCACTGCCACGGCAAGCATGCGTGACAACGACCGCCTGCGCAGCCGCGCAGCGTTGATCGGCGCGGCTTAGGGAGCGGCGGGCGTCTTACTTCACCGCCGAGAAGCGGCTCTCGAACGAATTGGCCTGCACGATCGGCTGCGAGCCGGCGACCAGCCCGTCTTTCGCTGCCGGCGCGGCGGCCTGGGTTTCGGACAGGCTCGGCTTCAGCGGCGGATGGACGGCTGCCTGCCTGGTCTCATGTTTCGATGTCTCGGGTTTCGATGCTTCGGGCTTCGAGGCTCTTGAGGCCGCGGCCTGCGGACGCGATGCCGGTTCGTTGCGCTTGGCCTCAACGACCTTTGGTTTCGCCGCCGGGATCTGTTGCGTGGTGGCGGTCGTGTCGGCGGTGGCGCCGAAGCCGACTTTGCGCGCGAGGTTGCTGAAGAACCCGTCGGACTCCCCATTCGCAGTTGCCGACGCCATGCGCGTCGAGGCTGCGGAGGCCGTCGCGGGCGCCATGGAGGCCACCAGCGGTTCAGCCGGCGATGTCACGGGTCCGTGCGGCGGATTGACGGTCGGGGGAATGGTGCCGGGCGCACGCGAAAGCGCCAGCAGCGACAGATTCTGTCCATCGCCGCCGTCCGAAAGTCCGGTAGAGGCATTGGGAATCTTGGAGGCGAACACCTTGTTCATGCCGCCGTCGATGCCGGTATTCAGTCGGGCGACCGGCGTGCCCTTGGCGACGAGCTTGGCGTAGTCGGCCTCGTCCTTCTGCTGCTTTTCGCGCACGGCGTCGGCAACTTCGTCGGGGATGACATAGGCCGGGCATTTGGCCGATGCGTCGAACACCGGATCGCGCTTGGCATCCGGCGCCTTCACAGCATCGAACACGTATTTCTTCTCGCAGAAATCGACCTTCGGCTCTTGCCGCGTCACCTCGAAATGATCGTAGCCTTCCTTGATCATTTTCCAGAACGGCATGTTCGGATTGTTTCGATGTTTCGCCATGTTCAGCGCGGTCATCCGGAACGGATAGGCCTGGAACTGGAATGATTTCTGGCCGCCGAAAAAGGATTCCCGGCCCAGCGAATAGATTTCCGCGATCTGTTCATCGGTCATCGCGTAGCAGCCGCGCGACGAACAGTCGCCATGCACCATCAGCTCCGAGCCGGTATGTCCGAGCGACTTGTCATAGGCGTTGGGGTAACCGGTGTTGAACGACAGATAATAGGCCGACTGCGGGTTCATCTGCGCGGGCGAGATCGAATAGAAACCTTCCGGGGCCTGGCGATCGCCTTCGCGGACCTTGGGGCCGAGGTCGCCCGACCAGCGGCAGATCGGATAGGTCTTCAGGAGTGCGAAGCGGCCGGAGCGGTTCTGCTTCCAGACCTCGAGCTCGGCCTCCTCCTTGAATAGCCGGACCAGGATCGGCGATTGCAGATCCATGTCCTTCTCAGTCATTTCCGCGACCAGCTTGGGCGGCACCGGCTGGTTGGCTTTGGCGTTGGAGGCAAGCGAGACTTCGTCGCTGTTGCAGCCGGCAAGCAGCGCACCAGCCGCGAGCGCGGCCGATGTGATGAGCGCGCGAACCAGCGAGCGGTGAATCAAGGCAAAGCTCCACACCCAACGGGCAATTTCAGCACCCCAATCATAGCGTCCATGCCCTGAAGCCATTGACTAAAATACTACTCTTTGCCCCCCCGGGTCGCAACCCGACGCGGGCATCGCAACTGGTGCCACCTCAGGCATGGTCAATAGAAGTTAAATATCGGTGTCGGGCCTAATTGGGGCCGAAATGGCGGATTCCTGAAAATCAGGCCCGGAGGACCCTTTGACCGACCTTTTGCCGCAGAAATACGGATTTCAGCCCAGCTTCCGGCCGATTTCCAGGAATTTTTGCCGCCGCTGCTTGCGGATCGCGTCGGGATCGAGGTTGCGCAGCTCGCCAAATGCCTGCGCGATGGCCTCGCCGGTGACGGCGATCATGGCCTGGGGGTCGCGATGGGCGCCGCCGGACGGCTCCATCAGGATCGAATCGATCACGCCGAACCGCAGCATGTCCTGCGCCGTGATCTTCATGGAGGTTGCGGCTTCCTGGGCCTTGGTGCCGTCGCGCCACAGGATCGAGGACGCCGCCTCCGGCGAAATCACGCTGTAGATGGCGTGCTCGAACATCAGCACGCGGTTCGCCGTAGTGATGGCGATGGCGCCGCCCGACATGCCTTCGCCGGTGATGATCGCGACATTGGGAACGCCGAGCGAAAGGCAGGCATCGGTGGAGCGCGCGATCGCTTCGGCCTGGCCGCGTTCCTCCGCGCCGATGCCGGGATAGGCGCCCGCGGAATCGACGATCGACAGCACGGGAATGCCGAATCGATCGGCCATCTCCATCAGCCGGACCGCCTTGCGGTAGCCTTCCGGCCGCGCCATGCCGAAATTATGCTTGATGCGGGACTCGGTGGTGGCACCCTTTTCCTGGCCCATCACGCAGATGCTCTCGCCCTGGAAGCGGCCGAATCCACCCATCAGCGCTTCGTCCTCGCCGAATTTGCGGTCGCCGGCGAGCGGCGTGAATTCGGTGATCAGCGCGCTGATAAAATCGGTGAAATGCGGGCGCTGCGGGTGGCGCGCCACCAGTGTCTTCTGCCACGGCGTCAGATCGGCGTAGAGCTCGGCGAGCGCCTGCGACGCCTTGTCCTCGATGCGTGCGATCTCATCGCCGATGTCGCTGCCGGTCGCAGCCAGCGCGCGCAATTCATCGACTTTGGATTCCAGTTCGGCGACGGGCTTTTCGAAATCGAGGTAAGAGCGCATGAGATCCGGCATCAAATCAATATAGGGGCGAACGCGCCTGAGGGCGAAACGGTTGTCTTTCGCGCGAATAGAGTGCGTATCTTCAATGGCTTAGGGCACAATCCGGGGCGAGATCCGATACCGTTTTCCGATTGTGCGCCGAGGTGTCGCGGGTGTGAGACGGCTGTTTCGGGTGAGACGGCGCCGAAGTCAAGGCGGCAGAGGGGGCGCTATTTCTCCGCCAGTGGATGGAGGTCACGCACCAGGCTCTTCAGGCGCTCCTCCACGACATGGGTGTAGATCTGCGTGGTCGAGATGTCGGTGTGGCCGAGCAGCGTCTGGACGACGCGCAAGTCGGCGCCGTTGTGCAGCAAATGGCTCGCAAAGGCGTGGCGCAGCACATGCGGTGAGACCAGCCGCGGCGCCAGGCCCGCGGAGACCGCGAGTTCCTTCAGCTCGCGCGCGAAATGCTGCCGGGTGAGATGCCCACTCTCGCCGAACGAGGGAAACAGCCATTTCGAGCTTGCCACGCCCTTCTTCGCAGGCTTGAGCGCTTCCGTCGCGGCGAGGTAACCGGCCATCGCCTGCCGCGAAGCTTCGTTGAGCGGCACCAGCCGTTCCTTGTTGCCCTTGCCGCGTACCACGATCATGCGGGCGTCGAGTCGCGCCGCCGCGCGCGGCAGCGTCACCAGTTCCGACACCCGCAGGCCGGTCGCATAGAGCACTTCCAGCAGGCAATATAACCGCAGCGCGCGAAGCCGCTGTGGCGCAGTCGCTTCCGGCCCTTCTGTCAGTGCCTTGGCGCGGGTCAGCAGACGGTCGACGTCGGAGATCGACAGTACTTTCGGCAGGCCGCGGCCGCGCTTCGGCCCGGACAGGATCGCGGCCGGATCGTCGCCGCGAATCCGCTCGTTGAGGAGAAAGCGAAACAGGTGCCGCATCGCCGACAGCCGCCGTGCCACGCTCGACGATTTGAAGCCGCGGCTGTCGAGATCGGCGAGGTAGTCGCGCAAGGCCTGCGTTTCGGCCGTGGCAAAGCCTTGGCCGTTGGGCGCCAGAAATTCGGAAAAGTCGGTCAAGTCGCGGCGATAGGCGTCGAGCGTGTTGGAGCCGGCGCCCTGTTCCGCCGCGAGCATGTCGAGGAACAAGGCAGTCAGGTTGGCGTCTGAGGTCCTGGTGCGCATCCGCCCACCCTAGCGGCTATTTCTTTAGGAACTTGTCCGGGGGGACGGTAACGATCATTTCCCGCGGTTTCGGGTTGACGAAGTTCGCCAGCGCGAAAATTACGCCATAGATGATCCCGGCGATCACGGCGACGACCGTCAGAAAGCGGAACAGGCTGGGCATCAGCGAGCCTCAGGCGGCGAATTAACCATTGAACGGGGCTCGACTACCAACATGTTCGTCCTGCCGTTGCAAGAGACTCTGGCAACGGTATCGGCGGGGGTAGTATAGGTGGCGCAGAACGCTGCAAATTCCTGCTGCGATTGAGCCAATTCGATGCCTGAGACCGCTCTACCTGCGAGCACCGCCGTAGCCCCTGAGGCGGCCATCACGGCCGCGCTGGGCTCGCGGTCGATCGTGCTGGTGGGCATGATGGGGGCTGGCAAGTCCACCATCGGGCGGCGGCTGTCAGTACGACTACGCCTGCCGTTCCTGGATGCGGACAGCGAGATCGAGCTGGCTCACGCAGGCATGACGATCCCCGAGATTTTCGCCGCTTATGGCGAGCCGTATTTCCGGGATGGCGAGGCGCGGGTGATCGCGCGGCTGCTCGACAGCGGGCCATCAGTGCTGGCGACCGGCGGCGGTGCCTTCATGCGCGAGGAAACCCGCCATCGCATCCGCGACAAGGCGGTCTCGATCTGGCTCAAGGCCGATGCCGATATCATCATGAAGCGGGTGAAGCGCCGCGCCGACCGCCCGCTGCTGCAGACTGCCGATCCCGCCGCTACCATCGGGCGCCTGATCGAGGAGCGCGAGCCGGTCTATCGAAACGCGGATATCACGATCTGGTCGCGCGACGTGCCGCACGAAAAGATCGTCGATGAATGCATCGAGGCCCTGCACGGCCGGCTGTGCGTCAACGCCAGAGAAACATCGAACACGTTGAGCGCCACCCCATGACCGCGCCCTTGAAACATTCCGATTCCGTCACCGTCGACGTCGCGCTCGGCGATCGCGCCTACGACATCGTGATCGGCCGCGACGTGCTGCAATCGCTGGGCGCCCGCATCGCCGCCCTGCGGCCCGGCGTCCGCACCGCCATAGTCACCGACCGCAATGTCGCGAAACACTGGCTCGAGGAGACCGAAAGCTCGCTGGCGCAGGCCGGCATCGCCACCTCGCGCATCATCGTCGAGGAGGGCGAGGGCTCGAAGACCTATGCCGGCCTGGAAAAGGTCTCCGAGGCGCTGATATCGGCGAAGATCGAGCGCAACGATCTGGTGATCGCCCTCGGCGGCGGCGTGGTCGGCGATCTCGCGGGCTTCGCAGCCGCGATCCTGCGCCGCGGCGTCGATTTCGTGCAGGTGCCGACCTCGCTGTTGGCGCAGGTCGATTCCTCTGTCGGCGGCAAGACCGGAATCAACTCGCCGCAGGGAAAAAATCTGCTCGGCGCGTTTCATCAGCCGGTGCTGGTAGTCGCGGATACCGCCGTGCTCGACACGCTGTCGCCGCGCCAGTTCCGCGCCGGTTACGCCGAGGTCGCCAAATACGGCGTGCTCGGCGACGAAGCATTCTTCGCCTGGCTCGAAACCAACCATGCCGATATTTTCGCAGGCGGTGCCGCGCGCGAACACGCTATCGCCACCTCCTGCCGCGCCAAGGCCGCGATCGTGGCGCGCGACGAGCGCGAAACCGGCGAGCGCGCGCTGCTCAATCTCGGTCATACCTTCGGCCACGCGCTGGAGGCTGCCACCGGCTTTTCCGACCGGCTGTTTCACGGCGAAGGGGTTGCCGTCGGCATGGTGCTGGCCGCGGAATTTTCCGCCGAGCTCGGCATGATCCCCCAGGCCGGCGCGGCGCGCGTCAAACGTCACCTTGCCGAAGTCGGTTTGCCGACCCATTTGCAGGACATCGCGGGATTTGCCCAGGAAGGGCTTGCCGATGCCGACGCGCTGATGGCGCTGATGGCGCAGGACAAGAAGGTCAAGCGCGGGCGGCTCACGTTCATTCTCTTGGAGGCAGTCGGCAGCGCCGTAATTGCTCCCGATGTCGAGCCGTCGCGGGTTCGCGATTTTCTCAAGGCCAAGCTGGCGCGAAGAAACTAGAGCGTGATCTCCAAGAGTAGGGAACCGGTTTTCCGGAAAGATCTCGCTCCAACGATAGATGAAGTGATCGTCACGTCATGGACTGGTTTGACTTCTCCGTTGTGATTGCCTGTCTCCTGGTCTCCGCGTTCTTCGCGGCCAGCGAGACCGCGCTGACCGGGGCGTCGCGCGCGAGCATGCTGCGGCTGTCGAAGCAGGGCAATCGCGAAGCGGCCGTCGTCTCCAGCCTGTCTTCGATGCGCGAGCGGCTGATCGGCGCGCTGCTGCTCGGCAACAATATCGCCAATATTGGCGCCTCGGCACTGGCGACCGGTCTGTTCACGGCGTGGTTCGGTGAAGTCGGCGTGCTCTACGCCACCGGCGTGATGACGGTGCTGGTCGTGATCTTCGCCGAGGTGCTGCCGAAGACCATTGCCATCAACGCGCCGGACCGGGTGGCACTCCTGGTCGCGCGTCCGATGAAGCTGATGGTGTACGTGCTGGGGCCGCTGCTCGCCATTGTCGAGGCGATCGTCCGGGTTCTGATGAGGATGTTGGGCATCAAGATCGGGGCCAACCAGCCGATCCTGTCGCCGATCGAGCGGTTACGCGGCGCGGTCGACCTGCTGCATCACGAAGGCAAGGTCGAAAAACAGGACCGCGACATGTTCGGGGGGCTATTGGATCTGCGCGAGCTGCAGGTCTCTGACGTAATGGTTCATCGCACCGAAATGGTGATGATCAACGCCGACTTGCCGGCGGAGGATCTGGTGCGTGAGGTGCTGGCCACCGAATACACCCGAATTCCGCTGTGGCGCGAAAAGCCGGAAAACATCGTCGGTGTGCTGCACGCCAAGGATCTGTTGCGCGCGATCCGCGCCGCCGATGGCGATACATCGAAAATCGACGTCTCGACCATCGCGCTGCCGCCGTGGTTCGTGCCGGAGATGCGCTCCGTCTCGGAACAGCTCAAGGCATTCCGCCGACGCAAGACCCACTTCGCGCTCGTGGTCGACGAATACGGCGAAGTCGAAGGCATGGTGACGCTGGAGGACATTCTGGAAGAGATCGTCGGCGATATTTCCGACGAGCACGATGTGGTGTTCGCTGGCGTGCGCGCCCAGCCCGACGGTTCGGTGGTGGTGGACGGCTCGGTGCCGATCCGCGATCTCAACCGCGCGATGGACTGGGATCTTCCCGATGAGGAGGCGACGACGGTCGCGGGCCTGGTGATACACGAGGCGCGCTCGATCCCCGAGCGCGGCCAGAGTTTTACGTTTCACGGTTTCCGTTTCCGTGTCCTGCGACGCGAGCGCAACCGCATTACCGCGCTGCGGATTCAGGCGGTGCCGCGCGATGCCGAAGTCGAGGAGAAAAAGCCGAAGCGGGCGGGGACGTCGTTTTAGAAGGGTCCGCAGCGTATGTCGGCGGTAAAAATCGCCTGTGGAATCTCAGCCGGCTTCGCCCGGCGCCTGAGCCTTGATCGCCAGCGCGTGCACGCTACCTGCGAGTTCCCCAGCCAGCGCCGCATTAATCATGCGGTGGCGTTCGATCCGGCTCTTCCCTTGGAAGGCCGGAGACACAATATACACCCTGAAATGCGTCTCGCCGCCCGGCCGATGGCCGGCATGGCCTTCATGCAGATGTGATTCGTCCGTGACGTCGAGGCTTTCTGGCGTGAAAGCTTCGCGCAACTTATTTGTGATAGCGTCTTTGGTGCTCATGGCGGCGGCAATACGTCCGTGACCGCTGTTCGTCAATGGCGCATCGAGAGAGAAGTATTCGCAATGTCAAGTCTTGAAGCTTTTCGCATTGCGTTGTCATAGTCAGCCATGGCGATTGATTCATCAAAATTCTTCGACTCCATCCGCATCAAGCCGAACAAGCTGAGTGCGAAGCAGCAGGCGCAGGCGCGCGAAGCCTCCGTCATGTGCGAGTGGCCGGAATGCAAGAACAAGGGGCCGCATCGCGCGCCCAAGGGCCGCACCCAGGACAAGGAGTACTGGCACTTCTGTCTCAATCACGTCCGCGAGTACAACCAGTCCTACAATTTCTTTCAGGGCATGAATGCGGACGCGGTCGCGCGCTACCAGAAGGATGCGCTGACCGGCCATCGCCCGACCTGGAAGATGGGCGCCAATACCAGCTCCAAGAAGGGCAAGGGCGGCGTCGATGCCGACCTGGAAGGCGCCGCCGATCCGTTCAGCATGTTCAGCGAGCTCAACGGCCGTGGCCACTGGCGGCCGGGCCCCGGTGCCGGTGCCGAAGCCAAGGTCGAGACCCGGAAAGTGTTCAACGCCGAGCGCAAGGCGCTGCAGGTGATGGGGCTCGGCGCGGATGCGACGCTCGAGACCGTCAAGGCGAAATACAAAGCGCTGGTGAAGCAGCACCATCCCGACGCCAATGGCGGCGACCGCTCCACCGAGGATCGCCTGATCGAGATCATCAAGGCGTATAATTATCTGAAAACGGTAGTGCGCGCGGGCTAGCGACGCTGATGAGCGCAATTGCGCGGCAATCCTAGCGAAAATCCTTTCGGATCTGCTCCGCCGTCGGCTCGAGCCCGCCATGCCGGCGACGGATCGTCCAGGTCGCCAGCGCGACGATCAGCGTCCCGCCGATCACCGCCAGAATCCAGTAGTGCTTGCCGATCCCGGCATGACGGGGAACGCCGGCATATTCGTGCAGCGCCGATATTGCCAGCACGCCGGGCAGCACATGCGCCGGCGCCCACAGCAGGATCGCCGGGATGTTGACGGCGTAAAAGCGCAACGGCGACATGTCCAGCGCGCCCGCCGTGACCGGCACGAAGGCCCTGATCGGCGGCACGAAGCGCGCAAAGAAGACCGCTAAAGTGCCCCAGCGATGAAAGAACGCCTCGCTCTGCGCAACCAGGCGGGGGTAATTCGACATCGGCCAGGCGCTGAGGATTTCGCGCTGGGTGCGATGTCCGACCCAGAACGCCGATCCGTCGCCGAGCAAGGCCCCTGCGATCGCGGCCAGCAGCACCCATTCGAACTGCAGCTCGCCGCCGGGGATCAGCGCGCTTAGCGCGAGGATAATGGTCGAGCCGGGAACCACCGAGCCCACGACCGGAACCGCCTCCAGCAGGGCGGCCAGGAACAGCGTCAGATAGGCAAGCCACGGATTTGCCGAGACGAATGCAATCAGGGGATCGATGAAGGAAGCCACAAAATTCCTGTTTCGGCGTTGTCCAGACCGGGCGCAGACCTAACATAAGTAGCGTCGGGGGGGGAAAGTGCCATCGGGCCGCGGCTTTGAGCCGCTGGCCGGAGATAGTGAGGCGAAAGTACGGCGTGATTCGCAGGGCAGCCTTCCAAAAACCGCGGCCAGTCCCTATCTTCATGATAAGGCAACGGAACTTTGATTGGGCCGCGGGCTTCTGCGAACCCCCGCTCTCTGATAGGTTCTGACCAGCACCCATCCGCAGCCATGTTCGCAAATCTGGTTTCGGGAACGCCCCGGGACCTCGGAGGATTGATGACGACCGCCGCCACGACCAAAGTGCAAGAATCTTCCGCACCCGTGATCACCGGCTTGCCCGACATGAAGGTGTCGGTGCGGCAGGTATTCGGTATCGACACCGACCTTGAGGTGCCGGCCTATTCCGAAGTCGATCCGCACGTGCCTGATGTCGATGTGGATTACCGCTTCGACCGCGCCACCACGCTCGCCATTCTCGCAGGCTTCGCCAAGAACCGCCGCGTCATGGTCACGGGCTATCACGGCACCGGCAAGTCGACCCATATCGAGCAGGTTGCGGCAAGGCTGAACTGGCCGTGCGTGCGCGTCAATCTCGACAGCCACATCAGCCGTATCGATCTGGTGGGCAAGGACTCCATCGTCGTGCGCGACGGCAAGCAGGTCACCGAATTCCGCGACGGCATCCTGCCCTGGGCGCTGCAGCACAATATCGCGCTGGTGTTCGACGAATACGATGCCGGCCGGCCCGACGTGATGTTCGTGATCCAGCGCGTGCTGGAAGTCTCCGGCCGCCTGACGCTGCTCGACCAGAACAAGGTGATCAAGCCGCATCCGGCGTTCCGGCTGTTCTCGACCGCCAACACGGTCGGTCTCGGCGATACTTCCGGGCTCTATCACGGCACCCAGCAGATCAACCAGGGCCAGATGGACCGCTGGTCGATCGTCACCACGCTGAACTATCTCGCCCATGACGAGGAAGTCGAGATCGTGCTGGCGAAGGCGCATCACTATCGCAACCAGGAAGGCCGCGACATCGTCAACAAGATGGTCCGCCTCGCCGACCTCACCCGCAACGCCTTCGCCAACGGCGATCTGTCGACGGTGATGAGCCCGCGCACGGTGATCACCTGGGCGGAAAACGCCGAGATCTTCGGCGATATCGGCTTTGCGTTCCGCGTCACCTTCCTCAACAAATGCGACGAGCTGGAACGGCCGCTGGTGGCTGAATTCTACCAGCGCTGCTTCAACGTGGAGCTCGCCGAATCCTCCGGTGAACGTGGCGATGTCGTAAGCGTCGCAATCTCGGGCGCCGTCGCGGCGAAAGCCGGGACTTCGCGGGGCGACGGATCATGAGACTGAAATGACGACGTCGAATCAAAAATTCCGCACCGGATCGAAGGAAGCGCCGACCGAGCCGTTCAAGCGCGCGGTGACGGCCTGCCTGCGCGCGATTGCGCGAAAGCCGGAGCTTGAAGTGACGTTCGCCGCCGAGCGGCCGGGCCTCGCGCCTGGCAAGGCGCGGCTGCCGGAGCCGGCGCGCAAGATGACAAGGCGCGACGCCGCGATCGTGCGCGGCCACGCCGATTCGATCGCGCTGAAACTCGCCTGCCACGATCCGAAGGTGCATCGCAAGCTGATGCCGGGTAATCCGCAGGCGCGCGGCGTGTTCGAGGCGGTCGAGCAGGCGCGGGTGGAAGCGCTCGGCTCGCGGCGGATGGCGGGCGTTGCCAAGAATCTCTCCGCGATGCTCGACGATCATTTTCATCGCGGCAAGTTCGACGAAATCACCGACCGCGCCGACGCGCCGCTGTCGGATGCGCTGGCGATGCTGGTGCGCGAACGGCTGACCGGGCTGCCGCCGCCCGCGGCCGCCCGCAAGATGGTCGACCTCTGGCGGCCGGTGCTGGAAGACAAGATCGGCGCGCGGCTCGACCGGCTCGATCGCCTCGCCGAGGATCAGGCGAAATTCGGCGACGCCGTGCATGACCTCCTGAGCGCGCTCGAACTCGGCGACGACCGCAACGCCGAGGCCGACGAGGACGAGAACCAGGATGACAACCGCGACGGCGAGAACGACCAGTCCGGCGCGGAGGGCTCTCCCGACTCCGACGCCGCGCAGGAAATGAGCGCCGATCAGGCCCAGGCCACGACCGACGAAATGTCGGAAAGCGCGATGGAAAGCGCGCAGGCCTCCACCAGCGATACCTTCGATGACGGCGAACTCGGCGACGACGAGACGCCGGGTGAAGCGACGCGGCCGAATTCGCGCCACGCCAACGAGCCGCGCGGGCCTGAATATCACGCTTTTGCGCCGAAATTCGACGAGGTGATCGCGGCCGAGGATCTCTGCGACCACGACGAGCTGGAACGCCTGCGCAGCTATCTCGACAAGCAGCTCGCGCATCTGCAAGGCATCGTGGCGCGGCTCGCCAACCGCCTGCAGCGCCGCCTGATGGCGCAGCAGAACCGCGCCTGGGAGTTCGATCTCGAGGAGGGCGTGCTCGATCCGGCGCGGTTGTCGCGCGTGGTCACCGATCCCTACCATCCGCTGTCGTTCATGAGCGAAAAGGAAGCCACCTTCCGCGACACCGTGGTGACGCTGCTGTTGGACAATTCCGGCTCGATGCGCGGACGGCCCATTACGGTCGCCGCCACCTGTGCCGATATTCTGGCGCGGACCCTGGAGCGTTGCGGCGTCAAGGTGGAGATCCTCGGCTTCACCACGCGCGCCTGGAAGGGCGGGCAGTCGCGCGAGGCGTGGCTTGCCGCCGGCAAGCCGGCCAATCCGGGCCGCCTCAACGATCTCCGCCACATCATCTACAAATCCGCCGACGCGCCGTGGCGGCGGGCGCGGAAGAATCTCGGGCTGATGATGCGCGAGGGCCTGCTCAAGGAGAACATCGACGGCGAGGCGCTGGACTGGGCGCACAAGCGGCTGTTGGGCCGCTCCGAGCAGCGCAAGATCCTGATGATGATTTCCGACGGCGCGCCGGTCGACGATTCCACGTTGTCGGTCAATGCCGGCAATTACCTGGAGCGCCATCTGCGCCACATCATCGAGGAAATCGAGACCCGCTCGCCGGTCGAACTGATCGCGATCGGCATCGGCCACGATGTCACCCGCTACTATCGCCGTGCGGTCACCATCGTGGACGCCGAGGAACTCGGCGGCGCCATCACCGAAAAGCTCGCCGAGCTGTTCAGCGAGACCCACGGGGCTGCGCCGGTGGCGACTGGCCCACGGCGCAAATTGCACTCCTGACCGGATCCGCGCAGCCATCGGCTTCACGCGGGTGAAGTGCTGCTGCTTCGTCGTCCCTGCGAAGGCAGGGACCCAAACCCCGCGGCTTCTCGTTGGCCGCTATGGCAGTTGCCTTTGCCCAACAACGAAGGCCGGTGGTTATGGGCCCCCGCTTTCGCGGGGGCGACGATGAACCGCCCGCTGGTAATCGCCGTGGCGCGGCATAGATTATCCGCCGGTCCTTCCTTGCGCCCGGAACTCCCGCATGAGTGCCCTGTTTTCTCCGATCGAGCTGCGCGGCCTTGCGCTCAAAAACCGCATCATGGTGGCGCCGATGTGCCAGTACTCCGCCGACAACGGCGAGGCCAATGACTGGCACTTCACCCACATCAACACGCTTTCGTTGTCGGGCGCGGCGATGTTCTGCATCGAGGCCACCCATGTCGAGGCGATCGGCCGCATCACGCATGGCTGCCTCGGGCTGTGGAACGAGGCCACCGAAGCCGCGCTGAAGCCGATCATCGCATCGGTGCGCAAGCATTCGAACACGGCGATCGCGATGCAACTCGCCCATGCCGGCCGCAAGGGCTCGAGCCGCAGGCCGTGGGAAGGCGGGCAGTTGATCGCGCTCGCCGACGGCGGCTGGCAGACGGTCGGACCTTCCGCCGTGCCGCACAAGGAGGGCGAGGCGGCGCCGCTGGCGCTCGATGCGGCGGGGCTTGCCCGCATCCGCGATGCGTTCGTCGCCGCCGCCCGGCGCGCCGAGCGGCTTGGCATCGACGCGCTGGAACTGCATGGCGCGCACGGCTATCTCCTGCATCAGTTCCTGTCGCCGATCGCCAACCGGCGCACCGACCAATATGGCGGCAGCTTGCAGAACCGCATGCGCTATCCGCTGGAAGTGTTCGACGCCATCCGCGCCGTGTTTCCGGCCTCGAAGCCGATCGGCGTCAAGGTGTCGGCGACCGACTGGGTCGAGGGCGGCTGGGATCTGGCGCAGACCATCGAATTCGCTCGCGAGCTGAAGAGCCGCGGCGTCGACTGGATCGACGCGTCTTCCGGCGGCGTGTCGCCATTGCAGAAGATCCCGCTGTCGCCCGGCTATCAGGTGCCGTTCGCGCAAGCCATCCGGGAGGCGACAGGCGTCACCACCATGGCGGTCGGCCTGATCACCGAGGCGAAGCAGGCCGAGGAGATCATAGCCTCCGGCAAGGCCGACATGGTCGCGCTCGCCCGCGGCATGCTCTACGACCCGCGCTGGGGCTGGCACGCCGCCGCCGAACTCGGCGGCCAGGTCGAAGCCCCGCCGCAATACTGGCGCTCGCAGCCCTCGACGCAAAAGGCGCTGTTCGGCGCCACCACGTTCGGCGCGCGGTAGAGCGTTCACCTCGCCCCGCGTGCGGGGGGCGTAAACTCTCGTCGTCCCTGCGGAAGCAGGGACCCATAACCACCGGACCATGTTGCTGAAAAAAAGTGGTCGCGCCACCTCGGTCGACCAACAACCGGCTGTGGTTATGGGTCCCCGCGTTCGCGGGGACGACGGTGAGTGCGAAGCGCTCGTTCGCGGGGACGACGCGGTGGCGCAATCCTGAAAATCCTGTGCTATCGACACGTCAGGCAAAACCGGGGGACGATCATGGCGTGGCGGGTGATGGCCGTGGCCGTCTGTTTTCTTTTCACAAGCGGAGAGGTCATGGCGTTCGACATCGAAGCCCACCGCGGCGGCCGCGCGCTGTTGCCCGAGAACACGCTGGTGTCGTTCGCCAACGCGCTGTCGATGGGGGTGGACACCCTCGAACTCGACGTTGGCGTCACGGCCGACGGCGAGCTCGTCGTCTCCCATGAACGCGGCCTCAATCCGGACCTCGCCCGCGGCGCCGATGGCGCCTGGGTCGCCCCGCCGGGCATTCCCTTTGTCCGGCTGAAGCTCTCGGAAATCAAAAAATACGATGTCGGCCGGATCAGGCCGGACAGCGAATACGCCAGACAATTTCCGGATCAGCACGCGATGCCCGGCACGCCGATCCCGACGCTCCGGGAAGTTTTCGCGCTGGTGCGCAAATCCGGCGACGAGCATGTCCGCCTCAACATCGAAACCAAGATCGATCCCAACCATCCGGACCAATCCCCCGCTCCCGATCGTTTTGTCGCCTTGCTGCTCGATCTCCTGGCCGCCGAGAAATTCGAAAGCCGCGTCACCGTGCAATCGTTCGACTGGCGCACGCTGGCGCTCGTGCAACAACGCGCGCCCGCGATCCCGACCGTCTATCTCACCATCCAGCGCGGCAAGGCGCCGACGGTGTCGCTGCAACAACGCCACCGAATGGACCGCCGGCTTCAATCCCGCCGGGCACGGCGGCTCGCTGCCGGCCACCATCAAGCACGCCGGCGGCGCGATCTGGTCGCCCTATTTCGGCGACGTCACGCCGGAGCTGGTCGCGGAATCCCATCGTCTCGGGCTCAAGGTCGTGGTCTGGACCGTGAACAAAAAAGACGACATCGCGCGCCTGATCGATCTCGGCGTCGACGGCATCATCTCCGATCGCCCCGATTGGCTGCGCGAGGTGGCGGGCGAAAAAGGCATCGCCCTGCCGAAGGGATTTCCGGTGACGCCGTGAGGCGCGCAACCCTCTCAACGTCGTCCCGGCCTTGAGCCGGGACCCATAACCACAGGCCTGTGTTGTTGAAAAAAGGCCGTCGCTCCAGCTCGTCAAACCAACAACCGTTCGTGGTTATGGGCCCCCGCGTTCGCGGGGGCGACGACGAGAGAGGGATGCGTTCGCGCGCAACCCTCTCAACGTCGTCCCGGCCTTGAGCCGGGACCTATAACCACAGCCCTGTGTTGTTGGAAAAAAGCCGTCGCTCCAGCGCGTCAAGCCAACAACCGTTCGTGGTTATGGGCCCCCGCGTTCGCGGGGGCGACGACGAGAGAGGGATGCGTTCGCGCGCAACCGATCACTTCCGATTCACCTTTCAAACAGCGCCGCACTTCGCCGATAAATCAATCAAGACAAGACAAGGCTTCGCGATCTCGCGGCGCAATTCGCCCGAGCTTTGGCATCAACTTCCCGCCCTCATCATGAGAGGGCGCAGGAAAGACCGGGTGCGCGCTGCACCCGCGGTCTCGTGCGCAAATGGCATCTAAAGAAAGCGCACACGAGCATACAGGTTCAGCGGAGGCAATCCGGCCTTCCCTGCGCGGTGGTTTACGGCTTACTTCGCGCTCTCCCCGGAGAATCGGGCTTTGTTGTCTCCGTCGCCTGCGGATAACTCTGCAGGCTTGACGCCAACCACTGAGGCGTCAGGACCACACGACTTCGCCGTCCGCGATCCGGCGCCGTTCGTCGTCGGCGCCATCCGCGTCCACCGCATCCCGCCCCACGTCCGTGACGATCGCGAGCGCCCCTCATGAGGAGCGGGACGGGGTGAGTTGTAAAAGTGATTTGGGCCGGCTGCGAAGCGGAATATTTTTTCGAAAAGGGCTGGACAGGCAATTCGGTGATTTGCCTGGCAGGCAGAATTTCGTCTCGTCATTGCGAGTGCAACGAAGCAATCCAACTTTCTTTACCGCTGCTCGATGGATGGCTTCGTCGCGATGCTCCTCGCAATGACGGTAGCCGCCAGCCCGCCGACGCCGACCCCTCAAAACGCGATGCTGGAATCGGAAAGCCTGCGCCCGCGCGCATCATATTCCAGCACGGTCGCCCGCCCGCCGCGCGAGACGCTGGCGCTCTTCAGTTTGCCGTTCGGATGGTAGCGATAGAGATAATCGAAGAAGACTTCGCCGCGGCACATCTTGATCGCGCGCGTCAGTCTTCCGTCGCCGTCGAAATAGCCGATCAGATAGGCCGCCCCCCTCGCGTGAAGCGCATCCGCGTCTTCTTTTGCGATCCTGTTGTGCAGCCCGACCGGATGCCAGTAGCCGCCCCAGCCCAGATAATATTCGAGCGGATCGTGCTTTCGCCTCGCCCGCGCGAAACGCGCGGCCAAAGCGGCGAGGGCGAGACCAGGAGACCAGTCAGGGCAACCAGCAGGAGCAAAAGTTTCATGGGCCTGGCTAGCTCACCGTGAAACGAGACCGCTATTGGACGAGGTGGAGGGGAGGGAGGCTCACAAGGGGGCGGGGGCCCAAGGCGCCTCCGAGTTGGCGAGATGTCGCCTCGGCAGCCTAATGGTCCGCACCCTCTGTCCGAATCTCAAAGGCGAACGGTTCTCACGCTTCGGTTGCATTTGTTAAAAAGTCGTTCGCTGCGGCGGCGCATTAGTGTAAGATTCGTACGACGAAAGGGTCGCGAGTGTCGAACGCTAAGCAGATCATAGCCATGCTCCGTAGCCGCGCTGAGGGCGACGAAGACGCATTCTTCTCAATCGCTCTTCAGGTTGCTGCATCTGAGGCGCGGCAAGGCCGCCGTGAAACCGCGCAAGCAATGCGCTTAGAGATCGAAAAGGCGCGTGCCCGAAATTCGCGGGGAGCGTCCGTGCCGATCCCGTTTGCTAGCCCACGCGGTAGTCTGGAAGGACTGCTCGAGATGCGGGACGCTCGATTTAAGTTGAAGGATGTCGTTCTGAACGATCGCCTAGTGGCGCGCTTCACGGATATCGTTCGCCAGCAACGGAAGCGAGACTGGCTGCGCGAGTTTGGTAAGACCCCCAATCGGCGCATTTTGTTTATAGGTCCTCCTGGCTCAGGAAAGACCATGTCAGCGGAAGCGCTCGCCGGTGAGCTTAATCTGCCTCTGTTTATCATTCGTCTTGAAGGTATGATCACCCGCTATATGGGTGAGACGGCAACGAAACTGCGATTAATTTTCGACGAGACGGCCAAACGTCGCGGGGTCTATCTCTTCGACGAATTCGATGCGGTTGGTGGTCAACGAACCGCCACAAACGACGTGGCGGAAATGCGTCGTGTGCTGAATTCTTTCCTCCAGTTTATGGAAGAGGGAAATTCGACGGATAGTCTTATCGTATGCTCGACTAACCATCCCTCGTTACTCGACCGCGCTTTGCTGCGCCGTTACGATCAAGTCTTGGAATTTGATGCGCCCACTTCTGCGCAGGTAAAGCAACTCATCACCACGAGTATCGTGCCGATGAAGCCGGTGCGTTTCGTTTGGAAGGATGTCATTCACGCGGCAGAAGGCTTAAGCCATTCTGAAATCGTCCGCGCAATCGATGACGCGGTAAAAACGGCCATTTTGGATGAACGAAAACAATTGACCACAGATGATATTGTTAGCCGCCTGCAAGAGCGACGTGCAATGCGGACGGCGTTTCTGGATTCGGAAAGCTCATGATACATGCCGTCCCGTTACAATCTTCCTCATATTGATATCACCGCATTTGTCTCGACGCATGAATACGTCGGCGAGCAGGGATTTGGGTCCAGCGCTGTTCGCGAACGGGCTACGCATGGACAGAAAATTCAGAACGAGCTACGTGTTTCTTTCGCGGGGGCCGATGAAAAACGGCCAACTGACGAGCGGCTTGAGCCATCGACCGGAACGTTCGTTGAGGTCGAATTACGTCGTGGCACGCCTGCGGATGCGCTTGACATGAAAACCCAGAATATCCGTGCGGGGGCAGCCAAGACAACGGAATCCAATGCCCGCACCATTGCGCTTTTTGTCCCAGACCACGCGCGCCCCATTCTAGAGCAAATTTTGAGCGACTACCTGGATCGGGACACGGATGGCGGGAAGCCAAAGAATCAAGCCAAGGTGGAATCAGTCGAGGCTATCCGCACCGCCCGCCTTGAGACCTTCTGGACGGACGTGCCGGATGCGTTGCCGACTGAAGCCCAAGACCAGATTTGGTGGGCGTTGTGGTGTCACCGGGATAGTGAAATCGAAATTGAAGACGTTTGTGCCCGACTGAACGTGCGGGCGGCTGGTGCAGACCGGCGATTATATTTCCCCGAAGTCGTTGTCGTGCCTGTACTCGCCACGCGAGCAACGATCGAGTTGTTGCTATTCGCTACGGGGGCAGTTGCCGAACTGCGACGTGCCGATGATACGCCTGTATTTTTTACGGATGATGTCATGGGCGATGAGCATGAGTGGACCGGCGATTTGGCAGAAAGAATTGTCTGGCCGGGAATGGACGCGCCGACAGTGTGCGTATTCGATTCGGGTGTGAACCGTGGTCACGCGCTCATCGAACCGGCGTTGGCCCCGACCGACTTGCATGCACTCAACGGGGATTGGGGCATTGATGACCACGACCCATCCGGACACGGTACGGCCATGGCCGGAATGGCATTGCATGGGGACTTAACCGCGGCGTTGAGCGACCAGTCGGTACGAACCCTGACTTATCGACTGGAATCAGTGAAATTGCTTCCGCCTGCTGGGTTCGATCCCAATGATCCCAAAGCCTATGGTGTTCTTACGCAATCGGCGATCTCGCTGCCAGAAATTGAGGCGCCAGATCGAAGGCGTGTGTTCTGCATGGCAGTTACGAACGAGGATGTATCCGGCGCAACTGCGAGTACTTGGAGTGCCGCCATCGATCAAGCTGCCGTAGGGCGCATGATTGGTGATGAGGAGACGGAAGAGGAGAAGGATGGCAATCAGGTCGCGCTTCCGAAGCGGCTCATTGTCGTGTCCGCCGGAAATATCTTTGCTGAAACCGACTACGCGAACAGGCGGCCGCAGGACGAATTTCCGATCGAGGACCCAGCGCAGGCTTGGAATGCCCTGACCGTAGGCGGCTATACGGACCTTATCGACGTCTGTGACGAGGGCTATGAAGAATGGACGCCATTAGTTGATGCGGGCGAGCTGAGTCCTCACAGTCGAACCAGCGTTGGGTGGCCTCAGGGATTGTCGCCGTTCAAGCCTGAGTTGGTAATGGAGGCGGGCAATCGTGCCGTGAGTCCTGGTCGGACGGAAATGCTCACGGTCGGTTCGTTGTCATTGCTCACGACCGGTAGTGACGCAGCTAAGCCCCTTGTGCCGTTTGAAGCAACGAGTGCCGCTGCAGCGCAGGGGGCGCGCATGGCCATCCGGCTTGCAGCAGAACATCCAGATTATTGGCCAGAAACGATCCGCGCGATGATGGTCCATAGCGCAGAATGGACAGGTCCCATGCTACAGGCGTTGGGTGACACGCCGAGCAAGAGGGCGCGATACGAACTTGTGCGCCGATTCGGTTATGGTGTCCCGAGTTTGGAGCGAGCCAACGCGTCGGCGCTGAACCATTTGGCGTTGTTCGCGCAGAGGGAAATACAGCCTTTCAGAATGAACCGAGGCCGCAAGTTTAATGAATGTCACTATTACACCTTGCCAATTCCGAGCCAAATGCTCGAAGCGCTCGAAAACGAGATCGTTGAAATGAAGGTGACCTTGTCGTACTTCATTGAACCCAACCCGGGATTGGCTGCGAACGTTGATGCACAACGGTATCAATCACACGGACTGCGATTTGATCATCAGCGGAGGAACGAGTCAGTACGGCGATTTAAGCAGCGCGTGAATCCGATTGAACGGGCAAATCCTCGTCTGCGACCCGCTGCGAGCGAACGGGCTGACACGCGCTGGCTGCTGGGCGAGGATAGCATCTCGGCTGGTTCCATTCACTGCGATGTCTGGACCGGGCCAGCAATCGAGCTCCTAAATCGTGATATGCTCTGCGTGAAACCTGTAAACGGCTGGTGGCGAAATCGGGCATCACCAGATGTCTGCAATCGCAAGTCTCGGTATGCGTTGATTGTTACAATTAAGGCGCAGAATACCGATGTAGATATTTACACGCCGGTCCGGACATCGATTGGCCTGCCGGTGCCAGTGCCGGTCGACATCGATACGACCGTCTAATGCACGACGAGAGCCCCGCGTATGCAGCAAGACCATATCTGCGCGAGCTTCGCCGACCTGACGCATAGGCTCGGTTCGACTGGGGTCGAATGCAAGGGTAATGGTCGGTTTGGGTTCAATACGGACGTCCAGTCGCAGGGCTTCTTTGCGTGAGTTGCTTCACCCAAAACAAAAACGGCCGGGTCTTTCGACCCGGCCATCCAAAACTCTGAAACCGCTAATTGCGCGTTCGCAGCGATCCCTCGTCAGCTCGCCTGCTTCGCCGGCGCCGCCGCCTTCTTCTTCTCGATCGCGCGCTTCAGCTCCAGCGCGCGGGGGGAGAGCAGGTCGGCCTTGGCCTTCAGCAGGAACGCGTCGAGGCCGCCATTGTGGTCGACGCTCTTGATCGCGTTGGTCGAGACGCGCAGGCGCACGTTGCGGCCGAGCGCGTCGGAAATGAAGGTGACGTTGCACAGGTTCGGCAGGAACCGGCGCTTGGTCTTGATGTTGGAGTGGCTCACCTTGTGGCCCACCAGCGGGCCCTTGGCCGTCAATTCGCAGCGCCGCGACATCTTTCAGAAATCCTCTGCCAGCCCCGGGCTCAATCAGCCCCCTCGTTTTGAGAGGCCAATCCGGGGTTCATCATTACGTCCATCCAGGGAGCGGCGGACGTATAGGGGGACAGCGGCGGGACGTCAAGGTTTCAGGGGTTAAAAGCGGGTTTTTCGCGGCCCCGCGGAGGTGTTGTTCCGTGGCTTCATCCTTCGAGACGGCGCTTCGCGCCTCCTCAGGATGAGGTCTTGGATCGTCAGGATGAGGTCCTAAGACCCTCATGGTGAGGAGCGCGGCAAGGCCGCGCGTCTCGAACCACGAGGCCATGGGATACGCCATCAGGGTCCTTCCAGGCGGAATATGCGTGCTTTTCGCCGGTTCGGCAGCTTTTTAGCCATCATATAAACGGCGCATTCGCCCCCGACATGAGACTTATAAAGTTCTGCGCGCCTTGCAGAAATTGCCGAAAAGCGCGCCGATCCGTTGTTTGCCGGGTATTTTCGCTTAAATGATGTTCCCTAAAGCGCGTAAGTAGCAGGACCGCCCGCAAGGTGACCTTTTTCAGCATGAATTTGTCCCGGCTCGGCAAAAGGGCGGTTTGGATGCCGGGTAGCCTGCGCGCCTTTTCGCTTGGCTTGGCTCCCCTTGGCTTGGCTCCCCTTGCCTTGGCTTCCCTTACCTTGGCGCTGATGCTGCTGGCCGCGCCGGTTCCGGCCGCGGCCCAAGGCCGGCTGGACGCGCAATATGAGGCGACGCTGGCGGGCATTCCGGTCGGCCGGGGCGCCTGGACCATCGATATATCGGACGACCAGTTCACCGCCGCCGCCTCCGGCGGCACCATGGGCCTGCTGAACGCGATCGCCGGCGGTTCCGGCACCGGCGCCAGCCAGGGCCGCGTCGTCAACGGCGCGCTGGTCGGCGCCAATTATACCGCCTCCACCACCACCTCGAAAAAGACCGAGTCCATCCACATCACGCTCGTCAACGGCAACGTCAAGGAATACGGCATCGAGCCGGTGCCGCCGGTCGACGCGGACCGCATTCCCGTCACCGAGGCGCATCGCCGCGGCGTGTTCGATCCGATGACGGGGTCGATGCTGCGGGTGCCGGGCACGTCCGATCCGCTCAGCCCGGAGGCCTGCCACACGGCGGCTTCGATCTTCGATGGCCGCATGCGCTACGATCTCAAGCTCGATTTCAAGCGCATGGAAACCGTGAAGGCCGAGAAGGGCTATCGCGGCCCGGTCGTGGTCTGCGCGGTCTATTTCATACCGATCGCGGGCTATATCCCCGACCGCGCGGTGGTCAAATATCTCGCCGCGCAACGCAATATCGAGATCGCGTTCGCACCCGTCGCGGGCACCCGCATCCTGGTGCCGTTCTGGATGAAGATCCCGACGCCCTTGGGGCCCGCGAGGCTGGAAGCCACATCGTTCATCACGGCCGCGTCACCGCCGAGGGTGGCGAAGACGAATTGATGGCGTGCGCTTCCCCTTCTCCCCTTGTGGGAGAAGGTGGCGCGAAGCGCCGGATGAGGGGTCTCTATCCGCGGAGAGAACCCCTCACCCGTCCGCGATGCTCTGCCGTAGCCGATGCAATAGCATCGGCGTCCTTTCTGAGAGAACGGCGGCCGGAAGGCCGCCTACGCATCCTCTCCCACAAGGGGAGAGGGGAAGTGGGCGCGAATCCTGTTGACTCTTCGCCACTTCTGATTCGACTCGCGGAGAACAAAAATTTTAAGGAACGCGCCGCCAAATCGCCGTCCGGGGTTTCGCGCCAAACCCGATCTAGTGCCGCGTGCCGTGTTCCACGCGAGATGTTGCGGTGAACGTATCAGGAGAGCACAGGAGTCACCGATTCGGGCGCGATTCGTTCCGGACTCGTTCCAAAGCTTAAGCCGCGACCACTCAAGCCCGCTTGGGCGTCGCATTGTGAAACACTTGCAACCCCGCGCGTACTTCGTGATCGCAAAACCGCTACACAGCGTTGCGTAACGACGCGCCCAAGTATCCAGCGACGCAGAAACCCAATAAAACATGGCCTTTTCGTCTTTACCTTCCGCGTTCGCACAAGAGCGCTCACATGAGCGGGCTCCCGGCGCCGGCGTCACCGCGGTGCTCGGGCCCACCAACACCGGCAAGACCCATCTCGCGATCGAGCGGATGGTCGCGCATTCCTCCGGCCTGATCGGCCTGCCGCTGCGGCTGCTGGCGCGCGAGGTCTACAACAAGATCGTCGCCCGCGTCGGCCCCGAAGCGGTGGCGCTCGTCACCGGCGAAGAAAAGATCAAACCGAAAAACCCGCGGTTCTGGGTCTCGACCGTGGAAGCGATGCCGCGCGACCTCGACGTGTCGTTTCTCGCCGTCGATGAAATCCAGATCGCGGCCGATCTCGAACGCGGCCATGTCTTCACCGATCGCATCCTCAACCGGCGCGGCCGCGACGAGACGCTGCTGCTGGGCGCCGCCACCATGCGCCCGATCATCGAGCGGCTGTTGCCCGGCGCTTCCATCGTCACACGGCCGAGATTGTCGCAGCTCGAATTCGCCGGCGACCGCAAGATCACGCGCCAGCCGCGGCGCACCGCGATCGTGGCGTTCTCGGCCGACGAGGTGTACGCGATCGCCGAATTGATCCGCAGGCAGCATGGCGGCGCCGCCGTGGTGCTGGGCTCGCTGTCCCCGCGCACACGAAATGCACAGGTGGCGATGTTCCAGAACGGCGACGTCGATTACCTCGTCGCCACCGACGCGGTCGGCATGGGGCTCAACCTCGACGTCGATCACGTCGCCTTCGCCTCCGACCGCAAATATGATGGCTATCAGTTCCGCCGCTTGAATCCGGCCGAATTCGCCCAGATCGCAGGAAGAGCCGGCCGCGCCACCCGCGACGGCACCTTCGGCACCACCGGCCGCTGCGCGCCGTTCGAGCCGGAACTGGTGAACGCGCTGCAGAACCACAGCTTCGAGAGCGTGAAGGTGCTGCAATGGCGGAACGCCAAACTGGATTTTTCCTCGCTCGGCGCGTTGCAGGTGTCGCTGGCGCTGACGCCCGGCCATGACGCGCTGACCCGGGCGCCGATTGCCGAGGATTTGCGCGTGCTCGACCATGCCGCGCGCGACGCCGAGGTGCGCGACATGGCCCATGGGGCGGCTGCGATCGAGCGGCTGTGGGACGCCTGCCAGATCCCGGATTACCGCAAGATCGCGCCCGCCGCCCATGCCGAGCTGGTCACGACCCTGTTCCAGTTCCTGATGAAACGCGGCCGGATCCCCGACGCCTGGTTCGCCTCCCAGGTCGAGCAGGCCGACCGGATCGACGGCGATATCGACACTTTATCGGGCCGGATCGCGCAGATCCGCACCTGGACCTTCGTCGCCAACCGGCCGGACTGGCTGTCCGACCCCGAACATTGGCAGGGGATTACGCGCGAAGTCGAAAATAAATTGTCCGATGCGCTGCATGAACGGCTCACGGAGCGTTTCGTTGATCGCCGTACCAGTGTATTGATGCGCCGCCTGCGGGAGAACAGTGTTTTGAATACCGAAATCGGCAAGACCGGCGAAGTGATCGTGGAAGGCCATGTGATCGGCCGGCTCGATGGATTCACCTTTGCGCCTGACGCGGCGGAGGCCGGCTCCGACGCCAAGGCGTTGCAGGCGACCGCGCAGAAGGCGCTGGCCGGCGAGATCGACGCGCGCGCCGAAAAGCTCGCCGCCGCCCCCGACGAGCAGTTCGTGCTGACCTCGGACGGAACCATCCGCTGGACCGGCGATGCCGTGGCCAAGCTGATGGCGGCCGACGACGCGCTGCATCCGCGCATCCGCATCATTTCCGACGAGCGCCTCTCCGGCGCGCCGCGCGAGGCCGTCGAGAAGCGGCTCGATCTGTGGCTGAAGACGCATATCGAGAAGCTGCTCGGGCCCTTGTTCGACCTCAACAAGGCCGAGGACATCACCGGAATCGCGCGCGGCATTGCGTTCCAGCTGATCGAGGCGCTCGGCGTGCTGGAGCGATCGAAGATCTCGGCCGAGATGAAGGATCTCGACCAGCCGTCGCGGGCTTCCTTGCGCAAATACGGCATCCGGTTCGGCGCCTATCACATCTACTTCCCGGCGCTGTTGAAGCCGGCGGCGCGTTCGCTGGCCTCGCTGTTGTGGGCGCTGAAGGAGGACAATGTCGATCTGTCGGCGCTGTCGGGCGCGCAGCATCTGGCGGGTTCGGGACGCACCTCGTTCCCGGTCGACAAGGCGTTGCCGCGCGACGCTTATCGCGTGCTGGGCTACCGGCAATGCGGCGAGCGCGCGGTGCGGGTCGATATCCTGGAGCGGCTCGCCGATCTGATCCGCCCGGCGCTGGCCTGGCGCGAGACCTCGCCCGGTGAAAAGCCCGCCGGCGCGTTCGACGGCCGCGGCTTTGTGGTGACGCAGGCGATGACGTCGCTGACCGGATCGGCCGGCGAGGATTTCGCCTCGATCCTGCGCGCGCTCGGCTATCGCATGGAGCGCCGCGCGCCGCTGCCGCCGAAGCCGGCGGTGGTTGAGACGCCCGCGGCGGAAGCAGCAATGCCGGAAGCCGCCACGCAAGAGGCTGCGGCAAGCGACGAGGTCAGGGTTTCGTCCGCGACGCTGCTGCCCGATATCGCGTTCGGCGAACCGGTCGAGAGCGAGCCCGTTTCGGTCGAAGCGGCGCCGGAGCCGGAAACCTCGGTTGAACCGGCTGAATTCGGCTGAATCGGTTGAGGCCGCCGTGGCGGAAGCGCTGGCGGAGCCGGAAACTCCGGCTGAATCCGTCGACGCCGCGCCGGCGGAGGCGCCCATGGAGCCCGCCGCCGCCGAAACGGTTGCCGAGACATCGAGCGAGCCCGCCGCCGCAGGCGACGCCGCACCGGCCGAGGCTGCTGCCGCCGATGCTGGGCCGGCCGACGCGCCGGAAACCCCCGCCGCGCCTGAACTGGTCGAAGTCTGGCGGCCCGGCGGTCGCTCGGAAGAGCGCCGCCCGCGCCATGACCGCAGCCGCCATCGCCATCACGAGCGCCCGGCGGAAGGCATAAGCCCCGCCGCCGCAGGCGAAGCGGGCGAAGCCGCCAAAGGCGAGCGCCACCGTCGCGGACGGCGCGACCGTCATCACGAATTCCGCAAACCCCGCCCCGATGCGTCGGCCGAAGGCGTTGTGGCGGCCGCGCCCGATGGCGCGCCGGCCCCGGCGCGCGAGCCGCGCGACGACAACAGGGGCCGTCCGCCGCGCTTCGAAGGCAAGGGCGGGCGCGAGGACCGCAACAAAGGCAAGTTCCGTGGCGACCGCGAACATGGCGGGCGCGACAAAGGCGGACGCGATCGCGACAAGGGCGGTCGCGAGAACGGGCCTTCGCACCGGCAATATGCGACCAGCGCTTCTCCTCGCGAGCGCGACCGTCCGGTCGATCCGAATTCGCCATTTGCCAAACTGGCGGCGCTCAAGGAACAACTCGCCGCCAACCGCAAGGACTGACAAAGCGTTTTCAAGCGAAGTGGATCCTGGTTCGCGTCAAGAAGACGCGTCGATAGAGCAAGCTTTTCCGGTGTCGCTTGGAGCGCCAGCGTCTCGATAAATGGTTGTGGCACGCGCGGGTGGTGAAGGCGCGCACCAGCGCGGCCGCTCTGGTCGAGGCCGGCCACGTCCGCATCAATGGCGTGCGCGAGAAAGCGCCGGGACACGCGGTGAAGGCCGGCGACGTCATCACCATCGGGCTCGACCGCGGCGTGCGTGTGCTCAAAGTGGTCGGATTTGCGGAACGGCGGGGCGATGCCGCCGCGGCGCGCGTGCTGTACGACGATTTGCAGGACCGCCAGTCATAACTATCTGCAATAAGGCAACAGCAACGCGCAAAAACGCCTGCCAGCGCCGCTCCACTTCACTTGCGGCAGCGGTGTTCCTGCGCTAGGCAACCCACACAAAATTGACCGTTCCGGAGCCCTGGATGACTTACGTCGTCACTGAAGCCTGCATCAAGTGCAAATATACCGACTGCGTCGAAGTCTGCCCCGTCGACTGCTTCTACGAGGGCGAGAACATGCTGGTCATCCATCCGGACGAATGCATCGATTGTGGCGTGTGCGAGCCCGAATGCCCGGCCGACGCCATCAAGCCGGATACCGAGCCGGGACTGGAGAAGTGGCTGGAGGTGAATACCGAGTACGCCAAGAGCTGGCCGAACATCACCCAGAAGAAAGAATCCCCGCCCGACGCCAAGGATTACGACGGCATGGAAGGCAAGTTCGAGAAATATTTTTCTCCGAAGCCCGGAACGGGGGACTGACGCCAGAGCGGTTTTCACTTAACCCTAATCACGGCTGGCCGCCGAAAACGCCGCCCCAGCGCCCCGTACAGGGCGTAAATCATTGATTTTCACGGAAAATGTGCTATGTTGGGCACATTCGAGCCGAACCCGTCCGCCGCGTATCTGGCCCCAATGGGTTCCCGTGAAAACATCGAACAGGGGCGTGGCAGTTCCGCGCGCAGGCTGTGTCACAGAAAACGCGTAAAAAGAGTGCTTCCAAGGTTTCCAAAAAAGCCGCTGCGGTCAGCCGTGGCGCATCCAAAAGCCGTGCCCGGGTGTCCTTAAAGGATACACGGACCGCCACCAAGGCCTCGGCTGCCAAATCCTCAAAGAACAAAAGAAGCGCAATGCCAAACAAGACTGCTAAAACTGCCGCGAAAGCGACCGGTTCGAAGGCCACTGCTCCGAAAGTCGCTGCCAAGACCGCCGCTCCGAAGCCCGCTGCCAAGCCGGTGGCGGCGCACAAGGCTGCCGCCAAGCCTCCTGTCCACAAGGCTCCTGTCCACAAAGCTCCTGTCCACAAGCCGGTGGCCGCCGCCGCGCCCCGCGTCGAGGAGCCGAAGAAGGTCCTGACCCAGCGTCAGGGCTTCAAGACCAACGAGTTCGTGGTGTACCCCGCGCATGGTGTTGGCCAGATTCTGGCCATCGAAGAGCAGGAGATCGCCGGCGCCAAGCTTGAGCTGTTCGTGATCAATTTCATGAAAGACAAGATGACGCTGCGGGTGCCGACCGCCAAGGTCGCCAATGTCGGCATGCGCAAGCTGTCGGAGCCGGTGCTGGTGAAGAAGGCGCTCGAAACCCTCAAGGGCCGCGCGCGCGTCAAGCGCACGATGTGGTCGCGCCGGGCCCAGGAATATGAAGCCAAGATCAATTCCGGGGACATCGTCGCGATCGCCGAAGTGGTGCGCGATCTCTATCGTTCGGAATCGCAGCCCGAGCAGTCCTACAGCGAACGCCAGCTCTATGAAGCGGCGCTCGATCGCCTGTCGCGGGAAATCGCCGTCGTGCAGCATGTGACGGAAACCGAGGCGGTGAAGGAAATCGAGGGCCAGCTCGCCAAGAGCCCGCGCCGCGGCGCCAAGGCGGAAGCCGAAGTCGAGGCCGACGGTGAAGCCGATGCGGACGCCGATGGCGACGACGCCGCAGTCGCGGACGAAGCCGCGTAAGCCGCTTCGCCATACGCCGAACAATCAAGAGCCCGGTCCGAAAGGCCGGGCTTTTTGCTGTCTTCATTTCCTTGTTTGTCATTCCGGGGCGCGCGAAGCGCGAGCTCCGATGTGCAATTGCACATCGGAGAATCTTGAGATCCCGGATTCGTGCCAAGGCGCCCCCGGGATGGCGCGCTTGCGCGCGTCAATCCACCACGATCTTGACGAGGTCGCGCACCTTGACCTGGGCATGGGCGTCGAGACCGTTCAGCACGCGGAAGCGCTCGGTCGGGTGGTCGACGCCGGTCATGCGGTGCGACAGCGATTCCACGGTATCGCCGGGCTGCACGGTGATGACCTTGATGCGCAGCGGACGCGCGGCCTGGATCTCCTCGAGCGTCAGCCGGCGGAAGGAATTGACGGTCTCGCGCGCGTTGCGTTCGCTCTCGGTGTTCTTCTGCTTGGTGGCGAAGATGAAACGGTAGACGTCAGTGCCGAAGCGCAGCGCATAGACCTTGAACTGCCATTGATCGCCATGAGCGTTGGCGGACGCTGCCGGGAAGCCGTTGATGGTGATGTCCTCGGTCGAGGCCTTGTCGACACCGTCCATCCAGCCGGAATTGAGATATTCGCCGAGCGACTGTTCCGCGGGCACCCGCACGACGTCGAAGCGCATCGCCTGTGTGCCGCCCTCGCGGACGCCGATCACGGCCTGCGCGGTATTGTCCAGCGTAAAGTTGTCGGGCGCGGTGAAGGTGAAGCCGAGCTTGGGATGCAGGAAGCGATGCCCGCGGACGAATCCCTCGCTCGGATCCTCGCCATAGACGATGTTGTCGATCGCGGTGAGATAGGTTTCGTGATCGTGCTCGCCGCCTTCCGGTGACACGTAATGCCTTGCGATCTTCTGCGCGTTCTCGACGCGCTCAGGCGTTGCCGGATGCGACGACAGGAAATCCTGCGCGCGCGGATCGATCGAGGTCTTGCCGGCCTTCAGCTCGGCATTGCGCTCCATCGCGGTGAGGAAGCGCGCCGCGCCGTAGGGATCAAAATGGGCGCGCGCCGAAATCCCGACGCCGATCCCGTCGGCCTCGAACTCCTGGGTGCGCGAGAAGCTCGCCATCGTCAGTTTTGTCTTGGCGAGCGCAAGCGCCGTGAGATCGGGATCGTTGCTCATGTCGGTGACGACGCGGGTGACGATCGCCGCCTGTCGCGCCTGGTCCTCGCGGATCGAGGCGTGCTTGGCCAGCACATGCGCCATCTCGTGGCTCAGCACCGAGGACAGTTCCGAGGTGTCGCTGGCGAGCGCGATCAAGCCGCGCGTCACATAGAGCTGGCCGGTCGGCAGCGCGAACGCGTTGACCGCGCCGGAATTGAGGATCGTCACCTTGTAACCCTGGTCGGGACGATCCGACGCCGCCACCAGCCGATCGACCGTCTTGGTGATCAGGGCCTCCAGCTTGGGATCGTCATAGGCGCCGCCATAGGACGCGAGAATGCGCTGATGCTCGCGCTCGGCGGCCGGCGTCTGCACGACGGCGCGATTCGGCTTGACCGGCGTTGCTGCGGGCGCCGCGGTTTGAAACCGGCCCATGTCGCCGCAGGCAGCAAGCGCCAGGGCCGCGCACAGCAGGACAGGCGCAGCCCAAAGGCTGCGGCTCATCCTTCCCTTGCGCCGTCCCGCCAACTCCGCCACTTCAGCTACTCTTACCGGTCCGGCGGGCTATTTCCCGCCCAAGACCTCAATCTGCCCCACATGGAGCGCCTCGATTCGGGGTCCGCCACGCGACTCCACCCAGCCACGGACACGAATCCGTTTGTTCTCGAGGGATTTGAGGACTAATCCAGCGGCCCCAAACCCTGGCAGCGAACGCCTTGAAATAGTCACAGCAAAGTCCTGTGTCCAGTTCCGTCCGAAGTTCAGATAAGTCGTTGCCCCGGCCTGTCTGACGGACAAAACCTTGCCCTCGACCACTGTAAACCGCCCGATCCCTGCCAAAATATCGCCCGGACTTTCCGAGTTTTTTATGGCCGCGGGATCGGCCCAAGTGCCTCTTTTGGTCTCACGGCCCATGGCCTCGGCGGCGGCCAGCACCGCCGCGCAACCCTTGTCGGTCACATCGCCCGCGAGCAGCGCCGCGCCCTGCGCCAAAAGTTGAGCCTGTACCGGGGGTTGGGAGGGGTCGAGAAAGGCGAAGGCGGGCTGGCGGCCGTAGCGGTCGGGAGTGTCGTCCGCGCCTGATAGCGTCACCTTGCGCCCGGCCACGATTGCCGACAGCGCCGAAATATCTTTCGATTTTTCGCTGCTGACCGGCTCGATGCCGGCCAACCGCACTTCGCGCCCGTCCTCGAGGCGAAAGCTGCGGGCGTCGATGATCGCGGCGACGCGGCCTTCGCCCTGCGGTTCGAACGCACAATCCCCCGCGGCCGCGGGTCCGGCGGAGCCCATCAGGCTGCACGCTAAAGCCATCGTGACAAATTTGCGGCAAAGTGCCCGTGTTATCCACGCCCACATCCTGACGTTGCTCCATGTCCGGCTCAATTCCTGCGTATTTGGGGCGTACTCCTGCGGCCTGTCTGCAAGGAACCAACACGTCCTTTGACTTGGGTTCAAAGCCAAGTTTAAGTAGCACGACATGTCGGCCGAGGACGAAGTCATGAAGCGGGAACGCCAGGTTTTTGTTGCCGTCGGCTCTGCGGCATTCCCACGCGCCGCAGCGAGCAGCAAATGAACGGCTATTATCGGCGCCAGCTTGCGGTTTACGTCGAATACCACCGTGACCGGTGGAATTGCCTGATGCACGTGTTCGGCATCATAACCTTGTTTACGGCCGCGGTTCTCCCCCTCAGCCTGTGGTCGGTTCCGATATTTGGTCTGCCGACCAGCGCCGCGACCATCGCGGTTTTGCCGGTTCTGATCTACTGGGTTCTGCTCGACGCGGCGCTTGGGACGGCAATTATTTGCGCCGCCGTTTTATTGCTCTTGGCCGCAGCGACGATCGTAAATCATGTGACGGTCGCGGGCGTCTGGTCCCTTACCGCGGTGCTGATTGTCGTCGGCGTCGCCTTCCAGGTTGTCGGGCACCGGGTGTTCGAGCGCCGACAACCTGCGTTGGTGGACAATCCGACTCATTTGTTGCTCGGACCGATGTTTGTGATGACGAAATTGTTCAACGCATTTGGCTTTAAGCATGATCTGGCTGTCATAATCGAGGCACCTCCGCAAAAGGCGTCACACGGTTCTTCGCTTTAGACCGGGAAACTCCAGGGCTAACCAACCCATACTCATGACACGAATACTCGTTACCGGCGGCAGCGGTTTTATCGGGCAGCACTTGGTCTCGGCGCTCGTCGCGCGAGACCGGCAAGTGCGCGTTCTCGATCTGCACGCTCCAACATGCGTTCCGCCCGGAGTGCAGTACGTCAAAGGTTCGGTGCTTGATCCGGAGTTGGTGGATCGTGCGCTGGAGGGTGTCGATGAAGTTTATCACCTTGCCGGTCTGCCCGGCATGTGGATGCCGCAGAAAAGGGATTTTCATACGGTCAATTATCGCGGCACCGAGGTGGTGATTACGGCCGCGCGCAGACGCGGCGTCGCACGGTTCCTGCACTGCTCGACAGAATCGATTCTCTTCCGTGGCTCGTCGTCAGCCGTTGCCGATGATGCGCTGCTGCCGGCCGACGACATGCCGGGTCCCTATACGCGCTCGAAAGCGCTTGCGGAGCGGCTCGCGATGCAGGCCGCGGCGTCTGGTTTTCCAGTCGTCGTTGGCTGTCCCACCATGCCAATCGGCCCCCATGACCGCAATCTCACGCCACCAACCGCCATGCTCCGGCACTTCCTCGGCAAGCGGTTTCAATTCTATGTCGATTTTGCCGTGAATCTCGTCGACGTGCGCGATGCGGCAGCGGGCCTGATCCTCGCCATGGAACGCGGAAAGGTCGGGCATCGCTACATTCTGGGCGGCGAAAGCATCCCGCTGAAGACGGTTCTTCAGCTCGTGGCCGCGATCAGCGGTCGCCGCAGCATGCTTATTCCGGTTCCCGGCCGTATCGCGGAAGCAGCCACCGCCATGCTGGAACTGATCGCCGATCACGTGACGCATCGAACCCCATCCGGCACGGCGGAAGGAGTTCGAATCGCGCTGCGCGCTCGGGCACTATCGATCGAAAAGGCGCAGCGTGAGCTGGGCTACGCGCCACGGCCGGTTGAATCGGCGTTGCGCGAGACGATTGCTCACCTTCTTGGCACCGCCGACAATCGGTACGAAGGTAATCCGTCGCCGGGGTCGCTTGCCCGACCCCTTCACCCGAACCGCCGCTATGGCGTTTGACGTAATCGCGGAATATCGTCCGCAACGTGCAGCAGGAACTCGCTAAATTGTTGGATTTCGTCTGGAGTGGCTGGACAGCCACTTGGCCCACCCAGTTGCTCGCTATCATCTGGATTGTCTGGCTCATCAGTTGGGTCGTCGCATCGTTCTGGTCCGGCCGGACGCAGAAACAGGTGATGACCTGGGATGCGCGGACCTACCGCATCCCTATCTTCGCGGGAGCCATCCTTTTCACGCCCTGGATCGCGCAGCTTCTGGGAGAAAAGCCGCTCTGGCAGTTTGGCGATCTCGGGATCTATGTGGCGGCGGCCCTGACGCTGGCGGGTATCTCGTTCACCTGGTGGGCTCGAATCCACCTCGGGCGCTTTTGGTCCAACGCGATCACGCGCAAGGAGGATCATCGTGTCATCGACACCGGCCCGTACGGACTGGTGCGCCACCCGATCTATACGGGCCTGATTGCGGGAATGCTGGTGACGGGTGTCGCGGTCGGCACGGTAACTGCGATGTTGGGCGCGGTGCTGATCTCGCTCGGGATGTGGCAGAAAGCGCGCCTGGAAGAAGGGTTTCTGATGAAGGAGCTCGGGGAGGAGGCGTACGGACTTTACCGCCGGCGCGTTCCAATGCTGGTGCCATTCCTTCCAGCCAGCTGATGCCATTCCGGCCGGCCTGCCGGTGAGAGCATGATCCGGAAAAGGCCGGCACCGGTTTTCCCGCGCGACAAACGCGAAGCGATCGCGCGGAGATCATGCATCAAACAAGAACATCAACATCTCTTTGTTGGAGCATGATCTTTTCGGAAAACCGGTTCCCACTTTTCCGGATCATGCTCTATCTAGCGCGTCGCCGGCCACTTCGCGGGGGCCGTAACGGCCGGCAGCAGGTGGCGCGGGATGATGACGCGCTGGCCGGCTGTCAGCGGCGCACTGTCCGACATCTGATTGATCTGGGTTAGCGACCAGAGCGGCACGTGGTGAAGCTCCGCAAGCTTTAACAATGTATCGCCCGAACGGGCGACCAGCGGGATGCCGCTGTCCCACAGCTCGATCGGCCTGTCGGGGGGAACGACATAGCGCAACGGCACCGCCTCGCCTTCGGCCTTCGCGGGTGTCGCCGCGAGCTGGACGATCGCGTCGACCAGCTGTTCGTGGATCGAATCCATCTTGTCGATATTGATGTGGGTGACCTCCTCGTGCCTGGAGAGGTCGAAGCTCGCATAGTGCCCCTGATAGCCCTGCTTGGCGACCACGTCGCCGCCGCCCAAAACGCTGTTCGAAAGGAAAACGTTGATATAGCGCTCGACGTTGAGCGGCACCTTTGGGCTTGCGTGAGCCGGGTCGATGGTGACAACGAGGCTCACCGGGATGTTTTCCTCGCGCAGAATGTCGGCGAACGTCAAGGCGCAGAGCCCGCCCATCGAGTGGCCGATCAGAACGATCGGAGTGGGATCCTTGCGGTAATCGACAACAGCCTGCGCGGCAATCAACCGGCAAATCGTGAACTCGTAGACATCGGCCTTGATACCGGCATGTTCGAGCTGATCGGTCAGGCTGTCCATCCCGCGCGAAAAGATCGGACCGAGCGCGCCGCGGAACAGATAGACGCGACCTCGCGGCGGCGGCGAGGCTTCCGGCGACTGAGGCGGCGCGACAGGCACGCCCGTCGCAGCCGCGGCATCGCTCGACGTCACGATGGGCCGCGCCAAAAGCGGCTCCGGACTGGTCAAGAAGACGCAGGCAGACAGCATGGCGCCGGCCACGGCCGCTGCAAGCTGAATTGGATTGACCATGCGCTTTCCGCTCGCGTCTTCGACCTGCGGCACGTCCAACCGTGGTGCGAGTGGGAGAGTGCCCCCAAAGCCCACCGGATGCCTTGTCGCGGAAGAATGGGCGGAATTTGCGGCGCGCGGACGAAATGGAACCTCGGTTTGGATTGAATCAGAACCGAGGCTCCATCTCCTTAATTCGACGCGTTCTCTTCGCGCGAACCGGCGCCCACCCCGCATCATCTGCGGGGCAGGCTTCGCTCGAAAACGCTGTAAAGCTTAATTGCGCGCGGTCGCGGCGGTTGCCGCCCTCCTGGCCGGTTTTGCCGTGCGCGCTTCAGGTTGCGGCTTTTGCGCCCCGGAGGCCATCCTCGATCCGCCGAACGTCACGGCATCGATCGCGCTGATCACCTTCCGCTGCATGATCTCGCTCTTGTCGATCGTGAGGTGGGCCATGCCGATCCTGCCCACGTCGATATTATCGAGCTCACCATGGAATTGCCTGGTCTTCGCAACCGGTTCGCCGTTTCCATTGGCAACGTAGAAGTTGATATAGCGCCCCACGCGTCCTGCCAGGCTGGTGCGGAATACCGAATCCAGGCCGATCGCGAGCTTAACTGGCGCACCGAGATGATCCAGCCGTGCCACCATATCGGGCAGCGCCGTCGCACCGGAGGAGTGCCCGACCAGAATGATGGTCTTCGTTCGCCCGCTCCTGTATTCGGCCGCGGCTTCGTCCGCGAGCGATGACCAGGAAAGGTAGTTGGCTACGGTGACGTTGAAACCCTGCGCCTGCAGCTTGGCCCCGATGTCATCGAGCCCAAGGGAAAAGATATTGAGCACGCCGCGGAGAAGATAAACATGGGTGTCGGCGGCCGCAGAAGTCGCGGCGTTCCCGGGGCTGGAAGCGAGCGGAAGTACCAGCAGCAGGATGGCTACCGCTGCCCGCCGCAGCGGACGCAACCAACGGTCCGATGGGACCTCAATCCTGTCTCCTGATCCCATGCAGCCGTTCGACTTCATTGGCCCTCCTCGAAAGCATTCCGACTGTTGCGCCGGCCGAACCGTAGTCCCCGCATGCTCGCACCTGCAACAGCGCCCGCCATGACGTTTGATTTTTCCCCGCAGCGCGTGGCTCTGCTGCAACACCAACCGGGAGTTTTGAACTCGTTCAAGGCAGAGGGCCGGCGAGGATTGTAAGTTGGCCCGCGTTTGGGCGAGCTTTACAGCGGCGATCTTCGCGAAGAACCTGATCAACAGCATTTTTTGCATTTTGATGACGAAGGGGAACTCGATGGAAGTCAACGGCATCGCGCATATTTTCCTGACCGCGTCGAATTTCGAACGCTCGCGCGAATTCTATCGCAAGCTGCTGCCTTTCCTCGGCATGAAGCCAGTCATCGACACCGAGACGACGTTCTACTGCGTCGGCGGCCGCACCGCGGTCGGAATCAGCGCACCGTCGCCAGAACACGCAGGCGCCGCGTTCGAGCAAAAGCGCGTCGGTCTGCATCATCTGTGTTTCCGCGCCCGCGAGCGCGCCGACATCGATGAGCTGCACGGCTTTCTGAGTTCGCTCGGCGCGACCATCATCCGCGCGCCGCGCGAGGATCAATGGGCGCCCGGCTATTATTCGCTGCTGTTCGAGGATCCCGACGGCATCCGGCTGGAGCTCAACCACGTTCCGGGAAAAGGGCTTTTGGCGTGAGTGGGGTCGCGCATTCGGGCACGGATCGCACCGGATCGACTTGAGACGCACTTGATGCTTGCTCGCTTGAAAACCTGGGCACGAACAGGGAGGCATCCCGGGCGGAGCTGCGCTGCCGTGGATAGCGATCCGCTGGTGGCGCTAATCCGAAATCATCGCCCATTCCGCTTTGCGGAAATTGCAGCCAGGCGCATGACTGCCGCCTCGTGCGCGCGGCTTGCCGCTGCATGTCGCTTGCGGCATGATCGCCGCAACCGAAATAAACGCCGCGAAATCAATGCGGCAGGTCGACAGGGAGGCTTTCCATGAAACGGGTTCTTTCCGGCGTTTTCGCCGCAGCGCTGGCGCTTGCCGCCACCAGCTGCGTTCGCGCAAAGCAAGCCGCCCTTGAAACTCGGCGGCATTCTCGACATGTCCGGCCTCTATGCCGACATCACCGGCCCCGGCAGCGAGACCGCGGCGAAGATGGCGGCGGAGGATTTCGGCGGCGAGGTGCTGGGCCGCAAGATCGAGATCGTCGTGGCGGATCATCTCAACAAGGCCGATCTTGCCGCCAACATCGCCCGCGACATGCTCGACAACCAGGGCGTCGAGATGATCTTCGACGTCGCCGCCTCCGCGACCGCACTCGCCGCCGGCGAGATCGCGAAGGCGCGCAACAAGATCATCATGTTCAACGGCCCGGGCTCGATCCGCCTCTCCAACGAGGCCTGCGGCCCCTACACGGTGCATTACGTGTTCGACACTTTCGCGCAAGCCAACGTCACCGGGCTCGCCGCGGTCAAGCACGGTCTGGACACCTGGTTTTTCCTCACCGCCGACTATGCTTTCGGCCAGGACCTGGAAAAGGACACCACCAATGTCGTGCTGAAGAACGGCGGCAAGGTGCTGGGCAGCGTCCGCCACCCGCTCAACACCTCCGACTTCTCGTCCTATCTGCTGCAGGCGCAGGCTTCGAAAGCCAAGGTGATCGGGCTGGCCAATGCCGGCGGCGACACCATCAACGCCATCAAGCAGGCCGCCGAGTTCGGCATCATGAAGGGCGGCCAGAAGATGTCGCCGCTGCTCGCCTTCGTGACCGATATCGACGGCGTCGGGCTTGAGACCGCGCAGGGGCTGCTGCTCGCCGAAGCCTTCTATTGGGACCTCAACGACGACACCCGCGCCTTTTCCAAGCGCTTCATGGAACGGGTCAAGCGGCTGCCGACCTCGGCGCAGGCCGGGGTCTATTCGTCGGTCATGCATTACCTGCAGGCGGTGAAGGCCGCGGGCACCACCGATTCCGCCGCCGTCATGAAGATCATGAAGGAGACCCCGATCAACGACTTCTTCGCCAAGAACGGCCGGATCCGCGAAGACGGCCGCATGGTGCACGACATGTATCTGTTCGAGGTCAAGAAGCCGTCGGAATCGAAAGGCCGCTGGGACGACTACAAGCTGCTCGCGACCATTCCCGGCAACGAGGCGTTCCAGCCGCTGGAATTGTCGCGCTGCCCGCTGGTGAAGAAGTGACGGAGTCGAAGAAGTCACGCAGTCATTCCGGGGCGATGCGAAGCGATCGAACCACGATGTGCAATTGCGCATTCCGAGGTCTGGTCCTTCGGACCATCCCGGAATGACGAAAGAACAACAAAACGAAAGCAACATCCCATGTCAACGACATCGTCCTGCAAAACCTCGAATCCGGCCTGCTCACCATCACCATGAACCGCCCCGACCGGCGCAACGCGCTCAATCCGGACATGACGCGGGGGCTGGTCGAGGCGGCGCGGCGCGCGGCGGAGGACCATGAGGTCCGCGCCGTTCTGCTCAAGGGCGCGGGCGGCACGTTCTGCGTCGGCGGCGACGTCAAATCGATGGCGGAGGGCCGCGCGCCGCTGCCGTTCGAAGCCAAGACTGGCCAATCTGCGCCGCGGCATGGAAGTCTCCCGCATCCTGCACGAGATGCCGAAGCCGGTGGTGGCGCAGGTCGATGGCGCGGCCGCCGGCGCGGGGCTTTCGATCGCGCTGGCCTGCGATCTCCGCGTCGCCTCGGCGTCCGCCAAGATCACCACCGCGTTCGCCAAGGTCGGCCTGTCGGGCGATTACGGCGGCACCTATTTCCTCACCCATCTGCTCGGCAGCGCCAAGGCGCGCGAGCTCTATCTGATGTCGCCGGTGCTGACGGCGCAGGAGGCGCTCGCGCTCGGCATGGTGACGAAGGTGGTTCCCGACGCCGAGGTCGAGGCGGCGGCGCATGAGCTGGCGATGTCGCTGGCGCAGGGCCCGTCGGTGACGCTCGGCTACATCAAGCGCAACATCAACAACGCCGAGCATCTGTCGCTGGAAGCCTGCTTCGACGCCGAAGCCATGCATCATTCGCGCTCGGGCGAGACCGCCGACCACAAGGAAGCCGCGAAAGCCTTTGTCGAAAAGCGCAAGCCCGTGTTCTCAGGTCATTGAAAATGACCGAGGCGCATTGAGATGGCCGGTTATCTGCGGCTGCGGCAGATCTGCCTGGTGGCGCCGCATCTCGAACCCGTGATCTCCGACATCGCCGGCATCATGGGGCTGAACGTCTGCTACCGCGACGGCAACGTCGCCAAATATGGCCTGGAGAACGCACTGCTGCCGGTCGATACCATCCTGTTGGAAGTGGTGGCGCCGTTCCAGGCGGGCACCGCGGCGGGACGCTTTCTCGACAAGACCGGCGGCCGCGGCGGCTACATGGCGATCTTCTGCTGCGATGATCCGGACGCGCGCGGAGAGGCACGCCAAGAAAATCGGCGTGCGCGTCGCCAACGTCATCGATCACGCGCCCTATCACGGCGTGCAACTGCATCCGCGCGACTGCCGGGCGGCGTTCATCGAATTCAACCACACCGAAGGCAGCGACGATATTCTCGGCCCCTATCCGCCGGCCGGTCCTGATTGGCAGAAATCGATCCGCAAGGACGTGACGCAGGCCCTGACCGGCGTGGAAATGCAAGGCCCGGATCCCGCGGGATTGGCGGAGCACTGGGGACGCATCATCGAGATTCCCGTCAGCAAGAGCCAACGACGGCGCGCCCGAATTGAAGCTGCCCAATTGCAGTTTTCCTTCGTGAAGGGCGAAAGCGAGATCATGAGCGGGCTGACATTCAGGGTCGGTGATGTAGCAAGGGTGCTCGGTTTGGCGAAGGCGAAAGGCCATGCGGTCTCGGGCGATGGCTTCGATCTTGGCGGGGTGACGTTTCGGCTTGTGGCCTGAGCCGCAAGCGTAACGATATTTCCGCGTCGCCCCGGCGAAGATTTTTACCTCGTCATTCCGGGGCGCGCGTCAGCGCGAACCTCAGATGCGCAATTGCGCATCGGGGAATCTCGCGCCGATAACTCCGGATTCCGGGTCCACCGCTTTCGCGATGTCCCGGAATGACGGGTGCGCATTTACCGCCCCTTGAAATTCGCCACCCGCCGCTCGGCGGTGGCCTTGACGCCTTCCTTGAAATCCTCGGTGGCGCGCAGGCGCGACTGCTCGGCGAGTTCGTGGTTGGTGGCGGCCAGCACGCGCTCGGCGAGGCCGGCGCGCATGGTGGCGCGGGTCGAGAGCAGCCCGAGCGGAGAGCATTCGGCGATTTCCTGCGCGAGCTTCATGGCTTCAGCGCGCACCTGATCCTGCGGCACGCAGACATTGGCGAGACCCATCCGGGTGGCTTCCTCGCCGGTGACGCGGCGGCTGGTGTAGAAGATCAGCTCGGCATTGTTCTTGCCGACCAGTTCGGGCAACGTTGTCGTCAGCCCGAAACCCGGATGAAAGCCAAGCTTGGTGAAATTGGCGGAGAAACGCGCCTCGGGGCAGGTGACGCGGAAATCGGCCGATACCGCGAGGCCCAATCCGCCGCCGATGGCGGCGCCATGCACGGCCGCCACGATCGGCTTCTTGACGCGGAAGATGCGCACCGCATGCAGATAAAGACTGTTGATCGAGCCGAGGCTGTCGGCGGGGTCGCCCTTCGCGCCTTCCTTGGCCTCGCGCGCTTCCTGCGCCTGCCGCGCAGGATCATTGAAATTGGCGCCGGCGCAGAACGCCTTGCCCTGCGCCGCCAGCACGGAGCTGCGGATTTCGATATCGCGATCGAATTCCTCCAGCGCGTCGGCGATCTGGTTAATCAGCGAGATATCGAAGAAGTTCAAGGGCGGCCGGCGAATTTCGATGGTGCCGACATGTCCGACCTTGTCGACGCCGATATCCGTATATTTGCTCATGGGGTTTCCTTTTTGATGGCGCAAACCAGGCCGCGCGCCTGGCGCAAACCGGGCCCGCGCGCCTAGCGCAAACCAAGCCCGCGCGCGATGATGCCGCGCAGCACCTCGGTGGTGCCGCCCTGGATCGTGAGTTTCGGCGCGGTCTTGATCGCGAACGACAATTGTTTTTCCAGCGTTTCGTGGTTGGTCGCGTCTTCATCGAGGAAGGCCGCGAGGTCGCGCACCCGGTGCGGCAGCTGCTGCTCCCAGACCGTGCCGATGTCCTTGACGATGGAGGCCTCCACCACCGGCTCCTTGCCGGCTTGCAGCATGCCTGCGACCGACACCGACATCCGGCGCATGGTGTGGAGCTGCGCCACCAGCCGTCCGATGCCTTCGGCGCTGCGGGTATCCGGATTGTTTCCGACCGCGCGGACCAGTTCGGTCAGCACGTAATAGGTTTCCAGGAAGCGCTCGGGCCCTGAGCGCTCATAGGCGAGCTCACTTGTGGCCTGTTTCCAGGCGCCGTCGATCTCGCCCAGCACGTGATCGTCGGGCATGAAGGCGTCGGTGAACACCACCTCGTTGAATTCGAATTGCCCGGTGATCTGGCCGATTGGATTGACCTTGATCCCCGGCGTCTTCATGTCGACCAGGAATTGCGTCAGGCCATGACGGCGGTTTTCCTTGGTGGACGGCGAGGTACGGAAAATCGCGATCATGTAGTCGGCGATATGCGCCGACGAGGTCCAGATCTTGGTGCCGTTGATCAGCCAGCCGCCGTCGGTCTTGGTCGCCTTGGTTTTCGCCGCGAACAGGTCCGAGCCGGAATTCGGCTCGCTCATGCCGATCGCAAAACAGACCTCGCCGCGGCAGATGCGCGGCAGGATGTCCATCTTGATGCGCTCGGGGGCGTATTTCAGAAGCACCGGGCCGCTCTGCCGGTCGGCCACGAAGAAGCGCCGCGTCGGCGCGTTCGCAACGCGCATTTCTTCGGTCACGACATAACGCTCGAGGAACGAGCGTTCGTGGCCGCCGTATTTCTTCGGCCAGGTCATGCCGATCCAGCCGCGCTCGCCGACCCGGCGGGAAAACTCCTTTGCATCGGCGTCTTCGCGATTGGGCTTGAACGGGTTGAAGGTGCCGGCCGCGATCTCGTCGGCGAGAAACGCGCGCACTTCCTTGCGCAGGCGTTCGCATTCGGGTGGCAGGCGGATCGGATCGAAACGAAGGGCTGCGGTCATATTTTTGGTCTCGACTTTCGTGCAGGCGAATCCCCGGCCGTCATTAGCGCGAGGCCACCAGCGGCCACAATTCATCGGCGCCGCGCGCGGTGACGAGTTTGCCGAGCTCCACCGCCCAGTAGCTCTCGGAGCCGAAATCGTCGCGCCACGCCAATGCGCGCAAGGTGTAGCGATGCAGGATGTGCTCGATCGTAAAGCCGATCGCGCCGTGCACCTGATGGGCGATCGCCGCGCCCTTTTCTGCGGCTTCCGAGCAGCGGATTTTTGCCGATACTGCTTCGAGGAACACCTCGTCGCTGAAGGAGGTGGCGTTCGCCATCGCATCCGCGGCCGAAGTCGCCGCCGCCAGCGCCGCCGCCGACTCGCCGGCGAGTTTTGCAAGATTGTGCTGCACCGCCTGGAACTTCGAGATCTTCTTCTCGAAGGCGACGCGTTCGTTGGAGTAGCGCACGCTGACCTCGAGCATCGATTCCAGGCTGCCTGCGATCTGCAGGCTGCGCGCGACGGCGCCCATCAGCATCAGCTGTGTCTGATCAAAGCCTTTCGGCGCAGGCTTGACGGTTGAGGCTGCAACATTGGCGAACGTCACGGTGTCGTTGCCGTCGTTCGCCAGATTGAGGCCGGGCTCGATCTGGCATTTTGTCATTTCCACCAGCGCGATCGAGACACCGCCCGCGCCGTGTGCCAGCACCGCGATATGTTTGGCGTCTGTTGCAAAGGGAACGCCGCGGGCGCGGCCGGACAGGGTCCCGTCGGCGTTGAGGATGATGCGGTCTTTCGGGCTAGCAGGCGCAACCGTCATCGCGCCCTCGGGAGAGACGATCTTCGCTTGTGCCAACAGCCATCCGGCGAGCATGGTCTCGGCCAGCGGCACTGCGACGGCAAACCGTCCGGCTGAGCTCAAAACGGCAAAACCTTCGGCCAGGCTGGCGCCGGAGCCGCCGCAATCCTCCGGCACCCACGCCAGCGGCAGGCCGGCTTCGGTCAGCGCCTGCCACAGCGGCGCCTTCCAGGCGCCCTTCTTGTCGCTGTTGATGGTTTGGGCATCGGCGAGATCGGAAAATATCTTTTCCGCGGTCTCGGCGACAATGTTCTCACTCTCCGCCACAGCGTTCCTCGTCTTTCGGCACACATCTCGCCCGGCGATCTGGCCCAGGCTTGCGGTGCATTGTTTTCTTGCGCCGCATGATGAGGAAAAGCCACTGCCATGACAAGCGCCGATCTCCGCTGGCGCCCCTGCGGGGGCGACATGAAGCGCGGCAACCGGAATTCCTAATTCCGCGCAACGGAGTTTTGCCGATTTGCAGGTATTTTCGTCCACGATATGGTAGATCGCCGTGGGCCATTTAGCCAAAAACACAAGAGGAAATGCGGATGTCCGGGGATGGTTTGTGCGCGATTGTAACGGGTTCGGCGTCCGGCCTGGGAGCTGCGACCGCGGTCATTCTGGCCAAAGGCGGCGCGCGCATCGTCGTCAACTATTCCTCCAGCAAGAAAGAGGCTGAACAGACCGCCGATCTCTGCCGCAGCGCGGGCGGTGAGGTGGTGGTGGTGCAGGGCGATGTCTCGCGCGACGACGACTGCAGGAAGATCGTCGCGGCCGCCGCGCCATGGGGGCATCTCGACGCGCTCATCAACAATGCCGGCACCACCAAGCATATGGCGCATGGCAATCTCGACGGATTGTCGGCGGAGGATTTTCAGCGGCTGTTCGGCGTCAACACCATCGGCCCGTTCCAGATGGTGCGCGCGGCGCGAAGCCTGCTCGAAGCGGGAGCGAAAGCGTCGGGCCGTGCTTCCGCCGTGGTCAACGTCTCGTCGGTCGCGGGCATCAGCGGCATCGGTTCCTCGATTGCGTATGCCGCGAGCAAGGGCGCGCTCAACACCATCACCTTCTCGCTGGCGCGGACGCTCGCACCCCTGATCCGCGTCAACACCGTCTGTCCCGGCTATATCGATACACCCTGGTTCACCAAGGGCCGCGGCGAGGAGGGCGCCAAGCAGGTGCGCGACGGCGTGATCGCGCGGGTGCCGCTCAAGGTTGCCTCAAGCGCCGACGATATCGCCGCGCTGGTGTGTTTTCTCGCCACGCCCGCGTCGAGCAACATGACCGGCGAACTGGTGCGGATGGACGCCGGGCTGCATCTTATCACGTGACCAATGCGAGAAGTCACTCCTACTCTCTCCGTCATGCCCGGCCTTGTGCCGGGCATCCACGTCTTAAGGCCCTGCAGTAGGAAAGACGTGGATGGCCGGGACAAGCCCGGCCATGACGATCTCTTTTCTATTTCGCCCCGGGATCAGACATCACGCCGCTTGCCACCAGCCTGTTCCAGATGAACAGCACCACCAGCGCGCCGATCGTCGCGGTGATGAAGCCGGCGCCCTGATCAGGACCATAATGGCCGATGGCCTGGCCGATAAAGGTCGCCAGAAACGCACCGGCAATGCCGAGCGCCGTGGTCAGGATGAATCCGGATGGATTGTTTGGGCCCGGCGAAAGCAACCGGGCGATAATCCCCGCAATAAAGCCGACGATGATGATCCAGAGAATGCCGCTCATGGCTGTCGTCCTCTTCAAAAAACAGATTTCAAAATGCCGATGCCGGCCGGCCTCAGATCTGGCCGGATAATTCGCTCTCTGTTGGCAGCCGTCCATCCGGCGTCAAATGGTTGATGACCTCGGGCAAATGCTGGCTCAGCCCGGAGAGCAGTTCGTCGCGCGACAGGCCGCTTTGCGCGGAGAGCGCGTTGAGCTGGTCGGCGCCCAGCGCATTGGCAAGATCTCCGGGCGAAATCTGCTTGTTCGGGCCGTTGCTGACCCATGAATTGGCGGCTTCGCCCTGGCCGCCCTGCTGCAACTGCTTGAGCAGGTCGCCGAGGCCGCCGCTGATCACACTGCCCGCAGCGCCGCCCGCGAGCAGGCCGCCCAATCCGCCTTTCAGCACGTCGCCAAGACTTCCACCAAGACTTCCACCAAGGCCGCCGCCCATGCTTCCGCCCGAGGTCGTGCCGGACGATGGCGCCGGCGCCGGACTTGCGCCCGCCTGATTGCCGCTGAAATGCTTGATCGCCTTCCAGGCGATCAGTCCGAGGATCGCCATCGTCAACGGCGACATTCCTCCGCCGGATTGCGCGCTCGGATTGCTCGGGCCGCGCGGGCCATTCTGCATTCCGTTGATGACGTCGAGTAAGCCCATGATCGTCTCCTCTGAATGCCAGCCCGGCCAAAACATAACGGCGCGCCATGACGGTTACAAGGCGAGGGCGCGCAAACAGATTCGCTTCCCATCCGGCTTACAACGCAGGAATATCGCCGGAATCCGGCCAGCGATTCGTACGGAAAACCATGCGCTTCATCCAGACGTTTCAGTTCTACGACTTTCTCGACACGCTGGTCAGTCTGCTGACCGCCTTCGTGTTCGGAACCATCATCGGTGCCGAGCGGCAATATCGCCAGCGCAGCGCCGGATTGCGGACCAACGTTCTGGTCGCCGTCGCCGCCGCGGCCTTCGTCGATCTTGCAAATCGCCTGACCGGAACCGAAGGAAGCGTGCGCGTGATTGCCTATGTCGTCTCGGGAATCGGATTTCTCGGCGCGGGCGCAATCATGAAAGAAGGGATGAACGTCCGGGGCCTCAACACGGCGGCCACGCTGTGGGCATCGGCGGCGGTAGGATGCTGCGCGGGGGCGGATATGGTCGCGCAGGCGGCGCTGCTGACGATGTTCGTGCTTGGGGGCAACACGTTGCTTCGTCCGCTGGTCAATGCAATCGATCGCATGCCGATCGACGAGCACGCCTCGGAAGCGAGCTATGATGTGCTGGTTTCAATCGGACTCCGGCGCCGTCGCGTCGCTTCGCGAAATTTTGCTCGAAAAACTCGAGGCCGCCAATTACCCGGTGCGAGATACCAAGGTGATTTACCGGCCCGGAGACATCGCCGAAATCGCCGCCACGCTGGTGAGCCAGTCGATCGAGCCGGACGAACTCGATGCTGTCGTTGCCGGTCTGGCAGGCCAGCCCGGCGTTCGTCATGCGACCTGGAATATCCGCACGCTTGAATGACCGAGCGGGGCGGGGAGATGTGCGGACGGCGCTCGCCTTGAAAACGTACCGATTGCGGACGAATTTGGATGAGGCGCCGAGAGCATGTCCGCTGCGCCGGCGCCGGGAGGAACGACATGAGAAGTCATTGCGCCAGCTTTGCCGTTATGGCTTCCGTGGCTCTCGGCGGCTGGGCCTCGATGGCGCCTGCCAGCGCCGCGCCGCCGACCGTGGTGCCGTCGCCCGGCTATGACGCGAGACTGCAGGAGCAGCACGCGGCGCAGACACTTCATGCGCCGGTGTATCAACCTGTGGTGCCCTATCACCGGCCGCCGCCCCGGCACCACGCCAGGCGAATTCACGACGGCATGCATTGACGGATTGATGCGATGCCCGATGCCGCCACTCGCGGCAACAGTCAACCGCGCTTCGATTTGGGCGGCGAAGGCCTGAACAGCTTCTTCAGATCCTTCCAACTTTCCGAAAGCCGCGGCCAGTCGCAGGAGAACGAATGCCGCGCGCAATTGGCGGCCTTCGGACGCGGCGGTTGCCTGGTGGGCGCCACCGACGGCAGCGGTACTTTTGCTTTGCGAGGCGGTCGCTTTGCAAGGAAGCCTGCTGCAGCAATTGCTGCTTCGCCTCGGACGCCGCGATGCGGCTTTGCCGCTCCTGGTCGAGAAACCTGGTATATGCCTCGTCGATCTTCTTCTGCTCTTCCGGCGTCGGGTTAGGACCCGCGATATCGAAGCTCCGGTTTTGCATGAAATCGAAATAGGTATACCCGCCGCCGGGTTTGCGCCGGCCGGCGAATTTCGCGTTGCATTGGACGAGTTGCGAGGCTTTTTCTTGCTTCGTCGCCGCCTTCTCGGCCTTGTCGGCGCATTCCTCGAAATCGGCCGGCGCGCGCGACCACCACTGCGCCTGCGCGCGCGAAACCGTCAGCGTTGCGCAAGCTGCGAACGCGGCTATCAGCAAAGCGGATCTAGGCGGCACCATCACGCACGACTTCCCCACAGCACAATTCTCAACAGGTCTATGCGACGCAATTTCCGCCACCGCCGATTGTCGCGATTATCGACGTCGCTGTCACCCCCGGAATTGCAAATTCGCCCGGCATTTTTGGCGTGAATCCGGGTCAGATACACGCTAAAATGGTGTGTGTCGAGGCGAGACAGGCAGGCATTTCATATTGGATTGAGGCGGATTTCAGATCGCGCCGGATGACCGGCGTCGATGTGGGGGCAAAATGGCCATGCAACCGCAATTTGTTTGTCAGGGGATAGCGGATTTCGAACGCGTCGCTTTCGGGCGCGCCGGCTCCAAACGCGCCAGCACCGAATGCGCCGACGTCGGGCGACCCCGGGCCCGAAGATATATTCTCATCGGACGAGTTGCCCTGGCCGGAGGTGCGGCCGTTATACGTCTATGCGTTCGATCCCGGTTTAGGCAAGTTTGTCGGCAACTACATGACGGCGTTGGTCCGCTACGAGAAACTTCAGCCCGGACCGGTCGGGGAGAGGTTCGCGGTCATCGACTACGACGGCACCACCCGGACTTACTACAAACCCGTCGACCTCGACGACCCGAAACTGTTGATCGCCGGAGGTCTTGCCCCGAGCGATACCGATCCGCGCTTCCATCAGCAGATGGTGTATGCGGTGGCCAGCGAGACCTTGCAGCGGTTCGAATCAGCTCTCGGCCGGCGCATTCACTGGCGGCAACTGCCGCATTCTCCCGACACCACGCCACAGGCGCGGGCGGCGGCGTCGAAATGCCTCAATCTTTTTCCGCATGCGATGTGCCAGGCCAATGCCTTCTACAATCCCGGTGTGCACGGCATCGTGTTCGGCTACTTCAGGGCCAGCCGCACCGATCCCGGCCGCAACCTGCCCGGCCAGACGGTCTTCACCTGCCTGTCGCACGACATCATCGCGCATGAAACGACGCATGCGATCGTCGATGGCATCCGTGAATTCTTCATGGAGCCGACCAACATCGACGTTCCCGCGTTCCATGAGGCTTTCGCCGACCTGGCGGCGCTGTTTGCTCACTTCACGCACAGGGATGCGCTTCTCGATACCCTGCGCAAGACCGGCGGCAGGCTGTTCGATCTGCTGCTGAACCCCGAGGTGCAAATCGACAAGGCCGCCGGCGCGCCCACGATCCAGGCTCAGATCGCGGCCGCAAATCCCCTGATCGGACTGGCGCAACAGTTTGGCGAGGCTTCCGGAATGCGGTCGGCGTTGCGCAGCGCGCTTGGGACACGGCCGAATTCCGACGACATCAACACGAGGATCGAACCGCACGATCGCGGCTCGATCCTGGTTGCGGCGGTTTTCGACGCCTATTTCACCATCTATTCGCGGAGAACCTTCGATCTTTTTCGCATCTTCCGCGCCGGCGGCGGGACAATCGATGGCGGGGACCTTCCGATTCCCCTGGCTGAAAGCCTCGCAACCGAAGCGAGCCGAACCGCGGAGCATTTCTTCACGATCTGCGCCCGGGCGCTCGACTACTGTCCGCCCGTCGATATCACTTTCGGCGACTTCCTGCGGGCCGTTCTGACCGCCGATCTGGATTCCCACCCCGAAGATCCGGACGGCGTGCGCGACGCGTTCATGGAGGCATTTCGGCTGCGCGGGATCGTCGCCGATGAGGCGGTCTCGTATTCGGAGGCTTCGCTATTTTGGCCGAAGGTCAAACGCGGCGTGCTGGAGGTCGACGGGCTGATATTCGGTGACCCGAACGGACTGACCGACGACGAAAAGCATCAAAACGGAGACAAACTGCGCGAATTTGCCAACAAGAATGCGAAGCTTCTTGGTTTCAAGCCGCAGCAGGGAAAGATCAACGCGCCCTCGTTCCATCCGATGTTTCACACCGGGCAGGACGGCCGGCTGTACGTCAATATGGTCGTCGAGCTGGTCCAGACGGTGGACACCCCCTTCGGCGATACCGCCCCCGGCACGTTTCCGATGCGCAACGGCGTGACGCTGTTGATTGCACAGGATCCGCCGGCAGGCGACACCAGGCCGCCGCCAAGAATTCGGTTTGTGATCCAGAAGCTGTGGTCGCAGGCCCGCGAAGATCGGGTGCGCAACTATTATCTTTCCACCGGACAGGTGCCCGACATTGCGGGTGGCTCCGGCGCCGCGGACGACAAGCGATTCCAAATCAACTTTGGTCTGTTGCACGCGGGAGTTTGAGAATGGCAGCCGCAAGAAAGCCAGCGTCTGGTTCGAAACGAATCGCCGCCAGGCCGACCAAACGAGGTGTTGGCAAGGCCAAAAAGACCTTGCGCAAAAAGCCGGCGACGGCGGTGCCCGTTCCGGCGCCGGCTGCTTCCGGCACGAGGCCTGCTTCCGGCAAGGGCGTAAACGGGCTGCGGGTGCGCATGTATCGCGTCGGCTTCGGCGACTTCTTTCTGCTGACGGTGCCGACCGCCAAGGGTGACCGGCACATTCTGATCGACTGCGGGGTGCATGCGGTGGACCTCGGAAGTATCAGGGACGCGGTCGCGCAGATGGCCGCGGATTGCGGCAAGGAGCTCGCGCTCGTCATCATGACGCATCGGCATGCGGACCATATCTCGGGGTTCGGCAAATGCAGCGACGTCTTCGGCCAGATCAGCGTCGATCGGGTCTGGATGCCCTGGTTCGAAAATCCGGACGACAAAACCGCGAGCAAATTCCAGCAGAACCTGACGGCGATGGCGAGCCAGCTCTCGCTGCGGCTGGCGGCGCGTGGCGACCAGTTTGCCGCCATGGTCGACAACATCACCGGCGGCATGGCCGCGAGCGGCGGATCGGGCAACCAAAAGGCGCTCGATGTGCTGCACAATGGATTCAAGAATCAGCCGGCGCACGATTATTACAAGGCCGGCGACCCGGCGAATCTTCCCCAGGACCTGATCGATGCCGGCTTTTCGGCTCAAATCCTCGGGCCTCCCGGCGATCCCGCGTTGATCGCGCAATTGACCAATACGGCCGACGAATATCTCGCGGGCGCCATGCAGGACGAAGACGAGCCCGCGAAGACCTTTCCAAAGGCGTTTCAGGCCGAGAGCTATCCCGCTCACGCCTTCAAGTTTTTTTCGGCCGCCGAGGTCCAGGCGTCGATCGATGGCGTCCGGCCGGACGTGCTGGCGGCGCGGGCCCAGGCTGCCGACAAAACCCTCAACAATCAGAGCCTCGTCATCCTGTTCAGTTTCGGCGGCAAGAATCTGCTGTTCGCCGGCGACGCCCAATGGGGCAACTGGGAGAACTTTCTGTATGGCGGCGCCTTCGGAACGCCCGGCCACACCGAAATGACTACGCGGGCAAAGGATATCCTGAACAAGATCGATTTCTACAAGGTCGGCCACCACGGCAGCCGGAATGCGACGCCGAAAGACGCGGTAGCCGCGATGCGGCATGGCTGCGTCGGAATGTGTTCGACCCAGCTTGGCGCCTATAACGAGGTACCACGCGGGCCGCTGTTGCAGGCGTTGAGCACTCAGATGGACGGGAAACTGGCCCGCAGCGATCAGATCGCGGTGAAAGGCACGCCCGCCGATGCAGAGGCAGGGCAGGTGCCGACGGCCTTCAAGACCTCGGGGACGCTGTTCGTCGACTACAATTTCTGAAGGTGGGGTTTCTCGACCGGGGCGAATGGTGTTTCCCGCCGCGCTCCGGCCTGGGTTCTGATTCAATCAGAACCGATCGGGCTCTATGCCGCGCGAACGGTCGCGAGAAATTTGTCTACTTCGCCGCGAAGCTGCTCGGACTGGATCGAGAGTTCAGAGGCCGCCGACAATACCTGCGATGCGGCCGCGCCGGTCTGTCCGGCGGTCTGGGCGATGGCCGAAACCGTCTCGGAAACCTCGCCGGTCCCCTTCGCTGCCTGCTGGACGTTCCGCGAGATCTCGTTGGTGGCTGCGCCCTGTTCCTCAACGGCGGCGGCAATCGCCGTCGATATGTCGCCGAGCGACTTGATGGTCGTGGTGATCCCGCCGATCGCGTCGACGGTCGCCGCGGTCGACGCCTGTATATCGCCGATCTGACCGGCGATTTCCGAGGTCGCCTTCGACGTCTGCTCCGCCAGCGATTTCACTTCGTGGGCAACCACGGCGAATCCCCGCCCGGCGTCGCCGGCGCGGGCGGCTTCGATGGTGGCGTTCAGCGCAAGCAGGTTGGTCTGTGCGGCGATGCTGTTGATCATCTCGATGATGGCGCCGATCTTTTGCGCGCCCTCCGAGAGCCTGTTCATTGTCTCAGCCGTCTTGTCGGCGTCGCGCGCAGCATCATTTGTCACGCGGGCGGAATCGCTGACCCGCCGCGAAATTTCGTTGACCGAACTGGTCAGCTCTTCCGTGGCGGCCGCGACCGATTCCACGTTGGAGGATGCCTGCCGGGAGGATGCATCGACCATTTTGGATTGCGCGGCGGCCCTTTCCGCCGATGTCGTCATGGATTGCGCGGCGGCCTGCAATTCGGTTGCGGCGGAAGCCACGATGTCGACGACCCCGCCAATGGTTTTGTCGAAATCGGCGGCCAGCCTTTCCAGGGTAACCCGGCGATCGCGACGTCCGGCCTCGATATAGACGGCGATGGCGAAATCCATGTCCAGCATCGCCGCTTTGATAATGGCGGATTGCAGAGCAAGTTTCTTCTTTGCGGCCTGCCGGTCAAACCTGGAGGCCGGCATTCGCAAGCCGACCGCCTCGACAAGTCCCGTAACAAGGGCGTTATATCCCCCGATGTACCAGCGCGGCTCAAGGCCGAGCTTGTTGTGTATTTCGCCTATTTTGGTGACCGAAGCCTCGTACGCCTCATCGAACCCGCCGTCGATGATGATCGCCCAATGCTTCAGCTGCATTTGCTTGGCGTGCATCATGTGACCGCGATCTCTGAAGAATTTCGACGTCTCGGGAAATTTCGCGACGTGATCGTAGAAGCGGTCCAAAATGGACGGCAGTTCCGACATGACGAACGCTTTGGATTGGCGGAGAGCCGCGACGGCCTCCTCGCCGAGCATGTTGAATTGCAGTCGCCTCGTGATCGTGGTCTCGCCGCTCATGGTTTTCCCCTGTTTCCCGTCAGAACAGACTGGTCTGGAACGCGACCGCGGCCTCCGAAAAGCAATGATGTAGTTGGTCGCCGAATCCCGTCCGGGAGATTCCGGTTCGCCCCGCTCATGCCCACCTAAGCAGGCAGACTGCCTGCTTCGACTGGCATTGGAGTTAATTTCCGGGGCGGTAAAAATACGGGTGTGGCGTTCCGGGTGCGTGATTTCGGGCCTCGGAATCGTATTCCCGCCGCTGGCGCCAGCCATCCCGGACGTGCCGTCCCAAAAGCCAGCTCGTCCGGGCCGCGAATTGCGGGCTGTCCTTGCTGTCCCGACCGGCGCGATAGACCCGCCGGCAGCCCGAATTATCGAGGATATTCAATGGCGCGCGGACATGATCCCCGGGCTGGCGATCACGCGCGCGCTCTGCTATTTAGCGCTTAAGGTACCCGCGCGACTGTCGCGGGGTCTCCGGTCCCGTAGCTCAGCCGGATAGAGCGACGGTTTCCTAAACCGTAGGTCGCATGTTCAGAGTCATGCCGGGATCGCCAGTTTCCTTTTTCCAAGAGATCGTTTCGTTCCAACGATGGGCCTGCACGGACGGAGTAAGACCGAAAAGCGCCCCACATGTTCAGGCCCTTTCCAGCCACTTTGAACAATTCGCGTTTTCGTCATGGCCGGCACAACGAAGCCCGGGCCTGACGAACAATCATTGCCCGGCATAACAATCGCCCATACCGAAAGAGGAAGTGTCCATGCCTGCCGATCCAGTCTTGTGGGACCTCGACAAACGCGGTGTCGCTATCGTCACGCTGAACCGCCCGGAGGTCAACAATGCCTATGATTCGGGCCTCATTGGTGGCGTGCTTGCGGCGATGGAGGAACTGGCCAGGAAGCCTTCGCTACGCGTCGTTGTGCTCAGAGGCAACGGCAAGCATTTTCAGGCCGGCGCCGACCTGAAATGGATCAATGCCGTGCGGCCGCAATCGGCGGCCGAAAACGAAGCGGTATCGCGGGCCACTTTTGAGGCCGTGCAGCGGCTGAACCTTCTGCCGATCCCGACGGTGGCGCTGGTGCAGGGCGGCTGCTTCGGCGGCGGCACCGGCGTGATTTCCGCCTGCGACGTGGTGGTCGCAGCCGACAATGCGATGTTCTCGATCACCGAAGTGCGCTGGGGATTGACGGCGGCGATCATCATCCCGCAACTGTGCGACGCCATCGGTGTCCGGCAGGTGCGCCGCTACGCACTGACCGGCGAGCGTTTCAGCGCCCAGGACGCCCGCCGCATCGGCCTCGTGCACGAGGTGGTGCCGCTGGCCGAGCTGGAAAGCGCCGGCGCCAAGGTCGTCGAGCAATTGCTCGCCAATGGCCCCGAGGCGCTGGCCGAAACCAAGCGGCTGGCGATGGAAAGCTCGTTCGGCGGCATGGATGTCGACGACGAGGCTTATGCGCGCCTCGTCCGCATGCATGCGGCGCGGCGCCAGACCGCGGAAGCCTCGGAAGGCCTCGCCTCCTTCGCCGAAAAGCGCGCTGGCAATTGGGGGGCCGGCAAGGCGTGAGCTAGCCGGTTCAACAGCCCCGGCAGATGCTGCGCAGGCTCTGGTAGACCGCCTCGTCGTCCTGCCGCATCTGCTGAGCAATTCCATCGTCGTGGTGTCGCGGGTCTGTTCGGGCTTGCGCTTGGCGGCAAGCTCAGCCTCCTGCCGCTGGTAACACGCCTCGCGCTCGGGCTTCGCCTGGATGAAGCGGCATTGTTCCACCGCCGCCGAAGGCGGGCGCGGTGCCGAACAGGAAGCCAAGCATGACGGATAAAATGAATTTCAACGCCGTTCGTCCTTCTGCATGAACATCAGGCGTCAGCCTGCGGGCTGAGCGCCGTAGATCTTGTCGCGCAGCCGCCGCATCCCGGCCAGCCATCGCTCCGGGTTGGAGGCCTTGCGCTGCATGTATTCATACACCGTCGGATGCGACAAGATCAGAAAGCGCTCGGCTTCCATCGCCTCGATCACGATGCGGGCGACCTCCTCGGGCTGCATCACGCCGTCGACCCGCGCGGCGCTCGGGCCCGGCGTCGTCATGCCGGTCTGCACCGATTGCGGACACAGCACGGAAACCCGGATGCCGCGGTCGCCATATTGAATGGCGAGATGCTCGGCGAGCGCTACCGCCGCATGTTTTGTCACGCCATAGGGCATCGAGTTCAGCGAAGCCAGCAGGCCCGCGGCGGAAGCGGTGTTCAAGCAGATAGCCAGAGCCGCGCGCGAGCATGCCGGGCACCAGCGCGCGCGCCGCGAACACGTGGCTCATCACATGCACCCGCCAGCTCACGTCCCAGTCGGCATCGTCGGCGTTCTCCTGTCCCTTGCGCGACAGGCCGGCGTTGGAGAAGAATACGTCGACCGGGCCATATTTGTCCTCGGCCGCCGCGACCAGCGCCTTGATGTCGTCTTCCTGGCCGACATCGGCGGTCACGGCGAGCCCGTCGATGTCGCCGGCGACCTTCGCCAGCCGGTCGCGCGAGGACTTGAGGTCGGCCACCACCACGCCGCGCGCGCCCGCTTCCGCATAAGCCCGCGCCACCGCCGCGCCGATGCCGCTGGCGGCCCCGGTGACGACGCAGACCTTGTCTTTGACGAGCATACTCTAGCCTCGCTTTCCGAGGACGGTTCACTTGGATTGAAGCACTGCGTCAGTGCTCCGGCAACAGCGGTGAGCTCCCGTCTAACCCCGATACAGCCCCTTGTCGCGCGCCTTGCGGATGGCCAGCGCCGCCATCAAGTCGAGCATCGGCGTCGACAATCCCCCGGCTCGCGCGAACGCCGCCGGCGCGCGAACCAGCACGTCGATCTCCATCGCGCGGCCGAGTTCGTAGTCCTGCAGGATCGAAGGCTTGTGGTCGGGCGCCGGGCCGCCGCGGGTGACGCGCTTGACATCCGGGCAGCAGCTCTGTCGCGACGGCATTGGCCTCTTCGAGCAGGCGCGGCACCACGTCGCGCAAGGCCGGATCGTCCCTCACGGCCCGCGCGGTCTGACCGGTCAACAGGCACAGCACCGACATCGACATGTTGGTCAGGAGCTTCGACCAGATCGCTTCCCTGATCCGCGCGACCTTCGCCGACTGGATCGAGGCGTCGTCGAGCAAAGCTCGCAAACCTTCGATCCGCGCGCTTGCGCGATCGTCGCATTCGCCGACCAGCAGCATGTTCCGCTCCGGCGAGTTGTTGACGACGACGCCGGGCTCGGCGATCTCGTTGGCCGAAAAGATCACGCCGCCGAAGATTCGCTCCCGCGAGACGATGGCGCGCAGCCGGCCGCCCGGATCGAGAAAGCCGAGATCAGGCGCCGGCGGATGATCAGGAGAAAGCCCGATATCGTACCACCAGGGAATGCCGTTCTGGGCGAACACAACAGCGGTATCGTCGCGCAGCAGCGGCGGCAGGCCGCTGACCAGGCTGGCGAGGGAAGTCGCTTTCAACGTGGAGATGACGAGTTCCTGCGGGCCGAGCTCCGCCGGGTCGTCGGATGCCCTCAGGCGTGCCAGGAATTCGGCCTCGCCGACCCGCAGTGTCAGGCCTTTTGCCCTGACAGCTTCCAGATGCGGCCCGCGCATCACGCAGGATACCTCATGCCCGGCCAGTGCGAGCCGTACCGCAAAATGGCTGCCGACGGCGCCCGCGCCGAAGATGCAGATACGCATGTGTCATGTTCCCGTTAGAGGGCGACGACTGAGAGTTCCAGTTTCCATAAGCTTGTCCCGCAGCGCAACCGGTCTTGCAATGATCGCGTTCGCGTGTGCCCGGTTAAGTCGCCCCTTGACGCGATGGCGAAACTTCTCCACCCGAACATAACCATCGCTGTCGATCCGGGAACGTCAAAATGTCCCCCAAAACCATCGAAGAACCCGCGCGCCAAATTCCGCTTTATGGCGAATATGAAGTCGCCGTGCTCGGCGGCGGTCCGGCGGGCATTGCTGCCGCGGTGGCGGCCGCGCGCGCGGGGCGGCGCACGCTGCTGATCGAGCGCTATGGCTTTCTCGGCGGCATGGGCACGGCGGCCGGGGTAACAAATTTCTGCGGGCTGCACGCCAATTTCCATGGCCAGATGCACCGCGTGGTGCAGGGCCTTGCATCCGAGCTGCTTGATCGAATCGACCGGCTCGGCGGGCTGAACGCGCCGCATCTGATCCTGGGCAAGATCCTGGCGCAGGCCTATGACACCGCGGCCTACAAGATCGCGGCCGACGATCTGTTGGCCGCGCACCAGGTGGATATCCTGTTCCATGCGCTCGGCGCCGGCGTCGTGATGCATGACGACAGGCGCATCAACGCGCTTTTCGTCGAGACCAAGGCCGGGCGGCAGGCGGTGCGCGCGGAACTCTTCATCGACTGCTCCGGCGATGGCGATCTCGCGGCATGGGCCGGTGCGCGCTACGAGATCGGCGATAACAAAGGCAGCATGCTGTACCCCTCGATGATGTTCCGCCTCAACGGCATCGATCCGGAAACAGCCGGCGAGGCCTGGCGGACCATTCCCGCGCTGATGGAGCGGGCCGAAGCCGCCGGCACGCATCATTTTCCACGCAAGGCCGCGATCGTGCGGCCCCAGCGCTCCGCCATAGAGTGGCGGGTGAATTTCACCCAGCTCAAGCGCGACGACGGCGGCGCGATCAACGGGCTCGAACCGGACGATCTCACGCGCGGCGAGATCGATGGCCGCCGCCAGGCAATCCGGGCGTTCGAGTTCCTGCGCACCGTGCCGGGGTTCGAAAAATCCTACATCGTCGATCTGCCGCCGCAACTCGGCATCCGCGAAACCCGCCGCGTCGTAGGCCTCTATATGCTCTCGGGCGAGGACGTGCTCGGCTGCGCCTCGTTTCCGGATTCAATCGGCGTCAACGGCTGGCCAATGGAATCCCATGTCGCGGGCGACGTCATCTTCAGGTTCCCGCCAATCCCGGAATCGCGCGGCTTCAATGAATTGCCGTATCGCATGCTGGTTCCCGCGGGTCTCGACAATCTGCTGATGGCCGGGCGTTGCGCCTCGATGACCCATGACGGCCAGTCGGCGGCGCGCGTCTCCGGCGCGTGTTTTGCGATGGGCGAGGCCGCTGGCACCGCCGCGGCGCTGGCGCTCGGCGGCAACACAATTCCGCGCGATATCGTGGTGGAGAAGCTGCAACAACAGTTGAAACAACAGGGGGCCTTTATCGGGCAGGATCAGGCCGTACCTTGTGGGCTGTAGAAAGCCTGTTCCGGATGACGAAATTAGGTATACGTCGTCCCGGCCAGGCGAAGCGCGAGCCAGGACGACTCTGGAATAAAAAGCGCGGAGGAAACCGGATGACAAGATTTGCGGGGCTCGCATTCGCGGGCCTGCTATTCATCGCAACGATCGGGCTGGCTCGGGCCGAAGAACCGTTGAAAGCAAAAATCGGCGTGCTGCGGCTGTCGTCGTCGGCGCCGGTGTTCATCGCGCAGGACAAGGGCTATTTCAAGGACGCCGGGCTCGACATCGATTTGAAATTCTTCGACGCGGCGCAGCCGATCGCAGTCGCGACCACTTCAGGCGACGTCGATTTCGGCATCACGGCGTTCACCGCCGGGCTTTATAATCTCGCCGGCAAGGGTACGCTGAAGGTGATCGGCGGCATGAGCCGCGAGAGGGCCGGCTATCCGCTGATCGGCTACTTTGCGAGTAACAACGCTTACGCCGCCGGTCTCAAGACCCCCAAAGATCTCGCCGGCAAGCGCGTGGCGGTGACGCAGACGGGTTCGAGCTTCCACTATTCGCTCGGCCTGCTCGCCGACAAATACGGTTTCAAGCTCAGCGACGTGAGGGTAGTGCCGCTGCAGTCGCTGTCGAATGCGGCCGCCGCGCTGAAAGGCGAAACCGTCGATGCCGCGCTGCTGCCGGCCTCGACCGCGCGCAAGCTGATCGACGATGGTGGCGCGAAACTATTGGGCTGGGTCGGCGACGAGACGCCCTGGCAACTGGGCGCGGTGTTCGCTTCGCCAAAAACGCTGACGAACAAGCCGCTGGTGACCAAACTTCTCGCCGTGCTCGCCCGCGCCGATCGCGAATATCACGACGTGATCCTGGCCGCTGTTGCCGACGGCAAGGCGCCGATCAACGACAAGACAAAGCCGCTTTTGGAGATCATCGCCAAATACACCAACCTCCCCGTTGAGCAGGTGGTCGGCAACTGCGCCTATATCGATCCCGACGGCAAACTCGACGTCAGGAATGTCGGCAACCAGATCGAATGGCTGCAGGCGCAGGGCTTTGTCGACAAGGGATTTAATGCTGGTGATATCATCGCCAAGGATTATGTGAAGGCGGATTGATGCGATTGCTTGTAGCTCGTCATTCCGGGGCGATGCGAAGCATCGAGCCCGGAATCTCGAGATTCCGGGTCTGGTGCTGGCGCACCATCCCGGAATGACGCCGCAACGAATTCCGAACTTCGGAAACACCAGATGGACCTGATCGCCGACCATATCAGCCACCGCTTCGGGACGCTCGAGGTGCTCGACGACGTGTCGTTCACGGTCCGAGCCGGCGAAGTGGTCGCGATCGTCGGTCCCTCCGGCTGCGGCAAGAGCACGCTGCTGCAGGTGCTCGGCGGGTTGCTGCGGCCGAGTGCGGGCGCGGCCGAACTGCGCGGGGCGCCGCCGCCGGACAGTCTTAATCCGCTGACGTTTGTGTTCCAGGATTTTGCGCTGCTGCCGTGGTGCACGGTGGAGGAGAATGTCGAATTTCCGCTGCTGCATACGGGCCTCGGCGTGCCTGAGCGCCGCGCGATCGTTGCCGACGCCTTGCGCCGCACCGGCCTGTCGGATTTTCGCGGCACCTATCCCAAACAATTGTCCGGCGGCATGCGCCAGCGCGTCGGCATTGCGCGTGCGCTGGCGGTGCGGCCGGCGATCCTGCTGATGGACGAGCCGCTGTCGGCGCTGGATTCGCAAACCCGCGAACTGCTGATGGAGGATTTTGTCCGGCTGCTCGCCGATGGCGCGATGGGCGCGGTCTATGTGACGCATAATCTGGAGGAGGCGGTGCGGCTTGCCGATCGCATCGTCGTGCTGTCCCGGCGGCCCGGCCGCATTCGCGAGGTCGTCAGCATTCCCCTCACGCGCGTCGAGCGCGGCGACATCGCCGCCCGCGAAAAGCTGCTGGCGCTGCAGAATGAGCTGTGGTCGCTGATCCGCGAAGAGGCGATCGATGCCGAGCGCGAGGTCCAGCATGCTTGACCGCGCCAAGGGAGACTTGTCAAAGCAAGATCAGGCTGCCGCGCCGGCTAATCCCAACGCGGAGACGCGGCCTGTAAAATTTCGCGGCGCGGGCTTTGCGCCAAAGGCCGGCCGCTATTCCGGCTGGATCGCGCTCGCGCTGGTGATCGGGCTCTGGCAACTCGCCGGCAGCATCGGCTCTCGTCAATCCGCTGTTCCTGCCGCCGCCCTCGGCGATCGCGCGCGCGATCTGGCAGCTCGCGGTCTCAGGCGCGCTCTGGCATCATTTGTCGGTATTCGATCATGCGGATCGGGACGGGCTGGATTCTCGGCACGGTCGCCGGCGTCGTCGTCGGCTTCGCGATCGGGCTATCGAGTCTGGCGCGCGGCGTCGGCATCACCTTCATCTCGGCGCTGTTTCCGATTCCGAAGATCGCGCTGTTGCCGCTTCTGATCCTGTGGCTCGGGATCGGCGAAGAACCGAAGATCGCCACGATCGCGCTCGGGGTGTTCTTTTCCACCGCGATCTCGGTCTATAGCGGCGTCGACAACGTGCCGCGCAACCTGATCCGGATGGCGCAGAGCTTCAATGTGCCGTTTCATGCGATCGTGCGCCGGGTGATCTGGCCGGGCGCGCTGCCCTCGATCCTCGCGGGCTTCCGCATCACCGCCTCGGTGGCGCTGCTGTTGGTGGTGAGCGCGGAGATGATCGGCGCCGAATACGGCATCGGCGCGTTCGTTCTGCAGGCCGGCAATCTGATGCAGACCGATCAGCTGCTGGCGGGCGTGGTTATTCTCTCGCTGTTCGGGCTCGCGGTGGGCAAGCTGATCAACTGGCTGGAGACGCGGCTGTTGCACTGGCGGTGAGGCTTGCTCCGTCATTCCGGGATGGTGCGCGAGTGGCACCAGACCTCAGATGCGCAATTGCGCATCGATCGAGATTCCGATGTGCGATGACATCTAGTTCGATGCGGAGCGTCATCGGCCGCGCTTTGCGCGGACCCTTGGCATCGCCCCGGAACGACGGAGCAAAATCACGCGTTGCCGCGATCTTCCCTGAACAAATCGAGCTTCTGCTGCACCGGGCGGTCGGAGAAGCTGAACAGCACCGAATCCGCGTCGGCCTCGTGGGTGACCCACTGCCAGCTCGGCACCACGAACAGGTCGCGCGGGCCCCACTCGAAGGTCTGGTCGCCGATCCGCGAGCGGCCCTTGCCCTCGATCGCGGCGAACACGGTCGCATCCGTCGACCGATAGCGCGCCGTCTTGAAACCCTTCGGCAGCAGCTGGATGAAGGTGCCGATGGTCGGCATCGCGAAATCGCCGGTCTCGGGATTGGAGAATTTCAGCTTCAGGCCGTGGCAGGCGTCCCACTCGTTGCGCGCTTTGGCCTGTTCCAGCGCCTCGCGGGTGTAGGAATAGGGATAGTTGAAGATCGGCGAGGTCTTCGATGTGCGCTTCTCGTCGACCGGCAGCAGATTGTGGCCGTAGCGGCCAAAACTGTCGCCGGCCGGTTTGGTGATCTTCTGCTGGTCTTCCTTCGACTCTTCCGCGAAAGAGGCGTCGAAGAACTGCACCATCGGAATGTCGAGCCCGTCGAGCCAGAACATCGGCTCGCGAGGTCTCGTTGGAATGATCGTGCCAGGTCATCGACGGCGTGATGACGAAATCGCCGGGCTCCATCGCGGTGCGCTCGCCATCGACCGAGGTGTAGGCGCCCTTGCCTTCGAGGATGAAGCGCAGCGCCGACTGGCTGTGCCGGTGCGCCGGCGCGATGTCGCCGGGGATCACCATCTGCACGCCGGCAAACAGCGAGGTCGTGACTTTCGATTGGCCGCGCAGTCCCGGATTTTCCAGCACCAGCACCCGCCGCGTGGCTTCCTTGGCGGTGATCAGCTTGCCCGCTTCGGTCATGTAGTCGCGGATGGCGTCGAATTTCCATAAGTGCGGCCGGCAGGCGCTCTTCGGCTCCGGCGTGATCAGATCGCCCATCACGTTCCACAGCGCGGAGAGATTTTCGCCGTCGATCTTCTTGTAGAACGCCTCGCGTTCCGGCGTCTTCTGTACGGCTTCCATGGCGAGCCTCCCTAAGTTCTTGTTGCTGGATTGATTGACAGCATACTTACAATATGGCTAGCGTCAATCAAGCAAAGCCAGAAAATTCGAGGGAGGCTACCGATGAAGCTGCACGGCTATTTCCGCAGCAGCGCGTCCTACCGGGTCAGAATCGCACTGAATCTGAAAGGGCTGGGCGCGGAACACCTGCCGCATCATCTCCGCAAGGGCGAACAGCGCGACCCCTCTTATCTCGCGATCAACCCGCAGGGGCTGGTGCCGACGCTGCAGGATGAGGGCGCGATCATCACCCAGTCGCTGGCCATCATCGAATGGCTGGACGAGACCCATCCCGAGCCGCCGCTATTGCCCAAGGACCCGCTGCGCCGCGCCCATGTCCGCGCCTTCGCGCAAGTGCTGGCCTGCGATACCCATCCGGTGCAGAACCTGAAGGTTCTCGCCCGGCTGCGGCAACTCGGGCTGCCCGAGGAACAGGTGACGGGCTGGGCGGCCTGGGCCAACCGCGAGGGGCTTGCGGCCTGCGAAGCCCTGATCGCCAGCGAGGCCGGCCCGTTCTGCTTCGGCGAGACGCCCTCCATGGCCGATCTCTGCCTGGTGCCGCAGCTCGCCAATGCGCGGCGCTTCGGCGTCGATGTCGCTGCCTTTCCGCGCCTGCTGCAGGCCGAGGCGGCGGCGAAAAACCTCAAGGCGTTCGCGGACGCTGCGCCGGAGCGCCAGCCCGATGCCGAGTAAGTCAGCAGCCGTGACCATGGATGCCGTCTACGACGCGCCCGGCTATCTGTTTCGCCGGATGCAGCAGATCGCGGTGGCGATCTTCATGGAGGAGTGCAGGGATTACGATCTGACGCCGGTGCAGTTTGCCGCATTGGTCGCGATCCACACCCATCCCGGCATCGACGCGACGCGGCTTGTCGGCCGTGATCGCGTTCGACCGCTCGACCTTGGGCAATGTGATCGAACGGCTGGAGACGAAGCAATACGTCGAGCGCAAGCCGTCGTCCGGGGACAAGCGGATAAAACTGCTTCACCTGACGAGATCTGGCGCGGCGCTGCTGCGCGACATCATGCCCTCGGTCCAGCGCGCGCAGGCGCGGATGCTGCAGCCGCTGAAGCCGGCCGACCGCAAGACCCTGATGGCGCTGCTCACGCAACTGGTCGATCTCAACAACGAGTCGTCACGGGTGCCGCTGCGCGCCGAAGACGCGCTCGAACATTTCAGGAAATCAAGCTGATGGCGCAGACCAACGCACGGCCGGTCCTGATCGCGGGCGGCGGCATCGGCGGCCTCGCCGCGGCGCTGGGCTTGGCGCAAAAGGGCATTTCCTCGATCCTGCTGGAGAAGGCGTCAGCGCTCGGCGAAATCGGCGCCGGCATCCAGCTCGGACCCAACGCGTTCCATGCCTTCGACGCCGCGCACCCAATGCTGCAATATTTCTCGCAAGGTGCCTGTCAGACGATGGAGGACGCGATGTGCCTGTCGCACATGCTGGACAGCCATCCGGACGATCATGTGACCGCACTGGAAAAATACCGCCAGCAGCGCTTCCCGCGTACCGCGCGCGTTGCGTCTGTTAGGCGAGCGCCGGAGCGGCCATTTTGCCAAGGACGACATCGAGAGCATTGAAGCGACGTGACTAAAGCCGCATCAAAGCCTGGCGGTCGATCTTGCCGGTGCCGGTCTTCGGCAATTCGTCGAGGAATTTCACTTCGCGCGGATATTTGTAGGGCAGCAATTTTGCCTTCACGAAATCCTGCAGCATCTTCGTTGCGTCGCTCTCATTGAAGGCACTATTGTTCATGACCACGACGGCCTTGAGCGTCATGCGCCGGTCCGGCAGCTCGGCGGCGAACACCGCGCATTCGCGCACCTCGGGGTGTTCGGCAAGGCAAAGCTCGACTTCGAGCGGATAGACCCATTGGCCGGAGATCTTTATGAGATCATCGGCGCGGCCGCGGAAGAAGTGAAAGCCGTCGGCGTCGCGGACAAAACGGTCGCCGGTGTAGATCCAGCCCCCGTCGCGAATGGTTTCGGCGGTTTTGTCCGGCCTGTTCCAGTACAGCGGCGTGTTGGAATCGCCGCGTACCCACAGGATGCCCTCCTCGTTGTCGCCGACTTCGCGGCCGATACGGTCCTTCAGCGCAATCTCATAGCCGGGAACCCGAAGGCCGGCGGCGCCGAGCTTTTTCCTTTCCGGTGGGTTGCAGAGATAGATGTGCAGGACTTCCGTGGAGCCCAGTCCCTCGATGATCTCGAGGCCGGTCAACGCTTTCCAGCCATTGAAACACCTCGGCCGACAGCACCTCTGCGGCGGACAGCGCCATGCGCAGCGAGGAAAAATTGGTTGTCGCCGCGCCGTCGGCCTTGGTTAGCGACGTATAGAGCGTCGGCAATCCGAAAAACACCGTGGGACGAAATCGCTCGATCGCCTCGAAAATCGTCGCCGGTTTTGGCTGGCCCGGCAACAGCAGGGTCGTCGCGCCGGCCGAAAAAGGAAACGTGATCGAATTGCCAAAACCGTAGGCGAAGAACATTTTCGGTACCGAGAAGCAGATGTCGTCGGATTTCAGCTTCAGCACGTTCTGCGCGAAGGCCAGATCGCTATAGGCCATGTCGTGCTGCAGATGGACGATGCCCTTCGGGCGTCCGGTCGAGCCCGACGAATACATCCAGAACGCCATCTCGTTGCGGTCGGTATCGGCTTCGGTGAGATCGGCGGGAAAACCCGGCAACCAGCGCTCGGCGACGACGGCATTTGGCACGGCGTGGTCGCCTGCCGTGCCGTTGACCACGATCAGCGTGCGCAAAGCCGTATCCTTGCAGGCCTCGGCATTGAAGCGCGCGCAAAATTCGGCATCGGCGACGGCAACGGAGGCACTCGAATCCAACAGATAAAACTGCAGCAGGTCCGGCGGGGTCAGCGTATTGATCAACAAAGGCACAAAGCCCGCGCGGACCGCGCCGAAGAAGGCCGCCGGATAGGCCGGCGTGTCGTCGAGGAACATCAGGATGCGGTCGCCGCGCTTCAGTCCGAGCGAGATAAAGCCATGGCCCCAGCGCGAGGCCTCGGCGCAGAGTTCGGCATAGCTGCGCGTGCCCGACGGGCCGGTCAGCGCCAGCCGGTCGCCGCGGCCTTTGTCGAGATTGTCGAACAGGATGCGGCTGGCGTTGTAGGTTTGCGGGATCGAAAAGCCGATTTCCTTTGCGCCGGGGCTATCCGGCGGCACCGCGTCGGCGACCTCAAGCGTTCGGTCTCGCTTCGGCGGCGTCATCGCTGGCTCCCGCTGTGCTGCAAAGGCCGCGACGCCTCGTAGCGCGCCATGAAGGCCGGCGACATTGCGCGCAGCCGCGCGTTGTCGATCCGCCCGGAACGGGTGATGTAGCTGTAGGCGAAATCCATCAAATCGAGCTTCATGTGCTCGGGGAATTGCTCGTACCAGTCGGCGCTGGTGCGCGCCGCCGTCACCAGCTTTTTCACGATCGGCTTGCGCTCGCGCTGGTAACGCTGGAGGCCGGCGGAAATGTTGCTTTCCGCCTCCAGCGCCTTGGTGAGCGCGATGGCATCCTCGATCGCCAGCCGCGTCCCCGATCCGATCGAGAAATGCGCCGAATGCAGGGCGTCGCCGATCAGCACCATGTTCTTGAAAGACCAGCGTTCGTTCCAGATCCACGGAAAATTGCGCCACACCGATTTGTTCGAGATCAGGGCAGCGCCGTCGAGCGTGGCGGCGAACACCTGCTCGCAGATCGCCTTGGATTGATCGATCGTCTTGTCGGCAAAGCCGTAAGCTTGCCAGGTCGCCAAATCGCATTCGACCAGGAACGTGCTCATGCCGGGCGAATATCGATAGTGATGCGCATTGAAGGCGCCGCGTTCGGTTTTCACAAAGGTCTGCGACAGCGTCTCGAACCGCTTTGTGGTGCCGTACCAGGCAAACTTGTTGGCGGAATAGGAGAGCGATGTGCCGAAATCGCCCTCGAAGGCGCGGCGCACCAGGGAATTCAGGCCGTCGGCCGCGACGATCAGGTCGTAGCCGTTAAGCTGGTCCAGCGACTGGATCGCCGTGCCGTATCGTGGCGCGACGCCGACGGCATGCACGCGCGCCTGCAGGATCTTGAGCAGTTCGAGCCGGCCGATCGAGGAAAAGCCGACGCCGTCGATCGCGACGCTTTCGCCGCGCAGATTGAGCGTGATGTTCTTCCAGCTCTCCATCTGCGGCGCGATGGCGTCGACGGTGTCGGGATCGTCGGCGCGCAGGAATTCGAGCGCCTGCTCGGAGAACACCACGCCAAAGCCCCAGGTGGCGCCGGCGGGATTCTGCTCGAACAGATCGATCTCGGCATCCGGGTGGCGCTTTTTCCAGAGATAGCTGAAATAGAGGCCCCCGGGACCTCCGCCGATCACGGCGATACGCACGATCTTCCTCCCGATTGGCAGTATACTGTTAATCCGAGCCAGACTAATCCCTGCGCGATAGAGACGCTACAGCAAAAATCTTCAAGGCTTGCGCATTTTTCGGTTGGAAGCTCCATTGCGCCCGGTTGATCCAGCTAGTCGCGGCGACCAGATGCGGCCCACGAAAGCCACAGAGCGCTGGAAAATCTCGTTAAATTATTCATTGCCTATTTATTGCTCGGCGAACCGGCTGACGACTTCCTTGCACGCCGGTGAAATCGAGGCGGCCTGCGGCGCAAGACATTGCACGATGCGGCCGCCGCCGGGTTGAACGCCGCCGCACAGCGCGCGCACGTCGCCGCCGCATGCCGACCTCGCCACGAATAACTCTTCGGCCGGCCGCATCGGCCGCAGTACCAGCACCGGCGCCGCAGCCGGAGCTGCCGCCCTTTGCCGACAATGCCTTGAGGTTAGCGTCCTCTTGGCCGGGCGAAGACTTACACCTTGACCATCCGCTTGCCGCGGTTCTCGCCGGCCAACAGTCCGATCAGCGCCTTCGGTGTATTCTCCAGCCCGTTGATGATGTCTTCCTGAACCTTCAACTTGCCGGCGGCTACCCAGGATTGCAGGTCGGAAAGCGCCTCGTCGCGCTTATCCATGAAGTCCATCACGATGAAGCCCTGCATGATCAGGCGCTTCACCACGATCAATCCGGGCACGCCGCGCGGGCCGTGTGCCGACGGCGCGCCGTCATATTGCGAGATCGCGCCGCAGCAGGCGATGCGGCCGCGATTGTTCATCTGCGCGAGGCAAGCCTCCAGAATATCGCCGCCGACATTGTCGAAATAGACGTCGATGCCCTTTGGCGCTGCCGCCCTGAGCGCCTTGAACACCGCGCCGTCCTTGTAATCGACCGCGGCGTCGAAACCGAGTTCGGAGGTCAGCCAGTTGCACTTGTCCTTGCCACCGGCAATGCCGACGACACGACAGCCCTTGATCCTGGCGATCTGGCCGACAATCGATCCGACTGAGCCGGCCGCGGCCGAGACCACGACAGTCTCGCCGGCCTTCGGCTTGCCGACGTCGAGCAGCCCGAAATAGGCGGTGAGGCCGGCGATGCCGTAGACGCTCAACAGATGCGTCATCGGCTCGACCTTCGGCATTTTGGTCAGGTGCTTTGCCGGCACCGCCGCGTAATCCTGCCAGCCGGTGTCGCCGAACACGATGTCGCCTGGCGAAAGCCCCGGCGCTTTCGAGGACACGACCTCGGCAATAGCGCCGCCGGCCATCACGGTGTTGGTCTCGACCGCCGCGCGATAGGTCGCGCCGTGCATCCAGGCGCGGTTGGCGGCATCGAGCGAAATATAGCGTACCCGCAGCAAGGCCTCGCCGTCTTTTGGCTCGGGGATCGGCGCCTGGGTCATCTTGAAATGCTCCGGACCGAGTTTTCCGGCCGGCTTCTCCACCAGCAGAATTTGGCGATTGACAGTCTCGCTCATGGCATTTCCTCCCGACATGGCCGTTCTTGATGCAGCAACCGGGCACGAAGCGCGCAACCAGGCTGCGCGCTTCGCATGATGCCAGCCGGCCCAAGTTCATCTCACATCGGGGATGATGTAGCAAACGTACTCAGCTGAAAACCTTGTCCAGCGCCGCACTGTAGACGGCGTAAACCAGATCGGGGTGCTGATTGCTCAGCGCTTCCATCATCACACCCGAATTGACCTCGAGGATTTTCAAGGCGCCTTCGACCCGAACGACGTCGATCGATCCGAACCGTATCCCGATCGCCTTCGCCGCCCCCACCGCAATCTCAACGCAGGCGTCCCTGACGTCGCCTTGCGCCAGAAGAATTGGTTGCGCGCCGGAATCGAGGTTATGACGCCAGTTCAACAGGCGTCGCTGGCCGAGCGGCGGCACCGCGTCCAGCGTGGCCCGATCGAGGTCGCCGATCATGCCTTGCAGCACACTCGATCGCAGTTGGGCCGGCGTGGCGTAGAGCGCCAGCTCCAGCAACGAATGCTTGCCGTCGCCCACGATCGCAGGGCGCTTCTTGCTGTAGACCACGACCGGATCCTGATCGAGCAGGACCACGCGGACCTCGTCCTCGATATCGACGTAAGGCGAAATCGCCAGACTGAGACTTGACGAATAAATCTTGTGCGCGGCGACCTCGAGGTCGGACTCGGTCGACACCTTGAAAACGGAATCGCCGCTCGTCCCCTCGTTGGGCTTGACCACGACGCCGTTCGGATGTTTTCGAAGCAGCGCAATCATGGCTTCCCATGATCGCTGCGGCGGGATGTACTCGTTCATTTGCGGGCTCAAGAACAGGGTGTGCGGGATGCAGGGGACGCCGCACATCTGCAGGATTTCCGCGGTCGCGGCCTTGTCGTTCGCTATTTGATGCGCGACCGCGCTGTTCAATCCGAGATCGTATCCGAAGGCGAGATGCCGCCTCGCGCCGCGCTCCATGATGATGAGCCAGCCCTGCGATCTGATTTCGACCGCGATGCCGGCCGTGGCGCAATATTTCTTGACCGCATCTACGAATGTTCGCTGCCTGTTAAGCATCTGTCGACCGTCCAGTTCCGGCAAAGGCGGATAGCATTGTTGCGCCGAAATCGTGTTGGAGCAATTTATTGCCCGCGAGAACCTGATCACAGCAAGTTAATTTCGCGTGCCCGCGCCCTCACGACCAAGATGTGTCGCGCCTTTTGGAAAGGTAAGCCGAGCAGCATTTGGCTCCTCAATTGTGCGTCAACGCAGGTTGACTATCTCTGATAATCGCGTAGGTGAAATGCCAAATCCTCAATCGCTGCAGGGGTTTTTAGCCTCTCAATTCGTTTCCTGGGGCCAGATAACCCGTTCGTTCTACATCAGGCCAATCGGAAAAACCAAAACTCATGAGCGCATTCCATCGAGAGAAAGTTCTTTCTGTCCACCACTGGACCGATACGCTTTTCAGCTTCAGGGCCACCCGCAATTCGAGCTTTCGGTTCCTCAACGGGCAGTTCGCCATGATCGGGCTCGAGGTCGACGGCCGTCCGCTGCTGCGTGCCTACTCGATGGCGAGCGCCAATCACGAGGACGAGCTGGAGTTTTTCTCGATCAAGGTCGCCGACGGGCCGCTGACCTCGCGGCTGCAGAAGATCAAGGAGGGCGACACCATCCTGGTCGGGCGCAAGGCGACCGGTACGCTGATCTCCGACAATCTGATCCCGGGTAAGCGGCTCCTGCTGCTGTCGACCGGAACGGGTCTCGCGCCGTTCGCGAGCCTGATCAAGGATCCGGAAGTCTACGAGAAGTTCGAGACCATCGTGCTGGTGCACGGCTGCCGGCAGGTTTCCGAGCTCGCCTATGGCGAGGAACTGGTGGCGAAGCTGCGCGACGACGAATTGTTCGGGCCGCTTCTGGCCGAGAAGCTTGTGTACTATCCGACCGTCACCCGCGAGCCGTTCCGCAACCGCGGCCGCATCACCGATCTCATCACCTCCGAACAACTGTTCAACGATATCGGCCAGACGGCGCTGGATATCGAGACCGACCGCATCATGATGTGCGGCAGCCCGGCGATGCTGGACGAACTGCGCCAGATGTTCGAAGCGCGCGGCTTTCTCGAAGGCAGCAGCAGCGAGCCCGGCCATTTTGTGATCGAGAAGGCGTTCGTCGAGCGCTGAGGCTGCCGCTGTCCGGCTACAACGCGTGACTCTATCAGGCGTCATTCCGGGGCGATGCGACGCATCGAACCCGGAATCTCGAGATTTCGGGTTCATCGCCGCGCGATGCCCCGGAATGACGGTTTTCGCCAACACCCATTATTGATCATGCGGCGGGGTTTCCGGCTGCTATAAATCCGCCTGATACCGCGCGGCTCTGCGCCGCCGCGCCGAATGCGGAGCGAACACGACGTTGTCCGGATCCAGCCCAGGCGGCCCCACCAAGACGGCCCTTGTGTTCGCAGGCGGAGGCAGCTTTGGCGCCATCCAGGTGGGCATGATGCACTCGCTCGCCGCCCACGGAATTTCGGCGGATATGGTGGTCGGCTCCAGCGTCGGCGCGCTGAACGGCGCCTATTATGCCGGCGATCCCACGCTGAAGGGCGTGCTGCAGCTCGAGACCATCTGGCGCGGGTTGCGGCGGCAGGATGTTTTCCCGGTCACCTGGCGGACGTTGCTGGGATTCCTCTGGCGCCGCGATTTCCTGATCCCCCATGACGGGATTGCAAAGCTGATCGACGATCATCTGCCCTATCGCAATCTGCAGGACGCCGAACTGCCGGTTCATATCGTCACCACCGATATCGTCTCGGGCGACAGCGTGGTGCTGTCGGAGGGCTCGGCGGCGCAGGCGATCATCGCTTCGACCGCGATCCCCGGCGCATTCGCGCCGGTCCGCTACAAGGATTTCTATCTCGCCGACGGCGCGATCTCCTCCAACACGCCGATCAGGGTCGCGGTCGCCAAGGGCGCGCGGCGCCTGATCATCCTGCCGACCGGCTATGCCTGCGCCACGCAGACGCCGCCGGCCGGCGCGGTCGCCAACGCGCTGCATGCGCTGACGCTGCTGATCGCGCGGCAATTGGTGAGCGAGCTCGAAGGCCTCGGCCCCGACATCGAATATTTCGTGGTGCCGCCACTATGCCCGCTGGTGGGCTCGCCCTACGACTTCTCGCGAACCTCCGATCATATCGAGCGCGCCATCCGGTCCACCGATGCGTGGCTGGCGCAGAACGGCCTGGAGCAAGGCGGAATTCCCGACGAGATGCGGCCGCACAGTCACTGAGGGGCCGAACCGGACCGCGTTGCACTGCAAAAAGGGTGTGCGGCGGACGACATCCCGTCGCGGGACGGATTGATCAGCACCGCGGCGGATTGGCTAGCCTGGCAACTGTCATATCCATGACCTGTGCTCGAGATATCGTGTACAGCATTGTTCTGTGAGTTGGATTAGGCTGCGGCCGAAAACAATAATCCGGCAGAATCCGCCCGAGGGGTCCCATGGAAACGCTGCTGCTTCCGTTCTCGCCACGCTTCATCGTGCTGACGATCTGCGCCGTCGTCACGGGGCTGCTGCTCGGCCTCGGGATCGTCGACCGCAAGGTGTTCGATCTGGTGCTGATCCCGCTTCTGATCTTCGGCGGGCTGACTGCGCTCGGCATTCGCGATCTCATGCAGAAGAGCCATGCGGTGCTGCGCAACTATCCGATCTCGGCGCATCTGCGCTTCCTGCTGGAAGAGATCAGGCCGGAGATGCGGCAGTATTTCTTCGAGAGCGAGAAGGACGGCATGCCGTTTTCCCGCGACACCCGCGCCGTGGTCTACCAGCGCGCCAAGATGGTGCTCGACAAGCGGCCGTTCGGCACCCAGGAGGACGTCTATCGCGAAGGCTATGAATGGATGCACCATTCGGTGGCGCCGAAGCCCCATGCCGAGGAGAAATTTCGCATCACCATCGGCGGCCCGGATTGCACCAAGCCGTATTCGGCCTCGGTCTTCAATATTTCGGCGATGAGTTTTGGCGCGCTCAGCCCCAATGCGGTGCGCGCGCTGAATGCCGGCGCCAGGAAGGGCGGCTTCGCCCATGACACCGGCGAAGGCGGCGTCAGCCCCTATCATCGCGAGAACGGCGGCGACATCATCTGGGAGATCGGTTCCGGCTATTTCGGCTGCCGCAACCGCGACGGCTCGTTCAATCCGGAAGAATTCGCCCGCGTCGCCTCCGACGACCAGATCAAGATGGTCGAACTCAAGGTCAGCCAGGGCGCCAAGCCCGGCCATGGCGGCGTGCTGCCGGCGGCCAAGGTCTCGGAGGAGATTTCCAAGATCAGGGGCGTCGCGATGGGCGAGGACTGCATCTCGCCGGCCTATCACCGGGCGTTTTCGACGCCGCTGGAAATGATGGCCTTCATCGGCGAGATGCGGCGGCTGTCCGGCGGCAAGCCCGCCGGGTTCAAGCTGTGCATCGGCCATCCCTGGGAATTTCTGGCGATCTGCAAGGCGATGCTGCAGACCGGAATCTATCCTGACTTCATCGTGGTCGACGGCAATGAAGGCGGCACCGGTGCCGCGCCGCTGGAATTCATGGACCATCTGGGCATGCCGATGCGCGAGGGCGTCAATTTCGTCCATAACGCGCTGATCGGCATCAATGCGCGCGACCGCATCCGCATCGGCGCCTCCGGCAAGATCGCGACCGCCTTCGACATGGCGCGCGCGATGGCGATCGGCGCCGACTGGTGCAATTCGGCGCGCGGCTTCATGTTTGCGCTGGGCTGCATCCAGTCGCTGTCCTGCCATACCGACCGCTGCCCGACCGGCGTGACCACGCAGGATCCGACGCGCAACCGCGCGCTGGTGGTGCCGCACAAGATCGAGCGGGTCTACAATTATCACCACGCCACGCTGCACGCGCTGGCCGAACTGCTCGCCGCCGCGGGGCTCGAACATCCGCAGGAGTTGCGGCCGATCCATTTCTCGCAGCGGACCTCGACCACCGAGGTGCAGTCGTTTGCAAAGCTCTATCCGTCGCTGCGTCCGGGCGAGTTGATCGACGGCACCAGCGATTCCCGCTTACCGCGAGGCCTGGGCGATGGCGCGGGCGGACTCGTTCCAGCCGGCTTTATAGATCGTCATTCCGGGACGCGCGGCAGCGCGAACCCGGAATCCAGAAGTCATTGCGCGAGATTCCGGGTTCGACGCTTCGCGTCGCCCCGGAATGACGGGCAGCTGCGGCTCAATGCGGATTTTCCAGACTGAACAATTCCGACTGCTCGTCATAGGCGAACAGTTCGGCATAGCGCGCCCATGAGACGATGGTCTTCAGCGTCTCGTCGGCATGATTCTTCCGACATGTAGTCCTCGAGCTCGTTGCGGAAGCGTGCGGCGGGGGCGCTGTGCGAGGGCCGCTCGTCGAGCACCCGGCGGATCAGGCCCATCACCGGCACGTAGTTGATCAGGTGTTCGGCGAACAATTTCTTGCGGGCGTCGGTTTCGAGGTGGGCAAAGCGCTTGCCGGCATCCGTCAGCATCAGATCGCCTTCGCTCAATTGGGCGAACCGCAGCAGTTGCAGGGATTCGCCGAGGTGGAAGATCTCGTCGGCTTCGAGCTGCAGGCTGCCGGCCAGCACCGGCAGATCGGCGTGCCCGTTATAGGGCGGTCCCGCCAGCGTCTCGATCAGGCCGGACAGCACGTTGGAGGAGACGTGGTTGAGGATCATGCCGACGCCGGTGCCGTGAATGCCCTCGATGGCCGGCGCCCTCGGCTCCGCGCGCTGCGTCATGCGCGCATAGATGCTGTCGACCAGCTGCCGGAACGTCGGATCGAGACGATTGCGCGGATGCGGCAGGTCGACCTTGATCTCGGCGGCGACGCGGCCGGGATTGGACGAGAACACCAGGATGCGGTCGCACATCAGGACCGCTTCCTCGATGTTGTGCGTCACCATCAGCACCGACTTGATCGGCAGCCGGCCTTCGATCCAGAGATCGATCAGGTCGGTGCGCAGCGTCTCGGCGGTCAGCACGTCGAGCGCGGAGAACGGCTCGTCCATCAGCAACAGGTCGGGATGCACCACCAGCGCACGGGCAAAGCCGACGCGCTGGCGCATGCCGCCGGACAATTCCTTCGGGTAGGCGGATTCGAAGCCGTCGAGACCGATCAGGTCGATCGCGGCGAGCGCCCGCGTGCGGCGTTCGGCGCTGTCGATCCCGAGCGCCTCCAGCCCCAGTTCGACGTTCTGCAGCACCGTCAGCCAGGGAAACAGCGCGAACGACTGGAACACCATGGCGACGCCGTTCGGCGGTCCGATGATGGTCTCGCCGCGGCATCTGGCGTCGCCCGAGGACGGCGCGATCAGGCCGGCGATGATGCGCAGCAGCGTCGACTTGCCCGATCCGGAACGGCCGAGCAGGCCGACGATCTCGCCGGACTGGATCGTCAGATCGACCTTTTCGAGCACCAGCAGTTCCTCGCCGCTGCCCTTCGGAAACGACCGGCAGACGCCGCGGATGTCGAGCAGGTTGGCCGGCTTGGTTTGATCGAGCATGATTTTCTCCTGATCAGCCGAGGCGAAGGCGGCGCTCGCCGAAGGCATAGAGCGGCCTCCACAGCAGCCGGTTGAACAGCGTCACCAGAATGCACATGACGGCGATGCCGAGAACGACCCGGGGAAAGTCACCGGCTTCGGTCGCCGTGGCGATATAGGCGCCAAGACCCGTGGCCGTCAGATGGGTGTCGCCCCAGCTTGCGACTTCCGCGACGATCGAGGCGTTCCACGATCCGCCCGAGGCGGTGATGGCGCCGGTGATGTAATACGGGAAAATGCCGGGCAGGATGACCTTGATCCACCAGCGCCATCCCCTGAGGTGGAAGCTGCCGGCGGCCTCGCGAAGGTCGGTCGGGAAGGCGCTGGCGCCGGCGATCACGTTGAACAGGATGTACCATTGCGTGCCCAGGATCATCAGCGGGCTGAGCCAGACATTGGCGTTCAGGCCGTAGCGCACGATGATCACCACGAACACCGGGAAGGCGAGGTTGGCCGGAAACGCCGCCAAAAACTGCGCCAGCGGCTGGATGCGCTCGGCGAGTTTCGGCCGCAGCCCGATCCAGACCCCGACCGGCACCCAGATCAGGGTCGCCAGCGCGATCAGCACGATGACGCGCAACAGCGTGATGAAGCCGTATCCGACGGCGCTGAGGATGTCCGATGGACCGAGGCTCGCCGAGAGATATTCATAGGCCTTCCAGGCCGCATAGCCGGTGCCTGCGACGATCAAAGCGAGCCAGGCCGCATCGACCACGCGCGATGGCGGGCCGCTTTTCGAGGATCGTTTCAAGCTCGGCCGGCAGCGTGATGTGCAGATTGGAGACCGCCTTGTTCAGCGCCGCGAACGGATAGGTCAGCGCGCGCAGCGCGCGGGTCCGCCGGAACAGATCGAGCATCCAGGATTTCGGCGCGCTGCCGGAGGCGGTCTGCTCGAAGCGGAATTTGTCGGCCCAGGCCACCACGGGGCGAAACAGCAACTGGTCGTAGGCGATGATCACCAGCAGCATGGTCAGGATGGCGTAGCCGATCGCGGGCAGGTTTTGTCTTTGAATGCCGAGCGCGACGTAGGAGCCGATCCCGGGCAGCGTGATCGTGGTGTTGCCGACGGTGATCGCCTCCGACGCCACCACGAAGAACCAGCCGCCCGACATCGACATCATCGTGTTCCAGATCAGGCCCGGCATCGCGAACGGCACGTCCAGCCGCCAGAAGCGCTGCCATCCGCTCAGATGAAAGCTCTGCGAGGCTTCCTCCAGGTCCTTCGGGACGTTGCGGATCGACTGGTACATGCTGAAGGTCATGTTCCAGGCCTGGCTGGTGAAGATCGCGAACACGCAGGCGAGCTCGGCGCCGAACACGCGGCCGGGAAACAGATTCAGGAAGAAGACGACGGTGAAGGTGAGGAAGCCGAGGATCGGCACCGACTGCAGGATGTCGAGCAGCGGGATCAGCACCATCTCGGCGCGCCGGCTCTTGGCGGCAAGCGCGGCATAGATGAAGGTGAAGACGATCGAGCAGACGATCGCCAGCAGCATCCGCATGGTCGTCCGCAGCGCATAGAGCGGAAGATTGGCCGGATCGAGCGACACCGGCGCGACATCGAGCGCCGACAGGGGCAGCGTGGTCTGCTCGCCGCCATAGACGATCAGCACCATGGCGCCGATCACCAGGATCAGCGCCACCACGTCCCAGATGTTGGGCCGCAGCGCCTGCCCCAATCGCGGCGTCAGCATATCCTGCAGTGTCATAACTGCCGCCTTGTTCAGAGCTTCGGTTCTGACTGAATCAAAACCGAGGGTCTATCTCCATCAGTTGACGCGTCTTCTTCACGCGAACCGGCTTCCACTTCGCTCGAATACGCTTCAGAACTCGCCGTGCAGGCGTCCTGAGAAGATCGAGACCGGCCCGCGATCGGCGTTATAGGCGGGATTTGTGATGAGTTGATAGTCGGCGGTGAGCGTGAAATTCTTGTCGATCGCGAACGCGTAATAGGTCTCGAGAATCTGTTCGGGACGATAGTTGAGCCGGCCGTCGCCGATCAGAAGGCCGAGGCCGCCGGCAGCGAGAAAGTCGCGATGGGCGTCGGATAGCCCGTTGACCGCGCCGCCGAGGCCGATCGTGTCGCTCGGGCGTCCCCAATAGCTGCCCTTGATCGAAACGCCGCCCGACAGGCTGCGGTCGATATCGGTAAACGACAGGATTTCGTTCTGGCCGTCGTTCCAGCTCGCGCGGGCGAACAGGCCGACATCCTTGGCGATCTGCTGCTCGAGATTGGCGTAGAAGCCGTATTTGGGCTGTGTGTGACGGATGCTCGTCGCCGTGGCATTGATGTCGAGCGTCGGATCGGCCGCCACGATCGCCAGCGCCTGGCGATAATTGCCGGTGTTGCCCTGGTTGCCAAAGACGCCGAGCCGCATTTTGCCGGGTTGATCGATGATCGCGTAGCGTTCCTCGAGTTCGACGACCGCGCCGCCGCCCTTGGTCGTCAGAATGTCGCTATTGGGCGCCGATCGGCACCTCGAACACGCCGGCGCGCACCGCCCAGTCCTTGCGGTTGAGTTCGACCACGCCGCCACGAGTATAGCCCGGCAAATCGGCGGGGAAGTCGTAGGCGGCCGACGACCACATCGCCCAGTTCATGAAGTCGGCGCGCGGATCCTTGGCGTAGGAATTGCCGTCGAAGAAATCGCCGACCGCGAAGCGGCCGACGATCAGCGTGACGCGGTCGATGTCGCGCTTGCCCGGCAGCTGATTGGCGGCATCGGCGACGTCTTCCTGTTCGCCGCCGAGCCCGAAGGTCTGCTTGAAATAATAGCGCTGCGGCCGGATTTTCGGGTACGCCGCGCCCGCCTTTTGCGCTTCGCCATTGGGAAAGCCGGCAATTCCGAGCGTTCCGTTCAGGCCGAAGCCCTGCGCGAGCTCCGGGTCGAAATAGAATTCGCCGCCCTGCCACAGCCGCACGCCGAGAAAAGCCGTCGTGGTCCAGGTTTCGCGGGCCTGTCCGCCGCCGGGCAGGCTGTTGGCGCCCGCATAGGGCGAGCGGAAGGCGGGATAGGCCGAGGGAAGGAATGTGGTTTGCGCGTGCACGTTCCAGTCGTTCGATTCCGGCAGTGCGGTTTTTTTGCGATCGGACGCGGTCCACGGCAGCACATCGCCGAAGCGATAATTCAGCCCGAGTTTGACCAGGTTGAGTTTGGGATCGACATTGACGCCCGGCAATCCGAAGGCGCTCAAATCGACCATCGCGGCGCGACAGGTCGATGTAGTCGTATTCGAGCTTGGCGGTCCAGTTGCCGCTGACGGCGAATTCGACGCCGGCGCCCGCGGTCCAGCCGGTCTGGTATTGTCCGGGTGAGGAGACGATCGTGCTGCCGCCGTCGTTGATGTTGACGTGGCTGTGGCCCCAGGCAAAGCCGCCGGTCACGTAAGGTAGCCACGTTCCGTAGGCATATCCGACGCGGCCGCGCAGCGTGCCGACATAATCGATCGTCGTGTTGAACGGCGCCGGTGTCAGTCGCGGGGCGTCCAGCGGGCTAGGGAACGACGCATCCGCCTCAACGCCGAGCACGACGTGGTTCGACAGCTGTCTGGTATAGCCGGCCTGATAGCCGCCGATCAGGCCGGTGACGCTGTGCGGAAAGAACACGCCCTGCTCGGGGAGGGGATTGGTGCCGGGACCAAAACTGCCGCCGCCGTAACCGACATGACCGCCCAGATAAAATCCGTTCCAGTCGTAAATGGCTTTAGGGGCCGGTGCCTTGAGCGGCAGGTCCGCCGCGAGCGCAGGACCCTCGCAGACGAGCAGGCTCAGGCCCACGCTTGCACAGACGCGCTCCCAGGATCGGCCGCGGCGGTTCATGCTCTGGACATTTCCAGCGCGAACATTCCGGCGGTCTCTTTGGTCATCTCTGCAATCATGCCGGCGCGCTGCCATCGAGGAATCAAGCTATCCGTTCGGAGTTGTCGATCGTTATGGCCAAAAGCTGGATCAAGGGAAGGTGTCATTGATTCCCCGGCCTTATTGCAAACCATTCGCAATTACAACAAGGATCGCAAGAGAGAGGGTTGATGGCATGCGTTTAGTGACGTGCGCGCAACACCGCTCGGGGGACGTCGGTCCAAGAAGAAGTTCACCGCGCTCCCGATAAGACAGTTGGAAGACGGTTATGTGAACGCAGCTGATGACCCTAGCCAACTGCTGAATGAGGGTGCTGGACCTCCACGGTGACGTGGGACAGGTCGGCGAATTTGGCCAATCTCTGCCGGTAATGCGCCGCCTCGCGCTTGCCCGTGGTGACGACCGAGACGATCGCGCCGAGATGGCCGGGCCCGAGCCGCCAGAGATGCAGATCGGTGACCCGGTCTCCCTCGGCTTCGATGATGCTGCGGAACTCTTTCGGTCATGCGCGGATCCGGCGTGCGGTCGAGCAGGATGCCGCCGGTGTCGCGCAATAGCCCGACCGACCAGTTGGCGATCACGATCGCGCCGATGAAGCCGGCCAGCGGGTCCATCCAGAGCCAGCCGAACGTGCGCGCCAGCAGCAAGCCGGCAATCACCAGAACCGAGACCGCGGCATCCGCCATCACGTGAACGATGGCGGCCCGCATATTGTTGTCGCGATGATGCGCGCCAGTCCCATGTCCGTACCCATGTGCGTGTTCGTGCTCTTCGAACTCCAACTCGCGCTCATGCGCCTGCCCCGCCTGCATCAGGCTAATCCTGGCGAGGAAGGTATGCGGCTCGGGGATCTCGTCGCGCGATTCCAGATAGCCGCCGCGGTCGTCGAAAATGAATAGCTGGCGGCTGCCATCCGGCCTTGTCGTCTCAATGTTGACGTCGGAAGCCAACAGCGCACCCGCTTGCGCCCGCACCCGAAAATGCGGCGGTACATCGTCTTCAAAGATCTCGATTTCCAGAATGTGGCGGCCCAAAGCGATGCGACGAGCCTGTTCCTCGTGGCCATGGCTGTGGCCATGAGCGTAGCCGTGGTGATGGCCGCCGGACAACAGCCAGGCGCTGGCCACATTGACCACGAGGCCCAGCACGGCGATCGGGATCGCCTCGTTGAAGCTGATGGCGACCGGCTCGAGCAGGCGCGATATAGCCTCATAGCCGATCAACAGCGCGATCATCGCCAGAACGATGGCGCTGGAATATCCCGCGAGATCGCCGAACTTGCCGGTGCCGAACGAGAAACTGCGATCGTTGGCGTATTTGCGCGCATAGGTATAGGCCAGCGCCGCCAGCAGCAGCGCGCCGGCATGGGTCGACATGTGCAAACCGTCGGCGATCAGCGCCAGCGAGCCGAACATCGCGCCGCCGATGATCTCGGCGATCATCATGACGGTGCAAAGCCCGATCACCGCCCAGGTACGGCGCTCCGCTCTCTCATGATCCTGCCCAGGAACACGTGGTCGTGCGGCGGAAACTGAAACAGCTGCTCGGCATCGGACATGGTGTCCCTCACTTCAAGTAGGTGTGGACCACTTCGATGAGCTGATCGGCGGCGTCGGCGTTGAGCGCGCCGGGATTGCGCTCGGGATCGACGAGATGGGTGCGGATGTGGTCCTCGACCACTTCGGCCATCAGGCCCGCGACGCCGCCGCGAATACCGGCGATCATGTGCATGATGCGCTCGCATTCGGCTTCTTCGCTCAGCGCCCGCTCGATCGCTTCGATCTGGCCGCGAATGCGTCCCACCCGTGCGAGCAGCTTTTTCTTTTCCCGGATCGTGTGTGTCATGGCCACTTCATAGGGTACCCCCCTATGCTATGTCAACCGCAGCCATCCGTGAGGACGACGCACCTGTTCGAAAAAGTGGACCCGCCGGGGGCGGCCGGGCGGGTCCTCGCGTCGGGTTGCTAAGCGGCACGCACCATGTTGAGAAACTTTCCCACTTCGAGCTTGAGGCGGTTGCTGTCGCCGGACAAGGACTGAGCCGCCGAAAGAACTTGCGACGAGGCCGATCCGGTTTCGCCAGCGCCACGCTGCACGTCGACGATGTGGGACGATACCTGTTGGGTGCCTGTCCGAATAGTCGGCTGTTCAATTCTGAGCGAGTTTGATTCAACCTTGGGCTATGAGCAAGTATTTTCGCCCCTGGAATATCGATCAGACGCTGCTGCTGCCGCCGAATGTGCAGGACTTCGTGCCGAAAGGCCATGTCTCGCGGTTTATCGTTGAGCTGGTGCGGGAGAGCCTTGATCTCAAGGAGATCACGGGCAGCTATGTGAGCGGTCTCGGGCAACCGCCGTTTGACCCGCGGATGATGGTGGCGCTTCTGCTGCACGGCTATGCGAGTGGGCTGTATTCGTCGCGGCGGATCGCGAAGGCCTGCCGCGAACGGAATGATTTTGTGATGATTGTGGCGCTCGATCCGCCGGACTTCCGCACGATCAGCGACTTCCGCAAGCGGCATTTGAAGGCGCTCGGCGCGCTGTTCCTGCAGGTTCTGAAGTTGTGCGAGACGGCAGGGCTGGTCAAACTCGGCCATGTCGCGCTGGATGGCACGAAGATCAAGGCGAACGCGTCGAAACATAAAGCGATGAGTTATGAGCGCATGAAGAAACGCGAGGCGGAATTGAAAGCCGAGGTCGCTCGCATGCTGGCGGCCGCCGAGGCGGCGGATGCCGAAGAGGACGAGACTTTCGGCAAAGACAAGCGCGGCGACGAGATGCCGGATTGGGCCGGCGACAAGCAGAAACGGCTGGCGAAGATCCAGCAGGCGATGGCGGCGCTGGAGGCGGACGCCAGGCTGGCGGCGGAGGAAGAGCGTCGCATCGAGGCCGAAAAGGAACAGCAGCGCCAAGCCGAAGGCCGCAAGAAGCCGGGCAAACCGGCGGCGCCGCCATCGGACCAACCCGATCCCAAGTCGCAACGCAACTTCACCGATCCGGAAAGCCGCATCATGAAGTCGAAGGATGGCTTCGTTCAGGCCTACAATGCACAGGCCGCCGTCGACGCAGGCGCCCAGATCATTGTCGCGCACGAACTGACGCAGTGCGGCAACGATCAGGGCCAGCTGGTGCCCCTGATCGAGGCCATCGAGAACAATCTCGGCCGCAAGCCGGAGCAGGCCTCAGCGGACTCCGGCTACTGCAGCGAAGCCAATCTCGAAGCGCTCGAAGCACACGGCGTCGACGGCTATGTCGCGCCCGGACGCGCCAAGCACCCGACAGCCGCGAACGGAAAAATCGGCGGACCGCTGACCCAACGGATGCGAAAGAAGATCGACGACGGCGGCTTCGAAACGCCCTACCGATTGCGAAAGCAAGTGGTGGAACCGGTGTTCGGACAGATCAAACAGGCACGCGGCTTCCGCCAGTTCCTGTTGCGGGGCGTCGAGAAAGTGCGTGCCGAATGGGCCATGATCTGCACCGCCCACAACCTCCTGAAGCTGTTCACCCTCGCAAAGGCAGCCTGAGCCGGCTAACCTGCAACAAATGCCCGTCGCAACGCCTATCTGGACGGGCAGCAGCCTGTTGCACGTTGCGCGAGATTTCCTGAGTTGCTGCTCCCTGCTCTTCCACCGCGGAAGCAATCGTCGCCGATATCTCGGAGAGCTTCTCGATGGTGCCGCTGATCTCCTTGATTGCCCCGACCGATTCTTGTGTCGCTCCCTGGATGCCGGTGATCTGCTGGCCGATCTCGCCGGTGGCCTTCGCGGTCTGTTCGGCCAGTGCTTTCACTTCGGAGGCCACTACGGCGAAACCACGCCCAGCCTCGCCGGCACGGGCAGCCTCGATGGTGGCGTTCAAAGCCAGCAGATTGGTTTGCCCCGCGATGGTATTGATCAGTTCGATCACGTCGCCGATGCGCGCGGCTGCCTTCGACAATTCACCGACGCGTTCATTGGTCATGCTGGCCTGTTGGACGGCTTCGGCTGCCATACGTGCCGATTCCTGCACCTGCCGGCTGATCTCGTTGACTGACGACGTCAGCTCCTCGGTCGCGGAGGCTACCGACTGCACATTGGTAGAAGCCTCCTCTGAGGCGGCGGCGACCATAGTGGTAAGTTCTTGCCCCCGCTGCGCAGTCGAGGTGAGGGTAGAGGCGGAGGCTTCGAGTTCGGTGGAGGCCGACGATACCGTCTCAATTATCTCACCCACCGCAGTTTCAAAGCCGTCGGCCAGCGCGATCATATCGGCCTTGCGCTGCGCGGCGGCCATTTGATCCTGCTTAATTTTGGCATCCGATTCCTGGCGGGCCTTCTCCGCCAGCATCACCTTGATCTCATTCACGGCCCTGGCCGTCTCGCCGATCTCATCCTTGCGCTCTGTGCCGGTGATCTCGATAGTCTCGCCCTTTGCAAGCCGCTGGAGCATGCCGACAAGAACCCGCATTGGCTTGGCAATACCGAATTGACCGATCATGAAGCCCGCAGAAATACCCAACACGATACCGAGTGCAGCTGCGATGATCATGATGCGAGAGATGCTTTCATATTCCTCTGTTGCGGCTGCGGAGAAATAGTCAACGCGCCCATCCAGCCGGTCAGCAATTGCCCGAACACTCGCCCTCAATTTTTCCGCAGCGGCCTCACTCTTGAGCGCGGCATCGCGAAGCCGCATTGTTTGATCGCTCAGCTTGGCATCCGTCACTTCATCGGCGAGGCGAAGGGTATTTTCCATATCCTTTTCATAGGTGGCCATCGCCTCCCTGGCAGCTGGCAACAGCGCCTTCGCCTGCTCGTCATGCGTCTTACTCACCTCTTCCAACGCTCGTGGAAAGTCCTGGATTCCTCGTCGATGATCTTGCGAGCTATCGCGCGGTTCTCGGGACGCGGGTCCAGTGCAACGCTAAACTCGGCTCGATTGATAGCGACGACGTTCTGGTTGGCGCGCGCAGCATCCAATGCTCGTTTGGCGGAAGTACTCATGATCCCCGCACCATTATTAAGCGAACTAAGCGCGTGAATGCCAAGCCAGCTCAGTCCGGCAGCGATGCCCGCCATCATGACAATGACTGCGAGGATTTTGGTGAGAACGTGGAATCGGGCGAGGAAAGGCATCTTAAACTCACTATAAAATAGCCCCACAGCGGTTCATTGAGGGCGGTTTGCGGGACCAACATCGCTGTGCTGCTGGTTGTTCTTTGGCGCCTTGCTGAAGAATTGTGATGATCCAATTGTGCTGAACGCCCGAGCTCGTTTGCAAAACCGATTTGACGATGCCGGTGATAGAGGTATTGCCGACCTGAAGCGTCGCGCCTCTTCCGCTAAATTGCGCCAGCCGGCACCGCCGAGCTTCGCTCGCATTCCTCGTCTTCAGCTTCAGCATCGCCGTTGCTCGTCGAATTGTTCTGACTTTGATAAATGTTCTTTTAGAATGAAGCCCCAGTTAAGAATGAAGTGCGTAATACTACACACCTCATGCCACGCGCTTCCGGATGCTTTTGCGAAGTGCTTGCAACTTTGTTGTGAGCTTGACCACGCCGCCAATTCGCCGGATCAACATCGGCCGCCAAAGCACCGAGGTGCCGCTAGTCTATTCTCTCTCTCTCTCTCTCTCTCTCTCTCTCTCTCTCTCTCTCTCTCTCGCGCGCGCGCGTGTGCGCTCTCTCCATACGTCGCCGGCAGCGCCGCAATGCCCGGAACGGCATCGGCGAACTGGCTTCGGGAAGATTCCCTCCGCCGGAAGAGGGGCTGATCGTCGCGCGGCTCCAGATGTCCGCCGCGCGGTCTTCGAAATAAACAGCTGGCGACTGCCATTCGGCCTTGTCGTCTCGATGGTAATGTCCGACGCGGGCAATGGCCCGTCTGTCTCTACGCGCGGTATGTCACCGCGATTCCCGGGACTGACGCGGCCGTTCGAAAAAAAAGTTGACCCGCCCGGGGGGACGACCGGGCGGGTCGGGTGTGCGACACGGGGTGGATGAGGCGCCCGTGCCGGACGCAGATCCACTACCAGAGCGTTTTCGAGCGAAGTGGATACCGGATCGCGTGAAGAAAACGCGTCAGACAAAAAGCCATTCAGCCGATCGTCAGTAGTAATTGCAGGCGCGGATGCGGCCGATGAAATTGCCGTAGGCGTCGAACTGGCGAACCCAGCCGCAGCGGCGATAGCCGCCTTGATAGTAGCCGTCATTGCTGGCGGCGATTGCGCTGCCGACGATCGCAGCGCCGACCAGACCGGCTCCGATGCCCCACCCGAGGCCGTGGGCTTCAGCCTTGGTGGTGGTGGACGCGATGCTGCCGGTGACAGCAAGGGCGGCAAGGGCAAGCGCGGCAATTTTGGTCTGGATCGACATGAGAAACTCCATCCGGTTGAGCGCGGCACCGTTGTGGTCCGCATGCCCAGTTGGACGAAGGCTTTTCGATTTCGGTTCGATTCAGCCGGCCTGGTTTCGGGCTGTCTGGAGTTTATTCGATAAAACAATCATTTAGGGGCAGTGCGGGGATCAGCCAAAAGCCGCTTCACGTCGAATTTATCGACGTCGGCGAGCAGTTCGCAGAACGCGCGGGCGCCGTGATCGAGCAGAAGCTGGCCCTTTTCCGCGGTGGCCTGCGTCGCGTCGCCGACGGCGCCGCTTGGATGAAGATCCTGGGTCTGCCACGCGAACGGTGCTGGCCGGTGTGCCGAAAGCCAGCGATATTCCTTCTCCATCGGGAGGCTCCCCGGCCTGAAATCGGCGATCTTGTCCTTGCGCACAGCTTGCGGATATCGCGCCAGCATGATCGATGTCTCGACCGCGCCGCCATGGATGCCGTGACGCAGTTCTTCCGCCGGGAACAATCCCTCCGGCGCACCGAAGCGCGACCATGACGTGGTGACGGCGAGAAGCCCCTGTTGCGCGCGCAGATCCTGTGCGACCAGCGTCATCGCCGCGCTGTTGCCGCCGTGGCTCGTGACCATCACCAGCTTCTTGATTCCTGCGCGGGCCACGCTCTCGCCGAGCGCCATCCAGCTCTTCAGCGCAACCTCCGTCGGCAGCGTCAGCGTGCCGGGATAGTCGATATGCTCGGTGGAAATGCCGACCGGCTGCAGCGGCAGGAAGGTTGCGGGAATGCCGTCCGGCAGAAGCTCGCGCACCCGCGCCAGATAGGCCTGCGCGATCATGAATGTCGGTGCCGACAGGCAAATGCGGGCCGTGCTGTTCGGTCGCCGCCAGCGGCAGCACCGCGATCCATCGCGCGGGCCCCGTCCCGGAAATATCGGGCCAGTGGATGTCGGTCCAGTCGCGGGGAGGAGCCATGGAAGTCATCGAGCGAAATGTTTCTTTAGGCGCGTTTGCAAGGTAGCTTGTAGGCCTTCGACAGGACGCGGCCAGCGTCCGTTCCCTATCATGGGCCAGAACGATCGACGGAGTCCAATCATGAACCCGGCCCTTTTGCCGCGAGCGTTAACCTTAGGCTTCCTGGCTCTTGTCATGGCCGTCTTGCCCGCAAGCGCCCAAACCACGCTGGACAAGGTCTCGTTCGGAACCAACTGGGTCCCCGAAGCCGAGCATGGCGGATTTTTCCAGGCGGTGGCCGACGGCACCTACAAGAGCTACGGGCTCGACGTCACCATCGTGCCGGGTGGCCCGAACGACAACAATCGCATGCTGCTGATCGCCGGCAAGCTCGATTTCTTCATGGCCGCCAACACCCTGATGTCGTTCGACGCGGTCGCCAACAACGTGCCTGTGGTGACCGTCGCCGCCATCTTCCAGAAGGATCCGCAGGTCTTCCTGACCCATCCGGAATCGAAAATCACGAAACTCGAACAGCTCAAGCCGTTGACGCTGTTCGTGTCCAAGGAAGGCATCTCCAGCTATTTCCAGTGGCTGAAATCCGAATACGGCTTCAGCGAGAAGAACGTAAGGCCCTACACCTTCAACCCGCAGCCCTTTATCGCCACCCCGCAAAGCGCGATGCAGGGCTATGTCACCTCCGAGCCGTTCGCGATCGAAAAAGCCGCCAAATTCAAGCCGGGGATCATCCTGCTGGCGGATTACGGTTTCAACACCTATTCGACCCTGATCGAAACCCGCCGCGACCTGATCGACAAGAAGCCCGACCTGGTGCAGCGCTTCGTCGACGCCTCCATCATCGGCTGGTACCATTATCTCTACGGCGACAATGCGCCGGGCAATGCGCTGATCAAGAAGCTCAATCCGGAAATGACCGACGAACTGCTCGCCTTCTCCGTCGACAAGATGAAGGAATACGGCATCGTCGATTCCGGCGACACCCTGCGCGACGGCATCGGCGCCATGAGCGACGAGCGGGCAGCGAGCTTCTTCGACAAGATGGTGCGCGCCGGCGTGGTCCATTCCGACATCGACTTCCGCAAGGCCTACACGCTTCGCTTCGTCAACAAGGGTGTCGGCCTCGATCTGCGGCCGAAGAAATAGAGGCGCGATGGCGGAGCCCGCAGCCTTGACCGAAGTGGATGCGGCTGGCCTCGCGGTGAGCCTGCGCGCCGTCACCAAGGTCTATGACAACGGCGTCGCGGCGCTGGGGCCGTTCGACCTCGATGTGCGCAAGGGCGAATTCGTCTCGCTGCTCGGGCCTTCCGGCTGCGGCAAGTCGACCGCGTTGCGGCTGATCGCGGGGCTAAACGCGCCGACCTCCGGCAGCGTCGGCGTCGCTCATCGCAGCGGAGAGACGCGCGGGGCGCATGGCAATCGGCTTCGTGTTTCAGGAGCCGACGCTGATGCCGTGGACCAGCGTGCGCGAAAATGTGCGGCTGCCGCTGAAACTCGCGCATGCGCCAGCGTGCCGAGGCGAATGCGCGCGTTGACGAGGCGTTGAAGCAGGTCGGACTTGCCGAATTCGCCGACGCCTACCCCCGCGAATTGTCCGGCGGCATGAAGATGCGGGTGTCGCTGGCGCGCGCGCTGGTGACCGATCCCGATATCCTGCTGATGGACGAGCCGTTCGCCGCGCTCGACGAAATCACCCGCTTTCGGCTGAACAACGATCTGCTCGCGCTGTGGCGCAATTTGCGCAAGACCGTCATCTTCGTCACCCATTCGGTATTCGAGTTGGTGTATCTGTCGCAGCGGGTGATCGTGATGACGTCGCGGCCCGGACGCCTCAGTGCCGAGATTCGCATCGATGCGGCCGAGCCGCGGGGCGAGGAATTTCGAACCTCCGCCGATTATGCCGGCTATTGCCGCGAGGTTTCGAACGCGCTGGCGCCGTCCTATTCGGGGCAGTCAGGCTCATGAGTTCTTGCCGACACCGCCATTGTCTGCCACGCCAGGCTGCGCCCGAGCAAGGCGGCCTGCGCCTGGTCCGCATCCTGCTTCCCATCGTCGTGCTCGCCGCCGGCGTCGCGCGTCTGGGAACTCGTGGTGCGGCTCAACCATATTCCGCCCTATGTGCTGCCGGGACCGATCAGCGGTGTTCGGAACGCTGATCAGCGATTGGCCGGTGCTGTCGCAATCGCTGCTGACGACGCTGCGAGACCACGCTCGAAGGCTTCGTGGCCGCCGGCATCGGCGGCATCGCGCTGGCACTTCTGTTCAATCAATCGAAATGGCTGGAATATTCGCTGTTTCCCTATGCGGTCATCCTGCAGGTCACGCCGGTGATCGCGATCGCGCCGCTGCTATTGATCTATCTGCCGCAGCAGACCGCCGTCATCGTCTGCGCCTGGATCGTCGCGTTCTTTCCGGTATTGTCCAACACCACGCTGGGGCTGAATTCGGTGGATCGCAATCTGGCCGGCCTGTTCCAGCTCTACGGCGCGTCGCGGATGCAGACGCTGCTCTATCTCAAACTGCCCTCCGCGCTGCCCTTCATCCTCGGCGGATTGCGGATCGCGGGCGGCCTGTCGCTGATCGGCGCCGTGGTGGCCGAGATCGCGGCGGGCTCGGCGGGCGCGGGTTCCGGCCTCGCCTATCGAATCGCCGAATCCGGCTATCGCCTCAACATTCCCCGAATGTTCGCGGCGTTGCTGTTGCTCTCCGTCGCCGGAATTGTCATTTATGGGCTGCTGGCGCTAATCTCGCATCTGGTATTGCGGCGCTGGCACGAGAGCGCGCTTGGAAAGGAAAACTGATGGTTGGCGGCAATATTTCTTCCGAGAAGATCGATCTGCTGATCTATGGGCCGAGCAAGCCGATCGTCGACAACGGCTTTTCCGACCAGTTCGTGCTGCATTCCTTCGAGACCACCGCCGACCTCGAGCGGTTGACGCCGGCGGTCGCGGAAAAAATCCGCGGCGCCGCGGTGACCTACAATTCGGTGCGCGGCGACAGCAAGACGCTGGCGCGCTTTCCGAAGCTCGAAATCGTCTCCGCGTTCGGCGTCGGCTACGACCACATCGACGCCAACTATGCGCGCGAGCACAATATCGTCGTCACCAACACGCCCGACGTGCTGACCGAGGAGGTCGCCGACGTCGCGATGGGGCTGTTGATCGCGACCTTGCGCGAATTCGTCAAGGCCGACCGCTATTTGCGCTCCGGCCTCTGGCTGACGCAGAATTTTCCCTTGAGCGTCGGCTCGCTGCGGGACCGCAAGGTCGGGATGGTCGGCATGGGCCGGATCGGCCAGGCGATCGCGCGCCGGCTGGAGGCCTCGCGCGTTCCCGTGGTCTATCATTCGCGCAAGCCCGCCGACGGCGTGTCGTACAAGCATTATCCCGACCTGATCGAGATGGCGAAGGCGGTCGATACGCTGGTCGTCATCGTTCCCGGCGGTGCCGGCACGGCGAAAATGATCAATGCCGACGTCATGAAGGCGCTGGGGCCGCGCGGCGTGATCATCAACGTGGCGCGCGGCTCGGTGGTCGACGAGCAGGCGCTGATCGCGGCGCTGAAATCGGGCACCATCCTGGCCGCCGGTCTCGACGTGTTCGAAAAAGAGCCGAACGTGCCGGATGAATTGCGCAGCATGCAGAATGTCGTGTTGCTGCCACATATTGGCTCGGCTTCGGTGGTAACGCGCAATGCCATGGATCAGCTGGTGGTCGACAATCTGAAAGCCTGGTTCGCCGGCAAGCCGCCGCTGACGCCGGTGGCGGAAACCCCGGTGAAGAGCCGCTGATGACGCGCCGCACTCGGCATCGCGCTTGCGGCGCTGCTGGCGCTGGTCGCCGGCATATCTCGGCGCTCGGCGCAGGATGCCGCGACGCTGAAGAAAGACATGATCGGCCAGTGGGAGCTTTCGACCACCGAGCGCAGCAAGACCTGCGTCGTCACGCTGAAGAGCGATGCCACGCCGCAGGGGCTGAAGCTCGAACTCGAGCCCGGCTGCGCCGCGGCGCTGCCCTTCACCAAGGACATCGCCGCCTGGAGCATCAAGGGACTGGACATCGTGCGGCTGCAGGATGCCGTCGGGCCAGCCGGTGATCGACTTCACCGAAGTCGAGAGCGGCATTCTCGAAGGCCTGCGGCAGGGCGAGGGCATCTACATCCTGCAGAATCTCGCCGCCGCGCGTTCGCTGGCGAAATCGATGGACCAGATGATCGGCGACTGGGCGATGGTTCGCGGCAACGGCCAGGCGATCTGCGGCCTGACCCTGACCAACACCGAGGCAGGCCAGGACAATTTCCAGGTGTTTCTCAAGCCGAAATGCGATCCCGCGGTCGCGGCCTTTGCGCCGACGCAGTGGCGGCTCGATCACGGCCAGATCCTGCTGATGTCGGAGAGCGGCGAGACCTGGCAGTTCGAGGCCGACGACAACGCGCAGTGGCGGCTGGTGCCCGACAGCGCCGATCCCCTGATCATGCTGCGGCAGTAATTCCTGGGAATGCTGGCTTGCCGGCGGGCGAGCCAAGGCTGGCTTGCTGGCGCCGTGGCAAGGCCCGCATATTGCTACGGGCTTGATCTTGCACCGAGGAGATGACCGATGGCCTGACCGTCTCGCTGAGCCTTGCAGAGCTCGAGCGAGCGCATCGCCGCCGTGAGCGAAAACCTCACCGAATTGACCGAGCAGGCCGCCGCCGTATTCCGGCGGCGCAGTCGAGGAATTGAACGGCGCAGCGTATTGCCGAGCAGGAAGTCCAGCTCGAACGCCTGACCAGACAGCGCGACCAGCTGCTTCAGCGCGCAGAGGCAAGCATCAAGCCGCATATGGAAGTGATCGGTGCGGACGGCGTTCACGTCGGCACCGTCGATCGCGTTGAGAACGACAGGATCAAGCTGACCCGGGCCGACAGCGGCGAAGGCCACCATAAGGGCCATCATCATTTCATCGATCTCGGCCTGGTCGCCGACGTCGAAGGGCAAAAGGTGCGGCTGTCGGCCAATGCCGCCGTCGCGGTTACCCTGGAAGAGGAACGGTCCGGAAAGCCGACCTGAACGCGCGGGCCGCCCGAAGGCAACGCGCCGGTGGACGCCGGAGCCGACGTCACTTCCCCGTCGACATCATCCAGTTGGCGATCCGTAAGGTCATAGGCGTCGGCGATAGCCGGCTGGAGGCCGCCATGATCTTGTTGAAAAGGCCGGTGATGACCACGTTATGGCCGGCCTTGAGGCCTTGATAGCCGATCCGCGCCACCTCGCTTGCGCCCATCACCGGCACCAGCCCGCCCTTGAACAGCGTCGAACCGCCGAGATTGGCGATCTTGGCAAATTCGGTTTCGGTGGCGCCGGGGCACAGCGTCGTGACCGTCACACCAGTCCCCTTAAGTTCGTAGGCGATCGCTTCGCCGAAACCGAGGACATAGGCCTTGCTCGCGCAATACACCGCCATTTGCGGGCCCGGCTGAAACCCCGCAGTGGAGGCGAGCAGCATCACCTTGCCTTTGCCCCGCGCCACCATCGGCGGCAGCAGCAGCCGGGTCAGTTCGGTCAGCGCCACGACATTGACCTGCAGCATCTCGCTGACCCGGAGCGGATCGGATTGGTCGAACCGGCCATTGTCGCCGAGCCCGGCATTATTGATCAACACGTCGACGTTCATCCCGCGCGTTTCGATCTCCCGCACCAGTGCGGCGGCGGCCCCGCTCTTGCTAAGATCGGCGGCGATGATGGTGCAGGTGGCACCGATCCTCTTCAGCTCCTCGGCCAAAGCCTGCATCGGCTCGACCCGCCGGGCGGAAAGCACGAGATCGTGACCGTCTCTGGCCAGTTCGCGGGCGAGATCGGCGCCGATGCCGCTGGAAGCGCCGGTGACAAGGGCGAGGGGGCGGGGATTGCTCTTCATGATTGCGGCTCCAGGCGGGCCAGGCGGGCGGGAATTCTCGAATTCGCCGCGCCTGCTATTCTGCATCTATGGCGAAAGGCGCGGCGTTCAATTGCACCGGGTTTGCGAATTGGGTGGAGCCGGACGTTTTTTTATGAAGCTCCTGTCGATCCGCCGCGGGCTGGTTCGTCGACTAATCAGCGAGACAGTTCCGCCGGGCGATGGCGCCCGCGGCTCGCCTTATGGAGGAGTTCATAGATGCGCTTCATGTATATCGTCACGTCCCCCCAACCGGCGGTGGGACCGACGCCCGGACTGCTGGAGGCCATGCACAAGCTCGCCGACCGGGAGATCAAGGCCGGCCGCATGCTCGACAATGGCGGGCTGATGCCGCTCGCCACCGGCGCCCAGGTGCGGATTACCGACGGAAAGCTCAGCTTCGTCGATGGCCCGTTCGTGGAGGCGAAGGAGATCATCGGCGGTTACGCGATCTTCGAGCTGCGCGACAAGCAAGAGGCCGTGGCGATGGCGAAGGAATTCATGCAGCTGCACCTGGACTTCATGCCGGGCTGGGAAGGAACGTGCGAGCTTCGCGCGTTTGCCGGCCCTTGAGACAGGAAACCGACGCCCGCCGCACCATCCTGGCGGTGTGGCGGATCGAGCAGCCCCGGCTGATCACGAGCCTTTCGAGGATGCTGCGCGATGTGCCCTTGGCCGAGGAGCTGACGCAGGACGCCCTGCTGGCGGCGCTCGAGCATTGGCCGCGTGACGGGGTCCCGGAAAAGCCCGGCGCATGGCTGATGGCAACCGCCAAGCGCCGGGCGCTCGATCATCTACGCCGCGGTCGAATACTCGCGCGCAAGCACGAGATGATCGCTCTCGACATGGAGCAGGAGCAGCAGGCCATGCCCGATCTCGATGTCCGCGCTCGACGACGATATCGGCGATGAGCTGCTCCGGCTCATCTTTACCGCCTGTCATCCGGTGCTGTCGCGTGAGGCCCGCGCGGCGCTTTCGCTGCGGATGATCTGCGGCCTGACCACGGAGGAGATTGCGCGCGCCTTCCTGGTGGCGGGCGCGACGATCGCCCAGCGCATCGTGCGCGCGAAGCGGACGCTCTCGGCATCCGGACTGGCTTACGAGACTCCGCGCCGGGAAGAACTTTCCGAACGGCTCGCTTCCGTTCTGGAGGTCGTCTACCTCATTTTCAACGAAGGCCATATCGCCTCGCGCGGCGACGACTGGCTGCGTCCGCAGCTCTGTCACGAGGCGCTGCGCATGGGCCGCGTGCTCACCTCGATCGCCCCGCATGAGCCGGAAGTCCATGGCCTGCTAGCCCTGATGGAGCTGAATGCTTCACGCACCGCGGCGCGCACCGACGCAGCCGGTGAGCCCATCCTCTTGCTAGAGCAGAACCGCGCGCTCTGGGACCAACTTCAAATCCGTCGTGGCCTGCAGGCGCTTGGACGGGCGCGCGAACTCGGCGGCGCAGGCGGCTTCTACGCGCTCCAGGCGGCGATCGTTGCCTGTCACGCCGGGCGGGGGCGCCCGATGCGACCGACTGGCCGAGAATATCCGGCCTGTATGCGGAGCTCGCTGCGCTCGCGCCTTCGCCGGTCATCGAACTCAACCGCGCTGTGGCCGTCGGCATGGCGGAGGGTCCGGAGGCGGGGCTGGCGATCGTGGATGGACTGATGCACGAGCCCGCGCTAGAAAATTACCATCTGCTGCGCGCCGTTCGCGGCGACCTGCTGCACAGGCTCGGCCGTTACGAGGAAGCGCGCGCCGCGTTCGAAGCGGCCGCAATGATGGCCGGCAACAGACGCGAACAGGATCTGCTGAAGCGCCGTGCCGCTGAAGCGGGCAACTGATTGTCGGTACTCAAGCGCCAGAGGCGAAAAGTGTTCTGGAAAATCGGTGGGAACGTTTGTTTGCGAAGGCAGCGCAGCAATCCCTCGAATCTGGCGTCTGGCTATTTGCAATAGCAATTTTCCCAAATTCGAAATTTGTCATAAGTCGTCGCCGCGGATGATGTCTCGTCGGTGTATTCGGTACTGTCGCTGTTCTCGTTGAACAGCGTCCTCAGCAACCGCCATAGCTCGCGGTGACCGGCAGTTTGTCCGCCTTGCTTGAGATAGTCCGCAATATCCATTGTCGCTATTTGGTAGTCGACCGTACCCCCAACGGTCGCATCCAAATGCGCCACCGCAAGCTCGACGTACAAACGTTTGCTGTCGGTATCGAAGACCAGGGTACAGCGATCAGCGTGGGTAACCTCGGGGTACAAATCTCGCTTCAAGAAAGCCATTTTCCGCTCCCGATCATCGCAGTGCGATAGTTAAGTTTATTGGCTCAACAAATTCCGGACCTTTGTGGCGGCGTCATAAATGTTCGATCTGAAGCATCGGACAGGTCGACTTCAGCAGAGCTGGGTCTGGTGAAATTCGATCGCCTCGGGTGAAGACTTCAAAACCATCCGCACGCGCGATGGCGGCCAGCGTAATGCCCGCTTCATTGGCCACGCGGACCGCCAAGGCCGTCGGCGCGGAGACCGACACGATGACCGATGCGCCTATCACCGACGTTTTCTGTACCATCTCGACGGAAACGCGGCTGGTCAGAACGACAATTCCGTCGTTTCCCGCCACGCCGTCCCGCCAAAGTGCGCCAGCGAGCTTGTCCAGCGCATTGTGGCGACCGACGTCTTCCCGCAAGGCAACGACGCCGCGGGAAGATTGCCAGAAAGCCGCCGCATGAACCGCGCGCGTCTCGATGTTCAGCTTTTGCAGCGGCAGAATGCTTTGCATCGCCGTCATGATCTGCCCCGGGGTAAACTTTCGGCCATCACCGACGATCTCCGCCGGGCGAACCGACTCCGCGAGCGATTCGATACCGCACAACCCGCAGCCGGTCGGCCCCGCAATGCGCCGGCGGCGTTCCCTGAGCCGCTGCGAATTGCTGCCTGCGAGCCACATCCGCAGTTCGACGCCGTTGCGCGAACGAACGAGATCGATGGATTTTATGTCGGCGGCGCCGCGGACAACTCCCTCCGTGAGGCTAAATCCAATCGCAAAATCTTCCAGATCTTCCGGCGTTGCCATCATGACCGCATAGGTGCTGCCGTCATAGACCACCGCCACGGGCGTCTCTTCCGGAACGAGTCGCTCGCCGCTGCCGTGCGAGCCATCGCGCCAGATTTCACGATGCACGTTCCGGCTTGGAGGCGTCGCGCAAGCCTGATCCTCGGCTTCCGCAGCCTGAACGAACGGAATGTCAGCGCATGTGCTCATCACGCAGCGGCCGCGGCTGCCTTTGCAGCCTTCGCCGCAACCTTTGCGCGCAGCTTCTCGACCTCGACCACGAAGCGGCTGTGACTGCCGCGGCTGATTTCCTCGACCGGGTCCTTCGCCGACAGATCGAAGGTGACGAGGCGGCCCTCGATCTTGCTGACGGTCACGGTGATGTCGACGTGCATGCCGCGCAACGTCGCGCCGCCGTGGGAAATGCTGATGCCGGTCCCCACCGAATCCTCGCCGGGATCTGCGTGGCCGAGCAGAAACTCACGGCAGGCGATCTCGAAATCGCGCACCAGTTCCGGCGTGGCGTAGACGCGCAGCGTCTCGCCGAGGAAATCGATGGTACGTGGCGTGTCGATCTCGATCCGGCGGGTCGCCGACAGGCCGACGCTCAGGGTTGATTTCATGGGGGAATCCTCCGTTAAGCTGATACAGAAAATGAAGACGTCAGTCAGATTTCCTGTGTCGCATTCCGAGTTTCTCGGCTTGCTCAGAAGCGCGCCAAACGAGCAGAAATGGTGCAGTGCAAAGAATGATTTTGCGCACTGCATCGCAGCAAAGAATTCGAATGCGATACATCTTCGTTGACTATCTTCCAGCATGCACTGTATCACTTAATTTCGTATTTATATACCAAAATACGACATAAGGGATCTTCCAAGGAAGGCGGGTGGCGAAATGCGACCCCGCGCGAATGGCTGAGGAGAACGCGATGAGCGCAGCCAAGAACGTCAAACGCGTGCCGAGCCTTTGCTACAATTGCGTGTCCGGTCCCGACTTCATGAAAGTGAAGGTGGAAGACGGCGTCGCCACCGAAATCGAACCGAATTTCGACGCGCAGGATGTGCATCCGGCGCACGGCAGGGTCTGCGTCAAAGCCTATGGTCTCGTGCAGAAGACCTACAATCCGAACAGAATTCTCACGCCGATGAAGCGCACCAACCCGAAGAAGGGGCGCGACGAGGATCCAGGCTTCGCGCCGATCTCCTGGGACGAGGCGCTGGACATCGTGGCCGCGAGGCTGAAAAGCATCCACGCCAAAGGTCAGGTCGACGAGTCCGGTCTGCCGCGCCTCGCCGTCAGCTTCGGCCACGGCGGCACGCCCGCCAACTACATGGGCTCGTTCCCGGCCTTTCTCGCGGCGTGGGGGCCGATCGACTACAGTTTCGGCTCGGGGCAGGGCGTCAAATGCACCCATTCCGAACATCTCTACGGCGAATTCTGGCACCGCGCCTTCACCGTCGCCGCCGATACGCCCAACACGCGCTACATCATCTCGCTCGGCGCCAATGTCGAGGTGACCGGCGGGCCCTGCGCCGTCACCCGCCACGCCGATGCGCGCGTGCGCGGCTACAAGCGCGTGCATGTCGAGCCGCACCTTTCCATCACCGGCGCCTGCTCGGCCGAATGGGTGCCGATCCGCCCGAAGACCGATCCGGCCTTCCTGTTCGCGCTGATCCACGTGCTGCTGCATGAACACGGCCTCGCCAAGCTCGACATTCCCTTCCTGCGCGACCGCACGGCCTCGCCCTATCTGGTCGGGCCGGACGGGCTCTATCTGCGCGATTTCGTCAGCGGCAAACCGCTGGTCTGGGACGAGGCGACCGGACAGGCTGTTGCCTTCGACACGCCAGGCACCGTTCTCGCCGTCGACGGCCGCTATCGCGTGGCCAAAGCCGCCACCGTCGATGCCGACGCGGCGCGACGCGAATATTCAGATGTCGAAGGCGCGACCGCTTACCGGATGCTGGTCGACCATGTCGCGCGCTACACGCCGGAATGGGCGGCTGGAATTTGCGACGTGCCCGCGGCGACCATCCGCCGCATCGCCGGCGAATACCTCGAAGCCGCCAGCATCGGCGCGACGATCGAGATCGACGGCAAGACCCTGCCGTTCCGGCCGGTGGCGGTGACGCTCGGCAAGTCGGTCAACAACGGCTGGGGCGCCTTCGAATGCTGCTGGTCGCGCACCGTGCTCGCCGCCCTCGTCGGCGCGCTCGAGAATCCAGGCGGCACGCTCGGCACGACGGTGCGCCTCAACCGTCCGCAGGACAATCGCCATCTCAGCGTGAAGCCGGGCGAAGACGGCTTCATGATCCAGCATTTCAATCCGACCGGCAGCAACAGCTGGCGGCCTGTGCCCGAGACGCGCAACCTGCACACGACGCTGGTGCCGATCGTCGGCCGCAACGGCGGCTGGAGCCAGGCGCTGGGCCCGACGCAACTCGCCTGGATGTTCCAGGAGAACACGCCGGCCGACTGGACCATGCCCAAGCCGACCTATCCGGAAATGTGGATCCTCTATCGCTCGAACCCGGCGATCTCGTTCTGGGAGACGCGCCGCCTCGCCGACGCCGCCGCGCGTTTCCCGTTCATGGTCGCCTTCGCCTATACGGTGGACGAAACCAACTACATGGCCGACCTGCTGCTGCCGGAAGCCTCCGACCTCGAGTTCGACGCAGCTGATCCGCATGGGCGCCACCAAATACATGGAGCAGTTCTGGGATTGTCACGGCGTGGTGCTGCGGCAGGCCGCCGTCGCGCCGCAGGGCGAAGCCCGCGATTTCACCTGGATCACCACCGAACTCGCCAAGCGCACGGGCCTGCTGCCCGAATATATCGCCGCACTCAACCGCGGCATCGCCGGCGTGTCGCCGCTCAAGGGCAAGGACTACGATTACTCGCTCGATCCGGCGACGCCGCCGGAGCCCGACCAGATCTGGGACTCGGTCTGCCGCGCCGCGACCAGGACGCTGTCGGAGGGCAAGGAGGAGCACGGCCTGGACTGGTACAAGGAGCACGGGTTCTACGCCGTGCCGACGTCGCGTCTCGAGTGGTATCTGACGCCGACGATGGAGAAGCAGGGTCTGCGCTACGAATTGCCCTATCAGGAGCGCCTGCTGCGCATCGGGCGCGAATTGGGCAATCGCCTGCACGAGCAGAAGATGCACTGGTGGGACGAGCAGCTCTCCGAATATATCGCGCTGCCGGTATGGGACAACGTGCCGGCCCGCTGGGAGCGCGAACTGGTCAATTCGGGCGCGCGGATCGAGGATTTTCCGTTCTGGCTGCTGACGACCAAGAGCATGCAGTATCATGCGGGCGGCAACGCCGCGATCGCGATGATGCACGAAATCTCCGAAAACGTGCGCGGCAATACCGGGGTCATCATCAACGCCGACACCGCGGCCAAACTGGGCATCGCCGACGGTGATCGCGTCGAGGTTCGCTCGCATATCGGCGCGACCTACGGCAAGGCGTCGCTGACGCAGGGCATGCGGCCGGACACGCTCGTCATCGTCGGCCAGTTCGATCATTGGGCGACGCCCTTCGCCAAGGATACCGAGCGGGCGAGCCTGAACACGATCGCGCCGATGTCGCTCGAACTCACCGATGCCACCGGCTCGGGCGCCGATATCGTGCGCGTCGCCGTGCGGCGCATGGCGAGGGCCGCGGCATGAGCAAGCGTTATGCCATGGTGATCGACCTGCGGCGCTGCGTCGGCTGCCAGACCTGCACGGCCGCCTGCAAGAGCGCCAACGCCACGCCGCCGGGCGTGCAATGGCGCCGCGTGCTCGATATCGAAAGCGGCGAATTTCCCGACGTCCACCGCACCTTCTTGCCGGTCGCGTGCATGCATTGCGCCAATCCGCCCTGCATGCACGTCTGTCCGACGACGGCGACGAAGCAGCGCGAGGACGGTCTCGTCACCATCGACTACGACCTCTGCATCGGCTGCTCCAACTGCATCATGGCCTGCCCGTATGATGCGCGCTCGATCGAGTATACGCCGCGCTATGCCTACGGCGAGCCGATGGCAATCCGAGACCGCGCGCTTCGATCCCGAGCGCCTGTCGGTCGCTACCAAATGCACCTTCTGCAAGGAGCGGATCGATCTCGCCGCCGTCACCGGACAGACGCCCGGCGTCGATCCGGAAGTCACGCCGGCCTGCGTCAATTCCTGCATTTCGGGCGCGATGCATTTCGGCGATGTCAACGATCCCCACAGCAATGTTTCGACGCTGCTGGCCGACACCCAGCATTTCCGGATGCACGAGGAGTTGGGGACCGACCCGTCGGTCTACTACATCTGGGATGGGGCCAAGAACGGGGCCAAGGCATGAGTGAATTGCGGAAGATCGGCGACCGAATGCCGCCGCGGCAGCAGCGGAACTGGGATGCGCGCGCCGCTGCCAATTTCATCTGCGGCGGCGCCGGCGGTGGCCTGTTGTTTGCGACCGCGCTGGCGTCCGGGCACGGCGAAGATCTGCGTCCGCTCGTCGCCCTTGCGCTCGCGCTCGTCGGCATCGGCCTCCTCGCCGTCTGGCTCGAGATCGGTCGCCCGTGGCGCGCGCTCAACGTGTACCTCAATGCGGCGACGTCATGGATGACGCGGGAGGCGATGATTGCGCCGTTCGCTGTTCGCGTCCGGTGCGGCGGCTGTCTTGTTCAACTTGCCGGCGGCGTTCTGGATCGCGGGGCTGCTGGGGCTGGTTTACGTTTATTGTCAGGCGCGCATGCTGCACGCCAACAAGGGCATTCCCGCCTGGCGGCATGCAAGCTGTATCGGCATGATCGTCGCCACGAGCCTGGCCGAAGGCGTCGGCCTGGTGTGCGCGGGTGCGCTGGTTTGGCCCGGACTGGCGTCGTTCGGCGTTTTGCTCGCCGCCGCTGCTCGCCATGCGCTTGCTGGCGTGGCGGAAATATCTCGCGTCCCTGCGCAGCGCCGGCGTTCCCGTCGGGACATCGAAAGTCCTTGAACGCGGTCGACTTCCGCTTCGTTTGGCTCGGCCATGCGTTGCCTGCCGTGCTCGGCGTGGCGGCTGGCTTGGCCGGACTTCCTTTGCTCGCGGTGCTGGCTGGCGTTCTGGCGGCGGCGACCGGTGGCTGGTTCAAATACACGTTGGTGCGCCGTGCGGCCTTTACGCAGGGGTTCGCCCTGCCGTGGACGCCGTCGCGCGGCGAAGGCAGCGCGGGGCCGGGTGTGCAGCCGGGTTGGAATCGCGCACGGCCCTTATAGGCGAGCGGACGACCGCAGGTCGCACGAACAAGGCGGCAAGGTTCGGTGGAGGAAGACGATGTACGAAGTCCGTCTACATGGACGCGGGGGGCAGGGCGCCGTCATGGCCGCCGGGATGCTCGCCGCCGGATTGGTCGCGGAAGGCAAATTCGCGGTCGCTATTCCGTCGTTCGGGTTCGAGCGGCGCGGCGCCCCGGTGGTCGCGTTCCTGCGCACCGACCCGCATGAAATTCGTCGCATGACCAACATCACCCATCCGGACTGCGTCATCTGTATCGATCCGACCGTTCTCGCGCTCGGTCAATATCTACTCCGGCATGAAGACCGGCGGCGCGCTGGTGTTGACGACCGCAAAGCCGCTGTCCGATCTGGAGATGCCCGACATTGTCGACACCGTCGGCCTGATCGACGCCGTGCGTCTCGCAATCGAAATCTTCCGGCGTCCGATCACGAACACGCTGATGCTCGGCGCGTTCGCCCGCACCACCGGAATCGTTTCGCTCGACTCGCTCAAGCAGACCTTGCTGGAATCCGAGTTCCGCGATGCCGGTCTCGACCAGAATCTGGCGGCGCTCGACCGCGGTTACAACGAGGCGCAGGTCCATCGCCTCGGAAGCAAGGCGGCCGCATGAGCACGCATCGCGCCTATCCGATGTTCAACCCGGCCAAGGCCGGCGTGCCGGACGATCTCTGTCCGATCGCAACGGAAATGTCCCCGATGCTGCCCGGCGACTGGCGCAGCATGCGCCCGGTCGTGGACCGCGACAAATGCGTCAAATGCGCGGTTTGCTGGCTCTATTGCCCGGTGCAATGCGTCGTCGAGCGCCCCGCCTGGTTCGATATCGATCTGCGGACGTGCAAGGGCTGCGGCATCTGCGCCGTTGAGTGTCCGCATCGCGCGATCGTCATGGTGACGGAGACGACGGAATGAGCACGGCTTTGCTGGAAAAGGAACGCGCGGCGACCAACGAGCCGCACCATATCGTTTGCGAGGGCAACGAAGCGGCGGCGCTCGCCGTGGCCATGGTCCGGCCGGACATGGTTTCGGTGTATCCGATCACGCCGCAGTCGAGCCTCGTCGAACATCTCGCCAAACTGGTCGCCGACGGCCGGATGGATGCGGAGATCGTCGACGCCGAGGGCGAACACTCCGTGCTCTCGGTGCTGCAGGGCGCCTCGCTTGCGGGCGGGCGCACATTCACGGCGACCTGCGGTCCGGGACTTGCCTTCATGTTCGAGCCGTATTTCCGCACCTCGGGAATGCGCCTTCCGATCGTCATGGCCCTCGTCACGCGCGACGGCATCACGCCGCAATCGGTCTGGGGCGGTCATCAGGATGCGATGACCGTGCGCGAGGTGGGCTGGGTGCAGATGTATTGCGAGACGGTCCAGGAAGTCCTCGATACCACCATCATGGCGTTCAGGATCGCCGAGCACCACGACGTGATGCTGCCGGTCAACATCTGTCTCGATGGCAATTACCTCTCCTTCGGCGCGGCGCGCGTAACTCTGCCCGAGCAGGCCGACGTCGACGCCTTCATGGGCGAAACCGACGTCAACTGGCATGCCGCACTCGATCCGCTGCGGCCGATGGCGGTCGATCCGCTCACCGGCGGTTCCGGCGGCAACGGGCCGGCGACGTTCGTGCGTTACCGCAAGGGCCAGTGCCGCGGCATGCAGAACGCGCTGCGCGTCATCACGGAAGTGCACGAGGAATACGCCGCGCGCTTCGGCCGGGCGTTCGCGCCGCTGGTCGAGCAATACCGCATGGAAGATGCCGAGTTCGCGCTGATGACGCTCGGCAGCATGACCGGCGCCGCCAAGGACGCGGTGGACGAGGCGCGCGATGCCGGCAAGCGCGTCGGGATCGTCAAGATCAAGACCTTTAGCCCGTTCCCCGTCGAGGCGCTGGTGAAGGCGTTGTCGGGGATCAAGGCGGTGGGCGTGGTCGACCGTTCCGTCGCGTTCCGCTGGAACTGCGGACCGATGTTCCAGGAGACGCAGGGCGCGCTTTACCGGCTCGGTCGTCACGTTCCGGCGGCGAGCTTCATCGGCGGACTCGCCGGGGCCGATATCACGGTGGAGCATTTCCACCGGGTCATCGAACAGACCGAGGCGTTGCTTCACGGTCCCGCGCCGACCGAGCCGATCTGGATCAACGAAGGCGATTGAGGACACGATGGTGCACGCCCAATATCTAGTCGTCGGCAGCAGCCATGCGGCGCTGGAAGCCGTCAGCGCCATCCGCATGCACGACCCCGAGGGAAGTCTCGCGCTGGTGACGCGCGACAGCCGGCTTCCCTATTCACCCACCGTGCTGCCCTATGTCGTTTCCGGGCGTTCGGCGCCGGACAATGTGTATCTGCGGGCGGCGGACTATTTTTCCGGGCAGCGCGTCGCCTACATGGCCGATCGCGCGCTGGCGCGGCTTCATCCGGAGCGCAACGCCGCGACGCTGTCGGACGGCGTCGAGATCGCCTACGACAAACTCCTGCTGGCGACGGGGGCATCGCCGGCGATTCCGCCGATCCCCGGCATCGAACAGGTTCCCTATCATGTGCTGCGGACGCTGGACGATGCGCTGAAGCTGAAGGCGGCGGTTGCCGCCTCGCGCCGGGCCGTCGTGCTCGGAGGCGGGCTGGTCGGCATGCACGCGGCCGAAAATCTGGTCAAAGGCGGCGCCGACGTCACCATCGTCGAGATGCAGCCGCAGGTTCTCGGCGCCTATTTCGATCGCTGTGGCGGCAAGCCTGATCGAACGCGCCTTCGTCGAGAACGGCGCGCGCCTGCTGACCGGACGTCGCGTCGTCAGGCTCTCGTCAGGCGCGGATGGCGTCGTGGTGCATCTGGACGACGGCCAGACGATCGAGACTGATCTGCTGCTGACGGCGACCGGCGTAAAGCCCGACATGGGCTATCTCGCAGGCAGCAGCATCGCGCATGACGCGGGCATCCTCGTCGACGATTACATGCGCACCAACGTCGCGAATGTCTGGGCGGCCGGCGACTGCGCTCAGGCGCAGAGATTTCTTCGGCGAGCGTCCCGTGATGAATGCGATCCTGCCCGACGCGGCCGAGCAGGGACGCATCGCCGGCATGGCGATGGCGGGCGATCCGGGCGTCAAGGCCTACGCCGGCGGCGTGCCGCTGAACACCTACAATTTCTTCGGCCGGCATGCGATCGCGGTCGGCGTCGGCGCGACGCCGGCCGGCGGCGAGGAGCGCGTGCGCCAGGACGAAGCCCGCGGAAGCTATTTGCGCGTCGTCGTCAACGACGGCCGGCTGCAGGGCATTTTCGGCGTCAACGAATTCTTCGACGGCGGCGTCATGCGGCAACTGATCCTGCGGCGCATCGACATTTCGGCCGCACTCGATCGGCTGGTCGCCGATCCGCTCACCACCGGTCGCGAATTCATGTCTCGTTTGTGGAAATGATCATGGGACAAACCTACGCCACCATCGCTTTTGACGCTGCCAAATGCGACGGCTGCTCGAAATGCATGAGCGCCTGCGCATCGGCCAAGACCGGCGCAGACGATGTCGCGCGTGCGCGCATCCAGGTGATGCCCACGGCTTACGGATTCGAACTGGCGATGTGCCGCCAATGCGGCGATCCGAAATGCGTCACCGTATGCCCTGCCGGCGCGCTCGCCAAGAACGCGGAAAGCGGCGTGATCGCATGGGACGGCGACAAATGTGTCGATTGCCTGCTGTGCACGATGGGTTGCGCTTACGCCGGCATCGCGCCCGATGCGGTGGACGGACGGGTCGCCAAATGCGATATGTGCGATGGCGCGCCGGCCTGCGTGTCGGCCTGCCCGACCGGGGCGCTGCGCCACGTCACATCCGCGCGCATCTACAACGAGGTCGGCGGCTGGGAGGACATGTTCGCGCCCGGACTCGCCGGCTGCCAGGGCTGCAACACCGAACTCCTGATGCGCCACACGATGCGCCGCGTCGGCCCCGACGCCGTGCTGGCGACGCCGCCAGGCTGCGTGCCGGGCATGGGCTCGGTCGGCTACAACGGCCTCACCGGCACCAAGGTTCCGGTCTTTCACCCGCTGCTGACCAACACCGCCTCGATGCTGGCCGGCGTCAAACGCCAGCTCAAGCGCAAAGGCCGCGAGGTTACGGCGATGGCGATCGCCGGCGACGGCGGCGCATCCGACGTCGGCTTCCAGTCGCTCTCCGGTGCCGCCGAACGCGGTGAGGAAATACTGTTCATGGTCGTCGATAACGAGGGCTACATGAACACCGGCATGCAGCGCTCGAGCTGTACGCCCTATGGCGCATGGACCTCGACGACCCCGGTTGGACGGGAGTCCAAAGGCAAGACGCAGGACGCGAAGAACCTGCCCTTGCTGATGGTAAACCATCGCTGCGCCTATGTGGCGACCGCGTCGACCGCCTTCATGGAAGATCTGTACGACAAGCTCGACAAGGCGATCGCCGCTTCAAAGCACGGCTTCGCCTATCTGCACGTCTACTCGCCGTGCACGACGGGCTGGCGCTTTCCGACCGACCAGAACATGGAAGTGGCGCGAAAGGCGGTCGAGACCAATTTCGTCATGCTCTGGGAATTCATGCCGAGCGACGGCCTGCATTTCACCCATCCGGTCGATGCGCCGCTGCCCGTCACCGAATACCTCAAGGCGATGGGGCGCTTCCGGCATCTGGACGACGAACAAATCCGACACATTCAGGCGAAGGTCGAGGAGAACCGCGCCATCATCGAGCAGATCGCTACCAAACCGAACGCAGCCTGAGTTCCCGGCGCAGGACCGATACATCGCCGGGCAGAAAACGACGCGCTGAGCCGCGAGCAAAAATCTATGCGGCATGAGGGAGGTGCGCATGAATATCAATTTGAAGTCGGCCGGGCTCGAACCCGTCGAAGTCGCCAGTCGCGATGAATTGCTTGCGCTGCAGCTGGAGCGACTCAAATGGTCGTTGCAGCACGCCTACGACAATATTGCGCATTATCGCACCAAGTTCGATAAGGCCGGCGTCCATCCCGGGGATCTGAAATCGCTGGCCGATCTGGCCAAATTCCCGTTCACCACCAAGGCCGACCTGCGCGAGAACTATCCCTACGGGATGTTCGCCGTGCCGATGCGGGATATCGTTCGGGTGCATGCTTCGTCCGGCACCACCGGCAAGCCCACAGTGGTCGGCTATACCGAACGCGATATCGCCATGTGGGCGTCGGTGATGGCGCGCTCGCTGCGCGCGGCCGGCGCGACCGCCGACGACATCGTCCTCAATTCCTACGGCTACGGCCTGTTCACCGGCGGGCTCGGCGCGCATTACGGCGTCGAACGTCTCGGCGCGGCCGTGATTCCGATGTCGGGCGGCCAGACCGAGAAGCAGGTGCAGATGATCATGGACTTCAAGCCCACCGTGCTGATGTCCACGCCGTCCTATTCGCTGACCATCGCCGACGAACTGTCGCGCCAGGGCGTCAAGCCGGACAGCACCAGTCTGCGCATCGGCCTGTTCGGCGCCGAACCCTGGACCAACGAAATGCGAAGGGAGATCGAGGCGCGCCTGGGCATCGACGCGATCGACATCTACGGCCTGTCCGAGGTCATCGGACCGGGCGTGGCCTGCGAAGCCATCGAGACCAAGGACGGTCCGCATATCTGGGAAGACCATTTCTATCCCGAGATCATAGATCCCGTCAGCGGCGAGCTGCTGCCGGACGGCGCCGACGGCGAACTGGTGTTCACCACCCTGACCAGGGAAGCGCAGCCCGTGATCAGGTACCGCACGCGTGACCTGACACGGCTGCTTGCCGGGCACGGCGCGTGTCATGCGCCGCATGGGCAAGATCACCGGGCGCTCGGACGACATGCTGATTATCCGCGGCGTGAACGTCTTCCCCACGCAGATCGAGGAAATCCTGCTGAGGAATCCGAACCTCTGCGCCCAATACCAGCTTCAGATCACGCGCGAGGGGCATCTGGACGAACTCGACGTGTTCGTCGAACTCCGCCCCGAATTGTCAGACCATTTGGAAGCGGCAAAGCGCGAGGCAATCGGCCGCGAAGTCGCCCACCATATCAAGTCGCTGATCGGGGTCACCGCGAAGATTCATGTGGTCGGAACCGACATGATCGAGCGCACAGTCGTCGGCAAGGCGAAGCGGGTGATCGACAAGCGTCCGAAATAGACCAGGCGCCGGCGCGGCGCGCCGTTCCTGCAGTCGAGGAGAAACGATGCTCTCGCAATTCCTGCAGTTCATGTTTTCCGGCGTCACCGTGGGGGCCACCTACGCGCTCGCGGCGCTTGGCTTTACGCTGATCTACAACGCCAGCAACGTCATCAATTTCGCCCAGGGCGAGTTCATCATGCTCGGCGGCATGCTGACGGTGTTCTTTCTCAAGACCGGCCTGCCGATGCCCGTGGCGCTGGTCCTGGCGGTCGCAATTCCGGCAGCGGTCGGCGTACTCGTCGAGAAGCTCGCGATAGAACCGGCCAAGGGTGCCGAGGTGGTCGGCCTGATCATCATCACCATCGGCGCGTCGCTTGTGCTGCGGGGCCTCATCCAGATATGGCTCGGCAAGGGCGCGGCCGCCTTCCCGGCATTCTCCGGCGATGCGCCGATCGCCGTCGGCGGCGCCGCCCTGGCGCCGCAAAGCCTTTGGGTGCTCGGAACCACAGCCGTCATCGTGGCCGCGCTCTGGCTGTTCTTCAACCGCACCCTCGCCGGCAAGGCCATTCTCGCCACTTCGTTCGATCCCCTGGCCGCGCAACTGGTCGGCATCAACACCCAATGGGTTCTGCTGGTGAGCTTCGCGCTTTCGGCCGCGATCGGCGCCATTGGCGGCATCCTGCTGACGCCCATCACGATGACCTCGTACGACGTGGGGATCATGCTGGGCCTCAAGGGATTTGTCGCCGCCGTGGTTGGCGGCCTGGGCAACGGGCTCGGCGCCGTCGTCGGCGGCCTGATGGTCGGAATTATCGAGGCGATGTCCGCCGGATACATCTCGTCGGCCTACAAGGACGCCGCGCCTTTCCTGTTGATTTTCGTCGTTCTGTTTTTCCTGCCGCGCGGCCTGTTCGGCGCCAAGGCGACGGAGCGGGTATGACGCGCGCCAATTACGGTCTGTTCATACTCGCCGCCGTTTTGCTGGCGCTGCCGCTGTTGCTCCCGAACACCTACTATTTCGATATCGCCAATCGCATGGCGATCAACGCGATCATCGTGCTGGGGCTCAATCTGCTGATCGGCTTCGCCGGCCAGATCAGTCTCGGACATGCCGGTTTCTTCGGCATCGGGGCCTACGCATCGGCGGTCCTGACCACGCATTTCTCCTGGCCGCCGATCGCAGCCCTGTGCGCCGGGGCGGTCGGTGCAGCGTTGCTCGCGGCGGCGATCGCCCCGCCGATCTTTCGTCTGCGCGGCCACTATCTGGCGATGGCGACGCTGGGTCTGGGTATCGTCATTTCCATCGTCCTCAAGAACGAGGCTGGTTATACCGGCGGGCCGGACGGCATGTCGGTGCCGCCGATGTCGCTTTTCGGTTGGGAGATTTTCGGCGAACGGCAGTGGTACTGGCTGTTCGCCGGCATCCTGCTGTTCAGCGTGTGGGCCTGCCGGAACCTGATCGATTCGCCGTTCGGTCGCGCGCTGCGCGCGCTGCACGGCTCGGAGGTCGCCTCCCAGGTCGTCGGCGTGGACGTCGCGCGTTACAAGGTCACGATCTTCGTGCTGTCCGCGTTCTTCGCCAGCATCATGGGGAGCCTGACGGCGCACTACGTCGGCTTCGTCACGCCCGACAATGCCGATTTCTCGCATTCGATCGAACTGGTGACCATGGTCGTCGTCGGCGGCATGGCCTCCGTGTACGGCTCGGTGATCGGCGCGGTGCTGCTGACGGCGTTGCCGCAGGCGCTGACGACCTTTGAGGGCTGGGAGACGGTGGCCTTCGGCGCAATTCTGATGCTGTCGATGATCTTCCTGCCCAAAGGCCTTGTCCCGACGCTGGCCGCGAAATTCGGGAGTGCACGCTGATGGCGCTGCTCGAAGTGTCCGATCTCAGCAAGACGTTCGGCGGCGTGCTGGCGGTACAGAACGTAAGCTTCAGCGTCGACGCCGGCATCGTCTATTCGGTGATCGGCCCGAATGGCGCCGGCAAGACGACGCTCTTCAACCTGATCACCGGCATTTACAAGCCGAACTTCGGCGAGATCCGGCTTGACAGCGAGCCGGTGACGGGTCGAGCGCCGCACGAGCTGGCGCGCAAAGGCGTGGCGCGTACGTTTCAGAATCTCCAGATCTGCATGAATATGACCGCGATCGAGAACGTCATGGTCGGCGGCCACCTTGCGCTTGATCGCAACCTGATCAAGGGCATGCTGCGCTTTCCGTCGCTGCGACGCGCCGACGCCGCTCTGCGCGAGAAGGCGGCGGAACTCATGACCTATGTCGGGTTCGATGCCTATCTGGGCGCCGAGGCCAGCGCCATGCCCTATGGCGCGCTGAAGCGGCTCGAGATCGCGCGCGCGCTGGCGGCGCGGCCCCGCATTCTCTTCCTCGATGAGCCGGCTGCGGGATTCAATCAGACGGAGACCGCTGAGATCGATGGGCTGATCCGGAAAATCGCCGATAGTGGCATCACCGTCGTCCTCGTAGAGCACGACATGAAAATGGTCATGAACATCTCCGACCGGATCCTCGTGCTCAACTACGGCAAGAAACTGACCGAAGGAGCCGCGCGCGACGTCCGCCGCGACCCGGCCGTGATCGCCGCCTATCTGGGCAAGGCAGCCTGACCGCCATGACTGACGCGCTGGAAACGCTCACCACCGGACACTGCGGCATATCGCGGCCGAACGGCCTGGCGCCGCAGTGTGCGCCAGAAGCGCCGGCGTCGTCAGGCACGCCAATTCTTGTCCTTTGCGGGCTCGGCAGCCACTATGGCCGGATCCCCGCGCTGCGCAATGTGAACCTCGTCGTCGGCAGTCAGCAATTGATTGCGCTTGTAGGCGCCAACGGCGCCGGCAAGACCACCTTGCTGCGCACGATCTCGGGCGTGCAAAAGGCCAGCAGCGGACGAATCGAATTCGACGGTCAGGACATTACGGAACTGCGTGCCGACAAGCGGGTCAAGATCGGCATCTGCCACGTGCCGGAAGGCCGCCATGTGTTCGGGCCGCTCTCGGTCGAGGACAATCTGCATTTGGGCGCCTACTGCCGCTCCGACAAGCCGCAGATCGCGGACGACCTCGAACGCATGTACGCGATGTTTCCCGTCCTCAAGCAGAAGGCGCGGCTCCCGGCCGGAACGCTGTCAGGTGGCCAGCAGCAGATGCTGGCGATAGCGCGGGCGTTGATGGGCCGCCCTCGACTGCTGCTGCTCGACGAGCCGTCGATGGGGCTTGCGCCGCTGCTCGTCGAAGAAATTTTCAACGCCGTGACCGAACTGCGCAAGCAGGAGATGACGATTCTGCTGGTGGAGCAGAACGCGCATGCGGCGCTGGCGATCGCCGATCGGGCCTACGTCATCGAAACCGGCGAAATCGTTTTGTCAGGCAGCGGAAAGGAGCTGCTCGGCAATGAGCGCGTGCGCGAGGCCTATCTCGGCATTTGAGAGAGCGGATATTTCGATCGCAGACAACAGAACTCAGTCATCGACAACAATCAAAGGGAGGAATAGTCACATGAACGCGTTTCTTAAATCGTCTATAGCCGTGGTTTTCGGTCTCGGCCTCGCCATGCAGGCCAAGGCCGCCGAGCCGATCAAGATCGGCTCGCTGCTGTCGGTCACGGGGCCGGCCGCATTTCTCGGCGATCCCGAACTGAAGACCCTTCAGCTCTACGTCGAGAAGATCAACAAGGAAGGCGGCGTCCTTGGGCGGCCGCTGCAGCTCATTTATTACGATGACGGCTCGGACGCCAGCAAGGCGAACAGTTTCGGCAAACGTCTGATCGAGGACGACAAAGTCGATGTGCTGATTGGCGGCACCACCACCGGCGCCACCATGTCGATTGCGCCGCTGGTCGAACGCGCCCAAATACCGTTCATTTCGCTGGCAGGCGCCGTGGCGATCGTCGAGCCGGTGAAGAAATGGATCTTCAAGACGCCGCATACCGACCGCATGGCGGCCGAGCGCGTTTTCGAGGACATGAAGAAGCGTGGCCTGACGAAAATCGCGCTGTTGTCGGAGACCAGCGGCTTCGGCCAGTCCGGCAAGAAGGAGTTCTGAAATCGCGGCGGCGAAGATGGGCATCACCCTCGTCGCCGAAGACACTTACGGGCCCAAGGACACCGACATGGGTCCGCAGCTCACCAAGATCAAAGGCACGCCGGGTGTCCAGGCCTTGTTCATCTTCGGCCTTGGTCAGGGGCCTGCCATCGTCAACAAGAACATCAAGCAGCTCGGCATCACCATGCCGGTTTATCATGCGCACGGCGTTGCGTCGGAGGAATTCATCAAATTGTCTGGCGGCGCCGCGGAAGGCATGCGTCTGCCGGCCGCTGCGTTGCTGGTCGCGTCGAAACTGCCCGACAACGATCCACAGAAGCCGGTGGCGATGGCTTACGCCAAGGCCTATTCCGAGCGTTACAAGGAAGAGGTGTCGACCTTCGGCGGCCATGCCTACGATGGGCTGATGATCGCAGTCGATGCGATCAAACGCGCCGGTGGGACCGACAAGGCCAAGGTGCGCGATGCGATCGAGGCGACGAAGAATTATGTCGGCACGGGCGGCAAGGTGAATATGTCACCCACCGATCACATGGGGCTCGAACTGTCGGCCTTCCGCATGCTGGAAGTGCGGAATGACGACTGGAAACTGATCAACTGACGGTTCGGTCGCGTCCGGCCGAGGCCGGACGCGACTTCGCCCTTCGGCTGCGGCGCAATGGAGCGAGGCAGCGTTGCGGCCTCCTCGGTCACGCTTCGATCAGGCCTGTCCGGGATCGAACCTAGTGGGAGGGTCGCCCCCTGCGATCCTCTGGGTTACAATGCGGCCATGAAGAATCGTTTGTTGGGTCAGTGGATCGAAAAGCAATTGGCCGATCGCCCGCTGCGGGCGAATTCGCTGATCATCACGATATATGGCGATATGATCGCGCCGCACGGCGGTACCGTCTGGCTCGGCGGTCTCATCCGTCTGGTGGGGCCGCTCGGACTCAATCCGCGCGCGGTGCGCACCTCGGTATTTCGCCTCTCGCGCGAGAAATGGCTCGTATCCGAGCAGATTGGCCGGCGCAGCTATTACAGCCTGACCGCGATGGGCCGGCGGCTGTTCGAACATGCCTTCCACAGGATCTACGATGATGCGCGCGTCTCTTGGGAGGGCGATTGGCAGGTTGTCCTGACCCCAGGCGACTGTCTAACGCCAGCGCTGCGCGAGGGGTTGCGAAAAGAGCTGCTCTGGGAGGGTTACGCCGCCATCGCTCCCGGTGTTTTGCTTCACCCTTCGGGACAGACCGATGAGCTTCTGGATATTCTCCAGATTGCCGGCGCGCATGACAAAGTGGTCGTGCTGCAGGCGCAGACCCTCGGTGCTCTTTCCAGTCGACCGCTGAAGGAACTGGTGGATCAGTGCTGGAATCTGGACAAGGTCGCGGCCGAATATCAATCGTTTATCGACCGCTTCCGCAGCGTGGCGCGAGCGTTGCGCAGCGCGTCTACCCTCGACCCTGAACAGTGCTTTGTCATTCGTACGCTGTTGATGCATGAGTTTCGCCGCGTTCAGCTGCGCGATCCCTCCCTGCCGCGCCAGCTCCTGCCGGACGACTGGCCTGGCGACACGGCGCGGGCCATGTGTCGCGACATCTACCAGCTCTGCTGGGGCAAGACCGAGGCGCATTTGATGCAAATGCTGGAAACGGCGGATGGGCCGCTGCCGCCGACGGCGAAGAGCTTCCACGCCCGCTTTGGCGGCATCATATTGGATGAACCCCAACAGGACAGCTCACCACCGGTCGGCGCCACTTGAAGTCGCGACGATGAACGACGCGGCAGCCTTTACCCTGGCAGCGTGCCTCCCGAAGGGGTGATCGGATCGATCCGGCGCGAGTGCCGGATCCCGCTATTCACACCGTCAGGATGTGAACTGCAGCCGTCTCCGTCTTTAATCCTGCGGCAGAGCCTCCAATCATCTGCGCCAAGCCCACCATTGCATTTGGCGTTTGACGCTTCCCCGCGTCGCCGCGCAAATGAAGAGCGACCTCACAAATGTTGCGGACGCCCTGGAGCAGAGGATGATCGCTGCGGAGGCTCTGGACCGTTGTAACCATCTGCCTGCGCGAGCAGACGATAGCCCGCCTTGAATGCATCGATATTTAGATCGAGAAAGCCTCTGGGTGCTTCCGCGCGCACCGCTTGCGCTACCTGGATCTGGTCACAGATTCCGCTCAAGGCGACCAGAGCCCCGAGCGCGACGATGTTCGTTACCCGCTCGCTTCCCAATTCCAATGCGGTGCGGCTTAGCGGCAGATGATAACAGCGGTAATTACCCGCCGGCAGCTCAGGACAGAGTCTCGTGTCAGCTATGACCAGCGCGCCGGGCTTGAGCAGCGGCCAAGATGGCTTGACGGCGAGTTGATCGAGCAGCACCAATTGGTCGATCGCGGTCGTAAGCGGGAAATCCACCTCGGCGGCGGAGATCACAAGGTCTGCGTTGCAGAAGCCGCCGCGCGAGGTCGGCTCATAGGTTTGCGACTGAGCCACGTGCTTGCCGCCGGAAGCCAGAGCATCGGCCAGTATCTTCGCGCTGAGGAGCAATCCCTGTCCGCCGGTGCCGCCGAGGCGCATTTCGATCCGCGAATCGCTCACCGCGAGGCTCCCGCCTGTGATGCCGCGGCACGCCGATAGGTTGTGCCGTATTCGGGGCGATCATTCCTTGCCAGAATTCCGGTCGGCAGATCGTTCGACCGGAACGGCGAGTCCAACGTGTCGCGGTAGGAGCTCGGACGTATCTCGCTTTTTTGACGCATGATCATTTCAGGCGAAGAGCCCAGGTCGTTCTTGCGTCCGTAGATCTCGGTGCAGTCGGACAGAATTTCGACAAATGCGAACCCCGGGTGCTCGAGCCCGGCCTTGATCAGTTCCTTGAGTTTGGGGACATGTCGCGTCACTTCGCGACCGACGAAACCCGCCCCGGCAGCCGCCGCGAGCGCGCAGGCGTCAAAGCGCGGCTCCTGGTTGCCGAGCGGTGTCGTCGTCGTTAGCCGCGTTTCCGACGTGGTCGGAGAAACCTGACCGCCGGTCATGCCATAAATTTCATTGTTGAGCATCAGGCAGGTTAGCTTGAGATTGCGACGACAGGCGTGGATCAGGTGGTTGCCGCCGATGGCGAGACAGTCGCCATCCCCGGTTATGACAATGACATTGAGGTCTGGACGGGCTAGCGCGAGCCCGGTTGCGTAAGCCAGCGGCCGGCCGTGAGTGACATGGAAAGTGTTGGCATCGATATAGGCGGATAGCCGTCCGGCGCAGCCGATGCCGGACACGACCGCCAGCTTGTCCTTGTCGAGGCCGAGGTCATGGACCGCCCACAGCAATGCCCGCAACGCGATACCATGACCGCAGCCGGGACAGAGAAAGTGCGGCATCATCTCCAGACGGAGATAGTTTCGAATGTCGAAGCCGGGGGCTGAATCGATGAACACTACATCCTCCTCGCCAGCGCCGCCGCACGTGTGAAAATATCTGCCGGCGTGATTGCCTCGCCGCTGAAAAGATGAATACCCTCGACGGGCATTCCTCCAAGCGCGCGTTCGACCACAAGCCGAAGCTGACCAATGTTCATTTCGGGAACAATCACGGCGCGCGCCTGTGCGGTTGCTCGGCGCAGCGCCTGCTCGGGGAATGGCCAGAGCGTTATCGGGCGGAACAATCCAACGCGGAGCCCCTGCGTTCGGCACAGCTCTACGGCGCGGGTCGCTGCGCGGGCGCTGATGCCGATGGCAACGATGACCACGTCGGCGTCGTCGCAGCGCAGTGCGTCCCAGGAGTTGATCGCGTCGCGGTGCTGGTCCAGCTTGAAAAGGAGCCGCGACAAGTTGCGGGTAACCGCCTCCGGGTCCTGGGTCGGGAAGCCGTCTTCGCGATGGGTCAAGCCGGTCGTATGGGTGCGATAGCCGGCACCCGGCCGCGCCATCGCTGGAATACAATCGTCGCCGGCCCCATAGGGCTTTGCGGTTGAGCGCGATCCGCTCATCCATTTGCGTTCCGATCGGTTCAAACTCCCGGTGTTGTTAAGCGCAACGGTTTCGGAGAGTTGCGCGATCACCTGGTCATAGAGCAGGACCACCGGGGAACGGAATTGCTCTGCCAAGTCGAAAGCGCGGATGGTCTCGCTGTAGATCTCTCCCACCGAGGCCGGCGTAAGCGCTATGATCGGATAATCGCCATGGCTGCCCCAGCGCGCTTGCATCAGGTCAGCCTGTGACGGTCGGGTCGGCATGCCGGTGGAAGGCCCTCCGCGCATGACATTGACGATGACGCAGGGGATTTCCGCTCCCGCGGCATAACCAATATTTTCCTGTTTGAGCGAAAATCCAGGTCCGCTGGTCGCGGTCATGGCTTTGATGCCGCCCATCGACGCGCCGATGACGGCCGCTATGGAGGCGATTTCGTCCTCCATCTGCACGAACACGCCATCGACTTTCGGCAACAAGCGCGCCAGCCGCTCCGCAATTTCCGAGGACGGGGTGATCGGGTATCCGGCAAAGAACCGGCAGCCGGCGGCGATCGCTCCCAACGCACAAGCGTGGTTGCCTGAGATCAGCTTCGAGACGCTCTTGCCGGTTAACGTGGTATCGATGGCATTCATGACGAAGCCGCTCCTTGCGCAACGGCCGTTGCATCACCGAGATGAACCCGAATGGCGAAATCCGGACACAACCACTCGCATAGCCGGCAACCCGTGCACTTGTCCGGATCGGCCAGTTCTGCGATCTGTTCTGCATTCAGCCGCAGACAGTGCTCCGGACAAAATTTCACGCAGATATCGCAGCTCTTGCACCACGCGCGATTGATTTCGAGGCGCGCCCGGCTGGCTTCGCCTGCTGGCGCCGGTATCTCCGCGTACGGCGTTTCCGCCAGCGATGCGGCATTGCTGGCCTCCTTGATCCACAGGCGGCCGCGCTGGAAAGCCTCCAGGTTTACCGCAACGGTCTTTTTCGGGACGAAGTTGGCGACCGTCGTCTCCCAATCCGCGACGGGAAAATCCAGTGCGGTGGATAGCGCGCCAAGCAGGATGACGTTCGCCGCGCGCTCATTGCCGAGTTCTTCTGCGATATGGGTTGCGTCAATCGCGTAACCCTCCGCTACGTGAGCGATGACTTCCGCCGGTGTCTCGGACGCATAGCGTAACGCCGCGCCTGGATGGCGATTGAGGCAGGCAAACGGCGGAACGATGCGCTTGGTGTCGCAGATCAGGATACCGGTCGTCGGCTTGAGATAGGGCAACCATCGCAACCCCTCTGCCCATTCCAAGGCGACGAGAATATCGACCTCACCCTTCGGGATGGTCGGGGACCACACCCTTCGCCCAAACCGCACATGACTGAACACCGCGCCGCCGCGCTTCGCCATGCCATGGACTTCGCTCTGTTTGACCTCGAAGCCCTGGGTCTGCGCGAGCAAAGCGAGCACTTTGGAGACCATGATGACGCCCTGGCCGCCTACGCCGACGATGAGGACATTGGTCGGTTCGCGCGCGGGATCGGCCGCCGCTGCCGTGCAATCCGGCAACGCGGTGGCGGAAAGGACCGTGGGGAGCGGGCCGCTCATTGCGTCACCGGGGCAACGGCCTTGATACAATCCACGCTGCATACCTGCGCGCAGAGCGTGCAACCAATGCAAAGCGACTGGTCGATTTTGACTTTATGCCGGCCCTCGAACCATTGGCCGCTCCAGATTATCGCCGGGCAGCCGAGGTTCATACACGACTGACAGGCACTGCACTGATCCTCGTCGACCTGCAACGGTGGGCCTTTGATCTTGACCGGGTCAAGGACGCAAGGCCGATTGGCGATCAGGACGGCAACGCCGCGAAAATTGATGGCATCGCGCAACGAGTGATGCATGGCGGCAAGGTCATAAGAATCCACACTGCGCACCCATTCCACCCCGATCGCGCGAACCAGCGCCTCGTAGTCCACCCGCGGCGCGTCCTCGCCCCTCAGCGTCTTGCCCGTGCCGGGATGTTGCTGACCTCCGGTCATGGCCGTGACATGGTTGTCGAGCAGCAGCACGGTGATATTGGCCTGGTTGTAGACAGCGTTGATCAGTGACGGAATTCCTGCGTGCAGGAAGGTCGAATTACCGATGGTGGCTATGACAGGTTTGGTTTCGCCAGCCTTGACCATGCCGATCGCGTTGCCGATCGAGGATCCCATCGAGACCGTTGTGTCCATGCCGCGCAATGGATCGAGGCATGCCAGGGTGTAGCAACCGATATCTCCGGCGACACGCGCGCCGGCAGAGCGTACGGCCATAAAGCTCGATGTATGCGGGCAACCGGCACAAAGCACTGGCGGGCGCACCAACGGTTCCGGTGTCCACCCGCTTTGCGCCGGGCGCGGCTCAAGAATCCCGGCCTGCTCGAACCCGGCGCGAACGAGCTCGGGAGACAATTCGCCGCTACGGGGGAAGAAGCGCTTGCCCTCGACCTGAAATCCGAGCGCGCGGATTTCCTGTTCGATGACCGGTTCGAGTTCCTCGACCACGAAAATGCGATCAACCGATTCGCAATAGCGGCGCAGCAACCCGTCCGGCAGCGGCCATGAAGCGCCCAGTTTCAACACGGTTGCGGTTGGAAGCGCTTCGCGCACGTAAGAATAGCAGGTCCCCGCCGTGATGACGCCGAAGCTCGTGCCGCCATCCTCCCAACGAGTGATCGGCGCTTCGGAAAAATACGCCTTCAACCGCGACTCGCGCTCGATGACGGCGCCATGGCGCAGCCTGGCATGGGCCGGTATCATGACGTTCTTCGCCGGGTCCTCGATAAATTGGCGTGGCGGCGGTTCAACGCGATCGCCGGTCACCACCGCACTGCGCGTATGCGAAAGGCGGGTCGTGCTGCGCACGATGACGGGTGTGTCGAAGGTTTCCGAGAGTTCGAAGGCAAGGCGGGTGAAATCAAGCGCCTCTTGCGCATCGCTCGGCTCAAGTACCGGCACCGTTGCCAGCACGCCGTAGATACGAGTGTCCTGCTCGTTCTGCGAACTGTGAATGCCGGGGTCGTCGCACACGGCGAGGACCAGACCGCCGTTTACGCCAATATAAGTCTGCGACAGGAAAGCGTCAGCTGCGACGTTGAGGCCGACGTGCTTCATGGCAGCCAGCGCACGCCGCCCCGCAAAGGATGCGCCGATCGCAACGTCGAGCGCGACCTTTTCGTTGGTCGACCACTGGGCGTGCACGCTCTCTGCTGGATAGGTGGCCAGCGTTTCGAGAATTTCAGTGCTTGGTGTGCCCGGATAGGCGGCAGCGACCTTCACGCCAGCTTCCCAGGCGCCGCGCGCGATCGCTTCATTTCCGGTCAACGGGTGAATTTCCTTCACCACGCCAATTGCCGGCTCAACGGCCCCGAATCCTTGATCCATCCCATTCCCTAACTCGACTTGGCCGTTTGGATATCATTGTCGTGTAATCATCGGCGAACGTAATTGAGCCAGATCAATTGGTTGCGGCTCAATATCGGGAGCAGGCCCCGGGGGATCTTGCCGAGCGGCATGTCGTCCTGACCAAAGCTGAAGTGCTGTTCGAGGGAACCTCGAAACAAATGCGCGCCGAGTGGGAGTTTGTAAGCCGCCTGCTGGGCGTTTGAACCGGGCTGTCGCCCAGGGCCGCCCAACCGCAAGCGGCGCATGGTCGCGGCCTGTGGTTGGGCCCGCGCCGCTATCCCAGCCTTGCGGCCCAGGCCCCGCCCAAACGGCGGTCGATGTTCCAGGGCCGTGTTCCCATCAGCAACGTCAGGGCCGTCGGCTTTGACCGTCGCAGATCGGCGATGCGTCTAACCGAAGTCAAGGAACCCTCCCTGATATCCCGGTAGAAATCGAGGCGAACAAGCGCATGGGCGAGGCTGATGAATTCGCTTCGTGATTATAATGCCGCAGTCGATTTCGTAGATCGGAACGTCGCCGAAGGCCGCGGCGACAAGACCGTCTTCATCGATCCCTCGCGCAATTTGACCTATGCCGAACTGTCTGATGCGGCGGCTCGCATCGGCCCCGTGCTGGCGCGCCTTGGCATCGAACGCGAAAACCGGATCGCCATTGTATTGCTCGATACGGTCGAATTTCCCATTCTGTTCTGGGGGGCGGTCCGGGCAGGCATTGTTCCCGTCCTGCTCAACACGCGATTGACGGCCGACCAATATCGCTACCTGCTTGAAGATTTGCGGGCCAAGGCGGTCTTTGTTTCCACCGCGCTGCTTCCTCTCATCGAGGAAGCGGCGATCGGCCTGGCAAGTCTCAAGGCGATTGTCGTCGTCGGCGGAGGCCCGACCTCAATGCCACGGCTCGACAGGCTGCTGGCTGCCGAAAACGAACGGGCCGCACCGGCCAAGACCTGCGCCGATGATATCGCCTTCTGGCTCTATTCCTCCGGGACCACCGGCATGCCGAAGGGGGTCATGCATGTGCATTCGAGCCCGAAGGTCATGGCGAAAAATGCCGGCCAGCGCCGCATCGGATATCGCGAAGATGACCTGGTGTTTTCCGCCGCCAAGTTGTTTTTTGCCTATGGCATCAGCAATGCGATGTTTTGTCCAATGTGGGTAGGAGCGACTTCGGTGTTCTACCCGGAGCGGCCCACCTCGCAGACCGTATTCGAGGTGTTGCGGGGGTATCAGCCAACGATGTTCTTCGGGGTGCCGACGCTTTACGCTGCCATTCTTGCCGATCCCGAATGCACCCCAAAAAGCTCATCGAAGCGGCTGCGGCTCTGCTTTTCGGCCGGCGAGGCGTTGCCGGCGCATATCGGAAAGGCCTGGAAGCAAAGATTCGGCCTCGACATCGTGAACGGCGTCGGCTCGAGCGAGATGGGTCATCTGTTTCTGACCAACCTTCCGGACGCCGTGGAATACGGGACATCCGGCATGCCGGTGGACGGCTACAAGCTCAGACTGATCGACGACAATGGATGCGAAGTTGGCGACAACGAAATCGGCGAGCTTCTGGTAAACGGCGAATTGGCCGCAGCCAGCTACTGGAATCAGCGCGAAAAATCACGACGAACCTTCATCGGCGAGTGGACCCGGACCGGGGACAAATATTTGCGCCGTCCGGACGGCGTCTACACCTTCTGCGGCCGGGCTGACGACATGTTCAAGGTCAGCGGGATCTGGGTGTCGCCCTTCGAGGTCGAGGAAGCCTTGATGAGCCATCCGATGGTCGCCGAGGCTGCGGTCGTTCCCGCCGAAGACGGCGACGGCTTGACTAAGCCCAGGGCATTCATCGTGCTGGTCCAAAGCGACGAGCAGGTGGCGGGCCGGGAGTTGTACGAAGAACTCAAATTGCACGTGAAGCGGACGATCGGTCCCTGGAAGTACCCGCGCTGGATCGAATTCGTCGATAGTTTGCCGAAAACCGCAACCGGGAAACTTCAGCGCTACATGCTGCGTGACGTGGCGCCAAGATCGAACGGCGGAGGCCGTTGACGTCGACGCGATCCGATCTTGCGCGATTAGACGCTTGGCCGCAGTAGCCAGGAGGAGATACACGTCAGATGCGAAAGCAAGTCGTCATCATAGGGGCGGGCCCATCCGGTACGCTGGCACATTAGACTGTCAGGGGAAACACCATGCCAAACGCGCAAGTCAAAGTCATCGCAAATGGTCCAATACGATGCCTGACATCGGCCGACCTCGAAAGGGTCATCGAAATCGATCGCGAAATCAGCGGGGCATCGCGGCGCGGATTTTTCGAGAACCGGCTCGCGGCAAGTCTCAATGAGCCCGGCGCCTTCATCTCCCTCGCCTATATCGAGAATGGCGTGGTGGAAGGGCATGCGCTCGCGCACATGCTCGACGGCGAATTCGGAGGTCGCAAGCGGGTAGCCGTTCTCGATGCGATCGGGACCTCGCAATCGGTTCGTGGGCATGGTGGCGGCCGTATGCTGGTAAAGGAACTTCAATTCGCGGCGCGGGCATCCGGCGCGCAGGCCTTGCGCACGCAGGCCTTGTGGTCCAACGAATCCATGATGCACTTTCTCGCCGCGGCCGGCTTCGGGCTTGGGACCCGCATCGTGCTCGACCGCCCGTGCGCCAAAAAGCCCGGAGAGATGCGGCCGGACGACATCGACGCCGACGTAAGCCGGGACCTCGCGCCCGATCGAATATTGGTGCGCTCGCTGACGCTCGCCGATCTCCCTTCCGTGATCGGCCTCGATCGCGAAATCACTGGACGGGACCGGTCGGTCTACTTGAGGCGCAAGGTCAATGAGACGCTTCGCAAGAACGGCGTGCGCCTGTCGATGCTGGCCGAAATCGACGAGACCCCGGCCGGATTCATCATGGCGCGAGTCGACTATGGCGAATTCGGCGAAACCGAAGCCGAGGCCGTGCTGGACACGATCGGCGTCGATTTCAGAATTTCAGCGGCAGAACGTGGCCACGTCCCTGCTGGCGCAGATGCTCTCCCAGCTCTCCAGTTTGCGCGTCGAACGGGTTCGGACCGTGGTCGAGTGGAACAATACATCGCTGGTTGCGCTTCCTCGACCGCTCGGGATTCAAGCCGACGCAAGACCTGACCTTCGCGCTTCTGCTTTGACGACGCCGTTGCCGTTCAAAGCCTTGAGGCAAATTTTCACAGGAGGCTGCATTGTCGCTCAAATATTCGTCGACCCGCATCCTGCATGACGATCATATGGCGACCGTCGCGCTGTTGACCGAAGTCGAACGTGTTGTGCTCGCTCGCCAGGCAGCGCCCGCCCGAGACGACCAGACCGGCAGGTTTATCGATCGCCTGTGCAAGGCCATGAACAGCGAGATCTCGGGCCATTTCGATTTCGAGGAGGCCTCGGTTTTCCCTGTGCTCGCCGAATATGGTATGGCGGATCTCGCCGATTTGCTGATCGAGGAACATCATGTCCTGCGCAATGTCATGAACGATGTTGTCGCTGGCGCCGGCGCGGCGCGCGCCAATGGATTTTCGCCGGAGGCGTGGGGAGCGTTCCGGCGGCTGTGCGGCGAACTGGTCGAGCGCCTCACCTCGCATATCGAGAAGGAAGAGCGCGCGATGATCCCGGAGCTGGAAGACGCCCTGACGCCGGAAATCGACACTGAGCTCGCCGCTCATCACGATCTCTGATCGCAAGGTCGCGCGCTCCGGGACGGTAACGCCGGATTTTGCAGTCTAAGTATCTTTCCATTTTGCGCGGGAAAGGCGACCTTCGCTCATTCCGAATGGACAGGAGGATCGGGATCCTCGTCCCAGCCGGGCTCGTCGGGCGCGATTTGTTGCAGCCATCGATCGACCCAGATCACGTGGTCGCGCTCTTCCGCAGCCATTTCGGCGGCGAATGCGGCAATCTGCGGATCGATCGCGGCGGCGGCGATGGCTTCGAAATACCTGACCGCACGCTCCTCGTTGAATTGCGCCAGCATCAGCGCCCGGTGCGGCGTCATCAAATAATGGACATCATCGCAATCGATGGCTTCCGGGCCATCCGGGCCGATCCAGCTGAAGCTGGCCGGGCGGCCCGCAACCAATGCGTCGCCGGCGCGGCGGGCGATCTCGTTGCGGTGTTCGGCCTCGATCAACGCCATCTTGCGAAAGATCGCGGCGATCTCCTTATTGTTGTGCACCTCCATCTGGTCGGCCAGCAGATTATAGCGCTCGGTGGCTTCCACCTCGATGGCAAGAGCTTGCGCGAAAAACTCGGCAACGCTGTTGAGCTTCGGCGGTTCGTTCGCCCGCGGCGAACCGGTCATTTGGCGAACTCGGCTTCGAGGTGGGACGGATCGAAATGAGCCAGCGGCTTGGGTTGGTAGGGCTCGCGTTTGCCGCGGTAAAGAACGCCGATATTGAAGCCGTCATCGGTCATCAGGCGGCGCGCGGCGCGTGCCGGATCGTCCGTCTCCGGCACGATCGCGTTATGGACGAGATTCTTCCAGCCCTTCTGCTGGTCTTCACGAAACGTAACGCAGGGGCTCAGAATCTGCACAAAGGAAAACCCCGGCGTCTGAACGGCTTCGACGATCAATTTGGCGCAGCCGCCGATGTCGCCGGAAAAGCCGCGCGCGATGAAATTGGCACCGGAGGCGAGCGCGATCACCAGGGGATGAAACGGGCTGAGGCCGGTGCCGCCCGGCGCGATGGCGGTGTCCCAGTCGGGCTCTGTCGTCGGCGATGGTTGACCTTTCGTCATGCCATAGATGCGGTTGTCCATGACGACATAGGTCAGATCGATGTTGCGGCGGCAGGCGTGAAGGAAGTGGTTTCCGCCGATCGAAAAGCCGTCACCGTCGCCGCTGGCAACGAGGACGGTCAAATCGGGACGGGCCACTTTCAGGCCGGAGGCAAGCGCCAGGGAACGGCCATGGACGCCGTGGAAGCCGTAACAGTTCGTGTAGGCCGGGATGCGCGACGAGCACCCGATGCCCGAAACGATTGCGACTTGTTCCGGCGGCAGTGCGAGTTGTGCCAGTGCCCGCTGGAAGGAGATCAACACGGAATGGTCGCCGCATCCGGGGCACCAAACGGGTTTGACCGCCGACTTGTATTCGGCAGGGGTGAAGGCTTTCGCGGCATTTGGGATCATGTTCATGTTCGTGCCCCTCTTTGGATATGTGCGAAGGCTTCGCCCGGCCGGATCGGCAGGGGACCGGGACAATGGATCGGGATGACCTCTTCGGGCAGATCGTAATGGGCGCGCAGATAACGCCAGAACTGTCCGGTGTGATTCTGTTCGATCACAAGAATGCGCTTTACGCCCTCAAGGGCTGCTGCCAGACGCGCCGGCTGGACCGGCGCAATCAGGCGCAACGCGATCAACTTGACCTTGATGCCCGCAGCACGTGCCACGGCAACAGCTTCGCGCAAAGGTTCGCTCGATGAGCCCCAGGTCAGAACGGCTAATTCGCCTTCACCATCGATCTCGGCCCAGTGCGCGCCAAAGTCGAAAGCGTCCAGCTTGCGTTGGCGTTTGTCGAGCTGGCCGACGTGGTCCTTGGCCTGGCTCGAAGGCGTGCCACGCGTATTATGTGTAAGACCGTCGGCTGTGTACTGGCCGCCGGGGAAGCCCGGTATGGCCATTGCCGAAATGCCGGATTCGGTTGCGGCGTATCGTTCGTAACCATTGAGAGGCGCTTCAGGGGCCAGGCGCTTGGTCGGGAAGACAACTTCTTCCGGCCTGTCGATAACGACTCTGGCCTGGCCGAGAGATTGGTCGGAAAGCATGATGACTGGGGTCTGGAAAGTTTCGGCCAGATGTACCGACCATTGCGCGGTCAGAAGGCAATCACCGACGGAGAGGGGCGCCGTGACGATATGGGGAGCATCGCCATGCAGGCCATAGACGGCGATGTTGAGATCGCTTTGCTCGGATTTTGTCGCGATGCCAGTCGAGGGTCCCGAGCGCATCACATCGACGACGACCAGCGGAATTTCGGACGCCACGGCAAGGCCGAGAGATTCGATCATCAGGGATAGGCCAGGGCCGGCGGTCGCGGTCAGGGACGGCGCGCCACCATAGCTCGCGCCCATGATCATATTAATCGAGGCGAGTTCGTCCTCGGCCTGCAACAGCACGCCGCCGCATTGCTGCAAAGCGTGAGCCATCCATTCGAGAATTTCAGTTGCCGGCGTGATCGGATAGCCCGCGACAAATTTGACGCCGCCCTTCAACGCGCCGAAGCCGGTCGCCTCGTTACCCGTGATCGACCAGCGACCTTTCTTTGGCGCGTCCGGCAGCGGAAGTTTGGGAATGGCAACATCCGGCGCCGCGTTCGCGCCGAGCAGAACCGCGCTTTCGCTGGCCGCCAGTGCTTCAGGCTTCTTACGGCCTATTGATGCGGCGACCGCCGCGACGATTGCAGTCTCGGGCAGGCCAATGAGCCGCGCCAGAACGCCGAGGGCGACCATCGAAATGCGCCCGCCTTTGATACCTTTTGCGAGCTTCGACATCGGAACGAGGCCGACGGCGGCTCCGGAATTCTTCGAGAAAGCCCGGCATTTCTCCGGCGGCGGGATCGGCAATGATCAGGCTGGCGGAATCCAGCGGCAGCTCATCGGCGAAGCGCTGCAGATTTTCGAAATCGAGCGCCAGCAGGACGTCGAACCGGTCGCCGGGCGACTGCACGGGCTTCGACGAAAGCCGGATCATCGCCGCCGCCTCCCCGCCCCTGATCTGCGGGCCGGTTGAACGCGTCATAAAACCATAGAGGCCGCAATTCGTCGCCGCATCGAGCAGGATCTGCCCGGCGGTCATGACGCCGGCGCCGCCTGATCCCGTGAGAACGATGGAGAGTGAGGCCTCGGAGGGTGATTTCACCATGATGCTTGCCTCTTCATTTTGCGGGTCCTCCCGTTTGGAGCCGTTGTTGCGACCTTGGTTGCAAGCTCGAAAATCGGACTTGCTTATTTGGTATTCTTATACTAAATTACCAAAATAAGAGGCGGACCGCAACTGGCAAACGAGCTGTCCGCGAAAAAGATAGGGAAACCATATGGCACAGGGCATCGCGGCGCATCGTTGGATGATGACAGCGGTAAACGAGCCGATGGTGCGCGAGGGTTTCGTCGCGACGCCTGGTCAAGGCGAAGTCGTTGTCGCCGTTGCCGGTTGCGGCGTCTGCCATACCGATCTTGGCTATTTCTATGACGGCGTACGCACCAATCATCCGCTTGGCGCTGGCGCTCGGCCACGAGATTTCAGGCCGGGTCGTTGCGACCGGCGCCGGCGCCGAATCGTGGCTCGGCCGCGCGGTGATCATTCCCGCAGTGCTGCCATGCGGCGAATGCGACACCTGCAAACGCGGCCGTCCAAACATCTGTCGCAAGCAGAAGATGCCCGGTAACGACATCCAGGGCGGCTTTGCCTCCCATATCATCGTACCCGCGCGCGGCCTCTGCCCGGTTGACGAAACCCGGCTTGCCAAACGCGGCCTTTCGCTCGCCGATATGAGCGTTGTCGCCGATGCCGTGACCACGCCCTATCAGGCCGTATTGCGCGCCGGCGTGACCAAGGGATCGGTGGCGATCGTTATCGGCATCGGTGGCGTTGGCGGCTATTCCGCCCAGATCGCCAAGGCGTTCGGCGCCACCGTGATCGCAATCGATGTCGATCCGGTCAAGCTCGCAGCGATCGGCCAGCATGGCGCGAGCCTGACGCTCAATGCCCGCGAGCACGATATCAAGAGCCTGAAGGCGAAGATCGGCGAGTTCTGCAAGGCGAACGGCCTGCCCCTGACCGAATGGACGATCTTCGAATGTTCGGGCACGGCGGCCGGACAGACCACGGCCTTCGGCCTTCTGACCTATGGCGCGACGCTCTGCGTCGTCGGCTTCACGATGGATCGGGTCGAGCTGCGTCTCTCCAATCTGATGGCCTTCGACGCGCGGGCGCTGGGAAACTGGGGATGTCCGCCCGATCTCTATCCGGCCGCGCTCGATCTCGTGCTCGATGGCAAGATCAATCTTGCCGACTTCGTCGAGCAGCATCCGCTCGACGATATCAATTCGGTCTTCGAGCAGGTGCACTCCCACAAGCTCGCTCGCCGCGCGGTTCTCGTTCCCCAGCAATGACAGGATTTTAGAAGATGCCCCAGCCCCATCTCGTCGATCACGACATCGTCGCCTTCGAGCCTGTTGCGGGTGTAATCTATGAGAAGCGCCCGGCGCGCGATGCTGATGGCAGGACCGTTCCGGGCCTGTTCAATGCCTGGATCTGGCTCGACAATCCCAGCCAGTTCAACTCCTACACCACCGATATGGTGAAGGGTGTCATCCGCGCCTTCCGCACCGCCTCCAATGCACGCGACGTCGTCGCGGTGGTCTTTACCGGCGTGGGTGACAAGGCGTTCTGCACCGGCGGCAACACCAAGGAATATGCAGAATACTACGCCGGCAATCCGCAGGAATATCGGCAGTATATGCGCCTGTTCAACGACATGGTGTCGTCGATCCTCGGTTGCGACAAGCCGGTGATCGCCCGCGTCAACGGCATGCGCATCGGCGGCGGTCAGGAAATCGGCATGGCGTGCGATTTCACCATCGCCCAGGATCTCGCCCGGTTCGGCCAGGCCGGCCCCAAGCACGGCTCGGCCGCGATTGGTGGCGCCACCGACTTTCTTCCGCTGATGGTCGGCGCGGAGCGTGCGATGGAATCCGGAACGCTGTGCGAGCCGTGGTCGGCGCACAAGGCCTATCGCCTTGGCGTCGTTCTCGACATCGTGCCGGGCTTGAAGGTGGATGGCGCGTTCGTCCCCAATCCGCTGGTCGAAACCCAGCGCTATCTCGACGAATATGGCCGCATCGTTCACGGCGAACCCCTGACCGGCGCGGCCCTGGCGGCGGGCAAGGCGGTGGTGGCGCGCGGCACGGTCGATCTGTCGCTGCTCGACGCCAAGGTCGAGGCGATATGCACCAAGCTGATGACCACGTTCCCCGAATGCCTGACCAAGAGCTTCGAGGAACTGCGCAAGCCGAAGATCGACGCCTGGAACCGCAACAAGGAAAACAGCCGCGCCTGGCTCGCCCTCAACATGATGGCCGAGGCCCGGACCGGGTTCCGCGCCTTCAACGAAGGCCCGAAAAATGAGCGCGAAATAGATTTCGTCTCGTTGCGCCAGCGCCTCGCCAATGGCGAGGGGTGGAGCGAGGCGATGATCGAGGAACTGATCCCCAAGGCGGGAGCCTCCAAGGCGGGAGGGCACAAGGCGTGAGCGGCCCGCTGAAAGTCTGGCTCGAGCGCGACGGGCATCTGCTTCGTCTGCGGCTCGATCGCCCCAAGGCGAACATCCTCGACGCCGCGATGATCGGCGCGATCGAGCATGCGCTCGGCCAGCATGGCACCGTAGCAGGACTGCGCGGCATTCTCATCGACTCGGCCGGCGGGCATTTCTCCTTCGGTGCCTCGATCGAGGAGCATCTGCCGGATCGATGCGCGGCGATGCTCGCGGGCTTTCATCGACTGATCCTGCAAATCTTTGCTTCACCCGTACCGGTCCTGACGGCGATCCGCGGCCAATGCCTCGGCGGCGGTCTCGAACTTGCGAGCGCCGGGCACCTGCTGTTTGCCGGACGGGACGCCAAATTCGGCCAGCCGGAGATTCAGATCGGCGTCTTCGCGCCGGCGGCGTCCTGTCTGCTGCCCGAACGCATCGGACTTGCGGCGGCCGAGGATCTCCTGTTGTCCGGGCGCTCGATCGGTGCCGACGGCGCTCTCAGGATCGGTCTCGTGACGGAAGTTGCAGACGATCCCGAAGCCGCCGCGCTCGGCTATTTCGATCGCCATCTGTCACCGAAGAGTGCGACGTCGCTGCGCTTCGCCACCCGCGCCGCCAGGCATGGCGTGATCGAGCGCGTCTCCGCAAAACTTGCCGGGATCGAGACCATCTACCTGGCCGAGTTGATGGCAACGCAGGACGCTACCGAAGGCCTCTCCGCATTCATCGAAAAGCGCCCTGCGCGCTGGAAGGATCGCTGACATGCTCGATAAAACCAAACCGGCAACGGCCAATATCGTCCAGCGGTGCGAAGACCTGTTCACCGACCTGAATTTCGAGGCAGCGCGCGCCTGGAAGGCGGCGAAGCCTGGACGTAAGGTCATCGGTTTCATGCCGTATTACGTGCCGCGCGAGATCATCCACGCCGCCGGCGCGCTTCCGCTCGGCATTCTCGGTGGCGGCGATCAGCTCGAAGTCATCCACGGCGACGCATACTACCAGAGCTATATCTGCCGCATCCCGCGCTCGACCATTGAACTCGGCGTCTCCGGCCGACTCGATTTCGTCGACGGCATGCTGTTCCCCTCGATCTGCGACGTCATCCGCAATCTGTCGGGGATGTGGAAGCTGATGTTTCCGAACAAGGGCTCGCGCTACGTCGATCTGCCGCAGAATTTCGAGGACGATGTCGGCGGCGAGTTCTACAAAAGCGAATTGAACGAGATTCGCGAATGGCTGGCTCATATCACGGGAAAACCGGTCACCGATGAAGCCATCCGCGCCTCGATCGTGCTTTTCAACGAAAATCGTCGGCTGGTGCGCGAGGCCTATGCGCTGCGGGCGAAGGAGCCCTGGAACATTCCTTCGTCCGAACTCTATCTTCTGTTGCGCGCGGGCCTCGTCCTGCCGGTGGAAGATCACAATCAGCTGATGCGCGACTATCTCGCGTCGGTGCGCGAGCAGCAGAGGCCGATGAAGGACAATTGCCGGGTCGTTCTCTCCGGCGTGTTCTGCGAGCAGCCGCCACTCAACCTGATCAAATCGATCGAGCTGTCCGGATGCTACATCGTCGATGACGATTTCATCCTGGTCACCCGATGGGAAAAATCCGAAGTCGCTACCGACGGAGATCCTGATCGCAAATCTTGCGCGCTCCTACTTGCACGATTCAATGTCGACTTCGCCGAAATACGAGCCGGACGGGCCCAATAAGGGCATGTATCTCGTCAACAGCGTGCGCGAGAACCGCGCCGAAGGCGTCATCTTTGCAATGCCGAGCTTCTGCGATCCGGCGCTGCTCGAACGGCCGATGTTGCAGGGCGTGCTGAAGAAGCACGGCATCCCCCAAATAGCGTTCAAATATGCCGAGAATTCCGGCCAGATGCAGCCCATTCGCGAACAGGCTGGAACCTTCGCCGACTCGATCAAACTGTGGAGCGGAGCATGACAACAATTATCACGCCATCCAGGGCCAAGCCGGCTGAAGTCATCAAGGACGCTTCGATGGCGAAGCAGAAAGAGATGATGAATGGGCACTACGAGCGGCTGTCCAATGCGCCGGAGCGGGGCGAGAAAGTCGCGGCGACGTTCGTTCCCGGCAATCTTAACGAACTGCTGATGTGTTTCGGCTTCGCCAACAATCTGCCGGAGGTCAATGCGATCCAGAACGGCCTGCGCAAGGTCAGCGGAAGTTACGTCATGGAAGCCGAAAAGCTCGGCCATTCCGAGGACGTTTGCACCTATGTCAAATCCGACATCGGCATGATGGCAAAGGGCAATATCGGTCCCAACGGGCGCAAGCTGCCGGATCCGGACGTGCTGCTGCTTGTCCTACACCGGCTGCTTCACCTTCATGAAATGGTTCGAGTTGCTGCGCCAGCAATACAAGTGCGAAACGATCATGTTTCACACGCCCTATATGTCAGACGGAAAAATCACCAAGGACATGGTCCAGTATATGGTGAAGCAGCTGAAACAGGACGTCATTCCGAAGCTCGAGAAGGTCTCGGGCGTCAAATTCGATATCGATCGCTTGCGCGAATATCTGCGCAAGTCGGCCAAGGCCGAAGACGATCTGGTATGGGTGCTGCAAGCCGCCAAGACCAAACCTTCGCCGATCGACGCCTATTTCGGCGGCATCTACTATATCGGACCGATCTTCGGGGCTTTCCGCGGCACCGACGATGCAGTCGACTACTATCGATTCCTGCGCGAGGAAGTCGAGCAACGCATCGCATTGGGCCAAGGCCCGGTAACGCCGGAGGGCGACATGGGCAAAGAGCGCTATCGCCTGGTTGTCGAGGGGCCGCCGAACTACACCAACTTCCGCCAGTTCTGGAAGATGTTCTACGACGAGGGGGCGGTGGTCGTCGCCTCCAGCTACACCAAGGTCGGCGGCACCTATGATTACGGATTCCGGCACGACCCGGAGAATCCGCTCGAATCGCTGGCCGAATATTGCCTGAATGTCTACACCAATCGGAACCTGCCGATGCGCGTCGACATGCTGGAAAACTACGTCAACGAATATGAGGCGGACGGACTTCTGATCAACTCGATCAAGAGCTGCAACAGCTTCTCGGCCGGTCAGCTGCTCATCATGCGCGAAGTCGAAAAGCGCACCGGCAAACCCGCCGCCTTCATCGAGACCGACCTCGTCGACCCGCGCTATTTCTCCGCGGCCAATATCAAGAACCGCCTCGAGAGCTATTTCCAGATGATCGAACAGAAACGCGCCGGCTTGCGCGGTGCTGCTTAGGAGAAATCATGCGCACCTTCATCGGCATTGACCTCGGCTCGACCACGACGAAAGCCGTTCTGCTCGACGAAAACCAGGACGTCGTCGGACGTGGCATCACCAATTCGCGTTCCAACTATGGCACTGCGGCGCGTGTCGCCAGCGAGGAAGCGCGTATCGACGGGCGGTTCACCTTGTTTCGCCGCGCCCTGAGTACCGGCGAGGCCAACCAGGACCGTGTCCAGAAGTTCCTGGGCGCGCTGGAGCGAAACTTCCGTCTCGTTCAATTCCTGGAGCAGCTTAACGACCTGGAAGAGACCTGCATCGGGCAATTGCAGACCGAGCGATTCGCCAAAGTCGCCGAAAAAATCGGCGAGGCGCTGAATGAAGTATTCCGGCGCCTGAAGGCCGAAGCGCCGGAACTCTACGCGCCGGAGGCCAAGCGCAAGTCGGACTTCTTCCGCGATATCGCCGGCTCCCGCTTTCATGTTCATGCCGAGGCAGTCGCCCGCGAGGCGAACGTGTCGCATGACATATTGCTGAACGCCTACGACAAGTCGATCATCGACGTCGAAAATCGGCCGCCGGCCGGCGACATGAGCGACAAATTTCGCCGTGCCATGGCGCGCGTGCTTGAGATCGACCCGCATCTGGTCGACGGGTCGAACAATGTTCCCGGCACGATCGAGGATACGCTCGGCATCGAACTCGAAGAGACTTATCTGGTCGGCACGGGCTACGGCCGCGTCACGCTGCCTTTCTCCAAGGAACATATCCGTTCGGAGATTTTGTGTCACGGCCTCGGCGCGCACATGATGTATCCGAAAACCCGCACAGTGCTCGACATCGGAGGACAGGACACCAAGGGCATCCAGATCGACACTGCGGGCATCGTCGAGAATTTCCAGATGAACGATCGCTGCGCAGCGGGCTGCGGACGCTATCTCGGCTATATCGCCGACGAGATGAATATGGGGCTGCACGAGCTCGGGCCGCTGGCGATGAAATCGAACCGGCCGGCACGCATCAATTCCACATGCACCGTGTTTGCCGGCGCGGAACTGCGCGATCGCCTGTCGCTCGGCGAAAAACGCGAAGACATCCTCGCCGGCCTTCATCGCGCGATCATTCTGCGCGCGATCTCGATCATCTCGCGGTCGGGCGGGGTGACGGACGAATTCACCTTCACCGGCGGGGTCGCCAAGAACGACGCGGCGGTTCGCGAATTGCGCAAGCTGATCAAGGAAAACTACGGTGATGTGACGATCAACATCAATCCCGACTCCATCTACACCGGCGCGCTCGGCGCCGCCGAATTCGCGCGTCGCGCGGTCGCTTCCTGAAACAGGAGAATTTCATGCCCATCACAGCAGGGATCGATGTCGGAACCGGCGCTATCAAGGTCGCGCTCTTCAATGTCGAAGGTGGCGGCGAAACGTGCCTCGTCAAGCGGGTCGACCGTATGCGTCAGCGCGATCCCTTGAAGCTTGCGGAACAGATCTATGACGACGCTCTGGCGGAGGCCGGTCTGAAGCGCAAGGACGTCGCGTATTGCGCGACGACCGGCGAGGGGGAGGCGCTGCATTTTCATACCGGCCATTTCTATTCCATGACCACTCATGCCCGCGGCGCCATCTATCTGCGGCCGGATTGCCGCGCCGCGCTCGATATTGGCGCCCTGCATGGCCGCGCTATTCGTCTCGACGAGCGCGGCAAGGTGCTCAACTACAAGATGACCAGCCAGTGTGCGTCTGGCTCCGGCCAGTTCCTGGAAAACATCGCGCGCTATCTCGGTATCGCCCAGGACGAGATTGGCACCCTGTCGAAGCAGGCGGACAATCCAGAGAAGGTCTCCGGCATCTGCGCGGTGCTCGCCGAGACCGACGTGATCAACATGGTGTCGCGCGGCATCACGGCGTCGAACATTCTCAAGGGCATTCACGAGTCGATGGCGGATCGGCTAGCCAAGCTTTTGAAGACGATCGGCGGGCTCGACGGAACCATCCAGATGACCGGCGGCCTTGCGCTCGATGCCGGCCTGGTCGAGGCCATGAAGGAGTCGATGGTTCGCGAGAAGGTCAAGGTGCCGATCGAGAGTCATCCGGATGCGATCTTTGCCGGCGCCATCGGCGCGGCGCTGTGGGGCGCGTTCCGGCACGAAAAGCTGGCGCGTCTCGCCGAACAAGCCACTGCTGCCTAGAGCCAAAGGAGATCTCGATATGGCCCTGATGATCAATGAAGATTGCACCGCATGCGATGCCTGCCGTCCGGTCTGTCCGAACGAGGCGATCTCGGCCGGCGAAACGATATTCACCATCGATGCCTTGCGTTGCACCGAATGTGTCGGCGCCGAGGAGGAGCCGCAGTGCAAGCTCGTTTGTCCGGCGAACTGCATTGTGGCAAATCCGGATTGGCCCGAGACGCCCGAAGAATTGCAGGGCAAATATGAACAGCTTCATTCCTGAACAACCCGCAGGAGTGATGTCATGCATCCGGTTCGGTTGAAGGTCTATTCGATCGACGGCGTGACGCCGGTGGTTCATCCGCTCAGCTTCGTGCATCCGGAGGCGGTGCTGATCGGCGACGTGATCATCGAGGAAGGCTGCTATATCGGCCCCTGCGCGTCGCTTCGGGGCGATTTTGGACGAATCATCGTCCGAAAAGGATCGAACGTGCAGGACAATTGCACCCTGCACAGCATGCCGGGCTTCGATTGTGTGATCGGGGTCAATGGGCATATCGGGCATGGCGCAATCGTTCACAGCGCGCAGCTCAGCGCCAACGTTCTCGTCGGCATGAACGCCGTAGTGATGGATCACGCGCGGATCGGCGAAGCGGCAATGATCGGGGCGATGAGCTTCGTGAAGACGGGCGCCGAAGTGCCGGCCCGTCACCTTGCCGCGGGCACTCCCGCGCGGGTCCTGCGCGAGCTTTCCTCGGACGAGCTCGCGAAGAAAATCGAGGCCACGAAGATCTATCAGGAACTTGCGCGGCGAAGCCTGGCTTCCTTGCGGCCGGCCGAGCCTCTCGCACATTTCGACACGAACCGTCCGCGGGCGGATGCCGATATTGCCTTTGCGGCAAGGCATGATGCGGCAAAATTCCACCCGTTGATCTAAATCAATGCAGGCTGAATACCCGTCAGAAACTGTCTCATGATAACAAAGATAATTGGCAATAGCCTTCGGGAGGATGGTCTAATGATCGCAAAGTCGGTCGGTTGGACGACAGGCGGCTCGCCCGGCCATCTCGATCCTGTGGAATCCGATATCAACAATCTGCGCCCGGATGAGGTTCTCGTCAGGATCTATCGGCACGAAGAAAATCGTGCCGGAATCGATCGCGGCGGCGAGGATACGACGCAAGGATTGCAAGACGTCTGCCGCGGTGTTCGCGGTCTCGTCATGGAGGCGGGCGCCGACGCGCTGTGGTTCGTCGATCGCTCCGTGATCATTCCTGCCGACGGCAGCAGGTGCGAATACTGCGACGCCGGCCAGCGCGACAGGTCGGTGAGGTTCGCCGATCAGGAAATGACCGAAATTGACGGCGACGGGACACCCGGCAGATTTGTCGTGGTGCCGGCCCGCCAGCTGTGCGTGGTATCGGTGGCTATCGATTGGCGACAACCAACATAGGCCAGACTCCGATGATGCGATCCCGACCGGCCTTGTTGCGCATCTACCCGCTGCTTCGCGGATAAACTGGAGAGCCGGCTATGGAATTGAGATTGACGGCCGGCGACCTTCAGATCATTGCGCGCATCGCGGTATTCCGCGGGCTGAAGCCGGAAACGGTCGAGCACATTGTCGCACCCGCGAAAGCGATCACGTTGCGGGCACACGAACTGATTGCGCGTCAGGATGAGCCGGCGACCGCATTCTTTATCGTCATCCACGGCTGGGTGAAACTATACTGCAACCTGTCGTCGGGCGACGAGACCGTGATCGAGACAATTACGAAAGGCGGCAGCTTTGCGGAGGCGGTCGCCTTTACCGGCAACCGGTATCTTGCTTCCGCGGAAGCGGTAGGCGCAGCACGCGTTGCGCGGATCCCCGCGGATCATGTCGTCCGCTGTATTCGCGACAATCCCGATATCGCGATGCCGATGATTGCATCGATCTCCCAGCATATGAGTTATCTGGTCCAGCACATCCAGCAACTCAAAGGTCAAAGCGGGGTGCAGCGGCTGGCCGAATTTCTGGTGTCGTTGTCCCTGACGGAGCAGGGGCATTGCGCGCTTGCGCTGCCCTATGACAAGAGCCTGATAGCGGGACAACTCGGCCTGCAGCCGGAGTCGTTGTCGCGCGCCTTCGCGAAGTTGAGAACGATAGGCGTTGTTGTCGATGCGTCCCGCGTCGACGTCAGAGACATCGCCACGCTGCGGCAGATCGCGGCCGGCCGGCGGCAGATCGCCCATACAGCCGTGCCTGTTCCGTATTTGATAAGGTCATCCGCTCAGGCGGAGGAGCTCGCCGATCATGTTTGACGCTTTAGGACCCAGCGGCGGCGGAAGCTCGCCGTTGCCGTCGCAAAGACTTCATCCGCCAGGCTGGCAGCCGCCGGTCGGCTATGCGAACGGAATTAGCGTCGCTGCAGGCCAGATGATATTCATTGCCGGTCAGGTCGGATGGGACGCGGAACAGAAATTCCATAGCGAACTGCTGGTTCCGCAATTCGAGCAGGCGCTCAAGAATATACTGGCCATTCTCGCCCAGGCCGGCGGCGAGGCGTCCCACATCTGCCGGATCACGGCGTTCTGCATCGACAAGCCGGCCTACCTCGCCAACAGGCGCGAACTGGGCCGCATCTGGAAGTCGCTGATGGGAAACCACTATCCCGCGATGAGCATGATCTTCGTCAACGATCTTCTCGACACTCCCGCAAAGATCGAACTCGAGGCGACGGCGGTCCTCCCCGGCCCAACTGAAGTGACCGACAGATTTCGAGCGCGGCGCGTTCGCGCGTGAGGCCACGCCGATCGGTGCCTTCTCGCCGCCAGGCGCCAGAAAAGCCGTTCAAGCGCCGGCATTCAGCGAACAGGCTTGCGGTCAGCCGCCGCGCCAGCGCCGCGGCCGCTACCCGGCGATAATTGGCGGACGCAAGGGTGGTTCGCATCGGCTGGACCTGCTTCTGCACAAGTCGATCGATCTCCAGCAACAACCGGTCATCGACCGGTCGGAGCGCGAAAGCATCGGTTCCCGACAGCAGGAAGGGGCGGGAATTGGTCCCCGTCAACGCGATCCGCAGTGAACCGATGGTTGCGCCTGATGGCGCGAGCGCAACTGCCACCCCGGCTAACGGGTAGTCGATGGCACCGCGCACCCGCACTTTCGCATAGGACGACATTGGCGGGTCGGCGGGGAGGTGGACTGCGGCGACGAGTTCGCCGTCCGCCAGAGCCAGATGCGCCTTGCCGTCTTCGACATAGAGCTCCTGCAAGGGAATTCGCCGAACGCCCTGCGCGCCGACGATGTCCACCTCGGCGCCGAGAACCAGCAGAGCCGGCGCAAGATCGCCGCTAAAGGCGGCGTGACAGCGTTTTCCCTGCGGGGCAACGTGACAGGTATCGCCGCGATTCTTGAGGCAGTAGGAATTCGCGTTCCGCCACCATTCGCTTTGATTGTAATAAATGCAGCGGGTATCGAGGCACAGATTGCCGCCGAGCGTTGCCAGATTGCGGTGGCCCGGCGCGGCGATGGCTCCGGCAGCCTGCGCCAGGGCACGATAGCGTCGTCCGGATTGCGGCGTTGCCCGCAATCGCGGCGATCGTGACGCCCGCGCCGATCGTCATTCCGCCGTCGCTGGCATTGATCTCGGCAAGTTCGCCGATACCAGAAATATCGACCAGCAAATCCGGCCGGCTGATGCCGCGGCGAATGTTCACGAGCAGGTCCGTTCCGCCCGCGACCAGGCGGCTTCGTGGATGCGAAAGCAGCGTCGCGATCGCCTCCTTGACGGTGACGGGTTGCGCGAGACGCAATTCGGCCAGGGTTGTCGTCACGATGCGGCCTTTGAATCGTGCGAGCTTCGTCTTGCGGCGACGCTGGATGAGGGCTTCCACGACCCGATCGGGGGTCACTGGCAGTTCGTCGAAGTCGATGCCGATGGCATTGGCAATCGCGTTGACCATGGCGGGCGGGAAGCCGGCCAATGCGCCTTCGCTGGCCTCCTTGGCCCCGAATGGCCCGAACGGATCGTGGCTTTCAACGATGTGGACTTCGATCGGGGGAGATTCCGCCATCGTCGGCATGCGATATTCGAGGAAACTCGCATGCGCCGGCAAGCCGTCGAGATAGCGGGTCTCTTCGCATAGCGCCTGGCCCATCCCCATCCAGACCGAACCCTCGATCTGTCCCACCACCGCGAGCGGGTTGATCGCATGGCCGCAGTCGAGCGCGACCCATACCTTGTCGATCGTCACCAGCCCGGTCGCATCGTCGATGTCCACCTCGACCACCTGAGCGGCGTAGCTGAAGCCCATCGTGGAGCCGACGGCGCCGCCGCGATGCTTGCCGCCCTGGGATTCCGGCGGGCAGGTGAACGTACCCTTCACGGTGATGGCGCCTTCGTCGACCAGCGCGGCGGCGACGACGTCGGCGAAGGGCAGGGCCGACTGATCGCCGGCGCCGACGCGGAACGTGCCGCCGATGCATTCAACCTGTTCCGGGCGGGCCTCGAGCTTGCGCGCCGCCGCGGCAACGAGAACGGCTTTCATCTGCTTTGCGGCGTCGATCGCCGCGTTGCCCACCATGAAGGTGATCCGTGACGAGTAGGCGCCGTTATCCTTTGGCGTGATGGCCGAATCGCCGGCGATGACGCGGATGCGATCAAGCGGGATGTCCAGGGTTTCGGCTACCGCGATCGCGACCATCGTCGAGGATCCCTGGCCGATATCGGCCGCGCCCGTCAGCGCCGTGATCCCGCCGTCGAAGTCCAGTCGCAGGTTCACCACGGCGTGCGGTTCGCCGGTGAAATGGATCGGCTTGGCGGAGCCGCTGACATAGTGGGAGCAGGCCATGCCGAGGCCTTTGCCTGGCGGCATCCGGCCCGCGCGCTCACGCCATCGGCTTGCCCGCTCAACCTTGTCGAGACATTCGGCGAGGCCGTAGCTGTTGACCATCAGATCGTTCAGTGTCCGGGTAGGCGCCTGCAACAGATTGGCGCGGCGCACCGCGAACGGGTCCAGTCCGAGTTCGCGCGCCATGCGGTCGACGAGACATTCGAAGGTGTGGCGCATGTCGACCGAACCGTGTCCGCGCATGGCGCCGCAAGGCGGAAGATTGGTGTAGACCCGGTAGCCGTCATATTTGAGCGCCGGAATGTCATAGAGGCCCTGCAACAGCGCGCCGGCATAAAGGATCGTCACGATACCGTATCCGGCATAGGCACCGCCGCGCTGGACCACCTCGCAGGCGCAGGCGGTAAACCGGCCGTCGCGCCGCATGCCGATCCGAAGCGTGACGTCGGTCTGCGGCCGCGCGCGGTGAGTGAGAAACGTTTCCTCCCGGGTCAGGCGCATCAAGACCTTGCCGGCGGCCGCCCGTGCCAGCAGAGCCGTGATGATTTCAAAATTCAGGACTTCGACGCGGGCCCCGAAACCGCCACCGACAAATGGTTTCACCACCCGGATCTGCGCTTCCTTCATCTGCAGGCATCGCGCCAGCATCAAGTGCAGATAGTAGCCGACTTGCGAGACGCTCTGGACCGTGAGCCGGTCGGTGATCGGATCGTAGTCCATCAGGCAGGCATGCGGCTCAATCTGGGCGTGATTGATTTCCGCGCAATTGATCTTGACGTCGCGGACGAGATCCGCCGTTTCAAAGCCACCGCGCCAGTCGCCAAACTCGTGATGAACCTCGCGTTCCAGATTGCCGGCCTTGTTGTCGTGCAGCAACGTCGCGCCGGGCCTGCGAGCTTCCTCGGATGCGTAATAAGCAGGCAGTTCGCGGAGCTCCAGTTCGATAAGATGGAGCGCGCGTTCGGCGGTCTCGGCATCGACGGCCGCGATGGCCGCGATCGGCTCGCCGCGGTAGCGGACGCGACCCCGGGCCATCGGATACTCGTTCATGGCGATCGGGAGTACGCCATAGGTCAGGTCGCAGTCATCGCCGGTGACGATCGCCTCGACGCCTTCCAGCGCGCGGGCCCGGGACACGTCGAGCCTGATGATTTCGCCGTGGCTCACCGGGCTGCGGAGAATGCGCCCGACCAGGGCGCCGGCATGATCCAGATCGGCGGTGTAGCGCGCACGCCCGGTGACCTTCTCGACCCCGTCGATCAGGGGAACGCCGCGGCGGCTGAGACCGCCTTGCGTGATTGGTTCAGCCGTCATGGATTGGCTTCCGCCGCCGACTTGACCGATTCGAGAATTTTCACATAGCCGGTGCAGCGACAGAGATTTCCGGCCAGCGCGGAGCGTATCTCCTCGTCGCTCGGTGACGGATTGCGGCGTAACAGACCCTCCGCCGCCATGATCATTCCGGGCGTGCAAAAGCCGCATTGAGCGCCGAGTTTCTCGTGAAAGGCGCGCTGCAGCCGGCTAAGCTTGCCGTGCCTGGTCAGGCCTTCAATGGTTTCGACGTGACGGCCCTCGCAGCGAACCGCGAGCACGATACAGGACGGCACCGGCTCGTCGTCGATCAATACCGTGCACGCTCCGCACTCGCCGCCGTCACAGCCGGTTTTCACGCCCGTAAGCTGCGCGACCTCGCGCAAATAGTCGACCAGCATTTGTCCTTCTGCGACGGCGTCTTCGCGCATCCGGCCGTTGAGCTTCAGTTTCAGTAGACGCATCGTTCTCTGCGGCGCTGGTGCATGCATCGGAACGCTCCTCCGCCAGCCAATGTCCTCGCTTTGCGGCCGATCTGCCATGACAAAAGTCAAGCGCGCTGCAAATCGTCCGAATTGGATGTTTCGCCTGACCGAAGTCAAGGAATGCCTGTCAATTCGCCGCTAGACAGGACAATCCGAATTGATCGGCGAGGCCGGCGATGACGGTACGTGACTACAACGCTGCTGTCGATTTCGTTGATCGGAACGTCGCCGAAGGCCGCGGCGACAAAACCGCTTTCATCGATCCCTCGCGCAATCTGACCTATGCGGAGCTGCGGGATGCAGTCGCGCGGATCGGCCCGATGCTGGCGCGCCTCGGTATCGAAAGGGAAAACCGGATCGCACTGGTATTGCTCGATACGGTCGAATTTCCGATCCTGTTCTGGGGAGCAATTCGGGCCGGCATCGTTCCGGTACTGATCAATACGCGGATAACCGCTGACCAGTACCGGTACCTTCTCGAGGATTCGCGCTCCAAGGCGGTATTTGTTTCGACCGCTCTGCTTCCTCTCATCGAAGAGGCGGCGGTAGGTTTGCCGGATCTAAAGAAGATCGTCGTCGTGGGCGGAGGCCCTGCAACGGCACCCCGCCTCGACACGCTGTTGGCCGCCGAGAATGAAGGCTCCGCGCCAACCCGGACCTGCGCCGATGATATCGCGTACTGGCTCTATTCGTCCGGCACCACAGGAATGCCCAAAGGCGTCATGCATGTGCATTCGAGCCCGAGGTTCCTGGCGGAGAGCGCCGGCAGGCGCCGCATCGGCTATCGCGAAGACGACGTCGTGTTTTCCGCAGCGAAACTGTTTTTCTCCTATGGCCTCGGAAACGCGATGTTTTGTCCGATGTGGGTAGGTGCGACTTCGGTATTCTATCCGGAACGGCCGACTCCGCAGACCGTGTTCGAGGTGCTGCGAGGATATCAGCCGACGATGTTTTTCGCGGTTCCGACCCTCTACGCCGCAATGCTCGCCGATCCGGCATGCGCGACGGAAAAAATGACGGGCCGGCTGCGATTATGCTTTTCTGCGGGCGAACCATTGCCGGCGCATATTGGAGCAGCCTGGAAGGAGCGATTCGGGATCGACATCGTCAACGGTGTCGGGTCGACCGAAATGGGGCACCTCTTTCTGACCAATCTTCCCAAAGCCGTGGAGTACGGCACGTCGGGCACGCCAGTGCATGGCTACCAGCTCCGGCTGGTCGATGAGGAAGGGCGCGACGTCGGCGACAATGAAATTGGCGAGCTGTTGGTAAACGGCGAATCGGCGGCGGCGGGCTACTGGAACCAGCGCGCAAAATCGCGCCGCACCTTTGTCGGCGAGTGGACTCGTACCGGCGATAAATACTTCCGGCGCCCGGACGGAGTTTACACCTACTGCGGCCGTACCGACGACATGTTCAAGGTCAGCGGGATCTGGGTGTCGCCGTTCGAAGTCGAGGAAGCACTGACCAGCCATCCGCTGGTGATCGAGGCTGCCGTCGTGCCCGCAGAGGACTCCGACGGCCTGATCAAGCCGAAGGCATTTGTGGTGCTTGGTGACTGTGCTGCGATCGATTCCGATCAGGCGCTGTACGAGGAACTCAAGATCCATGTGAAGCGGACGATTGGCCCGTGGAAGTACCCGCGGTGGATCGTGTTCGTCGACAGTCTGCCCAGAACCCCTAGCGGAAAACTCCAGCGCTTCCTGTTGCGCGAGATGGAGCATTTCTGAATGTTCAAGATCGAAACCAGGGGCGCAATTCTCGAACTCACGATGGCGCGTGCGCCGGTCAACGCGGTCAATCGCGAATGGATCGATGGCTTCGAGGCGATCCTTGACGATCTCGGGCGGCAACAGGATATCGCGGTGCTGCTGATCCGCTCATCGCAGCGAACCTTTTCAGCGGGCGCCGATCTGAAACTGATGCGCGATTGCTTCGCGACCGAAGACGGCCCGGGACGCATGATCGAGACGGTCCGGCGAATGCAGCGCCTTTTCGATCGCATCGAAGCTCTGCCGCAGGTCGTCATTGCCGAGATCGGCGGCGCGGCCCATGGCGGCGGATTTGAACTGGCTCTTGCCTGTGATTTGCGTGTTGCGGGCGAAAGCGCTCCGCTCGGCCTGCCGGAGGCTCGCCTGGGTCTGCTGCCGGGCGCGGGCGGCACGCAGCGGCTGTCGCGCCTGGCGGGTCCGGGCGTCGCGCGTCGACTTATCCTGATGGCCGAAGTCATCACCGGCGCGCAGGCCTGCGATCTCGGGCTGGTGCAATGGGCGGTGCCCGATAATCAATTGACCGCTTTCGCCAACGGCGTTGCCGACCGGATCGCGACCTTGTCGCCGGCGGCGCTGGCCGCCTGCAAGCATTGCTTCAGCGCGGCCGATGCTCCGATCGGCTCCGGCATGCTGATCGAACTCCTGGAGACCCACAAGCTGTTCAACGCCGCCGACACCCGCAAGAGGGTCAAGGCATTTCTCGACAAATGAGGGTTCAAACATGAGGCTCGAAGGAAAAACCGCCGTGGTCACGGGAGCCGCATCCGGTATCGGTCGTGCGACCGCAGAGACGCTGGCCCGCGCCGGCGCGCACGTCATCATCGCCGATCTTTCCGCCGACAAGGGCGAGGCGGAGGCCGAACGCCTTCGCCGCAGCAACCTGACGGCCAGCTTCATGCAGGTCGATGTCGCATCCGACGAGTTCGATTGCCGCTTTTGCAAAATTCGTGCTGGGCCGGGGCGAGGTGCATGTGCTGGTGAATGGCGCCGGCTTCGGCAAGGGACAGCCCTTCGTCGACAACGACGCGGCATTCTGGGAACGCGTCGTCGACATCAACATGCTCGGACCGATCAAGCTCACGCGCGCATTGCTGGGGCCGATGATCGATCGGCGATCGGGCAAGATCGTCAACATCGCAAGCGACGCAGGGCGCGTCGGCAGTTCGGGCGAAACCGTCTATTCCGGCGCGAAGGGCGGCCTGATCGCCTTCAGCAAGGGGCTCGCCCGCGAGATGGCGCGCTATTCGATCAACGTGAATTGCGTGTGTCCAGGGCCCACCGAAACGCCGATGCTGATGGTTTTGCCGGAGAACCATCTGGAGGCGTTCAAGCGGGCCATTCCGATGCGCCGGTTCGGCCAGCCCACCGATGTCGCGAACGCCATTCTGTTCTTCGCCAGCGATTTATCGAACTACATCACCGGTCAGACGCTCAGCGTTTCCGGCGGATTGACGATGGCCTGATCGGGCCGCCACAAGACAGGGAGACGCACGTGCAGACGTTCAAAGCCGCCGAATACAAAGCGACACATTTTCAATGGGAGGTTTCGGGAAAGGTTGCGACCATTACGCTGAACCGGCCGGAGCGCAAGAACCCCCTGACGTTCGAGAGCTACGCCGAGCTCAGGGATCTGTTTCGAAGCCTGTCCTATGCAAACGACGTGAAGACCGTGGTCGTCACCGGCGCGGGCGGAAACTTCTGTTCGGGCGGCGATGTGCACGAGATCATCGGTCCGCTGGTGAAAATGCAGGAGGCCGATGACATGCAGGGCCTGCTCGCCTTCACGCGCATGACCGGCGATCTGGTCAAGGCGATGCGGCATTGTCCGCAGCCCATTATCGCTGCAGTCGATGGCATCTGCGCCGGCGCCGGCGCGATCGTCGCCATGGCGTCCGATATGCGGTTCGGCACGCCGCGGGCGAAGACGGCCTTTCTGTTCGTGCGGGTCGGGCTTGCGGGCGCCGACATGGGCGCTTGCGCGATCCTGCCGCGCATCATCGGGCAAGGCCGCGCGTCGGAGCTTCTCTATACGGGGCGTGTCATGACCAGCGAGGAAGCGGATAAATGGGGCTTCTTCAACCGCGTGGTGGCGCCGGAGGAGGTTCTTGCCGCGGCGCAGGCGCTGGCGAAGGAACTCGCCGACGGCCCGACATTCGGCCACGCCATGACCAAAACCTGTTTGCACCAGGAATGGGCGCTCGACGTCGATTCCGCCATCGAGGCCGAAGCCCAGGCGCAGGCGATCTGCATGCAGACCAGGGATTACGGCCGGGCGTATCGCGCCTTCGTTGCCAAGCAGAAGCCCGTCTTCGAGGGGGATTGATGGCTGACCGGAGCTTCCTGTCCTGGCCGTTCCTCGAGCCGCAGCACCAGACGTTGCATGACCGCGTCGAAGCCTGGGCGGTCGCGAACATCTCGAGGTTGAGCGGCGACGGTGAGACGAGCGCCGCGGCCGCCGCGACCGTTCGCCTCATGGTCGCCGAGATGGGCAAGGCGGGTTTGCTCGCGACCGCGGTCGGCGGCCGCGACGGTTCGCTTTACGGCGCGCTGGATGCGCGCAGCCTGTGCATCTGCCGCGAGGTGCTGGCGCGCCACGCCGGGTTGGCCGATTTTTCCTTCGCCATGCAGGGTTTGGGCACCGGTCCCATCAGCCTGTTTGGCACCGAGGAGCAGAAGAAGCGCTGGCTGCCTTCGGTCGCGCGCGGAACAACGATCTCGGCCTTCGCGCTGTCGGAAAGGGAGGCAGGGTCCGACGTTTCGGCGCTCGCCATGCGGGCGCAGCCGGACGGCAATCAATGGCGGCTCGACGGGGCAAAGACCTGGATCTCGAACGCCGGCATCGCCGGGCTCTATGTCGTGTTTGCCCGCACCGGCGAAGCTCCCGGTGCCAAGGGTCTTTCGGCGTTCGTGGTCGAAGCCGATACGCCGGGGTTCTCGGTTGCAAAGGTCATCGACCTCATCGCGCCGCACCCGATCGGCGCGCTCGCCTTCGACGGGGTGAAAGTGCCGGCCGTCAATATGCTGGGATCGCCGGGTGACGGATTCCGTATCGCCATGGCCACGCTGGACGTATTCCGTTCAACCGTGGGCGCCGCCGCGCTCGGCTTCGCGCGCCGGGCGCTGGATGAGGCGTTAAGACATGCGAGCAGGCGCAAATTGTTCGGCCAGCCCTTGTCCGACCTGCAGCTCACCCGCGCGAGACTCGCCGACATGGCGCTCGCGATCGATGCCGCGGCGTTGTTGATCTACCGCGCCGCCTGGACCAAGGACGTCAAAGGCACTCGCATCAGCCGCGAATCCAGCATGGCGAAGCTGTTCGCCACTGAGGAGGCGCAGAAGGTGATCGACTCCGCCGTACAGATTTTCGGTGGGCTCGGCGTCACCCGCGGCCACATTGCCGAGAAGCTGTATCGCGAGATCAGGGCGCTGCGGATCTATGAAGGTGCAAGCGAGGTGCAGAAACTCGTGATCGCGACACGGCTTCTCGCCGAATTCCAGGCCTGATCGCTCCCGGAGCACGAATTGTGATTCTCGACGAACAGCAGACGATGATCAGGGATGTCGCGCGACAGTTCGCGCGGCAACGGCTTGCGCCTCACGCGGCGCGCTGGGATCGCGAGTCTCATTTTCCGATGGAGGAGATTCGGGAAATGGGCCGGCTCGGGCTGATGGGCATCAACGTGCCGGTCGAGTGGGGCGGGGCCGGCGCCGACCAGGTTTCGACGGCCGTGGCGCTCGAGGAAATCGCGGCCGGCGATGCCGCGACCGCGACGGTGATGAGCGGGCACAACTCGGTTGGCTGCATGCCGATCGTCAATTTCGGCAATGACGATCAAAAGCGGCGGTTCCTCCGGCCGATGGCCGAAGGACGGATGCTTTCCGCCTTTGCGCTCACCGAAGCTCAAGGCGGCTCCGATGCCGCCGCGATGACCACCAGAGCCGTTCGCGACGGCGATCACTACGTCTTGAACGGCACCAAGCAATTCATCACATCGGGCAAGAATGCCGACGTGGCGATCATCTTTGCGCGCACCGGTTCGCCCGAGCGCGAAGGGCGGCATTTCGGCCTTCATCGCGCCGACCGGCGTTGAAGGCTATACCGTCCTGCGCGTCGAATTGAAACTCGGCCAGCGCGCTTCCGATACCTGCGAAATCGCCCTCAATGACATGCGGGTGCCGGTGGAGAACAGGCTCGGCCAGGAAGGCGAGGGTCTGCTGATCGCCCTTTCCAATCTGCAGGGCGGCCGGATCGGCATCGCCGCGCAATCGGTCGGCATCGCTCGCGCGGCCTATGAGGCGGCGCTATCCTATGCGCGTGAGCGCGTGGTGTTCGGAAAGAAGATCATCGATCATCAGGCGGTCGGTTTTCGGATTGCGGCGATGGCGACCCGCATCGAGACCGCGCGACAGATGGTGCTGCACGCCGCCGCGCTGACGGTTGCCGGCCTGCCTTCCCTGATGGAAGCCTGCATGGCGAAGCTCGTCGCGTCGGAAGCCGCCGAATGGGTTTGCTCTGAAGCGATCCAGACCTTCGGTGGCTATGGCTATCTCGCCGACTTTCCTGTCAGAGCGCCTCTATCGCGACGCGCGCGTCTGCCGGATCTACGAGGGCACCAATGACATCCAGCATCTGGTGATCCTGCGCGAGATCCAGAAGCGCCAGCCTGGCCTTGCAGCCGTTTCCGTTTCGCATAAAATCGGAACTGCGTTTGCAGCCGGGCATTCTTTGGATGCTCGAGACCGGTTTCCCGCATCTGGTGATCGGCCCGGGTTTCGGCGGCGGTCAGACGCCCTCTGCGCCGGAGCGAACCGGGACCTTGGTGTCTGCTTTCGTCGCCGCGTTTCTGCTTTTCGATGATCTTGAGCAGCGTGGTGATCGATATCGAACTCAGGGTGGCGATCGCGATGTCATCGATCTCCCGGAGAACCTTGTGCAGCGCGCGGCCCTCGTCCAGGTAGACCGGCGGCGAATCCTCAGCGTCGCGGCCGACCTCCTCGAACAGTTCGATGACGTCGAGCAGCGTCACGCGCTTTGGATTTCCCGAGAAGCGGTAGCCGCCGCCGGCGCCGCGCACCGATTCCACCAGCCTCGCGCGCACCAGACTGCGCAGCACCTTGGCCAGATGATTGATCGAGATATCGTATTTCTCGGCGATTTCTGCGGCCGAAATCTGTTGATCGGAATGGGCTGCGAGTTCCAGCACCGCATAAAGTCCACAAAGCGTCGCCTTTTGTAACTTCATCGCCTTCGTTCTTCTGACAGGTTGCGCCCGGCCAAGGCGCCGTAACGGACTCAGCGCGACCTTAAAGGCTTAATCGAGATCTTTCTCTAACTGAATAAACGGTCCCGCCATCATCCCCAGACTTCGAAAGAAAGACAGGACGAGATGATTGTCGCGATTCAGCATGGTCCGTACCTTCTCCGACCCCGGCCCGCCCGAAAGTCTCGCATAACGTCTCGAAAAGCCGGGTTCCCACATTGTGAACGCGAATCTCCGGATCGACGTTCAAAGCAAAAACCCAGCCACAAGGTTCCGATCCGAATTCGAAAGCCCTGACCTCGCCGGTAATGAAGCCTACCACCCGACCCTGTTGTTCGGCCACTAGAAACGCTCTGCCAACCCCGCGCGACTGCTGAAAATGGGCGAACAAATCCTGCCAGTATTGGTACTTGGGCTGGCCCGTGGTCTTTTCGTCGAGGCTGACGATCCAGGGAATATCCTCGGCCAGAGCCGTCCGTATTTCGACATCGCCGAATGGAAGATTCTTCCTCCGGCTTGATCGGAGTGCTCATCCCTGCCTCCCGCTTTGCTCCCGTGTTGACTGTTAGACGCCCGAATGGCGGGACTTGCCATTGATCTGAATCAAAAGCCGGCCGGCAATCCGGGCGGGTCGGCTCTTTTTCGAAACGCCGGACTGCTCGCAAATGGCCGGATCGGAACGCCCCTGTGGCAAGCGCGGCGCATGTATGCACCCAAGATATTGAAATTAAATCGTTTTTCGAGCTGGCGGATTTCCGCTGCGCGGAAGGAGACCTCAACGAAGCCGGCAAAATATTATATCAATGCAATGATGCAATCGTGAGCTGAAATATATCAGTAGCCTTGCTATGTTGGCGCGCGAGCGACTCTCGGGGATCGAGGCGATGGCATTGGGTGTGGTACCGGCAAGGACCGGCGTCGAATTCGACGTCGCCAACCGGGTTTTCTTCCGGCTCTATCAGGCGTCGAACCTGATGCACAAACAGGGCACGCGCTATGTCGACCGGTTCGGAACGACGACCCAGCAATGGGCCGTGTTGGGCGCCCTTGCGCGGCCGCTGGTCCGCGACAGCGGAATGACCGTCAAGCAGCTGATCGAATTTCTCGAGCTGAGCCGGCAAAATCTGACGGCGGTCCTCGATCGGCTGGAGGGGCGGCGCTGGATCAAGCGCGTCAAGGACAAGGACGACGGGCGCAGCAGGCGCATTCGCCTGACGGCCGAGGGCAAGCGCGACCTGGATTCGTATGCTGGAGCCGATTGAGGCCTTCTACGCGGCCGCCTTGGCCAGCTTCAGCCATGATGACCAGGTCATGCTCTATCGGCTGCTTGATCGTCTGAAGACGGCGTTGATGAAGGTCTGATGCGGTGCAGGCCACGCCCGTTCCGTGTACTCCGTCCGTTTTACAGCTCGCCATTCCCCAAGCCGCCACGTCGAGTTCGCTTGTCACGTCGCGCTGAAGTCAATCAGCGATCCACTTTCCGGAAGTCAGGCTTGCGCTTCTCGCGATACGCCCGACCGCCCTCCTTCGACTCCTCGGTGCCGTAGTAGAGACTGAGCGCCTGCATCCCCATGCTGGAGATGCCGCGGATCGATTCGGTATCGGCATTGAAGGAGCGCTTCGCGAGGGCGAGCGCTGTCGGGCTGCGCTCAAGCAATTCCGCACACCAGCGATCGACCTCGGCGTCGAGCTCGTCGTGCGGGACGGCGATGTTGGCGAGCCCCATTTCGACCGCCTGCGCCGCCGTGTAGCGCCGGCAGAGATACCACATCTCCCGGGCCTTCTTCTCGCCGACCACCCGCGCAAGATAGGCGGTTCCGAATCCGGGATCGACGGACCCGACCTTCGGTCCGACCTGACCGAATTGCGCGCGATCCGAAGCGATCGTCAGATCGCAAATCGTCGCGAGCACGTTGCCGCCGCCGATCGCGAACCCGTTGACCCGGGCGATGACGGGTTTCGGCACGTCGCGAATGACGCTTTGGAACTCGTCGATCGGCAGGCCGATCGTGCCGCGACCGTCGTATTGTCCGTCGTGCGCGCCCTGGTCGCCGCCGGTGCAAAACGCCTTGTCGCCGGCGCCGGTCAGAACGATGACGCCGATCGACTTGTCCCAGCCGGCGCGCTGAAAGGCGTGGATGAGCTCCTCGACCGTCTTGCCGCGGAACGCATTGTAGGTCGCCGGCCGATTGATCGTGATGCGCGCAACGCCTTTCGGACGTTCCTCATAAATGATGTCGTCATAGCTCGTCATGCTCTTCTCCCATCAGCGCCGCGCGGCCTTTCCACGTCGGAAGCTCGATCCGAATCCGCCCATCCGCGTCACCTGTTCGGCCGCCCCGGCCGACGATCCATACGCGGGCATGGCTCCCCAATTCGAGCGCGGTACAAAAGTACCGCCATCTATCCAAAATAATACATCAGCGTATTGTTATATTATAGACCACTTTTGCATGGCTGGTCCCGTTCGAGCCCATGGGAAACACAAGACAGTCCTGTATTATGGCAATGTATTGCTGTATTGTGCCGAACAAGAATGCCAGGGAGACAGGCCGGGTTATCGGGGTTGGGGGACTCATCGCGTTTGGACCGCCTTTGTCCTCCGCTTTAGCTCTTTACCGAGCCCGCGGTCGCCTGAGGCGGGACACAAGCGAGCAGTGAGGAGGCAAACATGACAACCCAGCCTCAAGTCGAGGCACTTGGTGAGTATTTCAATTTCGCGGAACACCTCATCACGCGCAACGTCAACCGTTCATCCCGGCCGGCCTATGTCGACGACCACGGCCGTTTGAGCTTCGGCGAGTTGAGCGAGAAGATCCAACGCGCGGCCGCAGGGTTGCTGGCTTCCGGCGTGCGTCGCGAGGAGCGCGTGTTGTTGCTGATGCACGACTGTAACGATTGGCCGGTGGCGTTCCTCGGCGCCATGTATGCCGGTATCGTGCCAGTAGCCGTCAACACCCTCCTGACCGTCGACGACTACGCCTACATGCTGCGGAACAGCCGTTCGCAGGCGGTGATGGTATCGGGGGCATTGCTGCCAACTTTGCGCGAAGCCATGGCGACGGCCGCGGCGCAGCGCGGACACGAGGTGAAGTCCGTCATCGTTTCACGCCCCAGCGCCGCGCTTGCGCAGGGTGAAGTGGCGCTGGACGAACTGCTCGGCCATCACGCGCCACTGCCGGCGCCCGCTGAGACGCGTCCCGACGATCCCGGCTTCTGGCTCTATTCCTCAGGGTCCACCGGCCGCCCCAAGGCCACGCTGCACAGCCATGCAAACCCGTACTGGACCGCAGAATTGTACGGGACGCCGGTGCTGGGCATTACCGAGCATGACGTTTGCTTTTCCGCGGCCAAGCTGTTCTTCGCCTATGGCCTTGGCAACGCGCTTACCTTCCCGCTGAGCGTCGGCGCGACCACGATCCTGATGGCCGAGCGGCCGACACCCGAGGCAACATTCAGGCGCTGGCGCGGCGAAGTGAACAGTGTGCGCCCGACGATCTTCTTCGGCGCCCCGACCGGTTACGCCGGAATGCTTGCTTCTCCCGATCTGCCGGCGCGCAACGAGGTGTCCTTGCGGCTGTGCTCCTCGGCGGGTGAAGCGCTGCCCGCCGAATTGGGGGAGCGCTTCACCGCACATTTCGGCTGCGAAATCATCGATGGAATCGGTTCCACCGAGATGCTTCACATCTTCCTGTCGAACCGTCCGGGGCAAGTGCGCTACGGCACCACGGGCTGGCCGGTTCCAGGCTATCGCGTCGAGCTGCGCGGCGAAGGCGGCCAGCCGGTGGCCGACGGCGAGCCCGGCGATCTTTTCATACAAGGGCCCAGCTCGGCGGTGATGTATTGGGGCGATCGGGAGAAGTCGCGCGAGACCTTTCTGGGCGCCATGGACCAAGAGCGGCGACAAATATGTGCGCAATGCCGACGACGGCTCCTTCACCTATGCCGGCCGCAGCGACGACATGCTCAAGGTCAGCGGCGTCTATGTGTCGCCGTTCGAGATCGAATCCACGCTGATCCAGCATCCGTCCGTCCTGGAAGCCGCGGTCATCGGCGTGCTCGACAAGGAGGGGCTCACCAAGACCAAGGCTTTCGTCGTGCTGAAGCCAGGCTCGAATGCGAGCGACGCCGACCTCAAGACCTTCGTGAAGGGCCGCCTGGCCGCCTATAAGTACCCGCGGACGATCGAGTTCCTGGCGGATCTGCCGAAGACCGCCACCGGCAAGATCCAGCGCTTCAGGCTGCGGGAGCGCGAGGCAGTGAGGAAATAATTCGTCCCGCGCAGAGCATGCGCGACCTCGAAACTGGAATAGTTCATACGTTAAAGTTGCGCTTGGGCCTTCGGTTCTGGGCCACTTCGACCCAGGCGCGGCTCCGTCCCTGCCAATAGTCGTTGAATGTTCGCACGATGGCGCACAATCACGTAAATGCTGCCCGCAATCACCAACACCCTATACGGCAACGGTTGCTCCAGACCGCAGATAAGGACAATGGCGGCCAACGCCGCTACCATTGAGCTAAGGGAAACAATCCGAAAAATTGCAAGCACGAGGCCAAAGACCGTTGCGGCTCCTAAACCTACTGGCCAAGACATCGCCAGCAACACACCCAACCCAGTCGCCGCGGATTTGCCGCCTGTAAAGTTCGACCAAATCGAACGGCTATGCCCCACCAGCGCGGCAAGTCCGGCCAAGCAAACAGCCCACGGCACCCAGACTTGAAAATTAAACGCTGTCGGCGAAGTGGTGGATAGCACTGCATTGAGCCAAGGATAGAACCAGCGGGCAAACACGATGGCCGCCACCCCCTTCAGCGCATCAACGATGAGCACCACCAGACGCAGGCCATTCCCTAGAGGTCCGCAATACGTTCGTTGCCCCGGTGGACTTGGAGCCATGCTTTCGGATATCAATGCCCTTGAGCAGTTTTCCCACCAGATAGCCCGTGGGCGTGGAACCGAAGAGATAGGCGATCACCAATCCAATCGCACTCGATATCCAGAAAAGCATGAGCTTCACTTTACTGCTGGAATTCACGCCAACATCCTAGCGCCGAACTTCCTTTGACCGCTATGGATCAAAGTGAGAAATGGCATGCCGGGCAAATGACTTTCGCTCTTGGCCCAAAACACGGACATTAACTGGGTCTGCACAGGGGGCGGCTTGCCCAGGCATCAGATCAGCCGCATCCCCTTCATGCTCGCATGCCCGTTCTTGCCGACGATGATGTGGTCGTGCACGGCGATGCCGAGCGGGGTGGCGATGTCGATGATCGCCTTGGTCATGTGAATGTCGGCCTGCGACGGCGAGGGATCGCCGGAGGGGTGGTTGTGCACCAGAATGATCGCGGTGGCGGATAATTCCAGCGCGCGCTTGATCACCTCGCGCGGATAGACCGGGGTGTGGTCGACGGTGCCGGTCTGCTGCACCTCGTCCGCGATCAACTGGTTGCGCTTGTCGAGGAACAGCATGCGGAACTGCTCCTTGTCGGCGAACGCCATCGCGGTGCGGCAATAGTCGATCACGTCGTTCCATGACGACAGCAAGGTGCGGCTCTTCAACTGGCCCTTGGCGATCCGGCTGGCGGCGGCGGCGATCAGCTTGAGCTGGTGACCGACCCGTCGCCGACGCCATCGACCTCGCGCAACCGCGCTTCAGGCGCGTTGATCGACCTCGGCGAACGAGCCGAATTCCTATCAGCGGCTTTGGCCAGCGGCTTGATGTCGCCCCGCGGCCGGGCGGTGAACAGCACCATCTCCAGCAGTTCGTAATCGCTCAGGGCATCCGGGCCGGCGCGGCATGAAAGCGCTCGCGCAGCCGCGTCCGATGGCCGTGATAATGCGGCGTCTCGGCAGGCTGATCCTGTTTATCGTTGGTCTTCGCGGGCATCGGCCCTAACCATGCCGCGCCGGCCAGCTTTTGCAACCGGGAATTGCCGGAAATCGAGCCGCCGCCGGCTTCTCGGCGCGGCGCTGCGACGGCGTAAAAAATTTGGACGACGGGGTTACGGTCGCGCCGGGTGAAGCTCGGCCTCGCCATGGCCTCCGCCGCAGTCACATTGTCATCGCAGCCGCCGCGGCGCTAAGATCAAGACGGAGGCGGACCGACCTCCGCCAGAAGAGAGAAAGGTCTCCAGCCGCGTGACGTCGTTCAAGGTCATCCGGGCCCGCGCCGAGAAGCGCAAGGGAGGGCCGGCGGCGCTGAAGAAGCTGCTGCCGAAGGTCCCCGACCCGCAATCCCTGATCAAACTCGGGGACGACCGCGTTCTCGCCGAGATGGCGAGGCGGGTGTTCTGCGCCGGCTTTGCCTGGAGCGTGATCGAGGCAAAATGGCCGGGTTTCGAGCGGGCGTTCCTCGGCTTTCAGCCGGCCACGCTGGCCTTCAAGCCCGATGAATTCTGGGAGCAGCTGACGAGCGATACGCGCATCGTGCGCAACGGCGCAAAGATCATGTCGGTGCGCGAAAACGCCCGCTTCCTGCAGGAGATCGCGAGCGAACATGGCGGTTTCGGCCGCTTTCTGGCGACATGGCCGTCCTCCGACGAGGTCGGACTGCTGAACCTGCTGGCCAAACGCGGCAGCCGGCTCGGCGGCAATACCGGCCAGATGCTGCTGCGCTTCCTTGGCTGGGACGGCTTTGTCACGTCGAAGGATGTCACCGCCTGCCTGCGCGATGCGGGACTGGACGTCGCCGAGGAGGTCAAATCGAAGACGGACCTTGCCAAGGTGCAGGCGCAGTTCAATGCCTGGGCCGCGGAAACCGGGACTTCCCTACGTCCATCTCTCGCGCATCTGCGCCATGTCGGTCGGTGAAAACTACGACGCCCGCGAACTCGCCCGTCGCGCCGGAGGCGGGGATTGACCCGGCGGACCGAGGGCTAAGACGCCGCGACCGGCGGCTTCTCGCCGTGGCGCTGCGACAGCGTGAAGATCTCGACGCCGGTTGAGGTCACGCCGACCGAATGCTCGAACTGCGCCGACAGCGAGCGGTCGCGCGTCACCGCGGTCCAGCCGTCGGACAGGATCTTCACATGCGGCTTGCCGAGATTGATCATCGGCTCGATGGTGAAGAACATGCCGGGCTTCAGCACCACGCCTTCGCCGGGCCGGCCGATATGGATGATGTTCGGCTCGTCATGGAACATGCGCCCCAGACCATGGCCGCAGAAGTCGCGCACCACGCTCATGCCCTGCGGCTCGACAAAACTCTGGATCGCATGGCCGATGTCGCCGGTGGTGGCGCCGGGTTTGACGGCCGCGATGCCGCGCATCATGGCCTCATAGGTCACCTCGATCAGCCGCTCGGCCTTGCGGGCGATCGGGCCGACCGCGATACATCCGGCTGGAATCGCCGTACCAGCCGTCGACGATGAAGGTGACGTCGATGTTGACGATGTCGCCTTCCTTCAGCGCCCGGTCGCCGGGCATGCCGTGGCAGACCACGTGGTTGATCGAGGTGCAGGTCGAATAGCGATAGCCGCGGTACATCAGCGTCGCCGGGTAGGCGCCATGGCTGAAGGCGAACTCGCGGACGAATTCGTCGATCTCGCGAGGTCGGCAGTCCCGGCTTGACGATATCGGTCAGCTCATCGAGGCATTTTGCGACCAGCGCGCCGGCCTTGCGCATGCCGGCAAAACCGCTCGGCCCATGCAGCTTGATCTGCCCGGTTTTGCGCAGGGAGGTATCTGATGGCTTCGATGTAGCTCATGGGCGGATCTTCGTTGGCGGCGAGGGGGTGATTTGCAGGCCCAATTTAATGATCGGGGCCGGCAGTAGCAAGCCAAGGCTTGGGTCGCGAAATGGTTGTCCATGGCACCGGAACCCCGAGTATGGCGGCGGGGCGCCTCGCCCCTCAGTTCGAAACCTCCACCGTGGTCTCCACCGGCAGCGCGCCGCCGCGGATCCGGATTTCGCGGACCGGATAGGGCACCCGGATGCCCTCGCGCTTGAAGGCGTCCCACAGCGCCAGCATCACGTCGCTCTTCACATTGTCCATGCCGTCGGGATCGGCGATCCAGAAGGTCAGGGCAAACTTCATCCCGGCCTCGGCGAATTCGGTCAGGATGCAGTTCGGCGGCTTGCCCTTGATGGCGCGCTTGGCCGCCGCGGCGACGTCGATGGCGAGCTTGCAGACCAGCCTCGGATCGGCGTCGTAATTGGTGCCGAAATTGACCTTCACCAGCGTGTTCTTGTCGGTGTAGGTCCAGTTGACGACCTTCTGCGTCACCAGATCCTCGTTCGGGATCAGGAATTCGCGGCCGTCGCCGGCGGCGACCGAGATATAGCGCGTCTTCATCGCGCTGATGCGGCCCGTATTGTCGCCGATGGTGACGAGATCGCCGGGCTTCACCGATTTGTCCGCCAGCAGGATGATGCCGGAGATGAAATTGGCGACGATCTTCTGCAGGCCGATGCCGATGCCGACGCCGACCGCGCCGGAGAACACCGCCAGCGCCGAGAGGTTGATGCCGACCGCGCCCAAGGCGATGGCGATCGCGAGCACCATCAGCCCCATCCGGATCATCTTGACCAGCAGCACCTGGATCGACGGCGTCAGGTCGGTGGAGCGGCTGATCCGGCTTTCGACGAAATTGCTGGCGATATTGGTCAGCCACAGCGCGGCGATCAGCAGCGCCCCGAGCTTGATCAGAGCAGCGGCGTCAGCCGCAATCCGCCGAGCACCACCGAGACCGAGTCGAGCGCGTCGATGGCCGGGTCGAGCTGGCCGATGATGCTCAGCGCCGCCACCACCCACGCCGACACCGACACCAGCCTGACGATGAAGGCGTTGCGGATCACCGAGGTCACGAGCCGGATCACCAGCCAGGCCAGCGCCAGCTTGGCGGCCACCATCAGCAGGTAGCTTCGGCTCGGCCAGGTCGAATGGTACATCGCGACGCGCGCCACGATCACCAGGATCGCAAACACGGCCGTGGAAGCGCTGCCGACCAGCACGCGGGCGAAGTGCCGCAACGGCAGCGGCCAGCCCATCGCGAACGAGGTCATGTCGACGCGCGCGCGAATGGCGGCGTCGGCCGCGAAGGCGATCCCGGCAGCGGCCAGGATCAGGCCGAACTGCAGATAGAACCAGGGCGAGGTGACCTCCGCGCCGACCGACCGCGCGGCGGCGTGCAGGAAATCGATGATGTCGTTCAGGTCCATCGGCAAAATCTCGTCTCAAGGCAGGTCATCGAACAAACTTGATTCGAATATCCGGCAGATTCCCATAACCGCGGTTCCGGCGCCATCGCTACGGCAGGCCTGTGCAGCGGAAAAGGCCGGAAAACCGGGCACTTTGTCGCTGGCCGCAGAAATGGGTTGGCGTCGAAGTGTGGCGACGATAAGGATGCAATTGCAAGTATTTGCTTCCATTTGCGAAGGCCCATGGCATCTCTCGACTCGGTCAGCATAGCCATTCTTCTCGGCGCCGTTCTGGTGATGGCCGGCATCCTGTCGAGCCTGCTGGCGCTGCGCTTCGGCGCGCCGCTGCTGCTGGTGTTTCTCCTGATCGGCATGCTGGCCGGCGATTCCGGCCCCGGCCAGCTGCGGTTCGACGACGTGCGCACCACCTATCTGGTGGGCTCGGTGGCGCTGGCGCTGATCCTGTTCGATGGCGGCCTGCGGACGCGGTTTCAGAGCATCCGCGCGGTGCTGGCGCCGTCGATGGCGCTGGCGACGATCGGCGTGCTGCTGACCGCGCTGATCACCGCACCCGTCGCCCGCTATGTCGCTCGACCTCAACTGGACCGAGGCGCTGCTGGTCGGCGCCGTGGTGGCCTCGACCGACGCGGCGGCGGTGTTTCTCCTGGTGCACGCGCAGGGCCTGCGGCTGCGGCCCCGCGTCGGCGCGACGCTGGAGGCCGAGTCCGGCACCAACGATCCCTTCGCGGTGTTTCTGACGCTGATGCTGGTCGAACTGATTTCGGTCGGCCACAGCTCGCGCATGGCATGTGGTCGCTGGAATTGGCCCGCGAGGCGGTGCTCGGCGCCGTCGTCGGCGTGATCGGCGGCCGGCTGGTGGTGCTGGCGCTCAATCGCGTGGCGCTGCCGCAGGGCCTGCACGCGCCGTTTGTCGCGACCGCGGCACTGGTGATCTTCGGCGCCGCGCAGATCGCGCACGCCTCGGGATTTCTCGCCGTCTATCTCGCCGGCATCATCATCGGCAACCGGCCGACGCGGGCGCATAATTCGGTGGTGACGTTTCTCGACGCCGCGACCTGGCTGGCGCAGATCGTGATGTTCGTGCTGCTCGGCCTTCTGGTTTCGCCGCAGCGGCTGGTGGTGAGCATCGTTCCCGCCGTGATCGTGGCGCTGGTCCTGATGCTGGTGGCGCGGCCGCTCGCGGTGTTTCTGTGTCTGGCGCCATTTCGCTTCAACTGGCGGGAGAAGATCTTCATCGCCTGGACCGGCCTGCGCGGCGCGGTCGCGATCTTCCTGGCGTCGATCCCGATGCTGGTCGGGCTCTCGAAAGCCTATCTCTATTTCGACGTCGCCTTTGTCGTCGTCATCATTTCGCTGTTGCTGCAGGGCTGGACGCTGGCGGCGGCCGCGCGGCGGCTGCATGTGGCGCTGCCGCGGGCGGATCGCGGCCCGCGGCGCGTTGAACTGGATCTGCCCGGCCAGCTCGAGCAGCAGCTGGTCGGTTATTCCGTGCGGCCGAAGAGCCTGTTCTTCCGGCGCGGCCTCGTTCCGTCCTGGTCGAAGCCGACGCTGGTGATCCGCGACCAGCACATCCTCTCGCCCGCAGAGGCCGATCCGATTGCGCCGGGCGACTACATCTATCTGCTGGCGCCGCCGGAAAAGGCCGAGGCGCTGGATCGTTTCTTTGTCGACATGCAGCCGAGCTCGGCGCCCGATCCGCATCTGCTCGGGGATTTCATGGTCTCCGGCGAACACACGCTTGGCGAACTCGCCGAGATCTACGGTGTGGCGGTGGACGAAGAGCAGGCAAAGCTGACGCTGGCGGATTATTTCGACGTTCATCTCGACCGCGCGCCGAAGGAGGGCGCGGAAGCTGGCGCTCGACACTCATCGTGCTGGTCGCGCGCAGCCTCGGCGGCGGCCGGGTCAATGTCGTCGGCCTGCGCCTGCCGGAAGACGAAGAAGAGGCCGCGCCGCTGACGCGCATGCAGAGGTTCAGGCGCAAGCTCGCGGAGATCTGGGCGTCGATGGCGGGGGTGTAGATCATTAATTGGCCCGACAGGCAAATCACCGATTTGCCTGTCCAGCCCTTTGCGAAAAAATATTCCGCTTCGCAGCCGACCCAAATCACTTTTACAACTTCCCCCGTCCCGCTCCTCATGAGGGGCGCTCGCGATCGTCACGGACGTGGGGCGGGATGCGGTGGACGCGGCAGCGTCGGCGTGAAACGGAATTGCAGGGCGGGTTTGTCCCGTGAGCGGTATCGTCAGCGCAAGACGACGGCGCCAAAGCACGGCTGAGCCTTTTGGCGAAGACGGGCGAGCTGCGTACGGCAAAAGCGTGTGGTCCTGACGCCTCAAGGTTGGCGTCAAGTCCCTAAGGAGGCGAAGCCGGCCCAACCGGGCGTCAGGCCAGCCATCATCCGCGGGGCGACGGTGACAAACAAATCCTGATCGCCGGGGAGAGCGCGCCATAAGCCGTCAAGCCATTGCGCAGGGAATGCCGGAGTGCCTCCGCTGAACCTGTATGCTCGTGTGCGCTTCTTCGCACAATTTTTGCGCACGAGACCGCGGGTGCAGCGCGCACCCGGCATTCCCTGCTCCCTCATTGTTTACGAGGGACACGAACGTCGCATCAGCTCGGGGCGCGCGTCGCCTGCGAGCATTGACGTGCGTCCGGGCCTGGTGTGGTCGCCGGCCGCAGGGGGGTGGGTGCTATTTCGGCTGTTGAGCAACAAGCCGACTATCTTTAGTCTGGCCGAAAGGTCGATTTACGACCTCGCGGTGGAAACGCAGGAGAGACATAACAATGTCCGCCCCCCTTGATGACCAACTCGGCTTTGCGCCTGACTATGATTCCCCGGTTCCCTATATGCAGCGCACCCGCGACTATTACGCCGCGATCGGTTACACGACGCCCTATCGCTGGGCGCACTATGTCGATGCGCCGTTCCAGCCGCTGAAAAAGCCTCTGGCGCAATCGCGCGTGACCATCGTCACCACCGCCGCCCCATATGATCCGGCGAAGGGCGACCAGGGCCCCGGCGCGGCGTATAATGGCGGAGCCAAGTTCTACAAGGTCTATGACGGTGACACGTCGAAGCAGCACGATTTGCGCATCTCGCATATCGGCTACGACCGCAAGCACACGACCGCGACCGACAGTGGCACCTGGTTTCCGCTGCCGCAGCTCCTGAAGGCGGCAGCCAAGGGACGGATCGGCGAGGTCGCGCCGCGTTTCTTCGGGGCGCCGACCAATCGCAGCCACCGGGTAACAATCGACGTCGATGCCCCGGAAATCCTCGCCCGCTGCCGCGCCGACAAGGTCGATGTCGCCGTGCTGGTACCGAACTGCCCGGTTTGCCACCAGACGACCGCGCTCGTTGCCCGCCACCTCGAGGCCAACGGCATTTCGACCGTGGTGATGGGATGCGCCAAGGACATCGTTGAGCATGCGGCCGTGCCGCGCTTCCTGTTCAGCGACTTCCCGTTGGGCAATTCTGCCGGCAAGCCGCATGATATCGAGTCGCAGGCGTTGACGCTGGAACTGGCGCTGGGTTTGCTGGAGCACGCCTTCGGCCCACGCACGACGATGCAGTCGCCGCTGCGCTGGAGTGAGGACGCCTCCTGGAAGCTCGACTACAACAACATCGCTCAGATGAGCCCGGAAGAGCTGGCGCGGCGCCGAAGCGAATTCGACAGGCAAAAAGAAATCGCGCGCGGCAACAAAGTCGCCTGACGTGGGCGCGGCGCTCGAGCCATCATTGCTTGCAATGACGCTGAGACCGTCGTCTCCCCTCCCTCCACGCGCTCTTGCGCGTGGCGGGGAGGGGAGAAGAACACGCAATGACGCTATCAGGAGGACGTCGCCGTGACCCGACCGTTCGAAGGCGTGAAGATTCTTGACTTCACGCAGGTGCTGGCTGGCCCCTATGCGAGCTACCAGCTCGCGTTGCTCGGCGCCGACGTCATCAAGTTGGAGCGGCGGGAAGGCGAGGACATGCGCCGCACCCCATTGAGCCGCGAATGGGCTGATCGCGGCCTCGCCCCGGGCTGGCAGGCGATCAACGGCAACAAACGCAGCCTGACCCTCGATCTGCAGAAGCCGGAGGCGATCAGCATCGTCAAGCAGCTCGCGGCGAGTACAGACGTGGTGATGGAAAATTTTCGTCCCGGCGTGATGGACAAGCTCGGTATAGGCTATACCGCGCTCTCGGCGATCAACCCGAGGCTGATCTATTGTGCCATCTCAGGCTTCGGCCAGACCGGCCCGGAGCGCCTTGGCGCGGGCTACGACGGCAAGATCCAGGCGATGTCGGGCATCATGGCGATTACGGGCCATGAAGAGACCGGGCCGACGCGTGCCGGTTTCGCGGTCTGCGACGTGCTGTCCGGCGCCACCGCTGCATTCGGCGTATCAAGCGCGCTGTTCCAGCGCACCCACACCGGCAAGGGGCAAATGGTCGACGTCTCCATGCTTGAGGCGACGTTGGCGTTTCTGTCGGGGCAGGTAGCGGATTACACCGTTGCAGGCCATCGGCAGCAACTGTCCGGCAATCAGGCCGTGAGCCGCAGGCCGACAGCCAATTTGTTTAGGGCGGGCGAAGGCTATTTGTTGCTCGCCGTGAACAATGAGAAGCAATACCGGTCGCTGATGGCAGCGCTCGGCCGCGCCGACACGCTGGAAGACCCGCGCTTCGCTGACTGGTTCGCGCGGCAGGAAAACGAGCCGGCGCTGCGAGCCATCATCGAGGAGGCGCTTTCGAAGAAGGATCCGCGCGAGTGGGAGAAGATCCTCGATGCGGCGGGAGCGCCCTGCGCCAGCATCTGGAGGATCGAGGAGGTGATCGATCATCCGCAGATATCGGCGCGCGGAGCCATTCAGGAGATCGATACGCCCTTATGGCCGCCTGCGCTTCGCCGGTAGCGGCTTCCAGCTCGCCCATGGCGGCGGCAGGCTCGATTTTATGGCGCCCGAACTGAGCGCCCACACCGACGAGATCCTGAACTCGATCGGCTATGACGCGGATGCGATCGCGGACTTGCGCGCACGGGGCATCGTCTGAGCGGGGGCGGCCCGCGAAATCGCGTCGCTTTGTTGCCGGGAAGCGGTCAACAAATCGCCGCGGGCTGCCGAAGATTTGCGCAGCTTCGTGATCCCTGAAATCGGAACGCGTCGGCGCCCGGAATGGTTCTTTGCAAGGTTGCGCTGGTGTGCGCGACACAAATGGAACTGGCTTCGATCAGGAGTGACCCATGCGAAAATTTATCATACCGATGGCCACGGCCGTAGCGCTCGGAATCGCGACGCCCGCGATGGCGTATGACTCGGGCGGCCTGATGTCGATGCAGGATGCCATAGGAGCCGCGGCGGATCTCGGCCTGGTATCGGTTTCCCATACGAACTTTCTCGGCGATGAATGGGAGATCGAGGGGCGGGATACCGGAGGCCGCTATATGGAAGTCTACATCGATGCGGCTACGGGTGACGTGCGAGGCGTGGACAGGTAACCGCGCGGGCGATGCTTTTACCTGATCAGCCCCGCCAGCCTCGGCAGCGTCAGGCTGATCTCGGGAATGCAGATGATCAGCAGCAGCCCGGCAAACAGGGCCAGCATGTAAGGCACATAGGTGCGGAAGTGCTGGCCGACGCTGAAGTTCGCGAAGCGCAGCGCCATCAATAGCCCGACTCCCATCGGCGGCATGAACAGGCCGACGCCGACGGCGGCGGTCTGCACGATATTGAAGTGGATGGGGTCGATGCCCATCGCCTCGGAGATCGGAAACACCACCGGGATCAGCACCACCGCGGCAGGCAGGCCTTCCAGCACCATGCCGAACAGGCAGCTCATTGCCGCGGTCCCGATCAGGAACAGCCACGGGTGCATTTTCAGCGGCCCCAGCACCTGGCCCAACAATTGCGGCACGCCGCTCACGCCCATCAAATATTGATAGACCGAGGCGATCGCGAGCAGGAACACCACCGCCGCAGTGAGGATCGCGCTGTCATAGGCGATATTGCCCATCTCGCGCCACGAGACGTTGCGGTAATAGAGCTTTGCAGCGAGGAAGGCGTAGGCCGCGACCACGGCGCCCGCCTCAGTCGCGGTGATGATGCCGAGAATGAAACCGGCGAGGATCACGAACGGCACCACCATCGGCACGGCGGCGTGCAGAACCGCATGGCCGATACGCTTCAGGCTCGGCCTCGAATCGACCGGCCAGTCGTTCCGGCGCGCGCGGATGTAAACCACCGCCATCAGGCACAGCATGATCACCATGGCCGGGACGAAGCCGGCGACGAACAGCGCCACCGCCGAAGTGTTGGTGACCTGCGCGATCACGATCATGAAGATCGCCGGCGGCACCAGCATGCCCATCGCGGTGCCGGCAGCGATCAGGGAAGCCGAATCGCGCCGGTCGTAGCCGGCTTTTGTCAGCGGCGGCATCAGCGCCGAGCCGAGCGCCGACACCTCCGCCATTTTCGATCCGCAGATGTCGGAGAAGAAATACGCCACCACGATCACCGACATGCCGAGCCCGCCTTTGACCCAGCCGATCAGGGCGCGCGCCAGCTCCACCAGCGCGTGGCTCATGCCGCAGCGCTCCATCAGATTGCCGGCGAACACGAAGGCGGGAATCGCCAGCAGCACCCAGCTCTGCGATCCCGACACCAGTGCCGAGGACAGCTGCTGCAGCGGATAGCCGCCGATCAAGAGCCCCGCGATGCCGGCGACGCCGAGCGCGAACACGATCGGCATCGACAGCAGGACCAGCACGACGAAGACGATGGCGACGGTCGCAAGCAGCATCGATGGTGCGCCTCAGTGCTGGTGCTCGCCTTGCGGCGGCGGAGAGATCATCATGGCCAGCCCATAGACGGCGATCAGGATGCCGCCGACCACGGCGGAGGCGTAGAGCCAGGCGAGATTGATCTGCAGGCCGGGCGTCGTCAGCGTCCGGTTGAGCAGGCAGAGTTTTAGGCCGTACCGTGCCGCCAGCAAGCCGACGCCCGCGATCAGCGCGTGATTGAAACGGTGGATCCAGAGCTGCGCGGCCGCCGGCAGGCGATGCACGAACACGGCAAGGGTGAAATGCGAGCGCGACTGAATGCCGATCGCGGCGCCGATCAGCGTCAGCCACGCCAGCGACAGTTCGCCGACTTCCTCGACCCAGGTGAACGGCACCGGGTCTACATCGAGCCAGTCGGTGATGGCGCCGACGAAATAGCGCAGGATCACGCCAACCAGAAGATTGATGATGGCAAGAATGATCAGCGCCGTGACCGTGATTTTCGGGACGGCAGAGAGAATACGCAGCATGTGCGATGGAATCCTGGCAACGGATGAAGCGGGCGGAGGGGCCGAAGCGAGTTTCGGAAGATCGATCCGAAGAACAGGCAGCGGCCCCGGGCTAACTCAGGCCTTGAAGCCTTCGATCTCGTCCCATAATGCGCCGTACTGGCTCTTATAGGCCGGCCATATTTTCGCTTGTGCGACTTTCCGGAATTCGTCGACCTTGGCTTCCACCACGGTCATGCCGAGCGGTTCCAGCTCTTCCTTCGCTTTGGCGAAATTGTCGACCGACTCGGTGGCCTGGCGGATCTTCTCCTGCGCGGCGCGCGACAGGTCCATCATCAGCTTCTGGTGCTCGGGGATGAGCCCGTTCCAGATCTCGAGATTCATCACCGCGTTGGTCGGGCCATAATTGTGGTAGGTGAGCGAAGCATATTTCGACACCTCGTAGATCTTCAACGCCTTCATATTGACGATCGGCAGGTCGCCGCCGTCGATCACGCCCTGCTTGGCGGCCGTGATGACCTCACCCCACGCCATCGGCACCGCGTTGCCGCCGAGCCCGTTGATGGTGTCGCCGAATATCTTGGCCTGCTGCACGCGGATTTTGGCGCCCCGCAGGTCCTTCGGTTCGACGATCGGCTTCTTCGAGGTCCAGAAATGCCGGAAGCCGTAATCGTAATAGCAGAGCACCTTGAGCTTGTAGTTGTCCTCGATCTGCTTATTTAGCTTGTCGCCGATCCGCCCGTTGAGCATGGCGTAAGCGGAAGCGTAGTCCTTCACCAGATAAGGCACGAGCAGCGCGCCCATTTCCGGAAACACGGTCGCGGCGGCGCCGGCCGGGCTTCCCATCGCGATGCTGCCGGACTTGACCGCGTTCATGATCTCCAGCTCCTGCGGGATCAGGGTCTTGCCGAAGAACTGCATGTCGAGCGCGCCCTTCGACTGCGCGGTCACTTCCTTCGCCATCCAGTCGAACGCTACCGCAGCCGATTCCGGAACGGCATTGATGTGGGCGAAGACGAGTTTTTTCGGTTGGGTTTGCGCGAATGCCGGCGCGCGGCTGGTGGCGAGAATGCCGGCCATGCCGGCGCCCGCACGCAGAAGCGTGCGGCGATTGAACGAGACACGACTCCTGGGAGCTGACATGGGGTTCCTCCAAGCTTTGCTTTTTTTGTTGCGGCATGGCGGCCGGGCCGGCCAGCCAGTCCGGCGGCAAGCTTACAGGATAGCGGGCGCCTTGCCAGTGGGGATGTTCGGGCGCCGACGGGCGTCAGGCAGGCGGCGGCGTCCCCGGCAGCACCTTTACGCCGCCGAACGCGGCAATGCGTCCGCGCCGGAGCATCACGATCTGCGTCGCCAACTGGCGCAGCTCCGCGACGTCGTGGCTGACATAAACCATGGGAACCCTGGCCTCGTCGCGCAGGCGGACCAGATAGGGCAGGATCTCCACCTTTCGGCCCTCATCCAGCGATCCAAGCGGCTCGTCCAGCAGCAGCAATCTCGGTTTTGACAACAGCGCGCGTCCAAACGCGACACGCTGGCGCTCGCCGCCGGACAATTGACCGGGCCGTCGATCCAACAGGCCGTCGATATCGAGCAGGTCGATGACGCGCTTGCGCTGCGCGGGATCGTCGGCAATCCGGTTCATGCGCCGGCCGTAGTCGAGATTTTGCCGCACATCGAGATGCGGAAACAGTCGTGCATCCTGGAATACATAGCCAATGCGGCGGCGGTACGCCGGGACATGGATATGCGCCGCGGTGTCGTCCATGGTCTCGCCGTCGATGGCGATGATGCCGCGATCGGGCCGCAGCAGGCCTGCGATCATGTTGATCAGCGAGGTCTTGCCGGCGCCCGAGGCACCGAACAGGCCGGTCACGCGCCCCTCGCTGGTGAAGCTGGCCTCGATTGAAAATTCGCCAAGCTGTTTTACCACATCGACGCGCAGCATGATCAATTCCCGTGCAAGCGCCGGGTGGCGCGCCGCGCAAGCACTTCGGAGACGATCAGCGCCGCAAGCGCGATCAGAACCGAAACTACCACCAGCCGCAGCGCCGCGGTATCGCCGTCCGGGGTCTGGATCAGCGAATAGATCGCCGACGAAATGGTCTGGGTCTCGCCGGGAATATTTGAAACAAATGTGATAGTCGCGCCAAATTCGCCGATCGCTTTCGCAAAGCCGAGCACCATGCCGGCCAGCACGCCCGGCAGCGCCAGGGGCAAAGTGATGGTCAGGAATACCCGCAAAGGCGCCGCGCCCAGCGTTTCCGCCGCCTGTTCCAGCCGCCGATCGACCGCCTCGATCGACAGCCGGATCGGCCGCACCAGGAGTGGAAACGACATCACGCCGCAGGCCAGCGCGGCGCCGGTCCAGCGAAACGCGAATACGATGCCGAGATGGTCGGCGAGCCACGCGCCGACCAGGCCGCGACGCCCGAATGTCAGCAGCAACAGATAGCCGGTGACAACCGGAGGCAGCACCAACGGCAGGTAGATAAGCGCATCGAGCACGGCCTTGCCCCAGAAGTCGCGCCGCGCCAATAGCCACGCCACGGCGATCCCGAGCGGCGTCGCCACCAGCGTCGCCACCGTGGCGACCCGCAGCGAGAGCTGGATTGCCGTCCATTCCGTTGGTGAGATTTCGAACACGCTGTGGCGATCAGGACGTCGGGCGCATCAGGTAGGTAAACCCATATTTCTCGAACACCGCCTTGGCTGCAGACGAGTGCAGGTAGGCGAGATATTCGGCGGCTTCGGGCTTCGCGGCCGTCGTCGCCGCTACCGGATAGATGATGGCGGGATGGGAATCCGCCGGGAAGGCGCCGACGATCTTGACGCCGGGTTCGACCTTGGCGTCGGTGGAATAGACGATGCCGAGCTCCGCCTCGCCGCGCGCCACCAGGGTCAGCGCGGCGCGTACGCTCTCCGCCATCGCGAATTTCGGTTCGGCCGCCTGCCACGAGCCGAGTTTCTCCAGCGACGCCTTGGCGTATTTGCCGACCGGCACGGCCTTGACGTCGCCGGTGGCGATCTTGCCGTCGCCGGCGAGTTTGGCGAGATCGAAGCCTTGTCCGATCGTCACATTCTCGATCTTGGAATCTTTAGGCGCGATCAGCACGATGCTGTTGCCGAGCAGATTGACCCGCGTCGGTTCGTTGATGTCTTTCTTGCCCGTCGCGTAGTCCATCCAGTCGGTGTCGGCGGACAGGAAAATATCCGCCGGCGCGCCCTGTTCGATCTGTTTTGCCAGTGTCGAGCTTGCGGCATAGCTTGCGGCGATTTTGACGCCGGTCTTTGCGGTGAAGGCGGCGTCGACGTCGTCGAGCGCGTTCTTCATCGAAGCCGCGGCGAATATGGTGAGGTTCTTGTCCTGGGCCAAAGCAGGCGACAGGGCCGATCCGCACAAAATGACAAAAGCGGCAAAAACTCCGACAAGGCGATTCATGGTGGCGCTCCATGCCTGTTTGCGCGCGCCATCGGCGCGCACAACTCAGGCCGTTGGTTGAAAGTGGAATGCGACAGGCGGAAGCGCCGTTCCGCTGGTCCAGAGGATTTACGATCCGTCGGACCTCGCGTCGGAAAGCTTACAGCATTGTCGATGCGGAGCAAAGGCTCCGTGGCAGCGGCTGCTATTGTTTGGCGTCCGGCGCGGTCAGGACCTGGCGGCAGGCGGCCGGCAATTGCGCCAGCGTCATCGGCGGCCTCGGTTTCGGCGGCACCTTCGGTGGCTTGGGGTGGATGATCGAATCCTTGAACCAGAAGGCCAGGTCGCCGGGGCTGCAGCCTTCGCTTGGTGAAGGCGGCGGCTGGCTCTTGCACTCGGTGCTGCCGGGCGGGCATTTGATGCGGATGTGGAAGTGATAGTCGTGGCCGTACATCGGCCGGATCTTGGAGAGCCAGCTGCGATCGCCCTTGGCTTCCCGGCATAGCGCCTTCTTGATCGCGGCGTTGACGAAAATGCGCTCAACGCTCGGTTCCTGCGCGGCATCACGGATGACCGCGAGATGGCCCGGTGTGAAGACTTGCGGATCGATATCGAGCCGGTCGGGCCGCACCATCATGACCGCGGACATTTCCTCGCGCTCCTCGCGCGACAATAGATGGTTCGGCATCGGCGTCAGCCAGACGTCGGCGTCCAGCCCGATCTGATGGCTGGCGTGCCCGGTGATCATCGGGCCACCGCGGGGCTGCGACATATCGCCGACCAGAATCCCCGGCCAACCCGCATCCTTATGTGCCTTGACCGACAGCCGCTCCAACAGCTTGACCATTTCGGGATGCGCCCAGTTGCGGTTGCGCGACAACCGCATCACCTGCCAGGTATCTCCGGTAATCGGCAGCGGCTCCGCGCCCGCGATGCAGCCCTTGGCGTAGAACCCGATCACCCGAGTCGGCATCGCCGCCGGCAGCAGCTTGCGGCCGAACAATTCCTTGGCGCCCAGTTTCGGATCGTTCGGATTGGCCAGCGGCGGCAACGGTTTTGGATGGACGCTGCCTTTGTCCTGCGCGAGCGCAAAGGTAGCACCGACAATCGCGGCACAGATCAGAAGCAGGCTGAAGATCAGGCGGAACTTCATCGGATCACTCTGTATGACGCAAGCGTAGCACGGATTCGGCGGCCGGGGAGAAGGCGCGCCAATCGCAATCGGTTGAATGCCTGAGCAGTTCTGTGCCGAACCACCGGCCGGCGCCTGAGATCATGAAGCGGCGGTCAATCGAACAGCTCGCAAGGCTGCTGGCATTGGCGGCCGCGATCGCGGCGCTGGTTCTCGCGGAAGTATTACAATTCGCCGATGTCGCACCCGATCTTCTTCCATGGTGGCTTCGCCATTCACGGCACCTCAGAGTTGTCGCGGCTTGGCGGACCGGCCTCACATCGCGGCGTTCGACTGCATCCCTCGAACAATATCTCGAACTAACGCGACGGGGCCGGCATCTTTACGGTTCGATAACCCTGTCATTCATTGACGAAATTTCGTGCGCCGCTCGCGGAGATACGCGCATTCGCTGTGCAATCTGCGCGCGATTCGGAACTGGTGCATAAAGAGGCCGGATTTTGCATAAATCGTCGCCTTCCCTTCCGTCGGTATCGGGGTGAGGTCATGGTCCTGCGCGCCGCCACCGGCGCGTTCGCCCTATAAACAGGCATGAGGAACTGGAAATGGCCTCGGTGCAACGATGCGACCGACTCGCAGTCGCAGGCAAGAGATACCATTTTTTCAGACACTTATCGGAAAACGCCAACGCAGAATGCGATTGGGGCGCAAGCAATGCCGAAAATCCGGCCAAGGACAACCAAGAAGATAGCGAAGCAGGCGGCGATCGCCCGCGGCACCGGCCGGCCGGCTAAACCGAGTCCGAAGCTCTCAAGTAGCAGCCGTCGCGTTTCAGCGGAGATCGGCGAGATCGTGCGAAAGCGCGCGGAAACGGAAGCCGCGATCGCGGAAGCGCGAAAATCCCACGAACGGTTGCGCGAGGCGATCGACATCCTGCCGCAGGGCATCGTGTTCCTCGACGCCGAAGGACGCTACATCCTATGGAACAAGAAATATGCCGAGATCTACAACCGCAGTTCGGACCAGTTCAAGCCTGGTGCGCGGTTGCAGGATACGATCCGCGTGGGCGTCGAGCGCGGCGATTATCCTGAAGCGACCGGCCGCGAAGAGGAATGGATCGCCGATCGGCTCAAGAAGCTTTATCAGCCCGGCGAACGCCACGAGCAGACGCTCAGCGACGGCCGCGTCATCCTGATCGAGGAGCGGCTGACCGAAGACGGCGGCGTCATCGGCCTGCGCGTCGACATTACCGAGCTGAAGCAGCGCGAAGCCTCGTTCCGGCTGTTGTTCGACAGCAATCCGGTTCCCATGATCGTCTGCGCGCTGGACGACGAGCGCATCCTCGGCGTCAACGATGCCGCGGTCGAGCATTACGGCTATAGCCGGGCGGAATTCGAAAATCTGACCATCCGCAGCGTCCAGGCCTTCGAGGCCGAACCGCCCTGGGCCGGCGACCGCTCCAGCGACGAACTGACGGCGCGCACCTGGAAGCATGTGCGGGCCGACGGCACGCTGATCGATCTGGCGATCTATTCGCGCCATCTGGTCTACAACGACCAGCCTGCGGTGCTGCTGGCGCTGATGGACATCACCGAGCGCAAGCGCGCCGAGGCGCGGCTCGCCTTCATGGCCCAGCACGACGGCTTGACCGGCCTGCCGAACCGCAACCTGCTGCGACAGCAGATGGACGAGATCCTGCTGCACACGCGGCGCAGCGCGGAGAAGGTCGCAGTGCTGGTGCTCGGGCTGGACAATTTCAAGGCGGTCAACGACACACTGGGTCACGGCATCGGTGACAAGCTGTTGCGCGGTGTCGCCAAGCGCCTGCGCTCGACGTTGCGCGAGGAAGATCCGCTGGCCCGTCTCAACTCCGACGAATTCGCGATCGTCCAGAGCGGTTTGACGCGCCCCGAGGATGCGGTGGTCCTCGCCAAGCGGTTATTGGAGGCGATCGCCGATCCCTATTTGCTTGACGGCCATTCCGTCGTCATCGGCGCCAGCATCGGGATTGCGATGGCGCCTGGCGACGGCGATGAATCCGAGAAGCTTCTGAAGAGCGCCGACATGGCGCTGTCCCGGGCCAAGAACGACTCGCGCGGCACTTTTAGCTTTTTCGAAGCCGAAATGGACGCCCGCGCCCAGGGCCGGCGCAAGATCGAGCTCGACCTGCGCGACGCGATCCAGAACGACGTGCTGCGACCATATTATCAGCCGCTGATCGATCTATCGACCGGCCGCATCACCGGCTTCGAGGCGCTGGTGCGCTGGCCCGATTCCGAACGCGGCATGATCTCGCCGGCCGAATTCATTCCGGTGGCCGAGGAGACCGGCCTGATCAACGCACTCGGCGGCTTGATGTTGCGCCGCGCCTGCGCGGACGCGGCGCTGTGGCCTGACGACGTTCGCGTCGCGGTCAATCTGTCGCCGTTGCAATTCCGGAACGGCAACCTGCTGTCGATGGTGACGGAGGCGCTGAAGCAATCCGGCCTGCCGGCCAAGCGGCTCGAGCTGGAAATCACCGAGACGCTGCTGTTGGAAAAAAGCAGTCAGGTACTCGCCACGCTGCACGCGCTGCGCGCGCTCGGCGTGCGCATTTCGATGGACGATTTCGGCACCGGCTATTCCAGCCTGAGCTATTTGCGAAGCTTTCCGTTCGACAAGATCAAGATCGATCAGTCGTTCGTGCGCGGTCTCGGGGGAAATCGCGACGCGCAGGCGATCGTGCGTTCGATCGTCAGCCTCGGCAAGGGCCTTGGCGTCATCATAACCGCCGAGGGCGTCGAGACCGAAGCCGAACTGAGTTGCTTGCGCGCGGAGGGCTGTCACGAGGGGCAGGGTTTTCTGTTCAGCCGGGCGCGGCCCAACGTCGAGATCGTCCGGCTATTGCACGCGCAATGCGGCGCGGATTCCGTCGCGCTGGCGGCGATGGACGGCAACGCCGCACTGGTCGCTTAGGAGCTATCTCTTCCGCGCAACCTCGCGTGCACGCGATTCGCCGTCGCATCGTGCTTGCTGGTTGCCGCCGTTTTCTCGGTGGAGCGTGAATCGCCGCGGGTGCGCAAAATACGGCCATCAGGCCTTCTTTGCGGTTGTCCCGGAATGATTGGCCAGAAGCGCCTTGCCGACGTCTTCGTAATGGGTGTCGCGGGCCTGGATCTGCTGCGCGATCGCGTGCATGTCACGAAAGCGACGCTCGAACCTGTTGGCGGCGAACACGGCAGTGGCGCCGGCCATGTGATAGGCGGTATCGACCACGGCGGCCGCCTGATGGATCGTCCAGGTCGACGCCAGGCGAAGCGCGATGCGATGACCTTCGGTGAGATTCCCGGTGCGGATCAGGTCGTGCCAAACCTCGGCGGCCGTCGCATAGAGATAGGCGCGCGCCGCGCGCAAGTTTGCTTCGGTGCGGCCGATCTGCCCCTGCACGGCGCTGTTTTCGCGCATCGCCGTCGCCAGGCCGGCCGAGTGCTTGCCGCGTGACAGCTCGACGGCCGCGTCGAGGGTCGCGCGGGCGACGCCGAGGGCGGTGGCGGCAAAGCCCATGCCGAACACCATGTTGGTGGAGAGCTTGTAGAGCGGCCCTTTTTCGCGCAACGCGCCCGGATCGTCGCGAAGCGCCGCAAATCGCTCGGGAATGAACAGGTTTTCGACCGAATAGGAATCGGTGCCGGTGCCTTTGAGGCCGATCACGTCCCAGACGTCGTACATCGTGGCGCTGGTCGCCGGGAACAGGATAGTGCGGATCTCCGGCGATCCGTCCGGCTTTTTGCGCGGCGTTCCGTCGGCCTCGACGATCCGGACATGGGCGCCAAGCCAGCTCGCCTGGCGGGAGCCGGATGCGAAATCCCAGCGCGCATTCGCCAGGTAGCCGCCCGGAACCGCCTTCACCTCGTGGGCGATCGCGCCCCATGCCAGGATTCCCGGCGGCGTATTGAAGATCTCGTTGGCGATTTCGGCGTCGAGATAGGCCGCCGTCATGGCGCAGACGCTGCACTGGCCGAGACACCAGGCGGTGGAGGCGTCAGCCTTCGCCACTTCCTCCTGCATCTGCATGAACACTTCCAGCGGCGCCTCGGCGCCGCCGAGGCTCTGCGGCAGCAGCACCCGGTAAAGCCCGTTCTCGATCAGCGCGGATATCACGGGCGCGGTGAGGCGGCGTGTCCGCTCGATCTCGTCGGCTTCGCGCGCGATCAACGGCGCCAGCGCCCGGGCGCGCTCGACCAGTCCGAAACCGGGGTGCTTGTTCATTGCGTTTCCTCGCCCTTTTTGGGTTTTTTGGCCGGCGAAGCCGCAATGGTGATCTATCCGCCGCGGCGGATCAAGATGGGAGGGGATACCATTGGTAGGTCCATGCCGGGGCGCGCGAAGCGCGAACCCGGAATCTCGAGATTCCCGATGTGGAGTTGCACATCCGAGGGCTGGTCCTTCGGACCATCCCGGAACGACGAGGTCCCATTCAATACGCCTCAGCTATCCACCTTCAGCGCGGCAATAAAAGCTTCCTGCGGAATGTCGACCTTGCCGAACTGCCGCATCTTCTTCTTGCCCTCCTTCTGCTTCTCCAGAAGTTTGCGTTTGCGCGTGATGTCGCCGCCGTAGCATTTTGCGGTGACGTCCTTGCGCAGCGCGCGCACGGTTTCTCGGGCGATCACCTTGCCGCCGATCGCGGCCTGGATCGGAATCTGGAACATGTGCGGCGGGATCAGTTCCTTCATCTTCTCGACCATGGCGCGGCCGCGGCCCTCCGCGCGCGTTTTGTGCACCAGCATCGACAGCGCGTCTACCGGCTCGTTGTTGACGAGGATCTGCATCTTGACGAGATCGGCCGGCTTGTAGTCGGTCAGATGATAATCGAACGAGGCATAGCCCTTGGAGACCGACTTCAGGCGGTCATAGAAGTCGAACACCACTTCGTTCAGCGGCAGTTCGTATTTCACCATGGCGCGGTTGCCCACATAAGTGAGCTCTTTCTGTGAACCGCGGCGGTCCTGGCAAAGCTTCAAGACGCTGCCGAGATATTCGTCGGGGGTCAGGATGGTGGCCTCGATCCAGGGCTCCTCGATCTCGGCGATCTTCACCACGTCGGGCATGTCGATCGGGTTGTGGATCTCGATCACCTGCCCGTCGGTCAGGTGCATCTTGTAGATTACCGACGGCGCGGTCGCGATCAGGTTAAGATCGAATTCGCGGCTCAGCCGCTCCTGGATGATTTCCAGATGCAACAGCCCGAGGAAGCCGCAGCGGAAACCGAAGCCGAGCGCTGCCGAGGTCTCCATCTCGAAGGAGAAACTGGCGTCGTTCAGCCGCAACTTTCCCATCGCCGCGCGCAGCGTTTCAAAATCGTCGGCATCGACCGGGAACAGGCCGCAGAACACCACGGGGATCGCCGGCTTGAAGCCCGGCAGCATCTCGGTCACCGGCTTCTTGTCGTCGGTGATGGTGTCGCCGACGCGGGTGTCGGCCACTTCCTTGATCGCGGCGGTGATGAAGCCGATCTCGCCGGGACCGAGTTCCTCGATCTGCTGCATCTTCGGGGTAAAGAAGCCGACGCGTTCGATGTCGTAAGCCGCGTTGGTGCCCATCATCCGGATGCGCTGGCCCTTTTTCAGAACGCCGTCGACGATTCGAACCAGCACCACGACGCCGAGATAGACGTCGTACCAGCTATCGACCAGGAGCGCCTTCAGCGAAGCGTCGCGATCGCCTTTCGGCGGCGGCAGCCGGTGCACGATGGCTTCGAGCACGTCGTCGATGCCGAGACCGGTCTTGGCCGAGATCATCACCGCATCGGAGGCATCGATGCCGATCACGTCCTCGATCTGCTGCTTGACCTGGTCCGGTTCCGCGGCCGGCAGGTCGATCTTGTTCAGCACAGGGACGATCTCGTGGCCGGCGTCGAGCGCGTGGTAGACATTGGCGAGCGTCTGCGCCTCGACGCCCTGGCTGGCATCGACCACCAGCAGCGAGCCCTCGCAGGCCGCCAGCGACCGCGAAACTTCGTAGGCGAAGTCGACATGGCCGGGCGTGTCGATCAGGTTCAGGATATAGGTCTGGCCGTCCTTGGCCGGATAGGTCAGCCGCACCGTCTGCGCCTTGATGGTGATGCCCCGCTCGCGCTCGATATCCATGGAATCGAGCACCTGTTCCTTCATCTCGCGCGCCTGCAGGCCCCCGGTGGTCTGGATCAGCCGGTCGGCCAGGGTCGATTTGCCATGGTCGATATGCGCAACGATGGCGAAGTTGCGGATGTTGGAAATGGGGATGGATGTCATGGGCGCGGGATAGCATTCGCATCCCCTTGCGGCAACCATAATGCGCTGTTTTTGCGGCACATCTTCACGCCAAGCTGATTCCACTTCGGGCCAAAACGCGCTACGCACGAGGCCATGACAAGCACGTCATTTTTACCCACTGCGGCGCGCGCGCGCCGAAGGCCGTCCCTCAGGCGGCTTGCGGCGTGGCTCGTGGCGAGCGCCGGCGGTCCCAGCTCCAGCTTGCGGCTGGTGATCGGCTTTGCGGTAGCCCATGCCGTGCTCTGGACCTTCATCCTGATCAATCTGAAGGCCGCGCAGGACGTCCACATGGACGTCGCGGAAGCGTTCGCGTGGGGCCAGAAATTCCAGCTCGGCTACGGCAAGCACCCGCCGCTGTCGGGCTGGGTCGCGGGTCTCTGGTTCAAGGTGTTTCCGGTCGCCGACTGGTCGACCTACGCGCTGGCGATGGCGACGCTCGGCTGCGGGCTCGTGATCTGCTGGCTGATCGCCTTGCGCGTGGTCGATCGCCGCCGCGCCTTCTTCGTCGTGGTGATGCTCGCGCTCTACCCGATCTTCAATTTCAAGGGTTTCAAATATAATCCCGATCTGTTGCAGCTCGTGACCTTGCCGCTCGTGGTGCTGGCCTATCTGAATGCGTTCGAGAAGCGCAGCGCGCGCGCGGGCCTGTGGCTTGGGCTCGCCGGCATGCTGGCGCTGATGACGAAATATTGGGTGCTGACCATGATCGGCGCCATCGGCATCGCCGCGCTGGTTCATCCCGACCGGATGAAATTCCTGGCATCGCCGGCGCCGTGGGTTGCGATTCTAACCCTCGTCGTCACCATGATCCCGCATCTGGTCTGGCTGAAGGAAGTCGACTTCGTGCCGCTGACCTATGCCGGCGACGTCTACAGCCTGTCGAACCGCGCCCAGGTTGCGCAGCTCGTGCTCGGTTATGTCGGCCACAACCTGGCGCTGCTGCTGGTGCCCATCGCGTTGGCGCTGCTTGCGCTGGCACTGGTACCGCGGTGGTGGAAGACGCCGCGGGCGCTGCTCGCGCGCGCCTGGTCGCGCGGGCCCAATCCGGGCGTGAACCGGTCGCAGGCGCTCAACGTCTGGATCATCCAGATCGTGGTCGCGATCGGGCCGCCGCTCGGAGCCCTGTTCTTCGAGGTCTATATGAAGACCGATTGGGGCATCTCGCTGTTTTTCTTGACGCCGCTGGCGCTGGTCGCGATTCCCGCGTTCCGCCTGCAAAGGATGGCGCTGTTCAATCTCGCCGCGATCTGGCTCGTCGTCACGCTCGCCACCCTTGCCGGGTCGCCTGCCATCGCCGTGCGCGACATGGCCGAGAATCCCAACGGCGCTTCAGGCTACGCCGCGCGCTCGCAACTGGCCCGCGAATTGACCCAAGCTTGGCATAGCCGTTTCAACACAAAATGGGCCGTGGTCGCCGGCACCACGGATATCGGCGAGCCCATGACGTTCTACAGTCCCGATCATCCGGCGCCGTACACCCCTGGTGAATTGTGGTCGTCGGGACTGACGTCGCTGGAGGAGGCCAAGCGGCTCGGCTTTATCGGCATCTGCGACACCACGGACTGGCGGTTCAAGGCTTGCACCGCGTGGATGGAAGCGAACGCTGCCAATGCCGAGCACCTGACCATCACCACGCAACGCTTTTTCCACGGACGTCCCGGGCCTGCGATCAGCTGGAACATCTACATCGCGCCGCCGGCGAAGTAGAGTCTGACGAGCCTCTCCGGGCCGCATGAGTTGCGAGACGCGCTGCGCATGCGAAGCGCGATCCTCATCGCAATTCGCAGAGGTCTGGTCCTCACATCCCGGAAGCGCGCACTTGCGGCGATCTCGAGGCGGAACCCCGGCGTCATCGATCACGTGCCTTCTTCATTAAATTTGCTGGCGACGAGTTCCGTGATCGCGTCGATGGCGGCGTCTGCCTCGGGACCTATCGCGGACACGACGATCGATGTTCCCGGTCCCGCGGACAGCATCATCAGCCCCATGATCGAGGTACCGCCGACGGTCTCGCCGCCTTTCGTTACCCAGACTTCGGCGTTGAAGCGCTCGACCATCTGAACGAATTTCGCGGACGCGCGTGCGTGAAGGCCGCGTTTGTTGATGATCGGAAGTTCGCGAGACACCGCGCCCGCGGGGACACTTGGCCCGGTCTGGCTCTCAGGCGACGGGGCGTCGTCGTCGCTCATTTGCCGGCGAGAACCCGGCTGGCGATGGTGACGTATTTGCGGCCGGCTTCCTGGGCCATGGCGATGGCGTCGGGCAGCGAGCGCTCATCGCGAACTTTTGCAAGCTTGACCAGCATGGGAAGATTGATGCCTGCGAGCACTTCCACCTTCGGACGGCTCATGCAGGAGATCGCAAGGTTGGAAGGGGTGCCGCCGAACATGTCGGTGAGGATGGCCACGCCATCGCCACTATCGACCCGGTTGACCGCTTCGATGATATCGCTTCGACACAAATCAGAGTCGTCCTCGGCTCCGATCGTGACCGCTTCGATTTGTTTTTGCGGACCCATGACGTGTTCCAGCGCCGCCTTGAACTCGTCGGCAAGGCGCCCATGGGTCACAAGTACTAGACCAATCATTGGAAACTCCTCGCGGGTGCTCTTTGGTGCACCGCACGAACGCGCCACTTTGACCATCCAGCGCCCCCGCGCAAGAGGGGACCTTCGCGATTCTCCCGGAAATTAGCGGTAGGGTGGGGAGGCTGCGCCGGGTTATTCGGTGGCGATAGTTGGACCTATATGGTTACCAATTCCCTTCGGGCAATTGGCCGAAAGGTGTGAAGAAGGTGAACTCGCGGTCATAGTCAGTGCAGCGACCACGAGTGGGAACGCTGCGAAGCCTATTCCTACGGGAATTCTAGGTATTTTAATACCGCTAAGATGCGTCACGAGCACCTCGGGCGGCGGCAGGCGCTCGGCGTCGCCGGCGGACAAATCCACAACCAGGCCGACGATGGCCTCCTCGGCGAAGTCGCAACGGCGGATCCCGAGGCCGCGAATCTCGATCAGCCCGGCCAATTCGCGCGCCGGCCGGACCACAGCTGGCCTTGGCTGGCCCTGAGATGGACACGGTCGTCGCCGACCAGCACGGCTTCGGGGATCTGCCCGGCGCGCCCGGCCAGGATGAGATCGAAGGCGAGGCGCGATTTGCCGGCCCCGGAGGCCCCGCGGATCAACACCGCGCGATCTCCCACCTTCACCGCGGAAGCGTGCACGCTGGCGCCGCCGGTATCGGTCATGGCGCCGGCAGCCTGACCACGAAGCGCGCGCCGGCGATCGTCGGTTCGCCCTCGGCATTGGGAGGGCCTGCGCGGTTCTCCGCCCAGATGCGTCCGCCATGCGCCTCGATGATCTGTTTCGAGATCGACAGCCCGAGGCCAGAATTCTGTCCAAAGCCCTGATGCGGCCGGTCGGTGTAGAAGCGCTCGAAGATCCGCTCCAGCGCATCGTCGCGAATCCCCGGCCCGTCGTCGTCGACCACGATCTCGACCTCCGACCGCAGGCGGCGGCAGACGATCCGCACCTTGCCGCCGGCCTCGGAAAACGACTGGGCGTTGGAGAGCAAATTGGAGATCACCTGTCCGAGCCGGGAATCGTGACCCGGCACCGAGAAGGTATCGTTGGGGCCGCGGCCCTCGAAACGCACCTCGACGGCGATATTGTTGCCGCGCCGGGTTTCGTTGGCGACCGTCGTTAGCGCGGTGAGCAGGCGGCGCAGATCGACGGAGGTCATATCCTGCCGCTGCAGTTCGGCGTCGAGCCGGCTGGCATCGGAAATGTCCGAGATCAGCCGGTCGAGCCGCTTGACGTCGTGCTCGATCACCGCGAGCAGCCGCGAGCGGCTGTTCTCGTTGCGCGCCAGCGGCATGGTTTCGACCGCGGAACGCAGCGACGTCAGCGGATTCTTCAGTTCATGCGCCACGTCGGCGGCGAACATCTCGATCGCCTCGATGCGGTTATATAGCGATTCCGTCATGTCGCGCAGCGCACCGGAAAGGTGCCCGATCTCGTCGCGACGCCGGGTGAAATCGGGAATCTCGACGCGGGTACGGATGCGGCGGCGGACGCGCTCGGCGCTGTCGGCGAGCCGGCGGACGGGACCGGCGATGGTGCTCGCCAGCAGCAAGGACAGCACGATCATCACGGCGGAAGCGACGCCGCCGACTTTCAGGATCGCAAGCCGTTCGGCGGTCACCATCTGATCGATGTCGTCGCCCTGGGTCGAGAGCATCAGGGCGCCATGGATGGCGCGGAAGCGCTGCACCGGGACGGCGACCGAGACGATGATTTCGCCGCGCTCGTTGACGCGTACCACGCTGCTCTTCTGGCCCTTCAGCGCGTCCGCGACTTCCTGATAGCCGTTGCCGTTGTCTGGCCCCAGTTCGCGATAGAGCGGAAGGTCGCCGCGATTGAGCCAGGTTCGGAGCGCGATCATCGATCGTTCGACGATGCCCGGCTTCTCGACCGCCGGCGGCGGCAGTTCGAACCGCAGCACGTCGCCTGTGCCGTAGAGACTGCGGCTGTCGAGAATGAGTCCGCCGTCGCGGTCGTAAATACGGGCGCGGGTCTTGGTCGGCGAAATCAGCCGCCGCAACACCGGCGCGACGCGCTCCGGATTGATCGGAAAGACCAGCCCGGAATATTCGTCCGGCGCGCCGTAGGTCTCGCCGGGTTTCAGGTCCTGCAGGCGGTCCGGGTCGATGGTGATGGTATTGGTCTCGACGGTTGCCGACGCTGCGATCGCGCCGGCGATGATCTCGGCCTGCACCAAAAGGCTCTGCGCCCGCGCGTCGATCAGGCCGGCGCGGAATTGCGAGAGATAGAGAATGCTCGCCACCAGCGCGACCAGACCGGCCAGGTTCAGCGAGACGATGCGGCGGGTGAGACTGGAGAAGCTGAGCGCAAAGAAGAACTGGCCGGCGCGGCGCAGCCAGCCGAGCGGCCGCAGCCAGCCCTGCGCCGGCGGGCTTTCGACGGCAACGGTGTTGAGCGCGAGGGACGACGAGACGCCCTCCGCATTCAGGCTTGGATCAGGCTGCGTTCGATCGAGCAATGGCCAGAACTGCCGGTTGATTTCGATGGCGCCCTCGGAAAAGACGCGCTGCCCGTATCCTACCCCAGACGGGCGTCGGCGTCAGTTAACAAACCGTCCGTCAGACATGCGGCAATCAGGTTTCCTTGAAGCGGTAGCCCACGCCGTAAAGGGTTTCGATCATCTCGAAATCGTCGTCCACCACTTTGAATTTCTTGCGCAGCCGCTTGATGTGGCTGTCGATGGTGCGATCGTCGACATAGACCTGATCGTCATAGGCTGCGTCCATCAGGGCGTTGCGGCTCTTCACCACGCCCGGGCGCGTCGCCAGTGCCTGCAGGATCAGGAACTCCGTCACGGTCAGCGTCACCGGCTCGTTCTTCCAGGTGCAGGTGTGACGCTCCGGATCCATGCGCAGCAATCCGCGGTCCAGCGCCTTGGCGTCGGTTTCCTTCGGCACGGCGGTGGGGTCCTTCGGCGCCGAGCGGCGCAGCACGGCTTTCACCCGCTCGACCAGGAGGCGCTGCGAAAACGGCTTGCGGATGAAATCGTCGGCGCCCATCTTGAGGCCGAACAATTCGTCGATCTCCTCGTCCTTGGAGGTGAGGAAGATCACAGGCAGATCGGACTTCTGCCGCAGCCGCCGCAACGTCTCCATGCCGTCCATGCGCGGCATCTTGATGTCGAGGATCGCGAGGTCCGGCGGCGAGGTGCGGAAGCCGTCGAGCGCGGAAGCGCCATCCGTATAGGTCATGATGCGATAGCCTTCGGCTTCGAGCGCAATCGAGACGGATGTGAGAATGTTGCGGTCGTCATCGACCAAGGCGATTGTGGGCATGAGCCTGCTTTCAGGTACTGGTACGAGGTGACTGAAACGGCGAGCAATTCGGTGATGCGCCGTACAAGTGGGCTTCGAACCTGGTCAACGAGCAATGCAAGCTGGGCTGAAGTGTGACCGAGTTCCACAAAACACCCGAACTGAGCCCGGGCGTGTCCCTTATATAGACACGGGTTTTGCCCAGAAAAGGCCCTTATTGCAACCATATGCCGAGGTGACCGATGCAGCCTACCCCCGATTTTGACGCCTCCCGGCTGGCGCGGTCGCTCTTGCGCCGCAGCCGGCAGGGTGCGCTCGCGACCCTGATGGTGGGGAGTGGCGATCCCTATTGTTCCCTGGTCAATGTGGCAAGCCACGCCGATGGCTCGCCGATTCTGCTTATTTCCAGCCTCGCCGTGCACACCAGGAACATCCTCGGCGATCCCAGGGTCTCCTTGATGCTGGATGAGCGGGCCGAGGGCGACCCGCTGGAGGGCGCCCGAATCATGCTGTCGGGCCGGGCCGAGGAGGCCAAGGGCGCGGATCTGGAGATCATGCGCCGGCGTTACCTCAACGCCCATCCGTCCGCGGAAGCCTTTGTCAATTTTACAGATTTTTCCTTCTTCCGGATCCGGCCGAGCGGCACCCATCTGGTGGCCGGTTTCGGGCGAATCGTCGATCTGAAGCCCGATCGGTTCCTGACCGATATTTCTGATGCGACCGCGCTCCTGGAAGCCGAGCAGGGCGCCGTGGACCACTTGAACGCCGATCATCGTGACGCGACCAATCTCTACGCGACGAGGCTGCTCGGTGCTGAGGCCGCAGACTGGCGTTGCACCGGCTGCGATCCGGATGGGATCGACCTGCAGGTCGGCAGCAAAACCTTGCGGCTGGATTTCCCGGAACGCGTGACCAGCCCGGGAGAGCTGCGGAAAATGCTGGTCAGGCTGGCGGATGAGGCGCGGGCGAAGGGATAGCCGGGCCTCGCCCGGCGCGAAAGCAGGTGCGAGGCGACGCTGCAGAAAATTCTCGCCTGCTCACCTCAAGCGAAGTCGCTCGGCTCAAATTCAACGCCGACTGGGTGGTGTTGTCGGCCTCCAATACCATGGCCGGTGACAAACCCGGTGCGGAAGCTTTGTCGGGCCTGGCGCGCTCGTTCTTCTCGCGGGAGCTCGCGTTGCTCGTCTCGCACTGGGCGGTGGATTCGCCGCGGCCCGGCTCGCTATTGCGACCTTCGACCGTCTCAAATCCGATGCGAAGATCGGCCGGAATGAGCATAGTGCGCCGCAACAACGGCGCTCCCGACGCAGGTCGCAAAAGATTGCGGTCCTTGGTCGCGCCTTTTTGGACAGCAAGGCTCCCCTGCGCAGCGTACCGTTCAGGTCCGCATTGCAGCAAATCATCAACGCGCGTTGTATGGCCTTCGAATAAACCAAATATCGCTGGATCAGCTTGAAAGGCGGAACGTTCATCAATATTCGGTCGCCGGACCAACGCCGGAAGGCTATATTGGCGGACGGTTCCCGCGACAGAGGCGCGTCAGCGGCATTCGCGCGATCGAGATAACGCGGTTTCTAGGAGGATTTTTCGTGCAAGAGACAGGCGTGCATAACGGTGCCTTCGGTGCCGACAAGTTCGGCTTAAAAAATCTCAAGACGGTGCACTGGAATCTCGGAGCGCCGCAGCTGTATCAATATTCGCTGGCCGCGGGCGAGGCGGTGTTGTCGGCCGACGGCGCGTTGTGCGCCGATACCGGCGACTTCACGGGGCGCAGCCCGAAGGACAAGTTCACCGTTCGCGATGCGACTACCGACAAGAAAATGTGGTGGGGCGGCAATCAGTCGATCACGTCCGAACAGTTCGACGCGCTGTACAAGGACTTCGTCAAGCACGCCGAAGGCAAGACGTTGTTCGCGCAGGATCTGTATGGTGGCGCCGATCCGAACTTCCGGATCAAGACCCGGGTCTTTACCGAACTCGCCTGGCATTCGCTGTTCATCCGCACGCTTTTGATCCGTCCCGAGGCCGTCGTGCTCAGGGATTTCGTGCCGGAACTTACCATCATTGACATGCCGAGCTTCCGGGCCGATCCCAAACGTCACGGCGTGCGCTCCGAGAATGTTGTCGCGATCGATTTCGCCCGCAAGATCGTTTTGATCGGCGGGTCTTATTATGCCGGCGAGATCAAGAAGTCGGTGTTCACCACGCTGAACTATTATCTGCCCGCCAAGGGCGTGATGCCGATGCACTGCTCGGCCAATGTCGGACCCAAGGGCGACAGCGCGATCTTCTTCGGCCTGTCCGGCACCGGCAAGACCACGCTGTCCGCCGATCCGAAGCGCACGCTGATCGGTGACGACGAGCACGGCTGGGGCGCCGACGGCGTCTTCAATTTCGAGGGCGGCTGCTACGCCAAATGCATCAAGCTCTCGAAAGAGGCCGAGCCTGAGATCTATGCCGCCAGCAAGCGTTTCGGCGCGGTGCTCGAGAACGTGGTGCTCGACGAGGATACGCGGGTGCCGGATTTCGATAACGGCTCGAAAACCGAGAACACCCGTTCGGCCTATCCGCTCGATTTCATCCCAAATGCCTCGCGTACCGGCCGCGCCGGTCATCCGAAGAACGTGGTGATGCTGGCGGCCGATGCGTTCGGCGTGCTGCCTCCGATCGCGAAATTGTCGCCGGCGCAGGCGATGTACCACTTCCTGTCCGGCTATACCGCGAAGGTGGCGGGCACCGAGCGTGGCCTCGGCTCCGAGCCGCAGCCGGAATTCTCGACCTGCTTCGGCTCGCCGTTCCTGCCGCTCGACCCTTCCGTCTACGGCAACATGCTGCGCGAACTGATCGCCCGGCACAACGTCGATTGCTGGCTGGTCAATACCGGCTGGACCGGCGGCAAGTTCGGCACCGGCAGCCGGATGCCGATCAAGGCGACGCGGGCGCTGTTGACCGCGGCGCTCGACGGCTCGCTGCGCAATGTCGAATTCCGGACCGACAAATATTTCGGCTTCGCGGTCCCGACCGCACTGCCGGGCGTGCCGAGCGAGATCCTCGATCCCGTCAACACCTGGAGGACAAGGCCGAGTTCGACAAGACCGCGCGTGCGCTGGTCGGCATGTTCCAGAAGAACTTCGCCAAGTTCGAAGCCCAGGTCGACGCCGAAATCCGCGCCGCCGCACCCGACCTCAAGCTCGCGGCGGAGTAACTCGGTAGCGTCATTCCGGCGCGCGCGAAGCGCGAACCCGGAATCTCGATGTAAGCAGGAACGCGATGTAAACAATCGCTGGATTCCGGGTCGCTCCGAAGACGGAGCGTCCGGAATGACGGAACTCGCAACGGGCGGCTCGAAAGGCCGCCCTTCCAGTTCCAGGCCGACATTTTTGTTTCAATGCGTTTCTGAGAGGCCCGTTGTCTCCCTCCGGAGCGGTCGGTTAACTCCGGATTAACCGAATGCGCCTGTAGTGCCGGTTCCAGCCTTTGTTGTCCCGGAGCCTTGAATGTCGGATATTTTCAGCGTTCTTCAATCGGCCTATGCAGCGGCGCCGACGATCCCGACGACCACCAAGTACACCCCGGTCGATCCGAAGAGCTATCAGGGCAACTGGTCCGGAACCTATTCCAACAACCAGAAATTCGAGCTGACGATTTCCGCCGTCAATGGCTTCCGCGCCCAGGTCAAATACCAGAGCGGTTCGACCGTGCAGTATGCGCAGGTGCTGATCGGGAATTCGTCGTTCCGTATCGGCAACACCAAATTCGTGCTGACGGGCACGGCCAGGCCACGGTCGCCAACGCGGTGACCGATCCCGTGACCGGCAACACCAGCCTGGTCAAGGGAACTGCGACCCAGAGCTAAGCGGGCTGCCGCCTCAGCAAGTCATTCCGGGGCGCGTTGAAAACGCGAATCCGAATCTCGATCTGGGCAACCTCTGGATTCCGGATCGCTCCGAAGACGGAGCGTCCGGATGCGGAGCGGGCTCGGCGGCTTGCTGCATTTCTACGCCTTGAAATATGCGATCTGGGTGGTGGTCGCGAGCAGCCGGCCGCTCGGCGACCACAATTCGCCGTTCTGGTCGCCGTAGCTCCTGTGAAAGATCTTGGCGTCGGCGACGGCGAGCACGCGGCTGATGTCCTCGCGCCGCAAGATCGTCGGCGTCGACATGGAAATAGGTCGTCAGCGACACCGTGCCGAACGGCACCAGCTCGCGCCGCGCATGAAACACCCGGCCGAAGAACGCATCCGACATCGACATCAGCGACAGCACGTCGATCTTGCGGGGCACGCGGTCGGCGATCCATAGCTTGGAGATAGGCGCTCGCCGGCACCTCCTGTTTCGAGCCGCCGAAATCCGGATAGCCCTCGACGAAACGGAAATCATATTGGTTGGCCCAGGATGCCGCGATCTTGGGATAGGGCATGATCTGCTCGAACGGCTCGGCTTTGCGGAAACTCCGCCGGCTGGTGCGACCATGACGGCCGGCGCTCGGCGAACACGGCGGTGGCCAGCGTCGCCACCTCGCCGCCGCCTTGCGACAGCTCGACGCACCAGTGCTGCGACGAGCGGTTGGCCTTGACCAGGCGGACGTCGAGATCGAACGCGCCTTGCGCGATCGGCGCGCAATAATTGACGGTCAGCGACAAGGGATCGCCGGCGCGTTCCGGATGATCGATCAGCGCCCGCAGGATGGTGGCGGCGGTGGCGCCGCCGAACGGGCCGACGAAGGCCCAGTAATCCTCGCTGGTCTGGCCCTGCCAGCGGCTGTCGCCGGCGGTCACCCGCGTGGCTTCGTCGAAAAGGTGCTGTGTCCTGGTGAGCATTGGGTCCTCGGGTTAGAGTCGTCATTGCGAGCGTGCGAAGCAATCCGTCTTGCGTGCAGCGCTGGATTGCTTCGTACGCTCGCAATGACGTGCTGCGTTGCCGCGCAGTATGATGACTGCGCGGGCGAATTCAATGACGCGGAAGTAATGGCCCTTCGGCTCTAGCGCGTCGCCCCGCGCTGCACGCCCGGCTCCTGCAGCGCTGGCGGCGAAGCCCCGCGCACCGGCACGTTCCAGATTTCCTCGGCATATTCGCGGATGGTGCGGTCGGAGGAGAACCACGCCATCCGCGCGACGTTGAGGATCGAGGCCCGCGTCCAGGCCGGCACCACCTGCCAGCGCGCGTCGATGCCGCGCTGGCATTCGTAATAGGAATCGAAATCGGCGCTGACCATGTAGTGGTCGAGATGGCGCAGCGCGTGCGCGATCGATTCGAACCGGCCGGGGTCGCCGGGCGAGAATTCGCCGCCGCCGATCGCATTGATGGCGCGCGAAAGCCGCGGCGATTTCCGGATCACGTCGGTCGCATCCAGCCCCTGCTTGCGCCGCACCATCACGTCCATCGCCTCCATGCCGAAGATCGCGATGTTTTCCGCGCCCGACATGATCGCGGATCTCGATATTGGCGCCGTCGAGCGTGCCGATGGTCAGGGCGCCGTTCAGCGCGAGCTTCATGTTGCCGGTGCCGGAGGCTTCCATGCCCGCGGTCGAGATCTGTTCGGACAGATCGGCGGCGGGAATGATCACTTCCGCGAGGCTGACATTGTAGTCCGGCAGGAACGCGATCTTCAGGCGGCCGGCGACCACGGGATCGTTGTTGACGATTTCGGCGACGTCGTTGATCAGCTTGATGATCAGCTTGGCGTAGCGGTAGCTCGCCGCCGCCTTGCCGGCGAAGATCTTTACCCGCGGCACCCAGTCGCGCTGCGGATCGTCCTTGATCGCGTGATAGAGCGCCACCGTTTCGAGGATGTTGAGCAGCTGGCGCTTGTATTCGTGGATGCGCTTGATCTGGACGTCGAACAGCGCGTTGGCGTCGACCTTGATGTTGAGGCGTTCGCCGATCAGCCGCGCCAGCGCGATCTTGTTGTGGTGCTTGACGGCGCGGAATTGCTGCTGGAACGCGTTGTCGCTGGCATGGGCCTCGAGATTTTCGAGCAGCGCGGGATCGTCGAGCACGGCTTCGCCGCAGGCCTCGCGCAACAGATCGGTCAGCTTCGGATTGGCCAGCATCAGCCAGCGGCGGAAGGTGATGCCGTTGGTCTTGTTGTTGATGCGGCCGGGATAAAGATGATTGAGATCGTGGAACACGGTCTCCTTCATCAGGTCGGAATGCATCGCCGAGACGCCGTTGATGCTGTGCGAGCCGACGAAGGCCAATTGCCCCATCCGCACCCGGCGGCCGGATTTCTCGTCGATCAGCGAGACCGAGGCGCGGAAGTCGACGTCGCCGGGGCAGCGCACATCCGCCAGCGCCAGATGCCCGACATTGATGCGGTAGATGATCTCCAGATGCCGCGGCAACAGCCGTTCGAACAATTCGACCGGCCAGGTCTCGAGCGCCTCCGGCAGCAGCGTGTGGTTGGTGTAGGACAGCGTCGCTACCGTGATCTTCCACGCCTCGTCCCAGCGGAAATTGTGCAGGTCGACCAGGATGCGCATCAGCTCGGTGACGGCGAGGCTCGGATGGGTGTCGTTGAGCTGCACCGCGGCTTTTTGCCCGAGACTGCGCAACTGGCCGTCGGAGGCGAGATGGCGGTTGACCAGATCCTGCAGCGAGGCCGAGACGAAGAAATATTCCTGGCGCAGCCGCAGCTCGCGCCCCGCCGGGCTCTCGTCGTTCGGATAGAGGAATTTGCAGATCGATTCCGCGCGCGCTTCCTCGGCGCTGGCGCCGAGATAGTCGCCGGTGTTGAAGACGTCGAGCTTCAGCGGATCGGGCGAACGCGCCGACCACAGCCGCAGCGCGTTGACGTGCTGGCCGCGCCAGCCGACGATCGGGGTGTCGTAGGCGACCGCCTGCACGGTCTCCGCCGGATGCCAGATCGCGCGGTCGCGGCCCTTGTCCTCGACGTGTTCGACGCCGCCGCCGAAATGCACGTGGTAGACCACTTCCGGCCGCTGGAATTCCCAGGGGTTGCCGAAGCTCAGCCACTCGTCGGGATATTCCTGCTGCCAGCCCTGCGCGATGATCTGGCGGAACAGGCCGAAATCGTAGCGGATGCCGTAGCCGATGGCGGGGATCGCGAGCGTCGCCATGCTCTCCATGAAGCACGCCGCCAGCCGCCCCAAGCCGCCATTGCCGAGCGCGGCGTCCGGCTCGCATTTGCGCAAGTCCGAGAGGCTGACGCCGAGATCGCCGAGCGCGGTCTCGAACACCTGCAACAGCCCCATATTGTTCAGGGCATCGGTGAACAGGCGGCCGATCAGGAATTCCAGGCTGAGGTAATAGACCCGCTTGGCGCCGGCGTCGTAGCTCTGCTTGTCGGCCGTCAGCCAGCGGTGCACGATGCGGTCGCGCAGCGCCAGCGCCGCCGCCTTGTACCAGTCGTGCCGGGTCGCCATGCCGGCATCCTTGCCGATCGCGAGCCGCAGCTTGGTGAGGATCGCGCTCTTGATCTCGGTCAGCGCCAGTTCGTCGACGGGCTGATCGTGCACCGGAAAATTCGTCGGGAGTGATGGATCGGGCAACTTTGGCATCCCTGACTGGCCCCAACTGAATGATACGCGCTCTTGCGCCGGTCGAAACCCGCCGGATGCGGGGGCGTTTGTGCAATGCATGCATGGTTTTTATGCAAGGACCGGGCCGATTTGTCACCCTCCGCGCGAGCGCCGGTTGGTGATATGATGTGACTTGGGAAATCCGATGTCGTCATCATTTTGGGAAAGGACCGGGCCATGAGACTGACCATCGAGATCGTCGCCGCCGCACTTCTGCTGTTCTGCATCACCGCCTCCAGCGCAGCCTTCGCCGCCGGCAAGGGCCGGAGCGCCGACGGCCTGAGCTGCGCGTTCAGCGTCCCGGCCAACGCCTCGCCCGCCGCGCGCTGCGCCGCGATCAAACGGCAATGCGGCGGAAAGTTCTTCGCGAATTATTGCGGCGACAAGCTGCTCTCGGCGATGTGAGCCGCTTTTCTTCGCCGGGCGACGGCTGGCGGCGCAGGAACAAATTAAGAACACTTTAGCAAGTCTTTGATATATCATAGTGATTCGGCGCAACGCCGACACAACATCTATGGTCTATCGCAGGATTTCGAGGACTACATGTCCACCATCGCCTTCGATCAATTCGCGCTCACCCGCATTGCCGACTTCGCCCGCTCGCTGTCGCGGCTGCATCAGGCCTCGCGCCGGCAAGCCGTCGACGACGACCAGATCGACCGCGAATTCAACGCGGTCTGCATGTCGGTGTGGGGCTACACCACGGACGATTTCAGCGACGATCTGTTTTCCGACGCCGACCACGCCTTTCTCGATTCGCTCGATGAAGCGCATGCGCGCATCTTCGCCGCCGAACAGGGCTACGACCTCGTCGACGACGAGGGCATGCTGACGGACTGGTGGGGCTATTGCTGGATGATCCTCGCCGAAAAGCGCGGCCTGCTGACGCCGGAAAACCGCGCCGCGGCGCGCGCCGCAATCGAGGAAAAATATCTGTCGGCGCCGAACGTGATCGGCGTCATCGTCGGGCGGTGATTTCGCGCGCTGCGCATCTTCGTCATTCCGGGGCGATGCGAAGCGTCGAACTACGACGTGCAATTGCACATCGGAGAATCTCGAGATTCCCAGATGCGCAATTGCGCATCTGAGGTCTGGTCCTTCGGACCATCCCGGAATGACAGATCAATCCGCTTCCGCCCGCTTGCCTCTCGACGAGACGCTCTTCGGCACCGCCGTCACGGGCAACACGACATCGGGCTCGCCTCCGCACTGGCGTGTCATTGGCGATCATCTCGGCGCGCACCGGCGCCACCTTCATCTCGCCGAGCCGGGCGCGGACGTCGGCGGTCAGGCCCGGATAGGAAGCGACCGGCGTGAATTCGGCGGTCTGGCCGTCGCCGACCTTGACGCCGGAATAGGCCACCAGCCCGTTGGTGGTGGCGATCACGTCGCCGGGACGCAGCGAAGTGTCGAGCGTCAGATCGACCGGCGCGAGGCCGGCGGGATCGCGGCCGTTGCAGGTGCAGTCGGCGCGCATCGCCTTGCGATAGGCATAGGCATTTTCGCTGTCGGCATAGCGCTCGCCGTTCGCCGACGAGGCGCCGTCGATATTGCTGCCGAAGAACACTTTGGTCGGGCTCGCCGGACAAAACGCCTGGCACATCTGCACCGGCGAGGCGTTGCGCGCGGTCAGCGGGAAATAGCGGCCGTCGCAGCTGCGCACGCAAAACGCGGGGCCGGAGCCGGAGGCCACGGCGCGCGGCGGCGGCGCGGGCTGCTGGTTCTGGCCGAACGGATCGGCGAAGAAATTCGCCTGCGGCGGGGCCTGGCGCTGCTGCTGTTTCTGGAAGCCGCCGAAGAACAAATCGAACAGGCCTTCGGCGGACGCCGTGCGCGGCGTAGCCGCAACGGAGCCGGCGAATGCCACGGCGGCGACAAGCATCATGCGGCGCCGCATGCGCTGATAAGTCAACTCTGTACGCAACGCTTACTCCACCCGACGCAACGAACTCCGCTGGGGCGAGCGTTGCCTCAGCGCGCGACTAACCTTAATGCGGGATGGTAAACGAGCGGTGACCGCCCGGCGGATCGCCGAAAAGAAATGCGGCTTTTCTTGCCGCTCCCCGCAGTGCGGGGCGAGGCAATCAATCCTTCAAGAACTCGCCGGCCTTGTAGAGCGAGCGGAAGGGAATGCCGGCTTCGGCGAAGGTTTCGGTGGCGCCTTCTTCGCGGTCGACCATGGTGAACACCAGCGCGATCTCGCCGCCGGCCTCGCGCACCGCTTCCACCGCCTTCAGCGCCGAGCCGCCGGTCGTGGTGACGTCCTCGACGATGACGATGCGCTTGCCCTGCAGGCTCTCGCCCTTGGCGAGGCCCTCGACCGCGAGGCGCGCGCCGTGCTCCTTCGGCTTCTTGCGCACGAAGAACGCCGCGATCGGATGGCCCTTGATCCAGGACAGCTGCGCGATCGCGCCGGCCAGCGGCACCGCGCCCATCTCCAGCCCGCCGACATAATCGAGGCCGTCGTCCTTCAGCGCCTCATAGGTCAGTTCCGCCAGCAGCGCCGCGCCTTCGGGATCGAGCATGGTCGGCTTGAGGTTGAAATAGAAATCGCTCTTGCGGCCCGAGGCCAGCGTGATTTCGCCGCGGCCGAACGAGCGCTTGCGGATGATCTCGGCGAGGCGGGCGCGGGAGGCTGATTTGGACAAGGCGATTTTCTCTTTTTCTAGGGCGGGCGCAATCTATCGGCGGACGGGCGCACATTCCAGAGCCGATGTCATGCCGTCAACAGCGTGCGCCGGGCCGATCCGTGCAAGGGACGGTTGCAAGGGACGGTTGTAAGGCCGGCGGCTTCCGGGCTAGTGAGTGGCAAAGCCTTTCGCGGGAGGATGACAAGAAAATGACCATCGAACTCCACACCTGGAACACGCCGAACGGCCGCAAGATCATCGGTCGCGCTGGAGGAGATGGGCGCTGCCCTACAAGGTGATTCCCGGTCAACATCACCAAGGGCGAGCAGATGGCGCCCGCCTTCCTCGCCATCAGCCCGAACAACAAGATCCCCGCGATCGTCGATCCCGACGGGCCCGGCGGCAAGCGCGTCAGCGTGTTCGAGTCCGGCGCGATCCTGCTCTATCTCGGCGAGAAGACCGGCAAATTCCTGCCCAAGCCGCTGATCGAGCGCATCCCGGTCTATGAATGGCTGATGTGGCAGATGGGCGGCTTCGGGCCGATGCCGGGACAGGTGCATCACTTCATCGCGCTGGAGAACGAGCAGGACCGCGCCTACGGCCTGAAGCGCTTCATGGCGGAGACGCGCCGGCTCTACGGCGTGCTGGATCGCCGCCTGGCGGATCACGAATTCGTCGCCGGCGCGCTGTCGGTCGCCGATTTCGCCATTCTCGGCTGGGCCTGGCGGCACCCGCGCCACAAGGTGGAGCTGGCGGATTTCCCCCATGTCAAACGCTGGTACGACGCCCTGATGGCGCGGCCCGCGGTCAAGCGCGGCATGGAAGCGAAGCTGGATTGAGGCGGCTATGCCCGCCGCGTTTCCAGCGCCATCCGCACCGCGAGGCCGGCGAGCACGGTGCCCATCAGCCAGCGCTGCACCAACAGCCAGCTCGGCCGGGTGCCGAGGAACAGCGCGATCGAGCCGGCCGCGAGCGCGATCATGGCGTTGACGGAAACGCTGATCACGATCTGGATCGATCCCAGCGCCAGCGATTGCGTCAGCACGCTGCCTGTCGCGGGATCGATGAACTGCGGCAGCAGCGCCAGATACAGCATCGCGATCTTCGGGTTGAGCAGATTGGTGACAAACCCCATCGCGAACAATTTGCGCGGCCCGTCGACGGCAAGCTTCCTCACCTGGAACGGCGAGCGGCCGTTCGGTTTCACGCGCCTGCCACGCCAGCCACAACAGATACGCCGCGCCCGAAAGCCGCAGCGCGTCATAGGCATAGGGCACCGCGAACAACAGCGCGGTGATGCCGAACGCCGCGCACAGCATGTAAAACACAAAGCCGAGCGCGACGCCGCCGAGCGAAACGATCCCGGCCGCCGGCCCCTGCGTGATCGAGCGCGAGATCAGATAGATCATGTTCGGCCCCGGCGTCAGCACCATGCCGAACGAGACCAGGGCAAAACCGAGCAGGGAGGTGAGATGGGGCATGGGCGAACTCGTTGGCAGGACCTGCCGTCTGTGTAGCGCGCATCGGGCCGCGATGCCATTTCGAAATTGGCGCTATGGTTGGTCGAATATTTCATGCGCCGCGGTCGTCGTCCGCCGGGCGATGACAGCGACCCCTCAATGCGCCTCGTCCCAATTGTTCGCCGCCCGCGCATCGACATGCAGCGGCACCGAGAGCAGCACGGCGGGGAACGGCGCGTCCTGCATGACGTGCTGCACCACCGGCAAGGTCGCGGCGACCTCGTCGTCGGGCACCTCGAAGATCAGTTCGTCGTGCACCTGCAAGAGCATCTGCGCCGAGAGCTTCTTCTCGGCCAGCGCGTCTTCCATCCGGATCATGGCGCGGCGGATGATGTCGGCGGCGGTGCCCTGCAGGCGCGCGTTGATCGCGGCGCGCTCGTTGAAGGAGCGGACCGAGGCGTTGGAGGCCTTGATGTCGGGGTAGTGGCATTTCCGGCCGAACAGCGTCTCGACATAGCCGTGCGTGCGGCAGAAATCCCGCGTCGCGTCCATATAGGCGCGGATGCCCGGAAAGCGCTCGAAGTATTTCTTGATGTAGGCGGAGGCTTCCTCGCGGGCGATGCCGAGCTGGTTGGCGAGCCCAAACGCCGAGATGCCGTAGATGATGCCGAAATTGATCGCCTTCGCCCGGCGGCGCACCTCGCCCGGCATGTCCTTGATCGGCACGCCGAACATTTCCGACGCCGTCATGGCGTGAATGTCGAGCCCGTCGCGGAACGCCTGCTTCAGCACGGGAATGTCGGCGATCTCGGCCAACAGCCGCAGTTCGATCTGCGAATAATCCGCCGACACCAGCTTGTGGCCGGGCGAGGCGATGAAGGCGCGGCGGATCTTGCGGCCGTCCTCGGTGCGCACCGGAATGTTCTGCAGGTTGGGCTCGTTCGACGACAGCCGCCCGGTGGTGGTCGCCGCCAGCGCGTAGGTGGTGTGGACGCGATGGGTCTGCGGATGCACGTAGGTCGGCAGCGCGTCGGTATAGGTCGATTTCAGTTTCGAGACCTGCCGCCATTCCAGGATCTTCTTCGGAAATTCGTGGCCCTGTTCGGCGAGTTCGTCGAGGATCTGCGCCGAGGTCGACCACGCGCCGGTCTTGGTCTTGGTGCCGCCGGGAATTCCCATCTTGCCGAACAGGATGTCGCCGATCTGCTTGGGGCTGCCGACATTGATCGGCTCGCCGGCGATCTCCTGGATCTCGGCTTCGACCCGCGCGGCGGTCTGGGCGAATTCGCCCGACAGCCGCGACAGCACCTGGCGGTCGATCGAGATGCCGCGCCGCTCCATCCGCGCCAGCACGGAGATCAGCGGCCGCTCCAGCGTCTCGTAGACCGCGGTCATGCGCTCGGCGACCAGCCGCGGCTTGAGCACGCGCCACAGCCGCAAGATCACGTCGGCATCCTCGGCCGAATAGGCGGTGGCCCTGTCGATCGCGACCTGGTCGAAGGTGAGCTTGCCCTTGCCGCTGCCGATCAGCTCGCCATGGCTGATGGTGGCATGGCCGAGCCAGCGCTCGGCCAGCGCATCGAGCCCGTGGGCGTTGCGGCCGGCGTCGAGCGCGTAGGACATCAGCTGCGCGTCGTCATGGTTGCGCAAGGTGATGCCGTGCTGCGCGAACATCACGGCGTTGAACTTGATGTTGAAGCCGATCTTCAGGATGCCCGCCGATTCCAGCAGCGGCCGCAGCGCTTCCAGCGCGTCGCCGGTCTTGATCTGGTCCGGCGCGAGCCCGGCGGCGAACAGGCCCGAGCCGTCGCCGGACTGCTTGTGGCCGAGCGGGACGTAGCAGGCGTCGTTGGGCGCCAGCGCCAGCGCGATGCCGCAGATTTCGGCCTGCATCGGATCGATCGAGTTCGCCTTGGCCTCGATCGCGAAATGGCCGACATCGTGCACCCGCGCGATCCAGGCCTTGAGCTGGTCGAGGCTGCGGATGGTCTGGTATTTGCTGCGATCGATCCGGCGTCTTGCGCGCTTCTTCCGCGCGCGCGGCGGCGAGCGCGTGCGGCGTGAGCACGACATTGGATTTTTCCGGCTTGCTCTGGCCTCTCGCGGCGTCCGCGTGCCCGTGCGTCTGCCTCTTGCGGCGCGAGGGACGGGGCGTCGGGATCGCCAAAGAGTCGCCGCCCTCGCACCGGCTGCGCTGGTCGGCGCCGTCGGAGGCGCCGGCCGAGGCCGCGTTCGCCGCCGCTCTTGTTTGCCGCATCCGCCTCGACATCCGCCGGATCGATCTGCGAATATTCGGCGACGCGGCGGGTCAGGGTGGAAAATTCCATCGCCTTCAGAAACGCGATCAGCTTGCGCGCGTCGGGCTCGTGCACCGCGAGTTCGTCGAGCGGCACGTCGAGCTTGACCTTGTCGTCGAGCAGCACCAGTTGCCGCGAGATCCGCGCCTTCTCGGCATTCTCGATCAGCGCCTCGCGCCGCTTCGGCTGCTTGATCTCGCCGGCGCGCATGAGCAGCGTTTCCAGGTCGCCATATTCGACGATCAATTGCGCTGCGGTCTTGACGCCGATGCCGGGCACGCCGGGCACGTTGTCGGTGGAATCGCCGGCCAGCGCCTGCACCTCGACCACCTTTTCCGGCGGCACGCCGAATTTCTCGATCACCTCGGGAATGCCGATGCGGCGGTCCTTCATGGTGTCGTACATGGTCACCTTGTCGGTGACGAGCTGCATCAGGTCCTTGTCGGAGGAGACGATGGTGGTGGTGGCGCCGCGCTCGCCGGCCTCGCGGGCATAGGTCGCGATCAGATCGTCGGCCTCGAAGCCGCCTTGCTCCAGGCAGGGCAGGTCGAAGGCGCGCACGGCCTCGCGGATCAGCGCGAATTGCGGAATCAGATCGTCCGGCGCCGGCGGCCGGTGCGCCTTGTAGTCGGGATAGAGCTTGTTGCGGAAGGTGACTTCCGACTTGTCGAACACGATGGCCAGATGGGTCGGCCGGTTGTCCGGCGGCATGTCGCGCAGCAGCTTCCACAGCATGTTGCAGAAGCCGAGCACGGCATTGACCTGCAGGCCGTCGGATTTGCGGTTCAGCGGCGGCAGCGCGTGATAGGCGCGGAAAATATAGGAGGAACCGTCGACCAGAAAGACATGGTCGCCCTTGGCGGGGGCCTTGGCGGCGAACGGGCTTTGGGGAGGCTTTGGGGGCTGTTTTCGGCATGGCCGAAATTTAGGGATTTTTGCGCGCGATTGACAGCCTTCGGGGCCGGTTGTGCCGGGATTTTTGCCAGCCGCGACCGTCTTCCGGAATGGGTTGCATCGGCGGCTGTTCCATGAACCCCTGCGGATAAGGGGCGGACCCGAAAGGACGAAACATGACCGCGCAACTCGATGAGCTGACGGCGAAGCTGCGATCGGTCGAGGCCGAAATCGAGGCCGAACTGGCAAAGCGGCGGGAAGAGCTGCGCTTCCACCTCGAGAACCGCCGGATCGTGTTCGAGAAGGAGGTGCTGCGGATCCACCGGGAGCTCAAGACGCGGGCGACGCGCTATCTGATCGATGCCAATCCGCTGATGATCCTGAGCGCGCCGGTGATCTATTCGCTTGTCGTCCCGATCGCGCTGCTCGATCTCTGGGTCATGGCGTATCAGGCGATCTGCTTTCCGATCTACAAAATCCCATTGGTGCGCCGCCGCGACTATCTGGTGTTCGACCGCCACCATCTCGCCTATCTCAACATCATCGAGAAGATCAATTGCGCCTATTGCTCCTACGCCAATGGCGCGATCGCCTTCATGCGCGAGGTGGCGTCGCGCACCGAGGTCTATTGGTGTCCGATCAAGCACGCCCGCCGCGTGCTCGGTCCGCACCCGCACTACCAGGGCTTTGCGGATTTCGGTGACGCCGAAGGCTTTCGCGAGAAGCTCAGGCAGATGAAGGACGGCGTGAAGATCGAGCCGGTGTCATAAGAGTGCGCGATCGCATCCCTGTTTCGATCCCCGCGCGATGTTCGTCATTTCCCCTTGATGCAATCCGTCAGAAACTCCATCGTCGCGCGTACCGAGGGTGTCGCACGAAGGTCGCGATGAACCAGAAGCCACACGTCGCGCTTGGGCGGCGTTGGCGTGACATCGTACCGTTTGAGCCTCGGGTCGGAATCGCCAAGAAAATGCGGCAATACCGCCAGCCCGATGCCCGTGCGTGCGGCGGCAGCCTGATTCTCCAGATCGTTGGTGCGCAGGACAATCTCGTTCCCGGCAGCCAGCGCCTTCAACCACTTTTGCTGAGGCGCATCGTCCATGCTGTCGTCATAGGCAATGAAAGCAAAGGCGTGACGGGGCGTTTCCTTCAGATAATGGGGCGCGCCGTAGAGACCGAAGCCAAAGTTGCCGATCTTGCGTGCGATCAATCCCGGCTCCTGAGGCCGGGTCAGCCGCAGCGCCACGTCGGCCTCGCGGCGGTTCAGCGAAGCGGTTCGTTTTTCCCCGATCAGTTTGATTCGGATGCCGGGGTGGCGGCGGCGCAGTCGAAACAATTGCGGGGCAATGAGCACGTTGGCGAGCGAAGGCGGTGAGCTGATCGAGACCTCTCCGTACAGGCCCGGCTTGGCCGCCTGCACGGCGCGTCCGACGGCGAACGCCGCTTCTTCCATCGGCATGGCAGCCGCCGCGATGCGCCTGCCGTCGTCCGTCAGCTGATAGCTGCGCGCCCTGCGGTCGACCAGTTTCAGCCCGGTAGCGGCCTCGAGCGCGGCGACGCGCCGCGCGACCGTGGCGTGATCGACCGCAAGCAACCTCGCGGCGGCGGACAAGGTTCCTTCCCGCGCGAGCACAACGAAATGACGCAAATCTTCCCAATCGGTCATTGTGCGAAATTTCACATCAAGAGAGCTAATTTGTGGAATTTCGCATATCGGCGGCCGGCTGCAAAGTAGGCCCCGCGAATTTAACCCGTGAATTTAAGGAGTGATCCCATGGCCAACGTTGCAAGATTGAAGGCGCCCGGCGCCGCCGACCAGCTCGAAAGCGCGACGATCGAACTCCCGCCTCCGGAATCGGACGAAATCCGGATTCGTCAAACTGCAATCGGGGTAAACTTCATCGATATCTACCAGCGCATGGGGCTTTACCCGCTGCCGCCGGCGGCGATCCCCGGAGTCGAGGCTGTCGGGGTCGTTACAGCTGTCGGCGCGAATGTCGCGTCGCCGCAGGTCGGTGACAGGATTGCATATGCCGGCGCGCCTGTCGGAGCCTACACATCGGAAAGAAATCTACCTGCCTGGCGTGCAGTAAGGCTGCCGGAATCAATCGCCGACGAAGCGGTAGCGTCCGTGTTCGTAAAAGGTATCACGGCATACATGCTGTTGACGCGGGTCTATCCCGTCGGCCCGGGCACAACGGTCCTGATTCACAGCGCCGCCGGCGGGCTCGGGCAATTGATGACGCGATGGGCAAGGCATCGCGGCGCAATCGTGATCGGAACGGTCGGCTCCGATCTCAAGGCGGCGGCCGCACGGACCGCTGGCGCGCATCATGTGATCGTCGGCCGCGATGCCGATTTCGCCGGCATCGTCGCTGATTTGACCGAATCCCGCGGCGTGGATGTTGCCTATGATGGAGTAGGCGGTATGACGCTGGCGAAGACGCTGCAATGCGTGCGGCCATTTGGAGTGGTCGCAAGCATCGGCCAATCGGCCGGCACCATTCCGCCGGTCGATGTGGAAGATCTCGGTCCTCGACGCAGCCTGATGCTGGCTCGACCCAGCGTCATGGCCTACATCAACGGCGCAGAGGACTACAGGATCGCAGTCGAAGCGGTGTTATCGGCCATGTGTGACGGCATCTTGCAATCGGCCGGAAAACCTTACCGTCTGAGCGACGCGGCTCAAGCTCACGCCGATCTTGAGGGAGGGCGAAGCAGCGGTTCGTTGTATCTGGTGCCGTAGAGCCTGATCGGTTCTGAATCAGAACCAAGGCTCTATCTACTTTATCTACTTTGTTTGACGCGTCTTCTTCACGCGAATTGGTATCCACCCCGGATCAGGTCCGGGGCAGGCTTTCGCTCGAAAACGCTATAGCCGCGCGCGGGCTATTCCGCCGGTGCCAAGACCGAACCGCGTTTTTTCGGCGCGATCCAGAAGTTGGCGGGGCGCTCGAACAGGACATTGGCGCCGACCGCCAGGGCGGCCCGCCAGATCGCCAGCGCGCCGACTACGCCGACCATGGTGACGATCAGCGAGATCGTGCCGATATCGTGGATCAGTCCTGTGTGCAGCAGCAGCGTGCGCGTCGCCGCCATTGGCAGGAAGAACGCCAAATAGATGACGATGGAATGCTCGCCGCAGAAGCGCAGGAAATCGAGCCAATGGGCGCGTGCCAGCAGCGTTCCTGTCGTGATGATGGCGCAGGCACCGGAAAGTCCAAGCAACAGCGAAATCAGCGGCCATTCGCTGAAACCGAAATAGACCAGGCCGCCGTTGATGACCGCCCACAGCGCCAATCCGAAAAGCGCCAGTGGGGGCCTCGCCCGGGCGCGATCCGACAGCGCGAATACGTAGGCGGCGCAGATATAGCCGGAATAGAAATAGACGAAGCGGCCGCAGAATTCGTCGATGGCGGTCCAGCCGGTTTCGATATGCGCGGTCTCCAGCAGGGCCAGGACCGCCCAGATCAACAGCGGTGGCAGTCTGCGCGTTGCCTTGGCGACCACGAAGAACACCGGCAGCAGATAGATGAACCACAAAGTTCCGAACGGATCGATGAAGGATTCAAGATACAGCCAGCCGACATGGGCCCAGCCGGTCTCGGCGGCGAAGCCGGGGGCCTTGAAACCGAACTGGATCGTGACCCACAGCACGTAGAAGTAAGCGAAATGCACTACCTTGCGGTCGAGATAAGTCCGCCAGTCGCGGTCGATCACGGCCGACAGGAACAGGCCCGAGATCAGGAAGAAATCCGGTATCCGGAACGGCTTTGCGAAGGCCACCACCAGGTGCATGAAGCCGGTCTGGCCGGCGGCCAATTCGACCCCCAGCACCGAATGCATCATGACCACCATGATGATGCAGATGCCCTTGGCATAGTCGACCCAGTCGACACGCCCGGGCACGGTTGGCACGGAACGCTGGGTGACGGCGGATGTGCCGTTTCTGGTCATCGGCGTCCCTTTTCGGTGCGGCGAGGGCGCATCATCGGGCCTGCAGGTTTCTTTCTCCTTTATTCATACAAATGACATGCCGATTTTCCGAACGTTCGGGTTTCCCCTCGGCGCCAAAATGCTTTAAGACCGCGCCAAACCGGGCAGAACGTTAACCATCATCGACGGGTTTATTTCATGCGTATTGCCATGATTGGCACGGGCTATGTGGGGCTGGTATCCGGCGCCTGCTTCGCCGATTTCGGCCACCAGGTCACCTGCGTGGACAGGGACACCGACAAGATCGCTAGCCTGCGCCGCGGGGAGATCCCGATTTTCGAGCCTGGGCTCGACGCGCTGGTGGCCTCCAATGTCAAGGCCGGGCGGCTCGATTTTGCCACCGATCTCAAAGCCCCGGTCGCCGAGGCCGACGCGGTCTTCATCGCCGTCGGCACGCCGTCACGGCGCGGCGACGGGCATGCCGATCTGAGCTATGTTCATGCCGCCGCACGCGAGATTGCCGGCTCGCTTGCCGGCTTCACCGTGGTGGTCACCAAATCCACCGTGCCGGTCGGCACCGGCGACGAAGTCGAGCTCCTGATCCGCGAGGTCAATCCTTCGGCCGATGTGGTGATCGCGTCCAATCCCGAATTCCTGCGCGAGGGCGCCGCCATCCGCGACTTCAAATTTCCCGACCGCATCGTGGTCGGCACCTCGGACGAGCGTGCGCGCAAGGTGCTCGGCGATATCTATCGTCCGCTGTCGCTCAATCAGGCGCCTTTGATGTTCACGGCCCGGCGTACCGCGGAGCTGATAAAATACGCGGCCAACGCGTTCCTCGCCACCAAGATCACCTTCATCAACGAGATCGCCGATCTTGCGGAAAAAGTCGGCGCCGACGTGCAGGAAGTCGCGCGCGGCATTGGGCTCGACAACCGGATCGGCTCGAAATTCCTGCATGCCGGGCCCGGCTTCGGCGGCTCCTGCTTTCCGAAGGACACCCGCGCGCTGGTGAAGATCGCGCAGGATCACGACGTGCAGCTGCGGATCGTCGAGGCAGTGCTCACGGTCAACGACAACCGCAAGCGCGCGATGGCGCGCAAGGTTTCCAATGCGTTCGGCGGCAGCCTGCGCGGCAAGACGGTGGCCGTGCTCGGCCTCACCTTCAAGCCCGATACCGACGACATGCGCGAGGCGCCGTCGATTCCCCTGGTGACCGGCCTGCTCGACATGGGCGCCAAGGTGCGCGCGCACGATCCAGTCGGCATGGAGCAGGCACGCCGCGAATTGCCTGATATCGAATATTGCGATGATCCTTACGCCTGCGCGCGTGGCGCCGACGCGATGGTGGTGGTGACCGAGTGGGTACAATACCGCACCCTCGATCTGCAGCGCTTGAAAAGCGAACTGGCCCATCCTGTGGTCGTCGATTTGCGCAACATCTATCGCCCCGAGGACATGGCGGCGCACGGTTTTGTCTATGAAAGCGTCGGCAGGGCGGCCGACCCGCGGAAGTGATGCGCTTTCTTCCCTTCTCCCCTTGTGGGAGAAGGTGGCGCGCGCAGCGCGCCGGATGAGGGGTCTGCATCCGCGGAGAGAGACCCCTCACCCGTCTTCGCTTCGCGAAGCCACCCTCTCCCACAAGGGGAGAGGGGAAGAACCATCGCGAGCCGCAATTGCCCCGCTCCTTCGACACGCCCCTTCCGATCGACGCGGTGCTGGACGAACTGGCGCGCACGCTCGCAGGCCATAATGCCGCGGTGCTTGTGGCGCCGCCCGGCGCCGGCAAGACCACGCGGGTGCCGCTGGCGCTGCTCGATGAGCCGTGGGCTAGAACCAAGAAGATCATCGTGCTGGAGCCGCGCCGGATCGCGGCCCGTGCCAGCGCCGAGCGCATGGCCAAGACGATCGGAGAACGCGTCGGCGAGACCGTCGGCTACCGCGTCCGCTTCGGCTCGAAGGTGTCGCGCGCCACCAGGATCGAGGTCGTCACCGAAGGCATCTTCTCGCGGCAGATTCTCGATGACCCGGAACTGAATGGGGTCGCCGCGGTGCTGTTCGACGAGTTTCACGAGCGTTCGCTCGATGCCGATCTGGGGCTGGCGCTGGCGCGCGATGCGCAAACGGGCTTGCGCGAGGATCTGCGCATTCTCGTGATGTCGGCGACGCTGGATGGCGCGCGGGTGGCAAAATTGCTCGGCGACGCCCCGGTCATATCGAGTGAAGGCCGCGCCTTCCCGGTCGAGACCCGCTATCTCGGCCGCAAAGCCGATGCACCGCTGGAGCGGCAGATGGCGGATGCGATCGCAACCGCGTTGCGCGCCGATGCCGGCTCGGTGCTGGCGTTTCTGCCGGGAGCGGCGGAGATACGCCGCACCCAGAATTTTCTTGCCGAGCGCATCCACGATGCCGCGATCGAAATCGTGCCGCTGTTCGGCGCGCTTGAGGTATCGGTGCAGGACCGCGCCATTCAGCCGGCGCCGGAGGGTCATCGCAAGGTGGTGCTGGCGACATCGATCGCAGAGACGTCGCTGACCATCGAAGGCGTTCGCATCGTGGTGGACTCCGGTATGGCACGGGTGCCGCGCTATGAGCCCGACATCGGGCTGACGAGGCTCGAGACCGTGCGAGCCTCGCGCGCCGCCGTCGATCAGCGCCGCGGCCGCGCCGGCCGCACCTCACCCGGCGTGTGCTACCGGCTGTGGGACGAGCCGCAAAGCGCCTCGCTCGCGGCCTACACCCAACCGGAAATCTTGAGCGCCGATCTCTCTTCGCTGGTGCTCGACCTCGCGCAATGGGGGGTCAGCGATCCCTCGACGCTGGCGTTTCTCGATCCGCCGCCGGCGCCAGCTTTGAAAGAGGCGCGAAGCCTGTTGCGCGAGCTTGGTGCGCTGGATGCCGATGGCCGGATCACCGCGGAAGGCAAGAGCCTGCGCGCGCTCGCGCTGCCGCCGCGGCTGGCGCGGATGATCGTGGATTCGCACCGGCTGGGCGCGGGCGAAGAGGCCGCCGAAATTGCCGCCGTGCTCACCGAGCGCGGGCTCGGCGGCGACACTGTCGATCTCGATTTCAGGCTTGATCAATTCCGCCGCGACCGCTCGCAACGCGCCTCCAGCGCGCGCTCTCTCGCGCAGCGCTGGGCCTCGCAGGTGGCAGCCACCGAAGGTCCGGCCCGCGACGATGCGGTACCCTCCACCGGCGTGATGCTCGCCTTCGCATTCCCCGACCGGGCCGCGCGCAATCGCGGCAATGGCGGTTTTGTGCTTGCCAACGGGCGCGGCGCGGCGGTGGATCAGGCTTCCGCGCTGGCCCGCGCGCCCTATATCGCGGTCGCCGAATTGACGGGTACCGCGGCGCAGGGGCGCATCCTGCTGGCGGCGCCGATCACGCAGGCCGAGATCGAGCAGCATTTCGCCGATCAGATCGGGACCGCGGACGAGATTTCGTTCGATCGCGGCGCGATGGCACTGCGGGCGCGGCGCAGGAAGACGCTGCACGCGATCACACTGTCGGAGGTCCCGTTGGCGCTGCAGCCGTCGGCGGAGACCGCGCGTGTGCTGGCCGATGGGCTGGTCTCGGCCGGTCTCGATAAATTGCCTTGGTCGAAATCGGCAAAACAGTGGCGTGACCGCGTGACATTCCTGCGCAAAGCCGAGGGCGACACTTTGCAGCATTCCTGGCCTGACCTTTCCGATGACGCGCTGGCGGCGCAACGCGAGGCCTGGCTGGTGCCGGCGCTCTACGACAAGACCTCGTTGAAAGAATTTTCATCCGGCGATCTGTCCGAAGCGTTGATGACATTGCTGCCCTGGGAATTGCGCGCGCGGCTGGAGCGCGAGGCGCCGACGCATTTCGAGGCGCCGACCGGAACCATGCTCGCAATCGACTACGAGGCCGAACAGGGGCCGACGATTGCGGTCCGCTTGCAGGAATTGTTCGGGCTCAACGCCCATCCGTCGATTGCGAAAGGTGCGATTCCGCTGGTGCTGGAATTGTTGTCGCCGGCACAGCGGCCGGTGCAGGTGACGCGTGATCTGCCGGGCTTCTGGCGCGGCAGCTACGCGGCGGTCCGATCCGATCTGCGCGGGCGCTATCCCCGGCATCCCTGGCCGGAGGACCCGGCCAGCGCGATGCCGACCCGGCGGGTGAAGCCGCGGGGAACCTGATCCCCACCCAATCCGGCATGGATTGTGGATGACGGAAATTTGTGGTCCCCGGTGAACTCTTTCGAAGATCGTGCGTTCCGTCTGCGGAACCCCGCCGGTAGAGGATCGGCCATGAGCGCTGCCTATATTTTCGACGTCGAAGGCACCCTGATCGACTGCGTGGCGGAGACCCTGCGATGCTGGAGCGAAACGCTGGCAGCTTTCGGCATCTCGGTGCCATCGGCGCATTTGCAGCGGCTGTCCGGGATGGATGGCGACGACATGCTGGCGACCCTCGCTCCCAGCCTCGATGAGTGGGCGCGCAACGATATCCTGACTGCGCAGGGCGAGCGCTATCGCGCAGCCTACCTGCCGAGGATACGGGCATTTCCCGGCGTGCGCGCAGTTTTCAGTGCCATCAAGTCGACGGGTGGGCGGATCGCGCTCGCCACCGATTGTCAGGCCGACGAACTGAAACGCTATCGCGGCCTGTTGGAAGTCGACGATCTGCTTGACGCTATCGCCTGTGGCGATGAAGTCTCAAGGGGAAAGCCCGATCCGGCTCTGGTAGAACTCGCACTCGATCGGTTGGGCGGCACGCCGGCCGCGTTCGCGACCATGGTCGGGGACACGCCGTTCGATGCGCAGGCAGCGCAAACCGCTGGCGTAAGCGCATGGGGAACGCTCAGCGGAGGTCACACGCGCTCATCCCTGATCGACGCAGGCTGTTCCGCCGTGGTGCCGTCGGTTGAGCAGTTCCGCCGGTATTTTCAGCAGGAAAAAGCGCCGGCTTCGGACATTCCGGCGCATCATCATTGAACAGACGCCGCAATTGCGGCCGGGTAAACCCCCGTTAACGCTTCGCTCATCCTTTTCGTCAAAATGGCAGCCTTCGCGGTCCGCGATCGGTCGCGGTTCTGCCGCCGGCGTGGTGATATGCCGGGTCTCATCGGGTGTGGCGTAATGCGTAACCTCATGATTTTTGCTGCTTTGATGGTCGTCCTTGGCACCGTCATGGCGCAGATGGCGGACAAGATGGCGCCCCGCGCTCGCCAATGCCACCGCGCGAAATGCCGCTTCCGGCGAGACGGTTGGCCAAGCCGGTTTCCGCAGCCTCAACATCCCCCGGGACTCCCGTGGCCATTTCCGCACCGAGGGACGGATCGAAGGCCAGCGCATCGGCTTCATGGTCGATACGGGCGCTTCCGTCGTAGCCCTGAACGAAACCTCCGCGGCACGGTTTGGTCTGCGGCCCTCGCGCGGCGACTACAATGCCACCGTCGCCACCGCCAACGGCACCATCAAGGCGGCGCGCGCGCGCATCGCAATGGTCGATGTCGGCGGACTCGTGGTCCGCGACGTCGAGGCTATGGTGTTGCCGGACGAGGCGCTGTCGGAAAATCTGCTCGGCCTGTCCTTCCTGTCGAAGCTGAAGCGGTTCGAATACGCCAATGGCCAGATGGTGCTGGAGCAGTAAAGCTCGCTGCCAATCCGCCGCAATTAATCTAATCACCACAAAACGGCCGTTGCGGCTTCCGTTGGGCCTGCGCATTCGCTATTGCTGCAGTGCATTCCCTTTCATTTCACGACAAGGCCGTTTGAATGTTCCCGAAGCCGAAAGCCGTGCTGGTTCCCAACACCTACGCCTATGAATCCGAGCCGATGGTAAAGGCGACGGGGTTCCGCGAATACGACGCGCGCTGGCTGTTTGGCAAGGAAATCAACCTGATGGGGGTTCAGGCGCTGGGCATGGGGCTGGGCGCGCTGATCGCGGAACTCGGAGTCAAGCAAGAGGTCGTCACCGGGCACGATTTCCGCGGCTATTCGGCGTCGATCAAATATGCGCTGATTTCGGGGCTGCAGGCCGCAGGCTGCAAGGTCCACGACATCGGGCTGTGCATGACGCCGATGGCGTATTTCGCGCAATTCGAGCTCGATGTGCCCTGCGTCGCGATGGTGACGGCCTCGCATAACGACAACGGCTGGACCGGCGTCAAGATGGGCGCCAACCGGCCGCTCACCTTCGGCCCCGACGAGATGACCCGGCTGAAGGAGATCGTGCTCAATGCCGACTTCAAGAACAAGGCCGGCGGGTCCTATCAGTTTCACGAGAATTTTCCGGCGCGCTACATCGCGGATTTGACGAAACGGCCAAAGCTGAAGCGCAAGCTGAAAGTCGTGGTCGCCTGCGGCAACGGCACCGCAGGCGCGTTCGCGCCGCAGGTGATGGAAGCGATCGGCTGCGAGGTCATCCCGCTCGACACCGAGCTCGATTATACGTTTCCGAAATACAATCCCAATCCCGAAGACATGGAGATGCTGCACGCCATCCGCGACGAGGTGCTTCGGCACAAGGCCGATGTCGGCCTCGGCTTCGACGGCGACGGCGACCGCTGCGGCGTGGTCGACAACACTGGCGAGGAAATTTTCGCCGACAAGGTCGGCGTGATGCTGGCGCGCGACATGTCGGCGATCCACAAAGATGCGCAGTTCGTGGTCGACGTGAAGTCGACCGGGCTTTTTGTGACGGATCCGGTGCTGCAAAAGCAGGGCGCCAAGACCACCTATTGGAAGACCGGCCATTCCTACATGAAGCGCCGCACCAACGAATTGGGCGCGCTGGCGGGCTTCGAGAAGTCCGGCCACTTCTTCTTCAACAAGCCGTTGGGCCGCGGCTATGACGACGGCCTGATCTCGGCGATCGCGGTCTGCGAGATGCTGGATCGCGCGCCTGGCAAGTCGATGGCGGATCTGAAGGACGCGCTGCCGAAGACCTGGTCGTCGCCGACCATGTCACCGCATTGCGCGGACGAGACCAAATACGGTGTGGTCGACGCGGTGGTGAAGCATTTCGAGGCTTTGCAGAACAAGGGCGAGAAGGTGGCGGGGCAAAACATCCGCGATCTCGTCACCGTCAACGGCGTCCGTGTCACCGTCGAGGACGGCAGCTGGGGCCTGGTGCGGGCCTCCTCCAACAAGCCGGAGCTGGTGGTGGTGGTCGAAAGCCCGGTCTCGGAGCAGCGGATGCACGACCTGTTCGAGGCGATGGACTCGGTGCTGCGCACCCATCCCGAAGTCGGCGAATACAATCAGAAGATTTGAAGCGCCAATTCGCTCCGTGTGCCGGGCGTGACCCGGCAATCCGATCACGCTTCGAAAATGTAGTTGTTGCTGCAACGACTGCACTTCTGGATACGCTGGATCATGCCCGCGGATGACGGACTGTTGCGTCGCGCGAGACGACGAGCCTAAGCCGCCGCCGGGACCGGCAACGCCGTGACCGACTTGATCTTCTCCATCGCGAAGCGCGAGGTGACGTTCTTCAGCGGCACCGCGCCGATCAGCTTCTTGTAGAACACGTCGTAGCTCTGCATGTCCGCGACCACGACGCGCAGCATGTAGTCGACGTCGCCCGCCATCCGGTAGAATTCCATCACCTCCGGCATCGCGCTGACGGCGTCGGCGAATTTTCGCAGCCAGGCCTCGGAATGGTCGGAGCTTTCGACCGAGACAAACACGGTAATCCCGAGCCCGATCTTGTTCTGGTCGACCAGCGCCACCCGGCGCAGGATCACGCCGTCGGCCTCCAGCCGCTGGATGCGCTTCCAGCACGGCGTCGATGACAGCCCGACCCGGTCGCCGATCTCGGCGACGGAGAGCGAGGCATCCTCCTGCAGCACCGTCAGGATCTTGCGGTCGATGGCGTCGAGGCGGCGGTTGGGCTCGTGGATTTGAACGGCGAGATCGGTCATGAGAAGAACTTTGTTCCATATATGGGGCTGAATACCCTCATATATAGAAAATTCTTCTAAGACAAGCCCTATTGGCCGGTCCGGGCGGGGTTGGCCGGCTGGCCATGGCTCAAAAGCTCTTCAACTTCAGCACGTTGCGGGGCGGCGAAGGCACCACCGAAGCGGGTGCATTTCAGCGCCGCGGCGGCGGAGGCGAACCGCAGCGCGGTCGGAATGTCCTGCTTTTCGGTGACGGCGAGCGCAAACGCGCCGTGGAACACGTCGCCGGCGCCAAGGGTGTCCACGGTATGCACCGGGAAGGCCGGTGTCTGCTGCAGATTGTGCTGCTCGTCGAGCCAGATCGTGCCCTGCGCTCCGCGGGTTCCCGCCAGGAACGACGGCGTCAGCTTTGCGATCTTTTTCAGCGCCTCGCCATCGTCGGCAATCCCGGCGGTGGACTGCAGCGCCTCGCTGGAAAACACCAGATGCGAAGATGCGGTGAGCAGGCCTTCCCGCATCGACATCGTCGCGATCGACGTCGACGACAACGGGGATGCCGCGTCGGCGCGCCTCGGCGCAGAGATCGGTGCAGAATTCCGCGCAACGGCTTTCGGTCAGGATGGCGTGCGCAGTCCTCCAGCAATTCGTCGGTATCGGGCAGGTGCACCTTCCACAATTCCGGATCGCGGAAGGTCACGATGGTGCGCTCGCCGCTGGGGTCGATCATGATGTCGGAGATCGGCGTCACCAGACCCGGCATATGCACGATATGCTTGGTGTCGATGCCTTCATGGGCGAGCTTGTCGAAAATATAGCTGGCTGGAGGTTTCGCGGGCGTCGCCCATCGGGCCGCAGATCGAGGCGCGGCCGCCGAGGCGGACGATGCCGATCGCCGCGTTGAGCGCGTTGCCGCCGCAGATTTCCTCGAAATGGTTGGCGTTCACCTTGAAGCCGCGCGCCGGCAACGCCTGGACGCGGAACGTCAGGTCGCGCACGGGCATGCCGACGCAGAGGATGCGCGGCGGGATTTTCGGCGCGGCGGCGTGGAAATTCATGTCGGAGTCCGTCATGCCGGTTCCGCTATTCCGCCGGAACCAGGATCCGGGGCTAATCGACTGAGCCATGAGCCGGTTCCCCGCTATGCGCGCGCGGTCTCGCCCCCATGCACCCAGCGGCCAAGCAGATGATGGGCGATGGCAAATGGATGCGGTCCCGCCAGACCGTCGGGATGCTGCCGCTTGATCATCAGGGTCGCCTCGGTGCGGTCGAACCAGCGCGCATCCTCCAGTTCATTGCGGTCGACGACGATATCCTCGCTGGTGGCGCGCGCGGTGCATCCGATCATCAGGGATGACGGATAGGGCCAGGGCTGCGTCATGTAATAATTGACGTCGGTGCAGCGGATCCCGGATTCCTCGAAGATCTCGCGGCGGACCGCGTCCTCGATGGTTTCGGCGGCTTCGACGAAGCCGGCGAGGCACGAATACATGCCCGGGCGGGAATTGCTTCTGCCGTCCCAGCAGCACCTTGTCGCCGAGGTCACCAGCATGATGACGACGGGGTCGGTGCGCGGAAAATGCTCGGCCTTGCAGTTCGGGCAGTCGCGCTTCCAGCCGCCTTCCTTCATCGCCGTGCGGGTTCCGCAATTGGCGCAATAGCCGTGGCGCTGATGCCAGTTCACCATCGATTTCGCCATCGCGATCGCCGAGAGCTGGCTGGGCGGCACCACGCCCTGCATCGCCATGCCGCGCAGTTCGCTGACGGTGACGTCCTCGCGCGGCAGCAGGCTTTCCGCCGCCGCGGCCGAAATGCCCATGCCGAACACCGGAGCGCCGTCGCGCAACCCCAAAAAGATCGTGCCGGGATTGGCGCCGAATTTCAGCGCTTCGTCGATGGCCAGAGCAGCGCGCGGGGCCCGTCCGCCCCCTGCTTCACGACCAGCGAGTCGCGGTACACCACATAGGCGCGCGCATCGCGGCGGCCTTCCAGCGCCATCAGTTTGGCGTCGTCGCTGCGCAGATGCGCGGCGCGATCGAGAATATTCGGTGACGAAGGCCGGCTGGCCCAGCGGAAACGAATCGAATGCTGTCATGTCCTAACCAAGCCAGATCTTGCGGCGAAGCGCGCTGATGAAATTCTGCACCTCCTCGGCGTCATGCGCCAGCGGCGGCACCACGCCCCAGACCGGGCGCGGCCAGGCGACGTCGCTGGAGCGGCGCGCGATCACATGCACGTGCAGTTGCGGCACCACATTGCCGAGCGCGGCGATATTCAGCTTGTCGCATTTGGTGATTTCTTTGAGCGCGCGCGCGGCGCGGCTGATCTCCGTCATCAGCTGCGCCTGCTCGACCTCGTCGAGGTCGATGATCTCCACCGCCTCGGGGCGGCGCGGCACCAATAGCAGCCAGGGATAATGCGCGTCCTTGATGACGAGCACGCGGCTGAGCGGCAGGTCGCCGATGTCGATGGTGTCTTTCTTGAGCTGTGAATGCAGCGACCAGGCGGAGGCGTCAGAAGGCATGCATATTCCCTCGTCGGCCGGGCGAGGCTGCGCCAGACCGGGCATCGACGGCAACTAATGCCTTTCCGCGTTTCCGCACAAGACCCGCAACCCCCACCCATCCCGCTTGCTTTCCGGCCCTTTTGGCCCCAAATAGGGACCGGGAGATTGGCGGTGGACGAGCCACTCGCCAACCGGGTCAGGTCCGGAAGGAAGCAGCCCTAACGAGGTCCGGATCGGGTCGCTCGTCAGTCTCCTACCTGTTTTTTCGAGCGAATCGCGCAAGATGGGCTTCCCCGTCCTGCGCTGGATTTTCGTTCCCGTTCCGCAAGCCGGCTTCGAGAGACAATCAGAGTTGCGGATCGATCGATGACCGACGCTGGCGCTCCCTTAATGCCCCCAAACGATCCGCAAAGCGTGGCTCAGACCGGTTTGGATCTCGGCGGCGGGCCCGAGGCCGGCAAGCCCTATCGGGTGCTGGCGCGCAAATACCGGCCCTCCAGTTTCGAAGATTTGATCGGCCAGGACGCCGTGGTCCGCACCGTTTCCAACGCGTTTGAGACCGGGCGGATTCCGCAGGCATGGATCCTGACCGGCGTGCGCGGGGTCGGCAAGACCACCACGGCGCGGATCCTCGCCCGCGCGTTGAACTACGAACTGCCGGACGGGTCGGTGAAGGGCCCGACCATCCACATGCCGGTATTAGGCGTGCATTGCCAGGCCATCATGGAAAGCCGGCACATGGACGTGCTGGAAATGGACGCCGCGTCCCATACCGGCGTCGATGACGTGCGCCAGATCAACGACAGCGTGCGCTACGCGCCGGCCAGCGCGCGCTACAAGGTCTACATCATCGACGAAGTGCACATGCTTTCGACGGCGGCGTTCAACGCCTTCCTGAAAACGCTGGAAGAGCCGCCGGAGCACGCCAAATTCGTGTTCGCCACCACCGAAATCCGCAAAGTCCCGGTGACGGTGCTGTCGCGCTGCCAGCGCTTTGACATGCGCCGGGTCGAGGCCGATGTGCTGATGGGCCATCTCGCCAATATTGCGGTAAAGGAAGGCGTCGAAGTCGAGCCGGAAGCGCTCGGCATCATCGCGCGGGCGGCGGAAGGCTCGGTGCGCGATTCGCTGTCGCTGTTCGACCAGGCGATCGCGCATGCGGCAGGTCCGGTACGCGCCGATGCGGTGCGTCAGATGCTCGGGCTGGCCGACCGCACCCGGGTGATCGATCTCTTCGATTCGCTGGCGCGCGGCGATATCGCCAGCGCGTTCAAGGAATTTCGCGAGCAGTACGACACCGGCGCCGATCCGATCGTGGTGCTGTCCGATCTCGCCGAATTCGTCAATTTCGTCACCCGCGTGAAGATCGTGCCGGCGACCGCGGATAACGTCGCCTACAGCGAGACCGAGCGGTTGCGCGCCCGCGAATTCGCTGCAAAGCTTTCGATGCGGGTGCTGTCGCGGATGTGGCAGATGCTGCTGAAGGGCATCACCGAAGTGCAGGCCGCAACCCGTCCGGCGGCGGCGGCCGAAATGGTGCTGGTGCGCATCGCCTATGTCGCGGACCTGCCGACGCCAGACGAAGCGATCCGGATGATCGAGCAGAATGGCGGCTCCTCGCCGGTGGTTGCCGGAAACGCCGCGCCGCGCAGCGCACCGGCCCCGACCATGTCAGCCGCGCAGCCGTCCCCCGCGCGCATGTCCAGCGCGCCACGGGCCAGCGCCGAGCCATCGGCGCGCCCGCAGATGGTCGCGCCGTCGCCCGATGTGCAGGCGGCGACGGCGGCACGCCGGATTGCCAGCTTTCCGGAATTGGTGGCGCTCGCCGCCGAGAAGCGCGATCTGCTGACCAAGGCCGCACTCGAAGCCGACGTCCGTCTTGTCCGCATCGAGGACGGACGGCTCGAAGTGGCGATGGAGCGCAGCGCGGCGCGTACGCTGATCAACGATCTTTCGCGCAAGCTTGAGCAATGGACCGGCCGGCGCTGGACCGTGATCGTGTCTAACGAAGCCGGGCAGCCGACGCTGCGTTCGCAGAACGAAGTGGCGAAGAATCAGCGCGAGCGCGCCGCCGAGGCCGATCCGCGGGTGCAAGAGGTGCTGGCGCGATTTCCCGGCGCCAAAGTGGTCGAGGTGCGCAAGCTTGCCCCCGAGCCGCCGGAATCCGATATTAGCGGTGAAGACCCCACTGACCCTTCCGACATCGACGATTAAAACCGAGACACAAGGAAGCATTCATGGCTGATTTTCTCGGCATGATGAAACAGGCGGCGCAGCTTCAATCGAAGATGCAGGCGATGCAGGAAGAACTCGGCCATGTCGAGGTCGAGGGCATTTCCGGCGGCGGCCTGGTCAGCGTGCGCATGACCGCGAAGATGGAAGTGAAGGCGGTCAAGATCGACCCCAGCCTGATGAAGGCGGAGGAGCGCGAAATCCTCGAAGACCTGCTGGTGACCGCGCATAATGACGCCAAGCGCAAGGCGGAAGCCGCGATGGCCGAGAAGATGCAGGCGCTGACCGGCGGATTGGGTCTGCCACCGGGGCTGGGCCTCACCTGACATGGCCACTGCCGTTGCCGGGCCCGAAATCGAACGCCTGATCCAGCTGTTGGCGCGGCTGCCGGGGCTCGGCCCGCGTTCGGCGCGGCGCGCGGCGCTGCATCTGATCAAGAAGCGCGAGGCGCTGATGACGCCGCTGGCCAGCGCGCTGCAGGTCGCGATCGACAAGATCCAGGTCTGCAAGACCTGCGGCAATATCGACACCCAGAATCCCTGCACGGTGTGCACCGATCCTCGGCGCGATCCCTCGATCATCGTGGTGGTCGCCGACGTCGCCGATCTCTGGGCGCTGGAGCGCGCGCATGCGACCAGCGGGCGCTATCACGTCCTGGGCGCGACCTTGTCGCCGCTCGACGGCGTCGGTCCGCAGGATCTGACCATCGACGCGCTTGTGGCGCGCGCGCACGATCCGCAGGTGACGGAAATCATCCTCGCTTTGAATGCCACCGTCGACGGCCAGACCACCGCGCACTACATCACCGACCTCTTGCAGGAGGCGAACGTCAAGGTGACGCGGCTTGCCCATGGCGTGCCGGTCGGCGGCGAACTCGATTATCTCGATGAAGGCACGCTGTCCGCGGCGATGCGGCAGCGGACCCTGTTCTAACCACCAGATACGGAAATGATCGACATGACGAAACGACGATTCGGCAAACGGTTGGCCTTGGGCGTGATCATTGCGCTGACGTCAGCCGCGCCTGCCGGCTTCGCGCAACAAGCCTTTGGCGCAACAAGCCTTGGCGCAACAAGCCTTGGCGCACAGCCTGGCGCAGCAGGCCGAGCCAGCGTCGAAGGCCGGCAAGCCGATCAACGCCGGTGGCGTGCTTTCCGGGGAGCTCAATGCCCTGCGCGTCCGCGGCGGCAATAAGGGCAAGCGCGTCGCCACCTATCAGCTCACCAGCGAGCCGCGCCGGTTGCCGCCGCCGAACGGGCTTTGCGGTTTGGAAACCGGGCCGGAGACGTTTCAGATCGTCACCAACAACGATGCCCAGGCGGCGCAGTTGAAGGCTTTTCTTGGCAAGGAAGTCTCGCTGAAAGTCGATGAGGTCGCCTGCGCGCAGGACGCAGGCGAGATGAGTGAAGCCATCGTCACCAAATGGAGCGTGGTGACGAAGCACTGACACAGCTATCATCGCCCGGCCCGGCCGGGCGATCCAGTACGCTGTGACGCTTGTTATATAAAACAAACGAAGGGTTCCGGAATACTGGATCATCCGCTTTCTCGGATCATGACGGCGGAGTTTGAGGCCTTAAGCCTTGTCCGCCTCCAGCGCCGCAAAATGCCCGCGTCGCTGCAGCCACGCCAGCAGGATCAGGCTCGGCACCGCGACCACGACGCAGATCGCAAAGAACAGCGGCCACCCCGTCAGCTTGGCCACGAAACCCGCGCCTGAGGATAAATAGGTGCGTCCGACCGCGGCGAGCGCGGTGAGCAGCGCGTATTGGGTCGCAGTGTGCAGCGGGTTTTGGCACAGCGCCGACAGATAGGCGACGAAGATCACGGTGCCGATGGCACTGGTGAAATTTTCCGCCGTGATCGCAAATGCCAACGCCCATTGATTGACGCCGACGATCGCCAGCCACGAGAATGAGAGGTTGGCGATCGCCTGCAGCACGCCTCCGATCCACAGGCTCGCCGCGAGCGAATAGCGACGCGCCACGAAGCCGCCGGCGAACCCGCCGATCAGGGTCGCGGCAAGGCCGACGCCCTTGACGATCGCGGCATAGTCGTTGCGCGAAAAACCGAGGTCGATCACGAACGGCGCGGTCATGGTGCCGGAAAACGCGTCGGTGAATTTGAACAGCACTACAAAGGCGAGTGCCGCGAGCGCGTCCTTGCGGACGAGGAATTCCGAGAAGGCGCCGACCGCGGCATGGACTACGCGAACGAAAGCTGTCTCCGTGCCGGTCGCGGCCTCCGCGCGCACGGACTGTTCGGGCTCGGTGGCGGCCAGCGCCGTGACGGTGCCGATCAGCACCATGGCCGCCATCGTCACATAACCCCACATCCAGGCCGAAGAGCGCGGAATGCCGGTGCCCTCGTACGCGCTCACCAGAAACAGCGCGCCGGCGGTCGAGACCAGCATGCCCACGCGGTAGGCCGCGACGTAGGACGCCATGCCGGCGGCCTGCTCGCTCTCCGGCAGGCTTTCGACGCGAAACGCGTCGACCACGATATCCTGCGTCGACGACATCGCGGCCACCAGGAGCGCGCCGAGCGCCACGAACAGCGGCGAGCGCGCCGGGTCGGTCAGCGCCAGCAGCAGGATCGAAACGATCAGCAGCAGTTGCGAGCACACCAGCCAGCCGCGGCGGCGGCCGAAGGCTCGCGTGAACAACGGCACATGCAGCGCATCGGTCAGCGGCGCCCACAGGAATTTCAGGGTGTAGGGCGTGCCCACCAGCGCGAACAAGCCAATGGTGCCGAGATCGACGCCGGATTCGCGCATCCACACCAACAGCGTCGATCCCGACAGCGCCAGCGGCAGGCCGGAGGAAAAGCCGAGCAGCATCACGATCAACACCCGCCGCTGCAGATACACCGCCAGGCTGTCGCGCCAGGAGGCGCGGGGGGCGGGATCTTCGGATGAAGTGGCGGCGGCTTCCGGCGAGGTCATGGAGGGGTGTTAGCAGATTCGGGTGGCGGCGCCTCTGCTCCCGGTCACACTAATTCGCGCCAGGGACAGGAACGAGCCCCTATTCCCCCGCGTGCAGCTTGCGCGGCAGCGGAAACAGCTCGGGCGTGCCCGGCTTGACGATGCGCGGGGCTTCCGCTGATACCTCGGTCTTGCTGAAATCCAGCTCCTCGATGCGGCCGGCGCGCTTTTCGATCTTGTCGGCGGAAATCAGGATCTGCCGGACGTCCTCGTTGGCCTGCGCGAAATGGTTTTGCAGTTTCAACACGCGCTCGCGCAGGCGCCCGAGATCGTCGCCGAGATTGAGCACTTCGGTGCGGATCTGGTCGGCGGCGTCGCGCATCCGCGCGTCTTTCAGGATCTGCTGCATCACCTGGATCGCCAGCATCAACAGCGACGGCGACACCAGCACCACGCGGGCGCGATAGGCCTTCTGGATCACGTCATCGAAGCCGTCGTGGATTTCGGCATAGACCGATTCCGACGGCACGAACATCAGCGCGGTATCCTGGGTCTCGCCGGCGATCAAATATTTTTCCGCGATATCGCTGACATGCTTCATCACGTCGGCGCGCAGCCGCTGCGTGGCGATCTTCTTTTCCTCGTCGGTGCGGGCGTCGTGCAGCGCGGTCATCGCCTCCAGCGGAAATTTCGCGTCGATGCAAAGCGGGCGCGCGTCAGGCAGGAACACCACGCAATCCGGCCGCTTGCCGGTCGAGAGCGTGAACTGGAATTCGTAGCTTCCCTTCGGCATGCCGTCCTGGACGATCGCCTCCATCCGCGCCTGGCCGAACGCGCCGCGCGACTGCTTGTTGGCGAGCACGTCGCGCAGCGTGGTCACCTGCGAGGTCAGGTCGGTGAGGTTCTTGTGCGCGTTGTCGATGATGCCGAGCCGCTCGTGCAGCACGCGCAAACTATCCATGGTGTTGCGGGTGGTCTGCTCCATCGACTGGCCGACGCGGTGGGTCACCGAATCCAGCCGCTCGCTGACCGCACGCGCCATCTCGGCCTGGCGGCCAGCCAGCGCCTGTCCCATGGCATCGACGCGGCCGGTGGCCTCGCTCTGCGCGCGCATCATTTCGCTCAAGCGCTCTTCAAGCTCGTCGGCGCGGATCGCCTGCGCCATCGCCAATTCCGCGCCGCGCCGGCCGGAGCGGGCGATCACGATGGCGATGGTCAGGAGCAGCAACAGCGCCAGCGCGCCAAAGCCGAGCAGCGCCGCGCCGATGCGGATCGGCAGGTCGCCGATCATGAAAAGAATCTCGTTCATGAAGACCCTTGTAGCCGATTCGGCCTTGAACACGAACGAAGAGGGAACATTTATGGTTAATCAACGGATTAATTTTCGTGGTTAACGCTTCCCTAAAATTCGTGGTTAACGATACGTAACCGGCACGCGCGGCGCGGATTGACCCCGGCAAATCAGCAGCTTAAATCGCCCGCCAAGGCATCCAGGGAAATCATGGCACTCAGAGAAATCATCATCCTGCCGGACAAGCAGTTGCGGCTCGTCTCCAAGCCGATCGAAAAGGTCACGTCGGAGATCCGCAAGCTCGCCGACGACATGTTCGAGACCATGTATGACGCGCCCGGAATCGGGCTCGCCGCGATCCAGGTCGCCCAGCCGCTGCGGCTGATCACGATGGATCTCGCCAAGAAGAACGAGGAGGGCGAGACCACGCCGCAGCCGCGGGTCTTCATCAATCCGGAGATTTTATCGTCGTCGGAGGAGATGTCGGTCTACGAGGAAGGCTGCCTGTCGATTCCCGAATATTACGAGGAGGTGGAGCGGCCGGCCAAGGTTAAGGTGCGTTTCACCGATCTCGACGGCAAGGTGCATGAGGAAGACGCCGAGGGCCTGTTCGCCACCTGCATCCAGCACGAGATCGATCATCTCAACGGCGTGCTGTTCGTTGATTACCTGTCGAAGCTGAAGCGTGACCGCGTGCTGAAGAAATTTGCCAAGGCCGCCAAGCGCGCGGCGGAGTAGCTGCCCGCCTTCACAATAGATCGGCTTCACGACATGTCGCTTCGCTTGATCTTCATGGGCACGCCGGAGTTCGCGGTGCCGACCCTGCTTGAACTCGTGGCCCATGGCCATGAGATCGCGGCGGTCTATACCCGTGCGGCAAAGCCCGCCGGGCGCGGCATGAAGCTGCAGCCAACGCCGGTCGAGCAGGAAGCGCGGCGGCTCGGCATCCCCGTCGTTACGCCGACCACGCTGAAGACGCCGGAGGCGCTGGAGGAGTTTCGCGCGCACGATGCCGATGCGGCCGTGGTCGTCGCCTATGGCATGATCCTGCCGCAGGCCATCCTCGATACGCCGAAGCTCGGCTGTTTCAACCTGCACGCCTCGCTGTTGCCGCGCTGGCGCGGGGCGGCGCCGATCAACCGCGCCATCATGGCTGGCGATGCCGAGACCGGTGTGATGGTGATGAAGATGGATGCCGGCCTTGATACCGGCGACGTAGCCATGGCCGAGCGCATGGCGATCACGGATACGATGACGGCGGACGATCTGCACGACGCGCTGGCGCGGCTCGGCGGCGACCTGATGGTGCGTGCGATAGGCGCGCTGGAACGCGGCATGCTGCAACTCACGAAGCAAAGCGAGCAGGGCGTCAGCTACGCCGCCAAGATCGACAAGGCCGAGGCGCGGATCGACTGGGCCAAGCCGTCGCGCGCAGTGCTGCGGCACATTCACGGGCTATCGCCGTTTCCCGGCGCCTGGTGCGAGATGCCGATCGAGGGCCAGCCAATGCGGGTCAAGATCCTGCGCTGCGCGATGGCCGAAGGCACGGGAGCAGCCGGCGAATTGCTGGACGATCATCTCACCTTTGCCTGCGGCGAAGGCGCACTGCGCGTTCTCGAACTGCAGCGCGCCGGCAAGGCGCCGATGAAAGCCGAGGAATTCTTGCGTGGCACGCCGCTGAAGCCGCCGACGCGGCTAGACTGATGCCCCGCTACAAACTCACCATCGAATATGACGGCGCGCCGTTCTGCGGCTGGCAGATCCAGGAAAACGGCCCTTCCGTACAGGGTGCGCTGGAAGACGCAGTCAAGGCGATCTGCGGGGAAGAGGTTCGCGTTCACGGCGCGGGACGCACCGATGCCGGCGTGCACGCGCTTGCGCAGGTCGCGCATTGCGACATAGCAAAACATTTCGTGCCGGGGCGATTTCGCGACGGGCTGAACGCGCATTTGAGGCCGCATCCGATCGGCGTGCTGTCGGCGGATATTGTGCCGGATGATTTCGAGGCGCGGTTCTCCGCGAAAAAGCGGCATTATCTGTACCGGATCGCCAATCGCCGCGCCAATCTCGCGCTCGACATCGGCCGTGCCTGGCGCTTGCCGCGGCCGCTCGATACCGACGCGATGCACGCTGCCGCGCAAAGACTTGTCGGCAAGCACGATTTTACCACGTTTCGCGACACCGAATGCCAGGCGAAATCACCGGAGCGAACGCTGGATCAGCTTGACGTGGTCAGGGAAGGCGACGCGGTCCACATCGTGACTTCCGCGCGCTCGTTCCTGCACAGCCAGGTGCGCTCGATGGTGGGCTCGCTGGTGTGGGTCGGCGAGGGCCGCTGGAACGCCGACGATCTCGCCGCAGCATTAGCCGCGCGAAACCGCGCCGCCTGCGGCCCGGTCGCGCCGCCGGAGGGACTATATCTGGTACGGGTGGATTATTAGGCGCGATACCAAGCCGTCGTTCCGCGGCGCGCGCAAGCGCGAACCCTGAATCTCGTGCCGACAACTTCGAGATTCTCCGATGTGCAACTGCACATCGTAGTCCACGCGAAGAAGCGTGTCCCGGAATGACGATCTGGTCCACTCACCCGAAATAGCGATCCAGAATCCCGCGATAGATCTTTGTCAGTTTCTCGAGATCAGCCACCGGCGTGCGCTCGTCGATCTGATGCATGGTCTGGCCGACCAGGCCGAACTCGATCACTGGGCAATAGCTCGCGATAAAGCGCGCGTCCGAAGTGCCGCCGGAGGTGCTCAATTCAGGCCGGCGGCCGGTAACCTCCTCGATCGCGGCGACTGCGAGATCGGTGAAGGCGCCGGGTTTGGTCACGAACACATTGGAGTTCGAAGGCTCCCACACGATGCGGGCGCGGATCCGATTGCCTGCGGCTTTCGCCAGGCGCTGCTCGACCAAAGCCCGCAAGCCTTCCTGGGTGTGCAGATCGTTGAAACGGATGTTGAATTTCGCGCGCGCCTGGCCGGGGATCACATTGCTCGCGGTATTGCCGACATCGACGGAGGTGAATTCGAGGTTCGAGGCCTGGAACTGCGCGCTGCCGTGATCGAGCGGCTCGTCGCCGAGCGCCACGATCAATCGGGAAAGATCCGGCACCGGGTTGGAGGCGCGGTGCGGATAGGCGACGTGTCCCTGGACGCCGTCGACATAGAGCGTACCGGATTGCGAGCCGCGGCGGCCGACCTTGATGCAGTCGCCGAGCTCCTCGACATTGGAGGGCTCGCCGAGCACGCAATGGTCGAATTTCTCGCCGCGTGCCGCGGCCCATTGCAATAGTTTGATCGTTCCGTTGACCGAGATGTCTTCCTCGTCGCCGGTGATCAAAAACGAGATCGAGCCTTTTGCCTTGCCACCATGAGCGGCGAGATAATCCAGCACCGCCGCGACGCTGCAGGCGATACCGCCCTTCATGTCGACGGCGCCGCGGCCGTAGAGAAAACCGTCCTTGACGTCGCCGGAGAACGCGCCGTGGCTCCAGGCGCTCTCATCGCCCGGCGGCACCACGTCGGTATGTCCGGCAAAGGTGATGTGCGGCGCGCTGTCGCCGATGCGGGCATAGAGGTTGTCGATATCAGCGGTGCCGGGTTCGCCGAAGGTGACGCGGTGGACCGTAAAGCCGGCGGCTTTCAGCACATTTTCGAGCACGCCGAGCGCGCCGGCGTCAGCCGGGGTTACCGAGGGGCAGCGGAGCAGATCCTGGGCAATGGAAAGGGCATCAGTCATGCCCCCGCTTAACATGAGCTCCCGGCGATGGGCCAGCGCTGTGCGGAACAAATTCCAGCGCGCTTTCCTGGCCCTGCGCCAGCCTGGATGCAGGCCGCGACTGACGGGTGCCACTGGGTCAGGGCCGAACTGAGAACCACCACGACGAGCATGAGAGCTCCGGGCCGCGATAACGCTCGCGGTCAGGATTATTGCTCGCGCCAGGGAGCGGCGGGTTCGATCTAATCCCGCAGCAGCTCGTTGATGCTGGTCTTGGCGCGGGTGCGCTCGTCGACGCGCTTGACGATCACGGCGCAGGCGGTGGAGGGGCCGGGCTGGCCGTTTTTCAGCGGCCGGGACGGCAAGGTTCCCGGCACCACCACGGCGTATTCCGGCACCTCGCCGACAAAGGTCTCGCCGGTGTCGCGATCGACGATCTTGGTCGAGGCGCCGAGGAACACGCCCATCGCCAGCACCGCGCCCTTGCGCACGATCACACCTTCGGCCACTTCCGACCGCGCGCCGATGAAGCAATCATCCTCGACGATCACGGGCTCGGCCTGCAGCGGCTCCAGCACGCCGCCAATGCCGACGCCGCCGGAAATATGCACGCGCTTGCCGATCTGGGCGCAGGAGCCGACCGTCGACCAGGTGTCGATCATGGTCGACTCATCGACATAGGCACCGAGATTGACGAAGGACGGCATCAGCACGACGTTCTTGGCGATGAAGGCCGAGCGGCGGACGATCGCGCCCGGCACGGCGCGAAAGCCCGCGTCGCGAAACCGGTTCTCGCCCCAGCCTTCGAATTTCGACGGCACCTTGTCCCACCACGCGGCCTTGCCGGGCCCACCGGAAATCGCGCTCATGTCGTTGAGGCGAAACGACAGCAGCACGGCCTTCTTCAGCCACTGATTGACCTTCCATTTGCCGCTGGCCTCGCGCTCGGCGACGCGGGCCTCGCCCTTGTCGAGCAGCTCGAGCGCGTTATCGACGGCGTCGCGGACTTCACCCTTGGTCGCGGTCGAGATGCCGTCGCGGGCATCGAACGCAGCATTGATGGTGGATTCGAGGGCGGGCAGGGACATCGAGATTTCCTTGGACGATCTTGTTTGGGCAGGCGAAGGGCTTTTGTCGGGATTCGGAGGGAGAGAGTCAAGGCTCCCTCATATGTCGTCCCTGCTTTCGCAGCGACGGCGAATAGCGCCTATCGCTTCGCCAACGCCTGCAAAAACCCGGTCAAATCATCGGTAACATGATCGACATGGGCGGCGTCGCGGCCTTCCAGCTCCCAGTCCTCGCGCACGACTTCCTTGCTGCCATCGGGCACCACCAGTACCGTGGTCATGCCGAGCTGGTGCGGCACCGCGAGGTTGCGCGCCAGATCCTCGAACATCGCCGAGGTGTTTGGATTCACCTCGTGATCGCCCAGGAATTTCTGATAGGTCCGCGGCGCCGGCTTCGGCTCCAGCCCGGCGGCGATGATGTCGAACACCGCCTCGAAATGCGCCCCGATGCCGAGCCGTTCCAGCACCTTGCCGGCATGGTCGGTCGAGCCGTTGGTGAGGATGAGCTTGCGCCCGGGAAGTTTTGCGATCGCCGCGCCCATCGCGGGATTGGGCTCAAGCGGTGAATGGTCGATCTGGTGCACATAGGCGAGATAGTCGTCGGCATGCACGCCGTGCTCGGTCATCATGCCGCGCATGGTGGTGCCGTAGCGGCGGTAGTAATCCTTCTGGATTCGGCGGGCTTCTTGCGCGGATACTTTGAGCCAGGCGCTTACGAATTCGCCGATCCGGGCATCAACCTGCTGCCACAGATTGACGTGATGCGGATAGAGGGTGTTGTCGAGATCGAACACCCAGGTATCGATATTGGTGAAGGAGCGGGGCGTCTTTTTCGTAGGTGTCATCGATCTCTCACCGTCGTCCCTGCGAACGCAGGGACCCATACGCCGCGGCGGTCATGAGCGAGGCGGTGCTCGTTGCCTTTCCTTGCCGCGCGTCGCAACAACGAACATTTGGGGTTGGGTCCCCGGGTTCGCGGGGACGACGACAGAGTGTGTTGGACGAAGATGGAGTTAATCATCACGGCATCGCAAAGCGCAGGGTCTTGCCGCCGCTCGACATGTCGACGGCGGCAAAGCCGGTCGCGGCGAAGCCGCGGGTGCCGCAGTCACCCTGTTCGCTGGTCTCGAACTTGCTTTCGCGCGTGCAAAGCTTGGTCGCTCCGCCCCAGTTCAGCGGCTTGTCCTTGATTTTGAGAGTGCGGTTGTCGGCATCGACGGCTTCCGCAAAGCTGAAGATCTGCCTGGGCTGCCCGGTGACGTCGGGGTGCAGGCATTTGCCGGGATCGATCCGGTACCAGCCGCGGCTGATGACGGTCTTGCCGTCGTCGGCTGCGACCGCGGCCATGATTGTGTGCGGCGTGTCGTTGCACCAGGTCAGCCCGGTGGGGGACGGCGATGGCGATTGCACCGCGGCGATCATCATGGTGAAGAAATTCGGCGCCTGCACGATATCGACCGGCATGCCGCGGCTTTTCAGGAACGCCGCCAGGGCAGCTTGCGTCTTCGGGCCGTCAACGCCGTCGATCGGCGCGGCATCATAGCCCGCGATCACCAGCAGCCGCTGAATGCCGGCGAGCCTCGCCTGCTCGTCGTCATATTCGCTGTCCTCAGCGAGATAGGCCACCAGATTGCTGTCGTCGGTCAGCGTCGGTTTGATCTGGGTAAAGGGCGCGGGCGTCTGCCCGGCGCGGCACTGCCGGGCCGCGGCAATGACGAAATCGCCGGGTGCGATGCACAGCGTATCGCTGCCATTTTGCGGGATCGGCGAGGAGCCGTAGAGGCCGAGCGCGCGAGCGTTGAGGAGGATGCGGTCGGCGGTCAGCGTGCCCTGCACCACGACGCGGCAGGCGGCGGGGTCGATGCGAAACCATCCGCGCGTCGCGGTGGCGGCCTTTTCATCGATGCCGATCGCAACCTCGACCACATAGCTCATGCGATTGCAGAGTTTCAGATCCGCATAGGCCGGTTCGGCCGAGGCGAGAAGGCAGACGATCGCCGAAGGCAACGCGATCAGGAGGGACATCAAGATGGAAAAGAAAATCCGCGCCAGCGCGGAATCGCCGTGCCCGGGCTCGATCCGGGCATCCCAGTCTTTTTTCCAACCCGCCGGCAAGACGTTGATGGCCGGGAAAAGCCCGGCCATCACGGCGGGGGACGAGTTGGTGGACGGCGTCATCACTTGTGGATCAGCGTGCCGGTGCCCTGATTGGTGAACAATTCGAGCAAGACCGCGTGCTGCGTCTTGCCGTCGATGATGACCACGCCCTGCACGCCCTGCTCGAGCGCATAGATGCAGGTCTCGACCTTGGGGATCATGCCGCCGGAAATGGTGCCGTCGGCGATCAGCTTGCGCGCGTCCTTGACCGACAGCTCCGGGATCAGCTTCTTCGACTTGTCGAGCACGCCGGGAACGTCGGTCAGCAGCAACAGCCGCTTGGCCTTGAGCGCTCCGGCGACCGCGCCGGCGAAAGTGTCGGCGTTGACGTTGAAGGTCTGTCCCGTCTTCGACGTCGCCAGCGGCGCCAGCACCGGGATCAGTTCATAGCCGATCAGCTGGTTCAACAGCGTCAGGTCGACCTTTTCGGGCTCGCCGACGAAGCCGAGATCGACCACTTTCTCGATCTGGGAATCCGGATCGACCATGGTGCGCGTGGCCTTCGTCGCCGTCACCATATTGCCGTCCTTGCCGCACAGGCCGACCGCCTTGCCGCCGGCCTCGTTGATGTAGCCGACCAGCTGCTTGTTGATCGAACCCGCCAGCACCATTTCGACGATCTCGATGGTCGCGGCGTCGGTGATGCGCAAGCCCGCGGCGAATTCCGACTGAATGCCTAATCGCTTCAGCATGGTCGCGATCTGCGGGCCGCCGCCGTGCACCACCACCGGATTGATGGCGGTCTGTTCCAGAAGAACGATGTCGCGCGCAAAGGCCTTGGCGGTTTCTTCCGCGCCCATGGCGTGGCCGCCATATTTGATGACGATGGTTTCGTCGTCATACTGCTGCATGTGCGGCAGCGCTTCGGACAGGATGCGGGCCTGGTCGAGCGGACTGATATTCGACACGTCGGTCATGAAGGGGGTCTCGTGGTCACGGGGTCGGCCGGTTTCTAGCTGATTGGCGGGCACGGCGCAAAGCTTGTCAGCCGCGAATTCAGGAGACCGGCTGCGGCCATGTCGACGCTACCGCGAGCGCGAGCCAGCTCGCGATCAGAAGCGTGCCGCCGGTGGGCGCGGCCATCGGGAAAAGGCTGTGGCCGGCATATTGTCGCAGTGTCAGGTCGGTCGCGAACAGCGCGGCCGCGATGACAAAGCCCCATGCGGCTGTGATCCCGATCCGGGCATGGATGACGCCGCGCTCGGCCAGGGCCACGACCGCGAGCACGGCGCTTGCGTGAAACAGCAGCATCGAAGACGCCGACCCCAGTCGCGCCGCGTCAGGTTGATGCGCCGAGGCGGCCGCCAGGATGACGCCGTCGGCGCCCATCACACCGGCCAGGATGATCAGAATGCGGTGAATGCGAGATCCTGTCATCAACTGCGCTCCCTGAGCAGACGCACCATTGCGGCACGCAATTCCGGCATGCCAGCGCCGGTGCGCGAAGATGTCACCAGAATTTCCGGAAAGGCCGCGGGATGTTTTGCAAGCGCGACCTTGACGTCGGCGATGCGTTGCTCCAGTTCGGCTGGCTTCACCTGATCGGCCTTGGTGAGCACGACCTGATAGCTCACCGCCGACCTGTCGAGCGTCTTGAGCACGTCGAGATCGACCTCTTTCAGGCCATGCCGGGCGTCGATCAGCACATAGACCCGCGCCAAATTGCTTCGGCCCTGCAGGAATTTGTGGATCAGCGCGGTCCACGATGCGACTTTTGCCTTTGGCGCGGAGGCGTAGCCGTAACCGGGCATATCGACCAGCCGGAATCCGGCCTCTTCGGGGCCTTCGAAGAAGATCAGTTCCTGGGTGCGGCCCGGCGTATGCGAGGTCCGCGCCAGCGTGTTGCGGCCGGTCAGCGCATTGATCAGGCTGGATTTGCCGACATTGGAGCGGCCGGCGAAGGCGACCTCGATGCCCGCCATCGGCGGCAGCGTCTCAATCGAGGGCGAGGCCCAGAAGAACTGCCAATCGCCCGCGAACAGTTTTCGCCCCTGTTCGATCAGCTTCGCATCGGCATCAGTGGTCATGCGAAGATCCCGGTTGCAGTCCCTCATGGTGAGGAGGTGCTTTTTAGCGCCGTCTCGAACCATGAGGCCCGTGGCCCATCCTTCGAGACGCGGCCAAGGGGCCGCTCCTCGAGGATGAGGGAGAGTTCGTGGATCGATCTGGTCCAGCAGCCGTCTACGTCGCCTTCTTCGAGGCAAACGTGCCGCGGATATTGTTGAACAGTTCGACCTTCACGCCGTTGCGGCGCATGATGAAGCTCTGCTGCAGCACCGACAAGGTGTTGTTCCAGGCCCAATAGATCACCAGACCGGCCGGGAACGCCGCCAGCATGAAGGTGAAGATCAGCGGCATCCAGTCGAAGATGATCTTCTGGGTCGGATCCGGTGGCGTCGGGTTGAGCTTCATCTGGAACCACATCGTGATGCCCATGATGATCGGCCAGACGCCGAGCGCGAGGTAGTGTCCGAACAGCGGCACCTGGGTCGGATCGAAGTGCAACAGGCCGAACAGGGTGAACAGGTTGGTAGGATCCGGCGCCGACAGGTCCTTGATCCAGCCGAAGAACGGCGCATGCCGCATTTCGATGGTGACGAACAGAACCTTGTAGAGCGAGAAGAACACCGGAATCTGCAAGGCGACGGGAAGACAACCGGCGACCGGGTTAATCTTCTCCTTCTTGTAGATCTCCATCATCTCCTGCTGCTGCTTCACCTTGTCGTCGGGATAGCGTTCCTTCAGCGCGGCCAGCTGCGGCTGCACCGATTTCATCTTCGCCATCGATGCGTAGGACTTGTTGGCGAGCGGGAAGAACAACAGCTTGACGATCACCGTCACCAGCAGGATCGCGATGCCGAAATTGCCGACCAGATGATAGAAGAAGTCGAGCGCCAGGAACATCGGCTTGGTGATGAAGTAGAACCAGCCCCAGTCGATCAACAGATCGAAGTGGTTGAGCGAGAGCTGCTTGTTGTAGCCGCCGAGACCCGCAAGCGGGAAATTGATGCCGACGACTTTGGCTTCCTTGGCGCCGGCGAACAGCCGCGCGTTGGCGCTGGCCGAGCCGCCGATCGCAATGGTCTGCGCATCCTCCAGATAATCGGTCTGGTAGTTGTGCATGGTGCCGACCTGATTGGACGAGAACCGCGCCTGCAACTGCGCGTTGGTATCGGGCAACAGCGCCGAGGCCCAGTATTTGTCGGTGATGCCGAGCCAGCCGTCGGTGGCCTTGAAGCTGACCGTCTTGGCGTCGTCGATTTTCTTGTAGGTATATTCCTGCAGGCCGTGCTCGCCGAGATAGCCGATCAGCCCTTCGTGCAGGATGTAATAGCCGGAAACCTTCGGGGTGCCGTGCCGCGAGATCAGCGCGAACGGATAGAGCGTGACCGGCGCGTTGCCGACATTGCTGACGTCGTCCTTGATGGTGAAGAGGTAGCGATCGTCGATCGAAATGGTGCGGCGGAACGTGAGACCCTCGCCATTGTCATATTTCAGCGTCACCGGCGTAGAGGGTGTCAGGCTGCCGGTGCCCTCCTGCTGCCAGACCGTGTTCTGGTCGGGAATTTTCACCGTCGAGCCGGCGGCGGCGACCCAGCCGAATTCGGCGTAATAGGGTTCCTCGGTGCCCGATGGCGAGTACAGCACGATCGCGGGCGAGGAGGGGTCGACGGTCTCGCGGAACTGTACCAGCGACAGATCGTCGAGCCGGGCGCCCTTCAGCGAGATGCTGCCGGCCAGGGTCGGGGTGTCGATCTTGACCCGCGGCGTTTCGGCGATGGCGGCATCGCGGCTGATCACGGCCGCCGTGGTAGCGGTTGGCTGCGCAGGCGCGTTGGCGGCCGGTGCCGGCCCGGTACCCGTCTGCGGCGTGGTCGAGGGCGTCGCGGAGCTTCCGGCCTTTGGCGCGGATTTCGTCAGTTCGCTTTGGGCCTGCTGCGCGGCGCGCTGCTTCTCCATCTGCGGGACGTTGTAGAAATATTGCCAGGCGATCAGTACGAGGCCGGACAGAATGACGGCGAGGATGGTGTTGCGATTATCGTTCATCGTTCAAGGTCTCGTCATTCAATTCGGTTGGCGGCTGGCGCGAGAGTATTTTGCTTTGGCGCGTCGTCTTTACGCGAGCCGGCGTCCACTTCGCCCGAAAACGCTTTAGACGGCTGCGTTACGCGGTCTTTGGGCTGGCGGTCGAGGCGATGCAGTGCCGAGCGGAGATCGTCGAGCATGGTCGTAAAGTCGCGGGTCAACGCGGCACGACGGCCGACTAGCACATAATCACTGTGCGGTCGCATTGTTATGACGTCCAGCCGCTTCACCAATTCGCGAAGTCTTCGCCGGATGCGGTTGCGCTCGGGGGCGGTGCCGTTCTTTTTGGTAACGGTGAAACCCACCCGGATCGGTCCGTCATCGTCGCGGCGGCGGCTTTGCACCACGAAAGCAGCGCTAGCCACCCGCGCGCCATTGGCAACGGCGAGGAAGTCCGCCCGCTGCCTTAACCGATCCATGATGGAATCTCCGGGAAGCCCGGCTCAGGCGCTCAGACGCTTGCGGCCCCGGGCGCGGCGGGCGGCGAGAACCTTGCGGCCGCCGGTCGTCGCAAGGCGAGCACGGAAGCCGTGACGGCGCTTGCGCACCAGTTTGCTGGGTTGATAAGTCCGCTTCACGGGTCGTTCTCCGCTGACCGGGCAATGATGCCTGATAAATGAGGTAAGTCCGGCGATGCTGACAGGCCCAATCAAGCCTTTTCCGGCCCAAATAGAGCCGCCCCGGTCGAACCGGGTCATCGCGGACAATTGGCGCGGCTTATACGGGAGCGCCCCGTTTTCGTCAATCTGGCCGCTCGTTGCAATTGAGGCCCTTTGTAAGCCTGTCGAAACCGCGTAATTTACCCGAATATATCAACGTTTGCGGTGTTTTCTACCGTGAGGATGGCGGCTCGCGGGCGCGCGCATTAGATGCCGGAAACCGGCAGACATTAGCGATCCGTAATTTGACCGCTCCGGGGGCCGGTCGCATCCTCAAATTTGCGAGGAGCCGAAGGCAGATATCGTGTCAGAGACCGACGAACAGCCTGCAATCGGGACGCCGCGGCCGATGCCGCCGCGCCGGCTCGGTCTATCCGGAAAGCTGCTGCTGCTGACCATCCCGCTGGTGATGATCGCGGAAATACTGATCTACGTGCCGGCGATTGCCGATTTCCGCATGAACCGGCTCAACGACCGGCTGGCGGCGGCCAATACCGCGGCGCTGGTGCTCGACGCCGCCCCATCGGGCATGGTCCCGGACTCGCTGGCGCGGCAGATCCTGAAAAGCATCGGGGCGCGCGCGGTCGCGATCAAGATGGGGCAGCAGCGCCGGCTCCTTGCCAGCGCCGATCTGCCGGAGTCGATCGACCATGATTTCGACATGCGGTCGATGACGGTGTGGTCGGCGATCGTCGATTCGCTCGAGATCATGCTGGAAACCGGAAACCAGTCGATCCGGGTGATCGGGCCGGCGCCCGGCGGCGCGCAGTTTATCGAGGTGGTGATCGACGAGGCGCCGCTGCGTCAGGCGATGTACCGGTTCTCCCGCAATTTGCTGCTGGTCTCGCTGATGATCGCGGTGCTCACTGCGGCGCTGGTCTATCTGGCGCTACATTATCTGTTCGTGCGGCCGATGCGGCGGCTGACCGCAAGCCTGGTCGCCTTCCATGAAAACCCGGAAAGCTCGGCGCGGATCATCGTGCCCAGCCAGCGCGGCGACGAGATCGGCGTCGCCGAGCGCGAATTGTCCGACATGCAGCGCGACCTGGTGTCGATGTTGCATCAGAAAAGCCGGCTCGCCGCCCTTGGCCTCGCGGTCTCCAAGATCAACCATGATCTGCGCAATTTGCTGGCATCCTCGCAGCTCCTGTCGGACCAGCTTGCCAGCGTGCCCGATCCGCGGGTGCAGCGCTTCGCGCCGAAACTGATGCGCTCGCTGGAGCGCGCCATCGCGTTCTGCCAGTCGACGCTGTCCTACGGCCGCGTTCAGGAGGCCGCGCCCGATCGCCGCATGATGCTGGTCGAGCCGGTGGTCGCTGAGGTCCGCGAATCCGCCGGGCTGGCCGCGGATGTCTCGATCACCTGGATCGCCGCGATCGAGCGCGGGCTCACCATCGACGCCGATCCCGATCAGCTGTTCCGTGTGCTGCTCAACCTGGTGCGCAACGCCGCGCAGGCGCTGGAAAACCGCCCCGGGAACGAGGCCGCGCCGCCCCAGCAGATCCGCATCACCGGCCGCCGCGAGGGCACGGTCGCGATCATCGAGGTATCCGACACCGGCCCCGGCGTGCCGCAAAAGGCCCGCGACCATCTGTTCGAGGCGTTCCAGACCTCGGGCAGGCCGGGCGGCAGCGGGCTCGGGCTGGCGATCGCCGCCGAGCTGATCCGCGCCCATGGCGGCGAGATCAATCTCGTGGCAGGCACCATCGGCGCCACCTTCCGGCTCGCCATACCCGACCGTCCGGTGGAACTCCTGAGCGTGCGGAACGAGCGGGCGAGGGCATGAAACCCGGTCTGCCAATGTCGCGTTCCGGGGCTTCGCGAAGCGATGAACCCGGAATCCAGAGGTAATTGCGCGAGATTCCGGGTTCGATGCTCCGCATCGCCCGGGAATGCGGCGTAGTCTACCGCGTCCCGGACCTTGCCAAGCGGAGCCGGAGCCGGTAGCTAGGGGGCGCTTTCGCGACCTCTGGACATGCCTTACCAATGCATGCGGGCTGTTACGCCCAAGATGCCCAGCGAAACACGCGCCCGTAGCTCAGCTGGATAGAGCACTAGACTACGAATCTAGGGGTCAGGAGTTCGAATCTCTTCGGGCGCGCCACCTACGCCAGAGCACGCTATGACGGTCGCCCGGTACCCGGCTGCGCGAAGCCGTTCTACGATGATTGCTGGAGGTGCGGGTCAGGCGGCTCGTTCGGTCTTGTAGGGACGAACTAGAAGGTCAGCCGGAATTTTCCACGCTTCGCCGACCTTGTGAATCATCTCGACCGTGAGTGCTCGTCGACGCGAAAGAACCTCCGACGCACGCGAGCGCGAGCCCAGAAGTTCTGCCAGCTCGGCCTGGGTATGGCCGAGTTCGTCTATGGCATACCGGAGCACGTCGATAGGATCGAAAGTCTCGTCGATCTCGATCGGCCATCGCTTTGCCTCGTAGATTTCGACGAGCGCGACGAGCACATCAAGCTTGTCGCCCTCCTCCGTACCCTCCGGTGCGCCCCAACAGGCCTCGATCGCTGCGAGCGCTGCGCGGTGATCCTGGTCTGTGCGAATGGGCCGGATGTCCATGTCGTCTCCTTAGAACTGCGACACCTTCAATGCATCGATGCGATTATATTCCGCGTGGGTGCCGATGAACTTCACGAAGGCGATCTGCCGACGGAAATCGAAGGCGGCCACCAAGCGATAGTTTCCTCCTGCGACCTCAAACCTCACACGCTCGCGGTTCAGCACCTTGGCCTTCGGAGCCGCCTTCTGGACCTCATCGGTTGATGTCCATTGCGCTGCTCTCACGATCGCGTGCCAGCGTTCAAGCGGGACCTTTGCTTCCGGGTGCTCGCCCCAGAAGCTGACAAGCAGGTTTCGAGCGATGACCCGCATGGCTCAGCCTAGCATGTTCCCAAAACGGGAACAAGGGCATTGTCCCATATTAGGGAAGGCGGCCACGTTGCCGGCATAGTGCAAGATCGCAGCCCGTCGCAGACTTGCCGATTGGAGCGCGTAGCAGGCTCCGTCATCATAGCGCCACGGCGAAACAATATTGCCCATCTTCATCGGCCGTGGCGCGCCACTCTACAATCCACGCCAGAGCACGCAGCGGCAGCCTCAGCCTAGCCCCTGATGCGCCAACGTTCGCTCAGAGGCAGACTATTCGCCTCGTTTGACGTCCATGCAATTCTGGCTATAATCTGGCCAGAATGCCTTTCGAGATCGTCCTTGCTCCCGAAGCTGTCGATGACCTCAGGAGGCTGACGGCGAATGTTCGCGCGATTGCCCGGACTGCGCTCGAAACGCATCTGAGGCACGAGCCCAGGAAAACGAGCCGCAGCCGCAGCCGCATCAAGCGATTGCGAGGATTGCTCCGTCCCCAGTATCGGCTCCGGGTAGACGACGTTCGAGTTTTCTACGATGTGTCCGGCACGACCGTCGAGGTCCTGGCGATAGTGCCCAAATCGGAGGCCGAGTCATGGCTCGCACAATTCGGAAATCCGGAGTGAAGGAAGTTCCTTTATCCGAGATCAAGGATGATCTGTCTCGCTTTCTTCGAGAGGCTGAGACGCAGGAGATCGTTATCACGCGCCATGGCAAGCCCGCAGGCGTGTTGATCGGCTTCGAGTTGGAAGAGGACTGGTTCGAGTACCGCCTCGAACATGACCCGCGCTTCCTGCGTCGTATCGAACAGGCGCGAAACAGCCTGCGCGCGGGACGTGGGACCAGGCTCGAAGACATCGAAAGCGAATAGCGGCACGTACACACTCCCGTCGGAGTGTGCACGCGAAGATGAGCAAGTTGTCGGATAGCAAAGCGCGGACTCGCGAACGGCATCATAGCGCCAGGGCGAAACAATATTGCCCATCTTCATCGGCCGTGGCGCGCCACCTACGCCAGAGCACGCTACGGACCGCGCGAGGGTCCGTTTCTGCGCTTTCCTTCGATGATCAGGCCGCCTCGGGGATGTAGTGCAGGACGAGCAGGTCCGCCCGGGGGCAGGGCGCGACCGCGTAGGCGCGACCTTGATCGTCGCTGAACTCCACGAGCAAAGTCTTGTCGTCAAGCTGCTCGACGATCGTGCCGACCTGCCCGCGCGCAAGTCGTTGCGCAGGAAGGTCGGCCAGCAAAGCCACCACGTCCAAAACGGACGGCCTATCGTTCTTTGTGCCCTTTTTTGCCTTCATCACAGCACCCAGCGGGTGACGAACCTCGGCGCGCTCTCGCCGGTCCGCACGATCCATATGGTTCTTACCACAACACTCTTTCCTTGTCGCGTGATCGTCGCGTCGAGGCGCCAATGCGTCCCCCAGGGGTCCACCACAATCAGGGAGGCCTCGCTGGAGCGTGCGGCTTCAAGCAGAGCGTTTCGCAGCCACGCGGCGTCGCGGCGCTGAAGGCCGAGGGCCTCGCGGAATACCCGCGCCTTGTGCCGACCGCGCGGGTGCGACGGGCTCATGCAATAGTCCTCGACCTTGCGGATATCAAGGATAGCCTCGTCGCCGTGCGGCAGACGCGTCATCATGCCGGCGCCCGGACGTCATGCTTGGTATCGTTCAGCGAATACATGAATGAATCCTGCGGCGATGAGCCGTCCCGTCCTCATATGCGGCCGGCCCTTCGAACGGGACCGGATCGAGCATAGCGAACCGGAGAATGACAGCGAATACTGGGATATCGAATTGGCGTTCCGGCGAGTAAATTCATAGCGCCGTGGCGAAGCAATTTTGCCCATCTTCGTCGGCCGTGGCGCGCCATTTTGCCACTACTCGGAATAACTGCCGAACTTGGCATATGGGGCGGCGGGTCGGTCAGAGACTTAAGTGCACGACCGTCCCGGGAATGTGCCGCTTCAACGGCGCGCGGTGGTCTCTCTGCCACTGGTTGGCAGTGCGTCTCTTCACAGGTGAAGCGCAAACAAGATTCGACATTCCATAGATTGTTACGGAGCCTTCTTCAGAGCCGCAATGATGTCCGCGCGCTGCTTGGCGTCGGAAATGCCGATGATGGTCTTTGCTGTCCCCGGCAGGAACTTGCTTGGCGAAGCCAGAAACTTGTCAAGGTCGGCTTCGGTCCAGGTACCTCCGGCTTTTCGCAGTGCCGGCGAATAGCCGTACCAATCCGCCCGTGCCTTGCGGGCGCCGACGATGCCGTGCAGTGGCGGCCCGACGCGAAGTGGTCCGTCAGTCTCGACGCTGTGGCATACGACACATTCCCGAAGCGGTCCGTCGGCGCCGACCGGCATCGCCTTGAACCTGTAGGGGCCGACAGTCTGAATGCCGGGCATCGCTGCAGACTGCGTCCTGGACGTCCAGATGACGCCTGCCATGACGGCGCCTATGATCACGGCGGCTGCAGCGTAAGAGCCAACGCGTTGCATCGTTTGCACCTGGATAACAGCGACCGGCGCGACGCCGATCGTGCGAAGGTTTGAAGGCCTTAGCCCGATGCGCCCCGATCGTCTTTGATGATCGTCAATTTTGCCCGACATCGGCGCCGCGCGCTTCGCGCCCGCGATGAAAAGGGCCGGGCGCGCCGCGATCGGGGCGGTACGACCTTTGGTCAGGCCGGCAACACAGTTGCGGTAAGTCAAAGACGCCGACGCCGGTGGCGTCATCATGCCGGTCCAGTTTGGTGCGACCGGATCGAAAGAACACCCGGGTGCAGCATCGGGCGGAGGGTGGAAGCATGGCGCAAACCTGCGCAAAGCGCGAGGGACAGGCCTGTGTCGTATGCCACGTTGGGCCGCGCAGCGATTGGCACGATCTCGATCAGGCCGCGAGTCTTTTGCTCGCCGGCGGGCGGCGGCGGCGTGAATATGGTTCCGGCGAACTCGTCTTTGCCCAAGGCCAGCAGAATGACGGCGTGCACTGCGTCTCCGGCGGTACTGTCGGAATTCGCCGGCTCGATGACAACGGTAATTCGGTGCTGCTGGAACTCGCTTATCCGGGCGACACCATCGGATACCGTTCGTTCCTGACCGGCAGCGAACACAAGACCAGCGCCGAAGCGCTCGGTCCAAGCGTGGTGTGCCATATCGATCGCGCGACGATTGCGGCGCTATTGGCCGGCGATCCGGCGCTCGGCCTTCGTTTTCTCAAACGATCGATCGGCGAGCTTGAGCACGCGCACGACATGATGTTTCGCCAGGCGACGCTGTCGAACCGCGACAAGCTCGTGCATCTTCTGCTCGTGCTGGTCGGGCGGCACGGCCGCCGAAACTCGAATGGGTCACAATCGATCGATCTGCCGGTGTCACGACGGGATCTCGCGTCGATGATCGGCACCCGCCACGAGACGATTTCGCGGATCATCGGCCGACTTGAGACCGATGGCGTGGCCCACTTTTCCGGCCGTCAGGTCACGATTCCGAGCCTGGAAGCGCTCGCGGCCAAAATCGATTGCCTGATCCCGGCATGATCCGCCGCAGCATCCGCCACGTTGCGAAAATTTGACGATCGTCATCGCTGCCCTGCCGCACCCCTGATAACGCGTCTCGTAGACGAATCTCAAAGGGGGCCGGCTCATGGACGCCACTGCCAATCCCGACATCGACTATCGGGCCTCCTTGGGGCCTAACCCCGATGAAACGGTATATGGAGGCTTGAGCCGCCGGCAGCTGATGCAGTTCTGCGCCGGGATCGCCGCCACCATGGGCCTGTCTTCAGCCGCGGGCGTGCGCATGGCGGAGGCGGCGATAGCGCCGGCAAGGCCGCCAGTCATCTGGCTGCACGGGCAGGAATGCACCGGTTGCACGGAATTGCTGCTGCGCTCCTACCATCCGACGCTGGAGTTGATCCTGCTCGACGTCATCTCGCTCGATTATCACGATACCCTGTGCGTCGGCGCCGGAAAGCAGGCGCTGGATTACAAGCACGCCATGATGGAGAAGAACAAAGGCAAGTATGTGCTGGTGACCGAGGGTGGGACGCCGATGAAGGACGGCGGCATCTACTGCAAGGTCGGAGGCAAGACCCAGGCGGAACTGGTCCGCGAGGCCGCAGAAGGTGCGGCCGCTGTCATCGCCATCGGATCGTGCGCTTCCTGGGGCGGCATTCAATCGGCCGACCCGAATCCGACCGGCGCGGTCGGCACGCAGACCGTCATTCCCGGCAAGCTGGTGATCAATATTCCCGGCTGCCCGCCCAACCCGTACAATTTCCTGTCGACCGTCCTCTACCTTTTGACCTTCAAGCGGCCGCCCGAACTCGATCAGCAGAACAGGCCGAAATTCGCCTATGGCCGGTTAATCCACGAGAACTGCGAGCGTCGGCCGCATTTCGATGCCGGGCGCTTCGCGCTCGAGTTCGGTGACGAGGGACACCGCCAGGGCTTCTGTCTCTACAAGATCGGATGCAAGGGCCCGGAAACCTACGCGAACTGCCCTTCGATCGGCTTCGGCGACGTCGGCTTCGGCTCGTGGCCGGTCGGGACGGGGCATCCGTGCTTCGGCTGCACCGAGAAGGAGACCGGGTTCCGCAAGCCGCTGCATGCGCTCGCCACGATCAAGACCCTGACGCCGCCGACGGCCTTTCCGCAGGTCGATGCACAGAAGGGCCATGGCATCAGTGCCGGCGCCGCGGCAGCGGTTGGCGTGGTGGGTGGTCTCGTCGTGGGCGCCGGCGCGGTGCTGCTCAAGCAGATGGGCGAAGACAAAAAGGGCGCGCCGGATTCGACAAAAGAGCGGACCTGACCATGACCGATGTCGACCGCAGGAATTTCCTGATGGGCTCCGGTTTCGCTACCGCGGCTGCGGCGGTGCCGAGCGAAGCGTCGGCTATCGCGCGGCCGCCAAAGGAGATGCCGCCCCAAGCGGTCGGCATGCTTTACGATTCGACGCTTTGCATCGGCTGCAAGGCGTGCGTGGCGGCCTGCAAGGCGGCCAACAACATGCCAGCGGATATCCCGGACCACCTGAGCGGCTGGAACGAGTACACGTGGGATTCGGCTGAGGATCTGTCCGGGCGCACGCTCAACGTCATCAAGGTCTACCGCAACGGAACGGTGGAACAGAAAGACCGCGAGATCGACGGCTATGCCTTCGTCAAGCGGCATTGCCTGCATTGCGTCGACCCGTCATGCGTCTCGGTGTGTCCGGTCAGTGCCATGAAGAAGGATCCGGTGACGGGCATTGTCAGCCACGACGCGGACGCCTGCATCGGTTGCCGCTTTTGCGTCTTCAGCTGTCCGTTCGGCGTGCCGCAATACGACCTGAACAATCCGTTCGGAAAGATCGCAAAATGCCAGTTCTGCAACCACCTGCAGAAAGACGGCAAGCTTCCCGCCTGCTGCGACGTATGTCCGACCGGGGCATCATTGTTCGGCACCGTCAAGGATCTCGAACAGGAGATCGAACGGCGATTGGCCGCGTCCCCGGGCACGCCGTATCGGTATCCACGCGGCAAGCTGGGCCTCGATCGGCCGCCCAACGTCGCGACGATTCCGTCCTACACCAAGGGGGTCTACGGCGAACATGACGCTGGCGGCACCCAGGTCCGCTATCTCGCCGGCGTCCCGTTCCCGAAACTTGGGTTGCCGACAGTTGGACCGCAGTCTCCTGCCTCGCTCGCCGAAGGCGTGCAGCACACGATTTATCAGTGGCTAATCGCGCCACTGGTCGCCTTCGCGGGATTGGCTTTCCTCGCTCGCCGCAACGCGGGCCGAACCGACGCCGATCAAGCGCCGACGCCTCGGAGGAGCCGACCGTGAGCAACGCACCGCTGCGCAGAAACCTGATCACCCCGACGACGCTCGTCCTCGCCGCCCTGGCCGCCATCGCGCTGTATTTCATCGCGCTGCGGCTGATTTACGGACTTGGTGCGGTGACCAATCTCAATTCCGGTTATCCCTGGGGCATATGGGTCGTCTTCGACATCGTCATCGGCACGGCGTTTGGCTGTGGCGGCTTCGCCATGGCGTTGCTGGTCTATATCTTCAATCGCGGCGAATACCATCCATTGGTGCGGCCGGCACTGCTCGGCGGACTGTTCGGCTACACGCTCGCGGGATTTGCCGTGATGTTCGATCTGGGCCGCTACTGGCATTTCTACAATCTGCTGCTGCCGTGGTACGGGCAGCCGAACTCGGTCATGTTTGAGGTCGCGCTTTGCGTCATGGCCTATGTGGTGGTGCTTTGGATCGAGTTTTCGCCGGCATTTCTCGAACGCTGGGGTCTGAACGGGCTCAAGCGCGGCCTCGAACGCTGGATGTTCGTCTTCATCGCGCTTGGTGTGCTGTTGCCGACGATGCACCAATCTTCGCTCGGATCGGTGCTGCTTGTGATGGGGTCCAAACTCTCCCCATTATGGTTCACGGTTTGGCTGCCGGTGTTGTTCGTCGTCAGCGCCCTTGCGATGGGCTACGGCGTCGTGATGCTCGAAGCCACCGTCGTATCCAACAGCTTCGGCCTGCCTTCCGAGCACGCGTTGATTTCGAAGCTCTCCATCGTGGTCGGCTGGATCATGGCCGGCTGGCTGGTGCTGCGCTGGGGTGATCTGCTCTATCGCGGCGACGTGCAGCTAGCCTTTGCAGGCAATCTCAAGGCCGCCATGTTCTGGCTCGAGAACGCCTTGATGCTTGCCGCCGTGCTGGTGTTCCTGACGCCCGCCGGGCGCGCGAGCCAGCGGGCTTCGTTCCTTGGCGCGGCCGCGCTTCTCGCCGGCGGATCGCTCTATCGTCTCGACGCCTATCTGATCGGACTGCAGCCGATCAGCAACTGGAACTACTTCCCTTCGGTGCCCGAGCTGATGGTGACGATCGGCATGATTGCGCTCGAGGTGTTGCTCTATCTCGTCTTCATCAAGACCCTGCCCGTGCTGCACGGCGACGCCGCGAATGCCTAACAGGAGGCTGCCTTGACCCGCATCACGATCGACCCCATCACCCGCATCGAGGGGCACCTGCGCATCGACTGCGAAGTCGACGGCGGCAAAGTCACCAAAGCCTGGTCGTCGGGCCAGATGTGGCGAGGCATCGAGCTCATCCTCAGGGATCGCGACCCGCGCGATGCCTGGATTTTCACGCAACGGATTTGCGGCGTGTGCACGACGGTGCACGCCATCACCTCGGTGCGGGCGGTAGAGAACGCGCTCGCTCTCGAAGTGCCGCTCAACGCCCAGTACATCCGCAACATGATTGTCGCGGCGCACGGTGTGCACGACCATATCGTGCATTTCTATCATCTCGCCGCGCTCGACTGGGTCGACATCGTCTCGGCACTCAAGGGCGATCCGGAAGGGGCCGCCAAGCTCGGCGCGAGCCTGTCCGATTACAAGGCCAACAGCGTTCCGAATATCCGATCGGTGCGCGACAAGCTGCAGACCTTCGTCAACAGCGGCAATCTCGGGGTGTTTGCCTCGGGCTACTGGGGGCACCCGGCGATGAAGCTGCCGCCGGACGTCAACCTGCTGGCGGCGACGCACTACATCCAGGCGCTTGAAGTCCAGCGCATCGCCAACAAGATCGTCACCATCCTGGGATCGAAGACGCCGCACATCCAGAATCTCGCGGTGGGCGGGGTGGCGAACGCGATCAACCCCGACAGCCAGTCGACCCTGACACTGGAACGGCTCTATGCCATCAAGGCATTGATCGACGAGCTCGGCGACTTCATTCACAATGCGATGATGAACGACGTCGCCGCGGTCGGCGCGCTTTATGCGGACTGGACGCAATACGGCGCCGGCATCACCAATTATCTGTCGGTGCCGGATTTGCCGCTCGACACTAAGGGAACGAAGTTCGAACTTCCCGGTGGCTACATTCCGGCGGGCGACCTTTCGAAGTTTCAGCCAATCACCAGCTATCAGGACGCCTATTTCCGCGATGGCGTGAAGGAAGCGGTCAAGCACTCCTGGTACGAATATTCGGGCGGCAGTGCCGCGCTGCATCCCTTCGACGGTCAAACCGCACCGAAATACGACGATTTCCACGACGACGGGAAATATTCCTGGATCAAGGCGCCGACCTTCCTCGACAAGCGCGCGCAGGTCGGTCCGCTCGCCAATGTGCTGGGCATGTATGCCGCCGGTCACGAGCCGACCAAACGGCACCTCACCAAACTGGTCGAGGTCGCGAGCAAGGTTGCAGGGACGCAGATCCCGCTCGGTGCGCTCCACTCGACGATCGGACGCATCGCAGCCCGTGCCGTTCGCTGCGCGGTGCTGCACGAGGCCCTGCAGAACCAGTGGCAACTGCTGCTCGACAACATCGCCAAGGGCGATACCCGTACCTTCAATCGGCCGGTATTCCCCAAAGGCGAGGTGCGCGGCTTCGGCTATCACGAGGCGCCGCGCGGAGTGCTTTCGCATTGGGTGGTGATCAAGGACGGCAAGATAGATAACTACCAGTGCGTCGTTCCGTCGACCTGGAACGCAGGGCCGCGTGACGACAAAGACGAGCCCGGCCCCTATGAGGCCTCGCTCATCGACACCCCGGTCGCCGACGCGAACCTGCCGCTCGAGGTATTGCGCACCGTCCACTCGTTTGATCCCTGCATCGCCTGCGCAGTCCACATGGTCGACGGCGAGCAGCGCCCGATCGTGCAAGTCAAGGCGATGTGAGAGAAAGGCCCGATCGTGAACATCCTGGTTCTCGGCCTCGGCAACATCCTCTTGTCGGATGAAGGTGTCGGTGTGCGCATCGTGGAAGCGCTCGATGCCTCGCACGATCTGCCGGAGGGCGTGGAACTGCTCGATGGCGGCACGTCGGGCATGGATCTGCTCGACATGGTCGCGGAACGCGACTGCCTGATCGTGGCGGACGCCGTCAACGCCGACGGGCCAGCGGGCCGATTGATCAGGCTCGAAGGCGAGAACATCAAGGTGCTGTTCGAAACCCGGTTTTCGCCGCATCAGTTGGGACTCTCGGACATGCTCGCCGCGCTGTGCCTCATCGACAAGGCGCCACGCCGGGTCGTCATCATCGGCGTCGTTCCGCAGGATCTGAGCCTCGGCCTGGATCTGTCGCGCGCCGCCGCCGGCGGACGCGATAACGCCGTGACCATGATCGTCGACGAACTCACCCGGCTCGGCGCTGCGCCGACGCCGCGGCTTCATTAGGCAGGTGCAGGCATGTGCATCGCCGTCCCAGCCGAGGTGATTTCGATCGATGGGCCAATGGCGCTGGTCGACGTCTATGGCAAGCGCTTCAGCGTAAGCCTGATGATGATGTCGGAGACGGTGCGGCCGGGAGATTTCGTCGCCCTGCAAGCGCAGCGCTATGCAGTGGCCAGGATCGCGCGGGAGGATGCCGAGGTGACCAGGCGTCTGTTTGAAGAGCTTTTCCCCGAACTCGCCGACGCGGCGCAGGCCGCGCGCGTCGCTTGAACCGATTGCCATGAAACCCGACGATCGTTTCACCGCGCGTACAGGCACTGATCGAGCTATTTCAGCGCGTCGATGCCGGGATGCGCGACATGCCGATCTACAACGAAAAGATCGCCATCGAGGCGATCGGTTTTCGTCCCTTCGGCGAAGGCGAACTTTTGGGCGTCGTGCTCACGCCCTGGTTCATGAACATGACTTGCTGCCGATCGAGCCGGTGCCGATGGAGATGGCAGAGATCGGCAGGACCGTTTCCGTTGAACTCCCCGCGGGCAAGCGGGCATTCGTGGTTGGCGGCGACCAGACGATTGGGCTCTATAAGGCCCATTCGCTGCATTCGCCCGTGCTGAACTTCACGCTGCCGGGTCAGGCACAAGCCGAGGCACGGCGGATGCTCGCATTGCTGATGACGCCGCCTGACGTGACGGCGGAAACCGCAACGAACGGCTCGGGCACGAAACGGCTCGATCGCCGCGCGCTGATGTTCGGCCACAGGAACGCTTGAATTATCGCGAATGCCGCCGCAGGGCCGGCGCAGGCATCTGGACGATCACTGGGCGAGTTTGACCGGCGCCTTGTCGTATTGGTGCAGAAAGGCGATCAGATCCTTGATCTTCTGCTCGTCCTTGATCCCCGCGAAGGACATCTTGGTTCCGGGTACCTTGGCTTTTGGGTCCTTGATGTATTCAGAGAAGGTGGCTTCATCCCAGGTGATTCCCGAGCCCTTGTTGGCGGCGGAATAGCTGTAGCCTTCAACCGAGCCGGCCTTGCGTCCGAACAGCCCGTTGAGGACTGGGCCGACCGCATTCTTGGCGTTGTCACCGATCTGATGGCAAGCCCTGCAGACGGCAAACACCTTGGCGCCGGCGGCGGCGTCCTGTGCATTGGCAGCGCCGATGCCGACCGCGATGAACATGACGGCGAATATCATTCGTTGCATATGGTCCTCCTGGCTGGTCGGTGATTTCATTACGCGATGAATTGGGAAACGTTCCCGGCTGCGTTGATGAGAACAACCCGCTCGATGCCGGCGCGCGGCATCAATAACCGGATCTGCTGTTCGGACATCAGGCTGAACGCCGTCGAAAGCGCGTCGGCGGCGGTCGCATTGCCGGAAACGGTCGTGACGCTGCGGTAGTGCTGGGCGCAGCCGCCGGTGGCCGGGTCGAACAGATGGTTGAAGCGCCCTTGCGGGTCGAAGCGGAACCCATAGGCGCCGGACGTCGACACCGCTCGGTCGAGGATTGGCAGCACGGTCGCCGCCCTGCCGGGCGCGTCGGGATCCGTAACGGCGATTTCCCATGCGCGACCGCCCGGATGTGATCCGATCGTTCGCGTCTCGCCCATATCGACCAGGCTATGGTCGATCCCGCGTGCTCGCAACAGCTCGACGACCTTGTCGGTGACATAGCCCTGCGCGATGCCGTTCAAGGTCAGCGCTGTGCCATGCGGCACCGCGATGCGATCCCTGCTGATGGCGAGCTTGCGGTAACCCACCGTGGCGAGCGCGGCGCGCATGGCGGCCGGCGGCGGTCCGTTCGGGTCGGCGTCGGGGCGCGAGAAATGATCGGCGTAAAGTCTCCACAACGATTGTACGGTCGGATCGAACATGCCGTCCGTCAGTTCCGCAAAGTGTTGCGAGACCGCGAGGAGATCCACGAATTCGGCAGCGGGGTCGACGACAATTCCGGTCCGGTTCAGTTGCGTGAGCGTGGAATCTGCCTTGTAGAGGCTGAACAGGCGCTCGAGCCGGCGCGCCTCTGCAAGCGCAGCCTCGATCATGCGTTCCGCTTCGGTCCGGCTTTCATGATGAATCTGCATGGTAGCGACGGCGCCGAGCATCGTGCCGTGCCAGGTGACGAGGCTCGCATCCGGCTCCGCAGCGCGACCGGGAGGCATGATAGCGAGTCCCGCAGCCGCGGCGCTGATGCGGATGAAACGTCGACGCGATATCGGCCGTGCCATCATGTCCTCCTCAGTTGGTTGGTCCGGGTCCTGGAGCGCTTTCCTGTGGAGACGCACCCATCGTCTCGGTGCCGGATCCCAGCACGTAATCGCGCGGCACCTCGGCGAACGCGACGACGCGCCCGCCATTCTCCGCCGTGAATTGTTCCGCGACGTTGCGGTCCGAGAATGGCACCGCCTCATCGCCGCCCATGCCGCCTTTCAGACGGCTGCCGATCACGAACACGGCCTTGCGGGCCTCGACCCAATTGTCGACGCCCGGCTTGTCCCAGCTCGGCGCCTTGGCCATGTCCGAGACATAAATGGCCTGGATGTCTTTGGGCTCGTCGGGAAGCATCGTGAACGCGATGGCATCGCGCGCCGAGGAGAACCAGACCGGCTCGATCAGGCTCGTCGCGATGATCTGCCCTTTGGGGCCGGGATGCTCGAACAGGTTCATGCCGCAATAGTGGCCGATCGCTTCCTCGGTCATCTTGTAGGGCGGCGGAACCCGCGCAGCCTGCTTCTCGCCGCAACCCGCGAGCGCGATAAACAGCGAGCAGGCGAGGACGAGCCGCTTCATAGCTCTCTCCGCGAAAAGGCGAACGCGGCGCACGCCCAGCGGAACCAGGGTCCACAGCATCAGCGCCGCCAGCAGCGCGTGAATGGATAGCGTCGTGCTGCCGGCGAGGCCGGCCATGCCCGAGAACATGCTGACGTTGGCGAAGCCGGTGAGATTGAACAGCCGGTAGACGTCGGTCGGGTTGAGCAATAGCAGCGCATTGAGGGCGTTCGCGGAGATGCTTCGTCCCTGATCGAGAACGAGCAGGCCAAGCAATGCCATGTCGTAGATCAGCACCAGTAACAGCCAAAGGCCGATCGATACGCCGGCAGCGGTGCCGCGGTCACGCACCAGCGCGCTGACGAGGTACCCGATCGCGACGAAGACCGCACCGAGAAGGACGGATGAGCCGACCATGGCGGCGAAAGCGGTAAGGCTGTCGGGGTCGATGCGAACGCCCGTCGCCAGCAGCGCCGCGGCGGCCGCGCCATAGCCGAGACATGTCGCGAAGGCGAGCACCGCGAGATGCCCCGAGAACTTGCCGAGCAGGACCTGCCAGCGGGCAACGGGATAGCTCAGCAGCAACAGCATGGTGCCGCGCTCCATGTCGCCGACGATGGCGTCATGCGAGATCAGTAAAGCAATCAGCGGGACCAGGAAGATAGTGAGGCTCGAGAGGCTGACAATGACAACGTCAAGGGTGCGCGGCGCCGACGTGGCCGGTGGGGGCGCTGCCGAGAAACGTCAGTGACAGGGCAAGGCCGGCAAGCAGCAGCGTCGCGGCGAGGACCCAGCGGTTGCGCACGGCCCGATGAATTTCCTTGGCGGCGATGATGAGAATGGTGTTCATCGCGCCGCCTCCGCCGATCGAAGGAAATGCGCGTAAAGCTCGTCGAGGCTCGGTGGCACCACGTCGAGATCCTCGACGCGAGGTTCCCTCCGCCGTGGCCCTGCGCAACAGATCGATCTTTTGCCCGGGAGCGGCATCGATCACCACGATATGACCGTTCAGCCGCCGGCACGGCGCGATCGAGCTGAGCCAAGGCGGGATCTCGCCCGATGTCGGGCCGCGACACCTTGAGGCGAATTTTCGTCGGCAGCTGCGCCAGCCGGCTTAGTCCGTCGATTGATCCGTCGGCGACCATCACGCCGCGATTCATGATAATCACGCGTCCGGCGCGCTGTTCCAGTTCGGTCAGGGCATGCGAAGACAGCAGCACTGTCGCGCCGTCGGCGGCAAGGCGCTGGATCACCTCGTAAAAGGTCTGACGCAGCTCGGGGTCGAGGCCGGTCGTCGGCTCGTCGAGCAGCATCACCCTCGGTCGCCCGAGGAGTGCCTGCGCAAGGCCGAGGCGCTGGCGCATGCCCTTTGAATAGGTGCCGACCCGGCGTGCCGCCGCGGCGCCGAGGCCTACCGCGTCGAGCAGATCCAGCGCCTTCGCAACAGGCTCCCGCTTGAGCCTGGCATAGAATGTCTGCGTTTCGCGGCCGGTCAGGGCGGCATCAAAGGAGACGTTTTCCGGCAGGTAACCGAGACGGCGCCGCGCCGTGAACTCGACCGGCGGCGGGATTGTCGCCGAGCACCTCGATCGAACCGTGGTTGGGGCGGATCAGGCCGAGCATCAACTTCATCAGCGTCGTCTTGCCGGCGCCGTTGTGACCGATCAGCGCGATCAATTCACCTTCGCTGAGCTCCATGGAAACACCGGTTACGGCCTCGACACGGCCATACCGTTTCGTCACCTCCGAGATTCGAACCGTCGGCATCATGGCGACACGCTTTCGGCGGCTTGGCGGCGCGCGGGCGGAGACATCAGCGGATGACTGTCAACGACGCCACCTGGCAGCAGCGCAGGAAACCGCGCCTGTGCCCAGCGGATCACCTGGACCGCGGGACTGTTGATCAACACTTTGGCCGCTGGCGCGGTCCACAGCACCCGGTCGACCAGATCGTTCGGCCGGTATGCCGTGTCGGCGATGCCATCGCCGTTGAGGTCGAAGGCCGGATTGTCGCTCCAGTAGTTGCCGCGCCCGCCCTTGGACCAGTCGAGATGGCGGGTACCCACATATTTGACCTGGTTGGCATTGTTGATGAACGCATTACCGGTGATCTCGTTGCCTTCAGACCCCGCCGTGAAGTGAATGCCGATCTCGCAGCCCTCGAACCAGTTGTGCTCGAAACGGTTCCTGTTGGTGTTGTAGATGAAGACGCATTTCTCCGGGCCCGGACGCTCGCCGCTTGCCATGGCCGCAGCCACGGGCTCGGATTGCGGGACGCCTTCATCAGCGCTGCGGTTGTCCGCCGTGGCCCAGCGTTCGGCAGGCTGCAATCCGCCGATCACGGTATTGCCGATGATTTGCGATCCATTGGTCCCATTGAACAGAATGCCACGGTCGCGATCGTGATCCGATATGTTGTCGCGCACGACCAGGCGCTTCGAGAACATAAGCGCGTAACCGATGATGTTGCCGCGCGAGACGTTGTTCGTGATCTCACCGTCATTGGTGTACATATAGTGGATCGCGAAGCGCAGGTCGCGGAAGCGGTTGCCGCTGAACACATTGTTGCGGCTTGAAATCGCGAAAATGCCGTCACGTCCGTAACGAAACTCGTTATCGATCACCTTGGCGCCCGGCGCGTTCCACACCGACACCCCGTTGCCGGTCTCGCTGATGCGCGGCTGGCGCAACCCGATGATGAGATTGTGGCGCGCCAGCGCATCGGCTGCGCCATGCAGGTAGATGCCGAACAAATTATCGTCGATGCGATTGTTTTCAATCACGGCGCCGGTGGACGCCTGCTCGACGAAAACGCCCGAATCCATGGTCTCGAGCGAGCGACCGGAGCCGCGGATCTCCAGGCCGCGGACCACGGCGCCGGGCGCCGACACGGTGATGACACTGCCTTGACCGGCCCCGACGATGACGGTCCCGGCCACACCCTCGAGGGTGAGGCGGTGAGCGATCCGCAACGGTCCGCGATATGTCCCGGCCGCCAGCAATACGTCGTCACCATCCGCGGCGTGATCGAGAACGGCCTGGAGATCTCGCATATCGGGATTAACCGAAAGATGGGCCGCCGATGCGCGCGCGCTCAGGCCGGCTGCGACAAGCGCAACCAGCCCGAAGCGCGCGAGCGCGCAGGAAAGCTCAAGCCGCGCGATGCGGCGCGAGCCGCGCATCTCAGATGCTCCGCGGCTCGACCAGCATCCGGCCGCGCATCTCCATGTGCATGGCATGGCAGAACCACGTGCAGAAGTACCAGTAGACGCCCGGCTTGTCGGCGATGAAGGTGACCGATGAGGTCTGTTGCGGCCCGATCTCCATGTTGACTCCGTAGTTGACGATGCAGAAACCGTGGGTGAGGTCTTCGACGTCGTCGATGTTGGTGATGTAGACGGTCACCTCGTCGCCCTGCTTCACCTGAAAGCTTTCCAGGCCGTAGGCGGGCGCGCTCGAAAACGAGTAGACGCGCACCTTGTTGCCATCGCGGATCACCTTGGCGTCGCTCTCCAGGGTGATGCCGTCAGCCGCAGCCTGTTTCCGCGCGTCTTCAAAGAACGGGTCGTCGCGTTTCCAGATGCTGATGAGCCGCCCCTCCAGCTTGGAGCTAGGTATGATCACCACATCATGGGGCTCGGAAAAGCTCGGACCATCGTGGACGAGTTCCATGCGCTCGCCGGAGATATCGATCAGCTGGTCATTATCCGGCTTCAGGGGACCGACGTTAAGGAAGCGGTCCTTGGAGAACTTGTTCAGCGAGATCAGCCATTTGCCGTCGGCTTCCTTGGTCTCTCCCATCGAGGAATGGTTGTGGCCCGGCTGGTAATGCACGTCGATCTTCTGGATGATCGGGTTGACCTTCTCGCCCTTGAAGGCGCGCTTCGCGACATCGATGTTCCACTTGCAGATCTGGCTGTCGAGGAACAGCGTCGTGTAGGCGTTGCCCTTGCCGTCGAACGCCGTGTGCAACGGGCCTAACCCCACTTCCGGTTCCGCGACCACGACGCCACGCGGCTGAATCTTGTCATCGAACAGCTGGTCGAACAGACGTACGTCGAAGACCGTCGCCGTCGGGGACAGCTTCCCATTTGCCACCACGTGGATGCCGTCGGGCGCAGTATTGATGCCGTGGGGGTTGTTCGAAACCGGCACATATCGCGTGTAAGGTGAGCCGTGGCGGCCGTCGACGACGGGCACCCCGTTCATTTCCTTGAAGTCGCCTTTCTTGACCGCGTCTTCGATGCGCTTGAGGTTGAAGATGACGACCCAGTCCTGTTCGCTGGCCGTCATTTCGCTGAGCGTTACACCCTTCTCCGAATTGTAGCAGGTCGAGAACGCATATTTGCCCTGGTAATCGGCGTCAGTGTTGTCGAGATTGCCGTCGACTATCACCTGCCAGGCAACCTTCATGGTGTCGCCGTCAACGGCGGAGAATATCGCCCAGTATTTGCTCTTGTCGTCCAGCACCTTGCCGTCGTTCGGCAGTGGCACCTCGTACTCGCCATTGCAGAAGATATATCCGGTGCGTGGATATTTCTGCGGGCGCATGCCATGAACTGTGTACTGATTGGGGATCTCGATGATCTTGTCACACTTCATGATGTCGGTACGGATGCGAGCAAGCCGCGTGTTGGCCTTGTCGTTGATGAAGATGTAGCGACCGTCATAAGTGCCGTCGGTGAACGACATGTGCGGGTGGTGCGCGTCGCCGTTTTGCCAAACTCCGTTCCAGCGGCCTTTGAGCCGTTCGCGCGTCTCCGCAGTCAACCCTTCGGTCAATATCTTCAGCAACTCGTTGGTTTGGCCCCAGCCTGTCGCGCTGCAGCGGTTGAATACGGGGATGCGCATCAATTCACGCATCGACGGCATGCCGATGATACGGACTTCGCCCGCCTGTCCGCTGGAATACAAACCGTAATATTCGTCGAGCTCGCCGGGCGCGACCTCATGCTTCTGGGCACCCGTACGTGCGGCGGGCGAGGTCTGCGCGGCGGCTGGATCCAGGCCGGCCACCTTGCCGAGTCCAAGTCCTCCGCACCACACCGGCCGCGCCAATGGCGGCCGTTCCTACTACCTGGCGACGGTTGAGCGTCGTTTTGTCCTCATCGCGAGCCATCTTGTTCTCCTTCTGTTATGGGGTGGTCGTCTGATCTCGTGGAACGGCGATCGGCTTGCCGGCATGGGTGATGACCGGCTTTTGACCTGCGGTGCCCGGCCGCATCGCCGGTGACGACAGGGCCTGAAACTTTTCGCGCTTGAGCCGCACCTGGATCATGTGCGGGCAGCGATGGTCGTCGTAATAGAGTTCCTGGCAGTGCATGCAGTAGATGCACTCGTTGACATTGATATGCCCCTCGGGATGGATCGCCTGCACCGGGCATTCCTTGGCGCAGCGCTGGCACGGCGATCCGCATTCGCTCCAGCGCCGCAGCCATTCGAACGTCCGGATTCGGCCGGGGATGGCAAGCGCCGCACCCAGCGGGCACAAATAGCGACAGAAGAAGCGCTCGATGAACAGGCCGATCACGAGCAGCGCAACGGCATAGAGTACGAACGGCCAGCTTGCGCGCGAATTTCAGGATGATGGCGGTCTTGAACGGCTCGACCTCGGCAAACCTCTCGGCAAGATCAACGGAGTAGAGCGAGAGGCCGAACAGCCCGAGGAAGATGATGTATTTGATCGGCCACAAGCGTTCATGCAGCCCCCAGGGAACCGTGATCTGCGGCACCTTGAGCCACTTCGCGACAGTGTTGCTGAGCATTCCTGCAGCGCGCCGAACGGGCAAAGCCATCCGCAGAACGGGCCGCGGCCCCAGAACAAGAGGCCTGCCGCGGTCGCTGCCCAGAGAATGAAGATCAGCGGCGCCGCCAGGAAGAATTCCCAACTGGAAGCCGGTCACCAGCGCACTGGTGAACGTGACGACATTGACCACGGAAAGCTGGGCGTTGGCGTACCAGCCGAGCCAGACCAGCGTGAAGACGAGATAGGCTCGTCGAATCCAGGTGTAGGTGCGCGGCCGCCGCACCAGCACGTTCTGGAAGAAGAAGATCGCCGTCAGCGCGGCGAGGGCGAACGCGGTGATGCCGATCTCGACGGTTCCCGAACGCCAGATCCGCATCCAAAGCGGTTCTTCACTTTCGTCCACTGCGACGGATGGTTGCTTGGCCGGGGCTGCTGCGCTCGACGGCACGGTGACCGCGCGCTGCTCGCGTCGGATATACGAGTCCGGCAGGGTGTAATCGAGATCGAAGGTCAGGAACGCCTTGTCGCGGGCGCCGACGGCTCGCTGCACCAACAGTTGAAGCTGCCAGGGCTCGGTCGGGTCGAGCGTGAACTCGGGCGGGGTGGTGAACAGCCCGATTTCCCGCAGATCCGGCGCGCCGGCCGCGGCGAGGGCGCCGAGACGGGTATGGTTCTTGTCGCGAAAGCGGGTACTCGAGCCTTCCTGCAGGATCTCGATACGGTCGAAAATCCCGCCCCGCACGTAAGCCGAACCCTTGAAGGAGTAAATCCCGTCGCCTGCAACGACGATCGCCTGCTGGCCGGGCTGCAAGTGCTGCTTCAGTCTCTGATAGCCGTCTTCGCCCAGCAGGCTGCGGCCGATGGTAGGCACGCTGACGAGCGCGACGTAGAGGTCGATGAAGGTGTCGCCGGCATCGCCCGGCTCGGGATTTTGCGCGGCGGCGGCTTTCCCCGATTTGGCAAAAGCATCGTTGACGTCGCCGATGGTCAGATGCAGCCGCCGGACCGAGCCGTCGCCGAGCAGCGATGTCCAGTCGCGAATCTCGCTATGTTCGAGATCGACCGTCTTGGTGACCGGCGGCAGCGCTGCTGCGGCCGCGGTGGCGCCTCCGCCGCCAATTCGTCCGGTCCGGATCAGTCGTACGGCCGAGCGCACGACGCTATCGCTCATGACAAGCACAGTCACGGTCGCGCCGCTGACGATGTCGATCTGCGGCGGATGCACGGCGCCACTCGCGACCGGCTTCATATCCTTGCCGATCAGCTCGTTGACCGCGCCGACGATGCGCGCGACGGGGATGCCGACCAGCACGATCGGTTCCTTATGCTCGACGAGCTTGAGACCGGTGATGACGCCCTTCGGATCGATGCCGACAAGGACCTTGATCGGCTTTCCCGAATATCCGGTTGCGTTGGCGAAATCCGAATTGAGATAGACGAAACCCTGCAGCTGATCGCCGTGATAGACGGGAACGATCGGAGGATCGCCCTGCGGCGGGCCAAATCGATCCGCGCCGGGAAAGAAGTCTGCCGGTGCGACCTTCGGCAGATAGGCGGCGAGTTCGCCGGCGGCAAATGCCGCGCGCGCGCAACACATCGCGCATACCACAACGGCTATGACCAGGACAAAGGGGGCCAGGCGTTGCTTGCGGGCGACGAAATGACCCCTGGCCATAAGCACCTCAAAGCGGAACGGCGCGCCCGGGAGGGGCGCGTATTGCATCAAGTCGTCGATGTGGGGGAGGGATGTCGCCGCTGACAGCCCGAGATGGATGAAGGATCCAAGCAACGCAAGTTGACCTCTGTTCGCGTCCGCTGTCTAGTCGTAAGAATGTCGATCGAGTTTGTGCTGGGACAAACTCAGCTATGCAGGTGCGACATGCTTCTCTCTCGAACGCTTGCGCTCACATCCGAACCGGCAGGAACTTTGCATTCGCTCGAGGAACTCTTCGCGCTCGCCGACGCCATCGAGAAAGAGGCTGCCGAACGTTATGCGGAGCTTGCGAGGGATATGAAGCGTCAGAAAAAGTTCGATCTCGCTTCTGTGTTTGAGCAATTGGCGGCCGCGGAGCGCGAACATGCCGATAGTGTGACGCGATGGTCGCAATCGCGGGTGGGCAAGGCGCCCGATCCCGCGCTGGTGCGCTGGGAAGGGCCGCGGACCTTCGACAGCGAGACGGCCACTGAGATCACTTCCTCGCGACTGATGACGCCCTACCGCGCTTTGTCCATGGCGGTGCGCAATGAGGAGCGGGCCTTTGCGTTCTGGTCCTATGTGGCGGCGTTCGCGGAAGGCGCCGACGTCAAGGCGGCGGCGGAAGCAATGGCGCGCGAGGAACTCGGGCACGTCGCGATGCTGCGGAAGGAACGGCGTCGGGCCTATCACAGCGAGCACGACGCGGAGCGGCAGGCGTCACGCGCAGGAATCGCGCCTGACCAGGTCGATGCAGGCGTCCTCGAACGGCGTCTCGCCGCGCAGCTCGCCGCGCTGGAAAAGCAGTTGGACGGCGCATCCGCCAACCGTGCGCGTGAACTCGTCCAGGAAACGCTGAGCATGTCCGCCGGGGCCGGCGGGTTCGGACGGTTCCCTGCCGGCATGGCGCACCGCGATGCCGAGACGATCGCGGAAGTTCTGGCAGATGCCTATCTCGACGCCGCGCAGGCATCGAACGAATCCGCCCGCCTGGAACCCTTGCAAACGCTTGCGGAGCGCGCGATCGCCCGCCTCGCCTGGATTCGGACACTGACGAACGCGCCGGTGCACTGAGCTCAAGCTGACGAGCGGATAGCCGACGCGAGCAAGAAGATTGCTCGGATTTCAGATCAGGGAGCCGTGGCCCAGCAAGAGCAGTAACGCACCCGGCGACCAAAATAGCGTGTCCCCATATTGGACGAAACATCGAATATCAGGAATTTAATGGACATCGGCGCAGCGACCCCGGGGGTATTCAGGCCGCGCTCGATTTGGTAAGCTGTAAAGCGCGCAATGAAGGGTGGGAGCGATGGCATGCGTGTCAAATTATTGAGCGCTCTGATTTTCGCTTTGAGCGCCGGTACGGGTCAAAGCGTTTTCGCCGCCGATATGCCGGTCAAAGCGCCGGTTTACAAAGCCGCGCCGGTCGCGAGCGATTGGGCGGGGCCATACGTTGGCTTTGCGCTTGGCGGCAAGTGGACCGACGCGAACTGGACGACCACGCAGTTCATTGACCCGCCATCGCCAGGTGTCGGAACGGCCGTTATCGATGCATCTTCGCCCGACCGGTTCAGTCCGGCGGGACTCCGGCTCGGCGGCTACGCCGGATATAATTGGCAGATCGATCGATGGCTCTACGGTCTTGAGATCGACGCAGCGTGGTTCAATGCGACCGACACGCATGCGGGCGTGCCGGGCTGCAAGATCGTCTGCAACGCCGGCTTTCCCGGCCCCGGGGTAGACTCTTCCTTCATCCGCACGCTCTGGGACGCCAGCCTGCGGCCACGCGTCGGTTACCTCGTGATGCCGGAAACGCTGGTCTACGGTACTGCCGGCGTTGCCTTGCAGGGCATTAAGGTGTCCGGAACTTGCGCCAATACATTCGCCGATCCCTTGTGTTTGCTCTCGCCGCCATTTGCCGTCAAAACGCAAATCGACAGTCATACGCTGACCGGCTGGACCATCGGCGGTGGCGTCGAGCAAAAGTTCGGCGCATGGCTCTTGCGTGGCGAATACCGTTACAGCGACTTCGGCACCGCAACCGGCGTGCTTTTCGCCGGCCAGCCGTCCGCTGACCCCGGTGCTGATGCTACCCATTATTCGGTCAGCGTCCGCACCCACACTGCCACGCTCGGACTCGCCTACAAATTCTGAGCGATGGAATCGGATGCCAAACACGTCAGCCTTTGGCCGTGCGCTTATGCATTCATTTTCCGGTAATGCCGGGCGTTTTCCGGAGTGATCGTGGTGACTACGCGCGTGCTTTCTACACACCACGCGCGGGCGCATCGGGCGCCCGGCATTCCCTGCGCCCTGTTAGGGACAAGGTCCATGTATAGCCCGGGCGCGATCCCCGCCGCGTGAATGCGGACACATGTCTATCCCGCTGTTCGAAATCGGATTAGATGATGCGGGAGCATGTATTTCGCCTTGCGTTGAATCGGCAGGCGCAAACGTGCAAGGCTAGCCGCCACTCTCATCAAGCCAATCGCATCGAGCGCCGCCATCTCATGACCGCACCCACCGTCACGCCCTTGCAAATCCGCTCCGCGCTGCTGCTTCGCGATGAAATCGCGCTGCTCGATGTGCGGCATGAAGCAGCCTTCGCCACCGGCCATCCGCTGTTTGCCGCCAACATGGCGGCTGAGCGGATCGCGCTCGAAGCCTCGACGCGGCTGCCGCGCAAGGATGTGCCGATCGTTGTCTACGACGCGGGCGAAGGCCTTGTTCCGCAGGCTGTGGATGGCCTTCGGGCGCAAGGCTACAGCAACGTTCGCCAGCTCGGCGGTGGGCTGCAGGCCTGGCAGGCGGCGGGCTACGAACTATTTAGCGACGTGAATTCCTACGCCAAGGCTTTTGGCGAACTGGTCGAATCCCGCCGGCACACGCCGTCGCTGCCTGCCGAGGAAGCCGCCGCGCTGATTGCGGGTAACGCCAATATCGCCGTGCTCGATGTCCGGCGGTTCGACGAGTATGCGACCATGAACATTCCCGGCTCCGTCAGCGTGCCCGGCGCGGAATTGGTGCTGCGCGCGGGCCGCGTCGCGCCCGATCCCGAAACGACGATCATCGTGAATTGTGCCGGCCGCACCCGATCGATCATCGGCACCCAGTCGCTCATCAACGCCGGCGTCGCGAACCGGGTGCTGGCGCTGCGAAACGGCACGATCGGCTGGACCCTCGCAAGCCAGCAGCTTGAGCATGGCGCGGACCGGCGCGGCGACATCGGCCTGTTCGAGGGCGCGCAAGCCAAGGCCCGCGAGGTGGCCTATCGCGCCGGCGTTCGCCATCTCAGCGTCGAAGAAGCGAGCGTCCTCGAGGCGCAGAATAACCGCACGCTCTATCGCTTCGACGTTCGCCCGAGCGAAGATTACACCGCCGGCCACATCATAGGTTTTCGCCACTACCCGGGAGGTCAGCTGGTGCAGGAGATCGACATGGCGGCGCCGGTGCGCGGAGCGCGCATCCTCTTGACCGACGATCGGGGCGTCCGCGCCGACATGACCGCATCCTGGCTCGCGCAAATGGGCTGGGAAACCTACGTGCTTGACGGCGGCTATGATCGCGCGCTTGAGATTGCTCCGCCGGTGATCTTGCCGAAGCCTGATCCGTTGCATCGCTACCGGCGTCCCTACGAGGGCACTGATGTCGACACCGGCGCGATGCAGGCCTATCTCGACTGGGAATACGGCCTGGTCGAACAGCTCCGGCGGGACGCAACCCATGGGTTCTTCGTGATTTGAGTATCGGGGATGCGTCAGCCGTTATGCAGCGCGATTGCGCAACGATCGGTTTGAAAATGACTCGATAAGTTTGCATCGGGCATTTGCGGGCGATCGCGGCGTTCAAGCCGCCGCGTCAAGGCGGTCATCCGTCGACCATCTGCTGCGCGCCGCCCAAAAGCCTGAGGTTGAGCTTGCCACCGGCGAACAACATGTCGTCCAGCGCCTCGCCAATATCGCCGGATTGGACACTTATGCCGCCGTCCCTGGCGATGCTTGCCTGTGCGACGCGGCGCATCAGTTCCTTGATGAACGCGGCGCTCACCCCCTTGGTCCGCTGCGCGGCCTCGCTCACGACGGCATCGCCAACCGGCAATCCCTTTCCGTAGAGCTGAACGAGCTTCTTGCGGCCGATCTCGTCGGGAAGCGGTACCTCGATCGCCTGATCGATGCGGCCCGGGCGGCCCGCCAGGGCGCCCTCGAGTTGCTCCGGCCGGTTGGTCGTAAGGACGAACAGGATGTCTGCATCCTCCTTCAATCCATCCATCTCGTTGAGGAGCCCGTTGAGCATCGATTCCTCGCAGGGCCCCATCTCGTCGCGATCGCGCGCAATAAGATCGACATCTTCGATCACGACCATCGCCGGCTGCAGCAGGCGAGCGAGACCCATGTATTGGGCAAGCAATCCGATCTGCGCGGCCGTGATGATCAGGGTGGTGTGGCCGGGCAGATTGCTCGCCAGATAGCGAATGGTGTGCGTCTTCCCGGTTCCGGGCGGCCCGTAAAGCAGGATGCCCTTGCGGGTCGATTGCCCCAGCCGGCGCAGCTGCGCGCGGTTGCCGACGAAGCCAAGGACGTTCCGGTCGAGCAACTTGACCGTGGCTTCGGGCAGGATCACCTCCTCGCGCTGGACCGTCGGCAGCTTGTGGACCGCGATGCCCCTTGTGCGTCCCCGATAATCCGAATCGCGATCGAGCGACAGGATCTTGCCGCGATAGGAACGCGCTGCGTTGACGGCGCTCTCCAACTCGGAGAAACAGCGTTGCACGAACTGCGCGCCCGCCGCTCCGACGGGCACCGCGATTTCGATGCGGGTCCCGGCTTCACGCCCGTACTCGCGGTGCGAGGAGAGCACGACGGCGTAACGCAAGCTGTCGTCCTGGCAGAGCCACAAGCCGTTATTGAGGCATTTCACCGGCGCGCTCTCGCCGACATCGACGTCGTGATACTGCGCCGGCGCGATAGCCTGGGCATCCCGGCCATCTCTGGTCAGCGCCGCAAAGCTCAGCGTCTCGTAGCGATGCTGTTCGTAGATGCCAAAAAAACGGAGCGGCGACGCGGAGAACAGCCTATCGACTGCAACTTGAACGTCCGCCTGCATATGACCCGGGAATTGCCGCGACGTTGCCACCAGTCGATCCCGCGGAATGCCGGCAAAATGCCAGGCCAACGCGTCACAGGCGTACTCGAACTTCTTCGTGCCGGCGAGTTCGGGAAAATGACCTGCAATCTGGTACATGCAATCGTCGCAGATGAGCGTCGACGTGTTCTTCAGCCAAAGTTCGTTATCGTTGGTCAACGCGCCGCAGAGTTCGCATCGGCCGGGGGGCGTCTCGCTGTCCGCCGCGACCTCCTCGCGCGTGATCAGAAGCGGATGACCCGAGGCGCGGATGAGCTTTCCGGCAGCTTCAAGCAGCCCGTCGGCAACGTCGCGCGGATAGATCCCGCAAGTGACTTGTCCGCGCCTGTCGACCTTTTCAGTAAATTCCAGCGCCTCGGCGATGGGTTTCTTGAACACCGAATGCAGAAGCTCCACGACGAACGCCAGCGGAGTGTCGGCGTCGTTGTGCAAGACGATCTTGAGCAAACCGTCCTCGGCGTGAACATCGGACATAACATAGACCCCCTGCTGCGCTGGCATAATTTCGCCGTATCGCCCCTCGGCTAACGGAGAGAACAAAAGTAGAACACAATTGCTTCCCCGGGCGCAAGAGAAATCAGGATTGGGCCGGCGCGGAGCGCCAGTTGGATCAGCCGCACGCGAACGGCGGGCCGAAATTCCATTTGCTACCAGTCAAATGGCCGGGACCAACCCGGCCGTCCGGCCGATAGTCTGGCCCCGCTGAAAAGCCCAGTTTGGTTCCTATCTTGAAGCGATAGGAGTTGCCGATGACCGATCAACCAGACTTCCTGGCCCAGTTCTCGAACGCGCTCGCCGCGCGCGCGGAAGCCGCCAAGAGCGCTGTCGTCGCGATCCGCCTGCCGCATGAGCGGCACATCACCGGCATGGTGTGGCGAGCCGGGATCGTCGTCACCTCCGAGCAGTCGCTGCCGCGAAAGGACGAGTTTGAGCTTGTCGGACCGGGCGGCTCGGCCGTAACGGCGAAGATCGCCGGACGCGACCCGAGCACCAATATCGCTATCCTGCAGCCCGACGGAATCCATCGCCTCGCCATCGATCGTTGCGGGCGAGGCGTATGCCGGCGCCATTGCGCTGGCAATCGGGGCGGACGGAACCGGTGGCGCCAGCGCGCGCATGGGGCTCGTCAATCTCGCCGGTCCTGAATGGCATTCCAGCCGCGGCGGCCTCATTGACCGGCGCATTGTGCTTGATCTTCGATTGGCGCACCGCGAGGAGGGCGGGCCCGTCTTCGACGCCACGGGCAGCTATCTCGGCATGTCGACCTTCGGGCCGCGCGGCCAGGTCATCGCCATTCCGACTGCGACCATCGAACGCATCGTGCCGCTGCTCGCTGAAGGACGGCCGCATCGCGCGCGGCTGGCTTGGCGTCGCCTTGCAAGCCGTCGCGGTGCCCGATGCGCTGCGCGAGACCGCCGACCAGTCCTCTGGCCTGATGGTGATGTCGGTCGTCGAGGGTGGCCCTGCGGCGCAAGCTGGAATTCTGCCGGGCGACATCATCCTGAGGTTGACGGGACATCGGCGCATCGATTCCGAAAAATCGCCAGGCATCTCGGCGCCGACAGCATCGGGCGAAAGGCGGAACTTCGCCTCATCAGGAGCGGCGCGGTGATGACGGTGCAGACGACCATTGCAGAACGGCAGGCCGCATGAGTGAAGCGGCAAGCAGACTGGCGCCGATCGAGCGGTTGCGGGTCGCCGTCCGCGCCGCGGATCCATCGCGCCGCACCGCGCTCGGGCAGGGTGGTCGCCGAGGCCGGACACACGGTCGTCGGCGCCCAGGATGCGGCCGACGTGGTCCTGGTCGGCCGGCGACAACCTGTCCGGTGAAACCCGTCCGGTCGTCACCCTCGGAGGCGCGCGATGATGACTTGCCCGGCGTGCTGTCCAGCGATGCCAACGCAAGCCAGATCGATGCGGCCATACGAGCGGTCGCCGCCGGCCTTGATCGTCCGTTTGCCCGGCGCGGGGGAAGTTGGCTTCGGCGCGATGCGCGAGACCGATGGCCACGCCCTTCTGACGCCGCGCGAGCTCGAAGTGCTGGCGGCGCTCGCGGAAGGCATGACCAACAAGGCCATTGCGCGCCGCCTGGACATCTCGCTGCACACCGTGAAGTTCCACGTCGAATCCCTGTTCCGGAAATTGGGGGCGCGAACCAGGACCGAAGCGGTGGCGAAAGCGTCCGAACGCCGTCGCCAGGAGACGATCACGCTGTGACGGGCGGCGGGCCGTTTTTCACCCCTCCGGTTGCCCGCGTTTGATCAAGCGCAAGGCGCCCACCCCGCCCGGCGCCTAGGTTTCCGCGCGATGGCCGAGACGGGCCGCGAGGAAACTGCCGATGTTTCAGGTGCGAATTCACGGTCGCGGGGGGCAGGGGGTGGTCACCGGGGCCGAGATGCTCTCGGTCGCCGCGTTTTTCGAGGGGCGGCACGCCCAGGCATTCCCGAGCTTTGGGTCCGAGCGCACCGGGGCGCCGGTGGTGGCCTTCTGCCGGATCGCCGACAAGGAAATCCGGCTGCGCGAGCCGATCCTGGAGCCGGATTGCCTGATCGTGCAGGATCCGACGCTGTTCAAGGTGATCGACGTGTTCGCCGGCCTGTCGCGCCGATGGCTACTTCCTGGTCAACACCAACAAGACATTCGCCGAACTCCATATCGGCCAGGTCGTCGACCGCCTGCCGAAAGGCCATGCCGTCATCGTGCCGGCGACCGAATTCGCGCTCAAGCATGTCGGGCGGCCGGTGCCCAATGCGGCGCTGCTCGGCGCGTTTCGCGGCGCTGACGCAGTTCGTCCACCTCGACAGCGTCGAGCGCGCGATCGGCGAGGCTTTCCCCGGCAAGGTCGGCGCCGCCAATATCGCCGCCGCGCGGGAAGCGCATGAATTCGTCCTGATGCAGCAACGCCAAAGCGCAGCCTGAGGAAAGCCAGATGCTCAAGCAAATCGAAGGCTCGCATGCCATGGCCGAAGCCATCGCGCTGTGCCGCCCCGAAGTGATCTGCGCCTATCCGATCACGCCGCAGACCCACATCGTCGAGGGCCTCGGCGAGCTGGTAAAGCAAGGCGCGCTGGTCGACTGCGAATACATCAATGTCGAAAGCGAGTTCGCGGCGCTTGTCGGTCGCGATCGGCGCTTCCGCCGCCGGCGCCCGCGCCTATACCGCGACCGCCTCGCAAGGCCTGCTGTTCATGGCGGAGGCGGTCTACAACGCCTCCGGCCTCGGCCTGCCGATCGTGATGACGCTCGGCAACCGCGCGATCGGCGCGCCCATCAATATCTGGAACGATCATTCCGACGCGATGTCGATGCGCGACGCCGGCTGGTTGCAGCTGTTCGCGGAAACCAACCAGGAGGCGGTCGATCTGCACATCCAGGCGTTCAAGCTCGCCGAGGAATTGTCGATGCCGGTCATGGTCTGCGTCGACGGCTTCATTCTGACGCACGCGATGGAACGCATCGACATTCCGACCCAGCAGCAAGTCGACGCTTATCTGCCGCCTTACGATCCGGTGCAGGTGCTCGATCCCGCCGAGCCCGCCTCGATCGGCGCCATGGTCGGGCCGGAAGCGTTTACCGAAGTGCGCTTCCTTGCCCATTACAAGCAGACTTTGGCATTGAAGCTTATTCCGGAGTTTTCCGCCGAGTTCGAGAAAGCCATCGGCCGCGAGTCCGGCGGGCTATTGCGCACCTATCGCGCCGAGGACGCCGACATGCTGGTGGTCGCGATGGGTTCGGTCTGCGGCACCATCAAGGACACCATCGACGAGATGCGGGACGACGGCATTCGCATCGGCCTTATCGTCCTTGTCTCCTACCGGCCGTTCCCGGTCGAGGCGCTGCGCAATGCGCTCGCCGGCGCCAAGGACGTCGTCGTGGTGGAGAAGAGCATCGCGGTCGGCATGGGCGGGCAACTCGCCAACGATGTCGGCGTTGCACTGCGCAATCTGCCGCGGCCGGCGCGGCTGCATTCTTCGGTCGCTGGCCTCGGCGGCCGCCCGATTACCCGCGCCTCGCTGCACCATCTGTTCCGGCAGGCCAGCGTGCAGCCGTGGGAAGGAACGAATTTCCTCGACCTGAACGAACGCGTCGTCGGCCGCGAGATTCATCGCACCCGCAAGACCCGGCACTCCGGCCCGACAGCCGAAAACATCCTGCGCCAGCTCGCCAAATCCGTGCCTCCGGCCGCCGAGTGAGGAACACGCCATGACCCCGCCCGTCACCACGCTCGCCCCGGAAGAATCCGTGCAGAAGCTGAAATATTATCAGAAGGGCACCTTCACCGTCGGCAATCGGCTGGTCGCGGAAGAGCAACGGACGGTTCAGGCCTCGCAGGCGCGTTCGAACGCGCTGACCTGCGGTCACCGCGCCTGCCAGGGATGCGGCGAGGCGCTCGGCGCGCGCTATGCCATTGATGCGGCGATGCGCGCCACCGACAATAATCTGATCGCGGTCAATGCCACCGGCTGCCTCGAAGTCTTCACCACGCCTTACCCCGAGACATCGTGGCAATTGCCGTGGCTGCATTCGCTGTTCGGCAACGCGGCGGCGGTTGCCACCGGCGTCGCGGCCGCGATGCGGGTGAAGAAGCGGCCCGAGGTGCGCGTGATCGCGCAGGGCGGCGACGGCGGCACCACCGACATCGGCTTCCAGTGCCTGTCCGGCATGTTCGAGCGCAACGATGACGTGCTCTATATCTGCTACGACAACGAAGGTTACATGAACACCGGCGTGCAGCGATCCTCGGCGACGCCGCCGACGGCGCGCACCGCGACCACGCCGGTGCTCGGCCCGGAGCCCGGCAACGTGTTCGGCACCGGCAAGTCGGTGCCGAAAATCGCCGTCGCGCACAACATTCCCTATGTCGCCACCGCGACCGTTGCCGACCTGCACGATCTCGAACGCAAGGTGATCAAGGCGATGTCGATCCACGGCGCGCGCTACATCCAGATCAACGTGCCTTGCCCGCTCGGCTGGGGCTCGGCTTCCCACGACACGATCAAGCTGGCGCGGCTTGCCGTCGAATGCGGTCTCTATCCGATTTTCGAGGCCGAACACGGCAAGGTCACGCAAGTGCGCAAGATCCGTCGCCAGGTTCCGGTGCAGGACTATCTGAAACTGCAGCGCCGCTTCGCCCATCTGTTCAGGGGCGGCCATGAAGACCCGCGCATCGTGCGGCTGCAGGCGATCTGCGACGCCAATATCAGCCGAATACGGGCTGGTCGACGCGAACGGCAGGGATGGGTAAGGCATCATGGAACATCCGTTCGCCATCACGCTCGAGGTCGGCACCTCGCTGATCAATCACACCGGTTCCTGGCGCACGCTGCGGCCGGAATATGTTCACCGCCTGCCGCCATGCAATCATGCCTGCCCGGCCGGAGAGGATATCCAGGGCTGGCTGGCCTACGCCGAAAGCGGCGACTACGAAGCGGCCTGGCGTTCCCTGACCGAAAACAATCCGCTGCCCGCCGTGATGGGACGGGTCTGCTATCACCCTTGCGAAAGCGCGTGCAATCGCGCTGTGTTCGATTCGTCTGTCGGGATAAATTCGGTGGAGCGCTTCCTCGGCGATCTCGCCATCAAGAATAATTGGCGTTTTGCCGCTCCCGCCACAGTGTCGGGCAAGAAAGTGCTGGTGGTCGGCGCCGGGCCGTCGGGCCTGTCGGCGGCCTATCATTTGGCGCGGCTCGGCCATGCCGTGACGGTTCAGGAAGCAGGTCCCGCGCCGGGCGGCATGATGCGTTTCGGGATTCCGAAATATCGTCTGCCGCGCGATGTGCTGGACGCCGAAGTCAGGCGGATCGAAGAACTCGGCGTTACCTTCAACTACAACGCCAAGGTCGCCAACATCGCGGAAGCGATGGCGGCGGGCGGGTTCGACGCGGCGTTTCTGGCGGTCGGCGCCCATATCGCCAAGCGCGCCTATATTCCCGCCGGCGAGGCGGCGAAGGTACTGGACGCTGTGCAGGTATTGCGTTCGATGGAGGGCGAGGACAAGCCGCTGCTCGGCCGCAAGGTCGTCGTCTATGGTGGCGGCAATACCGCGCTCGATGTTGCCCGCACCGCGAAACGGCTCGGCGCGGAGGAAGCCGTCATCGTCTATCGCCGTACCCGCGACCGGATGCCGGCACATGATTTCGAGGTTGAAGAAGCGCTCGAAGAGGGCGTGATGATGAAGTGGCTGTCGACGATCAAGAACGTCGAGGCTGGATCGATCACGGTCGAGAAAATGGCGCTCGACGACAAGGGCTTTCCGCAGCCGACCGGCGAATTCGAAACCCTGCAGGCCGATTTAGTCGTGCTGGCGCTCGGCCAGGATGTCGATCTGTCGCTGCTGCAGGGCGTTCCGGGCCTCGAGGTCAGGGACGGCGTGGTGCAGGTCGGCCCCAATATGATGACAGGGGTGGCCGGCATTTTCGCCGGCGGCGACATGGTGCCGTCCGAACGTACCGTGACGGTTGCGGTAGGTCACGGCAAGAAAGCCGCGCGCCATATCGATACCTGGTTGCGGGGCGAAACCTACGCGCCGGCGCCGAAGCACGAGATCGCCTCTGCCGACAAGCTCAACAGCTGGTATTACGGCGAAGCGCCCAAGACGCTGCGGCCGATATTGGAAACCGCACGCCGCACCTCGACCTTCGAGGAGGTCGTCCAGGGGCTCGACGAGAGCAACGCGCTTTATGAGGCGCGCCGGTGTCTTTCCTGCGGCAACTGCTTCGAGTGCGACAATTGCTACGGCGTCTGTCCCGATAATGCCGTGATCAAGCTCGGACCGGGCATGGGGTTCGAATTCAACCTGGATTATTGCAAGGGCTGCGGCATCTGCGCCCAGGAATGCCCGTGCGGCGCCATCCAGATGATTCCGGAAGCGATATAAACCAGACGGCAGCAGACGATCTGCACGCGTCGCAACGTGAATGCGGGTTCCTCCCGGAGGAATTGCGGCGCCTCGCCTGCAGACCCGCTCCATCCACAGATCAATTTGTATCGGGATGCGGGTTGCTGAACCCTTCGGCGATAGTCCATAAGCGTCGTCCCGTGGTGGCGCGATTCATCCACCGCGACGGCCTGGAGCATGATCCGGAAAAGCGGGAACCGGTTTTCCCGGACAAACGACTTCGTTTTGTCCAAAGATCATGCTCAAACAAACAGATGAGATCATGATCCGATTCAACCTGATCGGATCGTGACCTGGAAAGATTGCGCGTGGCAAACATCAATCGGCAGATTGCGGAAGAACTCGGGATTCGCGAACAGCAGGTCGAGGCGACCGTGGCGCTGCTCGACGGCGGCGCCACCGTGCCGTTCGTGGCGCGATACCGCAAGGAAATCACCGGCGCGCTCGACGATGCGCAATTGCGCACCCTGGAAGAGCGCCTGACCTATCTGCGTGAACTTGAGGAGCGTCGCACCGCGATTCTGGATTCCGTCCGCGAGCAGGGCAAGCTGGACGCCGCCCTGGAGGCGGCCATTATGGCGGCCGACAGCAAGGGCCGCCTGGAAGACATCTATCTTCCGTTCAAGCCGAAGCGCCGCACCAAGGCCGAGATCGCCAAGGAGGCGGGGCTGGAACCGCTGGCCGATCTGTTGCTCACGCAGCCCGAGAACGATCCGCAGGCCCTGGCCGCGCCATTCGTCGATGCCGACAAGCAGGTGGCCGATGCCGCCGCCGCGCTCGACGGCGCCCGCGCCATCCTGGTCGAGCGTTTCGCCGAGGATGCCGACCTGATCGGCGGCTTGCGCGAGCAGATGTGGTCGAACGGCGTGATGACGTCCAAGGTGCGGTACGGCAAGAAAACCGAGGGCGAGAAGTTCAAGGACTATTTCGATTTCAGCGAGCCGCTCACCAAATTGCCGTCGCATCGAATCCTGGCGATGTTCCGCGGCGAAAAGGAAGAAATCCTCGATCTGCAGATGCTGCCGGAGCCGCCGGGCGCGACGCCGGCCGCCGTCAGTTCGTACGAACTCAAGATCATGCATCGTTTCGCGATTTCCGATCAGGGTCGCCCGGGCGACAAATGGCTGACGGAAACCGTGCGATGGGCATGGCGCACCAAGATCCAGGTCCATCTCAATGTCGACTTGCGGATGCGGCTGTGGACCGCGGCCGAGCAGGAAGCCATCCGCGTGTTCGCCTCGAACCTGCGCGACCTGCTGCTGGCGGCGCCGGCCGGTGCGCGCGTCACCATGGGGCTCGACCCCGGTTACCGCTCCGGCGTCAAGGTCGCGGTGGTCGACGCGACCGGCAAGGTGGTCGCCACCTCGACGATCTATCCGCACGAGCCGGCGCGGCGCTGGGACGAAGCGCTCGCCGTGCTGGGCAAGCTCGCGCGAGAGCATCGCGTCGACCTGATCGCGATCGGCAACGGCACCGCGTCGCGCGAGACCGACAAGCTCGCGACCGAACTGGTGAAGCTGCTGCCGGACCTGAAGATGTCGAAGATCGTGGTGTCGGAAGCCGGCGCCTCGGTCTATTCCGCGTCGGCCTTTGCCTCCGAGGAACTGCCGGATCTCGACGTCACCCTGCGCGGCGCGGCATCGATCGCGCGGCGGCTGCAGGATCCGCTGGCCGAACTGGTCAAGATCGATCCGAAGGCGATCGGGGTCGGGCAGTACCAGCATGACCTCGGCGAGAGCAAGCTGGCGCGCTCGCTCGATGCCGTGGTCGAGGACTGCGTCAACGCGGTCGGGGTCGACGCCAACACCGCCTCGGCGCCGCTTCTGGCGCGGGTGTCGGGTATCGGCTCCGGGCTGGCGCAGAGCATCGTCCAGCACCGCGACGCCAACGGCCCGTTCAAATCGCGCAAGGCGCTGAAGGAAGTGCCGCGGCTGGGGCCGAAGGCGTTCGAACAATGCGCCGGGTTCCTGCGCATCACGGGCGGCGACGATCCGCTCGACGCTTCCGGCGTTCATCCGGAGTCCTATCCGGTGGTGCGGCGGATTCTCACGGCGACCAAGAGCGACATCAAGGCGCTGATCGGCAATGCCGAGATCCTGCGCCAGGTCAGGCCGCAGAATTTCGTCGACGACACGTTTGGCCTGCCGACGGTGACCGACATCCTGCGCGAATTGGAAAAGCCCGGCCGCGATCCGCGCCCGGCCTTCAAGGCCGCGGTGTTCAAGGAAGGCGTCGAGACGCTGAAGGATCTCAAGCGCGGCATGATCCTCGAAGGCACGGTGACCAACGTCGCGGCGTTCGGCGCGTTCGTCGATATCGGCGTGCATCAGGATGGGCTGGTGCACATCTCGGCGATGTCGAAGACCTTCATCAAGGATCCGCGCGAGGTGGTGAAGTCGGGCGACATCGTCAAGGTCAAGGTGCTGGAGGTCGAGGTCGCCCGCAAGCGCATCGCGCTTGACGCTGCGTCTCGACGACGAGACCGGCGGCAAGAGCGACCGTCCGGCGCAGGGCAAGCCGCGCGAGAATTCCCGTGGGTCGACGACGTCGCAGGCGCCGCGCAAGCCGCAACCATCGTCCGCAGGCGGGGCGCTTGCCGAAGCCCTGCGCCGCGCCGCCGAGAAAGGCGGGGGACCCAAGACTTGATGTCGATCAAGTCACCGGCCGACTGCGTCAGGTAATGTCCGAGTTCCGAGGGCAGAGCGGAGGTAACGCGGACATACCTAAATCTCGCTTCTGACCCGGAACGGACATTTGACCTGACCTTGCTGGTTCTGCGCATCATCGGCTATATCTGCACGCTGCAATAGGGGAAAATCGCCATGGTCTACTTTTCGAAGGGACCAGGATGGGATCGAGGTGGCAGCAAGATCGCGGCAGACATTGTCTGCGCGCTGCTGATTGCAGCGTCCTCCGTTGACGCGTCGGGTGCAGTGGCTAGGTAGGCCGCCGATGCAAACCCTTGAGGAAATCGGTTGAGCCTGTTGGAAGCAGTCCGCAAGCTGCCGCCGGGATCAGGACGCCAAGATATCCTAAAGGAGATCGGGCGCTTCGAGCACGCATCAGCGCGAAGCAAGAACAGTTACAGTCGGCCAAATGAAAGGCCGCCTCAGTTGGCGGCCTCTTTTATACCGAGCCTGCGATGTCGCCTCTTGCCACGTGCCGACAAAGTGATCGAATGAAGCGGTGACTTCCGCGATGGCGCGAAACGACGTGATGGTACAGGCGGAGCGGCTTATGAGAACGGATGTCGAGGAACTAGTCGTAAGTAAAGACGTGATCGCCGAGATAGGCAGCACTTGCGTGCTTATCCGCACACGCCTGATCTCAAGGCTCATCACAGGCATTCACGACGAAAAGCTTCGACCTTTTGGTATCAGTTCAGCTCTGTTCACCTTGCTCGTAGCCACTTACCAAATAGAACCTGCTACCCGCGCAGAAATTGGGCGCTTTCTCCATCTGGATCGGTCCACCCTAACGCGGCACCTGAAGGTGATACTTTCGGAGGGCTGGGCAGAGGAAATTCAGCACCACAGAGACGGTCGCAACAGGCCAATTGCCTTGACGAAGGCAGGTAAGAATTTGCTGCATAGGGCAGAGCCGGCATGGCAGGTGGGGCAAGCGTTTGCCGCGGCTTTGCTTGGCAAGGAAGGCCTAATCGCCGTTATGGACATCGCCAATCGCATCATGGAACTGACAGCCTGAAGCATTTATTGGCTATGCGGCATAGAACTCAAGAAAGACCGCGAAAGGCCAGTTCGGCTGATGGCAGGGCACAAAGCTGACGTGACCGTTGCATTGTAGAAGGTGCGCTGTTGCAGGAAAAGCCGACATCGAACCTTCATCGCCTGAGGTCAGATTTTCACCCAAAGCAGAAATCGGCGGCAGTGAGAGAATAATGCGAAGTGGCAATTTGCCTGACCAGGCAAATCAGTGATTTGCCTGTCCAGCCCCTTTCGAAAAAATATTTTGCTTCGCAGCTCGACCCAAATCACTTCTAGAACTTCCGCCGTCCCGCTCCTCATGAGGGGCGCTTCGCGATCGTCACGGACGTGGGGCGGGATGCGGTGGACGCGTTGGCGCTCTTGACGAACAGCGCCGGATGCGGACGGCGAAGTCGTGTGGTCCTGATGCCCCGACGCTGGCATCAAGTTGGCGGAAGTCATTCCGCCAATGAGGGTGGCAAGAAAGCCCGGTCACCCGGGAGAGCGCGAAGTAAGCCGTAACACCATCGCGCAGGGAAGGCCGGATTGCCTCCGCTGAACCTGTATGCTCGTGTGCGCCTCTTTGCACAATTTTGCACGCGAGACCGCGGGTGCAGCGCGCACCCGGCTTTCCCTGCGCCCTCACTGTTCTCGAGGGCCAAACTTCAAGCATAGCCCGGGCGCGATCCGCGCCGCGAGATCGTGGGCGCGTGTTCACAGGTCTCGAATTGAACTGAATTAAGCGCGCGCGTATTCGCCTTGAGTTGAATGGGTGGGCGCAACGTGCGAGCCTTAAGGGCGTTTATATTTTCGAGGAAACTTCATGCCCGCTTTCCCCACTTCCACCACCGTCTTCGACTCCATCCTGTTTCGCGACGCTTCGGCACCCCTGCCATGCGCGAGGTGTTTTCGGACTTCAGCCTGATCTCGCGCTATGCGGAAGTCGAGATCGCGCTCGCAAGAGCCGAGGCGCGTTGCGGCGTGATCCCGGCAGAGCGCCGCGGAAGAAATCGCAGAGCGTACCGACGTTGCGGCGCTCGATTTCGATCTGTTGCGCCGCGAGACCGATATCGTCGGCTACCCGATCCTGCCGCTGGTCCAGCAAATGGCAAAACAATGCGGCGAGGCCGGCCGTTACGTGCATTGGGGCGCCACCACGCAGGACATCATGGACACCGCCGTCGTCCTGCAGGTACGCGAGGGGCTGAAGATTATCGAGGCGGATATCGCAACGCTGCGCGGCATCCTCGCTGACCTTTCCCGCCGCTATCGCGACACGCCGATGGCCGGCCGCACCCATCTGCAGCAGGCGCTGCCGGTGACGTTCGGCTACAAGACCTCGATCTGGCTGGCGATGTTCGACCGCCACGCCGAACGCCTCGCGCAACTCAAGCCGCGAGTCCTGGTCGGCCAGTTCGCCGGCGCCGCCGGCACGCTGGCTTCGCTCGGCCACAGCGGATTCGACGTGCAGAAGGCGCTGTGTGAGGAGCTTGGCCTCGGCATTCCCGTCTCCACCTGGCATGTCGCCCGCGACGGGTTGGCGGAAGTCGTGAATTTCCTTGCGCTGGTGACGGGATCGCTCGGCAAGATCGCGCTCGATATCATGATCATGGCCTCGACCGAATTCGCCGAGCTCTACGAGCCGTTCGTGAAGGGGCGCGGCGCCTCCTCGACCATGCCGCAGAAGCGCAATCCGATCTCGTCCGAACTGATGCTGGCGGCGTCGAAGGCGGTGCGCCAGCACGCAGGCCTGATGCTGGACGCCATGGTGCAGGATTTCGAGCGCGCCACCGGGCCATGGCATGCCGAATGGATGGCGATCCCGGAAAGTTTTGTGCTGACCGCCGGCGCGCTGCACCAGGCGAAATTCGCGCTGGCCGGCCTGGTCGTCGATGAGAAGCAGATGGCGAAGAATCTCGGCATCAGCCGCGGCTTGATCGTCGCCGAGGCCGTCATGATGGGGCTCGCGCCGCAAATCGGCCGGCAGGAGGCGCATGACGTCGTCTACGACGCCTGCCGCCTCGCCAACGAGAAGAATATGACGCTGGCGGACGCGCTGTCGGCGGACCCGCAGGTCTCCTCCCGGATCGACCGCGCCACCATCGATCGCCTGACCTCGCCCGGGAACTATCTCGGCCTCGCGCCCGAAATGGTGGATCGGGTGCTGGCGGCCTCTCCTCGTTGAAATGCTCGGCGGGTTACGTCTGTGGGAATCAATGTTCCTGTGAAACGATGTGTCGCCGAGCGACCGCCATCGGGGCCGGCAAGCAGCTTCGGACAGTCGAATCTGACGTTTTGTGACGCGGACGGGCGATCGCGGCGAAGTCCGGCCCATTTTGCACGAACCTGCCAGCAATGAATGGCGCTTTGGTCATTTTTGGCCTAAAGCCTATCCACTCCATTCAAATCCGTCGGACCACGCGGCGGCGCATCGTCCAGGCGAAGCCTCGACCCGTTAGGTTCGAGGCTCCATTCACCGTTCCATTGGTAAAGAACCAACCAAGGTTTCCCTCTCGTGACATTCTCAACCACAAGCCCGCCGCTCGCCCGAGCCCTGGCGGCACGCAATTACGATTCTCCGACCCCGGTCCAGACCGCCGTGCTCGCGGACGGGGCCGACGGCCGCGATCTTCTTGTTTCGGCGCAAACCGGCTCGGGCAAGACCGTCGCCTACGGGCTGGCGATTGCAAAAGATTTACTGGGCGATGCCGAGCGGTTCGAGCAGGCGGCCGCGCCGCTTGCGTTGATCGTTGCGCCGACGCGCGAGCTTGCCTTGCAGGTCCAGCGCGAACTCGCATGGCTCTATCAATATGCGGATGCGCGCGTGGTTTCCTGCGTCGGCGGCATGGATCCGCGCCGCGAACAGCGCGAGCTTGCCGCGGGCGCTCATATCGTGGTCGGCACGCCGGGCAGGCTGTGCGATCATTTGCGGCGCGGCCGTCTCGATGTCTCGGAGTTGAAGGCGGTCGTGCTCGACGAGGCCGATGAGATGCTCGATCTGGGTTTTCGCGAGGATATGGAATTCATCCTCAAGACCACGCCGGACACGCGCCGCACGCTGTTGTTCTCGGCGACGTTGCCGCGCGGCATCGTTGCGCTGGCAAAGCAGTATCAACAGCAGGCCTTTCGCGTCGAGGTCGCGGGCGATGAAGGTGGTCATGCCGACATCGAGCATCGCGGCATCCGGATTGCCGCCGGTGATGTCGAGCACGCGGTCGTCAACCTGCTGCGCTTTTTTGAATCCCCGAGCGCGCTGGTGTTCTGCAATACGAGAGAGGCGGTCCGGCATTTGCAGGCGACGCTGCTGGAGCGCGGCTTCTCCGTGGTCGCACTGTCCGGCGAATTGACGCAGAACGAACGAACCCAGGCGCTGCAGTCCCTGCGGGACGGACGCGCCCGCGTCTGCGTGGCCACCGACGTGGCGGCGCGCGGCATCGATCTACCGAACCTCGACCTCGTCATTCATGCAGATCTGCCGAACGACGCGGAGGTCATGCAGCATCGCTCCGGCCGGACCGGCCGCGCCGGCCGCAAGGGCGTCAGCGTGTTGCTGGTGCCGCCGGCGCGAAAGCGGCGTGCGGAATTGCTGCTTCAACTGGCGGGCATCGATGCCGTCTGGGGCACAGCTCCCACGGCGGAAGAAATCCGCAAGCTCGATCAGGAGCGGATGCTGCGCGATGCTCTGTTCACGGAAGAGACGACCGCCGACGATTTGATCCTGGCGCGGGCATTGCTCGCCGAGCGGTCGCCAGAGGATATCGCCGCGGCGTTGGCGCGGCTTTATCGTGCGCGGCTGCCTTCGCCCGAAGACATTCTCGATCCCGGCCAGGGCGCTGGCCGATCCCGCGACTTCAGTGGCCGGGAAAAGGACGGCCGAACGCCGCGCGGCGACGATCGCGCCACCGGGCCGCGATCGAAGGCCGGAAAATCATCCGCGCGTCACGGCATGGCGGAGGGAAGCGTCTGGTTCCGGGCCGCCATCGGACGCAGGAAAAACGCGGAAGCACGCTGGCTGCTGCCGATGATTTGCCGTCGCGGCGGCATCGACAAGCATGATATCGGCGCCATCCGCATTATGGACACCACCACCGAGTTCGAAATTTCCGGGCGGGTCGCAGAAGCGTTCGCCGCCAAAGTCCGGCGTCCCGACAAGGAAGACAATATCCGGATCGAGCCCCTGGCGGGCGCTCCCCAAGGTCAGCCGCCTTTGGAAAATCGGCCGCCGACGGCGAAACACGGCAAGTCGCACGGCGAAAACGTGGCGAGATTTGATGGCGACGCGAAACCCAGGAAGAAAAAGCGATACCAGGACAAGCCGGCCCGCGCGGGACAAAAGCAGCCCGCCAGCGCGCCTTTCGCAAAACCTGCATTCGACAAGAAGCCAAAAAAGAAGCGTCGCGGCTGATGTGCGAGCAGCGGGGTTAATTTGGGTCCGGCGGCGATCTTGAACTCACCCGCATTAGGCACTTTATATCCGTGCACCCACCAACAGCAGGCCTGATTTCATGACTGTCCACGAGCGCAACCTCTCAGCATCGATCGACCCGGTAAAACTCGACCGCCTCGCCGAGGTGGCGATCAAGGTGGGGCTGAACCTGCAAGCGGGACAGGATCTGTTGCTGACGGCGCCCGCGGTGGCGCTGCCGCTGGTGCGCAGGATCGCCGAGCATGCCTATAAGGCCGGCGCCGGTCTGGTGACGCCGATCCTGTCCGACGAGGCGGTGACGCTGTCGCGCTACCGGTTCGGCCAGGACAACAGCTTCGACCGCGCCGCTAACTGGCTCTATGAAGGGATGTCGAAGGCATTCGCCGCCAACACCGCCCGGCTCGCGATCGTCGGCGACAATCCGATGCTGCTATCCGGCGAGGACCCCGCCAAGGTCGCGCGCGCCAGCAAGGCCAATTCGATCGCCTATCAGCCGGCGCTGGAGAAGATCGTCAATTTCGACGTCAACTGGAACATCATCGCCTATCCGAGCGCGTCCTGGGCGAAACAGGTTTTCCCCGGCGACGAAGAGCATGTCGCGGTCGCAAAACTTGCGGATGCGATCTTCGCAGCCTCCCGCGTCGATAACGACAGCGCCGTCGCGGCGTGGACGAAACATAATGCGACGCTGCGCCACCGGACCGAATGGCTGAACGGCCAGCGCTTCAGCGCGCTGCATTATAGCGGTCCCGGCACGGATCTCACGATCGGTCTCGCCGACGGCCATGAATGGGAAGGCGGCGCCTCCACGGCCAAAAACGGCGTCACCTGCAATGCCAACATTCCAACCGAGGAAGTATTCACCACCCCGCATTGCCGACGCGTGAGCGGCCATGTCGTCAGTTCCAAGCCGCTGTCCTATCAGGGCTCGCTGATCGACGGCATCTCGGTCAAGTTCGAGGAAGGCCGCATCGTCGAGGCCAAGGCCTCGCGCGGCGAGGAAGTGCTGAACAAGGTGCTGGATACCGATGAGGGCGCCCGCCGGCTCGGCGAAGTGGCGCTGGTGCCGCATTCCTCGCCGATCTCCAAAAGCGGGTTGCTGTTCTTCAATACGTTGTTCGACGAGAACGCCGCCTGCCACATCGCGCTCGGCCAGTGTTATTCGAAATGTTTTGTCAATGGCGGCAGGCTGACGCCGGAGCAGATCGCGGCGCAAGGCGGCAACAAGAGCCTCATCCACATCGACTGGATGATCGGCTCGGACAAGCTCGACATCGACGGCATTCACGCCGACGGCCGCCGCGTGCCGGTGTTCCGCAAGGGCGAGTGGGCCTGACAGATCCCGAGCGGGCGTCCGCTCGATCAGAAATCGAGCGGGGCGTTGTCGACCACCTCCTTCATGACGAAGAAGGTTCTCGTCTGCCGAACGCCGGGCAGCGCGATCAACTGCTCGCCGTGAATGCGGTTGAAATCCGCCATGTCCTTGACCCTGATTTTCAGGAAATAATCGAAGTCGCCGGCGACCAGATGGCAATCGAGGATGAATTTCAATTTCGCGACGGCTTTCTCGAATGCCGCGAAACTCTCAGGTGTCGAGCGATCGAGAACGACGCCCACCATCACCAGCGCGCCCCTCTCCACCTTCTGTGGAACGATCATCGCTCGAACACGGCCGATGTAGCCTTCGTCGAACAGCGACTGGGTCCGGCGGTGGCACGTCGCCGGACTGATACCGACCAGTTGCGCCAGTTCGGCATTGCTGAGCCGCCCATTGCCCTGAAGCAGCCGCAGCATTTTCAGGTCGATACGGTCTGGCTTCCCTGGCATGAAAGATTCTTCCATTTTCTAGTGAAGAATTCGAAGATAGCTGAATAGATAACATGACAGAAATCCAAACAAAGCAAGTTTCTGACCAAGTTCGAGAGCACCTTTCTCGCCGGCAATGTTAGATTCAAGGACACTGGAACGGCTGATAGAAGGGCATTTGCATGCTGGAGAAGTTCGAACGCTACCCACTCACTTTCGGACCCACGCATATCGAGAAGCTGGAACGCCTTGGCGCGCATCTGGGCGGCGAGGTCGAACTCTACGCGAAGCGCGAGGACTGCAATTCGGGGCTGGCTTTCGGCGGCAACAAGCTGCGCAAGCTCGAATACATCGTTCCCGACGCGATCGCCTCGAACGCCGATACGCTGGTCTCGATCGGAGGCGTGCAGTCGAACCACACCCGCATGGTTGCCGCAGTCGCGGCGAAAATCGGAATGAAATGCCGGCTGGTGCAGGAAAGCTGGGTGCCGCATGAGGACGCGGTGTATGATCGCGTCGGCAACATCCTCTTGAGCCGGATCATGGGCGCCGACGTCGAAATGGTCGACCAGGGGTTCGACATCGGCATCCGGGAAAGCTGGGAGGCGGCTATCGCAGACGTGAAGGCGAAAGGCGGAAAGCCCTACGCGATCCCGGCAGGGGCCTCGGTGCATAAATATGGCGGACTTGGTTATGTCGGTTTCGCCGAGGAAGTGCGCGCGCAGGAAAAGGAACTGGGGTTTGCCTTCGATTATATCGTCGTCTGCACCGTCACCGGCTCGACCCATGCCGGCATGCTGGTCGGCTTTGCAAAAGACGGCCGGGAGCGCAAGGTAATCGGCATCGACGCATCTTTCACCCCGGCGCAGACCAAGGCGCAGGTGCTTGAAATCGCGCGGAACACCGCAGACCTCATCGAACTCGGCAGGGAAATTGTCGAAGACGACATCGTTCTGGTCGAGGACTATGCCTACCCGGCCTATGGCGTTCCATCGCAGGAGACGAAGGAAGCCATTCGTCTTTGCGCGCGCCTCGAAGGCATGATTACCGATCCTGTCTACGAAGGTAAGTCGATGCAGGGCATGATCGATCTCGTGAAAAAGGGCTATTTCCCGGAAGGGTCAAAGGTGCTCTACGCGCATCTCGGCGGCGCGCCGGCGATCAACGGTTACGCTTATACCTTCCGAAACGGTTGAGTTTCGTTCGTCACAAACCGGCGCAATGCGTTTGGCTATTTCGTCGCTACGATCAGCCGCAGACTGCTCATCACGCATCCGAGCGCGGCGAACGCCGCGCCGAGCACCAGCGCGATCGTGGCGCCTTCGCGGCCGGCTAGGCCAAAGCAGAGCGCGGCAAGCGCCGCGCCGCTGGTCTGCCCGATCAGCCGCGCCGTCGCCACGATGCCGCTGGCGCCGCCGCTGCGGTCAGGAGGCGCGCTGGACATGATCGCCTTCATGTTAGGCGCCTGGAAAAAGCCGAATCCGCATCCGCACAGCGCCATGCGCCAGACGATGTCGGCGACATGCGGGTTAGCCGGCAGCATCGCCAGCAGCGCCATCCCGACGCCGAGCAGGGCAAGGCCGAGAGCAGCCGAGGATCCCTGCGGCGTAGCGGTCGGACAGGCGTCCCGCGATCGGCGCCATCACCGCCGACCACCAGCGGCCACGGCGTCATGAAAAAGCCGGTCTCGACCTGGGTCCGGCCCAGAATGTCCTCGAAGTAGAACGGCAGCGAGACGAAAGCCAGGCCCTGCACCGCAAACGAGCAGATCGCGGTGGCCGTGGACAGCGCGAACAGCGGCCTGCGAAACAGGTCGATCGGCAACATCGGCGCGGGATGATCGGCCTGCCTGCGGATCAGAACCCAGCCGATCAGCACGGCGGCGGCAAGCTCGATCGCGACGAATGCGGGCCGCGCATGATGCGCCGCGCTTCCGACCCCCAGCATGAACAGGCCGAGACAGGCCGCAGCCAGCAGCGCGCCGGGAAAATCGAAGGCATGCGTCGCTCGCGGGGTGCGTGGCAATGTCTTCAGGCCGATCAGGATCGCAACCAGGCCGAAGGGAATGTTGACCGCAAACAGCCAGCTCCACGGCCCGAGCGCCAGAATGCCGGAGGCGATCGTCGGGCCGAGCGTGAAGGCGGTCGCGACCACCATCGCGTTGTGGCCGAAACCGCGGCCCTGCAGCCGCCCCGGATAAACGAAACGAACCAGCGCCGTATTCACGCTCATGATGCCGCTGGCGCCCAGGCCCTGCAGCACCCGCGCCGCCAGCAGGCTCGGCAACGACCAGGCGCACGCACAGGCCAGCGACGCCAGCGTGAACAGCAACAGCCCTGCGAGATAAATCCGGTGGTGACCGACGATTTCGCCAAGCGCCGCGAGCGGCAACAGCGTCGCCACCAGCGCGATCTGATAGACATTCACCACCCAGATCACATCGGCCGGGCCGACATGCAGATCGGCAGCGATCGCCGGCAGGGCGATGTTGGCGATCGCCGTATCGAGCGAGGCCATTGCCAGCGCGGTGAAAATCGCAGCCGCCGCCCAACTCCGGCGTTCCGCTGGCAGACCATCGATCGCAGCCGGCTTGTTCGCCGAAATTGTTTCCTTCGACATTCGAAAGAGCCCCCGAATGTCGAGGTGTAGAGTGAATTGGTTGCGGCCAGCAGGCGGTCCACTGCATGCCGCATATGCGCGGAGAATTTCGGCGAACGCAGGATTGGCGCCCCGTTGGCGCGGGGCTTGACTCGGCCGGCCGGGCCGCCTCAGTTGCCAGTAGAAGGACGGGCGGGACATCGCCAAGCGCCACGCCCTTCAAATCTTGCCAGCCAAAACGACATGACTATATCTGGTTTTCCCCTGTGATTTGAGCGAGACCGACAATGACGACGGAAACCGTTGCCGAGCACAAACCATTTCAGGCCGAGGTTGCCGAGCTTTTGCACCTGATGGTGCACTCCGTCTATTCGGAGACCGACATCTTCCTGCGCGAACTGATTTCGAACGGCTCGGACGCGCTCGACAAGCTGCGCTATGAGGCGATCGCCGCGCCCGAGCTGACCGCCGACGGTGAGCCGCCGAAAATCCGTATCGTGCCCGACAAGAAGGCCGGCACGCTCAGCGTGATCGACAATGGCATCGGCATGGACCGGCAGGAGCTGATCGACAATCTCGGCACCATTGCGCGGTCCGGCACCAAATCCTTTCTTGCCCGGCTGACCGAGGCCAAGGACGGCGCCGGCCTGATCGGCCAGTTCGGCGTCGGCTTCTACGCCGCCTTCATGGTCGCCGACCGCATCACCGTCACCAGCCACCGCGCCGGCACAGCAGAAGTTTGGACCTGGACATCGTCAGGCGGAAACGGCTTTGACATTGCCCCGGCGGATGAGGACTCCGCAAAACGCATTGCGCGGGGTACGGAAATCGTCCTGCATCTGAAGGAAGACGCGAAAAAATATCTGGAGGCTTACGAGATCGAGCGGATCGTCGGCGCCTATTCCGACAACATCCAGTTCCCGATTGAGCTGAAGCCGGAAGAAGGCGAGCCGCGCCAGATCAATTCGGCGAGCGCCCTGTGGCAGCGGCCGAAATCGGAGCTCAAGCCGGAAGACTACATGCAGGCCTACCGCGCGATCGCCGGCGCCTTCGACGAGCCGGCCATGACGCTGCATTACCGCGCCGAAGGCCGGCAGTCCTACGCCGTGCTGCTGTTCGCGCCATCCACAAAGCCGTTCGACCTGTTCGAGCCGACGCGCAAGGGCCACGTCAAGCTCTATGTCCGCCGTGTTTTCATCGCCGACGATGCTGATCTGTTGCCCGGCTATCTCCGGTTCATCCGCGGCGTGATCGACAGCGAGGACCTGCCGCTCAATATCTCCCGCGAGATGCTGCAGAACAATCCGCAGCTTGCGCAGATACGCAAGGCTGTGACCGGCCGGGTGATCGGTGAATTGGAAAGCCTCGCCGAGAAAGAGCCGGAAACTTTTGCCAAGATCTGGGACGGGTTCGGCGCCGTGATCAAGGAAGGCATCTGGGAGGATTTCGAGCGGCGCGAAAAGCTGCTGTCGCTGTCGCGTTTCACCTCGACGTCCGGAGAGAAGCGCTCGCTGAAGCAATATGTCGAAAGCCTCAAACCCAACCAGACCGAAATCTATTATCTGGTCGGCGAGACCATCGAGCGGCTGAAATCGAATCCCAAGCTGGAATTGGCGACCGCCCGCGGCATTGAGGTGCTGTTGCTCACCGATCCCGTCGACGCCTTCTGGACCTCGGCACCGCTCGATTTCGGCGGCAAGCCGCTGAAATCGCTGAGCCAGGGCGATGTCGATTTCGGACTGGTCCCGCTGGTCGACGACAACGCCGCCGACAAGAAGCCGGCAGCCGATGAAGCCGCGACCATCGCTGTCATCAAGGATGTGCTTGGCGACCGCGTGTCGGATGTTCGCGCGTCGCAGCGGCTCACCACCAGCGCCTCTTGCCTGGTGGCCGGCGGCGCGGGCCGTGACCGTGCGCTCGAGCGATTGCTGGCGCAGCAGAACAAAGGTGCCGTGACCAAGCCGATCCTGGAGGTCAATATGCGCCATCCCCTTGTCGCTGCCATCGCCGGGCAGAAGGATGCGGCGCGAGATCTGTCGTTGCTGCTGCTGGAGCAGGCGCAGATTCTCGACGGCGAGTTGCCGGAAGATCCGGCGGCGTTCGCCAACCGGCTCAACGAGCTGGTGCTGCGCGGCCTGGTGACGACCGGCTAGCTTAGAGCCTCGGTTCTCATTGAATCAGAACCGGGGCTCTATATCCCTTCTTTGATGCGTTTTCTTCACGCGGACCGGCGTCCAGTTCGCTCGAAAAGGCTATGGTCAGCTAACGTCCTTGGCGGCTTCGGCTTCAGGCGAGCGGTGGCTTTGCTGCGTTTTGTCGCAGTCTCTTTGCTCTGATTGCGGCGGTCGCCGTAAGGAAGATTTAAGCGATGATTATTAGTTTGGGCGGACCTTCGCCAAGCTGCATCCCTTTGCATCTTCTACCGTTTTTGAAATTTCGTTGAGGTCCATGATGTCTCGCGCGCTCATTGAAACCGGCAATCTCGTCGTCAATCTTTCGCCCAGTCCAATCGAGCCGTCCTGGATCATCGAAGGCAATCCGGTGGCACAATCCTGCGCTCTTTCGCACAGCGCGGACGGGGTGGCATCGACCATCGTCTGGGAATGCAGCGAAGGAACATTCAACTGGTATTACGATTTCGATGAGACGATCCTCGTTCTCGAAGGCTCGATCGTTCTTGAAAACGATACCATGGGTCCGACCCGCTACGGCCCCGGCGACGTGATCTTCTTCAGGAACGGCGCCCACGCCAAATGGCGCGTCGAAGGCCGCGTCAAGAAGCTGGCGTTCTGCCGCAAAACCAATCCGGCCATGCTCGGTTTCGCGCTGCGGGTGTTCTCCAAGATCAAGCGAACACTGGCGCCGGCCGGCAAGCGCCAGCCCGCGAGCCTGATGAACGCCGGCTGAGTGTTTCGGCAGCCCCTCGTGCCGTTCACGCAGGGCGCGGATCGGAACGGCAGTCGGCGCCCGATCGCGCCCGCGACTTGCGAGGCCAGGTGTTCCCCGATCATGTGGTAGCCCTCCGGCCTCAGATGCTGCCCGTCGGGCTGATGCGGCAATCGCTTGAACACATTGTTCGGCAGCATGATCGCGGCAATGCCCCGCGCGCTCAGCCGCAATTTCCGCGGTGCGATCGGGGCTGCCCTTGCGCCCGTCGTTTCCGCCGGGATCGCGTTCCAAGTCGTCAGCCACGCTTCAGCCGATACACATCCGTCGCCGTCTTCGAGAACAACGCGGTCTTCTCGGTCTCGCTACAGGGGGCAGCGATGCGCTTGAAGGCGTTGAAGATCACCTGATAGCTGCACTGGCCTTTGTCTGGCGGGAAATTGCTCTCGAACATGGCGCGGTCGGGGCCGAAGGCCTCGATGCAGGTCTCGATATAGGGACGCCACGCAGCGGCCAATTCCTCCGAGGAGGGCGGCATCGGGCGTTCGTGAAAATCGTAACCCAATAGCCGCATCGCCAGCCCGCCGAGCTTGACGACGACGTTGGGGCATTCGGCGATGTCCCGGATCGAAGCCTTCCAGCCCTTGAAGATGTCGTCGCGCCGGTTGGCGTAGCTGCCGACGCCGATCGGGCCGCCGCAATGATCGAGCACGATTTTGGTGTTCGGAAAGGCGCGGGCGAGATCGGCCAGTTCGCCGATCTGCGGGTGAAACAACCAGGAATCGAAACTCAGATTCAGCGGCGCCAGGCAGGCAAAGCCCTTGCGAAAGGTTGGATCGACCAAGAGTCCTTGCGGGCGCAAGGCATACATGCCGGCGACGTCGGGATCCGCATCCCACGGCGAGGAATGCCGGATGCCGCGGAAGCGCCCGTTGCCGGCGGCGATTTCCGCCTCCAGCACGTCGCGAGCGGCTTCGCCCAAGAGCAGATTGGCGTGGCCGACAATGCCGGCGCAGATCGCGGCCGGACCGTAACCGCCGCTCGCGCTCATCGCCGCAGAGCCGGCCGCGAATTCGACCTCGCCAACGGGACGCAACGCTTCCGGCCCGCCGGCGCGATACATCGAGCGGGCCTCGACATAGACGGTCGCAACAATATTGTGACCGGAAGCGATGTCGGCGGCCATCTCGTCGATCAGATAGCGCTGGCCGCCGCGATCCCAGAGATGATGATGGGGATCGACGATCGGGCGCGCGGGATCGAGGATTTCCTCTTTCCGCTGGGCGAGCCAGTCTTCGCGCGGATCGGCAAAGAGGCCGCTTTTGGACGCGGGAAGATTGCTGGCCATGGATCGTCGCTCCGTTTTTTGGCAAGGCCCCGTCAAGCAGACGGCGGCACTCTATCGCGCAATGCCGCAGCCGTCATCGCGGCATTTTCCGATTCGCGGCCGTGCCGTCCTGACGGTAAGCTCGGAGGGAATGGCCGGGAGTTCCAGCGAGGGAGTTTAGATTGACGCAACAATCCGCGAGCCCGCCGCGTGCATCTTCCGCGCGCCGGCTGGAACCGCTCCGCCACATCGACGCCGGCGTTCTGAGCATCGCCTATTACGAGGAGGGGCCGGCGGACGGGCCTGTCGTGCTGCTCTTGCACGGCTTCCCCTACGACATCCACTCTTATGTCGACGTTGCGCCTCTGCTGGCCGCGCGGGGCTGCCGTGCCATCGTTCCCTATTTGCGCGGCTTTGGTCCGACCCGTTTCCGTGACCGGGCGACGGCGCGTTCGGGCGAGCAGGCCGCAATCGGCGCCGACCTGATCGCGCTGATGGATGCGCTATCGCTCAAGCGCGCGGTCTTCGCCGGTTATGACTGGGGCGGCCGCGCCGCCTGCGTGGCGGCGGCCTTGTGGCCGGATCGCTGCATCGGCCTGGTCGCGGTGAATGGCTATCCGATTCAGGATATCGAAAAGGCGATGATCCCGGTGCAGCCGGAACGCGAGGTGCCGCTCTGGTATCAATATTATTTTCAACTCGAGCGCGGCAGGGCCGGTCTTGCCGCCAACCGGCGCGGCATCGCCAGGATCCTATGGCAGCAATGGTCGCCGAACTGGCATTTCGACGATACCTGTTTTGAGCGCTCCGCCGGCGCGCACGACAACCCTGATTATGTCGACGTCGTGATCCACAGCTATCGGCACCGCTTCGGTCTCGCCGACGGCGACCCGCAATATGCCGACATCCAGCGCCGGCTGGCGGCACTGCCGGTCATTACAGTCCCGGCCATCACCTTGGACGGCGACGGCGATGGCGTCGCTCCCGCGACCGACGGCACCGCCCAGGCGGCGAAATTCTCCGGTCGCCGCATCCATCATGTGATTCCGCGCGCGGGCCACAACCTGCCGCAGGAAGAGCCGGAAGCGTTCGCGGCGGCGGTGATGGAGTTGATAAAGGCGTAGAGGGCGAGCGCCGCTCACGCCCGCCGCGGGCTGACCTTCCAGGTCGCGGCGACGATGCCCAGGGTCATCAGGCCGCTGATGATGGCGGCAACCGGAACTGCCAGCGTCAGCGCGGCGGTCGCGGCCCATCCGATAGACGAAAAGGCTTCTGCAAAAGTCGCCAGCCGCGACGAGGTCTGGCGGCGGCGAAACTGGCTGCGCTTGGCCTGTACCCGGAACCAGAGCTGGATCGCGGTGGCGGAGGACGCTGCGACAAAAACGCCGATCGCGGTCACAGCCGCCTGCAGCGGCGAAGTAACCAGCAGCGCCGCGACCAGCGGCGCGAAGACGACCGCGATCGCCATCAGCACGACCTCGATCTTGGCGCGGATCACGCGCGATGGCGTAAGCGGCGCGGTCGCCACCAGGTCGGCGGCATCCTCGCCCGAAATCGTCAGCCAGGCGAGACCGCCGGCGAGCTGGCCCGCCGCCATGACGATGACCGGCGTGATCAGCATAATGGCCAGGCCAGAGTCGGAAAAACTCCGCCACAGCATCACCGCCGGCGGCACCAGATATAACAGCTGCATCAGGCTCTGCGACACCAGCCAGGGATCGCGCCGGAGCAGCACGAATTCTTTCCGCCGCAGCGCCTGCTGCCGCGAGCCGGTGCGGAATGATCTGACGCGGGTGCCCTGATGGTTCGGTCTGGCATTGGCCGACGCGCGCACCGCCGTGTCGGCGAATCTGGACGAGAAGATCGCCATCACGGCGCCGAGCAGCAGGAGGCCGCCGGCCAACAGCAATAGCAGTGCTTCGCCATCGCCGAGCACCGCCCGCGCCGGCCACCACATCATGCTGTCGGCGTCAGGTGCAAATCCGGCAGCGGCGTCCGAGGTCAGTACCGCGAAGCGCGACAGCGTGCCGTAGGACAGGATGGCGGCGATCTGCAGCGCGATCACAAAACCGGCGCCGATCACCGCGGCGAGAATTTGCGCCACCAACCGCGTCCGGCTCGGGCCGATCAGACGGAAAAGCGCGATCGTGACGGCGATCGCAATCGCCGCGGCGGATAGGCCGATCGCGACAACGACGCCGAATGCCGCGAACCATCTGATGCCGCCGCCGATCACGAGAACATCGACAAAGGGCGTCGACAACAACAAAGCCATCGCAATCACCGACAGCGCGATCGCGGCGATGCGAATCGAAAACACATTTTCCAGGCGGACCGGCGAGGACATAATCAGGTCGAGATCGGCGCGGGCGTAAAACACCCGCGTCACCGATTCGATCGCCTGCGACAGCATCAACGCCCAGGCCAGCACAATGGTCGTTGTCATGACGATCAGCGAGGATTTGTCGAGCGGCGCCTGCAGATCCGCGAAGCGGCCGATCACGGCGTAGGCGGGCAAATGCATGACCGCGGCGAAGATGATCAGACCGACGATGGCGCGATTTCGCTTGCGCCGGCCGCCGGTCATCATCGCGAGCCATTCGCGCCATGCCAGCCGGATTTCGTGCCGGGCAAACCAGGTGAGCGCGGTGGCCGAACTCATGCCGCGGCAGCCTCGACATCGACCAGCGCGATGAACAGGTCTTCGAGGCTGGTGTCGTGATGGCCGTTCTGCTGGCGCAGTTCGGCCAAGGTACCCTCAGCGACCAGCCGTCCCGCGGCGATGACGCCGATCCGGTCGGCCATGCGCTCGGCGACTTCCAGAATATGCGTGGTCATGATCACGGTGCAGCCGGCGCGGACGCGCTCGCCGAGCAATCCCTTGACGTGACGCGCGGACACCGCGTCGAGCCCGGTCAGCGGTTCGTCCAGGATGATCAGGCGGGGGGCGTGCACCAGGGCTCCCGCCAGCGCAACCTTCTGGCGCATGCCCTTGGAAAATCCCTCGCAGCGCTCGTGTAGATGCGGCGCCAGTCCGAGCGAGACCAGCAGATCTTGCGCCGCCTGCTCGGAAGTCGCGGGATCGATACCCCAGAGGCCGGCGACGAATTCAAGATATTCCAGCGGCGTCAGCTTGTCGTAGATCATCGGCTCATCCGAGACCCAAGCCATCATTTGCTTGGCGGCGACGGGATCGGAGAGCGCGTCGACGCCGAACACCCCGACGGTTCCGGCATCGGGCCGCAACAGACCCGCCACCATGCGCAATGTCGTGGTCTTGCCGGCCCCGTTGGGGCCGACCAGCGCGTAGAATTCACCCGATCGTACGGAAAGATCCAGCGTATCGACCGCGAGGCGGTCAAAACGCTTTGTTAACCCTCGCACCTGCAGCGCGGACTCTGTGCGGATTCATGATGTCGGAACACCATCTTGGGTTTCGTGCAGTGGCGCACCATGACCCGAAGAACTTTCGGCACCGTGAATCCGACGCCGCAAATCCCGCCAATACGCGCGTGCTGCTCAAGCCTGGGCCGGCGCGCGCTGCTCTTGCTTCGCGCGCGCCGGTCCATCACGTCCCAAGAACTCTATTTCCCAAGTATTTTGAGCCAGACGTCGCCGAGAATCACCGGCTCGCGCGGCGGCAAATAGGTGAGGCCGGCGGCTTGAGCGAGCCCGGTTATGGTTCCCGCAGCCTGCAAATCGGAGAGCGCCTTGTTGACCGCAACAAGGAGCGCCGGGTCGGAGGCCAACCCGACATAGCCGCGATTGACGCCGATCGGGTAATAGTAGCCGGAGGCGGCAATCTTGCTATCGGGATGGGCGACGCGGTAGGCGTCGAGCCGGCGCAAGTCGAGCAGCGTCGCATCCAGATCGCCGCGTTCGAGCGCGCCGAGCAGATCGTCTCTGCCCGGGACCAGATGGGTAATGTCGTTGATCAGCCGCCCGTTGTCGAACGTCATCAGAATTGCGTCGGCAAGCGTCCCGCTTTCGATGCCGATGCGGAGCCCTGCGAGGTCGCCGATGCCGGCAACGTGGCCGGCGCGCGCCTTCTCCATCGCCTTGGCGCCGAGGACGATTGTCAGCGGGGCATAAAGGTAGGGTTGGCTCGGCGCCAGCACGCCGAGCGGCACGCGACGCCTGTGGTCGGGGCCGGTGGCGCCCACGAAATCCGGTAACTTGGCGGTCTTGATGCCAGGCACGACGAGGGAGTCCTTCGTCAGGGCATAGCTGCCGACGAGAGAGCAGCGGCCGTCCGAGAGCAGGGCATTGGCTTCCAGCGCCGGGCTCGAATCTTCGTCGAGCTTGCTTTCGAACCACTGGATCTTGAGCGGCCGGCCGAGTTGCTGCGCGATCGCGCCGGCCAGCGCGACATCGAAGCCGCTGTCGGGCTTGCCGCGATGATGCACCGAAAGCGGCGGCAAATCCTTGTCGAGACAGATTTTCAGCACCTCGCCAGCGGCAGAAGCTGGCATTGTGAAGGCTGCGATCAATGCAGCAGCGGCTCCGCATGTCGCCAGCCAGCCTTTCATGGAGTTCTCCGGCTCGAGATATAGGCCCACAGAGATACGATCTGATCGTCACTCAGGAGGTCGCCCCAGGGCGGCATCCTGCCATTCTTGCCCGTCTTCACCGTAGTGAAGAAGCGCTCTCTGTCGTTCGGAAAGGTGCGCAGATCTGGCGCGATCGTACCGCCGTTGACCATATTGGGGCCATGGCAGTGCGAGCAGTTGTGAGCATAGATGCCCTTGCCCTGATCGATCTGCGCCTGATCGACGCCAGCTTTTTGTTCCGGCGTGGCGGCGGGCGCCGTCTGCGCGCTTGCCGCCATTGCGGCGGCGAAATACGCCGCCGCCGCAATCCAAGATAACTTCATCATTCCAGAACCACTATTGGGCTTTGACCGCGAACACCCACAGCGATCCGCCGGCCGGCACCTTGGCCAGTCGCTCGTCGCCGGCAAACAGCGAATAGACGCCGCCATAGCCGCTGGTCACGGCGACGTATTGGACACCGTCCTGCTGCCACGTCACCGGCTGGCCCTCGATGCCGGAGCCGGTCTGGAACTGCCACAGCTTCTTGCCGTCGTTGGCGTCGAACGCTTCGAACTCACCGGTCAACTGGCCGGAGAACACGACGCCGCCGGCGGTCGACAGCACGCCGGAGAAGCGCGGGATCGCGCTCGGCACTTCCCACTTGGTCTTCCCGGACAGGGGATCGATCGCCTTGAGGTGGCCGCGCGGTTCGTCGCCTTGCGGCCATTCCCACAGATCCGTCAGGTCCATGCCGAGATACCATTCGCCCGCCTTGTAGGTCGCCGGCTCGGTCTTGTAGTGGCCGCCGAAGGAGAGCGTATTGGCATAGGCGAGGCCGGTCTGCGGATTGAACGACATCGGCTCCCAGTTCTTGCCGCCGAGAATGGACGGGTACACGACGACCTTCTTGCCGTCGCGGGCGTCCCTGGTGACGTCGGTCTCGATCGGGCGGCCGGTCTTCAGGTCGATGCTCGGTAGCCCAGTTGACCTTCACATAGGGATTGGCCGCCAGCAGCTTCCCGTTGGTCCGGTCGAGGACATAGAAGAAGCCGTTTCGATTGGCATCCATCAGCACCTTGGTCGGCTTGCCCTCGACATTGAGTTCGGCCAGCACCATCTCGGCGACCGCATCATAGTCGAACGGGTTGTTCGGCGAGAACTGGTAATGCCATTTCATCTTGCCGGTCTTCGGCTCCAGCGCGAGCACCGAGCAGGTGTAGAGATTGTCGCCGGGTCGCACCGCGGCGTTGAACGGCCCGGGATTGCCGATGCCCCAATAGACCGTGTTCAGCTCCGGGTCGTAGGAGCCGGTGATCCAGGTCGATCCGCCGCCGAGCTTCCAGGTGTCGCCCTTCCAGGTATCGCCGCCGGGCTCATCGGGGGTGGGAATGGTGTGGGTGCGCCACAGATGCTTGCCCGTCTCCGGGTCCCAGCCGTCGATGAAGCCGCGGGTGCCGAACTCCGCGCCGGATATGCCGGTCAGGACGACGCCGTCGGCGACGAGCGGCGCCACCGTCATCGAATAGCCCTCTTTGATATCGGCGGCTTTCTGGCGCCAGACTTCCTTGCCGGTCTTGGCGTCGAGCGCGATCACATTGGCGTCGAGCGTGGTGCGGAAGATCTTGCCTTCATAAATCGCGGCGCCGCGATTGATGATGCCGCAGCAAACGATTCGCGGCGTTTCCGGCGGATATTCGACCTTGGTCTTCCAGATCTGCTTGCCGGTCTTGACGTCGACCGCCATCGTGGCCGCGTGAGTGGTGAAATAGAGAATGCCCTGGTAAACGATCGGCTGCGACTCCTCGCTGCGGTCGTCGGCGAGGCTGTAATTCCAAACCGGCACGAGGTTTTTGGCATTGTCCTTGTTGATCTGGGTGAGCGGACTGAACCGCTGCAGATTATAGCCCATGCCGTAATTGAGGACGTTCGACGTATCGGTCGCTCCCTTGACCAATTGATCGGTCGTTTGAGCGCTCGCTCCGAACGAAGCGAGAATGAAAAAGCCAGCGGCCAGCGCGATGCTGCGTTTCATACGTTCCCTCCCTTTCGATCTCTAGCGGATCTGGTGCGATGCTACCTGAGATAAGGACGGCGTCAATCAACGGACGAGCGCAAAGACGATAAATAGAAAATTTGTATCGTCATTATTTCGCCAAACGAAATGTCGCGCGCATCTTCAGATGCACTGCAACATCGCAAGCACGATTCAAATTGCTGCTTCAGAGTGCATCCACGTCTGCGCAAAACCGCCAGGTTCAGCGTGACTGGTTCGACTTCTGCATGATCATGGCGACGACGGCGTCGCGTATGTTGTCGATGGCGGCGCGCCGATAGGCCCAGTGCTCGTCGGGCGGCGGGCGGAGCGATCACCATCGTCGCGTTGGCTTCGAACAACAACAGATCGCCATCGGGACCAAGCCCGAAATCCACTCCGGCATAGTCGAGGCCGAGGCTGTCGCGTATCCGTTCGAGCGCCGCCATTGCTTTGCTCCCGAGCGCCGCGGTCATGTCGCTGAGAAAGCTCGCCTCCTCGTGCCGATGTTCCGGCCGGTCGGCCATATCCGAGGTGAAGTAATGCACCTTCCAATTCCCGGATATCGCAAGGTGCGACGGATAGATCCGGCCGTCGATGATCATGACGCGGTATTTGCGCGCGTTGCCGTCCGTGCCGCGGGCATCCAGATATTCGATCACAAGCAGATCGTCGCCGGGAAGGCTCGACGCCGCGGCCGACAGTCCGGAAGCCGCCTCGACAAGGACGAAGTTGCGCCCGGTGTGATAGCCGGGAGAACGCAGCAGCAGCGGAAAGGCAAGCCCGTGTTTCGCGATCGAAGCCGCGCCGTCCGGGCCGGCCAGAACATGGCGGGCGATTTCCAGGGTTCGCGGCGTCACCATACCTGGTATGGCCTGCAACCGCCGAGCATTGCCGATACGGCCGGTTTTCATCACGGCACGGGGATCGTTGATGACAGGTGCGCTCGTCCGAGCGACCAGCCGGGCGGCGGCTTCCAGCGCCGGCTGACACAGGTCCGCATCTCCGATGGCGTTGAAGATCAGTTGATGCGGTGGCAGCGGAGTCGACGGATCGAGATAGTCCGTGACGATGACGGTTGTCAGAAAGACCTGGTCGTCCAGAAATGGCGCGGTCGGGATGTTGCCGCCACCAGAGGAGATCAGTTGAAGCAGCGCGACCGGCGGTGCGGTCCCGCGATAGGGCAGCGGCGAAACGGCGTGGCCGCGAAAGCCCTTGTCGAAATGATACCGGGCGGTGGCGCGCTCGCCGATATCCGAGAGCACCGCGCCGAGGCCTTGATGAGCCGGCGCATGTTCCGGATCGATGTGCAGTACCGCTTCATAATGCGCGCGCGCTTCCGCATACCGGTTGGCGCGAAACAGCAGGTTGGCCAGATTCACATGCCCTGATCGGATTTTGGGGATGGTGGGCGATCGCCTCCGAATAGACACGGCAGGCCGCGTCGATCGCGCCCATGTTCGTCAGCAGCGTCCCGAATTCGTTGAGTGCGGAAAAATTCGTCGGCGCCCGCCGCAGGATATCGACGAAGGCCTGCTGGGCGTCCTGTTGCCTATTGAGTGCGCCCAGCAGAACCGCGCGCTCGACCGCCGTATCGATGGCTTCGCCCTCGATCGTACGCCGCGCCAGCTCATCCTCAAGCTGTCTCAGCCGGGCTTCCTGCGCCACCCGGGGCGCCCAGCCGCGATCGGCGCTGTCATTTCCGGGCGAGGGCGCTGCGTTCTGCTTCAGTCCGGTCACGATGCGCGGGCTCGATTTCAATGGTTCTTCAAGCCTAGCATGATCTGCTGATTTGTACCGCAGGCCGGTGTCGCCGCGGCACCATCCAATCTTCTTGAACGCTTGTCGCATCACACCGTCGTTTGCTGCGATGTTGCGGAATCGCGCGATCGCAGGCGGCTACGGCCTGCGGATATAAACTCTCAGGCGGCCGGCTGCAGAACTTGCTGGCGAAGCGGCAGCTGAACGCGCACAATCAATCCATGGGGCTGCCGGTCGTGAAGCGACAGCTCGCCACCGTGCGCCAGCACAATGGCGCGCGCGATTGAAAGCCCGAGACCGAAGCCTGTGACGTCATCCATATTGCGGGCGTCGTCGCCGCGCACGAATGGCTCCAGCATGACATCCTTGCGCTCGTCCGAGATGCCGGGACCATCGTCCTCGACGTCGATCGTCATGGTATCGGACGCCATGGTCAGACGGATCGTGGCCTCCGCGCCGAACCTGACGGCGTTCTCCGCGAGGTTGGTAATGCTGCGATGCAGGTCGTCGGGCCGGACCATGGCCATGGCGTGCTCCGGGCCGTCGTAAACGACCTTGTGGCCCATATCGGCGAATTGGTCTGTGATGAGCAGCAGCGTGCTCGCGATATCGACCAGCGTCATCGGTTCGAGCTTGCGGTCGTTGCGGAGGAAGGAAAGTACGGATTCCAGCATCGATCGCATCTGGTCGAGATCGTGCAGCATCCGGACGCGGTACGCATCGTCCTCGATAAATTCGGAGCGCAGGCGCATCCGCGTAATCGGAGTCCGTAAATCGTGGCTGATGGCGGCCAGCATCTTGGTACGGTCGTCGATCAGGGCCGTGATCCGTTCCCGCATGCGGTTGAGCGCCTTCGCGACTGAACGGATTTCTTCCGGGCCTCGTTCGGGCAGCGGCGCAGCGGCGCCGTTCAGGCTGAAGCTTTCGGCGGCCTTGGCGAACGCCGACAGCGGCGCCGTCAAGGTTCGCGCCGCCCACAGCCCGAGCAGGCTGACGCTGATGACCGCAAACAGCAATGTCATCATCCATGGTCCGGTCCAGAACGGACGTTGCCATTGCCCCGATGGAAGCTTCGCGGAAATCACCGTGCCGTCCGGCAGCGCGACCGCGACTTTACGTCCGTCTTGCCCGCGCGTGAGCGGAAATATCCGATAGGCGTTGCCGAGGTGCCGATGCAGCCCGCGCAGTTCAGGACCGTCCGCCTCCTCCGACGCGAGGGTAACGCCCGCCGGCAGGCTCGCAATGTCGAGTTGCGGAAATGCCCGCGCGAGGTCGGCGAAAAGCCGTGTTCGTTCGGCCTGGGACGCTGTGCCGAGAAGCTGGACCGCGGCGGCAAGCTGACTGTGTCCATGGCCCGACGACGGATCTACCTGATCCGGCCGGTGGATCAGGAAGCTGGCGGTGATGATCAGATGAAGGGCGGCGATCGAGGCGACCACCAGTGCCGCGATCTGTCCGCTGATCCGCTTAAGGTTCAGAAAACCAAACAGCTTCATGATCAGCCGTCCGTCGGGATCGTGACCGCTGTTACTGCCGGGGTAAACATATAGCCGCCGGAGCGCACTGTCTTGATCATGGTGGCCTCCTGCGGATCGGGTTCGATCTTGCGCCGGATGCGGCTGACCAGCACATCGATACTGCGTTCGAACGAGCCGGCGTTGCGGCCTTGCGTCAGGTCGAGCAGGCTGTCACGCGACAGCACGCGGCCGGGCCGCTCGCAGAAAGTGCGCAGCAGGTCGAATTCGGCGCTGGTCATCGCGACGCGTGCGCCCGCCGGGTTGCGCAGTTCGCGCAACCTGAAATCGATCCGCCATCCCAGGAAGGTAAGTGCCCGCGTGCCATGGGCGGCGCTGACCGTCTGGGCGGCCGTCTGCCGCCGCAGCACCGCGTTGATCCGTGCCAGCAATTCGCGCGGATTGAACGGCTTGGCAAGGTAATCGTCCGCACCCATCTCGAGCCCGAGAATGCGATCGATGTCCTCGCCACGCGCGGTCAGCATGATGATCGGCGTCTGCGATTCCGCGCGGACCTTGCGGCACAGGCTGAGGCCGTCTTCACCCGGCAGCATGACATCCAGGATCAGAAGATCGACGCGATGGTCGGTCATGAGGCGGGCCATTTCGCGTCCGTCGTTCGCGGTCGTCACATTGCAGGAATTGGTACGCAGATATTTCGCGATCAGCGCCCGCGTCTCGCGGTCGTCTTCAACGACAAGAATGTTCGGCGTTGGGGCCATGCGGACCTTTGTCAGTGATTCGGGAGGTTCGGCGTAGGATTTTTGTTTCGGAATGTTTCTGATGTTTCGATTGCAACACAAGGCAACACAGAGCAACACGGCAGCAAGGCAGCAAAAAGGTCTCGTTAAGATCATTAACCTTAGTTTCAAGGCGTCCCGCAAGAACCTTTCTAGACCACCTTGGAGCCATCATGACCTCGATCTCCGCGACCTCCGGCACCACCTACCAGTCCCCGCTGCAGAAGCTGCAGGACGAACTGCAGTCGGAAGTGAATACCGGCGCGATCAGCTCTTCCGACCAGAGCGCGTTGTCCTCCGCGCTGAACGATATCGACTCTTCGCTGCGGAATGGCCAGACGGGTGCCTCGTCCGGCAGCGCCAGCTCGTCGCCCGGCGATCTGAAGTCGAAGATCGATACCCTGATTGCCAACGAAGTCTCGAGCGGCAAGCTGACCACCGATCAGGCCACCGAGCTGCAGGGCGTCTTCAAGCAAGCGTTCTCTCAGGGCGCCGGCGGCGCGCATCATGGTCATCACGGCGGCCATGGCGCTCCGTCCGCCGACAGCTCGTCCACGACCGACGGCACTAGCAGCACCAGTTCCGCCAGCGACCTCCTGCAGCAGTTTCTGCAGGCGCTGCAGAGTTCGCAGTCCTCCTCGTCGTCCTATAGCGCTACCGGTGTTTCCGACCCCGGCAGCAGCAGTTTGTCGCTCTCGGCGCTTCTGATCAACTACCAGACCTGAATCGTCGACAGGCCTCCGTCAGCCCTGCAATCATCCGATCTGAAAGACGCGGCTGACGGTGAGGAAATTGTCACAGGCATTTGCTGCATGGATCTGCGCGCCGCATAAGTGTCGGCGTCAGGCGAGGGCGAGGCGCGGTACCGCGATCAGAGGCCCGTCGTTCAGTTGGCAGGCGAGACCAGGCCGGGCTGCGCGGCCAAGGTAAGCGCGACCGGCTGCACAACCTGCCGGTCCGGGACGTTCGCCAGCAGTGGCGCGTCGGCATACCGCATGGCGCTGTACTGATTGATGACAAACGTCGGCCGGTAGTTCCTGATATTGACGTCCTCGACCATTGCCATGCGGCGATTGTCGAGCGTCAGCCATTGGCCATCGAGCCGCGCGGCCGCGACCGCATGGTCCTCGCCGTGAATGGTGTCGCGCATGATGATAATCCGGAGGTCATCGGGCGAGACTCCGGCCAGTCGCAAAGCGACGAATTTTGCAATCGCGTAGTCTTCGCAATCCCCCGCGCCATGGGCGAAGGTCACGAGCGGCGAGCTCCAGACGTCGATTTCGCCGTACTGAGCCTGATCGCTCATCGGCCGGATCGCGAGATTGATCGCACGATTGATCTCGCCGAAGCGGGCGCGTCCCTCGCGGGCCCGCGCATCGTCCACGATGGCGAGGAATTGAAGCGCTGCCGGAGACACGCAGCGCTCGCGGTCGCCGTCGCAAAGCGCCAGTTGCACCCGTTCGTCGTCCAGCTTGCGTTCAAGCCGCAGCCATTTTTCCAGCAGGCCGCCTTCCGACAGTGGCGAAGCGGACAGCCCGAACGGCTCGGCGGATTTGTGAACCAGCTCCGACATGCCGGGCGTCATCAGTGTTCCCGCCATCAGATCCGGCGCTGGTGCGAACCAGCCCATGCTGCAGGCAAGTATGACGGCACGCCACGCGTGCGACTTAACAAGAAATCCCATCTGACGCCCCAATGTCCGGGCATCGGCGAGGCTGGTTAGCCAGCTCGTGACCGGATCGTTTCGCAGACGATGATGGCCGGAGGGGCTTTTATTCTGCTTAAAGCCGGCCGCCCGGGGCCGGAAAGCGCGAAACAGACCGAAATCCGCGTCGCCAGATTGTCGAAAATTTTAAATATCGGCCGTCCGAGGAACGAAAATTCGCACGTAGAGGACGGAAAGCACATGCAATGGTTGTGCAGCCGCCGATTTCCGCGAAATATGGCTAATCAGCCGGGAACCGCGCGGCTTGTAATCCAGATCACAGTTTTGGCGATGAAAATGGCGCAGTATCCTGCAATGTAATGCAGGAAAAAGCTTAAGCTAGTATCTTTGCTGGAATCAATACTATCAATTACACGCCGACTCCTGATCTGTACCTTCCGACGTCCGGATTGCACACGAGGTCCGTGCTGATAATACCTTTCAACTCGAAGGTTCAACGGAAAAGACCGTCGGGAGCGGTCCTGCGGGGTTCGATTGCATAGGACTTGCACAAGCAGGAGATGGTTTCGCAATGCTTACCCCGATGATATGCAAGTTTAGACTGTTGAAATTTATATAGTTATTAACCATTTGCGGTGGTCATTTTGAATTACGCCGGCAAATTCGACGCCTCGCTATCGGCTGACGGCTCGGGTTCGCATTCGGGCGAACACGTCCATATCGATTTAATCCCACATCATGGTCTTGCGGATGCCGTCGTCATTCCAGATGCGCATCTGTTGTTTTCCGGAGACTACCAGAAGTCGGGCGTCGACCTGATCGTCTCGGATCGAGACCATCGCGTGGTGGTGCACGATTATTTTCGCGGCGAGAAACGTCCGGCGCTGGTCTCGTCCGAGGGCGCACCGCTTGACCCCAAAGTCATTGAGGCATTGACCGGGCACCTCGAATACGCCCAGGCGGCGGACGGTCCGGCCGCCGCCAAGCTGATCGGGCATGTTGTCAAGATGACCGGCAGCGCCAGCGTCGTTCGTAACGGCGTCACGGTCACTGTCAACATCGGCGACAATGTCTATCAAAATGACGTGGTTCAGACTGGTAGCGGTTCCTCGCTTGGTCTTGTCCTGAATGACGGGACGACGTTCAACATGAGCGCGAGTGCGCGGTTAATGCTGAACGATCTGGTCTACGACGCGAACAGTACAACAAACACATCGTTGTTCACGCTGGTGGAAGGCGCCGCCAGTTTTGTCGCCGGGCAGATCGCCAAAACCGGTGATATGAAGGTAGCCACGCCTGTCGCAACGCTCGGTATTCGCGGCACAGCTGTAATTCTCGACATATCCTCGACGGACGGAACGGTTTCTGTCTCCGTCGTCGATCAGCACGACGGCACAGTCCACGCCGTCGAGGTCAAGGATAACAATGGAAATGTGATCGGAACGGTCACCAGCAACGGCACGGGGTTGACGCTAACGCCGACAGCGACATTTGCGGTCATCGCCCAGGAGAGCAACAAGACCCCCGCCCAGGTTGCGCAGGAATTCAATGCTTTCCAAAGTCTGCTGCAGACCTACGAAGCTGCCAAGGTGATATACCCCGATCTGCCTCAACACACCGAAAACAACGCTAATCCAAACCAAACGAAGTACGCTTCCCTGGGGAGTACGCCCAGTGTCCCGCCCGATACACCGACCACCACGCTCTTTCCCGCCGGTCACGATACCGGGCCAAATACCAACCCCAGCCCGGGTGTGACCGCGCCGTCTCAGCCGACTGACCTCCCCCCATTTATCATCAACCTGACCGGCTCGCCTGAACTCATCATTCCTCTTACACAGCCAGTATCAGTTCCTCAGATATCGATTCCGTTTGTCGTCGCGCCACCGCCAATCAAACAGGTGTCATCAGGCAGCGGGGACCACTTCAATCCGGTCATGAGCGCCGACGGACGGTTCGTGACCTATGATCCTGATGGCGCCATCTTTCTCTACGACCGCCAGTCGAACACGACGAGTACGATTGCGTCTGCGAGCAATGGTTTCACTTTCACCGCGCCGACCATCAGTTCGGACGGCCATTACGTGGTTTATCAGGGTTCGAACGGCACGCAGTCGTTCGTTTTTCTTTACGACAACAATCCTTCGGACGCCAACTATCAGCATACGACGCAGCTTGCGCCGGGAGGCTCGCCTGCGATCGACGGAAATGGCGGCATCATCGTCGTTGAGAATGGCGGAAGCGCCATAGGCGTCTACAATCAGCAGGGAAATCTGATCGCCACGATCACGCCCGCCGCTGTCGGGTCCTCGGGGACCGTCTGGAAGCCGGCGATCAGCGCCGACGGTCATGTACTTGCATTCTGGAGTTCGGATTCGGCGACCACCGGTGGGGCCGGCCATCTCTTCACGTATAATCTGGCGACAGGAGCCATCGCGGAGATCGCAAGCACGACATCCGGCGTCGGCAAGACTGCCGCATCGATCAGCGCCGACGGACACTACCTCGTCTATCAAAGCGACGCGGGTTTGCCCACGCAAGAAATCTTTCTTTACGATCTGGCCGCCGGCAAGGTTGTTTTCAGCACTGCGGGCGCAGCCGGCGCAAGCTACAATCCGGTGATCAGTCCGGACGGTCATTTCATCATCTTCGCGAGCAATGCGAACCTGACGCCTGACGATACAAATTCCGTTGCGGATACTTATGTCGTCGATGTCACCGATCCGTCTCACCCCGTCTACAAACTGGTGTCGGTTCTCGCCGATGGCACTCAGGGCGACGCAGCGTCCGACCTCGGCGGGACCATCAGCGCCGGCGGCCTGTTCGTCGCATTTGGCAGCAGCGCCTCTAATTTTTCGACCGACAACACCAGCAGCGCGAGCCAGATTTTTGTCGTGGATCCGACTTCGGGCCGCAGCGCAGTCATTGACGAGACCGCAAGCTCGCCCTCGGTACTCACCGCAAGTGGCGTGATCCAGCTCACGGGTGCTAACGGCGCGTTCAGCATAACCGTTTCAGATCCTACCGGTACATTGAGCGCGTCCGAACTGGCCGCCAGATTCAACGCGGTTACGGTGGTTGATCCGAACGATCCGACCAATCCCAAAATCAACTGGACTTTCACGGAGCTGAAGACCGACTTCAATTCCCTTCCCTACGGGCAAAGCTCGACCGAGAATTTCATCATCACGCTGACCAGCGCCGCCGGTTCAACCACGATTCCGGTCAAGGTGGGTGTTTTCGACGCGCAGCAGCCCGCCATTGTGCCGCCGACGGTGACGATTACCACCGCGGCGGAGACTTCCAACGTCGCGACCCAGACGGTATCGGGAACGGTGAGCGCCGGCGAGGCCGTGGCCGGCGGCACCGTGACGCTGTTCGACACCGTCAACGGCGTCACCACGCAGCTCGGCACCGCCTCGGTGGTGGACGGGTCCTGGACCACCCACGTCACGCTGTCGGGCGATGGCGCCCACAGCATCGTGGCCGAGGACACCGATGCCGTCGGCAACACCGGCACCAGCGCTCCGGTGGTGCTCACGCTCGACACCGTGCCGCCGACGGTGACGATTACCACCGCGGCGGAGACGTCCAACGTCGCGACCCAGACGGTATCGGGAACGGTGAGCGCCGGCGAGGCCGTGGCCGGCGGCACCGTGACGCTGTTCGACACCGTCAACGGCGTCACCACGCAGCTCGGCACCGCCGCGGTGGTGAACGGGTCCTGGACCACCCACGTCACGCTGTCGGGCGACGGCGCCCACAGCATCGTGGCCGAGGACACCGATGCTGCCGGCAATACCGGCAGCAGCGCTCCGGTGGTGCTCACGCTCGACACCGTGCCGCCGACGGTGACGATTACCACCGCGGCGGAGACTTCCAACGCCGCGACGCAAACGATATCGGGAACGGTGAGCGCCGGCGAGGCCGCGGCCGGCGGCACCGTGACGCTGTTCGACACCGTCAACGGCGTCACCACGCAGCTCGGCACCGCCTCGGTGGTGAACGGATCCTGGACCACCCAGCGTCACGCTGTCGGGCGACGGTGCCCACAGCATCGTGGCCGAGGACACCGATGCCGCCGGCAACACCGGCACCAGCGCTCCGGTGCTGCTCACGCTCGACACCGTGCCGCCGACGGTGACGATCACCACCGCGGCGGAGACGTCCAACGTCGCGACGCAGACGGTATCGGGAACGGTGAGCGCCGGCGAGGCCGCGGCCGGCGGCACCGTGACGCTGTTCGACACCGTCAACGGCGTCACCACGCAGCTCGGCACCGCCTCGGTGGTGAACGGGTCCTGGACCACCCACGTCACGCTGTCGGGCGACGGCGCCCACAGCATCGTGGCCGAGGACACCGATGCCGCCGGCAATACCGGCACCAGCGCTCCGGTGGTGCTCACGCTCGACACCGTGCCGCCGACGGTGACGATTACCACCGCGGCAGAGACGTCCAACGTCGCGACCCAGACGATCACTGGAACGGCCGACCCCGCCGATGCCGGCACCACGATCACCCTGTTCGATAGCGTCACCGCCGCAGGTGCAGGTTCCGTCACCCCGGTCGCCGCGGCGCTTCTTACAGCGGGCCACGATCTGACCAATGGCCTGGGCGGCTCCGCCGGTTTTGGAAATCAGGCTCTCGCTATTGGTGACGACAATTCCACGCCCGCGATCAACATCACCTCCGTATTCGGGGCGGCCGGCATCGATTTCTTTGGCCACAATTACACGTCGCTTTACATCAACACTAACGGAAACGTCACGTTCGCGTCGGCCAACAGCGCGTATACCCCGAGCGCCATAAATGGTGGAGCCAACAATCCCATTATTGCTCCGTTCTGGGCGGACGTTGACACGCGCGGCGGTCCGGGCAGTCCTACGCCGGGCGGCAATTCGACGGGTGCAAACCAGGTTTTCTACAACCTCGATTCCGTCAATGGCGTCATGACCATCACTTGGGACGACGTCGGACATTACTACGCAGCAACGAACAAACTGGATGCCTTCCAGCTTCAGCTTATCAATGTGGGCGGCGGCAATTTCGATATTGTCTACCGATACGAAAACATCAATTGGACGACGGGCGATGCCAGCGGAGGAACGAATGGTCTAGGCGGAACGCCGGCAAGGGCTGGCTATTCAGCGGGCGATGGCACTCATTATTTCGAACTGCCACAATCGGGAAATCAGGCGTCGCTTCTCTCGCTTCCAGCGACCACCGGCAACACGGGAATCCAAGGCGTTGATGTCTTCCAGGTCTTTAACGGACAGGTAAGCCCGCCAACTGTGTCCGTCGTCGGCACCGCCATCGTGCAGCCCGACGGGACCTGGACCGCCAATGTCACCCTCGCCAACGGTACCAACAGCATCGTGGCCAAGGACACCGATGCCGCCGGCAACACCGGCAGCAGCGCTCCGGTGCTGCTCACGCTCGACACCCTGGCGCCGACGGTGACGATCACCACCGCGGCGGAGACGTCCAACGTCGCGACGCAGACGGTATCGGGAACGGTGAGCGCCGGCGAGGCCGCGGCCGGCGGCACCGTGACGCTGTTCGACACCGTCAACGGCGTCACCACGCAGCTCGGCACCGCCTCGGTGGTGAACGGGTCCTGGACCACCCACGTCACGCTGTCGGGCGACGGCGCCCACAACATCGTGGCCGAGGACACCGATGCCGCCGGCAATACCGGCAGCAGCGCTCCGGTGCTGCTCACGCTCGACACCGTGCCGCCGACGGTAACGATTACCACCGCGGCGGAGACGTCCAACGTCGCGACCCAGACGATATCGGGAACGGTGAGCGCCGGCGAGGCCGCGGCCGGCGGCACCGTGACGCTGTTCGACACCGTCAACGGCGTCACCACGCAGCTCGGCACCGCCTCGGTGGTGAACGGATCCTGGACCACCAGCGTCACGCTGTCGGGCGACGGTGCCCACAGCATCGTGGCCGAGGACACCGATGCTGCCGGCAACACCGGCACCAGCGCTCCGGTGCTGCTCACGCTCGATACGCTGGCAACGATTCTCAGCGCTACCACTGCGGCGGAAGGTAACCAAATCACTGTCCTTGGCGTAACGGAGGGCGGGAACGCGGTGACCACGGGCCTGACCTATTCGTGGCAGGTTTCGAATGATGGCGTGAACAACTGGACGCCGGTGGCCGCCACGAATTATTACGCGCCGATCGAAAGTGACGAAGGAAGATCACTTCGGTTGGTCACGACCCATACCGATCCGGTGAGTGGCAACACAGAGCAGACCATCAATTCGCTTGGCACCGTTGCAGATATCACCCCAACGATAACGGCTCCGTATACGTTTGCGGTCGACGAATTCAAAGTCGTCAAGGGCGACGCGGTTTTCGACGACACCTTCGGTCAGGCGCCGCCCGCCGGCGGCGATTTCGGAAGCACTCCTGTCAGTTTCACCACCCTCGGCAGCACTTGGTCGGACGTTGGCAGCAAAGCCATCATGTCGTCCACCGGCTCCGTTGTTTTCGCCGACGGCGGTGCCAGCGTTGTTGCCCGATTACGGACGGATACGCAGGATCAGTCCCAGAGCAGTGCTGGACTAAAGGAAAATTCAACATTCTCGGTTAGCGGGACGTTCGATCTGGTCACCCCAACCTACAGCGGTGATCAATACGGCATCAATCTCAACGACTCGACCGGAACACACGCCAACGATGAGATGGTTGAGATCTTCGTCACGCGCTCCGGCTCGGGAGGTGCGATTGTCGACCTCGTGCAGGCCAATTACTCGACCGCCACGTTCCAGGTAATTGCCAGCCAGCTGCTCAGCGCTGACCAGCTGTCGGGCAACAACCAAATTCGGCTTAATCTGATACACGGCACCGCCAACACATCGGCGATCACGGGTTCGTTCGATCTGTTGAACAACGGCAACCAAACATCCACAGAGACTTTTGTTCCGACCGGTCACGTCTTCGACAATGTCACCTATACGCGCGCTGAGATCTTTGCCTTTGGCCCGGAATCGGTGGCGATCACGGGTGCCGCGAAGGAAGGCCAGACGCTGACAGCAAATGCGTCGACCAACGACAGCGACGCAACCATCCACTACCAGTGGCAGCATTCGAGCGACGGCATCAACTGGAGCAACGTTGGCACCGACAGCTCGCAATATGTTTTGACGGAGGCCGACGAAGGCCTTCGGTTCCATGTGGTGGCAACGACGGCGAATACCGACAATAGTTCCACGGCCTCGGTTACGAGCGCCGCGACCGCTGTCGTGCAAGAGAACCCGGCCGAAAACGCGACGATTGCGCTTGCAGGCTTGACCGCCGGCAACGCGGTCGAGGGCCAGCAGATCACCGCGACGGTGAATGAGCCGGACGCGCCAGGCGGGAGCGCCGGATTCACTTACACCTGGACTGTCGGCGGCCAGACGGTAGGCGGTACGGGCAACACCTATACGCCGAGCCAGGCGGACGAGGGAAAGGTTATCAACGTGGCGGTGTCGTTCACCGACACCCACGGCTTTGCCGAGACCGGCACGGCGTCGGCTGGCACGGTGGGGCCTCAGACCGCGTCTGTAGCCGACGGCGGCACCTGGTATGCGACCGGCCATCTCACGGCGCCGGACACCGTCATTGGCGACACCCTGACCTGGCATATCGTCGGCGGCAGCGGCTATACGAGCGAAAACTATCAATACGCAATCGATGAATTCGCGGTGACCAAGGTCATCAATGGAACTCCCACCCTGGTGTTCGACGATACTTTCACCGGGACGGTGCCTCCGGCCGGGCCCAATTTCCTTGTCGGCTCTATGCCGTCGGGCACCAGCTATTATGACTTTGGCAGCGGCACCTATGTGTCGGGCAATGGCGTGGCACTGATCAACGGAAGCAACGCGGGTTATGTCGGGACCTCGCTTGGAGTTGCAAGCTACGGCGATCCCGTCTTCGGCCAGTTTACGACGCTTGCTGACCGGTACCAGCTACAATGCCGTACCGGGCGATGGCCTGCGCAGCGGCCAGTCCTTCTCCGTCAATGGGCTGTTCGACCTGACCATTCCCCCCGACGGCAACACCCGCTACGGAATCCGGCTCTCGGATCGGGTGTCGCTCTCGGGGGCGAACGATCAGCTCGGAACGGAAGTGGTCGATCTCGGAGTCGTTCGAAATGGCAATGGCACCGCCAGTGTGCTGCTCAGCGAGTTGAATTACGAAACCGGCGTCTCGAGGACGTTGCAGGTCGCCACCATCAACGTCCCCGACGGGGACAACGAGATCCTGCTGTCGCTCTCGAATGACGCGGCGAACAACGGCCAGGTCTACGCCTCCTACACGCTGGAAAAGCTTGGCGACAACGGCTTCGAAGTGGCGGATGGCTCGCCGATCACGCTGGCGGCCGTCGGCCACATCTTCGACAATGAGAACTGGACGCGGCCGCAGTTCTACGGCTTTTCAACAGCAACCACGACGAGTGCGTCGCCCCAGGCCGATTTCGTCTTGCAGGGCACCTATGGGCAGCTCGATCTCGCGCAGGACGGCACCTGGCACTATTTTCTCAATCCGGGCCTTCGCAGCGTCAAGGCACTGGCCGCAGGGCAAACCGCGCAGGATAATTTCCAGGTCACGGTGACGAATGCGCGCCGGCGCGCAAAGCACCGCAGACCATTTCCGTCACGGTCACCGGCGTCAACGACGCGCCGGTCGCGAAGGCGCCGACCGCGCATTACAGCACGACACCGGGCACTGCGCTCAACCTGCGTGAACACCGGCCTTTTCGTCAGCGACGTCGATGGCGGCAGCAGCATCGAGACCGCGACGCTGTCGGTTGGCGAAGGCATCATCACCATTACCGGCGGCAACAGCGGCGTATCCCTCATCAGCGGCAACGGCACCGGCTCGGTAACGTTCTCCGGCACCATCGCGCAGATCAACGCGCTGCTTAATACCAGCACCGATAGCGTCGTCTACAACGACAACGCCGCCTCTCCTGGTTCATCGACGTCGCTGACGCTGATGATCCAGGACAACGGCAATCTTTCCGGCAGCGCCAGCGCGACGATCGACCTCGCGTCCGGCGCCTCGGAATATCTGGACTGGCGTCATGATATCGATGTCTTCGGCGCGACCCAGCGAAGCCCGACACAATGGATCGTTCCCAATAGCGACGGTCTCACATCGACGGTTTTCAACGGCGCCGGCTTTACCTACGATTCGACGTCGCATCTGCCGACCGGCGGCGGGATCGGCTCGATCAGCCTGGTCGACAATCTCGGTCACACGCTGCAGACCATCACCGGCGTGAATGGCCTGGCGTCTCGCTGGGCGATTTTGGCAATTTCCTCGCCCGGATCGAGTCAATTCGAAGCGAAATTACCTGGTCCGGCCTGATCGAGAAGAACGCCGGCGGGCCGACCAGCTTTTCCACGACCGATATTCATCTGGCAAATAGCGATGGTACCTTTACCGATGTTATCGGCAGCGGTTTTGCACAGTCAGGGTCGCAGCTCACTGGGACGGTCACGTCGGTCGAACAACAAGACGCGAACGGGGATCGTCCTTCACACGGTCCACTTTGGTCTCGGCACCAGCCTCGCCGACATCGGGGCTGCACTCTTCGTCGATGAAGCGAGCCGTCAATTCTATGACCTGGCGGCCGAGGGCAACACCCAGATAACAGGATACCAGACGCAGTTTGGGAATTCCTTTAATTCGAACCTCGACGACTCTCCCGGCAACCACACGTTTACCGGCATGGGTCAGTCATTTCAGTCATTTTACAGCGTAAATTTCGAAGATGCGGCTTCGGGCGTCACGGTCAACCTTGGGACGGGGACCGCGAGTTGGGGTGGCTACCACGACACGCTGGTCAATATCCCGAGCGTCTTCGGTTCGAGCTTCGCTGACACGATCATAGGCGACAGTAATTCCAACTGGCTGGACGGCGGCGGCGCCCCCGGCGGCAGCCACGACACGCTGACCGGCGGCGGCGGCAGCGATACCTTCGGGTTCCAGAAGGGATACGGCGCCGTCACGATCACGGATTTCGATCAGGGTAACAGCGGTACCTTCAGCCAGAACGAAGGCGATCTGATCCAGCTCAACGGCTTTTCGGGCCAGCCGACCGTCAGCTATCTCAACGGCAACACGATCGCGGATTTCGGCGGCGGCGACATTCTGACCTTGCTCAACGTCACGCAGACAGAAATCGCGGCGCTCAATGGATTTGAATTCGTTTCAAATAACGGCAACGGTGGCAACAACAACGGGCCGGTGATCAGCAATGCCGGCAATACCGTCGTCTATGCGGGAACACCGGTCTTCCTCGATCCATCCGTTTCAGTCTCGGATGCCACGAACACGATCAGCGCCGTCAACGCCTGGATTTCGTCGGGCTTCCAGAATGGCGACCTGCTCACCATCAACGGGAGCATAGATGGCGATCTCGTTGAGTTGGATAACAGCATAATTCATTACCATTACGACAACACCATCTCGCATACGATTTCTCTGTCGGTCACGTCAGGCACCGCTACATTCGCCGACTTCGACGCGGCGCTGCAGTCGATTCAGTTCTCGAATACGACCAGCGACCCGACTGCGGGCGGTACCGACACCAGCCGCACGGCGACGTGGGCGGCGCATGACAGCGTCAACGCGACCAGCCCAATCGTCACCACAACCATTAACGTCGAGTTCAATCACGCGCCGGTGCTGGGCGCTGCGACGCCGATCTCCAACACTCTCCAGGTGCCCGCCGGCACGCCCGACGGTAACGGCGGATATATTCCGGTCGTTTTCTCCAACAACTTTACGTTCACTGATGCGGACTTGTCGGATACGCATATCGTCGATGTCGCGTTCGATGCCAACGCCTCTGCCCTCGGCCCCCTCGACGCACCAGTCGGCGCGTTTTCAGCAAGCTTGGGCCATGACTCGACCAACGGGATTTCGGGCTTCGTCAACTGGAACTTCATGCTCAGCTCGGTCGACCTGCTGCATCTTAACAACGCCGGCCTTTGGCCCAGCATCAGCGAAGTCTACGATGTCACCGTCGATGACGGTCACGGCGGCACGGCTACGCGCCAGGTCTGGATCGGGCTCAATGGAACGAGCTTCCCGGCCGCCACGCAGGTCATAAGCGGCCCGGTCAGCGCTGGAACACTCAATTCTAATTTTACGCCCGAATCCAGTGAAGTGTTTCAGCTTCAAGGCGCGACCATTTCCGGTAGTGCCGGCGATGGTCTGTCGATCCAGTCCAGTGACCCCAGTTCTTCGCACGTCATCGTTGTTGAAGCCGATCAAGCGTCCTCGATTGCGGTATCCGGTCATAATGGCATAGCCGTCAACACCGCGGGGGCAGGCATCGTCGTCTTCAATGCCGCCTCCTTGATTGCGGCAACGGGTACCGGCAGCATCGGAATCGATGCATCGGCGAACGGGAACGTTGCGGTGAACGATTTGTCGAACACCAGCGTGTCGGGCACCAGCTACGGCATCGAGGCCTTCGCGGGGGGTAATGGCCACAATAACATTGCGGTCAACGTCTATTCGAATGCGACCATCGACTCGACATCGAGCTATGGAGTCCTCGCATTCAATACCAGTACCGGGAACATAGCGGTCACGACCTCTTCGGGTGACATCATCAATTCGGGCGGGGCCGGCATTAACGCAGTCAACGAGGACACGTCGATTGCGGCCAACAGCGTCATAGATGTCACTGCCTTTGGGACGATAAATTCCGGAAACATCCTCACCGGTACCCAAAAGCCCCCCGCCGGGATTCTGGCAGGCTATCTCGGTGGCAGCACTATTCCGTCAAGCATTCCGGTGCCCGGTCTTAATGGAAACGTCTTCGTCAACAGCTCCGCCGATATCAACGCGGCCGCCGGCGACGGCATTCGCGCCTACAATTACGGCACCGGCGACGTCACCGTGAACGACAACGCTGGAACCATCCACGCCAATGGCGGCACGTTGTCCGACACTTCGGCCACGCCGAGCGGCTACGGCGACGGAATCTCGGCCAACAATTACGGTACCGGCAGTACCTATGTCACGACAGCGGCGGCCACGGCCATCTACGCTGCCGGCTCCGGCATCAGCGCCAACAATGGTGCGCCGTCATCTACGTCCAGCGGCGTAGTCGACGTCGTCGCCCACGGGACGATAACGACTTCGGGCAACATTCTCGCGGGCGGTACCAATCCGGCGGCCGGAATCCTGGCGGGCTACAATTTCGATGGCGCGCCCGACGGCAGCGATCATGGCAATCTGATCATCGACGACTACGGATCGATCACCGCTACCGGCGGCGCGGACGGCATCCGCGGTTACAACTACGGCACCGGCACGATTTCGATAACGGTCGAATCCGGCGCGATCATCGACGGATCCCGCTACGGTGTGGGCGCATTCGGACATGATGGCGGGAACGTCAGCGTGACCAACCATGGTTCGGTGACGGGCGGACAAGATGCGATCAATGCGTCGACGACGGGCAGCGGCACCTCCACGATTGACAACCACGGGCATCTGATCGGCGAAGTCGCCGGACACAACACGACCTTTACCAACGAATCGGATGGCGACTGGTCCATGAACGGGGCCAGTGCGTTCACCGGAGGCGGCATCAGCACCTTCATCAATGCCGGAACTGTCGAAAGCAACGGCGCGTCGAGCGTTTCCGGGCTTTCAAGCATCACCAACACCGGCACGGTCGAGGTGCAGTCGGGAAGCCTTAATCTGAGTGGGGCAGTCTCGGGAACGGGCCTGCTCAAGATCGATGCTGGCGCTACGCTGGAACTCGCATCCGGAGTGTCGTCTGACCAGACCGTGACGTTCAACGCCACAACGGGAGTGCTGAAGCTCGATGTCGCGCAAAACTTCCACGGAACCGTCTCGAACTTCGGTACGTCGGATGGAACGCTGGCGAACTCTGACCAAATCGATCTCGCCAATATAAACCACCTCTCGACGAATTTTCACGAGACCTTCAATTCAGGCACCAATACGCTGACCGTAACCGACGGCACGAATACCGCAATTATCAAGTTTGCCGGAACCCCCGGCAGCCTCTCTGCTGTAGACGACGGGCATCAAATCAACGGCGTGAGCGGCACGAGCGGAACGATTATTTACGACCCGCCGGTTTCCGATGGTCAGGCTGTCGGTCCCATGATCATGCACGATCCCGGCCCGATGCCCGTCAACACCATCGTTGCCAGCGCCCCGAACGAGACCCTGACCGGGACCGCCGCCAACGACACCTTCGTGTTCAACTTCAGCGGCGTCGGCCACGATACGGTGACCAACTTCCAGCCGGCCGTGGACGCGCTGCAATTCGTCAGCTCGATGTTCGTGAACGCGCAGGCGGCTTTGAACGCGACGCTGGATGACGGCCAGGGCAATACCGTCATCAGCCTCGATACCCACGATACGATTACCTTGGCGGGCATCGTCAAGGCCCAGTTGCACGCGGCCGACTTCCACGTCGTTTAGCACGCTACGGCAGCAGCGGAATTCCCAGCCGGCCGACCTCCCGCAAGGCCAAGATGAATACGCCAAACCCTTTAGTAGGAATGTCAGGCGGCTCGCCGGCTCAATCGCGGACGTGATCAATCCGCCTGAACCTGATATCCAAGCAGCATGAAGCGACTGAGGATTCTAAGACGCTGGTTCGGGCGCCGGATCGGGTATGCGAGGCTGGTGTGCCTCGTGCTCCTGGTCGGCTTCGCCGCCCTGCGCATCGCCGACCCGGCTCCGATCGAGGAGATCCGGGTCCGAACCTTCGATACTTTCCAGCGCGTCGATCCACGTGCCAGGCTCGCAAAGTCGCCGGTCACCATTGTCGACATCGACGAAGCGAGTCTCGCGAAGATCGGCCAGTGGCCGTGGTCGCGGACCCTGATCGCCGATATGGTCACGAGCCTCACGAAACTAGGCGCCGTCGCGATCGCCTTCGACGTCATTTTCGCGGAGCCGGACCGGCTCAATCCCGACGTCGCGGCCGACACGTTCCGCAACCTCGACGAGGAAACCAAAGCCAAGTTGCGGGCGCTCCCGAGCAACGATCAGCTTTTCGCGGATGCGATGCGGCACTCACGCGTGGTGCTCGGCGAGTCCGGACTTTCGCAAGCCAGGGCCGATCTCGACAAGTCGCTTCCGGTGACGGGACTGGCGATGCTGGGCGAGGATCCGCAGCGGTTCATGCTCCAATTTCCTGGTCTGCTCCGCAACACGCCGGTTCTGGAAAAGGCCGCCGCCGGGCGGGCTTTGCTCACCGTCAGGCCCGAACGCGACGGCATTGTGCGGCGGGTGCCGATGATTCTGCTGGCCCAGGGCGTGACAATGCCGTCGCTGAGTTTTGAACTCCTGCGAGTGATCACCGGTACCGACACCATTTTCATCAAATCCGACCAGGCCGGAATCAAGAGCATCGGCGTCAAGGGTTTCCAGATTCCGACGGATGCCAGCGGCCAGCTCTGGGTCCATTTCGCTCACCGCGATCCCACGATCTACGTTTCGGCGAAGGACCTGCTCGCAGGAGACGTCCCGCCCGAAAAGATCAAGGGCAAGCTGGTGCTGATCGGAACCTCGGCGGTGGGGCTCAACGACATCAAGACCACGCCGGTTTCGGCGGCGATGCCGGGCGTTGAAATCCACGCTCAGGTGCTCGAGAGCGCGCTGACCAAAGCGGTGCTCTCGCAGCCGAGTTACGGCATCGCGCTGGAATTTTTTGCCGCGCTGATCCTCGGAATCCTGGTGATCATCTTCGCGCCGATGTTCGGCCCGATCACCCTTGGCACCATCGGCGCGCTGTTTGCGGCGCTCCTGATCGGAACGTCGTGGTATTTCTATACGCAGCATCGGCTGCTGATCGACTTCACCTATCCGTTGCTGTCGACCACGACGATCTATCTGACCCTGATCTTCACGAGCTTCGTCCGGGAGCAGGCGCAGCGGCGGCAGATCCGTTCCGCGTTCGGACAGTATCTGTCGCCGGCGCTGATCGAGCAGCTCGCGCAGTCGCCGGAGAAACTCGTGCTCGGCGGCGAGGAGCGCGAGATGACCATCATGTTCTCCGACGTCCGCGGCTTCACGACCATCTCGGAATCCTACAAAAGCGACCCGCAAGGCCTCACGACCCTGATGAACCGCTTCCTGACGCCGCTGACCAATGCAATCCTGGCGCGCAAGGGCACCATCGACAAATACATGGGCGACGCCATCATGGCGTTCTGGAACGCGCCGCTCGACGACAAGGAGCATCAGCTCAACGCCTGCGAGGCGGCTGTCGACATGCTGCAGCGGATCGATGAACTCAACAAACAGCGCGAGCAGGAGGCGAAGGAAGGCGGCCCCGTCTACATTCCGATCAATGTCGGCGTCGGCCTCAATACCGGGACGTGCGTGGTCGGCAATATGGGTTCCGACCTGCGCTTCGATTATTCCGTGCTCGGCGACAGCGTCAATCTGGCCTCGCGGCTGGAAGGACAATCCAAGGAATATGGCTTTCCGATCATCGTCGGCTCCAGGACCGCGCTCGCGGTCAAGGAGAGGTTTGCGATTCTCGAGCTCGATTTCATCATGGTCAAAGGCAAGAAAGAGCCCGAGGTCATCTATGCCATCGCCGGCCGCGAGGACACCGCGCATTCCGGCCGCTTCCAGCGGCTGCGAAACCTGACCATCGAGATGCTGGCGTGCTATCGCAGCCGCGACTGGGAGGGCGCGCTCGCCGCGATCGAGCGCGGCCGCCGCAGCGATGAAGGCCACGCGCTCGGGCTGCTCTTCAATCTATACGAGGCGCGGATCCGCAATTATCAGAAGAGTCCGCCGCCGGAAGACTGGAACGGCGCGTTTGCGTTGTTGACCAAGTAGTAGGTGCGACAAGAACCTCACTCGTCATGCGCGGGCTTGACCGCGCATCCATCAAGAAAGAGCTTTATTCCAAGATGATGGATTGCCGGGTCGAAGCCCGGCAATGACACCCTTGACCTCTAATCACTCCACCCCGATCGTCGTCAGGTCCTGGAACCAGTGCTGCGCCTGCACGAAGTGCTTGATCCTGGGCGACAGCGCGTGCGGGTTGGTATCGTGCACCACCCAAACCAGCGCGGCATCGTCGACGATCAGGGAATGCGCCTGCGCCAGCAATTCGTCCTGCCTGGCGGTGTCGAAGGTCTGTTTGGCCTCGTCGATCAGCGCGTCGACCTTCGGATTCTTGTAGCCGCCCCAGTTCACCCCGACCGGGGCGACCTGGCCCGAATGGAAGAAGCGAACGATCGCGTAAAGCGGGTCGGAAGTGACATAGGCGATGTTGTTGGCGGTGATGCCGGCATTCATTTCGTCCGCCGCGCCCTTGCGCCAATGCGTATAGAGTGTCTCCAGCTCGACCACCTTGAAGTCGATGTCGATGCCGATTTCCTTGAAGCTCTGCTGCAGGAATTCGTTCATCGGCAGCGACAGCATTTGTCCGGTGCCGCCTTGCGCGATGATGAAGGTTGTCTTGAGCGGATGTTCCCTGGAATAGCCGGCTTCCTCGACCAGCTTCCTGGCCTCCGCCGGATCGTATTTGATGTCGAAGCTCGGGTGGCCGAACCACGGACTCGACGGATCGACCTGACCCTTGGCGGGTTTGGCCAATCCGTTCATCAGCCCCACCACCGCGTCGCGGTCGATCGCGAGGTTGAGCGCCTTGCGCAGGCGGATGTCGGTCCATGGCGATCCCGGCAGTACGCTGAGGTGGTAGTTCCACACATGCGGGGTGATGTTATCGACGATCCGCATGCCGGCGGCCTTAAGCTGCGGCACCGCGTCGGGCGCCGGCGTTTCGATCAAGTCGACCTGTCCCGCCAATAGCGCGTTGGTCCGCGTCAGCGCCTCCGGCATTGGAATCAGCACCAGTCTGTCGACCTTCGCAAGCCGCTTCTTGTCCCAGTAGTCCGGGTTCTTTGACAATTCGGCCAGTTCGCGCGGCACCAGCTTGGTCAGTTTGAACGGGCCGGTGCCCGACGGCTGGCTGGCGAATTTGTCCCAGTCGCGGCCGAGTTTTTCGTATTGCGCCGGGCTCGAGACCAAAAACCAGAGCATCTGGTAGGGAAAGAACGAATCGACCGTCTTGGTCGTGATCTCGACCGTTGAGTCATCGATTTTGGCATAGCTCTTGACCGACGGCAGGCGGGTCTTCACCTGCGCGCTCTGGCGCTTGTCGAATTGCGGTGCCTTATCGTTGAGCACCTTGTCTAAATTCCAGATCACCGCGTCGGCATTGAAGTCGCTGCCGTCGTGGAACTTGACACCCTTTCGCAAAGTGAAGCGCCACTTGGTCTTGTCCTCGTTATCGACCTTCCATTCGGTGGCGAGGCCCGGCACCAGTTTGCCGGGCCGATCCGCCACGTCCATTTCCCAGGCGACCAGCGGATCGTAGATTGTATACGCCGTGAATTGATAAGCGCCGGCGCCGCGATCCGGCTGCCCCGTCGTCAAGGGAATATCGGCCATCGAGATGCCGTATCGCACCACCGTTTCAGCCTGCGCGGAAAGCGCGGAGGTGGCGGCAGCGATGGCGATCGCGATGGCTGCAAGGATCGAGTTGCGGACGCGCATAAACAAAACTCCGTTGGAGAAATACCGCAGTACGCGATTGGAGCTGCAAGGTTGGTGCCAGACTAGGCATCGTGCACGATTCCTTGTGCTCACTCACAAGGAGCTGCGAGGCCAATGCCGATCGGGAGGGCAATTCGCTCCATCTGGCACAGCCATTGCATGAGATTGCATAACAATTAATCATCAAAGTCGATAAGGACTCCCCCTGATGCGTATCGAAAGAACTTCAAAAAGAAGCCGGACTGCGGCTGCGGCCGTGATACTGGCCATGGCCGCGGTGGCGGCGCTGCCGCAGATCGCCGACGCCGAAACTGTGTTGCGCATCGGCATGACCGCTGGCGATATTCCGCGCACGCTGGGGCAACCCGATCAGGGCTTTGAGGGCAACCGCTTCACCGGCTTGACCATGTATGACGCGCTGACGATGTGGGATCTGTCGTCCGCGGACAAAGCGAGCGTCATTATTCCCGGGCTTGCAACCGGGTGGAAAGTCGACGTCGCCGACAAGAAGAAGTGGACGTTCAAGCTGCGCCCCGGTGTCCAATTCCATGACGGCTCGCCGTTCAATGCCGACGCCGTGGTCTGGAACGTCGAAAAAGTTCTCAAGCAGGATGCGCCGCAATTCGACCCCAGCCAGGTCGGCGTGACCGCGTCGCGGATGCCGACCTTGGCCTCGGCCCGCAAGATCGACGATATGACGGTGGAATTGACGACCACGGAGCCGGACTCTTTCCTGCCGATCAATCTTTCCAATCTGTTCATGGCGAGCCCGGCGAAATGGCAGAAGCTTTATGACGCCGCGGCAGGCGCCGACGCCAAGGCAAAATCGCAAGGAGCCTGGGCCGCGTTTGCCAGGGATGCCTCCGGCACCGGCCCGTGGAAGATGTCGAGCTTTACGCCGCGCGAACGGCTCGAACTCGTCAAGAACGAAAACTATTGGGACAAGGCGCGCGTTCCCAAGGTCGACAAGATGCTGCTGCTGCCCATGCCGGAAGCAAATGCCCGCACCGCGGCATTGCTGTCCGGCCAAGTTGACTGGATCGAGGCGCCGGCGCCCGACGCGGTTCCGGAGATCAAGCAGCGCGGCTTTGTCATTCAGACCAACGAGGAGCCGCATGTCTGGCCGTGGCAGTTCTCGCGCGTCGAGGGCTCGCCCTGGAACGACATTCGCGTCCGCAAGGCGGCCAATCTCTGCATCGACCGCGAGGGCCTGAAGGACGGCCTGCTCGGCGGGTTGATGGTGCCGGCGACCGGCACGTTCGAACCCGGTCACCCCTGGCGCGGCAATCCGACCTTCCAGATCAAGTACGACAAGCCCGCGGCGCAGAAGCTGATGCAGGAAGCGGGCTACGGTCCGAACAAGAAATTGACGGTCAAGGTGCAGACCTCGGCGTCGGGCTCCGGCCAGATGCTGCCGTTGCCGATGAACGAATATCTGCAGCAGGCGCTGGCCGAATGTTACTTCGACGTTCAGCTCGACGTCATCGAATGGAATACGCTGTTCACCAACTGGCGGCGCGGCGCCAAGGATCCGTCCGCCAACGGCGCCAACGCCACCAACGTGACCTATGCGGCGATGGATCCGTTCTTCGCGCTGGTGCGCTTCCTGCAATCGTCGATGGCGCCGCCGGTGTCGAATAACTGGGGCTATATCAACAATCCCAAATTCGATGAACTGGTGAAGAAGGCGCGCCAGACCTTCGATCCGGCCGAGCGCGACAAGGCGCTGGCCGAACTGCACGCGGCCTCCGTCGACGATGCGGCGTTCCTCTACGTCGCCCATGACGTCGCGCCCCGTGCCATGAGCCCGAAGATCCATGGTTTCGTGCAGCCGAAGAGCTGGTTCGTGGACTTCTCGCCGATTTCGATGGCGCCTTGAGGCTCGTTGGGGCGTGATGGCGAGACTCTTCTTCACCTCTCCCCTTGTGGGAGAGGTCGCCTGCGATGCGAAGCATCGGAGGCGGGTGAGGGGTCGCTATCGATAGACCGTAACCCCTCATCCGGCGCGGACTTCGCATAGCCGATGCAGAGCATCGGCGTCCTTATTAAGGAACGGCGGCCGGTGGCCGCCTACGGCCACCTTCTCCCACATGGGGAGAAGGGAAGAAAAGACCGGGGTAATTCCGTGCTCACCTATATCGCCCGCCGCATCGTCTATGTGATCCCGATTGTCCTCAGCGTGGCGCTGGTGTGCTTCATGCTGGTGCACATCACGCCCGGCGATCCGCTGGTCGCGGTGCTGCCGGCCGATGCCTCGCAGGAACTCGCCAATCAATTGCGTGCCGCCTATGGCTTCGATCGGCCGCTGCCGGTGCAGTTCGGGCTGTGGCTGTGGAAGGCGGTCAACGGCGATCTCGGCCATTCCATCGCCACCGGACGTCCGGTACTGACGGAGGTGATGCGCGCGGTCGGCAACACCGTGACGCTGGCGGTAGCGGCGGCGCTGATCGGGTTCACACTCGGCCTGTTCTTCGGTCTGATCGCCGGCTATTTCCGCGACACCTGGGTCGACAAGACAGCGACCTCGATCGCGATCGCCGGCGTCTCGGTCCCGCATTACTGGCTCGGCATGGTGCTGGTGATCGTCTTCTCGGTGCAGCTGAACTGGCTGCCCGCGGTCGGCGCCGGGGCAGGCGGCTCCGGCGCCTGGGCATGGGACTGGGAGCACATCCGCTACCTGATCCTGCCCGCGGTCACCACCTCGGTGATTCCGATGGGGATCGTCACCCGCACCGTGCGGGCGCTGACCGGCGACATCCTGAGCCAGGATTTCGTCGAGGCCCTGCGCGCCAAGGGCCTGCGCGAGACTCACGTATTCCGGCACGTCATCAAGAATGCCGCGCCGACCGCGCTGGCGGTGATGGGGCTGCAGCTCGGCTATATGCTTGGCGGCTCGATCCTGATCGAAACCGTGTTTTCCTGGCCCGGTTCCGGGCTGTTGCTCAACTCGGCGATCTTCCAGCGCGATCTGCCGCTCTTGCAGGGCACGATCCTGGTGCTGGCACTGTTCTTCGTGTTGCTCAATCTTGCGGTCGATATCGTGCAGGCCGCGATCGATCCACGCATCAAGCGGAGCTGAAGGTGAGCATCAGCCCGACCAGCGCGATGTCAGATGCAGCCCTGCAGGCCCCGCCGGCCCCGAAGGCGCGCGGCTATTGGGCAACCGTCGGGCGGCGCATCACGCGCGACAAGGTCAGCATGGCCTGCGCGCTAATTCTCGCGCTGATCTTTCTCTCCGCGCTGGTGGCGCCGTGGCTCGGGCTCGCCGACCCCTATCAGGGCTCGATGATCCGAAGGTTGCGCCATATCGGCACCCCGGGCTATCCGCTCGGCACCGACGAACTCGGCCGCGACATGCTGGCGCGGCTGATCTATGGCGGGCGGCTGTCTTTGATCGTCGGCATTCTGCCTGTGATCTTTGCCTTCGGCATCGGTACCGGGCTCGGTCTTGTCGCCGGTTATGTCGGCGGCAAGCTCAACACCGCGATCATGCGCACCATCGATGTGTTCTACGCCTTTCCCTCGGTGCTGCTGGCGATCGCGATTTCCGGCGCGTTAGGGGCCGGCATCGTCAATTCGATCGTCTCGCTGACCATCATCTTCGTGCCGCAGATTACCCGGGTCGCCGAGAGCGTCACCACGGGCGTCCGCAACATGGATTTCGTCGAAGCCGCGCGCGCCTCCGGCGCCGGTCCCTTCACGATCATGCGGGTGCACATGCTCGGCAACGTGCTGGGGCCGATCTTCGTCTATGCGACCGGCCTGATCTCGGTATCGATGATCCTGGCCGCCGGACTGTCGTTTCTTGGCTTGGGTACAAAACCGCCGGAGCCGGAATGGGGCTTGATGCTCAACACGCTGCGCACCGCGATCTACATCAATCCCTGGGTGGCGGCATTGCCCGGCGCGATGATCTTCGCGGTCTCGATCTGCTTCAACCTGCTCAGCGACGGCCTGCGCAGCGCCATGGACATCCGGAACTGACGCCATGACCGAAACCAGCGCAGCCATCGAGATGCTTGAGCCGATCGAGGACCGCGGCGGCGCCGCACAACCGCTGCTCCAGGTCAACGGGCTGACAAAACATTTCCCGGTGCGCGGCGATCTCTTCTCCAGGCGCAAGACGGTGCGCGCGGTCGATGACGTGTCGTTCTCCATCGCCAAAGGCGAAACCGTCGGCATCGTCGGCGAGTCCGGTTGCGGCAAGTCGACCACGGCGCGGCTTTTGATGCACCTGATGACGCGCGATGCCGGAGAGATCATCTATGACGGCATGCAGGTCGGCCGCGCGCTGTCGCTGCGCGAGCTTCGCCGCGGCATGCAGATGGTGTTTCAGGACAGCTACGCCTCGCTCAATCCGCGGCTGACGATCGAGGAATCGATCGCCTTCGGCCCGAAAGTTCACGGCATGGCAGATGGCCCCGCGCGCGCGTTGGCACGCGAGCTGCTCGGCAAGGTCGGCCTGCGGCCGGAAAATTTTGCAAACCGTTATCCGCACGAGATCTCAGGCGGGCAGCGCCAGCGCGTCAATATCGCCCGCGCGCTCGCGCTGTCGCCGCGCCTGGTGATTCTGGACGAGGCGGTGTCGGCGCTGGACAAGTCGGTCGAGGCGCAGGTGCTCAATCTGCTAGGCGATCTCAAGCGCGAGTTCGGGCTGACCTACCTGTTCATCAGCCACGATCTCAATGTGGTGCGCTACATATCCGACCGCGTGCTGGTGATGTATCTCGGCGAAGTCGTCGAGCTCGGGCCGGTCGACCAGGTGTGGGATGCGCCGGCGCATCCTTATACCCGCGCGCTGTTGGCGGCGATGCCGTCTTCCGATCCCGATCACAGGACCGAGAGACCGCCGATATCCGGCGATCCGCCCAATCCGATCGATCCGCCCCCCGGTTGCCGGTTTCACACCCGTTGTCCATTTGCGGAGCCGCTCTGCGCGAATGCCACCCCAAAGCTCACCGCACTCGATACAATGGGGCATCAGGCGGCGTGCTATATGGCCATTCCCGGATCGGGCCATAGCCGCGCGCCGGCAACAGGGAGTTGAGGTGGCATGACAAGACCTACACCCAAAGAGATCAAGGCGATGGCAGACGTCGCGGGCGTGCCGGTGGACGCTGAAGTCGCGGCGCGCATCGCCAATTCGATCGGGCCGGCCTTCGAGGGCTTTGCCGCGGTCGCCGGTACGCTGCCGTTCGATCTGGAGCCCGCGAGCTTTGTTCTGGTCCAGGCCGCCAGGACAGCTAACGAGAATTCGAAATGAGTGCCGAACCCGCCCTGCTGTCGCTGACCTCGGTCGCGAACGGGAATCGCGCAAAAGCGCTTTTCGTCGCGCGAGGTGACGCAATCCTGCCTCGACCGGATTGCGCAATGGCAACCCCGCCTCAATGCCTTCATGGCGATCGAAGCCGACGCCGCGCTGACCGCGGCCGATGCGGCGGACGCAGCGCTTGCCAAAGGCAAACTCAGCGGTCCTCTGCACGGCGTGCCGCTGGCGCACAAGGACATGTATTACGACGCCGGCAAGGTCGTCACCTGCGGCTCGAAAATCCGCCGCGATTTCGTCGCCACCTCGACCTCGACCGCCCTGCAGCGTCTGAAGGACGCCGGCACCATTCGCCTCGGCTCGCTGCAGATGGCCGAATTCGCCTATGGACCGACCGGGCACAACAGCCACTACGGGCCGGTGCACAATCCCTTCGCGCTCGATCACGTCACCGGCGGCTCGTCGTCGGGGTCCGGTTCGGCGGTCGCGGCGCGACTGACCTTTGCGGCATTGGGTTCGGATACCGGCGGCTCGATCCGGATGCCGGCGCATTTCTGCGGTGTCACCGGATTGAAGACCACCTATGGCCGGATCAGCCGCGCCGGCGCGATGCCGCTGTCGCAATCGCTCGACACCGTCGGGCCGCTCGCGCGCACGGCCGAGGATTGCGCCTTGCTGCTCGGCCTGATGGCCGGTGCGGATCCGGAAGACCCGACGGCGATCGCCGGGCCGGTGCCGGATTATATGGCCGCCGCGCGCGAGCCGATGAAGGGTCTGACCATCGGCGTGCCCACCGCCTTCTATGTCGACGACCTCGATGCCGAAGTCGCCAAAATCCTCGACGAGACGATTGCCGTCCTCAAGCGGGAGGGCGCCAGCGTCGTTCCGGTCGAACTGCCGGATCAGCGTCAGTTCACCGCGGCGTGCCAGCTGGTCATTGCCGTCGAAGCCGCGGCGTTTCACAAGCGCTGGCTGATCGAGCGGCCGCAGGACTATGGTCCGCAGGTCTTGATGCGGCTGCAGAACGGATTGGCGATACCGGCCGTGTCCTATCTCGAAGCGATGCGCTGGCGGGGCCCGGCGCTGGCTGCGCATAACGCGGCCGTGGCAGGCGTTGATGCCGTTCTCGCGCCGGTGGCCCCGGTCGCAGCTCCGACGATTGTCGAAAGCGACGTCGGCAACAGCCCGGGCGCGGAAGCCGTGATCCAGCGGCTGACGCGCTTTACCCGCCCGATCAATTATCTCGGGCTGCCGGCGCTGGCGATCCCCTCAGGCGTCACCCGCGGTGGGCTTCCCGTCGGCATGCAGCTGATCGGCCGTTCGTTCGACGAGGCCGTGCTGCTGCGGATCGGCGCGGCCTTCCAGCGCGCCACCGATTTCCATGAGAGGATGCCCAAGCTCGCATGACCAATCTCGTCGAAGTCCGCGGCCTCAACATTCGCTTCACCGGCGAGCGCACCGTCCATGCCGTGAACGATCTCAGTTTTTCACTTGGCGAAGGCGAGGTGCTCGGCCTGCTCGGCGAGTCCGGCTCGGGCAAGAGCGTCACCTTGCGCGCGCTGATGCGGCTATTGCCGAAGAAGCGGACGCAGATATCGGGGAGCATCCGGGTTCTCGGCCGCGACGTGCTGGCGCTCGAGGATGAAGAACTGTCGGCGTTTCGCGGCCAGACCGTCTCGATGATCTTCCAGGAGCCGGCGCTGGCGCTCGATCCCGTCTACACCATCGGGGCGCAGATCGCCGAAACCGTGATGCGGCACGAAGGCAAGAGCCAGGCGGACGCGACGGCGCGCGCGCTGGAAATGCTGGAAGTGGTGCGCATTCCCTCCGCCAAACGAAGGCTCGATGCGTATCCGCACGAGATGTCCGGCGGCATGCGGCAGCGTGCGATGATCGCGCTGGCGCTGGCCTGCAAGCCGAAAATCCTGCTCGCGGACGAGCCGACCACCGCGCTCGATGCCACCGTGCAGATCCAGATCCTGCTGCTGCTGCGCGAGCTGCAGCGCGAGTTCGGCATGTCCGTCATCTTCGTCACCCACGATATCGGCGTCGCCATCGAAATCTGCGACCGCGTCGCGGTGATGTATGCCGGAGAGATCGTCGAGCAGGGCACGCTCGGCCAGATCGTGCGCTCGCCGATCCACCCTTATGCGAAGGGCCTGCTGGCCTCCACCGTCCACGGCGCCAAACGCGGCCAGCGGCTGGAAACGATTCCGGGAACGCCGCCCTCGCTCGACAAGGCGCCGAGCAACTGTTCGTTCGCGCCGCGCTGCGCTTTCGCCGAAGCCCGCTGCGTCGAGCGATCTGCCGCCGAACGTGCAGGTCGGGCCGGACCGGGTTGCAAGATGTATCCTGGCGGAACGGGCGGCGGCGGTCGGCGTGGCGTAACGGCGACGGCCCGGGACACCAGGGTTTCGAGATTGGAGTCGTCACATCGGAAAATTATCGATAGGCTCACCCGCGTCTTGCGAGAAATGAAAACCGGGGGGTGTTCCGATGTATCTGTCCAATGAAGGCATTCTGGTTATTTTGTTCGTCGGCCTGATTGCGGGCTGGCTGGCCGGCAAGATCGTGCGCGGCACCGGCTTTGGCCTCATCGGCGATATCTGCATCGGCATCGCCGGCGCGCTGGTCGCCAGTTTCCTGTTTCCGAAGCTCGGCATCCATCTCGGCTCCGGCCTTGTCTCCGAGATCATCTATTCCGCGATTGGCGCGGTCTTGCTGCTCTTGATCGTGCGGCTGGTTCGAACCGGCGGCCGGTTCTAGAGACGAGAGGAATCGTAGATGGGTTGAGCTCTTCGCGAAACCCATCAATTGCTGCAAAGAGGATGGGTTTCGCTTCGCTCTACTCATCCTACGCACTGCGTCATCAACCCTCATGGTGAGGAGCGTGGCAACGCCGCGCGTCTCGAACCACGAGGCCCCGGTGTGCATTCGCGGCCTTTATCCTTCGAGACGCTTGCTTCGCGAGCTCCTCCAGCGATAACGGCGAAGCCGTTACGCAGGGATGAAGGGTTAACGCTGGATTTGACGGAGTAAGAATAGCCCACCCCACGACGCTGCTTCGCCGTGCGCGCAAGGACAAATGCATGCCGTGGCTGCGGCAAATCAACCCGCCGGGCAAATCACCCAAAGTCTGTCCAGCCCTCGGACAAAAAATATTCCTCTTACTCGTTCGGGCAAATCACGCTTTAGCTCGTCCCGTCTCACCCGAATGAGGGGCGGCTCGCGATCGTCACGAACGTTGCGGTGAGATGCGGTGGACGCAAAGAGCGCGCGAAGGACGAGCGTGCGTGATGCGGACGGCGAAGTCGTGTGGTCCTGACGCCCCGACGCTGGCGTCAAGTTCTTGAGAAGCAAGCTTCTTAGGGGCGACGGTGGCAAGAAAGCCCGGTCACCGGGGAGAGCTCGAAGTAAGCCGTAACACCATCGCGCAGGGAAGGCCGGATTGCCTCCGCTGAACCTGTATGCTCGTGTGCGTTTTCCTATGTGCATCTTGCACACGAGACCGCGGGTGCAGCGCGCACCCGGTCTTCCCTGCGCCCTCTGCTTTCCAGGAGGGCGGAAAATGAAGCAAACCTCGGGCGGATCGCGCCGCGAGAAGGCGGACGCGCGTTTGTTCGCTGTTTGACAATTGAATTTGATTTGCAGCCGGCGCGACGGCGCTGACGCAGGCGTCGACCGCGTTCGCTCAGTCCATTCTGCTCCAACTGCTTACTCGACGACCTGGACAATCCGGTGGGTGCGCGGATCGACCAGCACCGTGCGGTTGTTCACGACCGTGTAGCGGTAGTCCCGCACGCCATATTCCGGCGGCACCTCGTAATAGGTGACGCCTTCCTCGGGCAGCACCGTTCCGACCCGGACATCCTCGCGATATACGTAGGACGGGCGATGCTCACGCACCACATATTCGCGGAAGCGCGGGCGCTGCTCGACGCCGAGCACTCCGCTGACGCCACCGACTACGCCGCCGATCACACCGCCGACGACGGCGCCGACCGGGCCGGCTGCCCGTTCGCCCTCCCGCGAGCCCCGCTCGACGCCGCCGGGAACCCCTTGCGCATGGGTTACGGCGGGCAGCGTCAGGGCGGCGGCAACAGCGGCAATTCCGATAAAGCGGCGGATCATGGCAACTCCCAAATCTTGTTGATCTGGCAGTACAAGTACCCGGGAGCCGGTTAGGTTCCGTCCAGATACCGCCAGCTCAGCCCGACGGGCCGCCGATACCGGTTAGGTTAATGCGACTTCAATAGACGTTCCCGGCAAAAATCGATAAGTTAAGGGCCGCGCAACCTCAGTGGGTTAGGGTCGCGTACCCCTTTGGAAGAGACCAGGATTGATGGCAGCCGCCCCCGGCGTCCGGCGTTCCGAACTCGGTGATGCGCTGCGCGCCTGCCGGCATGCGTTCATCGGCGTCGGCGCCATGAGCTGCATGATCAACCTTTTGTATCTGACCGGCTCGCTGTTCATGCTGGAGGTCTACGACCGGGTGCTTCCCAGCCGGAGTGTGCCGACGCTGGTCGGTTTGGCCATTCTCGCCGGCGGATTGTACATCGCCCAGGGCCTCCTCGACCTGATCCGGGGACGAATCCTCGGCCGGATCGGAACCTCGCTCGACGAAGCCCTCAACGCCCGCGTATTCGACACCATCGTGCGCCTGCCGCTGATGATCGGCGGACGCAATGAGGGCCTGCAGCCGCTGCGCGATCTGGACAATGTTCGCTCCTTCCTCTCCAGCATGGGGCCCGGCGCGCTGTTCGACCTGCCGTGGCTGCCGTTCTATCTGGCGATCTGCTTCGCCTTCCACGTCATGATCGGCGTTACGGCGCTGGTCGGCGCGATTATCCTGGTCAGCCTCACCGTCCTCACCGAATATCTGTCGCGCCGCCCCGCGCGCGAGGCCATGGGCCTTGCGGCACGGCGCAACGATCTGGCCGCCACCAGCCGGCGCAACGCCGAAGTGCTGGTCGCGATGGGCATGTCCGGGCGGCTGACCCGACGCTGGAGCGAAGCCAACCAGAACTATCTCGCGGGCAACCAGCGCGCCAGCGACGTCGCCGGCGGTCTCGGCGCGATCGCCAAGGTGCTGCGCATGACCCTGCAATCGGCGGTGCTCGGGGTCGGCGCCTATCTGGTGATTCACCAGGAAGCGACCGCCGGCATCATCATCGCGGGCTCGATCCTGAGCGCGCGGGCGCTGGCGCCGGTCGACCTCGCCATCGCGCATTGGAAAGGCTTCGTCGCCGCGCGGCAGAGCTGGCACCGCCTCAACCGGCTGCTCGAGCAGCTGCCAGCGCGGGCCCAGCAGACCCTGCTGCAGAGCCCGTCGAGCCGTCTGTCGGTCGAGGGCGTCTCCATCGTGCCGCCCGGCGACCAGAAGATCATCGTCCAGGACGTGACTTTCGCGCTTGCCGCCGGCAACGGATTGGGCGTGATCGGGCCCAGCGGATCGGGCAAGTCGTCGCTGGTGCGTGCGCTGGTCGGTGTATGGCAGCCGGTGCGCGGCAAGGTACGGCTCGATGGTGCGGCGCTCGACCAGTGGTCGTCCGACGTGCTCGGCCGTCACGTCGGTTACCTGCCGCAGGATGTCGAACTATTCGCCGGCTCCGTCGCCCAGAATATTTCCCGCTTCGATTCCGAAGCCAGCGCCGATTCCATCATCGCGGCCGCCAAGGAGGCGGGCGTCCACGAGATGATCATCAAGATGCGCGACGGCTACGACACCCAGATCGGCGAGCAGGGCACCGCGCTCTCGGCCGGTCAGGCGCAGCGCGTGGCGCTGGCACGCGCGCTTTACGGCAATCCGTTCCTGATCGTGCTCGACGAGCCGAACTCGAATCTCGACACCGAGGGAGACGAGGCGCTGACGCGGGCGGTCCGTGCCGCTCGCGAACGCGGCGCCATCGTGGTGGTGGTCGCGCACCGGCCGATCGGGATCGAGGGGGTCGATCAGCTGCTGGTCCTGAAGGACGGCCGCATGCAGGCCTTCGGTCCCAAGGAGACCGTGCTGGGACAGGTGCTGCAGCGTGTTGCGCCGCCGACGCCGATCAAGATCGTTTCCGATGGCGGAGTTGCCAAATCATGAGCGGCAGCGAGAAACAGGCAGCGCTGCAGTCGATCCGTGTGCATTTGATCGTTGGCCTCGCCATCGTCGTCATTCTGGCCGGCGGATTCGGCGGCTGGGCCTCGACTGCGGAGATCTCGGGCGCGCTGATCGCGCCGGGACAGATCGTCGTCGAATCGAACGTGAAGAAAGTGCAGCATCCGACCGGCGGCGTGGTCGGCGAAGTGCTCGTCCGCGATGGCGACGTCGTCAAGGCCGGCCAGGTATTGGTGCGGCTCGACGACACTGTCACCAAGGCCAACCTCGCGATCGTCACCAAAAACCTCGACGGGCTGTGGGCGCGGGCCGCACGGCTGCAGGCCGAACAGCAGGGTCTCGACAAGGTCGTATTTCCCAAGACCCTGCTCGATCGTGCCGACGACCCGGATGTCAAGAACGTCATGGCGAGCGAGAGCAAATTGTTCGAGGTCCGTACCACGGGGCGGACCGGACAGAAGGCGCAATTGCGCGAGCGGATCACGCAGCTGAACGAGGAAATCGCCGGCCTGACCGCGCAGGAGAAGGCGAAAGATCAGGAAGTTGCGCTGGTGGAAAAGGAACTGGTCGGCGTTCGCACGCTTTACGATCAGCATCTGGTGCAGCTGGCGCGCCTGACCACGCTCGAGCGCGACGCAGCCCGCCTGGCCGGCGAGCGGGCGCAATACGTCGCATCCAAGGCGCAGGCCAAGGGCAAGATTACCGAGACCGAACTTCAGATCATCCAGGTCGACAAGGACATGGTCAGCGACGTCTCCAAGGATTTGCGCGAGACCAACGACAAGATCGGCGAATTCATTGAACGCAAGGTGACGGCGGAAGACCAGTTGCGGCGGACCGACATCCGCGCGCCGCAGGACGGCGTAGTGCTGCAGTCGACGGTGCATACCGTCGGCGGGGTTATCACCGCCGGCGACGCCATCATGATGATTGTTCCGCAGACCGACGATCTTCGGGTCGAAGCCAAGGTCAATCCGCAGGATATCGATAAACTGCAGATAGGCCAGAAAACCCTGCTGCGGCTGTCGGCGTTCAACCAGCGCACCACGCCGGAATTGAACGGCGTCGTCACCCGCGTTTCGCCCGACGTCACCACCGACCAGCGCACCGGGCAATCCTACTACACGATCCGCGTCTCGATGCCGCCGGAAGAGGTCGCCCGCCTCGGCGAGGTCAAATTGATCCCCGGCATGCCGGTCGAAGCCTTCGTGCAGACCGGCGACCGGACCTTGCTGTCCTATCTCATCAAGCCGCTGAACGACCAGCTGATGCGCGCGTTCCGGGAGAAGTGATGCTCGCTCTCGTCGTCGCTGCTTTCGCAGAGGACGGCGAAGAACAATCACCGCGACAAATTCTGCAGCAGCAAATTCAGCGCCGTGCTTGCAAACACCTGCATGTTGGCAAGCCGGTCGTTGCTGCCGGTCTCCAGCGTCATCACCGATGGTTGCGGCCCGGCTACCGCCATGCAGCTATGGCCGGCGGCGTCGCCGTAGCGGTTGCCGGCAGGTCCCGTAGCGCCGGTTTCCGACAGGCCCCAATCGGTGGAAAAGCGCTGGCGAATCTGGCTCGCCAGCAATTTGGCGTAGGGCTCCGAGGCCGAGCGAATGCCCTTCATCGCCTCATCGGGAATATCCATCAGGATGCGCCGCGCGTCGCGCGTATAGACCACCGCGCCTCCGATGAAATAGGCCGATGCGCCGGGCACCGCGAGCAGCGCCGCCGAGATCAGGCCGCCGGTCGAGGATTCCGCGACCGCGATGGTCTGGCGCCGCTCGATCAGTTTTGCCGCGATCTGCTCGGCGATGGTAACGAGGTCTCTCATCGGCTGCCTTTCCTGTCGTCCTCCGCAGTCCTAGCACAGGATTGCATAGGTGCCGAACAAGGAGCGGCTGGCCCGGCCAATGGACGGTAGAGCCCGCGCGCCATATGCTGGACCCAACACCGCGCCGAATTCAACGGGCGCTGCGAGCACGAGGAAACCTGAGGTCATGACGTCGCCGATCGCGGGCGGCGTGGATTGCGATCTGCATCCCGCCGTGCCTCATCTGACCAGCCTGCTGCCTTATCTGAACGACTACTGGCGCGATCAGGTCACCACGCGCGGCATGACCGACCTGGTGTCGCAGTCCTATCCCGCCAACTCGCCGATCTCGTCGCGGCCGGACTGGCGGCCGGCCAAAGGCAAGCCCGGGTCTAATCTCGCGGATATGCAAGCCCAGGCGCTTGATCCGTTCGGCGTCAGCTATGGCCTCTGCAATCCGCTGTACGGCGTGCAGATGGTCTTCTCCGAGGATATGGCGGACGCGTTCTGCCGGGCGCTGAACGACTGGCTGGTGAAGGAATGGCTCGATAAGGACACGCGGTTGCGCGGCTCCATCGTCATTCCAGTGCAGAGCATCGAAAAGTCGGTCGCCGAGATCGAGCGCTGCGCCAGGGACCCTCGCTTCGTGCAGGTGTTGATGCTGGTGATGGGCGACATGCCCTTGGGCAAACGCGCCTACTGGCCGATCTATGCCGCCGCCGAACGGCTGGGGCTGCCGATCGGCATCCATGCCGGTTCGAGCTATCACAACCCGCCGACCTCGGTCGGCTGGGGCTCCTACCACATCGAGGATTACGTCGCGCAGGCGCAGGCGTTCCAGACGCAATTGACCAGCCTGATCGTCGAAGGCGTGTTCGCGCGGCATCCGAATTTGAAAATGGTGATGCTGGAATCCGGCTTCACCTGGCTGCCGCCCTTTCTGTGGCGCCTGCACAAATTCTGGCGCGGCATAAGGATGGAAACGCCTTGGGTGGATCGCGCGCCCCTGGAAATTGTGCGCAGCAATATCCGCTTCTCGCTGCAGCCGATCGACGCGCCGCCGGATCCGGCGACGTTAAATCGCCTGATCGACCATATGCAGTCGGATGAATTGCTCCTATTCTCGACCGATTATCCGCACTGGCAATTTGAAGGCGATGCCGCGTTGCCCGAGGGCATCTCATCCGATCTCGTGCGCAAGATCATGATCGACAACCCTTACGCAACTTACGGCCGTTTGAAGCAACGGGTTCTGAAGGAGAGTGCGCCATGAACGTGCAGTTCCGCGAGCTTCCGGAGCAGGCCTCATCGGTTCATGCGAAGACCGCGATAGCCGATTGCGACATCCACCCGGCGCGCGCCACGGCGAGCGAACTCCATCCCTATCTGGCCAAGCGCTGGCACGAACATCTCGAAACCTACGGCAAGCATCCCTATCAGGGCATGATGGAAGGCCCGCCCTTTCCGAAGGCGCAGCCCAATGCCTCGCGCCGCGACGCCTATCCGCCGGAAGGCGGCCCGCAGGGTTCGTCGCTGTCGTTCATGCAAAAGCAGCATCTCGACCCGAACAATGTCGCGCTTGGCGTGCTCAATCCGCTCGCCACCGGGCAAGGCATCCGCAACCAGGATCTTGCCGCCGCGATCTGCTCGGCGATCAACGACTGGCAGATCGAGAAATGGACCAGCAAGGACAGCCGCCTGAAAGGCTCGGTCGTGGTCGCCAATGAGGACGGTCCGGCCGCCGCCGCCGAAATCCGCAAGCGCGCCGGTGACAAAAATTTCGTCCAGGTGCTGCTGTTGAGCCGTAACGTCGAGCCGCTGGGCCAGCGCCGCTACTGGCCGATCTACGAGGCGGCCGAGGAGGCCGGGCTTCCGGTCGGCGTGCACGCCTTCGGCTTCGGCGGCAATCCGATCACTGCCTCGGGCTGGCCGAGCTACTACATCGAGGAGATGGTCGGCCATTCGCAATGCCAGCAGACCGCGCTTTCGAGTCTGGTGCTGGAAGGCGTGTTCGAGCGGCATCCGAAACTCAAGATGATCATGATCGAGGCCGGCTTCGGCTGGGCGCCGTCGCTGTCGTGGCGGCTCGACAGGAATTTCGAACGGCTGTATAGCGAGGTGTCGCATCTCAGGCGCAGGCCTTCCGAATACATCAGCGACCACATCTGGTGGACTACGCAGCCGATGGAAGATCCGGAGAAACGCGACCATCTGTTTGACGTGATCGACTGGATCGGCTGGGACAAATTGCTGTTCGCCACCGACTATCCGCACTGGGATTATGACGAGCCATCGCGGGTGCTGCCGGCCGGCGTCAGCGAGGCCAACCGCGAGGCGTTTTATCTCACCAATGCGCTGAAGTTGTACGGGCTGGCGTGATGGTTCGACACGTCATCGCCCCGGTGGATGAATTGCCGCCCGGCACACGAAAATTTCTCACCATCGACCAGCGTCCGATCGCGGTGTTCAACATCAACGGCGAATTCTTCGGCCTGTTGAACCGCTGCCCGCATCAGGGCGCCGCGTTATGCGAGGGGCCGCTGATCGGACTGGCGCAGTCCTCCGATCCCGGCGAGATCGAATACACGAAACTCGGCGAGATCATCCGTTGCCCCTGGCACGGCTGGGAATTCGACATCCGCACCGGCCAGTCCTACTGCGACCCCAAGCGATTCCGCGCCAAGGCCTATCCGGCTCACGTCGAGCCGGGTTCAAGCGTGGTGAAGGGACCGTATGTGGCCGAGACCGTCAAGGTCGCGGTGGAGGGCGAGTACGTGGTGGTGGATTTGTAGGGATCGGCTACGCTTTCGCCGAGATCCCGTTTCATGGCCTGCGCGCTGCGCGCGGCGTCCTACCACCAGCCCCGCTGCACCGGATAATAGTACTGGCCGCCGCGGCGGCGCGTGTTGGCGGTTTGCGGGTCCGGATTGCGCTGGAAAAAGAAGCCAAAGCCGTCGTCGCCCCAGGAATTGGGGCTGGCGGCGCTGATCTCGGGCGTGGGCTTGCGCGTCAGGAAGCCGCCCTGGGGCTGGTTGTTCAACACCGCGACGAACTCGGTCCGATAATTGGTCTCGCTGCTCAGCGGCTCGTCCGAGATGACGATCGAGGATCGCGGCAATGCGGTCGGCGCGATGCGATCAAGCACCGTTTGCGGGATGGTGATGCGGTCGAGCGCGTCCCTGGCGTCGTCCCCGTTGTCGATCGTCACCACGGTCCAGCGCAGGCCCGTATCGTTGCGCGCCATCGCCGTGAATACATGGGTGCCGATTGGCTTGTCGGGATCGCGGATCGTGACCGGGACCTCAATGCTCGCATCGAACACCTCGCCGCCGTCCGGCCACGGCTTGTGCGTGTTGCGCCGCACGTAGAGCTTCTGCGTCGCGCGGCTGATGTAGACCGAGACCGGCTCGAGCGCGAGCTTCGCCTCGCTCGCCGCCTTGGCGGTGTCGGCCTTCCTTGTCTGGGCCGCCTTCGCGGCAGCCTTTGCAACGGAGGCTGCGGCGAGCTTCGATTTCGCCTCGGCCATGGCGGTGTCGAGCTGGGTCGCCAGGTCCAGAGCCTTGGCGGCGGCCTTCTGCTTGATGCCATCGGCCCGCACCGTCGCCTGTTCCGTCCTCGCGGCCGCGAGCGCCTTGTCGGCGTAGGCGAGTTCGGCGTCGGCGCGGGTCTTGAGCCGCTGAAGCTTGCGCAGCGAACCCGTCAGCAAGGCCGTCTCGCGCGTTGCCGTCGCGGCGGCTTTCTTCGCCTCGTCGGCCAAAGTGGCGGCCTCGGCCGCCTCGCGGGCGAGCGCCTCCGCCTTGACCGGCGCAGCCGCGATGGCTTCCCGGTTCGGCACGAACAGCGCCGGATGGGAGAACTCGACCGGCTCGGCGTTGTCAGGCGAGACGATCACGCGCATCCCGATCCACGTCTTATCGAACAGCTCCTCGGCAAAGCCATAGGGCATCCGCACGCAACCGTGCGAGGCCGCATATCCGGGCAGCGGCCCTCCGTGCAACGCGATGCCGTTCCACGTGATGCGCTGCATGTTCGGCATCCAGGCGTCGTCGTAGAGGGTTGAGTGGTGGTCCTTGTCCTTCTCGATGACCGCGAAGACGCCGGCTGGCGTCTCGCGTCCCGTGATGCCGGTCGATACCGGCGCGCGCAGGATCCAGCCATCAGCGTCGTAGAAGGTCACCTGCTGGCTCTTGATCGACACGATCGCCATGATCGGCTCGCCTGCATCGCGCGGCGCCGCCGCCTCGGTGGGCGGCGCGGGGCGCGCCTGTCTCGCCGCGGCGTCCACGGTCAGCGCCGTCAGTGCGGCCATCGCCGCGAGAGTCACAATGACGGGGGGTCCCCAGCGCCGCATCGCCCCGGTGGATTGCGCCGTCGTAAATCGGTTCACCATGCTATCCCCGGTCGAAATGCCTCTCCGCGCGAAAGTTTCAGATCGCGATTTTTGGATCAACTAACCACCGCCGCGATCCAAGCCAACTCGCCGGGTTATCGGGATGTTCCGACGGCAAATCTCTCATATACGACCGCCCATTTGGGAGGAAAGCCAGCTCGCAAGCGTGTGCTCACCCTTTATGTTGATCGCAGCCCATCAAGCGGGCGTTATGATGAACGTAGCCCGTCAAGCGGGCGTTCCCAAGCCTGCCGCCTGGCGTTGCACACAGGCAACACTTACGAAAAAAGCTCGCGGCCTGCCCGTCTGCGCCATTGCGCGGCCATTATCCTTGCCTGAACAATCAGCTCCGTCCGCATGCTTGGCTGTGCAATCGGTTCAGATGGAGCCTTTGGTGGCTGGGATGATGAACCCGCGGCGACTTTCGGCGCCATTGTTGCGATCGGTCATTCTCGCGACCGGGGTTGTCGGCTTGCTCGCTGCGTTAGGGTCTGCAGGAGTCCAGAACACCGGCGCGGCGCCAGGCAAGGACATCAGCGCTTCCTCTCTTTCCACTGAACCGGAGCTCGCCGGGGCACCGCAGCCAAGCTCGATGCTCGATGACGATTCCAGCCAAACCATTGCGGCGACCGCCGAGCGATCGCTTGCGGGAGCAGTCGCCGATGTATCAATCGCTCTGAACAAGCCGGAGCCGGCTGTCGAGACGGCCTCGACCAGCTCGCCGGACGTGCCGCCAACCGAACCAGCGCCCGTGCAAGTCGCGATGGCGAACCCGTCGGATTTCGAGCCCGGCGACACCGGCAAGACCGCGAGCTCCGTTGAAGCCGCGGGCTCCATCGAAATCGCCGACGAGTGCCTGGTCGTGGACGTCTGCGTCGATCGATATTTGTGGACGCTCTATCAACGGACCCCCAAGGAGGACTCCATCAAGGAGCTCGAACGGAGGAAGGTCACCGTCAAGCGGAAGGGCAAGATGGTGACTGTCGCCAGAACCTTCACCAGGCTCGTCGATGAAGATTTTGGGTGGAAGGATCCGAAGGCGGCGGAGCGAGCCGGCATGTCGATGATGGACTACGTGATCGGCGGGATGGATCGGAGCTTCAAGCTAAAACTGTTTCATGCGCTTCACGCCGCGGAGGCGGCGGGCCTTTCGCCCGGCATCACCAGCGCGTTCCGCGATGACTACCGCCAGTCGATCGCAAGCGGCCTCAAGGCGGCGAGCAACAGGTCTTATCATGGCGGGAGCTTCCGCGGTGGCTATGGGCATGGGCTTGCGGCCGACATCGTGAGTGTCCAGGGCGAAACTCGCGACCAGCGATGGGCTTCCTCGGAAAAGCTCTGGAGTTGGGTCGATGCGCATGGGAAGGAGTTCGGAATCGGGCGCCCATATCTCGGCAGGGACCCGGCGCATGTCGCACCGATCGACGGCCAGGAATATGCCGCGCACAACCGCGGCTCCAAGCACGCTGGATCAGACGTGAAGAAGGTGAAGCGGGTGGCCCGGTTGGGTTAACGCGAGTCTCCCTAAAGCGCCCGCGATCTGCAGCAGCTTCAAAGATGACAACGAGCTGAGCGCCCAGATTCCGATACGAGGCTCGCAGAATTCGGTAAGCCGCGACTTTCTTTTAAAACCCTCTGGTAGATAACAGCCCCGGTGTGCTGTACTTCGTTCGAGCAGGTTCCTGCTCTTTACCAAGGAGACGGTTTAGCGGCGGCTGCAGCACAGGCATCTAGCTTCAAGCAAGGCAAATTGACTTCATATGACTGGGTCGCGAGGGTACATCCCGACGATATTGCGAATGTCGGCTTATTGGCGCTTTTAAGACATTCCGACTAACATTGGGAATGTCCGCTGATCGGGCCGGGAGCGAGCGGCGCATGGTCAAAGTGACGCGATTGACCCATCGCCGACATCGACCAGCCGAGCTGTGATGAATGCACGGCGCAGCCCATGGCATATCCTTCAGTGGGACGGAGCGTTCGCAGGCTTGGATGCAGCGATATTGCGCAACAGCGGCACCAAGAGAGTGGCGATTACGAAGACAATCATGATGGCGCGGAAGGCGTCAGCATAAGCGAGAGTCGACGCTTCCCGGTATGCAAGCTCCCACAGATGTTTCAGTGCCGCCGCGTGGCCGGCGTCTGGGCTTCCGGGAATTGCGCCATAACGCTGCGTCATTTCATCCAAATACCGCGTCATCGCGCTGTTCGCCGGGGTCAGGTTCGAGGCGATAGCGACAAAATGGAAATTTGTCCTCGCATTGATAATCGCAGCGGACACCGCGATCCCGACCGCGCCGCCCAGATTGCGCATCATGTTGAACAGGCCGCTGGCATATTTCAGCCGTTCCGGCGGCAGGCTGGCGAGCCCAAGATTCACAGCCGGCGCGACCGCGAAGACCTGCGGCAAGCCGCGAAGGACCTGCGGGATCAGGAGCTGGTCGGCGCCCCAATCATGGGTAATGAAGCTGTAACTCCACATGGCGAGTCCGAAGGATGCGAAGTCCGAACATCATCAGCCAGCGGAGATCAACTTTCTTGGCGAGAAGGATGTAGATGGGAACACCGATCAGCGATGCCGCCCCGGTCGAGAAGATCGCAAGGCCGGTTTGCCAAGCGGAAAAACCACGCACATAGCCGAGAAACAGCGGAGTGAGATAGATTGTGGAAAAGATGCCGACGCCGGTGACGAAGGACAAAAAGCAGCCCAGCGCGAAATTTCGGTTTGTCAGCGCGCGCAGATCGACGACCGGACGCGGGAAGGTCAGGCTGCGCGCGATGAAGAGAATGCCGCTGAGGCCGGCAATATAGGCACAGGTTTTAATCGCCGTATCATCGAACCAGTTCCAGCGCGTTCCTTCTTCGAGCACATATTCAAGCGTGCCGAGACAGATAGCCATCAGGACAATGCCTGGATAATCCGCATCCTTGAGCAGGCGCAGATCCGGCTTGTCGATGTCGACGAGGAACGGGACCATCAGCGTGATCGCGATGCCCGGTGCGAGATTGACATAAAACAGCCAATGCCAGTTCAACGTGTCGGTGATCCAGCCGCCGATGATCGGGCCGAGCGTCGGCGCGATTGACGCGATGGTGCCGATAACAGCGGCGGAATAAACGCGCCGGGGCCCTTGGAAGTAATGCAGCGATGATGTGAACATGATCGGGATCATCGACGCGCCCATGGCGCCTTGCAGCGCGCGAAACAGGATCATGCTGTGGATGTTCCAGGCGACACCACAGAGCATGCTGGTGGCGGTGAAGCCCGCAGCCGATGCCGTAAAAAGCCATCGCGTCGAGAACACGCGCGTCAGCCAGCCCGACAGTGGAATGACGATAATTTCGGCTATGAGGTAGGCGGTCTGGACCCAGCTGATTTCGTCCTGCGCCGCGGAGAGTCCGCCGCCGATATTTTGCAGCGAGGACGCCACGATCTGGACGTCCAACAGGGCCATGAAGCCGCCGAAGCACATCACAATGAATGGGGCGATGCTTCTAATAAAACTCTCGGGGACGCCTTCGCTCATTTCGAACCCCGGGATTGCGGCCGCGTATCGATGGTCGCGGTCGTCGAAAGGCCCGGCCTGATAATCAGTGTCGCGGCGTCATCCTCATCGAGCGCGATACGTACCTGCAAGCGCTGCACGATCTTCGTGAAATTGCCGGTGGCGTTCTCCGGCGGGATGACGCTGAAGACGGCGCCCGTCGCCGGGGCAAGGCTCAGAAGGCGGCCATGAAAGACATGGTCGGGCAGGGTGTCGGCGACGATTGTCGCCGGCTGCCCGGGCTTCATTCGTGCGAGCTGGTCTTCCTTGAAATTGGCGTCGACCCACAAACCATGCGCGGGACTGATCGTCAACAAATGGGCGCCTTGCGCGACATAGGCACCAACCTGGGCCGCGCGGTTGCCGATATAGCCGTCAATCGGCGCGCGGATTCCTGCGTAACTGAGGTTGAGCCGTGCGGTTTCGAGATCAGCCCGCGCTTGGGCAACGGCGGCTGTAGCCCCGGTAATATCGGCATCCAGGACGCTGAGTTGCTGTTTTGCCGCGGCCAGTGCAGCTTGCGCCGACGCCACTGCCGCCCTTGCCTGCTGGTCGAGGGCGGAGGTTCGCTCGGCGTTCTGCCGCGAACCATAGGTGGAAAGCGCGAGCGTGCGGTAGCGCTCGGCGTCTACTTTGGCGAAGTCAGCTTGCGCGCTCTTGGCATCGAGATCGGCGCTCGCCTGCCGGATGGCCGATTGCTGCAGGTCGTATTTGGCTCGCAAACCAGCGAGCGTTGCCGCGCGCTGGGCGAGCACCGCTTCGGCATGATCGGCCGCGGCGCGCACATCGCGATCATCCAACCGCACCAGCAATTGCCCGGCGTGGATGAGTTGATTGTCCGCCACCGGAATTTCGGCGATGAAGCCCGCTATGTGTGGCGCGATCGGCGTGACGTCGCCGCCGACATAGGCGTCATCAGTACTCTGAAAGAAACGATCGACGGCCCACCAGTAGTTGCCGTAGCCCGCTGTCGCCAAGATCAAGATGCCGGCAAGGCCGAGCAAGGCGGCACGCTTCAGAGATAAACGCGGCCTGGTTTTTGCGGCCGTGGTTTCGCTCCATTTTGCCTGCGCGTCCATGCTGCACTCCATCACTTAGGCGTATATGCACTCTTGTTGGCGCAACGAACGCTCAAGATCAGTGCACGAAGCCTCGCTAATTCCTCAGATCCGCCGCGAAGTCGCTGGCGACCACCGCGCGCAAAATGGCGCGAAAATCCGCCGCGCGCTTGACGCCGAAGCGATCTTCAAAGCGCGCTTGCGCCTGCACCCAGGCCCCGCGCCCGGCCTCGAGGCGCTTCTCCCCGGCTTTGGTCAGGCGCAGCTCCTTGGCGCGGCCGTCGGTCGCGGATGCTTCGATCTTGATCAGGCCGTCCCGCTCAAGCGGCTGAACGTTGCGGCCGAGCGTGGTGCGGTCCATGACCATTTCCTTGGCGAGCGCATTGATCGTCATCGGGCCGAGCCGCTTGAGCCTGGCGAGAATCGAAAACTGCGTCACATGGAGCCCGACCGGCGCCAGGAACTGGTCGTAAAGCTGCGTCACGTGGCGGGCCGCCGAGCGAACCACAAAGCAATTGCAGTCTTCCGGCTTAACGGGGGAGTGCTGGACGTCATCTGAAATCCTGGTTCTTGACAAAGGGGCATATGCGCTTATATAGGAGCATATACGCCTAATGTCAATGCCCGTTATTTGGAGAGTCTCATGGGTGATGTCGTACGGTTTATCCCGAAGTCTGAGCTGGAACGCGCGCGTCTCATCAGGGAGGCCCGCGCGAACTACGAGAGCATATTCCCGACGGAGAAGGGCCCCACCCAGGCGGGGAGTTCAACGGCTCACGCCGGAGAGTAAGGTCTACCCGTAGCCGATGGTATTCGACAGGGAGTGTAATTCCGGTTCGAAGTCTGTCAGCGGCGGAAGCGAGGACGGGCGGAGTGCCGCGGCTCCCCGCCCCGCTCATCAAATCAGAGTGCAAAGTTCCTGCCTGCCCAGCCGCGCCACGAAATGCGCGTTGGCTGTGCGCAAAGCCCGAGAGCAACAGAGGAGTCGACCATGAAGATCAAAGGATCAATCGGCCTGGTGACGGGCGCCAACCGGGGCCTCGGCCTCGCCTTTGCCAAGGCGCTTGTGGAGATGGGGGCGGCGAAGGTCTACGCCGCGGCGCGCAATCCGGAGACGGTTACCCTGAAGGGCGTCGTGCCGCTGAAACTGGAGGTCACCAGCGACGAAGACGTCGTCGCCGCGGCGCGCGCGGCCGGGAACGTCAACCTGCTCGTCAACAATGCCGGCATCGCAAGGCCTGGCGGCTTTCTCGCCGACGGGGCGGTCGAGGCCGCGCGCGAGCAGTTTGAGGTGAACTTTGTCGGGCCGCTGCGCATGGCGCGCGCTTTCGCGCCGGTCCTGGCGAAGAACGGCGGCGGCGCGATTATCAACGTGCTTTCTGTTGCAAGCTGGATGAATGGTCCGGGGCTGGCGACTTATGGCGCGTCGAAATCAGCCGCATGGGCGCTGACCAACGGTCTTCGCATCGAACTGGCGCAACAGCGCACCCAGGTCGTCGGGTTGCATGCAGGCTTCATCGACACCGACCTTACGCGCAATATCGACGCGCCGAAGAGTTCGCCCGAGGAAATCGTGCGGACAACGCTCGACGCCCTCGAGCGCGGGGATGGTCAGGTCTTGGCCGATGGGGTCACCCGCCAGGTGCATCGGGGTCTATCGGCGGATCCCCCGGTCTATTTCCAGAGCACCGCCGCGCTTCGGTCGCGCGCGGGCCTGCCGACCGGCTGAGCCGGCGAAGGGTCGCCTCAACCGTCGGCCGTTCGTACGCACAAGCCGCCGTTTTTAGCGGTATGGGGCAAGAACGACCCGTTCTTTGTGCCGCCTGGCGCCGAGGCGTTCAAGCGCGACAACCCTCGCGCGGTTGTCCGCTTCTTCGACACCGGTCACTTCGCGTTAGAAACGCATGCCCGCGAGGTCGCAGAAAGCATCCGCGATTTCCTGCAGTGATCGTCTCGAAAAAAATGCGGCGGTGATTCCCAAGGACGGGTGCGGCGGCACGGCGAGATGAAATCGGTCGGACGAGCTGAGCCAAGCTCTTTGAGTTCGGCAGGACGTCGAGTATCCGCCGTGGGTGCGACAAAATAGCCCGTCGGGCAAAACTTCGCTTAACTTGTCGGGCAAATCAGTTTTATCAGTTTGCCCAACCCATCCGGCAAGAGGGGCGTATCGCGATCGTCACGAAACGCGGATGGGATGCGGTGGACGCGATGGCGGCGGCAGACGAACGCTGCGTGTCGCGTACGGCGAAGTCGTGTGGTCCTGACGCCTCAATGGTTGGCGTCAAGCCTGCAGAGTGATCCGCAGGCGACGGAGACAACAAAGCCCGATTCTCCGGGGAGAGCGCGAAGTAAACCGTAAAACCATTGCGCAGGGAAGGCCGGATTGCCTCCGCTGAACCTGTATGCTCGTGTGCGCTTTCTTTCACACATATTTGCACATGAGACCGCGGGTGCAGCGCGCATCCGGCATTCCCTGCTCCCTCTTCTTCGAGGGACAACGACACGCAAAGCTCGGGCAAAATCGCGCCGCGAGAATGCGGGCGCACATCTGCTGTTTGAAATTTGAATCGAGGAATAGATTCGTCGTCCCGGACAAGCGAGCACCGTTCGTGAGCTCCCCTCCACCCACGCGCCCTTGCGCGTGGCGGGGAGGGGTCGGGGGTCGGGGGTGGGGGGTGTTTCAGCGGGCGCAGTGCCAGCACGAGAGCGCGAACTCGCCGCACCACCCCCCACCCCCAACCTCGAGAGCAAGCCCCGCTCGCCTCGGACCCCACCGCTTCGCGGGGGGAGGGGAAACGGATCAGCGTTCGCTCGCAAAACTCCAGACTAGGTCCCTCCCGCCATCATCCGCCGCTCCCGCGCGTACCGCACCAGCGCGACGAAGCGATAGAGCCCGTGCACGAACTTGCCGTAGGGCATGGTGATGAACAGCGAGAACACGAAACCAAGATGCAGGGCGAGCAGCGGCCCCATTGCCGCCGTCTCGCGCAGCAGCAACAGCGCCATGCCGGTGAGGCCGGTCAAAAACAGCATGACGACAAACGCGACATCCATGCCGGAGCGCTTCTCGTCGACCAATGCGGGATCGCGTTTTGATTTTTCGGCTAACAGACCCGCGGGCCCGATCAGAAGCCCGACGCCACCAAGCGTGCCCAGCACGACCGGCAGGTCCCACCACGGATAAGGTGCCTCGCGCGCCAGCAGATAGTGATAGAGCGTAGCCACGCAGGTGGCGGCGAAGCAAAGCAAGAATCCGTAGAAGGTCAGATGATGGTAGATTTTGCGATGATCGGTGGGGCGCTCGTCCTCGTTGAAGCAGCCGACGCCGCCGCCGTCGAGATAGCGCAGTCGTCCTGCATCCTTCATCGCCTGCCACAGCGAGCCCGGATCGGCCAGCATGCCGATGGGCTCGCCGATGTCGCGCCAGAAGGCGCGCACGCCCATCACCAGCGCTAGCATCGCGTAGAGGAATGCCGCGCCGAACAGCGCCGCCATCGCGTTGTGCGGCATCAGGGTGTAGAAGGCGCCGGGGCCGGTGTGGATGCCGAGCAGCACCTGCCGGTTGGTTACGGCCGCAAAGCCGAAAATGAACGCGGCCACGCTCAACGCCGCGATGATGCTGATGGCAACGCCGTTGCGCGCGAACAGGCCCGAGAAGGCGCGCGGCCAGGCATAGGCGGCCCAGGATTCGGCGCGCGCGGCGGCGAGCGTCTTCGGCACGTTGACGTCGTATTCGTGCGGCGGCGAGAACTGGCAGTCGGTGTAGCAGGCGCCACAGGCGTGACAGAGATTGGCCAAATAATTGAGGTCGCCGTCGGAAAACGCGCGGCGCATTTCCATCGCCGGAAAAACCGCGCAGAGACCTTCGCAGTAGCGGCAGGAATTGCAGACCGTCATCAGGCGGTCGGCCTCCTCGAGCGTTTTAGTTCCGTGCATTTTGCGCCGCTTCCCGTCCCGCGATCCGTCCGAACACGCTGCCGATGGTCATGCCGATGCCGGCCGCATAGCCCTTGCCGAGCACATTGCCCGCCATGATTTCGCCGGCGGCGAACATGTTGGCGGCTAGCTTGCCGTCCTTCATCAGCATGCGCGCCTCTCTGTTCACGCGGGTGCCGAGATAGGTGAAGGTGATGCCGGGCCGCACCGGATAGGCATAATAAGGCGGCGTCTCGATCCGCCGCGCCCAATGGGTCTTCGGCGGCGTCAACCCTTCGGTGCGGCAGTTGTCGAGGATGGTGTGATCGAAGATGCCGGGCTTCACGGCCGCGTTGAAGTCGGCGATGGTTTTTTCCAGCACGGCTGCGTCGAGATCGAATTTGCCCGCCAGTTCGGCGATGCTGCCGGCCTTGATCGGCGGAAACAGCGTCGGCATAAAACTGGTGAGAACGCTCGAGTCGAAAATGATATAGGCGATCTGGTCCGGCTGCGCGGCGACGAGACGGCCCCAGATCGCGTAGCGCTTCGGCCAGATGTCTTCACCTTCGTCGTAGAAGCGCAAGGCCTGGTTGTTCACGACAATGCCGAACACCACGGAATCATGTCTGGTGATAATGCCGCCGTCGAATTTCGGCGCGCGGGCGTCGATTGCGACCGCGTGGCATTGGGTCGGGTCGCCAACCTCCTGCACGCCCTTGGAGAGCAGCATCTTCAGGATCGAGCCGCGATTGTAGGGCGTGCCGCGGATCAGGAAATTATCGGCGGCCGTGCCCCAATACTGCTTCAGCCATTCGATATTGGCCTCGAAGCCGCCGGCGGCTGCGACCAGGGTCGCAGCGCTCACCTTGGCGCGGCCGTCGCCCTGTTTGAGAACGGCGGAGAGAAACATGCCGTTGTCGATGTCGAGGTCGACCACTTCGGCGTCGTAGAGAATTTTGACACCGAGCTGCTCGGCGGTGAGATACAGCGCGTTCAGCATCGCCCGGCCGCCGCCGAGGAAGAACGAATTGGTCCGGCCGAGGCTCAGCGTGCCGCCCAGCGACGGCTGCCAGCGCACGCCCTGTTCGACGATCCAGGTAAGGATGTCCTTGGACTCGGCGATCATGTAGCGCGCCAGCTCCTCGTCGGTCTGGCCGCCGGTGACGCGAAGCAAATCTTCCCAGAATTCCGCTTCCGTATAGGGCCCGGTGAGGATTTCGGTCGCCGCATCGTGGGCGCAGCGCATGTTGCGGGTATGCCGGGTGTTGCCGCCCCGATAGAATTTCGGGGCGCCCTCCAGCACCAGCACGGACGCGCCGGATCGCCGCGCGCTGATCGCGGCGCACAGCGCGGCATTGCCGCCGCCGATCACCAGCACATCGAATTTACGGGCTAAGTCGACCATGCCCTCTTGTTATCGTTGTTTGCATGGAAATCAAATCGGGCCGGTCGAGGACTCACGCGGTGACAGCCTCTCGGATCTCGATGGTCCGGCCGCCCCGATAGACGGTGATCGCTGATGATGCCAAGCGTCGCGGCGAACATCAGCCAAAATCCGGCGGCAATCTGCCACGCCGGCATAGCGCGACCAACCGGAAAACGCCGATTGAGCCGATTTTTGGCGCAGATGTGGTCTGCGTTTCAGGCCTTACCCTGCACGGAGGTCATCAGCCATTTCCGGAAGGCCTGCAACTTCGGCGGGTCGGGGCCGGCCTGTGGTGAGACGAGGTAGAATCCAGCGTCTGCCGGTAACGCGATCTCGAACGGTACCACGAGCCGACCCTTGGCGATGTCGTCCTGGACATAGGAGGTCCGGCCCATCGCCACCCCGATGCCGTCGATCGCGGCCTGCACGGTCATGAGGATCAGGTCGAAGGTGATGCCCTTCTGCTTGGAGATGTCGGTGGGCAAGCCGGCGGCCGTGAGCCACAGCCGCCAATCGTCGCTGTTGGTGCTGGTGTGCAGGAGGACGTGATCCCGCAGATCTTCGGGACGACGCAGCGGACGCTTGCCGGTCAGTAGCGCCGGACTGCACACCGGGAAAACCTCGTCCGCCATCAGCCAGTCGGCGCGAAGCCCGGGCCAGTGGCCGCGGCCGTAGCGGATCGCGGCGTCGACGTCGCCGTTCTTGAAATCGACCAGGCTGGTTGAGGTGGTGATGCGCACGTCGATGCCGGGATGCGCCTCCTGGAAAGTGGAAAGTCGCGGCAACAGCCATTTGGCGGCGAGCGACGCCAGTGTCGAGAGCGTCAGCACATGGTCGTCATCCCGGCGCTTGAGCCGGTCGGTGGCGAGCCTGAGATCGTTGAACGCCGCGCGGATGCCGGGAAGATACTCCCTGGCCTCCGGCGTCAGCGCCAGTGCGCGGTTCTGGCGGACGAACAGGCGGATGCCGAGTTCTTCCTCGAGCCGCCGGATCTGATGGCTGATCGCGGTTTGCGTGACGTTCAGCTCGGATGCCGCAGCGGTGAAGCTCAAATGCCGGGCCGCCGCCTCGAAGGCGCGCAAGCCATTGAGCGAGGGCAGCCGGGCGGCCATCTGTTATCCCAGGTACATGAATTTATCTCATGCGAAACGGCACAAAGTGTCGTTTGTCGAAATTCCGGATTGCGCAGATATTTGCTGCGAGAGCGTAGCCTTAGGAGGACAATATGTCCATCTGCTCACATCAATCGATGACAATTCATCATAGCTCTGGGCTTTGGGCCCAACTCGGCGAGACCCTGCACGTCTGGCGCGACCGTCGGCGCCAGCGCCGCGAATTGACCCTATGGACCGAGCGCGACCTGCATGACGTCGGCGTGTCCTGGAGCGACATCGTTTACGAGGCCGAAAAGCCGTTCTGGCGGGCCTGAAGGCCGCCGCGGCCGGCGCCGCCTCTTCAAGGGGGACGCCGGCCATCGTCTTTCCGAACCAATCGGAGGGTGCCATGACCGCGCTTCGCCTCGACGACCTCCGGCAGCATTCAGATATCCTGCGGCTGCGCAGCGGCAAATCGCTGACGGTGCGATTTGTCGAGCCCGCCGACGCCGAGGCGCTGCAGGCCTACTTCCGCTCGCTGACGACCCGTTCCCGCTACAACCGCTTCCTTGGCGCCATCAGCGAACTGCCGCAAAACGTGCTTGAGCATTTCATCCAGGTCGGCGAGGGCGATCAGTTCAGCGTGATCGCGACGACGATGATCGACGGCTTTGAGAGCATCGTCGGCGAAGCCCGCTACGCGTTCGACAGCGACAAGGACAGTTTCGAGTTCGGCCTGTCGATCGACGACCGCTGGCAGGGCCAAGGCATCGGTTCGGCCCTTTTGAGGAATCTGGAATGCCGCGCCGCCGCGTTCGGCGCCAGGCGCCTGTTCGGCGATACCTTGCGCTCCAACGAAGCCATGATCGCGCTCGCCCGCAAATCCGGCTTTGCCTTCACCAACAATCCCGATGACTGGAAGCTGGTGCGGTTCGAAAAGCACAGCGATCTGGCGCCGCAGGAAATTCCCTGCGCCAGCTGGCGGCTCGCGGCGCAGCAGATCGCGCTGCAGGCGGCGGTTTGAACGAATCCTCAAACACCGCTATTTCCCCGCAAACACTGCTTTGCGCTTCTCGATAAACGCCTGCACCGCCTCGCGGTGATCCGCCGTCATCGTGGTGCGGATCAGGCGTTCCGCTTCATGGTCGCGGGCAGTGGCAAAATCGAACAGCAGGGCTTCGTCGAGATTGTCCTTCATGTAGCGCAGCGCGAGGGTCGGGCCTTCGGCCATCGATTTCGCCAGCGCCAACGCCTCGTCCTGAAGTTTTGCGTCCGGCACCACGCGGTTGACGAGGCCGATTACCTCGCATCTCGCCGCGTCGACCTTGTCGGAGGTGAACATCAATTCGCGCGCCCGCGCGGTCCCGACCAGCCGCGTCAACAGCCAGGCGATGCCATAGTCGCCGCTCAAGCCCACCCGCAGATAGCCGGTCGAAACGAACGCCGATTGCGCGGCGATCCGAATGTCGCAGGCCATGGCGATGGCCAGCCCGGCGCCGACCGCAGCGCCGGGCAGGGCGGCGATGGTCGGCTTGCGCACCGAGATCAGCGCGCCGGTGAGCAGGCGCTGGCGTTCCTGCAGGTCGGCGACCTTCTCGTCATAGGACATTTCGAGCTTCTTCCTGTCCCGATGGGCGCCCATGCCCTTGACGTTGCCGCCGGCGCAAAAGGCGGTGCCGGCGCCGGTGACCAACAGCGCGCCGACCTCCGAATTCTCGCCGCAGGTCTTGATCATCGTGCGCAGCGCGGGCGTCAGATTGTCCGACAGCGCGTTGCGGACCTCCGGCCGGTTCAGCGTGATGATGGCGACGCGGTCGCGGATAACGCAAAGCAGTTCGTTGGTGCCGGTGTCGATGGTGATTTCGCTGGTCATGTTTCCCCCAATGCGTCATTCCGGGGCGATGCGAAGCATCGAACCCGGAATCTCGAGATTCCCAGATGTGCAATTGCACATCTGAGGTCTGGTGCTAGCGCACCATCCCGGAATGACGATGTCTCAAAACTTCTCCACCCAGGGCCGCAACTCCAGTTCCCAGGTCCAGGCGCTGCGCGGCTGCTGCAGCACGTTCCAGTAACTCAAGGCGATGGCGTCGGGATCGAGCATCGAATCCGGCCGGTCGGGTGCTTCGGTACGCGCCGCGCTGCGGATGCCGCCGTCGATGACGAAATGCGCGACGTGGATGCCCTGCGGCGACAATTCGCGCGCCATGCTTTGCGCCAGACCGCGCAGCGCGAACTTGCCCATCGCGAACGGTGCCGATTGCGGATAGCCCTTGACGCTGGCGGAAGCGCCGGTGAACAGGATCGCGCCGTGTTTGTTGGGCAGCATCCGCTTTGCCGCCTGCTGCGCCACCAGGAAGCCGCCGATATGCGCTGACCGCGATTGCCTGCGCCACCTCCGCCGGCACCAGGTCGGTGAAAGCGCCGCGTGCCCGTCCGCTGGCGTTATAGACGACGAGATCGGGCACGCCGATCTCGCGCTCGACCATGCCGAACAGCCGTTCGACCTCGTCCGGCGTCGGTGGCGTTGCAGGCAAAGGCGCGCGCGCCGGTTTCGTGGCAGAGCGCGCCGAGCTTTTCGATTTGCCGCGCCGCGAGCGCGACGCGGATGCCTTGCTTGGCGAACAGCCGCGCCAGCGATGCGCTCAGGCCTTCGCCGGCGCCGACGATCAGGGCGATCTTGTATTTTGGAATTTCCATGCGCGCTTCTCCTTTCCTTGGCGTTCAGCCGCGCAATCCGGCGAGGCAGCCCGCTTCTTCCAGCACCGGATCGAGCGCGGCCTTGTCGGCTGCTTCGGCATATTTGGCGCGCAGCATGAAAGCGAGCGCGCGTGATATTTCTGCGGCTTCTGGGTCCAGACCTTTTCCGCCGAGCGTGACGCTGAATTCCTCCCTCGCCTCCGCCAGCGCCTTCTCGTTGGCGCAGGTCCAGGGCATGAACTGCGCCCCGATTGTTCGCTTGCAGGATCGGCATCAGGGTCGGCTCCAGCGCCGGCCACGCCTCGAACGGCCTTCTGCCTTCGGCCACAGCATGCGGTGCACCCAGTCCAGCACATGCGGCGCGCCGCCGCCGATCAGCGCGCCCGCGGTCGGATCGGTCCACATTTCGTAGATCTGGCCCCACAGGCCGAAATCGCCATAGGCCGGCCTGCCGCCGAACAGATAGGGCCGCGTCGCAAGATGGGCGTCCAGCAGTCCCAGCATGCTGGCAAAACCGGCCTCGATCTGCGGCGCGGTCACGGCGTTGGAGCCGACGAACCACACCCGGTCGACCATGCGGGCGCGGACCTGGCCGGCGAAGCGCCGTGTGTTTCTCCTCGTCGGCCGGCGGGCCCGCGCATCCGCGCGATGCGGCCGGCGGAAGATATCTGGTCGACGTCACGCGCCCAGCGGTAATGGAACATCCATTTGTTGCCCCACTCGTCGCCGAATTCCTCGACCAGTGCGGAAACGAAGCGTGCGACAGGATCGTCGGGATGGATCGCGGGCTCCGGAAAAAGCTTCTCCATCGCGTCGATGATCGGGGTGGAATCCTGGATGCCAGTGCCCTCGGGCGTAACCACCAGCGGAATGATCGGCATCCTGGCGTATTTCTCGAATTCGGCCTGGCTTGCCGCATTGCGCAAAACCCATTGATGCGGGATGGCTTTGTAGCGAAAATAGGAGCGCACCTTGACCGAGTAGGGCGACATCTCGGCGCCGATGATGCGGTAAGTGTCCGCCATGGCACATTCCTCCTGATAGGTTCTGTGACGGCTTTATCGCCCGCTTATCGCTAGCATGATCTATATCATCTAAAACAATCAACCAGAACACTGGGCGGAACGAACCAGAGTTGCAAATGCAAAAACCAGCCAGACACGACGATGTGACGGACCCGTCCGATCAGCCGGGACTGCTCGCACCGGATACATCGGAGGATGAATTTCTATCGCGCCGGTCCGGCGCGCGGCGTGCCATCAGTCTGCTCTATCATGTCGCTAGCGCCGTGGCGCTGGCCTGGGAAAGCGGCGCATCCACGAGATGCGCGGCGATGCCCGAAGGCTGTTGCTGTCGCGCATGGTGATCGATCACCGGGTCTCGGTGCAGGACCCGTTCCGGCTCGCGGAAAATTCGGTGCAGCGTGCCGTCACTGGCTGCCTGCTCGGCGAGCGTGATGTCGGCATGGCCGAGGTTGGCGGATTGCTCAGCGCGGCGTAGGCTCGCTTTCGCAAGCCGTCAGTGGTTCAAGAACAACACAAAAATCCGGGGAGTATCCGATGAAGGCCGCCGTCCTGTATGAAGTCAACAAGCCGCTGGTGATCGAGGACGTCAGCCTGCAGAAGCCCGGACCGCGCGAGGTCCAGATCCGCACTTCCGTCGCCGGCCTCTGTCATTCCGATCTGCATTTCATGGAAGGGCTCTATCCCCATCCGCTTCCCGCCGTGCTCGGCCATGAGTCCGCCGGAATCGTCGAGCAGGTCGGCTCCGACGTCACCTATGTCAAGCCCGGCGATCATGTCGTCACCTGTCTGTCGGTGTTCTGCGGCACCTGCGACAATTGCACCACCGGGCGGCCGGTTTTGTGCACCGACACCACCGTGAAGATGCTGCCCGGCGCCTCCAACCGGTTGTCATGGGCGCGCTCGGAGAAGCTGAACCAGTTCCTCAATCTGTCGTCGTTCGCCGAGCAGATGCTGGTGCACGAAAACGCCATCGTGAAAATCCGCAAGGACATGCCGCTCGATCTCGCGGCGCTGATCGGCTGCGGCGTCATCACCGGCTATGGCGCGGTGGTGAACACCGCCAAGGTCGCGCCCGGCGAAACCGTGGTGGTGATTGGCTGCGGCGGCATGGCCGCCATCAACGGCGCCCAGATCGCCGGCGCGGGCCGGATCATCGCGGTCGACACCAATCCGGCCAAGCTGCAATTGGCGACGAAGCTGGGCGCCACCGACATCGTCGATCCCAAAAACGGCGACGTTGTGCAGCAGGTGCGCGAACTCACCAGCGGCGGCGTGCATCACTCGTTCGAAGTGCTGGGCCGCAAGGAGACCGCGGAGCAGGCGTTTGCGATGCTGGCGCCCGGCGGCACCGCGACCATCGTCGGCATGATACCGTTCGGTCAGAAGATCGAGCTGCATGGTTTTGATTTCCTGCGCGAGCGCAAGATTCAGGGTTCCTCGATGGGTTCGAACCATTTCCGCGTCGACATGCCCCGGCTGGTCGAATTTTACATGCGCGGGCGGCTGCATCTGGAGGACTGGATCTCGGCGAAACTTAAGCTGTCCGAGATCAACGAAGGCTTTGCCGCGATGAAGGCCGGCAAAACCGTGCGCAGCGTAATCATGTTTGATGCTTGATCGTCGTCCCGGCGAAAGCCGGGATGGTGAGGAGGCGCGCCACGCTGATGAAGATGGGCAATATTGTTTCGCCGTGGCGCTATGATGAAGCAGCCGGCGACGCGATCCCACCGCCTATTGTGCGACATTCTGCGCGACCGCACCCGGTGATCTCCCCGCCTTACCGGATCGTCCGTTTCGCGACCGGCAGCCACCGAGCCCATCGCCTCCACAAAAGACGAGATGGGCCTGAACCAGAAGTTTGACGACCAGCCAGGATGGCCGCGAAGTAAGGTTGGGCATAGAACCTTATCCTCATCCGTCCGCACCCCATCAAAAGGTACGTTTCATGGAGAAATCGGCAAGTTGCCGTCGAACGACTGCCATCACGATACGGCCAATGAACGAGAACGACGCACCAGAGTTGCTTCGGCTCATGCGTGCGATCGTGAGCTTTGAGCGTGGTCAGAACTTCAGCCTCAGCGAAGCGGAGCTGCGTCGCCGTGGCTTCGGTGAGCGGCCCGAGTTTGGGGCTTACGTCGCGGACGCAGGCCCAGGGTCACTCGCTGGAATGGCGGTCCACTACGAGATCCCGTTTATGCATACACTGCAACCACTTCTGATGCTGAAGTGGCTCTATGTTGATCCGGAGTACCGAGGCGGGCGCGTCGGCCAAAGACTTATGCGGCAAATGGCGCTGCACGCCCGTGGGATAGGGCACGAGCGATTCTGCTGGTTTGTGTTGAACGACAATGTGTTGGCGCAGTCATTTTACGGCGGCCTCGGTGCGACGGAGGACCCTGAGTGGCGACGTTGGATTCTGCCTGCAAGCGCTTTGAATCGGCTCGTAGACGACGCAGAATGATCGTGCCCGCCAGCTGGTTTACCGCGAGCACGCATTAATGCCATAGGTTCTCCTTGAACTTATGCGACATGGACGAAAGCTACCCCGCGAGGTCGTTCTCGATGAAGGCAGAGTGGCTGGTCGCCGGCACGCATAACGCCGATGTCGGCTCGGGGGTCATTCACGCGGGCAATATCATGTCGGCTTCAGCGTCGGCTTTTCTCGGTACCGGGCATCCGCATGCACAACCGCGGCCCGCCGGATACCCTTCACAGCGCATCCCGTCTGCAGTCGACTGGCATAGCCGGGGTAGCTTAGGCCCCCGAGCTATCGTCGATCGGGCGCTGACAAGCACGCCTGGATGTCGATCAAGCGAGAATTACGGTAACAATGCGCTCAATCGCACGCAATTCACCGGAAATCGTGAGGCGGGCTGCGGATGCAACCGGACGGACGGATGGGGTAATCAGCGGCTTTCGCAGGCCACATCAGATTCTATTGGTGCGCCAGCGCCGTCTCGAACCATGAAGGCCCGCAATCGAGACGCGCGCCAGAGCGCGCTCCTCCGAGTGAGCGCGAATGCGCTCATCCGGGGACGAGGCTTCTTTAGTCATCAAACATCGGTGGTGGCACAAAACCGCCGAATTCACGCTCGATCAGTTCGGCCAGCTTGAGCGGCGTGCGATCCTCCAGCCATGGGCCGACGATCTGCACGCCGACCGGCAGGCCTTCCGGCGAAAGGCCGGTCGGGATTGCGGTGGCGGGCAGGCCGGGCAACGTTGCAATACCCGGCCATGCCAATTGATCGATGTAGACGAAGTCCTTGCCGTCGATATTGATCCGGCGTTTCTCCTGATCCTCGGAATGATCGTGCGGATAGGCCGGCGTCGGCATGACCGGACAAATGACCGCGTCGAAATTCCGAAACAGCTCGCGCCATTGCGCGCGCAACCGCGCGCGGGCGCCGTCGGCCATCACCCAGTCGCGATGGCTGAGCGCGATGCCGCGCAGCCGCTCCGCGGCCAGGCTCATATCGTCAGGAGAAAGCTTTGCGGCCGCGGCTTGCGCGCCGGCATAGATATCCGGCGCGAAGGAGGCGGCAAGGAACGACATCAGCATCCGCATATAGAGCCGCGTCGAGGCGGCGAAGTCGGGCAAAAGCGGGCTATTGCGCGCCACCGTCGCGCCGGCCTTGCCGAGATTGGCGGCGAGCCTTTCGATCGCGTCGCGGACGCTTGTTCCGGTCGGCATCACGGGATCGCTGTCGATCAGCAGCACCCGAAAATTCGTCAAATCACCGTGGCGCGGCGGCGGCAGCGCGAGCTTATAGGCCTTGCCCGCTTCCATCGGATCCGGTCCGGCGATCACGTCGAGCAAGAGCGAAAGGTCGGCGGCCGATCGCGCCATCGGCCCGATCACCGAGAGATCGCGGTCGAACGGCAGCGGCGGCAGCGGCGGCGGGGTATGGCCGCGCGACGGCACCAGCGCAAAAGTCGGCTTGTGCGCATAGACGCCGCAGTGGAAGGCCGGCACCCGCAGCGAACCGCCGATGTCGGAGCCGAGCGAGAGCGGGCCGTAACCCGCCGCCAGCGCCGCCGACGACCCGCCGGAGGAGCCGCCGGGCGTGTGGCCGAGACCGAACGGATTGTTGGTGATGCCGTAGATCTCGTTGTAGCTCTGCCAGTCGCCAAGCCCGATCGGCACGTTGGTCTTGCCGAGGATCACGCCGCCGGCCCGTTTGACGCGGGAAATCGACAGCGCATCCTCCGGTGGGACGAAATCCTTCTGCGCCGGAAAGCCCCAGGTCGTCGGCAGCCCCGCGACGTTGAAGGATTCCTTCACGGTGAGGGGAAGGCCCAGCAGCGGACCGGTTTCGCCACGCGCGCGGGCGGCGTCGGCGGCGCGAGCGGCTTCCAGGCCGCGGGCGAAATCGCGCACGCAAATCGCATTGATCTTCGCATCGTGCCGCTCGATGCGGCCGATCGCATCCTGCGCCAATTCGACGGCGGAAACCTTCTTCGCCGCCAGCGCCGCCGATAGTTCGGTCGCGGTCTTGAAACTCCATTGCGATTTGGCCAAGGCGCACTCCTGGTCAAGGTTTTGCAATCTTGCCGGATGATGCTTCGTTTTGGCCGCGTCCGCCAGACCGCTATTGCTGCGGCAACACTGCTATTCCGGCAGCATCCGCTGCATGATCTGGTCGCGATAGACGAAGATGTGGGCGAGTGCCGCCGCGACATGGATACCGATGAATACCAGCAAGCTCCATTCCGCCGCCTGATGCAGGCCATCGATCGCCTTGCCGGCCGCCGCATTGTCGGACGCCAACATCGGCATCGGTATGAGATAAAAGAACGACATCGACCAACCGCGAAACGAGGCGAACAGCCACCCGGTCACGGTGGTTGCCAGCACCAGCACGTAGAGCAGCCAGTGCACGACCTCCGAGACTAAGGCGCTGCCACGGCGGAAGCGAGCTCTCGGGCGCAACCCGATGGGTCAGCCGCCACGCAAAACGCAGCACGATGAGGACCAATATGGTCAATCCAAAGGAGACGTGGAATGTCATGCCGGCGCCGGGTTTCATGCCGCGATGAAGGTCCGGCATCAGCCAGCCGATCGAGTATTGCACCAACAGCAGCGCGACGATGAGCCAGTGAAGCACCTTCGCGGTGGCCCCGTATTGCAGACGAGTGGTCATGGGATTCCTTAAATCGAGGTTGGCAAAGCGGATCTAACGCATGAGCCGCTGCGATGTTGCGTCAGTATGGCGGGAATCGCGCGGAGGGGTGCGCCATTGGATTGACGGGCCCTGCTCCGGTGGCGCGATCGCCCGCGCCGGCATCGCCTCCGGGAACAGGAAACGCGTATCCGACGATGCTCTTCACGACCCAGCGGTCGGACGCTGATGTCAGTCCGTAACCGACGCCAAGATCTACGTCGAAGACACCAAGCTTGAAATCGGTCACGGCGAACAGCGTGTGCTGCTGGTCTTCGAGCTTGGCGAAATTTCCGATCTCGCCGAAGTCGGCGTAATACTCCAGCCCTATGAACGTATCTGGTGCAATCTTGCGCGCCACGCGCGCCGCAGGCGCAAAGTCCACCTCGCCATATTTGCCGAAGCTGACGTCCACGATCGGGTTGACGATGAATTCCCACTCCGCGTTGCGGACGCCGATGATCGGCCGGATCTCCAGCTCGAATCTCGACTGCGAGAATTTCGGCATCGTGTTGCCGAGTTCGAAATTGATACCATAGAAGAAGTTGCGCTGATCGGCGTTGGGCGAAACGAACAGGGTCCGCAGCTTGAAGGCGTCGGACAGGAATTGCTGGTCCTTGATCGCGAACGGCAGATAAAGGCCGACTTCCCACCAGTCGGTGACGCCGTAGGCGAATTCAGGCGTACCGTTGATGCTGTTGTTGGAGATGAGGCCGCCCGGAAACGGCGGATCCTTGACCCCGAGCGGGACATAATTGAGGTGCTGCTGGATCGTGAACTGGCCCGGCGCGGCAATGCCGGCATTGTAGACCTGAATCTCGTCGGTGGCCTTTGCCGGCTGCCCCGCCAACAGTCGCGAAGGCCGAAGTCGGCCAGCAGGCAGAGCTGGCGCCGGGCAGGTGGTTTGGCTCGGCGTTTCATCATCGCTTCCTGAGCTAGGCTGCCCCAATGAGAATGCCGACCGCGAGCACGATGGCGCCGCCGAGCACGATCTGGAATACCGCCTGCAGGAACGGGGTGTCCATGTATCGCGCGCGAATATAGGCGATCGCCCACAATTCGAAAAACACCACCACGCCTGCGATCGCGGTCGCGATCCAGAACGCGTTGGCCCAGCTATCGGGCACCAGATAAGGCATGGTGTGGCCGAGGCCGCCGAGCGTCGTCATCAGACCGCAGGTTACCCCGCGCAGCCAGGGCGAGCCGCGTCCGGTCAGCGATCCATCGTCGGACAACGCTTCGGCAAAGCCCATGCTGATGCCGGCGCCGATCGAGGCGGCGAGGCCCACCAGGAAGGTCTGCCAGTTGTGATGCGTCGCAAAGGCCGCCGCGAACAGCGGCGCCAAAGTCGAGACCGAGCCGTCCATCAATCCGGCGAGACCGGGCTGCACATATTGCAGAACGAACACGCGCCGGCGCGTCTTGTCCTCCTGCTCGCGCACGTCGGGCTTGAGAATCTTGGTCGGTCAATCGCGCCGCGACGTTCTCGTGGCCTTTTTCCGCTTCGGCGAGATCGCCGAGCAGCCTGCGGACGCCGACATCCTGGGTCTGTTCGGCCGCCTTGACGTAAAACCGCTCGGCCTCGAACTCCATCGTCTCGGCTTCCTTGCGGATGGTGTCGAGCGACAGGTTCTTGGTCAACCAGACCGGACGGCGGCGCAGAAATCCCTTGACGTCGTCCCGTCGAATCGGCGGAAGGTTCTCGCCGAAGCGCTTTTCGTACATCTCCAGCAGCATGTGGCGATGGCCTTTTTCCTCCTCCGCCATCTCCTCGAAGATCTTGGCCGATTCCGGATAGCGCTCCGCGAGATCCTCGGCGAAGCTCATATAGATGCGGCTGTCTTCCTCCTCCGCGGAGATCGCGACCGCCAGCACTTCGCGCTCGGTCAAATCGGAGAAATTCTTCATCAAGGCATTCCCAGTACCATTTAGAATGGTTCTAAACCTATATAAGGCTCGGTCAGGATCGGGTCAAATTCAGCGCCGCGCGGCAAAGCCGCTGTCGCATGATTTTTCGATGCCATGAAATGGAACCGTTCCAGTTGATCCGTTCGAGTTCCTGTCGCAGGGAACAGCGTCCCGGGAGATCGCATGGACAAGGTCAAATACCGTTTGAACGATCCGCGGCTGGCGCCGCGTCGGACCAAGCTCGAGATTCCCGGATGGGCCGGAAAGCGCGAACCTCGCGCCAATGGTTCACGCGAGCAAGTCTGGCATTGCGTGCCGTTTTCGGAAGGCGCGCAATACGGCATCGAACTGTTTTATCCCTACGACAATGAGCTGCACGTCACGACCAAAGACGGCCATTTGATTCTGGAGGGAGATTGGGGCGAGCCGCCGGACGGCGGCGTGCAATGGCCGCCGTTCCGGAATTTCGGCGACAGCTTTTTACACCTACCAGATCCTGCTCGATCTCAAGGTCCCAAAGGGCATGGCGGTCCGGACCGAACCGCACCCGCGGTTCTATACCGACCCCACCGACACCGTGCCGATCGCTGTGCCCGGCGCTGATCCGCAATTGGTGGCCGATGATGTTCTTTTGCGTGTTCAAGGCGCCGGCCGAAGGCCGCACCCATATTTTCAGGCCGAACGAGCCGTTCGCGCAGATCATCGTGATTCCCGAGGAAGCCAATTTCGAACTTGAGCCGATGGGCGAGGAGGAATCGGCCGAGCGCGAGCTGCAGGCGCGGCGCATCTACAACAGCCGGCCGACGCTGTCGGCCGGTACCGAATGGACCTCCTCGACCGACACCGTGTTCGACGGCACCTATCGGCATCTGCATCGCGCGGCGAAGGAAAAGGCCCGCCAGGATTGAGCCGCGACAACCCGTCGCCAAAAAACAGGACCCGCTGGGGTCCTGTTTTCGCATCGTCCGATGCCGCGCGACCTCAATAGTCGCGGCGATAGAAGCTGTGATGATGATGGTGGTGGTGATGGTGATGGTAGTAGCGGCGGTAGCGGCGGCACGACGACGACGCGGGCGCGTACCGCGCGATAGATGCCGTGATGATGGTGATGATGATGGTGGTGATGCCGATAACGATCTGGGCCAGCTGGACGTTTCCGGTCCGCCGACGGGGTCGGAGCGGATTCGTCGACGGCCTGCAGCAGCGTGGCCGCGTTCGGGATCGGCTCGAGCAGGTCGGCGAAGGAATTCGCCCGCATGACGTCGGTCGGGGCCGGACTTGGCGTCGGCGCGGCCTGAGCCGCGTTGAATGCCCCGAGCGTCGCCACCGCTCCCAAAAGTCCAGCGATCTTCTTGTCCATAGATTCTCCTCCAATGCGCATTGCCCGTAGCCGCAACGCCGCCAAGGCGGGATGGTTCCCGCATCGTCGTCGCGCCGGCCGCCTGACGCTGATATTGCGGAGGAATGGGGTTTTATTGCGCGCGCTCTGTGGCCTGCTTCAGGAATTGCAGCAGCAAGCGACTGACCTCGCTCGGGCTGCTCCTGCTGCACCCAGTGGCCGGCGCCGTCGACCAGATGGCAGCCGAGCATCTTGCGTGCAAGCGCTTTGCTGCATCGCCTCATAGACGCCGGGCCGCTGATAGGTGCCCCAGTCCTGTTTTCCCGAAATGAAACAGGAGGGCACGTCGATGCGTGCGGCCCGACCAGGTTTCGAGTTCTGGCAGTGAACGCGCCCGAGGTGCCGCAGCGATACCATTGCAGGCCGCCCTGGAATCCGGTGCGTTCATATTCGGCGCTGTAGAAGGCAAGCTCGCGGTCGGGCAGCCATTGGTTGGCGGCGATCGCCGCCGCCGACGGCATTTCCTGCGCCACGGTCTCGGCCATGTTCTTGGCGAGATCCATCACGTAATAGGTCGGCAGTTTGGCCAGTTCGCCCGCGGACCAGGATTGCAGCGGATAGGGCTTGTTGTCTTTCCAGTCCGCGCTCTTGTGATGGTAATAGGCGCGCAGGAAATCATGCACGCCTTGCGGCGCGCGGTGCATGTCGGCGTTGGCCTCGCGCGTCGAATAGTACCATTGATAATGCTTGCGCGGCCGCGGCAGCGCCGCGAGCTCGCGGTGCACGGGATCCTCGCGCTTCGGCTGCGGCGGACCGTCGGCCGTATTGAACGGCAGTGGCGGCGGGCCCGCGAACGGCGCGCTCATCAGCACCACCGATCGGAACACGTCGGGCCGCACCAGCGCGCACCAGGCGGCGACCGAGGAGCCGAAATCATGCCCGACCACGGCATCGACGCTTGCGTAGCCGAACGCCGACACCAGCCCAAGCGCATCGCGCACCAGATTGGTGAGCCGGAATGAATTGAGGTCGCCGTCGTAATCGCCGTCCCAGCCGGTGGTGCGGCCATAGCCGCGCTGGTCCGGCGCGATCACGTGATAGCCGGCTGCCGCAAGCTGCGGCATCACCTTGCGCCAGCTGAAGGCGAGCTCCGGGAAAGCCGTGCAGCAGCAGCACGCAGGGCCGGCCTTTGGTTTCATATCCGGCCTCCAGCACATGCATGCGCAGGCCGTTGATGTCGTCGACAAAGCGGGAGCGGACGCCGGAGGGAAGCGGGATCGCGGGAAGGGATGTCATTGTGGTCATCGGCAAATTTCTCTCCCGTCATGGCCGGGCATAGCCGTCCGAAGGACGGCGTCGCTTCCGCTCGCCTATGTCCCGGCCATCCACGCCTTCTTGTGCCGATGAATTGTAAAGACGTGGATGCCCGGCACAAGGCCGGGCATGATGGCTGAATTCACGTCGCCCTAAACCCTGACCGCCGTCTTCGGCCAATACCTGTCGCGCAGATGCCGCTTCACCAGCTTGCCGGTGGGCGTGCGCGGCAGTTCGGCCTCGAAGTCGATGCTCTTCGGGCATTTGATCGGCGACAGATGCTTGCGGCAGAACAGAATCAGCTCGGCTTCCAGCTCCTTGCCCGCCTTTGCCATGTCGTGCGGCTGCACCACCGCCTTGACCTCCTCGCCCATCTCCTCGTTCGGCACGCCGAACACCGCGACATCGGCGACGCCGGGATGGGTGATCAGCACGTCCTCGGTCTCCTGCGGATAGATGTTCACGCCGCCGGAGATGATCATGTAGCTCTTGCGGTCGGTGAGATAGAGAAAGCCCTCTTCGTCGAGATAGCCGACGTCGCCGAGCGTCGACCAGCCCCTGGCATTATAGGCGCGCTTCGTCTTCTCGGGATCGTTGTGATAGGTAAACACCGGCGCGTCCGCGAAATACACCGTGCCGATCTGCCCCGTCGGCACTTCCTGATCGTTCTCGTCCAGAATCTTGACCTTGCCGACCACGGCGCGGCCGACGGTGCCGCGATGGGTCAGCCATTGCTGCGAGGTCGACACCGTGACGCCGTTGCCTTCGGAGCCGGCGTAATATTCGATCAGGATCGGCCCCCACCATTCGATCATCTCTGCCTTCACGTCGATCGGGCAGGGCGCGGCGGCGTGGATCGCGCCCTTCAGCGACGAGACGTCGTAACGCTTGCGGACCTCTTCCGGCAGCTTCAGCATGCGCACGAACATGGTCGGCACCAGCTGCGACTGCGTGACCTTGTGTTTCTCGACCAGTCTCAAAAATTCCTCGGCGTCGAAGGATTCCATGATGATCGAGGTGCCGCCGAGCGTGATCGCCATCATGTTGAAGCGCAGGGGAGCGGCGTGATAGAGCGGCGCCGGCGAAAGATAGATGCTGTCGGAATTCATCCCGCACATATCGGCGCAGAGAATCTTCAGGAACGGATTCGGCAGATCGATCGGGTTGTTTTCGAATTGCTTCTTGATGCCTTTCGGTCGGCCGGTCGTGCCCGACGAATACAGCATGTCGTAGCCGGCGACTTGGTCAGCGATCGGTGTGACCGGCTGCGCAATGGCTTCCTGGTCCCACGAACGGAAACCGGGCAGCGGCTCGTCGATCATGAAGAACAGCGGCGCGCCCGGGGCGTCGGAAACGATGCCCTTGATCTGCTCGGCGCATTTCGGCGAGGTGATGACGACCTTGGCGCCGCAGTCCTTGACGATGTAGCCGATCTCGTCCTGGGTCAAATAGCGGCTGATCGCTGTGTAATAGAGCCCCGAGCGCTGCGCCGCCCAGCAGATCTCCATGAACGCCAGCCGGTTTTCCATCAGCAAGGCGATATGATCGCCGGCCTTCAGACCGAGCGAACGAAACAGCTGCGCACCCTGGTTCGATAGTTCGTCAAGCTCGCGATAGGTGATCGCCTTGCCGGTGCCCGCCATCTGATAGGCGATCTTGTTCGGCTGGGTGCGTGCATGCACCGACGGATGGGTCATGGGGGTTTCCTCTGGGCGCGAATAGCGAATGCAAGTGCGAACGGCGAATAGCGAGTAACGAATAGAAGAAGGACGTTGGTCCGCATCCGTTCGTTACTTGCTACTCGCCGTTCACTGTTATTTTTTCTACTTACAGCCGCTCGACGATGGTCACGTTGGCCATGCCGCCGCCTTCGCACATGGTCTGCAGCCCGTAGCGCTTGTTGCGCTGTTTCAGCGCGTTGAGCAGCGTGGTCATCAGCTTGGTGCCGGAGCCGCCGAGCGGGTGGCCGAGCGCGATCGCGCCGCCATTGACGTTGAGCTTGGCCGGGTCGGCGCCGGTGGTTTTCAGCCACGCCGTCGGCACCGAAGCAAAGGCCTCGTTGACCTCGAACAGGTCGATGTCGTCGATTGCCATGCCGGCCTTCTTCAGCGCGCGCTCGGTGGCATGCAGCGGCGCGTCCAGCATGATCACGGGATCGCCGCCCATCATGGTCATGTGATGGATCCGCGCCAACGGCTTGACACCGAGCGCCTTGAGGCCCCGTTCATTGACGACCACCACGCCGGAGGCACCGTCGCAGATCTGGCTGGAAGAGGCGGCAGTGTGCTTGCCGTTGTCCGCAATCAGCTTGACGCCCTTGATGCCCTCGAGGCTGACGTCGAAGCGGATGCCTTCGTCGATTGTGTGGGTATCGGTCGACCCGTCGGCGCGGGTGATCTGCAGCGGGATGATCTCGTCCTTGAATTTCCCCGCTTGCGTCGCGGCAATGGCCCGCTGGTGGCTCTCATAGGAGAACTTGTCGAGATCGTCTTTGGAAAGGCGGTATTTTTCCGCCATCATTTCCGCGCCGGTGAACTGGCTGAACACGATGTTCGGGTAGTGCTTCTCGATGCCCGGGCTCTTGTAGTTGCCAAGGCCCGCTTTCGCAGCAAGCACGCTCGGCGTGCCCATCGGCACCCGGGTCATGGATTCCACGCCGGCGGCGATCACGCAGTCCATGGTGCCGGACATTACCGCTTGCGCCGCGAAATGCAGGGCCTGCTGCGACGAACCGCACTGCCGGTCGACCGAGGTGCCGGGCACGCTTTCCGGCAGTTTTGAAGCCATGATGGCGTTGCGGGCGATGTTGTTGGACTGTTCGCCGGCCTGCATCACGCAGCCCATGATGACGTCTTCGATCTGGTCGGGAGCGGCGCCGGAACGGTCGACCAGCGCATCCAGCACGGAAGCGGCGAGATCGGCCGGATGCCAGCCGGCAAGGCGTCCTCCCTTGCGGCCGCCTGCGGTGCGTGCGGCGGCGACGATATATGCCTCGGCCATGACTGTTCTCCCTGATTGTTATTGGCTGGGTATTCTGAAAGGCGGGCCGGATTTAAGAGGTGCAAGGGGATTTAGTCAATCAATCAATTAACTCTTGAGTGCGCGCCCGGCATCGGGTTATCTGCGGCCCGCGAACTTCCCCGACAAGCAGGTCATGGGATCACAGTTGAATACCAGCGTACCGACCAGGCTTCCGGCTAGCAGAAACGCCACCGCCGAAAAGCTCCTCGTCGCGGCGAGCGAACTGATGATCGAGCGTTCCTCGATCGAAGTATCCTTGAGCGATATCGCGCAGAAATCCGGCGTGAACGCTGCGCTGGTGAAATATCATTTCGGCAATAAGGACGGCTTGTTGCTGGCGCTGTTGGCGCGCGACGCCGCGACCGAGGTGGCGAACCTCGAATATCTGCTGGCGCAGCCGATCACCCCGACCGCGAAACTGAAGCTGCATATCGGCGGCATCATCCGGGCGTATCACCAGTTTCCCTATATGAACCGGCTGATCCACTATCTCCTGCACGAGAGCACGCCGGAAGCCGCCGACGAGGTCTCGAAATTCTTCGTCGCGCCGTTGCTCGGCTTTCATCGCCGACTGCTCGCGGAAGGCGTTCAGGCCGGCGAATTCCGCGACATCGATCCGGTGCTGTTCTACACCAGCCTGATCGGCGCCTGCGATCACCTGTTTTTCGGGCGGCACGCGATGTCGCGCGCGACCGGCGTCGGGCCGGTCACCGACGAGGTCTGCCGCCAATACATCCGGCATATGGAAGCGCTGATTTGCGGAGGCATGCTGACGACGAACACGTGAATAAAGGCGATCGTCATCCCCTGATGACGGCCGGCTCGAGACTTTCAGACTTCAAGACCAGAAGAAACGCCCAAGGAAAGGCTTTACCATGCAGTTGAAAGACGTTGCCGTTGTCATCACCGGCGGAGGCTCCGGCTTAGGCGCCGCCACCGCGCGCGCCATGGCCGCCAAAGGCGCGAAAATCGCCGTGCTCGACCAGAGCAAGGAGAACGCGGAGAAAGTCGCGGCCGAGGTGAAGGGCGTTGCGATCCACGCCGACGTCACCGACGAGGAGCAGGTCAAGGCTGGCCTCGCCAAGGCCGAGGCCGCGCATGGCGTCGCGCGCGTGCTGATGAATTGTGCCGGCATCGGCGGCTCGCAGCGCATCGTCGGCAAGGACGGCGTCTATCCGCTGGCGAAGTTCGCCCGTATCATCAACGTCAACCTGATCGGCACCTTCAACTGCCTGCGGCTGTTCGCCGAACGCCTGATCACGGCCGAGCCGATCGGCGAAGAGCGCGGCGTCATCATCAACACCGCGAGCGTCGCGGCCTATGAAGGCCAGATCGGCCAGATCGCCTATTCCGCCTCGAAGGGCGGCGTGGTCGGCCTTACCCTGCCGGCGGCGCGCGATCTCGCAAGCCAGAAGATCCGCGTCAACACCATCGCGCCGGGCCTGTTTTTGACGCCGCTGTTGATGGGTTTGAACGAGGAAGCCCGCAAGAGCCTCGGCGCGCAGGTGCCGCATCCGGCGCGGCTCGGTGACGCCTCCGAATACGGCAACCTCGCGGTCCACATCGTGGAGAACCCGATGCTGAACGGCGAGACCATCCGCCTCGACGGCGCCATCCGCATGGCGCCGCGGTAGTTCTTCTTTCCCTCTCCCCTTGTGGGAGAGGGTGGCTCGAATGAGCGCAGCGAATTCGAGACGGGTGAGGGGTTGCTCTCCGACCGGCAACCCCTCACCGATCGAATGCGACGTTGCGCCGGTGTTGCCCTCTCCCACAAGGGGAGAGGGCGCAGCAATCGGCACCGCATTCGCGGATGCAGGAGTAGACGCGCGTGACAAAACCGCTGCTGATCGAACATGATGACGGGGTCGATCGGGTGACGCTCAATCGCCCGGAAAATCTCAACGCGCTCGATCCCGTCGCTGATCGACGCGCTGAATGCCTATTTCGAAGGCCTGCAGCGCAACCGCGCCACCCGCGTGGTGGTGCTGAAAGGCGCGGGAGCTTCGTTCTGCGCCGGCCTCGACCTCAAGCATGCGATGGCGCGGCGCGCCGGGCAGCAGGAGCCGCCGGGTGTCACGGAGTCCCTGGATTCGCAGCGCCGGATCGCCGATATCGTGATGCTGATGCGGCGCTGCCCGCAGCCGATCATCGCGCTGGTGCAGGGCGCGGCGGCTGGCGGCGGCTTTGCGCTGGCGCTTGCCGCCGACATCCGCATCGCCACCAAGTCCGCGCGGATGAACTGCGCGTTCATAAAGCTCGGGCTCGGCGGCTGCGACATCGGCACCAGCTATTTCCTGCCGCGACTGGTCGGGGTGTCGGTCGCCTCCGAACTGATCCTCACCGGGCGATTCATCAATGCCGAGCGCGCGCTGGCAGTGGGCCTGGTTTCCGAAGTGGTCGAAGAAGGACAGCTCGAAGCCGCAGCAGCTCCCTATATCGATGCGATGATGACGGCCTCGCCGACGGGTTTGCGGCTGTCGAAGGAATGCCTCAACATGAGCGTCGATGCCGGCTCGATCGAGGCCGTGATTGCGATGGAAGACCGCAATCAGGTCTTGTGCAGCCGCTCGGAAGATTTCAACGAGGGCATCAGGGCCTTTCTTGAAAAGCGAAAGCCTGTCTATATCAGGCGATAACGACAAGGATCCGAAAACGGACCAATATTTCGGGAGACGCAATATGAGTGGGAATGCGGCCGCGGTTTTGACAAAGCCGGCCTTTCGCAAGATCGAATGGCTCAAGCGCGATATCGCGGTCGAGCGGCGTCCCGACGGCGTCATTGTGCTGAAGTCGCGGATTCCCCTGCAAACCCTATGAAAAGCATATCCCGGCCTCATTGGCGAAATGGGCGTCCGAAGCAGCCGAACCGCATCTGGCTGGCGCAGCGCACCGGCACTGAGCGGCAATGGCGCAAGGTCAGCTATGGCGAGGCCAAGCGCACGGTGGACGCGCTGACGCAAGCCCTTCTCAATCTGAAGCTCGAAGCCGGGAGCCCGGTCGCGATCCTGTCGGGCAATTCGATCGAGCATGCGCTGATGACGCAGGCCGCGATGCAGGCGCGCTTTCCGGCCGCGCCCGTCTCGCCGGCCTATTCGCTGATGAGCCACGATCACGTCAAACTGAAATATCTGTTCGACCTGATCAGGCCGAAGGTGGTGATGGTGCAGGATGGGCCGACTTTCGAGAAGGCGCTGAAGGCGCTTGATCTCGACGGCGTCACCGTCGTTCACGTCGCGCGTCCTTGCGAAGGCATCACGAGCGTCGCTTATGCCGATCTCGCGGCAACGCCGGTGACCAAAGACGTCGAGGAATCGATCGCGAAGATCACGCCTGACACCGTCGGCAAACTGTTGTTCACCTCGGGTTCGACCGGCATGCCCAAGGCCGTCATCAACACCCAGGAGATGATGTGCGCCAATGCCGCGATGATGATGCAGGTGCGGCCGCGCGAAGCCGGCGCGACGTTGCCGACCGTCCTCGACTGGATGCCCTGGAATCACACCATGGGCGGCAATGCGGCGTTCCATCCGGTGCTGGTCGATGGCGGCACACTCTATATCGACGACGGCCGGCCGATGCCGGGCATGATCGAGGAAACGCTGAAAAATCTGCGCGAGATCTCGCCGACCTATTACGCCAACGTGCCGGCGGGCTACGCGGCGCTCGCGGCGGCGATGGAGAAGGACGACGCGCTGTGCCGGAGCTTCTTCAGGAATCTCGCGGTCATGGCCTATGGCGGCGCGCGGCTGCCCGACGATCTCTATGAGCGGATGCAGGCGCTCGCGGTGCGCGCCACCGGCGAGCGCATCGTGTTCTACACCGGCTGGGGCTCGACCGAGACCGCGCCCACCTCGACCGGGACCTATTGGGACACCGAGCGCGTCGGCCTGATCGGGCTGCCGTTCCCCGGCGTCGAATTGAAGATGGTGCCGGTCGGATCGAAATATGAATTGCGCCTGCGCGGCGTCAACGTCACGCCCGGCTATTTTGGGCGTCCCGATCTCACCAAGGCCGCGTTCGATGAGGAAGGCTTTTACTGCATCGGCGACGCCGGCGTGTTCGTCGACCCCAAGGATCCGGTGCAGGGCATCATCTTCGCCGGCCGTGTGGTCGAGGATTTCAAGCTCACCACCGGCACCTTCGTGCATGTCGGCTCGCTGCGCACCGACGCCATCGCGGCGGCAACGCCGGTGGTGCAGGATGCGCTGGTGGCGGGGCAGGATCGTCCCTTCGTCGGCCTTTTGGCCTGGCCCAATCTGCACGCCTGCCGGCAACTCGTCGGCAACGCGGAGGCGAGTTACGAGGAAGTGGTCAGGCATCCCGAGGTCATCGCGTGCCTGAAACGAGGGCTGGAAGGGCACAACAAGTCGTGCGAAGGCGCCAGCAGCATGCGGATTGCGCGCGCCATGCTGATGGTCGAGCCGGCCTCGATCGACGGCAATGAACTCACCGACAAGGGTTACATCAACCAGCGCGCCGGCCTCGATCGCCGCGCTCAGCTGGTGGAACGGCTCTATGCCGAACCGCCGGGAGAGGACGTGATCGTACTGCAATGAATGACTCTTGCCGAATCCACTGCTCGTCGTCCCCGCGAAAGCGGGGACCCATACGCCGGGAACTATCGATGGCAGGTGGAGCTAGTTCGGGGTGAATCACAAACCCCTGTGATTATGGGTCCCTGCTTTCGCAGGGACGACGCAATAAAGATGTCTCACCTAACAGAGTAGGCCGCCATGAATTTCGATTTCTCCGACGAACAAAAGCAGCTGCGCGACGAAGCCCGCAAATTCCTTGCCGAAAAATGCCCGCCGAAGGCGGTGCGTGTCGTGCTCGACGGCAAGGAGCCCTATGACAGCGGATTGTGGAAGGGCCTCGCCGAGATGGGCTTTCTCGGCGTCGCGATTCCGGAAGAATTCGGCGGCGCCGGCGCCGGGCATCTCGAGCTTTGCGTGATCGCGGAAGAAATGGGCCGCGCGCTGGCGCCGGTGCCGTTCTCCTCGACGGTCTATCTTGCGGCGGAAGCGATCCTGCTCGCCGGCAGTGAGGCGCAGAAGCAGAAATGGCTTCCGAAGATCGCGTCGGGCGAAGCAATCGGAACGCTGGCGCTGTTCGAGGGCAAGGGCAATCCGTCGCCGGCCGCGATCAAGCTCACCGCGTCCGGCGGCAGCCTCAACGGCGTCAAGAGGCCGGTGCCCGACGGCGCCATCGCCGATTTTGTCATCGTCGCCGCCCGCACCGGTTCGACGGGGCGCGACAGCGATATCTCGCTGTTTTTGGTCGACATGAAAGCCGGCGGCGTCGAGGCCAAGGTGTTGACCAATGTCGATCCGTCGCGCGGCCAGGCCGAACTCACTTTCAGGAACTGCAAGGCGGAGCCGCTCGGGCGCGCCGGCGAAGGCTGGAGCGTCATTTCGCAGGTGCTCGACCGCGCGGCGGTACTGGTGGCCTTCGAGCAGGTCGGCGGCGCCGACCGCGCGCTGGAAATGGGCCGCGATTATGCGCTGGACCGTATCGCCTTTGGCCGGCCGATCGGCTCGTTCCAGGCGGTCAAGCACATGCTCGCCGACATGTACGTCTCGGCGACACTGGCGCGGTCGAATTGCTACTACGGCGCCTGGGCGCTCTCGACCAATGCTTCGGAATTGCCGGAGGCTGCAGCCGCCGCACGCATCAGCGCGACGCAGGCGTTCCAGCATTGCGCCAAGAACAACATCCAGGTGCATGGCGGCATGGGTTTTACCTGGGAGTTCGACTGCCATTTGTATTACCGCCGCTCCAACGCGATGGCGCTGTCGCTCGGCTCGCTCTCTTACTGGGAAGACGCGCTGATCGACCGCATGAGGAAAAGGAACGCGGCTTAAACGTCATTCCGGGGCGATGCGAAGCATGCGAACCCGGAAGTTCGAGATATGAATGAACTTCTGGATTCCGGATCGATCCGCGCTGGCGGATCGTCCGGAATGACGAGCAAGGACCAACCGAATGAACTTCGATGACACCCCGCAGGAAGCCGCGTTCCGTGCCGAGGCCAGGGCCTGGATCGCGGCGAACGCGCCGAAGCAGTATGAGGACGAACTGAGAAAATCCTCGCTCGGCCGCACCCAGCTCAAGGGCGCCAACATCCTCGATGTCGCAAAAGCCTGGCAGAAGAAGAAGGCCGATGCCGGCTGGGCCTGCCTGCACTGGCCGAAGGAATATGGCGGCCGCGGCGCCAGCCCCGATCGAGCGCGTGATCTGGCAACAGGAAGAGGGCCCGTTCGGCAAGCTAAGCGGCATGTTCATCATCGGCCACGGCATGTGCGGGCCGACCATGATGGCGTTTGCCAGCGAGGAGCAGAAGCGGCGCTATCTGCCGCCGCTGGCGTCGGGCGAAAACATCTGGTGCCAGTTGTTCTCCGAACCCGCCGGCGGCTCCGACGTCGCAGGCCTGCGCACGCGCGCGGAAAAGAAGGGTGACGACTGGATCATCAACGGCCAGAAGATCTGGACCTCTGGCGCGCATTACTCGGATTACGGCATCCTGCTTACCCGCACCGATCCCAACGTGCCGAAGCACAAAGGCCTCACCATGTTCTTCCTGGACATGAAGAGCCCGGGCGTCGAGGTCAAGCCGATCAAGCAGGCCAGCGGCCAGTCGGATTTCAACGAAGTCTTCTTCACCGATGTGAAGATCCCGGACGCGCAGCGGCTGGGCGCGGTCAATGACGGCTGGAACGTGTCGCTGACCACGCTGATGAACGAGCGCATGTCGATCGGCGCCGGCGTCGCCACCGGTTTCCCGGAACTGTTCGAGTTCTGCAGCAGCCTGATGCTGGAAGACGGGCTCGCGATCGACGACCGCAATGTCCGCTCCAGGCTCGCCAACTGGGCGGTGAAAGCCAGCGGGCTGAAATACACCAGCATGCGCGCGATCTCGGCGCTGTCGAAGGGCGAGCGCCCGGGACCGGAGAATTCGATCGGCAAGCTGGTCGCGGGCTCGATGGTGCAGGAGGTCGCGATGTACGCGCTCGACCTGCAGGGCGCCGCCGGCGTGCTGAGCGGGCAAGAGGACGCCGAAGTCGCCGGGAAATTCCAGGCGATGCTGCTGCGCGCGCCCGGCACCCGGGTCGAGGGCGGCACCGACGAGATCATGCGCAACATCATTGCCGAGCGCGTGCTCGGCCTGCCCGGCGACATCCGCGTGGATAAGGATGTGCCGTTCAACAAGATACCGACCAAGGGACGGGCTTAACGAGCTCGTCATTCCGGGCCGCGCGCGTAGCGCGCGAACCCGCAATCCGAGATAGTTACTTCGATCGAGATTCCGGGTGATCGCGCGTCGCGGATGCGCCCGGAACGACGGAGCAAGGAATCGCCATGAATTTCGATGACACCCCGCAGGAAGCCGCGTTCCGCGCCGAGGCCCGCAAATGGATCGCCGCCAACGCGCCCAGGGAATTCGAGGAAGAGCTCACCAAATCCTCGCTCGGCCGCATCAAGCTGAAGAAGCATGACATCGTCGAAGTGGCGAAAGCCTGGCAAAAGAAGAAATCCGATGGCGGCTGGGCCTGCCTGCACTGGCCGAAGGAATATGGCGGCCGCGGCGCCACGCCCGTCGAGCGCGTGATCTGGCAGCAGGAAGAGGGCATCTATTTCAAGCTGACCAGCCCGTTCCAGATCGGCGAAGGCATGTGCGGGCCGACGGTGATGGCCTATGGCAGCGAAGCCGACAAACGGCGTTATCTGCCGAAGATCGCCTCCGGCGAGGAAATCTGGTGCCAGCTGTTCTCCGAGCCCGCCGGCGGCTCCGACGTCGCCGGCCTGCGCACCCGCGCCGAGCGCGACGGCGATCACTGGATCATCAACGGCCAGAAGATCTGGACCTCGGGCGCGCATTATTCCGACTACGGCATCCTCATCACCCGCACCGATCCCAACGTGCCCAAGCACAAGGGCCTGACGATGTTCTTCATCGACATGAAGAGCCCGGGCGTATCGGTCAAGCCGATCAAGCAGGCCAACGGCATGCAGGAATTCAACGAGGTGTTCTTCACCGATCTGCGGGTTCCGGATTCGCAGCGGCTCGGCGCGGTCGGCGACGGCTGGAACGTGTCGCTGACCACGCTGATGAACGAGCGGCTGACGATCGGCGCGCGGCTCGCGACCGGTTTCCCCGAGCTGTTCGAATTCTGCTCGCAACCTGATGACCGAGGACGGGCTTGCGATCGACGACCGCGCCACCCGCTCGAAACTCGCCAACTGGGCGGTGAAGAATTCCGGCCTGAAATACACCAGCTACCGCGCGGTCTCCGCGCTCTCCAAGGGCGAACGCCCGGGCCCGGAAAACTCGATCGGCAAGCTGGTCGCCGGCACCATGCTGCAGGACATCGCGATGTATGCGATGGATCTGCAGGGCGCGGCGGCATGCTGAACGATCCCGAGACCGCCGAGGCGGCCGGCCAGTTCCAGGCCATGATGATGTCGTCGCCGTCGACCCGCATCGCCGGCGGCACCGACGAGATCCTGCGCAACATCATCGCCGAGCGCGTGCTGGGGCTGCCCGGCGACATCCGCGTCGACAAGGACGTGCCGTTCAACAAGATCCCGACCAAGGGGCGATGATCATGACCGGATGCTGCAGTGAAGGCACCGGGCGCGCGCTACCGCGCCGAAGATCGTATCGGGGTGCTCGAAGAGCTGCTGCACGAGCGTTTTTCCGTGCCGCGCGTTCCGGCCCGACCCGGTACCGCGCGCGACCATCGAGCGGTTCTTGAGGCCGCGCAGCGCACGGCGTCATGGTGCAACAGCCAGCCATGGCAGGTTGTGATCGCGAGCGGCGAGGCGAAGGAACGTTCCGCAAGCTGATCTATGCCGAGGCCGCTTCGGGCGCCGGGGACGGGCACGATTTCACGCCGCCGCGCGAATATCTCGGGGTTTATCTCGAGCGCCGCCGCGAGAGCGGCTTCCAGCTCTACAATTCGCTCGGCATTCCGCGCGGCGACAAGGCCGCCTATGCAAAGCAGGCGCTGGAGAACTACAATTTCTTTGGCGCACCGCATGTCGCCATCGTTCATACCGACGAGGCGCTCGGGGTCTACGGCGCGATCGATTGCGGCGCCTATGTCGGCAATTTCATGCTGGCGGCGCAGGCGCTCGGTCTCGGCACCATCCCGCAGGCGGCGATGGCGCGTCATTCCGGGCTGGTCCGCCAGCATTTCGATCTCGGCGACGACCGCCGGGTGGTCTGCGGCATTTCGTTCGGATTTCCCGACCACGCTCACAAGGTCAACAGCTACCGCACCTCGCGCGCGAGCATCGCCGATACGGTTACGTTCGTGGACGAGTGAACGCCGCGTTTCAGCGTCGCTCCGCCCTCGTCCTGAGGGGGCGCATGCGCCGTCCCGAAGGATGAGGCCGTGAGAGAGTTCTGCGCGCGCAGCATAGCTAGAACTTCGGCGGCCGCTTTTCCGCAAACGCCTTGATGCCTTCCTTGATCTCGGCGCCGCGCATGCTGTCGCGGTGGCGGCGGTCGGCGGCCTCTTCGTCGAGCTTGCCGCGGGCGAATTCGTTGATGGTGCGCTTCATGCCGCGCATCGCGACCGGGGCGTTGCCGGCGAGAACCGCCGCCAGCCGGTCGACCTCCTCGTCGAGCGCCTCCGGCGGCACCATCGCGGTGAGATAGCCGATCCGCAGCATCTCCGCGGCGCCGATCTTCTCCGCGGTCAGGAACAGCCGCTTGGCGTTGTCGACGCCGAGCCGCGACACGTAGCGCTTGATGCCGCTCTTGTAATAATGCAGCCCGAGCCGCGCCGCCGGCATGAACATCTCGCAGGTGTCGACGCCGATGCGGAAATCGCAGGCCAGCGCCAGATCGGTGGAGCCGCCATAGACGCCGCCGTTGAGCCGGCAGATCGTCGGCACCGCGAGATCTTCGAGCCGGTTGACGACGACCTCGAAGGCGGATCCCGCGGTCTGTTCCTGCGCACTGGCCGCGCGCTCGGCGATCGAGCCGAGATCGTATCCGGCGGAGAAGGCGCGGCCGGTTCCGGTCAGCACCAATACCCGGATCGCGGCATCGGCCTCGATCCGGTCGAACAGTTTCAGCAGCACCTCGAGGTCGTCGGGCTGCAGCCGGTTCAAATGCTTCGGCCGGTTGAGGCGGATGGTGGCGCGGGCGCCGTCGATATCGAGCACCGGCGTGCTCGCCGTATCGGCGGCAACGGAGGTGTGTGCCTGCATCATTTGTTCTCCAGCTCGCGCCGCTTGGCTTCGGCGTCGATGGTCTCGGCGAGATCGGGATGCCGCGCCATCAGCAGGCGGAAATCGACGAGGTCGAGCACCAACAGCCGCGACACCCGCGTGGTGGTGATATTGGCGGAGCGCAGATTGTTGCCGAGCAGCGCCATCTCGCCGAAGAACGCGCCTTCGCCGAGTTGCACCTTCTTGCCCGGCAAATCCACCTCGACCTCGCCGGAGGCGATGAAATACATGCAGTCGCCGGCCTGGCCCTTGCGGATGATCATGGTGCGCGCCGGCAGGTCCATGGTGCGCAGCATGTGCGTCACGTCGGCGATCGCCGCCGGGCCCAGCGCCGCAAAGAACGGCACCTTGCTGACCGATTCCCAGGTCTTGAGGAAATTGTCGCGGCGGGTCTCCGCGGCAAAGCCGGTGGCGAGAATACCGGTCCACAGCCCGAACACGCCGAGCCCGCAGATCATCACGAAAGCCGCGACCAGGCGGCCGAGCGGCGTGATCGGGACCACGTCGCCATATCCCACGGTGGTCAGGGTGACGACGGCCCACCACAACGCCGCGGGCACGCTGCCGAAGGTGGCCGGCTGGACGTCGTGTTCCAGAAAATATTCCGCCACCGAGGCGAGCGACAGCACCATCAGGAAGATCACCAGCACGCTCAAAAGCGGCCCGGATTCCACCACCAGCACCCGGCGCAATTGCCGCAGTCCCGGGCACTCCCGGGACCACCTTGAGCACCCAGAATGCGCCCAGCAGCCACGCCGATTTGGGATCGGCGCCAAGCACGAGCGCGAGCGGAATGGCCGAGCGCCGACGGCATCCACCAGCCCGCGCCCCGATAGCGCGTAAGCCCATCCGCGTTGCGACACGAAGGCATGGCGAAGCCGGACCACCCATTCGAACATGAAGAAGACCAGGCACGCCCACAGCACCGCATCGACCCAGTGATGCGCGGCCTCATAGGCGGGATCGACCGTCAGAACCAGCATCATGACGAAGCCGGCGGACACCGCCGACATAGGCCGCCTTGGTCATGTTGCGGCCGGCGGTGGCGGCCACGAATTGCGCCAGAGCGGGGAAAACAAGCGGCTTGGACATCGGGAGGCGGCGGCCTGTCGCTGGAAGAAACCTTGAACGGTCATGCCTTGCGCGTGACCGGTCCCCCAAAGTGCCCAAGCGGGGGGAGATCGTCAACGAGATGCGGAAAACAGCGTTATCGCCCGCTCTGGCTGCGAAAGCGGTGCGCCGGCGCGGCTCTCGAGAGAGACGGGCGGGCGGGAATTTTTTGGCCGGGATCGGATAGAATCCCCGACAAAACGTCGCTTTTTCCCCGTATATCAAAAGCCGCCGCGGGCATTATGATGACGGGAGCGCGCTGCAACACGACCCGCGAACCCATTCACTCCAGAAAATTGGTTGGCCCCTGATGGAAACCTCACATCTCGCAGAACATGCCGGCACCCTGTTCGCGTCGGTCTTCGTGGTCGCGACCACGACGATGCGGACCATGATCCCGTTGCGGGTGTTCGGCATCCTCACCAACATCGTGCTGATCGCGTCCTCGATACCGACCCATAATTACCCGACCGGCCTGCTGCACTGCGTGCTGCTGGTGCTCAATTCCTACCGGCTGCACCAGATGCTGCAGTTGGTCCGCGACGTGAAGAAATCGGTCAACAGCGACCTGTCGATGGAATGGCTGAAGCCGTTCATGACCGAGCGCAAATGCGCGCCCGGCGAGGTGCTGTTCTACAAGGACGAGAAGGCCGAGGACATGCTCTACATCGTCAGCGGCCGGTTCAGGCTGGTCGAATCCGGCATCGAGCTGCCGGTCGGCGCCATCGTCGGCGAACTCGGCATGCTGTCGCCGTCGAACGTGCGGACACAGACGCTGGAATGCATCGAAGCCGGCGTCATCCTGAGCGTCAGCTACAGCAAGGTCGAGGAACTCTACGTGCAGAATCCGGCCTTCGGCTTCTACTTCCTGCGCCTCGCCAGCGCCCGGCTGTTTGAGAACATCGGAAAACTCGAGCAGCGGCTGGCGCAACAATTGGTTCAGCAGGCAGCGCCGGCGCCGGCCTCGGCGGCCCCAAAACCCGCCTGACAGACCGGGAAAGCCGAAGGTGGCAAGCTTCGTTTCCTCGCTCCGTTATCTGCTCGCCGATTTCATCGGCGAGGACGATGGCGCGCCGCCACTCCTGCCGGAGGGACTGCCCGACAGCGCGGCGGCTGATGTCAGCGACGGCATTCATCTGCTGATGGATTATCAGGGCGCGAGCTATGCGCAGCTTTATGTCGATCGGGTGCGGCGTTTCGTCGGCAGAAACGGCGTCGATGAGGCGATGCTTGGCGAGATCGCCCGGCTGATGGCGTTGCGCATGAGCTATCAGGATCCGATCCGGATCGCGCAGCTGAAGCTCGCAGAGCTGGAAGCGGCTCCCGGCGATCCCCACGTCGCTTCGGCCGACATGATCGGGAAATTCCGGCTCGATGAGCTGATCGGCGCGCTACCCGCGATGGTCGCCGAACCGGTGCTCGACACGCTGGAATGGGTGGGCTGGACCCACATGCCGGTCTCGATCCGCTTCAGTACCAGAAGCCGGTGGGGTATTCGCCGTTTGAAGATCGAGGCCTCGTTGCGGCGATGGCGGCTGTTCTCGGTGCGCTACGCCAAGGAGCGCGCCTGGGTCGAGCGCTGGCTGCACATGATCAGCCGCAGCCTGGAGAAGCAGCCCGGCGCCGCATATGCCATGGTGCAGACCGCGACCATGATCCACGGCTTCGGCGCCCCCTATCGTCAGGGGCTCTCCGATTGGCATGCGATCATCGACGGCCTCGCCAAGCCGACCTTCGACGGCGTGCTGCCGCTAGCCGATCTCGCCGGTGCCGTGGCCGAGGCGCGCGCCGCCGCCTCGATCCGCGGCAGGTCGCGCTCAAGCGCACCATCGCCGAGATCCGGGCGCGGGCGCTGTCGGTCGGCACCAATGTCGCGGCAGAGTGAGTTACCTTCATCCTGACGAGCGGGCGCCTTCGCGGCGTCTCGAAGGATGAGCTGGCCTCATGGTTCGAGACAGCGCTACCGCCACCGCTGCCTCAAGGCTTATAGGCAGCATCCTTTTTCCATCCGTCGAGCCCGGTTTGCAGCAGGACGACGTTGTCGCGTCCGGCAACCCGCAGCGCGAACGCGGCCTGGGCTGAAAGGCTGCCGGTGTTGCAGAACAGGATGACTTTTTTGTCTTTGGGGATTTCATCGATGCGGCTGAGCACCTCGCGCCATTCGATATTGCGCGCGCCGGGGATCGAGCCTGCGGCGAACTGCGCCGGCTCTCGCGTGTCGATGAACACGACGCTGTCGAATATCTCCTTCGTGAGCTGCTGCGGCACGATGATGCCGGCCTCGTAGGCAGAAAACTCCATGTAATCCTGCATGGCCTTGATGGCCGGACTTCTCGGCAGCAGCCGGGCCGACCAGAAGCGTCACGCCCAGCAGGGCTGCCGCCAAGCGGCTTGGAAAGGCCATCACATTTGCTCCTTCATTTCCCTCGGTCCTGAACGTTCGTCGGCGCGATCGCGCATCGCGAGTGATCGCATCGTGCAGGTTCAGGCCGCGGCTTCGATCGGCAAACCGGCGGCCTTCCATTCCGGATAGCCATCCTCAAGCCGACGGACGAGGTAGCCTCGCGCGCGTAGTGCTGCGACCGCCTCGAACGACAGAACGCAGTAAGGACCGCGGCAATAGGCGACGATCTCGCGGTCCGCCGGCAGCTCGCCCAGGCGAAGCTCCAGTTTGCCAAGCGGGATATTGAGGGCGCCGGGAAGATGTCCGAGCGCAAACTCGTCTTCGGGCCGCACATCGAGAACCGTGACAAGGCCGTCGCGCAGCCTCGAGATCAGTTCCTCTCTCGACGCAGGCTCCAGCGAGTCGCGAGCATGGAAGTAGTCGGTCATGACAAGGTTGACCTCGGCGACGTTCCGCTCGCCCACGCGTCCGAGCGCCCGCACCAAGTCAACCACTTCCCCATCGCCGGCGAGCCGGTATAGCACCCGCTTGCCGCGTCGCTCCGTATCGACGAGGCGCGCGCGCCGAAGGATCTGCAAGTGGCGCGAGGTGTTGGCAAAGCTCAGGTTGGTCCGCGCGGAAAGTTCCTCAACGCTGCGCACGCCTTGCGCGACGTGCTCCAGCAGTTCCAGCCGGTGGGCATGCCCGAGCGCCTGGGCAACTTCAGCCAGACTGGCAAAGATCGCCTGTTTTGGTCCGGTGCTTGACACGCTTTCTCCTCAGTGAAACATTCAGCAGAATGATTGAATGTTCATAACTCATCGAATCCGGGAGCGCAAGCCATGATCATCCGCCAATTCCTGCACCAGGAGCCCGTCGGCATCTCGTACCTGTTCGGCTGCGGCGGTCGCGCAGCCGGTGCCGTTGTTGATCCCGTTGGCGAGATCGATCCTTACATGCGAGCGGCCGAGGCCACCGGCATGCGCATTCATTTTGTCATCGACACCCACGTTCATGCCGACCATCTCTCTTCCGGACGGCAGCTCGCCAAGACAGCCGGCGCGGAGTACGTGCTTGCGGCGCATGCGGACGTCTCCTTTCCATTCCGGGGAGTTCGCGACCAAGAGGTGCTTCCGCTCGGCAACGTCGCTGCGCAGGTGTGGCATACGCCGGGCCACACCCCGGAACACATCTGTATCCTCGTCAGCGACCACACCCGGGCTGATGAGCCCTGGTTCGTGTTGACCGGACACACTTTGATGGTCGGCGACCTCGGACGCACCGAGCTCGCCGTCAGCGCCGAACGTGGAGCGCGCGACCTGTTCCAGAGCGCGCGCCGCCTCAAGTCTTTGCCTGATTATGTCGAGGTGCTGCCCGGAGCTTATGCCGGCTCGGTGTGTGGCCGGCGGCTGAGCGGAAAGCCGTGGTCCACGATCGGTTTCGAGAAACGGCACAACGAGGCGCTCGGAATTGGAAACGAAGACGAGTTCATTCGCTTCATGCTCGCCGAGATTCCGCCGGCGCCATCAGAGGCAGCCGCACTGCGAGCGGCGAACTCCGGCGCGACCGCCGCAGCGGCCTGAACCGTGAGCGAAGCAGTATCCATTCCACGGCCAGCAAGCTCGAGCGTCAGGCTCGGGCTCAAGGAAAACTGGCGGCAGTTCGCGCTGCTCATCCTGATCAATGCCTTTGTCGGCGGCATGGTCGGGATCGAACGAACGGTCGTGCCGCTGATCGGATCGGAAGAGTTCCGCATTGCCTCGACGACGGTCGTCGTCTCCTTCATCGTCAGCTTCGGCGTGATCAAGGCCCTTGCCAACCTCGTCTCCGGGCAGTTGGCCGACGCCTGGGGCCGCAAGCGTGTTCTCGTCCTCGGCTGGCTGGTTGGGTTGCCCGTGCCCTTCATGATCATATGGGCCCCGAGTTGGGGATGGATCGTCGCGGCCAATGCGCTGCTCGGCATCAATCAGGGGCTGGCCTGGTCGATGACGGTGATCATGAAGGTCGATCTGGTCGGCCCGAAGTCGCGCGGCCTTGCCGTCGGTCTCAACGAGTTTGCCGGCTACCTCGCCGTCGGCGTCACGGCATTCCTCACCGGCTATCTTGCCTCTCGTTACGGTCTTCGACCGGTGCCGATCTATCTTGGCGTCGGCTATGCGGTCCTGGGGGCCTTGCTGTCGATCATCCTCGTTCGCGACACACGGGGTCATGTCCGGCTGGAAGCCGCTGCGACTTCACAGCAATCAACCCCGATGAGCTTCCGGGAAATCTTCGTGCTCACCTCGTTCGGAGACCGCAATCTCTTCGCGGCGTCGCAAGCTGGCCTCGTCAATAACCTCAACGACGGCATGAGTTGGGGCATCTTCCCGCTGTTCTTCGCCTCCTTCGGTCTCGGCGTCGAGCGCATCGGCATTTTGAAGGCCGTCTATCCCGCGACATGGGGAATCCTGCAGGTCGCCACCGGCCCCCTGAGCGATCGATGGGGCCGCAAAGGCCTGATCGTTGCCGGCATGTGGATCCAGTCAGCCGGCCTGTTCCTTACCGCCGCAACGCGACAATTCGAATGGTGGCTCGTCGGCAGTCTTCTGCTCGGAGTTGGCACGGCGATGGTCTATCCGAGCCTGATCGCGGCCGTCTCCGACGCCTCGCATCCGACCTGGCGGGCGCGTTCGCTCAGCGTCTATCGCTTCTGGCGCGATCTCGGTTACGCCATCGGGGCGCTCTCGGCGGGTATCATCGCCGACATTTTCGGAATGGCGTGGGCCATCGGGACGATTGCCACGCTGACGTTTCTTTCGGGGGCCGTCGTCGCCGTGCTGATGCGGGAGCGCGTGGGCCAATCTCTTGATCTTGCGCAAAATGCCAACCCCTCGGTCAGGTAAAATGTTGTTCGATCCGCCAAACATGGAGGACAGGCCAATGCCAAAAACCTTGATCAAGATCGTCGCGGCGGGATCTGCACTGTCGCTCTTATGCAGCGCGGCATGGGCGCAAACGCCGTCAGATGCCGACAAGTACTTTTATGGACCACATATGATGTGGTGGGGTGGAGGGGTACGCCATGATACTCGGTCCGCTGTTCATGATCCTGGTTCTTGCCGTGTTGATCGCTGCCGTATTCCTGCTCGCACGCTGGGCCGGCGGTCCATGGCCGGGAACATTCCCGACGCATCACATGCCGCCGGGTCGCACACCCCTCGACATTCTCAAGGAGCGCTTTGCGCGGGGCGAGATCGACAAGGACGAGTTCGAGCAGCGGCGGCGTGTGCTCGGCGATTGAGCTGTCCGCCTGTTGCGAAAATCGCCTGCCAACGGAAGCGCGCGCTCCAAAGAGAGAAGAAAGGACGCCTGTGCGGATCCTGTTCATCCTGAATGATGCTCCTTACGGTACCGAGCGGTGCTACAATGGCCTGCACCTCGCCCTCGCGCTCGCCAAGAGCGAGCCTGCGACCGCCGTCACCGTGTTCCTGATGGCCGATGCCGTGGTTGCTGCGAAGACCGGCCAGAAGACCCCCGACGGCTACTACAATGTCGAGCGCATGCTGAAGGGAGTGGTTGTCGGCAAGGGACAGGTTCTGTTGTGCGGCACCTGTATGGATGCACGCGGCCTTGCTGACACCGAGATGATGGCCGGCGCGCGACGCAGCAACATGGCGGAACTTGCGGCCCTGACGCTTGCCGCCGACAAGGTGCTGGTGTTCTGAACCGGCGCGGAGGAGCTTCCCGGGCATGGCGCCGATCTATCTCGACTACAACGCCAGCACGCCAATCGATCCGGCGGTTGCCGCCGCGATGCTGCCGTTTCTTACGGATCACTTCGGCAACCCGTCGAGCGGGCATTGGGCCGCCGCGCCTGCCAAAGTCGCCCTTGAAAAAGCCCGCGGGAAAATTGCGGCCCTGCTCGGCTGTGGAGAGGATGAGGTTGTATTCACCAGCGGCGGCAGCGAGGCCAACAATTTTGCGCTCAAGGGCGTGTATTTTGCACGGCGCGACAGTGGCGATCACATCATCGCTACCCGGATCGAACACCCCGCGATTATCGCACCGTGCCGGTTTCTTGAACGCCTGGGCGCCCGTATAACTTACCTGCCAGTGGATGGATTTGGGCGCGTCGATCCGGACGACCTGAGCCGGGCGATCACGCCGCGCACCATCCTCGTCAGCATCATGCACGCCAACAACGAGGTCGGCACCATCCAGCCGATCGAGGAGTGCGCGCGTATCGCCCGCGAACACGGCGTCCTCTTCCATACCGACGCCGCTCAATCGGTCGGCAAGATTGCAACTGATGTGAACGGGCTCGGCGTCGATCTGCTCTCCGTCGCCGGGCACAAACTCTATGCGCCCAAGGGGGTCGGCGTCCTGTTCGTGCGCCGTGGCGTTGCGCTTGAGCCGCTCATTCACGGGGCCGGACACGAGAGCGGGCGGCGGGCCGGAACCGAGAGCGCGTTGTTGGCGGTCGGTCTCGGTAAGGCTTGCGAGCTGGCGCGCGATCTCTCGTCGATGGATCGGGTACGCGCCTTGCGCGACCACTTCTGGCTCGAACTACAGTCGCGGTTCGGCAATCGTGTCGCGCTCAACGGACACCCCGTGCATCGTCTGCCGAACACGCTCAATGTTTCCTTCATTGGCCGCGTCGGTGCCGAGATACTGGAACGGCTGGACGGCGTCGCCGCCTCAACCGGCTCGGCGTGCCATTCGGGGCGCATCGAGCTGTCGCCGGTCCTTGAGGCGATGGGTGTCGCGCCCGAAATTGGCATGGGTGCGATCCGCTTCAGCCTTGGGCGCGGGACGACACGCGAGGAAATTGAAGCCGTGGTTAAGCGCCTGAACGGCGTCCTCACCGTCGCGTCATGACCCGTGGCGCGTCCGGGCGCAGCAAGCATCCTTCGGAACGAAGTATGGACGGCGCGCAACGGGTGGAAGAGCTGAGCGAGTCGTACGTCCGGTGGCGATCGAGCCGTCTCGGCCGGATCACCGACGCGCTTGAGCGGCAGCTGCTCGCGGGACTTCTCGGCAGGGTTGCCGGCAAGAAGCTGCTCGACGTCGGTTGCGGCGATGGCGCAATGGCATTTGAACTGGCGCGACAAGGCGCAACAGTAACGGCGCTCGATGCCGACCCGTCAATGATTGCAGCGGCCCGTCTTCGCGCCGAAGATGAAGCCTCCCGCATTCAGCTCGTAGAGGGCACCGCCGAGAGCCTGCCCTTCGATGATGCCACTTTCGATGTTGTGGTGGCGGTGACCGTCCTCTGCTTCGTTCGGGATGCCGAGCAGGCGGTGACGGAAATCGCCCGCGTGCTCAAGCCCGACGGACGGCTTGTCGTCGGCGAACTCGGACGCTGGAGCCTCTGGGCCGCGCAACGTCGCGTGCGTGGCTGGATGGGGCATCCGGTCTGGCGCGCGGCGAAGTTCCGGACGGCCGCGGACCTCCGGAGGCTCGCAGAGACGGCGGGGCTGCGGGTCGTTGCGATACGCGGAGCCGTGCACTATCCACCGTGTGGTATGGCGGCACGGCTTCTTGCCCCGGTCGATTTATGGCTTGGGCAGGTGACGACATTCGGAGCTGCATTCCTGGCCATGTCTGCGGCCAGGAATGTGGAATGAAATCGGTGGCGGATACGGAGAACCATGACAGTGAGAAAAGTAACAATGCCACCGATCCTGTCGCACAAGCACTACGATGCCGCGTCCGCCTTCAAACCCGAAAACCTGTTGCGCGAAGCACGCCGCCAGAAAAGTCTCCCGGAAGCCCCCGTTCCCGAAATCTGCATTCTCGATCCCGATGGCGACATGGTTCGATATCTGCGCGCCGCCGGATTGGCCAGCCGGCATCCCGGCTGGGCCTGCTACCACACCGATCTGGATGTCTTTCGTGAAGGTGGGCATGAATATGGCATCCTGGGCTGCGCCGTTGGCGCCGCGTTCGCGGTCCTTGTCGCCGAGGAACTGTTTGCGTCCGGGTGCCGGCTTCTTTTGAGCATGACCTCCTCAGGCCAAATTCTTCCTGTGCAGGCGCCGCCCTATTTCATCGTCATCGAGCGCGCGCTCCGCGACGAAGGCACGAGCTATCACTATTTGCCGCCTTCCGATTACAGCGAAGCGGCCGTGCCTCTGACGCAATTGGCACGAGAAGCGCTGACTGCGGCGGGCATGCCGATTCAGTCGGGCGCGACATGGACCACGGATGCTCCCTTCCGCGAAACGGAGCAGGCGATCGACGCGGCAAAGAACGCCGGCATTCTTGCCGTGGAGATGGAGGCGGCCGCGCTCTACGCGTTTGCGAAAGCTCGAGATTGCGCGGTGCTGTGCTTTGCGCACGTAACCAACCAGATGGGTCGGATCGAGGGAGATTTTGAAAAGGGCGTCGCGGACGGGGCGGAGGAATCGATCAAGGTGATAACCTTGACTGCGGCAAGCTGGAGAGCGGAGAGGCAGGACCACCAAATTCCATGAGCGCCGGGCACGACGGTTGAGCCGCTCAAAGGCCGCGATCAGAACGACCTTCACGCACTTTGCGCGGTCCCCGCGCACTTGCGCGCAAAACCTGATTTCTTGAACCGGATCAAGGTGATTTGGGTCGTCCAGTCCCGTTCGCAAAAATATTCCTGTTTCTGCTCACCCCAAATCACTTTTATATCCACCGCCATCCCGCCCCACCCAAGGGGCGTTGCGCAACGTCACGAAACGCAGGGGCGGGATGCGATGGACGCGGGCAGCGCGCTTGACGGGCGATGCGGCACGCGGACGGCGAAGGCGTGTGGTCCTGATGCCCCGACGCTGGCATCAAGTCGGCGGAAGCCATTCCGCCGGCGAGGGTGGCAAGAAAGCCCGGTCACCCGGGAGAGCGCGTTATAAGCCGTAAAACCATTGCGCGGGGAATGCCGGGTGATTCCGGTGTGACCTGACTAACGCGTGTGCTTAACTATCACTACCCCTGCACACGCGGCTATCGGGCGCATCGGGCGCCCGGCATTCCCTGCGCCCTCTTCAAGCGAGAGGGCGGAACGTGCAGGCCAAAACTCGCGCAAAACAGGCGGCGGGATCGCGGAGTCGCGACTCTGGGATCGCGGAGCCGCGACTCTGGGATCGCGGAGTTATATCTTGGTGCTTTGTCGCAACGTCATTGCGGTCTCAAGCCTTGGGCCTTTTTAAAATGCGTATCCGCGAAATGTCGAGCTCACGCGCTCTGCGCGGCCTTGACGACCACCACTTTGTCCTCGTGGCCGGCGTGCCGCTTCAGATGATCGCGGCGCATGCCGATCTCGTCGCGCACGAATTCATAGCCGAGCTTGAAGGTTTCCAGCCCGTCGGTCGAGATGGTGCCGTCGCGCAGTCCGATCACCGCGCCGCGCAGGATGGCTTCGAGTTCGTCCTGCAGGGCTTCCAGCGCATCCAGCGAATCGGCGTGCTCGATCCGCTCGCCGATATCGAGGATGGCGGTCGCGAGTTCGCTGGCCTTTTCCGGCGCGACGCGGGTGATCTTGGTGTAGATCGCGGCGAAGATCGAGCCGATGACGCTGAGCGCGGCGGCGCCGAGATACATCATGTCGCTGTAGCGGTCCATGAACGACTTGGTGTCGTCGTTGATATATTCGGCGGCGCCCTGGTGCGCGACGATGAAGGCGTCCTTGTCGGTGTCGGCCGGCTCGATCCTGGAAGCGAAACCGTCGTCCAGCGCGAGTTCGGCCTTGTTTTCGTAGATCGCGCGCGCGAGGTCTCCGGCGGTCGTCGTCGACATCCTGGACTGCGCGACCAGCAGCCATTGCAGTCCGATGGTATCGAGATCGTCATCGGGTATCGCGGGCGAGGAGGACAGCATGCCGGTCGCCAGCGTTTCCTCCGAAATGCCGGGATTGCGTCGCGCCAGCGCTTTGGCCTCGTCGATCGCGTTGACGGTGAACCCGCCGCGCCTGGCGTATTGTTCGTAGCGCTTGTCCTTGACCAGCGTCGAGGCGTGCGCAATGGCGATCGACCGCGCCGTAACCGCCCGACGCGAACAGCTTGTCGAGCGCCGAATTCGGCGGCGCCAGCTGAACCTTCGAAGCGGCGTCGGAGCTGTCGGAGATCTCCAGCGCATTGCGGACGAAGGCCAGGCTGCTGCTCGTCGCCGTCAGCCAGTACGGCGATCTTCTTCTTCCTCAGTTCGGCGAGCGACTTGATCTTTTTGTTGCCGGGGCTGATCAGGAGCACCAGATCGTGCTCCAGCACCGCCAACGCGCGGGCGCGCGGCGGGACCTTGGCGTCGGTGCGCAGCACCGCAAGATCCGCCTGCCTGTGATCGAACGCCGCCAGCGCCTTGGCGTTGTCGGCGTTGGTCACGATCTTGAGACGCAGCCGCGAATTGTTGTTCTTGAGCACGGCGGCGAGCCTGGCGGCGAAACGCGCCTCGAGGCTGTTGCCGTCGCCGACGGCGAACACCAGCGTTTCGGAATTCCTCAGCCAGGTCCGGCCGCCCCATGCGACGATCGCGACCGTCAGGATCAATGTCAGCGCGGCAAACAGCAGCACCTGCCGGCGGTTGCTTCTGACAACCTGCGAGCGTGGCGCTTCCCATATTCGGCGTTGGGACTTCAGCGCTCATGGCTCATACCCGCGACCCGCAAGGAGCAGACTGTGCCCGCCGACCACGCCGCAAAGAACGCCCGGCGGGATCGTAAATATCTAAAAAAGAACAACAATTTTCCTGTTTAGCGATGATATCCGCGCCCGTGGCGGATTGCAAATCGGGCGCTCCGGTAACCTTACCGGCGGCGATGCGCCACGATCCGGCGGCATATCGCCGCTAAGGCCACACTTGGCGTTTTTCGAGTTCCCGCAAGGTGCATTCCGGCCCGGGAGATGTCATAAAAGGCCAATACCGGCCGAATTGTCCGGACTTAATAAGAAGTTGCGCTGAACGCCTTCCGTTCTGTCCGTGCCGTTTCCAAGTCAGTCCCAGCGAGGGCGTCAGCTTTGTCGTTTCCCCCCATGTCGTCGTCGGTCCCGGTAGGCGCGCTGATCGGATGGATGCTGCTGCTTACCGTCAAGCACGTCATCGCCGATTTCGTGCTGCAGAATTCCTGGATGGCGATCGGCAAGGACCAGAAGCACGGCTGGGCGCTGCCGCTGCTGGCGCATTGTCTCGTGCACCTTGCGGTTGCAATGGTCGCTGATCCTGATCGTCGCGCCGCGGTTCTGGTTCGTCGCCTTGATCGATTTTGCGATCCACATCACGGTCGACCGCGCCAAGGGATTTTGCGCCGCCAATTTCGGCGTGACGCAGGAGAACAAGCATCCCGTGGTTCTGGACGCTGATCGGGGTCGATCAGGCGCTGCACCATCTCACCGGTTTCGGTCTGTCGATTTTCATGGCAGGCGAACGGCTGAGCCTGCCGGGCTACAGGCGTGCCACGCGATTAATTGCGCTCGACAGATCGGGCTCGACCGCGGCCGCGCTGTCTGATTCGGCTCGTCCCTTCAAGCACTCCGGGCAACTACCGGGAGCGGTGGTTAACCTTTCGTTAGAGAGTTGCATTGCATCCTCCGGACCGGGAGATATGCAGATGTTTTCAAGCCGCGAAGCCTTCGAGAACGATTTCTGCCCGGTCCGGGATGAATTGCTCGGCGAAATGTACCGCGCCAACGAAAACGGCCTGCCCCGGCTGGTGGAGAGCGTCTCCTCCGATGTCCGGGCCATGCTGGCGCTGTTCTGCTATCGCAGAAGCCATCTGCACGCGCTGGCGCTCTCGATCGCGGCAAGCTGCAGCGAACGTGAGCTGATCGAAGTTCGGCGGACGCGTCGGCTCGACCCTTTACGCGCTGTCCCGCGAACCCGCCGCGCGCTCGCGCCGTCATCGTCCTACGGCAACCGCAAGCCGATCACGCTCTCGACCAAGCCGCTCTCCACCTTCGCGCCGATCGAAGACGAACTGGATGAAGATCTCGCCGAAGCGGTGACGGCGTAATCCATAGCGGTAGTGGTCGCTGCTTTAGCCGGCGACGAGCTCAAGCCAACATCGGCAGCCCATGCCGCCGCCGCGCCATGTCGCATTCGGCATCGCCGGGCATGCAGGTCCGGCACACTTCGGGCCGCATCGCATAGATGGTGCACGCGGTCGCGATGCCGATCTGGCCTGACAGCGCCGAACAGCGGTCGCCGTCGCAGCGCATGCCCGACAGCCTTTCGTTGACGAATTTCTCCGGGATCAGATCGAGCGCCGCATCGTCCTCGGTGGTGAAGCGCGGCCAGTTCGGCGAATAGGAACAGCAGGCGCCGCAGGCCTGGCAGGGGCTTTCGATGTCAGCGGCTGGATCGCTTGTTGTCCATCATCGCTTAGTGTTGCATGGCGCCCGTTTAGCCGCGGAATGCCGCGGACGGCCATCAGATATCCTTCGGCGCTTCCCAGACCAGGCTCCTTCGCCATCGCGCCCGCAGCAAGTCGCGCCGCTCCGGATATTTTTCGTCGTGATACACCGCGTCGACGACCCGGTCGGTTCGAAAGCTGCGGAAATCCCGCCGCAGTTCGCACCATGCCGCCAAAATCCGCACCGCCTCGTGATAACCGATGGCGATCGGCCAGATGGTGCGTTCGCTGCCGCGGCCATGTTCGTCGCGATAGTTCAGCGTGATCTTCTTGCCCTCGTGAATCTGCGCGCGCGTTCGCACCATGTCGATGCGGTCGGGTTCCCTGTTCCAGCCGGGACGCGCGCGGCTTGCAGGTTCGAGCACGAACGGCCTCAAGCGTTCGGGGACGGTGTCGGCGATTTTCGCCATCAGGTCCTGCGCGGCGCGCGCCAGCACTTCGTCGGCATGGCCGACGACCCATTGCGCGCCGAGCACGGCCGCTTCGATCTCGTCGGGGGTGAGCATCAAGGGCGGCAGGTCAAAACCCTTCTCCAGGATATAGCCCATGCCGGCCTCGCCGCGGATCGGCACGCGCTGTTCGATCAGGGTCGCGATGTCGCGGTAGATCGTGCGCTTCGAAGTCTCGAGCTCGGCGGCGATCGCATCCGCCGTCAGCGGCTTTCGCGTTCGCCGCAGCACCTGGATGATCTGGAACAGCCGGTCGGCACGTCTCATGGAGCGTCTCTTCTGTCTCTTGCAGCTGTCTCTCTTAGAGGGCCGCCATCCGATGCTGACAGCATGTTGGCAGCAGGGGGTCAGTATAACGGGACAACACTCCAACGAAGAGGATTTTGTCCATGTTGATTCTATACGGCCTCGACTTCTGGACGACGATGTCGCCACTGCTGACACCACGGTGGCAGCAGGGGATGGCTAGCCTGAAGCGCCTGCTCAAGAAATCGGGAGAGCTGACATGATCACCCTTTATGGCTTTGGCCCCGGCTTCGGCCTGCCGGAAATCAGCCCGTTCGTGACCAAGACCGAGGTCCAGCTGAAGATGGCAGGCCTCGCCTATCGCAAGGAAAAGGCGAAGCCGCCCGCCTCGCCCAAGGGGCAATTGCCCTATATCGTCGATGACGCCGAGCGCATCGCCGATTCCACCTTCATCCGCGCCCATATCGAGGGCAAATACGGCTTCGATTTCGACGCGCCGCTCAGCCTGCAGGCGCGGGCGCAGGCCTGGGCGTTCGAACGGATGATCGAGCACCACGTCTACTGGGCGATGGTCGGCGCGCGCTGGGTCGATGCCGAAAATTTTGCCAAGGGGCCGTCGCATTTCTTCGATGGCGCGCCGGAGCACTTACGCGAAAAACTTCGCGAGGACGCGCAATTCCGCGTCGCCGAGAACTATCTGTTGAGCGGTCTCGGCCGTCACGCCCCCGACGAGGACGTCGATCTCGCCGTCCGCTCGCTGTTTGCGTTGTCGGTCCAGCTCGGCGACAAGCCGTATCTGATGGGGGATACGCCGTGCGGCACCGATGCCACCGCTTTCGGTGCGCTGGCCGGGATCCTGACGCCGTTCTTCTCCTCGCAATTGCGGGAGCGTACCGAACTCTTCCAGAATCTCACCGAATATGTCGACCGGATGATGCTGCAATATTATCCGGACTTTGCCTGGACGCGGCTGCGAGAAGCCGCCTGAGATATCTCAACGTCATCCCGGGGTGATGCGAAGCATCGAACTACGATGTGCAATTGCACATCAGAGGATCTCGGGATTCCGGGTTCGCATCTTCGATGCGCCCCGGAAGGACGACCTGCACTCGTCACGTTCTAATGCGCCGCTGCCTGCTTCAGCGCCGCTAATTCCGCCTCCAGTTCTGCAATCCGCGCATCGCGTGCAACCAGCGCCGCCGCCACGTCGGCGGCGTCGAACTTCTGCGGGATGTGCTGCGGGCAGTTGGTGTCCCAGGCGGCAATCCTGAACAGGATCACCTGCTCGGGCCGCGCCTTGTAGCCCTGCGGCATCAGCGATTGCAAAAGCGCCGGATCGTCATCGACCACGCGCGCCTCGCCCCAGATCTTCACCCGGCGCCGATGCACATAGTCCATCAGGAAGATATGGGCCTTCGGGTTTTCCGACAAATTGCCTTGCGTGATGTATTGCCGGTTGCCGCTGTAATCGGCGAATGCCAGCGTGTTCTTGTCGAGAATCCTGATGAAGCCCTTGGGCCCGCCGCGATGCTGGATGTAGGGCTGGCCACCGGCTGAGGCGGTGGCGAGATACATGCTGTTTGCGTCGGCCATGAACGCCGCGAGGTTGTCGTCGATTTCGGTGCGCCAGCCGCCGCGCGCTTCGACATCGGCATAGGCCTCGCGCGATCCCTTGCGGCCTTGGATCGCCTTGACCGCGGGGCTGAACGCCACATCGCTGGAATAGCTGGGTGCTTCTGACATCGGAGAATTTCCTGAAGTCTCGGCGGCGACCGCTCCGCCTTTCGCCGCCTAAAGTGACCCCTTTGGGAATTTAGACAATCTGGCGGATTGACACTTCATCATTGCAGCATATGAAATAATTCCATGGATCGCCTCGACGCCATGCAGGCCTTTGTCGCGGTCGCCGACCTGCAAGGGTTTGCGCCGGCGGCCCGCAAGCTCGGGCTGTCGCCATCGGCCGTGACCCGGCTGATCGCGGCGCTGGAGGATCGGCTCGGCGCGCGGTTGCTGCAGCGGACCACACGGCAGGTCGCGCTGACCGATGTCGGCGCGCGCTACCTGGAGCGGGTGCGGCGCATCCTCGGCGATGTCGAGGAGGCCGAAGCCGCGGCCGAAGGCGTGCGCACGCGGCCGAGCGGACGGCTGGTGCTTTCCGCGCCTTTTGGATTCGGGCGCCTTCATGTCAGCCCTCTGATGTCGGCCTATCTGAAGCGCTATCCCGAAGTGTCCTGCGAGTTGCGGCTTTCGGATCAGATGATCAATCTGGTCGAAGACGGCGTCGATCTCGCGGTGCGGATCGGGCATCTCGCCGATTCCACGCTGGTCGCCCGCCGTGTCGGCGAGATGCGGCGGATCGTGGTCGCCTCGAGCGGCTATCTCCAGGCTCGCGGCGAGCCGAAGGCGCCCGCTGCCATCGCCGCACATGACACCATCCAGTTCGGCGCCATCACCGCCTCGCCGGACTGGCGCTTTGTCGAAGACGGCCGCGAGATCCGCGTGGTCTGCGCGCCGCGCTTCACCACCAACAGCGCCGATGCCGCAATCCAGTATGCCGAGCAGGATGGTGGCCTGACGCGGGTGCTGGCTTATCAGGCTGAAGCCGCGCTCAAGGCCGGCCGGCTTAAAATCGTGCTGGCGAAATTCGAACAACCGCCGCTGCCGATTCATCTGGTCTATCCGACGTCGCGGCTGCTATCGGCCAAGGTGCGGACGTTCATCGATCTCGCCACCGAGATGGCCGACTGGCATTTTGGCGAGAAATGATCCGCAGCTCTCCGGCCGTCATTCCTGGATGGTGCGTTAGCACCAGACCTCAGATGCGCAATTGCGCATCAGGGAATCTCGAGGTTCTCAGATGTGCAATTGCACATCATAGTTCGACGCTTCGCGTCGCCCCGGAATGACGTTCACCCTTTCTTCGCCACCACGCGAAATGTCGCATTGGCGCGGGCGATGACCACGTCGTCGGCCTTGATAAAACTTTGCGCGAAGCAGATCGTGCTGCCGGTCCTGATCACCTCAGGCTCGACCGCGAGCCATTGTCCGATCTGCGCGGAGCCTGATGAAATCGACCGCGAGCCCGATCGTCACCAGCGACGACACGCCGCCCATGACATGCGCGCAGCTATAGCCCATCGCGTTGTCGGCGAGCGCCGCGATCAGCCCGCCGTGAATCAACCCCCGGCCGTTGGTGTGCGGTTTTGCCAGCCGCAATCCGATGATCACGGCCTTGTCGGTGCGCTTCGAATACAGCGGCTCCCAGGGCTCGGTGAGCGGGCTCTGGCGGAAGTGGCGCTCGAAGCCTTCGGGAATCTCGGTACTGATGACGGTCATTCGCGGCTCGCGTGTTTTGAGATGCCGCTATCATTAAGCGCGTGCGCGCGCCAAATTCACCGCTTACAAAGTTTTAAACGGAATTTTGTCGCCTGTATGAAACGAAACATCTGCGCTCGCGCAATGACGGCGGTAAATCTTCCGGCAATTTCTAATACGGCAATCCCACATAATTCTCCGCCAGCGACGTCGTCGCCGCCTTCGAATGGACGAGATAGTCGAGCTCGGCCAGCTGGATGCGCGCGCCGATTTCGCCTTCATCGGGAAATTTGTGCAGGATCGAGGTCATCCACCAGGAGAAGCGCACCGCCTTCCAGGCCCGCGACAGCGCCTTTCGGAATAGCGATCGATCCCGGCGGAGGATTTCTCGTCGTAATATTCCTGCAATGCGCGGGAGAGATAATGCACGTCGCTGGCGGCGAGGTTTAATCCCTTGGCGCCGGTCGGCGGCACGATATGGGCGGCGTCGCCGGCCAAGAACATCCGCCCGAACCGCATCGGTTCGGCGACGAAGCTGCGCAACGGCGCGATGCTTTTTTCGATCGAAGGACCGGTGACGAGATTGTCGACCGCCTTCTGGTCCAGCCGCCGCTTCAACTCATCCCAGAATCGGTCGTCCGGCCATTGATCGATGTGGTCGTCGAGCGAACATTGCACGTAATAGCGGCTGCGGCGCATCGAGCGCATGGTGCAAAGCGCAAACCCGCGGGCGTGGTTGGAATAGATCAATTCGTGGCTGACCGGCGGCGTCTCCGACAATATCCCGAGCCAGCCGAACGGATAGATCCGCTCGAACGTCCGGATCGCTGAAGGCTTTACGCTGGCGCGACTGACGCCGTGGAAGCCGTCGCAACCGGCGATGAAATCGCACGTCAACTCGCAGGCGACGCCGTCCTTGACGTAGCTGACGCGCGGATGATCGGTGTCGAAATCATGCGGCTTGACGTCGGCGGCTTCGTAGACCGAGATCAGGCCGGCCGCCTTGCGCGCGTTCATCAGGTCGAGCGTCACCTCGGTCTGGCCGTAGATCATCATGGTCTTGCCGGTGGCGGCCTTCAAATCGATCCGGTGGCGGCTGCCTGCAAACGCCAATTCGACGCCCTCATGGACCAAACCCTCGCGGTGGGCGCGCGCGCCGACACCGGCTTCATCGAGCAGCGCCACCGTGCCCTCTTCCAGGAGGCCGGCGCGGATGCGGCCGAGCACATAGTCCGGGGTCTGGCGTTCCAGGATGACGTTGTCGATTCCGTAGGTGTGAAGCAGCTGTCCCAGCAGCAATCCCGCCGGCCCCGCGCCAATGATTGCTACTTTTGTCCGCAATACTTGCTCCCCTTGTTATTATAGGCTTGAACGGTAGCCCGGCAGCCGTTGCCGCCGCGCTTGCAATGATAATTATATCATATAACAATGTCCGCAAAGGGCCATTGAAGCCCATGCACGAGGGAGAAGATGTCGATGAGGAAGACGTTCTTGGCGTTGCTGCTGGCCGCCAGTGTGACGCCTGCGTTCGCGCAGGAAAAAACCTTCGATCTGAAGATATCGCACTGGGTGCCGGCGTCGCATCCGCTGCAAAAGGCGCTGGAGGATTGGGGCGCCGCGGTCGAAAAGGAATCCGGCGGCACCATCCACTACAAGGTCTATCCCGCGCAGCAGCTCGGCAAGGCGTTCGACCATTACGACATGGCGCGTGACGGCATCGCCGATGTCACCTACGTCAACCCGGGCTACCAGCCCGGCCGTTTCCCGATCATCGGCGCCGGCGAGCTGCCGTTCCTGATGTCGAGCGCCAAGGGCGGCTCGATGGGGCTCGACGCCTGGTATCGGAAATATGCCGAGAAGGAGATGAAGGACGTCAAGTTCTGCCTGGCCTTCATCCATTCGCCGTCGTCGTTCCACTCGCGCACCAAGAAGATCGTGGTGCCCGACGACATCAAGGGCATGAAGATCCGCCCCGCCGACGCAACGATCGCGAATTTCGTGACGCTGCTCGGCGGCACCAACGTGCAGTCCTCGGCGCCGGAAGTCCGCGACATCATCGAGCGCGGCGTCGCCGACGCCGTCACCTTCCCGTGGGGATCGCTGGTGCTGTTCGGCATCGACAAGGTGACGAAATATCACATGGATGCGCCGCTCTACGTCACGACCTTTGCCTTCGTGATGAACAAGGACAAATACAACCAGATGTCCGACCGCCAGAAGAAGGCGATCGACGACAACTGCAATACCGAGGCCGCCGGCCGCGTCGGCGAACCCTGGGGCAAGTTCGAAGACGCCGGCATCGACAAGGTGAGGGCGGAGGAGGGCCAGGAAATCTACAAGCTGACGGCGGAGCAGACGCGCTGTGGAAGAAGGCGTCCGAACCGCTGGTCAAGACCTGGGCGGATGGCGTCAAGAAGACCGGCGTCGATCCGGACGCGGCGCTGGCCGAGCTGAAGGCCTCGCTCGCCAAGTACAACGCCTTGGCGCATTAACCACCGGGACTATCGTCGCGGCGGCGGGATGGTCCTCCCGCCGCCGTTGTCGCCATGCAATCCTCAAGCCGTGTGGAGCGGATATGAAGCGCGCGTCGATGGATCGTTTCATCGATACGATCGAATGGATCGCGGCCGGATTTGTCGGCATCGTCGCCGCCAACATTTTCGTCTCGGTGCTGCTGCGCAATATCTTCAACTATTCGATTCCCGATTCCTTCGACATCGGGCGCATGCTGCTCGGCATCCTGATCTTCTGGGGCATCGCCGCCACCAGCTATCGCGGCACCCATATCACCGTCGACCTGGTCTGGGCCAATGTCGGCCCGAAATACCAGCGCATGATCGACGTGTTCGCGACGCTGGTTCTGCTGTTCGTCGTGACGGTGCAGACCTGGACGCTGTTCGACAAGGTCCGCGGCACCTATAACGACCATGTCCTCACCTTCGACATGCACATGCCGACCTGGCCGTTCTTCGCGGTCGCCTGGGCCGGCGACGTCTCCGCGGTGCTCTTGATCGCGATCCGCACCTACCGGCTGATTTTCCACCCCGAAGAGATGCACGACCCCAAGCTCAAAGGCACGGAGTAGACCCAGGATGAGCACCGATGCCGTCGCCGTCCTGGGCTTCGTCGCGCTGTTTGCGCTGATGCTGCTGCGCGTGCCGGTCGGCATGGCGATGGGCCTCGTCGGCGTCTCCGGCTTCGGTTATCTGGTCGGCGGCACGCCGGCGCTGAAACTGGTCGGCCAGACCTCGATGCGCACGGTGACCGACTATACTTTCGGCGTGATTCCGATGTTCCTGCTGATGGGGACCTTCGTCAGCAATTCCGGCATGAGCCGCGACCTGTTCCGCGCCGCCAACGGCTTTGTCGGGCATTTGCGCGGCGGCCTCGGGATCGCGACGGTCGCCGCCTGCGGCGGCTTTGCCGCGATCTGCGGCTCGTCGGTCGCGACCGCTGCGACGTTTTCGGCCGTCGCCTATCCGGAAATGCGCCGCTTCGGTTATCCGCAATCCTTCGCCACCGGCGTGATCGCGGCCGGCGGCACGCTGGGGGCCATGCTGCCGCCGTCGACGGTGCTCGCGGTCTACGGCATCATCACCGAGCAGGACATCGGCAAGCTGTTCATCGCCGGCATCATTCCCGGCCTGCTGGCGATGACCATGTACATGATCACCATCGCGCTGATCGGCTATTTCCGGCCGGGCTTCCTGCCGAAGGGCACCTATACCACATGGCGCGAGCGCTTTGCCGGGCTGAAGGATATCTGGGCGCCGGTGCTGCTGTTCGTGTTCGTGATCGGCGGGCTTTACGGCCTGCCGTTCCTGCCGCGCTTCACTCCGACCGAGGCCGGCGGCGTCGGCGCCACCGGCGCGTTCCTGATCGGGGTGGTCACCGGCAGGCTCGACAAGGAGAAGATCCTCGCCTCGCTGTTGCAGGCGACCCGCACCGCGGCCGCCGTGTTCACCGTGCTGATCGGCGCGCTGATCTTCGGATATTTCCTGACGGTGACGCAGACCCCGCAGAAGGTCACGGAATTTCTCACCGGCCTCGGGCTGGGCAGCTACGGCGTGCTGGCGCTGATCATGGTGATGTATCTGGTGCTGGGCTGCCTGATGGACGCGATGGCGATGATCATCCTGACGGTGCCGATCATCTTCCCGGTGATCTCCCATCTCGGCTTCGATCCGATCTGGTTCGGCGTGATCATCGTGATGACGGTGGAACTCGGGCTGATCCATCCGCCGGTCGGCATGAACGTCTTCGTCATCAAGAGCGTGGTCAAGGACGTGTCCTTTGCCACCATCTTCAAGGGCGTGATCCCGTTCGTGGCGACCGACCTCGTCCGGCTGGTTATCCTGATCGCGTTTCCGTTGCTGGCGACCTGGCTGCCGCAACGCATGATGGCGCATTAGGGAGTTTTCCGTTGAGTTGAACCATCGTCATGCAACGGGGGCCTCATGGTTGGAGACGCGCGGCGTTGCCGCGCTCCTCACCACGAGGGTCCAGAGGGACCTCATCCTGAGGAGGCGCGAAGCGCCGTCTCGAAGGATGAAGCCATCGCACTGGAAAAGGCATGATTTCTCTTCAGCTATAAGGTTTAGTGATCCATGGCTCCCGTTCTTCAGACGAAATATGTCTTCAGCCTCGCCATCAAGGTGGGCGACGCCGATCGTCGCCGGCGATCTCGGCCACGGCGTCAGGCGGATCATTCCGATCCTCGGCGGCGAAGTTCGCGGGCCGGGCATGAAGGGAACGATCTTTCCCGTTGGCGCGGATTTCCAGACCATCCGCCCGAACGGCCTCACCGAACTCGAGGCGAAATACGCCTTTGAGATGGACGACGGCGCCATCGTCTACATCGAGAACATCGGCATCCGCTTCGGTCCGAAGGAGCTGCTTGACCGCATCGCCAAGGGCGAGACCGTCGATCCCGCGCTGATCTATTTCCGCTCGGTGCCGAAATTCGAAACGGGCGCAGAAAAATATCGCTGGCTGATGGAAAACCTGTTCATCGGCGTCGGCGCCCGGCATCCCGATCGCGTCGAGATCGACGTGCACCAGGTGCTGTAGCCCCGCGTCGTTCCGGCGAACGCCGGGAACCGCATAGCCACCAGCGGGTCGCGGAAGGCGACCGCCCAACGCAGGCAACGGACAGGATCCGGCCCATAGGTCAGCGGCATTCGCCGGGACGACGCGAGAGCATATCGATTGACTCCACTCCAATTCGTTATAAAACATAACTATTCTGAACAGGACGTAATAAGCCCATGGGAAACGCCGCCACCGCCGCCGCCGCGGACCAATCCGCGCTGCTCAAGGTCGAGATAACCGGCGCCGTGCTGAGCGTCGGCCTCAACCGCCCGGCCAAGCGCAACGCGCTGAACGACGGCATTATCCTGGCGATCGAGGATTGCTTCTCGCATCTCCCCGACGGCATCGGCGCCGTGGTCATCCATGGCATCGGCGATCATTTCTCCTCCGGCCTCGATCTGTCGGAACTGACCGAGCACGACGCCACCGAGGGCCTGCGGCATTCGCAGATGTGGCACCGGGTGTTCGACCGCGTGCAGTATTGCCGCGTGCCCGGTGATCGCCGCGCTGAAGGGCGCGGTGATCGGCGGCGGGCTGGAGCTTGCCTGCGCCGCGCATATTCGCGTCGCCGAGCCGTCAGCCTATTTCGCGCTGCCCGAGGGCCAGCGCGGCATTTTCGTCGGCGGCGGCGGATCGGTGCGGCTGCCGCGGCTGATCGGCGTTGCGCAGGATGACCGACATGATGCTCACCGGGCGGGTCTATTCCGCGACCGAAGGCGCATCTTACGGCTTTGCGCAATATCTGACCGAGGAGGGCAACGCCTATACCAAGGCGATGGAGCTGGCCGCGAAAGTCGCGAGCAACGCGCCGCTGACCAATTTCGCCGTGCTGCAGGCGCTGCCGATGATCGCGGAGGCCAATCCGCAGACCGGCCTGTTGATGGAATTGCTGATGGCGACGGTGGCGCAGAGCGACAAGGAAGCAAAACTCCGGATCCGCGCCTTCCTCGACCGCAAGACCGCCAAGGTGAAACCGGCCTGACATGAGCGCGCAACCCAACATCTCCATGCCGAAAGCGCGCAGCGACGCGCCGCTGCGCGCGATCTCGTTCGGCGATCCCGCGGTCACGATCGAGCGCCGCGACGACGGCACCATCTATCTGCGGCCGAAAATGGCGCTCGGCGAATATCCCGTCGCGGCTCACCGATCGCCTGCACCATTGGGCCAGCCACGGCGCCGGACCGCATCTTCATGGCGGAGCGCGACGGCGGCCGCGGCTGGCGGCAAATCACCTACGCGGAATTGCTGACCTCGAGCCGGCACATCGCCTCGGCGCTGTTGGCGCGCGGGCCTTTCCGCCGAAAAGCCGGTCGTGATCCTCTCCGGCAATTCGATCGACCATGCGCTGATCGCGTTCGGCGCGCTCTATGCGGGGATTCCGTTCTGCCCGGTGTCGCCGGCCTATTCGCTGGTGTCGAAGGATTACGGCAAGCTTTCCTATCTGATGAAGCTCCTGACGCCCGGCCTGGTCTTCGCCGACGACGCCGATAAATTCGCCGACGCGCTGCAGGCCAACGTTTCCCTCAGGAACCGAGATCGCCGGCTTCCTACGGCGCGTTGCCCGGCCGCGACGTGACCATGCTCGCCGATCTGATGGCGACGCCGCTGCATCCCGGCCTCGATGCGGTGCATCAGGCGATCGGTCCCGACACCATCGCGAAATTCCTGCTGACCTCGGGCTCGACCGGCAATCCCAAGGCGGTCATCAACACCCAGCGCGATGATCTGCGCCAACCAGGTGATGATCCGCGAAACCATGGCGTTCCTGAAGGACGAGCCGCCCGTCATCGTCGACTGGCTGCCGTGGAATCACACCTTTGGCGGCAATCACAATATCGGGCTGATGCTGTACAATGGCGGCTCGATGTATCTCGACGCCGGCAAGCCGATGCCCGGCGGCATCGAGGAGACCGTGCGCAATCTGCGCGAGATTTCGCCGACGGTCTATTTCAACGTGCCGAAGGGTTACGAGTCGCTGCTGCCCTATTTGCGCGACGATGCGGCCTTGCGCGCAAAATTCTTCGGCCGGCTGCACGCGATGTTCTTCTCGGGCGCGGCGCTGTCGCCGTTCGTCTGGAACAGCCTCGACGAGCTCGGCGTGCAGGAAACCGGCTTTCGCGTGCCGATGCTGACCGGGCTCGGCGCCACCGAGAGCGCGCCGTTCTTCATGTCGGTCAATCCCCGCACCAGCCGTTCCGGCCATATCGGGCTTCCCGTGTCCGGCAACGACGCCAAGCTGGTTCCCGAACAACGGCAAGCTGGAGGTTCGCGTCAGGGGGCCGAACGTCACGCCGGGCTATTGGCGCCAGCCGGAATTGACCGCGAAGGCGTTCGACGAGGAAGGCTTTTACAAATTCGGCGACGCGATCAAGCCGGCCGATCCGGACGATTTCGACGCCGGCTTCGATTTCGACGGCCGCATCGCCGAGGATTTCAAGCTGGCCAGCGGCACCTGGGTCAGCGTCGGCCCGCTGCGCGCGCGCTTCATCGCGGCCTGCGCGCCGCTGGTGCGCGACGTCGTCATCGCCGGCATCAACCGCGACGAGATTTCGGCGATTGTCGTGCTCGATCTCGACGGCTGCCGCCTGATCAATCCGACGACGCCGCTCGATGACCTCACCGCCACGGCGGCCGATCCCCTGATCCGCGAAGCGTTTCGCGAGCGGTTCACGAAATTCCTCGCGACCTCGACCGGCTCGTCGACGCGGATCACCCGCGCGGTGCTGCTCGATACGCCGCTGTCGATCGACCGCGGCGAAGTCACCGACAAGGGCTCGATCAACCAGCGCGCGGTGCTGGACGCACGCGCCGCCTGATCGAGGAGCTTTATGCGCCGGCGCCGCCGGAACATGTGATAACGCTTTAGCCGAATTCGAACACCAATTTACCCAAAGGGGGATACCATGCAGTTGAAGGATCAGGCCGCCATCGTCACCGGAGGCGCATCGGGATTGGGCGCCGCCACCGCCCGCAGGCTTGCCGCGCCGGGCGCCAAGGTCGCCGTGTTCGACCTCAACGCCAAACTCGCCGAAGCCGTCGCCGCCGAGATCAAAGGCGTCGCGGTGGTCTGCGACGTCGCCGACGCGGCCTCCGCGGAAGCCGCCATCGTCGCCGCTTCCAAGGCGCATGGCCCGGCGCGGGTGCTGGTCAATTGCGCCGGCATCGGCGTCGCCAAGCGGGTGGTCGGCCGCGACGGTCCGATGCCGCTTGCCGATTTCGAGAAGGTGATCAAGGTCAATCTGATCGGCTCCTTCAACATGCTGCGGCTGGCGGCGGCCGAAATGTCGAAGCTGGAGCCGCTGTCGACCGGCGAACGCGGCGTCGTGATCTCGACCGCTTCGGTCGCGGCCTATGACGGCCAGATCGGCCAGTCGGCCTATTCGGCCTCGAAGGGCGGCATCGTCGGCGATGACGCTGCCGATCGCGCGCGAACTGGCGCAGTTCGGCATCCGCGTGCTGACCATCGCGCCCGGCCTGTTCCTGACCCCGCTTTTGGGCGGGCTGCCGCAGGAAGCGCAGGACAGCCTTGCCGCAGCGATCCCGTTCCCGCACCGGCTCGGGCAGGCCGACGAGTTCGCCTCGCTGGCGATGCACATGATCGACAACCCCTATCTCAACGGCGAAGTGGTGCGGCTCGACGCCGCGCTGCGCATGGCGCCGCGATGAAGGCGGACGCATGTTCGTCCACCGCCGCGACGTGCAGATCCAGTGGGGCGATTGCGACCCCGCCAACATCGTCTATTACCCGCGCTACTTCGCGATGTTCGACGACTCGACCTCGATCATGTTCGAGGCCGCCGGCTTCTCCAAGCAGGACATCATCAAGAAGTACGGCCTGGTCGGCATTCCCATGGTGGATACGCGGGCGAAATTCTACATCGCCTCGACCCATGGCGACTGGATCACGATCGAAAGCCGGATCGAGAGTTTCAAGCGCTCGAGCTTCGAGGTGACCCACAAGGTGTTCAAGGGCGAAGCGCTGGCGATCGAGGCGTTCGAGACCCGCGTGCTGGTCGGCCGCCATCCCGACGATCCGGCGCGGCTGAAATCGGCCCCGGTGCCGGAGGAGATCATCGCGAAGTTCATGCAGGGCTGATCCGGCGGCGCTATCACCGGAACGGGGACTATCACCCCCGGACACTATCACCTAAAGAAGGGGCTGAATTACCAATCGAATTTTGATCTAGACTGAAAACAACAACCAAGGGAGGAATCAATGAAAAGGTTTTATCTGTCTGCGGCGGTGGTCGCGGCGTCGCTCGCTCTGCCGGGATTGCCCGCGCTGGCGCAGACCAACGAGATCACCATCGGCATCTCGATCACGACCACGGGACCGGCGGCGGCGCTCGGCATTCCCGAGCGCAACGCGCTGGAATTCGTGGCCAAGGAAATCGGCGGCGTGCCGCTGAAGGTCATCGTGCTCGACGACGGCGGCGATCCGACCAACGCCACCACCAATGCGCGGCGCTTCGTCACGGAATCCAAGGCCGACATCATCATGGGCTCGTCGACCACGCCGCCGACCATCGCGATCTCCAACGTCGCCAATGAGGCCGGCATTCCCCATATCGGCCTGTCGCCGTTCCCGATCACGCCGGAGCGCGCCAAATGGTCGGTGATCGATGCCGCAGCCGATCCCGATCATGGGCAAGGTGCTGTACGCAGCACATGAAGGCGCACAACATCAAAACCGTCGGCTATATCGGCTACTCCGATTCCTACGGCGATCTCTGGTTCAACGACCTCAAGAAGCAGGGCGTGGCGATGGGCTTGAAGCTCGTCGATGAAGAGCGCTTCGCGCGGCCGGATACGTCGGTGACCGGGCAGGTGCTCAAGCTGGTCGCCGCCAATCCCGACGCGATCCTGGTCGGCGCCTCCGGCACCGCGGCCGGCCTGCCGCAGACCGAACTGCGCGATCGCGGCTACAAGGGCCTGATCTACCAGACCCACGGTGCCGCCAGCATGGACTTCATCCGCATCGCCGGTAAGGCGGCTGAAGGCGTGCTGATGGCGTCGGGTCCGGTGATGGATCCCGAGGATCAGCCCGACAGCGCGCTGACCAAGAAGCCGGGACTGGCGCTGGACAAGGCCTATGAGGCCAAATACGGCCCGAACAGCCGCAGCCAGTTCGCCGGCCATTCCTACGATGCGTTCCTGGTGCTCGAGCGCGTCATCCCGGTGGCGTTGAAGACGGCAAAACCCGGCACGCCGGAATTCCGCGAGGCGATCCGCCAGGCCTTGCTCACCGAGCGCGACATCGCCGCCAGCCAGGGCGTCTACAATTTCACCGAAAAAGACCGCTACGGCCTCGACGACCGTTCGCGCATCCTGCTGACGGTAAAGGACGGGAAATACGTGCTGGCGAAGTGAGCCGGACGTTTGACCGCTGAATGAACGCGAGCCGGCCTCTCTCAAGGGGGCCGGCTTTTTCTTGCCCTGCCCGATCCGGCATCGGTCAGTGGGCCCGGCTCAATGCTGGGCTATGCGGCATCCGCGATCGGATCGAGACCAAGAGCGGATCGGCCAGTGAATCGTTGCTGACGCTTGGCAGAGAGCGGATGGAATTGCGCGCCGTGCGCGTCCCGCAGTAGTCGCTCGAGTCCTGTCTTGCGATAAAAGCCGGCGCCGCCAGCCGCTTCAAGGGCCTTCTCGGCGGTTGCCAGCACGTGTTCGGCGACGATCGTCTTGCGCACCAGTATCTCGTTGGTCAACTCCAGGGCCATCTCAAAATCGAGATCGTTTGCCAGACGTACCATGTCATCCATGGCAAGCTGCACCGTCGTCAGGTGGTTGGCAAGTTCGCCGAGGAGATACGGCACGGTCGGGTCGCCCAAGCGCCTCTTCGCCTGTTCGTGTCCGATCTTCGCCGCGGCCTCGGCTATACCCGTATAGACCGACATGATCAGCGGCATCGCCACCGTCAGGATCACGTTCCACGCCGGGTGGAACCGGCCCCGTGGCCGTCGCAGCGCGATGGCGTCGTCAGGCACGAACACCTTGTCGAGAATGATGGTGTGCGAGCCAGTGGCGCGCATGCCAAGGGTCCGCCAGTCGTCGGCGAGCGAGACGCCCGAAGCGGCGAATGGAACTGAAAAGTGCAGAACCTGCCATCCCTCACTGGGATCGTCGAATGGTGCCGAAGTCACCAACAAATCGCCCTTGGGCGAACCGCTACCAAACGGCTTCCTGGCGGTGACGCGGAAGCCGCCGTCGGCGCGCTCCATTGAGCCACTGGATTCCAACCAGTCATTGGCGCCCGTCGAGATAAGCACCATTTCGTCCGCCGCGATCCGCTCCAGCAGCTTCTTGCCGGGCCGGCCGTTTTGGTGATTGTAGGTGGCCGCCGCCACAAGATGCTGATGCATCGACAGAGCCAATGCCGTCGATGGGCAATAATGGGCGAGTTGGCGCAGGAAGGCGCACATCGCGCTGTGGCGCACTCCGCCGCCGCCGAGTTCCTCGGGAACCAGCGCGGAGAACAACTTGTGCTCCTTCAGCAGGTCGTAGTGTTTGGCGACAAAGACGTCTCCCGCATCGCGCTCTGAGGCGCCTTCGGCAAAGCGTGGTCCAATGATCTGCGGGAGTGCTCGTAGGTCGAGAAATCGAGTCATGTGCATACCTCCATTCTGGCATTTGCGGCAAGTTGGCCTCGGCCCAGTGCGACCACAACTTCAAAATGTGAAGTTGTCCAGCCGCAGGCACATGCTAGGATTTGGCATGGTTGAGAGGAAGGGATACGGCCAGTTCTGCCCCATTGCCCTTGCCGCCGAAATACTGGCGGAGCGATGGATGCCGCTGGTTATCCGCGAGTTGTTGTGCGGCAGCGTTCGTTTCAATGACCTTCAGCGTGGGGTTCCGCGCATGTCCTCTGCGTTGCTTGCGCGGCGCCTCAAGGAGTTGCAGTTTGCCGGGATAGTCGAACGCCGGCGCGGTGCAAGCTGCAGCTGGGAGTATCACCTGACACCTGCCGGGCGAGAACTTTTTCCGGTCGTCGAGAAGATGGGCCTTTGGGCACAACGATGGCTTCGTCATGACCTTGTCGACGACGCAAATCTGGACCCCGACCTGTTGATGTGGGACATCCGCCGCAACGTCGTGAGACGGGCTCCGCCTGGCGATCGCCGGTACGTCACGGAGTTTGAGTTGTCCGGCGTTCCAGCCAGTCGGCGTCACTATTGGCTGGTATTCGAGCGGGGCCTTGTCGATCTGTGCTACAAAAATCCGGGTTTTGATGTCGACCTGTTCGTGGAAACCACTCTGCGTGTGCTGACCCAAATCTGGCTCGGCCACCTCCCGATTGACCGAGCAATTCGCGAGGACCTATTTCGCCTCGTTGGATCGCGTCGTGACGTGGCCGCCTTCCGATCGTGGTTTGCACTCAGCCAATTCGCTCCGGCGGGCCGGGCACCAACCGGGCAAATGGAATTTGCCGAGGAGTAATGGCTCGATCTCGCGAAGGCATTCGGCTTCGTACGCCTGTGAACGTTCATGGCACAAACGCGAAGTGCCAAGTAATTCGAAAAATTGTCCGCTTGTCGCGGTAGACTGGAAATTCGCAGCGCATGGTTGGACATGGCGCGGAATATCTCGCGCCGAATTTCGTCGTCCTGCCCGATGTCCCGGGCGCGTTTTAGGCAGCCTCAGGTAACGATATCCACGCCGGAGGTCTTGGCCTCTTCTGCCTCGACTTCCCGAGCGGCTTCGACGCGTTGCTGATCGGACTTGATCGTCGCCGTCGCTGCGTTGGTTGTTTGGTCTGCGACGAGCCTGACTTCTGCCTGGCTGACCACGATATGGGCCGGGTATGTTGGGCCTATGTTGCTCATGTCACTCCTCCTGGAGTTGCTCCAAATTTGCAGGGATTCGTTCACGCTTTCTTAAGAGGTTCGGTTAACGCGCGAATGGAAGGGCGGCCGCGAGGCGATTCGCGCCATTTTGAGCCTTGGCCAGACGTCGATCAGACCGCGACTCCAGCCTTCGGTACGTTTCGCGCAATAGCCGAGATTTAAGTCTCAGCGCGGGGGATTACCTGATGTCCCCGCTTTCGTCGGCCATGATGGTCTGCAGGGCTAAATCGCGCTCTCGCCCTCGTGCGCGAAGCCGAGATAGCTTGCGGCCACGCGTGCGTTGCTGGCGATCTCGTCGGCCGTTCCGTTCAGGATGAATTCGCCGAGTTCCATCACATAGGCGCGGTCGGCGATCTTCAATGCGGCCTGCGCGTTCTGTTCGACCAGCAGCACCGAGACGCCGGATGCGCGCAATTCGCCGACGATCTTGAAAATGTCGGCGACGATGATCGGGGCGAGCCCCAGGCTCGGCTCGTCCAGCATCAACAGCTTTGGCGCCCCCATCAAAGCGCGGCCCATCGCCAGCATCTGCTGTTCGCCGCCGGACAGCGTGCCCGCCAGCTGGCGGCGCCGCTCCTTCAGCCGCGGAAACAGCGTGTAGACCCGCTCGAACGATCTGGCCGCGACGGCGCTCGCGATCCGGAACGCGCCGAGCTGCAGATTGTCCTCGACGCTCATGGTGGCGAACAGCTCGCGATGCTCCGGCACCAGGCTCAGGCCCGCCGCGACGCGGTCCTCGATCTCCAACTGCGCCATGTCCTCGCCGGCGAAGGCGACGCGGCCCTTCAGCGGCAGGATCCCCATGATGGCGTTCAGCAGCGTGGTCTTGCCGGCGCCGTTGGCGCCGATGATGGTGACGATCTCGTTGTCGCCGACCTCGAGCGACACCGAGCGGACCGCTTCGACCTTGCCATAGGCGATATGCGCGTCGGCGACCGACAACAGCGCGCTCATGCGACCGCTCCGAGATAGGCCTTGATGACGTCGGGATTGGTCTTGATCGCCTCGGGTGTGCCTTCCGCGATCTTGGTGCCGAAGTCGAGCACCACGATGCGGTCGGCGAGATCCATCACGAAGCCCATGTCGTGCTCCACCAGCAGCACCGACATGCCGCCGTCGCGCAAGGTGCGCAGCAGGGCGGCGAGCCGCTGCTTCTCCATATGGCGAAGTCCGGCGGCCGGCTCGTCGAGCAACAGCAGCATCGGATCGACGCACAGCGCGCGCGCGATCTCGACGATGCGCTGCTGGCCGAGCGAGAGCGAGCCCGCGAGCGCGTCGATCTGGTCGGAAAGCCCGACGCGGTCGATCTGGCGCGCGGCTTCCGCCAGCAATCTGGCCTCGTCGGCGCGGTCGAGCCGCAACATGCTGGCAAGCGCGCCGGAATGGCCGCGCAGATGGGCGCCGATCGCGACGTTTTCCAGAACCGTCATGTCCGGCACCAGCTTGACGTGCTGGAAGGTCCGGGCGATGCCGAGTTTTGTCACCTCCTGCGGCGGCGCGTTGTTGACCTTCTTGCCGAGCACGGAGATCGTGCCGCCGGTCGAGGTGAGCACGCCGGTGATCAGGTTGAAGGTCGTGCTCTTGCCGGCGCCGTTCGGGCCGATCAGCGCGACGATCTCGCGGGACTTGACGTCGAACGAGACATCGTTGACGGCGATCACGCCGCCGAACTGCTTTCGCGCATGCTCGATCTTGCAGCAGCACCGCAGGCGCGCCCGCCGCGCGGGTCCGCGGCGGCAGCGCCAGCGTCGGTATCGGGCCGCCTGCGGCCTGGCTTGAGCGGCAGCCGCGCCGTCAGCCAGGGCCAGACCCCGGTCGGCGCCAGTTGCAGCAGCACCACCAGCAGGATGCCGAACACGATGGTCTCGAGCTGGGCCTGGCCGCCGAAGATATAGGGCAGATAGCTTTGAAGTATTTCCTTGAGGATGACGACGATGGCGGCGCCCAGCACGCCGCCCCAGACATAGCCGGCGCCGCCGACCACCGCGATGAAGAGATATTCGATGCCGGCCTGCGCGCCGAACGGGGTCGGGTTGGCGGCGCGCTGGAAATGCGCATAGAGCCAGCCGGACAGCCCGGCCAGCACCGCCGCATAGATGAACACCAGAAGCTTGGCGCGCGGCGTCTGCACGCCGAAGGCTTCGGCGGCGATGTGGCCGCGCCGCAGCGCGCGGATGGCGCGGCCGGTGCGCGAGTCCAGGAGGTTCATGGTGAGCAGCGCCGAGAGCAGCACCGCGATCCAGATCGCGAAATAGATCGTGCCGGGGTCGATCATCTTGAAGGAGCCGATCGACAGCGGCGGGATGGCGGAGATGCCGTCGTTGCGGCCGAGGAATTCGAGCTTGCTGAACAGGTAGAACAGCCCGAGCCCCCAGGCGATGGTGCCGAGCGGCAGGTAATGGCCGGACAGCCGCACCGTGACGAGGCCGAGCAGCACCGCGGCGACGCCGCAGACCAGAAGCGACATCGGCAGCGTCAGCCACGGCGACAGGCCATAGGCCGTCGTCAGCACCGCCGTCGTGTAGGCGCCAAAACCGCAGAACGCGGCCTGGCCGAACGAGGTGAGGCCGCCGACGCCGGTCAGGAGCACGAGCCCCATCGCCACCAGCGCCGACAGGCCGATATTGTCCAATAGCACGATCCAGAACGGCGGCATGCCCGGGATGAACGGGATCGCCGCCATGACCAGCGCGAACAGGATGATGGGCAGCCGCTCTCTCATCGCGATCAATCCTTCTCTTCCTCGACCGCGGGCGCCGCCAGCGACCGCAGCACGAGAACCGGAAGGATCAGCGTGAAGACGATGACTTCCTTGAAATTGCTGGCATAGAACGAGGAGAAGGCTTCCACCGTGCCGACCACCAGCGCCGCCACCGCGGTCAGGGGATAGCTGACGAGGCCGCCGATGATCGCGGCGATGAAGCCCTTCAGGCCGATCAGGAAGCCGGTGTCGTAATACAGCGTCGTGATCGGCACGATCAGGATTCCCGAAAGCGCCCCGATCACCGAGGCCAGCAGGAAGGCGATCTGTCCCGACAGCGTGGTGCGGATGCCGACCAGCCGCGCGCCCAGGCGATTGACGGCGGTGGCGCGCAGCGCCTTGCCGTAGAGCGTCAGCCCGAAGAACAGCCACAGCCCGACGATGAAGGCGACCGTGATGGCGTAGACGGCGATGCTCTGGCCGGTGAAGCGCAGCGGGCCGAGCGTGAAGGCGGCATCCGCGATCGTCGGGCCGCGCTGGCCTTCGGCGCCGAAGAACACCAGCCCGAAGCCCTGCAGCGCCAGATGGCAGCCGACCGAGGCGATCAGGAGCACCAGCACCGAGGTGTGCGCCAGGGGCTGAAACGCGATGCGATAGAGAAACAGCCCGATCGCCGCGACGATCAGGAGCGACAGCGCGATGCTGACGGCGATCGGCGGATGGCGGCCGGCGAACCAGGCGGTGAGGGCGAGGATCGCCGAGGGCAGCACGATATTGACCGCGAAGGCGCGGCCGACCAGCTTCAGATGCAGCGACCTTGCGGCCGGCGAACAGATCGAGGCCGAACGCCACGATCCCCATCGCCACCGCCAGCCGCGCGGTGCCCGGCATCTGGCCCGACGACAGCGAGGCATAGGTCAGCGCGCCATAGGTGACGAATTCGCCCTGCGGAATCAGGATCACGCGGGTGACGGCGAACACCAGCACCAGCGCGAGCCCGAGCAACGCATAGATCGCGCCGTTGGTAATGCCGTCCTGCACCAGGAACAGCATGATCGTCGTGTTCAAGACCGGACGCTCCCCCTCACACATCGGACCGGCCGCGGCCTTGCAAGCGGCCTGTTGACCGTCCGATAACAGCAGTTGAAAAAGTCTGCCGGTATTTGATATAGTGGATAACAATTATCAAATATAATCTCAAGGCCCGGCCGTCCGGCCGGTCATTTGCAAGCCTATAGCGTTTTCGAGCGAAGTGGATACCGCTTCGCGTGAAGAAAACGCGTCAGATAAAGGAGATAGAGCCCCGGTTCTGATTTGATCAGAACCGGAGCTCTATCCCAGATTGCGAGCATCGAGCGATGACTGTTTCCAAAACCGCCGCCGTCGATGCCGCCAAGAGCCTCCCGCTCCGCCCGCAAGGAGCCTGCCGAGGGGACCGCGGAAGCCGCCGCGCTGCAGATGGGCGAATTGTCCGAATTATTGGGCTATTCGCTCAAGCGCGCGCAACTGAGGGTTTTCGAGGATTTTCTGCGCTGCGTCGCGCCGCTGCAACTGACGCCGGCGCAGTTCTCGGTGCTGCTGCTGCTCGACAAGAACCCCGGCCGCAACCAGACCGAAATCGCCAATACGCTCGGCATCCTCCGGCCGAATTTCGTGGCGATGCTCGACGGCCTGGAGAGCCGCGACCTCTGCGCGCGGATCCGTTCGACCAACGATCGCCGCTCCCACATCCTCGTCCTTACCGACAAGGGCAGGGCGGTGCTGGCGCGCGCGAAAAAGCTCGTCGCCGCCAAGCACGAAGCCCGTCTCAACGAATTGCTGGGCCCCGCCAACCGCGCCGCGCTGCTGGACATGCTGGCGACGATCGCACGGGAGTTTTGAGGCCCGTTGTCATTCCGGGATGGTCCGAAGGACCAGACCTCGATGCGCAATTGCCATCGGGATCTCGATTCTCAGATGTGCAATTGCACATCGTAGTTCGCGCTTTCGCGCGCCCCGGAATGACGGCAATCACATTTGCCACCCGCAAAGTCTTCATTCCGAGAAGCCGCGAAACGGCATCTCGAAGCACGGGCCACGTCATGGTTCGAGGCGCGCGAAGGCGCGCTCCTCACCATGAGGGTCGCGCTAATCCACCAAAATCACCCTGACATCGTTGACGTTGGTCAGCGTCGGGCCGGTCAGCAGCAAATCTCCGGTCGCCGCGAAAAAAGCGGTGGCGTCGTTGTTGTCGAGATAGGCCTTGGGCGTCGAGGCCGAGTGCCTTCATCCTGGCAAACGTGCCGGCATCGATCATTGCGCCGGCGGGATCGGCCGCGCTGCCGGCGCCGCCGTCGGCGCCGTCGGTATCGGCCGCCAGTGCCGAAATGCCCGAGCTGTCCTTGAGCAGGCCGGCCAGCGCCAGCGCATATTCCTGGTTGGGGCCGCCGCGCCCCTGGCCGCGCACGGTGACGGTGAGTTCGCCGCCCGACAGGATCGCCACGCGCCTGCCCTCGCTGCGCGCCTTCAGCGCAAGCTGCGCGTGATCGGCGGCGACGCTGCGCGCCTCGCCTTCGAGGTCGGCGCCGAGATCGATGACGTCGTAGCCGGCATCCTTCGCGATCCGGACCGCCGCCTCGAGCGAGGCCTTCGGCCGCGCGATCAGTTCGAACTGCGTGCGCGCAAAGGCGGCATCGCCGGGCTTGCAGCTTTCGTTCCTGGGGTCGTCGAGCGCGCGGCGGACGGCGTCGTCGACCTTGAGGCCATATTTCGCGACCAAAGCGCGGGCGTCGGCAAGCGTGGTCGGATCCGGCACCGTCGGCCCCGAGGCGATCGCGGAAGGGTCGTCATGCGGAACGTCCGAGATCGCCAGCGTCACGATTTCGGCGCGTTGACCCGCGCGCGCCAGGCGGCCGCCCTTGATCCGCGACAAATGCTTGCGGACGGTATTGACCTCGCCGATCGGCGCCCCCGAACGCAACAGCGCCCGGGTCACCTGTTGCTTCTGCGCGAACGATACGCCCTCGACCGGCGCGATCCAGTTGGCGGAGCCGCCGCCGGACAACAGCACCAGCAAGAGATCGTCGGCGCCGACCGCCGCAGCCAGCTGCAGGCTTTCCTCCGCGCCCTTCAGTCCGGCCTCGTCGGGTACGGGATGGCCGGCCTCGATCACCTTGATCCGCCGCGTCGGCACGCCGTGGCCGTGGCGGGTGGTCGCTACCCCCGAAAGCCGCGCCGGCGCGAGGCCGAGCGCGTCGAGATAGTGCCGCTCCGCGGCCGCCGCCATGGCGGCCGCGGCCTTGCCGGCGGCGAGGCAGATCACCCGGCCCTTCGGCACCGGGCGCAGATGCGCCGACAGCACGAATTCGGGATGCGCGGCGGCGACGGCGGCGTCGAAGATCGCGCGCAGGAGAGGGCGTTTGTCGGTCATCGTTTCAAGGGCTTCGGCTCGACGGGAGTTTGGACGGAAAGCACGCAACGCTGCTTATCCATCCGATTCCGGCAAAAGAAAACCCCCGCGATATCCGCGGGGGTTCTCGATGCGTCGCGGGAGGGTTCCCGTGCTTATTCGCCGACGTCGGCGGACAGGATGTTGCCGAACAGCTCCCACTTCTCGCCCTTGAACTTCATCAGCTGAAGCTGGCTGATCGGGGCGAAGTCGGTCGGCGAGGTGTTGATCTTGATGCCGGGCAGCAGGACCTCGGTGCGGAAATCCTTGAGGCTGGCCGCCTGCTTCATGACGTTCTCGCGGGTAAGGTTGTCGCCGCACTGCTTGAGCACCTGAACCAGGGTTTGCGCGACAGCGTAGCCGACGACCGTCCCGCCGTCGAGCTTGTCGCCTTCCGGAAAATCCTTCGCCATGAAGTCAAGGTACTGCTTCATGCCGGGATCATTGGCCCATTGCGGATCGGAAACATCCTTCAAATAGGCCGCGGAAATGATGCCCTGAGCATTCTGGTAACCGGCCGGCTTGATGACGCTGCCGACCGACGCCGAAACGTTGTTGAGGAAATGCAGCGGCTTCCATTCGATCTCGGCGATCTTCTTGATCGCCTGCGCCGCGAATTTCGGCGTGGTAATGTTGACGAAGATATCGGCGCCGGTCGCCTTGAGCTTGACGATGTGGTTGTCGATCGTGGGTTCGGTGGTCTCGTAGCTTTCTTCAGCCACGATCATCGAAGCGGCCTTGGCGCCAAGGCCATCCTTCAGGCCTTTCAGATAGTCCTTGCCGTAGTCGTCGTTCTGGTACAGCACCGCGATCTTGGCGTTTGGCTTTTCCTTGAGGATATATTTGGCGTAGATGCGGGCCTCGCTCTGGTAGTTGGGCTGCCAGCCCATGGTCCAGGGGAAGTCCTTTGGGTCGTTCCACTTGGTGGCGCCGGTGGCGACGAACAGCTGCGGCACCTTCTTCGAATTCATGTATTTGTGGATCGCGGAATTCGGCGGCGTGCCGAGCGAATTGAAGATCAACAGCACCTCGTCGCTCTCGACGAGCTTGCGCGCCTGCTCGACCGTTTTAGGCGGGCTGTAGCCGTCGTCATAGCTGATGAAATTGATCTTGCGGCCGTTGATGCCGCCGGCATTGTTGATCATCTTGAAGTAGGCGGCCTCGGTCTTGCCGATCACGCCATAGGCGGAGGCAGGTCCGCTGTACGGCATGATGTTGCCGATCTTGATTTCGGTATCGGTGGCGCCGGTATCGTATTTTTTTTGAGCGAGCGCGCCGCTGCTCGACGCCGCGAGCATGATGAGCGCAGCCGAAGCAATTGCGAGTCTGCTGGTGGCAACAGGCATTCCGTTTCTCCCTTGGATGTTTGTTCGTGCGCCCCTGTTCTTGGTTGAAATTTCTTAAGGCGCAGAAGCAATTGAATACCATTTGGCGGCGGTCATCAAGAAAAAGCCCCTGCGGCCGAGACCGCAGGGACTGCTCCTTTAGTAGCCAATCGGCCGGAACGGCCGGCCGGCGGCCCGGCAATTGTCAGCCCCCGACGTCGCCGCTGATGATATCGCCGAACCGGTCCCATTTTTCGCCCTTGAATCTCATCAACTGAAGCTGCGAGATCGGGGCGAAATCGGTGGCGCTGGTATTAACCTTGATGCCCGGGAGCAGCCCGCCGAGCTCCAGATTCCGGATGCTGGCGGCCTGCTTCATGATATTTGCGCGCGTGAGATTATCACCGCAATTTTTCAGCACGTACACGAGGCCTTGCGCCACGGTGTAGCCGTACATCACCGAAGCATCGACCCTGTTTCCTTCGGGGAAGTACTTGGTGAGGAATTCGTCGAAGGCCTTCATGCCGGCATCATTCTTCCACTGCGGATCTGACGTATCCTTCAGATAGGCGGATGAAATGATGTTCTGCGAGTTGCCAAAGCCTGCCGGCTTGATCACGCTGCCGATCGAGGCACTGACGTTGTTGAGGAAGTGAGTGGGCTTCCACTCGACCTCGGCGATCTTCTTGATCGCCTGCGCCGCGAATTTCGGCGTGGTGACGTTGAAGAACACGTTGGCGCCGCTCGCTTTCAGGGTGACGATGTGCGAGTTGATGGTCGGCTCGGTGGTCTCGTAGCTTTCCTCCGCTATGATCATCGAGGCGGCCTTGGCCCCTAACCCGTCCTTTAAGCCTTTCAGGTAGTCTTTGCCGTAATCGTCGTTCTGATACAGCACGGCGATCCTGGCGTTTGGAACATTCTTGAGAATGTACTTCGCGTAGATGCGGGATTCGCTCTGGTAGTTGGGCTGCCAGCCCATGGTCCAGGGGAAGTCCTTGGGGTCATTCCATTTGGTGGCGCCGGTGGCGACGAAAAGCTGCGGCACCTTCTTCGTGTTCATGTATTTCTGGATCGCTGAATTCGGCGGCGTGCCCAGTGAATTGAAGATGAAGAGCACCTCGTCGCTTTCCACCAGCTTGCGTGCCTGCTCGACCGTTTTCGGCGGGCTGTAGCCATCGTCATAGCTGATGAAATTGATCTTGCGGCCGTTGATGCCGCCTTCGGCATTGATCTTGTTGAAGTAGGCGGCTTCCGTTTTGCCGATCACGCCGTAGGCGGAGGCTGGTCCGCTGTAGGGCATGATGTTGCCGATCTTGATCTCGGTGTCGGTGGCGCCGGTATCGTATTTCTTCTGTGCGAGTGCGCCGCTGCTTGTCAAAGCGGCTATCGCGAGGGCAGCCGAAAAGGCCCCCAATCGCAGATGGATAGCAGGCATTTGGAACTCCCTGTTCTGGTTGAATGTGTCGATTTTTTTGATTGGGAGCGCTTTTTGGCTCCTGCCCGCATTGAATACCCTCTCCTCCGGCCCAGCAAGAAAAAGCCCCCTGCGACTGGTGTCGCGGGGGGCCTTATTTAGTCGAACGGGAACAGGATCACGGAGCCGTGAAAGGACGGCTTCGTGGAGACCTTAGTCCTTGAGTTCGCCGCTGATGATGTCGCCGAACAGTTCCCATTTCTCGCCCTTGAACCGCATCATCTGCAGTTGCTCGATCGGGGCGAAATCGGTGGCCGAGGTGTTGATCTTGACGCCGGGCAGCAAGGTGTCGGGCGTGAAGTCCTTCAGGCTCGCCGCCTGTTTCATCACATTGGCGCGGGTCAGGTCGTCGCCGCACATCTCGATCACCTTGGCCATGGTCTGCGCCGCGCCGTAGCCATATACCACGGAGCCGTCGAGCTTGTTGGCGTCCGGGTAGTACTTCTCCAGGAAGGCGAAGAATTTTTTCATGCCGGGATCGTTGTCCCACTGCGGATCGGCGCCGTCCTTGGCGTAGGCGGCCGACAGAATGCCTTGCGAGTTCTCGAAGCCCGCAGGCTTGATCACGCCACCGACCGAGGCCGAGACATTGACGACGAGATGCAGCGGGTGCCAGTCGATTTCGGCCAGCTTCTTGATGGCCTGCGCCGCGAATTTCGGCGTGGTGACGCTGAAAAACACGTCAGCCCCGGTTGCTTTCAGCTTGACGATGTGGCTGTCGATCGAAGGTTCGGAGGTCTCGTAGCTCTCCTCGGCTACGATCATCGACGCCTTGGGGCCAAGGGCATCCTTCAGGCCCTTGAGATAGTCCTTGCCGAAATCGTCATTCTGGTAGAGCACCGCGATCTTGCCGTTCGGCTTCTCCTTCAACAGGTACTTCGCGTAAATATGCGCCTCGCTCTGGTAGCTCGGCTGCCAGCCCATGGTCCACGGGAAGTCCTTCGGCTCGTTCCATTTGGTGGCGCCGGTGGCGACGAATAGCTGCGGAATTTTCTTCGCGTTCATGTATTTCTGAATCGCCGAGTTCGATGGCGTGCCGAGCGAGTTGAAGATCAGCAGCACTTCGTCGCTCTCGACCAGTTTGCGCGCCTGCTCGACTGCCTTGGGCGGGCTATAGCCATCATCGTAAGTGATAAAATTGATCTTGCGGCCGTTGATACCGCCTTCGGCATTGATCTTCTTGAAGTAGGCAGCTTCGGCCTTACCGATCACGCCGTAGGCGGAAGCTGGTCCGCTATATGGCATGATATTGCCGATCTTGATCTCGGTGTCGGTCGCACCGGTGTCGTATTTCTTTTGGGCGAGTGCACCGCCGGAGGTGGCCGCGAACGCAATGACCGCCGTCGAGAACGCGGCGATTCGTAGTTTTTGTGCAGAAAGCATAATCTCTCCTTGGTTTAATTGCCTTGGCCTGCGGACGGGCTGAGCACTTGCGAAACCCATCCACCGCTTCGGCTCCGTTTGTGATGGGTATCGCTTCGCTCAACCCATCCTGCGAGTTCTCCTTAATTCAGCTTTTTCTTGAGTTTGCCGGCCAGTTGCTGGGCAACGATGGCGACCTGCCGTGCGCCGTGCGGCACCAGGAAGATGACGAGGAACAGAAGCACGCCGAACACGGCGCCGGAGAGGCCCTTGGAAATCCCCTCGGCGATGTTGGGCACGAAGATGATGAAGGCGGAGCCCACGATCGATCCGGGCAGCCAGCCGACGCCGCCGACCACCATGCCGAGAAACAGCGAGATCGCCAGCTGGATAGTGTAGCTGTCGGGCGCCACGAACTGGACGGCGATGGCCCCCAAGCCGCCGGCGACGCCGGTGATGCCGGCCGAGACGCCGAACGCCAGCGTCTTGTACAGCGAGACATCGATGCCCATGGCGGAGGCCGCGATTTCGTTGTCGCGGATCGCCATGAAGGCCCGCCCGGAGCGGGACTTCAGGAGGTTGACCGAGAAGATGTAGATCGCGATGGTGACGGCGAGGGTGAAATAATACAGCCACATGTCCTGCGACACCGGCAGGCCGAACGGGGCATCGGGCTTGGTCACGACCAGGCCCTGCACGCCGCCGGTCCAGTCCTCGAAATAGCCGAGCTTCAGAAGCTGCGGCATCGCGGTCGCGAGCGCAAAGGTTGCCAGCGCCAGATAGACGCCCGAGAGGCGCAGCGCCGGCTGGCCGAACAGGAATCCAAAGGCAAAGCAGATGACGCCGGCGATCGGCAGCGTCAGCGCGTAGTTCATGCCGGCATGTTCCATCAGGATCGCCGAGGTGTAGGCGCCGACCGCGTAGAACGCACTCTGTCCCAGCGAGAACTGTCCGCTTCCGCCGGTCAGGATGTTCAGTGCCAGCACCGCAAGGCCGTAAATCAGCAGCATGGTCAGCTGGAAGATGATGAAATTCTTCACGAACAGGGGTGCAAGGATCAGCACCCCCAGCACGACCAGCGAAGTGCCATAGCCGAGCGTCATGGCCCGTTTGGGAACGGCCTCGACGGCCGGGGCTGCGGTGACGACTTCCTCAACTGCGCTCATGATCAAACTCGCTTCACGATGGGCCGGCCGAACAGCCCAGCCGGTTTGATAACCAGGACGGTAATGATCAGCGCCAGCGCGATCGGCAGTTTCAGTTCATTGCCGACCCCGGGGATGTAGGTCCCGACGAGATTTTCGAAGATCCCGACCAGGAAGCCGCCGATGACGGCGCCGAACGGACTGGTCAGGCCGCCGAGCACGGCGGCGGCGAATCCATAGATCAGCACGCCAAGCATCATGTTCGGCTCCAAAAACACCACCGGGGCGATCATCATGCCGGCGATGGACCCGATCGCCGCCGCCATGCCCCATCCGAGCGCGATCATCCAACTGGTGTTGATGCCCACCAACCGCGCCGATTCCGGCAGCGACGCGGCCGCGCGCATCGCCAGCCCCATTCGCGTGAAGCGAAAGAAAAAGAACAGCAAAGCGAGCAATATCAGCGTGACGCCGATCATGCCGGCCTGGTGGGTCGAGATCAGCTCGCTGCCGAGAAACGGATGCGATCCGAACGGGGTCGGGTATTGCTTGATTGTGAAATCCCAGATCAGGCCGGCGACGCTGTTGACGATCGCGTACAGCGCGATGAAGCCGGCGACGTTGGTCAGGATCGGCGCTTTCGCCAGCGGCTTGAACAGCAGCCGCTCGATGGCGATGCCGCCGGCGAAGGAGATTGCCAGCGTGAGCACGAAGGCTGCCCAGTAAGGCACGCCCCATTGCATCAGCTGCCAGGAAATGAAGGTCGAGAACATCGCCATCTCGCCTTGCGCGAAATTGAGGTGATCGATCGCCTGGTAGATCATGACGACGGCGAGCGCCATGCAGGCATAGATTGCGCCGGTGGAAATGCCCGCCAGGATTTGATTGGTAAAAAGCTCCATGGCCGCGCTCCTCAATAACCGAGATAGGATTTACGGACGTCTTCGTTATTCGCGATCTCGGCGGCATTGCCCGACATCACGATGCGTCCGGTTTCGATCACATAGGCCTGGTCGGCGAGCTCCAGCGCCAGCTGCGCGTTCTGCTCGACCACCAGAATGGTGACCTTGTCCTCGCGATTGATCTTGCCGAGAATCTTGAAGAGGTCGCGCACGATCAGCGGCGCCAGGCCGAATGATGGCTCGTCGAGCAGCATCAGCCTCGGACGCAGCATCAGGGCACGGGCAACTGCCAGCATCTGCTGTTCGCCGCCCGAAAGCGTGCCGGCCTGCTGGGTGTAGCGTTGCTTCAGGACCGGAAAGTGGTCGTACATCCGCTCGATGTCGGAAACCACGCCGGCCTTGTCTTTGCGCGTGATCGCGCCGAGCTGGAGGTTTTCCTCCACCGTCATGGTCGTGAAGGTGCCGCGGCCCTGCGGCACGTGGGCGATGCCGAGCCGGACGATATTTTCGGTCGACCGGCCGGCAAGCGGCGCGCCTTCGAATTCGATCGCGCCGGTCGTGCGCACCATGTTGCAGATCGCGCGCAACGTGGTGGTCTTGCCGGCGCCGTTGGCCCCTAACAGCGTGGTCAGGCTGCCTTCGTTGAGATCGAAACTGAGGCCGTGCAGCGCCTGGACCTGGCCGTAATAGGCGCGCAGGTTGTGCACATTGAGCATCGCCGTCATTGGTCCTTGCTCCCCAGGTAGGCCTTGATGACATCAGGGTCGGATTGCACCTGGGCTGGCGTTCCCTCGGCGAGCTTGCGGCCGAAATTCAGCGCGACCACATGGTCGGCGATCGACATGACGAGCCCCATGTGATGCTCGACCAGGAGTACGGTGACGTTGCGCTCGTCACGGATGCGGCGGATCAGATCGCCGAGCACGTGGACTTCTTCATGGTTGAGGCCGCCGGCGGGCTCGTCGAGCAGCAGGATCTTCGGATCGGCAGCCAGCGCGCGGGCCAGCTCGACGCGCTTCTGGGTGCCGAACGGCAGGCCGGAAACCGTGACATGGGCGACGTCGTCGAGGTCGAGATAGCTGACGATCTCATGAACGTGCTTGTTGAGCTCGACCTCGCCGCGTCGCACCCAGGGCAGTCGCAGCGAGTCGCTGATGATGTCGCTGTTGGTGCGGGCATGGGTGCCGACGCGGACGTTGTCGAGCACCGAAAGATTGGGAAACAGCGCGACGTTCTGGAAGGTGCGGCCGATGCCGATTTCGGCGATCCGGTGCGGCGGGCGCGTCAGGATGCTCTGGCCCTCCATCAGGATATCGCCGCGGCTCGGCTGATAGAGCCGGGAGAGGCAATTGAACAGCGTCGTCTTGCCGGCGCCGTTCGGTCCTATCAATCCGAGGATCTGGCCCTGTTGCATATCGAAGGACACGCCATTCAGCGCGATAATGCCGCCGAACACGACGCTGACGTCGCGAACCGCGAGCAGCGGATCCTGTCCCCGCGCGAGCTGTGCCTGCGTCATTTTGCTGCGCCCGAACCCGTTCGGCCGCACCGACCGTGCGAAACGCGTCGCCGGTCGCAATGATGAAGGCTACCTGATCCCCTCGACCACACGTGCAACTTTCCCTCCTGATTTAAGCTTTTTGATTTCTTGTTTTTGTGATTGCGGGACGGCGCCGCCGAGCGCTGCCTCGACGTTCCTTACCATCGCCACGAGACGAGGTCCAATATCGTTGCGCAGCCGATCTTCCGTGAAGCGGAATGCGGGTGCACCGCAGTTAAACGCATAAGGACCGGTTCCGTCATTAAGCTTTAGTGCTACGCCGACTGCATGAATGTCGTCGTGCCACTCGCCGGCGGAGATTGCGAACCCGTGTCTGGCGACCGTTTCGCCGGCGCGTTCGATACCGTCGCGCATTCGGGGCCAGCGGCTGCCGTAGTAGTCGCGCAGCTCGCGCAATAGTGCGGTGCGCTCGTCTGCCGGCAGCGCCCAGAGATAGGCCCGCCCCATCGCGGTGGTTGCAATCGGAACCCGCGAACCGACGTCCAGTTGAACACCGATCGTCATGCCGCGGCTCTGGCCGAAATAGATCATGCTGGTGCGATCGCGGCCGCCGACCGCCACCGCGCCGCCGGTCTCGCGCATCAGTTCCTCGCGAAAGGGTTCGGACAGGTGCCGGACGCCGAGATTGGCAAGCGCGGCATAGCCGAGCGACATCGCCGACGGCGCCAGCTGATACTTCTCGAACCGCGGAACGGGTGTAAGGTAACCCAGCTTGGTCAAAGTGTAGGTCAGCCGGGAAACGGTCGGCTTTGGCAAGTTGGTGCGGGCCGCGATCTCCTGATTGCCAAGAAGCCCGTCGTTGGGTTGGAACGCGCGCAACACGTCAAGGCCGCGGGAAAGCGCAACGACGAAGCTGCGATCGGTTGTCACCCTCTTGCCTGGACGTTTCATTGCCTGCTGCGCGGTCCTCGTTGACAACGCACGTGCTTCAAAATAACCCTCCGTGTCAAGATGTGGAATTAAATTCCGCAGAGCGAAATAGCTACTGAACGCAAGCCAAGCTCGGCGCAACGAAGAACGTGGTTTTTAGGGAGAGTCTCGTGAACGAAGTCGTAAAACTCGAGCGTCATGACGTGGTCGCCATCGTCACGGTTAACAGCCCTCCCGTCAACGCGCTGAGCGCCGCCGTTCGCGGTGGCATCCTGGAGTGCATGAAGAGCGCGATTGCCGATCCGGAAGTGAAGGCAATCGTCCTGACCTGCGCCGGCCGCACCTTCATCGCCGGCGCCGACATCACCGAATTCGGCAAGCCGCCGAAGCCCCCGGGCCTCAATGAAGTGCTGACGGCGATGGAGAACTCGCCGAAGCCGATCGTTGCCGCCATTCACGGCACCGCGCTCGGCGGCGGTCTCGAAGTGGCCCTTGCCTGTCATTTCCGGGTTGCGACCAAGGAGGCGAAGCTCGGCCTGCCCGAGGTCAAGCTCGGCCTGTTGCCGGGCGCCGGCGGCACGCAGCGGCTGCCGCGCGCGGTCGGTCCGGAACTCGCGGTCAAGATGATCGTCGGCGGCGACCCGATCGGCGCAGCGGACGCGCTCAAGAACGGCCTGATCGAGGAGATCATCGAAGGTCCGGCTTCCGGCGGCGAAGCTTTCGCGCGCAAGGTGCTGGCGGAGAAGCGCCCCTTGCGCAAATTGCGCGATGATGATTCAAAGCTCGCCGCCGCCAGGGCCGACCGATCGATCTTCACCAACGCGGTCGCCGCCCTAACCAAGAAGGCGCGTGGGCTGGAAGCGCCCTTTGCCGCGGCCGACGCAGTCGGTGCGGCGATCGACCTGCCGTTCGATGAAGGGTTGAAGAAGGAGCGCGAAGGCTTCCTCAAGCTTCTTACCAGCGACCAGTCGAAGGCGCAGCGTTACGCCTTCTTCTCCGAGCGCGAAGCGGCCAAGATCGCCGGCGTCCCCGAAGGGACAAAGCCGCGCAATGTCGAGCGCGTCGCCATCATTGGCGCCGGCACCATGGGCGGCGGCATCGCCATGTCGTTTGCCAATGCCGGTATCCCCGTGACGCTGATCGAGACCGGCGACGAGCAGCTCAAGCGCGGCATGGGCGTGATGCAGAAGAATTACGAGGCGACCGCCGCGCGCGGCGGCATCCCGGCGGACGCCCCCGCCAAGCGCATGGGCCTGATCAACGGCGTGGTCGGGCTTGAGAACGTAAGGGCTGCTGACCTGATCATCGAAGCCGTGTTCGAAACCATGGCGATCAAGAAGGAAGTGTTCACGGCGCTCGACAAGTTTGCAAAACCGGGCGCGGTGCTGGCGTCCAACACCTCCTATCTCAACATCGACGAGATCGCCAAGGTGACCGAGCCGTCCGCAGGACGTGCTCGGCATGCACTTCTTCTCACCGGCCAATGTGATGAAGCTGTGCGAGATCGTGCGCGCGGCGAAAACCGCGCCGGACGCGCTGACGACCGCGGTCGCGATCGCGCGCAAAATTGCCAAAGTGCCGGCGGTGGTCGGCGTCTGCGACGGCTTTGTCGGCAACCGCATGCTGGCGCAGCGCGGCAAGCAGTCGGAGAAACTGCTGTTCGAAGGCGCGCTGCCGCAGCAGGTCGATGCCGTCGTGACCAAATTCGGCATGCCGATGGGACCGTTCGCGATGAGCGATCTCGCCGGCCTCGATATCGGCTGGCGCTCGCGCAAGGACCGCGGCATCAAGTCGGAAATCGCCGACGCGCTGTGCGAAGCCGGCCGCTTCGGCCAGAAGACCGGCAAGGGCTACTACAAATATGAAGGCGGCTCGCGCGCGCCGCTGCCCGATCCGGATGTCGAGAAGCTGATCGACGAGACGCTGCAGCGGCTCGGGCGCAAGAAGCGGGTGGTCTCGGACGAGGAAATCCTCGAGCGCATGATGTATCCGATGATCAACGAAGGCGCGCGGATCCTCGAGGAAGGCATCGCGGCGCGGCCGAGCGACATCGACGTGATCTGGCTCTATGGTTATGGCTGGCCGATCTATCGCGGCGGCCCGATGTTCTACGCCGACCAGGTGGGCCTGAAACACGTCGCCGACCGGCTTTCCTATTACGCCAGGGAAACCAACGATCCGTCGCTCGAACCGGCCCCGCTGCTCAAGCGCCTCGCCGCCGAAGGCAAGACCTTTGCGTCGCTGGCCCAGACGGCGAAAGCCGCGTGATGCGATACTCTCACCAGGCATCATTCCGGGGCGCGCGGAGCGCGAACCCGGAATCTCGAAATTCCCTGAGGTGCAATCGCACATCGGGGTTCGCTCGCGAAGAGGTCGCGCCCCGGAATGACTGTGCGAGGTGACGCATGACCCATCCCGGCGAGCAATTTTATCCGGAAGGCGTCCACTGGGACGATCCGATCGCGCGGGGCACGCTGCCTGACCTGTTGTCGAAGGCAGCAAGCGATTATGGCGCACGGCCGGCGCTGGAATTCCGCGACCGGCCGATCAGCTATGCCGAGCTGGAAGCGATGGTCGAGATCGCCGCCGCCGCCTTCCTTCGCGCCGGCTACGGCAGGAACAGCTTCGATCGCGCTGTTCCTCGGCAATTCGCCCGACCATCCCACGAATTTCTTCGGCGCGCTGAAGGCCGGCGCGCGAATCGTGCATCTTTCGCCGCTCGACGGCGAACGCGCGCTCTCGCATAAATTCAGCGACAGCGGCGCGCGCATCCTCGTCACCTCTGATCTTGCGGCGCTGCTGCCGATGGCGCTGAAGTTCCTGGAAAAAGGCCTGCTCGATCGCCTGATCGTCTGCGAGGACGACAATTGGGGCGCAGTCGGCAATCCGCACACGCCGATCCCTGACAATCCTGCGATCGTCACCTTCAGGAAATTCACCGAAGGCGCCACAAGACCCGCGCAGTGGCCGCCGGTCCCGGTCGATGACGTGGCGCTGCTGCAATATACCGGCGGCACCACCGGCCTGCCGAAGGGCGCCATGCTCAGCCATGGCAATCTGACCGCGGCGGTGTCGATCTACGACGTCTGGGGCAAGCCGGCCCGCGCCGAGCGCAACGACGCCATCGACCGCGTGATCTGCGTGCTGCCGCTGTTTCATATTTTCGCGCTGACGGTGATTTTGCTGCGCAGCCTGGAGCGCGGCGACCTGATCTCGCTGCACCAGCGCTTCGATGTCGAAGCCGTGATGCGCGACATCGAGGTCAAGCGGGCGACCGCGTTCCCCGGCGTCCCCACCATGTGGATCGCGATCGCAAGCCTGCCCGATCTCGACAAGCGCGATATGTCGTCCTTGGTCTATTGCGGATCGGGCGGCGCGCCGCTGCCGGTCGAGGTCGCCCGGATTTTCGAGCGCAAGACCAACATGAAGCTGAAGAGCGGCTGGGGCATGACCGAGACCTGCTCGCCCGGCACCGGCCATCCGCCGGAGGGACCGGAAAAGCCCGGCTCGATCGGGCTGATGCTGCCCTCCATCGAACTGGACGTGGTCGCGCTCGACGACCCGAAGAAGCTATTGCCGCCGGGCGAAGTCGGCGAGATCCGCATCAAGGGGCCGAACGTCACCAGGGGCTACTGGAACCGGCCGCAGGAAACCGCGGAGGCCTTTGTCGGCGACCGTTTTCTGACCGGCGACATCGGCTACATGGACGTGGACGGCTATTTCTATCTGGTCGACCGCAAGAAGGACATGATCATCTCCGGCGGCTTCAACGTCTATCCGCAGATGATCGAGCAGGCGATGTACGAGCATCCTGCGGTGCAGGAAGTCATCGTGATCGGGATTCCCGACGATTACCGCGGCGAAGCCGCGAAGGCGTTCGTCAAATTGCGCGCGGGGGCAACATTGTTCACGCTGGAAGAGCTGAAGGCTTTTCTCGCCGGCAAGCTCGGCAAGCACGAGATCCCCGCCGCGCTCGAATTCGTCGACGAGCTGCCGCGCACGTCCGTCGGAAAACTCTCGCGCCACGAATTGCGCAACCGGCAGCCGGCGGCACCCAAGCAGCAGCAACTCGCATCGGGAGGTCATGTGTGATGGCTGCTCGTCCCAACTCCCTCGTCGTCCCCGCGTACGCGGGGACCCATACCGCGAAGTCTCGCGTGTGGCACGATGGCAGACGCCTTTCACTCTCGCTAACACCGGTGGTTATGGGTCCTGCGTTCGCAGGGACGACGGAAGATAAAGATAGAATTCGCTCACAGGAGGATCCGATGGATCTCAGCTTCAGCAAGGAAGAAATGACGTTTCGCGAGGAAGTGCGGGCCTTCTTCAGGGATAACGTGCCGCCGGAGACGCGGCGCAAACTGATCGAGGGCCGTCATCTGTCCAAGCAGGAGATGGTCGACTGGTGGCGGATCCTCAACAAGAAGGGCTGGGGCGTCTCGCACTGGCCGAAGGAATATGGCGGCACCGGCTGGACCTCGGTGCAGCATTACATCTTCAATGAGGAACTGCAGATGCATCCGGCGCCGGCGCCGCTCGCCTTCGGCGTCAGCATGGTCGGCCCTGTCATCTATACCTTCGGCAATGAACAGCAGAAGCAGCAGTATTTGCCGCGCATCGCCAATGTCGACGACTGGTGGTGCCAGGGCTTTTCGGAGCCCGGCTCCGGCTCCGACCTCGCTTCCTTGAAGACAAAAGCCGAGCGCAAGGGCGACAAATACATCATCAACGGCCAGAAGACCTGGACCACGCTGGCGCAATATGCCGACATGATCTTCTGCCTCTGCCGCACCGATCCCGCGGCGAAGAAGCAGATGGGCATCTCCTTCATCGTGTTCAGCATGAAGTCGAAGGGCGTCACCGTGCGCCCGATCCAGACCATCGACGGCGGCCACGAGGTCAACGAAGTGTTCTTCGATGACGTCGAGGTGCCGGTCGAGAACCTGATCGGCGAGGAGAACAAGGGCTGGGACTACGCCAAGTTCCTGCTCGGCAACGAGCGCACCGGCATCGCCCGGGTCGGCGTTTCCAAGGAGCGCATCCGCCGCATCAAGGAGCTGGCGTCGAAGGTCGAGTCCGGCGGCAAGCCCGTGATCGAGGATGTGAAATTCCGCGAAAAACTTGCCGAGGTGGAGATCGAGCTGAAGGCGCTGGAGCTGACGCAGCTTCGCGTCGTCGCCGACGAAGGCAAGCACGGCAAGGGCAAGCCCAATCCCGCCTCCTCGGTGCTGAAGATCAAGGGTTCGGAAATCCAGCAGGCCACCACCGAGCTGTTGATGGAAGTGATCGGCCCGTTCGCTGCGCCCTACGACATTCATGGCGACGACGGCAGTAACGAGACCATGGACTGGACCGCCCAGATCGCGCCGAGCTATTTCAACAACCGCAAGGTCTCGATCTACGGCGGCTCCAACGAGATCCAGCGCAACATCATCACCAAGGCCGTGCTGGGGCTTTAGTCATCATCACCGTCATGCCCGGGCTTGTCCCGGGCATCCACGTTCTTTGTTCAAGCCAAGTCGTGGATGGCCGGGTCGAGCCCGGCCATGACGACAAAGAGTCGGGAAAGTTGAAAAATGGATTTTGATCTGTCGGAAGAGCAGCGGCTTCTCAAGGAAAGCGTCGACGGCCTTCTGGGCTCGTCCTACGATTTCGATAGCCGCAAGAAATACATGGCGGAGAAGGGCGGCTGGAGCAAAACCGTCTGGAGCAAGCTGGCGGAACAGGGCCTCTTGGGCTTGCCGTTCTCCGAACAGGACGGCGGCTTCGGCGCCGGCGCGGTCGAGATCATGATCGTGATGGAAGCGATGGGCCGGGCGCTGGTGCTGGAGCCCTATCTCGCCACGGTGGTGATATCAGGCGGCTTCCTGCGCCATGGCGGCTCGGCCGAACAGAAGGCCGCCAACATTCCCGCCATCATCGACGGCGCCAAGACCTTTGCCTTTGCGCAGCTCGAGAAGAATTCGCGCTACGACCTGGCTGACGTCGCCACCACGGCCAAGAGGAAGGGCAGCGGTTGGGTGATCGACGGCGAGAAATTCGTTGTGCTCAACGGCGAGGCCGCCGACACGTTGATCGTGACCGCGCGCACCAAAGGTGGCCAGCGCGACGCCCAGGGCATCGGCGTGTTCCTGGTGCCCGCCAGCGCCAGGGGCATCACCAAAAAGGGCTATCCGACCCAGGACGGCCTGCATGCCGCCGACATCAGCTTCACCGGCGTCGAGGTCGGCGCCGATTCCGCGATCGGCGATCCCGAAAACGCATTGGCCTTGATCGAGCGCGTGGTCGACGAAGCCCGCACCGCGATCTGCGCCGAAGCGGTCGGCATCATGGACGAGTCGCTGAAAACCACCGTCGAATATCTCAAGACCCGCAAGCAGTTCGGCGTGCCGATCGGCAGCTTTCAGACCCTGCAGCATCGCGCCGCCGACATGTTCGTGGCGCTGGAGCAGGCCCGCAGCATGGCGCTGTTCGCCACCATGGCGAACGATTTCGACGATGCGAAACAGCGTGCCACCGCGGTCGCGGCCGCGAAGGTGCAGGTCGGCAAGTCAGGCAAGTTCGTCGGCCAGCAGTCGATCCAGCTCCATGGCGGCATCGGCATGACCATGGAGGCGAAGATCGGCCATTACTTCAAGCGGCTGACCATGATCGAGAACAGTTTTGGCGACACCGACTACCATCTCCGCCGCGTCACCAACTCCGGCGGGCTGGTGTAGGCCGCGCTGCTTCCGTCATTCCGGGGCGATGATTTAACCCCGTCATTCCGGGGCGCGCGAAGCGCGAACCCGATGTGCAATTGCACATCTGAGGTCTGGTCCTTCGGACCATCCCGGAATGACGACAACAATTGAGGGAGTACGCGCCGTGAAGGGAACCCCGTTCGATCTCACCGGCAAAGTCGCCGTCGTCACCGGCTCCAGCCGCGGCATCGGCCGTTCTTCGGCCGAACTGCTGGCAAAGCTCGGCGCCAGGGTGGTGATTTCCAGCCGCAAGGTCGATGCCTGCCAGGCCGTCGCCGAAGGCATCCGCAAATCCGGCGGCGAAGCCCACGTCATCCCCTGCAACATCTCGCGCCGCGACGAAGTCGAGGTGCTGATCAAGGGCGCGATCCTGCATTACGGCAAGATCGACATCCTGGTCTGCAACGCCGCGGTGAACCCCTATTACGGCCCGCTGCTCGACATCACGGACGAAGCCTTCGACAAGATCATGAACTCCAACGTCAAGAGCAACATCTGGCTGTGCTCGCTGGCGATCCCGCAAATGGCCGAGCGCGGCAACGGCTCGGTCGTCATCGTCTCCTCGATCGGCGGCTTGCGCGGCTCGACCGTGATCGGCGCCTACGGGATTTCCAAGGCGGCCGATTTTGCGCTCTGCCGCAGCCTCGCCGGCGAATGGGGCCCGAAGGGCGTGCGGGTCAATTGCGTCGCGCCGGGCCTGGTCAAGACCGACTTTGCGAAGGCGCTGTGGGAAGACGAGGAGCGGTTGAAACGCCGCTGCGCCACCACGCCGTTGCGCCGGATCGGCGAACCCGACGAAATCGCCGGTGCCGTCGCCTATCTCGGCTCGGACGCGTCGAGCTTCATGACCGGCCAGACCATCGTGGTCGACGGCGGCGTCACCACCGCGTCGGTGTGATTCTTTTCCCCCCTCTCCCCTTGTGGGAGAGGGTGGCTGCGATGCGGAGCATCGCAGACGGGTGAGGGGTCTGTCTCCGCGGATGCAGACCCCTCATCCGTCTTCGCTTCGCGAAGCCACCTTCTCCCACAAGGGGAGAAGGGAGAAAGAGCCGCGCATACGGCTCGCCCATATTGACCTTCGCGTCCCAATCCGCTTGCCTCTGCGCGACACAACAACCACCCGGGAAGCAACGTCATGTCCTTTGTGCTGGCCATCGATCAGGGCACCACATCCTCGCGCGCCATCGTGTTTCGCTCCGACATCTCGATCGCCGCCACGGCGCAGCAGGAATTCCCGCAGCATTTTCCGGCCTCGGGCTGGGTCGAGCACGAGCCGGAGGACATCTGGACCTCGACGATCGCGACCTGCCGCGAGGCGCTGCGCAAGGCTGGTGTGACCGCCAAGGACATCGCCGCGATCGGCATCACCAACCAGCGCGAAACCACCGTCGTCTGGGACCGCGCCACCGGCAGCGCGGTGCATCGTGCCATCGTCTGGCAGGACCGCCGCACCGCCGACATCTGCGCCAAGCTGAAGAGCGAAGGCCACGAGCCGGCCATTTCGGCGAAGACCGGCCTGATCATCGATCCCTATTTTTCCGGCACCAAGGTCGCCTGGATCCTCGATCACGTTCCGGGCGCGCGGGCCCGGGCGGAGCGCGGCGAGCTGATGTTCGGCACCGTCGATTGTTATTTGTTGTGGCGGCTGACCGGCGGCAAGGTGCATGCCACCGACGCCACCAACGCCTCGCGCACGCTGCTGTTCAACATCCACACCGGCGAATGGGACGACGAGCTGTTGAAGATCCTGCGCGTGCCGCGCTCGATGCTGCCAGAGGTGAAGGATTCTTCCGCCGACTTCGGCGACAGCGTTCCGGAACTGCTGGGCGGCAGCATCATGATCTCCGGCATCGCCGGCGACCAGCAGGCCGCCACCATCGGCCAGGCCTGTTTCTCGCCGGGCATGATCAAATCGACCTACGGCACCGGCTGCTTTGCGTTGCTCAACACCGGTTCAACCCCGGTCGCCTCGAAAAACAAGCTGTTGACCACCATCGCCTATCAGCTCGGGGGCAAACGGACCTATGCGCTGGAAGGCTCGATCTTCGTCGCCGGCTCCTCGGTGCAGTGGCTGCGCGACGGGCTCGGCATCATCAAGCACGCCGCCGAGACCGGCCCGCTCGCCGACCAGTCCGATTCCACCCAGAGCGTCTATCTGGTGCCGGCCTTCGTCGGCCTGGGCGCGCCCTACTGGAATCCGCGCGTGCGCGGCGCGCTGTTCGGGCTGACCCGCAACACTGGCCCCGCCGAACTCGCCCACGCCGCGCTGGAAAGCGTCTGCTACCAGACCTTTGATCTGTGGGCCGCGATGCGCGCCGACTGGCCGGAAGCCAGGGCCGCCAACATCGTGCTCCGCGTCGACGGCGGCATGACGGCGTCGGACTGGACCATGCAGCGCCTCGCGGACTTGCTGGACGCGCCGGTCGATCGCCCGATGATCCAGGAAACGACGGCCTTGGGCGCCGCCTATCTCGCCGGGCTTTCAGCCGGCGTCTATCCCGAGCCGGCAAAATTCGCCGACAACTGGCGGCTGGAACACCGCTTCAAGCCCAACATGAGCACGGCGACGCGAGAGCGGAAATTGGCTGGGTGGGCAAGGGCGGTGAAGGGGGTGTTGGCGAGCGATGAAGGGGAGGGGTAGTCCTGCTGCGGAGGGACGTTCAAGCGCATCATCATTCAGTCGTCATGGCCGGACTTGATCCGGGCATCCATCCTAATAAGAATCTTCCTAATAAGAAAATCTTCGCGAAGAGGATGGATGGCCGGGTCAAGCCCGGCCATGACGAGTGAGAGAGAAGGCACATAGTAGGTCATGTTCCTGATCGGCCAAGGGGCCGGACAAGGCGATGATCGCGGAAAGCGGGCCGGAGCGCCGTCGCGCGTTAAGGATCTGCGCGCTGGCGACCGGGCTGGGCGACAAGTCGGTGAGTCTCGTTTACGAGCGCGTGCTGCGCAAGGATCAATCGAAGATCTGGGTCGAGCGTTGCGAGGCGCAGATCGGCGGCGTGCTCGAGGTGCTGGAACAAGAGCGCGCCGCAATCCGAACGCCGTACTGGTTCGGGACACGCATTGGACACGCCGACATCGCGGTCGCCTGCGTATTACGATTCACCGGCGAGGCGCATCCCGCGTTGTTCGACGCCGCGCGCCATCCGGCGCTGGCGGCGCATTGCGCGGCTTGCGAGGCGCTGGCGCCGTTTGCCGAAATCGTGCAGCCGTTCAGCCCGCCGAGCGGCGATTGAATCGGACGTTGCGCTTTCTTTCCCTTCTCCCCTTGTGGGAGAAGGTGGCGCGAATGAGCGTAGCGAAATTCGCGACGGATGAGGGGTCTCTATCCGCGGAGACAGACCCCTCACCCGCCCGTGATGCTGCGCATCGCGGGCACCCTCTCCCACAAGGGGAGAGGGGAAGAATGGCCGAGTGATTTGCCCTGTCCAGCCCTTTTTGCAAAAAAATTCTGATTTTCCGAAGACCCAAATCACTTTATATCCTTCGCCATCCTGACCCACTGAGGGGCGGCTCGAGATCGTCACGGACGCGGGACAGGATGCGGTGGACGCAAGCGGCGCCAGAGACGAGGGCGCTTACTTTTGCGGACGGCGAAGTCGTGTGGTCCTGATGCCCCGACGCTGGCATCAAGTCGGCGGAAGCAGTTCCGCCGGCGAGGGTGGCAAGAAAGCCCTGTCACCCGGGAGAGCGCGTTATAAGCCGTAAAACCATTGCGCGGGGAGTGCCGGGCGATTTCCGGTGTGACCTGACAAACGCGTGTGCTCAATACTACTACATCTGCACACGCGGCTATCGGGCGCATCGGGCGCCCGGCATTCCCTGCGCCCTCTTTTCGAAAAGGGCGGAACGTGCGGCCCAAACTCGCGCAAAACATGCGGCGGGATCGCGGAGGTGTGTCTTCGTCATTGCCTGCGACAAACGCGAAGCGTTTGCGCAAGGGAGCGAAGCGACGAAACCTCCGTCCGTCATTCCGGGGTGATGCGAAAGCATCGAACCCGAATCTCGAGATTCCGGGTCTGGTCCTTCGGACCATCCCGGAATGACAGTCCAAAAATCCGATTGCGGCCTCGCCCGCTACGCCCGCGCCGCCTTTTTCCGGTACGCCAGATGCACCGCGCAGTTGCAGCCGGGGGGATGCGAGGCCAATCCCTGGGAAGCCGTGTCGTTGGCGGGTTCGACGGCAGCCGGCGCCAGGGTCGGCATCGCCGCTTTGACGCGGCGATCCTGCGCGGACTGATCCTTCGCCGGAATGTAGTTCAACACCGGCGCCAGCCAGCGCTCGGCTTCCGCCACGCTCCAGCCCTTGCGCGCGGCGTAGTCCTCGACCTGGTCGCGCTCGATCTTGCCGACGCCGAAATAGAAACTTTCGGCATTGCCAAAATAAAGCCCGGAGACCGACGAGCCCGGCCACATCGCAAAGCTCTCGGTCAGCTTCACGCCGGAATTTTTCTCGGCATCGAGCAGCGCGAACAAGTTGGCCTTTTCGGTGTGATCGGGCTGCGCGGGATAGCCGGGCGCGGGGCGGATGCCCTGATATTTTTCGAGGATGAGGTCGTCAGGCGTCAGCGCTTCGTCCGGCGCATAGCCCCAGAACTCGCGGCGCACGCGGGCATGCATGCGCTCGGCAAAGGCTTCCGCGAGGCGATCGGCCAGCGCCTTGCACAGGATCGAGGAGTAATCGTCATTGGCATTCTTGAAACGGTCGGCAACCGCGTCCTCGCCGATTCCGGCGGTGACCACGAAGGCGCCGATATAGTCCGGCACGCCGCTCGATACCGGCGCAACGAAATCCGACAGCGCGGCATTGAAACGGCCTTCGCGTTTTTCCAGCTGCTGGCGCAGCGTGTGGAAGGTCGCGATTGGCTGTTTGCGGCTATCGTCGGCGTAGACCACGATGTCGTCGCCTTGCGCATTGGCCGGCCAGAAGCCGATCGTTGCCTGCGCCTTGAACCAGTTTTCCTTGATGATCAGGTCGAGCATCTTGCGCGCGTCGCCGTACAGCGAGCGCGCGGCTTCGCCGACCTTGGGGTCGTCGAGAATGGCGGGAAAGCGCCCGGTCAACTCCCAGGTCTGAAAGAACGGCGTCCAGTCGATATAGGAGGCGATTTCAGCGAGGTCGTAATCCCGGAACGATTTGATGCCGAGGAACGCCGGCTTCTTCGGCGGTGTTGTCGCAAAATCGATCGCGACCGCGTTGGCGCGGGCGGCCGAAAGCTTCAGGCGCTTCTTGTCGGCCTGCGCGCGGAAATGCGCCGCGGAGATCTTGGCGTAATCGGCGCGCACTTCGGCGGCATAGGCCTCGCGCCTGTCCGGCGACAGCAACGAGGAAGCGACGCCGACGGCGCGGCTGGCGTCATTGACATGCACCACCGGCCCGCTGCGGTAGTTCGGGTCGATCTTCACCGCGGTATGGACCCGGCTGGTGGTGGCGCCGCCGATCAAGAGCGGCACATTCAGGCCCTGCCGTTCCAGTTCGCCGGCCAGAAAGCTCATCTCGTCGAGCGAGGGCGTGATCAGGCCGGACAGCCCGATGATGTCGGCGCCTTCCGCTTTCGCGGTCTCGATGATTTTTGTCGCCGGCACCATCACGCCGAGATCGATGACCTCGAAATTGTTACATTGCAGCACGATGCCGACGATGTTCTTGCCGATGTCGTGGACGTCGCCTTTGACGGTCGCGAGCACGATCTTGCCGGCGGAGTTGCGCCCCGAGCCCACGATACCGTTGGCGAGGTTGCGCGCCTTTTCCTCTTCCATGAACGGCATCAGATAGGCGACCGCCTGCTTCATCACGCGGGCGGATTTCACCACTTGCGGCAGGAACATCTTGCCGTCGCCGAAGAGGTCGCCGACGATGTTCATGCCGGCCATCAAGGGACCCTCGATCACGTCGAGCGGGCGGGTCGCAACTTTGCGGGCATCCTCGGTATCGGCTTCGATATATTCGGTGATGCCGTGCACCAGCGCGTGGCTCAGCCGCTTGTCGACCGGCCATTCGCGCCAGGCAAGATCCTGCTCTTTTGTCTGTTTGCCCTGGCCGCGGAATTTTTCCGCCAAAGCGAGCAGCCGTTCGGAGGCGCCGGGATCGCGGTTGAGGATGACGTCCTCGCAGGTCTGGCGCAGCTCGGGATCGATGTCGTCATAGACGATCATCTGCCCGGCATTGACGATGCCCATATCCATGCCGGCCTTGATGGCGTGATACAGGAACACCGAATGCATGGCCTCGCGCACCGGCTCGTTGCCGCGGAACGAGAACGACAAATTGGAGACGCCCCCGGAAATATGCGCATGCGGCAGGTTTTGGCGGATCCAGCGCGTCGCCTCGATGAAGTCGACGCCGTAATTATTGTGCTCCTCGAGCCCGGTCGCGATCGCGAAAATATTGGGATCGAAGATGATGTCTTCCGGCGGAAAATTCAGCTGCCCGACCAGGATGTCATAGGCGCGCTTGCAGATATCGGTCTTGCGCGCAAAGGTATCGGCCTGGCCGGCTTCGTCGAACGCCATCACCACCACGGCTGCGCCGTGGCGCCGGGCGATCCTGGCTTCGTGGATGAATTTCGCCTCGCCTTCCTTCATCGAGATCGAATTCACCACCGGCTTGCCCTGAACGCATTTCAGGCCGGCTTCGATCACGTTGAATTTCGAGGAATCGACCATCACGGGGACGCGGGCGATATCGGGCTCGGCGGCGACGAGGTTGAGGAATGTCACCATCGCCTTTTCGGAATCGAGCAGCCCTTCGTCCATGTTGACGTCGATGATCTGGGCGCCGTTCTCGACCTGGTCGCGCGCCACCTGCAAAGCGGCAGCGTAATCGCCGGCGGTGATCAGCTTGCGGAAACGCGCCGACCCCGTGATGTTGGTACGCTCGCCGATATTGACGAAGGGGATCGCGGGCGTCAGCTCGAACGGCTCGAGGCCGGAGAGCCGCAGCCGCGGCTCGATCACGGGGACCTCGCGCGGTCTGTGCGGCGCGACCGCGGCGGCAATGGCGGCGATATGATCCGGCGTGGTGCCGCAGCAGCCGCCGACGATGTTGACGAGGCTGGCAGCGGCGAACTCGCCGATCAGGCGCGCCATATATTCCGGGCTCTCGTCGTACTGGCCGAATTCGTTGGGCAGGCCGGCGTTCGGGTAGGCACACACCAGCGTATCGGCGACGCGGCCGATATCGGCGATATGGGCGCGCAGATCTTCCGCGCCGAGCGCGCAGTTGAATCCGACTGTGATCGGCCTGGCGTGGCGCACCGAATTCCAGAACGCTTCCGGCAACTGGCCGGAGAGCAGCCGGCCGGATTTGTCGGTGATGGTGCCGGAGATCATCACGGGCACGTCGATGCCGCGCTCTTCCGTGATCTCGGCGATCGCATAGAGTGCCGCCTTGGCGTTCAGCGTATCGAAGATGGTTTCGACCAGCAGCATATCGGCGCCGCCGTCGAGCAGGCCCTTGATCTGTTCGCCGTAGGCCGCGCGCAAATCGTCGAAGGTAACGGCGCGGAAGCCGGGATTGGAGACATCGGGCGAGATCGAGGCGGTGCGGTTGGTCGGGCCGATCGCGCCGGCGACAAAGCGCGGCTTGCCGTCCTCGGCGCTGACCCGCGTGGCCGCGGCGCGCGCCAGCCTGGCGCCTTCGAGATTCAGCTCATAGGCGAAGCCCGAGAGGTCGTAATCGGCCTGCGCGATCGAGGTCGAGGAAAAGGTGTTGGTGGCGACGATGTCGGCGCCGGCGCGCAGATAGTCGGCGTGGATGTTCTCGATCGCCTTGGGTTGGGTCAGGATCAACAGGTCGTTGTTGCCTCTGACGTCGCGGTGAAAATCCTTGAACCGTTCGCCGCGGAACGCGGCCTCGTCATATTCGAGGCCCTGGATCATGGTGCCCATGGCGCCATCGAGCACCAGGATGCGCTCGCGGGCTGCCGCGAGCAAAGCGGTTCGCTTGGGGGAAACTGGCACGGTCATTGGATCAGGCAGCTTTCTGTGCGCCCTTGGGGCGGATGCCGAGCAAATGGCAAATGGCGAACACGAGGTCCGCGCGGTTCATGGTGTAGAAGTGGAAGGTATCGACGCCGTGTTTAGCCAGTTTCTGCACTTGGCCGGCGGCAACGGTCGCGGCCACCAGCTTGCGGGTCTCGGCGTCGTCGTCGAGCCCTTCGAATTTTTCGGACAACCAGTCCGGCACCGTGGTGCCGGCGCGCGTGACGAAGTTGCGGGCCAGCTTGAAATTGTGCATCGGCATGATGCCGGGCACGATCGGAATGGTGATGCCGCGGGCACGAACCCGGTCGAGATAGCGAAGGTAGAGGTCGTTATCGAAGAACACCTGGGTGATGGCGCGGGCAGCGCCGGCATCGACCTTGGCTTGAAGGACGTCGATGTCGGCATCGAAGTCGCGGCTTTCCGGGTGCTTCTCCGGATAGGCGGAGACCGAGACTTCGATATCACCATGCTGCCGCTTGATGCCGGCGACGAGCTCGGCCGACGTTTGATAGCCGTCGGGACACGTCGTGTAGGGCGTGCCGATGCCGCCGGGCGGATCGCCGCGCAGCGCCACGATGTGGCGGACGCCGATATCGTGATAGCGGCCGACGATCTCGTCGATCTCGCCGCGGGCGGCGCCGACGCAGGTCAAATGCGCGGCGGGCAGCAGGTCGGTCTCTTTAAGGATGCGGGCGATGGTGGAATGGGTGCGCTCGCGGGTCGTTCCGCCGGCGCCATAGGTGACCGAGACGAAACTGGGCGAAAGCGGCGCGAGACGCTTGATGGTCTCCCACAGGCTCTTCTCCATCTCCTCGGTCTTCGGCGGAAAGAACTCAAAGGAAATCGCGGGCGTCCGAAACGCGCGGTGGCCATTTGGCGCGGGGGGCGTAACCTCGGTCATGACACCACAAACTCCACTTCAACCCGCTCGGGCGATACGGACGGCAGCCCTAGCTACAAGTCGGTAAAATAGGGCAAACCGGGCTTCTCCAACAGCCCATCGCCAATGGGAAATTGCCCAATTTCTGTAAACGATATGAAATATATGTTCTATTTTACCCGGAGTGGGAAGAGATCAGGAGTGTCCATTTTCCTCTAATGTCAAATGAAATCTGCGTATTATCAAGGTATTGGCAAAAAAAGACGGTCTTGATCGAAGGTGGGCAGAGCTGGAGCAATAAGGAATCTTAATTTCGTGGCCCAATTCACCCTATCGGAAGCTCGCTCGCCGCCGCCCGCTGTCGCGCGCCTGATCTGCGCTGGCGAGGCCTTTGTGGGCCCGGCCCCGCGCACTAGGTTAGCGCCATGATACCGCTCTCGATCCTCGACCTTTCCGTCGTCACCACGGGCACCAAGCCGGCCGCGGCGTTGCGCAACAGCATCGACCTGGCGCGCCATGCCGACGCGCTCGGCTATGTTCGCTACTGGCTGGCCGAACATCACAATCTCGCCTCGGTGGCGAGCCCGGCGCCCGATCTGATGATCGGACAGATCGCGGCGGTGACCAGCCGCATCCGGGTCGGCTCCGGCGGCGTGATGCTGCCGAACCACGCGCCCCTGGTGGTGGCCGAGCGCTTCAAGATGCTGGAGGCGCTGTTTCCGGGCCGGATTGATCTTGGCCTTGGCCGCGCGCCGGGCACCGATGGCGCCACCGCCCACGCGCTGCGCAGCCGGCTTGATCGCCGCGAGGGCGACGACTTTCTCGAGCGACTGCAGGAATTGGTGCTGTGGGAGACCCGCGGTTTTCCGCCCGGGCACCCCTACAACAATGTGGTGGCGATGCCCGACGATTTGCCGCTGCCGCCGATCTGGCTGCTCGGCTCCAGCGACTACAGCTCGGAATTGGCGGCGCAAGTGGGCATGGGGTTTGCGTTCGCGCATCATTTCGCGACCTATGACGCGATCGAGGCGATGACGAATTACAAGGCGCATTTCAAGCCGTCGGGCTGGCGCCCGACTCCGCACGGCATTCTCGCCGTCGCGGTGGTCGCGGCCGAAACCGATGCCGAGGCCGAAAAGCTCGCGTCGTCGATGGACCTCAATCGCCTGCGCCGGGATCGCGGCCAGTATCTGCCGTTGCCGAGCGTCGAGGAAGCGCTGGCCTATCCCTACACCGACTCTGAACGCGCCTCGATCGCGCGCAACCGCTCGCGGCTGTTCGTCGGCAGCCCCGCCACCGTGATGCAAAAGCTGCAGCCGATGATCACGGCAAGCCAGGCCGACGAACTGATGATCATCACCGCCGTGTACGACCACGACGCGCGCAAGAAGTCCTACTCGCTGCTGGCGGATGCGTTCGGTCGGAACAAGGCGGCGGCGTAATCGCGCCGCCTTCCGGGACACGCGGACGTGACCGAAGTGTCGATCCGCGGTCCTTCGGCATCCCGGAATGACGCCGCCGGATCTACTCCGCCTTCTCGCTGAATGTCGCGCGGAAGGGGTGGCCGGCGTAAACCCCGAGAATGCGGAGTTCGCGCGAGAAGAATTTCAACTCCTCCAGCGCGAACGCCAGATTCCGGTCCTCGGGATGGCCGTCGACGTCGGCATAGAATTGGGTGGCGAAGAAATTGCCGTCGATCATGTAGCTTTCGAGCTTGGTCATGTTGACGCCGTTGGTGGCAAAGCCGCCCATCGCCTTGTAGAGCGCGGCGGGCAGGTTGCGCACCCGGAACACGAACGAGGTGACCAGCGGCCCCGAACCCTGCGCTGGCCCACTTCGCCTCGCGCGCCAGCACCACGAAGCGCGTGGTGTTGTGGGTCTCGTCCTCGACATCCTCGGCGAGGATATCGAGCCCGTAGATGTCAGCGGCAAGGCGCGAGGCGATCGCCGCGCAGCTCTTGTCGCCGCGTTCGGCGATCAATGCGTGCCGCGCCCGCGGTATCGCCCGATACGATCGGCTTGATGCGGCGCTCCCTGATGATGCGGCGGCATTGGCCGAGCGCGTGGACGTGGCTTTCCACGGTCTTGATGTCGGCCAGTTTGGCGCCGCGCGGCGCCATCAATTGGTGATGGATCGGCAGGAACCATTCGCCGACGATGAACAGGCCGGATTGCGGCAGCAGATGATGGATGTCGGCGACACGGCCGGCGACCGAGTTCTCGATCGGGATCATGCCGAGGTCGGCTTCCCCCGACGAGATCGCGGCCAGCGCGTCCTCGAAGGTCGCGCAGGGAAGGGCTCGGCGTCGGGATAGGCTTCGGTGATCGCGATATGGGAATTCGCGCCCGGCTCGCCCTGGAATGCGATTTTCATCTTTTTTGTCATGGTGCGCCTTGTAGCAGGCGCTCAAGTTTTGGCCAGTATCCGGCGCGCGGTTTCGAGGTCGGCCGGCGTGTCGACGCCGCGCGGCACGGTGTCCACGATGGTGACGTCGATCCGCATGCCGGCCTCCAGCGCCCGAAGCTGCTCGAGTTTCTCCTGCTGTTCCAGCGGCGAGGGCGGCAGCGCCACAAAGCGCTCCAGCGCCGCGCGGCGATAGGCATAGAGGCCGATGTGATGGTAGCGCGGCCCGTCGCCCCAGGGCGCCGTGGCGCGGGTGAAATAAAGCGCGCGCAACCGCCGCGGGCCGACCGGCGAGCCGACCGCCTTCACCACATTCGGATTCAGGCTCTCCTCCTCGGTGTGAATTTCCGCGGCCAGCGTTGCGATATCGACCGCCGGATCGGCAAGCGGCCCGAGCACGTCGCTGATGTTGTCGGTGTCGGATGGTCGGAAAGTCGCCCTGCAGATTGACGACGATTTCGGCCTCGCCGCGGGAATCGAGCTTGCACAGCGCCTCGTAGATCCGGTCCGAGCCGGAAGGGTGGTCGGGGCGCGTCATGACCGCCTCGCCGCCATGGGCGGTGACCACGGCGGCGATCTCCGGCGTATCGGTGGCGACCGCGACGCGGCCGATTCCGGGCGGCCTCGGCCCGGCGCAGCACATGCACGATCATCGGCAGGCCGGCGATGTCCATGAGTGGCTTGCCGGGCAGCCGGGTGGCCGCCATGCGGGCGGGAATCAGCACCAAGGTGCGGGGATCTGGTCATCGGGGCGAGGTCTGGACCCGGTTGATAACAGGCCGGAAATGATGGGGATGGGGCGAAAGCTCTTGCATTTATACGGGTTGCCAGAGCACGGGCAAACCGATATCTGATCGTGGCTCGGGGTGCGGTGCGAAAGCCTGATTCCTGATGCATCCGCGGCCGTTTCTCTCCGGCCTTAAGTCGACATTTCCGGCCTGGAGCCTGATCCGAAATGGACTCCTTCGAACTCAATAAAATTCTCGGTGCCATTCTGGCCACCTGCCTCATTCTGTTGGTGACGAGCTTCACCGCCGGGCGCACTGTTCACGCCCCAAATGCCGGCGAAGCCCGGCTACGAAATCGTCGCGAAGGTGGAAGGCGAGGCCGCCGGAGCCAAGCAAGCCGCGCCGAAGTCCGAGCCGATCGAGAAGCTGCTGCAGACCGCATCCGTCGAGAAGGGCGCGGCGGCGGCGAAGAAGTGCCAAGCCTGCCACACCTTCGAGAAGGGCGGCCCCAACCGCGTCGGTCCCAATCTCTACGGCATCATCGGCGACCACAAGGGCGAGGGCCGCGGGTTCAATTTCTCCGCCGCCATGAAGGCCAAGGGCGGCGACATGGACCTATGACGACCTCAACCAGTTCATCGACCAATCCGAAGGGCTTCGTCCCCGGCACCGCGATGGGCTTTGCCGGTATCCAGAAGGACAGCGAGCGCGCCGACGTGATCGCCTATCTGCGCTCGCTCTCGGACAGCCCCGGTTCCGCTGCCGACGGCCTCGAAGTGAGCGCCGTCGCGGCTTCCGAATAAATTCCCTGCGAACGGCCAGGCCTTGCGCCTGGCCGTTTTGCTATCCCGTCACCGACGCTCGATCCGCAACTGGTTCCTCGCTTGCTCGGGACGTTTCGTCGCAGGCCGGCCCTTCACAAGCTAGTATCATGAGGAAAAAGCAACATAATCGGTCGAAACCTTGCCTTATATTGCGCTTCTAAGGGGTAATCTTTCGCAGGCGACAGGAATTCTCCATTGGCAATTACCCGACGACATCTTCTGCAGAGCGGAGCTTTTGCCGCGGTCGTCCCGGCTTTGGGAGCCGCAACCGTCCTGCCGGCGGTCAGTCCGGCGGATGCGCAGACGGCGTCCGGCGAACCGGCCTGGCGACACGCGCTGTCGCTGTTCGGCGACATCAAATATCCGGCCGACTTCAAGCGCTTCGATTACATCAATCCGGACGCGCCCAAGGGCGGCGTCGCCCGCATGATATCGATCGGCACCTTCGACAATTTCAATGTCGCCGTCATGGGCGTGAAGGGCTCCATCGCGCCGGCGGCCACCATGATCTACGAAACGCTGATGACGCGGTCACAGGACGAGGTCGCTACCGAGTATGGTTTGCTCGCGGAAGGCGCCGCGCACCCCGATGATTTTTCCTGGGTGATCTATCGCCTCAGGAAGGAGGCGCGCTGGCATGACGGCAAGCCGGTGACCCCCGAGGACGTGATCTTCTCGCTTGATGTGCTGAAGAAATACAGTCCGATGTACGCTTCGTATTATCGTCACGTCGTGAAGGTCGAAAAGAGCGGCGACCTTGATATCAAGTTCAGCTTCGACTCCCCCGGCAATCGCGAACTGCCGACCATCGTTGGCGAAATGCTGGTATTGCCGAAGCACTATTGGGAAGGCACCGACAGCAAGGGCGCCAAGCGCGACATCTCGGCGACGACGCTGGAACCGCCACTGGGCTCCGGCCCTTACCGTATCAAGGAATTCGTCGCCGGCCGGTCGGTCAGGCTGGAGCGGGTGAAGGATTATTGGGGCGCCAGCCAGCCGACGCAGCTCGGCCAGAATAATTTCGACGAATTGCGCTTCGAGTTTTTCCGCGACAATCTGGTCGCGTTGGAAGCGTTCAAGGCCGATCAGGCCGACTGGATCGCCGAGAACTCGGCGAAGCAATGGGCCACCGCTTACGACTTTCCGGCGGTGGCGGAAAAGCGCGTCGTGAAGCAAGAGTTTCCGGTCAACGATTCCGGCCGCATGCAGGCTTTCGCTTTCAATTTGCGCCGCGAACAGTTCAAGGATGCGCGGCTGCGCCGCGCCTTCAACTACGCCTTCGATTTCGAGGAGATGAACAAGCAGCTGTTCTATGGGCAATACAAGCGCATCAGCAGTTACTTCGACGGCACGGAGCTTGCGTCGTCGGGTCTGCCGGCAGGGCAGGAGCTTCAGATTCTCGAGACCGTGCGCGACAAGGTGCCGGCGGAAGTATTCACCACGCCCTACACCAATCCGGTCGGCGGCAATTCGGATGCCGTGCGCGCCAATTTGCGGGAGAGCATGAAGCTTCTGAAGCAAGCTGGCTGCGAGATCCGCGACCACAAGCTGGTGGACGCGGCGGGCAAGCCGGTGACCGTCGAAATCCTGGTGCAGGATCCGTCTGCCGAGCGCATCGCGCTGTTCTTCAAGCCGTCGCTGGAACGCATCGGCGTGACGGCCTCGGTGCGCATCGTCGATGACGCGCAGTATCAGAACCGCCTGCGCGCCTTCGACTTCGATATGATCATCGACCAATGGGCCGAATCGCTGTCGCCCGGCAACGAGCAGCGGGAATTCTGGGGCTCGCAGACCGCCGATGTGCCCGGCTCTCGAAACACCATCGGTATCAAGAACCCGGCCGTCGATACGCTGATCGACAAGGTGATCTTCGCCAAGGATCGCGCGGGCCTGGTGGCCGCAACCAAGGCACTCGATCGTGTGCTGCTGTGGAATTTCTACGTCGTGCCGCAGTACACCTATCCCTTCTCGCGTTACGCGCGCTGGGACCGCTTCAGCCACGCCGAGCCGCTGCCGAAATACGGCCGTTCCGGCCTGCCGTCGTTGTGGTGGTACGATGCCGACAAGGCCGCCAGGATCGGCAAGCGATCTTGAGGGATTCTTCACGCATGGCGCTTTTCTCCCGCCGGCATGTGCTCGGTCTCGGCGTCGGCGTCTTGAGCGCGCCGCTGCTGCGGCCAGCCAACGCGGCCGACTTTGGCGCCGGGGTTCACGGGTTGTCGGTATTCGGCGACCTGAAATATCCGGCCGACTTCCAGCATTTTGATTACGTCAACGTCGACGCCCCGAAAGGGGGGATATTCTCCTTCATCCCCTCGGTTCGCGCCTACAATCAGTCCTACCAGACGTTCAACTCGCTCAACGCCTACATCCTCAAGGGCGACGGCGCGCAGGGCATGGACATGACGTTCGCACCGCTGATGGTGCGCGCCAGTGACGAGCCCGACGCGATGTACGGGCTGGTCGCAAAGTCAGTGCAGATTTCGGCCGACAAGCTGACCTATCGCTTTACGCTGCGTCCGGAAGCAAGATTTCATGACGGCTCGAGGCTGACCGCGCAGGACGCCGCCTTCTCGCTGACCACGCTCAAGACCAAAGGCCATCCGCTGATCGTCGTGCAGTTGCGCGACATGCTGAAGGCCGAAGCGCCCGACGACGCGACGCTGGTGGTGACGTTCGCCGAGAAGCGCGCCCGCGACGTGCCGCTCTATGTCGCGGGCCTGCCGATCTTCTCGAAAGCCTATTACGCGACGCGGCCGTTCGAGGAATCGACGCTCGATATCCCCTTAGGCTCCGGGCCGTACAAGGTCGGCAAGTTCGAGGTCAACCGCTACATCGAGTTCGAGCGGGTGAAGGACTGGTGGGGCGCCGACCTGCCGGTCAACCGCGGCAGCTATAATTTCGACGTTGTGCGTTACGAATTCTACCGCGACCGCGACGTCGCGTTCGAGGGGTTCACCGCGAAGAGCTATCTGTTCCGCGAAGAATTCACCGCGCGGGTGTGGGCGACGCGTTATGATTTTCCGGCCGTCAAGGACGGCCGCGTCAAGATGGAAATCCTGCCCGACGAAACGCCGTCGGGCGGGCAGGGCTGGTTCATCAATACCCGTCGCGACAAGTTCAAGGACCCGCGCGTGCGCGAGGCGCTGATCCAGGCGTTCGATTTCGAATGGACCAACAAGACCATCATGTATGGCGCCTACAAGCGCACCAATTCGCCGTTCCAGAATTCGGACATGATGGCGAGCGGCCCGCCGTCGCCGGAAGAACTCAAGTTGCTCGAGCCGTTCCGCGGCCAGATTCCCGACGAAGTGTTCGGTCCGCCGTTCGTGCCGCCGGTATCCGACGGATCGGGCCAGGACCGGACGTTGCTGCGCAAGGCCTCGCAACTGCTGCAGGATGCCGCGCTCGTCATCAAAGACGGCAAACGGTTGCTGCCGAACGGTGAAGTCTTCAAAATCGAATTCCTGGTCGACGAGCCCAGCCTGCAGCCGCATCACGCGCCTTACATCAAAAATCTCGCCACGCTCGGCATCGAGGCGACGTTACGAATTGTCGATGCGGTGCAATACCGTGCCCGGGTCGAGGATTTCGATTTCGATATGACCATGGAGCGCTTCAGCGCGTCGGCGACGCCGGGCGACAGCATGCGGCCGTTCTTCACCTCGCAGGCGGCCGCGACCAAGGGGTCGTATAACCTCGCCGGCATCGCCAACCCCGCGATCGATGCGCTGATCGAAAAGATCATCGGTGCCGACAACCGCGCCGATCTGACGATCGCCTGCCGCGCTTTCGACCGGGTATTTCGCGCCGGGCGCTATTGGGTGCCGCAATGGTATCGCGCCACGCACCCGATCGCCTATTGGGATGTGTTCGACCATCCGGCCAAGCCGGCACGTTACGCGCAAGGGGTCGGTGCGCCCGACAATTGGTGGTGGGACGCCAACAAGGCGGCCAAGGCCGAGCAGGCGAAATAATTCATGAGCGCCTATATCGCCCGCCGCATTCTGTTGATGATCCCCACGCTGTTGGGGATCCTGTTCGTGTCGTTCGTCGTGGTGCAGTTTGCGCCGGGCGGGCCGGTGGAGCGCGTGATCGCGCAGCTTTCCGGCGCCGACACCGGCGGCACCTCGCGCATCTCGGGAGGTGGCGGCGATTTCGGGGCGCGCGGCCAGGTCGGCGCTTCGGCCGACGCGGTGAATTCGAAATACCGCGGCGCGCAGGGACTGGATCCCGATTTCATCAAGAGCCTGGAAAAGCAGTTCGGCTTCGACAAACCGGCGCCGGAACGCTTTGCGCTTGATGGTGTGGAATTTCGCCCGCTTCGATTTTGGCAAGAGCTATTTCCGCGACGTCAGCGTGCTGCAGTTGATCAAGGAGAAGCTGCCGGTCTCGATGTCGCTCGGGATCTGGATGACGCTATTGACCTACCTGATCTCGATCCCACTCGGCATCCGCAAGGCGGTCAAGGACGGCTCGAAATTCGACACCTGGACCTCGGCGGTGATCATCATCGGCTTTGCCATTCCTGGATTCCTGTTCGCGATCCTGCTGATCATCCTGTTCGCCGGCGGCTCGTTCTTCAATATCTTCCCGCTGCGCGGGTTGACCTCCGACGGCTGGTCGCAGTTTCCCTGGTACTGGAAGATCATCGATTATTTCTGGCACATCACGCTGCCCCTGATCTCGATGGCGCTGGGGGCGTTCGCCACCATGACGCTGTTGACCAAGAACTCTTTCCTCGACGAAATCCGCAAGCAATATGTAATGACCGCGCGCGCCAAGGGCTGCAGCGAGCGGCAGGTGCTCTACAACCACATCTTCCGCAACGCCATGCTGATCGTGATCGCCGGGTTTCCCGGCGCGTTCATTCACGCCTTCTTCTCCGGCTCGCTGCTGATCGAGACCATCTTCTCGCTGGACGGGCTCGGCCTGCTCGGCTTCGAGAGCGTGCTGAACCGCGATTATCCCGTTGTGTTCGGAACGCTGTTCATTTTCTCGCTGGTCGGCCTGGTGGTCAATCTGATCTCCGATCTCGCTTACATGTGGATCGATCCGCGGATCGATTTCGAGGCGCGGGAGGTCTGATGACGATCATAGCGCCGCCGCCGGTCGAGACCACGACGCAGGCCCCGCTCGGCGAGGCCGTGCCGATGACGCGCCGCCGCTTCAGCCCGTCCCCGCTCAACCGCCGCCGCTGGCAGAATTTCAAGTCGAACCGCCGCGGTTACTGGTCATTCTGGATCTTCATGATCCTCTTTTTTGTCTCGCTGTTCGCGGAGCTGATTGCCAACGATCGCCCGTTCCTGATCAAGTTCGACGGCCATCTGTATTGGCCGGCCTTCGTTACCTATTCGGAGACCACCTTCGGCGGCGACTTCGAGACCGCCGCCGACTATCGCGATCCCTACCTGCAGAAGCTGATCAAGGACAAGGGCGGCACCATCGTCTGGCCGCTGATCCGCTATTCCTACGACACGCATAATCTGGATCTGCCGACGCCCGCGCCGTCGAAGCCGACCTGGATGCTGACGGAAGCCGAGTGCAAGAGTGTGGTCGAGAGGAAAGGCCTGAAGAGCTGCCGCGACCTCGAATATAACTGGCTCGGCACCGACGATCAGGGCCGCGACGTGGTCGCGCGCCTGATCTACGGTTTCCGCATTTCCGTGCTGTTCGGCCTCACGCTCACGGTGTTTTCGTCGATCATCGGCGTCGCCGCCGGCGGCGTGCAGGGCTATTTCGGCGGCTGGACCGATCTCATCTTCCAGCGCGTCATCGAAATCTGGAACGCGATCCCCTCGCTTTATCTGCTGCTGATCATCTCGGCGGTGCTGCCGCCGGGATTTTTCATTTTGCTCGGCATCCTCCTGTTGTTCTCCTGGGTGTCGCTGGTCGGCCTGGTGCGTGCGGAATTCTTGCGCGGACGCAATTTCGAATACATCACCGCGGCCCGCGCGCTCGGCGTCTCCAACGCCGTGATCATGTTCCGGCACTTGTTGCCGAACGCCATGGTCGCGACCATGACGTTTTTGCCGTTCATCGTGTCGTCCTCGGTGATGACGCTGACGGCGCTGGATTTCCTGGGTTTTGGCTTGCCGCCCGGCTCGCCTTCGCTCGGTGAATTGCTGTCGCAGGGCAAGGCCAATGTGCAGGCGCCGTGGCTCGGTTTTACCGGCTTCTTCGCCGTCGCGATCATGCTGTCGCTATTGATCTTCATCGGCGAAGCCGTGCGCGACGCGTTCGATCCGCGCAAGACGTTCAGATAGGCGGCAAGCGATGGACACCATCAACCAGCCTCTGCTCGACTGTCCGCGATTTGTCGGTTGCGTTTCACCAGCCGAGTGGCACGTCCGTCGCGGTCGATCGTATTTCCTATGAGATCAGGCGCGGCGAGTGCGTTGCGCTGGTCGGGGAATCCGGTTCCGGAAAATCGGTCAGCGCGCTATCGATCCTGAAGCTGTTGCCGTATCCGACCGCCTCGCATCCTTCCGGCAGCATCCGCTTCAAGGGAAGGGAGCTCATGGGGCTTTCGGAGCACGACATCCGCGGCATCCGCGGCAATGATATTTCGATCATCTTCCAGGAGCCGATGACCTCGCTCAATCCGCTGCACACGATTGAGTCCCAGATCGTCGAGATCCTCCAGCTTCATCGCGGCATCAGCGGCCCGAAGGCGCGGGCGCGCACGCTGGAGCTGCTGACCCAGGTCGGCATTCCCGACCCCGAAACGCGGCTTGCTTCCTATCCGCATCAATTGTCCGGCGGGCAGCGTCAGCGCGTCATGATCGCGATGGCGCTCGCCAACGAGCCTGATCTGTCTGATCGCGGACGAACCAACCACGGCGCTCGACGTCACCGTGCAGGCGCAGATCCTGGCGCTGCTCGCGGAAATCCGCGCCCGGCTCGGCATGAGCCTGTTGTTCATCACCCACGATCTCGGCATCGTGCGCCGCATCGCGGATGTGGTCTGCGTCATGAACGGCGGCAAGATCGTCGAGCAGGGGCCGGTCGAGCAGGTTTTTACCGCGCCGAAACATCCCTATACCAAGGCCTTGCTCGCGGCCGAACCAAAACCAGACCCGGCGCCGCCGCGGCCGCAATCGCCGGTCGTGATATCCTCGCGCGATCTGAAAGTGTGGTTCCCGGTCAAGCGCGGCCTCTTGCGATCCACCGTCGGGCACATCAAGGCGGTCGATGGCGTCACGCTCTCGGTGCGCAAGGGCGAGACGCTGGGGGTGGTCGGCGAATCCGGCTCCGGCAAGACCACGCTGGGGCTGGCGCTGTTGCGGCTGATTTCCTCCGACGGGCCGATCGTGTTTCTCGGCAAGGATATCCAGGGCCTGCGCTTCAAGGCGATGCGGCCGTTCCGCCGCGACATGCAGATCGTGTTTCAGGATCCGTTCGGCGCGCTCTCGCCGCGTATGTCGGTCGGCGACATCGTCGCCGAAGGCCTCAGCGTGCACCAATCCGCGTTGTCGCGCGAGGAGCGCGATGTGCGGGTGATCAAGGCGCTGAAAGACGTCGGCATGGATCCGGCGACGCGGTTTCGCTATCCGCATGAATTCTCCGGCGGCCAGCGCCAGCGCATCTCGATCGCGCGCGCCGTGGTGCTGGAGCCGAATTTCGTCGTGCTGGACGAGCCGACCAGCGCGCTCGACATGCTGTTCCAGGCGCAGATGGTCGATCTTTTGCGCGAACTGCAGCGCAAGCGCGATCTGACCTATATGTTCATCTCGCACGATCTGCGCGTGGTGGCTTCGCTGGCCAGCCATCTGATCGTGATGCGGCAGGGTAAGGTGGTGGAAGAGGGCGCGGCTTCGGAATTGTTCAAGAACCCGAAGTCCGACTACACCCGCGCGCTGTTCGCGGCCGCGTTCCGGCTGGAAAGCGCGCCGGGCGGCGCGGTGGCGGAATAGCGAAGTATCTTCCGGTGCGGGGGCTTCATCCTTCGAGACGCATCGCTTTGCGATGCTCCTCAGGATGAGGTCGGCGATCCTCATGGTGAGGAGCGCGGCAGCGCCGCGCGTCTCGAACCATGTGGCCAATGGATGCGCAGCGATCGTGATTCCGTGTGCCCGGAAATGCGCTACCCCAGCCGCTTGATCGCGGTGACCTCGCTGCCGGCGGCCCTGATGCGGGCGATGGCATCGCTTGTGTTCTCGATCACGGTCATCATGTGATGGGCGTTGGCGTGGACGATGGTGTCGGGATCGCGCACGATGGCGACATGGCCCTTCCAGAAAATCAGATCGCCGCGCTGCAATTGGCTGGATTCAGCCAGCCCCAATGGCCGGCCGAGACCATCCTGCTGCATGTCGCTGTCGCGCGGGCAGCCGGTGCCGGCGGCGTTCAGCGAGACCTGGACCAAGCCGGAACAGTCGATCCCAAGACTGCTCTTGCCGCCCCACAGATAGGGCGTACCGACGAGGCGTTCGGCCACCGTGACGAAATCCTCCACATAGCGGTCGAGGCCGCCGAGATGTTGCCGTGGCAGATACCAGCCCTCGCGCGTCACGGCGAACGGGCCGTCTTCGCGGATCACGCTGACCAGGGCTCCCAACACCAGCGTCTCGGCCGGCGCCAATTTGATCGAAGGGCCGGGAAAGGCGAATGTCCTGAGCGCCGTGATCTTGTGCGTCGGCGCCGCGGCAGGCTTTGCCAGCGCGCGCTCGGGAAGCCAGCCGACATAGCCGTCGCTGTTCAGTTGGCCCCAGACAAAACCTTCGCCATCGGTGTCATAGATGGTAACGCGCTCGCCTTTCAGCGCCTGCGTCAAAAGCGCGGCGTCGGCGCAGGGCCGCTCGCGCAGCGGCGCGAGTGAACAGGCGATCTCGAATTCCTTGCCCTCGACAAAACGCTCCGCCTTGACCTTGCCTTCGAGATATTTCGCGGCAATCTCCGGCCGCGCCGGTGTCAGGCGCGGATCATCCATAGCGTTCGCCGAGCAGCTTGAAGATCGCGCGGGCGGCCTGGCATTCGCCGCCCTCGGGGCGTCCCGGTTTGGCGGACGGCGTCCAGCCATAGATGTCGACATGCAGCCAGCTTTTGGCGCCCTCGACGAAGCGCTGCAGGAAGAGCGCGCAGGTAATGGAGCCGGCGAACGTGCCGCCCGGTGCGTTGTTGATGTTGGCGACTTTGGAATCGAGCCAACTATCGTAAGGCTGCCACAACGGCATTCGCCACAACGGATCGTTCTCCTCGCTGGCGCAGCGCGCCACGTCCGGCGCCAGTGTTTCATCATTGGTGTAAAAGGGCGGTAAATCCGGTCCCAGCGCCACCCGCGCCGCGCCGGTCAGGGTGCCGAGATCGACCAGCAAATCGGGCTTTTCTTCGCAAGCCAACGCCAGCGCGTCCGCCAGCACCAGCCGGCCCTCGGCGTCGGTATTGCCGATTTCAACCGTGAGGCCGTTGCGCGCGGGGAAGATATCGAGCGGGCGGAAGGCATTGCCGGCAACCGCGTTCTCGACCGCGGGGATCAAGACCCGTAAGCGAACTTTCAGCTTGGCATCCATCACCATCTGCGCGAGCGCCAGCACGTTGGCAGCTCCGCCCATGTCCTTCTTCATCATCAGCATGCCGGCGGATGGCTTCAGGTCGAGCCCGCCGGTATCGAAGCAGACGCCCTTGCCGACCAGCGTCACCTTGGGATGATCGGGATCGCCCCAACTCAGATCGATCAGCCGCGGCGCGCGCAATGACGCCATCCCCACCGCATGAATCAGCGGAAAATTCCGTCGCGTCAGTTCCTCGCCGACGATGCAGTTGAAACTGGCGCCGAAGCGCTCCGCGACGTACTGCGCCGCCAGCGCCAGCTCTTCCGGCCCCATGTCGTTCGACGGCGTATTGATGAGGTCGCGGGCGAGCGCGGCCGCATCCGCCATGCGCGCGATGGCGGCGGCGTCGACACCATTCGGCGGCACCAGCCGGACGTCGGGCGCATCCGTCTTGCGATAGCGGCTGAAGCGATAGCTGCCGAGCGCAAAGGCCAGCGTCGCGAGGCGCATATCATGTGGCGCATTGGCAAAACGATAGACGCCCGGCGGCAGCAAGCCCGGCAACTGGCCGGGTCTGAACAGATCGCGGTATTTGCTGCTCTCGTCTTCCAGGCCGAATAGAACGTGCGCGATTTTTCCGTCGGCAGCGGGGAGTGTGAGGCACGCTCCGGGCTTGGCCGCAAAACCATTGGCCAGCGCGAACTGCCGAGCCTCACCGGGGAGGCTGGCGCAGATCGCCTCCCATGTCGCCTTGGTCGCGAAGCTGATGGGAATGGCGGATGCGGTCGGCGCGGTCTCGAACACGGAAGGCATGCTGTTCTCGGGCTTCGATTGAAACGGATCGGGACAGACGAGTGGGTCAATTGTCCTGACGTTCGCGGGCTTGTCGCTTTCTACAATGGCTTGCAGGGCCAAACCAGCCGGAAGGGTGGGTGGCCCTGGAGTTGTTTCCGGATGTTTCCTGCGCTGACGGCGAGGTGATTTGACCGCGAGCGAGACTCAAACCTACGTTTCTGATAAGAACGCTTGCCTGTACATGAACAGGCAACGGTCCGGGAGAACCTCCGGGAGAACCTCAATGGCTCACAACCCAACCCGCCTTCGCAATTTCCTGACGCGCAGCCTGGCCGTCATGGCGTTGCTGTGCATGTACGGCTTCAGCCTGGTTAGCGGGTCGGCGCTACTCTTGGGGGCCTCCACGACATCGGCGCTTGCCCGGGGCGGAGGTCGTGGTTTCGGCGGCGGTGGCTTCCGTGGCGGCGGCTTCCGAGGTGGTGGTTTCCGGGGTGGTGGGTTCCGGGGTGGTGGCTTTCGGGGCGGCGGCTTTCGCGGTCGCGGTGCGGGATTTGGACTCGGTTTCGGTCTCGGCCTTTATCCCTATTATGGTTACGGCGGGTACTGGCCCTACTACGGCGACGAGGGCGTTTGCTATGCGGTTCGGCAGCGCGTCATGACGCGCTACGGCTGGCGAATTCGCCGCGTCTCGATCTGCGAGTGATGGCAAGAGCCTTTTCCGTTTCGATAGAATCGAAACGGCGCTCAAGATTCTTGATTTTATGCGTTTTCTTGGCGCGAACCGGTCTCCACTTCGCTTGAAAACGCTCTAACAGCTGGCCTTGGCGCTTCACGCCGAGGCCTTTGCCCCTGCTGCTGGCCGAGCAGGGTTCAGTTTAATTGATCCACTACTTGCCGCAATTCCAGACATTCCCGATCGGCGTCTGGGTCCAGCACGGGCCGAAGCCGCCGCCGTTCCAGCGCCCGTGATAAAAGCCCGGGCCGCCGTACCACCAGACCCGGTTGGGATGCCGCGCCTCCTGGTCTTCGATCTGCTCGGGAGTGCGGTAGCCGGGCAGGAAGCCATAGCCGTGCCAGTGGCGCGCTACATGCCGCTTGCCATGCACCGGCGCGGCCAATGTCGCCGTAGCCGACAATAGCAACGCCGCGATCGCGATCGGACCGAAGAGATTTCGTAACATCGGGGACGTCCTTACCGTTCAAGCCCGCGGCCACGCATCCACTACACCGAGTTTAGCGATCTTGGTAGGCTGCGCTCGTCGCTAAATCCAGGGATGGTCAGATGGCCAGGAAGGGTTTGGATGGCCGGCAGCGCGAAAAAACCGGCCGCATCGATCAAAAGCACGGCAACACACGGGTCGGCTCATTGCGCAAGACCTATGGCGAGCATTTCGCCACTGGCCGCCGCAAGGACATGATGCTCAAGACGCTGCTTGCCGAAACCGGCACGGAATCGCTTCATGCCTATCTGCGCAAGCATCACAAATGACCGGCTGCGGGGCCGGTACCTCGCTTGTCGCCATCTGTCTTCCAGCATCGGAATGTCATTTCCTGAATGGGGGAATGCGATGGACGTTTTGTGGGGCGTGGCTGCCGCTGCCGGTCACGCGATCGAGCAGGTGTTCGGCTATGTGGAAAGCCACCACTGGATTTTCGGATTTTTGCGCTGGGCTATATTTTCTACCTTCAGGACAGAAGCCTTCATGCCCGCTTCGACGCGCTCGACAAGCGGATCGATGAAATCAGAAAACGTCTGGCCGTCGAATATTGAACGGCCGGGCTGGATCGTTACCCGACCAGACGGCTTGCTACGAATGTCCGTCGCGCGCGGCGCCGATCCCAACTCAAAACTCACGTCGGGCTGAACGACCGGCCGCCGGAGCAAGGCCGCCGGTCGGGCTCACGCGTTGCTGCTATTAACCTGACGTTAGGGTTAACAGTCTATTGCTGGCGCGTTCGGCTCGATCAATCCGCCTGATATCGTGAGTTAAAGTGCATCGTCAGCAGTCCAGTCTTGCCCGGCTTCTTGCGTCCGCGGCCATGACGGCGATCCTTGCCGCCGGCCTCGGCGGCTGCCAAACCATGTCCGATGTCACGGGATCGATCACGTCCAGTTCCGATCCGGCGCCGAATACCGACGCCGATCCGCGGCGCGCGGTGGAAGTCTACGGCGAGCGCTATCGCGCCAACCCCAAGGATCCCGACGCCGCGATGGCTTTTGGCCAGGCGCTGCGCGCCACCGGGCAACGTGCCCAGGCTGTCGCCGTGTTCGAACAGGCGACCATAGCCCATCCCAGCAACAAGGCGTTGCTCGGCGGCTTCGGCCGGGCGCTCGCCGATAACGGCGATTTCCAGCAGGCGTTCGACGTGCTCAGCCGGGCGCATTCGCCCGACAATCCCGACTGGCGCATTCTGTCGGTGCAGGGGACCACGCTCGATCAACTCGGCCGGCATGATGAAGCCCGCCGCTATTACGCCAGCGCCCTGAAGATCATGCCCGATGATCCGTCGGTGCTGTCGAACCTCGGCCTCTCCTACGTGCTTTCCAAGGATCTGCCGAAGGCGGAAGAGGTGCTTCGCCGGGCTTACGCCACCGGCAAAGCCGACGCGCGGGTGCGGCAAAATCTGGGCCTGGTGGTCGGGCTGCAGGGCCGCTTTGCCGAAGCCGAAACCATCGTGAAGGCCGATCTGCCGGCGGACGAGGCGGCGGCCAACGTCGCCTATCTGAAAGAGATGCTGAACCGCAAGGACGGCCCGCGCGTCGGGGCGGATGTTCCGCGCGTCGCGGCGCCTGCGACGATTCCGGTGGCGTCTGCCAACCACCACTGATCGGCCCGATTCAATCGAAATCGTCATCACCCGCGAAGCCATGTCCCCAGGCCATACACAGAAAGCGGGTGATCCAGTACGCCGCGGCCTCACGATTCCATCACGACTACTCAGGAATACTGGATGGCTCGGTCAAGCCGGGCGATGACAAATCTTGGATTGCCGGCCAGGCCGCCGTGCTCACTGCATCGCCGCGACCCGGATGCCGGTCGGCCCGAGAATGACGACGAACAGCACCGGCAGGAAGAACAGGATCATCGGCACGGTCAGTTTCGGCGGCAGCGCTGCGGCCTTCTTCTCGGCCTCGTTCATGCGCATGTCGCGGTTTTCCTGCGCCATGACGCGCAAGCTCTGTCCGAGCGGCGTACCGTAGCGCTCCGACTGCATCAACGCCAGGCAGACCGACTTCACGCCCTCAAGCCCGGTGCGCTTCGCCAGATTTTCGTACGCCACCTTGCGGTCCTGCAGGTAGGACAGTTCGGCCGTGGTCAGCGTGAATTCCTCCGACAGCGCGATCGACTGGCCCACGATCTCCGTCGAGACCTTGCGGAATGCGGTTTCGATCGACATGCCGGACTCGATGCAGATCAGGAGCAGGTCGAGCGCGTCCGGAAAGGCGCGCTTGATCGAGAGCTGGCGCTTGGTGATGGCGTTTTTCAGAAACAGCATCGGCGCCTGCAATCCGAGATATGCGGCAGCGAGGCAAATGCCGATCTTGACCGGCAGCGACTGCTCCATGTGCGAGATCAGGAAAACATACAGCACCGCCGCGAGGAACAGCACGATGGGCGTCACCAGCCGGAAGAACAGAAAGGTAATATAGGGCGCCTGGCCGCGATAGCCGGCCATGGTTAGTTTCTGCCGTGCGGCCTCCTGCGCGAGCCATTTTCCGAGATTGAAGTCTTCCACCACCTTGGACACCAGCTGCTTCGGTGTCTGCCGCAGCGATACCTTTTCGGTCTTGGAAAGCCGCTCGCGTTCCCGTTGCCGGATCCGCTCGCGTTCGTTGGCGACCGCCTTCATGCGCTTCTGCAGGCCTTCACCCGCGAAGAACGGGATGATCAGGGTGTAGGCCGTCGCGCTCACGGCGATGGCGGCGAGCAACATGGCCATGAAATGCGCGTCGTGGAGTTTTGCGACCAGAAACTGAATCATGCTGCACCGTCAAAAGTCGAAGTTGATCATTTTCTTCATTACGAAGATGCCGATGGACATCCAGATCGCGCAGCCGACCAGCATCAGCTGACCGGTCGGATGGGTCCACAGCAGCGCGATATATTGCGGGGTCGAAAGGTAAACCAGCAGCATCACGATCGGCGGCAACGAGCCGATGATGGCCGCCGACGCCTTGGCTTCCATCGACATCGCCTGAATCTTCTCGGCCATCTTCTTGCGGTCGCGCAGCACCTTGGACAGGTTTCCCAGGGCTTCCGACAGGTTGCCGCCGGATTTCTGCTGGATCGCGACGACGATCCCGAAGAAGTTCGCCTCCGGCACCGGCATCCGCTCATAAAGGCGGGCGCATGCCTCGCCGAGCGGAATGCCGATCGCCTGGGTCTCGATAATGGCGAGGAACTCGCTCCTGAGCGGCTCCGGCGCATCGGCGGCGACGACCTTGATCGATTCAAACAGCGGCAGACCAGCCTTGATGCCGCGAACGATCACGTCGACAGCGTCGGGCAGCGCCTTGAGAAAGCTCTTTTCCCGACGCTTCTTCAGAAAGCTCAACCCCCAGCGCGGCAAACCGAAGCCGGCGGCGAATGCGAGGCCTCCGGCGGCGAGCAGCCCGCCACCGGCCATAATGACCCCGGCGAAGCAGACCGCCGCGAGAACGCCGGAGATGATCATGAATTTCTGGTTCGACCAGTCGAGCCCCGCCTGTGCGAGGCGGGCGGCCAGCGTCAGCTTGCTCTCCTTCTGCCGGCGCGCCTCGAGATCTTTCAGCGATGTCTCGACCTGCTCGCGGCGCGAACGCTGGCTCTTGTCAGCGGCGCGGGCGGCGGTCGGCTCCGACTTCGCCACCGAGGCGCGGCGGCTCTCGGCTTTCTTCTCTCCCGACAGCAGCGGATAGATAAATACCCAGGCAACGCCGCCGATCGCGGTGGCGGCGAGGAAGGCCAATGCGAGCGTTTGGATTTTCATGGCACGCTCTCCTAGACCTCTGTCTTGACTTCGGCGGCGTCGAGCGCCGCGGCCAGCCGTTTCTCTTCGCCGTAATATCGCGCGCGGTCCCAAAACCGCGGCCGTCCGATGCCGGTCGAGCGGTGCCGGCCGATGATGTTCCCGTTGGCGTCCTCGCCGACCAGGTCGTAGAGGAACAGGTCCTGGGTAATGATGGTGTCGCCTTCCATGCCCATCACCTCGGTGATGTGGGTGATGCGGCGGGAGCCGTCGCGCAGGCGGGCGGCCTGAATGATGACGTCGATCGAGGCGCAGATCATCTCGCGGATGGTCCGCGAGGGCAGCGAAAACCCGCCCATCGTGATCATCGATTCGCAGCGCGACAGGGCTTCGCGCGGATTGTTGGCGTGCAGCGTTCCCATCGAACCGTCGTGACCGGTGTTCATGGCCTGCAGCAGGTCGAACGCCTCCGGTCCGCGGACTTCGCCGACGATGATGCGCTCAGGACGCATACGCAGGCAGTTCCGGACCAGTTCGCGCATCGTGATCTGGCCTTCGCCCTCGATGTTGGGCGGGCGGGTTTCCAGCCGCACCACATGCGGCTGCTGCAGCTGAAGTTCGGCGGCGTCTTCGCAGGTGATGATGCGTTCGTCGTCGTCGATGTAGTTGGTCAGGCAGTTCAGCAGCGTCGTCTTGCCGGAGCCGGTGCCGCCGGAAATCAGAACGTTGGCCCGGCAGCGCCCGATGATCTGCAGGATCTCGGCGCCTTCCGGCGAGATCGCGCCGAATTTGACCAGCTGATCCAGCGTCAGCTTGTCCTTCTTGAATTTGCGGATGGTGAGCGCCGGGCCGTCGAGTGCCAGCGGCGGAACGATGGCGTTGACGCGGGAGCCGTCGGCGAGGCGCGCGTCGCAGATCGGCGAGGATTCGTCGACGCGCCGGCCGACCTGGCTGACGATGCGCTGGCAGATGTTGAGCAATTGCTGATTGTCGCGGAAGCGGATTCCGGTGCGCTGGATGCGGCCGGAGACTTCGATGAACACCGTGCCGGCGCCGTTGACCATGATGTCGGAGATGTCGTCGCGCGACAACAGCGGTTCCAGCGGACCGTATCCGAGAACGTCGTTGCAGATGTCGTCGAGCAGCTCCTCCTGCTCGGCGATCGACATCACGATGTTCTTGATCGCGATGATCTCGTTGACGATGTCGCGGATTTCCTCGCGCGCCGACTCGCCGTCGAGTTTGGCGAGCTGGGCCAGGTCGATCGCCTCGATCAGGGCGCCGAAGATGGTCGCCTTGACCTGGTAATAATTGTCCGACCGCCGGTTTTCCGACGACCGGCGGAGCCGGTTTGGCCGGCGACAGCGGCGGCGAGGAAACGGTCGGCGGAGGCGGCGCGCTGCGCGAACAGCCGGCGGCGCGCGGAAGCTGGTTCCAGCGCGCCGGCGGCGGGCTTGATCGCCCGCGTTTCGATATCAGGTCCGCTACGCTTACCAAACACGACTGTACTCCACGCGGGCGGCTTACTTTGCCCGCAGCTTTTCGATCAGGGGCGACAGGAACGAACCCCGCGGCTTTTTGGTCTCGCCACGGCCTGTCAGCCGTTGCGCGATCTGCAGGAACATCTCGGTGGTGCGATGATTGGCGGAAATTTCCGCGATCATCTGGCCGTTGTTGGCGGCCGAGCCGAACATTTGCGGCTCGAACGGGATGGATCGCGATCGGATCGCTCTCGATCGCCTTGGCGAATTCGCTGGCGTTGATTTCCGGCCGCTTCGGCACGCCGACCTGGTTGAGGCAATACAGCGGCATGCGGTCGTTGGGCCGCGACGCCTTCAAGAGATCGAAGATATTCTTGGTGTTGCGCAGGTTGGCGAGGTCGGGCGCCGCGACGATCAGGATATCGTCGGCGCTCACCAAAGCGCGCTTGGTCCACCCCGACCATTGGTGCGGAACGTCGAGCACGATGCACGGCATCGTGGTGCGAAGCGTGTCGAAGATCGAGTCGAACGCGTCGGCGCCGAAGTCGTAGACCCGCTCCAGCGTCGCCGGCGCCGCCAGCAGGCTGAGATGGTCGGTGCATTTCGACAGCAGGCGGTCGATGAACGCGGTATCGACCCGGTCGGGCGAGAATACCGCGTCCGCGATGCCCTTGCGCGGGATCCTGATTGTAGTCGAGGCCGGCGGTGCCGAACGCGAGGTCGAGATCGGCGACGACGGAATCCAGCGCCAGATCGCGCGCGATCGCCCAGGCCACGTTGTGCGCGATGGTGGATGCGCCGACGCCGCCCTTTGCCCCGACGATGGCGATGATCCGGCCGACGGCTTTGGCTTCCGGCGCCGAGAACAGCCCGCAGATCGAGCGCACCACGTCGAGCGCGTTGACCGGCGCAAGCACGTAGTCGCTGACGCCGCGGCGCACCAGTTCGCGATAGAGCGTGACGTCGTTGACGCGGCCGATCACGATGACGCGGGTCCCGGCGTCGCACACGGTTGCGAGCTGATCGAGCCCGGTCAGGATATCGCTGCGGCCTTCGGTTTCCAGGACGATCACGTTCGGCGTCGGCGCGGTGCGATAGGCCTCGATGGCGGCTGCCATGCCGCCCATCTGAATCTTGAGATGCGCCTTGCCGAGGCGGCGGTCTTCGCCCGCCGACTGCACGGCGGCGGCGGTTTCCACCGTCTCGCAAAACGCCTGCACGGATACCCGCGGCGCCGGCGCGATATGATCGTCCAGCGGCGGCGGCGTGCCCTCAGGCTGCTCTTCGGGATTCTGGCGCGCGTAGCTGATCATTTGCCTGTATCGCTGAGTTTGGCTTTTTCGGCCTCGGGATAGCTGGTCGTCGGTCGGGGTGCCCTTGCGATACTTCTCGAACGCGGCCGTGCGCCGCGCCGTATAGGGCGGCGTTTCAGACCGCGGCTGCACGAGGTCCGACGGATTGTCGACCATCGCCGCCATGTTGCGCTGATAGGCGCAGCCGAAATTGTAGTACTGCTTGTTCTCGAAATAGCTCTTGTTCTTGATCGAGGGACCGAGATCCTCCGGCCAGACGCCGCATGGTCCGGCGACCGCCGAGATTTTCGGATAGCTCAGCCGGATCGCCGCCAACTGGCGCGGATCGTCGGGATGATAATGGCGCACGACGAGCCCGCGCGGCGGCACGCCGGCGGCGGCGAGCAGGGCCTGAATTTCCCGCACAGCGTCCGCGGCCGCCCGCGCGTTGGGCGTGTCGACCGGCACGTCGGCATTGATCGCGCCGGTGCCTTCGTGGAGCCAGGTTTGCGCCAGCCCCATCACATCGGCGCGCTGTTCGGCGGAAAGCCCGCCGCGCGCATGACCGACGAAGATCACGATCGACTGGTCGGCTTCCTGGATGGCGATCGGATGACGCTGGCGATAGTCGTCGGGAATGCTCGCCGTCACCGCCTCGTCGGTATGCGTGCAGGCGCCGAGCGCGATGGCGAGACCGACAAGCGCTCCGGCGATGCGGACGGCGCGATTGCGATCGAGGGGTATTTGGGCTGTCATCGTGTTGTCCTCGTCCCGCCTCAGTCGGTGATAAAGCCATAGGTGCCGCGGTAATTCCGCGCCGGCTCGACGCGGCCCGGAACGCCGTAGATGCGATTGATGCTGCCGAGAAGATCGGCCTGCGGATCCGATGCCGCCGCAAACCCGTCATCCGGGCGCGACAGGTCCTTCTGCGCCACCGCGCGAACGATAAAGGGCGTCACCATCACCATCAGCTCGGTCTGGTTGTTGACGTAGTCCCGGCTGCGGAACAGCGACCCCAGGATCGGAATTTGCGTCAGTGCCGGGCAAGTCCGTTGATCGCCTGTTTGGTCTGATCCTGGATCAGGCCGGCCATCGCCATCGCGCCGCCCGAGGGAATCTCCAGCGTGGTCTCCGCGCGGCGGGTCTTGATCGAGGGAATGGTCGTTCCGCCGGCACCGCCGGTCAAAGAGTTTTCGGTCGAGACTTCGGACACTTCGGTCATCACCCGCAGGCTGATCCGTCCCTCGGTCAGCACCACCGGCGTGAAGTTGAGCGAGATACCGAATTTCTTGAAACTGACCGTCTGGACGCAATTTCCGATCGCGCCCGCCGTCGTCGTTTGGCAGGTCACGCCGGTCGGAATTGGAAATTCGCCGCCTGAGATGAATGTCGCGGACTCGCCGGAGATCGCCGTCAGGTTGGGCTCCGCCAACGTCCGAACCACGCCGGCGCTTTCCATCGCGCGCAGCGTCGCCTGGACCGACGGCGTCGAGCCGAACGACGTGGTAAGGGCGTTGCCGGGGACGAGCGGCCCACTGTTTGCGGTGAACGGGGTGGTGTTGTTGAAATTCACGACCGCTGTGCCGTAGTTCAGGTTGGCGCTGAGGTCGATGCCCATCTGCTTGATGATCGAGCGCTGAACCTCGGCGACCGTGACCTTCAGCATCACCTGATCGCGGCCCCGGACCATGATCGAGTTGACGACCTTGTCGGCGCCGCCGGCCAGCCGCGCCGCCAGATCGCCCGCCTGCTGCGCCTCCTGCGGACTTGAGGCCGAGCCGGTCAGGATCACGCCGTCGCCGAGGCCTTCGATCTGGATATCGGCATTGGGCAGCGTCTGCTTCAATGCTGCGCGCACGCCGTTGAGGTCGCGCTTGACGGCGATGTCATAGGCCGCGATCTGCTGGCCGGCGGAATCGAAGAACACGATATTGGTCTGACCGACCGCGGCGCCGATGATGTAAGCGCGCTGCGCGGAGCGGACCACGGCGTTGGCGATCTTGGGATCGGCGACCAGCACATCCTTGATGTCGCGCGGCAGGTCGATCACGATCGACTTGCCGATGCCGAGCGAAAGGAAGCGCGCATTCATCTGGCCCTCGGCGGCGACCGGCGCTGCGGCGGGATAGTCGCTCGCCATGACCGGCGTCAGCGCCGGATTGAGCGTGAACGCAGTGACGGCCGAACATGACAGGGCGCGGATCAGGAAGGCCCGCATCGCCAGCTGAATTCCCCCGCATTTCATATCGAGCGTCCTTTCGGTCACTGCTGTGTCGTCGTCGAGCTTGGAACGCCGTAGCGAACCACGTTGATGCTTTCGCCGCGGTTCGGAGCCTGGTCTTCGGTTCTGGCCTCGACCATGCTGGATATCGGCGATGCTGCGCAGCGCCAGTTGCAGCGTGCCGGTCTGGCGCGCGCGGGCGAGCGTCTCTGCCTGTTCGGGCTTCGGCTCGAGCGTGGCGGTCTTGCCGACGCCGGCGTTCAGACATGTGGCAACGCCGCCGGCACCGACAGCGATGGTCAGGACGACAATGCGTGCCCTATTCATTACGCTTCACTTTCCACAAAACGCGCGCGACGCTTCCGCCGCCGTGATCGGAGTTGACCAGCTATTCGTCAAAGCATGGTTAATGAGGCGTATCTAAATCAACTTAACGCCGGGTTTATCCGGTGCGGTCACCCAATCGCCAGGCGGGCGAGGTCGATCGCCTTGATCCATTCCGTCTCGGGGTAGACCATCAGCGCGCCGATCGCGAGCGCGATGCCGTAGGGAATGCCGCTGTCCTTGGCGTGCAGCTTGAGGAGCCAGGCTTGGCCGGCGAACGGGTAGGGCAGCGGCCATTGCCGAAACTGAAGCAACAGCAGGGTCAGGGCGCCGCCGACCAGCGAAGCGTAGACCAGATAATTCAGAAGATGGCCAAAGCCGAACCAGAGTGCCGCAGCGGCCGCGACCTTGGCATCGCCGCCGCCGACCCAGCCCATCGCGAAGCAGGCAAAGCCCACCACGAGCACGGTTGCGCCCGCCCCGACATGGAGCAGGATGTCGTAAGGCGCCATGCCGCCCAGCAGCGCAAGCGCCAGAAAGCCCGCCGCCAGCGCCAGCGACACCCGGTTCGAAATCGTCATGGTGAAGAGGTCGCTGGCGGCGGCGAACGCCATCAAGGCGGGAAACAGCAACAGGCGCGCGATGTCGAGAATCATGGATTTATCGAACCCGTTTGGCTGACGCGAGGTCGGAGCATCGCCGAAGCCTAGCGGCGACAGATGAACAATCGGGAAACGGCCGCAGCATTCCCGGCTCCGAAAGCGTCACCAGATGCTGGCGATCCGCGCGGCGAGGACGACAACCGCCAGCGCCAGCGCCAGGCAGACGAGTTGCGCGGACGCATCTTCCCGACGGCCTGCCGCCAGCGGGGTTTTCCTTGCCGCGGCCGCGGCGGCATCGGGTTTACGCATCTTTACGCCACATCATACAGCCGAAACAACAAAAGCCCCTGGACTGTCCAGGGCCTTTGACGCTCATCAGTCTGCGCCCGCTTATTTCAGCGAGGAGTTGATCGAGGTGAACTTGGCGTTCAGGTTGGTGCCGAGGCCGTTGACGACGGCGATCATCGCGAGCGAAATGCCGGCGGCGATCAGGCCGTATTCGATGGCGGTGGCGCCGGACTGTCCTTCACGAAACGCGCAATCAGGTTCTTCATAGATAACTCCATGTGTACACGTGGCTGGTCGAACTAACGTTTGGTCTCGCCGGCGTTCTCAGCACCGTGACCTGGCGTCACCCTACGGTCGGGAACTTGCAGTGCAGTTAATTCGATCGCGTAAACACCGGCGTATCAGGCACTTCTTGAGCACAGTAAATTTCCAATTAAGGGCTTCTGATACAATGCATATGGGTTTCGATCGCCCTTATTATAGAGAGCGGGCGAAGCGGCCTGCCGCTCCCGTTCACCGCTCCTTAAGCGCTCAGCGCTACCCGTAAGGTCCCTGATCAGATGAGGCCGCCATGTCCAATCTACCGCTCGAAGTCGTCGAGATGCTCGGCGGGACGATCGCCAAAGTGGTGCCGATCACGATCGTGCTGGCGCTGGTGTTCTCGGTGCTGACCCATTTCTGGGCCTGCAACCCCGGTACGCCCTGGTGGCGCAAGCGCGAGCTGGTCACCGACCTCTGCTACTGGTTCTTCGTTCCATTGTTCGCGCGGGTGTTGCGCATCGGGTTCCTGGTGCTCGGCGCAGGCGTGGTCTTCAATACTGACGCCGACGGCTGATCGCCTTCTACGACAATGGCCAGGGCCCCTGTCCGAGTTGCCGCTTAGCTCTGGGACATGCTGCTTGGCATTTTTCGGATGCCCGAAGACAGGCTGCCTGATCATTACGGCAAGGCTGAACCGGCGATTGCCGGCGAAATTGCCGGACAACTGGCCTATCCGTTCCGGCAATAGGTTCGCGCCAGTCACGCATCGGTTGCCTTGTTGGGGGGCGGTTTGCAGTTCGTTCATCTATTAAGGTCAGATTGCTCAAATCTGAGCGGTAACCCTCAAGTCTGGATCTTGTGCCCGGCTACATCGGTCCGGTATCGAGCAGATTTGCCGATGTTCGAACTCGGTAGAGTAGCGTGTAAAGAGTGAAAGCGTATGAAAACAGCGCGCGTTGTCGTTCTTGCAATTGCTATTTCCGCAGGCGGCGTTGCCGCCTACCTTGCAAGCGGCTCCGATACCAAAACCGTTGTCGCCGAGCCGACGCCGCAATTGCCGACGGTCGATGTTCTGGTGGCGAAATCGGATATCGCGCTCGGGCAACCCGTCGGCCCGAACGATGTGCAATGGCAGACATGGCCGTCAGCAACGGCCAGCAACAATTTCATTCGCCGCAGCGATCGTCCCGACGCGGCCACCGAGCTTGCCGGATCGATTGCGCGCTCGCCATTCATCGCAGGCGAACCGATCCGCGAGCCGAAACTGGTCAAGACGAATGGCTCCGGGTTCATGGCGGCGGTATTGCCGGGCGGCATGCGCGCGGTTTCGACCGAAATTTCTCCTGAAACGGGTGCCGGCGGCTTTATCCTGCCCAACGATCGCGTCGACGTGATCCTGTCGAAACGTGAGAAAAATGCGACAACCGGTTCAGACTTCGTCACTTCCGAAATCATTCTCAGCAACATCCGCGTTCTCGCCATCGATCAGGCCCCGCGGGAGAAGGACGGCCAGAATTCGGTCGTCGGCAAGACCGCTACGCTTCAATTGAAGCCGGCGCAGGCCGAGGCGCTCGCGCAGGCCCGGCAGTTGGGCACCCTCTCCCTGGCGTTGCGCAGCCTGGTCGATGCCAACGCGGCTAAAGAGCCGGTTGCCGACGAATTGGGCGGAGGAATCGTCACTGTGTTTCGCGGCCTGGACCGCGAGGTCCTCTCCTGTACGCCGCTATGCAAGAGGGGCGGCGGTTAACCCGCGCTTTACCACGGCCTTGGTTAACGATCGGTCAACACCAACAGGCGGTCTGTCCTGACCGGGCGCAAGCTTTCGAAAATGAATCCCTCCTAATATTGGCGGACCTTCGCTCCTGCCGCTCTGGGAATTGCTCGATGCCGCCCGCCGCCTCAACAGCCTCGTTGCGAAACATCTTGCGCCGCTTTGGCCGCAGCCGGCGGGGGTCGGCCGTCGTCGAATTCGCGCTGGTCGCCCCGGTGTTCTTCGCGCTGCTGTTTGCGATCATCGAGACCGCCATCATGTTCTTCGCGAGTCAGGCGCTCGAGACCATTACCGCGAATTCCGCACGTTATATCATGACCGGACAGGCACAAAACGCGGGCTTCGACCAGGCGGCGTTTAAGTCCTATGTCTGCGGTCAAATCTCCGCGCTGTTCAGTTGCGCCAACATATCCGTCGATGTGCAGAATTACCCGACCTTCGCCAACGTGACCTTCAGCAATCCGATCGATGTCAACGGCAATTTCAGTGCCCCCAACCACTACCTCCCGGGCGGCTCCGGCAGCATCGTTGTCGTCAGGGTATTCTATCCATGGCAGCTATTCGTCACCGGACTTGGCTACAACATCGCGAACATGGCAGGCAGCAAGCGATTGCTCACCGCCACGGCCGCGTTCCAGAACGAACCTTATTGAGGCAAGGCGATGAAGACGATCTCGGGGATGTGGTTCCGCGCCAGGCATAATGCGGTCAATATGCTCGCCGATTGTCGCGGCATCGCGGCGACCGAATTCGCCATGATCGTTCCAATCATGCTGGTTCTGTTCTTCGGAACGGTCGAGTTTTCATCCGGCGTGGCGGTCGACCGCAAGGTCACGCTGATCGCGCGAACGTTGTCCGATTTGACGGCTCAAGCGGCGCCAACGGCGCCCAATTCAACATCCTCGACGGTGAACGACGCCTATCTGCAAAATGTCTTTACGGCCAGCATCGACATTCTCTATCCGTACGCGCCGACGCCGGTGAAGACCACCCTTTCGGAGATCTATGTCGACTCCAACCAGGTCGCGACGATTCAATGGAGCAAGGCCGCGGTCGTCACCGGCGGCGCCACGCAGGCCACGCTGACGACGTCGACCCGCAACGCGGGCGATATCGTAACAGGAATCGTGCCCTCGGCGCTGCTGGTGAAGCAAACCTATCTGATCTTCAGCGAGGTGAGCTACCTCTATGTACCGACGATCGGCTACGTGATGGCGAAGTCCGGCGTGAATTTGAGCGATGTCGCCTATACAAGGCCACGTCAGGCCGTTTGCGTGATTTATAATAACGCGCCTGCCGCCTGCTGACGCCGGCTGCCCTGTATTCGCCGACAGAAAAAAGGCCGCGCTGACAGCACGGCCTTTTGTATTTTGTCGAAATTTCCCTGGAGCCAGTGCTGCGGCGCGCCGGACCAGATGAAATTCACTTAGCCGGCGGCGCGCAGATTGTCGGCCGAAGACTTGCCAGAGCGACGATCTGCTACGATTTCGTAAGAGATCTTCTGGCCTTCACGCAGCGTTCCAAGGCCGGCGCGCTCTACGGCGCTGATGTGCACGAACACGTCGTTGCCACCGTCATCCGGTTGAATGAAGCCGAAGCCCTTGGTTGCGTTAAACCACTTCACGGTTCCCATGCTCACGGGATAGTCCCTTCTCAAGATAGATATACTAGAAGCCTGCTTTCGACAGGCTGGTGAGATCGAATTTTTGGAAGGGTCGTCAGCGTCTAAACCGGCTGTACCGGTGGATAGCTAATGTCGTCCGGCCGAAAATCGATAAGTCATAATATTCCAAAATAGCCTCCGAAACAATCCTGACGTGCACGATTTTTTGTTCACGCCAGATTTGCAACCTGGAGGCTATTGCCCACGCATCGACATGATTTTGCCATGCGCGGTTCTGCATCGCATTTTCGAGCGAAGTTGATGCCGGTTCGCGCAAAGAAAACGCGTCAAAACAAAAGAATAGGACCTCGGTCCTGATTCAATCGGAACCGAGGCTCCAGCGCTTACCTGCGGCGGAACTGGCCGCGCGGCGGTGCACCGCGCGGAGCGCCGCCGCCCGGACGTTCGTCCTTGTGGCGGAAGATGAGCCGGCCTTTTTCCAGGTCATAGGGCGACATCTCGATCGTCACCCGGTCGCCTGCCAGCGTCTTGATCCGGTTCTTCTTCATCTTGCCTGCGGTGTAGGCCACGATCTCGTGTCCTGCATCGAGCTGCACGCGGTAACGTGCGTCGGGGAGGATTTCGGTCACCAGTCCTTCGAACTGGATCAGCTCTTCCTTAGCCATGGTTATCTCCAGATCGATCGACGGCTAGCGTGGTCGTTGGGTGCGATTGGGTTTGGTATTCGGACGGCTTTCGCGATGCAAAAAGGCGACGCCTTGCATCCCTTCAGCCTTGCCGCCGCCATGCGGCGACGACGACGGACGTATCGGCTCATGCCGGTTGGCCTCGTGCCGGTTGGATTGAGGAGCGCCATTATTACCACCAGGACGACGGTTACGGCGAGGGCCTTTCGAGCCGGGCGCGGCCTCATTTCCCCTGGCAGCGTGTACGCGCGGCCCCGATCGTGCCCCGCGGTGTTGCGAGGGCGCCGGCGCTGCATCGCGGTGACCCGGCGTCCGGCGGTCTTCTCGCGGCAAAGCGATGCGGATCAGCTTTTCGATGTCGCGCAGATATCCCATTTCCTCTGCGCCTGCGATCAGCGAGATGGCGATGCCATCGGCGCCCGCACGCGCGGTACGGCCGATGCGATGGACATAAGTCTCGGGTATGTTGGGAAGATCGAAATTCACCACATGGCTGATGCCGTCGACGTCGATGCCGCGGGCGGCGATGTCGGTGGCGACCAGGGTGCGGATCTCGCCGGTGCGGAACGCCGCCAGCACCCGCTCGCGGTGATTTTGCGATTTGTTGCCGTGGATGGCGTCGGCGGTGATGCCGGCCCGTGCCAGGCCCTTCACCACCTTGTCCGCGCCGTGCTTGGTGCGGGTAAAGACCAGTGCGCGATCGACCGTCTCCTCTCGCAGCAGCTGCGCCAGGAAGGCGGGCTTGTTGGAGTGATCGACTTGGATGATGCGCTGGGTGATGCGCTCGACCGTCGAGGCGACCGGGGTCACCGCCACCCGGGCCGGATCACGCAGCATCGCCTCGGCGAGTTCGGCGATATCCTTCGGCATCGTCGCCGAGAAGAACAGCGTCTGCCGCCTGACCGGCAGCTTGGCCACGATCTTCCGGATGTCGTTGATGAAGCCCATGTCGAGCATGCGGTCGGCCTCGTCGAGCACCAGGAACTCGACCTGTCCAAGCTTCAGGCCGTTGCTTTGCACGAGATCGAGCAGGCGGCCGGGCGTGGCGACCATGACTTCGACGCCCTGCATGACCGAGCGGACCTGGCGTCCCATCGGGACGCCGCCGATCGCCAAGGCAGAGGTCAGCCGCATGTGGCGGCCATAGGCGTTGAAGCTCTCGAGAATCTGGCCCGACAATTCACGCGTCGGGGAGAGCACGAGCACGCGGCAGGCCTTGGGCTGCGGCTTGATGCGATTTTCGAGAATGCGGTGCAGGATCGGAAGCGCGAAGGACGCGGTCTTGCCGGTGCCGGTCTGGGCGATGCCGACGACGTCGCGGCCGGCAAGTGCGAGAGGGATGGTTTGAGCCTGGATGGGCGTGGGCGTGAGATAATTCTCTTCCTTGAGCGCACGCGAGATGGGATCGGCAAGGCCGAAATCCTGAAAGGAGGTCAAAAGAGGGGTTCTTTCCATTATAAAAGGCAGGCGCCCGGCGGTGTCAGCCAGGAGCGCGCGAGGGTGTCTTAAGACACCCGCGTGTTTGGGGCGTCGGTTTTGGTTGGCTGAAGGGGCAAGCCAGAAACCGTTGGACGGGCTCAGAACACGCGGCTCGCAATGACCCGGTGATTCCCTGGGTCGTAACGCTCATATGGAACACGAACGCGGCGCTTTCAAGGTCAATCGGCAGATGAAGCGGGCACGCGGTTAAGAAAGGCTGCAAAAAGCCCGTTTCTGGCCCAATTCACCTATGTTTGCGCGCTGCATTGTAATCAATGCGATGCCGGAAAATTAGACAAATTGCTATGTTTGCCAAAAAAATAAGCAGTTTGCCGCTTGCGCATACATTTCCGAAGCCAAAAGATTAGGCGGCTCATGAGGTCATGTGCGCACTCCGTGGAAGATTCTTCAACGGGAGCATTGAGTTACCCCCTTTATACACCATGGCATGGTTCTTGCGATTCCGTTAACGCAGGCGGCCGTGGGGCCGTTTCGCAGCGTTTAACGCCTGCGTCAGGGAGACGACATCTCATGCTTACAAAGAATACTCAGGACAAAGCGACGGTGAGCCGCCGTCGCTGGCTGGCGGCGACCGCCGGGCTGGTTTTGGGCCTGGCCGGGTTCACCCAGGCCAAAGCGGCGGACGACACCATCAAGATCGGAATTCTTCATTCGCTCTCCGGCACCATGGCGATCAGCGAGACCACGCTGAAGGACGTGATGCTGATGCTCATCGACGAGCAGAACAAGAAGGGCGGCGTGCTCGGCAAGAAGCTCGAGGCCGTCGTGGTCGATCCCGCGTCGAACTGGCCGCTGTTCGCGGAAAAGGCCCGTGAGTTGATCACCAAGGACAAAGTGAGCGTGGTGTTCGGCTGCTGGACCTCGGTGTCGCGCAAATCCGTGCTGCCCGTGTTCAAGGAGCTGAACTCGATCCTGTTCTACCCGGTGCAGTACGAAGGCGAGGAGAGCGAGCGCAACGTGTTCTACACCGGCGCCGCGCCGAACCAGCAGGCGATCCCGGCCGTCGACTACCTGATGAAGGAAGAGAAGGTGAAGCGCTGGGTGCTGGCGGGCACCGACTACGTCTATCCGCGCACCACCAACAAGATCCTGGAAGCCTACTTGAAGTCGAAGGGCGTCAAGCAGGAAGACATCATGATCAACTACACGCCGTTCGGTCACTCCGACTGGCAGACCATCGTTGCCGACATCAAGAAGTTCGGCTCGGCCGGCAAGAAGACCGCGGTGGTTTCGACCATCAACGGCGACGCCAACGTTCCCTTCTACAAGGAACTCGGCAACCAGGGCATCAAGGCGACCGACATTCCGGTGGTTGCGTTCTCGGTGGGCGAGGAAGAACTCGCGGGTCTCGATACCAAGCCGCTGCTCGGCCATCTCGCCGCCTGGAATTATTTCAAATCGATCAAGACGCCGGCCAACGAGAAGTTCATCAAGGAATGGCACGACTTCACCAAGAATCCGAAGCGCACCACCAATGATCCGATGGAAGCGCACTACATCGGTTTCAACATGTGGGTGAAGGCGGTGGAAAAGGCGAAGTCGTTCGATCCTGACAAGGTGATTGCGGCGCTGCCGGGCATCAAGCAGGCCAACCTCACGGGCGGCGTGTCGGAAATGCTTCCGAACCACCACATCACCAAGCCGGTCTTCATTGGCGAAATCCGGGCCGACGGCCAGTTCAACGTGGTGTCGCCCGACGATCCGAAGAAGGCCAAGCTGGTTCCCGGCGACGCCTGGTCGGATTACCTTGAAGGTTCGAAGGATCTTGAGGCCGATTGGGTGACGCTGAAGTGCGGCAACTACAACAAGGTCACCAAGAAGTGCCTGGGTTCGGGTTCCTGATCCTGACCTAGTTCGCGAGAATGAAGAAGGCGGCGGTGTCGCCGCCTTCTTTTACCTTCTGCCGGGGTCTCCAGTGTCAGCCAACGTCCTTGCCTGCCTTCGCACGTTTGCGCTTTCGATCGTCCTGATCGCCTTCGCGTTGCCGGCCTTCGCCGGGCCGTTCGAGGACGCGATCGGCAAGTTCGCCAGCGACGAGTTTTCCGATACCGACGATGCGATCGCCGCCGTCGCTGCGTCAGGCAATCCGCTGGCTTACACCATTATCAGCGCGCTGCATGATGAGCGGCTGATGGCCGATACCGACACCAAGAAAGTCTATGTCAAGCAGCCTGACGGCAAGATCATCGACGCCGCGACCGGCGCGCCCGTCGCCAGCATTCCCGACAGCGCCGCTTCCGTGCGCCTCAACAACAAGCTGCGCCGGCACGTCGCGGCCGCGCTCGGCAGTCTGACGCTGCAGTCGCCGGATCCCGCCAGGCGGGTGCAGGCCGCGCAGTCGGTCTTCAAGACCCACGACGAGGCCATGCTGCCCGCGATCGACAGCGCGCTGGCGAAAGAGACCAACAAGGACGCCAAGGCTGCATTTTCCGAAGCCCGCGCGGCGATCCTGCTGTTCAAGGAGGACGCCACCGACGCCGAGAAGCTTGAAGCCATCGGCATTATCCGCTCGCGCGGCGATCAGGAAGCGCTGGCGCTGCTGACCGGGTTGAGCGGCGAGCAGCCGCCCTTGGTGGCGCGCGCCGCGGCCGGCGCCACGACGGCGATCCAGAACAGACTCGCGATATGGTCGGCGGTGCAGAATGCCTGGTATGGGCTCTCGCTCGGCTCGGTGCTGCTGCTCGCGGCCATCGGCCTTGCCATCACCTTCGGGGTGATGGGGGTCATCAATATGGCGCATGGCGAGATGGTGATGATCGGGGCCTATACCACCTTTGTGGTGCAGCAGACCATTCGCACCAGTTTTCCCGGGCTGTTCGACTATTCGCTGCTGGTCGCCGTGCCGCTGGCCTTCCTCGTCGCCGGCGCGATCGGCGTCCTGATCGAGCGCACCATCATCCGCTTTCTCTACGGCCGGCCGCTTGAGACACTGCTCGCCACCTGGGGCCTGTCGCTGGTGCTGCAGCAGGCGGTGCGCACCATGTTCGGCCCCACCAACCAGGAGGTCGGCAATCCGTCCTGGATGAGCGGCGCCTTCGATCTCGGCCAGATCACCATTACCTACAACCGGCTGTGGATTCTCTGTTTCACGCTGGCCGTATTCGCCGTCCTGCTGGCGATGCTGCGTTACACCGCGCTCGGGCTCGAGATGCGCGCGGTGACGCAGAACCGCCGCATGGCGGCCTCGATGGGCATCGCGACCTCGCGCGTCGATGCGCTGACCTTCGGCCTCGGCTCCGGGATTGCCGGGATCGCCGGCGTCGCGCTGTCGCAGATCGACAATGTCAGTCCCAATCTGGGCCAGAGCTACATCATCAATTCCTTCATGGTCGTGGTGTTCGGCGGCGTCGGCAATCTCTGGGGCACGCTGGTCGGCGCCTTCACGCTCGGTATCGCCAACAAGTTCCTCGAGCCGGTCGCCGGCGCCGTGCTCGGCAAGATCGCTATTCTCGTCCTGATCATCCTGTTCATTCAGAAGCGTCCGCGCGGCCTGTTCGCGCTCAAGGGACGGGCGGTAGAAGCATGATGCCGCACGTGCTCACGCGCTCGCTGGACCGCAGCGCGACCGTATTCCTGACCGCGTGGTCGCCGCGCTTGGCGTGCGATCCCGCTGTCGAACCTGCTGCTGCCGGCAGGCTCCTTTCTGCAGGTGCCGACCTATCTGGTGGCGCTGTGGGGCAAATATGTCTGTTACGCGGTTCTGGCGCTCGCGATCGATCTGATCTGGGGTTATTGCGGCATCCTTTCGCTCGGCCATGGCGCGTTCTTCGCGCTTGGCGGCTACGCCATGGGCATGTACCTGATGCGCCAGATCGGCAGCCGCGGCGTCTATGGCAATCCCATATTGCCCGACTTCATGGTGTTCCTGAACTGGCCGAAACTGCCATGGTACTGGTACGGCTTCGACATGTTCTGGTTCGCGGCGCTGATGGTGCTTCTCGTTCCCGGCCTGCTCGCGTTCTGCTTCGGCTGGCTGGCCTTCCGTTCCCGCGTCACCGGCGTCTATCTGTCGATCATCACGCAGGCGATGACCTATGCATTGCTGCTGGCATTCTTCCGCAACGATTTCGGCTTCGGTGGCAATAACGGCCTCACCGATTTCAAGGACATTCTGGGCTTCAACGTGCAGGCCGAGGGCACGCGCGCGGCGCTGTTCGCGCTGAGCTGTCTTGCGCTGATCATCGCCTTCCTGATCTGCCGCGCGGTGGTGACCTCCAAGCTCGGCAAGGTGCTGATCGCGGTGCGCGACGCCGAATCCCGCACGCGGTTTCTCGGCTACCGCGTCGAATCCTACAAGCTGTTCGTGTTTACGCTATCGGCCTGCATGGCCGGCGTCGCCGGCGCGCTGTATGTGCCGCAGGTCGGCATCATCAACCCTTCCGAATTCGCGCCGGGCAATTCGATCGAGGCAGTGATCTGGGTCGCGGTCGGCGGCCGCGGCACGCTGATCGGCGCGGCGCTCGGCGCCGTCGTCGTCAATTACGCCAAGACCTTCTTCACCTCGGGCGCGCTGGCCCCGTACTGGCTGTTCATGCTGGGCGCGCTGTTCATCCTGGTGACGCTATTGTTGCCGAGGGGGATCGTCGGCACCTTCAACGCCTGGTGGGAGCCGTGGAAGGCCCAGCGCCTGGCGGCCACAGACAACGCCGTCAGCGCCGCGCGCGAAGACGGCGTCAGCGAACCCGACATGGCGGAGTGAGCGATGAACATCATGGACTCCCGCGCCACCTCCGCAATGCTCTATCTCGACGGCGTGCACGTCTCGTTCGATGGTTTCCATGCCATCAACAATCTGTCGCTGACGCTGGCGGCCGGCGAGATGCGCGCCATCATCGGCCCGAACGGCGCCGGCAAGACCACGATGATGGACATCATCACCGGCAAGACCAAGCCGGACGAGGGCGAGGTGCTGTTCGACGGCGTCACCGACCTGACCCGGCTGGACGAGACCAGGATCGCCGAACTCGGCATCGGCAGGAAATTCCAGAAGCCGACGGTGTTCGAGAGCCAGACCATCCACGACAATCTGCTCCTGGCGCTCAACGTCGATCACAGCGTCAAGGGTACGCTGTTCTGGCGGGGCAGCAAGGCGGAGAGCGAGCGCATCGAGAAGGTTTTGGAAACCATCCGCCTGACCGACGCGCGCAACCGCCTGGCGGGCAGCCTGTCGCACGGCCAGAAGCAGTGGCTGGAAATCGGCATGCTGCTGGCGCAGGATCCGAAGCTGCTTCTGGTCGACGAACCCGTCGCCGGGATGACCGACGTCGAAACCCATCAGACCGCGGAACTTCTGAAAGAGATCAACAAGGAAAAGACGGTCATGGTCGTCGAACACGACATGACCTTCGTCCGCGAGCTCGGCGTCAAGGTGACGTGCCTGCACGAAGGCACGGTACTTGCGGAAGGCACCATCGACCAGGTGTCGTCGAACGAGCGCGTGATCGAGGTATATCTGGGAAGGTAGAGGGCCGATGCTCAACGTCGACAACATCAACCTTTATTACGGCGCGGCGCAGGCATTGCGCGGCGTCTCGATCTCGGCCGAGCCGGGCAAGGTGATGTGCGTGCTGGGGCGCAACGGCGTCGGCAAGACCTCGCTTCTGCGCGCCATGGTCGGCCAGTATCCGATCGCTTCCGGCTCGATCACCTTCAATGGCGCCGATATCACCGGCCTGAAACCCTATGAACGGGCGCGCAAGGGCATCGGCTTCGTGCCGCAGGGCCGCGAGATCTTTCCGTTGTTGACGGTGGAGGAAAACCTCAAGACCGGATTCGGGCCGCTGAAGCGCGAGGACCGCAATATCCCCGATGACGTGTTCTCGCTGTTTCCGGTGCTGCAGTCGATGCTCGGACGCCGCGGCGGCGACCTCTCCGGCGGCCAGCAGCAGCAGCTCGCGATCGGTCGCGCGCTGGTGATGCGGCCAAAGCTATTGTTGCTCGACGAGCCGACCGAAGGCATTCAGCCCTCGATCATCAAGGATATCGGGCGCGCCATCTCGTACTTGCGCAGTCTCGGCAATATCGCGATCGTGCTGGTCGAACAATATCTCGACTTTGCCTGCGAGCTCGGTGACAATTTCGCGGTTATGGACCGGGGCGCCGTGAAATATGCCTGCGACCGCAGCAATCTCGATCCCGGCGAAATCAGTCGGCAGATGGCGCTATAACGGGCTTTGCCAGGCGACCGGCTTGAGGTCGCGAGCCCTGTTTGGGAAGAGTTTGGGGCGGATGCGGACGGATTCTACCAGCGCGACTTCAGCGATTTTCGCTGCCAACCGGGCCCGGGGCTCGGTGATTTTCGACGTGCATCGGGTCGAAGGGCTCACCCGCCGCCGCAGCTTGCACGAATCCGGCTCGCTGCGGGTCCGCTTTCCCTCGCCCGAGGCTGACGGCCTGTCGGCGGTGTTCGTCAACACCGCGGGCGGCGTCGCCGGCGGCGATCGTTTTGGCATCGAGATCGCGGCCGGCGAGGGATCGCGGCTTGCGGTGACGACGGCGGCGGCGGAAAAAATCTATCGCGCCGGGGAAGCGGCCGCGCAGCTCGATATATCGCTGAAGGCGGCGGCGGACGCGCATCTTTCCTGGCTGCCGCAGGAGACCATTCTGTTCGACCGGGCGCGGGTGACGCGCCGGATCGATATTGATCTTGCGGAAAGCGCGTCGCTTTTGCTCTGCGAAATCGTGGTGTTCGGCCGCGCGGCGATGGGCGAGCGGATGCAAAGCGGCGAATTCGTCGACCGCTGGCGGCTCCGCCGTGGCGGCCGGCTGGTGTTCGCCGAAAACATCCGGCTCGACGGCGATGTCGGCGAAAAACTGGCGAACCGGCGATCGCCAAGGGCGGCGTGGCCATCGGCACCGCGCTGATCGTGCCCGGCGACGAGGTGCTGGTGGAGCGGATTCGCGAACTGACCTAATCGTTCGGCGGCGAGGTCGGCATCTCCTCATGGAACGGGTTTGCAATGGCGCGTTTCTGTGCCCAAGATGCGGCCCGGCTGCGTGCCGACATGATGGCGGTGCTCGGCCGCGCCTCCAGTGAGGCGCTGCCGCGGCTCTGGCTCAACTAACTGGATCACGTCAACATCACCAGAGTGCTCGCATGAATCTCTCTCCCCGCGAAAAGGACAAGCTGCTGATCTCGATGGCGGCGATGGTGGCGCGCCGCCGGCTGGAGCGCGGCGTCAAGCTCAACCATCCCGAAGCAGTGGCCATCATTTCCGACTTCATCGTCGAGGGCGCGCGCGATGGCCGCACCGTGGCGGAATTGATGCAGACCGGCGCGCAGGTCCTGACCCGGGCGCAGGTGATGCCGGGCATCGCCGAGATGATCCACGACATCCAGGTGGAAGCCACGTTTCCCGACGGAACCAAACTCGTCACCGTGCACGAGCCGATCAGATGACGGCTATCCGTCGTCATTCCGGGGCGGCGCAAGGCGCTGAACCCGGAATCCAGAGGCAAATTAGAACGAGATTCCGGGTTCGCGCTGCGCGCGCCCCGGAATGACGAGGAAGGGAAGATACGATGATCCCCGGCGAACTCTTCATCCAGGACGGCGAGATCGAGCTCAATGCCGGCCGCAAGACGGTGACGCTGACGGTCGCCAACACCGGCGACCGGCCGATCCAGGTCGGCTCGCATTATCATTTCTTCGAGACCAACCCGGCGCTTGAAGTTCGACCGCAAGAAAGCGCGCGGCATGCGGCTCGATATCGCCGCCGGCACCGCGGTTCGCTTCGAGCCGGGCCAGACCCGCGACGTGCAACTGGTGGCGCTCGCGGGCAAACGCACCGTCTACGGTTTCCGCGGCGACGTGATGGGCAAGCTGTGAAAACGCTGGAAGCAGGGGCCGAACAATGTCCGTAAAAATAAAACGTTCCGTCTATGCCGACATGTTCGGGCCAACCACCGGCGACCGGGTGCGGCTCGCCGACACCGATCTCATCATCGAGGTCGAAAAAGATTTCACCGTCTACGGCGAGGAAGTGAAATTCGGCGGCGGCAAGGTGATCCGCGACGGCATGGGCCAGTCCCAGGCCACCAACAGGCAGGGCGCGGCCGACACCGTCATCACCAATGCGCTGATCGTCGATCACTGGGGCATCGTGAAAGCCGATGTCGCCATCAAGGAAGGCTATATCAGCGCCATCGGCAAGGCCGGCAATCCCGATATCCAGCCCGGCGTGACCATCGTCATCGGCCCCGGCACCGACGTGATCGCGGGCGAAGGCAAGATCCTCACCGCCGGCGGCTTCGACAGCCACATCCATTTCATCTGCCCGCAGCAGATCGAGCACGCGCTGATGTCCGGCGTCACCTCGATGCTGGGCGGCGGCACCGGCCCGTCGCACGGCACCTATGCGACCACCTGCACGCCGGGGCCCTGGCACATGGCGCGGATGATCCAGTCGTTCGACGCGTTTCCGGTCAACCTCGGCATTTCCGGCAAGGGCAACGCCTCGCGCCCGGCCGCGCTGGTGGAGATGGTCAAGGCCGGCGCCTGCGCCTTGAAACTGCACGAAGACTGGGGCACCACGCCGGCGGCGATCGACAACTGCCTTTCGGTGGCCGACGATTACGACGTCCAGGTGATGATCCACTCCGACACCCTGAACGAAAGCGGCTTCGTCGAGGACACCGTGAAAGCGTTCAAGGGCCGCACCATCCATGCCTTCCACACCGAAGGCGCCGGCGGCGGCCACGCGCCTGACATCATCAAGATCGCCGGCCTGAAGAACGTGCTGCCGTCCTCGACCAATCCGACGCGGCCGTTCACCCGCAACACGATCGACGAGCATCTGGACATGCTGATGGTGTGCCACCATCTCGATCCCTCGATCGCCGAAGATCTCGCCTTCGCCGAAAGCCGCATCCGGAAGGAAACGATTGCGGCGGAAGACATCCTGCACGACCTCGGCGCGCTGTCGATGATGTCCTCGGATTCGCAGGCCATGGGGCGGCTGGGCGAAGTCATCATCCGCACCTGGCAGACCGCCGACAAGATGAAGAAGCAGCGCGGGAAGCTCGCCGCAGGACAAGGGCAACAACGATAATTTCCGCGTCAAGCGCTACATCGCCAAATACACCATCAACCCCGCGATCGCGCACGGCGTCTCGAAGCTGATCGGCTCGGTGGAAAAGGGAAAACTCGCCGACCTCGTGCTGTGGTCGCCGGCCTTCTTCGGCGTCAAGCCCGACTGCATCATCAAGGGCGGCTCGATTGTGGCGGCTCCGATGGGCGATCCCAACGCCTCGATCCCGACCCCGCAGCCCGTGCATTACCAGCCGATGTTCGCGGCCTTCGGCAAGTCGCTGACGGCATCTTCGGTGGTGTTCTCCTCCAAGGCGGCGGTGGCGTCGGGACTGGCCCGAAAGCTCGGCATCGACAAGAAGCTCTATGCGGTTGAAAATACCCGCGGCCGCATCTCCAAGAAGAGCATGATCCACAACGACGCCACGCCGAGGATCGAGGTCGATCCCGAGACCTACGAGGTCCGCGCCGACGGCGAGCTCCTGACCTGCGCCCCCGCCGAGGTGCTGCCCATGGCGCAGCGCTATTTCATGTTCTAAGGTCTCTCCCGGCTGCCAAGCCACAACAAAGCCGGGAGGACTGGAAGTGATTTACGTCGTTGCCACACTGACCGTGAAGCCTGAAATGCGCGCCGAATTGATCGCCGCCGCGAAGGCCTGCATCAAGGAAACCCGCAAAGAGTCCGGCAATATTGCTTATGACTTGCATGAGAGCATCACCGATCCGGCGAAAATGGTGTTCGTCGAGCAATGGGAAAACGCCGAGGCGCTGGTGCCGCACCGCAGCGCCGAGCACATGAAGACGTTCGGACGCGTCGCCGTGAAATGCTTCGCCGCGCCGCCGAAGATCGAGATCATCACGCCCGAAAAGGTCGACGTCCGCTAAGCCGGGGAAATCAGAGCCGATCGGGCTTTCAGGAATGTTCGCATGATCCGCGCCACCAAAGTTCTGGGCCAGCATCGCTGGAGCGCGCCGCCGGCCGATACCGTCGTGCTTGATTTCGACGACCGTCACCGGCGGCGGATGGCGATGACCGGCACCCGCGGGCTTGAATTCCTGCTCGATCTGGAAAACGCGGTCGCGCTGCGCGGCGGCGACGCGCTGGTGCTCGATGACGGAAGGCTGGTCGAGGTAGTTGCGGCGCCGGAGCCGCTGACCGAGATCCGATGCAACGATCCGCACCATCTGGTTCGGGTCGCCTGGCATCTCGGCAACCGCCATCTGCCCACCCAGCTCATGGCCAAGGGTTTGAGGATTCGGCGCGACCACGTGATCGAGGCGATGGTGAAGGGGCTCGGCGCGCGCGTGATCGAGATCGAGGCTCCGTTCGATCCCGAGGGCGGCGCCTATGCCGAGGCCTTCCATGCGCATGCCGAGGCCAGTTCGCATGCCCACGCGGCGCATGATCATGGTCATCACCACTCTGGCCATGATGACCCTGGCCATGATGACCATGACCATCACGGCGATCACGATCGAGCATTGCGACCACGACCATCATCACGGCCACTCCCATGCTCATGACCACAAGTAAGCCGCCGGCAAAACCGCGGCGAAGCCGGGTGGTGCGGGCGGATGAGGCTGACAAACCCGTGGCGGGGCCGCTTGACGTTGAGATGAGCGAGAGCGAGGCAGCGGCGCTGTACCGGCTGATGACCTGGCTGTCGCCTGCCTTTCCGGTCGGCGCGTTCTCCTACTCCAGCGGCATCGAATGGGCGGTGGAAGCCGGCGACATCGGCGACGCCGCCTCCTTGCGGGATTGGCTGGCGGCGATGCTGGCGGATGGAAGCGGATTTTGCGACGGCGTGTTGCTGGCCCACACCCACCGCGCCGCTGCGTTACGCGACGGGCGCGTTTTGCGCGACATCGCGGAGCTCGCGGCGGCCTTCGTGCCCTCGCGCGAGCGCCAGTTAGAGACCACGGCGCAAGGCCGCGCTTTCATCGACATCGCGCGCGCGGCGTGGAATTGCGACGGTCTCGATGCGTTGATCGCAAGCTGCGAGGGCGCCATCGTCTATCCCGTCGCGGTTGGCCTCGTCAGCTCGGTGCATGCGATTCCACTTCCCGCCACGCTGCACGGCTTTCTCCACGCGCTGGCCTCGAACTGGATTTCGGCGGGCGCGCGGCTCGTTCCGCTGGGGCAGACCGACAGCCAGCGCGTGCTCGCGTGGCTGGAGCCGGTGGTCGCCGCCACCGCGAGACGGGCGCTCGCGGCATCGCTCGACGATCTCGGCAGCGCCACCTTCCGCGCCGACCTCGCCAGCCTGCGGCACGAGACGCAATATACGAGGCTGTTCCGGTCGTGAGGTGGTGGCGAGCTGATTTTGCTTCGTCGTCCCCGCGAACGCGGGGACCCATACGCCGCGGCCTTTCGTGCGGCACCGGCGGTAGAGACCTTTTTTCATCACGAACGCCGGTGGTTATGGGTCGCTGCTTTCGCAGGGACGACATCGGAGGATATCTTGGAAAGAACCGCTCCCATGTCTAACTCTCACGGCCCGCTTCGCGTCGGCATCGGCGGTCCCGTCGGATCGGGAAAGACCGCGCTGATGGACCTGCTCTGCAAGTCGATGCGCCAGCGCTACGACATCGCCGCGATCACCAACGACATCTACACCAAATGGGATGCGGAATTTTTGGTGCGCTCGGGATCGCTGACGCCGGACCGCATCGCTGGCGTCGAGACCGGCGGCTGTCCGCACACGGCGATCCGCGAGGACGCCTCGATGAACCTCGCCGCGGTCGCCGACATGCGCGCGAAATTCCCGGGTCTCGACCTGGTGCTGATCGAATCCGGCGGCGACAATCTCGCCGCCACCTTCTCGCCGGAACTGGCCGATCTGACGATCTACGTGATCGACGTCGCGGCCGGCGACAAGATCCCCTCCAAGGGCGGCCCCGGCATCACCCGCTCCGACCTTTTGGTCATCAACAAGATTGATCTCGCCCCGCATGTCGGCGCCTCGCTCGAGAAAATGGACAGCGATGCAAGGCGGATGCGCGGAGAGCGGCCGTTCGTCATGACCAACCTGAAGAAGAGCGAGGGGCTCGAGCGCATCATCGGCTTTATCGAGGCCAAGGGTGGCCTTAAGCCGGCGCAGGCCGAGAGCGGGCTGATCGAATTCGTTAACGCTGTTGGCCGCTGGTGCTGACGTTAACGTTTATGGCCCGGAATCTCAGGACTTTGCGATGTGCAGTGGCGCATCCGAGATCTGGTGCCGGTTGTGATGTGTGCAGCGGCGGCGGAGAACGCTCGCGCTTCAATGGAACAAAATGGCCGCGGTGTGATTAGTATTCTCTGGCCCTTGCCAGGACACGATGTCCAGCAGCCTTTTTGTCTGCGCCTTAATCTTACCTCATCAACCGCAGTTGCGTCCTGATGATCGCTCCTCCAATATCCGAAAACGGTTGGCTTTCATTCTGCTTCGGTTTGTTGCCTGCTTCGGCCTGTAGCCGCCGTGGCGGACGCGAGATGTTGTTTTTGTTCTTCGCCAACTCCTAATTGTTCTGAGTAAGCGAGTGGTTCGGCTGGGTTTCATTATCGGGTTTATCGCGCTCATCGGGGTCCTGCTCTCCGGGCTTGCGGCTTACCGCGTCCATAATCAGGAATTGACGGTGGACGGAATCGCGCTGGCGCGCGCGATCGATGTGCACGCCAGTCTGGTTCAGGACCGGCTGACCGAGCGGGAGCTGCTGGCCCGCGTTGCATCCGGCCTGTTCCGCGCGCCTTCGGTGATCAAGGCCAACATGCTGCAGCCGCTGCGGGCCTCGATCTATGCTTTCAAGACCGATTTCGTGGTTGCCAGCTGGGTCGCGCGGCTCAAGCCGAATGAGCTCGACGCGGCGCGGGCGGAACTGGCGCGCGCGGTATTTCCGAATGCGACGATCCGCGATTACGACGACCAGCCACTGGGGGGGCGCGCGCTTGACGGGCCGATCGATGTGCTGATGGACGTCGAGCCGCGCAACGCCGAGACGATGGCCTTCGCCGGCCGTTCGCTGGATCAGCAGCCGGTGCTGGGGCCGATGCTGGCGCGGGCGATGGCCGAAGGCAAGCCGATCGCCTCCGATCCGCTGCCGGTATTGCGCCCGGACGGACCGATCGGGCTGGTGCTGGCCGCGCCGGTTCTGCCCGAAGGCGGCGCCCAGCCGGCGGGTTTTGTCACCTTTTCCTACGATCTGGCGTCGCTGATGCTGACCAACGACGACCTCTCGCTGTTCTCGGTGGTGCTGAAGGATCCCCGCGATCCCGACAGCGAGCTGATCGCAAATCGTGAAGGCGTTGTCACGATGCGGACGGCCTCGCCGCAGGGACCCGCACCGTCGATGCTGCGAACGGTGACCTTCGGCGGCCGCGACTGGTCGCTCGGCTATTACGCCAAGACCAACGCGGCATTGCGCGCCGGTCGGACCGCCGCCGTCGTCGCCGCCATCGGGCTGGCGCTGACCACGATCATCTGCGGCCTGTTCGGCTACGTCGCCTATAATAATTTGAGGCTCAGCCGCGAGATCCAGGTGCGGATCGGTTTCGAGCGCCGTCTGACCGCTGTGATCGACGAGCTCAATCACCGGGTCAAGAACATCCTGGCCGTGATCCAGTCGATCGTGACGCGTACGCTGCGCCATGGTGCCGACATCGACGTCGCCCGCGAGCTGCTGATCGGCCGCATCCATGCGATGTCGAACGTGGTTTCGCTGCTGAGCGAAAGCCAGTGGCAGGGCGTCAAGCTGAGGGGCCTGTTCGAGGCGCGCGCGATCCCGCATGCCGAGCGGATCGCGGTCTCCGGCCCCGATATCTCGGTCAGCGCGCGGGCTGCGCAGAGTCTTTCGCTGTTGTTCTTTGAGCTGGCATCGCATTCCGACGAGGGGCTCTCGCTGGTCGGCAAACACCCGCACATCGTCGCGCATTGGGAAGTGACCGGCGAGGAGCCGGACAGCATTTTTCATTTTCGCTGGGAGGAATTCAACACCAGCGCGGCGACGCGCCGTGCCGACAGCGATTTCGGCGTGATTCTGCTCGAACGCGTCGCCCCGGAAGCGCTGGGCGGCGTGTCGAAGCGGTATTTCACCGACGTCAGCTATGTCTACGAACTCACCGCGCCGATGGAGACGGTCGTCGACATGACCGAACGCGACCGCGCCGAACAATTCGCGATGCCGTCACGGGAGGGGAGGTGACGCGCCAGCGTCATTCCGGGGCACGCGAAGTGTGACCTACGATGTGCAATTGCACATCGTAGAATCTCGAGATTCCCCGATGCGCAGTTGCGCATCTGAGGTCCGGTCCTGCGGACCGTCCCGGAATGATCATGATGTGTTGGCTTGCGCGCTACCCGCCGCCGCTGCCGCCGATTACGGCGCGTACGGTTTCGTCGGGGCCGAAATCCTCCGCGCCGTCGACATAAAGCAGCGCACTCAGCTTCGAGCGTGCGCGATTGACGCGGCTCTTGATGGTGCCGACCGCGCAGCCGCAGATGGCGGCTGCGTCCTCATAGGAGAAGCCGGAGGCGCCGACCAGGATCAGCGCCTCGCGCTGGTCCTGCGGCAGCTTGTCCAGCGCGGCGCGGAATTCCTCGAATTCCAGATGCGCACTCTGCGCCGGCTGGGTTTTCAGCGTCTTGGCATAGCTGCCGTCGGCGTCTTCCACCTCGCGCCGCCGCTTGCGGTAGTCCGAGCGGAACAGGTTGCGCAGGATGGTGAACAGCCACGCCGGCAGGTTCGAGCCAGGCTGGAACGAGTTGATATTGGCGATCGCGCGCAGCAGTGTCTCCTGCACCAGATCGTCGGCGCGGTCGCCATTGCCGCTAAGCGAGATCGCGAATGCGCGCAAACTGGGAACCGACGCCAAGATGTCGTCGCGAAGGGCATCCGTGAGAGGCATTACTCCCCTCCATCGTTATTTTTGTCGCCCGTCCCGCCTAATTGGGGTTCAGGCTTCGGAACATCAAGCTTCCGGATCAACTCGGCGAACCGGTCCGGTACCCCCTGACGCACGACATCGTCGTACATGGCCCGGAGCTGGTGGCCGATTCTCGATTGAATCTCGGCGCTGAGCCCGCCCTGCTTGCCCGTTGCCGCATTCTTGCTGGCTTGAGACTTTAAATCCTTCATGACCTGTTCCACGTTTCCCCAAGAGTTAAGTCTCTGTAGCTTCAAGAATTATCCCCGGTTTCGGGCCTCGTATGGCAGGCTAATTCAAACCGGGGCGGAAAGTTCCAGCGAATGGTGGAACTTTTCTCGGGTTCGGGCGTAATCAGCCCTGTCAGGGGAACCGGGTCACCCCAGCTTGGCCCAATACGATATGGAGTGGGGATGTCCCGATCACAGCTCGTTGCCGAACATCTACCGTTGTTGCGGCGCTATGCCCGTGCGCTGACGGGAACGCAGGCGTCGGGCGACGCATATGTCGGTGCCATGCTGGAAGCTCTGCTCCAGGATCCCGCGCTGCTCGACGAGCAGCATGGGCCGCGCGCGGGGCTGTTCCGGCTCTTTACCCAGATATGGAATTCGGTCTCGCTCAACGATGATGCCGATGTGACCCCCCTGCCGTTGCCCTCGGAGCGCCGGCTCTCCAACATCACCCCGTTGCCGCGCCAGGCCTTCCTGCTGCTGTCGCTGGAAGGTTTTTCGGAGGAGGAGGTGGCCTTCATTCTCGGCACCGATGTCGCCGAGATCCGCCGCCTCGCGGACGCGGCGGGCCGCGAGATGGCGGCGGAGATCGCCACCGATGTATTGATCATCGAGGACGAGACCTTCATCGCCATGGATCTCGAAAGCCTGGTGAGGAGCCTCGGCCACCACGTGATCGGCGTCGCCCGCACCCATTCCGACGCGGTGGCGTTGGCCAAGAACAAGAAGCCCGGCCTGATCCTCGCCGACATCCAGCTCGCCGACGGCTCTTCCGGCCTCGAAGCCGTCAACGAGCTGCTGCGGACCTTCGAAGTGCCGGTCGTGTTCATCACCGCTTACCCCGAGCGCTTCCTGACCGGCGAGCGCCCCGAACCGGCGTTCCTGATCTCAAAGCCATTCCAGCCGGCGATGGTCTCGGCCGTGGCCAGCCAGGCGCTGTTTTTCCAGCGCAACTCGCGCAACCGCACGTCAAGGGTGGCGTGAAGACTGGCGCGAGACGCAAAGCGGTCATGCTAAAAAATCCGGCGCGCCTCAGGGCGCGCCGTTTTTATTCGCTACGTGGTAGAAGGGCTCGCGCCGGCTTTCGACTGCGAAGGCTGGCCGGCGTCCTGCCGCTTCGTGCTTCGAAAGATTTGTCCATGGCCGAGAGCAACCTGTCCGCCGGTAGCGTCGTGATCACCGGACTGTTCCATGACCTCACGCTAAAGCGCTCAACCGTCTCGGTCGTCTGGGACAATGATCCGCAAAAGCGCCTGGGCCTGCCGGTCCCATACGGCTGCTCGCTGGATGACCTTCAGGCCGAAGCCGAAAAGGCGGTGCGGGAATTGTCAGACGTGACCGCAAAAATCGCGGTCGAATTGCCGAAGTGAACTCCCGGCCGCATACGACAGCTTGATATGACTGGGTAAAAGTAAGGCGCGACTGGCATCACCACAGTCGCGCCCTACATCACCGGTCAATGGGGCAGGGGGGATAACCGGCTGCCGGGATGACTCCTGAGCCCCCGGAGTCGTTCCACCCTGGACCGAAAAATTTTCACACACGGTTAAGTGATGGCCGGTTGCTGAACCAGGCCGGTTCCCTCGCGTTCACATCATGATCGCCATGGGGCGAGGGACGAACCAACATGTCACAGACATCCCGCGTCATTTTCGGTGTGGCCGCCATTGCGCTGACGCTGGGCGCCATCCCGCTGGCCGCCGGCCGCGACGTCTCCGGCGCAGTATTTCATCGTTCACAGATCCTCCTTGCGGCCACGTCCGCCGCCGACGATCAATCGCGCCGCCAAGGCCGATCGCGCGGCCACCGTCGCCCGCTCCGCCGTGCCGATGCAGACGATCTCGCTGCAGCTCAACGGGCTTTCCGCCACCTCGGTGCTGGTCCGCGTGCCCGTCGCCCAGGCGGCGCATCCCGGCGCCTCTGCGCCCTCCTGGACGCAACCCGGCACTGACAAGCGGGCGGTGGCCTGCGAGCCCGTCGTCAGCGTGTTGACCGACATCGCCAAGCGGCTTCAGCCCGGCCGCTGTCTGGCCTGAGCGATAGCTCCGTCACGGCAGCGCGCGATAGCGACAGACAAATCCACACGGGTCATCAGGCCGCGCATTTGCGCACCCGTTGGCTCGCAATGGCGTGGAGGGGGACGTGCCCCGGCCCCATCTGAAAAAGCTGCGTTCGGCGCCCGACGGGCAAATCAGGCGATTTGGCTGTCCAGCCCCTTGCGCAAAAATATTCTGGTTTTCCGAAGACCGCAAATCACTTTTATGTCCGCCGCCATCCCGCCCCACCCAAGGGGCGTTGCGCAACGTCACGAAACGCGGGGCGGGATGCGGTGGACGCGGGGAGCGCGCAGACGAGGCGCTTTGGCACTGCGGACGGCGAAATCGTGTGGTCCTGACGCCCCGACGCTGGCATCAAGTTCGGCGGAAGCCATTTCCGCAGGCGAGGGTGGCAAGAAAGCCGGTCACCCGGGAGAGCGCGTCATAAGCCGTAAAACCATTGCGCGGGGAATGCCGGGTGATTCCGGTGTGACCTGACTAACGCGTGTGCGTCATCTCACTACCCTTGCACACGCGGCTATCGGGCGCATCGGGCGCCCGGCATTCCCTGCGCCCTCTTCCAAAGAGGGCGGAACGAGCAGGCCAAAACTCGCGCGATACATGCGGCGAGATCGCGAAGCCGCGCTTGATCGGAATCGCGACTGAGATCGCGAAGCCGATCTGTTGCTGTTTGAAATTCGAATCCGTCTCAATGCCGTGCGCTCAAGCGCGGCCGCGTTCCCAGCCGTCATTGCCGGGCTTGACCCGGCAATCCATCATTCTTCACTGAACTAACGCTTTTTTCGAAAGAGATGGATCACCGGGTCAAGCCCGGTGATGACGCTCTCGACATGACCCGCCACGTTCACTCCGCCGGCGCTTCGTCGCCTTGGCCGCGCTGCGGCTGGCCAGAAATCCCAGCGCGATGCCGCCGACGGCCAGAATCGGGATCAGCCGCTTGATGCCGATGGCGCGGATCACCTGGAGGCCGGCGGCCACCAGCATGGGATCGGCGAGCGCGGTATGCATGGCGGATTTCGCGGCTTCGGCCGCGCGCGCCGTGGCCTGTTTTTCGATCTGCTTCTTGCGCGCGATGTAGCTGACGGCGGCGATCAGCGTGACGACGAAGAACATGGCGGCGCCGGCAAGGCAGGCCTGCACCAGGCCATATCTGCTCGAGCACGAGCACGAACGCGGCGGCGCAGATGAAACGACGTCGTCACGAACAGCGCCAGCGCGGCGGCGGCCGCCAGCGAGGTCAGCCGCAAGGCGCTGCCGGTGGACTCCTTGAAATCATCGATGATGCGCGCAAACATCTGAAAGCCTCGCTGGAAATAACGGCGTATCGTGGCCTCATGGTTCGAGACGCGCGGCGTTGCCGCGCTCCTCACCATGCGGATCTATCGGCAACGGGACCCTGAGGCGCCAGCCATGCATCTCGAAAATGAAGTCGCCTCTACCGGCGCCACGTCACGCCGATCAGGAAGCCGAGGCCGAGCGCCAGGCCCACGGTCGCGAGCGGGCGCTGGGTGATCACGTCCTCCAGCGTCTCCTCGATCGAACTGGCCGCGTCCTGCGCCGCATCCATCATGGCGCTGCCGCGCTCGGACATGTCGTCGACCGTCGCGTCGACGTTTTCGCGGGCCTGCTTGTAGCCGCGGCGCGCCTGCTTTTTGGCGGTGCCGGCGAAGCTGTTGAGCGCGTCGGTGATCTGGTCGGTCAGGGCTGCGATATCGTTCTTCACGGCTGCTACATCCTTTTCGAGGCGTTCTTCAAGGCGTTCCTGGGTCGCTTTGTCCGACAGATTTCTCATGCCGATCTCGCCGTCTGTGCTGGACATCGAAAGCTCCGGGATACTGAAATCATCTGCGGCACAAACGTTTTGCTGCGCGGGAAGTTCCCGAAAGCGAAAGCCCGATCAGTCCTGCGGCAGTTGCGGCATATCCACCGGCATCAGATGTTCTTTCAGAATGAGCGCGACGATCAGCAGCGGCGACGACAGGAAGCCGCCGATCGGGCCCCACAGCCAGGTCCAGAACGCCAGCGCCATGCAGCACCGCGAGCGCGTTCAGCTAGAGCCGGCGGCCGATGATGGTCGGTGTGACGAAATGCCCTTCCAGGAAGGTTATTCCGACAAAGGCCAGCGGCGCGATCAGGCCCGCGGTGAGCGTGGAGAAACGCGATGATGCCGACGACCGCCAGGATCACGAACATCACGACCGGGCCGATGATCGGAAAGAAAGTTCAGCGTCGCGGCCAGCGCGCCGAGGCCGGCGGGATTGGGCATGCCCGACAGCCGCAGACGAGCCGGTCGCGATGCCGACGCCGAGATTGATCATGGTCACGGTCAGAAGGTAGCCGCCGAGATGGCTCCTCGATCTCGTTGAGGATCCGCAACGTGCGCAGCCGCGCGGCGTGATCGGCAAAGGTCATGATCAGCGCACGGCGCAGATCCCGCCAGCTCGCGATGAACAGGATCAGGGTTGCGAATGAACAGCAGAAACTCGGTGAAGGTCGGCGACAGGAATTCAAGCGTGGGCTGCACCCAGTCCAGTTTCGGCATCTGGAACGGCGCGGATGACAGCGCGTCGGATACGCCGACCATGGCTTGCAGCTCGTGCCACAGCGCCAGCGGCCGATCGAACACGTGGAGCTTGTCCTTCAGGAGCGATCCCAGTTCCGGCAGCCGCGTGCATCCACTCCATCAACGGCGAGGAGATCAGGCCGACCATGAAGGCTGTGGCCGCGCCGACCGCGCTCACGATCAGCACCGCAGACACCGCGCGGGGGATCCGACGCCGCTCGAGATAGCCGGCGGCCGGCGACAGCATGGTGCCGACCACGAAGGCGGCCACAACAGGGAGGAAGAACGCCTTGGCGACATAGAGGACGGCGACGACGCAGATGACCAGCAGCGCGACCAGTGCGAAGGCCACCAGCTCGGTGCGCCGGATCACCGGCGGCAATTCGCTTCGGCTCTCAGCCAATGGCGTGCCGGCCGCCTCTTGCGGAAGCGCACGCTCGTTGGGAAGGACACGCAACTGGCTCTCCCCGCTGCTCGCTGGCGGATACGGCTGAAAAAGTCGCATCGTGGTGCGACGAAACGGGCTCAGACCGACCTAACTTGCATGGGGCTGCAAAGGTTCCGTCGCGCAAACGTGAGCTGCGGGTCGCTTGACATCACCGGCGTCTTATCGACCGGCGGGGGAACCGCGCAGCTCCGGTCGCGTTGATTGGAGACGCATCAGCGTGATGCGCTAACCGCATCGGGGCAGATCATGACAAACCTATTCGCAGGCCATCGCAGGCCGTCGCCGCGGAAGTCGCCGGCGTTGTCCGTAACGACATTTCGCATGGCTGAAGCGCAAGGAAATGCCGGATCGGACGATGAATTTTGCGATGGATCAAAGAGATCCGGCTCAAATGGGTTTAATAGGCAAACTAATCTCCAGAATCGCCGTACAACTCTGAGCGAACTTCTGGCATCGCCCGATGCCATTCGAAGGAGGCTGGTCATGGCGCGTCGATCCATCCCAAATCGCAAGCGGCCGCTGCGCCTGATCAATGCGCTGGTCTTCGCCGGGGCTTTGTTGTGGGGGCCCGCAATTTTCGCAACCGAAGCGGGCGCGCAGGTGCTGGGCTACGCATCCGCACCGCAAGGTGCGTTCCCGTCGGAGGCGCTGACCGACGCGCGACGATAGCGGCAGCGTGCTGCCGGAGCGGCTGCGGCGGACCGTCGTCTCGCTCGATACAAGCGAGGCACCCGGCACCGTCATCATCGATACCGGCAACACCGTGCTCTATTACGTGCTCGGCCATGGCCGCGCCATTCGCTACGGCGTGGGCGTTGGTCGCGAAGGCTTTACCTGGTCCGGTGTGCAGAGCATCAGCCGCAAGGCGGAATGGCCGGATTGGCATCCGCCGGCGGAGATGATCGCGCGCCAGCCCTATCTGCCGCGCTTCATGGCCGGCGGCCCCGGCAATCCGCTCGGCGCTCGTGCCATGTATCTCGGCTCCAGTGAATACCGCATTCACGGCACCAACGATCCCACCACCATCGGCAAGTTCGTCTCCTCGGGCTGCATCCGCCTGACCAATGAAGACGTCAGCGATCTGTTCAGCCGGGTCAATGTCGGCACCAAGGTCGTGGTGCTGCCGAAGAATGCGCCGCACCTCGTGGCCCGCGCGATCGGCGCGGGAGGGTTGGAGATGGCGGGTACGATCAGGGTTCGCCCGACGCCGGTGGCCGCGCGCCCGGTGACGACGATATCGACATCGTCGCTCTACTGACAGTTCGCCGCGGAGGCCTTCATGTTCAGGAAATCGGTGAGGCTCGGGGCGTTGGGCGGGGCGATGACGCTGTGCGCATTGGCCCTGGCGCCATCAGCGCAAGCCGAAGACTTCCTCTCCGCGCTGTTTGGTGCGTTCGGCGGCGGTCGCCCGCATGAGTCTGGGATGATCCGGGTGCCCTATGCCGAGGGCGATGCCGTCGGTCGACAAAACTTTCCGCCGCAGAGCGACACCCAGGGGCCACGCATAATCACCTATGGCGGCGGCCATGCCTTCTGCGTGCGCACCTGCGACGGGCGTTATTTCCCGCTTCAAGGCCCCGACAAGGAAAGCCGGGCGGCTTCCTGCAACAGCTTCTGCCCGGCGAGCAAGACTGAAGTGGTCTATGGCAGCGACATCGACCATGCCGCCACCCTGAACGGCAAGCCGTACTCGGAACTGCCGAACGCGTTCCGCTACCGCAATGAGATCGTGGCGGGATGCACCTGCAACGGCAAGGACCAGATCGGTCTCGCGCCGGTCAGGATCGAGGACGATCCGACGATCCGCAAGGGAGACCTGGTCGCCGGAGCCAACGGGTTGATGGTCGCCGGCCGCAGCACCGACAAGCGCGGCGCCTCGCTGAATTTCTCGCCCGCCCCGAAATCAGTGCTGTCGCGCTATCGGCACGTGCCGGTGGTGGCGCGGGAGTAATCGCCGGTCGTCGTATTCGCAACCACCATGGATGCCGGGAGTTGTTGTAGTTCCTTGACGGGAACTGGAGCGTCGCCGACGCGTTAAAGGATTTCGCTTCGCGCATGTTGCAGGGAGATTTTCCTGATGATTGTCAGCGTACTCATCACGTTTCTCGTCGTCATTCTCGTTCTGTATTTGATCAACCTGTTGCCGCTCGACGGCCGCGCCAGGCAAATCGCCCGCGTGGTCGTGATCATCCTCGGCGTGATCTCGCTCTTGAAATACATCGCGGTGTTTTAGGCGATCGGCTGCAGCGACCGCTTGGCGGTATTGCGAGAAGCTAACGAGCGGCGCGCTTGCGCTCGGAATGACGAGCTTGGAAACAGCTCAAAAAAAACCCCGGCGGATGCCGGGGCTTTTCCTTCACCGATCGCGCAGGACCTATTTGAGCGTCCTGAACCAGTCGTCCACATCCCTGCGGATCTGGTCCTTGGCGAAGCCGTAGCGCTGCTGCAGCTTGCCTTCGAGTTGCTCGCGGCGGCCCTCGATCACGTTGAGATCGTCGTCGGTGAGTTTGCCCCACTTCTCCTTGGCGGCGCCCTTGAACTGCTTCCAGTTGCCTTCGACCCGGTTCCAATCCATCGCCATCTCCTCTTGCGTTGAGATGGGATTTCAACGGACGGGCATATTCGAAACGTTCCGAGCGAGTTAGCCCGCCGCCTTGGCTTCCCGGCGCCGCGCCGTGAGGATGAATTCGGTGTAGCCGTTCGGCTGCTCGCGTCCCTTGAAGATAAGGTCGCAGGCGGCCTTGAAGGCGACGCCGTCGAAAGCGGGCGCCATCGGCCGGTACAGCGGATCGCCGTTGTTCTGGCCGTCGACCACGACCGCCATCCGCTTCAGCGATTCCATCACCTGCTCCCTGGTGATGACGCCCTGATGCAGCCAGTTCGCCAGATGCTGGCTCGAGATCCGCAAGCGTGGCGCGGTCTTCCATCAGCCCGACGTCGTGGATGTCGGGCACCTTGGAGCAGCCGACGCCCTGGTCGATCCAGCGCACGACATAGCCGAGGATGCCCTGGCAGTTGTTGTCGATCTCCTGCTTCACGTCGTCCGGCGCCCAGTTCGATTGCGACACCGGGATGGTGAGGATGTCGGACAGTTTGGCGCGCGGGCCGCCCTTGGCGAGCTCCTGCTGGCGCGCCAGCACGTTGACCTGGTGATAATGCAGCGCGTGCAGCGTGGCGGCGGTCGGCGACGGCACCCAGGCGGTGGTGGCGCCGGCCTGCGGATGGCCGATCTTCTGCGCCAGCATGTCCGCCATCTTGTCGGGCGCGGCCCACATGCCCTTGCCGATCTGGGCATGGCCGGGCAGGCCGTCGATCAGGCCGATATCGACGTTCCAGTCTTCATAGGCCTTGATCCAGGGCTGCGCCTTCATGTCGTTCTTGCGGATCATCGGGCCCGCTTCCATCGAGGTGTGGATCTCGTCGCCGGTGCGGTCGAGGAAGCCGGTGTTGATGAACACGATGCGCTTCGATGCATTCTGGATGCAGGCCTTGAGATTGACCGTGGTGCGGCGCTCCTCGTCCATGATGCCGACCTTCATGGTGTTCTCGGGCAGCGACAGCATCTTCTCGACCCGGCCGAACAGCTCGCAGGTCAGCGCGACTTCGTCGGGGCCGTGCATCTTCGGCTTGACGATGTAGACCGAGCCGGTGCGGCTGTTGCTGCGTCTTCGAGTTGCCCTTGAGATCGTGGATCGCGAGCAGGCCGGCGACCGCGGCGTCCAGCATGCCTTCCGGAATTTCGGCGCCCGCTGGAATCGAGCACCGCGTCGGTGAACATGTGATGGCCGACATTGCGCATCAACAGCAGGCTGCGGCCGTGCAGCTTGAGCTCCTTGCCGTCGGCCGTCTTGTAGACGCGGTCGGGGTTGAGCGCGCGCTTGAGCGTCTTGCCGCCCTTCTCGAAGTCGGCCGACAGCGTGCCGTCCATCAGGCCGAGCGTATTGCGATAGACCAGCACCTTGTCCTCGGCATCGACCGCCGCGACGCTGTCTTCCATGTCGAGGATGGTGGAGACCGCCGATTCCAGGATCATGTCGGCGACGCCGGCCGGATCGTCCTTGCCGATGATGTTGGCCGCGGTCGATCTTGACCTCGATATGCATGCCGTTGTTGACCAGCAGCACCGCGCTCGGCGAGGCGGGATCGCCCTGGTAGCCGGCGAACTGCGCGCCGGATTTCAGCGCGGTGGCGTTGCCGCTCTTCAGTTTGACCGCGAGCTGGCCGGCGATGACGCTGTAGGAGGTCACATCGGTGTGGCTTCCGGTCGCCAGCGGCACGGCGGAATCGAGAAACGCCTTGGCCTTGGCGATCACCTTGTCGCCGCGCGCCTTGTTGTAGCCCTTGCCGGTCTCGCTCGGATCGTGCGGGATCGCATCGGTGCCGTAGAACGCATCGTAGAGGCTGCCCCAGCGCGCATTGGCGGCGTTGAGCGCATAGCGCGCATTGGTCAGCGGCACGACCAGCTGCGGCCCGCAGATCTTGCCGATCTCCTCGTCGACATTCGGCGGTCTCGACCTTCTGCGTCGCCGGCTCCGGCAGGAGATAGCCGATCTCCTTGAGGAACGCCGTATAGGCATTCATGTCGAACGGCTTGCCCTTGTGGGCGCGATGCCAGCCGTCGATCTTCGCCTGCAGGGCGTCGCGGACCGCCAGCAGTTCACGGTTCCTGGGAGCCAGATCGCGGAGGATGGCGGCAAGCCCGGCCCAGAACGCGTCCGGCGAAATTCCGGTTTTGGGGGTGGCTTCCTTGGCGATGAAATCGAACAGAACGGGGGCGATTTTCAATCCGTGGGCATCGATACGATTCATGATGGGATTTTTCTCACGAGAAACCGCGAAATGCAGCGGTTTTCAGGGGACAAACGACAAAAGGGCCCCGCGAAGGGCGCTTGTTCGGGGCCCTTTTAGCGCCAAAGCCGGGGCCATGAGAAGGCCCTTGGCGGGCCCTGTCTGCCCATCACAAAGGCGCTCGCGGAACGCTCAGATATTGGCGGCGAGGTCGACGAGTTCGTCGAACAGGATGCCCGACTTCGCCAGCATCCGCTCGATCTCGTCGGCCGCCTCCGCGACCGAGCGCGCCGAGGTGTCGATCGTCAATTCGCATGTCGGTCGGCGGCTGGTAATCGTTGCCGATGCCGGTGAACGCGTGCAGCGTGCCGGCGCGCGCCTTGGCGTAGTGGCCCTTGGGATCGCGGCTCTCGCAGACTTCGGCCGGCGTCGCGACATAGACTTCGCGGAACAGCGTGTCGGCGATGCGGCGCGCCGCGGCGCGATCCTCGCGCGAGGGCGAAACCGCGGCGACGATGGCGATGTGCCCGTTGCGGGCGAGATGGGTGGCGACTTCGGCGAGCCGGCGGATGTTCTCGCTGCGGTCGGCCGCGGAGAAACCGAGATCGCTGTTGAGGCCGGCGCGCAGGGTATCGCCGTCGAGCAGGACCGGCGAACCGCCATTGCCGAACAGCCGGCGCTCCAGCGCGCGCGCCAGCGTCGATTTTCCGGAGCCCGGCAGGCCCGGTCAGCCAGACCACCGCGCCGCCGTGGCGATAGCGCGCCGAGCGCTCGTCGGGGCGCAGCGCGGATTCCACCGGCACGATATCGACGGGAATGGCGCGTTGTCCGGCATCGACCGACAGCACCAGCCCGCCGCCGGCGATGCGGCCATTGACCTCGATCACCAGCCGCCCGGTGCGCGGATTGTCGGTATAGGGATCGGCGGCGATCGGCTGCGCCAGCGAGATGTCGATCTCGCCGACATGGTTGCGCGCGATCGATTTGTTCTCGACGCTCGACAGTTCGCCGGGATCGACCGCCTTCTCGATCGCGACCACGGTGGCGCGGGTTTCCCGCGTGCCGAGCCGGACCAGGATCGAGGCGCCCGTCGCCAGCGGCTGGTCGTGCAGCCAGAAAATGCGCGCGCGAAGCCGCCGCGTATCGCGCGGGCTCGCCGCCGACATGGGCGATGACGTCGCCGCGCTCGATGAACAATTCGCGGTCGAGCGTGATGCCGACCGATCGTCCCGCGGTCTGCGCGCCCTTGACCGGCGTCACCGGCCAGCCCTCGACGCTCCTGATCTTTGCGATCTTGCCGGCGGGCATGATGACGATCTCGTCGCCGGCGGCAAGACGGCCGGATTCGATGCGGCCCGCGACGATGCGGCGGTCGTCGAATTTGTAGATCGCCTGCACCGGCAGCCGCAGCGCCAGCTGCTCCAGCGGCCGCGCCGGCTCCAGCGCATCGAGCGCCTCGACCACGGTCGGGCCATTGTACCAGCCGATCCGCGGCGTGCGCTCGGCGACGCCGTCGCCGTCGCGCGCGGAAATCGGGATCACCGCCGACGGCGTGACGCCGAGGCCGGTGAGATGCGCGGAGATCTCGTCGCTGATCTCGTTGAACCGCGCCGCGCTGAAATCGACCCGGTCCATCTTGTTGACGACGACCGCGACCTGTTTGACGCCGAGCAGATGCAGCAGATAGCCGTGGCGCCGGGTCTGGTCGCGCACGCCTTCCAGCGCGTCGATGATCAGCACCGCGCCGTCCGCCTGCGAGGCGCCGGTGATCATGTTGCGCAGGAATTCGGCGTGGCCGGGCGCGTCGATCAGCACGATGTCGCGCGATCCCGTGCGGAAGCGGATCTGCGTGGTGTCGATGGTGATGCCCTGGTCGCGCTCGGTCTGCAGCGCATCCAGCAGGAACGACCATTCGAACGGCATGCCGCGCCGGGCGCTGACCGCCTTCAGCATTTCGAGCTTGCCTTCGGGCAGGCTGCCGGTCTCGTGCAAGAGACGTCCGACCAGCGTCGACTTGCCGTGATCGACATGGCCGACGATGACGATGCGGACCTGCGGGCGCGTGGTGCCGTTCGGCGTCGCCGATACGCTTGCGGGGAGGATCATGTTCATCGGATCGCTCAACTCAATGTCGGTTCAGAGATAGCCGGCGACACGCAGCCGCTCGAAGGCGTCTTCGGTCTCGTGGTCGAGCGCGCGGCCGGCGCGTTCCGGCACTTTGGTGCTGTCGAGCTCGATCAGGATTTCCTCGATGCTGGCGGCGTTCGAGGCCACCGGGATTGGTGATGTCCTGGTCGCCGAGCGAGCGATAGCGCTTGCCGTTCTTCGCCAGATAAAGCGGAATGATCGGGATGTTTTCGCGCCTGGTGTAGGCCCAGATGTCGGCCTCGGTCCAATGCAGGATCGGGTGAATGCGCAAATGCGCGCCCGGCGGCGGCGAGGCGTTGAACTGGTCCCAGAATTCCGGCGGCTGATCGCGCACGTCCCATCCGCCCTTCGGTGCCGCGCGGCGAGAACACCCGCTCCTTGGCGCGGGTTGCCTCCTCGTCGCGGCGGATGCCGGCGATCAATCCGTCGAAGCCGTATTTGGCGAGCGCCAGTTTTAATCCGTCGGTCTTGCGCGCCGCCGATCGCGCCGCCGGCGGCAGGGTCGGATCGATGGTCTCCAGCGGCGGGCAGGGCTCTACCCGGAGATCGAGCTCCCACTCCTTGCCGTAGCGATCGCGAAACGCATACATCTCCGGAAATTTCTTGCCGGTATCGACGTGCAGGGCCGGGAACGGCACGCGGCCGAAGAAGGCCTTGCGCGCCAGCCAGATCATCACGTTGGAATCTTTGCCGAGCGACCACAGCAGCGCGAGCTTCTTCAGCCGCGCGAAGGCCTCGCGGAAAATGTAGATGCTCTGCGCTTCCAGCGCATCGAGGTGATCCATCGTGGGCTCGAGCGGGCGCACCGCGGTCGAAATTTGTTGGACCGGCGAGCCTTCCGGCGCATCGGCCCAAGGCAGACGGTCTTTCACGGAATCGTTGTTGAGAAGATGCATCTCTGGACCTTGGCGGCTGGAGGCAGAAAATTCTATAGTTGCACTGCAATAGAGAAGAAATAATTTTCTCTTTGCAGGCATTGAATGAGACATATATAGAAAATAATTCCAGTCAACCCCGTAAGTTGGGGAAGCGAGTGTCGCATGCGATTTCTGCCGGTATTTCTCGATCTGCAAGCCGGTCCCGTGCTGCTCGTCGGCGCAGGCGATCTGGCGCGGGCGAAATTGCGCCTGCTGACCGCCGCAGGCGCGCGCGTTCGCTGGTACGCGACCGATGGTCATCATGATCTGGGCGGCCTCGCGCCGGCGCATGTGGCGCGCATCGAAATGGCTAACGACGATCCGCTGACGGCCGATCTCACCGGCGTGATTGCCATCCTCTGCGCGGGCGCGGGCGACGTTGGACCTGCGATATCGGCGCGGGCAAAGGCGGTCGGCATCCCCGTCAACGTGATGGATGACCTTCGGCATTCGACCTTCATCTTTCCTGCCATCGTCGATCGCGGTGATGTCGTGGTCGCCGTCGGAACCGGCGGATCGTCGCCGGTGGTGGCGCGCCGCGTGCGCGAACGCATCGAAGCGGTGCTGCCGGCGCGTATCGGCGATCTTGCCGGTTTCATCGGCCGCTGGCGCAAATCCATTCACAACCGCATTCCCGAATTTCCGCTGCGCCGCCGCTTCTGGGAACGCGTGGTCGATGGCCCGATCGGCGCGCTGGTTCTCGCGGGACGCGCTGATGAGGCTGAAGCGGCACTGAAGGACATTGCCAATCCCGGCGCCTTTGCCGGCGCGCAAGACGACGGCAAGGCCGAGGGCAGGGTGACGCTGGTCGGCGCCGGTCCCGGCGACCCGGATCTGCTCACCATCAAGGCGCTGCGCGCGCTGCAGGACGCTGACGTCGTGTTCTATGATGAACTGGTGTCGCCCGAAATACTCGACCGCGCCCGCCGCGATGCGTCGCGTATTCCCGTCGGCCGCCGCGTCGGCAAGCCCGGTATCGGCCAGGACGCGATCAACCGGCTGATGATCGAGGCGGCGAAATCAGGCCAGCGCGCAGTGCGGCTGAAAGGCGGCGATCCCTTCGTGTTCGGCCGCGGCGGCGAGGAAGTCGAAGCCTTGCGAAAGGCCGGCGTGGCCTATTCGATCACTCCCGGCATTACCGCAGGGCTCGGCGCAGCAGCGCAGTTCGAAGTGCCGCTGACGTTCCGGCACGAGGCGCTGCGCATCACCTTCCTCACCGCGCACAAGGCCAGGGACGCCGAGACCGTCGACTGGTCCACGCTGACCGACGAGAAGATGACGGTCGTCGTCTACATGGGAATGACGGCGGCGCCATCGGTTCGCGCCGGCCTGTTGGCCGCGGGACGCTCCCCGCAAACCCCCGTCGGCGTGTTCGCGCGCGTGACGCGGCCGGACGCGCAAGCGGCTGTCGGCACGCTCGATCGATTGCCCGATCTGATCGACCAGATCGACGGCGGTCCCGCCATTCTCGTCATCGGCGATGTGGTCGCGCACTCCGCGCCATGGCGCCATCAAGGCCTCAATCAAGTGATCTCACAACTCTTGGACGCTGCCGAATGACCTCTCCGCTTGAACAGAAGAAAATCAGAATCACCGGTCCGTCGGTGGTGACCGCCAACCGCACCTGGGACGGCATCGTGATCTATCGCACCGCCGGGCAGGACTGGTCGGCAAAACTGTCGGACGCCGCGATCGTTCGCACCTCCGATGAGGCCCGCGCACTGCTTGCGGAATCGGTCGCCGACGATGTCGGCGCGGTCGGCGCCTATATCGCTCCGGTCGAAATCAAGGACAGCGGCAAGATCAAGCCCGGTAATCTGCGCGAGCATATCCGGCTGCAGGGCGTCACCATCGATCTTCCGGTTCCGGCATAAGGCCAATCCATCATGTATGCATATGACGAACTCGACCGCACGCTGATCAACGAGCGCGTCGAGGAATTCCGCGATCAGGTGAAGCGCCGGCTGTCCGGCGAACTCACCGAAGACGAATTCAAGATGCTGCGGTTGCAGAACGGCGTCTATCTGCAGCTGCACGCCTATATGTTCCGGATAGCTATTCCCTATGGCACGCTGTCGTCGCAGCAATTGCGGCGGCTGGCGCATGTGGCGCGCCGCTACGACCGCGGCTATGGCCATTTCACCACGCGGCAAAACATCCAGTTCAACTGGATCAAGCTTGCCGAATTGCCGGACGCGCTGGGCGATCTCGCCGAGGTCGGCATCCACGCAATGCAGACCTCAGGCAATAACACGCGCAACGTCACCTCGGATCAATGGGCCGGCGTAGCGCCCGGCGAGATCGAGGATCCCCGCATCTGGTCCGAGCTGCTGCGGCAGTACACGACGCTGCATCCCGAATTTTCATTCCTGCCGCGCAAGTTCAAATTCGCGATTACCGCTTCGCCCCATGATCGCGCCGCGATCAAGATCCACGACATCGGGCTGCGGCTGCACAAGAATGCGGAAGGCGAGACCGGATTCGAGGTCTTGGTCGGCGGCGGGCTCGGCCGCACGCCGTTCATCGCCAAGACGATCAAGCCGTTCGTGGCAGGCCGCGATCTCCTGAGCTATGTCGAGGCGATCCTGCGCGTCTACAACCAGTACGGCCGCCGCGACAACATCTACAAGGCGCGCATCAAGATCCTGGTGCACGAGCTCGGCATCGAGAAATTCGCCAGGGAAGTCGAGGACGAGTGGCGGCAGATGCGCGACAGCGACACTGCGCTGACGCTGGACGACGCCATGATCGAGGACATCCGGTCGCGCTTCACCTATCCGGCCTACGAAAAGCTGCCGCATATGCCGGAGGAGTTGAAGAAAGCGGCGCATGACCCGCTGTTCGAGCGGTGGCGCAAGAACTCGGTATTCACGCACAAGGTGCAGGGTTATGCCATCGTGACGCTGTCGCTGAAGCCGGTGGGTGGTCCGCCCGGCGACGCCACCGCCGACCAGATGGACGCGCTCGCCGATCTCGCCGACGAATATTCCTTCCGCGAGATCCGTGTCGGCCACGAGCAGAACCTCGCGCTTCCGCATGTCGCAAAGCGCGACCTGCCGGCGCTGTGGACGGCGCTCGACAAAATCGGCCTCGCCACGCCGAACGTCAATCTGGTCTCCGACATCATCGCCTGCCCGGGGCTCGATTACTGCTCGCTGGCCAATGCGCGCTCGATCCCGATTGCGCAGGAACTGACCCGGCGCTTCGCCAATCACGACACAGCCGAGCTGATCGGGCGGCTGCACATCAATATCTCCGGCTGCATCAACGCCTGCGGCCACCATCACGTCGGCCATATCGGCATCCTCGGCGTCGAGAAAAACGGCGAGGAATTTTACCAGATCACGATCGGCGGCCGGGCCGACGAGAACGCTGAACTCGGCGCCTTGATCGGACCGGCCGTGCCCTATGGCGAAGTTGCCGACGTGGTCGAGGACATCGTCGAAGCCTATCTCGCGCTGCGCGCCCGTCCCGACGAGCTGTTCGTGGACACCGTGAAGCGGCTGGGCGTCGAACCTTTCAGGGAGCGCGTCTATGCCACTCGTTAAGAATGGGAAAATCGCCAGCGACGAGTTCATCCATGTCGCCGACGATTTCAAGATCCCCGGCGACGGCGCGATCCTGATTTCAGCGGCGCGATTTCTCGACGATGCGGAGACGCTGTCGGGGCGCGCGGGGCGGACCGGCGTGATCTGGCCGAACAATCGCGACCTCGACGATCTTGTGCCGTATCTGGACCGGCTTGCAGTGGTGGCGTTGGTGTTCCCGACCTTCCGCGACGGGCGCGCCTACAGTCAGGCGCGGTTGCTGCGGGAGCGCTACAAGTATCGCGGCGAATTGCGCGCCACCGGCCAGGTGCTGCGCGATCAGTTCTTGTTTATGCTGCGGGCCGGCTTCGACGCGTTCGAAGTCAAGAAGCCTGCCGATGCGGAGGCGTTTGCCAATACGGTCAAGCGTTACTCGGTATTCTATCAGCCGACCGGCGACGGTCGCATGACGGCGCTGCACCGGCGGATGATGCTGCGTCATTCGGAAAGTGCCAGTCAATGAATGCTCTCGCACATCGGACCTCAGCCGAGCGGACGGCAGGCAATCTGCCGCCGGCCGAGGAGCTTGATCGTGGGCTCCGCAACGCATCACCGGCGGAAGTGATCGCAGCCGCGTTGCAGACCGTCGGCCGCGAGCGTCTCGCGCTGGTCTCTTCGTTCGGCACCGAGTTGGCGGCGCTGTTGAAGGTGATGGCCGACGTCGATCCCGCCATCCCGGTGGTCTTTCTCGACACCGGATGGCTGTTCGAGGAGACGCTGAACTATCGTGACACCTTGATCGCAACGCTGGGCCTGCGCGATGTCCGCTCCATCAAGCCGCTGGAAGAGACGCTTGACCGCGAAGATCCGGACCGCGAATTGTGGTTCTCCGATCCCGATGCCTGCTGCCGGATCCGCAAAGTCGAGCCCTTGGCACGCGCGCTGAAGCCGTTCAGCGCCTGGATCAACGGCCGCAAGCGGTTTCAGGGCGGGCTGCGCGCCGACATTCCCGTCGTCGAGCGGGATGGCGTCCGGCTGAAGTTCAATCCCTTCGCCAATGTCTCGCGCGAAGAGATCGAGGGCATCTACAAGCTCGCAAACCTGCCGCCGCATCCGCTTATCGCGTCAGGCTTTCTGTCGGTCGGGTGCATGCCCTGCACCAGCCGGACCTCAGCGGGCGAAGACGCGCGTGCTGGCCGCTGGCTCGGCAGAGCGAAGACAGAATGCGGCATCCATACGGTCAAGACTTCGTAGCATAGTGACGTTGCAACGGCGCGAACAATGAAAGGCGGTTTCGTTGACTTAAAGCCGCATTGACCAGAGTGATATCCTCGCCTTGGATGACAATGAGGTCGTCAGGCGGAGTGGAGATTGCGATGTTCCGTCGTATTGCGCCCGTCGTCGCCGGGCTGCTCTGGGCAAGTTCGGCGTTTGCCGCCGACGTGACGCTGCTCAACGTGTCCTACGATCCAACCCGTGAACTCTATGTGGAATTCAACAAGGCGTTCGCGTCAGCCTATCAGAAAGAAACCAGCAAAAGCGTCGAGATCAAGCAGTCGCACGGCGGCTCCGGTGCGCAGGCGCGCGCCGTGATCGACGGGCTGCAGGCCGATGTGGTCACGCTGGCACTCGCCTATGATATCGACGCCATCGCCGCGAAGGGGCTTGTTGCGACCGACTGGCAGAAGCGGCTGCCGCTCAACGCCTCGCCTTACACCTCGACCATCGTGTTCCTGGTGCGCAAGGGCAATCCCAACGGCATCAGGGATTGGGACGACTTGATCAAGCCCGGCGTCGCGGTCATCACGCCGAACCCGAAGACATCCGGCGGCGCGCGCTGGAACTATCTGGCCGCATGGGGCTATGCGCTGAAGAAATTCGGCTCTGCCGACAAGGCCAAACAATTCGTCGCCGATCTCTACAAGAACGTGCCGGTGCTGGACACCGGCGCGCGCGGCTCGACCGTGACCTTCGTGGAGCGCGGCGTCGGCGACGTGCTGCTGGCCTGGGAGAACGAGGCGTTCCTCGCGCAGCGCGAATTCGGCAAGGACAAGTTCGAGATCGTATCGCCGCCGCTGTCCATTCTGGCGGAACCTCCGCTGGCCGTCGTCGATGCGGTCGCCGACAAGAAGGGCACCCGCGCGGTCGCCGAGGCTTATTTGCGATACTGGTACACCCGGGAGGGCCAGGAAATTGCCGCGCGCAATTCGTATCGGCCGCGCGATCCCGAGATCGCCAAGCAATACGAAAACGCGTTCGCCAAGGTCGAATTGTTCACCATCGGCGACGTGTTCGGCGGCTGGGCCAAGGCGCAGAAGGAACATTTCGATGAAGGCGGCGTGTTCGACCAGATATACAAGAACTGAGTTGTTAAGCGGAAGCAGGGGGCATTGTGAGCGCAGGCGCGGGACGACGCAGCAGCTTGCCGGGGTTCGGTCTCACCATGGGGCTGACGCTGACGTGGCTCTCCGTCATCGTCCTGATTCCGCTCGCAGGCCTGTTCCTCAAGACCTTCGAACTGAGCGCCGATCAATTCTGGGCTCATCCTGACCAGCCGCCGCACCCTGAACGCGCTGAAGCTTTCGTTCGGCCTCGCCTTTGCCGCCGCATCAGTCAATCTGGTGATGGGCACGATCATTGTCTGGGCGCTGGTGCGCTACCGCTTTCCGGGCCGGCGGCTGTTCGACGCCATCGTCGATGTTCCGTTTGCGCTGCCGACCGCGGTCGCCGGCGTCGCTTTGACCTCGCTGTTTGCGCAAAAGGGCTGGCTCGGCGCGCCGCTCGCCGAACTCGGCATCAAGGTGGCGTTCACCCCGATCGGCATTTTCGTCGCCATGATTTTCATCGGCATTCCCTTCGTGGTGCGGACGGTGCAGCCGGTGCTGCTCGACCTCGACGTCGAGATCGAGGAGGCCGCCGCCAGCCTCGGCGCCAACCGCTGGCATACGGTTTCCAAGGTGATCCTGCCGAGCCTGATCCCGGCGCTCTTGACCGGATTTGCACTGGCTTTCGCCCGCGCGGTCGGCGAATACGGCTCGGTCATCTTCATCGCCGGCAATTTGCCGAACGTGTCGGAGATCGCGCCGCTTTTGATCGTGATCCGGCTCTCGGAATTCCGCTATGCCGACGCGACCGCGATCGCCGTGGTCATGCTGGTGGCATCGTTCGTGATCATCTTCGCGGTCAACCGTCTGCAGCGCTGGGCGCAATTGCGCATTCCCGCGCATTGAGAGGCTGACGGCCGATGAATGCAGCCGACAATCTTACCTGAGTTCGGCGCGGGACGATTTGCGGACCGAGCCTCGGCCAGTTCGCATCGTCATCATCGCGATTGCGGTGATCTTTCTCACCGTCTTCGTCGTGCTGCCGCTGGTGGTGGTGTTTGCGCAGGCGTTTTCCAAGGGCGTCGGCGCGTATTTCTCCGCGCTGTCCGACCCGGAAGCGCTGTCGGCGATCCGGCTGACGCTCTTGGTGGCGGCGATTTCAGTCGGCCTCAATCTGGTGTTCGGGCTCGTCGCGGCCTGGGCGATCGCCAAATTCGACTTTCGCGGCAAGACCTTCCTGATCTCGCTGATCGATCTGCCATTCTCGGTCAGCCCGGTGATTTCCGGACTGGTGTTCGTGCTGCTGTTCGGCGCGCAGGGCTATTGGGGGCCGTGGCTGCAAAGCCATAATATCCATGTGCTGTTTGCGGTGCCCGGCATTGCGCTCGCCACCATCTTCGTGACGTTTCCGTTCGTCGCGCGCGCGCTGATTCCGCTGATGCAGGAACAGGGCACGCAGGAGGAGGAGGCCGCGATCTCGCTCGGCGCGTCCGGCCTGCAGACGTTCTTCCGCGTCACTCTGCCGAATATCAAATGGGGCGTGCTGTACGGCGTGCTGCTGTGCAACGCGCGCGCCATGGGCGAATTCGGCGCGGTGTCGGTGGTTTCAGGCCATATTCGCGGCGAAACCAACACCATGCCGCTGCTGGTCGAGATTCTCTACAACGAATACCAGTTCGTGGCGTCATTTGCGATCGCCTCGCTGCTGGCGATGCTGGCGCTGATCACGCTGGTGGCGAAAACCATTCTCGAGCGGCATCTGGACGAAGGGCAGCAGCGCGCGTGACGATTGAAGTCAAGGATCTCGTGAAGAAGTTCGGCACGTTTACCGCACTCGACGATGTCGACCTCAAAGTCGCCACTGGCGAATTGGTGGCGCTGCTCGGTCCGTCGGGCTCGGGCAAGACCACGCTGTTGCGGATCATCGCGGGGCTGGACTGGCCTGATGCCGGCGAGGTTTCGTTCGATGGCGAGGATGCGCTGGTCCACGGCGCCCGCGAGCGCCATGTCGGATTCGTGTTCCAGCATTACGCGCTGTTCCGCCACATGACGGTGTTCGAAAACGTCGCGTTTGGCCTGCGGGTGCAGCCGCGCGCGGTCCGCAAGGACGAGGCGGGCATCCGTGCGCGTGTCAAGGAGTTGCTTGATCTGGTTCAGCTCGATTGGCTTTCCGATCGCTATCCGAGCCAGCTGTCCGGCGGCCAGCGCCAGCGCATCGCGCTGGCCCGCGCACTGGCGATCGAGCCGCGTATCCTGCTGCTCGACGAGCCGTTCGGTGCGCTCGACGCCAAGGTGCGCAAGGAACTGCGGCAATGGCTGCGCTCGTTGCATCACGAGATCAACGTGACCTCGATCTTCGTCACCCACGATCAGGAAGAGGCGCTCGAAGTCGCCAACCGGGTGGTGGTGATGGACAAGGGCCGGATCGTGCAGATCGGCACGCCCGGCGAGGTCTATGACAATCCGGCAACCGCATTTGTGCACGGCTTCATCGGCGAATTGATCGTGCTGCCGGTCGACGTCTGCGACGGCTGCGTGCGGCTCGGCGGCAAGGTGCTGAATATCGGGCCGATGGCGCAGCTTCCGGCGCATCGAAACTGTTCGTCCGCCGGCACGACATGCAGGTCGGGCCGGCCGGCAGCGGCGCGCTTGAGGGCAAGGTACGGCATGTCCGGACCTTCGGACCGATCCAGCGGGCCGAAGTCGCCTTGTCCGAGGGCGAGGCCGTGATCGAGATCGACGCGCCGCGGGATCGGGAACTCAGGACTGGCGATATCGTCGGACTGCAGCCCCGGCACTACCGGATTTTCGCGGCGCAGGATTGATTGCCTCGTCATTCCGGGCCGCGCGGCAGCGCGAACCCGGAATCTCAGCGCCAATCATCTCCAGATTCCGGGTTCGAAGCTTCGCTTCGCCGCGGAATGACGGCCCGAATTAGCCCGGCGTTCACCATTCAGCCACGGTTGGTATGCAACAACCCGCAATCAACTTGGGGGAACTTCGAATCATGCGGGCGATGATCGCCATTGTGGGGCTTTTGGTGCTAGCCGGCTGCGCGGCGGAGGCGCCGATCGACGAGCAGCCGACCATGTATGCCGACATGGCCAATCGCCGGCGCCAGGCTCGATGCGCAGGCCGCGGCGACGATGATTTCGCAGTACCGGCAGAATAACGGGCTCGGCGCCGTGACGGTCGACCCCGAACTGATGAAGCTCGCCGAAGCGCAGTCGCTGGCGATGGCAAGCCGCAACAAGCTCGACCACGACGTCAAGGCGCCCTTGGCGCAACGCCTCAATGCCTCGGGATACCCGGCGACGCTGGCGGTGGAAAACGTGTCGGCGGGCTATCATACCCTGGCCGAGGCATTTTCCGGCTGGCGCGAACTCGCCTCCGCACCGGGCCAATATGCTGAAGAATGGTGTCACAAAATTAGGCATCGCGGCGAGCTATGCTCCGAATACCAAATACAAGGTATTCTGGACGCTCATTATGGCGGCATCGGATCCGCGATAAACCCGGCGTGATCCGTCTTCACGGCTTCGCTGATTGACGTGGCCGCGAAGGGAGGCCACGGTGCCAAGGCTATTCGCAAGGAAATGGCTATTCGCAAGGGATGGCTTTTCGCAAGGAACGGCTTTCCGATATTCAATTGACCGACATGACCGATCATTCCATCCCGGCGCCAGCAAGTACGCCCGCGAAAGCGCAGCGCGTGCTTGTGCTGCAGGGCGGCGGCGCGCTCGGCTCCTATCAGGCCGGTGCCTATCAGACGCTGTGTCACTATGATTTCGATCCGGATTGGGTCGCCGGCATCTCGATCGGCGCCGTTAACGCCGCGATCATCGCCGGCAACCCGCGCGAAAAGCGCGTGCCAGCGGCTGAAGGAATTCTGGGAGCTGGTGTCCGCGCCGGTGCCGTGGAATCCCGTCAGCAAGGGCGACCGCGCGCGTTCTCTTTTCAACGAGACCAGTGCCGCCCTGATCGCGACCTTCGGCGTTCCCGGCTTTTTCCGGCCGCGCATTCCACCGGCCCCGCTTTGGCCGCAGGGCAGTCCCCAGGCGCAGAGCTATTACGATACCGCGCCGCTTCGCGCCACGCTGGAACGTCTGGTCGATTTCGACCGCATCAACGCGTTGGAGACCCGCTTGAGCGTCGGCGCGGTGAGTGTCACGACCGGCAATTTCAGATATTTCGACAATTTCGAGTTCAGGAAGCAGGGCAAGAAGATCGGACCGGAACACATCATGGCATCCGGTGCGTTGCCGCCGGGATTTCCTTCCGTCGAAATCGAAGGCGAGCATTATTGGGATGGCGGCATCGCCTCCAACACGCCGCTCGATTATGTGCTGGATGCGGAGATCGACAACGACCTGCTGATCTTCCAGGTCGATTTGTTCAGCGCCCGCGGGCCGCTGCCGGTTTCGCTGCTGGAGGCCGCGGAGCGCGAAAAGGACATCCGCTTTTCCAGCCGCACCCGGATGAACACCGACAAGAACAGGCAGATCCACAACACCCGCAAGGCGCTGCGCGAATTGATGGGAAAGCTGCCGGATTATCTCAGGAACGATCCGTCGGTTGAAGTCCTCTGCCAGGCCGCCAAGGAAAACACCGTCACCGTGGTGCACCTGATCTACCGCAGCAAGAACTACGAATCGTCGTCCAAGGATTACGATTTTTCCCACGTCGGCATGGTCGAGCACTGGGGCGCGGGCGAGCGCGACGTTCATCTGTCGATGCGTCACAAGGATTGGCTCGATCGTCCGCAATCCGGCGAAACCATGATGACCTACGATCTCACCGGGGACGGCACCGAACCCCCCGACGGCAACAGGAGCAAGTGAAAATGGGTACGTTGACAGGCAAGACCGCGGTGGTGACCGGATCGACCAGCGGCATCGGATTGGCGTATGCGCGCGCCTTCGCAAGCGCCGGCGCCAATATCGTTCTCAACGGCATGGGCGCGCCCGCCGACATCGAGAAGGAGCGCTCGGGCATCGAGAAAGACTTCAAGGTCAAGGCGGTTCACTCGCCGGCCGACATGACCAGGCCCGCCGAGATCGCCGAGATGATCGCGCTCGGCGAAAAGACCTTCGGTTCGGTCGACATTCTCGTCAACAATGCCGGCATCCAGTTCGTCTCGCCGGTCGAGGAGTTCCCAATCGAGAAATGGGACGCCATCATCGCGATCAACCTGTCGTCGGCGTTTCATGGCATCCGCGCCGCGGTGCCCGGCATGAAGAAGCGCGGCTGGGGCCGCATCATCAATACCGCTTCCGCGCATTCGCTGGTGGCCTCGCCGTTCAAGTCGGCCTATGTCTCGGCCAAGCACGGCATCGCCGGCCTCACCAAGACCGTGGCGCTGGAACTCGCGACCTTCAAGATCACCTGCAACTGCATCTCGCCGGGTTACGTCTGGACGCCGCTGGTCGAGAAGCAGATTCCCGACACCATGAAGGCACGCAACCTCACCAAGGAGCAGGTCATCCATGACGTGCTGCTGGAAGCGCAGCCGACCAAGGAGTTCGTCACCTCCGAGCAGGTCGCGGCGCTGGCGCTGTTCTTGTGCGGCGACGATGCGGCGCAGATCACCGGCGCCAACCTCTCGATCGACGGCGGCTGGACCGCGGCGTAGAAACTGCCGGAAATGCTGGCAGCCGCCAAAATCAATTTCGATGACGACCCCGACTAGCCGACTTCATATGTAGCCATGTTCATATGCAGGCGTGGTCTCCTTGATTGCGGGTCCGGCATGTCACTCGATGGTCCTGTTGACGCAGATCAATGCGGTGGCAAACTCGCGGACTACACAGAAATTTCTCTTTGAATGATGGACGGACCGCTGCGAAACGCAAGCTTGGGATCGAAGAGGAAACTCCGTTCGTACGCTGCTCGGCTCATCTGCAATTCTGAATTCCCGGTAGCTTGATTCATATCAAGGCGCTGTTGGCGGGCTTCTATCCAGAAAAAATGCTGCCCCGCGGGTTAACCGTTGCCGGGAGAGGAGAGGTATTGGCATGTGCACATGCAACATGGACGCAATACGCGCGACGCTCCACAAGGCCGGCTCCTGGATTGCAGTCGGCTTGGTGCTGGTGGCAGGGGCACTGTTCAGCGGCGTTGGGTCAGCGCAGGAAGTGCTGCCTACCCCACCGGCGCCCTTCAAGGGACAGATCGGACTGAGCGCCAAAAACTCGACGCCCGATTTTCCAAGGCCGGTGCAGACCGCCAAAGGCGCACCCAACATCGTGGTCGTGCTGCTGGATGACGTCGGTTTTGGAGCTTCGAGCACCTTCGGCGGACCGATTGAGACGCCGACGCTGGAACAGCTGGCGCAGAGCGGTCTGCGCTACACGCAGTTCCACACCACAGCGCTCTGCTCGCCCACCCGTGCGGCGCTGCTGACCGGGCATAACCACCACTCGGTGCATACCGGGGTGATCATGGAGCAGGCCACGGGCTTTCCCGGCTACGACAGCCTGATGGGAAAGGACACCGCGACCGTCGGCGAAATCCTCAAGCAGCATGGCTGGAACACCGCCTGGTTTGGCAAGAACCATAACGTGCCGGACTGGCAGAGCAGCCAGGCCGGGCCATTCGATCTCTGGCCGACTGCTCTGGGCTTCGAGCATTTCTATGGTTTTGTGGGCGCGGAAACCAGTCAGTGGCGGCCCGCGGTGTTTGAAGGCACCAAGCCTGTTCAGCCTTACCTGGGCAACCCGGAATACAATTTCGATTACGACATCGCCGACCAGGCCATCAATTGGGTCCGCAACCAGAAGGCAGTAGCGCCCGACCGGCCGTTCTTCCTTTATTACGCGCCCGGGGCTACGCACTCGCCGCACCACCCGAAGAAGGAATGGATCGAAAAATACAAGGGCCAGTTCGATCAGGGCTGGGACAAGGTCCGCGAGGAAACCCTTGCGCGACAGAAGAAGCTGGGCATCGTGCCGGCCAACACCCTGTTGACCCAGCGCAGCCAGGGGATACCGGCCTGGGATTCATTCAACGCCGAGCAGAAGCAGCTCTTTGCCTACATGATGGAGGTGTACGCCGGCTACCTTTCCCAGACGGACTACAATGTGGGCAGGGTCCTTGATGCAATCGCGCAATTGGGCCAGCTCGATAACACGCTGGTCATTTACATCGTCGGCGACAACGGCGCCAGCGCCGAGGGCGCGGTGCAAGGGTCGCTCAATGAAATGGCGATGATGAATGGAATCGAGGAAGATTACAAAGAGGTCCTCAAGCACAAGGAGGATCTGGGCACGTGGAAAACACATAACCACTACCCGATCGGCTGGGCCCATGCGATGGATGCGCCTTTCCAATGGACCAAACAGATCGCCTCGCACTATGGCGGCACCCGCAACGGGATGGTCATGGCCTGGCCCGTCCACATCAAGGACGCGGGTGGCATCCGGTCGCAGTGGCATCACACGATTGATATCGTGCCGACCATTCTGGACGTAACCGGTGTGCAACAGCCCTCCGTCGTCAACGGCGTGGCGCAGAAGCCTATCGAGGGGGTAAGCATGGCCTACACCTTCGACAATCCCAACGCGCCATCCACTCGCCAGACGCAGTATTTCGAGATGTTCGGCAACCGCGGCATCTATCACGACGGGTGGGTGGCCTGCACGACCCCGCACTTCGCGCCCTGGGAAGACCCGTTCAACGCTCCCCAGGTCGATGTCATCAGCGGGTACAAGTGGGAGCTCTATAACGTCGCCGACGACTTCAGCGAAGCCGTCAACGTAGCCGACAAGTACCCTGACAAGCTCCGCGAACTCCAGTTGCTGTTTTACGCGGAGGCCGCCAGATACAACGTGTTGCCTCTGGACGACAGCAAGGTCGCGCGAATGGACGTGGCCCTTCGTCCCAGCCTGACGCGCGGGCGCACCGAGTTCACCTACTACGGAAGCCTTACGCGCATTCCAGAAGGCGCGGCGCCAGACGTGAAGAACAAATCGTTCCGTATCACGGCTAACGTTCTCCTCCCGAAGGGAGGAGAACAAGGCGTTGTGCTGACGCATGGCGGACTCTCCGCCGGCTACGCGCTAATGTTCAAGGACGGGAAGCCGATTTTCCATTACAACCTGGCCAACGTCGCGCACTTTAATATTGCGGCCAAAGACGCCCTTGCACCCGGCAAGCACGCCGTTGTTTTTGACTTCAAATACGACGGCGGCGGCATCGGCAAGGGCGGCACCGGCACGCTGAGCGTGGATGGCAATCAGGTGGCTGCGGGCCGCATCAACGCCACCATACCCGGGCGCTTCAGCTTTGATGAAACCTTCGATGTGGGCGAAGACACCGGCACGCCCGTAAGCGAGGACTACGACGTGCCGTTCAAATTCACCGGCAAGATCGAGAAGGTCGTCGTCAATCTCGGCGACAAGTGAGGCCGCCGACTGTTCCTTATAAACGAGGACGGAAGGAGATCATCGTGGACGCCGAAGACAACAAGGAGAGCAACACTCTTAGCCGGCGTGAAATGCTCAAGGCCGTTGCCCCTGCCGCCGCCGGAATGGCAGCAGGCAGCCTGGCCTCGGCGGAAGCTGCCGAGGAAAGCAAGCCCGCGATCGGGGAAACAAATGCATACGCGGCGCCTCCGGGCAGCGGCCTCTCCATGCCGCCCTATTACCTGCCGACGCCGTCAGTCAGGAACCGCAACAACTACTTCCCGCAGAGCGAGCCGCTCGGCCCGGACGAGATGCGCATCATTTTCATGGGCAGCCAGCCCTGGCCGCCACGGCTCACGCAGGCCGGCACCTGCATCATGGTGGAGTTGGGCAACGGAAAGCGGTTCTTCTTCGATTTCGGCCCCGGCTGCCTGCGAAACATCATCGCCAACCAGGTGCCGGTGCCGGAGATCAACGACATCTTTCTCACCCACCTGCACCTCGACCACTACGCTGACATACCCTATTTGTGGCAATTCGCTCCGTTTAACGGGCGCTGGAAACCTCTGCGTGTCATCGGCCCTTCGGGCCGCACCGCGGCGCTTGGCACCAAGGCCATGTGCCGGCACATGGAAGAGATGGGTGCCTGGACTTCTCATCAGGCGGCCGGCATGCCGATGGCGGACGGTTACGAGATCGAGGTCACCGAGTTCGACTTCAGGGACGATGGCGGCGTCTGCTACGACAAGGATGGCGTGAAGGTAACCCACTGGCGGCGTTCGCATGCCGCCGACGGTGCCTCCGCCTACCGGCTCGACTGGAATGGGCTTTCCTTCGTCTGGACCGGCGACGGCAAGCCCGACCAACTCACCGCCAAGTATGCCAGGAACGTCGACGTGTTCGTCACCGAAATGGCCGTGGACATGGTCGGCCTGTGGGCCTTGAAGCAGGGTGTTTCGCCCTATATCGGCGCCTGGACGATCGATAATTTCCACACGATGCACTATGCCGTCGGCTACCTGGCGAACCTGGTGCAGCCGCGGCTGGCGATGGCTACCCACGTCTCCTTCGACCGCGAACTGGTCGGCGAGATGATCGCCGGTGTCCGGATGCACTACAAAGGCATGTTTGCTTTCGGCATCGATCACACCGTGGTCAATGTCACCAAGGATCGAGTCTGGATCCGCGAGGCCGCGCTGCCGGAGACGTCCAACGTCGCCCGCCCGAGCCTTGAGTGGATGATCCAGAACAACTTCGGCGGCAAGATGCCGACAGAAGTGACGGTCAAGAGTCCGTTCCTGGCCAATCAGGAGCAGTCGATCCGCGATCTGGAGATCGATCCCGCGCTGTTCACGCCCAGGGACCAGATGCGGGAATGGGCCCGGATGCCTCCGGAAATGAAAATCAATATGGCCGACTTTCTCGGCGGCGGCCAGATATCGAAGAAGTAGAGAGCACGTCGGCCGGCGCCTATCGCACTGGCGCCGTAAGGCTGCCGGCCTCAACGAGGAGTTTGCTGGTCATGGACCATATCGACCACGACCTCGCGATCGGTCCGACCTCCGATTCCGGTGACCATTCTCACCGGCTTCCTGGGTGCAGGCAAGACGACCCTGCTCAATCGTATTCTCAACGGCAATCACGGCCTGAAGGCGGCGGTATTGGTCAATGACTTCGGCGCGATCAACATCGACGCCGAACTTGTCGTGGGTGTCGAGAGCAACGTCATCAGCCTCGCAAATGGCTGCATCTGCTGCACCATCCGCGACGACCTCGTCGAGACGGTAATGGAGACGATAGGGCGGCCGGAACAGCCTGAATACATCCTGCTCGAAGCCAGCGGCGTGGCCGAACCGTCCGGCATCGCCGTGACCTTCAACAATCCCGGCCTCCGCGACCGCATTCGGCTGGATTGCATCCTGTGCGTGGTGGATAGCGAGCAGGTATTTGCCGCGCCGGAGGTCATGGAGTTGAAGATTTTCCAGATGGCATGCGCCGACATGATCATCCTGAATAAGGTTGACCTGGTGGATCAGGACCGGATCGCCAAAATCAGGACCTGGCTGGACAGCCGCTTCCATCGCTACCGCCTTATCGAAGCAGGTCACTGCAACGTACCGCTGGAAGTCTTGCTCTCTGTCGGCCGATTCGACCCGACGCAAGTGGGCTTGAGTCTGCGCGAGTTGGAGCGCCACGACTGCGATGACCTCGGCTGCGACCATCAACACAACCACGATCATTCGAAGGCGTTCAGTACCTGGAGTTACGAGACGGACCAGCCCCTGTCGCTGGAAGCGCTGCGGCAAGTGGCGTCAAAGCTGCCGGCGAACATCTACCGCGCCAAGGGTGTGATCTACGTGGCGGAGGTCCCGGAGCGTCGCGCGATGTTGCAGGTGGTCGGCCGACGTGTGGACATTTCCTTGGAAGACGAGTGGAAAAACCGCCGGCCTCGGACCCGGATAGTGGCCATCGGAGCATGCGGTGCCATCGACAAGGAAGCATTGCACCTCAAGTTCGAGCAGTGTCTGAGTACTCCTCGAAGCTTTCCCGGCAGTCCTGCGACACCCGGCGCATGAAATGCCTGGGCCAAATCAAAACGAGCGTTCAGGATCTTGAAGTGACCTTTCGGTGATGTCCTGTGCGTTCATGGGGCCGCACTCTTCCCGAACGCCAGCACGTGCAGCCCGAGCCGCTGCCGCACGATCCAGAACAGCAGCACGGTTTCGAACGTCAGCGAGATCGAGGTTGCCGCGGCGGCGCCGTGGCCGCCGAACCGTGGCACCAGCGCGACGCAGAGCGCCACGTTCATAGCAAAGGACAGCGCATAGGCCAATGCGCAGATATGCTGATGGCCGAGCATGTTGAGCAGCCGCTCGACCGGGCCGATCGCGGATCGCACCACGAGCCCGATCGCGGCGACGAACATGATGTCATAGCCGGCCACGAATTGCGGTCCGAACAGCCACAATAGCGGCTTGCCCAGCGCCAGCAGCAGCACGGTGGCGGCGACCGAGGGCCAGAATGTCCATTTGATCGCATGCGCGACATAGGCCGACAGCCGCGGCTTGTCGCCGAGGGCGTGATATTCGGCAAACCGGTGCGCCGTCGTCGCCGACATCGCGTAGTGGATGAAGGACACCAACGCCAGGGTCTTGACCACGGCGAAATAAACGCCGACCTCTTCGGAGGAGCGGAACTGCTGCAGCACCAGCACGTCGGTATAGGATAGCAACAGATAGAATCCTTCGACCAGCAGGATCGGCAGCGAGATCCCGAGCCAGCCGCGGAAATCATACGCCTTGGGGCCGGGCTCGATGTGGCCGCCGAGCCTGTGGTTCAGCACCAGCATCTGCCCGATCATGGCGATCCATACCGCCGCAGCACTTGCGAGCATCGCGGCAGTGGCGCCGAGATGGAAGCCGAGCGCGAAGGCGCCGGCGGTGAAACCGATGATCAGCGCTTGCCGCACGATGAACTGCGGCATCAGTCCGAGCCGCATCCAGTCATGTGAGCGCGCGATGCCGTCCTGGGTATTGGCGACCACGAAGGCCGGCAGCGTGAGGCAGCCGATGTAGAGCGGAATGATCTCGCCGGCGTCGATCCAGGGCGACAGCAACTTGACCAGGCCCGCCAGCAGCAGCGAGACAAAGGAGGACACGGCAAAGGTCATCCAGCGGCTGCCGGACAGAAAACCGCGCAGCAGCGCGTGCTCGTCGCGGGTGCGATATTCCGGAATGATCTTTTGCGCCGACGCCGAAATGCCAAAATCCATCATGCTGCCGAGCAGCAGCACCCAGGTCCAGACGTAGACATAAACGCCGTAATCCGAGCCGCCCGTCCAGCGCGCCAGCAGGATCTGCGAGAGATAGGCAAGCGCTGCGCTGACGACGCGGATGATGAAGATGATGCCGGCCAGCCGTTTTGTCACGGAGGCTTCGCTGGAATCTCCCAATAGCGATCGCAGCCGCGTGATCACGCCGGCGGGCGGAACTGCTGCGGATTGTGCGTCCATCGCGGCCAGGCAGGAATTTTCCAAATGCGCCGCGGGTGCGGCGCGGCTTCCGGCCTATCAACTATTCGTTAAGATTCGGTCTCCCGGCGTCGCTGCCGAGGTGCCTCTGATTGTCCTCCCGGCGAACGCCACGACCCCTACGCTGCGGCGCCGGCGTTGAAACACCAGCGGCAGTTACCTTCCGCACCAGGAAACGGCGCCGGTTATGGGCCCCTTCGCGGGGACGGCGTGCGAGCGTCACTCCAAATTGATGTTGAACTCATAGGAGCGGTCGGCACCGACCAACGTCAATTTGAGCGCAGCGCCTTCGGGGTTCGTGCCCGGAGGCACCCCGTCGAGTTCGAAGGCGAAACGCTTGACCCCGGGCGGGCCGTGTTTGAGCGGTTTTGGAACCGGCAGTCCCCAGTCCGGCGTCGGCCCCTCGACGAACAGGTTGACCGCTCTGGTGTCCGGACTGACCACGTCGACCAGGACAGTGGATTTGCCGTCCCGCTTGACGTCGCGGATGGTCAGCGGGTTGGGATCGCCGATATTGGCGGGCTTTGGCACGGTGTCGAGAGCTGCAAACAGCGCGCTGTCTTCGGTGCTCGCCACGCTGGTGAAAGGCAACTCGGCGCTGGCCTGAACCGGAATGCAGAGTTTTTCGCAGACCGCGTAATTGATATCGGCGCGAAGCGTCACCGGCTTGTCGGCATTTTTTGGCACGATCCGCAACGGCAGCACGATTCCATCGTGATAGCCCATTGAATGGCCGCCGGCGCCATCGTCGAATTTCGTAGGCGCCGGCCACAGCACGGTCACGGCGTCGATATTGTCCGATTTGGAGAAATCGAAGCGCGGCGGCACGCCGGAATCGCCCGGGGTGCGCCAGTAGGTTTTCCATCCCGGCTCAAGCTGAAAGGCGACGCCGCCGAGCAGCACCGCGCCGCTGCGCGAGCCCGCCAGCAGCCGGACCGCGGAGTGCCCGTCCCGCTGCCACGGTGACGCGTCCTGGGCGCGGGCCTCGATCGCCAGGCAGGAGGCAAAGACGGTTGCGGCGAAGCCGAGCGCGGCGCGGACGGGAACTATGACTGTCATGGGACGTCTTTACAGGCTGGTGGGGATGTAAACCATTGAATTGCTTGTGATGTATTTTCAGGCGCCGGGCGGAGCTTGATTGACAGAACTGCCACCCAATATCAGGATAGGCAACAACACGAGAGTCCTTTGCGGATGGACCCTGCAGGCAAAAGACAGAGGACGACCAGCCGCAAAACCGCCGGCATCGGCGATAATTCGGCTAATCGCGGCTATCTCGACGGCCGATTGCTGATCGCCATGCCCGTGATGGGAGATCCGCGCTTCGAGCGTTCGGTGATCTATCTGTGCGCGCATTCCTCCGAGGGCGCGATGGGCATCATCGTCAATCGCCCGGCGGGCAGCATCGACTTTCCCGAACTGCTGGTGCAGCTCGACATCATCAAGAAGGCCGACCAGATCAAGCTGCCGGAAAACGCCGAGAGCATGAAGGTGCTGAAAGGCGGCCCGGTTGAGACCGGACGGGGCTTCGTGCTGCACTCGAGCGATTTCTTCATCCAGGATGCGACGTTGCGGATCGACGAGGGAATTTGCCTGACCGCGACCGTTGATATTCTCAAAGCCATTGCGAAAGGCGCGGGCCCCAAGCACGCGATCCTGGCGCTGGGCTATGCCGGCTGGGCGCCCGGTCAGCTGGAAACCGAAATCCAGGACAATGGCTGGCTGCATTGCGATGCCGATCCGGATCTGATCTTCGGCGGCGACGTCGAGGAAAAATACCTCCGCGCGTTGCGCAAGATCGGGATCGATCCGGGCATGCTGTCGAATGAAGCGGGCCACGCGTGAATGTCTTCCGTCGTTGCCGGGCTTGACCCGGCAACCCATCCCCGATGAAAAGCATTTCCTGAAGATTGATGGATACGCGGGTCAAGCCCGCGTATGACGAGTTGTGCTGTGGCCTCTACTCCGCCGCCTGCTGCTTGACCGTCGGTTCCGTGCCGGCCACGGTAGCGCGGCGCATGTCGCGCGGCTGCGACTGGTCGTAGCGGCGCACGCGGTGCATGGTCTGGCGGTTGTCCCACATCACGAGGTCATGCAGCGTCCATTTGTGCACGTAGACGAATTCCGGCTGCGTGGCATGTTCGGTGAGGTCGCGCAACAACAGCCGCGCTTCCGGCACGCTTATGCCAAGGATCGCGCCGGCATGCGATGACAGATACAGCGACTTGCGGCCATGCACCGGATGGGTGCGCACCAGCCGCTGCAGCACCGGTTTGAACATCTGCTTCTCTTCCTCGGTGTAATCGAGGAAGCCGAGCGAGCCGCGCGAATACATCAGCGAATGCTCGCAGATCATGTCTTCGATCTCGGCCTTGGTTTCGTCGTCGAGCGCGTCATAGGCCGCGCGCATGTCGGCAAATTCGGTGTTGCCGCCCTTCGGATTCACCACCCGCGCCGACAACAGGGAAAATTTCGCCGGAACCGGACGGAACGAACTGTCGGAGTGCCACAGGCAGTTGCCGAGATTGAACAGATGGGTGCGGTGGTCGCGCGGCAGCGGCTTGCCGTCCTTGCCGAGATTGGAGACGTCGTTCAGGCCCGAGGTGAGCCGGTAGTCTTCCTTCCTGGTGACGGTGCCGCCGCGCGCATTCTCGCGCTCGCCGAAATTGCGCGCGAAGGTCAGTTGCTGCTCGTCGGTAATGTCCTGTCCGTGGAACACCAGCACGGCATATTTGTCCATGCCGGCCTCGATCGCGCGGGCCTCGTCCGGCGTCAGCGGTTGTCGCAGATCGACGCCGCTGACTTCGCCAACAAAATGCGGATGCAACTGGCGGATAGCCACGGCCATGGATGTTTCTCCCCGATGTTCTTGTTGTCGAAAAAGCTACTCCCGCGATGGGCGATGTCAACAAGTCGCCGCGCAGCCGGTCATGCATTTCGTGCCATCAAGCCGCCGTCCACCGGGATGACGGCCCCGGTCAGGAACGAAGCTGCCGGAAGACACAGACTGAGCGTCATATGAGCGACCTCCTCGGGATCGCCGTAGCGGCCGAGCGCGGTGCGGCGCTTCGCATAAATCGTCTTCTGCTCTTCCGGAATCCGGTCGGTGATTGCCGTCCTGATCGGTCCCGGGCAGATGCAGTTGACCGTGATGCCCTCGCGGCCCAGTTCGACCGCGAGCGAGCGGGTCAATCCCGTCACGCCTGCTTTCGCCGCCGAATAGGGGCTGTGCAGGGCGGTCGCGCCAAGCGCTTCGGTCGAAGCGATATTGACGATCCGCGGCGATCCGGATTTTCGCAAGTGCGGAAGCGCCGCGCGGATGATGCGCGGATGCGCGGTCAGCATCACGCCAATTCCCTTGGCCCAGGCTTCGTCATAGCGGTCGTCATCGATCGCCACGCGGACCGAAATGCCGGCATTGTTGATGACGATATCGAGCCCGCCGAAATGCGTTGCGACGTCGTTGACGACAAGGATGATCTCTTCGCGATCGGCGACGTCCAGTTTCCAGGCCTTTGCAATTCCGCCGGCGGCCGTGATTTCGGCCGCGACGGCCTCCGCGCCCTCGGCCGCATGGTCGGTGACGGCGACCTTGGCGCCCTCGGCGGCGAACACGCGCGCGGTGGCGCGGCCCATGCCGCTGGCTGCGCCGGTGACGAGCACCGTCAATCCCTTGACCGAGCGGCTGAGTTGCTTGAAATCGGACATGCGTTTCTTCCCAGAAATGTCGGCTGCCATGCTTTTGGCAGCTATTGAATTCGAGGTTGACGATGAACGAACTGGATTTCAGCGGCAAGCAGGTTCTGGTGATCGGCGGGTCGAGCGGCATTGGCAACGGCATTGCGCAGGCGTTTCGGGCCAAGGGCGCGCGCGTGGAAGTCTGCGGCACCCGGGCGCAAGCGGCCGATTATTCGGCAAGCGAGGGATCCCATCTCGAAGGTCTGGCATACGCACAACTTGACGTCGGCGATGCCAGGGCGATCGACAATTTCAAGCCGTCATTCGACCGGCTCGATGTGCTGGTGCTGGCGCAGGGCGCGGTGATTTACAAGCGCGGCGAATTCGAAATGGCCGGGTTTCGTAGAGTGCTGGAAATCAATTTGATGAGCCTGATGGCCTGCGCCGGCAAATTCCACGACATGCTGAGAGCGCGTAACGGCTCGCTGATCATCGTCAGCTCGACCGCCGCCTATCATTCGACCAAGGGCAATCCGGCCTACAACGCCTCGAAGACCGGCGCCGTCGGCCTGACCCGGACGCTGGGGCAGGCCTGGGCCGAGGACGGCATCCGCGTCAACGGCATCGCGCCGGGCCTGGTCGATACCAAAATGACAAAGGTGACGACGGCCAATCCGAAGCGGCTCGAGGGCGCGATCGAGCGCATTCCGCTGAAGCGGCTGGGCACGCCGGCCGACATGGCGGGCGCCGCGCTGTTTCTGGCTTCGCCACTTTCCTCCTACATCGTTGGTCAAACTCTCGTGGTCGACGGCGGGCTGATTCTCTAAAGCGTTTTCGAGCGAAGTGGGCACCGGTTCGCGTGAAGAAGACGCGTCAAAGTGAGAGTCCAAGCGGCGGAACCGGATCGCATTTTATCGGTTAGCTCCCCGACAATTTCAGGGAGTGAATACGATGGACAAGGATCGGATTGCCGGGTCGGCCAAGGATATTGCCGGGAAGGTCGAGGGCGCCGCAGGCGACATTGCCGGCGATGCGAAGACCCAGGTCGCGGGCCGCGCCCGGGAGGCCGCGGGCACGGTGCAGAATCTGTACGGCCAGGCCAAGGACGCCGCGCGCGACGCCAGCGATGCCGCCGTCAGCTACGCCAAGGACGCCTATGAGAACAGCGGCGCTACTTTCCGCGACGGCTCGCAGGCGGTGGCGAAGAAAGTACAGGACAATCCGCTCGGTTCGCTATTGATCGCGGGCGGCATTGGTTTCGCGCTGGCGCTGTTGATGACGCGTCCGCCGCGCCGGCCGCCGCCACGCTGGCGCTATTACGTCTGAGCGACCATGACGTCATTCCGCGGCGCCGTCAGCGCGAAACCGGAATCCGGAAATTATCGACCGATTGCTGCGTCCACGGGATTCCGGGTTCGCATCTTCGATGCGCCGGGAAATGACAGGCTTAGCGGTTACCGCGTGAAAAAGCCGGGTACCCATGCCGATGGCCCGACATTAGCCGGCGGGCGTGGAACATTGGGCGTACGCGATGGTGGCGGCTTGCGCGGCGTATTGCCGAAGCTGAAAAAGTCGCGCGCTGGCGGCGTGCTCGATTGTACCGGAAGCGGCTGCTTCTTTGGCTTCGGCGGTGCAGCCGGTTTGCCCGGAGCCGCAACTGTTCCATCCGGTGCGACGGATGCCACCGGAGTCTCGCCCTTGGATTGTTCGCGTCCGACTTCGCGGCGCGGCCAGACGAAATCGTCGGCGCGGCCGGCGGGCGGCGCCAGCGGCTCGCCCTTGACCAACGTCCGTGCTGCCAGCGCATCGACCGCGGCCGGGCGGGAGCCAGGACCGCCAAGCAATTGATCGGTACCGACGGAAGATGCGACTAGCGGCAGGATCGGCCCCGCGAGCGGACGCGGCGCCGGCTGGCCGGGTTGGGCGTTGGCGTCCGGCGTCGCCGGCTCGGTCGGCAGCTCGATCGGCGCGGAACGCGAAGCCAATAGCCGGTTGATCTCGCGCTCGACATAATGAGCGAGCTTGCGCGCGCCGGGCTTGGTAAAATACACGCCGTCATAGGAACGCAACTGCCGGATCTGGCCTTCGAAGTCGGGACCCTTCTGCAGGAAGCGGCCGGCCTCGTCTACGAAGCCGTCCCAGACATCGACATAGGTAATGCCGGCCTTGCCGGCGGCGTCGCGATACAGCGCATCCAGGAACAGCATATCCGCCGTCGCCTTGGGACCGCGCACCGCGGGCAAACCGACCCAGAGCACCGGCACGCCCTTGGTTTTCAGGACGGCGATCATCTCCTCGATCTTCTTGGCGTAGAGCTCGACCCAGCGCTCCTCGCGGAACTGATAGATCCCGTTCGGCGAGCGCGTGCTCCTCGCCGGCGCGATCGCCGGCGGCGCGTCATTGTCGGCGTCCTCCGGCGACAATTCGGTATCGACGGTCTTGTCGTCCGGGTTCGCGGCGGCATCGGGCTTCGCGTCGCCAGACTTGGGATCAGACTTGGGATCAGTCTTGGGATCAGTCTTGGCATCAGATTTCGCATCCGGCTTGGCGCGGGCGTCTTTCTTGTCGCCTTTCTTGTCGGACGGTTTGTCCTTGTCGGCCGCCGGCTCGCGGATAGGCTGGCGGTCGTCGAGGCCGAGCATGACGACAATGGCGTCGGGCTTCTCGGTGGCGAGAATACCTTTCGCCGCGGCAGCCCAGTCGGCCGGCTCGCCTTTGGGCTGGTACTTGATCAGACCGGATACGGTCTTGTGCCTTCGGATCACGCCCATATCGGGCTGATCGGCATAGGCCTCCTCGAGTCCATAAGCGAGCCAGTCCGCCATGGCATCGCCCAGCACCAGCACGTTGCGCTCTGGCACGGTCTCGCGCTTCTCCGGCGGCGGCGCCTTGGAATAATTCTCGACCCGCTTCGGCGCCTGCTGCTGCGGCTGCTGGAACGGCGCAAACAGATCGCCGCCGAACCAGCCGCCTCCGCGGTTGGAGCGCGGCTGTTGCGGCTGCGGCCGCGCCCATCCGCCGAAATTGAAGAACTGCGCCGACGCCGGTCCGGCGAGCCCGATCAACAGCGCAACCGCGACCGCCAGCGCGACCAGCGGGCCGGTCTCGGTGAACACCCGCAAAAAGGATTTCGGCTTTCGCATAAGGCTCGGTCGCAATGGATCGCTGAAGCAGTCAATATAATAGCGGAATCAGGCCGCAAGCGGGCGGATTTCCCATGTTAAACCGGCCAACGGCGGCCCCCGTCAAGGGCGCCGGGCAAATGTCGCCCGCAAGGTTACTTTTGGTGTGAAATTCAGGGCGTTACCGCCCTCTGAGCCGTTCCAGCACGTCGGCGGAGGCAAATCCGTCCGCGGGAGCCCCGATCGAGGCCTGGAAGCCGCGCAGCGCTTCCCGCGTCTGGCCGCCGAGCTGGCCATCCGGGGTGCCGCGATAGAAGCCGCGCTGTACCAGCAGCTGCTGCAGTTCCAGCCGCTCGGCCCGCGACAATTCGCGCTCCTGCCGTGGCCAGGGCTGCACGAACGGCGCGCCGCCGCGCAAGCGGTCGGCGAAATGGCCGATCGCCAGCGCATAGGCCTCTGCCGGGTTGTATTTCATGATCACCCGGAAATTCTGCAGCATCAGGAAGCCCGGGCCCTCGGCTCCGGCCGGCGCCAGCAGGTAGGCTTTCTCGGCGGGATGCGGGAACGGCTGGTTGCCGGCGCGTGCGATACCCAGATGCTCCCATTGCCCGATCGTCATCGCTTTCGCCCGGTCCGCCAGCATGTAGTTGAAGCCCTGGGGCACGACGACCTCGTAGCCCCAGGTCTGGCCGGTCTGCCAGCCGTCCTTCTTCAGGTTGTTGGCGGTGGAAGCGATCAGGTCGGCGGCGTCGTCGACCACGTCGCGGCGACCGTCGCCGTCGGCATCCACCGCATAGCGCTTGAACGCGGTCGGCATGAATTGCGTGGGGCCGAACGCGCCGGCCCAGGAACCGCGCATCTGCTCGGGGCGCAGATCGCCATGGTGCAGGATTTCCAGCGCCGAGAGGAATTCGTCCTTGAAATATTTCTGGCGGCGGCCGACGCAGGCGAGTGTTGCCGTGGATTGCACGACGTTGCGGTCGCCCATCTGGGTGGAATAGTTCGACTCGATGCCCCAGATCGCCGCGATCGTATAACGGTCGACGCCATAGGCCCTTTCCGCTGCGTCAAACTGCGGCTTGTATTGGGTGAGGATTTCGCGGCCTTTGGCGAGGCGGTCGTCGTTGACGAGAATGTCGAGATAATCCCAGATCGATTTGGTGAATTCCGGCTGCGAATCCATTAAATCCATCAGCCGCAGATCGGGGGTAAGGCCGGCGGTAAAGCGCTCGAAGCTCTCGCGCGAGATGTTGCGGCGCGCGGCGTCGGGCCACATCGAGGCGACGCAATTGTCGAAATTCGCCGCCGCTTCCCGGATCGCGGCCGCGGTCATCAGCGGGTGGCCGGAGGCGCCGTCCTCCCCGCTCCATGGCAAGGCCGCGCCGGTGCCGCTGGGCGCACCTTGCACCTGCGCCGAGGTTGCCGGCCGTGGCGCTGGTGGCGAAGCCGGGCCGCCCTTCGAAAGCGAGCCGGTGAAGATGTTGTCGAACAGGCTAAAGGGGCCGCCGGCTCCAGAGGACTGCGCATGCGCCCCGCCGCCGGCGATCAATGCCGTTGCAATAATCGCCACGCTGGTTCGCCGGTTGGCCAATGATCCCGTCCGTCGCATCATGTCCCACCGCTCCGCCTGAAAACATCCAGGCTTTAAGGAGGCCTTGTGGCGGTTTCCAATAGCTTAACAACGTGGTTTTTTGTCGCTGTTTCTGCCGCCCGGAGCGCAGAGACGCTGTACTCCGATGCCTCGCCCGGATTTGCAGCATACATCTGCCTTTGTTCCCGGCTGTAAACCGGCTACCTACATGCGATCAAAGCCATCTGCCGCTCATTCTCTCAAGGCAACCCGACAATCCCATGAAAATCCGCAAAGCCGTCTTCCCGGTCGCCGGCCTCGGCACCCGCGTCCTGCCCGCCACCAAGGCGATGCCGAAGGAAATGCTGACCATCGTCGACAAGCCGCTGATCCAGTATGTGGTCGATGAGGCCAGGGAGGCCGGCATCGAACATTTCATCTTCGTCACCGGCCGCAACAAGGGCGTGATCGAGGACCATTTCGACCGCATGTACGAGCTTGACGCCACGCTGCAGGCCCGCGGCAAGAAGGCTGAAATGGAGATCCTGGCGCGCGACCAGCCCGAAGCCGGCTCCGGTGAGTTTCACCCGCCAGCAGGCGCCGCTCGGTCTTGGCCACGCGGTATGGTGCGCCCGCGACATCGTCGGCAACGAACCCTTCGCGGTGGTGCTGCCGGACGAACTGGTGCTCAACACGCCGGGCTGCCTTGCGCAGATGATCGAGGCAGCAAGCAAACTCGCCGAGAAATCCAACCTGATCGCGGTGGAGGAAGTGCCCGCGCATCTGACCCATCAATACGGCATCTGCGGCGTCGGCAAGCGCCACGGCAAGCTGTTCGAGGTCGACGGCATGGTGGAAAAGCCGGCCAAGGGTACCGCGCCCTCTAACCTCTCGATCACCGGGCGATACATCCTGCAGCCGGAGATTTTCAAGATCCTGGAAACCCAGGAGCGTGGCGCCGGCGGCGAGATCCAGCTCACCGACGCCATGATCGGGCTCGCCAAGACGCAGACGCTTCTATGGCGTCGAGTTCGAAGGCGAGCGGCACGATTGCGGCTCGAAGGCAGGCTTCCTGCGCGCCAATATCGCCTTCGGCATGGCGCGCGCGGATTTGCGCGAAGGTCTGCGCGAAGAGATGAAGAAGTATCTGGCGAAGTGACGGAGTCTGGATCGCTTCGTGAAGCATCGGACGGCGCTTTGCGCTGCCCCTGGCACAGCAATGACTTCGCTCAGGCCGCCAGCGAAAATGTCGGGGATGCTGGCCAGTACGGACTGGTTGCGTCCGCCCGCCTTGGCGGCGTAGAGCGCCCTGTCGGCGGCTTTCACCAGGATCGACCAATCCATGTCCGTGACCGGCGTCAGGCTCGCGACGCCGATGCTGACGGTGGTGGCCGTTGGGCCGTCGGACCATTGCTGGACTTTCAGCCGGATCGTTTCGGCCACTACCACCGCCTCCGTGGGCGAAAGCCCCGGCAACAACACGGCGAATTCCTCGCCGCCGTAGCGCGCGGCGCAATCGCCGGCCCGCCGCACCGAATCCGAGATGCAGATGGCGATGCCCACCAGCATCTGGTCGCCGGCCTGATGTCCGAACGTGTCGTTGTAGGACTTGAAATGGTCGGCATCGATCATCAAGAGCGCCACCGGCATCTTGTGACGCGCCGCGCGCCGCCATTCGGCATCGATCTCGGCGTCGAATTTGCGCCGGTTTCTCAGGCCGGTGAGCGCGTCGGTGGTCGCGAGTTCCTCCAGCCTGTCCTCGGCGTGCGCGCGGCGGCCGATTTCGCGGGCGAGGAACAGCGCCACGGCGAGCACGAACGTGATCAGCGCCAGCATGATCGCGCCGATGCGGGTCGCTTCGGTGCGCCACAGGCTAAAGATGTTGTCCAGTGGTTTTCCGACTACGACGGAGAGCGGGCTTGTGCTGGTAAGCCGGACGTAAAGCCGCGGTATGGAATCGACCGGGCCCACCCCCAAATACGAGCCGCCATCGGGCAAGTTCGCCGGGTTCCATCTCGGCCTTTCTGCCAAATTCTTGCCGATGACGTCGAGGTCGAATGGCCTGCGCATGATGATCGTGCGGTCGGAGCGCAGCACGGTGATGGTATCGCCTTGGTCGAGGTGCAGGCGCTCGAACAGGTCGTGGAAATAGCTGAAGCGGATCGAGCCGGCGACCACGCCGAGGAAGCTTCCGTCCGCGCCGGTAATGCGCCGGCTCAGCACGATGGCGTAGGCGCCGCGATGCAACGTCGGACGGCTGATGAACAGGCCGGCGTCTGGCCGGTCGCGATGAACCTTGAAATACTCCTCGTCGCCGCGGTTTTCCGGCAACGGATCGAGCGTCGAGGCGTCGATGGTCAGCCGCCCTTCGGCGTCGAATACCTGAATCGCGCCGAAATGCTTGGCGGACGCGGCATGATCGAACAGGATCAGGTGCCGGATCGGTTTGCTGACCTCCTTGATCTCCGGCACCACCATGTTGCTGGCAACGGCGCGCAGCGCCAGGTCGTAAAGCTCGATATTGCGGCTGATGTCGGCATCGATGGTCGATGCAAGGTTTTCAAGCGTCTGGCGCGCCAGTTCCTCCTCGCCGCGGCGCATGTCGAGCATCACGCTGGCACAGATCGCCGAGAAGCCGATCACCGTCGCCACCGACGAGGCGATCAGCAACTTCGCGGATAGCCGCCAGGGCCGTCCGGCCGCACTGTTGCGCCGACCGAATTGCATTCGTTCGCTCCCGATCCCAAGGGATGCACTTTATTCATTGCTGCCGGCTTAAGTGGCGACAGCGATAAGTTAATGAGTTAACGGTTGGTTGCCGGGACAGAGCGATTGCTTCGGCAATCGCATGACGGTTTTGCACATACTGCCGAGGGCATAAGTGAACGACTATGACGCGCTGCGGGATTTTCTGAAGAGGCAGAAACTCCCCGAATTCGTGCTGAGCTTCGAACAGATCGAGGAGATCATCGACGCGGCATTGCCGCGCGCGGCGCAGCGGGCGTCGTGGTGGGAGACCCTGCGCAGCCCGCAGGAAAAGATGCCGCAGCGCGAGGCGTGCCTCGCCGCCGGCTACATCGCGACCCGGCAGGCCGATGGCAAGAATGTGCGGTTCAAGAAGATGCCCCATCATCGTCCCCGCGAAGGGGGCGACGCATAACCACTGTGCGTTGTTGTCGCGAAGGCAACTGGCCCCATCGCCCTGCGGATGGGTCGCGGCGCATGGATCCCGGTGTTCGCCGGGACGACGGATACTAGCCCGCATTTCTCACAGAGTTAAGCGCATCGGGGCACCGAATCAGCGAAAGTTGTTTTGCGAGAACGACTTCTTGATGATTCGAGGAGAGCCCCGATGCAGACAGAGTGTATCCCGGATATTTTTGGATTTGAAGGCGTCGAAGGCCGCCAGGTGGTCGCGGCGTTTGACGGAGGTGCGATCACGTCGGATGCGGGCGCGCTGCTGCTGGGTGCGACGGATCGGGCGATCCGGATGGTGGATCGGCTGGCATCGTGCTTTGTCGATCGGCGGTCCCAGGCGCATGTCGAGCATTCGGTTGCGACGCTGGTCGGGCAACGGATATTCGCCATCGCGCTCGGTTACGAGGACCTCAACGACCATGAGACGCTGCGCCACGACCCATTGATGGCGGTGCTGGCGGGGAAGCTTGAAGCGCGGCGCCCGGACTGCGCCGCAGTGGCCGGCAAGTCGACGTTGAACCGGCTGGAATTGTCGAAGCCGGAACCATCGCGCTACCACAAGATCAGCTACGATGCGGAGGCAGTGGACCGACTATTCCTCGATCTGTTTCTCGAGGCGCATCGGACGGCGCCCCGCCAGATCACCCTTGATCTCGATGCCACCGATGATCCGTTGCATGGCCAGCAAGAGGGGCGCTTCTTTCATGGCTACTACAAATCCTATTGTTACCTGCCGCTGTATATTTTTTGCGGGCGCCACCTTCTTTGCGCCAAGCTGCGCCGGGCCAACATCGACGCCAGCGCGGGCTCGGTTGAAGAGGTGGCGCGGATCATTGCGCAGATCCGCGAGCGTTGGCCCGAAGTGCGGATTCTGCTGCGGGCGGATTCCGGGTTCACACGCGATGACCTGATGACGTGGTGCGAACAAAACGACGTCGATTATCTGTTCGGCCTGGCCAAGAACAACAGGCTGATCGCCGAGATCGCGGCCGAGCTTGCCGAGGCGGCCGAGGAGAACCGCCAGAGCGGCAAGCCGGCCCGGCGCTTCAAGGACTTCCACTACAGGACGCGCAGGAGCTGGAGCCGGCAGCGCCGTGTGGTCGGCAAGGCCGAGTGGATAATCCCGTCTGTCGCCGAGAGCGAGAGCGCGACGAAGCCCCGGCGCAAGAAGAAATCCATCAGGGTCGGTGACATCGATCTCGCCACGCTGGAAGGCCGCGCCAATCCGCGCTTCGTCGTCACTTCGTTGCAGGTCGACCAGCATCAGGCCCGCGCGCTCTACGAGAAGCTCTATTGTGCCCGCGGCGAAATGGAAAACCGCATCAAGGAATGTCAGCTCGATCTGTTCGCTGACAGAACCTCCACCCGCACCATACGCGCCAACCAGTTACGGCTTTGGCTGTCCTCTATGGCCTATGTCCTGATCAGCGCGTTGCGCCGCATCGCCCTGGCCACAACTCGATTCGCCGACGCTACATGCGGCACCATCCGCCTGAAGCTGTTCAAAATTGGCGCCCAGGTTCGCATCAGCGTCCGCAGGATCAAATTCTCGATGGCATCGGCCTTTCCCTACACCGATGTCTTTCGAACAGCATGGGCCGCGCTCGACAGCGCGGCTCGCTGAACCCTCGGCCTACCGGAGAACGCCCAAACCTCATGATCCTCAACAAAACCCGACCAACCCGCCGCAGCGGGCGAGAAGTCATGTCCAAATGACCGCGGCCGGTTGTGGTACCCTCGAAGTCAACCCGCCTCAGCACTCGATCAAACAGCGTGAGAAATGCGGGCTAGCCCCAATACCGTTCACTTTAGTATCTTTATCGCCTTTTTGATATTGATTGGTGACAGAGGCTTGTCGGTTCGGTGCCGTAGCGGAAAATTGCTCATTTTTCGTTTGACGCAGCGCTTGTTGCGTCGATGCCGACGGGATGGGAGACGATCCTGCAGAATCTCATCGAGCACGGCGTTATGCAATGCTCGACGTTGCCGAGGGGGGAATGGCGGGAAACGGGCAAGTTTCCGACGGATGACGCGGACGGTATGGATGAAAGAAAGTTGGTCGGGATCATCGTCGGCCTTGAGTGCGGCTTCATGCATCAAACCGCGGATCGCGAAGTGCGCCATCATGCAGTCCGAAGAATTCCTGGCGAACCAAATCCGGCGTCCTGCTTCGTAAGACGATTTTGGTGCCGCGCAGATGGGTCTTCAATTCGTCCAGGGCTGTCTCGATTTCCCAGCGTTCGTGATAGAGAGCAGCCAATTCGACGGCGGGAGCTTTGTTGTGGTCGAGGATAGTAGTGACCAGCCGGTAGATCGGCTCAGCGTCGGGAACGCCATCCAGGCGATATTCGATGACGCGGACCTTGACCCCGTTGGTCTTGCGGCGCCAATCTCGTTCGGATGCGATAGATGTGGCTCAGATACGAACCGTCCGGACAGATGTCGCTTCACGCGCCAGACGCATGTTCTTTTTGATCCGCCACAGCAGATCGGCCCCTGTCGTTCGCGCCATCTTCCAGAGTTCGAAGCCGAAAAACTGTCGATCAGCCAAGCACAGCATGCCACGCCGGAGGCTTGGCAACACGGCTTTGGCTAACGCGATCTCTCCGCGTTCCATAGTCTGCTCATCTGGCTGCCGAACAACACATGCGTGCCATTTTCGACCAAGGAGACGAAGCGGATTTGCGGATAAGCGCTGCTGCCGCGGCTCGATCCGGGTCGCCCGAAGGCCTTCTCATTCTCCGCCTCGTCGGCAACATCCAACGTGCTTCCGTCCAGGCTGACTAATCGATATTTTCGATACCAGGCCCCCCTGGTCGAGCGGATCTGCGATCGGCTTCACCACCTCGTCTATGCAGTCGACGCACCGCTTCCCACCCGAGCCGCGTGCGCGCCTGCGAGATCCCTGACTTGCCAGCGACTTTGACTGTCTGCCGATGGGGCGAGCAGCCAATGCACGCCCTCCAGCAAGCAACGAAGCACCTCCCGATACGAAGAGTGCATGTACAGGGCCAGCGCGATCACATAATAAACCACCACATGCGCCGGCAGATCGCGCTCGCGCACGCTGGTCTTGCCGGTCGCGGCAAGAATCTCGTGGATTTTGCTCACCGGAAATGTCTTGGCGATCACGCCCAGACTGATGTAATCGGTGATCCGGCTGCCTTCTGGAAGTGTCGCAACGGTCCGTGCCATCTCCATCGCCCCCTGCCTCGCGAAGCAGCAGAGTGCTCAGTCATGCTTAAGAAAACCTTAAATGAACGGTATTGGGCTAGCTCGCCGCCTCGAGCCGCTCTTCGGTGAGCAGCCGCATCGCGGCATCCGCGTCCATCGGCTCGCCGAAGGCAAACCCTTGCGCGTATTCGCACCCCAACTGGTAGAGCTCGACCGCGTCCGAATCGGTTTCGGCGCCTTCGGCAACCACGTCCATGCCGAGGTCGTGGGCGAGCGCGATGATCGATTTCAGGATCACCGGCCGTGTGCCGCGGCTGGTGGTGCGCACGAAGGACTGGTCGATCTTGATGGTATCGAAGGGAAAGCGCTGCAGATAGGCCAGCGACGAATGACCGGTGCCGAAATCGTCCAGCGACAGTCCGGTGCCGAGTTCGCGAATCCGCGTCAGCATCTGCGCCGCGTGCTCCGGGTTCTCCATGACAAGCGATTCAGTCAATTCCAGTTTCAGCGTGCCGCGCGCCACCGAGGAGCGCGACAGCACGGTGCGGATATCGTGGATCAAGTCATGCCGCAGCAACTGCCGCGAGGAGACATTCACGCTGGCGAAGATCGGCTCGCGCGAACGCATCGCGCGCTGCCAGATCGCAAGCTGCCGCGCGGTCCGGTCCAAAACGAACATGCCGAGATCGACGATCAGGCCGATCTCCTCGGCGATGGCGATGAATTCCACCGGCGACATCCGCCCGAGCTTGGGATGATCCCAGCGCGCCAGCGCCTCGAAGCCGGCGATCGAACGGTCTTCCAGCCGCACGATCGGCTGGTACAGGATGGTGATTTCCTCGCGCTCGATGGCGCGGCGCAATTCGCTTTCCAGCGTCAGCCGGTCGGTCTTGCGGGCGCGCATCGCCGGCTTGTAGACGTCGATGCGGTCGCCGCCGATCCGCTTGGAATGATACATCGCAAGCTCGGCGTCCTTGATGATCTCGTCGGACAATTGGGTCTGCGGATCGGAGAGCGCGAGCCCGATCGAGGCGGTGAGGAAGATCTCGCGGTCGTTGAAGGCGATCGGCGCGCGGATGGTCTTGCGGATGGTTTCGGCGAAGGCGGTGATGCGTGCCGGGTCCTGTTCCGACATCAGGATCAGGCCGAACTGGTCGCCGGCGAGCCGCGCCAGCGTGTCTTGCGGCTTGAGAATGCGGGTCAGCCGCCGCGCCAGCGTCAGCAGGATTGAATCGCCGACCGCGATGCCGACGGAATCGTTGACCTGCTTGAAGCGGTCGAGGTCGATCACCATCAGCGTCGGCCGCAGGTTCGGCATGGTCTTGGCGAAATTGGCCACCGCGCCGAGGCGGTCGATGAACAATTTGCGGTTCGGCAGGCCGGTGAGATTGTCGTGCACGGAGTCGTGCAGCATGCGCTCTTCGGCGTTCTTGGTCTCGGTGACGTCGGTGAGGGTGCCGACCACGCGGGAGACTTCGCCGTCGGAGCCGACCACCGGGCGCGCCTTCAGCGCGAACCACATGAAATGGCCGTCGGGCGTGCGCAGCCGGAAATCCTGCACCAGGCGGCCGCGGCGCTGGTCGAGCACGCTGTCGAGCGCGGCGCGGAACCGGTCCTGATCGAGCGGGTGCAGCACTTCGAGCCATTTCGCGGCCGGGCCTTCCAGCGTGCCGCGTTTCAGGCCGAGCAGGGCTTCGGTCTCGGGGCTGGTGAACACCTTGTCGGCGGAGACGTCCCAGTCCCAGATCAGGTCGCCCGAGCCGGTCAGCGCCAGCGCGCGCCGCTCGACGTCGGAGACCACGCCGGTGGTCGCGCCGCCGCCGGCAAAGGCGTGCTGCATCACCGTAAACCCGATCAGCATCACGATCAGCACCAGGCCGCCGAGCAGCGCGGGGCCGACGATGTCGTTGGTGACGCTGCCCGCCACCGTCATGCCGGCCGCGATCACCCAGACCACCAGCAGGAACCAGGTCGGGATCAACAGCACCGCGCGGTCGAAGCCGTGGGTGGAGAGGTAGACGATCAGCGCAAAGCCCGCGAACGCGATCAACACCAGCGACATCCGCGCGATGCCCGGAGGCGACCGCGGGATCGAACAACGCCAGCGCCACCAGCGAGCCGAGGAAGGCGAGCCAGCCGACGGTGATATGGGAGTAGCGCACATGCCAGCGGCTGAGATTGAGATAGGCGAACAGGAACACCAATAATGTCGCGGCCAGGATCGCTTCGCCCGCAGCGCGCCATACCCGCTCGGCGTTGTTCGACATGTCGAGCACCTTGCCCCAGAAGCCGAAATCGACGCCGATATAGACCAGCACCGCCCATGCCAGCGCGGCGGCGGCGGGAAACATGATGCTGCCCTTGACCACGAACAGGATGGTCAGCACCAGTGCCAGGAGACCGGAAATGCCGATCACGATGCCCTGGTACAGCGTGAACGAGTTGACCTTGTCCTTGTAGGCGTCGGGTTCCCACAGATAGAGCTGCGGCAATTTATCGGTGCGCAATTCTGCGACAAAGGTGACGACGGCGCCGGGATCGAGCGTGATGCGGAAGATGTCCGCGGTCGGGCTCTCCTGACGCTCGGGACGGTCGCCGGTCGACGGCGTGATGGTGGCGATGCGCGACAGTCCGAGGTCGGGCCACAGCAGTCCCGAGGACACGATGCGGTAATGAGGTGCTACGATCAGGCGATCGAGCTGGTCGTCGGTGTTGTTGGCGAGCGCGAACACCACCCAGTTCTGTCCGCCTTCGCGGGCGCGCACCTCGATGCGGCGGACGATGCCGTCGGTGCCCGGCGCGGTGGAAACCTGAATGCGGTCGGTGTCGCTATGCCGATGATCGAGTACCGCGGTGAGGTCGATCGCAGGCGCGTCGCTCCTGACGCTGACGGCGTCGAGCGCGCGCGCCGGCTGTACGGCGACAAAAATCATGAAGCCCAGCACCAGCGGTGCGAGGCACCTGATCAGACGCAATGTCAGTTCTCCGCGATCAAACCTCCGGGCGAAGCGAACCGCCCAGCGGCCGGATAAATGACATGAAAGCGAAGGAAATCAAAGGGTTTCCCGTCGCGCTTCGCTCGCGAGCGTTAAACGGCCAACACAATTTTGCCAATATGTTCGCTGGTCTCCATGCGCCGGTGCGCGTCGGCGGCCTTTTCCAGCGGGAATGTGCTGTCCATCAGGGGTTTTATGCGGCCCTGCCGCAACAACGGCATGACCTTGGCCTCGATGGCCGCGACCATCGCCGCCTTATCCGCATTGCTACGGGGTCGCAGCGTCGAGCCGGTATGGTGCAGCCTTTTCACCATCAGCTTGGCAAAATTGACGGTTGCCTTGGGTCCGCCGAGAAACGCGATCTGGACCACGCGGCCCTCCACCGCGGCGGCGTCGTAATTGCGCTCGATGTAATCGCCGCCGACCATGTCGAGAATGACATTGGCGCCCGCACCATCGGTCGCCGTCTTCACCTCTGCGACGAAATCTTCGGTCTTGTAATTGATGGCGCGGTCGGCGCCGAGCTTCAGGCAGGCGTCGGCCTTCTCTTGCGATCCAACGGTGACGATCACCTTGGAGCCGAAAGCCTTGGCGAGCTGGATCGCCATGGTTCCGATGCCGGACGAGCCGCCATGGATCAAGAGCGTCTCGCCTGGCTTCAGCGCGCCGCGTTCGAACACATTGTGCCAGACCGTCATCAGGGTTTCCGGAATGGCGCCGGCCTCCTGCATCGACAGGGCAGGCGGCACCGCCATCGCCTGGGCGTCCTGCGCGATGCAGTATTGCGCATAGCCGCCGCCGGCCACCAGCGACATCACCTTGTCGCCGATCTTGTGCTTGCTGCTGCCGCTGCCGAGCGCGACGACTTCGCCGGCCACTTCAAGGCCGGGCAAATCGCTGGCGCCGGGCGGCGGCGGATAGGAGCCGGAGCGCTGCGCGACGTCGGGTCGGTTGACGCCGGCGGCCTGAACCTTGATCAGGATTTCGCCCGGCTTGGGCGAGGGCACCGGACGGGTCTCGGGCAACAGCACCTCGGGGCCGCCGGGCTTGCTGATGCCGATAACGGTCATTTGCGCGGGCAGCTTTTCCATGATTTGTCCTAGCGAAATGCGGGAAATTGAAGCGGCATCTGATTAGCCAGCCGCGCAGCGGCTTGCAACCGCCTCTCACGGCGCTCGAACAGGCAAGGACAACGCATGGCGATCGAAGACGACGACCGACCGAGGAAGAAAATCACCCATGAGATCGGGCAGGACCTGTCGCTCCTGTCGGTCGAGGAATTGGCCGAGCGCATCGCGCTGATGAATTCCGAGATCGAGCGGCTGCAGGCGGCGATGGCCAAAAAGCGCGCCTCGAAAGACGCGGCGAATAGTTTTTTCAAGTCGTAGCCACTGTCGTCCCGACCAAGCCAACGGGTCCGGCCTTTGGCCGGCCCGATGACAGGCTCCGCGCGAGCCGGGACCGCCGCGGCCTCGCTCGATGCATGACGCTGGCCGGCTTTCCCTCAGTCACGGACAACAGTGGGTCCCCGCTTTCGCGGCGGCGACCCGTTGCGAGAGACTCGGCCAATGGCCGATATGGCAAACAAAACCTCAAAGAAATCGTTCGTTTACGGCCGATTAAGCTTTCTCGTCTATGACTGGAATTGTCCTCGTTTGGACACCGAGTGGCTCCTGTCCACTCTGTTTGACGCCTCCCTGTTATCAACTTCAAAGCCGCCGGAAACGGCGGCTCTTTTTTTGGGCGTCTTCCTTCCTGGCATCTGCTTCACTTCGCTGGAAACCATAATCAACCTTGCGGCTGGACTCTCGTCCGCGGGCGCGCAATGATTTGTTCATCATAAGCCCGGCGCGGTTTGAAGCCGGCAGCGTAATCAGTTGCGTGAGGCGTTAACCATGTCGGACCGGTCGCAAGGCGAAACTGCTCTCGTACAATTCAGCGAGCGGCTTACCAACTCCGCCGCGTTCGGTACCCTGTTCCGGGAAGGCATGGATCTGGTCGAGGAGACCGCGGCCTATCTCGACGGGATCGGCCGCACCGAAGCCAAGGCGCTGGATCGCTCCGTCAGTCTCACCTACGCGACCGAAAGCATGCGGCTGACCACCCGCCTGATGCAGCTGGCCTCGTGGCTGTTGCTGCACCGCGCGGTGAAGGAAGGCGAGATGACGCTGATCCAGGCCAATCGCGAAAAGACCAAGGTCAAGCTCTCGGCGGCCGATCCCGGCCCGGAGGAGATGATCGAAAAGCTGCCGCAGCAATTGCAGGATCTGATCGCGCGCTCGATGGCCCTGCAGGCTAAAGTCCGCCGCCTCGATGCCACCATTCACACGCCGCCGGCCGAACGCGTCGCGATCGGCAATCCGCTGGTGCCGCAGCTCAACCGCCTGAAGGCGGCGTTCGAACAGTAACGCAAGCGGCGTCAGACTACCTGATCTTCTTCAGCGAAACTGCCGGCGCGGCGACAGCGCTCGCACCCGACCGTGACAGCTCGCCGAAGAAAGCGCGCGTTCGTGCCGTTGCGCCAGGACCCGGACGAAACCGGACTGTTTGCGAGGTCACGTCGCCTCCAGCGCTTTTCAATTTGACCGGCGCAATCGGCCGTCCCTTCTCGTCGGTCACAAGCACCGGCGGGTTATCGGCGGATACCCATCTGTCACCCCATTGCATCAGGGCGACCAGGGCGGGCAGCAGCGCGCGACCGCTCTCTGTGAGCCGATAGATGGGGCGCCTTTCCGGCCCGCTGCGCCCGATAATGCCGTTGGCGACGAGACGCTCGAGGCGCACCGCGAGAATATTTTTTGCGATGCCGAGGCTGCTCTCGAAGTCGCTGAAGCGGCACACGCCGAGGACGGCGTCGCGGACAATCAGCAGCGTCCACCAGTCCCCCACGACCTCCAAGGTCCGCGCCAGCGAACAGTTCAGTTCCGAAAGATCCGTCTTGCCGGGCATGGTTGCACAGTGAAACCTTTTGTCGTATGGTTTTACTTTGCTACTAAAAGGGGTGCCAAGGCAAGAAGACAAGGCAACAGGAGGTGGCAGATGATGGACGCCGGTTCTGCGATATTTGATAACGGGATCGAGGCGAGGGACGTCGGGGTTTCGAATTTGACCGCAGGCGGAGCCGCGCTCGCGGCTGGGATCGCTCGGCGTTACCGCGGCCAGCGTGCTTTATGCGCTCTCGCCGCCGGCGGCGGCCCTGCCGGCGCAGCCCTTCGATCAGTCCTTGGCAATGAGCCGGGGCGCTTGCCGGCGCCCGTACCATGTTTGCAGCCGGTACCGTCGGCATCTTCGCCGACATCGTACTGGCGGTCGGCGCGCTTCTTGGTCGCGCTTGAACTGGCGCGGCGCGGAAGAGCCCTCGCGGCCGCCGGCTGGCTTGCGATCCTCCTGAGTGTCGTTGTTTTTACCTTCGTCGATGCGATCGTGGGCTATGTGCTGGGCCCGGTTGCCGCGACGGCCGGCGGCGCTGGCGCATTTGCCGGATTCAAGCTTCTGTTCGATGCGCTTTTTCTGTTGGGGACGACGGCGTTCGGCGCCGGCGCCATGGTCGTGTCGACGGATGAATTGCGGTCGCCGAGGCCGATCGCGAGCAAGCCCGTCGCGATCGCGGCTGCGCTGACCGGATTAGCCGGTGTGCTGGCGGCCGCGGCCTGTTTCTCGGGCTTTCCGCTCCAACAGGGCGTTGGCATCAGCATAGGTCTGGGTTCGGCGGTTTTTGCTCGCGATTGGCACGCAGATCATGATGAGGCCGCAATCGGCGCCGTAGCGCCCGCCGAAACATCCGCGCTTCGAAAGATAAAACGCCCCTGACCAAGCAGGGGCGTTCCGGGAATTTTCGCTTCGACCGGGTGGTCGAGCGCTATCAATCTTTCTTGAGGAAGCCCGAAAACTTCTTCTGGAACCGCGACACACGGCCGCCACGATCGAGAATTTGCTGGGCGCCGCCAATCCAGGCCGGGTGCGACTTGGAGTCGATATCGAGGTTCAGCTTGTCGCCTGCCTTGCCCCAGGTCGAGCGCGTCTGGTACTCGCTGCCGTCGGTCATTACGACCGTAATCGTATGATAATCCGGGTGAATTTCGGCTTTCATAGCATATCCTCTGGCGCGCCGGCGCCTTTAAATCGATTGTGCGGTGACGGATTTGGGCCGCTCTATAACGCTTTCAGCCCCCCAAAACAAGCCAGCTATCCGAGGGGTCATACGGATTTGCCTCCGGTGCCGGCGGGGCCTATCTGGGAGGCGGCAAATAGAATGGTTCAAATCTCATGAGCGCAGTGGAACGGCTTGAAGGCAGCCTTGGCGAAACGGCGCCCGCGGCGCGACGTGGAGCCCTCGGAGGCATCCTCCATCGAAACGCAACTGACCGAGCCGCCGGCCAAACGCCGTGCGCGGCTGCGTCCGCTGCTGGCGCTGGCGCCTTATGTCGCGCGCTATCGTGGCCGCGCCATTCTCGCGCTTATCGCGCTGACGGTCGCCGCGATCACGACGCTCGTCGTGCCGGTCGCGGTGCGGCGGATCATCGATTTCGGCTTCTCGGCCGAAGGCGTCGCCCTGATCAACAGCTACTTCGGCGTGATGATCGCGGTGGTCGCGGTGCTGGCCGGCGCCAGCGCGTCGCGCTACTATCTGGTGATGACCATCGGCGAGCGCATCGTCGCCGATCTCAGGCGCGACGTGTTCGCGCATCTGATGTCGCTGTCGCCGGCATTCTTCGATTCCGCGCGCAGCGGCGAACTGATCTCGCGGCTGACCGCCGACACTACCCAGCTCAAATCCGCGGTCGGCGCCTCGATCTCGGTCGCGCTGCGCAATTTGATGCTGTTCCTCGGCGCCACCGCGATGATGGTGATCACCAGCCCGAGGCTTTCCGGCTTCGTGCTGCTGGCGATCCCGCTGATCGTGATTCCGCTGGTGGCGTTCGGGCGCTGGGTACGGCGGCTGTCGCGCAACGCCCAGGATACGCTGGCGGAGGCGACGGCCTACGCGTCCGAACTGGTCGGCGCGATCCGCACCGTGCAGGCCTATACCAGCGAGCGGCTGGCGAATGCGCGCTTCGGCGGCGAAGTCGAGCAGGCCTATGAGGCGGCGCGCACCTCGACCCGCGCGCGCGCGGTGCTGACCGCGATCATCATCTTCATCGTCTTCGCCAGCGTAGTGGCGATCCTGTGGATCGGATCGCACGACGTGCTGACCGGTTCGATCAGCCCCGGCCGGCTCGGCCAGTTCGTGCTGTATGCGGCGTTCGCCGCGGCGGCGCTCGGCCAGCTCAGCGAAGTCTGGGGCGAGGTCTCGGCCGCGTCGGGCGCGGCGGAGCGACTGTTCGAAATTCTGAACGTCAAATCGGCGATCGCAGCCCCGGCATCGCCGCTGACAATGCCGGTGCCGGCGCGCGGCGACGTCAATTTCGAGAACGTCGCCTTCGCCTATCCGACGCGGCCGGACGCAAAGGCGGTCGACGGCGTTTCGCTCGCCGTGCGCGCCGGCGAGAAGGTCGCGATCGTCGGCCCATCCGGCGCGGGCAAGAGCACGCTGTTTCATCTCCTGCTGCGGTTCTACGATCCCTTAACCGGCGTGATCTCGTTCGACGGCGTGCCGATCAACGCGGCCGATCCGCGCGAGCTGCGCTCCCGCATCGCGCTGGTGCCGCAGGATTCCGTGGTATTCGCCGCCAGCGCGCGGGAAAACATCCGCTTCGGCCGGCCCGATGCCAGTGATGCCGAGGTGGAGCGCGCCGCCGATCTCGCCCACGCCAGCGAATTCATCCGCAGGCTGCCCGGCGGCTTCGAGGCGCAACTCGGCGAGCGCGGCGTGACGCTGTCCGGCGGCCAGCGCCAGCGCATCGCGATTGCCCGCGCGATCCTGCGCGACGCCCCGCTGTTGCTGCTCGACGAGGCCACCTCGTCGCTCGATGCGGAGAGCGAGACGCTGGTGCAGACCGCGCTGGAAGAACTGATGCGTCACCGCACCACGCTGGTGATCGCGCACCGGCTCGCTACCGTGTTGTCCTGCGACCGCATCATGGTGATGGAGCAGGGCCGCATCGTCGAGCAAGGCACTCACGCTTCGCTGGTCGCCGCCAACGGGCTGTATGCGAGGCTGGCGCGATTGCAGTTCGAGGGTGTTTGAGGCTGCGCTCCTACGCGAATGGCGGGATCACGGCCTCCACTCCATCTTCAGCACTGGCCGGCCTGAGGTCGGATTCACGTCCTCGCCAGCATGGGTAAATCCGTTGCGCTCGTAAAAACGGATGGCGCGGGCGTTGTCCTTGTTGACCAGGAGCGTGATGCGATCGGGCGACCGGCGTTTTGCCGCGTCGACGAGCCGCCCGGCGAGTTCCGAACCCCAGCGATCGGGGGCCACCACCAGCTGATCGAGATAGCCCGAGCCGTCGATGGTGACGAATCCGGCCGGCACGCCGTCCTGCTCGGCGACAATGATCGCCGCCTTCGGCACCAATTCGCCGCGCCACCGCTCGCGCCACCACTTTACGCGCGCGGCGAAATCGATGGAGGGATAGGCCTGCTGCCAGGTCCGCTGCCACAGCGCGATCAGCGCGTCTTCGTCTTCGGCGCGATACGGGCGAAGGTGAAACGTTTCCGCCATCGCGTTGCGATTCCTTGTTGCGGCATGATCTGGTCCGGAAACCGGCGCCTACTTTTCGGCATCATGCCCTCAGCGTTCCGTCAGCTTCAGCTCGATACGGCGGTTGCGCCGGTAGGCCTCTTCGGTGGCCGCGGTATCGAGCGGCTGGAACTCGGCAAAACCGGCTGCCACCAGCCGCTGCGGCGGCACGCCGAGCGAGACCAGATATTGCACCACCGAGATCGCGCGCGCCGACGACAATTCCCAGTTCGACTTGAAGATCGGGCTATTGATCGGCCGCACGTCGGTGTGGCCGTCGACGCGCAGTACCCAGGCGATTTCGCTCGGGATCTGCTTGTCGAGGTCGATCAGCGCGTTGGCGACCTTGTCGAGCTCGGCCTTGCCTTCGGGCAGCAGCACCGCCTGTCCGGTATCGAAGAACACTTCCGACTGGAACACGAAGCGGTCGCCGACGATCCGGATGTCCGGCCGGTTGCCGAGAATGGCGCGCAGGCGCCCGAAGAACTCGGAACGGTAGCGCGACAATTCCTGCACCCGTTGCGCCAGCGCGACGTTCAGCCGTTGGCCGAGATCTGCGATCTTGGTCTGCGATTCCTGGCCGCGTTTCTCCGAGGCGTCGAGCGCCTCTTCGAGCGCCGCGAGCTGGCGGCGCAGCGCGCTGATCTGCTGGTTCAGCACTTCGATCTGCGCCAGTGCGCGCGACGACACCTGCTTTTCGGAATCCAGCGCCTTGTTGAGTTCGTTGGCGCGGCCGGCGGCATCGTTGCCGGCGCCGGCAAGGCCTTCATAGAGTCCCTTGACGCGATCGCGCTCGCTCTCCGCCGAGGCAAGCCCCGCGCGGAGCTGGGAGACCTCGTCGTCGAGACTGATCTTGCCGAGTTTTTCCAGCGACAACAGATCATTCAGTTGCGCGATTTTGGCGTTGAGCTGCTCCAGCGCCTTGTCCTTGCCGGTGACCTCCTGCGACAGGAAGAACTGCACCACCAGGAACACCGAGAGCAGGAACACGATCGAGAGCACCAGCGTCGACAATGCATCGACGAAACCCGGCCAGTAGTTGAAAGCGGATTCGCTGCGGCGTGCACGGGCAAGGGCCATTTTGAAAGTCTCCGCTTGTATTGTCCTGTCCCGGACGCGGTGCAGCGTGCAACGCTGCTCCGCAGTGCCGGGACCCGGATGGACCCCGGATCAGCAGCGTATCACCATAGCGTGTCGAAAGACGCGCGTGAACGCGCTTATGATGCTGCGCAGCATCCGGGGAACGAATTCTTTCAGCTCTTCTCGGGCTCGCGCGCGAGCCGTTCGAGCAATTTCTTGATCTCGCGGTTCTGTTCGCCCTGGCCGTCGGCCCATTCGCGGATCATCTGCTGCTCGGTCCGCATATGCGCGACCAGGCCCTGGATGGCCTCGGCGAGATTGGCCATCGCCGCGGTGGTGCCGCGGCTGGCGCCGCCTTCTTCGAGCGTGAGCCGCAAACGCTCGACCGCGGTCTGCAGTTCGCCGGCGTGGCCGCCGCCACCTGCCGCGCCTTCCCCGGAATATTCCCGCACCGTGGAGGCGAGCCAGTCTTCGAGGTCGGTATAGAACCGGTTCTGCGCCTGGCTCGATTGCAGGTCGAGAAAGCCGAGGATCAAGGAGCCGGCGAGGCCGAACAGCGAGGATGAAAACGAAATGCCCATGCCGCCGAGCGGCGCGGCGAGGCCCTCCTTCAGCGTGTCGAACAGGGCGCCGGCGTCGCCGCCGACCTTCAGCCCATCGATCACCTTGCCGACCGAGCCCACGGTTTCGATCAGGCCCCAGAAGGTGCCGAGCAGGCCGAGAAACACCAGCAGGCCCGTCATGTAGCGGGAAATGTCGCGCGCCTCGTCGAGCCTTGTGGCGATGGAATCCAGGAGATGCCGCATGGTCTGCTGCGAGATCGACATCCGTCCGGTGCGCTCGCCGCCGAGGATCGCGGCCATCGGCGCCAGCAGGGTCGGGCGCCGCTCGATCGCAAGGCCTGGATCGGCAATGCGGAAATTATTGACCCAGGCGACTTCCGGATAGAGACGGATTACCTGGCGAAACGACAGGATGGTTCCGATCAGGAGGACCGCGCCGATCAGGGCGTTGAGCCCGGGATTGGCGAAGAACGCCACCACGATCTGCTTGTAGAGCACGACCGCGACCAGCGCGCACAGCACCAGGAACACCAGCATCCGCACCAGGAAAATTCGCGGTGTGGACAGTTTGGTCAATTCGATCTCCATCGCGGAGCGGGAAGAGGGGCCTTGTGGCATGCCGATGTATCCGTTGCGAGGAGCCGGTTGTGGGGCACCAATATGGCACAGCGGGCCCGGGAAAAAAGCCAGTTGCAGACTGATTGGGGCGGAAAAGGGAACTTCAGCGTGAAACTCGGCTTTAGCCGTCATGGGTATTTCACAAAACTTCGACGCTTGAGGCGGTTAGCGGATTTTTTTGCATGAAGCGCTGGCATGGATCGCGGTGGTCGCTGTGGGTCCTGATGGCAAGCGTCTGGAGGGTGCGGCAGTGCACCGGCAATTCCGGCCGCGACACCCCTCTGGACGTTTTCGGTGGGGCTTGCAGGCGCCGGCGGCTCTCGCTGCATTGTTGATGACTGGCATTGCGCCAGCTCTCGCGGGCTGCGATGACCCAACCCCCGCCATGGCGGCGGCCCAGACCGAGCCGGATGTCGGCGTCGTCACCGTGAAATCGCAACCCCCGCGCCATTACGCCACCAGCTATCCCGGTGCGTCGCCGGAGAATCTCTACAACAGCGTCACGCGGCTGATCGAGGAGGAGTTGGATGCGGGCATCCTGAATTTCGAATCCACCAGCGAGTCGCTAAGGCAGGTGGAATCATCTTTGTCGCGGTGCAGCGGTTTTTTGCGCGCGAGCGGGAGCCGGCCGAAGAGGCGCCAGCAGAGGCGTACGGGGCGCCGGAGCCTGTCTGGGATCGTCAGCGCCGGCGTTCTTGGTGACGCATCTTTGCGCGACTGCATTTCGAACCTCCATGCCTGGTTGATCCGCATCAATGCCAAGGGTGCGCGTCCGTCATTGGATAATTCGATGCCCGGCGGTCAGCTCAGACGCCCGTTTCCGATCGCGTTCCTGACCGAACGTGGCGAGCGTATGCAAAGCGTTTGTAAGCGCCTTCTTTCACGTGCCGCATGAGTTTGGTGTCGCGATTCTGTTTACAATCGCGCTGGTATTTTTGATTGTATCGCTGATCAATCTCGCCCGCGAGACGCGAATGGCCCTTCATGACTTTGAGCATCACCAACACCAATAGATCGGCATCGTATTTCGGGGGCGGCATGGACGACGGAGCTTGGGTTGAGCAGCGCGACCGGCGAATGATGGCGCGCGCGATCGCGCTCTCGAAGGACTCCGGCAAGGCGGGCGAATATCCCTATGGGGTGCTGATCTGTCGCGGCGATACGGTGGTGGCGGAGTCCATCAATTGCGTGAGACAGGAATCCGACGTGACGCGGCATGCCGAAGTCGTGGCGATCTCGGCCGCCCAGAAGGTGCTCGGCAGCACCAGCCTCGACGACTGCGTGATCTACGGTAGTGCCGAACCCTGTGTCCTCTGCAGCTACGCGATCCGCGAAAGCCGTATCGGCCGCGTCGTCTTTGGCCTGCACTCCCCGCACATGGGGGGAATATCGAAATGGAATGTGCTTGAGGACGACGGCATTTCGCGGGCGATGCCGGAAGTCTTTGCGCCGCCGCCGACCATCGTTGCCGGGTTCATGGCAGAGGAGGCAGGCGCCGCCTTGCTTGAGTGGAATCCGCTGGTCTGGATGGTGATGAAGCGCCGCGGTCTGTTCGCGACCGAGGCTCCCGGCACCGTGAAGGCGCGTGAACCGCGAGTGCCGCAATCCGGACGCCGCGAGCGATTGCTGCGCCCCATGCGTCGGATTTTTTTCGATCGATTTGGACGTCGCTAGCCGCAGAGGCCGTGTCTCGGAGGCGCCCAAGCGCCGGAGCGCCACCCAGGAGGCCGCAGGCCGGTTCAGGCGCAGAGCTGGACCGGCCTCACGCCTGTCATCTGCGAGGCGGCGGTGGCGGCGGTCCAAAATCGCGCTGCCAGATCGTTCCGTTATCGAATTGAATGGTGAAGCCGTCCGGCGAATAGACCGCTCCCTCATTCCAGGCATCGATCCAGATCCGGCTCGCTGGAGCGAACCAATCAGGCCAGGCACGGGAAGGCTCACCGGCCTCGCTCAGGAGGTTTAGATTCGGTCCATTTTGAGTGATGTAGGCAGGATAGCCAACGAGATCCGACCTGCACATTTGAACGCATTTATAGGCGCCGGTCAGATTGATCGATTGCGCCGACGCCGCGGTTGCGGCCAGTGCGGCCAGGATGCCAATTGCTAAAGATATCGTTTTCATGGAAATCACTCCAGTTTCTTTGAACGGCGATTTCACTTTGGCCAAGGTCTGCCGACGGCGATCGGCAGATAGGGGCCCCGTTTAAGCATCCGCGCACACGATGTGCACCCGGCAACGCGGCTGCCATGATATCACCAGCGCTTCATCGCGATCTCGCTCGTTGACGCAGATCAACGCGATTCAGCCGTTTACGCCATTCTGTTATGCGTAATTGCGGCTCATCTTGAGGATAGGTCTTTTCGCGGCATTGCGCCGCCAAGGCGAGCTGTTCTGGACGGAGGAGGCGCGGCAGCCGGGCGGTCTCTACTTTCCCAGCGGCTTCAGAATCTTCACCAGCTCGGCATGAATGAATTCATTGCCGCAGATCACGTCGCCGGTCTTGAGCGCATCGTCATTGCCTTCGATGCCGGAGACGGTGCCGCCGGCCTCGCGCACCATGATCTGTCCCGCCGCCATGTCCCACGGCTGCAGGTTGCGTTCCCAATAGCCGTCGAACCGGCCGGCCGCGACGAAGGCCATGTCGAGCGAGGCCGCGCCGAAGCGGCGCAGGCCCGCCACCCTGGCCTGGATTGCGCTCATCTCGACGCGCGACAGTTCGAGGTCGCCGCGGCCGATATGCGGCAGGCCGCAGGCGATCACGCAGTCAGCGAGCTGGCGCCGGCCGGCGACCCGCAGCCGCTGGTCGTTGAGGAAGGCGCCCTTGCCGCGCTCGGCGATATAGAGCTCGTCATTGGCGGGATTGTAGATCACGCCGGCGATAATCGTGCCCTCGCGCTGCAGGCCGATCGAGATCGCGAATTGCGGAATGCCGTGCAGGAAATTGGTGGTGCCGTCGAGCGGATCGACGATCCAGGTGTGGCTCTTGTCCTGGCCTTCGCGGATGCCGCCTTCCTCGCCGATGAAGCCATAGCCCGGCCGCGCCTTGGTGAGGTCCTCGAGAAGCATTTGCTCGGCGCGCTTGTCGGCGAGACTGACGAAATTGGCCGGCCCCTTCAGCGATACCTGAAGGTTCTCGATCTCGCCGAGGTCGCGCTTGAGGCTGCGGCCGGCGCGGCGCGCGGCTTTAACCATGACGTTGATAAGGGCGGAATGCAGCATGATCTCGGCTCAAGGCGACCTGAGCGTCAGGTCTGGGAGGGGGATGGACGGGGTTGGCTTTCGTTATTGAGCGCGGTCGGACGCAAAACCGGACGCCACTTTTGCTGGCCGCGTTCGTAGTGGGTGCCCTGCGGTTATCGCGGCGTCAAGACCGGATTGCCGAGCCATTTGCGCGCGCCGGCCTCCGCCTTGGCGCGGTCCTCCGGGCTCAACCGGGAGAGCTCCTCGTCGAGCATCGGGTCACCCTTTCCGGCGGTTTTCGCGATCAGGTGCCATTTGAGGCCCTCTACCTTGTCCATTGGCGCGCCTTGGCCGGTCACCAGCACATAGGCCAGGCGGTTTTGCGCGATCGCGCTGTTTTGCCGGGCCGCTTTCCGCAACAGTGCCACCGCGGCCGCCTCGTTCTTCGGCGTGCCGGTGCCGTTATAGAGCGCGATGGCGTATTCGACCTCGGCGTCGACATTGTCGGCGAGCGAAGCCGCCTGCAGCAGCCGGACCGCCTTCGCCATGTCCTTCGGCACGCCGGAGCCTTCCTTATAGAAGGTCGCGAGCGCGTATTGCGCCTCGGAATTGCCGGCGTCGGCGGCTTGCCGAAGCAGTTCGGCAGCGCGTTTGACGTCCTGCGGCAGCGTTTGCCCATCGAGATAGAGCAGCGCAAGATTATAGGCCGCCTTCGGGTTGCCGAGCTTGGCGGAGGACGCCAGCCATTTCACGGCATCCTCGCGGTTGGACGGTCCGCCGCGGCCCTCGATCCGCATCATCGCCAGCGCAAACATCGCCTCGCGGTCGCCGCTATCGGCGGCGCGCTTGTACCAATCCACGGCCTTGGCATAGTCGCGCTTGACGCCCAGCGCATTGGCGTAGAGCTCGCCGAGCATGGTCATCGCCTTGGGATCGCCGGCCGCCGCGCGCTGGGTCGCCAGATCGAACGCGGTCTTGTACATGCCGCGCTGATAGGCGCCGTAGACCAGATCGACATTGGGATTGTCGGGGACAGGCGCGGGCACCACGGTTGCGGTCGGCGTCGGTGTCGCCTGCGGTTTCGGCGCCGCGGTCGCGGTGGCGGGTTTCTTGGCCACCTCGGGCGGTCTTGCTTTCGGCTTTGCTGCCGGTTTGGCGGGCGGCGTCTCGGCGGCTGGAGGCGTCAGCGAAATCTGCGCGGCGGCATTTGCCGTCCAGACCAGGCAGCACAGCAGAACCGATATGGGACGCAGACGCTTCATTTCCGGCGCTATCCCTGCTCGGCCCTGGCTTTTCCGGGCGCGGCTGCGTGCGCCTGCCGGATCGCCTGCTCGACGTCCTGCAGCGCCGCGGTCGCGCCGCGCGCATCGGCCCAGACGAAATCGCCGAGCAGAACGAAATCCGCGCCGGCGGCGGCGAATTCATGCGCCTCCTCGCGCGAGGCCGCGAAGCCGACGCAGGGCGGCTCGAACAGCTCGGCCCACCATCCCAGGCGCTCGGCGATCGCCTCGACCGACGGCCTAATGCCTTTGGCATCGGGCTCGCCGAACAGCACGTAATCCGCGCCCAGTTCGCCCGCGGTCATCGATTCGTGCCGCGTCGTCAGGCCGCCGACGCCTGCGATGCGGTCGGGCTTCAGCGATGGCAGCGCTTCCTCGCAGTGCTGCAATGCCGGTGAGATGCGCGCCGTCGGCGCCGGCACGCGCGACCAGCTCGACATTTCCGTCGAGCAGCAGCGCCGCACCGCTGTTCTGGATCGCGGGCGCCAGCGCCTTGACCCGCGAGATCATGGTGCGCTGGTCGGTCGGCTTCAGCCGCACCAGCACCGCCGCGATGTCGGCGGCGGCAAGCAGGCCGGGCAAGCTTGCGATCAAGGCCGCGGGATCGTCGACATCAGGCGTCGCGAGATAAAGACGCGGCGCGGGGCGCGGGGGAACGGGTTTGGTGGCCAATCTATGCCGCCTTCTGTTCCAGGTCGGCCTTCCATTCGCCCTTTGTCGCCAGCGAATTCATCCGCGCTCGGTGGGTGAAGGCGCGCTGGCCGGCAGCGACGTTCTCAGCCTTCCCCGACCACGCCTTTTGCGGCGCCGCCTGCAGCGCGCGGCCGTAGGAGAAGGTGAGAGACCAGGGCAGGCCGCCGATCCGGTGCATGGCGTCCAGATGGGCGGTGGCGTCCTCGTCGGACTGACCGCCGGAGAGGAAGGCGATGCCGGGCACCGCCGCGGGCACGCAGGCCTTCAACAGCCGCACGGTCTTCTCAGCGACTTCCTCGACGGAGGCCTGTTTCGGACTTTTCTTGCCAGCGATGGCCATGTTGGGCTTCAGGACCATGCCTTCCAGCGCGACGCGCTGAACCCGCAATTCCTGGAAGGTCTTGTTGAGCACGCGGCTCGTCACCTCAAAACAGCGGTCGATATCGTGATCGCCGTCCATCAGGACTTCCGGCTCGACGATCGGAACGATCTGAGCGGCCTGGCACAATGCGGCATAGCGCGCGAGCGCGTGGGCGTTGACGTGGATCGCGGTCATCGTCGGGATATGCCGGCCGTCAGTGCCGCGCCCGATATCGATCACCGCGCGCCATTTCGCGAACCTCGCGCCGCGCTCGTAATATTTCTTCAAACGCTCGGCGAGCTTGTCGAGCCCGGCGGTGACCAGTTCGCCCGGGCATTGCGGCAAGCTTTGCGTTCCCTCATCGACCTTGATGCCGGGGATCGCGCCGGATTGCTCGATGAGCTTGATCAGCGGCGTGCCGTCCTTGGCATTTTGCCAGATGGTCTCGTCGTAGAGGATGACGCCGGAAATGTACCGGCTCATCGCTTCGCCCGAGCGGAACAGCATTTCGCGATAATCGCGGCGGGTCTCCTCGGTCGAAGCCACGTTGATGGCGTCGAAGCGCTTCTTGATGGTGCCGGTGGATTCGTCGGCGGCGAGAATGCCCTTGCCTGGCGCGACCATGGCAAGAGCGACCTTGTTGAGATCGGCGAGATTCATCGATGCCTCCTCCAGAGCGCGGTTGCTTTGCAAGCCAAACTAGACCGTTCTCGGGCAAGACCCAAGAAAGCTTGCCAAGAAAACTTGCCGGGACCGGCGGCTCGCTCAGGAGGGGCGGCCGGTCATGCGACTTTCGGATCAAGCTCGCCCTTGATGTAGCGTTTCGCCATCTCGGCCGTGGTCAGAACCTTCTTGATCTTGCTGGCCTGGCCGGCGGTATTGAATTCCTGCAGCCGCTGCTTGCACAGCTTGGCCATCGCTTCCATCGCGGGCTTGAGATATTTGCGCGGATCGAATTCTTCCGGATTGTCGTGCAGCACTTTCCGGATCTGTCCGGTCATCGCCATCCGGTTGTCGGTGTCGATGTTGATCTTGCGCACGCCGTTCTTGATGCCGCGCTGGATCTCGGAGACCGGCACGCCCCAGGTCGGTTTCATCTTGCCGCCATTGGCGTTGATGATGTCCTGCAGGTCCTGCGGCACCGAGGACGAGCCGTGCATCACCAGATGCATGTTGGGCAGCTTGCGGTGGATTTCCTCGATCACGTTCATGGCGAGGATGTTGCCGTCCGGCTTGCGGGTGAATTTGTAGGCGCCGTGCGAGGTGCCCATCGCGATCGCCAGCGCGTCGACCTTGGTCTCTTTGACGAATTTCACTGCCTCGTCGGGATTGGTGAGCAGCTGGTCGTGGGAGAGTTTGCCCTCGGCGCCGTGGCCGTCCTCCTTGTCGCCCATGCCGCTCTCGAGCGAGCCAAGTACGCCCAATTCGCCTTCCACCGAAATGCCGCCGAGATGGGCCATGTCGGCGACCTTCCTGGTGACGCCGACATTGTAATCCCAATCGGCGGGGGTCTTGCCGTCGGCCTTCAGCGAGCCGTCCATCATCACCGAAGTGAACCCGGCCTGGATCGCGGTCATGCAGGTGTCGGGTCCGTTGCCGTGATCGAGGTGCACGCAGACCGGGATCTGCGGATGGATTTCGGTGACGGCGTCCATCATGTGCTTGAGCATCACGTCATTGGCGTAGGACCGCGCGCCGCGCGAGGCCTGGATGATCACCGGCGCGTCCAGCGCTGGAGGCGGCTTCCATGATCGCGAGCGCCTGCTCCATGTTGTTGATGTTGAAGGCCGGCACGCCGTAATCGTGTTCCGCCGCGTGGTCGAGCAATTGACGCAACGTGATGCGAGCCATGTGCCTTGTTCTCCGCTTTGAGGCCGCGTTGGAAAAATTCAGCGTATTTTCAAAACTTCGACGCCCGGCAACGGCTTTCCTTCCATCCATTCAAGGAACGCGCCGCCCGCGGTCGAAACATAGGTGAAATCGCCGGCCACGCCGGCCTGGTTCAGCGCCGCCACGGTGTCGCCGCCGCCGGCGACCGAAATCAGCTTCCCGGCCTTGGTCCGCGCCGCCGCATGCTTCGCCGCCGCCACGGTGCCATGGTCGAACGGCGTCATCTCGAAGGCGCCGAGCGGGCCGTTCCAGACCAGGGTTGCGGCATCGTCGATCGCGGCATGGATCCGCGCGATCGATTGCGGGCCGACGTCGAGGATCATGCCCTCGGGAGGGATCGCATCGAGGCCGTAGGCCTGGGACGGCGCATTGGCGGCGAAGTGATAGGCGACCACGGCGTCGACGGGCAGGATGATCGCGCAATTGGCGGCTTCCGCCTTTTCGACGATCCGCAGCGCGGTCGCCGCCAGATCCTTCTCCGCCAGCGACTTGCCGATGCCGACGCCCTGCGCATGCAGGAAGGTATTGGCCATGCCGCCGCCGATCACCAGCGCATCGACCTTGCTGACGAGATTTTCCAGGAGGTCGATCTTGGTGGAGACCTTGGCGCCGCCGATGATCGCGATCACCGGCTTGGTCGGGTGATTCCAGCGCCTTGCCGAGCGCGTCGAGTTCGGCCTGCATGGTGCGGCCGGCATAGGCCGGCAGTCTGTGGCCGAGGCCTTCGGTCGAGGCGTGCGCGCGGTGCGCGGCCGAGAAGGCGTCGTTGACCCAGATGTCGCCGAGTTTTGCCAGTTCCGCCACGAACGCCGGATCGTTCTTTTCTTCCTCCTTATGGAAACGGGTGTTTTCCAGACAAAGGATGTCGCCGTCCTTCATGCGCGGCGACGGCCTTTTGCGCCGCATCGCCGATGCAATCGTCGGCGAAGGCGACCGGCTTGCCGATCACCTGCGAAAGTTCCGCGGCGACCGGCTTCAGCGACTCCTTGGGGTCGCGTCCCTTGGGCCGGCCGAAATGCGCGAGCAGGATGACCTTGCCGCCCTTGGCGGAAATCTCGGTGATGGTGGGCGCGACGCGCTCGAGCCGCGTGGCGTCGGTGACGCGCCCATTTTCCATGGGCACGTTGAGGTCGACGCGCAGCAGCACGCGCTTGCCCTTCACGTCGACGTCATCGAGGGTGCGGAATGTTTTGGTCATTGAAGGTCTCGCAAGCTCATCTTTCGAGACGCCTCGCTACGCTCGGCTCCTCAGGATGAGGTTTTCCCCTCATGGTGACGAGTGCGCCTCGCAGGCAAATCCATGCAGCTAGCGTAAACCCGGCTGCGCCGCGCGTCTCGAACCACGAAGTCACATCATCAGAGCAACTTCCCCATCGCGACGGCGGTGTCCGCCATGCGGTTGGAGAAGCCCCATTCATTGTCGTACCACGACATCACCCGCACCAGCGTGCCGTTCTGCACCTTGGTCTGGTCCATGTGGAAGGTGGAGGAATGCGGGTCGTGGTTGAAGTCGATCGAGACGTTGGGCGCGGTGGTGTAGCCCAGGATGCCCTTGAGCTGCTGCTCCGAGGCGCGCTTCATCGCCTCGTTGATCTCTTCCTTGGTGGTCTTGCGTTGCGCGACGATCTTGAGATCGACCACCGAGACGTTCGGGGTCGGCACGCGGATCGCGACGCCGTCGAGCTTGCCCTTCAGTTCCGGCAGCACCAGGCCGATCGCCTTGGCCGCGCCGGTGGAGGTCGGGATCATCGACATCGCCGCGGCCCGGCCGCGATAGAGATCCTTGTGCAGGGTGTCGAGCGTCGGCTGATCGCCGGTATAGGCATGGATCGTGGTCATGAAGCCGGTCTCGATGCCGACGGTGTCGTTCAGCACCTTGGCCACCGGCGCGAGGCAGTTGGTCGTGCAGGAGCCGTTGGAGACGACGAGGTGCTCCTTGGTCAGCTTGTCGTGGTTGACGCCGTAGACGATGGTGGCATCGGCGTTCTCGCCAGGCGCCGAGACCAGCACGCGCTTGGCGCCGGCGGTCAGGTGCGCGGCCGCCTTGTCGCTTGGCGGTGAAGATGCCGGTGCATTCCAGCGCGATGTCGACGCCCAGTTCTTTCCACGGCAGCTTGGTGGGATCGCGTTCGGCCGACACCTTGATCTTGCCGTTGCCGACGCTGATCGAATCGCCGTCGACGGTGACGGTGCCGGGGAAGCGGCCGTGGACCGAATCGAAGCGCAGCAGATGGGCGTTGGTCTCGACCGGGCCGAGGTCGTTGATGCCGACCACCTCGATATCCTTGCGGCCGGACTCGGCGATGGCCCTCAGGATGTTGCGGCCGATGCGGCCAAATCCGTTGATTGCGACCCGGATTGCCATTCAACTTTCTCCTTAAAGGTTCCAAATTCCCGCGCTTTGCCGTCGGTTTGGTCGTTTCCTGGGCTATTTCATGCCCTGAATGATGGATCGTTGCAATGCATCATAATCCCGATCGTTCCGATAGGGTTACTTCGCATTCAGGCGCTTTGACGCAGCCTCGACCACCGCCTCGGCCGTGATCCCGAAATGCTTGTAGAGCGCCTTGGCCGGCGCGCTGGCGCCGAACGAGCTCATGCCGATGAAGATCGCCGTCCGGGCCGATCACCGCATCCCAGCCGAACCGGACCGCGGCCTCGATCGCGATCTTGACCGGGGCGGAGCCGATGATCGCCTTGCGCCGGTCCGCCGGCTGCGCCAGCAGCAATTCGAGCGAGGGCACCGACACCACCCGCGTCGCGATGCCGCGCCCGGCCAGCTCCTTCTGCGCGGCGACGGCGATTTCGACCTCCGAGCCCGAAGCATAGAGCGAAACCTTGGCCTCGCCCTGGGCTGCGACCAGTTCGTAGCCGCCGTGGCTGCACAGATTGTCGGCGCTGGCTTTGGTGCGCACCGGGGTCAGGTTTTGCCGCGACAGCGCCAGCACCGTGGGGCCGGTCGAGTTTTCCAGCGCCAGTTGCCAGCATTCGGCGGTCTCCACCGCGTCCGCCGGGCGGAACACCCGCATGTTCGGCATCGCGCGCAGCGCGGCGAGGTGCTCGACCGGCTGGTGCGTCGGGCCGTCTTCGCCGAGCCCGATCGAATCATGGGTCATGACGTAGACCACCGGCGTGTGCGACAGCGCCGCGATCCGCATCGAGGGCCGCGCATAATCGGTGAAGCACAGGAAGGTGCCGCCCGCCGGCGCGAAGCCGCCATGGGCCGAAATGCCGTTCATGGCCGCCGCCATGCCCATCTCGCGGATGCCGTAATGGATGTAGCGGCCGCTGAAATCGCCGGGCTGCACTTCCTTCAGGCCCTTGGTGCGGGTGTTGTTGGACGGCGTCAGGTCGGCCGAGCCGAGCAGCAGTTCCGGCATCTCCGGCACCAGCACGTCGAGCACCATCTCGCTGGCCTTGCGGGTGGCGACCGTCGGCGGCTCGGCGACGAGTTTTTCCTTCAGCTTGCGGATGGCTTCGCCGAGCCGCTCCGGGCGCTTGCGGTCGATCACCCGGCGCATGAATTCGTTGCGCAGCGCCTCGGGCTTGGCCTCGAAGCGGCTGAGCCAGTCGGCATTGGCGCTGGCGCCCTGCTTGCCGACATTGCGCCAGGCCGCCAGCACGTCGTCGGGGATCTCGAACGGGCCGTAGTTCCAGCCCAGCGCCTTCTTGGCGCCGGCGAGTTCTTCGGCGCCGAGCGCCTCGCCATGGGCCTTCGAGGTGCCGGCCTTGTGCGGCGCGCCGAAGCCGATCGTGGTCTTGCAGGCGATCAGCGAGGGGCGGTCGGAGGCTTGCGCCTCGGTGATCGCCGCGGCGATCGCCTTCTGGTCGTGGCCGTCGATCCTGCACCGCGTTCCAGCCATGCGCCTTGAAGCGCGCCACCTGGTCGACATTGTCGGTCAGCGTGATCGGGCCGTCGATGGTGATGCCGTTGTCGTCGTAGAGGAAGATCAGCTTCGACGAGCTTGAGATGGCCGGCGAGCGCCAGCGCCTCATGGCTGACGCCTTCCATCAGATCGCCGTCGGAGCACAGCACGTAGGTGTAGTGATCGACGATATCCTCGCCGAATTCCGCCGCCAGCAGCCGCTCGGCCAGCGCCGAGCCGACCGAGAAGGCGACGCCCTGGCCGAGCGGGCCGGTCGTGGTCTCGACGCCGGAGGTGATGAAATTCTCGGGGTGGCCGGGGGTCTTGGAGCCGAGCTGGCGGAAATTCTCGATCTGCTCGATCGTCATCGTCCTCGTTGCCGGTCAGGTACAGCAGCGCATAGAGCAGCATCGAGCCGTGGCCGGCCGAGAGGATGAAGCGGTCGCGGTCCGGCCAGCGCGGATCGGCGGCGTCGAATTTCAAGAATTGCGTGAACAGCACGGTGGCGACGTCGGCCGCGCCCATCGGCAGGCCGGGATGGCCGGATTTGGCCTTCTCGACAGCATCCATCGCCAGCGCACGGATCGCATTGGCCATACGGGAATGATCGACGCGCGTCATGATGAAAATCCGCCTGAAATGAGCCGCTTGGTGGCGATCCGCCGCGTGGCGAACGGCCTCGGCACAAGCGCTGTTGGCAACGGGAGTCAAGGGCTGGATAGCATCTCGGTTCCCGGAGTCCAAGGCAATGAAACGCGGCTACGGGCCGGAAAAGTTGCTTAGCGGTGCATAGCTTGCAACCGGCGTTGCGCTGGCCTCGCTTGCCACGTAAATTTCATCCTCTAAACGCTTGCCGAACCGGTAATTTTCCGGGTCCGGCGGCTCAATCGGCTTCAATCAAAGGTGCGCGTTGACTGCATGAGTGATCGCCCCGCCGAACGGTTCGGGCAACATCGAGCCCTCATTGGCCGATATCGACGTCGCGACACGGCGGCTGATGGCGGCGCTCGAAGCGCTGGAAAGCGCGGTCGAGCGGCGGCGCGAAGCCGATCGCGACGAGAACGAACTGGCGAGCCGGATCCAGGCGCTGGGCGCGGACCGCTCGCGGCTGGCCGATGAACTCGACGGATCGCTGGTGAAATCGCGCCGGCTGGAGCGCGTCAATCGCGAGATCGCCGAACGGCTGGACGCCGCGATCGGCACCATCCGCTCGGTACTCCATGCCGGAGAGGATTCATGAGCCACATCAACGTCACCATCAACGGCCGGCAATACCGGATGGCCTGCGAGGAAGGCCAGGAGGCGCGGCTGTTGAAACTCGCCGAGAGCCTGGAATCGCGCATCCAGAGCCTGCGCGGCAAGTTCGGCGAGATCGGCGATGCGCGGCTGACCGTGATGGCGGCGCTGACGGTGTGCGACGAATTGCTCGACACCGGCCAGCGCATCCGCGAGCTCGAAGAGGAACTCGAGGCCCTGCGCGGCGTGCGCGCCGCGGCGGCCGATCGCGCCCGCGCCACCCAGGTCGCGGTGGCCAACGCGCTGAACTCCGCCGCCGACCGCATCGAACGGACCACGCAGGTGCTGAACCGCACCATCGGCGGCGGCGTCGCGATCGGTTAGACGCTGTCAGCGCACTATGCCCTCGCAGCGGAGGGCAAACCAAGTCCGTCATTCCCGGATGGTGCGTTAGCACCAGACCTTAAGGCACAATTGCGCATCGTTCAAGACCGGGTCATCGCGAGCGCCCCGCGTTAACGCTGGCGGTTTGGGGTAACCGTGGTTACATTGGCCCTGCGAAGCTGTGTCGCGCGTCAGGAGCCATATATCCCCGGGGCCTTATCGATCCTTCAGGGAACTGTCCCTGGCCAGGTCCGTGGACCCGGTCATATGGTGCCCACCTACTTTCGTAGGGAACTCCGGGATCGAGCGCTCCAACGGCCATCGCGGCTTCGCACTTTTGTTTCCTGTTCTGGTTGTTGCCGCCCATTCGTCCGTCATGCCCCGCGAAGCGGGTGTCCCAGTACGCCGCGGCTTCGCGGTCCTGTCGCAAGCGCTCTGGAATAGCCGGATCACACGCTTTCGCGGATGATGACGCCGTCATCAAATGCAAGCCCGACCTGACGGGGCGGAGCATGACCGATCCTCACATCAAAGCCACACTCCGCGCCGCGGCGCTGGCTGCGCGCGATGCGTTGAGCGAGGCGCAGCGCGCCGCGGCGGCGCAGGCGATCGCAAAGCGCGGATTGCCGGTTGAAATCGCGCCCGGCACGGTCGTCGCCGGCTATTCGCCGATCCGCAGCGAGCTCGACCCGACCCCGCTGATGCAGACGCTCGCGGCGCAAGGCGCGCGGCTGGCGCTGCCGGTCATCACCGCGCGCGGCCAGTCGCTGCGATTCCGGGTCTGGCATGCCGGCGACAGGCTGCTGCCGGGATCGCTCGGGATTCTCGAGCCGTCGCCGGCCGCGGCCGAGATCGTGCCCGACATCGTGCTGGTGCCGCTGGCGGCCTTCGACCGGACCGGCCACCGCATCGGCTATGGCGCCGGACATTATGACCGCACGCTGGCGCACCTGCACAAATCCAAAGGGTTTTGCGGCGATCGGGCTCGCCTTCGCGGCCAGGAAGTCGCAGCCGTGCCGGCACTGCAGCACGACGTGCCGCTGGATTATGTGCTAACGGAAACCAAACTGTTCGATTTCCGGAGTTCATGAGTTGCGCATTCTTTTCGTAGGCGACGTCGTCGGCAGGGCCGGCCGCACCGCCATCTCCGACCACCTGCCCGGCATGATCCGCGACTGGGCGCTCGACCTCGTCGTCGTCAATGGCGAGAACGCCGCCGGCGGCTTCGGCATCACCGAGGCGATCTACCAGGAATTCATCGATGCCGGCGCCGACGCCGTCACGCTCGGCAACCATGCCTGGGACCAGCGCGAGGCGCTGGTGTTCATCGAGCGCGCGCCGCGGCTGGTTCGCCCCGCGAATTTTCCGAAGGGCACGCCGGGCCGCGGCGCGGCGCTGGTCGACACCAAGAACGGCAAGCGCGCGCTGGTCGTCAACGCGCATCGGCCGCGTCTTCATGACGCCGTTCGACGATCCCTTCGCCGTCATCAACCGCGAACTCGAAGCCTGCCCGCTGCGCGAGGCGGCCGACGCCGATCGTGGTCGATTTCCATTGCGAGGCGTCGAGCGAGAAGCAGGGCATCGGCTTCTTCTGCGACGGCCGCGCCTCGTCTCGTCGTCGGCACCCACACCCATGTGCCGACCGCCGATCACCAGATCCTGCCGGCGGCACCGCCTACATGACCGACGCCGGCATGACCGGCGATTACGATTCGATCATCGGCATGCAGAAGGAAGAGCCGCTGCGACGGTTCACGTCGGGCATTCCCTCGGGCGGTTCGAACCGGCGCTGGGCGCTGCGACGCTGAGCGGCGTCGCGGTCGAGACCGACGATGCGACCGGGCTCGCGGTCAAGGTCGCGCCGGTGCGGATCGGCGGAAGGCTGGAGCCGACGCTGCCGGGATTTTGGAAGGGGTAGGGGGCTGGCTGACGGCAGGACGGCTGCTTTCTAGGGGCGCTTGGGATGCGCCATCGGTTTCCAGCCACTCGCCAGCAGACCGAACAAAGCCCGGTTGCCCTGATATCTGGCCTCCGCGCGGGTCTTTTCCCGGCCCTGCATAATCTGCAGGCCGTCACGATTGCATACGTACCATTCCCAATAGGTCGGGGCCGAGCTGAATGATGACAACCTCGAACATAGTCGAAAGAATATCGCTACTCTAGGAAGATGGAATTGCGATGGATCAAACGCGTTGAAACAAGACGGCCGACGCCGTATGGCCCCGCAAGGGCGACGTGTCGGCAGGATCACCGACCCAACGCCAGCAATTGTTTCAAATACGACGGATGGATCGATGCGCGCGATCCGGCTGAGAGCGTTTTCGAGCGAAGTGGGGACCGGTTCGCGCTAAGAAAACGCGTCAAATCAAAAACCTGGAGCCGGTTTCGATCCCATCGAAACGGAAAAGGCGCTAGGACATTGACCGCGGGGGCCAGCTGCCGCCCATGCGCCGACGCGAAGCGGTTTCTCTCGGCTGATCTGCGATGCGGACAAGAACGGCCTCGAAGGTCATGCCCGGGAGCTGTTTAACGGTTCCCGTGCACGATGCCGTGGTCGTCGCGGAGGAATTGCCGCTAACGGTCAACTCGACATTGTCGATGCCGAAAACGGAAGGTTGCCCCGGCGAGTGCCGCTCCGTGACGATCAAAGCCGTAAATGCATCTCCGTCCTCGACATATGATCCGGTGTAGGTGAGCACAGTATCTCCGCCGGTCACTTTGCCGTCGTTAAGCTCTACAATGCCGGTTCCTTCTCCGCGCTGGGTTCTGAACCATGCGGAATAGCTGCCATTTCGAAGCATGAGGGCACCTGCCAGTCCTGTGCGGATATCGATCAACCCAACGTAAGCACCTATAGGTTGCCGGCTGGTTTACACGGACCCGGGAGGGCGTGTCGTTCACATGAACCGGCCGGCGGAGCAGGGATCGTCTGAATTTCGCGTGCCGCAAAAGGCGGCGCGACATGTGAATTGACCGGGATCAAGATGGTTTGCCTGCTTCGGTGCGTTGATGCTCCATCCCGAAGGAGGTTCTGATGCGCTTTCCAGCTTTGAGCATTGTGGCGGTCGTCACGATTTGGGCAGCCGGGCCAGCGCGGGCTCAGACCTATAGCCCGGATTATCCGGTCTGCCTGCATGTCTACCAAATCGGTGGGGATTACATCGATTGCGCCTATTCCTCTCTGGCGCAGTGCGCGATGTCGGCATCGGGCCGCGCCGCCCAGTGTATCGTGAATCCCTACTTTGCGAGACCGCAGGCGCCCGCAGGACCACCTTATCGGGGGCATCGCCGCGTCAACCAGGGCGCACCTGTCCGTTACGCGGCCGCCGTTGCGGGCGCGGGGTGTTCTGCTCGCGCAACGCGTCGGCCGAGAGACGAACCACTTCAGAAATTTGCAGCAGCTGTCTGGCCAGAGGATTTGACTTGCGCCAGACCATGCCAATGGTTCGCGAGGGTTGCGGATTTTTGAAGCGAGCGACTGACACCGACGCCGAGCGTGTCTCCACCGCCATGGCCATTTCCGGGATCAAAGTGACACCGATGCCGGCGCTAACCATTTGAACGAGGGTAGACAGAGAGCTCGCGTTCAGGACCTCCCGTGGTGGCGGCGATTGCATATTGCAGAACGACAGGGCCTGATCGCGAAAACAGTGCCCCTCTTCCAGCAGAAGCAGCCTCATTTCGCGCAGTGCTTCGCCACTGGGCACCGGCGTTCCTTCATCCGCGCCCGGCCGGACCAGCAGAAAATTTTCCGCAAACAAGGCGACCTCGGTAAGCGAAGGTTCGGACACCGGCAGAGCAACGATTGCCGTGTCAAGCCGGCCTTCCGCGAGTTCCTGTATCAGCTTCTGCGTCAGCGTCTCACGCACGTGAATGTCAAGTTCGGGATGCGTTCGATTGAGGTTCCTGATGACCGCAGGCAGCAGATAGGGTGCAATCGTCGGGATCATGCCGATGCGCAGCCGGCCCACCAGGCGGTCCCGCGACGCACGCGCGAAGTCTCCCAGTTCATCGACCGAGCGCAGGATGTCGCGGACGCGCTGGGCGACCTCTTCTCCGAACTTCGTGAGCCTGACTTGTCGTGCGCCTCTCTCGATTAGCACGCCGCGCAAAGCTTCCTCCAGTTCCTTGATCTGCATCGACAAGGCCGGCTGCGAGATCGCACAGGCGTCCGCCGCGTGTCCGAAGTGGCAATGGCGGGCCAGCGCATCGAAATAGAGAAGCTGCTTGAGCGTAACAGGAGTCATCAGGACAACTTATCGCAGCGATCACTAAAGTCAATTTTACCTGATGCGATGCATTGCATAGGATGTTGTCGGATGGAAATAGGGCGGAAACCGCCACCACAGGAGGCGATGATGGATGACACAACCAAGTGCCCGTTTACGGGCGGGACGCGCGCGCACACCAACCGTGACTGGTGGCCGAACCAGCTGAACCTTCAGGTTCTCCACCAGCACTCCACCCTGTCCGATCCGATGGGCGAGGCGTTCGACTACGCCAAGGAATTCAAGAGCCTGGACCTGAGTGCCGTGATCAAGGACCTTCACGTCCTGATGACAGCCTCGCAGGATTGGTGGCCGGCCGACTATGGCCACTACGGGCCGCTGTTCATCCGGATGGCGTGGCACAGCGCAGGCACGTACCGCATCGGTGACGGCCGCGGCGGTGCCGGAGCCGGACAGCAGCGTTTCGCGCCCCTCAACAGTTGGCCGGACAACGTAAACCTCGACAAGGCGCGCAGGTTGCTGTGGCCGATCAAGCAGAAGTACGGCAACAAGATCTCGTGGGCCGACCTCATGATCCTCGCGGGCAACGTCGCCCTCGAGTTCGATGGGGTTCAAGACGTTCGGTTTCGGCGGCGGGCGGGCCGATGTCTGGGAGCCCGAACAGGACATCTTTTGGGGCCCCGAAGGCAAGTGGCTGGCCGACGAGCGCTACAGTGGCGACCGTGATCTCCAGAATCCTCTCGCTGCCGTGCAGATGGGTCTGATCTACGTGAATCCGGAAGGGCCGAACGGCAAGCCGGATCCCCTCGCGGCGGCCAAGGATATTCGCGAGACGTTCGCGCGCATGGCGATGAACGACGAAGAAACGGTCGCGCTGATTGCTGGCGGTCACACCTTCGGCAAGACCCACGGCGCTGGCGATGTGTCACTGGTGGGTCCAGAGCCGGAAGCCGCCCCCATCGAGGATCAGGGCCTCGGCTGGAAGAGCAAATTTGGCACGGGCAAAGCGGGTGACGCGATCGGCAGCGGCCTGGAAGTCGTCTGGACCACGACGCCCACGAAGTGGAGCAACAACTTCTTCTGGAACCTGTTCGGCTACGAATGGGAACTGACCAAGAGCCCGGCCGGTGCGCATCAGTGGACGCCGAAGCATGGTGCAGGCGCCGGTACGGTGCCGGATGCGCACGACCCGTCAAAGCGTCATGCGCCATCCATGCTGACCACCGACCTCGCCTTGCGGTTCGACCCTGCTTACGAAAGGATTTCAAGACGCTTCCACGAGAACCCGGATCAGTTCGCAGACGCGTTTGCCCGGGCGTGGTTCAAGCTCACGCACCGTGACATGGGCCCGATCGCGCGCTATCTCGGCCCGCTCGTTCCGAAGGAGGAATTGCGGTGGCAAGACCACATTCCCGCGGTCAATCATGAACTGATCGGTGAGCAGGACATTGCCGCCCTGAAGGGCAAGATCCTCGCGTCCGGGCTGTCCGTGTCGCAATTGGTCTCGACGGCTTGGGCTTCTGCCTCGACGTTCCGCGGCTCTGACAAGCGCGGCGGCGCGAACGGGGCACGCATTCGCCTCGCGCCGCAGAAGGATTGGGAAGTCAACCAGCCGGCGCAGCTGGCGACGGTCCTTCAAAAACTTGAAGCGATCCAGAAGGAATTCAACGCTTCGCAGTCCGGCGGCAAGAGAGTTTCGCTTGCTGACCTGATCGTTCTCGGCGGCTGCGCGGCGGTCGAGAAGGCCGCCAAGGCCGCCGGACAAGATGTGAAGGTGCCCTTCACGCCGGGGCGCATGGACGCATCGCAGGAGCAGACCGACATCGACTCCTTCGCGCCGCTCGAACCGACCGCTGAGGGCTTCCGCAACTATCTCCGCGATAAGCAGCGCTTGTCCGCCGAGGAGCGGTTGGTGGATCGGGCGCAATTGCTGACGCTGACGGCGCCCGAGATGACGGTGCTCGTCGGCGGCCTGCGCGCGCTGAACGCCGGACAGCCGGCACATGGCGTCTTCACCAGGCGGCCCGAGACGCTGACGAACGACTTCTTCGTCAACCTGCTCGACATGAGCACGCAATGGCAGCCCTCCGCCGGAACCGAAGGCGTGTTCGAGGGACGCGACCGCACGACGAACGAGCTCAAGTGGACCGGCACGCGTGTCGACCTCATCTTCGGTTCGCACTCGCAGTTGCGTGCGCTTGCGGAAGTCTATGCGTGCGCGGACTCGAAGGAGAAGTTCGTGAAAGACTTCGTGGCGGCGTGGACCAGGGTGATGAACCTTGATCGCTTCGATCTTGCCTGATCGCAGCGGACAGGTCTTCGGCAAGTCCGTGAAGAACCTGAACACGGGTCGAGGTCATGGAGAAAAATCAGGGGACGTTTCAGAATTGAACGCCGCCCTGACTCCAGACCCTCGTCATGCGCTGGCCCCAAAGCTGGTCGAGCGGAAGTGACCGGCGGACAGTCGGAACGATGCGAATGAACCAGACTGCGTGAAAACCTGCGCGCCTGAAAAGCGCGCAGAATGGTTTTCTCTATTGTCTTGTCTCGACAACCGCCGCCGGCGCTCTCTCTTTTTCCAAATCGATTGAAGTCGAAACGAAATTCCGTTCGCAAATTCAATCTCGGAGTTTTCACGCAGCCGGGAACCAAAGAGAAGCGGACGCGGCGCCTCGCCGGGGACCGTTTGAGTTCCACTGCGCTTCAGGTTTTTCCCGCGCTGTTGCCCAAACGTAACAGTTGCGAAGGGCCGACGTGATATCCTCAAGGCGGTTCTACCGCACGGATTGTGCGTTCTCACGGTTCGTGCCGGTGAGTTTGCGGGGGACCACGGAATGAATCCGCCTTTCCGGCCGCTGACTTTTTTCTTCGCCCTGGCCGTTCTCGCCGGGGGCGCGAGCGATGCGGCAGCGCTTGCTCGCCACAGACAGGTCCAACATGCCAGCAAGCCGGATGCGGCGAGTAGCGCGCACCATCGGCGCCACGCGGCGCTGAAGAAGGGCAAGTCTGCCGCGCATGTTAAGGCAGCGCGGCGTAAGCGTGCCCTATCCAGCGGTGAGCCTGCCCGGGCTGTGGCGGACCTTCCTTTGTCCGGCGACCTCGCGGCGGTCAGGCAGGCGATTGATCTGGCGCGCAAGGCCAAATCCGGCGAGGCGAGCGCCATCGAGAAAACGATCGGCGATCCGGCGGCGCAAAAACTCGTTGAATGGTTCATCCTGCGACACCCGGACTCCGATGCGGGTTTCGGCCGGTACGCGGCTTTCATCGCCGACAACCCGGGCTGGCCGAGCCTGGGTCCGCTGCGCCGGCGGGCGGAGGCGCGGCTGTGGCAAGAGCACAGCGACGCCTCTACGGTTCATGGCTTTACCGGCGATCAGCCGGCGAGTGCCAGGGGCCGCCTGGCGCTCGCGCGGGTGCTTCTTGCCGCGGGCGATCGTGACGGCGCCGGACGCCAGGTTCGCCAGGCCTGGCAGTCAGAGGAACTGTCGGAACGCGTTGAAGCCGAAGCGCTCGAAACATTCGGCGACCTTCTCACCCGCGACGACCATCGCGCACGCATGGACCGGCGCATCGGCGCCAAGGATTTTTCGGGAGCGATGCGCGCGGCGCGTCACCTTGGCGGCGACGAGCTGTCAATCGTCAAGGCCTGTGGCGCCGTGACGGCGAATGCGACCAAGGCGCTTGAACTGCTCGACGCGGTTGCGACCGACGCCCGCCAGGATCTGGGCTACGTCCTGTGCCGTATTCACTGGATGGTTCTCCATGACCGGATCGCAGATGCCGCCCGCCTGATGCTGGCCGCCCCCTCCGCCGGCATGGCTCTGCAGGACACCAACGAATGGTGGCGCGAACGGCGCATTGTCGCCCGCAAGCTGCTCGATCTGGGTAATCCCCAATCCGCCTATCAGATCGTGCGCGACGCCGCGCCGCCAGCCAATGAATATTACCGCGCAGAATTCCATTTCCTGCCCGGCTGGATCGCGTTGCGCTATCTCAACGACCCCGCGACGGCGCGCGCGCATTTCGCCCATATTGACGACGGATCCGCCAATCCGATCGTACTTGCACGGGCGAACTATTGGCGCGGCCGCGCCGCCGAGGCCGCCGGCGACAACGCGGAGATGCGCGCGAGCTATGAAGCCGCCGCTCGATATACCACCGCCTATTATGGACAACTCGCGCGCGCCAAGCTTGGCCTCGACAGAATTGAGCTGCGGCCGCCGCCGCTCGTCGGTGCCGCCGCCGATCCAGCCCTTTTGGACGAACTCGTGCGCGCCGCCGATATGCTCTATACGCTCGGCGAGCGCGACCTCGTCCTGACTTTTGTGGCGGATCTCGCGGAGCAGCAGCGTGCTGACGCCGCAACACTGGCCGCGCTTGCTGAGCTCGCCGGTCGCCGGAACGACGCGCGCGCCATGCTGCAGATCGGAAAGACGGCGCTGGCGCGCGGGCTGGCGTTGGACCTTTACGCCTTCCCCACGATCGGGATCCCGCAAACCAGCCCGATCGGTCCCGAAGTCGACCACAGCATTATCTACTCGGTTGCACGTACCGAAAGTGCGTTCGACCAGCACGACAAGTCGCCAGCCAATGCGGTCGGCCTGATGCAGGTCACTCCGGAAGCCGGACGCGACACCGCCAAGAGGTTCGGCGTCGCCTACGATTGGGATCGGATGGTCTCCGATCCCGTCTACAACACGCAAATGGGCGCAGCCGAACTCGGCGCGCTGTTAAAGGAATATAGCGGCTCTCACATCATGACTTTCGCTGGCTATAATGCCGGCCGGGGCCGCGTTCAGCAATGGGTGAAGCAGTACGGGGATCCGCGCAATCCCGACGTGGATGCGGTCGATTGGGTAGAACGCATTCCGTTTGCCGAAACGCGCAATTATGTCCAGCGCGTGATGGAGAATTTGCAAATCTATCGTGTCCGTTTTGATGCCGGCGTCTCGGTTGCATCGAAGCTCGATCAGCATCACCCAATTGCGCGGGAGGCCAACTCCTCGCCTTCACCAACCCAAACATCGAATTCCGAGTGACGTATCTGATCAGATAGCGAACCGCCGCAATATTCGCTTCCATCCCATGTGCTCCGCACGGCGCGCCTTGGCTTCCCCGATGGCCTTTGATGTGCCTCCGCGTCAATGCGTTACGACAATGAAATCCGTGTCTTTTCCCGTCTCCTGGCCAAATCCGTCGTCGGAAATAACGAGTGAAGACCCCGGCGTCAGTAATTCAGAGATCCGCTCAGCCGCATCTTGCGGCACTTCGATGCGGTCGAGGGCAGTGTTGGCTTCATCGGGCAACCGCGCCGGCAGGGCAGGCTCGATAATTTGTTTCGCGGGCGCCTCGCGCTCGTTGGCGCTGGCCCCGGACATGCGAGGAAACTCCTCCGGCATTGAGACGACGGTCCAGCGAACCGCCGCTCCCGCGTCCTGGAATTCCATTGCGGTAAACACGTGCGTTCCCAGCGGCTCTTCCGGATTCTGGATCTTGACCGGGACATCGAACAATGGCTCGAAGCGCTGACGCACGAAAAGTTTGCCCAACTTGCGACTCACGAAGATCGAGATCGGGACGCCTTTTTTAGCTGCGGCTCCAGCGGGAGCCGAGTTTGGAATCTGGCGGTTGGTGGCTTCTTGCGTTTCGGCATTGGACACTAACGGCCCAGGCGTTGCTGCCGCGGTGTTACCGGCGGCTGTCGCAGTCTGAAATTCCGGCGAACCGGACGCCGCTTTCGGCTTGAACAGGTGCGGATTGGTTATCTCGACCGGTTGGACATCATCGCGCGCGATGATCACCCGCGTGCCGCGCCTCGTGAGATGCCAGAGTCGAATGGCAAAGTCATTTGTCAGGCGGATGCAGCCGTGTGACGCCGGATGTCCAGGCACGACGCCCGCATGCAGCGCTATCCCCGACCAGGTGATGCGCTGCATGTAGGGCATGGGAGCGGCGCTATAAATATTTGAGCGATGCCATCGTTGTTTGCCGATCACGCTGAACACGCCGAGGGGAGTGGGATGACGTTGCGTTCCCGTGGACACCGAAGAGCGTGCAATCAACGTCCCGTTGTCATAAAGCGAGACCCGTTGGTCCGCGACCGAGATGATGATCTGGAGCGGGCCCTTCGGGGCGTCCATGGACCGATCGTTCTTCTCCAATTCAGACTTTGTGTGCCTGTGGTGGTGCTTGTGCCTGCGCGGAGCGTAATCACCCCACCAGGACCTGGGCTGGGGCCAAAACAGGAACTCGGCGTGTGCGATCCCTGCAGGAAGTATGAAAACGGCCAATGCTGCTACCGATATCGCGCGGATGGCTCGCATATTGATGTGTCCCGAGATAGGTGCAGACATGGCGCTCACGGCATTCTTCAGGCGTATTGTCGTCCTCACTCTCAAGCGGGCCCTATTACTGCCCAGCCACCGTGTCCAAGTTGAGACGGATCACGACTGCGGTTCGAACAGATTGGACAAATTCGCCATCGTCGCGCTTGTTCAACGACAAAGCGAATTCGCAGGATCCATCGCGAGGTGGGACCATGGAAAATCGAACTGATTGACGCGTTACCGGCTAGACGATCACGCGATCCAGGGAGGAAACACTTAAGTTTTTCTCCGGCTCAGGCGTGCGCCTTAAGAGGTCGTTAAATTATTGGCTACAAAAGCTATCCCCACAGCGCGGGACAACTCTCTGAACGGGGGTCCCATGAACTATCAAGCGTTCACGAATGACAGCCTCTTGATGATGCATCATGCCGCCCGAGGGGCGCTGGCTGTAGACGACGAACTGAATGAGCTGGGTCGAGAACCGAGATTTCGAGTCCGCGAGACTTCGGATTGGATGAAGCATGCCGCCGATCTGGAAGCGGAGATGCTTAGGCGCGGCATGACCTTTGACGGGATTGACTGGACCGAGCGCCAACATTGCGTCGCGGATCTCACGGCCGTTCCCCATCATGAGGTTTGTTGTTCACCATCAAACGACGTCCCGTCCCCGGGCGAAAGCGGCTTCGTCGACGGCGACGTCTCTCGGCGGCACGATGAATTCGCGGGACCACGATTAGCGGTCGCCGTCTCTGACCAGCCAAGTATCGTGGACGCGCGGACCTTCGCAATTGGCGTTGGCGACCCGGGGTAAGAAGTTAGGCGCGCGGGCTGAAAGTGCGCAAATCGTGCCTCGTGCGCGATAGGGATGCCATCGGCACCGGCTTCACGCCCATCGCGCGCTGCGGAAGCTGACACAGGAGCGGGAGATCACGCCTTGTCCGTGGCCGATCGGGACCGCCGATCGTGGTGATGCCTCGTTCTTCAAATGCTGCCGCCATTTACAGCTTGATCCGCCGCAGTTTCCCCAAATCTGTGAATACCCATGCAAAATAGGTCGCGCCATATTCGCGCCGCAGGAAAGGCCGATTTGCAAATGTAATGTCCCAGATCGACGCAGGACAGGGGGATACTGAATGCGCCGCGAAGCTCAACCCATCCAGGCTGACACGGGGGTCGCCGGCTATACCTTCAATTTTCAAATATCGACTAGCGGGAGACGGCAGGCTTGCAGCGTTAGAGTGCAGGCCGAAACTCTTCACGATGCGACAACATTCTTCCGAGAAAATTGGCCATGATCGAGACGATGGCTCGCGACGGTTTGGCCAGCGGATCGCAGGAAAGAATACAGTTCGCCGTTGCTCCTCATGCCGACACCTTGAGGCAAGCAGCAGGTAATGATCCGCGATCATGAGATTTAGGTAAGTCGTATCGCAAACGAGGACACGGACTCATTAACGCGCAACCATACCTTAATCGACGCAAGCTGGATGAAGGCGAGGTAGTTGGCCGCAAGCCTGTCGTAGCGCGAGCCGGACAGGCGGGCCGTTCGTATCGACCACTAGGTGAATCTTGCTGGCCAACCCGCCACGTCCGTCATGATAGACACCAATAGCCTGATCTTGCTTCCACTTTCGCGGAGCTGCAGCTGACATAGCCGCACATGCTGTTGGGCGCCTCCCGGTCGAAAACGACCCGAAGCGGATAATAATATGCTAGCCTCGCGAGCCATCAACGGACGGCGGGTGATAGCAATGTTGGAAACGGACAAGGTGTTCGCTGGCTCGATTCCGGAAAACTACGACCGCCATATGGTGCCGTTGATTTTCGAGCCGTTCGCCGCAGATCTTGCACGACGAGCGGCCTCCTTGTCGCCAAGGGCCGTTTTGGAAACCGCCGCGGGTACCGGGGTTGTCACCCGCGCATTGGCGCCAAAACTTTCCCCCGGCGCAAGCTATATCGTAACCGACCTCAACCAGCCGATGCTCGACTACGCCGCTTCGCGACAAGCTCCCGACAGTCGCATCAAATGGCGCCAAGCGGATGCCCTGGCGCTACCGTTTGAAAATGCGGCCTTCGATCTCGTTTTTTGTCAGTTCGGCGCGATGTTCTTTCCCGACCGCTCATCGGCCTACCGCGAAGCAAAGCGAGTCCTGAAGCCTGGAGGACATTTTTTATTCAGCGTATGGGATCGCATCGAGGAAAATCTATTTGCGGATGATGTGACGAATGCTCTGGCAAGGATTTTCCCGAACGATCCGCCGCGCTTTCTGGCGCGCACGCCGCACGGCTACCACGATACGGCACTGATCCGTAGCGAGCTGGAGGACGCAGGTTTCTCCCATGTGGTGATCGAGACGAGAGCCGAACAAAGCCGTGCATCCTCGCCGCGCCTTCCGGCCGTTGCTTATTGTCAGGGAACTCTCCTTCGCAACGAAATCGAGGCCAGAGATGCGGGAAAACTGGAAACCGCAACCGACTACGCTGCATCTGCAATTGCAGACCGACATGGCAGCGGCGAGGTTGCTGCCAAGATTCAGGCACACGTAATCGTGGCTGGGGCCTAGATGTTGGAATATCCCGCTCCGGCACTTTGCGAGATTCCGCGGCTACACGGCAATTGCGTCGCTTTCGGAGTGAAGCGGACATGAACCGAATTTTTGAGTACGCGCCCTAATTTATTTCGCCGCGTAGCCTGCGATGCGTCCAAACATTCCGAAATCCGATAAGCGCTTCACTGAGGTGCTTTCAGGCGCAGCAATGCCTCCAACCGCTCGATTGAGCGAGCCAGGTTCACGGTTTCCCGTTCCAGGTCCACTAAACCTCGCTGCGAGCTTTGCCCGGCGATTTCGAGTATTTCGCCCCGGATAAAACTCAGTTTCTGGCGCCAATTATCGATTCGGATTCGGTCAGCAAGCCTCGACGCAAAGAAGTCGTCGACCGGCTTTTGATCTTTGACCGGTTTATGAACGAAGTTGTTGGGCCAGTTGTGTGCCATCGCATGCGCACCATTGATCCAGTGATTCGAACCGACAGCGTCGTCGCCGAATGTGGCGATTTGAACGAGGTGCGGGATGGGAACAGTGGCGTCGGCGTGGTCCGTGGCGTTTTCGTCAGGACCACGCCGCTGATCTGACCCGACAGGCAAATCACTGATTTGGCTGTCCAGCCCTTTTTGCAAAAATATTTCGCTTCGCACTTTCCCCAAATCACTTTTAGAACTCACCCCATCCTGCTCCTCATGAGGGGCGCTCGCGATCGTCACGGACGTGGGGCGGGATGCGGTGGACGCGGCGGCGCTCTTGACGAACAGCGCTAACGCGGACGGCGAAGTCGTGTGGTCCTGATGCCCCGGTGCTGGCATCAAGTCGGCGGAAGTCATTCTGCCAATGAGGGTGGCAAGAAAGCCGGTCACCCGGGAGAGCGCGAAGGAAACCGTAAAACCATTGCGCAGGGAAGGCCGGATTGCCTCCGCTGAACCTGTATGCTCGTGTGCGTATTTTTGCACAAGTTTGCGCACGAGACCGCGGGTGCAGCGCGCACCCGGTCTTTCCCTGCGCCCTCTCTATTCTCGAGGGCAAACTTCAAGCATAGCCCGGGCGCGATCCGCGCCGCGAGATCGCGGACGCGCGTCAAACGTCACGGCAATGACGATCAAGTTTGCGGCTGTTTGAAAACCGGATCGGCTTCGACGATCGCTCGGCCGTTCAAGTCAGCCGAAAGCCCATGCGAAATGCGCCCCAGTGGCGGCCGCGGACATGGATTGGCGAGGAGAGGTCCTTCATCAGCACGAAGTTGCCGCCGCCCATGTCGCGCCGGTAGGTCTGCAGCAGGAACGGTTTTGTATTTGCCGCCACCTTCTTCACCGCGCGATCGTTGAACAGCCGCCGGTTGCGGCAATTGGCGTTGTTCCAGACCGGGTCCTTCCCCTGCGGCAGGCGATAGTTCGGATTGTGGGTCGGAAGATAGCCGCCTTTGGCCCATGCGACGCAGAACACGATCCGCGGATCGATCTTCTGGATCGGGTCCTGGATCGGCGGCAGAATGCGGTCGGTGAATTCGACATAGTCGGTGAGATATTGCTTGGGGTCGGTGCCGGGAATTTCTCGGTAATTCTCGTCCATCAATTGATCGAGGCGGATGTCGCCGCGCGCGACGGCCGTCTCGAACGCCGCCGAAATCTGCTTTGCGGTGTCGATCACGACGCGGATCAGCGGGGCGTCCGACGTCTCCACGCCGCTGGTGGCGATCAGTTCGATCAGCCCCTCGGAAAGGTCGAGCAGCTTTGCCACTCTTTCATCGGCGCTGCTTCAGGTCGGTCGACGACAGGTCGACGCCCTTGGCGAGGTTGGTGAGTTCGTCGATCACCATGTCGCAATGGGCGAGGTTGGAGGTGGCGGCTTTCGCGACACCGTCGATCTCGCGGCCGACGGAGGTGAAGCCGTCCTGCACGCGGACGATGATGCCCTTGATCTGCTGGGCGCCCTCGCCGGCGTTCTTGGCCCGCAGCGAGGCGTCGCTGCTTTCACCGATCAGGCTGCCGACCTGGCCGTCGAGATCGCGAACGGTGTCGCCGATCAAATGCGTCGCCTGGCGGGTGGCTTCGGCGAGGCTTTTGACTTCGCTCGCGACGACCGCAAAACCCCGGCCGGCCGCGCCGGCGCGGGCGGCCTCGATGGTCGCATTCAGCGCCAGCAGGTTGGTCTGCTTGGCGATCGCCTCGATCGATCCGGACACCTTGGCCACCTGCGCGAGCGCAGTGCCGACCGCGCCGAGACGGTGCTCGATGCGGCCGACGGCCTCGATCAGTTCGGCGATATGCTGGACCGCGGTTTCCACCGCGGCGCGCGACTGGGTGATTTCATTGACGGCGGAGGTGGTGGCGGTTTGCACCGCCTGGGACGCGCTGGCGATATCGTGGTTGGCGGAAACCATGGTCTCGGCGGTCTCCTGCAGATGCCCGAACCGTTCGGACTGGTTGGAGACCCGGCCGGCGACTTCCTGCAGATTTCCGGCCACGTCCGCAAGCTCGACCCCGAGGCCGCCGATCCGGTTCGCAAGCTGATCGACCAGACGTTCGCTGTCGGAGGGGACGGCAGCAGCACGTTCCAGCTTTATGGGCTGCGCAACCGACATCGTCGCATTCCTCTCGCTGAATAACCCGAAGAAGGTTCAGATTTCCTGGACGCAGGTATCGTTCAAAGTTTGTACGCGGTACGGAATCCGCCCCAGTGCCGGCCATTGACGCGGATCGGTACGTCGATCTCGCGCATCATGACGGTCTTGCCGTTGCCCATGTCGCGGGCGTAGCTCTGGATCAGATAGGAACGCTGATTGCGGCCAGCGGCCAGCCCGGCGGGATCGTTGAAGATGCGGCGGTTGCGGCTGTTGGCGGTGTTCAAGGCCACGTCGCCCGGGCGTTGCGGATGCGAATAGATCTTGTTGTGCACCGGCAAATAGCCGTTGCGGTCGATCATCACGCAGAACACCATGCGCGGATCCCTGGCGAGGAACGCTTCCTGAAACGGCGGCAGCGCGCGATCGGCCCAGTCGACAATCCTGGTGCGGTGCTGCAGCGGGTTGGTGCCGGGGATCTCCAGGTAATTCTCATCGAACATGTCGTCGACGGAAATGGCGCCGCTCTTGACCGCATCCTCGAAAATCCTGGTCAGCGCGGTGCCGGCTTCCATGGCGCGGGTGACGAATTCGGTGTTCTCGTCGCGGATCGCCCACAGCCGGTCTTCGATCTTTTCGCTCAATGCGGTATCCGGCGCCTCGAAGCGCGCCTGCGCGCCGGCCTTCGCATGTTCGGTGATGCGGATCCGGCAGGTGCCGACGCCCTCGATGGTGGCGTCCAGCCTTTGGTGCAGCGGCAGCTGCGCGGCGTCCGCTCCGGAGATCAGGACGCCTTCCATGGAAATCTCGTAGACCGCCGCCGTGATCGGGCCGCGCGGGGTCTGGATTTCGATCTTGAGGTTGCAGGGCAGCCTCTCTCGCTTGAGGCGGTCTTCGCGCCCGTCCTGGCCCAGCAGCACCGCGCAGCGGGTCTTGAGCTTCTGCGCGAAAGTGGTGACGGCCTTGCCGGCGTCGGCGACCCGCTCGCCATGGGCCTCGGCCTCCCTGGCGGCGCTGTCGATCTCGGTGGCGCTGTCGCCGACCGAAACGATGAAGTGCGATGCATTGGCGGCGTTTTCGGATATCTCGTGGGTGGTTTCGTTCTGCTCGGCCACCGCGCCGTTGACGTTCTCGAACACCGGGCGGATCGCTTCGATCGCCTGCGCGATCCGGTGCACGGCGTCGACCGAACCTGCGGCATCCTTTTGCAGCGCGTCGATCTTCTTGGTGATCTCCTCGGTGGCGTGCTGGGTCTGCACCGCCAGTGCCTTGACCTCGGTGGCGACCACCGCAAAGCCTCTGCCCGCGGCGCCGGCGCGCGCCGCCTCGATGGTGGAGTTGAGCGCCAGCAGCGTGGTCTGCCTGGCGATCTGCGCAATCAGGTTGACGACGTTGCCGATGGCAGCCGAGGATTCCCTCAGCCGGTCCACATTGGCGCTGGCTTCGCGGGCGGCGGCGCTGGCCTGGTCGGCGAGCTGGCTCGCGCCGCGGACCTGGGAGCCGATGCCTTCAGCCGAATGGGTGAACTTCTCGGCGGCCTGCGAGAACGTGGTCGCGGTCGACTGCGCGGCGCTGGTCCGTCCGGTGAGGGCGTCGGTGCGCTGGCGGATGGTGGAGAGTGTCGCCGCCGTTGCCTCGGCGCCGCCGGCGACCGAATGGGCCGCGCGTTCGAGCTGGCGGATCATCGCGCCCAGTTCGAGTTCGAGCAGTTCGAGAATTTCCCTCGCCGAATCGCGTTCCGGAGCGCTGTCGGCATCGGCGACAGCCGCCGGCGTCACCGCCTGCGGCACGACGGACGGCGCAGCCGGCTTCCGGCGGACGCTTTCGAAACAAACGGAACGCCATGGGCCTCTCTTGGGAACTTGCAACGAGATGTCATCTTGGCAGTTGGGCGTGAAGTCATGGTTAAAATTGCCTCATATCGAGGCAATGGGCACTACCCTCGTACCGAAAATGCCCGTAAATCTTTGATTTTAGCAAATCGGCGGCCTATAAGGCCGCGCTTTCCACCCAAGACGTCCCGGACGAATCCCCGAAAGAAACCGCATGGCCGGCCATTCCCAATTCAAGAACATCATGCACCGCAAGGGGCGGCAGGACGCCCAGAAGTCGAAAGCTGTTCGGCAAGCTGGCGCGCGAAATCACGGTCGCGGCGAAGCTTGGGCCGCCGGATCCGGCGATGAACCCGCGGCTGCGCGCGGCGATGATCGCGGCCCGCCAGGAGAACATGCCGAAGGACAATCATCGAGCGCGCGATCAAGAAAGCGATCGGCGGCGACAGCGAGAACTACGACGAAATCCGCTATGAGGGCTATGGCCCGGGCGGCGTCGCCGTTATCGTCGAGGCGCTGACCGACAACCGCAACCGCGCGGCCTCCGACATCCGCTCCTATTTCACCAAGTCCGGCGGCAATCTCGGCGAAACCAATTCGGTCGCCTTCATGTTCGACCGCACCGGCGTCATCGAATACGACGCCAAGGTGGCTTCCGACGATGCGATGCTGGATGCCGCGATCGAGGCCGGCGCCGACGACGTCGTCGTCGAGCGAGAGTGGCCACGAGGTCTACGCCTCGCAGGAGACCTTTCGCGAGGTCGCCAAGGCGCTGGAGGCGAAATTCGGCGAACCGCGCAAGGCGGCGCTGACCTGGAAGCCGCAAAACACCGTGCCGGTGGACGACGAGACCGGCGAGAAGCTCTTGAAGCTGATCGACCTTTTGAACGAACACGACGACGTCCAGAACGTCTACGCCAATTTCGAGGTGTCGGACGCGCTGATGGCGAAGATGGGCGGGTAGGGCTTTCCGCGGCGTCGACTCCGCTCTGTCGTCGCCCGGCTTGGGGTGGAGCGACGGTCTGACATGGCAATCGCTCCGCGCGTAGCGCTTGTAGACGTTCCGGCATCGGCGGTATCAAATGACCCATGACACTCCGCCCGATTCGCCATCCCGTCCGTATCCTCGGCATCGATCCGGGCCTGCGCCGCACCGGCTGGGGCGTGATCGAGGTCGACGGCAACCGGCTGGCCTTCGTCGGCTGCGGTTCGGTGGAACCGCCCGATAGCCTGCCGCTGGCGAGCCGGCTGCTGGCGATCCATGAGGGGCTTGCCGCCGTGCTCGGCGATTTCAAGCCGGCGGAAGCCGCGGTCGAGCAGACCTTTGTCAACAAGGACGGCGTCGCCACGCTGAAACTTGGCCAGGCCCGCGGGGTCGCCATGCTGGCGCCGGCGATGTTCGGCATCTCGGTCGCGGAATACGCGCCCAATCAGGTGAAGAAGACCGTGGTCGGCGCCGGCCATGCCGACAAGAACCAGATCTTGGTGATGCTGAAGATCCTGCTGCCGAAGGCCGAGCCGAAATCTCCCGACGCCGCCGATGCGCTGGCGATCGCGATTACGCACGCGCATCATCGCAGAGCGCCGCGCTGCGGCTGAGGGTGGTCGAGGTATGATCGGCAAGCTCAAAGGCCTGATCGACAGCTACGGCGAGGATTTCGTCATCCTCGACGTCGGCGGCGTCGGCTATCAGGTGCATTGTTCGGCGCGGACGCTGCAGGCGCTGCCGTCGCCCGGCGAGGCCGCGGTGCTGTCGATCGAGACCTATGTCCGCGAGGACCAGATCAAGCTGTTCGGCTTTCAGAGCGACGTCGAGCGCGAATGGTTTCGCCTGCTGCAGACCGTGCAGGGCGTCGGCGCCAAGGTGGCGCTGGCGGTGCTCGGCACGCTGCCGCCGGCGGATCTCGCCAACGCGATCGCGCTGCGCGACAAGGCCGCGGTGACGCGCACGCCGGGCGTCGGCCCCAAGGTGGCCGAGCGCATCGTCACCGAATTGAAGGACAAGGCGCCGGCCTTCGCCAATGTCGATCCGGCGCTGGTGCATCTGTCCGGCGCGATCGACGACCAGCGCGCGCCGCGCCCGGTGACCGACGCGATTTCGGCGCTGGTCAATCTCGGCTACGGCCAGCCGCAGGCGGCCGCCGCGATCGCCTCGGCTTCGCGCTAGCGCCGGCGAAAACGCCGAGACCGCGCAGCTCATCCGGTTGGGGCTGAAGGAGCTGGCGAAGTGAACCCGCCCTCCCGCATCGTCACCCCCGAACGCCGCAGCGATGATGTCGGCGATACCGCGCTGCGCCCGCAGCTGTTGAGCGAATTCGTCGGCCAGCACAGGCGCGCGCGAATCTCTCGATCTTCATCGAGGCCGCGCGCAAGCGTGGCGAGGCGCTGGACCATGTGCTGTTCGTCGGCCCCCCCGGCCTCGGCAAGACCACGCTGGCGCAGATCGTGGCGCGCGAGCTCGGCGTCGGCTTCCGCGCCACCTCCGGCCCGGTCATTGCCAAAGCCGGCGATCTCGCCGCACTGCTGACCAATCTCGAAGAGCGCGACGTGCTGTTCATCGACGAAATCCATCGCCTCAGCCCCGCGGTCGAGGAAGTGCTCTATCCGGCGATGGAGGATTTCCAGCTCGACCTCATCATCGGCGAGGGGCCGGCGGCGCGCTCGGTCAAGATCGAGCTGGCAAAGTTCACCCTGGTCGGCGCGACGACGCGCGCGGGTCTGTTGACCAATCCGCTGCGCGACCGCTTCGGCATTCCGGTGCGGCTGAATTTCTACACCGAAGAAGAGCTGGAAAAGATCGTCACCCGCGGCGCGCGCGTGCTCAAGATCGGCATGACGCCAGACGGCGCCAACGAGATCGCCCGCCGCGCCCGTGGCACGCCGCGCATCGCCGGACGGCTGTTGCGGCGGGTGCGCGACTTTGCCTCCGCCGCGGACGCTGCCTCGATCGACCGCAAGATCGCCGACCATGCGCTGAGCGCGCTGGAAGTCGATGCCGCCGGCCTCGACGCCATGGATCGCCGCTATCTCACCACCATCGCGATGAATTACGGCGGCGGCCCGGTCGGCGTGGAAACCATGGCGGCGGCGCTGTCGGAGCCGCGCGACGCCATCGAGGACATCATCGAGCCGTTTCTGATCCAGTGCGGCTATCTGCAGCGCACCCCGCGCGGAAGGCTTCTGACCTCGCACGCCTTCCGCCATCTCGGCCTTGCCGAGCCCGCGCGCGATCCGGCGCAGTTCGGATTGTTCGGCGGCGGGGAGGAAGAGCCGTGACCGAGCCCGGTCCGCCGCTGACCGCTCATCTCGACGGCACAATCCGCAGCGGTCGCCATCACATGCAGATCCGGGTCTACTACGAGGACACGGATTTTTCCGGCATCGTCTATCACGCCAATTATCTGCGCTTCATGGAGCGCGGCCGCACCAATCATCTGCGGCTGATGGGCGCCGAGCAGCATGCGCTGTTTGCGGAGGCGCAGGCGGAAACGCCCGGCTTTGCCTTCGTGGTGCGTTCGATGCAGATCGATTACCTGAAACCGGCGCGCATGGATGACGTGCTCGACGTCGTGACCTGGCCGGTCGCGGTGAAGGGCGCCTCGATCACGCTGGCACAGGAGGTTCGGCGTGGCGAACACCTGCTGGTCAAGGCCGAGGTGCGCGTCGCCTTTATCAGCGAGGGCAGGGCGCAGCCAATCCCGAAAGCGCTGCGCGCGCTATTGAAGGCCGATCTGATCTAGCTATCGCCCGATAGGCAGACCGCCATCGACTTGACCGTCAATGGCGATAGAATTCGCAGCCCCAGCAAAACCCGAGGCCGTCATGTCGCGTCCCCCGCTTCCGCCGTTCACGAAAGAAACCGCCGCCCAGAAGGCCCGCATGGCCGAGGATGCCTGGAATTCCAGGGATCCCGAGCGTGTGTCGCTGGCCTATACCGAGGACAGCCGCTGGCGTAACCGCTCCGAATTTTTGCAAGGCCGCGCAGCGATCGTCAAGTTCCTGGCGCGCAAATGGGAGAAGGAACTCGACTATCGCCTGATCAAGGATCTCTGGGCCTTCGACGGCAATCGCATCGCGGTGCGGTTTCAATACGAGTGGCATGACGTGAGCGGGCAGTGGCATCGCTCCTACGGCAACGAGCAGTGGGAATTCGACGAACAGGGCCTGATGCGCCGCCGCGAAGCCAGCATCAACGACATCGAAATTGCGGAAAAGGACCGCCGCTTCCATTGGGCTGCGCCGGGGCCGCGGCCGGCGGATATTCCGGGACTGGGCGACAGCCCGTTTTGACTTCAGCCGATCAAGCCCGGTGTCGTCCCGACGAGCGCCCCGTGTGAGCGCAATTGCGCTCATCGCGACGCCGAGGCCTTTCGATTTAAGCGCGGTGTGCGACGACTTCCTTAAACCACGAAAGCCGGCGATTATGGTCCCCGGCTTTCGCGGGGATGACCCGCTAAGAGTTGTTGTGTCTCACGCCGCCGCCTTGTGACGCGCGAGTTCGGCCTGGTACAGCTTGAACTCTTCCGCAACCGCCCTGGCGATGCTCGGACGCGCACGCAGGCGCTCGTAATAGGCTTTCACAGCAGGCCACTTCGAAAGTTCGATCGGCGGCGTCGCCATGGTCCAGTTGATGACGGTGACGAGGTAGGCGTCGGCGACGCTGAAATGGTCGAGCAGGAATTCGCGGCCCTTCAGATAATTCTCAAGATAGTCGAGCCGCGACAGACCCTTGCCGAGGATGTAGGTCTTCACCTCCGGCGACGCCTTCTTGTCGAGCACCGGGACGAACAAGCCTTTGTGCAGCTCGGTGCCGATGAAGCAGAGCCATTGATGCAGACGGCTGCGCTCCATGCCGGGGCCGGTTGCGATACCGGCCTGTGGAAAGCGGTCGGCGACATATTGCAGGATCGCCGCATTCTCCGTGAGCACCAGCCCGTCGTCGGTGCGCAGCGTCGGCACCAGGCCGAGCGGATTGACTTCAAGGAAATTGGAGCCGTCGTTCTGCACAACCTTCGTTTTGGGATCGACCTCGAAATATTGGGCCTCGGCGCCGGCCTCATAAAGTGCGATGCGGGTCGCCATCGAACAGGCGAGCGGAGAGAAATAAAGATCCATCGGTGCCTCCTTGGTTGATTTTCATACTGTTTCGCATAATATAAATCCGCGTCAAGGAATAATTTGCGAGATGGTACAAAAAACTAAAAGGCCAGCAGCGAAAGCTGATACGTCCGCCCCGAAACGCCGCGGCCGGCCGCGCGCCTATCAGCCCGAGATCGCGCTCGGCAAGGCGCTCGATCTGTTCCGCAAGGACGGATTTGCGGCGACCTCGCTCGACGATCTCAGCGCCGCCACCGGGATGAACCGGCCGAGCCTTTATGGTGCCTTTGGCGACAAGCGCGAACTCTACATCAAGAGTTACGCGCGCTACCGCAACGACGCCCGCGCCGCGATGCAGGAGATATTCCGGGAAGCAATGCCGATCCGCAAACGGCTGGAGCGCATCTACGCGGTGGCGCTCGACATCTATCTTTCCGGTGAAGCCGGCCCGCGCGGCTGCTTCACGGTGATGACGGCGGCTTCCGAAGCGGTGGCTGATCCCGAAATTCGCGCCATGGTGCTGGAAGGCTTTTCCGAGCTCGACAAGGCGTTCGCCGCCTGTTTCCGGCTTGCCAGGGAGAAGGGCGAACTGACAGTGTCCGCCGATCCCGTCGTGCTGGCGCAACTCGCCTCCGCCACCATCCACACCATTGCCATCCGTGCCCGCGCCCGCGTTCCGCGCAAGGAACTGGAGGCGATCGTGAAGGGCGCCATCGATGTGATGGTGCGCGCCTGACCCAGGGAGAAATCTTTGCGAACCCCTGTCGGATCCGGCGCCAGCCGTTCGTCATCCTGGGGTGGTTCAGAAAAATCCAGGAGTATTGGACATGGCCGACCCCGTACAAGCCGTCACGCCGCATCTTGTTGTCGACGACGGCAGTGCAGCGATCGAATTCTACAAGCAAGCGCTCGGTGCCACCGAGGCGTTTCGTATGACGGCGCAAGACGGCAGGCGCCTGATGCATGCCGAACTGCATCTCCATGGCACGCGCTTCTTCCTCAATGACGATTTCCCTGAGCACCGCTGTACCTATGGTGCAGATGCCGTGTTCCCGCCCCATACGATCAAGGGAACATCCGTCACGATGCATCTCGAAGTCGAGAATTGCGATGCCGCCGTGAAGCGCGCGGCGGACGCCGGCGCTACCGTCACGATGCCGGCGTGCGACGCGTTCTGGGGAGCGCGTTACGCCCGCGTCCTCGACCCGTTCGGCCATTCCTGGAGCTTTGCGCACCCGCTGCCGGCGAAGGGGTGAACAATGTCGATCGGGCCGTCAAGGGTTGCCACATCAGGCGAGATTGTCACCAAGCAGCCCCGCCGGCGGTGGCGCAGCGCGGCGGCAATCTTCATCGGGTTTGCCGCGGTGGCCGTGCTCTCGCTCGGCACCGATCAGGTGCTGCATGTGCTCAGAGTTTATCCGCCCTGGGGCGAGCCAATGAATGATACGGGGTTGCTGTTGTTGGCGCTTGCGTATCGGATTGTCTACACCGTGGCCGGCGGCTACATCGCCGCACGGCTCGCACCCAGCGCGCCTTTGCGCCATGCCGTGATCCTGGGACTGATCGGGCTCGTCCCCGGGGCGGCCGGAGTCATTGCTGGCGCCAGCAGCGACCTCGGTCCGCTCTGGTACCCGGTCGTGCTCGCGTTCATCGGCTTGCCCTGTTGCTGGCTGGGCGGCGTACTGCATCGTGCAACGCAAGCCGGACGATGACGGAGCCGCAACCGAACGGCTAATACCCGCGCGCGGGATCGACGACGTTTTCCAGCGCGCCGCCAGCCTCGAAGCGTTCGATCTGGCGCGCCACATATTTCGAGATCTCGTCGGGATCGGTGTCGGCGGCGTTGTGCGGCGTCAGCACGACCTTCGGGTGCGTCCAGAACGGGCTGTCCGCAGGTAGCGGTTCCTGTGCGAAGACATCCAGCGACGCGGCGCCGAGCGTGCCGTCATCGAGACATCCAAGAATGTCGGCTTCGTTTTGCAAGCCACCGCGTCCGGCATTGATCAGGACCGGTGCGCCCATCGGGCTGCTGCGGTTGAGTTTCGAGAACAATCTGCGACCGAGAATGTGCCGCGTATCCGGCGTGAGCGGCAGCAGGCAGACCAGGATATCGGTTCGCGCCAGAAACGCATCGAGCTGCCCCTCGCCGTGAAAGCTGTCGATGCCGTCGATCGCTTTCGGACCTCGGCTCCAGCCCGAGACGCGAAAGCCGAGATGCCGAAGCGCATGGGCGGCCTTGGCTCCCAGCGTGCCGAGGCCCATGATGCCGACCGAAACAGCATTCGCCGGCCATTGAAATTTGCGGCGCCCAGCGTTTCTCGCGCTGGCTGGCTCTCAAGTAAAGTTCCTGCCGGTGATGCATCAGCACATGAAGGGCGACATATTCCGTCATCCTGCCGGTGAGATCGGAAACCGCGACGCGAACCAGCGGCACTCTCGGCAAGGATGAATCCGCCATCAGCGCATCGACGCCAGCGCCCAGATTGAAAATCGCGCGCAGGTTCGGAAACGCCGCAAGCTCGCCCGGCTTGGGCTTCCAGACCGCGGCGTAATGGACCTCCGCGGGATCGAACGCCGCATCGGGCAATTGCAGGACCCGCCGGTCCCTGCACACCTCGTCAAACCGCTGCTTCCATCGCTGTGGCGACCAGTTCTCGGTGCCGCCATGAATCAGCAAAGCCAGCGCGCCTTTATTCATCGGATTTTTGCCCCTGTTTTCGCAAGTCGCAGCGAACACTACCGGCTTACGTTTGCAGCGCAAAATACTTCCGCTATCCTGTCGGAAGCATGAGTGCCCATTCGTCCTTGGAACAAACAGGAGCCGCTTCGCATGCTCTACGCCATCCTTTGCTACCACGATGAGGACTTCGTCGGTTCCTGGACCAAGGAGCAGGACGCCGCCGTGATGAAGAAACTCGCCGTCGTCCAGGATAAATTGACCAAGCAGGGCCGGCTCGGGCCGGTGGCGCGGTTGTTGCCGACGACGTCGGCGACCACGCTGCGCAAGGAAGAACCGCCGGTCGTGCTGGATGGTCCCTATGCCGAGACCAAGGAGCAACTGCTCGGCTTCTACATTGTCGACTGCAACAATCTGGACGAGGCGGTCGATGTCGCGCGCGATCTTGGCGCGGCCAATCCCGGCGGCGCCTACGAGATTCGTCCCGTCGGCCTGTTTCAGCCCGGAGGAGTGACGAAATGACCGACACCGCCTGGATCGATGCCGCGCTGACCTCGGCGCGTCCCCAGGCGGTCGGCGCGCTGTTGCGCTATTTCCGCAATCTCGACACCGCCGAGGAGGCCTTCCAGAACGCCTGCCTGCGGGCGCTGAAGAGCTGGCCGCAGAACGGCCCGCCGCGCGATCCCGCAGCCTGGCTCATCATGGTCGGACGCAATGTCGCGATCGACGAGGTGCGCCGCAGTCGCAAGCAGGAGCCGCTGCCCGAGGACGAGGCGATCTCCGATCTCGACGACGCCGAGGAACAGCTCGCCGAACGGCTCGATGGCTCGCATTATCGCGACGATATCTTGCGGCTGTTGTTCATTTGCTGCCATCCCGATCTGCCGGCCACGCAGCAGATCGCGCTCGCGCTGCGCATCGTCTCCGGGTTGACGGTGAAACAGATCGCGCGCGCCTTCCTGGTCTCGGAAGCCGCGATGGAGCAGCGCATCACCCGGGCGAAGGCCCGCGTTGCGGATGCCAACGTGCCGTTCGAGACTCCGGGCGCGGTGGAGCGCTCCGAGCGGCTCTCCGCGGTCGCCGCGATGATCTATCTGATTTTCAACGAGGGCTATTCGGCCGCCGGCGACGCTGCCGAAATCCGCAAGCCTCTGTGTGAGGAAGCTATTCGGTTGGCGCGGCTGTTGCTGCGGCTGTTCCAGAGCGAACCGGAGATCATGGGATTGACCGCGCTGCTGTTGTTGCAGCATGCGCGGTCAGCGGCGCGCTTCGATGCCGACGGCGCGCTGGTGTTGCTCGAGGATCAGGATCGCTCGCTGTGGAACCAGCCGATGATCGCGGAAGGAGCGGCGCTGATCGACAAGGCGATGCGCCATCGCCGCAGCGGACCCTATCAGATCCAGGCGGCGATCGCAGCGTTGCATGCTCGCGCCGCCAAGCCGGAAGATACCGACTGGATCCAGATCGATCTGCTCTACGGTGCGCTCGAAATCGTGCAGCCGTCGCCGGTGGTGACGCTCAATCGTGCGGTCGCGGTGTCAAAGGTACGCGGGCCGCAGGCCGCGCTCGAAATGATCGAGCCGCTTTCATCGCGGTTATCGAATTATTTCCATTACTTCGGCGTGCGCGGCGCCTTCCTGATGCAACTCGGTCGAAACGACGAGGCCCGAATCGCCTTCGACCGGGCCATCGCGCTTGCCAACACCTCGGCCGAAGCCGCCCACATCCGGATGCATCTCGACCGGTTGATACGCGACAGCGCGTCGCGCAACGCGCAAGTCGGGAAGTAGCGGCGCGCGGCGTACTGAACTGCGCAGCACGACCGCCGGCTCAAAGCATCTCGCGATTGAGTTGATCTGTCAGTAACGCGGCGTCACCCGCGATCGACGACGCTTTTGAGGACGAGGTCGGTCAGCCTGACCACGAGCGCTCGCAATCGTGCATTTTCTTCCAACAGCGAGGTCACGCCGTCCGAATGTTCATCGTCCGTGTATTCCTCATCGCGAAGCGGCGATTTGTTGAAATATTCTTGCTCATCGAGAAATTCTTGTTTGCTATCCGGCGGATATGCGGGTCTCATGACTAATCCCCCTTACTCAGGCAGCCGAACGTACCCCGTCGTTCCGTCAGCAACACTGGATTGAGTTGGGGGCAAATTTGCGACCGAAATTAGAACGCAAAGGCGACAACTTGTTTCTGTGCGGGCGGACGCCGCACAGACCATCGCGACATGCTGAAAAAATCATCGTTGGTTGTCGAATGACGTCCGTCCCGTTCGTCTTGGGATCATGCATCACCAATCCAGCGAAGGAGACGTGCGATGAATATGCAGGGCGGCAACCCCCTCGGCGAAGCCATGCCGGCAATCGTGGAGGATACGCCGGTCTCAAAATCGGCGCGCTGGCTGGGCCGTATTCTCAGCGGTCTCGTTATCCTGTTTCTGCTGTTCGACGGCGCCATCAAGCTGGTGCCATGGCCGGTCGTCACAGAAACGATGGACCGGATTGGCTATGGTTCGAGCGAAGCCCTGGCGCGAACATTGGGCGCGATCACCCTGGCCTGCACCGTTCTTTATGCGATCCCGCCGACCTCGATGGTCGGCGCGATCCTGCTGACCGGTTATCTCGGCGGCGCGATGGCCTCGCATTTGCGGATCGGCAGCCCGCTGTTCACCCACACGCTGTTCGGGTTCTATCTCGGACTTATGGTGTGGGGCGGGCTCTGGTTGCGCGACCGGAAATTGCGGGCGTTAATGCCGTGGCGGTATTGATTGAAATAGTTCCTCTCCGTTGTCGGATCGCGCCTGCGCCGTTCGTCCTCGGGAGGAATTGTTGAAATATGATAGCGGAGCCTGCCATGTTTGAGTTAATTGCCATCGTCGCCGTCGTGCTGGTGTTAGCGATTGCGATCGTTCTGATCCTCGCCGCGACCAAGCCGGACACGTTCGGCGTGCAGCGCGCCGCCTTGGTGAAGGCGACGCCGGAAAAGATATTCCCGCTGATCTCCGATTTTCATCAATGGGGAAGTTGGTCGCCTTACGAGCACAAGGATCCCGCGATGAAGCGCGCTTTCAGCGGCGCGGCGAGCGGCAAGGGCGCGGTCTATGCGTGGGACGGCAACAAGAACATCGGCTCCGGCCGCATGGAGATCCTCGACGCCTCGGCGCCCTCGAAGATCGTCATCAAGCTCGATTTCTTCACGCCGCTCGAGGGGCACAATACCGCCGAGTTCACAATGCTGCCGCAGGGCGATGCCACGAAGCTGACGTGGCTGATGCACGGTCCCGCGCCGTTCATCGGGAAGATCATGCATGTATTCATCAACATGGATCGCATGATCGGCAAGGATTTTGAGATCGGCCTCGCGAACTTGAAAGCGCTTACCGAGAAGTAATCTGATCTTCAACAGAACTCACCAAGGAGAAGGCCATGCAGGTCAATCCCTATCTGTTCTATAACGGCAATTGTGAAGCGGCGTTCAAATATTACGAGAAGGTACTCGGCGCCAAGACCGAGGTGATGCTGACACATGAGAGCGCGCCGGCGGATATGCCGACACCTCCGGAATGGAAGAAGAAGATCATGCACGGCCGGATATCCATCGACGGCGAGGTGCTGATGGCCTCCGACGCGCCTCCCGGCCACTTTCATCAGCCGCAGGGCTTTTCGGTCTCCCTGACGGTCACCGACCCAGCAGACGGTGAACGCAAATTCAAGGCCTTGGCCGAGGGCGGCGTGGTGAATATGCCCTATACCAAGACCTTCTGGGCGAAAGGTTTCGGCATGTGCGTCGACCAGTTCGGCATTCCCTGGATGGTCAACTGCCCGCAGGAAGAGTGATCAGCGGCATCTCGGATAGATCGTCGCGAGTTCGCGCCCGCGCAGCAACAACAGGCGCGAACTCAACCCGCCGTGGCGGCGGATCCAGCCGCGCACCGCTTCGGGATAGGCCTGCAGTACCACCGCTGATGCTTCCGGCTCGGCATACATTCGCCCGCGGCGGTCGACCGAGCGCGCGGCGTGAAAGCCGAGGATTGCACGGTGGGTCACACAGATGCGGTTGCTCGGCACCACGTCCAGCACCAGCGTGCAGGCCGACAGGCATGGCCCGTCGATCACCACGCGCTCGCCCGAATTCTCGTACCCTCTCGAACAAAGTGAGGAACGGGCCAACCTCTCCGCCGGGACTGGCAAGGATCCGGACTTCGGCGTGCGCCGGCGGCAGAGCCGCTGCACCCAGCAAGATCAAGAGCGGCGCTGCTATCCTGGCGAAAGCTGTTCGCATTCTCGAACGTTCCTTCGATCGAATGATCAGAGCAGCTAGGTAATAGTGAAGCGGCCGGCAAGGTTCCGGCTGAGGTCACTTCCGGGGCATTGCTCGCGGCGAAGAGCGGGAAGGGAAACGAGACTACCCGTTCCGCCGCTGGCCGCGCAGCGTCGGCAAGCCGATGCCGGCGGCATCGAAGCCGCCGTCGACGGCCAGAATCTGCCCGGTGATGTAGCTTGCGCGGTCGCTGCAGAGGAAGAACACGGCTTCCGCCAGCTCTTCCTCGAGGCCGTAACGGTTGAGCGGAATGGCGTCGTGATAGTCGGCCCGGATTTCCGGGGTGTGCACGGCCTTCGCCATCGCGGTCTCGACCGGGCCGGGCGCGACACCATTGACCCGGATGCCGAGCGAGGCCAGTTCGACCGCAAGCTGTTTTGTCAGATGCGCGAGCCCGGCCTTGCTGGTGCCGTAGGCCGAGCGCAGCGTCGAGGCGCGCACCGCCGAAATCGAAGTGATGTTCACGACCGCGCCGCCGCCCTGTTCGCGCATCAGGGGCACCGCGGTCTTGGTACACAGGAACGGCCCGGTAAGGTTGACCTCCAGCACCCGCCGCCAGTCTTCGTTGGAAGTCTCCAACAGCGGCGCGAACACCGCGATTCCGGCATTATTGATCAGCGCATCGAGCCGGCCGAAGCGCCGCTCGATTTCGGCGAACGCGCTTGTGACCGCGCTCGCGTCGGAGACATCGCAATGCAACCCGAGCGTTTGGCCCGTAGCGTTCAGCGTCTCCACGCTCTTCCACAGCAATTCGCCCTGGATGTCGAGCATTGCCACGCGCCAGCCCTCGGCGAGAAACTTCTTGGCCACCGCGAGCCCAATGCCGCGCGCGGCGCCTGTCACCAGCGCGACTTTTTGCAAGGAAGGGGTCATGGGGCGGTCCGATTGCGATTGGTAAATTGCGTGCTCTTGTAACCCATCACTTCCTTCCCTTCCTTGCGATGACCCTCTCATACGCCGCCTGCAGCCGTTCGCCAACGCTCGGCCCCGCCTTCCTGCGCCGCTTTACGCCAAGATGAATCTCGCGCAATTCGTCCATGAATTCGGCCCACATTTTCGGGTCGCCTTCGCTGAGGAGCTTGGCACGGATGCCGAGTTCCTCGGTGACCCGGAGAGTTGGACGATGGGCGAAGAATTCAGCCTTGCCGATTGCGCCGCGGCGCCGTCGCTGTTCTTCGCCAATGAGGGATGCCGTTCGGCGAAGACCATGCCAACCTCGCGGCCTATTCCAGTCGGCTGAAGGCGCGCCCGTCTTACGCGCGCGTGCTGAAGGAGGCGGAACCCTATTTTCCGATGTTCCCGAGATAGCTGCGATCCGACCAGCAATTACCCCGAAATAATTCCGCAGGCACTGTCGGTGCAGCAAAACCCGGTTCGTCTTGTTGACGGGTGCCAGCTCGCAACCGGTCCAGTGAGTTGGAATCAAACGGAGCGTGACGATGCGATTCATGGTGATCGTGAAAGGCGATGCGAACACCGAGGCCGGCATGATGCCGAGCACGGAATTGCTCACCGCGACGGGCAAGTTCAACGAGGAATTGGTGAAGGCGGGCATCATGCTGGCGGGCGAGGGGCTGCATCCGACCGCGAAAGGCGCCCGGATCAAGTATTCCGGGAAAGAACCTGGCGTTAGCCATGGCCCATTCGCCGTCACCGGCGATCTGATCGCCGGCTTCTGGCTCATTCAGGTGGGGTCGCGCGACGAAGCCATCCAATGGATGAAGCGCGCGCCGTTCAATGGCGGCGCTGAAATCGAAATCCGGCAGATCTTCTGCACCGAAGACTTCGGCGAGGCGCTGACGCCTGAACTGCGCGAGCAGGAAGCGCGCCTGCGCGCGCAGGCTGGGAAGAAATGACAAGCCGTCATTCCGGGGTCGCGCTTCGCACGCCCCGGAATGACGGCCAGCTCATTCACACAGGAGCAAGGACGCCCACCATGCGATTCATGATGTTGATGATTCCCCAAGGCTATGAGACCGCGGCGCCCGGCGCCATGCCGCCAGCGGAGGCGGTGGCCGCGATGATGAAATACAATGAGGCGCTGAAGGACGCGGGGGTACTGATCACCCTCGATGGCCTGCATCCGCCGTCGATGGGCGCGCGGGTCTCGTTCGCCACCGGCAAGCCAGTGGTGACCGATGGTCCCTTCGCGGAATCCAAGGAGGTGCTTGGCGGCTATTGGATGATCGAGGTGGAATCGCGGGAAGAGGCGATCGCCTGGGCGACGAAGTGTCCGGCTTCCCGCAACGAGATCATCGAAATCCGCCAGGTGCAGGAAATCGAGGATTTCCCTCCCCCGAGGTGCACGAAGCCGCCACGGGATTTATCGAGATGCAGTCCCGGGCTGGTCGTTAACAGCCGTTTAGAGGTCAAGCCGTTCCCTGCCGCTAGTGACCTTTGTGCCTGGCTCATGTAAAAGCCTTTCACATGAACTGGCGCAAGGAACAACGCCGCACCGAGCGCGGCTATCATCACGGCAACCTGAAGGAAGCGCTGTTGCAGGCAGCGCTCGGGCTGATCGCGGAAAAGGGCGCGGCCGGCTTCACCTTTGCCGATGCCGCGCGGATGGCCGGCGTCAGCCCGGCGGCACCGTACCGGCATTTTCGCGACCGCGACGAACTGCTCTCCTCGATTGCCCAGCGCGGCTTCGAGCAATTCGAGGCGGCGCTGACAAGCGCGTGGGACGACGGGCGTCCCGACACCGTCACCGCGTTCGAGCGGGTCGGCAAGGCCTATCTGGCGTTCGCCCGCAATGAGCCGGCGTTCTATTCGGCGATGTTCGAATCGGGGCTTCCCGTCGATCTTAGCCCTGCATTACTGGCCGCAAGTGAGCGTGCCTTCGCTGTGATCAGAGCGGCGGCGGAGCGGCTCGCCGCGCTTTCGCCGCCCGGCACGCCGCGCCCGCCGGCGATGATGATGGCGCTGCATATCTGGTCGATGTCGCACGGCGTCGCCTCGCTGTTCGCCCGCGGCGACGCGGCGCGCCGCAAGCTGCCGATGTCGGCGGAGGATCTTCTGGAGGCGGAAGTGCTGATCTATCTGCGCGGTCTCGGCTTCCCGACCGATCGTCGCGCGCCTGCCCAGGGCGAGCAGCCCGAGCATAAACCGGCCGGGCCGCCACCCATCCCGCCCTCAGGTCCCTGGGGCACCCCAAAATAAATTAGCGGGCGGCGCTTGCGCCTGGCTTGACAAAAATCCGGGATGGTCTACGTATGTAAATGTTATTTACATTCACAACGGCGTGATGCCGTCATGGAGAGGGAAATGGCCTACACCGCAGATGTCAATCGCTGGCGCGGTCCCGCTGAAGAGCCCTACGACCGTCCGCACATGCTGGATTCTCCTTGGCACCCCGGCTGGATCGCCGTGACCGTGCTCGGTTTCATCATCTGGTGGCCGATCGGTCTTGCCCTTCTCTTTTTCACACTCGGGAGCAGAAAAATGGGTTGCTGGAGTCATCAAGACCGCTGGTCGAACAAGATGGAGCGCATGCAGTACAAGATGGAGCGGATGCGCAACCGCATGGAGCGCCGCGGTTTCCCGTTCGGTCCGTCCTCGAGCGGCAACCGCGCCTTCGACGAGTACCGCATGGAAACCCTGCGGCGCCTGGAGGAAGAGCAGACCGAATTCAAGGAATTCCTGGATCGCCTGCGCCACGCCAAGGACAAGGAAGAGTTCGACCAGTTCATGGCGCAGCATAAGCAGCGTCCGACGCCGCCCCAGGACGGTCAGCCGCAGGCTTGAAGTTCGAAAGCTGAAAGCCTCAGGCTGAGTACCCCATAACGCCTGATGGCGACACGACCGCCCGTTTGCGATCTGCAGACGGGCGGTTTTTTTTGCGTCCGCAAGTCTGATTTGGGAACCGTTCAGCTACCTGGCTGCCCGCTTTTCAGGCCGTCAAAATCCCCTTTGGTAACCGGGTATTAACTACGATTAGCGTCTGGTTAGAGACGAAAAGACGCGCGGATAGCCCTCGTTTTGACATGTTGGCAGGGGAAGCAGGCCTCGGCTTTGGACGGGCCTCCCATGTGACAGAGAACAAGGCTCTCGCGCTGGCGCTTACCGCCGCGCCCGCCGTGCGGCTGTGGAACCGGCAGCCATTTGCTCCCGGAGGATTTGGGACACTTGCGTTGAGAGGATACCGCTTATGAATCCGGCCGACGTGGCTCAGTCAGCCTTGCCGATCGCATCCGCCGACGTATCGCTGATCGCCCTGTTCCTGCAGGCTCACTGGATTGTGAAAGCCGTCATGCTCGGGCTGCTCTCCTGTTCGGTCTGGGTCTGGGCGATCGCGATCGACAAGATATTCCTGTACTCGCGCACCAAGCGCGCCATGGACCGCTTCGAGCAGGCGTTCTGGTCAGGCGAATCGATCGAGGAGCTTTACCGCGCGCTCTCGGCCAAGCCGACGCAATCGATGGCGGCCTGCTTCGTCGCGGCGATGCGCGAATGGAAACGTTCGTTCGAGAGCCACGCGCGATCCTTCGCCGGGCTCCAGATGCGGATCGAGAAGGTGATGAACGTCTCCATCGCCCGGGAAGTCGAGCGGCTCGAACGTCGGCTCCTGGTATTGGCGACCGTCGGCTCGGCCGGGCCCTTTGTCGGCCTGTTCGGCACCGTCTGGGGCATCATGTCGAGCTTCCAGTCGATTGCCGCTTCCAAGAATACCTCGCTGGCGGTGGTGGCCCCGGGCATCGCGGAAGCGCTTTTTGCCACCGCCATCGGCCTTATCGCCGCAATTCCGGCGACTATCTTCTACAATAAGTTCACTTCCGAGGTGAACCGGCAGGCGCAACGGCTGGAAGGGTTCGCCGACGAATTTTCAGCCATCCTGTCCCGTCAGATCGACGAGCGGGCATAAGCGGCGGTATGATGTGAAGCCTAGTATGAGCACCCGATCATGGCGATGAACATGGCAGGCTCGTCCGCCGGCGGCGGACGCCGCGGCCGGCGGCGCCCCGTGATGGCGGAAATCAACGTCACGCCGATGGTGGACGTAATGCTGGTGTTGCTGATCATCTTTATGGTGTCGGCGCCGCTTTTGACGGTTGGTGTGCCGCTCGATCTGCCACAGACCCAGGCCAAGAGCCTCGACCAGGACAAGAACCCGCTGACGCTGTCGGTCAATCTGAAAGGCCAGATCTTTCTCAACGACACCGAAATCGGGATCGAGGATCTGGTGCCGAAGCTGAAGGCGATCACGGACGCCCGCGGCGGGCTCGACGAGCGCATTTTTGTCCGGGGCGACAAGAAGGTCGACTACGGTACCGTGATGAAGGTGATGGGACGGCTGTCCCAGGCCGGCTTCAGGCGCGTAGCGCTGGTGACGGAAGTGGATCAGGGGTAGCTTCGAAGGTGAAGGTCGACAAGACACTCATTGCGTCGGTCGCACTCCATGTCCTCGTGATCGGATGGGGGCTGGTCTCCTTTTCGGCGCGCTCGCTCGAAGCGCCGCCGCCGGAGTCGATGCCGGTCGATATCATTTCGGCCGATCAGCTCTCCAAGATCACCGCCGGCATCAAGACCGGCGAAAAGGACAAGCCGAAGCCGATGGTCGAAAAGGTCGCCGACGCCACGCCGGCCGAGGATGCCGTCGGCAAGATCACCGAAAAGAAGGAAATCGTGACGGCTTCGGCGCCGGAGCCGCCGCCAAAGCCGATCGAAAAGCCGGTCGAGAAGAAGCCCGATCCGCCGAAGCCGGTCGCCGAAGCCAAGCCCAAGGACGAGCCGAAGCCGATCGAAAAGAAGCCCGATCCGCCCAAAGTCGATCCGATCGCGGAGGCGCTGAAGTCGGAACAGGCCAAGAAGCCGGTGCCGAAGCCGCGAAGCCAAGGCCGCGCCGCCAAAGCCGCCGAAGCCGAAGCAGGAGAGGGTGTTCGATGAAGCGAAAATCGCCGCCCTGCTCGACAAGCGCGATCCGACCCGGCAGGCGATCACCGGCGCGGCGCTGAATTCATCGGCGTCGCTCGGCACCACGCACGGCACCGCGGCCACCCTGTCGCAATCCGAACTCGACGCCATGCGGGCGCGGCTGGCGAGCCTGTGGAACGTCCAGCCGGGCGTTGAACATCCCGAAGAGCTCTACGTCACGGTCCGGATCCGGCTGAACCCGGATCGCCGCCTCGCCGCACCGCCCCAGGTAGTCTCGACCGGAAGCTCGCCGCGCTATCAGGCCGCCGCTGATGCCGCCGTTCGCGCCGTCCTGCAAGGCCAGCCCTACACAATGTTGCGAGACGAGACCTACGACCAATGGAAATACATGGACATCGATTTTGATCCCAAGCAGATGTTCCACAGTGGTTGATTTGATTTTTGGAAATGAGCCCGCAATGCCCGTGACGTCGTTTTCGCTTCCTCCGCTGCCGCTCTCCCGCCGCAACGTCCTGATCGGCGGCGCGGGGCTGGGTGCAGGCTTGTTGCTGCCCTCGCTCGCCTCTGCGCAGACGAAATTGCAGGTGACCGAAGGCAATGTCGCGCCGCTTCCGATCGCGATCCCGGATTTTGTCGCCGGCACGCCGTCGGATGCCGAAGTCGGCGCCGGCGTCTCCCAGGTCATCACCAACAATCTCAAGCGCAGCGGGCTGTTTGCACCGATCGATCAGGCTGCCTTCATCGAGAAGATCGTCAACATCGACACCGCGCCGCAATTCCAGAACTGGAAAACCATCAACGCGCAGGCACTCGTCACCGGCCGCATGACGCGGCAGGGCGATGGACGTCTGAAGGCCGAGTTTCGCCTCTGGGACGTCGCCTCCGGCCAGCAACTGACCGGCCAGCAATATTTCACCGCGCCAGAATACTGGCGCCGGATCGCGCATATCATCTCCGACCAGATCTATGAGCGCCTGACCGGAGACAAAGGCTATTTCGACAGCCGTGTGGTGTTCGTCGACGAAAGCGGTCCCTCGGAACGGCGCATCAAGCGGCTGGCGCTGATGGATCAGGATGGCGCCAATGTCCGCTATTTGACGCGCGGCACCGACCTGGTGCTAACGCCGCGTTTCTCTCCGTCGACCCAGGAAATCACCTATATGGAGTTCGGCCAGGGAGATCCTCGGGTCTATCTGCGCAATATCGAGACCGGACAGACCGAGATCGTCGGTAATTTCCCCGGCATGTCGTTCGCGCCGCGCTTCTCGCCGGACGGCCAGCGCGTGATCATGAGTTTGCAACAGGGCGGCAATTCCAACCTGTTCGTGATGGATCTGCGTTCGAAGTCGACCACGCGCCTCACCGATACGCCGGCGATCGATACCTCGCCGTCCTATTCGCCCGACGGCAGCCGTATCTGTTTCGAATCCGACCGCGGCGGCAAGCCGCAAATCTATGTCATGGCCGCGACCGGCGGGCCGGCGCAACGCATCTCCTTCAGCAAGGATGACACCAACGGCAGCTACTCGACCCCGGTCTGGTCGCCGCGCGGCGACTACATCGCCTTCACCAAGCAGGGTGGCGGACAGTTTTCCATCGGCATCATGAAGCCCGATGGCTCGGGCGAGCGGATTCTAACGTCAGGGTTCCACAATGAGGGACCGACGTTCGCGCCGAACGGTCGGGTATTGATGTTCTTCCGCGACCCCGGCGGCAACAGCGGGCCTTCGCTATTCACCGTGGATATCTCCGGGCGCAACGAACTGAAGGTCCCGACCCCCGGCTTCGCGTCCGATCCGGCGTGGTCGCCGCTGCTGTCGTAAAAATCGACCTCATTCTCGGGGCGTTCTTAACCGGCGCGCGACGTTGGGACGGAGTCGCATGGCGCATTGGCACGGGTCGGCAAAGCCTGCCTAGCTTGCTGATTTAACGGGCAGATTCTCGTTTCCTGCAGGCCAAGGCAACCTCTCGCTAACGATGTTCCCTCAGAAAGACTTCATCAGCGAAGGGTAGAAGTACGGACTGAACAGGACACGTGCCGCCAAAATGCAGCTCGCGAGTCAGAGCGAAGATACCGATCAGAACCTGTCGCCGTCGATTCGCGCGGCGTTGGTTGATTCGCTATTCGAGGCTCCCGCTCCGCTGCTTACGGGGCTCGTCTTCGCGGCCATAGCGGCGGCCATGACCGCGCTGAAGACGGGAGAACCTCTCATCTGGGCCTGTGTCGCGCTTCTCATCGCGACCGGCGCAGTCCGCGCGTTCGACTTGCAGCGGTACCAGGCGCTCAAATCGACGCTGACTGCCGCTAAAGCTGCGGGGTGGAAAAAGCGCTATCAGACCCGGGCGATAATTCAACCCGCTGCGATCGGCGTATGGTGTGCCACTACGCTGCTAAGTAGCGATGACGCCGTAGCCCATATGATTTGTTTATCCGTCACCACCGGCCTCGTGGCGGGAGGTGCGGCCAGGGCCTATGGGCGGCAGTGGATATTCCAGCTGCAGGTTGCACTTTGCTTCGGTCCGACGGTGGTCGCGCTGGCGTTGCGTGGCACACCCTATTACATCGCTATGTCAGTCGTGTGCGCCGCATTTATTGTGGCTCTCATTCAAATCTCCGCTAATTTGCACAGAATATTCATGCAGGCGCTGATGGCGCGCGAGCGCGAGGCGGCGCTGGCTGGCCAATTCGACACTGCCCTGAATAACATGCCACACGGCCTGTGCATGTTTGGCGCCGACGGGAGCCTTGCGGTGATGAATCATCGTTTCAGTGCGATGATGAATCTGCCCGACGATCTCGTGCAGCGTGGCGCAAGCGTGTCCCAGATCGTCGACGCCTGCATCGGCGCCGGATCAATCTCGCCTGCGAGCGGAAAGATGGTCCTTTCCGAAATCGAGAATACCCAGGCGAGGGACATCATCACCACCGATCCCGATGCCGACCGGGGCAGGTCGCTGTCATGGACATTCCAGCCGATGGCCGGCGGCGGTGCCGTCGTGCTTCTGGAAGACATCACCGAGCGGCGCAACGCCGAAGCGAGAATTACCCATCTGGCCCGTTACGACGAACTGACGGCGCTCCCCAACCGGGTCAATTTCCGTGACGAGATCGAGCGCCTGCTGGGAGTTCCGCATGACGCCGAGCAATTGTCGGCGCTGTTGTTCATCGACCTCGATCAATTCAAGCAGGTCAACGACACCCTCGGTCATCCCTGCGGCGACCAGCTGCTGTGCGCCGTCGCCGACCGCCTGCGCCACATGCTGCGCCCGGAAGATTTCGTGGCGCGGTTCGGCGGCGACGAATTCGTGGTGTTTCAGCAGAACATCAAATCGAACGACGAGGCCGCGGGGCTTGCCCGCCGGATCGTCGATCACCTCAGCGAGCGCTACAAGATCGACAATCATTTGGTTGAAATCGGCGCCAGCGTCGGCATCGCGACGACGTCGCCGGATGTCAGCGCCGACACGCTGCTGAAGAACGCCGACATGGCGTTGTACCGCGCCAAGGCGGACGGCCGCGGCACCTACTGTTTCTTCCGCGACGAGATGGCACAGATCGTCGAGGCGCGCCGCACTCTGGAGCTGGATCTGCGCAAGGCGCTGGCCAACGAGGAGTTCGAACTGTTCTATCAGCCGCTGGTCAACCTCAAGTCGGGACGGGTCGTGACCTGCGAGGCGCTGCTGCGCTGGAATCATCCGGTGCGTGGCACGGTTTCCCCGGTCGATATCATCCCGGTCGCCGAAGACATGGGCCTGATCGTCGATCTCGGCCGCTGGATCCTGCGCAAGGCCTGCATGGAATGCATGAAATGGCCGGAAAGCGTCAGCGTGGCGGTCAATTTCTCGCCGCAGCAATTCCATCAACGCGACGTGCTGAGCGAGGTTCGGTACGCGCTCGAAGTCTCCGGGCTGCCCGCGAACCGTCTGGAAATCGAGATCACCGAATCCTCGCTGTTGCGCAACACCCAGCTGACCCACGACGTGTTGTCCCAGCTGCGTACCCTCGGCGTGCGGATTTCGCTGGACGATTTCGGCACCGGCTATTCGAGCCTGAGCTATCTGCATAACTTCCCGCTGCAGAAGGTGAAGATCGACCGCTCCTTCCTCGAAGGCATCGACACCGATCGCCCGCTGACGCTGTTGCGCGGCGTGGCGCGGCTTTCCGCCGATCTCGGAATGTCGGTGGTGGTCGAAGGCATCGAGACCAACGAGCAACTGGAACTGATCAGTGCCGACGGCACGGTAACCGAGGCGCAGGGCTACCTGTTCAGCCGGCCGGTGCCCGCGGTGCGGGCACGGCAGTTGCTGAACGCTTCGTACGGCCGCCGCTCGCCGGACGAGCAAGTGGTCACGCTTTACCCGCGATCGATCGCCTAAGAAATCGCGGCAACTCAAGCTCGGGTGTTTTCCCCCCATCCGGCCTCGCGGCGCGGTGTCCGGGCTTCCGCTGGGGATTAACCCTAACATGTCGACAGCTTTGCAATTCCATTAAGGCGCTGTTAATCTTTTTTGCACTCGCACAAGTTGTTTGGAAATTAAGGAGTATCAGATGAAGTCCGGAGCCGAACCGCGCGCTTCGCTCTTTGTGCGGGGGGGAGCGCTGTTCGATCGCGTCGACTACCGACCCATCGAAACTCCTGAGGAGAAAGATCAGCTTTATCAGATGCGCTACAGGGCCTATACGCACGGCGGATTAATTCCGCCGTCAGAGTCCCAGCGCTACAGCGATAGTTACGACGACGCGCCCAATGCCAGGACGTTCGGAATTTATGTTGACGGAGAAATCTGCAGTTCTATCCGTCTCCAACGTCCTGACGTCAGAACGGCGGATGTCTTGTACGACCGATATGTTCGGCGATGTTCTTCACCCTCGCCTCGATCGAGGCGAGGTTTTCATCGATCCGGCCCGTTTTGTTGCAAATCCCGAAAAAGCCCAGCGGTTTCCGGAGCTTCCCTATCTGACGCTGCGGTTGGCCTATCTGGCATGCGAGTATTTCAACGCCGATACCGGCCTCGCGCTGGTTCGTCCCGCGCACCAGGCATTCTATCGCCGGGTCTTTCTGCACGAGACCATTGCCGAACCGCGCCCGTTTCCGAACGCCTTGGCGAAGGTGGCATTGATGGCGTCCGATTTCCGTGCCTTGCGGGAAAAGGTCTTGACGCGTTTTCCCATCATGCGCTCAAATGCCTTCGAGCGGCGAATGCTGTTCCAGCGCAGCAGCGAGCGCCGTTCGTCCCCGGCCGTACTGGTCTCGGCGTTCGATCACGCCTCAATCGTTCCGCAGCAGTCCTGAGCCGCTCGGCGCAGTCCCCCCGGGCGTTCCAATCCGCTCCAAATGCCCATTTTGCGGTCAGGTGTTGCAGATCGGCTTCGGATCGGCCCTAAATGGACGGTCGGGGCGCTGCATCGGCTTGCCTTCACCCTCGCGCCACATTTACAACCCATTAACCATCGCGGTTGCTTTTCGCGGTTCCTCGGCATTTGATCGGGTCTGGCAACATCCCATCAAGGTTGACGGAACGTTCGCTTAACCATCGCCCTGTAGACCGGATGACAGTCCAAAAACGTGAGCGTGGAGGCTCCGGAATGAAACATCAGATGCGTATCCTCCAGGGATTGAAGCTGGCCGCGGTGCTTGCGGTGGCGCTGTCGATGGGCGCCTGCGCCAACAAGAACCTTGGTGCCGACGGCGCGATGGCGAGTGCGGCCACCCCGGGGAGCCAGCAGGATTTTGTGGTCAATGTTGGCGACCGCGTCTTCTTCGACAGCGACCAGACCGATCTGTCGCCGCAGGCGATCGCGACCCTGGAGAAGCAGGCGCGCTGGCTGCAGACCTACAACCGCTACTCCTTCACCATCGAAGGCCATGCCGACGAGCGCGGAACCCGCGAATACAACATTGCGCTGGGCGCGCGGCGTGCGCAGTCGGTGCGAACCTTCCTCGCCTCGCGCGGCATCGATGCTTCGCGGATGCGGACGATCTCCTACGGCAAGGAACGCCCGGTTGCGGTCTGTAACGACATCTCCTGCTGGTCGCAGAATCGCCGCGCCGTCACGGTGCTGAACGCCAGCTCCTAAGGGCATCGGGTTCTCGGAAAGTTTAAAACCGGCGCCTTCGGGCGCCGGTTTTGTTTTGGGCGGTCCCCTCATACGCGCGTTTGTTTCAGTCACATTTTTGGCGTACTCCCTCTCTCAATGTGTTCCGCTTCACGCTGCTTTCGTCGTCAGGCCCAAATGTCGTCCACCTTTCATAGAACTACCTGCGCCGCGGCGATCGCCGCGATGCTGACGCTGGCGTCACAGGCCTTTGCGCAATCCGATGCGGTCGACCCGGAAATGCGCGTCGAGCAGCTCGAAAATCAGTTGCGGCAGCTCACCGGGCAGAACGAGGAACTGCAATACCGTAACCGGCAGCTTGAAGAGCAGCTCCGGGCTCTTCAGGGCGGAGCGCAAGCCGCTCCAGGCGGACAGCCCGCCATGGCCCAGCCCGGTGTTGCCCAGCCCGGTGTCGTCCAGCCCAGCGTCGCCGCGGCGCCTCCGGTGCAGCTCGCTCCGACCTACCGGCAGCCGGCCTATGAGCAGCAGCAGATTGCCGCCCCAGCGCCGATCGTGCAGGAACCGGCGGGCGCGCCGCAGGCCGGCCGGCGGCGAGGGGATGCCTTCGACCCCAGTCAGAATCCAAACGCCCCGGGGGCGCCGCGTGCGCTCGGCGGCGGCCAGCTGCCGGTTCCCGCCGAAGCGGCCGTCGGCGCTCCCGGCGGACGCGGTGCGGGCGAACCGCTTGATCTCGCCAATACCGGCGGTGCCAATCCGGCAGGCGCAACGCCGCCCCAGGTTCCGCGTGCGCCCGGCGCCGTACCCCCGCTGACCACCCTGCCGCCCTCGGCAACCCCGAAGGACGAGTTCGATCTCGGCATCGGCTATATGCAGCGCAAGGACTATGCATTGGCCGAAGAAACCATGCGCAACTTTGCGGTGAAATATCCCGCGATCCGCTGATTGCCGACTCGCAATACTGGCTGGGCGAGAGCTATTTCCAGCGCCAGAAATATCGTGACGCCGCGGAAGCCTTTCTTGGCGTGACCACCAAATTCGATAAATCGGCAAAAGCCCCGGACGCACTTTTGCGGCTCGGACAATCGCTGGCGGCCCTGAAAGAGAAGGAGGCCGCCTGCGCCGCCCTCGGCGAGGTGATGCGGAAATATCCGCGCGCCTCCGGCGGCGTCAAAGCTGCGGTCGATCGCGAGCAGAAGCGGATCAAGTGCTAAAACGTTTTCGAGCGAAAGCCTGCCCCGGACTTGATCCGCGGTAGATACCGTTTCGCGTCAAGAAAACGCGTCAAACCAAAGAGTAGAGCCTCGCATGACCTCTCAATTCATGCCGTCGGGCTTGACCCGAAGGTGCGAGCGGTCTTGCAATAGGTCATGGCTACCAGCGACGACCATTCCCCGATCTCCGCGAAGGACGCAAAACGCCTGTTCGCGGACTGGAAGGGCGCGCCAGCGATCGTGCTCGCGGTGTCCGGCGGCCCCGATTCCATCGCGCTGATGTGGCTTGCGGCACGCTGGCGCCGCGCTTTGGTGCGCGGGCCGCGCCTGATCGCCGTCACCGTCGATCATGGCTTGCGCCCTGAGGCGGCGCGCGAGGCGCGCGAGGTCAAGCGTCTGGCCCGGAGCCTCGATCTGCCGCATCGCACGTTGCGCTGGACCGGCGCCAAACCAAAAACCGGACTGCCGGCCGCGGCGCGCTCCGCGCGATACCGCCTGCTTGCGCAAGCCGCGCGGCAGAGTCACGCGACGCATATCCTTACCGCGCACACCCGCGACGATCAGGCCGAGACGCTCCTGATGCGTCTGCTGCGCGGCAGCGGCATCGCCGGGCTTGCGGCGATGGCGCGGGAGTCCGAGCGCGACGGCCTGCGCCTGGCGCGCCCGTTGCTGGACGTTTCGAAGTCGCAACTGATCGCGACGCTCGAAAAGGCCGGGATCGCCTTTGCCGACGATCCGACCAACCGCGACGCGAATTTTACCAGGCCCCGCATCCGCACGCTCATGCCGGTGCTCGCCGCCGAGGGCGGCGATGCGCGGAGCCTGGCGCGGCTGGCCTCCCGGCTCGCCCGGGCCAACGCTGCAGTGGAGGTGCTGGCCGAGGGCGCCGAGCGCTACCTCGCACTGAGGGATCGCAGGTCCCCGCAATCCGGAGCAGCCACCGACGCCGCCAATGCCAAGACCTTCGATCGGGCGGTATTTGCCGCCATGCCGGAGGAAATCCGCCTGCGGCTTTTGCTGCGCGCGATCAACCGGTTCGGCCATGAGGGGCCGGCGGAACTCGGCAAGGTCGAAGGCTTGCTGGCGGCACTGGACCGGGCCGCTGCCGAAAGTGCCGGGGCGAGCCGGCGGAAGCCAAGCCAACCCAGGCTGAAACAGACCCTCGCCGGCGCGCTGGTCAGTCTGGCCGGCGGCCGGATTCGCATCGAGCCGGCGCCGCCCCGCCGCCGCCGGACGGAGTGAAGCGGGACCACATTACCGGCAACCCTGGATGTATCCACAGGGGTAGTCTTAACCACCCCCGAAAGACCCCTGGGGCTAAGCGCCATTATTTGAACGGGAATTGCGTTAGGATGGGCTAAATAGTCCCGTGTGGTTCTCTTGGCATGGACCGGGGCGGCACCTAGATTGTATTGCAGTCCACCGAGGGATTCCCTCGCGCCTGCCCAAGGACATAAGGCCGCGATCCGCGCGACCACGAAGGAAAATCTATGAACGCCAATCTGCGCAACTTCGCCCTCTGGGTCATTATCGTTCTGCTGTTGTTGGCGCTGTTCACGCTTTTCCAGAACCCTGGTCAGCGCACGTCCTCGCAGGACGTTTCCTTCTCGCAGCTCTTGACCGAAGTCGATCAGGGCCACGTTCGCGACGTCGTCATTCAGGGACCGGAGATTCACGGCACATTTACCAATGGCTCGAGCTTCCAGACCTATGCGCCGAACGATCCGACCCTGGTGTCGCGCCTGTACAACGGCAAGGTTCAAATCACCGCGAAGCCGCCCGGCGACAACGTGCCGTGGTTCGTATCGTTGCTCGTCTCCTGGTTGCCCTTCATCGCGCTGATCGGTGTCTGGATTTTCCTGTCGCGGCAGATGCAGGGCGGCGCCGGCAAAGCGATGGGTTTCGGCAAGTCGCGGGCCAAGATGCTGACCGAGGCCCACGGCCGCGTGACGTTCGAAGACGTCGCCGGCGTCGACGAGGCCAAGCAGGATCTGCAGGAAATCGTCGAATTCCTGCGCGACCCCGGCAAGTATCAACGGCTCGGCGGACGGATTCCGCGCGGCGTGCTCCTGGTCGGCCCTCCCGGCACCGGCAAGACGCTGATCGCGCGCGCGGTGGCCGGCGAAGCCAACGTTCCCTTCTTCACGATCTCGGGCTCGGACTTCGTCGAGATGTTCGTCGGCGTCGGCGCTAGCCGCGTGCGCGACATGTTCGAACAGGCCAAGAAGAACGCGCCCTGTATCATCTTCATCGACGAAATCGACGCGGTCGGTCGTCATCGCGGCGCCGGCCTCGGCGGCGGCAATGACGAGCGTGAGCAGACGTTGAATCAGTTGCTGGTCGAGATGGATGGCTTCGAGGCCAATGAAGGCGTGATCCTGATCGCGGCCACCAACCGGCCCGACGTGCTCGATCCGGCGCTTTTGCGCCCAGGCCGTTTCGACCGCCAGGTCGTGGTGCCGAACCCGGACGTTGTGGGCCGCGAACAGATCCTCAAGGTTCACGTCCGCAAGGTGCCGTTGGCGCCGGATATCAACCTGAAGACCATCGCCCGCGGTACGCCCGGTTTTTCGGGCGCCGACCTGATGAACCTTGTCAACGAGGCCGCCCTGACCGCCGCGCGCCGCAACAAGCGCATGGTGACCCAGGCCGAGTTCGAGGAAGCCAAAGACAAGGTCATGATGGGCGCCGAGCGCAAGTCGCTGGTCATGACCGAAGAAGAGAAGATGTTGACCGCCTATCACGAAGGCGGCCACGCCATCGTCGGCCTCAACGTGATCGCGACCGATCCGATCCACAAGGCGACCATCATTCCGCGCGGCCGTGCGCTCGGCATGGTGATGCAACTGCCCGAGCGCGACAAGCTTTCGATGTCGCTGGAGCAGATGACCTCGCGCCTTGCCATCATGATGGGCGGTCGCGTCGCCGAAGAACTGGTGTTCGGCCGCGAGAAGGTCACCTCGGGTGCGGCGTCCGATATCGAGCAGGCCACCCGCCTGGCCCGGATGATGGTGACGCGCTGGGGTCTGTCGGAAGAGCTCGGCACCGTGTCCTATGGCGAGAACCAGGACGAAGTGTTCCTGGGCATGTCGGTGTCGCGCACGCAGAATGCCTCCGAAGCAACTGTGCAGAAGATCGATAGCGAGATCAAACGGCTGGTCGAGGAAGGCTATAACCACGCGACCAAGATCCTGACCGAGAAGCGCGCCGATCTCGAAGCTCTCGCCAAGGGCCTGCTCGAATACGAGACCCTGACCGGCGACGAGATCCAGGATCTGCTCAAGGGCAAGAAGCCGAACCGCGAATTGGTGCTGGAGCCGACCACGCCGCGCACTTCCGCGGTGCCGCCGGCCGGCAAGCCGCGCCCGCGCCCCGATCCGGATCCCGGGCTGGAGCCGCAGCCGCAGGCGTGAGGCGTCTGCCATTTCCGAACAAGAAACGCGGCGGCGACGCCGCGTTTTTTTTGTGCCGCGGTCGTTTTTGCTTGTGCTCCACAATGATTATGATTGGCGTCCATTCGCCCGTCATGCCATGTTTTGCAAAGAGCGCGGGCCCAACCGCGCCTGCCGCGGCCGCCATCTGAGCGCGCCGACGGAAGATAAAATAGGGAGGGTGCCGATGCACTTCGTCGCGAAATTTGCCGTCGTCAGCTCGCTTGCGATGCTGGCATGGCCGGCGGCCTCGACGTCCGCCGAGATGCGCGGGGTTAGCGCGACCGAAATCAAGATCGGCCAGACCATGCCTTACAGCGGTCCGGTCTCTGCGTTCGGCGCGCTCGGCAAGGGAGAGGTCGCCTATTTCAGGATGCTCAACGAGCGCGGCGGCATCAACGGCCGCAAGGTCAATCTGATCTCGCTCGACGACAGCTACGCCCCGCCGAAAACAGTGGAGCAGACCCGGCGGCTGGTGGAGAGCGACGAGGTGGCGCTGATCTTCTCTTCGATCGGCACCGCCCATAACACCGCGATCGCAAAATACCTGCAGAGCAAGAACATCCCGCAATTATTCGTCGGCTCCGGCGCTTCGAAATTCGCCGACATCGCGCAATACCCGCAGGCGACCTTGGGAGTGCAGGGGCCGTTCCGCTACGAGGCCCGGCTCTATGCCCGCTACGCGCTAGCCAAGAATGCGAACGCGAAGTTCGCGGTGATCTCGCAGAACGACGATTTCGGACGCGACTATCTTCTGGGGCTGAAGGATGTGCTCGGCGACAAATACGACGCTCTCGTCACCGCGGCGACCTACGAAGTCCAGGATCCGACCGTCGACTCTCAGATCGTCAAGCTGAAGGCCTCCGGCGCCGACGTTCTGGTGATCGCGGCAACGCCGAAATTCGCCGCGCAATCGATCCGCAAGGTCTACGAGATCGGCTGGAAGCCGTTGACGTTCCTGTCCAACGTCGCGGTGTGGATTTCCGCGGTCATGCAGCCGGCAGGCCTCGAGGCCGGAATCGGCATTCTCTCCACCGCCTACGTCAAGGATCCCGACGACCCCGCCTGGAAGGACGATGCCGGCGTCAAGGCATGGCGGGAATTCATGGTGAAATACGCCCCGGACGCCGACCTGCACGACACCAACTACGTCAATGCCTACAACAGCGCGATGGCGCTGGAAGCCGTGCTAGCAGCCTGCGGCAACGATCTGTCGACCAAGAATATTCTGAAGCAGGCCTATTCCATCAAGAATCTGGAATTGCCGATGCTGCTGCCCGGCATCAAGATCAACACCTCGCCGACCGATCACGTTCCGGTCGACCAAATGCAGTTCATGCGCTTCAACGGCAAGACCTGGGAGCGTTTCGGCGAGTTGCAGACGGGGAATTGACACGGAAGCAACAACGGCGTTGACCGAAGTCAATTCTGGTCAGTGCCGGCGCGCCTAGCGTTCCTCCCGATTGTATTCCGTCGGGCGCGGCCCATGAATCGCAGGACAGCTCTGATCGGCGGCGTGGCCGCGCTCGGCGCCGGAACGGCGGGCTTTGCCCTGTGGGCGCGGCGGGACGTTGGCGCCTGGCGCGACGCTGCCGCGGCGATCCGGCGCCCGCTTGCTGCGGGATTATCCGGCCGCGCGGCGCTGGTCGAACTCGTCCGCTGTGCCATGCTCGCAGCGAACAGCCACAATACGCAAGCTTGGCGCTTTGCCCTCGGCGAGTCCGCTATCACCATTCTCCCCGATTTCGTGCGCCGGACGCCGGTGGTCGATCCCGACGACCACCATCTGTTTGCGAGCCTCGGCGCCGCAGCCGAGAATATTGTGCAGGCGGCGCCGATCTTCGGCCTCATCGCGAAGCCGCGCTTCGATCCCGGCGGCGACGGCCGCATCATCATCGACATCAGCGCCGGCGACACCGCGCCGTCGGAGATAGCCGCGGCGATCGTGAAACGGCAGTGCACGCGCGCTCTGTATGACGGCCGCGCCGTCGTTGGTTCCGACCTCCGGTCGCTCGCCGCAGCCGGCCGCGGCGACGGCGTCGACATCTTGTTGTTGACGGAGCGGGCGGCGGTCGACGCCGTAGCGGCGCTGGTCGTCGACGGCAATACGCAGCAGCTGCGAGATGCTGCCTTCAGGAGCGAGTTGGAGCATTGGCTGCGCTTCAGCTACGCCGAAGCGTTATCGACCGGCGATGGCCTGTTTGCGCTGGCCTCCGGCAATCCGGCACTGCCGAGCCCGGTCGGCCGAATGCTGTTCGACCTCGTGGTATCAGTGGATTCCGAGAACCGGAAATACCTGGCTCAGATCGCAAGCTCGGCGGGCCTCGCCGTGTTCGTCTCCGACCGCAGCGACAGGGCGCATTGGATAGCGAGCGGCCGCGCCTATCAGCGTTTCGCACTGCAGGCGACCGCGCTCGGCATCAAGCATGCCTTTCTCAACCAGGCCGTGGAGGTGCTGCAAGTGCGACGGCGGCTGGCTGAGCATCTCGCGCTCGGCGAGCGGCGGCCCGACCTGATCGTCCGCTTCGGGTATGCCGACGCCATGCCACCTTCGCTGCGGCGGCCGGTGGCGGCCGTGCTGGCGTGATCGCGCGTTTGCGGTCTTCGGCGCCGCGCAGAGACCCGTGCTGTACACGGCGCTGATGCGGCGAGCGGCACCTCAGATAGAGTGCCACCGACCAGCGCCGCCGTGAGAAAGCCGTTCTGCCCGACCAGCGCATTATTGGCGCCGCGAGCTGGCGCTGCAGATGGCCACGGCCAGCGCCTGAAGTATGGGTGCCCACCGCCCGATGGTCATTTTTGCTTCTTGTCTTCACCTCTGAATAGTTGTTCACTTCTTCAAAGCGATTTTTCCAAATCGCGAGACAAGCACTGAACATGCGTGCTTCCCGGCCGGTTGCGGCCCTGAAGCGCATGGGGATGAGAAACGCGGCCATGGTCTATCGGCGGACCCACCAAGTTGTAAAACGCCTCGCGGCGCGGCGTAGCGCCATCCTGGCGGCGGCGCGGGACGCTGCCGCCGAAGGCGGCATGAGCGCGGTTCAGATCGCCCCCGTGGCGGTGCGCGCCAATGTCGCCGCCGGAACTGTCTATCGTTATTTCCCGTCCAAGGCAGACCTGATCTCCGAACTGATCGCCGAGGTCTCGCGCGATGAGCTGGCTGCGATCCGCCGTGCGGCGGATGCTGCGCCCGGACCGTCCTCGGCGCTCGCCGCAGCCGTCACCACGGTTGCAGTACACGTGCTGTCGCAGCGCAAGCTCGCCTGGGGCATCCTGGCCGAGTCAGTCGACGTCGACGTCGCCGCGTCGCGGTTGGCAAGCCGCCGCGATATCGCCGGCGAGATCGCAACGCGCATCGATGCCGCGGTCCGCGCCGGGCATCTGCCCGCGCAGGACACGGCATTGGCCGCGACCGCTCTGCTCGGCGCGCTGCATGAAGCGCTGGTCGGGCCGCTCGCTCCGGACAATACGGACGATCCGGCCAAGCTGCGAGACGCCGTGCAAACCGTGACGCTGCTGGCGCTGCGCGCCGTCGGCGTGATGGATGCCCGCGCCCGCGGCCTCGTGGTGCAGGCGGTATTGCCGGCGAAGACGCTGGTGGGCGCGTAAAAAATCGTTTCACGACATCGCCCGACGCAACGATCGGCCATGGTGAGGCGTTTGCCGTCGGACGGCGAACCACCAACCATGCAAGGAGCATCCCATGACGACGACGTTCGGATCGGCCAAATGGCAGGGCGGCATCAAGGACGGCAAGGGCGCCATCTCGACCAAGAGCAGCGCGTTGAAAGATTACCCCTACGGCTTCGCCAGCCGCTTCGAGGGCAAGCCGGGCTCCAACCCCGAAGAGCTGATTGGCGCGGCACATGCCGCCTGTTTCACCATGGCGCTGTCCTTGATCCTCGGCGAGGCCAGGCTCACCGCCGAGCAGATGGAAACCAGGGCCGACGTCACGATCGAGAAGCAAGGCGACGGTTTCGCCATCACCTCCGTGCATCTGACGCTGAGTGCGAAGATCCCCGGCGCCGACAAGGCGAAGTTCGAAGAGCTTGCGGCCATGGCCAAGGCCGGCTGCCCGGTGTCGAAGCTGTTGAACACCAGGATCACGCTGGACGCGACGCTGCTTTGATCAGCGCGTTATTCCGGGGGCGCGTCGAAGACGCGAACCCGGAACCAGAAGTTGTGACGCAAGATTCCAGGTTCGCGTCCAAGTCGGCTGCTGTCGACTTGGACGATGAGGTTTACCGAACTCGGGTAAACCCGGGTTCGGCGCGCGCCCCGGAATCAGGACCAACAGCTGAGGAGATTTCCGCTCACATATCCGCGTCGCTGTCGGAGCCGACGGAAGCGATGCGCACCATGTTGGTGGTGCCGGGAATGCCGAGCGGTACCCCGGCGACGATAATCACGCGCTGGCCGGCCCTCGCAAAACCGTCGCGGAACGCGATGCGGCCGGCGCGGCTGACCATGTCATCCTGATTTTGGGCGTCTTCCGCGACCACGCAGTGCACGCCCCAGACCACCGACAGCTTGCGCCCCGTAGAGAGGTTCGGCGTGATCGCCACCACCGGCGGCTTCGGCCGTTCGCGCGCAACCCGCAGCGCAGTCGATCCCGAACTGGTCCAGCAGATGATCGCCGACAGATCGAGGGTCTCGGCAATCTGCCGCGCGGCGTCCGCGATGGCGTCCCCGACGGTGGGCTCCGGTTCGGCGCGCTGGGCATTGAGCACGCCGCGATAGGTCGGGTCGCGCTCCACTTCCTCGCCGATGCGGTTCATGGTGGAGACCGCTTCGATTGGATACTTGCCGGCCGCCGATTCAGCCGACAGCATGATGGCGTCGGCGCCCTCATAGACCGCGGTCGCGACGTCGGAGACTTCGGCGCGCGTCGGCACCGGGCTCTGGATCATCGATTCCAGCATCTGGGTGGCGACCACCACCGGCTTGCCGGCACGTCGCGACAGCCGCGTCATCTGCTTCTGCAGGCCCGGCACCCGCTCCAGCGGCAGTTCGACGCCGAGATCGCCGCGAGCCACCATCAGGGCGTCAGACGCCTCGATAATCTCGGGAAGCCGATCGATCGCCTGCGGCTTTTCGATCTTGGCCATGACCGCGGCGCGGCCGCGGATCATCTTCTTGGCCTCGGTGACGTCCTCGGCGCGCTGCACGAATGAAAGCGCGACCCAATCGATCCCCGTCACCAAGGCGGCTTCCAGATCGGCGCGATCCTTCGGCGTCATGGCCGACACCGGCAGGTCGGTGTCGGGCAGGCTGACGCCTTTGCGATCCGACATCTTGCCGCCGATCACGACGCGCGTGACGGCGCGTTCGGGGGAGGTTTCCTCGGCGATCAGCCGCACCTTGCCGTCGTCGAGCAAAAGCGCGTGACCCGGCCGCAGCGCGGCGAGGATTTCCGGGTGCGGAAGCTGGACGCGGGTGTTGTCGCCGGGCGCCTTGTCGGAATCCAGCACGAAGGTGTCGCCATTGTTGAGCTGGATCGAGCCCTCGGCGAATGAGCCGAGCCGCAATTTCGGGCCCTGCAGGTCGACCAGGATCCCGATCGGCCGGCCGTAGCTACTCTCGACATTGCGGATGGTCTTGACGAGCTCCCGCATCTTGTCGTGCGGGGTGTGGCTCATATTGATGCGGAACACGTCGGCGCCGGCCTCGAACAGGCGGCGGATCATCGCGCTGTCGGAGGAGGCGGGACCGAGCGTTGCGAGGATCTTGATACGGCGCAGGCGTCTCATGGTTTTGTTCCGGGCGCTGCGGCTGGCGGCAGACCAGACGCGCCCGGAGCCGATCCGGCTGGCGAATTGGCGATGCCCGGAAGGTTTCCGGGGCCACCCGGGCCAACCGTTCCCGGGATACCCGGCACCCGCTGGGCGGGCTGCTGCTCATTGGATTCGGTCAATTGCACAGTCCAGGCGCGCTGATCGCCAGTGTCGACTTCGAAGAAGCCGGTGCGGTCGAAACCGCGGGCCAGGCAATTGTCGGTTCCCTTGATGGTGAATTCCTTGTCGCGCGAGCACATAAAGGCCTGCCCCGACCATTCGCCGCCGCGATCGTAATCGAGCGCATAGATGTAATAATACCGTGCGATGAGCGTGCCTTTCAGCAGCGTTTCGCAGGCCCGCGAGGATACATTCCACCAGCCCTCGGTGGTCCAGCCTTCGGCATCCTTGTAGCCGAGCGCGATACCGACCCGGCTCGAAGTGTTGTTGCAGAGGCGAAAGTCCGCAGCCGCCGGACTGTTCCACAGGCACAGAAAAACCAGCGCCAGCGCCGGCAGCAAACCGGCGGTCAAGCGTTGAGCGAATTGATCGGGGCGATGGGAATTCGAAGGGATCATGCGGTGAGGCTATATCAAATCATTGACGATTTCGCGTGAGCTGGCGGGGACTGTCAACGGCCAAGGCGGTATTTTCCGGCAGGGGCCTGCCGAATCCGGCTTGCTGGGCGCAATTTGCCCTGTGATATGGCAAAATCTGTGACAACTCCCATCTGGTAGCAATAAGGTTACCCAAAACGGCGAGAGCGCGGTCATGGCCATTGACGACAAAACCAGAACGGAACTTGAAGCTGCCGCTTTCCGGCGCCTGGTCCAGCATCTGCGCTCCCGAACCGATGTACAGAACATCGACCTGATGAATCTGGCGGGTTTCTGCCGCAACTGCCTTTCCAATTGGCTCAAGGAAGAGGCTGACGCGAGGGGCGCGGCGATGTCCAAGGACGAGAGCCGCGAGGCCGTTTACGGCATGCCCTATGATATCTGGAAACAGACCTATCAGGGCAGCGCCAGCCCTGAGCAGTTAGCCGCGATGAAAAAGGCCCACAGCGGCCACTGACGCCGGCATCGCAGCTCTCTCTTCCCAATGCAGAAGCTTTCTCCTGTGGGCGCGCTGTGGATGAGCGCGATGTCGCCTTGACGGAAGGCGCGCCACTCTTGAGGGTCATCTTGGGATGCGGTGCGTGATCAAGCGTGCGGCGCTTCCACTTTCCGCCTCAACCTCAGTTCCATCCAGGAGTACCCGATGGCCACCTCCGCTGCCGCCGTCAAGGAAGAGCCCGCGACGAAATTCGCCAAAGATCAGCTCAAGGCCATCATCGAGCGCATCGAGCGGCTGGAAGAAGAAAAGAAGACGATCTCCGACGATATCCGGGACGTCTATGCCGAAGCCAAGGGCAACGGCTACGACGTCAAGGCGCTGCGCACCATCGTGCGCCTGCGCAAGCAGGACGCCAACGAACGCGCCGAGCAGGAAACCATCCTGGAAACCTACATGCAGGCGCTGGGGATGTTGTGAGGCGCTGGCGTCTGGCCCTCGTCGTCCCGGCGCACGCGGGGGAACCCCATAACCACCGACGGTCGATTGACACACTGAGGCTCGCCTCGAGCTTCAATCGGGAGGCCTGTGGTTATGGAATCCTCGCTTTCGCGAGGGCGACGCTCAAAGCTTGCAAAGGATTTGCGTGTTGACGCGCGCGAACTCAGCGCAGCGATGCGGTCCGCATCACGAAGGATTGCGTCGCCAGCGTCGCGGTCGCCGATCCGGTAAAGCGGTCGGTGACCATTCCCATCTGCGGATCGTCCGAGAAGGCCATGGCGATCGCAACCTGCGGCTTGACGAAAAACATCCGCATCAAGGTCATGTCGGCGTCGCCCAGCACGGTGGCGTTCATCGAGCTGCTGGCGCTCGGCGCCAGCATCATCACCCGCATCCAGACATTGTTGCTTCCACCAGCGGCGAGCCGTGCCGATGTCGCAACCACCTTGCTTTGACCCTGCCGTCCCTTGGCAACGACGGTGTCGATTCCAGTAGCGGCGGCGGCATCGCGCGGGGCCGGGGAGGAGCGGAAGCTGCGCGGCATTGGCGCGCTGGCCGCGACGATGTTGGCACGGTCGACCGGCGAGGCGGCCGCTGGCGCGTAAGCCAGTGCCTGCAGGGCGGAAACGCTCGCGGTCGGCTGCGGGTCGGCTGCGGCCAATGCCTTGCGAGCGTTGAGGGCGGCGATCTGCGCCGGTGTTGCCTGTTTCGGCGTTGCCGCAGCATCGCCCCAGAAGCCGCGGGCATTGATGATGTCAGCCGGAGTCTGCGGTTTCGCCTCCGCCTTCGGCGCGGCCTGCTTGGCCTTGGCGGTCTGGACGACCTGCGCGTCAGCCGATGCCAGTTGCAAGGCCGCGGTAATTTGCGGCTTTGCCCGCGGTACCGACGCGGCGTCTGCAGATTTGGCGTCGGTTAATTTGGCGGAAGCGGCTGACGCCGTCAGGCTCGCCGCAGCAGGTTTTTCGCCCGCTGCTGCGCTGGCGCCCTCGTCCTCATCGTCGTTCGACTTGCTCCTGAACAGGGCCGCGAACAGGCTCGGCTTGGTCTTGGTCAGCGCCGCGTCGCCATTGTCGCGTTTTTCGATCTCGGCGCGGGCAAGCTCATACCCCTTCAGCGGGATGCCGTCGGAGGGGATGTGCACCGTGCGGCCGTCAGGGAACACCCGGGCCAGCTGGTCGTGGGTCATGCGCGGCCAATGCCGGATGCTGCCGATATCAAGATGGACGAACGGCGATCCCGAAGTCGGATAGAACCCGACGCCGCCGCGCTGCAGGCGCAGTCCGGCGAAGCGGATCTGCTCCAGCGGCACGTCCGGAATGTAGATGTCCATGGCGTGGCCGAGCATATGCTGGCTGAAGCGCGCCACCCCGGACGAACGGCGGCGCAGCATGGCGTTGGTGGCGGGGGAGCGATAGGCGGAAATGATCTGGATCGGCTTCTTGCCGTCGACGTCGCGGTAGACTTCCCAGAGGATGTCGAACAGATGCCGGTCCATCACGGTCTGGTCCTGGCTGCGCCAGTCGCGGAGAAAGTGATTGAGTTCTTTCAGCGCCGCTTCATCGTAGCGTCCGTCGCGCTTGAAGGTGACGGTGAGATCTTCGCCGGAATGGGTGTGGTGGAACGAAAGCGTGCGGGTTTCGTTCAGCGCGGCCGCGTCATGGACCGATCCCGCTCCCAGCAGGAGCAACAAGGAAGTCGAGGCCGAGATGATATCCGGCCTTCGTCAGCGACAGGGCTTGAATTGGCGTGCGAGACCAGACAGCAAGAATGAGCCCACCCAGAGGACGACCGATCAATGAACTCTTCCGCTACCCCGTGTGGCGGAAGAGGGTTAACGCAGTCTTAACGCTGGGTGGGTTAATTGACTCAAATCCCACCCCCCAAGTCGTTTTAACCTAACCCGTCGAGTGTGGCGAAAAAGTGCTCTGGTTAAATTCCGGTGGAGAATGGTTAATGCAAACGGCCCCGTCCGGAGGGCGGGGCCGTTGATTTCGCTTTGGAATTCCATCCGGCGCCGCGTTGGAATCGGTGAATGATCAGCGGGTGAAAACCCGCCGCGCTGCGGGTAACGGCCGACCGGCGCCGGCGGTGTCGGCGCCCGCGCCGCCGAACAGCCGCTCGAAGAACGAGGGTCCGGACGAAAAGCCGGACGAGCTGTTGTCGCTGGCGAAGCTGACGCCAGCCGGCAGATTGCCGACCGGATGCGAATAGCTCGGCTGCGAATGCGCGACGACGTTTTCCAGATCCTTGCCTCGCGCGTTCTTCAGCAGCTCCATCATGATGGCGTCGCGGCCGTAGATATCCTTGCGGAACTGCAGCTTGCCGGCGTCGTCCACGAACGCGGTCTGGTAGGTGATGTTGACCGGGATCGGGGTCGGGAATTTCAGGTCGATCTCGCTCGTGCCATACATGCTGCGGATCTTTTCCGGCGTGTAGTGGTCGTTCGGCAACGCGATGTTGAGCAGGACGGACGCGTATTGATCCGGGTTCTGCACCCGCATGCAGCCGTGGCTGTAGGCGCGTTCTTCCTTGTCGAACAGATATTTGTCAGGGGTGTCGTGCTGATACACCAGGAACTTGTTCGGGAAATTGAAGCGGATGCGGCCGAGCGCGTTGGCCGCGCCAGGCGGCTGCGAAATATGGATGCTGCCGTCACGGGCGCGCTCGAGCTTCAGCCCCATGCGATCCAGCACGGTCGGATCCTGCTGCAGCGCCGGCAGATATTCGTTGTAGACGATCGACGGCGGCACGTTCCAGGTCGGATTGACCGTGATGAACTTCATCGTCTCCGTCAGAAGCGGGGTCGCGTGAATGCCGGGCTTTCCGGTCACCACCCTGGTGGTCCAGACCGGTGCGCCGTGCTGCATCACCTTGAGCGTATAGTCCGGGATATTGAGGATGACATAGGCGTCGCCGATCGACGGCGCGCCGAGGTCGCGCGGCAGCCAGCGCCAGCGCTCCATGTTGACGATCACGTGTCGATCTGCCTGCCGCGCTTCGGGCTGTTGATGGCCCTGACGGTCCTGTCGTCCAGCACGCCGGTGGCTTTAAGGTCGGCGCCTTCCTGGAATTTGCGCACGGCCTCGGCGACCTTGGCATCGTAATGATCGTCGTCGGCGTTCTCGGTGATGCCGAGCTTGGCGCGCAATTGCGGCACGCGGGGATCTTCCATCGCGACCGCGGGCTGCTTCTTGCCGCGCGCCGGCGTGAATTTCAGTGCCGGTCCTTCCTCGATCTGGACGACCGGTCCGTCGCCCTGGCCGCGCAGTTCGGCGAGCTTCGCCTTCAGTTCGCGATAGAGCTTTTGCGGCGGATTGTAGCTGTCGAGCGCCGCCGAGGCGTCCTTGGCAGTGGTGACGTTGGTCAGCACTTCACCGGGATCGATCGGGTGTTCCGGATACTGGATATCGCCCGAGACCTGGGACCAGTGCATCCGGCCGCTCTGCGCCTGGCGCGCATAGTCCATCATGCTGGCGGTCAGTTTCAGATCGGCTTCCGCCAGCGCATCGGGATTGGAGGCGGCGGCGAAATCCGGCACCGGATAATCGGCGGGATTGAGGCCATCGGAGGCGGCATCCTTCAGCCGCGCGATGACGCCCTTGCCGGTCGCGGTCAGCGTGCCGCCTTGCGTCCACAGCGGGGCGAAGTCACGCGCGGTGTAGAACTTCTCGATCGCGGTCGCGCTCGGCCTTGCGCTCGAAATAGCGCGCCGATTTGCCGCCCAGCAAGATCCTTGAGCTTGTCGGCGACCGGCTGATCTGCGGCCGGGACGTTGCTTGCGGCCTTGACCGGCTCTGGCGGCTGGTGGCCGGTGTAGCGGTGGCGGCGGCCGCAGGCGGCGCGGCGGGGGTGGTGTTCGCCGTGTCCGTCTTGACGGTATCGGTTTTGGCCGCGTCCGTCTTGGCCGTGTCAGCCTTGTTCGTGTCAGCCGCCGGAGCGGTGACGATTTCGGCTGGCTTGATCTCCGGCGATTTGGCTTCCGGCGTCCTTCTCCGCCGCCTTCGGTGCATCCAGCTTCGCTGTGCTGGATGCGCGGCGCGATGCTGTCCAGTTTGAAATCGTTGACGGTCGGGGGCGGAACGTTGGCGGGTTCCGGGCGCGGGATCGCCGCATCGATCGCAAGTTCAGCGGCGCTGTTGCGGGCCGGGTCGGCCTGGGCCAATGCCGAGGTCGCGGATACCGTGAGGAAAGTCGCGGCGACGGCCATCAGCACACGGTCAAATCCGGCGCGACTCTTCAAACAGTCTCGCATCATCACACCCCTTGGGCGAAACTGCCCCGCCATGGAACAGTTCTCGGCTTCGATCCGTACAGCTTTCGCTAAAGCGCCGGCTCGTCAGTTTTGAAACACCATTCAGTCAACGTTTGCAGTCAACGTTTGGTTCTTTCCTGAATGCGTTCCAAATCTCTCTTGATGGCACGCCTGCACGCAACGATTCACACGCAGACGATACACGCGGCCCTGTCATGCAGCCAGCGCCACGCAGGGCAGCTCACAACAAACTGACTTCAAAGAACCCGCTTTGCAACGGATTGCGCGCTTTTGCCACGCGCTTTTGCCTTTGTCTGTCACCGCAAAGCAACGGTTCAAGGGTTCTGCGCAAAGGTTCGGCAATCGCGATGTCTTCAGCCCCTTCGTCCCGGACACCGGAGCGCCATAATCCTGCTCCTCTTCGCTCGTGCTCAGTCCTCGGCGCCGCCGGCCGTTGAATCGTCGGCGGCCGCCTCGTCGAGCTTGCGGTAAAGCGTCGAGCGTCCGATCTTCAATCGGCGCGCGACCTCGGACATCTGGCCGCGATAATGCGAGATCGCGAAGCGGATGATCTCGCTCTCCAGCTCTTCGAGCGGCCGCATTTCGCCGGCATGGGTCAGCATCGCCAGCGTCCCCGCCGACGGCAGTGGAGCGATAGGTATCTCGTTACCAGAAACCATGGCCGGCACGGTGGAGTGAAAAGCCGAGCTGACGATCAGCGGTTCGGCGTGCGCTTCCGGCATGGTTTGCGGTTGCGCGGCGGCTAGCGGAAAATCGGCGAGCTCAAGCTGATCGCTCTCGCTCATGACGACGGCGCGATAGACCGCGTTCTCGAGCTGGCGGATATTGCCGGGCCACTCCAGCTGCGACAGCTGCGCCATCGCCTCGCCGCTGATGCCGGTGATGTGGCGGTTTTCCTCGGCGCAGAATCGCGCCAGAAAATGCCGCAGCAGATGCGGAATGTCTTCGCGGCGCATCCGCAACGGCGGGATCGTCAGCGGCAGCACGTGCAGGCGATAGAACAGGTCTTCGCGAAACTTTCCGTTCTTGACGTGGTCGAGCAATTTGCGATTGGTCGCCGAGATGATGCGCACGTCGACCTTGACCGGCTTGCGCGCGCCGACCGCTTCCACCGCGCCTTCCTGTAGTGCGCGCAAGAGCTTCACCTGCGCCGCGAGCGGCAATTCCGAGACTTCGTCGAGGAACAGCGTGCCGCCGGAGGCTTCGACGAACTTGCCGGTGTGGCGGTCGGTGGCGCCGGTAAAGGCGCCCTTCTCGTGGCCGAACAGGATCGATTCCACCAGATTGTCGGGGATCGCGCCGCAATTGACGGCGACGAATGGCTTTGACTTGCGCTCGCCGCTGCCGTGGATGGCGCGTGCGAACAATTCCTTGCCGACGCCGGATTCACCCTCGATCAGCACCGGAATGGTGGAGGCGGCGGCCTTTTTCGCGGTGCGCAGCACGCCCGCCATGGCCTCGCTGCGGGTGATGATGTCCGCGAAGGTCAGCCGGCCTTCGCGGCTGTGACGGATGCGCTGCAACTCGCCCTTCAGTGCGCTGGCGTTGAGCGCGTTGCGCAGCGACACCTGCAGCCGCTCGATGCCGACCGGCTTGACCACGAAATCCTGGGCGCCGGCGCGCATCGCCGACACCACGTTGTCGATGCCGCCATGGGCGGTCTGCACGATCACGGGGATGTTGAGGCCGGCCTCGCGGATTTTCGCCAGCACCCCCATGCCGTCGAGGCCGGGCATCACCAGATCCAGCACCATGGCGTCGATGACGGGCGCGTCCGGAGCGGTCAGCCTGGCGATCGCGGCGTCGCCGGAATCGACGACGATGGCGTCATAGCCGCATTTTTGCACCATGTTTTCGACTAGGCGGCGCGCGACAGCATCGTCGTCGGCGATCAAAATGCTGGCAGCCATGGCTTTCCCCGCGCGCTACTACTATCTGTCTCGAATCGGGGCACTCTCGCCGATGCCGATTAACGCACTCTTAAACGTTGCCGTCCCGCCTTCGCTTCGCACCCGCAGCCGTTCCGATTGAACACAGGTTTCGAACAAGATGACCTCGCGCTCCACATCCGCCCTCCGCAAGACGACCGCCCAACGTAAAACCAGCGGCAAAAAACCCGCAGCCAAAGCCAGAAACGGAAACAAGCACGCCAAGCTGCCGGAATGGAACCTGGCCGATCTCTATTCCGGGATCGACGCGCCGGAAGTTGCGCGCGACCTCGCCAAATTGGACCTCGATTGCGTCGCGTTTGAGACCGATTACAAGGGCAGACTTGGCGAAAGAACGGCGGAAGAAGGCGGCGGCGCGTGGCTTGCGGAAGCGGTACGGCGCTATGAGGCGATCGACGATCTGGCAGGCCGTCTCGGTTCCTATGCCGGGCTGGTTCACGCCGGCGACAGCGTCGATCCCGCGATTTCCAAATTCTACGGCGACGTCTCCGAGCGGCTGACGAATGCATCGGTGCATCTGTTGTTCTTCGCGCTCGAGCTCAACCGGATCGACGACGCCGTGATCGAGCGCGCGATGCAGGCGCAGGAGTTGGCGCATTATCGCCCGTGGATCGAGGATCTGCGCAAGGAAAAGCCGTACCAACTCGAGGATCGCATCGAGCAGCTGTTTCACGAGAAATCCCAGAGCGGCTATTCCGCCTGGAACCGGCTGTTCGACCAGACCATCTCCGGCCTGCGCTTCAAGGTCGGGGCCAAGGAGCTGGCGATCGAACCGACGTTGAACCTGCTGCAGGACCGTGACGGCGCAAAGCGCAAGGCAGCGGGGCAGGCGCTGGCGAAAACCTTCAACGCCAACGGACGGACCTTTGCGCTCATCACCAACACGCTCGCCAAGGACAAGGAGATTTCCGACCGCTGGCGCGGATTCCAAGACGTCGCGGATTCTCGGCACCTGAACAACCGCGTCGAGCGCGAGGTCGTCGATGCGCTGGTGAGTTCGGTCCGCGCGGCCTATCCGCAACTGTCGCATCGCTACTACCAGCTCAAGGCCGGCTGGTTCAAAAAGAAGAAGCTCGCGCATTGGGATCGTAATGCGCCGCTGCCGTTTGCCGCCACTGGCAGCATTGCCTGGCCTGACGCCAGAAACATGGTGCTGACGGCCTATCGCGGATTTTCGCCCGAGATGGCCAGCATCGCCGAGCGTTTTTTCACCGATCGCTGGATCGATGCGCCGGTGCGTCCCGGCAAGGCGCCGGGCGCCTTCTCGCATCCGACCACGCCGTCAGCGCATCCCTATGTGCTGATGAACTATCAGGGCAAGCCGCGCGACGTGATGACGCTCGCCCATGAGCTCGGTCACGGCGTGCATCAGGTGCTGGCGGCGAAGAACGGCGCGCTGATGGCGCCGACGCCGCTGACGCTCGCGGAGACCGCGAGCGTGTTCGGCGAGATGCTCACCTTCAAGCGACTGCTGGGCGAGACCAAGAGCGCCAAGCAGCGCCAGGCGCTCCTCGCCGGCAAGGTCGAGGACATGATCAACACCGTGGTGCGGCAGATCGCGTTCTATACGTTCGAGCGCGCCGTGCACACCGAGCGGAAGAACGGCGAACTGACCGCCGAGCGGCTCGGCGAGATCTGGCTCAGCGTACAGGGCGAGAGCCTGGGGCCCGCGATCGATATCCGTCCGGGCTACGAGAACTTCTGGATGTATATTCCGCACTTCATTCATTCGCCGTTCTACGTCTACGCCTATGCGTTCGGCGACTGTTTGGTGAACTCGCTCTACGCAGTCTATGAAAATGCCACCGAAGGATTTGCCGAGCGCTATCTGGCGATGTTGGCGGCCGGCGGCACCAAGCATTATTCCGAGCTGCTCACGCCGTTCGGGCTGGACGCCAAGGATCCCACGTTCTGGAACCGCGGGCTGTCGGTGATCGCGGGCATGATCGACGAGCTGGAGGGGATGGGCTGACCGGCGGAGGGTAAACCCGCTGGATCCGGGGAATCGGCCACCCGAGGTCCGCAAATAGCTTGCAAAAGCACTTGGTGAACAAGCGGCCCATCGCCGTTGCTCTCTCCGAGAGATTGCGGTAATTCCACGGCAAGACATGATGCAATCACCGGAGATACCGATGGCAGAGCATAGCGAAGTGGCGTACACAACCGCCGATGGCAACGACTACGCGGCGCATGAGCAGACCTATGAAGGCTTCATTATGCTGGTCAAGTACGGCACCGCCGCCGTCGTCTTCATCGTCGCCATGATGGCGATCTTCCTGACCTGATCGTTTGCGACGATCGCGCCGCCGCCCGGCGGCGCGAAGAAATTGTTCCGGCCGCGAAGCCGGTCTTCTACTTCTCTGCAGAATAAGCGCTAGTTTGCTCGCGCGCGCCGTGCGCCGCCGGAGGCCTTATGAAGATTGCCGTCGCCAAGGAAATCGATCCCTCCGAGCCGCGGGTCGCCGCGTCGCCCGACACCGTGAAAAAATTCAAGGCGCTGGGCGTCGATATCGCTGTCGAGCCGGGGGCTGGCATCAAGTCGGGTCTGCCGGATTCCGAATTCACCGCGGCCGGCGCTACCGTCAGCGCCGATGCGCTGAAGGACGCCGACATCGTCATCAAGGTGAAGCGGCCCGACGCTTCCGATCTCGCCAAGTACAAGCGCGGCGCGCTGGTCATCGCCATCATGGATCCGTACGGCAACGACGCCGCGCTGAAGGCGATGGCGGACGCCGGCATCTCGGCCTTTGCGATGGAGCTGATGCCGCGCATCACCCGCGCGCAGGTGATGGACGTTTTGTCGAGCCAGGCCAATCTTGCCGGTTACCGCGCGGTGATCGAGGCGGCGGAAGCGTTCGGCCGTGCCTTTCCGATGATGATGACGGCGGCGGGCACCATTCCGGCCGCCAAAGTCTTCGTGATGGGCGTCGGCGTTGCCGGCCTGCAGGCGATCGCGACCGCGCGGCGGCTTGGCGCGGTCGTCACCGCGACCGACGTACGGCCCGCGACCAAGGAACAGGTCGAAAGCCTGGGGGCCAAATTCCTCGCGGTCGAGGATGAGGAATTCAAGAACGCCCAGACCGCCGGCGGCTACGCCAAGGAAATGTCGAAAGAGTACCAAGCCAAGCAGGCTGCGCTCACCGCCGAACATGTCAAGAAGCAGGACATCGTGATCACCACGGCGCTGATCCCCGGCCGGCCGGCGCCAAAGCTCGTCAGCGCCGACATGGTCAAATCGATGAAGCCGGGCTCGGTGCTGGTCGATCTCGCGGTCGAGCGCGGCGGTAATGTCGAAGGCGTCAAGAGCGGCGAAACCGTCGAACTCGACGGCGTGAAGATCGTCGGCGTCCCAAATCTGGCGGGCCGCGTCGCCGCCTCGGCGTCAAGCCTCTATGCGCGCAACCTGTTTTCCTTCATCGAGACCCTGATCGACAAGTCGACCAAGGCACTCGCGGTGAATTGGGATGACGAACTGGTCAAGGCGACCGCGCTGACCAGGGACGGCGCCGTCATTCACCCGAACTTCCAGCCGAAGACCTAAGGAGAGCCGCTATGGAACATATCGCGCAGGCCGTCGATCCCTTTGTGTTCCGGCTGTCGATTTTCGTGCTCGCCGTGTTCGTCGGCTATTTCGTGGTGTGGTCGGTGACTCCAGCGCTGCACACGCCGCTGATGTCGGTGACGAATGCGATTTCCTCGGTCATCGTGGTCGGCGCGCTGCTCGCGGTCGGCGTGGCAATGGTCGGCAGCGGCGGGGCATGGGCGCGCGGCTTCGGTTTCGTCGCGCTGATTTTTGCATGCGTGAATATCTTCGGCGGCTTCCTGGTCACCCAGCGCATGCTCGCGATGTACAAGAAGAAGATCAAGTGAACGGCGTGCACCTCGTGGTGACGAATACAATGGGGGCCTGAGATGAACGCCAATCTTGCTGCAGTTTTGTACCTCGTCGCCGGGGTCTTGTTCATTCTGTCGCTGCGGGGCCTGTCGAGCCCGGCGTCATCGCGGCAGGGCAACTTCTTCGGCATGATCGGCATGGCGATCGCGGTGGGCACCACGCTCGCCGCCCATCCGCCGGCTGATGCCGTCGGCTGGCTGCTCGTCGTCCTCGGCGTCGCCATCGGCGGATCGATCGGCGCTGTCATCGCCCGCCGGGTGCCGATGACCTCGATGCCGGAATTGGTCGCGGCATTCCACTCGCTGGTCGGCATGGCCGCGGTGCTGGTCGCGGCCGGCGCGTTCTACGCGCCCGAAGCCTTCGATATCGGAACGCCGGGCCACATCCATCCGCAGAGCCTCGTCGAAATGTCGCTCGGTGTCGCCATCGGCGCGCTGACCTTCACGGGCTCGGTGATCGCGTTTGCAAAACTGTCGGGGCGCATGAGTGGTGCGCCGATCATTCTGCCGGCACGGCACGTCATCAACATCGTTCTCGGCTTGGCGCTGGTGTTCTTCATCGTAAGCCTGGTGCTGACCGGCGGCGCGCTCGACTTCTGGCTGATCACGGTGCTGGCGCTGGTGCTCGGCGCGCTCCTGATCATCCCGATCGGCGGCGCCGACATGCCGGTCGTGATCTCGATGCTGAACTCCTATTCCGGCTGGGCCGCGGCCGGCATCGGCTTCACGCTCGGCAACTCGGCGCTGATCATCACTGGCGCGCTGGTCGGCTCCTCCGGCGCGATCCTGTCCTACATCATGTGCCACGCGATGAACCGCTCCTTCATCTCGGTCATCCTCGGCGGCTTTGGTGGCGAGACGGCTGCTGCCGGTGGCGGTACCGGCGAAGTCCGCCCGGTCAAACTCGGCTCGGCTGACGACGCCGCCTTCATCATGAAGAACGCGCAGAAGGTCATCATCGTGCCCGGCTACGGCATGGCGGTGGCGCAGGCGCAGCATGCGCTGCGCGAGATGGCGGACACGCTCAAGAAGGAGGGCGTCGAGGTGAAGTATGCGATTCACCCCGTCGCGGGCCGCATGCCCGGCCACATGAACGTGCTGCTCGCCGAAGCCAATGTGCCCTATGATGAGGTGTTCGAGCTCGAGGACATCAATTCGGAATTCGCCCAGGCCGACGTCGCCTTCGTGATCGGCGCCAACGACGTCACCAACCCAGCCGCGGAGGACGATCCGAAATCGCCGATCTACGGCATGCCGGTGCTGCAGGTCTGGAAGGCCGGCACCGTGATGTTCATCAAGCGCTCGCTGGCTTCCGGCTATGCCGGTATCGACAACCCCTTGTTTTACCGTGACAACACCATGATGCTGCTCGGCGACGCCAAGAAGATGACGGAGAACATCGTCAAGGCGATGTAGCTCCCCTCACGCGAAATCATGACCATCCTGAAGGGGTAGTTGCGGCTCTCCGGCGACGCCGGGAAAGGCTGACGTCTGCCGCGGTTTGGCGCATAGTTCATGCCCTGATTTCAAAGATGAGGTCACATGAGCGCGCACAGCCCTATGCCGCGATCGGCCTGGATTTTCCCGGCACTGGCGGTGATGTTTTTCGCCGGTGCGACCGCGCTCGGCGTCACCTTCACGCCATCGGCCGCCGGAGTGTTGTTCGCCGCGGTTCTGCTGGTGATCCTTTTCGGCACCGTGTTTGCCGCCGTGCATCACGCCGAGGTGATCGCTGAGCGGATCGGTGAGCCCTTTGGCACGCTGCTGCTGACGCTGTCGGTCACCGTGATCGAGGTGGCGTTGATCGCGACCATCATGCTTGGCGAAACGCCGGTGCCCACCCTGGCGCGCGACACCGTATTCGCGGTGGTGATGATCGTCTGCAACGGCCTGGTCGGAATCTGCATCCTGGCCGGCGGGTTGCGCTACCGCGAGCAGGACGTCCAGGTGACGGGCTCGAGCCTCTATCTCAGCGTCCTGATCGTGATGGCCACGATCACGCTGATCATGCCCAATTACACGCTGACCACGCCGGGGCCGGTCTATTCGGCCGGTCAACTCGGCTTCGTCAGCATCGTTACCATGCTGCTTTACTGCGTGTTTCTCTATACCCAGACCATGCTTCATCGCGGCTATTTTATCGCCAACGACCACGACCCTGGCGAGGGTGGGATCTTGCTGTCGAACCGCATGCTGACCTTGAGCATTGTGCTGCTTTTGGTGTCGCTTTTGGCAGTCGTGCTGCTCGCGAAGAAATTCTCGCTGGTGGTGGATTTCGCAACTGCCAGGATTGGCGCGCCGCCGGCCTTTGCCGGCGTCCTGGTGGCGCTTCTGATCCTTTTGCCGGAGTGCGTCGCCGCCATTGCCGCCGCCCGCAAGAACGACCTGCAGAAGAGCATCAATCTTGCGCTCGGCTCTTCGCTCGCGACCATCGGGTTGACGATCCCGGCGGTCGCGGTGGCCGCCTACGCGCTGGACAAGCAGCTGGTGCTCGGGCTCGATGCGCAAAACATGGTGCTCCTGGTCCTGACGTTCGTCCTGAGCATGCTGACCTTCGGCACCGGCCGCACCAATATCCTGTTCGGGCTGGTTCATGTGGTGGTATTTGCCGTATTCGTATTCCTGGTGTTCGTGCCCTGAGCGGGTGAAAAGGAGTGACCATGATCAGCGCCAAATCGGATGTTCAGGTGGATACGGCGGAGGTCCGCGTCACCGAGTGGCGGCTGGCCCCGGGCAGCGCCACCGGCCATCACATTCACGGCATGGATTACGTGATCGTTCCCGTCACCGCGGGCGAAATGACCATCGTCTCGCCCGGCGGGGAACGCTCCAGGGCGCTGCTTGCCGTCGGTAAATCCTACTTCCGCAAGGCCGGAGTCGAGCACGACGTGCTCAACGAGTCCGCCACCGAGATCGTGTTCCTGGAAGTCGAATTGAAACCATAGCTAACGCTATTTGCCCGATTGCCACCGATCCGTCGCAGTTGATCCCTTAATGTGCCTCAAAGTTTCCGCATCAAATCGGTGCGGGGAGTGGCCGGCATGCTGAAAATCGTCTCGAAATTTACGATGGATATTTTGCCCTCGGTGGTCGCGACCATCATCGGGGCCTACATCGTCAACCACTACATCGTCGCCAAGCCCGACGCCCCGGTCGCCGCTGCGGTCGCCTCGGCCGATCCGAAGAAGGCCCCAGCCAAAGTCGATGCCAAGCCCGCCGAAGCATCCACCGTCGTCGGCAGCCTCCCGCAGCCGGGGATCACGGCCAAGGGCATTTCCGAAAAAGCCCTACTCGAGCAGGCCGCCGCCGAAAGGCCGGCGGTGGTCGAAAAGCCTGCCGAAAAATCCGCCGACAAGCCGGCGGCGACCGCAAGCATCCCGGTCGATACCCGCCGTCACACGCCGGCGCAGCGCGAGAAGGCGATCGCCAGGCCTGCTGTAACGGCTGCCGCGCCGACGCCGGCCGTGGCCGCCGCCGCGCCTGTCGTGGCCGCGCCCGCCGCTACCGCCCCAGCGGTTGAGGCCGTCGCCCCGCCCGAAGAGCACCGCGACGCCAACGAGTTGGCGCGTGCGGCCATTGAGCGGCTGAGGGGCGCCAATGAGGGAATGCCGCGCCCGCAGGAGGCCGCGCGCATTCCGGAGCCGCCCCGTGCCGCACCGGCCCCGCCAGTGGCCGAGCCAGTTGTTGCGTCCGCTCCGCCGGTTCGGCCGCTGCCGCCCCCGATCATGGTCTCCACCCCGGCCAGCGAGACCTTCAATCCGGCGTCCGGATCCCCCCAGGCTGGGCCCTCTGGAATTGACGACCCACGCCGGCCGACCCCGCCGGCCGACATCCCGGAGGCCGCGCCGACCGTGTCATACCCGGGACCGCTCGATCTGCGCGCCGAGGGGGTGGAGCCCCAGCGGCGTGAACACAACGTCGCCGAGGACATGCTGCTGGCGGCAAAGTCGGTGTTTCACGCCGTATTGCCTAAATAGCATCAGCCTCGATCGTTCGGGTTCTTGATCGTTCAGGTTTTGCCGCCGACGCGCGCCAGGCCGTTTCGCGCCGCTTCGTCCTTGGGGCGCAGATTGATGGCGCGGCCGTATGATTCGGCAGCCTTGGCCCTGTCGCCGAGGCGTTCATAGGTCTGCCCCCTCGTGGTCCAGATCTGCGCGTTCTGCGGATCGGCCTGCACCGCCTCGTCGAGATCGGTGGCGGCTTCCTTGAACTTGTCGAGCGCGAGGTAGCTGACCGCCCGGCCCAAGAGCGGCTCCGCCTGTTGCGGCTTCAGGCCATAGGCGGCGGTGAAATCGTCGATCGCCAGCTGATGCTGCTTTTCGTCCTGATACAGGAGCCCGCGGCCGTACAAGGCCTGCGCATTGTTCGGATCGAGTTCGATAGCGTGATTGAACTCCGCGAGCGCCTCTTCGGTCTTTCCGGATTTTGCCAGTACCTGACCTTGCGTTGCATAGACTTGCGCCTGGGCGATCGCTGCTCCCTCCGGGGCAGGTCTTGGCTGGTCCTGCTTGTCCGATGCCGATGAAAACGATCCGAGATCGAAAGAGCATCCGCCAAGCGCGATCGCGGCCAACAGGATCGGCACGGAGGCGCGCCAGCCCGAACGAGAAGCTCCGGAAGGAGAAGACGGAACCGGAATAGCCATGAGATCGGGAATACTCGCGCGGCTTACGCGCTATTGTTAGCCTGCCGTGCCGCAAAATGCATCGGTCAAAAACAGGCGCCTATAGCGTTTTCGAGCGAAGTGGATACCGGTTCGCGTGAAGAAAACGCATCAAATAAAGGAGATAAAGCCTCGTTCTGATTCAATCAGAACCGAGGCTCCAGAAACAACAACGCGGGCCGTGAGGCCCGCGTCATCAAACTCAAATCTGCGAAATTTTCGATCAGCGCGGTCCGCGCGGTCCCGCGCCGGGACCGCCACGACCGCCGGCGCCACCGCGCTCGGCGCCGGGACCGGCGCCAAACACCGGCTTCGGCTTCATCGGCAGCAGGCCTTCGCGCTGCAGCTTCTTGCGGGCGAGCTTGCGCGCGCGGCGCACGGCTTCAGCCTTTTCACGGGCCTTCTTCTCGGACGGCTTTTCGTAATGACCGCGGAGCTTCATCTCGCGGAAAATACCCTCGCGCTGCATCTTCTTCTTCAGCGCCTTGAGGGCTTGATCGACATTGTTATCGCGAACGAGAACCTGCACGCGGCATCCTCTTTCAATTGGTCGGATTGGAATTCTGGTAAAGCAAAGGGCTGGCAAAAGGCCTGGCCCCTAACCTTGAGCGCGCGGATGTATCAGACAAAGCTGCCAATGTCCACCGGTGGAAGAGCAATTGGGCAGGATTTGCTTGGCCAAAATCGCTTTTTTGGTGTCGATCAGGCGGTTTTTGGCGGTGTTTCCGAGCTGCGTCACATGCCCCATTTTGCGGCCCGGCCGCGGTGCGCCCTTGCCGTAGAGGTGGACGGTAGCGCCGGGAACGGTCAACCAACGCTCGTAGTCGTTGATATCGTCCCCGATCAGGTTGGTCATGGTAACCGGCCCGTGGCGCACCGGCTTGCCCAGCGGCCAGCCGGCGATGGCGCGAATGTGCTGCTCGAACTGCGAGATCGATGCGCCGTCGAGCGTCCAGTGTCCGGAATTGTGCACCCGCGGCGCGATCTCGTTGACCAGGACCTTTGGCCCGCCTTCGGCCTGTACCACGAACATCTCGACCGCGAGCACGCCGACGTAATTCAAGGCGCTAGCGATCTTCTCCGCGATGTCGCGCGCCTCGCTTGCCAGCGCATCGGAAATTTTCGCCGGCGCCCGCGAGATTTTCAGGATGTGGTCGCGATGCTCGTTTTCGGTGACGTCGAAGCATTCGACATGGCCGTCCGCCGAGCGCGCGGCGATCACAGAGATCTCGCACTGGAACGGAACGAAGGCCTCGAGGATGGCGGATTTGGTGCCGAGATCATCCCAGATCCTGTCCGGATTGTCGTCCGCGCGGATGATCGCCTGACCCTTGCCGTCATAGCCGAAGCGGCGGGTCTTTAGCACGGCCGGCAAGCCGATGCGCGCGATCGCGGCCCTTAAGCCCGACGCCGACGACACATCGGCATAATCGGCGGTGCCGATGCGGAGGCGCTTCACGAAGTCCTTCTCCGCCAGCCGGTCCTGCGTGGTCTCCAGGATTTTCCGGTCGGGCAGCACCGGTCGGCGCGCCCCGAGGATCATAGCGGCAGCCGACGGCACGTTTTCGAATTCATAGGTGATGACGTTGACGTCGCCCGCGAACAGTTCGAGTGCCTCGACATCGGCATATTCGGCACAGGTCGCATTCAGCACGACGTCGAACGCGGGCGAATCCGGGTCCGGCGAAAATACCTGGCAACGCAAGCCCAGTCGCGCCGCTGCCATTGCCAGCATCCGGCCCAATTGTCCGCCGCCTAGAATTCCGATGGTGTCGCCGGGTTTCAGCTTCACCTGATGTGGGGTGGTCACGCAGGATCCTCCGGGCGCTCGCCAATGGCCTCGGTCTGCGCCTTGCGCCAGGCGGCAAGCCGGCCTGATAGCGCCGGATCGTTCAGCGCAAGCACGCTTGCCGCCAGCAGCGCAGCATTGATGGCGCCGGCCTTGCCGATCGCCAGCGTTCCGACCGGGACGCCGGCCGGCATCTGGACGATGGAATAGAGCGAATCGATGCCGGACAGCGCCTTGGATTCGATGGGCACGCCGAACACCGGCAGTTCCGTCAGCGACGCCGTCATGCCCGGCAGATGCGCCGCACCTCCGGCGCCGGCGATGATGATCTTGAAGCCGGCCGCCTTGGCGCCCTTGGCAAAGGCGACCATTCGGTCCGGGGTGCGATGCGCCGAGACGATGTGTTTCTCGCAGGAAACCCCGAGCGTGCTTAAGGTTTCGGCGGCATGGCGCATGGTGTCCCAGTCTGACTGGCTTCCCATGATGATGGCGACGGGGGCGGGCATGCGGTTAATTCTTTCGGGAATCCAAAAACATAGGCCGGATTATAGGATCGGCCGAAGGTTCGGCAAGGCGTGGCAAGGGGTCCGGAATGGACTATCCTGTCTTGGTGAATTCCGGCAAGCCTTCTTAGGGGCATGATCTCTGTTCTTAAGGCATGATCCAAAGTGTGTACGCCGGATTTCGAGATAATGCCCAAAGGGACAAGCAAGGGGGCTGACGAGCGGAACCGGATCAGGGCCCCCTTAAGGATACCCATGAAGAAGAAAACAGGGGCGACCGCCCGCAAGGCTGCGAAACACCGCAAAAACGAGGCCGGGAAGCGCAAGGCTGCGCTGCTTCGCGCCCGGCCGGCAAAAGCGCCGCAGCCGCAGCCGCGGTTGCCGGTCGCGCCCAGTGACGCCAAACTGACGATTCGCAGGCTCCGCGGCTGAGTTGACGCGCGCGCTTAAGCGGATCGAGGAACTGGAGGCGTCGGCGGATACCGACTTCCTGCTGGATATTCCGAATCGGCGGGGCTTTGAACGCGAGTTCCATCGTGCGATCGCCTACATCAAGCGCTATCGCGCGAGCGGTGCGCTGATCGTGCTCGACGTCGATCGCTTGAAGCCGATCAACGACGCCTTTGGGCATGCTGCGGGCGATCAGGTATTGAAAGCCGTCGTTGCAACGCTGTTACGCCACGTGCGCTCCTCCGACGTACTCGGGCGGCTCGGTGGCGACGAGTTCGCACTCTTGCTGTGGAACCTCACCGAGACCGACGCCAGGGCGAAAGCGGCGGCATTGGAAGAGGCGATCGACGGGCTCACTTTCACGCTTCGGCGGCCGTACGGTCACCGCGGGCGCATCCGCCGGCGTCGCCGTCCTGGGCCCGCATGCGGAAGCGGGGCGCGCGATGGAAGAAGCCGACAGCGCCATGTATGTGCGCAAGGCACATGCGCCGGCATGAAGCGTGAAGTTTACAGCCCGCTCAGATCGTCGGGCACATTGCCGAATTTCCTGAGCAAGCGGGCGTCGCCGAATTCGCCGATCATGGGATCGCCGGTGCGGCTGAAGGCCACCGCGCCGATGCTGCCGGGGGTGCGCGACAACGCTTCCGCGCGCCGCAACGCGCTTGAGGAACTCTGGCATTCCTCTGCCGCGCCCGCGACCGGCGAGCCAGCCTCGTCCTGCAGGAACGGCATTGCGACGTAATAGGTGACATCGGCCATAGGCTTAAGCTCCTTGGCTCCGGTTCGATATCGATCAGGCGACGTCGCTGTTGCATAATCCTGCCGGCGCGCAGCCGCAGGAAATCGCCGCCTGCAATTCCAGCAATTCGCTCTCCAGATATTCGTTCGCCATGATCAGCGCCTTGATCGTGCTGCGCAGATTGCCGTCGCACATCGCGATCGCCTGGTCGCAGGCCTGCTCGTAACGACTGACGTCAGATGGTGAAGCGGCTTCGGACATGGCGGTACTCCCGGGATGGCTGAAGGGGTGCAGCAATGTTCCTATTTTGTTCTATCGGAGTCAAGGCTGTCGAACACGCTCGTGGTCGGCGGTTGCGCAGACCGAAACGGCAGGGGCCTTAACCGGGTGCCGTCCGAAAGTCGAAGGCGGGGAACGAAAACAAAATCCGGAGCTTGATGCCTATTCGCAGGGAGTGGACGGATGGGTCTTGTTGAGTCCAAAAGACCCGTGGTGCTGGTCGTGGAGGATGAGTTTCTGCTTCGAATGAACGCCGTCGACATGATTGCAGAAGCCGGGTTCGAAGTTGTCGAAGCCGCAAACGCCGATCAGGCCATCGAAATTCTGGAAGCTCGCCCGGACATCACCGTGGTTTTCACCGATATCCAGATGCCGGGTTCGATGGACGGCTTGAAGCTCGCGCGCGCCGTGCGTGGCCGTTGGCCGCCGATCAAGATCATCGCAACCTCCGGCCATGTCGGCGTGGAGGAAACGGATCTGCCCGCGGGCGGGCGCTTTCTGCAGAAGCCCTACAATTCGACCGAGGTGACGGGCGTGCTGCGCGAGTTGACGGCTGAGGCGTGAATTCAACGAGGTGTCATTCCGGGAGGGGCCGACCTCAGTTGCGCAATTGCACATCACACGATCCCGGGTTTTCGCCATGTCGTTCGCGCCCGGGATGACGTGGCCGGCTACGCGATGATATCCGGCGTGATCTGGTCTTCAATGAAGGCGATGCGGTCGCGCAATTGCAGCTTGCGCTTCTTCAGCCGTTGCAGCCGCAACAAATCCGGCGCGGGAGATTGATGCAAGGCATCGATCGCCGCGTCGAGATCGCGGTGCTCCTGCTGCAGCCGTGCGAGCTCGTTTTCAAGTTCGCGCTCATCTTCGTTGGTCATGGTGTTCGTTAGCTGAAAAACGCGATGAGTTTGCGAAAAGGTTGCGGAAGCGGCTTGAGGGAATATCGTCCTTGCCGGGCCCGGGCGCAAGCTGGCGCGGGTTCCGTACTCACGATTCGTTACAGATGTCAGCGGAAAAATGAGGGCGCCAAATTCGATACCCTCGACAGATTCTCGTACTGGTGTACACTTCCATGTCCGGATCGATCTGAGGTCTCATTCAACCGAGGAGGTTTCGTATGGCAATTCAGTCGCATCTCGTTGAACTGGAACGCAAACACAAAGTTCTTGAAAACGAATTGCATGAAGCTCTCGTGCACCTCTCAACGGACGACCTGCAAATTGTCGAACTGAAGCGCCGGAAACTGATGGTTAAGGACGAGATCGAACGGTTGAGACATACCGCCAGCGAAACGCTGCACTAGCCTCCACAGCTAAGCCCCCAAATCACCGCCGCGATCGCCGGGACGAACGCAACCGCGTTCAACCCAAAGGGTGCGTGCTGAGCGCCGCCGCAGCTCACGCGGGGTGACGCCGGGTTGCGGTGCGGGGGCCTACATGCCCCGCCAGTTCGCCGACATAGTCCGCGATCGCCAGCGACGACGTCAGTCCCGGCGACTCGATGCCGAACAGATTGATCAGCCCGTCCACGCCATGATCCCGCGGCCCCTGGATGAGGAAATCCTGTGAGGCTACCGCCGGCGGCACGATCTTCGGCCGAATTCCCGAATAGCCCGGCATCAGCGCGCCGTCCGGCAGCGTCGGCCAGTAGCGCCGGATCGCCGGATAGAATCGCTCCGCCCGCGCCGGATCGACGGCGTAATCGATCTTCTCGACCCACTCCACGTCGGGCCCGAACCGGGCCTGTCCCGCCATGTCGAGGGTGAGGTGCACGCCGAGCCCGCCGGGCTCGGGCACCGGATAGATCAGATGCGAGAACGGTGCCCGCGCGTTGCAGCTGAAATAGTTCCCCTTGGCGAGATAGGCGGGCGGTATCTGCTCGATCGGCATGCCGTCGATGCTGCGCGCGACCGCCGGTGCGCCCAGCCCCGCGGCATTGACGAGCATCCGGCATTCCAGCGACATCGGCGCGTCGCCGCCGGCGTCGAGTTCGATGCGGCCCTCCGCCGCCCTGGCGTGCAAGCAGCGGCGTGTGAAAAGCACAGGCTGCGCCGGCATCTTCGGCGTCGCCGCGCAACGCCAGCATGTAGGCATGGCTGTCGATGATGCCGGTGGAAGGCGACAATAGCGCGGCGTCGCAGTTCAGCGCCGGCTCCAACGCGCGGGCCTCGGCGCCGGAAAGGGTCTGCAGATCGTCGACACCATTGGCCTCGGCATGCGCCCTGATCGATTGCAGCTTCTCGGTTTCCTTGAGGCGTTGTCGCGACGATCAGCTTGCCGCAGTTGCGATGCGGAATGCCGTGTTCCCCGCAATATTGATAGAGCGCCCGCTTGCCGCCGACGCACATCCGCGCCATCAGGCTGCCGGCCTTATAATAGATGCCGGCGTGGATCACCTCGCTGTTGCGGGATGACGTCACCGTGCCGATCCCCTCGGCCGCCTCCAGGATGATCACCTCGCGGCCGGCCTGCGCCAGCCGCCGCGCCACCGCGAGACCGATCACGCCTGCACCGATAACGACGCACTCAACCTTGTCCATTCGCGCCTTCAGGCCCACGGATCGCGGAACAATCGAATTCATCGCTGGCCTCGTTAAGTTGGCGCCGGTCCCGCGGTCAATCGCGCCCGCATGTTATCGCGCTGTCCGGGATGATCTTTTCGGAGAACCCGCCGAGTTCGTTTCGGCTTTCCGAGCCTGGTCCCCGTTAGGAATGCATTAATCATGTCAGGGCTATTGCCGTAATTCGAGTCACATTTTTGAGTTGCAAGGGTAGGCGTTTACCCGATTCAAACGCGTCAAGGTCAGACACTCCGCCATCGAAATGCGCGGGTGACTGATGGCTGACAAGAATTGGCAGGCAGGCGGCAAGAATTTGATTCCTGCGCAAGCCCTCTTGTGCCTGATCGTCACCGCCGCGCCGGTGCAAGGCCGCCTGGGGATTGTCCGACAATTTTGCGCCGCCGAGCTATGTCGGCTCCGCCGATCCCAACCGCTCTGGGAAGTGCTGATTGGCGGCATCGTCGTCTGCTCCTTTCTCGCGGCAGTTGCGCTGTGGATCCACTCCGCCTTGCGCAAGGCCAAGCGTTTGCAGTTGCGCAGAAACGCGTTCGTCAGTTCCGCCCTGAACAACCTCAGCCACGGCGTTGTCATGACGGATGCGCAGCAGCGCATCGTCTTCTGCAACGATCGCTATCTCGAGATCTATGGTCTGACGCGATCGGATATTCCGCGGAACATGACCGCGCCGCAACTGCTGGAGCTGCGCCGCAAGCGCGGTGTCCTCGACATCAGCACCGAAGATTTTTTTAGACACGCCAACAGGCCCGAAGGGCCTGATTACCGAACTGCCCGGCGGGCGTTCGGTTCTGGTCAAGCACTTTGCGCTGCCGAACGGCGGGGCGGTGGGGACCCATGAGGATTGCAGCGAGCAGCGCAAGCTCTCGCGGCAATTGGCGTCGACCAAGCAATTCCTGGAATCGGTGCTCGACAATGTGCCGGTCTGCGTCGCCGCCAAGAGCATCGAGGACGGCCGCTATATCTTTGCCAACCGCGCCTTCGAACGCTTCTCGCGCTTTTCCCGCGATACCATCGTCGGCAAGCGCGCCGACGAGATTTTCCGTCCCGAGACGACGGCCAGCATCGAAGCGGCGGACCAGGCGGCGGTCAACTCGCCTGACGGCCAGTTTCGCACCGAATTCGCGGTCGAGCGCGGCTCAGAGAAGCGCGTTCTGTCCAGCGTCCGCGTGATCGCGCGCAACGACAAGAACCAGCCGGAGTTCCTGATCGCGCTGTTCGACGACGTCACCGAGCGCCGGTCGCTTTCCCAGGAGCTGGAGAACACCAAGAAGTTCCTTGAATTGGTGGTCGACAATATTCCGGTCTCGCTGATCGTGGAGCGCGTCAGCGACGGACGCTATCTGCTCGCCAACCGCAGCGCCGAGATCATCCTCAACCGGCGGCGGGAGGACGCCACCGGCCTCACCGCCGCCGATATCTTCAATCCGCGGGAAGCCAAGCTGATCATCGCCCGCGACGAGGCGGCGATCAAGAAGCGCGGCCTGCTGGTCGAGGAACATCCGATCAGCACCAAGGATGGGTTGCGGCTGTTCCTGACCCGCCGCATGACGGTGCTTGATGAGGCGGGCCAGCCGCAATATCTGATCAAGACCCACGAGGACGTCACCGACCGCCGCCAGACCGAATCGCGCATGGCGCATATGGCCTATCATGACGGCCTGACCGATCTGCCGAACCGCGCCGCCTTCCTGCAGGCTTTGGCGCAGATGATCGAGGCCTGCGCAGGCACCGGCGAGGAATTCGCGGTGCTCTCGCTCGACCTCGATGGGCTGAAGGAAGTCAATGACGTGTTCGGCCACGCGACCGGCGACAAGCTCTTGATCGAAGTGGCGCACCGTCTCCAGGCCTCGGCGCGCGGCGGTGTCGTGGCCCGGCTCTCGGGCGACGAATTCGGATTGATCATCGACGGCAAGCAGCCGGTTGCCGGCATGCTGCTGGCCGAGCAGCTCGCCGAAGCGCTGGCGAAGGAGTTCCAGATCGACGGAAAGTCGGTTCGCACCGGCGTCACCATCGGGCATCTCGATATTCCCGCATAATGGCGCGGACGCCGCTTCGCTGCTGGCCAATGCCGGCGCGGCGCTGTTCCGCGCCAAGGCCAAATCGCGCGGTTCGATCAGCATCTACGAGCCCGAGATGGACCAGCAGATCCGCGATCGCCGCGTGCTGCACCAGGATCTCTCGCTTGCGATCAAGAACGGCGAGTTGTCGCTGTATTACCAGCCGCAGGCGATGTCCCGCCATACCGTCGCCTCCAGCGAGATCATCGGCTTCGAGGCGCTGGCGCGTTGGCTGCATCCGGTGCGCGGTTTCGTGCCGCCCAGCGATTTCATCCCGCTCGCGGAAGAAAGCGGCCTGATCGTCGAAATGGGGGAATGGATCCTGCGCGAAGCCTGCCGCGAGGCCGCTTCCTGGCCGATGCCGCTGCAGATCGCGGTCAACCTGTCGCCGGCGCAGTTCATGCACGGCGACGTCGTCAATCTCGTGCATTCGATCCTGCTCGAAACCGGCCTTTCGCCGGGCCGACTTGAACTTGAAATCACCGAAGGCGTGCTGATCGAGGATTTCGACCGCGGCCTGGCGCTGCTGCGTCGGCTGAAGGCGCTCGGCGTGCGCATTTCCATGGACGATTTCGGCAGCGGCTATTCGTCGCTGTCCTATCTGCAGGCGTTTCCGTTCGACAAGATCAAGATCGACCGCGATTTCGTCATCAATCTCGGCCGCAATCCGCAATCGGCCGCGATCATCCGGGCCGTCATCGGCCTCGGCCACGGCCTCGAGATGTCGATCGTCGCCGAGGGCGTGGAAACCCAGGAGCAGCTCGGCTTCCTCGCCGACGAAGGCTGCGACGCGGTGCAGGGCTACTTCATCGGCAAACCGCTGCCGATCGGCCAGTACGCCGCGCTGGTCGGCCGCAGCGGCGGCAACGCCATGGAGCCCGCGCGCAAGACCGGCTAACGCTTTTCGGTCTTGACGCGTTTTCTTCACGCGAACCGGATATCCGTCCAGCCTCAAGCGAGGGACAGGCTTCGCTTGAAAACGCTATAGCGCGCGCATGGCGGACTACGATCTTGCGATCATCGGCGGCGGCCTGAACGGCGTCAGCATTGCGCGCGACGCCGCTGGGCGCGGCCTGCGGGTGATCCTGCTCGAGCAGGGCGATCTCGGTTCCGCCGCATCCTCGGCCTCGCCGCGGCTTATTCATGGCGATCTTGCGGTGCTGGAGCGCAGGGGATTTCGTCGCGTGCGCGCGGCGCTGGCCGAGCGCGACATCTGGCTCAAGATCGCGCCGCATCTGGTGCGGCCGATGCGGTTCGCGATCCCCGCCCATTCCGACGAGCGTCCGCCATGGCTGTTGCGCGCGGGGTTATGGCTGTACGACCGGCTCGCCTCGCGCAAGCGGCCTGCCGGGCGCGGCGACGGTCGACGTCACCCATCATCCGCTCGGCAACGCGCTGAAGCGGCCGTTCGGCACCGCCTTCGAATATTCCGACTGCGTGGTGGACGATTCGCGGCTGGTGATCGCCAATGCCGTCGACGCCGCCGAGCGCGGCGCCGACATCCGCACCGGCGCGCGCTGCGTTCGCGCCGACCGGCTCGAGATCTGGCGGCTGGCGGTGATCGATCGCGGCCGGCGCCGGGTGATCACGGCGCGGGCGCTGGTCAACGCGTCGGGCGCCTGGACCGCGTCAGTCGCGGAAACCGTCTTGCGGATGCCGCCGCCGCGCGCGCCGCCGCGATGCAGATCAGCCAGATCGTGGTCCGGCGGCTGTTCGAGACCGATAATGTCTATGTGTTCCAGAACAGCGACCGCCGGCTGATTTTCGCCAGCCCCTATGAGCGCGATTTCACGCTGATCGGCACCGTCGGCCATCGCGTTCAAGGGCGATCCCGCCGCGGTGTCGATGGCGGCGGCCGACGTCGCCTATCTCTGCGACGCCGCCAACCGGTATTTTCGCGAGCGGGTCGAACCGTCCGACGTGATCAGGACGATTTCCGGCGCCAACATGGCCGTGGACCCTCGTCCAGCCGGGGCCTGCCACGCGATGGTGCCATGCGGTTCGAGGCGCGGCGCGGCAAGGCGCCGCTGCTGACGGTCTTCGGCGGCGATGTCACGACCTCGCGGCTGCGCGCGGAGCGGGCGGTCTCGAAGCTGACGCCGTTCTACCCGATGTCGCCGCGCTGGACCGCGAAGGCGCCGCTGCCGGGCGGCGATTTTGCCTGGGCCCGCTTCGAGGCCGAGGTCGATCGCGCGCGCGAGCGCTGGCCGCTTCCTCGGCGAGGCCGAGGCGCAGCGGCTGGTCGGCGCCTATGGCTCGCGGCTTGCCGCCGTGCTCGGCGACGCCAAAGCGCGTGCCGATCTCGGTCCGGCGTTCGGGCCGGAACTGACGGCCGCGGAGGTGCGCTATCTCATGGCCAAGGAATGGGCGCGCTTTCCGGACGACATTCTCTGGCGCCGCTCCAAGCTCGGCCTGACCATGCCGGCCAGCGATCGCGAGGCGCTGGCGGCGTTATGGCGAAGGCGTGATCAGGCCGCGCACAATCTTGTGGCTGCGCGCCGTGGCGCGGTTGAGCCCGGGGCCGATCCGCCGCTAGCGTGCAGCCACGATTGGGCTGGCGAGGATTATGGCCGAGGAATACCCGCAACCAGAACCGCAGCCGGAGGCGGCGATCGACATCCGCTGCTGCGCATCGACGCGGTGGTGAAGAAATTCGGCAACTTCCCGCGCGGTGGACCGGCTGTCGCTCGATATCCGGGCTGGCGAGTTTTTTGCGCTGCTTGGTCCGAGCGGCTGCGGCAAGACCACGCTGTTGCGGATGCTTGCCGGATTCGAGACGCCGGACGAGGGCCGCATCCTGCTCGACGGCAGGGATATCGCGCAGGTGCTGCCGCACCAGCGTCCCAGTCAACATGATGTTCCAGAACTACGCGCTGTTTCCGCATCTTTCCGTGCGCGACAATATCGCCTTCGGCCTGAAGCGCGCGGGCATGGCGCGTGCGGAGATCGACGCCCGCGTCGCGGAGATGGTGGCGCTGGTCAAGCTCGAGGGGCTGGAGAAGCGCAAGCCCGATCAGCTCTCCGGCGGCCAGAAGCAGCGCGTGGCGCTGGCGCGCTCGCTGGCGCGCCGGCCGCGGCTGTTGCTGCTCGACGAGCCCCTGGCCGCGCTCGACAAGAAGCTGCGCGAGAGCACCCAGTTCGAATTGATCGAATTGCAGCGCCGGCTCGGCATGACCTTCGTGATCGTCACCCATGATCAGGAAGAGGCGATGACGGTGGCCGACCGGATCGGCGTGATGGATGCCGGCCGGCTCGAACAGGTCGCGACGCCGCGGCAGCTCTATGAGGAGCCGGCCTCGCGCTGGGTCGCCGAGTTCGTCGGCGACGTCAATATCTTCGAGGGACAGCCCGCATCGGAGGAAGCCGGGCGCCTGATGATTTCGACCAGGGACGCCGGAATCATCGCGGTGGCCGAGCCGCGCCAGCCGGTCACAAACCCAGCGGTCTGCGTCGCGATCCGCCCCGAGAAGGTAAAGCTGTCGCGACGCGGCCCGTGCCTCCGACGAGGTCGGCTGCGCATGCGATCAACCGGCTCGAAGGCGTCGTCACCGACGTCAGCTATCTCGGCGGCATCACGAGCTACAAGGTGAAGCTCGATTCCGGCGCGGTATTGCGTTCGTCGATGGCCAATACGGCGCGGATCGATATCGATGCCTATCATGCGAACCAGCGCGTGGTCGCCTGGTTCACGCCCGACGATTGCGTGGTGCTGGAACAATGAGTGCGCGGCGCATCTTCACCCGTCCGGCGCGCCTTGCCGCGATCGCGCCTTACGTGTGGATGGTGCTGTTCTTCCTGGTGCCGTTCGGTTTCGTGCTCAAGATCAGCCTGTCGCAAACCGCGATCGCGCAGCCGCCCTATCTGCCGGTGTTCGACCTCACGCAAGGCTTTGCCGCGGTCAAGGCGGCGTTCGCGGCGTTGTCGCTGGATAATTTCAGGCTGTTGGTTTCCGACGACCTTTATGTGCTGTCCTATCTGCGCAGCCTCGTCGTCGCCGCGGTCTCGACCTCGATCCTGCTTTTGATCGGCTATCCCATCGCCTATGGCATGGCGCGCCTGCCGCAAGCGCTGGCAGCCGGTCGCGATGATGCTCGTCATCGTTCCCTTCTGGACCTCGTTTTTGATCCGCATCTATGCCTGGATCAACATCCTGCAGCACGACGGCCTGCTCAACAAGATCCTGCTGGCGCTGCATCTGGTCTCGGTGCCGGTGGTGTGGCTCTCCACCGACAGCGCGATGTATCTCGGCATCGTCTATTCCTATCTGCCGTTCATGATCCTCCCGCTCTATGCGACGCTCGCCAAAATGGAGCCGGCGCTGCTGGAGGCGGCAGCCGATCTCGGCTCTTCGCCGCGGCAGGCGTTCTGGCTGGTGACCTTTCCGCTGTCATTGCCGGGCGTCGCCGCGGGCGTGTTGTTGTGCTTCATCCCGATCGTCGGCGAATTCGTGATTCCCGATCTGCTCGCGGGTTCCAATTCGCTGATGATCGGCCAGACCCTGTGGCTTGAATTCTTCACCAACAAGGACTGGCCGGTCGCCTCCGCCGCCGCGGTGATGTTGCTATTTGCTGCTGGTCGTGCCCCTGATCTTCTACGACCGCCTGCAGCGCCGCCAGCTCGAGGAATCGAGATGACTGCGCGCGTGACTGAACCGGCTGTCCGCCTTCAACGCGGTCTCGCTCGCGCTGGGCTTTGCGTTTCTCTACCTGCCGATCGTGATCCTCGTGATCTATTCGTTCAACGCCTCGCGGCTGGTCACGGTATGGGGCGGCTGGTCGCTGCGCTGGTACGGCGAATTCTTCCACGACCGCGCCATGCTCGAGGCGGCGCTGATGAGTTTCCGGGTGGCGGCGACGTCCGCGACGATCGCGACGTTGCTTGGCACGCTGTCCGCGGTGGCGCTGTCGCGTGGCGCGCGCTTTCCGGGCCGCACGCTGTTCTCCGGCATGCTTTATGCCCCGCTGGTGATGCCCGAAGTCATCACCGGGCTGTCGCTATTGCTGTTGTTCGTCGCGGTCGACGCCGAGCGCGGGTTCTGGACGGTGACGATCGCACACACCACGCTGACCATGTGCTTCGTCGCCGTAGTGGTGCAATCGCGGCTCGGCGTGCTCGATCGCAGTCTTGAGGAGGCAGCGATGGATCTCGGCTGCGATCCGCTCCGCGCCTTTCTCGCGGTGACGCTGCCGCTGATTTTGCCTGCGATCGCTGCGGGGTGGATGCTGGCGTTCACGCTGTCGCTCGACGATCTCGTGATCGCGAGCTTTACCACCGGCCCCGGCTCGGCGACGCTGCCGATCCGGATCTATTCCGAGGTGCGGCTCGGCGTAAAACCCGAGATCAACGCCATCTGCACGCTGGTGATCGGCCTGATCGCGGTGGTCATCGTGATCGCGTCGCTGGCTTCAAAACTGTCGAGTGCGCGAGGCGAGAGCGCCGCGCCGTTGTAGTTTCATCACGATTTCACTGCGCCCGCAGTCAGGCCGCCGACCATGTAGTGCCTGAAGGCATAGTACACCGCGGCCGGCGGCAGCGCGTAGACGAAGCCGGTGGTCATCAGCAACTCCCACGGCGAATCGTCGGCGGCGAGGAAGTTGCCGAGCGCGACCGGCAGCGTGATTTCGGTGTCGTTCGACAGCAGCAGGAACGCATAGAGATATTCGTTCCAGGCGAGCAGCAGCGCATAGGTGCCGATTGCCACCAGCGACGGCATCATCAAGGGGATATAGACCAGCCGGAATATCTGCAGCGTCGTTGCGCCATCCATGATGGCGGCCTCGTCGAGTTCGACCGGCAGCTTGTCCGAGGCCTGTTTCAGCACCCAGATCGCGTAAGGCGAGGCGATTGTCACCATCGCCAGGATCAGCGCCCAGTGATTGTTGAGCAGCCCGTAATTGCCCATGGTCCGGTACATCGGCACGGCCAGGAACGCCGCCGGGATGAAGTAGGTAAACAGCGCCAGATTCATCACCGCGCGGCCGCCCGGAACCTTGAGCCTCGAGATCGCGAAGGCGGCCGCGGTGGCGATGAACAGCGTCAGCGCGCCGACCGCGGCCGCGATGACGGTCGAATTCCACAGCTGCAGCCAGAAGTGGCTGAGGAAATAATGCCGCTCGTTGAACACGATCGCGAAATTGTTCAGCGTCGGATGATCGGGCCACAGCCTGCCGGAAAAGGCGTCTTCCTTCGGCGAGATCGCGAACAGGAACATGTGATAGATCGGCAGCATGGTCCAGATGAACACGGGAATGCCGATCAGCAGCAGCCTCGCCTCGGTACTCACATCACGCAAGGAGGGAAGCTTCATCGCGACAACCGTTTCATCATGAAATAGACCAGCGGCAGCACCAGCGGCAGCGCGCACACGATCGCCGCCATCGAAAGATCGAGCTGGTCGAGCCGCAGATACCGGATGCCGAGGGTGGCGAGCACGTGGGTCAGATCGGCGGGCCCGCCGCCGGTCAGCAGATAGACGCTGTTGAAGTCCCCCAGCGTCCAGATCATCGAGAGCAGCGTGCAGGTGAGATACAATGTCCGCACCGAAGGCCAGGTGATGAAGCGGAATTTCTGCCACCAACTGGCGCCGTCGACGTCGGCCGCCTCGAACAGATCGGCTGCGATCGCAAGCCGCCCGGTCATCAGGATCAGCGTCCAGAATGGCAGCGATTTCCAGATGTGCACCGCGATCGCCATGCACAGCGCCGTCGATGGATCGTTGAGCCAGTTCGGGCCGTCGTCGCCGGTGAACTTGAAGATCAGCTGGTTGATCACGCCCCATTCAGGATTGAGCATGAAGCGCACCGACAGGATGGTCGGGATCGAGGGCACCGCCCATGGCAGGATGAAGATCACCGACAGCCATCTGATCCACGAGCGCTCCTGAATGAAGAAGCCCGACAGAAACAGCGCCACCAGCATTTTCAGGTTGATGCCGACCAACAGGAAAAACAGCGTATTGATGACCGTGCGCGCGAACACCGGATCGTTATACAGCGTGACATAACTGGCAGGATGGCGCGCCAGCCAGAGCCCATAGCCGACCGGATAGACCACGAAGAACAGGAACACCAGTGCATAGGGCGCGACCAGCACAAAGCCCCAGATCTGGGTGGTCGTCAGCCGCGCCGACCACGGCCCGCGGGGGACTGCATCGTCCGAGGTTATGAGTGTCGTTGCTGCCATGCTGCGCGCTTCAAGTGGACGCCGGCTGCGTTTGTCGGCGGCCGGCATTGTTCAAGTCAGGATTTGGTTCAGCCTGGTTGAATCAAATCCGTCGTTTTTGTTCACCTCGCCCCGCTTGCGGAGACAGGTCGGATTTTCGCCTGCCGAAAATCCGGGTGAGGGGGATCCTCCGCGAGTCCGAACCCGTGGAGAGAGCCCCTCACCACCGACCCTTTCCCCACAAAGCGCGGGGAGAGGGAGAAGCATCACGCTTTATCCCGCGACCTGCTTGATGCGGGCGATCATTTCGTCCACGGCCTTGTCGACCGGCACCTTTTCGCTCACCACCCGGTTCATCGCCTTGGCCCAGACGTTCTCGTTGTTCAAAATAGTGAACTTGTAGTTCTTGGTGAAGTCGAATGGAATCGTGCCGCCGGTGAACTGTGTATAGACCGACTTGCGATGACGGTCGGACTGCCAGAACGGGCTCTTTTGCCCCGCTGTTGTCACCGGGAACCAGCGGCCGAGGCCGCCTTCGACGTAGGGCCCGAGGTTTTCCTCCTGCATCAGGAATTTGACGAACTCCTTGGCCTCCGGCTTGTTCTTCGAGGCTGTAAAGATCACGCCGATCTTGACGTCGGAGCGGTATTTCATTGGCGACCCGTCCGGCTTGCTGGGGAATCCGGCGGTGATGATGTCTTCCTCATAGGCTTTCTTCCCGGCGGCGCGCTGCTCCGGCGTCAGTGCCATATTGGTCGAGTCCTCAAACCACTTCGCCGCGATCGAGATGGTGAAATTGTGGGTCATCACGATCGTCTTGTTATGGAAGGCGACGTTGTTGTCCGGATCCTTCCAGGTGGTCGAGGAGGGCGGCGTGCAGCCCTTGATGTAGGTGTCGGTGTAGTCCTTCAGCGCATGGATCAGGCCGTCGCGGACCTTGGGATCGTCGATCAGGAGCTTGCCGTTGTCGTCGACCAGCCTGACGTTGTAGGCGTCCATGAAGGTGTAGAACGACTGGAACGAATCGGTGGATTCCACGCCCATCGGCTGACCGACGGCGTAGATGCGCTGGCCGGTGGCCTTGCGGATGGCGGGCTGCACCTTGTCGCACCAGAACGACCAGTAATCCGCCCATTTGGTCGGGATATCGCTTTGCTTGAAGCCGGCCTTTTCCAGCATGTCCTTCCAGATATTGACGTGCATGGTCTGCTGCTTCAGCGGAAAGCCGTAATAGGCCTTCTTCTTGGTCTGGTCGTTGTAGAGCGAGGCGGTTTCCAGCGTGTTCGGTGCAAACGCCGATTTCATCGGGGTGAGGATATCGGTGAGATCCTCGAGCTTGCCCTCGAACGCCCATTTGCCGGCCGCCTGCACGTCGTAGGAGTCCGAATAGGCGACATCCGGCGGCGTCCCGGAATCCAGCGCCGCCACCGTCTTCGGGATCATGTCCTGCACGGCGTATTGCGAGAGCTCGACCTTGACGCCGGTTTTGGCCTCGAACTTCTTGATCGCGTCCAGCAGCGCGTCGTCCTCGGACTTGTAGAAGCCCTTCACCCACCAGACGGTGATTTTCTTTTCCTGCGCCATCGACGGCGCCGCCGCGCAGAGAAGGCCGATGGCGGCGGAGACCGCCAATGCAAGTGCGCGTGTTCCCTTGGGTTTCACGTTGTTCTCCCTGTTCTGCCGGCTTTTTTAGCCGGTTGGGTGAAAGCCTAGCGCATTGCAATGGGCCGATCTAGATGGTGTCGTTGCCTCTTGCGCAGGGAGATGGCGGCCGTGGGGCGGGTGAGCTAATGGATTGACTTTCAAGCAGCCAATCGCGTTCCCGCGGCGCGATGCGCCCGGGTTGTGCAGGAAATTTCCGCCCCAAAAGAGGGCGTGGGGAATGCCGGGTGCCCAGTGCACCCGCAGCCTCGTGCGCGAAGTGGTAGTGTAGAATGCGCACGAGTATTCACAGCGGTCGCACCGGAAATCACCCGGCATCCCCGCACGCAATGGTTTTAACGGTTTCCTTCGTGCTCTCCCCGGCGATCGGGCTTTTTTGTCACCGTCGCCGGCAGCGCCTTAGCTGCCGACTTGACGCCAGCGTCGAGGCGTCAGGACCACACGACTTCTCCGTCCGCAACCCGTCTACGCCAAAGGCTTCGCCGGGCTTGGTACCCGTCCGCCGAAGCTTTAGCGAAGGCGGGGTCAAGCGCTCTCGTCAGAAGCGCCGCTCGCGTCCACCGCATCCCGCCCCGCGTCTGTGACGATGGCCAGCGCCCCTCGAGTGGGACGGGATGGCGGGAGTTATGAATGTGATTTGGGGAATGCGAGAAGGGAAATATTTTTGCAGACAGGGCTGGACTACCCAAATCACGTTGATCCGGTTCAACAAATCCGCCGTTGCGCGCAGGTTGCGATGGCGAGGATTGTCCATTGAAGCGCCGCCTGGCATCGGCGGCTACGCATGTTTGCGCGGTGATCGATGATGGAATGCGAGTTCCGCTGGCGGCGAGCCCGGGCATGTGCAGCGATCCCTTACTGATGCCTGCTCGGGTGCGGATGGAACATCGGAGCAGTTTCGGAGATCATCCGATAAGCCATCGTCCCTTGTGAATGTCGAATTTCACGAGGCCTTCGTCCCTCATTTTCAACAGGAGGGATTGGCACGCCTCTTCATTTACGACATTGGCGCGCCTCATGATCTCATAAACCTTGAGCGGCTTCTCGCGGAGCGCCTTCAGGATATTCTCCCGATCGTTCAGCATGCGCATTCCTTGTAAAAAGCCGTAGCCCTGAATGAGCCGATTAGATCATTGCGAGTTTGATCTGACCGTCTTCAACGGTCCCCGCGGCAAGAGCATCGCGTGCCATCTTTTCGATGACTGGCCAATTGGCGAGGAGGTACTTCTGCGCCTGCAGCTTCGTTGGAAAGCTGGTTTGCAGAATGCAGCCCTGCCGCGCGTTCCCATTTGCAATCTGAAAGGAGATGCTTTGCTGTCCCTCTCTGATCTCTTGTTCGGTGGGCGCGGGAAGTTTCCTCATAACTGTTCCTTTGTAAAGCTGTCGAGCTGGTCGCGAATGAAGTCGACCAATCACGGGTGAAATTTCCAGCGGATCTAATCGACATGGACGGCCGCAGCCGGCTTTTTGGCTTTCGGTGAGGGTTTCGGCCTGCGAACTGCGCTGGACTGCGTGTTGCGGACGGCATCGGCCAGCATCTGGCGCAGCTCAGCCTTCGTCTTCGGAGGTTCCCGGGTGATAGATGCTTGCCAACGAGCCATGAACTGTATGTGGGGATGACTGGCGGCGAATTAAAGGTCCATTGGCGGCCGTAACCAATTCAGCGGCAGCGCCTGGCTCGCTGAGTGCGCTGCTTTTGAACTAGTTTCGGAAATCGATACTGCGCAAGATGATGCCGGGCGGCGTACCTTCGAACTCCATTGCGAGAAACTTGCGAGCGGCACGCTCTTCTATACGATCACGCAGTCTCATGAATTGCGCTTCGCGCTGGTCGGCTTTGGTCCGCTCCGGCTTTTCCAGGTCGTCCATGGCGGTTGTGCTGACGGCACAGGGCACCTCCCTTTGATCATCAACCATGGAAAACAGGACCACCATCCGGTCAAATTCGTAACCGACAAAGCTGCCGCGTGTCAGTGCCATTTCATGTGCCTCCCTGATCTCGCCGCCTTCGAGCGACTCCCGATCGATGGCGAAATACGGCGCATCGATCGTTACGTGACGGGCCTGACTTTTATGGATTTTGCCGGCGGGGGATTGATCTCTGCGATCTTGCGAAGGCAATCGGCCTCGGAATCGTGGGGCCCGGAGACGAACGTTCCGCTCACTTTTGTGCTGTACCAGCCAGATACGACTCCGAGCCGGAGCGATTCCTCCGTCTTGACGTGGCGCGGCGAAAGATTTTGCATGGGGTGTGCTTTCAGGCTTGGCGCTCGATCGTCAAATCGAACGTTGTGAGTTTCCGGTTGTTCGACGAACAACCATTCGTTCAGCTCTCGTTGGAGAGCCGGTCAAAGTCTGCAAGTATGGCCGCGACCAGGTCGCGATGATGGGTGTCGTCCGGAGCCAACCCGGCGGCGTATAAGTTCAGGACGTAGCGTGCCTTGGCCGCGGCTTCCGGCCACGAAGCTGCCGGCGCCGACAGAAGCTGGTTTTCGACTACACCCTGGCGCGCGCGCAAGTCCCTTGCGTTGTTCTCTACGTCGGCCAGAACACGCCTTAAGTCGGTTGCCTTTTGCGCGGCGATGCCGCGATGTTTGTCGAGATCGAGCGTCTTGTCAGTCACGAGGCGCGCTCGCATCGATGCGCTGTGCATCGGACAGATCGACCGAGCCGATGGAAACCATCTCCATCGTTGAACTGCGCGGCGGCGCCGCCGGCACCATGATCATGGTGGCGACACGGCGGAAAGAAGCGAACGACAATCCTTCGATCATCTCCTCGTCCGTGATGACCTCGTAACCTCCCGGAGGCAGCACGCGATCGATGCCCTTGATACGGAAGGGATGCCTGAAGGTAATGGTCTCGTGCCGCGAGCGCGTGGTCATAGCCGGCGGTCCTGGGCGGACTGTCCTGCGGCGGCGCTATCGTTGTGCATGCATTCACCGTGCGCTCTTTTGGTCGGATTAGCTATCGCTTTCTCGCGGAAACAGCGCCGTCGGCCCAATAACTGCCGACTTGCCTTGTATTCGGCGCTTTCGTAGCTATCTGCGCAGCGCACCGGGACAATTTTCCAAATTTTCAGACCGGATGAGTCGGTCGCATGAGCCGGCCGGCGTCTGCAGCCTACATTCAATCATTGCTTCAATGCCGCTTATGGGCCGCACCACTGCGCCCCGGTGGCGCCGGGCGCGATTTAAGTTGGCGCAAACGGTTGGGATCAGGTGTTTCGCATGAAGATTCGCGTCGGCTACGAGATGATTTACGACTTTCCGCAGCCGACGCCGCTGATCGCGGTGCTGGGTACGCATTTTACACGGGCCTCCGACGTCATCGTGCCCGACCACCTCACCACCAGCCCGTCCGTGCCAATCACGCCCTATCGCGACGGCTTCGGCAACTGGTGCAGCCGGCTCGTCGCGCCTGCCGGCCGCATGCGCCTCGCTGCCGACGGCACGGTGCGCGACAGCGGTCTGCCCGATGTGATCGTTCCTTCCGCCTCGCAACATGCGGTCGAGGATCTGCCGGCGGAGACGATCGTCTATCTGCTCGGCAGCCGCTACTGCGAGACCGACCGGCTTTCCGATATTGCATGGAAGCTGTTCGAGAAGACGACGCCGGGCTGGGCGCGGGTCCAGGCGATTTGCGATTTCGTCCACAACCACATTGCGTTCGGCTACGAGCATGCGCGCGCGACGATGACGGCGTGGGAAGTCTTCAACGAGAGCAAGGGCGTCTGCCGCGACTACGCGCACCTTGCCATCGCGTTCTGCCGCTGCATGAACATTCCGGCCCGCTATTGCACCGGCTATCTCGGCGATATCGGCATGCCGCCGCCGTACGCCGCAGGCGATTTTGCCGGCTGGTTCGAGGCCTATATCGGCGGCCATTGGTACACCTTCGATGCCCGCAACAACATTCCGCGAATCGGCCGCATCCTGATCGCCCAAGGGCGCGATGCCGCGGACGTTCCAATTACCCAGACATTCGGGCCGAATACCTTGGTCAGTTTCAAAGTATGGACCGATGAGGCAGATGTGAAGCGGGCAGGGTTCCAGATTGGTGCTCCGCCAAGTGGATTGCGATTAACCTCGCTATTTGGCGAGGCGGCTGCTACATTTACAACATCACCGCGCGCCCCCTGGCTGTCATCGGTGACTGAGAGCATCGCGCTCCCGCCTCAACCAGTTAAAGGCGGTCACATGTCCGATATCGGAAAATTCGATCTTCGTGAGTGGCTCGTACCTCCGGTATTGATGCCGATCTTTTTTGCGCTGCTGATCGCCGCCGCGGCCATCATCCAGCAGTAGCCCGCTTCAGTTGACATGAGAGAAAACGGAAATCCGAACGCACGGGGCAAAGCAGGAGCCAAAAATGGCAAATACGGCTGTCATCAGGGACGCATACGGAGTGCCGGCAATCTTTGTCGGTTCAAAAACCGGCCGGGATGATGCTCCCTTTGTTTTCATCAGGGTCGGTGATGAGGAGCGCCGGATGCGATGGGCCGAATGGGATGCGCTTCCTGCCTGGTCCGGGGCGCGTCCCTCCTGGGCGGCCAAACATTGATGCGGGCGAGATCAAAGTCCGTTTCAGCTTCCATTCGCCTGCAAAAACTCTTCGATTTATTCCTAATAGCTGCCGGCAGAGTTCGCGGCTCATAGCATCATCATCGTCATCAATCCCAGGAGATCGGCATGGCCAAAGGAGAGCAGAAGGGTAATCGGGAGACCAAGAAACCCAAGAAAGAGAAGGTCAAGACCATTGCCGCGGCGCCGAGCCAAAAAACGGCGGGTTGGCAGCCGACCTTCGGTTCCGGCAAAAAGAAATAGTGGCGTCAATAGCTGACGTCAGCATCCGACGGGCTGTTGAACCGGGGCACGCGAGCGCGTCCGCGTTTTGTGGAGCGTTGCGCGATCGGTATTGAACTGATTGGTCCGTCACTTCGTGGACGCAGTCTGTTTCGAATGCGGTTATGCGGTGGGCATGTCGCCTGCAGAGGAAATCAGATGAGAATAGCTCTCGCCACATTGGCGTTCTGTGCATGCGCGCAAGGCGCTCTCGCCGCTGGACCAGATTGCCGCTCGATCGAAAGTACGAGCGGGCGCCTCGCATGTTACGACGCGGCGCACCCTCCAAAAACAGAAAAGCCAACGGCCGTTGAAAGCGACGTATCCCGAGCCGCATACAGAGACCCATTCGTCGCGGAAGACGCCCGAACCACCGCCAAGCTGAAGAATATCTGTCGCGGTTGTTAAAGAGTGCGGGAAAGCACTATTCCTCGCTTTCCAGTAAGCACTTTGACTCGGTCAAGAGGCCACCCCCACGTCCTGCGTTAACCCTGTCTCCCAAAACTGGCCGGGCGCGTTCACTTCTGCCGCTAAGCCGCCTCATTGGATCCCTGGAATTGTTCCCGGATTTTCGGGAGGTTGTTCCCGTCTGGCTTAGTCGAGGATCCTCGTTCCGGAAGAGTAAGATCATGATGAGAGCGGCTCTCATCCTCGTTGGCCTCGGCACACTGGTTGCTATGGAGCTCGAGACTCCACCGCGCACCGGAAATGCCGTCAATGAGCCGCTCGTTCAATCGACCGTTGGGTTAAGCGCTTCACGCGAGACCCTGACGAAGGCAGACCGGCTCGAAATTCCTTACGTGCAACATGAAGCACCGGCTCAGCCGATTTCCGCTGTGGAACCAAGGTCTCCGCCGGATCCAACAGTCGTCATTCCACAACAAGCCCCGAAAATCATCGATCGGCATAGACACGGCGCAGTCGTTGTCATGCTGCCTAGACCGAGGCCCACGCACGCCGCTTCCAGGAAAACTGCAAAGAAAACTGCAAAGAAAACTGCAAATACCGAGCGCTCAAAGGTGACCACCGAGGTCAAGTCTTGCCGGCCAAATGCCTTCGATGACTTCCTCAAAGCACTGAACTTGTCGCCCGCATGCGAAACCTAGCCCAACAATATTTCTGCATCGGTGAGGTGGCCAACGCCAGTCCGCCGCAACTCGCGTCGCGGCGTGCCGACGAAATCAAGCCGCCGAAGCCGGACGAGCGTGGGCCCACTGCCGCATCGGGTGACTGGTTCTCGTTGGAAACCCTTGTCCTCGTATTGGCAGCGGCGATCGCGCTGGCGTTCGTCTCAAGTTCCTACCTATTTCGCGATGCTCATTTGAATGGGGGGCCGATCGATAGAACTGCAGTCAAGGCCTTGGTTGAGCGCATTATCGCCGTCGAATCCAATGGTGACCCGAACGCAAGGAACAAACGGTCGAGCGCGACCGGAGCCGGTCAATTTCTTGATGACACGTGGCTTGAAGCCGTTCGAATACACCGCCGCGATCTGATCCAGGGCCGCAGCGACAAAGAAGTGTTGGAACTACGGCGAGACGCCGAACTTACCCGAGAGATTGCTACTCGCCTGGTGGAGCAATACGCCACGATGTTGAGCAAGCGCCGCCTGCCTGTCACGCCAGGTTCTCTCTACCTGACCTATTTTGCCGGGCCCGCTGGCGCCGTGGCGCTGCTATCCGGTGCAGAAAATGCCGATGCTGCCTCCCTTATGGCCTCGGCTGACGTCACCGGCCGGACCACGCGCGAAAAGCTGGCCAGCGCCAATCCGTTCCTCAAAGCGCTGACAGTCGGCGATCTCAAAACCTGGGCCGATCACAAGATGGGCGATCAGCAGTTTCATCAGGGCGCTGGCGGGACGAGAGAAAGTACGCCCCCCCTGCTGCAGCCAACGGCTTCTCGCGCTAGTTCATGAGGCCGACCACCAGTGCAATAGCCCCCACAAAAATGAGGCTGACGGCCCACGACGTATCAAGATTGAACCAGCTCAGCGATACGAATTTGAGGCCGAGATAGCGATAAACCAGCCACGCCGAACATCCGCCGGCGGCGATCATGGCGGTAGCGTGGACAGTGGAGACCAGTACGGCCATACCGAGATTGGCGTTCATGAGGGCGCCGGCTGCCTCATGGCCTTTATCGAGGTCGGCCTGCCGGCAAAGCCCAAGGTAGATCGGCACAAGCATCAGTCCCGCACCATGCGCAATGGCCACGGCGAAGGACCAAAGCCCTAACTGCGTCGGGCGTATCCGAGCCAGTGCCCGTGGATGGCGCCGGTCGACCAGCCGGAACACACCGAATCCGATGACAAGGAGGCTGGCGGCAATCTGGATCTGACGCTGCCATTCAACGACGGCGACCAGCAGCGCGAAGGGAAGCATCACCAGCAACATCGCGAGCAGATGGCCCGCCGCCAGCGGCCAAAGCGCGGCCGCCAGGGCACGCGGACTCTTTTCCATCAATCCAGCCGAAACGGCGAGCGGCCACCCCATTCCAGGGTTTAAGCCGTGGTAGAGGCCGCTCGCGATGACAGCCAGCCAGAGCCAGCCAGGTGTCCAATCGGCTACGCTCAAATTCAAACCGACGGATAGCAGAACGAGTCTGTCGAACAGTCACCGCCATCCAGCCGGATCTGGTGCGCCCGGTATCCGTCGGGGAAGTTCACCCAATAGTCCTTTGCCAGCTCGAGGCCACCGCCCGGGTTTGCATTGGCCATCACCTCGGCACCCGGTATTCCCTGCGGATAGAACTGATCGTCCCACGTCGAGTAGAGCGAGTTGGTCCAGTATACCCGCTTGCCGTCGCGGCTGATCTCGACCATCTGCGGTCCGCCCGCATAGGGCTTGCCGTTCGGATGAGGCGTGCGGCGCACGATGCCGCCGATGCGGACCGATCCGGCAAGCTTCGGCCTTCGGGGATCGCTGACATCGTATTGACGCATCTCGCCGGTGCCCCAGCAGGAGACGTACAGAAACTTGTCATCCATCGACAGGTCGATGTCGGTTACCAGCGGCGGCACTGCGCCAAAGCCCTGCAGCAGTGGCGGCAACTGGTCCTTGGGCGCAGGCTCGGGCGGGATCGTCGCCGTCTTCTCGATGTGAAACTTGCCGCCCTCGCGCCACCAGGTCCAGATCGAGCCTTCGAGGTTTGTGGTGTCGACCACGACGCCCAGGAAGCCGTACTCGCGAACGGGATCGTGAGCCGGGCGCACCTCCAGCGCCATTTGATGATTGGCGCCGAGATCGATGGTCTGGACATTGCGCCGGGCACGGAGATCCCAGAAGTGGATCCGATGACCATATTTGTTCGAGAGCAAATCCTCCGGCACGATCCCGTTCTCGAACTGGGGTGGCAGTGCCCATTCGCTCGACACCATGTAGTCGCGCGGCAGGTTCCACCAGAAGTCATAGTGCAGGCTCTGGGGACCACGGTCGATCTCCCACCGCCCCAGGACATCGAATGTTTCGCAGTCCATGATGAAGACGCCGGGCGGTCCCTCGGTACCATCCTTGCCGCCGCCGCCGAGGGTGCTGACGTAAATGCCTTCCGGTCCGCAATGCACCGTATGCGGTCGCGAGTAGCCGGTCTTTGCAAAGATCTCCTCGGGTTCGATGATCTTGTAAATGGCGGCCTTGGTGGGATCAGGCTTCGTATCCACGATATAAATTCGAGAGGAGCGGATCCCGGGGATGATGAGGTAGCGCCGCTCGACGAAGGCGTGCCCTGTGAGCGGCGACAAAGCCGACGAGCAAGCGTTCCAGCCGAAATGGTGAAACTCGTCACCCTTGTTGGGCATCGTCACCGTATGGACGACCTGACTGAACGTCGATGAGCCAGGCCTCACATCGATCACTGCAAGCGCGTCGGGCTTTGAGAAGTCGGGGCTAAGCAGCAGGGTGTAGGCAAAGTTCTCAGGCGGAGCTTCCATTGCAAGCTTGGGCGATGCATGAAATGTCGGGTCTGGCCTTATGTTCATTGTACTGCCTCCCTGTTGGGTGGAAATTTGGGCTCCCCTGCGCGTGCAGCCGGCTGGCTGCACTTGTCGTCACAATACCATCAATAGTGCCCGGCGAAAGAACGACGGAGGCTGCCGATCATTGAAGACCAAAGGTGCATCCGGCTATCCCGCGTTGCACCACGCAGTACGTCCGGGAATTGTTTGATCATTATTGCTCGATCCTGCCGCAGTTCCGGCGACCGGACATCCCGGATCGGCGAGATCGGCCCGATGCCATGTGATCGCGGATCAAAAGCAGATGCCGAGGAGTTCTGGCTCGGCAGGAATGAACGGGCGCCTGCCGTTTGGCTGCTGCCCGCGTCCTCTTGCCTGCAGCTACCGGCGGCGGCTGATATTCGCCTGCGATCTCCATTGCCCAATAGGTGCGATGGGAGGTGGCGCTCTTTGCGCTGGCGACGCCGACGCGGGATGCTTTGTGAAGCAACAGATTTCTTCGATGTCCCGCTGAGGCAATCCACTGATCGAGCGTCTTCTCGAAACCGTCATAGCCATACGCGATATTTTCCGCAGCCCGTCCCGATCTCGCCGGTGCGATCCGCGAACTGAAGGATCCAAGTACATCGTGGTCGAGCGTATCTCGTGCGGCCATCGCCCTGGCCTGTTCCTGCGCAATCCGGTTGAGAGTAGCGTCCATGACGACACGTCCTTCGCCGTGCTTCAGACGAAAGTCGGAGATCTTCTCTGCAGGTGACGCTGCTGCGGCAGCCAGGCCGCCGAAAAGCAGGGCGAATGAGAGCAACATGCTGAAAAGTGGTTTCATGTCCCGCCGTGTTCGCGACCGATGAGCCTAGCTTAAGCCATCATTCCTTCTCTCTCATCGTCGCGCCGAGCACAAGGCGCTCGAGACCGCAGGCTGTGAGCGCCGACATAAAATATCGGTGCAATGGCTGTTGAGAGTCTTGAAGCATCGATAGTCGCATCGATACCATAATCGATGATTCCAGGGCGGCGAACCGTCTGGCGGACGACCGCAACGTCGGTCAATCGGGGGACGACTATGTCGGTTGATCTGTTCACGGCTCGTAATTTGAGGATCGCATCGGGTTTGCTGTTATGCTTGGCAATGCTGCCCAATACAGGGCACGCATTTACACATGACGATCAACGCCGGCTCTGTACCGGCGATGTTTTTCGACTTTGTGCGTCGGAAATCCCGAGTGTGGAGCGTATTACCGCCTGCATGCGCAAACAGCGGGCTCATCTGAGCGAGGGTTGTCGCAGCGTTTTCGGCAAACCCACCGAACGATCGGCCTCGGCGAGGTGATCCGACAGCCATTGACGTGATCTGTCAAAAGTGCAGATCACCTGCTCCGCTACCGGCGCAAGAGGGACAGTACCGGCTGCTGCTTGCTGGCTACTGCCAACGTGTCCGGCGGCCGGCTTGCGAACGTCGCTTCAGTACGATAGCGCGGGAGATGACCCTCGAGCGAGCAGCAAACGCACAGCGCGAGGCTGGCCCAGACCGCTGTACTGAAATAAAGCGACATCCAGGCAATCTCGTCCTTCCACTCGGCAAGGTCGTGCGTAACGACCCAACGCGTGCTCACGTCGCGGAGACCCTCGAGAGGTCTCAGACGAAGCTTGCTGCCATCGGCGGTCTCGGCCCGCCATCGGCTCAGGTACATCGGGACGTCGACGGTTATGAGAAACGCCAGATAGCCTGCAATCCCCGATATCGCGATGGCGAGGACCACGCGAACCGGGCCATGGAACTCCGGTAGCAACCGGCAAAGCCCAATCCCGACCAGGGAGAAGGCAACGGCCCATATCGAATTTTCGATGGCGTTGCCCAAATAGTGGGTGGTCAGCACCGCATACCATGAGAAGCATTCCGCGATGAGGATCAACGGCACGATCACCCACGCGGCGTTCAAGGTGGTGTCCGCTCCCGTCATGGTGCCCAGCTGGTGCAGGATGATCGCCCACTGCGCCGCGAAACAGATCTCGGCCACAGTTGCCACCGACCGGCCGACGACAACGCTCGACAGCCAGGTGTCGAACAAGCAGATCCGCTGAACATCCGCGCGCGGAAGGAACGACCTGAATGCGCAGCCAAAAACATACGCCGCACAGAGGACGAGCATGAGCCCGATGCCGGACGTGCTGCCGAGACCGCCAATCGGCTGTTCCTGGAACTGGCGGTACAGCAAGAACCAAACCGCGATATTGGCGGCGCTGACCAGCGTCAACAGAGCCCACCACCAGGCGAGGGGATTCGACCAGGCCAGGGAACTTGGCCGCGCCCGCCATTTCGAACTCATGGACCGCCCCGCGTGTAACCGAACTGATATTTGATTGTAGTAATAGTGTCACAAATTGTGGTCAGTCACGACAAAAATATGTGTGCGGCGGATGCTCTCGGGGTGGTGGTGAGTGCGTCCTTGGCAGGTGCCAACAGCTCTTGGAGAAGCCGGGTCGAGGATGATTGATTTTGGTGAGGCGAATTCAAACAGATGCAGGATTTCAATTGGGATCAGTGAGAAAAGTTAGAAGTACTCAAGTCACCACCGAGAAGATCAAAGGGGAGCCATGAAGCCACAGCCCGGCGATGCCAGGAGCACGTTAATCTCGCACCATACCGGGGCAGTTAATCCGTCGTTAGGTTGTAGGCGTGGCGCAAGGCGTGTTGAACATTGAGGGCAGCGCGTGCCGCCGTGTTGGCATCGGCAGCGCCCGCGGATAACACACACATTGACCAATTATTTTCAGCCCGCTCATCCGTGACGCGATTGATCGCGATATTGCGAACGTTTGAGCAGCCGGGTTGCTTCTGGATTTCTGCCAGCGCCCGTGCCTGCAAATCTTGCTTCGAAAGCAGGGTCTTTGCCATTAGGTCGCAGCCTCACTTCGAAGCGTTGGCGATCTTGTGCTCCAGATGGCCGGTTTCATAATCGCGGCGGAGCTGGCTCAGCGACGTCTCGTTCAGTTGATGCAGAACCTCGCTCAGCTTCTCGGTGGCCGGATAACCAGCGGCGAATCCCTGTCCGTAAACCTTGCGCAGCGTGCCGACGAGGGTATTGCCGTGCTTGTGGCTGATTTCGCCATCCTTATTCCGGTGGCGATTGTCGAGACCTGCCTTGCTCATGCTGCTCTCCATTGTGCCTGGAGCCGACAGCATCCTCCCGCCGGCCCCAAATGGCAACCGGCGCCCGCCCGCGCAGCCCAGCACATCGATTTGGGGGACAATAAATATGGGTGGCGTTGACGTCTCGGCTGGGTCAAAGGCTGATCGTTTAGGGAATGTCCGCTGCTGGCGGGGCAAAGCGGACATTCGCCGAAGCGTCGCCGTCGGCCATGGCCAACGACGGGCCCGACCGAATTTTTCCGAGTCGCGGCAAAACGACCGGAGCTAGCGTACGGGCATCGGCGGCCGCGGCACCGAGGCCAATTCCGGATCGGCCGGCGGCCCAGCCGTGGTTTGCGGTAGTGGTTCGACCTGCCGCGGCACGTAAGGTGCGGTGGCTGGCGGCGACGCGGGATAGCTTGCGGCTTGCGGTAGCGGAGGTGGTGGCATCGGCTTGCGCGCCCGCACTTCGGCCGCCCGCAATGGATGCGCCGCTGGCTTCGGCCGCAGGTTCCGCTCGGAAGGCTTGATCTGGGAAACCTTGGCCTCTGCAACCTTGGCGATCTCGCCGGACATTTGTTGTTGGCTGGCCTTGAGCTCTTCGATGCTGGCCTTGAGCTGCTCGATCTCCTGTCTCGCGCTTGCGAGGTCGTTCGCTACGGAACCGATCGACGGCGCCGGCCCGGCCGATGGGGCGGCGGGCGCCGGCGCGACGCCTTCCGGTGCAGCCTGGGCTGTAGAAGCCGGCTGCGAAGGTGCCGGCTGCGCAGATGCGGCGTCTGCCGCGGTGGTCGCCTCAACGGCGGCCGGTGGCGCGGCGAGCGCGGGTTTTTCCAGCGGCAGCAGCGCAGCGAGGATGCGCTGCGGCGCCCACCGCGCGATCATCTGTTCGGCGGCATCGCCGTAAGACTGCCAGGCGATGGCCGCGGCACCCGTGCACGCCGCCAACAGCAATGCCATCGTGAAGGAGCGGGCCGCCCGCCCGCCGATCGTGGGCCGGCGGCCCGCGATCTTGACATCGCCGACGGCAGCAGGGCGAAACGTCGTATCGACCGGCGGCATCGTTGGGCCCTCGGAAGGGGCCGATGGCGTGTGGGTCGGTGAATTCGAAGCATCGCGCAAGGTGCGCGCCAGCCTGAAAAGCTCCTCATCCGTCGGCGCGATCACGGCCACATCGGGCGCGACCACCAGGACGTCATGCGGATCATCGGTTGGTTTCGGTTTCAGGGTGGATTGCATTGGCCCTCCATACTCCGTCCAATGTCACCGCTTGGCTGCGGCGGGCGGATTGACGTGAGATGAACGCGCTTCCTGCCCCAGACTTCACTCCGGTTTGACCAAAGCAAGGCGGTACGATGGAGAGGTTGGGGCGACTTATGGCAACAGCCGTTCGGGAACCCCGGTCACGCACGCCGCCAATGCCGACCCCTTCAAGACGACCGTGATCCGGCCGTAATCGATCGTCGCCCCGCTATTGCTGCGTGCTATCCGGCGAAGAATCGATGCGATCGGCGAGCCAGGCGAATGGCAAGGCGACCAGGCACCAGACGAGCAGGCCAATCCTAACACCAGCGCCGAGATGGCGCAGCTCCCAATCATTCATCTCCGCTGGATACATCAGATAGAAGCAAAACGCGGCGGCAGCCGCGCCGGTGGCGATACCGATCGACACAACCATTTTGGCAAGAATTTTTTGCGCGGGCGCCATGCCAGTGATCCCGGCAGCGGCTATGTTCGCCGCCCCTCACTGCATGGGTAGCGGCTGGCGCGAGGCGGGTTCATTCAAACGGCTTCCTCAGTTCTGCTTCTCGGTCTGCGCCGCCGGCGCGCTGCGGCGCCGCCGCGCGCTCGCCGGCGCCGCCGCGGCCGCATCCGGCGCGGCGGCCGGCTTCTGCGCCGCCACCGGTAAACCGCTCCAGCACCGACCGCACGGCATCGCGGGTCTTGCGGTCCTTGACCGCGTCGAGCAAGGCGCCGAGGCGGGCGAGCGGCGGATCAGGCTTTCCGGATCGGGAAAGATCAGCGGATCGTCCCACGGGCCCTGCACCACGAACGGCAGATCGAAGCCGGGCGCGCCGCCCGGCGGCGTGTTCAGGCTGGCGACGCCCTTCATGTCGTATTCGCGCGTCGGCACCGAGGCGGTGCCGGTCAAGGTGAGGTGCGCGGCGGGGCCCTCGACGCGGATATCCTCGGCGGTGGCGATGCCGTCGGCGAATTTCACCGCGATCGTCAGCTTGTCGTAGGGCGTCGAGCCGGAGCGGAAATTGCCGCCGCCGGACAAAGGCCGTCGCTCCAGCCGCTTCAGCAATTGCTCGACATTGAAGCCGGCGATCGCGCCGTCATGGCCGGTCAGGGTCGCGGTGCCGTCGAGCGAGGAGGCGAGCCCGAACGGGCTCGAGCCCGGAAGCCACCAGCGAGACGTTGAGATTGCCGCGGCCGGACAGTTTGGTCACTCCGAACAATTCGCTGGCGCAGGCCTGCAGATCGACGTCGGTGAACTGGAACTGCGCCTTGACGTCGGCGACCGCATCCGAGCGCGCGATGCCGAACGAGCCGCGGGCGATGCCGCCATAGACCTGCGCCTCGCCGACGGAGAGCGCCAGCGCGCCGCCGCGCAAATTGGCGCCGAACGCGGTGCGGCCGAGTTTCGAGGCGCCGATCGTCACCCGCGCCGCCGACAGCCGCATGTCGAGGTCGGTGGTGGACAGCGCGTTCGAGATCGAACGCCTGCCGGTTCCAGTCGCGCGCGCCGCTGGCGAGCAGGCGGAAGGTGGAGATGTAGGGCGTGAAGTCGAGATTGCCCGCGGCCAGCGTCGCCTGCAGCGTCTGGCGGCCGTTATTGGCGTAGGTCATGACGCCCTCGGCGACATTGCCGTCGAGTTCGACATTGACATTGGTGAGCGCGATCGAGGGACCCGACCACATTGGCGCGCGCCTTCAGCGCGAAGCGGCCGAACCCGCCGGTGCCGGGCGGCGCGCCGCCGATCCATTGCAGGGCGCTGCGCAGCGACGGGCTGTCGATGGTCAGCGTGCCTTCCATCATCATGCTGGTGCGGTCGGCGACGGTGCCGTCGAAGGCCAGTTTCAGCGGCGCGCTGGAAAGCCGCGCCTTCAGGCCGGAGCGGTCGCCCGACAACGCCGCGAGGAAATCGCTGGCCGAGATCGAGCCGTCGACGCGCTCGCCGCGCCAGTCGAACTGCCCGGTCGCGGCGAACGAGCGCGAGATCGACGGCCAGGCCAGCGAAAGATCGATATCGTCGAGCTTTTCGGAGACGTGATTGGCGGCGTCCTCATAGCCGAGCACGCCGTCCTGGATCCGGATTTCCGAGAACGACACCTGGTTGTCGGCGCCGGGCTTCATGGTGCGCGCGATGGTGTCGATGAACGGGGTCCAGTTGCTCTCGCCATCGGCGTCGCGGACGACATGGATATGCGGGCGCAGCATCATGACATCGGCGATCTCGAACCGCTGCAGCAACAGCGGCAGCAACCGCAGATTGGCGGTCAGCACGTCGACGGAGAGCGCGGGGTCGGCGGTCGCCCCGCCCTTCAGCCCGACATCATGAAAGGAGACGTAGCTCGCCGGGAACACCGAGACGTCGATATCGCCCTTGACCACCAGATCGAGGCCGGTCACGGCCCGGATCTGCGCCTCGACCGCCTGGCGCAGCGCGTCGCGGTTGAGAAACCAGGACGTCGCGACCAGGCCGATCAGCGCCATGCCGAGCAACGCCGCAATCGGCGTCCCCAGGCGCTTCATTCCTTGGGCCATCGTCAATGACGATATCCTGATCGGGTTGAGGTCGCGCGGTTGGTAAAGAGGGGGCAGGCAGGGTGACCGCCGAACCCGGGTTTACCCGAGTTCGGCAAAATACACTATCCGAGCCGGCAAAAGCCGACTTGGATTGCCGTGCCAACCCCCGCAACTTGATGGGTTTTCTTGACGCTTTCAAGGCCGTCCATGGCGTTCTCAGACTGGTCCGAAAGCCGCAAGCGAGAGGTCAAGGCCGTGGCCGTCATTGACGCATTGCGAAGATTTCGCCTAATAATCCCTCATTCGTGCAGGCCGTCCAGCGCCTCCTCCTCCATTCAGGTCGCATTTTCATGAACAAGGTCTATCCCGACGCCAAATCGGCACTCGAAGGGCTCTTGAGGGACGGCATGATGATCATGTCCGGCGGTTTCGGTCTCTGCGGCATCGCCGAGACCCTGTCGGATGCGATCCGCGACTCCGGGGTCAAGAACCTCACCGTGGTCTCCAACAATGCCGGCGTCGACGGCATCGGACTGAGCCGGCTGCTGGAGACGCGGCAGATCAAGAAGATGATCTCCTCCTATGTCGGCGAGAACAAGCTGTTCGCCCAGCAGTTCCTCGCCGGCGAACTGGAACTGGAATTCGCCCCGCAGGGCACGCTGGCCGAGCGCATCCGCGCCGGCGGCGCCGGGATCCCGGCCTTCTACACCAAGACCGGCGTCGGCACCCTGATCGCCGAGGGCAAGGAAGTGAAGGAATTCGACGGCGAGAAATATCTGATGGAGCGCGGGCTGTTCGGCGACCTCGCCATCGTCCATGCCTGGAAGGGCGATACCGCCGGCAATCTGGTCTACCGCAAGACCGCGCGCAATTTTAATCCGATGATGGCGACGGCGGCGAAAATCACCGTGGCCGAGGTCGAGCATCTGTTGCCCGCCGGCCAGATCGATCCCGACCAGATCCACACCCCCGGCATTTTCGTCAAGCGCATCGTCCAGGTCGGAACCGGCAACAAACGCATCGAGCAGCGCACCACACGCAAACGCGAGGCGGCCGCCGCCGCCGGAGAGGAAGTCTGATGGCCTGGACCCGCGATCAAATGGCTGCCCGCGCCGCGAAGGAATTGCGCGACGGGTATTACGTCAATCTCGGCATCGGCATCCCGACGCTGGTTTCCAACTTCATCCCCGACGGCGTCGACGTGGTGCTGCAGAGCGAGAACGGCATGCTCGGCATGGGGCCGTTTCCCTATGAGGGCGAGGAAGACCCCGACCTGATCAACGCCGGCAAGCAGACCGTCACCGAACTGCCCTCGACCAGCTATTTCTCCTCGGCCGATTCCTTCGGCATGGTGCGCGGCGGGCATATCGATCTGTCGATCCTCGGCGCCATGCAGGTGGCGCAGAACGGCGATCTCGCCAACTGGATGATCCCCGGCAAGATGGTCAAGGGCATGGGCGGCGCGATGGACCTCGTCGCCGGCGTCAAGCGCGTCGTGGTGGTGATGGAGCATTCCGCCAAGGACGGCGCCGAAACTCCTGAAGCAGTGCAACCTGCCGCTGACCGGCGAGCGGGTGGTCGACATGGTGGTGACGGACCTCGCCGTCTTCACCATCGACAAGCACGGCAAGGACGGCATGGCGCTGATCGAGCTCGCCGAGGGCGTCACGCTCGATGAGGTGAAGTCGAAGACCGAAGCCGAGTTCCGGGTCGCGCTGAAGAACGTGTGAGGATTAAAGTGTCATTCCGGGGCGATGCCATCGGGTCCGCGCAAAAGCGCGGCCCGATGACAGGCTCCGCATTGAACTATGATGTGCAATTGCACATCTGAGAATCTCGAGATTCCCCGATGTGTAATTGCACGTTCGAGGTCTGTCCCTCGGACCGGCCCGGAATGACGACGTCTCTCCTCACGACGCTTTCTTCACGCCTGCGCCCTCACGCCTTGGCGACCGCGACATCCTCCAGCCCGCGGTTGCGCGGCTCCACGCCCCAGGCCCACACCACCACGATCTGGACGACCACCAGGCCGATCATCAGCCAGAGCACGCCCGGCAGCTTGTAGGATGCCATCAGCGCTCCCACGATGAAGGGCGAGACCACGGTCGCGCCGCGTCCGAGCGTGTTGCAGATGCCGTTGGCGCGCAACCGGATCTCGGTCGGAAACAGTTCCGGCGTATAGACGCCGAACAGGACCGCGGTCTGCATATAGATCGCGACGATCAGCACGAACCCGACGCTTAGCACGATCGCCGGATCGGACGCCGCGTCGAAGCGGGCATAGATGTAGCCGGAGACGATGGTGACGATTGATGCGCCGATGATGCTCCAGCGCCGCCCGATTGCGTCGGACACATAGGCGCCGAGCGCACAGCCGAACAGCGATGCGATCGACAGCACCAGCGTATAGGCAAGGGAATTGGTGATGGTCAGCCCCTGGCGCAGGAAGAACTGCGGCAGGAACAGCACGAAGCCGAAGATCAGCGTATTGATCGTGATCAGCACCCAGGAGCCGACGATCATGCGTTGCAGGAGCGGCGGCTTCAGCATGTCGGACGCGGTGACTTGCGCGACCGGAGCCGGCACCACCACCGGCGGCAGCGGCTTGCCGCCGGCGGATTCCTTTTCGATCGGTCAGCATCAGGGATTCGGCTTCTTCGGTGCGGCCCTGCGATTCAAGCCAGCGCGGCGATTCCGGAAGGTTCTTGCGCAGATACCACACGATCAGCGAGCCGATGCCGGCAATGACGAACATCGGGCGCCATCCGAAGGCCGGGATGATCAGATAGCCGAGCAGCGCGGTCATCGGGAATCCTGCCACCACGATGAACACCATCATCGACAGCCAGCGCCCGCGCGTCTTCGGCGGAACGAATTCCGTCAGCGTCGAATAGCCGACGACGATTTCGGCGCCGAGGCCAAGCCCCTGCACGAAGCGGCAGGCGATCAACTGATTGATGTCCTGCGCGAACGCCGCTGCCAGCGACGCCAGCCCGAAGATCAGAAGATTGATCTGATAGGTGAAGCGCCGCCCCATTTTGTCGCCGACAAATCCGGTGATCAGCGCCCCCAGCGTCATGCCGACAAAGGTCAGCGAAATGAATTGCAGGTTTTGCGGGACGGTCGAGAACTTGGTCTGGATCGCCGACGCCAGCACGCCGCCGGCGACATAAAGATCGTAGCCGTCGAAAAACATGCCGGCGCCGACCAGCCAGAAGATCCGGTAGTGAAACGACGAGATCGGCAGCCGGTCGAGACGTGCGCCGGCGTTTACTGCGGTAGCCATGGAATTCCCCCCTTGGATTTCTGTTTGTTGGCGCGGCTGCCGGTTTGTTTGATCTGATGCAGCCGCGTCCTGTTCGCGTTAGTTCAGGCGTCGCTGGGTCGCCGTGTCGCGGTACCAGTCGAACGGCTGATCATGGGTAGCGACCATCACGCTCTTGACGTTGAAATGGTCGTCGAAGCTTTCGGTGCCGAATTCGCGCCCCACCCCGGAATCGTCGACGCCGCCCCATGGCGAGGCCGGGTCGAGGCGGTGATGGTCGTTGATCCAGACGATGCCGGCCTTGACGCGCGCGGCGACGCGATGGGCGCGGGCGACGTCGCGGGTGCGGATCGCGGCCGCGAGGCCAAACGGCGAATCATTGGCGAGCCGCAGCGCGTCGGCCTCGTCCTTGAACGGCGTCACCGAGGTGAAGGGGCCGAACACCTCTTCCTGGAAGATGCGCATGTCGGACTTCACGTCCGCGAACACCGTCGGCTGCACGAAATAGCCGTTCTCGTGACCGGGAATTTTGGCCGCGGCGCCGCCGGCCACCAGCCGCGCGCCGTCGTCGCGGCCGAACTGGCAATAGGACAGCACGCGGTCGCGCTGCCGCGCCGAGATCACCGGACCCGAGTTGCGTGGCGGGATCGAAGGGATCGCCGATGCGGATGTTCTGCGTCTTCGCCTTCAGCTTCTCGACGAACTCGTCATAGATCGAGGCCTGCACGATATGGCGCGAGGCGCAGACGCAGGTCTGGCCCGCGCCGATGAAGGCGCCGAACGCCGCATAGTTGACGGCCTGGTCGACGTTGAAATCGTCGAACACCATCACCGGCGTCTTGCCGCCGAGCTCCATGGTCTGGTGCGCGAACACTTTCGCTGCAGCACCCGCCGGCGATGCGGCCGGCCTCGGTGCCGCCGGTCAACACCAGCTTGTTGATGTCGCCTGTTCGGCCAGCATCCGGCCGGTGGTCTGCGCCGAGGCCGAGCACGACATTGAACACGCCGGGCGGCAATCCCGCCTCGGTGAAGATCTGCGCCAGCCGCAATGTCGTCAGCGGCGTATATTCCGACGGCTTGACGACGGTGACGCATCCGCTCGCCAGCACCGCGGCCAGCGATTTGCACATGATCATCAGGGGATGATTGAACGGCGTGCAATTGGCGACGATGCCGATCGGCGTGCGCAGGGTGTAGTTCAGGTAGGAGCCTTCGACCGGGATCACGGAATCGCGGCGCGCCAGCGCGAGCCCGGCAAAATAGCGGAAAAAGTCCGGCAGCCGCGACAGCTGCGCGCGGGTCTCGTTGAGCGGCCGGCCGTTGTTCAGCGTCTCCAGCCGGTACAGCTGGTCCAGATTGGCCTCGAACGCGTCCGCCAGCCGATTGACCAGCCGGGCGCGGGCGCGAATGTCCATGCCGCCCCAGGCGCGGCCCTCGAACGCGGCACGCGCGCTCTTCATGGCGCGGTCGACATCCTCGGCAGTCGAATTCGGAATCCGCGCGATCACGTCGCCGGTGGCGGGATTGCGGACGTCGAGCATCTCGCCAGCGCCGGCCTCGATCTCGCGGCCGTCGACGAAATTGCCGTGGATTTCGACCTCGGCGGTGGATGGCTTGGCGGAAATATTCATAGGTCTCTATCCTTCGACGATCACGGCGTTGCGCTTGAGCGCCGGCAGCACGCGTTTTTCGGTCTGGCCGATATGGGCCTTGATGATGCGGGAGGCGGCGCGCGCCGTCGCGGCGCTGCATCGCCTCGATCAGGGCGACGTGCTCGGCGACCAACCGCGCCGGATCATGGCCCTTCACATTGGCGACGCTGACGCGCACCAGCCGGTCGGCCTGGCCGATCAGGTCGCACAGCGCCGCCGCCATGCGGCGGTTGCCGGAGGCATGCGCCAGCGCCGAGTGGAAGGCGCGGTTATAGGCGATGAAGTCCTCGTGGTCGCCGGCGAAGCGCCTGAATTCGTCGAGCGCCTTCAGCACGTCGTCGCGGCGCATGCTCGATCGCTTCCGCAACGCAGGCCGGCTCCAGCGCGAAGCGGAACCGCAAGAGGTCGCGGGCGTCGGACAGCGAGATCGGATTGACGCGATAACCCTGGCGCGGCTGCACGGTGACGAGATGCTCGCGCTCCAGCCGCAGCAGGGCCTCGCGCACCGGCTGGCGGCTGACGGCATAGCGCTCGGCGAGCTCCTGCTCGCGCATATCATCGCCCGGCGCCAAACGGCATGTCAGAATATCAGTCCGCAGGCTTTCATAGACATTATCGCGCAAAAGCATCGATATTTCCTTGGATGTGACCGCCAATCTTGCAGTCGTGAAATATCACGTCAAGTGACAAAGGCTTGAAAAGCCTGAATTTTGATTTATCAAGGGAGCCCACCGGCCCGCTTCCAAAGCGGGCGCTCCGCAACCCGCAGCAAGAGAGACAGGCATGGATCGACTTTTCGCCAGCGGCACGGTCAATGCGGCGCAGTCCGGCCAAGGCGGCAAGCGCCGGCGCTTTTCCTGTTTCATTCGCTGCTGTCGGACCGCGCGAGTTTCGACGCCATCGTCCCGAAACTGTCGCGGTCGTTCCGGGTGATCGTTCCGGAATTGCCCGGCTTCGGCGCGTCCAAGGCCGTCAGCGGCGGTCTCGCCGATGTCGCCGACCGGATGGCGGAGGCGGTGAAGGATGCCGCCGGCGGCGGCGAGACAATCGTGCTCGGCAACGGCTATGGCGGCTTCGTCGCGCTGCAGATGGCCATTCGCCATCCCGGCATCGCCAGCCGGCTGATCCTCGCCGATTGCGGCGCGGCGTTTTCGGAAGAGGGGCGGCAGGCCTTCCGCAACATGGCGGCGGCGTCAAAGGCCAAGGGACTTGTCTGCGATCACCGACGTCGCGATGCGCCGGCTGTTCGCGCCGGAATTCCAGGCGCAGCATCCCGATCTGATGCGCGACCGCCGCGAGGCGTTCTTGAAAAGCGATCCGGAAGTGATTCAGGCGGCCTGCATGGCGCTGGCCGAACTCGATCTGCGGCCGGAGCTTGGCAAGGTCAAGGTTCCCGTGCTGGTGCTGGTCGGCGAACATGACGAGGCGACGCCGCCGCCGATGTCGCGCGAACTGGCGGCCCTGCTGCCGAACGCGCGGCTGAAGATCATTGCCGGGCTGCGCCCATGTCCCGCAGCTGCAGGCGCCGGAACTGTTTCTGGAGGCGATCGGCGATTTCCTGCCGGCGACATCGGCGGCGAACTGAAGCTCAATTTAGCGCACGTTCGGCAACGCCATTCTCGTCGACAGGCAATCCGTCGTCCTGGAATTTGCTGTCCGCCGCGAAGGCCCATTCCTCGTCGGTCGGTAGCCGGTATGGTTCGCCGGTCCTGCGCGACAGCCATGCGGCATAGGCGTTGGCGTCACAGCGGGCCCGGCATTGAGCCGTTGAAGGTCATGGCCTGGAAGGCTGTGCCCTGTCCGCGGGCCGCGGGACCTAGAGCAGTTTGATGGCGAGCCAGACCGCCACCCACAGGACCAGCGACAGAAATACGACCGAAACGATGACGACGGCCAGAACCCGCATCAGCGGGCTGGCACTGGCCGCGAATGACGATCCGCTGCGGCCGGCGGGGAACCCGTCATGTTGCGGGAATATGGCCGCGAATTCCGAAAATCCAGAGAACGGCGTCCAGCACGAACAGGCCCATTGGCTCGGCTCCAATTTTTCGCTCAGTAATTCATCATGGCCCGGAACCGGCCGCCGCACTTTGAGCGAGCGCAAATTTTTATTCGCTGATTTACGATTTCTTCCCTCGCGTGACCGAATTCGGGGACCGCTGTTTGAGCCAGCGCAAGGTGGCTCCCTTTCGCTTGAGCTAGTGAATTATTGCTCCGGGGTTTGGACGAAGCCCGGCGACAGTTTGGTTCATTCGGGACTGGTATAGAGATGAAGCAGCGATCTTGCGGCTTGCTACGGGCAGGAGCGGCTGCCCCGCTATACGAGCTATCCGACCGCACCGCATTTTTCGAGCGCCATCGGGCCCGACATCTATGCCGAATGGCTGAAGGCCATTCCGCCGCATGCCACCGCCTCGCTCTATCTGCACGTCCCGTTCTGCCGGTCGATGTGCTGGTATTGCGGCTGCCACACCTCGGTCGCCCACCGCGACGAGCCCATTGCCGTCTATGAAGCGGCGCTTCGCTGCGAAATCGATCTGGTATCGAAACAGATCGAGCGCCGCCTCAAGGTCAACCACATCCATTTCGGCGGCGGAACGCCGACCATCATGGCGCCGGAGGCGTTCACGGATCTGATCGGATCGCTCAGGCAGGCCTTCTTCGTCCTGCCCGCCGCCGAAATCGCGATCGAGATCGACCCGCGCACGCTCACGACGCCGATGATCGACGCGCTCGCTCTCGGTGGCGTGAACCGGGCAAGCCTCGGCGTGCAAAGCTTCGACCCCGTCGTTCAGCGCGCCATCAACCGGGTGCAGAGTTTCGAAGAGACCGCCGCCGCGGCCGAATGGCCTGCGGCGGGCCGGCATCGCCGGCATCAACTTCGATCTGATCTACGGATTGCCGCACCAGACGATTGCCTCCTGTCTCGACACCGTCAGGCGAAGCGTCGAGCTTCGTCCCGATCGCTTCTCCGTGTTCGGCTACGCGCACGTGCCGGCATTCAAGAAGCATCAGCGCATGATCAACGAGGCATGGCTTCCCGACAGCATCGAACGGCTCGACCAGTCCAATGCGATATCCAATGCGCTGATCGAAGCCGGATATGTGCAGATCGGGCTGGATCATTTCGCGCTTCCCGACGACGAGATGGCGGTGGCGCTGCGGGAAGGCAGGCTGCACCGGAACTTCCAGGGCTACACCACGGATGCCAGCAACATCCTGCTCGGTTTCGGCGCCAGCGCCATCGGACATCTGCCGCAGGGCTATGTGCAGAACGAGATTCACACCCTCGCCTATTCGGAAGCCATCGCCGCCGGCCGGCTGGCGACGGCCAAGGGTTATGCGCTGACGGACGACGACCGGCTGCGCGGCGAAATCATCGAGCGCATCATGTGCGAATTCGGCGTCGATCTCGGCGCGATTTGCGCGCGGCACGGATCGGTTCCGGAACAAATGCTGCTATCGTCGCCCCGGCTTCAGGACCTGATCTGCGACGGCATCGTCGAAGTCGACGGCGCTCGCTGGCCCTGGCGGACGATTCCCGCTTTCTGGTGCGCAGTGTCGCGGCGGCTTTCGACGCGCATCTGGATGGGTCGAAGCACCTGCATAGCCGGGCGGTTTAGCTTAAGGAGCATTCTCCAGTTCTGTGGCTTCATCCTTCGAGACGCGGCCGAGAGGCCGCTCCTCCAGCGATAAGGCGAAGCCGTTACGCAGGGATGAGGTCTTGCACCGTCTTGGTGAGGAGCGCGGCAATGCCGCGCGTCTCGAACCACGAGGCCATGGGACGCGCCGTCATGGTTCCGTGGAATATGCTCCAATACTCCCCAAAGTTTGCGCCGGCACAAACAGTGTCCGCGCGATCGGCGTTACCGTTCAATTAAGGGACGGAGACGCGCATGGCCATTCGATTTGACGATCTGGTCGACGATGTGATGCGCCGCTCGCCGCAGACGATCCGCGTGTTTCTCGAATTCAAGATGCGCTGCGTCGGCTGCCCGATTGCGTGCTTCCACACCGTCGACGATGCCTGCCGCGAGCACGGCGTCGACCGCGACGCGTTCTTCAGGGCGTTGTCCGCCTGCGCGTGATGCCGCGAAGGGAATAATTCCCGCCGGCAGCTACGGCGGAACGGGCGGCCCGCTTTCGCCGGGGTCTCCTCGGCCAGCACGAACAGTTTGTGCGGCTCGCGCAGCACGATGCGTTGCCGGCTGCTCTCGATCAGGCCGCGCTGCTCCCAGCCCGACAGCGTGCGGCTGACCGTATGCAGCGTGGTGCCGGTCATCTGGGCGATGTCCTGGCGGCTGATCGGAAAATCGATCTCGACGCCATGTTCGACCTTGCGCCCGGATTGCTTGGCGAGCCGCAGCAGCGCGTGCGCGATGCGCTGTTCGACCTGCTGCGTCGACATCTCGATCGACGCGGGTGTGGGTCTCCTGCAGCCGGCTTCCGACGTCTGCAAGGTGTTGGTGGCCAGCTGCCGGAAATTTCGCCACCAGGCGCGGCCATGCCGCCGACGGCCAGGCCAGCGCGACGCTGTCGTCGACGGCGGTCGCGGTGGCGGGGTAACGCTGCAGCCCGATCGCGGTCGCAACCCCAAAGCTTTCGCCGGGCGCGACATAGCGCACCACGATCTGTTCGCCGGCCGGCGTGGTCTTGCTGGCGCGCACATGACCGTGCAGCAGCACGAAGAAGGAATGGGCGTCCTCGCCCTGCTCGAATACCGCGCTGTTCTTGGCAAAGCGCAGCGAGCGGGCCTCGCGAAGGATTTCGCCGAGTTGCTCCAGCACCAAATCCCGCGAACAGCGGCAGATGGGCGACCAGCGAAGGGTCGACTGTGGCCATGTTCCCTCCGAAGGCGGCGAGCTCCAGCGAATTTAGACTGCGATTGGGCCGCCCGATCAAGCCAAAGTTTGCGCTGGCACAACATGGCCACGCGGTCTTGTCCCTAAATAACGGAGAAACCGGCCCGGCACCCCGAACAGGAAAGAGCCATGACGACAGTTCCCACCCGGCAATCCTATGACGGCCCGGCGCTGTTCGCGAACGGCTTCCGGCCGTTCTTCCTGCTGGGGTCGATCTATGCGGGCCTTGCGATCCTGGTCTGGCTGCCGGTCGTTCCATGGCGAGATCACCCTGACCTCGGCCTTCGCGCCGCGCGACTGGCATGTGCATGAAATGCTTTACGGCTATCTGCCGGCCGTGATCACCGGGTTCCTGTTCACGGCGATCCCGAACTGGACCGGGCGGCTGCCGATCAGGGGCACGCCGTTGATGGTGCTGGTGGCGGTCTGGATCGCTGGGCGGCTTGGCCGTGACGTTCTCCGCCGAGACCGGCTGGCTTTCGGCGATGCTGATCGATGCGAGCTTCCTGCTCCTGGTCGCGCTGGCGGCGGGCCGCGAGATCGTCGCCGGCCGCAACTGGCGAAATCTCGCCGTAGTGATGCTGGTCCTGCTGCTGCTCGCGGGCAATATCGCCTTCCATCTCGAGGCGCATTTTCGCGGCACCGCCGACATCGCCATCCGCGCCGGCATCGCGGTGGTCGTGCTGCTGATCGCGCTGATCGGCGGCCGCATCATTCCGAGCTTCACCCGCAACTGGCTGGTGCGCGAAAATCCCGGCCGCCTGCCGGTGCCGTTCGGCCGCTTCGACACGATCGTCGTCGCCATCGGCGCGGCTGGCGCTGGCGGTCATGGGTGGTCAGCCCGGACAGCCGTTTCACCGGCGCCGCGCTCGCGCTTGCCGGATTGCTGCATCTGGTGCGGCTCGGCCGCTGGGCGGGCAACCGCACCTTGCGCGAGCGGCTGCTGTTGATCCTGCATGTCGGCTATTTCTTCGTGCCGCTTGGCTTCCTGCTCAATGCGGCGGCCGCATTCGAGCTGTTCCGCCGGCCGCCGGCATTCATGCCTGGATGGTGGGCGCGGCCGGCATCATGCCGCTGGCGGTGATGAGCCGTGCGACGCTCGGGCATACCGGCCAGCAACTCACCGCATCCTGGGTAACACAGGCGATCTACGCCGCGATCATCGTCGCGGCGCTGGCGCGCATCTGCGCGGTGATCGAGCCTGCCCGGAGCGAGCCGCTGCTGTATGTCGTCGGCCTTTGCATGGGCCATAGCCTTCATCGGATTCGCGGTCGCGTTCGCACCGCTGCTCGCGGGCCACGATCCGCGCATGAGACGGACGGTAGTCGCCTGAGCGCGCGCGAACGCCAGTCGTCGCCGGCGACACAGCGGTCTCGAAGGATGAAGCCACCGAGCTGAAAAATGCCCAGTAGCGTTTTCGAGCGAAGTGGATTCCGGCTCTCAGGCCTTCGCCATCTCCTGCGAGAACACCACTTCGATCAGCGTGCCCGAATGGGGCCCGGTCTTGATGTGGAATTGCGCGCGGTTGGCCTCGACCAGCGCTTTGGTCAGCGACAGGCTGACGCCAGAGCCGTCGGAGGCCTGATCCGAGGGTGCCTGTGTCCGGAACGGTTCCATCGCGGCAGCGAGTTCGCTGTCGTTCAGCCCATGGCCGGTATCGCGGACCCGCAACACCACGTCGCCGAAATCCGACAGCGCGGTGGAGACGATGACCTGGCCACCGGCATTGGCGAGATGGATCGAATTGCCGATCAAATTGAGCGTGATCTGGCGCAACGCATGGGCGTCGGCAACCACCGGCGGCAGCGCATGCGCGAGCGAGGTGCGGATGATGATGCGTTCGCGGTTGGCCTGCGGCTGCATCACCGTCACGCATTGCTCGACCAGATCGTTGAGGTTCTGGCTGGCGAAGGTGAGATCGAGCTTGCCGGTCTCGATCCGGGACAGATCGAGTAAGTCGTTGATGATGGCGATCACGCGTTCGCCGGAAGCGCGAATGTCTTTCATATATTCGATGTAGCGCTCGTTGCCGAGCGCGCCGAAGCGTTCGCCGATCATCACCTCGGCAAAACCGATGATGGCGTTCAGCGGCGTGCGGACCTCATGGCTGATCCGCGCCAGGAGGTCGGCCTTGGCGTTGGCCGCGCGGTCGGCCAGCCGCCGCGCCTGCTGCAGATCGCTTTCACTTTTCCTGGTCTGCGACAGATCGCGAAATACCGCGAAGAAATTCGGACCATCGTGGCGGGTCCGTCCCATGGTCATCGACAGCGGAATAATTCCGCCGCGGCTCGCGCGGCCGAGCACGTCGCGGCCATGCTCGAGCAGGCTGGCGACGCCGGCGCCCTTGATGCTTTCCAGGTAATCCCTGACCACGCGCTGGCTTTCCGGTGCGAACAGCTCGACGAGATTGCGTTGCACGAGCTCAGCGCCGTTATAGCCGAACAGCGCTTCGGCGCTGCGGTTGCCCGAATTGAGGTTGCCCTCGGCGTCGAACATCACGATGCCGTCGGCCGTGGTATCGAGGATGGCGCCGAGTTCCTCCGCATCGGCGTGGCCGACGGGCGACGGCTGCGCCAGAGCCGGAGCCTCTGAAAGCGCTGCGGCGACCGCGGCGCATTCCATTGCGGTGCTCGAGAAGATCAGGGCCAGCGCCGAGGCGTCGTCCCAGCTGATCGTGTAGAGCCGCGCGTCGATCGGCGACGCTGGCGCGTGTTCGGTCGAGGCCTGCGGTGCTGAAATCGTTACCGGCGTGCCGGTGTCGGACGTGCTGCTGGCGTTCGAGACGCCGGGCTCGACATAGAGCGCGTCGAGACCGCCGGCTTCCTCCAGCGCATGAAGGCTCGGATAGCCCATCCGCGTCAGAAATGCGGCGTTGGCATAGACCAGCCGGTCGAGCCGATAGATCAACACCCCGACGGGCAAAAGGTCGAGCAGCGTCCGGTCGCGCCGGGCTTCGCCGCGCGCCGGCGGCTCAGGCTGCGCCAGCCAGCCGGCCTGTGCGTCTGCATCTTGCGTTTCGGCCGCGGACGGCAGCTCAATCACCGTGGCCGGCTGTTCGGAAGCCGCCGGCGCCGCAGCGTTCGCTTTCGAGCCGCGCCGATAATTGCCGGGCAAGTTCGTTGAAGGCGCTGTTTTCCACCGGCGTCAGGACCGGCGATTTCGGCTCGTCCAGTTTCGGCTCGCCCGATTTTGGTTCGCCTAAGGGTCGAAACGGCAGGACGTTCTTTGGTGTTTCCACGGGCGTCATCCATGGGGGTTTCCAAATCGGTTGGCGGTGAAGTCTCAACAGCAATCGGGGCAGGCGATTCGGTACCGGACGACACAATATCGGGAACCCAAGGCGAATTCGCGGCCGAATCTTTCGCAAGATCGGCCTGAACAATGTCCGCCGATGGCGTTTGTGGCGGCGGTGGGGCGCTGAACAATTCGAAACGGCGCAGCGCCGCAAGCCGCGTCAGGCCTTCGAGATCGCGGCAAACGCCAAAGCCCCGATAGCCGGTAAAATTCCGCATCCGATCGTAGATCGGCAAGCCCGACAATTCCACCGGCAACCGAGCCGCCATCGGCTGGCCAGTTCAGGGTGATGCCGCTCCAGGTATCGCGGGTAGCGACCGCCTTGAGCACGCGGCCTTCGGGATCGAGCCCGAAGCAATCTGCGATTTCACTCCACAACCGGCCGAAGCACGCGGCCGTGCGCGCGCCGATCAGGTGGGTGAATTCGTCGGAGCCGAGCGAGAAGCGGCCTTCGGCATCCATCTGCCACATGAAGCGCAGCGGGTGACGGCGGCCATTCTGCGCGGACTCGTCGAGCCATGGCGGCGCTCGCTGACGGCTCGGCTCGTCGGCAACCGCTTCGACATAAGGCGAAGGCTCGTGGGAGGAGGATTCGCTCTCCGGCGTCGCGGCTTCTGCCGGCGCCTCGGCGGGGCTTGCCTCCAGATGGGGCAGGTCGGGCTGCAACACCGTCGGCAGGTCGGGCTCCTGCGGCGTGTTCTCGCCGACGGGTTCGACGGCGGGCTCTTCGGTCTCGTCCGCAGCTTCCTCGATCAATGCGAACTCGGCCGGCGCTTCGCCGGAATTGGCCGGCTGCTCGTAGTCGGGTATCGGCTGTTCCGTCGCCGGCGCGACCGCCGCGTGCGCCGGTTCGGCGGGAGCGGCCTGCGGCATGGCGGGAGCGAGCAGCGCAACCAGCCCGACATCCGCGCCGGCGCCGACGCGCTGCAGCACCATGTGGCCGATGCCGATGGGCGTTTCGGCACGGCCCTGCCTCAGCGCGTCGCTGCGCGCGTCGTCAAGGCCGGCCTCGCAGAGATTGCGAAAGCCAAGCAGCGGCCGTGCGGCGTTGCTGGCGCCGACGAACATGCCGTCGCGGGAGAAAGCGGCGATCGGCGAATCGATGTCTTCGACCAGCCGTTGCAGCCGCTCCACCAGCGGCATCGCGCGGCCGACGGATTCGGCGGCTGTGATCAGGATACCGTGGCTGCCGTCGGCAAATTCAAGCCGGGCGCAGCCGCAGGTGACGAGCGCGCCGAGGGCTGAGCCGAAGCCGCGCAGCCGCTCCAGCCGGACCGCGCCGTTCAGCGGCAGCCGGCCCGCAAGCTGCGCCACCTGGCGCCGGTGCGCATCCGCCGGGCCGAACCGCTTCTTGGCCAGTGCCGCGCCATTGGCCGAACCGAACAGTTTGGCGCCGACCGGATTGGCCCACAGAATCCGCGTGCCGTCGACCGACCACAGCCAGGCGGGCAGCGCGCTTGTCGCATGCACCGCCAGTCGCGGATCGCCGACGCCTCGCAACTGGAATTCCGCATTATTCATCGCAATTACATGGTCCGGCCGGTGAGGCGCTGCCCTTTGATGGCTTCAATTATCGGCGGCCAAATGATGACAACCTTAATGGATCGTTAGTATCGCCTGCGGGCGACGGCAGGTCCACGGCCTGGCGGCCCCGGCACGTATCGAAAGCCGCGATAACCTTAATTCGGCTGAACCCGATCGGTGCCTGCCGCGTTGGTTCGTTGCAACCGGCGATCAAAGGTTCACCATGGGGAACCGTCGGGCGCCGCGTCATACCGGCGAAGTCGTTTGCCGATAGGCTGGTCTCGAACTGGGGGCTGTGGATGGCTCGTTCGATTGCGCAACCAAGCAACGAAAACCAAGGAGTGGGACCATGAACGAAGAAGTGCGTGACCGTTTCGAGATTCCGAAGGAAATGCGATCGATGGCTGAGGCGAGCTTCGAGCAGGCCCGCAAGGCCTTTGAGAAATTCCTCGCCACCGCGCAGGCGACCGCAGGCTCGATCGAGGAGCGAGGGGCGACGGTTCGCGCCGGCGCCAAGGACATCGGCGTCAAGGCGATATCCTATGCCGAAAAGAACGTGCAGGCTTCGCTGGACCACGCGCAATCGCTGCTGCACGCCAAGGATCTGACCGAGATCATGAAGCTGCACGGCGAATATGTGCAGGCGCAGATGCGCTCCTTGGCCGAGCAGGCCAGCGAAATGGGCCAGGTCGTCACCCGGGCGGCGATGGAGGCCGCCAAGCCGAAGTCCTAAGGCCCGGATCTAGGCACTTGCCCCGTCAAGGGCGGACCGGTCGCGGGCCAAAGCCCGGAAAGGTCCATTGCATCCGCTCCGGGTCGGCCGCACCGCACCTTAAATTGTGCCGTGCTCTATTGCATTGCACAAAATTGACACTATATGGCTCTAAGAGTGTCGGATGCCCGACGCAGGGCATTTCCCGCCGCGTGATCCAGGTCGACGTTTCCGGTGTGTTTGAGTTTGCCGGGCGCGCGAGGGGTCACACCATTTCACCCCACTTTCGAAGGATTCATGCCATGGCAAGCCCCACCGATCCTTTCTCCGCCTCGATCATCCCCTTCGAGGTTCCCGAGCAGATGCGTGCGTTCGCCGAGAAGGGCGTTTCGCAGGCGCGCGACAGCTACGCCAAGTTCAAGGACGTGGCCGAGAGCAACAACGGCACCATTGAGGCGGTGTTCACTTCCGCCAGCAAGGGCGCGAGTGCGTACTCCGCCAAGCTGATGGAAATGATGAAGGCCAATAGCACCGCGACGCTGGACTTTGCGCAGGAATTGCTCGGCATCAAATCGCCTTCCGAGGCGGTCGAACTGTGGACCTCGCACGCCAAGAAGCAATTCGAGGCCATCACCGCCCAGGCCAAGGAGCTCGCCGAATTGGGCCAGAAGGTCGCCTCCGAGACCGTCGAGCCGATCAAGGCCAACGCGTCGAAACTGTTCAAGCCGGCCGCCTGATCGATCCCACTTTGAAAAAGCCCGGGCGGTCCGCCCGGGCTTTTTTGTTGTGTGCCGCCTTTTCATGTGCGCGAATGCCATTATAGGTGTTCCCGCCGGCCTTGCCAAAGACCGGCGTTGCACCTAGTTTCCGGCCCGTTCGGCCACCCTTTTTGGGGCTGGCGAAAGGATGCAGTTGTAGCTCAGTTGGTTAGAGCGCCTGTCTGTGGAACAGGAGGTCGGTGGTTCGAGCCCACCCAACTGTACCACCCATCGAATCCATACCGCGCGAACACGACGTCGAAGCGAGCCATGCGCTTTCCACGACAGGTTGAGACGGAACATTCTGTTCGCCTTGCCAATCCAGCGCCCTTCACCCACAATTCCCTCAGCAACGCATCGGGGGATTTGTGATGGATGTCCGGTCCAGGTACCTGCAACTCGGCGTGATGCTGGCGACGGCGCTTTCGGTGTCGATGTGGTCCGCGGCAAGCCAGGCTTATACGCCCGAGGAAGAACAGGCGTGCAGCGGCGACGCGATGCGCCTATGCAGCGCATTTATTCCCGATGTTGACCGCATCACGGTCTGCATGGTCCAGAACAAGTCGCAGCTCAGCCCGGGCTGCCGCGTGTTCTTCGGGCCGGAGACCGAGGCCGCGGTCACCCCGGCCAATGTCGGCCGGCCGCTCAGCATCAAGCCGGAGAGTTCGCGAAAGCTGGTCAGCACCAAGCCGCGAAAATCCAGGAAGCCCGCGAAGCCTGACGCGGAATGATCGCAAACGCGGGCGCGGCAGCTTCGCCTCAGCGGGATGACGTGAAGCGGAAACGGGCAGCATCAAGTCTGCTCCTGATGTGGTGTGGCGACGTCCTCGCGCGGTCCCGAACCCGGAGGGCCCTATCCGTCGAAACGCGGCCGGGGCATGGCTCCCCGTAGAATGCGAACGGCCTGCCTCCTTTGCAGGCACGGCTCGTAAGCCGCGCGGACTCGTTTTGTTCGACAGGCTTGCCGTTGGCCCCGAAAAAGCCGGCGGCGCGGATGCTCGGACAGGTTGAATGATGTCGGCGCGCCTTTGAGAACATCGCGCGAGGACTCCCGCGACCGCGCTTTCGATTCGATTTTCGCGATTTTTCCCTCTGCTGCGGCGCACGGTGTGACTTAAAAGCCAACCCCTATGATTAATCAGGGGTTGCGCCTCGACTGATTGTAAATTCTTCTTTCACGAATCAGCGCGGTGATTCATTTTCGGCTTCTGGGGTCAATCTGGAGGCAAGGGTATGAACGTCATTGTTTTCGCATCGCGTAAAGGTGGCTCGGGAAAAAGTACCCTGGCCGCCCATCTCGCTGCACATGTTAATAAATCAACGAAACCTACTTTGCTTGTCGATGCCGATCCGCAGGGCTCGCTGACCCTGTGGCACAAATTGCGCGGCACCAACGAACCGCCGATCAAGACCGCGGTCAATTCCGTTAGCGGGATCGTCGCGGCCGCGAAGCGTGAGGGCTTCGAATGGGTTTTCATCGACACGCCGCCGAATCTGTCGGCCGTCGTGGAAGATTCCATCAGGAACGCCACGATGGTGATCATTCCTGCGCGACCGGGGGTATTCGACGTCAACGCCGTGCAGGAAACCATTCAGACCTGCCGTGCCGCGCGCAAGCCCTACGCCGTCGTCCTGAACGGCGCGCCTGCACGCCGGGACGACGCGGAGAGCCCGATCGTCACCATCGCGCGTGAATCGCTGGCCAAATTTCGTGCACCTGTTTGGGGCGGCCAGATCACCAACCGCGCCGATCTGTTGATGGCGCTCAGCCATGGCGAAGGCGCCCGCGAATATTACGCGGAAGGGCGTGCGGCAGCCGAGATCGGCCGGCTGTGGGCGGCGATCGAGCGCTCGGTCAAGGCGATCCGCGGATCGGCATCGGCGAGCGGCGCAATGCACAAGCAGGCGGCTTAAACCAGCCGCGTCTTACAGGACTAACAAAGAACGCGCAGGCTTCGCGCGTTTTTCTGTTGTGAATCGTCATCCCCACGTAACGGCTGAGGCGTTACGTGGGGATGACGCTGTTGTCGCCAGAAATGCTGCGTGCCGATGGCGGCCAGCTTTATGCTTGAGCGTTTTCAAGCGAAGTGGCGACCGGTTCGCGTCAAGAAAACGCGTCAAATCGAGAATTTTGAGCCCCGTTTCGATTCGATCGAAACGGAAAAGGCTCTAGGAACAAATTCCATATCTTTCATTTTTACTTTACATTTTATCGGCAGAAGCGTTCTATTGAAGCAAGAATGTCATCTGCTGACTTGGTCCATCGGAACTGTTTTGGATCGGCGTTGTGTCGATCTATGAATGAGGTGATATCAGCTCTGTAGAGCTGCTACACTGCGATAGATGCCGCGCCTGATCTTCTTATCTGTGAGGAGCGCTAAGAAGCGCTCTACCTGGTTGAGCCATGACGAACTGGTCGGGGTCAGGTGCACGTGCCAACGCGGCCTCTTTAGCCAGCCATTTTCGGATCAAGAGGGGTCTTGTGCGTGGCGTAATTGTCCATGACGAGATGGACGTCGAGATCTTGGCGGCACGGCAGCTTCGATCTCGTCAAGGAACTTGCGGAACTCTGCAGCACGGTGGCGTCCGTAGCACTTGCCGATGACCCGTCCGCTCGCAATGTCGAGGGCGGCGAACAGCGATGTGGTGCCGTGTCTCTGTGTAGTCATGGCTTCTTCGGGCCGGTTGGCCTGGACGCATCGGCAGCATCGGCTGACTGCGGTCCAGCGCCTGGATTTGGGATTTCTCATCCACACATAGAACGATGGCGTGCTCCGGCGGCGAGACGTAAAGGCCCACGACATCGCGCACTTTGGCCACGAAGTTTCGATCTGTCGAGAGCTTGAACGTCTCCACCCGGTGCGGCTGGAGCCCGAAGGCCCGCCAGATCCGTTGCACAGTCGACACCGACAGGCCGCTGGCCTTCGGCCATGTCGCGGGAACTCCAATGGGTGGCGTTCTCGGGGCAATCTCTCCAATGTCCTCACGATCACGGCTTCGATGCGCGCATCGTCTACCGTACGTGGCGCCCCCGAGCGCGGCTCGTCGTGCAGCCCGTCCACGCTGCCGCTCCACAAAACGCCGCCGCCAAACGACCATCAGCATGTAGAAGACGATCACCGGCGACAGGCCGAGGATCACCGTCCAGATGCCGAGCGTCCAAAGAACGTCTTCGGTGGTAAAGCCCTGATGTTCAGGGAATGGATTATCCTGAGTACTCACAACGCCCCCGCGCTTCTTGCTTTTATGGGTACTTGATACACGCGAAATTTTAAAAAAGCGGATCGCGATTTCGCTCGCATTGGACCACAAGTGCTACCGCGGATTAACCACGGCGGCGGCTGTCAGCTTCCGGTCACGAGGTGCAAGGCCACGACCGGCGCCACGCCCAGAAGCATCGCCCACAGGCCGAAAGACGATATCAGAAGCAGATCCTGCACGGCTTCGGCGCGCGCCGCAGCGAGATTGGCGGCATCGCGAATGGCTTGAGTGGTCATTATTCCCCCCGTTGGTTTGTTGTTGGGCGAATCCAATACGCCTCAAATTTTAAATTTCGGGCGGCCGCGCTGTTCGGATTTGCGGCGCCGGCGTCACCGCGCATTAACCAAGCGAACAGGCAAGGCGCGGGCCTAATGTCCCGGACGCGCGGCGCTGCGCAGCATCCGGGGAGCGCCGAGCCTTCCGTCGTCGCGGACTATGGTCGAGGGGCGATCACGGCCATGTCCTCCGGTCAGCGTGATCGGCAACGCGCTGCGGCTGGCGCGGACACGGTTGGACTAGAGCCTGATCATGCTAGGTCCGAAAGTGCCAAAATCGGAAATCGCCGGTCTTACCACTGATATCTCACAACGGCCCTTGCCGGCGTAACTCGTGGTGACGCTGGAGAACTCGCCCTCGAAGGTGACGGCGGCCGACCAGCCGTTTATCCATTTCATCTCGGCGGAGGCGGTGGTCAGCGCCAAGTCGATGCGCCTGCGCCGCACCATTGACGACGAAGGATGCGCCCGGCAGCGTCTGGAAGGCCGCGGCGATGCCGCGATCGGGATTGTAGTCATGCGCCCAGCCGAGGCGGCTGCGCAGCGTCAGGATCGCAGTTCGACACCGCCAGGGATTTGTCGGTTCGAATGCCGAGTTCCGAGCGCGAGGCCGTTCACGCTCTTTGGAGCCATAGGCCAGTGCAAACGTATTGGAGCCCGACAATGCCTGCTCGGCATAGGCCGGCAGGTCGAAGGTGGTGAACTGCCCGGCGGCTAGGGTGTGATGCCGATCCCGTTCATCCACGGCGTGACAAAGCGATAGCCGCCTTCGAGCCGTCCGGACCAGGCGTTGGCGTTGAACTCGCGCCTGCAAGCTGATCGATGCCGGCGATCGGTGATCGTACGGTCGGTGGTGACATCCTGCCAGCCATAGGCCAGCGCGCCGGAGATATAGGCCGCACCGACATTGTGGCGGACGAAAGCGCCGGCCTGGAACAGGTCGGAATGCCCGGAGCCGACTGTTGGCGATCACTAAATTGGTGCCGCCGCCAGCGAAGGCAAAGCCGGCGATGGTCCGCGGCGACAGCAGCAGTCCGCGCCGACCACGGTGCCGAAGATGCGGCTGGTGGCGGCGTTCGAGCCGATTGCCGCATTGCCGTCGGTGGTCTGCGAGCCGCCGAAGCCAGAAGCCCAAACGCTCCAGCGCGGATCGTAGACCTTCGCGCCGCGGCGCCTTGGTGATCATGCTCATAGGCGTCGCGCTCCGAACTCGCGCGCTTGCGCGCCGCCGCGGCATAGGCCATCGCAAATCGTCCTCGGCGAACGGCGTCGCGCCGGCGCCGCCGGCCGCGCCGCCGCGTCCGTCGATCGAGGGATCGGTCAGGATGCCCAGGAACGCCGTCATCGCGTTGAAGGTCGCCTGCTGCCCGCCGGTGGCCGCCTCGCCGGATAACTGGCCGAGCGCGTTCGCGAGATTGCCCCCGCCGAGCCCGAAGATCGTCACGAAAGCGGGCGGTAGCGCACCGCCGTTGTTGAAGAAACTGTTGAGCGCGTTGGTGACGTTTTGCTGGTTGCCGCTCAGGCCGCCGCCAGCGCCGAGCGAGGCCGTGAGATTCAAAAGAACGTCCGTGTTGGTGTAGCTGAGATTCGCGGTGAAGCTGGCCGGCAGATTACTGGTGGTCAGATTGCTGAACGTGCCATCAAGCCCGTCCGTGGCGGAGAGGATGGTGCGGGTGCGCGCCAAATAACTGCCCGTGCCGAACATCGCCTGCACGGTGCCGTTGAGCGCGGCATTGCCAATCACGGCCAGTTTGTCCGCATCGTTGCCGGCGATTTTGATCAGCAGGATGCCGCCTGGGCCCTGGAAATAGTCGCCCACGATCGTCAAGGTGCCCGTGCTGGTCGGAGATCCCGGCGCCACTGTGCCGTTAAAGTTGGCGACGATGCCCGTGCTTGCGCCGCCGTCGGTTCGCGTGTCGATCGTCCCGGACCCGTTCAGCGTGCCGCCTTCAATGCTGAGCATCGTGTCGCCAGCTTCCCGTTGACGGTCAGCATGCCGTCGTACCAGCAGCGCACTTTCGTCTCGGTGAGGGTAAAGATCTGCGGGATCGACAGGCTCGAGTTCGCCCCGGTGATCCCGAGCAACTCGTTCGTCGCATTGATGTCGAGGGTGATCGTCGTGCTGTCTTCGTCCAGCCAAACAATGCTGCTCTCGGTCGGCAGCGTCGCGGGCGCCTCAGCCGCAGTGGCGAATGTCGTCCCGGCCGCCCAGGTATCCGGGGAGCTCCATTTGTGGGTGCCGGTCTGCGCTGTGACCGCAAGGCCGGTCGTTGCCGTCGATCCAGGTTGCGAACAGCCGCAGCTCTTCCAGGCCTTGATTTCGCCGTAGCCGTTGTTCACGGCCCCCGCGGGAAGGGCGGCGCCGCCGATCAGCTCACCTATTTGCAGCAACTCGCTCGGCGTGCAGGCGGCGAGCGGGCAATAGAACATCGGACTGCCGCTGTCTGCGGGCGCACGTCGCCTTCGGCCTTGGTCTGGTTCGCGGCGTCTTTGAAGTAGTTAAACGCCGTTGGATTGGACGGATTGCCGAACTGCGCGCATAGAGCGTTCTGTTTGCCCGAGACGGATGGGTAGGCAGGCTATCGAGCAAATCCAGCTTACCCAGGGTGGTTTGCGCCACGCGCCGCTTGTTGTCGTAGGGGCCCTCGCTAGTGGGCTGTTGCTGCCGGTGCCATAAGCGCCGATACCAGCCACGACCACGGCCGTGAAGTTTGCGGGATCGACGTGGCACGCGTCGCTGGCGTGACGGTAGTGACCTTCTTCGGCAGGATCACAAGCGCGATATCGTTGTTCGAAGTTCTTTTTCGTTGTAGCCCCCATTCACGATGACGACTGACGCAGTCTGCGTGGTGGCCGGCACGGCGCCGCCGGTCGCGCTGGTGAAACCGACCGTGGTGTTCTCGGTGGTTTGGACGCCTTCGTCGTAGAAACAGTGTGCGGCGTGACCACTACCTGCGCGCTGATCAGGGTGCCCGTGCAGGAACCGTTGTTGATCGAAACCACGGCGGGAAACAGGTTGTTGGCGTCGACGCCGTTCACACTCCGTCCCCGATAAGCAGGCCTCTGGATTTGCTTCGTTGCTCACGCTCCTTCCGGCGACGGGCGTGCGTCCGCCTCCACCGCTGCTGCCGCAGCTTCGCGAGGCGCTTGCGTCATCGCGTTTCGACGTTCCGCGCCCGGCGCCGATCGCCGATGAAGCCCTCTTTTTCCACGCAATACTCTATCGCGAACCCCGCGCTCTTGCGCGGCCTCCGCGTGTCGCCTTCGCGCGGCCAATCCTTGTCCGACCGCGAAAACGACGTCCGCCTCGCTATCCTCAGAAAGTCATCGCCTTAAGACGCGTCCAAGCAAAACACTAACCATTTTCGCAGACGTATTCCGTATCCGTTTCGCAACACCTCCATAGAAAGCGCGCCCGCGCGCCCCGCGCGTTCTTCGTCGCCAAGCCGCACAGCCGCCGCCCGCACGCGATCCGCGCCCGCCGCGAAAGCTAACCGCCCACGCACTCACCAATGACAACACCAAACTTCCTTTATCACCACACCGCTCCTCGCAATGACGCTAAGCACGCTTTCAATCTCCGCATCGATCCGCGCGGCGAGCTCAGCGCTCACTTCCGTCATCGGGAGTCGAACTTCGGGGCTGTCGATCAATCCGCTGCGCCACAGCCAGTATTTGATCGGTGCCGGGCTCGGTTCGGAAAACAACAGCCGGGTGAGATCCGCGACTGATCGCCAACGCGCCAGCGCGGCGTCGCGCTCGCCCGTCGTATGCAATTTGTAAATCTCCGCAAAAATTTCGGTTTCGACATGCGCGGACGCCAGGATGCCGCCGTCGGCACCGTCGCTCAGCGCTTCCTGGTATTGCGCGTCCTCGCCGGTCAGAACGGCGAAGTCTTGGGAGCGGCGATGCAGCAGTTCAAGCGACTGGTTGCGGTCCGCGCAGCAGTCCTTGAGGCCGATAATATTGGGATGGCAGGCGAAGCGCAGCATCGCCTCGTTGCCGAGATTGACGCCGGTCCGGTAGGGAATGTTGTAGAGCAGGACCGGATGCGCGGCGCGATCGGCGAGCGCGCGGAAGTGAAGCTCTAACCCCCGCTGCGACGGCCGCGAATAATACGGACAGGAAATCAGATAGCCTCCGATCGGCCAGCCGGCGGTTTGGTCGAGTGTGTCCGATAGCGCGCGCGTGTTGCTGCCGGACAGGCCGAGGAGAATCGGAAGATTTTTCGTCTTGCGGACTTCGTCCCGCACCGTGAGCACCAGCCGTTCGGTTTCGCTCCGTGCGAGCGTCAGGCTTTCGCCGGTCGTGGCCGCAAGTACCAGCCCGTCGATGGCCTGCGCATCATAATGCCGAACCAGCCGCCGCAGCGACGCCTCGTCGAGCGCGCCGTCGCGGAACGGCGTGATCAGCGGCAGCCACAGGCCGCGCAAGGATGCTCGAAAATCGGATGCTTGAAGGTCGGACGTTCGCAGGTCGGAAGTTTGAAGGTCGCTCATGGGTCCATCTCCTTGAGGCTGAAGCCGGAGACGGGACATTAAAAAACCCCGTCCAGACGGCGGGGTTTTGCGGATCGGAGTATGCGGGAAGTCTATCGCGCGCGCCGATCTGAAGCCCCCAAGCGGGGAGCTTTTTTCGACAACGCTGCCATGCAAAAACTCATAGCCATTCGCAAATGATGATCAGTCGCAATGGGGCTGTCAACATGCATGTGGCCGCACGGCAAGCCAACGAATGCGAACGGATGCTCAAAAAAAAGCCGGGCTCGAACGAGCCCGGCTTAAGGTATTGGCCACGTGAGGCCGACACAATCACCTTCCAAGAGGGATTACTGAGCGTTCGCGCCACTGGAGGAGGGGGACAAATGCGCAACGCGAATGCTCAGCGTGAAAACATTATGGTCCGTGCCATCGCCATGCTGCAACCACCCGGCGAGCATGTCAGTCATGCGGACTCCGGGGGCTGCGGGAAAGGGCAAGATTACGATGGCCAGCGCTGCGCTTTGCTCACCACGAAGTCGCGGAATACCTGCACCCGCGCCACCGTCTTCAACTCTTCGGGATAGACGAAATAGGTGTCGAGCTGGATCGAGTTGGATTCTCCGAATAGCTGCACCAGACGATTGTTTTCCTCGACCAGATAATCCGGCAGCGCCGCGATGCCGAGCCCCTGCTGGCACGCACGCACCAGCCCTAAGATGTTGTTGACCTTGAAATAGGCCTCGCGCGGACCGGAGCCGTTGCGGCCGGCCTCGATCAGCCAGTTGCGGTTCTGCAGATGCGGCGCGACCTGTCCGTCGGAGAGCGTGATAATGCGATGCGCATCGAGTTCGTCGAGCGTGCGCGGCGTGCCGAAGCGCTTGATGTATTCCGGCGAGCAATAGGCATGGAAGCCCATCGCGAACAGTTTGCGCTGGATCAGGTCGGGCTGCGTCGGCTTGCGGGTGCGGATCGCGACGTCGGCTTCCCGCATCGACAGGTCGAGTTCCTCGTCGGTGACGATCAGCGAAATCCTGATCTCCGGATAAAGCGCGGTGAACTCGCCGAGCCGCGGAATCAGCCAGTTGATGCCGACGCCGGGGGTGGTGGTGATCTTGAGATCGCCGCTCGGCCGTTCGCGGCTGTCGGTCAGTTTCGCGCGCGCTGCCTGCAACTGCATGAACACGTCATGCGCGGTGCGGAACAACAGATCGCCCTGCTCGGTGAGAATGAGGCCACGCGCATGGCGGTGGAACAGCGACACCGAAAGCTCCTGCTCCAGCGCGCTGACTTGCCGTGAAACGGCCGATTGCGACAGGCCGAGCTGTTCGCCGGCATGCGTGAAGCTGCCCGCTTCCGCCGCGGCGTGAAACACCTTCAGCTTGTCCCAATCCATGTCGGTAAATCCGTCGCGGGTTCGTGCCATGATCATTCCGCCGCCGCGCGTTCACTCGCCCGGAGCGCGAGAAAACGTTCGGTCTCCAGCGCCGCCATGCAGCCAAGGCCTGCGGCCGTTACTGCCTGCCGATAGGTTTCGTCGGCGACGTCGCCGGCGGCGAACAGGCCGGGCACCGAGGTCGCGGTCGAGTTCGGTGCCACTTCGACATAGCCCGATGGTTTCAGCTTGATCTGCCCGAGTACGAGGTCGGTTGCCGGCGCGTGGCCGATCGCGATGAAGACGCCGTCCGCCGGCACTTCGCTCACCGTGCCAGTCTTGACGTTCTTTAAGCGCACATGGGTGACCTTGCCGGGGTTCTCGGTACCGCAGATTTCGTCGATGGCGCTATCCCACACCACCTTGACCTTGGGGTGCTTGAACAGGCGATCCTGCAGGATGCGCTCGGCGCGGAAATGGTCGCGGCGATGCACGATCGTCACCTGCGATGCGAAGTTGGTCAGAAACAGCGCTTCCTCGACCGCGGTGTTGCCGCCGCCGACCACGACGACTTCCTTGCCGCGATAGAAGAACCCGTCGCAGGTGGCACAGGCCGAGACCCCGAAACCCTTGAACTTCTCTTCCGAGGCAAGCCCGAGCCAGCGCGCCTGCGCGCCGGTGGCGAGGATGACCGCTTCGGCGAGATAGACGTCGCCCGAGTCGCAGGTCAGGCGGAACGGCCGCTGGGCGAGCTCGAGTTTGGTGACGAGATCGGTGACGACCTTGGTGCCGACATGGGCGGCCTGCTTCTCCATCTGTTCCATCAGCCAGGGACCCTGGATGACGTCGGCGAAACCCGGATAATTCTCCACGTCGGTGGTGATGGTGAGCTGGCCGCCGGGCTGGATGCCCTGGATCAGCACGGGTTCCAACATCGCGCGGGCCGCATAGATCGCAGCGGTGTAACCGGCCGGGCCGGAACCGATGATGACGACCTTGGCGTGGATGGGGGCAGGCATGGGGCAGGTCCCTCTCTTAAGGGAATTTGGGTCCGGGCGTGGGCGAAAAGCGCCCGGAAGGCATCGCCCCGGCGCTGAAAATGTCAAATCCAAGTCTAGGATATCTGGCAAGCTATGCAAGAATTGCAATCCGTATCGGCGAATTTTCCCGCCGAGGATGAAAAATGACGCGACGCACGCGCAATAAAATTGCGCAAGCTATGCCAGCTGCGCTAAGAGAGTTGCCAACGAATATCACCAAGCTTTGCCAGCCCAGGACCCAGACCCGCGTGTCGAAGAACCTTGACGAAATCGACCTCAAAATCCTCAGCGAAATCCAGGCCGATGGCCGAATCACCAACGTGGAACTGGCCAAACGTGTCGGGATTTCGCCACCGCCTTGTTTGCGCCGGGTACGGGCGCTGGAGGAGGAAGGCTATATTCAAGGCTATCGCGGCCTGTTGGATCCACGCCGGCTCGGCTTCGACGTCACGGTGTTTGCCTCCGTGCATCTGTCGAGCCAGGCCGACGCCGACCTGCGCGCATTCGAGGAGTTCGTCCGCGCCGAGCCCTTGGTGCGGGAATGCTGGATGCTGTCGGGCGAGGTCGATTTCATCCTGAAATGCGTGGCGCCCGACATGGCGACGTTCCAGGATTTCGTCACTCATCTGACGGCCGCACCCCATGTGCGCAACGTCCGAACCTCGCTGGTGCTGCACAATTCCAAATACGAGGCGGCGGTGCCGCTCGACTTGAAAGTGTCGGGCTGACTCTACGAGTCATTCGGGGGCGACGCGGAGCGTCGAACTACGAGATTCCCCGATGTGCAATCGCACATCTGAGGTCTGGCGCATTGCGCATCCCGGAATCACAGCGTCGTGTGGACAGGCTAGCCCTTCTTGCGCATCGCCGCATCGGCGCTGAGCGGCCCGCCGCCGGCGAAGAAGAGATAGAGGCAGGCGAAGCAGAACAGGATCGCGGCGCTGCCGCCGTTCACCAGCGGGATAAAGCCCTTCGGAAAATGCCCGATGAAGTAGGCGAATGCCATCTCGCCGGACAGGATGAACGCTACCGGACGCGTCAGCAGTCCGAGGATCAGCAATCCCCCCAACACCAGTTCGATCGCGCCCGCGGTGTAGATCAGCGGCGGCGGATTGGCGAAATAGGGCAGCGCCGGGTACTTCAATATCTTGGCGACGCCGTACTGGAACAGCAGCAGGCCAACGATGATGCGGAAGATGCTGAGGATCACCGGCTCGCCGGCGGCCACCATTTTGTTGAACTTTTCCATGGCCGTCCTCCTCAAGCCCGCTTCATCGCGGCGTCAACGCTCCACGGTCCCGCGCCGGCGGTCGACAGATAGAGGCAGGTGAAACAGTACAGAATCGCCAGCGTGCCGCCGTTGACCAGCGGGATGAAACTCCTTGGGCGCGTGCGCGATGAAATAGGCGAACGCCATCTCGCCGGAGACAATGAAAGCCGCCGGCTGCGTCCAACAGCCCGAGGATCAGCAAGCGCGCCGCCGATCAGCTCGATGAAGCCGGCGGCGCCCAGAAGCGACAACGGCTGCACGTTGGCGTAGGCCGGAAATGCGGGAAAGTGGATGATCTTGCCCATGCCGTGCTGGATGATCATCAAGCCCGTAATGAAGCGCAGCACGCTCAAAGCGCGCGGCCTCCATGCCGCGAGTGCTTCAGTCATGATTGTGTCCCCCGATGTTAGGCTACAGCCAATTCGTAACGTGGCGCGACGCCGAGCGAAAGCATGTCGCCAAAATAAAATCGGCGGCGTTTCGCAAAGCAGCAACGGAATAAAGGCGCTCGCAAAGTGTTTGCGCGCGGCAATGCAGGACAATGCGGAGCGAGCCATCAGCGCGCTGTCAACCGGATGCACCAAAACGAAAGGGCCGGGAGATCGTCCCGGCCGTTTGTGGCGGATTTAAAACGTGGCGGAGTTAAACTGCCGACGCGAAATGCAAACGCGGCTGTTTCAGCGCCACTCGACCTTGGTGATCTCGTAGGCCTTGGGCCCGCCGGGCGCCATGACTTCGACCGAGGCGCCTTTCTTCTTGCCGATCAGCGCGCGCGCCAAGGGCGAGGTGATGGAGATGCGGCCCTTCTTGGCGTCGGCTTCCGGCTCGCCGACGATCTGCCACACCGCCTTCTTGTCGGTGTCCTCGTCGACCAGCGTCACGGTCGCGCCGAACTTGATGGTGTCGCCGGAGAGCTTGGAGATGTCGATGATGTCGGCGCGCGCCAGCTTGTCCTCGAGCTCGGCGATCCGGCCTTCGTTGTGGGACTGCTCTTCCTTGGCGGCGTGGTACTCCGCGTTTTCCGAAAGATCGCCATGCGAGCGCGCTTCCGCGATATGCTCGATGATGCGCGGACGCTCCACCGACTGGCGCTGCTTCAATTCGTCCTCGAGAGCGGCATAACCGCCAGCAGTCATCGGAACCTTTTCCATCATCTCTCTTGTCCTTCGATCGCGCGAGCCGTCGAGGGGCGCGCACGAGACGTTTTTCAGATTGCAATTTCGGGGCGACCGGCGCCGAAACAGAACATCCGCATGGCCGGTGAGTTCCAGCCATGCCGGCTTTATTGCCAATCGGTTAGCCGGCGTCCAAGCCCGCTAAAGATCAGGATTCGGAAGAAAAGTAACTCTGTAGCGTGCGGACCTCAAGGTCCCCGCCCAGATAGGCGCGGATGCCCTGTGCGGCCGCCACAGCCCCCGAAAGAGTGGTGTAATATGGCACTTTATGCAAGAGGGCAGCTCGTCGCAACGAGCGGCTGTCGGCCAGCGCCTGCGGCCCTTCGGTGGTATTGAAAACAAGGTGAATGTCGCCGTTCGTGATGGCGTCGACGATATGCGGCCGCCCCTCCAGCACCTTGTTTACCTTTTCGGTCGGCACCCCGAAATCGGCAAGGAAACGCTGCGTCCCCGAGGTGGCCATCACCTTGAAGCCGACCGCCGACAACAGCCGTACCGCTTCCGCGATCCGGGTCTTGTCAATGTCGCGGACCGATACGAACACGGTGCCCTTGCGCGGCACGCGGGTGCCGCCGCCGAGCTGGCTCTTGGCAAACGCGATCTCGAACGAGCGGTCGATGCCCATCACCTCGCCGGTCGAGCGCATCTCCGGACCGAGCACGGTATCGACGCCGGGGAAGCGGGCGAACGGGAATACCGATTCCTTGACCCCGACATGGCCGAGCTTGCGCTTCTTGAGGTTGAGGTCCTTTAACTTCTCGCCGGCCATCAGCCTGGCTGCGATCTTCGCCACCGGCATGCCGATCACTTTCGCGACAAACGGCACCGTGCGCGAGGCCCGCGGATTGACCTCCAGCACGTAGATATCGCCGTCCTTGATGGCGTATTGCACGTTCATCAGTCCGACCACGTCGAGCCCGAGCGCCAGTTCGCGGGTTTGCCGCTCCAATTCAGCGATCATCGCCGCGTCGAGCGAATGCGGCGGCAGCGAGCAGGCGCTATCGCCGGAGTGAATGCCGGCTTCCTCGATGTGCTCCATGATGCCGACGATGAAGGTGTCCTTGCCGTCGCAGAGGCAGTCGACGTCGATCTCGATGGCGTCGGACAGATAGCGGTCGAACAAAAGCGGATTCTTGCCGAGCACCGTGTTGATCTGTCCGGTCTTGTCGTTCGGATAGCGGGCCTTGACGTCGGCGGGCACCAGTTCGGGTAGCGTGCCGAGCAGGTAATCGGAGAGCTGGTTGTCCTCGCGGATGATCTGCATGGCGCGGCCGCCGAGCACGTAGGACGGGCGCACCACCAGCGGCAGCCCGAGATCCGATGCCACCAGGCGGGCCTGCTCGACCGAATAGGCGATGCCGTTTTTCGGCTGCTTCAGGCGCAATTTGTCGAGCACACGCTTGAAGCGGTCGCGGTCTTCGGCAAGATCGATGGCGTCGGGCGAGGTGCCGAGGATCGGCACATCGGCCGCTTCCAGCGCGCGTGCAAGCTTGAGCGGCGTCTGGCCTCCGAACTGCACGATCACGCCGTGCAGCGTGCCGTTCTGCCGTTCGGTGGCGATGATTTCGAGCACGTCCTCTGATGTCAGCGGCTCGAAATACAAGCGGTCCGCGGTGTCGTAGTCGGTCGACACCGTTTCCGGATTGCAGTTGATCATGATGCTTTCATAGCCGGCGTCGTGCAGCGCGAAGCAGGCATGGCAGCAGCAATAGTCGAATTCGATGCCCTGGCCGATCCGGTTCGGGCCGCCGCCGAGAATGATGACCTTCTTCTTGTCCGATGGCGCGCTCTCGTCGGCGAGCTGGCCCGCGAACGGCGATTCATAGGTCGAATACATATAGGCGGTGGGCGAAGCGAACTCGGCCGCGCAGGTGTCGATGCGCTTGAACACCGGGCGAACCCCGAGCGCGTGGCGCCTGGCCGTCACCTCGGCCTCCGTTGTCTCGGCCAGCACCGCCAGCCGCGCGTCGGAAAAGCCCATCGCTTTCAAGGTCCGCATGCCGAACGCGTTTTCCGGCAGGCCGCTGTTCTTGATCTTGCGCTCCATCTCGACGATGCCGCGCATCTCGGCAAGGAACCACGGATCGATCTTGCAGGAAGTGAAGATCTCCTCATCGCTCCAGCCGAGCCGCATCGCCTGCGCCACCTGCAGCAGCCGGTTCGGCGTCGGCGTGCCCAAAGCGGCGCGGATCGCGTTCTTGTCGTCGCTGCGGCCGAGCCCCTCGATCTCGATCTCGTCGAGGCCGGTGAGACCGGTTTCCAGGCCGCGCAGCGCCTTTTGCAGGCTTTCCTGGAAGGTGCGGCCGATCGCCATCACTTCGCCGACCGATTTCATCGAGGTGGTCAGCGTGGTGGAAGCGCCGGGAAACTTCTCGAACGCAAAGCGCGGAATCTTGGTGACGACGTAGTCGATGGTCGGCTCGAACGAGGCCGGCGTCGCGCCGCCGGTGATGTCGTTGGCGATCTCGTCCAGCGTGTAGCCGACCGCGAGTTTGGCCGCGACTTTTGCAATCGGAAAGCCGGTGGCCTTTGAAGCCAGTGCCGAAGACCGCGACACCCGCGGGTTCATCTCGATCACGACCATGCGGCCGTCGGCCGGGTTGACGCCGAACTGCACGTTGGAGCCGCCGGTCTCCACCCCGATCTCGCGCAGCACCGCCAGCGAGGCGTCGCGCATGATCTGGTATTCCTTGTCGGTCAAGGTCAGCGCCGGCGCCACCGTGATGGAATCGCCGGTATGCACGCCCATCGGATCGAGGTTCTCGATCGAGCAGATGATGATGCAATTGTCCTTCTTGTCGCGCACCACCTCCATCTCGAACTCTTTCCAGCCGAGCACACTTTCCTCGATCAGGACTTCGTCGGTGGGGGAGGCGTCGATGCCGCGCTCGACGATCTCGATGAACTCGGCCTTGGTGTAGGCGATGCCGCCGCCGGTGCCGCCCATGGTGAAGGAGGGGCGGATGATCGCGGGCAGGCCGATATCGTCGAGCGCGCGCAGCGCGTCGGGCAGCGTCTTGATCTGCATCGAGCGCGGCGTTTCCAGCCCGATTCGGGTCATGGCCTCGCGGAAGCGGCCGCGATCCTCGGCCTTGTCGATGGCGTCAGCGGTGGCGCCGATCATCTCGACGTCGAATTTTGCCAGCGTGCCCTGCTTGCGCAGCGACAGCGCGCAGTTCAGCGCGGTCTGGCCGCCCATGGTGGGCAGCAGCGCAAACCCGCCCGGAAGGACGTAGCGTTCCTTCTCGATGATCTTGGCGACGATCTCCGGGGTGATCGGCTCGATATAGGTGGCGTCCGCCAGTTCCGGATCGGTCATGATGGTGGCCGGATTGGAATTGACGAGAACGATGCGGTAGCCCTCTTCCTTCAGGGTTTTCACCGCTTGGGTGCCGGAATAATCGAATTCGCAGGCCTGGCCGATCACGATGGGGCCGGCGCCGATGATCAGGATGGTGGAGATGTCGGTTCTTTTGGGCATCAAGTCTCGCGGGAACAGGGAATTGGGCACAAAAAAAGGGCGCGCCTACCGCGCGTCCCTCAAACCCGGCGCTTGGGATCAACCTCGCGCGCGGGTGGTCTTTAGACCAGATTCCGCAGCCGCGAAAGGGTATTAAGGCCCCAATCAACCGGCATTTTGGCGTTTGGAGCCTTCGCCCTCCGAGCTTCCGGCGGACAGTCCGTCTACGCTTTCGCTTGGCTCAAGCTACGCCGGACACGCTTTGCCCTGCCGGTCCGGCGTGGCTGCGCCACGCGTAGCCCGTCAGGGCGAAGGGTGGAGGCCCGGCCTGGATTTGAACCAGGATAAAGAGCGATGCACTGCTCTCGCGTCGACGCTTTCCGCCACCGGGCCGCGGCGATCATTGCCGATCACGCCGCGGTGAGCCACGTCTACCGCCAATTAACCCTAACCGGCCGTGGGCAGGCTCAGGGCGTGCCGGGCCACGAAGGTCATCCGCCACGGATTGTGCCCGATATTGGAATGGCGCGCGCGAGGCGGTAAATCCGGCCGCCGCCAGCTTCGCCACCATCCCGGCCTCGCTGTAGCGCTGCAGCCCGACCCGCGTGCGCAATTGCCGGTAGTCCGACAGCGCGGTGGAGACCAGCCCGATCAGGGCGTCCTTCAGGAAGCCGTGCCTGGCCGCGAAGCGCAGCAGCGCGAGCACGTCCCTGGCCATGCCGACCTCGGGGCGCAGGATATCGCCCACCACCAGCCGGCCGCCGGGCTTCAGCAGCCGCTTGATGACCGCAAACGCGGCATCGAGTTCGGCCGAGCTCATGTACTGGGCGACCGAATTCATCACCGCGAGATCGACCGATCTTTCCGGCATTTTCCGCAAGTCATCGAGCGAACGCACCCGGATCTTCGTGTTCGGGCGCAAAGCGGGCGATCAGCCGGCCGCGCACGCCGGGCGCGGGTTCGGCCAGGATCAGCTGGCCGCAGGCCTCCGCCACCTTGGCCGCCGACAGCGCCTCGCCGCAGGCATAATCCAGTACCACCGCATCGGGCGAGGCGATGTAGCCGATGATGTCCCTGGCGATCAGCTGGAAATGCAGGTCGCGATGCAGCTTGCTCGCATAAATCGTATGCGTGGAATCGTAATAATCGATCCAGTCGTCCATGGTCGCGAGAGGTCCGGTAAAACGGGGTTCCGGCAGCGGAACCGGCGGGGAGGTGATGCGTTAGATGGTCCGGCGGCCCATGTCCATGCCGTCAATTCGTCCGGTTTCCTAACAGGAAGGTGCATCGTGAGCAAAGCCAAGTCCGATAAAAAAAGTCCGACAAAGTTCCCCCGACCTCGATACGCCGACCGATCTGCCGCAAGGCGGCGGTCGACAAGATTTCGGCGGCGCTCAACACGCTGCTTGGCCGACGCCTTCGCGCTCTATCTGAAGACCAAGAATTTCCACTGGCATGTCTCCGGCCGGCATTTCCACGACTATCATCTGATGCTCGACGAGCAATCGGATGCGATCTTCGCCACCACCGACCAGCTGGCCGAGCGGGTCCGCAAGCTCGGCGGCACCACGCTGCGCTCGATCGGGCAGATCGCGAAATTGCAGACCATCCAGGACAACGACGAGAACTATGTCCCGCCGCGCGAGATGCTGCGCGAGTTGATGGAAGACAACAAGCACATGGCGGCCGCCATGCGCAAAGCCCACAAGCTCTGCGACGACAACGAGGATTCCGGCACCGCGGGCCTGCTGGAAACCTTCATCGACGAAACCGAGCGCCGCACCTGGTTCCTGTTCGAAGCCAGCCGCCAGGAAGGCGCAACGCGGCGTAGCGAGCGGCTCACATTCCCTTCGGTGTTTCCCTGGGGATAGCTCGAACACCAGGCAGGTCGTGGTGGCGTGCGCCAGCAGGCGGCCCTTGCTGTCGGTGATGCGCGCCTCGGCGGTCGCGGCGCGGCGGCCGACACTGAGGGTGCGGCCCTCGCTGCGCACCGCGCCGGTATCCTTGGTCATGCCCTTGATGAAGGAGATCTTGAATTCGAGCGTGGTGTAGCCGGTGCCCGGCGGCAGCGCGGTGTGGACCGCGAGGCCCATCGCGGAATCCAACAGGGTTGCGGCATAGCCGCCATGCACCGAGCCGATCGGATTGTAATGCCGGAAGCCGGGAATGCTGTGAAACACCACCACGCCCGGCTCGGCGGTGGAATCGAACGGCTCGATGGTCTGCATGATCGGCGGCGCCGGCAATTTTCCGTCGAAGATAGCGCGGACGAAATCGATCCCCGCCATGCCGGCCATCACTTCGGGCGGCGTCACGCCGTATTCGATTCTGGGGGCGGTCTGGTCGTCCATGGGGCCGGTTCCTGCGATGGTATGATGATGGTCATCATACTAAGCGATGCGCAATCATGCCAGTGCTTCGCGTATCCGCGCAGCGCGCATCTTCCGCGCTCGCTCCGACGTCATCCTTCGCGCTGAGGATGCGCAAGAGCGCGCATCACCTCGAGGCGCGATGACGGCGAGAGCTCGGTGACGACGGTATGCAGCCACGCGCTCTTGTTCGCCCGCATCAGATCGGCGAACCGCTTGAACAGATAATGCGAGTCGCGCGGGCCGGGCGAGGCCTCCGGGTGGTACTGCACGGAGAAGACCGGCTTGCCCTCGAGCTGGATGCCGCAATTGGAGCCGTCGAACAGCGAGACGTGGGTCTGCGTCGCGCCCTTCGGCAGGGTCGCCTGGTCGACGGCAAAACCGTGGTTCATCGAGGTGATCTCCACCTTGCCGGTGGTCTCGTCCTTGACCGGATGATTGGCGCCGTGATGGCCCTGATGCATCTTCCTGGTTCTGGCGCCGACGGCGAGGCCCAGCATCTGGTGGCCGAGGCAAATGCCGAACGTCGGCGTGCCGGACTCGATCACCTTCTGGATCACCGGCACCGCATATTTGCCGGTCTCCGCGGGATCGCCGGGGCCGTTCGACAGGAACACGCCGTCGGGCTTCATCGCCAAAATGTCTTCGGCCGAGGTGGTCGCCGGCACCACCGTGACCTTGCAGCCTTCGCCGGCGAGCAGCCGCAGGATGTTGCGCTTGATGCCGTAGTCGATGGCGACGACGTTGAATTCAGGCGCGGTCTGCCGGCCAAAGCCTTTGCCCCATACCCACGGCGTTTCGTCCCAGGTAAAACGCTGGCCGGAGGTCACCAACGGCACCAGGTCCATGCCTTCGAGGCCGGGCCATTCGCGGGCTTCTTCCTTCAGGCCGTGCAGGTCGAACTGGCCGTCCTTGGCATGGGCGATCACGGCATTGGGCATGCCCTTCTCGCGGATCAGCGCGGTCAGCGCGCGGGTGTCGATGCCGGAAAGCCCGATGATGCCGCGCGCCTTCAGCCAGGAATCGAGATGCCGCGTGGCGCGGTAGTTCGAGGGATCGGTAATCGCCGCGCGCAGGATCACGCCGCGCGCGCCCGGCGTCGCCGCCATGTTCACCGTTTCGATATCCTCGTCGTTGGTCCCGACGTTGCCGATATGCGGAAAGGTGAAGGTGATGAGCTGCCCGGCATAGGAGGGATCGGTCAGGATCTCCTCATAGCCGGTCATCGCGGTGTTGAAGCAGACTTCGCCGACGGCGTGACCTTCCGCGCCGAGGCCGAAACCTTCCAGCACGGTGCCATCGGCGAGCACGAGGAGCGCGGTCGGTTTGTGATCCGGCCAGGCTGAGGCGTTTTCAGATTGGGTCATGAGCGCATTACATAGTCTTCGCCTGCGGTGGCGTCAAAGCCGGAAACCGGCGGATTCACATGCGGTTTGCGCATGTTTGACAGGACGCCGCGGGCTTTTAAGCTGTCGCTTGCCGCGATCCTCCGATTTTCATGAAATTTTGCTGCTTCCGGAGCCATGCATGGACAATTCGATGCCTATTCTGCTGGTTCCGGGTCTCGGCGGCTCGCCGCGGATCTATGCGCCGGTCGCGCCGGCGCTGTGGCGCTACGGCCCGGTGACGGTCGCCAACCACATCCGCGACGACACGATCGGCGCGATCGCGCGGCGGATTCTGGCCGAGGCGCCGCCGCGCTTTGCGCTGGCCGGCCATTCGATGGGCGGCTACATCGCATTCGAGATCATGCGCCAGGCGCCCGGCCGGGTGGCAAAACTGGCGCTGATCAATACCCAGGCGCGGCCCGATACGCCGGAGGCGACTACCCGCCGCCGCGGCCAGATCGCGCGGGCGCAAGCGGGCGAATATCACGCGGTGCTGGATGAGCTGTTCCCCGGTTTCGTGCATCCGTCGCGGCGCGAGGTGGCTGCCCTGCGCCAACTGGTGCACGACATGGGGGACGATATCGGCAGCGAGGCCTTCGTGCGCCAGCAGACCGCCATCATCAGCCGGCCGGATTCGCGGCCGATGCTGGCGTGGATCAAGTGTCCGACGCTGGTTCTGACCGGCGACGAGGACAACACCATCCCGAATTCGCTGTCGAAGGAGATGGCCGACGGCATTCCCGGCGCGAAACTGAAGATCCTCCCGAATTGCGGTCATCTGCCGCAGCCGGAACAGCCGGAGGCCACCGCGGCCGCCCTGGTCGAATGGCTGCGGAACTAGAGTTGTTCTGGGGCCGCGAACCGCCTAGACCAATGGCGGGTTTTTTGTTTGACGCGTTTTCTTCACGCGAACCGGTATCCAGCCCGGATCAAGTCCGGGGCAGGCTATCGCTCGAAACGCTATGGTGAGCTTTGCAGGGGACACGACGATGCTGCGCGACGACATCAACAACGCGGTCAAGGACGCGATGCGGGCCAAGGACGAGCGCAAGCTGTCCACGCTGCGCATGGTCAATTCGACCATCAAGAATGCCGACATCGCCGCGCGCGGGGAAGGCAAGCCGCCGCTGAGCGACGCCGATCTCCTCGGTGTGTTCCAAAAGATGATAAAGCAGCGGCAGGAGGCGGTCGAACTCTACGACAAGGGCGGCCGCGCGGAACTCGCCGCCCAGGAGCGCGAGGAAATCGCGATCATCTCGGCTTACTTGCCGAAACAGATGTCGGAGGAAGACGTTAAGGCTGCGATCGCGGCCGCCATCGCCGAGACCGGGGCCGCCGGGATCAAGGACATGGGCAAGGTGATCGGCGTGCTGAAGGCCAAATACGCGGGGCAGATGGATTTTGCCAAAGCCAGCGGCCTGGTGAAGGCGGCGCTGACGGGATAATTTCTAAAAACCCAGCGGAGGAAGACATGGTTGATCAAAAAGAACTGGCTGATCAACAAGCCCCACCCGCCGGCCCCGATCTGTCTCAGGGTGTCGCGCCCTCCGAATTCTCCGGTGCGACCCTGCTCGGCCATGTCGGCGACGAAGACGTCTTGCTGGTACGTTCGGGATCGGAAATCTTCGCCATCGATGCCCACTGCAGCCACTATCATGGTCCGCTCGCCGAAGGCCTCGTCGACGGCGAGAGCATCCGCTGCCCCTGGCACCACGCCTGTTTTGATTTGCGTACAGGGGAAGCTGCCCGCGCGCCGGCGTTGAATCCGCTTGCCGTCTGGAAGGTCGAATACCAGGGCGACCGTGTTTTTGTCCGGCAAAAGCGCGAGCAGCCAAAGCCACGCGTGAAAGGCGCTGTCGATGCGCCCGGCCGGATCGTCATCGTCGGCGGCGGAGCGGCGGGCTTTGCCGCCGCCGAGATGCTGCGGCGGCAAGACTACCGTGGCAGCATCGTGATGCTGAGCAGTGATGCGGCGGCGCCGGTGGATCGGCCGAACCTGTCGAAAGACTATCTCGCGGGCAGCGCGCCGGAAGACTGGCTGCCGCTGCGGCCGGATGATTTTTACGCAGACGCCGCCATCGACCTGCGACTGAATACCGAGGTCGCCTCGATCGACAGCAAGGCGAGGCAGGTGGTTCTCGCCAGCGGCGAAGCCGTGGCTTACGACTGCTTGCTGCTGGCGACCGGCGCGGAGCCGGTGCGGCTGCCGATATCAGGCGCGGACCAGCCCCATGTCCAGCCCCATGTCCATGTGTTGCGCTCGCTGGCCGATTGCCACGCGATCATTGCCTCAGTGCATGGCGCGCGCCGCGCCATTGTAGTCGGTGCGAGCTTTATCGGGCTTGAGGCCGCGGCGGCGTTGCGCGCCCGCGAAATCGAAGTCCACGTCGTCGGGCTGGAGCAGCGGCCGATGGAACGGGTGCTTGGACCCGAGATGGGCGATTTCGTCCGTCACCTGCATGAAGAGCACGGCGTCGTGTTTCATCTTGGCGATAGCGTAACATCGATCGATGGCAAGCGCGCGACGCTGAAAAGCGGTGGCACGCTCGAGGCCGATGTCGTGGTTATCGGCGTCGGCGTGCGGCCGCGCCTTGCGCTGGCCGAGAAGGCCGGGCTTGCGATCGACCGCGGCGTCACGGTGAATGCCTATCTGGAGACCAGCGTCCCCGGCATCTACGCGGCGGGCGATATCGCGCGCTGGCCCGATCCGCATTCCGGCGAGAACATTCGCGTCGAACATTGGGTGGTAGCCGAACGCCAGGGCCAGACCGCCGCGCGCAACATGCTGGGGCAGCGTGAAGCCTTCGATGCCGTGCCGTTCTTCTGGAGCCAGCATTATGACGTGCCGATCAACTATGTCGGTCACGCCGAGAAGTGGGACGAGATCGTAATCGACGGCAACATCGCCGCGAAGGATTGCATGGTGCGATACAAGAGCGGGGGACGCGTACTCGCGGTTGCTTCGATCTATCGCGACCTCGCAAGCCTTGAGGCCGAGCTGGCGATGGAGAAGGCAGGGCGCTGATGGCGCGATCGTGATACTGATGTTCTTTCGAAGGCCACGCTCTATGCTCACCGAAACCTCCAACTACAACCAGCTCTATCGCGATTTCCGCTGGGACGTCCCGGCGCGGTTCAATATCGCGACCGCCTGCTGCGATCGCCATGCCGATGGCGCGGGTCGCCTGGCACTGATCTATGTCGACGAGGACGGCGGTGCGACGCGCACCTCGTTCGACGATCTGCGGGCGATGTCGGGCGCGTTCGCCAATGTGTTGAAGGCCGATGGCCTGGTGCGCGGCGACCGTGTCGCGGCCTTTCTCTCGCAGTCGGTGGAACTGCCGATCACCCATCTCGCTGCATTCCGCTCCGGCCTGGTGTCGGTGCCGCTGTTCACCCTGTTCGGCGAGGATGCGCTGGAGTTTCGCCTCGGCAATTCCGGCGCCAAGGCTGTCGTGACCGACGAAAGCGGCTGGGAAAAACTCGCCAAGATCCGCGACCGGCTGCCGGATTTGGCGAATATCTACCTGATCAGCGAGACCGTCCCGGCCGGCACCAAATCGTTCTGGTCGTCGATCGAGGCCGCGTCCGAAAAATTTGCCACGATCGATACCTCGGCCGACGATCCCGCCATCATCATCTATACCTCCGGCACCACGGGAAATCCCAAAGGCGCGCTGCACGCCCATCGCGTGCTGCTCGGGCATTTGCCCAACGTCGAGATGGTGCATGACTTCATGCCGAAGCCGGGCGACGTGATGTGGACGCCGGCCGACTGGGCATGGATCGGCGGCTTGTTCGATGCGCTGTTTCCGGCCTGGTATCATGGCGTTCCGGTGGTCGGCCATCGCGCCAAAAAATTCGAGCCGCAGGCGGCGATGCAGCTGATGGCCGATCACGCCGTGCGCAACGTGTTCCTGCCGCCGACCGCGCTGAAGCTGATGCGGCAGGCGAATGTGAAGCACCCGGGCGTCAAGCTGCGCAGCATGCTGACCGGCGGCGAGTCGCTCGGCGCCGAATTGCTGGATTGGGTACGCGCGACCTTCGGCATCGATGCCCATGAGGTGTACGGCCAGACCGAATGCAATCTCGTTGTCGGCAGCAATGCAAAACTGTTTCCGATCCGGCCCGGTTCGATGGGCAAGGCCACGCCGGGCTTCGACGTCCGCATCGTCAACGATCGCGGTGAGGAATTGCCGCGGGGCGAGCGCGGCATCATCGGCGTGCGGCAGCCCAATCCTTGCACCATGATCGAGTATTGGAAGAACCCTGAGGCGACCGCGAAGAAATACGCCGGCGATTTCCTGCTCACCGGCGATCTCGGCATCCAGGATAAAGACGGCTACTTCTGGTATGTCAGCCGCGAGGACGACGTGATCACCACGGCTGGCTATCGCGTCGGGCCGTCGGAGATCGAGCACACGCTGATGAAGCATCCGGCGGTGGCGATGTCGGCGGTGGTCGGCATCCCCGATCCGATCCGCACCGAGTCGATCAAGGCGTGGATCGTGCTGCGGCCCGGATTTTCGCCAGGCGACGGCTTGGCGCGCGAGATCCAGGATTTTGTCAAAGTGCAGCTCGCGGCCCACGAATATCCGCGCTTCGTGCAATTCACCGACACCCTGCCGATGACCGCCACCGGAAAGGTGCTGCGGCGGGAATTGCGGACGCGGGGGTAGGGGCTATCACCGCCGTCATTGCCGGGCATAGCCGTCCGAAGGACGGCGTCGCTTCGGCTCGCCTATGCCCGGCAATCCATCTTGCTTCGCAAGACTCCCTTCTGAAGATCGATGGATACGCGGGTCAAGCCCGCGTATGACGACCGAATATGTTGTCGACCAAAGGGACAAACACGGCGACAAGCTTGACCCAAATCAACACGCCGCCCCCAATGCCCTGCACGAATATGCAAAAATAAATTGGGAGGGTGCGCCGATGACATCCGTCTCCGGCAAGGTCGATCCGGTGGTGCGGCGGATCAAGGCCGCCGATATTGCGGAAGCGCTGGGGCAGGGCTTACGCGATTTCCAGGCCATGCCGCTTTATGGGCTTTTGTTCGGCGCGCTCTATGCCGGCGGCGGCATGATCATCCTGCTCTGCCTGACCGCGTTCGGCCTGGTCTATCTGGCCTATCCGCTGGCGGCCGGCTTTGCGCTGATCGGCCCCTTTGTCGCGATCGGGCTTTATGAATTGAGCCGCCGGCGCGAGGCCGGGCAGCCGATCTCGCTTCCCGCCATCTGGTCCACCGTGAAGTCACGCGGCGAAATCGGCTGGATGGCGTTTGTCACGCTCTTCATCTTCGTGATCTGGATGTATCAGGTGCGCCTGTTGATCGCGCTGCTGATCGGGCTCAACGCCTCGTTTTCCAGCCTGCACGAATTCATCACGGTGGTGCTGACCACCAATGAAGGGCTGATGTTCCTCGCGATCGGCAACGCCGTTGGAGCTGCGCTGTCGCTGATTTTGTTTTCGCTGACCGTGGTGTCGTTCCCGCTGTTGCTCGACCGCGACGTCGATTTCGTCACCGCGATGATCACCAGCGTCCGCGCTGTCGTGACGAGCCCGGTGCCGATGATCGGCTGGGCGGCCGTCATCGTGGTGTTGCTGATCGTCTCGGCGCTGCCGTACTTCCTCGGCCTTTTGGTGACGCTGCCGGTGCTCGGCCATGCGACCTGGCATCTGTATCGGCGGATCGTCGCGCCGGCGCCGGTCTCTTAACCGTCATTCCGGGATGCGGGCGAAGCCCGCAGACCCGGAATCCAGAAGTTATCGGCGCGAGATTCCCCGATGCGCAATTGCGCATCTGAGGTTCGCATCCAAGTCGGCTGTAGCCGACTTGGACAATGATGATGCCGAACTCGTGGTAAACCCGAGGTCGGTGCGCGCGCCCCGGAATGGCGATCAAAACTCACGGCGTCGCAATCCCCATCTCCTTCAGCGCCGCCAGCATCCGCTGCGGCGGGGCCATCTTGATGACCAGTGGCTCGCCGGTCTCCAGCAGGCTCTTCAGGCTGGACAGGATCGCGGGCCAGCCCTGGCGGCCGCCGGAAAGAATGTCGTCGCTGAGCGGCCGGTCATGGGCTTCGCTCATGGTGAGCCGGACGGCATCGCCGGCTGGCTCGATCTCGTAGGTCACGAGCGTCGAGCCCGAGCTTTTCGATCAGTGCCGGCCAGTTGACGTTGAAGGTAACGCTGAGCTTGCGCGGTGGATCCCATTCGATCACCTCGCCGAGATGTGCAGCGCGCCGTCCGGCGTGCGCACGATGTACGCACCGCCGACCCTCGGCTCGACCTCGACCGCATTGCCGAAAAAATATTTCCGGCAGAATTCGGCCGAGGTCAGCGCTTGCCACACCTTCTCCGGCGTCGAGGCAATGTAGATGGTGTAGACGGTCATGGGCTTGAAATTGTCGATGTTCATTGCATTCCCTCGATGCCGAGCGCGGCGATCGGGATCGCCAGCGCGGTAGCCGGTCTCCAGCAGGCTCTTGAGGCTGGCCAGGATCGCCGGCCATCCCCTGGAGATGCCGTCGCAGAAGCGTGCTGCCCGCGGCGAAATTTTCATGGGTCAAGCGTCAGCTTCACCAGGTTGCCGTGCTTTTCGAGCGCGAACAGCCACCTTGCGTCGGCGGTTCGTTGCGCGCTTGCTTCGATTCAGCACGTGGCGGAACGTGTAGGACAAGCCGCCGCGGCGGATCGGCCTCCAGGATTTCCCCGACATCGGTGGTGGTGCCGTCCATGCACCAGCGCGAACGGCGAGCCCACCTTGAAGTCAGATTGCAGCTCGGTGTTGAACCAGTAGCGCTCGCGAGAATTCGCTCGAGGTCAGCGCCTCCCAGAATTTCTCCGGCGTGGTCTCGATATAGGTGACGTAGACGAATTCGGGTTTAGGCACAGGCCGCTTCCTTCTGCGTCACCGAAGGGCGGATTCGATATCGAGAGCCGTGCCCGGTTTCCAGCAGGCTCTTCAGGCTCGCGATCACCATCGGCCAGCCGCCGGAGATGTTGCGCAAGGTGACGCCGCGTTCATCGAGTTCGTCATGCGTCACCGTCAGCTTGATGACCTTGCCGCGTGGTTCCAGATCGAAGGTGACGCGCGAGGTGCGTTCGCGCTGGGCTTCCGGCGAACAGGAATCCCAGGAATAAGCCAGCCGCCGCGGCGGATCGACAACGAGGACTTTGCCTTCGATGCTCGGCGTACCCTGCTTGGCGAAACGGTAGGACGATCCGGCCTTCCAGTCGCGAGGTTACCCGGTGGCCGAACCAGTAGCGCTCGGTGAAATCGCCGTCGATCAGGGCCTGCCAGAGCTTTTCGGCCGAAGTCTCGATGTAGGTGGTGTAGACGAATTCCGGCTTACTCATCGCGCTTCTCCAGTTGCTTTTTCAATTCGCTCAGCGCGGTCAATTTCCCGCGCTCGAATTTCTTGATCCACCGCTCGCCGATCTGATGGATCGGCACCGGGTTGAGGTAGTGCAGCTTCTCGCGGCCATGCCTGAACGTGGTGACGAGGTTGGCCTCTTCGAGAATCGCAAGGTGCTTGGTCACCGCCTGCCGCGTCATGGCGAGGCCGTCGCAGAGTTCGTTCAGGGTCTGGCCGTTTTTGGCGTGAAGCCTGTCCAGCAGCGACCGTCGCGAAGCATCGGCCAGTGCTTTGAAGACTTCATCCATGGCGGAAATAATAGGCAACCAAATGGTTGCATGTCAAGGAGGCGGCTGTTGTGGTGGATCGCCCCAAAGGTCTCGTCATGCGTGCGGCTTGTCCGGCGCTCTCCCCGCATAACAGCGGGGAGATGGGATAAGACGGGATGGCTTTCGCGGACACAGCCGGCATGCATAATAAGTCGTTTCACCTGAATCGCGAGTCGCCCTCATGTCCCTTCAAGCTCTATCTCGCCTTTGTCGCCGCCTGCATCGCGCTGGCGCTGTTGCCGGGGCCGGTGGTCACGCTGCTGATCGCCAACGGCCTGCGCCATGGCACCCGCGCGGCGCTGATCAATATCGCCGGCGTACAAGCTGGGGCTCGCGATCGTGATCGGCATCGTCGCGGTCGGGCTGACCTCGCTGATGGCGACCATGGGCTACTGGTTCGATTGGGTGCGCTTTGCCGGCGCGGCCTATCTGGTCTGGCTCGGCATCAAGCTGATCCGCGCGCCCGGTCGAAGGCGTCAACGCCGATGCGCCGCCGCCCCCGCCGCGCGGCGGATTTTTCCTGCAGGGCCTTCTGGTGCTGCTGCAGCAATCCCGAAGGTGCTGGTGTTCTTCGGCGCGTTCATTCCGCAGTTCATGGACATGAACCGGATCATGTCTCGCAGGTGGCGCTGCTCGGCGTCACCTTCATGGTCATTGCGGGCATGACCGACGCGATCTATGCGCTGCTGGCCGGCCGCGCGCGAAAATTCTTCTCGGCGCGGCGCACGCGGCTGTTGTCGCGCGTCTCCGGCGGCTTCATGATCGGCGGCGGCATCTGGCTGGCGCTGACGCGGGCGCGGTGAGCGCGACTTAAATCAGCCGCTGCGCGCGCAGCGTCGTTTCGATCTCGCCAAAAATCCGCGCCAGCCGGTCCGCCCATTCGCTGCTGGCCGGCCGGATCGGCGATCAGATCCTGGCGGATTTCGATGCCGGAGTTCATCAAGCCCGCGCTCCTCGCCGTGAACCGGGAATGGTGTAGTCGGTCTCGTCGCTGACCGCATAGGGCTCGTTGTCGCCGACCACGAGATCGGGCTCGGCGCGCAAGCCGTTTCAGCAGCAGCGGCGGCAATCGGGTGTCGCGATGATACAGCGTGCCGATATGCCAGGGCCGCGCGATCGCCGGCGTAGACCGGCGTGAAACTGTGCAGCGCCACCAGCACCGTCGGCATGCCGTCGCGCAGCCGGCGGTCGATCACCTCGGCGATGCGGCGATGATAGGGATCGAAGATCGCCCGGCGCCGCGCCTCGGCCGCGTCGCGCGTGAGGCCTTCATTGCCGGGAATCGCCGTCGCCTCGCTGATGCGCGGGATCGAGCTCGGCGCTTCCGGCGGGCGATTGCAGTCGATCACCAGCCGCGAATAGCGCTGCGCGATCAGATGCGCGTCGAGATGCTTCGACAGCGCATTGGCGACGCCGGCAATGCCGATATCCCAGGCGATATGCCGCTCAGCTCGCCTTGCGGCAGCCCGAGATCGCCGAGCCCGCGCGGGATCGCCCGGCCGTAATGGTCGCAGGTCAGCAGGAACGGCGAGCGCCCGGCGGTATTATCCTCGAGCACCGGCGGAACATCCTCCGCGTCCAGGAGTAATGATGTGTCGCCGGCGGCCTGCCAAATCCATTTTTCCTTACCCGTTGCCTAGCGAAGCAGCATACCGATTTAGAAATAAGCAGCGATCGGTATAGATTAGCTCGCCCGAAATCATGATGATTGTGTCGACGATGCCGCTCCTGACGATTCACCACAAGACCGAATATCGCTATGCGCACCCGGTGGCGTTCGGCGAACACCGCATCATGCTGCGCCCGCGCGACGGCCACGATCTGCGCGTGCTGTCGGGCGATCTTGAGATCGTGCCGCAGCCGATGTCGCTGCGCTGGATCCACGACGTGTTCGGCAACAGCGTCGCGATCGCGACCTTCGACGAGCGCGCGGATACCCTGTCCTTTGTCTCGACCGCGACGGTGGAGCACAACCCGGCCGAGGCGTTCGCGCTGACCCCGGACGATCCCGCCTATTTCTATCCGTTCCTCTACGACGACGAGGAATTTCCCGACCTCTCGCAATTCATCACGCCGCAATATGGCGATCCGCAGGGCGAGCTGTCGGCGTGGGCGCTGAATTTTCTCGACGCGGAAGGCGCCGACGCCCGACGTTCAAGATCCTCTCTGGCATGACCCATGGCATCCGCGAGGCCTTCAGCTACCAGAAACGGCACGAGCAGGGCACCCAGCATCCGCTCGACACGCTGCAGACGAGGTCCGGCACCTGCCGCGACTATGCGCTGTTCATGATCGAGGCGCTGCGCCGGCTCGGCATCGCCGCGCGCTTCGTCTCGGGCTACATCGCCACCCCCGGCGACCGCGCCCAGCGCTATGCCGGCGGCGGCAACACCCATGCCTGGGTGCAGGTCTATCTGCCGAGCGCCGGCTGGATCGAGTTCGATCCCACCAACGGCATCGTCGGGACCCGCGACCTCGTGCGGGTGGCGGTGGCGCGCGATCCGCGCCAGGCCATTCCGCTGCACGGCACTTATCTCGGTTCGGCCGACGCCTTTGTCAGCATGGAGGTCAGCATCAAGGTCGTCTCGGTCGAGGAAGAGGAGGCAAACGTCTGATCATGGAGAACAGGGATGGATCGCTTCGCTTCGCTCGCAGTGACGGTGATAGATCGTCGCCATGACCTCCGACCTTCTGTTCGTCTATGGCACGCTGATGCGCGGCTATCATCATCCGATGGCGCAGCTGTTGTCGCGCAGCGCCGACTTTCTTGGGCCGGCGCGCTGCCGCGGCCGGCTCTATCTGGTGAAGCATTATCCGGGATTGCTGCTGTCCGACGCCGCCGATGATGTCGTGTTCGGCGAATTGTTTCGGCTGCGTCGGCCGAGCGAACTCCTGCGCGAGTTCGACATGTACGAAGCCTGCGGCGAGGGTTTTGCCGAGCCGACCGAATATGTCAGGCAGCTGCTGGCGGTGGCGCGCGACGACGGCGCGGTCAGCGAGGCCTGGACCTATATCTACAACTGGCCGGTCGATCGCCTGCCGCGGATTGCATCGGGAAAATTCCTGGAGAAGTAGGTTTCAGCCGTCATTCCGGGGCGCGTCGAACGGGTCCGCGCGAAGCGCGGCCCGCCGACAGGCTCCGACGCGAACCTCGGATGTGCAATTGCACATCGGGGAATGCTGAGATTCCGGGTCCACGCTGCGCCTGTCCCGGAATGACAGTGGTTCGAATTGGCCCTGTGAATAGCCGGGAGAAGGCCAACAATCTTCGTATTTTACGCGGGCATCCCTATATCGGTGGTCGGTTGGCACGCGCCCGCGACTCACAGCAACAACTCAGCCATGCGCTTTACGCCCCAATTCCTCGAAGAGCTGCGTGCCCGGCTTCCGGTTTCGGAAGTCGTGGGCCGGCGCGTGAAGTTGAAGCGGGCGGGGAGGGAGTGGAAGGGGCTGTCGCCGTTCCAGCAGGAGAAGACGCCGTCCTTCACCGTCAACGACCAGAAGCAATTTTATCACGACTTCTCCACCGGCAAGCACGGCAACATCTTTGACTTCGTGATGGAGACCGAAGGCGTCTCGTTTCCCGAAGCGGTGGAGCGGCTGGCGTCGATGGCCGGCCTGCCGCTGCCGGCGGTGACCCCCGACGCCGCGCGGCACGAGCAGCGCCGCAAGACGCTGTATGACGTGATGGAACTGTCGGCGAAATTCTTCGCCGACACGCTGGCCTCGCGGAATGGCGCGAAGGCGCGCGGCTATCTCGGCGACCGCGCGATTTCACCCGCCGTGCAATTGCAGTTCCGCATCGGCTACGCGGCGAGCGAACGGTTTGCCCTGAAGGAGCACCTCGGCGCCCACGGCATCCCGGTCGAGGACATGGTGGAGGCGGGGCTGCTGGTCCACGGCGACGACATCCCGGTGCCCTATGACCGCTTCCGCGACCGCGTGATGTTTCCGATCACCGATTTCCGCGGCCGCGTCATCGCCTTTGGCGGGCGTGCGCTGGAAAAAGACGTCCCCGCCAAATACCTGAACTCGCCGGAAACTCCGCTGTTTCACAAGGGCGACAATCTCTACAACCTCTGCAACCGCGCGGCAGGCCGCGCATGACGGCAGCGCCCTCGTGGTGGTCGAAGGCTATGTCGACGTCATCGCCATGGTCGGCGCAGGCTTTCCGGCAAGCGTCGCCCCGCTCGGCACGGCGCTCACCGAAAACCAGCTCGCGCTATTATGGAAGATGGCGGACGAGCCGATCCTGTGTTTCGACGGCGACCGGGCCGGGCAGAAGGCGGCGTATCGCGCCGCCGACCTGGCGCTGCCGCAGCTCGAGCCCGGCAAAAGTCTTCGCTTCGCGCTGCTGCCGGAAGGGCAGGACCCCGACGATCTCGCGCGCTCCGGCGGGCGCGCGGCGATCGAGGAAGTGATCGGGGCGGCGCGCGGGCTTGCCGACATGATCTGGTCGCGCGAGATCGAAGGCGGCAGCTTTGTTACGCCCGAGCGGCGCGCGGCGCTGGAGGCGCGGATCGGCGAGACTCACCGGCGGCATCCGCCACGAAGTGGTGCGGCGCTATTATCGCCAGGATCTGGCCGAGCGGCTGCAGCGGACGTTTGCGCCGGAAGCCGCCCGCGGCGGCTACGGCCGCGGCAATTTTCGCAGCCAGGCGGGCGGCGAATTACCCCGCCGCTTCACCCCGCGCGCCCCCGGGCGGGCCCGGCCGATTCGGCCGCCCGCAGGCAGGCAGCGCCCCGTCCCTTGGCCGCGGCCCCTACCAGGCCGTCGAGCCCCCAGCTTGCCTTGAGCCCGATCATGCGCGGCCAGCGCAGCGCGCTGTCCCGCCGCGAGGCGCTGATTTTGCAGACCCTGATCAACCACCCCTGGCTGCTGCACGATCATCTGGAGGAAGTCGCGGCGCTGGAATTGGCCCACCCCGAGGCCCACAAACTGCGCGCCGGCATCATCGCGGCCTTCGCCAACGACCATCACCATTCGCCCGAGCCCGACGAGCAGGCCGAGAAGATGCGGGCCGACCTCGAGGCGGGCGGATTTTCACAAGTTCTTCAAAGGGTTGAGCGGGCGATCACGACCGCAGCGGTGTGGGGCGCCAACGCCCAGGCGGCGCGGGATGACGTTCTTTCCACCTGGCACCAGCTCGTCTCCTTGCATCGCCAATGGCACTCCTTACTTAGGGAATTGAAAGATGCCGAAGCGGCCCTTGGGCGAGGAGGCCAGCGAGGCCAATCTGGCGTGGCTGCGCGACGTCAAGGCCAGGATGGCGGAAGTCGATGGCACCGAGGCGCTGATCGAAGGTTTCGGCGAGTCTTCCGGCCGGTTCCAGAAGAGCGTCTGAGACGAAGAATCATGCGGATTGCGGCCGCCGGAACCGCGAAAAAACTCGCCAAATCCATGGTTTGGCGGCAAAAACAGGGTTAAGCGAAGCTTAATAGCCTTCGGGCTAACAGGGCTGAAATATCCGGCGAACAGATTCGGGGGTGGCGAGGTTTGCGCCGCCCTTTCCGCGTCATAACTGACTTCAGAGCTTCAGGCGGGTGCGATCGACGCATCGGACTGAAGCGCGTTTCGGGAGCATTGAATGGCCACCAAGGCAAAGACGCTGCAGGTAAAAGACAAGGAAAAAGACGACAAGGCAGCGGACGCTCCTGAGAAGGATTCACCGGACGCGCCGTCGCCGTTGCTCGACCTGTCCGACGCCGCCGTCAAGAAGATGATCAAGCAGGCCAAGAAGCGCGGCTTCGTGACCTTCGATCAGCTCAATGAAGTGCTGCCGTCCGACACCACCTCGCCGGAGCAGATCGAGGACATCATGTCGATGCTCTCCGACATGGGCATCAACGTCTCCGAGGCCGAGGAAAGCGACAGCGAGGAAGAAACCAAGGAAGAGGCCGAGGACGAGACCGACAACGAACTGGTCGAGGTCACGCAGAAGGCCGTCACCGAGGTCAAGAAGTCCGAGCCCGGCGAGCGCACCGACGATCCCGTCCGCATGTATCTGCGCGAGATGGGCACGGTCGAATTGCTGTCGCGCGAAGGCGAAATCGCCATTGCCAAACGCATCGAGGCCGGCCGCGAGGCGATGATCGCAGGCCTCTGCGAAAGCCCGCTGACCTTCCAGGCCATCATCATCTGGCGCGACGAGCTCAACGAAGGAAAGATCTTCCTTCGCGACATCATCGATCTCGAAGCCACCTATGCCGGCCCCGACGCCAAGAACAACATGAACCCGCTGCTCGCGGCGCCCGTCGGCGCCGACGGCCAGCCGGCCGCGGAAGCCGAGGGTAATGGTGCGGCGATGCCGGCGGCTGCCGCTCCCCCGGCCGCGCCTCCCGCGCCGACCCCGTTCCGTCCCGCGCCCGCCGCCGACTCCCGACGGCGAGGAGAAGGATCCGGCCGAGGCCGCCGCCGAAGGCGACATGGACGACGACGAGTTCGAAAACCAGATGTCGCTTGCGGCCATCGAGGCCGAGCTGAAGCCGAAGGTGGTCGAGATCTTCGACAAGATCGCCGACAACTACAAGAAGCTGCGGCGCCTGCAGGAGCAGGACATCTCCAACCAGCTGCAGAACGAGACGCTGTCGCCGGCGCAGGAGCGCAAATACAAGAAGCTGAAGGACGAAATCATCGTCGAGGTGAAGTCGCTGCGGCTCAACCAGGCCCGTATCGATTCACTGGTCGAGCAGCTCTACGACATCAACAAGAAGCTGGTGTCGTTCGAGGGCCGTCTGCTTCGCCTCGGCGACAGCCACGGCGTCGCGCGCGAGGATTTCCTGCGCAACTATCAGGGCTCCGAGCTCGATCCGCGCTGGCTCAACCGCGTGTCGAAACTCTCGGCCAAGGGCTGGAAGAATTTCGTCCATCACGAGAAGGACCGCATCAAGGAGCTGCGCCACGAGATCCAGTCGCTGGCCGCCCTGACCGGGCTCGAGATCGGCGAATTCCGCAAGATCGTGCACGGCGTGCAGAAGGGCGAGCGCGAGGCGCGCCAGGCCAAGAAGGAAATGGTCGAGGCCAATTTGCGCCTCGTGATCTCGATCGCCAAGAAATACACCAACCGCGGCCTGCAGTTCCTCGATCTGATCCAGGAAGGCAATATCGGCCTGATGAAGGCGGTCGACAAGTTCGAGTACCGCCGCGGCTACAAGTTCTCGACCTATGCGACGTGGTGGATCCGGCAGGCGATCACCCGAAGCATTGCCGACCAGGCGCGCACCATCCGCATTCCCGTGCACATGATCGAGACCATCAACAAGATCGTGCGCACCTCGCGCCAGATGCTCAACGAGATCGGCCGCGAACCGACGCCGGAGGAATTGGCCGAGAAACTCGGCATGCCCCTGGAGAAGGTGCGCAAGGTCCTGAAGATCGCCAAGGAGCCGCTCTCGCTGGAAACGCCGGTCGGCGACGAGGAAGATTCCCATCTCGGCGATTTCATCGAGGACAAGAACGCGATCCTCCCCATCGACGCCGCGATCCAGTCCAATTTGCGCGAGACCACCACGCGCGTGCTGGCCTCGCTGACCCCGCGCGAGGAACGCGTGCTGCGCATGCGCTTCGGCATCGGCATGAACACCGACCACACCCTGGAAGAAGTCGGCCAGCAGTTCTCGGTGACGCGAGAGCGTATTCGTCAGATCGAGGCCAAGGCGCTGCGCAAGCTGAAGCATCCGTCGCGGTCGAGGAAGCTGCGGCTCGTTCCTCGACAACTAATCCCAATCGTCATGCCCGGACCTGATCCGGGCAATCCATCGAGACAAAATGGCGGGCGAAAGCCCGCCGTTTTTCTTTGGCGCATTTTGTAGTTAGTTCAGTTTCAGCCTTATTGTATCTTGGTCGCGCGGCTTGCGAGCACGTCCGGCCCAAGCTTGCTCGATTACGCCACTTTTGGCTAAATCGACACAAATGTCTTTTACGTTCGTAATTCGCAGCATGTATGCCTGAAGGATCATCTCCCACAGCCCCGAAAAGGATATCGGGCCGAACTCACGCAAGATGTTGAGGACGTCATGTGAGGCTAGTGCTTTTTGTTCCTCGACGATTTCGTCGATCGTAGTTTCCTGAATGTCAGCCTCTAAGCCTGAAAACAGGTCGGTTGAACCTGATTTGTTTTCGCGCTTGCGCTCTTTGGCGTCGGCCCGGTCGCGCGCGTTAAGCTTTAATGCGTCGTATTCGGTTTGGCGAAACTCCTTTAGTCCATCGCGTGATTTCGTTCCGTAGACGATGAAGAAGTGAGGGCGATCCGCAGTCGGTCGATCGATCTTGGTGGATACTACAAAATCGAAACCCCCAACTATCGCCAAGTTGTCGCGGAACAATTTTTCGACAGCGCGCCCTCGAGGCATGCGCGGATCAAGTCGTTTTTCCCAATCGGCGCCGCCGAGAATAGGGTCCAGAGACGCAATAGTTTTCTCGTCATTCATCGAAGCAGCACGATTTACAAAATCGTACATGAAATTGATTAGTACCTCGCATTTGGGTCGATTAAAGAGCGGCCCAATCTTGTTAAGGGAGTAGCCTGTCCATCCCTTGGGGTCGATAAAGATCAGGGGGAAAGAGCGGCCAATGAAAGTCTGTACCTCGGATATCGCGTCCTCGAATTCGCCGCAGTAAGTCTTGATCTCAAAATCCTCTTCGGGCTTGTGAAATGAAGCAATAGCCACAGTCAATTTGGCATATGCTTGGCGACTATTCTCGGAGAAGAAGCAGCGAACTTTTGGACGTCGCCCAGTTTGGGCTTGGATCCCTTGTTGAGCGTCCTTCAGGACGCTGATTGCGATCATGAAAGATGAGTCGGAAAAGTCTTCCGTCCTGGTTTCCCAAGGACCTGAAAATCCATCGACATAGGCAATATCGTAAAATCGAAGAACCTTAAACGCGAGCGCCTGAAGGTACCGTCTCAGGATAAAATGTTTAGCCTTGGTTTGCTCGCGACCGAAATAGGGGTCGGTCACAACTCTTCCTTTCTACTCCGCAGCTTCTAAGTACTTGTCCTGTGAGACTTTGGGATACTGATTCCATTCGCGACCCCGAAGAAGACGACCACCGGACTTTGGCCGAACGCCGCCCCACTGCTTGAAGAAGAATGCGACCTTGGCGGATCGGCATTGATCCCGTATCTCAATCGCCCATTCTTCTGCCATAGGGCGTGAGTGCGGACCGCTCTCACCGCCTACAATCGCCCAGTCGATTCCCTCAAGATTAATCTTGCCTACAGAACCCAGCAGAGGCTCGAAGGAGACGAACTTAACGGATGCCTGTGCAGCGCTGAGATGCTTCAATCGTACTGCATTTTTGGCGTCCTCGACTGATACGCCTAACCAGATATGCGATGGCGCTTTACCCGCACCGTATCGATTGCGAAGATATCGAACCATGAGCGAACTGCGCTTGGTTAGGACCTGAAAGGTGTGCCAGTCGGCGGCTTCCATTGTGTCGAATATGGAATCAATGAAAGATCTAGGAACGTCCTTGTGAAAGAGGTCGCTCATAGAATTGACGAAGATACGCCGTGGCTGTCGCCAACTTAGCGGTTGCGTTAGCCGCTCTGGTCGCAGTTTTAGGTCGAATCCATTTTCAAACGGATGGCCGGCGACACCTCGAAATCGTTCTGAGAAGCGTTCGGCGTAGCAAAAGTCGCAGCCACGAGTGATCTTTGTGCAACCCGTGACGGGATTCCAAGTTGCGTCAGTCCATTCGATTTGCGTGGTGGATGCCATAAATTTTACCTTAGAACAAAACAAGAACATTAGCTAATCAAAAATACACTAACAGATAACGCAACATCCTTAGGTTAATATGATTTTATTCCTGCACTAATGCTGCGAACTCGCCTTCCGGATAGTCGGATTCAGCATTTGCGCCACCAGCCGCGGCCTGCCGCCGCGAGGCCCTGCATCGTCGGCTTGCCTCTGCCCCATCGCCATGATCGCAGTCCCCATCGCGGCCGAGCCGAACGTCACAATGAACCCGAACAGCAACAGCCCGAGCGCGGTGCCGGGCGAGTTATCAGCGAAGATCAGATCGCGCAGGCTGAAAGGATTGAGCACCAGAAGTCCGCCGACCAACAGCGCCGCCACCGCCATGCCCGCGGCGAGGTTGATCGCGAGCAGCCGGAACAGCGGCACGCGCAAAAAGGCGAGCCGGTGCGGCTTCTGTTGCTTGCTTCGTGCGGTGTCCGACATCGCAGTCCGTCCGCGTTGGATATCGATGAACTATATCAGAAATCGACCGCCGGCTGGAAGCGCTTCCCGCCGGGCGGTCCTGCCGTGCAGGGCAGGTCAGTGATGACGCGAGCAGCCTGACATCCGGCCTCCCTGACCCTCGAAGACCGACAACAGACGTGCTAAAAGCGAACTGTATTTCATCTCACGCTCCGTCCAGGAACGGCTTCATCCATGCATTTATTCCGCCCCGTACGCGCCCTTTTCGCGTCGACGACGAGCACTTTCCTAGGCCTCGCCATGCTCGCCTGTCTGAACGCACCGGCGGATGCCGCCCGTTGCGGCAGTTCGGCCGCCGGCTTCGAGGCATGGAAGAGCGAGTTCGCGGGCGAAGCGAGGGCCAAGGGCATCGGCGCCTCGGGTATTTCGGCGCTGATGGGGACGAACTACGCCGGCGCGACCATCGCCGCCGACCGCGGCCAGAGAAGTTTCAGCCTCTCGCTCGACGCGTTTCTCGCCAAGCGGGGTGCGGCGACCATCGTCGCGCGTGGCCGCGCACTGAAGCATTCGCAAGGCGCGCTGTTTGCTTCCATCCAGCAGCGCTACGGCGTGCCGCCGGGTCCGCTCATCGCGATCTGGGGAATGGAGACGGGTTTCGGCAGCCAGCGCGGCAACCAGAACATGCTCTCCTCGATCGCAACGCTGGCCTATGACTGCCGGCGGCCGGAATACTTTACGGACCAGCTTTACGCCGCGCTGCAATTGATCGATCGCGGCGCGCTGTCGCCGGCCCAGCGCGGCTCCATGCACGGCGAAGTCGGGCAGACGCAGTTCCTGCCGAAGAACATCCTGGCCTATGGCAGCGGCAACCTCGACAACGCGGCCAATGCGCTGAACTCGACGGCGAACTTTCTGAGGGCGCACGGCTGGCGCGCGGGCGCAGGGTACCAGCCGGGCGAACCGAATTTTGCGGCCATCCAGGCATGGAACGCCGCAGGGGTCTATCAGAAGGCCATCGCGCTGATGGGGCGTCAGATCGACGGCGGCGAGTGAGCGCCTGCGGCACGAATCCAATCGCGCTGTCGTCCCGGCCTTGAGCCGGGACCCATAACCACAGGCAGCCATTATTGAAGCGAAGCCGTCAACCATCGTGCTCTAACAACATCGGCCCCGGCGTATGGGTCCCGGCTCAAGGCCGGGACGACGAGGCTTCGATGGAAACCCGACGAAGATGCCTGCCGCGCGCCATTTTTCATGGCATGGTCAGGACAATCAGGAAGCAAGAAGGGATTTGCATGCGCAAACTTCTTCTGGCCGTTGTGTTCGGCACCGTCTTCGCCGCAGGCCCCGCACTTGCCGCCAAATGCGGCGGTGACTTCAACAGCTTTCTCGCGGGCATGTCGGCGGACGCACGGGCGGCCGGCATCTCGGAAGGCGTGATCGGCTCGGCATTCTCCGGCGTGGGGCAGGACATGGCGGTTTTGAATTTCGACCGTCGCCAGCGCTACACCTTCAACAAAACCTTCGAGCAGTATGTCTCGACCCGCGTCGGCGCAGGCCGCATCAATGGCGGCCGGGCGATGCTGGCCCGCCATGCGGCGCTGTTGTCGCGGATCGAGGCGCGGTTCGGCGTGCCCCGGCAGATCCTGGTCGCGATCTGGGGGCTGGAGACCGATTTCGGCAAGGGCGACATGGGCAAATTGCCGGTCATCCGCACGCTCGCCACGCTGGCGCATGATTGCCGCCGCAGCGAATTGTTCCAGGGCGAGTTGCTGGCGGCGCTGAAGATCGTGCAGCGCGGCGATCTCCCCTTGCGCGACCTGATCGGCGCCTTTGCCGGCGAGATCGGGCAGACGCAATTTCTGCCCTCGTCCTACATCAAATACGGCGTCGATTTCGACGGCGACGGCCGCGTCGATCTGCGCCACTCGGTGCCCGACGTGCTCGCCTCCACCGCCAATCTCCTGCACACCAACGGCTTCAAGATGGGGGCGCCTTACGAGGAAGGCACCGCGAATTTCGAAGCCATGCGCGAATGGAATCACGCCACGATCTACCGCAAGACGATCGGCTATTTCGCCGATCAACTGGTGGGGCGGTGATGCCCACGTTGTCATTCCGGGGCAGTCCGCAGGACTGAACCCGGAATCTCGAGATTCCGGGTTCGATGCTTCGCATCGCCCCGGAATGACGAAAGTTGAAATCCTTGCGGGCCAGCACCGTCATTGCGAGGAGCGACAGCGACGAAGCAATCCATGCTTTCTCCTCCGCACGAGGCACTAAATCCGCCCGACGGGCAAATCACCAAAATCCTGTCCAGCCCCACTTGCAAAAATATTCCTGTTTTCGTTCGACCCAAATCACTTTTACAACTCCCGCCGTCCCGCTCCTCATGAGGGGCGCTCGCGATCGTCACGGACGTGGGGCGGGATGCGGTGGACGCGGCGGCGCTCTTGACGAACAGCGCTAACGCGGACGGCGAAGTCGTGTGGTCCTGACGCCTCAATGGTTGGCGTCAAGTTGCGCGGAAGTATCCGCGCGGCGACGGAGACAACAAAGCCCGATTCTCCGGGGAGAGCGCGAAGTAACCCGTAACACCATCGCGCAGGGAAGGCCGGATTGCCTCCGCTGAACCTGTATGCTCGTGTGCGTTTTCCTATGTGCATCTTGCACACGAGACCTCGGGTGCAGCGCGCACCCGGTCTTCCCTGCGCCCTCTGATCCGAAGAGGGCGGAACGAGCAGGACAAACCTCGCGCGATTGCGTGGCGAGATCGCGAAGCCGCGCCTCTGAGATCGCGAAGCCGCGCCTCTGAGATCGCGAAGGCGTGTGTGTTGTCTGAAATTCGAATCGGTATGGAATCTTTGATCGCAAAGCATCTCTCCGTGGCGGCTCCACGGATCGCAGTCATGTATCGTCAGCTCCATGGCGGGAAGGCTTGTGCGGAAACCCTTATACGGCGCACGGGCTTCGGCGACGCCTGTGGGTTCGGCCGGTCAAGCCAGGCGGCAGACGGTTGGCTGCCCAAAATCAAAAGGCGGGCTCAAGGCCCGCCGACTTTAAAAATCAGGTCGCTTCAAAAATCAGGTCCGCTTCCGGCTGGGTGCCCGGGCGGAGCTGAGCACTCCACCCGGGCTGGAACATCACTTCTTGGACTTCTTGGCCTTCTTCGCCTTCTTCGCCTTTTTCGCCTTCTTCGCTTTCTTAGCCATAGCATCCTCTCAGGGTTAATGGATGGAAACGCGACACGAGGCATGCTCGGCGGAGGGCCAACCTCGCAACATCCTCAAATGCAATCCCAGCAGATTCGCAGGCCGCTGCCCCGCGCTGTCACGCCGCTGTCATCGCGTTATCCACAGCTGTTATGCGTTTTTGGCGCAACTTCGCGGAATTTCGGCTCGTCGATGGCCCGACCGCCTCCGGCGATGTCGCCGAACAAGACGATCAGCGCGACCGACGGCGCCTGGTCAGGGTTAACGATGCGCCAACAGACTGTCGCAAATTGTAACGGTCGCGAGGCATGTTCATGATTTCAAAACCACGGCACGGATCGCTTCATGTCGGGTCAGAGTCCGTTAAGCGCAGCCGCTGCATTCTGATGCCAACAGGGAACGGCCATGGGTGGGCGGTTGGATAACGGGGGAGACAGGACCATGCGCGTCCTGCAGTCGCGATGCTGAGCATTCCCACACTGTGGACGGTGTTCGTCATCAATTTTCTCGCACTGGGCCTGATCTGGGCCTATGTCGTGCGCAGTTACCCCAAGCTGGAGGCCGCCCGCTTCTGGACCGGCTCGGCGTTTGCCGCCGCGCTTGGCGCAACCGCCGCCGTCGTGAGCCGGGAGCTCGGCTGGATGCTGCCTTTGATCTGCGCCGGCACGATCATCCTCTTTGCGATCTGCCTCGCCGGAATGGGCATCCAGCGGTTTTACAATCAACCGGTGTCCTGGCGCGGCACCGCGCTGATCACGGGGATGACCTTTGCCGCACTGATGGTCTTCACCTTCGTCCACGAAAGTGAGTTGATGCGGGTGCTGAGCTTTTCGCTCGCCCAGTCTGCCCCGCTCGTGCTGATGGCCAGGATGCTGCTGTGGCCGAAGGACGGCCGCGCCGATCCGGGGGCCCGGCTCGCCGGTGTCGTCGCGGTACTGATCGTGGCGATGTTCGCGGTGCGGGCGGTCGGCCAGCTGGTTGGCGCCGATTTCGCGTACACGCATTCCGGCACCACGCTGCCGGTGGTCGTGCTGTTGCTGATGTTCCTGTCGATGTCGATCAATTTCGGCTTCCTGCTGATGGCAGTGGATCGGCTGCGCAGCGAGGTCGCCGATCTGGCGCTGCTCGACGATCTCACCGGGGTCGGCAACCGGCGGCACCTGCTGCAGCGGCTGAACGAGGAATGCGCGCGCTCGGAACGCAGCGGCGAGTCGTTTACGCTCCTGGTGATCGATCTCGACGGCTTCAAGCTGATCAATGACACCCACGGCCACGCCGCCGGCGATGCCTGCCTGCGGCATTTCACCCTGATGGCGCAGACGCGGCTGCGGCCCGGCGATATGCTGGCGCGCACCGGCGGCGACGAGTTCTGCGTCGTGCTGCCGTCCTCCACGCTGCGTGAAGGCGCGATGATCGCGCGCCGTATCCTGGATGTGTGCCGTGCCGATGCCGAGGCCTGCGTCGGCGATGAAATTCCGATTTCGCTTTCGATCGGGGTCGCGCAGTGGAACGGGGAGATGGGCCCGCACCCGGACCGGCTGATGGCCGCCGCCGACCACGCGCTCTATGCCGCCAAGAAGGACGGCAAGAACCGCCATGCCGTCTACGACGAGGCCCCGCCGCTGGCCCCCGCGCCTCCGCCAATGCCGCAACCGGCGCTGCGCAGGCTCGCCTAAGCGTGCTATTTGGTCGTACATGACCCTTCTTCGTCTGCTGATGACGGTGCTCGCCGTAATCGCGATTTCCCCAGCGTGCGCGCAGACGCCCGACCTTGCGACGATCGCGCGCGCCTCGGGCACACCTGATATTCCGGGCCTGAAAATGGTCTGGCTGGCGCCGTGGGGCGAGGTGGCAAAGGCCCATCCCTGGCGCAACATCATCGTGCATCGGACCGAGGGGCCGGCCGGCTCCGCGCGCCACGGCGCGCAAGAGCAGTCGAAAGACCCGACGCGGCGCGGCGTCACCGTCTGGGTGGAAACCGACGGCACGGTGTATTGGGCGGTGGCGGAAGATCTGGTTCCGACCCATGGCGACGGCGCCAACCGCAACGACAACAAATACATCGACAATGGCCCGACCTATCACCAGGTGCTCGGCTCCAATTCGATCGGCGTGGAATTCGCCGGCAATTATCCCGACGTGACGCTGCCCGCCACCGAAGCGCAGATCGCGGCATGGCGGATTTTGGTGAAGGTGCTGCGGACGCGCTATGGCATTCCGCTCGATCGGGTCTATGCCCATAACTGGATCGACTTCAAGGACGCGCGCTATTGCGAAGGCTGCGCGCTGGCGACGCTGGCGAGAGAGTGGGGGGAGTGACGGCGCCCGCTCAGATCGGCTGCGTCATCCAGCGGAAGATGCGATGGATCAGGCCGCGGCGGTATGGGTGCGCCTCCGGCATCGGCTCGTCCTGGTCGATGCAGCGCTGATAGAAATACTCCAGGAAGACGATGTCGTTCGGCTCGGTTACCGTAAAACGGTCGTCGCCGACGAACACCGTGTAGTCATAGAAGAATGGCCCGATCAGCGGCACCATGCCGGAGCTGGCGCGGTCCTTCGAAATCACGAAGCTCGAAGGCTCCAGCCCATGCGCGATCGTCGCCTGCTCCAGCGCCGGCAGTTTGCGCCTGAACTCGGCTGAAAACCCGCCGACGGTTGATTGCAACGTGATCGACACGGCTGACCCTTAAGCCAATGCTCGCTTGTGTTGGTCTCGCGGAAACGGCACGAGGTTCAAGAATGCCGGCATTGACCTGTCGTCGAAGCGTCGCGCGGACGACGCGGAATTTCACGAAACATCGCGCAAACAAAAAAAGCCGGCGTTGCCGCCGGCTTCTGTCTCGCTGTTCGATCTGTCGACAATCAGTGCGCGGCTTCGAGCGCGGCCGCTTCCTGCCTGGCGATGGTGCCCTTCACGGCCGACTGCACCTTCTCGAAGGCGCGGACCTCGATCTGCCGCACGCGTTCGCGCGACACGCCGAATTCGGCGGCGAGGTCTTCCAGCGTCATCGGCTCTTCCGCCAGACGCCGCGCCTCGAAGATGCGGCGTTCGCGCGGGTTGAGCACGCCGATGGCGCCGTTCAGCGCCTGCCGGCGATGATCGAACTCCTCGTGCTCGGCCATGATGGCTTCCTGGTTGGGCGCGGTATCGACCAGCCAGTCCTGCCATTCGCCGGCTTCGCCGTCGTCGCGGATCGGCGCGTTGAGCGAGGCATCGCCGCCGAGCCGGCGGTTCATGTCGATCACATCCTGATCCGTAACGCCGAGGCGCTTGGCAATCAGCTTCACTTGGTCGGGGCGCAAATCACCCTCGTCCAGCGCGGAGATCTTGCTCTTCGCCTTGCGCAGATTGAAGAACAGCTTCTTCTGGTTCGCGGTGGTGCCCATCTTCACGAGCGACCAGGAACGCAGAATGTACTCTTGTATTGAGGCCTTGATCCACCACATGGCGTAGGTGGCGAGCCGGAACCCCTTCTCGGGTTCGAATCGCTTCACCGCCTGCATCAGGCCGACATTGCCTTCCGAGACGACCTCGGAGATCGGCAAGCCGTAGCCGCGATAGCCCATGGCGATCTTGGCCACGAGCCGGAGATGGCTGGTGACAAGGTGATGTGCCGCGTCGCGATCGTCATGCTCGCGCCAGCGTTTGGCGAGCATGTATTCCTGCTGGGGTTCCAGCATCGGAAACTTGCGGATCTCGGCGAGGTAGCGGGATAAGCCGGATTCTCCGTTGAGTACCGGCAAGGTAGCTGTACGGGCCATTTAGCGCCCTCCAGTGGTTCAGGCCCCCGACAGCGGCGGGCCAGGCAGACGGCCGCTTGGTTAAAGCCAGTCGCGCTGCGATGTTCCGCGTTGGATATTCAACGCAGGTGCAACATACACTATTTCGGGGGGCATTTGGAAGGATCGTGGGGGTCACGTCCCCGTGTGGCAGATATAACCTGTTGTCATACCAAAGCTTTTCCAACCAGCCTGCGTCATAGCGCCGCTCGGAGGCAATCCCGCAAATGGGTCAGGTCCTTCGGCAAATCCGAAATCCACTCCAGAATCGCGCCTGTTTGGGGGTGTTCCAGGGCCAGGAGGTATGCGTGCAGCGCTTGGCGGTCGAGGGCGGCCAGCGCCGCCCGGGTTTGGGGGCCGAGGTGGCTGGCCTTGGTCTTGAAGTGCGGGCCGTAGACGGCGTCGCCCATCAGGGGATGGCCGATATGGGCAAGATGCACCCGGATCTGATGGGTGCGTCCGGTCTCGAGCTGGCAGGCGACTAGGGCCGCGACCGGTTTGCCGTCGCGCCCGTTAAAGGTTTCCTGCACCTCCCAATGGGTGACAGCCTCGCGGCCGCCTTGGCGCACCGCCATTTTTTCCCTCGCATGGGGATGACGGTCGATCGGCGCGTCCACCGTACCGCGCTGCCGGTTCGGCACGCCCCAGACAAAGGCCATATAGCCGCGCCGCATCTCCCCGGTGCGGCCATGGTCGGCAAATTGCGCGGTCAGCGATTGGTGGGCGCGGTCGTTCTTGGCCGCCACCATCAGACCGGTGGTGTCCTTGTCGAGCCGGTGGACGATGCCCGGACGCCTGACGCCGCCGATGCCGGAAAGGCTGGCCCCGCAATGGGCGATCAGCGCGTTGACCAGGGTTCCGGTCTCGTGGCCGGCGGCGGGGTGCACCACCAACCCCTTGGGCTTGTCGATGACGATAATGTCGTCGTCCTCGTAGACGATATCGAGCGCGATATCCTCTCCGGCGGGCTCGGCAGCGACGGCCTTTGGCACGTCGATTATAATCGTATCGCCTCTCGCGACATGATAAGCGGGGTCGCGGATGGGGGCGCTTTTGATCGTGGCGTGGCCGGCGAGAATTAGCGCTTTCAGCCGTGAACGCGACAGGTCCGGAAGGCGCGCCGCCAGCACACGGTCGAGCCGGGGTGAGCCCTCGTCGCCGGCGACGGTGACTTCCAGCCTTTGACCGTTGTTCGAAGCCAGTTCCAAAGAAGCGCCAATTCCTGAAGAGTTCTGCCCTGAAGAGTTTTGCATGACCGAGACTGTTGCGCCCGAACCGACCCCCGAGCAGGCCGCCTTGTTTGCGCGGGTGCGGCGGATGATGCTGATCGCGGGCCTTACCACGGCCGTGGCGGTGGCGGCCGTTCTGATCGCTATCGGCTACCGTCTTTTCCGCACCGAGGGAAGTGTGACGGCCGCCGCCACGGAAATCACCGCCAGCCTCCCGAAGGGCGCCCGCATTGTCTCCACCGCAGTGGCCGGCGACCGGCTGGTGGTGACACTGGATGTGGGCGGGACGACCGAAATCCGCACCTTCGACGCGCGGACGCTGAAACCGGCCGGCCGGCTGAAATTCGTCAGCGAGCCCTGACCCTCATCCTTAACATGGGCAAAACGCGGTTTGGCAGGGGCTCAGGCGCCACTAAATCAGGCGTCACTAAATAAGGCTCTGCTGTCTTGCGGCAAGCCGATTTCAAGGCTATTGGCTGAACCCCACGCTCCCTTCGTCTAGCGGTTAGGACGCGGCCCTCTCAAGGCTGAAACAGGGGTTCAATTCCCCTAGGGAGCGCCAGCAAACTCAGGCACTTAGGTAGCCATCAGCCGCGTTCGTTGAATAATGGTTGAATAAGACGCTGGTGAACAGCGGCGAACGCTTGCGGAATTTGCTGCCGACACTAGCAGACTAGCCTCGGCCCGATGCCTCACTGTGGCTGGCGCATTCGCGAAAAATTTCCTCGTCACCCTTGGTGTCCGGAAATATTCAAACCGCCGCTGACGTGCGCTGTCGTACGCAAGCGCCCTCGGATGTTCGCATTGACGTTGCTCGTCGCACAATCAACTCTCGTCCCATCGAGCTTTGTGCGATTAGGAGGGCCACGTGAGATACAATCGACGAGAGAAAACTGGCGGACGACAGTCACAAGTCAGTCTATCCGCTCCGAAAGCCGCAGAACCGAGCACGATGCCATTCGCCCAGCGGCTCACCTGCACGATTGACGATGCATGCGAAGTGACCGGCCTGGGACGCACGAAGCTTTACGAGTTGATAGGAGTTGGGCGGATCGTCACGACAACGATCGGACGTCGGCGACTAGTAGTCGTGCGCTCACTTCTGGCGCTCCTTGACACCAACATGTCGAACTAATGGACGTGCGACTTAAGGGAGCAACCCCATTTTGAAAACGCTTTTCCTCAGGCGCTCATTTTGATGACACGACCGTGCTCCCTTAGCCGGTCGAACTCGTCCGCCCACCACCGCATCATCCGCACGGCGCTGCCAGGATTTGGCGGCATGGGCGTCACGGATTTCATTCGCCTTCCAAATCGAGCTTACGCACCCAGCTTGCATTAAATTCCACGTCGAATGGCGGATTTTGATTCCACCAGGCGGAGGTTCGATCCCTCCCGCCCCAACCACTAAAAATTCCCAAAAAGCCCGCCGTTATTGCATTTCTCACGAAAGTCTCCGACGCGTTTTGCTGCATTCGAATTTCGAAAAATTCCCCTTTGTTTTCAATGAGTCCCAAAGCCTGTCGGCAGCTCCATGCTGCATGGATGCTGCAAGGGCACTGCCGCGGGTTTCTGCTGCGGGAGACGGAGGCGGAGCGAACCTGCTATTCGGGAAGCGTCGAATGTCAAAGACGCGAAACAACCACTACGTGCCTCAATGGTACCAAGAAGGCTTCTTTGAGCCCGGCAAGAACACGCTTGCCTACCTGGACCTCGCGCCGAAACGGCAAGTTCTCAACGACGGCAAAGCCGTCGAACTCCGAGACGATAACACCTTCCTCGAGAATATTACTCGCACGACTTCGATCGGCTCGTCCATGCAATCGAACGACATCATCTTCTTGTCGTGCTCGTCATGGATCCGAACATGCGGCCGGTACTTGTACTTGTAGCGCCGTTGCTGCCAGGTCTGTCCATTCGTTAGCCGGAAAGTGGCTTCGCTGTGATAGCCTCGAAATGCTCCGGCGATTTGACTACGTATTTCCGTCGTCTTCCGTCCTCATCTGATTTGCCGGAGCGGCTTAGTCGCGCTACGGTTTTAGTCCTGACCAGGTGCGACCCTCTGCTTCTGTCACCAAAATCCACGGTGTCGGACTTGGCTTCACCGCGTTCGCGGCAGCTTCCGCCTTCTTGCGCACCTCAGCGCGCGTGAGGCTTGAGCGAGCCAGATTGTATTCAGCCGTCGGGAGCCGATCCTTGGACCCGTCACGTCCTTGATTCGACGGACAAAGCCGCGTTCCTCCATTTCCTCATGGAGCTTGGCATAGTCATCTTCATCGGCCTTGTGGAGCTCAACGCGCACAGTAAAACTCGTCATGGGCGTTCCCTTATGGTTTGCGGATGTCCAGAAACGGATCGCCGAGGTCTCCTGCGCCGAAGTGCGGACAGGGAATCTTGGGCATGTAATCGGGTTGTCGACTGTGAGACACCAGCTGGCTGTTGCCTTCGAGCTCGAGCCACTCGAACTGGCGCTTATAGTCGAACCAGGGAATGAAGAGCCGAACGAAAGCGCCGACGGCGAGCGATGCCAACGTGCCGTTGGTCCAAACCACCTGCGGGTGAATGCCCGCGTCGCCGTAATTGTTTTCTTCGCGATCGAGGCGCTCCTGTGTGAGAAAGCCAAGACACCTCATGCAAGGACAGCCGGGTAACGTAAGGATCATTTGGCCCGCGACCGCGTGCTGGCCATCGGCCAGGCGCGTTATATCCATGCCGACATCAATGTAGGGCAGACCGAAGCGCCGCGCGGCGCTTTCAAGATACATGCGCGGTCGGTAGCCATCGACGCATCCGAATACAACGTGAGAGTCTTTGATGAGGTGGTCGGCCTGTTGCCACTCTTTCTTTTCGGCTTCCACCCTGGCCCAAGGACGAATACCGCGAATAACGCGCTCAGCGATGCGGACCTTTGGGGTTTTGTTCGCCACGTCCTCAGCCGTTGCGCCGACGAGCCGGTTCAGGTTGCTATCGTCAATCTCCTGGGGATCAAGCAGGCGAAAATGTCCTACGCCAACATGGGCTAGTTGTTGCGCGATTTGGCTGCCACCACCTCCAAGGCCAACGATCGCGACCCGCGCTGTTGCCAGGATATCCTGGGAGCCGGGACCTAAGAAGCCCTGTCGGCTATAGTCTCCCCGATCGCTCATGCTTTCAAATCCACTCGACCATCCGGCTTGTCCGTATCGATGCTCATGCGCGGACCGGTCACATCGAACTCAGTAATGCTGGCCGTCGTTTTGGCGTTCAGCCAGATGAGCCCGGCCGCCATATTGTGGCTGACCACAACGGCGCCGTGCGGCATTTGCGGTCGCACTTTAAAAAAATCGGGTACGAATTTCAGCTGTTCACGGCGATCAGTCCGGCTGAAAACAGGACGCCCCATGTGTTCATGCATGTGAACATGGATCATGCCGGCTTGCTGCAATAAGGCGATGTCTAGAGATTTGCGAATAGCTTCCTGATTCATCATTGCGCCGACCGTAGGATCATGCAGGTAATCTTGGTCAGCAACCGGGTGATAGCCCTCGGCGAGCAGAACCAGGCTGTCCTGCGTGGCTGCTGCGCGGATCGAAGTGAAGGCGACGCGCTCGGCTGCGAACGCATGCGGTCGCGAAAGGTCGCGACGAGCTTCTCGCAAAAATTGATCGGTGCAACGGAAAATTACATTCATTTGAAAGCCTCAAGATGACCGGCGAGAATAGCGAGGGGCACCTGGTCGCGCGAAACGTCCTTCCAGGACCAGGAGAACCACGGCCGCGCAAAAAGGTAAGGACTTTCGTTCCAGTTCAGGCCAAGGCCGATATTCTGGGCGAGAAACAGCTTCGTCGGATAAGAGTTGTTCGGATAGTTGAGACAGAGCAGCGCATCCATGTGCCTCTCTTCACCGCGGACGTAAAATTTGAGCCCCTCCATATGAATGTAGCGAAGCCCGCCTGCTTCTAAACGCCGGACTGCGCCGACGCAGAGCGCGGCGATGGGCCGCAACTCCGCGTCGGTTGCGCTGTCCACCGGATTGGCTACCGGGCCGTCCATCAGGATGATCCTCCGGACCTCGCATGCGTCATGAATTTCTCATGCGCGTGCACCTCGATCTCCTGATTGTCTTCGAGATCCTTGACCCCGTGCTCGGTGATCTTCGCCAGTACCTTGGCCGGATCAACGCCGAGCTTTGCCTTGAGGTCGCGGACCAGCCATTTGCCGCGCCGGACCTTGTGTTCGACATCGTCGACGATGATCGGCACGAGATCGTCATGCTTGGCCTTTTCCAGCTCATCGATGGCCTCGCGCGCCTCTTCCTCGGCATGTTTCAGATCGCCATGCTTCAGGTCGCTCGCGGCACGCTCAAGGTCCCGAAGGGCCTTTTCTTCAGCTTCGTTCTTTTCACTCACAGAACTCTCCTTTCACTTGAGAGGTTGGTTGGGTTTGACCGTCACTGCTCAATCTCCTTCACTTAAGCCGTTTAATGGCAGTTAAATTTTTTTACGCTATTCTCTGGTACACAAATTCGACTCCACCCGTGTCAGCAGCACTCTCGCGACGTAGCAAGAAACCCTTTTCCCACAGCTGCTTGAACTTCATACTGGCGTTCGCAATCGTCATATTCTTTTTCGCCTGCGCGAACTCAGCTGCACGCGCCTGAGGCCGCTCGATCGCGAAATCAAAAGCTTCGCGGCAGCCCTCCGACGGCTGCGCGCCCAGCACGTCGACCGTCTTGCCGCGCCACAAGAGCAGCGGCTGATCTTTCTTTGCCGCGGCCGCGTCGATGTTCTCGATCACATCCGGGTCGGCGAGATCAATCAAGCATATCCCTTTCGTGCCACGATAGCGCCTCGCCAGTTCGACGATGGTCTCTGAAGCAAAGGAGATATCTATACGCTGCACGCCCTTCATCGATATCCTCACGACCCCAGCGACGCCCTCAACCGCAGGAAGCAATTTTTGATAGACGCCGCGTCCCTGGTCGCGGCCCCATCCGACGGGACGTTCCATGAAATCTTTAAGAGCTATCACTCGTCCCTCGTTCATTTAACCAATTTAACGAGATTTAAGGAAAAGTCAATCCCCTAAACCGAACCCGTAGCTGATGTGAGTCCCCCACAATAAGGGTAGGCCTTCTGAGCAATAGGCCATGTTTGGCTCGTACGCACCTCGCGAAGGTTGCAACAGGACGCGCTGATTCGGAAGACGGACGTCGAGGGTCGCGTCGAACTTGATCGCTTTCGCTGCGCTGCCTTTCAGGCCACAGCCCCGGTCCGGGCCGTGACGAGACAGGCCTTGCCGAAAGATCTCAACCAGCAGATCGGTATCTGAGAGATGAGCAAGCCGGGGGTATTCGGTGCTCATGGCAGGCCTTATGGTCTGCATAATGCCGAGGCCGCTATCTGACACGGCGACTGAAAGCTTGTTGCCACCAGGATAGACCTGAAGTGTTGCGTATCCATCAAGCCTTGTTTTGCTATGGGCAAACACATTGTCGATCAATTCGCAAAAGATGAGCCAGGCCGCTCCTTCCAGTTCTTTAGCGTCGGGCCGATTTCGGCAAGAGCGCATCAAAGCTTCCGTAAGCCGGTCTGGCAAATTCTCATCGCGAGCGTCTTTGTTGATCCGCGCAATCTCAACCAGGGTTGCGTTCCCACCACGGTGGATATCTGCCATCGAGTAAGCAGGCCGTTGCGGTAGTACTTCAATATTCTCGTCGAGGTGGTCGAAAAAGCCTATCCGATTGAGATAGCCCATAGTGCCGGCGTCGCCTTCCGCAAAATCGAGGCGCACGCTTTTCGTTGTCGACACAAGCTGGTTCGCGAGAGACAGCAGACGGACCGCCGAATCGACCATGATCTTGCAGCCCTCGGGAAATTCGAAGGTGACGTGATTATTGTTCGTATTGTGGGGTCCACAGGATCGGCGCAACGCCGTCTCAAATTGTGATGCGTTGATCCAGTAACTTGGAAAGCGCACCACGCAGTTCACGCGAAATCCTCAGTTGGCGAATCGGATAGGCATTATATGCGTTGGTTGCTGGCAGGTATTGCCGCAACTCGCATCGCGCCCCAGATGTTGACGTGAAGGTATCTAGGTGGCCGAGTTGCTCCCTGCTGGCGTCTTTAAAACTTAATATATTCCAATGGCTTGCTGGTAGATTGATATGTTTCCTTGCTATATCTCTTGACTTCTGCAAGGTGTTGTATCATATAGGTTCCATGGAAAGAGAGCTGCCACGCCAGGAAGATCGCGCAACTTCGCTTCTTCGCGAGCGAGGCATGATGCGTCTGTCCGAATTTCTCAAAGAAGGAATTACGGCCGCGACCATCGCGCGCATGGAGGAGAGGGGGGCTCTCAACCAGCTGAGCCGGGGCCTCTATCAGCTTCCTGACGCCTATCTCGACGGAAACCATTCGCTTGCGGTGGCCGCGAAACTCATTCCGAACGGCGTCATCTGCTACAATTCAGCACTCTCGTTTTATGAGCTAACCGATCGCATTCCTCCGTATGTATGGATGGCGATCGGTCCGCGTGACTGGCGTCCCAAAATCACGCAACCGCGCATTCAGGTCACACGCTTCGGTACTAAAGAATTTGACAAGGGCATCGAGCATCACGTCATCGAAGGTGTGAATGTCAAAATCTATTCCCCGGCAAAAACGATTGTCGATCTTTTCAAGAGCGGCAAGTATCAAAAGTCATTTTACAACTCGAACACGGGTTTCGCCCACGCGACCCAGGCGATGAAAGACGCCCTTCGGGCACGCAAAGCAACCCCGGCCGAGATTGCAAGATATGCCGCTGATGCCGGCATCTGGGAAAAAATCGTCCAGCCGCGTCTTGAGACGCTGACAATCAATGCGTAAGCCGCTGCACAATGTCGGTGCGTCTGTACGCGCCCGTCTGCTCAATCTCTCGAAACAGAGAAATGAGCCATTCGAACTGCTGCTCACGCAGTACGCACTTGAACGGCTCCTCTATCGTCTCAGCGTCACCAAATACAAAGAAAAGTTCGTCCTGAAGGGGGCCATGTTGCTCAGGCATTGGCTGGACGATCCGCATCGACCGACGCGCGATCTCGATCTGCTGGGCTTCGGTGCCAGCGATCCTGAGTTGACGCTCGGCTTCTTCAGAGAAATCTGTGCCGTTGAAGCAGACGACGGCGTCACCTTTGACACAGACAGCCTCGTGGCGGACACCGTGCGCGACGAATCCGGCTATAACGGGCTGCGTCTCAAATGCAATGCGATCATCGACGGCGCCCGCATCCGCATTGTCATCGATATCGGCTACGGGGATGCGACCGAGCCAGGCTTGAATGAAATCGAGCTTATACCCCTGCTCGATCAACCGGCGCCGAAACTCAAGGCCTATCCGCCCGAGACCGTCATCGCCGAGAAGTTTCAGGCGATGGTGCATCTCGGCCTCGCAAATTCGCGGCTGAAGGATCTCTACGATATCTGGGTGCTGGCCCGCACCTGCGAATTCAAGGATGACCGGCTCGCGCGGGCGATTAAGGCCACCTTCGATCGGCGCAAGACCGCGATCCCACTCGATCGCCCAGATGCCTTGACGACAGCATTTGCAAATGATCGGACGAAGATTCAGCAGTGGACGGCGTTCGTCCAGGACGTCGCGATAGACCCGGGTGCTCTCGCTGATGTCGTTGAATCTCTTGCGGCGTTTCTGATGGTACATGCTCATCGGGCAGCAGAGTTGATCAAGAGCACTGCGGCCAAAGCCTAGAGGCGAACACCGATCTCATTCAGACGCGCAAGTGAACGCCCAAATTTCTCCATCGATCAACAGGTCGATAGCAACTGGCCGACCGACCGAAACTGTCCAGCGATTAAATCCATTCCGCCTTCGCCGATGCCGCGGTGCAGCAGACCATCGCGATGGAGCAGGTGACGCCGAAATGTTCTACAACTTAAGGGGGATTATGCTAAGCTAGTTTCTTTTAGCGATCTATCCGTTCATGCCAAACTTAAGGTCGTTCTCACTCTATCTCGCGAAAGCCGGCGTGACGGCTTTAGATGCATTATTGACGGACAACGCGCGCGCGATGGTAAGAGCCGGCGATGTCAGGACGCATACGTCCAGCAGGTTTGCGGATGGCGCTGTCCTTCACGTGTTCCCCGGTCAGCGGCAGATCCCAAAATGGATACCGATCCTCCGGTCGGCCTTTGGAGGTTTAGAGGACCAATTTGTTCGATCACCCTGCGCTCTGCTCCTGTTCAAAAAGGGAGCGAATATTTTCGCAGTCTCGTTCGCGTACGCGCATGTCTATATTGATGACGCGAAGACCGAGGCGGACTTCGGACTTAAGGTTGCTGTGAATGCGGTCAGCGATGCAAAGCTGCGAAGCGTTGAGCGATCAAACATTGGAGCGGCGATCCGCGACTTTGCCCAAGCTGCTGGTCAGCGGGATCTCCGTTCGTTCGGCATAGATGATGCTCTTGATCTGATACGAAAGGTAAGTGGACGCGCGGAAGATGCGGACTTTGCCGAAACAGTAACCGGTTCAAGAGCTCTACGCTTTTCCAAACGTATCGAACTGGCCGACGTTCCAGACGTTGCGGCCGTGGCCGTCGATTGGTTCAAGTCGAAGGCCTATCAGAAAACGAGCTTTCGATTTATCGATTTCCTATCCCCGGTTTTGGATCCCACAGTTGAGGAGAAGCTTGACGCAGAACTAATTGCCGCCATTCGCGGCAACAGCGATGAATTTGAAATAGCCCTTCCTGAGATTGTTTCCGACGATCTCGCATCATTTCGATTTGAACATGCTGGGTTCAGCGACTTTTACCCCGACCTCTCGCTCGATTTGTATCGGGAAAGTCTTGGGGGGCGGCTACCAGGACTCACGACGGACGACTTAGACGAGCACAGCGTTGCCGCGTATGGGGAAAGTGAGGCCAAGCCATTCCAGCACTGGTCCATTCATCGATCGCTTGTTGGCTCACTCGTGTTCGAAGGCGAGCGCTACGCACTCAACGAAAATCATTGGTATCGTATCGGAAAGAGCTTCAAGGAGGCTGCCGACCGCAAGTTTGTTGACCTATATGGCTCGCCTGACAAGAATCTGCGACCGTTGAAGAAGATCGTGTTCAAAGATCGCAAGGGTAAGCAAAAAGTCGGTTATCAGTCAGAGGAGTCTTATAATGAGGAAATCGCGACAGAGGTGGGCTATTTACTCCTTGACCAAAAACTTATCCAAATAGACGACGTTCCAGGGCCCGGCATCGAAGTCTGTGATTTACTGGACATTCCAGGACGACGCTTTATCCATGTGAAGAAGAGTTCTCGTCAATCGAGCGTGTTGAGCCATTTCTTTAAGCAGGGCGGCGTGTCGGCGCAAATGCTGCGCAAATACGAGCCGTTTCGCATTAAACTGATAGAGACTGTAAGGAAGCTGTACGGAGCCGGGAAGGCGCAGGAACTCGAAGCGGCGCTCACTGACCGATGGACCATCGAATTTCAAATTGCCGATTTTCCGAGGGCTGACGGTAAGCACAACATCCCTTTCTTCAGCAAGCTCACGTTGCGCGAGGAAGCCAGGGATATCGAGGCGATGGAATTCGATGTGAGTGTTAGATTTATCAAGCTAACCCGCATCAAGCCTGGTTCTTCATAAGAACAGTGTGGCAAATCACGCGGCATGCAGTTCGCCAGCCTTTAGTGTGTGCGCGAAGAACTTCTTCGTTCGTTCGTTACCGTAGTCGCGGACGGCGCGGCGCAAGCGTCGCTGGTCGGTTAAGGCCGCACGGCCGCCGCCGCATCAGGGGAGACGCCCGCTGGCGGGTCTCCACGGGCGATATCGAAGGCCCGCTCACGTGCATGCGGATCGGCGCGGTCCTGCATCCAGCCGTGCTCCTCGCACTCGCGGATGGCACCAGCTTCCTGTAGCACGTCAATCGCCCATCCGCGCATCGTCCGTATCGCCGGCCTTCGTTCACGTGTCATCAGCATAGAAATCGCTCCTGATACGGCGAATCGTTTTCTCCGTCATTCGTTCCGGCTGCTAACACATGGCTGGGATTCGCAATGGCGGGAACTTGGGGTTTGGAGGGATACCGCCCGCGAACCCGCCAGGAAATCCAAAGCCCCCACCTAGCGCTTCATTTCCGTTTGTGCGCGTCCGGCAAGTGCCGGACCGGGCTCTCGTGAACCGAGCCGCGTAGCGTCTCGGCCGTCCGGCTTCGATCCCTCGCGCAAACACTACGGAGCTCATCGCCGGGGGCACTCGGGAAAGGGTCCCGCCGTCATGAAGCATGCCGGCGTCGCTATCACTGCCCCGTTCCCGGGTGCCCTCTTAACCGGTCTCGTCGCTGCACTCGGTCCCGCGTGCCGCCTTCGGCGTCGCTATGCTCACGCTCCTGCGGGTGCCATTTTCCGTTGAGGCGATGCGCCCTTGGCGCACGCCCTGATCGAGGCCCGCGGCCCTAGCACATCAAGCAGGCCAACCGAGCTCTTGTAAGCCGAACCACGCGCCGTCTGGGTCACACGGGCGTCAACCCCTCACGCAAGAGGCTGAGAGTAAGAGTGCCGCCCGGGTTTGCCGTGACGGGTTGAAGGCTGCGAGAGAGGCTCGCAGCGCCCGTCGCGGAGACCCGCGATGTCAAACCATACTGCTCGCGCGCGCGCCGGTCAGGACCGGGCGACCCTCTATGACGAAATCACCGACAAGATCCTCGCCGAGCTCGAGGCCGGCCGCGTGCCCTGGGTCCAGCCCTGGGGTACGGCCGCGGCAAAGGCGCCGCTGGCCTTGCCGAAAAATGCTTCGACCGACCGCAGCTACAGTGGCATCAACGTCCTGCTGCTCTGGGGGAGCACGATCGAACACGGTTTTACGGGACAAAGCTGGCTTACGTTTCGCCAGGCGCTGTCGCTTGGCGGACACGTCCGCAAGGGTGAGCGCGGCACCACGGTTGTTTACGCCGACCGTTTTGTGCCGGGCGACGAGAAGCGACGCGCCGCCGAAACCGGCGAAGAAGCGCAAGCGATTCCATTCCTCAAGCGCTTTACCGTGTTCAATACAGATCAGTGCGAGCTACCCGGAGGCATCGCCACCGCCGCGCCGCCACCGCCTCCCGCCCTGATCGAGCCCAGGGTCGAAGCCCTGATCAAGGCGACCGGCGTCACGTTTCGTATCGGCGGCGATCGGGCCTTCTACGCGCCTGCCGAAGACTATGTTCAGGTCCCGCCGCCACAGGCTTACTTCGAGCCGATCAACTGGCACCGCACCGCGCTGCATGAACTCGGTCACGCGACTGGACATCCTTCGCGGCTCAACCGCGACCTGAGTGGATCCTACGGCACCGGGAAATATGCCTTCGAGGAACTCGTGGCTGAATTGAGTGCTGCGTTCGGCTGCGCATCTCTCGGCATCGTGCCAACCGTCCGCCATGCCGACTACATCGGCGCGTGGCTCGAAGTCCTGCGGGAAGACAATCGCGCTATCGTGCGTGCGGCTTCGCAGGCGAGCAAAGCCGCTGACTACTTGCTCGGCTTTGCTCCCGATCGTGTCGCAAGCGCGTCGGGGGAGCCGTAAGTTGGCGATTGCGAGGCGGCGTGATGCTCACCCCACCGTTGCCTGCGCAAGAGTGAGAGGAGCGGAGGTCTTTCCGCGACGGGCTGGAGGTCAAGAGAGAGTCTCTTGGCTGCCCGTCGTGGAGAAGCCAAAATGACGAAAGGCGTTCAGAAGATCACACTGTCCCCGTCGCGGGACATTCCTTTCAACAAGCTCGTGCTCAGTCAGTCGAACGTGCGCCGCGTAAAGGCCGGCGTTTCGATCGAGCAGCTAGCCGAAAGTATCGCGCAACGCACCCTGCTGCAGAGCTTGAGCGTTCGAGCTGTCCTGGATGCCGAGGGCAACGAGACCGGCATGTTCGAGGTGCCGGCGGGTGGCAGGCGCTATCGTGCGCTGGAACTTCTTGTGAAGCAGAAGCGCATGGCAAAGACGCAGCCCGTTCCCTGCGTCGTGCGCGAGGGTGGCATTGCCGAGGATGACTCGCTCGCCGAAAATGACGAGCGGGTCGGGTTACATCCGTTAGACCAGTTTCGAGCTTTCAAGATTTTGAGCGACACTGGCTTGAGCGAGGAAGATATTGCGGCCCGGCATTTCGTGAGCCCGGCGATCGTGAAGCAACGATTGCGCCTCGCCTCAGTGTCGCCGAAGCTGCACGAGGTCTATGCCGAAGATGGCATGACCCTCGAGCAACTCATGGCCTTTTCCGTCACGGCCGACCACGCCAGGCAGGAGCAGGTCTGGGAGAACGTCAGTCGCTCCGGCTATGATGAGCCATACCTTGCCTACCTGTTTCGGACGATCAATGCCGCGATCTCGCCGGCATTGGCCTCCGATTTCGGGCTCAATGCCGCCGAGACCGGGCTGCTCGCGTCAATCTACTTCCTGGTGTTCGGATTGACCCAAATTCCAATAGGGGTGCTTCTGGACCGACTTGGGCCGCGTCGAGTCCAAGGCGTGCTGCTGGTCATCGCGGCTGGCGGCGCTACACTGTTCGGTACCGCCTCGAGCTTCCCAGAGCTCCTCGTTGCGCGCGCCATGATCGGACTTGGCGTTGCCGGATCATTGATGGCCGGGCTCAAGGCCATCGTCACCTGGTTTCCGAGAGAGCGCGTCGCGCTCGCCAACGGCTGGATGATCATGTTGGGATCGTTAGGCGCGGTCACGGCGACCGCCCCAACCGATTGGTTGCTTAACTATGTGGGCTGGCGAAGCCTGTTCGAAGTCCTGACAATCGGGACCGTTGCGGTAAGTGGACTGATTTATATGGTCGTTCCAGAGCGTGAAGCTGACTCAGAAGTCGCCACGACCGCTCGAAGTTCACTTACGTTGTGGTCCATCTATTCAGATCCGCGTTTCCTGAGAGTCGGCTTGGCGCCAGGTAAATTTCGCGCAGATCTTTCTTCATGTTCACCTGCACCGACAGCGCGACCTTGTTCAGCACGTTCGCAGTCTTGTGCACCCAGCAGCGCTGATGGCGCGTTCCGGGAAAGACCTCGTCGAGCGCCTTCCAGAAGCCGAGCGCACCGTCACCAACGGCGATTTCCGGAGTGATCTTCAGTCCCTCGTCTTTTCACATCGATCAGAAGTTCGCGCCAGCTCTGCCCGCTTTCCCGAACGCCAACCTGGAAGCCGATGAGTTCCTTCTTGCCCTCCGGCGTAGCCCCGATCAGCACCAGCATGCACTCACTGTGGTCTTCCATGCGAGCCTGCAGGAATACGCCGTCGGCCCACACGTACACATATCGGCGCGCTGACAAATCCCGCTTCTGCCAATGCCCGTACTCGCCCTGCCACTCCGCCGTCAGACGGGAAATCACCGCCGGCGACAGGTTCGGCGCGTCCTTGCCCAACAGCGCGCGCCAAGCGCCTGAGAGTCGCTCCGCTCTCGGCCGCCTGTATTGGCTCGTCCTGGGCGCTACAGTCATTGTGGGCTGCAGCCTGGCTTACCGACGTGGAAGGATTCGACCACCACAGCCGGGCCGCTCAAATGTTCCTGATGGCTGCTGGCCTAAGCCTTGGAGCCCTCCTGCTTGGTGCCATGGCCGATCGCCTGCGTAAACTTAATATAAGAACGGAAGTCCTGTTGGCGGGCGTGGGGGCGCTGTTCATTGTGGCCGAACTCGCCCTGGTCCTACGCATTCCACTGCCATCACTTCTGCCTTGGTCCATTGTGTCGATCGCTGGCGCCGCAACAGTGCTAAGCTTTGCGGTCATAGCCGATTACTTCCCCAGGGAATTTGGCGCGCGGGCCAATGGCGCTCTAAATCTCCTGCACTTTGGCTGGGCGTTCACAATGCAATACGGCATTGGGCTCGTGGTCGAGCAATGGCCATCTCAGGACGGGCATTACCCGGTCGCGGCCTATCAGGCCGCATTCGGTCTTTGCCTTGCGCTTCAGGCCGCCACGCTGGTGTGGTTTGCGATCCCCTGGCTTCGGACGTTCGGCAAACACTTTTACTTCTTTTTCGCGCCGCCGCCTGCGGAGCGTGACAGCCAAGTTGCACTGGTTACGGCGCCGCTCGACGGAGCTATCCTTGAGGCGAGTGAGAGAATGGAGTGGTGACACAGGCGTGGCCCATAAATTCAGAGTAGTCGGCGAACGACGGCTGTTGGCGCAAAGCAGCCGGTCACGGGCTGTGCGCTCCTTGCGGCAAAACAACAGGCTATACCGGCAGGGGGGTCGCTCCCCAACCCAAAGTAAACGTAGCCACATAGCGAGCCAAATGGAGTCAGTCGAAAGTAAATCACACCAGTGGGGTCAGTCGGTAGACTGATAAGGTTTCACATCCGACCTTATCAGTTGGGACCCGGCCCGGCCGTGCGCGTAATGAACCATTGTAGGTGATGATTCAGGGCCGAAGATCGATTTTCCCGAAAAGATGCCCGCGAATTCCTGCCGGCATCTCATGCGCTTCTCGAGCAGCCGACGGTGGCAAACTCTCTCCGACCTTTGGCGTAGTTAGGCCAGCGTCAAACAGGGCCCCAGCGCTTTTACTATCTCGCTTCGGAGCGAGAATAAAGGCCGCGCGAATGCCGCGGGTCGCTGCCAAAACAGCGTCGGGCTGACTTACCGCTGAGATGAGCGCGGCCCCTTAAGGTAACCAATTGAAATGCAGTGACCGATTTGTACCGCCGACGAGGTCGAGCACTGCGTCGACGGTAACGCCGGTGGTCTTCAGATCCGCTCAGTCTTACGGCACAGACGAACGTGTGATCGAGACTGAGCGGTACGCGGAAGCTCGTCATATCAAGGTATGAGCGGGACATTACGAAACGACGAGTGGTGCCATCGGCATCAGCGCTCTAACCTACAATTGAGGTATGGCGAAAACGAATTCAGTCGTCGCAAGTGACAGCCGGAAGGAAGACGAAACTGAAGATCGAACCGACCGGGGATGGCCTCGGAGGCGTTGGGATACTTTGGATCGGTTGGCAACGAGAATCTGTTGGTATCTGAAAGTAACTGCGAGGAGTAAGTGGAATGGATTTTGATGCGATTTTCCTCTCGCGAATACAATTTGCCTGGGTGATTGGCTGGCATATTCTGTTGCCGGCATTCACCGTTGGTGCTGCAGCATTCATTACCGTTCTTGAAGGGTTCCATCTCGCGACCGGGCGTGACGTCTACCTTCGCGTCTCGATGTTTTGGATTAAGATTTTTTCGATCGCCTTCGGGATGGGAGTGGTCACCGGCGTTGTCATGCCGTTCCAGTTCGGCACTAACTGGAGCCGGTACGCGGACGCGACCTCGAATGTGCTTGCGCCGCTGTTTGCCTTTGAAGATCTGACGGCGTTTTTTCTTGAAGCCGCGTTTCTCGGTGTGCTGCTGTTCGGGCGAAGGTTGGTGCCTCCCTGGGCGCATTTCGTTGCAGCGCTGATGGTGGCGATGGGAACGCTGTTCTCGTCGTTCTGGATCCTGTCGGCCAATAGCTGGATGCAGACGCCAGCCGGCTACGAGATAATCGATGGCCGTTTCTTTCCGGTCGACTGGTTGCAGGTCATTTTCAATCCTTCCTTTCCTTCCCGACTGGCGCACACCGTTGTCGCATTCTTCATCACCACCGGCTTTGTAGTGCTCGGCGTCGGCTCCTATCTGCTTCGGCGCGGACGGTTCCCGGAAGAGGGCCGGACCATGCTGTCGATGACGCTGTGGCTGTTGACCGTTCTGGTGCCGCTGCAGATGTTTCTCGGCGATCATCATGGCCTCAACACGCTGGCGTACCAGCCCGCGAAACTCGCCGCCATCGAGGCGCGCTGGGAGAGCGGCCGGAGGATACCTTTGACGCTGTTCGCGATCCCCGATGAAAAGACCGAGAGCAATCACGCCGCGATCGAGGTGCCGGGACTGGGCAGCTTGATCCTGACCCACAAGGTCGATGGCGAAGTCAAAGGGCTCAAGGATTTTCCCGCGGACCAGCGGCCGCCTGTGGCGATACCCTTCTTTGGCTTCCGGATCATGGTCGGATGCGCGATGCTGATGCTGGCGATCGTGCTGCTTGGCGGATGGCTACGCTGGCGCGGACGGCTCACAGACACGCCGCTTTTTCTGCTGCTGTGCCAGTTTGCAGCGCCGATCGGATTTGTGGCCGTCATCGCCGGTTGGGCGGTCACCGAGGTGGGGCGCCAGCCCTGGACGGTTTATGGCCTGCTGCGAACGGCAGCTTCGGTTTCACCGTCATTGACCGGCCACGACGTGATCATCTCGCTGCTGGCATACATGGCCGCCTATCTCTTCATCTATCCCGCCGGGTTCTTTCTCATGCTGCGCATCGTCCGCGCCGGGCCGGAGCCGGCCGCCGAAGGGCACGCGACGATCGAGGCCGGACGGCCCCAAGCACCGGTGGTCGCGGGAGCGCGTATCGCAGGAGGAAGCGAATCATGAACCAAGTTCTGGACTTCGTACCGATTTGGACACTGATCCTGGGCGTAGCCGTCTTCTTCTACGTCCTGCTCGACGGCTTCGACCTCGGCGTCGGCATTCTCTATGGCCTCGCGCCGAATACCATTGCGCGCAACACCATCATCAACTCGATCGCGCCGATCTGGGATGGCAATGAAACCTGGCTGGTGCTGGGCGGGCTCGGCTTGCTCGCCGCCTTCCCGTTGGCGTTCGCCATCATTATCCCAGCGGTTTATTTTCCGGTTCTGATAATGCTGCTGGCGCTGGTGTTTCGTGGTGTCGCTTTCGAATTCCGCTTCCGTGATTCTCGAGCACAAGACGTTCTGGGATCAGGCTTTCAATTGTGGGTCGGGCATCGCAACTTTCGCGCAAGGCGTGGTGCTCGGAAGCTTCATTCAGGGATTTCAGGTTAACGGGCGGGTGTTTTCGGGTACCTCATTCGATTTCCTGACGCCGTTCTCGATCACGACCGGCATAGCCTTGCTGTTTGGATATGGGCTGCTCGGCGCCGGTTGGCTCATTCTTAAGACCGAAGGCGATCTTCAGGATAGAGCTCGCCGCCAGGGGCGTGTTTGCCTGATCGGCGTCTTGGCGGCGATCGGTGTCGTCAGCGTCTGGACGCCGATCATAAATCCTGAGATCGCCTCACGCTGGTTCATGTTTCACAACATGGTGTTTCTGGCACCGGTCCCTGTTGCCACGATTGTAGTTGCTATTGTGACTTGGCGCGCGCTTTACGGCCGCGCAGAGGTTCTCCCCTTTGTGGGAGCTATGGGCCTTTTCGTGCTGTCCTTTATAGGAATTGCCGTCAGCCTCTACCCGATGATCGTACCTCATCATTTCACCCTGTGGGAGGCGGCGTCCTCGGACCGGACCCAAGCTTTTCTCCTGGTTGGGACACTCGTGCTGCTGCCGGTCATCCTGATGTACACAAGCTGGTCCTATTGGGTATTTCGCGGCAAGGTGCGCGCCGACATCGGTTACCAGTGAAGCCGCAGCAGAGTCCGTTGGCGTCAGCTTGCCCTTCACATTGCAATGTTCTCAAAGGAGTTCACGATATGGATCGTCGCGATATGCTCGTAGGAGGTCTTGCAACTACCATTGGATTGGCCGGCAGCCCTGTTGCGGCTTTTAGCGTGACCCCTGCCGCGTCGGCGCAGCCAGAGTCTCGGCCGGCGATGACAGGGTTCCGCACGGAAACCGACAGCCTCGGGGAAGTGCAGGTACAGGCCGACAAGCTTTGGGGTGCGCAAACACAGCGGTCGCTTGAGCATTTCAGCATCGGCCCGGATCTGATCCCGCGGGAGATGATCACGTCATACGCGATTTTGAAAAAAGCGGCTGCCAACGCAAATTTCGCCGATCAGCGGCTGGGCGCCCAGCAGCACCAGCTCATCGTTCAGGTTTGCGACGAGATTCTGGCCGGTCAACACCAGGATATGTTTCCGCTACACGTGTGGATGACCGGTAGCGGAACGCAGTTCAACATGAATGTGAACGAGGTGATCTCCAATCGCTGCAGTCAGATTGCAGGTGCTCCGCCCGGCAGCAAGAAGCCGGTGCATCCAAACGACGACGTCAACATGTCGCAGTCGTCCAACGATTCGTTTCCGTCTGCGATGTACATGGCGGCCGCGATCAACGTGAAACAGCGGTTGATGCCGGCCGTGAAGGAATTGCGCGACGCGATTGCCGCGAAAGCCGACGAGTGGAAGGATATCGTCAAGATTGGCCGAACGCATATGCAGGACGCGACCCCCATCACGCTCGGCCAGGAATGGTCAGGCTATGCGGGTATGCTTGAAGACAACCTCGAGCGGCTTGAGGACGCGCTCAAGGGTGTTTATCGCCTTGCGTTGGGCGGCACCGCCGTCGGTACCGGCTTGAATTCAGGACCCGGTTTCGGGAAAGCCGCTGCGGCGCAAATCGCGACCCTGACGGGTTTGCCCTTTGTCACCGCGCCGAACAAATTTACGGTGCAGGGCGCCCACGACGCACTGGTGCAGCTGTCGGGGACCATGCGTACATTGGCGGTGTCGCTCTACAAGATTGCCAACGATATCCGCTTGATGTCGTGCGGGCCCCGCGCCGGCTTCGCCGAGTTGATTATTCCTGCGAACGAGCCTGGCTCATCCATAATGCCGGGCAAGGTCAACCCGACCCAAGCCGAGGCGCTGACGATGATCGCCACCATGGTGATGGGCCACGACGTCACGACCGGCTTCGGCGGGGCGAGCGGATACCTCGAAATGAATGTCTACAAACCCGTTATCATCTACGACATTACGCATTCGATCACGCTGATGACCGATGGCTGCACCAACTTCCGTAAATTCCTGATCGAAGGGACCAAGCCGAATTTGAAGAAGATCAAGGAGTATGTGGACCGGTCGCTGATGCTCGTGACTGCTCTTTCGCCGGTCATCGGGTATGACAAGGCGTCCAAGATCGCCCATTATGCGAGCGACGAGGATCTCACTCTCAGAGAGGCTGCCCTTAAACTCGGCTATATCTCTGCCAACGACTTCGACCGTATTGTGGACCCGAAGAAAATGATCCGGCCCTACGTAGCGCGGTGACCCGGCCGTCCGGTTACCTCTGCACAGCTTGGCGTGCATCGGCGCCTAGAATACCGTGGTCTTAAATGTGATCGGCTTTTCCCTCGAGCTCCAGCGTCGTGCGAAGGAGCATATCGTAGTGATCACCCAGCGCGGTTAGCGCCGTAGCGCCATCACCGGAGAATGACGAGCCATGCATGGTGGCCAGGACCTTTGGCTTCAGCGCGGCTAGGCTGCGCACCGTCGAACCGGTCGTCGGGCCTAGACTTGTGTAGTGCAATCTGCTCTCCGAGATCATCGATTGTTCGATAATGTCGCTCTCGGTAATTGCCGGACCGTCTCCAACGCGCGTGAACAGGTCCCCGCACAGCAGGATGCCTGCCGTCTCCTCGAACATGAGGCCAGCATCCCAGCCGTGTGGCACATGCGGCGTATCAAAATAGCGGAAGCGCTTGCCGCCGATATCGATAACTTCACGGTCAGCAAGAACGCGCGGCTCGCGATCGGCCATATCGCTTATCGAAACGCGGCATCCAACCATCCCGTGGGCGAGCTGGGCCGCAGGCGCGGCCGCCAGCCATTCGTTCATCGACCCGCACTCATCCGCTTCGAAATGGCCGAAACCGAGCCAACGCAATCGTTCCACCGGCATGACCCGGGCGACAGCACCCGAGATCAGCGGAAACATTTTACGCTTCCCGCAATGAAACAGCAGTGGCTCATCACCGTCGAACAGAAAATGGTTGAATGTAAATCCGGCGGGCGGAGCCGCATCGGGGACAAAAATAGAGATCCGATACGCGCCCGCGCCGATCTCATCGATCCTGGTTTCCATCGAAAATCCCTCCCAAACGCACAGCTTTATTATCAGTGGAACGGCGCAGCATTTACTCATAGCCTTTGTCTACGCCTCATGACACACTCATTCGCTCAGCAAGCTACGCACGTGAGGGGGCAGGGCCAAATCGATTCGCGAAACACTGCGTTTCGTGGTCTACCACTCCATCACGTAATTCCATGATGCTCACTGCGTACGATGCTGTGCCGTCGTAGCTCAGAATGAATTCACTGACCCAGAGATCGCCGTTTCCGATTGTTCGCTGGAGCCTGAAACGTTTCTTGTTCGGTCGAACAAACCGGCTCTCCTGGATGCGATGTCGGCCGCGGATCCGCTCGCCGGATTGCGGATAATCAAGCACGGCATCTTCGCTGTAGATTTCATGCTCGGTCTTGAAGTCCTTCGCGTCCGAAGCGTCCCAATGCCGCTCGAGCGCCACTCGTACCGTTTGGTCATCTATCTCATTCTCCGCATTCCGCGAGCGGTCCTCGCTTCGGTCCGCTGAATTCGTTGTCCCGATGCGCTGCGACCAAGGCTGGAACGTCGATGCTGAGCGCGCCAGTCGTCGCCTCGTAGTGCCGGATAATACCTTGATATAATTGGATCCCGCCGAGGGTTGTATGGCGCAGAGGCAACCGATTGCTATGCTCGTTGAAGGGGGCGGAGGGTTTAGAGGGACGAGATGGCCGCAGAGCAAGGGCGTCGCCGGAAGAGACGCCGATCCAGGGGCCGAAGGCGCGCCTCTCATGGAGATTAAGATGCTACTTCATCTGCCGATCGCAATCATCGCGACGCTTTCAGCGATCGCCATTTCCGATACGGTGCCGAAGTACGACACCGTAAAGGAATGCGGTTTCGAAAGCGATTCGTCCAAAGCCGTCGATCGGTGCGCTCGTGAGGAAGCTGATGCGCGTCAGCAGCTCGAAACGGAGTGGCCGCAGTTTGTTCGCGCCGACAGGAGCGCCTGCTTCGTCGAAACCACGATTGGGGGATTCGCGAGCTATGTCGATCTGCTGCTCTGTCTGGAAATAGCGAAAGATGCCCGCAACGCGAATACCGATACTCCCGGCCCGCCCGGAGTGCGGTCGACCCCTTCAGCGCCGCCCGAACTGAGCGTCGTCGACAAGCACGAGTGAACTGGTCGAGAAGTGGCTTTTCTTGGGAGGGAGTTTCCGATGCCTACCGAGACCAAGGAGCAGAGGAGCGGGGGTATCGTTGTTGAAGCGCCCGCGAGAGGCTTTACAGGTACGACGGCTGATCGCGACGCCACGCGAGCGCGGGGAGATGCTGGGTCGAAACCGGTGTCGAATCAATGGATCACGCGGCGAACATTGCTGATCGGCGCGGTCGGTGCTGTCGTCATTGGGGCCGCGGTGTTTGGGGTTCCGTGGATACGCTTCGCGTTCGGCACGGTTTCGACCGACGACGCCTTCGTGAACGGCCATGTGACCTTCGTGGCCCCCCGCGTCCATGGCGAGGTTGCCCGGGTTCTAGTGGATGACAACAACCGCGTGCATAAGGGAGATCTTCTCGTTGAATTGGACAAGGAGCCGTTTCGGGACGCCGTCGCGGTAAAGAAGGCGGCCGTCGTTACCGCACAGGCAGATCTGGATGCAGCGGGGGCCACCGTGCGCGGCATCGAGGCACAGGCCAGGAGCCGCCGCTGGCAATTGCAACAAGCTGTGGAGAATGTCGAAGATCAGATAGCCCTGCTGCACGCTCGGGTCGCCGCGCTCAAGAAGCAGGAGGCTACACTTACGCTTGCGCAGCAGGAGTTCGACCGGACGTCGCGGCTGGTCGTATCGGAGACGGCGAGCCGCGAACTCTATGATCAACGTCAGGCGGCGTTGTCGATCGCTCGAGCGGGTGTCGTTCAGGCGTTGGCGGATGCGAACCAGATCCGCGTCTCTTTGGGGCTGCAGCCTGAGCCCGAAGACAGCGCGGATCTCGACCAGGTACCGCCTGATCTCGATCAGACGTTTTCTTCGGTCTTGCGGGCGCAGGCGGAACTGATTCAGACCGCGGCTGAGCTGGGCGTTGTTCATTCGTACAACCAGTCTCCGAAGCAGATGCTAGAAGAGTTCGAAAGGGTTGGTCCCGAAGGCGGTGTCGACCGCAGGTTCGATCAGCTGGCCGCGCAAGCGCCGGCCGTCAAGCAAGCCGTAGCGAAACTCGAGGCCGCCAAACGCGATGTCGCTTTGGCTGAACTCGACCTTCGCCATTGCGACGTCGTCGCGAAGATCGATGGCGTCATCACGCGCCGAAGCGTCAATCCTGGCAACGACGTTCAGGTCGGACAGAGCTTGATGGCGATCCGTTCGCTAAGCGAGATCTGGATCGATGCCAATTTCAAGGAGACGCAACTGCGCGATTTGCGCATCGGTCAGGCCGCCGATCTCTATGTCGACATGTATGGCGACAAACAGGTATTCAGTGGCAGGATCACCGGATTTACGATCGGGACCGGATCGACGCTCGCCTTGCTGCCGCCGCAGAATGCCACGGGGAATTATATCAAGATCGTCCAGCGGCTGCCGGTTCGGATCGAGCTTGAAGGTTACGATCCGGACAAGAAACCGCTGTTCATCGGCGCATCAGTTGTGCCCTACGTCTATCTCAATAAGCCGCTGAGCGGGCCGAATGCCGGTGCGTTTCTCCAGGCGTTCCAGCCGCAAGCGGCGGGGAGCGCTTCGGCCGCGAGCGCGTCAGGCGCCGGAAAATGACGGACCTGGCACTTTCACCTTCAAGGTCACGGGCAGGCGTGAACCCATGGCTTGTGGCCGCTGTGGTCATCATACCGACTTTCATGGAGGTGCTCGACACCACCATTGCTCTGGTCGCGCTGCGATATATTGCCGGTGGCCTTTCGGCCACGGTGGACGACGGCGAATGGGTCATCACCAGCTACCTCGCCGCCAATGCGATTATCCTGCCAATCAGCGGCTGGTTGTCGGCCCGCCTCGGCCGGCGCAATTACTTCCTGCTGTCGATCGCCGTCTTTACCCTCGCGTCCGGCGCATGCGGAATGGCCACCGGCCTCGGCCAGTTGATTGTATTTCGCGTCGTGCAGGGCCTGGCGGGCGGTGGTCTCCAGCCGTCCAGTCAGGGCGTACTGCTGGACGCCTTTCCCGTAGAGAGGCAAGGCATTGCGATGACCCTGTTCGGCTTGGCTGCCCTTTTGGCGCCGGTCGTCGGTCCGACGCTCGGCGGCTGGATAACTGACAGTTATTCGTGGCGGTGGGTGTTCTACATCAACGTCCCGGTTGGCCTCCTGGCGTTTGGTGCGTGTTATGCGCTGCTCCGAGATCCGGATTATCTCGTAAAGGAGCGCGTGGAGTTGTGGAAGCAGCCGTTGCGTTTCGACGGGCTCGGCCTGTCATTGCTGGTGATCGTCATGGTCTCGTTTGAGGTAATGCTCAGCAAGGGACAGGAGTGGGACTGGCTGAGCGATCCATTCTGGCGTGTGCAGACGCTGACGACGCTTTTCTCTTTGGGTCTGATAGCGCTGATTTTTTGGGAATTGCGCCACCCCAACCCCGTGGTCAATTTCCGCCCGTTGCGCGAGCGAAATTTCGCGGCCTGTTGCGTCGTCATTTTTGGCGCCTTCGCCGTGCTCTACGCCGCCAGCACATCACTGCCTGCCCTGCTTCAATCGCTGTTCGGTTATGATGCTCTGAGCGCGGGGTTGGTGATGTCGCCGGCCGGGTTCGGTGCGCTTTTGGCGATGCCGCTTGTCGGCCTGGCACTTGGCAAGGGGACTGATGCCCGGTGGTTGCTCGCGGCGGGTCTACTAGTTATGGCGATCGCAAACTACTGGATGTCACAAATGAATCTGGAGATCAGCCCGGGCCAGGTCGTTTGGCCTCGGGTGATGCTGGTGTTCGGACTCTCGATGTGCTTTGCGCCCGCGAACGTCGCGGCCTACCTCTATATCCCGCCGTCGCTGCGTGGAGCTGCGGTTGGCTTGCTCAGTCTGCTACGCAACGAGGGCGGCAGTGTGGGCACCTCGATGGCACAGACAATGCAAGAACGCCGTGACCAATTTCACGCCCTGCGGCTCGGTGAGTTGCTCGATTCTTTCAACGCGGGCGCGATTTCCTTCCTTGAGCAGGCTCGTGGGGTATTCCTGCAGCAGAGCGGCGACACGTCCGCAGCGCAGCAGTCCGCCCTGCAGACGCTCGACAACTTGCGGCAACAGCAGGCGTCGTCACTTGCGTATTTCGATGTCTTTCTGTTGTTGGCCGCGGTGACGCTGGTACCCTTGCTTGCGGTGCTGCTGATGAAGCGCTCGGTGGCTGCGAAAGGCGCCCGCATCGGTGGCGAATAACATAATAGCTGGGCCCATTCGATAACGGTTCTGATGGGAAGGTCCATATGGCTTGTGAGAATGGCTACTCCGGGCATCGTACTCCGAGGAGGGTGACATGAATGACAGCAATGATGGCGGCATCAAAAATCGATCGGACACCGAACCATCAGGCGCGCGCCAGAACACGGTTGGCGCATGGGTTGTCGTCGGAGTGCTGTCGGCGTTCCTCGTCGCCGCTGGCATCATCGGCTATATCGGCTGGACCGCTACCGATACCGACGTGCCCGCGTCGGGGTACATCGCCATGGCATTGGGCACGATTTTTTCCCTGGTCGTCGGCGTCGGTTTGATGACGCTCGTGTTTTACAGCAGCCGCAAGGGGTATGACGAACCGGCGGTACTGATACAGGAACCCGTCCGTCATCGGGATGAGGTTCAAGCGAACCCGGACCAGCGCGGTATGTGATCCTCGCTCCGCCAGTCGTCTCATGCCCGCTCATACCTTGATATGATCAGCTTCCGCCGAGGGTTGTATGGCCGAGCGCGCCAGTGGCCTGGAGAATGGTCCGGCGGCTACAGGCCCCAAGAGGGAGGTATACGCATATGCGTGACCAATACCGTGACGATTGTCCCGCGGCTTTCAAACTCTCGCGCCGCAACGTGGTGGTCGGTGGGCTCTCGATCGGGGGGACGGCCGCGCTCGCAACGCTGTCTGCTGTTGCGGGGCCGATGCCGCTGCCCGATCAATCCGCGGCGCGATTTATGGAAATTTCGAGGCTGCTGGTTCCACATCGCCTGAACCAGGAGGTCGGAAAGCGCATGGGCGCTGCGATGGGCGCGTTGAATCCGTCGCTATCGCAACAAATTGACGGGCTCCTTTCCATCGCACGGGAAAAGAACGCGCGGATCGTCGAGGACTTCTTCGCCGACGTGCCGGATGGTCCGCTCAAGGAGACCGCGCTCTCGATCATTTCGGCCTGGTATCTGGGCGTCATAACCGACGCGCCCGATGCCGAGGTGTTCGCCTACGAGTACGCGCTGATGTACCAGCCAACGCGGGACGTCATGACCATTCCCTCCTACGCGATCTCCGGGCCGAACGGATGGTCGGCTGAGGCTCCCCCGCTGAGCAACATGCCTGAATTTTGAACGCGGTGCTCTCGAACCAACGGGAACTGTTCAGATGGCGAGCGATGATAGTGCAGATGTTGTTGTCGTGGGAACCGGGGTGGTCGGTTGCCTGATCGCGCAGCGGGCCCTGGATGCTGGCTTGTCCGTGCTGATGCTCGAGGCCGGCCCTCGCGTCGATCGCTGGCGAGTTGTCGAGAATTTTCGCAACCTTCCGCCCAGTATACGGCTGTTTCACTGGAATGCGGCCTATCCGCCGAAGCCGTGGGCGCCGCACCTGGAAACGCGAACCGCCAAAGAGCACGAGCAATACCTTCAACTGGAAGGGCCGAATGCCCGCGCCTATCTGCAGGGCTACGTCCGCTATGCGGGAGGTGCTACCTGGCACTGGGCTGGAATTTGCTGGCGTATCACGCCCGAGGACATGCACCTGAAAAGCCTTTATGGGGTCGGTCGCGACTGGCCATTCGGCCACGACGTGATCGAGCCCTACTACACGCGCGCGGAATACGCGATCGGCGTGTGCGGTCCGTCCGACCCGGCGCTGCAATGGCCGACCAATGGAAAACGCTCGAAACCCTACGCGATGGGGCCAATTCCCTTCGGTCCCGGCGAGCATCGTTTCACGGAGGCCGCCGCGAAAATCGGGATGATCAACTTGCCGGCGCCCCAGGCCCGCAACAGCGGCGTGTCGTATAACGGACGGCCGGCCGTGTTGCGGCAACAACAACTGCTTTCCCGTGTGTCCTATCGCCGCCAAGTACGATGCCTCGACGGCTTTGCCGAAGATCGAGGCCAGCGGCGGCAAAATCCTGGCCAACGCCGTCGTCTATCGAGTTGAGACGGGCGAGAAGAACGCGATCGAAGCGGTTCACTATTTCGATCCGGACAAGCGCTCGCACAAGGTCACGGCCAAGGTCTTCGTGATTGCCTGCAATGGCATCGAAACGCCAAAGCTGCTGTTGCTTTCAAGGGACGAACGCAATCCCAACGGCGTGGCGAACAGCTCCGATCAGGTTGGACGCAACATGATGGATCAGCCGAAGCTGACCGCGGAGTTGGAGCTCACGGAGCCGCTGTGGACAGGCGTCGGGCCGGTGCAGAGCAGCAGCATTCTGAACACCTCGCAAGGCGAATTCCGCAGCCGCTATGCCGGCGCGATGTTCCGGATGGAAAACTTCGCCCGCAGTCCCGCTCGGCGCCGCCGCCGCGCTGAAAAAAGGGCTGATAGGCAAGGCCCTGGATGCAGAGATCCGGAGGCTTTCCGCCTGTACCGCGAGGTTGACAGTGGAGCATGAGATACTGCCTTCGGAAAATAACCGTTTGACGCTGTCCAGCCAGAAAGATTGGCTCGGCATCAACAAACCGAATATTCACTACGATGTCGGGGACTATGTGCGCCAGAGCGCCAAGGAATACACCGTGCCGCGGCTGCAGCAGTTGGCGGCCGAACTCGGCGCCACCAAGTTCCAGTTGTCTCCCGAGTTTCTCAACAGCGACCACATCATGGGCGGCTGCGTTATGGGGGCCGATCCGTCGACAGCGGTGGTGGATGCAGACTGCCGCGCGCACGATCACCATAACCTGTTCTTGCCCGGCGGCGGCGCGATGCCCAGCGGTACTGCTTCGAACAGCACTCTCACCATGGCGGCGTTGGCGCTGAAGGCGGCTGACGCGATCACCGATCAACTAAAGCGTGGCTGACCATGGGCAACTCCAGTCACCACCTCAGCGCGCTGCTCATCTGCTTCGCCGCAACCGCGGCGGCCGGCATCTGTCAGGCGGCCGATCAGCCTGATCAAACGGCTGCTGTGATCAAGCGTGGGGAGTATCTGGCAACGGCCGCGGACTGCAGCGCCTGCCACACGGCGCCAGGCGGCAAACCCTTCGCGGGCGGGCTCCCGATCGCGACCCCGCTCGGCACGATTTATTCAACCAATATCACGCCATCGGCTGAATTCGGGATTGGGCGCTACACCGAGGAGAACTTTTCGCGGGCGCTCCGTCGCGGAGTTCGACGGGATGGCGCCAACCTCTATCCTGCGATGCCATATACATCCTATGCGAAGTTCACCGAAGAGGACGCACACGCGCTCTATCTCTACTTCACGCAGGCGGTAAAGCCCGTCGAACAGCGCCCCCCACCGACCAAGCTTCCGTTTCCGATGAACATACGTGCGTCGATGATGGCCTGGAACCTGCTGTTCCTCGACGCGGCGAGCTTCGTGCCCGACCCGCATCAATCGGCAGAATGGAATCGGGGCGCCTATCTCGTGCAGGGTGCCGCCCATTGCAGCACTTGTCATACGCCGCGCGGCTTTCTGATGCAGGAGGAGGGGAGCCGTGCCCTGTCGGGCGCGCAGGTCGGCCCCTGGTATGCGCCGAACATCACGTCGGATCCGATCAGCGGCATTGGACGCTGGACCAAGGAAGAGCTCGTGGCGTATCTGCGCACGGGACACTTGTCCGGAAAGGCGCAGGCGGCCGGAAGCATGGGCGAAGCGGTCGAACACAGTTTCCAGCACCTTGCCGCCGCGGACCTCGGCGCTATCGCGACGTTTATCAAGAACGTTCCACCCGTTCACGACCCCGCCGACCAGGTTTCCCGCTCCTCTGCCGGAAAGATGTTGTCCGAACTCGCAGCGTTGCGGGGACGTGAAGCCATCAGGTCCGATAGCGAATCCGATCCCACCGGCGCAGAGCTGTTTCAAGGTAATTGTGCCTCCTGCCATTCGGCTGAAGGTCAGGGCAGCAAGGACGGTTACTATCCGAGCCTGTTCTCGAACTCGGCGACTGGCGCCAGGAATGCGACCAACCTCATTGCGGCGATCCTCTATGGCGTGAATCGCACGACATCAAGCGGACAGGCCTTCATGCCCGGCTTCGGCGGCCACACGACCGATGCCAATGCACTCAGAGACCGCGACATTACGGCGCTGGGCAACTACGTGCTCACCCACTATGGGTCAACCAATACGACCATCACCGAACAACAGGTCGCCGAGGTGCGTCGGGGCGGTCCTTCTTCGCCACTGCTCGCGTTCGCCCGCGAGGGCATGGCAACCGCGGCGGTCGTCGTGTTCCTGGGTTTTGCCGTTCTCGTGGTTCGACGACGCAAGAGTTCGGTTTGACGCTTCGGAAGATGCAGCTGGAGTTGTTGGCTGGAGATGATATTGCCCCGGGAGGTCAATCCACGTTTCGTTCAGCGCGGGCAGCAAGTCTGAATTCTCGATAGGCGAGCACAAGTTCGTCGAGCGATAACTCGCGGTTGCGCCCACTCGGATTGGGAAGGACCCAAGCGCGTGTACGTCCGAACAAGTCGGTGTGCCGGCCCCACGCGACGGTCGGATGGCTCCGCAAGCCTTCTTGCCCAGGAAGGCCACAAACCCTGGTTTATGCATCTCGAGTTTGCGCTTGAGGGCTTCCGATGCGCCGGCGAATTCACGGACTGAAATCTGGTCGACGCTCGCGGTGGGGGGGCAACGACTGTCGTCAGTCCACAGTCCTCGTTGAGCAGCAATCGGTCGTCAGCGGGCTCGAACAGCCGCGGTGTAAACCCCGATCTGAACAGCACCGGCCAGAACCGGTTGCCACGGCCGACAAGGTGATGGCCGGCGTCTGCAGCGCGGAGGCCGGGGTTAAGTCCGCAGAAGACCACGTCGAGGTCGTCAGCCAGAATATCGGGTAAGCCATTCATGGCGCGAAAGCCCGTTCCACGAACGAGGTCAGTTGGACTTGATGCTGCGATGATGGTGAAGAATCCACGATTGTTTCCCCCTCTCGAACACTCACTAATCCCGTTTTGCGAGATAGCCGCTCATACCTTGATATGACGGACTTCCGCCGAGGGTTGTATGGCCCGGCACGCCAGCGACTTGCAGAATGGCTGAGCGTCCTTCGGAGGAAGATGAAAATGTACGAGCTGTCCTCATCGGATAGCCGGCGTGGGTTACCTGGAGCGACGCTCGCCTCGCGGGCGCCGCAGCTCAGTCAGCCGCCGTCGGGCATCCGCAGATTACGCTCACAGCCTTTCGGGCAACCTCCCTCAGTTCGGCACGGCGGGCGCCGGCACGGGCGCGAATGGCAATCGTATGCATTGTGGCCGATGCGAAGATCGCAAGTGCTGCGGGGTCCGCACCGGGCTTCAACTCGCCTCGCTCAATTGCCTTGCGGAAACGGGTTTCAAAATCGGCGTCAATCGCACGCAGTCCCGCCGCTACGCTGTTCCGGATCGCGGCATCTTCGCCGGCTTCGGTTACCGCGGTCCCGATTACAAAGCAGCCGCGCGCGTTTCCTTTGCCTGAAAAATAGATCGACAACGCCGCCTCAAAGGCAAGCATCAGGCTTTCGCCCAAGGGACGGTCCTCGGCGAGAGCCTCGCGTGTGGCGGCCAGGCTGATCTCCCAATAACGCGCGAGCGCCTCGAGATAGATCGCGTGCTTGTTACCGAATGCCGCATAGAGGCTCGGTGGGTTCATGCCGGTCGCGGCAGCAATGCTGTCGAGGGAAGTGCCGGAATAGCCGGTCTTCCAGAAGGCCTCGGTCGCCTGCTTGAGGGCGGCCTGTGGGTCATAGGCCCGCGGCCGCCCTCGACGCGCGGGTCCCGTTTCGCTGCTTTTTTGTGCCATCCCGAACTCACAATCGCTACTCATTCTATTTGTATATATCGTTACAAAAATAAATGGTCAAGCATCTTGATTGCCGCGCGGAATTGCAATATTTGTATCACTCGTTACAAAATGGAATAGAGGTCCGGAGTTTCCATGGGATTGAATGTTTTGCCAGTCGCCGGCCGGACAGGCGACCGCCAGGAGTTCCGCGAGGTTGCGGATATCGCTGTGGCTTCTGCAGCAGTGGCGGACGGTGTGGTGGAGGCGCTATTCGATCGAGCTGTCGATGGCGCCACACCCGTTCCCGTTGCGGCCGCACCGCCCGCAAGGACGCTGAGGGACCGGCTGCGCCGGCCGCTGATGCTCGCGGTGCCAATTGTGGTGGCCCTGTTCGGCGCCGCCATGTACCTCGCCGAAGAGCCTTACGTCTCGACCGACGACGCGTTCGTTCGCGCGGCGAAGGTCACCATCAACGCCCGGGTTGCCGGCCAGACGGTCGAAATCGCTGTCCGGGACAATGAGCGCGTCCGGCAGGGCCAGGTCTTGTTCCGGATCGATCCCGAGGCCTACCAGATTGCCGTCGATCAGGCCGAGGCGCGGCTTGGAAGCGCGCGCCTCCAGATATATTCGCTCAAAGCGACCTATCGCCAGCAGCAGGCGGAACTACAGTCGGCCAGGGATTCGGCTGCCTATGACGAGCGCGAATATGACCGCAAGAAAGCGCTGCTGGCTTCCGATTTTACCCCGCGCGCGGTCTTCGAGCGCGCCGAGACGGATTTCAAGGTCGCTCGTCAGCACATCGCATCGATCGAACAGCAGATCGCCAGCACCGTCGTTGCGTTGGACGGCGATCCTGACATCGACAATGATCGCCATCCGACGGTTCGCGCGGCCGAGGCGCAACTCGACCGCGCTCGACTCGATCTCTCCTATGCGACGGTGAGGGCGCCCGACGAGGGCATCGTGACGAAGGTCGATGACCTGCAAGTCGGCGACTTCGTCAATCCAGGTGCACCCGTGTTCTCGCTGCTGTCGAGCTCGCGCGTCTGGGTCGAGGCGAATTTCCGCGAAACCGGCCTGACCCACATGCGTCCGGGTCAGGAGGCGACGATCGACGTCGATGCCTATCCGGATCGCAAGTTCAACGCGCACATCGTCAGCATGAGTCCGGGAACTGGTTCTGATTTCTCGGTCCTGCCGCCCGAGAATGCGACCGGCAATTGGGTCAAGGTCGTCCAGCGCCTGCCGGTACGGCTCGAGCTGGATCAGGTCGATCCGAACCGGCCGCTGTTCTCGGGCATCAGTGTGACGGTGCGGGTCGACACCGGCTATCGCCGGCTCTGGTTCCATCTGCTGCCGCCCGCGCGTGCGACGGAGGTCGAATGAGTTCGCTCTCCCATTGAACGCTGCGGTCGACGGCCATCGTGTCGTCACCGTGGCTGCCCTGATGGCGACCTACATGGAAGCGGTGAACATCTCGCTGCCGAATGCGGCCCTGCCGTACATCCAGGGCACGCTATCGATGGCCAACGACGAGGCCGGCTGGGTGTTTACGGCCTATATGGCGGCGGGCGCCACCGTCATGCCGATGGCGCGCTGGCTTGCGGGGCGCTATGGCCGCAAGAGGGTTTATCAGGTGGCTCTCGCCGTTTTCGTGGTCGGACTGATCCTCAACACGCTGGCAACGACGTCGCTGCAGTTCGTGTTCGCCCGGATCGTCCAGGGAGCCGCGAGCGGCACGCTCGCGCCTTTGTCGCTGGCGACCCTGCTGGATGTGTCGCCGCAGCCGCGTCATGCTCGGATCACGCTGACGTGGTCGGTGTGCATCGTGCTCGGTATCAGCAGCGGGGCGAGCATCGGCGGCTGGCTCAGCGAATATCACGGCTGGCGCTCGATCTTCTACTTCAGCCTGCCGATGGCAGCATTTATCTCCCTGACAGTGGCATTGTTGCTCCCTGAAAGGAGAGCGGAGCAAAATCCGCCCTTCGACTTCTTCGGCCTGGCGACCTTCTCGCTCGGCATGATCGGCCTGCAGATGCTACTTGACCGCGGCGAACGCCTGGAATGGTTCGCCTCCGCGGAAATCTGGGCCGAAGCGGCGGCCTCGGTGCTGGGATTTTATCTTTTCATCGTGCACGTCATGACGAGGGATGTCCATTTTCTCAACAAGGCGCTGTTCAAGGACCGTAACTTCATTCTTTCGGCGGTCATGTTCTTCGCCGTCGGCTTCGTCCTGCTGCCGACCCTGGCTTTGACGTCGCCGATGCTGGAGGAGTTGCTCGATTATCCCGTGGACACCACCGGCTACATGACCCTTGCACGCGGCGTCACGCTGGTGGGGGCGGTGGCGCTGATGGGCTTCGCTCCGGCGCGAATCGACAACCGGCTGTTCATATTCGGCGGCATGGCGCCGGTGATCTATGCGAATTCGCTGATGCTCGGCTATTCACCGGCAATGGATCAGCGGCTGGTGGTCGCAGCTACGCTGCTTCAGGGTACCGGTCTCGGTGTGTTGCTTCCGTCGCTCGGCAAGGCGGCGCTCAGCACGCTCGATCCGAAATTCCGCCCCGAAGGCACATCCTTGTTGACCCTGTCGCGCGTCTACGGAAGCACGATCGGCATCGCGGTGGTCCAGATCTTCTTCTACACGAACACCCAGGCCATGCACCTGGCGCTCGCAAAGAATCTCACGCCTTACCGCACCGCCGCGCATGTCGCGGGTTCTATCGCCAAGCGCAGCCTCGCCGCGCTCAACGGCATGATCACCCAGCAGGCGGCCGTCGTCGCGGTCATCGACCAGTTCAAGATCCTGATGCTGGCCATGCTGATAGTGAGCCCGCTTGTGCTTTTTCTACGTAAGCCGCGGCCGGCCAATTAACACCCCTGGAACAGCAACATGACGTCGCAAAGGAAAACGAGCATGACAACATCCGATACGCTTCGCGATACGAGGATTCATACGGCGCATGGATCGGGTGAGATCCCGGCTGCCGGGTTTGGCACGCTAATTCCGGATCCCGTCGCAACCAAAGAGGCGACCAGGGCGGCGCTGGAAGCGGGATTTCGACATCTCGATTGTGCGGAACGCTACCGCAATGAAGCGGCGGTGGGTGAAGCAATTCAGGAAGCGTTCAAGGCGGGAACGCTTCAGCGCGAGGACCTGTTCGTCACCACGAAACTGTGGAACACCAATCATCGCCCGGAGCGGGTCAAGCCTGCCTTCGATGCGAGCTGCCGGCGACTGCAACTCGATTATGTCGATTGCTATATCATCCACACGCCCTTTGCCTTTCAGCCCGGCGACGAGCAGGATCCGAGGGACGCGGACGGTCGCGTGATCTACGATTCGGGGGTTACGCTCGTCGATACGTGGCGGGCGCTGGAGCGCCTCGTGGACGATGGTCACTGCAAGTCGATAGGTCTGTCGGACATTACCCTCGAGAAGCTGCGCGAGATCGTGGCGGTAGCGCGGATCAAACCTGCCATGATCCAGGTTGAATTGCATCCTTATCTCCCCGAATGGAAGCTGCTCGACTTCTGCCGCGAGCACGGCATTGTATTGCAGGCGTTTGCCGCTCTGGGCCATGCGATGGAGCCAAACCTGCTGGCCGACCCGGTGATCACGGCCATCGCACAGCGTGTGTACAAGACGCCGGCCCAGGTTGCCCTGGCCTGGGCGGTGCAGCGCGGTACTGCTTTCCTGACTACCTCGACCAAGCCTCAGCGGATCCGGGAGAGCTTTGATATCTCGACCCTGCCTGAAGATGCCATGCGGGAAATTCGGGACCGCATCACCACGAACATCAGGTTCAATTCGGTGGTGGAGACCGGCGTCCCGGGATTTATTCCGAGGGCCCGGCGGACTGAATTGACCGGCGCGGAGCCACCAAGATGAAAGTGGCGAACTCCGCGTTCGGCTCGCAGGTAAGAGAAGTGCGGCGGACTCAGCGTCAGCTGCTAGTCCTGTGCGCCGAGAGTTTGAGCAAAAGTCTTGCCGTATGGATAAAAGGAATCCTTGCGGCCCTGCTGCCACGCCGCTTTTAGGTCGGGCGCTGTAATGTCCCAGTCCGGCCGGCATTTCCTGCTGACGGCGCGCAGGTCCTGGCGGAGCTCTTCTACCGTGGGCCGTCCGAAGAACCAGTAGCCGTTATAGATCTTGTGAATGACAAGGCCAGGCTCCAGCACGATCACGTGCGGAATCATCGGATTGTGGCTGGCGTCGGTGTATTCGGCGATGTCGAGATCCTTCTGAATGATACGCCTGGGATCGGCGAGAAAAGGCCAGTGAGCGCCTATTCCACTGCGGTTTTCGTTGGTCTCAGTGATATTGTTGGTGCTGATCGTGACCAGCCGGCAATAACCGACCTCCATCTCGCGATGAAGCTGCAGCAAACCTTCGGCCTGACGACGGTCCTTCGGGCAGAAGGCACCGCGGCTCAGGACGAGCACCATCGGGTCCTGTCCCTGCAGCTCGGAAAGTTTTCGGTGCTTCGCGGTATGATCGCTAAGTTCATAGTCGGGGAAAACAGCTCCGGGCACCATGTCGGATCGCATTTGAAGTCCTCCTCAATTGGGGCGCGCGTGTGGGCAGGCCGCGTGCCGTCACAAGTCGATTACGACGTCGCTCTCAGGGTGGGCGCAGCAGATCAGCACATTGCCGTCCGCCGCTGCATCGACCGGGTCCGGGCGGTAGCCGATCGTCCCTGCCACAAGCCCGCTCTCGCAAGTGTGGCAAACCCCGGTTCGACACGCAAACCGCACGGGTACGTCGCAAGCTTCCGCCAGCTCGAGCAAGCTTCGGAACGATGACCCCCAGCGGACATTGAGCCCGCTACGGGCAAACGACACCATCGGTCCTGTGCCGGGGGCACCGGCCGGCAAGTGTGGCGGTCGGCGCGGCGAAGCCGCAATGCCTGGCGTAGTAGAAGGACCGGCGCCGAACAACTCGGTATGGATCCGATCTCGCGCGACGCCCAATGCAGCAAGCCCGGTCGTCAGATCGCTCATGAAGGGGGAGGGGCCGCAGATATAGAAATCGCCATTGAGCGGCGCGTTGAATTCCTGAAGCAACCGCATATCCAGGCGACCGGGTGCGTCGAAATCGAGATGAGGCCGATCCTCGGGATCGGGCGAGCTGTAGCAAATGTAGCTGTGATGGTGGGCAAGCGAACCGAGCAGCCCACGCGTCTCTTCGGCAAAGGGATCTTCGCGGCCGTTGCGGGCTCCGTGCAGCCACCAGATGTCCCGCTTCGATGCTTCAGCAGCCAGCACATGAAGCATCGCCAGTACCGGCGTCACGCCGATTCCGGCGCTCAACAGCACAACCGGCGTGTCGCCGGGCCGTAGCGTGAAGCTGCCACGCGCCGCGCTTGTGGGCACGATGTCGCCAACCCTCAGTTGGTCATCAACATAGGCGCCGGCCGCGCCGTGGGCCTCCCGCTTGATGCTGACGCGATAGCACGACGTGCCTGGTTCGCCCGACAGCGAATAGCTCCGCGTCAGCGCCGGTGCAGATGGCGGCCCGAGCCGCAGCACGACAAACTGCCCGGGGAGGGCCGGGGCGATGGGTTGTTCGTCGGTGGGCTCGAGCAGCAGCGAGGTCACGTCGTCGCTCTCACGGACCTTGCGCGAAACGCGAAGCGGGCGGAATCCGCGCCACGCCAGCGGTGGACCGGCCGCTACGTTGAGTCCGGCGTTTCCGGTCGTCACATCGCCGTCGCTCTGCTGCGCGAGCAACGCCTGCAGGGAATGACGCCAGCCGGTGCTCAGCGACGGGATGCGGAGCGCGCGCTCCAGTCGATCGCGGGGGTGACCCGGCCTGTAAAGCAGCGCATCGATCTCGGACACGCTCATGCGCTCGGGTCCGGAGAGGACCTGCGTGATCTCGTCGCCGGCCGCCACTTCGCCTTCTTCCAACACACGAAAATAGAAGCCGGGTCTTCCGTGCTTGACCACCAGCGCGGCCATTTCCGGCTCGTTCATACGGATGCCCAGCCGGTAACAGGTGACGCGCGGCTGCGTCACCTCGAACAGGGCACTGCCGATCCGGTAGCGGTCTCCGATACACACTTCTGCATCCGACAGGCCATCGACGGTAAAATTCTCTCCAAACTGTCCGTAGACAAAGTCGTTTCGTCCGAGGTGGTTCTGCCAATACCGATAGGAGTCCATCTGATAGACAAATGCAGCCCGGCGTTCACCGCCGTGACCGGCTAGGTCACCCTGTCCGTCACCGTCTATGTTGAGCCGGCGCACCATACGCGGCCCCTCGACCGGCGTTTTCCAGATGCCGGTGTGTACCGTCTTGCCTTGCCAGGCGATGTCGCGCGGCAAGCCGACATTGACTGAAAGTAGGCGTCCCATCACGTTTCCCATTAGTGGTCTCGCAGGCGTTCACCGCCGTCAGTCTTTGTTTTTGTCCAAACGCTCGAGGAAGTCACGAGCCAGGGATGCAATCTCGTCAGTCGCTTCGTCGAGGGCGAAATGTCCCGCTTCCAGAAGGTGGATTTTCGCTTTCGGTACATCGTCGGCGTAAGCCATCGCGCCGGAAACGGTGAAGGAGGGGTCGTATCTCCCCCAAACCACCAGGGTCGGCGGCTGGATCTCGCGAAGCCACTTTTGCCAACGCGGATAGGAGGCGACGTTGGTCTGGTAATCGAGAAACAGCGTGGTCTGAATGTCGGCCTGCCCTGGACGGGTGAGAAAAGCGTACTCGTCGGACCACGTATCGGGATCGTAGCGATCGGGATGAGGGCTCGATCCGATGTGGCGCTGGCGCGTCGCTTCGAAGGATGTGAAGTTGGCCTTGAGGTTCGCAAGCTCGTGGTCCGGATCCGCCCAGTACCTCCGGCGGGCCTCCCACAGCGGGCTTAGGCCCTGTTCGTGGGAAACCGCGTTCTGGACAATGATGGCCCGGACGCGCTCGGGGTAGGCGACTGCCATGCGAAAGCCGACCGGACCGCCATAGTCCTGCATGAACAGGACGTAGTTGGCGATGCCGAGCCTGGCGGTGAGCCCATTGATGACGCGCGCGAGGTTGTCGAAGCTATATTCGAAGCTCGACGGAGAGGGCGCGCTGCTGTGACCGAAGCCGGGATAATCTGGCGCGACAAGATGATATCTGTCGGCAAGCAGCGGCAGCAGTGGTTCCCACATCCGCGATGAGGATGGGAACCCGTGCAGCAGCAGCACGGTCGCCGCGTCGGCCGGTCCTGCTTCTCGATAGAAGACTTCGAGGCCGTCGATTTCGACCATGTGATAGGAAATCGACCGTCGGCTCGATGTCATGTCTTGCGCCGGTACGTTGGTGGCCGTGCAGGCAAGCGACGCTGAAAAGACAAGCAGACCGGTACTACTCACAGGATCGCTCCGGATGTTCTGAAGGGGCCAGTCACAAAATCGCGAAAACAACCCCACGCAAAGTAGAAATCGCATACCCCGGCCGTCGAGACCCGCCCTGATCTCATTCCGCTCTAGCCGGCCGCCGCGCGCCGAACCACGTTCGTCAGCTCGGGAGTGAAGTTCGTATCGTCAGGCGCAATGTACCCGGTCAATCGCTTGGTGACCTCCTGGAACACCCAGCCGTTGCCATCCGGATCGCTGAACGCGGCGTAGGAGGCATAACTTTTCCGTTGCGGGTTCGGGCCGCTGACCAGGCCGGCCGCACTGGCATGATGGAATATTCCACTCGCGTCGTGGAACGGCTCGCTGATGCCGATGCCACGGCGGAGCAGTTGATCGCAGGCGGCCAGGATGTCGGAGACGATCAGGTGCAACCCCTTCACTGAACCGGGGGCGGCGGTGGTCACGTTCTTGCCGAAGATGACCGAGCATCCGGAGCCGGGCGGCGTGAACTGGATCACCCGGTAGTCATCCCCCGGAGCGTAGTCGATGTCGAGCCTCCAGCCCAGATCGCGATAGAAGCGCTTGGCGCGATCGATATCCGAGACGGGAATGACGATGACCTCGAGCTTCATGTCGATCGCGCTTGTGCGCGGCGCCTCGACCGCGGGTTCTCTCAGCATTTCAGCGTTGCTCATGTCTTGCTCCGTAGCAGTGATGATGATCGATTTCCCTGTTTGCCGTTCAGGCGGCACCGTGCGGCTTCACGAGGTTGCCGCGAGGGCAGGCCTGACGGCCTCCTGGAGCGCCGATTCAAGGATCGACACGTCCTGCTCAACGGTGCCGCCGCTGACGCCGACGCCGGCGACCAGCTGGCCCTCGCGCGTGAGTGGTGCTCCGCCGCCCATGGAGCAGAACCTTCCACCGGACAATCCCATCAGAGGGAACAGCTCCTGACCGGGCTGCACCAGCGGAAACAGGTCGGCGGTCCGAAGCCCCACCAGCGCGGACGTGTAAGCCTTCCGCTCCGATATCTCGATCGAGAAAGCCGGCGCCCCGTTCATGCGGTGCTTGAGAACGATGTTGCCGTGGATATCGATGACACAAACGGCGACCGGTACTTTGGCCCGCGCTGACTGCGCTTCGACGCGGTCCGCGATATTCTTCGCGAAGGCTAGTAAGTCCATGGCGATATCCTTTCTGATGGATGATATGCGGAAGGGGGCTCCGGCTCATGTTCTCTCGAGCGCGTCGAGGTCAGTGGCCGAGTTGCCCCAAATAGACGCCCAGTCGATTCTCTGCGTCTCCAGGCTGATGGAACCCCTGCTCAAGCAAGGCCTTGATCTTGCTCTGCGCCACCGGCCGGCCGATCGAGGTCATGCAGGCGTCCCAGCCCGCAGCGATTTCGACGTCTGGCGGTAGGCTGGCAGCGTTCACGAGGCGCTTCGTGTTCGCTATCGCCCACCTGTCAAACGATGCGATACGGGTTGCGAGCGCGTCGACGAAGTCGTCGAGTTCGCTGTCCGGCAGCGACCTGTTCACATAGCCATAGGCTTCAGCGAGATCGGCTCCGATGTCATTGGAGCTCAGGAGCACCTCCAGGGCTCTTTGTCTTCCCATCAGCCGGGGCAGGCGCGCCATCGGTCCGCCGCCGGCGACCAGGCCGACGCCCACTTCCCATTGCGACAGCAACGCTTTCTCCCGGCTCGCGAAACTCATGTCGCAAGCCAATGCGAGTTCACTTCCGTTCCCGGTGGCGCGCCCGCGGATCAAGGCGATCGAAATGACCGGCATACGCGTCAGACGGACGAGGATGTCCGGCCACGCCTCCAGTCCCGTCGGCCCTTGCGGCATGCCGGTCAGCTCCTTCATATCGGCGTTGAAATCGCTGTGATTCAGGAAAAATCCTTCGACGGCGCTTTCGAACACCAGGACCCGGACGTCCTCGTCGGCTTCGATGGCGGCGATGATCGTCCTGAATTCGCGAACCAACTGCGGGCCCATGACGTTCAACGGAGGATTGTCGAACGTAATCCGCCAATAGGCGTTCGACGGGCGAGTGAGCCTAATCTCCGCTTTTTCAGTCTTTGCGTGCATCAGTGCCTCCGTGCGGTGCTTCGTGTGTGCTGAATCGTTCGGCGGCCGCCGTGTGCGGTTGGCCCAGATACGGAAATTCGGCAAGCAAATCCCGATGAGGGCCCACACCGTCCGATTTCACCCTTCCGTTGGTCAGGAGGGACAAGAAGTAATCGAGGACGTCGTCGGTAAGTGCGCGGCCGTTGCGCGGATACGAGGCGGGAAGCGCGGGATCGAAATGCATGATGTCGGGCAGCAGCGTTGCTGCCAGGCGCAGCGCATCGCCCGAGGCGTAACCCCCGGTGTGCTCCAGCGAATGTGCGAAAATCGGAATGAAACGACTGTCCCCGGCAGGCACCGACGCCAGATAATCTTCGCTGGCGTCGCCGGGCAGGAAAATGGCCTGCGACGGCTTGGCACCGCGGTCGGCCTGAATCCAGTTGCCATTGGTGCGATCCACCGTCCGCGCCCAGATGCCGAACGTTTTGGCTCCGAGAGCCGCGCGCGGCAACTCAAGGACGATGCTGCATACGTCCTTGTCGATAAAATTGTCCCTGCCGCTGAAGTGGAAGTCATTGATGGCGCCGATTGGTTCAAAGAAGAACGGATCGCTCCGCCAGCTGGCAAACAGGCGATGATGTTCGCCTTCCACCACGAGCGCCTCTCTATCCATCGAGACCGGCCACTCTTCGATGAGCTGGCCATCGTCGCCGGTCCCGGCGGCCGCGGCGCCCTCGACCCGGCGCAACACCGCGGTTTGCTTCCCGTTTGCAAATGTCGAGAAGCGCACGCGGTACGCAATGTCTGCGACCGCATCTCCGTTGGTGTCGATCTTGAATTCATAGACCGCGTCAGCCGAGAAAGGCTCGGGCGTGGTCGGCGCCGGCGAAAGCAGGCTGGAGGAAGGATGGACGTTCATGATCAGTACAGACCTGTTCGCATCCGCAGCCGAGGGGAATGCGTACAGGTCGGTCAAATCCAGGCGGGCGTCCCCACGAGGGAACCCGACATTCGGTCCGGAATAATGATGGGACATCAAAAATCGCTCCTGGAATCTCTGACCGAGCCCCCAACGAGCCGGGCCACTCCACGTGGGGTTATCAAGTGACAGGTCGCTCCGAGGCTACCCGTCACTGCGATCCGCTGTTGTGCCGATCTACAAGGCCCGGGCAGTCGCAGCCGGTTTGAACTTTTGTTCCACCGCCGCCATCAGCGTATTGGCCGCTGGCCCTGACGAATGCGGGTTTTGCCCTGTGATCAGCAAGCCGTCGCTGACGACATGGGGAGCCCAATCAACCTTCTTCGAAAAGATAGCACCCAGTTTCAGCATCTCATCCTCGACAAGAAAGGGGACAACTTTGGTCAGGCCAACCTGTTCTTCCTCGCCATTGGTGAAGCCGGTCACTTCCTTGCCTTGCACGAGCAGCTTGCCGTCGGGCGTCCTGACGTGACGCAGTGCGCCGGTGGAATGACAGACAACTGCGATTGTCTTGTCGGCGGCGATGAAGGACTCGATCAGTTTGATGGAGTCCTTGTCTTCGGCGAGATCCCACATCGGCCCATGACCACCCGGGTAAAAGACCGTGTCAAAGTCTTCCTGCCTGACGCTCTCAAGGCGGACGGTGTTGTCGAGATCAGCTTCCGCTTCCTCGTCCTGTTCGAACCGGAGCGTAAGCTCCGTGCGGTTTTCGGGCTCGTTGCTCTTGGGATCGAGCGGCGGACGTCCGCCCTTGGGCGACGCCAGCGTGATTTCGACGCCGGCGTCCTTGAAAACATAGTAGGGAGCGGCAAGCTCCTCGAGCCAGTACCCGGTCTTTCGTCCGGTGTTGCCCAGTTCGTCGTGTGATGTGATCACCATCAGCACCTTCATGTATCTCTCCTTCATTGCGGTCGGTTGATGAAGCGCCATCCGGCATCGCGATAGAGATGCTTCAGCGGATACTCTCCTCCTTCGCGGCATCCCGCCGGCGACGGCCGGAAAACCGCGAAAGCAGGTGCTCCCGTTGTTAGCTGACGGACCGCGCCGCATTCACTCATACATTGAGCGCCGATCACTCATACGTTGATATGAGCGGCATCTTCCCAATGTTGGATGGTTTGGAACAGCACCGGCGCAGATTATCGGCTTAACGCTGCTGCACGTATCGTGGCGCCTGTTGTGGCGATACGGCGGGGCAGAGAACGGGTGGCTTACATGATCGGCGAGGACAGCCTGAACATCTTCGGTCGACGGCAATTTCTCGGAGTTGCCGTTGGGGCACTGGCGACAACGCAACTCGTGCCGGACCGACCTGCCAATGCGGGGTTGGTCCTCGACAGACCCATCGAGGTGGCGCAGTCCGAGGTTCCGAGTTCGGCTACGTCCTTGAAACAGATCGACGCCGGCGTTCTCAACGTCGGATACGTTGACGCCGGCCCGGTCGACGGGCCGGCGGTCATACTGTTGCACGGCTGGCCCTATGACATTCACAGTTTTGGCGAGGTCACTCCGCGGTTGGCATCGGCGGGGTTTCGAGTCATTGTTCCCTATACGCGGGGTTACGGGTCGACGTCGTTCCTGTCGAGCGGAACCCCGAGGACAGGGCAGCCGTCGGCCCTGGCCGTCGACACGATTGCCCTGATGGACGCGCTCAACGTCAAGGAGGCGACCGTTGCAGGCTTCGATTGGGGAGCCCGCACCGCCGATATCGTCGCGGCGCTCTGGCCGGATCGCGTCAAGGGCATCGTCTCCGTGAGCGGGTACCTTATTGGAAGTCAGGATGCCGGGAAGATGCCTTTGCCGCCGAAGGCCGAGCTTCAATGGTGGTATCAATACTACTTCGCGACGGAACGCGGCCGCGAGGGATACAGCAAATACCGTCGCGAGTTTGCCGAGCTGATCTGGAAGCTCGCATCTCCGAAGTGGGAGTTCAGCGATGCGACGTTCGCTCGCAGTGCGGCAGCTTTCGATAATCCGGACCACGTCGATATCGTGATCCACAATTATCGATGGCGGCTTGGAATGGCCCAGGGCGATTCGATGCTCGACCAACTCGAAGCGAAATTGGCTGCCGCGCCGCAGGTCGGTGTGCCGACCATCACTCTCGAAGGCGACGAAAACGGCGCTCCGCATCCGGACCCCGCCGCTTACGCCAGCAAGTTCACCGGCAAATACTTGCATCGGCTCGTGAAGGGCGGCGTCGGGCACAATCTGCCGCAGGAGGCTCCGGCGGCCTTTGCGCAGGCCGTTATTGACGTCAGCAAAAGTTGAACCCTCATCTGCATCAGGAGCAAATGACATGGTACATCTGCCAGATCGCCGGATTCGAGAGACGGGCGCCTTTGCGAGTTACCAGGATCGGCGGCAGTTTCTTGGTAGAGCCGCGATCGGCATAGCGTCCGCAAGTGGTGGGGGACTGTTCTCCACCGGGGCGGCTTCGGCAGCGGAAAGTGGTGCAATTCGCCCCTTCCGCGTCAACATTCCCGACGGGGAACTTGTCGACCTCCGTAAACGCGTGCGGGCGACGCGCTGGCCGGATCGCGAAACGGTCAAGGATCCCTCCCAGGGCGTGCAGCTCGCGACGCTGCGGGAACTCGCGAGCTATTGGGCGGCGGAGCACGACTGGCGCAGGATTGAATCAAAGTTGAACGTGCTGCCGCAGTTCGTTACTGAGATCGACGGGCTCGACATTCACTTCATTCACGTCCGCTCGAAACATGACAATGCGCTGCCGATGATCGTGACGCACGGATGGCCCGGTTCGGTCATCGAGCAGATGAAGATCATCGATCCGCTGACTAATCCGACGGCGCACGGCGGCAGTGCATCGGACGCTTTCCATCTGGTGATCCCGTCGTTGCCCGGACATGGCTTTTCCGCCAAGCCGGCCACGCCCGGCTGGACCCCTATCAGCATTGCCCGTGCATGGGCGACGTTGATGCAACGCCTCGGCTATACGCGGTACGTGGCGCAGGGCGGGGATTGGGGCAATGCGGTTTCGGAGGTGATGGCGCTGCAGCAGCCGGCGGGATTGCTCGCCATTCACACCAATATGGCGGCCACGGTTCCTGCCGATGTCTCCAAAGCTCTTTCCGTCGGTGCCCCGGCGCCCGCCGACCTCGCGGGTGATGAAAAACACGCCTGGGACCAGCTCGACGATTTCTATCGGCACGGCCTGGCCTATGCCCAGGAAATGTCGAACCGGCCACAGACGCTATACGGAATCGTGGATTCGCCAGTCGGCCTGGCCGCGTGGATGCTGGATCACGACATCCGCAGTTATGGCATGATCTCACGCGTCTTCGATGGAAAGACCGAGGGGCTGACCCGGGACGACGTGCTCGATAATGTCACGCTCTACTGGCTGACGAACACCGCGATTTCTTCCGCGCGTCTCTACTGGGACACTGCGCAGATTTCGACGGGTGGAGGCTTCTTCGACGTCAGAGGTGTCAAGATTCCCGTCGCCGTCAGCGCCTTCCCCGACGAGATCTATGCGGCGCCACGGAGTTGGGCGGAACGGGCCTATCCCAAACTTATCTACTACAACAAGCCCGAGAAGGGCGGCCACTTCGCGGCGTGGGAGCAGCCCAAGCTGTTCAGCGAGGAAATGCGCGCGGCTTTCCGTTCGGTGCGCCAGTCGATTTGAGTCCGATCAGCCCCCGCTGACTGGCGTACGCTCAACTTTCCAAAGACGTGGAGCCCAGCATGAACCGCGCCGAACGAACGTTTGCCACCGGACAAATAAGTGTTGAACGACATTTGCCTTCGTACTGGCGGGTGACATTTGACCTTCCTCCGGTCAACATCTTCGGCCCGAAGGAACTGCCCCAACTGAATGAGATCATCACGGCGATCGAGAACGACGAGCAGTTGAAGGTGGTCGTATTTGACAGCGCCGTCGACGGCTTCTTTCTCACCCACTACGACTTCCTGGCACCGCTGGAAGAGTCAACCAGCATTCCTCCCGGACCGACAGGCCTCCAGGCGCTTCCTGACATGCTGGTGCGGCTCAGTTGGGCTTCGGTCGTGTCCATTGCCTCGATCCGGGGGCGGGCGACCGGAGTTGGCAGCGAACTCGCTCTGGCGAGCGACATGCGTTTTGCGAGCCGCGAGAAAGCCATTTTGTCGCAATGGGAAGTCGGCGCAGGTCTCGTGCCGGGCGGCGGACCGATGGCCCGGCTGCCACGTCTGATGGGCAGGGGCCGGGCGCTGGAAGTGTTGCTCGGCGCGGACGATATTCACGGCGACCTCGCCGAACGCTACGGCTATGTCAATCGCTCCCTTCCGGACTCCGAGCTCGATGGCTTTGTCGATGCGCTGGCCATGCGGATCGCGTCATTCGACAAGGAGGCGATCGCGGAGACCAAGCGTCTTGTCAACGTCGCGAGCCTGCCGCCCGACCTGGAAATCAAACCGGAATGGGACGCGTTCATGGCTGCTCTCGGACGTCCGGCGAGCCAGAAGCGCATCAAGAAGCTGATGGAGCGCGGCTTCCATCGCGCCGGCGACGTCGAGAACCGGCTCGGCTTCCATGTCGGCCAACTCGGCGACTGACCAAGGTCCACCTGATTTACACGGGATAGTGAGATGATCCGCAAGGCAACAGCAGTGTGGCATGGCACCGGCCGGGCCGGCGACGGGAAGCTTTCCAGCGAGTCCGGCGTACTCGACCAGACACCGTATTCGTTCAAGACCCGTTTCGAGAATGAAAAGGGCACCAATCCGGAAGAATTGATTGCGGCCGCCCATGCCGGATGTTTCACGATGGCGCTGGCATTCGTGCTTCAGGGGGCCGGCTTGACGCCGACGGAGCTCAGCACCGAGGCAGCCGTGACGCTCGAGGCGGAGGGCAAAGGGTTCCGTATCGGTCGATCGGCGCTTACCCTGCGCGGCAGGGTGCCAAATCTCGACGACGCGACATTTGCTCGTCTTGCCGAGGAGGCTGAGAAGAGCTGTCCGGTGTCCAAGGTTCTCAACGCAACGATCACACTGGACGCGAAGCTGATTCAGTGACCGCAGACCATCGAACGTCCGGAAAAGGAGAGCGCCGCATGACCCGCAATCATCAGCCCGGCGAGTCCGACTTCAAAGTGATCCTGCCGGAAGATATCGACTGGAAGCCGTTCCCGGCGTTTCCACCCGGGGCGCGGCTCGCCGTCATGGTTGGCCATCCCGCCGAGCCAGGTCCCTATGTGGTCAGGGTCAAAGTGCCGGATGGCACGGTGTTGATGCCGCACAAGCATCCCGAGGACCGCATCTACACGGTCATGTCAGGCGTCTTTTACATCGGGCTCGGCGAAACGTTCGATGGCGGCAAGGTGAACGCCTATCCGCCGGGAAGCGTCGTCGTTCTGCCCGGCGAGACCTGGCATTTTCACTGGGCGAAGTCCGGTGAATACGTCACGCAGGTGACGGCGATCGGTCCGCTCGGCCTCGAATATCACGACTTGCAGGACGATCCGCGCCATCAGCACGCCTGAGACGGCTTTGGCCCGGTCAGCCACTCGGCAGGGCCGCGCACCTGTCGGGGAGTCAGTCGGGTTCGCCCTCATTCGCGAGACTAGGATGTCTCCAGGGTCTCGAGTGAATTTTCGACGATCGGGAGCGTCATGCAAAAAACGGCGCCCCGGGGTTCGTTCGGGGTTGCCCATAGTCGCCCGCCATGGGCGTCAACGATCGAGCGACAAATCGACAGGCCGATACCCAGGCCGCTGGCTTTGGTGGTATGGAAAGCTTCAAAAATGCGCGCGACGCTCGCCGGTGGCAGCCCCGGACCCGAATCGGTGACCGTGACGAGGACGTTGTCCGGCTCAACCTCACTTGTGCTGATCCGGAGCTCGCGCAACCCGTCACTGACCTCGCTCAACGCTTCAATGGCGTTCATGATCAGGTTCAGTATCACTTGTTGCAATTGGACCCTGTCTCCCAAAACCTGTGGCAGGCCCTCTGATAGTTGCGTCTTCGCCAAAACGCCATGATCCGAGATCGCAACACGGGTCAGTCCCAATACCTCCAGAATTGCCGCATTTACTTCCAGGCTTTCCTTCCGCGCCGGCGCCTTCCTGGAGAAATCCCGAATTCGACCCACGATATCGGCGGCCCGTTTGCCGCCTCTGATGGCACGCTCGATCGATGGCCTCGCCTTTTCCAGATCCGGCGGTTGATGGGCAAGCCAGCGCAGTGCGGTTTCGGCATCTGTGAGCAGGGCAGCGAGAGGCTGGTTGACTTCGTGGGCGATCGAAGCCGTGAATTGACCCATGGTGACCACGCGGCTTGCATGCGCCAGCTCCATCTGGGCCTCGCGGTATCGTCGCTCGCTCTTGATCAACTCGTTTTCGGCCTGTTTGCGATCTTCGATGTCGTAGGTTGCGGCGTACCAGGCGATAACCTCGCCGTTCCTGCGTAACGGCACCCGCCGTGTAACGAACCAGCGGTATTCGCCATCGGCTCTTCGAAGGCGGACCTCCGACTCGAACGGTTCACCTGTAACCAGCGCGACGTCCCAGGCTGCTTCCAGTCGTGGAACATCATCGGGATGGGTGATGATGCTGGTGCGGGTGGTCCACTTCGTCGTGGTGAGTCCGCTGTAAGTACGTCCGACTTCATTGACGTAGTCGATGATGCCGTCGGCCCGATGACGAAGTACCAGTACAGGTACCGTGTCGATGATCAGTTGCAGCTCATGCCTGGCTTCGGCCAGCTCGGACTCGCTTTTTCGCAGCGCATCCTCGGTGCGCTTTCGATCGTCTATGTCAAACGCGATCGCATACCATTTGACCACGGCACCCGTCTCGTCACGCAGCGGTACTCGGCGAACCCGGTGCCACCTGTACTCTCCATCGGCGTTTCGCAGCCGCTGTTCCAACTCGAACGGCGCACCTGTCGCGATATGCTCCCGCCACTCGCGCTCGACCTTCTCCTCGTCATCGGGGTGCAGCGCGCTTCCCCAACGGCGGCCTTCGGAATTGTCCTGTGAAAGGCCGGTATATTCCCGCCAGTTCCTGTTGCGGAAATCCATGAACCCGTCGGCACGATACCGGGCGATCAGTGCCGGGACCGTGTCGACGGTCTGTCGAATTTCCTGTTCGGCTGCTCGCGCTATCGTTGCGTCCTCGCTGCGTTCCGCGTTTTCGATGCGCAATCTGTCGTTTTGCTCCTGCAGTTGTCGGATCGTCGTCTGCTGGTTGTCGAGCAGCTGTTGAAGCGGCGCCAAGGTTCGCTCCCGGGCTGCGGACAGCAGCACCGCAAGCGCTGACACCACCACAAACAGTCCCAGTCGGACAATTTCGCCGGACTGGAGAACGAACGGATAGCCTGGTGAGAGGAGGGGGTATTGCAGCGAAAGAAAGGTCAGCATCGAGGCGAGCGCCGCCGGACCTGGGCCGGTTGCCAAAGCCACCAACAGGATCACCGAGAGAAACAACGAGAGCGCCGGATCGGCGCCCCACACCGGATATATCTCAAAAGCCAGCGCGGCTGATCCTGCCGCGCCAACAACGGCAATTGCATAATCCACGATCGCCGGCCGCTTCGGGGTGTGCGAAGGAACGGATGTCGTCATGATCATCTTTCCCCGCCTGCAGGCCTAGGAATGGTTGTCGTTGATCATTGCTGACGTGCGTTCGTGTTGTCGGAGGAAGGCGCGCGGATCCGGCTATCGCCCGAGTTTCTGGCGGTTCGGTTTCAAAGCGTCGGCCATCCGAACAAGCTCGGCATAGGTTCGCGCGCCCATTTTATGCATGGCCGCGCCACGATGAATCTTGACCGTGATTTCGCTGATGCCGAGGTCGCCGGCGACCTGCTTGTTCATCTTGCCGGTGGTGACGAGCAGCATGACTTCCTGTTCGCGCGGCGAAAGCGTTTCGAATCGCTGTTTCAACTGCGAATCGTCGCTCTCGACGACCCGTCGCTGCCGGTCGCGCTCGATGGCGGCGAGAACGGCATCAAGCATGTCCTGATCGCGAAACGGCTTGGGGAGGAAGTCGACAGCCCCGTGCTTCATGGCGTGAACGGACATCGGAATGTCTCCGTGTCCGGTCATCATCACCACCGGAATTCCTACACCGCTTCGCACTAGCCGGGTTTGAAACTCGAGGCCGTTCATGTCGGGTAGTCTGACATCAAGCACAATACAACCAGGCCTGTCCGAGAGGTTGGTCGAAAGGAAGTCCTTCGCCGTGGCATAGGTCTGGGTCTGAAGCCCGACCGAGTCAAACAGACCCTCCAGCGCGCCGCGCATGGAAGCATCGTCGTCGACGACGTGCACGAGAGGCTTTTCGTTGGGGACTTGCCGCATGCCGCTTGATATGCACCCGTATTTACGCGGCGTGTTAGCATAGATGGGACCGGATCGGGGATCACACCTATGTATAGGTTCTCGGCGTGGTTCTCCGGCCATTCTCGAAAAGCCCAATGGTAAGGACACCTTAGCTCACTTTTGGCGCTGTGACGGGGGCGTAGATCGAAAACAGCGACCCTTCCCCCGCAACCGATCGGACTTCGATCCGGTGGCCGAGCACCTCGAGCGCCCGACGGACGATAGAGAGCCCGATGCCCAGACCTCTGCTGCGTTCGGGCGCGAGGCGCGTGAACGATTCAAAAATTCGAGGCAATTGGTGTTCCGGAATTCCGATGCCGGTGTCGTACACATCGATCCTGATTTCGGGCCCCCTGCGCCGGCAGCCCATCAAGATGCGTCCTCCAGGCTCCGTGTATCTTATCGCATTGGTCACCAGATTGCGGAGGATGCAAGCCAGCAGCACAGGATTGCTCACTACATAAGCATCCGTTGTAACCGCTCGGAGATCGATGCCCCTTTGAATAGCGGTATCTTCGTTTTCGTGTCGAAGCCACCAGAATAGGGGCCCAAGTCCGACGGCGGAGACCTCAAGCGCATCGGTGCGTTCAGCCAGGTAAAAGGCGTCCACCATGCAATTGAGTTGTTCGGTCAGTTTCGTGACGGCCCGTTCCCCCCGGTCCAGCCATGCCTGCTGCGGCATTTCCTCCAGGCGCGAGCGCAGCAATGAGTACGTTCCCTGAATGACCTGCAGGGATTGTCGGAGGTCATGTCCGAGCATACCCACGATCGTTGTTTGAAATTCCTGTGCTACGACGCCTTTCATCTTTGGCTCCTGCACATTCGGCGCAACGACGAAGCTTTCGACCGTTCTCATGTTCTCCCCCTGGCTCTAAATGACAGAACGTCATGAAAGGCCGGTCTATGGGTTTTTGCCATCCTACGTTCCGGTGCCGCTGATCAGCTTATCGTATGATTCCGGTTGGGGAGGCTTGCTGGCAAAAAGGATGCGCGACGAGGCAAGGGGGCGCCGTCGACTGATCCGTGCGTATGATCCAGTCAACGCCACGGTCTGATTTTCGTGGTCGATATTTTCGAACATTGTGGCGCGCTTGGCTGTGCGGGCTTGATTGGTGGTTTCGGAGGTGGCCCGGTGGCGGCGGCCGGGGCGTTACCCTCAGTGTCGCGCGCTCGGGGAATGCCGGTCGGAGGCCCGTCGTCCGACGGCACCAGACAGAACACGAACGCTTCGATTGAAAACGTTGGCCAACTTCGTGGTTATCGGCCGTGCCCGCATCACTACGCCGCAGGCTATAACACTCTTGTATAATTCCTGAGCAGCGGATCTGCATGCAAAAGTTGCGTATCCCCGCTTCTTCATTCAATTCGGGGCATGGATTCCACGTGTCAGGACATCTCGAGATCGCAGTCATCGACGATGACGAGTCATTCCGAGTAGCGCTCGTGGAATTGCTATCTTCGCTAGAATATGGATCCAGTGGATACGCCTCAGCGGAGGACTTTGTAGGGGCGGTTGGAGACAGGTCGTACGATTGTATTGTTACGGACATTCATATGCCCGGGATGAGCGGGCTGGACCTGATGAAGCGCCTCACCGCCGGGGGGTCGATAACGCCCGTCGTCTTGATCACGGCACGGTCAAACTCGCAACTTGAGGCCAAGGCCGCGGCCGCCGGCGCGGCCTGCCTGCTCAGAAAGCCATTTGAGATAAACGACCTGATCAAATGCATTGAAGGAGCCGTCAAGGACTGAAGCCCTGGTAATGGTGATGCGCTGGCGGTCGAACTGGCATCTGGAATCGCGGCGATGCCGTCCTTGCAGGAAGTGTATGCCACGACCGAGGTACACACGCTCCCTGTCCAGGACATCGACGATCAAGCGCTGGTCTACACCGTACAGGGAAAACATTGAGCGTCTCTGGCTCACTCGCGGTAGCGGCGCAACTCTGCGGCGCCCATGTTGCCGCGACGCCATTGATTCCGATCAGAGTTCCCGTCGCGCGGTGTTCCCTTAACATTCAGCGTCGATGCCTGACGCGGTCGCCAAGCACTGCTCCTAGCTTGTGAAGCCGCAATCCGAGCCGCCTGTATCAAACGTCATGCAATAGTGCCCTGGGGGCACCGCCGGCCCGGCGTATGCTGCACAGCCTGATATGGTGGCCAATGCGAGTGCTGAAAAAGCGATGGCCGACATCACTGTCAATTCGTGAATAGTCTTCATGGTCATTCTCCCAAAACATTCCCTCCCCTCTCTTCATAGATAGCGAAACACGACCGTGAAATAGATGATCACAAAGATACAAAGGAATAACACGCACGTATGGTTGGCGCTTGTTCTTCCAAGGCAGGTATCGGCCTCGGCGTGCGGATCTCGCGCAACCGCGGAGCAAATACGATTGAGAGCGGGAAGGGGGCTTAATCTCGCCGCCAACTTCCGCATTCAAATTTTACCAGTCATACCTTGATATGATTGGAGTTGTCCCAGTGTCGTATGGTCGCGTATGCAAATAGCTCGCAAAACTTTCGGCGTCCGAGGGGAAAACTGGCGCTGACGTAACGCAAGCGGAATCTGTTTGATGTTGCACACGGTTTTACGGTTGGTCCTGGATGGTATCGGCGGCTTTGCTTTGCCCTACCTCATCGGACGCGTCGTTGCTGGTGTGTTCTTTGTCTTTTCGGGCTACCACAAACTTACGAACGCCGAACGCCGCGCCGCCTTGGTAGCGACGCTGCGAGACTGCAACATCCCATTTGTTTCGTTGATGCAGTGGGTTGTTCCCGGGGTCGAATTCGTTGGGGGCCTCGGCGTCGCTTTTGGCTTGCTGACGCCTCTTGCAGCGCTAGGCCTCGCTGCGATCTGTCTTATCGCAGCCTGCACCGATGGTATGCGTCGAGTTAGAGCGTCAGCCGCAATCGACAGGGCCGACAAAATAGACGACGCTCTCTATCTCCCGGAGGCCCCGTATATCGTGCTGCTGGCCATATTCGTGGCCAATGGCGCGGGACCGGTTAGTCTGGATGCAATGCTGAGCCGCCTGCTTTAATGAGTTCGTGAGTGCATTTCGTCAGGATGTCCGGCGAGGCGATCGGCATGGCATCCAGCTCTTAATGGAGCGTCAATAGTCCGGCTCACCTTCGATAGGCAGGGTGAGGTTAAAAAGCGCTCCACGCGATGGATTGTTGGTGGCCCACAGCCGGCCTCCATGCTCCTCAATAATGGAGCGGCTTATCGACAGACCGATGCCAATACTACGGGGTTTGGTCGTGACAAACGCATTGAAAATCTGAGTCGTCAGCAGCGGCGGCAGACCAACGCCGGTGTCACTGACCGACACAGCAATCTCCCCACCTTCCACCTGCTCGGATTTTATGACTAGGTCGCGGGTTCCGTCTCCATCGCTCATTGCCTCCATGCCGTTGATCATAAGGTTCATCAGGACCTGCATCAACTGCGCGCGGTCTCCAGTGACCTGGGAGAGATTGCCCATCAGCTCTGTACGAATCGATACGGCATATCGTGCCGCCTCGCCGCGCAGGAGGACTACCATCTCCCGAATAACGTCGTTCACGTCAACCAACTCGCGCAGCGGAGTACCAGTGTCGAATAGTTGCTGCATACGGGCGACTGTCTCTGAAGCGCGTGTTCCGTCCTTTACAATCATGCTTGCGATCGCGAGAGCCCTCTCGATATTTGGAACTTCATGAGACAGCCAGCGCATGCAAGTCTCGGCATTTATCATGATGGCACCAATCGGATGATTCACTTCATGCGCCAAAGACGAGGTTAGCTCTCCCATGGCAGTGATCCGGCTTACTCGGGCCAAATCCGCTTGCGCCTGGCGCAACCCTTCTTCAGCCCGCTTACGGTAGGCGATTTCGCTCTGCAGCGTTTCATTCGCCTGCAATAACTCCGTGGCGCGGTCTTTCAAGCCACTTGCGGCGATGGCGAGATGGCGATATAGGCGCGAGTGTTCCAATACAAGCACAGCGAGCACGAAACTTGCTGCCAGTGCGCCATAGATGCGTCCCGCGTAAAAACCCAGATCATAGCGACCGCCGTTTAAGTATGAACTCAGCGTTATGTCGCAGAACCAATAGCCCATCACGACCATAAGCCATAGGTTCAACAGGCTGCGTCGCGGGCGCGCCGCAAGCAAGACGAACGCGCCCAGAACAAGTATGATGTCGGTCATATTGACGACCCGTTGCCAGGGCGTAAAACCGGTTCGATCCAGGAGAGGTGGCAGCACCCGAGCATTTTCGGCGCCCCAGGTTGCAGCGAACCAGCATGCGAGGACGACGCCGAGGACTGCGGTCACTGCCCACGTAATCGCGATATGCGGCGGTGCGACAATCTCGCGGCTGCTGCCTTGAGACAGGGCATAAAAGATCACGACGAGCGGAAAACCACCGTGCCAGAGCACGCAGAGCCATAACGCTGTCTGAGATCCCGCCCAGAGCAGACCAGTATCCGCAAACATACCAGGAAACGTCAACAGTTGGACGACGCTGATCAGCGAGGCAAACAGATATCCGCCTGCCAACAGCAGCAATGCGCGTGAGCGCAGGATGTTGAATTGGCCAAAGAGAATGATGGCGGCTTCGCGAGAGCCCGGCTGTTCCGAAGCACATCAATCTCTACGGCTTCTTTTACGAGATCAGTTCCGGCAAGTTGACCGAAGTCGTGCGGGACATTCCTGCACATCAGTCTGCGAAGGTCGATACAAGGAAGCTGACAGCATGAGCGGTCCAACGTCTGACAGACTGTAAGTCCGAGTCGGGTCATAGCCGGGCCTCTATGCGCGACAGACCCTGGGCTGTTCGCCTGGTAGTGGCGCAGTATGGGCATGATCGTTTAGTGCATTACCGGAAGTGGGTCGGTAGCGACAGGCAGCCTCTTGCTTTCTTCGTGCCCTCAGTTTTCATGGCGGTGAGGATGCCGTTTTTGTGTGAGACGCAGATAGAATACGAGAGGTTTCCAGCGCCACTCAAGGGAAAGTGAAATCGTGTTCGATAAAAACAACTAGCAATATTCAGCGAAGCTGCGCCGAAGCGAAAACCCGTTCTGTAACATCCGGTTAGCAGCGATACGGAGATGGCTGCTACCGTGACGGGGCGATTACGCGTTTCACTCTTTCCGAATTTGAGGTTGGCCCTTTGACGACGCACAGCTTCCCTAAATGTGTGCGCCGATGCTAACCTAGCTGCCACCGAGGACCGAGGCAAAGAGGCGTCGGCGAGCCGGCCTGCCTTCTGTCTATCTGCGGCGAACTATCGTCCATTGCTGGGCACCGCTGCCGGCTCAAACGCGAGGCTTGTGAGTGGGGCCATCTTCTCGCTTCAGCGCGAACGGAATTGGTAGCCTCGAGGTTTTGTCGGAGGATGGTGGAACTCGTCTTCGGCCGAGGGTGGCGTGAGGGCGCAGAAGGCAGCCGCAAGGATCGTATTGATCGTACTGCCTGCCTCGGAACATCCGGCTCCGACCACCCTCGATCGCCTCGCCAACGAATTCTCCTTGAAGGATGTGCTCAATAGCTCGTGGGCCGTGCGGCCGCAGGAGCTTGTGCGAGATCGCGGTCAAAGCATTCTGGTCCTTGAGGATCCTGGCGGCCAGTTGCTCAGTGGGCTCCTTCGCACGCCGATCGATGTTGGGCGTTTCCTGCGCCTCGCCGTCGGCATCGCCGCAGCTGTCAGCGAGGTGCACCAGCACGGCCTTATCCACAAAGACGTCAAGCCCGCCAATATTCTGGTGAATGACGAGGAAGAGATACGGCTTACCGGCTTTGGAATAGCGTCGCGCCTTCCGCGCGAGCGGCAGCCGCCCGATCCCCCCGAGGTCATCGCCGGTACGCTGGCCTATATGGCGCCCGAGCAGACAGGGCGAATGAATCGCTCGATCGATTCACGAAGCGACCTCTATTCGCTCGGCGTGACACTTTACGAAATGCTGACCGGGAGTCTTCCCTTTACGGCGTCCGATCCGATGGAATGGGTGCACTGCCACATTGCGAGACAGGCTCGATGCGCCCAGTGAACGGGTCGAGCGGCATTCCTGAGGTGCTTTCGTCAATCGTGATGAAGCTTCTCGCGAAGACCGCGGAGGAGCGTTATCAGACCGCCGCCGGCGTCGAAGCTGACCTGCGTCGGTGCCTGAGCGAGTGGCAGTCGCAGGGTCGGCATCGATCCATTTCCGCTGGGTGCGCACGACGCTTCGGATCGATTGCTGATCTCGGAAGAACTCTATGGGAGAGAGCCCGAGATCGCCACCCTGCTCGCGGCCTTTGATCGGGTCGTGGCGCAAGGCACACCAGAGCTTGTGCTGGTGTCCGGCTATTCAGGCGTCGGCAAATCCTCGGTGGTCAACGAGTTGCACAAAGTGCTTGTGCCACCGCGCGGGCTTTTCGCGGCAGGTAAGTTCGATCAATACAAGCGCGACATCCCCTATGCGACCCTCGCACAGGCCTTCCAGACTCTGATCCGCCAGATCCTCGTCAAGAGCGAAGCGGAAGTGGCGCAGTGGCGGCGCGCCCTGGCAGAAGCACTCGGGGCCCACGGACAGCTGATGATCGACCTCGTTCCCGAACTGGAGTTCATCATCGGGAAACAGCCGGCCGTTCCCGAACTGTCGCCGCAAGAAGCGAAGAACCGATTCCAGTTGGTATTCCGGCGCTTTATTGGCGCGTTCGCCACGCCCGAGCATCCGCTCGCGCTGTTCCTTGATGATTTGCAATGGCTGGATGCAGCCACGCTGGAGCTCATCGAACATTTGGTCACGCACGCCGAGGTGCCGCACCTGCTGCTGGTCGGCGCCTATCGGGACAACGAGGTCGGTCCTGCTCACCCACTTTTACGAACGCTGGAGGCGATCAAGACGGCGGATGCGAGGGTGGCTGAAATCGTGCTGGCACCGCTCGGGCTCGAGGATGTCGGACGGCTCGCCGGCGGTGCACTCCATTGTGACGCCGAACGCGTGCGGCCTTTGGCGCAGCTCGTTCACGAGAAGACAGGCGGTAATCCTTTCTTCGCGATCCAATTTCTCACGGAGCTGGCCGAAGAAGGATTGGTGGCGTTCCACCCCACCGTGCCAGGCTGGCAATGGGACCTCGATCGCATCCGCGCCAAGAACTACTCCGGCAACGTGGTCGACCTTATGGCAGCGAAGCTGAGGCGATTGTCTGCACCCACCCAGGACGCCTTGAAACAGTTCGCCTGTCTGGGCAACGCCGCGGAAACCTTCATTTTGATCCTGGTCCAGGGCGAGACGATGCACACCGCATTCGGGGAGGCCGTACATGCCGGGCTCGTCATCCAACAGGAGCGCGCATACAAATTCCTGCACGATCGCATCCAGCAGGCGGCGTACTCACTTATTTCCGACGCGCACAGAGCCGACGTTCACCTGCACATCGGCCGGGCGCTGCTGGCGAGCATGACGGCCGATCAACTCGCCGAGCATTTGTTCGATGTGGCGAACCAGCTCAATCAGGGCGCTGCGCGCCTGATCGACAGAAACGAGAAAGCGCAGGTGGCGACGATCCACCTGCGCGCCGGACGAAAGGCCAAGGCGTCGGCGGCCTATGCGTCCGCGCTTGCCTATTTCTCGGCCGGCGTAGCGCTGTTGGACGAAAACGACTGGAGCAGCCAGTATGAGTTGACGTTCAACCTGTGGCTCGAGCGAGCGGAATGTGAGCTGCTGACTGGTGCCTTTGACACCGCCGGGCAACTGATCGGGGGATTGATTGCAGCGCGCCGCGTCGAAAGTTGACGAGGCCGCCGTCTACCATCTGAAGGTCAGTTCCATGTCATGAGGTCGGAAATCCAACGCTGCGGTGGAGACGGCGCTCACATGTCTGGGCCGGTTGGGCATCGAGATACCGGCGCATCCGACCGAGGATCAGGTCCAAGCCGAATACGAGACGCTAGGGCAAGCTCTCGATGCGCGCTCGATCGAAAGCCTTATCGATTTGCCGCTGATGACCAATCCGGAACTGCAGGCCGCAATGCAGGTGCTCTCGGACCTTACTGCCCCTGCCTACTTTACCGACGCCCGTCTATATTGCTTGCTTCTGTGCCGCATGGTGAAGATCAGCGTCCAGCATGGGACGAGTGGCGATTCCGCATCCGCCTATGGCTCTTGGGCGGCTGTACTTGTCATGGGTCTTTCACCGTTACGGTGACGGTTATCGTTTCGCCAAGCTTGCGTGTGACCTGGTCGAGAAGCACGGCTTCATCGCCAGTCGGGCGAAATGTTTACCTCTCCCTTGGAGTGGTTGCCGTCTGGACGCGAGCCGATCGCGATCGCGATCGATTTCGTTCGAACGGCCTTTCGCGCTGGCAATTGAGATCGGGTGATACTGACCTACGCTTGCTACTGGCGCTGTTGATACCTGTCACATACCTTCTCCTGCGGAACGACCCGCTTGACGCTGGTGTGGCGCGAGTCGGAGATGGCGCTGGATTTCGCCCGGAAAACCAAGTTCGACGATTTCGCGGACATCATCGTGAGCCAGCAACGCTTCATCGCGACGATGCAGGGCCGGACCGCAACCTTCTCCACCTTCAGCGACGCGCAGTTCGACGAGGCGACGTTCGAGGCCCGGCTCACAGCAGACCGGATGCCGTTGACGGTCTGCTGGTATTGGATCCTCAAACTGAAGGCGCGGTTCCTGTCAGGCGACTACGTCGAGGCACTGGCCGCGGCCGACAAGGCGAAGCCGGTGCTTTGAGCCGCAGCCGGCCAGATCGCAGTGCTCGACTACTTCTATTACGCCGCACTGACGGTGTCGGCGCTGTATGAGACGGCGTCGGCCGATGAGCGAGCAGGCGTGGCGCGAACTCCTGGGAGCGCACCAGGAACAACTGCGCGAGTGGGCCGAAAACTATCCACCGACTTTCGCCGACAAACACGCGCTGGTATCGGCCGAGATCGCTCGTCTCGAAGGGCGAGACGCCGATGCCATGCGCCTTTACGAGCAGGCCATTCGCTCAGCCCGCGAGCATGGTTTCGTGCAGAACGAAGGCGTGGCCTACGAGGTGGCAGCACAATTCTACGCGGCGCGCGGCGTCGAGAGCATTGCCGACGCCTATATACGGAACGCGAGGGACTGCTATCTCCGCTGGGGCGCCGACGGCAAAGTGCGGCAACTCGATCGGCTTTACCCGCATTTGGCGGGTCCAGAGGAACAGCATTCCTCGGCCGCCATTGGCTCCGCGGTCCAGCAGCTCGATGTCGCGAGTGTGGTCAAGGCTTCTCAGGCCTTGTCCAGCGAGATCGTGTTGCCCAAGCTGATCGAGCAGCTGATGACGATCGCGATCGAGAACGCAGGCGCGGATCGCGGCCTTTTGATACTGCCGTCAGGGGATGAATATCTGATTCAAGCGGAGGCGCGGGCGACCGGCGATCAGATCGAAGTCACGATGTGCGAAGAGCCGATCACTGGGGTCGCCTGTCCCGAATCTCTTGTGCGCTATGTCATCCGCACGCATGAAAGCGTAATTCTCGATGATGCCTCCAAACCGAACCTGTTCTCAGCTGACGACTATCTGCGCGACCGGACAATCGAGGTCGATCCTCTGCCTTCCGCTGATCAAACAAGGAGAGTTGACCGGGATTCTCCTCCTCGAAAACGCGCTGACTTCACACGCGTTCACGCCGGCCCGCATCGCGGTCCTTGAACTGCTGGCAGCACAAGCCGCGATCTCGCTGGAAAACACGCGTCTCTATAGCGATCTCGAGGAACGGGAGGCGAAGGTCCGACGCCTTGGTCGACTCCAATATCATCGGGGTATGCATTTTTGATCTTGACGGTCGCATCATGGAGGCCAACGACGCCTTTCTCGGCATCGTGGGATATAGCCGCGACGATACCATCTCGGGTCGCCTGCGCTGGACCGCCCTGACCACTCCCGAATGGGACGGAGCTGTCGAGCGTGCCCTGGCAGAGCTCGCTTCGACAGGAACCTGCAGGCCCTTCGAGATGGAATATTCTCGGAAAGACGACAGCCGCGTGCCGGTGCTTGTCGGGGCGGCGACCTTCGGCGAACTCCGACACCAGGGCGTCGCCTTCGTCGTCGACCTGACCGAGCGCAAGCGCGCCGAGGCAGAGCTGGTGCACGCGAACCGCGTCGCAACAATGGGCCAACTCACGGCCTCCATTGCCCACGAAGTCAACCAACCTATCGCTGCCGCGCTTGTGAATGCCGAAACCGCCGTGCGCTGGCTCGCCCGTCAACCGCCGGATTTGGAAAAGGCCAGGCAATCGATCGACCGTATTATCAACGACAACAAGAGGAGCCGCTGATATTGTGAGCCGGATTCGCAATTTCTCTCAAAAAGGCGCCGGCGCAGAAGGGAGACGTGGAGATAAACGAAGCCATTTTGGAGATTACAGGGCTCACCCGCGTCGCAGCATCAGAGCATAGCGTTTTGGTGAAGCTGCAACTGTTAGACAGATTGCCGCACATTTTGGGGGACAGAGTCCAATTGCAACAGGTGATCCTCAACCTGATCATGAACGCCGTTGAAGCAATGAGCGAGGTCAGCGAAGGGTCGCGCGAGTTGCTGATCAGCACGAATGAGGCCGAGTTGGGTAGCGTGCTTGTCGCCGTAAGCGACTCCGGCCCCGGCCTGCCTCAAGCCAATCTCGATCGGCTCTTTGAAGCATTCTACACCACCAAAGCTAGCGGCCTGGGCATGGGGTTGTCGATCTGCCGCTCGATCGTCCAGGCGCATGGCGGACAACTATGGGCGGCACCGAACGAACCTCGCGGCGCCGTCTTTTGCATGACGCTGCCGATCAGGGGGAAGGCGCTTGAGAACCTGGAGTCATCCGGAGCCTAGTCTCGCTAAGAAGGCGAACGCGACGGAATGCATCCGGGGCTCCGTGAGGCTATTTTGAACGAGGCCACCGAAACTAGCAAAATCAGAAAGTTGGCGCGCTTTCTTCCGAACTCGATCAGCCGCTCTCGATTGAACGCGGGCAGCTTCACGTCGCCGAATGCAGTCTTGGAATTACGGTGACGGTGCAGTCCAGTGCAGTATCCGAGGTAACAGTTGAGTGCACTGGCACAGTGGTACGAGGCACCGTCAAAGCCCCGCGGCCACAATCGCTGGCACTGGATCTGCCTTATGACAAGAAATTCAAGGCCGTGTCCCGATCAGCTCTCTCGGCAAAGAGCTGCAGAGCACCACTCATACGTTGGTATGAAACCAGCTCTCCCAAAAGTTGGAAGTACGGCAGCCAGAATAGGAATAGCATCAAGATCCGAATTGGAGGTGATCTATGGACCAAGTACAAGTCGAACAGAAAAGCTATCAGATGCCGCCGGAGGATGGGTTCACCGTCGCGCACTTTCTCACCGTCGCCGACGTCCAGCGATCGCTGCGATTTTACGAGACGGTCTTCGGAGGTGTCATTCTGAGCAGAGGCGACAGCAGCGGCGCGCCGGGGTACATCCAGATCGCGAACACGTGGCTCCTTGTTAACCCCGGGGGCGGTCCGACACCCGACAAACCATCTGTAACGCTGAGCGTCCCCGCCGATCCTGATTTGGTCAGCAGCTTTATGAATATCCGCGTTGCAGATATTCATGCGTGCTATGAACTTTGGCGGAGTTGAGGAGCCGAGTTCATCACGGAGCCGAAGCCCAAATACGGCGAGACGCGATGCTACATTCGCGATCCTGATGGATACATTATAGAAGTTGGGCAAAGCAATCCGGGCGTTGCTTACGGTTAAAATTGCGTTCGCATGTGAGTTGAATGCGTTCGCGCGTTTGCCTGAAAAGTTTCTCCCCTAATGATGCGAGGAGGCACGATGACCACAAGCTTTCAAGCCGACATTCGCCCGCTCTTTACCGAGCGAGACATTCAGGGGATGATCAAGGGGTTCAACCTGGCGAGCTATGATGAAGTCAAAGCTCACGCCGCTGCCATCTATGACCGCATTCGGGGAATTGGTGGCGCCGTCATGCCTCCGCCCCCGCCAAGGGGCGAGGGTCCATGGCCGCAATCCCGCATCGATCTGTTCGCAAAATGGGTCACCGACGGCTGTCCACCTTAAAGGCCCGTCAAAAGGTGGGCGTTGTTAGTGGCAAACGACGTGCCTCGCCTAATGCCACGGACCTTCCGCGATGTCCGGGTCGGGTCCGGTTTCGGAGTTCTAACAGAAGTTGGGTTTCGGAGCGGTGAGGTGGCCTTTTGACCCGAATGTATCGTCCGGCCGTGCGTTGCAAGAGGTTTCGTCAAGCTGGCGTCAGCGGTCTTGCATCAAGGTATCGGTCTCTGATTGGAGCTGTCTTGCTCCGGACCATCATGGATACCAGCGCGCGTGGTAACGGGTGAAGGATCTGGGACGAGGTCATCGGTTGCCCTTTCAATGCGTCCGGCAATTAGGCAGGTTGAGTGACGGTCGCGGCGAGTTTGCTCGCTTCGACTGAAGTTACTTCGCCCGCCGCGTCTACGTTGAGAACGATCTTTCCTCTCGGCGGCGGCCGTCGGTCTTCCAACATCATGTGGGCGTCTCGCGCATGGGCGAGGGGGAGAATCGCACCGACGTGTGTTTTCAGTTCACCACGGTCAATAAGTTCAGCAATTTTGCGCAGCCGCTCGGTGGTTACGTCCACCAGGAAGAAGGCTGCCGTGAGGTCGTGGTGCTTTGCGCGCTCTTGGTCAGGCTGGGACACGGTGGAGATCAGTTTGCCGCCCGGGCGAAGCACCTGAAACGAACGTATTTGCGTTTCGCCGCCGACGAGATCAAGCACTGCGTCGGCGTCCTTGACCTCATCTTCGAAGCGTTGCGTGTGATAGTCCACAACCTTGTCCGCACCGAGGCCCCGAACGTAATCGATATCTTTGGTTGCCGCCGTCGCGATGCAGCGCAGGCGAGCGTGACGAGCGAGTTGAACCGCATAGGATCCGACGTTTCCTGCAGCTCCATGGATGACGACCGTCTGGCCAGCTTCAAGCCGGGCTTGGTCGAACAGACCTTGCCAGGCCGTAACTGCGATGACGGGAACGGAAGCCGCTTCGATATAGCTGAGCGTGCCTGGCTTCTTCGCGAGCATCCCGGCCGACGCTACAGCGTACTCGGCGTACGCGCCAACGAACTGAGGGTTGGTCACGCCGAATACCTGGTCTCCGACCGTCAATCCGGAAATCCTGGAACCCAGAGGCGCGACTTCGCCGGACAGATCAGAGCCCAACGTGAGAGGAAGAGGCTGTGGCAATGCACTCTTGCCCGCCCTGATCCATCCGTCCCAGGGGCCGACGCCTGCTGCGTGAACTCTAACAAGGACTTCGTTTGGACCGGGGTCTGGCCGAGGAGCCGTTTCGAAAATCATCGCTGTCGGCGGGCCGAACTCATGCACGCGCCAGGCCATCATCGTGGATGGAGCAGGGCTCTGTGCCGCGTTGCCCATGAGGGTCCCTGTCATCCTGGCCTCCGGATTGCCGTCAATCGCCGGGTTTGGCCACTCGCCCGAGTTACAATTGCGGATGTCGCCCTTTGGGTAAATCGACATCCAGCGACGTCCGCATTGAGTCCGCTTCCGTGGTTATCCGTTGCGAAAGAGTGACAGCTATCAGTCGTAGAATGCCGGCAGCAGTTTCAGCGTGTCGGCCTGTGCCTTGTCATGATTGATGAAAAGCCTGGCGTGGTACGTCGCCATCATTCTCCGGACCTTATCCATTGAGGCGATTGACGCCGCCTTGTCCGTGTTTAAGGACGGCACTATGTTTCTCTCGAAATTCTCCTCGAGATGAACAACATCGCCGGAGAGAATGATGAAGCCAGAATTCTTCAGATGAACCAGCAGGGATTGGCTTCCCGGGGTGTGTCCTGGTGTCGAAACCAGCGTGATACTACCATCGCCCAGTAGGTCTGTATCGCCGTCGACCAGCTGCAGGTATTTCGGCGTGCCCATCAGCTTGCGCGCGAGGGCCTTCAACTTATTCACATTGTCGTTTGTCCCGTCCGGGGAGTAGATCCAGCTGTGCTCGGCTCGCTGCATCACGATTGTTGAATTCGGGAACAGAGCAACGTTGCCGATGTGGTCACCGTGCGTATGGGACAACACAACATAAGTGATATCGCTCGTCTTAAGCCCGAGGTCCGCGAGCTGACCTGTTATCGTCTTGTCGAGGTGGTAGACGATCAATTTCGGTAGGGTCGACCAGCCTTTGGGGTCGTTCAAGGTTGATTGAGGAACACCTGTATCCCAAAGCACCCATTGATTCCCGTGCTTTATCAGCCAGCAAGTTGACGAGAATTCGATGGTCTTCCCAACGTTCTCGCCCGGGGTCCACACCGACTCGTCGTTGGCAAGAGAGTGGCCGCAGTCCACCCGATAAAGCTTTTCGGCAAAACCGGCCGTCGCCGGTTCGGGCAGCTTGCCGGTGGCTTCAGCCCATGCGCCAACTGTTGAGAATGAGGACGCGATCACAATCGACATGATGGCCGTTCTTGTATGCTTGAACATGAATCACACTCCGCCCAGAAGCTCGAACCGGTCCTGACGCGGTCGCACCGCCGCGCCGCGTCTCTACTTCACGTTAACAAAGCAAAGTGGAAAAGATATCACCCCTGAGGGTCCGTTCTCTAACACCTCTAGATTACCGTGGTGAAACGGAGCGCCCCGCAGTCGATCCATCGCCGCTCATACGCAGATATGACCGACTTTACCCCAAGGTCCGATCGCAGGTTTTGCGGTTGACCGGCACGTTGCATAACGGGATCGCAATTAACGGCGGTCATTCCAGCGGACGCAAGGGAGTTAGATGATGGTGATCTGGAGGACTCTGCTTCTCACTGCAGCTATTTCGCCGGCTATTGGGCTTGCTGCGGCGGCCGGGGAAGCACAACAAGGCTCCCTTAAGAGAGCGACACTTCAGACGGGAGAGTTCCCGCCGGGGTACGAGACGGTGATGATAATTGCTCAAATGCAGCCAGGTGAATGCTCCGGCTGGCATACTCATCCGGGGCTTGAAAGTTCGTATTTCCTCGAAGGTGAGGTTCTCATACACTTCGCCGGGAAACCGGATTTGGTCGTTAAAGCCGGGCAGCCCGTGTTGATTGAACCTGGACTTCCGCATAACGACTGCAATGTCAGCGATAAGCCGTTCAAGGCGTTGGCCCACTACATCATTGAAAAGGGTAAGCCGCTGGCGTCACCCGTTCCTGCCCCAGGGCCGTGACGATTGCCGAATCCCGGAAGGTGCGTCGGTAACTTGAGCCCAATATCGAAAATGTTCATCGATCGGGCTGATCGAGGCGGAGTCGCGGGAGAGCAATCGGATCGAAACGGCGTACAGAGTATCTGGACGGGAGCGGCGTCCGGTGATGCGTAATATCGGTGCTTTGTTGATTTCGATCATCGTGCGCCGCTCCGATTTGTCTGCGGAGGCTTTCCAGCTCCGAACAACAGATCGGTCGGAGATGTGCACCTAACACCAACGTATGGGGGTGACGAGACCTCTGTTGAATGGAGAGGTGAGCGAGGCGCGCTAACCTCTCCAAGCCTTCAAAATCGCGAAGGCGCCACGCTGCATCGGTAAAGGTTTGCTGCCGCGCAGTGTCGGGTTGGGGTGAGGCACGTCTGGCTCGTTGGGCAGGGAGTGGACGCGGCTTGAAAGACGGACTTCAAATACGAGAGGGAACCATGAGTCGTGTTACCAGCTTGCAACCATCTCGACGGGTTTTGCTGGGTTCTGCCGCTGCATTGATTTTCGTTGGGGCAGCGCCGGCACGGGCACGCGTCGTTACCGGTAGTTTGCCCTGGGAACCGGGAACAGCAATGCCTCCGGTTGCGGTCCGTCCGGGACCCTGGAAGTTTTTCACCGCAGACGAGGCCGCTGTGATCGAAGCCGCGGTTGATCGCCTGATCCCTCCGGACGAACGCGGACCCGGCGGTAGAGACGCCGGATGCGCCGTGTTCATCGACCGGCAACTTGGGGGTCCCTACGGCCGGGCCGAGGGTCTCTATGTGAAGCCGCCGTTCATGCCTGGCGCAGCTACGCAGGGCTATCAGCTCCCTGATTCTCCCGCTGCGCGGTATCGGACGGGCCTGAGAGCACTGGTCGCTCACATCAAAAGCAACTTTGCTGGAAAATCTTTTAGCGATCTGGGCCCCCACGATCAGGATACCGTCCTCAAAGGGCTTGAGTCCGGATCGATCGTATTGAGAGGTATCAAGAGCGCGGAGTTCTTCGCGCTGCTGCTTGCCAACACGCAAGAGGGATTCTTTGCCGATCCGATCTACGGCGGTAACCGCGATATGGCGAGCTGGAAGCTGATCGGCTTTCCAGGCGCGCGTTACGATTACCGCGATTGGGTCGAGCGCCACAACGAACCCTATCCGTTACCTCCCGTCAGCATCATGGGCCGCTCCGACTGGACGGTGAGGGAATAGCGATGGTCCGCAAGCTTCCCGCGAAGGATGTGGTGATCGTCGGACTGGGATGGACAGGTTCTATCCTTGCCTACGAACTCGCAAGAGCCGGACTGAACGTCGTTGCGATCGAACGTGGCCCCTGGCGCGATACGGCGACGGATTTTCCACCTGCCTATGCGCAGGACGAACTTCGCTATGCGGTTCGGCTGGATTTGTTTTTGCGTCCCGAACAGCAAACGATGACGTTTCGTAACAACGCGCGCCAGACGGCGATGCCGATCCGGAGCTTCTCCGGCTTCCTTCCGGGCAACGGCGTTGGCGGGGCAGGGGTGCATTGGAACGGACAGACCTGGCGCTTCCTGCCGAGCGACTTCCAGCTGCGCAGCCATCTCGAGGGCCGCTACGGCAAAGACACTCTGCCGACCGACATGACGATCCAGGATTGGCCCGTCAATTATGACGAGTTGGAGCCCTATTATGACCGGTTTGAAAAGCTTTGCGGGACTTCCGGCAGGGCCGGCAATATCCGCGGACAAAAGCGGCTGGGTGGCAATCCGTTCGAGGGATGGCGGTCGTCGGAATACCCGACGCCGCCACTGAAGCAAGGGTTGGGAGCGACGCTGTTCGCCGAAGCGGCGCGCAAGACCGGCCATTCGCCATTTCCGCAGCCGGCCTCCAATCTCAGCGAAGCGTATGTCAATCCGCTCGGCGTAAAACTTGGACAGTGCACCTATTGCGGTTTCTGCGAACGGTTCGGTTGCGGCAACTATGCCAAGTCGAGCCCGCAGACCTGCGTTCTACCGGCTTTGCTGCGATTTCCCAATTTCAGCGCGCGAACAGATTCGGAGGTCACGAAGATCAGCCTCGACTCGTCTGGTAAACGCGCGACCGGCGTGACCTATGTCGACACCTCCGGCGAAGAGTGGGAGCAGCCTGCCGATATCGTGCTGCTCTGCGCTTTTTCGCTTTTCAACGTCCAGCTTATGCTTCTGTCAGGCATCGGCGAAGCCTACGATCCGCAGACTGGGCGGGGTGTCGTCGGCCGCAACTACGCCTATCAGACCACCTCCGGCGTGAGCCTGATCCTCAAGGACAAGCTCCTCAATCCGTTCATCGGCACCGGCGCCCATGGCATGATCGTCGACGACTATAACGGCGATAATTTCGATCACACCGGGCTCGGCTTCTTCGGCGGCGGGTATATGGGGTTCGTGCAGACCGGCGCCCGGCCGATTTCAGACCCGGCCGGTGCCGAAGGGCACGCCGAAATGGGGCGCGGAATGGAAGAAAGCGACAGCCGAAACCTATCAACGCGCGTTGAGCCTGTCGGTCCACGGCAGTTCGTACAGCTACAGGGACTGCTATCTCGACCTTGACCCGACCTATAAAGATCGGTTCGGGCGTCCGCTGCTGCGGATGACGTTCGATTTTCATGACAACGAATTGAAGATGTCGGCTTTCCTCACCGATCGTCTCGCGGAGATTGCCAAAGCAATGGATCCCGTCGAGATGACGGCAAGCCCGCGCAAGGGTCCCTATGACAGTACGATCTATCAGACCACCCACAATACCGGCGGCACGGTAATGGGCGCAGATCCCGCGACCAGCGTTGTCAATCGCTATTGCCAGAGCTGGGACGTGCACAATCTGTTTGTGCCGGGCGGGGCGTCGGTGTTTCCGCAGAATCACGGCTACAATCCAACAGACACGGTGGGCGCGCTCGCATACTGGGCTGCCGACGCCATCCGGACCCGCTACCTGAAAAGCCCCGGTCCATTGGTGTAGGGAGGAAATGATGCGCCATCCTCTCGCCACCGCCGCTATATTTGCCAGTCTGACGGGTGTCGCATGTGCCCAGGATACCCGGAGTTTCGACCGCATTGAACGCGGACGCTACCTTGCCGTGCTCGGTGACTGCGCCGGTTGTCATACCGCGCCGGGCGGCGCTCCGTTCGCTGGCGGCCTCGCGCTGCAAACGCCATTTGGTACGCTGGTCGCGCCGAATATTACGCCTGATTCCGACACCGGGATCGGCAATATGACCAACGATGAATTCCTCGCGACGTTGCACGAGGGCCGCGGTCACGACGGCAAGCGGCTCTATCCGGCGATGCCTTATCCCGCTTACACGAGGATGACTGACGACGACGTGCTGGCGATGCGCGCTTATTTTGCGACGGTCGCGCCTGTCAACAATCGGGTTGTTTCCAACCAGTTGCCGTTCCCTCTGAACATCCGTCTCGCAATGGCTTTCTGGAACGGGCTTAATTTCGTCCCTGGCCGGTATCAACCCAATCCGCGAAAATCCGATGTTTGGAATCGCGGCGCCTATATCGTTGAGAGTGCGGCGCATTGCGGCACCTGCCACACGCCGAAGACGCTTCTCGGCGGCGACAAGAACGATGCGGCCTTGACCGGAGCTACGCTACAGGGCTGGTTCGCACCCGACATCACGAACGATCCACGCAAGGGGATTGGTGGATGGTCCACGGACGACTTGGCCCAGTACCTCAAGACCGGGGCGAACAGGTGGACCCTTGCCTCGGGGCCGATGGCGGAGGTGGTATTTCACTCAACGTCACGAATGAACGACGAGGATATCCTGGCCATCGCGACGTATCTAAAGGACAGCGGCGAGGGCAGCGCCAGCATCAAGCCGCAGCTTGTTTCCGCCGACAACAATGCGTTGCGCGCCGGTGCGGCGATTTACAAGGACAGCTGTGCCGCCTGTCACAAGGATTCAGGCGATGGCGAGGTTAACCTCTTTCCGCGGTTGGCCGGTAGCGCGCTAGTGCAATCGGATGATCCAACGACGCTGGCGAGGGTTGTCCTGCACGGGACTCGTGCGGTTTCCACCGCTGGTGCCCCGACGGCCCCCGGAATGCCCGCTTTCGATTGGCGGCTTGGCGATGCCCAAGTGGCGGCGGTTCTGACGTACATTCGGAACAACTGGGGAAATGCAGCGGGATCAGTTTCGGCGAACACAATCGCGAGCCAGCGCGCCCGGTTGGCCCGGTCGCCATGAGCTGAACGCTCAAACCGATGAGTGGGGGGCAGTGGCCCAGAAGACGCATGGGCCGTCGCGTCCCCACCTTGTAGAGGTGGAGTTCGCATGACGTTGGGGGTTGCCGTGATTGATATTGACACCGCGCCCTACGGGGCGCTGCTGCTGCGTCTGTGTCTGGCCGCGATATTCACCGCACACGCGATGCTCAAATGGCGGGTGTTCACGGTTCCGGTGGAAGCAGAGTTCTTTAAATCACTGGGCCTTCCGGGCTGGCTCGCGCCGGTGACGATCGCGATCGAGTTGAGCGGCGCGGGGTGCTTGCTCCTCGGAATTGCCGCCCGCTGGGTTGCGCTGCTTCTCATTCCCCTCATTCTCGGCACAATTGTCGCCGTGCATGGAAAGAAGGGTTGGCTCTTCAGTAACAAGGACGGCGGCTGGGAATATCCAGCCTTCTGGGCCGCCGCGCTGTTGGTGCAATTTCTGCTCGGGGATGGCCCGTGGACCTTGATCCGATCCCCCGCCTTACGGGCTATGCTTTGATGGCGCGGCGTCTGTTCTCAGGAAGCCATTTGAAATAAATCCCCTCATCGAGGGAGGCGTGAAGGGAAAATTACAAAAAAGTGTAGCCCGCTCTGTCGTTTAGCGCTGCGAATTCACAAGAATTCACAACGATTGACATCAGTATGGCCGCCACGGCGCGCAGGATCGCCGCCTGGATGCTGGATCATGACATCAGCAGTTACGGTATGATCTCGCGCGCCTTCGATGGAAAGACGGAAGGGCTTTCCCGGGACGACGTCCTCGACAACGTTACGCTTTATTGGTTGACGAACACCGCGATTTCCTCGGCGCGGCTCTATTGGGATACCGCGCAGATTTCGACGGGCGGAGGCTTCTTCGACGTCAGGGGCGTCACGATTCCGGTCGCCGTCAGCGCCTTCCCCAACGAAATCTATGCGGCGCCGAGAAGCAGGGCAGAGCGGGCCTATCCCAAGCTCATCTATTACAACAAGCTCGACAAGGGCGGTCACTTTGCGGCATGGGAACAGCCGCAACTCTTCACCAGCGAGATGCGAGCTGCGTTCCGGTCATTGCGCCCGTCGCAGAACGGATAGCGGCGAGGCCTGGCGGCGCTGCCTGCCGCGGTCGAACAGGCTGCCGCGGCCCGGAAATAGTCTGGACGATCATGAGACACTGAAGGTGCTCGCCATTGCGTGCCAACGGGACGTTCGAATTGCCGGAGGAGTGGAGCGGCGCGACTAGGACCCGGATGACTCCGGGTTCTCAGGCGATTTTTCCTCGATCGGCAGCATCATGCAAAAGACAGCGCCGTGAGGTTCGTTCGGCGTTGCCCAGAGCCGGCCGCCATGCGCTTCGATGATCGAGCGGCAGATCGACAGCCCCATCCCCAAACCGCTGGACTTGGTCGTGTAGAACGCTTCAAAGATGCGCTCGGGATTGGCGTGAGGCAGCCCCGGGCCCGAATCGCTTATCGCGACAAGCACGCTGCCCGACTCGGCCTCACTGGTGCTGATCAGCAACTCGCGCGCTCCCTCCGCTGACCTCGCTCATCGCTTCAATGGCGTTCATGATCAAGTTCAGGATCACCTGTTGCAATTGGACTCTGTCCCCCAAAATGTGCGGCAGCCCCTCTGACAGTCGCATCTTCACCAAAACGCTATGCTCTGACGTTGCGACGACGCGTCAGTGTCATAATCTCCAAAATTGCTTCGTTAATTTCCAAATCTTCCTTCCGCGCCGGCGCTTTTTTGGAGAAATCACGAATCCGGCTGACAATATCAGCGGTCCGATTGCCATCGCTGATGACACGGTCGATCAACGGCTTGGCCTTTTCCAAATTTGGTGGCTGACGGGCGAGCCAGCGTACTGCGGTTTCGGCATTCGTAAGCAGGGCAGCGATAGGTTGGTTGACCTCGTGGGCAATGGAGGCGGTGAGTTGGCCCATTGTCGCGACCCGGTTCGCGTGGGCCAGCTCCGCCGCGGCCTGGCGCAAAGCCTCTTCGGCCCGCTTCTGGTCGTCGATGTCGGTCGTCGTACCGACAAATTTGAGGACTTTTCCTTCCGCATCGCGAAGGACCACGGCTTGCTTGAGATGCCGGCGATAGACGCCGTCCTGAGCGCGGAGAGACCGGATTTCAAATGCGAACCCCTGTCCCGACTGCACGCCCTTCCAAAAGCTCTTGGCTGCGAACTCCCGATCTTCGGGATGGACCGCGGTCATCCAGGCCTCGGGATGCGACCGGACGAAATCGAGTGTCTGTCCGGCGAACTCAAGCCAAACCCGATTCACGAAATCCGGTGTCCCATCGGGCTTGAGCGTCCAGGCGGATACAGGGAGTTGCTGCAGCAGTTCAACTTGTAGCTGCAGCTCGGCACCGGCCCGCAGCAGTTCGCCATAAAGACGCGAATTCTCAAGCGAGATCGCTGCTTGTGCTGCGATCAGTTCGAGAACCGCGATTCGATCCGCGGTGAACGCGTGGGATGTTAGCGTGTTTTCGAGCAGGAGAATACCGGTTAGCTGCTGCTGCTTGATCAGCGGAAGACAGAGGATCGATTTTGATTGTCGCTCGCGCAGATAATCATCGTCAGAAAACATGTTGGGCTTGGAGGCGTCGTCAAGAATCACGCTTTCCCGTGAGCGGATGACATAACGCACAAGGGATTCGGGACAGGCGATCCCCGTAATCGGCTCCTGACACATCGTGACTTCGATCTGATCGCCGGCCGCCCGCGCCTCCGCCTGGATCAGATATTCATCCCCTGACGGCAGTATCAAAAGGCCGCGATCTGCGCCCGCATTCTCGATCGCGATCGTCATCAGCCGCTCGATCAGCTTGGGCAATATCGATCTCGCTGGACAAGGCCTGAGAGGCCTTTAACGACGCTCGCCACATCCAGCATGCTGGACCAGTGGAACCGATGGTCGCGGCGGGACGTTGCTCCGCCGCCGGCGATCAAATGCGGATAAAGCCGATCAAGCTGCCGCACCTTGCCGTCGGCGCCCCAGCGTAGATAGCAGTCCCGGGCATCTCGCAAGTAAACGTGCGCAATTTTACTAAGACCTCGTTCTGAATAAAACTGCGCTGCACATTCGCTGGCGACCGCCTCGCAATGTGCGAAACCGTTGTCGTGCGCCGCACGGATCGCCGCTTCGTAAAAATGTTCAGCGTCGAGAATTCGGCCTTCGATGCGCGCGATTTGCGCGCTGACGAGCGCGCTTTTAGTTTCGAAATTTGCCGGGCAATGCAGTGCCCATATCTCGAGCTGTCGGTGATGGTCCTTAAGGGCGTCAAAATGCTTCTGTCGCTCTTCGGCAGAAGCTGAGTTCCAGGCGGCAGCACGCGCCAAAGCGGCATAGAAGCGAAAATCGCCCGTTTCCACCTGCGATGCCGCCGGCCAGAGCAACTGATGGGCTTTCTGGGAGGCCTCGACAGCCGAGGCGTAGTCTCCAGCGAAAAATCTAGCCTGCAACTTTCGAGTCCAATAGAAAAATTCGGCCAGAGCCAGCACCGGATTACTTGCGAAACGATGTTCGGTGTCCGATTCGTTATAATCGTCGAGCGTCGAAGCATCCAAAAGTCGGAGTCAGGCCGCGAAGCGTACGTATGAGACCCAAATTCGCCCTACAATTCTCGATCACCAGCCCAAAACCGGCCTTCTTGACGAAATTGAGGCTCTTCTCGACCTCTGATTGCACCTCGGAAAGAGGGTCGCCCACGACCAAATAATTGGCGATCAACGAATGCGAGCTATAGGCGGAGAACGTAAGGTCCCCGGTTCGATATGCGACATCGAAGGCACGCCGGATCAGTTCACGTCCCTTCGCGGCGATGTTTCGCCCAAGGCGTTAGCGTGCCAAACGAAGTGTAGGTTCTCGCCTCGTAGCGAGTCAGGTTATGCTTTTCGACGAGATCGTAGCCCAGTTGGCCGAATCGGAATCCATCTGCGTAATTGTTGAAGCGCGGCCCGGCGAACATCCCAAACCAGATATAGCCGAAACACGACGCATCGCAGTTACCGTGCTCCAGGCAAAGACTCACCATCCGGAAAACCACCAGCGTGGATAGATTTTCATCGAAGAACATGGCCGGATGGACGATTTCGGTGAACACATCGAGCATGTCGAGGACATCGGGATCATCGAGCAGCGGCAAATCTACGAGGTCCTCGATCTGGCGGTTGCCGACCAGCGACCAGATCCGGTTGTACTCCTGCATGACGTCCTTGCGCGTCGGATGCGGCGACCAATCCGTGCCGTTGCGGCGAAGGTAATCGAGAAACACTTCGATAGCGCGGTCGCTGCGATCCAAGGTCGTATAAAGCGTGATCTGCAATCGCGTCACAACCGCAAAGTCGTGGCGGCTCCTGGCACGCTGCGCCAATATGGTCAGGCGGCCTTCGGCTGCCACCATGTCTGCAGTATGCAGTTCGCACTCGGCTATGAGAGACTCAATCGAGAAGACAAGGTTATAGCTGCGATTCCAGGTCTCGCCTGTCAATAATCCACTCCGGCGCGAAGGTACCGAAGCGCCGATTCGTATGCCGTTGAAATTTTTGCGCGTCTGCCCGCGATGAGATTCAAGTCCGCGATGCGTTCACGCTCCGCAGTCGACGTGATCAGATGAGTGCCACGGTTGAGCTGGTTGACGATCTCGAAGATCCCTTCCTCGAGTTTGTCTGGAGAAGTGTGCGAGGCCATCAACATGCCGATTCGCAGATGCGCCTCCGCCCGCAATTCTTGAGGGATAAGAGAGTACGCCGCTTCTTGCACGCGGTCGTGGAGGAACCTGTAGGCATCTTCTGATCGGAAAATGAGGCCCGTTCGGACTGCTTCCCAAAGCCGTCCGTGCATCTCCTCGCTTGAGTCCTGGTAAACCGTTCCTAGCATTGCGAAGTCGGCGCTGTTCCCGAGGCACGCAAGCTGTTGTAGTGCTTTCTGCGTCTCGGCGGGCAGCCGAAGCAACTTTCCCACCATAAGGTCCACGACATTGTCGGTATAACCCTTGGCGTTAATGCGATTCAGGTCCCAACACCACTGCCCTTCGACATGATCAAAATGGAGTAGTCCCTCTTCGAACAGAGCGGATATAAATTGAATGGCGAAAAATGGATTTCCGGTAGTCTTCTCCTCGACCAATCCCGCCAACGGGCCAGCACGTCCCGGTTCACAATGAAGCGAATCTGCAATTAACTGTTCCAGGTCGTGACGCGTCAGAGGCGCGAGTACGATATCATGCACTATCGCTCCGGCCTGGCGCATGGCTTGCAGCTTGCGCATCAGCGGATGTGCGGGAGCCACTTCGTTGTCACGGTAGGCACCAATCAACATCAAATCTTCTACATCTGGATGCGTCAGTAAATCCTCCATCAGATCTAACGTGGCCGCGTCAAGCCACTGCAGATCATCGAGGAAGAGGGCGAGGGGGTGCTCCCGCGTAAATGCGCCGATGAATCGACGGAATACCAGTTGGAAGCGGCTCTTCGCATCCTGTGACGGTAATTCCGGAACAGGCAGCTGCTCCCCAATGATGAGCTCCAACTCTGGAACGAGATCTACCAAGAGCTGCCCATTCGGGCCGAGCGCCTCGCGGATTGCATCGCGCCAACGGCTCAGCTCATCTTCGTTCTTCGCCAGGATCGGACGGATGAGGCTCTGAAAGGCTTGCGCGACGGTCGCATAAGGGATGTTTCGCTTGTACTGGTCGAACTTGCCTGATGCAAAAAGACCTCGGGGTGGGACCAGCGGTTTATGGAGCTCATTGACAACGGCGGATTTGCCAACACCCGAGTAGCCGGAAACAAGAACGAGTTCCGGTCTACCCCCGTCCACGACACGGTCGAAGGACGCTAGCAGCGTAGCAATCTCGCGCTCTCGGCCATATAGCTTCTCGGGAATCAGCAATCGGTCTGAAGCGTCGTGCGCACCCAGCAGAAATGGCTCGATGCGACCGTGCGACTGCCACTCGTTCAGGCAGCGACGCAGGTCGGCTTCGACCCCCGCGGCCGTCTGGTAACGCTCTTCAGCAGTCTTCGCCAAGAGCTTCATCACGATCGAGGAAACGACCTCAGGAATTCCGCTCGCCCGCTCACCGGGTGCGTCGGCCTGCCTTGCGATGTGGCAGTGCACCCATTCCATCGGATCGGAAGCCGTAAAGGGAAGACACCCGGTCAGCATCTCGTAAAGGGTCACGCCAAGCGAATAAAGGTCGCTGCGCGAATTGACGGAGCGATTCATTCGTCCTGTCTGCTCAGGCGCCATGTAGGCCAGCGTCCCGGCGATGATCTCGGGAGGATCGGGCGGCCGCCGTTCGCGCGGAAGGCGCGACGCGATACCGAAGCCGGTAAGCCGTACCTCACCAGTCGGCGTGTTCACCAGAATGTTGGCAGGCTTGATATCCTTATGAATAAGTCCGCGCTGGTGTACCTTGCCCAGGGCCGCCGCGATGTCGATGGCGATGCGCAGGAAACGTCCAACCTCCATCGGCGTGCCGACCAGGCCGCCGAGCAACTCGCCGCCGGGATCCTCGAGCACCAGAACGGTCCGGTCGCGATCGCGCTCAAGCTCAAGCGGCCGCACCGCCCACGAGTTGTCCAGTTCATCCTTGAAGGAGTATTCGTGGGCAAGGCGATTGAGAGCAGTCGGCGTCGGTTGCTCCGAGGGTGGGAATACGAACAATACACCCTTGCGTGCACCTTCTGCGCCCTCACGCCACCCTCGGCCGAGGACCAGGCCACCGTCCTCCGACAAGATATCGAGGCCACCCATTCCGTTCGCGCTGAATCGGGAAGACAGTTCCACTCCCAAGCCCCACCTTTGAGCCGGCAGTGGTGCCCGGCTATGCACGACACCTTGCGGCTGACAGGACGGACGTACCCTGGCTGGTTGGCCGACACCGCTTGCCTCGGTCCACAGTGACCCAAGGTTAGCACTGTCGCCTGCGTTATCACGCTGCCCACGGCAGACGATCAGTCCACCATCCTCCGACAAAACCTCGAGGCCACCCATTCCGTTCGCGCCGAACCGAGAAGATAGTCCCACTCGCAAGCCTCGCCGTCGAGCCGACGACTATCGGCCAAGTTTCCCGCGGCTCGGTTTGAGGGCGTCGGCCATCCGAACCAGTTCGGCGTAGGTCCGCGCAGCCATCTTGTGCATGGCCGCGCCTCGATGGATTTTGACCGTGATCTCGCTGATCCCAAGGTCGCCTGCGACTTGCTTGTTCATTTTGCCGGCCGTGACGAGCAGCATCACTTCCTGTTCGCGTGGCGAAAGGGTTTCGAATTGTTCCTTCAACTGCGAATTGTCGCTCTCAACAACCCGCCGGTGTCGATCGCGCTCGATGGCAGTAAGGACGGCGTCAAGCATGTCCTGATCGCGAAACGGTTTTGCCAGGAAGTCTACAGCACCATGCTTCATGGCGTGAACGGACATCGGAATGTCTCCGTGTCCGGTCATCATCACTACCGGAATTCCAACGCCTGTCTGGATCAATCGGGTTTGAAACTCGAGGCCGTTCATGTCCGGCAGTCTGATATCGAGGACAATGCAGCCAGGCCGGTCCGAGAGATCTGCCGAAAGAAAGTCCTTCGCCGTGGCGTAGGTTTGCGTTTGAAGACCGACGGAATTGAAGAGACCCTCCAACGCGCCGCGGATCGACGCGTCGTCGTCGACGATGTGCACAAGCGCCGTCTCGTTGGTGGCTTGCTGCATGCTGGCCGTTATGCCCGTTTTGCCGCCCTCTGGTTAGCACAAACGGGAACCGGCAGGGATCACACCTACGTATAGTCGCGGACCGTAATTCTTCGACTACTATCAAAAAGTTCAATTATCGTGGTACTTTAGCTCGCGCTTGCCGCGTCCACGTAGATCGAGAAAAGCGATCCTTCACCCACAACCGATCGGACTTCGATCCGATGGCCAAGCACCTCAAGCGCACGACGAACAATCGAGAGCCCGATGCCCAAACCGTTGCTGCTTTCGGGTGAAAGGCGTGTGAAGGAATTGAAGATTCGCGGCAATTGGTGTTCCGGAATGCCGATGCCCGTATCGTAGACATCGATTCTGATTTCGCACCCTTTGCGGCGGCAGCCGATCAAAATGCGCCCTCCAGGCTCGGTGTATCTTACGGCATTGGTCAACAGATTGCGGAGGATGCAACCAAGCAGTACTGGATTGCTGGTCACATGGACATCCGCTGTAATGGCTCGAAGATCGATGCCTCTTTGAACGGCGGCATCCTCGTTTTCGTGCCGAAGCCGCCAGAACAGGGGTCCAAGCGCGACAGAGGAAACCTCGAACTCATTGTCGCGTCGAGCCAGATGAAAGGCATCCACCAGACAATTGAGCTGTTCCGTCAGCTTCGTCGCGGCTCGCTCGCCCCGGTCCAGCCATGCTTGCTGTGGCATTTCTTCCAGGCGTGAGCGCAGCAGCGCATAGCTCCCCCGGATAATTTGCAGCCATTGTCGGAGGTCATGTCCCAACATGCCTACAATCGTTGTTTGAAAGTCCTGCGCCACGAAGGTTTTCGGCCCTCGATCCTCCATGTTCGGTGCGACGACAAAGCCTTCCCTCGTTCTCATGTTCTTCCCCTGTGGGCGTTCAATCACGCGCTATCATCCAAAGCCGATCGGCGGATTCTTGCCATCCTACGTTTCGGTGCTGTCGGTCAGATTGTCGTATGATGGTGGCGACAGAGGTCGGTCTGAGGGCAGAGTGGCTCGAATTGAATGCCCCTTCCAAATGACCTATTAGAAGCCCCCGTCAGGAACCAGGGAGAACAGAACGGCCTGAAAATGATGCCCAACTCCTGGGCACCGGGACTGCATCCTTACGTCGCAGCTTATAACACTCTTGTATGATTTCTGGGCACAACGGACGCATGCAAACATTTCGCTACCCCCGCTCCTTCAGTCGATGCGGGGGCATGGATGCAGTGTGCCAAGAAATCTCGAGATCGCAGTCATCGACGATGACGAGTTATTCCGAGTAGCACTCGTGGAATCTCTGTCTTCGCTGGGATATGGATCCGGCGCGTACGCCTCCGCGGAGGATTATCTTGGTGCGATGGGGGACAGGTCATTCGACTGCATTGTTACGGACGTTCACATGCCCGGAACAAGCGGGCTCGACCTGATGAAACGCCTCGCCGCTCGGGGATCGACAACGCCCGTCATTTTGATAACAGCGCGTTCAGACTCGGACCTCGAGGCCAAGGCCGCTGCCGCGGTGTGCCTGTTCAGAAAGCCATTTGAAATAAACGACTTGATCAAATACATCGAAGCAGCCGTGAAGGAGTAGCTGCGAAAATTGCGCTCCGGCACTTGGTACTACGAATCCAAGAGAATTAACAACGATTGAACTCGGGGATGGCCATCGCCGCGCGCAGGATAAGCGCTGCGCCGAGCCGAAAATGGAAGGCCAGATGACCCCGCGTAGCATTGCACGTCCCCTGGCAGCAGTTCCGAGTACAGCTTCCTAACACCAACGTATGGGCAAGGCGAAACCTGCGTTGAATGGAGCGGCGCGGGTCGGCGTGTGTATATGCCAAGGGTGATGGCCTGTCTGCCGCTGGAACAGGCGAAAACGCGACGGAATCATGCTTCTACCAAAGCAACAGTGTGATGGGTTGGAATCGACCCAAAAATTAAATATCGGATCCAGCTATGGCAAATCTGACGATCAACGGCGAACAGAAATCGTTCGAGGCGCCGCCGGACATGCCGCTGCTCTGGGTTCTGCGCGACATCATCGGCATGACCGGAACCAAGTTCGGCTGCGGCATCGCCCAGTGCGGCGCCTGCACGGTGCATATCGACGGCAAGCCGGTGCGCTCCTGCATGCTGCCGGTGGCCCGGTGCAGCAATCGCGCCGTCACCACCATCGAAGGCGTCGGCGCCACGCCTGTCGGCGCCAAGGTGCAGAAGGCATGGCTCGATCTCGAGGTGATCCAGTGCGGCTATTGCCAGTCGGGCCAGATCATGTCGGCGGCGGCCCTGCTCGCGAGCACGCCAAACCCCGATGATTCCGACATCGACGCCGCGATGGCGGGAAACATCTGCCGCTGCGGCACCTATGTGCGGATTCGCGCCGCCATCAAGAAGGCTGCTTCCGGACGTCAGTCGTAGGAGTTCGTCATGACGATTGCCGAGAGGAATTCCGAAGGCGTTTCGCGCCGCGCGCTGTTGACCGGCGGCCTGGCTGGCGCCTTTTTGCTCGCATTTCATCTCCCGGTGCAGGCGTCGCCGGTCAACGAACCGGTGCAGCCGCCTGATGTAACCGAAGGCAAGTTCGCGCCCAACGCCTTCATCCGCATCGACCCCGCCGGCAAGACCACGCTGGTGATGCCGCAGGTCGAGATGGGACAGGGCGTCTACACCGTCGATTGCCGATGATCCTGGCCGAAGAGCTCGACGCCGATTTTTCGCAAATCGCGCTCGAGCATGCGCCGCCGAGCGACAAGCTCTACGGCAATCCGCTGTTCGGCATCCAGGCCACCGGCAATTCCAATTCGATTCGCGCGTGGTGGCCGCATTTGCGCAAGGCCGGCGCCACCGCGCGCGCGATGCTGGTGCGGCCGCAGCCAAGCAATGGCAGGTCGATCCGGCAAGCTGCGCGACGGCCAATAGCGAAGTCATGCACAAGGACAGCGGGCGCAAGCTCTCCTATGGCGAGCTGGCGCTGGCCGCGGCAGCGAGACGCCGCCCAAGGACGTCCCGCTCAAGGACCCGAAGGATTTCGTCCTGATCGGCAAGCCGCTGAAGCGGCTCGACACCCCCGACAAGGTCAACGGCAAGGCGGTCTACGGCATCGACGCGATGCTGCCCAACATGAAGTTCGCAACCCTGAAAGCCTGTCCGGTGTTCGGCGGCAAGGTCGGCAAGGTCGACGACAGCGCCGCCAGAAAAATCCCGGGCGTGCAGAAGATCGTCGTGCTCGACGATTTCGTCGCCGTGGTCGGCGATCACATGTGGGCGGCCAAGAAGGGCCTCGATGCGCTGGTGATCGACTGGGACGAAGGCCCCAACGCGCACCTCACCTCGAACGACATCTGGCGGGACCTGCGCGCCGCCAGCGAAAAGGACGGCGCGGTCGCCAAATCCGCAGGCGATATCGCCAAGGGCCTTGCCACCGGCGACCGGCTGGAGGCGGCCTACGAGCTGCCGTTTCTGGCGCATGCCACCATGGAGCCGATCAACGCCACGGTTCATGTCACGCCCGATGCCTGCGAAATCTGGACCGGCACCCAGGTCATGACGCGGGTGCAGTCGGAGGCGGCGAAGGCGGCCGGCCTTCCGGTCGAGAAGGTGATCGTCAACAACCACCTGCTCGGCGGCGGGTTTGGGCGCAAGCTCGAGGCCGACATGGTGGTCGCGGCCGTTCGCATCGCCAAGCAGGTCGACGGCCCCGTCAAGGTGGTGTGGACCCGCGAGGAAGACATCCAGCACGACGTCTATCGTCCGGTCTATCGCGACACCATCGCCGCGACGCTTGTCCGACGGCAAGATCGTCGGCTGGAAGTATCGCGTCAGCGGCTCGTCGATCATGGCGCGCTGGTTTCCGGCGGGGTTCCAGAAGGGCGTCGACATCGACGGCGTCGATAGCGCCATCGACATTCCCTACGACATCCCGAATTTGCATGTCGAATTCGTCCGCGCCGAGCCGCAGGCGGTGCCGACCGGGTTCTGGCGCGGCGTCGGTCCCAACAACAATGTGTTCGCCATCGAATGCTTCATGGACGAGCTGGCGAAGAAGGCGGGCAAGGATCCGGTCGATTTCCGCCGCGGCATGCTGGCCAAGAATCCGCGCTTCCTCGCCGCGCTGAATCTGGCGGCGGAGAAATCCGGCTGGGGCGAGAAGCTGCCGGCGCGCGTCGGGCGCGGCGTCTGCGTGCAGCCGTCGTTCGCGAGTTTCATCGCCACCGTGGTGGAAGCCGAAGTCGACGTATCGGGCGAGGTGAAGCTGCGCCGCGTCACCTGCGCTGGTCGATACCGGGATTGCCGTCAATCCCGATACCGTCATGGCGCAGCTCGAAGGCGGACTGATTTTCGGCCTGACGGCGGCGCTCTATGGCGAGATCACCATCGACAAGGGCCGCGTGCAGCAATCCAATTTCAACGACTACCGCATGCTGCGCATCGACCAGGCGCCGAAGATCGAGGTTCATGTCATCAAGAGCGGCGAAGCGCCCGGCGGCATCGGCGAGACCGGCGTCACCGCAGGACCGCCGGCGCTGCGCAACGCGATTTATGCCGCAACCGGCGTCGCGTTGCGGCGGCTGCCGATCGACCGCGCGCTGATCGCGGTGGGGAGAAAGTGCATGAGCCCGGCTGCGCGCCGCATTCTGCGCAGCGTCGTCGTGATCGCCGTGCTCGTGCTCGCGGCTGCCGTCTGGATCGTTCGCGGTCCCGGCCCGATGGCCTTTGCAGGCGGCAGCGAAAGTGGCGCTGGCCGATTATCACGGCACCGATCCGACCGGCGTCCCGGCGTCGCTGGCGAAGGCAGGCCTCGTCGAGCGCGGCGCCTATCTGGCGCAGGCGGCGGATTGCGTGGCCTGCCACACCACCGGCGGCGGCAAGCCATATGCCGGCGGCGTCGGGTTCAAGCTGCCGTTCGGCACGCTGTATTCGACCAACATCACGCCCGACAAGGACACCGGCATCGGCAATTACAGCGACCAGGATTTTCTCAACGCGGTGCATCGCGGCATCCGCCGCGACGGCGCGAGGCTCTATCCGGCGATGCCGTACCCGTCCTACACCTACATGACCGACGCCGACGCGCTGGCGATCAAGGCCTATCTGTTCAGCCTGCCGCCGGTGCATGCGCCGGCGCCGCAAAACACGCTGGCTTTTCCGTTCAACCAGCGCTGGGCGATGATGTTCTGGTCGGCGCTGTTCAATGCGGACACGCGCTTCGAGCCCGATCCTGAAAGAAGCCCGGAATGGAATCGCGGCGCTTATCTGGCCGAAGCGCTGGCGCATTGCGGCGAATGCCATACGCCGCGCAATCTGGCGTTCGCGCTCGACAACCGCAAGAAATTCGCAGGCGCGGTGACCGCGGGCTGGCGCGCCTTCAACATCACCTCCGACAAGGCCACCGGCATCGGCGGCTGGCGCGACGCGGATCTCGCCGCCTATCTCGCGATCGGGCATGCCGACGGCCACGGCACGGCGTCAGGCCCGATGGGCGAAGCGGTCGACCGCAGCTTCAGTCACTTCGCGGCGGAGGATATCCGCGCCGTGGTGGCGTATTTGCGCACCGTGCCCGCGATCGCCTCGCCCGATTTGCCGGCGACGCTGGCGCCACCGGCACCCGCCTCGCACAGGCAGGGCGGCGGCACAGCGGATGCCCCAGGGCAAGATGCTGTTCGAAGGCGCCTGCGTCAGTTGCCATGGCTGGACCGGCGAAAGCCCGATTTCACCCTTCGCCACGCTCACCGGCACATGGGCGGTCAACGATCCCAGCGGAACAAATGTCGTCCAGGTGGTGCTTTCCGGCACCAAGCGTTTGACGCCGGAAGACGCGGTCTCGATGCCCGCGTTTCGGCGGCGCCTATTCCGATGCCGAGATCGCTGCGCTTGCCAATTACGTCACCGCGCGTTTCGGCGCCAAGGCATCGCAAGTCACCGCGCAGGACGTGGCGGAGTTGAAGAAGCAAGCGTCACAATGATCACGGGCGGATGACCGCCAGAAACGCACGTCTAAGAGTTTCAATTCATGGCTGTTCGATTGATGCCGGCAACCAGGGATGATGTCTGATGGCGAGAGTTGACGAACGCGCAACCGCAAACATGGGTTTCGTGCCTGATGAGGTTTTCGGAGGCGTGCCCCACGGTGGAGACCATGAGAGCCGAAAGCATGTAGCCAAAAAGCTCATACAAAGCATGAAAAAAGGAAATGTTACCTTGGAAGGGTTAAGGGCCGTAGCTCGAGACGCACTGCAGCAGCTATCAACTCGGAGGTCGGCTTGATATTTTCGGCAGCGGAATGCTGAGATTGCGCAATGACCGTTTTGAGCTTCTGAAAGGAGGATGAGTCATGCTCAAGCATATAGGAACAGCGGCTATATCGATTCTGGCCGGGTGTTCGCTCTCGATAACCGGCACGCGGCCTGCGACCGCCGACGGGAAGCTGCCGGATCCGGCGACGGCTGGTTTCGCCGAAAAACTTTATCGGCTGGATTGCGGCCACTCCCTTGCCAACGACGAGTTGGTATGGACCCCCGGGGAAAATGTTGGACGGAGCATCGAGTTCTCGTCAACTTGCTGGCTGATAAAGCGGAGCAGCCAATGGGTGCTCTGGGATACCGGTGTTCCCGAGGCTACGTTGAACGACCCCAAGGGTTGGTCGACCCTGCCTAAATTGATCGTCTACCATCTGGACAAGACGATAACCGGTCAGCTCGCAGAGGTCGGACTTAAGACAAGCGATATTACCTATGTTGCGCTATCTCATACTCATGGCGACCACATAGGCAACGTTGGCCTGTTCCCCAATTCGACCATTCTGATGCAGCGGGTAGAGTATAGCTGGATCAGTTCTCCGGATGGACCGAACGACAACGTGAATCAATTGAAGGCTCTCGCCCGCAAACTTCTGGGTACTCCCAAGCGACTTCAATTGCTCGACGGTGACACGGACTTATTTGGCGATGGTAGCGTCACACTGATTTCCACACCGGGACACACTCCCCGTAGTCCATCTGCTGGTCCATCTGAGAAATTCGGGCTTCATCATTCTGTCCGGTGACGTCGTTCATCTGGAAGAGAATTTTGAGAAAAACATCGTGCCGTCCCTGAATACGGACAAGATCACGTCAATCGCGTTCATGGATAGGGTCAGGAGGATGATCGCGACATACCACGCGAAGCTATTCATCAATCATGACAAGGCGCAATCTGACGCGCTAAGATTGCTCCCGGCATTCTACGAAGCGCAATTTGACGAAGCCGCGGAGCAGCCTCCGGCATCCTGTGCCGGACCTCTTCCGTGTCACACCGCTGTGTCAATCAGCCTCTTCCGGAAGCGCTGATAATGTCGAGGGGCCGCTTCTGGCGCAAAGCGGTCGTTCAGATCTAACGTGAGACCACACCGCGGACGGCTTCTAGAACTCGCCTGGTGGTTCCTTATTGAGGATCTAGCAGCATTTTCAGCGGGAGAACGTTCTTCACGATCGGAGACTTTTTCGAAGTGTGTTATTTGAGGTGAGGCGTTTTCATTGTTTGATCGTGGAGAGTGAGAAGATGGCTCAGAATTTTGATGCGATCGTCATTGGTGCCGGGCAGGCGGGGCCGCCCCTAACGGGCCGGCTCACGGCGAGCGGACTGACAGTCGCCATGATCGAGCGAGGCAAATTTGGCGGAACGTGCGTCAATACCGGATGTATGCCTACAAAGACACTGGTCGCAAGTGCCTACGCCGCGCATCTGGCGCGTCGCGGCGGCGACTATGGCGTGCTGCTCGATGGCCCCGTCCGCATCGACATGCATCGCGTCAGGCGCAGGGCCGCCACGATCTCCGCCAATGCGAGTCACGGGGTCGAAAGCTGGCTGCACAACATGAGCGGTTGCACGGTGTTTCAGGGCGCCGCGCGTTTTGAGGGTCCGAGAGAGGTGCGCGTTGGCACGGAGCTGCTCTCTGCGCCGCGAATTTTCATCAATGTGGGTGGTCGCGCCGTCGTGCCCGATATGCCCGGCGTGAGGGAGATTTCGTATCTGACCAACAGTTCGATCATCGAGCTCGAACGCGTGCCGGAGCATCTGGTCGTGATCGGCGGCAGCTATATCGGGCTCGAATTCGCGCAGATGTATTGCCGCTTCGGCGCCAAGGTGACGGTGGTGGAGAAGGCGCCACGGCTGATTGCGCGTGAGGACGCCGATGTCTCGGAGGCGGTCCAGGACTTCCTGGAGAAGGAAGGAGTCAAAATCCGCACGTCGGCCGAATGCATCACATTCGCCAAGGGCGATCCGGGGGTGCGCGTTGGGGTCGATTGCGTACGCGGTGATCCAGAAATCATCGGCTCCGATGTGCTGCTGGCTGTGGGCCGTCGCCCCAACACCGACGACCTCGGGCTCGACCGCGCTGGTGTTGCGGTCGATTCGCGCGGGTACATCATGGTCGACGAAGGCCTCGAGACCAATGTCAGGGGTATTTGGGCGCTCGGCGACTGCAACGGACGCGGGGCGTTCACGCATACTTCCTACAATGATTTCGAGATCGTCTCCGCGAACCTGCTCGATGGCGACAATCGGTGCGTCAGCGATCGCGTGCCGGCCTATGCCTTGTTCGTCGATCCTCCGCTCGGCCGCGTCGGCATGACCGAGGAACAGGTTCGCGCCCGCGGCCAGCCATATCTTCGCGCCACTCGTCCGATGACGCGGGTCGGCCGTGCGGTCGAGAAAGATGAGACCTACGGATTCATGAAGATACTGGCGGATCCCTCGACCAGGCAGATTCTCGGCGCGTCGATCTTGGGCACCGGCGGCGACGAGGCGATCCACGGCATCATCGATGCGATCAACGCCAGGGTTCGCTACGATCAGCTGCGCTGTGCCGTACCGATTCATCCGACGGTGTCGGAATTGATTCCGACGGTGTTGGGCGATCTCCGGCCGGAGCCGGCCGTTTGAGCGCTAGGCGGACCACGCCACCGAAAATTCACACGATGATCCGCGATTTGCGCGCCGTGGATGCTTCAGGCTTCAACGCGATATTCCGAATAAGTATCGTCCATGGCTTAGGCCACTTGTCCAAATCGAGGCGAGAAGTCGTTCACGCCGCTGGCCGACGAAATCCGAACATTGTAGCGGGCTCCCCACAGTCGTATCCTTAGACCAAACCGCAATCGCCCGCATCGTAAGGCGACACATAGGCAATAGCGCCCGACGTTTTAGAATTGCGTACGCACAATGAATTCAGTGGTTCTGAAATGATAGCCGGTAGCATAGGTGGGAGATTGAGATGGATGATCGAACCGTGCGGGTGGCGCTGGAGCGCCATTGGGATGCTTCGGACGCGAACGATTTCAAGGTCGAACATGAAATCTACCGTGAGGATGCTGTGCTTGATTATCCGCAATCGGGCGAGCAGATCCGCGGTCGGCACAACATTCAAGAGAGCCGATTCGTCCAGCCAAACAAGAAGCGTTTTGCGGTTCGGCGAATTGTCGGCAGCGGCGATCTCTGGGTCACTGAATTCGTACTTACCTATGACGGCATACCATCTTACGCGGTGAGCATCATGGAATTCCGCGAAGGACTGGTGGCCAACGAAACGCAATATTTCGCCGATCGGTTTGACCCTGCACCCTCGCGTGCGCATCTTGTTGAGCGAGTAGGCGAAATCACGTCATTCTAAATATACCGCCGAGGAGAACTCGGATCGGCGTTAATGTAGATGAGATCTCATTGGGGCTTGTCCCTGTCTTCGACGGCCGCTCATGGCGCAAAGCCGTCATTGACCCGTGACCGCTGTCGTCAGTAACGGCGGTTACTTGAAATTCATCGAGCCTTTGCGGGCGCCACATTGCGTTCATCCTGCCGCAGGACGAGATCCCAGATGTGCTGACCCGTGGGCGCGGTGCGTTCCTCGTAGACGTGAGCGACAAGCCCTGCTGCCCGACCGATCAGCGCGAGGCCGCGTCCAAGCAGGGGGTCGAGTTCCATGTCCGCCAGCACTGCGCCGTTGGCGCCTGCCGCATTCAAGGGGAGCACGCGCCCGTAATCCTCGCGAAAAACGTCGGTGATTGCCAGCGCGAGCCGCCAATGGCGCCCGAAATATCCGTTCGCCTTCGAGACAGCCATCAAGGTGGGAACGCGCGGATCGCCATCGACATGAATCGGATGACCGATGCCGGCAATTGTTCTGCCGGCGGCGCGGTACTCCCGGATCATGACTTCCGCGCGGGTGCGCACCGCAGCGTCATCGGCGTCTTCGCTAATGGTAGCGGCTTCCGTTCTCAGCATCTCCGTGACGTGTTGTTCGGCATGGGGTCTGAACGCCGATCGGCGTCCTAAGTAATTGATTGATTTCGAAATGGAGGGGTCAATGTTGGATGCCTGTTCACATCCGAGTTCTCCGGGCTGCGATGGTCCGCCTATCGGCGCCACGACCGCTTGGCAGCCGTGCCGCAGCGGTCGGGGGCGTCTCCAGAGAAAAAGCCGGCGGGCGTTACACCGTCGGCTTCTCCTTGCGACTGCCGGCTCGATTTCCGGTTCCATCGCGATCTAGCACCAAGCCTGCATCGGCGTTAATGAATGGTTATCGCCGGGGCAAGCGGACCGGCGAAGCGAGCGATCATCCTTCAAACCTGGTCGGCAGAGTGAGCCGCTCGGTTTGATTTCGCCGTGATTTACATCACTAATCGGGATAGGGAAAGGCGCCGACGTCCGCCCTAATTTCGACTGCGAGGCAGAGGCCCGACGCGCGCAGGTTTCCGCTGCCACCGATTGTGCTATCCGGAGCCCATGAAATTCGTCGAACCGAGCAACTTCTCTGATCCCGACGTTTCCGCCCGCAAGCTGGTCGAGATCGCCAACACGGTCGAGGCGGTCCAAGACGGTCGGATCTACATTGAGCGCATCAACGGCCCGTTCCACGAAGCGGGCGCTACGCCGGATCAATACCGTGCCGCCCTCGAGCGCGCAATCAAGCTCGGGTGGTTATGGCTGCACGAGAGCGGCACCTACGTGAAGTTCACGCCCGCTGGCGCCGAGCTGTTCGCTTGACTACCAAAACCGCGATTTCGGTGCTGATCCTTGTACCAGCCTCCGCCGGCGCTGCCGACAATCTGACAGGCCAGGCCAGTGTCATCGATGGCGATACGCTGGAGATTCACGGCACGCGCATTCGTCTCTGGGGAATTGACGCGCCGGAAAGCAGCCAGCTTTGCCGGGGCGCGGACAGCCTGCAGTATCGCTGCGGGGCGCAGGCTGCGAACGATCTCAGCGCCTTTATTACGCGCCGGCCAGTGATCTGCATTCCGATCTCGCTCGATCAGTACGGGCGAACCGTGGCGACATGTTCCGTGGACGGCGCCGACCTCGGCGAATGGCTTGTACGCAATGGCCTTGCACTGGATTGGCCGCAGTACTCGAAAGGGAAATTCGACGCGATCCAGCGCGAGGCCGAGCGCGCCGGGCGAGGCATGTGGGCGGGCAGTTATGTCGAGCCGTGGCTATATCGGGTCTGTGTTCGTGCTGGCGGTCGTCCAGGTAATTGTTCGGACGATGCGAATGCGCATCCATAGATAGCCGAATCATGGCATGATCAATCCGGCGGTGCGATTGTGATCTCGTGCCGCCCTCCCGAACTGACCCCGTCGAGGCGCGGCGGGGCTTTTTCTCATGTTGCATGGAGCAGTCACCCGGACGGATGGGTTGGCAGGCGAAATTCAGCGAGCCGATACCGCTGCCCCACGGCAAGAAACTGACTACCCTGCGCGACGCCGCAATCTACATCACTAAACTGCCCAAGGCTGACACGAAGCTAAAGAATGGCATGCAGCGATGGAGGCCTTGTTACTGGTTGCAGAACACGACGGCCCCACCATGTTCGCGCGGATCGGCCTCATGAGGGCATTGAACCGAAACGTCGAGCGCGTGTTCAATCCGGACCGGAAAGACCGTCATTGGGGCGCCGCAAGCTGGCGCGGGATCGATAGTTTGGCGGTGCCGACGTGAACGAATGCTCGGGACCGGAGCGCAGTTCCCGAATTAACCTGCACTGCCGACATCAAGCTTAACAAGCGAGTTTAGTTGCGGCTCGGCACCTGCGCGATACGGTGAGATTACCGGACAATTTCCCCAAGCGTCCGGGCCCACACCGGCGAAGCCGTCAGGCGACCATATTCCGCTTGGCGGCTTTGTTCATTCACGAGAGCCGCAACATGATTGCTGAGCGCACCGACAATCACAGACTACTCGATCTCAGTCCGCAGCCTGCGTGGGCTGAGGTATGGCATCTATGGACCGTCATCATGCCGCGGCGTTCGATTACAGGCCGCCTTGTCTTTGGGCAAGTCTGGCGTCGGCGCGATGGGCGCCGCTGGATCTATAAGAAATTCACCGAATACACGCAAGATCAGGCTCGATGACTGAAGGTCTAGATCACCTCGACCAGTGGGAAAGCGCGTTCGAGCGGCGATCGATAGGCAGAACTAAAATTGCCAAGGCGGCCATGTTATTTTTCAACGGCCAAACCGGCGTGCGGTCCTGCGCCGTCAGAGATGTCACCAACGTCGGCGCCGGCATTCGCACTCAAGATTTGCCAGCCCTGCCGCTGAACTTTGAATTGTCCTTCGATAATTTTCGCACCGCCCGCAAGTGCCAGCTGATCTGGCGCGATGGCGACTTCGTCGGGGTGGCATTCAACAGCTAAAAGCCGTTTCGGCGCGATCCAAGTGACGTGGAGCGATTATTGACCGCAAGGGGTAGCGGCGGGGCTGCCTCTTGCCATTGGACCGCATCCGCGCCGCCCGCTTTTCGGCGATGGCGCTACCGATTTCCACAAGATGCTTTGGGACACGCTCTAGATGTTTTGCCGGCCCACATGCAGACTGGGTCCGTTGCAGGGGGAGACATCAATGTCCAGAAATTTTGGCGTACCGCGGCAAACCTACGACACCTATCGCGGGTCCATGTGGCCGCTGGTGGCGCTGGCGCTGATCATGGTCGGGTTGATCGACGTAGCCGTGCATCTGCATCCCTGACGGCGGCGTGCGGGGTTTGCTGTACTTGCTGCCCTGGCTGATCGTTGATCGCGAACGACCGTAAGCAATGGCGCGATGCTGGCTGTGGAGGCGGCGACAGCTTCGCCGATATGCGACGTTGAGCAGACGTTTAATCGAGAAAAGAGACGCACTGGTGCAGGCGCAAGCTGAAAAGAGATCTGTGATGTTACCCGGGCGTTGATGCCGACGGGATCGCCAAACCAAGGCCGATCATTCGGCGTTGCCCGTTCTGCTGCGACATGCGTGAGCTCGGCCAGGTGATGGCACACATCCACGATGCTGAGATCGAGATCGTCGAAGGCCTGCACCCTCCGCAGGGGACGAACGACGTCGGCTAGGGGTTTTTAAGAATTAACTTCAGGCCGACCTTTTCAAGAGCGGGCCCGATTAAATGGCGGAACCGGATCTGTTGAGTCGTAAAATAGACGATTTGAAGGAGTGGCAAACGATAGCTTGGCGGCGGATCGCCGACTCCTCGGTCACACAATTTGAACGCTGCGAAATTCGAAACCATATGAAGGAATGCGACGCCGAGCTGCGTCGCTGTTTGCAAACGATGTCCGAGCGAACCCGGTTTCATGCACGCGCAGTGGAAGATGTCGGGGACAGCCTCGCGAGGCTCAAGTTCCGCCTTTTTGTCTAGCGCGTTCAGGCCGCGTTGGAGCCTCTGTGCCGCAGGGATTGGGCGAGGACACGGGCTCTTGAGCGCAGCGTTCATAATTCCGAACCGTTGGCAATTAACCGGATTGCGCCTCGCAAGCGCTCGTGCCGTGGCCTCCGGATCTTCGATCAAGATCATTTTTAGGCCAAGGGCACCAAGCATCAATGCTAGAGAAAGGGCCTGATTATTTCTCGCTTCTTGCGGCCGCGCTTCCCAATAACTTGCCAGCGTAGCCATCGGCCCAGCCGGCGATATCATCAATGCCCCCTCTCTCGAAATCTCCAATTCCTTGGCGCGCTCCCGGAAGGCTTCCAAAAGCCCCTGATGGTCGGAAATCATTTGGCCGAGCTTGGCGACCATCTCGAGGGTCTGACTGCAAGGCCATGCAACAGATGCCCCGCTCGTCCGCACCAGCGTTTCGGCCATATGCCCTCGATAAAAGGGCACGAACGGCCAATTCTCGATCGACTTCGACCAGCTGCCATTGATCCCACTGCCCAAAAGCACTTCACAAACGCCACGAGCGAACTCACCGCTGGATAAAATTTGGGAGCAATGTCAGAGCGCATGAAAGCCCCGGCCTCGGATGGGGGTCGAAGGGCGGGGCCAATCAATCAGAAGTTCAGTCAGCGCACATGGGCAATGCGCGCCTTATCGGGAAATCTATCCCTGCGCTGGCGCGCGGCAATCCACAGCTTTGTGACCGGATCGGTACCGTGTGGCCGTTTCCCTTTCGAGCAGTCGCACATTCGCATCGCACCAATTGCGCGAGATCAATTCACCTCTGATCTGACTTGTTAGAACTCGATTTCACATTCTACCGAGCGGCGGTCTCCAATCGCGTTGTTAACGGTATTATGCGCGGGACCCCGGCAACTTTCAGGTCTCGCACGTTTAAACTTCCGCCCACGTGGCAAGCACGGCTCCGCCGATCAATAGCCCTTCGGTGGGGTCGCCTTTTTCTAGCATCGGGCTGTTATCGCTCTTCCTCAACCCATCGATTGATTCCCGATGCGGCAATGATGCGTCTCACTGGTAGATGGGTGATCAGCGTCCCTGCTGTGACCTTCATTTCTTCGGCAAGTTTAGTCTTCGCAAATTGCTTCGCCTCGCTTTCAGTCGGGAATGTTTTTGCCTGTCTCGCAACGGACGTACGCGAGGGAACAGGTCCCCCATGTTTCGGCGTGTCGGGGACCCATCCCGGTTCCAGGGCGTTCGACCTAACCCCGGGAAATAGCCGTGCCACCGCGACCGCCAGCAGCACATCCTGATACCTGGTGTCGGCATAGGCTTGCGAGCCGTTCCATCGGCGCTTCACCCATAACATGTCGTCGAGATGCGATGCGCAGTCCTGCGCCGGCCGTCGCGACCAGATTCGTGGCATTCGACCCGGGCATCCAGGCAAGCGAGGAGAGACCAGTCTACAGACTAGTCTGAGTAGTCATGGCGTTCACCCAATCCAACACCGGCGACAAGGAGCGTCGTTCGAAAACGGCGCACCCCGCTGCGACGGAACGCGTCGCAAAACAAAATTCAAGAGCCACCTTTCGGGTAGCCGAGAGCCGCCGTTGGTGCGAACTGAAATCAGCGACGCTGATCGATCCGAATGACGGCCTCTGGTGCAAAGGGGACACCCGCCAATCTGCTCATGTCGGCCAAGTGTGCCAGCAAGAGGCTCATGCAGCGCAGCAAATTGCATCGTTATTAGATCACCTCGTCGGCGCTGGCTTGTAACGTCGAGGGCACGGTGATGCCGGGCGTCCGGACCTTGCACGAACCGCGCGTCCGAAAGACGGCCACGCAGTCGCTGTCACTCGGCAGCTTGTAGCAAGGTGATTTGCGCAACCAGCTCCTTGCCCTTCGTCTCCGGGCTGAACAGCAGGGTGATGACGAACACGATTGCGGCGCCGGTCGTTGCCACCAGCATCGGAACGGCGAAGCCGAGTGGCTGACCGAGGGCGAAGTAGGTGAGCACCGGTCCGGTGAATCCCGCCCAGATCGCTCCTTGATGGTAGCAGAAGCCTGACGCGGTCGCACGCACCTCGGTCGGGAAACGTTCGGTCAGATACGCCGGATTCTGTCCATAGATCGCGCCGAGGAACGCGCCCTGCAGGATGAAGGCGCCGGCCACCATGGGGTAGGAATCGGAGAACAGATAGAGCGGCGTGACGGCGGCGCCGATCGCCGCCGGGATGATCATCGCCCATCTGCGGCCGAAGATATCGGCGACATACCCCCAGGAGCCGCTCGCCAGGAACGCCACCAGGTTGGCCAGCGCGATCGGCATCGCAACCATTCCCGCAGCCAGATGCAGATCCTTCTGCAGGTGGGTGGCGAACATGCCGTAGACCGAGTAGTAGATCACGAAGCCGCTCGCCATCCACAGGCACGCCATGATCGTGTTGCCGAGGACGCGGGCACGGAAAATGTCGAGCAGCGGAGCCCGAAATTCCTTATGCTGCTCGCGCTGAATGCGGCGGTTCTCCGACCACACGCTCGGTTCCTTCACGTAGGTGCGAATCCACACGACGGCCAGCGCCGGCAGGACGCCGAGGATCAGCAGACCGCGCCAGCCGATCTTATCGTAGAGCAGTCCGTAGGCGGCGCTCGACAGCAGAAAACCGATACTCCACGATCCCTGCAGCAGGCCGCTCATCAGGCCGCGCGAGCGAGCCGGCCACGACTCCATGGCGAGCGCGGCGCCGGCGGGCCACTCCGCGCCCATGCCGATGCCGAGCAGCGCGCGAAACAGGAAGAGCAGTGCGAAACTCGGCGAAAGGCCGGCGAAGAGGTTGCAGAGCGAATACCAGAGGATCGAGATCATCAGCGGCGCCTTGCGCCCGATGCGATCGGCGAGCCAGCCGGAGCCGACGGCGCCCACCAGCCGCAGCCACAGGGTGATGGTGAATACAGCCGTCACTTCGATCAGCGGAACGTGGAACGATTCCGCGATCGGCACCATGATCAGCAGGAAGATGGTGAAGTCGAACGCATCGAGGGTCCAACCCAGCCAGGCGGCAATCCATGCCATCCATTGATCCTTGGTGGGCTCTTTCCACCACGGGACCTGGCCGGGTAGCTCAGCTGTCATTGTCATGGGTTTTCCTCCGGTTGTGCTTGAGCAGGTTCATTTTCTGCAGGCGGCCGTCTACGCGGCCTGAGCACTAACGTCGGGAGGAAGCGAAGCCGCCAGTCGCAACGCAACTTCAAGAAAAGCTATGACGAATTCGCTCCGCCTTGATGGCGGCGAGACTCGAGCCCAAGGTCAAAATCCAAGGACTGTCACTGGCAGCTCCCAGACGCTGCACGATCTCAATCATTCGCTCTGCGAGTATGCCACGCGCTTGCGGCGTGACAAGGGAGCAATTCACCAACTTTGGGAGGGGAGGGCTCGTTGCCACGATGAGGGTCGCTCTTGGGTAAGGATGATTGACCGGATAAGGATCGCCGCACGTACACAACAACACGAAGGCCAATCCTCGCTGCACAAAGCTTGGCGGTTCCAGGCTGGGGCCAATGTCCGGGTCATAAGCCGACTTGGCTCGAACGGCCGGTTATGGAGCGAAGCGGACATCCCTTGAATCCGGTGCAGCCCGTTTTGGCTTCCGCCGCAGGTCCAGACAATCCGCGATCGAGCGCATCAGCTGTCAATCTAACTTGATAAGAGTTTGTTCGCTTCGACGATCCCTGCGGATCGAAAATATCACATCTATGATGATTTTCTGAGTTATCGGTGGTGTTTCTTAGGTAGATGCTTGCTCTATACGACCGCGTCTAATCAAGAAAGTAACGGGAGCGAAAATGCCGAACCTGACGGAGAAGCTGGCACGTCATAGCGTCGGTTACCGGGAGGCCAATCTCGATGAGCGTTCGTTTAAAGTGGCCAAGCAATGCATCCTAGATTGGTTCGGTGTCACCCTTGCCGGATTGGATGAGCCGGTCGCCCACATTCTGCGCGATGAAATCGCGGAAAACTCGCGCGGTCGATCGTCGATTGTCGGATCAAAACTCACATGCGCGCCCGTCGATGCTGCGCTGGTCAACGGTGCAACCTCGCATGCTCTCGACTATGACGACGTTCATCCGCTGGTCGGGCACCCAACCGCAGCTGTTCTGCCTGCCGCTCTGGCCGTCGGAGAAGCGGAAGGCCGCACCGGGACGGAAGTCCTTCGGGCGTTCATCGCCGGCTACGAGGCCGCGGCTTTCGTGGGGTCGCTGATGATGCCCTCACATTACGCCCGCGGTTTTCATTCGACTGCGACGTTAGGTTCATTCGGTGCTGCAGCTGCGGCCGGCTTGCTGATGAACCTCGATGATGCGCAGATGGCGATCGCGTTTGGTCTCGCCGGGACCCAGGCGGCCGGATTGAAATCGATGTTCGGCACCATGGCGAAGCCATTCCACGCGGGCCGAGCTGCCGCGAACGGTGTGCTGGCGGCCCGGCTCGCGGCGCGCGGGTTCACCGCCAACCCGGCCGTGCTTGAAATCGAGCAAGGCTTCATTGCTACGCAAAGTGACGGACTTGCGACGGTTGAAGCGCGATTGCCGCGTCCTGGAAGTGTAATTGTCGAGACACTCTTCAAGTATCATGCAGCGTGCTACCTCACCCATTCCGCCATCGAAGCTGTTACCGCTTTGCGTCACCAGCTCTCTCTGCGCGGAGAGGATGTCGCCGCAATCGATGTCCATGTCTCGTCCGGGCATCTCATGGTTTGTAATATTCCCGCGCCGCGGACCGGGTTAGAGACCAAGTTCAGCCTGCGCCACACGGCCGCCCTTGCAGTCTGCGGCGAGGACACCGCCGCGATCCGAACCTATTCGGATGAAAATGCGGTCAATCCAGTGCTGACGGCGGTCAGAGATCGCGTCACAATCCATGGCGATCGGCCGCCGGGCCACGATGCCCATGTTGTCATCACCACCCACGCCGGCAAAATTGCCGAAACCAGCCTGGATGTCGGCGTTCCCGATACGGATTTAGACCGCCAAGGTGAGCGTCTCGCGGCCAAGTTTCGCAGCCTTGCCGTTCCTGTTATCGGTGTCGAACCGGCAGAAAAGTTCCGGCGCAATATTGCGGTATTGGACACCTTGCAAGATATCCGCGCGTTGATGGTTTGAACCATGAAGCTTCATGTCGAAGTGGAGGCGGGAGGCAGGGGCCCTCACGTCCTTCTGGTTCATGGCTTTCTGTCGAGCCGCGCCCAATGGCGGCCAAATCTCGCGGCTCTGAAGCAACACGTTCGACCGGTCATCGTCGAGCTTTGGGGGCACGGTCGTTCGCCTGCGCCGGAAGATCCGGCAGCGTATCGGGTGACGAGTTATATCGACGCCTTCGAAGAGGTTCGGCGCCAGCTCGGTGTTGATCGCTGGCTGGTGTGCGGTCAATCTTTCGGGGCCGGTCTGACAATTCGATATGCGCACACCCATCCAGCGCAAGTCATCGGGCAGATCTTCACCAATTCGGTGTCTGCATTGTCCGCACGGGACGAGCGGGAAGGCGGCGCAGACCGGATGGCTCGGGCGGATGCCCTAGAGAGGGGTGGCCGCGCGGCCATAGAAGCGCTCCGCTTTCACCCCCGCTTCTCGACCCGCTTTGCGAGCGAAGTAAAGCGGGAGATGCTGGACGATGCCTCGCTAATCGAACCGGCTGCCATAGCCAATGCAATTCGCTACACGGCCCCGCAACTCTCCGTGGTCGATTGCCTCGGTGAGCTGACGGCTCCAAGCTTGCTGGTCAACGGTCTCTGGGAACGAACATTCCAACCGCTGCGCGACCGCGCTGCAAAACTGCTGCCGTCGCTTGCGATCGTGGATCTCGAGGGCGGGCATTCCATCAATATCGAAGCGCCCGCGCTGTTCAACGACGCCGTCGCGCGTTTCGCTGCCAAGTATACCCAAGCTGCGTAAGCTAGTTGCGCTGGCCACGCTGAGGCAGTCAAACCATCACATATATGATGATGTTCTTGGCGCGGCTCATTGAGGTGGACGAACTATAACGAGGTTGCCACTGTCAGCCAACTGCAACGTGGCATTTCCGACGTTTTGGAATCGAGCACGCGAAACAAATCAAGGTGAGGAGGGACCGAGATGACCGCCGACCCCGTCGCGGATTTGAAAGCAAGGGCAAAGCCATGGCCGCGCGGCAACCGGTTTGAGGACTTCACGGTTGGGCGCATCTTCCGGCATCACTGGGGCCGCACGCTTACCGCTGGTGACAACACGCTGTTTACGACCCTGACGCTGCACTACAACCCACTTTATACCAACGTCGATTATGCGCGGGCACATGGCTACGCCGATCTGGTGGTCTGTCCGTTGCTGCTGTTCAACACAGTTTTCGGATTGACAGTCGAAGATCTCAGCGAAGGCGGCGGTCCGTTCCTGGGTGTCGATAAGCTCACCTATCATCGGCCGGTCATCGTCGGCGAGACCGTTTATGCGGAAAGTGTGGTCGTGGCCCGTCGTGAGACCGAGAGCCGTCCCAATTTTGGGATCGTTACCTGGCATACCAAAGGCTTCGATGCGCAGGGCGGCCTGGTGATCGACTATCAGCGCAGCAATCTCGTGAGGAAGCGCAAATGACGACAACATCCAACGACGCCACCGGCGCATTTTCCGGGGACGGCAAGGGTTATATGACCGATGAGCGCAAGCTGATCCGCGACTCGGCGCGCGAATTCACCATGAAAGAGGTGCTGCCGGTCGCCAATCGACTAGATCCGCAGCAAGGTATGATCCCAATGGAACTGCGCCAGAAGATGGCGAACATGGGTTATTTCGGAATCAGGATTCCCGAAGAGTACGGCGGCCTCGGCTTGGGCGCCTTCGAATACTGCCTGGTTGCCGAACAACTGGCGCGCGGATGGATGTCGGTCGCCTCAATCATGGCGCGAGGCCAGGCGGGTTGGCTTCGATTGGGCGGTTCGGTATCACCAAAGAATGCCGATCGGATGCGGCGTGCGGCGCGCGGCGAGTTTCTGCAGGCGGCCGCATTGTCGGAGCCTGGCACCGGCTCGGATCTGGCGTCAATTTCGTGCCGTGCCGTCCGCGAGGGCGACGAGTGGGTGATCACCGGCAGCAAGTACTGGTGCACTTTTGCCGACGGTGCCGACTACATCACGGTGTTCGCGCGAACCTCGCCATCACCTTCGGCCGATAAGCGCCATCTCGGAATATCCGCCTTCATGATCGAGAAGCCGCGTGGCTCGTTGCCGCAGAACTGCGAAGGCAACCCCATTCCGAAGATCGGCTACTTCGGCTGGAACACCTATGAACTGTCATTCCAGGGCACACGCGTGCCGTCCGATTCGCTGATTGGTGATGAGGGTAAGGCGTTTTATCTGATGGCCTACGGCCTTGAGGCAGCGCGGGCCCATACCGCGGCGCGCTCGATTGGGTTGGCGCAAGGGGCACTCGAAGATTCTATCGCCTACGCCCAGGAGCGAAAGCAGTTCGGCATGCCCATCAGCGAATTCCAGGCGATCCGCTTCAAGATAGCGACCATGGCGACCAAGATCGAGGCGGCCCGCCAGTTGCTCTACTACGTCTGCAACGAGATCGATCAGAAGCGGCGCTGTGACTCGGAGGCGTCGATGGTGAAGTACTTCGCCTCGGAGATGGCCGAGGAAGTAACTTCGGAGGCCATTCAGATCCATGGCGGCGCCGGCTACACCAAGCTGCATGCGGTCGAACGCTACTGGCGCGATGCGCGGCTCACGAAGATCTTTGAGGGGACCTCGGAAATCCAGCAACGCATCATTTCCGACAACCTGCTCGGCCGTTCGGTGACTGACCGCCGCATGATCGAACGAGCCTTTGCCGAGCATTTGGCGTGAGGGACCAATGAACAATATCAGCAGTAGAACGTCGCCGAACAACTATTTCGAGAATTTTGAGGTCGGCCAGACCATCGGTCACGCCCGCGGCAAGACCGTGACCGAGATGGACAACGTCCTACTTACAAACATGGTGATGAACACCGCGCAAGGTCATTTCAACGAGCATTTGATGAAACAAGCGTCGGGCATCGCAGGCTTCGACACCCGCATCGTCTATGGCGGAATCAATTTTTCCATGGTTATCGGTCTCGCCGCGCAGGATACCGGCGAGCAGGTGCTCCAGGAATTGGGAATGGACAAGATTCGTTTGAAGACGCCGGTCCACCATGGTGACACGCTGTATGCTTTTACCGAGGTGCTCGAGAAGACTGATGCCGATCGAACGGACGCAGGCATTGTTCGGTTCAAGCACTTCGGCATCAACCAACACGACAAGCTTGTATACGAGGGCGAGCGCACCGTTCTGATGAAGCGGCGCAGTGCCTGGGGCGATAGGTAGAGGCACGGCATTCCGCCCCGGACATCGGCGCGCTGTTGCGGACAACTCAATTCAACATTCGGAGAGAATATCCATGACCAAGCATATCCGCCCCAAACGCCTGCGCCGCTGCCAGCTCTCGGTACCCGGCAGTTCGGAAAAGATGATGGCGAAGGCGGCCGCGCTGGATCTCGACTATGTGTTCTTTGACATCGAGGATGCGGTCGCGCCCGATCAGAAGAAGGCGGCGCGCGGCAACATCGTCAAGGCCCTCAATACGCTGGATTTCGGCCGCACGGTTCGCTGTGTCCGCATCAACGACACGACGACGCGGTTCTGTTACGGCGACATCATTGAGGTGGTGCAGGGGGCAGGGGAGAAACTTGATCTGATTATGATTCCGAAAGTGCTCGATGCCGACGACGTCCTATTCGTCGACAAACTTATTACCCAACTGGAAAAGGATCTCGGGATCAAAAACCGGATTGGCCTCGAGTGCCTGATCGAGGAGGTCGAGGGCATGATGAACATCGAGCGTATCGCCGGCTCGACACCGCGGCTTGAAGCGTTGATCTTCGGCATGGGCGACTATTCCGCGAGCCAGGGCATTGCGGTGGCGGCGATCGGTGGCTCAGGCGGATATCCGGGCGACATCTGGCACTATCAGCGGCATCGGCTTGCGATTGCGTGCAAGTCGTTTGGAATCGATCCAGTCGATGGTCCCTACGGCGACATCCGAAATCCCGAAGGTTACCGGGAAGAGTGTCGGCGAGCGATGACGCTGGGGCTGGTCGGCAAATGGGCGATCCACCCCTCGCAGGTCGATATCGCCCAGGAGGTGTTCTCGCCGACACAAGACGAGGTTGATCGTGCCCGCGCCATGAAAGCGGCTTTCGATAGCGCCTTATCCAAAGGACTGGGAGCGGTGATGTACGAGGGTAAGATGATCGACATCGCATCGATCCGGATCGTCAACAACGTGGTTGAGCGCGCCAATTTGATTGGAATGTGAAAGGATTCTCGCGCTCTTCTGGATGAACATTGCTCTTACCAGGTGACACAATGATGGGGACCACGTCGACCGGAGCGCTGGACGGCATCCGCATCATCGATCTGACCCAGATGCTGGCCGGGCCGTATTGCACGATGATGCTTGCAGACCAGGGCGCGGAGGTCATAAAGGTTGAGCCCCTCGAGGGTGATGCTACCCGCGCGGGAGGCCCATTCCGGGCTGATGACACGCAGCATTTGTTCGGCGGGTATTTTGCGAGCATCAATCGCAACAAGAAGAGTATCGCGCTTGATTTGAAAAGCGTGGAGGGCAAGGATATCCTTATTCGTCTGTGCAAAAGCGCCGATGCTGTCGTGGAGAATTTTCGCGCCGGCGTGATGGAACGGCTTGGCTTGTCTTACGAAATGCTGCGCCGGGAAAATCCGCGTCTGGTCTATGCGTCGATTCGCGGCTTCGGCGACCCACGGACCGGACGCAGCCCCTATACCGATTGGCCGGCCTATGACCCGGTGGCTCAGGCGATGGGTGGCATCATGGGCATCACCGGTTCTGATGCGGATACCCCGATCAAGATAGGACCTGGAGTTGGCGATCTAGTGCCAGCGGCGATGGCCGCTTATGGCGTGGTCTGCGCCATTCTGCGCGCGGGAAAAACCGGCGAGGGACAATATGTCGACGTTTCCATGGTTGACGTCGTGTTGTCGATCTGCGAGCGCATCGTGCATCAGCGCGCCTTTCAGGGGCTCAATCCTCGTCCGGAAGGTAACCGACACCCGCTGCTGGCGCCGTTCGGGATGATAAAGGCGCGCGATGGTTGGGTGACGATCGCCGCGCATACCGACGAATTCTGGAAGAACCTCTGCGGACTGATCGGGCGCGAGGATCTGATCGACGATCCGCGTACGGCGACCCGCCAAGCTCGGGTCGCCAACCAGGATCTGGTCTATGGGGCACTCGAACAATATGTTGGCCGCCATACCAAGCAGCAACTCATGGAACTGCTTGGCGGGAAGATACCGTTCGGGCCGGTCTATCACATCGACGAAATTGCCAAAGATCCGCATTTCGCGATCCGCGAGATGATCGTCGAGGTTGAGCAGCCTGGCTGTAACACGCCGGTGACGATTGCGGGGGTGCCCATTCGCATGACCGAAACACCTGGATCCATCCGTCGCCGCGCGCCGCTGCTGGGCGAGGACACCGAGGAAATCCTTCGCACAATCGGCTGCGGGCCCAGCGAGATTGCAACATGGCGGCAAGCCGATATTTTGAGATAGCCAGCATTATTTTCCGCGCAAATATCGCCTCATTGCCCGAAGGATTTCGTCGCGCCGTTCCTCGATGCGCATCATTGGGCCGCCGACGCCGATTGCCAGCGGCGCGGTGTCAGGCTGATCCGGAACCAGCATTGCGATCACGTTGGCTCCGGGTGTCATCTTGCCCCGGCTCTCGGCAAAGCCCTGACTTCGGATAGATTCGATTTCCGCCATGAATTGCTGCTCTTGAACGCGGTGGGCGCTATCCTCTGCATCGGCGTTGTTGCGGCGGACGATCGCCCTGATCTGGTCATTGGTTTTTCCTATCAGCAGCATGCGGCCAAGCGCCGAACAGGTCATGGGCCGGAGTATGCCGACGTGCACCGCCAGCAGGACTCCCTCACCAGGAACGACGATGTGGACGTATTGCATGTGAGCACCGTTCTGCAGGCCCAGCAGCACGGTTTCACCGGTCGCTTTACTGATCGCATCCATGATGTCGGTGAGCGCGCCGCTCCCGAACAGGCTGTGCTGGATCCAGCTTCCGAGCACCGCAACGCGATAGGTTGGACGATACTTCCTGGTTTGAGGCGTATAATCCAGATAGCCGAGATTCAGCAGGCTTTTGAGCAGCATCGTGGTGCTGGACTGCGGCAATCCGAGTGCGGCCGCCATTTCTGTGACTGTTGCGGCGCGTTTGTTTTCCCGGAAGTATTCTAGAATAGCCAAGGCACGTTCTGCGGATTTTACCGCTGCGCCGGACGCTGCTTTCGATTTTGCCGACATGCCAAGTACGCATCACTTGATCATTCGCATCATGCTCGCTTGCGGTTTAGAAGTCTATGGGAATGGAGATGATGCCCTGGGTGTGGCAAGCCGCAATACCTTTCCGGCACCGCTGCTTACGGCTCCCTTTTGCTGAGTCCGTGCCCGCTACTCAAAACATGAACTCGCCGCCATTGACGTGGATAACCTGTCCGGTGACGTATTTCCCGCTGTCCGCCGCGAGATAGAGACAGGCCTCGGCGATGTCTTCCGCTTCGCCGGGATGCTTGATGGCAAGCCGCGCTAGAACATGCTCCATGTTGACGTGCTTGTACTGGGCGGTATCGCGCTTGGTTGCGATAGCGCCCGGTGCGACGGTGTTGCTAGTGATGCCGAAAACGCCGTATTCGCGCGCGATCGCTTTCGTAAGTCCGTGCATCCCGGCCTTCGCGGTGACGTTGTGGGCGCGCTGGTCCATATGGCCTGTGAAGCCATCATAGCCAGAGATGTTGATTATCCGTCCCCAGCCTCGCTCCCGCATTTTCGGCAGCACAAAGTGGGCTAGGTAAAACACTGAGTTCAAATTGTGATTTATGGTATCGCACCAGTCAGCAATCGTAATTTCCTCGAAGGTCTGGCGCAGCCGACGGCCGACGTTGTTGACCGCGATATCTATAGGTCCGAAAGCTCGCTCGGCGTCGGCGACGAGACGCTCGACCTGTTTTGGATCTGAAACGTCTGCCATGATGCCAACTGCGCGTCCGCCGTCGTTCATGATTTCCTGAACGACGGCATCGACATTGGAGCGATTCGAGTGTCCGTTGATCACGATCGCCGCACCCTCACGGGCAAAGAGACGGGCAATTGCACGCCCAATGTTCTGTCCGGAACCCGTGACAACGGCGGTGCGGCCAGCCAAACGCCCGGTTGTCATCCTATCTCCTCCTCGCTGATGAACGACGGGCGCTGCATCAGTTCGACCTGCCGCCGCCGACCTCTCCCGTGAGCACACCATCCATCAATCGATAGGCCGCCCCGTCGAACTGCATCAGCTGCAGCTGTTCGATCGGAAAAAAGTCGTTTGCGCCCGTATTGATTGTAATGCCGGGCAGCAGCATTCCCAATTTCAGGTCTTTTAGATTGGCGGCCTGCTTCATGACATTGGCCCGAGTTAGATCATCACCGCATTGCTTCAGGACCTGCACTAACGTTTGGGCAACGGCATATCCGTAGACAGTACTGGTATCCGACTTGTCGCCCGCAGGAAGATACTTGTTCATAAAGGCGGTCCACTCCTTTACCGCAGCATCCTCTTTCCACGTCGGATCGAATGGATCTTTAAGATAGGCGCTCGAGATGACTCCCTTTGCATTTTCGAACCCTGCTGGCTTCAACACACTTGCTACCCCACTCGACGTATTGCCGATGAAATAGACGGGCTTCCATCCCAGCTCGGCAATTTTCCGGATCGCCTGAGCGGCGGCTTTTGGCGTGGTCCATGACATGAATATATCGGCACCGGAATCCTTAAGACGTGCAATCTGGGAATTGAGCGTGGGGTCCGAAACTTCATAGGACGCATCGGCAATGATCATGTTGGCCTTATCGCCAAGGCCATCGCGTGTACCCTTCATCTGGTCCTTACCGGCATCGTCGTTCTGCCAAAGAGCTGCGATTTTGCCATTTGGGTAATGCTCACGGATGTATTTCGCGTAGATGCGGCCTTCGCTTTGATAATTCGGCTGCCAACCCATGGTCCATGGAAACTTCTCTGGATCGCCCCACTTCGTGGCGCCGCTGGCAACAAACAATTGCGGTACCTTCTTGCCGTTCATGTACTTTTGAATTGCCGAGTTGGATTGGGTGCCGAGCGGCTGGAAAATGAGGAGAACCTCGTCGCTTTCGACAAGCTTTCGCGCTTGTTCGACCGCCTTCGGCGGGCTGAAGCTGTCGTCGTAACTGATGAAGGTTATCTTTCGACCGTTGATGCCACCCTCGTCGTTGATCTTTCGGAAATAGGCTTCCTGAGTCCGGCCAATGATGCTGTAGGCGGATGCCGGTCCGCTGTAAGGCATGATATTGCCGATCTTGATTTCGGTGTCGCTCGCGCCTGGATCGTATGTCTTTTGCGCGAGGCTCGGCGTGCTGAAGGCCATGGCACTCGAGAAGAGTGTGATGCACGCCAGTTGCAATAATTTCGATGACATGGGTTCTTCCTGACGTCTGGACACGGGCGCACTCTATGGTTCTCTCAGAGGAGGCGGCTTGTCGTGAGGCTGACGCAACCAGACTTGCGCCGGCAGGAGGTAAGATCAAGCTCCTTTGGCGCGTAAGTCTCGAAGCATCATGAATGTGATGAGTTAATGACGTTCCTCGGCGCAGGTCTTAATAAACTCCGCGCTATCTGGTTAGGGCTAATCGAGGTGCGGGCCGCCAGCAATTAGGGCAACCAAGCGCTCGGGATCCCGAATTTGATGATTTGAACTTGCTCCAGCGCACGATGCTAAAGAGCGGGGATGGCAGACTACCCGATAGCCCGACGCACGTGCTAGCGACAACGATGGTCGCTAGGCCGGATCTGATGAGGTTCACGCCCACGATAACCCGCGGCCGAGAGATCGTCCTGCAGTGATTTCAATTCACGCGAGACTAGGACATCCGTGGCCATGACAGCCTCCTCGATTGAGTGCTCCTTTTGGAAGGAAGGTTGCCCGCCTCAGCTCTTGGGAGCGGACCCCCTCAGCGCGTTCCACGCCGCCTGATTGGCCTCATCGAACGCCTTGCGCGATTCCGTCAATGCGGCGCTCAGCACCGACCAGGAGCTGCTTCCGGCCTGTTTGAGTTTCTCAAGTCGCGCTTCGGCTTCCGATGCGTCCGACTTCATTTGCTTCAGCGCGGCGTCTATATCGGCGCGCCGGGCGGCAGCCACTTTGCTCGCCGCGTCATGGAACTTGTCCGCTGCCTCGCGCCAGGCCTTGGCTTGCGAGGCGGCGATGTCCTTGAACGTGGCCTGTTGCTGCTCGATCTGCTTGCCGGCGCTTTCGAAGTAGGTTTTGACTTGGGCTTCGAATCCATTCCACTGCGGCTCCAGATCTGCCTTGGCGCGAGCCCAGGCGGCTTCGCCGGCTTCGGCCTGAGCCTTCAGCACGGCCTGAAATTCCTCGCGCCGCTTTTTCAAATCGGCGATCAGCTGTTCGCCCTTCACCTTGGAATTGGCCGTTGCCTGGTTCGCCTTGACCTCCAGCGATGCCAGCGCGGCATCCATCTCGTCGATCCGCTCCTTGGCCCAAGTCAGATAAAAATGCATACTGCTCTGCTCTGGCATGACCATCTCCATTGATTAGTCGACTTTAGCTATCATTCTTGAACTTCGCTTTGCTCACGTTGACTTGAGTTAATTCTACTGCTCCATCCTTCATTGTGTCAGCGGGGGCGACGGGCAGCCAACCCTTGCCGGTTAACTGTGGGCGGTTCGAGCACGACCTCTTTCAAGCGGTCTCCACTAACGATGACGCCGACGAAATTCAACTTGCCGTCCTGCTGCATAAGACCTCCGCCGAGAGCTATTCCCGATGCAGCCTTCTCAGCAACGCGCACAGCGTCCGACAGCTCTTACCTGACTGATTTTAGGACAATGATGCTGACCAGATCCTCTCCATCTAGCTCCTGCAGAGATGACACGATCTCCGCGCCTTTCACGTCTACAGCGCCGCAGCGTGATTAAATGAGTTCGCCCGGGCATATAGCACCAGTCAGTCGGACAGGAACGACGATCGATGGCTTTCGAGATCGATCGAGGGCGACCTCATCACTGCAGCAGCTCGTGGCGCGGGAAGCGGACACTCAAGGGCGAGGAAATCCGACCGCGGCAACTCACCGAGCCCGGTGACCTGACCCTTGGCGGGGGACCCCCCGGGCGGTGCGAGCGTGACCTCCTTCAGGCGGTCGCCGCTAAGGACGAGGACTACAAAGTTCAGATAATTATCTTCCTTCAGTAGACCTCCGCCAAGGGCTCTTCCCGACGCAGCCCTTTCCGCGACAGTTTGGCTAGAAGACATAATTTGCAGTCCTGTTGTGCGGGGCGGCGGCAGTTGCCCCGCCGACACGCAATGTGCCGAGATCGACGGGCAGCCTTACGCGGCCGTCCAGCCTCCATCGATCGAGAAATTGGCTCCGGTGATCTGCGCGGCGGCGTCGCTGCACAGGAACAGCGCCAGCGAAGCCACCTGCTCGACCGTGACGAATTCCTTCGTCGGCTGGGCCGCGAGCAGGACGTCCTTGATCACCTGATCCCTCCTCATGTTGCGTGCCTGCATCGTGTTCGGGATCTGCTTCTCAACCAGCGGCGTCCAGACGTAGCCGGGGCTGATGCAGTTACAGGTGATCTTCGACCTGGCGAGCTCCAGCGCCACCGTCTTGGTGAGACCTGCGATGCCGTGCTTGGCCGCCACATAGGCCGACTTGAAGGGAGAAGCGACCAGCGAATGCGCCGAGGCCGTGGTGATGATGCGGCCCCAGCCGCGCCTCTTCATGCCGGGCACCGCTGCGCGGATTGCATGGAATGCGGAGGAAAGGTTGATCGCGATGATCGCATCCCACTTTTCGACCGGAAACTCCTCGATAGGGGAGACGTGCTGGACGCCGGCGTTGTTCACGAGGACATCCACGCTGCCGAAGGTCTTCTCCCCGAGCGCGATGAGCTCGGCGATTTCGCTCGGCTGAGCCATGTCCGCGGGCGAATAAACGGCCTTGACCCCGAAATCGCTCTCGATCGCAGATCGCTCCTTCTCGATATCAGCAGCCGCCCCCATGCCGTTGAGCACGATGTTGGCGCCTGCGCCTGCGAACGCACGCGCATATGCGAGACCGATACCGCTCGTCGAGCCGGTCACGAGAGCGGTTTTGCCTGTCAGAATACCCATCTCATTCTCCTTGTTGATCTCTCAGCAAAGAGAGACCTTGAGGTCATGCAGCTTCGCGCCGCAGGTGTTGCGGGCAGCGGATCGCAGTCGTCCATCATGTAACCAGATTGCACGCTCCGGAGCGGGCATGGGATCGGTTGTTGCAGATAGTCGTGAATGACCTTGCCGAGGCCCAGAGTAAGGTCTGCACGGATGTGGATCGCGGAGACGATCTCGAGAACCGGCAACTCGGCGACGGGCGCCAGAGCGTGAGGCGTCAAGGAAAGAGCCGCGGGCCCGGTCCAGGCTCCCTTCAGGACAATTTCCTCAAGGTGATATTCGACGATTTCACAAATGCGTGGACTGCCGTCGACATGCGGAATGATTTTGAGCAGGAAGTTCGGCTCTTCCAGAGCGGCCTTGACTTGCGTCCGGTCGGCTTCGCGGTGCTTGTATCCCATTGTGCCGGTTGCGACCCGCAACGGGCCGTAATCCAGAGTGCCGATGAGCGTATCGACCTCGGTCCGCAGCGTCGGCTGGCCGAGCTTTTTCGGAAAGCCCCAGAGCTCCCGTCCGCCGGCGATGGGTCCCTCATCGTTCAGGAACATGCAGTGGGTGTAGCCGCCCCTGCGACCGCGGAACGATACCGGGATGACTTGGCCGCTTTCCGTATAGTCGCCAAATCCGTCCGAATCCGGCATCCGGATGAATTCGTACTTGACCAGCGCTTCGCGTTCATCGACTTCGAGCGGAGCAGGAACGACCGATCGCAGCTCCGCCGGATCGGTGCGATAAGTAATGATCAGGTATTCGCGATTTACGAATCGATACGGCCCCCGCGGGTATGCCGGGCTGGTGAGCGGCATCGCGAATGCCCGCTTGAGAACTTCATTCTCGCGCATTCAGGTCTCCTGTAATTGGAATGCCCCGGGGAGGCTACTCGCGGCCATCCCGCTCGAGATCGAACGTGGAGACGCCGTCGGGGCTGGTCGGGCGGGCCAGCACCTCGGGATGACGAAGGGTGCGCAACGCGTCGTGATAACCGGCGCGCCAATGATCGTGCATCGAGAGGCGGGAAAACTCGTAGTCCTTGGAATGGCCTTCGTAGTCCCGGGCACGATAAATCAGATGGACGAGGTTGTGCACGTTGTGAGAGGCGGCCGTCCTGAGCGGGCTGATGTCCTCATGCTCACGCAGGTCTTCGGGCAGCCTGCTCAAAAGAGCGGCCAGCGCTCGCTGCAGCCGGTGCAGGCTCTTGAACTGGTCGGTGCTTGCGCGCGTGCGGCTCGAGTATTGAATCTCCTTTTGACGCGTGACGACCTCGGCCATATTGCCCGGAATTTCGCCGCGCGCGCTCCAGAGATCGACCTGGAACACGAGCGTATCCTGACGGGCGCCACACTCAATCACCCATTGCAGCGGCGTATTGGATACGAGGCCGCCATCCCAATAATGTTCGCCATCGATTTCGATCGCCGGAAAGCCCGGCGGCAGCGCCCCACTCGCGAGAATGTGCTCGGGCCGAATTGTATGCGTGGTACTGTCGAAGTAGATCAGATTGCCGGTCCTCACATTGACCGCCCCTGCGCTGAAGCGCGTCATACCGGCGTTGAGGCGATCGAAATCGACAAGCCGCTCCAATGTCGCCTTCAGCGCGCTCGTATCGTAGAAGCTCGTAGCGCCGAGCGTTCCACCCGCCTGCAGCCAAGGAGCCAGCGGCCGCGCAGAAAAGAAACCGTTTGCGCCAAAGGCCGCCACGAAGCTCGCATTCATCTGATTGAGAAAATTGCGCGCGTGATCGCTGTTCATCAAATCGATGAACGGCTTGCCTGACCAATGCCAAGGCGCATCCGACGTCACCTGCGTCCAAAACTCGCGTAACCGGTCAACGCGGGATTCGGGCGGATTGCCTGCGATAATCGCAGCATTGATCGCTCCGATGGAGATACCGGCGATCCAGTCTGGATGGATGTTGGCTTCGGCCAAGGCCTCGTAGACGCCCGCCTGGTAGGCCCCCAGAGCGCCGCCGCCCTGCAAGAGCAGGGCAATGCAATCGAATGGTAGCCGCCGTTGGGCGGTCGGGAGGTGTGGTCGGGGCTGGAAATTCATGACTTGGCTTGCTCTCGGGTGTGTGATGATTGAGGCTGACGTTGTGCGAGGGGCGAGAAAACGGTCGTTGAGGTGCCTGCGCGGGCTGTCTAGAGTTCCAGTCCGTCGAATGGCTTTCCGCGAGTTGCCACTGCCCGTGACACCAAGTCCCGTGGCTGTTTGCCAACAATTCTGGCGGGCGGCACACCAGCGTTATGTGCCGGGTGCGGACTGATCGAGGGACAAGCAGGTTCGCCGTGCCGCGCATGATGAGCGGAGATGGCGGGCAGGGCGTGGCCGCGGGTCGTACCCGGAATTAGGCTTGCGCAAGCGAGCCCCACGACCAGGAGGTTGAAGCATGCGATCTGCTGCATTGGTCTGAATTTGGATCGCTTGACCGGGTTCCGACGGGCGTGCATCGTGCCTCTCCTAAACGAAACTAAACGGTATAGTGTATATTCTATATGGGCCGCCGTGTGTAGTCAAGCAACTCGCAAGAGCGTGCTTCAGCGGCGGATCAGCGCGTTCGCGGTTAGTGGTGAGTTGACCCCTGCCGTCCGACCTTGGGCGGCTCGAGCATCACTTCCTTCAAGCGGTCGCCACTGGCGACGACGACCACGAAGTTGAGTTTGCCATCCTGCTTCATCAGTCCACAGGCGAGCGCGTTTCCCGCCGCGGCTTTCTCAGCGACCCGCACCGCATCCGACAGCTCCTGCTTGATCCACTTCAGGGCGATGATGTTGGCGAGATCTTCTCGATCGAGCTCCTTCAGCGATGACGCAATTTCCGCTTGCGATACGCTTCCGGTGTTCGCATCTATGACATTTTCCCAGACCCGCTCATTCTTGACCGTGCGCACGCGATAGACCGGCGGACCCGATATCTCGAAGCTGATGTCTGCGGTCCTTGAGCCGTCATGCAGATGCTCCGCAATTGCCATTGCCTGACCGAGTGGTACCCGTGTGGTGCGGAATTGCTCGAGCACACGGCGAATCGCTGCTTCGTCGACATCGCCCTGTGCGGCTGCGCGTTGCCGTTCAGCCTCGACAGGGGCCTGCGTGACGTCGGCCATCGCTCCCGTGCCAGCGAGGGTAGCGGACCAAACGATGAGGGCAAACAAAAGCTTCTTGGGCATTGGGTAAATCCTGTGGCTTTCGTCCAAAAATATGACCGGTGACCTAGTTCGGCACGAGGGCGTACCGGCAAGGACCGTGCTCGCGTCTGAATGAAACGCAGCCGCCGAGGCTGGTTTCGAAACCCGGATGCCGAGCAGATCGCCGCCGCTTTTCAGGCCGTGCCTGAGTGAGTTTGCGCTGTCGTGCCGTGACGTCACGTGGCCTCCTGCCTCGGCCTGCTTGATCGTGAACGGCGGGCTGCAACTGCGCCAGGCTTTCACGAAGGTGCGTATCAGTCGTTGGCGCTGGGCTACTGTCGCTGACACGGACAGCAGCATCGGCGATTTCAGAACCGGGCAGCTGCGATGGAGCGGCAGCGCTCTCGTTTTCCGGGAGCATCGGGAGCAGTCCGAACCGGCTGGTATCGATGACAACCGCTTCCGGTCCTTTCAGCTCGGAGTGGATCCGAATTGGCGGCAGCGCCGAATGCGACTCCGTGAGCCGGCTCGACAAAGGTGCGGGCAGCACCCAATCGGCTGCCAGAAGCAGCAAGAGCAACGCTCCTCCAACCGACAGAAAATAGGCCCGCAGGGGAAGCCCGGGTTCGACAAGGCTGCTCGCGCGTCTCGACAGCACAGATTTCCTGCTCACGGCACCCGGCTCCTGGACATGGAATGATTCCGTCTCGTTGTCAGATTCCCCAGGGGCGCGGATGCTGGCGCGCGAGTTCGGCATCGAGATAGCCGCGCTCGTCAAGCCAATCGATCGGGCAATAGGCCATCGCCTTTGGGTCGATCATGTGCCCGTCGCGCTTGAGGGCCGTTCGCGTGCCCGTGAGGCCGGTCCACACTGAACGGCCGGTGGCCGGATCCACGTGCATAGCGTCGTACACTCTGATGACGTTGAGCATGTCAAAACTCGAGTCAGGATGGTCAGGCGGCGTGCGGGGAAGGGTGCTCGGCCCCATCAAGCTGGGTGCTCGGCCCCATCAAGCTCGACGCCTCTGCGCACGAGCTCCGATTCGATCATGTCGAAGGCGCATTCAACGGGCGCGAGCCAGACGTTGACCCAATAGATGATGCAATCGCGAGCGAGGAGAAGGGCTGGCGTCATGGAGTGGCCCTCCGCTCGGCTCGACGTCCGACCGGCACCGCCTCTCGATCGACGAGCGCGTGCAGCCAGGCGAGCAAGGAAATCGCAATGCCCAGCAGCAAGCTCAGGCCCACGAGGAACAAAGCCACGACCAAGTTCAGGGATGCGACCGCAAGCCCCGGCCACGGATTTTCCCTTGCGAGCGACAACAACAGGGTTGACATTTCCGATCTCCAAAATAAACTATACCGTATAGTTCATATACACACTGAGCCGTGGGATGTGTCAAGGGCAAAGACTCACAAACGCGTGTTCGGGCTGTTCGGATGGCGGGGACTTCGGAGCGTGAGGCTGCGTTTCCCGTTCGAAACACAGGTGCCTCAACCGGAGAAAGGATTCGATATGTTCAAGTACACGTTGGTCGTCATGCTGGCGGCTTTGTTCGCCAATGGCACTGTCTTTGCGCAGGAGAATCAGGGCAGTCCCGAGCAGAGGGCCGCATGCACGCCTGACGCTTTCCGTCTGTGCGCGAGCTACATCCCTGACGCCACGAATGTGGAGGCCTGTCTCAGGCAGAGAAAGTCAGACCTGAGCGATGCTTGCAGAGCCGTCTTCGAGCACGCTGCGGCCACTGCCTCGGTCAGGACCACAGGATTGCGCCGGTACCAGGGCGCAAGAGATGAGGAATGATCGCATGAACACGATGTACGTTCCTTTCGCCGCGTTCGGGGGCTCGGCCTTCGGAGCGATCTCCACGATCGTGACTGGATGGTTGAGTTGGCGCCGCAGGCTTCGCGAGCGCCATCATGCTCACGTCGATCTCCAAGCGTGAGAGGCTGTATCGAAGCTTCATCGAGGAGGCGTCCCGGCTTTACGCCGACGCGCTGACAGCGACAAATCCGAGATCCCGCAATTGGTCAATCTGTATGCGCTCATTGGGCGAATGAGGATCCTGTCCAGCGATGAGGTGGTCCATGCCGCGGAGCGGGCGGGGCGCGTGATCATCGAAACGTACGTGTCACCAAGCCGCAAATTTGTCGACTTGCCTGAGTTCATGGAGGAAATGGATCCCTTGCGTGACTTCGGCGAAGCCTGCCGACGCGAATTGCAGACGATTCCATCGCGCTGAGGTCGCAAGCGATGCAGGAGCGGATACTCCAGGCCAGATCGTCGTGCACCCGTCAACGGATCGTGCACGCGGCGATTCGATTATACCGCGAAATCGGTTACAAGAAGACCACCGTCGCCGATATCGCTCGCGGAGCGTCGATGTCTCCGGCGAACGTCTACCGCTTCTTTCCGTCAAAGCAGGCTATCGAAGAGGCGGTCGTGGCGGATCTGTTCGAACAGGTCTCCGCGGCCGCAACCCTTGCGGCTCGCGGCGGCGGCTCCGCCCTGGAGCGTTTAACGGCTGTGTTGAGGGCAATCTCGCAGCTGCATGATAATCGGCTGGCGAACGACAGCAAGCTGCACGAACTGATGGCTGGTGTGAACGCCGGTCGAAATCCGCACTTTTTTGCCGGCACGTTGGTCCTTGACGGCAATTGACGCTGGTAGCGGATTGTCCAGGTAGTCCATAGGAGGGCCCCGCCCCGTAGCGGAGCGCGTTTCGCGGGCAGCGAAGCGGAGGGGCGGGAGGAGCCTGTGGACCCACCTGGGCAATCGGCGGGATGTGAGGGGCCCACGAGCGACAACGATGGCCGCTCGGATAGCCGGGTCATAGCCGGCATTGTCATCTTGACTGACGCGCGCCCCGCCCGATCGCCGTCGCAGCAAAGGGTGCCGCCTTCTTCCAATTTCTAGACTTGTAGCTATGAGTTTTGGCCGTTCCCGGACGCGCCGCGCCTGACTGCGATCGGCTGTCGCGATAAGAACCTGTCGATATTCGAAGGCAGGCACGGCACCGATCCCAACGTGGCAGTTCGCATCGGCGCCGTGCCCCACACCGTGCAGGAGCACGAATGCAGGGGCATGATCGCACCCGGGAGGGATTGCGTCTACAGCACGAGCGTAGAGCCGCACATGGGGATGGCGATTGCCCCGAAGAAGCTGATGGAACGCCTGCGCGGCTGTTCTTATGTCATGGCTGCCGGGTCCAAGTGCTGATCTGCAGCCATTGCGATCGCGGCCACATATACTGTGCCATCGGCTGTGCTGCGAATGCTCGCCGTCGCTCGCAACGCGACGCCGGTCGGCGTTACCAGACGAGCCACCGCGGCCGCATCAACCATGCGGTGCGTGCACGCCGCCACCGGGCGCGCAAAAATAACGTGACGCATCAGGGTTCCACACCGGATCGATCCGATGGTCTGCTGCCCGAGGACCAGGCTGTGGTTGCGACGAGACAAATGTCGAATGACTGCGTCAGCCGGCCGCGATGGCACTGCCATTACTGCGGCCTTTGTTGTTCGCAGTTTGTCCGCCGCAACTTCCTGCAACGCAGCCGAGGCCCGTGGAGCCATCGAAGAGGACGTCGGCGTGACCATTCCCCCTGACATCGAGGCGCAGATCCTGCGCTATTACCACGCGGAACGCTGGCGGATCGGAACCATCGCCAAACAACTGCGCGTTCACCGCGACAGCGTCGCCCGGGTGTTGGCCCAGGCCGGCCTGCCGCGCATCGAGAGGCTGCGCCGCCCCTCGAAAATTGATCCTTATCTGCCATTCATCCACGAGACCCTGGCGAAGTTCCCGACGCTGAGGGCGAGCCGCCTGCTCGCGATGGTGCAGGAGCGCGGCTATCGCGGTGGGCAAAGCCAGTTCCGCCATATCATTGCTTGTCACCGACCACGCCCGCCGGCGGAAGCTTATTTGCGTCTGCGCACCCTGCCTGGCGAACAAGCTCAGGTCGATTGGGGACATTTTGGCCATGTGGTGATCGGCCGGGCCCGCCGGCCGCTGATGGCTTTTGTTGCGGTCCTGAGCTTCTCGCGCCAGATCTTCCTTCGCTTCTTTCTCGATGCCCGCATGGAGAACTTCCTGCGCGGCCATGTCGGCGCCTTCGCGGCTTGGAACGCGGTGCCGAGAGTCATTTTGTACGACAACTTACGAAGTGCCGTGCTGCAGCGCCACGGCGACGCCATCCGCTTCAATCCTACCTTGCTCGACTTTGCCGGGCATTACCGTTACGAGCCGCGCCCCGTCGCCATCGCCCGCGGCAACGAAAAAGGCCGGGTCGAGCGAGCGATTCGATACGTCCGCTCGAACTTCTTTGCCGGTCGACAATTTGGCGATGTCGATGACCTCAATGCCCAGGCCGACGAATGGTGCCAGGGCGTGACGGCGGATCGGCGCTGCCCGGATCAGGATGCCCTGACGGTCCGCGAAGTCTTTGCCCAGGAAGCCCCCTATCTTCTGAAGTTGCCGGACAATCCCTATCCGGTCGTGGAGCAGGTGGCGGTCTCGGTCGGCAAGACGCCTTACGTCCGCTTCGACAAAAATGATTACTCGGTGCCACACAGCCATGTGCGGCGATCGCTCACCGTGCTGGCTGATCCCGACCGGGTCCGCATCGTCGATGGACAGCAGATATTGGCCAGCCATCCACGCAGTTACGACAAGGGCGAGCGGATTGAGGATCCCGCCCATATCCAGGCTCTCGTCGATCAAAAGCGCGAAGCACATCGCGAGCGCGCCACCGACCGTCTTGCCCACGCGGTTCCAGCCAGCCAAACATTGCTGGGGCGTGCCGCTGAGCGCGGTGGCAATCTCGGCACCATCACCGCCGCGCTGATGCGTTTGCTGCAACGCTACGGGGGAGCTGAATTGCAGGCCGCCATCATGGCGGCTCTCGAACGCGATATGCCTTACCCAAATGCCGTGCGCTTGGTGCTTGAGCGCCGCCGCGAAGACCGCCAACAGCTTCCACCGGTCGCCATGACGTTGCCGGCTCATGTGCAGGCGCGTGACGTCGCCGTGCGGCCGCATTCCCTCCAGACCTATGACCAGTTGAAGGATCACAACCATGACGAATCTTGAGGGACTGTATGCGCGTGCCAAAGCTCTGCGCCTGCACGGCCTGTTGGCTCATTGGTCGGAAGCGGTCGCCGATCCAGCTCTCGCCAAAACGGGAGCCTGGGTCGAACAGATGCTCGACTGGGAAGAGCAAGAGCGGGCGCGCCGAAGCCTGGAGCGCCGGCTCCAGGACGCCCATATCGGCCGCTTCAAAGCCGTCTGCGACTTCGATTGGACATGGCCCAAACGCTGTGATCGCGCCACCTTCGAGGCGTTGATGTCGCTCGACTTCCTCAAGGACGCCACCAATGCCGTACTCGTCGGTCCGAATGGCGTCGGCAAGACGACGTTGGCGCGCAATCTCGCCCACCAGGCGCTCATCCACGGCCACACCGTCCTGTTCACCAACGCCGGCCAGTTGCTCGGTGACCTCGCCGCCTTGGACAGCGATTCCGCCCTCCGCCGTAGGTTACGGCACTACGCCGCGCCGGCACTCCTTCTGATCGACGAAGTCGGATACCTCTCCTATTCCAACCGCCATGCCGATCTGCTGTTCGAGCTGATCTCAAGGCGCTACCAGCAGAAGAGTACGGTCGTGACCACCAACCGGCCATTCGCCGAATGGCGCGAAGTCTTCCCCAATGCCGCCTGCGTCGTCTCCATGGTCGATCGCCTCATGCATAACGCGGAAATCGTCGCGATCGATGGCGAATCCTACCGCGTCAAGGAAGCCCGCGAACGAGCCGAACACCGCGCCAAGCAACGCCGGGGAGGAAAATGATGGCTAAACGCAAGACGACCAAGCGGCGGCAACGCCATGACCCTTGCATCCAAGATCGAGCGCTCCTTCGCGCCAGAGCACCGCACTCCGCGGGACTGCTCCACGCCATCCCGCTCCCGATCCCCACCTATTGGACGCCCGAACAGGCCATCGCCGTCTTCGAACTCGTCGATGACTTACGCGAAACGATCTGGTCCATCTATCAAACCAGCCTGCAGAATCTGACGCGCCAGCAGCGTCAGTCTCCACCAGACGATCGTATCGAAATCGGCGACGACGACCTGCCGTTCTGAAAATCAACGCATGCCTGATCAACAAGGGGCCGAAGCCGGCCCCTTCTTCATGACCCATGCGCGGCAGCTTGTGCCGCCAAAAAAACGCGGATTTACACCGGCGGCAACAGGCGGCTCGACCCCGAACAGCCGGGGCTCTTCCCCGCTCATCACGCACCGCCAGAACTTCTTTTCGGCGGTGAGCAGCAGGTGCTGGTACAGCGGGTCAGCATGGACGGTCAGTTCGACCCATTTACCTCCGCCGGTGATAATCGACAGCACCGCGGACCGGCTATCTGCGACCCACATGTTGTGCTGCAGCTGGGCCATGTGTTTTTCAGCGGCGGCTTCCTCCGAAAACGTCCAGGGCAGCATGAACTTGGCCTTGAACACCGCGCCACCGGGGTCAATGACGCCATCCAGGGTGGCCGCCATCCATTTATGGACGGGGTGCTGGACCCGCCGCTGCACGTCCTTGATGGCGTGGCCGGTGTTGCGCTCATACCAGCGCCGGTTGAAGTCCTCGGTGACCGTGCCAAGCTGGACGATCAGGTTGTCAGAGAGATCTTCGGGTTCGAGCTCGCCACGCTTTTCACGCCACAGCCGAACGAGTTTGGTTACGTCATCCTCCATGATGATGCGGGCGTCCGAGCCGCCGATGAAGGAACGGCGATCAAGTAATTTCGGCATGGCGAGTATCCGTATAAATTTCATGAAAACATATAAATTATATTGTTTTCGCCGTCAATAGCAAATCTACGGAATTGTAGAAAATCCATGGATGCACCATGATCGCGGCATGATCACACCGGCGCAATGCAGAGCAGCCCGCGGACTTATCGGTTGGAGCCAACAGGACCTTGCCGACCGCGCTGGTGTTGGGACAGTCGCCATTCACCAACTGGAAAGCGGAACAAGTAAGCCGCGACGGGCCACATTGGATGTAGTGAAGCGCGCCTTGGAGGCCGCCGGCGTCGAGTTCATCGATGAAAATGGCGGTGGCGCGGGGGTGCGTTTGCGCAAACCCACCGAGGCTAAACCCAAAAATAGATAGTGACGCTTCCAAACTAAGTGCTTTGTTCGTCCACCCAGTTTATCGCCGTGCTCCGTGTTCACATTTGGGGAAGGTTCGAGCGGTGGCTTTTCCCCAGGCGTTTTTTGTTGCGAAGTTTATATTGCGTTCTGTAGATTTTCGCGGAGCTGATTCGTGATGCAGCGAAGCGCTTCGGTGATGATGCGTGATCAAAGCTACCCGTAGCAAACCTGCTGTAACCCACGCTATCCCACCAAAGGACTTTGAAGATTATCCGCGCGATATGGCCCGTTCGCGTGCGGGCCTGTTTTCCGCTGGATCGAACCAGTTGAGGTGGCAGATTTCGCCTCAACGCCCAGTAACGAGTAAAAGAGGATCGTTATGTCCGTTGAAACAGAAGCCGATACGATCAGTCAGTTCGAGATCTATTCGGCTACCCGCAGCGACGCCCAACGCCGCACAAATCTTGACCGGGATTGAAGCGGTCCTACCTAGATTCACGCGCAGTGCTTCAGGGCATCGTCATTTCTGAGCCGCACTCTCGATTTTCTTTACGTCAGCTTTCGGGACTGTAGGGCGGTGCCGCTGGCGGCTTGTGCTTCGCGATGACTTGATTGCCCCAATCAGGAGAACAAGATGGCTACCTTAGCCAAGCAGAATTCATTACGATGCTCACCCTATCTGCTGACGACAGAGTTCGCAAGACGAGTTTGCGTCATTGTGCGAAGAGCTCGAACAGGAACTCCAACCTCGCGGCATCATCGAGCGAACGTACGTTCAAGACGTCGCTTATTTAATCTGGGATATCCTGCGCCTGCGTCGCAGCAAGACCGCGATCATCAACACAGCCTTGTTGGCAGCGTTGCGAGGCATCCTCGAGCAACTGCAGAAACGCTCCACCGTGCGTAACCCATCGCAATCTAAGCAGTTCGAGGATCTCGCACACGGCTGGTTTGACAACGAGAAGGCAAAGGCCCAGGTCGCATCACTACTCCTCAAGTTTGGCTTGGACGAAGGCGCCATCGAAGCGGAGGCCTTCCGACGATGCGCCGAGGACCTCGAGCGGCTGGATCGAATGCTGACGTTTGCGGAGGCCCGCCGCGATAAGGCGCTGCGCGGCATTGCGGATTACCGGCAAGCGTTTTCAAGGCGGGTGCGGCAGGCGACCAGCCGGATCATCGACGCCGAAGAGGTGCCCCAACTCGCTCCGGTCGGCAAAGAGTTGGATTGACGATGGCGAGCGAACGGCAAATCGCGGCGAACCGGCGCAACGCGCGCACCTCCACCGGTCCTCGCTCTCCTTCTGGAAAAAAGCGGGCGAGCCAAAACGCGTTGCGGCACGGGCTGACGCGGCCCATGTCAAGTGCGGCGTTCGATCGCGAGGTGGAAGCGCTCGCCCGTCAACTTGCGGGCGACACCGAGGACAAGGTCACGGTCGAGCTGGCCCGCGCCGCCGCAGAGGCAGAGCTCGAACTTGCCCGGGTGAGGCGCGTCAAGATTGCGCTGATCGAGCGCGTGGCGGCGTTTGGACGGTTCGATGTCCCTAAACTGTTTCAATCGCCCAAGGACGAGCTTGCGTGGATCGCGGGGTTTCGATCAAGGCCGGATTTCGCCGTCGATGCTCTGGCACCGATGCCCTCCCAGGAGCCCCAGCGCACCGCCGAGGCGATGCGCCGCATTCTTCCCGAGTTCGTCAAGCTGAGCCGCTATGAATCCCGCGCAGTACTGCGAAGGGACCGGGCGATCCGGGCTATCGCTTTGAGATCTAAATGATAGCAAAACACGTTAAGATTGTGATGAATGTTTTTTGCAAAACGAACCCAATTTTTCCTAATGTTTACAAATGCGTGGACAATACACCCACACAAGGCGGCGCTGGGTGCTGGAGAAATTTTGAGATGCTGAGGCCGAGCAGTCCTCGGCACGACAAAAGCGGGGAGGGATTTGCCAGAACGAAGCCAATTTGGAATGCGGCGACTGCAAAGTTTTGGGAGTTGATCGACTCTGCTGCCCCGAAAGCTACTTGCTCTCGGTGTTCGAACGAGGATTCGACATGGCAGCCACAAGGCCGGCCGCAAATTGCTTGCTGTCGCGCCTTTCCGAAACTGCGCTTTCTTCTGATGTGTCGCCGCTGACGGGCTCTGGTCGGTTCTGTGATGCGCGCGCCATAATGGCTCTGGAAAACTGGGCCAGAACATCTTCGCCGGGCTGGCTAGGCTAAATCGGCGGCTTTGCATCACGCTGCAGGCTCCTGACCGAACGAGGCGTTCTGGCCCAAGCTCAAATCTATTTTTCCCAGCACAACCCTACATCTGAGAGTGCCGACGCAGCAACATCGGGGTAATCGGAGATAAAATGAACAATGTTAGATCTCACTTTTTGCCAGAACGGCCCCGATTTGATTTCGGCGCTCGGAAAAATCCGGTCAGCCTGAGACATCGGCAGAAACAGGCAGAAACAGGCAGAAACAGGCAGAAACAGGAGCCGCGCCCACCGCGTCGCAATGCGTGGTCATGTTTAGCTATTTAATGCTCCCGAAGCTGAAGCAGCATCTTAGCCTAGTGACTCTGCGGAATTTCTGCATTCCGGCCACGATATGGAGGGCAAACTTGTTTTCCGGCGGTAAGTCAGATTTCGCGCCCCGCGCTAACCGGCGTCTCGTTCCCTTGTCCACGCGGGTCTCGAATTCATCCAGATGCCTGCTCGCCTCATCCAGGGCAAGCTGAAGGCGCTTTAATTCCAGGAGACGAGGATCCGGGGCACTGCGCATCGGTTAAACCCCCGTTGAGACTTATTAAAATCGGGGCTACATCAATATTCGCGGCGACATTAATATTTGTACTCCCGGCCTTGGTAAGTCAATTAACTTTTGGTCCTTGAAGTTCCGATAGCCTTATTAGGGTTGAATATTTTGTTTATATCTACTTACAGTATAAGATTAATTTGATAATGCTGGCTTATACCGTATGGCCTTGGGATTCTTGGAAAATTCCTTGATTCTATTTTATCGTAGCGGTAAATTTTAATTTTAATTCAGTTTATTTATTGTATGCAGGAGTAGCGACCATGAGACATTTACTTACGGGTTGTTTGGCGGGTCTTGGTTTGCTGGGCTGCGTCGCTGCAGGGCCTGCCAAAGCGGTCACTACATTTGATCTCAACCAGTCTTGCACGGGCTGCGGAGGACTTTCGTCTTACGGTACAATATATGTGACGCAGGTCGGGAGCGATTTGCAGGTTCAAGAGATCCTTGCTTCGGGCGTTTATTTTAAAAACGCCAGCGCCCCGAACGATGCGTTACTCTTTAAGCTTGATACGCTTACCAATCCCAACCCTGATGCCACACCCTCATCGATCACATTAGGCAATTTTGCGTTAAACTTGAATGGCGGCACCGATCACGCTACCTACGTTTCTACTCCTACAGGGACTACACAAGCTCCGGGATCGTATACCGGTTCACCCTTTACATCTGGCAGCACCAATTTTGATTTTCGGGTTCAGTTCAATGCCAGTTCGCTCGACAAGGGAAACGTTCCAGCCATCGAGTTCAATGAACTAACCTTCACAATCTCGAATATGACACCCCAAAATCTGGAGTCCAATACTTGCACGTCAGCTGAATGTGTACCTTCTCCAGCAGAGATCTGGTTCGCCTCCGACATCTGGAACACAAACACAAAAACTGGTGATACGAACGGTACAACATACACGGGATACGTTGGTGCGACATATGAATTTGGGCCAAACCCCGTGGTGGGCAGCGTACCCGAACCCTCAACGTGGGCGATGATGATCCTTGGCTTCTTCGGCGTCGGCTTTATGGCCTACCGGCGCAGGAGCCAAGCGAGTTTACGTTTACGCTTCGCATAACGTCCCTCGCGCAGTTTGCCATGAGAAGCCGCCGCAAGGCGGCTTTTCGCTTCTAAGCCCGCTGCACCCGACAACGGCAGCATTTCGTTAGCGTGCGCCTTTCAACGTGCACGATGTCGAGCAAGTGGCCGTGGTCCCCCGCTCACATTTGATGCAGACATCGATGCATTGATCGACTGCCTTTGGATTGTATGAGGGGTAGAGCTTCGCCGCGCACGAATTTGTCGAGCCCGTCACTTCAGGTTCGGGCAAACATGAGACGAGCAATAGACTTGCTGCCAGTAAACCAAAGAGGCTTCGCATGAAGCTTCAATTCCGGTTGTCCGCCGAATCATGACGGAAATTCACCGAAACAGAGACCCTTCCACAAGTCGGAAGAATTGGCGCAGCTTTGTTTGAAAGAAGGGATTCCTGAGCTATTCGAAAAAACCCAGGATGGTATTTAGGTCGGATTGTGCAGGTGGCTGGCTACGAAGCGACGCATCAATGACTCGGCGACAGGCCTCGACAGTTGCTCGATCGCCCAAATCATTCGCGGCCTCAAGAATAGTCCATGCTGTATCCATTATCGGATTGCTTGATCCGGCGGTGTTCATTTGATCGATGATCATTGCAGTCGCCACTGGGCTAGAATTCGAAAACGTCGCCGCTTCGGAGAGCGAGTTGGTGCAAGTCCGCCACCGTGCCGCGCACGGTACCGCAACGACCGCACCGAACCGGAGTGGTACCGGGAGCGTTCGCCGGGTCGGCCACTTTGATCGACAGACTGCCGCAGTCCTTGCACACAATCCTAAATCCAGATCGTTCGGGCGGAGTGGGTAAGTGCTCGATGCTCATCCGCGCGGCCAGATCAATAGGCGCCGATCGAGGAAAGATAGCTCATTTTTGCGCCTTCCAGTTCGGAAAGGCGATCAATGGCCGACGATGCCGGTTGCCAATATCGCTTCACCGAAAGAGGTGCGGGCCGGCCCCGAACGTAGGGTCCGTACAAGACGTCCATACGGCGCCGATAAGTCATCATAGCCACAGCGATAGCTGCGGGAGCGAACCCGAGAAGCGCGAGGATTTCGATAGTCATTTGAGGTCCCTGCCCATTTCTTCAACAGAGCCTCTAATACACCTAAATTTTTAAAGTTCGGATTTCGGACTCGCCCGCAATTAAATGATCACCTTAGCAATACTTAAACTATGACAAGTCCGTCATTGATGGGCGTTGCAACGAACTCTGCCGTCTGCCGTGTGTAGTCGGTAACCACGCGCCCACGATCGACTCCATCGCGCGAAATGCGCGGTTCCTCTGTGCCTAATGCACTGACCGGTCCACTAAAAGAGCCGCATTGCGATCCGGGCGATAAGCCAAAACCAACCAAGGGTCGCCACCGCGATCGCCACCAAATAAATGACCGGCAAGAAACCGGGCCCACTGGATGGCCGATGTGTTCCGTCGCTCGATTGATGGATAGCCATAACCCGTTTCAAAAAACGCCTCGACAAATAGCTTTCCGGCCATTGTCGGTTCCATTATGCGCCGAACCCCGCCTGAACCAGGCCGCCAAGCGGAATAGTCAGGACTTTTGGGGATTCCCGCTGCGGGTTAATAGCGCCTGCGGATGACGCCGCAACGAAACTCGCACATTAAGCTTGATGCCGACGTTGAGAGTTAATTCCGAACCGGCGTTACGCCGGGTAGGCTGAGGCGGTATCGGGTCATTTCGCTATTGAACAGGCCAAGAAACCACCCTAACTAACTGTGGGGTGACGACGAAACAAAGGGCTCCGCACCGCTTCGCCGGCCAAACTTTGCTCCGGCCCGCGGCGATTGGACCATTTCTATAGAGCGAAGATGCAAACATGAAACCTGACGATCTTAAGTTGATGTCCGTGGACGAACTCTGGGATCTGCACTTAGAAATCAGCTCTGCTCTAGCGCACAGGATAGCAGCGGAAAAGACCAAGCTTGAAAAGCGACTGCAACAGCTCTCGCCCAGCCACGCATCCAGCGGGACTTTTGAACGGAAACGCCGCCCTTACCCTCAGGTGCTTCCTAAATATCGAAATCCCGCCAAACCGGGCGAGACCTGGGCGGGCCGCGGGAAGCAGCCACTCTGGCTGACGGCCCAGCTTAAGTCCGGTAAAAAGCTCGAAGACTTCCGGATCCGAACGTCATCCAGTCGCGCGCGGCGTTCACGATCCCGAGCTTAGGTCTACCCGTTGCAGCCAGCAGGGTGCAGCCCAATTCGTAACAGCAACGACCGGTGTTCGAGAACTCGATCCGCCGGCAGACCGACTTGAGCTCGTTCGGAAATGCTGTGCGGGGGCGGCGGCAAATTCGCCGCGCACCGTTCGCAATTCCTAAGCCGCTTTTCATCTGACCCCTCTGCCGGGGAAAGCGAATTCTCTAATGAAATTGCAGCAGCCTGAGCTGCTGCCGGTTTGATGGACACCCGGTGAACCCGTATGATGGAATTGCCACCACTCTTGAATCACGGTGATTCATATGATTCAAGAACTCCTCGGACAGACACTTAGACCATCCAAACGACGACTTTCGACAGCAACCAAAGCCACCCGACCGTTGCGGCAAGCGTCGCTACAGCATAGGTGAATTTGAAGAGCGGCTGTCTCATGCAGCTAACCCTTCATTTGCTTTCTTGATAAAGCGCTGGGCTTACTCTTCGCTGCGCTCTCGCCTCAACCTGTCAAGACGCCGGTCAAGTTCGTCAATGCGGCTGCGCAGAAACTCCGCGCGCTTTTGGCTTTTAAGACTGACTTGCTTGTCTAATGTGAGCCGCGCGATCAGTTCTTGTTCGGTAGCTCGCTTTTCCAAACGGTCGTTTCGCATACGAAGGTCGTCCATTATGCGGTCCCCGGTGATGCGGCGGGAAGCCTTATTGCCTCTGACAGTTCACGTAGTCTGACACCCGGCCTCTGGGACTAAGCCGGAGCGTTCTGAAGAAGTTTGAAGGTGTGGCTGTTGTGGTCCCACAAAACCATTTTAAGCAAAATTCAAATCGTCACGCTATTCGCAAGTACGTGATTTCTGTCGTAATGTTCGATTTCCGACAATAAGAAACTTCGGCGCGCTGGTCCGAAGCCGCCACCTGAGGCCGCTTCAATGGTGCCATTTAAAACCGACCACCCAATAACAGGGCTGAGTTATCTGATCGTGGAGTGACGCCGGGTCGCGTTGTACAACGAGGTTTGAGAACGCCCACCTACTGTCTCGTCGCTCCGGGATCTGGCGCTGGGTGATCGGTTCAGCCAGGCATGGAAGCCCGAGCGGGACACGCCCATTGCATAGCATAGCCATGCCACCGGCCAGATGTTTCGGTGCTTCGCGATGAAGACGAACTTCATGTCGCTTCCCTCGCGAAGAAGGCCGCGGACGATCGCCGCCTCGATCCGGGCATCCTTGATGGTAGGTGGCGTGCCCGATCGCGGCCAGTCCGAAAGACCTTCAAGCCGATGCTTGGCGAAGCGCTGGTGCACTTGCTAACCGTTTCGGGATCGACAGCCAGGCGGCCCGCAACGACCTTACTCTGCAGGCCAGGATGATCCGAGCCTGGCAGCGCCAAGGCCTGCGCCGCGCTCCAGCGCGACGCCAGCGACGTCAACTCAGCGTGTTCCCTCTCATCCAGTGGAGCAAAGCGTCGACTCATAGCCACACGTTTCGCGATCCACTGCCGGCGGAACGGCCGCAATCGCACGCCGGATTTCCTTGAAAAGATGCGGCGACGCGCGTGGCAACAACCGCGATCCGCCTCGTGGCATTCATATCACTCTGCCCAGACCAGAAGTCGCGTCTTGGCGTCGACGAGAGAAAGATCAAAGATTGATGAGGGCACGCTGCCTCCTCAGTTCAGGCTGAAATCACAAATCCGAGACCAGAGCCCCGTTTCGATCGAATCGAAACGGCCTCCAGCTTCCTGGTTTGACGCGCTGTCGTGACGCGAATCGGTCTCCACCCGGCGTCAGGTGCGGGGGCAGGCTTTCGCTTGAAAACGCTCTGATATCGCCGTTATCCGCGGCGATTTTGCCGGGGCATGTGTGCTTGCGAGATGGCTTCAAGACCTGCTACAAGCTGCCGCCACAAATTTATCATATGTTTTCAAGGGCTAGCGCCGATCGAACGCGGCCCATCAGGGTCTCATTCGCGTCCGGGAATTTGAGCTATACATTGAGCCGATGTGACGTGAGGACTGGATAGGGCATGCTCGAAAAGAACAGCGACAGCGAGGTCCATGTCGAGAAGATCGAGCAGCGGCCGACCGCCAGCATCGCCTTTGGACTCGAGCGGTTGGGGCTGATTGCGGTTCGGGCGCCGATCCTGTCCTGCATCATTCTCGTGGCGTTGATCGTCGGCGCGATCTTCGGCATCCAGCGCATCAAGATCGACGATTCCCTCAGCCAGCTGTTCCGGTCCAACTCCAAGGAATACCAGCAATATGAGGCGGAAACCAAACGCTTTCCGGCGGTCGAGTTCGACGTGCTCGTCGTGGTCGAAGGCAAAACCTTGCTCAAGCGGGAGAACCTCGAAAAACTGCGTGATCTCGTCACCGATCTGCAACTCGTCGATGGTACACGCGGCCTGATTTCGCTGTTCTCGGCGCGTCAGGCGCCGGCGCCCGGCAAGCTGCCGGCGGCGCTGTTCCCCTCTGAACTGCCGAAGGGGGCCGACTACGATAAATTCATCGAGACCGTCAAATCCAACGAGATCATCCGCGGCAAGCTGTTATCCGAGGACGGCACGCTGGCGCTGATCGTGCTTTCGCTCGAACCGGACGTGGTCGCCAGTAACGATCTTGCCAAGACGGTCGGCGACATTCGCAAGGCGATGGCCGAGGATCTCCAGGGCAGCGGCCTCAAGGCGGAACTGTCGGGCGTTCCCGTGATGCAGCTTGAAATCCGCAACGCGGTCAAGCGCGACGGCCTGACCTACAATATCCTCGGCATCCTGGCCGGCTGCATCATTGCGATCATCTTTTTCCGCAAGATATCGTTCATGGTCGTCGCCGCCTTCCCGCCGATCATCGCAATTGTGCTGGCGCTGGGCGGTCTCGGATGGGCCAATTTCAATCTCAATATGTTCCTGAACGTGATGACGCCGCTGATCATGGTCATCAGTTTCTCGGACTCGATGCAGCTGACGTTCGCGGCGCGCGACCGTCTGATCGCGGGCCAGGACAAATATACCGCGTTCAAGAACGCCGTGCTCGTGGTCGGGCCGGCCTGCGTGCTTACCCATGGCACCGCCGGCATTTCGTTCATTGCGCTGCAATTCTCCAACTCTGACCTGATCCGCAAATTCGGCGAGGCGGGGCTTGCCGCCACCATCATCGCGCTGCTCGCGGTGCTGTCGCTGGTGCCGGTGTTCGGCGTGCTGTTCGTCCGCAACGAAAGGATCTTTGCGGTAAAATTCCAGAGCGCCGACGCCGGCGTCCAGATGCTGCGCAATTTCTGTTACTGGATCGCGGTGCGCATGGTGAGCCGGCCCGGCCTGTTCAGCCTGATCGCGGTGATCTTCGTTGGCGGCCTGGCGGTGGTCTACGCCAACCTTGAGCCCCGTTACCGTCTCGCCGATCAGGTGCCGGACAAGCAGCAGGCGGTGGCGGCAAGCGGGCGTCTCGACGCCAAGCTGACCGGCGCCAACGCGATCGACGTGCTGATCGAATTCCCCAAGGGCGCCTCGCTGTATGCGCCCGATACCCTGCAGACCATCGCCGATGTTCATTCGCTGGTGGAGAAGCAGGCGGGCGTCGGCAATGTCTGGTCGCTGGAAACGCTGCGGCGCTGGCTTGCGGAAAAGGCCGGAAGTTCCGACGTCGCGACCTTGAAGGAATATGTCGACGTGATTCCCAAATATCTGGTGCGGCGTTTCATTTCCGCCGATCAGGATGCGGTGGTGGTGTCGGGCCGGGTACCCGATCTCGATTCGAGTCAAATTCTTCCCGTCGTCGAGAATCTCGATCACTCGCTGGACACTGTGCGCAAGGCACATCCCGGCTACGAGATCGCGGTGACCGGTCTGTCGGCGATCGCCGCGCGCAACAGCGCCAACATGATCGAGAAGCTCAATCGCGGGCTGACAATCGAGTTCGCGCTGGTCGCGATCTTCATCGGGCTGGCGTTCCGTTCAGTGGTGGTGATGTTCTCCTGCATCCTGCCGGGCATTTTCCCGGTGGTGATGTCGGGCACGGTGCTTTGGTTGCTCGGGGAGGGGCTGCAGTTCGCAAGCGTGGTGGCGCTGACGGTGTCGTTCGGCCTGGGATTGAGTGCGACGATTCACTTCCTCAACCGGCTGAGACTGGAATCAAAGCCCGGCGTCAGTCCGGAACTGGCGGTCGAACGCGCCACCGTGCTGGTCGGTCCGGCGTTGATCCTGACCACGGTGGTGCTGGCCTGCGGCCTTGTGGTGACGGTGTTTTCCGACCTGCCGTCGCTGCGCCTGTTCGGCTGGCTCAGCGCTTTCTCGATGGTCGCGGCGCTGATCGCGGATCTCTTCATCCTGCGGCCGACGGCGATGTTCCTGATCAACCTGTCGCAGCGGCTTCGCGGGACGTTTGGCCGCGCAAAGCCGGCGGAGGAAGGCGGCGTGAACGGCTAGCGAATGATTCTGGGCGCTGGTTTGGACGCTTGAACCACGTGCATCGGCACCATCAACCCGCAAAGGCCTGGTGCATTTAATCTATTTCCCTCGGGGCTATTGTGGATATGACCTGACTTGCTGGCCGCTCGATACCTGAATACCGCGTTTTTATACAGCCTAGACCCAACTAGGACGTTCCCCCGCACGGCCAATCCTCGGTGCCGGGGTATTAGATCGGATCGAGATATTTGAGTTGCCGACCAAAATTGAACATTGAATTTTTAACCTTGGTATTTGGCGCTTGCGCCTAAGGCCAAAACCGATTTAAGATCGCATTAAATTTGAAGGCATTCGGTTTCATTAATTTTCGCCGCTCTGTTGCTGGGGTGGCAAATTGGAGGAACGGAATCATGCTGATCAAGAGAAGGCTCTTCGGCACTCTCTGCTTGCTGGCCGCAGCGGCTTATTTTCAACCCGCGCAAAGCACGACACTTGACATTACGAAGACGGGGAATTTTCTGGATACCTACGGAGTAAATCCCATTGGTGTAGGCACGCAAATTGGGACCTCCGCTTACTACACCGGAAATACTTACGACTCCGTCTTGGCTTGGGTGACACCAAGCGGACCTCCGTCGCCTACTGGCGGTTCTTCGCCGAGTTCGGATGGAACGACCGTTACTGCGAACAAGCAACCCGGAGGCAATCCGTTTCATCCTTCCCTACAATAACAGTACCGCGTTTCCACATCAGTTCTTTCGGAACTTTGCTACCGGCTACACCGGCGCATGGAACATAACTGCCAGCAACGCGAGTGACCCGAATTCTCCCATTACCGCTCAAACACCGGCGCTCGTCGCTACCTCAACTCCCCCGGCAGACACCGCAGTTGCGATATCTGGAAGCACGCTAGCTCCTACCGTCAGCTGGACTATTCCGACGAGCACCACAATTCCTCCGGATACTGTGCTCAAACAGTCTGTTTTTCTTTTTGCGCAGGCTTCTCAAGGAAGCGGCGCATATTATTCCAGCGGCGAATTGCCTCCGGGAACGACGACCGTATCTATCCCGCAGTCGCAGTCGAATTTAGTCCCCGGCCAAGTTTATTCTGTTTCAATACAGACGGACATCGTTAATACCGCAACCGGTGCCCTCGAAGCCCGAACCCGCCAGTTTACAGGTTATGTGGCCGCAGCGGCGACACCACTTGCTGGGCCAATACTGCTACCAGACGTTTCGCCGGGCGCAGGCCCGACCGGCCAGGCGGTTTATCAATTTAACTCCCCTGTTTCCCAAGGGGTTCCCATACTGCTTGATCCTTTGGTGGCAACCGGTTTCATCTACAAGACCGGCGCGACGACCGATCCAAATTTCGCCAGTGTTTTGCTCCCGAACATAGGGAACTCGGGGCTGTATCACCTCTATCTTTACAACGGCTTGTCATTCGTTTTCGATACAGACCTCGCGGCAAACACCCTCTTCAACTTCGACACTGGTGGCGTGAACGAATTTGAAGTGCTCGGGATCGACCCAAGTTTAGGGCTTGATCCAAACAACGCTACCGACTTCGTTACCCAACTAACCTTCACGGGCACTGGTAATTTTACTGGCACAATGACGCCCATCACCACGGATGTCCCCGAACCCTCCACATGGGCAATGATGCTGATCGGCTTCGCAGGCATCGGCTTCATGACCTATCGTCGGAAGTCAAGGCCGGCATTGATGGCGGCCTGATCCACGATCATCAGGTTTGAAGTGAAAGCCGCCTTCGGGCGGCTTTTTCTTGTGGCCCGAGCATGTGTCGACAGCTTGGAGGTGGAAGTCTTCTATCCAGCCTGATGGCGGCGAAGGATTAGTTAGCGAAGCGCAAGGGCGTCATCGCGAGGTTCGCTCGCCCGCTTCAAAGCAAAGGTCCCGAAACTGACGCGGCACACGTGCGAGCCTCGCGCAGATCGTCAAGGAGTTGTCCGTCTATCTCACCGGGTGGCGCGGCTACGTCGGCTTCTGTCAAACGCCGTCGGGGTTGCGTAAGCTTGACGAATGGCTCAGGCGGCGGATGCGCGCCATCGAGAGGGTGCGGCCTTAGCTTCTCACCATCGTAATGTTCACGCCCTTGATCTCGCCTTTGGAACTGATCTGTACGGTCTGCCGGTTGCCATTGGTTCGCAGGGTCAGGTTGGCGGCAAATCCGGCGGCCTCGACGAAAACTTCGATCTGACCACCGCCCGCGGTGCCCTGCAGACTACCGAAGACATTCCGGCTCGCTTCGCTCCAGTTGCCGGAGATCCGGTCGCCCTGGCTCGTAACATCGCTGGAGAGGTCGAATTTATAGCTGTCGCTGGCGCAACGGAGAGTTTGCTTCAGACCGAGTCCGGAGCCGTTGACCTTGTAATCTGCCTTGCAGCGAATGCGCTCTGTGGTTCCGTCGGAAAGGGCCACGGTGCCGTTTCCGGACCATGCGCCGTTGAACCCGGCAAACGGGCCGGACTGGGCATTGCCCGCCGTCACCGACAGCATCAGCGCGGCGCCGACGCCGGCAGCCTTGATCGCCTGCCCAAACAAGCTGGTGCCAAACAGTTTCATTCGCGTTTTCCCTCAAATCGACGTTCTCATAAGAGATACGTCCCGCCGCATCGATGATTTAGTGTCGTCGCAGTGTGTTAGGTTCAAATGACAAATCGAAAGCCGCCCGCGTTTACGCTGACCGGTTTGTCCCGCTGGGTTGAACCGACAAATACACAAATCGATTGACGCTGGCGAACCGCATTCTCGCTTTAGTAAATAGGAGCAGCCTCGGCTCCCGCCAAGCTTTTGCTTCGACAATCTAGTTCCGGGCGTGGCCCGCCTGCAACGGACAAATGCGAAAAACGTCAACCAAGAAATAAGGCCTTGATATCAACCGGTTAATGGCCTCACTGAGATCATGCGCAGAGGACCATGATTTGAGCTGGGACCGCCGTAAATTTGGCCGCATTTACCAGCGCTTCTGCTCCCCTCGTTGCTGCGGTCCGCAGCGCTTTAACATCCGACCAGTCGGTCCCGGTCATGCCTTGCATCATGCGGGATTGGAGTTCTCTGCCGTCAGAATAAAGGAACACGATGCGTAAATTTCCCCTGGCACTCATATTGTTGTCGCTATCGGCTTCCACCGGTGCCATCGCTGAGCCGCAACGCAGCGGCACGCCGGAGGAGCAGGCGGCCTGCACGCGTGACGTTCAGCGCTATTGCCGTCCGGTGATCGATCAGGGCGACTTCACCATTCTGGCGTGCCTTCAGCAAAATCGGCCCAAATTGACCAAGGCCTGCGAACTGGTGCTGAAAAACCACGGGCAATAGGCGCTCGGTTCCTGCAATCGTCGCCGTAGGCCTATTATCGACTTAGTAGGCCTATTATCGGCGTCATTGGGGCACGCCGGGACATCGCAGATAGCATTGGTTTTGGTATCGTATTCCCCTATATGGGGTTCGCGATCTCTTCGCATGTGCGGGCCATGCCGGCGCATCCGAAACCACTATTTAGCGAATTTAGCCAGTTGCTGATGACGAGCGCGAGCGAACTACGATCCGGCAAGACCCACCGCGACGAGAACTTTCCGGTCGCGTCATGGATCATCCATCCGCGTCACCGGGCGCTGATCCTGGCGTTCTATAACTTCGTCAGAACCGCCGACGACATCGCCGATCACGCAACGCTTCCCGGAGAGGAAAAGCTCAGGCTGCTCGATCTGCTCGAAGCGGAACTCCTGGGACAGGGCGACAGCCAGCCCGAGGCGGTCAATCTGCGGCGCGCGCTGGCGGAGCGCTCGATGCCGCCGCGCCATGCGCTCGATGTTCTCATCGCCTTCCGGATGGATGTGACCAAGCTTCGCTACGAGAACTGGGATGAAGTGATCCACTATTGCCGCTATTCGGCGATGCCGGTCGGCCGCTTCATGCTCGACGTTCACGGCGAGAGCAAATCGACATGGGCGGCCTCCGACGCGCTCTGCGCCGGCCTGCAGATCAACAATCATCTGCAGGACTGCGGCAAGGACTACAGAAACCTCAATCGCGTCTATCTGCCGCGCGATGCGCTGGCCGCCGCAGGCGCTGCCGTCGAGGCGCTCGGCGAGGGGCGGGCATCGCCTCAGCTTTTGCAATGCCTGCATGCGCTCGCGGTGCGAACCGAGGCGCTGCTCGATGAAAGCAAATCGCTCAGCGCCGAAGTGAAGGATTTCCGGCTCGGGCTGGAGATCTCCGTGATCCAGGCTTTCGCCGACAGGATCGTCCGTCTGTCTGAAGGTGCGCGATCCCCTGAGCGAGCGGGTGCATCTCAATCCGGTCGAACTGCTCGCCTACAGCCTCGGTGGGGTGGTGAGCGAGATGGCCCGGCGGGCGGTGGGACGCCGGCCCGTATCGAAGCCGGCGGCGGGCGCATGACGCTCGAGGCGGCGGCAGCCAACCCGAATTACGGGACCACCGCGTCCGGCAGTTCGTTCTATGCGGCGATGCGCATTCTGCCGCGCGAGCAGCGCGAGGCGATGTTTCAGATCTACAGCTTTTGCCGGCAGGTCGACGACATCGCCGATTCCGACGGGCCGCGGCCCGAGCGGCTCAAGGCGCTGCAACAATGGCGTGACGACATCGACGCGCTGTATCAGGGCCATCCGCCGCCGCGGCTGCGCGATTACGTTGCCTCGGTTCGAAAATTCGATCTCAAGCGCGAGGATTTTCTGGCCATCGTCGACGGCATGGAGATGGACGTGCCGCAGGATATCCGCGCGCCGGATCTTGCGACGCTCGATCTGTATTGCGACCGCGTGGCGAGCGCGGTGGGACGGCTGTCGGTGCGGGTGTTCGGACTTCCCGAGGCCGACGGCATTCTGCTCGCGCACCATCTCGGCCGTGCGCTGCAATTGACCAACATCCTGCGCGATATCGACGAGGATGCCGGGCTCGGCCGGCTGTATCTGCCGCGCGAAAGCCTGCTGCTTGCCGGCATCACCAGCGACGATCCGGCCAGGGTGACCGCCGATCGAGCATTGCCAAAGGTGTGCCTGCCGCTCGCCGAGCGGGCCAGGATCCATTTCCAGAAAGCCGATGAAGTCATGAACCGCAACAAGCGGCGCGTGGTGCGCGCGCCGAGGATCATGTCGAAATACTATCGCGCGATACTGGAGCTTCTCATCGCACGGGGATTTGCGTCTCCTCGCGCGCCGGTCCGCGTCACCAAGATGGCCCGCATGGCCATCCTCCTCCGCTACGCTTTCATCTGATGCCAAGAACCGTTCACATCATCGGCGCTGGAATTTCGGGCCTCTCGGCAGCCGTCCGGCTGGCCAATGCCGGCTTCAAAGTGCACGTTCATGAAGCGACGCAGCAGGCCGGTGGCCGCTGCCGATCGTATTTCGACGCGGCGACCAACCTGACCATCGATAATGGCAACCATCTGCTGCTGTCGGGCAACCGTCACGCGCTGGCTTACGCGCGATCGATCGGCACCGAGGCGGGGCTGGTCGGGCCGAAGCGCGCCCAGTTTCCGTTTGTCGATCTGACCACCGGGCAGCGCTGGCAGCTCGATCTCGGCGAAAGCCGGCTGCCGCTGTGGGTGTTCGATGAGGCGCGCCGGGTGCCCGACACCAGTCTGCGCGATTATCTCGCACTGATGCCTCTGATATGGGCGGCTCAAAGCAAGCTGGTCGGCAATGCGATCCCCTGCGAGGGGACGCTGTATCAGCGCCTGGTGCAGCCGCTGCTGCTGGCGGCGCTGAACGTCGACCCGCCCGAAGGCTCCGCTGGCCTCGCCGGTGCGGTGGTGCGCGAGACCCTGCTGGCGGGCGGACAGGCCTGCCGGCCGCTGATCGCGCGCGACGGCCTGAGCGCGGTGCTGGTCGAGCCCGCGGTCAAGCTGTTGCAGGACAAGGGCGCCAGCATCCAGTTCGGACACGAGCTGCGCGAGTTCGCTCTCGCGGCCGGTCGCGTCGGCGAATTGAAGTTTGGCGGCGATACGGTGGCGCTCTTGCCGGATGACGTCGTGATCATGGCGGTGCCGCCGCGCCCGGCGGCGGCGCTGCTGCCGGGGCTGAAAACGCCGACCAAATTCCGGGCCATCGTGAACGCCCATTTCCGCTTCGATCCGCCCAAAGACATGCCGCCGCTTCTCGGCGTCGTCGGCGGGCTGGTGGAATGGCTGTTCGCGTTCCCGCAGCGCCTGTCGGTCACGATCAGCAATGGCGACCGGCTGGTCGATATGCCCCGCGAGGAACTCGCCCAGGCGATCTGGCGGGATATCTGCAAGGCAGGGGGCGTGCAGGGCGACCTGCCGCCGTGGCAGATCGTGCGCGAGCGCCGCGCCACGTTCGAGGCCACGCCGGAGCAGAACGCGCTGCGGCCGGCCGCCACGACGGCGTGGAAAAACCTGTTCCTCGCGGGCGACTGGACTGATACGGGGTTGCCGGCAACCATCGAGGGATCGGTGCGGTCGGGAAACCGCGCCGCCGACCTCGTGCTGGCGATGCGGCAGTCCTGATCGCCAGAGCATTTTCAAAGCGAAGTGGAGACCGGTTCGCGTCGAAAAAACGCGTCAAATCAACGATCTAGTCGTAAAGACGGCTTTCTGGTGTAACCGTTTCAAGGCCAATAAGGAGATGTCGAGCCTGATGCATTTCGTCGATAAGTCAGCTGGAATTCGAACCCGGTCAGGCGCTGGAGGCGAGCATCGCGTCGGCGACGCGCGCGCTGCTCGATTACCGGCAACCGGACGGGCACTGGGTGTTCGAACTGGAAGCCGATTGCACGATCCCGGCGGAGTATGTGCTGCTTTGCCACTATCTCGGCGAGCCCGTCGACACGGTGCTGGAAGCCAAGATTGCCAATTATCTGCGCCGGGTGCAGGGGGCCCATGGCGGCTGGCCGCTGGTGCACGACGGCGAGTTCGACATGAGCGCCAGCGTGAAGGCCTATTTGGCGCTGAAGGTGATCGGCGATTCCACCGATGCCCCGCATATGGTGCGCGCGCGTGAGGCGATCCGCTCGCGCGGCGGCGCCATCCACAGCAACGTTTTCACCCGCTTCCTGCTGGCGATGTTCGGGGTGCTGACATGGCGCAGCGTACCGGTATTGCCGGTCGAGATCATGCTGCTGCCGATGTGGTCGCCGTTCCATCTCAACAAGATCTCGTACTGGGCGCGGACCACGATCGTGCCGCTTCTGGTGCTGGCGGCGCTGAAGCCCCTCGCGAAAAACGCCAGCAGCGTCAACATCGATGAGCTGTTTCTTCAGAAGCCGCATTCGATCGGGATGACGACGAAAGCGCCGCATCAGAGCTGGGGCTGGTTTCTGCTGTTCCGCGGATTGGACAGCGTATTGCGGACGATCGAGCCGCTGTTTCCGAAGAAACTGCGCGCCCGCGCGATCGATGCCGCGGTCGCCTTTGTCGAAGAGCGGCTTAACGGCGAAGATGGTCTGGGCGCGATTTATCCGCCGATGGCCAACGCCGTGATGATGTACGATGCGCTCGGCAAAGGCGCCGACTATCCGCCGCGCGCGGTCACGAGGCGGGGGCTCGAGAAGCTTCTGGTGATCGGCGAGCATGAGGCCTATTGCCAGCCCTGCGTGTCGCCGGTGTGGGACACCTCGCTGACCTGTCACGCCCTGCTCGAGGCTGGCGGCGAGGCGATGGGCCCGGCCAAGCAGGGGCTGGACTGGCTGAAGCCGAAGCAGGAGCTCGACGTCAAGGGCGACTGGGCGGTGAAGCGTCCCGAGGTGCGCCCCGGAGGCTGGGCCTTCCAGTACAACAACGCCTACTATCCTGACCTCGACGACACCGCGGTCGTGGTGATGGCGATGGATCGCGCCCAGCGCGCCAGCCAGAGCCATGACTACGATGCCGCGATCGCCCGTGGCCGCGAATGGATCGAGGGCATGCAAAGCCGCGACGGCGGCTGGGCGGCTTTCGACGTCGACAATCTCGAATATTACCTCAACAACATTCCGTTCTCCGATCATGGCGCGCTGCTCGACCCGCCGACCGAGGACGTCACCGCGCGCTGCATCTCGATGCTGGCCCAGCTCGGGGAGACCGCCCAGAACAGCAAGGCGGTGGCGGACGGGGTCGCCTATCTGCGCCGCACCCAGCTCGCGGAGGGGTCGTGGTACGGCCGCTGGGGCCTGAACTACATCTACGGCACCTGGTCGTGCCTGTGCGCGCTCAACGCCGCCGGCGTCGACCACCAGGATCCCGATGATTCGCAAGGCGGTGGACTGGCTTGTCTCGATCCAGAACAAGGACGGCGGCTGGGGCGAGGATGCCACCAGCTACAAGCTCGACTACCGGGGATTCGAGGGCGCCCCGACCACCGCCTCGCAAACGGCATGGGCCTTGCTTGGGTTGATGGCGGCGGGCGAGGTTGAGCATCCGGCGGTTGCCCGTGGCGTGGAGTACCTAATAGCCACACAGGCCGAAAAAGGGCTGTGGGACGAGCAGCGCTACACGGCAACAGGCTTTCCTCGGGTATTTTATCTGCGCTATCATGGCTATCCGAAGTTCTTTCCGCTCTGGGCGTTGGCGCGGTATCGGAATCTGAGGAACACCAACAGCAGGGTGGTAGGGGTCGGGATGTGAAATTGGGGGCGGGGAACGGCGCGTCCGCGGGCAATCGAATTGACCCGCGGCCGGTGTTAATTGTGACTGGTCTGGTGCAGGAGGCCCGCATCGCGGCGGGGCCCGGCATGACCGTCATCTGCAGCAGTAGCGATCCGCAGCAATTGCGGGCACTGCTCACGGTGTTCGATCCAACGACGATCAGGGGCGTCATCAGCTTCGGCGTGGCCGGTGGGCTCGATCCTACATTGAAATCGGGCGACGTGGTGGTGGCGACCGAGGTGCTGGCCGGCGACACCCGCTGGCTGGCCGGTCTGGCGCTGAACGAAGAGATGATCGCCAGCGTCGCTCTGGGCCGCAGACGCATTGTCAGAGGCAGGCTTGCCGGGGCCGAGCAGGTGGTCGCCGCGCGGCACGTCAAGGCCGCGCTGCATTCGGAGACGGGCGCCGCTGCCGTCGACATGGAGAGCCATATCGCAGCCGCCTATGCCGCCGAGGCCGGACTTCCCTTCGCCGCCCTGCGCGTCATCGCCGACCCCGCCAGCCGTGCCTTGCCGGCGCTGGCGGTGACCGCGATCAAGCCGAACGGCGATATCGATCTGCGCAAGGTCCTGCGCGGCCTGGCGCGCAACCCGATGACGCTGCGCGCGCTGGTCTCGACCGGAATCGATTTCAACCGCGCGCTGCGCTCCTTACGCGGCTGTCGAGGCTTTCTGCTCGGCGGCGAGGGCCTCGTCGCGGCGGATTTCTGACAGGCGCTTCTGCACTTCCGACGAGAAGATGTACTGCGCCGGCCGCTGGTTCTCGAGGCTGATCTCGGGCGCCATCGGCCCCGTGGTCCTGACGCCGCGCAGCGCCACCCACAGCGCCTTGAACGGATTGGTCAGCGCCGCATTCGCCGCGGTCGGCTCGTAGCCGCAATGCGCCATGCAGTTGGCGCACTTCTCGTACTTGCCGGTGCCGTAGGTCTCCCAGTCCGTCGTCTCCATCAATTCCTTGAAGGTCTTGGTGTAGCCTTCGCCGAGCAGGTAACAGGGCTTCTGCCAGCCGAAAATGTTGCGCGCCGGCATGCCCCAGGGCGTGCATTCATAGTCCTGGTTGCCCGCCAGGAAGTCCAGGAACAGGCCGGAATGCATGAAATTCCACTTCTTGCCCTTGCCGAGCGCGAACACGTCGCGGAACAGCTTCTTGGTCTTGGTGCGGTTGAGGAAGTGCTCCTGGTCGGGCGCGCGCTCATAGGCATAGCCCGGCGACATTGAAACGCCGACGCCGAGTTCGGTCGTGAAGTCGAGGAATTTGGCGATGTCTTCGGCCGCATGGCCGTCGAAGATCGTCGCATTGACGTTGACGGTGAAGCCGCGCGCCTTGGCCGCCTTGATCGCCGAGACCGCGCGATCGAACACGCCCTTCTGCGACACCGCCTTGTCGTGGTGCTCCCTCAAGCCGTCGAGATGCACCGAGAAGAACAGATAAGGCGACGGCTCGAACAGATCGAGCTTCTTCTCCAGCAGCAGCGCGTTGGTGCACAGCGACACGAATTTCTTGCGCGCCACGAGGCCGCGCACGATCTCGCCGATCTCCTTGTGGATCAGCGGCTCGCCGCCCGGGATCGCCACCATCGGCGCGCCGCATTCGTCGGCGGCATCCCAGCATTCCTGCGCCGACATGCGGCGATTGAGGATCGCGTCGGGATAGTCGATCTTGCCGCAGCCGACGCAGGCGAGATTGCAGCGGAACAACGGCTCCAGCATCAGCACCAGCGGATAGCGTTTCCGGCCCATCAGCTTCTGCTTCATCAGATAGCCGCCGATACGCATTTCCTTGAAGAACGGTATTGCCATTACAGGTTTTCTTTCTGGACAAACGAGAGAGATGGATCAGCCTGCCGCCAGTTCAGCCGGAAGCCGGAATTCGATATTTTCTTCACGCCCGGGCAGGATCGACACCTTCACCGGGCCGATACGCCGCAGGGCCTCGATCACGTCGTCGACGAGCACCTCGGGCGCCGAGGCGCCCGCGGTGATCCCCACGGCCCTGGCGTCCTTCAGCCAGTCCGGGTTCAACTCGCTGCCATCGGCAATGAGATAACTCGCGACGCCGGCTTCGGTGCCGATTTCGCGGAGCCTGTTCGAGTTGGAACTATTGGTAGCCCCCACCACCAGGATCACGTCCACGAGCTTGCTGAGGTCCCTTACCGCAGATTGGCGGTTCTGTGTCGCATAGCAGATATCCCGGATGTCCGGGCCTTGAATATCCGTAAAACGCTGCTGGAGGGCGCCGATAATGTCCTTGGTATCGTCCACGCTCAGCGTGGTCTGGGTGATGTAGGCGACCGGCGTGTCCGCGGGCAGGTTCAGCGCCGCCACGTCGTCGACGTTCTGGACCAGCAGCACCGGGCCGGGAACCTGACCCATGGTTCCCTCGACTTCGGGGTGCCCGGCATGGCCGATCAGGATCAGCGCCCGGCCTTTCGACATATAGCGCTTGCCCTGGTTGTGGACCTTGGTCACCAGCGGGCAGGTGGCATTGAGGACCGGCAGGCCGCGCGCGGCGGCTTCCTCCTCCACGCTTCGCGCCACGCCATGGGCGCTGAACACGGTGACGGCCAGCGGGGGCACTTCCGACAGGTCCTCGACGAAGATGGCGCCCTTGTTCTTCAGGCTTTCGACCACGTATTTGTTGTGGACGATCTCGTGACGCACATAGACCGGCGGGCCGTATTTCTCGAGCGCACGCTCGACGATCTCGATCGCACGCACGACGCCCGCGCAAAAGCCGCGCGGCTGCGCAAGATATACTTCCATGGGACGCCCGTTACGCAAGTTGCACCAAACTCATTTCCGCATTTCCCTCCAGCCGGGGTATCTGCAATATCCGCACCACGCCTGTTTCCGCATCCGTCGGCTCCCCAAGCGCATGGAGGCACAGGGGCTTTGTGTCAAAAAACGGTCGGCTAGAAAAGGCGGGTCGTGGATCGGCCGGCCACAAGCCTGTGAGGTTGCGGCCGGTAATATAGTACAGTATTTCGGAAGTAGCACGCGAATAACGCCTGAGAACCCTCACTTGTTCGTCACTTTACCGCAAGCCGAACCCGTCTATATCAGCGTCTCGGTGCGGTTTTGGCGCCTCTTGCGCTGCCATGCTCCCGCCCATCCCATGGAAACCATTAAAAAAGCAACATTAGATCGGCTTGTGAAACTCCGGTAGACAGCGGGCGTTTCCCGGCGCGCCGTTAACGTTAGAAAGAAATGATGTGCTGACAAGTATAGTTGTATCGATTGTCAAAGCCTGCACGCGGTTTGCTTCTCTCACTGTTCTGGTCGCGCTCATTCTTGCGGTTGCGGCGGGCTACTATACGGCCCGGCACTTCTCCATCAACACCGACATCAACACGCTGATTTCGGCCAATCTGGACTGGCGCAAGCGCGATAACCAGTTCGGCCAGGCCTTCGACCGCGACCGGACGATCCTGGCGGTCGTGGAGGCCCCGACGCCGGAATTGACCAGCGCGGCGGGCAAGGCGCTGGCCGGGAAACTGTCGGGCGACCACAAGAATTTCGAATCGGTTCAGCCGCTCGGCTCCGGCGAATTTTTTGAAAAGAACGGGCTGTTGTTCCTGCCGGTGGCGGAAGTCGGCCAGATGACCGGACAGTTCTCGTCGGCCGCCCCGCTGATCGAAATCATGGCCGGCGATCCCAGCATCCGGGGACTGACCGGCGCGCTGGAAACCGGGCTGGCCGGCGTCAAGCGCGGGACAGGTCAAGCTCGATAACACCGCGCGGCCCTTCAATCTGATCGCCCAGACCGTCGAGACTGTGCTGAACACCGGCTCCGCGACGTTTTCCTGGCGCGAACTCGTCAGCGACAAGCCATTAGAGGATTCCGACCGGCGCGCCTTCATCGAGTTCAAGCCGGTGCTCGACTTCAACGCGCTGGAGCCCGGCAAGGCGGCGACCGATGCCATCCGCCAGGCGGCAAAAGATCTCAATTTCGCCGGCGAATATGGCGCGCGGGTCAGGCTGACCGGGCCGGTTCCGATCGCCAACGAAGAATTCGCCACCGTCCAGGACGGCGCCGTCGGTCAACGGCATCGGTACCGTCATCGTCGTGCTGTTCATTCTCTGGATGGCGCTGCATTCGCCGAAGATCATCTTCGCGGTGTTCGCCAATCTCTTCATCGGCCTTTCCATCACCACCGCCGCCGGCCTGATGATGGTGGGTTCGCTGAACCTGCTGTCGATCGCGTTCGCCGTGCTGTTCGTGGGATTGGGCGTGGATTTCGGCATTCAGTACAGCGTTCGCTACCGCTCCGAGCGTTTCAAGAGCAACGATCTGAAGGCGGCACTGGTGCAGGCGGCCGAACGCTCCGCGGTGCCGCTGTCGCTGGCCGCGATGGCGACGGCGGCCGGATTCCTCTCGTTCCTGCCGACCGACTACAAGGGCATTTCGGAACTCGGCGAGATCGCCGGCGTCGGCATGCTGGTCGCCTTTACCACCAGCATCACCGTGCTGCCCGCGCTGTTGAAATTGCTCAACCCGCCCGGGGAAATGGAGCCGGTCGGCTATGCGTTCCTGGCGCCGGTCGATCGTTTTCTCGAAGACCATCGCGTCGGCATCATCGTCGGCACGCTGCTGATCGCGGTGGCCGGGCTGCCGCTGCTCTACTTCCTGCGGTTCGACTTCAACCCGATCAATCTGCGCAGCCCCAAAGTCGAGTCGATCGCGACCTTTCTCGATCTGAGAAAGGACCCGAACACCGGCGCCAACGCCATCAATGTGATGACCAACTCGGAAGCGGACGCCAAGAAGATCGAGGCCAGGCTGGAAAAGGTGCCCGAAGTGCTTCGCGTCATGTCGCTGGACAGCTTTGTGCCGGAAGACCAGCCGGCGAAACTGAAGCTGATCGCACAGGGCGCGAAGGTTCTCGATCCCGCGCTCAACCCGGATTCCATCGATGATCCGCCGTCGGACGCGGAGAACGTCGAAGCCTTGAAAGGATCGGCGGAAAGTCTGCGCAAGACCGCCGGCGACCAGACAGGGCCGGGCGCGGTGGCGTCGCGGCGGCTGGCCGATGCGCTGTCGAAGCTCGCCGAGTCCGATCAGGCCACGCGCGACAAGGCGCAGGCCATTTTCGTCAACCCGCTGAAGGTGGTGCTCGACCAGCTCAAGAATTTGCTGCAGGCCCAGCCGGTCAGCCTCAAGACCCTGCCGCCCGATCTGGTCAGTCAGTGGAAGGCCAAGGACGGCCTGCAACGCGTCGAGGCGCTGCCGCGCGGCGATCCCAATGACAACGATACCCTGCGCAAGTTCGCCGCCGCCGTTCTGGCCGCCGAGCCGAACGCGATCGGCGGACCGGTCTCGATTCTCAAATCCGGCGACACCGTTGTGAAGGCGTTCATCCACGCCGGCATTACCGCGCTGCTGGTGATCGGCTTTTTGCTCTGGCTCGCCTTGCGGCGAATCACCGACGTGCTCTTGACGCTTGTGCCGTTGCTGGTGGCGGGCGCGGTGACGCTGGAAATCTGCGTGCTGATCGGAATGCCGCTCAATTTCGCCAATATCGTCGCGCTGCCGCTGTTGCTCGGCGTCGGCGTCGCGTTCAAGATTTACTACGTGACGGCCTGGCGATCGGGCAGAACCAACCTGCTGCAGTCGAGCCTGACGCGGGCGATATTTTTCAGCGCGATGACGACGGCGACCGCGTTCGGAAGCCTTTGGCTGTCGAGCCACCCGGGAACGGCGAGCATGGGCAAGCTTCTGGCGCTCTCGCTGGTCACGACGCTTGCCGCCGTGCTGCTGTTTCAGCCGGCGCTAATGGGTAAACCCCGCGATGTCGGGGAGTAGACAGATATCGCCGATCTGATCGGCGGGCTGCCCCGTCACCAGTTTTTGCCCTTTGGCCGCCGGATGGGCCGATCCGGTGGTCTTCGGCATCGCTGCTGTCTTCGGAGCGGAGGTCTTCGGCAGCGCGCCCTTGGCCATGCTGTTGGCGGGGCTCGCAGGAATAGGGCCCGCGACCCGGGTCCAGGTTTCGCCGCCGCAGAGAAAGCCCAGCACGCAGCCCTGAATCTCGAGATGGTCGGGATCGACCGGCTTGATCGTCGAACTATAGGTTTGCCCGTCCTTGGCGTTGTAGACTTGGCCTTCCCATGCATCGACGCCGGACTGCTTCTTCATGTCGATCAGGATTGGCATTCCCAGCGTCGGCCTGTTCTGTTTTGAGACATCGGGATTGTTCTTGTCGCGGCCGCCCGGCGTTTTCTCCCATACCACCGCGCCCCACATACTTCCGTTGCATTGTGCGACCCTGATATCTGCGACACCATCTGCCACCCGCCAATCACCTGTCGGGTCCAGCGCCAAAGCCGGCGCAAGGCCTGCCGCAAAAAATATTCCGGAATATGCTAATGTGCGCATGGTGTTTCCTGGGCGGTGCAACATGGTCTAAACCTGTGCTTAAGTGGGTGATCCGGACGAGGGCAAAACGCCGCATCGAGCGTTTTCACTTGACGAATTCTGTTGACGAAATGGCTATCAACCGAAGTATGTAGCTGATGCTATATTCAAATCTAGACGTTTCCGAGATGTTTGTGGACCGCCAGGCGCAGCGCAGTTCCATGCATGCGCGCCACTTGAATGAGCAATTGGTGCGGGTGCTCAAGACCATCGGATACGATGTCGGCTTTCAGAAGGGGCAAGGCCAGTACCTCTATGATCGCGACGGCGCACGCTACCTCGACCTACTCAGCGGTTTTGGCGTTTTTGCGATCGGCCGGAACCATCCGGCGCTGCGCCAGGCCTTGAAGAGCGTGCTCGACAGCGACCTGCCGAACCTCGTGCAACTCGACGTGTCGACGCTGGCCGGCGTGCTGGCGGAACGTCTGCTGAAATTCGTGCCCTATCTGGATAAGGTCTTTTATGCGAATTCCGGCGCGGAATGCGTGGAAGCCGCGATCAAGTTCGCCCGCGGCGCCACCGGGCGGCCGGGCATCGTGTATTGCGCGCATGGCTATCACGGCTTGACCTACGGCGCGCTGTCGCTGACCGACGATCCCAATTTCCGCAGCGGCTTTGAGCCGCTGCTGCCGGGATGCACGCCGGTCCCTTTCAACGATCTCGCAGCGCTTGAGCAGGCGCTGTCGTCGCGCCAGGTTGCGGCCTTCATCGTCGAGCCGATCCAGGGCAAGGGCGTCAACATGCCCACCGACGAATTCCTGCCGGGCGCCGCCGCGCTGTGCCGCAAATACGGCACGCTGTTTGTGGCCGACGAAATCCAGACCGGCATGGGTCGCACCGGACGCTTCCTCGCGGTTGAGCACTGGAATGTCGAGCCGGATATTGTCCTGCTCTCCAAGGCGCTGTCGGGCGGTCATGTTCCGGTCAGCGCGCTGCTCACCCGCAAATCCATCTTCGACAAGATCTTCAACCAGATGGATCGCGCGGTGGTGCATGGATCGACGTTTGCGAAAAACGATCTGGCGATGGCGGCCGGCATCGCCACGCTCGAGGTGATCGAGTCCGAGAAACTGGTCGAGGCCGCCGCCAAGCGCGGCGCCGAGCTTCGGCTGGCGCTGACCCGGATGGTTCCCGGCTACGAACTGTTGAAGGAGGTTCGCGGCAAGGGGCTGATGATCGGTGTCGAATTCGGTCCGCCGAAATCGCTGCGGCTGAAGGCGTCCTGGAGCGTGCTGGAGACCGCCAACAAGGGGCTGTTCTGCCAGCTCATCACGGTGCCGCTGTTCAAGGATCACAAGATCCTGACGCAGGTCTCCGGTCACGGCAGCCACACCATCAAGCTGCTGCCGCCGCTCACCATCACCGAGGAAGACTGCAAGTGGATCGAAACGGCATTCGACACCGTCATCGCCTCCAGCCACAAAGTGCCCGGCGCGATCTGGTCGCTCGGCAAGACGCTGGTCGACAACGCGGTAAGGAAGTCGGCGTAAGGCAAGTCTCGGCGCGAGCGTGATCCAGATTGGTCATTCCGGGGCGCACCGGCAGGTGCGAACCCGGAATCTCGAACTGAGTTCACTCTATTTCGGGATTCCGGGTTCATGCCTTCGGCGTGCCCCGGAATGACCGGGAGAGGGGGAATACGGCTTCAGTGACGACGGTGGCGCGACGGCGCCCGAAGATTTCTCACCCCGCGCTGCCCTTTATCGCGCTCTGAAACTTCTCGACGAACTCGGCCAATTCGTCGGCGGCGAGATCACTCACCGCCCAGTAGTTCAGGCCGCCCTCGCTCCAGCTTCGGATGTTGAATCCCTGAAAGGTTTCGGCTCTCACCGCGCGGGGTTCGGTGCGTGGCAGTCTGCGCTACGAACAAATTGATCACATGCAGGCGGCGGCGGTAGACGATGGCGCCGATCGGGCGGGCGTCGACATAATCGAGCCGGCCGCCGAGCAGGGTAAAACCCTGCGCGGTCAAGTCGATCACCGGGGGCGCCACGTCGAGTTTACCGTTGAACCACGGCTTTACGGTGTGCTGGTCGGTCGAGAGCACGTCGGTCAGATGTCCGGCCTGCAGCGAGCGCAAATGCGCCGAGACGATCTCGGAGGTGATGCGGGCTTCGTCGTCGCTGCGCAGCACGATGGCGACGAGGCCAGTCGCCGCGATCGCCGACACCGCCGATCCCATCGCAAAGCCCCGCAGTACCGCGCGCCGGTTCGGCGCCCGCGTTTGCGGCAAGCGAAGCCTCGATGCGCCGGCGCAGCGCCGACGGCGCGGTGTAACGCAAATCGGCGCCGGCGACCGCCTTGTGCATCTCGCGCATAGGCGGCAAGCTCGGCGGCGCAACGCGGGCAGCCGGCGATATGATCTTCGACCTCGCGCGCGTGTCCGGCGTCGAGTTCGCCGTCGATCAGCGCATGCAGCAGAATTTCAGCCTCGTCGCAGGTCATTTCGGTGGCTCCTGTTCCGCCATCCATGCCGAGCGCAGCATGGCGCGGGCGCGCGCGAGGCGGGACATCACGGTGCCGACCGGTGCCTCCACCACATCGGCGATCTCGCGATAGGAAAGATTGTGAATTTCGCGCAGCACGAAGGTCTCCCGGAACGGTTCGGCCAGCGCGCTCACCAGCCGCCGGATCGTGCTCGCGTCACGCTGGCGCAGCATCTGCGCCTCCGGCGTTTCCGGCGCCTCGCTCCACAGCGGCGTTTGCTCGGCTTTATCAGCCACGTCTTCGATGGCGTCTGTCGGCAAGCTTGCGCGCCGGGCAAATTCGGCGCGGCAGACATTGCGCAGGATCGCGAACAGCCACGGCTTCATCGCCGGGCCGCGATAAGCTATCGAAATGCTTCAGCGCGCGCAGATAGCATTCCTGCACCGCGTCCTCGGCGTCGCTCGCATCGCGCAGCAGATAGCGCGCCAGCGTATAGACGTCGTCGAGATGCGGCAGCGCAGCATCGCGAAAACGCCGCGCCTCTGTCCGGATCGTCGTTGGCCGCATTGACCGGCATCGCGCTGGGCCCGGCTTTCGTCGAAAATGCTGGTGCCCGGCCGGCTTCGATCCACCGGCCGGGCCATGCTGTGATGCCTTGGTTTGGCTCGCTACTCAACCTTGATCATTCCGGTCATGTGCGGATGCAGCGAACAAAAATAGGTGTAATCGCCCGCCGCCGTGAAAGTGAACGAAAAGCTGTCGTCGGTATCCAGCGCTTTCGACCTGAACTTGCCGGCCGAAACCACCGTATGCGGAATGTCGTCGTGGTTGGTCCAGGTGACGGTGGTGCCGACCTTCACCGTCAGCTCCGCCGGCGCAAAGGTGAAATTGTCGATCGTCACCTTGGTGTCCTCGGCGTAAGCGTGGGCGCCGCCGAGCAGCAGGGAAATCGCCGCAGCGATGGCGAATTTGCAAAGGCTGCGCAGAGTTGCTGACATCATCTGAGAATTTCCTTTGAAGCATTTCTTTGAAGTTCGGTGGCTTCATCCTTCGAGACGCATCGTCGTGCGATGCTCCTCAGGATGAGGTCGTGAGCTCCCCTCCCTCCACGCGCATCGCGCGTGGTGGGGAGGGGCCGGGGGTGGGGGGTAGCGCGGCATTCACCGAAGCAGCGGCTCTTGCCGATAGACCCCCACCCCCGACCCCTAAGGCGAGCTTCGCTCGTCTCGACCCCGCCGCTTCGCGGGGGGAGGGGAGAAGATGTCTCTCATGGTGAGGAGCGCGGCGGCGCCGCGCGTCTCGAACCATGAGGCCAAGGGACACGCGATTGCCCGGCGCTCTAGCCCTGCAGCGGCGTGTCGATGATCGCAAGCCGCTGATCGCCAGGCTTGAAGTTGATGCTGGCGACGCCGAGCAGGCGTGCGAAGCTTGTCGTCGGCGACCTTCATCGGCCCGGGCGAGGGCGCGGTGCCCGGCGCCGGCTGCGGGAACGCGGTCGAGCGCGCGGTGTGGAAGGTGACGTTGCCCTCGACCTTCTGCATCACCTGGTGGATGTGGCCGTTCAGCACGGTCACCGAGCCGAACCCCTTGAGGTAATCCAGCGCGCGGCCGCCGTCCTCGGTGCCCCAGCCCCATTGCGGATAGACCGTCCACAGCGGGATATGGGCGAACACGACGATCGGGCGTGGATTTCGAGCGCCCCTTGAGGTCGTCCTCCAGCCATTCGAGCTGCTCGGCGCCGAGATTGCCGAGGCCGCCGGCCTTGAGGTCGACCACGTTGACGAGGCCGATGAAGTGGACGCCGTTGGCGTCGAAGGAGTACCAGCCGGCGCCCTTGGTGCCCTTGCCATAACGCTCCTTGTAGAACTTGACCTCCTCGTCGAGGAAATCGTGCTCGCCCGGCACGTAATGCACGTCGAGCTTGGCCTGCGAGATGATGCGTTCGGCATCGTCGAACTCGGCCGCCTTCGACAGATGGCTGATATCGCCGGTGTGGATCATGAACGACGGCTTTGTCGGGATCGCCTTGATCCGGTTGATCGCTTCCTCCAGCGTGCCGAGCGCGTTGGGATTGGCCGGCTTGTCGAAGCCGACATGGCTGTCGCTGATCTGCAGGAAGGTCAGCCCGGCCGGCTCGGCGGCCAGCGCGGAATCGACCAGCCCCAGCGAACGCGGCACGCCGCCGGAAATGGTCCAGAGCACGCCGGTGCCGGCCCAGGTCATGCATTCCAGCACCTTGCGGCGGCTGACGCCCGGGTTGTCGTTTGAGCTTTTCATGTGGTCGTGATCGAACCGCTCATCGCCTGTTCTCCCTGGACCCTTGATTGGGTTTGCAGGGGCTTGATCGGGCGAGGGCGGGGTTTATTCCCGGCCAGGCGGGATCAGCGGGCCAGGGCGATGACGATTTCGTGAATGTCTTTACCCGTCCTCTACTTCCGGGACAGGGATTACAACCGTTGCAAACTGCCGGATGACCCTTAATCGGAAATTTAAGCCAGCATTGATCGGTGCATGATCTACGATGATGAGATCGAGAATACAAAGATCGCCTTCGGGCGGTCTTTTTGTTGGGATGGAACGCCCGTAGACTTAGCGAAGTCTGGAGGCGTCGATGCAAAAACTCTTATTAGTTATCGCAGCGCTTACCTGCCGACCAGGTGATCATCTCCTCGACCTGAGCGGTAAGCTACCGCGCGGCCTCCAATACATGGACTTCATCGTTTCGGTAGAGCCCTTTTACGCAAGGATCTATATCTATCAGCTTGGATATCCTGATAGCTTTCAGCAGTGCTGCAGCGAAAAACCTACCTCTGTTCTTCACATGCCGATCGGTGCCGGTCGTTTTTGTGTCAGGCAAAGCCAGCCCCAGATGAAATGGCACCTGCGCGCCCTCGCTAGACCTGACATCGAAATGTGAATCCTGTCTCTGCGGTCTAGAATTAACCCGCAGCCTCGACATCAAGCTTAATAACCGACTTTTGTCGCGGCGTCGTGCGTTTGCTCTATCATTAGCTTACCGGACATTACCCCCCAAGTCCGGACGTACCCCAAGACAAAGCCGTCAGGCGATCATACTCCGCCTGGCGGCCTTGTTTTAGTTCCGGTTTCGGAACCGATTCCTTTGGCTAGTTGAGAGTTGTTTACCGGTCCGACACACTGAACAGACTTACAGTTTGGTCAGATTATCGGGGCGGGAGGTTGTGATGAAAAGCCAGAAGTCGACCCAAGCCAAGCATTCTCGGAAGCCCTCGGATCTCGTCATCGCGAAGCGCTATTTAGACCTGCAAAAACTTCGCGCTGAAGTTAGCAAAGCTGAATTGAGCTACGGACGACACGCAGTGAACCTAGCAGAACAATCCCGCCCGCCGAGCGTTTGCGTTGAGATTGGGAAAACCGAAGAGAGGGCCTGCCGGCCTTGTCGTTAAGCGAGTCCACGCGACATTGCCATTTCAATCGATTTGAAGGGCGCCTTCAGCGGCAGAGAAAAATCGTTTCGTGCGCGTGGTCTATCTAATTGCCATCGCCGCGGCCACCTTCGGACGGCTCTGGCTCATTGCGTGGACCTTGCTCCGGTTGATTTGATGAGCCGTTTAGGTAGCAATAGAAAGCCCACCAACAAGAGGCTTGGCGTCCAAAACACGGCCAGCCAGAAGATCACCGTTTCGATCGCGTCCATGCTCGTCCTCTACACATGACCGATGCTTGATTTTGGCTCGATTCGCTGAATTGCCAAGCGAAAGACGTTGTGCAGCGCAACCTCAGCGTGATCGTCCTGTCACCCAAGGTCTTCGTTTTGATGGCTTGGCCTGAAGGCGAAACCCTCCGCCGGGTTGAGAAAACCGGCGGCTTTCTGACATTGGGCGGGATACGCAGCCTGCATTAAAACTTGCTGTCCTTAAAACGGTTAGTGGGGCAGGGCTGCCAATCGGCGAGCCACACTGGTGCTGCGGATTTGTGGCTCAACGGGTTGGAAACTCGGCGGCCCGCCGATCATTCGATAGTATCGCCGCGTGACAGGGCCACTCACGGATAACGCCACTGCAATGCCGCTCGATAATTTCGGCCGAAGTGTCATGATGACTGGCGACTAAGCGCACTGGCACGCCGTTCAGCGAATAATGCTGGAATGCCGGAGTGCAGGCGTTTTTTCCGGATCAAGGTCCAAATGCTTGGTGGTGACACGAAAGCGTCCACTGACATCGCGAATCTTGTCGAGCGATCGCGCGTGCGGCTCTGGCGTTTACATGTTCCCCGCATGTCCGGTCGCACACCGGCAATGCCGTTAGGGGATCGTAATCCGCTTGGTGGCTTTGTTATGACAGCGGTCCATCAAATGTCTTCAAGTGTAGCGCTGCGGTCGAAGATGCGGACCACAAAATCACGCTCGTTGCCGAGTGGATCTCGCAAGCACCCGAAATGAGAGCGAAGAACCATAACGCCTTTCAAATGTTGAGACTGAGTCCAAAATCTGCGTGGGCTCAGACATGGCATGTATGGAAGGTGATCATGCCTCAGAGATCGATTGCGAGCCGCCTTGTGTTCGGAAAAGTTTTACGGCGTCATGATGGGCGCCATTGGATCTACCAAACAGTCCTCGACGAGTATCTCATGGAGCGCTAATCATGGTCTGGCGTTTCCGATCGTCTGCGCCGCTAAATTCATTTTCATGCGCCGCTTTGAGGTCCACCTGGAAACACTGAGCGGACCGTGGATTTTTGATTGAAGCGGCATCTAGTCGAACCCACATGAGCACGTTTCCCTCGCTCAAATATCAAAGCCAAAACGGCTCCAATCAAAATCATAGTGAGGGTCGCCTTCCAATTATAAAGCGTCGCTTCCGAGACGTCGTGCTTGCGCGTCAGATTGGCGGTCTCCGCGCGCCCGCCTCGTGCTCGCCAGCACGTCAATAATAATCTGCTCTTCAGTAAAACCGATCGGGTGCAGCGCGGAATCTTCGGCGGAGATGTAAAGGGGTTTTCCTTTCATAGAAAGCGAAAGGGATAGTAAGAGTCGAGTTAGAACTGACTGCGGTCCCCGACCAAGCTTTCCCTCGCGCTGCTGTGTTTTGGCTGGGCTTCAAGTGTCATTCGCAGCTCTTTGGCGCTCATCAGAGCTCGGCGGATATTTCTGTCTTCGGAGCCGATATCAAACGTAATCAGCCGATTGCAGTGCTGACAATTCGTCTGGAATCCGTTGCGAACCTTTTGCGCTCGTTCCCTGAATACCTGCGAGCATTTCGTGCATTTAATTTTCACTTTTTCGTCGATCATGAAATACCCTTCTGAAACCCGCTACTCTGCTTTCATTAGTTTAAGAGCTGGTAAGGAGATTTGCTAAAACGCTAATGAAATCGCAGTAGCAACAAGGATTTTGCCGGCAGGCCGTATCGCTTGATGTCGGCGGTGCCGGATCGGGGGCGGTCGATCAAGAGATGCGTTCGCCCTTCAGTCCAAATTTTAAGGAATTGATCATTTTTTTGCGGAATACTACGGCAATGAGAATTGCAATGGCTACCGTGGTTGCTCTCCTCATACTCAACTTTGTGGATGAGCATTTTAACGACGCGCGCTTTAGCCAAGCCGCGACGGGCATGCTTTCCGAAATCGTACAGTCTTTCGGTTAGCTCCTATAAATGAAGAACGGACTGTGTACGGCATACGACAATGATCCGCGGTCTTCGGCACCGTCGATCAGCATCTGAATTGCAAGCCGCCACTCCGGCGTATCCCGTTTGACCTGCTCCCGGAATTCCCTCCATCTGATAGTTGAGTCGATCGAGAGGAGATTGACGATGAGGAAGAGCCGGTTCACGGAAGAGCAGGTCAGAGAGCACGAAGGAATACTAGCGATTTCCGGTGTGACCGCGGTGATGTCTTTTACAGGCAAGGCTGCGGGCGCGTCAGAGGCTCCGCAAATGCGCGGCGAGATCGCGAAATCGTTCCGGCTGTTTGAAATTCGAATCTTCGCGCCTTGCGCCTACTTCGCATCCTCCAAAATCATCGCCGCGCCTTTTTCGGCGATCATCGCGGTCGGGGTGTTGGTATTGCCCGACGTGATCGTCGGCATCACCGAGGCGTCGGCGACACGAAGTCCGGCGATGCCGTAAAAACGCAGCCGCTCGTCGACCACCGCCGCGGGGTCGCTGGCGGTGCCCATCTTCGCGGTGCCGACGGGATGAAAGATCGTGGTGCCGATATCGCCGGCGGCTTTTGCGAGCGATGCATCGTCGTCGCCGACCGATGGGCCCGGCAGGAACTCCTGCGGATGATACGGCGCCAGCGCCTTTTGTTTCATCAGCCGCCGCGTGGTGCGGATGGCGTCGGCGGCGACCTGGCGGTCTTCACCGGTCGTGAGGTAATTCGGCGCGATCGCATGGCGCCCCGGCAGGTTCCGCGGAGCGGATGCGCACGGTGCCGCGCGAGGTCGGCTGCAGATTGCAGGCGCTCACCGTGATCGCAGGAAAGCGATGCAGCGGATCGCCGAACTTGTCGAGCGACAGCGGCTGCACGTGGAACTGGATATTGGCGCGGTCGCGATGCGGATCGGAGCGCGTGAAAATCCCGAGCTGCGAGGGCGCCATGGTCAAGGGCCCGCGGCGGCGGAACGCGTAATCGAGGCCCATCAGGCCGCGCCGCAGCAGCGAGTAATAGGTCTCGTTGAGGGTGCGGATGCCTTCGACCTTGTAGATCGCGCGTTGCTGCAGATGGTCCTGCAGATTGCGCCCGACGCCCGGGCGGTCGAGCACGGTTTCGATCCCGAGCGGCGCCAGCCATTCGGAAGGCCCGATGCCGGAGCGGTGCAGCACCTGGATCGATCCGATCGAACCGGCGCACAGGATCACCTCGCCCTTGGTGCGGGCCTCGACGACGTCGCCGCCTTGCATAAAGCGCACGCCGACGGCGCGACCATCCTCGACGATCAGGCGGTCGACCAGCACGTTCTTTTCCAGCCGCAGATTGGGGCGCTTCAGCGCAGGCTTCAAAAATCCTCGCGCCGACGACCAGCGGCGGCCGCGCTTCTGGTTGACGTGGAAATAGCCGACGCCCTCATTGTCGCCGGTGTTGAAATCCGGAATACGCCGGATTCCCATTTGCTCCGCGGCGTCGCCGACCGCATCCAGGATCGCCCAGGACAGCCGCGCCGCTTCGATCCGCCAGCCGCCGCCGGTGCCGTGGTGCTCGCTCGGCCCAAGAAAATGATCCTCCAGCCGGCGGAACGCGGGCAGCACGTCGTCGTAACCCCAGCCGGAAAGGCCAAGCTGGCGCCAGTGGTCGTAGTCGGCGGCCTGGCCGCGCATCGAAATCATGGCGTTGATGGCAGAGGAGCCGCCGATCACCTTGCCGCGAGGATAGGCCAGCGAACGACCGTTGAGGCCTGCTTCCGGCTCGGTCCGGAACATCCAGTCCGAGCGCGGATTGCCGATCGCGAAGAGATAGCCGACCGGGATGTGAAACCAGATCCAGTTGTCGTTGCCGCCGGCCTCCAGGATCAGCACGCGATTTTTGGGATCGGCCGACAGCCGGTTGGCGAGGATGCAGCCGGCGGTGCCCGCGCCGACGACGATATAGTCGAAATCACCTTCAAGCTGCTTCATAAGGCATCACCGTGCTGCTCTTCTCGGCACAAAAGGCCCGGGCAGCAAGGCCATAGCCCCGTCGTCGCCTGCTGTACAGCGCCCGAGGAGTGTTGGGCGGATCGCGACTGCGTGCTAGAGAGGGCGAACCATTAAAACCCGTAACCGAGAATTCACATGCCCATCGTCAACCGCGTCGCCGATCTGCAACCCGATATCCAGGCCTGGCGCCGGGATATCCATCAACACCCCGAATTGCTGTACGACGTGCATCGCACCGCAGCATTCGTCGCGGAGCGGCTGCGGGAATTCGGTTGCGACGAGGTCGCCACCGGCCTCGGCCACACCGGCGTGGTCGGCGTCATCAAGGGCCGCAAGCAGGCGAGCAACGGCGGCATCAAGACGATCGGGCTTCGCGCCGACATGGACGCGCTGCCGATCGAGGAGGAGACCAGCCTTCCCTATGCCTCCAAGACAAAGGGCTTGATGCACGCCTGCGGCCATGATGGGCATACCGCGATGCTGCTCGGCGCGGCCCGTTATCTGGCGGAGACGCGAAATTTCGCCGGCGATGCGGTCGTGATCTTTCAGCCCGCGGAAGAGGGTGGCGCGGGAGCCGCCGCGATGATCAAGGACGGGCTGATGGAACGCTTCGCCATCGATCAGGTCTACGGCATGCATAATGGGCCCGGCATTCCGGTCGGCTCGTTCGCGATCCGGTCCGGTCCGATCATGGCGGCGACCGATGCGATCGACATCAAGATCGAGGGGCATGGCGGCCACGCCGCGCGGCCGCATAAATGCATCGACTCCGTGCTGGTCGGTGCGCAACTGATCGCGGCGCTGCAGTCGATCGTGGCGCGCAACGTCGATCCGCTGGATTCCGCCGTCATTTCGATGTGCGAGTTCCACGCCGGCAATGCCCGCAACGTCATCCCGCAAACCGCGGAACTCAAGGGCACGGTGCGCACCCTGACCGAGGAAGTGCGGTCGCTGATCGAGAAGCGCGTCCAAGAGGTCGTCACTGGCGTGGCGCAAATCACCGGCGCCAAGATCGATCTCGTCTACGAACGCGGCTATCCGGTGACGGTCAATCACGCCTCGCAGACGGATTTCGCGATCCAGGTGGCGAAGCAAGTGGCCGGCGACGCCAATGTCCACGAGACGCCGCCTTTGATGGGCGCGGAGGATTTCGCCTACATGCTGGAGGCGCGGCCGGGTGCGTTTATTTTCTGCGGTAATGGCGACAGCGCCGGCCTGCATCATCCGGCCTACAATTTCAACGACGAGGCGATCGTCTACGGCACCTCGTACTGGATCAAACTGGTCGAGAACACGCTGGCGGCGTGAGGCTTGCTCTGTCTGCCAGCTGACGTCGGGCGCGGCGTGTCCACATCCAAAGTGGCCGCCGCGCTTGCTTTTTTGCAGTCCTGGGAACAGGGGTTCTGAGGGGACAAGAGTGGCGCGCTGCGCGGCATCCGGGGCCAGTCAACCACGCAGCGCGCCAACCCCTTGAAGGTGCGGGGTCACCGCAGGGTTTTCAATTAAAGGTTGTGCGTGCGGATGTCAAATCCTGCCGCCGAGGGCCATGCGTGAATGGTGCGAAAATCCCCTAAGCCGCGCGTGCCGATTTTCGCAACAGCGCCGCGGCAATTTTCAGGTCATCGACAAAACGTTGGTATTCCCGTGCCCTGGCGTCCTCGTCCGGCAGCCGCAACAGATAGGACGGATGCACCGTCACCAGCGCCTTGATCCCGTCATCGAGATCGATCAGGCGGCCGCGATTTTTGTTGATCGGGGTGATTTTGCCGAACACGCTTTGCGCGGCGGTAGCGCCCATCGCCACCACCAGATCGGGTTTGATCGAAGCCAGTTCGCGTTCGTACCATTGCCGGCACGCCTTGATCTCCGGCGTCGTCGGTTTCTGATGCAGGCGGATTTTTCCGCGCGGCGACGAATTTGAAATGTTTGACCGCGTTGGTGACGTAGGCCTTCTTGCGGTCGATGCCGGCTTCCTGCAGCGCGCGGTCGAGCATCAGTCCCGCCGGTCCCACGAAAGGCTTGCCGGCCAGGTCTTCCTTGTCGCCGGGCTGCTCGCCGACCAGCATCACCGGCGCATGTTGCGGGCCTTCGCCGAACACGGTCTGGGTCGCGTTTTTCCAGAGCGGGCAGGCGCGGCAATCGGCAGCCTCTTCGCGCAGGGTTTCGAGGCTGGGGGATGCAGTCGCCATGGGCATTTTCCGCTTCCTGTCGAGAATATCATCGTGGCGGGCGAGGCTCAATGCGGGCAGGGCGGTCGGGGTTCCGTTGATCCCATTGGGATTGCTCACGAAAAACTAAAGCCCCCGATCCCGATTGACTCTCCCGGCCATGTTAGCTTTATATTAGAACATATCATGAACAAATGAGCCAGTCACGGGTTCATCAGAAGAACCAGTGACGGCCCACCACCCGGGAGCGCGGCATATGCGCGAGCGCGATCAGCAAAAGTGGAAGCCGGTTTTGCGTCCGATCGCGCTCCCATTTTATTGAGAAAGCGCATGATCTTATCGCCCAACCGCTCACACTTTGACGGATCATGCGCCGCACGCACGAACACGCTTGCGAGTTTGCGCGGCAGCATCGAGCGCATCGAGTCGCACGGCGATGCGTATGCGCCTCGCAGGGTCGCGCTCGGGCATGCCGATGCGGATGCGACGCTGCAGGGCGGCCTCGCCTTGGGCGCGATGCACGAGGTGTTCGCGGAAGGTGGCCGGCAAAGCGCCACGGCGACAGGTTTTGTCGCGGGGCTCGCGGGGCGGGTGGCCGCACGGCGGCCGCTGGTGTGGATCCGGCAGGATTTTACGGAAATTGAAACGGGCGCGCTGTCGATGAGCGGACTGGCCGAACTCGGTCTCGATCCGCGTCTCCTCGTGACGGTGCGCGCGGCCGACGTGGAGGCCGCGTTGCGGACGGCCGCCGACGCGCTGGCCTGCGATGCGCTCGGCGCCGTCGTGCTGGAGGTCTGGGGCGAGACGCGTCAGCTCGATCTCGTCGCCAGCCGCAAGCTGACGCTGGCGGCGCAGGCCTCCGGCGTGACCGGCCTGTTGCTGCGGATGGCGGCGGAGCCACAGCCTTCGACGGCGGAGACGCGATGGATCGTGCGCGCGGCGCATTCGCCGCCGGCTGCGGCGTCGGCGTCTTTAATGCCTGCGGCGCTCTGGAGCGCGTGGGGCGCGCCGCTGTTCGACGCGCAGCTTGTCCGCAACCGTCATGGCCCTGTTGGCCGGTGGATCATGGAATGGAAATGTGATGAGTGCCTTTTCGAGAAACCGGCGGCGGATCCTCAGCCTGTGGCTGCCGCGCCTGCCCATCGACCGCATCAAGCGCCAGCTCGTGAACGACGACGTCGAGCCAGCTAATGCGTTTTCGAGCGAAGTGGGTACCGGTTCGCATAGCAATCAAGTTTACGCAGATTGCGTAGACTTATCTGCGGTAGAAAACGCGTCAAAACAAAACTACCCCAGCATCGTCGTCGCCAGGCAAAACAATGCGCTGCAGATTTTTGCGCTCGACGATGCGGCCGCACGGCTCGGCCTCGATATCGGCCTGCCGCTCGCCAATGCCCGCGCCATCTGCCCGCAATTAAGAGTGTACGATGCCGATGAAGCCGCCGACGCCCACGCGCTGAACGCCATCGCCGAATGGTGCGACCGCTTCACCCCGCTGGTGGCGCTCGATCCCCCGCATGGCCTGTTTCTCGACATCACCGGCTGCGTGCATCTGTTCGGCGGCGAGGCCGCGATGATGCGGCTGTTGTGCGACGTGCTGACCGCGCAAGGTTTTGCGGTCAGCGCCGCCATCGCCGGTACCGCCGTTTGCGCGCGGACGCTGACCCGCCATGTCCATGGCCGCATCGTTGCAGAGGGCGAGGAAGCCGATGCGGTCGGGCCGTTGCCGGTGTCCGCGCTCGGCGCCGATGCTATTGCGGTCACGGGCCTGCGCCGCGCCGGCTTGAAAACCATCGGCGATGTCGCTTCCCGCGCGCGGCATGAAATCACCGCGAGATTCGGCGCCGGCTTCACGACGCTGCTGGAACAGGCGCTGGGGCACAGCGATGCGCCGATCAGCCCCCGAAAACCGCTGCCGGATTACATCGTCGAGAAGCGTTTCGCCGAGCCGGTGGCGACCGAAGCGGTGATCTCAGCGACCTTGTCGGGGCTCGCCGGGATGCTGGTCGCGGCGATGGCGCAGCAGGGCAAGGGCGCGCGGCGGCTGGAAGCCCGTTTCTTCCGCACCGATGGCGCGGTCCGCACCATCATGGTCGACACCGGCCAGCCCGTGACCAGGGCTGAGGTGATCGACCGGCTGTTTCGCGAGCGGCTCGACGCCTTGAGCGATCCGCTCGATCCCGGTTTCGGATTCGATCTCATTCGGCTATCCGCCAGCCGCACCGAAATCGTCGTGCAGGAGCAGCGCGATCTCGATGCCAATGTGCATGACAATGACGAACTGGCCGCGCTGATCGACCGCATCGCCGCGCGCATCGGCGGCAAGCGCGTGGTCGTGCACCTGCCGCAGGACACCCACATCCCGGAGCGCGCGGTGCTGGCGGTGCCGGCGCAGCATCATCTTGCCGCCGCCGCGCATGCGGCCTGGCCGGCGCGCGTGGAAGGCGAGCCGCCGCTGCGGCCCCTGCGGCTGTTCGAGCGGCCGGAACAGATCAAAGTGATCGCGCAGGTGCCGGATGGCCCGCCCGCGCGCTTTGTCTGGCGCCGCGCCACCCACGCGGTGGTCCGCGCCGAGGGCCCCGAACGCGTCGCCATGGAATGGTGGCGCGCGGAAGGGCTGACGCGGGACTATTTCCGCGTCGAGGACGAGGCGGGCCTGCGGTTTTGGCTCTATCGCGACGGACTTTACGACCGCGAGATCGTGCAGGAGGAGGGCAAGGCGGTTCAGCCGAACTGGTTCATGCACGGATTGTTCGCATGACCACGCCTGCACTACGCGGAAATCGGAATCACGACCAATTTTTCATTCCTGCGCGGCGGATCGGATCCGCGCGCTTACGTGCATCAGGCCAGCGTCCTGCGGCTTCCTGCGATCGGCATTGCCGACCACAACACGCTGGCCGGTGTCGTGCGGGCCTACAAGGAACTCGACAATTCCAAAGTCACATACAAGCCGAAGCTTCTGATCGGATCGCGGCTCGTCTTCATGGACGATACGCCGGACATCCTGGTCTATCCCTGCGATCGCGCGGCTTACGGCCGGCTATGCCAGTTGCTCACCCGCGGCAAGCGCGGCGACGATACCGAGAAGGGCGAGTGTCATCTGAGGCTCGATGATCTCCTGGAATTTTCCGAAGGACAGCTTCTGGTTTTGACGCTGCCGCATCGCTTCGAGGCGGCGAAGGCGCTCGAGGTGCTGGATCGGCTGCAGAAGAGCCGCTCGAATGGCGTCTGGCTGGCGGCGAGCCTGTTGTACCGCGGCGACGACCGGCGCCGCTTGGCGCGGCTTCATCATATCGCCGCCACGGCCGGCGTGCCGCTCTTGGCGACCAATGAAGTGCTGTATCACCATCCCTCGCGCCGCCGCTTGCAGGACGTCCTCACCTGCATCCGCGAGAAGACCACCATCGAGGCCATCGGCAAGCGGCTTGAAGCCAATGCCGAACGCCATCTCAAGCCTGCGGAGGAAATGGCGCGGCTGTTTCGCGACGTGCCGGAGGCGATTGCGGAAACCATGCGGTTTGCCGGCCGCATCGCGTTTTCGCTCGATCAGCTCAAATACCAGTATCCCGACGAGCCGGTGCCGCCGGGCAAGACCGCGCAGCGCCATCTGGAAGATCTGACCTGGCAGGGCGCGCACCGACGATTTCCGATCCGGATTTCACCCAAGACCAAGAAGGTCCTGCACAAGGAACTGCGCCTGATCCGGAAGCTGAAATACGCGCATTATTTTCTCACGGTGCACGATATCGTCCGTTACGCGCGCTGCAAAAAATCCTCTGCCAGGGCCGGGGATCGGCGGCGAACTCGGCCGTCTGCTATGTGCTCGACGTGACTTCCGTCGATCCGACCAAGGTCGATCTGCTGTTCGAGCGTTTCATTTCCAAGGAACGGCTGGAGCCGCCCGACATCGACGTCGATTTCGAGCATTCGCGGCGCGAGGAGGTGATGCAATATGTCTATCGCAGATATGGCCGGCACCGCGCTGCCATTATCGCGACCGTCATCCATTACCGGCCGCGCAGCGCGATCCGCGATGTCGGCAAGGCGCTGGGGCTGACCGAGGATGTGACGGCAGCGCTGGCCGATACGGTGTGGGGAAGCTGGGGCAAGGGCCTCAACGAAATGCAGGTCAGGCAGGCGGGGCTCGATCCCACCAACCCGATGATCGAACTCGCCGTCGAACTCGCAACCGAGTTGATCGAGTTTCCGCGTCATCTCTCGCAGCATGTCGGCGGCTATGTGCTGACGCAGGACCGGCTCGATACCTACGTGCCGATCGGCAACGCCGCGATGGACGACCGCACCTTCATCGAATGGGACAAGGACGATGTCGATGCCCTGAACATGATGAAGGTCGATGTGCTGGCGCTGGGGATGCTGACCTGCATCCGCAAATGTTTCGACCTCATCGCCGATCATAAGGGCGAACGCTGGGAGCTGGCGACGATCCCTAAGGACCAGAAGCCGGTCTACGACATGCTGTGCCGGGGTGAATCGCTCGGCGTGTTCCAGGTCGAAAGCCGCGCCCAGATGAACATGCTGCCGCGCCTGAGACCGCGGAAATTTTACGATCTTGTCATCGAAGTCGCGATCGTGCGTCCGGGGCCGATCCAGGGCGACATGGTGCATCCCTATCTGCGCAGGCGAAACGGCCAGGAGGAAGTGAGCTATCCGTCGCCTTCGCCTGCGCATGGCGACAAGGATGAACTGCGCCGGGTGCTGCACAAGACCCTCGGCGTGCCCTTGTTCCAGGAGCAGGCGATGCGGATCGCCATCGAGGCCGCGAAGTTCACCTCCGAAGAAGCCAACGGCTTGCGCCGCGCCATGGCGACGTTCCGCAATGTCGGCACCATCGGCAAATTCGAAGCCAAGCTGGTCAACAACATGATCGCGCGCGGCTACGATCCGGAATTCGCGAAAAACTGCTTCGACCAGATCAAGGGCTTCGGCAGCTATGGTTTCCCGGAAAGCCACGCCGCGAGCTTCGCGCAGCTCGTCTATGTCTCGTCATGGCTGAAGCATTTCCATCCCGATGCGTTCTGCTGCGGGTTGTTGAATTCGCAGCCGATGGGATTTTACGCCCCCGCGCAGATCGTCGGCGACGCCCGCAAGAACGGCGTCGAGGTGCGCGAGATCGATGTGTCGTTCAGCCACGCGCAGAATACGCTGGAGGAACGATGCGGGACATATCACGCCGTGCGGCTCGGCTTTCGCCAGATCGACGGGTTCAAATGGGCCGATCCGGACGAGGCGCGGTTGAAACAAATTCAAGTCGTCATTCCGGGGCACGCGAAGCGGGAACCCGGAACCTCGAGATTCCGGGTCTGCGCCTGGTGGCGCATCCCGGAATGACGACCATGAAAGGGTGGAAGATTGGGCCGAGCGCATTGTCGCCGCGCGCCGCCGCCGCCCCTTTACCTCGCTGGAAGATTTCGCCCGCGACACGGGTTTGCCCAAGCGCGCGCTGATGTTGCTGGCGGATGCCGATGCGTTTCGCTCCATAGGTCTCGACCGCCGTGCCGCGCTGTGGGCGGTGCGGCGGCTGCCCGATGACGTGCCGCTGCCGCTGTTCGAAACGGCCGCCGCGCGCGAGCAGCCGGACGAGCATGCGCGGCCGTTACCATTGATGCCGCTGCCGGAGCAGGTGGTGGCGGATTATCAAACCATCCGGCTGTCGCTGAAGGGGCACCCGATGGAATTTCTTCGGTCGATATTTGCGAGCGAACGCGTCATCCCTTGTGCCGCGGTTTCCGATGCCAATGACCGGCAATATGTCCGTTGCGCCGGCGTGGTGCTGGTGCGACAGCGTCCGGGCAGCGCCAACGGGGTCGTCTTCATGACGCTGGAGGACGAAACCGGCATCGCCAATATCGTGGTGTGGCCGAAGGTGATGGAGCGCTTCCGCAAGGAGGTGATGGGTGCGCGGCTGGTATTGGTGGAAGGCTATATTCAAAGCAGTCCGGAAAAGATCGTGCATCTCGTCGCCGAGAAAATGTTCGACCGCTCCCGCGATCTGGTCGGGCTCGCCAACGATGCACTCAGCCGGAAACACCCGGTGCCGGTAGGCCCCGCGCTGATCGAGCCGCTGCATGACGATCCTCACCAGCACCCGGACAATCCGGCCCAGAAAATCCGCCATCCCCGCAACGTGCGCATCCTGCCGCGCTCGCGGGATTTTCATTAGGGAAGGATCCTCATCGCTATTCAGGCGCGGCGCCGATCGGCGGACCGCCGGGTGGCCGGTGCAGGAATGTGATCGATGCAAACGCGCCAAGCCATGAACCGATCGCCGCGAAGGCGACATAGATCCAGTTTTCGGTATAGCTGATGACGGCGTAGGAAGAGAGCAGATACCATACACTGCTCCACGTTGCCGCAGGCACGCGCCTGCGCGCCACTACGGCCGAGGTGAACATGACATAGACCGCGTCGGTTGCGGCCGTCGCCAGCAGAACGCCCGCGGCGGTTAAGGGATCGATGGCAGCCATTGCAGCTCCTTCCATGGTAAGGCAGAAAAACAGTAAGATTGCGCGATAAAGCGAAACGAACTCCCGGCAGCTTCGAACGTAGGGAAAAGTGACGGTCATGCAAACGCCCCGCGAAATCCTGTCTGACCTCTGGACCCTGGCCGGCGGCGAGCCTGACGCGCTCGATGCCGTCACGCTGACGGGAGAGGAACCGCAATTGCCGTCGTCGTTCCGCGTCGCCGCCGCGGCGCAGGCCAGCATCGCCGCGGCCGGATTGGCAGCCGCGCAAATCTGGAAATTGCGCAGCGGGCAATCGCAAGCCGTCGCGGTCGACATGCGTCACGCCGTCGTCGAATGCCGCAGCGAGCGTTATTTGCGCGTCGACGGCAAGCCGCCGCCGCCGGCCTGGGACGCCATCGCCGGGGTCTACAAGACCGGCGATCGTCGCTTCGTGCGGCTGCATACCAATTTCCCGCATCACCGCGCCGCCGTCTGCAAGGTGCTGGACTGCAAGCCGGAACGCAACGACGTCCAGGCCGCGCTGATGCAGTGGGACGCCGAAGCGTTCGAGACCGCGGCCTATGCCGCGGGCGGCGTGGTCGCGATGATGCGCTCCTACGATGAATGGTCGGCATCGCCGCACGCCAGGGCGCTGGCCGCACTGCCGACCATCGGAATCGAAAAAATCGGCGAGGCCGCGCCAAAGCCGTGGCCCGCGGGGGAGCGTCCGCTCGCAGGCTTGCGCGTGCTCGATCTGTCGCGGGTGATCGCCGGTCCCGTCGCAGGCCGTACGCTTGCCGCCCACGGCGCGGATGTGCTGCTGATTTCAGGTCCCGATCTGCCGGCGATCCCCTGGCTCACCATCGATACCGGACGCGGCAAGCTCACGGCTTTTGCCGAACTCAAGAGCGAGCAGGGGCAAAGCCTGTTGCGCGATCTGCTGGCGCAGGCCGACATCTTCTCGCAGGGCTATCGCCCGCGCGCGCTCGCCGCGCTCGGCTTCTCGCCGGAGGACGCCGCGCGCATCAGCCCCGGTATCGTTTATGTGTCGCTGTCGGCTTACGGCCATGCGGGGCCGTGGGCGGAGCGCCGCGGCTTCAACTCGCTGGTGCAGACCTCAACCGGTTTCAATCACGCCGAGGGCGAGGCCGCGGGTGTCGAGGGGCCGAAGGAATTGCCGGCACAAATGCTCGATCACGCCACCGGCTACCTGATGGCATTCGGCGCCATGATGGCCAAGGCGCGGCAGTCGCGCGAAGGCGGCAGCTGGCACGTCCGCGTCTCGCTGGCGCAGACCGGGCGATGGCTGTGGAATCTCGGCCGCGTCGCCGACGGGCTCAAGACCCAGGACCTAAAGGCCGACGCGGTCGGCCCCTTCATTGAGGAAATGCCTTCGGGCTTCGGTCCGCTGCAGGCGGTGAGCCATTCGGCCATCCTGTCGAAAACCCCGGCCTGTTGGGCGCGGCCGGCGATGCCGCTCGGCAGTCACCCGCCGCAATGGCCGGCGCGCGACTGAGGTCTCAACACTCCTTTCAAAAATAAGACGCGCCTCTCGAAATTTTAACTTTAAACGGTAGCGCTATTGCCGTTTTTAGGTTGTTTGAAACATCAAATCGGCACTATTAGCGCACCGATGAGGCAGTCATTGCCGGAATCATCGCCGAAGTGACTGGACCCCATGTTGTCGGAATTTATCAAGCAATTGCAGATGCTTAACCGAAAATGGCTGGCCGTTGGTGCAGCTCTGCTGGCGCTTGCCGGGGCGACTGTCTACGGGCTCACGCATGTCGGCGGGGCGCCCCATGGGTCTTCCGAGTTGTCGAGCCAGTCCCGCAAGGGGCTGCAACGCTACACTCCGACCCCGGCGGAATGGGCCAGTCTGACCATCGAGCCCGTGACCGAGCGAACGTTCCGGGCCGAGATCGTGACCGAAGGCAAGGTCGCGGTCGATGAGGACCGTTCGACGCCGGTGTTTTCGCCGTATGCGGGCCGGGTCATGAAACTGATGGTCCGGCCGGGCGACAACGTCACGCAGGGGCAGCCGCTGTTCGTGATCGAGGCCGCCGATACCGTGCAGGCGCAGAACGATTTCATCTCGGCCATGACCGCGCTGAACAAGGCGAAGTCGGCGCTCAACCTGGCGCAGATCCAGGACACGCGCGCCAAGGACCTGTTCGAGGGCAAGGCCGTTCCCCTGAAGGATTACCAGCAGAGCCAGGCCAATCTGATCCAGGCGCAGAATGATTTGCGCTCGTCGCAAACGGCGCTGGAGGCGGCACGCAACAAATTGCGGATCCTTGGCCTGACTGACGAGGCGATATCCAACTTCCAGGAAAAGGGCCGGATCGATCCGAATACAACCATCTACTCGCCGATCACCGGCACGGTGGTGCAGCGCAAGGTCGGCCCCGGCCAGTATGTGAACTCCGGCGCCAGCGATCCCGTCTTCGTGATCGGCGATCTCTCCACGGTCTGGCTCACGGCCTTCGTCCGCGAAACCGATGCATCGAAGGTGTCGGTGGGGCAGGAGATCGCTATCAATGTGCTGGCGCTGCCGGACCGGACATTGTCGGCGCGCATCAATTACGTTTCCGCGGCGATCGATCCGGCGACGCGCCGGCTCCTGGTCCGCGCCACGCTCGATAACAAGGACGGTCTGTTGAAGCCGGAAATGTTCGCCAATGTCACGATCTATTCCGTCGGCGATCATCCGGCCGTCGGCGTGCCGAAGCAGGCCTTGATCTACGAGGGCGATCAGGTCCGGGTCTGGGTCGCGCACGCGGACAAGTCGATCGAGCTGCGCCGGATCAAAACCGGCCTGACCAATGGCGACATCGTCGAGGTCGAGGGTAGTTTGAACCACGGCGATCAGATTGTTACCAAAGGCAGCCTGTTCATCGACCGCGTTGCATCCGGCAGCTAACCTAAATCAGCCCCATTGAAAGCTCCGATCTGAATGGATCGCCTTGTCGCCATTGCCGTCAGCCGCCGCTTTTTGATGGTGGGCCTGCTCGCCGTCGTGATGATCGGCGGCCTGATCGCGTTCAAGCAGCTCAATATCGAAGCCTATCCCGACCCGACGCCGCCGATGGTCGACGTCGTGACGCAAAGTCCGGGATTGTCGTCGGAGGAGATCGAGCGCTACATCACCATCCCGATCGAGACCCAGGTTTCGGGCATCAAGAACCTGCGCACGATCCGGACCATTTCGCTGTACGGATTGTCCGACGTCAAACTGCAGTTCTCGTTCGACTACACCTATGACGAGGCGCTGCAGCAGGTGCTGAACCGGCTGTCGCAAATGGCGCCGTTGCCCGGCAACGTGCAGCCGGGGATTTCGCCGTTCAGCGCAGTCGGCGAAATCTACCGTTACCGGCTGGTCGGGCCGCCGAACTACAGCGTGCTCGACCTGAAGACGCTGCAGGACTGGGTCTTGCAGCGCCGTTTTCGCGCCGTGCCCGGAGTGATCGACGTCACCGGCTGGGGCGGCAAGACCAAAACCTACGAATTGCAGGTCGACTTCAACAAGCTGGTCGCCAACGGGCTGACGCTGCCGCAGCTGCTGCAGGCCGTCAGCAACTCCAACATCAACGTTGGAGGCAATACCGTCAATATCGGTACGCAATCCGCCGTGGTGCGCGGCGTCGGCCTGATCCGCTCGATCGACGATCTCGCCAACACCATGGTGTCGCAAAGCGGCGGCAACCCGGTGCTGGTCAAGGATATCGCCACCGTGACCGTCGGCGAGAAGCCCAGGCTCGGCATCGCCGGCCTCGACCAGGATGACGACATTGTACAGGGCATCGTGCTGATGCGTCGCGGCGAGCAAAGCTCGCCGACGATCCAGCGCGTCGAAGAACTGGTGGCGTCGATCAACCATTCCAGCATCCTGCCGCCGGGTGTTCATATCGAGCGCATCTACGACCGCAAGGACCTGATCGACATCACGACGGCGACCGTGCTGCACAACATGGTGGTCGGCATTCTCCTGATCGTGCTGCTGCAATGGATCTTCCTCGGCGACCTCCGAAGCGCGCTGATCGTCGGCGCCACGATTCCGTTCGCGCTGTTTTTCGCCGTCATTATTCTGGTGCTGCGGGGCGAGTCTGCCAATCTTCTCTCGGTCGGTGCGATCGATTTCGGGCTGATCGTGGACGCCACCGTGATCATGGTGGAGGCGATATTCCGCCGCTTGTCGCAAACGACTGCGCTTTCGGAAGCCGAACAGAGCCATATTTCGACGGACACCACCATGGCCATGAAAAGCCATGCCATCCTGAGCGCGGCCGCCGACGTGTCGCGGTCGATCTTCTTCGCCGCCGCCATCATCATCGCGGCGTTCCTGCCGCTGTTCACGCTCAGCGGCGTCGAGGGCAACATCTTCGGGCCGATGGCGCGGACCTATGCCTATGCGCTGGCCGGCGGTCTGCTCGCGACTTTCACGATCACACCGGCATTGAGCGCGATCATCCTGCCGTCGCACGTGCAGGAAACCGAGACGTGGATCATGGCGTTCCTGCACCGGCTCTATGTGCCGGTGTTGAACTGGGCTGTCGGCAACCGAAAGCTGGTCATGGCGGGTGCCGTCGGAATCGTGATCATGACGGTTGTATTTGGCCGCCTGCTTGGGCTGGAATTCCTCCCCAAGCTGGAGGAAGGCAATCTCTGGATCCGCGCGACCCTGCCGCCGACGATCTCGCTCGAGCAAGGCAACGCTTATGTCAACGAGATGCGCAAGCTGATCCGGAGCTTTCCGCAGGTGGAATCGGTGGTATCGCAGCATGGCCGGCCGGATGACGGCACCGACGCCGCCGGGTTTTTCAATGCGGAATTCTTTGCGCCGTTGAAGCCGGCCAGCGAATGGCCTGACACACACGACAAGGACGAATTGACGGCTCGGCTGCTTGCGAAGTTGCAGGACAAATTTCCGGGCGTCGAGTTCAATTTCTCGCAGTACCTCCAGGACAACGTTTCCGAAGCCGTATCCGGCGTAAAGGGCGAGAACTCCATCAAATTGTACGGCAACGATCTGCAGGCGCTTACTGACACCGCCAACAAGATCAAGTCGGTGCTTTCCACGGTGCAGGGGATTACTGACCTCGCGGTGTTCACCTCACTCGGGCAACCGACCGTACAGATCGATATCGATCGCGCGAAGGCCGCTCGCTACGGTCTATCCCCCGGTGATATCAACGCCACGATCAAGGTCGCCATTGGCGGTGACACTGCCGGCGATCTCTATGAGCCCGGCAGCGACCGGCATTTCCCGATCATCGTCCGGCTCGCGCCGGAATATCGCAAGAGCGCCGAGGCGATCCAGAATTTGCGGATCGGCGCGCCCGGCCCGAACGGCACCATCACACAGATTCCCCTGAGCGAGGTGGCGTCGATCAACCTGGTCTCCGGCGCGGCCTATATCTATCGCGAACAGCAGGAGCGCTATCTGCCGATCAAGTTCTCGGTGCGCGAACGCGACCTCGGCGGCGCAGTCCGGGAGGCGCAGGAAAAGGTCGCCGAGCAGGTGCAACTGCCGCCGGGATCGCACATCGAGTGGGTCGGCGAGTTCGGCAATCTGCAGGACGCCATCAAGCGGCTGTCGATCGTGGTGCCGATCAGCCTCACCTTGATCGCGGTGCTGTTGTGGTTCAATTTCGGCTCGATGGCGGACACGTTGCTCGCCATGAGCGTGATCCCGATGGCGATCTTCGGCGGCGTGCTCGGGCTGCTGCTCACGGGCATTCCGTTCAGCGTGTCCGCCGCTATCGGCTTCATTGCGTTGTTCGGCATCGCCGTGATGGACGGCATCATCATCCTGTCGCAGTACAATCAACTGATCGACGAGGGCCTCGACCGGATGCGGGCGGTGATCCGTACCGGCGAACTGCAATTGCGCCCGGTGCTGATGACCTGCGTGGTCGCGGGCGTCGGGCTGTTGCCGGCGGCGCTGTCGGCCGGGATCGGATCGCAGGTGCAGAAGCCCCTGGCGGTGGTGGTGGTCACCGGCATGATGCTGGCGCCGCTGGTGATCCTGGTGACGCTGCCGGTGCTGATCTCGTTCTTCTCGCGCCGGGCGCGGTGAGCCGGGCAGGGCGCGCTTTCCGTCTTGCGCGGCCTGCAGTCGGTTACAGAAAGCCGCGCTCAGAATCCGTAGAGCCGCGCCGGATTGTCGACCAGGATCTTCCTGCGCATCGCCGCATCCGGCGCCCACACGGGTAATTGGTTGAACAGACGGCCGTCATCGATCTGGTACAGCGGCGTCACGTCGGTCGGCTTTTTGCCGGGCGGCGTCTCCGAATTCGGATGCGGCCAATCCGTGCCCCAGACGATGCGGTCGGAATTGGCCGCGATCAGCGCCTGCGCGAGCGGGATCACGTCGGGATAATCGGGTGCGAGCCTGGATGCCCGGTAGGCGCCGGAAATCTTGACGTAGGCCTTGCCCGATTTCACGAGGTCCAGCAGGTCCGAAAAGCCCGGCTGCCCCGCACCGAGCGCAGCCTGCGCGCCGCCGAAATGATCGAACACGACCGGCACCGGTGAAGCGGCGACGAGGTCCTTGATCGCGGAGATCATCGCAAGGCTCGTGAACAGCTGGACATGCCAGCCACGGGCCTTCACGCGCTCGACCGCGGCCTGAAAGCGCGGGCGGCCGACCGCGGGATCGTCGACGCCGCCGGTCGCGAGATTAAGCCGGATGCCGCGAATGCCCGCCTGGTTCATGGCGTCGAGATCGGCCTCGGGCGTCTTGTCGTCGATCACGGCGACGCCGCGCGCGGTCGGCCCGCGCGCCTTCATGCCGAACAGCGTCGCCGAATTGTCGGTGCCGTAGACGCTCGGCGTGACGATCACCACGCGCTCGATATGCAGCGCCTTGTGCAGCGCCGACATCTCTTCGGGCGACGCCAGTTCCGGGGTATAGACGCGGCCTGCGAAGAACGGAAATTTTCCGGGATCGCCGTGGATATGGGTATGGCAATCGCAGGCGCCGGCGGGGACGTCGAAATTGACCGGCGTCGACGGCTGCGAGGCTTTCGAAAGGACGTTTCGGTCGGGCATGGTCAGAACATCCGCCACGTGTGGGCCGCACGCATCACGGTGGCATCCTACTGACCCGACGGCGTGCGCAGCCCGTGCCAGGCGTCGCGGACCTGATGATAATGGACTTCCGGCAAATAGTCCGGCGTGTTGAGCGCGAGCGTCTTGACGTCGAGCCTGCCGATGGCGCTGAGCAGGGTATAGGAGGCGATCACGCGATCGCGTTGCGCGCCGATCAGCCGCGCTTTCGCCGAAATCAGATCTGCCTGCGAGTTCAGCACATCGACCGTGGTGCGCTGGCCGCCCGCCGCCTCTTTCTGCACGCCCTGCAGCGCGACGGTCGCTGCGCGCACTTCCGCTTCTGAAGCGCTCACTGCGATTTTGGCGCCTTCATTGGCCACCCAGGCGCCGACCGCGGCGGTGCGGGCCTGACTGCGGACCTGATCGAGCACCTGCCGGCTTTGCACCGTCAGTTCCTTGGCCTGTCGGGTCTGCGAAGCCGCCAGGCCGCCATCGTAGATCGGCGCGTTCATCTGGGCCATCACCGAAGCCTGATCGGTCTTCAGCGTGCTGATCGTAGGATCGGATTGGCTGGCGTGGCTGGCGCTGCCTTGCAGGGTGATGCTGGGCAGAAGGCTGCTTTCGGCGACGCGGATGGTGGTCGAGGCGACATCGACGTCGAAGCCTGCGGCCGTGACCGCCGGATTTTCCTTGGCGGCAAGGCCGATGGCGTCCTCGCGGCTGCGCGGCAGATAGCGATCCACGGTTTCGGCGGATCGCAATTGCCCCGGCGGGTTCCCGATCACCTGCGCATAGGTCGCCTGGCTGATGGCGAGATTGATTTCAGCAGCGTTCAGGTCGGCAAGGCCCCGGCTGAGCCGCGCTTCGGCCTGAGCGGTATCGGTCGGCGTGACGTCGCCGGCATTGAGACGCTTTTGGGTGATGCTGAGGGTTTCCCGCAAGAATGCGACATTGGAGCGCTGCGCCTCGACCAGCGACTGGTTGGCCAGCACATTGGTGTAGGCGGTGACGGCATCCAGCAGCACGCCCTGACCGACATTGCGCAACGCCTCGCGGCCCGACTGCACCTGCAGTTCCGCCACCCGCACGCTGTTGGCGGTCTTGAAGTTGAACAGCGTTTGCGTCACCGTCACCCCGATGGTCCAGGGTTTCAGGGTCGCGGATTGAACGGTGTTGTCCGGCAGCAGGTTGCGGACCGCCTGTAGCCCGGCGCTCAAGGTCGCGATGATCTGCGGCCGGTAGCCCGCCAAGGCCTGCGGCACGTTCTCGTCGGTGGCGCGCTGGCGCGCCCGTTCGGCGCTGAGCTGCGGATTGGTTTGATAGGCCTTGGCCAGCGCCTCAGGGAGCGACTCGGCCCGAGCGGCTATGGCGGTAAAACCGGCCCAAATGGCAACGCCAAGGCAAATGCCCGATCGAAGCACCCGCCTTGCCACGTGGCCAATTTTAGCGGCACGCCCAATCATGTGATCCCGAAGCAACCCCTGCCGTCCGCCCCCGCCGACGACCCCGACACATCTACCTGTTTAGAGGGCGCTGCGGCCACTGGCAAACTGTCGCGGACGGAAACCCCATGAATTCAGTGTTTCGCTGTTGCCGGTTCGTCACATACGAATAACCGTCACAAATGCGCTAGGCTGGCGGCCGCCGCGTCCGATTCCCGCCGTCGGCTATCCCCATCGCGCCGGGGCTTGCACTTGATGCCGAAATTGTTCTCCGACCCTGAGGCAATCGCGGAGGATATCATCCGGGACGTCGGGACCAATCTGGTGGTCGGGTTGCCGCTCGGGCTCGGCAAGGCGAATCACATCGTCAACGCGCTCTATGCGCGCGCCGCCGCCGACCGGTCGATCAATCTGACGTTCTTCACCGCGCTAACGCTGGAAAAGCCGAAACCGAAGAATTTGATCCAGTGGCGTTTTATCGCCCCGGTGATCGACCGTCTGTTTGGTGGCTATCCGGACCTCGCCTATGCCGCAGCGCTGCGCGCAGGTGCACTTCCGCCCAATATTCGCGTGGTCGAATTCTTCTTCCTGGCGGGACGGTGGCAGCACGTGCCGGCGGCGCAACAGCACTATATTTCTGCTAATTACACCCATGTGGCTTCCTACTTGCTGGCGGCAGGGATGAATGTTGCCGCGCAACTGGTGGCCAAGCGCGTCGTCGACGGAGCGCCGCGCTACAGCCTGAGCTGCAATACCGACATCACGCTGGAGCTGTTGCGCGCCCGCAGCGAGGGACGTGCGAAGTTCAAACTGATCGGGCAGGTGAATTCCGAACTGCCGTTCATGCCGGGCGAGGGCGATCTGCCGGCGGACGAATTCAGCGCGGTGCTCAACAGTCCCGAAACCGAGTTCCCGCTGTTCGCGCCGCCATCGGAGCCGATCACCGACACCAGATACGCCATCGGGCTTCACGCGGCTGGCCTGGTGCGCGATGGCGGCACGCTGCAGATCGGCATCGGGCAAGTTGGTGATGCGCTGGCGCAGGGGTTGATCGTTCGTCATCGGAACAATGCGCAGTTTCACGGCATCATGAAACGGCTGGTGCCCGGACCGGAACATCTTGCGGCGCTGGAAACCGGACCGTTCGAACAGGGCCTCTATGGGCTCAGCGAGATGCTGTTTGCGGCCTTTCTCGGCTTGATCGACGCCGGCATTCTCAAGCGGGAGGTCGACGGCGCTGTGCTGCATGGAGCGTTCTTTCTCGGGCCGAAATCGTTCTATCGCGCACTGCGCGAGATGACGTCCGAGCAAATCGCGCGGATCCAGATGGTGCCGGTATCCTTCACCAACGAACTCTATGGCGGCGAGGAAGCCAAGCGCCGCGCCCGCATCGACGCCCGCTTTGTCAACAGCGTGATGATGGCGACCTTGATGGGGGCTGCGGTTTCCGACGGCCTCGAAAACGGACAGGTCGTGAGCGGCGTCGGCGGTCAGTATAATTTCGTGGCGCAGGCGTTCGCGCTCAAAGGCGCGCGGTCGGTCCTCACGCTCGAAGCGACCCGGCAGCCTGGCGCCAGGCCGCAATCCAATATCCGCTGGAGCTATGGCCACGAGACCATTCCACGCCATTTGCGTGATGTCGTCGTCACCGAATACGGCGTTGCCGACATCAGGGGGAAATCCGACGCCGATGTGATCGCGGCGATGCTGCAGGTCGCGGACTCGCGCTTTCAGGACGAACTCGCACGAAAGGCCAAGGACGCCGGCAAGCTGCCCAGGAATTTTGAAATTCCGGCCGCGCACCGGGAAAATGTTCCGGAGCGGATTGCAGCCGCGCTGAAGCCCGCGCGCGAGGCCGGCTTGCTGCCGTCGTTTCCGTTTGGCTGCGACTTTACCGAGGCCGAGCAGCGGCTGATCCCGGCGTTGCAGCTCCTGCAGGACGCGCAACGCTCGCCACTGCGCCTGCCGGGATTGTTGTGGCAGGGACTTACCGGCCGCCCGGATGCCGCTGACGTCGAATGTTTGGCGCGGCTCGGTCTCGACCGGCCGGCGACATGGTCCGAACGCGCCTATCGCGCGCTGGTCAGCGCGGCGCTGGCGCAGAGCCGGGGGGCTTGAAGTCGTGACGCCGTCACTGCAATGACGAGAAAAGACCTATCTGTTCTTGTTCACCGGCTTGCGCTTCTCGATGAACGCCGCCATGCCCTCGGAGCGATCTTCCAGCGCGAAGGTCGCATGAAACAGGTTGCGTTCGACGCTGAGGCCTTCCGACAGCGGCGTCTCGAACGCGCGGTTGACGGCTTCCTTGGCCATCGCGGCCGCGGGACGTGACATCGAGGCGATCTTTTCCGCTGCCGCCAGCGCCTCTTCCATCAGTTTGTCCACCGGTACGACCCGGCTGACCAGCCCCGACCGTTCTGCCTCGGCGGCATCCATCATCCGGCCGGTCAGGCATAAATCCATCGCCTTGGATTTTCCGACCGCGCGCGTCAGCCGCTGCGTTCCGCCGATACCGGGAATGGTGCCGAGCGTGATTTCCGGCTGGCCGAATTTCGCGGTTTCGGCGGCGATAATGATGTCGCACATCATCGCAAGCTCGCAGCCGCCGCCGAGCGCATAGCCGCTGACTGCCGCAATCGTCGGCTTGCGACAATTGGCGACGCGATCGCCTCCAGCAGCGGCGAAGTCGCTGGAAAACATGTCGATGAAGGTTTTCGGCTGCATTTCCTTGATGTCGGCCCCGGCAGCAAAAGCCTTTTCGCCGCCGGCCAGCAGGATACAGCCGATTCCGTCGTCGGCTTCGAGATCGTCGATGGCGGCCGCGATCTCCTTGAACACGCCGAAGGACAACGCATTGAGCATCTTCGGACGATTGAGCCTGATGATGCCCACCGCGCCTTTGCTTTCGACAATGATATGTTCGAACGTGCTCATGGATCCACCCCGTGCCTGATTTCCCGGGCAATGTGCCCGCTGGCGCGGTGGGCATCAAGTGGGGGCGCGGCGATCGAGCTTATGCGCAAGTCTCAATACCGTTATTGCAAGGAGCGCGATCCGTGAAGCAATCCAGCCTCCGGCGCTTGCGGCCTCCGGATTGCTCGCTTGCGCCCAACAATGACGGCTAGGCCATGAACATGCGCGCAGCGGAGGCCATCGTCAGCAGCGCCCCGAAGCCAATGAAAATCCTTCCGATCAGGGAGGTTTGGTCCCAGGTAGAACTTTGATTGCTGGCGGCAGTGACGGGTGCCGCAGGTGTCTCGGCCGAGGCCAATGCCAAGGTTGCCGCGGAAGGCGAACTCGCCGGCGGCGGGCTCTCGCGCAGCGCACGATCGACGTCGTTGAGCTGATCGGCGGCAACGACATGGCCGTTAGGTTGCTGGGCGGCAGGTTGGTCGCCGGCGGTCGGCTGGGCGTCAGCCGGCTTGTCGGGCGCGGCCTGAACAATGCCGTTGGCCCGGGCGGTCATGGCCTTGGCGGCATCGCTGGTCGGCGTATCGCCCGGTGTCAGTTGGGCATTGGCGTTGGCTACCGACGGCGGGATTGCCGATGAATGGTCGCTATCATCGGCCGTGTCGGCCTTTTTGCTGTCGGGAGAGGCTTTCATCGCGACCTTGCCGGATTTGCGATGGGCATATCTCTTCACGTGGCGCGAACCAGCTCTGGCGTATTTGTGGAGCGCGACGGGCTTCCCGGCCGTTTCCGATTTCGCGACTGTGGCCGGGTCTTCCGCACCTGACGCCGCTTGCGCTTGTCCCGCGAAACACACGAAAAGCCCTGTTGCCAGTATCAAGGCCGAGCGCCCATTGGCATTGATGGTCATCCGCCGATCTCCCCATTGCCACCCGCCCAACGCGGAAAAGAGACCTTATGACGTGTCGGCAGCGGGGCAAAAAAAGGGAATCTTCGGGCTACACGGGGCAAAAGCAGGGCAGCGGCGCCTGCGCGGCTCAAAAGCTATAGCCCAATTTTTTTGCAATCGAAGCGGCGGGTGCCAGCTGAACCGATCGATGTTATGAGCCTGAGCTCGGGGGAAACTGAGCTGCGATTCCGGGATCGCGCGCCACGCCCCCCGAACGATCCGGCAAGCACCGATCACGACTTCGTGATCTAGGCTTCCGGACGTAACAAATTGAAAGATCGACCGAATTGCTGTGTGGGAGCGCGCGTGCGCGAACGTGAAGACGAATGGACGGGCCTGATGCGGTCGGCCACGTCAGGCGACGATGCGGCGTATCATCGTCTGCTCAAGGCTGTCACGCCGGTGCTGCGTGCCGCGGCGCGCCGCGGGCTGGCGCGGGCAGGACAACCGGTCGATCAATCCGAGGACATCGTGCAGGATATTTTGTTGGCGGTGCATCTGAAACGGCATACCTGGGACGCCAACGCGCCGTTCGCGCCCTGGCTGTTTGCCATTGCGCGCAACAAGCTGATCGATGCGCTGCGCCGCCGCGGCCGCCGGGTTTTCGTCAACATCGAAGATTTCGCCGACACGTTGCCGGGCGAGCCCGCCGCGGAGACCGCGCCGGCCAGCGAGGTCGCGGCCCAGTTGCAGTCGCTCCCGGCGCGCCAGCGCGAGGTCCTGCAATCGATCGCGGTCGACAGCGCGACGATCAAGGAGACGGCGGCGAAATTCGCCATGAGCGAGGGCGCGGTCCGCGTCGCGCTACATCGCGGGCTTGCCAGCCTTACCGCCAAGCTACGGGAGCAGTGAGCATGGAAACCGATCAGCTTATTCGGACGCTGGCCGCCGATAACGCGCACCACGCGCGGTCGGTCGGGTCCGTGCTGGCACTGGCACTGCTGGCCGCAGCACCGGTTTCGGTAGCGATATTCTTCGCTGGACTAGGCGTCCGCCCCGACGTCATGACCGCGATGCATAATCCGTTCTTCGATCTGAAGTTCGCGGTGACGCTGGGGCTGGCGATTCCGGCCATCGCCATCGGCCTGCATCTGTCGCGGCCGGAAGCCTCGTTGCGCGGCTGGGCATGGCTGCTCTTGATTCCGGTCGGACTTCTTGATCGCCGGGATCGCCAGCGAAATGATGCTGCCGCAGCGGCTGCCGATGATGACCCGCCTGGTTGGCAGCAATTCGCGGGTTTGCATGACGGCCATTCCGCTGATGTCGCTGCCGCTATTGGCGGCGGCCCTGTTCGGCTTGCGCCACGGCGCGCCGACGCGGCCCGCGGTCGCCGGCGCGATCGCCGGGCTGATGTCGGCAGGCTTGGCGGCGACGCTCTACGCCTCGCACTGCACGGACGATTCACCGCTGTTCGTGGCGACCTGGTACACGATCGCCACCGCGCTGGTTACCGCCATCGGCGCGCTGGCGGGATCGAAGGTGCTGAGGTTCTAGTCGCGGCGTGGCCGTCACGGGGCCGGCGCGGGCGCTGCCGTTTGCTGCATGCGGTGGAAGCGCAGCACCTGCTGCGCGGTGGAGGGCCGCAGACGCTCATAGGTGGCCTTGCATGCGCCTAGATCAGTCCGTTCTCCGCCCGAGAGTTGATCGCGCATGTCGATGATCGCCTCGACCGTCGACCACGACATCCCCGAGACCTTGGCCAGGATCATGACGCCTTCGGCGCGGGTCTCGATCATCATGTTTTCGGCGATCGATACTGAGACGTTGGCGAGCGCTGCGAGCGCGGCATTGGCTTCGTCGAACTTGCCGGCCTCCGCGAACGCCGTCACCTGATGCTCGTCGAGCCTGCCGTCCTCATAGAGTGATTTGACGAGCGCGTGGGCGATCGCCGTTTCCGGCGTGAGGGCGGAAGGCACCGAGCGCGCGCGCCGCGTCGCCTCCCGTACGGCAGTCGGCACATCTCCCGCCTGTTGCGGATTGGCGGCCTCGAGCCGCTCCCGCACCACCGCCGATGCCTTCGCGAGCAGTTTCAGGTAGAGATGCCGCGGAATCGTCGGACGCATGGCGAGGCAGGTCGCAAAGGTGTCGTCTCCCTCCGCGCGATCGACCAGCTGGGTGAAGCCGCGTTCGGAAAATTCCGCGCCGGGATTGTTGACGGTGCTCTGGATCACCTCGTCGTTGCCGCGCAGCACCAGCACATCGGTGACCGCGCCGCTCAATACCTTGCGCACCGAGATCGCCATCAAATGCGCCTGGCTCTTGTTACGCGCAGTCTCGATCAGCGTTTCATCGTCGATCCGCTCCGACCTCGACAGTACCGGCGCTGCGACCTCGATCAGGTCGTCGAATGCCAGCGCGCGAATGGTAAGCGGCGGCGCGGTGTCGATCGTCGCCAGACGGTTGGAGAGCAGCGCCTTGGCCGAAGTCTCGATGTGCTCCATCAGGCACTGGAAGACGTCGTCGAACAGCCCGATCTGTGCATCCGTAAAATCTACCGCGCCGTTGATGAACAGGTCGGTCACGCGGCGGAGGGTCTCCACCCGGCGCGCGACGGTTCCGTGCGCGAGTGTGGTCTGCAACTCGTCGAGCAGGCTTGCGGAATTGGCGGCAGCTTTAGAACCCATGACTCTATCCTGGAGCGTATACAAAAGGCGACGGTTTCTCCGTCTCCGAAAACGGAAGTGATCAAGATGAGGCGCTGGCGACGCGATTGCGTCCTCGTGCCTTGGCTGCGTAAAGCGCGTTGTCGGCGCGCGCAAGAAATGTGTCGGCGGTCTCGTCCGGCCCAAGCATCGCGACGCCGGCGGAAATCGTCACCTGCATGCCGGGCGAGAACGCACTCCAGTCGAGATCTGCGATGATCGCCCGCAGCCGGTCCAGAATGCGTGCGGCGTCGACATTCGACGTGTCGGGAAGCACCAGCAGGAATTCCTCGCCGCCGTAGCGGCCGAATCTGTCGATGGTGCGGATATTCGCGAACACAGTGATGGCGAATGTCCTCAGCACCTCGTCGCCGATAGGGTGGCCGTAAGCGTCGTTGATGCGCTTGAACCAGTCGAGATCGATCAGCGCAACCGAGCAGGGCGCATTGATGCGGCGGGCGCGCGCGATCTCGTCATCCAGCATCCGCATGATGCAGCGGCGGTTGAAGGAACCGGTCAGCTCGTCGAGTTCGGCGAGTTCTTCGATGCGCCTGTAGGCGGCCTTGAGTTCGACGCCGCGCTTGTAGAGCATCTTCCGCATCGAACTGCCGTGGAGTCCCCACGAACGCACACTGTCCGATCGTGAGAACGAGGAGCGAGCATCGCGGCGACGCGTTCGACCGGGTGTTGAAACCGGCAATTCGATCGGCACGTCCGTCAGCAGAAAAATCGGCGCCAGACCCAAGGTCGTAAGGGTCCAGGCAATGGCAGCCTGCCGCGACGTCATCCGCAGCGCGCCAAATCCGAAGATCAGGAACAGCACGCTCAGAAACGTATATCCGATCTCGGGGGCTGCCAGCAGGAATCCAAGCTGGAGCGCGACGTTGCAGGCGATCTGAAAGATCGTGAGATAGTGATCCTCGAACCTGTCGCTGACGTGGGTTTCCGACAGCACGGCAAAGAATCCCGTCAGCGTCAGGCCGCACAGGAAATAGCTCGACGGAAGAATGATCGGGACCGTACCTGCATATGAATAGATCAGCAGGACAAACCCGCCGAGCGAATAACTCACGGCCTGCGCCACGAACATTTGCCGGCGCTGGCTGGCACGGCGTCTCAGCAGCTCCGTCGGCAGCGCCTCGACGAGAGCTACGCGTTCCAGTCAGTGCCGTGGCCTTGAAGCAGTGAGGCTGCGTTGCTCATGTCTCGCCGTGGTGATTTGAACAGGCGAAATTTTAAGGAGCAAAGCCTTTAGGTTTGGTATCTTTGGGAACCGATTCCGGGCCGTTTAAAGGTGCTTTTGCCCTTGTCTGACAATAGAAAATTGGCCGGATGCCGAATGGTGCGACCCTGACGTGCGGGACGGGGCGGCAACAATCATATTGCGCGTTCCATCAGTGCTGCTTTGTCGGCCAAGCCTTGGTAAGGTCGGCTTCGGGACCGCTAGGCGCGAGGAAAGCATTTCTGTATTATGATACCTTCTGTGGATGACTGCTTCGGGTTTGCCCGATGGCTGCCAGGAAATCGCGTTCTGTGGGGTACGTCACAGATGCAATCCGGCCCTTGCGATAATTTAAAGAATCTTGCCTTTCCCATCGAACCACCGGCCAACCCAACCCGACCAACCTTGCGAGACGGCTATTGAGCGCGACACAGGCGGCTTCGGACGACGTCCTGATCGCTCGGATCGCTCAAGGCGACCGGCTCGCCATGCAGGTGCTGTATGGACGGCACCATGTCAGGGTGTTCCGTTTTGGGCTTCGGCTCGTACGGGACGAACAGGTTGCGGAAGACCTCATCAGCGAGGTGTTCCTCGATGTGTGGCGCCAGGCCGGCAAGTTCGAAGGCCGATCCGCCGTATCCACCTGGCTGCTGGCGATTACGCGTTTCAAGGCCCTGTCTGCGCTGCGCCGCAGGAAGGATGTTGAGCTGGACGATGAGGCCGCCAATGCGATCGAGGATGCGTCCGACGATCCGGAAGTGGCGGTGCAGAAGAAGGATACCAGTGAAGCGTTGCGCAAGTGCCTGACCGCACTTTCGCGGGAACACCGGGAGATCGTCGATCTCGTCTACTACCACGAGAAATCCGTGGAAGAAGTAGCTGAAATCGTCGGCATTCCGGAGAACACCGTGAAGACGCGCCTGTTCTATGCGCGCAAGAAAATGGCCGAGCTACTGAAGACAGCCGGCGTGGAACGAGGTTGGCCATGACGGCGGCGAGCAAGAAAATGCTGGAGCAAGAGCCCAGTGAAATAGAAATGCTGTTGCCATTTCACGCGGCAGGCACGCTCAACGCGCGCGATGCCCGCCGCGTCGACGAAGCGCTTGCCCGCGATCCCGAGCTCGCCCGGCAATACGCCGTGATCCGGGAAGAGTACGCCGAAACCATTCATCTCAACGAAAGCCTCGGTGCACCGTCCTCGCGCGCCATGCAGAAATTGTTCGCGGCAATCGACGCGGAGCCGGCGCGCCAGCCGTCGGTTTCGCTGGGTTTCTCCGCGCGTTTCGCCGGGTTTTTCGCCAGGCTCTCGCCGCGGACGCTGGCCTGGTCGGCGAGCCTGGGCGCCCTGGTGCTGTTGCTGCAGGCCGGCGTAATCGGTGCGGTGCTGCTGAAGAACCAGAGCTCGACGTTCCAGACGGCGTCGTTGAGCAGCAACGAACCCATCACCCGGGACCTCGGAGGAGGCGCGCCGCCACACGCGCTGGTGCGGTTCGCGCCGGACGCGCGCATCGCCGATATCACCGCACTGCTCGACCATTATCAGGCCTCGATCGTCGACGGCGCCAAGGGCGGCATGTTTCGGCTGCAATTCGGCAATCGGGCGATGACCAAGGAAGAAGTCGCCGCACTGATGAGCAAGCTGCAAGGCGAGAAGATCGTAAGTCTCGCGGTGGCGACGCCTTGAAGCCGCGCGGCGTTTCGCTATGAGGGCATAGGCCCGAGGATCCCATGATCCACGATGGCACGAATTGGCGGATGACGGTGCAGCGCGCGGCGTTGGCGCTGATGTCGGTCGCGTTGCCGTTCGCCGGTCTGGAGGGATCGGCGGTTCACGCGCAAAGCTTCATGCGTTCGCCCAGCATCAACATCGAATCGCGCATTCCGACCATCAATCCGACGGTAGCGCCGCGGGTCAATCCGAACATCGCCGGGCGGACGGTGACGACGATCGGCAGAACGACGCCCCGGATCGACACGACGGCGATCGCGAGGACGACGCCCAGGATCAGCACCATGACCGCGCGTTCGGCGTCCCAGATCGGGGTCCGATCGCTTCCTTTTGCGCGCTATTCGCCCAACCTGTATCCGGCCTGCGGCTACGCCTATCGCGGCAGCGACGGCGCATGCCTGGATCAGCCGGCGACTGCGGCCGATGGCGGCGGTGGCGGGGGCCCGTCCGGCAAGAAAGCCAATCGCGTGCGCCGCAACGGATCGCAGACCGCAGCGCTCAGCTTGCCCACGGTCACCGGCGAAATCGTGGCCGAGATCGATGGCTCGCTGAGCGACACGCAGGCCGACGAACTGGCGCGGCGCCACGGGCTTGCGCGCCTGCATTCGCAAAATTTTCCGCTTGTCGGTGCCACCATCGGCCTGTTCCGCATCACCGACCGCCGCTCCATCGAGACCGTCAGCCGTGAACTCGCTACCGAGGCCAGCGTTCGCTCCGTCCAGCCGAACTTCCGTTATCTGCTGCAGGACCAGAAGGCTGTGGTGACCGAAGGCGATCCCGCGCAATACGCACTTGCAAAGCTTCGATTGCCGGAGGCCCATACGCTGGCGCACGGCACCAACGTCACCGTGGCCGTGATCGATTCCGGTATCGACATCAAGCATCCGGAACTCGTCAACGCGATAACAGACAGCTTCGATGCGCTCGGCAGCAAGGAAGGTCCGCATCTCCACGGCACCGGGGTAGCCGGCGCGATCGTGGCGCATGCACGGCTGATGGGAAGCGCGCCGGCGGCGCGGATTTTGGCGATCCGCGCGTTCGGCACCGCGCCGAAGGGTGCGGAAAGCACGACGTTTGTGGTGCTGAAGGCGCTCGACTACGCCGCTGCGCATGGCGCCCAGATCATCAATATGAGTTTCGCGGGTCCAAAGGATCCGCTGATCGAACGCGGTATCGCCGCCGCGGCAGCCAAGGGTATCGTGATGGTCGCCGCCAGCGGCAACGCCGGGCCGAAATCCCCGCCGCTGTATCCGGCTGCCAACGCCAACGTGATCGCGGTCAGCGCCACCGACGCCCAGGACAAATTGTTCGCGGCATCGAACCGTGGCAGCTATATCGCCGTCGCCGCGCCCGGTGTCGATATCTTCCTGCCGGCTCCGGACGAAAAATACCAGATGACATCGGGTACCTCATTTTCCGCCGCCTATGTCTCTGGGCTCGTAGCCCTGATGCTCGAGCGCAATTCTGCGCTGAAGCCGGACGAGGTGCGCACAATTCTGATGAAAACCGCCCGCGATCTCGGCACGCCGGGCCGTGACGATTTGTTCGGCGCAGGGGAGGCGGACGCCTATGCGGCGGTCTCGGCCATCAGCGCCGCGCCCGTCGTCGCGGTGTCCGATACTCCCACCCCTGCCGCCGAAAAACTGCCGGAGCGTCAGGATGCCCCTGCGACCCGGTCCCTGAACGCGCCGGCGGCCGCCATGGCCGCCGATAAACCGGCCATCGGTGAGGCCGATCAGCCCGCCGCGCGATAAGTTCCCGGCCGAGCGTTCCTTCCAAGAAGTTAAGAAAATTTGCGGGCCGTTTGAACGTCAGGTGCCCCTATCGCGACAGATAGATGTGGGAGCGGTTATCCCTCCCTATCGAGGCCGTATTGGGCGCGAGCGCCCATCCACCCCAAGCGCCCATATGGCTTGACCCGTCCGGTTGTCCCCCCGGACGGGTCTTTCGTTTATGGCGTCGCTTTTCTGGCGCTGTTTTTCGTCTTATCCGACTGATGAGACCCGGTCTTTGCATGTGCGGAGCTCCGCAATGCGGCCATGTCGACGTGGATCTTGACTGCCAACCGTCAGGAAATCCCCGCATGAATACGTTTTTTGCTTGGTAACGGGCGTCCGGCAGCGGCGCGCGCTAGACTTTGTTTAGGTTTTCCACAAAATATATCTGTCACGGTTGATTTGTCACTGTTGCGTCCGCGTCCGTTTTTCTCTCGTGCGGGCTGGTTCATGACACAACAACTCGACGTGGCACGCAGCCGCGACGTACTCGCGCGCTGGTGCGCTCTTGCCGAGCAGCGCCTTGAATACCTTACCGAACTGTTCGAGACCGGCCGGTGGCGCCGCTTTCACAGCGAAATCGATTTCCTCGAAAATATCCAGGAGGCCAAGGCCGCAGTGGAAACCTGGCGCGATCTGTCGACACGCGAGGCTTTCCGCGACAACACGGCGATCGACATGTCCTGGCTCGGCCGCCCCAGGACGGCGGTGCCGCGTATCGAGAGCTGGCGCACCCAGGTTCAGCCGCAACTGCCGCAACCAGCGCCGATTTCGATAGCGCCGCCGCTAACGGGTGCCTCGATTCCCTCGGCGGACGATTATGTCAGCTCGGACGAAGCGCCTTCCGTCCCGGCGACAGACGAACTGACCTTGGGTATCGCCGCCGCTGTTGCGGAACGTTATCCGCTGCTGCGCAACACGCTGTAGGGGCTATCTCCGCACCGCATTGGCGCCGCGCGCTCGGCATCGGCTGCTACTTTTGCTGAACACGACTCAGATAATCGATAACAGCGAGGATGCGTGTTCGTACGACGACTTCCGGGCTTCGCTCCGGCCCGGCCATATTCCAATAAAACGGATCAACATTGTGAGGCAAGCTGACAATGGGGTTGAATTGTTCCCCCCAAATCGGCATTTCACGAGTGCCGTGAGCTGGAATTGTTTTCAATCCATATATGGTTTCATAAAGAGCGTTGGTGGGAAAGACGCCGTTGTTGTTCTTGGCCAACATCGTCAAATCGGGAGTCGGTATCTTAAGCTGGTCGCTGACCGGTCCTTTGCCCTTTGCATCCGTACCATGACAACTCGCGCACGAAGACTGAAATTCCGACTTACCGATGTCGAAGTCTTCAGCCTGAGCCGCCGCAGCGAAACCAGCGGCAACACTGGCAATTATCAACCATTTTACACCACATTTTATCATGTCGCGCTCCGACGCTGGCTGAAAAGACCTTACTACTAGCCGCTTTGCCCCCCGACAGTTTGACGCACATCAATACCGGCTTCCGGGCATTATGAATGCTGTCTTGCGCAGCTTGAGCGGAAGCGCGCGCATATCGTCGCGCCGTCGCTGGCTCGTCGCAGCGTGACGCCGTCAGTTCTCCATCGCCTCATAGATCAGCTGCTTCACTGCCTTCTGGATGCGCTGGCGCTCCGAAGGCGTCTGCTCCAGCAACACGAAGAACATGTCCTGCTTGCGGTCGATCACGAAATAACAGCCGCTGGCGCCGTCCCATTTCAGTTCGCCGAGATCGCCCGGCGGCGGCGGCTTGGCGTTGCCGGGATCGGTACGCACGGCGAGGCCGAGCCCAAAGCCGAAGCCGTCGCCGGGGAAGTAGAAATAGTCCCGCTCGACGCCCGAACCCGGCCCGACCTGATCTGTCGTCAACAGCTTGAACGCCTTGGGACTGAGAATGGTCTTGCCCTCGTATGTGCCGCCGTTAAGCAGCATCTGCGCATAGCGCGCGTAGTCCGCCATGGTCGAAACCATGCCACCGCTGGCGAACATTATCTTCTTCGGAATGGTCGGGTTGTTTTCGCGCCCCACCCGGAAATCGCTGTCGTTCGGCATCGGCTGGGCGAGCAGCTTCTGCTTTTCCGGGTCCGTGACGAAAAAGCCGGTGTCCTTCATGCCGAGCGGATCGAGCAGCTTTTCCTTCTCGACGTCGATCAGAGACTTTCCGGACACGATTTCCATGATCCGCGCCAAGATGTCGGTGGAATGGCCGTACTGCCAGAGCGCGCCCGGTTGGTTGTGCAGCGGCAGTTTAGCAATCCGCTCGGCGAACTCGGCGAGGTCGTAATCGCCGGCATAGATATTGGCGGCCCTATAGGCCTTGCGGACCAGGCTATCGCCATAGAAACCGTAGGTAATTCCAGAGGTCTGGCGCATCAGGTCGAGCACGGTCGGCGGCCGGTTCGGCGGCACCAGTTCGAGCGTCTTGGTGCCGTCGTCGGCTTTCTTCTCGACGCCGACCTTCACATTTGCAAAGGACGGAATGTATTTTGCGATCGGGTCGTCGAGTGAGAACTTGCCCTCATCGAGCATCTTCACTGCAACCACGCTGGTGATGGCCTTGGTCATCGAGAACAGGCGGAAGATTGTATGGTCGGTGATCGGCGTCTTCGACACCACGTCCTGTACGCCGAAGGATTCGTGATAGACTGGCTTGCCGTGCTGTTGGATCAGCAGGATCGCGCCGGGAATTTTCCCCGTCGTCACTTCGTTACGGAAGAACTCGCCGAGCTTTGCCAGCTTGTCCTTGTTGAAATGTGCCCCCGCGGGAATTTCAAAAGTCCCCTCGGCCCAAGCCGAAGGTGCAGCCGCGGCCAGCAGCGCGCCACAGGCAAGCAACCGCAACGCCTGAAATGGTTTCATCACCCTCTCCAAGTTTGCCCGAGTTTAGCGTTTTGCTCAATCGGCACAAGGGCCGCCGAATTGCAAAAAGCGCATGCAGCGCGGCGCTGGTGGTGTGGGCGTGCTTCTAATGTTCGGGATCATGCTTTATGTAGCACTCAGAGGCTCGCAAGGCGTGGCGCTAAATGCCTCTGGTCCAGATATCCTCAACGGCGTATTGGCTGGTAATGGCTGCGCGGCATTCTTCGCGGCGGTGATTGCTGTCTTTGGACTCAATCTTTGCTATCGCGTTTTGGGGATACAGAGCTCGCCGCGGCATTAGCCATCCCTGGCATTCTGATTTTGCGGACGCGCGCAGGGCTGCACTCGTTCAATTCCTCCGCACCGCATTGGTCCCCAGCACGACCTGCGCAAAGCGCTGCGCGCCCTCGGCGGACAGATCCGACGTGACGGGACGGGCATGATCAAGCCCGACCACGGCGCCGCGCGGCGTTTCCGAGATCATGTTGTTGTTGACCAGCGCAGTTCCTGCGCCTGACGCCACGGATACGCCGATGCCGACGAGCGCCTTGCGGATCACGTTGCCTGAGATGGCGACATCGCGCAGATATTTGCCCCAGCCGGCGAGTATCCCGAACGACGGTGCGTTCTCGATCACATTGCCTGACACCGAGGTATCGGCTTCGACGTAGATTCCGATCCCGGCGTCGTCGTCGGGCGCGGTGCCGATCGGGCGCTTCGGCAACAGGTTTCGGATGATGTTGCCCTGCACAGTGGCGAGGCGGCCGCCTTCGTTGAAATTACAGACGGAGACGCCGAGCGCCGCGCCGTCGACGGTGTTGTTGGCGATCACGGCGCCTTCGAACGAAAACTCCGAATACAGCGCCACCTCGCGGACATCGCTGACGCTGTTGCCGGTGATCTGGATGTTGGACGCCGAATTGCCGCGCACCGCCGAATAGTCGCAGTTGCGGATCCGGTTGCCCCGCACAATCACATTGCCGGCGCGAAACGCGTTGATGGCGTTGCCATATTGTCCGGAGCCGCCGGGACCGGCCTTGATGTCCTCGATGCGGTTGTCGATGACCAGCGTGCCGTCGTCGCCGATTGCGGTGCGCAGGATTTCGATGCCGTTGTCGTTGGTGTCCAAAATGGTGTTGCGCGAAACCAAGAGGCCTTGCGCGTCGAACGACAGGATCGCCGTGGTGGCCGTGTTGGTGATGATGTTGCCGCTGACATCGCCGGAGACCTGCTCGAACCAGATGCCGTTGCCGCCGCTGCTGGTGATCTCACAATCGATAATGCGGATGTCGCGCCCGCCAATACAGTGCACGAGACCGCGCCGCGTCGGCAGCGGAATGCCGCCGCCGTCGAGCGTGATGCTGGCAAGGCCGATACTGCCGGCGCCTTCGCCCTGGAGCATTGAAGCGCCGCCGTTGAAGACCAGTTTGGTCGCGCCGCGCACGCCGATCAATTGCGTGCCGCTTTGCAGGCGAAGCATCGAGGTGCGATAGACGCCCGGCGGCAGCGCCAGCGGCACTCGCGCGCGCGCGGCGTCGTCGATCGCGCGCTGCAGGATTTTGGTCTGGTCGTCGGGGCTGCCGGGCCGAACGCCATATTGGGTGGCATCGCGCCCGAGCGCCGAAATCAGCGGCGCCGCGCGCGCGGCATCGGGCGACATCGCCATCGCGCCCGCCACGCCGGCGGCGGATGCTCCGATCAGATGGCGGCGATTGACGTCCATATTCGCGTCTCCGGGCAGGTGCGCGCGATGCGCGTCCGCAAGCTTGGCGTAACGCAAAAATGCGGCCGGGCAGGGTGTCGCGGAAGGCGGAAGCGGGCGATTGTTGGCGGTAGGGTTAACCGTTGAGCAACGTGATTTAACGATTCCGCGCCGCCTGCCGTGTCAGCCTTACCATCTCCAGCAGCACGGCTTCGCCGGCATCGACCAGCTCTTCCAGCGTGATGCGATGCGCCGCGTTCTTGCGCCGGAAAACCCCGCCGCGCGCGAGCAGCGGCACGTGAACGAAGGCGGCGAGATGCGGGCCATCCTTGGCATCGACAGCTTCGATGGCGCGCCAGCTCAGGTAGTTGCAGAGATAACTCCCGGCATCGCGCGAGGCCCTTGCATCAATGCCGGTGCCGTCGGCCGCGCGCAAGAGTTTGGCGGTGTGGGGGCCGAACATCATCGCGTCGGCGCCGCCGACGATCGATGCTTTGCGCGCGCGGTTGCGGTCGGCATCGGGGAACAAGGTGGTGACGGCATTACGCGCCCGCGTTTCGACCCTGAGATGCGCGGTGCGATCGGCGAGGCCGAACATCAGGAGTGCCTGCGGGCGATGTTGGGCGATGAGTGCGGGGAGTTCCCGGTCGACGGTTGCGTAGGTGACATGGAAAATGTGGCCGATCAGCTCGACGCCGGCGAATGCCGGTCGGCGCAGCTGCGTCAGCCGCTTCACCAGCGGCATCGTGGGGTTGAAGGGCGCACCGGGAAACGGTCCGAAGCCGGTAATGAGGATGCGCATTTTCTTGTTCATGTCACCCCAGCATAACAGCGATCTGCTCCGCCGCCAGCGCCGGCGTGATGCGGCCGTCGGCCACCTCGGCTTCGATCTTTCTCACTTTGGTGCGAATCGCCGGATCGGAGCGCAGCCGCGCCATCATCCGCTGCTCCAGCATCGACCACATCCATTTGATCTGTTGCTGCCGCCGCCGTTCGGCGAATTCACCTGAGGCGTTCATTGCGGCACGGTGATCGAGAATTTTTTGCCAGAGCGTATCGATGCCGATGCCGGTCAGTGCCGAATAAGTCACGACCGGGGGGTGCCAATGCGCCGAGCGGGGGGTGAGGATATGCAGCGCACCGCGATATTCGGCCGCAGCAAGATTGGCGCGCTTGATATTGTCGCCGTCGGCCTTGTTGATCGCGATCATGTCGGCGAGTTCGACCAGCCCCTTCTTGATACCCTGCAGCTCGTCGCCGGCGCCCGGCAGCATCAGCGCGAGGAAGAAATCGGTCATGTCGCAGACCGCGGTTTCGGATTGGCCGATGCCGACCGTTTCCACCAGCACCACGTCGAAGCCGGCGGCCTCGCACAACAGCATCGCCTCGCGGGTTTTTGCCGCGACCCCACCGAGCGTGCCGGAGGCGGGCGAGGGCCGGATATAGGCGCGCTCGGAAGCCGAAAGCCGCGCCATCCGGGTCTTGTCGCCCAGGATCGAGCCGCCGGTACGGGCTGAGGAGGGATCCACCGCGAGCACCGCGACCCTGTGGCCGCGCTCGATCAGGAACATCCCGAGCGCGTCGATGGTGGTCGATTTGCCGACCCCGGGCGAGCCGGTGATGCCGACGCGAACCGCCTTGCCGGTATCGGGCAGCAGATCCTGCACCAAATCTCGGCTTGCTGCCTGGTGATCGCTGCGGCGGCTTTCGATCAGCGTGATCGCGCGCGCCAGCGCCGCGCGATGTCCGGCGCGGAGATCTTTTGACAGCTTGCCGATGTCGGGCGAACTACGGCCGATCATTGTGTGCCGTCGTCGTCGCCTTTGGGCCGCGCGCCGCCGAAGACCTTTGTTCCCTCCGGCGTCAGATAGGGTTTCAGGGTTTCCCACGGCACGAATGCGACATACTCGCCTTCGGCGTAGGGGCCGACCGCGTAGGGCGGATAATGGAAGGTCAGCCCGGAGCTCTTGTTCCCTTCGGTCGACGGCGCCAGCGTCACCGCGCCGATCTTGAGCAGCTTGGGCTCAACGCCCTTGTACCACTCGGCGGTCGCGGTATCGCTGGTATCGCGCTTCTTCTTCTCGATGCTCAGCGATGCGATCACCGCTTTGCGCATTGCCGTCATGGTCGGACCGTTATCGGCGGTCTCGGTGAAGAAAGGCCGGATGCTGATGCGCTTCTTCGCGGTTGTGTCCCACAGGATGGTATCGATGTCCGAATTGGGATGCGCGCCGCCGGTGTTCATATAGTCGGACCTGACGATGCTGACATAGTGCCCATCGACCACGGAGCGGACGTCGTATTTGCGCTCGAAAGTCCAGGCACCGTTGCGAAACATTATCGGGTCCTGCTTGCGCGAGGCTTCAGCCTCCGCGGCATTCTTGTCCATCCACTTCCTGCCTTCGGCGAGACAGTCCGCTGCCAGCGCCGGATCGGCCTTGATCTTGTCGTCGAGCAGGACGCTGGCGTCGATGTTTTTGTTCTTGATCGCGGCGTCGGGCTTGGGCTCGGCGGCAAGGGCGGAGGCCGCTGCGAAGCAGGCGACCGCGCCGATAAGGCCGATCCTGCGGGCGAACATGAGGGATGCTGCGGGGCGCAAGGGAAATCCTTTGCAGTCAATCGGGGCGGGGCGGAGTTATTCCGCAGCCTCGCTATGGCCTAACCGCGCGTTGAGCTTGTGGATCAGCTCTTCGGCGGCGTCGGCAATCACGGTACCCGGCGGGAAGATCGCCTCGGCGCCGGCCTTGTACAGCGCATCGTAATCCTGCGGCGGCACCACGCCGCCGATGATGATCATGATGTCGTCGCGGCCCTGCTTCTTCAGCGCGGCCTTCAGCTCCGGCACAGCCGTGAGATGGGCTGCTGCCAGCGACGACACGCCGAGAATATGCACGTCGTTCTCCACCGCCTGACGCGCCGCTTCCTCGGCGGTCGCAAACAACGGCCCGATATCGACGTCGAAGCCGACATCGGCAAAGGCGGACGCGATCACCTTCTGGCCGCGGTCGTGGCCGTCCTGGCCGATCTTGGCCACCAGAATGCGCGGCCGGCGGCCCTCGGCATCCTCGAACGCATCGATCAGCGCCTGCACTTTTTCGACCCGGTTGGACATGGTGGACGCCTCCCGCTTGTAGACGCCGGTGATGGATTTGATTTCGGCGCGGTGTCGCCCGAACACTTTTTCCAGCGCGTCGGAAATTTCGCCGACGGTGGCCTTGGCGCGGGCGGCATCGATGGCGAGCGCGAGAAGATTGCCGTTACCTTCGCCGGCGCTGCGGGTCAGCGCCGCCAGCGAGTCGTCGACGTCCTTCTGGTTGCGTTCCTTTTTGAGCCGCGCCAGCTTGTCGATCTGCAGGCGCCGCACGGTGGAGTTTTCCACCTTCAGCACGTCGATCGGCGCCTCGTTGACCGGCCGGTATTTGTTGACGCCGATCACCGCCTGCTTTCCGGCGTCGATCCTAGCTTGCGTCTTGGCGGAGGCTTCTTCAATCCGCAGTTTCGGTACGCCGGCCTCGATGGCTTTCGCCATGCCGCCGAGTGCCTCGACCTCCTGGATATGGCCCCAGGCTTTCGCTGCGAGATCGCGGGTCAGCCGCTCGACGTAATAGGAACCGCCCCAGGGATCGATGATGCGGTTGGTGCCGCTTTCCTGCTGCAGGAATAATTGCGTGTTGCGCGCGATCCGTGCCGAGAAATCGGTCGGCAACGCCAAGGCCTCGTCGAGCGCATTGGTGTGCAGCGACTGGGTATGGCCCTGGGTCGCCGCCATCGCCTCGATGGTGGTGCGCATCACGTTATTGTAGACGTCCTGCGCGGTCAGCGACCAGCCCGAGGTCTGGCAATGCGTGCGCAGCGAAAGCGAGCGCGGGTCCTTCGGATTGAACTGCGTCAACAGCTTGGCCCACAGCAGCCTTGCCGCGCGCATTTTTGCCACCTCCATGAAAAAGTTCATGCCGATCGCCCAGAAGAACGACAGCCTTGGCGCAAAACGGTCGACGTCGAGGCCGGCGGCGAGCCCCGCGCGGAGATATTCGACGCCGTCGGCCAGCGTATAAGCGAGTTCGAGGTCCTGCGTCGCGCCGGCTTCCTGCATGTGATAGCCGGAGATGGATATCGAGTTGTATTTCGGCATCTTCTGCGAGGTGTACGCAAAGATGTCGGAGATGATCCGCATCGAGGGCGCCGGCGGATAGATGTAGGTGTTGCGCACCATGAACTCTTTCAGAATGTCGTTCTGAATGGTGCCCGAAAGTTTCTCCGGCGGCACGCCCTGTTCCTCGGCGGCCGCGACGAACAGCGCCAGGATCGGCAGCACCGCGCCGTTCATGGTCATCGATACGCTCATCTGGTCGAGCGGGATGCCGGCGAACAGCGTGCGCATGTCGTAGATCGAGTTGATCGCAACGCCGGCCATGCCGACGTCGCCGGACACGCGCGGGTGATCGGAATCGTAGCCGCGATGGGTGGCGAGATCGAACGCGACCGAGAGGCCCTTTTGCCCGGCGGCAAGGTTGCGGCGATAGAACGCGTTGGAATCTTCCGCCGTGGAGAACCCGGCATATTGCCGGATGGTCCAGGGCTGGTTGACATACATGGTGGGGTAGGGGCCGCGCAGATACGGCGCAATCCCCGGCCAGGTATCGAGGAAATCGATGCCTTCGAGATCGGCTTCGCTGTAGCCGGGCTTTACCAGGATGCCCTCGGGCGTGAGCCAAGGTTCGGCGCTGCCGGACGGTTCCGCGCCAGCAGTCTTCTCAAAGGCGATATTCGCGAAATTCGGTATGCGGCTCATGGTTTCCATCATAGCACATGCGACCGCCGGAGGTCGCTACCTCTAGTCATGGTCCGGATGCTGGTAGTTGACGATGCCGGACAGCTTTTCCGGTCCGTAGTTCTGCAGCGTGGTCTGGCTCGGCAGATTGGCAATGCCCACCACCCAGCCGAGCCGGGATTCGGAACCAAATTGTTGCGTCGGCACCACCCGGTCCGGGCGGTCGAAGGCGCCGGTCATGATCTCGATCCTGGGCCCGTCGATGCGGCGGAAGCTGAGCGGCGTGCCGCAGGCGGCGCAGAAGTCGCGCTCGGCGATCGAGGAGGAGCGGAAGGCGGCGGGCGTGCCGCGGGTCCAGGAGAAATCAGAGCGTTCGATGTCGGCGAAGGAGGCGAACGGCGCGCCGGATGCCTTCTGGCACATCCGGCAATGACAGACGCTGACTTTCACCGGCGGTGCCGACACCGCAAAGCGAATGGCGCCGCATTGGCAGCCGCCGGTCAGAACGGGTTTCGCAGCCGTTGTCATGCTCACTCCATCAGACGATAGACTTCCTGCAAGGCCGCAAGCGCGTCGCCGCCGGCGAAGACAAAATCGTTAACGCCAGCGGTACGGAGCGCGGCTTCCTGCTCGCCGGGCCGGCCTGCCAGATAGATATGCCTTGCGCCTGCTGCTTGAAGGGCTTTTGCCGCAGCCGCGGCCTGCCCGCCATAGACCTTATCGGACGAGCACAGGCAGGCCAGCGTGGCGCCGGATGTCCTGAAGGCCGTGACCAGCGCCGCCGGATCGGTAAACCCTTCCGTATCGACCGTTTCGATTCCGCCGGTCTCAAAGAAGCTTTTTGCGAAGGTCGCGCGCGCGGTGAAATCGGCAGGCGTGGCGAGATTGGCGAGAAAGATTTTGGCCGGGCGCCCTTGTCTTTCAGGATCTGATCCGACCGGTCGCGCAACGCTTCGAACGGCGCCGCCAGCCGCATCGCCGGCAGCGCGTCGAATTTGAATTTGGCCTCGCCGTAAGGCGCCAGCACAACCGGCCTTGCGTCAAGCACCGCGACGTGGGCTTCGTGCAGATTGGGAAACTCGGTAGCGCCGGTCAGCACTTCCTTGCGCCTGGCGATATTCGCTTCGCGCACCGCCCGTGTCGCCGCGACCTTGCGCTGGATCAGGTTTTGCTCCAGCGCGGCGAATACGCCGCCCGCTTTGTCGATCTCCTGGAACAGGGACCACGCCGCTTCGCACAGCTGTTGCGTCAGGCTTTCGATACCGCCGGAGCCGGCCGCCGGATCGGATACTTTGGCCAGGTTGGATTCTTCCAGCAGCACCAACTGTGTGTTACGTGCCACCCGCCGAGCGAACCGATCCGGCAATCCGAGAGCCAGCGTATGCGGCAGTACGGTGATGGCATTGGCGCCGCCAAGCCCTGCCGAGAACGTCGCCATGGTCGCGCGCAGCATGTTCACATAGGGGTCGCGCTGCGTCAGCATCCGCCATGCGGTTTCGGCGGCAACGAAGATGGGCTTGGGCGTGAGGCCGCAAGCCTGTTCGACCCGCGCCCACAACAGCCGCAGTGCGCGGAATTTCGCCAGCGTCAGGAACTCGTCGGCGTCGGCGGAAAGCCGTGCATAGACCATGCCCTGCGCGTCCTCGAGCGCCACTGCCGGCGCCCTCCAGCGCGCGCAGATAGGCGACGCCGCTGGCCAGCACGAACGCCAGCTCCTGCGCCTCCGATCCGCCGGCATCGTGGATCACCCGTCCATCGGCGACCGCGAACGGACCCTTGAAGCCCATGGCAGCGAGGCCTTTGATTGCGCCGGTGACCGCGGGCACGATCTCGGACCAGGCATAGGGACTGGATCCCCAGACCGCGCAGGCGCCGATCGGGTCGAGACCGAAGCGGATATCGCAGGCCGCGGGATTGAGGCCTTTGCGTTTCACATATTCGGCGACATGGATCGCGGCCATCCGCGACTGCGGACCGACCTGAAGTTCGATCGATATCCCGGCATCGATGAAGACGCCGCCGAGGCCTTTCTCGACCGCCTCCGCCGTCGGCTCCAAACCAAAACCATGGGCGCCATTGGCGCCCGAAAATACCAGCGTGAGCCCGGTGGCGCCGTTTTCCAGATCGTGCAGCGCCTGCGCGTTGGCCTCTCCCGCGTCCGGATGATCGATCCGCTGCATGATCTGCCAGGGCGCGGCGGCGGGCCGGCCCGCGACAACCGCGGCGCCACGGGCGCGCGCATAAATCGGGTCGATCTTCAGGCCATCGGCGGTCTTGCCAACCAGCTTCTCGAACGGCGCGCCCTTCAGCACGCCGTCGACCAGCTTGCGCCAGTCGTCATAGGTCGCCGGCGCGAAGTCAGCCGCCAGCCGCAGGTCTTCGGTTGCAGAGTCTTCGGTCCAGAGGTCATTCGGCAGGGTGCTCCCGGGCGCCGTTCTTGTTGTTGGGTCGGAAATTGCCACGTGACGACGGCCAAGCCAAACGGTTGTTTTCGGGGTGAGAGGCGGTTTCAGGTCAGTTCAGATCGGGTAACCGTTCGATTCCCTGGGTGGATAGCCTGGGCCAGGGCCGAAGCAACGCGGTGTCCCGCAATGACACGGTCGGGCGCAATCTCGGCGAGCGGCACCAGCACGAAGGCGCGCTCGAATAGCCCGCGGATGCGGCAGCGTCAGCTCCGGCTTTTGCATGGAAACGTCGTCATAGGCGATCAGATCGAGGTCGAGCGTGCGCGGACCCCAGCGCCTTTCCTTAGGCCCGGTCGCGGCCGAACTTGTTTTCGATCTTGTGCAGTGTGAACAGCAGCGCGTGGGGGTCGAGCGCGGTTTCGATCTCGATGCAGGCATTGATGAAGGGGGCCTGCTGCTCATCGCCCCATGGCGGCGTGGAGTAGTCGGATGAACGCGCCAGTAGCACGCCTTGCGCCATACCGCAGATATTGGCGATCGCCTTTTGAAATGTCGCACGGACGTCGCCGACATTGCCGCCGAGCGCGATCAGGACGTCAGCCATGCGACGGCGCTTGCCGCGTGCGCGTCAGCACGACGCCGACATCCTCGAAAATCGCGGCGATCGGCGCGTGCGGCTTGTGAACGGTGACCTTGACCGCATCGATGCGCGGAAATCGCCGCCAGGATAGCGTCGGCCACCGCGCCCGCAGCGCGCTCCAGCAGCTTGTAATTGGCATCCTTGAACGCCGAGGTCGCGGTCGCGACCACGTTGGAATAGGATACGGTATCGGCGAGGCGGTCGGTGCGCGAGGATTCCGACAGATCGGTCGACAATTCGAGATCGATCACGAAACGCTGGCCGACCTCGGTCTCATGTTCCATGACGCCGTGGCGGGCATGGATGACGACGCCGGTGATGAAGATCGTATCGCTCATCGCTTGTCCCAAATTGCCGCTGCCACGCGTAGTGCCTGCACGGTTTCCGCCACATCATGGGTCCGGATGATCCGCGCGCCGCCTTCCGCGGCAATCAGATGCGCCGCGATCGAGCCACCGAGCCGTTGATGCGGCTCCGATGGCGTGACCGAACTGATAAAGCGCTTGCGCGATGCGCCGACCAGCAGCGGCAGGCCGAAGGCGCCGAGTTCACGCAAGTCGCGCCAGCGCGATCATGCTCTGCTCGGGCGTCTTGCCGAAGCCGATGCCGGGGTCGAGAACGATGATTTTCACGTGAAATGCCCGCCTTGATCGCGATCTCGATCGAGCGGGTGAAGAAGGCGGCGATATCCTGCATGATGTCGATGCCGGCATCGGCGCGGTCGCGATTATGCATGACGATCACGGGCGAACGGCGCGTCGCCAAAAGCCGCGCCATCTCGGGATCGCGCTGCAGGCCCCAGACGTCGTTGGCGATGGACGCACCTGCATCGAGCGCCCAGGCGACGACGGCCGATTTCATGCTGTCGATGGATACGGGAACACCGAGCGAAACCACGTCGGCCAGGACCGGCTGCAAGCGTTGCCGTTCTTGATCGGCCGAGACTGGTTCCGCGCCGTAGGGCCGGGTGGATTCCGCGCCGATGTCGATGATGTCGGCGCCCTCGGCGATCATGCGGCGCGCCTGCGCCAGCGCGCGCTCCGGCGCGATGAACTGGCCGCCGTCGGAAAATGAATCCGGCGTGATATTCAAGACGCCCATCACGGCCGGATACGGCCTGGACAGCAACGCCGACCATAGCGGATGACCGGCGAAGGCGGCCGCCGGGGCGGGTCTGGAGGTGGTCGCGATCATGCGGTCGCTTTGCGCGGTCCGTGCGTGGGAGTCAAGACGCCCGCGCGGACCGCTGCGTGGGCGTCAGCCGTGGCCGGCTTCCAACAGGTGATCTCTAATATGTGATCTTCGGCTGCAGCTTGCGGGCCTGCGCGATCAGCTGCTCGACCGACTTTTCCGAAGGCAAGACGCGGACGAGTTTGCGCCTGGTATTCACTTCTTTCATGTTCTGCGCCAGGCGCGCCGGGTTGCGAAGCGCGAGTTCGCGAACCGTGGTGACGCCGGCGGCGCGTACCAGCCCGACCTTGGCCTTGCCCATGCCGGGAATCCGCATGTAGTCCGAAACATTGGCCCATTCCAGCAATTGCTGCTCGCTGATGCCGGTTTTCGCCGCCAGCGCTTTGCGGCCCTTCACGGTCCGCGCCGCCTCGAGCAGCCCGTCTGTGGTACGAATGCCCTGCGATTTCAGTTTGGCAGCGGCGAAGGATGGCAAACCATCAATCTCGGAGATTGGATATGTCATGGTACTCGATATGAAAAAAAGGTGCTCTAAGCGAACTGGCTGAGGCCCGGTGTCCCCTTGATGATCTCGCCCATCTGATCCGGCTCCGATTTTGTCGCGGCCGAACCTGAAAAGTTCACGTGCGACGTTCTGAATCTCGCTCATGCCCAAGCCAAGCCCCATCAGCTTGGTGCCGAGCGCCATCAGGCCGCCGCCCATCAGCCTTCCGAGACCGCTGCTCTTGCCTGAGGCGGCGATCGCGGCCTCCGCGCCGGGAATCTTGTCGATCAATGCCTGAACTTTGTCGGAAGGACCCTCATTGCGGAGGAAACCCAGGATGATGCCGATGGTTTTTTCAGCGACAGCATCATCGATGCCGGCCTTCACGGCCAGCCGTCCTATCAACTCGTCCATATTGGCCCGCCCTCATCCGGTTCGTGCCGGACCCTTGCTTTTCGAATTTATCTTGATCTTCCGCGGCGCGAATTACAAGCGAGGACCGCTTTCGAAGGTGCGATTCAGCTTCGATCGCGTGACGAGTGTTGCAGCAATGCAAGAGCAGGCGCGAAATTTCGCAAAAAATTGTCGCGTCGGGCCTGCTCGTTGCAACTTTCGTAGGAAGTTCGCAGCGATCCGGTCGAATCCGATTTCAATCGAACGACGGGTTTCCAATCCGCTTCAGGGGGCGTTGACCGGTTTCAATCGGCTTGCAACATGCAGTATGATGCCGAGGTCTGGCGGTTGAAGTCCCAGACGCGCGCGAAGAGGCGATGCAATGGCGACCCCCGATAACAAGCTGGCCGATACCGACGAGAAGATCTTCATCGGGAAGGGTGAGCAGCCGGCGTGGCTGACGCTCGGGCTTGCCAATCGCCATGGTCTCGTCACCGGAGCGACCGGAACCGGAAAAACCGTGTCGCTGCAGGTGATGGCGGAAGGGTTTGCGCGCGCGGGCGTGCCGGTGTTTGCCGCCGACATCAAGGGAGACCTCTCCGGCATCTCCGAAGTCGGCGAAGCCAAGGATTTTATCGTCAAGCGGGCCGGCGACATGGGCCTCAGCTTCCAGCCCGACCAGTTTTCGACGGTATTTTGGGACGTGTTCGGCGAGCAGGGCCATCCGGTGCGCGCCACCGTCACCGAAATGGGGCCCTTGCTGCTGTCGCGGATGCTCGATCTGAATGACGTGCAGGAAGGCGTGCTGAACGTCGCGTTCCGGGTTGCCGATGACAACGGTCTTGCACTGATCGATATGAAAGATCTCCGGGCGCTGCTCGACGCGATCGTTCCGGATACCGGCAAGAAGGCGGCTGATGGCGAAGACGATCCTCTGGCGCCGATCCGCAAGGCCGCGCAGGGCTTCGGCAATGTCACCAAGGCGACAGTAGGCACCATTCAGCGCCAGCTCCTGGTACTGGAAAACCAGGGCGGCACGAAGTTTTTCGGCGAGCCGGCGCTGACGCTGAAGGATTTCATGCGTACCGACAGCGATGGCCGGGGCATGGTCAACATCCTGGTGGCCGACAAATTGATGCAGAGCCCGCGGCTATACGCGACCTTCCTCTTGTGGATGCTGTCCGAACTGTTCGAAGAGTTGCCGGAGGCCGGCGATCCTCCGAAGCCCAAGCTGGTGTTCTTCTTCGATGAGGCGCACCTGTTGTTCAACGATGCGCCGAAGGCGCTGATGGACAAGATCGAGCAGGTGGTGCGGCTGATCCGCTCCAAGGGAGTCGGCGTCTATTTCGTGACCCAAAATCCGATCGACGTGCCGGACAAGGTGCTCGCGCAGATGGGCAACCGCGTGCAGCATGCGCTGCGGGCATTCACCCCGCGCGACCAGAAGGCGGTTGCCGCCGCCGCGCAGACGTTCCGGCCCAATCCGAAGCTCGACACAGCTCAGGTCATCATGGAGTTGGGCAAGGGCGAAGCGCTGGTATCGTTCCTGGAAGGCAACGGCACGCCGGCGATGGTCGAGCGGGTCATGATCCGGCCTCCGTCGGCGCGGATCGGACCGATCACGCCGGAGGAACGCAAGGCGATCATGGACAACAGCCCCGTGAAGGGCAAATACGATACCGCGATCGATGCCGAATTCGGCCTACGAGATGCTGCAGAAGCGCGTGGCCGGAACCGCGGCGCCCGCGGACGGGGCCGCCGGAGGCGGGGGAATTCTCGGCCAGATTGGTGCAATCGTCGGGACGATTTTCGGCACCAACGTATCGCGCGGAAGATTGTCGACCGGTCAGCTCATCGCGCGAAATGTTACGCGCTCGGTCACCAACAAGGTGGTCGGCGGGGTGGCGGCCGATCTCGGCAAATCGGTCGCAGGCTCAATGGGCGGTTCGGTCGGCCGTGCGCTGGTGCGCGGCGCGCTCGGCGGCTTGCTGCGACGATAAACTCCTTCGATCACTCGCTGCCGCGTGATCTCCCTCTGATTTTTCGGAAAGCTCAGGTGTGCTGAAATATCCGTCGCTGCGAGCCCCGCTCGATATACTTTTTCTGGTCTGCTGTATCGCGCTGACCGCCGACGTGCTCGCTCCCGAGATTCTGGGGGAGGGAAAAGACCAAGGATTATCCGCTCTGGTTCTGGGCAGGTCAGCAGGTCCTTCACGGCGGGGATCTCTATCCCAGCGATCCCAAGGCCTATTTCGAATTCATCTATCCGCCGCTGTCGGCGGTTCTGCTGGCGATACCGGCTTATTTCGGCAAGCTGCCGCTCTATACCTGCCTGTCGGTTTTGAACGCGGTCGCGTGGTGGATGACGGCGCAACTATCGAACGCGATGACGGGCTCGGGGCGGATACCCGGCCCGTGGCTGTTTGCGCTGCCGGGTTTTGTCACGGTGACCTTTGTCTTCGACATGTTCGATCTGGGGCAGCCGAACCTCGTGCTGCTGGCGATCATGCTGTTCGGGTTCTGGTGGCTGCAGCACGAGCGTCCGTGGATGGCGGGAAGCATGTTTGCGCTCGCCACCGCGATCAAGGTTTTTCCGGTGGCGGTGTTTCCCTATCTGGTGTGGCGCAGACGCTGGGCCTCCGCCGCAAGCATGATCGTCTTCCCCGGCGTTTTTCTGTTCGTGGTTCCGGCGCCCGTGCGCGGCTTCCAGCACAATGTTTCCGAACTGAAGACCTGGTTCCAGGGCATGGTGGGAACGAGCTCGGAGCAGGGGTTCGGACAGCGCGGCGAACAGAACTGGTCGTGGGTCAATCAGTCGATCATCGCGGTGACGCATCGGCTGACGCGCCCGGTCAACTACAACCAGGATAATCCGGCCAAGCCGCCGGCCTACATGAATCTGCTCGACGTCAGTTTCAAGACCGCGAACTGGATCGTGCTGGCTGTATCGCTCGCGGTCGGGCTTGGCTTCATCGCAGTGATGCCGTCGCGAGGGCGGATGACATCGCGTTCCAATGCCGAAGAACTCGGTATCCTGTTTTGTCTGATGACGGTGGCCTCGCCCCTGGCGCGGCAATATTATTTCATGTGGCTGTTCTTTCCGATCACCGTCCTGATCCACCGGGCAGCCTATGATCCTCGCGCCGCCGTGCGGGTGGGCACCTGGGCCGGCCTCGCGGCCGCGGGGCTCCTGATGTGCCTGTCGCTTCCGGTATTCCCGAACGACCTGCAGGCTTGGGGCAACAACCTCGCTGCAACCGCCGTGATTGCCGGGGAACTGGTCTGGCACATCCTGCATCCGCCCGTGCAAGAGGCGGCTGGCTCCCCGTCTCCCACGGAGTTACAAAGCGATATGCAGAGCAAAACCCGCTAGACCAAGGGAAATTGCAAAGGAAAATTGCAAAATGTCCAACGCGCCGCAATTGCAATCCGTCCTCGACCGCATCGATGCCGATTTCGACAATAGCCTCGAACGGCTGTTTGCGCTGTTGCGGATCAAATCGATCTCGGCCGATCCGGCGTTTGCCGGCGATTGCAAGGCGGCTGCCGATCATCTGGCCAAAGATATCGCAACGCTCGGTTTTTCGACCGAGGTCAGGCCTACCGCCGGTCACCCTGCTATCGTCGCCAAGAGCAATGGCAAGAGCAACGGCAACGGTGCCGCCAAGCCGCACGTGCTGTTCTACGGTCACTACGACGTGCAGCCGGTCGATCCGCTCAATCTCTGGCACCGTCCGCCGTTCGAGCCGGCGGTGACCACGCATGCCGACGGGCGCAAGATCATCGTTGCGCGCGGCGCCGAAGACGACAAGGGCCAGTTGATGACCTTCGTCGAGGCTTGCCGGGCCTGGAGATCCGTCACCGGCTCGCTGCCGGTCGACATCACCATCGTCATCGAGGGCGAAGAGGAAATCGGGTCGAAGAATTTCGTTCCGTTTCTCGAGAAGAACAAGGACGACCTCAAGGCCGACTTCGCGCTGGTGTGCGACACCGGCATGTGGGATCCCGATACGCCGGCGATCACCACGTCGCTGCGCGGACTGGTCTACGACGAGGTGCGGATCAAGGCCGCCAACCGCGATCTGCATTCCGGTATCTTCGGCGGCGGCGCGCAAAATCCGATCCGGGTGCTGACCCGCATCCTCGGCGGCATTTTCGATGAAGACGGCCGCATCACCATTCCGGGCTTCTATGACGGCGTGAAGGATCTTCCGCCCGATATTCTCGACCAGTGGTCGAAGCTCAACCTGACACCGGATACATTTCTCAAGCCGATCGGGCTTTCGATCCCCGCCGGCGAAAAGGGCTGCCTGCTGATCGAGCAGGTCTCCTCGCGGCCGACCTGCGACATCAATGGCATCATCGGAGGCTACACCGGAGAAGGCTCGAAGACGGTGATCCCGGCGGAAGCGTCCGCCAAGGTCTCGTTCCGGCTGGTGGAAGGACAACAGCCCGACAAGATCCGACAAGCCTTTCGCGACTATGTCACCGCGCGGCTGCCCGGGGATTGCAAGGTCGAATTTGGCGACCATTCCAGCGCACCGGCGATTGCGCTTGACTGGAACATGAAGCCACTCGCCGCCGCCAAGCGCGCGCTGACCGACGAGTGGGGCAAGGAAGCGGTCCTGATAGGCTCAGGCGCATCGATCCCGATCGTCGCGGATTTCAAGGACACCCTCGGTCTCGATACGGTGCTGGTGGGGTTCGGGCTCGACGACGACAACATCCATTCGCCGAACGAAAAATACGACCTGAAGAGCTTTCACAAGGGCATCCGGTCGTGGGCGCGGATTCTCGCAGCGCTGGCGGAGGCGCCGAAGGGATAGCCAACCCTGCGCGACCGTCCCGCTATTTGCCCAGCTCGTCCAGAAGCCGCAAAACGTCCTTCGACGCGGTTTCGACATGCTCGATTTCCTTCAGCGCGCCTGGAAGGTCGCCTGCCTCGAACAATTTCGCCGCGTGTTTTCCGTGCTGATGAACGAGCGCATGAGGGGTTTCCAGAAGTGCGAACGCACGATGACTTCGGGAGTCGCGTGAGGCGTCGCCGTAATACCATTTGCCTAACCGGCAGGAATGGTGGTCGCTCAGTTCATCGGCTTTCAATTTGACGCGTCCGACCGCCATGTCGGCGAGGCGTTTTTTCCAGATCACATGATCCGCCTTTGCAAGGCGCGGGACCTTGTTGTCGAACGAATATTTCGAAATGTTCTGCAGCTCCTCTCCGACCAGACTATGAACGACATCGAGCTGGTTGGAAATCGCCACCACCTGTTCGACGCTCTGCTCCGTCATGGCGGCGATCGAGGAAACGCCTTGCGCGATTTCGCGCGAGGCATCGGTCTGCTGATTCAGGATGTCGGAGATTTCGGCCATGCCTGTGGTCACGCTCGATACCTGCTTGCTGACGCCGGCCATCGCCGCACTGAGCGATGTCACGACGTCGTGGCTTTCCACCGCCGCTTTTGTGCAGTCGGACATTGCCGCAACGATGGTTTGGATGTCGGCGCGCAGCTGGTCGATGCGGGTGCGGATGTCCACAGTGGCCCGGCTCGTCTGTTGAGACAGGCTCTTGACCTCGGTCGCAACGACGGCAAAGCCCTTGCCTGCCTCGCCGGCGCGGGCGGCCTCGATCGTTGCGTTCAGCGCCAGAAGGTTGGTCTGTTTTGCAATCGCATCGATCGAACCCACGATGGTTCCGATTGCCTCGGATGCTTCGCTCAACGCGGTGATCTTCTCCGCTGCCAGGTGTGCGGTGTTGCCTACGCGGTCCATGGCCGCCGAGGCGGAATCGGCCGTCGACATGCCTTGCTCGGCGCTGGCGCGCATTTCCGCGGCGTCCCCGCTCGCTGTCTGCGCGGTGGCTCTGATCTGGCCGATCGAGGCCACCAATTCCTCGCTCGCCGCAGCCAGGGACTGGGTACGATGGTCCACCTCGCGCGAGGTCTGGAGCAAGCGGGCGGTCGAGATCGCGGTCTCGCTTCCCTGGATGCTGAGATTGACGATACGATCGAGATCGCGGGATGCGCTTGAAGCGAGCCGTTCCAGCAGTCTGCCGATGGCGTTGGAGAGAGGATCCTGCGCCGTCGGTTGCGCAATGTCGAGGCGGCCATCGATGATGGCGTCGATGCAAGCGATCAGGGTCTGGTCGCGCGCCTCAAGTTCGGCGTTCTGGCCCGACAGGGATGCTGCGTCGGCTGATTTTCCGACCGCTGCCGGGCGACGGACCCGAGCTGCGGAGGAAGAAAATGGCAATGAAAGAATCGACATGCAGCACCCCATCGGCACGACATCTACGGCCGATGGGCAATGTCTGCCGATGAGGTTAATTTCGAGCGAACTCCTTCCATTATTCGGCCGATCTGTCGGCCCGAAATCCTAAATCGCGGTCAGCGCCAGACACTTTGTGACGTCGTTGTCCATTGCGCGACACCTGCGGCAACAAAAACGCCGCCCGGGATTGGGCGGCGTTTTGATTCGTAGTGCAGAGGCTGTTGGAGCCGATACTACATCGAAATCCGAAAATTTCAATTCTTGTAGCTGGGATCGAGGCGGTCGAGTTTGCGCAGCAACGCCGGCCATACCAGCGTTGTCGAGCGCAGTTCCTGCCGGTCGGGGTTGTTGAGCAGGCGGGCGTTCTTGTCGACCACGGCGGGGTCGACCGGATAGGCCACTGGCCCGAGCATGCGGGTGCGCACCTGCATGGTGCAGGCCCGCTCCAGATGGAACATGCGCTCGAAGGCGGATGCGACGGAGCGGCCGACCGTCAGCGTGCCGTGATTGCGCAGCAGCATGTGGTTCTTGTTGCCGAGATCCCTCTGCAGGCGCGGGCGTTCGTCATGATCGAGCGCGATGCCTTCATAGTCGTGATAGGCGAGATCGAAGGTGACGAGCTGCGCGGTCTGGTTCAGCGGCAGCAGGCCTTCGGTGCAGCTTGCTACTGCGGTGCCGTCGGGCGTGTGCAGATGAAGCACGCAGCCGGCATCTTCGCGGACTTCGTGGATCGCCGAGTGGATCGTGAAGCCCGCCGGGTTGATGCTGTAGGGGCTCTTGGTGAGCTGGTTGCCGTCGAGGTCGACCTTCACCAGGCTGGAAGCGGTGATTTCGTCGAACATCAGGCCGTAGGGGTTAATGAGGAAATGATGCTCCGGTCCCGGCACCCGCGCCGAAATGTGGGTGTCGACCAGGTCGTCCCAGCCATAATGCGCGATCAGGCGATAGCAGGCGGCCAGATTGACCCGCTGGCTCCATTCCGCCTCCGTCATATCCGACGGCACTTCCTTCAGGCGAGCTTCCGCTGGTGACATGACTGGCTTCTCCCGTTTTGAATGGTTGAATTTGAGATCAGCCTAGCGATGCGAATGGTTCGCAGCAAGTCGCTGCCGTCGCGCGGCAGTCATGCTTCGCTGTTCGTCTTAGGGCGCCGGAATCGCCAGCAGGCTGGAAATGCTGCGCCCGCGGATGTCGTAGACGCGCGCGAACACCACGTCGTCGCGCTTGATTTCCACCAGAACCGGCGCGGTCAGGCCCTTGCAGTAGAACTCGCCGAGCGTCATCGCGAAGTCGGCGGCGTGGCTGTCCCAGCCGATCGTGAAATCGGGGCCGAGCGCGACCTGCGCCGGGCGCTGCGGGCCGCACACCGCGACCTTCCATTTGCGCCCCCGCGGCGGAACTTCCTGCCGTTCGGCGATTTCCTCGCGCAGACCGTCGGAGGCCTGCTTGAACGCCAGGCCCCAGTAATCCAGCATGAAGCGATCGTCGGCTTCGCGCACGGTGCCTGCGATGTAGATTGAAGTGGGTGTACTGGTAGGGGTGCAGCCGGATCATTTCCGCCAGCGGCAACAGCAGGCCGAAGGCGAAGACGGCGACGGCGGCGGGCTGCCAGCTGCGGCGATTTTCCCCGAGCCGGTTCATGCCCCATGCGAAGGCGGTGCCGGCGAGCACCGTCATCGGCGGGATCACGAAGATGAAATGGCGGATGCCGTTGTAGAGCGCCGGGCGCTTCACCATCGCGATCACCAGCGGCAGCGTTGCCGCCGATGTCAGCATCAGCAGGATGGTCTTGCGGCGGGCCGCCACGTCGCCGCGCGGCAGCACCACGAGCGTGCCGATGACGCCGGCGATCAAAAGCCCGAGCAGCACTTCGGGAAGCTGCAGCGCAAACAGTGTCGGCAGATACGACCAGGGCATGTCGGGCACCGACACCAGCGCGCCGTCGAACATCTCCTTCCACGGCTTCTCGAAGAAGTGCGAGAAATAGGTCAGCGCCTGGAACGGATTGTCCGGCTCCATGATCGACCATGGCCAGATCAGCCCCATCACGAGGTAGCCGAGGATCAGGCCGGGCACGAGCACGTAGACGACATGCAGGAAGCGCCGGGCGGCTTCGCGCGCGCCCTGGGTGCTGAACTTCCTCCACGAACAACGGCATGAAGCCGACCAGCGCGTAGACCAAAGCGAGCCCGCCGAGGATGCGCGAACCGATCGACAGGCCGGCGCCGAGCCCGACGATCAGGATGGTCCGCGGCGAAGGCTGTGGATATTCCTCGGCCAGCCGGACCAGGCCCAGCATCAGGATCACCATCGCGACCGCGAATGGCGCATCCTTCGGATTCATGAACATGTGCCCGTAGAAGGTCGGGCACAGCGCCAGCAGCAGCAGCGCCGCGAGTCCGGCCAGCGGGCCGCCGACGCGCCGGCCGAGCCGCCAGGTCACCGCAAGGCCGATCACGCCGACGATGGCGCCGAGCAGGCGGCGGGTTTCAAACAGCTCGAGCGGAATGACCTTGTGCAGCAGCGCGGCCGCCATGTCGAAGCCGCCGCCATACATGTAGAGATTGGCGAACGACAGCGCGCCGGTATCCTTGAAACCGGAACCGTACATGCGCAGCAGGAGGTCGGCATATTCGGCGTGGGTGTAGTCGTCCCAGCCCAAGCCGTAGTCGCGGAACGTCAGGCCCGCGATGATGCCGACCACGGCCAGCACCAGGATGGCGAGGTCGTCGCAAGTCCGCTCCACCGAGCGCCGCAACGGCGTATCGATGGCCGAAGTCGTGATGGATGACATGGCTATTGGTAACCCGGCGTCCCTTTGGCCCAACTGTGGCGCTTTTGGGCCTCGTTTCCCCGGCATCCATATAGCGCAGTTCCCTTTCCAAGTAATTGGCAATTGTGGCGTAATTTCCCTGGTGCGATGCAGCAATCGCCGGAAGTCAGGGTCTTCGCAGGTGCCGGATGACGCTGCCAGGAGGAGTGTTAAGCCAGGATCTTCATCCTTTTGCGGGAACCGGCCTGGCAATTGCCCGTTGGCGATGCGGACAATATGACGGTATCGTGGCGTTGGCGGCTTTGCGCGCATTTCGGGGCGCGGCCGGGGGGTGATTCGATGATGGTTGTGGTGTTGATCGCCGGGATTGGCCTGCTGCTGGCGCGGCCTCGTGACGGTCGGTCTCGGGATCGAGCTGGACCTCAGCTTCGGCAACACGTTGCTGCTCGCCGGCGCGATTGTGGCTTGCACCGGGGTGATGATGCTCGGGCTTTGGATCGCCGTCCGGGAGCTGAAGACCATCGCGCGGCAGCTTGGCTTGCGGATTGCCCGCGGAGCCTCGCGGCAGGCAGGCATGCTGCCGTCCGCGGGCCTGAGCGCCGTGCTGGGCGATCAGGCGCCGGAAGACGGCGGTTTCCTGTTCAGCCGCGACCAGCCGGCGAACATGCAGGCCCATCCGCCCGCGCGCGCCATGGCATGAGGAGGCCGCCTCGCGCGGCCGCGGCGAGATGCCGGGCCCCGCACCTGTCGAAGCTCCGCCGGCGGCAAAGCAGCGGCGCAATCTGCTGTTTTCCTCGACATCGCGGAAGGAGCGCGAGCGCGCCCAGGGGCAACCCTCTGCGGCCGATCTGCGTCCGGGAGGCCCCGGACCCGTATCGCCCGCTGCCGCCGCCAGCCGAATCCGGTGAAGTGCCGCCCGCGACCTTCGACGACGCCTGGCCGAAGCCGGAACGCGCCCGAGCCTGCCGACGCGCAGCTGCCACGGCGCGGCGGCCGGACGCCATCGACCTTTACCGAAGCGGTGCCGGCGCCGGCCGCCGCGGATCGCGTTTCCCCGGCGCCGCGAAACGAGGATCAGCCGCAGGTCACGGTGCTCAAATCCGGCGTCGTCGACGGAATGGCCTATTCGCTGTATTCCGACGGCTCGATCGAGGCGCAGATGCCCGAAGGCATGATGCGGTTCGCGTCCATCGACGAGCTGCGCGCGCATCTCGACCAGCGTCCCTGAGCGGGAATTACTTCGGCGATCTTGCCTTGAAAAAATAAAGCGCCGTCGTTCTTGTCACATCGGCAGTAATCCGCTCATATTCAGACAAGTAGTGGAAGATTCCGGCAGCGTATTGCCGCTAGCGGATACTGTCTGATCCGCAAAGCGATCCCTGGGATTTTAGACCTCGAAGGGTTCAGGCCATGACCGACGGCGCCGGCAAGAATTTCATCGACCTGACTGCGAGTATCGTGTCGGCCTATCTCAGCAACAATCCGACGCCGGCCTCCGAGATCCCGAACCTGATCAGCCAGATTCACGCGGCTCTGCTGCGGGTTTCGGCGGGCCGGGTCGAGACGCCGCTCGGAACCCGCCAAGCCGGCCGTGTCCGTGAAGAAATCGATGACCCCCGATTATCTGGTGTGTCTCGAGGACGGCAAGCGCTTCAAATCGCTGAAGCGCCATCTGCGCACGCAATACAACATGACGCCGGAACAATACCGGGACAAATGGGGCCTGCCGGCCGACTATCCGATGGTCGCGCCGAATTATGCGGTGGCGCGTTCGGACCTCGCCAAGAAAATGGGGCTCGGCCAGCAGCGGCAGCGGCGGAAATAGCTCAACTGCGGACGGCGCGGTTTCACGAAGCGGCGGCAAGCGCCTCGCGGGCGTCGGAGCGGATGCGCTCGACCATGGCGCGCAGGCCGTTGGAGCGCTGCGGCGTCAGATGCTCGCGAAATCCGAATTCGTCGAACACCGCAAGCGCATCGGTGGCCAGAATTTCCTGCGGCGTGCGGCCGGAATACAGCGTCAGCAGGATCGCGATCAGCCCGCGCACGATATGCGCGTCGCTGTCGCCGAGATAGTTCAGCAGCGGCTCGTCGGCGCTTGTTGCGGTCGATCTGCCTGGAGAGCCAGACCTGGCTGGCGCAGCCCTGCACCTTGTTGGCCTGCGGAATGCTCGGCTTCCGGCATCGGATCGAGCGTGCGGCCGAGTTCGATGACGTACCGGTAGCGGTCGTCCCAATCGTCCAGCAGCGCAAAATTGTCCCTGATTTCGTCGATCGTCATCGTGTCCCGCGCTCAATCCCTGAAGCCCTATATAGGATGGCGGGGCGAGCGAAAGCGATATTGTCCGGTCAAAAAGCGAGATAGTTCCGGCGCCGGCTCTGACGCTATGGCACGCCGCGCCATTCGACCTGCAGATCGTCCGGCGTCAGGGTGTCGCGCGGTGCGACAGCCGCGACCGAGCGTCCGCTTGTCGACTGCCGCCGATCGAGCCGGTATGGTCGGGCGAACGCTTGTCGGTGATGATCTGGTACAGCTTGCGCGCGCCCTCCTGGGCGCGGTGGCCGATCACGGTCGCGGCCTGGCCGCCCACTTCACACGCGGCCGGCTGGCGCTTGCAGAACTGGCTCATGTCCGACACCGCCGCGGTCGCCGCCGACACGGCTTCGGACGCCCCCAGCTGCGGCAGCTTGTCCGATTCAGGTGTCTTCTCTCTCGGCAGCAGCACGAGCACCAGCCCGAGCCAGAATGCCATGCGAAGCAGAAAGAACATCTCGCGATCCCGGTCGTCTCTCTTGGTTCCGTTGCGGTTGATCTCGCAATCATTGTCTGACTAACAGCCGTCGATAAATCGCAAGTGTTTGCATTGAGGTTAAATCGCCGAAAATTCGCGAAAAATCCGAATGATTCGATTCGGTGTAAATTTTCGATTGATGGCGATTTTCCGCAAATAGCGGAGACGCGCTGCGCCCGTCCACCATTTCGAAACCATACCGGCTGCGTGCTGGAAACCCGACGTTCACCATCTGCGATCGAATGAACGTGGCGCGCCTCGCGAAAAATCCGCGAACATGCGGTCTTCGACGGCGCGCCGGCCGCGCCTTAGCGTTCGCTTAATGTCGCTCTGACACGGTGGCGCAACGATAAAGGGGGCGTTCCGGCCCGTCTGTTCGACGATTCAGCCGAAGCGCGAGAGCCGTGACAGTTTTGAGTATCATCCACGATTGTCTCGATGCGTTGCTGCATCCGTCCGCGCGCTACGACGCGCTGACGCGCGCGCGCCATCGCGCCTTCATGGCGCCGCGGCTGCTCGGAAGCCTGGTGGCGTTCGCGGCATTTCCGGTCTATCTGGCGATGCGCGGCGCGCCCACGCGCGCTCGAGGTCGCGGCGTTCGCATGGCTGATCGCTCCGATCCTGCTGTCGTGGTTTCTGTCGCGCACCGGCCGCTACGAGGGCGCGCATGTGCTGTCGTCGCTGGCGCTGTCGGGTCTCGTCATGACGCTGGCGATGACCACCGGCGGCATCGAATCCTTTGCCGCGGTCTGGCTGGTCGTCGTTCCGCTCGAGGCGGCGCTTTCGGCGTCGCGCCGCGTGGTCGCGTTTGCCTCCGCGCTGGCGCTGTCCTGCGCCGCGCTGCTGATCGCATCGGGACATTTCGGCCTGCTGCCGGCGCCCGAGGCCGAACCCGCTGCTGCGCGGCATCTTCATGGCGTTCGGCGTCGCATCGGCGACGCTCTATGCCGCGGGCCTTGCGTTCGCCGCCGAGTTGCTGGCGCGCACCAGCGTCGCGCTGCTCAATGTCGAGGAAGATCGCTATCGCCTGCTGGCGCGCAACATGAGCGACGTGATCTCGCGCCATCGCCGCAACGGCGCGGTGCAATTCATTTCGCCCGCCGTGGAGACGATGCTGGGAACGCAGGTCACGCGGCTGCTCGGCCATGGCCTGTTCGACCGCGTCCACGTCGCCGATCGTCCGGCCTATCTCACCGCGCTTTCGGACGCCGCGCGCGGCGGCGAGGCGCGCAGCGTCGAATTCCGTCTCCGGCGCGATGCGCCGCGCGGCGGCGAGCGGGGCTTCATCACCAGGTGGATTTCATCTGGGTCGAGATGCGTTGCCGGCCGCTCGAACAGCCGTCGCAGGCCGCCTCAGGTTCCGAAGCCGAGGTCGTCGCCGTGATGCGCGACGTCACCGACCGAAAGATGCAGGAACAGGCGCTCGATCTGGCGCGCACCGCCGCCGAGCAGGCGGATGCGGCCAAGACCCGCTTCCTCGCCACCATGAGCCACGAATTGCGCACGCCGCTCAACGCCATCATCGGCTTCTCCGAAATGATCGTGCAGGAACACGCGCTGATGCTGGATGCGGCGCGCCGCAGGGAATACGCGCAACTGATCAACGATTCCGGCCAGCATCTGTTGTCGGTGGTCAACGGCATCCTCGATCATGTCCAAGATGGAGTCCGGCAATTTCGAAATCGCGCCGGAGCCGTTCGCGCCGCGCGCGGCGCTGATCAATTGCTGCAGTCTGCTGGCGCTGAAGGCGCGGGAGAACGGCATCGATCTCGTGACCCGAATCCCCGAGGACTTGCCGGTCATGACCGGCGATCCGCGTGCGTTCAAGCAGGTCGCGCTGAACCTCGTGTCCAACGCCATCAAGTTTACCGAACGCGGCGGCAAGGTGACGGTTTCCGCGGCCGTCGAAGGCGCGCGGCTGGTGCTTCGCGTCACCGATACCGGCGTCGGCATCGCCGCCGACGATCTCAAGCGGATCGGCGATCCCTTCTTCCAGGCCGGCAAGACCTATCAGCGCCGGCATGAAGGCACCGGCCTTGGACTGTCGATCGTGAAGAGCCTGGTCGCCTTGCATGCCGGCGAATTGGCGGTACAAAGCAAGATCGACGAGGGAACCACGGTGACCGTCGCGCTGCCGCTGATGTTCACGGCGCAGGACTCCCGGGTAATCAGACTCCTCGAGCAATATCGCGACGCTCACGCCTCCGGCGCGACCCGCGATCCCGGAGCAAGCCCACCAGGTGAAGAGAAGTGCCTAGAAAAGTTGCGAAAGATGACGAAAGGCCGCGCCGCCGCGGGGCGCGCGCCGTTGCGATCGAAGCCGACGCCGAGCGCGGCCTGGTGATGCGGGTTCTGCTTCATAGTCCGAAGGACACGCTTGCGGGCGCGCTGGCGTTCGCGGCCGATCAGCGCGATCATCACCAACGCGCTGTTCCTGCAGAGCGGACATCATCCGGCGCCGATGTTCGGCTCGGTTGTGGTGATGCCGCCGGCAGGACTTGCTTCGGCGGGCCCGTTGCCGCGGCCGCGTCCGGTCGAAGCCGACGCAGCGGTTGTCGAATCGAGGGGCACCGAATCGAGAATTCCCGAATCGAGGACCGCCGAAACCAGGGTGGTCGAACCCAGGGGTCGAACCGAAGCCTGCCGAAAGGCCTGCCGAGCCGAAGACTGCCGATCCGCTGGGCAATCTGGTCAAGGCGACCAGCATGGCGCCGGCGACGACAGCCAATGCGTTGCGTCCGCCCGCGCCGATCCCGGCGTCCTCACACGCCGAATTATCGGGCCCGCGCCGCGTGGCGGCGGTGCAGCGCGCGCTGACCGAATATGGCTACGGCCAGTTGAAGCCGACCGGCACCGTCGGCACCGACACCCAGGCCGCGATCGCAAGATTCGAGCGCGCGCGCAAATTGCCGGTGACCGGGCAGGTCTCCGATCGCCTGGTGCATGAACTCGCCGCGGTGATCGGGCATCCGATCGACTAGCTTCGATTTGCGCCGATGAATCCGCTGGCCTATCGTCCGCGCCATGCGATTGAAATCCAGTATCTGGGTGGCGGCCTATCTGCGCCGTTGCCAGACCGCAGGCGTGTTCGGCGCCGTGCGCCGGCGCGGCGCGGAAGAGGCCGGTGCGGTCTTGGTCAAGGTGGCGCTGCTCGACGGCAACGCCATGCTCTACTTGCCGGCGCCGCAGACGGTCTATGACGACTCCAGGCCGATCGAGCGCTTTCTTCATGCCGATCTCGAAAGATCCGGTGCCGGAAGCCTCGGTGGAAGAACGCCTCGCCAGGGAAATCCGCTTCGACCCGGATGCCTGGATCGTCGAGACCGAGGACCGGGCAGGGCGGCATTTTCTCGATCTGGCGCGGGCTTAACCTTCCGAGGCTTAACCTTCCGAGCCCGTGCGTTTGACGGCGCCGGAGCCGGGCGGTTGCGCCGCCGGGCGCGGCTGGGTGGACGCTGCGCGCGCGCGATGGCGCTCGTCGTCGTAGAGTGCCGGGGCGGAATTTGGCGCGGGTGACCGCCATCGTCGAGCCGCGCCATGCGGCCAGCATCACCAGCGCGGATCGTTCGCTCAACCGGTCGTAGAGCCGCGACAGCCGATAGACGGTTTGCACCGAGGTTCCGATTTCGGGCTTGAGAAACAGCAACACCCGCTGAAACACCGGGCTCGGCATGTCCAGCGCCCGCGCGGCGCAGGCCAGCGGCTCGCCGCCGGGATCGTTGACCACCTGCGTGGCGACCCGCCACGGCAGTATCAGCGTTTCGCCGAGCTCAAATGTGAAGTTCTCGACGTCCTCGGCGAACGCGGCCATCTCCAGCGTCTCGACCGCGCGCCTGGCGCGCGGGGCGGGAATTCGCGCCGAGGCCCGCAACGGGCTTTCCTGCAGATTGTGCAGGATCAGGGCGCGTTCGCTGGCGCTGGCGCGGGAAAACATCTCGTTGATTTCGGCGGCGTCCTTCGGCTGCATCGAAAGATTGGAGGCCAACCGCAATTCCGCTTCGGTCGGCGTTCTCGACCGGCGTTGCCGCCGCGGATGAGGCGGTGGGAATCTCGCGGGCGAGCGGCACGGGCAGATCGGAAGCGGCCGGCCTCAGCCCGAGTTTCCTCAGCACTTCGGCCGGGGTGCCCGGATAGATCGCAAGCCGCGCCCGGACTGCGGCGCGGGTGGCGTCGTCGACCTCGTCGATCAGGCGGGATGTCAGCTCGATGAATTGCCGCTCTTCGTCGGCGCTATGCGCGTCGGCCTGAACATAGAGATCGGTCAGCACGCGCAGCAAAGTGGGTCTGATATCGACGCCCTCGCGGCGGGAGAGCGTCATCAACCCGTCGAAGCCCGGGAAAAATGGAGGTTTGGTCATGTCAGGGTACGCGACTGAGTAATTCTCAGCGGCCAGCCTAGCTTCGGTTGCTTTAACAGCTCGTTAAGGAAAACAATCGGTGAAGGCGGTCGCGCGTATTCGAGGCGATCTGTGCCGCAACGGGCCAGATCCATGGCTCACGGCGAAATCGGTGCCGCGGCGGCCCAATTAAGATGCCGTTAACCACGTCCTGATTTTAATGACGGCGTGTCGCGGGCCACTCGTGGCAGCGCGGCGACCAGAGAGATGAGCTTGACATGGGCACCATCATTGAATTCCCGGCGGATGCGGCTTCGCGGCGGCCGGGCTCAACCATGGATGGCGCGCCCCGCGAAGGCATGGGAACCGTCCTGATCCTCCCCGTGGTCCGGATCGAGCGCGAACCCGATGAAACCAGCGGCGGCCGCGGACCGGAAGAGGGGACGGCCCCGGGCCGCCGTCGCCGTCGACGCTGACACCAGGACATATCGATATGCCGGAGACGCGCTTTCCGATCCGGGCAAGCCGACCGAGCCGGCGCTTCATGGCCGGCCTTGGCGCTGTTTCTCGACGGGCGCCGCGCTCGGCGGCTGCAGCGGCGGCGATTTCGGCCGCACCCGTCAGGATTTTCTCAACGACGACATGCATCGCTGGATCGGCGGCGAGGTGACATCGAGCGTCGGCCTGTCGCGCCTCGCAATTCCAGCTCACCGACAATGAACGGCAGCTGCGCGATCTGGCCTATCCGCTGATCGAGCCGCCGCATTCGCGGCCCGCCTGGAGGAGCGTGTTCGGCGATTACGCCGCGTTGCCGTCGCCCTGGCGGCAGCAAGTGGTGTTCGACCGCACCGCCTATGGACGGACCGCTGATCGACGAGCCGCACCGCTCGCATTCCTCGCGCTATGCGCAGCTGATGGAAGACGTGCGCGACGATATCACCCGGTTCGAGCCGTTCTACGCCGCCGCCGTGCGCGTGATCGATCTCGACAGGAAGCGTAACGCTGCGCTCGCGCACATTTCGGAATTGTCGCCGCGCGAACGCGCCGACGCGGTCGCCCGCATGCAGGAGAACAGCCTGATCGTGCAGTGGGTGCAGCAATGCCTGGAGCGGCGGGTCTCGTCCTACCGCTGGGCGCTGGAACGGCTGGTGCTGCAGGCCCCGGACAACATGGCGGCCGACGCCGACCGGCTGATCGGCGAACTCGCGGCCCAGACCGCAAACCCGCCGGTCGCGGCGCAGCCGGTGGTGGGGCGTGCGCTCAGCGTGCGCGGGTAGATTATTGGAAACGGGTAGGGCGGGTTAGCGAAGCGTAACCCGCCTCTTCCTGGTCGGTGGACGGCGGATTACGCTGACGCTAATCCGCGCTGCACCCAAGTCGACCCGTTGCGCCTTCGCAGACCTCGCGTCGCCGCATGTCCAATCCTCGCGCGCTCAACGGATTTGCGCGCAAAATCTAATTTGTCGAGCCGGATCAAACTGATTTGGGTCGTCCAGTCCCGTTTGAAAAAATATTCCTGTTTCCGCTCACCCCAAATCACTTCCATATCTCCCGCCATCCCGTCCCACTCGAGGGGCGCTGGCCATCGTCACAGACGCGGGGCGGGATGCGGTGGACGCGGGCGGCGCTTCTGACGAGAGCGCTCAACTTGCGGACGGCGAAGTCGTGTGGTCCTGACGCCTCGACGCTGGCGTCAAGTCTGCGGATTTATCCGCAAGCGACGGTGACAAAAAAGCCCGATCGCCGGGGAGAGCACGAAGTAAACCGTAAACCACTGCGCAGGGAAGGCCGGATTGCCTCCGCTGAACCTGTATGCTCGTGTGCGTTCTTTTGAACTCCATTTGCACGCGAGACCGCGGGTGCAGCGCGCACCCGGCTTTCCCTGCGCCCTCTGCGTTTTACGAGGGTGGAAAATGACGCAAAGCTCGGGCGCAATCCGCGCCGCGGGAATTGTACGCATGTGTTGAAACCGTCATTGCTCGCAATGACGATTTGAAAGTTCTTGCCTGGCTCTTTGAAAATTGAATCAGTGAAATCCGTCCGCCTGCCCCGCGCCAAGGTTGGCGTTCTACCCGGACGTTGCGCGCTAGCGTTTGCCCCGCGGCGCTTCCGCCTGCTTGGCAGGCGCATCGGTCTGCACCTTGCAGCTCGATGCGGCGAGGGAGGCTTGCGCCTGCGGCATCAGGCCGGGCTCGGGCGCCAACGCCTTCAGCACGATCAAACCGGTCGTGGTCGGCGAATCGATGATCAGCCGGTCGGCGGCCGTCACGTCCTCGTCCTCCGGCAAATCGGCGTGCTGGGCCTCCGTCATGAGATCGAGTTCGATCACCTTGCGGCCGGCGGAGCGGTCGTTGATGGCGTAATAGGCGACGTCGTTGCGGGTATAGAACGACACCGAGGTGTAGGCCTGACTGACGGGGACGCTCAATTTGATCGAGCCGCCGGACAAGTCGTAGCGGCAAACGGCAATCGCGAAGGCCGGATCCATGAACGGCATCGGCGCGTTGTTCGGATCGGCCAGCGGCAGCGGCGTCACCGCGTTGAGCTTCGTGGCCGGCGCGAGACGCGCATAGGCGTCATTGCTCGCAATCCGCGGCAACGCCAGCACGCTGACCAGGTGCACGATGCCGCCCAGCAGCACGCCCGCGATGATCGTGAACAGCACGCGGATCACGGGCACCCCACCGTGGCAATGGAGGGCATCGGCGCGTCGCGCTTCGACCGTGTCGCCACGCCGACCGGCGTATCGTAGAGCCGCAGCATCAGCGCATAGCGCTCGATGCCGCCGGTGGGGAGCCAGTTTCCGGCGCGCGACCGCGACGCCACCCTGATCTCGAACGCACCGTCGGAGCCGCGGATGATCTCCTGGCTGGTGAAGCCGTAGCGCTGCAGCGAATTGGCGACCAGGCGGCCCTTCCGGTCGTAAAGCGTCAGCGTCCAGAACCGCGCCGCCGGCGTGACGCCGCTGACCACCACGTCGCAGCGCCCGTCGAGCGGCCGCTTGCGGTCGTCCGTCGTCGCCGAGAAGGCGACGCCGTCGCCGGTGCCGATCGGGAGTTCGCCGCTGCGCGCGATGGTGGCGCGCGAATACGGATCGACGTCGGCGGTGCCGGTCTTGGGCCGGGCCGTCCACGCGCCGATCGTGAGCGTGCCGAGATCGGTGCCGCGCGTCGCGGTCATCCACGTCGCCCCCAGGCCGACGGCGGTGGCGATGATCAGCGCCAGTAAGGTGACGAATATCAGTCGCACAGCGTCAATTCTTGCGCGGCGCTGGGATCGCCGCATTGCCCGGTGTCGCCGCCGCGAAACTATCCGGGAATGGCACGGAGTTCGATGACACCGGCTTGACGGGCTTTGCTGGCTCGCCCGCGCGTCCTGGCGGCATCGTCGAGCATCTTTTCCACCTGCACCAGGATATCGGCGCCGCGTTTGGTGAGGACCGGCGGCGGCCCCGGCCTGACTCGCGGAGGCTTGGGCGCGCCATTGGCAGCAACGAACGCGGAAGCCGCCGGCGCCGGCAGTTTCGTGCCCATCCCGACGCCCGCAAGCTCCTTGATCTCGACGCCCTGGTGGGCGGCGAGCATGATGTCGTGCCAGGTCTGCGCCGGCAGCGAGCCGCCGGTCATGCGGTTGGTCGGCGAGTAGTCGTCATTGCCGTACCAGACCGCGCAGGTGAAATTGCCGGTGTATCCGACGAACCAGGCGTCGCGATAGGCGTTGGTGGTGCCGGTCTTGCCGGCGGTCGGAATGCCGTCCAGCGCGGCGCGCCGCGCCGTGCCTTCGCTGACGACATGGCTCATCATGCCCGCCATGTCGTCGGCAACCGATGCCGGAATGGCTTGCCGCGGCTTCGGACCGTCGCGGTCCCAGCGCCACACCAGATCACCGGCGCCGGTGCGAACCTCCAGCACCGCATGCGGCGTGACCGCCTTGCCCTTGTTGGGGAAGGTCGCATAGGCCACCGCATGTTCGAGCACCGTGACTTCGTCGGCGCCGATCGGCAATGACGGGGTATCCGGCAGCGGCGCCGTGATGCCGAAGCGGCGTGCGACTTCCACGATCTTGGCGCGGCCGGCCTTCGGTCCGCCCTTGCCGCCGAGAGCAATCGACAGTTTCACCGGAATGACGTTGATCGAGCGGGTGATCGCCTGCGTCAATGTCACCGGGCCGGAATAGGAGTGGCCGTAATTCTGCGGGCACCAGTTGCCGATGCAGACGGGTCCGTCGACGACGATCGAGGTCGGCTTGAAGCCGTTGAGCAGGGCTGTGGTGTAGACATAGGGCTTGAACGAGGAGCCGGGCTGCCGGTAGGCGTCGACCGCGCGATTGAACTGGCTCGCGCCATAGTCGCGGCCGCCGACCATGGCGCGCACGCCGCCGTCGAGGTCGGCGACCACGGTCGCGGCCTGGGTGGCGTGATAGTCGCGGCCGAACTGGCGCAGCTGGTTTTCGATGGCTTCTTCCGCGGCGCGCTGGACGTTCATGTCGATCGCGGTGCGGACGACGAAGACGCGCTCGGTGTAGGATTTCGGGAAGGTGTCGACCAGCTTGCGCATCTCGTCGAACGCGCAGTCGAGATAGTAGTTCGGCGAATTCTCGTCGCGGCGGTCGACCGCGGTGGCCGGATTGCGCCGCGCGCCGAACACCTGGCCCTCGGTCATGAAGCCGGCGTCGACCAGATTGTCCAGCACCACGTTGGCGCGGGCGCGGGCGGCGGGCAGGTTGATGTGCGGCGCGAATTTGGTGGGCGCCTTGAACAGGCCGGCCAGCATCGCGGCTTCCGCCAGATTGATGTCGCGCACCGACTTGTTGAAATAGAAATGCGCGGCGCCGTCGACGCCGAAGGTGCCGCCGCCCATATAGGCGCGGTCGAGATAGAGCTTCAGGATTTCGTTCTTGGTGAGCCGCGTTTCCAGCCAGATCGCGAGAAACGCCTCGTTGACCTTGCGCTCGATGGTGCGTTCGTTGCTCAGGAACAGGTTCTTCGCGAGCTGCTGGGTGATCGAGGAACCGCCCTGTCGCACCCCGCCAGCCTGCGCGTTGGTCAGCAATGCGCGAAAGGTGCCGGAGATGTCGATGCCGAAATGGTCATAGAAGCGGCGGTCCTCGGTGGCCAGAGTCGCCTTGATCAGATTGTCCGGAAAATCCTCTAACGGAATGGAATCATTATGCTTGATGCCTCGGCTGCCGATCGGATTGCCGTAGCGGTCGAGGAAGGTCACCGCGAGATCGGATTTCTTCAGCCAGTCGTCGTCGGCGGTTTCGCGAAATGCCGGAACGGCGAGCGCCAGCATCAGGATCAGGCCGCCGAGTCCGATGGTGGCGGCTTCCGACAGGGGTTCGATGAAGACCCAGCGTTTCCAGCGGCCGACATAGAAGCGGTCCATGAAGGTGGAGTACCGCTCATAGAGCTCGCGCACGCCCTTGCCGGTCGAGAACAGCGTCGAGTCGATGCGTGCGTCGAAGTCCAGCATCCAGTGCCGGATCTTCTTCTTCCATTCCGTTGGCACGATCTTGCGCACCGAAGCCCTTGGTCAGTTCGAAAGCGCTCGAGCACCCGGCCGGGCGCCGTCGAGACGTCTTGCGGGAATGTTGCGGCAAACCCAAGGCGCTTTCGCGCCGTTGGGGACTCGGTTTGAGTTCTAACCGAGCGGGGACCATAAACCAATGGCTGCGCTCGCGATTTTGATCGGCAGAGCTAACGCTGTCCCGGGCTTTTATTCGCCGCCCAAACACCCCACTTGCACCTTTGCCGCGGCAGCCCCTAGAAGGGCGCCAGCGCCGCCCCGGAATCATCAGGACTCATGACCGCCCGACTCAAACCGCCCTCGGGTCAAGAGGGATTCTTTTGGAAAACCAAGACGTTGGAGGAAATGTCCAACGCCGAATGGGAGAGCCTGTGCGACGGCTGCGCGCGCTGCTGCCTGGAAAAGCTCGAGGACGAGGATACCGGCAAGATCTATTTCACCCACGTTTCCTGCAAGCTTCTGGATGCGGGGCTATGTGCCTGCAAGGACTATGCGAACCGCTCCGACCAGGTTCCGGATTGCGTCAGGCTGACGCCGGAAAACGTCCGCACCCTGAACTGGCTGCCGCCGAGTTGCGGCTACAAGCTCGTCGCCGAGGGCCGCGATCTCTATTGGTGGCACCCGCTGATATCGGGCGATCCTGACACGGTGCATGAAGCGGGCGTTTCGGTGCGCGGACGGGTGCAGGGAACCGAGAACGAAATCGCGGACGCCGACCTCGAAGACCACATCGTGCAATGGCCGGCGCTGTTGCCGAAGCGGGCGCGGCTGAAGAAGCGGCCGCAATCCTAAGAAATCCGATCACGCGATTGCGATTGTCTCAGCGGGGATGCACCCATGCGCGCAACCCGCTGCCGCGGCTGCGGATTTGCCGCCTAAATTGCTCTGGAACCAGCGATTCCACGCATCCGCCCGCCGCGCAGCCGACAAACACACGTCCGCATGAACAAGTTCGAACGGCACAGCCGTCACCCGGCCGACCAGCAGACTTGCCCGAAGCCATCGCCGGCGAACTGCCGGAAATCCCGACTGAGGTGCTCGATATCAGCGACGCGCCGCCGATCGCGCCCAAGGCGCCGCTGACCCCCGGCGAAGTCCGCACCATCCTGATGAGCCTGCTGCTGACGATGTTCCTGGCCGCGCTCGACCAGACCATCGTCGCGACCGCGCTGCCGACCATCGGCCGGCAATTCGGCGACGTCTCCAACCTGTCCTGGGTGATCACGGCCTATCTTCTGGCCTCGACCGCGGTGGCGCCGGTGTTCGGCACGCTCAGCGACATCTACGGCCGCCGCGCCATGATCATCGCCGCGCTCAGCCTGTTCATCGCGGGCTCGATCCTGTGCGCGCTGGCGCCGAACATGACGGTGCTGATCCTCGCGCGCGGCCTGCAGGGGCTCGGCGGCGGCGGCATCATGCCGATCGTGCAGACGGTGATTTCCGACGTGGTCAGCCCGCGCGAGCGCGGCCAGTATCAGGCCTATTTCAGCGGCGTATGGATGGCTGCCGGCATCGGCGGACCGGTCCTCGGCGGCATATTCGCCGAACATCTGCACTGGTCGATGATCTTCTGGATCAACGTGCCGCTCGGGATTGCCTCGCTGGCGATGCTGCTGCCGAAGATGGCCAAGATCCCGGTGTTCCACCGCCGGCGCAAGATCGACTGGCTCGGCGGCGTGCTGCTGATGGCGTCGGCGGTCGTGTTCATGCTGGTGCTGACCTGGGGCGGCAATCGTTATCTCTGGCTGTCGCCTGTCGATCATGGCGATGGTGGGGGCATCGGTGGCGCTCGCGCTCGCGTTCGTCTGGCAGGCCGGACAGGCCGAAGAGCCGTTCCTGCCGCTGTCGCTGCTGGGCGGAAAGGTGGTGCCCTACGCGATGGTCGCCGGCGGCTGCGCGCTGGGCGCGATGCTGGGGCTGACCGTGCATCTGCCGCTGTATTACGAGGTGGTCTATCACCTCAGCGCCAGCGAAGCCGGGCTTGGGCTGATCCCGCTGGCGGCGATTTCGACCTTGCGGCGCGGCGTTCGCCGGCCGGACCATGGCCCGGGTCAAGCACTACAAGCGGGTGGCGATCATCGGCACCTCCTGCGCGACCCTGTTCGGGGGCGCGCTGACGCTGACGGCGCTGCCGCTATGGGCGCTGCTGGTGCTGCTGTCCGTGTTCGCGCTGGGCCTTGGCACGGCATTTCCGGTCAGCGTGGTCTCCATCCAGAATGCGGTGGCGCGCTCGCAGGTCGGCACCATGACCGGCGCGATGAATTTCTTCCGCGCGCTGATGGCCTCGTTCACGGTGGCGGCGTTCAGCGCGATCCTGCTGATGGCGCTGGGGCCGGACATTTCGCTGGTCGGCGAGCATCAGCGGACCGGTGAATTCGATTCCCGCCGCCGACATGATCGTGGCCTTCCGCTATGTGTTCGGCGCCGCGACGGTGATGCTCGCCTGCGCGGCGCTGTGCATGATCCTGATGGAAGAAAAGCCGCTGGCCGGCCCGGCCAAGCGCCGGTGGAGATGGCGGAGTAGGGGCTGCTTCCCTCAAGGCGCAGCCAAGCGCTTCACATTGCCTTTCCTCGTACAGCGCTCGTGGCGTTGCTCATCAGCAACATCTGAAGCAAACCGGCACAATTCCGGCACAAAATCACGATGAGCCGAGTTCCGTTGTGGTAATAACGTAGTTATTTGGATGATTTGAAGGCTCCGTAAACTCGGAGACAACGCTGAAAGCCGAATTTAGGAATTTTCGTCATGAATGCACACCGTTCGCCCGCCGTGCAGGAGCCGGCGAAGGGGAGAGGGCGACGGCGAGAAGGCCGATTGATCGGAATCTTTCCGGCAAGTCTTGGGGGTCGCTGCGCACAATTTGGCTTATCTTTGGCGCCTTGCGTCGTCTTGGCCGCGACCGCGGCGCACGCGGCGGACGGAACGTGGACCGGAGCTAGCACGTTCGAATGGACCACCGGCGCCAACTGGTCACCGACTCCCGTCGTTCCCGACAATACTGCGACCTTCACCAATAACGGCGCGCCGGCGTCGGTGACGGTCAGCAATCCCGCCTTGATCAACGAAATCCAGTTCGTGACCGGCGCTCCGGTCTACACCTTCACCCTAGGCAACAATCTGTTTGTCACCGGTGCCGGCATTGTCAACGGTTCGACAAATGCGCCTGACTTCGTCGTAAACGATCGTCTGCAATTCCAGAATTCCGCTACGGCCGGCAATGCCGTGATCACCAACAATAATGCGCTCTATTTTCACGATACCAGCACTGCCGGCAATGCCGTTATTTTCAATGCCGGTGGTTTGCCTGGAAATCTTCAATTCACGAACTCGAGCACTGCCGGCAACGCCACCATCACCAACGATGGCGTAGCCAGCTTTTTTGACTCCAGCACGGCCGGCAATGCCACCATCAACAACCGTCTTGCGGGCACCTTGGACTTCACCAACAGCAGCACCGCAGGCAGCGCCACCGTCACCAATAATGGCGGAATGTATTTCTTGAGCTCGACTTCGGCCGGCAACGCCGTCATCACCAACTTTAGCACGCTTTCTTTCTTCGGTAACAGCACGGCTGGCAACGCCATCATCTTCAATACCGCTGGTTTACCAGGAAACCTTCAATTCTCGAACTCGAGCACGGCTGGCAACGCTACCATCGCGAATGATGGCGTAACCGCTTTCTTTGACTCCAGCACCGCCGGCAACGCCACGATCCATAACCGCGTCTCGGGCACCTTGGACTTCACGAATAGCAGCACCGCCGGCAACGCCACGATCATCAATGACGGCTTTTTGGGGTTTTTCCTCAGCGGTACTGGCGGAAATGCGCGTTTCATCAATAATGCCGACGGGGTATTTGACATACAATCTGCCGGAACGACTGTGACTGCGGGTTCGATCGAGGGCGCGGGCGCTATCCGTCTCGGATCGGCGAACCTGTCTGTCGGCGGCAACGATCTCTCGACAACCGTCTCCGGCGTGATCCAGGGCGCCGGCGGTTCGCTGACCAAGACCGGGGCGGGAAAGCTGGTGCTCGCCGGCATCAACACCTACACCGGACGGACCACGATCAACGGCGGCACGCTCAGCGTCAACGGCTCGACCGCATCCTCGAACCTGACCATGGTCAATGCCGGCGGCACGCTCGGTGGGAACGGCATCGTCGGCAACACCGTCATCAATGGCGGCGCGCTGGCGCCCGGCAATTCCATTGGTACGCTTACGGTCCAGGGCAGCCTCGCCCTCACGGCGGCGGCAAGCTACATGGTGGAAGTGTCGTCCCTCAGTTCCGACCGCGTCAATGTCACGGGCAGCGCGACGCTCGGTGGCACCGTGCAGGTGACGTCGCTGGGTAATTCCTGGCGTTTCAATTCGCCGTACACCATCCTCACCTCGGCCGGATTGAACGGTACCCGGTTCAACGCGCTCGCGGGAACGCCCCCCGGGATCGTCGGATCGCTGACCTATCCCGGCGGCAACGTGCAGCTCAATCTCGCTTCGGGTCTTGGTCAACTCCCCGGGCTCAATGCCAACCAGCGCGCCGTCGGCACAGCGCTCGATGCCGGATTCAATGCGCCGGGCGGCCAGACCGGTGCGCTCGGTGCCATTTTTGCCGGCAACATCCCGCAAAATCTCAGCCAGGCCTCGGGCGAGCTGGATACCGGCTCGCAGCAGACAACTTTCAGCGCAATGACTCAATTCCTCAGCACGCTGCTCGATCCTTTTATCGGCGGGCGAGGCAAGGCGTCGACCGCGGCTTCGGGCGAGAAATGGTTTGCCGAAGAAGACGACAGCGTCAATGCCTACGCGTCCGCCGGCCGCAAGCGCACGCGCTCCGAGCGTGACGCTTACGGTATGATCACGAAGGCCGCGCCAATCGATCGACTGCTCGAGCCGCGCTGGAGCATATGGGCCGCTGGCTTCGGCGGATCGCAGACCACCGAAGGCAGCGCCGTGGTTGGGTCGAATACCGCCACCAGCACTCTGGGTGGCGTTGCGGTCGGCGCGGATTACCTGTTGTCGCCACGCACGATTGCCGGCTTCGCGCTCGCGGGCGGGGCTACCCGATTCAGCGTCGACAATAGCGGTAGCGGGCGTTCCGACCTGTTCCAGACCGGTGCCTTCGTCAAGCACACGGTCGGATCGGCTTACGTCTCCGGCGCGCTGGCCTATGGCTGGCAGGACATCACGACGGATCGCACCGTGACCATCGCGGGCGTCGATCGGCTGCATGCGCAATTCAATGCCAATGCCTTCTCGGGCCGCCTTGAGGGCGGCCATCGCTTTGTCTCGCCGTGGATGGGCGGCGTCGGCATCACGCCTTACGCCGCCGGACAGTTCACCACTTTCGATCTGCCGGCCCATGCCGAGCAGACCCTATCGGGTGCCAATACCTTCGCGCTTGCTTACGGTTCAAAGAGCGTGACCGATACCCGCAGCGAGCTCGGCGTTCGCACCGACAAATCCTATGCGGTGCAAGATGCGATCCTGACGCTACGTGGCCGCTTGGCGTGGGCGCACGACTTCAACACCGACCGCAGCATTGGCGCCACCTTCCAGTCGCTTCCGGGAGCTTCGTTTGTCGTCAACGGCGCAGCGCAAGCAAGCGAGTCCGCGCTCACCACCGCCTCCGTGGAGGCCAAATGGCGGAACGGCTGGTCTGCCGCTGCGACTTTCGAAGGCGAGTTCTCCGGGGTCACCCGCAGCTATGCCGGCAAGGGAGTGGCGCGCTACATGTGGTAGGCCCGGCCTGCCGCAATTGACATCGGACGTTGCCGCAGCCTAACAGCGGGGTCACTGACGCCTCGCAAAGGAACCGGCCATGAGCAAACCCTCCATCGAGCAAACCCGGATGGGCAGCGAAGGCATCGCCTTCTGCATCGCGCGGACGTTGATCGAACGTGATCCCTCGCTGAAGGCACCGATGCGCGCCAATTTGCGCAAGATGTGGGAGCTCCTGGAGGCGCGCGAGGACCATGGCGCTGCCGACATGGTCGACACCATGATCAAGGCGCTGAACGATCCCGCGTTTTTCAAGCCGTAAGTAAGGGCGTGATCCGGAAAAGTGGATACCGGTTTTCCGAAAAATCCTGATCGAATAGATAGGGCTATCGGAGTATCGTGTGGAATTCTCCTTCTCGATTGATTCGAAACGGACCATCGTTCATGGCGCTGTCTGTCCAAATCCGGGTCATCAGTTGAAGTACGGATCGGATGTGGGCGCAATCATCAGAGAAGTCAAAACCCGGCTCTGGATCGCCGCTTGGTAGGCTACTTATTTCTCCCACGGGTTGAGCAGCGGTACGCCGAATGACGCAAAATCCTTGACATTGCGCGTAACCAGCGTGAGCTCTTTTGCGAGCGCGGTCGCCGCAAAGAAGCCGTCCATAACGGACAGCGCAACGCCGCTTCGGCGGCTCTGCGCCATCAGGTCGCCCCAGTGCTCGGCAACCACGTGATCGATCGGCAGGATCCGTTCGGCAAAGCGTGCCGGCAGATCGTTGGCGAGCCAGGCGGCCAGCGTGTCGCGCCGGCGGCCGTCATCCATCAAAGCAATGCCACGCCGAAGTTCAGCGATCGAAGCGACACTGATGAACACCCGATCCTCGTCGACGGCATCAAGCCAGCCAAGTACCTTCAGGTCGGGCGCCGGTCGCTGCACCTCCGACAGCACGTTGGTATCGAGCAGGAGGTTCACAGCGTTACATCGCGAGGCCTGTCGCGCTGGCGCTCCAGATCGAGATCGGCGCCGCGCAGCGGCGATGCGAGCAGGAATTCGGCCAAGGTGCCTTTGCGCACAGTCTTGCGCGCCCACTCCTCGGCGGAGACGATCACCGCGCTCGGCTTGCCGTTGCGGGTGATGGTCTGGGGGCCGGCTTGGGCACGATCAACCACCTCGGAGAGTCGAGCCTTGGCGACCGCGAGAGTCCAAGTGCTGCTAAGAGGCGGTGAGGATAGCGTCTTGTTGACATTTGCCATGTCAAACCTCGGATGACCAATATGACTATCGTGACTATATAATGGCCAAAGGCGCCCGCGCAACGGATAAGTACGCTCCAAAAAGCGTAATTCGCCTTGGGAGGAGGCGGCGCTGTCTCCGTGATCTGGTACAGCGACGCTAAAAAAGCCGGTCGGGCTCAGGTCCCAGGCCGCGAAACCTCGGTTTCCTTGGAGGTGATGAACTCCAGTAGCACCGGAATGCCTTCTCTGGTCTTCTGAATGCCGCGCTGGATGGCGGGGATGATGTCTTCCGGTTTCGTCACCCGCTCGCCATGGCCGCCGAAGGCGCGCGCCATCGCGGCATAGTCGCCGGAAATGTCGGTGGAGCGATATTTCTCGGTCGAAATCGGCATCACCTTCAATTCGATCGCCATGGAAAAATTGTTCAACAGGATGGACATGATCGGGATGTGCTCGCGTACAGCCGTTTCGAAGTCCATGCCGGTGAAGCCGATCGCGGCGTCGCCCCAGACGTTGATGCAGAGTTTATCGGGTCTTGCCAGTTTGGCGCCCATCGCGAGCCCGAGACCATAGCCGAGCTGGGTGGTCTTGCCCCAGCCGATATAGGACAAGGGTTCGACCGCTTTCCAGAACGGCGACAGCTGATCGCGCGGGCTGCCGGCGTCATGGGTGATGATGGTGTTGTGGATGTCGACCGTGTGCTGCAGATCCCAGAGCACGCGATAGGGATTTAATGGCGCGTCGTTGCTGGTCAGCTTCGGCATCCATTTCGCCAGCCACTCCTTATGCGATGCGGCGATCTCGGCGGCGACGGCGGATGCGTCGCGGTCCGATGCCACGCTTTGGCCGATCTCTTCCAACAGCGCATCGAGCACCAGCGCGGCATCGCCGAGCAGCCCGACCCTGGCCTCGACATCCTTGTTGAGATGTGCGGGATCCAGCGTCGAATGAATGATGGTCTTGCCCTTGGGCATGGCGATGCCGAATGAGGTTTCGGTGAACGAGCAGCCGATGCCGAAAATTACGTCGGCCTCAGTCAGGAATTTCGGCACGGCGCGTGGCACGGCGAGACCTCCGGAGCCGAGCGACAATGGGTGCGTCTCGGGGAAGGACGATTTGCCGCCAAGGCTGGTGGTAACGGGAATCGCGAGCCGTTCGGCGAGCCGTCTCAGCTGCGGCCATGCCTTGGCGTAGTGCACGCCCTGGCCGGCATAGATCACCGGCCGTTTGGCTGACATCAACAGCTCCGCCGCTTGCTTCACATGCACGGGATCGGCACCGTAGCGGGTGCGCAGCACCGGGGTGTAGTTCAAAGGCTCCGGCACTTCCTCATTCCACATGTCGGCCGGGATCTCGACGATGACCGGCCCGCCGCGGCCATTCTTCAATTTTGTGAAGGCGCGGCGGAAGATGTTGCCGACTTCAGCGGCGAGGTTGATCGGCTCGGACGATTTCGAAAACGCCCTCATCGCCTGGCTGGCATTGAAGTTCGGATCGATATTGGCCAGCCGCCGCGCATAGCCCATCGGCAGCACCAGCACCGGCACGGATTTGCCATAGCACTGCGCTACGCCGCCCATGGCGTTTTCCGCGCCCGGACCGTGCTGCATGCAGAAGGCGCCGATGCTGCGCCCGGAGGTGACCCGCGAGATCGCGTCCGCCATATGCAAGCCGATGCGCTCCTGCCGTACCATGACAGGACGGATGTCGGCATTGGCGGCATGTTCAATGAGGTGATTGACCGGATAGCCGCAGAGAATCTCAATTCCCTCGCGCTTCATGATTTCCGCGATCGCGGTGCCGAGTTTCATGCCGATCCCTCCCAAAATTTGACCGATGTCGAGCTCGGCCTTTGAGGGCTAGTTGGAACAGGAATCCGCCGATTGGTAAAGCGTATGCGCCGCCACTCCCGGAAGCTCTGATATGCATCCCAGTGCGTTGGAATCATCCGGACGCTTCCAGCGCACGCCGCAGCCGGCGGATGATGACGCCGCGGGCGCGGTCGTCGGCGGCGGCCTCGATCTGATCGTTGATATCGAGCACCAGCTTCGACATTTCATTATGCCAATCGAGGTGCGTCACCGCCTCAGGCGCAAGCCGGCGACGGCGTGCGACATCGATCAGCGTGGGCGCGGGCGTCGAAAGCTCGAAGATATCGTCGAGCAGCGGCTGAAACAGTTTCGCCGCCGGAATGATCCGCTCGGCGAGGCGCTCGGCGAGAGCCGCGATCTCCGTCTCCTCGCCGTGAACGAGGAATACACCTCGCTCAATCGGGCGCCGGGCGGCGACCCATCGGGCAATCTCACTGCCATCGGCATGGCCGGAATATTCGTCGATCATGCGGATACGTGCGGCGACCTTGATCTCATCGCCCTGGATGCGAACGGCCTTGGCACCTTCCTGGAGAAATCGGCCAAGGGTGCCGTTGGCCTGATAACCGACCAGCAGCACGGTGGCGCGGTCGTTCCACAGCCAGCGCTTGAGATGATGCCGGATGCGACCGGCGTCGCACATTCCGCTGGCGGCGATGATGATGTGAAAGCCGGTCAGTTTGGCGATCGATTTGCTCTCGTCGACGGTCTCGGTGAACCGCAGATGCGGCGAGTTGAACAGGCGGTTGACGTCGATATCCTGGTCGAGGCTCGCGGCATGTTTACGGAACACTTCGGTGGCGTGGATCGCCAGCGGCGAATCGAGAAAGATCGGCGCTGCCGGCACTTCGCCGCGCTCCATCAGGTCGACCAGATCGACGATCAATTCCTGGGTGCGCTCGACCGCGAAGGCGGGGATGAGCAGGGCGCCTTTTGCGCTGGCGGCGTCGCGCACCTCGGTGGCGAGACGCTGCCGGCGTTGTTCCGGCGTCGTGACCGCGCGAATCCGGTCGCCATAGGTCGATTCCGAAATCACATAGTCGAAATTGGCCGGCGCCTTTGGATCGGGCTCGAGCAGCTTTGCATCGGGGCCGACGTCGCCCGATGCCAGCAGGCGCAGCGGACGCCCTGAGGAGCCTTCGCCATCGAACTCAAGTTCGATCGAGGCCGAGCCGAGCAGATGACCGGCATTCCAGTAGCGCGCGCGCACCCCAGGTATGACGTGGACCCAATTTTCGTATTCGACCGCCTGAAACGACTGCATCGATGCGACGGCATCGGCCTGGGTATAGATCGGCCTGACCTCGGACCTCATGCGTGCGGCGTTGCGCCGGTTCAGCGTAACGACCTCGGATTCCTGGATGCTTCCGGCATCCGGCAACATGTAGGAACACAAGTCGATCGTTCCGCGCGTCGCCAGGATCCTGCCGCGAAAACCTTCGCGCACCAGCTTCGGCAATAGCCCGCTATGGTCGATATGGGCATGCGTCAGCAGCACGATATCGACTTCGGCGGGGCGGAACGGAAAGGCGTGATAGTTGAGTTCCTTCAGGGTCTTTTGTCCCTGGAACAGGCCGCAATCGATCAGGAAACGCCCGGCTGGCGTTTCGATGAGGTAACACGAACCTGTAACGGTCTGGGCCGCGCCGCAAAATCGAACCGTCACGCTCATGGTATCGTCTCCGGGAAAATTGCGCCGTTCATTTCGCCGCCGAGGGCCGCGGCAAGGATATCGTCGAGCGGGATGGCATTGGTGGGATGCGGCACGCTGGAGTCGAGCGGATGGAGCGAATGCCGGCATCGGCAAACGCGATTGCCATGTCAGGCGGAAACAACGCGTGCGTGACGATGGCGTCGACTGCCGTGGCGCCGGTGGCGATGAGTGCCTTGGCGCAGGCGATCAAAGTGCCGCCGGACGAGACGATATCGTCGACCAGCAGCACCGGCCGCCCCGCGATCGACGCGGCTTCCGCAAAGCTGATCTCGACCGAGCGATCGCCGCGGCGAATCTTTTGCGCAACCATGTGCGCCAGTCCGAGCTGGCCGGCGAGATCGCTCACCCACGGCCGGGACTCCGCGTCCGGCCCGGCCACGATGGTTGCGGGATCAATCCCGGTCTGAGCGCAGCGCGTTAGCGATCGCCGGCATTGCTGACAGGTTTTCCGCCTCGATGCCGGGAAAAACCGCTCTGATGTCGGTGGTGCGATGAAGGTGGGCATCCACCGTGATGCACGCGATCCACGATTCCCGCGATCAGCCGGCCGACCGCCCTTTGGCTGATCGCTTCGCCGGCGCCGAAGGCCGCGTCCTGGCGCATGTAGCAGAGATAGGGCGCCACCAGCACCAGCCGCTTTGCGCCGGCGCGCCGCAGCGCTTCGGCGGCGAACAGGAGCGCGATGAGCTTGTCGTTCGGCTGGTCGAGTGAGGCATAAATGATGGTGGTGGAAGCGGCAGGGCCGACTGTCACCCGGATTTCCCCGTCGGGAAACCGGTGCAGGGCGATTTCATGCAGGGGAAGACCAAGCCGCGCCGCCAGCCGTTTTGCATCGCTGGCGCCGGACGGCAGGCACTGGATGGCGGTCTTGTTCACGGCGTCGCCTGGCTGTGAAGCAACGGTTGGCTTTCGATCGCGTAGCCGGCATTGATCTTCGCCCCGGCCACTGCAAGATCGTGCTCCGACTGATCCAAGGCGTAAATCCGGTAAAGCGGTTCGCCGCTTTCGACGCGGTCGCCGATTTTCTTGAACAGCCTGATGCCGGCTCCCTTGTCGAGCGGCGCGCCCGCGGTCCGCGCCAGCCGGTTCAACTGCAGACAGTCGATGCCGGCGACGACGCCATCGCTGCCGGCCTTCACATCGAAGGTCAGATTGCCCAGATCGGTGCGGCAGCTCGCCGGACCCTGCGCATCGATGATCTTTTGCATCTGCTTGAGCGCAGCGCCGCTATCGAGCAGCTCGCGGGCCCGAGCATAGCCGGTGCCGCCGCGCAGCTTCGGATCGTATTCCAGGAGATGGGCGGCGAGCCGCAGCGACTTTTCGCGCAGGTCCCTCGGCGCGGCGGGATCGTTGGCCAGAACGGCCATCACGTCCTCGGCTTCGAGCACCGGACCGATGCCGTTTCCGATCGGCTGGCGGCCGTCGGTCGTGATCACTTCCACCGCGATGCCGAAGCGATCGCCGACGAACTCGAACAGCTTGCGCAGCCGCATGGCCTCGACGCCGCTGGTGAGCTTGGCGGTCGGTCCGACCGGCAGGTCGATCAGCAGATGGGTCGAGCCGGCGGCGAGTTTCTTCGACATGATCGAAGCCACCATCTGCTCGCGCGTATCGAGGCTGAGCGGCCGCTCCACCGAGATCAGGATATCGTCGGCCGGCGACAGGTTGACGTGGCCGCCCCACACCAGACAGCCATTGCAGGTCGCAACGATATTCTTCATTTCATCGACGCCGACATTGACCCGCGCCAGCACTTCCATCGTGTCGGCGGTGCCGGCGGGAGAGGTAATGGCGCGCGAAGAGGTTTTTGGAATTGGCAGGCCGTGCGCCGCCACGATCGGCACCACGATCATCGAGGTTCGATTGCCGGGAATTCCGCCGATGCAATGCTTGTCGACCACGATCGGATCGGGCCCACTTCAAGCTGCGTTCCCGCCTTGCCATCGCGCCGGTGAGGGCGATCAGCTCATCGCTGGTCATGAAGCTGGCGGAGCTGATCAGGAACGCGGCGATCTCCATGTCGGAGTACCGATAGTGGGTGAGATCGTTGACGATCGCGGTGATCTCCTGGGCGCTCAGGGTCCGGCCGCGGATCTTGGCGCGCACCGCTTCGAGACTTTCCGGCGGCGTCGCCGGGGTAACCGTCACCAGATTGCCGGCGGGTTCGGCGAAGCGGCGGAACGCCGGTTGGGAAAGCCCGATTTCGTGGGGGCCCACCAAGGCGTCATCGTCGGTGATGAGAAGGGTGGCGAGCAGCACTTTCGAATCCCGGCGCAGCTCGACCCGGCTAAATCCTCGAAATACTTCCGCGCGCAGTGCCTTCGACTGCCGCGAAATGACGACGACGTTCTCGCGTCCGGTATCGAGATTGACGCTTCGAATCTCAAGTTGGGGGCGGGAGGTCTCGAGAGGGTTCATGGATCAAGCCGGCGGATGAGGAGCATGGAACCTCATAGGAGGTATCGCCTCGGCTACGCTTGACCCAAATCATGATTTTGGCGCCCAAGGCGCGCGGGAGGTACCTCGGCGGGCCGCAATCGAGGGTAAATTTTTGTTACGTATGAGTACGGCGCTGTGCGCTGTGCACCTCCCGCCATTGCGGTGGATGACGCCGTATATGCGGCAAATACCGACCTTCGCCTTAACCGGTCGTTCAGCGCGTTTGTGAACACACCGGCAACCAATCCGACCTAGATTGCGCACTTTAGCGCGGGGCCGAAGAATCCCGTGGCAGGTGTCAAAAGGAGTTTTTGAATGCGGCAGCTTTTTTCAAGATTTCTTGCGGATCAATCCGGCGCCACCGCTATCGAGTATTGCCTGATCGCGGTCGGGCTGAGCATCGTGATCATCACCGCCGTCAATGGCATCGGCTCGGCCCTCAATACCAATTCACCTCGGTGAATTCGTCGCTGAAATAGCGGCGGGTCGCAAGCTGACGCGATGCAAGCGATATTCGGGAGCCTGGGGGCCCCGAACTGCTCGCTTACAGCGAGCAAAACCCTGGCGCGTGCTCGCCGCGACGCTGGGCGTAACCTCTATCCTGCTGCTGTTGGTGTTTGGAAAGCTTTCGTCGTCGGGCGACAGGCAGCGATTCCGGTGAGTTTTATTTTAGCGACAGCGAGGGTGCGGAGATTGAGGCCGTGCAGCGCGCCGGCCATCTCCGTTCAGCGCCCGCATCACGGCGATCCGCGCGAACATCAGCCAGCCGCCGCCGGTCTCCGCGGCGTTGATCAGGTTCTCGACCGCGATCTGCCAGCGCTCCTGTTGCTGGACGTCTTCCGGCATTTTCATGATGTAATCGGCGGCGTGCTGCAGCGTCACAAGCCTGCGGCCGCCGCGCAAGCGTATCGGGGTCTCGAACGGCGTCGACCAAGGCATCTCAGGCTTGGCCTGCGATGTTCGTCGCGCCGCAGCAAAGGCTGGCTGCACTATCCGGCCTTTTTCGATCGGGCGGCGGTCGGGCGCGCCGGCTTTTCCGCCTTCTTCGGCTGCTGCGACCTTTGGCTCTTCCTTGGCGCGCTTGCCGCTGATCGGCAGCAGCATCTCGCGCTGGCCGGCGGCGGCTTTGCGCGGCTTCTTGCCTTTTGCCTTGGCGGCGAGGCGGGGCCTGCCGCTCGCTGGCGAGGCTCTTCTTTAGCGCGTCCATCAGATTGATGACGTTGCCGGCGGTTTTCGGCGCGGCTTTCGCGGTCAGGCTGAACGCCGCTGCGTTTCTTGTTGATGAGATCGATCAGCGCGGATTCATAATGATCCTCGAACTTGTCGGGCTCGAATGCGCCGGATTTCTTCTCGACGATGTGCTTGGCGAGGTCCAGCATATCCTTGGTGACCTTCACGTCCTGGATGTCGTCGAAATATTCCTTCTCGCTGCGCACCTCGTAGGGGTAGCGCAACAGCGTTCCCATCAGGCCCTTGCCGAGTGGCTCCAGCGCGATGATGTGCTCGCGGTTGGTCAGCACCACGCGTCCGATCGCGACCTTGTTCATGCTGCGGATGGTTTCGCGGATCACCGCGAAGGCGTCATGGCCGACCTTGCCGTCGGGCACGAGATAATAGGGGCGGATCAGATAGCGGCTGTCGATGTCGGTCCTGGGCACGAACTCGTCGATCTCGATGGTGTGCGTCGATTCCAGCGCGATGTCGTCGAGTTCGTCCTTCGACACCTCGATGTAGGTGTCGGTATCGACCTTGTAGCCCTTCATGATGTCGTCGGAAGCGACTTCCTCGCCGGTGTCGGCATCGACCTTGGCGTATTTGATGCGATGGCCGGTCTTGCGGTTGATCTGGTTGAAAGAGACCTTTTCGCTATCCGACGTCGCCGGATAAAGGGCGACCGGGCAGGTCACGAGCGAAAGGCGCAGGAAGCCTTTCCAGTTGGCGCGGGGGGCCATGGGATACTCCGAAACGCAACAGACGACCATGTAAGGATACCACCGCGGAACCGGCTTTCAAAGCTGACGGCGGGAATCTCGGGACGGAGTTAACCGTCGGGGCGGTGCGGGTGCGGCGCAAAACCGCGCGCTCGGGCGGCGCGCCTCGGAAGACCCGAGGCGGGGACCCCGAGCCGGAACATCGTCGGAGATCATGCGTTGCTCTCGGCATGCGACGCCGCAAGGACTGGCGTTCTCCCGCGACCATCGCAAGGAAACGAGGGCTCCATGGCAACGAGACGGCATCAGCAGATCGTCGAAACCCCGACCGAAGCTCGCCAGGCCGAGCCCGGGCCGTCGGTGCTTGCGCTCCTCGCGGTCTCTACCGGGCTGGCCATTCTCATCCTGGGCGTCGTCTGGTTCGTGTTCTTCCGCACCTAACGAGGCAGCGACGACGCGTAGCTGCACGAGCGGCACGCGGCCGGCCGGAAAGAACCGCGGAGAATGGCTGGCGGATTGATGGCGGAGATCGATTGGGTTAGGACCCTTCGCATGCCCGCCGGGAATGCAGCCGCCCCATGAGCCTGACTTACGTCATTCCCGACATTCACGGCCGCCACGATCTGCTGAGCGAGGCGCTCGCCGAGATCACCCGCGTTCCAGGCGGCGAGGCGGGCGCGATCGTCATGATCGGCGACTATGTCGACAAGGGCCCGGACAGCAAGAGCGTCATTGACCGGCTGCGGGCGGGCGTCGACGGGGCTGGAATTTGGTGACGCTGAAGGGCAACCACGACGCCCTGATGGTGGAGGCGCTGCGCGACCCCTCGAAGATGGCGGCGTGGATGGGGAAGGGCGGCGACGCGGCATTGGCCTCCTATGGCGGCGACCCTGCCGCGGTGCCGGCGGCCCATATCGACTGGCTCGATCGACTGCAGCTGCTGCATGTCGACGCGCATCGCGTCTACGTTCACGCCGGCGTCGATCCCCTGCTTCCCTCTGGATCAGCAGAGCGAGGCGACACTGTTGTGCAAGCGCTATCCGAAGGAATTTTCCGGCGGCTTCGGTACGCTCCACGTCGTCCATGGTCACGACAATCATCCCGAAGGCCCGTTGCTGTATCAAGGCCGCACCAATCTGGACACGCTCGCCTGGCGGACGGGACGGCTGACGGTCGGGGTTTTTGACGATGACAGGCCGGGCGGGCCGATCGATTTTATCGTGGTCAGGGGACCACCGGCCGGACGCTAGCCGCGATATAGCCGTGCAGGACTTGGCACGGCTGTTGCCCTATCCTTTTCATATCGGCTTCGACTGGTCGCACAATTTGCGAGACGCAAATTAATGGGTCGGTTGCTGGCAAGCCGACATTGCACGCTGCGGTCTAGATCGGACATGGTTGGACAGGCCGGGTCAGCAAGGTTGAGCCGCTAGATATCATTTAAAGTTCTGTCAGAAGTTTCATTGCAATCTCAAATGGTTTCCTGGCTGTGCAGGGTCTGGATATTTCGCCATCAAGGTAGGCACGGGAACTGCTCGATCGGCGCAATCGAGAAAACCAATCCACCCTCACCAAGTACCTGAGGAGTCAGACCGCGCCCTTTGCCGCGTTATTCTCAGCTGTGGAAACAATTTTTTGCCATCAAGGCGGCACAATTATGCGTTGATTTTCCTGCTAAGTTCGCTCGCTGAGTGATCGAAAACGGCCCTGGCAATCGCTGATTGCGCAGTAGCCAAAGGCCTTGACAATTCAACAACCGGACAGGGGCTTTGTTCGAAAATGAACAGGGCAAATTATTTTGGGGCTGACCAAATGACGTTGAGCAAGCTGCAGCTGAAAGCGCTGTCTATTGACGATTTGTGGGCGCTCCACGAACAAGTCGGCGAGGTGCTCTCCGAAAAGATTACCGCGGAAAAGCGCGGACTGGAGGAACGTCTCGCCCAGCTCAATGGTCGTGTGATTGAAATGCCGGCGATTAGGCGCGCGGCTCTGAAGGTTCGCGAAAGCCGCGCGATGCGCCGGAAATATCCGCCAGTTCTTCCCAAATATCAAAACCCGACCGATCCGTCGGAAACGTGGGCTGGTCGGGGCAAGCAGCCGCGGTGGCTAGTGTCCCAACTTAAGGCCGGCAAGAAGATCGATGATTTTCTGATCCAGCGCGCCAGGCGCGAGACCACAAAACGCCGTTCGGCCTGGGCGACATAGGTGCCGCTCAAACCTTCCAGCGTTCTTTGTTCCGCTGGCAAATGCCCACACCAAGGACGTGGGAGCTTCGGCAAGACGCCGATGCAAACGTTCCTGGATGCCATGCCGATCGCAAAGGAGAAGATGATCGCTGCCTGACAACGTTAAATGTTAAAACCGGTCGCTCAACCAGGCACCGTCCATCAGATCGAGTATCAGCTGACACACTTGAGCAGACGGAACACCGTGTTGAAGGTGTCGTGGCTTGGTATGCCATGCTCCAAGCGCAGGAAAAGCAGTTTCAAATCCATATGCGATTCCCCTGCCTGCGGCCGGGCGACGTCGTCATCATGGACAATCTCGGAGTGCGCTAAGGTCATGCCGTACGCTTGGCTATCCGCACCGCTAGGCGCGCCGCTCTTCTTCCGGCCAAAATACTCACCAGATATGAACCCGATCGAGCGGTTTTTCTCAAAGCTCAAACACTGGCTGAGGAAGGCCGCGAAACGACCTGCTGATGACGTCTGCAACGCCATCGGGCAAATCCTCAAAACCGTCCCCACAACTGAGTGCTCAAACTACTTCGAAACGCTGGATATGACCAATCGTAATCTCATCCCGCGAGGCATGATTGTTTTGATTTTGGGCAGGCTGCACAGCCATTATCTCGACGAGAAGAATTGCGAAAGGCTTGCGCAGATACGTGCTGATTTCGTGCGGCAGATTGGCCCAGATGATCGACCGCCTACCGGTAACCTTGAGCGGTTAGGTTAAGGTCCGCTTGGCCTTGCGGGATCGTTATCCTCTCTTATGATGCCCGGAATTATCGACCGGCGCGGTGTTTGCACAGGGTCGTTCATATTTTGGTCTACGCGCGATTGAGGAACTGGTGGGTTTGATGGGCTGGTTTTTGATTTTGTTCTTCATTGTGATTGGCGTTGCAGTCTTCATGTGGTCCTATCGCAGACATCTCGATGTTCTGACCGGCCCGTGGATCGCGAACGAAACCTCGCAGCATGACTGATCCGGGTCACCTGCCGCGGCGTTATTTCGTCGACGAGAACGGCCGACGTGTTCTCATTGGTCTGACGATCGAGGAGACATTTGAGTTCGAGAGCCTGGACAACCTGCCGGCGCTGGATGAGGCCGGCAATCATGTCGCGTGGGACGAAAACGGGATTCCGACGACGGCGCGGGAACGGCGCTGGCTCGAGCTTTACGGCAAGCACGACCAGGCCTGGAAGCAGTGGATGGTCGACACCTCCGCGGACCGTGGAGGAGATTTAACCTTTATTAACTAAGTTAGAGTGACTTAAGCCCATATTGCGCCGATGACCCTGGGCTTTGGACCGGACATATCCTGATGTTTCAGCTTTTTCTGCGGGCCCGCGCGCAAAATTATCTCAGGACCCGTCTTGGCAGCCAGGATTTTAAAGCCCGCTCGGCCGATCGCGACGCCGAGACCGACAGGGCCCGCGTGGGCTCCATTCTGGAGGCCGTCGAAAACGCGCTCCACGCAGCAGAACGGGAACAATCAGGCCTCGGCCGCCGGGTCGAAGATGTGCTGGCGCGTGCCGCCGTCACGATCGGCAACGGCACCGACGAATATCTGGAACGCGAACCGCTCGATAGCCACCATCAGGACTTGTTCAGCGCAGAAATATCCAACGGCCAGCGGCGCCTGAAGGAACTCGCCACCGAGATCACGCATTTCAAGTTCTTGAAGGCTGCGATGTTGAGCCGGTTTCCGGATTTTAAGCATTAAGCTGCCAGCGCCGAACAATTAGCAAGCCAAACTTGCCACCCCATGGCCGACCGGTGGACTCTACGCAATATGCTCTGAGACGGAACTTTGGGGGGGCCGGACCGCGCCGAAATCAGCAGAGTGCGGCGCTGCGCTTTCGGCACCCTGGCGCACCTTCTCGCGCCGAATGCCTGCCTATTCGCCCGAAGTCGACGCTTGCCATGCCACTTTGACGGATGTTTGCCTGGAATTCGTATGATTCTGAAAAAACTAATCAAATGCCATTTCCGCGCAGCTTTAAACAAATTCACCTGACCAAAATAAATCGAAAAGCGTCCTATTACAGATTTTGGTTTAATGACGGGGACATTTCATCGTGACGGAATATGACAAGGAAATCATCATCCTCGCCCAGCAGGTACTCGGGCAGCCGAAACCAAAATCTGAGCCGCCGCCGGCCCAACCCGAGGCGCTGCCGCCGGCATCTGAGATCCAGGTTGAAGCGCGTCAGGTGGGCGCCGATGTGACCCCTCGCAAGGAAATCAAAACCGCGGCCGAGCTGGGGCAGATGATTGAGGCGGATCTGGCGAAGCATCCCGAGTGCCCTCGGCAGGGGTTCGTGGTGACGGTCTATGGCACCACGTTGTGGCGGGCTATGCTGACCATCACCCCGGCGGCGGGTCCAGTCCGCAACCCGCAGGAATGGCGCGACCTCACCCAAGAGCTCGCTGAGCGACTGCGCAAGCGATACGACCTTGCCTGGCGTTAGGGCAGCTTACCCTCGTTGATGAGCGCGCAGGCGCGGCTATCTGCCAGCGGGCCGTTAGGGAACTCGACCTTGCCGCCGTCACCAAGCTGAAGCACGCCGCCGTCGGTTCCGTAAATTCGCTCGCGCACAAAATAGTCCAGCGCACCACCGGCCCCAAAGGTCGCGGCAATATTCAGCATGGCGTTCATCCAAAGTGCCTCGGCTTGAACGTGCGGTTTTGGGCGTTGTGGGTCCGCTTTCTCGAATTCAACTTGTTCATGCCTGGGGTGTCAGCGGCAGTCCTTCACGAATTCCTTGCCTTCCAGCACGGTGCCTGGCCGTCCATCGTACCGCTAGATCCCAAACCCGGCGCTCCGGCGGAGCAAATCCCCAGTATCCGGGTTTTCGGAGTTGAACCGGCTGTTTGCGATATTGGGCCGGTTGGCGGGATCGAACCGTAGGGCGACAGCGTGGCGATTGCGCGAGTGGTGACGCCGTGATTGGAAGGGACGCTGCGCTGTTGCCATTGGCAATGGCGAAGTGATGAATGATTCCGATGTAGACGTCGAAGACGAACAATTGCTTGCGCTCGACGTCGTAGGCGAGCTTGCCAAGCGCTGGACCGTCGCGATACGCTTCTACATCACCGCGGATCAGACATCGCATGGCGAGCATGACGTCGCCCGCTACCCGAAACTCGTCAATTGAGAGGCTGGACCAGGCTGGTCAACCAGAACGCTCGTCAACCAGACGGCTGTTCAATGAGAGACCGCAGCAACCGGTAAAAATGATGATTAGCCGGCGCGCTTGATCTGGGTTCGTAATACCAGCTGCGCCACTTGGCCGATGCCGATCCCGCAAACGCCGCCCGCCGCTTTCACCAGCCGCATCAAGCACGCGGGCATGACGGTCGGGCGTCAGCAGCTGCAGAGCCTCCAACCCGAACGCGCTGATCAAAATGAGGGCGGCAACCAGAAATACGCGCCTCGGGTAGGCCAGACCGAACGCTAACCCGACCACTGCAAATGCCGCGAAATGTTCAAACTGCGCGCCCGCGACGACAGGACGGTCATCGATCGGGGACAACGTCGCGAATACGATGAAGGCGAGTGCAAGCCAGCCCGCGATAGTGGATAGCCTTTGAACCATTGCTGCTAGATAAGCTACAAACCCACCGATCTCAACCTGCTCGTCGCGGTACGACTGGAGTGAATGGTCGAATATCGTTAACCCGCGAACGTCCTCGCCGCGAATGGGGCGGCCGTATGACCTTGGTGTGCCTTACGATCGTGCGAGTGCGCCGATTTGGGGCTTCCGATCCGATTGTTAGGCATCTGGACGCGGCCGGCATCGCGCGTGCCGAAAACAGGCCAAATGCGCTCATGACGAAAAAGTAACATTGCGGTATGTGCTCTGTTCATAGCCCGTTCACGCCGGCAAGGCTCAATTCGAGGGCGGAACTCGTGCAGCTCACATACGGAGGCCAGCCGTGCGCCTGCTCGTCGTTGAAGACGATCCCGATCTCAATCGCCAGCTCACCACGGCGCTGAGCGACGCCGGCTATGTGGTCGACCGCGCCTTCGACGGCGAGGAGGGGCATTATCTCGGCGACAGCGAGCCCTATGACGCCGTCGTGCTCGACATCGGCCTGCCGAAGATGGACGGCATTTCGGTGCTGGAGGCATGGCGCCGCAACGGGCGCGCGATGCCGGTTCTGATCCTCACCGCGCGCGACCGCTGGAGCGACAAGGTGCAGGGTTTCGACGCCGGCGCCGACGACTACGTGGCAAAGCCGTTTCATCTCGAGGAAGTCCTGGCCCGGATCCGCGCGCTGCTGCGCCGCTCCACCGGCCATGCCCAGTCCGAGCTGACCTGCGGGCCGGTGTCGCTGGACACCCGCACCGGCAGGGTCAGCGTATCCGGCAATCCGATCAAGATGACCTCGCACGAGTACCGGCTGCTGGCCTATCTGATGCACCACACCGGGCGCGTGGTGTCGCGCACCGAACTGGTCGAGCATCTCTACGATCAGGACTTCGACCGCGACTCCAACACCATCGAAGTGTTCGTCGGCCGCATCCGCAAGAAGCTCGATGTCGACATCATCCAGACGGTGCGGGGTCTCGGCTACCTGCTGACGCCGCCATCGCCCCCCTGGCAGCTGATCAAGGGTGTTGATCGGGCAGCCTTCTTGCTCTTTTGTGCGGGCATGATCTCGTCCGGTCAGCGGCATCCATCCATCGGGCCTTCGCCCGGGAGATGCGTTTCGGGATCATGCTCTGATGCGCGCCAGTTCGCTCGCCACCCGGCTGTTTCTGTCCGCGACCGCCTGGGTGGTGGTGATCCTGCTCATCACCGGCATCGTGCTGTCGTCGGTCTATCGCGACGCCACCGAACGCGCCTTCGACCGCCGGCTCAACCTCTATCTGCGCACCCTGATCGCGGAAGTCGCAACGCCCGACGAGCCGCCCGACCATCAGTTCCAGTCGCTCGGCGAGCCGCTGTTCGAGCTGCCGCTGTCCGGCTGGTACTGGCAGATCACCCGCACCGATTCCGAAAAGCCCGAGGTGCGCGCCTCGCGCTCGCTGTGGGACAAGAAGCTGCCGAAGCTCGAGGACCAGGGCGCCGACCTGACCGCGGCCGGCATTCGCCTCGGCTATGTCGAGGGTCCCGAGGGCCAGAGCCTTGCGGATGGTGGAACGGCCGGTCGATCTCGGCGCCGACGGCAAGTTCCTGGTCAGCGTTGCCGGCGACGCCACCGAGATTTTCGACGAAACGCGCACCTTCGATTACTACCTCGGCGGCACCTTCGCCGCGCTGTCGATCGTGCTGGTGCTGACCACGATCTTCCAGGTCCGCTTCGGCCTTGCGCCGCTGAAGCGCATTTCGGAATCGATCGCCGATGTCCGGTCCGGCCGCGCCGAGCGGCTGGAGGGCGAATTTCCCGTCGAGATCGCGCCGCTGGCGCGCGAGACCAACGCGCTGATCGACGCCAACCGCGAAATCGTCGAGCGCGCGCGCACCCATGTCGGCAATCTCGCCCACGCCATCAAGACGCCGCTGTCCGTCATCGTCAACGAGGCCTCCGCGCACGGCGCCGATCCGTTCGCGACCAAGGTGCTGGAGCAGGCCGACGTGATGCGCGACCAGGTCGCCCATCATCTGGAGCGGGCGCGCATCGCCGCGCGGCTCACCATCATCGGCACGGTCACCGAAGTCGCGCCGGCGATCGAGGCGCTGCGCCGGACCATGGAGAAGATCCATCGCGATCGCGGCATCGCCATCGCGGTCGATGCCGACCCGCGGGCGAAGTTCCGCGGCGAACGGCAGGATCTCGAGGAGATGGCCGGCAACCTGGTCGACAACGCCTGCAAATGGGCGGCGTCGCAGGTGTTCATCGAGGTGCTGGTGGAGCCGCCGGCCGAGCCCGGCGCCGGCCCGATGCTGCGGATCATCGTCGACGATGACGGGCGCGGGCTGTCGGCGGCCGAGCGCGCCCAGGTCTCGCGCCGCGGCCAGCGGCTGGACGAGTCCAAGCCCGGCTCCGGGCTTGGATTGTCGATCGTGGTCGATCTGGCCGCCCTTTATGGCGGCAGCCTGAGCCTCGGCAGCGCGCCGATCGGGGGATTGCGGGCGGAACTGGTGCTGCCGGGCGTCTGAACGGGGCAAATTCGGACGGCAGGACCGGCGACGGTCGGGATTGTTCCTAAACGACTTCTTAACGCGCGCGCTTTTATGATGACCGGCGGATGGTTTTGCCGTCCGCCGACACAAGCATTCCTACCGGGCGCATGAGCCAGACATCGATCGAGCGGCTGAGGGATTATCTCGCGCAGCTTCCGCCGCAGTCGCAGGCGCTGCTGATGCGGGAGTTCGAGCGCGCCCTCGAGCGCGGCGAGGACACCACGGTCGCGACCTTCGTGCTCGAGCAGTTGCGCAAGATCGTGCGCCCGGAGTCCGCCGCACCAAAACCGAGGAGGATGCAGAGCCGCAGGCGTCGCACGAAGCCGGCGCGGCTGCTGTTCCGTCCGCTTGATCCATTTCTTGTCGAAGGCAATGTTCCGGTCCGGCCCGGCCAGGTCCGCCGCTCGTCGCTATTGCCGGTGTGGCAATGGCTGAGCCGCGACGGCGCGCCTGAACAGGTGCGCGAATTCGAAGCGGCGCTGGAGCGGATCGCGGCAGGCGGGAACCACGTCGAGGTCGAACCGGCGGTCCGCAAATTCCAGCTCGCCGCGGCGGATGCCATCGTCAAGATCGCCGCGCCCGTGCCCGGCGGCGACAAGCAGCGTGCGCTGTCCCGTGTCGGTCCCTCCAACGTCGTCGAGGATCTGCTGCCGATCGGCTCGGTCCTGCAGGCCCGCGAAGCGCTCGACGCTTCAACGGCAGGCTGCCCAGCTTTTTGCGGGTTTTCGCGGATTCGCAGATCGCCTCGGTCACCGCCGCGCTCAACGTTCCCTCGCTGCAAACCCCGCAGGTGCTGCCGTTCGCGCTGTCGCTGATCATGCAGCGGCTGACCGCGCCGTGGCAGATCATCCGCCTCGCCATCAAGATGGCCGCGTCCGACGATGAAATCCGCGTTGCCGCGACCCCTTACGGAATTGCCGTCACCATCGCGCTGCACGATCTGTCCTGCCTGGCGGCCACCTTGCGGATGGATATCAAGCGCGGCCATTTCGAAAACGTCGCCGAGCAGCTCAAGACCCTCCATGACGGCGTGCGCGGCTTGCGGACCGAACTCGATCTGCGCAACGAATTCGAATTGGGGCAAGCAACTGACCTCGATCCGGGCCGACATTTCCAACTCCCTGCAATCGGAAATCGACAGCGTACCCGGCCGGGTCCGGCGCATCCTGCGTCAGCGCGCCGACAAGGACATTCCGGCCGGCGCCAGGATCGACGCCAGCGAGGTCGACGAAGCCGCGCGTTGATCGATTTCGTTGCGGTGTGCCGCACCTATGCCAGCGAGCTTGCGATCAACGAAGTCACGCTGCGGACCTATTCGGACCTGCAGCAATATGTCGAGCATTCCACCGAGGCGCTGGTGCAGTCGCTGCGCGGCGGCGACGCCAAGGCGCGTGCCTACCGGCAGGCGCAGGTTGCGGCGGCGATCCGCTTCTGCGACGTCCTGTTCGGCCATGACTATGCGTCGCTGATGAGCCGGGCGGCCGAAAATGCGGTGACGGTCGAGCGCAAGCCTTCGCGCGCCGGCTAGAAAAATAGTGCAAGGCTCTGATTGCAATTTCTGATTGACGCGATGCGGCGGGGAACGTACCGTTTTGCTGCGTACCCAAGTCATTGTTATTTACTTTTGTTGATTTTGAAAATGAACCCAGTATTAATTTCGTTGAATATGAAAACCGCGTCATCTCGGCGACATATCGAAACCTGATGGTCAAGGCCAAAGTCGTGCTCGTCGACAAGACGAGCGGCGATCAGTTGCCCGATCCGGTGGCCACGATTTCGTCTCCGGTCCCGAACGGCTCGCTGAGGATGAGGCTGCCGGACTCCGTCAAACCCGGAACCTATTTTCTGAAAGCGCTGAACGGGCACGGCGAATATGCCGCGCAAAGTGTCGATTTCCACGTCAGCTGACACTTTCGGCGGACACGGACTTTAACATCAGCCGAGACCGGCTTTCGTTGCCGGGGGCTTGCCGGCCACATCGGCGCGCAGGGAATTGGCAGTTTGCCGGGTTCGGCACCGGTGGTGTAAAGCGGCGCGTCGGCCCTCGCTACTGGCGCCGTTTGGTCGGAACCCGCTGGATGACTTTGTGGTTTGTGTTCGCGCTGATGACGGCCGCGGCGATTCGCCGCTGGGCCGGGGCGGCCGTCCGCAAAGCGGCGGCAGCGAGGCGGAGGATAGCAGGATAACAAAAAGTCTAAGGCGATTTCGGACAACGTCATGCGCAGGGAACAAAAGGCGGAAAGATGCCGAAGGTGTGAAGCGGTTTTCGGGTCATATTGTGCGAAAAATCGCTCCGCATGATGCCCCGCAAGGTACGGACCGGCTTCTGGCTTTGATCGTGTAAGCAAACGAGAGGCTACGCATGACGCGCAAGCAGCGGCGTTTAGCGATTATCGGTGGCTCGCTGGTGGTGCTTGCGGCCGCGGCGGCGCTGGTGCTGTACGCGATGAGCGACTCGATCGTGTTCTTCTCGACGCCTTCGATGGTGACCGAGAAACATATTCCGGCGGGCAGGCGGTTCCGCCTGGGCGGCCTGGTGCAGCCAGGCTCGCTGGTCCATGGCGACAACCTTTTGGTCACCTTCAAGGTTGCCGACGGCGGCGCGGCAGTGCCCGTTTCCTACAAGGGGATTCTCCCCGATCTGTTTCGCGAAGGGCAGGGCGTGGTCACCGAAGGCGAGCTCGATGCTTCCGGCGTGTTCAGGGCCGATACCGTGCTCGCCAAGCATGACGAGCGATACATGCCCAAGGAGGTCGCGGATGCGCTGAAAAAGCAGGGGCTCTGGAAAGAGGCATATGGCAAAGCGCCGAACTACACCGCAAAGTCCGCGAGTACTCAGGGAGTGCTGCGGTGATCGAGCAACCGGAACTTACGCGCAGGTACTCGCGCCGGCTTTGGCGTCGATCCGTTCATCTGCGCGCAGCGGAGTGATCAATTGAAAAAAATCCTGGCCCTCGCGTTTACCTTAGCCGTGATGTCGGCATCGTCAGCCGCTTATGCCGTGCAGCCTGACGAGATCATGGCTGATCCCGTTAAGGAGGCGCGGGCGCGTGAGTTGTCGCGCGAATTGCGCTGCATGGTGTGCCAGAACCAGTCGATCGATGATTCCGAGGCGCCGCTGGCGAGGGATTTGCGGCTGTTGGTGCGCGAGCGGATCGCCGCCGGCGACAGCGACGCCCAGGTGATCGATTTTCTGGTCGCGCGCTACGGCGAATTCGTGCTGCTGAAGCCTCGGCTGGAGCCCCAGACCTTGCTGCTGTGGCTGTTGCCGCCGCTGGTGCTGGCCGGGGGCGGGCTGGCGCTGTGGATGCATGCCCGTCGGCGATCCAGATCGGCTTTGGGGGAATCGAAAGTGACCCTGACCCCGGACGAGGAAGCGCGGTTGGCGGCGCTGATGGCGGACGAGGCATCTCAGGAGAAGCCCGCTTAAGCTCCGTATGCTGCGGAACAGCAGCTACAAATGCGACTGAATTGCAAGATCGGCGGGCGATGCGCGAGCACCCGTCGTAATTGATCTTTCGTGGCTTCGGCGGCGGCGCGCCACCCAGAGCCTTCATGCAATTTTGACCTTTATCTGAAAGTTTGGGCCGCCGCGTCCCCAGTTTCTCCCATCCGAGCAAACCGATGTTCTCCAACAGCAATTTGACGATCCGTTTCCTGATCGGAGGCGTCGTGGCAGCCTTGCTAATGCTATTGGCGATCGGCGGGGGCACGGGGTTTGTCGCTGTCCTCTATTTGAACAACGAGATCACCAGTCTCTCCTCCGAATTCGGCGCGCTCAGCGGCCCGGGGCGCGACCATGCGCTGCAGATTTACCAGCAGGCCCAGGCGGCCTTTTCTTACTTCCTGATGGCATGCGTTGCCATTGCGGTCGTTGCCTCCACCGTTTGCCTCATTACCTATTTTGCCGTCCGTAACGGCATCATGGGGCCTCTGGCCGCCATGGTGCATGCGATGCGCGAGGTCGCAGACCAGAAATACGAGACCCCGATCCCCGGACTTGGCCGCGCCAATGAAGTCGGCCTGCTTGCCGGTGCGCTTGAAGTCTTCAAGACCACGGGGATCGAGCGGCAGCGGCTGACCGAGCAGGAATTGCAGGAAGCGCAGCGCCAGACCGACCGTTCCCGGTATCTCGACGAGAAGATTCGGGATTTCAATGGTCTGGTCGCCAATGTTGTCGTCAGCGTTGCATCATCGGCGGTGCGGTTGAAGAGCAACGCGGAAACCCTGTCGCAGGCCGCCAATGAAACCACCGCCAAGGCCAATGCCGTTGCCAGCGCCGCGAGCGAGGCCAGTACCAGCGTCCAGACCGTCGCCGGTTCGGCGGAGGAGATGACGACGTCGATCGGCACCATCAGCCGGCGCGTTACCGATGCCACGCAGCGTGCCGAAGGCGCGGCCGCCCAGGCGCGCAAGAGCAGTGATACCATTCACGCGCTGTCCGAGGCTGCAGAGAAGATCGGAGCCGTCGTGCAACTGGTTCAGGCGATCGCGTCGCAGACAAATCTGCTGGCGCTCAACGCCACCATCGAGGCGGCGCGCGCCGGCGAGGCCGGCAAGGGGTTCGCGGTGGTCGCTTCCGAGGTCAAGAGCCTCGCCCACCAGACCAGCAAAGCCACCGAAGAAATCTCCACGCACGTCGCCAGCATCCAGGGCATCACCGGCGAGACGCGCGAGGCGATGGACGACATATCGAACACCATCGCGGAAATCAGCGCGATCATGTCCGGCATCGAAGTCGATACCGCACAGCAGCGAAACGCGACGCAGGACATATCCAAGAGCGTCCAGGTGGCCGCCAGGGGCACCCTGGATGTCTCAAATCATATCGTCCAGATCACGTCGACGTCTTCCGAAACCGGGCGCATGGCGGGCGATGCGCGAGATTCGGCGGTCGATCTTTCGCAACAGGCCGAAACCCTGAAACGGGAAGTCGACGGTTTCATCATGAGCGTCCGAGCCGGCTGACGGCGGGCAGGGGCGATCCAGGCAGCCGCGCGGAACCGGCAAGGCCTTAACCCATTGAGCCTGCGGTGAGCCTTTTCAGCCTGCGATAAACTGCCGCATTGCTTACCCCCTTCATTACAAAAGTTTAATTCCGCCGCCAGCGCGCCGTAAGGCAGAAATCCCCATCTTCAGAGCTGAAAGTGCTTGCCCCCGGCATCACCAATTCAGGCTCTGGAGATTTTGAATGAACGACCGTCCGACCGATCTTTCGTCCCGTCCGCCTGTCCAGGCACCCCGCCGTTCGCTGTTCTCTGCGCGCAAATTTGCGCTGATGGCCTCCGTTGTCGCCGGCCTTGGCGTCGCCGCTTACGGCTTCGGCCCCTCGCATGGCCCGATCGATATTTTCAGCAGCACCGCGCATGCGCAGGTCAACAACGAAGTCAGCAAAGTCGAAAAGCCTGTCGGCTTTGCCGATATCGTCGAGCGCGTGAAGCCGTCGGTGATTTCGGTGAAGGTCAACATCAACGAGAAGGTCGCCAAGGACGACAGCGGCAACAACGATGACTCGCCGTTCCAGCCGGGCTCGCCGATGGAGCGCTTCTTCCGCCGCTTCGGCGGCCCCGATGGACTGCCTCCAGGGCTGCGCGGCATGCCGCACGGACGCGGCGCGGTGACCGGTCAGGGCTCCGGCTTCTTCATTTCGGCCGACGGCTACGCCGTCACCAACAACCATGTGGTCGATGGCGCCGACAAGGTCGAAGTGACGACTGACGACGGCAAGGTCTACAAGGCCAAGGTGATCGGGACCGACGCGCGCACCGATCTGGCTCTGATCAAGGTCGAGGGCGGTTCGAATTTCCCGTTCGCCAAGCTTTCCGACGGCAAGCCGCGGATCGGCGACTGGGTGCTCGCGGTCGGTAATCCGTTCGGCCTCGGCGGCACCGTGACTGCCGGCATCGTCTCGGCCAGAGGCCGCGACATCGGCAACGGCCCATATGACGATTTCATCCAGATCGACGCGCCCGTGAACAAGGGCAACTCCGGTGGTCCGGCCTTCAACACCGATGGCGAGGTGATGGGCGTCAACACCGCGATCTATTCGCCGTCCGGCGGCAGCGTCGGCATTGCGTTCTCGATCCCGGCATCGACCGTGAAGAGCGTGATTGCCCAGCTCAAGGACAAGGGTCGGTCAGCCGCGGCTGGATCGGCGTCCAGATTCAGCCGGTCACGCCCGACATCGCCGACAGCCTCGGGCTGAAGAAGGCGGAAGGCGCGCTGGTTGCGGAACCGCAGGCCAATGGCCCGGCGGCCAAGGCCGGCATCGAGTCCGGCGACGTCATCACCAAGGTGAACGGCGAGACGGTCAAGGATGCCCGCGAACTCGCCCGCACCATCGGCGGTTTCGCCCCCGGCACTGCCGTGAAGCTCGACGTGCTGCACAAGGGCCAGGACAAGGTCATCAACCTCACGCTCGGCCAGCTGCCGAATTCGGTCGAAGCCAAGGCCGACACCGACAACGGCGACAAGGGCACCACCCGCGGTACCGACGTGCCGAAGCTCGGCCTGACGGTTGCGCCCGCCAATAGCGTCGCCGGCGCCGGCAAGGAAGGCGTCGTCGTGACCGAGGTCGATCCGAACAGCGCGGCGGCGGACCGCGGGTTCAAGGAAGGCGACGTGATTCTCGAAGTTGCCGGCAAAAGCGTCGCCAATGCCGGTGACGTGCGCGAGGCGATCACTGCCGCGCGGAACGACAACAAGAACAGCGTTCTGATGCGGATCAAGAGCGGCGGTTCGTCGCGCTTCGTCGCGGTCCCCCTGGCGAAGGGCTGAACGTTTTACCAGATGGAGGGTGTCGCCGGCATTAGTCGCCCCCGCCGACGGCTCTTTCCGGGGGGCGGGTCAAAGCCCGCTCCCTACTGTTCCTTCCGGTGGAATACGCCCCCCTCCGTCGGAAGGTTCAAAGGGCGGTGAGGTCCCCCCAGCTTCACCGCCCGCTTTTTTGGTGAGAGGAGAGAGGGCGGGTCGCCTTGCATGAGGATGCCGACCGCGCCATGGTGAAAGAAGGCTGGCCCACTTGAGTGCAACCGACCAGAATATGCGCCTCTTGATCATCGAAGACGACCGCGAATCCGCCGACTATCTGGCGAAGGCGTTTCGCGAAGTCGGCTATGTCGCCGATCTCGCCGGCGACGGCGAGGAAGGGTTGGCGCTTGCCGAAAGCGGCGACTACGACGTGCTGGTGGTCGACCGGATGCTGCCGAAGCGCGACGGCCTGTCGCTGATCGGTAGCTTGCGCGAAAAGGGCAACCGCACGCCGGTGCTGATCCTGTCGGCGCTCGGACAGGTCGACGACCGCATCAAGGGCCTGCGCGCCGGCGGCGACGATTACCTGCCAAAGCCCTATTCCTTCGCCGAATTGCTGGCGCGGGTCGAAGTGCTGTCGCGCCGCCATGGTGGCCCGGCCGAGGAAACCACCTATCGCGTCGGCGATCTCGAACTCGACCGGCTCTCGCATCGGGTGGCGCGCGGCAAGGACGAACTGACCCTGCAACCGCGCGAGTTCCGGCTGCTGGAATATCTGATGAAGCACGCCGGCCAGGTGGTGACGCGAACCATGCTGCTGGAAAACGTCTGGGACTATCATTTCGATCCGCAGACCAATGTCATCGACGTGCATATTTCGCGGCTGCGCTCCAAGATCGACAAAGGCTTCGAGCGGCCGCTGCTTCACACGATTCGCGGCGCGGGATACATGATCCGTGACGGCATTCGGTAAGCTGATCCGAACCACGGCGTTTCGGTTGACGCTGGTCTATCTGTTTTTGTTTGCGCTGTTTGCCGCCTCGCTGCTGGGCTATTTCGCCTGGAACACGCGCCGGCTGATCACCGAACAGATCGCCACCACGGTGAATGCGGAAACCGGCGAACTCTCCGATATCTTCGGGCGCCGCGGGCTGCGCGGCCTGGTCATCAACATCGAGAACCGGGCGCTGCGGCCCGGCGCCAATCTCTACCTCGTGACCACGCCGGCGGGGCAGGCATCGCCGGCAATGTCGGCTCGCTCGCGCCGGGCGTGATGGCGACCACCGGCTGGTCCGAGACCGCCTACCGGCGGCTCGACGAGCAGGACCAGCGCGGACCACCGCGCGCTGGTGCTGGTCACCGAACTTGGCGGCGGCTTCCGGCTGCTGATCGGCCGCGATCTGGAGGAACGGCGGCGGCTGTTCGGCATCGTCGCCAAGGCGGCGCAATGGTCGGTGTTGATCGTGGTCGTGCTCGGGCTCGGCGGCGGCATCTTTGTCGCGCGGCGGGTGTTGCGGCGGATCGATGCCATGACCGGCACGACCCAGCGCATCATGGCGGGCGATCTGAGCGGGCGGTTGCCGGTCGGGCGCAGCGGCGACGAACTCGACCGTCTGGCGGAAAATCTCAACGCCATGCTGGAGCGGATCGAGGCCCTGATGATGGGGCTGAAGGAAGTTTCCGACAACATCGCCCACGATCTGAAGACGCCGCTGACGCGATTGCGCAACCGCGCCGAGGAGGCGCTGGCGAAATCCGCCACCGAGGCCGAATACCGCACCGCGCTGGAACGGACCATCGAGGAATCCGACGGCCTGATCCGGACCTTCAACGCGCTGTTGATGATCGCGCGCGCCGAGTCCGGGCAGGCGCGCGGCAACATGGACGATTTCGACGCCGCCGACGTCGCCAACGGCATTCACGAACTCTATGAGCCGCTGGCGGAAGACGACGGCATGACCCTGCAAGTCAAGACCGCGTCGACGCCGCTTCACGGCAACCGCGAATTGATCAGCCAGGCGCTGGCCAATCTGGTCGAGAACGCGATCAAATACGGCAAGCCGGTTCCCGCAGCGCAGCCGCTCAGCGCCGGCGGGTCGCCGGCACGGACAGCAGGGAGATCCTGATCGAGGCCCGGCGCGACGGCGATGCCGTGCTGCTCAGCGTCACCGACCATGGCCCCGGCATTCCGCGAAGCCGACCGCAAGCATGCGGTGGAGCGCTTTGTACGGCTTGAGGCGAGCCGCACCCAGCCCGGTTCCGGCCTTGGCCTGAGCCTGGCATCGGCGGTGGCGACGCTGCATGGCGGCGAACTCAGGCTCGGCGACGCCCATCCCGGTCTGACCGCGACGCTGGCGATACCGGCGGCGGCGGGCGTCAGTGACAGGCTTGCGGCTCAAACACCGGATGTGCCACAGAAGGTGGCATGACCTCATCCGCGAAGGGCGACGCGGACCGACCTTGTCTGGCCGCGCGATTCGTGGACGGCCCGCATGTGTCCGCTCCCGATAGTGCCGAGCAGCGGCTGGCCGACTGGCTGACCGATCTGACGCCGGGGCAGGCGGCCGCGGTCGAGGGCCTCTTCGCCCGATTTCCGCATGCCAGAACCATTCTCCTGGGCATCGCGGAAGCCTCTGCCTTATCTGTTCGACCTTGTCCGCGCCGATGCTGCGCGGGCGGTCTCCGCTGCTCGAATGCGAGCCGGAACGGCATCTGGCCGGGCTGATCGAAAGGACCAGCCGCGAGGTGTCGGCCGCTTCAAGCGAAGCCGATGCGATGCATCTGCTCCGGCGCATGAAATCGGAAGCCGCTTTGCTGATCGCGCTGTGCGACATCGGCGGCGTCTGGCCGGTGATGCAGGTGACGGCGGCGCTGACCGATCTCGCGGTCGCCTCGGTGCAGACGGCGCTGCGCTTTGTGCTGCGACAGGAGGCGGCGCGCGGGCGGCTGTCGCCACCGGACCTCGATACGCCCGAGGACAATAGTGGCCTGGTCGTGCTCGCGATGGGCAAGATGGGCGCGGGCGAACTGAACTACTCCAGCGACATCGACCTGATCGTGTTTTTCGATCCCGCAGCCCCGACGCTGGCGCCGGATATCGAGCCGGCGGCCTTTCTTCGTGCGGGTCACGCAGGCCATGGCGCGGCTTTTGCAGCAGCGCACCGGCGACGGCTACGTGTTTCGCGTCGACCTGCGGCTGCGGCCGGATCCGTCCTCGACGCAGGTGGCGATCTCGACCTTGTCGGCGCTGCATTATTACGAGCGGGAAGGGCGCACCTGGGAACGCGCGGCCATGATCAAGGCGCGGCCCTGCGCCGGCGACGCCAAAGCCGGCGAGGCGCTGCTCTCGGAAATCGCGCCGTTCGTCTGGCGCAAGCATCTGGATTTCGCCGCGCTTGCCGACGTGCACGACATGAAGCGGCAGATGCAGACCTATCGCGGGCAAAGCGAAATCGCGGTCGAGGGCCACAATGTCAAGGTCGGGCGCGGCGGCATCCGCGAGATCGAGTTTTTCGCGCAAACCCAGCAACTGATCGCCGGCGGCCGGCATCCGGAATTGCGGGTGCGGCCGACGCTTGAGGCGTTGAACGTGCTGGCCTCGAGCAACTGGATCACCTTTGAGGCGCGCGACGAACTGACGGCGGCCTATGAGTTCCTGCGGCGGGTCGAGCATCGCTTGCAGATGGTCGCCGACGAGCAGACCCACAGCCTGCCCGACGATGTCGAGGCGGTGGAGCGTTTTGCCCGCTTCTTCGGCTACGACAGCCGCGCGGCGTTCGCCAAGGAGCTGCTCGGCCATCTCAATGTCGTGCAGGGCCATTACGAAAAACTGTTCGAGGGCGATCCGACCGGCACCGCGAAACTGCCGGCGGTGGACTACCGCGCCGGCCCGGACGATCCGCGGCTGCTCGATTACCTGACGACGCTCGGCTTCAAGAAACCGCTCATGGTGGCGGAGACGGTGCGGCAATGGATGACCGGCGACTACCGCGTGTTCAGGTCGGAAGCGACGCGCAACGCCTTTGTCGAGTTCGTGCCCGCGCTGATCGATGGCCTTGCGCACGCCGAAGAGCCCGACAGCGCGGTGACGGCGTTCGACCGCTTCCTGCAGGCGTTGCAGCGCGGCGGCCGGCTGATTTCGCTGCTTAGCCAGAACCGCGACCTCGTCGCACTGGTGGCGCTGATCCTCGGCGCCGCGCCGCGGCTCGGCGACATGCTGGCGCGGCAGCCGCAGATCATGGACGGCCTGATCGATCCGCGCTTCTTCGGCGCGATGCCGGACCAGCGCGAACTCTCCGCGCGGCTGGCGGCGACATTGGCGGATGCGAATTCCTACGAAGAATTCCTCGACCGGCTTGCGGCTGTTCGGCCAGGAGAGCCTGTTCCTGATCGGCACAAGGATCCTGTCCGGCACGGTCTCCGCGCAGCAGGCCAGCGTCGCCTTCGCCGACGTCGCCGAGGGCATTGTCCATACCGTGCATGGCCTGGTCACCGACCGCTTCGCGGCCCAGCACGGCCGGATCGGGGGGCAAGCAGACCGCGATCGTCGCGATGGGCCGGCTTGGCAGCCGCGAGATGACGGCTTCCTCCGACCTCGATCTGATCCTGCTCTACGATTTCGATCCCGAGCATCCGGATTCCGACGGCGCGCGGCCGCTGCACGGCGCGCATTATTTCGCGCGCTTCACCCAGCGGCTGATCAGCGCCTTCACGACGCGAACCAATTACGGCGTGCTCTATGACGTCGATATGCGGCTGCGTCCCTCGGGGCGGGCAGGGCCGGTGGCGTCCCATATCGAATCCTTTGCCGAATACCAGGAGCGCGAGGCCTGGACCTGGGAGCACATGGCGCTGACCCGCGCGCGGGTGATTTCGGCGCCACCCGACTTCCGCAGCCGGATCGAAGACGTCATCCGCGATGTGCTGACGCGGCCGCGCGACGCCGCCAGCTGTCGCCAATGACGTGGCGGAGATGCGACGCGCCATCGCGCAGGAAAAGGGCGAGAGCGACGTCTGGGACCTGAAATATGTGGCCGGAGGCATGGTCGATATCGATTTCATCGCGCAATATTTGCAGCTCGTGCACGCGGCCCGCACGCCCGACATTCTTGACGTCAATACGCTGGCTGTGCTCGACAACGCCGCGCGGCTCGGCGCGCTGCCGCAATCGTCGGCGGAAATCCTGCGTAATGCGGCGCATCTCTATCACGACCTGACGCAGATCCTGCGGCTCTGCGTCAGCGAAAAGTTCAAGCCGGAAAGCGCGGGAGAAGACCTGTTGCGCGTGATGGCGCGAGCCGGCGACGCGCCGGATTTTTCCTCGCTCCAGGCGCGGGCCAAGGAAACCCAGGCCGAGGTGAGGCGGGTGTTTCGCGAAATTGTCGAGGGCAGGGTGGCGTAGCTCTGGTCGGTGAGCGTCGCTGCAATTCCCGATTCAATTCTCAAACAGCCGACCGTCATTGCGAGCGAGCGATAGCGACGAGGCAATCCATTCTATTACAGATGTACTCCGCGAAGACTGGATTGCTTTCGCGGAAGCCTGTCGATCGGATGCGCGTTCGTCGCGTACCCGTTGGCTCGCAATGACGGCTTCAATGGCTTATCACACATGCGTCATAACTCTCGCGGCGCAACGCGCCCGAAGTTTTGAAGAAACCTTCCGCCCCAAAGAGAGGGCGCAGGGAATGCCGGGTGCGCGCTGCACCCGCGGTCTCGTGTGCAAGATGGGCATAGAAAAATGCACACGAGTATACAGGTTCAGCGGAGGAATCCGGCCTTCCCTGCGCGATGGTGTTACGGCTTCCTTCGAGCTCTCCCCGGCGATCGGGCTTTCTTGTCACCGTCGCCGGCAGCGTCTTGCTGCCAACTTGACGCCAGCGTCGAGGCGTCAGGACCACACGACTTCTCCGTCCGCATTAGCGCTGTTCGTCAAAAGCGCCGCCGCGTCCATCGCATCCCGTCCCGCGTCCGTGACGATCGCGAACGCCCCTCGGTGGGACGGGATGGCGCGGTATAAAAGTGATTTGGGTCACGCGAAAACAGGAATATTTTTGCGGAGGGGACTGGACGACCCAAATCACCTTGATCCGGCTCAGGAAATTAGGTTTTGCGCGCAAAGCCGCTGGACGCCGCGGGCAAGGCCCGTAACGTAATCGAAGCCAACCGATCGGGGTGACGCGACGCGCGCGAGGTGGGACATATGGGTGCTGCCTCCAGTTTGAATTGGCCTCGAAATTGCGTGCCAAAGGCAGCCGGTGATGCGTACCCGAGGAGACGTTGCACGGCGCCTCTGGTTTCGCGGGCCTACGCTACGGCTGCAACTCCGCGTTCTTCAGCGCCGCGATCGCCTCGCGGACGTCCGGATCCAGCCCCGCGCCACCGCTGTCGAGATGCGCCAGGATAGCCTTTCGCATCCGCGGGTCCCAGAATTTCCGGACGTGGTCGGCGATGCCCGGCACGGCCTTGGCATGGCCCTGGCTCTCGAAGAATTTGCCGATCTGGTTGGCCATATGGATCAGCCGGTCAGGCGACATTGAAGACTCCTTGGACAGCTCCTTCGGCAGCGGTCTCGGTGACAATTCGTCGTGCATGCGTGAAAACCTCAAACCCGTCGGCGCGCGCTATGGCCGCCAGCGTGATGCCGGCGGCATCCGCCATCCGCACCGCCAATGCGGTCGGGGCGGAGACGGCGACCATCAGCGGCGCGCCCATCGCCGCCGCCTTCTGCACCATCTCGACCGAGACCCGGCTGGTCAGCAGCACCATGCCCTCGCTTGCGGAAATCCTGTCCTGCGCCAGCGCGCCGGCGAGCTTGTCGAGCGCGTTGTGGCGGCCGACATCCTCGCGCAAGGCGACGATGCCGCGTTCCGGCGTCCAGAACGCCGCGGCATGCACCGCGCGGGTTTCGATATTGATGGCCTGCAGCGGCGGCATGGCCTGCATGGCCGCCATGATCTGCTGCGGTGAAAACGAGCGGCCTTGCGCGACAATCGCCGCCGGGCGAACCGCTTCGGCGATCGAGTCGATGCCGCAGATGCCGCAGCCGGTCGGGCCCGCAATATGCCGCCGCCGCTCGCTCAGCCGATCCGCCTGCGATTGTGTCAGCCACATCCGCAACTCGATGCCATCGTCGAGAGGCACGATGTCGAGCGAACGGATATCGTCCGACGATTGCACGACGCCTTCGGCCGAGGCTGAATCCGACCGCGAAATCCCTCAAATTCCGCGGCGTCCCCATCATCACCGCATAGGTTCCGCCGTTGTAGGTCAAGGCAAGCGCAGCCTCCTCCGGAATCGTGCGCGGGCCGCAGCTCGCGCCACTGGCGCGCCAGACCTCACGATTGACGCTGCGAACGGGGTCGTGCATTTCGGCTACTCCGCAGCCTCGACCGGTCGCGCGATGCGTCTGGAGTGACGGGCCTGCTCGTCATAGGCCTTTTGCCAATCCGACGGACCGTTCGACGGCGATATCTGCACCGCCGTGACCTTGTATTCCGGACAGTTGGTCGCCCAGTCGGAATAGTCTGTCGTGATGACGTTGGCCTGCGTGTCCGGATGATGGAAGGTGGTATAGACCACGCCCGGCGCGACGCGCTCGGTGATCAGCGCACGCAATGTGGTCTCGCCGGCGCGGCTCTGTAGCCGGCACCAGTCGCCGTCGCGTATGCCGCGCTGCTCGGCGTCGTGCGGATGCATCTCCAGCCGGTCTTCCGGGTGCCAGACGACGTTGTCGGTACGCCGCGTCTGGGCGCCGACATTGTACTGGCTGAGGATTCGACCGGTGGTCAGCAGCAGCGGGAAACGCGGCCCGGTGCGCTCGTCGGTCGGGACATATTCGGTGACCATGAATTTCCCCTTGCCGCGCACGAAGCCGTCGATGTGCATCACGGGCGTGCCCTCGGGGGCCTTCTCGTTGCAGGGCCACTGCACCGAGCCCAGCTCGTCCAGTCTGGCAAACGAGACGCCCGCAAAAGTCGGGGTCAGCGCCGCGATCTCATCCATTATCTCGCCAGGGTGATTGTAGTGCATGTCGTAACCGAGCGCCTTGGCGAAGCCGAGGGTGACTTCCCAGTCTTCCAGGCCGTTGCGCGGCGACACCATCTTGCGGACGCGCTGGATGCGGCGTTCGGCATTGGTGAAGGTGCCGTTCTTCTCCAGGAAGGTCGATCCCGGGAAGAACACATGGGCGTAGTTCGCGGTCTCGTTCAGAAAGAGGTCGTGGACGATGACGCATTCCATCGCCGACAATGCCGCCACCACATGGCTGGTATTGGGATCGGACTGCAGGATATCCTCGCCCTGCACGTAGAGGCCCATGAAGCTGCCTTCGACGGCGGCATCGAACATGTTGGGAATGCGCAGGCCCGGCTCCTTGTTGAGCTTGACGTTCCACATCGCTTCGAACGTCTCGCGCACGGCGTCGCCGGAGATATGGCGGTAGCCCGGCAACTCGTGCGGGAACGAGCCCATGTCGCAAGAGCCCTGCACGTTGTTTTGCCCGCGCAGCGGGTTCACGCCGACGCCGGGACGGCCGATATTGCCGGTCGCCATCGCCAGATTCGCGATCGCGATCACCGTGGTCGAGCCCTGGCTGTGTTCGGTGACGCCGAGCCCGTAATAGATCGCCCCATTGCCGCCGGTGGCGAACAACCGCGCCGCGGCGCGCAATTCGGAAGGCTCGATGCCGGTCATGCTCGCGGTCGCCTCGGGGCTGTTTTTCGGCAGCGCCACGAAGGCCGCCCAGTCCTCGAACTCGCTCCAGTCACAGCGTTCGCGCACAAAGGTCTCGTCGACGAGACCTTCCGTCACGATCACATGCGCCAGCGCCGTCAGCACGGCGACGTTGGTTCCGGGCTTCAGCGGCAGATGATGCTGCGCCTCGACATGGGCCGAGCGGACGATGTCGGTGCGGCGGGGATCAATCACGATAAGCCTGGCGCCGGCGCGCAGCCGTTTCTTCAGCCGCGAGGCGAACACCGGATGGCCATCGGTCGGATTGGCGCCGATGATCAGCACTACGTCGGCATGTTCGACGGAATTGAAATCCTGCGTGCCGGCCGAGGTGCCGAACGTCGTGGAAAGGCCGTAGCCGGTCGGCGAATGGCAGACGCGGGCGCAGGTATCGACATTGTTGTTGCCGAAGCCGGCGCGGATCAGCTTCTGCACCACGAACACTTCTTCATTGGTGCAGCGGGAGGAGGTAATGCCGCCGATGGCATCGCGGCCATATTTCGCCTGAATGCCCTTGAATTTCGCGGCGGCAAAATTGAACGCCTCATCCCACGATACTTCGCGCCAGGGATCGGTGATCTTGTCGCGGATCATCGGGTTGAGGATGCGCTCTTTGTGGTTGGTGTAGCCCCAGGCAAAGCGGCCCTTGACGCAGGAATGGCCGCGATTGGCCTTGCCGTCCTTGTACGGCACCATGCGCACGACTTCCTCGCCCCGCATCTCGGCCTTGAAGGCGCAGCCGACGCCGCAATAGGCGCAGGTGGTCACCGCCGAGTGCTCGGGCTGGCCGATCTCGATCACGGATTTTTCGGTCAGCGTCGCGGTCGGGCAGGCCTGCACGCAGGCGCCGCAGGACACGCATTCGGAACCGAGAAAACTTTCGCTCATGCCGGGCGACACCCGGCTGTCAAAGCCGCGGCCGGAAATCGTCAGCGCGAAGGTGCCTTGCACCTCCTCGCAGGCGCGGACGCAGCGCGAGCAGACGATGCATTTCGAGGGGTCGTAGGTGAAATAGGGGTTGGATTCGTCCTTCGGCAGCCAGGCTGCATTGGCCGCGCCATCGGCCTTGGCGAACACGTGGTTCTCGCCCTCATAGCCATAGCGCACGTCGCGCAAGCCGACCGCGCCGGCCATGTCCTGCAATTCGCAGTCGCCATTGGCCGCGCAGGTCAGACAATCCAGCGGATGATCGGAGATGTAGAGCTCCATCACGCCCTTGCGTAAGCGTTTCAGCCGCTCGGTCTGGGTGTGGACGACGAGGCCATTGGCGGCCGGCGTGGTGCAGGACGCCGGCGTGCCGGCGCGGCCCTCGATCTCGACCAGGCACAGACGGCAGGAGCCGAAGGCATCCACCATGTCGGTGGCGCAGAGCTTTGGGATCTGCGTGCCGGCCTCCATCGCCGCGCGCATGATCGAGGTGCCTTCGGGCACCGTGATGCTCTGGCCATCGATGGTCAGCGTCACCACGCTTTCGGATTTGGAGCGCGGGGTGCCGAAATCGGTTTCCTGTTATCAGCGACATCGCGATCTCCTTACTCGGCGGCCTCAAGGCGTGTAGGCGCGGTGCCAAAATCTTCCCGGAAGTGTTTCAGGGCGCTCATCACGGGGTAGGGCGTGAAGCCGCCGAGCGCGCAGAGCGAGCCGAACTTCATGGTGTTGCAGAGGTCTTCGACCACGGCGATGTTTTCCGTCACGTGCTCGCCGGTGCGGATCTTGTCGATGGTCTCGACCCCGCGGGTCGAGCCAATCCGACAGGGCGTGCACTTGCCGCAGGATTCGATGGCGCAGAATTCCATCGCGAAACGGGCCTGCCGGGACATGTCGACGCTGTCGTCGAACACCACGATGCCGCCATGCCCGATCAAGCCGTCGCGGGCCGCGAAGGCTTCATAGTCGAACGGCGTGTCGAACAGCGCGCGGGGGAAGTATGCGCCGAGCGGGCCGCCGACCTGTACCGCGCGGACGGGACGTCCCGTCAAGGTGCCGCCGCCGATGTCGTCGACGAGTTCACCGAGCGTGATGCCGAAGGCGGTCTCGAACAGGCCGCCATGCCTGATATTGCCCGCGAGCTGGATCGGCATGGTGCCGCGCGAGCGGCCGGTGCCGAAATCGGCGTAGGCCTTGGCGCCGCCGGCGAGGATGAAGGGGATCGCCGCGAACGACAGCACGTTGTTGATCACGGTCGGCTTGCCGAACAGGCCCTTATGCGCGGGCAGCGGCGGCTTGGCGCGGACGATGCCGCGGCGGCCTTCGAGGCTTTCCAAAAGCGAGGTTTCCTCGCCGCAGACATAGGCGCCGGCGCCGACGCGGACTTCGAGATCGAAATTGTGCGAGGTGCCGCCAATGCGCTCGCCGAGAAAGCCGGCGCGCCTCGCGGCCAGGATCGCCGCGTTCATCGCCTCGACGGCATGGGGATATTCCGAGCGAATGTAGATGTAGCCTTTGCCGGCGCCCACCGCGATGGCCGCGATCGTCATGCCCTCGATCACCACGAAGGGATCGCCCTCCATGATCATGCGGTCGGCGAAGGTGCCGCTGTCGCCTTCATCGGCATTGCAGACGATGTATTTGCGATCGGCGCTGGTCTGCGCCACGGTCTTCCACTTGATCCCGGTAGGAAAACCGGCGCCGCCGCGGCCGCGCAGGCCGGAGGCGGTGACGTCGGCCAGAATGGCGTCGGGGCCAAGCCCCAGCGCGCGTTCGAGGCCCTTGTAGCCCTGACGCGCGCTGGTAATCCTCGATCGAGCGTGGATCGACCACGCCGCAACGGGCGAAGGTCAGGCGGGTCTGCCGCTTGAGCCATGGAATCTCCTCGGTGACGCCGAGCCGCAGCGGGTGCGGGCCGTCGGCGACCATGGCTTCGAGCACGGCTGGCCGCGTCGGCCTGCGTCAGCGGGCCGAACGCGACCCGCCCCTGCGGGGTCGCGACTTCGACCATCGGCTCCAGCCAGTACAGGCCGCGCGAACCGGTCCTGATGATATCGACGGAGATGCCACGGCTCGAGGCGGCCTGTTCCAGTGCGAGGGCGACCTCATCGGCGCCGACCGCGACCGCACCGGCGTCGCGTGGTACGAAAATCCGCAACTTCATCGCTGCGCCTCCGCCACCAGCGCGTCGATGCGCGCCTCGTCCAGCCGTCCGACGACGCGGCCGTCCAGCATCGCCGACGGAGCCGTCGCGCAAAGGCCGAGGCAATAGATCGGCTCCAGCGTCACCCGGTCGTCGGCCGTCGTATTGCCAATTGCAATGCCGAGCTTCGCCTCCGCCCGCGCCGCCAGCGCGTCGCCGCCGGCGGCCTGGCAGGCTTCGGCGCGGCACAGTTTCAGCACATGCCTGCCTGCGGGCTCGCGGCGGAAATCATGGTAGAAGGTGAAAACGCCATGAACCTCGGCGCGCGACAAATTCAATGCGGACGCGATCAGGGGAATGGCGGGCTCCGGCACGTAGCCGAAGGCGTCCTGCAGCGCATGCAGGATCACCAGCGTGGCGCCTTCAAGACGGGCGTGCTCGGCGATGATTTCAGCGCCGCGCGCCGCATCCCATGGTTCGTAAACGGGCGTCATCTGTAGCCTTCGCTGAACGTCAAACCAGGCGCCAATGAGAGTTGGAAAAGCTCGAAAGATCAATAAAGCAGTCCCGTGCTGCGATGCTGAAAGACAATTAATAGGCGTATGAAATCGGACGATACGAAAATAGAATGAAGAACATGACAGGACAGCGCCGTCCTTACCGGATGCGCCTGTTTTGCATATTTGTCCGGCACGGACCGTGATATTCGTTGAAATGAAATGGTGAGGCCTTCTTCGTGATCGACAAGCTTGAACTCCTGCTTGCGCTGGCAAAGGAGCGCCACTTCGGACGTGCCGCCGAGGCCTGCGGCGTCACCCAGCCGACGATGTCGACCAGCCTCAAGCAGCTCGAGGAAATCCTCGGCGTCATGCTGGTGCAGCGCGGCTCGCGGTTCCAGGGTTTTACGCCGGAGGGCGAGCGCACGCTCGACTGGGCGCGCCGCATCGTCGGCGACGCCCGCGCCATGCGGCAGGAAATCAACAGCCTCAAGGACAAGTTGTCCGGCGAGATCCGGATTGCGGCGATTCCCACCGTGCTCGGCATGGTGGCGTCGCTGACCACGCCGTTCCGCGCCCGTTATCCCGACGTGCGCTTTCGCATCCAGTCCTGCACCTCGGCCGACGTGCTGGGCCTGCTGGAAAATCTCGAGGTCGATGCCGGGCTGACCTATATCGAGAACGAGCCGATCGGCAAGGTTCGCACCATCCCGCTCTACAACGAGAGCTATCGGCTGCTGACCTCGCCCGATGCCATGTTCGGCGATCGCGATTCCGTCACCTGGAAGGAAGTAGGCCAGGTGCCGTTGTGCCTGCTTGACGCCGGACATGCAGAACCGGCGCATCATCGACCGCGCGCTGCGCTCGGTCGGCGCCGAAGCGACGCCGACGCTGACCTCGAACTCGCTGCTGGTGCTCTACACCCATGTGAAGACCGGGCGCTGGGCCAGCGTGATGCCGGCCAAGCTCGCGGAAACGCTGGGCCTGGCGGATACCGTGCGCAGCATTCCGATCGTCGATCCCGTGGTCAATTACAGCATCGGCCTCGTGATACCGCAGCGCGATCCGATGACGCCGCTGATCGCCGCACTGGTCCAGATCGCGCGCGAGGTCGCGCCGACGCTGGAGACGTCTGAGCCGGCTGATTTCGACGGCGCTGCTCTAGGCGGCGACCGACATCTTCGCCTTGGCCTTGCGCGCGTCGCGCGGCAGCGACACGCAGACGACGGTGCCGGTGCCGAGCTTCGAGCGCAGCCGCATCGATCCGCCATGCAGATTGGTCAGCGATCGCGCGATCGCAAGGCCCAGCCCCGAGCCGTGATAGGTCTTGGTGAGCTGGCTCTCGACCTGCTCGAACGGCCGGCCGAGCCGCGCCAGCGATTGCGGCGCGATGCCGATGCCGGTGTCGGCGATCATCAGCTGAATGGAATCGCCGAGCACCCGGCTGCGGACCACCACCTTGCCGCCGTCGGGCGTGAATTTGACGGCGTTGGACAACAGGTTGACGATGATCTGCTTGATCGCGCGGCGATCGGCCACCACCGAAATGCTGCCGCTCGATATCGGCATCCAGCACCAGATTCTTGTCGTCGGCGCGGCCCGATACCACGCGCAGCGATTCCGCCAGCGTCTTCGACAGATCGAGCTGCTCCATGTCGAGCTTCATCCGGCCGGCCTCGATCTTCGACATGTCGAGGATGTCGTTGATGACCTCGAGCAGATAGTGGCCGCTGGTCAGGATGTCGTGGCAATATTCCTGGTATTTCTCCGAGCCCAGCGTGCCGAACATGCCGCTTTCCATGATCTCGGAGAATCCGATGATGGCGTTGAGCGGCGTGCGCAGCTCGTGGCTCATATTGGCGAGGAATTTGGATTTGGTCTGGTTGGCTTCCTCGGCGCGGTTCTTTTCCTTGGAATATTTTTCGGCGAGGTCGGCGAGTTCGACCGGCCTGCCGTTCGAGCTCGGTCTGCGAGCGTTTCAGATCGATCACGGTGGCGCGCAGCCGAAGGTCGTTGTCGACCAGTTTCTGCTCGTGCTCCTTGATGCGGGTGATGTCGGTGCCGACCGAGACGTAGCCGCCGTCCTTGGTGCGGCGCTCGCTGATATGCAGCCAGCTGCCGTCGTCGAGCTGCGCCTCGAAGGTGCGCGCGCCCGGCGCCTGGGCGCCGGTTTCGTGCAGCCGGGTGCGGACCTCCGGCATGCTGCCGACCTCGATCACGGTTTCATAGGAGGTGCCCGGCGTCACCGCCGAATCCGGCAGCTTGTGCAGGCGCTGGAAGTGCGAGTTGCAGAGCACCAGGCGGTCGCCGGCGTCCCACAGCACGAAGGCTTCCGGAATGGTCTCGATCGCGTCGCGCAGCCGCAGGTCGGCCTCGACCGTTTTCTCGGCGAGGCTCTTCTGCTCGGTGATGTCGACGGCGATGCCGATCAGATGCAGGCCGGCGTCGCCGGCGCCCTGGCTGAGTTCGCAGCGCACCCGCAGCCAGATCCAGTGGCCGTCGGTGTGCTGCATGCGGAAGGTCTGGTCGATGTGGTTGATCTTCGAGGAGATCAGCTGATCGGCGATCGCGAACAGGTCGATGTCGTCGGATTTCACCAGCGCGTTGACCTCGCCGAAGGTCAGGAGGTCGCTGCGGGTGTCGAGGCCGAGCATGGTGAACATCGATTGCGACCAGAAGATCCGGCCGCGCGACAGGTCCCAGTCCCACAATCCGCAGCGGCCGCGGTTGAGCGCGGTATCGATGCGGCCGCGCACCGCGTCGTTGATGAGGTCGCCCTCGCGGGCGCGGGTCGATTGCCAGTGGAAGGCAAAGCCCAGGATCAGCACGACGAAGCCGGTGGTGGCCGACAGCGTCACCGACAAGCGCCGCGTCCGACCGCCACAGCGAATCGACCCTTTCCTGGATGATGATGACCTGGCCGGGCAGCGACCTGACGATGTGCTGAACCGCCAGCGCGCTGTCGCCGTTGGGCAGGGTGATGTCGGTGACGCCGGCCTGCTGCCCGGGCGTGCTCAGCGGCAGCGCCGCGCTGACGACGTCGAGAATGCGGCTGGTGTCGCCGATCCCGGCATCGATCGGCACGCGGGCGAGCACGCGCTGGTCGGCGCCGATGACGATGACGTGCCGGCCGGCGGCGACGCCCCAGGACGGAATGAGGCCGGGCAGCAGCAGCTGCAGGCGCTCGAAGGTGGCGGCGCGATCCTGCGGGACCGAGGCGATGCGGTCGAGACGCTCGGCGAGCACATCGGCGAGCGCCGCGAGGTCGCGCTTGATCGAGGCGCGCTTTTGCCGGTTCTGGTCGACCACCTGCACGAAGGCGCCAAGGCAGATGGTGATCAGGAAGGCGATGATCAGGGTGGGCACGGCGCGGCGCAGCGCGGGCTCCGCTATCAACAGCCGGTGGTAGGCCGGTTTCGCGATCGACTGCGCCAATCCCTTGATCGAATTGGATTGGACGCACGCGCTCGCCGCGTGTGCGCGCGCCATGCCTTTAGCCCCCTCGGAAACTTTTTGCACCCTGTTCGGAAGGACCCCAGTTCCTTTCCGAATCACAGCGATTTGAATCCAGTTTTTGCGGGCTGTCGAGAGTCAACGATTCGTTAATTGCAAATAAATCTTGTCCAACGGAGAATCGGGCCGCGAAATCTCCGCAAAAGCACCTGCAAGGTGAGTCCGAAACGGGAACGCGCGCGCCGTTCGGATTCTAGCTCACGCGTCCGGCGGCTCGGCGTGGCTGATGACGCGCTTCACGGTCGGAAACGCGCGGCGCAACGCGCGCTCGATCTCGTCGACGTTCTCGTGAACCTTGATCACGCTCATCGAGGGCGCGGCGCGGCAATGGAAGTTGACGATTTCGCCGGCGTCGGTGTCGCGCACCCGAACGCTGTGGATGTCGTGGATCGCGGTGTCGGCGGCGAAGCGCGACAGCGCGGCCTTGATGGCCTCGACGCGGTCGGGCGCGGCGTCGGTGCCCTGCGGCAATTCCGGCTCCAGCGGCTCGATATGGGTGTCGACCTCGACGTCCTCGCCGAATTCGTCGCGGATGTTGCGCTCCAGTTCATGGGCGATGTCGTGGGCGGCGGTGAGCGCCATCTCGCCGTCGACCTCGAGGTCGATGCTGACGGTCAGCTTGCCGCCGAGATCGTGCACGGTGACGTGGTGGACGGCGAGGCCGGAATTGCGCGCGATCACCATGATGCGTTCGCGCACGCTCTCATTGTCGCGCGCGACCGGCACGGCGGTGAACGTCAGGTCGGCATCGTCGAGCGCCTTTGCGACCGCGCCTTGCGCCTTCCGCTTGATCTCCTCGACGCGGTCGATCGGAAAAGTGCGCGGCACCTCGACGATGGCGTCGATGAAATGCGTCGGGCCGACCATCCGCACCCGCAAGCGTTCGACATCGACCACGCCCGGCACCGAGCGGATCGCGGCGGCGGCTTTCTCCGACGCGCCTTCGGGCGCGCGGTCGAGCAGGGTTTCCACGGTGGAGCGCGCCATCCGCAGGCCCAGCAGCGCGATCATCACCGCGACCGCGATGGCGGCGGCGGCGTCGCCCCAGGCATAGCCCAGTCCCGACAGCGCAAGCCCGACGATGACGGCGACCGAGCCGAGCACGTCGGAGGCGAAATGCAGCGCGTCGGCGGCCAGCGCCTGGCTCTTGGTGTCGTGCGCGGTGCGATGCAGCGCCCGGGCGCGCCAGAAATTCACCGCGATATCGACCAGCAGCACGATGAACGGGATCGCCGAGAGGGTCGGCGGCGGCACGCCTTCGCGCAGCCGGCTCCAGGATTCCACCAGAATGCCGCCCGCCAGCACATAGAGCATCGCGATGACGCCGAGCGCGGAGAGGCTTTCGAGCTTGCCGTGGCCGTAATGATGTTCCTCGTCGGCGGGGCGGTCGGAAACCCGCACCACCATCCAGGTGATGATGGTCGCGACCACGTCGACCGAAGAGTGCAGCGCCTCGGAGATCAAGGCGAGACTGCCGATCGCAATGCCGACCACGAATTTGGCCGCGGCCATGCCGGCGCTGGCAAAGACCGAGATCGCCGCGACGCGGGATTTGACGGTGTGGGCGGGTTCGCTCATGGGCGGGGGTTTAGCAGCCCGTCATGCAACATTAAAGCGGCGATCGCCTGCGCAAATGTCGCGTCATTGCAGCGAAGATTGTTGCGAATTGTTCCGATTTAAAACGCGTTCATTTGTCGCCTCGAGGATACCGGGCGCCAAAACGTCTCGCTATCCTGCGCCGTTCAGGCCGAGCACGCGCGCGCGCTCTGGCGAGCGCTCAACAGCGTCACCACGATCTTGCCGAGATGCTTGTTGGCTTCCATGTGCTCGAACGCCTTGCCGATATCGTCGAAGGCGAACACCTTGTCGATCGGCAATTGCAGCTTGCGGCTTCCACCGCCGGCCAGATGTCCTTGCGCACCTCGTCGAAAATCTCGCGGATTTCCTCGATCGTGCGGGTGCGGAAGGTGACGCCGATATAGCTGATGCGGCGCGCGGCGTGCAGGTCGAAGTTGAAATCGGCGTGGGTGCCGCCGAGCCGGCCGACATTGACGATGCGGCCCTTGATCTTGGTGGCGGCGAGGTTTTGGCTGGCGACCTTGCCCGAGACCTGATCGACGATCAGGTCGACGCCTTCGCCGCCCGTTGCCTTCAGCACCTGGTCGACCCAGCCGGGATCGGAGGAATCCACCGCGAGATCGGCGCCGAATTCCTTCAAGCGGCCGCGGCGCATCGCGTCGGTCGATGAGCCGATCACGATCCTGGCGCCCTTGAATTTTGCGATCTGCATCGCCATCAGGCCGACGCCGGAGCTCGCGCCCTGAATCAGGACGGACTGGCCCGCCTGCAACGCGCCGTTGGTGACGACCGCATTGTGCATGGTGGCCAGCGCGACGGGGAGGGTGGCCGCTTCCTCGAAATTCATGTTCGAAGGCGTGCGAAACAGCCGGCCGTGATCGGCCAGCGTATATTCCGCGAACGCCGCGCCGCCCGAGCCCATGATCTTGTCGCCGACCTTGACGCCTTTGGCATCGGGGCCGAGTTCGGCGACTTCGCCGGCCCATTCCATGCCCAGCACGGTGCCGACGCCGCCGGCGCCGCCATGGGCATGGCCCTTGGTCATGCCGAGATCGGCGCGGTTGAGGCCGCAGGCGCGCACGCTGAACCAGCACCTGCGTGCCCTTGGGCGCGGGTTTTGCCACGTCGGTGATGGCGGCGCCGTTGGCGCCGTAGACATAGGCTTTCATGATGGCTTTCCTGATGGCTTCTTGGGCTCTTCTCTTTTTCTGCTCCCTCTCCCGCTTGCGGGGGAGGGTTGGGGTGGGGGTGGCGCCGCGAGTCAGACTGTTTGTGTGGAGAGAATCCCCCACCCGGATCGCATCTCACGAGCGATCGACCTCCCCCGCAAGCGGGAGAGGTGAAGCGAGTTTGCGGCGGTAGCCGTCTATTCGGCGGCTTCGCGCCGGGCGCCGGACATCATGCCTTCGAGCCGGCTTCGAATGATGGTTTCCGCCTCGCGCATGATGCGCGACACCAGTTCGGCGCAGGAGGGGATATCGTGGATCAATCCCTGCACCTGGCCTGCCGACCAGATGCCTTCATCGGCGTCGCCTGACGCATAGACCATCTTGCCGCGCGCGCCGGCCACGAGTTCGCGGACATCCTCGAATTTCGCGCCTTCCTTCTCCATCGCGACGACCTTGCTGCTGATGGCGTTTTTGGCGACGCGCGAGGTGTTGCGCATGGTGCGGAAGATCAGCTCGGTCTCGCGCTCGTCATTGGCGACGATGCGCTCCTTCACCAGCTGATGGATCGGGCTCTCCTTGGTGCACATGAAGCGCGTGCCCATGTTGATGCCCTCGGCGCCGAGCGCCAGCGCTGCGACCAGGCCGCGGCCGTCGCCGAAGCCGCCCGAGGCGATCATCGGGATCTTCACCTTGTCGGCGGCGGCCGGGATCAGGATCAGGCCGGGGGTATCGTCCTCGCCGGGATGGCCGGCGCATTCAAAACCGTCGATCGAGATCGCGTCGACCCCCATGCGCTCGGCCGACAGCGCGTGGCGGACGCTGGTGCATTTGTGCACGATGATGACGCCGTGCTTCTTGAATTCGGTGACGTGTTCCTGCGGCTTGTTGCCGGCGGTCTCGACGATCTTGATGCCGCTCTCGATGATGGCCTGGCGATATTCCGCATAAGGCGGCGGCTTGATCGAGGGCAGGATGGTGAGGTTGACGCCGAACGGCTTGTCGGTCAGGCCGCGGCAGCGCGCGATTTCCCTGGTGAGATCCTCCGGCGTCGGCTGCGTCAGCGCGGTGATGAAGCCGAGCGCGCCGGCATTGGCGACGGCCGCGACCAGCTCGGCCCGGCCGACCCATTGCATGCCGCCCTGCACGATCGGGTGTTCGACGCCGACCAGTTCGGTAAATCGTGTTTTGAGCATTCCCGGCCCCTGATGTTTCGCCCGGCGCGGACGGCCGCGCAGGCGCTCTGATTTTTCGAATTTCGGGGGCAGGATGCCGTCGCGCCCGGCAAATGTCCACGGGGGGGCGGCGGAGGTCAGGGCAGCGCGATCATGCAAAAGTGGGGGCTTTGGTTTTCCGCCGGACGGACAATTTGCATGCCGAGATATCCGCCGATCGCGCCGGCGCCGTAGATACAGATCTTCACGGATGCTTTCGAGCGTGAGGGAAAATTCAGCACAGTTCACCGCCGGCTTCGAGCGGCAGCTCGAAGCCGGGGCGATCGCGGGAGGGGGAGCGCCTTGTCAGGCCACGGATCGCGCCGCGGCGGTTTCCTCGTCATCGAACGCGCTCGAAATGTCGCGCATGCTGATGACGCCGATCAGGCTGTAATTGTCGATCACGGGCACATGGCGGATGTGGTGTCTGTTCATCAGATGACGAACATGTTCGAGCGTATCGATCGACCTGCAGGAAACCAGTTGCTGCACGGAGATCAATTGCGAGACCTTCAGATTGACGCCGGCGGCGCCATGCTCGGCGATGGCGCGGACGACGTCGCGTTCGGTGAACATGCCGACCGCGGTATTGCCTTCGGTCCGCACGACGTCCTTGACCACAAGCGCGCTGATATTGCTGGCGCGCATCAGTTGAGCGGCGATGCCGACGGTCTCGTTCATGCGAACCGTCGCAACGCGGGCAGTTTTCTTACGCAGGATGTCTCCGACTTGCATCGCAACCTCCGTCAGGTGAAGCCGCAGGACCTCTTCGGCGCAAACAACATTGGTATACATTATGCCAATTGTCAATTCGATCCCGGAAGAAATTGGCGGTCGTCCGAATGAAAGAAAGTGGCAGTAATATTGACGTTCTTCATGCAGGCCGATTTCTGCGTGGCCGACTTTATGGCCGTCGCAGCGGCAGAAGGCGCCGCCTGGTATACCTGTGCATCGGCGCTTCAGGCAAAAAAGAGGCGCACCGGGGTGCGCCTCCTGTCGTCTTCGGAAGATCGCTTGTTTTGTCCCGCGGGACTAGCTGCGTGCTTCCGTCACTCCGCCGGGTGCGCCTGTCCCACCGCGGCCCTGTTTTCCGATGCACTGATCGAAATCCGCATCGGCCGCACCACGAACAGCGCCATCGCCACCACGATGAAGTTCATGATCGCGGCGACGAAGAACACGGCGTGCCAATTGCCGGTATGCGCTTTGAGGATGTTGGCCAGCGGCACGACGAAGGCCGACAGCCCCTTGGCGGTATAGAGCAGGCTGGTGTTCGTGGTGGCGTATTTCGGACCGAACATGTCGGTGCAGGTCGAGGGGAACAGACTGAAGATCTCGCCCCAGGTAAAGAAGATCAGCGCCGCGCAGATCACGAAAGTCCAAGGCGTCGTGCCAGCGATGCCGAGCAGCCAGTAGGCCACGCCGCCCGCGGTGAACGCGATCGCCATGGTGTATTCACGCCCGATCTGGTCCGACACCCAGCCGAAGAACGGGCGCGCGCCGCCATTGGCGAGGTTGTCGATCACGCCGGCTACGATCAGCGTGCTGGCGCCGAACAGAATTACGGTCTGCGCCACGCCATAGTCCTTGGCGATCAGCGCGATCTGTGCCGCGACCATCAAGCCGCTCGCCGACACCAAGATGAACATGATATAGAGCAACCAGAAAACCGGCGACGCCAGCATCTGGCCCGGCGTGCTCGAGGTCCTTGACTGCAGGACCTTGACGGCAGACCCGGTCGGAACTTCTCCCGCCACCGGCGGGCGGAGGAACCAAGCCAGCACAAAGATAACGGCGCCTTGACCCAATGCGAACCAGAAGAAGGTGTCCGCATATCCGATCGAGGCGATCATTTTTTGAATCGGAATGACGGTGACGGCGGCGCCGGCACCAAATCCTGCCGCCGTCAGTCCAACGGCAAGGCCGCGACGATCGGGAAACCATTTCACCGCGTTGCCGACACAGGTGGCATAGATGGCGCCGGCGCCGATGCCGGATACCACCGCGCCGAGATAAAGCATCTCAAGCGAGGTCGCCTTGGCGTTGAGCAGCCAGCCGATCGCGACAAAAATGCCGCCGGCCGCGACCATCAGTTTCGGACCGCGCGGCCCGAGCGAGTCGACGATCCAACCTTCAAGCGGTGTGAGCCAGGTTTCCAGCGCGACGAAGATGCTGAAGGCGACCTGGATGCCGGCGACGTCCCAAGAATTGGCTTTTGCCATCGGGCCGACGAAATAGGTCCAGCCGTACTGGAGATTGGCGATCATCGCCATGCAGATGACGCCGAAGATGAGTTGCATCCAGCGAAAGCCGTTGGATGGCGCTGTGGTTGCGTTAGCGTTCATGGTTTCCTCCGAATGCGCGCTTCTTTGAACCGACCCCGAGGCCGCCGGGCGCTACATTTGGAATTGTGGTATATCATATTCCAACAAGCAAGGCCGAATTTGCCGCAGGCGTAATTATGCGGTGTGGCACGGCGGAGCCCCATGGAGGCATTCTCGGACGGCGGGCTGGTGGCGACAAGCTTTTGAGCGCGCTGAGCGTGAGAAATTTGCCTCATGCAACCGGATAGACTCCGGAGGGCGCCAGAACCCGCGTCCAGTAATTGGGGGCGATCAAAAAAATGGCCCCGAAGATCGGGGCCATACATCACAACCTTTGGAGCCGCGCGCTCAATCGGCGCGGCCGTTGACGCGAACGTCAGACGTTGCAGCGCGGAATGTCGCCGTTGCGGATCGTCGTCTCGGCGTAGGCCAGCAGCAGGCGGTCGATCGCTGCGAACAGGCGCCCGAACGGGGTGCTGGAAGACGCAAGCGCGATGGAAGAGGTCTTGTACATTGGGTTCCCTTTCGTGAGGGCGGCAACCGCCGCCTCTTAATCTAGGGAGAATTTATGTATACCAGATGCCACGGGCAACGGATTTGTTTGCATGGCAGCATTTTTTATTTTGCATCGCAATATCGGACGATTGGGATCTCCTATCAGCGGTAAAATAGTAAAGAAAAAGGGCCGCCCCGATGAGGCGGCCCTCGAAATCTGCCCGAAAGTGGCTGCTTACTCCGCCGCCTGCTTGCGCGGCGGGTCGAGCGCGCCGGAGTTGTGGATTTCCGCGACCTGATGGTCGCTGAAGCCCAATACCTGGCGCAGGATCTCGTCGGTGTGTTCGCCGAGCAGGGGCGAGCGCGTCACGTCGCTCGGGCTATCCGACAATTTGATCGGATTGCCGACCGACAGGTATTTGCCGCGGGTGGGGTGATCGACCTCGACCACGGTGCCGGTGGCGCGCAGCGACTGATCTTCCGCAATTTCCTTCATCGACAGGATCGGACCGCAGGGGATGTCGTCCTTGTTGAGGATCTCCATCGCCTCGAACTTGTTCTTGGTCATGGTCCACTGCTCGATGCGCGCGAAGATCTCGTTGAGGCGCGTAAGCCGGGCAGGCGGCTTGGCGTAATCGGGATGGGTCTTCCAGCCGGGCTCGCCGATCACGTCGCAGATCTTCTCCCAGACCGGGGCCTGGGTGATGAAGTAGATGTAGGCGTTGGGATCGGTCTCCCAGCCCTTGCACTTCAGGATGCGCCCCGGCTGGCCGCCGCCGGAATCATTGCCGGCCCGCGGCACCGCGTCGCCGAACGGGATGCCTTCACCGTACTGGCTGTATTCCTTGAGCGGGCCGTGAGCGAGGCGCTGCTGGTCGCGCAGCTTGACGCGCGCCAGATTCAACACGCCGTCCTGCATCGCGGCGGTGACCTTCTGCCCACGCCCCGTCATGGTGCGCTGATAGAGCGCGGTGACGATGCCGAGCGCCAGATGCAACCCGGTGCCGCTGTCGCCGATTTGCGCGCCGGTGACCAGCGGCAGTCCATCGCGGAAACCAGTGGTCGACGCCGCGCCGCCGGTGCATTGCGCGACGTTCTCATAGACCTTGCAGTCCTCGTAGGGACCGGGGCCGAAACCCTTGATCGAGGCCACGATCATCTTCGGATTGATGCTCTGGATCTTTTCCCAGGTAAATCCCATGCGGTCGAGCACGCCGGGGCCGAAATTCTCCACCAGCACGTCGCAGGTCTTCATCAGCGCGGTGAGGACTTCCTTGCCCTTCGGATTCTTGGTGTCGAGCGTGATCGAGCGCTTGTTGTGGTTGAGCATGGTGAAATACAGGCTGTCGACGTTCGGTTTGTCCTGCAATTGACCGCGGGTGATATCGCCGACGCCGGGGCGCTCGACCTTGATCACGTCGGCACCGAACCACGCCAGCAATTGGGTGCAGGTCGGTCCCGACTGGACGTGGGTGAAATCGAGAATGCGAACGCCGTTCAGCGCCTTGGTCATTGTCTTGCTCCGTATCGTATCTGATCCTGCACGGGCAGGAAGGAAAAGAGGCGGGGCCGTCCGGCCCCGCGGGTTAGGGCCGTTATTTCTTCTTCAGGACGCTTTGCGGGTTGAGGTTGCCGATGCGGCCGCTCTCCGAGCCGGCCGCGGGGTCGATCACCGCGTTGATCAGCGTCGGCTTGCCGGAATCCATCGCCGCGTTGACGGCGCGCTTGAGTTCATCCGGCGAGGTCGCGTTGACGCCGACGCCGCCGAACGCCTCCATCATCTTGTCGTAGCGCGAGCCCTTCACGAACACCGTCGTCGCCGGATCCGAACCGGCCGAATTGACGTCGGTGCCGCGATAGATGCCGTTGTTGTTGAAGATGACGATGCAGATCGGCAGGCTGTAGCGGCAGATGGTCTCGACCTCCATGCCGGAGAAACCGAATGCGCTGTCGCCTTCGACCGCGAGCACCGGCTTGCCGGTTTCGACGGCGGCGGCAATCGCAGAGCCCATGCCGATGCCCATCACGCCCCAGGTGCCGACGTCGAGCCGCTTGCGCGGCTGGTGCATGTCGATGACGCCGCGCGCGAGGTCGAGCGTGTTGGCGCCTTCATTGACCAGGATAGCGTCGGGCCGTTCCTTGATGATGGTGCGGAGAACGCCGAGCGCGCCGTGATAGTCCATCGGCGAGTTGTTGTTCATCAGGCGGGGCGCCATCTTGGCAACGTTGTCGTCGCGCTTGGTCTTGACGGCGTTGAGCCAGTCGGCCGGCGGGGCCGGCCAGTTGCCGCCCATGGCCTCGAGCAGCGACGCGACGCACGAGCCGATGTCGCCGACCAGGGGTGCGGCGATCTCGACATTGGAGTCCATTTCCCTGGGCTCGATGTCGACCTGGATGAATTTCTTGGGTGCTTCGCCCCAGGTCTTGCCCTTGCCGTGCGACAATAGCCAGTTGAGGCGCGCGCCGATCAGCATCACGACGTCGGCATCCTTCAGCACGGTCGAGCGCGCCGCGCCCGCGCATTGCGGATGCAGGTCAGGCAACAGGCCCTTGGCCATGCTCATCGGCAGGAACGGTGCGCCGCTCTTTTCGACGAAGCTCCTGATCGCGTCGTCGGCCTGCGCATAGGCCGCGCCCTTGCCGAGAATGATCAGCGGGCGTTTTGCGTTCTTGAGCACATCCAGGGCGCGTTTGACGGCGGACGGAGCGGGGATCTGCGCCGGCGCCGCGTCGATCACCTTGACCAGCGACTTTCTGCCGGCCTCCGCGTTCATCACCTGTCCGAAAAGCTTTGCCGGCAGGTCGAGATAGACGCCGCCGGGGCGGCCGGAGACGGCGGCGCGAATCGCACGCGCGAAACCGATGCCGATGTCGGCGGCATGCAGCACGCGGAACGCCGCCTTGCACAGCGGCTTTGCGATCGCGAGCTGATCCATCTCCTCATAGTCGCCTTGCTGCAGGTCGACGATCTCGCGCTCGGACGAGCCCGAGACCAGGATCATCGGGAAGCAGTTGGTGGTGGCGTGGGCGAGCGCGGTCAGGCCGTTGAGGAAGCCGGGCGCCGAGACCGTGAGGCAGATCCCGGGCTTCTTGGTGAGGAAGCCGGCGATGGCCGCGGCATAACCGGCATTCTGCTCGTGGCGGAACGACAATACGCGGATGCCCTCACCCTGCATCATGCGGCCGAGGTCGGTGATCGGGATGCCCGGCACGCCGTAGACCGTATTGATTCCGTTGAGCTTGAGCGCATCGATGACGAGATGAAAGCCATCCGTCAGTTCCTGCTGGGCGTCCGGCGCCTCGGTCTTGGTCGCGGTATTCAGCATCGGCGTGGTCTCCCTGGTCGTTTCTCGGCGAGACGAGTTCGTCGTCGTCTTTGGTTGTTGCCCGGTAAGAAAAAAGGGCTGGCGGTTAAAACAGTTCCTGCCCGTGGGCTTCGACATAAGCGGCAAGCCCGAGCGTGTGATCGCGCGCGCGCTTCTCCGCAAGCTCGGTATCGCGCTCCTCGAGCGCTTCGATGATGGCCATGTGCTCCGGGAGCGACACCGCGGTGCGGTCCGTCCGTCCGATCGTCAGTTGCCGGTAACCGCGCACGTGCAGCAGGATATCGTTGGTCATATCGACCAGCACCGGCGACTCGCTGAGCGAGATCAGCGCCTGGTGAAATGCGATATTGGCCTTCGAATATTCCTCGACGTGGTGCTGCGGCAGGCGATCCTTGCCGAAATTCTTGAAAAAGTCGCGCAGCGCGGAGATGTCCTTCTTGCGCGCGGTGGTCGTGATCAACCGCGCCGCCATGCTCTCAAGCGCGGCCCAGGCCCGGATCATGTCGACGATCTCGGTCTTGGTGCGGCGCACGACGACGATGCCGCGGCGTGGTACGGTCTTGACGAACCCGTCCTGCTCCAGCATCGCGATTGCTTCACGAATCGGGGTGCGGCTGACGCCGAGGCGCTCCGACAGCGCGCGCTCGTCGAGCATCACCGGTTCCGGCGTCGCATAGATATCCATCTTGAGGATGGCTTCCTTCAAGGCTTCATAGGCCTTGTTCTTGAAGCTCGTCTCCGGGGCAATACGAACGATTGCGATTTCTGCCTCGGCCATAGTGGGCGACGCCTTGGTTTGTTTCCGTAAGGTCACGACTGATCTCCTCCGTGGGAGACGTCTTTGTATCAGATAATATCGGAATTATTTTTGGCATACCAAATGCCAGAATGTCAAGTTACCCATATTTTCAGTACTTCCATCCTTTACTGCGCCTTGACAAGTTCGTTTCTGGCATACCAAATGCCATAACAAGCCATCCGCGGTCGCAATGGGAGTTGCGGCGGGCGTCTACTCGCGCTTGCCGCTGCCGGAAAATACCGATTGAGAGCGCCGGCGAACGCGGTCGGATGCCGTGTATGTCGCCGCGAAGTAAAAACAGACGTCAAGGAGGAAGCCAATGTCGAATTCCAAAGATGCGGTCCGCAAAGTCCTCGATTCCGTCAAGGCGGACAAACGCACGAGCCTGACAGCGCCGGAAGGCAAGCTGGTGTGCGACGCCTACGGCATTCCGGTCCCCAAGGAAGCCGTGGCGAAATCGGCGGCCGACGCTGCGAAGATTGCGACCGACATGGGCTTCCCGGTCGTGATGAAGATCGTCTCGCCGGATATTCTGCACAAGACCGAAGCGGGCGGCGTGATGGTGGGCGTGAAGACTGCCGCCGACGTCGAAAAGAATTATGCGACCATTCTGGCGAACGCCAAGAAATACAAATCCGACGCCAAGATTGAAGGCATCCAGATCCAGCAGATGCTGGCCGGCGGCACCGAAGTCATCGTGGGCTCCATCACCGACGGCTCCTTCGGCAAGCTGGTGGCTTTTGGCCTCGGCGGCGTGCTGGTCGAGATCTTGAAGGACGTCACCTTCCGTCTCGCTCCGGCGACCAGGGAAGACGCGTTGTCGATGCTCGACGGCATTCAGGCCCATGACATGCTGAAGGGCGTGCGCGGTGGCGACCCCGTCAGCCGCGAGGCGCTCGCCGATGTCATCGTCAAGGTATCGCAACTCGTCAGCGACTTCCCGGAAATCGTCGAACTCGATCTCAACCCGGTCTTCGCCACCAAGAAGGACGCCATCGCCGCCGACGTGCGCATCGTCGTGGACTTCGACTACAAGCCGCGTCCGGCGCCGCGCTCGAACGAGGAAATCGTCGCCGCGATGAACCGCATCATGCAGCCAAGGGCGGTTGCCGTGATCGGCGCCTCCGCCGAAGACGGCAAGATCGGTAATTCCGTGATGAAGAACCTGATCAACGGCGGCTACAAGGGCGATATCTACCCGATCCACCCCAAGGCTCCCGAGATCCTGGGCTACAAGGCCTACAAGAGCGTCAAGGATGTGCCGGGCGTGATCGACACCGCGGTGTTTGCGATCCCGGCGAAGTTCGTCGCCGGCGCGCTGGTCGAATGCGGCGAGAAGAAAATTCCCGGCGCCGTTCTGATTCCGTCGGGCTTTGCCGAAGCGGGCGCGCCCGAATTGCAGGCCGAAATCGTCGAGATCGGCAAGAAGTACAACGTCCGCCTGATGGGGCCGAACATCTACGGCTTCTACTATACGCCGGCCAATCTCTGCGCCACGTTCTGCACCGCCTACGACGTCAAGGGCCATGCCGCGCTGTCGTCGCAGTCGGGCGGTATCGGCATGGCGATCATCGGCTTCTCGCGCTCGGCCAAGATGGGCGTCTCCGCGATCGTCGGTCTCGGCAACAAGTCCGATATCGACGAGGACGATCTGTTCGCCTTCTTCGAGCAGGACCCGAACACCAACCTCATCGCCCAGCACTGCGAAGACCTGAAGGACGGCCGGGCCTTCGCCGAAGCCGCCAAGCGCGTCTCCAAGAAGAAGCCGGTGGTGGTGCTCAAGGCGGGCCGCACCTCGGCCGGCGCGAAGGCGGCTTCGTCGCACACCGGCGCGCTCGCCGGCAACGACAAGATCTACGAGGACGTGTTCAAGCAGTCCGGCGTGATCCGCGCCCGTAGCTTGAGGCAATTGCTCGAGTTCGCGCGCGGCATTCCGGTGCTGCCGACCCCGAAGGGCGAGAACGTGCTGATCATCACCGGCGCCGGCGGCTCGGGCGTGCTGCTGTCCGACTCGGTGGTCGACAACGGTCTGTCGCTGATGGCGATGCCGCCGGACCTCGACGCGGCGTTCCGCAAGTTCATCCCGCCGTTCGGCGCCGCCGGCAATCCGGTCGACATCACCGGCGGCGAGCCGCCGATCACCTACGTCAACACCGTCAAGCTCGGGCTGTCGGATGAGCGCATCCATTCGCTGATCCTCGGCTACTGGCACACCATCGTCACTCCGCCGATGGTGTTCGCCCGCAACATGGTCGAGGTGAAGAAGGAGATGGAGGCCAAGGGCTTCGTGAAGCCGATCGTCGCCTCGCTCGCCGGCGACGTCGAGGTCGAGGAGGCCGCCGAATATCTCTACCAGAACGGCATCCCGGCCTATGCCTACTCGACCGAATTGCCGGTCGAAGTGCTCGGCGCCAAATACAAATGGGCGCGTGGCGCGGGCCTGCTGTAAGACGAGAGCGTCATTCCGGGACACGCGTCTTCGCGTGGACCCGGAACCTCGAGATTCCGGGCTCGACGCTACGCGTCGCCCCGGAATGACGGACGGTGGAAACTACAGCGCCGCTACAGCGCCTCGCGCACGCCCATGCCCAGCATGAAGCGTTCGCGGATCTGCACGGGATCGCGGCGGGTGGCGCCCACGCCCGGCTTGTCGTCGATGCGCACGCCGATCAGGGTCGGCTCGGACGCCGACAGCGACTGATCGATCAGCCGCTCGAAATCCTCTTCGTCGGCCGCCCAGGCGCTGTTGGACAGACCGCAGCCGATGGCGACCGCCACGAGATCCGACACCGCGGCGGCCGGCGTCGGTTGCGCGCCGGTGATCTGGTAGACGCCGTTGTCCATCACGACCATGGTGAGGTTTTTCGGCTTCAGCGTCGCGATCGTCGACAAGCACCCCATCTGCATCAACAGCGAGCCGTCGCCCTCCAGCGCGAACACGCGGCGTTTCGGCTGCGCCAGCGCGACGCCGAGCGCGATCGGGAAGGCGAGCCCCATGCTGCCCAGCATGTAGAAATTCTGCGGGCGGTGGCCGGCGGCCCACAGATCGAAATTGGTATTGCCGATGCCGCCGATCACGGCTTCTTCGTTCTTCAGCTTCGCGACCAGCCGCGAGGTGAGATCGAACCGGTTCATCACCTTGGTGTTGCGGGCAGGGGTGTTGGCTGCGGTGCTCATGGCTTGCGCTCACTTGTCGAACACTTTGCCGCCGGTCAGAAGCGGCGACAGGATCAGCGCCACCGGCGCCTGCGTGGTGACGGCCTGCTTGATCGATCGATCGACGGTGAATTCGAATTCGTCGAGCCGGGTGCAGGTGTGATGCTCCATCGCCAGCGAATCGAGCACCGGCCGCATGGTGCGGCAAACCAGCGCCTGCCCGTAATTGAACTCGCCGAGCGTGCCGCGCTCCGACACGAACATGATCAGCGGGATCTGATAGGGGATCGCCAGCGAGGCCAGCACATTGGCGAGCGTCGCGAAGCCCGACGTCTGCATCAGCACCGCGCCCTTCATGCCGCCCATCCAGGCGCCGGAGACGATGCCGACGGCTTCCTCCTCGCGCGCGGTGGGGAAGCAGGTGAAGAACGGGTCGGCGTGAATATTCTTGATCAGCGTCGTCAGCACGCGGTCGGGAACGTAAGGCACCAGCCGGATGTCGTTGCGCTTGAGCGTTTGCAGCACCACCTCGTGCCAGCTCTTCGCCGCAGAAGCCTGGGACGAGGTTTGTTCAGCGGCAGCCGCCATCGAATTCTCCCTTGCTGCGCGACGATCTTGCGTTCGCGATATGATCGCGGCCGTCTCTCGATTGACGGCGCCGAAACTTGACGCGATCCCCGGGATTGTCAACATGTCCGGATCGTAGCCGTGATCTGCGCCCGATGGCGATGCCATCGGCAGCCCGGCGTGCGATAAAAGAAGTAACAAGAAATCGGGAGGGATGCCTTGAACAGGTGGTTCCGAATGGCCGTCGCCGCGGCGGCGACGTTCTTCGCAGGCGGTATTGCGTCCGCGCAGTCGCCGTTTCCCTCAAAACCCGTGCATATTTTCGTGCCCTATGCCGCCGGCGGCGCCGTCGACATCCTGGCGCGCACGCTGGGCGATGTGGTCTCCAGGCAATGGGGCCAGGGCGTCGTGGTCGAGAACCGGCCCGGGGCGGGCGGGGTGGTCGCCTCGCAGGCGCTCGCGGCGGCCGCGCCCGACGGCTACACCCTGATCGTCGTCGCCAGCGGCCATGCCACCAATCCGTTCCTGTACGAGAAACTGCCCTACGACACGTTCAAGGATTTCACGCCGATTACGCTCTTGGCGTCCTCTCCGAATATCCTGCTGGTGAAGGCCGATTCTCCGTTCAAGACGCTGGCCGATCTGATCGCGCAGGCGCGCGCAAAACCCGGCAGCCTGGCGTACGGCCATGCCGGCAACGGAACATCGACGCATCTCGCCGGTGAGCTTCTGAAGAACCTCGCCAAGATCGATATTCAAGCCATCCCCTACAAGGGCGGCGTGCCTGCGATCAACGATCTCCTGGGCGGACAAATTCCGATGTCCTTCAACAACGGGCCGGAATTGGTCGGCCAGATTGCCGCCGGCAGCCGTCCGTGCGCTGGCGGTCACGACCGCCAGGCGGGCGGCGTTCCTGCCCGACGTTCCCAGCATGTCCGAGACCGTGCCGGGCTACGACACCGAAGTGTGGTGGGGTCTGCTCGGACCGGCCGGCATGCCGCCCGATCTGGTCGCGAAGCTGTCGCACGATTTCGTCGCGGCGTTGAATACCGACGCCGTCAAGCAGCGGCTGAGCAAGCTCGGCGCTTCGCCGATCGGCAGTTCGCCTGCGGAATTCGACGCCAAGATTCATGCCGACTACGAAAAATGGGGACCGATCATCAAGGCGGCCGGCATGAAGGCCGAATGAACCAGATGATTCCCGCCTGCCTTGCCGCCGCGCGACGTCAGCCGGCCGAAAGTGCCGCCGCCGCCGAACGCCTGCGATACGCATGCCCATGTGTTCGGACCGGCGGCGCGGTTTCCTTATGCCGACGACCGCAGCTATACGCCGCCGGACGCGCCGCTCGAAAAATATCTCGGCATGCTCGATACGATCGGCTTTGCGCGCGGCGTGCTGGTGCAGGGCAGCGCGCATGGCCGCGACAATTCCGCGATGCTCGATGCGCTGACGCAGCGGCCGGACCGGTTGCGCGGGGTCGCGGTGGCCGATGCCGACATCTCGCCGGCGGTCTTGCGCGAATGGAATCGGATCGGCGTCCGCGGCTTGCGCTTCAATCATTTCTTCCGCGACGGCCAATTGCATTATCGCGGCGGCGTGCCGCTAAAGGCCGCCGAGACGCTCGCGCCCGTGATGGCCGAACTCGGATGGCATCTTCAGCTCTGGATCGACGTCAAGGATCTGCCCGAGACGATACCGGTGCTGAAAGCGCTCGGCCTGCCGGTCGTGATCGATCACATGGGCCGCACCGACGCGCGCGCCGGCACCGGCACGGCAGGTTTCCAGAGCCTGTTGCGCGCGGTCGGCGACGGCTGGTGCTGGGCCAAGCTGTCGGGCGCCCATCGCCTCAGCCGCAACGCGCCGGACTATCCCGATGCGCGGCCGTTTCATGAGGCGCTGGTGCGGGCCAATCCGGAACGGCTGGTGTGGGGCGGCGACTGGCCGCATCCGCGCGTCGAAGGCGAGATGCCCGATGCCGGTCATCTGTTCGAATTGTTTCAGATGTGGACGCCGGACTTGCCGACGCAGCGCCGCATCCTCGTGACCAATCCCGCAAAACTCTATGGCTTCCCGAACTGAAAGTTCGTTCAGCGATGTCCGTCAACAACAAGCGCGTGTTCTACGTCAAATATCTGGCGAACCAGATCTATGCCGATATCCTGCGGGCGCGGCCCGACGTGCGGCTCGACCGGCTCGAAAACGAAAGCCCCGACGAGGTTGCTGCGCCGATCCTCGCCGCCGCGCATGCCTATCAGATCGGGGCGGCGCGCGACGAACTCGCGCCTCACTTTCACGTCCATGCCGACCTGCTGCGGCGCGCGCCGAACCTGTTGATCGTCTCGAGCAACGGCGCGGGCTACGACCCCGTCGATGTCGAGGCCTGCACCGCTGCGGGCGTATTGGTGGTCAATCAGTCCGGCGGCAATGCGCATTCGGTGGCCGAACACGCGCTGGGGATGATGCTGACGCTGTCGAAGCGCATCATCCAGGCCGACCGCGCGCTGCGGCGCCAGGCGAATGTCGACCGCAACGCGCTGATGGGCACCGAAGTGCAGGGCAAGACCATCGGCATCGTCGGGCTCGGCAATGTCGGCCGCCGCATCGCAGCGCTTTGCCGGGGCCTGCTCGGCATGAACGTTCTGGCCTACGATCCCTATCTCTCGGCAACCGAGATGGCCGAGCGCGGCGGCGAAAAGGTGGCGCTGGATGAATTGCTGCGCCGTTCGGATTACGTCTCGATCTCCTGTCCGCTGACCAAGGAAAGCCGCGGCATGATCGGCGCGCGCGAATTCGCGAGCATGCAGCCGCACGCCTATTTCATCACCACGGCGCGGGGCTTTATTCACGACGAGGCGGCGCTGGAGCAAGCGCTGCGCAACAAGCAGATTGCCGGCGCGGGGCTCGACGTCTGGGCCAAGGAGCCGCCGCCGCCAGAGCATCCGCTGCTGCAGTTCGACAATGTGCTGGCAAGCCCGCATACGGCCGGCGTGACCAAGGAGGCGCGGGAGAACATGGGCCGGATCGCCGCCGAGCAGATGCTCGACGCGCTCGACGGCAAGCGGCCGCCGCGCATCATCAACCCCGAAGTCTGGGGCGACTACGCCAGGCGCTTCGAGCGGACGTTTGGATTTGCGCCGGGGTAGCGCAGAGCACCAGCGCATCGGGCTTTCGACCACAGATTTTCGCGGAGAAGATTTCGACCGTTGCCGGTGCGATCGCAGTAATGAATCACCTGCGAAATCCGGATCGGACGATGCGCGCGTTGCTATTTTCGTCGCCTTCTCGACACCTCGGCCCGGCAGGCCCATCCTTCCACCAGACGCCGTTCGCGGAGCGATTGTTTCGCCGGCGTGGAAGGAAATCAAAAGATGCGACAACTGCGTTCATTGCTGCGTGCGACGCCGTCCCGGTTTCGACGCCGCATCGCTCGGCTCGTCGCGATCGCTGCCGCCAGCCTGCCGGTGGCCGGCGCTTAGGCCTCCCCGCACCCAATGAGCCGGCCAGTTACGCCAGCATTGTGGCTGCGGCTTGCGCATCCGGACCGCTCCTGATCATAGCGCCGCCACGGAGCCGCTGCGCGGCAGGTCATGCCGACGCGATCGGTGCTGTGCGAAAGCGGTCATATCACCGTCTATTGTCGCGTTGATGCGTCGAACCGCCTAATGATGGGAGGCCGCGGTCCAATGCAATGGATCCGGGATCCATCGGCGGTCGCTTATTTCATGCGCTATGCCGTCCGGCTCTGGCCGTTGAAGCGCCAGCCGCGGGGTGCGGGCGAGCCGCAGCGAAACGGACAACCAGGTAGGTTTTGATATCGGTCAAAACCGTTTCCGTGCCATAAATTATAGGGGGCTGTCGGGGGCGGTCGACGGTTGGAGGGTTCCATGTCGCGGTATGTCGTTTGTTTCCTGAAGGACGTGCTCGGCGAGAACGGCCGGGAGACTGAAGTCTGCCAGAGCACGCTGGAAGTCGACGCTTCGAGCGAGGGCCAGGCGGCGGAACTCGCCAAGAAGCAATTTTGCAAAGCGCAGGAGTTGCGCGACTGGTCGCTTCACGCCGACCGTATCCAGATCAAGGCCGCCGATTTTCCGTCCTGAATCCGAACTGCCGCGAAGCGACCAGTCGCCGCGCGGTGCTCACGCGGCAATCGGCTCCTCAATCGGAGGACAGGACAGGCCGAGACTATCGGCAACGGCCTTGTTGGTGATGCGGCCGCGGTGGACGTTCAAACCCGCCCGCAGATGCGGGTCCTGCGCCACCGCCGCGAAGCCGAGCTTGGCCAGGGCCAGGCCGAACGGCAGCGTCGCATTGTTGAGGGCATGGCTCGAGGTGAGGGGGACCGCGCCGGGCATATTCGCGACGCAGTAATGGATGATGCCGTCGACCTCGTAGGTCGGCTCGGCATGCGTGGTCGGATGGGAGGTCTCGAAGCAACCGCCCTGATCGATCGCGACGTCGACGAGGACCGCACCCGGCTGCATCGACTTCAGCATCCCCCGCGTGACCAGCTTCGGCGCGCTGGCGCCGGGGACGAGAACCGCGCCGATCACGACATCGGCTGCAAAAACTTCCTGTTCGAGCGCTTCGATCGTGGAAAATCGGGTTCGGGCACGGCCTTCGAACAGCTCGTCAAGTTCGCGCAGCCTCGGGATCGACCGGTCGAGGATCGTGACTTCCGCACCGAGTCCTGTGGCCATCCGCGCCGCATGCGTGCCGACGACCCCACCGCCGAGTACCACGACACGGGCAGGAACGACGCCGGGTACGCCGCCGAGCAAAAGGCCGCGGCCGCCGGCGCTGCGCTTCAAGGCCGAGCCTGCCGCCTCGATGGCAAGTCTTCCGGCGACTTCGCTCATGGGAGCGAGCAGGGGCAGACCTCCCTTGGCATCGGTGACCGTCTCATAGGCGATCGCGGTGCAGCCGGACGCCATCAGGCCCTTGGCCTGCTCCGGATCCGGCGCCAGATGCAGATAGGTGAAGAGGATCTGGCCTTCGCGGAGCTGAGACCATTCGCGCGGCTGCGGCTCCTTGACCTTCACGACCATGTCGCTGGTTGCGAAAATCTCGGTGGCGCTGTCGGCAATGACGGCGCCCACCTTGCGGTAGGCCTCGTCGCTTGCACCGATCCCGGCGCCGGCATTGGTCTCGATGACGACGCTGTGGCCCGCAGCGACATATTCGCGCGCGGCGCCCGGCGTGAGACCGACACGGTATTCGTGGACTTTGATCTCTTTCGGCACTCCGACGCGCATGGATGGGCACTCCCTCGTTTGAAACCATCTGTTAATCGTAGGTGAGATTTGGGTTTGAAACCTTGCGATTTTGCTGGTCTAATCCAGTTTATTGCCAGAAACCGGCATGAATTTGGCCTGCGGCGCAGGAATCAAAACCAATGAAGCTCGATCATATCGATACGACCATCCTGTCGGAGCTCACGGTCAATGCCCGGGCGAGCCAGGTCGACCTCGCCGAACGAGTCGGGCTCTCGAGCACCGCGATCGCCCGACGGCAGAAGGTGCTGGAGGAGGAAGGCTTCATCCGCGGCTATCAGGCCGTGCTGGACTTGGCACGCTTCGGCCTTTCAACCACCGTGCTGGTCAGGGTGACGCTCGAGAGTCAGAACGAGGACGCGTTGAAATCGTTCGAAGCCGCCGTCATCAACTGTCCGTCAGTGGTACGCTGTTTCCTGATGTCCGGCAGCGACGACTATATCGTCATCGTGATGGCGCGGGATATCGAGGACTTCGAGCGCATCCACCGCACCGAGCTGTCCCGATTGCCGCGGGTAGCCCGCATTCAATCGAGCTTTGCGATGCGCGAGGTCGTCGACCGCGCGGTGCCGCCGGTGATTTTCGGCGGATCACGAAAAAACCGATCCGGTCACGCCGCGCGGTAGCCGATATCGCAGGTACGTACGCCCGGGATCTGCACCCCCGCGAACCACCAGCGAGAGCGGTGCTTTGCCGTTGCCCCGAGATAGATTAGAAAACAGAGCTGCCGCCGCCTTTCAACGCGATCTTCCGCCGATGGCTACGGCATGACGTCGCTTCGTTAGCGCGCGCCAACAAGCAGCGATGGGGGTACCCGTGTGAAGGCCGTCTATACCGAACTGCACCGAAGCCACGACCCGCAATTCTTCCTGGTTCGTGGCCGCGTTAAACGTACCACCGAGCAGCCTGAACGCGCCGATCGGCTGCTCGCGGGGCTTGCGGCCGGCAAACACGATCTGGTCGAGCCAACCGTTTTCGGGCAAGGCGCGCGCGCACGCGTTCATAGTCCGGAGTATCTCGGTTTCCTCGCGGAGGCGTGGGACGCCTGGGTCGCGCTTGGGGATGCCGGTCCCGAGATGATCGCCAACATGCACCCTGTCCGCAACGCCGCGACTTACCCGACCCACATCATCGGCCGCCTCGGCTGGCATACGATCGATACCTCCTGTCCGATCGGTCCCGGCACCTGGGCCGCCGCCTGCGCTGCTACCGATGTGGCGACGACGGCGGCTCAGCTCGTCCTGGATGGCGAAGACGCGGCCTACGCGCTCTGTCGTCCGCCCGGTCACCACGCCTACCGCGACCTGGCCAGCGGCTTTTGTTTTCTCAACAACAGCGCGATCGCGGCCGCCCATCTGCGGCTAAGGCATGAGCGCGTAGCAATCCTCGACGTCGATGTGCATCATGGCAACGGCACGCAAGGCATCTTTTACGAACGGCCCGACGTTCTCACGATTTCAATCCACGCCGATCCCACCTTGTTCAACCCGTTCGTTTGGGGCTATGCCCACGAGCGTGGCGCGGGGCCAGGACTTGGTGCCAATCTCAACATTCCCCTGCCGATCGGCACCAGGGACGACGGCTATCTGCAGGCGCTCGGTGCAGCGGAGAAGGCGATCCGCGCTTTCGCGCCCGGTGCTCTGGTCGTAGCGCTCGGTCTCGATGCGTCGGAGCATGATCCCCTCGCGGGTCTCGCCGTGACCACCGGCGGGTTCCGGCGCATCGGTGGTGCCATCGCCCGGTTGGGGCTTCCGACCGTATTCGTCCAGGAGGGCGGATATCTGTCGGAGATTCTCGGAGCAAATCTGACAGCGGCTCTCGCCGGATTTGAGCGGGCTCGCTAGCCTATATCGGCGCCGGTGTCGCCGTTTATCGGTGATGTTGCACTCATCGCAGTACCGCGCCGCCGACGGGCATCCTTCGACAAACGAAATTTCGTCCAACGCCGTGCTGCTCAAATATTGCCCTTTGCGGCCAGCGCCAAATCGGGTGCGTTCATCGTGGACGCGCCAACGTTGACGGGGATTTCATCTCCCGCTGTCCTTTCTGCACGGCGCTCCAAAAAACCTCTGCCGCATGGGTCATGCGGGCGCGAGAACGGAACAGGCAGACGCCGATCTCGGCGCGCGATCCCGACGACGGCAGCACGGGCTCGCCGAAAATTACGATCTCGGATCGTCGATAAATCGTTGCGGATGCGCGAAGGCCTCGAGTTGTTCCGTGTTGTCGATGACGATTTCGCGGCCGCGGATGCGCACGCCATGCTCGGTCAACAGCGCCAGGCTGCGGGACAGATTCTCCCGCGTGGTGCCGATGTGCGAGGCCAGCGTGCCGCGATCGAACGGGACCACGATCGTTCCCTGGACTTCGTCCTTGCGCGCCTCGGCTAGAATCCAGTTGGCAAGGCGTTCGACGCTTGATCGGGCCATGTAGCCCTTCAGCTTCTTGATCGAGGATCGATACGCGAGCGCCAGCTCCCGCGCCACGACGTGCGCGAACGCGACGTCCCGATCGAAAATGTCGCGCACGTGTTGCGCCGGAATCAGCAGCACGCGGGAATCGGCCAATGTGCGGGCGGAGTTCAGATATGGCTGGTCGCTGACCACGGCGGCGAGGATGAACGTCGTAACCGGATTGATCAGGTGGATGCCCCATTCTACGCCGTTCTGTTCGGTAAAGATTTCCACCAGCCCCTCGACAAGGACATGCAGGAAATCGGCGTGATCGCCCTCATGGAGCAGCATGACCCCGGTCGGGAACTGCTGCAGCAACGCTGCGTCGAGCAAGGTCGCGAGGCTTTCCTCTTTCATTTCGGAAAACAGCGGCAGAGCCTTCAGCAGAGCCAGTTCGTGAGGGCGCAACAAGTTCGCTCCTGATTTTTCGCGTTAGCTGGGTTCGTTTGACGTTTATCAAACGAACATGTGACCAATAGCAATCATTGATGCGCCGACCATCAATTTGCAGCGCAACATTTCGTATAATACGTCGTTGACGGTGGCCTATTTGATCCATCACAAATCGGCATCTTCGGATTTGATCATTTCTGTCCCTCGAAGCGCTTTTCCTTTGGGGGATTCTTATGGTTACGGCAGACTCAGCCAGCGTACATCAAAGCCGGGCACTTTGGCTTTCGACCATTTCCTTCACGATATGCTTCGCCGTCTGGACGATCTTCTCGATCATCGGCATCCGGATCAGGCAGGAATTGGGGCTGAACGATACAGAGTTCGGCCTGCTGGTCGGCACTCCTATTCTTAGCGGATCGCTGGTCCGGCTGGTGCTTGGCATCTGGACGGACCAGTATGGCGGGCGACGGGTCTATACCGTCGTCATGCTCGCCGCCGCGGTCGCCACCTACTTCTTGACCTGGGCGCGCTCTTATCCGGAATTCCTGATTGCCGCGCTGTTTGTCGGCATCGCCGGCGGCTCGTTCGCCGTCGGCGTCGCCTATGTCTCGCGCTTTTATCCCGCGGGCAAGCAGGGCACGGCGCTCGGCATCTTCGGCGCCGGCAATGTCGGCGCTGCCGTGACAAAATTCGTCGCGCCGTTCGTGCTGGTTGCCTATGGATGGCAGACGGTGGCCCAGGTCTGGGCGCTCGTCATCGGGCTGATGGGAATAACCTTCTGGTTGTTCTCCGAGGAAGATCCGGTCGTCCGTGCGCGCAGGGAAAAGAATGAGAAGCCTAAAAGCGCGTGGCTGGAACTCGAACCGCTGAAGAATGTCCAGGTCTGGCGCTTCGCGCTGTATTATTTCTTCGTGTTCGGCGCCTTCGTCGCGCTGTCGCTGTGGCTGCCGCAATATCTCATCAAGGTCTACGGCGTCGATATCGAGACCGCCGGCATGATGGCGGCGATGTTCTCGTTCCCCGCGAGCGTGTTCCGGGCCTATGGCGGCCACCTTTCGGACCGCTATGGCGCCCGCCGCGTGTTGTACTGGACGTTCCAGGTGGCGGTCGTCTGCACCTTCGTTCTGTCTTACCCGCCCACCGACTATCTGGTGAAGACGGTCAGCGGCACCGTCGGCTTCCATGTGGAAATGGGCCTGGTGCCGTTTACGGTGACCGTGTTCGTGCTCGGCTTCTTCATGGCGCTCGGCAAGGCCGCGGTCTTCAAGCACATCCCGGTGTATTATCCGAACAATATCGGCGCCGTCGGCGGGATGGTCGGCATGATCGGCGGCCTCGGTGGCTTTGTGCTGCCGATCGCATTCGGCGCGCTGGTCGACCTGACCGGATTGCGGACCAGCTGCTTCATGCTGTTGTTCCTGCTGGTGTCCGGCGCGTTGATCTGGATGCATGTCGCGATCCGGCAGATGGAACGCGGTGTCGTCGGCGAAGTCCTGAAGAAACTGCCTGAACTTCCCGAAATGGAGGAGGTTCACAAGCCGGAGCATGTCGGCGCCTTGTCCGGCGCCGTCCTGACCGACTGGCGTCCCGAGGACAAGACGTTCTGGGAAACCTCGGGCCGCGCCATCGCGCGGCGCAATCTCTGGATATCGATTCCGGCGCTGCTGCTGTCGTTCGCGATCTGGCAGGTCTGGTCGGTGGTCGTGGCAAAACTGCCGACGGTCGGCTTCAAGTTCACGACGGCCGAACTGTTCTGGCTGGCGGCATTGCCCGGCATTTCCGGAGCGGTGCTGCGCATTTTCTATTCTTTCATGGTGCCGATTTTCGGCGGGCGGTTATGGACCACGCTTGCAACCTGGTCGCTGATGATCCCGGCCGTCGGCATCGGCTATGCCGTGCAGACGCCGTCGACGCCGTATGCGGTGTTTCTGGCGCTGGCGCTGCTATGCGGCCTCGGCGGCGGCAACTTTGCGTCCTCGATGGCCAACATCTCCTTTTTCTTCCCGCGCGCGGAGAAGGGCAACGCGCTCGCGCTCAACGCCGGCCTCGGCAATCTCGGCGTCAGCGTCGTGCAGTTCGTCGTACCGATCGTGATTACGGCGGGTGTATTCGGCTGGCTCGGCGGCAATCCGGCGATGGTTGCGAGCGGAACCCAGCAGGCGCCGCTCTGGCTGCAAAACGCCGGCTTCATCTGGGTGCCGTTCATCGCCGCCAGCGCCTTCGCCGCATGGTTCGGCATGAACGACATCGCTTCCGCAAAGGCATCGTTCTCCGACCAGGCGGTGATTTTTCAGCGCAAGCACAACTGGATCATGTGCTGGCTCTACACCGGCACCTTCGGCTCGTTCATCGGTTACTCCGCAGGCTTCCCGTTGCTGGCGAAGACGCAGTTTCCGGCCGTGGATGCGCTGCAATTTGTCTTCATCGGACCTTTGGTCGGCGCGCTGTCGCGGTCCGCGACAGGGTGGGTTTCCGATAAATGGGGCGGCGGTCGCGTCACGCTTTGGGTGTTCGTCCTGATGATGGCCGGCGTCCTCGGGATTCTCTATTTCCTCGGCATCAAGGACCAGCCCGGCGCGTTCTGGGGCTTCTTCGCGATGTTCCTGGTGCTGTTCTTTGCGACCGGTGTCGGCAACGCATCGACGTTCCAGATGATCCCGAACATCATGCGCAGGGAGATGGACCGGTTGATGCCGTCGGCCGATGCCGCGACCCGCCTCCGCCAGGCCGAGAAGGAATCGGCCGCGATCACCGGTTTCACCTCGGCGATCGCCGCGTTCGGCGCGTTCTTCATTCCGAAATCCTATGGAACCTCGATCGATCTGACCGGCGGCGTGCAGGCGGCGCTGTGGGGATTCCTCATCTTCTACGTCACTTGCGTCGTGATCACCTGGGCCGTCTACACGCGCAAGGGTGGCCTGCTTCACGACATCGAACGCGGCGGCCGAATTTCGCCCGCAGCCCAGCCCGCCGAATAAATCGAATAGGAGACCAAGGATGAGCCATTTCCTGGACAGGCTGTCGTTCTTCACGCGCGCCAAGGCGGAGTTCGCCGGAGGCCACGGCGTGATGACGACCGAGGACCGCTCCTGGGAGGACGGTTATCGCAAGCGCTGGCAGCACGACAAGATCGTGCGGTCGACGCACGGCGTGAACTGCACAGGCTCCTGTTCGTGGAAGGTCTACGTCAAGGGCGGCATCGTCACCTGGGAAACCCAGCAGACCGACTATCCGCGTACGCGGCCCGACCTGCCCAATCACGAACCGCGAGGCTGCGCGCGCGGCGCCAGCTACAGTTGGTACCTCTATTCCGGCAACCGCGTGAAATATCCGCTGGTGCGCTCGCGCTTGCTGAAACTGTGGCGCGAGGCGAGAGTGCTGATGACGCCGGTGGCGGCGTGGAAGTCGATCGTCGAAGACCCCAGGAAGCGCGCAGCTTACGTGCAGAAGCGCGGCCTCGGTGGCTTCGTTCGCGCCAGTTGGGACGAGGTCAATGAGATCGTTGCCTCGGCAAACGCCTATACCGCGAAGACCTACGGCCCCGACCGCGTGTTCGGCTTCTCGCCGATCCCCGCGATGTCGATGGTGAGCTACGCGGCCGGCGCCCGTTATTTGTCGCTGCTCGGCGGCGTCTGCATGTCGTTCTACGACTGGTATTGCGACCTGCCGCCGGCCTCGCCGCAGACCTGGGGCGAGCAGACCGACGTGCCTGAGAGCGCCGACTGGTACAATTCCGGTTTCCTGATTCTGTGGGGTTCCAATGTCCCGCAGACCCGGACGCCCGATGCGCATTTCTACACCGAGGTCCGTTACAAGGGCGCCAAGAGCGTCGTGATCAGCCCGGACTATTCGGAAGCCTCGAAATTCGCCGACCTCTGGGTGTCGCCGAAGCAGGGCACCGACGCCGCTTTGGCGATGGCGATGGGCCACGTCATCCTGAAGGAATTCCACGTCGATCGTCAGACCAAATACTTCAACGACTATGCGCGCCAGTATACGGATATGCCATTTCTGGTGCGTTTGGTGAAATCCGGGGGCCGGCTCGTGCCTGACCGGTTTGTGCGCGCCTCGGATTTCGCCACGTCTCTTGATGAGGCCAACAATCCCGAATGGAAGACGGTGGCGTATGACGAGGCCAGCGGCGCGATCGTCGTGCCGAACGGCTCGGTCGGCTTCCGCTGGGGAGAGAAGGGCAAATGGAATCTGGAGGAGCGGGATTCCAAGAGCCGCGACACCAAGCTGCGACTGTCGCTCGCCGATGCCAAAGATGAGCTGGCCGACGTCGCCTTCCCGTATTTCGGCAATCGCGAGCACGACCATTTCCAGGGAACCGACCATCCGGACGTGCTCACGCGCAAAGTGCCGGCCAAGCGCATCGCGCTGAAGGACGGCGAGGCACTGGTGGCTTCGGTCTATGATCTCTTCGTCGCCAATTACGGCATCGACCGCGGCTTCGGCGGCGACCATCTCGGCAAGAGCTATGATGATGTCGAGCCCTATACGCCGGCCTGGGCGGAAAAAATCACCGGCGTGCCGCGCAATCAGATCATCACGGTCGCGCGAGAATTCGCGGCCAATGCCGAGAAGACCGGCGGCCGTTCCATGGTCATCGTCGGCGCCGGGCTGAACCACTGGTACCACATGGACATGAACTACCGCGGCATCATCAATATGCTGGTGATGTGCGGCTGCGTCGGACAATCCGGTGGCGGCTGGTCGCATTATGTCGGCCAGGAAAAACTGCGGCCGCAGTCCGGCTGGACGCCGCTGGCGTTCGGCCTCGATTGGAGCCGTCCGCCGCGGCAGATAAATTCGACCTCGGCATTCTATGCCCACACCGATCAGTGGCGCTATGAGACGCTCGACATCAAGGAGATCCTGTCGCCGACGGCGCCTGCCGGTCCGTGGGATGGCGCGCTGATCGACTACAACGCGCGCGCCGAGCGGATGGGCTGGCTGCCTTCCGCGCCGCAGCTGCAATCCAATCCCCTTGAAGTTTCCAAACGTGCCGCAGCGGCCGGTCTGGAACCGAAGGATTATGTCGCCAAAGCCCTGAAGTCGGGCGAGCTGAAACTGTCGTGCGATGACCCGGACAATCCGAACAACTGGCCGCGCAACCTGTTCGTCTGGCGCTCAAATCTCCTGGGCGCGTCGGGCAAGGGTCACGAATATTTCTTAAAACATCTGCTCGGCACCAAGCACGGCGTGATGGGGAAGGACCTCGGCGAGGACGGCAAGAAGAAGCCGATGGAGGTCAAGTGGCACGACCAGGCGCCGGAAGGAAAACTCGATCTGCTGGTCACGCTCGATTTCCGGATGTCGACGACCTGCATGTATTCCGACATCGTGCTGCCGACCGCGACCTGGTACGAAAAGAACGACCTGAATACCTCCGACATGCATCCGTTCATCCACCCGCTGTCGGCGGCCATCGATCCGGTCTGGGAATCGCGCAGCGACTGGGACATCTACAAGGGCATTGCGGAAGCCTTCTCGAAGGTTTCGCCGGAAGTGCTCGGTGTGGAGAAGGATGTCGTTCTCACGCCCGTCATGCACGACAGCCCGGGCGAGATGGCGCAGCCTTTCGACGTAAAGGACTGGAAGAAGGGCGAGATCGATCCGATCCCCGGCAAGACCATGCCGGCGGTCACTGTGGTCGAGCGCGACTATCCGAACCTCTACAAGCGCTTCACCTCGCTCGGCCCGCTGATGAACAAGCTCGGCAATGGCGGCAAGGGCATGAGCTGGAACACCGACCACGAGGTCGATCTGCTCAAGAAGCTCAACGGCACCGTGACCGAGGAGGGCGCCAGCAAGGGCCTCGCCCGCATCGACAGCGCCATCGACGCCTGCGAGGTCATCTTGAGTCTTGCGCCGGAGACCAACGGCGAAGTCGCGGTCAAGGCCTGGGCATCGCTTGAAGGCTTTACCGGGCGAAACCACACCCATCTGGCGATCCCGAAGGAAGACGAGAAGATTCGCTTCCGCGATATCGTGGCGCAGCCGCGCAAGATCATCTCCTCGCCGATCTGGTCGGGACTGGAATCCGAAAAGGTCTGCTACAACGCAGGTTACACCAACGTTCACGAACTGATCCCGTGGCGCACGCTGACGGGCCGTCAGCAGCTTTATCAGGATCATCTGTGGATGCGCGCCTTCGGCGAGGGCTTCTGCGTCTATCGGCCGCCGATCGATACCAAGACCATCAGGCCGGTGATCGACCGCAAGCCGAACGGCAACGCCTCGGTGGTGCTGAACTTCATCACCCCGCACCAGAAATGGGGCATTCACTCGACCTACACCGACAATTTGCTGATGCTGACGTTGTCGCGCGGCGGACCGATCGTCTGGATCAGCGAGCTGGACGCCAAGGGCGCCGGCATCGCGGACAACGACTGGATCGAGGCCTTTAACAGCAACGGTGCGCTGGTGGCGCGCGCGGTGGTCTCGCAGCGCGTCAAGCAGGGCATGTGCATGATGTATCATGCGCAGGAGAAGATCGTGAACGTGCCGGGCTCCGAGCAGACCGGCCAGCGCGGCGGCATCCACAATTCCGTCACCCGCGTCGTTCTCAAGCCGACGCACATGATCGGCGGCTACGCGCAGCAAGCCTACGGCTTCAACTATTACGGCACGGTTGGCTCCAACCGCGACGAATTCGTCATCGTCCGCAAGATGTCGAAAGTCGATTGGCTCGATACCCCAACATCAGATCAACCCGGCACGCCCCGCCTGGAGGCCGCAGAATGAAAATCCGCGCTCAAATCGCAATGGTGCTGAACCTCGACAAGTGCATCGGGTGTCACACCTGCAGCGTTACCTGCAAGAACGTGTGGACTAGCCGCGAAGGCATGGAATACGCGTGGTTCAACAACGTCGAGACCAAGCCAGGTATCGGCTATCCGAAGGACTGGGAAAACCAGGCCCGCTGGAAGGGCGGCTGGAAACGCAAGCGCAACGGTTCGATCGAGCCGCGGATCGGCGGCAAGTGGCGGGTGCTGGCGAATATTTTCGCCAATCCGGACCTGCCGGAGATCGATGACTATTACGAGCCGTTCACGTTCGACTACCAGCATCTGCAGCAGGCGCCGGAAATGCCGGCGATGCCGACCGCCCGTCCGCGTTCGTTGATCTCGGGCGAGCGGATGGAGAAGATCGAATGGGGCCCCAACTGGGAGGAAATCCTCGGCGGCGAATTCGCCAAGCGTTCGAAGGACTACAATTTCGAGGGCGTGCAGAAGGACATCTACGGCCAGTTTGAAAACACCTTCATGATGTATCTGCCGCGGCTGTGCGAGCATTGCCTCAACCCGGCCTGCGTCGCAGCCTGTCCCTCGGGCGCCATCTACAAGCGCGAGGAGGACGGCATCGTCCTGATCGACCAGGACAAGTGCCGCGGCTGGCGGATGTGCGTCTCCGGTTGCCCCTACAAGAAGATCTATTACAACTGGTCGTCGGGCAAATCCGAAAAGTGCATCTTCTGCTATCCTCGCATCGAGGCCGGCCAGCCGACGGTGTGCTCGGAAACCTGCGTCGGCCGCATCCGCTATCTCGGCGTGGTGCTCTACGACGCCGACCGGATCGCGGACGCTGCGGGCAAGCCCGATGAGCGCGATCTCTATCAGGCCCAGCTCGACGTCTTCCTTGATCCGAATGATCCCGCTGTCATCGCGGAAGCCGAACGGCAGGGCATTCCGCATGCCTGGCTCGAGGCCGCCAAGACCTCGCCGATCTGGAAGATGGCGATGGAGTGGAAGGTCGCGTTCCCCCTGCATCCGGAATACCGGACCCTGCCGATGGTCTGGTACGTGCCGCCGCTCTCGCCGATCACCTCGGCGGCGTCCGCCGGCAAGATCGGGCTCGACGGCGAAATGCCCGACGTCAAGTCGCTGCGCATTCCCATGAGGTACCTCGCCAACCTGCTGACGGCGGGCGACGAGAAGCCGGTCACGCTTGCCTTGGAACGCATGCTGGCGATGCGCGCCTATATGCGGGCGAAGACCATCGACGGCGTCGTCGACGAAGCCATCGCCAAGCGGGTCGGCCTCAAGCCGGCGCAGATCGACGAGATGTACCAGATCATGGCGATCGCCAATTACGAAGACCGCTTTGTCATTCCGACCGCGCATCGTGAACTCGGAGCGGACGCCTACGATATGCGCGGCTCCTGCGGTTTCACCTTCGGCAATGGCTGCTCGGGCGGTGAAAGCGAGACAAATTTGTTCGGCTCGCCGCGCAAGGCCAAGAACCCGATGGAGATCGCGTGATGAAAACGTTCAAGGTATTGTCGGCTCTGCTGAGTTATCCGACCGCGGCGCTGGTCGAAGCAGCGCCGGAATTCGTGACCGTGCTCGATTTGGAAAAGCTGGTGCCGGTGGCGAGCCGCGGTGCGGTCAAGGCGCTGATCGAGGAAATCGCGACGGGCGATCTCTATGAGCTCCAGGAGCGCTACGGCCTGCTGTTCGACCGCAGCAAAACGCTGGCACTGCATCTGTTCGAGCACGTCCATGGCGAAAGCCGCGACCGTGGCCAGGCCATGGTCGACCTGAAAGCGATGTACGAAAATGCCGGGCTGATGATCGCGGCGAACGAATTGCCGGATTATGTGCCGCTGTTCCTTGAATTCCTCTCGATCCAGCCGTTGGCGGAAGCGCGCGAATTGCTCGGACAGACTGCGCATATTTTTGCGGCGTTGGCCGAACGGCTTGGCCGTCGGGAGTCGAATTACAAGGCGGTGTTCGATGCGCTGGTCAAGATCGCCGCGGAGGCGCCGCGCCGCGATATCGTCGACGAGTTGCTGAAGGCACCGGATACCGACCCGATGGATCTGGTGGCGCTCGATGCGGCCTGGGAGGAGGAAGAAGTACGGTTCGGTCCGGGCGCGCAGGGCCAAGGCGCCTGCGGTCATGAAGGGCTGATCGCAAAACTTCGCCACGCCAGGCGCGCGGTCGATCCTGCGCCGTCATCCCTGCAGTGAGGAGCGAAGCGATGCAAACGCTCAATTCAATCGTATTCGGCTGGTATCCCTATCTCTGCCTGACGGTGTTCCTGTTCGGCAGCCTGTTCCGGTTCGATCGCGAGCAATACACCTGGCGATCCGGATCGAGCCAGTTGCTGCGGCGCCGGCAATTGATGTGGGGCTCGAACCTGTTTCACGTCGGCATCCTCGTGATCTTCGTCGGTCATTTCGTCGGTCTCCTGACGCCGATCTGGGTATTCGACATGCTGGGCGTATCGCATGGCTTCAAGCAGATGCTGGCGATCGTGGCCGGCGGCTCGGCCGGCCTGATGTGCCTGGTGGGAATTTCCCTGCTGACGCACCGGCGGCTGTTCGATCCCCGCATCCGCGCCAATTCGTCGTTCGGCGACACCGCGATCCTGCTGCTGCTGTTCGCGCAGTTATTGCTGGGACTGGCGACCATTCCGGTCTCGATGGGTCATCTCGATGGCCATGAAATGGTGAAGTTCATGGGATGGGCGCAGGGCATCCTGACGCTGCAGCCCGGCATTGCCGCCAACATTCTGGACGTGCATCCGATCTTCAAGGCGCATCTGATACTGGGCATGACGATCTTCCTGCTGTTCCCGTTTACCCGGCTGGTCCACGTCTGGAGCGCGCCGGTCTGGTATCTCGGCCGCCGTGGTTATCAGGTGGTGCGCAGCCGTGACGGACGCGCAGCCCGTCCGCTTCAGCCCGCGGAGTAGGCCATGGATTGCTCGGTCACCAACACGCTACCCAAGCCCAAGACGATCAGCGTCAACGGCGCGGTGATCCCGCGCGAAGTCATCGCCCGCGAGGTCCAAAACCATCCGGCGGAAAAGCCGATCCTGGCCTGGCAGGCGGCGGCGAGGGCGCTGGTGGTGCGCGAACTGCTGCTGCAGGAATCGCGGCGCCTCGGCATCGAGGCGGAGCCGCTGCGCGATCCGGAAGGACGCTCCGAAACGTCAGAAGAGGCGGCAATGCGCGCCTTGATCGAGCGCGAGGTCGTCACGCCCGAACCCGATGAAGCTGCATGCTTGCGGTTCTATGAGCAGAACCGCGCACGTTTTCGTTCCGGCGACCTCTACGAGGCCGCCCATATTCTGATCGCGGCGCCCCGCAGCGATGCGGCCGCGCGGACTGCGGCGCGGGCGACCGCTGACACTATCCTGTCCGCCGTGCGGGCTGATCCTGCATTGTTCGCTGAATTCGCGCGCAATCATTCCGATTGCAAAACCTCGGCCGAGAACGGAGGCAGCCTCGGCCAGCTGACGCGTGGCCAGACGGTCGCGGAATTCGAGGCTGCGCTGCAGCGCATGCGGGCCGGCGAATTCGCCATCGCGGAGACCCGCTACGGCTTTCACGTGGTTCGGCTCGACCGCCACGCGCCGGGGCAGTTGCTGCCGTTTGAACTCGCGCGGGACCGCATTGCCGACTATCTCGCAACCAGTGTGCAGCATCGGGCGCTGGCGCAATATGTCGCGGTGCTGGCGGGCCGCGCTGAAATCGCCGGCATTGCGCTGGCGGCGTCGGCCTCGCCGCTGGTGCAATAGGAGAGACGCCATGCAGCTTGGCGAGATCATCAGGAGCTTCAGCGAGGAGGCGCCCGCCAGCGAGGCGCTGCTCGCCTGCAACGACATCGTGCTGTTTGCGCAAGTCGGCGAAGCCGCAGGACACTACGAAGAGACGGTGGGCGAATACGCCGCCGGCGCGGTGCGGCGCTTTGCCAATCTGGCGGTGAGCGAGGATTGGCTCGGGCTGATGAACGTGATCGAGCGGGCGAAAGATCCCGGGATCGACTGCCTGACCTACATGGTCAAATGGTCGCTGAAGCAAGACGAGGCCCCGCCGGCGCCCGCCCATGAGGGCTGCACCTGCGGAGGAGACGGAGGCTGCTCGTGAGCGATGAGCTGAATCAGCAAGGCGTTGCGGCGGAATCTCGCGGCCTCACCAGGGTCGGCATCCTCGTGATCTCCGACCGCGCCAGCCGCGGCGAATACAGTGACGAGAGCGGCAAGGCGATCAACAATTTCCTCAATAAAGCGGTGCAGTCGAATTGGATCGCGGTGATGAAGATCGTCCCCGACGGTATCGACAGCGTCGCCAACGCGCTGGTCGAAATGTCTGACAGGGAAGACTGCGACCTCGTGCTAACTACCGGGGGTACCGGGCCGTCGCCGCGGGATCTGACGCCGGAGGGAACGCGGAAGGTGATCACGCGGGAACTGGAAGGGTTCGGCGAGCTCATGCGCCGCGTCAGCCTGGAGCAGGTGCCGACCGCCATTCTCTCGCGCCAGACCGCCGGCACGCGCGGACATTGCCTGATCGTCAATCTGCCGGGGCGTCCGTCCGCAATCGACGTCTGCCTGAACGCCGTCTTCCCGGCGATTCCCTATTGTCTCGACCTGATAGGTGCTCGTCCAATTGAGGTGAACCCCGATGTCTGTCACGCCTTCCGCCCTGGCGCATGAGTTTTCGCCTCCGCAAGCCCGGCCTGTCGCCGCGATCGTGTACGCCGACGAAGTCTATCCCGACGCGCTCTTCAAGACGCTCGTTCTTCGGAGCCGCACCTTGGGACTGACGCTCGCCGGCGTCCTGCAGCATCAGGCCTTCGAGGGCGGGAATCGCCGATGCGATGTGATTCTCGAGGATCTCGCGACCGGCCACCGGACTGCTCTGTTCGAAAACCGCGGCGCCGGCGCGCGGGGCTGTCGCCTGGACGAAGCGGCGCTGGCGGAAGCGACCGCAAGAGTCGAGGGAAGCCTTGAGAACGCGCCGCAGCTTCTTGTCCTCAACAAGTTCGGCAAGGTCGAGTGCGAAGGCGGCGGATTGCGCGATCTGATCGCGAGCGCGATCGACCGCGAAATTCCGGTCGTCATCGGTGTCCCGCGATGCAATCTTGCCGCGTGGCGGGATTTCGCCGGTGAATTCGCGATCGAGTTGCCCGATCATGCCCGCGAGGTCGAGCGATGGCTGGAGCGTCTGCGGTAGCGTCGAGTTGGAGCGCATCGGCTCACCAAGGAACCGGATGCAGAATCCTTGCTCGCCGTGGGAGAGGCAAGCCAAACTGATTCATCTTTTGTGATCCGATCCCGCGGACGAGCAGGAGTTCTGGAATGCATCCTCCTTCGCGAGTTCCGGTGGCGCGCCATTTGGGCGCGTGGATCGATCGCCAGATCGCAGCGCTCTATCCGGGTTGCTTCGCGCTGGTAATGGCGACGGGGATCATCTCCAACGCTTTGTTCTTTGAGGGGTATCGCGCGTGGGCCGACACGCTGTTCGCGGTAAATCTTATTGCCTATCCGTCCCTCGTGCTGCTGACGGTCGTCCGTCTTCTTTTGTTTTCGCGGGCGCTGTGGGCCGATCTCGTCAATCCTCGTCTGGTCTTTTCCTTCTTTACCATCGTAGCGGGCACAGACGTCTTCGGGATCGGATTCCATTTGCGCGGATTCGCAACTGTTGCCTTGGTTATGTGGATATTCGCACTCATCGTCTGGTTTGTGCTGATCTATTTTAGTTTTGCGGTCCTGATTTTTCTCAACACTACCAGTGGTGCTAACGTTGTGCATGGCGGTTGGTTGATCGCAATCGTTGGAACCGAATCCCTGGTCATCCTTGGCACGATCGTCGCGCCCGGGCTAGGAGACCTTGGCTCTGCGGTGTTCGTGCTTATCCATGGGCTGTGGGGCATCGGACTCGCGCTCTACGGCATTTTCGTCACCCTTTTTGCTTACCGCATCTTCTTTTTCGAAGTAAGACCTGACGACATCACTCCGCTGCTATGGGTGGTGATGGGAGCCGCCGCGATCACGACCAATGCGGGATCGACGCTCATTCTGACCGACAGCGGCATGCCCTTCTTACACTCGATGCGGCCATTCATCGACGGGGTGACGCTCGTCATGTGGGCTTGGGCAACGTGGTGGATTCCTCTGCTATTGCTGTTCGGGATTTGGAAACACGGCATATGCCGCGTAGCGCTGACGTATACTCCCATGTTTTGGAGTCTCGTGTTCCCGCTGGGGATGTATGCGCTGGCGAGCCTGCGGTTGTCGCTGGCAGCGGATTTTCCGCCGTTGCGGTCGGTATCTGGCGCCATGGTATGGATCGCACTTGCCGCTTGGGCCGCAACTAGCTTCGGATTTGCAACCGCTTCATCGAGAAGCGTTCGGGAGTTCGCCCAGTCTCGCTAGGTCATTGAATTGATAATATCCACGCCGGAACCAGCTTTCGTCCCTGGGACGTTGCCACGCGGGCTTGCAGGAGATCGGCCCGTCACTCCCTTGCTGCCTTCGCGCCCGGCTGGGCCGGATCCTGCATACCATAGCTGCCGAACGCAGCGACGGCTTCTCCGATCTCGGCCTCGCTCAGCAGTACCGGCCCGCCGATCGCCAGGCTGAGATAATACTGCCGAGCGATGGTCTCGAGTTCCACCGCCAACCACATGGCCTTGTCCAGCGAGGCGCCGGTCGCAATCATCCCGTGATTTGCAAGCAGGCACGCGGTCCGGTTCTCCAACGCCTTCAGCGCATGCTCCGACAGTTCCTTGGTGCCGAACCTCGCATAGTCGGCGACGCGCACGTTCATGCCGCCGAAGGCCGCCATCATGTAGTGGCAGGCTGGAATTTCCTTATGTGCGATCGCCAGCACCGTCGAATAGGTCGCATGCGTATGGACAATACCGCCAACATCGGGCCGCGCCTTCAAGATGTCGAGGTGAAAACGCCATTCGGTGGAGGGCTTGAGCGGGCCCGTCCATGAACCGTATTCCCCGTCGATGGGCATCGCGGCGATCATGTCGGGGGTCAGAGAGTTGTAGGGTATCGCTGACGGCGAAATCAGCATGGTCGTGCCATGACGGGCCGAGATGTTTCCGGAGGTGCCTTGGTTGAGTCCGGTGGCATTCATCCAGCGGCATTTGGCAATGATCGCTTCGCGCAATGTTAGCTCGGTATCGGTCATGGTCGGCTCCTGATGATTTAGCGCAAATTACGCTCAATATTTCTGCCGGGTCGGAGTGATGCAGATCTCCTGTACCAGCGCGTTTTGCGGAAGGTTGTAGGCCTGGAGGATCAAATCCGCCACATGTTCGGCTCCGATGCCGCCGCCCATGGCCGCCTTGTTGGCTTTATAGTTGGCGAGTGTCACCGGGTCCTTCATGCCGTCCAGCACCTCGGTTTCGATCACGCCGGGCGAAATAACGATCACGCGAACGTCGTAACTGGAGAGCTACTCGCGAAGGCTCTCCGATACACCGTGGACGAAGTATTTGGTGCCACAATGGACTGTGTGATCGGGATAGACTTTGCGCCAGGCGATTGAACTCATCATGACAAGCCTGCCGTGGCGGCGCTCCATCATGCCTGACATGACGGCGTGCACGCTGTTCATGACGCCGTTGACATTGATGGCGATCATTTCGTCCCAATCGGCGGGGGCCTGCCTGCCGATGTCACCCAATCGGGCGACGCCGGCGTTGGCGGACATAAGGTCCACGGGGCCGAACCTTTGCTTCGGCATCACGCACCGCGGCGGCCAGCGCTGCGCGATCGCGCCTTCCACTGGCGGCTGACGAATTGGGCAGACGGCCTCCAGCACAGGCCTTGGCCCTGGCTTGGACCGGCTGCCTTGGCCGGAACTAAATAGTAAAATAATATGACTAGTCGCGGCGCGTCTTCCGTGAAATAATGGTTTCCGCCAGCCATAACAGGCGGTTCGAAGGTATGCTAGCACCGAAAAATGGCTTCAGGTATCTGAATAACAACGTTGGGAGAATGCGCCTCATGACTCTCAAAGCCCTTTTTGCGGCCACTGCCATGGCCGCCTTGCTGTTCTCGCCGCCGGCCAGCGCCGCTCCATTCCTGGTGTGGCCTGCGCGCGGTGCTCGCCGGGGTCATCGCGGCGGCCGATATCACGGGCGCGGATGCCAGCAATGCCGGTCTGTGGCTTGAGCGCGATGCGATCCTTGCGGTGGTGATCGGCGGTACCTCGCTGTTCGGCGGGCGCTTCAGCCTGGTGCTCGCGGCAACGGGAGCGCTGATCATCCGGGCGATGAACACAGGAATCCTGGTGTCCGGCTATCCTCCCGAACTCAATCTCCCTGCTCAAAGCGGCAGTCGTACTCGCGGTGCTGCTGCTGCAGTCGCGGCGGCTTGCCGGCGTCGCGAGCCTTGCCGCGCGCTTGCGGGGGGCGAAAGCATGAGACGCCTGCCGCCCGCGATCATCACCGCCATCGTGCTCGTCGCCGGCTTTGCGATCTGCACGATGCAGTTTCCCCACATCGCGTCAACCCGCGTCGTTGCCAATCTCCTCACCGACAACGCTTTTCTCGGCATTGTCGCGACCGGCATGACGTTCGTGATCATTTCTGGCGGCATAAATCTGCCGGTCGGTTCGGTGATTGGTTTCGCCTTCATCGCCGTGCAGCAGGCCATGATCGCTATTGCGCGTCGCTCGGCGGTCAGCAAGGCAGGAGCAACGCCATGACCTCGCGCCTTGTCGTTATCCCCACTCGACGCGCCCATTCCAACCACGCGGAAGTGGCGCGCAGCATCGGTATCGACATCATCGCTGGCCGCTATGCCGAGGGGACACGGTTGCCCGGCGACGCCGAACTCATCGCGATGTTTGGGGTGTCGCGGCCGGTACTGCGGGAAAGCGTGAAGACGCTGGTCGCCAAGGGGCTGCTCAGCACCAAGGCGCGGGTCGGCACTGTGGTGCGGGACCGCGGTGCCTGGAACATGTTCGATGCCGACGTGTTGGCTTGGCATCTCGACGCGGGCATAGACAAGCGTTTTCTCGGCGATCTGGCGGAGATTCGTCTCGCCGTCGAACCGCGGGCCGCAGCGCTCGCAGCAACGCGCCGCTCGGAAGCAGATCTCGCAGAGCTACAGCGCAGCATGGATCTGATGAGCCGCGAGGCATCCAACTCGGTCGGCTTCGCCGACGCCGACCTCGCTTTACACATCGCGATCGCCAATGCGTCCGGCAACCCGTTCATGCGTTCGATCGGCAGCGTAATCGAGGCCGCGTTACGTGCATCATTCTTGCTCAGTGCGCCGGTCGAGCCGCAGGATCGGGAGACCGTGCTGCTTTGGCACCAGCGCATCGTCGATGCGATCGCGGCCGGCGACGCCGAGGCGGCGTCCGCGGCGATGATCGAGGTGATTCACAACGGTACGCGCCGCCACGCGCAGTCAGCTGAACGGATGGACCCGGCATGAGCGATGACATATCGACAAAGCCTCTGCGCAGTCGTGCCTGGTTCGGCCGGCAGGACAAGATGGGCTTCTATTACCGCTCTTTCCTCAAGAACAGCGGCACGCCCCAGGACCGTTTCGACGGCCGGCCGGTCATCGGCATCTGCAACACATGGTCGGAGCTCACGCCCTGCAACGGGCATTTCCGCATCATTGCCGAGCATGTGCGCGCCGGCGTGCTCGATGCCGGCGGGTATCCCCTGGAGTTTCCGGTCTCCTCGCTCGGCGAGGTGACGATGCGGCCTACGGCAATGCTTTTCCGCAATCTCGCCTCGATGGACGTCGAGGAGGCGATCCGCGCCCATCCGCTCGACGGTGTCGTGCTGCTAATGGGCTGCGACAAGACCACGCCGGCGCTGCTGATGGGCGCGGCCTCCGCCGACCTGCCGACCATCGGCGTGTCCGGTGGCCCGCAGCTACGCGGCATGTATCGCGGCCAGATGATCGGATCCGGCACCAACATCATTTCGATGAGCGAGCAGCTGCGCGCCGGTGAGATCACGCTCGATGAATTTCATGAAGCAGAAGCCGCGATGAACCGCTCGGCCGGCAGCTGCATGACCATGGGAACGGCCTCCACCATGGCCTCGATGGTGGAAGCCCTTGGCATCGGCCTGCCGGAGAATGCCGCCATTCCCGCCGCCGACGCGCGCCGCAACCTGCTCGCCCGCTCGGCCGGCCGGCGAATCGTCGAGATGGTCCATGAAGATATCAAGCCCTCCGATATCCTTACCCGCGCGGCCTTCGAAAACGCAATCCGCACGCTCGCCGCTATCGGGGGGTCGACCAATGCGGTCGTGCACCTGCTCGCCATCGCCGGGCGCGTCGGCGTCGACCTGACGCTCGACGATTTCGACAGGCTCTGCCGCGACGTCCATTGCCTCGTTGATCTCATGCCCTCGGGCCGCTTCCTGATGGAGGACTTTTACTATGCCGGCGGCCTGCCGGCGGTACTGCGTACACTTGGCGAACGCGGGTTGCTGCACAAGGACGTCCGCACCGTGAACGGTCGCACCCTATGGGACAACGTTGCCGAGGCGCCCTGCTGGAACCCCGAAGTCATTACCCCCTTCCAAACGCCGTTCAAGTCGGAGGCCGGCATCGCCGTCCTTACCGGTAACCTTGCGCCGAACGGGGCGGTCATCAAGCCGTCTGCCGCTTCGCCGGAGCTCATGCGCCACACCGGCCGTGCCGTCGTGTTCGAGAGCGTGGAGGAGATGCATCACGCGGTCGACGACGAGAATCTCGATATCGACTCCTCCTGCATCATGGTGCTGAAGAACTGCGGTCCGAAAGGCTATCCGGGGATGGCCGAGGTCGGCAACATGCCGCTGCCCGCGAAGCTGTTGCGCCAGGGCGTGCGTGACATGATCCGGATCTCCGATGCCCGCATGTCCGGCACCGCCTACGGCACTGTGGTGCTGCACGTCGCCCCGGAGGCGACGGTCGGCGGCCCCATCGCACTCGTCAGAAACGGCGATTTCATTACCCTCGACGTGTCCGCGCGTGCGCTGCATTTGCATGTCAGCGATGACCAACAAGCTGCCCGCCGCGCCGCCTGGGCGCCGCCTGTGCCGCACGCCACACGTGGCTATCAGCGAATGTATGTCGATCACGTGCTGCAGGCTGACCGCGGCGTCGATTTCGATTTCCTGGTCGGCCGCAGCGGATCGCCCGTGCCGCGCGACAATCATTGAAGGTGCCCCATGACCACTTCTTCTGCCCGACCCTATAGAGGCGTATTCCCGGTCGTTCCGACCGTGTTCGACGCCGACGGCCGCCTCGATCTCGAAGGCCAGAAGCGCGCCGTCGATTGCATGATCGATGCCGGCTCGCAGGGGCTATGCATCCTTGCGAATTTCTCGGAGCAGTTCGTGCTCACCGACGAGGAGCGCGACATGGTCATGACCGCTGTCATGGAGCACATCGCCGGACGGGTGCCGGTTATCGTCACCACCACGCATTTCTCGACCTTCGTCTGTGCCGAACGCTCGCGCCGCGCGCAGGAGCGGGGCGCTGCCATGGTGATGGTAATGCCGCCTTATCACGGCGCCACTTTCCGTGTGCCCGAGGCGGCGATCTACGACTTCTATCGCGACGTTTCCAATGCCATCTCGATCCCGATCATGGTGCAGGACGCGCCGGTCGCCGGCACGCCGCTTTCTGTGCCGTTCCTCGCCCGCATGGCGAAGGAGATCGAGCATCTCGCTTATTTCAAGATCGAGGTACCGCAGGCGGCGTCGAAGCTGCGGGCACTGATCGAGGCTGGCGGTGGGGCCATCGAGGGCCCCTGGGACGGCGAGGAGGCGATCACCTTGATGGCCGATCTCGATGCCGGCGCAACCGGCGCCATGACCGGTGGCGGCTATCCGGACGGCATCCGCCAGATCGTCGATCCATATTTCGCCGGCAACCGCGACGCGGCGATGGACGCCTACCAGCGCTGGCTGCCGCTGATCAACTACGAGAACCGCCAGTGTGGGCCGGCCGCATGCAAGGTCCTGATGAAGGAGGGCGGCGTCATTGCCCACGACACGATGCGCGCCCCGCAGCCGGCCATGCATCCGGCGACCCGTGCCGGACTGATCGAAATCGCCCGGCGTCTCGACCCAATCGTGCTGCGTTGGGGACGCTGACGATGAGCCCGCTCCAGATCGCCATCGTCGGCTTCGGCAAAATCGCGCGCGATCAGCATGTTCCCGCCATCGCGGCGACAGACGGCGTGACGCTTGCGGCGGTCGCCAGCCGCAACGCTTCGCTTGCGGATGTGCCGCATTTCGTCACGCTCGATGACTTGCTGCGCGACGGTCCACCGATCGATGCGGTGGCCCTATGCACGCCGTCGCAGGTTCGGCGCGCCCAGGCGGAGGCCGCGCTGGCGGCCGGCAAACATGTCATGCTGGAAAAGCCGCCAGGTGCGAGCGTCAGCGAACTCGATCCCTTGATCGCGCTGGCGACGCGGGGTCGCCGAACGCTGTTCGCGGCATGGCATTCGCGCTTTGCACCCGCGGTCGAGCCGGCACGGCACTGGCTCGCGTCGCGCCGCGTCAATTCCGTGAGCATCAGCTGGAAGGAGGACGTCCGCGTCTGGCATCCGGGACAGAGCTGGATTTGGGAACCTGGCGGCCTCGGTGTTTTCGACCCTGGCATCAATGCGCTCTCGATCGTCACCCGCATCCTGCCGCAGCTGCTGTTCGTGACGGCGGCCGAGCTCTGTTTCCCCGCCAATCGTCAGGCGCCGATTGCGGCGCGTCTTTCGCTGTCCGACGCCGCCGGTTTGCCGATCACAGCCGAATTCGACTTCCGGCAGGCTGGTCCGCAGAGCTGGGACATCGTTGTCGAAACCGATGGCGGGCCGCTGAAGCTCTCCGCCGGCGGTGCTCGCCTGGTCGCGGGCGGCGAGGTGTTGGTCGACGCCATGGAAGCAGAGTACCGCGGGCTCTACCGGCGCTTTGTCGAGTTGACAGCGACTGGAACCAGCGACGTCGACCTGATGCCGCTTCGCCTTGTCGCCGATGCTTTCCTGCTTGGTCGGCGCCAGATCGTCGAAACCTTCGAAGATTGACCATGGTTGACGCAGCGCCAGCTATTGCAAGGGATGTGTTCGGCGAGTTGCCGGATGGCCGTCTGGTCGAGCGCGTGGTGCTCCATGGGCCAAACGGGTTCGAAGCGCGTATTATAACGTACGGCGCGGCGCTCCAGGCGCTGATCGCGCCCGATGCGGAGGGCCGCTGCGACGATGTCGTGCTCGGGCACGACGATCTTGAAGGCTATCTCGATAACCGGCGGTTCTTCGGCGCGACCGTCGGCCGCTATGCCAACCGCATCGCCAATGCGCGTTTCGTGCTCGACGGCGATCTGGTCCAGCTCGCCGCCAACAACGGTCGCCATGCACTACATGGCGGGCTCGACGGCTTTGACCGGCAGTTGTGGCAGATCGCCGAAATCGAGCGCGGCGCGGAGCCTTCCGTGACGCTCGGCTATGTCAGCGCCCATGGCGAGGAGGGCTATCCTGGCCGGCTCGAAGTTCGCGTCATCTATCGGTTGACCGGTCCCGCCGAATTGTCGCTGAGCTTCGCAGCACGGGCGGACCGTCCCACGATCGTCAACCTGACCAATCACAGCTTCTTCAATCTGGAGGGCGCCGCGTCGGGCGCGGACGTCCTTGATCATCGGCTGACAATCGCCGCCGACCGTTTTCTCGCGATCGATCCTGACGCGATTCCGCTGCCGGAGCCGCCGCGGCCCGTTGCCGGCACGCCGTTCGATTTCCGCACGCCCTCAGCAATCGGTGCCCGGATCCGCCGCGACGACGTGCAACTGCGGCACGGCAAAGGGTACGATCACAACTTCTGCCTCGATTGCGTTCGTGGCCTGCGGTTTGCGGCACGGCTCGAAGCGGCGCGATCCGGACGAATCCTCGAACTGTTGACCGATCAGCCTGGCCTGCAGGTCTATTCGGGAAACTATCTCGATGGTTCGATACCCGGAAAAAGAGGGCAGCTGTACCGGCAGTCGGATGGGATCTGCCTTGAGCCGCAGATTTGGCCCGACGCGCCCAACCGGGCGGACTTTCCGCTCGCGCGCCTCGCGCCGGGCAGTGTCTATCAACACCACAGTGTCTATCGCTTTGCTTCCGCCGGCGTGGTGCGGGGAGGGGCATGATGGAACAGGTGCCGACCTCCACATTGTCCGCCGAGCGCTGCCATCTGGGCGAGGGACCGACCTATGACGCGGCCACCAATACCGCCTGGTGGTTCGACATTCTTGATGGACGGCTGTTCGAGGCTCACCTTGGGAACGGACAGGTCAGCAGCCACCGGCTCGGCAGGATGGCGAGCGCGCTGGCGCGCATCGATGCGGAGCGGCAGCTGATTGCCGCGGAGGATGGCCTTTACATCCGAAGGATCCGCGACGGTCGCATGACGCTCTATTGTACGCTCGAGGCGGACAATCCCTCAAACCGATCGAATGACGCACGGGTGCATCCCTCCGGAACGTTCTGGATCGGCACCATGGGACGCAAGGCGGAGGCGGGAGCCGGTGCGATCTACGCGCTCCATCGCGGCGAACTCTCGCGACTGTTCGCCGGCGTTAGCATTCCGAACGCGATCTGCTTCTCGCCGGACGGAGCGCTCGGCTATTTCGCCGACACGGCTACGAATGTGCTGTATCGCGTCGTGCTCGACCCCGCGACCGGGCTGCCCTCAGGGGTGCCTGAAAAGCTGTTGCAGCACCGCGGCGCCGGCGGCCTCGACGGTGCGGTTGTCGACGCCGACGGACAGATCTGGAATGCGCGCTGGGGCGGCGGCTGTATCGATGTCTACAATCCGCAAGGCGAGCATCTGCGCTGTTTGCGGGTACCCGCGCGCCAGGCGAGCTGCCCGGCTTTCGTCGGGCCGGACCTTTCGCATCTGCTTGTCACATCGGCCTGGCAGGACATGGACGAGGCGGCGCGTGCCGAAGATCCCGAGCATGGGCGCACTTTCCTGATGGAAGTGGCTGCACGCGGGCGCCCGGAGCCAGATGTCAAGCTTGCAAGCTCATAGGAGGTGAATCGACGCAAAGTCCTGCACTGCGATCTCGGATGAAGAACGACGATCCCCGATCAGTCGTCCACATAAACCAAATTACGGCACCAAAGGGAGTGAAGCATGCTCAACAAGACCACATTGTTTGCGCTCGCGCTGGCGGGCCTTGCTGCCTTCGCATCGAGTAGTGGCGCGCTTGCACAAAGCAAGCCGACCATTGGCATCGCAATGCCGACCAAGTCCTCTGCTCGCTGGATTGATGACGGCAACAACATCGTCAAGGTGCTGAAGGAGCGCGGCTACGGCACCGACCTGCAATATGCCGAGGACGATATCCCCAACCAGCTCTCCCAGGTCGAGAACATGGTGACCAAGGGAGCCAAGGTGCTGGTGATCGCGGCGATCGACGGCACCACGCTCTCCGAGGTGCTTAAGCAGGCCAAGGCGAACGGCATCACCGTGATCGCCTATGACCGTCTGATCCGCGACACGCCGAATGTCGATTACTATGCGACCTTCGACAATTTCCAGGTCGGTGTTTTGCAGGCGCAGTCGATAGAGCAGGGGCTTGGGCTGAAGGAGGGCAAAGGTCCCTTCAATATCGAGTTGTTCGGCGGCTCGCCCGACGACAACAACGCGTATTTTTTCTACAACGGCGCAATGTCGGTGCTGCAGCCCTACATCGACAGCGGCAAGCTGGTCGTCGTTAGCGGGCAGAAGGGCATGGACAAGGTCGCTACCTTGCGCTGGGACGGCGCCGCCGCCCAGGCCCGCATGGATAACCTGCTTAGCGCCTATTACGGCAAGAAGCGGGTGGATGCGGTGCTGTCGCCCTATGATGGCCTCTCCATCGGGATCATATCCTCCCTGAAGGGGGTCGGCTATGGCAGCCCGGATCAACCGATGCCGATCATCAGCGGACAGGATGCGGAAGTGCCGTCGATCAAGGCGATGCTGCGCGGCGACCAATACTCGACCATCTTCAAGGACACGCGCGACCTCGCGCGGGTGACCGTAGACATGGTTGATGGGGTGCTCAGTGGCAAGCAAGTTCCGGTCAACGACGCCAAGACCTACAATAACGGCGTCAAGGTCGTGCCATCCTATCTGCTCAAGCCGGTGGTGGTCTACAAGAGCAATTGGGAGAAGGCCTTGGTCGATAGCGGCTATTACAAGCGCTCACAGTTCGAGTGAGCGATTCCATCCGGCAGGTGCGGCGAGATCCGCGCCTGCCCGAACCGAACCTCGCCGGGACGGCTCGGCACTGCAGGACGTGATCCGATGACGGCAATGCTTGAAATGCGCGGCGTCAGCAAGAGCTTCGCAGGCGTGCAGGCGCTGCGCGACGTCAATTTCATCGTCGAGCCCGGCCAGATCCATGCCCTTGTGGGCGAGAACGGCGCCGGCAAGTCGACGCTGATGAAAGTGCTCAGCGGCGTATATCCCTACGGCAGTTATGAGGGGACGATCACCTTCGACGGTGAGGAGCGGCGCTTTCGCGACATCAACGATTCAGAGGCGCTCGGGATCATTATCATCCACCAGGAGCTGGCGCTGATCCCGCTGATGTCGATCGCGGAGAACATCTTCCTGTCGCATCCGCCGGCGCGATTCGGTGTCATCGACCGGGGCGCGGTGCATCGGCGCACCCGTGAACTGCTGGTCCAGGTCGGCTTGCGTGAGTCACCGGACGCGCTGATCACCGATCTCGGCGTCGGCAAGCAGCAGCTGGTCGAGATCGCCAAGGCGCTCTCCAAGCGAGTGCGCCTGTTGATCCTGGACGAACCCACCGCCAGCCTTAACGAGAACGACAGCGCGGCGCTGCTCGATCGCCTCGTTGAGTTCCGGGAGCAGGGCATCGCCTCGATCCTGATTTCGCACAAATTGAACGAGGTCGCCCGCGTCGCCGACCGCATCACGGTACTGCGCGACGGCCGCACCGTCGACAGCATCGATTGCCGAACCGGGCCGGTGCAGGAGGACCGGATCATCCGCAGCATGGTCAACCGCGACCTCGCTCACCGCTTTCCGGAGCGCGATGCCAAGATCGGTAATCCTGTTTTGGTGGTGGAAGAGTGGTCCGTGCACCATCCACTCCATCCCGAGCGGCAGGTAATCAAGCACGTCGACTTTCACGTGCGGCGTGGCGAGGTCGTGGGCATTGCCGGGCTGATGGGCGCGGGCCGTACCGAGTTCGCGATGAGTTTTTTTGGTCGGGCGTGGGGCCGCGAGATCAGCGGCCGGGTCCGGCTGGACGACCGCGCGGTCGACCTTTCCAGCGTTGCGGCGGCCATCGACGCGGGCCTTGCCTATGTTACCGAAGACCGCAAGCAGCTCGGCCTGATCCTTGCCGATGACGTGCGCAAGAACGTCACCCTGGCCAGCCTTCACCAAATAGCCCCGCGGTGGGTGATAGACGATATCGGCGAATTGAAAGCAGCGAGCGACTACCGGCACCGAATGCGCATTCGCTGCTCCGACGTCTATCAGGAGACCGGCCAGCTATCCGGCGGTAACCAACAGAAGGTCGTGCTGTCGAAATGGCTGATGACGGACCCCAAGGTCCTTATCCTCGACGAACCAACGCGCGGTATCGACGTTGGCGCGAAATATGAGATTTATTGTATCATTAACGAGCTGGCCGAAGCCGGCAAAGGCGTCGTGGTGATCTCGTCGGAAATGCCGGAACTGCTCGGCATCTGCGATCGCATCTGCGTGATGAACGACGGCGCCTTTGTTGGCGAATTTGCCGGCGCCGAGGCGACGCAGGAAAAGATCATGCGTGCCATCATGCGCAATCATAGGATCTTCGGGAAGGGCATGCACGAGGACGACAAGCAGGCGGAAGGAATGCGGACATGACAGACAAGACGGTTTCGCTTCCAGAGGACCGCCGGCATGCCGGGTTCATTAAACACAACCTGCGCAGCTACGGTATGCTGCTATCGCTGTTCGCGATCATGCTGTTCTTTCAGGTTGTGACCGAAGGCACGCTGCTGCAGCCGCTCAATCTCACAAATCTCATCCTGCAGAACAGCTACATCGTGATCATGGCCCTCGGCATGCTGTTGGTGATCGTCACCGGCCATATTGATCTCTCGGTGGGCTCGGTCGCCGGGTTCGTCGGGGCGGTCGCCGCCGTGCTGATGGTTCGCTATCATGTTGCCTATCCCGTAGCCTTCGTCGCCTGTCTGCTGGTAGGCGCGGCTATTGGAGCGGCCCAGGGCTACTGGATCGCTTATTTCGGGATTCCCTCCTTCATCGTCACGCTCGCGGGCATGCTGGTCTTCAAGGGCCTCGCGCTTGCATTCCTCCAGGGCCAGTCGGTGGGGCCGTTTCCGCCGACCTTCCAGAAATTGTCATCGGGATTCCTTCCGGAGCTGCTACCCGACGTGGGCACACTGCACCCGACCTCGTTGCTGATCGGCGTCGTGTTGGCTCTGGCGCTGGTCTATGCCAGCGCCAGAGGCCGCGCGCGCGAACAGTCGCACGGGATCGAGGTCGAGCCTTACGCGGTCTTTGTCGCGAAGAGTGCCGTGCTGTCAGGCGCGATGCTTTACTTCACTTACCTGATCGCCGCGCATCGCGGGCTGCCGAACGTCCTCGTGATCATGATGGCGCTGATTGCCTTCTACGGCTTCGTTACACGGCGAACCGTAATAGGTCGGCAGATCTACGCCGTCGGGGGCAATGCGAAAGCTGCCAAGCTGTCTGGCATCAAGACCGAGCGGCTCACTTTCCTGACCTTCGTCAACATGGGGGTGTTGGCAGCTTTGGCCGGGCTCGTCTTCGCCGCGCGTCTCAACACGGCAACCCCGAAGGCGGGCACAGGCTTCGAACTGGACGTCATTGCCGCCTGCTTCATCGGCGGCGCTTCCGCTTATGGCGGTGTCGGTCGGGTCGGAGGCGCGGTGGTCGGTGCCATGATCATGGGCGTGATGAACAACGGCATGTCGATTCTTGGCATCGGCATCGACTACCAGCAGGTCATCAAAGGTCTGGTGTTGCTCGGAGCCGTCTGCATCGACGTCTACAACCAGCGCAGGTAGCTCTGCCGGGCAGACCATCATCGTACTACGACAATCTGCGCTTAAGGCAGCGTAATGTCCCAATCCGCGCGGGCGGCTACGCCGATCTCGACCTTGTCGCCGCCTGCGAGAAAGCGGCGCAGAACACGTTGGGGGAAACGGCGAGTGCTGCGCGCTCGCAGCCTTACTATCTCGACGTGACTCACCCGCAAGCCAACAAGGGGACGGTCGTCGCAACCCTCTCGAAGCTTTTGAACATCCCGTCCGCGCAGATCGCCACCATGGGAGACATGCCGAATGACGTCCTCATGTTCCGCAAGAGCGGCTTCTCAATCGCCATGGGCAATGCAAGCGACGAGGTGAAGGCGCAGGCGAGCGCAGTGACCGACAGTAACGAGAATGAGGGCTTCGCAAATGCGGTGCGGAAGTTCGTTCTGCGGACGGCCGCCTCATGACCCTCGTTTGAATAATGCGCGCCTTCCAGAATGTGTCGGAAGCCGAGAATACATCGGGGCGTGGCGACTCGACAGGAGAGCGATGATGACACCGCGCGGAAGAGAGATGTTGAGCTGGTACGCCACGGATAGTGGAGGGAGGTTAACCAATCTTGCCCGGCTCTCGAACCGCGTTCTGATGAAGCAAAGAGCAACGAGCTTGTCGTCGTTAGCAGTCTTGGACATCCACGCAACAGCGACAGACAAGGCTCAAACGCAATGAGCGCCACTTCGACCATTCTGGATCTCGCGTCGGAACTGAAGCGCCGCTTTTTAATGCTCGACAAGCCGTGCAGTACCAAATGCTGTACCACACCGTCGATGAGCGATCTCCGGGGAATGAATTTCGGTTTTTCGCCGTGTTTTCAGCGGTTGCCAGTTGTCGGCGCGTACTACGCTAATCCGCGCTTGAACTCCCCCGAGTGAGCGTGCGTTTGATTGCAGGGTTTGGTCGTCTCAAAAAGTCTAGCGTAGCTCAAGAGGAAGCGTGGATCGCTTGCAGTTCGCGGCAGCACCCACCTCATCTCGAGGGGAGGGATCTCAGAAGCATCGTATCGAGCTGGGGCGACCGCCCGCGCAAACAGGATCGGAGAACAGAGCAGGGGGCGAGCTTTTGATCAAGCTGCGTCCGAGATCCGCATTTCAACATGCAAGCCGGCAGCCCCGACCATATTGACCAAGGTATCGAGACCAAACAGTTCGATCTTGCCGCGCATGAGATCAGAGATGCGTGGCTGGGTAACACCAAGCAGCTTGGCCGCCTCCGATTGGCTCAGGCTTGTCCGGGCGATATGATCCTTCAAAGCCATCATCAAGGCGGAACGGAGCTTCATGTTTTCAGCCTGTGCCGGTGTATCCTCAATTGCATCCCACACATTGGCGAAGCGTTTCTTGCTCATTGACCCAGCTCCTTTAACAAATCCCGGTAACGCTGCGCGGCCAAGTTCAGATCCGCTTTGCTGGTTTTCTGCGTCTTCTTCTGAAAACAGTGCAACACGTAGACGGCGTCGTCGAATTTCGCCACATACAATACCCTGAATACTCCGGCAGCATCGCGAATCCGAATTTCCCGCGCCCCTCGGCCGATCGTATTCATGGGCTTCCAGTCGTCCGGCTCGCGCCCATGCTGGACTTGGTCAAGTTGATGTCCCGCCTCGCGCCGGGCCGCCTCCGGAAACGCGCGCAAATCCGCCAGTGCGCTGCCGCGGAACTCGACGGGCTTGGAATCAGTCATTACCTTTTATTATACAAAATTTTGTATGGACTGGCAACCCCTTTCCCGGTGGCGCCTGCGGTCAACGGCGATTAGCGATCTGTGAGTTAAATCGTTAAATTGAGGATTATTGTTCTGATGCATGCCAACCTTCTCGATGACGCAAATGGATGCCAGAATTTCTGAACTCATGGCCCGGCTTACTGCGCTGGAGCGCGAACGCGCGGAGATCGTAGTTGTAAATCGGCGCCGAACCATGACCCCCTTCGCTGTTATCTGAATCAACGACTTAGCGCGCCGATCAGCACGGGGGACCCCCGCCGATTAACACGTAATGAATTTGGATGCCTTCCAGGCAAACACGAAATCGTCGCCGGTTTGATCCCGCCATGTCCGCACGGCTTCCGGGGTCGGGGTACGATAGAAGACTCCGTTGAGCTCGGTGGTCGAAAATTGGCTGGCATAGAACTGAAGCTGGTTCTTGATCGGTAAGCCTGCGGGGAAGAATGGCCCGCGCCAGGAAGCGTAGTGCCATCCCGACGTTCCGATTAGCACCCGGGCCATGGCGGCATCACGGTTTTAGGACGACCTTGATGCAACAGCGCCTTGTTCTCCGGGCCGACCTCGACGACTTCGCCCATCGTCTCATGGCCAAGCACATCACCCTTCTCCATGGACGGGATCAGGCCATCGAAGATGTGCAGGTCGGAACCGCAGATTGCGCAAGCCGTCACCTTGATGATCGCGTCCCGCCCATTCTCGATCTTGGGATCCGGAACGTTGTCACGGCGAATGTCGCCCTTGCCGTGCCACGCCAGCGCTTTCATCGTCGCAATTCTCCGCTTCCGAAAGCTAGAAGACCGTCCGTCCCCAGTTATTCCGGGCGCCGGTAAAAAGGGTGCGGGAACGCGCGAAGACGGTGACGGTTATGATCGGTGAATGTCGTGTCGACAATTTCGTGTCGACGCTCAGGGAGAATCGCTATGTCTGCTACCCGACAATTTGCCATCGTTACCGGAGCCTCGACCGGCATTGGACTCAACCGGGACCGGTTCCCGCGTAGTCAGTCGCCGCAAAGTCCCGTCGGATGGCTGAAGATTTCAAACTCCGAACCTCGTGCGATGCCGATCAGCGTTATCCCGCAAGCCTCGGCTGTCCTCACGGCGAGCGCGGTCGGAGCTGAAATGGCGACCATGATGCTGGAGCCGATGGCCGCCGCCTTTTGAACCATCTCGACCGAGACCCGGCTGGTGAGGATGACGGCGCCGGTGCCGCCTGCAATGCCCTCGGATGCAAGGGCGCCAGCCAGCTTGTCGAGCGCATTATGCCGGCCAACGTCCTCGCGTGCGATAACGAGGCCCTCGCCAGGCAGGTAGAAGCCCGCCGCGTGTGTGGCCCGGGTGACCTGATTGAGGCTTTGTGCCTTCGCGAGCGCGCCGACCGCCGCTTCGACCTGGCCGGGCGCCAGCGAAATCGAGCGGCTCACGCTCGGGCAGGATCGGGCGGCTTCGGTCAGGCTCTCAATTCCGCAGAGACCGCAACCGGTAGGTCCGACCAGCCGGCGTTGCCGTTTCTTGAACCGGCGGCCGCTATCCGGCGCCAGCCACATTCTCAATTCGATGCCGTCGAGACCCGGGACGACATCGAGGCTCTGAATTTCGCCGGAGTCCCCGATGATGCCCTCGGTCAGGCTGAAACCGATCGCCAGATCGCGAAGATCGGACGGCGTCGCCATGACCACTGCCACCGTCGTGCCGTCAAACACCAGCGCGATAGCACATTCCTCAGCGACCTCGCGCTGATCCAGACGTCCGTCGCGGTTCAGGCGGGGTACTTCGACAGACCTTGGCGGAATCGGTCCGGTTTCGGAATGATGGACGAGCATGTCTTTTTTGACGCCGGGGAGCGCCGGATGTTCCCTTGTCGGCGACACGGTTGCCTGTTTATTTCCCTGAAGAAGGCGGCCGACGATCAGTCGTTATGCTCGCCGGTGCTTCTGTTATCGGCCTCGGGCGGCTTGGATTCCGCCGAGTCCTGCTGGCGCAGGAATATGCTGAGAACGAGATAGACCGCGATCACGAGATACTCGGCTTGCCAAGTCTGGAAGTTGGCAGACCAAAATCGCGGCGTGTGCAGGTAGGTGCTGAAGCCGATCGCCGTCTGGCCGTGAAGCAGGCGCTCCTCGTTATACGCCGCGGCGCCGGACACGGCGTGAACCGCAAAGCTTATGAGAAACAGCATGCCCAACGCCAAGGAGAGCGAATTGCGCCAAACCCAATTTGCGCTGCCAAGAGGATACTTCCTGCTCGGCCGCTTTTTTGCGGGGTTTCGCGAGTGGGGTGCGCCGCGCTGGTAGAGAAAGCCGCTGAATATCACCAGCGTCGCTATCTGCATAATCGCCGCCTGCCAATTCACGGCCAGACTCTCGATGAATGAGCCGCTGAGGAGGAACGCGCCAAGGTTCACGCCGGCATGGTGATGCGCGGCCAACACCCGATTCTGTTCGAGCCAGCCGGTATACCCGGCCCCAATTCCGCAGGCGACAAACAGGGCCGACAGCGCAATGGTCAGCGAATGGTCTCTGATGGTGCTCAAGATGTTGTTGGGCATTTCAGTCTCGGGCTTTTCGCGTAAGAACCGGGCGATTCGCGTTCCGGTTCCGTAGCCTCGAACGCGTAGATCAGAACGCGGCAAGGCGCGACAGCACGTCGGCCAGCGTGAGCGCGAACAGGGCCGCCAGAAACACGACGCCTGCCGTGGCGGCGAGGCGGATCAGCGGCTTTGATTTCGCCAGTTCCATGAACAGCAGGATGACAAGGCCGGCCTTGATGAACGCGATCACGATCCCGGCGGTCGGAGTGAAATACCCCATCGGCACATAGGCGAGCACCAGGCTGAGAAGCAGCAACAGCAGCAGCGCCGCCCAGATCAGGCCGTTGCGGCGCCACAGCCGCCAGGCGCTGATGCGGGGTCCGGCGTTCTCCGTGCTCATGAGACCCGCCCCGGCAGATAGATCAGCGGATAGAGGAAGATCCAGATGACATCGACGAGGTGCCAATAGAGCGCGGTCACCTCGATCTCGGGATTTTCGTCGAGCTCGAGCTTGTCGAGATATCCCAGCAGCGCCAGCCGCACCACCAGCACGATGCCGATGGTAAGGTGGATCGCATGCACGGCGGTGACGAGCCAGTAAAGTCCGAAAAACAATTGCGTGCCGGTTTCGTGCAAGGCGAATTGCGCGCCGGGCACCAGATGCTTGTCGATGTCTTCCTTGTACTCGAAGGCTTTCACCACCAGGAAGGCGAGCCCGAACGCCGCGGTCGATGCAAGGCACGCAATAACCAGACGGCGGAAATCGCGCCCGGCGGCGGCCGCCTGCGAGGCCACCGCCATGGTAAGGCTGCTGGTCAAGAGAATCGCGGTGTTGATCGTGCCGTACCAGATATTGGTCTCGCCGCCCGGCGGCGGCGAAGGCGTCGGGGTGATCGATCCGGCAAACCGTATAGGTCAGCATCAGCGCGCCGAAGAACAGCACTTCGCTGGCCAGAAACACCCATATCCCGAACTTGCCGGCGCCGCGCTGGCGTTCGAAATATTCCCAGGGCTCTCTGAGCAGTCCGGCTGCGTGTCGCTCATCGAACCTCCCGCGCATTCTGGACTTCGGGCGGATCCAGACCGGCTGACTGTCCCTCGGCATGGTAATCGTAGGGGCCGCGGTCGACGCGCGGCTGGCGGTCGAAATTCTTCGGCGGCGGCGGTGATGTCGTGGTCCATTCCAGGCCCGTCGCGCCCCATGGATTGTTGCCGGCGCGGGAGCCGTAAAACAGCGACCATGCGAAATAGCCGAGCGGCAGCAGATAGGCGACCGCCAGCACCGCCGCGCCGGAGGAAGACATCACGTTGTAGATCTGAAACTCCGGCGGATAGGTATGGTAGCGCCGGGGCATGCCGAGATAGCCCGCGAAAAATTGCGGCAGGAACGTCATGTTGAACCCGGCATACATCAGGATGGCGGCGAACCGCGCCCAGGACTCCGGATACAGCTTTCCGGTTATCTTCGGCCACCAGAAATGCAGGCCGGCAAAGAACGCCGATACCGATCCGCCGACCATGATGTAGTGGAAATGCGCGACCACGAAATAGGTGTCGGTGACGTGCACGTCGACCGGAATCGAGGCGAGGAACAGGCCCGACAGCCCGCCGGTCGTGAACAATCCGACGAAGCCCAGCGCATAGAGCATCGGCGCTTCGAAGCTGATCTGGCCGCGGTAGAGCGAGGCCGTCCAGTTGAAGACCTTGATCGCCGACGGCACCGCGATGATGAAGGACAGAAAGGAAAAGATCAGGTTGGCGTAGGGCGATTGGCCGGACACGAACATGTGGTGGCCCCATACGAAGAAGCCGATCCCGGCAATCGCGATCATCGCATAGACCATGAAGTCATAGCCGAAGATGCGGCGCCGCGCGAAGCAGGGGATGATTTCCGAGACCACGCCCATCGCGGGCAGCACCATGATGTAGACCGCCGGGTGCGAGTAGAACCAGAACAGGTGCTGGAACAGGATCGGATCGCCGCCATTGGCGGGATTGAAAATCGGCAGCCCCAGCCATCGCTCCGCGATCACGAGCAGCAGCGAAATCGCCAGCACCGGCGTGGCCAGCACCATGATGATGGAGGTGGCGTAGATCGCCCAGACGAACAGCGGCAGCCGGAACCAGGTCATGCCCGGTGCGCGCAGCATGTGCGTCGTGGCGATGAAGTTGACGCCGGTCGCGATGCTGGCGAAGCCGACGACGAAAACGCCCGGCCGCCGCGGCAAACACGTGGCTGTTGGAGAACATCGTCGAGTAGGGCGTATAGAAGGTCCATCCGGTATCGACGCCGCCGGCAATCAGCGCATAGACCGTGAAGGCGCCGGCGGCGATGGTCAGGTACCAGCTGAACAGATTGAGCCGGGGAAACGCGACGTCGGGCGCGCCGATCATCAGCGGCAGCAGGAAATTGCCGAGCGTGTTCGGGATCGACGGCACCAGGAAGAACCACACCATGACGATGCCGTGGAACGAGAACAGCTTGTTATAGGTGTCCGAGGTGAGCAGCCCGCCATTCGGCGTGAACAGCTCCAGCCGCACCAGCGTGATCGCGATGCCGCCCATGAAGAAGAAGATGGTGATGGTGATCGCGTAAAGGATCGCGATGCGCTTGTGGTCGGTCGTGGTCAGCCACGACGTCAGCTGTGGTTCCGTGGCGCAGATAATCGGGTCGGGGCGGCAGCGGCAGGTCGCCCGCCAGCAGGGCGTCAGTCATTTCGCTCCTCCCTCCGCTTGCTTCTCCGGCTGCGAGGCCAGCGAGCGGATGTACGCGGTCAGGCTCTGGATTTCGCCGTCGTCGAGCAGGCCCGTGAAGCTCGGCATGATCGGCTCATAGCCGGCGACGATGTCGCGCTTCGGCTGCAGTATCGAATCCCGGATGTAGCCGTCGTCGGCCTTGACCTGCCGTCCGTCCGAGAGGTTGACGGTGCGGCCGTACAGCCCGGCGAGCTTCGGGGCGTGCACGCTGGAGGAATCGGCGTGGCAACCCGAGCAGCCCTGCGCCACGAACAGCTTGGCGCCCTCATGGGCGAGATCGTCGCCCTCCGGCTGCCGGCTCAGCCAGTCGGCGTAATCCTCCTGTCGCATCACCACGATGCGGCCGCGCATCATGCGAATGGTCGGTGCCGCAATATTCGGCGCAAAGCAGCGGAAACACGCCGGTCTTGGTGGCGCGGAACCAGATTTCGGTGTCGCGTCCCGGCAGCACGTCCTGCTTGATGCGGAAAGCCGGAACGAAGAACGAGTGGATGACGTCCTGCGAGGTCATCACCAGCCGCACCGGCTGGTCGACGGGAACGTGCAGGGCGTTGATCTCGCGTGCGCCGTTGGAATGCTGGGTCTTCCACATCCATTGCTTGGCGACGACGTGCATCTCGAGCGCATTGGCGGGCGCCGACAGGCTGGAAAGATCGGCGGAGGCCGCCCACCAGAACAGAAAGACGAACAGGAAGAGCGTCGCCGAGGTCCAGCCGATCTCGAATTCGCGGCTGACGATTTCCGGCAGCGGTCCGCGTTTGGCGCTCGATCCGCGCCGGTAGCGAACCGCCAGGACGATGACGAGCCCGAACACCACGAGCATGGTCAGACCCGACAGGACCAGCAGGCCATAGAAGATGTGATCGACCCGCACGGCGTGGGTACTGGCCTCGGGAAGGCTGAAGGCCGAGTTCATGCCGAGGCTCCCCGCTTGGCCGTTCGCCACAACATCAGGCCGAGAGCGGACGCGAGGATCGCCACGGTCAAGCCGCCGCCGATCTGAAGCAGCGTTGCGATCTGCCGGGTGTAAATGCCGTGGACGGCGTCAAAGCCGTAGCATAGCAACGCGATCCGGCCGGCGAGGCCGCCGATCGCTGCCGTCGCCGGCCTCGATCAGCGCCAGCCGGAGATCGGTCGGCTGCAGCGCCAGGCTCGACAGCACGCGCGAGACCCGGCCGTCCGCGGCGAGCGTGACGTAGGCGGCGGGATGGGCGATGGCGTCGTTGGCGGCGTCGCGCTGGAAGCGATAGCCGATCGCGGCCATCAGGGAATCGATCGCCTCGTCAGCTGCCGCTGAGCACGGAGACGCCGGGGCCGCCGACCTGGCCGGAGGTAAAGCGCCGCGCATCTTCGATGCTGTCGCTGCGCGTCGATGCCGACCACGACGAGGCTGTAATCGCGGCCGGGCTGAAGCCCGGTCTGGCCCAGCGCGCCCGCGGCGATCGACAGCGCCGGTCCGCAAATCTGCTTGCAGGTGAAGTCGGCGGGCAGCAGCAGCGTCGGGCGCCCGGCGATGGCATCGCCGAGCGTGACATCGTGTCCGTCGAGGTCCTTGAACACGAGCGCCATCGGCACCCGCGCGCCGGGAGGCGGCGACAGCGCAACTTGCCCGACCTGCGCTTCGGTCAATCCCGCCAGCGCGGCCGCGGGCCATAGCGCGAGAAGCAGACCAGGAAGCCGGCGCCTCTCATGGCCGAGCTCCGTTCTGATTGGTCGGCGTTCGCCGGTTCTGGTGGCGACTCGAGCGGGTCATAGGCATGATCGCCGCGCGCGGCGATGATCCGCATCGCCTCCTCGATCGGAATCCGCGCAATGCCCTTGGAGCGGTCGACCCAGCCGTAACCCGAGAGCGCCATGCGCTGTTCGAGTTCGAAACGCTTCAGATCGTCCTGCGGCTTTTTCTGCAGCGCCGGCTCGGGAAAGGGATGTTCGGTCGCTTGCCGGAGCGCGCCGGGCGCGCCGGCCTTCAGATAGAAGAACAGCCCGGTCATGGTGAGCGCGACGAATGCCAAGAAACCCCGCCACCGCCGTCAGCACGACGCCGGTCGCGACATCCGGCGGCTGCGGCATGGCTCGGCTGCCCATCTCTTCATTCGGCATGGCGAGCCTCCAGCAGCCGTGCCAAGCGCGGGTCCGATCAGGAACGAAACCAGCACGAGAACGGCGATCGCCGGCGCAGGCGCGCCGCGACGACGGCGGCCTGATCGTCGAAGGCCGGCACCAGCAGCCAGGCAAAATGCAGCGCCGTGCCGAACAGGATCAGCGCGGAGGCGATGCGCAAACCGCGGCGGCTGCGGCGGACCCGCCTGCATCAGCAGCATCCCGAACGGCAGCACGGCGCCGACCGCAAGCGCCGCGATCAAAACCGAGATCCAGCCCGAACTCGGCCCGCTTCAGAAACCACGCCGCCTTGTCGGGCAGGTCGCCGTACCAGGCGACGACGAAGGTCATGAATTCGAGATAGACGACGCCGAGCAGCGTCGCGATCAGGAGCGCCGCCAAGATCGCCCGCCACCTTGCCCTCGATCGCGGGCGGACCGATCAGGGCGGTGACCGCGAGCGCCACAGCAGTTGCTGGATCGCGATCATCGCCGCAAAGGCGGTCGCCACATAATGCGGCTCCAGCGACAGGTACCAGTCGACCGCGACGAGGCTGATGGTCAGGCCGAAGAACGCCAGCCCCAGGCCGGCCAGCAGCCGGCTGCCCAATCCGGCGGCGAACACGACCGCGAGAAACGACCAGCCGACCAGCGCGATCAGGCTGCGCATCAGAAACGACGGTCCATTGAGATACCAGCGGGCGACATCGGCCGGGATCGCGGCGGGATCGGCGGCCCAGGGATAGATTTGATGCAGCCCGACCAGCACCGGCACGAAGGCGAGCGATCAGCAACGGGCGTCATCGCCGCGGCCGGACGCAGCACCGGCGCTGCGGCGAAGCCCCATTCGCCACCGGTCAGGCGATGGATCATCAGCCAGGTCATGCTGCCGATCGGAATGGAGCCGAAGATCGCAAATGCCACCAGCCAGCCGCGCAGCAGCGGCTCGATCGGCATGAACCATCCAAGCACCGCCAGCAGATCCCGCCGCTGCCAGCAGCACGGCAATGCCGATCGCGAGCGGCCGGCTGCCGGCCGTTCGCGCCGCCAGTTTTTCGGCCGCGGTGCTCATGGCAGCTTGCTCCTGAGCTCGGGCATGTCGGCAAGCTTTGCGTTTCGGGATTGCTGCAGCGCCCGGATATAGGCGACGATCGCCCAGCGGTCGCGCGGCTCGACCCGCGCGCGCGTAGGAGTACATCACGCCGTAGCCGTTGCTGATCACGTCGAAGAAATGTTGCGCCGGCGCGGCCCGCAGCCGCGCGGAGTGGTAGGAGGGCGGCGCAGGGAAACCGCGGCGAACGATCATGCCGTCGCCGTTGCCGGACAGGCCGTGGCAGGGCGAACAATAGATATCGTAGCGCTGCTGGCCCGCGCGCCAGCAAGCTGCGCATCGACCGCCGGCGGATTCGCAGCCTGATCGGCGCGATCGAGATCGCCTTGCGCCACGACACCGGCCGGCAGGGCTTGCGCCTCCGTGCCATCGGGAAACAACGCGGCCGGCGTATAGGTACCGTAGCGGTTTTGCTGCGTCATCGAAATGTCGTTGCAGGCGGCCAGCAGCAGCGCGGCCGAGAGGCTGAGCAGGATGCGCATCATGGCTGCCGGACCTCCGTCACCACGACCGCGCCCGCGGCTTCCAGCACGTGGCGAAGATCGCGCGCCGCTTCGTCGTTCGGCTCGGCGGCGGCGAGCAGAAAAAATCGGTCCTGGGTCGCGCGCTCGAAACCGGGAATTTCGAACAGCGGATGATGCAGGCGCGGCAGGCCGCACGACCACAACAGGGCGATGACCCCGCAGAGGGCTGCGGCGAACACGCCGACCTCGAACGGCACCAGCCAGAACACCTGCCAGGAATTCAGCGGCCGGCCGCCGCTGTTGATGGGGTAGTCGATCACGGCGCTGTACCATTGCAGGGCGAATGCGAAAGCGGCGACGAGCAGGCCGCCGGCCAGCATGACGGTAGCGAATGCGCGATGGGCCTGACGGCCAGTTCCTCGGCGAGGCCTTCGACCGGATAGGGCGTGAAGGCATCCAGCGCGCGGTGGCGGGCCTGCTTCACCTGGCCGAGCGCATGCTGCAACGTTTCGGGATCGCGGAATTCGGCGAGCAGGGGACCGGTCATGCCGCGCCCTCCCGGTGTGCGAGTTCGCGCATGTCGAACATCGAGATCGCCGGCACGAGCGCGAACGAAGATCAGGAACAGGAACGCGAACAAGCCGAGCGGCGCGATCAGGAACGACCAGTCCCAGAAGGTGAAGTGGAAGGAGCGCCACAGGCTCGGCATGTAATCATGCGACAGCGTATTCCAGACGATCAGGATCCGCTCCAGCCACATTCCGATATTGATCGCGATCGCGATCACGAACAGCGCGGGCAGCGACCGCCGCACCGCTGGAAACCACAGCGCCTGCGGCAGCACGACGTTGCAGAACAGCAGCGCCCAGAACAGCGGCGCGTAGGTGCCGGTGAATTCGAAGGCGACGAGGCTGCGGTCGCTGTGCTTGCCGCCATACCAGCCCATGAACCATTCGGTCGCATAGGAGTAGCCCATCACGATCGAGGCCATCAGCAGGATCTTGCCCATCGCCTCGAAATGTCGCCGGGTGATGATCGCCTGCAGATCGAGACCCCAGCGGAAGGCCAGCGCGAGCACGACCACCATGGCGAAGCCGGAATACATCGCGCCGACCACGAAATAGGGCGGGAAGATGCTTTCCTGCCAGCCCGGCATCAGGCTCGCGGCGAAGTCGAGCCCGACGATCGAGTGCACCGAGCAGACCAGGGGAACGCCGAGCGCGGCCATCGTGGTATGCAGGGTCTGCAGCCTGCGCCAGTGCGCTGGCCGAGCCGCGCCAGCCCAGCGCGAAGGCGCCATACAACAATTGTCCCGCGCGCGTCCGTGTGCGGTCGCGCATGGTGGCGAGATCGGGAATCAGGCTGACGTACCAGAACAGGATCGAAAACAGCAGATAGCTGACGATCGCCCAGAAATCCCAGACCAGCGCGCTGCGCCACTGCGGCCAGAGCGCCATCGTGTTGGGATAGGGGGCGAGCCAATAGGCGTAGATCGGCCGGCCCAGATGGATGATCGGCATGATGCCGGCGATCGCGACCGCGAACAGCGTCATTGCCTCCGCGAAACGGTTGATCGAGCTGCGCCATTGCTGCCGCGTCAGCAGCAGCATGGCCGAGATCAGCGTGCCGGCGTTGCCGATCCCGATCCACCAGACGTAGTTCGCGATCGCCACGCCCCACACGATGGTGGAGTTGATGCCCCAGATCCCGATTCCCTGGTCGAACAGCCAGCCGATCGAGCCGAAGAACCAGAGCACGAAAGGCAGGCTGGCGAGCAGCGCGAGCCACCAGGCCTTGCCGGCGGGCTGAAACAGCGGCTCGGCAACAGCCTGCGTGATCTCGACGTCGCTGGCTCGCTCGGCGGCAATCCAGCGATGCGGAGGCGGCAGGCTTTGTTCGAGCACCGCGGCTCATGTTCCGCCCTCATCGAAACCCGGCGCGGGATTGCGGACGTCGGCGAGATAGGTGGTGCGCGGGCGCGTCCCGAGATGTTCGAGCAGCGCATAATGGCGCGGGTCGGCTTTCTGGCGGTTGACGGCCGAGTCCTTCTGGTGGAGGTCGCCGAAGCTGATCGCGCTGGTCGGGCAGGCGCTCTGGCAGGCGGTCTTGACCTCGTCCGTCCCGATCGGGCGGTCGTCGCGTTCGGCGGCTCGGCGCGCGGCGCTGATGCGCTGGACGCAGTAGGTGCATTTCTCCATCACGCCGCGCGCGCGCACCGTGACTTCCGGATTCTTCTGCGCGCGATAGGCCTCGAAGCCGAGATTGGCGTATTCCTGACCGTCGGCGTATCCGAAGAAGTTGAAGCGACGCACCTTGTAGGGACAGTTCGCCTCGCAGAAGCGCGTGCCGACGCAGCGATTGTAGACCTGCAGGTTCAGCCCTTCGCCGTCATGCACCGAGGCGGCCACCGGGCAGACCGGCTCGCAGGGGGCGTGCTCGCAATGCATGCAGGGCACCGGTTGAAACCCGAGCTTCGGATTCGCCTCCGTACCATGGTCGTAGACGTCGACCCGCAGCCAATGCATGTCGCGGCCGCGGGCGACTTCTTCCGGCCCGACCACCGCGACATTGTTCTCCGACTGGCAGGCGACCACGCAGGCGTTGCAGCCGATGCACACGGCGGCATCGATCACCATCGCCCAGGCGTGGCCGTCATCGGGCTTGGGCCGCTCCGGCAGCAGGCTCGGCTTTGCCTGCTCAGCTGCCGGCGGCGCGCTTTGTCGCCTCGGCGAGATCGTGCAGCGGATAGAGCTCGCGGACATCTTCCGCCGTGCGGACCACGTTCTGGGTGGTGAGGATCTCCTGCCCGCCGCCCGGTCTTTGCGATCGTCACATCGGGAATGATCCAGGGATGGGCGGTGGTGCGCAGGGCAATAGGCGTTGACGCCGATGCCGTTCCCGATCGCGCCGGCCTTGCTGCGGCCGAGCCCGAGCGTGAGGCTGGTGACGCCGTCGGCCATGCCGGGTTCGACGATGACAGGTGCCTCGATCTGTCGGCCATTCGCAGCGAGGGTGACGACGTCGCCGGAAGCCGAGCGCCGAGTCTTGCCGCATCCTGCGGATTGAGCGCCAGCGCATTGCCCCACACCTGCTTGGTCAGCGGCTTCGGGCACTCCTGCAGCCACGCATTGTTGGCAAAGGTGCCGTCCCACAGGCTGGGGTCCGGCCGCAGCACGAGGGTCATGCGCCGTGCTTGCCGGCGCTGCCGGCGCGAAGATCCGGAAGTCTTGGCGGTTGCTCGGCGCGGTGGTCGCGGCGCGGCCGCCGGCGATGACGCCGTCGTGCAGCGCACGTGTCCACCATCCCTCGAAATCGTTTCCGCCTTGCGGGCGCCAGGTCTCGCGCACGAGATCGTAAGGCGAGGCATCTCCGCGGCCCGTCAGCAGCGCCAGCAATTCGTGGGCGGTCCAGCTTCGGAACAACGGCCGGATCAGCGGCTGGACCAGGCTTGCCGTGCCGTCGCTGGACCGCAAATCGGACCAGGCCTCGAGTTCATGCGTCTGCGGCATGTGCCAGGTCGCGAGATCGGCGGTCTCGTCGGCGTAGCGTCCCAGATGCAGCCGGAAGGCCGCCTTTGCCGAACGCTTCGCAAATTCGAGATCGGCAGGCGCGTCGTAACCGGGATTTACGCCGATCATCACGAGCTGGTCGACCGTCGCCGGCATTGAGATCACGCACCAGTTCGGCAAGCGCGCCTGCCTGCCGCCCGCCAGGAGTTTGTGTCGATTTCGATCCGATCGACCGGCGCCTGCAATTGGGCATTGATCCAATGCACCAGCGCGTGGGTCTCGGGCGGAAGCGCGCGGCCTGCCAGCACGATGGCCCGCCATGGTTCGCCGAGAGGTCGGCGGCCGCTTGTTTTGCCAGACGCATCGCCTGGTCCGGAAGCGACGCCTCGCGAATGGCGGCGCCCATCGAATGGGCGATGGCGATGGCCACCTCGCTGATCAGCTGCGGCTGAAGCGCGATCCGATGGTCCGCCTTGGCGCCGGTCAGAGTCGGCGCGGCCTCGATGCTGTAGATGCGCGAAAACTCGCCGTCCTGCGGCCGGCGGCGCGCGGCGAAGCCGCGGGCGTTGCTCAGTTGATCCGGGCCCTGACCCAGCGGGTCGGCGTCGAGCGCGACCAGCACACGCGCCTTGTCGAGTTGCGGCACGGATCGCAGCCGCCTTCCAAAGGCCAGCGCCGCACCGGCCTCCGCATTGTCCTCGTCGATCGGCTCGTAGGCGTGCCATGCGGCTTTCGGAAATTTCTGCAGCAGATCGTCGATCTGTCGCAGCAATGTCGGCGAGGTCACACGGCCCGTGAGCAGACGAAAGCCTTCACCGTCGCGCTGCTGCATCTGCTGCAGTTGCGCCCGCAGCGCCTGCCTGAACGCTTCGGGCGAGGCGATCTCGCCGTTTTTGAGGATGGCTCGCGAGCGGTCGGGATCGTACAGCGACAGCACCGTGGCCTCGGCGAACACGTCGGTCGCGCCGAGGCTCGCGGGATGCCGCGGATTGCCCTCGACCTTGATCGGGCGGCCGTCGATCGAAGTGACGATGACGCCGCGGCCGAACCCGGATAGCGACAGCGTGGTCGCGAATTTCAGCGCTTCGCCGGGGACGACGCGTTCGGGCATTTTCACGTAGGGAATGATTTCTTCCGCTGGTTTGCTGCAGGCGGCAAGCCCGCTCGCGATTCCCGAGGCGAGCAGGCTCAGCGCCTGGCGGCGGTTCAGCGCGGCCGGGCCGCGGGCGAAGAATTGCGATCCCTTGACGGGCAGCTCGTTCACCGGTGGCATATCGAGCAATCCGTGAGGTGATCGGTGCGAATGTGATAGGCCGCCATCAGCTGGTGTCCTGACTTGTCGCGGTCGCCGGCCGGCTTCCAGTCGGGATCGAAAACGGCCTCGCGCGGGCGAAGCGCCTTGGCCGGATCGCGGTGACAATCGAGGCACCAGTTCATGGTCAACGGCGCGGCCTGCCGCGTGAGCTTCATCTGACCGATGGGCCCGTGGCAGGTGGTGCAGCCGACGCCTTTGGCGATATGGATGGAATGGTCGAAGTAGACGTAATCGGGCAGCTTGTTGACGCGCTGCCAGTGGATCGGCTTGTTCTCGGCCAGGCTCGCGCGCACCGGCGCCAGCATGTCGGCGTTGGTCCAGAGCTGGGAGTGGCAGGTCATGCAGGTTTCGGTCGGCGGCAGCCCGGCGAAACGCGCTTTCTCCACCGAGGTGTGGCAGTAGCGGCAATCGAGCCCGAGGCCGCCGACATGGTGCTCGTGGCTGAACGGCACCGGCTGATTGCGGGTCACGTTCTGATCCGTGACGTAAGGCGAGCGGACGATCTGGTAGGCAAGCCCAACCGCTAACACCGGCACAACTCCCAGCGACGCCAGCAGCAGCGTGGCGATCGTGTTGGCTCCGGGACGGAAGATCTGCATGCATCCGTCTCTACAAAGTAACGACCTTGCAAAGCGCGTAAGTCCGAAAACTACGCGCGGATTTTGACCGGGACCGATTTGGTGGCGGGGGTCTTTGACTGCTTGTCGTGGTTCGACAGCGCCACCAGCGGATTCATCTCGGGGTAATAGGAAGCGACGCAGCCGTCCGGCAGCCTGAAGGGCGTGACCTTCAGCGGCCCGACCTCGCGGTGAATGCCGTCCTCGGCATCGCTGACCAGCGACACCATCTGGCCTTCCTTGAGGCCGGCGCGCTCGATATCGCCCGGATTCATGAGCAGCACCTGGCGCGTGCCTTCGATGCCGCGAAGCCGGTCGCTCAAGCCGTAGATCGTGGTATTGAACTGGTCGTTGCTGCGCATGGTGAGCAGGCGGTAGCGGCCCGGCGCGTCCTCGAATCCGATCGAGGTGAGCGTATCCGGAACGGTGAATTCCGCCTTGCCGCTCTTGGTCTTCCAGATCCGCTCGCGCGCGGCGTTGCCGCGGTAGAATCCGCCTGGCGTGAACATGCGCGCGTTGAAGTCGTGAAACTCGTCCGGATAGGTTTCCGCGATGAGATCGCGGACCAGGCCATAGTCGCCGACCCATTCGTCCCATTTCACCTTGGGATTGGGCGGCAAGGTCGCCTTCGCCAGCCCGGCGACGATATCGAGTTCGGATTTCAGATGCTCGCTTGCCGGCTTGCGCAGACCGATCGAACCCTGGATGCAACTGAAGGTATCCTCCATCGTGACCGCCTGCGGACCGCTGGCCTGCATGTCCTGTTCGGTGCGGCCGCGGCAGGGCAGCAGATAGGCCGATTTGCCGTTCACGAGATGGCTGTGGTTGAGCTTGGTGGCGATCTGGACCGTCAGGTCCATCTTGACCCAGGCCTCTTCCATGGCCGCTCGCTCAGGGATGGCGCGGACGAAATTGCCGCCGAGCCCGAAGAACGCCTTCACCTTGCCCGCCAGGATGCCCTCGCAGGCCTCCACGGTGTTCATGCCTTTCTCGCGCGGCGGCTCGAAGCCGAACTGTTTCGCCAGTTTGTCGAGCGGCACGAGTTCGGGCTTTTCGGAAATGCCGACGGTGCGCTGGCCCTGGACGTTGGAATGGCCGCGAACCGGCGAGATGCCGGTGCCGTCGCGGCCGATATTGCCCTTGAGCAGCAGCATGATTGACGAACATCGCGATGTTCTCGAAGCCGTTGACATGCTGGGTCAGGCCCATGCCGTAGATTCCGATCACGCGATCGGCCTCGACATAAACCTGCGCGGCGGCTTCGATCGTCGGCACGCGGCTAAGGCCGGAAGCGGCCTCGATCTCGTCCCAGGAAGTGTTGCGAACCTTGGCTTCGAATTCCTCGAACCCGTGGTATGCGCCTCGATGAAGGGCACGTCGAGCACGCGCTTGCCTTCCGCCTTGGCCTTGTCGTCGGCGGCGAAGACGTGCTTGCAGATGCCGAGCATGACCGCGATGTCGCCGCCGATCTTGACCTGATGATATTGGCTGCTGATCCTGGTTTCCTTGCCGGTCAGCATTTCCGCCGGATTTTGCGGGTTGACGAAGGTCTCGAGCCCTTTTTCCCGCACCGGATTGAAGGTGATGATCTGCACGCCGCGCTTGGCCGCATCCTGCAGCGGATGAAGAAACCGCGGACTGTTCGAGCCGGTGTTCTGGCCGAAGAAGAACATCGCGTCGCAATTGGCAAGATCGTTGTAGACGACGGTGCCGACCCCGACGCCGATGACCTTCTTCAGGGCGACCGACGTCGTTTCGTGGCACATGTTGGAACTGTCGGGCAGGTTGTTGTTGCCGTAGAGGCGCGCGAACAGGGCATAGAGGTAGGACGTCTCGAGGCTGGCGCGGCCGGAGGAATAGAAGATGACGGATTTCGGATCGAGCGACTTGAGCTGGGATCCGATGGCGCGGAACGCTTCGTCCCATTCGCAGGGAACGTAGTGATCGGTCGCGGCGTCGTAGCGCATCGGATGGGTCAGGCGGCCCTGCTGCTCCAGATCGTAGTCGTTCCAGTTGCGCAGTTCGCTGACGGTATGCTTGGCGAAGAAGTCGGGGGTGCAGCGCCGGCTGGTCAACTCCCACAGCGTGGCCTTGGCGCCGTTCTCGCAAAACTCAAAGGCGTGATAATCGGCCGGCTTGGCCCAGGAGCAGGATACGCACATGAAGCCCTTGGGCTTGTTTTGCCGTCGCAAGGTGTCGAGCGCCGCCGGCGAATCCCATTCCTTGCCGAAGATGCTCGCGATGCCCCTGAGCGATCCCCAGCCGCCGGCCGGTCCATCATATTCGACGGTGTTGGTCGTCACGTTCAACCGGGGCGTCGGTTTCAGACATGATACGTTCCTGCAAAGCACCGCCAGCCACTTGCGAACCGCTAACGGACGATCGGCAGCAGGGTTCCTTTTTTGGGAAAAATTTGGATTGGCTTGCGAGGACTTCCAGCGCCGGCTCACATCTTCTCTTTCAGGCCGGCCTTCAACAGCCACCAATTGACGGGATAGTTGGTCAGGAAGCCGAAGATCATGGCGATCTGCATGGTGAACCAGAACTCGACCGTATCGACCTTGAGTTCGACGCCGAGCAAACCGCGAAAAATCCAGAAATAGGCGACGGCCATGAAGCCATACATCCCGATTTGCCAGGCGGTGAGGGAAAGGGTGTCGGCCTTGACCGCGGCCCAGATGCCTTGCGCGAACCCCAAATGCCGCATCGGGACAATGGTGTCGTACTGGAAGATGATGCCGAAGCCGTAAGCGAATAGGTAATCGAGGATCCAGACCGCAAAGATCTTTTCGGAGAAGATCGACCGCCAGCCCAGCCAGGCGGCTGTCGCGGGTACCGCGAACGCAAGCCACTCGGCGCATATGTCGCCGAGCGTACATCCGCTTCCGCAATGGGAGCTGGCCTCGGCCACCATTGCAGCAAATGGCTTGGACACTTTCTTTTCACGGCCGTGATGCCAGGGCTTCATCAGGGCATGCTTCGAGCCAAGTCGGCCGAAGCGAAAATAGAACCACAACCACACCACCGTTCCGAACAATGCGGTGAGCGGCCACACCACGTTCATGATCCACATATTCTGCGGATGGCGCCATTCATCCGCGGCAATCAGGGCCGCACACGCAAAGCCGAGACTCAGAGAGGCGATCGAAACGTAGTGTATCCAGGATTGGATCATTATCGAACGAGGTGTTGCGAGAGGCCCTGGAAACAATGGCGGGTGCCGAAGGTGGTTCCCCGTTCTGTCGTCCGCGATGGCAATGCGAGCCTGTGTGATCGCGCTCGATCTACGGTACGCGTCGGATGCCCGAAAAGAATAACGCTGTACCGGAAAATCCGGTTGTTCGACTAGGGCATTGCTGCCGCGGCAAATCCACGGCGCAACTACATCAAGCACGGACATGGCTCGTTCCCGCGGTGGAACCTTTCATTTCGCGGCTTCTTAGCTTGTTTGCACCGATGCCGCGACGCGCTTACCGGGCCATGCTGTCAGCCTGCAACGGCTGCCCCGCATGCATGTTTGGCGCATGTCGGGGCAGCAATCGCTGGATGATCCCTCGATCCGAGAACCCGATGAGGCTAGTCAACGTGGAAAAAAAGCGATCAAACACCGATCGCAAGAGAAGCCAGATTACCGCCAAGGAGGCTGATGACGTCGAGGAGATGTCGAGTCCCCGCACGCCGGTGATCTACGAAATCGTGCGTCGGCTTGGCGACGAAGAGATGGATCGCCCTGTCACTTCGTTATGGTGGTCGGGGACCGCGGCCGGGCTGTCGATTAGTTTCTCGCTTCTCGCGCAAGGCATTCTGCAGGAGCATCTTCCGGCGGCGCCCTGGACGGCTCTCGTGGTCAGCCTCGGTTATTCGGTTGGATTTGTCATGGTCGTTCTGTCACGCCAGCAGCTGTTCACGGAAAGCACCGTCACCGCGGTGCTGACCGTCATGGCCGACTTCACGCGGGCCAACCTCTGGCGGCTGGCCCGGCTCTGGAGCGTGGTCCTGCTTGCCAATATGGCCGGTACGCTGATCGCGGCAGTGCTTTGCACCTTCACTCCGGTCCTCACGCCGGAGCTCAAAGCGGCAATGCTCGATATCGCAGGCCAGATCCTGAATCATTCATGGCTGGAAATGCTGTTCCGGGCGATTGCTTCCGGCTTTCTGATCGCGACCATGGTGTGGCTTATTCCCAGCGCAGAGGCCGCGCAATTTCATGTCATCGTCGTCATCACCTACCTGATAGCGGCGGCCGGCTTCATGCATATCGTTGCCGGGAGCGTGGAGGCGTTTTTTCTCGTTTTGAACGGCCAACTTGGCATCCTGCGGATGGCGACCGACTTTTTCATCCCGGTGCTGCTCGGCAATATTATCGGCGGCACCGCCCTGTTCGCATTGATCGCCTATGCGCAGGTGATGAAGGAGCTATAGGACAGGGCCCGGCTCCGGCATGCCGTGCGGACAGCAGCGCTGCCGCTAACATACCGAAACGTCGGCTACCGGACATCGCAGCCGGTCCAAATGCGAAGCGCGCGGCTAAGCGAAAGTAGCATGCGATTGTTCGGGAACACGGCCCCGGGAAGACAGTTGGAGCACTAGATTAACGATCCGGTGCCGAAGAGGCCGCTCTTGACGTACCATGAGAATCCGGGCTCGACCGCCCAAATCGCAGGGCATCCAATTCATCCTATGCTCGTGCCATTTCCCATCGTGTGCTTCGTGGGCACGCTGATCTCCGACATCGCCTATTACGCCACCGCCAATATGATATGGGCCGACTTCTCCGCCTGGCTCGTGACCATCGGGGTGATCATGGGGCTGCTGGCCGCGGTCGCCGGCTTGATCGACTTCCTCAGTAATCGCCTTGTCCGCGCCCAGGCGCCGGCTTGGCCGCACATGCTTGGAAACGTGCTGGTACTGGTGCTCGCGAGCTTCAACGTGCTCGTGCACAGTCGTGATGCCTGGACCTCGGTGGTACCCACCGGCCTGATCCTTTCGGCGATCGTCGTGCTCATCCTGCCTGTCACAGGCTGGTTGGGCTGGTCGATGGTGTATCGGCACCGCGTCGGAGTCGTCAGGTGATGTTGCACGCATTTGACATGGCGCGGAAGGCACGGCTCTCGGCCCTGATTGTGTCATGTGGCGCGGCGCTCTGTTTGGCCGGATGCGATCAGGGCGGCGACCCGGCGGCCGAGATAGGCCCGCGTCCCAATCTCCCCGCGCTTCAGCAATTCCTTTTCCCGCCGATGCATCTTGCGCACATCGTCGGCTGGAAAAAAGGCGAGACGCCGACGGTGGCCAAGGGGTTGAAAATCCAGGCTCTCGCCACCGGGCTGGAACATCCGCGTTCGCTCTACGTGCTTCCCAATGGTGATGTGCTGGTCGTGGAATCGAAGGCGCCGGCCGAGCATTCCGTGAGGCGGCCCAAGGATATCGTCATGGGCTGGATCGAATCCATTTCCACGTCGGGCGGTAACACCGGCAAAAGCAACCGGATTACCTTGTTGCGCGACACCAACGGGGACGGCGTCCCGGAAGTCAGAAGCGTATTTCTCGATAATTTGAACTCGCCATTTGGTGTGGCCCTGGTCGGGAACGATCTGTATGTCGCCAATACGGATGCGATCGTCAGATATCCGTATAAGGAAGGCGACACCAAAATCAGTGGGCCCGGCACGACGCTGACGCCGCTGCCCGGCGGCCCTATCGATCATCACTGGACCAAGAGCCTCGTCGCCAGTCCGGACGGATCCCTGCTGTATGTGGGCGTCGGTTCCAACAGCAATATCACCGAAAACGGCATGGAGGCGGAGAAGAATCGCGCCGACATCCTGCAGGTCGAGCGCGCGACCGGCCGTTGGCGGATATTCGCGAGCGGATTGCGTAATCCAAACGGTCTTACATTCGAACCGCAGACCGGTGCGCTGTGGACGGTCGTCAACGAGCGCGACGAACTCGGGCCCGATCTGGTGCCGGACTATCTGACGTCGGTGAAGGACGGCGGCTTTTACGGCTGGCCCTACAGTTATTTCGGCCAGAATGTAGATCCGCGCGTCGAGCCGCAGCGTCCGGATCTCGTCGCGAAAGCCATCGTTCCAGATTATGCCCTGAGCTCGCACGTGGCCCCCTTGGGTCTTGCGTTCTATACCGGCGCCAATCTTCCGGAGACTTATCGCGGCGGAGCTTTCGTCGGCGAACATGGCAGCTGGGACCGTCCCAATTTGAATGGGTACAAGGTCGTCTTTGTCCCGTTCAAGAATGGCAAGCCGGATGGCATGGCGCAGGACGTCGTGACCGGCTTCCTGAACAGCGACGATCAGGCCCGCGGTCGGCCGGTGGGCGTGGCGGTCGATAAATCCGGCGCGCTCTTGGTTGCGGACGACGTCGGCAACGCCGTTTGGCGTGTCACGTCTTCTGGCGGGTGAATTCGGCGGGGACCGAATAGGGTCCTGCTTGCGACATTTGTCCAAATATCTTCCCCATTTCGGTCCATCCCGGAAACGGCTTCGGTTGCTCCCCCGCGCCGGGTTTCCCGGTTTCCCGCCGCGTGGGTCCGATGAAATTCAGTTCCAAGGAGCAGGCACCTCGTCCATCAGGGATCGTTTCATTCGCCACGGTGCCGGCGAAAGTTAAAAAGCATTCACGATGCAACGTCGGCGCGGAAGGAATGTTAAATCAGGCAGATCGCACTTTCCCATCCCCCTAGGCTTCACGGGAGGACCGCATGAACGTCAGCGAATTCGTTTGGCATCGATTGTCCGATTGGGGCTTGAAGCGCGTTTACGGGTACCCGGGAGACGGCGTCGGCGGGCTCGATGTGGCGCTCGAGAAAGCCAAGGACAAAATGGAGTATGTTCAGGTCCGGCACGAAGAGATGGCGGCCTTCATGGCCTCGGCGCATGCGAAGTTCACCGGCCAGGTGGGCCTGTGTTACGCGACGTCCGGACCTGGCGCGATCCATCTCCTGAACGGGCTCTACGATGCCAAGATGGATCATGTACCGGTCGTCGCGCTCGTCGGCCAGCAGGCGAGAAGCCGGACTTGGCGCCAGCTACCAGCAGGAAGTCGATCTGCAAAACCTGTTTCAGGACGTCACCGAATATGTCGGGATGGCGAGCGTTCCCGAGCAGGTTCGGCATCTGATCGACCGCGCGGTGCGCATCGCCCACAACAAGCGGGCGGTCACCTGCGTGATCCTGCCCAACGATCTGCAGGAACTCGATTACGAGGATCCGCCGCTCGCCCATGGCGCGACCCATACCGGCGTCGGTTATGCCGGCCCCGCGAAATTGCCGGAAGAAGCCTAGCTTCGGGCGGCCGCCGACGTTCTCAACAGCGGCAAGAAGGTCGCCATGCTGGTTGGAGCCGGCGCGCTCGATGCCACCGACGAGGTGATCGCGGTGGCGGAACGGCTGCAGGCCGGCGTCGCCAAGGCGCTGCTGGGCAAAGCCGCCGTGCCTGACGATCTGCCGTTCGTCACCGGCTCGATCGGGCTGCTCGGAACGAAGCCGAGCTGGGATCTCATGAAGGGCTGCGACACCTTCCTGATGGTCGGCTCGGCCTTTCCCTACAGCGAATTCCTGCCCAAGCCGGGCGACGCGCGCGGCGTGCAGATCGATATCGACGGCAGCCGGCTGAGCCTGCGCTATCCGATGGAAGTCAATATGGTCGGCGACAGCGCCACGACGTTGCGCGCGCTGCTGCCGATGCTGACGCAGAAAAAGGAAACCTCCTGGCGGCGCGGCATCGAGAAAGGCCTCAACGGAGTGGTGGGAGACGCTCGAAGAGCGCGCGATGGATTCGGCCGAGCCGCTCAATCCGCAGCGCGTGTTCTGGGAACTGTCGCCGCGGCTGCCGGACAACGCCATCATCACCGCCGATTCCGGATCGGTCGCGAACTGGTATGCGCGCGACCTGAAGATGCGCCGCGGCATGAAGGCATCGCTGTCGGGCGGCCTGGCTTCGCTCGGGCGCGGGCACGCCCTACGCGCTCGCCGGCAAGATGGCCTATCCCGATCGCACCGTGATCGCCTGCATGGGCGATGGCGCCATGCAGATGAACGGCCTCAACGTGATGATCACGATCTCCAAATACTGGAAGCAGTGGTCGAACCCGCGCCTGATCGTTCTTGTCCTCAACAACCGCGACCTCAATCAGGTCACGTGGGAGGAGCGGATCCAGCTCGGCGCCGGCAAGACCGAATCGACCCAGAGCATTCCGGATTTCCCCTATCACAAATATGCGGAACTGATCGGGCTCAAGGGCATCTTCGTCGACAACCCGGACCGGGTCGGCGCCGCCTGGGACGAGGCGCTGGCTGCCGATCGGCCGGTCATCCTGGAAGCCTATACCGATCCCAACGTGCCGCCGCTGCCGCCGCACATCACGCTGAAGGAGGCCAAGAACTTCGTCAGCATGATTCCTTCCGAGCCCGAACTCGGAAGCGTGCTGAAGAACAGCGCGAAGGAGTTGCTGACCAGCGTTCTTCCCGGAAAGGATTGATCATGATGCCGGGAGTCCCGATCGACGAGCGTGCGCGCGCAGGCGTTCGAGATTCCGACCGACAGGCCCGAAGCGGACGGCACGATCGGCTGGAATTCGACGACGCTTGTACTTGTCGAGATTTCAGGCGGCGGCGAGACCGGGCTGGGCTACACCTATTCCGGGGCTTCGATCGTCGAGCTGATCAGCGGCAAGCTCGCCTCGGCTTGTCGAGGGGCAGGACGCCTTCAATCCGCCGGCCGCGTGGCTTTCGATGCAGCGCGCGGTTCGTAACCTTGGCCGGGAAGGGCTGGCCGCGACCGCCATCTCGGCGGTCGATGCCGCGATCTACGACCTCAAGGCGCGGCTTCTCGGCCTGCCGCTGTTCGCGATGCTGGGCAGCTATCGCGATTGCGTGCCGATCTACGGCAGCGGCGGCTTCACGACCTATTCGGACAAGGAGCTTGCCGAGCCAGCTTGGCGGTTGGGTTGCAAACGAGAGGACTGCGCCTTCGTCAAGATGAAGGTCGGCTCGCAGCCGGAGCAGGATCGGCGAGCGGGTCAAGGCGGCGAAGCAGGCCATCGGTGCAACAGCGCCACCTTGTTCGTCGATGCCAACGGCGCCTATCGCGTGCAGCAGGCGCTCGAGTTCGCGCAGCGAGTTCGCCGAACAGAGGTCGGCTGGTTCGAGGAGCCGGTGTCAGTTCCGATGATCTGCCGGGATTGCGCGCGACGCGAAAGCGGGCCCCGGCCGGCATGGAAATCGCGGCCGGCGAATATGCCTACACCGTCGACTATGTCCGCAACATGCTGGAGGCGCAGGCGGTCGATGTGCAGCAGGCGGATGTGACCCGCTGTGGCGGCATGACCGCCTTTCTGCAGATCGCGGCGCTCTGCGAGGCGTTTCACATCGACCTTTCCGCACATTGCGCGCCGGCCCTGCATCTGCATGTCGCCTGCGCGTCGCCGCGGCTGCGGCATCTGGAATGGTTTCACGATCATGTCCGCATCGAACATATGCTGTTCGACGGCGCGCCCGTTGCCCGCCAACGGTGAAATTCGCCCCGATCCCTCGCGGCCCGGCAACGGCCTGACCTTCAAACACCAGGACGCGGCGCGTTATGCCGTTTAGGCAACCGACGGAATGACCCGGCTGAATAGCAACGATGTTGCTGACGAGCGCCGGACTGGCGCTGGCGGGGCTGGCGCTGGGATCGGCGTTGCTCAGGAGTGCGCCTGCGCGTGTCGGCGACGCGGGACAGGTCGCGCCATTGCGGCCTGCCAACGCCGGGCCGAAGACATCCGCCACCGTTCGTCGCCGCGCGGCGGCTCAATCGCGCGGCCGGCATGCTTGCGGCTTCGGTTCTGGCCGACAGCAGCGTGGAGCACTACCGCGGCTCGTTCAAGAACAAGGCGATGTTCACGCCGCTGATCGTTTCCGCGTTGACGCTCGCCACCAGCATTCATGGCACTGCCGACATGCGGCCGGTCGCGCATCGGCTGCGGGACGCGACCTATCTGCTGGCGGCGGCGACCGGCCTGATCGGCACCGGCTTCCACATCTACAATGTCGGCAAGAAGGTCGGCGGCTTCAGCTGGCAGAATTTGTTCTATGCCGCGCCGCTCGGCGCGCCGATGGCCATCCTGCTTGTCGGGCCTTGTCGGCTTTTGCTCGGAGCGGGTGCGCGAGAGCGCGCCGGGCACGCCGACCCGAAATATTCGACCTGCCGGCGGGCCGCACGATGGCGGCGGTCGTCGGCGCCGGTCTTTTGGGTACGACCGGCGAAGCCGGGTCTGCTGCACTTCCGCGGCGCGTATCACAACCCGTTCATGGCGCTTCCGGTGACGCTGCCGCCGCTCGGCGCCGTCCTCCTTGCGTCGGCCGCGGCTGGCGGTCCCGGCCGCGAGCATCGCTTCACGCGCTGGTGGATGCGGCTGCTGGCGGCGATGGGTTTTGCCGGCGTCGGTTTCCACGCCTACGGCGTATCCCGCAACATGGGCGGCTGGCGCAACTGGAGCCAGAACGTCCTCAACGGGCCGCCGCTTCCGGCGCCGCCGAGTTTTGCGGGGCTCGCGCTCGCCGGTCTCGCCGCGCTCGGCTTGATGAAGGATCATCCCGATGCCTGATATCGGCAACAATGCTTCGGCCGGCAAGGACCGCTATCCGGGCTATGACGTTCTGGCCAAGCGTACCGGCCCGTCATGGAACGAACAGACCCGCCGCGTCGTCACGCGCAGGCTGGCGATCGGTGGCGAGCCCGCGCTTCTTCACGCGCCGAGGAATTCCAGACCGTCAGCGCGATCGCGTCTCGCATCGTGCCGCAGCCCGCCGCGCGTCCGCCGATCCCGGTGGCGTCGCTGGTGGACGACAAATTGGCACGTGGCAGGTCGGACGGCTATCGGCTGGCGGGAATGCCGCGCGAGGGCGAGGCGTGGCGGCTCGGCCTGAAGGCGCTCGATGCGGAAGCCAAGGCGGCCTACGGCGGACGTTTCCACAGTCTTGCGGAAGGCCTGCAGGATGCGCTGTTGGCGCGCATGCAGAGCGGGGAACTGAAATCCCCGGCATGGGGCAGCATGGCGTCGAAGGACTTCTTCAAGAAGCGCATGGCACGCGACATCGTGCTTGCCTATTACGCGCATCCCGACGGCGTGGAGCGAAATCGGCTGGGGCGGACCCGCCAGCCCGCGCGGCTATGTCCGCCTGGATTTCGACGAGCGCGACCCGTGGGAAGCCGCCGAAGCCGGCAGATGGCGACGAGGCCTCGGTACGCCGGATCAACCGCCATGTTCGATGATCCCCATGGAAAATCCGCGCGCGCGGCGCGGACGCGCACCGGATGTGTTTCGTCCCGGCGGATGGGTGCCGATGCGGGAATACGGCGAAGACGAGGCCGGTCGATTTCGCGATCGTCGGAACCGGCGCCGGCGGCGGCACGCTGGCCTGCAAACTGGCGGAGCAGGGCTTTTCGGTCGTGGCGTTCGACGCCGGCCCGTATTTCCGGCCGCTGGAGGATTTTGCATCCGACGAAAGCGAGCAGACCAAGCTTTACTGGACCGACGACCGCATCGTCGACGGCGAAAACCCGCTGCAGATGGGCAGCAACAACAGCGGCAAGGCGGTCGGCGGCTCGACCGTGCATTTTGCCATGGTGTCGCTTCGCTTTCGTCCCGAATGGTTCAAGTCGCGCAGCCTGCTCGGCTACGGCGCGGACTGGCCGCTCGACTGGCGCGAAATGTGGAATTACTACACCGAGGTCGAACAGGCGCTGAAGATCGCCGGCCCGGTCACCTATCCCTGGGGGCCGCATCGTCCCCGCTATCCCTATCGCGCGCATCCGCTCAATGCCGCGGCCCGCGCGCTCGCCAGAGGATGCGAGGCGATGGGCATCCAGTGGACCGAAACGCCGCTGGCGACGTTGTCGGCACCGCGCGGGCTCGCCCACCCCTGCGTCTATCGTGGCTTTTGCGTGACCGGCTGTTCGACCAACGCCAAGCAAAGCGCGCTGGTGACCTGGATTCCGCGCGCGATCGCCGCCGGCGCCGAAATCCGCGATCTCGCGATGGTCGGCAAGATCGAGACCGATCACGCGGGGCTGGTCACGGGCGTGCATTATCATCGCGAAGGCGCCTGGCATTTCCAGCGCGCGCGCAACGTCGTGGTCGCCGGCTACGCGATCGAGACGCCGCGGCTGCTTTTGAATTCGGCGAACGGCAAGTTTCCCGACGGTCTCGCCAACAGTTCCGGGCTGGTCGGAAAAAATCTGATGGCGCAATCCAATCAGGCCGTCTGGGGCGTGATGGACCAGGAGGTTCGTTCGTACAAGGGACCGCCGTCGCTGGCCATCACCGAGCACTGGAACTACGAGGACAGGGGCAAGGACTTCTTCGGCGGCTACAGCTACATGAGCCAGGGTCCTCTGCCGCAGCTATGGGCCAATACGCAGATGAGCGCGCACGGCCTATGGGGCTCGCGCCTGATGGCGGAAATGGAAAACTACAACCACGTGGTCGGCCTGAAGATCGTCGGCGAGATGCTGCCGCAGGAATCCAATCGCGTCACGCTCGCCGACGAGGTCGACCAGTATGGCCTGCGCATTCCCCGCATCACCTATTCCTGGTGCGACAACGACAAGCGGCTGATCGATCATTCGCTGAAATTCATGACCCAGGCGCTGCGAGCCGTCGACGCCAGGGATCTGTGGACGCAGGATGACGATACCTGCCATCTCAACGGAACGGCGAGGATGGGAAGCGATCCGGCCGACAGCGTGGTCGATGCCGATTGCCGCAGCTGGGATATTCCCAATCTGTGGATCTGCGACGGGTCGGTGTTTCCGACGGTCGGAGGCGCGAACCCGTCTCTCACCATCCAGGCGATCGCATGCCGGACGGCGGACCGGATAAAGGCTCTGGCCCGCCGCGGCGAATTGAGCGTCAATCATTCGACAAGGACACGACGACATGCAGCACAAGCTACTCAATGACGGCGGCGGACAAAGAACCTTCGCCGTCGTGCTCGACAGCGGTGACGAGGTCCTGAAGGCGCTGCAATCCTTCGTGAACGATCAGCACATTCGTGCCGCGCAATTCACCGCGATCGGTGCGCTGAGCGACGTCGTTCTCAAATATTTCGACTGGGAAGCAAAGGACTATCGGGAGATCGAGGTGGCCGAGCAGGTCGAAGTGGCTTCGTTGATCGGCGATGTCGCGACGGCACCCTCGGGCGGGCCGGCGCTTCACGTCCATCTCGTGGTCGGCAGGCGTGACGGCACCGCGATGGCCGGGCATCTGGGACAAGCGCATGTCCGGCCGACCCTGGAAGTGGTGCTGACGGAAAGCCCGGCGCATCTGCACAAGGTGATGGACCGCAAGACGGGGCTGGCGCTGATACGGATGGAGGACTGAAATGGGCGCGCCCCAGGTCGTAGTCATTACCGGCGCTTCCGCAGGCGTGGGTCGGGCCATCGCGCATCAATTCGCCCGCGCCGGCTGGCGAATAGGATTGATCGCGCGGGACGCCGAGCGCTCTGAGGAGGTCAAGCGGGAGGTCGAAGAACTCGGCGGGTCGGCGATCGTCGCAGCCGCCGATGTCGCCAACGCCGACGCGGTTTTTGCCGCCGCGGACCGATCGAGAACGCCTTTGGATCGATCGATGTCTGGATCAATGACGCCATGGTCACGGTGTTTGCGCCGGTTTGGCAGATGACGCCGGAGGAATTCCGCCGGGTTACCGAGGTCACCTATCTCGGTCAGGTGCACGGCACCATGGCGGCGCTGCGGCACATGCGCCCGCGCAATCGCGGCAAGATCATCCAGATCGGATCGGCGCTCGCCTATCGGGGCATTCCGCTGCAATCGGCCTATTGCGGCGCCAAGCACGCGATCCGCGGCTTTACCAACTCGCTGCGAACCGAACTCATTCATCGATCGCAGCGCCATCGAGTTGACGATCATGGAATTGCCGGCGGTCAATACCCCGCAGTTCGACTGGGCGCGAACCCGCATGGCTCGTCAACCGCGGCCGGTCGCGCCGGTGGTTCAACCTGAAGTCATCGCACACGCCGTATTCGACGCGGTCGGGCATCCACGGCGCGAGTACTGGATCGGATTGAGCACGTTCAAGGTAATTCTCGGAAACATGGTATTGCCCGGCTTTCTTGATCGCTATCTGGCGAAGGTCGCATTCGAGGGGCAGCAAACGGCAGCGACCGGTTTCGCCCGATCGCAAGGACAATCTGCGAAACTCCCGTCCATTCCCTGCACCGGACGCGCGGGCGATTCGGAAACGAAGCCAAAAATCAGGCCGTGGTCACCAGCGGTGCGCTCGCATCGCACTGGCACCCGTGATGATCGGCGGCGTTTTGCTGTTTACGACCGGCATGTTGACGGCGGCATCGGCGCGAAACCCGCGGCTCGCGCGCTATCCGGCCCGGCGTTTGAGGCACCATGGCAAGCCGTATTGAAGATTACGCCGCCATCGGCAATTGCGAGACGATGGCGCTGGTCGGGCGCGATGGATCGATTGATTGGCTCGGCTTTCCGAGGTTCGACAGCGCCGCCTGTTTTTCCGCCCTGCTCGGAGACCCCGGGAATGGCCGCTGGCTGCTCGCGCCGGAGACCGAGCCCGTAAATGTAAGCCGGCGCTATCGCGGCGACACGATGATCCTGGAGACGACCTTCGAGACGGCAACCGGGCCGGTCCGCGTCATCGATTTCATGACCCGGCGCGAAGGTGCATCGCCGATCTGGTCCGGATCGTGAAGGGCCTTCGCGGCAAGGTAGCGATGCACACCGAACTGATCGTGCGCTTCGAATATGGCTCGGTCGTGCCCTGGGTGTCGCGCCGTCACGATGGGCGGCGCGAGATCACCGCCGGCCCGGACCGGCTCCTGCTCGCCGGCGGCGCTCCGCTTCGGGGCGAAGATTTCCGGACCGTCGGAGAGTTTGACGTCGAGGCGGGCGACGAGGTCGGGTTCATGCTGACTTGGTCGCGATCCTATCGCGCCGCGCCCACGGCACGTCCCGAAAGCGAGGCCTTGGCGCAAGCGGAGCAGTTCTGGACCGAATGGTCGGAGCGGTTCAAGCCACGGCGCGAATGGTCGGACGCGGTGATGCGCTCGCTGCTGACGTTGAAGGCGCTTTCGCATCGCGAGACCGGCGGCATCGTCGCGGCCGGCACCACCTCGCTGCCGGAAAAGATCGGCGGCAACCGCAATTGGGATTATCGCTATTGCTGGCTGAGAGACGCCACCTTCACCCTCTATGCATTGCTTGGGGCGGGATTCATCGAGGAAGCCAAGGCCTGGCGCGGATGGCTTTTGCGGGCCGTCGCCGGCAGTCCGAAGGATCTGCAGATCATGTACGGCGTCGCCGGCGAGCGCCGTCTGGAGGAATACGAGGTCGCCTGGTTGAAGGGCTATGAAGCTTCCTCCCCGGTCCGGATCGGCAATGCGGCTGCCAAGCAGATCCAGCTCGACGTCTATGGCGAGCTTCTGGACGCTCTCTACGTCGCGCGGAAGGCCGGGCTTCATGGCAACGCCGCGAGCTGGGCGCTGGAATGCGCGCTGATCGAACATCTCGAAACCATCTGGGACAAGCCGGACGATGGAATCTGGGAAGTTCGCGGCGGCCGCAAGCATTTTACCCACTCCAAAGTCATGGCATGGGTGGCGTTCGACCGCGTGATCCGTTCGGTCGAGGAATTCGGGATGGCGGGTCCGGTCGCGCATTGGCGTGCCATTCGCGACGCGATTCACCAGCAGGTTTGCGAGCGAGGATTCGACCCCGCGCAGAACAGCTTTGTGCAGTCCTACGGTTCGAAATCGCTCGACGCCAGCCTGCTGCTGATTGCGATGGTCGGCTTCCTGCCGCCTTCCGATCACCGCATTCGCGGCACCGTGGCCGCAATCGAAAAGGGCCTGATGCGCGAAGGGTTCGTGCAGCGGTATCACACCAGCGAGGGCGCCGATGGGCTACCGCCGGGGGAAGGGGTGTTCCTGGCCTGCAGCTTCTGGCTTGCGGACAACTACATCCTGCAGGGGCGGCGCGACGAGGCGCAGCAACTTTTCGAACGACTTCTGTCGTTGCGCAACGATGTCGGCCTTTTGGCCGAGGAATACGACCCGTCGACGGGGCGGCAATTGGGGAATTTTCCGCAAGCCTTTTCGCATCTCGCCCTGATCAACACGGCTCACAATCTCAATTGCGCAAACGGTGCTGCGTACCAACGATCAGGGAAGGCATAAGGCCAGCTGGCGGTTCTGGCGGTTGCTTTCGACGAACTCGCGGCTCAGCTAAAATTGTACTTCCCGGCAATCATCAGGACAGGTGATCGAAATGGCTGCAGACAGGATAGCCAGTAGAGAATGCCGTGTAGCGGATTTTTGGATCCCACGTCCTTTTTTGAGATTCATGACATGAAAATCCGACCATTGAAATCCGAACTGAAATCCTTGCGCTTTCATCCCTCAGCTTTTCGAGCTTGCTCTGGTGCAAACTGTCGAGCGCATCGGATAATTCGACCTTTACCTTGCCGCCGCTTTGGAAGTCCATCAGCGGATCGACGGAGCGCTTAAAGACCTCCGCGGCGCGATCCGGCTGAGCGAGGACTCGGCTACCGAGCCGCTACACCGGGCAAACCCTTACTTTGGCGGCTGAAGCTCACCCTTCAGCCAGCCGGTGGCCCTGCTGGTTCTTAGTGGATCGGGACCGTCGCAGTCGAAACATTGGAACGTACGCCTGCCCTTGCCACCCTGAGGCAGCACTAGGATCAGATAGGCCCCGCAGGTGGGGCAAGTCGGTCGTTCAGCTTGGCCCATGATGGCAAAATCATACGATTGCAATCTCTCAAAGTCAGTCCGGTCGCCGACAAAATTAAAGCAAAACTTTTCGTAGAGGTAGGGAACATTTTGCCCTTGCGGCGCGATACGACCGGGTAACGTGACGCGTCCATGATATCTATGGGATCAATTCGGCGCTGTTCTTGCCCCTGTGCGCGTGGGAGAGTGCGTCGGCCTGTTGGCCCTCGGCGGAAGTCGCCTGTATGTTCGGCGACGGTGAAATCGCGCTGGCCGAATCCTTCCGCGACCAGGCGACGGACATTATCCGGTAGCGGCCTATCAGGCCGCATCTCAGGCCGCGGCGCTGGCGTGATTTGCAACCACTGGCTTGGGACGTTCGGCAAACACTTCAACTTCTTGTTCGCGCCGCCGTCTGCGGAGCGTGACAGCCAAGCCGCACTTGTCACGGCGCCGCTCGACGGAGCTGTCCTTGAGGCGAGTGAGAGAATGGAATGGTGACACAGGCGTGGCCCATAAATTCAGAGTAATCGGCGAATGACCGCTGTTGGCGCAAAGCGGCCGTTCATAGGCAGAGAGCATCTCGTGACTGATAGGGAATAAGTAGAGGGCTTATCAGTTGGGAATCAGGCTCGGGGAAGGGGCGCCTAGCCGTTCACAATGGTAAGCCGCGCGCGGTTCCAATCTACAAATGCCGTGTGTCGAGCGGATTGCCTTTAGGTCGTCCCCCAAGCAATCCTCGAGGTCTGACTTGCGATATTATCTGGTTGGAGCATTTTGGGTTTTCCTTCGCGATTGAAATGGCGCGCTGATCGTGCTGGCCGAGACAAAAGAGGCCGGAAGGAGGGAGGCATGGGCCAAGCGCGGAGCTGCGTTTTTTCAAAGCCGGGCGAGGCGAAATGCACCAACAACTGACCGCAACACGGACGGCGCTCCTGCGCAACCGAGGGGCGCGCAACCGTCATCAGGCCGCAAAGGCGCGATATGACATGCGCACGTGGCAGGTCGAGCGCCGCAAGCGCACGCGGCATCTCATCGAACTCGGCGGCCTTGTCGTTAAATCCGGAATTGTCGACCTGACAGGCGACGACCGCGCCACGATCTTCGGCGCGCTGCTATGGTGCGCCGACAAGCTCCAAGGCGGTCAGGGCGAACAGGCACGGTCGCTCTGGGCCGCAAAGGGCAAGCGCGCGTTTGCGGTGGACCTGGCGACCGGGCGCGGTATCATACCAAGATGATCGCATATATTCTGCGTGATGGAGACAATGGCAAAAGGTTCGGGAACATCAGGCGGTGCGCTGAAGCCACCGGCAGCAACTACGAGAACCTGGTGGCTGCTTGGTATTGCCTGCCGATACTTTTCGGTTCGGCTGCGCACCCAGGATTTGATCTTCCGAGCTCGACGTCAGCGACCGCACGGAGCCCGGCGAGCCAACTGGCGCCGTCGGCTGCTGAAGAGTTGTTCACTCAGAACGGCCAGGACTGCAAAACTTTCCTTCCTCCGCGCGCACGTCGACCGCCGCACCACAAGACCGGATCGTGTCGAGGCGCCGGCGTCTTCCTATTTGGTACAAGCGGGGAATATCATTCCCGCGTCACTGATCACAGGTATCCGCTCGGACCTGCCGGGTCGGACGTCGTACCGGTCAAGTGCGACCCGTTGGTAGCGGATAGCGCTCCCATGAGTTTCGAGAAAGTTTGACCTTAGGGACGTTGATGCGCACAACTAGATTAGCCGTGTGCACCTCATGGCGCAGGCAAGCAGGCCGCCTATCATGACCGCGACCGCGTACTCGCCGATCCCGCCTTTGTGGCAGTTCCGGTGGAAGAGCTGATCTCCAGGGTATGCGCGCAAGCGCGCCGAATTGATCGACATCCGCTCATTGCCGCGATGGGACCACGTCCCTATGGACCATTTTTCGCTTAGAAGAAATCGCGGTCCGATTACAGCTGTAAATCGGCGCCGAACCATGCCCCCTTCGCTGTCATCTGAATCAACGACTTAGCGCGCCGATCAGCACGGGGGACCCCCGCCGATTAACATCTCAGGCGCCAATCCTCGCCGTCATCCCGATGATGCTGTTCGCGATGGCGACCATTTTGATGGTACAGCTGCAAAGCTTCCACCGGCTGTTCCTGGTGTTTGCCGTTGCGCCGCTCGCCTTGATCGGTGTCGTCGCCGCCTTGTTGGCGAGCGGCGCGCCGCTGGGTTTCGTCGCCATCCTCGGCGTGCTGGCGCTGATCGGCATCCTGATCCGCAACCCGGTCATTCTGATCGTGCAGATCGAGCATCTGCGAGGTGAAGGCAAACCGCCGTGGGAAGCGGTCGTCGAGGCGACGGAACACCGCATGCGGCCTATCCTGCTCACGGCGGCTGCGGCGAGCCTCGCGCTGATCCCGATCTCGCGCGAAATCTTCTGGGGCCCGATGGCCTATGCCATGATGGGCGGCATCATCGTCGGGACGGTCCTGACGTTGTTGTTCCTGCCGGCGCTCTACGTCGCGTGGTTTCACATCGAGGCGCCGGATAGTCGCGCAAAAGCTGCGGCTGCCGATCAACCGGCTCTCGACGATCGAAGCGCCAGTTCCTCCACATAGGCGAGCAGGCGTTCGGTTGCCGATGCGGCCAGATCGGCATCGCCGCTCGCCACTGCACGCGCGATGTCGACATGGCTCTCCACGCCCTCGCGAGGAAGCGTCCGGCCGTGGTGCATGAACCAGAACCGGCGGTTCTGCGTGCTGATCAGGCGCATCATCGAAGTGGCCGTCGCGTTACCGCATGCTGCAAGGCAAAGCTGGTTGAATTCGAGGTCCAATCGCGCGAAGAGGTCGAAATCGTCGTTTTCGAGCGCGGTAGCCATGTCGTAGGCGATCTCCGCAAATCGCTGGCGCTGCTGGGGATTGGCACGTTGTGCTGCACCGCGCGCAACCACGAGTTCGAGCGGCTTGCGGACCTCGATGACGCTCAGTTCGTCGCCAAATCGGCAGTCGGACACGATGCATCCCTTGCGCGGCATGATCTGAAGCAAGTGCTCGCGTGCCAATCGTTGCATCGCCTCGCGGACCGGCGTGCGCCCGATGCCCAGCCGTTCACACAGTTCGCTCTCGGAAATGAAAGCGCCGGGGCGTAGCTCGAGCGTCGCAATCATCTGCTCGAGCTGCGTATAGGCTTGCTCCGTCAGGCTGGCGGGGCTGGCTTTTGCCGGCCTGCGTGCCCGGTTGCGGCGAGATTTAGGTTGACCGATCGTCATATATCATCTCATATATCAGAGCATCAGGATTGGGGAAACGACCCTATTCAGGAAAGGAGGGGGAGGCATGGCGCGAGCTCCTGTGACCGATTGGACAACCGATTGGGATCACCTCGACCCCGCCTGGCTCGGCAATCCCTATCCGATCTGGCAGACATTGCGCGACCACTGTCCGGTTGCGCACACCGAGCGTTATAAGGGCGTCTATCTCCCAACGCGATACGCCGATATTCGAGAGGTCGCTTACAACCCGGACCGTTTCTCTTCGCGCCGCGTCGTCGTCCGGGAAGGGGAGTACCGGGTGAACTCGCCGCCGATCACGTCGGACCCACCCGAGCATCGGCCGATGCGTATGGTGTTGATCCCGCCGTTCACACCGCACGCGGTGGCAAAACTCGAGCCCCAGACGAGGCTTGTCTGCAATGAGCTTATCGACCGCATCGTCTCGCAGACTGCTTGCGACGGCGCGGTAGATTATGCGCAGCACATCCCAGTGCGGATCATTGCTCATATGTTGGGAATACCGGCCGAAGATGGAGATCAATTCCGGTCCTGGATCACAATGGCATTGCAGGAAGGCATCACGAACCAGGCCGCGCTAAAACAGGCCGAGCAGGAAATATCGGATTATTTCGCCAGACAGATCGTCAAACGGCGCGAGCAAGGTGGCGACGACCTCGTCAGCTTCCTGATCGATGCGCGCCATCCGAGCGGTGAACCGTTCTCGGACCGTCAGGTCCTCGGCGCATTGCGCCTGTTGCTGGTCGCCGGGATCGATACGACCTGGAGCGCCATCGGAGCCTCGCTTTGGCACCTTGCTACTCATCCCGCTGACCGCGAGCGTCTGGTTGGAGAACCTGAGCTGATGGGCACGGCCATCGAGGAGTTCTTGCGCGCCTACGCGCCCGTCACGATGGCGCGCGAGATCGTCGACGATACCGAGCTCGGCGGCTGTCCAATGCGGAAGGATGAAATGGTCATGGTCTCGTTCCCGGCCGCCAACCGCGATCCCGACAAGTTCGCCGATGCGGACAACGTCAGAATCGACCGCGCCGAAAATCCGCACGTCGCCTTCGGCCTCGGCATCCACCGTTGCATCGGCTCCAATCTGGCGCGGATGGAGATGCGGATCGCGCTCGAGGAATGGCTGAAGCGGATTCCGGATTTCACGCTGGACCCGACGCGCCCAATGACCTGGTCCGAAGGGGCCGTGCGCGGCCCTCGTTTGCTCCCCCTTATCCTGGCGGCGCGCTGACCGAACTTTCCTATCTCTCTCTGGAGGCTAGATGCTCTTCGTTCGAAAACACGACATCCTCATCGACGCGCCGCCGGATGCTGTCTTCGACTACGTCTGCAATCCACATTCCTGGCCCGAATGGCTGGCCGCCTCGCACAAGATCGAAGGGCCAAATCAGTCCTTGAAGCTCGGCCAGACCTTTCGCGAGGAATGGCAGATCCGGCGCGGCATGATCGAACTGCAATGGACGGTCATCGAGAGCAATCGGCCGAGCGCCTGGACGTGCAAGGCAGATACCGAGTTCATGGGCCCGATCGTGATCCGCTACACGTTTGCCGCCGAAGATGGCCGCACGCGCTATACGCGGGAACTCACCAATCCGGATCGTCCGTCAGAACCGACCATCGAGCAGCTCAAGCGAATGGACGAAGAGGCCCGGATAGGGTTGGGAAACATCAAGAAGCAGGTCGAGCGGCGGTTCGTAGCCCCTTACGTCAGTCCGTATCCGTGCTGAACAGCACGAGATAACGAAAGTCAAACGAGATGCTTCAAATGGACCCGGACGACAGCCGCCGCCGCGGGATGGCGCTGCAGGCGCCTCGGCCCGAGGAGTTCGAGCATGCGCGGGGCTGCGCTCGCCTGCGCGGTGGCATCGAATCCTGTCCTTGGACTGCGCGGAGAATAGCATGCAGACGGTCGGCGAACCCTATCGCAAGTCTTCCAGCATAAGAGGAAATTTCGATGCCGTGGTCATCGGTTCGGGAATGGGAGGACTGAGCGCTGCGTCGTTGCTTGCCCAGGATGGCCAGCGCGTTCTTGTTCTGGAGCAGCACAATGTGATCGGCGGGCTTACCCAGAGTTACACGCGCAAAGGCTACCGCTGGACTGTCGGTCTCCACTACATCGGCGACGTCGGGTCGCCGGCAAGCACGACGTGGAAGCTGTTCGACAAGGTCACCGGGGGAGCGATGCAGTGGGCGCCGTTGCCGCCGATCTATAACCGCATGATCATTGGCGGCCGCCGTTATGACATTCCGGCGGGGCGGCGGATTATGCTGCGGCGCTCAAGAGCTACTTCCCCAGGCAAGCCGCCGCGATCGATCGTTACCTTGAACTCGTTCGCAGTGTGTCGAAGGCGTCCGCCGGCTATTTCGCCCAGAAGGCGCTGCCCCAATCCCGCGCCGACGACGTCTACGACCGCATGTGCGGGACGTTCCACGATTACTCAGATCGGTTGACCATCGATGTCCTCAGCGAGTTGACAGACGATCGCGAGTTGATCGCCGTGATCTGCGCGAATTGGGGCGATTACAGTCTGGAGCCCACCAAGAGCTCGTTCGCCATGCACTGCATGCTGGCGAAGCACTATCTCAATGGCGGACACTATCCTGTCGGCGGAGGAGCGGCCTTCGGCCGTGCGATCGTGCCGATCATCGAACGTGCCGGCGGTATGGTGCTGCATAGCGCCGAGGTCGCCGACATCTTGGTCACGCAGGGACGAACGACGGGCGTTCGACTGGCCTCGGGCGAGGAGTTCGCCTGTCCGCTGGTGATCAGCAATGCCGGCGTGCAAAATACCTTCGGTCGCCTGCTATCGGCGGACGCGCGAACTGCAGCAAAACTCGACCAGGCGATTTCGCAGGTCTTTGAAAGCTATGCGGTCGTCGGTATCAACATCGGCTTCAATCGCCCGGCGGAAGATCTCGGTTTCGATGGCGCCAACATCTGGGCGCATCCCTCGAACGACTTCGAGGCCAACCTTGAGGCTCATCGACGCGACTTCGAAGCGCCGTTTCCCTGGACGTTCTCGACATTTCCGTCCGCCAAGGACCCGTCCTGGGACACCGAATATCCCGGGAAGTCGACCGTCGAAATGTACGGCTACACCGACTTCGGGCATTTCGAAAAATGGTCGGCAACGCGATGGATGAAGCGCGGCGAGGACTACCTCGCGCTCAAGGACAAGATTAGGGGGCGGTTGCTCGATGAATTGTTTCGGCACGTGCCGGCGGCACGATCGGCGCTCGACTACGTCGAAGTCTCGACGCCGCTGAGCTACGAGACGTTCGTCAAGCGCGAGCGGGGTGGATTCATGGGCATCGAGAGCTCGCCGCAGCGTTTTCGTCAGACCTGGTTGAGGGCCACGACTCCGATCGACGGATTGTTTCTCTCCGGTCAGGACGTCTCGACCGATGGTGTGATCGGCGCACTCGTTGGCGGGGTCTTGGCGAGTTCTGCGGTTCTCGGTCGCGACCTGATGCGCGAGCTCAGGATCCAGCCCCAAGGGTAAGATGGAGGAAAGGACACGATGACCGCCGCAATCACCATACATGTCGATCCCGAAAAATGTCAGGGCCACGCGCGCTGCAAGGCGCTCGCTCCCGAGCTGTTCGAACTCGACGAGTTCGGCAACGCCAGGGAGGCTCTGACCGGCTTCATTCCGCCCGAACTCGTGGACAAAGCCTACATGGCGCAAGCCAATTGCCCGGAAGAGGCCATTACGATCCGATCCGAAGACGGCTGCTGAGAAAGATCCGTCCGGACCACCGGTGGCTAACACCGGTGCTGGCGGTGAAATAGGCATCTCGCGGAAAGACGAAGACGCAAACGTGTCGTAACAGCCTTGGGATGCGCCCGAAAACGGTCGCCTTAATCCGCCTAAAGCGATGTGCAGTCGCATCGCGCGCTATTGTGCCGTCGTGTTTGTGGATGCAGGATCGGCGACGGAAAGTACCTGCTCGTTCGCAACTAGGCACTTCGCGTTGGCAGCTTCGGCTTCGCCCGCTCCAGATGAGCTCTTCACCTCTCCAATGGTTTCGGCGCCCGTCAGGCTACCCGCGCTGAACTGATTGAGTGGAGTGTTTCCGGCTTCAGGTGAGTGTAGCGGCGCAGCATTTTCCAATCCTTGTGCCCGGTGACAAGTGCGACCTGTTCAATGGAAAACCCAGCCTCGAAAAGGCGGCTCGTACCTTCGTGACGCAAATCGTGAAAATGCAGGTCATCGATCTTCAATTCGCGACACTGACGACGAAATGCGGTTCCAACGGATCGTCCGTCGTAAGGAAAAATCCGGCCTTCGCGAATATTCGAGAACCGTCCTTGCTCCTCAATGATCTTGCATGCGTCATAGCCTGAAACATCCAACAGAGGAATTCGCTGGTCGTTGCCCTTCTTCTTTCGGGGATCCTTCCGATTTCGAATGAGTAGCATTCGGTGGGTGGCGTCGAAGTCACGCCATTCAACTCTTGCAATTTCGTCTTGCCGCATCGCCGTTGCGACCGCAAATCGGACGATGCGCCCAACAGGGATCTGTTGCCGAATGTTTGCTTCAAAGGACGAGATAATGCGATCGAGCTCATCCTGAGTGGGTCGGCGATCACGCTCATTGCCTTTTCCGACAAGGCCGAGGCGTCCGAGAGCTATCCGGGCAAGATCAATCGGTTCAGTTGACACAACGACGCCGTGCACTGCTGCGGCGTGAGACAGAATTGTTTTGATATATCCAAGATCGATGCCGACCGTCACGGGGCCAGCTCCCTCCAGCGCACGCTCTTTTCCGAATTTGATGAAGCGCTCTCGATCAAGCTCTGGAAGACGAAGATGCCCAAGTTTCTTGTCCAGGAAGGTGAGGCTGCCAGTCTTGGAACGACCGATGTCCTTGCCGACCTCTTCCAAGTCTTGGCGATGAAGCGCGACGAGATCGCCGAAGAGTTGGACGTCGCGAGATTTGCGCGTCGTTGTCGGTTCCTGGCGATCGATCCGCCGCTCGATATCGATTCCCCATTCTTCCGCGTCCTTCCGACGGAGGAATGTATCATTGACATATTTTCCCTTTCGTCGGACTTGGACTCTCCAGGAGCCTGATTTGAGCCTGGTGATGGTTGCCACGCGTGTGCGCTCCGTGTGCACTGAGGCGTCGAAAAGCCGGAAAAAACGTCGCATCATGGCGTATAAAAGAGTGCACACGACGCCACCTAACGATCTGAATATACGTGAATAATGCTGAAATATCAATCACATAGATTTTGTACAGCGCCTATGATGGACTGGACCGACCGGCATTGCCGCGTCTTTCATCGCCTGATGACGCGGCGGGCATGGCTTTACACGGAGATGCTGACGACCGGGGCCATTCTTCACGGCGATCGGGCGCGGCTGCTTGGCTTCGACACATCCGAGCATCCCGTCGCGCTGCAACTCGGCGGCTCCGAGCCGCGCGATCTGGCTGAGGCCGCGAAGATCGGCGAGGATTTCGGCTATGACGAAATCAACCTCAATGTCGGCTGTCCTTCGGACCGGGTGAAGGACGGCCGCTTCGGCGCCTGTCTGATGGCGGAGCCTGCACTGGTCGCCAGAGGCGTCCAGGCCATGAAGCAAGCCGTCGATATTCCTGTTACGGTCAAGTGCCGGATCGGCATCGACGATCAGGATCCGGAAACAGCGCTGGATGAACTGGCGCGACACGTCATCGCGGCCGGCGCCGATGCGCTGATCGTCCACGCCCGCAAGGCCTGGCTCGATGGATTGTCGCCGAAAGAAAATCGCGACGTCCCGCCGCTCGACTATCACAGGGTCTATCGGCTGAAGGCTGCGATGCCGGATGTGCCCATCATCATCAATGGCGGCATCGCCGGTGTCGCTGAAGCGAAAGCCCACCTCAGCTACGTCGATGGTGTCATGCTGGGACGCGCGGCCTATCAGGAGCCGTGGCGGTTGCTGTCGGTCGGTCCCGAATTGTTCGGCGAGGCGGCCCCATATGCCACGATGAAGGACGTATTCGAGGCGATGACACCCTATATCGAGCGCGAACTCGCTGCTGGAACGCGGCTGCATTCGATCACGCGCCATTTCGTCGGCGCGTTTCAGGGCGTGCCGGGTGCGCGGGCGTTTCGCCGCCATCTCGCCGAGCATGGCGTCAAGCCGGACGCCGGGGTGAATGTGCTGCGCGAGGCGATCGCGCTGGTCGCGGACCGCGCCGTGGCCCCGATCGCTGCGTAAGACGCCGCCCGGCTTACGGATAGCCGTGCAGCATCAGCCGGTCGGCGTGCACTTCCCAGCTTTCCAGCCGGTCCAGGAAGCTCATGCCGAGCAGATTGGTCTTCATCTGTCCGTGCGGCACCACCAGCGCCGGCACCGAACGTTCGACGAGCTTGCCGATGGCAAGGCGATCAAGCGTTAGCCGGGCCGCCTTGGTGTGTCCGCCGGCGGTTTCGACATCGACGTCATAGTCTAGCAATTCCAGCGGCAACCCGGCAGCCTTGGCGGTCTCATAGGTCAGCACGACCGAAGTCGCGCCGGTGTCGATCACCATCGGAGCATTCACGCCGTTGATCCTGGCCCTGAGCGCGAACTCGCCATTCTGCGCACGTGCGATCTGCACCGCGCGGGTCACCGGCGCGGCGCGCTTGCGCAGCAATTGCGAGACGGTGTCGCTGGCGCGCGCCACCTGTTCCGGATCCCTGTAGGCGACCACGGCGCCGGCCGTCGCCGCGAGCATCACCAGGACGAGCAGAAAGCGGCTCATGGCCTGCCTCCTCCTACGCAGATGCGCGTCAGCCGGCCATCGGACGGGCCGCGATCTCTGGCGGCACCAGCCCGGCATCGGCCATGCGCGCGGCAAGCTCGGCCATCACCATCAGCCGCTCTGCGCTTTCCATCCGGTGCCAGCGCGCGATCTCCGGCAAGGTGCGGCCACAGCCGAAACAAAGGCTGGTTCTGGGATCGATCATACAGACTGCGATGCACGGCGTTTCTATGCTCATTCTTCAAGTGTGAAGCGTATCCGGTCGTCTTGCGCAAGCACTCCCGTTACAATCCGGTGCCGGCGCTCATGATCGGCTTGTGCCGGGGCCGGCGTTTCTCCTCGGGCGTAGCGACAGTTTCCGGCTGCAGCGGCGGAGCTTCCTCCGCCATCGGCGCCAAGGCCGACATCACGCGCTCCGGCGGGAAAGTGACGATGACCTCGGTGCCGATGCGAAGCTTCGACTTCAGCGTGAAGGTGCCGCCGTGCATGTCGATCAGGCTTTTTGCGATCGGCAATCCCAATCCCGCGCCCTGTTCGGCCGATTTGATTGAATTGGAACCCTGGCCGAAGGAGGCGAGCACCACGGGGATTTCATCCTCGGCGATGCCGGAGCCGGTATCCTTGACGCTCAGATATTGTCCGCCCGATGCGGTCCATCCCACCTTGAGCCAGATCTCGCCGCCTTGCGGAGTGAACTTGATGGAGTTCGACAACAGATTGAGCACGATCTGCCGTATCGCGCGCTCGTCGCCCCAGATGCGCGGCATGCCCTGTTCGAACACCTCGTGGATGGTGATGCCGCGGCTGGAGGCGCGCAGTTTCAACAGATGATGGCAGTCGGCGACGACATGCACGAGCGACACCGCTTCTTCGTTGAGTTCGTAGCGCCCGGCCTCGATCCGCGACAGATCGAGAATTTCGTTGATGAGATTTAACAGATGCACGCCGGAATTATGGATATCGGCGGAATATTCCTTGTAGACGGGAACCGCGTGCGCGCCGAAAATCTCGCTTTTCATCACCTCGGAAAATCCCAGAATCGCATTCAGCGGCGTGCGCAATTCGTGGCTCATTTGCGCGAGGAAGCGCGACTTGGCGACGTTGGCCGCTTCCGCGCGATGGCGCGCCTCGTCCGAGATCGCTTTGGCCTGTTCGAGTTCGCCGATCAGCGCGTCCTTTTCGGCGCGCGCCTCCAGCGTCGCCAGCGTCGTCGAATGCAGGCGATGGGCGAGCAGCCCAAAATATCCTTCCGCAGCCAGCGCCAGTACCGCGAGCACGTAATTGTCGAACGTGCCGCTCAGCGCCAAATTCAGCGCGATCGCCACCGTCACCGGCGCGGTGGCGGCAAGGGCTGCGATCGGCAGATTGGCCGCCAGCATGCTCGACACCGCGATCACCAGCAGCATCAGGAACATCATCAGCGTGTTCGAGACCATATCGAGCCCGGCGGGGTGGACCAGGATCGCGGTCCAGCTCAGGCCGTAAAGCAGATCGAGCAGGACGAATCGCGTTCGCCACTTGCGGGTCGCGGCGAGCGAGGGGGATTCGGCGAGGAACCGCGCGCAATAGCGGATGATACCGGCGTGGATGCAGAGCATGCCGCAGGTCCACGCCGCCGCCGGAATCGGCTGCATCCATAACCCGAACAGCACGCCCGTTGCTACCACCAGTAGCATAACGACATAAGACGCCGAGATTTGCGTCTGGGCATATTGCCGGAGCAGTTCGCGGTCGAACGCGGGGCGGGTTCCGCTGGTCGACGTTAACCGATCGCGAGCCTCGCGCACCCGCTGCGCCGCCGCGCGCCGGTTACTTGCCGGCGCTGCGGCAGGCGTTTCAACCGGAAGCTGGACAACCTCAGGTTTTTCGGCGGGTTTACTCATCGAACAACACAAATCCTGCCCGCTGGCGGCGTGCGCTTTTGCATTGTCTATCTGTGGCGCGAAATCCTTAAGAGCTGCCTTAAAACGCTAAAAAATCACCTTAACGAGAGGTTAAATTAACCTCTTCCGGCAGCCCCGAGGCTCGGCTTTCCCAAGCCTCACCGTTCCAGCCGCGCGAGCAGGCTGGAAGTGTCCCAGCGCTTGCCGCCCATCTTCTCGACTTCCGAATAGAAGGCATCGACCAGCGCGGTCACGGGGAGGCTTGCCCCATTGCGCCGCGATTCAGCCAGACAAATCGACAGATCCTTGCGCATCCATTCCACCGCGAAGCCGAAATCGAATTTTCCCTCGTTCATGGTCTTGTAGCGGTTTTCCATCTGCCACGACTGGGCAGCGCCCTTGGAAATGGTGTCGATCACGGCCTGGACATCGAGGCCCGCTTTCTTGGCGAAATGAATGCCTTCGGAAAGGCCCTCGACCAGTCCCGCGATGCAGATCTGGTTGACCATCTTTGTCAGTTGGCCGGAACCCGCCGGGCCGAGCCGCTTGCACATCCTTGCATAGGCGACGATGACGGGCTCGGCGCCCGCATAGGCGTCCTCGGTGCCACCGCACATGACCGTCAAAACGCCGTTTTCCGCGCCGGCCTGGCCGCCGGACACCGGGGCATCGACGAACTTGAAGCCGCGTTTGGTCGCCTCCGCATCGAGCTCGCGCGCGATTTCGGCGGACGCGGTGGTATGATCGACGAAGGTCGCGCCCTTCTTCATGCCGGCGAATGCGCCGTTCTCGCCGAGCGTGACCGCGCGCAGGTCATTGTCATTGCCGACGCAGCACATGACGAAGTCCTGGCCTTCGGCGGCGGCCTTGGGCGTCGCCGCAGCCTTGCCGCCGAATTTCTGCGCCCATGATTTCGCCTTGGCCTCAGTCCGGTTGAATACCGTGACCTCGTGGCCACCTTTTTTCACCAGATGCCCCGCCATCGGAAAGCCCATAACGCCGAGACCGAGAAAAGCGACTTTAGCCATGTGTGCAACCTTGGGGTTTTGCCGGCATTGAATGTGCCGGACCGTGTTCTGGAGGGACGGCTGAGCCGAAACGGGTTCCGCTCAAGATGTGGAGCAGGCACAATAAGCCCTGTGGTCCGGAGGGCAACGCCTTCGTTTGGCGGGGCGGCCGGGTTTCGTGCTAGAATGGGTTTCAATACCAAAGACTTCAATAAAAAGGGGAGTGACACCACATGAACATGAGCGTTGGCGTGCTCGACCATTTCAATATCCGGACCCGCAAGCTCGACGACACGGTCCGGTTCTATGAGGATATCCTGGGACTTGAGAAAGGCGCCCGGCCGAATTTCGCGTTCCCTGGCGCCTGGATGTACAGCGAGGGCAAGCCGGTGGTGCATCTGGTCGATATTTCCAGGACCGACGAGCCGCAAAAGCCGGATTCCGGCGTTGTCCATCACGTCGCCTTTGTCAGCCGGGGTTTTGCCGGCATGAAGCAGCGGTTGCAGTCCAAAGGGATGGAATTCGATGCGCGCCAGGTTCCGGGTGGCGATCTCTGGCAGATCTTCGTCAATGACCCCAATGGCGTCATGATCGAACTGAATTACGAAGCCGCCAAGGAGCAGGGCGGATCGGCGCCTCTCGAGCGGGCGGATGACGTCGGGGTGAGGTAGCCTTTTGAGCGGGATCGCTCTATGGGTCGCATCCGAAAACAGTCAGGAGATGCGCGGTGAGCGTAACGCAGCAACAGGTTCTCGAAAGTCTGGCCAAGGTGATGTCGCCGCGCGGCGTCGCCCTGACCAACGCCAACGTTTTGTCGCCGATCACGGTCAGCGACGGCAAAGTATTTTTCTCGATCAATGTCGATGCCGCGGAAGCCCGCGCCTGGGAAAGCGTGCGCGCGCAGGCTGAAGCGGCCGTGCGTGCCATTCCCGGTGTCACCGTCGCCATGATCGCCCTGACCGCCGAACGTAAGCCGGGCTCTCAGCCGCCCCCGCCGCCGCAGCGCCCCGCGCCGGGCGTGCAACCGGTCGCGTCGCATCGCCCGCCGCACAGTCCCGCCTCGCCGATGGCAAAACAGGCGGAAATTCCCGGCATCGCCGCCGTCATCGCGGTTGCCTCCGGCAAGGGCGGCGTCGGCAAATCGACCACCGCGCTCAATCTGGCGCTCGGCCTGCGCGATTTGGGTTTGCGGGTCGGCCTGCTCGATGCCGACATCTATGGGCCGTCGGTGCCGAGATTGACTGGCATTCGCGACAAGCCGCAGCTCGACGACAACAGGAAGATGATTCCAATTCAGCGCTTCGGCCTCGCCATCATGTCGATCGGCTTTCTGGTCGAGGAGGACACCGCGATGATCTGGCGCGGGCCGATGGTCATGTCGGCCATCACCCAGATGCTGCGGGACGTCGCGTGGGGCACGCTCGACGTTCTCGTGGTCGACATGCCGCCCGGCACCGGCGACGCGCAACTGACGTTGGCGCAGAATGTACCGCTCAAGGGCGCAATCATCATTTCGACGCCGCAGGATCTTTCCCTGATCGATGCGCGGCGCGGGCTTGCGATGTTCAGGAAGGTCAACGTGCCGGTGCTCGGCATTATTGAGAACATGAGCTATTTCCAGTGCCCGCATTGCGGCACGCGGTCGGACATTTTCGGCCATGGCGGGGCCCGGCATGAGGCCGAACGGCTCGCGGTGCCGTTTCTGGGCGAGATTCCGCTGCACATGACGATTCGCGCCACCTCGGATTCGGGTACACCGGTGGTGGAAAGCGAGCCCGATGGCCCGCATGCGGCGATTTACCGCGCGATCGGCGCCAAGGTTCGCGATCAGCTCCAAGGCGTCATCGCCGCGGCCTGACCCCGTTTTCGGCACGTATGCGACTTTCGTTTAATCTTTGCAGTCATGCCTTCGTCGCGTATTCCGTGGCCAAAAATCCGTGTTAAAGACCGCCCGCCAGAGCGCCTTCGGCTGATGCAAATCGCCGCGCCGAAAGAATCGCTCCCAGGACATCCGGGAAACGCCCCAACAAGGAGATGCCTTAAAATGAAGCGTCGTGATTTTTTGAAAGTTTCGGCAACCGGCGCCGCGGTGGCTGCCGTCGCCTCGCCGGCGATTGCGCAATCCTCGCCCGAAATCAAGTGGCGCATGACGTCCAGTTTCCCGAAGTCGCTCGACACGATCTACGGCGGCGCTGAATATTTCGCGAAGCAGGTTGCCGAGATGACGGACAACAAGTTTCAAATTCAGGTCTTCCAGGCGGGCGAGCTCGTCCCGGGACTGCAGGCGCTCGATGCGGTCTCCAAGAACACCGTCGAGATGTGCCACACCGTCTCCTATTATTATGTCGGCAAGGATCCGACCTTCGCGATTTATGCGTCGGTGCCGTTCGGCCTCAATGCGCGCATGCAGAATTCCTGGTGGTATCAGGGCGGCGGCATGGAGATCGGCAACGAGTTCTTCAAGAAAGCCGCCAACGTGATCGCATTCCCCTGCGGCAACACTGGCACCCAGATGGGCGGCTGGTTCCGCAAGGAGATCAAGACGGTCGCTGATCTCTCGGGCCTCAAGTTTCGCATCGGCGGCATCGCAGGCCAGGTGCTGCAAAAGCTCGGCGTTGTGCCGCAGCAGCTCGCGGGCGGCGACATCTACCCGTCGCTGGAGAAGGGCACCATCGACGGCGCCGAGTGGGTCGGCCCCTATGACGACGAGAAGCTCGGATTCCAGAAGGTCGCCAAGTACTATTACTATCCCGGTTTCTGGGAAGGCGGCCCGACGGTTCACGCCTTCGCCAATCTCGACAAGTGGAACGAGCTGCCGAAGAGCTACCAGGCCGTCGTCAGCAACGCGGCTGCCAACGCCAATAGCTGGATGGCCGCGCGTTACGACATGGAGAACCCGGCCGCGCTGAAGCGCCTCGTTGCCGGTGGCACGCAGCTTCGCCCCTTCACCAACGAAGTGCTGGAAGCCTGTCTGAAGGCGACCAACGAATTGTGGGCGGAGATTTCCGCGAAGAACGCCGACTTCAAGAAATCGATCGACGCGATGCAGGCCTATCGTTCCGATCAATATCTGTGGTGGCAGGTTGCCGAATACACCTTCGACAGCTTCATGATCCGCTCGCGAACTCGCGGCTGATACTCCTTACGCCTTAAGTCGTAGAGACCCTTGAAGCCCGGCCTTTTTCGAAGGCCGGGCTTTTTGCATTGCGAAGCGCCAGTTCAGGATGGAAATCCGGAACCGGATGTTCCATGCTGGACGCAAGCCTCGAGAAGAAGGCTATCCAGGACACACATCATCAGGGAGAGGGCATTCTATGAAACGTCGCGACTTCATCAAAGTTACCGGATTGGGCGTTGCAGGCGCTGCGACCGTTGCCGCGCCGGCGATCGCGCAGTCGATGCCGGAAATAAAATGGCGCATGACAACGAGCTGGCCGAAGTCGCTCGACACGCTCTTTGGAGGCGCCGAGTTGATGGCCAAGGCGGTAGCCGATGCCACTGACAACAAGTTTCAAATCCAGGTCTTTGCCGGCGGCGAGATCGTTCCCGGCCTGCAGGCGCTTGACGCGACTTCCAACGGTACCGTGGAAATGGGCCATACCGCTTCCTATTATTATTTCGGCAAGGACCCGACCTTCGCCTTCGGGACATCCGTTGCGTTCGGACCCAACCAGCGGCTCAATCAGGGTTGGTACACGCTCGGCGGCGGCAAGGAAGTTCTCAACGAGTTCTACGGAAAGTACAACGTGCATTCCATGCTTGCCGGCAACACGGGTTGTCAGATGGGCGGCTGGTTCCGGAAGGAAATCAAGACGGTCGACGACCTCAAGGGCCTCAAGATGCGGATCGGTGGATTTCCCGGACGCGTTCTGCAAAAGCTCGGCGCAGTGCCTCAGCAGATCGCCGCCGGTGATATCTACCCGGCACTCGAGAAAGGCACCATCGACGCGGCCGAATGGGTCGGTCCGTACGACGATGAGAAGCTAGGATTCTACAAGGTCGCGCCCCACTATTACTATCCCGGCTGGTGGGAAGGCGGGTCGATGCTCATGGCATTTGTCAACATGGACAAGTGGAATGCGCTTCCCAAGAACTACCAGGCGATTCTCGAGCAGGCCGGCCACTATGCCAACACCTGGATGATCGCGAAATACGATTCGGTTAATCCGGGCGCGCTCCGGAAGCTATTGGCCAACGGCACCAAGCTCCATGGCTTCTCACCGGCGATCATGCAGGCCTGCTTCAAGTCGGCGAAGGAGCTGCATGCTGAAATCGCGAAGGACAACGCAAGCTTCAAGAAGGTCTACGAATCGATGACCGACTTCTCGAACAATGGCTACCAATGGTTCCAGGTGGCGGAGATCGGTTATGACAACTTCATGGCGCGTCACTCGCAGAGCTGATTGCGTCCTGGATTGCACGAATGCTGAAACCCCGGAACGAAAGTTCCGGGGTTTTTCGCGACCTTGAACTCCGATCCGCCCTCTTGCTTCGATTGTCGCAGGCATTAGCTTGCCGTTCATGAGCAGTGAAACCGTGTTGATTTCCGGTGCAGGGATCGCCGGACCTACGCTCGCGTTTTGGCTGAAAGCTGCCGGGTTCCGGCCGACGCTGATCGAGCGTGCGCCTGCGCTGCGCGCCGGCGGCTATGTCATCGACTTCTGGGGCCTTGGGTACGACATCGCCGAGCGCATGGGTCTGTTGGGGGATATCAATCGCGTCGGCTACCACGTGCGCGAGATGCGGATCGTAGACGATCGAGGCAGCCGAGTAACCGGCTTTGGAACCGAGGTGTTTGGCGAACTGACGGGCGGCCGCTACGTGACACTTGCACGCAGCGACCTCTCACGATTGCTGTTCGAGAAGATCAAAGGGACGACGGAAGTCGTCTTCGGCGATGAGATTGTCGGCCTGCAGCAGCGGGCGGACGCTGTGCAGGTTCGATTCAAGCATTCGAGGGAACGTCAGTTCGATCTGGTAATCGGCGCCGACGGTCTGCATTCGGAAGTCCGCAAGCTGGCATTCGGAGCGCAGCACCAGTTCGAGCGGCAGCTTGGCTATGCCGTCGCGGCGTTCGAAGTGCGTGGTTACCGTCCGCGCGACGAGGATATTTATTTGTTGTACGGACTGCCCGGCCGAATGCTCGGGCGCTTCGCGCTGCATCACGACCGGACGCTGTTTCTGTTCGTCTTCGCCAACGATGGCGCGTCGCTCCCGGCGGCGCTCGAGGAACAGAAGGACTTGCTGCGCGATCGGTATCGCGATGGCGGATGGGAATGCCCGCGCATCCTGGACGAACTTGACCGCACCACCGAGCTCTATTTCGACCGCGTCAGCCAGATCAGGATGGATGGCTGGTCGCGGGGCCGCATCGCGCTGGCCGGCGATGCGGCGTTCTGCGTGTCCCTGGTGGCCGGGCAGGGCTCGGCGCTGGCGATGATTGCCGCCTATGTGCTGGCGGGTGAGCTCGCCGAAGCCGGCGGACGTCACGAACAAGCCTTTGCGAGGTACCAAGCACGTCTGCGGGCCTTTATCGACATCAAGCAGCGGGGGGCCGCGCGGTTCGCCGCAGCCTTTGCGCCGAGGACGCGATGGGGGCTCGGCTTTCGCAACCTCGTGATCCGGTCGTTCGCAGTCCCGGGACTAGCGAGGCTGGCGGTGGGTGGCGACATTACCGACGCCTTGCAACTTCCAGATTACCGCTGGCCGTCGCTTCAAGCGTCTTCCCGTCGCGCGGACGCAACGGAAACCGTCAGTTCTTTGCCGGCGGACCGAAATCCAGCGGCGGCGCCTCCTGCTGCGGAATCTCGATCTTGATGGTGTTGGGATCGATCGTCGATGCCGCGCCCTTGTAATGCATCACCATCGAGGGGAACAGGATCACCAGAAGCACCATCACGACCTGGATCACGACGAACGGCACCGCGCCCCAATAGATCTGGCCGGTCGTCACCGGCTCCATCCGCTTGCCGGTGACGCGGTCGACATAGGGGTCCTTCGGCGCCACCGAGCGCAGATAGAACAGCGCGAAGCCGAATGGCGGATGCATGAACGAGGTCTGCATGTTGACGCCGAGGATCACCCCGAACCAGATCAGGTCGATGCCGAGGTGCTCGGCAGCCGGCCCGAGCAGCGGAATGACGATAAACGCCAACTCGAAGAAATCGAGGAAGAAGGCGAGCACGAAAACGAAAAAGTTGACGAAAACCAGGAAACCGACCTGGCCGCCGGGCAGGGAGGTCAGGAGATTCTCGACCCAGACATGGCCGTTGACGCCATAGAAGGTGAGCGAGAACACGCGCGCGCCGACCAGGATGAAGACGACGAACGCCGACAGCTTCGCGGTGGATTTGGTGGCCTGCCGGATCAGATCCCAGCTTAACCGCCGCTTCATCGCGCCGAGAATGATCGCGCCTGTAGCGCCCATCGCGCCGCCCTCGGTGGGCGTCGCGACGCCGATGAAGATCGTGCCCAGCACCAGGAAGATCAGGAACAGCGGCGGCACCATCACGAAAGTGGTCTGCTGCGCCATCTTGGACAGGAACCGGAAGCCGGTGAGCTTGTCGATGATCCAGTTCAGAACCGCGACGAAGAACGCGAACAGGATGCCGAAGAACATGGTGAGCACGACGAAGTCGGCGCCATGGGCTTCGGGAAAGAAGAAGCCCTCAGCCAGACGGCCGACCACGCCGGCCGAGACCGTGAGCACAGCTAGCGACCAGAGACCTCGGCTGCCGCTTTTTTCGCGGAAGCCGATGGCTTCCGGCGGCAGGCCCGGAGCCGCTTTTGGAAATATCAAGGTGACCAGGAACGCATATCCGGCGTACATGCCGGACAGCACCAGTCCCGGAATGAACGCACCCTCGTACATGTCGCCGACCGACTTGCCGAGCTGGTCGGCCATCACGATCAAGACAAGCGACGGTGGAATGATTTGCGCCAGCGTGCCGGAGGCGGCGATGATGCCGGTGGCCATGCGACGGTCATAGCCGTAGCGCAACATGATCGGCAGCGAGATCAGGCCCATGGAAATCACGGAGGCCGCGACCACGCCGGTGGTGGCGGCGAGCAGCGCGCCGACGAAGACTACCGCATAGGCGAGGCCGCCGCGGATGGTGCCGAACAATTGCCCGATGGTGTCGAGCAGGTCTTCCGCCATGCCCGATCGTTCAAGCACCAGTCCCATGAAGGTAAAGAACGGGATCGCCAGCAGCGTGTCGTTGCTCATCACGCCGTAGACGCGCTCGGGAAGCGCCTGCAGGAAGTCGGGGCGGAATTCCCCGAGCTGGATGCCGACGAAGGCGTAGATCAGGCCGACCGCGCCCAGCGAGAATGCCGCCGGATAACCGAGCAGCAGCACGACGACCAATGACGCGAACATGATCGGCGCCATATTGGCGATAAGAAACGCAGACATCTATTCCCCCTGCGACCGCGTTGGCGATCAGTGCTTTTCCATCGCCTCGACGAGGTGCTCGACCTCAGCCTCGATCGCATTCACTTGTGATGCGTGTGGATCCGGAATCATCCCGCGCATGACGGCGATGCGCTTGATCAATTCGGAAATACCCTGGACCAGCAGGAAGACAAATCCGAGCATGATCAGGGATTTGGCGGGCCATTGCGGCAGTCCGCCGGCATTGCTCGATTGCTCGTTGATCTCGACCGAACGCAGAAAGAAGGGAACGCCGGTGATGATCATGATGATGCAAAGCGGCATCAGAAAAACCGCGTGGCCCATGACGTCGATGCTGTTTCGCACCCGTGCCGGCAGCATCTGGTTGACGATATCGATGCGGATATGTTCGTTGTCGAGCAGCGTCCAGGGCGAGCACAGCAGGAAAACCACGCTGAACAGCACCCATTGAAGCTCGAGCCATGAGTTGGACGAGGTGTCGAAAACCTTGCGCACGATGGCGTTGACCGCGGACACGAGCACCGCGACCAGGATCAGCCACGCCAGGCGCTTGCCGGTCCAGCTCGTGAACGCATCGATACCGCGGCTCATCTTCAGGAGCGATTGCAACGATAGTCCTCCCCAGTTACGCCTCTGCCGTCTTGACTGCACCGATCCGGCGCCGTGGCCTATCCAGCCGGGCTAGCATGAAGCCGCGGCACCATTCCAGTGCCGGAAGCAGCCGTCAATCGGAAGTTTGTTGATATTCAAAGGGAAATCCGGCCCGCGGATAGCATCACGCGGCCAGGGCTTCAACCCCCCGTGACGCTCATATGGCGGCTGACGCTCGGACGGTTGTGGCGGCGGTCGATGATGAAGTCGTGCCCCTTCGGCTTCAGGCCGATGGCGCGGTCGATCGCGGTGCTGAGCAGCTCATCGTCGGCGGAGGCTCGCAGCGGTTTGCGCAAATCGGAGGCGTCTTCATGGCCGAGGCAGGTGTGCAGCGTACCGGTACAGGTGATCCGGACCCGGTTACAGGATTTCGCAGAAATTATGGGTCATCGGCGTGATGAAGCCGAGCTTGCCGCCGGTCTCGCTGACGCGGACGTAGCGCGCAGGCCCGCCGGTATTCTCGTCGAGATCGGTCAGCGTGTATTGCTGGGCGAGCCGGGCGCGAAGGAGCGACAGCGGCACATACTGGTCGATCCGCCCCTCACCGATGTCGCCCATCGGCATGACCTCGATCAGCGTCAGCGCCATGCTCCTGCGGTGGGCCCATTCCATCAAGGCGGGGATTTCATCCTCGTTCAGGTTCTTCAGCGCCACTGCATTGATCTTGACGGCGAGACCGGCCGACCGCGCGGCTTCGATGCCCGCCAGCACCTTGTCGAGATCACCCCAGCGGGTAATGGCCCGGAATTTCGCGGGATCGAGCGTGTCCATCGATACGTTGATGCGGCGAACCCCGCAGTCAGCGAGTTCGCCCGCGAAACGCGCCAGCTGCGAGCCATTGGTCGTCAGCGTCAATTCGTTGAGCGCGCCGGTCGCAAGATGGCGCGAGAGCGAGCGCACCAGCGACATCACATTGCGCCGGACCAGCGGTTCACCTCCGGTGAGCCGCAGCTTTCGCACGCCCTTGGCGATGAAGGCCGAACACAGCCGGTCGAGTTCTTCGAGCGTGAGCAGATCGGCCTTGGGCAGGAATGTCATGTCTTCCGACATGCAATAAAAGCAGCGCAGGTCGCAGCGATCGGTGACCGATACTCGCAAATAGCTGATCGTCCGGCCGAACGGGTCGGTCATCGGACGGGACAGCGATGCGGGAGGACTCAGCACGGGTCCGTTCATTCAATGCGCCTTGCCATACGCCTACTCGCTGCGCCAACCGCCATCAAGGGACGGCACAGCGTTCCGTAGTCACAATCTATGCATGATGCAATCCGCCCACAATCCGGAAGCGGCGTGGTGCAGTGCAAGCAATCAACGGCTGGGCGCCGGTGCAGTGGGTTGCGCCGGTTCGGGGAAGGGCGATCCCGCAGGCGTGGGCGACGCGGCGGTTCCCTTCGGCGGTTTCGGCTTCTTCGGCCTCATGACCTTCTTCCGGGCCGCCTTGGGCGGCGGGCCGGCCGGCTGAAGCTGCGCGACCACCGGATTGGGATCGAACGTCGTCGTGGCTGCGGTGGTCAGATCGCCGGGGGTGTGAATGACCTGCACCGGAATGGTCGCCGGCTGGAACTTGGGCAACGTGAAGCTTACCGAAAAACCGGTATCGGGGGCCTGCACGGCAACGGAACACGGAGTTTTGCAACCCGGGCCCACGGAGGTCACGGCATCGGCGCCTTGCGGTACCGAGTCGAGTTGAACCTGCACGGTTGGCGGAGTTGACTTGAAGGCGTCCAGCGAAAGCGAGGAACAGCCCGCCAAGGTAGCACCCGCTACGGCAATCACGATGACACGACGCATGGACCCATCCGTCAATCTAGTGCGGCAAACTGCCACAATCCCCAATTTGGACCATAGGAGCGTCGGCAGGGCCGCGCAACCGTGCCGGCCCTTATCGTTAATTGATGGTTAACGCTGCGACCGTTCGATCTAGAAATACAAATACAATCAAGCGTTTGCGTGCAATTACGCGGAGTTTCGTTGAGCCATCAGGCTTTCCACGGCCGCCGGCAGCTCGCGCATATGGCCGATCAGCCGGTCGGGTTTGAGCTCGGCGATGGGAACCTCGGTATATCCAAATCCGACCCCGATGACGGGGATACCGGCCCGGCGGGCGACACCGATATCCGGACCGCCGTCGCCGACCATGACGGTCGACGTCGGCTGGCCGCCCGCGCGGGAAATCGTCTGCCGCAAGATGGCCGGGTCGGGCTTCGAAACCCCGAAAGTGTCCGCGCCGCAGATCGCAGCAAATCGTGAGCTCAATCCAAGCTGATCGAGCAGGAGCTTCGACAACCACTCGAGCTTGTTGGTGCAAACTGCAAACCGGTATCCCTGCGCCGTCAGATCATCGAGCGCGGTTTCCAGCCCCTCGAACGGACGCGAAACGTCGGCAATATGGGCCGCGTAATAATCGATGAAATCGTCGGTCAGCCGGCTGATGTCTTCGATCCGCAGGGAGCGGCCCGCCATTTCCAGGCCGCGTTCGATCAGCTTGCGGGCGCCGGCGCCGATCATGTTGCGCGCCGAATTGAGCGGTACCGGCGGCAGACCCTCCCTGTCGAGAACGAAGTTGAGCGCGTTGATCAGGTCGGGCGCTGTGTCCACGAGGGTGCCGTCAAGATCGAATACAACAATGCGGGCTGAGGTCATCGGGAAGCGCTATCGGTCTTGATGCTGTCGCGCAAGTAGTGGCATGGGGCCGGAAAGTCATCAATTGCGGCCGGGGGCCCTGCGCTTGGCGCTGTTCCTTGCCCCAAAACGACGCTAGATATGCCCGCAGCCGGACATCGCCGGTCGCATTCGGCAGCGACTTCTGGGGCATCCTTTGCAAGCGAATATGGACGAATTGAAGCGGCAGGCGGCGGCGCGGGCGCTGGAACATGTGCGCGACGGCATGAAGCTCGGCCTTGGCACCGGCTCGACCGCGAAGCATTTCGTCGAGCTGCTTGGCGAGCGGGTTCGCGCCGGTTTGAGCGTCATCGGCGTGCCGACCTCGGAGGCGACCCGCAGCGATGCGGCGCGGTGCGGCATTCCGCTGACCACGCTGGACGACATCGATCGGCTCGACCTGACGGTCGACGGCGCCGACGAAATCGACCCCTGGCTCAATCTCATCAAGGGCGGTGGCGGCGCCTTGCTGCGTGAAAAGATCGTTGCCGCGGCGTCGGATCGCATGATCGTGATCGCCGACGACTTGAAATGGGTCGAAGTGCTCGGCCGATTCCCGCTACCTGTGGAGGTGATCCCGTTCGGCCTGGCGGCGACGCAACGCGCCATGGGCTCGGTGTTTGCACAAGCCGGCGTTTCCGGGCACATGGCGGTTCGAAGGGGCGGGGATGGTCACGCTTTTGTCACGGATGGTGGCCACTGGATTGTCGATGCCTTTCTGGGGCAAATATCCGATCCGCCGCGCCTTGCGGCATTGCTGAACTCCATACCGGGCGTCGTCGAGCACGGACTGTTCATTGGTCTATCCAGCATCGCGGTGCTGGCCAGCCCTCAGGGAATTCGCGTTGTTGAGCGGCGCTAACGCCGCAATCTTGGGAGAATTGGAATGAAGAGCCTTTCGGGAATTTTGACGGCCGCTTGCCTGGCGCTGGATTGGCTTTGACACGCGCTTGCCGGCCGCGGCCCAGCAGCCCAAGCCGCCTTCGCCGGCCGCGATTGCGGCGGCCAAGGAGATTCTGGCGATGAAGAAGGCGGACGGGATGTACGCCAACGCCGTTCCCGGCATCGTCCAGCGCACCAAGGACGAGTTGATGCAGACCAATATCAACTATCAGAAGGACCTCAACGAAGTTGCGGTGATCGTTGCCCACAAGTTCGCCGGCCGCGAAAAGGAAATCGGCGACGGAATGGCCAATGTCTATGCCAGCGAATTCACCGAGCAGGAGCTGAAGGAACTGGTGACGTTCTACAAATCGCCGCTCGGTCAGAAGCTGTTGGCGAGCGAACCGAAGGCGATCCAGGGCAGCATGGCCTACATGAATCAGTGGGCCCAGAGCTTCGCCGAGACGGTCAACGGCGAATTCCGCGCCGAGATGCGCAAGCGCGGCAAGCAGATTTGATCGCTTAATATCCGATCGGGGCGGAGATGGCTGAGTTCGACGTCGATCTGTTCGTCATCGGCGGAGGTTCGGGCGGGGTTCGCGCCGCCCGGATCGCCGCCGGCCATGGCGCGCGGGTGATGATCGCCGAAGAATACCGGATGGGCGGCACCTGCGTGATCCGCGGCTGCGTGCCGAAGAAACTTCTGGTCTATGCCTCGCACATCCAGCACGAAATCGAGGACGCGGCGGGTTTCGGCTGGACCATTCCTCAAGCGAGTTTCGACTGGCCGACCCTGATCGCCAACAAGGACAGGGAGATCGCACGGCTGGAAGCCGCCTATACCTCCAATGTGGAAAAATCCGGCGCGCGCGTGGTCAAGACCCGCGCGGTGTTCCAGGACCCGCATACGCTTCGGCTCGGCACCGGCGAGGCGGTGACGGCAAAATATGTGCTGATCGCGACCGGCGGCGCGCCAAATCACGGGCAGGCGATCCCCGGCATCGAGCACGTGATCTCTTCCAACGAGGTATTTCATCTGGAGGCGCTGCCGAAGCGCATCGTGATCCAGGGCGGCGGTTACATCGCGCTGGAATTTGCCTGCATCTTTGCCGGTTTCGGCTCCGACGTGACGCTGATCTATCGCGGCGAAAACATCCTGCGCGGCTTCGACGAGGATGTCCGCCTCCATGTCCGCGCCGAGATGGAAAAGGAAGGCATCACCATCCTCACCGGCTGCACGGTCAGCAAGGTCGACAAGCACGGCAAGGAATTCACCTCGCATCTGTCGAACGGCTCGAGCATCGCCTCCGACCAGGTGATGTTCGCGATCGGACGGCATCCCAACGTCGCCAATCTCGGTCTGGAGAAGACCGGCGTCGCCATCAATCCGTCTAATGGCGGGATCGCGGTCGATCATTTCTCGAAGACGTCGGTGTCGAACATCTACGCGATCGGCGACGTTACCCACCGCATCAACCTGACGCCGGTCGCGATTCGCGAAGGCCACGCCTTTGCGGATACCGTGTTCGGCAAACGGCAGGTGAAGGTCGACCATCTCGATATCCCGACCGCGGTTTTTTCCCAGCCGGAAGTCGGCACCGTCGGCCTGACCGAAGCGCAGGCGCGCGCCCAGTTCAGTCGTGTCGATATCTACAAGGCCAATTTCAAGCCGATGAAGGCCACCATGTCCGGCCGCGACACCCGGATGCTGATGAAGCTGGTGGTCGATGCCACCAGCGACCGCGTGGTCGGCTGTCATATCGTCGGCGACGGCGCCGCCGAAATGGCGCAGCTGCTCGGCATCGCCGTCAAAATGAAAGCGACCAAGGCCGATTTCGACGCCACCATGGCCCTGCATCCGACCGCCGCCGAAGAACTCGTGACCATGCGCACGCCGAGCGCGCGGCATGTGCGGGAAGCCGCCGGGTAGGGCGTTCAAGCAAACGCCGCGAACGCGAAAAACCCGGCTGTTCGGCCGGGCTTTCCGTTCCGTCGCTTCTTGGATTTCCGTAATGCCATAAAGTTCATCGGCACCGAGACCGATAGTGCCGCCACCAAGCACCGTAGGCCGCTCGCGGCCTTCCTTCAGAGGCCCGATGAAATCTTGCGCAATTTGGTGTTGCGATCGGGACGACAGGGCCAGGCGAACCTAATCCCCCGCCTGAATCCATTCCGCCGCGCCTCGCCACAGCGTGTCGCGATGCTCGGGACGAAAAAAACCGAAATGGCCGATTTTAGCGACGCTGGCATCCGCGGGCGTGATGGCGATGACTTCCGGCTCGATCGAGGTAAATCCCGAACAGAGCAGTTCGACGGCGGGCCGCGTCGCCCAGGGATCATCGGACAGGCACAGCGCGCGCAGCGCGCCTTCGTAGCGCGGAAAGTTCTCCAACGCCTTCAGTTCGGTGTCGTCCAACAGATAGCGCTTGCTCATCACCCAGCCGACCCATTGCTCGAACACGCCCTTGGGCAAGTCTTCGCCGATACCGCTCCAGCCCGGCGCATAGCCGAGCAGCCGGGTGAGGGGGATGCCGAAAAAATTCAGCAGGGCATAGACCCTATAACGCTCGGGCGAGGCCATCAGCTTCCAGTACCCGGCCTGCGCGGCGATCAACAGCGCGCGCGACACCTCGGCATTGTTGGCCAGCAGTCCGAGCGCCTGGCCGCCGAAGGAATGGCCGACATAATTGAGCGGCAGGGTATGGTAGCGCTCGCGCATCCAGGCCACCGCCGCGGTGACGTCGAGGGCGGCCCAGTCGGACATCGAGGCCTTGAAGCCGACCAGCGATTTCGGCTGGTTGTAACCGACCATCGCCTTCTGCCTGGAATTGCCGATGCCGCGGTAGTCATAGGTCAGGACCGCGCAGCCCCGCCGCGCCAGATAGCCGGCGAACCCGCGGTAGATCTTGCGCGGCACCGCGGTCGCCGAGCTGATCAGGACGGCATGGCGCTTCGCCCCGCGCGGCAAAAACAGGCTTCCCGCCAGCAGATATCCGTCCGCGGCCGGGAATGTGATGTCGTCGATGAAAACGTCGTCCAGCGCAGCGTCTGCCACCGCATTTGCCCCGTGCTTTGGTGATGCTTCCAGCAAATGCGAATTCGACTTTTGCCGCAAGGGCTTGTCTAAAGGTAAGGAAATCCAACTGGCGGTCCGTGTTTGGCCTGTGTATAACCCGGCCCTCCGCTGCTTCGGGTAAGTAGCGGTTTTTGCTCAGGAGTTAACGTCATGTCCGAGCGGTGGACCCCCGACAGCTGGCGCTCCAAGCCGGTGCTGCAGATCCCCGAATATCCCGACGCCAAGGCGTTGGCCGATGTCGAGGCGCAGCTCGCCACGTTTCCTCCGCTGGTGTTTGCGGGCGAGGCCCGCAACCTCAAGAAGGCGCTGGCGCGGGTTGCGACCGGCGAGGCCTTCCTGCTTCAGGGCGGCGATTGCGCCGAGAGTTTTGCGGAGCACGGCGCCAACAACATCCGGGATTTCTTCCGCGTCCTGCTGCAGATGGCCGTGGTCTTGACCTATGCCGGTGCCGTGCCGGTGGTGAAGGTTGGCCGCATCGCCGGACAATTTGCCAAACCGCGCTCCTCGCCGACCGAAAAAATCAACGGCGTCGAGCTGCCGAGCTACCGCGGCGACATCGTCAACGATATCGCCTTCACGGCGGCCGCGCGCACTCCCGATCCGCAACGCCAGTTGATGGCCTACCGGCAGTCGGCAGCGACGCTCAACCTGCTGCGCGCGTTCGCCACCGGCGGCTTCGCCAATCTCGGCAGCGTGCACCAGTGGATGCTGGGATTCCTGAAGGATTCGCCGCAATCGCGGCGCTACAAGGAATTGGCCGATCGCATCTCCGACGCGCTGAACTTCATGCGCGCCTGCGGGCTCGATCTCGAAAGCCATCCCGAGCTGCGCGCCACCGATTTTTATACCAGCCACGAAGCGCTGCTGCTCGGCTATGAGCAGGCCTTCACCCGGACCGATTCCACGACCGGCGACTGGTACGCGACCTCCGGCCATATGATCTGGATCGGCGACCGCACCCGCCAGCTCGATCACGGCCATGTCGAATATTTCCGCGGCATCAAGAATCCGATCGGATTGAAATGCGGTCCGTCGCTCAAGCCGGACGAATTGCTCAAGCTGATCGACGTGCTCAATCCGGACAATGAGGCTGGACGGCTGACGCTGATCAACCGTTTCGGCTCGGACAAGATCGGCGACCATCTGCCGGCACTGATCCGCGCCGTCAAGCGCGAGGGCCGCGTGGTGGTCTGGTCGTGCGATCCGATGCACGGCAACACCATCACCTCGACCAGCGGCTACAAGACCCGGCCGTTCGACCGCATCCTGTCGGAGGTGAAGTCGTTCTTCTCCATCCACGCGGCGGAGGGCACCCATGCCGGCGGCGTGCATCTGGAAATGACCGGCCAGGACGTGACCGAATGCATTGGCGGCGCGCGCGCCATCACCGATGAGGATCTCAACGACCGCTATCACACGGTATGCGATCCCCGGCTCAATGCCGAGCAGTCGATCGATATGGCTTTCCTGATCGCCGAATTGCTCAAGCAGGATCGTGTCGGCAAGGTCAAGCCGATGCCGGCAGCGGCGGGCCTCTAGACTTGCTGCGGTTCTGGCGGGCCACGATCAATACGCGCAACGGCCTCGCCTTTGCGATCCGCTCGGAGCAGGCCATCCGCGAGGAGATCGCCGCGCTGGTGCTGGCGCTGCCGCTGGCGTGGTTGTGTGGCGCGACCATGATGCGCCGGGTCGAACTGATCGCGGCGGTGGTTCTGGTCTTGATCGTCGAATTGCTCAACACCGCGATCGAGAAGCTCGCCGACCGGCTGACGACCGACCATGATCCGCAGATCGGGCGGGTCAAGGACATGGGTTCCGCGGCGGTCGGTGTCGCCCTGGTCATGGCCGGCCTGTTCTGGCTGTTCGCCATCGCCGAACGCATGGGCGCGGTCTAAAGCATGCAATTGCAGTTTGGCGCAGCGCAAGGCACCATCTCTCCATGACCAAACCTGCCGATCAGTTTGCAATAACGCTGGCCCAGTTGAACCCGACCGTGGGCGACGTCACCGGCAACGCCGCCAAGGCGCGTGCCGCGCGCGCGCAGGCGCGTGCCGACGGAGCCGACCTCATCGTCTTGCCCGAATTGTTTATCGCCGGCTATCCGCCGGAGGACCTGGTGCTGAAGCCGGCGTTCCAGTCGGCCTGCCGCGCCGCCATCGAAGAGCTGGCGCGCGAGACCGCCGACGGCGGCCCGGCGATGCTGGTCGGCAGCCCCTGGGTCGAGGACGGCAAGCTCTACAATGCCTGCGCCCTTTTGGACGGCGGCCGCATTGCGGCCATTCGTTACAAGGCCAATCTGCCGAATTACGGCGTGTTCGACGAAAAGCGCCTGTTTGCACGCGGCCCTGCCGCAGGTCCCGTCACCGTGCGCGGCATCCGGGTCGGGGTGCCGATTTGCGAGGACATCTGGCTCGAGGAGTCGGAGGACTACGAAAACGTCGTCGAATGCCTGGCCGAGACCGGCGCGGAAATCCTGGTGGTGCCGAACGGTTCGCCTTACGCGCGCGACAAGAACGATGTGCGCCTGTCGATCGCGGTGGCCCGCGTCACCGAAAGCGGGCTGCCGCTGATTTATCTCAACCAGATTGGCGGACAGGACGAACTGGTATTCGACGGCGCATCGTTTGCGCTGAACGCCGATCTGTCGGTCGCGGCGCAACTGCCGGCCTTCACCGAAAACATCACGACGCTGCGCTGGCGCAAGGGCGAAAGCGGCTGGCACTGCGCCGGACCGATGGCATCCGTCCTCGAAGGCGACCAGGGCGACTACGCCGCCTGCGTGCTGGGTCTGCGCGACTATGTCGGCAAGAACGGATTTCCCGGGGTGCTCTTGGGCGTGTCCGGCGGCATCGATTCCGCGCTGTGCGCGGCGATCGCGGTCGACGCGCTGGGTGCCGAGCGGGTCCGCGGCGTGATGCTGCCGTTTCGGTTTACCGCGCAGGTGTCGCTCGACGATGCGGCCAGGCTCGCTCGATCGCTCGGCATCCGCTATGAGGTACTGCCGATCGCCGCGGCGGTGAACGGCTTTGAAGAAATCCTGTCGAAGACCTTCGCAGGGCTGCCGCGCGACATTACCGAGGAGAATTTGCAGGCCCGCACGCGCGGCACGCTGCTGATGGCGATCTCCAACAAGACCGGCGCGATGGTGGTGACAACCGGCAACAAGTCGGAAATGTCGGTCGGCTACGCCACGCTCTATGGCGACATGAACGGCGGCTTCAATCCGATCAAGGACATTTACAAGACCGAGGTATTCCGCCTCTCGACCCTGCGCAACTCATGGAAACCCGATGGCGCGCTCGGTCCGTCGGACGAAGTTATCCCGCCCAACGTCATCACCCGGCCGCCGTCCGCGGAGCTGCGCGAGAACCAGACCGACCAGGATTCGCTGCCGCCCTACGACATGCTCGATGCCATCCTGGAACGGCTGGTCGAGCGCGAAGAGCCTTTGGCCTCGATCGTCGAGGCGGGCTTCGACCGCGAGGTGGTGGCACGGGTTGATCGCCTGCTCAACATTGCCGAGTACAAGCGGCGGCAGGCGGCGCCGGGCGTCAAGGTGACGCAGAAGAATTTCGGACGCGACCGCCGCTATCCCATCACCAACCGCTTCCGCGACGCCGGCAAGCCGTTGCCCAAACCCGATGAGAAGCTGGTGTCGCGCGCGGGTCAGGCATCCGCCGAAGCGCTGGAGGGCTAGATCCTATCGCGCGGGGATGAAGGTCGGACCGACGGTGCGGATCTTGCCGCTGGCCGCGCCGGTTGAAGCGGTCGCAGGCGCCGAGGCGTCCGGCGCAGGAGCCGCGGGTGCGGCGGTGCCCTTCTTCGCGGTTGCCGGGCCACCTCTCGCGGGCGGGGGCCGCGACATCTTCTTCGCGCTGTCTTCGGTGACGATGATGTCGCCCTGCTGTTCGGCGGCGGCCTTGTCGTCGATGTTCTTCAGCGCGTCGGACCAGGTTTGCCCAGGGGCCTTGCAGGAGCAAGAGGGGTTGAACTCCTGGCGGAAACGAAACGCGTTCGGCAATGCCGTATAGGGTTGGCCGCTGATCGAGACGGCCTGGTTCATGTCTTCGCCGGGGTTGCGATAGGCGTAGAGCGTCGCCTCCGCCGCCGGGCAGAGCGCCTTGCAGGTCTTTTCGTCGTCCGGGAAGCGGGCAGGGACGGTGGCGAACGAAATCGGAAAATAGGCGCCGTCGCAGGAGCGGACGCAGACCGTGCGGAAAGTACCGGATTGTGGGCCGAGATCGGCGCTGGGTGGCGCGATCGGATTGTTGTTGTTCCCGCCGCCGAACAGATTGTCCAGGAAGTTGCCCGGGCCGCGGACGGCATTGGCGTATTGGGGGCCGCAATTATTCTGCGCCAGCGCGGTCAGCACCGAACGGCGCTGATTTTCCCGATCGGTACCGCCGAGGCCGCCACTGCGCAGCCGCTCAAGGCTGTTCGTGATCTGGTCGAGATTGGACCGCATCTGCTGGATCTGGTTGTTGACCGGACCGCATTGCGCCGACCGGCCGGAGAACAGCGAGAAAAATCCGGAACTGTCGCAGCCCATGCGCCTGGCCTGCAGCGTGACGCGATCGAGCTCGGCCTGTTGCTTGGTTGCGGCATCCTGGTAGCGGCGAATTTGGTCTTCCTTGGCCGGGTCGGTGCCGCCGCGGTCGATGGACGCCAGTTGTGCTTCCAGCCGTGGACACATCGGATTGACCGGCGCCGCGGGCGCGCCCTGCGCTGGCGGCGGTGCTCCTGGATTCATCTGCGCGGAGGCGTCAACGCTCAGCGCGCTCGCGCCAATCAGGGCGGCGCCGGCCAAAATCCATCGGGCGAAGGGGGTAATCAGCGTTTCAGGCATATCCGGCCATTGAGGGGGCTTTTTCGCGCGAGCTTGAGAGATCGAGGCCGCGGTTTGGCGCCGCCTCCCATAGCCCCTTCTCGGGGCAGCGTCACGTCGTTTCCGGGGCGTCGGTGTGGCGGCACGATTCCGCCGTCGCGGGCCGTATCAGCGCTGGCAGGTAATCGCGACGTACTCGTCGCAGCCGGCGTGGTGGCAGTCCCCACCCGCCTTGGGAACCGAGCCGGTGATTTCATCGGGATCGACCCGCCGATAGGACGAAGCGTCGGCGAAATCCCGCGACCGGCAATACGACCGGGCCGCATGGGCGCCGCATTTGTCCCCCTTGGCGAGGCACTGGTCGACGCCATAGCCGTCCGACTGGTTGGCGATGATGAACACGCGGCTGTCGGCCGATGCCGCCGACGCGGCAGCCACGAAAACACAGGCCAAAAGGGCGGATATGAATCGCATGCGGCACCGGGGAAATGAAAGAATCTCCCTCATTCGATAGACCCAAAACGTTAAGAATGATTAACCATGGCGGGGCAGGCCGTTTCGTGCCCCAAACAGGCTTTTCTGTGGCACTTGACGCAATCCCCTCCGCTGGCCCATGGTGGGTCGCATGAACGGTTTCCTCGCCATTTGTGGCATTTGCCGCGAGATTACGAGCTAGCGATTCGCTGGCTGAGGCCGTCTTTTCTCACACGAGATCACTGGACGCCCGGCCGGAAAGGCACGGGAGCGCCATGGAATTACGCCTTTACGATACGCTGACGAAGGAGAAGCGGCTGTTCACGCCGCTCGATCCCAAGAACGTGCGCATGTATGTCTGCGGGCCGACGGTCTATGACTTCGCCCATATCGGCAATGCGCGCCCGGTCATCGTGTTCGACGTGCTGTTCAGGCTGCTGCGGCATCTCTACGGCGAAAAACGCGTCACCTATGTCCGCAACATCACCGACGTCGACGACAAGATCAACGATCGCGCCGCGCGGGATTTTCCCGGCCTGCCGCTGAACGAGGCGATCCGCAAGGTTACCGAACAGACGGAGAAGCAGTTTCACGCTGACGTTGACGCGCTCGGCTGCCTGCGCCCGACGGTGGAGCCGCGTGCCACGGAGCACATCGCCGAGATGCGCGCCATCATCGAAAAACTGCTGCAGGGCGGTTTTGCCTATGTCGCGGAAGATCACGTGCTGTTCTCGCCGCAGGCGATGAACGCCGCGAATTCGATTTTGCCGCGTTATGGCGCGCTCGCTAACCGATCGCTGGACGAGATGATCGCGGGCGCCCGCGTCGATGTCGCACCCTACAAGCGCGACGCCACCGATTTTGTGCTGTGGAAGCCGTCGAAGCCGGGCGAGCCGTCATGGCCGTCGCCGGCAGGCATCGCCGTGGAGGGACGCCCGGGCTGGCATGTCGAGTGCTCGGCGATGGCGTGGAAGCATCTCGGCCAGCAGTTCGACATCCACGGCGGCGGCATCGATCTGGTGTTTCCGCATCACGAGAACGAACTGGCGCAGACCTGCTGCGCCTTTCACGCCGATCGCATGGCAAATATCTGGATGCATAACGGCTTCCTGCAGGTCGAAGGCGAGAAGATGTCGAAGAGCCTCGGCAACTTTGTCACCATCAGGGACTTGCTGGCGGATTGGCCGGGCGAAGTGCTGCGCCTCAATATGTTGAAGACGCACTATACCTCGCCCATTGATTGGACGTTGAAGGGCGTAGAAGAAAGCGCGAAAACGCTCGACGACTGGTATTGGGTCGCCGCGGATCTTAGGGGCGAGCAGCCTTCGGATGCCGTCATCGAGGCGCTGGCAGACGACCTGAACACACCGCAAATGATTGCCGCATTGCACGGTTTGCGGAATAGCGCGGCTGGCGGAAACGAGCGGGATCGCGGCCAGTTTGCCGCTTCCCTGCGGTTGCTCGGTTTCCTGTCCGAGACGTCAGCGGAATGGAAGGGCCGGAAGCAGCAAGCGAGCGGTATCGACGTCAATCAGATCGATGGTTTGATTTCGGAGCGCGCCGCCGCCCGCGCGCGAAAGGATTTCAAGGAATCGGACCGCATCCGCGACCAGCTCGCGGCGATGGGTGTGATGATAAAGGATTCCAAGGAAGGCACTACCTGGGAGATCGCGCGATGAGCCGACCCGACACGCCTTTTCCAAAACACTGGCGCTATTACATCGTCATCAAATGGGCCGTGATCGCGGCCGCAATCGTGCTGGCATTGAAACTGTTCGGAGTATTTTGAGGCGATGGGACAGACGCTGCCCAAACCCGGCTTGCGGCCGTTTTTGCCTGCGGACACACCCGTGCTGGCGGCGATCTTCACCGCGGCCATCGAGCAGTTGACCGGCGACGACTATGGCGGGGCGCAGCAGCAAGCCTGGGCAAGCGTCGCCGATGACGAGGAACAATTCGGCAAGCGCCTGGCAAGTGAACTCACTTTGATCGCCACCTTGCAAAATTCGCCGGTGGGATTCGCCGCGCTGAAAGGCGCCGATCATATCGACATGCTCTATGTGCATCCGGGCGCGGTCGGGCAGGGGGTGGCGACGGTGCTGGTTGAGGCGCTGGAAAAACTCGCCGGCGGCCGCGGCGCCAAGAGCCTTACGGTCGACGCCAGCGACAACGCCACGGAATTCTTCGCCAGGCGCGGTTACGTCGCCAAGCAACGCAACACCGTAACCATCAACGGCGAATGGCTCGCCAATACCACGATGCAGAAGACGCTGGGTGACGGCGCCAGGCCGGGAGCTCCCACATGAGTCGCGAACGCCTCTATCTGTTCGACACCACGCTGCGCGACGGCGCGCAGACCAACGGCGTTGATTTCACGCTGCACGACAAGCAGTTGATCGCCGGCATGCTGGATGAACTCGGCATCGATTATGTCGAAGGCGGCTATCCCGGCGCCAATCCGACCGACACCGAATTCTTTGCCGAGAAGCCGAAGCTCGAACATGCGAGCTTCACGGCATTCGGCATGACTCGGCGTCCGGGCCGCTCGGCCTCGAACGATCCGGGGCTGGCGGCGCTGCTGGAAGCCAAGGCGGACGCGATCTGCTTCGTCGCGAAATCCTCCGCCTATCAGGTGCGCGTGGCGCTCGAGACCACCAATGAGGAGAATCTCGCTTCGATCCGCGACAGCGTGAAGGCGGCGAAGTCCGCGGGCCGCGAGGTCATGCTCGACTGCGAGCATTTCTTCGACGGCTACAAGGAAAACCCGGAATTCGCGCTGGCCTGCGCCAAGGCGGCTTACGATTCCGGCGCGCGCTGGGTGGTGCTGTGCGACACCAATGGCGGCACCATGCCGCACGAGGTCGAGACCATCGTCACTGAGGTGACAAAACACATTCCCGGCGATCACGTCGGCATTCACGCCCACAATGATACCGAGCAGGCGGTGGCGAATTCACTGGCCGCGGTGCGCGCGGGCGCGCGTCAGATCCAGGGCACGCTGAATGGCCTCGGCGAACGCTGCGGCAACGCCAATCTGTGTTCGCTGATCCCGACGCTGCGGTTGAAGCGCGAATTTTCAGACGCCTTCGAGATCGGCGTGTCGGCGGACAGCATGGCGACCCTGATGAAGGTGTCGCGTATGCTCGACGACATGCTCAACCGCGCCTCGAACCGCCACGCGCCCTATGTCGGCGAAAGTGCTTTCGTCACCAAGACCGGCATTCATGCCTCCGCCGTGCTGAAGGATCCGCAGACCTACGAGCACGTGCCGCCGGAGTCGGTCGGCAACCATCGCAAGGTGCTGGTGTCCGATCAGGCCGGCCGCTCCAACGTCATCGCCGAACTCGATCGCGCCGGCATCGCTTACGACAAGAACGATCCAAAACTGCTTCGCCTGGTCGAGGAAATGAAGGATCGGGAGGCCTCAGGCTACGCCTATGAATCCGCCAACGCCTCGTTCGATCTGTTGGCGCGGCGCACGCTGGGTAAGGTGCCGGAATATTTCCGGGTCGAGCAGTTCGACGTCAATGTCGAGCAGCGCTACAACGCCAACGGTCGGCGCGTCACGGTGGCAATGGCGGTCGTAAAGGTCGATGTCGACGGCGAGAAGCTGATCTCTGCGGCGGAGGGCAACGGTCCGGTCAACGCGCTCGACGTCGCGCTGCGCAAGGATCTCGGAAAATACCAGAAATACATCGAGGGCCTGAAGCTGATCGATTACCGCGTGCGTATCCTCAACGGCGGTACCGAAGCCGTGACGCGGGTGCTGATCGAGAGCGAAGACGAGCAGGGCGAGCGCTGGACCACGATCGGCGTTTCGCCCAATATCATCGACGCCTCGTTCCAGGCGCTGATGGATTCGGTGATCTACAAGCTGGTGAAGTCAGTTGGGCCGGCGTGACTACCTTCCGTCATTCCGGGATGGTCCGAAGGACCAGACCCGGAATCTCGAGATTCCGGGTTCGGCTCTGCGAGCCGCCCCGGAATGACGTTTCAGTTTTGGGCGGGATGCATCTCACATGATCGATCACCTCTCCATCGGCGTCGCCGACCTCGAACGTTCCGGGCGTTTCTATGAACAGGCGCTGGCGCCGCTCGGGCTTTCACGATTGGTGGCGCGGCCCGCCACGATCGGGTTCGGCAAGAACTATCCCGAATTCTGGATCAATCTGCGCGACCGTATGGCGCCGGTCGTGTCGGAGAGCGGCGTTCATATCTGCCTTCGCGCGAAATCGACCGGCGACGTCGACGCCTTCCATGCCGCGGCGCTGGATGCCGGAGGCCGCTCCGACGGCGCGCCGGGCCTGCGCCCGCACGATCGCGTGCGATATTACGCGGCGTTCGTCGTCGATCCCGACGGCAATCGCATCGAAGCGGTGACGTTCCCGACGGAGTAACGTAAACCCTGCGGTTAAAGCCGGCGGGCGATTTCGGGCGCCAACTCCTCTGCGCCCTCGGGGACGCGAGCGGCGGCGGCGCGCAACCGCGGCAGGATCTCGTCGACGCGTTCGGCCTTCAGAATGTCGACCGCCAGCGAGGGGCGAATGAATTCGGTGGCGCGCATATGCGCGAGCAACGCGAGCAACGGTTCCCAGAAGTTGTCGATATTGGCGAGCAGCACCGGCTTGGAATGGCGGCCAAGTTGTTGCCAGGTCAGTTGCTCCACCAGTTCCTCCAGCGTGCCGATCCCGCCGGGCAGCGCCACGAACGCATCGGAACGCTCGAACATCAGCCGCTTGCGTTCGTGCATGTCGGGGGTGACGATCATTTCCTGAACGCGCTTGAGCGCGTTCTCGCGGGAGGTGAGGAAGTCGGGAATGATGCCGGTTACGGTGCCGCCGTGATCGAGCACCGAAGTTGCTACCGCGCCCATCAGCCCGATCGAGCCGCCGCCATAAACGAGGCGGATTGCATTCTCGGCGAGAACCTTTCCCAGCGCGATGGCGGCTTCGACAAAGCGGGGATTGGTGCCGGGCCCGGAGCCGCAATAGACGCAGACAGTCCTGATCTTGTTTGTCATGATCGCCATGTGGCACTGCAGCGCAAACGCGTCAAGCCTGCGGGATTCGCGTGAGCAAATGAATGCCTCGGTAAATGCCCGGGAATCGCCAAAGAATTGCGCCTTACGAGGGTGCATGCGGCGCTGAAACGCTCTATATGACGGGCAGAATGCGAAAGATCAGACCCGCGGCAGCGACTCTCCAGGCTCTTGACTGATGGCCCATCACCACTCGGCCCCAGACGCCGGCGAAACGCTGCCTTCCTCCAACAGGCCCGGCGAACAGGCGACCCTGATCGGGACGCTGGCGCATCTGTGGCCGTATATCTGGCCGGGCGATCGCGTCGATCTGAAGATGCGCGTGGTCTGGTCGATCGTGCTGCTGCTGGTGGCGAAGCTCGCGACGCTGTCGGTGCCGTTTACCTTCAAATGGGCGATCGACGCGCTGACCGGGGCGGACACCGCTCCGGTGCAGCCTGCGAACTGGACGATGTGGTTGATCGCCTCGCCCCTGCTCATGACCCTGAGCTATGGCGGCCTTCGCGTACTGATGGCGGTCCTGACCCAATGGCGCGACGGCATTTTCGCGCGCGTGGCGATGCACGCGGTGCGCAAGCTCGCCTATCTCACCTTCATCCACATGCACGAGCTGTCGCTGCGCTTTCATCTCGAGCGCAAGACCGGCGGATTGACCCGTGTGCTGGAGCGCGGCCGTTCCGGCATTGAGGTCATCGTGCGGATGGTGATCCTGCAGCTGGTGCCGACCATCGTCGAGGTTTCGCTGCTGATGGCCGTGCTGCTGTGGAAGTTCGACTGGCGTTACGTGCTGGCCACGCTGATCACGGTCGTGATCTTCATGTATTACACGTACATCGCTACCGAGTGGCGGATCGAGATTCGCCGCAAGATGAACGAATCCGACACCGAGGCGAACACCAAGGCGATCGAACTCGCTGTTGAACTACGAGACGGTGAAATACTTCACCGCCGAAGAGCGCGAAGCTGCGCGCTACGACCGTTCGATGGAGCGCTACGAGCAGGCCAGCGTCAAAACCTACACCTCGCTTGCCGTTCTCAACACCGGGCAGGCGATCATTTTCACCGCCGGCCTTACCGCGACCATGGTGATGTGCGCGATCGGGGTCCGCAGCGGAAAGAATACGGTCGGTGATTTCGTCATGATCAACGCCATGATGATCCAGCTCTACCAGCCCCTGAATTTCATGGGCATGGTCTATCGCGAGATCAAACAGGCGATCATCGACATCGAGAAAATGTTCAACGTGCTGTCGCGCAATCCCGAGATCAAGGACGATCCCGGTGCGAAGCCCTTGATCGTGACCTCAGGTAATGTGCGCTTCGACGATGTGCGATTTTCCTACGATCCCGAGCGTCCCATCCTGAAAGGTCTGAGTTTCGAAGTGCCGGCCGGCAAGACGGTGGCGATCGTCGGGCCGTCCGGTGCCGGCAAATCCACCATCTCGCGGCTGCTGTTTCGGCTTTATGACGTCTCCAGCGGCAGGATCCTGATCGACGGCCAGGATATCCGCGACGTTACCCAGGCGTCGCTGCGGGCATCGATCGGCATGGTGCCGCAGGACACCGTGCTGTTCAACGACACCATCCGCTACAACATCCGCTACGGCCGCTGGGACGCCACCGACACCGAAGTCGAAGAGGCGGCGCGGCTTGCGCAGATCGATCCCTTCATCCGGATGTCGCCGAAGGGATACGAGACGCAAGTGGGCGAACGCGGCCTGAAACTCTCGGGCGGCGAGAAGCAGCGCGTCGCGATCGCGCGCACCGTGCTCAAGGCGCCGCCGATCCTGGTGCTTGACGAGGCGACCTCGGCGCTCGACAGCCATACCGAACATGAGATTCAGGAGGCGCTGGAGCGGGTGTCGCGCAACCGCACCTCGCTCGTCATCGCGCACCGGCTGTCCACCATCGTCGGCGCCGACGAAATCATCGTGCTCGATCAGGGCCGCATCGCCGAGCGCGGTACCCACGCCCGGCTTTTGGCAACCGGCGGACTTTATGCCAGTATGTGGAACCGGCAGCGCGAGGCGCAGGAGGCGCGCGAGAAGCTGGCCCGGATCGCCGACGAGAACGAAGCGCCGAACCGTGTCCCGCCGCCGGTCAACGATACGCTGGTGACCCCCGACGCCGCCGAATGACCAAAATTCAATTGCCATTCCCACAACGGGAGTGGGCACAAATGACAGTGAACCCGCAATGTCCATCGCCAACTCCATCCGCGCCCAGATTCCGCCGATCCACCCGGAGGGCTATCCGTTCATCGGCGGTTTTGCGTTGGTCAGCCTGATCCTGTTCTGGATCTGGTCGCCGTTTGGCTGGATCGGCACAGTGTTGACGATCTGGTGCGCGCTGTTCTTCCGCGATCCAATTCGGGTGACGCCGGTGCGCGAGGGCATCGTGGTGGCGCCGGCCGACGGGCGCATCTCGATGATTACACAGGTGTTGCCGCCCGCCGAGCTCGGGCTCGGCGACCGGCCGCTGCCGCGGATATCGATCTTCATGAGTGTGTTCAATTGCCACGTGAACCGCAGTCCGGTGGCCGGCCGGATCGATCGCATCGCCTATCGGCCTGGCGCCTTCATCAACGCCGAGCTGGACAAAGCGAGCGAGGACAATGAGCGCAATTCGCTCGTCATCTCCACGCCCCAGGGTCGCATCGGCGTGGTCCAGATCGCCGGTCTGGTGGCGCGGCGGATCGTGTCGTTCGTTCGCGAAGGACAGTCGATCGGTGCGGGCGAGCGCTTCGGGCTGATCCGCTTCGGATCGCGCCTCGACGTCTACCTGCCCGAGGGTACCAGATCGCTGGTCTCCGAAGGCCAGACTGCGATTGCCGGGGAGACCATTCTGGCCGATTTCCGGATCAGCGACGCCGGCCGTACCTACCGGGCCGATTAACCATCGCAGCGGTCGACCGGCCGCGGCCCGGCGCGATGGCGGAACGGGCCGGCGCTTGCTATATATGAGCGAGCCATGCAGATGCCCATTGATCCCAATTCGCCCGAATTAATGCGCCGCCGCCGGTTTCGCCCAATCCCGGTGCGGATGCTGGTGCCCAACGTCATCACCTTGCTCGCGATCTGCGCGGGGCTGACCGCGATCCGGCTCTCGACCGAGGGGCGGATGGAACTGGCGGTGGCAGCGATCGTATTCGCCGCCATACTCGATGGCCTCGACGGCCGCGTCGCGCGCATGATCAAGGGCCAGTCGAAATTCGGGGCGGAACTCGACAGCCTCGCGGATTTCGTCAATTTCGGCGTCGCGCCGGGACTGATCCTGTATTTCTGGCAATTGCACGAGCTGCACAATGGCGGCTGGATTGCGGCGATGGTCTTCGCAATCAGCGGGGGCTTGAGGCTCGCCCGCTTCAACGCGACCATGGACGATCCGAACAAGCCGCCCTTCGCGGCGAATTACTTCACCGGCGTTCCGGCGCCCGCCGGCGCGATCACCGTGCTGCTTCCGATCTATCTCGCCTTTCTCGGCCTGCCGAAACCTCCGGACCTGCTGACGGCATTCTACACGCTGTTGATCGCCTTCCTGATGGTTTCGCGGCTGCCGGTGTTTTCGGGCAAGACCATACGCATGCGCGTGCCGCCGGAAATGGTGCTGCCGGTTTTCGTTTCGGTGATTTTCTTCATCGCGCTCCTGATCAGCTATCCCTGGTATATTCTGTCGGCGGGTTCGGTACTTTACCTCTTGAGCCTGCCGGCCGGATGGAAATCCTATCGCGACCATGCGCGCAAAGCCGCCGCATCGCCTTCGGCAACCGCCAGCAATGCCACGCCGGTAGATCCAGCGTCGCCGTTCGTGCCGGTGGTTTCGGAGGCCGACGAGGACGAGCGGCCGACGCGGCTGAACTGAGCGGCGTTTCGGCTGCCCGGCCACAGCTCGGAAATTTCCCGGATATCTGCCATGAGCGAACGCCTGTTTGGGTTCGACCCCAATCCCGGCTATATGGCTGCTCATGCACGGCCTGCACAATAAGGCCGGCCCTTGAAATTCTGGAGAAACGCCGTGACGGATTCCGACAAAGCGCCGCTGCCTGCTTCACTTCTGGAAGCCCTCGGGCGTTATGATACGCCGACGATCTGCAACGCGCTGGAGATCGTTGCGCCGGCGCGTCGTCTGGTCGGCTATACGACCAAGCCGCTGGTGTGCCCGTTTCCCGATCTGCCGCCGATGGTCGGATATGCGCGCACCGCGACTATCCGCGCGACCTCGGCTTCGCCGTTGCCGGCCGCCGAGCAGCAGAAACAGCGGATCGCCTATTACGAATACGTCGGCACGGGACCTGGGCCGCGCATCAACGTGATCCAGGACAACGACGGCGCCGATATCGGCTTTGGGGCGTTCTGGGGCGAAGTGCAGAGCAACGTGCACAAGGCGCTGGGCTGTCTCGGTGTCGTTACCGACGGCTCGATCCGCGACACTCCGCAATGGGCGCCGGGTTTCCAGGCGCTGGCAGGCTCGATCGGCCCGTCACACGCTTACGTTCACGCCGCCAGTTTTGGCGGCGAAGTTCGTGTCGCCGGAATGACGGTTCGCTCCGGCGATCTCATTCATGCCGACCGTCATGGTGCCGTGGTGATTCCGCTCGATGTCGCCGCCAAGGTGCCGGATGCCGCCGAACTCTGCGGTCGTCGCGAGACGCCGATCCTGGAAATCGCCCGCAGCAAGGATTTCAGCCTCGAAAAGCTGAAAGAGGCGCTGAAGCGGTCAGCCGAGATTCACTGACGGCTGCAGTTCTTATTTCTACGCGTATTTTTTCCGCAAAGCCGGGTCCCACTTTTGCGGAATACGCGCCGGGAGCGCATCGCGATGAACATGGACGGCAAGACGGTTCTGGTCACGGGTTCGACCGACGGCGTCGGCCGTTATGTCGCAGCCAAACTCGCCTCCGCCGGCGCGACCGTCCTGATCCATGGCCGCGACAGCGCGCGGGGCAAAGGCCTTGCCGATGAGATCAAGCGGGAAGGACACGGCGAAGCCGTGTTCTACCAGGCCGATCTGTCGTCGCTGTCAGGCGCACGTCGGCTCGCCGAAGCGGTGCTCGCGGGGCACAAGCGGCTGGACGTCTTCATCAGCAATGCCGGGATCGGATCGCGGACGCTGGGCTCCGGGCGCCGCACCGGCGCGGACGGTCACGAACTGCGCTTTGCCGTCAACTACCTCTCCGGCTTTCTGCTCGCCTACCTGCTGCTTCCACTGTTGAAGGCCAGCGCGCCGTCGCGCATCGTCAACGTTGCTTCGCTCGGTCAGCACCCGATCGATTTCGACGACGTGATGCTGACCAAAGGCTACAGCGGCACGCGCGCCTATGCACAGAGCAAGCTCGCGCAGATCATGTTCACCATCGATCTCGCCCGTGAACTCTTGGGAACAGGCGTCACGGTGAATGCCCTGCACCCGGCGACCTATATGAACACCACGATGGTGCGCGAAGGCGGCGTTACGCCGGTCTCCACGGTGGAGCAGGGCGGCGAGGCGATCTTGCATCTGGCGGCCGGCGACGATGTGGCGGGCAAGAGCGGGTTGTTCTTCAACGGCATGCACCAGGCACAGGCCAATCCGCAGGCCTATGACGAGGCCGCGCGCAAGCGGCTGCGCGCGCTCAGTTTCGAATTGACGGGGCTGAAGCCTACAGAAGGTCAGTAGGCCGCCACCTGCCTGAGCCGGTCGACCGACGCGCGCACATTCGTCCAGGGTGGCTTGTCCGGGGCGAATTGCTGCCGCAGGTAGGACACGAGCGCCGCGACCTGATCGTTGGTCATGCTGTCCTTGAAGCCGGGCATGTAGCCGAGATCGCTGGATACCGGAGCAGCGATGCCGTGCAGGATCACCTGGATTAGATTGTCCGGCGCGTCACTATGCAGATTGCTGTTCAGCGCCAGCGATGGCCGGCTGCCGAACAGCGCCGGACCGCCAACCGCATGGCAGACTGCGCAGGCGCCTTCATAGAGATGTGCGCCGCCTGCTGAGGCTGAAACGATCCTGATGCCGGTCGAGGTTTCGAGTGTGGCGGCCAACGCTTCTTGAGCCGTTATGTCGACGGCGTTCGCATTGAAGGAGGCGAGATAGATTGCCATGGCGCGGATGTCCTGGTCAGGCAGGAATGCGAGTTCTTTCACCACCGGTGCCATCGGACCCGCAGCGACCCCGTGAAAGCGGGATTCTCCCGTCCGCAGATAGGCGAACAGCTCATCCTCGCTCCAGGGAATCGGCGCGAGGGAAAGCGAAGTCAGCGGCGGTGCTTCCCAGCCCTCCGCGAAACCGCCGGCCAGATAGGCATCAGCTTTTTCAGCCGCCAATACATTGCGCGGCGAATGGCACGCGCCGCAATGGCCGAGACCCTCGACCAGATAGGCGCCGCGATTCCAACTCTCCGATTTGTTCGGATCGGCTTCGAACGCCTCAGCGCGATGGAACAGCGCGTTCCATCCTGCCAGCAGCGGACGCACGTTGAATGGAAGCGCCAGCATAGCTTTGCGGTTTTCGGCGTGTACCGGCGTCTGCGCCATCAGATAAGCATAGAGCGCTTGCAGGTCGGCGTCGGTCGTCTTGGCGAAATGCGTATACGGAAAGGCCGGATAGAGATGGCGGCCGTCGCGATGGATGCCTTCACGCATCGCGCGCTCGAAGGCGGGATAGGACCAGGAGCCGATTCCCGTCTCAACATCGGGGGTGATGTTGGTGCTCCAGATCGTCCCAAAGGGTGTCTCGATCGCCCGGCCGCCGGCGTTGAGGACGCCGTTCACCACCGTATGACAGACGGCGCAGTCGCCGAGCGCGGCAAGCTGCTGGCCACGGGCGATGGTCGCCGCCGAATAGGTCGACGCATCCGGCCGCGCGATCGGCGCGATGGATCGCCACGGCAGCACGGCCGCTCCGATACCGATCGCCGCGGCGCATAGCGCGCCGATGGTCGCGAGTACGCCGCGGCGTCTCGCGAAGGGATTTTGCCAGCGATCAGTCGATGCTACCCGCCTGGGTGCCGCGATCGGGACTGCATGTGCTGTGGCATCGTGCTCGCCCCGCAATCCCCTGAGGATTCGTTCCGGGGTGAACGGCAATTCGCGAAAGCGAACGCCGGTGGCATCAAAAATGGCGTTGGCAATCGCCGCGGCGCTCGGGACGGAGGCGGATTCGCCGACTCCGAGCGGCGGCTGATCCTGCCGCGGCAACATCAACACGTCGATCTTGGGAACATCCGGGAATTTGATGATGGGGTAGGCGCCCCATTCGCGGCTGGTCACCGAGTTGCGGTCGAACGAGACCTCTTCCATCAAAGCGCGGCTGGTCGACTGGATGACGTTACCGTGAATCTGGTGGCGGACACCATCCGGGTTGACCATCAGCCCGGAATCCTGGCCGGCGACGACACGCGTCACGCTGACATCACCGGTTGCCTTGTTGACGGCGACGTCGGCGATCCAGGCCGACCACGCGGCGCCGTAGCCTGGAAATTTGCTGTGCACATAGAGGGCATAGGCAAAACCCCGCCCGCGCACGATGTCACTCTCGGCGGCCGGTTCTTGCCGGTGCGGACGCGGGATCCAGCCGGCGCGTTCGGCAACCGCGTTGACGAGATCGACGGCGCGCTTGTCCTTCAGATAGCGCAGGCGGTATTCGATCGGATCGACGCCGGCCTCGGTCGCCAGTTCGTCGATATAGGACTCATGGGCAAAGGTGTTCGGCAATGCCGATACGCCGCGGAACCATGAGGCGCGCACGATCGGCGGCATGTCGTGCGCCACCACGCGCATGTTTTCGTAATCATAGGGCGGGATCGCGGTGCGGTCGCCCATCTCGAAAATGGCCGGGACTGGCGCGACGGCCCCGGTGAGCAACAGCGCCAGCGTGGGCGCGCCGTTGGACGGATAGCGTGTGGCAAAATCGTAGGCAGCGACACTGCCATCGGCCCGCAGGCCCCCGTTGACGTCCATCAGTTGCGCGGTGCCCTTCGGCTCCCAGGCGTGCTCCTGTTCGCGCGTCAATTGCACCCGGACTGGACGGCCGACCGCGCGCGACAGCAGCACCGCGTCGGCGGAAACATCGTCGGCGCAGTTGCGGCCATAGCAACCGGCGGCTTCCATCCGGATCACGTCGATTTCGGCTTCGGGCTTTCCGACCAGCAGCGCGAGATCGGCGCGCAGGATGTGAGGGTTTTGCGTGCCCGACCAGACCCTGACGTTGCCCGCCTGATAATCTGCAACCGCGCAGGACGGGCCGATCGAACCGTGCATCTGATAGGGCCAGACATATGTCCGCTGCATCGGCTTTGCTGCGCCGGCGATGGCGGCGTCGACGTCGCCCTTGTCGGTCAGGGTGCGCGGAGTCGATGGATTGGCGCGCAGCGCCGTGCTCGACATCCTCGAGATCGGGCAGTGTCGGCGTCGGTTTCCACGTCACCTTGAGTTGCGCCGCCGCCTTGACCGCGTTTTCCTCGCGCTCGGCGACGACGCCGACGAAGTCGCCGACCCTGACCACGGCGACGAGCCCGGGAATATCGCGGACCGAGGCCTCCTCGATCGCGATCAGGCTGGTGCCGACAAACGGCCCGGCATCGACGCCGGCATAGGGTGGTCGGACCACGCGGCCGTGCAGCATGCCGGGCACGCGCACGTCGTGCACATAGACCAGTTCGCCGGTCGCTTTCGCCGGAAGGTCGATGCGCGGCACCGACTGCCCGACGATCGCGTAGGTATCGACCGATTTGACCTGAACGCGATCAGCCAGTTCGAGGCGGATCGTCTCTCCCGCGATCAATTCGCCGTAGCTGACGCTGCGGTTATCCCGGCCGCGCACGAGCCCATCTTCGACGGCGAGTTCTGCCACGGGCAGCTCAAGCCGTTCCGCGGCGCGCGCCATCAGGAAATGCCGGGCTTGTGCCGCGGCGTTGCGCAGGGGCACGGCGGTGATCTGAATGGTTTCGCTGGCGATGGTCGCGCCCTGATTGGGAACGCGCGAGGTATCGCCGAGCACGACGACGACGCGCGCAAAGGATACGTCGAGTTCCTCGGCGACGATCTGTCCGAGCGCGGTACGAATGCCGGTTCCGAGATCGACATGACCGTTGAAGGCCGTGACAGAACCGTCGACTGTTATCCTGATAAAGGTCTCGAAGGCGCCCTTCTCGCCGGTGACGGCCGGGCGAACGACGGACAATGATCCGGGCCGAAGTTGAGGATCGTCTGGAGAGTCCGGTGAGGCCATCAATCCTGCGCCTCGACGACGCGGCCGGCGGCCCGCATCGCGGCACGCACGATTTCAATATGCGCGCCGCACCGGCACAGATTGATAGCGCAGCGCTTCCAGCACCTCGGTCTCGGAAGGGTGAGGGGTCCGCATCAGCAGCGCCTTGGTGGCCATGATCATGCCGTTCAGGCAGTAGCCGCATTGCGCGGCCTGCTCGCCGATGAAGGCGGCCTGCACCGGATCGGGATGATCGCGCGAGCCAAGGCCTTCGAGCGTGACGATCTCGCGCCCGACGCAGCCGGAGATCGGGATCACGCAGGAACGCGCGGCAACGCCGTCGATCAGCACGGTGCAGGCGCCGCATTCGCCGAGCCCGCAGCCAAACTTCGGCCCGTTCAATTCGAGATCGTTGCGCAAGACGTAAAGCAGCGCGGTGTCGGGCGCGGCGCTGACGTCATGGATCCTGCCATTGACCGTCAGGCGGATCGTGGGCTGCGTCATGGTCCTGGTTCCGGCCCCTGCGGTTGCGCTGCAAAACATCACGTCGAACGGCTCGCGAGGATACCGTTTGCATACAAACGTGCAAGCTTGGCCTGTTGCCGTGAGGCCGGTTGCCCGGTTTATGAACAAACCGGCGAGGCAATTGAGCTATTATTCGGCAGCGGGCTTTTCCGAACGCAAGGACGCTTGACAGTACTTGGCGGCGCGCGCAACATCGTTCGTATACGAACGAGATGCCCGGGCGGCAGGAAACACGATATGATCGAGACCGCCCGAACAACGCTTGCGACGCGTCGTTACCGTTCGAGCCGTCCGACAGTTTGACGCTGGCCTGAGAGCTTGTTGATGCTGACTGAACCGACTGCTGCTGACGACAAGATCCGCTGCGATGCTTGCCCGGTGATGTGTTACATCAAGCCGGGCGCGGCAGGGGCCTGCGACCGTTACGCCAATCACGACGGCCAGCTGGTGCGCGTCGATCCTCATATCCTTCTGGAGCGGACGGTATCGCAGGGCGGACGGCTGGTGCCGTTCCAGGCCACCGGCGACTGGGACGGCAAGATCGTTCACGAGCCGAACATCTTCGTGACCGCGATCGGCGCCGGCACCACCTATCCCGACTACAAGCCCGCGCCTTTCATCGTGTCTTCGGAAATCGACGGCGTCGACATGGTCACCGTGGTGACCGAAGGCATCTTCAGTTATTGCGGCGTCAAGGTGAAGATCGACACCGACCGCTATCTCGGCCCGGAAACGGCGACGGTTCGCGCGCAGGGCGAGGCGATCGGTCATGTGACGACCAGCGAATACGGCTCGCAGATGCTGTCGCTGGGCGGCGTTCATCATCTCACCGGCGGTTCGAAGAAGGAAGGGCGCGTCACCTGCGACGCGCTGATGGATCTGAGCAACTGCAAGCCGGTCGAGCTGACGATCGACGGCGGCGCCACCGTCGTCGTGCAGGCCGGACATGCGCCTGTCGTCAACGGCGTCGCCGAGGAGCGGATGCGGGTCGGCTGCGGCTCGGCGACCATCGGCATGTTCGCCAAGCAATGGCACGGCAAGGTCGACGAGGTCGTGGTGGTGGACGACCACATCACCGGCGTTCTCTCGCGAACACCAGGCCGGCAAACTGCTCGATATTCCCGATACCGGGATCAAGATGAAGGGACGGCGTTCGACGCCCGGCCGCTATTTCCAGGTGGCGGAGCCCGGCACCGGCTGGGGCGGCACCAAGATATCCGACCCGCTCTCGGTGCTGGGGCCGTTCGATGCGAAGAAGGCGCGTCCCGGCATGACCATGCTGATGGTCTCCACGACCGGCGAACATGCGGCTTTCTATGAGCTCGACGAGGCGCTCAAGCCTGTCGAAAAGCAGATGCCGGCCGATCTCCAATTTTCGGTCGAGCGGATCCAGGAGAACTGCGAGCCGGCGCTGTGCACCGTGCTGTTCATGGCGGGCGCGGGCGGATCGTTGCGCGCCGGGGTCACCGACAATCCGGTTCGTCTGACGCGATCGGTGAAGGAAGCGCTGACGCGCGTCACCAGCGGCGGCGCGCCGGTCTATGTCTGGCCCGGCGGCGGCATCACCTTCATGGTGGACGTGACGCGATTGCCGGCGGGCGCCTTCGGATATGTTCCGACGCCGGCGTTGGTGGCGCCGATCGAGTTCACGCTGCGGCTGTCGGATTATGCGGCGCTGGGCGGCCATATGGATCACGTGCGTCCGCTGGCGTCGGTGAAGGACAACACGGAGACCCTGCAAATATTCTCGCAACCGTGGCGGCGCTCATGACGAGGACGCCGCAAATCGGGTTTCTGGCGGACGGCAGGCGGCTTCATTTGCAGGATGGTCCGATCGACCTGATCGTGGAGGCAAGCGGCAGCGCGACGAACGTGCGTGCGGCCTACGACGCCGCAACGCGGCGTTTCACCGGTCTGCTCGACGAACTCTGCAGCGAGTTGCCGCTGTTGCGGCAAGCCGCCGACCCGGCGCGATGCCTGCTGCAAGGCGAGGTGGCGCGGCGCATGCATGCCGCGGTAGCGCCGTTTGCCGGCGATTGCTTCATCACGCCGATGGCTGCGGTCGCAGGTTCCGTGGCGGAGGAAATTCTCGGCGCGATGCTGCAGAGTACGCGGCTTGAGCGGGCTTACGTCAACAATGGCGGCGATATCGCGTTGCACCTTGCCGATGGAGAGCGCTTCACGGTGGGCCTGATGGATCGGCCGGACCAGCATGGTTTGATGCGAACGATGGTCATCGATGCCGATCAGCCCTCGCGGGGGATTGCCACCAGCGGACGCCATGGGCGCAGTTTCTCGCTCGGCATTGCCGACGCCGTGACCGTGCTGGCGCGGACGGCGTCACAAGCTGACGCGGCCGCCACCATCATTGCCAATGCCGTGGATTTGCCAGGACATCCTGCCGTCGTCCGCCGGCTTGCATGCGATCTGCAGCCCGACAGCGATCTTGGCGGGCGGCTTGTCACGCGCGACGTCGGCGAATTGTCGGGGTTTGAGATTGCAGCCGCGCTCGACGCCGGCGCGGCTCGCGCGCGGGCGCTGCTCGCTGCCGGATTGATCGACGGCGCGGCACTTCATCTGCAAGGCGAAATGTCGGTAATTGCCCTGAAGAATATCGATGGCGCCGGGCCGGGGCTCGTGCCGGGCGCAGCGTTCCGAAACAAGGAAAGTTTGGTCGATGCCTGAGATCGAAATCCGCAAGCGTCTCACTCAGATCGAAGAGATCTTCCACGAAGGTGGCAAGCCGGCGAAGGAGCCGCTGCGCCGGGGCGCTGCGTTGTGCGTCATCCGCAATCCGTTCGCGGGGCGCTATGTCGAGGATATCGCGGGCTTCATGGACGACCTGACGCCGCTCGGCATTGATATGGCGGGAGCACTTTTGAAAGCCCTCGGCGGCGATCCCGCCGCCGTCCAGAGCTACGGCAAGGGTGCGATCATCGGCGCGGCGGGCGAACTCGAGCATGGCGCGCTATGGCATGTGCCGGGAGGCTACGCGATGCGCGAAATTCTGGGCGAAGCGAAGGCGATTGTCCCGTCCGCCAAGAAGGTCGGCGGCCCGGGCACACGGCTCGACGTTCCGATTACCCACATCAACGCGTCCTATGTGCGTTCACATTTCGATGCCATGGAAGTCGGCATTGCCGACGCGCCGCGGGCTGACGAATTGCTGGTCGCACTGGTGATGACCACGGGATCGCGAATTCATGCCCGGGTGGGTGGCCTGAAGGCCAGCGAGATCAAGGGGGAGGATGGGTTGCGATGAGCGCAATTATTCGCAAGATCGTCACGGTGGTCGAGGAGACCTGTCTTGAAATGGGTCAGAAGGTCACGCCGCCGACCCGGCGTGCGGCAGCCATCGCGGTGATCGAAAATCCATTCGCCGGCCGATATGTCGAGGATCTCTCGCCTCTGATCGCGATCGGCGAGGAACTTGGCGAGCTGCTGTCGAAGAAGGCGGTCGCCGCTCTCGGGATCGAAGGCGCAAAGGCGCAAAGCTATGGCAAGGCGGCCGCGGTCGGCGAAAATGGCGAACTCGAGCACGCGGCAGCGATCTTGCATCCCAAGATGGGTGCGCCGGTGCGCAAGGTTCTCGGCAAAGGCGCGGCGTTGATTCCATCATCAAAGAAGCGGGGCGGGCCGGGCACGACGCTTGATATTCCGCTCGGCCACAAGGATGCGGCCTTCGTGCGCAGCCATTTCGACGGCATGGAAGTGCAGATCAACGATGCGCCGCGCGCCAACGAGATCATGGTCGCGGTCGCGATCACCGATAGCGGCCGGCCGCTGCCGCGGGTTGGCGGTCTGACGGTCGCTGAAGTCAAAGGCGAGGACGGCTTAAGATAGTTTCTTCAACACTGGAGGTACGGGATGCAACGAAGCAAAATTGTATTCGACAGGTTTTTGGGCGCAGGGCTTGCGATTATTTTCTCCGGCATGGCGCACGCCGCCATGGCGCAGAGCGAGATCAAGATCGGTGAAATCAACAGCTACTCGCTGTTGCCCGCCTTTACCGATCCTTATCGCAAAGGCTGGCAGCTCGCGGTGGAGGAAATCAATGCCGCGGGCGGCATCAACGGCAAGAAGCTCGTCGTCATCTCCAAGGATGATGGCGGCAAGCCAGCCGACGCGCAGACCGCCGCCAACGAACTGGTGTCGAGCGAGAAGGTGGCGATGCTGGCCGGCACGTTCCTGTCCAATATCGGCCTTGCCGTCAGCGACTTCGCCAACCAGAAGAAGGTTTTCTTCCTGGCGGCCGAACCGCTGACCGACGCGATCACCTGGTCCAAGGGCAATCGCTACACCTTCCGCTTGCGTCCTTCCAATTACATGCAGGCAGCGATGCTGGCGGAAGAAGCCGCGAAACTGCCGGCCAAGCGCTGGGCGACGATTGCGCCGAACTATGAATACGGCCAGTCGGCGGTTGCAGTGTTCAAGAAACTGATGTCGGAAAAGCGGCCCGACATCCAGTGGGTCGACGAGCAGTGGCCTCCGTTCGGCAAGATCGACGCAGGCCCCGTCGTGCAGGCGCTGGCCGCCGCCAATCCGGAAGCCATCCTCAATGTCACCTTCGGCGCCGACCTCGTGAAGTTCGTGCGCGAAGGCAACACCCGCGGCCTGTTCAAGGGTCGCACGGTGGTGAGCTTCCTTACCGGCGAACCCGAATACCTCGATCCGCTGAAGGACGAAACGCCGGGAGGGTGGATCGTCACCGGCTATCCCTGGTACAACATCAAGACCCCCGAACACGACGCGTTCCTGAAAGCCTATCAGGCGAAGTACAATGACTATCCAAGACTCGGCTCGATCGTCGGCTACGAGACCATCAAGGCGGCCGCGGCCATTCTGAAAAAAGCCAACTCGGACGATCCGGAAAAGCTGATCGCGGCGGCCGAAGGGCTCTCGCTGCCGTCGCCGTTCGGCGAGATTACCTTCCGCAAAATCGACCACCAGTCGACATTGGGCGCGTTCGTCGGCAAGACCGCGCTCAAGGATGGCAAGGGCATCATGGTCGACACGGCCTATCGCAAAGGCTCCGACTATCTGCCGAACGATGCGGAAGTCGCCAAGCTGCGGCCAAAGGAGTGAGGTTCGCCGCCACGAAGCGAGACTTTCTTCTTCTCCCCTCCCTCCGCGAAGCGGCGGGGTCCGAGGCGAGCGGAGCTCGCTCTCGAGGTCGGCGGTGGGGGGTGGCTCCGCGGGTACCCATGCTGATGTTGAGCACGCTGAAGCACCCCCCACCCCCGACCCCTCCCCGCCACGCGCTGCGCGCGGGGGGAGGGGAGAAATCGGCGTTCGCTGCGGGAGGGAGCGACCCTCCGCGGGCACCGAATGCGCGGCCAGTCCCCCTCATCCGAAATTCGCTGAGCGAATTTCGGCCTCTCCCCGCGAGCGGGGAGAGGTGAACCCAACGCTAACGTGGACTTTTAATGGCCTTTTACATCGTCCAGTTCCTGACCGGTCTTGCGAGCGCGGCTTCGCTGTTCCTCGTGGCGTCAGGCCTGTCGATCATCTTCGGCGTGACGCGCATCGTCAATTTCGCCCATGGCGCGTTCTACATGCTCGGCGCCTATGCCGCATTTACGCTGACCGAGCGGTTTTCCGGTGCGATCGGGTTTTGGGGCGGCATTGTCGCCGCGGCGCTGATCGTGGCGGCCGTCGGCGTGCTGATCGAAATGGTGCTGTTGCGGCGGATCTATCACGCGCCCGAATTGTTTCAGCTTTTGGCGACGTTCGGCTTGACCCTGATGGTCGAGGATCTCGTGGTCCTGATCTGGGGCCCGAGCGATCTTTTGGGCCGCCGGGCCCCGGGCTTGCGGGGGGCGGTAGATTTTTTCGGCCAGAATGTGCCGAGCTACGACCTGTTCCTGATAGGGCTTGGTCCGGTCGTGCTCGGAATCTTGTGGCTGCTGTTCCAGCGAACGCGCTGGGGGGTGTTGGTCCGCGCGGCGACCCAGGACCGAGACATGGTGGCGGCGCTCGGCGTCAATCAAAAGTGGCTGTTCACCAGCGTGTTCGCGCTCGGGGTCTTCCTCGCGGCGCTCGGCGGCGCGCTGCAGATTCCCCGCGACGCGGTGTATCACGCCATGGACCTGCGTATCATCGTCGACGTGTTCGTGGTGGTGGTGATCGGCGGTCTTGGCAGCATCATCGGCGCCTTTGTCGCGGCGGTCCTGGTATCGGAGCTTAACGCATTCGGGATCCTGGTCTTTCCGAAGATTTCCATCATCCTGGTATTTCTGGTGATGGCCGCGGTGTTGATCGTGCGGCCATGGGGCCTGTTCGGCAAGCCCGAAGCCGCCGCGCGCCGCACGCCGGGTCTGTCCGTGAACGTCTGGCGGCCGCTGACGTCGAACGGACGCCTCGCCACCGCTGCGGCGTTGGCGCTGGTGGCGGCGCTGCCGCTGTTCGGCGGCAATTATGCGCTAACGGTTGGCTCGGAAATCGCGATCTTCGTGATCTTTGCCGCCAGCCTGCATTTCCTGATGTCGGTCGGCGGGCTCGCTTCGTTCGGCCATGCTGCCTATTTCGGGCTCGGCGCCTATGGTGTTGCGTTCCTGGCCAAGATGGCGGGTCTGCCGATGATCGCCTGCCTGTTGCTTGGTCCGTTGCTCGGGCTTGCCGGCGCCGCGCTGTTCGGATTCTTTGCCGTGCAATTGTCCGGCGTCTATTTCGCAATGCTGACGCTCGCGTTCGCGCAGATCGTCTGGTCGATCGCGTTCCAGTGGGTTGATGTGACCGGCGGGGACAATGGTATCCTTGGCGTCTGGCCCGAGCCATGGGCGGCGAGCCCTTCGCATTTCTACTGGCTCTCGATCGGCGTGGCCGCGCTTGCAGTTGCGGTTCTCAGGATCATGACGTTTTCCCCATTCGGCTATGCGTTGCGGGCGACGCGCGATTCCATCAGGCGCAGCGAGGCGATCGGGATCAACGGCAAGATGGTGCAATGGACCGCCTTCGTGATTGCCGGCACGGCGGCCGGGATTGCCGGCGCGCTGTTTGCGTACCTCAAAGGCAGTGTGTTTCCCGACAGTCTCGGTATCTCGCTGTCAGTCGACGCGCTTGTGATGGTGCTGCTTGGCGGCGTCGAAACCGTCTCCGGCGCTGTGGTCGGCGCCATCGTCTACAAGGCGCTCAGCATCTGGCTGGTGAGTGAGACCGATCTGTCCAAGCTGGTGCTCGGCGGTGTGATCGTGCTGATCGTCGTTGTCTTGCCGAAGGGCATCGTCGGGGTGCTCGAGACCATTGCGCATCGGCGCCGGCCCCAATCGCAGTCCACACTTCTCGCCTCCCGGATCGAGACGGCCGAATGAGCATCATCGCACCCACACTTCTCTCAGTCGAAGGCCTGAGCAAGTCCTATGGCGGCGTGCATGCCGTGCGCAGCGTCTCGTTCGAACTGAAGGCCGGCGAGATCCTGGCGCTGATCGGTCCCAACGGCGCCGGAAAAAGCACGTGCTTCGACATGCTCAATGGCCAAACCACGCCCGGCTCCGGCCGGATCAATCTGCTCGGCCACGACACATCAGGCGAGAGGCCGCGCGCGATCTGGCGGCTGGGGGTCGGACGTACCTTCCAGATTACGGCAACGTTCCCGACCATGACGGTGCGCGAAAACATCCAGGTCGCGCTGGTGTCCTATCACGGGCAGCTGTTCAATCTCTGGACCTCGACGCCGAAGTTCGCTCCGGAAGAGGCCGATTCGCTGTTGGCGCTGGTTGGTATGGACGGCTACGCGAATCGTCCCTGCGGCGAAATTGCCTATGGCGATCTGAAACGGCTGGAGCTTGCCGTTGCGCTCGCCAATCAGCCGAAGCTGCTGCTGATGGATGAACCGACCGCCGGCATGGCGCCGCGCGAACGCGTCGAACTGATGCGGCTCACCGCGCGCATCGCCCGCGAAAGGTCGATCGGTGTTCTCTTCACCGAGCACGACATGGACGTGGTGTTCGAACACGCCGACCGGATCCTGGTGCTCAATCGCGGCACCTTGATTGCGGAAGGCACGCCCGAACAAGTGCGGCATAACCCGGAGGTCCGCGCCATCTATCTGGGAGAGGGCCTGGTTTACGATGCCCGCCATCGCCAGGGAGCGCCGGCATGAAGCTCTCGGTCGAGGGGCTCAACAGTTACTACGGCCCCGCCCATATCCTGTTCGACGTCGCGCTCGAGGTCGGCGATGGCGAGGTGGTGGCACTGCTTGGACGCAACGGCGCCGGCAAGTCCACGACCTTTCGCTCCATCGTCGGCCTGGTCGAGCAGCGAACTGGCCGCATCGTCTTCGAAGGCAAGGACGTCTCGGACCAGCCGACGCATGTGATCGCAAGCCGCGGCCTCGGCTATGTGCCGGAGGAGCGGCGTATCTTCACGGACCTGACGGTCGACGAAAACCTTGAGGTCGGCCGTCAGCCGATCAGGCCGAACGCGCCGCATTGGACCCGGGAGAAACTGTTCGCGCTGTTTCCAAATCTCAGCGAGATGCACGGCCGGGCAGGCGGGCGCATGAGCGGCGGCGAACAGCAGATGCTGACGATCGCGCGGACCTTGATGGGCAACCCGTCGCTGGTGCTGCTCGACGAGCCGTCGGAAGGATTGTCGCCCAAGATCGTGGAGCAGATGGTCGACGCCATCCTGACCATGAAGAGAGCAGGCGTCAGCATGATCGTCTCGGAACAGAACCTGCATTTCGCCAGGCTGATCTGCGACCGCGCCTATATCATCGAGCGCGGCCGTATCTGTTTCAACGGCACCATGAGCGAGCTTGACGCGCGCCCGGATATCCGCGACGCGCATCTGGCGCTGTGATTCCGCAGCGCCGGGAAAAATGGGAGCCAGAACGCAAATGACCAGGAGCCTCTCGGCCAGGCGAAGCGCCAAGCCGTCGCGACCGGCCTACATTCTGGAAGAGCAGATCGGCTTCATCCTGCGCCAGGTATGGCAGCGCCACGCCACGATCTTCGCAAAGGAAATCGGAAACAATCTGACGCCGACGCAGTGGGCCGCATTGGCAAAACTCACCGAGACCGGACCGTGCTCGCAGAATCAGCTCGGGCGGCTGACCGCGATGGATGTCGCCACCATCAAGGGCGTGATCGACCGGCTCACCGCCCGCGGCCTGACCGAAACCAGCCCCGATCCCGAAGATGGCCGCCGCCTGCTGGTCAGCCTGACCCGCGCGGGTCAGCAGCTGGCCGAAAAGGCGATGCCGAACGCGTTCGCCATCACCAGGGAGACGCTTGCGCCGCTTGAGCCGAAGGAGCGCGAGACGCTGGTCGCGCTGCTCAGCAAGCTGCGGTGAGCGGACCTTGGTTGATGCGAGTTTGAACCTGTCGGCGTCTGCCGCCGACCACTGGGAATGCCCCGGTTCTTATCCATCATCTTCGGACCGACATTGCGAGGAGCGAAGCGATGTTGCCGAGGTCAGGGAGGCGTTGACGGAGATCGGAAATCGGGAGGCTAACTAATGGTCCGCATCGCCGTGATCGCATTGGGAGTGCTTTTGTCTTTTTCGGCAAATGCACAGAGCTTAAGACTGAAAAATTATCTACATCCGGAAAACGACAGGATCCGCGCCTTCAATGAAGTATATCTGGCGGGCGCGATGGACGCACTGACGGCCTACAACATGGCAGCCCCCAGCAAACTGTTTTGCAAAGAGGGCCTTGTCAGCCACGAGGAGGCGGCCCGGTTGATCTCGGACTGGGCCAAGAACCAGACCAAGATGCCAGACGACACGATCATCGTCGTTCCGCTGCTTTTTCTTCTGAAAAAGACCTATCCTTGTCGCTAGCCACCCTCCGCCGCACCGCTTTGCGCTCCCTGATCCCGGCGGCAGATCGCCGACTGCATCTCCGTTCCGAGCATTGATCGCGTGACTTTTGGTCAAGCCGGTGCGCGTTGGCTTCACCACTTCACCACGCTGACAGTGCACTTAGTTTTCTTTTCCCGCATGGTTGTTGCTCAGTGGGTGGACAGACTCCCGGACATAGCCACAGAAGCGCGTCTGCAACTCTACGCATGCATGAATAATGTTTAGTGCACTGTCACCGTAATATAATCCACCATATCCTCTCATCGAGTTGTACTCGTAATGGCGGGTTACGCTTCGCTAATCTTGCTGGGTCATTAAACCCTCATGGTGAGGAGCGCGGCAACGCCGCGCGTCTCGAACCACGAGGCCCCGATGTGCATTCGCGGCCTTCATCCTTCGAGACGCTTGCTGACGCAAGCTCCTCAGGATGAGGGGCTAACGCCAGATTTGACGCAGTAAGACTAACCCACGCTACGGGCTACAACCGCTTCGCATAGATTTTTTGCAGTTCAATAGCGTTTCATCGTGTACGTGCCCGGCTTACCCAGCACCTCCACATCCCAGGCAGTGTGAGTATTACGGTGACAGTGCACTTAAGTCTACGCGCATGCTTTCGCGCGATCCGCCATCGGCGGATGTAGTGGTGGCTTACGCTGACGCTAAGTCGCTGTACGGGTTATGGAGCAGCAAGACTCGGTCCTCATCTCGGGAGATTGCGAGGCAAGCGTCTCGAAGCATGGGCGCAACGTCAGGACTCGCGGCCATCCTTCGAGACGCCGCGCTGCGCGGGGCTCCTCAGGATGAGGCCGGAGAAAAGCTCGCTCCCCGGGCAAACGCAATCCTGCGCCGCGGCTGCGACAAAACAACCCGACGGGCAGATTTCCGCTTTCGTCGTCGGGCAAATCACCTTTAGAACTCCCGGCATCCTGTCCCCGAGGAAGGGGCGTTGGCCATCGTCACGAACGTTGGGACGGGATGCGGTGGACGCGGCGGCGGCGTGCGCGCGATGGGATGGCAGGGCGGCCTTCGGGCTCGTGAGCGATCCTTGGGACGTGCTGACGAGCGGTGCCGAAGCGTACGGTGAAGTCGTGTGGTCCTGACGCCTCAATGGTTGGCGTCAAGTCTGCGAAAAGGCAAGTCGGCCCGACCGGGCGTGGACGAGCCAGCTATTCGCAGGCGACGGAGACAACAAAGCCCGATTCTCCGGGGAGAGCGCGAAGTAATCCGTAAAGCCATTGCGCAGGGAATGCCGGAGTGCCTCCGCTGAACCTGTATGCTCGTGTGCGTTTTTTTCGCACATCTTTGCACACGAGACCGCGGGTGCAGCGCGCATCCGGCATTCCCTGCTCCCTCCTTTTTCGGAGGGACAACGCAAAACTCGGGCGAAATCGTGCCGCGAGAATGCGGACGTGTATCCGCTGTTTGAAATTCGAATCGGAAATAGAATTCGTGTCCGGACGAGCGAGCACCGCTCTTGAGCTCCCCTCCACCCACGCGCCCTTGCGCGTGGCGGGTGAGCGAGCGTCGGGGGTGGGGGGTCTTTCAGCTCAGCTCCTTCAGCACGAGAGGCACTTGCCGCGGCACCCCCAACCCCCAACCCCTCCCCACCGCTTCGCGGGGAGGGGAGACGGGATCGCTGCTAGGCGAGGAAACCCATCTCCATCGCTAACCCTCGGGCACGGTCCGCCTAATGCCCGACGATCACCGGCACCCTGGTCGCCGGCGGCGTGTTGCGGCTGCGCTGGGTGCGCACGATGCCGTCGATGATGGTCATGCCGATGCCGGGCAGGTCGCCGAGCCGCACGCTTTCCAGAATGGTCTTGCCGGGCGAATGCTGCGCCCGGTCCATGATGACGAAGTCGGCCGACCGCCCGACCTCGATCAGGCCGCAGTCGAGCGCGCGCATCCTTGCGGTGTTGCCGGTCGCAAAGCAGAACGCGATTTCGGCGGGCACTTCGCCGAGCGAGGACAACAGCGACACCATGCGCAGGATGCCGAGCGGCTGCACGCCGGAGCCCGCCGGCGCATCGGTGCCGAGGATGATCCGGCTGAGATCGCCCATCTCCTGCGCGGTGCGCAGCGTGTACAGCGCCGAGCGCTCATTGCCGTTGTGAACCAGTTCGAGGCCGCGCTTGCAGCCCTCGCAGATGCAGCGGATCTGGTCGTCGGGCAGCGCGGTGTGGCCGCCATTGATGTGGCCGATCACATCGGTATCGGCTTCCAGCACCACGTCCTTGTCGATCAGGCCGGAGCCGGGAATCGACGGGCCGCCGGTGTGGATCGTGCTCTGGATGCCGTATTTGCGCGCCCATCCGACCATCTTGCGCGCGGTGGGACCGTCCTTGACGCCGCCGAGGCCGACCTCGCCGAGCAGCTTGACGCCGGCCGCGGCGAGTTCCTTGAAATCTTCCTCGACCATTTCGGTTTCGATCACCGGCGCGCCGGCATGAACCTTCACGCCGCCGGGACGCAGCGTCCAGAACGCGCGTTGCGCGAAAATCGCCATCGCCTTGAGGCCGATGACGTCGCGAGGGCGGCCGGGCATGTGAACCTCGCCTGCCGAGATCATGGTGGTGACGCCGCCATGCAGATAGCTGTCGATCCAGTTGGTCTGGTTCTGCCGCGGCGTCCAGTCGCCGGCGACAGGATGGACATGGCTGTCGATCAGGCCGGGCGCGACCGTGGTGCCGTTGGCATCGACAATGGTCGTGGCGCCCTCGGTGTTGACGTCCTTGGCGCGGCCGATTCCCGTGATCTTGCCGTTCTCGGCCACGATCGTGTCGGCATCGAGGATCGGCTTCTCCATGGCGCCGCTCAGCAACAGTCCGATATTGCGGATCACGAGCTTGGTCGGGCCGGCTGCCTGGGGTTCGTCGTGGGCCATGGGTTTTTCCTTTTTGTTCAATGCTTTCGCAAGCTCGGCGGAGAGCATCTTGCCCGCGCCTTGACGCCGGGATCAAGCCGGATTATTCATTTGTATACGAATGAATGTATACGAATGAGTTGCCCGGCACAATTGGCCTCCCGGAAGCGAGCGGAACTGTCGCGATGAGCAATTTCAACCAGGAAAGCGTCTTGAGCGTCCATCACTGGACCGATACGCTGTTCAGCTTCACCACCACGCGCAATCCCGTCGTTCCGTTTCCGCAACGGCGAATTCACGATGATCGGTCTGAAGGATCGGCGAAAAGCCGCTGCTGCGCGCCTACAGCGTCGCCAGCGCCAATTACGAGGACCGGCTCGAATTCTTTTCGATCAAGGTGCCGGATGGACCGCTGACCTCGCGGCTGCAGCACCTGAAGCAGGGCGACGAAATCATCGTCAGCCGCAAGGCGACCGGCACGCTGGTGATCGACAATCTGGAGGACGGGCGCAATCTCTATTTGATCGGGACCGGTACCGGACTTGCTCCGTTCCTCAGCGTGATCAAGGATCCCGAGACTTACGCGCGCTTTGAAAAGGTGGTGCTGCTGCATGGCTGCCGCCGCGTCGCCGAACTCGCCTATGGCGAGATGATCACGGAAAAACTGCCGAACGACGATCTGATCGGCGAACTGGTCCGCAACCAGCTGATCTATTATCCGACGGTGACGCGCGACCCGTTCCGCAATCGCGGCCGGATCACGGACCTGATGAATTCAGGCAAGCTGTTCAGCGACATTGGTCTTGCCCCGCTCGCACCCGGACAGGATCGCGTCATGATCTGTGGCAGCCCGTCCCTGGTCCACGACACCAGGGCGCTGCTGCTGGGCAAGGATTTTGTCGAAGGCAATCACGGGGAGCCGGGTCAGTTCGTGGTCGAGAAGGCCTTTGCCGAGCGCTGAATACCCGGCGGCCCGGGCGGGAACGCATCTGGCAGACAAGCAATCACCGATCAGAAGCCCAGTAAACACAGAGGGATGACCGCGGCCTAGCTTTTCATTAACCAATTGTTATGCCTACCAAATTCGGTAACGCGTCTTTAATGGCGGCTCCGTAGGGTTCTCGTTGCGCAGCTCGGGGTGGGCCGCGCCGTCGTCCAGAACGGCCGATCGTTCGCGTACGCGTTGGAGTCTCCGATGGATATCATGACGAGCGTTGGGCTCGTGTCCGGCGTCATTGTCGTGGCAACGATAATGCTCATGGGCGGCGATCTGAGCCTGTTCGTCAGCGATCATGCTTTCATCATCGTCGTCGGCGGATCGATCGCCGCCACCATGATCAGGTTTCCGCTCAGCGCTATCGTGCACGGCATTCCGCTCGGAGCGAAATTTGCCTTCACGATGAGCCGTCTCACCGCCCGCGATCTCGTCGACGAACTCGCCCGCATCGCTGAAATCGCGCGCAAGCAGGGGCCGGTTGGCCTCGAAAAGGTCGAGACCGACGAGCCGTTCCTGGCCAAGGGCATTCGCTACGTCGCCGACGGCTATGATCTCGAATTCATCCGCGACAATCTGGAGCGCGACCGCGACAATTTCCTGATGCATCTCGACGAAGGCGGGAAAATCTATCGCGCCATCGGCGACTGTACGCCGGCGTTCGGCATGGTCGGCACCCTGATCGGCATGGTGCAGATGTTCGCCAACATGACCGATCCTTCGAAGCTCGGCCCGTTCATGGCGACCGCATTGCTGGCGACGCTGTACGGCGCGGTGATCGCCAATTTGTTCTGCCTGCCTATCGCCGACAAGCTGCACGGCAAGCTGCTCGACGAGGAGACCAACCGCACGCTGATCATCGACGGCATTCTGATGATCCGGGATTCCAAGAGCCCGACGCTGGTGCGGGAAATGTTGCTGGCCTACCTGCCGGAAAAACACCGCCACGAAGAAGGCGAGCCGGTTCCGGCCTGACCGGGCTGGTCAGATCGGTCCGGGAAGCAGGCAATGGCCAAGAAAAAACGCGGCGACGCACATGGAGGAGGACACGGCTGGTACGTGTCCTTCGCCGACCTCATGGGCTTGATGATGAGCTTCTTTGTGATGCTCGTCGCATTTTCCACCATGGACAACAACAAGCTCAAGATCGTCGCCGGCTCGATGCGCGATGCGTTCGGCGTGCAGACCGAAGCGCGCTATTCCGGCATCATCGAATCCGACGGCCTGCCGACGCGGGAGAAGCTGAAAAATACCGCGCACATTCCACCGGAGGAAGCTTCCAACAGGCCTACACCGGACGAACAGGAGCGCAGCGTCGCGCAGGGCGCCCGCCTGAAAATCGATCGCGAATTCGCGCTTGCCTCGGCGTCATTGCGGCAGGCATTGCAGGACATGCCGGAACTGACCGAAGTCTCGAAACACGTCATGTTCGAGGAGACCAAGCAGGGGCTCAATCTGGAAATCGTCGACCAGGACGGCCGCTCGATGTTCGCCGACGGCTCCAAGGAGCCTTACGACCGCACCCGCCGGCTGATCGAGAAACTCGCAGGTCCGCTCAAAGCCACGCCGCTGCGTCTCTCCATCGCCGGGCACACCTCCGCCGGCTTCGTGCCGACGCGAAGCGATTACGGTGCCTTCGATTTGTCGGCGGATCGGGCCAATGCGGTTCGCCAGATTCTCGAGCGGGAAGGGGTGCCGCCGGGGCACTTCTTTGCGGTCTCCGGAAAGGCCGATACCCAGCCGCTGTTTCCTGACGATCCCACGCTCGCGGCAAACCGCCGGGTCACCATCACCCTGATGCGTGAAGATCCGCCGCTGCCCCCTGGCCTGAAGCCATAATCATCGCTACCAAGTTACCGTGGTCTATTGCATCGGGTGTGGCGTTGTGGATACGCCCAGCTCACCTTGCGGATGCTATGGTCGACCATTGACAGGCCATCCACGAAAGCGTCGATAGCCGGCCGGATCAAATCAACCGACAGAGCGTTTTTCCGCCATCATGGCCGTCAGTGTCACATCCACCGAAGCCCGTGACGGGCCGGTCACGACTGGCTTTTGGGCCCTGACGCTGGGAAGCATCGGCGTGGTGTTCGGCGATATCGGTACCTCGCCGCTCTATGCCTTTCGCGAGGCCGTCGCGGCCGCAGCCCAGGGCCAAGCGATTACCCGGGTCATCGTGCTTGGCGTTCTGTCGCTGATTCTGTGGGCGCTGCTCATCGTCGTCACCGCGAAATATGTGCTGCTGCTGCTGCGTGCCGACAATAACGGCGAGGGCGGTACGCTTTCGCTGATGGCGCTCGGCCAGAGAGCGCTGGGCCACCGAAGCATGCCGCTGCTGGCGATGGGCGTCATCGGTGCTTCGATGTTCATCGGTGATTCCGCGATTACGCCGGCGATTTCGGTCCTGTCCGCGGTCGAAGGTCTCAAGCTCGCGACGCCGGCGCTCGAGCACTATGTGGTGCCGCTGACGATTTTCATTCTGGTCGTGCTGTTCGCGGTTCAGAGCGGCGGCACGGCGCGGGTCGCGTCGGCCTTCGGGCCTGTGATGGTTGTCTGGTTCTCTGCGCTCGCGGCGATGGGTCTCGTCAACATCAGAGACGATCCGACGGTGCTGGCCGCGATCAATCCCTGGTATGCCCTTCATTTCCTGCTTTCGCACGGGACGATCGGATTGGTGACGTTAGGTGCGGTATTTCTCGCCGTAACCGGCGGCGAGGCGCTCTATGCCGATTTGGGCCACTTCGGACGCAAACCGATCCAGGCCGGCTGGCTCTATTTCGTGCTGCCTTCGCTTCTGATCAACTATTTCGGCCAGGGTGCGCTGGTGCTTTCCGACCCCGCCGCGATCGAAAACTCCTTTTACCGGATGGTTCCGGAATTCCTCTTGCTGCCGCTGGTCGCGCTGGCGACCGCAGCCACCGTCATCGCCAGCCAGGCGGTGATTACCGGGGCCTATTCGCTGATCCGGCAGGCGGTGCAACTGGGCCTGCTGCCGCGCTTCGAGGTCCGCTACACCTCCGAAACGCATGCCGGGCAGATCTATCTGCCGCGCGTGAACCGGCTGCTGCTGATCGGGGTACTGCTGCTGGTGCTCCTGTTCCGCACCTCGAGCAATTTGGCCTCCGCCTATGGCATCGCCGTTTCCACCACCATGGTCGCCGACGGCATTATGGGCTTCGTGGTGATCTGGAAATTATGGAATTGGCGCGCCGCCACTGCCGCGGCACTGATCGTGCCGTTCGTCGTTGTCGACATGACGTTCTTCAGCGCCAATCTCCTGAAACTGCTGGAAGGCGCGTGGGTGCCGCTGCTGTTCGGTCTTGCCATGGCGATCATGATCTGGACCTGGCGCCGTGGTTCGGCGATCCTTGTGGTCAAGAGCCGGCGCATCGAAGTTCCGCTTAACGACCTCATCAAGAGCCTGGAAAAGCGTCCGCCCCACATCGTCAAGGGCACCGCGGTGTTTCTGACCAGCGACCCAAGTTTCGTGCCGACGGCGCTGTTGCATAACCTCAAGCACAACAAGGTGCTGCACGAGCACAACGTGATCCTGACCATCGAGACTGCGCAGACTCCGCGGGTCGACCTGGCCGAGCGCGTCCGGATGGAAACGCATCAGCGACAAGGTTTTCGATCGTCCGGCTGCGCTTCGGCTTCATGGAATCTCCAAACGTCCCCAAGGCGCTGGTGATCGCGCGGAAGCTCGGCTGGCAGTTCGACATCATGTCGACGTCGTTCTTCGTCTCGCGGCGTGCGCTGAAGCCGTCCGCGCAGTCGGGAATGCCGCTATGGCAGGACCATCTGTTCATCGCGATGAGCCGGTCCGCCAATGACGCCACCGACTATTTCCAGATTCCGACCGGACGGGTGGTTGAAGTCGGGACCCAAGTCACCATCTAGCGGTTTGCGGCCTAACGATTTATGCATTTTTGCATGGCGTGGCGCCAAAATCGGCTAGGCTATGCAGTTAGCGCAGGGCTATAAGCCGCCCTCGCTTTGCTGATGTGCAGTAAGGCATTTTGAGGCCTCCAGCTCCCATGACCAGCGATGTCTGTAGTTCCCGCCCCGGAAACGGCGGCGGCCGATGGGCATGGCGATGCCCATTCTACCGCCGGCTTCAAGGCGCTCATGCTCGGAAGTATCGGCGTCGTCTATGGCGATATCGGCACCAGTCCGCTCTACGCGCTGCGCGAGGCCGTGATCGCGGCCAGCGGCCCCGGGGGCGTCGTCAACCCCCAGGCCGTGCTCGGGGTCGTCTCCCTGATCCTGTGGGCGCTGATCATCGTGGTGACGCTGAAATATGTGGTGATCCTGCTGCGCGCGGATAACCACGGCGAGGGCGGAACGCTGGCGTTGATGGCGCTGGCGCAACGCGCGGTCATTCACGGCGCCGGCGCCATCGTGATGCTCGGGATCGTCAGCGGCGCGCTGTTCTACGGCGACGCCGTGATCACGCCGGCGCTGTCGGTGCTTTCGGCGATCGAAGGCATCAAGCTCGTCACCGAAGCGTTCGAACCCTATGTCGTGCCGCTGACGGTGCTCATCCTGGTGGTCCTGTTTGCGGTTCAGTCGCGCGGCACGGCGCGCGTCGCGGCGTTCTTCGGGCCGGTGATGTGCATCTGGTTCGGCGTTATCGCGATTGCGGCGATTACCCCGATCATGCGCCATCCCGAAGTGCTGTTGGCGCTAAATCCGCTCTATGCGGTCTCCTTCATGCTCCATCACGGCATCATCGGATTCGTCACGCTTGGCGCCGTGTTCCTTGCTGTCACCGGCGCCGAGGCGCTCTATGCCGACCTCGGGCATTTCGGCAAGCGGCCGATCCAGACCGCCTGGCTCTTCTATCGTGCTGCCGTCGCTGGCGCTGAACTATCTGGGGCAGGGCGCGCTCGTCATCGCCAACCCCAAGGCGATCGAGAATCCGTTCTTTCTGATGTTTCCGGACTGGGCCCTGATTCCAATGGTCGCGCTTGCCACGGCGGCGACCGTGATCGCGAGCCAGGCGGTGATCACCGGCGCCTATTCGCTGACGCGTCAGGCCATTCAGCTTGGCCTGCTGCCGAGATTTGAAATCCGCCATACGTCGGAAGCCCATTCCGGCCAGATCTTCATCCCCCGGATCAACACGCTGCTGCTGATCGCAGTGGTGCTGCTGGTACTGATGTTCCGTTCCTCGAGCGCGCTGGCGTCGGCCTACGGCATTTCCGTGACCGGGACCATGGTGGTCACGGGCATGATGGGATTTGTCGTGATCTGGAAAGTCTGGAGATGGTCGCCGTTCGCGGCAGCATCTGCTGATCGCGCCATTCCTGTTCCTCGATCTCACCTTTCTCGCGGCGAACCTTTTGAAAGTGTTCGAGGGCGGCTGGGTGCCGCTGGCGCTCGGCTCGGTCGTGATGATGCTGATGTATACTTGGCGGCGTGGCAGCAGGCTTCTGTTCGAGAAATCGCGCAAGCTGGAGTTTCCGCTGGCCGATCTGGTGGCAATGCTGGAAAAGCGGCCGCCGCAGCGGGTTTCCGGCACCGCCGTTTTCCTGACCAGCGATCCCGTCAGCGCGCCGACGGCCCTGATGCACAGCCTCAAGCATTACAAGGTGCTGCACGAGAAGAACGTCATTCTCACCATCGAAACCGCGCCGACGCCGCGGATCGACCCGGCCGAGCGGGTAAGGCTGGAACAGATCAGCGCCACCTTCTCCAAGGTCACGCTGCGGTTCGGATTCATGGAATCGCCCAACGTGCCGAAGGCGCTGGCGATCGCACGAAAGCTGGGCTGGCAATTCGACATCATGTCGACGTCATTCTTCCTGTCGCGGCGCGCGCTCAAGCCGGCCGCGCATTCCGGCATGCCGCGCTGGCAGGACCATCTTTTCATCGCGCTCAGCCGCACCGCCAATGATGCGACCGACTATTTCCAGATTCCGAGCGGCCGGGTGGTCGAGGTGGGAACGCAGGTTACCGTCTGACAGGTATTATCAAACTGCCTTCCGGCGCTTGATTTTCGCCGCCTGAGAGGCGAGGTTGGCGCGGAAGGCGAGCCCTCGGTAATCGTTACTGAATTCGCTCGTACCGATCGCTGGGAGGAATTTTCGTGGGTCAACAGGTCACAGATTTGGCGCCGGAAGACGTCTCGAAGGGTATGGCGGAGGGACGCTACCTCCTGGTCGACGTCCGGGAGCCGAACGAGGTTGCCGCGGAAGCCTATCCGGGCGCCGTCGTCGTTCCGCTCTCCAGTTTCGACCCCAAGGCCATTCCCGATCCCAAGGGCAAGCAGGTGGTGTTCGCCTGCCGCTCGGGGAAGCGATCGGTAACGGCCTCGCTCGCCGCCCAGACCGCGGGCCTTGCCTATAACAAGCATCTTGCGGGCGGAATGCTGGCCTGGAAGGCCGCGGGATTGCCGACCAAGACCGGCGGCTGATCGCCGCCATGACTTCCATGAACAAGGTGTTTGCCGACCTTCCGGTCACGATCTTCGAGGCCATGTCGCAGCTTGCGCGCGACAACAATGCCATCAATCTCGGCCAGGGCTTTCCAGACGATCCTGGCCCCGAGGACATTCGCCGCGCGGCGGCGGATGCGGTGATGGACGGCTACAACCAGTACCCCTCGATGATGGGCATTCCGGAGCTGCGGCAGGCGATCGCAGCCCATTACGGGCGCTGGCATGGCCTCAGCCTCGATCCCATGACCGAGGTGATGGTGACCTCGGGCGGCACCGAAGCGCTGACCAGCGCTATCCTTGCCGTGGTCGAGCCGGGCGACGAGGTCATCGTGTTCCAGCCGGTATACGACTCCTATTTGCCGATCATTCGCCAGGCCGGCGGCATTCCGCGCCTGCTGCGCCTCGAACCGCCGCATTGGCGGCTTTCCGAGGAGATGCTGCGAAGCGCCTTCAGCCACAAGACCAAGGCCGTCCTGTTCAACAATCCGCTCAATCCCGCAGCGGTGGTCTATCCGCGCGAGGACCTCGAAATGCTGGCGCGGTTCTGTCAGGAGTTCGATACCATCGCGATCTGCGACGAGGTCTGGGAGCACGTGACTTTCGACGGCCGCGAGCATATTCCGCTGATCACCATCCCCGGCATGCGCGAGCGCACCATCAAGGTCGGCTCGGCCGGCAAGATCTTCTCGCTGACCGGCTGGAAGATCGGCTTCGTCTGCGCGGCGCCGCCGTTGCTGCGGGTGGCCGCGAAGGTGCACCAGTTTCTCACCTTCACCACCGCGCCCAATCTACAGGCGGCGGTGGCCTACGGGCTCGGCAAGCCGGATGAATATTTCTACGCGATGCGCAGGGATCTGGCGAAGAGCCGCGATCGTCTCACCAAGGGTCTGGAAAGCATCGGCTTCCCGGTGCTTCGCTCGCAGGGCACCTACTTTCTCACCGTCGATCTTTCGCCGCTCGGCCTGAACGAGACCGACGAGGCGTTCTGCCGGCGCATCGTGACCGATTACAAGGTGGCGGCCATTCCGGTGTCGGCATTCTACGAACAGGATGCCGTGACCTCGGTGGTGCGGTTTTGTTTCGCCAAGAAAGATGCGACCCTCGACACCGCGCTGGAGCGTCTGTCCGACGCGGTGCATCGCCGATAGAGATTCGGGAGATGGGCGAGTTGAGCTTTCCCAGGGTGCGACATGCTTTCGCGATCGCCGCGCTGGTTGCGGTGCTGTCGCCCCCGGTGCAGGCCGGGCAGCGCATCGTCAATTTCTATAATTGGTCGAACTACATGGCGCCGGGGGTGCTTGAGGGCTTCACCAAAGAAACCGGCATCAAGGTCGTCTACGACACGTTCGACGCCAATGAGACGCTGGAGACGCGATTGCTCGCGGGCAAATCCGGTTACGACGTCGTGGTCCCCACCGCCTATTTCCTGCAGCGCCAGATCAAGGCCAATATTTTCCAGAAGCTCGATAAGTCGAAGCTGCCGAACCTCGCCAATGCCTGGCCGGTGGTGACAAGCCAGCTCGCCATCTACGACCGCGGCAATCAATACGCCGCCAATTACATGTGGGGCACGACCGGCATCGGCTATAATATCAAGATGGCGCAGAAAATTCTCGGTCCCGACGCCAGGATCGACAGTTGGGACATTGTGTTCAAGCCGCAGAACCTCGCCAAATTCAGGGATTGCGGCATTCACATGCTGGATTCCGCCGATGACATATTCCCGGCGGCGCTGGGCTATCTCGGGCTCGATCCCAATTCCACCAAACAGGCGGATCTCGAAAAGGCCGCCGGTCTCGTCATGAAGATCACCCCCTATGTCCGCAAGTTTCATTCATCGGAATATCTGAGCGCATTGGCGACCGGCGAGATTTGCTTTGTGGTGGGCTGGTCGGGCGACATCATGCAGGCGCGAAGCCGCGCCGCGGAGGCCAGGAACGGTATCGAGATCGGCTATGCTATCCCGAAAGAGGGCGCGCAGATGTTCTTCGACAATCTCGCGATTCCCGCCGATGCCAGGAATGTCTCCGAAGCCTATGAATTGATCAATTATCTCTACCGGCCGGAGGTTGCGGCCAAAAATTCCAACTTCCTGTCCTACGCCAACGGCAATCTGGCGAGCCAGAAGCTGGTCGATCCAAAAATCCTCAACGACAAGAACATCTACCCGGACGAAGCGACCCAGAAGAAGCTGTTCGTGATCACCGCACGCGATCCGGCAACCCAGCGCATCATCAACCGGCTGTGGACCAGGGTAAAGACGGGACGGTAGTCTCCCGTCATTCCGGGATGGTGCGTAAGCACCAGACCCGGAATGCGTCGAGATTCCGGGTTCGACGCGTTGCGTCGCCCCGGAATGACGATCTGCCGAATCCACTACCGCCAGCGGCGATGCACCCACCACCATTGATCCGGATATTCGCGGATCCAGCCTTCGACCACCGCTGTAATTGCCTGCATCGTTCCCTGAACGTCGATCTGGCCCGAGGCGTCGCGCACAGGCGCACTTCTTCGGATAGTTCGGCGCGGAAGCGGTGGCCCGGCAGGCGGATAATGCGGACGCCATGGATCGGACATTCGATCTGCCGCAGCAGCCGGGCCAGCGTCGGGTTGGCCTTGGTCTTTCGGCCAAAGAACGTGACGTCGACGCCGTTGGTAAAATACTGGTCGACCAGGATGGCGACGTGTTGACCCTTTTGCAGGGCGTCCGCCAGCCTCAGCGGGGCGTCACGACCAGCCGGGATCAGCGTTCCCATCTTCACCGAGCGAATCTCTTCGATGATGCGGTCGGCCGAAGCGATGTTGGGGCGACGAAACAGGACGGCGGCATCCAGGCCATGCGCGACCGCGGCCAAAGCAGCCAGTTCGAAGCTGCCGAGATGACTTGAAAAGATCAGCGCCGGTTTGCCGTCGAGCCGCAGCTGCGCGAACAATTCGTGGGTGCGCGGCTGAATTTCGATCCGGCTGTGCTCGGGGTGGGCGGGATCATGCTCCCAGACATGATCGAGATGGGCGAATTCGGCGCCATAACGGCCGAGATTGTCCCAGACGCCGGCGAGGATACGCTCGATCTCTTCGGGTGATTTTTCCGGGAAGGCGGCAGTCAGGTTGGCACGGGCGGTCTTGTGTTCGCGCGTCAGCGGGCCGATCCAGCCGGCGATCTTGCCGAACAGATTGGCGGTCTTGATCGGGTCGAAATAGCGGGTGGTGCGCAGCAGCGCGATGGTCAGCGCACCTACCGCGGCTTCGCCTAGCGGCTTGGTCGCGTCGCGGATGCGGGCTTTGGTGCGAAGCAGCAGGGGGTGCATCAGAAACCAGCGGCGATTTCGGTCGCGTGCGTAACGCCGGTCGGCAACATGACATCAATCGCCGGCATTGTATGGTGTTTAGCGGGTCAAGCCGGTTCGCGCGTCATGATCAGCACGGCATTCTGGCCACCGAAGCCGAACGAATTCGACATCACGGCGGTGACGCGTGCGTCGCGGGCCTTGTTGGGCACCACGTCGAAGGGGATCGCCGGATCCGGAATGTCGTAATTGATCGTTGGCGGGATCCGCTGATGCTCGAGCGTCAGCAGCGAAAATATCGCTTCGACCGCGCCGGCCGCGGACAGGGTATGGCCAACCATCGATTTGTTGGAGGACACCGGTATCTTGCCGGTGAGTTCGCCGAACACCGTGGAAATGCCCTGATATTCCATCCTGTCGTTTTCCGGCGTACCGGTGCCGTGCGCGTTGATGTAATCGATCCGCTCGGGACCGATGCCGGCATCCGCCAACGCGTTGCGCACGCATCCGATGATCGGTTTGCCGTCGGGGCTGGAGCGGGTGCGGTGGAAGGAATCCGCCAGTTCGCCACAGCCGGCCATGATGCCGAGGATTTTCGCACCGCGCGCGGTCGCGGATTCAAGGCTTTCCAGCACCAGCGCACCGGCGCCTTCCGCCATCACGAAACCGTCGCGGTTCTTGGAAAACGGCCGCACCGCCGCCTGCGGCGGGTCGTTGTGGGTCGACAGCGCCGACAGCAGCGAGAACCGCACCAGCGCTTCCGGATTGACCGAGCCGTCGGTCGCGACGCACAGCGCGGCTTCCGCCTCGCCGCGACGGATGGCCTCGACGCCGAGCTGGATCGCGGTGGCGCCGGACGCGCAAGCGGTCGAGAGCGAAATCGGCGAACCCTTGGTGCCAAATCTCTCGGCCAGATAGTCGGCTACTGAAGCGAACTGAAAACGATGGTGATATTGCGTGAATTTTCCGCCGCCGCTGACCCGCAATAACGCATCATAGTTGATGTCGGTCGCACCGGCGGCGCGGCCCAGCTCCTGGCGCTGCGGCCATTCGACCTCGACCGGCGCCACCGCCAGGAACAGCGGACCCGGGAAATCGCCTTTGGATCCAATGCCGGCCTGAACGATGGCCTCTTCAGCGGCGAGATCGCCCAGTCGCTCCGAAAGATCGGTCGAGGAGAACGGTTCGACCGGAATGAAATCGACCGTTCCGGCCATCGTCGTCTTCAGACCTTCGGTGGGAAAACGCTTGATCGTCCGAATGCCGGATTCGCCCGCGGTAAGCTTCTTCCAGTTGTCGGCCTTGCCCGCGCCGAGCGAAGTCACGACGCCCATGCCGGTGACGACGACGATCGGCCTTCCGAATTTATCGCGTGGTGCTGTCATGTCTTTCCCCCGCCGCCAGCGCCCTGATCACTTGATCGCCTCGACCAGCGCCATGCCTTCGCCCCGCCAGTGACCGGCCCCGACAACCACAATCTGGGTCGGCGGCGTCGACATTTCAACCTCCAGCCCGGTAGGATCGTTGGACGGAAACAGCGAGCCGCGCGAGATCGAGAGCGCAGCCAGTCCGATCCCGAGCGGAAACTGGGCTTCCATGGTGTGGCCGAACATGGTGCCGGTCGCCCGCACCGCAAAATCGCGATGTTCGCCCAGGAATGTCCGCTCTTCCGACGTCACCGGTTCGGCGCCGGTTGCACCGGTGATGATGGCGCCCTTGCTTTCCAGCTTGCCGAGCTTCGCCCACAGCTTTTCCAGGGTTGCGGTCACAGCGCCGGGCTGTTTGCGAAGCGACAGATCGGCAACCACGTTGGTCAGGCGCGCATAGGGCTTGGCGCCGCGGGCCTGCGCGTGAGCCTTGGATTCGATCACGAGGAAGGCGCCGGCGGACCCCAGCGCGAAACCGGCGTGGTTCTGACGCGCCCAAACCGGGGCAAACTTGTCCTTGAGGTTGAAGCTGCCGAATTCGTAAAGAACCAGGAGGTCTTTGCGCTCGCCGTTTTGCGAACCGCCGATCAGCGCGATATCGCTCTGACCCGCGGCGATCCGCGCGAGCGCTATTCTGGCTGCGTCGACGCCCGCCGCTTCCTCGCCCATGAAGGTGCGCGACGACCCGGTAACGCCATGGACGATGGCAATGTTGCCGGCCAGCAGATTCGAGAGCTGCGCCAAAAACAGTGTCGGACGCAGATCGTTCATCAGCCGTTCGTTGAGAAAGCCGGGCGCCGCGTTGCCCTTGGCTTCCTCATTGAGGATGTTGCAGTCCACTGCAAGATCGCGCTCGCCGCCGCCGGCGGCGACGATCATATCCATCCGCCCGAGTATTTCCTTGTTACCTTTGAGCCCCGCGGAATCCAGCGCGAGCCCCGCGGCATAGGTGCCGATGCGCTGCCAGGCTTCCATCTGGCGCTGGTCGCCTTTCTTGGGGATCTGGGAGTCGAGATTTACCGGCGCCCAGGGATGGACGACGTAGGGCGCGAACGTCTTCTCGTCGACGTTGATGCGCCGCGCCTCGAGCGCGTCCCAGTTCGCGTCCAGCCCCTCGCCAAGCGAGGTCGCCAGACCGATACCGGTGATCCATACTTCGGCCGGTTCACTCATGCGTCATCGCCTGTGGAAAGCCGATCTTGCGGGCCATTGCGTCCATATGCACGCGCAAGTCGGGATGGGGGAAGGGGATATGGCGGAAGGTCAGTTCAGCGTTGCACTTCAGCTCGGTGCCGACGCGTACCTTCGCCGACGTGACCGCAAAACCCGAACCTTCGTGTTCGACCTTTGCATCGATCGTCAGCAACTGCCCGGGGCTGACGAACCCGCGCATCTTGGCTTCCTTGATCATCGCCAGGAACGGCATGCGCTCAAACTTCATCAGAGCGAGCAGAAGCCAGCCGGAGCTCTGCGCCATCGCTTCGGTCAGCAGGACACCGGGCATGATCGGATAGCCGGGAAAGTGACCCTCGAAGATCGTGCTCTTCTCGGGAACCTGGGCCTCGACGGTGATGGTCTTCTCGCCGAGGTTGAGGTCGACGATGCGATCGATCAGCTGGAAATATTCGATTTGCATGATGGGCGATTACGCGCCCTTGGCCGCGACCAATTCGTCGATGCGCGCGCTGAGGTTCTTCAGGACGAAATACTGCTCGGTGGTCGCCTTGCCGTCGTTGACCTCCTGGGTCCACTTCTCCAGCGGCAGCTTGATGCCGAAGGCCTTGTCGATGGCGAACGCGATGTCGAGAAAATCCAGGCTGTCGATCCCCAAATCGTCGATCGCATGGCTCTCCGGCGTGATCGTGTCGCGCGGGATGTCGCAGGTTTCAGCGATAATCGTGGCGACCTGATCGAATGTTGAGGACATCACTAAACCTTTGATATATTGAAGATAAATTCCGGGGTGGCGCGGGAATCGGGCGTGGCGCCCCGGATTGCCCGATCCACCGTCCGGAGTTGAGTGCCCGTATATCGGAGCGCCGCCCTGAGTTCAATGGAGGCGGGCAGCGGCTGCGCATCGGATTTGAGAGCCGAACAGCCCGGCCGGCCCTCAAAAAGCTAGAAATGCGGCGTGGAAATTCGCGCGCAATCGCGGCGTCCCATCAGCACGCAATCCTGGGTTTTGCGCAGATCGGCGATGCTCATGGCGAGCCAAATGCCGACCGCCGTCAGAGCGATGGTAAAGGCGAGGGCGGCGATATTGGCCAGCATGCGGTGGCGAAAATCGTCCGGTTCGTCGCGCGGGCGCTCATAGCGCGACAGGTCGTTCGGCTCGTGATGGTCATCCCCCTTGAGGGCCGGCCCGCCCGAATAACCCTGCCGTCCCGGCGGCTGCGCGGCGGTGCGCGGCCGGAATTTGAGCACGCGGTGCTCTTCTTCCGACGCGATGGGCTGCTGGGTTTTCACTGTAGCCAGCTCCGGGACATCCTGACGTTGTTTAACACACCGGCTCGCCTGTCTCACGGAAAATGTTGACATGCCGGGGATGCGACAATCTATCCCTCCAAAGTCTCATGGAACCGGCCGTAGTCGATCCTGATCCGGCCGTCTTCCGAGGTGTCGATGATGTCGGCGTAGCGGTGGCCAAAACGAATGTCGGAATGGTCGTAGGATTTTCGGGCGTGCACGGTTTGCGCCGCAACCACATCATATCCCGACACCACCACCACCAGTGAGACGCCCGCGGCCTCGATGTCGCCGGCGTCGAGCCCGTACAGCGGACTTTCCTCGTCGACGACATGGAAAAGCGTCCAGCTCAAAGCGAGCGCGGGGTGCTCGTTTCGCATCAGCGGCAGTTCATAGAACCGCCGGAACGGCTGGCCCTCCGGACTGACTTCGTTGCGGAGCAACCACAATTTGGCGGTCGCGTTGCCGATGATGTTATGGCGCTCGTTGGCGAAACGAACCATCAGGGTCGGCCGGCCGCCATGGCTGGAAATGACCGGGTTATCGGCGAACAACAGCCGCGCATTCGGCCTCGCGAACCGCGCAAAGATCAATCCGGTCATCAACGACATCGAGAAGATACCGGTGAACAGCTCTACTGCGGCGATGAAATGCCCGTAATGGGTCTGCGGATGCATATCGCCGTAGCCGGCGGTCGAAAGCGTCTCGATGCTGAAATAGAGATAGTCGATATAGGCGCCGCCGGGCACGTTCGCGACCGGCTGATCTCCGATCCAGTAGAGCAGGGCGAAAGCCGCGTTGAAGGCGACAAACACCAGCGCGGCGCCGCCGATGAAGGCCGGCCATGACGCGGTCATGCAGCGGTGGCTGATATCGGCCCAAAAACTGAGATGCAGGCCCTCGGCGATGACTTCGCGGCCGCCCAGTCTGACGATCCGCGGCTTGGATGTTCGCTCGCCCGGTCTCCCCGCCATCTCTTTCAAATCTCGTCAACGCTTCAGGCCAAGGTACTTCAGGTCAAGGTACTTCAGGCTCAAGGCACTTCGGGTCAAGGCACTTCGGGTCAAGGCATTTGATGGCCTGCGCCATCATGGCATAATCGCAGTTGTTTCAGAGCAATTTTTGGCAGTTTGTCAGGAGTTTCCATCATGGCGAATACGCGCGAACCGATCCTTCAGCCGATTCCGATCCTCTCGCTGCGGCCGACCCAGATGACGGTAGGGATGATCGAGGTCAAGGAAAAGCGCAAGCGCTTGCGAGAGCATTGGAAGGCAGCACAAGTCGAAGAAAAAGCAGGGCGAGTATCTCGGCAGGCATACCATCCCGGTGGTGCTGGGACCGGGCAAGCTTCATTACGTCATCGACCATCATCATCTGGCGCGTGCACTCCACGAGGAAGGCATCAAGGACATTCTGGTCACCGTCATCGCCGATCTCACCATGGTCGATAAAGATGCGTTTTGGGGCGTGCTCGACAATCACAGATGGGCCTATCCCTACGACGCCAAAGGCGAGCGCCGTCAATTCCGGGACATTCCGAAGACGGTGGCGGACCTGAAAGACGATCCGTTCCGCAGCCTGGCCGGCGAATTGCGCCGCGTCGGCGGTTTTGCCAAGGATACGACGCCGTTCAGCGAATTCCTGTGGGCGGATTTCCTGCGCCGCAAGATGCCGCGCAAGAGCGTGGAAGCCAATTTCGAGAGGGCCGTCGAGAGGGCGCTGGGTTTCGCCAAAAGCAAGGACGCGGTCTATCTGCCCGGCTGGTGCGGAGCCGCGTCGGACGATTAGCCCAGCGGCTTGTCCACCGACGAACCCGCAGCAGGCGACTTTGCGCCGGTTCGTCCCTGCCGCCGAGCGTGCGATGCAGCCAGCGCTCGAGCCGGCGGCCCACGGTCAGAAGCATGAATGCGATCGCAAGCGAGACCGCGACAATCCGCCATTGTCCGAGGCCGCAGGCAATGCCGACGCAAGCTGCGAGCCAGGTGCAGGCGGCGCTGGTCAATCCATGCACCTTGAAACGGTGCTCGGCGCGGACGATGACGCCGGCGCCGAGAAAACCAATGCCGGTGAGAATTCCCTGAATGGTCCTGCTGGCGGCGTCGGACACGTTCGCGGTGTTGCCGGATGGATCGGCCACCATCACGACCATGGCGGTGGCAAGACTTACCAGACCCAGCGTCTTCAAGCCGATCGGCTTGCCTTGAAGATCGCGATTGAGACCGATCAGGCCGCCCGCGAGCGCGGCAACGCCAAGACGCAGCGCAATCTCCGGCCAGTCCAGCAATGCGATATCCTCTCACTTCACGTCTCGCGACGATAGGCCAATGCCGGCGATGCCTCAATCGGCGATAAACGCTGAAATCCGCAGCCGGCGTTATTTCGGCAGCCGTCCCATCATGTAGAATTCGTCGTTCGGGCGCATCGCGGTGACGTTGGCCATCCGGTTCGACAGCGCGAAGAACGCCGAGATCGCGGCGATGTCCCAGATGTCGTCGTCGGAAAAGCCGTGGCCCGCAACCGCGGCAAAGTCCGCTTCGGAAATCTTGTGGGCTTCGGCACTCACCTTCATCGCGAAGTCGAGCATGGCGCGCTGGCGCGGCGTGATATCCGCCTTGCGGTAGTTGACGGCGATCTGGTCTGATATCTGCGGGTTCTTCGCCCGGATGCGCAGGATGGCGCCATGCGCGATCACGCAATAATGGCATTGGTTGGCGCTACTGGTCGCAACCACGATCATCTCGCGCTCGGCTTTGGTCAGGCCGCTGTCCCGCTCCATCAGCGCATCGTGATAGGCGAAGAAGGCGCGAAATTCGTCCGGCCGATAGGCCAGCGTCAGGAACACGTTCGGGACGAAGCCGGACTTTTCCTGCACCGCGTTGAGACGGGTGCGGATATCGTCCGGCAGGCTGTCGATCGCGGGGGTGGGGAAGCGTTTTGCGATGGGCTGGGTCATGGGAAGGTTCCGGTGTCAGGCCGCCAGATGCGGCCATCCGGACCATAGTCGATGGCGGCCGCTCCCGCAAAATATGACCGCGTGAGATGGCGCAGGCAGGAAGGTCCGGCCATAATGCGTCGTCGGTTACCTCATCCACTCAAGCGGAACTCAGACATTGACGAAAATCCTCATGGTCCGGCATGGTCATGTCGAGGGCATCAAGCCGGAACGCTTTCGCGGTCGCGCGGAGCTGCCTTTGACCGGTCGCGGAGTTTCTGAAGCGCACGCCGTCGCGCGCCGCATCGCGTCGGGATGGCGGCCGAAAATTACGGTGACACTGCACTCAATTAACCTGTGGCGCCTTTCGGAAAGTTAAGTGCACTGGACTGCACTCAATTAACCTCTCGCGCCTTTCTGCGAAGTTAAGTGCACTGTCACCGTAACTGCCATGCATGCTGGCCCCATGGCAACCCAGGATCACCAGCAGAGCTAGCGGCAGTGCTCGGGAGCGGGAGCCCGTAGGATTAGCCGCAGGCGTAATCCGGCGTTTCAGGCTGATCGCCGCGCCGTCATCGCCATTTTCCGAAATCTCAGCTTGTCAATTGCGCACGCGCGACGACGAATTCGAACTCGGGGGCTGATAGCACAGACTACACACAGTACATTGACGCTATCGCCGCGTCGGCGGATTACGCCTGCGGCTAATTCGCCTAACGGTTACGGGCTAACGTTGGCCAGACAACATCCCGTACAATCTCTGGACCGCGTCTATGGTTCCGAATTCCTCGATCGCTGCCCGACGTCCTGCATGCAACAGCTGATGACGTGTCCGGTTTCCATTATGTGCGCTTTCGAGAGATCTTGCCGGCGATCACGGTGCGGGCCGCCGTCGATCGTGCAGGAATGTGGCGACAGACTTCTTCAAAAACACTTCGCATCTCGGCCACTGTTTCGGGAATCGAATTGCATCATTGTTACTCTCCACCTGCGTGAAGTGTAGCTGCCCAAACTCATTGCCTTCGGTTCGGTATCAGACATCAGAAATATATTTTACGAGATGGAACGAATGAGCAATTGTGAATTCCTGTGATCCTGTACTCGATGGACCTCTCGCGCCTTCCCGGACGTCGTGTCGCAGGCCTCGCCTCGTGCCCGGCGCGCCGGCCTGCTGGCTTCATCTGACGACCCTCAGGTCCCCGCGCACTTGCGCGTAAAACCTAATTTCGTGTGCCCGATCAACGTGATTTGGGTTGTCCAGTCCCTCTTGAAAAAATATTCTGATTTTCCGAAATCGCAAATCACTTCTATATCGCCGCCATCCCGTCCCACTCGAGGGGCGTTTCGCGATCGTCACGGACGCGGGGCGGGATGCGGTGGACGCGAGTGGCGCTTCTGACGAGAGCGCTTTACTTGCGGACGGCGAAGTCGTGTGGTCCTGACGCCTCGACGCTGGCGTCAAGTTCGGCAGCTAAGACGTCTGCGCGGCGACGGTGACAAAAAAGCCCGGTCGCCGGGGAGAGCGCGAAGTAAGCCGTAAAACCATTGCGTGGGGAATGCCGGGTTGATCTCCGGTGTGACCTGTACTAACTCGTGTGCGTTGTTTTCTACAATTTTGCACGCGCGGCTACGGGCGCATGCGGGCGCCCGGCATTCCCTGCGCCCTCTGATTGGAGAGGGCGGGAATTTCGAGCCAAAACTCGGGCGAATCGCGCGGCGAGATCGCGAAGCCATGCACGGTAATCTCCCCTCCCTCCACGCGCCTTTGCGCGTGGCGGGACGGCGGGTGGGGGTCTATCCGTTTGCTCCTCTGGCAGCGAGATTGCCGAGGCTCCCCCACCCCCGACCCTCCCCGCCGCTTCGCGGGAGGGGAGCGACGAAGCAATCTGCGACGGCGATATGGTTTGCTTCGCTTGCGCTCGTAATGACGGCGCGGGCGGCTCTGGTGATCGCAGAAAGGTCGCGCCGTGACTGGCTTTGATCCCTCAGCGCAGCGGCTTCTTCAACAGCGAGAAGCGGTCGGGATCGAGCCCCATCGAGGGCTGCAGCATCGGCGCTTCCACCGACATCGTGCGCGCGGCGGGGCGTTCGTTGATGCCGGGATCGTTGGGAACGTCGCGATGCGAGGTGGCGCCGCGCCAGCGCTCCAGCACCGCGCCGACGAAATGCATGTCGTGGCCGGCGGCGACCGACGGCACCGTCGAGATCGTGGCTTCGCTGCGCGGCAATTGATGCGGCGGCACTTCCTTGAAGCGCAGCCGGGTCGGCAGCGCCACGCCTTCGCCGAACGCCAGCACTTCGCGGGTGCCGAGCGAGGGCACGAACGACAGCAGGTTCGCCGCGGCATCGGAGACCGCCGAGCGCAACAGCGCCTGGTCGCGATCGTTGGCAAGCCGCATCGCGAACAGCGTGTTGCACTGGGAGATGATGGTGGCGTCGAGTTCGGCCGGGCGCTGCGTGACCAGCCCGAGATAGACGCCGTATTTGCGGCCTTCCTTGGCGATGCGCGAGACCGCCTTGCGGGTCGGCCCGAAGCCGATGTTGCGGTCGGCGGAGGCGTAGCGATGCGCCTCCTCGCAGACGAACAACAGCGGCGAGACGCCGTCGCTCCACAGCCCGAAATCGAACGCCATGCGGCACAGCACCGAGACCACGGAATCGATGACTTCGGCCGGGAAGCCGGCGAGCTGCATCACGGTCATCGGCCGGCCGTTGGCCGGCAGCCGGAACAGATAGCTGATGACTTCCGCCATGGTGTCGCCGCCGACATTGGCGTTGTCGAACATGAAGGCGTAGCGCGGATCGTTGCGCACGGTCTCGATGCGCGAAATCAGCTTGTGATAGATGATGCGCGAGGAGCGGTTCTCGAGCTTGCCCATGCGTTCGTCGATCAGCGAAATCAGGTCGACCAGGCGATAGGGCACCGGCGTATCGACGGTATAGCCGATCGCCTTGGGATCGATGCGCTTCAACCCGACCCGGTCGGCGTTCTGGTACTGGGTATAGATGCCCTTCGCCATCGGAATGACTTCGGCGAGGATGTCGAGTTCCTCGGGCACGCCGGGCCGGCCGGCGAACAGCACGTCGACGATTTCCTCGAAATTGAACAGCCAGAACGGCAGCTTCAGATTGCGCGGATTGAGCACCAGCGCGCGGTCGCCGAAGCAGCGGCCGTATTCGTTGTGGACGTCGAGCAGGAAGATCCGCAGGTTCGGCCGCGACTTGAGGATTTCGTTCAGCAGCAGCGACACGCCGGTCGATTTGCCGACGCCGGTCGAGCCGAGCACCGCGAAATGCTTGGAGAGCATCTCCTCGATATCGACATAGGCGATGACGGAGGGGTCCTGCTGCAGGGTGCCGATATTGATCTGATCCGATCCGCTCGGCGCATAGACCGTGCGAAGCTCCTGATTGGTGATCAGGTCGACGGCATCGCCGATGGTCGGATAGTTGGTGACGCCGCGCTGGAATTTCGGGCGCTCCGGGCCGCCGAGGATTTCGCCGAGCAGATCGACCGAGGCGCTGGCGATGTAATCGTCGGAAGTCGGCAGGTTCTCGCAGGACACTTCGGTGATCATGGCGACGATGGTGGAATTGGCGCAGCGGATGCTGACGAAGCGGCCGACGGTCGCCCGCACCTCCGAGACGGCCCATCTGGCTTGCCGCCAGAAGTCCGACCCGGGCGAGGGAGCCGCGCACCGAAATCACGCGTCCGAAAGATGTCACAGTGGTTGAACCTGGCGTTGTCATGAATTGGGCTCAGGACTCACTATGCAGGCGGGGGCTGGAGAAACGGTTAAGCCGGAGCTGCTCACGGTCCGTCAAATCTGCTGACATTCCTGCTCGCGGGCCGCCGCCGACGGCGGCGTTCGCGTTCGGCACCGCGGGATTGCCTTAAAAATCGATGGTTTTCGCGGCCTTCAGCCCGCCATCGCGATTAACACCTGATTTACCAACTGCCGAACTCAGCCAGCGGCCGGCGCTTACGTTTACGGAACCTGCCCGGGCTGGCCAGCGGCGCAGCAAGGCTGTAAATCTTAACCCAACAAGAAACAGGGCAGGGTGGAACGCGATGAACCGCGGCATCGAATTTTGAGCGGGCCGGCGCGGCCTCCCGCGCTCGCACCCTTCCGCATCCGGAATTATCGTTTCCAGTGGCCCGCCGATCTGCTCACCTCGTGGGCGTTCGAGATGGAGACGCTTATCCTCGGCTGGTACGTCCTGGTCGAGACCAGATCGGTGCTGCTGCTGACCCTGTTGCCTCGCTCAACTATGTCGGCACGCTGATCGCCCCGATGTTCGGCGTGGTCGGCGACCGCATCGGCCACCGCGACCTGCTGGCCATGATGCGCGCGACCTATGCGGTGCTGGCGGGAACGCTGATGACGCTGGCGCTGACGGGCCATCTGACCCCGCTCTATGTCTTTGTCATCGTGGCGATCATGGGCCTGGTGCGGCCGTCGGATCTCGGCGTGCGCGGCGCGCTGGTCGCCACCATCATGCCGCATGATCAGTTGATCGGCGCCATCAGCCTTTCCCGAACCACGATGGATACCGCGCGGATCGCCGGCGCGCTGAGCGGCGCCGGATTGTTCGCCGCGCTCGGAATCGGGCCGGCCTATGTGGCGATCGTCAGCCTTTATATTGCAGCTACGCTGCTCACGCTCTGCGTCGTGGCGCCGTCGAAGCCGCATCCCGCCGACGCGGCGGGGCGATGGCGTGCTGCAGCGCTCGCCGCTGCGCGACCTCAAGGAGGGCGTGGCCTATGTCTGGACCACGCCGCGGATGCGCGCGGCGATCTGGATCGCGTTCCTCGCCAACCTCACGGCCTTTCCCCTGTCCAACGGATTGCTGCCCTACATCGCGCGCGAGATTTACGGCACCAACCAGACCGGGCTTGGCTATCTCTCGGCCAGCTTTCGCGATCGGCTCGCTGGTTGGCTCGATCCTCTTGAGCCTGATCGGCGGCATCCGCGTCGCCCGGCTGATGATCGGCGCCGACCGTCGATGTGGTACGCGACGCTTCTGGTGTTCGCGCAGATCCAATCCGTCCCGGCCGCGATTGCCTGTCTGATGTTGGCGGGCTTTTCGCAAAGCATCACCATGATCTCGATCGCGGTGATCCTGATGCGCACCGCGAGCGAGCATTTCCGCGGCAGGGTGATGGGCGTGCGCATGCTCGCGATCTACAGCCTGCCGCTCGGCCTGCTGGCGGCCGGCAGCCTGATCGAGCGAGATCGGCTTTGCCGCTACCGCCACGCTGTACGCGGCCGCAGGGTTGACGCTGATGCTGGCCATCGTGCTGCACTGGCGCGCCGACCTCTGGCACTTGCACGCGCCGGCGAATGCGAAATAGGGATGGATTTTGGGGCCGGGGATACCAGGAGCCCCAACCGCAACGCAGCGGCCCGCCTGGGAACCGTTCCCGCGCCGGATCGTTTTCCGTCGGAATGGAGGCTCTTATCGGTTTGGCTGAATATATGATTGTCGCAAAAGGAAACGGCTGGAGCGTGCTCCACGACGGCTCCGTCAACAACGACTACGTGAGTAAGGAAGCGGCTTTCGACTCCGCAGTTGCTGCGGCCTCGCTCGCTCTGAAAGAGGGGCACGAAGTACATATCAGTGCGCCCGGTCGTGAAGCCGGTACGCCCCGCTTGCGTAGGAGTTTTGATCGCTCCGTCGCCTCGTCGCGCAGTTCCGCAGAGGCCGCGGCGAGCTTGCACAAAGACCACCCAAAGGCAGTCTTTGTGCCGCGCCCGCGCCGATCACGCGGCTGATACGGGCGTGGTTTCGTCCGCGGCAACAGCTGCTTGCACTTGAGGCGCGCGCTCTTTGCCGGGAGCCGCGACGGGCAGTTGCAGTACCGTCACCCGCTGGCCTTCCGTCAGCTGCGTCACGAGCACCTTTTTTCCGTCCGGAAACTCAATAGCGTCGTGATGTTGTTGGGGTACATCGGGATTCATCATTCCAAATTTCCCGACCCGGAAATTGATGGTTTTGCTCCATATCCAGCCATTTTCGTGTTTGACGTTTTGCTCGAAAGCCAGCTCGGTCCCTGGCAGCAAGCAGACCGCGACCGCGGGCTCGCCTTCCGATGCGAATCCGCGAGTTGCGGTTCCGCGAAACCTCGTCGTAATCAGCGTTTCTCCGACCTCCGCGGGGCGGCTCGCTACAGCGTGCAGACTGTAATCACACATGGGGTGCTCCTCGTTCGCGATAGCCGGCCAGCCCCGCTGAGGGGCGCCGGCCTCTATCAGAGTGGACGTCGCCCACGCTGGCTGTGCTTACCCGTGGACGATTCTGCGACTGTGACGACAAATTGCCAAAGCGCTTGTCGTAAAGTCCGAACGAAATGATGGAGTTCCATACTTCCAGTTAAAATATTTCGATAGCGGACGGATTAGCCAGGCGGATGCCTTCCATCCGCAATCGAATTGCAGCACCGGACCAAACCTAGCGCGGTGGCTTTAGCTCGCCGGCCAGCCAGCCAGCCCAGGGCGTCGGTGTTCAACGGATCGACCGGAACGGATCTCTGTCGATGCGAGAGGCGCTTTCAACTTGCGCGCGGGCGATATGATGCCTCGCTGGAACAAATCCTCTATTCTCGCATATACAGTTCGAGTGCGTTGGAGTGCGGGTACGATGAGAACCGACTGGGCGCCGGCTATAGTGCCATATGGCGCGGACCAAACTCTCTATGTGGTTGTCGATCGCCTGGAGCTATCGGCCGGTGTTCACCGCGAACTCGAGTTCGAGCGTACCGAACTCGAAACGGTAATTGCCGAACTCATGTCCGGCCAGTTCAGCGACCCGCTCCGCGTCGTGGCCTTCAACACGCTCGAGCATTGGGTCCAGGATATCTCGGGCGATGTTGCTGCCGAAATCCAGACCCGCTGTGACATCGAAGGCGTCGCCATTCCCGAGCACCTCCAGGATTTTGTTGCCAGCCAATCCGGGCCGGCCCGCGAGCCCGTGCTGCGGCTGGCCTGAAGCATGCCGTGCCTGCGTTTGGCTCTGCATTGAATCTGCCGAAGTTCAGCGAGCGCCTTCGGTCTGCCGGAATGAACAAACCCCATGTTCGGCGGCGGACCTCTCAAATTACTGAAAAAGAAAAAGAAGACGCCCGCTGGGCGGCATGGGCCGCTCAACGGGCGTGCTGGTGGGTTTGGCGTCCGCGGCGCCTCTAAGAGGCGCGGTCCAAGTTGGCGCTACCAGCCGGGACCAACGCCGAAGCTGAAGCCCGGCCCATAAACGCCGACGCCCGGTTCGCGATAGTAATCGCGATCGTAGTAGTACCGCCGAGGTGCATAATAGCCGTCTCCGATGATCACACGACGATCACCCCGGGTATGCCAGCATCGGCCGGCATCGTTACAAACCAGTCTTGCCTGATGGAGCAGAGGCGAACTGTCTCCGATCTGGATCGCGTCAGCGGCATAAGCGCTCGAGGCTATGAGGGCACCGGCGCCCGCGAGGAATGTCAGGGTCAGTTTTCTCATGTCCGTCTCCTCTTAGTGGAGCCCCTAAAAAAACGTCTCACTCAAGGCACCGTTCCAACAAAAAAGTCTTCGACATCGATGAAATCTTGATCGGAACCCAAAGCGGGAAGGCCGCCTCGGTGCGATCCGAATTCGGAACTAGAGGAACTTGAGCCAGGACTGTTCCGCGTCATGCACGGCGCAACACGCAAGGCCTTCCGCCTTCATGTGCTGGCGAGCCAGGCATTTCCATGCTGGAGGGTAGGGATGCTTGCCAAGAATGCACCTGGGGATACGTATCTTGCCGACAACGGCGTTGCTTCAATCCGATTCCTCGTGATCAATGGTGACCAGCGCCGCCAGCGACCATTTCCTGAAGCATTCGAGAACACATGGCCTCTGAGCTGCGGCTTTGCACCTTGGCAGCGTTGAGGAGTATTCGATGCCAATTCATATCTGCAGCACTTGCGGCACGTCATATCCGGACGCAACCGAACCGCCATCCCAGTGCCGAATCTGTACGGATGAACGTCAGTTCGTGCCATCAGGCGGACAGGTTTGGATCACTCCGGAAAAGCTTGCGCGCGGACACGTCAACGCGTGGCGGCAATTGGAGGCGGGCCTGTTCGAAATTCACACCCATCCATCGTTTGGTATTGGCCAGCGCGCGCTCCTGTTGAAGACGGCGCAAGGCAACATCCTTTGGGACTGTGTCGCGTTGCTGGACGATGCGACCGAGGCGCTCATTCGCGGATTGGGCGGTGTGCGTGCGATCGCTATCTCGCACCCTCATTATTATACTTGCATGCAAGACTGGGCGCGCAGATTTGATTGCCCGGTCCATCTGCACGCTGCCGATTTGGAATGGATCATGCGTCCCGATCCCGCGCTTCGCCATTGGCATGGCGAAACGCTGGAAATCGCGCAAGGCGTGACACTGCTCAGAATAGGCGGTCACTTTCCTGGCGGCACCGTGCTTCATTGGGTTGACGGTGCCGAGGGACGCGGCGCCGTGCTTAGCGGAGATATTCTGCAGGTGGCGGCGGACGTCAGCCGGATCTCGTTCCTCTGGAGCTATCCAAACATGATGCCGCTTTCGGCGGCGACGGTCCGTCGGATTGCCGACACAATGGCTGCCTGGAAATTCGATCGGATCTACGGCGCCTTTCCCGGACGCCAGGTGACGAGCGGTGGCGCGCGCGCCGTCGAACGATCGGCGGCGCGCTACATCGAGCTTCTTGCGGGGCAGCAATCATAGAGCGGATAATGGCGATGCGGCGCATGCCGCACCCTGGCGAAGCCAAAATCTACCGTCGCGCTTTCGATCCGGCCGAAAGAAACCGGGAACCGGCAGAGCAATAGCTGGTTGAATTCCGTCGCAGAAACGGATCAGTTGCCATGTACAAATCCGTTCACGTAATTGTTTGGGCGATGCTCGTGCTGGCCGCCTTCACCGCATTTGTGGTCTCGGACGAGCGCGGCGAGCTGCAAGTGGTGAGCAATGATCAGCCGACAGCGGGCGCTTCCAGCATCGCACGCCCACATCCGCCGCTTGACCGGGCGCCGGGCGAGCCTTTGAAAACGCCCTTATAAGGCGAAAACATTGTCCAGTCGCTGGCCGGCGCGGTTGACCAGCGAAGGCGGCGCCCACCCTAGGTTTCTCGTTAATTCTTGCGACCTCCGCCCGCTTGCATGATCCACCACAGCGTCTCATGATCGCCGTTGTGGTCGGGGGCTGTGACAAAAACCTTGGCCGATTGGGGGATGATCGGTTTTTCGGGAGCTGGCTGGGGAACTGGGATTCGAACCTAGACAAACAGAGTCATTCCTATTGGCATTTGATTTTATTGAATAAAATTCTCTTATGTTGCGTCCAGCATGCCTTTGTGATTGGACGGTAGCCTTGGCGGGGCTTCATCGCAATCGCCGGTGCTGCGCAAGCAGAAGCACGATAGTGACAGCGACGGCGATGGCTAAACTGACCTGCAGTCGACTACACGTGGCCGCGGCTCTCCATCAAAAAAATCTGAGAACCTTCGGGAGTCCTGTGTCTGCGCGCCGACTTGCTTGCCCGCCAACAGGTAACGCTGACTGCGCCAAAAATCTCCACAGCTAATTTCACGCTAACCTCAAAGCACGGTTGCGACGGAGAGTTTTGGAGGGCATCTTCTCTCAGATGTCGGGCGGGTTATGCAAGACGCCGATCGCGCCGAACGCGTTGCGCTAGAGCGCCAGCATTTATCCCGCTGGCACCCGGCTTCGACAGCGCCCTACAACCAGGATCTTGAACTCCGGGTCACCGAAGACGGCACAGCGAGTGCGCTCTCATTCCCGTGTCGACATCTCAACGGTGACGAGTGGATCAATGTGGATTTGGGAGTGCCGCTGCAGATCCAACCGGTTGAATGGCGGTGCTGGCAGCGACGCAAGTCGCCTCAACGTCATCCGTCATCCATTTTTAGAGTCCCTGTTTTGGGATCCGTAAACCCCTCGCCTTCAGGCGAAGGGATGCAGTAGCATCCTTATATTATGCAGACGGTGAAATCGGGCAGCCACTCGATATGGGATTGCAAATATCACGTCGTATGGGTGACAAAATACCGCTACCCGGTACTAGTTGGGGATGTCGGGCTGCGAGCAAGGGAGCTGTTGCGCGAAATCAGCCGTAGCCACGAGATGTCGATCCACGCTGGGGCGATAAACCGTGACCATGTTCATCTGCTGCTCTCGATCCCTCCGCATCTTTCTGTGTCGCGCGCGGTGCAGTATCTGAAGGGAAAGAGTTCTCATCGGCTTCTAACGGAGTACCAGTCGCTGAGGAAGCGCTACTGGGGTCAGCATCTTTGGTCGCGGGGATATTGGGTGGCAACCAGTGGAAATGTTACCGATGAAGTCTGGAAGAAGTACATCGAAGATCAAAAGCCGGAAGAGCCGGACGACAATTTCAAGGTAGTCTGAGAAAATCGACCCAAAGGGTCGATCAATCCGGCTTCCAGCCGTAATCCGAAGCCACCGCCTTCAGGCGGTGGAGTGTTCACTCCAATGGGATCGGCGGTTCGTTGGAGCGAGCAATGGGATGGCTGCCATGAAGATACGGAAGCTGCCCGAGGTACCTTGGGGACGCAGCCGAAGCTGTGACGCGAACGTGAGCTTTGGCCAGGCGCGAGCGTGGGGGAGCATTGTCTATGCGGATATCTTTTATGAGCGCAATCTGTTTGACGGCGTTAGTTCTCGTGGCCGGTTGGACCAATGCAAACGCAATTCCTCTGACTCCATTCCGCTATGAAGCGCAGGCGCAGCGGCATTGCCCCACTGATACGGTAGTCTGGCTCGATTTTCGGAAAGAGATCTATTACTTCAAACACCAGAAACATTACGCGCAGGGCAATACCGGGAGCTTCGTGTGTCGGAAGGAAGCCCGCAGCGGCGGTTATCGCCGCTCGCTGCTTGGAATTCGCTAGGTCGCTTCGAATAGGCATTTCACGCTTATGCGCATTCGTTCAATAGAGCGCCGAAGCCGAGAGATGTATCGACCGGCGTCCCGAGGCCGGCGTCGTCACAACGGGGCGAAGCTGCGCTGTTCCTGCCGGGCGAACGGTGAGCGTTCCTCTGGCTCGGACCGAATTGGCTTCAATGCGTGGCGAATTCTTCGCCTGCACCACGACCTTGGTGCCGATATCCACGCGGCTGAACAGGTCCGTCACATCCTCGTTTGCCAGACGGATGCAGCCCGAAGAAACGAATTTCCCGATCGTCGAGGGATTGCTGGTGCCATGAATGCGATATTTGCTGTTGCCAAGGTACATGGCGCGTGCGCCGAGCGGATTTCCGGGCCCGCCGGCCACGAAGCGAGGCAGATAAGGCTGGCCCGCGATCATTTCCGCTGGCGGGTACCAATCCGGCCATTCCGTCTTCCGCGTAATAGTTTCCGCGCCTGACCAGTTAAAGCCTTCGCGGCCGACGCCGACGCCGACGCCGTAGCGAATGGCGCGGCCCTGGCCGAGTATGTAATAAAGCACAGTGTTTCCGGTATCGATGACTATCGTGCCGGGCGCTTCGCGAGTATCAAAGGACACGGTGGCGCGCCGCAGCCGCTCGGGCAAAATGCTTGCGCTTCCGTCGGTGTCGTCTGTCAGCGCGGAATGAGTTCGCGGGGACCTGATACCATCAGTCGGGTACGACGTTTGTGAGGCCGAAACGTAGCCCAGGGGTTGCGCGCGGGTCTCGCTTGAGAGCAGCGCTGGCGTCAACATCAAAGCTAGGGCAAATGCGAGCGCGTTGGTCGCGCGAGGTGAGGGTTCGCGATCTCTGAGAATTTCTTGCGTCATGACCTGCCTCCTTCGAAACGCATCGGAAGATGCGGTGTTTCGGAAGCTGTGCAGCGACATAGTCCCCTGATTATTTGCGTTGCCAGTAGGAGTTCTTGGACACCCGGGCGGGCTGGATCGGTTTGATCCATCGCAACAGTTCGAGTTGGCAGGATCAGTCTTTGGTCCAAGATTATAGATCCGCCACCGACGTTTCGACGTCGTTCCTCGCCGTCAGATGAGACTTGCGGAAAGCTTGGTGGTCTGTTCGAGAGCCAATCGCTAGTGTGCCGTCAATCGGCACAAGCGCCAAAATCGGCATAAAGGCCGCCAAGCGGACCTGGCTGGGAAAGCTTGCGAGCGAGCAATATTAGCCAAACTCGAAAGGCATCGGGCTCACGCGCGCGGCCTTGAATGCCGCGCGCATGAGAGCCATCAAACACTAGTAGCAGGGCGGGTAGGGGTAGTATCCGCACTGTACGGGGGCCCTATAAGCTCCGTAAGCGCCGGCGGCCGCGGCACCCACGCCAACGGCGACACCCGCCCGCACTCCACGGCGCACCGGGGCGCGATAGACACCGCCGTGATGAACGCCGGCGCGACCGACGCCAACGCCACCCCGCCCTCCCCGGAATGCGAAGGCGTCAGTTGAAACCATCGCAACGCAGGCGATGCCGACGATGATGGAAGCGGCAAGCGAGATAATGCTTCGATGTGACATGACTGATCTCCTTTCTCAGGTTGATCAATCATCTTGCTAAATACAATTCCTCCAGGGCGCGTTGACTTGAGTCAATTTGAAGCGTCGTAGGATCGGCTGCATTGAACTATTATTTCATCGCCTCAATGCACCGATTCCAGCGCAAGCGCGATTCCCTGGCCGCCGCCGATGCAGAGCGTGACGACGCCTCTTTTGAGGCCATCGCGTTGCATCGAATGCAACAATCGCGTTGTGAGTACCGCGCCCGACGCGCCGATCGGGTGACCGTGCGCGATCGCGCCGCCTTCCACGTTGACGACGTTTGCGTCCAGCCCCAAGTCCTTGGTGACCGCAATTGCGATCGCGGCAAAGGCCTCGTTGATCTCGATGCGCTGGATGTCCGAGACTTTCCAGCCCGCGCGATCGAGTGCCTGTTTGACCGCTGGTACCGGACCGAGCCCAAACATGCCCGGCTCGACGGCGCCTATGCCGTAAGCGACGAGCCGTGCCATCGGTGCGAGGCCCTTCTTGTCGGCCCAGATCCGATCCGCGACGATCATCGCTGCCGCGCCCGTGTTTAGGCCAGGCGAATTTCCGGCCGTGATGGTGCCGTCCTTGCGAAACGCCGGCTTAAGTTTCGAGAGGCTTTCCAGCGTGGTGGACGGCCGATTGTGTTCGTCTGTGTCGAATTTCACCGGGCCCTTGCGCGAGGCGATCTCGACCGCGGCAATTTCTGCCGCAAACTTACCGGCCGATTGCGCCGCGCCAAACCGCTGCTGCGAGCGTTCGGCCCAGCGGTCCTGATCCTCGCGGGTGATCTGGTGCGATGCCGCGAGGTCCTCGGTGTGCCAGCCGGAATGCTGGCCCGAGAACGCGTCATTGAGACCATCCATCAGCATCGCATCGAATACTTGCGCGTCGCCCATGCGATAGCCCCACCGCCCCGAGCTCATGAGGTACGGCGCGCGGTCCATGTTTTCCATGCCACCGGCGACCGCGCTATCGATCAAGCCGAGCATCACCTCCTGCGCCGCGTTGACGATCGCTTGCGCACCCGAACCGCAGACGCGATTGACTGTCAGCGCCGGAACATCAACGGGAATTCCACCGTGGATGGCTGCCTGCCGCGCCGGGTTCATTTTGTTCCCGGCCTGGATCACATTGCCCATGACGACCGTACCGATATCGCCGGCCGCGAGCTTCGCGCGCTCAAGCGTTGCGCGGACCGCGACGGCGCCGAGATCGACCGCTGCCATATCTTTCAACGTGCCGCCGTATGTACCGATGGCGGTACGCACGGGTGAGCAGATCACGACTTCCTTGTTGGCCATGGCTCTTCTCCTCGTTTCTGCGCGGATTGAACAGCAATGCGGTGGCTGGTTGATTGCGATGGATCAACAGATGAAGTGATCAGCCGCAATTCGTATCCCGTTGCCGGCGTGACGAGATCTCGCGCGTATACGCCGGTGTCTTGGCACCGTGCGCTGTGGTTCAGTTGGCAGCCTTGTGCCCAGCCAGCCTCGATGAAATGCAATTGAAGATCAAGGGAGCCCGCGCGGATCCGCGGCTAATCAGGATTGGTAATGCGGTAGCCTGATAGGTCTTCACCTTGCAGTGGAGTAGGCGCCGCAAATAGGTCGGGTCTCGGTTCGGCGAACCGCTCTATCTTCTTTAGCCTCGCGGAGGCAGGAGCTAATCCGGACACTCGGCGGGACGGTGCGTTTGGTCTTGCCGAGGCGACGCTGCTGTCCCCCGGGGGGGGTGCTTGCTCGAGGGCAGCGGAGGCGGGCGCTTGAGAGCCCAACGTGCTAGAGTTGCAATTGAGCTGTCGTCTCCCGGGATGCACTCGAACGATTGGAGACCGCTATGGTATCCTTCCAGCTCAGCCTCGTGTCGCCCAAGAAATTGTTATTTGCAGGCCCGGTCGATCAGGTCGACCTGCCCGGCGTCGAAGGTGATTTTGGGGTCCTTGCCGGCCATGCGCCGATCGTTGCAATACTTCGTCCGGGGATCGTGATTGCGATCGCCGGAAGCGCGCACGAGAAGTTCGTGGTGTTCGGAGGCGTGGCCGAGTTTTCGCACGAAATACTGACGATCCTCGCGGAAACCGCAGAAACCGTCGAGGATTTTGACCTCGCTGGACTCGCGGCGAAAATCGAAGAGACGCAGGAAACCTTGGCAAAGGAACCGGCGGGTGACGAGCTTGATCGTGCCATTGCGACGCTCGACCATTACAAGTCAATTCACACGAGCCTGACCGTCACCAGCGCCTTCTAGCTGCGTGCGACAGATGCGGAAGTAATCGGGACGGAAATCATGACGACCTTCGACAAACGCGAACAGGGCTTTGAGGCCAAGTTCATTCATGACGAAGAGTTGAGATTCAAGGCCATGGCGAGGTGCAACAAGATGCTGGGCAACTGGGCTGCGGCGCAGCTCGGACTGACCGGAGATGCTGCCGCGACCTACGCCAATGAGCTCGTCACCGCGAATTTGGGCAGTCAAACCACCGACGAGACTTTACACAAGGTTTCAAAAGACCTCGCGCGCAAGGGCATCTCGGAGCAGCAGGTCGCTCAGAAGATGGAAGCGTTTCTCCATTTGGCATTGGAGCAGCTCGAAGCCGGCAATTGACTTCGGGCCATGCCGCGTGTTCGGAGCGCAGGCGTCACTCGTCATCGATCAGAAATTCGAAAACCGGAGTCGGCGCTGCATTGCAAACCGCTGTAGGATCAACCACTATCGACCGCTTTTACGTCGGCCCTAAGGCCTGCGCAGGTTGTCGACCAGGATATATACGCTGATCAGAAAGACCCAAACGGGCAATACCGCGAAGCTCCAGCTGATGTAGTAGCTGCCGATCAGAAGAACCAACGCCAAACAGATATCCGATAAAGGCAATCCAGCGCGGAGCGATGTCGGTATAGATCACGACGGTTGATGTCGAAAACATGAATACGGCGGCCATCTTGATCGCGTAAACGTTCATGATGATGTAGGTGGCGGCGCGCGCAAAGCGGAAGGTCGTGGAGTTGATCAGTTCATTCGGATCGACAGCAGAGGCTATCGAGCATGATCGGCGCCTATTACTGCAGCCGCCGCAAACAGCATGGCCAGGAACAACAAGCCGCTGCCGAAAAATACGGTGGCAAAAAAGCGGTCTTCCTGCTGACCGAGCCGATCGCGCAACACGCCGATGAACCACAGGAAGGCGACGCCGGCGAACGGTACCAGATTAAGCGCCAAGCGCGATCGTCCTGGTGTTGGTCGTCAGCCACGTGCCGGACCCCAGCGGGTCGGCCGGAATGGACCGCCGCAGCAGCCAGAAGATCACGAACATCACAAGGGAGAAGACGATCCCCGCGATGGCCGCGGATTTCGGGGTTTTCAGACGCGCGCGAGTAAGGGCGCCATTTTCCGGCATTGCCATAAGTCCTTGTTGCTTCAGCGCAGTCGACGGCTCGAAGCTCAAGCTGAACGCGGCAAGATGCGTTCAATGTTTGATCTTTCCGGAATGTCCTCCCAGGCCCTGGGCATCCGCGATATGGGCGAGCGCCAGATCCTCGGGATAAATGAAGTTTCTCTCGATTTCGCGGTTCAGCAAACCCAACTCCCCGAGCAGCGCCGCATGCCGGTGCGCCGGCAGCGTCTGGACGAGGTTTTCGATCATCGCCCGCAACCGTCTGACGATCTGCAGATTGTTCGAACCGCAGGCGCGGATCTCGCTGAATGCGAGATGCACGAAATCCTCCCAGTTGGGAGTGCGGAAAACCACGCGCAATTGCCCGGATCTGTCCAGGATTTCGTCGGTGCGCAGATGGCGTTTGCCGACCGTTCGCAGCATGCGATGGAGCTGGTCGATCGCGAGTACCGCTGTTGTCGGATCGTTGATCGCCGGCGACAGCGCCTTGAGCGCAATGTCGACGACAATGCGAAACGCGAAAGTCGGATCCTGGTCCATGGTGCGTTCCGACCCGAACGCGACCAGACGCACGCAACGTGTCCGTCGTCGATCGACCGTGCGCCGCCATACAGGTTGAACAGGGGCTCGTCGACCGCGACAAAATCGCCCACTTGGGGAACGAATTCGATGATGCCGCTGGCTGTTTCGGCCTCGGTCATGAGCAGATTGAGATTGACCGCCAGAACGATGGCCGATGTTCCCTGATGCTGAATGACGTCGATTCGGAGGACCGAGGTCGACGCTTTCGCTGTTTTGGAGGTCGGGGCCGAGACTGGGATCGGGATACACGCTTTCGATGACCGCGAGCCCGTCGCTGCCGACGTGGGCCAGGATGCTGATTGGGCGCAGCAATCGCGATGCGTAGTCGATCAGATAGAAGAACGCGCGCGAAGGAAAAGATGCCGAGCAGTACGGCCACGAGCATGACCAGCTGGTGGACATCCTTCTCCATCCTGTTCTGCGCGCTGAGCGCAAACATCAGGGTGAATATGAAGAGGCCAACGGTGTATTTGACGACGTCGTTCCGCAGCAACGTCGTTGCGATAATCCGCGGCGTCATTTGCGCGCTGGCGACCTGAATTGCGACCAGCAGGGAACCGAAAGTGAAGACCACGAAGGAAAGCGTCGCCGTGACGAACGCCTCGAGCAATGCCTGCGCGCCTGTCGTCGGTGAAGCCCAAAAGGCTCCATCCGAGCCAGGCGTCAAGCCGATGCAATAATCGTGCGGCGACCAGTGCAAGCGGGATGGCGATAAATGGAACGACCCAAAGCGACGATTTGAGATAGTTTCTGAGGCCGTATAGTCGGTTCCAGTTCATCGCATTTCTCTTTCGGAGCCGCTTATGACTCGCTTGTCCGCCCGTGTGCAACGCCTGTTGGCAGGAGTTCTCGCGTCCACGGCCAGCGGCCCTCGATTTCGAGCACCAGCGTCCAACTCAGGAAGGTGCGGACCAAAACAAGGCCTGCCAGGAGACCCAGACTGGTAAACGTAAGCTCGATAGCTATCGTCTTCACGATGTCGGCGGCGACCAGCACTTCGAGGCCAAGCAGCAAGGAGCGGCCGATCCTGATCTTGTATTGATCGTAGTGCCGCGTCTCCGGACGCCGATGCACACAGAGATAGGTCGACCAGACAATGCCGGCCACGATGATGAACACGCCGAAGATCTCGATGCAGATGCCGACAAGATGAATCCAGCTGCTCGCGGTCGCTTCGAACCCGGGCAGGCGCTCGACATCAGTGCTCATCTTTCAAACTCTATCACGCAAGGTCGTGCCTTGCTGCTCGGTCGTCGACAGAGATGATATAATCGGCGTTGCCGGGAGCCGTTGGTTTGGAAATGGCTTTGGCTTGGGCGCGTTCATCTCAACGACCTCGATGCGCGGCTGAGGAACTCAACATCAATTATCTTCAGATTAAAAGGCCCGAATGCGTTTGATGTGAATCAAGCGAGCCTGCGTCGGCAGGGCCGATATTCGCAAGCTTGTAACAGGCGATGGCATGTGGCGCCGCATGGCGGACTCGACGGAACACCAGGAAGAGAACAAGCTTGGCTTTGGTGGTTTCCGCCAGCCCGTTGGCTGGCTGAATACCGCGCGGCTTGGCTGCCCGGCGACATCGTTGCCGGTGTCACTTTGGCGGCATACGCGATTCCGGTTTCTCTTGCCTACGCGGGCCTTGCGGGCTTGCCGCCGCAGGTCGGCATCTATGGCTATTTACTGGGCGGTCTGGGCTACGCGCTGCTGGGATCCTCGCGCCAGCTCGCGATCGGGCCCACTTCCGCCATCTCGCTGATGATTGCCGGGACCGTGGGAGCAATGGCGGAGGGGGACGCTCAACGCTATGCACAGATCGCCAGCCTCGCGGCCTTCACGGTGGCGGCGCTCTGCCTGTTCGCTTGGCTGTTGCGGCTGAGCGTGCTGGTAAAGCTGATCAGCGACAGCATTCTTGTGGGGTTCAAGGCCGGCGCCGGCCTGACTATCGCGATGACACAGCTGCCGAGCCTGTTCGGCGTGAAGGGCGGGGGCCACAATTTCTTCGAACGGGCTTTCACTGCTTGCCGGGCAGCTCGGCCAAACGCAATACCTTGTTCTCGTCGTCGGGGTCATCGCGATCCTGCTGCTCGTATTTGGCGAACGGCTGCTTCCGGGAAAACCGGTCGCGCTTGGGGTTGTCGCGCTGTCGATCGCGCTGCCACGCTGTTGGGGCTGCCGGCGCTTGGGGTGCCAACGACAGGAGAAATTCCGGCAGGCTTGCCCACCCTGGCAGGCCCGGCGCTGAGGTTGCGCGATATCGAGGGGATCGTTCCGCTGGCCGCGGGTTGCCTGCTGCTGGCCTATATCGAGGGCGTGTCCGCCGCCCGCACCTTCGCTGCAAAGCATGGATACGCGCTGGATCCCAGGCAGGAACTTCTGGGCATCGGTGCGGCCAATCTCGCAGCGGCGATGGGACACGGCTATCCGGTCGCCGGCGGCCTCTCGCAATCGGCGGTGAATGACAAGGCCGGCGCACGCACGCCGCTGGCGCTGGTTTTTGCCTCGATCACGCTTGCGCTTTGCCTGCTGTTTCTGACCGGCTTGCTTCGAAAATCTCCCGAAGGCGGTGCTGGCCGCGGTGGTGTTGACCGCGGTGTATGGGTTGCTGGATTTTCCGGCACTGCTCCGCATGTGGCGAGTGAGCCGGCTGGATTTCCTGGCCGCGGCCGTCGCCCTCGTCGGCCGTGCTGCTTCTTGGAATACTTGCAGGGTATTCTGCTGGCCGCACTGGCCTCGATATTGTTGCTGCTCGCGCCGGGTGTCGCGCCCTCATGTCGCATTTCTTGGCCGTGTGCCCGGCACCAACAGCTATTCCGACCTCGACCGCCATCCCGAGAACGAGCCGCTGCCCGGCGTGATCGCCTTTCGCCCCGAAGCATCGCTGATTTACGCCAATGCTGATGCTGTCCTGGAATCGGTCCTGAATCGTCTTCGCGAGGCCGCTCCCTCGGTCATCCGTCTGACCGTCTGCGATCTCTCCGCCGCTCCCTACCTTGACCTTGCCGGCTCACGCATGCTGCGCGAGTTGAATGCCGAACTTGCCGGCCGCGGTATTGCTCTGCGCATCGTCGGCGCCCATGGGTCGGCGCGCGATTTACTGCGAGCCGAGGGGCTTGAGGAAAAAGTCGGTGGGCTCGACCGTACCGCGACGCTCGACAGCGTGCTGCGCGCCGGTATGTTGTAAGAGTGCTCTCCGGGAGGCCAATGGACCCGCAACGCCATCGAGGAAAGTTCACAGATAACTCAATCGCGCTTCGCTGGTTGGCCCCGCTTAAGGCGGGCTCTTGCTGCCCTCAATCGCTGTATCTCTTCGTCGGCCGTCTTGATTTTCTCGTCGAGCTGCTCAGCCCTTGAGCTGTTGGACGCATCGTTGCTGCGCAGCTTATTGAGCACCTTTTCGACGGAGAGTTTGTTGATTTCAGCCATCAGAAACTCCTCTGCGCGTTGAACAATCGATTTCCAGTATCATGATCGGATTGAGTTGAATCGGATCATGATCTCACCTCTTTGTTTGAGCATGATCTCCGCGCAAACGCTTCGCGCTTGTCGCGAGGGAAAACCGGTTCCCGCTTTTCCGGATCATGCTCCAATCTAGTAATGCTCAGGCACGAATTTCATTCGCCGCAAGGTCGCCAGGTCATTGTATCGGTTCTTGTCGGATCTCTTCGGCAATTTGACCGGTTCCGGCGGCAGGCGCTTGTAGGGGATCGTCTTCAGCAAGTGCGAGATGCAGTTCAACCGCGCGCGCTTTTTGTCCTCGGAGCGAACGACGTACCACGGCGCATGCTTCGAATCGGTCGCCTTGAGCATCATATCGCGCGCTTTCGAATAGTCGTACCAGCGCCGATAGGATTCGAGATCCATCGGGCTCAGTTTCCATTGCCGCAGCGGATCGTCGATCCGGGCCGCGAAACGCTTCTCCTGCTCCTCCATGCCGGCTTCCAGCCAGAGCTTGATCAGGATGATACCGCCGTCGACGATATATTTTTCAGCTTCCGGGCAAAGCTCAAGGAAACGCTCGTGCTCCTGCTTGGTGCAGAAGCCCATGACGTATTCGACGCCGGCGCGGTTGTACCAGCTGCGGTCGAAGATGACGATTTCTCCCGCGGCGGGAAAATGTTGCATGTATCGCTGGAAAAACATTTGGGTTTTTTCCCGATCGGAAGGAGCGGGCAGGGCCACCACCCGAAATACGCGCGGGCTCACTTTTTCGGTGAGAGCCCTGATTGTTCCGCCTTTGCCGGCGGCATCGCGTCCTTCGAACACGATGACGACCCGTAGCCCCTTGGTGGTCACCCATCGTTGGAGATGGCAAAGTTCGACCTGCAGTTTGCGCAGTTCCTTTTCATAGGGTTTGCGCTTCATCCTTGAATTCGGTTCGTCTTTTGCCATCGCTATTGCCCCGGTCAACCTGTTCGGTCGCTCGAATAGGTGAAGAATGGAAAACCTCCTGCCCGATCACGCGAACGGCGAGGCGAGCAGGCCTCATCACCAGCTCAGCGTAATGCCGATATCTCCGGGCACCCCCCCGGGAAAGTCGATGATCTGATACGCAATCTTGTAACCGCGCGGCTGCAGGTAATCCTTCCAAAGGTGAAAGATCTCCTTGGGCATTCCGGTAAGCGTGTTTTCCCAGCCTGGTTCCATCTGGTTGATCGCCCGGCCGCGGTCCGTACAAAGAACGTTGGGGAATCGGTAGACCTGGACCTCGTGAAGCCCATTTCTTACCGCGCGCTGAATCACGGTGGAAGCACGCTTGACCTTCTCTTCTTCCGAAAGTCCGGAAGGCTTGCTGAGTTCGTCGATCAAGGCCTGCTTTTCGGCCTCGACCGCTGCCATACGGCTCATTTGCTCTTCGGCCTTTTCAGCCTCCTTAAGCGCGGACTGTTTGCGGATTTCGTTTGCGGTGGGCAGCATTTCGTCGATATTCAACATGGCCGCATCTCCTGAATGTTATTCAGTCTGCATCACTGTCGCTGCTGGCGTACGTACTTAGTTACCCCTTGCGTGATAAAAAAATAGCTCTCTTCCGATATGTTTCTCTTGCGATAGATCAAACAAACACCTCGCAACACAGGCTACCGAGAAGGACGTCAGAAAGCCTAGAAAAGATGGAGCTGAAAAATGTCGACGGACAATCAGCACGTATCGGGCAACACGCCCTTCGGTCTTTTCGGCCCCGCCTTCGAATACATGATAGATGCGACGCAGCGCGGCGTCTTGTTCTGGGATGTGATGCGTCAGCGCAGCAGTCAGTATCGCGACCGTCTTGCCGAGAAAGTTCCCCACGTGCTCGACTACAAGGCCGAACTGGTGATGGACGGCCGAACGCTGAAGCGCCCGGTGAATTACTTGTTGGTACGCATTATTCCACCAGAAGGAATCGAAATCGATCCCACGCGTCGGCCATTCGTGGTGGTGGATCCTCGTGCCGGGCATGGCCCGGGTATCGGCGGCTTCAAGGCTGACAGTGAAATCGGCGTCGCCATGAAAGCAGGGCATCCCTGCTACTTCGTTGGCTTCATGCCCGATCCGATGCCGGGGCAAACCATTGAAGATATCGCGCGCGCCGAAGCAATATTCCTTGAGAAGGTGATTGCCTTGCATCCTGAGGCCGATGGAAAGCCGTGCGTCATCGGCAACTGCCAAGCCGGATGGGCCGTGATGATTCTGGCCGCGATCAGGCCTGAGCTGTTCGGACCGATCATCGTTGCCGGCGCGCCGCTGTCCTATTGGGCAGGTGTTCACGGACAGAATCCGATGCGCTATTCCGGCGGTCTGCTCGGCGGCAGCTGGCTGACAGCACTCACCAGCGACATGGGCGGCGGCAAATTCGACGGCGGCTGGCTGGTCCAGAACTTCGAGAACCAGAATCCGGCCAACACGCTGTGGACCAAGCAATATAACGTCTACTCCAGGGTCGACACCGAAGCTCCCCGATACCTCGAGTTCGAGCGCTGGTGGGGCGGGCACGTCAACCTCAATGCCGAGGAAATCCAGTTCATCGTCGATGAGCTGTTCGTCGGCAACAAGCTGGCCGCGGGGCGCATCGAGACGTCAGACGGCACCGCAGTCGACCTCCGTACGATACGTTCGCCGATCGTGGTGTTCTGTTCGAAGGGCGACAACATCACACCGCCGCAGCAGGCGCTGGACTGGATTCTCGACCTCTATGATGATGTCGACGAGATCAGGTCGTTCGGCCAGACCATCGTCTACACCGTGCATGAGACGGTTGGGCACCTCGGAATTTTCGTCTCCGGTGGGGTTGCCAAGAAGGAGCACAACGAGTTCTCCAGCAATATCGATCTGATCGATATGCTGCCACCCGGCCTGTACGAGGCGACGTTCGAACGCTAGGTCAGGCGACACGACCAACCCCGATCTCGTATCGGGTGAGTGGGTCATGCGTTGCGAGCAGCGGACTCTGGACGATATCCGCGCCATGGGAGGCAATACGCCGGAGGATGAGCGAAGGTTTGCTACCGCCGCGAGGGTCTCGGAAATCAATCTGTCGCTCTACCGCGCTTTCGTGCAGCCGATGGTCAAGGCCATGGTCACGCCGCAGGTGGCGGAATGGCTCAAGCGCTGGCATCCGGTTCGGATGTCTTACGAAATGTTCACCGACGCCAATCCGTTCATGCCCGCGCTGGCAGGCGCCGCCGAGAAGGTCCGCGAGCAACGCAAGCCCGTATCGGCCGACAATCCATTCATTGTCGCCCAGGAAAAGGTGTCCAAGCAGATCGCGAAGGCGCTGGATTCCTGGCGGGAAGGCCAGGAGAAGCTTTCCGAGTCGATTTTCCACGCCGTATACGGATCCCCAGCGCTGCAGGCCGCCGTCGGAATCGACCCGGCGGCTGCACGGTCGCGAAGGCCCGGGAAGTCCCTTCTGCATCATGAGCTCCGGGAGAAGCGCATTGCCGAACTGAAATCGCAGATCACCAAAGGCGGACTCCAGGAGTGCACCATTCGCGGCCTGGTCTATGTCGGGCATGGCGCGAGGGTTCGTCGATGAACGCGGCATTGCGGCATTGCGTCGAGTTCGTCTGAGCGAAGAAAGCGTCGCGGCTGACGCTCGCTCAGTTCAAGGCGATGGCGCGCGAGCAGTTCTTCCTTCTGCTACTGGATCCGGAAGCAACGCTTGCGGCGATTCCGAAATTGCTGCCGGCCGACGTTGCCGAGCGACGCAAAGGCCTTGCCGCCATTCGCAACGTCCTGAGCGCCGCCGGTGAAATCTCCGGCGAGGCCGCGGAACGGCTGAAAAAAGTTACGGCGCTTTTCGAGGCCAATGAGGCCGGGTTTCCGTCAATCGGGCGAGCCAAGGTCCTTCATAGGCCAGGTCTGCAGCCGAATTAATTGGGAGTCGAGCCATGAGCGTAGTTCCGATCGACGCTGGCGAAGGCCAGGCCCATGCGAAATATGAACGCCTGATTGCGGCCGCCAAGCAGGTGCCGTCAGCCGTGACCATCGTCGCCCATCCTTGCGACGAGGCCTCGTTGCGCGGCGTCTGCGAAGCCGCCGCCGCCGGCCTCATCAAGCCGATCCTGGTAGGTCCGGCAGCCAAGATCAAGGCAATCGCGGCGCAGTTCAATTTCGATATCTCGCGCTTCGAGATCGTCGACGCCGCCCACAGCGAGGCGTCCGCGGCAAGAGCCGTGGAACTGATCCACGAGGCCAAGGGCGAATTGTTGATGAAGGGCAGCCTTCATACCGACGAGCTGATGCGCAGCGTCACCGCAAAAGCGACAGGTCTGCGCACCGACTCGGCGGATCAGCCACGTCTTTGCGATCGATGTGCCCGGTTACGCCCAGACATTGTGGATTACGGACGCGGCGATCAATATTTTCCCGGACCTCGATTGCAAGCGTGACATCGTTCAAAACGCGATCGATCTCTACGCGGGGATCGGCCTTGGCGAGCCGAGGGTCGCGATCCTGTCGGCGGTGGAGACGGTAACTGCCAAGATTCCCTCGACCATCGAGGCCGCCGCGCTGTGCAAGATGGCGGACCGCGGCCAGATCACGGGTGCCTTGCTTGATGGGCCGTTGGCATTTGACAACGCCGTCGACAAGGAGGCCGCCAGAATCAAGGGAATCAAATCGGCGGTCGCCGGCCAGGCGCAGATCCTGGTCGTGCCGGATCTCGAGGCGGGCAACATGCTGGCAAAAAATCTGACCTTCATGGCGAAAGCGGACTCGGCCGGCATCGTGCTCGGGGCGCGCGTTCCCATCATTCTCACCTCGCGCGCCGACTCGCTGCGGGGCCGCATGGCCTCGTGCGCGATTTCGGTCCTGTATGCCGACGCCCGCCGCCGCGCTTCAACCGTTGCGGCCGCGTGAATGTCATGGACACGATCCTTGTCGCCAATGCAGGCTCGTCAAGCGTAAAGTTCCAGGTCTTCGGGATCGAGTGCCGACGGCGGCCTAGCGCGACAGATCAAGGGCCTGATGGACGGAGTCGGAAGCCGCCCGCGACTGCGCGTCACCGCAGCCGATGGCGCCGTGCTGGTCGATCGTACCTATGAAAGCGCCGCCGTTCCTGATGTCGCGGGCGCGCTCGCCACGGCGGGCGCATGGCTGCGGGAGGAACTGAAAATCAATCCGATCGCGATCGGGCATCGCGTCGTGCATGGCGGCCCGGATTACGACAGGCCGGTCCGGGTCGATCAAAACGTACTGGCGCGACTGGAACGCTACGTTTCGCTGGCGCCGCTTCATCAGCCCTACAACCTTGCGCCGATCCGCTCGATCCTGTCCCGTTTCCCGGATATCCCGCAGATCGCCTGTTTCGATACCGCGTTTCATCGCGGCCACGGCGCGCTGGCTGATCATTTTGCGATTCCCTTGGCGCTTTATGCCGAGGGTGTGCGGCGGTATGGCTTCCACGGCCTCTCCTACGAATATATTGCCAGCATTCTTCCGCAACTAGCGCCGGAAGTCGCTGCCAAGCGGGTGATCGTCGCCCATCTGGGCAGCGGCGCCTCGATGTGCGCGCTTAGATAGTGGCCGCAGCGTCGAAAGCACACTGGGGTTTACCGCGCTCGACGGACTGCCGATGGGTACGCGGCCGGGCCAGCTCGACCCTGGCGTCGTGCTCTACCTGATCTCCGAAAAAGGCATGTCGCCCGCCGATGTCCAGAACTTCCTTTATCAGCGAATGCGGCCTCAAGGGACTGTCGGGCATCAGCAACGATATGCGGCAGCTCGAGGCCAACAGCGATCCGCGCGCGGTCTTTGCGGTCGACTATTTTGTGTACCGCGCGGGCCTGTACGCAGGAATGCTGGCCGCGGCGCTGCAGGGTATCGATGCGTCTCGTCTTCACGGCCGGAATTGGTGAAAACTCGCGCGCAGATCCGCGCGCGCCATCGCGAGCAAGCTCGCCTGGCTCGGCGTTTCGCTGGATGCCGACGCCAACGCGAAAACAAACGCTGCTGATTTCGCGGCCTGACAGCCGGCTGCCGGTTTATGTCGTCCCGACCGACGAAGAGCTGATGATTGCCCGCCACACATGGTCGTTGCTGTCGCAGCAGCCAAAGAGTTCGCCAAAATACGAGAGGGCGTCATGACAATAGCAATACCCGTCTACCCTGAAACCAAGGTAGCGCTGAAAGGGCGCAAAGGCCTGATCGTCGGCATCGCCAACGAGCAATCGATCGCCTGGGGCTGCGCCAAGGCGTTCCGCGCCTTGGGAGCCGATCTGGCCGTTACCTACCTGAACGAAAAGGCAAAGAAGCACGTGGAGCCGCTCGCGCGCGCGCTCGAATCGTCCATCTTCATGCCCATGGACGTCGGCGATTACCGGACAGACGGAGGCCGTGTTCGAGCGAATTGAAAAGGAATGGGGACAGCTCGACTTTCTCGTCCACTCGATCGCCTTCTCGCCCAAGGAAGCCCTGCACGGACGGGTTATCGATGTCGGACGTGACGGCTTCCTGGCAACCATGGATGTCTCATGCTGGTCGTTCCTCCGCATGGCGCATCTGGCGGAGCCATTGATGAAGAAGGGCGGCACGATATTCACGATGACCTATTACGGCAGCCAGATGGTGGTGGAGAACTACAACATCATGGGCGTTGCCAAGGCGGCACTGGAATGCGCCGTTCGATACGTCGCCGTCCGAAGTCGGGCCCAAGGGCATTCGGGTTCACGCCATTTCGCCGGGTCCGCTGGCGACGCGCGCGGCCTCCGGAATACCCGAATTCGACGACCTGATGGCGAAGGCGCAGGCCAAGGCGCCTGCGCGAAGCCTTGTCAGCATTGATGACGTCGGAAAGGCGGTTGCCTTCCTTGCGCTCGACGGTGCGAAGCTGATTACGGGCGACACCATCTACATCGATGGCGGTTACCACATCATCGATTGAACAGGTCCGGTAACGGCTGCGACTTTGATCCAGCTTAAATCGGGGGGCATCGATTATGCTAACTGGCTGAGAAGCCGTTAGCGACGCCTGACCGGTAAGAGGAGGCTGTGATGCGCATGATTGCTTGCTTGTTGTTGGCATTATGGGGAATTTCGTCTCCTGCCAACGCCCAAACAGCGCAGCAACCGGCCGCTATTCCCGTTGGGGTGGTCATGGCCGAACGGAAGCCCGTCACCGAGACGCTCGACTTTGTCGGGCGCGTTGAAGCGGTTCAGCGGGTGGAAGTGAAAGCCCGCATCACCGGATACCTCGAGAAAGTCGCGTTCAAGGAGGGCGATCTCGTCAAGGAGGGGGCGCCGCTCTACGAGATCGAAAAGGGGTTGTTCCAGGCGGCCGTCGAGCAGGCCGAAGGTCAACTGGAGCGAAGCAAGGCCGCGAAGGTACTCACGGAGGTTCAGCTGCAGAGAGCGGAAGAGCTGCTTGCCAAAGGTTCGGGCACGCCAGTTGCCAGAGACCAGGCTCTCGCGGCCGATCAATCGGCAAAGGGCGCAATTCTGGTCGATGAAGCCAATCTTCAAACCGCCAAGATCAACCTCGGTTATGCCATCATCGCGTCCCCGATTGCCGGCAAGGTCGGCAAGACAAAAATCACGAAGGGCAACGTCGTCGGTCCGCAGAGCGGGACTCTCACCGTCATCGTCAGCGAGGATCCGATTTACGTGACCTTCCCGATCAGCCAGCGCGAGTTCCTGCGCGCCCAGCAGGCCGGCCATAGCATCGACATCACCGGCATCAAGGCGACATTAAGGTATGCCGACGGCAGTGCGTACAAGTATCCGGGCAAGATCAACTTCATCGACGTCTCCGTCGATCGCGCCACCGACACGGTTCTGGCGCGCGCCAGTTTCCCGAATCCCGAGTTCGGGCTGATCGATGGGCAGTTGATCAGCGTGGCGCTGGAAAGCGGAACCGCGGAGGAAAAGATCGTCATTCCGCAGGCGGCGCTGATATCCGATCAGGAGGGCGTCTACGTTTTCATCGTGAGCGACGGCAAGGCCGCGGTCCGCAGGGTCAAGACCGCCGGTCCGAGCGGGACCGGTATCGTCGTCGAGCAGGGCCTGACCGGGGGCGAGCAAGTGATCGTCGAGGGCATTCAGGGACTGCGCCGTGACGTGGCGGTCCAGGCGACGCCGTTACCGCCGGCGCCCGACAGGAGCTGATGCGATGTTCTCCGCTATCTTTGTCGACCGTCCGCGCCTGGCGATCGTTATCGCCGTCGTCACCACCATCGCCGGTGCCTTGGCATATATGGCAATGCCGGTTGCCCAGTATCCCGACATCGTGCCGCCGCAGGTCTCGGTCACGACGATGTATCCCGGCGCCAATTCCGCCGTGGTGGACGCGACCGTCGCCCAGCCGATCGAGGCGCAGGTCGTCGGCGTCGACAAAATGATCTACATGAAGAGCACGAGCGGAGATGACGGCAGCTATACACTTACCGCATCCTTCGAACTCGGCACCGATCCGGACATCAACACGGTCAATGTCAATAACCGGGTTCAAACGGCGCTGTCGCTGCTGCCGCCGGAAGTTCAGCGGCAGGGGATCAACGTCAAGAAGAAGTCGACCGCGATCCTCGCCTTCGTCACACTTTATTCGCCGAAGAAGACGCATGACCCGCTGTTCCTGTCGAACTACGTCACCATCAATCTTCTGGATTCGATCAAGAGCACGCCCGGCGTCGGCGACGCATTCCTGTTCGCGGCGCAAGACTACGCGATGCGCGCCTGGGTCAAGACCGAGCGTTTGACCGGGCTTAATCTGACCGTCAACGACATCATCGATGCCATTCAGTCCCAGAACGTGCAGGCGGCAGTTGGGCGGATCGGGGCGCGGCCGATCTTCAACGATCAGCAGTTGCAGCTCAACATCCAGACCAAGGGCAGGTTAAGCTCGGTCGCGGACTTCGAGAACATTGTCATCCGGACCAATCCGGATGGTTCGGTATTGCGATTGCGCGATGTCGCCAAGCTCGAACTTGGCGCCGCCAACCTCGATCGCGACACGCGCTTCAACGGCCAGGACGCGGCTGCGGTGGTGATCTACCAGTCGCCTGGCGGCAACGCGATCGACACCGTCAATGCGGTGCGGAAGAAGCTTTCCGAATTCGAAAAGCGCTTTCCCGACGATATGGCCTGGAAAATCACCTACGATCCGACGATCTTCGTGACCGATACCATGCACGAGGTGAAGAAGACGCTGTTTGAGGCCTTCGTTCTTGTGGTGCTGGTAGTCTTTCTCTTCCTCGGCAATGTCCGCGCAACCTTGATTCCGACGCTGGCGGTCCCGGTGAGCCTGATCGGAACCTTTATCGCGTTGAAAGCTGTCGGTTATTCCGCCAATACCGTGTCATTGCTCGCCATTGTGCTGGCGATCGGCATCGTCGTCGACGACGCCATCGTGGTCGTCGAAAACGTCGAGCGGGTGATGGAGGAGAATCCGGAGCTCACACCCGCTGAGGCGAGCAAACGCGCCATGGCGGAAATCACCGCGCCGATCATCGCGATTACGCTGGTGCTGCTGTCGGTCTTCGTTCCGATCGCGTTTATCCCCGGCATTTCCGGCGAACTGTTCCGCCAGTTCGCCGTGACGGTCTCGGTCTCGATGCTGCTTTCCGCTGTCAACGCGCTCACGCTTTCGCCGGCGCTGTGCGGCGTGCTCTTGAGCGCCCATCACGGACCGAAGCGCGGGATTATCGGCTGGATGATGCGCTCGATCGACTGGGTGCGGGACCGGTATGGCGCCCTCGTTGCGAGGATGGTTCGTTTCTCTGTCATCGGCATCGCGATGGTCCTGGTCGCGGGGGCGGGGACTGTCGCACTTTCCAGGGTCACGCCGACGGGGTTTGTGCCGGAGGACGACCAGGGCGCCATCTTCGTCGTCGTCCAGTTGCCGGGCGGAGCCTCGGTCGGGCGCACATCCGAAGTGATGCGCCAGGCTGAGGCGATGGTAAAGGAAGACCCGGCCGTAGCCGAATACACCTCGATCATCGGCCTGAATTTCATCGACAACTATTCGCAACCCAATGCCGGCTTCATGGTCGTGACGTTCAAGCCGTTCGAGGAGCGCAAGAGCCCCGAGCTCGGCGTCCGCGAAGTGATCGCCCGGCTACGGACGAAGTTCCGCCAGATCCAGGGCGGCACCGTGGTCCCGTTGGCACCGCCGCCGATTGTCGGTCTTGGCACGGGCGGAGGTTTTACATACGTGCTCGAGGACCTGCGGGGAGGCGACCCAAAGGAACTGGCCCAAGTCCTGCGCGGGGTGATCGTGGCGGCCAATCAGGATCCGCAACTGCGCGGCGTCTTCTCGACGTTCTCGGCGACCAATCCGTCGATCTATCTCGATATCGACCGCGACAAGGTGCAGATCCTCGGCGTCCAGCTAAAGGATGTATTCCAGGCGCTGCAGGCCTCGCTCGGTGGCTACTTCATCAACAACCTGAATCTGTTCGGCCGCACCTGGCAGGTGCAGGTCCAGGCGGAAGCCGCCGACAGGTCGAGCATCGACGACATCTATCGTATCAATGTGCGCAACGCCGAAGGCAAGATGATCCCGCTGCGCAGCCTTGCGGAAGCGCGCATTGTCGTCGGTCCGCCAGCCTTGATCCGCTACAATAACCTCCGCGCCGTGACCATTCAGGGCGGTCCCGGCTTCGGGCGTATCGTCCGGTCAGGCGCTGAAGGCATTCGAGCAGATTGCGGCGAAGACGCTTCCGCAAGGCTATGCCGGCGAGTGGACGGACACGGCGTTTCAGGAGAAGCGCGCCGAAGGCAAGACCGCGATCATTCTCGGCTTTGCCGTGCTGTTCGCCTATCTGTTCCTGGTCGCGCTCTATGAAAGCTGGACCATTCCGGTGCCGGTATTGCTGTCGGTCGCGATCGGCATTCTCGGATCGTTTGGCGCCATCGTCATGACCGGGCTGACGCTCGATCTCTATGGCCAGATCGGCATGGTCGTGCTGATCGGCCTGGCGGCCAAGAACGGGATTCTGATCGTCGAGTTCGCCAAGGAAAAGCGCGAGCACGGTGTTCCCTTGCTCGAGGCCGCTTCGGAAGGCGCGCGTCTGCGCTTCCGCCCGGTGATGATGACGTCCTTCGCCTTCATCCTCGGGCTTTATCCGCTGGTCGTGGCACAGGGCGCCTCTGAGCTCGCGCGACGCGGCGTCGGCACGCCGGTGTTCGGCGGCATGATCCTGGCTTCGTTCATCGGCATCTTCGCGATCCCGCCGCTCTACGTGATGTTCCAGGCCATTCGCGAACGGCTACGGCCCGGCGTCGCGTCCCGCGACCGAGCGGCAGCCTGCTGCGACGCCAGCGCAACCGAAACCACCCGAACATATTGCCGCCGAATAGGCGTCACCTTTTCAGGGAGAATGAAATGTTTGACTTTCCTCGTTTGGCAATTCTCGGCGCTGTTCTGTCCGGGGCAGCGCTGATGCTGCCGGTCCGGGCCGACGCCATCGAACTTTCAGGCGCCTGGGCAACGGAAGCGGATCTGTGCAGCCGCGTGTTCACCAAGAAGGGCAACCAGGTTGTGTTCGCCGAGCTGTCGGACCTCTTTGGTTCAGGCTTCATCATTGAGGGGAACAAGATCAGGGGAAAGAGCGCCGATGCACGATCACCTCGAGAAAGCAGGACGGCGATAATCTGGATTTGGGCGCGGCCTGCGCGACGAGCATCATGAACCAGAGCGTCCACTTCAACCTGAAAGTGATCGACGATAACAACCTGAACAGGCTGTTCCCGGATATCCCGGGAATGACGCTCAAATATACCAGGTGCGCACTTTAGCACCGGTCGTTGTAGCGGCGCTAAAAAGGGCGACCGCCATGTCCGAATTTTCCCAATATTCAGAAGTCGAGGCCTTGCGAGACGGGCGCGAGGTGAAAATCCGAGCCCTTCGAGCGCAAGACCGGGACGGTCTCATCGCGGCGGTCCGCCGGATCGGCACGGATTCTCTCTACCGCCGTTTCTTCGCGGTCAAGCGCGAGTTTAGTGAGCAGGAGACTTCCTTCTTCGTCAACGTGGATTTTGTCAATCACGTCGCCCTGGTCGCGGTGGTGGAGGAAGACGGCAAACCGACGATCGTTGGCGGCGGGCGTTTTATCGTTGTCGGCCCGGGACAGGCCGAGGTCGCGTTCGCTGTCGTCGACGAATACCAGGGGCAAGGTATCGGCACGACGCTCATGCGCCATCTCGTTGCGATAGCGCGTCGAGCGGGCCTGCGGGAAATGATCGCAGATGTACTGCCAGACAACAGGCAGATGTTGAACGTCTTCCAGAAGAGCGGCCTGGCGGTCAGCACCAGACGGGAGTCGGGAAGCTTGCACCTCACGCTTCGGCTGACCTAGCTGGGGTCGCTGCTATGAAGCGGCACCGGATTGATTTGGATCAATATGATCGACCGATCAAGTCATACGTTTTGAAGTTCCAGCGATCCCCCAAGCTGGCGTATTGGTGCTTGAGACCCCCATAGAGCATCAAAGTTATCTAAGATCGGCCACTCGGCCGATTTGATCCGCGGAAAGCTTTAGCGCATCGAGGCGTGGTGTATCGCCAACGAACTCGTCGCATGCTGTTCGTCAGAGCCAAAAACTCGCTGATGGCTTTGAGAAGTCTGCTCGCGAGCTCGGCCGCATGTTCGAGATTCTTCCTCGTAGCGCTTGGCGGTTGCGCCACTGCGCTGGCGAAGCGGCTATACAAATCAAGTTCTGCCTTGATCGGCTCCCGGGCTTTGTTCGGCAGGCGCCGATACCGGGGCAGATCATCCCACTCCTGATCTGTCATGACTGGGCACCCCGCTCAAATCTCGTGTCGCGTCGATTCACCCTTGGATAATAAGGAACTTTAAAAATCAATGGAGGCTGCGCGACATAACCGCAACATGGAAAAGCCCGTTGGGGACGGGCGTTTTCGAAAAATACCAGAAATTTCAGATGGTTATTTGTGGCTGGGGAACTAGGATTTGAACCTAGACAAACAGAGTCAGAGTCTGTTGTGCTACCGTTACACCATTCCCCAATTAATATCAAATACTTAAGTAGATTTTCTTGCAGTTCCGGCGACGGGTCGAGCCGCTCCGGCGCAAGCGTGCGTCCTTCTACCCGCTCCGTCCCGGCCTTGGCAAGCGCGCGGGGATGCGGCTTCTTGCAAGTAGGCTGCGGCGGGGCCGCCGCTATTTGCGCCGCGGTTCGCAGCGGCAGTCAGGGCGGTGCGGCGATGAGCGTGTATTTCGAAGAACTGGATTTTCGCCCGACCCCGATGGGCGTGCTCAGCCTGCGGCGGCGACGGCAGCTCGGTTCCGGCCTCGACGTCTACGAAATCAAACTCGGCGACGAGTTCTTGATGTCGAGCCAGTTCACCGTCGCCGAGATCGCGCTGGCGCGGCTCGGGTTGGCGGCGCTGGACGCGACGCGATCTCGATGTCGTCGTTGGCGGCCTCGGGCTTGGCTACACCGCGCTGGCCGTGCTGGAAAATCCGGCCGTGAAATCATTGATCGTGGTCGACGCGCTGGCCGAAGTCATCGAATGGCACGAGCAGGGTCTGCTGCCGCTCGGCAAGCAGCTGACCGGCGATCCGCGCTGCCGCTTCGTCCACGGCGACTTCTTCGCGATGTCGGATTCCGCCGACGGCTTCGATCCGCTCGCGCCGCGGCCGCCGCTTCGATGCGGTGCTGGTGGATATCGACCACTCGCCGCGAAACCTGCTGCATCCGCGCCACGCCGCGCTGTACGAGCCGGAGGGGCTCGCGAAGACTTGCAGAACATCTGCATCCCGGCGGCGTCTTCGCGCTGTGGTCGAACGATCCGCCGGACGACGCCTTCGAAAGCTGTCCTGGCCGGCGCGTTTGCAACTTCGGCGGCGCATGTCGTGACCTTCGACAATCCGCTGCGGCGATCGCGACGCCAGCAACACCGTCTATGTCGGCGTCAAGGCCGATCTGCCCATCCTGGAGGCAATCGCCGGGACCGAGCCAGCAGCCGCTTTGATACTTTAGCATGGTCTGCCCGATGGTCCGCGCGCGGCCGGCGGCGGCAACTTGCCGGCACCAATCGGGCATGCAATGCTGGCCGCGCCAAAAAACAAGGGAAGCAGCAGGCGGCGACGCCTCGCGCATTCACGGCCGTTAGAGCCTGGCATCGGGTGGGACCTTTCGGAGACGATCAACATGAATTTCAAGCCTATTTTCGGGTTGCTTTGTGCCGTCTCGATTTCGGTGGTGCTGGCGGGCATTGCTTCCGCGCAGGACAAGACCGTCAAGATCGGCGCGATATTTCCGCTGAGCGGCAATGCCGCCAGCGCCGGCGTCCATGCCAAGGCGGCGGTCGAAACCGCGATCGATATCATCAACAACGCCCATCCCGAGCTCGGCAATTTGCCGCTGGCGAAGAATGCCGGACTTGCCGGCCTCGGCGGCGCCAAGGTCGAAGTGGTGTTCGCCGACAACCAGGGCAGCCCGGCCACCGGACAAAACCAGGCGCTGCGGCTGATCACCGAAGAGAAGGTGGTGGCGCTCACCGGCGCCTATCAATCCGGCATCACGCTGACCGCCAGCGCGATTGCCGAAAAATACGGAATTCCCTTCGTCAACGGCGAGTCGGTTGCCGCCAACCTTACCGAGCGCGGCTTCAAATGGTTCTTCCGGGTGACGCCCATCGCCACCGATTTCGCCAAAATCTATTACGACTTCCTCAAGGACATGAAGGCCGCGGGCGCCAAGACCGACAGCGTCGCGCTGGTCCATGACAATACGGAATACGGCACCTCGGTCGCGACCGTGATCACCAGCGTGTTCAAGGAGCAGGGCCAGAACGCCCCGCTCGATGTCGCCTACACCGCCAATACGACCGACGTGCAGGCGCAGGTGCTGCAGCTCAAGGAGAAAAAGCCGGATGTCGTGATCATGATCACCTACGCGTCGGACGCGATCCTGTTTGCCAAGACCATGCAGGCGCTCGACTACAAGCCTCCGATGCTGCTGGCCGACGACGCCGGTTATTCCGATCCATCCTTCATCAAGGCGGTCGGCAAGATTTCGCAAGGCGCGTTCAATCGTTCGTCGTGGAGCGTCGGACCTGCGGGTTCACCGACGGCGCTTATCGCCGACATGTACAAGAAGAGGAGCGGCGACGAGATGGATGATACCGCCGCGCGCCAGATGCAGGGCTTCTTCGTGCTTTGCGACGCGATCAACCGCGCGGGCTCGACCGATCCCGCCAAGATCCAGGCTGCGCTGAAGGCCACCGACCTGAAACCCGATCAACTGATGATGGGCTACAAGGGCGTCAAGTTCGACGACAAGGGCCAGAACATCCTCGCCGCCGGCGTCATCATTCAACTGCAGGACGGCGAAAACTACATCACCGTCTGGCCAAAGGCTAACGCCCAGAAAGCGCCTGTCATGCCCTACAAGGGCTGGTGACATCCGAAAGGGCGAGGCAGGAGTTCCCGCCCTCAAGGTCGTCATTGCATTGCTTGCTTGAGATCAACCCGCAAGACTTGACCCTGGCATGTCCACTATCCTCGTTCAGGTAATCGTCGGCGGGCTGCTGCTCGGCGCGGTCTATGCGCTGTTTTCCTCAGGGCTGACGCTGGTCTGGGGCATGATGAACATCGTCAACTTCGCGCATGGCGATTTCGTCATGCTCGGCATGTATGTCGCGTACGTGGTCTATGCGCTGCTCGGCGCCGGCCCTTTGCTAGGAGCGCCGCTGGCGATGCTGGTGCTCGCGACAGTTGGCGTCATCGTCTATTTCGGCCTGATCCGCGACATCATGAAGGGGCCGATGCTGGCCCAGATCCTTGGCACCTTCGGGCTCGCGCTGTTGTTGCGCTATTCGGTGTTCTGGTGGTTCGGCGCCAATTTCCTGTCGCTGCCGGAAAATATCGTCGGCGGTACCTTTGAGGTCGCAGGCCTGCGGATACAGGCGTCGCGGCTATTGGCCGGCGCCGTCGCGTTATTGGTGACGCTCGGCATGCACCTTTTGCTGACGCGCACCACGCTGGGATCGAAAATGCTGGCGGTGGCGGAGGATTCCACCGCGGCGCAGCTGATGGGGATCCGGCCCGATACCATGCAGGCCATCGCCTGGGCGATCGCCGCGGGAGCCACCGGGCTTGCCGGCGCATTGATCGCCACCTTCTTTTACATCGTGCCGACGGTCGGCGAAACGCTTGCGATCGTTGCGTTCGTCACGGTCTCGCTGGGCGGCTTCGGCAGCGTGCCCGGTGCGCTGGTGGCGGGACTTCTGATTGGGGTCACCAAGTCGCTCTCGGCCTATCTGATCGGCGACGTGTACAAGGACATCGTCGTTTATTCCCTATTCCTCGGCTTTCTCTGGTTCCGGCCGCAGGGCCTCATGGGCAAGACGTGATGCGGCGCTTTCTGTGGACCTCCGTGGTGCTGGCGCTGTTCGTCGCCTATCCCTTGCTATTCTCGACGCCGTTCCAGCAGCGGCTCGGCGCCCTTGTGCTGCTCTATGCGATCGCGGCGTCAGCCTGGAACATCGTCGGCGGCTATGCCGGCCAGGTGTCGGTCGGCCACGTCGTGTTTTTCGGCTGCGGCGCCTACGCCGCGATGGGCGCCTACGCCCATTTCGGATTGTCGCCGCTGGTCGGCATTCCCGCCGGCATCGTCGTCAGCGTCGCAATATCGGCGGTGGTCGGCGTGCCGACGCTGCGGTTGTCCGGCCATTATTTCAGCATGGCGACCATCGCGGTCGCCGAACTCGCAAGGCTGATCGTCACCAACACCAATTATCTGGGGGCGGCGGTCGGCCTGAGCGGCCCCACCGTGCCGCGCAACGTGTTCGATCTCTCATTCATTTCGGCGCTGCCGTATTATTATCTGTTTCTGACTATCCTCAGCCTGACGCTGGGCATCACCTGGTGGATGGCGAACAGCCGGATGGGATTTTACCTGCGGGCCATCAGGGACTCCGAGCGCGCCGCGCGCTCGCTCGGTGCGCCCGCGAACCGCACAAAGCTTTACGCCTTCATGCTGAGCGCGGGCCTGACCAGCGTCGCCGGCGCGCTCTATGCGATGATGTTCGGCTTCGTCGATCCGGAATCCGGGCTCGGCATTCTGATCTCCGTGAAGATGCTGATCATGGCAGCGCTCGGCGGTGCCGGCCTGCTGTTCGGGCCGCTGGTCGGTGCTGCGATCCTGGTGCCGCTGGAGGAAATCTCCAACAATTTGCTCGGCGGCAAGGGCGCCGGGCTAACTTTCGTCGTCTACGGCGCTATCATCGTGTTGATCGCGCGGTTTCAGCCGGGCGGCATCGTGACATTGATCAAGCGACTGTGGGCCAAGCGCGGCAAGGCGGCAGAAGCAAGGGTTGCGGCGGGAGCAAGCCATGCTCCTTGAAGCGCGCGAGCTGACAAAAGCGTTCGGCAGCTTCAAGGCCGTCGATGCGGCTTCGGTGACGCTGGAGCAGGGCGATATCCTCGGCCTGATTGGGCCGAACGGCGCCGGCAAGTCGACCTTCTTCAACTGCCTGACCGGTGACCTCTCCTCGACGTCCGGCCAGGTGATCTTCGAAGGCCACGACATCACCACACTGTCGCCCGAGGCGCGCGCACAGCTCGGTCTTGCACGCTCCTTCCAGGTGCCGCAGACCTTCGAGAGCATGTCGGTGCTGGAGAATGTGATGATCGGCGCGTTTCTTCGCACCTCTCATCGCGCCGAGGCCGAGATCAAGGCCCGCACCGTGCTGGAGCGGGTCGGCATGAGCAGGCTGGCGGATGCGCCGGCGCGATCGCTGGGGACGCCCGGCCGCAAGCGGCTGGAAATCGCGCGTGCGCTGGCGACCCAGCCCAGGGTGCTGCTGCTTGATGAGGCAATGGCGGGCCTGACCCAGCGCGAGGTGCAGCTTGCGATCGATCTGGTGCGCGACATCCATCGTTCCGGCATCACGCTCGTCATCGTCGAGCACATCATGGAAGTCATCATGTCGCTGGCGACGCGGGTGGTGGTGTTCCACCAGGGCCGCGAGATCGCGCAGGGCAGCCCGCGCGAAGTCACGGCAAATCCGGCCGTCATCGAGGCCTATCTCGGCAAGCGCGCCGCCAGGGCGGCGGCCGGCCATACGCCGGTCGAGCTGATGGGCGGACCCGCGCCATGACCGCGCCGCTGCTCAAGATCGAGCATCTCGAAGTCCGCTACGGCGACCTGATCGGCGTATCCGACGTGTCGCTCGAGGTGCCCGAAGGCAGCGTCGTCGCGCTGCTTGGCTCCAATGGCGGCGGCAAGACCACGACGCTCAACGCCATCGCCGGTCTCATTCCCGTGCATTCCGGCAGCATCGGCTTTCGCGGTGCGGAAATCGGCGGCGAGGCGGCGTTTTCGATCGTCCGCAAGGGCCTTGCATTGTCGCCGGAGGGCTGGCGGCTATTCGTGCAGCAGAGCGTCGAGAACAACCTGCTGTTGGGAGCGACGCCTTTGCGCGACAAGGCGCGCGTCGCCTCGCTGCTCGAGCGCGTCTACGAAATCTTTCCGCGGCTAGCCGAGCGGCGCAGCCAGCGCGCCGGCACCATGTCCGGCGGCGAGCGGCAGATGCTGGCGGTCGGCCGCGCGCTGATGAGCGATCCCAAGCTGCTGATGCTGGATGAGCCGTCGCTCGGCCTGGCGCCGGCGGTGGTCGAATTCGATGTACGAGACGTTTGCTCGGCTGCACAGCGAAGGGCTGACGATCCTGCTCGCCGAGCAATCCATCGAACTCGCCCTCGAGGTTGCAGATTTTGCCACCGTGCTGCAGGTCGGCAAGAGCGTGTTGTCGGGCACCGCGGCGGCGCTGGCCGACGATCCGCAGGTGCAGCGTGCCTATCTCGGCACCGCCTGAGGCGCGCTGCGGCCTTATCCTTTGCGCCTGCCCGCGCTGGCCGGCTTCATCTCGGCTTCCAGAAGCAGCAGCAGGCAGCCGCTCAATCGATCCTCCATCTCACTGTCGTGAACCGATAGCGGGCCGGGATCGTTGAGGATGGCGTTGACCAGGGTTCCCAACACCACTTGCAGGCCAAAGGCGATACCGCGAGTTTTTGCATTCGCGCGGGTCTTGCCCATGGCGCGGAGTAGGGGAGGAGTTGCGCCGGCGGTAGTTGCCCGCGCCAGCCCCTTGAACGTGTTCCATTTGTCCGGCCGGGTGTCGTCGTGCTGCAGGGCGGCGTGCAACACCCCTTCATGGTTGCGGATCCAGTCGATGATCCCGCCGACCAGCAGGCGGCAGAGATCGGCAAGGCCGGCGTCGGCCAACCGCACATTCCCGGTCAGTGCCGCCAGCCTGCGCTCGCCGTCGCGCGCGGCGAGTTCGATCAGGGCGTTGAAATAGGCCTCCTTGCTTTCGAACCGGCTGTAAAACGCGCCGACGGTGGCGCCGACTTCGCGGCACAGCGCTTCGATGGACAATTCGGCGAGGCTGCGCGTTCGCAGCAAATCGGCGCCCGCCTGCAATAAGGCCGCCGTCATCTCGCGGCTCCGCTTCTGCCGCGACGGCGTGACGCCGGGAAAGTCCAGATTGCCCGCTTCCCGCTGCATCCGCTGTTGCACTCCCGCCTGAAATAATCATAATAATAATTCGGATTATGGTTTATGGCAATGCCGGCCGGGAATGCCGGCGGCCTCCAACCGTATGACGCAGCAAGCTTCCGGCGAACGGCGGATCAACCGTCGGCGCCGGCAGAAGGGGGAGGGAACGCATGAGCGCTGCCAGCGATCAGGCATTTTGCGGCACCATCGGCAAGACCATTGCCGGCTCCAAACCCTGGTGGCCGCCGGCGCCCAAGCCGCCCGCCGGCGCTCCCAACATCCTCGTGGTGCTGTTCGACGACGTCGGCTTTTCCGATTTCGGCTGCTATGGTTCGCAGATCAGGACGCCGACCATCGACCTGCTCGCGGCCGATGGCCTGCGCTACACGGGCTTCCACACCACAGCAATGTGCTCGACCACGCGCGCGGCGCTTCTGACCGGGCGCAACCATCACTCGGTCGGCGTCGGCTGCCTCGCCAATTTCGACTCTGGCTATCCCGGCTATCGCGGCAAGATCGCACGCGAAGCGGGGACGCTGGCGGAAATGCTCAAAGCCCACTCCTATCGCAATTACATGGTCGGCAAATGGCATGTCACGCCGTTGACCGAAAGCGGCGCGACTGGGCCGTTCGACGGCTGGCCGCTCGGCCGCGGCTTCGATCGCTTCTACGGCTTCCTCGACGCCGAGACCGACCAGTTCGCGCCGGAGCTGGTGTCGGACAACACCCACATCGATCCGCCCGGGACGTTTGCCGGCGGCTATCATCTGACTTCCGATCTGGTCGATCAGGCGATCCGCTGTATCGGCGATCACATCGCCGACCGGCCCGATCTGCCCTGGCTGACCTGGCTCGCCTTCGGCGCCTGTCACGCCCCGCATCAGGCGCCCGCGGATATCATCAAAGGTTACGACGAAGTCTTCGCGCAAGGTTGGGATGTCGAGCGCGAGCAGCGCATGGCGCGGCAGAAGGCAATGGGCATCGTTCCGCCCGATACCAAAATGCCCGCGCGCAATGACGGCGTGAAGGCGTGGGACGATCACAGCGCCGACGAGAAGCGCCTGTTCACGCGGCTGCAATCGGCGTTCGCTGGCATGCTCGACCATGCCGACCGGCATCTGGCGCGGCTGATCGGATTCCTGGAAACCGCTGGCGTTCGCGACAACACCCTGATCCTCGTGCTGTCGGACAACGGCGCGAGCCAGGAAGGTGGACCGTTCGGCTTCGTCAACGCAATGGGACCGTATAATTTCCGCCCGGAGCCAATCGCGGAAAAGATACGGCGGATCGACGATATCGGCGGGCCGGACTCGCACAGCAACTTTCCGCATGGCTGGGCGATGGCGTCCAACACGCCGCTGCGCCGCTACAAGCAGAACACCCATGGCGGCGGGATCCGCGATCCCTTTGTCATGTCATGGCCGAAGCGGGTGCCGGCAAAGGGTGAGTTGCGACATCAATTCGTCCACGCCAGCGATCTGGTGCCGACCTTGCTCGAACTGATCGGTGTCAGCGCGCCCGCGGAAATTGCGGGCACGGCGCAAATGCCGATCGAGGGTGAAAGTTTTGCCCTTTCCATTAAAGACGCTTCCGCGCCGTCGAAATCATCGCCGCAATATTTCGAGATGTTCGGGCATCGCGGCATCTGGCACCGGGGCTGGAAGGCGGTCGCCTTTCATCCGCCGGGTACGCCGTTCGAGACCGACAAATGGGAGCTGTTTCATCTCGACCGGGATTTTTCCGAAGTCGATGATCTCGCCGCAAAGGAACCTGACCGGCTGGCAGAAATGATAAGTCTGTGGTGGAGCGAGGCGGAGAAGCACAATGTGCTGCCGCTCGATGACCGCTTCGCCGCGCGCTTTGCCGAGAACGCGGTGCGTTTTCAGGGCGCGCGAAATCATTTTGTGTTTCACGCCGGCATGGGTCACGTGCCGACCGACGTCGCGCCCGACGTGCGCAGCCGCAGCTATACCATCGAGGCTCATGCCGAGATCGGCGACGCCGGCGCGGAAGGCGTGCTGATCGCGCATGGCGACGCCACGTCCGGCTACAGCCTCTACATCAAGGACGGCCATCTGGTTCACGATCTCAATATCGGGGGCGGCCATGAGATCGTCCGCTCCGAACGCAAGGTGCCATCCGGCGCGCATCGGCTCGGGGTGCATGTCGAACGACTGGTACGTGACACGCCGCCGGCCAAGGGCGCGCGCACGGGAGTCACCGCCTACACGCTATTGATAGACGGTGAGCCCGCGGGCTCACTGCAGACGCAACTGGCGTTTAACAATTTCATCTCGTGGTCCGGCCTCGACATCGGCCGAGATCGCTCCAGCCCGGTGTCGCACTACGAGGCGCCGTTCGAATTCACCGGGCGGTTGCTCCGGGTCACGGTCGCCATGCATGACGACCAGAAGCTCGACGGTGAGGGGGTTGGCGCCGCCGAAATGGCAAGGCAATGAAGCGGAAGTCCGGTTACTTGATCTTGTCGTAGGCGGTCGCAAAATCGGCAAGCTGCATCGGAATGGTGATGGTTTCCTTGCCAAGGTTCTGAAACGACACCTTCAACTGCTTGCCGGATTTCATCGCGGCCAGCAAATCGGGGGCGATCGAGGTGCTGGCGTAGCAGCCCCGTGCTTCGCAGGTCTGGATCTGCAGGTCGATGATCTTGCCGTCATCGACCTGCATTTTTACGCCGGCCGGAAGATTCAGTCCGAGCGGCAATTGCACGAGAATGACCGGCGCGTGGGTATCGCTGGGGACGCGAATGTTGACCAGCACGATCAACTGTCCGGTCTTGGTGAGGACCGCGGTCTGCTCCATCGCACATTCCAGCGGCGCTTCGCGGCTTGCGCTGGTGCAGCGTGCGACCCAGCCGGGCTGTGGCGCGGCGTTGGATGGCGGAGTTTCGGCTTGCGGCGTTGCCGGCGCGGGATTGATTTGCGCCGCGCGCGGCGTCGCCCTGGATTTATGCGTCTGCGCGTGGCCGGATGATCCCAGAACGGCAAGAGCGATGAGGATGGCAAGCTTGGCGGCTGACTTCATTGGACCGGCTCCGGGATGAGTGCCCGGTTCGGGATGTTCCGGTAAACGGCTAAAGTCAAGTCACTCCGCAGCCTGCTTGATCGGGCCGTGCTCGCTTTCGGACCGATCCCGATCGGTATCCGATCGTCCCCAGCCCGCGAACCAGTTCGATAGCCGGTCGAGATAGAGATACACCACCGGTGTCGTGAACAGCGTGAGCGCCTGGCTGACGATCAGGCCGCCGACCATCGCATAGCCAAGCGGCTGGCGGATTTCCGCTCCGGTACCGGTGCCCAGCATCAGCGGCACGCCACCGAGCATCGCCGCCATCGTCGTCATCATGATCGGACGGAAACGCAGCAGCGCGGCTTTCCGGATCGATTGCTCCGGCGACAGGTGCTCGTCGCGCTCGGCCGTGATCGCGAAGTCGACCATCATGATGCCGTTCTTCTTGACGATGCCGATCAGCAGAATGACGCCGATCAAAGCGACCAGGCTGAAATCGAAACCGAAGAGCATCAGCATGGCCAGCGCTCCCACGCCGGCGGAGGGCAGCGTGGAGAGAATCGTGAGCGGGTGGATATAACTTTCGTAGAGAATACCGAGGATCAGATAGACCACGACCAGTGCCGCCAGGATCAGCAGCGGGACGGTGCTGAGCGACTGTTGAAACGCCTGCGCGGTGCCCTGGAAACTTGAGCTGAGGGTGGCGGGCGCCCCCATGTCGGTCACGGCCTTCTGCACGGCCTGGGTGGCTTGGCCGAGCGCTACGCCTTCGGCCAGGTTGAAGCTGATGGTGATCGCAGGGAACTGGCCCTGGTGGCTGATCGAGAGCGGCCGGACCGGCACGCTGGTCCATTTTGTGAACGCCGACAGCGGCACCTCATCGCCTGTCGTCGGCGACTTGATATAGAGCCTATCGAGCGTGTCGAGCTTGCCCTGCAGTTCCGGCAGAATCTCCATCACCACGTGATAGCTGTTGAGCTGGGTGAAATACTGCGCGACCTGGCGCTGGCCGAACGCATCGTAGAGCGTGTCGTCGATCAGTTGCGGTGTGATACCGAAGCGGGATGCGGCGTCGCGATCGATCGTCAGCATCAGCGTCGTTCCCGCGGATTGCTGGTCGGTGGCGACATCGCGCAATTGCGGCAGTGTCTTCATCTTGTCCAGAATCTTCGGCGCCCACTCGTTCAATTCGCCGAGGTTGGCGTCCTGAAGCGTGTATTCGAATTGCGTACGGGTCGGGCGGCCGCCGAGCCGAACGTCCTGGGCGGCCTGCATGAACAACCGGGCGCCTTCAACCTTCTCGAGCTTCGGCCGAAGCCGCCCAATGACCTGCTGGGCGCTGGCGTCTCGCTCGTTGCGGGGCTTCAGCGTAATGTACATGCGGCCGGTGTTGAGTGCGCTGCCGCCGCCGCCGATGAACATGGCGATGCTGGCGACCGCGGGATCGGCCTGCACGATCGCACCAAGTTCCTCCTGGTGCCGCTTCATGTCGGCGAACGAGATGTCCTGCGCCGCTTCGGAGGCAGCGGTGATCAGCCCGTTGTCCTGCTGCGGGAAGAACCCCTTCGGAATGATCACGAACAGATAGACCGACAGCGCAAGGGTTGCGAAGAAGATCAGGAGCGTCGTCTTGCTCCACTTCAAGGCGCGGTCCAGCCCGCGCTCATAGGCATGCAGCAACGCCTCGTATGCGCGCTCGCTCCACTGATAGAAGCGTCCGTGTCTGGTTTCGCCGTGCGCACGCAGGAAGCGCGATGCCATCATTGGTGTCAGCGTCAGCGACACCACCATCGATACGAAGATCGTCATCGCCAGCGTCACTGCGAATTCGCGGAATAGCCGGCCGATGATGCCGCCCATCAAGAGGAGCGGGATCAGCACCGCGACCAGCGAGATGCTGATCGATACGATGGTGAATCCGATTTCGCTGGCGCCCTTGAAGGCGGCGGCGAGCGGTCTTTCGCCCTTCTCGATATAGCGCGAGATGTTTTCCAGCATCACGATGGCGTCGTCGACCACGAAGCCGACCGCGATGGTCAATGCCATCAGCGACAGATTGTCGAGGGTGTAACCGAACACCCACATCAGCGAGCAGGCGCCGAGCAGCGCCAGCGGAACCGTCACGCTCGGGATGATGGTCGCCCAGACGCTGCGCAGGAAGACGAAGATCACCATCACCACAAGGACGATGGTCAAAAGCAGCGTGAACTGCACGTCTTCGATAGCGGCGCGAATGGTCTGGGTGCGATCGCTGATGATATTGATGTGAATGGCGGGCGGAATTGCCGCGACCAGCCGCGGCAGTTGCGCCTTGATCTTGTCGACAGTCTCGATGACGTTGGCGCCGGGTTGCTTGAAGATGACGAGGAATACGCCTCGCTTGCCGTTGGCCCAGGCAGCCTGCTTGACGTCCTCAGGTCCCGACACCGCCTGGCCGATGTCGCGGATCCGCAACGGGCCGCCGTTGCGGTAGGCGATGATGACGTCGTTCCAATCCTTCGAAGCGGTCAACTGGTCGTTGGCGTAGATCGTATAGCTGCGAGTCGTGCCGTCGATTGCGCCCTTCGGACTGTCGACCGTCGTGATGGCGAGCTGGCTGCGGACGTCCTCCAGCGACAGCCCTTTGGCGACGAGCTTGGCCGGATCGATCTGGATCCGGATCGCGGGTTTCTGCTGGCCGCCGATGAAGACCTGGGCGACGCCGGAAATCTGGCTGATCTGCTGGGCGAGCTGAGCATCGGTATCGTCGCTGACCTCGGTCAGCGGCAGCGTATCGGAGGTCGCCGACAACAGCAGGATCGGCGAATCCGCGGGGTTGACCTTACGGTAGGTCGGCGGGCTCGGCAGGTTCTTCGGCAATTGGCCGCCCGCGGCGTTGATCGCCGCCTGCACGTCATTGGCCGCGCCGTCGATGCTGCGGTTGAGGTCGAACTGAATGGTAACCGCGGCCGATCCGAGCGAACTCGTGGAGGTCATCTGTGCGACGCCGGGGATCTGCGCGAACTGCCGCTCCAGTGGCTGGGCAACCGAGGAAGCCATGGTCTCGGGGCTCGCGCCGGGCAGGTTGGCGGAAACCTGGATGGTCGGGAAATCGACCTGCGGCAGCGGCGCGACCGGCAGCAGGGGATAGGAAACGAGGCCGACGAACAAAATGCCCGCCATCAGCAACGAAGTTGCGATCGGGTAGCGAATGAACGGCGATGAGATGCTCTCGTTCATGGCTAATCGGCCTTGGCCGCGGCGGCCCCGGAATTCTTCGCCACCGTCGTCGAAACCGTCGATCCCGGCTGCACCTTATATTGGCCGGCCACTATAACACGTTCTCCGGGGGTGAGGCCTTGGTCGATCACGGAACGTCCGTCAACCGACCTGGATACCTTGATTTTGCGCAGTTCGGCCTTGTTGTCGGCGGTGACCGCGTACGCATAGAGGCCGTCAGTTCCATGTTGAACGGCATCGTCCGGAACCACGGTCGCGTCTTTCAGCGTGGTGACGAGCAGCCGGGTCGAGACCGACTGGCCCGGCCACAGCGCATGGTCCTTGTTGTCGAACACCGCCTTGAGGCGAATGGTACCGCTGGTCGTGTCGACCAGGTTGTTGATGACCGACAATGTTCCCTCCGAGAGGGCCTTTTTGCCGTCCGTCGTCAGAGCAACCACTTTCAGCGGCTGTTTCGACTGTTCCTCGTTGATGTAGGGCAGTTGGTCTTCCGGTGCGGTGAAGATCACCGCGATCGGCTCGATCTGGGCGATCGTCACGATTCCGGTTTGCGTCGAGGCGTTGACGATGTTGCCGATGTCGACTTGGCGCAGGCCGGCGACGCCCGAGATCGGCGATTTGACCTGGGTGTAATCGAGTTGGGTCTGGGCGTTGAAGATCGCCGCATCGTCTGCTGAAATCTGCGCGGTCAATTGCGCGACGGTGGAGCGCTGGGTGTCGGTTTGCTGCCGGGTCGCGAATTCGCCGAGCTTGGTGTAACGCTGCAGATCGAGATTGGCGTTGGCCAGATTGGCCTCATCCTGCGCCTTCTTGGCCTTGGCCTGGTCGAGCGTTGCCTGATAGGGCCGCGGATCGATCTCGACCAGAAGGTCGCCCTTATTGACCAACTGGCCTTCCTTGAAGGCGATCTTGTCGATCTGGCCATCGACACGAGTTCGCACGACCACGGTATTGAAGCCCTGAACGGTGCCGAGCCCGTTCAGATAGACCGGGAAATCCGCCTTCACGACGGGAGCGATGGTGACCGGAACCGCGACGCGCCCGGCTGACTTCTGGGCGCCGTTGGCGGCGGTCGTCTGGTTCACGTGATGGGACCGCTGCCAGCCGAAATAGCCCAGCGCGACGACGACTGAGATGAGCAGAACCCAACGGATCGTCCGCGACATGTTCATGTTGGCTCGTCGGCTTCAAAAAATAAGAAGTAGGCGGTCTTCAAGATCGTTCCCACCCGTAGCAGATATAATATGCGTGCACTTTATGTGTAAACACACTATAGTTTGAGGAAACCTAAACAATTGGAAAGCTTTGGGGACGGAAACGGCGATGTCTCTAGACCTGAAACGCCAGCTTGTCGCGCAACTTGTCGAAAGCTCGCGGCTGCTACGCAACTATATCGATCATCGCGCCAAGGGCCGCGGCACCACACGCGCGCAATGGATCGTGCTGTTTCGGTTGCGGCAGCAGGAAGGGCTGTCCCAGGTCGATCTGGCCGAGGTGCTTGAACTGCAGCCGATTTCGCTAGTGCGCTTGCTCGATCGCCTGGTCGAGCACGGTCTTCTCGAGCGACGGAGCGACCCCAGGGACCGTCGCGCCAACCGGCTGTTCCTGACCGCGAGCGGCCGTCAGCTTGTCGACGACCTCGACAGCCTGCGCGACGCGATCGCGTCGGATGTGCTACATGAAATCCCGCACAGCGCAATTGAAACCAGCCTGCAGACGCTCCGGGACATCAAGGATCGGATCAAGCGCCTGGCCGAGCCTTCCGGCACCATAGCCGCCAAATAAGCGACCAAGTCATCTAAGCGACCAAGTTATCTAAGCGACCAAGTCATCGCAGGCGACCAGATCATCCGATTGCCCTGAACATCGGATGGGCGCCGCGCGCTCCTCGCGATGTTGCCACCGCGTGCCCGAATTGAACGTTTCCAGATTGAATGCTCCGGCGATGCGTTGTCAACGTGGCAGGGCTCGTCCATATCACCCGCGCCTGTAACCGCAGCGCCCGGCGATGGAGCGCGATCGCGCGAGGAGTGCATGATGGATGAATTGAACGGACGCATGATCGCGTGCCAGATTCTGATCACCGCCCTGATCGCCCGCGTCGCCAACAATTCACCCGATCCGTTGCGGTTTATCACCGACTTTCGCGACGAAATCAAAGCGGTGGTGAAAGGCGTCAACATCGCCGGAATGGACAACACAGACCGCGTGCGCCAAGTCGCGCAGCGCACCGTCGACGAACTGTTCTCGCTGATGAAGCCGCCCAGCACCGATTGAATGTCCGGTTGCGCAGGAATGCGAAAAACGCCCGATTGGCGGGCGTTTCTTCATGCCAGTTTAGAGCGCCTAAAAACGTTGTTTAGAACGATTTGAAGCTCGAGATTAGAATCGTTTTGATCTGGATGTATTCAAGCGAACCAATGCCGCAATCGCATTGACCCGATTTTTCTCGCCCGATACCAAACGCTCGATCGCTCATTTGCAAATGAACTGCATGAGCATTCGAAATCGAAGGGGCGACTGAAATGGGGCAGGCAAAGGCACCGAGATCGTTGCGTTCAATCGCGGTGCTCAAACCGGTCAACGAAACATTCGAAAATAATTCAGGGCGAAAAGTCTCGGCGGTCGCCGGCCTGATCGCGGTTGCCTCGGTCTCCGGCGCCGAAGCGCAACAATCCAGTCTGCCGCCGGTGACGGTCGATGCCCCGGTCGCCCGGCCGCGCCCCGCGCTGTCAAGGCCGACGCCGGACCAGATCCGGGCCCGCAATGCGCTGCGCCGTGCCGCGCGGCGTGCCCAGCCGGCGCAAACCGCGGCGGTGCCGTTTCCCAACGCGGGTGGCCTGCGGGCCGACCGCAACCCTTATGCCGATGCGGCGGCGCCGTACAAAGTCGATCACCTGCAGGCATCTGGCAAATTTCCCGAGCCGCTGGTGAACACACCGAAGACGGTCACGGTGCTGAGCAAGGAAGTCCTTGAAGACAAGAACGCCACCACCTTGAAGCAGGCGATTCTGAGCACCGCCGGTGTCACGCTCGGAACCGGCGAGGGCGGCAACGCCTTTGGCGACCGCTTCTTCATCCGCGGCTTCGACGCGCGCAACGATGTCTTCATTGATGGCGTGCGCGACTCCGGCGTCAGCGTCCGCGAAAACTTCTTCACCGAACAGGTCGAGATCCTGCGCGGACCGGGCTCGTCCTTTGCCGGCCGCGGCACCACCGGCGGCGCGATCAATATCGTTTCCAAGCAGGCGACGACGGAAAAAAGCTTCTACAACATGGACACGACGTTCGGCACCGATGCCACCAAGCGCGTCACGCTCGACGTCAATCAGGTGATCAGCCCGACGCTGGCGGTGCGAGCGGGCGGACTGTTCCAGGACGCCGGCGTGGCGGGCCGCGACTACCTCAAGGACGACCGCAATGGCGGGTTCGTCACGGGGAAATGGACGCCGGTCGATGCGGTCAAATTCACCGCAGGCTACATCCACACCGAGCTACACGGATTGCCTGATTTCGGCGTGCCTTACTACCGGCCGCGCACGGCCAGCACCGCTGGCGGCCCGTTCCCGGAGTTCGGTGTCAACCGCAATAATTTCTACGGCTTCGTCAATCGCGATTTCTATCGCGTTGGGCAAGACATCGGCACCATCAATGGCGAAGTCCAGATCACCCCGGATCTGACGGTGAGCGACAAGGTCAGGGTTTCGCGCTCGACGCTGAACTATATCGGCACGATCCCGGAGTCGCCGGTCATTGCCATTCCACTTTCGGCGTCGGCCTTCAGCGCCAATCCGCAAAGCCGTGATCAGATCACCGAAATTGTCGCAAACCAGACCGAAGCGACCTACAAGTTCGCCACCGACGGCTGGAAACACACGGCACTTGCAGGCGTCGAGATCGCGCGTGAAACGGCCAGTATCGATAAATATACCGGGCTGAGTTCGGAGGTGACCATCGGCACGCCTTTCACCGGCAGCGGGTCGCTGAGCGGCGTCAGCGTCTTCGCCCCGCAATCCACCTTCCTGCCGTTCGGAACGGCGACGCTCTCGGGCCTGCCCACGCGGCTCGGGATCGACACCAAGAGCGTCTATCTGCTCGATACCGCCAACCATAACGATCTCGTCATCGTCAATGGCGGCGTCCGCTACGACGATTACGGCATTGCAACCAGCGGTTACGGCACGGTGAATGGAGTGCCGAACGTTTTCGGCTCGCAATCCGCCGAGTTCGGCTTGCCGAATTTCAATCTCGGCGTCGTGTTGAAGCCGCTCCCGATCGCCAGCGCTTATGCGGCCTACGCAACCTCGTCGAATCCGGTCGGTGCCGAATTCGATGGCACCTCCGCCGCCTATGGCGGGCTCGCGCCATCTCTCAATGGCGCGGCAAACCAGATCTTCGGGCCCGAAAAGAACAAGGCTATCGAGATCGGCACCAAATGGGAGCTATTCGACCGGCATTTGCTGCTGACGGCCGCGCTCTTCCAGACGGAAAAAGCGAATGCCCGTAAATCGCAAAACGTCACCGCCGCCACCGCGACGGCAGCTTGCCCCTATCCGGCCAATACAACCGGCTCGGTCGCCTGCATCAGTGCAGGCGCAGCCTATCGCATCCGGGGCATCGACCTCGGCATCGGTGGCAAGATCACGGACAAGTGGAGTCTGATGGGCGGGATCGTGCTGATGCAGTCGGAAGTCACAAAGTCGGTGATACCGCCAGCAAACACCATTTTGTATTCCAGCAATGTCGGGCGGCCACTGGCCAACGTCGCGCATCAGTCGTTCAGCCTTCTGAGCAAGTATCAGCTCACCGACGTCTGGGAACTCGGCGGGCAGGCGGTCTACCGGTCGAAGATCTACGGCGGCACTTATCTGGCCGCGAACCAGGGCACGTCACTGCCGAGCTACTGGCGCTTTGATGCGTTCGCCGAGGCCAGGATCAACCAGAACTGGGAGGTCAAGCTGTTCGTCAACAACATCTTCAACAAGCTCTATTACGACGCGCTGTACCAAAGTGCTGCGCCGTTCGTACTGGAGGCGCCAGGCCGCAGCGCGTCCCTGGTGATCTCGGCCAGGTTCTGATCGCCATGCTGATCTGTGTCCCCCGGGTACTGAGCAAGAACGAGGTGGCGGATTTCCGCCTGATCATGGATGGCTGCGCATGGGAAGACGGCCGCTCCACCGCCGGCGCGCAATCGGCGCTGGTGAAAAGTAACGAGCAATTGCCGCCGGACAGCGAGGTGGCCCGCAAGCTGGGCAATCGCATTCTGTCGGCGCTGACGGCCAATCCGCGGTTCATCTCGGCCGCCGTGCCGCTGCAGATATTCCCGCCGCTGTTCAATCGCTATGCCGCGGCCGGCGGGCACCATTTCGGCATCCACGTCGATAACGCAGTGCGTGGCGATCATCTGAGCGGGCTGCGCATCCGGACCGACTTGTCGGTCACGCTGTTTCTCTCTGAACCGGCCGAATATGACGGCGGGGAATTGATGATCGAGGACCTTTACGGCTCCCACGAGGTCAAGCTGCCGGCGGGCGATCTCGTGCTTTATCCGGCGTCCAGCCTGCACATGGTGACGCCCGTTAGCCGTGGCATGCGGGTGGCGTCGTTCTTCTGGCTCCAGAGCATGATACGGGATGCCCAAGCCCGCAGCCTGATTTTCGATCTCGATGCGGCGATCCAGGCTCTGGTAGGGCGGCTGGGGCCCGATGACCCTGAAACGGTCAAATTGACAGGCATCTATCACAATCTCATTCGCACCTGGGCCGAAGTATGAACACTTCGCTAGGCGCGATCCCGGATATGTTATATTGTAACAATGGGAACAGCCAAAGCAGGTCTCCAGATACTCCGGTCAAGGCACGTGCCGACATGAAATGGTTCCGATCAAACATCAGGCTTGGGTCGCGGCTCGCGCTGTTCGCGCTGGCGATCCAGTTTCTGCTGTCGTTCGGACATTTCCACGGTGGCAGCGCGTTGGCGGATACGAACCAGTCGGCGCTGCATCGCATGGTTAGGGCTGCGGTCGCGCAGTCGGGCACTTCGAAGCGGGTTTCGCCTGAGAACGTTCTGACCCCGGTGCGACTGAAGACTTCTTCCGGTCATGCGCCCTTGGGCCACCCCGGCGATGAATGCGCGATCTGCGCCGTCATGGCGCTGGCCAATGCCATGGTGGACGCGGCGCCACCTTGTCTGCCGGCGCCTCACGCGACCGCATTCTCCTATTGCGCCGTCGCGGCCGGCTTGGCCCAACCGAACTCTGCCCGGGTCGCATTCCAGCCGCGCGCTCCGCCGATCGCCTGACAGCGATGGCCGGCATGGGCATGTTCGAGTCCGATCCGGTCGCGGTTAACAGGCATTCGGCAGGCGTCTGGACTTGCCAGATGCATGCGTCACAATCTCATCGCTACTGGACCGAAACATGAACAGCTTTTCTCTTCGAACGACGTATGGCGTGATGTTCGCGCTGGCGGCGTGCTTGCTGGTGTCGCCATCATCAGCGCAACAGCCGTCCTCAGCCCAGCAACAGGGGGCGGACGCCGCAACTCCGCAAGCTCCCGTGCTGTCGCAGCCGGCGACCGTTTCAGCACAGGCCGTGCCCGCAATGCAGGCTCCGGCGCCATCGGCGGCTGTTCCTGCTACTGCAGCGACCGCCGACGCGAACGCAGCGGTTCCTGCCGATGCCAGCGGCAAGCCGCTCAAAACAACGGGAATGCACGAGTTGTCGCCATGGTCGATGTTCCTCTCGGCGGACATCCTGGTCAAAGCCGTGATGATAGGGCTGGCCTTCGCCTCGCTGGTGACCTGGACCACTTTCATTGCCAAGACGATTGAGCTGTCGCTGGTGCAGCGCAGATTGCGCGCGGCGCTCGGCAAGATCGGCGATGCCAGGTCGCTGGCAGAAGCGCAATTCGCGCTTGGCGCCAAGGGCAGCATATTGTCGTCGCTGCTCGCGGCAGCGATGCGCGAGGGGCGGCTTTCTGCGGGAATCTCCAGCGACGCCGGCATCAAGGAGCGCGCGGCGTCGAGCTTTGCCGAGATCGTGCGCGCCGAAGCGCGCCGGATCAGGCTCGGCATGGGCGTGCTTGCGACCATCGGCGCGACGTCGCCGTTCGTCGGGCTGTTCGGCACGGTGTGGGGCATCATGAACAGCTTTATCGGCATCTCGAAATCGCAGACCACCAACCTTGCCGTGGTCGCCCCAGGCATCGCCGAAGCGCTGCTCGCCACCGCCTTCGGCCTCGCCGCGGCAATCCCGGCCGTGATCATCTACAACCACTTTTCGCGGGTGACGAAGGGTTACCTCGAACTGGTCGGCCGAGCCTCGGGCGCGGCGGCGCGGCTGTTGTCGCGCGATCTCGACCGCACGCATGTGAGTTCCCTTGGCAGCCTACATACTCACGCGGCGGAGTAGGCCATGGCTATTTCGCTCGCGGACAATGATCTCGACGACGACAATGATTTCGCGGAAACGCATGAGATCAACGTCACGCCGTTCATCGACGTCATCCTCGTCCTTCTGATCATCTTCATGGTGGCGGCACCGCTGTCGACCGTCGATCTGCCCGTCGATCTGCCGTCCTCGACCGCGACGCCGCAGAAAAAGCCGGACAAGCCGACCTATCTCACGATCAAGCCGGATCTCGCGCTGGCGATCGGGGAAAACCCGGTCAAGCGCTCCGATCTGGTGCGCACGCTGGACGCGATGGCAGATAGCAGCAAGGACCGCTTTATCTTCCTGCGCGCGGATCGTGCGGTGCCCTATGGCGAGATGATGGATGTGCTGGAGATCCTGCGTGCCGGCGGCTATTCGAAAATCAAGCTGGTCGCGCTGGAAGGTGTGCCGAAGGCGGCCTCATCGGCGCCGGAAAATCCAAAACCTTGAGCGCAAGATTTGAGCGCAAGCCCCTGAGTATATGACCTGATCGCGATGCCCGACCTCGACACCGAACCTAGATCTTCCCGGCGGCTGTGGATTTTCGCCGGCCTCGGCGCGCTCGCGCTGCACCTTGGCGGCGCCGCGCTGGCGGTCGCGCATTTGCACAGTGCCGATCTCGACGACGATCTCGGCGCGCCCGCGATCGAGATTGGCCTGGAGATGACATCGCCGCATCTGGAACCGACCGACCTGCCGCCGGGTCCGGACACCGAGGCCTCCGTCGCTTCGCCGGCGATTGCCGAGCAAAAGGCCGAGCTGAAGGAGTTGGAATTACCCAAGGACACGCCGACCGAAACCGAAGATCCCGACCGGGTGGTGACGCCGAACGATTCCAACAAGCCGAATGACGAGGACGCAAAGATCGCCGCGGTTGACACTTCCGCCTCGACGGAATTGGTCGCCGCGGAGGCGACCGCGATGCCCAGCTCAGAAAATATTCCGGAAGGCAAGCGTTCGGTGGCCCCCGCGCAGGGCACCGGCGAAAGTGCGCGGCGCATTCGTGCGACCTGGCAGAAGGAGCTGCTCGCGTATCTTGACAAGCACAAGCGCTACCCGGCGGAGCGCTCGCTCAAGGGCGCGCAGATCCTGGTCGCTTTCGAGCTGGACCGGAAGGGACATGTCGTCTCGACCAGCATCGTCAAGGGATCGGGCGACGCGGCCTTCGACGAGGCGGCGTTGGCGATGGTACGCCGGTCCGACCCGGTGCCGCCGCCGCCGCCGGTGGTCGCCGACGAGGGATTGAATTTCACGCTGCCGGTGATCTTCCGGGTCAAGGGAAAGAGTTGATTTGGCGCGTGTTGCGGATCATTCGCAGCCACCTGCGTCTATCACCGCAGATAATACCGGATACCGACATAGACCACGACGAGGCAGGCGAAGATCAGCGCCACGGGAAGCCGCGGTTTTGCGCCGGGGCCCTGCATGGCTTTTTGTACGGCGGGCTTGCGCGGGGCTGGCGGGCGCTTGAAGGCGGTGACGTTGTCCTTTGCCTGATGGGTTAGATTGGCGGGAAGCTCGGGCGGCGCGCCGGCCCCGCCCATCCCCGCGTAATAGGCCTGGTACATCAGCTTGATCGTGGCCTCGGTGGCTTCCGGCTCGGGCATCTGTTTCAGGAGCGCCTTGTAGCTTTCGAGGAAGGCCTGGGCTTCCTGGGGCAGGGCGGAGGCGCCGTTCAGCTTGGCCATCATCTTCCAGGTCGCAAAATCGGCTCGAGCCCGGGTGTCGGCGCGTCGCGCGATCAACATGTCGGCAGCTTTAATTGCCATGCCCTCGGCCTTTTCGGCATTTTCGTTACAGTTGAGACTATGCGTTGCCGCTTACCACCAGAAGTAGCTGGATCACATAGCCGGTCAGCTTCCGCAGTATCGCCGAAATAATATCAAGATTTAGACCGAACTGCGAACCAGCCAGCGGAAGCAGGATCAGAATTCCGATCAGGATCAGCATCCCGACGGGTTCCAGCCGCGCAAGCGGGTTGGCAAGCCACTTGGGCAGCAATCCCACCGCGACGCGCCCGCCGTCGAGCGGAGGAATCGGAAGCATGTTGAAGACCGCCAGCACGACATTGATGACCAGTGCGTTTTGGAGGTTATCGGCAACCCATTGCGCCGCGTTCGGGGGCAGGTAGCCCACGACATGAAACGCGGCCGCAGCGACCAGCGCGAGGGCGATGTTGGTGGCCGGGCCGGCCAGCGCCACCCAGACCATATCGGTCCGCGGATTGCGTAAGTTGCGAAAATTCACCGGCACCGGCTTGGCGTAGCCGAACAGAAACGGGGAGTGGGCCAGCAGCAGCATCGCCGGCAGCAGCAGGGTGCCGAACGGATCGATATGCTTGAGCGGATTGAAACTGACCCGGCCGCGTTCAAAGGCGGTGTTGTCGCCGAAGGCGTGCGCGACAAAGCCGTGCGCGGCCTCATGGAAAGTGATGGCGATGATGAGCGGCAATACCCAGACCGAGAGGTCGTAGAGGGTGATATTCACTGATGTCCTGACCGGTTCGATGGATGGAGCTACGCTACCATCTATTCATGAACGGTCTGCGCCGACAGGGGGCACTGGCATCAGGCGGGCACCGTCCCCTGATATTGCGGCAGGCCGTCGTCGAGCTTCACCCAGTCCATCTTCTCCGCGACCCAGATGTGCTCGGTCGGTGTGAAGGCGTCGCGGTCGTCGAAGGCGGCGAGCGCGATGCCCGCCGCTGTGCCGTTGCGGCGCCAGGAGAACAGTCGCGTGCCGCAGGTTCTGCAAAATACCCGGTCGATCGCCTCGGATGACGCGAAGCGGGCCGTCTCGCCCTCGACGGTCAGTGCGCTCTGCGGGAAAAGCGCGCGGGCAAAGAACGGCGATCCCATCGCCTTCTGGCAGTTGCGGCAGTGGCAGACCCGGACATTGATCGGCTCGCCCTCGGCCCTGAATCGAACCGCGCCGCACAGGCATCCGCCTTCCCTGATCATGATGTCAGCCGAGCTCTCTAGTAAGTCGCCCGCCCGCCGGAAATATCGAACACCGCTCCGGTGGAGAATGAGCAATCCTCCGACGCCAGCCACGCCACCATCGCCGCAAGCTCTTCGACGAGAACAAAACGGTTTTTCGGAATCTTCGACAGCATGAAATCGATATGCTGCTGCGTGAGCTGGTCGAAGATCCCGGTTTTGGCCGCCGCCGGGGTCACCGCGTTGACGGCGATCTCGTAGCCGGCGAGTTCCTTGCCGAGCGATTTGGTCAGCGCGATCAGACCGGCTTTCGATGCCGAATAATGCGCCGCGTTGGGGTTGCCTTCCTTGCCGGCGATGGAAGCGATGTTGACGATGCGGCCGTAGTTCTGCTTGACCATCGATGGGACGATCGCCTTGCAGCAGATGAAGGGGCCGTCGAGATTGATGCGCAATACCTTGCGCCACTCGTCGAGGTCGGTTTCCCACACCGTCTTGTTGACGCCTGCGATGCCGGCATTGTTGACGAGGATGTCGATCTTGCCGAGCGCTTTGAGCGTCGCATCGCGCGTCTTCTCGACCGCAGCAGGGTCCGACACATCGACCTTGAACGCGGTGACGGCGCTGCCGATTTCCTTTGCCGTCTTCTCGGCAAAAGGAAGGTCGTGATCCCAGATCGCGACCTTGGCGCCGGAATTGACAAAACGTTCGGTGATCGCCCGCCCAAACCCTTGCGCGCCACCGGTGACGACGGCGCAGCGGCCATTCAGATCGATCTTGTTCATGGGGTGTCCCTTTGCATTTTTCGAGTTGACCTATCTCGACCCTGTCATTCCGGTCTGGTCCAGAGGACCAGACCTCAGATGTGCAATTGCACATCATAGTTCGCGCTACGCGCGCCCGGAATGACGCTAAAGCGTCCAGCCGCCGTCGATGACATGCGCGACACCGGTCGTGAACGCGCTCTCATCGCTGGCGAGATAGACCGCGAGCGAGGCGATTTCTTCCGCTGTGCCGAGCCGTCCCATCGGCTGCCGGCTCACGAACATCTCGCGACCGCCGGGGCCCGCGGCGGCGGCGCGGTTCAGCATCGAGGGCGTCTCGATGGTGCCGGGGCAGATACAATTGCAGCGAATGCCCTTGCTGATGAAATCAACCGCGACGGCACGGGTCAGCGCCGCGACCGCGGCCTTGGTGGCGCCATAGACGTAGCGGTTCGGCGCGGCCTTGAACATGCCGGCGGCAGAGGAGACGTTGACGATCGAGCCGCCGCCTTTTTCCAGCATGCCCGGCAGAAATGCCCGCAGCGTGCGATGCATCGACTTGACGTTGAGATCGAACGAAAAATCCCAGTCTTCGTCGGAACATTCCAGCACGGTGCCGTGATGGACGAAGCCCGCTGCGTTGAACAGGATGTCGACCGGGCCGGCGCGTTTGGCCATCGCGGTGACCGCGGCGGTATCGCGCACATCGAGCCGCGCCACCTCTGAAACGCCTTCGTTCTTGAGCGCAGCGAGGCCCTTTTCATCGATATCGGTGGCAAAAACCGTGGCGCCTTCCCGCGCAAAGGCGATCGCCGTGGCGCGCCCGATGCCCGCTGCGCCCGCAGTCACGAAGGCGCGCTTGCCCTTGAGGCGGTCTGACATGTCCTTCTCCTACAAATTGTCATCGAATTTCGCCGGTCATACGCGGGCTTGACCCGCGTATCCATCCTCTTCTGAAGAATGATGGATCGCCGGGGCAAGCCCGGCAATGACGATGGACGCCTTAATGATTGTCTCTCGCCACGCCGACCTTTTCGGCGATGTTATGATAGCGTGTCGCAAATTCCATGCAGGCGCCGGTGGCGTGCTGGCCGACGGTCGAGCGATAGAGCTCCTGCCAGGGTGTCTGGTTGGCGGGATAGGGGAAGCCGCCCTTTGCCTTGAGCTCCGCGCGGCGCTTCTTTATCTCGTCGTCGGAGATCAGGATGTTGGCGCTGCCTTTATTGAGGTCGATGCGGACCTTGTCGCCGGTCTTGAGGATCGCGAGCCCGCCATCGGCGGCGGCCTCCGGCGTCGCGTTCAGGATCGAGGGCGAGCCCGAAGTGCCGGACTGGCGGCCGTCGCCGATGCAGGGCAGGGACAGGATGCCGCGTTTGATCAACGCCGCCGGCGGCTGCATGTTCACGACCTCGGCGCCGCCGGGATAGCCGATCGGGCCGGCGCCGCGTATGAACAGGATGCAGCGCTCGTCGATATCGAGCGAGGGATCGTCGATCCGCGCGTGGTAATCCTCCGGGCCCTCGAACACGATGGCGCGTCCGTCGAACGCGTTCAGATCCTTGGGGTTGACGAGATAGCGGTCGCGGAATTCCTTCGAAATCACGCTGGTCTTCATGATCGCGGAATTGAACAGGTTGCCGCGCAAGACCAGGAAGCCGGCGTCCTTCACCAGCGGCTTGTCGTAGCTCCAGATCACGTCGCCGTCGGGCTTGGGCGCATCGCGGCAGTTGTCGCCCATGGTGTGGCCGTTGACGGTCATGGCGTCTTCGTGGATGCGCTTGTGCCGCATCAATTCGCCGACCACGGCCGGCACACCGCCGGCGCGATGATATTCCTCGCCGAGATAGAAGCCGGCCGGCTGCATGTTCACCAGAAGCGGAATCTCGTGGCCGTATTTCTGCCAGTCGGCGATGTCGAGCTCGACCCCGATATGGCGGGCGAGCGCGTTGATATGGATCGGTGCGTTGGTCGAGCCACCGATAGCCGAATTGACGACGATGCAGTTTTCGAACGCCTTTCGCGTCAGGATGTCGGACGGTTTGAGATCCTCCCACACCATTTCGACGATGCGCGCGCCGGTTTCGTAGGCGATCTGGCCGCGTTCGCGGTAAGGCGCGGGGATCGCGGCGCAGCCCGGCAGCGACATGCCCAGGGCTTCGGCCAGCGAATTCATGGTGGAAGCGGTGCCCATGGTGTTGCAGTGGCCGACCGATGGCGCCGAGGAGGCCACGATATTCATGAACTCCTCGTAGTCGATCTCGCCCGCGGCAAGCTGTTCGCGGGCTTTCCAGACCACGGTCCCCGAGCCTGAGCGTTCGCCATTGTGCCAGCCGTTCAGCATCGGCCCGCCGGACAATACGATCGCCGGCAGATTGACGGTCGCCGCCGCCATCAGGCAGGCGGGCGTCGTCTTGTCGCAGCCCGTGGTCAGCACCACGCCGTCCAGCGGATAGCCGAACAGGATTTCCACCAGTCCGAGATAGGCGAGGTTGCGATCGAGCGCCGCGGTCGGACGCTTGCCGGTCTCCTGGATCGGATGCGTCGGAAATTCCATCGCGATACCGCCGGCGGCGCGGATTCCTTCCCGGACCCGATGCGCCAGTTCGATATGGTGGCGGTTGCACGGCGACAGGTCATTGCCGGTCTGCGCGATGCCGATGATCGGCTTGCCGGATTGCAATTCCGCGCGGGTAAGGCCGTAATTGAGGTAGCGCTCCAGATAGAGCGCGGTCATCCCGGGATTATGGGGATTGTTGAACCACTCGCTGGAACGGAGTTTGCGCCTGGTGACGCCGGTCAACGGCTTGTTCATTGTTATTTCCTCCGCGAGTAGCACTCTTTGCAACGCAGCCTAGCGCGCGACGGCAGCTTTCACCACGTTCCGAAATGCATCTTCCGTAAGACCAGCCAGGTCCCGGTCGTTGTTTTAAAATTCAGTATTAGCCTCGCCCAAAAGATAGCGCTACCATTTTTTGCTACATCATTGATGGGAGCGAGCCCCGGCGCCGCGCGCGTCAAGCGTTTCGCGCCGACGAGCTTTGACGGATCATGAGCTCGAAGCCGAGATCGATGACCGGTTCCGGTGGGCGATTACCATCGAGCGCCGCCGTCACCATGGTGACGGCGCTGCGGCCCATTTCGTAGCGGTTGGTTCGTACGCTGGTCAGGGAAGGGACGGCGGCGGCCATGAACTCCAGATCATTGAAGCCGACAATCGCCATGTGTTCGGGAACGGATATATGCCGACGCTGGCATTCGAAGAGAACGCCGAGCGCGAGGTCGTCATTGATGCAGAAGACCGCGTCGATGTCGGGCGCCCTTGACAAGAGATCGGCGAGAAGAGTTCCCCCCAGCGTGACGGAAGTCGGCACGGAAGTGGTAACAATGAGGCGCGGATCGAACAACGAGGCAGCCTTCACGGCGTCGCGGTAGCCCTCAAACCGCCGCTGCACCCGGGGATCCATTCGTGCGCCGAGAAACCCTATGCGCCGGAACCCTTGCATAACAAGGTGGGAAACGGCTGCAAAGGCGGCGTCGTAGTGCGAAAATCCCACCATCATGTCGACCGGGTCATGTCCGATTTCCATGATCTGCGTGATCGGGCAATTCATGGAATCCATGACCGAGCGGGATTCCGCAGTCTGGTCAATTCCGGTTACGATCAATCCAGCCGGCTTCTGCGCCTGAAACAGGCGCAACAGCTTTTCCTCCTGCAGGATACTGTAGCGCGTGTTGACAAGCTGGATGCTGTAGCGGCTCCCTTCCGAGGCATCGTAGATACCGCGAAGCACGTCAGAGAACACATTGTTCGTCAGGGATGGGATCAGCACGCCGATGACCTCGGTACGCTGCGACGCCAGTGCGCGCGCCGCCAGGTTCGGCACGTAACCCAGTTCCTTCGCCGCGCTCGCAACCCGTTCCCGTTTGCCGACGGATAGTGCTTCGGGATTTCTAAAGAACCGGGATGCGGTGATGGGGCTCACCCCCGCAAGCTTGGCAACCTCCGTCAGCCGGATTTCGCCGGACTTTGCGCGTTTCCTCTCCATGATGCGCTCATATCACAGGAATTGCCGCAATTGAACAAAGATTGACAGCGCTACCACCGCATTGCTAATGATGCTGGAATTGCGGACAATGCGCGAGTTCGACTTCCGCATGGAAGCTGAAGAAACAGAGCAGCGACGGCGCTCGCCGTACGACGCCGGAAAGCATGGAGAGGAAGCATATGGCGTCGGTGCAGATTAACGACGTGCGGAAATCATTCGGCGGGTTCGAAGTCCTGCACGGCGTGACTGTTCCGATCGAGGACGGTGCGTTCGTGGTGCTGGTCGGCCCCTCCGGCTGTGGCAAGTCGACCCTTCTGCGCATGCTGGCCGGGCTGGAGAACATCACTTCCGGGACCATATCGATCGGCAACAAGGTGGTGAATAACGTTCAGCCGAAAGAGCGGGACATCGCCATGGTGTTCCAGAATTATGCGCTCTATCCGCATATGACGGTCGCCGACAATATGGGGTTTTCGCTGAAGCTGCGCGGTGCGAGCGCCGGCGACATCAGCAAGGGAGTGAAGCGCGCCGCGGAAATCCTTGATCTGACCCCGCTGCTCGATCGCTATCCGCGGCAATTGTCCGGCGGGCAGCGCCAGCGCGTTGCGATGGGACGGGCCATCGTGCGCGATCCCCAGGTCTTTTTGTTTGATGAGCCGCTGTCGAACCTTGACGCCAAGCTCCGGGTCGCTATGCGCACCGAAATCAAGGAACTGCACCAGCGGCTGAAGACGACCACGGTTTACGTCACCCACGACCAGATCGAAGCTATGACCATGGCAGACAAGATCGTGGTGATGCATGACGGCATCGTGGAACAGATGGGTACGCCGCTCGAACTTTACGATCGCCCTGACAACCAGTTCGTCGCCAGCTTCATCGGTTCGCCGGCAATGAATTTCCTCAAGGGCAGGGTCAAGGCGAACGGCAGCGCCAGCTTCGAGGGGCCAAACGGCCTGAAGCTGCCGCTGGCGTCGGCCCCCGCCAATTCCGACGGCCGCCCTGTGGTTTACGGCGTCAGGCCCGAGCATTTCACGATCGCGGATGACGGCGCCGAAGCGGAGATCGTGGTTGTGGAACCGACCGGATCGGAAACCCAGGTCTTTGCCAAACTCGGGGGCGAACAGGTCGTTGCCGTGTTCCGCGAGCGTCATCAATTCAATCCCGGCGACAAGATCCGGCTGAAGCCGGATCCGACCGTCATTCATCTCTTCGACGAAGATACCGGTCGGCGTCTGTGACCGGCCGCGAGCCGAGCCTTTAAACAAGACTACAAAAAGGGAGAAACCTGAGATGATTGATTTCACAACCAACCGACGCTCGCTGCTCAAAGGCGGCGCCACGCTGTTGGCTGCCGCGGCAACCATGTCGAGCGAAGAACTGCTGGGCTACGCCAAGGCCTGGGCACAGACCGCGCAATGGAAGCCGGAAGCCGGCGCCAAGATCAACCTGCTGCGCTGGAAGCGCTTCGTCGAAGCCGAAGACGTCGCTTTCATGAAGATCGTCGATGCCTTCCAGAAGGCGACCGGCGTCACCATGAACGTCTCCAACGAATCCTATGACGACATCCAGCCCAAGGCGTCGGTCGCGGCCAACACCGGGCAGGGCCTCGACATGGTCTGGGGTCTTTATTCGCTGCCGTTCCTGTTCCCGACCAAATGCACCGACATGACCGACGTTGCCGACTACCTCGGCAAGAAGTGCGGTGGCTGGACCAAATCGGGCGAGGCCTACGGCAAACTGGGCAACAAGTGGATCGGCATTCCCGTGGCCGCCACCGGCGGGCTAGTGAACTACCGCGTCGCCGCCATGCAAAAAGCCGGTCACAAGGAATTCCCGAAGGATCTCGCCGGCTTCGCCGATCTGGTGAAGGGCTATGAACAAGAACGGCACGCCCGCCGGCATGGCGCTCGGCCATGCCTCGGGCGACGCCAACGGCTGGCTGCATTGGGCGCTGTGGGCGCATGGCGGCAACCTGATCGACAAGGACAACAAGGTCGTCGTCAACTCGCCGGAGACGGCGAAGTCGCTGGAATACGTCAAGGGCCTCTACGACAACTTCGTGCCGGGCACCGCGTCCTGGAACGACAGCTCCAACAACAAGGCGTTCCTGGCTGGCCAGCTTCATCTGACCGTCAACGGCATCTCGATCTATGTCGCGGCCAAGAAAGATGCGCCGCAAATTGCCGAGGACATGAATCACGCCCACCTTCCGGCCGGCGTGGACGGCAAGACCAGGGAACTGCATCTCGGCTTCCCGATCCTGGTCTTCAACTTCACCAAATATCCGCAGGCCTGCAAGGCGTTCACCGCCTTCCTGCTCGAGCCGGCGCAGTTCAATCCCTGGGTCGAAGCGGCGCAGGGCTATCTTTCCCACTTCCTCAAGGTATACGACAGCAACCCGATCTGGACGGCGGACCCGAAGAACACGCCGTACCGGGACGTCGCCGCAACCGCGATGACGCCGGCCGGCATCGGCAAGATGGGCGAGAATGCGGCAGCCGCGATCGCCGACTTCGTCGTCGTCGACATGTTCGCCAACTACTGCACCGGACGCGAGGATGTGAAGGGTGCGATGGCTTCGGCGGAGCGTTCCGCCAAGCGCATCTTCCGGGCATAAGCTTCCCGGCGCGGTTTGCCGCGCCGGGTCTTTTTTCGAGATCGGGACGACGCTCGGCGAGACATTCGCCGGGGGTCGTCCCAAAGGCTTGAAGTCCGGGTTCGGAGTCCAAGCGTTTGGAGTTGGGAGCGGAATGAGTACCGTTCAGACATCGATGCCTGTTGCGGCCGTCGCCGACACGCCGTCGCTATGGTCGCGGCTGCGTGCCAACCGCAATTGGGTGGCGCTGTGGTTCATGCTGCCGGCGGCGGCATTCCTGATCCTGTTTCTGGCCTATCCGCTGTTTCTTGGCGTTTGGATGAGCTTCACCGATGAACGCATCGGTCGCGCCGGGGCTTTCATCGGTCTCGAGAACTACCAGTGGCTGTGGGATGATTCCATCTTCTGGCTCTCGGTGTTCAACACGCTGCTCTATACGATCGTCGCCAGCGCCATCAAATTCGCCGTCGGGCTCTATCTCGCGCTGCTGTTGAACCGGCACATGCCGTTCAAGGCGATGATCCGCTCGATCGTCCTGATTCCCTTCATCGTGCCGACCGTGCTGTCGGCGATCGCGTTCTGGTGGATCTACGACTCGCAGTTTTCGATCATCTCATGGTCGCTGATCAAGCTCGGCCTGATCAGTCACAACATCAACTTCCTCGGCGATACCAACTGGGCGCGCGGCAGCGTGATCTTCGCCAACATCTGGCGCGGCGTGCCGTTCGTCGCGATCACGCTATTGGCCGGATTGCAGACGGTGTCGCCCTCGCTGTATGAGGCGGCGACGCTGGACGGCGCCACCAACTGGCAGCGTTTCCGCTTCATCACCTATCCGCTGCTGACGCCGATCATCGCCGTCGTCATGACTTTCTCGGTGCTGTTCACCTTTACCGACTTCCAGCTGATCTGGGCGCTTGACGCGCGGCGGGCCGGTCAATGCGACGCATCTGATGGCCACCTTGAGCTATCAGCGCGGCATCATCAGCGGCCGGCTCGGCGAGGGCGCCGCGATCGCGACCGCCATGATTCCGTTCCTGCTGGCAGCGATCGCGATTTCCTGGTTCGGCATGCAGCGCCGGAAATGGCAGCAAGGATCGAACAATGACTGATTCAACCTTGCCATCGAAGACGCCGATTTCCGCCCGGAGCGACGACAGCGAGGGCATGAGCTATCTGGAGTCGTTGCCGCGCCGGCTGGTGACGCTCTATCTGCCGCTGTTCGTGATCCTGGTCGTGCTGCTGTTCCCGTTCTACTGGATGGCTCTGACGTCCATCAAGCCGGACGAACAGCTGATCGACATGGAGAAGTTCAACCCGTTCTGGGTGGTCCATCCGACCTTCAAGCACATCAGCAAGCTGTTGTTCGAGACGCAGTATCCGCGCTGGCTCTGGAACACGATGTATGTGGCGGTAGGCGCCACCGCGCTGTCGATCTTCGCCAGCGTTCTCGCGGCCTATGCCATCGTGCGGCTGAGGTTCAAGGGCGCCGACACCGTCGGCGTGCTGATCTTCTTTGCCTATCTGGTGCCGCCGTCGATCCTGTTCATTCCCCTGGCGTCGGTCATCCAGGCCTACGGCCTGTTCAACTCGCCACTGTCGCTGATTCTCGTCTATCCCACGCTGCTGATTCCGTTCTCGACCTGGCTGCTGATGGGATATTTCAAGACCATTCCCTATGAGCTGGAGGAATGCGCGCTGATCGACGGCGCGACCCGCTGGCAGATCCTGGTCAAGATCATCCTGCCGCTGGCAATCCCCGGACTGATCTCCGCGTTCATCTTCTCCTTCACGCTGTGCTGGAACGAGTTCATCTACGCGCTGACCTTCCTGCAATCGACGCCGAACAAGACAGTGCCGGTGGCGATCGTCAACGAGTTCGTCGATGGCGACATCTACAAATGGGGCTCGCTGATGGCCGGCGCGCTGGTGGGTTCGCTGCCGCTGGTTATCCTCTACGCGTTCTTCGTCGAACACTACGTGTCGGCGATGACCGGAGCCGTGAAAGAGTAACGGCGCCGGGCCCTCATGCACCGCTTCGGCGAATTAATCGGTCCGGGAATCCGTATCTCGGACCTCATCCTGAGGAGCGCGCACTTGGCGCGCGTCTCGAAGGATGGCAGCTTGCACAGTCTGTGGCCATCCTTCGAGACGCGTCGCTTTCGCGATGCTCCTCGGGATGAGGTAACAAAAAACAACAAGGAGTTGGGTCTTGCACATTCTGGTACTGGGCGCGGCCGGCATGGTCGGCCGCAAATTGTCCGAACGGCTGCTGCGCGACGGGCGTCTCGGCAAAACCGATATCACCCGGATGACGCTGCAGGATGTGGTGGCGCCGGTGCAACCGGCCAAAACGGGGTTTCCGGTCGATACCGTGACCTGCGATTTCGCCGTGCCGGGCGCTGCCGAAAAGCTGGTCGCCGACCGGCCCGACGTGATTTTCCACTCTGGCGGCGATCGTCTCGGGCGAGGCCGAGCTCGATTTCGACAAGGGCTATCGCATCAACCTCGACGGCACGCGGATGCTTTTGGATGCGATCCGGCTGGTGGGCGGCGGCTACAAGCCGCGCATCGTGTTCACGTCCTCGATCGCGGTGTTCGGCGCGCCGTTCCCGGAAAAGATCGGCGACGAGTTCTTCCACACGCCGCTGTTGAGCTACGGCACCCAGAAGGCGATCGACGAACTCCTGCTGGCCGATTACACCCGCCGCGGCTTCATGGACGGCATCGGCATCCGCCTGCCGACCATCTGCATTCGTCCCGGCCTTCCCAACAAGGCGGCCTCCGGCTTCTTTTCCAACATCCTGCGCGAGCCGCTCGCCGGCAAAGAGGCGGTGCTGCCGGTCTCCGAGGACGTCCGTCACTGGCATGCCACGCCGCGCTCGGCGGTCGGTTTCCTGCTCCATGCCGCGACGCTGGATTCCGCTGCTGTCGGCCCGCGCCGCAACCTCACCATGCCCGGCCTTTCGGCGACCGTCGGCGAGCAGATCGCGGCGCTCAAGCGAGTGGCGGGCGAGAAGGTCGCGGCCCGCATCAAACGCGAGCCCGATCCGTTCATCGTCGGCATTGTCAGCGGTTGGCCGCGCGATTTCGATCCGAAGCGAGCGCTCCAGCTCGGCTTCACGACCGCCGAAAAGACCTTTGATGACATCATCCGGATTCACATCGAGGATGAGCTTGGCGGCAAGTTCGTGGCCTGACCTTGAAGGATGCAGGCATGACCAAAGTGGCCTGCATCGGCGAGTGCATGATCGAGCTGAAGCAGGCCGACGGCGGTTTGTATTCGCGCGCGTTTGGCGGCGACACCCTGAACACAGCGATCTATCTCGCCCGTCTCGGCGTTGAGGTCGACTACATCACGGCGCTCGGTGACGATCCCATGAGCGAGGAGATGATCGCGGGCTGGGCCGCGGAGGGTGTCGGAACCAGCCGGGTTGCGCGGCTGAAAGACAAATTGCCCGGCCTCTACATGATCCAGACCGACGAATTTGGCGACCGCCGCTTCTTTCATTGGCGGGAGAGCGCGGCCGCGCGCAGCTTGATGGACTTGCCGGAGACCGACGACATGCTGGATTCGCTCGCGGCCTATGACGTGATCTATTTCTCGGCCATCACGCTGTCGATCTACAGCGCACAGGGGCGGACGAAGTTGCTTGGCGGGGTCAACCGCGCGCGCCGGCATGGCGCCCGCATTGCCTTCGACACCAACTTCCGCGCAAGCGGCTGGCCTGATCCCGACGTCGCGCGCGCCGTCTTTGACGAAGCGTTGGCGGCATCCGATATTGTGCTGGCTTCGACGGAGGATTTGCTGCCGCTCTACCCTTACGAAAGCGACGAGCAGCTGATGGAGCGCATTCCCTGCAACGAGGCCGTCCTGAAACTCCTGCGGCCCGGGAGCATCGTGCGGTTCGAAGGAGTTTCGCGTGAGGTGAGGGCGGAACCCCTGACGCGGCCAGTCGTCGATACCACGGCGGCGGGCGACAGTTTCTCGGCTGCCTACATTGCCGCTCGCTTGGCGGGCGCGGAGCCGGTCGATGCCGCGCAGGCGGGGCATCATCTTGGCGGCGTCGTGGTGGGCTATCCCGGCGCCATCATCCCGCGCTCGGCCATGCCGCCAAATACCTTGCCTGATCCGCCGTCCACTCATAAGGGTTCATGATGACGGCGAAACAGGAAAAACTGGCCACGCTGTTCAGGGCGGCCCAAGTCATCCCCGTTCTCACCATAGAACGGCTGGAAGACGCGGTGCCGCTCGCCAAGGCGCTTGTCGCCGGCGGCGTCCGCGTGCTGGAAGTCACGCTGCGCACGCCGGTTGCGATTTCGGCCGCAAAGGCGATCATGGCCAATGTGCCCGATGCCATCGTCGGCATCGGTACGATTCTGAACGCGGGAGATCTGGCACGTGCGGAATCGCTCGGCGTCAAATTCGGCATCAGTCCGGGCGCCACGCCGGAGTTGCTGAAAGCTGCCGCCGCAAGCTCCTTGCCGTTCGCGCCAGGGATCGCGACGGCATCCGAATTGATGCAGGCGCTCGCCCATGGCTTCAACCTCGTCAAGTTCTTTCCGGCCGAACAATCCGGCGGTATCAAGGCGCTTCGTGCTCTGGCCGGGCCTTTTCCGGATGTCCGGTTTTGTCCGACCGGCGGGATTGGAGAGGCCAATGCCAAGGCGTGGCTGGGTGAGCCAAACGTGGTCGCGGTGGGCGGTTCCTGGCTCTGCCCGGCGGCGGATATCAGGTCCGGCAACTGGGCTGGCATAACTGCCATATGCGATCGGACGATGAAAGCGCTGAAAGCCGGGTGAACTATTCCGGTCGATAGGTTACAAACCGATCCGAGCAAGACAGGGAGAACCGCCATGACTGCCAGCATCGTCGGATGGGCGCACACGCCGTTCGGCAAACTCGATACCGAGACCGTGGAAAGCCTCGTCGTCAAGGTCGCCAACGAGGCGCTGGCTGACGCCGGCATTTCGGCTTCCGATGTCGACGAGATCGTGCTCGGCCATTTCAATGCCGGCTTCTCGCCGCAGGATTTTACGGCAGCGCTGGTGCTGCAGGCGGACCCGGCCTTGCGGTTCAAGCCGGCGACCCGGGTCGAGAATGCCTGCGCCACGGGCTCGGCGGCGGTGCATCAGGGCATCCGGGCCATTGCCGCGGGTGCCGCGAAGATCGTGCTGGTGGTCGGCGTCGAACAGATGACGCGGACGCCTTCCGCAGAGATCGGCCGGAACCTGTTGAAGGCGTCGTATCTGCCGGAGGACGGCGATACCCCCGGTGGTTTCGCCGGCGTGTTCGGCAAGATCGCGCAGGCCTATTTCCAGAAATACGGCGACCAGTCCGATGCGCTGGCGATGATCGCCGCCAAGAACCACAAGAACGGCGTCGCCAATCCCTATGCGCAGATGCGGAAGGATTTTGGTTATGAATTCTGTCGCTCCGAAAGCGAGAAGAACCCGTTCGTGGCGGGACCGCTGAAGCGCACCGACTGCTCGCTGGTCTCCGACGGCGCCGCCGCGCTGGTCCTGACCGACGCCGAGACGGCAAAGACCATGGGCAAGGCCGTCAACATCCGCGCCACCGCGCATGCCCAGGATTTCCTGCCGATGTCGAAGCGCGACATTCTGCAGTTCGAAGGCTGCAGCGTGGCCTGGCAGCGCGCGCTGCAATCGGCCGGCGTCGAGCTTTCCGATCTGTCCTTTGTCGAAACCCATGACTGCTTCACCGTCGCCGAATTGATCGAGTATGAGGCGATGGGCCTGACGCCGCGGGGGCAGGGCGCCCGCGCGATCAAGGAAGGCTGGACCCAGAAGGACGGCAAGCTGCCGATCAATCCCTCCGGCGGATTGAAGGCAAAAGGCCATCCGATCGGCGCCACCGGCGTTTCCATGCATGTGATGACCGCGATGCAGCTGTTGGGTCAGGCTCCTGAGGGCATGCAGATCAAGGACGCAAAACTCGCGGGCATCTTCAACATGGGCGGGGCGGCGGTCGCGAATTACGTCTCGCTGCTGGAGCCTGTCAAGTAATCGGCCTTAAACTTGAGGCCATGAGCCATGAACGTTGCCGAATGGTTGGCTGCGACCGCGCGCGTACGCCCCGACGCGCCGGCGCTGCTTACCGGTTTCGACCTCGATGCCGACTACGCCACCTTTGCGCGGCGGGCCGCCGCGATCGGTGCCAGCCTGGCGCGCGACCACGGCATCGCTCCCGGCGATCGCGTCGGCCTGTTCGCGACCAACTGCACGCAATATCTGGAATGCCTCTACGGCATCTGGTGGATCGGCGCGGTCGCGATCCCCATCAACGCCAAGCTGCACGGCCGCGAGGCCGCCTGGATTCTGGGCGACGCCGGCGCCAGCCTGGCGTTCGTGTCGGACGATACGATCGAGGCTTTGACGGAAGCCAAGAGCGATCTGCCGGCGGCGATGAAGATGCTGTCGATGGACAGTGCCGATTATCACGCCATGCGAGGCGGCGTGGGTTCGCCCGCACCGCTGCCGCGCGAGACCGACGATCTCGCCTGGCTGTTCTACACCTCCGGCACCACCGGCCGCCCCAAGGGCGTGATGCTGAGCCACGGCAATCTGGTGGCGATGTCGCTGTGCTATCTCGCCGACGTCGATCACGCCTCGCCTTCCGATGCATCGCTCTATGCCGCGCCGATTTCGCACGGCGCGGGCCTCTATAATTTCCCGCATGTCCGCATGGGCGGACGGCATGTCATTCCCGAATCCGGCGGCTTCGATCCGGATGAGGTGCTCAATCTCGGCCGCCAGCTCGATAATGTCGTCATGTTCGCGGCGCCCACCATGGTGCGGCGGCTGGTCGATGCCGCGAAAAGGCGCGGCGAGAACGGTGAGGGAATCCGCACCATTATCTATGGCGGCGGGCCGATGTATCTCGCCGATATCCGCGATGCGATTGCGACCATGGGCCAGCGCTTCGTGCAGATCTACGGCCAGGGTGAATCGCCGATGACGATCACCGCGCTGCGCCGCGAATGGCACGCGCGCATCGATCACCCGCGTTATCTCGATCGCCTCGCTTCGGTGGGAACGGCGCAGAGCGTGATGTCGGTACGCATCACCGGCCGCGACGGGACGCCGCTGCCGGCCGGCGAAACCGGCGAGGTCGAGGCCAAGGGCACCGCGGTCATGCTCGGCTACTGGAACAATCCGAAGGCCAACGCCGAGACCCTGAAGGACGGCTGGCTGCGCACCGGCGATGTCGGAACGCTGGACGAGGACGGCTTTCTAACCCTGTCCGATCGTTCCAAGGACGTGATCATTTCAGGCGGCACCAACATCTATCCGCGCGAGGTCGAGGAGGCGCTGCTGACGCATCCCGATGTGCGCGAGGTCTCGGCCATCGGCGTGCCCGATCCCGACTGGGGCGAGATCGTCGTGGCCTGCGTGGTGCTGGAAGACGGCGTCAAAGCCGATGACGCCAAACTGGATGCCCATTGCCTCACCTCGATCGCGCGCTTCAAGCGGCCGAAACGCTACGTCTATCTCGACGCGCTGCCGAAGAACAATTACGGCAAGGTGCTGAAGACGGAATTGCGGGTGATGATGAAGAGCGCCAAACCGTAGGGTGTTGGCTGAGGCGCGCTTGTGCTGTGCCCAGCCTACGAGCTTGGTGAAGCCCCTTAGCGCATACGCCCATACGCCGGACGCGCTTGATCTTAGCTCTGCGCTGCCGTTACTAGGCCGGAGAACATGGCGCGAACCAGCGCGCCTGATATCGCCGGGAGCGAAACTCAGCCATGGGACCGCTTCAGGGCATCAAGGTCATCGACATGACGACCGTGCTGATGGGACCCTATGCGACCCAGATGCTCGGCGATTACGGCGCCGACATCATCAAGATCGAGTCGCTCGAGGGCGACGTGACGCGGCTGATCGGTCCGACCCGCCATCCCGGCATGGGTCCGGTGTTCCTCAACACCAACCGCAGCAAACGCTCGATCTGCCTCGACCTGAAGAAGCCCGCCGGGCGCGACGCGGTGCTGCGGCTGATCGCGTCGGCCGACGTGCTGGTCTACAATGTGCGGCCGCAGGCGATGGCGCGGCTGCAGCTCGGCTATGACGTGGTCTCGAAGATCAATCCGCGCCTGATCTATGCCGGCGTGTTCGGTTTCGGCCAGGACGGCCCCTATGCCGCGAAGCCTGCCTATGACGATCTGATCCAGGGCGCGACCGCGCTGCCGGCCCTGATGGCGCAGACCAGCGACGGCGTTCCGCGCTATGTCCCGAACGCGCTGGTCGACCGCATCGTCGGGCTCACGGCCGTCGGCGCGATCTGCGCCAGCCTGGTGCATCGCGACCGCACCGGTCACGGCCAGCGCGTGGATATTCCGATGTTCGAGACCATGGCGGGCTTTGTCATGGGCGACCACATGGGCGGCCTGACCTACGAGCCGCCGCTCGACCAGCGGCGGCTATGCGCGGCATCTGTCGCGCGACCGGCGGCCCTATAAGACCTCCGACGGCTATATTTGCGTGATCGTCTACAACGACAAGCAATGGGAGAATTTCTTCAAGGCCACCGGCCGCGACGATCTGCGCAGGATCCCAAATTTGCAACCTTTGCCGGCCGCGCCGTCAATATCGACATGGTCTATGCCGAACTGGCCCGCATCTTCCAGACCCGGACCACCGCCGAATGGACCGAACTGCTCGACAAGGCCGATGTGCCGGTCATGCCGATGCACGATCTGGAGAGCATCCTGGAGGACCCGCATCTGGTCGCGACCGATTTCTTTCCGGTGGTGGACATCCGACCGAAGGCAAGATCCGC
>CAVYMZ010000007.1:0-246089 GCA_963769705.1 uncultured Alphaproteobacteria bacterium | reverse complement strand
TGGAGCGCGCGATCAAGGAGCGCATGTCCAGCGTCGATATCGACACCGTGATGCCGCAGGACCTGATCAACGCCAAGCCGGCGGCCGCCGCGGTGCGCGAGTTCTTCGGCTCCTCGCAGCTGTCGCAGTTCATGGACCAGACCAACCCGCTGTCGGAGATCACCCACAAGCGCCGTCTCTCGGCGCTTGGCCCGGGCGGTCTGACCCGCGAGCGCGCCGGCTTCGAGGTGCGCGACGTGCATCCGACGCATTACGGCCGCATCTGCCCGATCGAGACGCCGGAAGGCCCGAACATCGGCCTGATCAACTCGCTCGCGACCTTCGCGCGCGTCAACAAATACGGCTTCGTCGAGACGCCCTACCGCAAGGTCAAGGACGGCCGCGTCACCGACGAGGTGATCTATCTCTCGGCGATGGAAGAGGGCCGCTATCACGTCGCGCAGGCCAACGTCGCGCTCGACAACACGGCCGCTTCACCGACGACCTCGTGGTCTGCCGCCATGCCGGCGACGTGCTGATGATCACGCCGGACAAGGTCGACTACATGGACGTGTCGCCGAAGCAGCTGGTTTCGGTGGCCGCGGCGCTGATCCCGTTCCTCGAGAACGACGACGCCAACCGCGCGCTGATGGGCTCGAACATGCAGCGTCAGGCCGTGCCGCTGGTGCGCGCCGAGGCGCCGTTCGTCGGCACCGGCATGGAAGGCGTGGTCGCGCGCGACTCCGGCGCCGCGATCGCGGCGCGCCGGACCGGCGTGATCGACCAGATCGACGCCACCCGTATCGTTATCCGCGCCACCGAGGATCTCGATCCCACCAAGTCGGGCGTCGATATCTACCGGCTGATGAAGTACCAGCGTTCCAACCAGTCGACCTGCATCAACCAGCGTCCGCTGGTGAAGGTCGGCGACATCGTCAAGAAGGGCGACATCATCGCCGACGGTCCCTCGACCGATCTCGGCGAACTCGCGCTCGGCCGCAACGTGCTGGTCGCGTTCATGCCGTGGAACGGCTACAACTTCGAAGACTTCGATCCTGCTCTCCGAGCGGATCGTGAAGGACGACGTCTTCACCTCGATCCACATCGAGGAATTCGAGGTGATGGCCCGCGACACCAAGCTCGGGCCTGAGGAAATCACCCGCGACATTCCGAACGTCTCGGAAGAAGCGCTGAAGAACCTCGACGAAGCCGGCATCGTCTATATCGGCGCCGAAGTCCGCGCCGGCGACATCCTGGTCGGCAAGATCACGCCGAAGGGCGAAAGCCCGATGACGCCGGAAGAAAAGCTGCTGCGCGCCATCTTCGGCGAAAAGGCGTCCGACGTCCGCGATACCTCGCTGCGCGTGCCTCCGGGCGTGCAGGGCACGATCGTCGAAGTCCGCGTCTTCAACCGGCACGGCGTCGACAAGGACGAGCGCGCTCTGGCGATCGAGCGGGAAGAGATCGAGCGTCTGGCCAAGGACCGCGACGACGAGCAGGCGATCCTGGACCGCAACGTCTACAGCCGTCTCGCCGACCTCCTGGAAAACCGCCAGGGCATCGCCGGTCCGAAGGGCTTCAAGAAGGACACCAAGATCACGCGCGCGGTGCTCGACGAGCATCCGCGGTCGCAGTGGTGGATGTTCGCGTCGCCCAACGACAAGCTGATGGCCGAAATCGAGGCGATGCGGAAGCAGTACGACGAATCGAAGAAGGGCCTTGAACAGCGCTTCCTCGACAAGGTCGAGAAGCTGCAGCGTGGCGACGAATTGCCGCCCGGCGTGATGAAGATGGTCAAGGTCTTCGTCGCGGTGAAGCGCAAGATCCAGCCCGGCGACAAGATGGCGGGCCGTCACGGCAACAAGGGCGTGGTGTCGAAGATCGTTCCGATCGAGGACATGCCGTTCCTCGAGGACGGAACGCATGCCGATATCGTGCTCAATCCGCTGGGCGTGCCGAGCCGGATGAACGTCGGGCAGATTCTCGAAACGCATCTCGGCTGGGCCTGCGCAGGCCTCGGCAAGCGCATCGGCCAGACGGTCGACGCCTACTACGCCAAGCAGGACATCAAGCCGCTGAAGGAGACCTTGAAAAAGATCTACGGCGACGAGGAAACCATCAAATCGCTCAACGACAGCGAGCTGATGGAACTCGGCCGTAATCTGAGCCACGGCGTGCCGATCGCGACGCCGGTGTTCGACGGCGCCAAGGAAGCCGACATCGAGGAGATGCTGAAGCTTGCCGGTCTCGACGCTTCCGGACAATCGACCGTCTATGACGGCCGGACCGGCGACGCGTTCGACCGCAAGGTGACGGTTGGGTACATCTATATGCTCAAGCTGCATCACCTCGTGGACGACAAGATCCATGCGCGTTCGATCGGACCGTACTCGCTCGTCACCCAGCAGCCGCTGGGCGGCAAGGCGCAGTTCGGCGGCCAGCGTTTCGGCGAAATGGAAGTGTGGGCGCTCGAGGCTTACGGCGCGGCGTACACGCTCCAGGAAATGCTGACCGTGAAGTCGGACGACGTCGCCGGCCGTACCAAGGTGTACGAGGCGATCGTGCGCGGCGACGACACGTTCGAAGCGGGTATCCCGGAATCGTTCAACGTGCTGGTCAAGGAAATGCGTTCGCTGGGCCTCAACGTCGACCTGCACAACTCGAAGCTGGGCGGCACGCCGACATCCGAGGCCGCCGAGTAACGACAAAGCGTCATGCCCGGCGCGTTTTGCGCCGGGCATCCGCGCTTCGCTCGGACGTTGAGCGGGCGCGTGGCCGAAAAAGAATTTCGAATTTGCTGCCGGTGACGATCGGCACGCGAGGAGAAGACGATGAACCAAGAAATTATGAATCTCTTCAATCCGACGACGCCGGCTCAGGTCTTCGACCAGATCCGGATCTCGATCGCGTCTCCGGAGAAGATTCTGTCGTGGTCCTACGGCGAAATCAAGAAGCCGGAGACCATCAATTACCGCACCTTCAAGCCGGAGCGTGACGGCCTGTTCTGCGCGCGCATCTTCGGGCCGATCAAGGACTACGAGTGCCTGTGCGGCAAGTACAAGCGCATGAAGTACAAGGGCATCATCTGCGAGAAGTGCTCGGTCGAAGTGACGCTGTCGCGGGTCCGGCGCGAGCGCATGGGCCATATCGAACTGGCCGCTCCCGTTGCGCATATCTGGTTCTTGAAGTCGCTGCCGTCCCGCATCGGCCTTCTGCTCGACATGACGCTGAAGGATCTCGAGCGGATTCTGTATTTCGAATACTACGTCGTTCTCGAGCCCGGCCTGACCGCGCTCAAGGACCGTCAGCTGTTGTCGGAAGACGAGTACCTGAAGGCGCAGGACGAATACGGCCAGGACTCCTTCACCGCCATGATCGGCGCCGAAGCGATCCGCGAGCTGTTGAAGGGGCTTGAGCTCGAAAAGCTCGAGGCCTCGCTGCGCGCCGAGATGCAGGAAACCGAATCCGACATCAAGCACAAGAAGCTCGCCAAGCGCCTGAAGATCGTCGAGGCGTTCCGCTATTCCGGCAACAAGCCGGAGTGGATGATCCTGACGGTGGTGCCGGTGATTCCGCCGGACCTGCGTCCGCTGGTGCCGCTCGACGGCGGCCGCTTCGCGACCTCGGATCTCAACGACCTCTACCGCCGCGTCATCAACCGCAACAACCGCCTGAAGCGGCTGATGGAGCTGCGCGCGCCCGACATCATCATCCGCAACGAAAAGCGCATGCTGCAGGAGGCCGTCGACGCACTGTTCGACAACGGCCGCCGCGGCCGCGTCATCACCGGCGCCAACAAGCGACCGCTGAAGTCGCTGGCCGACATGCTGAAGGGCAAGCAGGGCCGCTTCCGGCAGAACCTGCTCGGCAAGCGCGTCGACTATTCCGGCCGTTCGGTGATCGTGGTCGGTCCCGAACTGCGGCTGCATCAGTGCGGCCTGCCGAAGAAGATGGCGCTGGAGCTGTTCAAGCCGTTCATCTATTCGCGGCTTGACGCCAAGGGTCTGTCCACCACGGTGAAGCAGGCGAAGAAGCTCGTCGAAAAAGAGCGTCCCGAGGTCTGGGATATTCTCGACGAGGTGATCCGCGAGCATCCCGTGCTCCTGAACCGCGCGCCGACGCTGCATCGCCTGGGCATCCAGGCGTTCGAGCCGGTGCTTGATCGAAGGCAAGGCGATCCAGCTGCATCCGCTGGTCTGCGCGGCGTTCAACGCCGACTTCGACGGCGACCAGATGGCCGTGCACGTTCCGCTGTCGCTGGAAGCGCAGCTGGAAGCGCGCGTGCTGATGATGTCGACCAACAACATCCTGCATCCGGCCAACGGTCAGCCGATCATCGTGCCGTCGCAGGATATCGTGCTCGGTCTGTACTATCTGTCGATCCTGCGCGAAGGCCTGCCGGGCGAAGGCAAGCTCTACGGCGAAATGGCCGAGATCGAGCATGCCCTGCACGCCAAGGTCATCCACCTCCACACCAAGATCAAGTATCGCTGGGAAGGCGTCGACGAGGCCGGCAAGCCGGTCCGGCGCTGGATCGAGACCACGGCCGGCCGCGTGATGCTCGGCAATGTGCTGCCGAAGTCGACCAAGATTCCGTTCGACATCATCAACAAGCTGATGACGAAGAAGGAAATCTCCGGCGTCATCGACCAGGTCTATCGTCACTGCGGTCAGAAGGAGACCGTGATCTTCTGCGACCGCATCATGGCGCTCGGCTTCTACAATGCGTTCAAGGCCGGCATTTCGTTCGGCAAGGACGACATGGTGGTGCCGGCGTCGAAGTGGAAGATCGTCGAGGAGACCCGCACGCTCGCGAAGGAATTCGAGCAGCAGTACAACGACGGCCTGATCACCCACGGCGAGAAGTACAACAAGGTCGTGGACGCCTGGTCGAAGTGCACCAAGAAGATCTCCGAAGACATGATGACGGAAATCTCCGCCGTTAAGAAGAATCCGAAAGGCGGCGAGGCCCAGATCAACTCGATCTTCATGATGTCGAACTCCGGCGCGCGCGGTTCGCAGGACCAGATGCGCCAGCTCGCCGGCATGCGCGGCCTGATGGCCAAACCGTCGGGTGAGATCATCGAGACGCCGATCATTTCCAACTTCAAGGAAGGTCTGTCGGTGCTCGAATACTTCAACTCGACCCACGGCGCCCGCAAGGGTCTGGCGGATACCGCGTTGAAGACGGCGAACTCGGGTTACCTGACGCGGCGTCTGGTCGACGTGGCGCAGGACTGCATCATCACGGCCGACGATTGCGGCACCAAGCTCGGCATCAAGATGCGCGCCATCATCGATGCCGGCACGGTCGTTGCGTCGCTGGCGTCGCGTATTCTCGGCCGCACCGCGGGCGAGGATCTGCGCGATCCCGCGACCAACAAGATCGTGGTCAAGCGCGGCACGCTGATGGAGGAAACCCATGTTGACGCCCTCCAGCAGGCCGGCATCCAGGAAGTGAAGATCCGCTCCGCACTGACCTGCGAACTCGTCAACGGCATCTGCGGCAAGTGCTATGGCCGCGACCTCGCTCGCGGCACGCCGGTCAACCACGGCGAAGCGGTCGGCGTCATCGCGGCGCAATCGATCGGCGAACCAGGTACCCAGCTGACGATGCGTACGTTCCACATCGGCGGCGCGGCGCAGATCAACGAGCAGTCGTTCATCGAGTCGAATTTCGACGGCAAGGTGACGATCAAGAACAAGGCGATCGCCAAGAACGGCGAAGGCCATCTGGTTGCCATGGTGCGTAACATGGTGGTCGCGGTGACCGACGCCGACGGCACCGAGCGGGCGACCCACCGCATTCAATACGGCGCGCGCATGCGCGTCGACGAAGGCGATATGGTCAAGCGCGGCCAGCGCATCGCCGAATGGGATCCGTACACCCGGCCGGTTCTGACCGAGGTCGAGGGCACCATCGGGTTCGAGGATCTGGTCGAGGGACAGTCGATCTCGGAGACGCTCGACGAGTCCACCGGTATCGCCAAGCGTGTCGTCATCGACTGGCGCACGTCGCGCGGCGGATCGGATCTGCGTCCGGCCATCGTCATCAAGGGCAAGGATGGCAAGATCCTCAAGCTCGCGCGTGGCGGCGAGGCTCGCTACATGCTTTCGGTTGACGCGATCCTTTCGGTCGACGTCGGCGCGAAGGTCAAGACTGGCGACATCCTCGCGCGTATCTCCACGGAGAGCGCGAAGACCCGCGACATCACCGGCGGTCTGCCGCGGGTCGCGGAGCTGTTCGAGGCCCGCAAGCCGAAGGACGCGGCGATCATCGCGGAAATCGCTGGCACCATCCGGTTCGGTCGCGACTACAAGAACAAGCGCCGTATCTCGATCGAGCCGATGGACAAGAACGAGGAGACTCGCGAGTACCTCATTCCGAAGGGCAAGCACATCCATCTGCAGGACGGCGACATCGTCGAAAAGGGCGACTTCATCGTCGAAGGCAACCCGGCACCGCACGACATTCTGGCGATCAAGGGTATCGAGGAACTCGCTGCCTATCTGGTCAACGAGATCCAGGAGGTCTACCGGCTGCAGGGTGTGCTGATCAACGACAAGCACATCGAAGTGATCGTCCGTCAGATGCTGCAGAAGGTCGAGATCACCGACCAGGGCGAGACCGACATGATCTCGGGCGAGCAGGTCGACAAGATCGAGTTCGACCAGCTCAACGCCAAGGCCAAGGAAGAGGGCAAGAAGCCCGCCACGGGAACGCCGGTGCTGCTCGGCATTACCAAGGCGAGCCTGCAGACCCGCTCGTTCTTCTCGGCGGCCTCGTTCCAGGAGACCACCCGCGTCCTCACTGAAGCCGCGGTCAACGGCAAGGTCGACCCGCTGGAAGGCCTCAAGGAGAACGTCATTGTCGGCCGGCTGATCCCGGCGGGCACCGGCGCCTCGATGGCCAAGATTCGCGAAGTCGCAGTCAAGCGCGACAAGCTGATCCTCGACGAACGCGAGAAGCAGGCGGCGGCGATCGTGCCGGCGGCTCCCGAGGTCGAACCTCTGGCGCTGCCGCCGGCGGAATAAAGCCGCACGGAGTGAGAATGTTAGGAAAAAGGCCGGCTTCTCCGCCGGCCTTTTTTGTTGCCCGGGTTGAGGGCAAGCCGGATTGCAGCCGACGAAATCGCCTGACGCCCGGATGCACCGCGCGGGTCTTTCGATCCTTGCTGGCGGACGTCCTCGGCAATCATGTTCGGAAAAATTGCAAGTTGCCCGATGTGGAGGTACCGAGGCTCCCCATTTATGGACGTCCTGTGGACCACGCGTAGCGAAAGTTTGGCGTCAAGCCGACGGTGCGCGCATCGCCGCGCATTTGCGGGGCGCATTGCCACCGAGCCGACGTGATGTCCCCGATTGGAGGCGGAATTGGAGTGTCTGATCACCCAACCAGGCGCGCGGCGGCCACAAAGAAGCGGCCACAAAGAAGAGACCAATTGCCGCAAAAATGTCGGAGGTGTCGACGGTCTTTCGCCGTACTGGAATTGCATTGATAGCAGCGGGGGTGCGAGCGGGCTTTCCGACGATAGTCGGTGCTCGGCAGACTGCGGAATATATTGGTTTGAATATCCATCATATGGAGTTCAGGTTCGGCCTTCGGGGGGAGGTATTTGGCCCCGAGCGGGAGGACCTGTCGATCGAGCTCACAAGGCTTCTTGGGGCAGCTCAGGAAGGTGGTTCGACCATCGCCGAATGCTCGGCTACAGTCGGCTGCATCGATTTCTCGGATGACCATTCCTGGTACGGGGCCTGGAAGAGGACCGCCGATATCAGTTGCAGACGGGCGACTGAGGCTCTCCGCAACGGCAGCATTCTGACGGCGACGAGCAACTGGCTTCGCGCGATGAACTATTATCAGGCGGCGGCGCTTCCGTTCGATCATGCGGACGAAAACCATCAGACGGCTGTCGCGGGCATGCGCCGATGTGCGCGCAACTATATTCGGCACAAAAATCCTCGCGGTGAGGTCCTCTTGATACCCTGGCCGGGCGGTTACCCGCTGGAGGCCTATTTTCTGCCGGCCCTGGCCGCGTCGGGTCGCGCGCCAGCCGTCATTTGCTTTCCCGAGCCCGGCCAACGGAAGGAAGAGTATCTCTACAAGGCTGCGCGCCATGCAAGCGAGCGCGGCATGTCGCTGCTCGCGGTTGACCTCTTCGGGGCCGAAGTGAATACGCGATTTGATGAGGTCGTCGGCCGGCCCGATCTGGAAATGACGATCGGATACATCATGGATTACCTCGTCGAAAGGGACGATATCGACGAGCGTCGTATCGCAATCCTTTCGGATGGATCGAGTTCATCCTTTGTGGCGCGAGGGATTGCCTTCGACGATCGCTTCGCCGCCGCGGTTTGCGACGGCGGCCTTTGGGATCTGCATGAACGCGCGTTCCTGAGGGATCGCTTCGCGCAACATCATGCAAACATTGTCGCGAGCCCGGCCTTGAGCAGGGCCGCCCGAAACATCAAATGCCCCGTCCTGATTCCTGCGGGTGCACACGGTTGGCTTCTGCCCGATCGCGTGAAGCAATTGTATGAGGGGATCAGAGCCGACGGGCGGGATGTGACGCTCAAGATCTTTACGGGCGAGGAAACGGCTGCGGCGCAAGGACATGCCGATAACCCGACGCTTGCCTATGAGTTCATTTTCGATTGGATCGAGTCGCGCCTGAGAATCAGGCCGCATTAGAGTTTCTTGAATTGGCGCCCGTGGCCTCGAGCTTTCGGGGGGATCAGATATCCAGGACCACCTTGAGGCGGGCTTTCTCGAGGCGATTCTGCAGGGAGGCGAGCTTGGCTGTGAGATCTTCGAGTTCGCGGTCAGCAAATTCCGCGAATATGAATTCGTTCAAGCTCTCCTGCTGCGACGCCAGACCGGCGAGGTGTTTGTAGGTCTTGTCGGTCAGGGACATCTGCACAATTCTGGCGTCCTCGGTCGAGGTTTTCCGGCGCAGGAAGCCTTTTTTTTCCAGCAACTTCGATTGAGTGGTGACGAAGGAGGGGTCAACATGCAGCTTTTTCGAGACGACGTTGACCGGCACGCCATCCTGTTGATCCATGTCTGCGAGCGCCATGAGGATCATCCACTGCGGACCGCTGATGCCGAGCGTTTTGGCCCAGAAGTAGCGAAGTTCCTCAAGGTGCACGTCGATCGACGCGATCACCCAGGTGAAGCGCCTGATAACGTCCTGATTCTTGGGAGCGGTGCCGCTCCAGTTCGCGCTGCCATCCGGATCCGTCTGGCTGGCGCTTCTTTTGCCAATTTTTCCCATGGCTTATTTTGATCGGTATCTTGTCCAAAACAAGAAAAAAAGTTGGTTGATATACTCATGTAATGCGGAATTCGGCAGAGTGTCGCTTGCCGGCATCATTTGAACGCCAGCAAAGTTGCACAAAAGATACACCCGGTCACTAATTTGATAACTGACTAAATAAAGTATTTTGATTAGGAAAATTACACATGCATAGTCTTCGCGACGGTGGGGGGTTCTCGATCGTCCCGTGGCAGGTGGTTCGCTCAAGTCCCTCGCGTCGAAGCGGGTGTCGGAAGGCGCGAAGCGGCTGAGCGGTTTTTTCGAGGGACGAGAGGGCCGGACCTTTCTCGGGGAGCATCGGTCCGGCCTCTCCCGAACGGAACAACTTGGAGGTTAACATGAAGACGATTAAGGGCCTTGTTCTCGGCTCAGCGGCGTGCCTGCTCGCCATCGGGGGGGCGCAGGCGGCCGATCTTCCCGTCAAGGCCAAAGCGGTCGAGTACGTGAGGGTCTGTTCTCTATACGGAGCGGGATTCTTCTACATCCCGGGCACCGACACCTGCATCAAGCTGGGCGGCTATCTACGCATCGACACCACGTTCAACGGCGGCATCTACAATCAGCCTGCCTGGTCGGGCGATCTCGGACAACAGAACCGCTATCGCGACTACTTTGCCTCCCGCTCCCGTATGGCGCTGACAGTCGATACCCGCACGGCGACCGAGTACGGTGTGGTCCGCACCTTCGGCCAGGGCGATTTTCAATTCGATACGCTGGGTAACGGCACCTTGAACCCGAACGCGCTGGCCACCAACCTCGGCAACAACCCCAACCTGCTGAACACCCCGGGCGGCGGCTACGTCGCGGTCGAAATGGTGTTCATCCAGTTCGCCGGGTTTACCTTCGGTAAGTCTTCGTCGGCCTATGCGACGCCCTGGAATGGTTATCCGGGCAACAACACCTCGTTCCTGATCGGCGGCCATGACACCGTCACCGGCGTGAACAACATCCAGTACACCGCGCAGTTCGGCAATGGCGTGTCGGGCACCATCGGTCTGGATGACCCGACCGTGTTCAACCGCACCGCGATCTACAATCTCTCGGTCGGTCTGAACCCAACGGGCACCAGCGGCAATGCTTACGGAGGCGTGACGGCGCCTGACATCGTCGGCAACATCCGGGTCGATCAGGCCTGGGGTCTGTTCCAGTTGTCGGGCGCGTTGCACGAGGTGAATGCGTCTTACAATACCCTGACCGCCGCGACCGCAGCACCGACGGCATTGTCCATGATATCGGGTCATCCGGCCTCCAAATGGGGCGGTTCGGTGATGGCGGCCTTGCAGGTCAAGAATCTTCCGACAGGCGCTGGCGACGACATCAAGATCGACGCTTCCTACGCCGTGGGCGACACCAAGAACGTGATCTCGACAAGCGGGGCATCCCCGAGCTTCGCCATGTTCGGCCAAGGCGGCGCTGGGACCTTCGGCAGCCTTGGATTCGGCGCCACCACGGACGCCGTGTATCTTCCCGTCGCGGCCGGCGGCACCGGTGACCTCAAGTTGACGACAGCATATGGTGTTCGTGGCGCCTTCAACCACAACTGGGATCCGTACTGGTCGACCAGCCTGTTCGGCGGCGTCGGTTGGGTGAGGTATGGCGGCGCTGCAGGCAACCTGACCACCGCGCAGGGCCAGTATTGCGCTACCTATTTCAAGGCAATCGGAGCGGCGAACATGGCAACCGCGACCTGCAACCCGAACTTCAGCCTCTCGGAGCTTGGCGTCGTGACCCGCTGGACCCCCGTCAAGAACCTGACGTTCTCCGCGGAAGCCATGTGGACCCACCTCAACACGGGCTTTACCGGGACGGCGACCTTGGCTGCCCCCGCACCGATGCCAACGACTGTCTATCAGTTCAAGAACCAGGACACGGTGTCGTTCAACGTTCGCGCTCAGCGCAACTTCTGATCCTGATCACGATCGAGCAACGCCCCGGCAGGAAACTGCCGGGTTTTTTTATACCGCGCGGTCTGTTTTCCGAAGTTTGCGCCGGTCACACGAAGCTGGCGGAAATCCTTCTCGCAATCGTGCATTTCTCCGACGAAGGGGGCTAACGGCCCGCGCAATTACAAAGTCGCGAATTACTTAATTAGCTTATTTACTAAACTAAATAAATCATGTATGGTGAGGCAATGGTAGCCGGTGAAATGGTTTACCGGCAGGTTGCTCTCGGGGAGACAATTTCGACTTCATGTTAAACCTCCAAAACCACCGGCAATGCCCTGCCGGTGGTTTTTTAATTTGGCGAGGCCAGAATAATGGCTTCAGCCCCCTCCTGGCAGCGCCAGCGGCCACCGTGCCCGCAGCTGATCGGGCTTGATTTGTCTGGTATCCCCCGTCTTGTTCATCTTCCTTTCATGTGGAAGAGCGCTTTGCTAACCCACGAGCGCCAAATCGTGTCCTCGGGCTTGACCTGCGGGCGGGGCGGTTTCGCGGTAACATTATGCGCTAAATCAATGATTGGGAGCGCGATCTGTGCCAAGGGGCGCTTTAGGTTGACTTAAAGGACCGGATGCCCCCGACAAGGGGCAGCGGGGGATCACGGAAAACATATGTTGGATCTTGCAATCGTTGGCGGCGGGCCGGGTGGCCTGATGAGTGCCTGGTATCTCAAAAAGAAGCTGGGTGACCTTTGCCGCGTCACCATTTACGAGGCGTCCGACCGGCTTGGCGGCAAGATCCTGACGCGCAAATTCGAGTCAGCGCCGGCGATGTATGAAGCCGGCGTCGCCGAGATCTACGACTACTCGATGACAGGACCGGATCCATTGCGCGAGCTGATCCAGCATTTTGGCCTGCAGACCATTCCGATGGATGCCGAGCAGATCCATCTCGATGGCGAACTCCTGAACGACGTGCCGGGCATGCGCCGCAAATACGGTACGAAGACAGCGGAGGCGATCGAAGCGTTCCGCAAGCGCTGCACCGAGATGGTGTCGCCGGTCGAATATTACGAAGGTGTCGGCGCGCACGACAATGAGCATCCATGGGCCTACGTCACGGCCGAGGAGGTGCTCGACAAAGAGGTGGACGACGCGACCGCCAAGCGCTTCTTCAAAGTGATGGCCCGGTCCGATATCGCCACCGAGAGCCACAACACCAACGGGCTCAACGCGCTGAAGAACTACGTGATGGATATCGACGGCTATATCGGCCTGTATTCCATCCAGAACGGCAATGAGCAGCTGATCGAGTGCCTGCAGTCCGAGGTCGATGCCGATATCAAGCTCAATCACCGGGTTCTCAAGGTCGGCAAGACCGCCGCCGGGCGCTACCAGCTCAACATGATGAACGGCAAGGGACCGGAGAACAGGGATTTCGATCTCGTGCTGATGTGCTTGCCGCACAACTGGCTCGCCACCATGCGATGGGAAGGCGAACAACTGCGCAAGTCGATGGTCAAGCACATCGCCTATTTCGACCGCCCGGCGCATTATCTGCGGGTTTCAATCCTGTTCGACGAACCGTTCTGGGGAGAGAAAATCCCGGGCTCATGGTTCATGTCCGAAGCGTTCGGCGGCTGCTGTGTTTACAACGAGGGCTCCCGCCACGACGTCGGCAAGCATGGCGTGTTGAACTGGCTGATCGCGGGTTCCGACGCGCTGGCCTTCGCCAATCTCGGCGATCAGGAGCTGATCGACGCCGCGTTGAAGTCGCTGCCGGCTTCCTTTGGCGATGCGCGCGAGCACTTCATGGAGGGCAAGACCTATCGCTGGCTCTCGTCGGTGAATGCGCTGCCGGGCGGTTTGCCGGCGCGCGATGTGATGACCAATCACCGGCCCGAGCCGAAGCAGCATCCGGGCCTGGTCATGGTCGGCGACTATCTGTTCGACTCGACGCTGAACGGACTGCTCGATTCCTCCGATGCCGCTACCGACATCATTCTCACCGAGATGATGCGGCTGCGCCGCGCTCGCGGCCAGGGCAGCAAGCCTGCATCCGACAAGATCGACCGTGAATATTTCGAGAATTATCGCGGGCTCGGTCCCTATAGCGAAGTCTGGAGCCGGTTTACCGATCCCGCCTACCTGACGGATCTCGTCAAGATCGTCTGGAACCGGACCAGGGGTTACAAGCTGCTGGTAGCCGGGTCCGCCAGCGGCGAGCTGGTCGGCGCGCTGCGCGCCCGCGGAATTGATGCATGGGGCATCGAGAACAACCGCGCGATACACGCCAAAACACCGAAGGAACTGAAAAAGTTCAACAAGCTCGGATCGATCGCCGATATGCCGTTCAGGGACAGCGAGTTCGATTTCGTGTTCGAGACCAGCCTGTGCCATGTGGCGGAGAAGCAGGTAGCCCGCGCGATCCGCGAGTTGAACCGCGTTGTGAAGACCGGCCTGGTGTTCGGATCGGTGACGTCGGATATGGCGCCGGCGCTGATCGATCGCTACGACCTGTTGCGCGGGGTCAGGAAGCTCGGCACCTGGTGGGAATGGTCGGAGCTGTTTTTCGGCAACGGGTTCGACCTGTCGATGCACCGCCGCGACTGCACGGACGCGCTTTGGGCGGCGACGCTCGCCGCCAACAAGGGGCCGGGCCAGTGGTACGCGGACTCCGACAGTCTGCGTTACTCGTTCTTCGACAAGGTCGAAGCTGACGACTAAGCGCCCGTTCCGGTGCTTCCAATTATTTTGCTGAGAGCGCGCCAATCGCATAGGATCGGCGCGGTGGTCCGCTCGGCCACTTTCCTCGATTTTGCGGTCATGCCGGCCGTGCAGCATCGGTTGGTTTCATGGCGTCCAAGGCACCATCGTCGGTTGATCGGATGAAAGCTGCCGCGGACGATTCCGTCGCGCCGGAACTCGACGAAAAGCGTTTGGCGGGCGCGGCAGCCGCCGGTCGCGTCGCCGGCGACAAGGCGGCGTCGTCTCCGCCCGATGACGACGACGACGAAGATGAAGACGAGCTTGGGCTCGAAGACGACGAGGACGATGAGGATCTCGTTGTTTTTACCGCGAGGGAAGCCGCCGGCGCGCTGGCGACGACCTACGCGTTCATCAAACCGTTTCTGAAGAACTACAAGAAAATACTGACATTCGTCGGCCTCGGCGTCGTGGTCGAGACGCTGTTCAATGTCATCATGCCGCTGAGCCTCAAGTTTCTGATCGACGACGCGCTCGGCGAGGAAGATTTCCAGGCGCTGGTCAAGATTTTGTCGGTGCTGGCGGCTGCCGGAATTTTCACCTCGATTGTCGCAATCTGGTACGAGCGGTGGGACGCCAAACTGGCGGCTTCGCTGATATCGGACGTGCGGACGCGACTATTCGAGCACATCCAGAATTTGCCGTCGGCCTACTTCGCGCGCACCAAGCGCGGCGAGATTCTGTCGCGGTTTTCGGTCGATATGTCCGCCTTCGAAGGCTCGATCAAGGGGTTTGCCAACAGCGCGGTCCTGCCGTTCCTCGAACTGATCGCGGGCATCGTTCTGATGCTGTTCTTGAACTGGCAGCTCGCCGCGGTGGCGCTGCTGGTGTTCCCGATCACGCTGATCGGCCCGCGGATCCTGACGCCGAAGGCGGTGCAGGCGAATTACGAGCAGAAGCTCAATGAATCAGCGCTGCTCGGCATGGTGCAGGAAAACATCGCGACGCAGGCGGTGGTCAAGGCATTCATGCTGCAGCGCCGGACGCTCGGCTGGTTCATGCTGCGCAACGATGAGGCGCGCCGCAAGATTGCGTCCGCGGCGTTCCTGTCGACCATGGTCGAGCGTACGGTCACGATCTCCGTGCTGTTGCTGCACCTCGTGGTGCTGGCGCTCGGCGCCTATCTCGCCACCAAGGGCCAGATCACGATCGGGACCTTCGTGACCTTCGAAAGCGCGTTCTGGGAGGTCTCCTACAATATCGCCCACGTGATGCATTTCATCCCGGTGTCGATCCAGTCGGCGGCGGCGGTGCGCCACATTCAGGAAATGCTCGACGAACCGACCCGTGGCGCCGACCGTCCGGGCGCGCCCGACCTGCCGCGCATCACCAACGACATCACCTTCGATCGCGTCACATTCCAGTACGAAAACAGCCAGACGCCGGTTCTCGACAATTTCAGCCTCAAGCTGAAAGTCGGCAAGACCATCGCGATCGTCGGCCCGAGCGGCTCCGGCAAGAGCACGCTGCTCAACTTGATCCTCCGCCTCTACGTGCCGGACGAGGGGCGCGTGACCATCGACGGCGTCGATATCCGGAAGGTGACCCGCGAATCGCTGCGCCAGAGCATGGCGGTGGTGTTCCAGGAAAACATGCTGTTCAACATGTCGATCCGGGAAAACATCCGGCTCGGCAAGGAAGGCGCAACCGACCAGGAGGTCGAACAGGCGGCGCGCAAGGCCGAGATCCATCGCCACATCATGAGCCTGCCGCAGAAATACGATACGCCGGTCGGTGAGCGCGGCGAGACGCTGTCCGGCGGCCAGCGCCAGCGCATCGCGATTGCGCGGGCGATCGTTCGCAATCCGTCGGTGCTGCTGCTCGATGAGGCGACCTCGGCGCTCGACCAGACCACGGAAGCCGCGATCAACAAGACACTGCTGAAGCTGGCCAAAGGCCGCACCATGATCTTCTCGACCCACCGGCTGACCTCGGTGGTCGATATGGATGAGATCATCGTGATCGCCGGCGGCAAGGCGGTCGAACGCGGCTCGCACGCGAAGCTGCTGGCGGCCAACGGCATGTATCGAAAGCTGTGGGACGATCAGAGCCACAAGCCGCACATGGCGGCCGCTGACGACGACGACGGTGATGACGACGACGAGGATTGAGAAGCGTCGCCAGGCTTCGGCGTCAGGGAAAATCGCTCGGCTGCCGATTGGAAGCCGGCGGCAACACGGTTACCTGGATGTACCTATGCGGCCGTCCTCGGAGCCGGTCTGCGGCTTGGCGCCCAGGAAACTGTCATGGCATCGCCTCAATAAGCCGGAACCGTATATTATCCGGGTAATATTTGGATTCCGCTGTTTCTGCGTGGTTTGATCGAAACCCATCGAAACAGCGGGCTGCGCCGGCGCGCCAGATTCGTTGCCTTTCGCCCACCGATGGGGTGACTTGGGCACGCGATGAAATCCACCAGTGCGCCGATTCCGCTGGCACCAGAGGCGCTTCCTGCCTTGTCGTTTCGCCTTGACTTGCCTATCTACCGCCGATACAACCCGCGCACTTAACGACAGGCGGTGAGTGACGCCAGCGTCGGAACGGATCACCCTTTTTATCCCATGCGGGTTTGAAACGGGCACCAACCTCGACGAATGCCGCTCAAACGCTGTCGATGATAGCTAGGCAATGCCAGGACGATCTTGGTTCTCTTGAGCAAGTTCTCTTGAGATTGATATCGGATGCATGACCTCGGTAGCCGACTGACCAGCTTACGCTGATCGGTTACGACTGCGGTCCTCTGTGGCGTCGAAGCGCTTTCCGCTCAGCAATGAGCAGTTGGCGCGATTTCGCTTTGCGCGGGTGTTTTCGCGCGACGCGGCCGGGTGGGGCAGGTCGCCCCGAATGAATTTGCGGAGCCGATGTACGGTTTCGCGTGAACTAAAGGGTGAAGGCTGACATGCCGACGATCAACCAGCTGATCGCAAGTCCGCGGACGGTCCAGAAGTCGCGCAAGAAAGTGCCGGCGCTGCAGCAGTCGCCGCAGAAGCGCGGTGTTTGCACGCGCGTCTACACCACGACCCCGAAGAAGCCGAACTCGGCGCTTCGTAAGGTCGCCAAGGTGCGCCTGACCAACGGCTTCGAGGTCATCGGCTACATTCCGGGTGAAGGCCATAACCTTCAGGAGCACTCCGTGGTCATGATCCGCGGCGGTCGCGTCAAGGATTTGCCCGGCGTGCGCTACCACATTCTCCGCGGCGTCCTCGATACCCAGGGCGTCAAGAACCGTAAGCAGCGCCGTTCGAAGTACGGCGCGAAGCGTCCGAAATAATCGGGAACAGACAAGATGTCTCGCCGCCATTCTGCTGAAAAGCGTGAAGTGCTTCCGGATCCGAAGTTCGGGAACATCATCATTACGAAGTTCATGAACTCGGTGATGTACGCCGGGAAGAAGTCGGTCGCCGAAGGTATCGTCTACGGCGCGCTCGGCATGATCGAAACCAAGACCAAGCAGAGCCCGCTGACGGTTTTCGAGCAGGCGCTGGAGAACGTGATGCCGACGATCGAAGTTCGCTCGCGCCGCGTCGGCGGCGCCACCTACCAGGTGCCGGTCGAAGTCCGCTCCGTGCGCCGGCAGGCGCTCGGGATTCGCTGGATGATTTCGGCGGCGCGCGAGCGCAATGAAAAGACGATGACGGAGCGGCTCTCGGCCGAGCTGCTCGACGCGTCGAATGGCAGGGGAAACGCCGTCAAGAAGCGTGAAGACGTGCACCGGATGGCGGAAGCCAACCGCGCCTTCTCGCATTATCGCTGGTAACGGCGAAACGAACGGAATTTAAGGAACAACCCATGCCCCGCGTTCATGCCATAGAGGACTACCGCAACTTCGGTATCATGGCGCATATCGATGCCGGCAAGACCACGACCACCGAGCGCATCCTTTATTATACCGGCAAGAGCCACAAGATCGGCGAAGTGCACGAAGGTGCCGCGACGATGGACTGGATGGAGCAGGAGCAGGAGCGCGGCATCACCATCACCTCCGCCGCGACCACCGCGTTCTGGAACGGCAAGCGTCTGAACATCATCGACACTCCCGGCCACGTCGACTTCACCATCGAAGTCGAGCGTTCGCTGCGCGTGCTCGACGGCGCGGTGTGCGTGCTCGATTCCAACCAGGGCGTTGAGCCGCAGACCGAAACCGTCTGGCGTCAGGGCGACAAGTACAGGGTTCCGCGCATCGTCTTCGCCAACAAGATGGATAAGACCGGCGCCGACTTCTATAAATGCCTCGACGATATCGTCGACCGCCTCGGCGCCAAGCCGATCGCGATCCAGCTTCCGATCGGCTCGGAGAACAACTTCAAGGGTCTGGTCGATCTCGTCCGCATGAAGGGCGTGGTCTGGGAAGACGAGGCGCTGGGCGCCAATTTCAAGGACATCGATATTCCCGCCGATCTCGCCGACAAGGCCAAGGAATATCGCGAGAAGATGCTGGAAGCCGCCGTCGAACTCGACGATGAGGTGCTCGCCGCCTATCTCGACGGCAAGGAGCCCGATGAGGCGACGCTGAAGCGGCTGATCCGCAAGGCCGTGCTGACCGGCGCGTTCTTTCCGGTGCTGTGCGGCTCGGCTTTCAAGAACAAGGGCGTGCAGCCGCTGCTCGACGCGGTCGTGGATTATCTGCCGTCGCCGGTCGACGTGCCCGCCATCAAGGGCCTCGATGAGGACGGCAACGAAGTCGTTCGCCTGCCGAACGACAAGGAGCCCCTGGCGCTGCTCGCGTTCAAGATCATGGACGACCCCTTCGTCGGCACCATCACCTTCTGCCGCATCTATTCCGGCACGCTGCTGTCGGGCACCGGCGTCGTCAATTCGACCCGCGACCGCAAGGAGCGTATCGGCCGCATGTTGCTGATGCATGCCAACAACCGCGAAGACATCAAGGAAGCCTTTGCCGGCGACATCGTCGCGCTGGCGGGCCTGAAGGAAGCCCGCACCGGCGACACGCTGTGCGATCCAGCCAAGCCGGTGATTCTGGAAAAGATGGAATTCCCGGAGCCGGTGATCGAAATCGCGATCGAGCCGAAGTCGAAGGCCGACCAGGAAAAGCTCGGCGTCGCGCTGGCGAAGCTCGCCGCGGAAGATCCGTCGTTCCGGGTTTCGACCGATCTGGAGTCCGGCCAGACCATCCTCAAGGGCATGGGCGAACTGCATCTCGACATCAAGGTCGACATCCTGCGCCGCACCTACAAGGTCGATGCCAATATCGGCGCGCCGCAGGTGGCGTTCCGTGAGCGCGTCACCAAGCGCGCGGAAGTCGATTACACCCACAAGAAGCAGACCGGCGGTACCGGTCAGTTCGCGCGGGTCAAGTTCATCGTCGAGCCGAACGAGCCCGGCAAGGGATTCGAGTTCGAATCCAAGATCGTCGGCGGCGCGGTGCCGAAGGAATACATCCCGGGCGTCGAAAAGGGCCTCAACAGCGTTTTGACCTCGGGCGTGGTCGCCGGCTTCCCGGTGGTCGACGTCAAGGTCCAGCTGGTCGACGGCGCCTATCACGACGTCGACTCCTCGGCGCTGGCCTTCGAAATTGCATCGCGTGCGGCATTCCGCGACGCGCTGCAGAAGGGCAAGTCGGTCTTGCTCGAGCCGATCATGAAGGTCGAGGTGGTGACGCCGGAAGATTACACCGGCTCCGTCATCGGCGACCTGAATTCGCGGCGCGGGCAGATCCAGGGTCAAGACATGCGCGGCAACGCCAACGTCATCAATGCGATGGTGCCGCTCATGAACATGTTCGGGTACGTGAATAACCTGCGCTCGATGAGCCAGGGTCGCGCGACCTTTACGATGCAGTTCGATCACTACGCGGAAGCGCCGGCCAACGTGTCGGCGGAAGTCCAGAAGAAGTTTGCCTGATTGTCGTTGGCGGCAGTTAACGACTGAACGGAGAGTCAAATGGCCAAAGCAAAGTTTGAACGTACTAAACCGCACTGCAACATCGGAACGATCGGTCACGTCGACCACGGCAAGACGTCGCTGACGGCGGCGATCACCAAGGTGCTGGCGGAAACCGGCGGTGCGACGTTCACCGCGTACGACCAGATCGACAAGGCGCCGGAAGAGAAGGCGCGCGGCATCACGATTTCGACCGCGCACGTCGAATACGAGACCAAGAACCGGCATTACGCCCACGTCGATTGCCCGGGCCACGCCGACTACGTGAAGAACATGATCACCGGTGCGGCGCAGATGGACGGCGCGATCCTGGTGGTGTCGGCGGCCGACGGCCCGATGCCGCAGACCCGCGAGCACATCCTGCTGGCCAAGCAGGTCGGCGTTCCCGCGATGGTCGTGTTCCTGAACAAGTGCGACATGGTCGACGATCCGGAACTGCTCGAACTGGTCGAGCTGGAAGTCCGCGAACTGCTGTCGAAGTACGATTTCCCCGGCGACAAGATCCCGATCATCAAGGGTTCGGCGCTGTGCGCGCTCGAGGGCAAGGACCCCAAGCTCGGCCATGATGCGATCCTGGAGCTGATGGCGGCGGTGGACAGCTACATTCCGCAGCCGGAGCGTCCGATCGACCAGCCGTTCCTGATGCCGGTGGAAGACGTGTTCTCGATCTCGGGCCGCGGCACCGTGGTGACCGGCCGCGTCGAGCGCGGCGTGATCAAGGTCGGCGAGGAAATCGAGATCGTCGGTCTGCGCGACACCCAGAAGACCATCGTCACCGGCGTCGAGATGTTCCGCAAGCTGCTCGATCAGGGCCAGGCCGGCGACAACATCGGCGCGCTGCTGCGCGGTACCAAGCGCGAGGAAGTCGAGCGCGGTCAGGTGCTGTGCAAGCCGGGTTCGGTGAAGCCGCACACCAAGTTCAAGGCCGAGGCCTACATCCTCACCAAGGAAGAGGGCGGACGTCACACCCCGTTCTTCACCAACTACCGGCCGCAGTTCTACTTCCGCACCACCGACGTGACCGGTGTCGTGCATCTGCCCGAAGGCACCGAGATGGTGATGCCGGGCGACAACATCGCGATGGAAGTGCACCTGATCGTGCCGATCGCGATGGAAGAGAAGCTGCGCTTCGCGATCCGCGAAGGCGGCCGCACCGTCGGTGCCGGCGTCGTCGCAAGCATCATCGAGTAAGAAACGATCCGTCGTATGCCCGGCGTTGTGCCGGGCATCCACGACTTCCTTTTTCGACGTGGATTGCCGGGACAAGCCCGGTCGTGACGGAACAGAAAGACAACGGCAATGAACGGCCAGAATATTCGCATACGTCTCAAGGCGTTCGACCATCGAATTCTCGATTCGTCGACGCGTGAGATCGTGAACACGGCGAAACGGACCGGTGCTCAGGTTCGCGGACCCATTCCGCTGCCGACCCGCATCGAGAAGTTCACCGTCAACCGTTCGCCGCACGTCGACAAGAAGAGCCGCGAGCAATTCGAGATGCGCACGCACAAGCGTCTTCTCGACATTGTCGATCCGACGCCGCAGACCGTGGACGCGCTGATGAAGCTCGACCTGGCCGCCGGTGTTGACGTCGAAATCAAGCTCTAACTTTTAGCTCCCGTCCGTAAGCTAGCGGACAGAAAGAACAGGAAGCACGCCGATGCGCTCCGGAGTGATCGCACAAAAGGTCGGGATGACGCGGGTCTTTACGGAGACCGGCGAACATATCCCTGTGACCGTGCTGAAGCTGGGCAATTGCCAGGTGTTGGGTCACCGCACGACCGAGAAGAACGGTTATGTCGCGCTGCAGCTCGGTTCGGGCACGCGCAAGACCGTCTATCTGCCGAAGGCGGAACGCGGCCAGTTCGCGGTCGCCAAGGTCGAGCCCAAGCGCAAGGTCACCGAGTTCCGCGTGTCGGAAGACGCGCTGATCCCGGTCGGCGCCGAAATTCAGGCCGACCATTTCGTGGTCGGGCAGTTCGTCGACGTCACCGGCACCTCGGTCGGTAAGGGTTTTGCCGGCGGCATGAAGCGCTGGAATTTCGGCGGGCTTCGCGCCACCCACGGTGTGTCGGTATCGCATCGTTCGATCGGTTCGACCGGCGGACGTCAGGATCCCGGCAAGACCTTCAAGAACAAGAAGATGCCCGGCCACATGGGCGTCGATCGCATCACCACGCTCAATCTGCGCGTGGTGCAGACCGACGTCGCGCGCGGCCTGATCCTCGTCGAGGGCGCCGTTCCCGGCTCCAAGGGCGGATGGATCGCGGTGCGCGATGCCGTGAAGAAGGCGTTGCCGAAAGACGCGCCGAAGCCCGGCAAGTTCCGCCTGGCCGATGGCGGCGGCGAGCAGGCAGCGTGCAGCGCCGGCCGAGCAGGAGGGCGCGTGAGATGGAATTGAAAGTCACAACGCTTGAAGGCAAGGCGGCCGGCTCGGTTCAGCTTTCGGACGAGATTTTCGGTCTGGAGCCGCGCAAGGACATCATCCAGCGCTGCGTGCAGTGGCAGCTCGCCAAGCGTCAGGCCGGGACCCACAAGGCCCAGGGCCGCGCCGATGTCTGGCGCACCGGCAAGAAGATGTACAAGCAGAAGGGCACCGGCGGTGCGCGTCACGGCTCGGCCCGGGTGCCGCAGTTCCGCGGCGGCGGCCGTGCGTTCGGTCCCGTGGTGCGCTCGCACGCCACCGATCTGCCGAAGAAGGTTCGCGCGCTGGCGCTTCGCCATGCGCTTTCCGCCAAGGCCAAGGACGGCGGCCTGATCGTGATCGAAGTCGGCGACGCTCGAGGCCGCCAAGACCAAGGCGCTGATCGGGCACTTCTCGGGTCTCGGCCTGACCAACGCGCTGATCATCGACGGCGCCGAGCTCAACAACGGTTTCGCGATCGCCGCCCGCAACATTCCGAACATCGACGTGCTGCCGATCCAGGGCATCAACGTCTATGACATTCTGCGCCGTCAGAAGCTGGTGCTGACCAAGGCGGCGCTCGATGCGTTGGAGGCGCGCTTCAAATGAAGAATATCGATCCGCGCTACTACGACATCATCGTTTCTCCGGTCGTGACCGAAAAGGCGACGCTGGCCTCCGAACACAACAAGGTTCTGTTCAAGGTCGCGAGCAAGGCCACCAAGCCGCAGATCAAGGAAGCCGTCGAGAAGCTGTTCGACGTCAAGGTCAAGAGCGTGAACACGCTGGTGCGCAAGGGCAAGACCAAGGTCTTCCGCGGCACAGTTCGGTTCGCAGTCGGACGTGAAGCGCGCGATCGTGACCCTCGAAGAGGGCCACCGCATCGACGTCACCACCGGGCTATAAGGCGATACGACGATGGCATTGAAAACATTCAACCCCACGACGCCGGGCCAGCGCCAGCTGGTGATGGTCGATCGTTCGGCGCTCTACAAGGGCAAGCCGGTCAAGGCGCTGACCGAGGGCAAGCAATCCTCCGGCGGCCGCAACAACACCGGCCGCATGGTCGTGCGTTTTCGCGGCGGCGGCCACAAGCAGTCCTATCGCATCGTCGACTTCAAGCGCACCAAGGTCGACATGCCGGCGACCGTCGAGCGGCTGGAATACGATCCGAACCGCACCGCCTTCATCGCGCTGGTGAAATATACCGACGGCACCCAGGCCTATATCCTGGCGCCGCAGCGTCTCGCCGTCGGCGACACCGTGATCGCCGGCAACTATGTCGACGTGAAGCCGGGCAACGTCATGCCGCTCGGCAACATGCCGATCGGCACCATCATCCACAATGTGGAATTGAAGATCGGCAAGGGCGGCCAGCTCGCGCGTTCCGCCGGCACCTATGCCCAGATCGTCGGCCGCGACCAGGACTACGTGATCGTCCGCCTGAACTCGGGCGAGCAGCGCCTGGTTCACGGCCGCTGCACCGGCACCATCGGCGCGGTGTCGAACCCGGACCACATGAACATTTCGATCGGCAAGGCCGGTCGCAATCGCTGGCTCGGCCGCAAGCCTCATAACCGCGGCGTCTCCATGAACCCGGTCGACCATCCGCACGGCGGCGGCGAAGGCCGCACCTCCGGCGGCCGTCATCCGGTGACCCCGTGGGGCAAGCCCACCAAGGGCAAGAAGACCCGTTCGAACAAGTCGACCAACAGATTCATTCTCATCAGCCGCCACAAGCGGAAGAAGTAAGGAACGCCGGACATGGTTCGTTCAGTCTGGAAAGGCCCGTTCGTCGAAGGCTCTCTGCTCAAGAAGGCAGATGCCGCGCGCGCGTCCGGCCGTCATGACGTGATCAAGATCTGGAGCCGCCGCTCGACCATCCTGCCGCAGTTCGTCGGCCTGGTGTTCGGCGTCTACAACGGCCAGAAGCATGTGCCGGTATCGGTCAACGAGGAAATGGTGGGCCACAAGTTCGGCGAGTTCTCGCCGACCCGGACCTTCCACGGCCATTCTGGCGACAAGAAAGCCAAGAAGGCTTGAGGACTTAAGCGATGAGCAAACCAAAGCGCGAACGGAGCCTCCCGGACAACGAGGCCAAGGCAGTCGCCCGGATGCTGCGGGTGAGCCCGCAGAAGCTTAATCTTGTCGCGCAACTGATCCGCGGCAGGAAGGCTTCGGCTGCGCTCGCCGACCTGCAGTTTTCGCGCAAGCGGATCGCGGTCGACGTCAAGAAGTGCCTGGAATCGGCGATCGCCAACGCCGAGAACAACCACGACCTCGATGTCGACGATCTGATCGTCTCCGAGGCGCATGTCGGCAACGGCATCGTGATGAAGCGTTTCGCACCGCGCGGCCGTGGCCGCTCGGGCCGTGTCTTTAAACCATTCTCGCAGCTGACGATCGTCGTTCGTCAGGTCGAGGCGAGCGCTTAAACAGGGCGCGGGAGAGAACGATGGGTCAGAAGATCAATCCAATCGGGCTGCGTCTCGGCATCAACCGGACGTGGGATTCCCGTTGGTTCGCCGGCAAGAACGAATACGGCAAGCTGCTGCACGAGGATGTCAAGATCCGCGAGATCCTGCACAAGGAACTGAAGCAGGCGGCCGTCGCCAGGATCGTGATCGAGCGTCCGCACAAGAAGTGCCGGGTGACGATCCACTCCGCGCGTCCCGGCGTCGTGATCGGCAAGAAGGGCGCCGACATCGACAAGCTGCGCAAGAGGGTTGCCGACATCACCGCTTCCGACGTCGTCATCAACATCGTCGAAATCCGCAAGCCCGAACTCGACGCCACGCTGGTCGCCGAATCGATCGCGCAGCAGCTCGAGCGCCGCGTTGCGTTCCGCCGCGCCATGAAGCGCGCGGTGCAGTCGGCGATGCGTCTCGGCGCCGAGGGCATTCGTATCAACTGCTCGGGCCGTCTCGGCGGCGCCGAAATCGCGCGCATGGAATGGTATCGCGAAGGCCGCGTGCCGCTGCACACGCTGCGCGCCGACATCGATTACGGGGTGGCGACCGCGTTCACCACCTTCGGCACCTGCGGCGTCAAGGTCTGGATCTTCAAGGGCGAAATCCTTGAGCACGACCCGATGGCCCAGGACAAGAAGATGGCCGAGGGCGACAGCTCGCGGCCGCGTCGCGACGCTGCTTAAAGCGATTTTGAGAAGGTTTGAGGGCGTAAGCCATGATGCAACCAAAGAAAACGAAGTTCCGGAAGGCGCATAAGGGCCGGATCCACGGCACCGCGACTTCGGGCGCGACGTTGTCGTTCGGTCAGTTCGGCCTGAAAGCGATGGCGCCCGAGCGCATCACCGCGCGTCAGATCGAAGCCGCCCGCCGCGCGCTGACCCGTCACATGAAGCGCGCCGGCCGCGTCTGGATCCGCATCTTCCCGGACGTGCCGGTGTCGAAGAAGCCCGCCGAAGTCCGCATGGGCTCCGGCAAGGGTACGCCGGAATTGTGGGTGGCGCGGGTGAAGCCCGGCCGCGTGATTTTCGAAATCGACGGCGTCACCGTGCAGACCGCGAAAGAAGCGCTGACGCTCGCCGCCGCCAAACTGCCGATCAAGACGCGCTTCGTCGCGCGCATTGCGGAATAGGGAAGTGGTCATGGCCGAGATGAAAACCGCCGATATCCGCGCGATGAGCCCCGATCAGATGGACGACGCCGTCCTCAATCTGAAGAAGGAGCGCTTCAATCTGCGTTTCCAGCGCGCCACCGGGCAGCTGGAGAACACCTCGCGGCTGCGTGAAGCCCGCCGCGATATCGCCCGCATCAAGACCATCGCCGCGCAGCAGCGCGCGAAGAAGAAGTAAGGGGCTTAAAATGCCAAAACGTACGCTTCAGGGCGTGGTCGTCAGCGACAAGCAGGCCAAGACGGTTGTGGTGCGCGTCGATCGCCGCTTCACCCACCCGATCTACAAGAAGACGATTCGCCGCTCGAAAAACTATCACGCGCACGACGAGAACAACGAGTTCAAGCCGGGCGACATGGTGTGGATCGAGGAGAGCAAGCCGATCTCGAAGTTGAAGCGCTGGACCGTGGTCCGGGGCGAACAGAAGAAAACGGCCTGAAGCCGGTTCGGCTCCGCCGGACCATGCTTTCAGGAAATTTTAGGCGCAACTTTGCGCATCAGAAAGAGGACGAGGTGCATCAATGATTCAGATGCAGACCAACCTCGACGTGGCCGATAATTCAGGCGCACGCCGTGTCATGTGCATCAAGGTGCTTGGGGGCTCCAAGCGCCGCTATGCCACCGTGGGCGACGTTATTGTCGTGTCGATCAAGGAAGCGATTCCGCGCGGCAAGGTGAAGAAGGGCGACGTGATGAAGGCTGTCGTGGTGCGGGTCCGCAAGGACATCCGCCGCGCCGACGGCTCCGTCATCCGCTTCGACCGCAACGCCGCCGTGCTGATCAACAACCAGTCGGAGCCGGTCGGCACCCGTATCTTCGGGCCGGTGCCGCGCGAGCTGCGCGCCAAGAACCACATGAAGATCATCTCGCTTGCGCCGGAGGTGCTGTGATGGCTGCCAAGATCCGGAAGGGTGACAAGGTCATCGTGCTGAACGGCCGCGACAAGGGCCGCACCGGCGAGGTGTTCGAGGTGCGTCCCGACGAGAGCAAGGCGCTGGTCCGCGGCGTCAATCTCGTCAAGCGGCACCAGAAGCAGACCCAGGCGCAGGAGGGCGGCATCATCTCCAAGGAGTCGCCGATCCACCTGTCCAACATCGCGATCGTCGGCAAGGACGGCAAGCCGACCCGCGTAGGTTTCAAGATTCATGCGGATGGCAAGAAGGTACGCGTTGCCAAACGCTCGGGAGCAGAGATCGATGGCTGAGACCGCATACACCCCGCGCCTGCGCGCGCGAATATCGACAAGAGCATCCGCGGCAAGCTGACCGAACAGTTCGGCTATGCCAACATCATGCAGGTGCCGCGCCTGGACAAGGTCGTGCTCAACATGGGCGTCGGCGAAGCCGTCAACGACCGCAAGAAGGCCGAACTGGCCGCCGCCGATCTTTCGCTGATCGCCGGCCAGAAGGCCGTCGTGACCTATTCGCGCGTCGCGATCGCGACCTTCAAGCTGCGTGAAAACCAGCCGATCGGCTGCAAGGTCACGCTGCGCAAGGCCAAGATGTACGAGTTCATCGACCGCCTGATCAACGTGGCGCTGCCGCGCGTGCGCGACTTCCGCGGCCTGAACCCGAAGAGCTTCGACGGCCGCGGCAACTATTCGCTCGGCATCAAGGAGCACATCATTTTCCCCGAAATCGACTTCGACAAGGCCGGGGAGACGTGGGGCATGGACGTCACGGTATGCACCACGGCGCGCACCGACGACGAAGCGCGAGCCCTGTTGACCGCATTCAATTTCCCGTTCCGGCAGTGAGACGCTGACAAGCCTCTCAAACGCGGAAACCCAGGAGCCAAGCATGGCAAAGAAGAGTTCGATCGAGAAGAACAACCGGCGCAAGCGGATGACCAAGAACGCCGCCCCCCGGCGCGCGAAGCTGAAGGCGATCATCGCCGACAAGAACAAGCCGATGGAAGAGCGGTTCGCGGCGACGCTGAAGCTTGCCGAGATGCCGCGCAATTCGTCGGCGACCCGGATTCGCAACCGCTGCGAACTGACCGGACGTCCGCGCTCGGTCTATCGCAAGAACAAGCTCAGCCGCATCGCGCTGCGTGAACTCGGCTCCAAGGGCCTGGTTCCCGGGCTCGTGAAGTCGAGCTGGTAAGGAGGGTCGGACATGTCAACGCACGATCCGATCAGCGATCTCATCACCCGCATCCGCAACGCGCAGATGCGCGCCAAGCCCAAGGTCTCGACCCCGGGCTCGAAGATGCGCGCCAACGTGCTCGAGGTGCTCAAGGCGGAGGGCTATATCCGCGGCTACGCCAGCGTCGAGCATGCCTCGGGCCGCAGCGAGCTCGAGATCGAGCTGAAGTATTTCGACGGCGAGCCGGTTATTCGCGAGATCGAGCGGGTATCGAAGCCGGGGCGGCGGGTTTATGCCTCGGTGAAGAACCTGCCGCGCGTCAACAACGGTCTCGGCATTTCGGTGTTGTCGACGCCGAAGGGAATTATGGCTGACCACGACGCGCGCGACGCGAATGTGGGCGGCGAAATTCTCTTCACGGTGTTCTGAGGAAGGGATTAGTTATGTCACGTATCGGCAAGCGGCCTGTGACGGTTCCGTCGGGCGTTACCGCGACCGTCGAGGGACAGACCGTCAAGATGAAGGGGCCGAAAGGCCAGCTTCAGTTCGTCGTGCATGACGACGTCGAGGTGAAGTTCGAGAACGGCGCGGTCAAGGTCGCCCCGAGGGTCAAGACCAACCGCGCGCAGGCGATGTACGGCACCGCGCGCGCGCAGGTGGCGAACCTGGTCGCCGGCGTCACCAAGGGTTTCGAGAAGAAGCTCGAGATCACCGGCGTCGGCTACCGCGCCGCGCTGCAGGGCAAGAACCTGCAGCTCGCGCTCGGCTACAGCCATGACGTCGTCTACCCGATCCCGGAAGGCATCGCGATCACGGTGCCGAAGCCGACCGAGATCATCATCGTCGGCAACGACAGCCAGCGCGTCGGCCAGGTCGCCGCCGAAATCCGCAGCTACCGTCCGCCGGAGCCCTACAAGGGCAAGGGCGTGAAATACGCCGACGAATTCATCTTCCGCAAGGAAGGCAAGAAGAAGTAACGGAGCCGGTCATGTCGAGACTCAAGATTACGAATGCCCGGCGCAAGCAACGCGTGAGGATTTCGTTGCGCCGTTCGGCCAGCGGCCGTCCGCGGCTGTCGGTGTTCCGCTCGTCGAAGCACATCTACGCCCAGGTCATCGACGACCTGAAGGGCGAGACGCTGGCGTCGGCCTCTTCGCTGGAGAAGGCGATGCGCGAGAGCGGCAAGACCGGCGCCAATATCGACGCGGCGAAAGCGGTCGGCAAGCTGCTGGCGGAACGCGCGGTCAAGAACGGCGTCACCGAAGTGGTGTTCGATCGCGGCGGCTATCTCTATCACGGCCGCGTCAAGGCGCTCGCGGATGCCGCGCGCGAAAGCGGTTTGAGCTTCTAACTGGATTGAACGGACACAAAGGGCCTCTCGAGGCAAGTCTTTTAAGGATCGGAAAACACCATGGCAGGTGAACGCGAACGCGGTGGCGGCCACAGGGGCGGCCGGGAAGAACGCGACAGCGAGTTCGTCGACAAGCTCGTCCACATCAATCGTGTGGCGAAGGTCGTCAAGGGCGGCAAGCGCTTCGGCTTTGCGGCGCTGGTCGTGATCGGCGATCAGAAGGGCCGGGTCGGTTTCGGCCACGGCAAGGCGCGCGAAGTGCCCGAGGCGATCCGCAAGGCGACCGAATCGGCGAAGCGCAACCTGACGCGGGTGGCGCTGCGCGAAGGCCGCACGCTGCATCACGATATCGCCGGCCGTCACGGCGCGGGCAGGGTTTACCTGCGCGCGGCGCCGGCGGGTACCGGCATCATCGCGGGCGGCCCGATGCGCGCCGTGTTCGAGACGCTCGGCATCCAGGACGTGGTGGCGAAGTCGATCGGCTCGTCGAACCCCTACAACATGGTTCGCGCCACCTTCGACGCGCTGAAGCATCAGGATTCGCCGCGCTCGGTTGCGGCGCGCCGCAACATCAAGGTGTCGACGCTGCAGTCGCGCCGGGTCGGCGGCGACGCCGAAGTGGTTGCCGAATAAAGGGCATGATCCGGAAAAGTGGGTACCGGTTTTCCGAAAAGATCATGCCAAACTAAGAGACTCTCGGAGTTACGACGATGGCCAAGGCCGCAAAGATGATCAAGGTCGAGCAGACCGGCAGCGCGATCCGCCGCCACCACTCGCAGCGCGAGACGCTGATCGGCCTCAAGCTCAACAAGATCGGCCGCACCACCGAGCTGCAGGACACCCCTGCAATTCGCGGCATGATCGCCAAGGTTCAACATCTCGTCCGCGTCGTCGGCGAGAAGTAAGACAGACAAGGAGACAGGGCGATGAAGCTCAGCGATATCGCCGACAATGCCGGCTCGCGCAAAAAGCGCATGCGCGTCGGCCGTGGCATCGGTTCAGGCAAGGGCAAGACGGCGGGCCGCGGCGGCAAGGGCCAGACCGCGCGTTCCGGCGTGCGCATCAAGGGCTTCGAGGGCGGCCAGATGCCGCTGCACCGGCGCCTGCCGAAGCGCGGCTTCAACAACATCTTCCGGCTGGAATTCGCCGAGATCAATCTCGACCGCATCCAGGAGGCGATCGACGCCAAGCTGCTCGACGCCAAGGACACCATCAACGCCGAATCGCTGGTGAAAGCCCGCGTGATCCGGCGCGCCAAGGATGGCGTGCGGCTGCTCGGCCGCGGTGAACTCAAGGCCAAGCTGAATGTCGAGGTTCACGGCGCCTCGAAATCCGCCATCGCGGCGGTCGAGAAGGCGGGCGGCACGGTGAAGATCCTGGCGCCGGTCGAAGAAGGACGAAGGCGAGGCGGCGTAACATCTGCGTCATCGCCCGCCGTCCGGCGGCCATCTGCGCGACAGGACGATGGACTTATCGGAGCCGAGCACCAAATAATGTCCGGCGTCTGCTGAATGTCTCAAGGCCTTTTGGGGCATGACAGCGCGAGGGCGGCGGGAGAAAGCCAAACATGGTCTCAGCAGCGGAACAACTGGCGGCAAACCTCAATTTCGGCGCGCTGGCTAAAGCCGACGAACTGAAGAAGCGCATCTGGTTCACCCTGGGCGCGCTGCTGGTTTACCGGCTCGGCACCTACATTCCGCTGCCCGGCATCGACCCCAGCATCTGGGAACAGGTGTTCAAGAGCCAGGCCGGCGGCATCCTCGGCATGTTCAACATGTTCGCCGGCGGCGGCATCCACCGCATGGCGATCTTTGCGCTGAACATCATGCCGTATATTTCGGCCTCGATCATCATTCAGCTCCTGACCACGGTGTCGCCGCAGCTTGAGGCGCTGAAGAAAGAGGGCGAGGCCGGCCGCAAGACGCTGAACCAGTACACCCGCTATCTCACGGTTCTGCTGGCCGCGTTCCAGTCCTACGGTATCGCGGTCGGGCTCGAGGGCGCCGGCAACGTCGTCAGCCGATCCCGGCATGTTCTTCCGGCTTTCGACCGCGATCACGCTGACCGGCGGCACCATGTTCCTGATGTGGCTGGGCGAGCAGATCACCTCGCGCGGCATCGGCAACGGCATCTCGCTGATCATTCTCTCCGGCATCGTCGCAGAGCTGCCCTCGGCGCTCGCCAACATGCTGGAACTCGGCCGCCAGGGCGCACTGTCCACCGGCCTCATCCTGATCGTCATCGTGATGGCGGTCGCGGTGATCGCCTTCATCGTGTTCATGGAGCGCGCGCAGCGGCGGCTGTTGATCCAGTATCCGAAGCGCCAGGTCGGCAACAAGATGTTCGAAGGGCAAGTCCTCGCATCTGCCGCTCAAGCTCAACACCTCGGGCGTGATTCCGCCGATCTTTGCGTCCTCGCTGCTGTTGCTGCCGACCACGGTCGCGAATTTCAACGCGGGCAAGGGACCGGAATGGTTCCAGTGGATCACCACCCAGCTCGGCCACGGCCGTCCGCTGTTTTTGATCCTCTATCTGGCGCTGATCGTATTCTTCGCATTCTTCTATACCGCGATCGTGTTCAACCCGACCGAGACCGCCGACAACCTGAAGAAGCATGGCGGCTTCATTCCGGGCATCCGGCCGGGCGAGCGCACCGCCGAATACATCGACTACGTGCTGTCGCGGATCACGGTGCTGGGCGCGATCTATCTCGCGATCGTCTGCCTGATCCCGGAAATCCTGATTTCCTACGCCTCGGTGCCGTTTTACTTTGGCGGCACGTCGCTGCTGATCGTCGTCAGCGTGACCATGGATACGGTGGCGCAGGTTCAGGGTTACCTGCTCGCCCACCAGTATGAGGGGCTGATCAGGAAGTCGAAGTTGAGGGGGCGTCGCCGCTGACGCCTTCCCAAAGCGTTTTCCGAGCGAAGTGGGTAACCGGTTCGCGTGCAGAAAACGCGTAAAATAGCAGTTTGGAGCCTTGGTTCTGATTTGGATCAAAGCCGAGGCGCCCGAATTACGTGTTGCATCGCTTTCGCTGTCTGCGCTCGGCGCTGATCGGAGTTGGCGCTGTTCTCGGATTTTGAAACGAAGGTGCGCGCTCGATCGCTCACCGAGCCGGGGGGCGATTAGGATGAGACTGATACTTCTCGGACCGCCAGGGTCGGGCAAGGGAACCCAGGCCCAGCGGCTGGTTCAGCGCTACGGCATCGTCCAGCTCTCGACCGGCGAAATGCTGCGTGCCGCGGTTGCGGCGGAGACGCCGGTCGGCCTCAAGGCCAAGGACATCATGGCCTCCGGCGGTTTGGTGCCGGACGACGTCGTGGTCGGAATCATCTCCGACCGGATCGACCTGCCCGACGCGAAGAATGGTTTCATCCTCGACGGCTTCCCGCGCACCGTGCCGCAGGCGGAGGCGCTGGACGAGCTTCTGAAGAAGAAGCACCTGAAACTCGATGCCGTGATTGAGCTTCGGGTCAACGAAAGCGCATTGCTGGAGCGGGTCGAGACCCGGGTCGCGCAGATGCGGGAGCGGGGCGATGAAGTCCGCGTCGACGACACGCCGGAAGTGCTGACCAAGCGGCTGGCGAGCTACCGGGCGCTGACCGAACCCCTGATTCACTACTATTCGGAACGGCGAAAGCTGCTGACGGTTGACGGCATGATGGCCATCGAAGCCGTTACCCGGGAAATCAGCCGAATCCTGTCCGCAATCGGAGCGGTCGAAGCCAAGGCCGCCACAAAGGCGGCCGCGGCCAAACGGCCCGCAAAGAGCACCGGAAAGAGCACCAAGACGGGTGGAACCAAGGGCACCACCAAGAAGGCCGCCAAAAAGAAGGCCTCCAAGTCCGCTGGCAAGGGCGCCAAAAAGGCTGCCAAAGCCTCCCGGAAGGGTGCCAAAACCGCCGGGAAGGCCGGGAAGCCGGTGTCCAGGCGGGTCAAGAAGGCGGTGGCGGGTGCCCGGGCCCGCGCCACCGGGAAGGTCAAAAAAACCGCCAAAAAGGTCACGAAAAAGCGAGCTAAAGCATAGCGACGGTTGACGAAACCAAGTGGAATCCTTTAATAAGACCCGTATCCAAGTCGGATAGTTTTCAAACGATGCCGGGCCCCGAGGTAACCAAGGGGAAGGGCGTCGTGTTCGCGTTTGCGGACACCTGCCCGAAATAGCTAGAACATGGCCGGTCTTAAGTAGCCGGCAACAGGAGAGAAGTCCGTGGCCCGTATTGCCGGCGTGAATATTCCGACCAACAAGCGCGTGCTGATCGCGCTCCAGTACATCCATGGCATCGGCCAGAAGAATGCGGCCGACATCCTGGAGAAGGTCAAGATTCCCGTGGATCGCCGCGTCGCGCAGTTGAGCGATCAGGAAGTGCTGCAGATCCGTGAAGTGATCGACCGCGACTATCTGGTCGAAGGCGATCTGCGTCGCGAGACCGGCATGAACATCAAGCGTCTGATGGATCTGGGCTGCTATCGCGGCCTGCGCCATCGCCGCGGATTGCCGGTGCGCGGTCAGCGCACCCATACCAATGCGCGAACGCGCAAGGGTCCGGCCAAATCGATCGCCGGCAAGAAGAAGTAGTTTTGCGAATTAGGGACGGCGGGTAGGGGCGAACCCTATCCGCTCGTCAGGTGTAGCCGCTGGCATTACGGCGGCGTTGAGATCGTCAGGAAAGGTTTTGGAATGGGCAAGGAAGCCACCCGCGTACGCCGCCGTGAACGCAAGAACATCGCATCCGGCGTGGCGCACGTGAATTCGTCCTTCAACAACACGACCATCACCATCACCGACGCGCAGGGCAACACGATTGCCTGGTCGTCGGCAGGAACGATGGGTTTCAAGGGTTCGCGTAAATCGACTCCCTATGCCGCGCAGGTCGCGGCCGAAGACGTCTCCAAGAAGGCGCAGGAACACGGCATGCGCACGCTGGAGGTTGAAGTTGCCGGTCCCGGTTCGGGCCGCGAGTTGGCGCTTCGCGCGCTGCAGGCTGCGGGCTTCACCGTCACATCGATTTGCGACGTGACGACGATCCCGCACAATGGCTGCCGTCCGCGCAAGCGCCGGCGGGTTTGATGCATCGATCCTGCGGGCGGCACTGCTGCCTGCGATGATTTTGAGAATTTTAAAGCGCGGACTGATCCGCGATCTCCAACGCCAGTACTTCAGATGGCACTTTAACTGGCATGATGGGTGAAACAGTGACGATCCAGAAAAATTGGCAAGAACTTATCCGCCCCAACAAGCTCCATGTAACTCCCGGCACCGACGCGACGCGTTTTGCGACGCTGGTCGCCGAGCCGCTCGAGCGCGGCTTCGGCCAGACGCTCGGTAACGCCTTGCGTCGCATCCTGCTGTCGTCGCTGCAGGGCGCCGCGGTGCAGTCGGTGCATATCGACGGCGTGCTGCACGAGTTCTCCTCGATCGCCGGTGTTCGCGAGGACGTCACCGACATCGTGCTGAACATCAAGGACATCTCGATCAAGATGCAGGGCGAAGGCCCCAAGCGCATGGTCGTGAAGAAGCAGGGTCCCGGCGTCGTCACCGCCGGCGACATCCAGACCGTCGGCGATGTCGTGGTGCTCAATCCGGATCTGCAGATCTGCACGCTGGACGAGGGCGCGGAGATCCGCATGGAATTCACCGTCGCCGCCGGCAAGGGCTATGTCGCCGCCGAGCGTAACCGGCCTGAGGATGCGCCGATCGGCTTGATCCCGGTCGACAGCCTGTTCTCCCCGGTGCGCAAGGTCTCCTACAAGGTCGAGAACACCCGCGAGGGCCAGATCCTCGACTACGACAAGCTGACCATGACGATCGAGACCAACGGCGCGATCACGCCCGATGACGCGGTGGCCTATGCCGCGCGCATCCTGCAGGACCAGCTCAACGTGTTCGTCAACTTCGAAGAGCCGCGCAAGGAAGTGGCGCAGGAGATCATTCCCGATCTCGCGTTCAACCCGGCGTTCCTCAAGAAGGTAGACGAGCTCGAACTGTCGGTGCGTTCGGCGAATTGCCTGAAGAACGACAATATCGTCTATATCGGCGACCTCGTGCAGAAGTCGGAAGCGGAAATGCTCCGCACCCCGAACTTCGGCCGCAAGTCGCTGAACGAGATCAAGGAAGTGTTGGCCCAGATGGGTCTGCACCTCGGCATGGAAGTGCCGGGCTGGCCGCCGGAGAATATCGACGAGCTGGCCAAGCGCTTCGAAGACCATTACTGATTGAACGGTAATCGCGGTGGCCGGGCGTTCCCGGCCATTGCATTTTGGGCGAACGCAGGCGGCCCACCTGAGCCAATTGTCCGACGAGCCGTCGCGACAGAACAAGTATCGAGGATATAGATCATGCGTCACGGCAAGGTTCACCGGAAGCTCAACCGCACCGCCGAGCATCGGCGTGCGATGTTCGCCAACATGTGCGCGGCACTCATCAAGCACGAGCAGATCGTCACCACGCTACCGAAGGCGAAGGAATTGCGCCCGATCGTCGAGAAGCTGGTCACGCTCGGCAAGAAGGGCGGTCTCGCCCTGCGCCGTCAGGCGATCTCCGAGATGCGCGACCGGGATCAGGTCAAGAAACTATTTGACGTTCTCGCCACCCGCTACAAGGACCGCCAGGGCGGCTATACCCGCATCATCAAGGCCGGCTTCCGCTACGGCGACAACGCCCCGATGGCGGTGATCGAGTTCGTCGACCGCGACGTCGATGCCAAGGGCCAGGACTCCGGTCCGGCGCAGGAGAAGGCCGCGGAAGCCGCGTAAGTCTCATTTCCGAATCGCACTTTAAGAAGCGGCGCCAAGTGCGCCGCTTTTTTGTTGGGCATCCGTCATGCGCCGCCGGCAATTGCGGCCCGACGCACCGCTCCCGATATCTCTGTCACTACTGATGGAGGGAGACTCATGAAAATCGATCTCAAGGGAAAGACGGCGCTGGTGACGGGGTCGACCACCGGCATCGGCTATGCGATCGCGAGGGGATTGGCCGCCGCGGGCGCCGATGTCACGATCAACGGCCGGACACAAGCCAAGATCGACAGCGGTCGCCGCGCTCGCCAAGGAGGTGGCGTCGTCCAGACCATCGCGTGAGATGCGAGAGAGCGCTTACCACCCCTCCAGTACGATCTTGCCGCGCGACTTGCCGGATTCCAGCAGCGCATGCGCGCGCTTGAGGTTGGCGGCGTTGATGGTGCCAAAGGTCTGCTCGAGCGTGGTGCGCAACACGCCCTTGTCGATGAGATCGGCGACGTCGTTCAACAGGTGATGCTGCGCGATCATGTCAGGGGTCTGGAACGAGGAGCGGGTGAACATCGATTCCCAGTGGATCGAGATCGCCTTGCCCTTGAAGACGCTGACGTTGAATTCCGGGGGATCGTCGATCAGTCCATATTTTCCCTGCGGCGCCATCAGTTCCGCCAGCGTCTTGTAGTACTGGTCGGTGTTGGTGAGGCTTGCGACCAAAGCCAGCGGTGGGAGCTTCAGTTTCTCGATCTGATCCTTCATCGGCCTGGCATGATCGATCACGGCATGAGCGCCGAGATCGAGACACCATTTTTGCGATTCCGGCCGGGACGCGGTGGCCACGACGGTGAGGCCGGTGAGGCGGCGGGCGAGCTGAATCAAGATCGAGCCGACGCCGCCGGCGCCGCCGATGATCAGAAGGGTGCGCGGATCGAGGCTCCTGCCGGGCACCGCGCCGAGACGGTCGAACAGCAATTCCCATGATGTGATCGAGGCCAGCGGCAGGGCTGCTGCCTGTCCGAACGACAGCGTCTTCGGCTTCTTGCCGACGATGCGCTCATCGACCAGGTGAAATTCCGAATTGGTGCCCTGGCGCTGGATCGAGCCGGCATAGAACACCTCGTCGCCCGGTTTGAACAGCGTCACGTCCGGGCCGACCGCATCGACAATGCCGGCAGCGTCGTAACCCAGGATCTTGGTCTCGCCCTCCGGCGGCGCGGCGCGCTTGCGCACTTTGTAATCGACCGGATTGGCCGAGATCGCCTCCACCGCGACGCGGATGTCGCGGCCCTTCGGTTCCGGTTTGGCGGCTTCGAAATCGATCAGTGCATCCGCGGCGTCGATGGGAAGCGATTTTTTGTATCCGACGGCTTTCATGCCTGTTGTCTCCAATGTGATGGCCACGAGCCTCGGTCAGAACCGAGGCTCTAATTCTCTATTTGACGCGTTTTCTTGACGCGAACCGGCGCCCACTTCGCTTGAAAACGCCCTCGGCTAATTGTCGGTCTGGCGTTAATTTAGCAAGTACTGTAAAAATGGGGATATAGTCCCTGTTTGGATACTAATGGAAAAGACTCTATGAAACGGCGGAATTTTGCCCACCGGCCGGGCTGCGCGGTCGAAGCGACGCTCGATCTGATCGATGGCAAATGGAAGGGCGTCATCCTCTACCACCTGCAGGATGGAACCCAGCGGTTTGGTGAGCTGCGGCGGCGGATGCCCGGCATTACCCAGCGCATGCTGACGAAGCAGCTTCGTGCGCTCGAGGACGACCGCCTGGTGATCCGCAAGGTCTATGCCGAAGTGCCGCCGCGGGTCGAATATCGCCTCTCCGAGATCGGCGAGAGCCTGCGTCCGGTGATCGACACCTTGAAGGCGTGGGGTGAGGGCCATCAGGAACGACTATCCTGTGCGCCCGCGCCGGGCGCCCTCAACGCCCCCCATCGCGTCGCCTGACCGGCCGCCGGCTGGTCGGGGTTTCCCTTCTCTCGCAGTTGCGTCGCGACTATATCTGGAGCGACGAATTTCAGGATTTTCCGCATGAAGTCGATCCACTCCCTGATTATCATCTGCCTTTCCGCTGTTCTCGCAATGCCGGCTCTGGCACAGGACCGGCGGGTGCCGGCCTCGCCGGCGGACCTCATGCTGTCCTACGCGCCGATCGTGCAGCGCGTGCGCCCGGCCGTGGTCAACGTCTATGCGGCCAAGATGGTGCGCGAGCACAATCCCCTGCTTGATGATCCGATCTTCCGCCAATTCTTCGGTGGCCAGCAGCCGGAGCAAATGCAGCGTTCGCTCGGATCCGGCGTGATGGTGGACCCGTCAGGTCTGGTTGTGACCAACGTCCACGTCATCGAGGGCGCCGACGAGGTCAAGGTATCGCTGTCGGACAAGCGGGAATTCGAGGCTGAGATCGTTCTGAAAGACCCCCGCAGCGATCTGGCGGTATTGCGGCTTAAAGGTGCGCACGAGAAATTCCCCACGCTCGATCTTGCCAACTCCGACGAATTGCAGGTCGGTGACGTCGTGCTGGCGATCGGAAATCCCTTCGGCGTCGGGCAGACCGTGACCCACGGGATCATCTCGGCCCTGGCGCGCACCCAGGTCGGCATCACCGACTACCAGTTCTTCATTCAGACCGACGCTCCGATCAATCCAGGCAATTCGGGCGGCGCACTGGTCGACATGACCGGCAGGCTTGCCGGCATCAATACCGCGATCTTCTCGCGATCGGGGGGATCGCAGGGCATCGGCTTTGCCATTCCGGCCAATATGGTGCGGGTCGTCGTCGCCTCCGCCAAGAGCGGCGGCAAGGCCGTCAAGCGGCCGTGGCTCGGCGCCAAGCTGCAGGCCGTGACGCCGGAGATCGCCGAGACATTGGGGCTTCGGCTTCCGACCGGTGCGCTGGTCGCCAGTGTGGTTTCGAACAGCCCGGCGGCGCGGGCGGGGCTGAAGCCGTCCGATCTGATCGTCGCAGTCGACGGCCATGAGGTCGAGGATCCCAATGCGTTCGATTACCACTTTGCGACGCGTCCGCTCGGCGGTACCGCGCAGATCGACGTGCTGCGCGCTGGCAAGACGATCAAGCTGACGGCGCCGCTGGAAACCGCGCCCGATACTGGCCGCGACGAAATCGTTCTGACGACGCGCTCGCCGTTCCAGGGCGCCAAGGTCGCGAATATCTCGCCCGCGGTCGCCGACGAATTGCATCTGGATTCGGACGCCGCAGGCGTCGTGGTGACCGATCTGGCCGACGGTGGAACCGCCGCCAGCGTCGGATTCCAGAAGGGCGACATCATCGTGGCCGTCAATAACCAGAAGATTGCCAAGACCAGTGACCTCGAAAAAGCGACGCGCGAGTCCGCCCGGGTCTGGCGCATCATCCTGGTACGCGGCGGCCAGCAGATCAACGTCACGCTCGGCGGATGAGTCCGAAGCGACCACGCGAAGCCGCCAACCTGTTCGCTGCCGCAGGGATGGAGCAGGACGCGCCGCATCCGCTCCCCGACAGGTTGCGTCCCCGCGCCCTGTCCGAAGTCGTCGGACAGGATCACATTCTGGGGCCTGATGGCGCGCTGACGCGGATGCTGGCGACGCGGACGCTGGGTTCGCTGATCTTCTGGGGACCGCCGGGCACCGGCAAGACCACGGTGGCGAGACTTCTGGCGGACGCCACCGAACTGCATTTCGAACAGATCTCGGCGGTGTTTTCCGGCGTTGCCGATCTCAAAAAGGCGTTCGACGCCGCCCGCGCACGGCGCGAGACCGGCAAGGGAACGCTATTGTTCGTCGACGAGGTGCACAGATTCAATCGCGCGCAGCAGGATTCCTTTCTGCCCGTGATGGAAGACGGCACTGTGGTGCTGGTCGGTGCCACTACCGAAAATCCCTCGTTCGAACTCAATGCGGCGCTGTTGTCGCGGGCGCGCGTGCTGGTGTTTCATTCGCTCGATCCCGCCGCGATCGAGAAACTGTACGCCCATGCCGAGAAGGTCGAAGGCAGGAAGCTGCCGCTCGATGCGGAAGCGCGCGCCGTGCTGGTGCGCATGGCCGATGGCGACGGTCGCGCCGCGCTGACGCTCGCCGAAGAGGTCTGGCGCGCCGCGCGCGAGGGCGAGACCTTCAACGCCGAACAATTGCAGGACATCCTGCAGCGCCGCGCGCCGATCTACGACAAATCCGCCGACGGCCATTACAACCTGATCTCGGCGCTGCATAAATCGGTGCGCGGCTCCGATCCCGACGCGGCGCTTTATTATCTCGCGCGCATGATGGATGCCGGCGAAGACCCGCTGTTTCTGGCGCGGCGCGTGGTCCGCATGGCGGTCGAGGACATCGGCCTGGCCGACCCGCAGGCGCTGGTGATCGCGAACGCCGCCAAGGATGCCTACGACTTCCTTGGGTCCCCCGAGGGTGAACTCGCGATCGCGCAAGCCGTCATCTATCTCGCTACAGCGCCTAAATCCAACGCCGCTTACAAGGCATTTGGTGCGGCGATGAGCGCGGCAAAGGAGGGAGGCTCGCTGCTGCCGCCGAAGCATATCCTGAATTCGCCGACCAAGCTGATGAAGGCGGAAGGTTATGGCGGTGGCTACGAATACGATCATGACACGCCGGAAGCCTTCTCCGGGCAGGACTACTTCCCGGAAGCGCTGGGGCGCCAGACCTTTTACGATCCGCCCGACCGCGGATTCGAGCGCGAAATCCGCAAACGCCTGGATTACTGGGCGAAGCTGCGCAGACAACGGGAAGGTTGAGTGAACTCTTAAGTTGTATTAGTCTTCGCCGTCTAGGATGGCGGGGGCGCGTATGACAGCGGATTTCCTCATCAAGATCTCGCCCATCATCGGCGGAACCATCCTGATCGCCGTCTGCCTGATTGCGATTTTGCGTAACCCGTCCGTTTCAAACACGTTCGCCGTTCTGCTCGCGTTTGGCGCGTTGCTGTTTGTCATCCCTGCGCTTTCGATCTTCAATTTCAAGGGCCTGGGAATTGAATTTTCCGGCCAGGCGACGACCGAGCAGGTCACTCAGCAGGCAGCAGGAATCAAGGCTCAACTCGAGGACATCAAGACCGCCATCGGCGATCTCGGCAAGCGGATCGCTCCGACGGCGCCGCCGCCGCCGCCGCCATCGGCCGAATTCGGGGCGAACCGCACCTCGACGGTCATCGTCGTCTATCCTGCGGATCAGAAGACCAGGATCCTCGCCACGCAGCTGGAAAATGCCTTGCTGAAGAAGGGTTATCAGGCGACCGCCGTGTACTCCGATTATACCGAGCTTAGCGACACCAAGAGGGGACCGCCGGGATCGGTGCGATATATCTACACCGATGCAACGAAGGCGGTCGCAGCCTCGGTCAAACAGCTATTGAAGGCCGACACCAGCGGCTTGTCGCCGCTTCCGGACGATGTGCGTCCGCAGATGTCGGCGGACGTGCAGGTTCTGCTGTTTTGAGCGGTGGCCGGTCGCGTCATTTGCCGGTCTGCACGAAACTCAGGATTTCATTGGTCAGCCGCGTGTCGGGGGTATTGATCGAATACACTTCCGACATGTGACTATGCTGCGGCAGCATCAGCGCATGGGGGCAGCCATGAGCGCCTTTGCAGACCGCGTTCTTCAGGAGGTCGAACTGCTTTTGGAATGCAGGCGGGTCCAGCTCGGCGCTAGCGATCATCAGCGGCAGCTTCGTCGCCTGCAAACCGCTGAGCGACGACCGCTCGGCGTATTTGGCGGTGTCGGCGCCGAAATAGGCCTTCTCGGGATCGCCGGCGGTCCCCGCCGTCAGATCGTAGATCCCGGACAGCAGGATCGCCCCGGCAAGTCCGCCGCCTTTGACCTTGTGAAATTCGGGGTGCGACACGTAGCTTGCCACATGCACCGCGCCGGCCGAGTGCCCCATCAGGAAAACGCGGGCGGGGTCGCCACCACGCGCGGCGATGTTGTCGGAAACCCACTGAACTACCGAGGCCAAATCTTCGGCCGCCGCCGGCCAGGGCGATTGCGGGGCGAGCCGGTAGCTGGTGTTGACGCCGACAAAGCCGTTCTTCACCGCCCACAGCATGATGTTGTCATAGAACGGGCTGTTACCGGTGCGTTTGTTGCCGGCCGTGAAGCCACCGCCATGGACGAAAATCAGCACCGGGCGCGGCGATGATGCGTTCTCCGGCATGAAAACGTCGAGCAGGTTGCGGTCGGCCGCACCGTATTTGACGTCGCGCTCGAGCCTGACGCCCGGATACGGTTCCTTTTGCTGCAGCGGCGCATAGAGCTCGGCGGTCTTGGGCGGGTTGATGACGCGGCCGAGCTCCAACAGCTTCCAGGCGATCTCGTCCGGCATCGGGCTGCCCTCGGCCGAGGCCGTGCTCACAAACGCCGCGCTCACAAACATTGCCGTCAGGATGGCCAAAGCCGGTCTCACGAACGCCATCCCTGTGCTCCCCTGATTTCTTAGCTGTTTCGCCTAACATGGCTGATCCCGCGCCGGATTTGTACCGATTTCGCCGTGACGGGTAGCTGCTTTTGGGCTACCCAACGGCTTGATCTGGAGCCGCAACCCCCATGAGCCGCCGCGTCAAGAGACCGCTGACGAAATCCCGCGCGCCGGGCGACCGCCCGAAGGGTGCGCGCCCGTACCGGGGCCCGCAGGCCGAGCGGCCGCAGTCGCACCGGCCGGGCGGCAAGCCGCCCGCGCGCTTCCCCGCGTCGCGCGAGACAAAGCCACAGCCTTTCGTCGCCGAGCCTGCCAAAGCGGCCGCCGAGCCGCCGCCGCTGCCGACCAAGGTGCAGACCGTGGTGGTGACGGCGGACGAGAACAACATGCGGGTCGACCGCTTTCTCGAGGCGCGCTTTCCCGGCCTGTCGTTCTCCCATATCCAGCGCATCGTCCGCAAAGGCGAGTTGCGCGTGAACGGCAAGCGCGCCGACAGCAAGGACCGGCTGGAGGAGGGGCAAAGCGTGCGCATTCCGCCGCTCAGGCTTGATGCGCCAAAAGTTGCCGGTCACCTCTCGGAAGCGGCGGCGAAGACGCTTCAAGCCCTCAAGGACATGATCCTCTACGAGGATGCCGACGTCATGGTGCTGAACAAGCCCGCGGGCCTTGCCGTGCAGGGCGGTTCCGGCACCACGCGGCACATCGACCAGATGCTGGAAGTGATGCGCGACGCCAAGGGGCAAAAACCCCGGCTGGTGCACCGGCTCGACAAGGAGACCGCGGGCTGCCTGCTGGTGGCGAAAACCCGCTTCGCCGCCACCGCGCTGACCGGATCGTTCCGCCATCGCTCGGCGCGCAAGATCTATTGGGCGCTGGTGGCGGGCGTGCCGAAGCCGAAGCAGGGCCGTATCTCGACCTATCTCGCCAAGGAAGAGGGCGAGGAAGACACCATCATGCGCATCGCCGCGCATGGCGACGAGGGCGCGAGCCACGCCGTGACCTATTACGCCGTGGTGGAGACCTCGGCGCAGAAGCTTGCATGGGTATCGCTGAAGCCGGTCACCGGGCGAACCCATCAGTTGCGCGCTCACATGGCTCATATCGGTCATGCCATCGTCGGCGATCCCAAATACTTCAACAAGGAAAACTGGGAGCTGCCGGGCGGCCTGCAGAAGCGGCTGCATCTGTTGGCGCGCCGGATCGTGATCCCGCATCCGCGCGGCGGCGTCATCGACGTCACAGCGCCGCTGCCGCCGCACATGCTGCAATCGTGGAACCTGCTCGGTCTCGAGGCGAACAGATTCGACCCGATCGAGAACGCGCCTGAAGAATAATTTGTTTGCGGTTTGCCTGGGGATCACGACATACCCTGCATGAAACCTGCATTGATTATCTGCGCGGTCGCCTCAGTGCTCATCTTCGGAAGTGCAGCCTCTGCGCAACTTATTCCGCCGGGCGGGTCGCAATTCAACCCGCCAATACCCCTGCCGCCACCGCCGCCCAAGATCGAGGTACCGGTGATCCCGCGGATGGACGCCGTCCCGCGCCCGAACTATGCGCCCGCGCCGCGGCCATCGTTCAGCGACCGGATCAGCAAGTGCCTCGACGATGCCGCGGCCAGCGGGCTCGGCCCGAACGAGCGCGCAGCCTATTCGCGCGCCTGCGCCAATCAGTGACCGATCTCAATTCCTGTACCGGGCGAGAAACATCCGCAAGGAATCATGCGGGCTCTCGACGTCACCCGGGCGGTTGAGACGCCGAGGCCGGCAAAAAGAACCGGTAGCGGTGCTGCAAGGAACCTTGCCATCGCCGCTTCAGCTTTATTTGCTCCTGTTATTATCATACTCTGAGCGAAGACTTTGCTGACAACCGGAAGCCGAAAAGCGCATGCGTGAACTATTCGAAGAGGTGGCGGGAAAATCGCCGCTCGATCCGGAGGAGTTGGTGCGGCGCGCGGGGCGCACGCCGAAGCGGAAGCGCTTTTACAGCAAGGTCGGTGTCGTCGAAGCAGCGGAGGGATTTGCCATCACGCTGGATGACAAGCCGATCCGGACGCCTTCCGGCCGTCAGGTGGTCGTGCCCGCCAGGGAGATTGCCGACGCCGTCGCTGCGGAGTGGGAGGCGCAGCAGGAGTTCATCAATCCCCTGACGATGCCGATGACCCGTTTTGCCAACAGCGTCGTCGATGCCGTGGTCGACCGCGTCGACGCCGTCACCGAGGACATGGCAAAATATTTCCAGTCCGATCTTCTGTTCTACCGCGCCGGCCATCCCGACGCGCTGGTCGCGCGAGAGGCCGCGCATTGGGATCCGTTGTTGTTCTGGGCGGCTGATACGCTCGGCGCGCATTTCATTCTCGCCGAGGGCATCGTCCATGTCCGCCAGCCCGAATCCGCGATCGCGGCCGCGCGCGCGGCGCTGCCCGGCGACGCCTGGTCGATCGCGGCGCTGCACGTGATCACGACCCTGACCGGCTCGGCGCTGCTCGCTCTGGCGCTGCTGCGCGGCGTCGTGGATCAGGATCAGGCCTGGGCCGCCGCCCATGTCGATGAGGACTGGAACATCGAAAAATGGGGCGTCGACGACGAGGTCGCGGCGCGGCGGGCCGCGCGGCTGGTCGATTTCAGGGCCGCCGCCCGTATTCTGAGGGCGCTGAATCCCGTGCCCGGTTAACGAGGGGTTTACGACGCCTGCGCTAGCGTTCGCGGCCTAGCGGGTCCGCCTCATGTCGATTTCCGTCACCCCGATCCTTCCGGTGATTGCCGCCCAGAACGCGGCGACGGATCTCGTGCTGCAGCCGGGAAGCGTGGTCGACGCCCAGGTGCTGCAGGTTCTCTCCGACTATCTGGTGCGGATCGCGATCGCGAACGTTTCGATCGACGTGCTGTCGGAAGTTCCGCTGCAAGCCGGTCAGACCCTGCAATTGGCGGTATCGCAGACGCAGGATAGCGTCAGGCTCGCGGTGGTCGGGCAGGGCGCCACGACTGGCGCATCCACCGACACCGTTACGCTCGGAGCCAATGTGCTCGCCGATGTAGCGGCGAATGTTTCGGCCGCCGCAGCGCCTTCGACGAATGCCTTGACGCCGCTTGAGCGCGTCGCCGTCTCGGCTGCGGCTGAGAGCGCGGTCACACAGCAGGACAGCCTGGCGCCGCTGTTTGCCAATCTCGGCGCCGCGGCAGCGTCGAACAGTCTTCCGCCCAAACTGCAGCAGGCCATCGCGCAGGTGCTGGCGCAGCAAACCAGCCTCGATCAAAATCTCACCGGCAGTGACGTCCAAAATGCCTTTCAGAAATCCGGGATCCTGCTCGAGGCTTCGCTGGCCTCGGGATCGGTTTTGCAAGCTTCCGGCATACCGGATCTCAAGGCTGCGCTGATCGTGCTGCGTCAGACGCTGGTGGCCTCGCTTGGCTCAGCCGGAGCGGCTGAGATTTCCGCCGCGCCTGTGGCCGTCGCGCCGCAACTCGCCGTTGCCACGACCGGATCCGGGGCTTCACACGCCGCGGGCGAGTTGTCACCGACGCTTGCTCCATCGCTGTTGCCGGAGATCGAGGCGCAGCAGGTTCTCCTGTCGCAGGCGCGGGCGCAGCTCGGCGGCGATTATGCAGAACCGAGTGGTACTGTCCGGATTGTGCTGCCGGAAGCCTTGCTCAACGCCCCGCCGCGTACGATGACGGCCGGTGCGGTGCTGAACCTGCTGCAGGAAACCCTGCCGCCGATGCCGCGGATCGCCGGCAACGCCGCCTTGCCGGTTCCGGTTTTACAAAATGGCCGCAGCGACGACGTCACTTTCCATACCAACACGCCGCCGCCGCCGTTCCGTGGAGCGCTGCCTTCCGCGCAACCAATTGCCGCGCCGTCGATCGGCTCCAACGCGCCGCTTGCGGCGACGGCGCATCATCTGCTCGCCGATACCGACGCCGCGATCGCGCGCCAGACTTTGCTGCAGGTGGCGTCGTTGCCGGATCGGGTCGATACCGCGGGTCCACGAGTAGACGCCGGCGTGCCGCGCTGGAATTTCGAAATACCATTTGCGATGCCGCAGGGAACCGCGATGGCGCAGTTTGAGATTTCGCGCGACGGCGGCGGCAACGAGGTCGAAGCCGCAAAGCGCGTCTGGCGGGCGCGGTTCTCGCTTGACGTCGAGCCTGCAGGTCCGGTTCACGCGCTGGTGTCGCTGAGCGGAGAGAGGACCTCGGTGCGAATGTGGGCGGAGCGGCCCGCGACTGCGGCGCAACTTCGCGCCGGTGCGGCGCAATTGAGCCAGGCGCTCAGCAAGGCTGAGCTGCAGCCGGGCGATATCGTCATCCGCGATGGCGCGCCTCCGCAAACGGCCCCCGCCCGCGCGGGGTATTTCCTGGATCGCGCGCTGTGAAGGTGGAGATACGAAACCAGCTTGCAGTCGCGCTGCATTACGACAGGACCGGCGCGCCGCGGGTCGTCGCCAAGGGCAAGGGCACGATCGGCGCCAGGATCATCGAGCTTGCCCGAGCCCATGATATCCCGATCGAGGAGAACGAGGTGCTGGCCGGCGCGCTTTCCAACGTCGAACTCGGCGACGAAATTCCGGCCGAGCTTTACAAGGCGGTCGCCGAAGTCCTGGTATTCGTGCTGCGGCTGTCGGGACGGATTCGCTAGCTTTCGGTCTGTCATCGTTTTACCACGATGTCGTCAGCATCGTCGCAGCGTCGTTTTTCCCACCTCGGATACGCCCATGATCCATCGCCGCCGAACACTCGGTCTTCTTGCCGCCGCGAGCTTTTTGCCGTCGCGAAGCTTTGCCAATGTCGCGCCGCAGCGCAGTGAGATCCGCGAGAGCCTGGCCAAGCATTTTCTCGACGTGGGAACGGTCGGGACCTTTGTCGGCTACAAGGTCGACGATTACCTGGTCATCGCCAGCGACAAGAATCGCTCCGGCGAGGCGAAGCTGCCGGCTTCCACCTTCAAGATTCCAAACTCGATCATCGCACTGGAAACCGGTGTGGTCGGCGATCCCGACAAGGATGTCTTCAAGTGGGACGGCGTCAAGCGCAGCATCGAGGCCTGGAACCAGGACCACACGATGCGCACCGCGATCGCCGCGTCCGCGGTGCCGGTCTATCAGGAGATCGCCCGGCGCATCGGTGAAGCACGGATGCAGAAATATGTCGATCTCTTCGAATACGGCAACCGCGACATCGGCGGCGGCATCGACCAGTTCTGGCTGACCGGCAATTTGCGGATCGATCCGGTACAGCAGGTCGATTTCGTCGACCGGCTGCGCCGCGGCGCGCTGCCGGTGTCGAAACGCAGCCAGGATCTGGTGCGCGATATCTTGCCGGTCACCAAGGTCGGCGACACCGTCATCCGCGCCAAGACCGGCTTGCTGGGTGCCGAAATCGGCAAGCCGTCGCTGGGCTGGCTGGTGGGCTGGGCCGAGAAGGGCGACGCCGGGACGGTGTTTGCGCTCAATATGGATTGTCTGGAGCCGCGGCATATCGCCGATCGCATGAATATCACGCAACAATGCCTCGGCGATATCGGCGCACTCTGATCTGCCGATAGCCGTCCTCCGCGACGCGGGCTGGCGCCGACAACGCGGCTGGACTAGCTTCTCCCGGTTTATAAGAAACCCCCAAGAAACGCCCGGAGGAAATCATGAAATCCGCAGTATGGATGTCGTCGCTGGCGGTTGCCGCGGCCGGTGGCTGGTTCGCCGCCGCGATGTTTGCAGCCCCCGCGACTGGCAAGGAGCCGCGCTTTCCGCAACTGACCATGGACCAGCTCAGCGATGCGCAAAAGCCGCTCGGCGAGCAGGTCATGAAGGTCTCGAGCGTCGGTCTGGCCGGACCTTACAACCCGATGATGCGCAGCCCGGTGCTCGGTCAGCGGTTGTTCGACCTGTTTCACTATCTGCGCTGGGAAACCTCTGTTCCGACCAAGCTCAACGAGTTTGCGATCCTGATCATCGGGCGGCAATGGCGCTCGCAGGTCGAGTGGTTCGCGCACGCGCCCCTGGCGGCAAAGGCGGGCTTGTCGGCCGACATCATCGCCGAACTGAAGGCCAACAAGCGGCCGTCCAACATGGCCGAAGACGAGGCTGTGGTGTACGACTTCGTCACCGAGCTCACGGCCACGCAAAAGGTTTCCGACCAGACCTATGCGCGGGCGAAGAAAGTTTTCAACGATCAGCAGATCGTGGATTTGACCGCGGTCGCCGGCAATTACGTCATGGTGGCGATGCTGCTGGCGATGGCGGAAGAGACCGTGCCTCCCGGCAAGGAAGAGCCGTTCAAGCTCGGCGAGAAGTAGGTCGCCGCGATCTCACGCTGTCTTGGCCGCATCCTTGCCGATGCGGCCGAGATGGGTGAAGCCAAATCCGGCATAATATTTCAGCCCGTAGCCGAGCGCGCGGTCGACGCCGATATGCGCGAACCAGATCATCGCGATCGAGAGCGTCAACGGCGAGGCAAAGCCGAAACCGGATGTCATCAGTGCCGTCGGCGCCATGTAGCTGTGCGCGGCATTGTAGACGATGGCGCCGGCGCGGGGTCCGGCGAGATAGCCGGCAAAGCTCAGGTCCGGCACCAGGAACAGGATGGCGTAGATCCACCAGGAGCCGCCCCAGACTGCGTAGAGCAGGGTCATGCCTGCAAACAGCGTCAGGCCCTCCAGCCGGAGTAGCGTTCGGCAGCCTCCTGACACGGCACCGGTGGCCTCGGTTGCGGTAGTGGTCCCGTTCATGGCTGTCCTCCCGAAATACCCGTACGGCTTGTACCGCCATATAGACCGCCTTCGGTGACGGAAAGCCGGTTTCCGGTTCGGAAAATGCCGTGTTAGAACCCGGTCAAATCTTTAGGCCAAATGATGGGCGGGAGCAGATGAAAGACATCCTCGAAACCCTCGAAGAGCGGCGCGCCGGCGCCCGGCTGGGCGGCGGCGAAAAGCGCATCGAGGCGCAGCACGCCCGCGGCAAGCTGACCGCGCGCGAGCGCATCGAGCTCTTGCTCGACAAGGGCAGCTTCGAGGAGTTCGACATGTTCGTCGAGCACCGCTCGACCGAATTCGGCATGGAAAAGACGAAGGTGCCGGGCGACGGCGTCGTCACCGGCTGGGGCACGGTCAACGGCCGCAAGACCTTTGTCTTTGCCAAAGACTTCACTGTATTCGGCGGCTCGCTGTCCGAAACCCACGCGCAGAAGATCGTCAAGATCCAGGACATGGCGATGAAGGCGAGGGCGCCGATCATCGGGCTCTACGATGCCGGTGGCGCGCGCATTCAGGAAGGCGTCGCGGCGCTCGCGGGCTATTCCTACGTGTTCCGCCGCAACGTCATTGCCTCGGGCGTGATCCCGCAGATCTCCGTCATCATGGGGCCGTGCGCCGGCGGCGACGTCTATTCGCCCGCCATGACCGACTTCATCTTCATGGTGAAGAACACGAGCTACATGTTCGTCACCGGGCCCGACGTGGTGAAGACCGTCACCAACGAGGTCGTCACCGCGGAAGAACTCGGCGGCGCGTCTGTGCACGCCACGCGCTCCTCGATCGCCGATGGCGCCTTCGAGAATGACGTCGAAACATTGTTGCAGATGCGCCGGCTGATCGACTTTCTGCCCTCCAACAACACCGACGGCGTGCCGGAATGGCCGAGTTTTGATGACATCGAGCGCGTCGACATGTCGCTGGACACGCTGATCCCCGACAATCCGAACAAGCCCTACGACATGAAGGAGCTGATCCTGAAGGTCGTGGACGAGGGCGACTTCTTCGAATTGTCGGAGGCGTTCGCAAAAAACATCGTTACCGGTTTCGGCCGCATCGCAGGCCGCACCGTCGGCTTCGTCGCCAACCAGCCGATGGTGCTGGCGGGCGTGCTCGACTCTGACGCCTCGCGCAAGGCGGCGCGTTTTGTCAGATTCTGCGACGCCTTCAATATCCCCATTGTCACTTTTGTCGACGTTCCCGGCTTCCTGCCGGGCACCGCCCAGGAATATGGCGGCCTCATCAAGCATGGTGCGAAACTGCTGTTCGCCTATTCGCAATGCACGGTGCCGCTGGTCACGATCATCACCCGCAAGGCCTATGGCGGCGCGTTCGACGTGATGGCCTCGAAGGAAATCGGCGCCGACATGAACTACGCCTGGCCGACCGCGCAGATCGCCGTGATGGGCGCCAAGGGCGCGGTGGAAATCATCTTCCGCAGCGATATCGGCGACTCCGACAAGATCGCCGCGCGCACCAGGGAATATGAAGACCGGTTTCTGTCGCCCTTCATCGCCGCCGAGCGCGGCTATATCGACGACGTCATCATGCCGCATTCGACAAGGCGCCGCATCGCCCGCGCGCTGGCGATGCTGAGGGACAAGCATGTCGAGATGCCGATGAAGAAGCACGACAATTTGCCGTTGTGAGAGTTGAGAGGCAGGTCTCGGAATCCGTGCTACTGGTCGTGTACAGCGGGATTTCGGTGTAATGTCTTCTTTCGTCATTCCGGGGCATCGCGGTAGCGATGAACCCGGAATCCGGAGATTGCGTGCTCGAATTCCGGGTTCGCGCTATCGCGCGCCCCGGAATGACGGGGAACAAAAGCACCGGGGAGAAACACCAATGCCTCTCAGCCTATTTCGTCGTCCGCGCCACCGTCGCCGATCCCGCCAAGCGCGAGGCGTTTGACGAGTGGTACAGCCGCGAGCATCTGCCCGACGCCGCAAAGGCGTTCGGGGTCAGCAAGGCGTGGCGGTTCTGGAGCCTTAACGAGCCCTCGCTGCACGTGGCGATGTACGAGTTCGCCGATCGGGCCGCGCTCGACCGCGCCATGAGCGGCGAGGCGCTGAAGACGCTGGTCGCCGAGTTCGACCGCTGCTGGCCCGAGGTGACGCGCACGCGCGACATGCTGGTGCTGGCGGAGGAATTCGGGGCGGGGTGAGGTTGTCCAGAATCCATCCGCCGCCGGGACGACGTCGGATTGCCGGTATCTGAACGCGCAATTCAGCGGCCATTCATCTCGACGCATTCAAACTCTCCTGGCATCACTCGCCTGATACGAACAGGGAGACGTCATGGAACGCCGCCGCTTTCTGAAACTCGCCGCTGGATTTGCCGCCGGAGCCGCTGCGCTGACCGCAGGCGCGCAGGCCGCGCCGCTGTCGCCGCTTCAGCTTGGCAGAGATGAACGGCTGCCCCCATCGAAGCAGGATGTCCATCCGGCGGTCACGTCAGACGCCGAAGTGGAGCATCTGAAGCCCGAACAGGTACACTGGGGACACCACCACGGGCATGGCCATCGCTGGGGTTGGCATCATCGTCACTGGGGCTGGCGCCACCGGCACTGGCGCCGCTGGCATCATCGTCACTGGTGGTAAGGCGAGTATTCCGTTACGCGCCTGCCATTTAATACCGTAACTGCTGGTGCTTCGTAACTGGTGCGACGGTACAGCGGCAGGAATTCCGCCCTCGTTACTTTGCTGGCTCCGCACCTCGCTCAACAAAAAACCCCGCTGGAAAGCGGGGTTTTGCTCGCGATGGGTGATGCCGCGCTCAGAGCGGGCGGCAACGCCCGTAACGCCAGCTGAAACCGATCGGGCAAACGCGGCCGCGGGGCACCACCACGACCGGCCGGCCGACCAGGCCGGGCGCAACGACGACCGAGCCGCGGTCGACACGGCATCCGCCGTAGGGACCGCGATGGAAGCCGGGGCCGCAACCGCCGGCGGCATTGGCGGCGCTAAAGCCCGCGAACGTGCCAGCGACCAGGACGGCTGCGAAAAGATATTTCATGTTCTCTCCCTTTTTAGGCCGCCATGCGGCGCCTGACATGATCAAAATGCAATCCGACAGGTTAAACATTTACGACGTCGAATTCGCGCGAACCTAACCGCGGCGACCTGAACGCGGAATGAATGCAACCTTTGGCAAATTTCCAGGCTGAAACTAGCCGGAGCCGAGGAACGCCAGCATCAGTTCATCAAACTTCTGCGGCGGCGGCAGCATGAGCGTTCGCCGTCGCTGGTGAGCGGCAGCATGTTGCATCGATAAGCGAGGGACGTTCCGCGCTATTCGTGATCGCCGAACAGTGCCGCGAACCGCTTCTCGCCATTGCGGCTGAAATTGACGACGCGGCTGCCGGGGGTGGCATCGCGCGCGGCCCATTTCAGTTCGGTGAACCGCGTCATGATCGCGGCCCCCAGCGTGCCCGCGAGATGATGGCGCCGCTCGCTCCAGTCGAGACAGGCCTTGCACACCGGGCGGCGCGGATGGGCGAGCGTTTCGGCGTTATCTGCAAGCGCTTTGCCAGGAAGCGCTCGCCCTCGGCGGTCAGCTCGATGTCCTGCTTCTTCTGCCGCACCAGCCGCTGCTTCTTCATGCTGTCGAGCATCTGCACGCCGAGATCGCCGGCAAGATGGTCGTAGCAGATCCGCGCGCGGCGCAACGCCGGATCCTTCGGCCCGGTGCGCACGCGCATGTGACCGGCGCGCGCGGCAAGGCCTTCGAGGCCTTCGAGCACGCCGGCGACATCGGGGCCGGTGAGGCGATAATAGCGGTGGCGGCCCTGCTTTTCCGGCTCGATCAGGCCGCCGGCCTCGAGCTTCGAAAGATGCGAACTCGCGGTCTGCGGCGTGACGCCGGCCTGGTGCGCCAGCTCGCTCGCGGTCAGCGCCCGGCCGGTCATCAGCGCCGTCAGCATGTTGGCGCGCGCGGGATCGCCGACCAGCGAGGCGACCATGGCGATATCGGGACCTGCTTTCATAGTTCGATGATAACCGAAGCATCGACGTCGATCAAGCGGCTACATTGGGATCGTTTCGAGAGCATCGGAGGTTCCCGTGGCCGTCACCGTTTTCATCCGCTACCAGCTCGATCCGTTCAAGCGCGCGATGTTCGAGGAATATGCCAAACGCTGGCTCGCGCATCATTCCCGAAATGCGGCGGCGATCTCATCGGCTACTGGATGCCGCATGAAGGCACCAACAACATCGCGTTCGCGCTGATTTCCTTCGAAAGTCTCGCGGCCTATGAAAGCTATCGCGCGCGGCTTCGCGCCGACAAAGAGGGCATGGCCAATTTCGGTTTCGCCGAGGAGAACAAATTCATCCTCGCGGAGGAGCGCACCTTCTTGCGCAAGGTGGTCGCATAGCGATGGGCCGTGCTGGCGCCGGATGATTCGGCGTCGGTTAATCTGTCTGTGCCATGCAAAATACGAAAGAGGGAGAGATCATGCCGGTCACGACATCGGACAAGCGCGCGACATTCCGCAAGATGCACGAGCGGGCTGCTTCGTGATCCCAAATCCCTGGGATGTCGGCAGCGCGCTGGCGCTGCAGCACATGGGCTTCAAGGCGATCGCCTCCACCAGCGCCGGCTTTGCCTGGTCGATCGGCAAGGCCGACAATCACGTCACGCTTGATGACGTCTGCGGCACCTCACCGCGCTGTGCGCGGCGGTCGATCTGCCCGTCAACGCCGATTTCGAGGGCGGCTTTGCGCACGAGCCGGAGAAGGTCGCCGCCAATGTCGCGCGCGCAGTCAAGACCGGCGTCGCCGGATTGTCGATCGAGGATTCCACCGGCGACGCGGCGAAGCCGCTGTACGATCGCGGGCATCGCGATCGAGCGCATCAGCGCGGCGCGCGCCGCGATCGATGCCGACAACAGCGGCGTATTGCTGGTCGGCCGTTGCGAGGGTTTCCTGGTCGGGCAGGCCGATCTCGGACATGGTGATCGACCGGCTGCAGGCCTATGCGGAAGCTGGCGCCGATTGTCTGTACGCGCCAGGCATCCGCACCAGGGAGCAGATATCAGCGGTCGTGAAGGCGGTGCATCCGAAGCCGGTCAATCTTCTGCTCGGATGGCCCGGCCTGTCGGTCGCGGAAGCTGCCGAGCTCGGCGTTCGCCGCATCAGCGTCGGCGGGCTCGCTGGCACGCTCCGCCTGGGGCGGTTTTATGCGCGCGGCGCGCGAGATCGCGGAGAAGGGAACTTTTACCGAGCTCGGCAATGGCACTCCCGGCGGCGAATTGAACAAGATGTTTAGCTAGTGGGCAAACAAAACGCAGCGGGCGTTGCTCACCCGCTGCGCTTGGCTCAGCTCGTTTGCACTTCCAGCGTTACTTGCTCCGGCGCGCTGCCGGCCGGCGGATTGCCGGAGCGGTTCATCTGCGCCGGAGCCGTCGCTGGCGGCGTCTGCGGCTGTGCCGGAGCCGCGCCCGTGGTCACGCCCGGACTGGAGTTGGGGCGTGGGGTCACATCACGCATGCCCGGCAGGGGCCGCGGGCGGCGACGACTGCGTGTTCTGAGCCGTCGAGGCTGTGCCGGCGTGGTTGATCGTCGAGTTGTTCAGCCCGTAGAACACCACGCCCAGAATCAGGGCGATGGCGACCGCGAACATCGCGATCTTGGTGCCGCTCGCCGAACCGTCGGAGAGTTCCGGGTCCATCTGCAGTTCATTGTCGAGGCGCTGGGCGCGACGAAGCTCGTCGTCGGCCGCACTGGAACGATAGGGATCGTCCGGATTGCGTTCGTTGGCCATGGTTGGGTTCCTCCATTACACGGAGACAACCCTCTGGAAGGGACCGGGGTTCCTGATTCGACATGATCTTTATGGCGTGGGGCGAGGGAACCCGAACGTGAGTGACGTCAGCGCCGCGCCTTCTTGACTTCCGCCGGTGTGACCAGCGGCGCCGCATTGCCCCAGGAATTCCTCATGTAGTTGGTGACCGCGGCGATCTGCTGATCTGATAATTGCTTCGCATAGGCGGGCATCGATCCGGTGTTGGGCGCGCGCGCTGTGGTCAGCGTCTGCGCGCCGTCGAGGATGATGCGAATCGTGCTGGCCGGGTCATTGGATTGCAGATTGGCGTTGCCGGGTAGCGGCGGATAGATTCGCGGCGCGCCGCTGCCGTCCGCTTCATGGCAGGCGATACAGGCATGGTCGTAAACCGCCTTGCCCGCCGTCATCCCCGCGGGCGAGGGCGGGGAAACCGCCGGCTCCGGCGCCCCCGCCGGCAGATCCTTCAGGTACACCGCGATGGCGCGGACATCCGCATCGCTCATGACAGAGGTCGAATTGACCACGACCTCGGCCATCGGGCCGTCGGCGTGGCTTTTGCCGTTGCGGCCGCTTTGCAGATATTCGGCGATGTCGTCGAGGCTCCATGATTTCAACCCGCTGCGCGGCGCATTGTCGAGGCGTGGCGCGAACCAGCCGTCGACCGATCCGCCGCCATAGGCCCGGCCGCGCTTGTCGGCGCCGAAGATGTTTTTCGGTGTGTGGCAGCCGCCGCAATGCGCTACGCCCTCGACCAGATAGGCCCCCCGATTCCATTGCGTGCTTTTCTGCTGGTAAGGTTCGAATATGCCGGGCCGGAAGAACAGAAAATTCCATGCCCGCATCACCACGCGATAGTTGAGCGGCCAGTGCAGTTGCGGCGGCGGGCGCGTATTGCGGAAGGGCGTCAGCGTCGCAAGATAGGCCCGGATCGCCAGCAGGTCCTGGCGCGCGAGTTTCGTGAAATACGGATAGGGAAATGCCGGGTAATAGCGCGAGCCGTCAGGCGCCACGCCGTAACGCAGCGCGCGGGTGAAATCCTCGTCGCTCCAGGCCCCGATCCCGGTCTCGCGATCCGGCGTGAGATTCGGCGAAAAGATCGCGCCGAACGGGGTGTCGATCCGCTTGCCGCCGGCGAACGGTTTTGCCGGATCGGCGGTATGGCAACCCGTGCAATCGGCGGCGACGGTCAGCGCCTTGCCGCGCGCGATCGTCTCCGCTGAGGATTCGGCCAGCGCTGGGCCAAAACTGAATGCGGTGCACAAAAATACGCTGGCGAGAATCGCCCGTGGCGTGCGGCGTCGTCCCTGCACCATTTTGTCTCCCGTTGGCGGCAATATAGCGCGAAATCATGCGGCCGGGCGGGTCAGGTCGTTTCGCTACGGCCGTGAGTGGCGACATAAAGCGAAAACAGCTGCCGCGTTTCGAGCATGAAATTGCGATTCGTGAGCGCGGAACTCGCGTGCCCAGATTTGTGATGCGCGGGCCGTAAAAATCGACTTAGAGTGGCGAGCTTCGGATTTGGAACGGCGGCCTCTCACCCTTGTTCTAAGGGGTTGAATGGCTAACTAAAAAACAGCCCGCGCGGCCGATCGCCGCCTGCGGGCGCAAGAGGGTGGCAAGAGGGCGCAATGGGAATCAACCAGGGTCCAATCAGTCTGGATCAGAAATACACCCAGGGATCAGGCCACGTCTTCCTGACCGGGATCCAGGCGCTGGTTCGCCTGCCGATGGCCCAGATCCGGCGCGATCGCGCCAGCGGCCTGAACACCGCGGGATTTGTCAGCGGCTATCGCGGCTCACCGCTCGGCGGCTACGACCAGCAACTCTTCGCGGCCCGCAAACACCTCGAACAATACAACGTCAAATTCCAGCCTGGTGTGAACGAAGACCTCGCGGCCACCGCGATCTGGGGTTCGCAGCAGCTCAATCTCTCGCCCGGCGCCAGGCACGATGGCGTGGTCGGGATCTGGTACGGCAAGGGCCCCGGCGTCGACCGCTGCGGCGACGTATTCCGCCACGGCAATGCCGCGGGCTCGGCGAAAAACGGCGGCGTCCTGTGTCTGGCGGGCGACGATCACGGCGCGAAATCCTCCACCGTTCCGCATCAGTCGGACCATGCCTTCGTCTCGGCGCTGATGCCCTATCTCTATCCCTCCAGCATCCACGAGATCATCGAGATGGGGCTGCTCGGGATCGCGATGTCGCGCTATTCCGGCTGCTGGGTCGGCATGAAGGTGATCACCGAGACCGTGGAAACCACGGCGGAGATCGATCTCACCGACGAGATGAAGCCTTTCATTATTCCCGCCGATTTCGAGATGCCGCCGGGCGGCCTCAATCTGCGCTGGCCCGACGACCGCTTCGACCAGGACAGGCGGCTGCAGGACTACAAGGGCTTTGCCGCGATTGCTTTCGCCCGCGCCAACAAGGTCAACCGCATCACCATGGATTCGCCGAACGCCCGCTTCGGCATCATGGCGTCGGGCAAGAGCTATGAGGACATAAGGCAGGCGCTGCGCGAATTAGGCGTGACGCCCGAAGTCGCCGCCAAGATCGGGCTCAGGCTTTACAAGATCGGCATGCCCTGGCCGCTGGAGCCGCAAGGGGTGCGCGAATTCGCGGTAGGGCTCGAGGAGATCTTCATCGTCGAGGAACGCCGCGAGATCGTCGAGAACCAGGTCAAGCAGGAGCTGTTCAACTGGCGCGACGATGTGCGCCCGCGCATCGTCGGCAAGATGGACGATCACGACAAGCGCTTTTTGCCCTTTGCCGAGGAACTCAGCGTCGCCTCGCTAGCCAGTTCGCTGACCGAGCGGCTGCTGCGGCTCAACCTCAATCCCGAAATCGCGGCCATGCTGCGCGCCAAGGCCGACTGGTTCAACGGCCGTCAGGCGACGCAGATGCAGCCGGTGGCTCCGGTCACCCGCACGCCGTATTTCTGCTCGGGCTGTCCGCACAACACCTCGACCAAGGTGCCGGAGGGCAGCCGCGCCTTTGCCGGCATCGGCTGCCACTTCATGGCGCTGTGGATGAACCGCAACACCGAAACCTTCACCCATATGGGCGGCGAGGGCGTGCCGTGGGTCGGGGTTGCTCCCTTTACTGACGAACAGCACGTGTTCGCCAATCTCGGCGACGGCACCTATTTCCATTCCGGCAGCCTTGCGATCCGTCAGGCCGTCTCCTCCGGGGCCAATATCACCTACAAGATCCTTTACAACGATGCGACCGCGATGACCGGCGGCCAGCATGTCGATGGCGAACTGTCGCCGCAGCAGATTACCTTCCAGCTGCACGCCGAAGGCATCAGCGAAATCTATCTGGTGTCGGAAAATCCCGACGCCTATCCGGCCTCCGATATCGCGCCGGGCACCAAGACCGCGCACCGCGACCAACTCGACGAGGTCCAGAAGACGCTGCGTCAGGTGAAGGGCGCTTCCGCCATCGTCTTCGTGCAGACCTGCGCGGCCGAAAAACGCCGCCGCCGCAAGCGGGGAACGTTGGAGGATCCGCAGCGCCGTGTGTTCATCAATTCGGCGGTCTGTGAAGGCTGCGGCGATTGCTCGGTGCAGTCGAACTGCATCTCCGTCGAGCCGCTGGAGACCGAGCTTGGGCGCAAGCGCGCCATCAATCAATCGACCTGCAACAAGGACTATTCCTGCGTGAAGGGATTCTGTCCGTCCTTCGTCACCGTGGACGGCGGCAAGCTGCGCCGCCGCGCCCCGGCCGATCTCGGCAATATCGGCGATCTGCCGGAACCGGCCTCAAAGCCATCGCTGGAGCGGCCCTATAACGTCGCCGTCGGCGGCGTCGGCGGCACCGGCGTGCTCACGATCGGTGCGCTGCTCGGCATGGCCGCCCATATCGAAGGCAAGGCCAGCATGATCCTGGACATGTCGGGCCTCGCACAAAAGGGCGGCGCGGTGCTGAGCCATGTCCGACTGTCCGAGCATACCGCCGACGTCACCTGTTCGCGCATCGTGACCGGCACCGCCGATCTCGTGATCGCCGCAGACGAGGTGGTCGCTGCCGCCAAGGAAACCATCACGCTCTGCGAATCCGGCCGCACCTACGGCGTCATCAACAGCCACGTCATTCCCACCGCCGATTTCATCCTCAACCGCGATTTCAATTTCCAGAGCCGCAAGGTCAATCATGTGCTGGAAACGGCGTTGCGGCAGGATTCCACGTTCTTCGATTTCACCAAGCCCGCCGAGATCCTGCTCGGCGATTCCATCGCCACCAACATGATGATGATGGGCTACGCCTATCAGAAGGGCATGTTGCCGCTGTCGGCCGAGGCGATCGAGCAGGCGATTGAGGTGAACGGTGTCGCGATCAAGATGAACACGCAGGCCTTCCAGCTTGGCCGTCTGGCGGCCGCTGATCCGGCGCGGATGGCCGACATGATGAAAGGCCAGGACGAGGCGGTGGCGCCGAAAACGCGTGGACGCGATGTCGCTCGACGAAATCATCGCCCACCGCATCACGCTATTGACGGATTACCAGAACGGGACGCTTGCCGGGCGCTACCGCAAGCTGGTGACGCAAGTGCGCAACGCCGCGCTCGATGGCGGATTCGGTGACGAGCTGCCGCGCGCGGTGGCGATCAATTACGCCAAGCTGCTCGCCTACAAGGACGAGTACGAGGTGGCGCGGCTTTATACCGACGGCCGCTTTGAAAAGCAGATCCGCGATCAGTTCGACGGCGACTTCAAGATCAGCTTTAATCTGGCGCCGCCGATCATGGGCGGGGCTAAGGATGCGCTGGGACGGCCGAAGAAGCGCGCCTTCGGTCCCTGGATGATGTCGGTGTTCCGTCTGCTGGCGAAAATGCGCGGCCTGCGCGGCACCGCTTTCGACATCTTCGGCTACAGCGCCGAGCGCAGGCTCGAACGCGACCTGATCGCCGGCTACGAGAAGGACGTCGCCCACGTTCTGTCCGTGCTATCGCCGCTGACGCTGGACACCGCGATCGAAATTCTTTCGCTGCCGGACCGCATCCGCGGCTTCGGACCCGTCAAGGAGAAGTCGATACAGGACGCCAAGGCGCGCTACGCGCAACTGGCAAATGACCTCGCCAATCCGCCGCCGGCGCCGAGGCAGATCGCGGCGGAGTAATCTCGAATCCGCCGGCGTGAATCCGTAAATCTATCTCCGACCTCATCCTGAGGAGCGCGTTTTTTGCGCGCGTCTCGAAGGATGGCCGCGAGTTCACGTGTCGGGTCCATCCTTCGGGACGCGGCCAAGCGGCCGCTCCTCAGGATGAGGTCGGTATTTGCTCAGGCCTGTGTGTGAGGCGACAGTGCGTGCGGCAAGTACAACTTGTCATCCTCCGCGAAAGCCGGCTGTCCAGTATTCCAGAGACGTCAGCGATTAATTGAGGCGCGGCGCAGCGTGCCTGGGCGCGCACTCACAAGGGGCGCGTACTCATAAATCGAGCTTCATTGGTGCGGCTCTATCGATGTCCGCCATGCCCCGATCGCGACCAAAACCAGCACCGCAGCAAAATGACGCGATGTGCCAGAAGCTGACAAGGAGGTGGCCTCAATCGAGAAGACGGCGTAGCTCCTTTGATGATCTCCCGCGAGGTCGTCCGCGTACTCTTTGATGAGCCGCCGGGCTTCCTCCGTGGGTGACGGACCTGGCTTCGGCGGTTCCTTGCCGGGGCTTGGTTCGTTGGGCGGGTTCACAACTGCCATCGCTGGAGATCCGGCTCGTGCCAACGGCGAAGTTGTGGCGCTCGTTCGATGTTGCGCCGGATCGAGCCGGTACGGGCATGATTGGCCGGACACCTGTTACCGAAAAGACGCAGAACGGCTTTAACAGCGCCAACTCGTCTTTGCTCATTGCCACCCAACCTACATAAAGGCAGGCTCACCCGATTATTTTTAGGGATTACAGCCATGATTGCGATCCGTCGGGCCGATCTCGGCAAAGCGTCGTTTTTGGCAATTATTTTGAGTGTTGGCATTTCCGCCTTAGTCATGTTGGGAGTTCCAACGGCCGCCGTGGCGCAAACTGTAAGTCCCGTCTCCACGGTCGCCACGTGCGCGCAAAATGTCGCTTCCGCGCAGTTCGCTTGTGGTTCGGGCTCCACCGCCACCGGCCCTGCGTCAACTGCTTTAGGTGTGGGTACCCAAGCCACCGGTAACGTGAGCATCGCCATCGGCGGCGGTAACGGCGTTACAACCGACCCGGTATTCGGCGCCTTCGTTCAACCCGCAGCCGCTACTGGACTGGATAGTATTGCCATTGGGTCCAACTCCACGGCATCTAATATACTCTCGACGGCGGTAGGTTTCCTCAGCACCGCTTCGGGCGGCAACGGTACGGCAGTCGGAGCGGCGAGCCAGGCGACCGGTAGCGCTAGTTCGGCATTCGGCGTCAATGCTGTGGCAACCGGCAACTTGAGCATTGCGATCGGGGGGGCCAGTGCAGCCGGCGGTGCGTCGGGGAATCAAGAAACAACTGCGATTGGCGTCGCGGCGCAGGCCGGCGCGACGGGTGCAGGTCAGATACTCGCCACGGCGGTTGGTTATAGCGCCCAAGCGAACGCTGCATCGGCCACGGCTGTAGGCGCCCGTGCGCAGGCCATAGGCGAACAGTCGGTGGCCTTCGGCAACGATGCGGGAATAAACGGAGCTGCCACCAATGCCGCCAACACCGCGATCGGTACGACTGCCGGCCAGCAAGTCAGGGGCACATTCAACACTGCGCTTGGCAATTCAGCCGGAAACGTTGTGACCGGTTCAAATAACACCGGCATCGGGTTAGATTCCGGTTTTCAAGTGACGGGCGACGCAAATGCTGCGCTGGGTCATAGGGCGGGTGCGATTGTCGTCGGGAATAACAACACGGCGATAGGCTTGAACGCTGGAAACAACATTGGAACTGTTGCCGCTCCCGTCAACGACACGGTTGCCATCGGGACAAATGCCACGGCATCTCAGAATGGCAATGTCGCGATCGGCCTGAATGCTGTTTCATCCGCGACTAACGCCGTGGCCCTCGGGGCGGGTTCCGTCGCCAATCAAGCCAACACCGTTTCCGTGGGATCGGTGGGCAATGAGCGCCGCATCACCAACGTGGCGGCGGGTATTTCCGCAACCGACGCTGTCAATGTCGGCCAGCTGTCGAACCTCGCGGGCGGTTTCCAATCTCAACTAAACGGAATCCAAAATCAGGTCACCGACAACTTGCGTGAAGCGCGCGGCGGCGTAGCACTGGCGCTGGCGGCGGGTGGCCTTAGATTTGATAATCGACCGGGAAAATGGTCGGTTGCCGGAGCCTATGGGAACTTCAAAGGATTGTCCGGCTTGGCATTCGGAGTAGGATACGCCGCAACGGACAGACTGCGGTTTAATGCAACGGTATCGGGCGCGCCGGAGCAAGGCAGCATGGGCGGCGTAGTTTCAGGCTCGTTCACATTAAACTAAGCCGAATGACAAATTCAAATCCGCTGTTGCAAAAGTATAAACATGTTGCTTTGGCTTTCCTGCTTTGCGCGGCTAATCCGGCCTTAGCACAGAATAAGCCGGTCCCCGTGCCATCGGGTAATCCAGAGGTTCCACAGCAGCAGTATCAACAGTCTCCCGCGTGGGGACAACTGCCAAAGATGCAGCTTGAAGCGCAGTTCGCAGGTCCCCTACAAGACACGATCGTTCAACGATGGCGTGTTTCGGACGGCACGATCTGCTTTATCTATCTGCCGATCGCTGCTGCACATACCCCGCCCACGGCCACTGGCTTCGTCCAATACGGCAGTAACTCCATTGGAACTATAAGTTGTTTTGCCGGCCCGCAGCGCAAGCCGTCCGCTCCGCCGAAGTCGCTACATTAAATAGCAAAACACTGTTCCGGATGTCGCCTATGGGTCAATTGCGACCCGGCCGAGCCAGCAGCAAGTGCGGCCATGTCCGCGATGCCCCGAAAGCGGAAATAGCTTCAAAGCATGAGAGGTTTTGGCAACGGGCTGCGCTCCCTCCGGGCAACGGCTACGGACTGATTGACTGATTTGCGCGGACCGGCTGTTCAGCGCTCCTGCGCGAGCGCGCGGCGCGTTGCGCGAAAAATCCGATTTGTGGAAGCGGATCAACGTGATTTGCCCTGTCCAGTCCCCTCGGCAAAAATATTTCGGTTTTTCCGAAATGCAAATCAGTCTACGTGGTTTGCCATCCCGTCCCGAAAGAGGGGCGTCGGCCATCGTCACGAACGTTGGGGCGGGTTGCGGTGGACGCGGCAGTGCCCGCGCGCAAGGTGTGGTCGCAGGGCGGGTTTTATCGATCCGTGAGCGATCGCGGGGCGTGCAGACGAACGGCATTGAAGCGTACGGCAAAGACGTGTGGTCCTGACGCCTCAGCGGTTGGCGTCAAGTCTCGCGGAGGTTTTGCGAGCCCGACCGGGCGGACAAGACCATATTCGCGAGGCGACGGTGTCAAACAAGCCCGATCACCGGGGAGAGCGCGCTATACGCCGTAAAACCATTGCGCGGGGAATGCCGGAGTGCCTCCGCTGAACCTGTATGCTCGTGTGCGTTTCTTTTGCACTTTTGCACGCGAGACCGCGGGTGCAGCGCGCACCCGGTATTCCCTGCGCCCTCTGATCAGAGGGTAAGGAAATTTCTAGCAAAGCCCGGGCGCAAATGCGCTGCGGGGCCGCAGGCGCACGCCGGCATTCCGTGTCGCGGGATTGCTCTGCGCGATTTAACGGCCACAGCCGCTTGCCAAGCAAGGCTCGAAAGGCGAGAAAACGGCCAGCGAAAAAGAAACGCCAGCGGAGAAACATTTGACGATCAAGGGCAAGGCCTACATCGCCGGGATTTACGAGCATCCAACCCGGCATGCACCCGACAAATCCACTGCACAATTACATGCCGAAGTCGCCAAGGGCGCCATTGAGGATGCCGGCCTGACCAAGGCCGATATCGACGGCTATTTCTGCGCAGGTGATGCCCCGGGCGGGGCCTGGCCGATGGTCGATTACCTCGGCCTCAAGGTGCGTCACATCGATTCCACCGAGACCGGCGGTTGCTCGTACCTGATCCATCTTGGTCATGCCGCCGAAGCCATTGCAGCGGGCAAATGCTCGATCGCGCTGATTACGCTGGCGGGCAAGCCCCGCACCGGCCCGATGCCGCCGCGCGCCGCGGGCGCCGAGGTCGATTTCGAGGCGGCGTATGGAGCCACCACTCACAACGTCTACGGCATGTGTGCCATGCGTCATATGCACGACTACGGCACCACCAGCGAACAGCTGGCCTGGATCAAGGTCGCGGCGTCGCATCACGCGCAATATAACCCGCACGCGATGCTGAAAGACGTGGTGACCGTCGAGGACGTGCTGAACTCGCCGATGATTTCCGATCCGCTGCACCGGATGGATTGCTGCGTCGTCACCGACGGTGGCGGCGCGCTGATCGTCACCACGGAAGCGATCGCGAAGAGCCTGAAGAAGCCGCTCGTGCGCCTGATCGGCCACGGCGAGGCCATGAAGGGACCGCGCGGCGGCAAGGATCTCGATCTCACTTATTCCGCCGGCGTCTGGTCGGGCCCGCGGGCGTTCGAGGAAGCCGGCGTGACGCCGAAGGATATCAAATACGCCTCGATCTACGACAGCTTCACCATCACCGTGCTGATGCAGATCGAAGACCTCGGCTTCTGCAGGAAGGGCGAGGGCGGCAAGTTCGTCGCCGACGGCAATCTGATTTCCGGCGTCGGCAAGCTGCCGTTCAACACCGATGGCGGCGGGCTCTGCAGCAATCATCCCGGTCAACCGCGGCGGAATGACCAAGATCATCGAAGCGGTACGGCAGTTGCGCGGGCAGGCGCATCCGAAGGTGCAGGTGAAGAACTGCGATCTCGCCATCGCCCATGGCACCGGCGGCCTGCTCGGCGTCCGCCACGCCGCATCGACCTGCATTCTGGAGCGCGTGTGATGGATTCGACCGTGAAATATCCGACCCCGCAGGGCAATCCCGAGACAAAACATTTCTGGGAGCAGACGGTCGAGGGCAAACTGCTGATCAAGCGTTGCACCGCCTGCGGTGAAGCGCATTACTTCCCGCGCTCGATCTGCCCGTTCTGCTTCTCCGACAAGACGGTGTGGGAAGAAAGCTCGGGCGAGGGCGAGATCTATACGTTCAGCCTGATGCGCAAATCCGCCTCAGGCCCTTACGCGATCGGCTACGTCACGCTGAAGGAAGGCCCGTCGCTGCTGACCAATTTCGTCGACTGCGACATGAAAAGCTTGAAGATCGGCCAGAAGGTCAAGGTAGTGTTCAAGACCACCGACGGCCCGCCGCTGCCGTTCTTTACGCCGGTCTAATCTTGCCTTCTCCCCTTGTGGGAGAAGGTGCCTTCGCGAAGCGAAGGCGGATGAGGGGTCTCTATCCGCGGACAGATATCTACCCGTTGAGCCAACCCCTCACCCTGGAGAATCTGTGGCCGGCATCGGCGGAGCCCTCTCCCACAAGGGGAGAGGGCGCAGCAACGGGCACCGCTAAGAAAAGAAATTCGGGAGAAGAAAACACAATGCCGATCAAGTACGAAGAGTTGATGGCCCTGAAGAACCTTGGGCAGAAATACGCCTATGGCGATCGTGAAGTGATGCTCTATGCCTATGGCATCGGCATGGGCGCGGATCCCATGGACGAGAAGGAACTGGCCTTCGTCAACGAGGCCGTTGCCACGCCACGCCCGCTGAAGGTGGTGCCGACTTTTGCTTCCGTCGCCGCATGGGGCGCCGGGCCCGGCGAGATGAATCTCAATCGCGTGATGGTGGTCGATGGCGAACGCGACATTACCTTTCACCAACCGCTGGCGATAGCGGCTCGCATTACCGCCAATTCGACCGTGCTCGACGTGTTCGACAAGGGCAAGGACAAGGGCGCCGTCATCCGGCACCAGACCGTGCTCCGGGACGAGCAGGGCGAGAAACTGGCGACGCTGGTCGCCTCGCGGTTCGCCCGCGGCGATGGCGGTTTCGGCGGACCATCCGAAGGCCAGCCCGAACCGCACAAGGTGCCGACCCGCAGCCCCGACAAGACCATCGACATCACGACGCGCCCGGACCAGGCGCTGGTCTATCGGCTCTGCGGCGACCGCAATCCGCTGCATTCCGATCCCGAATTTGCCAAGCGCGCCGGTTTCCCGAGGCCGATCCTGCACGGCATGTGCACCTATGGCATCACCTGCCGCGGCATCCTGCAGACCTACGCCGACTACGATCCCGTCAGCCTTCAAACAGCATGCCGTGCGGTTCTCCTCGCCGGTCTATCCCGGCGAAACCGTGACCATGGATATGTGGAAGGACGGCAATGTGATTTCGTTCGAAGCCAAGGTGAAGGCGCGCAACGTCGCCGTCATCAAGAGCGGCAAGACGGTGCTGGGCTAAGACCGTCATTCCGGGATGGTCCGAAGGACCGAGACCCGGAATCTCGAGATTCCGGGTTCGCGCTACGCGCGCCCCGGAATGACGGCAACTAACAGGGAGCAAAACACCATGGGATTACTCGACGGCAAGGTGGCGGTGATCACCGGCGCGGGCGGCGGGCTTGGTGAGGCCTATGCCAGATTGTTCGCGCGCGAGGGCGCTTCTGTCGTGGTCAACGACCTCGGCGGGCCCCGCGATGGCTCTGGCGCCGACGTCTCGATGGCGCAGAAGGTGGTCGATGCCATCAAGGCCGCGGGCGGCCGCGCGGTCGCCAACGGCGCCGACATTTCAACCATGGCGGGCGGCCAGTCGGTGTTCGACGACGCCATCAAGAACTTCGGCCGCGCCGATATCCTCGTCAACAATGCCGGCATCCTGCTCGACCAGACCTTTGCCAAGGCGACCGAGGCCGCCTGGGACAAGGTTCTGAAGGTGCATCTGAAGGGAACCTTCTGCGTCACCCAGCCGGTGTTCCGCTGGATGCGCGAGAACGGCGGCGGCGTCATCGTCAATACGTCGTCGACCTCGGGCCTGATCGGCAATTTCGGCCAGAGCAATTACGGCGCCGCCAAGGGCGGTATCTGGGGGCTGTCCAACGTGCTGGCGATCGAGGGCCGCAAATACAACATCCGGATCTGGACGCTGGCGCCGGGCGCGCTGACCCGCATGACCGCCGACCTGCCGCGCTATATCGAAAACCCCGGCGCCGCGTTGGGACCGGACGGCATCGCGCCGGCCGTGCTATACATGGTCAGCGATTTGTCGGGCGACCAGACCGGCAAGGTGCTCGGCGTTTCCGGCCCGCGCGGCGTGCGCGAGATGCGGATGATGGAAAAGCCCGGCTGGAAGCCGCCGCATACGGGATGGAAGGCCGAGGATATTGTCGAACATGCCAGCGAGATTTTCTTTTCCGACGAAGAGATCAAGATGGGCGCGCGGCGGTTTTAGAGTTACCGGTCGTTCCGGGGCGCGCGTAGCGCGAACCCGGAACCTCGAGATTCTCCGATGTGCAATTGCACATCGTAGTTCGATGCTGCGGATCGCCCCGGAATGACAAGAGAGTTAGAGGCAACACATGACAAAACTCACCCCCAAGGCCGCCGGCACGTTCGCGATTGCGCCGACGCCGTTCCACGAGGACGGCCGCATCGACGAGAAATCGATCGACCGGCTGACGGATTTTTACGCCGAAGTCGGCTGCGACGGGGTGACCGTGCTGGGCATTCTGGGCGAGGCGCCGAAGCTCGATGCTGCCGAGGCCGAGCAGGTGGCGGTGCGCTTCGTCAAGCGTGCCAAGAACCATGCAGATCATCGTCGGCGTCTCCGCGCCGGGATTTGCCAGCATGCGCTCGCTGGCGAAGGCGTCGATGGATGCGGGCGCGGCCGGGGTGATGATCGCGCCGCCGCCGCATTTGCGCACCGACGACCAGATCATCGGCTACTTCAAGCAGGCGCAGGAAGCGATCGGCGACGACATTCCCTGGGTGCTGCAGGATTATCCGCTGACCTTGTCGGTGGTGTTCACGCCGGCGGTGATCCGCAAGATCGTGATGGACAGCCCGTCCTGCGTGATGCTCAAGCACGAGGACTGGCCGGGGCTGGAGAAGATCTCCGCGCTGCGCGCCTTCCAGAAGGACGGCTCGCTGCGGCCGTTGTCGATCCTGACCGGCAATGGCGGGCTGTTTCTCGATTTCGAGATGGAGCGCGGCGCCGACGGCGCGATGACCGGCTATGCCTTCCCGGAATTGCTGATCGACGTCGTGCGGCTGTCGAAGGAGGGCCGCCGCGATGCCGCGCACGATCTGTTCGACGCGCATCTGCCGCTGATCCGCTACGAGCAGCAGCCCGGCGCGGGACTGGCGGTGCGCAAATACGTGCTGCAGAAGCGCGGCGTGATCGCCTCCAGCGCGCAGCGCAAGCCGGGCTCCGGCATCACCGCCAACGGCGAAGGCCGAAGTCGACTACCTGCTGTCGCGGGTGGCGCGGGTCGATCAGCGCGCCAATTTGCAGCCGCAATCCAGCGCGGCGGGCTAGCGCCATGACCGAAGTCGTAAAACCGCGTCCCGCGTCGACCATCCTGCTTGCTGCGCGACAGCGCCGCGACAAATGGCGAAATCGAAGTCTTCATGATGGTGCGCCATTATGAGATCGACTTTAACTCCGGCGCGCTGGTGTTTCCCGGCGGCAGCGTCGACAAGGGCGATCAGGAGATCATTGCCAGCCCTGCGCTTTATTCGGGCGGCGAGGGGCTCGATGCCGCCGCTCTGAGTTTCCGGATCGCGGCGATCCGCGAGACATTTGAGGAAAGCGGCATCCTGCTGGCGCGTCCGCGCGGCTCGAAAGCGCTGGTCGACGCGAAGCGGGCCGCCGAGATCGAAGCTGCCCATCGCGCCGACCTGTGCGACGGCAAGACCACGTTTCTGAAGGTGCTCACCGACAACGGCATGCTGCTGGCGCTCGACGAACTCGTGCCCTATGCGCACTGGATCACGCCGGAGGGCATGCCGAAGCGGTTCGACACCTGGTTCTTCCTCGCCGCCGCACCGCCGGAGCAGGCGGGCGCGCATGACGGCAAGGAATCCACCAATTCGATCTGGGTGTCGCCGCGCGAGGCGCTGGAAGGCGGCGAGAGCGGCCGGTTCAAGCTGCCGTTCCCGACCACGCGCAACCTGATCAGGCTCGGCAAGCAGCCGAGCGTGCAGGCCGCGCTCGACGACATCAGGGGCAAGCCAATCGTGACCGTGATGCCGGTCATGACCAAGCTCAACGGCGGCCGCCAGCTCCGCATTCCGCTGGAAGCCGGCTATGACGGCGAAGTGTTCGAAGTCGGCGCGATGTGAGGTAGGCAGCCACGGGTCGTTGCCCGCTGGAAGGTGGGACGGAATAATGTCCTAAGAGAGCGCAGATCGCGCCGGCTGGCTGGTTCCCCTTGGGGCGGATTCCATCGTATAAAAACGGACCTGCCCGGAGCCGGTCACGATACCTATGCCCTTTGCCGCCATCGTCCAACGGATACGATCGTTCTCGCTGTCGATCGGCCAATTGACCTTCGGCAGCTTCATGCTGCTGCTGGCGATGATCGTGATGACCAGCGTCGCCAGCGTCATCTCTATCCGCCACATCGATGCGACCTTTGCCGAGCTGCAGCGCCTGCAGAGCCTTGGCGATCTGGCCGAGGACATTGACCGGCGCATGAACGAGCTGCGGCTCGCCGCCCGGGATTTCGTCACCGATCAGGGCGCCGGGCCGGACCGGGTCGGAGAGGCCGCCTCTGCCTTGAGCGCGCTTCTGAAGAAGACCCGGCTCGAACTCGCACCCGAGCAGCAGGACATGATCGACGGCGTCACGGTGCGGCTGCAGAATTACCGCGAGGGCATTGAGCGCGTCTCCGCCTTGATTGCGCGCCGCGCGGAATTGATCGGAGCATTGCCGCCGGTCCGCGAGCGTTTCGAGGCGGCGATCGCCGCAGCGCCGGAGCGCGCCACCGCCGGAAGCCTGTTTCGGGCGCAGAACCAGGTCGCCGCCGCCTTGCTGGCGCACGATCCTGATGGGGCGGAGCGCGCGGCGCAGAGCATGCGGGCGCTTCCGATCGAAGATCCCTCGCTCCGCTCCGCGGCCGACGCCTATGCCGACGCGATCACTTCGATTTCGGGAACGGAAGCCGAGATCGCCAAGCTCGACAAGGAAGTGCTGGGGACCGAGGGCCGCCAGATCGGCCGCGTTACCGATCTGTTGCGAGACCTCAGCGCAAGCCGGGGACGCGTGCTGTCGCTTACGATTTCGCCAGAACGCTGGCTCACGATAAATGGCAGAGCATCATCCTTGGCCTGGCCGGTGTTCTGATCGGGCTTGCCGCGGCGTTGTTCGTGTCACGCGGCGCACCGTGCGTCCGCTCAAGGCGATCGCCGGCTGCCATCCGCTCGCTTGCCGGAGGACAGAAACATACCTCGATCCCCTCGACCGACGTGAACAACGAGATCGGCGACATCGCGCGTGCCGCCGAAGTCTTCCGCCGCACCCTGGTCGACGCCGACGCCGCGCGTGAGGCCGCGGTTCGTGCGCTCGCCGAGCAGCGGCTCGCCGAGGAAAGCTACCGCAAGCTGTTCGAAGCTTCGGTCGACGGAATTTATGTAACGACGCCGGCCGGCGCGTTGCTCAACGCCAATCCGGCGCTGGCGCGGATGATGGGATACGATACGCCGGAGCACCTGATCGGCGGCATCGGCGATATCACCGAGACGATTTACGTCCATCCAGCGGCGCGCGCGGAATACCAGCGCCTGATGCAGCGCGACGGCATGGTGCGCGAGTTCGAATATCAGGTGCGCCAGCGCGGCGGCGCTGTCCTCTGGCTGTCCGACAGCGCCACCGTCGTGCGCGACGAGAACGGCGAGATCATCCGCTATGAAGGAACGGTGCGCGACATCACCGACCAGAAGCGCGCCGAGGATGCGATCGCCGAAGGCCGGCGGCTGCTGCAGCAGGTGATCGACACCGTGCCTGCGGTCATCAACGTCAAGGACAGGCAGCTCCGCTATATCCTGATGAACCGCTACATGGCCGGCATCTTCGGCGTCGAGCCCGCCGACGCCATCGGCCGCACCACCACCGAGCTGATGTCGCGCTACGGCGCGCAAAAGACCGACGAGAACGACAAGCGGGTGCTGTTGGCGGGCAGGGAGCTTGGATTCTACGAAGAGGAGTATCCGGATGCTTCCGGCAATCTGCGGCACTGGCTGGTCAACAAGCTGCCGCTGCTGGACGCCGACGGCGAGATCGAAAGCATCGTCACGGTCGCGCTCGATATCGGCGAGCGCAAGCGCGGCGAGGCGGAGATGCGCAAGGCCAAGGATGCGGCCGAAGCGGCGTTGCGCAATCTGCGGGAGACCCAGCAATCGCTGATCGAGGCGGAGAAGCTCGCAGCCCTCGGCCGGCTGGTAGCGGGCGTCGCCCACGAGGTCAACAACCCCGTCGGCATCAGCCTGACGGTAGCCTCGTCGCTGGAGCGCAAGACCGCGATGTTCGCCGCCGAAGTGGCGCGCGGCGATCTCAGGCGATCCAGCCTCAACGACTTTCTCGAAACCAGCCGCGATGCCTCCTCGCAGCTCGTCGCCAATCTCAACCGCGCCGCCGAACTGATCACCTCGTTCAAGCAGGTCGCCGCCGACCGCAATCATTCCGATCAGCGCGTTTTCGACCTCGGCGACCTTACCGAGCAGGTGGTGATGAGCCTGCGGCCGGGCCTGCGAAAGCACAATCTGACGCTTAACGTCGACTGTCAGCCCAATCTTATCATGAACTCCTACCCCGGACCCTATGGGCAGGTGCTCACCAACCTGTTCCTCAACGCAGTGGCGCACGCCTTCCCGGAGGGCAAGCCCGGCGCGGTCGATATCCAGGTGCGGGAATCCGGCAAGGACAATGTCGAGATCATCTTCTCCGACAATGGTTGCGGCATGTCGCTCGACGTCCGACGTCGCGCCTTCGATCCGTTCTTCACCACCCGCCGCGACCAGGGCGGCACCGGGCTCGGCCTGCATATCGTCTACAGCATCGTGACCAACCGGCTGGGCGGCCGGCTCGATCTCGATTCCGAGCCGGGCGGCGGCACGCGGATCCAGATCATCCTGCCGCGGGTGGCGCCGCTGGAGCAGGCTGCGGAGTAGCGCCGGCGGCGCGCGTCAATCCGCGTCGGCCAGCTTGCGCAAGGTCGCTGAAAAGATCTGGCTGGCCTTGCCGACCAGTGCCGTGCCGCTCATGACGCCGGCGGTATCGGTGAAGGTGCCGGAGACGCCGACGCCGACCGGGCTCGGGCCGCCGAACAGCGGATTGGCATCCGGGCTGGAGGTGTGGCGTTGCACCAGCACCTCGCCCTTGAAGCTATCGCCCTTGGTCGTATAGCTGCCGGTGTAAAACAGGTAGGCGTCGCCGCCGAGAATCCGGCCATCCCGGAACATGACCACGCCGCTGCCCTTGCCGCTTCGCCCATCCTGCAGGGTGACATGGATTGAATACAGACCGTTTTTCATGACTTGGCCGGTGGCGACATCCGTCGCGGAATTCGGTGTTTCGTTATGCCAAAGCGGGATACGCAGCGTCAACGCGGCAGGTTGGCCGCGGATGGATTGATGCCGCCATCCCGCGTGACGCCGGCATGACACCGGCCTCAGCGGCCTAAAAGGTGGCACGCGAAATGCGTTGACACTCCTGCAGGTATGGGGCTCAGCTATATTTCTTGTCGCGCTCCAGCAGCTCGATCGAGATGCCCTGGGGCCCGCGCAGGAAACAGATGCGGACACCTGGCCTGATCGTCGTCGGCTCCTTGGTGAATTCCACTCCCTTGGCCTTGATCTCGGCAGCCACCGCGTCGATGTCCTTCACCGTCAGCCCGAAATGGTCGAGCCCCTGATAGGGCGTGATCGGCGGGGTATTGACGCCGTCTCCCGCGGTCACCGGCGCGATGAAGATGTTCGCACCGCCGAGCTTGACGTCGATCCGCCCGGGACCGCGGATGATCACGCCGCCGAGAACGTCATGGAGCCAGGCCGCCGTCGCCTCCGGATCCGGACTGCGCAAGTGGACGTGATCCCAGGTGACTATCGGCATTGTCGATCTCCCGTTGGTTTTTTGGGCGTCGCCTGACGCCATGCCTGACCGTGGCTTGCAGCGGCGGCCACAATTTTAGCGGCCGCGTTACGGCATAGCCATCCCCTCGATCTCCTGCTTTGACCCAAGGTTGGCTTTGAACCAAGGCTGGCTTTGACCCAAGGCGGGCCCTTTGCAAATATTTTTGAACCGGACGGGAACCAGCTCCGGTTTCGTCGATTGATCGGCAAGCGGCGGAGCTGCGCTTTGCGGTGCAGCAGGCCATGTCCGTTTCGCCGCGGGCCGGTGCACGACGATGAACACTGGGTTTTCTCGCATCGAATGGGCAGGGCTCGCCAAGCCCGGCCGGAGCTTGCGGGATTGGCGGGAGAAATCGTCGGTCAAATATCTGAGGTCTGGATTTGTCTGGTTGCCAGCCGCCCTGATTGCGGGCGTAGGGGGTTGGATGCTGCTGTCCGGCTACGCCAGCAAACCCGCCGAGAGCGAGCGGGTGCCTCTGGCTGCGGCCGACCCCTGGTCGGTTGTTGTCCCCGCGGTCTCCGTGCACGCGTTCAATCCGCCCACCGCGGAGGGGGAGGCGATCGCGCCGGAGGAAGCCGCGCCGGTCGACGGGCTGAAGATAGCGTCTCAATACTGGCGCAGGGGCGGGCTGGGGTCGAATGCCCTCGTCACATTTACGGTCCGCAATACCAACGCTTACGCCGTCAAGGATATTGCGATCTCCTGCGCTTTCAGCCGCCGGGATGGAAGCCATTTGACCGACCGCACCCGGGTCATCCATGACACCGTCAATATGCGAAGCCGGAAAACCTTCGCCCGACTGCATGTCGGCTTCGTCAACGTCAACGCCAGCAAGGCAAAGTGCTCGCTGGTTGCAGCGCGGCACATCTAGCATCGAAACCGGAACGCTAACGAGGCGGTCACGTCGTCGTTATGTCCGCGCTGGGGCATCTTGGAACTGATCGTGCAATCACTAGTTAAGGGGTTGGTTCGCGCGCTCGCGCGGATGGAGCGACGCCGGTAAATGCCCCTGCTGCGATATTTTCTCTATGTTGGAGGAGCGTTGCTCGCGCTGCTGTTCGTTTCGAACGCTTACCTCCCGAAATTGCCGGTTGAGGCCAGTGCGGATTATGACTTGCCGGTCGTTCGCATTCATTCCGATCGCAAATGGCCGGAGCCCGTTGTTTTCGACACCAGTCACCCGACCATCGTTCCCCAGCAGACCGCTAGCGCGGCGGCGAATGTGCCGGCCCCGGCGAGGATCGCCGACGTCTCGGCCAAGGCAAACCCGCGTGACTCCTTTGCGCAGTTGCAACCATCCGATCAAACGCAGGCACAGCCAGCGGACCTGAAAAAGCCGGAAAAGAAAGTGGTTCGAAAGCGCAGGATTGCAAAACGGCATGCGGCTCCCCCGGTGATGCTGGTCGCGCAACAACCGCAATTCAGCCTTTTTGGGACCGGCACGTGGTAGGCCGGCTGCCGGGCACCGGCGATGTTCGAAACTTCCTCAGCAGCCGCGGCAGATGCTCTTGATCTGGGTGTTCAAGAGCCGGTCAATCTCCCCCGAGGCCGCCTTGGCATAGGCGTCGTTGCCGTGGCGGCGGCCGCCGGAGAATTCCGCGCCGTGCATGCCGCGTTCGCCAAAACCGTGCCGCGATCCGTGACCGCCAAACCCGTGACCGCCTCGCGCAGCGGCCGGGAAGGTCGATATCATCAGCAGCGCCACCGCCAGGAAGGCGGCGGCGCGCAGGGAAGAGAAAGCTGCACGCATCTCGTGCCGAACTGTCCTCTTGGGTTGGTCTTGTCAGCGATCATAGCGGCGCTGACGGCAAAATCGGGACAGGCAAATCGGGAGAAAGTCAGGAGAATCTGTCCATCGTCCGCCGCGGACAGCCCGGTCCCTGCCTTGATCTTGCGCAAAGTGCTCCTCGCCGGGAACTCCTAGTCTAACCTTTGTTACGGTTGGGAAAAAGGCTTACGCCTGCTCTCAGGAGATGTATGGCATGCGAAAAGTTCCGAACCTGTCGATCTCGCCGGAGAAGGTGTTTTTCATCATCGCCAAGGCGCGTCAAACCGACAGCAAGGCTGGCGAGTCGGAGCTGGTCTCCGATCTGAGCGACGATGATGACGTCCATGGTCTTGAAGACCACAGCAACCAGACCGATCGCTCCGAGTTGTCCACCTTCATTCGAGGGCTGAACGTCGACGAGCAAATCGACCTCGTCGCCCTGATGTGGCTCGGTCGCGGGGACGGTGACCTCGACAATTGGCGCGACCTCCGCGCGGAGGCGGCGCGAGCCCACAACAACCGGACGGCCTCCTACCTGATTGGGACGCCGATGCTCGCCGATTATCTCGAAGAGGCCTTATCGCAGTTTGGAAAATCCTTGGAGGATTTCGAGGGGCATCTTTGATCCAATCTCACGACCAAGATTTGCTCACGACCAAGACTGACTTCCCCTGGAGTTTGCTTAATGACAAAAATCAAGATCGGCACGGGTGACTGGATCGTCGTCTGCGACGGCCGAAAGGCGCTTATCCTGGAAAATCTCGGCGACCGCATGTTTCCCAACCTGCACACCAAGGAAGTGCACGAGCACCCCGACCCGCCGACCTCAGCACAGGGAAGCTCTCCGCCCGGCAAGGTGCATCAATCGATGGGCGCGGCACGGAGCTCGATCGAACAGACCGATTGGCATGATGAATCCGAACGCGCATTCCTGAAGATGCTGGCCGACCGGCTCGACCTCGCCGTTACGTCGGGCGAGACCACGGCGCTGACCATGGTGGCGTCGCCGCGCGCCCTCGGCATGATCCGGTCGGACTATTCGGCCGCGGTTCGCAAGGCTCTTCACGGCGAGCTGCACAAGGACCTCGTCAAGATGCCGGTTCATGAAATCGAGAAGCAGCTGTTGGCCTGAAATCTTCGGATCCATCGAGGGTGTTACAGCGCAGGATAGGCGAGCGGGTAGCTCGCCGGCGCTCTGGAGAGGGCTGCTGATTGGTTGCCGGAGACAGTGGGTGCGGGTAGTGCCGATCTGTGCGGGAAGCTCCGCGCGCTTCCATTAAGAAGCGCGCGGGTATCCATACTAGTCGTTGTCGTGATGAATGATGGTCTTGCTCTCGACGCCGTCACCGTGGTCCTTCTTGATCACGGTCGTCCGGTCGCGCGGTTCATGCTCCCTGATGATCGTACGCTCGCGAACGCGGTCACGGTCGTAATCCCGGTGACCCTCGCCGACGGTTACGCCGGCGCCAACCGGGCCCACGCGGACGCCAACCTCATCCGCCATGGCCGGCCCCGCGAGAGCGCCGACAGCCGCGGCAATCACTAACAGCTTCTTCATTGTGTTCTCCTTCAGATGGTATGGGAGACAAACGGCTGATTGCATCCGCCGTTCCAGCGGAACTTGCACAAACATCCGTTCGAGCGAGCCGCTCGCGCGAATCGTCTCGGATTGCATCCAAGGAGGCCGAATTGTGGCATGATCCATGCGGCGGCGCGGATGTGATCTCGTGCCGCTCTCCCGAACTTGCCCCCGTCGAGGCGCGGCGGGGTCTTTTCGCACCCGTGCAGGGGCGGTTACCTGGGCGATGGGCCGGGATAGGGAATTCAGCGAGCCGATCCTGCTACCCAACGGGAAAAGCTGACTGCCCTGCGCGCCGCCGCGCTCTACATCACCAAACTGCCCGAGGCAGAACACGATGCCGAACCATGGCGGTCCGCGATGGAGGCGCCGTTGCTGCTAGCCACCCTTCCATCCTCCGAATTAGCGAAAGTTGTTTTGCGAGAACGACTTCTTGATGATTTTACAGACCCCGATGCCGACAGAGTGTAGCGCAGAACGGTTTGACTTTGGACTGGTCGGACGCCGCGAAGTTGTGGGTAGTTTTGACGGGGAGCGATCACCTCGGACGCCGGAGCCCTGCTGCTGGGGACGACGGATCGGCGATCGGGCTGGTCGATCGATTGGCCGCCTGCTTCACCGATTATCGCAAGCCGGAATTGATCGAACATCGGATCGCGACCTTGGTGGGTCAGCGGGTGTTCGGGATTGCACTGGGCTACGAGGACCTCAACGATCACGACGACCTGCGGCGCGATCCGGTGATGGCGGTACTGGCCGCAAGCTCAGGCCGGCCGGGTGAACTGCGCACCGGTGGCCGGGAAGTCGACCCTCAACCGCCTTGAGCTGAGCAGCGTGACGGCCACGCGCTATCACAAGATCGCCCATGATCCGACTGCCATCGAGGGCCTGTTCGTCACGCTCTTCCTGGAGGCGCATAAAACGCCGCCGGAGGAGAGCATCCTCTATATCGATGCCACCGACGATCCGCTGCACGGCACCAGGAAGGCGGTTCTTCCACGGCTATTACGATTGCTACTGCTATCTGCCGCTGTACGTGTTCTGCGGTCGCCACCTGTTGGCCGCCAAGCTGCGGCCGGCGAATATCGACGCGGCCGCCGGCACGGTGGAGGAGATAGCTCGCATGGTGACGCAGATCCGGGCGCGCTGGCCGCACACCCGGATCATTCTGCGTGCCGATTTAGGCTTTGCCCGCGACGCCCTGATGGGATGGTGTGAAGCCAATGCGGTCGACTACATCTTTGGCTTGGCAGGAAGCCCGCCTCAGGGAAACGATTGCAGCCGAGCTCGACGAAGCCCGGCAGGAGAGCCAGCAAACCGGCAAGCCGGCACGCCGCTTCAAGGACTTCACCTGGTCGACGCTCAAGAGCTGGCGCCGCGAGCGGCGCGTCATTGCCAAGGCGGAGTGGACCAGAGGCGAAGCAAACCCGCGCTTTATCGTTACGACGCTGACCAAAGGCGACGGCCGCTATCTCTACGAGAATATCTATTGCGCCCGCGGCGAAATGGAGAATTGGATCAAGGAGTGTCAGATCGACCTTTTTGCCGATCGCACCTCGACCGCCACCATGGCGGCCAACCAGCTTCGCCTCTGGTTTGCCTCGATGGCTTATGTTCTGATCGAGGGTACCCGTCGGCTGGCTCTGCAGGCCACCGATCTCGCCGATGCCACCTGCGGCACCATCCGTCGCAAGCTCTTCAAGATCGGCGCCCTCGTCACCATCAGCGTTCGTCGGATCAAGTTCGCCATGGCCTCCGGCTGTCCATACAAGGCCGTCTTCGCCACGCGCATCGTGCCCTCGATACTATCTGAGCCGAGGCCGGCTCGCCAACACCGCCAATAGGCCGCAAGCCGATGCCGCGCGCCTGTCTCCACACGCAAGCCGTGCAACCTTACGCCGACACTTGCCCCGCGCGAGTTCTGTGATCGCAGCGGACCGCAAACACAACATCTGCCCGAAAATGGCTCCCGGTAACCCAAAACGCTACCTCACGATTGGCGCTGTGAATATCCGGCTAGCCGAACATCACGGGCCGAGTTTAATCCTTCGCGCAAGGATCATCATTGGACGGCCGTTGAACGCTGGCAAACCGAAACCGGCGACCGCGCCACGCCGCAAGGCGGCCAAGGCTTAACGGGGCATCGGATGAAACCGACGGGTCTGCGGCCCGGCGCGCGGTGAGTTACGGACGACACGCGCCGGGTCGGACCAAGCCTCCTGGGGGTCAAGGGTCAATCGAGGCGTGGCCGAAGTGGAACGTAAGGCTGATTCGTGGCCAAAAACCGGACGCGTGGCGACGCCGAATAGGGTTGCAAGCTCAGCGGCGTTAGTGCTGTCCGTGCGGTCCATCCCCGCTTTCGAGTCTTGCAACCGTGAAGGTCCTGCGGAGCCTGGAAGAAGCTCGCCACCGTGGCTCGGATTTGCGGGGCAGCGCGGCATAGGCCGCCGAATTGCGCGCACGCGCACGACCTGCGGCGGCCCACTGGTTGTAGGCCGCGATCTAACGTCGTTCACGGTTGACGACGGCGTGCACGCAGCCGATGCGAAGGGTGCAAATCCCTTCGGATCAAAAGTGTTACCTATGTCGTCAGTATGAAACGTAACCCCATGTGTCCGGAACGGACCGTACCGAAGTGATGCGCCACGGCCGATGAAGATGGGCAATATTGCTTCGCCGCGGCGCTATGACGGACCAGACGGACCTGCGACGGGCCTCGCCGGCGCGGCCGCGACGCCTCGAAAACACCCCGAAGACAACGTCAGGCGGCCGCGGATAGGCGTCCGGCGGCGGAAAACTGCGTCAAGCATGGCTTGTCGTTCGAAATCGCGGCGCTGGTGTTTGACGATCCGTTCCATGCGTCGAAGCCAGATCAGCATCCAGACGGAGATCGCTGGCACACTATCGGACTTGTCGGGTCGGTGTTGCTGCTGGTGATTTACACTTGGCCGGAAGCCGAATCCGAAGAAGGCGATCCGGTCGGCCGCATCATCAGCGCGCGGAAGGCCACCGCCCACGAAAAGAAAGCCTATGAAGAAGGAAATTTCTAAGCGGTTGACGCGTGAGCAACTGGCGGAGCTGAAGTCGCTGGAGGCGTTGCCCGATAGCGCTATCGATACGTCGGACACCCCGGAGGTCCTCGATTGGTCCGGCGCCAAGCGTGGGCTCTTCTATCGACCCGTCAAGCAGCAACTGACACTTCGCCTCGACGCCGATGTCGTCGCATGGTTTAAGAACCACACGACCGCCCATGAGGGCTATCAAACGCGCATCAATCGAGCGTTGCGCGAGTACGTGCAAGGGCAGGCAAGCAGAGGGCGGCGCTCTCGGGCTTGAGAATCAACAGGGCGCGAGGTCTACACGTCCGCGACGCGGCGAGGATTTGGCGACGTTCGCGCGGTCCGCGGCGACGAAATCGCGGTATCGCGTGGCGCGCCACGGCCGATGAAGATGGGCACTATTGCTTCGCCCTGGCGCTATGACGCCGGAGCCCAACACACGCGAGACCACGAGAATGTACGACCGCCTGCGATTTTTTACTGCGCCTCACGGGCGGTTGTCTTTCCGATATAGCAAGGTGAATGGAACAAGCACCGCGCTCAATGACGGAAGGCCTCGTCGAACAGTGAGAGCATTGCCCTTTATGACCTGCGGTTCGGCCGGCGACTAAACGGATTGAGCACAGTTACCCCGGAAGGCTCGAAATCCGATACGTTGCGCGTTACGACGGTGAGCCCGTGTTCGAGCGCTGTGGCAGCGATCATGAGATCGGCGCTGTCATTGCCGAGAGCGGCGCTCAGCGAGCCCCAACGCCGCGCGGTTCGCAGGTCGAATGGCACAACCCGCTCGCCGTAGAGGGTCAGGACGCGGTCCAACCAATGCGCAAGAGCGCCCGCGAAGCCTGGATCAATGGTGCGCTGTCGCGCAATGCCGCGCTCTATTTCGCCAATGCTGATGACACTAAGGAAAAGATCTGTCGTTCGCTGCCGTTCGAACCACTTGACGACCATCGGATCGCGCTCCCGCCTGCGCAGTTCGGATAGCGTGACGGTATCGATCAGGAACATCAGAGATCGAGATCGCGCATCCGCACACTACGGCGCGGAAAATCGCCGTCATCCTGCGGCATGGCGAGCAACGCATCGACAAAGGATGGTGCCTGCGCGAGTTCGAGGTGGCGCAAGCGTTCGTACTCCACCACATCCATGACGACCACGGCGGGCTTGCCGTGCTTGGTGACCGTCTGCGGCAAACGCCGCGCGGCCTCGACGACCTCGCTGAAGCGATTCTTCGCGTCCTGCACTGACCAACTGCGACGGGGCATGCCCTTGTTTCTCACTAGCTAGAAATTCTAGCTAGAATATGACGAGAGCCGATCGCGGTCAAGTCAATTAGCCCGCATTCCGGTTCGTGGAACGGATTGCGTTGGCGAGCAACATCGAAGGATCGGGAACTCCGGGATAGGCTGGCGTGCCGTAGCGTAGAATGGCGCGCCACGGCCGATGAAGATGGGCACTACTGTTTCGCCGTGGCGCTATGACGCTGTGGCCGGCCGCGCGCTCTGGCCGGACAATCTGCGACGGTCTTCGATCCTGCGCTACGCTTCATGGGCGGCGGTTTTCCCGATTTCGCGGGTCGTCCAGTTAGCCTTCGATAGCGGCATTGATCCTGCGCGACATCATGTTCGGCGGCGCGCGACACTTCCGCGAGCTGCTACGCTCGGAGGAGCGCATCGCCTCCAACATCCTGGCCGACCGGCTCACGACGCTCGTCGAGGCAGGCCTGCTAACTCGCAGCTGCGATCCCAATCACAAGCAGAAGGCGGTCTACAGCCTGACAGAGAAGGCGATCGCGCTCGTGCCGCTGTTCGCCCAGATCGGCGCCTGGGGCAGTCGCTGGCTGCCGACGAGCGAGAAGCTCAGCATCCGCGCCCGGCTCATGGAAGCGGGCGGACCGCCCCTTTGGGAGCGCTTCATGGCCGAGCTGCGGCAGGAGCACCTCGGCGACAGTCTCCCGCCCGGCCCGTGCGTGCGCGCCGAACTGGAGGCGGCATATCAGAAGGTCGTTGCGGGAAGGGCAAACGATTGAGCTTGGAGTTTCCTAGGATAGCGGAGTGCACCACAGGATACGACGCGAAGCAAAATCGCAGACTGGCGCGCTCGGAGAGATTCGAACTCCCGACCCTCGGATTCGAAGTCCGATGCTCTATCCAGCTGAGCTACGAGCGCGTGCGTCTTTGCAATGGGGTGGCCGAATCAATGGGGTGGTCGAACGCCCAATTGCTCGGGCACGAACCAGGCACTGAAAACGACCGCAAAAAATATTTGCGGGAGTTGAATATCAGACTTGTCCGGCGCCGGCTAGGCGACCTTTCGCCGGTCCTGGAGCTGAAATTCCAGCTCTTCGATCATTTGCGCCAGCCGCTCGCGCGTGAGCGGATCCGTGGGCTCCATGGCGAGCCGACGGGCCTGCTCTAATTTACGTTCCAGGGCCTGGCGATCTGTGCGCGTCATCTAGGTACTCCGGCCAATTGGACGGCGGGAATTCGTAAAATGTTCACGAACTTCTTTACGAGTTGTTAATTCCCGCATTCTTGCGTGACGCCGCGCACAAACGGCGATCCTTGCATTGTTCGTCCTGTGCAACACCGGTCTCTAGCGGCCCGCCAATTTGTTCTTTTTTCGTTCCATTCGGGCCAAAAGAGGTTGGTCCAGAGCGGCACATTGCCGGAACTTTGCCGGCGGAATATCGCGTTCGGCTCCGCCCTCAAATGCCGCCGGGCACTTCGATACCGGCGTCCGCCAGGTCACGAAGGAATTTCCGTACCAGCAGAACATTGGTTTTCTGGAGTTCGTGATTGTTGCCGAACCTGAATTGATTGGCCTCGGTCACGATCAATCCCTCGTCGGTGTCGCGCAGAATGCCCTTCTTCTTCAACCGATTGGCGCGCCGGCGGACGGTTTCGATCGGCATGGCCAGAAAACGGGACAGCGCGGCGCGCGAAACGCCCTGCTTGATCGCGTCGGGCTCAACGGCCTGGACGCTGGCAAATCGGCGATCGAGATCGGGGTCCTTCATGACGCGGAGCACGTTGGCGTTCAACACCGCATGGATGATCAGCAAGTCGACAGGATCGAAGTCGTAGTAGCGGCACATTTCGCTGGCCGCGCACAGCATGTAAGCCAGCGAATGACGGGAGATGGTTCGGATCCGATCCGAGGCAGTCTTTTCGTCCTTGCTATTTCCGGCCATTGGAAATCCATTCCCGCGAGCGGCTTGGGCTCAACACGCACGGTTCGAGCGGTTGCTTGAGCAGCTCGAGTTGGCATGAGCCGCTCGAGGGTGTTTTCAAATTCTTTGAACTGATTTGCGCATTGATCTAAGCGCGAAACATGACATCGAACCCTGCCCAATATGGGTATGGCGACGGACCCGCGCGGTCAATAGCAGCTTGTTGGCAGGGCGATTTTCTCCGATAGATCGTCGAGTTGCCGCGTGTGCCATCGGCACATGCAGCGAAAGCTCCGAACCGCTCCAGTGCCCGTTCATCCTGCTGAACGGCTTGCGAACAGGCGGCTGGGTTTGAACGGGAACGTGGGCCATATGACATTCATCATCGAATCCGTAAAAGACAATCGCCGCACCACCGACTTCCGCTCCAGCGCCGACGTTGCGGTGACGCTGGCTCGCAAGCTTGTGGCGGATGGTTTTGTTGTGTCGATCACGGCCCCGAGCGGGCAGATATATTCGGCCGATCGGCTTGATCTGTTTCTGACAAGTGAAAGTATGAATTCGCAGGAATAGCCGGCAACCACCGAGGGCCGCTCAAGAGCCGTCACCGGCGATCGAGGCATTCCCTGGGCCAAAGTTCGCAAGCGGCCCCGGAGTCATCGCAGCGCCGTTATCCACGTCAGTCGGGGCTCAGGGAGCGGTGGCGGAAGAGGGGCGATCTGCCCGACCCGGGCAAATCACTGATTTGCCTGTCCAGCCCCATTCGCAAAAATATTCTGGTTTTCCGAAGACCCAAATCACTTTTATATCCGCCGCCATCCCGCCCCACACAGAAGGGGCGTTGCGCAACGTCACGAACGCGGAGCGGGATGCGGTGGACGCGGATCGCGCGCTTGACGGGCGCGCGTGAGGCGGACGGCGAAGTCGTGTGGTCCTGATGCCCCGACGCTGGCATCAAGTCGGCGGAAGCCATTCCGCCGGCGAGGGTGGCAAGAAAGCCCGGTCACCCGGGAGAGCGCGTTATAAGCCGTAAAACCATTGCGCGGGGAATGCCGGGTGATTCCGGTGTGACCTGACTAACGCGTGTGCGTCTCTCACACTACCCCTGCACGCGCGGCGGCGGGCGCATCGGGCGCCCGGCATTCCCTGCGCCCTTCAATCGGAGAGGGCGGAACGAGCAGGCCAAAACTCGCGCGAAATGCGCGGCGAGATCGCGAAGCCGCGACTCCGAGATCGCGAAGGCGCGACTCATCGAGATCGCGAAGCCGTATTTTGACGTCCTTTGCGAGGAGCGGCGAAACTCGGAGCAAATGTCTCAGGACCGAACGCTCAGGCACGCTGCGTCGCAACTGCGAACGGACGTTCAATCGGCGGCGGAGGGCCCGCTGTGGGGCGGGGCGGCGCCTTGACGTGAATCAAGCGCCGAAGCCCTCGCCGGACTAACCTGAACAGGCAATACGAGGTTTGTCATGGCATTCAGAGATGTTCTCGTCGCGCTGACGAGTTATCCCGAGCCTACTCCGCTATCGGTGGTGGAGGATGCGGTTTCGGTCGCCTCCCAGCTCGGCGCCCATATCGCGGCGCTCTCCTGCGAAGTGCACGTTCAGGTGCCCGGCCACTTCTTCTCGGGTGCGGTGGTCGGCCTGCCCGGAATAATCGCCGAAGAAGCCGCCAAGAGCAGAACAAATGCCCAGGACCTGATTGCAGCGTTCGAAGCCGCCGCGGCAAGGTCCGGCGTTTCCAGCGAATCCATACTTTCGAAATGCAAGACGTTCGAAGTGCCGGAGCTCCTGGTCGAATATGCGCGGCTTCGCGATCTCACGATCATGCCGGAATCAAACGAGCGATGGTACTCCGAGGCCGTGATGTTCGGTTCCGGCCGGCCGACCCTGATCCTGCCGCAAAATCCGCGGTCGCGTCCGTTCGAGCTCGGGACTATCGCGGTGGCCTGGGATTTCAGCCGTGCCGCCGCGCGTGCGGTATCGGATGCGATGCCGCTATTGGAAAAGGCGAAGAAGGTTCGCGTCGTTACCGTTCTCAACGAGAAGCGTCTCGATAACGAACATTCCTCCGAAGAACTGTCGAAGAACCTGTCCCGGCACGGCATCGATGTCGTGCTGGACAGGGTCGACGCCAAGGGCCGGCCGATCGGCGAGGTTCTCGAAGCCTATGTTGCCTCCCACGAGGTGGACTTGCTCGTTATGGGCGCGTACGGACATTCCCGTCTGCGGGAATTTGTCCTGGGCGGTGCGACCGACAGCCTGCTGTCCAAGCCGCCGCTGCCGATCCTGTTTTCGCATTGACGGCAAGGATGGACCAGCGAGAGGACGCCTCGTGCAACTGACCAATCCCATCAACCGGTACGGAGTGGTTCCCCGGTTCCTGCACTGGATGTCGGTCATCCTGGTTGTCGTTGCGTGGACGCTGGGGACCTTCGGCGACGACTTGCCCAAGGGAGCCGCGCGGGAGACGGGGCTTTTTGTCCATATTTCCGCGGGACTGGTGATCCTGATTGCGCTCGTGACGCGATTGGCCTGGCGGGTGGCCGAGCCTCCGCCGCCCCCTGAGCCAAACGAATTCAGCAGATGGCTGGGCGCCTTCGCCGATCCGGCGGCACGGCTCGCTCATTATACGCTTTACGCGTTGCTGATTGCGGTTCCGATCGCTGGCATCGTTGCGCAGTTTGCGCGTGGCAACGCGCTGCCCTTGTTTGGGATCGGCGAAATCCCGTCGCCCTGGATACGGGATCGCGCCTTCGCGCATAATGTAACGGAGATACACGAAATCCTCGCCAACGCGCTTATGATCGTCGCGAGCTTTCATGCGGCCGCGGCGCTGGTTCATCACTTTGTCTTTCGCGACAATACGCTGATTCGCATGCTTCCTCCCGGCGAGCAGTAGCGTCGGCGCCCGGCCTCGAATGTCCAATGAAGAGTGACCCTTCGATCGAAGCCGCGGTCCCGCTGCGGAGGCGGCTCGGCTTGGCGTTGCTGGTGCTGTACGGCACCGGCATCACGGTGGGTGCCGGCATCTACGTCCTGGTCGGTGCCGTCGCCGGTCATGCAGGGGTTTTCGCCCCTTGGTCGTTCGTAGTCGCCGCCGCCGTCATGGCACTGACTGTTGGCTCTTATGCTGAACTTTCGATGCGGTTTCCGGTCACCGCGGGCGAAGCCGCCTATGTCAGGGCGGCGTTCCAGTCCCGCGCGCTTGCCAGGGCGACCGGTCTATTGACGTCCGCGGCCGGCGTGGTGTCCTCCGCCGCCGTTACGGTTGGATCGGCGGGCTATATCCGGCAGTTCATCGATTTGCCTCAAGGCCTGATCGTGGTGATTGTTATCGCGCTTCTCGGAGCAGTGGCGGCGTGGGGCATTCTGGAATCGGTCGCGCTTGCGAGCCTGTTCACCCTTATCGAGGTCGGCGGTCTGGTAACCGTCATCATTGCCGGCATTCATGCGGGCCTTCCCATCGCCGCGACGATCGCCCATATGCCGCCGCTGAACGCCATGGCGTTGTCCGGCATTGGCTTTGGCAGCTTGCTCGCATTCTTCGCATTTATCGGCTTCGAGGGTTTGGCCAATGTCGTGGAGGAGGCAAAGGTCCCGCACCGCGACATTCCCCGCGCCATGGTACTGACTCTCGGCATCTCGACGATATTATATGTCCTGGTCGCCGCGGTCGCCGTCAGCGCCGGCCCGATTGAACGGCTATCATCCTCTTTGGCGCCGCTCAGTCTGGTCTTTCGCGAAATCGCCGGTGTCAGTCCGGCGACGATCAGCGCGATTGCGATTGTGTCGACCCTGAACACGATCCTCGCGCAGATGACTGTGGCCGCGCGGGTTGTCTACGGACTCGCACGAGAGGGCGAGTTGCCGGCGATTTTTGCGCGGGTGCATCGCCGCACCCGTACGCCTCTGGTCGCTACCGTCTGCATCGCCGCATTGGTCATCCCGCTGGCGTTGTTTGTGCCGCTGACGCCGCTTGCGGAAGGAACCTCGCTGGCGATGCTGGCCGTGTTCGCGCTGGTCAATCTTGCCCTGTTGCGCCTGCGGTATCGCGGCGTGCGGTCGGACAATCCGCACGTCACCATCCCGATATGGATACCTGCAATCGGATTTGTCACCTGCCTCGCCATGATGGCGGGCGGGCTATTCAGATAGGAGGCGGCGCTCGGACTAGTATGGATGTTTGTTCCCGCCGAATATCCTCCGCAGGCGATCTTCGATGGGCCCGCTGCTGGCGATGCCCACCATCGCAACATAGCAGGCAACCAGCCCCAGGGCGAAATAGGCGACAACCTCGTGCATCTCGTCGATCCACGTGGTGCCCCACAGCGTATGGGTGAGCAACATCAGGAGTAACGCGCACAAGGGCAGGGCTGCCAGAATCAAAAACACCGAAATGAGCGTTTTGGGGATCCGGTCGGCGTTTTGAAACAGCATCTTGATTCCGCGCGGGCTATAGACGGTCGGAGGAAACTGGGCGTGGTGCGGCCTGATGATTGCCCAAAAGATGCCGACGGCCACCACGGCCGCGATGGCATAGCCGATCATGACGTGGGTATGCGGATATTCCTCGCCGGTGGAATAGGCGATCACCAGCAGGACAAACAATGCGATGCCTGAAAGGCGGATCAGCAAATCCCAGATCATCTCCGGCCGTACAGGCGTCTCGGCTCTGATATCTTTCATGCGACAGGCCTCGAGTTGAAATCGATCCATAAACTTCGCAGGTCGATTTGCCTTGACCTACATCAATTGCGACTATGGAGGCCGTATGCGCCGGCGACGGAATCAACCGAAGGCATGCGCCAGGGCGTAGGCCGCCGCGGCGGCCAGCCCACCCACCAGCAGCGTCTGTGTCGCGGATTTTGCCTTGTTGATGCCGGTGAAATGTCCCTTGATGGCGCCGAACGCGAGAAGCGCCAGACCGGTAAAGCCGACGGAATACGCGAAAGCATCCGAAATGCTCGACGTCAAAATATAGGGCGTAAGCGGAATCAGCCCGCCGACGAAATAGGAGGCCGCAATCGTCCCGGCGCTGATCGGCGCGCGTTTCGGATCCGGTTCATCCAGACCAAGTTCAAAGCGCATCATGAAGTCCAGCCAGCGCTTGCGGTCCGCCGTGACCGCGGCGACCACCGTTGTCAGAGCGTCACCCTGCAAACCGTAGCCGCGGAATATGCCGGTCACCTCCTGCACTTCCCTGTCGCGGAGATTGTCGATTTCCCAGTCTTCGCGCGCCCGTTCGGATCCGTAATGTTCGGCGTCGGTCCGGGCAGCGAGATAACCTCCGAGTCCCATCGCGATCGCGCCGGCGACGATCTCGGCGAGACCCGCGGTCACGATCACTTTGGTCGACGAGACGGCGGCGGCGAGGCCTGCCGCGAGCGCGAAGGGAACGGTCAGGCCGTCGGCCATGCCGATCACGACATCGCGCACGGTCTCCGTCGCGGTGAAATGTTTTTCCACATGGGGTGTCGCGGGCATGACCGAAATCTCCTTCTGGCAGCACCATTCGCTTTATCGGTGTTGCCGCGTTTGACTTGGGTCAAGCCAAGTTGGGGCGCCGGCGCACGGAGCCTCAATCACGAATGCGAGGGACTTGCGGCGGCGCAGTCAGCCCGACGGCTCAGAAGCAGGGATGCCGCCGGTGGTCCTGGCCAATATAGGTCGCCGAACCCTGCGCGCAGGAATTGGTCGCGGGACCGTCATAATAGGCGAAGGTGCCGGGCTGAAGCCCCGGGCCATAATTGTGAAGGTAGCTGATATCGTACGGCAGCCCATAAAGGCGGGCATGATGATGGTGCGACCGCGCCTGCGCCAGGCCCGGCGCCAGGGTGATGGCCAGGGCCAGGGCGGACAAAATTCCGGCGGCGGCGAGCTTTGGGTGGGTCATCTGGATTCTCCGGCAGAGGGCTTAGAGGGGCATTTTAGGCGATCCGCGGTCCTGTTCCAGATCATAAGGTCTGAAAATCCGCGGGAAATAGCTCCCGGAAGAGGGATTTTTCACCCGACAGGCATGCTTAACGAATTTCCAACACAGTCTGGCCAGAGTTATACCGTCTGGTCCGCTTCGCGGGCCGGGTTTCCCCTAGCCCTCAAGGCCTGGCCAGTTCCCGACCGATCATGCGCATCACGTCCGTCTCGCTCCTGCTGCTCTCGCTCCTGGCCGCGACGCCGGCACACGCCGTTCTGCATATCACCCGCGATCACGGCGGCTATGTCGAGGAATACAAGGAAAAATACAAGCGCATCCGCGATAACCACGAGCGGGTGATCATCGACGGCATCTGCAATTCGGCCTGCACGCTGGTGTTCGGCATCGTGCCGATGAACAAGATCTGCGTGACGCCGCGCGCCAGCCTCGGCTTCCACCAAGCCTATTACGACAAGGCCTTCACCTTCGGCATCAAGGTCACGAGCGCGGAAGGCACCTCGGATCTGATGTCGTATTATCCCAACACGGTAAAGGACTGGATCCGCCGCAATGGCGGGCTCACCACCGAGATGAAGAAGATCAAGAACGGCGTCGATCTCTGGAAGATCGTCGATCCCTGTCCGGAGGAGTGGTAGGAGTTCGCACGGCGAGGAGCGCGTCCTGAACCATGAAGCCCGCTCCATCCTTATCCTTCGAGATGCGGCGAAGACGCCACTCTTCAGGATAAGGTGACCGTGCGTCGGATTGAGTACAGTCCGTCCCGCGCAATACCCGGGGCACTACCCCCCTAAAACGTCGCCATGCTGCGAATGAATTCGCCGCGCCTCATCAGATCGAACGCGTTGTTGATCTGGGCCAAGGGCATCACAAGCGTGGTGGGCTTGCGCAAAATGTCGTTGCCGCAGGGCCTGTGATCGGGCACTCAGTGCGGCAAATGAATCATAATCTAGAGAATCTTGCCGCGCGCGCGGCGCCGGCGATTTTTGTCGTGCTCTGGAGTACAGGATTCGTCGCCACCAAATATGTCGTGCATAATGCCGATCCGCTGACCTATCTCGCCATCCGCATGGCGCTGGTGGTCGGCTTGATGGCGGTCATCGCCGGGATCGCGCGACCGCAATGGCCCGACCGGATCGGCATCGCCCATAGTGTTGTCGCGGGCATTCTGGTACATGGGTTTTATCTCGGCGGCACTGCGATCGCGATCGCGCATTCGATTCCGGCCGGGCTCTCGGCGCTGATTCCGGGCCTGCAGCCAATCCTGACCTCTACGATCGCGAGCCGCTGGCTCGGCGAACGCGTTACGCCGCGGCAATGGTCCGGGCTGGTACTCGGGCTCGCCGGCGTGGTGCTGATCCTGCACGATCGTCCGATGAGCGGGGAGGCGGGCTGGGGCTGGCTGGCCTCGGGCGTATCGCTGGTCAGCATTACCTTGGGCACGCTGTACCAGAGGCGCTATTGCGGCCAGATCGACTGGCGCGCCGGCAATCTCGTTCAGTATGTCGCGGTGACTATCTTCTTCGCAGGTGCCGCGTGGCTGTTCGAGGACAACGTGGTGCACTGGACCCGGGAGTTCGTGCTGGCCCTGGCCTGGCTCGTGGTGGTGCTCTCGATCGGATCGATTGGGCTTCTGTACTGGCTGATCCGGCACTCGGCGGCGACCTCGGTCGCGAGCCTGTTCTATCTGGTGCCGGCGGTGACCGCCGCGATGGCTTTTGTCCTGTTCGGCGAACGGCTCGATATCGTCGCGATATCCGGCATGGTCGCGTGCGCCGCCGCGGTGTTTCTGGTTAACCGGCGTGCTTAAAGTGCAGCGAAGTCAAAATCCCAAAACAAAAGCCTCCAGACTTTCATCTGAAGGCTTTTGCCATCTGAAGACCTCTGCGCGTTCCTAAGGAAACGCCTCGATCAGCGCTTCGACTTCTTGGCCTTCTTCTTCTTCGCGGCTTTCTTGGAAGATTTCTTGGCGGCTTTCTTCACGGCCTTCTTGGCGGATTTTTTCGCCGCGGATTTCCTGGAGGTTTTCTTGGCAGCCTTCTTGGCTTTTTTGGCTTTCTTCGGCGTCGCTTTTTTTGCGGTCTTCTTGGCGGCCTTCTTTTTCTTTTTGACGGCTGGTTTCGGCGCTTCGGCGACGCTGGTCGCCTCTGGCATCGGCTCTACAATGGGTGTGTCGTCGTTCATGTCGTCCCCCAGGGTTGATCGAAGCGATAACGATAGCGAGATTCTTAAAGCTGTCAAAGAGATGCGGCCCACTCAACTTCCTCGGACCGTCGCATAGGCATTCAGCGCGCGCTCGCGCCCCTCACTGTGATCGACGATCGGCTTCGGATAACTCTTGCCGAGTTCGACCCTCGCAGCCCCAAGTTCAAGCGGCGTCGCGCGCCAGGGCTGATGGATCAGGCCAGCCGGCAACCGCGCGAGTTCCGGCACCCAGCGCCGGACATAGGCGCCGTCGGGATCGAACTTCTCGCCCTGCAGGATCGGATTGAACACCCGGAAATAAGGGGCGGCATCGGCGCCGGAGCCCGCGACCCATTGCCAATTGGCCGGATTGCTGCCGGGATCGGCATCGACGAGCGTGTCCCAAAACCACCTTTCTCCCTCCCGCCAGTCGATCAGGAGGTGCTTGACCAGGAACGACGCCACCACCATCCGCACCCGGTTATGCATGACCCCGGTGCGCCAGAGCTCGCGCATGCCGGCATCGACGATCGGATAGCCGGTCCGGCCGCGCTGCCAGGCCCGCAGCGCCCGATGATCGCGCCGCCATGGAAAGGCGTCGAATGCTGGCTGGAGATTGCGTTCGCCAGATCGGGCACGTCGAACAGGAGGTGCCGGCAGAATTCGCGCCAGCCTACTTCACTCAGGAACTTGTCGATATCGCCTGACTGGGCGGGGCGGCCCGCCGCGGCAAAGCGGGCGGCATGCCATACTTGGCGAGGGCTGACCTCGCCAAAGCGCAAGTGCGGCGATAGCCGTGAAGTGCCCTCGCGGTCGGGCCGGTCGCGCTCGCCGGCGTAACCGGTCACGCCTCTTCCAAGAAATTCCTTGAGCCGCTGTTGCCCGGATATCTCGCCGGGCGTCCAGCTTTCGCGCAAGCCACCGGCCCAGTCCGGATGCGCCGGCTCGAGGCCCCAGCTTTCGAGGGTATCGCCTGCAAGGTCAGGCATCGGACGCAAAACCTTCGGTGCAGGCAATGGCTCGGGCGGATCGGCCAGGGATTGCACCCGCCGCCAGAACGGAGTGAACACCCGCAATCCGCGGCCATCCTTGTTGCGGATATCGGCGGGGGCAACCAGAAGATCGCCAGCGAAGCTTTGCCAGGTGACCCCGATTGCTTGCAGCGCCGCAGCGACCTGATCGGCTGCCGCCTGATGCGGAGCTTGCGCGATCTCGTTCCAGAATACGCTCCGGGCCGCGGTCTCGCGCGCGAGATCGGCGATCACCCTGGCCGCCGGCCCCTTGCGCAGCACGAGTGATGTGCCGACCGAGGCGAGGCGGGCCTGCAAGGCCCGCAGCGACTGCGCCAGCCACCAGCGCGCCGCGCCGCCGAGCGGACGCGCGCTCGGCGCGCGCAGCGGGTCGCTGGGTTCGTCGAATACATAGAGGCAGATCACCGGTGCCGCGGTTCTGGTGGCGGCATGCAGGGCGGGATGATCGGAAAGGCGGAGGTCGTCGCGAAACCAGACGATGCAAGAGGACGCGGATGTGCCGGTCATCGGGGAGGTCAATTCGGAAGACGCGCGGTAAATGGGATACGCGTAAAGGCGCAGGAGGTTTCGTGTGAACCGGTATGTCGTTCTTTATCTTGCGACGCTCCGGTGAGCAGGGCTTACCCTCGCTGCGGCAAACGCGCTAACGCAAAGGGACGCCACGCCATGAACCGGGCGTCCCGTCTTCTTCGACAGAATTTGGCCGTTACTTCGGCTGCGGCACGATCCGCAGATACGGCTTCGGCGCCTTCCAGCCCTGCGGATAGATGGTCTTGGCCTCATCGTCGCTGACGGACCCGGCGATAATGACGTCTTCACCCGGCTTCCAGTCGGCCGGCGTCGCGACGCGATGCTTCGTGGTCATCTGCAGGGAATCGATCACCCGCAGAATCTCCTGGAAGTTGCGGCCGGTCGTCATCGGATAGACCAGGATCAGTTTGATTTTCTTGTCCGGCCCGATGATGAAGACGTTGCGGACGGTCTGGTTGTCGGCCGCGGTCCGCTTCGACGGGTCGCCGGAGATGGCGGCCGGCAGCATGTCGTAGAGCTTCGAGACGTTGTAGTCGGTGTCGCCGATCATCGGGTAATTCGGCGCCGCGCCTTGCGTCTCCCTGATATCCTCCGACCATTTCGCGTGGTTGGCGACGGGATCGACGGAAAGCCCCATCAGCTTGACGCCGCGCTTGTCGAATTCCGGCTTCAGCCTGGCCAGCGCGCCGAGCTCGGTGGTGCAGACCGGCGTGAAATCCTTCGGATGCGAGAACAACAAAGCCCAGCTGTTGCCGATCCAGTCATGGAATTTGATTTTGCCTTCGGTGGTTTCGGCCTCGAAATCCGGGGCCACGGCGCCTATCTGGAGAGCCATTTTACGACCTCATGTTCTTCAAGTTGCGGGGGAATTCTTCAGCGCAAGTATAGGGGGCAGAAGCCTTTATGGGAACTCCTAGCATCTTCTTTTGATCCGCGCCTCTGCGGCAAAAAAACCACAACGGTGCCAAATGTCCTGACTGCCCTGATATTGCCTTTTATGCCCCTCAACACGCCGGCCCCGGATCTGAACCGTGACCGTGGTCACAGCGACAAATCGGCAACCACTTAAAAAACCCGCGAAGCAAGTTTCAAATCGTTAACCGCTCGTTTACGCCCGCGTGGAATTGCTGGCCCAGAACGAGAAACCGAGAAGTAGTACCAACCAATGTCCGCCCCTGCGCCTAAGTTTGCCGAACCGATCGCCGCGCTCGAACCATCCAAAATCTCCTGCCGCGATACCGCAGCCCTTGCTCTCGCCGTCGTCCGCGATGGCGTGATCACCGGCGAAGGCCCCACCACCAGGGGCCGCGTGCATTTTTCACGTGCACTGGATGCCTTTGACGCCGCCTGGTGCGCGCGCATTCTGACCGCGACCGCGGTCGACGATCAGCCGGTCAGCCGGGCCGAGGCCGAAGCGCTGTTCGAAATCAACGACGCCGCCGCCGAGCGCAGCGACGACGGCCGCTTCGACGATCTGCTGGCCAAGGCCGTCGTGCACCATGCTGCCTCCGCGTCGGGCCTGCCGGTACCGTCGCGCACGGTTGCGCTGTCGCCGGAAACGGCGATCGAAAGCTGGGCGCCGACCCGCGCCGTCGGCGTCAATACCGAAGTGCTGGAGTGGATCGCGGGCCAGATGCGCGGCAAGCAGCGCTGCAACCGCACACTGATGGCGCTGGTCGCCACCATCGTCGGCGCGGCCACGCTGCCACTGGCGACGCAGTTGCCGAACGTGTTCGACATCGGGATGTGAGTTTGGCCGGGAACGGTTTGGGTGTTTAGACGGCGGGCAGGGGCCCGCCGTTTTTGTTGGGGTGCTATTGCGCCGTTCAGCGGGGCTTGGAAAATCCCAGCCGATCTCCTGGTAAAGCCGAGCCGGCTGATCGCCTGAGGCGTAGCCCGTGCATTCGGCGGATTACGCCTTACGCCAATCCCGCGGGGCCGCGCCATATGGCACCTGATCTCATTCAATTGTCAAACAGCGAACAAACGTGATTCCACATTCTCGCGGCGCGATCCGCCCGAGGCTTGCTTCATTTTCCGCCCCTTGGAAAAGCGAGGGCGCAGGGAAGACCGGGTGCGCGCTGCACCCGCGGTCTCGTGTGCAAGTTGCACATAGAAAAACGCACACGAGCATACAGGTTCAGCGGAGGCAATCCGGCCTTCCCTGCGCGATGGTGTTACGGCTTACTTCGCGCTCTCCCGGGTGACCGGGCTTTCTTGCCACCCTCATTGACGGAATGACTTCCGCCAACTTGATGCCAGCGTCGGGGCATCAGGACCACACGACTTCGCCGTACGCATCTGGCGCCGTTCGTCAAAGGCGCGTTTGCGTCCACCGCATCTCACCGCAACGTCCGTGACGATCGCGAGCCGCCCCTCATTCGGGTGAGACGGCGGCAGTTATGAAAGTGATTTGGGTGAAACGAGAACAAGAATATTTTTGCGAACAGGGCTGGACAGACTTTGGGGTGATTTGCCCGGCGGGTTGTTTTGCCGCAGCCACGGCATGCATTTGTGCTTGCGCGCACGGCGAAGCAGGTTCCTTCAGACCTGAACCAATGGAGTGCGTAGTGCAAAGGACGGGTAGAGCGAAGCGAAACCCATCATCTTTGATGCAAGTGATAGCTCTGCAATTGATGGGTTTCGCTTCGCTCTACCCATCGATCTGCGCCCGCGCGGCGGCACCGTCCGCACCGACGACACCCGCAACCTGATCAACTTGTCCGGCAACCGCCAGGACATTGCGACGATGATGGAAGCGATCTGAACGGGGTTATTCCCCCGCCGTTTTTTGTTTGCCGCCTTCCGCCTCGAGCCCGACGGTGCGGCCCCGAAAACCCGCCGCATCGAAGTAGCGTTGGCTCGCCACCCGCTGGAATTTCAGCACCGTGCGCAGGCCGTTGGCTGAGGTCCGCGACTCGACGGTGCCGGAATAGGCCTGCGGCGTGACGCCGTTCGGCATGGCTTCCGTGATCACCCGCCCGATCAGCTTGCCTTTCGGCTTCTGGGTCAGGCCGAGCAGTTTGGCCGCAGTGGCGCCGACGTCGGCATTGCTGACCGGCAACGGATCGACATAGCCGGCTTTGAAATCGGGACCGATCGCTGCCATGAAGTTCATGGTGTCGCCGCGGCCAAAACTGCCGTGCATGCCCTGGCCCTGCCGCAGCACGGTATCGGCGACCTCGACCGAGCAATTGGTCGGCTCGTTGCATCCCTCCGCATAGGAGCGGAAGTTGACCACGATCGAGGGCGTCGGCGTTACCGCCTTGCCCTTCAGCCCAAGCTGCGACATCGGCAAGGTGCCGGGGAAGCGCCCGAGATTGTCGTCGACGAACAGCCCGCTGACATAGTCCTGTTCGAGCAGCGCGCTGATGGTGCGCTTTGCCAGCCTGCGGTCCTGGTTCGGCAGATAGATCAGGTCCGAACCGCCGTTGGTGGCCACCACCAGTTCGGGCTTTGCGGGATCCTTGCCGAGCAGGCCGTTGCCGGCCTTCGGATGCGCGTTATCGCCAATGCGTGCATTCTTGTTGTTGGGATCGAACAGCGGCAGGTCAAGCGCCTTTGCCAGATCCATCGCGAGGAAGCCCATGGGGAGGAAATCCTTCGGCGTATCCGCGTACGCGGCCTTTGCCGACGGGCTGGTCTTGCTCTCCTTCGAAATCGTCGAGAAGCCGTGGTCGGCGGCGACCATGATGTTGGTGGTGGCGGAAAGGCCGAGATCGTCGAGTGCCTTGCGCAATTGTGCCAGATTGTCGTCGGCGTTCCTGATGCCGGCCATCGAGGTCGGCCCGTTGATCCCCGGCGTCACGGTGTTCAGGCTGTCGCCGGTATTGTGCTGGGAACCGTCGGGATCGCGCGACCAGAACACGAGCACGAACGGCTTGCCGCGCGCCTTGAACATCGGCAGCACGATCTTGCTGGCGACGTCGGCGAAATAGGCCTGCTGCGCGATATTGGCGACCGTGGTGCCCGGCGTCCTGGCGTCGCCGGCCTTCGCATTGTCGCCGCGCGAGGGCGCTGCCAGCGGAAGATTGGCTTTTGTCAATGCGGCTTGCATTTCCTCCGAGAGCGGAACGCCGTTCTTGCCGCCGGTGGAATCGTCGACCACGATCGAATGCAGGCCGGGGCGGTCGGCGCGGTCGGTGTGGTCGAAAATCAGCGTCGGACCGACCTTGCCGATCGCAGCGGTGCTGAACCCCTTGGCGCGCGCCATCTTCAGGATGGTTTCTTCGTTCAGATAATCGCCGCCGAAATGCTCATCGACATCGCCCAGCACCGCATCGTTTTCCAGGAAGGGGACGACGGTATTGCCGGCGGGCGCGGACGAGAAAGCGGTATAGATCGTGTTGCTGAACGTCCCGGTATCGCCGAGATAATGCCCGGTCGCCATCGCCGATCCGTTGGCCATGGTGAAGGTCGGGAACATCGAGTGCGAATTCCTGAAACTGGTGCCCTTGTCGCGGACATCGGCCATCGCCGGCGCGGTCTGCGGCGAGACGATCTGTCCGCGCAGTCCGTCCGGCACGAACAGGATCAGGTTGCGGGGCGTGTTGTTCTGGGCGAACGCCATCCCGGTGGAGAAGAGCGTCAGGCCTGCGGTTATGAACGCGATCGAGCGGCGCATATGATCTCCCATACCAAGCAAATTTCGGCCAAGCCGTTGCCTCTGTTTAGTTTTGCTGTGCGACGGGATTGTTACAGGGCTATTTGCGCCAAGGATCGATCAGGCGCGGGCAACAAGGGCAACCGTCGGCGGGATTGGTTTGGCTCGCTTCGAGGGCGCCATGGCGGCATCCCGACGGTTGACTTCCTGAGAACAAAAGAGGAACATTGGTCCCACCGCTCACGCTGGAACGACAGATGTCCTCTTCATCACAATCGAATACGGAGAAGGACGACGGGCTGGAGACGTCGGTGGATCAGGCCATCGCGGCCTGCGGCGGTGATATGCGATCCACCGTCCGCGCCTTGCTCGTTGCCAACGAATATCTGGAATCCGAGGTCGGCGAACTCATGAAGGCCGTCTCCAACGCCTATGCGCGTGGCCGGTTTCACAGCTATTCCGGCTAGAGCCTTTTCCGTTTCGATGGAATTGAAACGGGGCTCTAGATTCTTGATTTGACGCGTTTTCTTAATGCGAACCGATCTCCACTTCGCTTGAAAACGCTCTAACGCGCCGGTCCGTCCGGTTGATATAGGCCGTTGCCTCCGCTTGGTTTTCCTGTAACCACGGAATTGTTACATCCTCCTCCACGTGCCAGATTGCAGCCCCGGCCTGGGAGGGCCGGACCCCGCCCCAAAAGGTCTCAAGTAAGCAAGAACATGTTCAAACGAATTCTGATCGCAAATCGCGGCGAGATTGCCTGCCGGGTCATCAAGACTGCCCGCCGGATGGGGATCGAGACCGTCGCCGTCTATTCCGAGGCCGATCGCGACGCGCTCCATGTCGAAATGGCTGATGAGGCCGTCCTGATCGGGCCGCCGGCCGCCGCCGAGAGCTATCTGGTGATGGAGAAGATCATCGAGGCCTGCCGCAAGACGGGCGCAGAGGCCGTGCATCCCGGTTATGGATTTTTGTCCGAACGCGAAGCCTTTCCGCGCGCGCTGGCCGAAGCCGGTATCGTTTTCATCGGACCCAACCCCGGCGCCATCGCCGCGATGGGCGACAAGATCGAATCCAAGAAGGCGGCGGCCAAGGCCGATGTCTCGACCGTGCCAGGCTTTCTCGGCGTGATCGAGGACGAACGGCATGCGGTGAAGATCGCCGACGCCATCGGCTATCCCGTGATGATCAAGGCTTCCGCCGGCGGCGGCGGCAAGGGCATGCGGATCGCGTATTCGACGGGCGAAGTCGCCGAAGGGTTCGGCCTTGCCAAGGCGGAAGCCAAAGCTTCGTTCGGCGACGACCGGGTGTTCATCGAGAAATTCATCGTCGATCCCCGCCACATCGAAATCCAGGTGCTCGGCGACAAGCACGGCAACGTCATCTATCTCGGCGAGCGCGAATGCTCGATCCAGCGCCGCAACCAGAAAGTGATCGAAGAGGCGCCGTCGCCGCTATTGGACGAGACCACCCGCCGCCAGATGGGCGAACAGGCGGTCGCGCTGGCGAAAGCGGTGCACTACGATTCCGCTGGCACCGTCGAGTTCGTCGCCGGCCAGGACAAGAGCTTCTACTTCCTGGAAATGAACACCCGCCTGCAGGTCGAGCATCCCGTCACCGAACTCGTCACCGGGATCGATCTGGTCGAGCAGATGATCCGGGTGGCCGCCGGCGAAAAACTGGCGCTGACGCAAAAGGGCGTGACGCTGACGGGATGGGCGGTGGAATCCCGGGTCTACGCCGAAGATCCTTTCCGCAACTTCCTGCCGTCGATCGGGCGGCTGGTGAAATACCGCCCGCCGGCCGAGAGCAGCGTCGACGGCATCACCGTCCGTAACGACACCGGTGTCCAGGAAGGCGGCGAGATCTCGATCTATTACGATCCGATGATCGCCAAGCTCGTGACGCACGCGCCGTCGCGCGCTGCTGCCATCGAGGCGCAGGCGACCGCGCTCGATTCGTTCTACATCGACGGCATCCGCCACAATATCCCGTTCCTGTCGGCCCTGATGCTGCATCCGCGCTGGCGCGAGGGCAAACTTTCCACCGGTTTCATAGCGGAGGAATATCCGAAGGGATTTGCGGTTCGCGCCCCCGAAGGCGAGGTGGCGCGCCGACTGGCCGCGGTCGGCGCCGCCATCGATCACGTGCTCGGCGAACGCAAGCGACAGATTTCCGGCCAACTGACCGGCCGGCTGGTGCAGCGCGAACGCCGCCGCGCGGTATGGCTGGACCGTGCCGAAATTCCGCTCGATGTCGCGCGGCAATCCGAGGGTATCGCGGTGCGTTTCGTCGGCGCCGATGGCTCGCTCGGCAATCCGCACCTTCTGGTTTCGCCGTGGACGCCCGGCGATCCGGTTTGGCAGGGCACCGTCGACGGTCATCTGGTGGCGATGCAGGTGCGCCCGATCCCCAACGGAATCCGGCTTGCGCATCAGGGCTATGAAGTCGCCGTCAACGTCTTCACCGAATCCGAGGCCACGGCGGCGCGGCTGATGCCGGTCGGCGCCAAGGCCGATACCGGCAAGAAACTGCTGTGCCCAATGCCCGGCCTCGTCGTGTCGATTGCGGTAAGTGAGGGCCAGGAAGTCAAGGCCGGCGAAACGCTCGCCGTCGTGGAGGCGATGAAGATGCAGAACGTGCTGCGCGCCGAACGCGACGGCACGGTGAAGAAGATCCACGCCGCCGCCGGCGCCACGCTGGCGGTCGACGCGCTGATTCTGGAATTCGCGTGAGCCGTCATTCCGGGTTCGATGCTTCGCATCACCCCGGAATGACGAACAAGAGGTGGCGATGGCCTTCCGAAAGCGCCGCGAAGGGTTGCGGTCGATCCTGTCGGGATCGGCGTGCATCCGTCCCGGGTCGGTCTATGACGCGATCTCGATCCGTATCGCCCAGGATATCGGCTTCGAACTCGGCATGTTCGGTGGCTCGGTGGCTTCGCTCGCGGTGTTAGGGGATCCCGACATCGCGCTGATAACGCTGACCGAACTCGCCGAGCAGATGCGCCGGATGTCGCGCGCTTCAGCCTTGCCGGTATTGGTCGATGCGGACCACGGCTATGGCAACGCGCTCAATGTCCGCCGCACCGTCGAGGAACTGGAGACGGCGGGCGCTGCCGGCCTCACCATCGAGGACACCTTGCTGCCGCAGGCCTTCGGCCAGAACGGCACGCAGCTGATCTCGCTGGAGGAGGGCGTCGGCAAGATGAAGGCGGCGCTGGATGCGCGGCGCGATCCCTCGCTGGTCCTCATCGGGCGCACCGGCGCGGCATCGATCACCTCGCTCGAAGACGCGATCGCGCGCGCCAAAGCCTATGAGGCGGCCGGCGTCGACGCGCTGTTCTTCACCGGCATCAAGGTGCGAACGGAACTCGAAGCGATCGCGGCGGCAACGAGACTGCCGATCGTGCTCGGCGGCGTGCCCGAGGAAATGTCCGATCCCGGCTATCTCGCCGGCCGGCGCGTACGGGTCGCCCTGCAGGGCCATGCGCCGTTTGCCGCGGCGACCCAGGCCGTTTACGAGACCCTTAAAGCGCTGCGTGAAGGCTTGCCGCCAAAGGCGTTGAAGGGGATAGCTTCCAGCGAACTGAGCGGCCGCGTCACGCGGGAAGCGGAGGTGAAGGCGCGTGCCCGCGAATTCCTCGGGCTCGGGAAATGAGCGGCGCGATCCGACAGGTGATGATCACCGGACGCGTGCAGGGCGTCGGCTACCGAGCCTGGGTCGATCACCAGGCACGCAACCACAATCTGGAGGGCTGGGTGCGCAATCGCAGGGACGGCAGCGTGGAAGCGCTGTTTGCCGGGCCGCCGGAGCTTGTGTCGGAGATGGTCGCGCGGTGCCGGCGTGGACCGTCATCAGCCCGGGTTGAATCCGTGCAAGACGAAGGCACCGGTCCCGATGCGCTGAACCTGCGGCGGCCGGGCGAGCGGTTCTCGGTGCTGCCGACGGTGTAGGGGACACGCGCCAGCATGTCCTCGCTCACCCCGCCGCGACCGCGACCGTGCTCCGGAACGTCGCCGCCTGCGTCCGCAGCGCCGCCAGCTTGCCGGCGTCGCTGACCTTTGAATGCAACGTTCCGTTGCCGCAGTTCCGCGGAATGCGCGGCAAACTGCGGAACCATGGTTCCATTTTGATTTTTGTCGGCGACCGGACCGACAAGCGTCTCGCACCTTGGTTAGCTTCTAATCATGGCAGTGACGAAAAAGCCCGATCCAGAGCTATTGCCGATCCACCGTCCGCGTTGTCCCAACTGCCAGACGCGGATGGTTACGATTGCCATTGAGTTCGGGGCCTGAAGGCTTCGAGCAGCGCACCTTCGAATGCCGCAAATGCGGACATGGCGAAACCGGAATGGTGGCCAGCGACCCGCTTCGGTCGGATGCGGCAGGCTGGGCTGCGAGCGAACTGCGGCCGCCGCATTAGCAACCATCGTGTGGAAAGCGCGGCAGGCCCGCGAAGACTTGATGGCTTGATGCCCTGCGCGTCGCGTTTTGCCGGCCGCCCTCGTGAAAGCCGGAACCATCGCGACGATCAGGACTTCTCAGCTCATGCCAGTGCGCGGGGAGGGCGCGCGTGCAGGTGTGAGGAGTAAGCGATCATGATCAGGCCAGTACCGCCAAACGCCACCGAGCCCGCCAAGTCCGAAGACGACATTCAGCGCGAGCAATTGGGGCCGCGCGGCGTCCCCGGCGCGCCCGATCCGGCCAAGATGACGCCGCAGCGGGAAAAGAAGACCCCGAAGCACATCGACCCCGGTCACACGGCTTAGCCCAACTTGCGCAGTTGGGGGTAGTTTTTGCTATTTTGCGCGAGCTCGTGTGAGTCTAATCAAGGGGTTGGGTGGCGCGAAGGAGCGATTTGAGCGTGTAGTGACGACCTTGGGTATTTTCTTTCGCTGCCGAGGTGGTCTGATGGCGCATGTACCTGCGCCACACGATTCGCAAGAAGGATGGAAAGGCTCACCGCTATTGGTGCCTGGTACGCAGCGTTCGCGTCGGGCGTCGTGTCATCCAGCAAACGGTGGCGCATTTAGGCGAACTCGACGAGCACGGCCGGGTTGAGGCGCGGCAGCTGGCAAGGCGGCTAATCGGCGCACCCGAGCAAGCGCAGCTGTTCGATGACGGCAGCGAGCAAATGACGGTACCGGTTCGGTTGAAGGGCATTCGGATCGAGCGCTCGCGTCGGTTTGGCGATGTATATTTGGCGTTGGCATTGTGGCGCGGGACGGGCCTTGCGGAGTTGTGCGACCGACTACTGCCAGCTGGCAAGGAGCGCATCTCGTGGGCGAAGATGGCGGCCGTTCTGGTAGCGTCGCGGCTGTGCGAGCCGTCGAGCGAGTTGCACATTGCCGAGGATTGGTACCGCCGCACGGCGCTTTCCGATTTGCTGCAGCTTGAAGACGATCAGGTCAACAAAGACCGGCTTTACCGCGCCCTCGATCATCTCATTGTGCACAAGGAGGCACTCGAAGCGCATTTGTCGCGGCGGTGCGGCGAGCTGTTTGCCATTCAGAACGAAGTGCTGCTCTATGACGTCACCAGCACATATTTTGAAGGCCAAGCGGAAGCAAACCCTCTGGCCCGGCGCGGCTACTCGCGGGATCATCGGCCCGATTGTAAGCAGGTGTGCATCGCGCTGGTCGTGACCTTCGACGGCTTTCCCTTGGGCTACGAGGTGTTCGCCGGCAACACGCACGACTCGCGAACCCTGCAGACGATCGTGGCCACCATGGAGGCCCGCCATGGCATGCTGGGCCGCGTGTGGATCAGCGATCGCGGCATGGCCAGCGCCGACAATCTGGCGTGGCTACGAAGCACTGGCCGCCGCTATATCATCGGCGCGCCGAAGTCGGAGCTGAAGAAGTTCAGCTCCGCACTTGCCGCCGCGGACGGATGGCGCACGGTCCATGAAGGCGTCGAGGTCAAACTCACGCGCCACCCCGAGACCGAGGAGACCGTGATCCTGTGCCGTTCCGCCGATCGGCGCAACAAAGAGCGGGCCATGCACGACAAGTTCAGCCAGCGGATCGAAGAAGCGCTACAGCGCCTGGCTGCGCGCTTGGCTCATGCGAAGAAGCGTGTCGATCCGGCAGTTGTGAATCGGCAGATCGGCCGCATCCTGCAGCAAAACCAGCGATCTGCCGCCCGCTTCGCCATCACGCTGGAGCCGGATGGCTGTCCCGCGGGCTTCCGTCTTAGCGTCATTTACAACGACGCCTTCGACGACTGGGCCGCGATCTCGGAGGGCGCCTATCTGTTGCGTTCGAATATCTGCGATTGGAGCGATCAACAGCTCTGGAAAGCCTATATCCAACTCACCGAGGCAGAGGCCGCCTTCCGCATCCAGAAGGATCAGCTGAACCTGCGCCCGATCTGGCACCAGCGTGCCGAACGTGTGCAGGCGCATATCCTCGTTTGCTTTCTCGCCTTCGTGCTGTGGAAGACCCTCGAGATGTGGCAGAGCCGCGCTGGTCTCGGCAATTCCCCAAGAACCGTGCTCGAAGAACTCGCGCGCATTCAATCGAATGATGTCGTGTTGCCAACCGCCGCCCACGGCCAGATCCGCCTGCGTTGCGTCACCCAGCCCGATGCCGCTCAGGCCGCTCTCCTTGACCGCCTCGGCATCGTCTTGCCGAAGCGCATGCGCCTCGCCGAACACCAGCTGCCGGCCATCGCCGCCAGCGCCTGATCACCGACTACTCGACCAGAAATGTAGTGACGACTTTTCGGCTAAGCCATTGATTTGCCTAAAGCCGACCCCCGATTCTGCGCAAGTTGGGTTAGAGTGGTTCGCTGCCGGAATCCAAATCTGACGTCAGATGGTCGCTTCCGGCAACCGCGCTTCGACTGCGCCGAACACTTGCTGGAACGCTCGCCGGAGCGCGATGTCGAGATCCGGCATGCTCACGGGTTGGCCGAGGTCGGCCAGGCTGGTGACACCGTAGCGCGGATCGACCACGCCGCACGGCACGATCGCGTCGAAGTGGGTCAGGTCGGGATCCACGTTGATCGAGATGCCGTGGAACGACACCCAGCGCTTCAGCCGGACGCCGATGGCGGCAATCTTGTCCTCAAAACCCTCGCCCTTGTCCGGCCGTTTTACCCAGACGCCAACGCGATCCTCGCGGCGCTCGCCGCGCACGTTGAAGGCTGCGAGTGTCCGGATGATCCATTCCTCGAGACTGGCCACATAGGCCCGGACGTCCGGCCGTCTCTGCTTCAGATCGAGCATGACATAGGCCACCCGCTGGCCGGGGCCGTGATAGGTGACTTGCCCGCCACGCCCGGTGGCAAACATCGGAAAGCGTGGGTCGAGCAAATCGGCCGCCTTGCCGCTGGTGCCCGACGTGTAGAGCGGGGGGTGCTCCAGGAGCCAGACCAGTTCCGGCGCGTGACCGGCCGCGATGGCGGCCGCGCGGGCTTCCATGACGGCGAGAGCCTCGGGGTAGGGCACCGGGGCGTCCGATATCAGCCATTCGACCGCCCGGCCGCCGGCGCGGCCCGCGAATGGCGTCAAATCCAGGCTTTGGCGGTCATTAACCATTGGCTAACCATAACGTGGTGATCTCAAACCACGCAATTTTGCACATTTTTGTCAGTTCAGGTCGCTCACCCCAGTGCCAACCCTCGAAAAAGTCAGCGTCGACCTCATGGTGGTCCTCGGCACCACCACGATGCCCATCCATCAGGTAATGCGGCTCAGCCGCGGCGCCATCATCGAACTGGACGCCACCGAGGCGGACGAGGTCAAGATCCTCGCCAACAACCTGCCGATTGCCAGCGGCGTAGTGCTGGTCGACCGCAACCGGATCGCGGTCGAAGTCAAGCAAATGCTGCCGAAATCGCCGGGCAGCCGATAGGCCGGAATCTGATCCCAACTTCGCCGGTTTGGCCCTGTCGGCAGGCCTTGTCCCCCCATCGCTGATTTGTTACATCCCGCGCCGTTGATCCGGTCCGGCGTAATTCCGGGACCGGCTTTCCAAGCGCTCGTGGCGGAATTGGTAGACGCGCTGCCTTGAGGTGGCAGTGAGTAACATCGTGGGGGTTCGAGTCCCTCCGAGCGCACCAGCCCCACGCCGGGGCTCGGGCCGGTTGTGCGCACCGAGCAAAATCAAACACTTACCAACATTACGCTTCAGAACGGACCTTTCGGTTGGGAGGTGGCGAGGTGCCCGGTTCGGCACTCTGTCTCCCAGGGGCGGTCTTACGAGAGGGCAGTAGCGTAGCCCAGCGTAGAAATCGGCGGGCTCGGACTCATCCGTGACCGATACGCGGTCTTCCCAACAGCGTTTCGATCAAGGGACATGCGGGCAGGGTGCCGTGGGCGCGCTACGCGTGGCAGGTGTTCGATTTGGCGGGCCAATCGTTAGAGTGCTCTCGGCTGGCGAATGACGCGTCTCGGGCCAACTTGCATAGCTTCTGCGCCGGTAATCAAATCGAGCAGCTCCGAAGTAATCTCGGTCTGACGTGCCTGACGCACGTTCTCCTGCAATCCCGCGAGCTTCTTGCCGACATTGTCGTGTGCCGACTCCATCGCGGCAAAGCGGGCGGCGTTCTCGCTCGCGATGGACTCGACCGCAGCCTCGGTCAGCAGCGCAAAGACGTATTCGGCCATCAGCTTTTCGAGTAGGGGGCGCGGCGGCAGATTGTGGAGGGGGACCTGACGCGCTGGCTTGGCAACCAGCGTCGCTGTGTCGAGTGGAAGCAGCAGACGGCGCTCGATCGTCGATGCGGCGGCCTGACGGTAGCGGCCGAACATGACGTCAACTCGTGCTATTTCGCCGCGCGCGATGCGCGCGTAAAGCTCGCTCGTTAGGCGGTTGACCGCATCGGGCGCTCCCGCCGGACGGGTCGCCATAGGTCTACTCCAGGCCACCTTGCTGCCACGCTCGAACGCGAGCGCCGCCCCGCGGCTCCCCAGCACAAAGAGCAGATCAGAGGGTTCGACGGTCGCCTCGGCCGCCTCAAGCATCCTCTCATTGAAGCCGCCGACGAAACCATGCTCGGCAGTGCACACAATGAGGGCGCGGCGACTACGCTCCTGATGCGTCCCCGTGACGGGCTGCGGCATGAGCAGAAGCGCGCTGCCAATCCCGGCGGCCATCGAGCCGGCGTAGCTACGAATACCGGGCAGCGCATGCTGCGCTTCCTGCACCCGCATGCCGGCGAGCGAACGCATTGCGCCCACGATGTCGAGCAATTCGTCCATGCTCGCGATATGGCTCTGGATTTCCGAAAGGCGCATCATCGCGCTCCCTCCTGGGAAAGCTTCGCCGCGGACCGATTGCGCCAGTGCGATCAGGCTCTCCTTGAGCCGCGCGCGAACGGCGTGGGGGAGCGGCTTGGCCTTGTCGTCGAGCGCCCGAATCTCGGGACAGTGTTCCCCAAGCCAGGGGGCAAGGCGGCACGAAACGCGTCGATGCGATCCAGTGGCACGGAATCCAGCACACCGTCGCCAACGGCGCACAGCAGCGCCACCTGTTCGCCCAGCGACAGCGGCGCGAACTGCCGTTGGCCGAGAACGGCGCGAATGCGCCGTCCATGCTCGATGACCTTGCGGGTGCGCTCGTCTACCATGGTCCCGAAGCGCGTGAACACTTCGAGCTCCAGGAACTGCGCATATTCGAGGCGCAGACTTTCGGAGAGGGCCTTCAAGACGGGCGCCTGCGTCTTGCCGCCGACACGGGAGACGCTCTTGCCGATATCGACCGCAGGCTTTTGATCTTCGTAGAAAAGGCGCGGATCGAGATAGATCTGCCCGTCGGTGATGGAGATCAGGTTGGTGGGGATGTAGGCGCTGATATTGCCGGCCTGCGTCTCGGCGATAGGCAGCGCGGTCAGCGAACCGCCGCCGCGCTCCGGCCCCAGCTTCGCCGCCCGCTCCAGCAGCCGCGAATGGATGTAAAAAATATCGCCGGGATAGGCTTCGCGGCCCGGTGGTCGGCGCAAGAGCAGCGAGACCTGCCGGTAACAGGCGGCGTGCTTGGTCAGATCGTCGAGGACGAGCAGCACGTCGCGCCCGCGTCGTCATGAAATATTCCGCCATGGCAGAGGCCGAATAGGGCGTGAGCCATTGCAGTCCGGGCGGAGCGTCGGCTTCGCCGACGACGAAGATGCATCGCTCCGGCGCACCATGCTGGCGCACGGCGTCGATAACGCTGCGCGACCGACGATGCCTTCTGTCCGATGGCCGCATAGACGCAGATCACATCGCTGGACTTCTGGTTGATGATCGTATCGACCGCGATGGCGGTCTTGCCTGTCTCGCGGTCGCCAATAATCGAGCTCGCGCTGCCCGCGGCCGAAGCGGAATCATCGCATCGACGACCAGCAGCCCGGTGGCAAGCGGCCGCGTTACCAGCGCGCGATCGACGATGGCGGGTGCCGCCTGCTCCACCGGCGCGAGTTGCGCACCTTCGATCGCGCCCTTTCCGTCAAGCGGCGTCCCAAGCGCATCAACGACGCGGCCGAGCAGCGCTTCGCCTACGTGAACGCGGGCCACCTCTCCCGTGCCACGGACGACGCTGCCGGCCGAAATGCCGGCGGTGTCGCCCAGCAGAATGCAGCCGATGGCATCATCCCCGAGATCGACGGCAAGGCCGCGTACGCCGCCTTCGAAGACGAGCAATTCGTCCAGTCGTGCTTGCGGGAGCCCTGCGACCATCGCAACGCCGTCACCGACTTGAAGGACGCGGCCGATATGTTCGAGACGCGGCGCCAGCGGCAGACCCGCCAGTTTCTGGCGGCTCGCTTGTGCCCATCCTTTCAGCTCCTCAGCGAGGCTGGCCATGGGCGCCGCCTCCGTGCGCGCAGCCGCGAGCGCGCTCTGCCATGAGAACCGCAGAATCGCCGGTCGGAAAATGCAATTCTGCGCCCGCAATCAGCGCGGGATCGACCACAAACGTCATAGCGCCGGAGACGCCAAGGGACTGGCGCAACCGCGCGTTCCATGATCGGCCGTTGCCGGCGGCAGAGCGCAGGCGGTGACGATCGTCGAGCGGTGTTGCCATCGGCGAGCTGACGCGACCAAAGCGTCGCGTTCGGCTTGCGGCATTGCCTTCAAATGCTGCTCGATCCGCTCGATCCAGGCTTCTGCGCGATATTGCATGGGTACCTCCGCGAGGAGCCTCCGGCGAAGTCGGCGCCGAGATCGAGCGCGAGGCGTCGCGCTTCATCCAGCGCGCCCTCGCGCTCGGATGCCAAAGTCTTGCGCGTCGAATCCATGAGGGCCTCGGCGTCGCGCTCGGCTTGCGCCCGACGCGCCTCGGCGATCTGCTGCGCCTGAGCTGCGGCGGCCTGGAGCGCTGCTTCGCGTTCGGCGGCGATGCCGGCGCGCTCGGCCTCGACCGCTGCCAGCTCCGCTTTCGCTTTCGCTTCGATATCCTTGGCGGCGTCGAACTGCCGGCGGACCTCCGCTTTCCGCGCGTCGATCATGGTCAGCACCGGCTTGTACAGAAGCCGGTGCAGCAGCCAGACCAGGATGCCGAAGTTGATGGTCTGGAGACCTATCGTCCACCAGTCGAGGTGCATCACTCACCCGGCATATGGATTGGCGAACAGGAGCAACAGCGCGACGACAAGACAGTAAATCGCCATGGTTTCGATCATCGCGAGGCCGACAAAGAGCGTGCGCGAGATCGTCCCGGCCGCTTCGGGCTGGCGCGCGATGGCGTCCATGGCCGCGGCGACCGATCTTCCTTCCGCCAGCGCCGGGCCGATCGAACCGATCGAGACGGCGATGACAGCGCCTATGATCGAAATGAGCTTGGGATCCATTGAACCTCCTTATCCCTTCGCGACGCTGCCGACGGCAGCGCCAATGAAGACGGTTGCAAGTACGGTGAAGATGTAGGCCTGTACGAGGCCCACGAGAATTTCGAGCGCCATGAGCGGAATCGGGACGAACAGTCCAGCCAGGGCCACGACGAGGCCGATGACGAACTCGCCGCTCATCACGTTGCCGAAGAGGCGTACCATCAGCGAAAAAGTGCGCGTGATCTCGGAGAGAATATTGAGGGGCAGCATGATCAGCTTGGGCTCGGCGAAGCTGGCAAGATAGCCGCGCAGACCACGCGCGCGCACCCCGAAATAATGCACCGAGAAAAAGACAATCAGCGCCAGGGCCGCCGGCGTCTCGATCTTGCTGGTTGGCGCCTCAACGCCGGGGAGCACGCCGGAGAGATTGGCGATCACCAAAAAGATGAACAGCGTACCCAGCAACGGCAGAAACGGCCGCGCATCCTTGCGAATGACATCCTCGATCTGGCCGGCAATGCCGGTAACGATGGCCTCAAGCACCGCCTGCCGACCGTCGGGCAGGATTGCCAGACGGCGGGTGATGAACCGGCAGACGAGGGCGAGTGCGGCCATGATGATCCACGTCGTCACTACCGGACGCGTGATCGCCACCGGACCAACATGAAAAAGCAGCGTGCTCGTGAGCGGCGAGGATTGCATCAGCCGGCCCTCCTTTCCGCGCGCAGCGCCACGGCGCGCGCCATCAGGAACCCGATGAAGACGGCCAGCAGCGGCGCCGCGCCGAGCTTCGCTGCGACGAACAGGATACCAGCTGCTGCGCCAATACGTCCCAGCGTTAGGGCCAGCGGACCGAGCCAGCCTTGGCCACCGACAAGCAGCGCGACGCAGCGCTTGAGGGCCGCAAAATACAGGAGCCCGAACATCGAGGCCAGCAAGAGCCATCATGACCGTTAGTTGCGGGTGAGCGATCAAGATCATTCGGGGTCATTCGCTATGCATCCTCTTCCACGCAAAGGTGCAGCCCAGCGCCAGTCCCGCCACGAGTAAGCCCAGCGTCCAGAAAATCCCGCTCTGAAGGTCCGGTCGAGCCAGCGCCCGGCAAAGATGCCGAGCAGGGTCGGGGCCACGATGGTCCAGCCGAGCGCGCCGATCATCGCGAGGTTCTGGCCGAGGGACCGTTCGCCCTCGCGCCGCCAGAGCTCGCGGCGCTCCTGTCGCCGCTCTGACCGCTTGCTCGAAGCGCTCGTGATTTTCCGGCCGCGGGGTCATGACTTGAGCCCCTCTTGCGACACCGGCGCCGGGCAGCCGCGGCACCGGGGCGGCGCGTTCGGGCCGCAGGAAGCGGTAGATCTGCCGGATGGCCGCGAGGTAAAGGCGCTGCGCATCGGTGCGCGCGGTCACTTCCTCCTCGCTGCGGCGCTGGAAGCTCGCGAGCACTTCGGTTTCGAGACGATGGAGATCGTCGTCAGGCGACGGCTTCGCGCGTCGCAATGGTGATCGTATTCGCCACCGCTCACCGCCAGCATGCCGCCGCGCACCGCGATGTGATGCTCGGCGCCGCCCTCGTCGCGCCAGCTCAGGACCGAGATCGCCAATGCCGTCAGGAAATCCGCATGCCCCCGCAGAATGCCAAAGGCGCCGGTGTCATCCTCGGCGCGCACATGCACGACATTGTCGGCCTTCGTGATTATCGCCAGTGGCGTGGTGACGGTGAGTTTCATGACGCCGCCCTTGGCGCTGGCGCGCTCGCGCTCCCGCGCCTCTTCGAGCCCGCCGATCATATAAAGCGAGCTCTCCGCCCAATTATCGGCTTCACCGTCGAGAATCGCGCGGCATCCGGCCAGCGTATCGGCAAGCTCGACAGTTCGGCCTTCCTTCCCGGTAAAGGCAACCGTGACCATGAAGGGCTGCGTCAGGAACCGCATGAGGCGCCGCGCCCGCTTGACGGCCTGACGATCGATGGCGCTCAGCTCCTCGATCCCGAGGAGCGCAATGATCTCCTGAAGATCACGATAATGGGCGATCGTTTTGCGCACTTCCTGGGCGATCCGGTAATGCGCTTCGCCCACGAGGCGCGGATCGAGTAGAGTTCGAGGTCGACGCCGAGGGATCGACGGCAGGATACATGGCCTCGCTGGCCATCTCCCGCGACAGCACGATCGATGAATCGAGATGGCTGAAGATCTCGGCGACGGCCGGGTCGGTAAAATCATCGGCCGGAACATAGACTGCTTGAATCGATGTAATTGCCGCGCCGGCGACAGAGGCGATGCGCTCCTCCAGTTCGGCGATTTCGCTGGCAAGCGTCGGCTGATAGCCGACGCGGGACGGCAGCCGCCCGAGGAGGCCCGACACTTCGCCGCCGGCCTGCACGAGCCGGTACACGTTATCGATCAGCAGCAGCACATTCTCGTGTTGCTTCGTCGCGAAAATGCTCTGCGATGGTCAGCGCCGTGAGACCCGCGCGCCAGCGCGCGCCCGGCGGTTCGTTCATCTGACCAAAGACGAGCGCGGTCCGCGGCAGCACGCCGGACTGCTTCAATTCGAGCAGCAGCTCGTGCCCTTCGCGCGACCGCTCGCCGATGCCGGCAAACACGGAGATTCCGGAGTGGCGTTCGACCGTCGTACGGATCAATTCCATGATTAGCACGGTCTTGCCGACGCCGGCGCCGCCGAACATCGCCGCCTTGCCACCCTTGACGAGCGGGGCGAGCAAATCGATGACCTTGATCCCGGTGTGGAAGATTTCCTGAGAGGCGCTGAGCCGGTCCAGTGCAGGAGCGGATGCATGAATGGGACGAAAAACTGTGCCTGGGGGCAGCTCCGGTCCGCGGTCTGCGGGCTCACCGACGGCATTCAGCAAACGCCCGAGCACTGCGCCGCCAACCGGTACCCGGATGGGTGCGCCCAAGGCACGCGCGGACGCGCCGCGGCCGAGCCCGGCCGTATTGCCCAGCGCGACGGCCCGGATTGTCACGGGATCAAGATGCTGTTGAACCTCCGCTATAAGGGGCGTGGGTTCATCACGATCAATCGCGATGCCCTCATTGACGGCCGGTAACCCCCCTTGGGGAAACCGGACATCGACGACCGAGCCATGGATCGCGGTCAGGTGTCCTGAGAGCTGCATGTCATGCGATGCGTCCGCCATCACCCACTTGCTTTCTCCGCGCGGATAATCCAGTCCCTGGCAGCGGCCAGCTCGGCAAGTTTGAACAACCGGATTTGGCTGGGGAAGAACGGGCGAAACATTGTGATCGCGGCGCGGAGCCAGGCGCTATCCGTCACGACAGCGATCCGCTCGAACTGATGCCAGTGCTTGAAGCCGAAGGCCGCGTCATCCCACAAGGCTTCGAGTTCATAGCCGGTAAAGTCTGGACCGGCGACATAAAGCATCCTGATCGGCCCGTGGACAATCTTCGCCTCGACGGCCGGAATCAGAACCTCGCGATAATCCCCGTGCGTTACTTTCCATGCAGCCTCGATACCCAGAACGTCCGGCGGCAGACCTTCGATCAGGTTGAGCATGATAGGCCCCCCGGCTCAGGTTGCGGGCCGTTTTTCCATCCTTGTGAAGAATTTCACGCCAAGCCTTAGGGTCCTTGACGTAAGTCAAGTTGCTTGCGCTTTCGGAGGGGCGACGGCGGGGCGCGGCGTTTTGAAGAAATGGCGGCGTGCCCGACTTAGCCAGCTGCGGCACTGGGCTTGAAAAGCACCTATAGGCGGGAAATGCACCTCGCCTTTTGTCCATCTCGGCAAGTTATTGAAGTTGCATGCATTTTCTCCGCCCTCCGCACCATACAATCCTGTGATGTGACGGCGATGCCGTGACCGTTCCTGGGTGCCTCGTTAGGCTTTCGAAACGCATGACAGAGCCCGACTTGGCTGGTGCGGTTGGCACCTGACGGCGTCTCCGCACCGATTCTTAACCGCAAATTGTTCGGATGGCGCGTAAGGCCGCTTCGGTAGCTTCGCTGTAACGCCATTGGCGTAGATGCGGGCATGGCGTCCGGGCCGGCGTTTCCGGCCCGCGGACCGACAGCTTTTCCGATTGCGCTCAACCAAAGAAACCACATGGCCGACCATCGATAGGAACCGACCCATGAAATTCCTGAGCCACGCCTATCGGTTTATCTCCAACTTCCTGTTTCTGGCGCTGGTCTATTACAGCCTCAATTACATGGAGAAATACCCGCAGCGCGCGACGCTGGCGATCCTCGTGCTGGTTTATGCCGCGATGCGCGCGGCGTCGGTTTTGCGTTCATTCTATTTCTTCCAGCGCATCGAGCGGCTCGAGTTGGAGGCGCGGCGCCTCGCGGGCCTCACGGGAGAGGGCCCCGCCGCATTGTCCCAGCGCAAGCAGGTCGTCACCGACGTCAGCGTCCTGCGCCGGTCCGGCGAGATCAATGCCTATATCGATCTGTTATTTTTCGTGATCATCGCGCTGCTGTGCGTTTCGAAGATCGTGACGAATTGAACCGCCGGCCTACACGCTTCTTTTTCTGACCTGGACCAGATGCTTGAGCGTGCCGCGGCGGGCACGCGCGGCGTTGGGGGTTCCGTGGCCGGCCGCCGGGCGTACGCCTCCCGGCTGAGATTTGCCGCGGATCGCCCGCGAGGAATTGGTGCCCGCGACCGAGAGTGCTTCATGATCGGCGGTGCTGCCTTGATCGGCGCGGCGCGAAATGCCTCGGGTCGCCGCGCGCAGGCCCTCCTTTATCTCGAAGACGCTGAGTGCCGGCACCGGCAGGGCGTTCGCGACCCCCTCCGGCAGCGGCGATTGCCGGGGCCAGGGCGCTTGCCGCGGCAGTGGAACGCCGTGGCCGATCCGCCCGGCGCGCTCCTCGGCAAGCGTCATCGAACGTCCCTCCCGCCAGTCCGAGATCCGACAGCGCGGGAGCGGGAAGCGTGCGCGGCATCGGCGAAGACGAAATTGGGGATTTTCGGCCAGTGCGAGGTCGCCACGTTTTCGGACGGCGGATGCAACAGCCAGTCCTGCGGTTCGGTCGGCGTCGGCGGATTTTGCGGCGTCGCCGGCACGACGTGGACGATACGAAAGCCGCGTGCCTTCAGCTCATGCAGGATCCTCGGCAGCGCGGCGACCGTTCGCGCCTGGATGTCGTGCAGCAGCAGAATGCCTTTGCCTTTTTCCTCGAGCCGTTTGATCGCGAGCTCATAGACCCGCGCGGAGGAAATCTGCCGCCAGTCGTCGGCCGGAAAATCGGCGCTCCAGACCTGGATGCCCTTTGAGGCCAGATAGTCCTCGACGCCTTCGGCGCGCTCCAGGCCCGGGATTCGGAAGAACGGGGCCAGCGCGGCGTCGTCGTTGCCGAGCGCTGCTTTCACCGACGCGATGCCGTCGTCGATCTCCTGCCTGGCGCGCTCGATCGGCATGTGATTCATGGTGAGCGGATGGTTCTGGGTGTGAGTGCCGACGCTGTGGCCGGCGGCGATCAGCTTGCGGACGCCTGCCGGATAGGCCTGCGCCATGCGGCCGATCTCGAAGAACGTCGCCTTCACGCATTGCGCGGCGAGGATGTCGAGAACCTGGTTGCTGTTGCGCGGCAGCGGGCCGTCGTCGAAGGTCAGCACCACCTCATGATCCCGCAGCGGCAGCGTTTCGGGATATTGCATGGTGCCGATACGGGGATGCTGGCGAGGATCCACCACGATCGTGCGCGAGGTGCCGATCGCGTCGGGATGGCCGGGACAATCGGCCGCCGTGGGCGGAATATGCGGTGACGCAGGCCAGTAACCCCAGGCTGAGGGCGGCCCATTGCCGCCTGCCGACCAAAGCCAACGCATCACCCATCATAACACACCGTCTGCATTCCGCTTTTACGCCCCCATCATTGCGCGCGCCGTCATGAACAGCGGCTTAATGCGTGGGTTCCGCACCTGATTTCGTCCCTCGGGGCCCGCCGTCGGAGTGGCCTCCGGGGTCCGTGGGCACCACATGAACCACGCGATAGTGATTGTCACGCAGATAACGCAAGAAAGCCGGCAGCATGGCCGCGGTTCGCGCCTTCGGGTCGTGAAGCAGGATGATTCCCCGGCCGGCGGTGTTCAGTCGGTCGGTGATCAGTTTCAACTCCTGGCAGGGGTCATCGGATTCCAGTCGCTGGCCCAGAGGTCGGCGCCGAACACCACGATGCCGCGCGATTGCAGCAAGTCGAGGGTCGCCGGCGTCGACTCGAAGCCCGGAAAACGAAAGAACGGCGTGCTCGGCACGGTGGTCGCGACGCCGTGCAGCGCCGTTTCGACCGCCGATATGCCGCGGTCGATTTCCTCGGTAGCCTGGCTGGGCGGAATCCGCATCAGGCTGCGGTGGCTCCAGGTGTGGTAGCCGATGCTGTGGCCCTGGGCCGCGATCCTGCGTACCAGCTCGGGATGCTCGGAGGCCGGCTTGCCGATCAGGAAGAACGTCGCCCGCACGCACTGCTCTGCCAGCGCCGCCAGCACCTTCGGCGTCGTCGCAGGCCATGGGCCGTCATCGAAGGTCAGCACGACCTCGTGATCGCCGAGCGGTAGCGTCTGCGGAAACTGCTTCAGCCCGACGCGCGGCGTGGTGGCGGCATCGACGGCAAGCACCCGCGAAGTACCGAGCGTTCCCGGGCGCGGACACTCCGCGGCCCGGGCCACGGCCATCCATGCGAGGGAAGCAACAAGCGCAGCAGCCACCACGCTTCATGTATTTCCGGACCCGCGTGTGCCGATGATATTTATCATTGCGCTTGGTGTTGCCCATTGGATATTGCCTGAATCGGTAACTCAGACGAGTTGAGCAATCCTGTCAAACTGGCGAGGCGCGGCATGGCCGAACACCTGGACGTTGCCCAATCCGCCGGCTCGGTGCTCGACCGCCTTCCGATGCGCGAAGAAGATGGCGAAATTCGCCACGAATTCGTCGAGGAGATCGCGCGCGCGATCCATGCCGCCGAAACGCCATTCCTGCGTGCCGTGGTTGCGGAACTCCATGAAGCCGATCTCGGCGATTTGATCGCGGCGCTCGAACCCGACGACCGCGTCAGCCTCGTGGAATTGACGGGCACCGATTTCGATTTCTCGGCGCTGAACGAAGTCGACGATTCCGTCCGCGAGGAAATCCTCGAGGAACTCGAACCCGAGACGGTCGCCGAGGGCGTTCGGGAGCTGCAATCCGACGATGCCGTCGAACTGCTCGAGGGCCTCGACGAGGAGGACAAGGAAGAAATCCTGGAAAAGCTGCCGCCGTCGGAGCGCGATGCGCTCGAGCGCAGCCTCGAATATCCGGAAAATTCGGCCGGACGCCGGATGCAGACCGAGTTCATCACAGTGCCGCCGGAGTGGACCGTCGGGCAGGCGATCGACTATATGCGCGATACGCCCGACCTGCCGGACCGATTCTACGAAATCTACGCGGTCGACAAAGCGCAGCATTGGCACGGCGCGGTGGCGCTGGATGCGCTATTGCGAACGCGCCGGCTGGTGCCGCTGGCCGATCTGATCGACGAAGACCGCCGCCGCGTCTCCGTGCTGGACGATCAGGAAGAGGTGGCGCGGCTGTTCGGCAAGTACAATCTGGTCGCAGCCCCCGTGGTCGATACCGAGAACCGCCTGGTCGGCGTCATCACCATCGACGACGTCGTCGACGTGATCGAGGAAGAGGCCGACGAAGACCTGAAGGCGCTGGGCGGCGTCACCAGCGACGAAGAATTGTCCGACAATGTCTGGACCATCGCCAAGGGTCGTTTCAACTGGCTCCTGGTCAATCTTGCGACCGCCTTTCTGGCGTCTTCGGTGCTCGGCCTGTTCGAAGGGCAATTGGAGAAGATGGTGGCGCTGGCAGTGCTGGCTCCGATCGTCGCCAGTCAGGGCGGCAATGCCGCGACCCAGACCATGACGGTCGCGGTGCGCGCGTTGGCGACCCGGGAGCTCGGCTCCAGCAACGCGTTTCGCGTGGTCATCCGCGAGGGCCTGGTCGGTCTGGTCAACGGGCTCGCCTTTGCCATCATCACCGGCATTGCCGCGGTGGCCTGGTTCAAGATCCCCGGGCTTGGTGTCGTGATCGGGCTTGCGATCGTCTGCAATCTCGTGGCCGGCGCGCTCGGCGGCATTCTGATCCCGATGCTGCTGGAAAGGGTTCGCGCCGACCCTGCAGTCGCGTCGGGCACCTTCGTCACCACCATCACAGACGTGGTCGGCTTCTTCTCGTTTCTGGGCATCGCGACGCTGTGGTTCGGGCTGAAATAACCCGGGCCGCCGGCACGGGCTTATCGTTAATCGGGCCTTAACGCGCATCGCGGAGACTCCTTATCGGAGTTCGAACATGCAGCGCTTGCGGCTGAAAGCGGACGGACGGATCGTCGAATTGCGGGACGGGCAGGAATTTCCGCTCGCCCCGGTGGCACCCTTGGTCCCGCCGGCGACGACTGCCGCAATGCCGGTAGACACGACAGCGCCGCCGGGGGTGCGCGACCTTCGCCGGCGCGCGCGCCTGACCCAGCAGCAATTCGCCGCGCGGCTTGGCGTACCGGTCGAAACCATCCGGAACTGGGAGCAGGGCAAACGCATCCCGCGCGGGCCGGCGAGGGCACTCCTTGCGGTGATCGCGCACGCCCCGGACACGGTGTTTGCGGCGCTGGCGCGCGTCTGACCCCAAGGCAGTCCCGATCTCGCGACCCCGTTTGATTGGTGCCGCGCTGGTTGGCAGCGCGACGGCGGAGGGACATAATGGGGCTTGGTTGTCCCGGGTATCTCTTGATGCAGTTTGTCGAAGCCAATGGTGCCAAGATCCCCGCGATCGGCCTGGGCACTTGGGAGTTGCGCGGGCGAGCCTGCGCGCGTCTGGTCGAGCAGGCGCTGCGACTGGGCTATCGCCACATCGACACCGCGCAGGTTTATGAGAACGAGCGCGAGGTCGGCGATGGCCTGCGCGCCGCGCGCGTCAAGCGCGACGACGTGTTTGTGACCACGAAAGTCTGGACCACCCATTTCGCGCCGAATGATCTGGAGCGGTCCACCAAGGAGAGCCTGACCAAGCTGCACCTGTCCGAAGTCGATCTGTTGCTGCTGCACTGGCCAAATCCGCACGTGCCGCTGGCGGAGACGCTCGGCGCTTTGGCTCATACCAAGAAACTCGGCATGGCCAGGCACATCGGCGTTTCGAACTTCACCGTGGCCCTGATCGACGAGGCGGTGGCGACGTCAGGGGAACCTCTGGTGTGCGATCAGGTCGAATACCATCCCTATCTCGACCAGACCCGGGTCAGGGAAGCCTGCGCGCGGCATGGTATGGCGCTGGTCGCCTATAGTCCGGTGGCGAAGGGGCGCATCAAGAGCGACGAGACGCTGGCGCGGATAGGGAGGGCCCACGGCAAGACCCCGGCCCAGGTTTGCCTGCGCTGGCTGGTGCAGCAGAATGTTGCCGCGATACCGCGGACCTCGAAGATCGAGCGGCTCTCGGAAAACATCGACATCTTCGATTTCGCGCTGTCCGATGACCAGATGCAGGAGATCTTCGCCATGGGCAGCACCAAGGGCCGGCTCACCGATTTCGGTTTCGCGCCGAAATGGGATTGAGGCGTTGGCATCGGCCGCTATGCTCGCCGCAAGCGCACATTCCGCAAAACCATGCCCTCGGACTTGATTCGGGGTTGGGACCGGCTTTGCGATCGTAATAAGCGCAAGTTACCATCGAAGGGAATTTTCTTGCGGACGATGCCCTTTGCGGCATCGAAAACCTGAATAAGGATCATGAACCCAGGCCGGATCTTGCGCGCGGGCATCACGGCATCGGCGGTGGCTCATCTGTCGGTCCTGATGCTGGTGCTATTCTTTGCCGAGGTGCATCCGTTCGGTTCGATTACGGCCGAGCCGATCATGGTGGATATCGTTTCGCCGGCCGAAGCTCCGCCGGATCCGAAGAAGGAGGAACCGCTTCCGGAACCGAAAGCGAAGCCTTCCGACGCCGCCGATCTCCCTTCGGAATCGGAGACTTCGCCACCGTCGGCAGCCGCGCAGCCTCCGGCAGCCCGGCCGCAACAGCAGGCGGCGCTGCCGGCACGGTCTCCGGCCCCGCAACCGTCTCCAGCCCCGCCACGCGCAGGCGCCCAGCCGCAAACGCCGGTGACATCGCCAACGCCAGCGTATGCGCCTCCGGAGCCGGATCTTTCGATCAAGTATCACGTGATGCTTGGCCTGCCGCCGGATCTTCCCGTGGAGCCGGCCAAGGGCAAGAACGACGATCTCGACGCGCAGGCGTCAAAGAAAGCCGACATCGACTCCAGTCTCGTCGCCGAGTTTCGACGTCATCTGAAAACTTGCTCCAAATTGCCGCCATCGATCGCGCCGTCGGATAGCGTCATGATCAGGCTGCGGGTATTCATGTCGCCCGATGGCAAGCTCGCCGCGGATCCCGTCCTGATCGAGGCCAGCGCATCGGCGAAGGGACCGGCGCTGATGCAAAGCGCAGTCGCAGCGCTTGAGGCCTGTCAGCCTTACGCGATGCTGCCGGTCGACCGCTACGGCGAATGGAAGGTGCTCGACTTGACCTTCACGCCGCAGGATTTTGGGAGCGCGTCGTAAAGCGACTGGAAGCCGCTCTATCTATTTGTTTTCACGCGTCTTTTGTGCATGCGAACCGGGACCCACCCCGGATCGCGTCCGGGGGCGCCGGCAAACGCTCTCTAGCTTCCCATCGCGCGCCAGGCATTCGAGGCGAACTGCCGCCGCCAGGTAACGATCACGACCGCCGCCGTCGATACGAACAGCACCCAGGGGCAGACGAACCAGCCGAGATAGCCCAACGCGAAGAAGAACGCGCGCTGGCCGCGATTGAAGTGCCTTCCTGCGGTTTCGAACAGCCTTGTCGTGCGGATGACATGTGCTTCCGCTTCCGGCGTGTCGCGTTGTTGAGCCGGCGGCATCGCCCCGAGCAGGATTGCGACGTAATTGAACAACCGGTACGACCAGGCGAATTTGAAGAACGCATAGATGAAGATCAGGATCAGCCCGAGGCATTTGATTTCCCACAGTGCGGGCGACGGGGAAAGATTGATCGGCAGGGTGGCAAAGACGGCGAGCGCCTCATTGGTTGATCGCAGCAAGGCCAGCGCGCCGCCGACCGCGATCAGGCTGGTCGAGGCGAAAAACGCCGTGCCGTTTTGCAGCGCCGCCATGATCTGCATGTCGACCATGCGGGTCTCGCGATCGAGCAGACGCCTGATCCAGGTCTCGCGGTAGGCATGCATGCGAGAGGACAGGCTGTCGCGGCCATAGGCAGTATGTTCGAGCGTGACGGCATACACCATCCATTCCAGCGCGAAGAAGCTGACCGCCAGAATATCGACCCAATACGCGCCCATCCCGCATCCCTCGTGAAGGCGAATCCTGCCATGCGGGTTCAATGGCGGCAACCGGCATCGAGCTATGCGGGTTGCGAACTGAGCGGGTTGAACGCCCGCCTCGCGCCATGGCAGGATGACGCGAGAGAGAGGATTCTTGTGCATGACGTTGAAGCTAGTGATCGGCAACAAGAACTATTCATCGTGGTCGATGCGGCCATGGCTGGCGTTGCGCGCCAACAACATCGCCTTCGACGAAATCTTCATTCCGCTCTATACCGATGAGGCCGACAAGCAGCGCATTCTGGATTTCACGCATTCTGGCAAGGTGCCGGCGCTGATCGATGGTGACGTCACGATCTGGGATTCGCTCTCCATCATCGAATATGTCGCCGAACGGTTTCCGGAAGCGCGGCTTTGGCCGCAGGACCGCGCCCGCCGCGCACACGCGCGTTCGATTTCGGCGGAGATGCATTCGGGCTTCATGGCGCTGCGTAACGAGTGCGGCATGAATTTGCACCGGCCGGTCCGCGCGATCGCGCTGTCGGCGGATGCCCGCACCAACATCGCCCGCATTCAACACATCTGGATCGAATGCCGCGAGCGCTACCCAAAACTGGGGCCGTTCCTGTTCGGAAATTTTGGCGCGGCCGACGCCATGTTCGCGCCGGTGGTGCACCGCTTTCGTACCTATGCGATTCCCGTGGCGGCTGAGGTCCAAGCCTATATGGACGCCATGATGGCGTTGCCGGCCTTTCAGGAATGGACGCGTGCGGGCCTTGCCGAAACCCTTGTGATCGAGAGGTTCGAGAGCGTGTGAAATGGGCGACTGGAACCCGGAACCGGGTTCCAGTGGAACTTTCTTGAGCTTTCCAGGCACTACTTAAGTTCGCTTTCGTACATTTTGCGGAACGAAAGCCCCCCTCCCGCGTGATGTAGTCTGCGAGATGGTTATTGGGGTCATACCGTGATCGGCAGACAATATTTCACGCGTCAGGCGACGACGCTTCTCAAGTTCGCCAATTCAATCAACAACGCCAAACTTGCAGCGGCCCTGGTCGAAAAAGCTGCGGATCTCAAAGAGCAAGTCGATGAGACACAGCCACTGCCGGACCAAGGTCCCCGGCCTCCCGACGTTGAGACGCCGCGCCTGAATGACAGCGAGGAGCGGTGACCGCGAAGCGTCAACGGATTCGCGGCTTGACCGAACCACGCAAAAGGTCCTGAATCGGCAACCTACGCCAGCGCATTCAGCGAAAGGACTTGGCCATGGGGATTCTCAATTCACTGGAAAACTCACCGGCATTCAAAGGCGCCCTCGGCCAGCTTGAGGCGGCCGTCGTTCCGGTCGTGTTGAGCGAGGTGCTCGGCAATGGCAGCCAGGGCGGGCTGAACGCGATCGTCGCCAAGCTGCAGCAGGCCGGTTTCGGCGAGCAGGTCAAATCCTGGGTCGGCAACGGGCAGAACCTTCCGATCACGGCCGAGCAGTTGCAGCAGGTGCTCGGCAGCGACACCGTGAAGCAGCTGGCCGCGCGGTTCAATATCCCGGTCGATCAGCTCGCCAAGGTCCTCGCGCAGCAACTGCCGACGGCGGTGGATCACGCCAGCCCGGACGGCACGCTGCCACATACCGCCTGAACTAACGGGGCGGGGTCCCGGCGGGTCCGATTTGTCCGAAATCCCCGGAATTGGCATTATCATACTGAAAAATCTGCAATTCTGCGTATTTGCCATGTCCCGATGTAACTGGCCAACGGGATGGGCGCTGTGCTATATGGCCGCCAGGTTCTTCAGTCGGCCGAAGCAGGCGGGACCGTGGGCACGGCCGACGTTTTTTGCGTAATGGAGAGGGCGTTGAAGCACAAATACAACGTTGGTGAGACCGTCTATTTCACTGCAAGCAACGTGGCGCGTCCGGCCGCGAGCGGTACCTACGAGGTAATCCGGCTGCTTCCGACCGATGGCGACGACTGCCAGTATCGGATCAAGAGCTCGACCGAAGCGTTTGAGCGGGTGGCCAAAGAAAGCCAGCTCGCGGTTTCCTGAAACATCATGCGCGCGGCCGGGTGAGGCGAGTTCCATTCCGCATCGCCGTCAAAAGGCCCCGTTCTCAGAACCATTCTGTACAAGGTGAGTGCGAAGGAATGGGCATTCGCCCGCGTGGAATGCGTTCTGTGCTGCGCTGAGGGACACCGCGCATGAACTGGGCCTGGGCCACATCGCTCGACCAAATCTGGCGTTCTCCGTCTTTCCCGATGTGGCTGACCTTGGCCGCAGCGGGATTTTTCGGGATTATCCTGCTCATCACGCTGTTGCGAGCCGAGAGATCGGTCGCCAACGGCGCGCTGACGGTGATCACGCTGCTGGCCGTCGGTATCGCGGTGGCCGCGACCCTTCGCGGGTTCGGTCCGGCCAGCCCGCCGGCCTCCGCCGACACCGCGCGGTCCTTGCGGCCGACGAACGCAGCCGTGCCGGCCCTGTCATGCATCGATGATCTCGCCGGCGATACGGTTTTGACCGCCTGCGAGAAGGCGTTGTTCGGCTCCGCTGAGACCGCGGCGGCGGCGGTATCCTATGCAGCGTCAGAGATCACCCGGCTGACCGCCTTCGGCGACGTCGCCACCGCCAACCGGAGCATGACGCCCGAGTTGCTGACCCTGCGGAATGCCGTGGAGCGCGATCGATACGGCCTGATGGCGCAAGTGCTGCTGGCGCGCGATCGTTGCACGCCATCGAATTGCGCGGCGTTCCGGGCGCTGACCGATAGCAGCCATATCGCGGCCAACATGGAGGAGCGGGTCTATGACGGCCTGATCGCGCGGTATGCGCCGCTGTGGAACACGCCCGCGGCGGCAATGCCGGGGCCGCTTGCTGCGGTTGCGCCGTCGTTGCCTACCGGCAAACCCACCAATGCCGATTTTCCCTCGGCAGCATCGACCCCGCCGGTCAGCATCATGACGCCGGAGCCGAAGGCCGCACCGGCATTGCCTTCACAGCGTCCGCCCGCGACGGCGGCCGCCCCGCCGGCAGCTGCTAAAAAGCAGGCTGCGCCCAAGCGCACCTCCGCGCAGCATACGCCTGCACCGGTGCAGCTCGCGCCCCCTCCGGGAGCGCCCGCGCCGGCGGCGTCGAACGATTGATGCACCAACTTTTTGTTCAGGCATGATGTCCGGGAAACCGGGGAAAACCGGTTTCCACTTTCCGGACCATGCTCTAAACGTCGCACCATGCCACTTCATCTCATCAAGCTTGCCGTCGGCTGCGAGTTGGTCAAGGAACTCAAGGGCTGGGTCGCGGAGCGCATGCAGACCGCGAAGAAAAAGGGCCTGCCGCTCCATCATATCCACGTCACCCGGATGACGCCGAAGCGCGTCGATGAGGTGCTGGCCGGCGGCTCGCTGTACTGGGTGATCCGGGGTGAAATCGCCGCGCGGGAAAAAATCATCGGCGTCGAGCCGTTCCGTGATCGCGATGGTATCGGACGATGCCGGCTGGTGATGCAGCCCAAGGTGATCCCGGTGCTGCCGCGGCCGATGCGCCCGTTCCAGGGCTGGCGCTACTTTGCCGACGGCGAAGCGCCGCCCGATCTCAAATCCGCAGGTGTCGGCGTCGCCGCGATGCCCGAGCCGCTGCGCCGCGAATTGCGCGAGCTCGGTCTACTGTAGCTTTTTTGCTTGCGCGTATCCGATCGCAAGACCGGTCCCCCCCCGCGCTAGCCCGACTTTCCCAACTGGACCTCGTTTTTAGCGATTTTCGATGTCTCGTCGAGGCAAAAGCTAAATCATTACAAGGGACGGGGGATCGAAAATCGTTGTAGTGAAGACCTACCGCCTTTTCGTGTGTTTTGATCCGAGTAAAATCGTCGCTGATGTATTTGCGATTCACTCGACGACGTAAGGACGGCAAGGAGCACCGTTACTGGAGCATTGTCGAAAGCAAGCGCTGCGCTGGTGGTCGGGTGGTGCAGCGGCCGGTGCTCTATCTCGGCGAGATCAACGACAGCCAACGCGAGGCCTGGTGCCGGGTGGTCGATGCTTTTGACGAAGGCAGCCAGCAACATCGACAACTCGCGCTGTTTCCTGCCGGGCAAGGCGTTCCGGAGCACGCCCGGGGCTACGGGCTGCAGGTACGGCTCGATGCCATGGAATTACGTCGCCCGCGGCAATGGGGAGCCTGCTGGCTTTCGTGTCATCTCTACGAGCAACTGGAGCTCGATCGATTCTGGACGGAGCGCCTGCCGGACTCGCGCGAGGGAACCAGCTGGCGGCATATCCTGCAGACGTTGGTGTGCTACCGGTTGATCGATCCCGGCAGCGAATGGCGGCTGCATCGGCAATGGTTCGAGCAGAGCGCGATGGGGGATCTTCTCGGCGAGGATTATTCGCTGGTATCGAAGAACGCGCTGTATCGCTGCCTGGACAAGGTGCTGCCACACAAGACCGCGTTGTTCAGCCACCTGCGGCAACGCTGGCAGGATCTGTTCGGCGCCAGCTTCGAGGTTCTGCTCTACGACTTGACCAGCACCTATTTCGAATCGGACCCGCCGGATGACGAGAACGACAAGCGTCGCTACGGCTACAGCCGCGACAAGCGCAGTGATTGTGTGCAGGTGGTGATCGCCCTGATCGTGACGCCCGAGGGCTATCCGCTGGCGTATGAAGTTTTGCCCGGCAATACTGCCGACAACACGACGTTGCGCGGCTTCCTGCAGAAAATCGAAAACCAGTACGGCAAGGCCCAGCGCATCTGGGTGATGGATCGCGGCATTCCGACCAACGAGGTGCTGGCAGAGATGCGGCAATCTGATCCGCCGATCTCATATCTGGTCGGCACTCCGAAAGGACGACTGACCCAACTGGAAAAAGCTCTGCTCGAGCGGCCGTGGCAAGCGGTGCGCGATGGGGTCGACGTCAAGCTCTTGCCGGACGAGCAGGAGCTCTATGTGCTGGCTCGCAGCCGTGCCCGCATCGACAAGGAACGCGCGATGCGCCAGCGCAAGCTGAAATGGCTGTGGGGCCGGCTCAAGGAGCTCTCCGCCATGCGCCTGAAGCGCGAAGAGCTACTGATGAAACTCGGCGCTGCGCGGGACAAGGCAAGGGCGGCGTGGCGGCTGCTGGACATCGAAGTGGATCCGCAGATCGCCAGCTTCAGCTACGCGCTCAACCGCGACAAGCTACGCAAAGTGCGCCGCCGCGAGGGTCGCTATCTGCTGCGCACCAATCTGTACGAACACCAGCCGGAGAAGCTGTGGAAGTTCTACATCCAGCTGACTGAAATCGAGGCGGCGTTCAAGAACCTCAAGGGCGATCTGGAAGTGCGCCCGATCTTCCATCAAACGATCGAGCGGGTCGAAGCTCACATCTTCGTCGCCTTCCTGGCCTACTGTCTCCACGTCACGTTGCGTGCAAGGCTCAGGCCGTTGGCGGGCGGCCTCACGCCGAGGGCGGTGCTCGACAAGTTTGCCGCCATCCAGATGCTCGATGTTCACTTCCCCACCACGGAAGGACGAACCTTGATCCTCCGCCGCTACACCGAGCTGAACGCCGATCAAAAGCTCCTGGCCAGCCAGCTCAACCTCGAAATGCCACCTCAGCCACCTCCCAGGATTACCGCGGCGGGCGAGATCGCGAAGCCGTCAGTCCTGGCCTTGTAGTGAAGACCTTTTGACCAGTCCCCCTGATCTATAAGGGATATTTGGCTGCGTTACCCCTCAGTTGGGAAAGTTGGGCTAGAGCGGGATGACTTTTCCTCGAATCGTCATCCCGCTCTATCTTCTTGTTTAAGCATGATCTTTTCGGCAAAACCGGTGTCCACTTTTCCGGATCATGCTTTAGACCGCGATATTGTCGATCAGCCGGGTCTTTCCGAGTGTTGCTGCAACCAATATCCGCACCGGGCCATCCTTCAGCGATGATATCGGCGCCAGCGTTTCGGCATGGCGGGCCTCGAAATAGTCGAGCACGAATCCGGCCTTGGTGATGAGTTCGGCTCCGCCGGCCATCGCGGCCTGGATGTCGTTGCCGGCCCGCAGGTGCTTCGCGCTTTCCTTCATGGCGCGATACAATACCGGCGCCGTGCGGCGCTCCTCCGCCAACAAATAGACGTTGCGCGAAGACATCGCGAGGCCGTCGCGTTCGCGCACGGTGCGCGAGCCGATCACCTTGACGCCGAGGTCGAGATCTTGAGCCATCCGCGTCACCACCCGCAGCTGCTGGAAATCCTTTTCGCCGAAGACTGCAAAATCGGGGCGGACTTGCGTGAACAGCTTGCCGACTACGGTCGCGACCCCGCCGAAGAAATGCGGCCGGAAGCGATCTTCCAGCCCGACGGTGGCCGGGCCTTCGGGCACGATGCGGGTGGCGAAGCCATCCGGATACATGGCTTTGACGCCGGGATTCCAGATCAGGTCGGTATTCTCGGCGACGAGCTTGGCGAGGTCGGCCTTCCAGGTGCGCGGGTAGGAACTGAAATCCTCCGACGGCGCGAACTGGGTCGGGTTAACGAAGATCGAGACGACCACTTTGCTGGCGCGGCGTTTCGCGAGCCGGACCAGCGACACATGGCCGTCATGGAGTGCTCCCATGGTTGGCACCAGCGCGATGCTGGCGTTTTTCGCGCGGAGGCCGTCGACGGCGCGACGCAATGCAGGGACCGTGCGGACGATTATGGGACTTCGCGACATCTGGGATGGATCTCTTGGTCAATCTTCGGGGCAGGGAGGCAGTCGGCCCTGACCTGATGGCGGGGAAGCGGACCTTATCAAGTCCGATGCTTGCTCGCCAAGCCGACAGCGCGCGAATGGACTTACGCCGATTGCACGACGCCGCCTCGAGCGCGCAAAAGGCCGGCAGCTCTGCCGTGCTCTCGATTCCGATTCATGATTAAGGCAAGCGCTCAACGAATTAACAACGCAGTTGCGCATTTCGCTTGACCGCAGTCGCGCGGAATTTGAAGATATCCACAGGGGTTGAAACACATGTTGGTGCAAACCAGTCAGGGGCAATCGGGCTCGGCTCACGTCGTTGTGCTGGGCAACGAGAAGGGCGGCTCCGGCAAATCCACCACCGCCTTGCATATTGCCGTTGCCTTGATGAAAGCCGGCCAGCGCGTCGCCACCATCGACCTCGATTGCCGCCAGCAAAGCTTCACCCGTTACATCAACAACCGTAGCGCCTGGGCACGCCGCACCGGCATCGATCTCGAAATCCCCGTGCATCGCTGCATCAGGCTCGGCGAGACCATGCAGATCGCCGATAACGAGAATTCCGAATTCCAGCAATTCATGGACGCCGTCAGCGCGGTCGAGCGCAGCTTCGACTTTATCGTGATCGATACCCCGGGGTCGGACAGTTACCTGATGCGCCTGGCGCACTCGATGGCCGATACCCTGGTGACACCAATCAACGACAGCTTCCTCGATTTCGACGTGCTGGGGACCGTCGATCCCGCGACTTATTCGGTGACCGGCGAGAGCCACTATGCGGAGATGGTGCGGGATGCGAGACGCAAGCGCCGCCAGCTCGACGGCGCTTCCACCGACTGGATCGTGGTCCGCAACCGGCTGTCGATGCTGGGCTCCCGCAACAAGCAACTCGTCGCCGACAGCCTGAACGATCTGGCGTTCCGGCTCGGCTTCCGCTCGATCGACGGTTTTGCCGAACGCGTGGTTTATCGCGAATTCTTTCCGCGCGGCCTCACCGCGCTCGACGACCTCGATGAGGCGACACTCGGTACCCGCCCGAGCCTCGGCCATGTGACCGCGCGCGAGGAGGTCACGAGCCTGTTGCGCCAGCTGAAACTGCCGATCGACGAGCGGGGGCGCCGCCGCGCGGCCAACCGGGCCGAATGGTTCAGCCAGCTGGACAAGCCGCTCGAGGTCCACGACATCCTCGGCGCCTGAGGTCTGTGGTAAGGCGTTACTGCTGAAGGATCCCTGCGGCAGCGGGGCGGCGTTTCTCAACCCGGGGAGACCGGTTTTGCGCGCTCTCTCAGCGCGGTTTTACCGAAAGAACTGAACCCGACCTTTATTTGCTACGTCCAACACTGGAAATGAGTTGCTCGCGCCGATTGCGCATCTGCACAAGAATATGGTGCGACGCACAATGAATGGGCAATTAGTTCACAATATTTAGCCTTCCTGTCACGTCGCCGTGACCTATATTAGGGATCAAGGGGCCGGAAGTCTCAGCAGGAATTGGGCTCTGACGTCGTGCACCGAGGATCAACATGAAACGTGGAATTGCCATTCTGGCTTCGCTGACCGTGCTGGTGGCGGTTGGGTATTTCACCATCAGCAAATGGGCGATCCGTCACGAGACGCTGACCTTTTATGACGCGTCACGCAACAACCGTCCGGTCCAGGTCGACATCGCCATCCGGCGCGACAAGGAGATGCAGGCGAACGCCGGCATGATCACGCTACCGGTGGCGGTCCTCAACCACGGCAATACTGTCAAATTCACCGAGTACTCTTTCCTGGCCAACGTGTTCGCGGCACGCGGCTATATCGCGATCAGCATCCAGCACGATCTGCCGACCGATCCGCCGATGGTGACGAAAGTCGGCGAGCTTTACGTCGGACGTCAGCCGCAATACCTGCGCGGCGTTGCCAACATTCGCTTTGCTGTCGAGGAAATGAAGTCGGTCCAGCCAAACGCGGATTATGACCATCTGACCGTGGTGGGTCATTCCGCCGGCGCCGACATCTCGATGTATTTCGCCAAGCTGCATCCCGAATTGGTCAAGAGGGTCGTGACGCTCGACAATCTGCGCGTACCGTTTATCACCGATGGCAGGTTCAAGATCCTTTCATTCCGCTCCAAGGATCCCGTCTTCAAGACCGATCCCGGCGTCATTCCTCCTGAAGAGATCTGTGAGAAGGCCGGGATTACAGTCGTCCGTACCAACTTCCAGCACAACGACATGCGCGATACCGGTCCCGACAATGCAAAGGAATCGATTCAGGGCATGCTCGACAAATTCATTGAAGACGACAGTTCGCTTAAGCCAGTCGCGACGAAAACGCCGCCGCTGATGACAGACGCCGGCCCAGTTACGCCGTTCGTACCGGTCAATCCTCCGACCACACCGGCCGCGCCGCTTCAGAACTAACGCCGGCATCGGAGTTCGGCGTCTGGATTGCCTCCGCCACAAGTCGGGCGGAGGGCCGCGTGCACGCATTGACGCTTGGCTGATCGCGGCCCACATAGAGCTCGTTGTAACTGGCGAGCGCTGATGTCCCGCGAACCGACCGAGCCTAAATCGGCAACCGAGATTTCCCCGACGCAAAAGACCGCGTCCGGCAAGACCGGTTCGTTGCCGGAAACGAAATCGGCTTCGGAAGAGATTGCCGCCTTTGTCGCCAAGGCCCGCGCGATGTCGCCGCATGCTCCGGGCGCGCGGGGCCGGCTGGTATTCGCGCTCGACGCCACCATGAGCCGGCAGCCGACATGGGATATGGCCTGCGCGCTGCAGGCCGACATGTTTCGCGAAGCTGCGGCACTCGGCAGTCTCGATATCCGTCTCGTCTATTATCGCGGCTTGAACGAGTGTCGCGCCACCGGTTGGATTTCCGACAGCGCGCAACTGGCGAAGCTGATGGGCAAGATTGATTGCCGCGGCGGCAACACTCAGATCGGCAAGGTATTATCGGAATCCCGGCGTGAGGCCGCCGCCTCCGCCGTGCGCGCGGTGGTCTTCGTTGGTGACGCCATGGAGGAAAACGTCGACGATCTCTGCGTGAAGGCCGGCGAACTCGGCCTGCTCAAGGTGCCGGTGTTCATGTTTCAGGAGGGACATGATGCCGAGGCCGAGCGGGCGTTCAAGGAGATTGCGCGTCTGACCGGCGGGGCGTGGTGCAGGTTCGATCCAGGGGCGGCGGCGCAATTGCGTGAGCTGTTGCGCGCGGCCGCAGCCTATGCCGCCGGCGGGCGCGAGGCGTTGCTGTTGATGTCGAAGACCGCAAGTGGTGCTGCCAAATTGCTCGGCCAGATGAGGTGAATTCGGCCACCGGTTCTGCTCAGGCGGATCCCCCGATGGTTGCGGCTTTCGCCACGGCATCAGGGGCGGCAGCCATGGGGCTCTTCATGATCGCCGTGCTTTCGGGCAGCGAAGGACCGATATGTATTTCGCCGCCGATGCGCCTATATTGGGCAAATGCCAACCCTGATCGCCGGCGTCGTCGCCGTTATCGTTCTCTACTCGCTGCTGCAGATGTTTCGCGCGGCCAATCCGGTCGTGCTCGCGCGCGCCATCAAAATCGCCGGCGGCGTGGTGGCACTCGCGGTCGCCGCCTTTACTGGCATCAGGGGCGAACTCGCGGTCGCGATCCCGATCGGTATTTTCGGCGCGGGTTTGCTAGGCTGGTCGCCGTTCGGGACATCGGGTTTCGGCAATATCGGGCGAATGTTCGGCGGCTCGCAGCGATCGGCGGGACAGACGTCACGGGTCCGCTCGCAATATCTCGACATGACGCTCGTTCACGACAGCGGTGACCTCTCGGGTCAGATCGTGGCCGGGCCGTATGCCGGCCGCAGCTTGAGCGAATTCGACCTGCCGCAGCTGACGGCGATGATCTCCGGCTTCGATGCCGAAAGCGTGTCGTTACTTGAAAGCTATCTGGACCGCAGGTTTCCCGCCTGGCGTCAGCACGCGCAGGGAAACGCGGCAGGGGGGCAGAGCCGCGCGGCGTCGAGCGGCAAAATGACGGACGAGGAGGCCTATCAGATCCTTGGCCTGCAGCCGGGGGCGGGGCGTGACGAGATCGGCCGGGCGCACCGTGCGCTCATGAAGAAATTGCATCCCGACCAAGGGGGGTCGACGTATCTCGCCGCCCGTGTAAACGAGGCCAAGGATACTTTGCTTCGCACGCATCACAGTTAACTCCGGACAACGCTACCTACGCCACGAACCGGTGACTTCTGTTCTTGCTCCGGCTGACGCCCCGTTGTCGCCCGCCGTTGTCCGGCGTGGTCGATCTCTCATTTCGCCAGTATTAACTGCTAAATCTTGACGAGAAGTTTGCAGCGGTGAGATTGCCGCTTGATCGAAGCGGACGTAGGCAAGCCGCAATGCGGTCATCGCCGTGATCTACCGACGAGCGACCAGAAATAGGGTGGGCAAAGCCAACGGGGCGCGCGAAAGCGTGCCCACCGCGGGTGCCCGCTCGCAAATAGGGGCGGGCACGACGCAAACGCGCCGTTGCCCGCCGACCGGTAAAGGGATGCAGATCAGTTGCGGAGGGTAATGCAGGAGATGTCGGAGCGCTTCAGCGTCCGGCACACCGCTTCGGCCTGATCGCGGTCGAGACCGGCGAAGCGGGCGCGGTAAAGTTTCCGATCGCCTTTGGCGACAACCGGCTCGGTAAACGGATCGGCCTTTGCCAATAGTCCGCGGGCCTGACCGCGGGCCTTATCGATGCGTTGCATCGCTTCGCTCTCGCTCTCGAGCGCGCCGACCTGAACGATCCAGCCGGTGTGAACCGCGACCGGCTTGACGGCGCCGTTTTGCGGGGCGGCCTGCGGCTGGGTGCGGGAGGACGGATCGGCGTAGGCCATGGCCTGCGAGGCGGGAGAGGAGGGCAGGCTCGAAGCGGGAAGCACGCCAAGCAGACCGTTGCCGGTGCCGTGGCCAGCCGGCTGCGGCGGCATTTCGGGGTTGCTGGTTTCAGCCTTGTTGGTTTCAGCCTTATTGGTTTCAGCCTTGGCCACGACCGCGCTTGAGGTTTCCGGCACTTCGGGGCGTGCTGCGGGAATTGCGCTGGTGATCGGCGTACCAGGCTGGGATGAACTGGCCGAGGCCAGCTTGATCTGTCTGGCCTTGATCTGGACGGTCTTGACCTTGACCGGCTTCATCGGTTCGGACGAACCGGGAATGGCGGCAATCGCCTGCGTTTGGATCACCCCATTGGTCAGCGGGGCAGGCTCGGTCCTGGCCGGCAGCACGGCCGCGGCAGCGGCGGCGAAGATCGATCGGGTAACCGATCCGGTCGAACGGACCGGCGGCGCCGCGACCGGTTCGGCCGCGGCAACCTGAACCGCATCCTGCGTTTGAACCGTAGCCTCCGGTCGCTGCTCGGTCCCAGCCTGCGCGACATCGGTGTCGAGGTTGGACGGATTGCGCTCGGTAATCGCGGCAACGGTGCGCTTGCCGGCAGCCTTTTCGAGGTTTTCGGCGAGCAGGTTGCGCATGATGGCGTCGCGCGAGCCGCCGCTGCGGCCGCCCATGACCACGCCGACCAGGAAGCGGTTGCCGCGGTGCATCGAGGTCACGAGATTGAATCCCGAGGCGCGCGTGTAGCCGGTCTTGATGCCGTCTACGCCCTCGACGCTGCCGATCAGGTGATTGTGGTTTCGGATCGTCTGGCCATGATAGTTGAACGCTGCCGTGGAGAAGTAACGGTAGTAGCGCGGAAATCGGTCCTGGATGGCCCGGCCCAGCGTCGATTGATCGCGCGCGGTCGTCACCTGTTCGTCGTTGGGCAGGCCCGAGGCATTGCGATAGACGGTCCGGCTCATGCCGAGCGCGCGCGCCTTGCGGGTCATCATCTTGGCGAAATCGTCTTCGTCGCCGCCGATCGCTTCCGCGATCACGACGGCGGCGTCATTGGCGGAGCGCGTTACCAGTCCCTTGATGGCGTCCTCGACGCGGATGGTCTGACCCGGACGCAGCCCGAGTTTGGTGGGGGCCTGCTCGGAGGCGTGTTCGGAAACCTCCATTTCGGTGTCGAGCTTCATCTTGCCGGATTCCAGGCGCTCGAACAGCAGATAGAGCGTCATGATCTTGGTCAGCGAAGCCGGATGACGGCTGGCGTCGGGATTGGTGGCGGCAAGCGTGGTGCCGGAATTGCCGTCGACGATGATGGAGGAGAAAGCCGGACTATAGCTCTCGCTTGCTTCGTGGTGGTGGCGCGCATGGGCGTAGTGACGGTGGTGCCGGTAACGCCGCGCTTCGGCGCTGCTGCTTGTGATGAGGACCGCTGTGGTGACCGTGACCAGCCCGAGAATGCAAACCCGCAAAACGCGCGAGGAGCCCAAGGTTGTGCGAAGCATGACTTCCCCGTCCCAATTTCTGTCTTGATCACCGGCTCGTGAGGCCAAATTATGCCCAACCGCCGGCGACGCTTCCCTGCTCAAACCGCTCGATCCAAGCGGGCTTTTCCCGCTGCATCGCGGCCTAAGCCGCTGTTCTAGCTAAGAGACTGCGCGAAAACGCTTTTCGGCTGCCTACCCGAGCGAGGACAAAAGGCTGGGAATCAGGTTAGGCGGCCCGAGTTTCCAAAAGATTAATTATCTCTTGCGTAATCCCCCGGGATTTGCCGCTAATCCCCCTCAGTTGTGCGTCGCACAAATATTCTTGACTTTTTTGTGCGTTGCAGTATCTAGGAGCGGCGTCAAGGGAGCCGGGACCTCCCGGCAGGTTGCACATCAGTCTGGGAAGGACTTCCATCATGATCAAAATTGAAGACATTCAGCAGTACGGCAAGGAACATCTCGAGACCGTCGTCGCCTCCGCGTCGAGCGTCCAGAACGGCCTTCAGGCCATCGCCAGCGCCTATGGCGACTACACGAAGAAGTCGTTTGAAGACACCAAGTCATTCGTCGAGAAGCTGTCGGGCGTGAAGTCGCTGGACAAGGCGTTCGAAGTGCAGACCGAATTCGCGAAGTCGGCTTACGAGACCTTTGTGGCGGAGTTGCAGAAGATCGCAGGGCTCTACACCGATCTCGCCAAGCAGACCTACAAGCCGCTGGAAGGCCTGGTCGCGAAGTTCACGCCGGCCGCCGCCGCCTGATAACGTCAGCGCCGTTTCTAAAAAAATCAAAAGCCCGGCCGTTGTGGCCGGGCTTTTTTTGTGTGCGGTCGGCGAGGGCCTATCGCGCCACGCGCAAGTTCGAAATCGACGTGCCGATCTGCGCGAACGCCGCGGCGATCTGGCTCGGTTGGATCAGCATGAAGAAGTCGCCCGTGCGCTGGCGCAATAGCGGAGAACCGCCGATCGCCCGGCACCATCGCTGTCGATCTGCAAGGTATAGATGATGACGCCGGTCGCCTTGATATTATCGCACAATGTATTCAATTCGCGTGTCGACCTGTGAGCTTTGACTGCTATCGTTGCCATACCAACGGTCGGCCGTGTTCAAGCCGTCCGTGAAGAGGATGATGATGTGTTGATATACGTTGTTTGACGACTCCGCCGGCGCGTTCGACGACTGTTGCAGCAGGGGAGAACCAGCCCCCTGGGGTTAATAGCCGCGTAAATCGCGAATCGACCCCGACTCCGGCAGGAATTGTCAATGACCGCTGAACCGCCTTCGGACTTTTTTTGTCAAATCCGACAGGATTGATTAATCTTGCCGGGATCGCCGGGCTTGGAATTGGACCCGCCGCGGGCCGCATGAGACCCCTCATTGCGCGCTTGCGGCGAACCGAAGGCAGACCCATATTGTTGCTGTCGACCCAGCGGATGGGGTCGGGCCGGCCAGGAGCGGCGATCTGGAAAGCAGTGTCCGGGAACTCGTTAAGGTGCGTTCCGGCAGGAGAGCATCGCCCGGTCGCTGTCCGGTTTCCCTGGGGATTTCGAACGCCTGAGCCATGCTGCAAGTAACTTCCAGATCTTTCTCGGCCGCGCCAGCCGCCGTCGCCGCACCTGCTCCGCGAATGGGCAATGATGAGAACCGCAGCGGGGGGGCCGGCGGTCCGGCCACGTCCGTGATCGCCAAGGTCAAGCCGAAGACCAAGCGTCCCAATCTCTATCGTGTCCTGATCCTGAACGACGACTACACGCCGATGGAGTTTGTCGTTCACGTGCTGGAGAAGTTCTTCCAGAAGGATGTCGAGGCCGCGACCAAAATCATGCTCCACGTCCATCATCACGGGATCGGGGAGTGCGGGGTGTTTACCTACGAGATCGCCGAGACCAAAGTCACGCAGGTGATGGATTTTGCGCGCAAGCACCAGCATCCCCTGCAATGCGTGATGGAAAAAAAATAGCACCGCGCGAAATCCACCAGAAAAAGGAACGGGTTTTGCATCAAAAAGGCGTAGGATCAGTCAAGTCTGAGCCTTTGTCGGTGTCCGGTTTTTTGGACGCAGGCTTGCGGTCCAGGCGTAAACGAGTTGCGGGAACCGATCTTTTGCCGTGATCTTGTGTAACTATATGACAAAGGTTGTTGTTGCCTGCGAAGGCGACGGCGATCATGATGATGGCGGGGGCCACAGAGGACGCGAATGCCGACTTTTTCCCAAAGCCTTGAACAATCCCTGCATCGTGCGCTGGCGATCGCAAACGAGCGTCACCACCAATATGCGACGCTTGAACATCTTCTGCTGTCGCTGATCGATGACTCGGATGCGGCGGCCGTCATGCGCGCCTGCAGCGTCGATCTCGACAAGCTGCGCACCAGCCTGGTCAACTATCTCGAGACCGAGTTCGAAAACCTGGTCACCGACGGGGGCGACGACGCCAAGCCGACCGCGGGCTTTCAGCGCGTGATCCAGCGCGCTGTCATTCATGTCCAGTCATCCGGCCGCGAGGAAGTTACCGGCGCCAACGTGCTGATCGCGATCTTCGCCGAGCGCGAGAGCCATGCCGCCTATTTCCTGCAGGAGCAGGACATGACCCGCTATGACGCGGTCAATTACATCAGCCACGGAATTGCCAAGCGGCCCGGGGTTTCCGAGGCGCGCCCGGTGCGCGGGGTCGACGAAGAGACCGAGACCAAGGGCAACGAGGATTCCAAGAAGAAGGGCGAGGCGCTCGAGACTTACTGCGTGAACCTCAACAAGAAGGCGCGCGACGGCAAGATTGATCCGGTGATCGGACGGAACTCCGAAATCAACCGTGCCATCCAGGTGCTCTGCCGCCGGCAGAAGAATAATCCGCTGTTCGTCGGCGAAGCCGGCGTCGGCAAGACCGCCATCGCCGAAGGGCTGGCAAAGCGCATCGTCGACAGCGAAGTGCCGGAAGTACTGGCGGCTGCCACCGTGTTCTCGCTCGACATGGGCACCTTGCTCGCAGGTACCCGCTACCGGGGCGATTTCGAGGAGCGCCTGAAGCAGGTCCTGAAGGAACTCGAGGCGCACCCGAACGCCATCCTGTTCATCGATGAAATTCACACCGTGATCGGCGCCGGTGCCACTTCCGGCGGCGCGATGGATGCGTCCAATCTGCTCAAGCCGGCGCTGGCGTCGGGCACCATCCGCTGCATGGGCTCGACCACCTACAAGGAATACCGGCAGCACTTCGAGAAGGATCGCGCGCTGGTGCGCCGGTTCCAGAAGATCGACGTCAATGAGCCGACGGTGGAAGACGCCATTGCCATCCTCAAGGGGCTGAAGCCCTATTTCGAGGACTACCACCGCCTGAAATATACTAACGAGGCGATCGAGGCGGCGGTACAGTTGTCGTCGCGCTACATCCACGACCGCAAGCTGCCGGACAAGGCGATCGACGTGATCGATGAATCCGGCGCGGCGCAGATGCTGGTTGCCGAGAACAAGCGCAAGAAGACCATCGGCATCAAGGAAATCGAGACCACGATCGCGACCATGGCGCGGATTCCGCCCAAGAGCGTGTCGAAGGACGATGCCGAAGTGCTGAAGCATCTCGAGCAGACGCTAAAGCGTGTGGTGTTCGGCCAGGAAAAGGCGATCGAAGCGCTGTCCGCCTCGATCAAGCTGTCGCGGGCCGGATTGCGCGAGCCGGAGAAGCCGATCGGCTGCTATTTGTTCTCGGGCCCGACCGGAGTCGGCAAGACCGAAGTAGCAAAGCAGCTCGCGGCCTCGCTTGGCGTCGAACTGATCCGCTTCGACATGTCCGAATATATGGAACGGCACACCGTGTCGCGCCTGATCGGCGCGCCTCCGGGCTATGTCGGCTTCGACCAGGGCGGCCTTTTGACCGACGGCGTCGACCAGCATCCGCATTGCGTGGTGCTGCTCGACGAAATCGAGAAGGCGCATCCGGATCTCTACAACGTGCTGTTGCAGATCATGGATCATGGAAGGCTGACCGACCATAACGGCAAGCAGGTCAATTTCCGCAACGTGATCCTGATCATGACCACGAATGCAGGCGCCGCCGATCTGGCGCGGCAGGCTTTCGGCTTCACGCGCAACAAACGGGAAGGCGACGACCATGAAGCCATCAATCGCCAGTTCGCACCCGAGTTCCGCAACCGGCTCGATGCCATCGTCTCGTTTGCCCATCTCAATCCCGAGGTGATTGGCATGGTGGTCGAGAAGTTCGTGCTGCAGCTCGAGGCGCAGCTTGCCGACCGCGACGTCACCATCGAGCTGTCGGAGCCTGCGAAGGCCTGGCTGATCCAGCATGGCTATGATGAGCAGATGGGTGCGCGGCCGATGGCGCGCGTGATCCAGGAGCACATCAAGAAGCCGTTGGCCGACGAGGTGCTGTTCGGCAAGCTGAAGGGCGGCGGCCACGTCCGCGTCGTGCTCGTGAAGGATGAGGCGGCTGTGGAAGCCGGGACGGAAAAGATCGGCTTCGAATTCGTCGAAGGGCCGGTTACGCCCAAGCCGGAAAAGCTCCCAGGCACCCGCAAGCGCACCGCGCCGCGCAAGCCGAAGCCGCCGGGCGGTCCCAGCGGCGGCTCGAAGGGCCCGGCCTCGCGAGGCCCGCTGGTCAAGGCGTGAGCGGCCGATAATACCAATCGAAGAAGCCGGCGCGTCGCAAGACCGCCGGCTTTTTGATGGACGATGTCTTAGCCGTGATCTGGTGGCTGATCCGCGCGGACTGCGAGACCATCGCCGCCAGCGCTATCTGGGCTGCTTGTGCTCTTGAAGGGACTTGAGGTAGTTGACCGCGGCCTCGGCGTCCTCTCGGCTAAATTGGAAAGTCGGCATGTCCGGGTGAATGGTGCTCAGCCCGTCCTGCAACCGTGCCGCAAAGTCATCGTCGTATAGCTTGCTGTCGCCAAGCGTGCGAAAGGGCGGGGCATCGACGTGCAGGCTCCGGCCGGTCCGGCCCACGGCATGACACCGTCCGCAGAGCGTTTCGAGCAGTGCCTTTCCCCGCTGCTGCTCGCGATCGAGCGCGTGACTGACATTGCCCCAAGCACAAACCATCAAGACTGCGAGACAGATCTTTTTCATGCCCGCTCCCTGCGATGCCGGCCGTTCGGTTGTGGTAAAGCGGACAACATCGACCGTATTGACCTCTGTCAAAAAGGCCGACGGCCGCCCTATGTGGTGCGATTGATGAGGCGGCCGGCCGCTCCCTTGCGCGGACACGCGGAGTTCTATTGAGGCGGCGGTCTATTTGTACCTGCGAGCTTCTGCGCTTCGCGGCACGCCATTGCCGTCGTCGTAGACCAGACCGAGATAGTTCTGCGCTGGGGCGTGGGCGCGGGCATTGCCTTGCTCGGCCAGCGGGCGCAGCAGCTGCAGGGCGGTCGCGTAGTCACCTTTCTCATCCGCGGCCGCAGCAGCCTCCAACGGTCCTGCGGCCGTTGGCGAGGTAAGCCCCAACATCAAAATGATGGTAATAAGGGCAGGCTTAAGCGTGGGATTCATGGTCCGGGCCTTCGCTTTCCTGCGGAGGATACCATCCCGGCTCATTGGGCGAGTTCTCGTCAACGCCGACCGGATTGGACGCAACGCCGCCGCGGGCAGGGGCTATGTCGCCGGATGCGAGCCCGGCGCCGGTTTACCGGAGATGCAGCGTTGGCCGGAACAGCTCGAAGACGGCAGCCTTACCTGACAAAGCTCAGATACGAAGCGAGCGCCTCGATTTCGTCTGGGCTCAAATGGCTTGCGACCATAGGCATCGGAGAGGGGGGCGAATGATATCCTTCGTTCCACTGCTCAAGCCGGCTCTTCAGGTAGAAGTAGGGCAGTCCTCCAAGCCGGGGAATTTCCCGCACGCCCTCGGCGTTCGGGCCATGACAGGCGTAGCAGGACACAACATTGGCCTCCGGAATTCCCTCCAGATAAATCGTTCTGCCCCTCGCCGCGATAGTTTTGTCGCCATCATTGGCGGGTTTCGGCGCGATCGTCGCAAAATAGTTTGCGAGATCGCGCGCGGCGTGCGGACTCAAAGCTGCCACCGCTCCCCACATGTACTGCCTCGAAAACGGATTATCCCGCGTGTGCTCGTGAAAGCTCCGAATCTGGTTCTCGATATATTGTGGCCTCTGTCCAGCCAATCGTGGCGCGGCCGCAAAACCCTGCCCCGATGTGCCGTGGCACCAGGTGCAATTGCGCACACCGCCGTCGCCTGCCCATGCTGGCACGGCTGCGGCGACGATCGCCAGGATCACTAATGTTAACCCGATGCGCTTCATGACCTCAAGCTTTCGCACCCTATGCATTCACCAAAACGGTGACGTTTGAAATGACCGCACTCACTGCAGATAACTGACATAGGCCGCGACCGCTTCAATCTGGGATCTCGTCAGATTGTGCGCCGTCGGTGCCATGATGGCGGATGTATCAACCGCCGACCCCTGGCCTCGCTCCGTCTTCCAGCCTGTCAACTGACCCACGATGTAGGGGTAGAGCTGACCGGCCAGCCGCGGAATTTCGTTCTGGCCCTTGCCGTCAGGGCCGTGACAGGCGGAGCATGCGGGAACATTGGATTCGGGCAACCCGTCGTCGAAGATTTTTTTGCCTGTGGCGAGGGCTCGCCTTGGTGCGCCCCCGAACGGTTTCGGATTGAGATCCTTGAAGCGCGCTGCCAGGGCGGTCACCATCGACGGGTTCAGGACATGCGCGACGTTGAACATGATCGGATTCGTGCGTCGGCGTTCGATGAACGCCCGCAACTGATTCTCGATGTATTGGGGCTGCTGTCCGGCCAGTCGTGGGATCGGAAAATATCCGAGATAACCCTGTCCCGACAGGCCGTGGCAGGTCTTGCAATACTCCAGCTTGGCTTCAAGACCGCCTTGCCGTCCAAGCGCGCCTCTGTCTTGCGCGTGACCTGCAGCGGAAAACGCCAATGCCAGCACCACCGTCTGCAATGTTAGCCGCAAGCTGATGACCTTCATGTTCCGGTCTCCGCCGTTACCGCCTGCCACGAACGGCGTCCGCTTCGCTTGAAGATATCCCCAAGCTCACAAGCCGGCCCCCCAGATGTGAAAATTCAGCCCGACCTTGACGACCTGAATGTTCTGCTTGACGTCGATATTGCCGAGGAAAACGTTGGTGGGGTCGGACATCGCAATGACCTTGTGCCCGAACCCGTAATAATCATACTCGATGTTGGCGGACCAATGTTGCGAGAACGCCCATTCGACGCCGCCGCCCGCGGTCCACCCGATGCGGTTTTCCAGCCCCACAAAGCCGAACGGGATACCGGCGAATGAACCGGTGATATCGTATCGGTCTGCCGCCAGGGCAAAGCCGCCTTTGCCGTAGAGCAGGACATTATCGAACGCATAACCGACCCGTGCGGTCACACTCGTCAGGAAGTCGGTTTTGGCCTGCACCTGCGCCGTGTCGGGATTGCCGAGCGGGAGTGCCACATTCGTGGAGCCTTTCATGGTCGAGCCGGAGGCGGCGCCTTCGATGCCGACCACCCAGGAGGGAGCGAACTGGTAATCGCAGCCGATCTGGCCACCAATCACGACGCCGGTTGGCTTCGGACTTACGGTCGTGATTCCGGTTGTCGCGCCGGGGCCCGCAAAAGGAATCTGATCCTGCACCAGCTGCACCGGGTCGGTAAGGTCTTTCTGAGCGAACCCGCCCCCAAGATGGCCACCGAGATAACAACTGGTCCAGGTGAAGCGTTCAGCGAACGGTGCCGCCGCCTTGAGCGGCATATCCGCGGCGAATGCCGGTCCCGCCATCATCGCTGCAAACGCCGCGGCTTGTGCAAAAAGCAGTTTTCTCATCGAACAATCTCCGTCTGCGGGCGAGCCCGCCTACATGGCAAACCAGGCGTGGAGGAAGAGGGTGTTGTTGTCCTGGGCGCCGACCGTGGTGCCGTTGAACTTATTGTAGTAGATGTATTGCAGACCGATGCGGGCGTTGAACCACGGCCAGCCGAAAGACTTGCTGACGCCGAACGGAATGTAGGCGATCTCCGCCATCCAGCCGTTGCTATTCGGGGTAAGAGGGTTGCCGGTGTCGGGATCGGTCCCGTACAGTCCAGCATCCGCGGTGCCCCAAATATCGAAATATTGCCCGGTGAAAACGACCCGGTTGTCGCCGCCATAGGCAAACGACGCCTGCAGCTTCATGCTGTTAAGCTCGTTGGTCGGATTGGCCGAAGCAAAACTGGCAAAGCTGGCGTCGAGTCGCTGAAACTCGCGAATATAACTGCCGCGCAACGTCAGCCAGTAATTGTCGCCCTGATACTGATATTGCGAGTTGACGCCGATGTCGGTGAATTTATTCGATTGCGGAAACGTGGCGGTCGTTCCCGTCACGAAACTCGGATCGAGCCACGGATGCACATCCATGTAGGTCCCGAACGTGCCGACCATCAGCGAATTTCTGCCCCAATGCGGTTCGAGCGCGACACGCCAATAAGGCGCAACGCCGCCGAACTGTCCCGGCCCGTCAAATGGATTCATACCGAGCGAATTCTGCTCGCTGAACCCGAGCGTCTTGTATGCGGTCAGTTCCATATAGAGCAGGTCATTGATCATCGTGTAGCCGCCCACGCCGCCGACACGTGCGGCAAACGCGCCCTCGATCATCGTGCTAGCGGCGGGCGTGCCCGCAAGTGACGATACGGCGTAGGGGAAGGACCAGGCCGGCGTGGTGTTCCACAAGTCCTGGACGGTCGGATTGTTGTTGGCGGTGATGCCATAGACGACGTCGAGCCCGCCGATATGTGCGGTGTTGGCATAGCGAACGTCGGCATTGTCCCATGACCATGTGTGCTTGAACTGGTCAGCCGGCGTTCCCGTCAAGGCGGACAAGGGATCTGGGGCGCTATAGGTGACCTGGGCGAAGGCGCCGATATGGTCGGTTATGGCTCCGCCCCAGAACCCGCTGAACGGCGACAGCACCACGTTGTCGTTCGCGTTGTACGGATCCGTCGGCGGCGCCACGGTTGGCGCCTGGGTATGCGTGTAGCCGACGATGGCCATCATCGAGATCGGCGGGACCCATTCCTTTTGAGCCTCAGCCGGTGGATTCACCGCTTTCGCGTAGCCGCGCAGCTTATCGAGCTCCGCGCGCGCGTCGCTTCCGGCCTTGGATGAGAATGGCGTGGTCCGGAATTCTCCGCCGCCGGCAGTATATCCCAGCAGCTTGAACCTTCGGCCGTACGGGGTAAGCGCAGGATAGTCGGTGTGGCATGTACCGCAGGGTTGCCCGGTCTGGCGCGCAAAGCTCGGAAGCGCTTGCGCCGGCGGCGCGAAGCCAATCATCAGGAAGCCAGCCAGAACGGCAACTACTGCAACGGCAGCGAACAACCTGCCGTTTCCAAAGGATCGAGTAAAATGACCGCAATCGCCCCGCATCACGCGCCGCCCCCATTGTTCGCAGCGCTCCGTGCAAGGCACGCATCGAAAGCCGCTCACACAACAACAATAGTCCAGGAGTCGCGAACGCGGCTAAGCCAATAGTTGCAATGAATCCGATTCCATTAATCGTGAGATATTTTTACAACAATTGTTGCAGGTGCAACAATCTCACCTCGGACGAAATATAAAAGTTCGCCCGTTAACGACGCGCCCGATACCAACCCCACACCCGACTATGATTCCAGTTTTTTTGCTCTGGCAATGCCCTGGATCGGTTGATTGCAAAAAAATCAGCTGGATCAAACTGCCCAGGCAGGCGTAACGTGGTTTCATCAAGGGGGGGTCTATGAGGTTACAATCAGCATTGCTCGCAGCAGCATTCGCCGTCGTTGTTACTGCGGCAGCGCACGCGGAGGACAAAGGGGCGTCCGCTGTCTCGCCGCAGGAACTCAAGGCCAAGACCGATTATTGCAAAACCTGTCACGGGGTATCGGCGCAAGGATTTCGTGGCGCCTTTCCGATGCCGCGGCTGGCGGGACAGCAACCGGAGTACCTGAAGAATCAGTTGCAGGCATTTATCGAGCGCCGGCGAACCAACCCCGTGATGTTCAACGTGGCGCATGTTCTTAGCCCGCCGCTGCTGACGGCGTTGACGACGTATTTCAAGGATCTCAATCCCAAGCCGTTGGGAGGGGCGCCAAAGGAACTCGCACCTGCGGGAAAGAAAATCTATCAAGAAGGAGTTCCCAGCGCTGATGTTCCGCCATGCGCTTCCTGTCACGGGCCGGATGCCAAGGGAGATGGTGAGTTTCCCCGTTTGGCAGGTCAGCTCAATGACTACATTATCAGGAAACTGACGAACTGGGACAAGGAGCGGGGGCAGGATAAGGCCAACCCGGACACGTCGGCCATCATGCAGCCGATTGCCCACCAGCTTACCGAAGCGCAGATCAAAGCCGTCGCGGCTTATGTCAGCAATCTGGAGTGACGTTTCCGCCAGCCTGCGATCCTGCAAGATCACTAAAAGCCGTTCCGGGGCAACTCTGGCTGAATCCTGCGGCGCCAGCTGAATGCTAAGAATGTGTGAGACGCCAGATAGCGCTCACGGGGCCGATCGACTGCCATACTACGTCAACGCGCCCATCAGCACGACCTGAGCCGCGCGGGGAGAACGGCGATGACTGTCTTCATGGTCTTCGTGTGCTTTACGTCCGGCGAGGGACAGACAGCACGGTGCCACCCGGCTTACCCAAATCAGTATGCCAGCGCAGACGAGTGCGAAGCTTTTTCGCAAAATGACCCTTACTTGAAAAACTACTTAAATGGCGTCCGCAGTGGACAATATCAAAAGGGAATCTCGGTCGAAGTCCATTGCAGGAAGAAGACTGTGTCCGCATCGGAACCAGTCCGATAGTAATCGGGCAGGAACAGGCTTCGATCAGGCCGGGCGCTGTGACGTGCTTGCCTCACGGTCACTCGCCTCTTAGCCGCTGCCCGTCTTGGACGCGCACGCGCTCGGCGCCCCTGGTGCCCGCCGGCGACAGCCTCAACATGCTGAACACGGCCCCGAGCAGCGCAAAGCCGACACCGGCCAACAACGAATGCTGGGTGCCGTCCGTGGGCGAGAGCGCCAGGAACAGCGCCACCAGGGCGGCGCCTGTGGTCTGCCCGAGCAGTCGTGCGGTGCCGAGCATGCCGCTCGCGCCGCCGCTGCGCTCGCGCGGCGCGGCTGCGATCATGGTCCGGTTGTTGGGTGTCTGGAACAGGCCAAAGCCCGCGCCGCTCAGCGCCATGCGCCATACCACGTCGAAAACCGCCGGGTTGGCCGGTAGCAGCGCGAGTGTTCCAAGGCCCGCGGCGAACAGCAACAACCCGATGCCGCCCAACAGGCCCGCCGGATAGCGCTCGACCAATCGCCCCGCGACAGGCGCCGTGAACGCGACGGCGATGGGCCACGGCGTGATCAACAGACCCATCTCTACCGCCGAATATCCAAACCGGCTCTCGAGATAAAAGGGAAGGGCGACAAAGGCGAGCATCTGACCGCAGAAGGAGGCGATCGAGGTGCCGATCGAGAGCGCGAAAATCGGAATCCGCAGGAGATCGACCGGCAGCAGCGGCGACGCCATGTGCGTTTGCCGCAATACCAGCAGAACGCCGGCGATGGCGGCGATGGCGAACTCCGATAGCCACGTCACGACTGCCTCGCCATGGCCGGCGCTGTCGATGGCCGCGATGCCGACGCCGAAAGTAATGGCGCTGAGGCCGGCGCTTTGCCAGTCGAACGAATGACTGGGGCGCGCAGTGTGCGGCAGGCAGCGCCAGCCCAGCGCCAGCGCCGCGATGCCGATGGGGACGTTGATGGCGAACAGATACGGCCATGTTCCGACCGCCAGGATTCCCGCCGCCACCGTCGGGCCAACCGCCGCGGAGATAGCGACCACCAGGGCGTTGATGCCGATGCCGCGGCCGAGCAGGGCATGAGGATAGGTAAAGCGGACCAGCGCCGCGTTGACGCTCATGATCCCGGCCGCGCCAAATCCCTGCACGATGCGCGCGACCGTCAATAGCAGCAACGTGTGCGAAAGCGCGCAGAACAGCGATGCAAGAGTGAACAAAGCAAGGCCCGCCAGATAGACCCGGCGATAGCCGATGATTTCGCCCAAAGAGGCCAGCGGCAGCAGGCAAATCGTGATCGCCAATTGATAGCCGTTGACGATCCAGATCGAGAATGCCGGGCTGGCGTCGAGATCCCTGGCGATCGTTGGCAGTGCGACATTGGCGATGGCGCTGTCTATCACCGCCATCACAATACCGAGCGCGATCGTAATGATGGCCCAGTTGCGTTGCGGCAGAGGCAGACCATCGGCATGCTCGATTCTAGCTGGCGGCATGGAGCGAAGCTACCCAAGGTTCTGACCGGGACTGGCTACCGTAATCCCGCGTCAGCCGCTACGGGGAACCGCCAACGGTGACGGTGGACCAGCTATGCTGATCCCGAGCGATTTCTGGACCGGGGGACGCCGAGACAATCTCGGAACGCACGCCGGTCATGCATCGGATATGCACCCAGCACCGATGCCACAAGGACGTCAGCTAAAGGCGCGAGGTGATCTTTCCGTACATGTAAAGTGCAATCAGCCCGATGGTGACAGCGGTCGAGAAGATCAGGATCGCACGATCCCAATCGAACCGCTTGTGCTCCGTCTTGCTCAGCACCAGGACCGCGAACAGTGCCTTCAGCCCGAACCTTCGCATCGGGATTTCCTAAAATCCGTTATTCAGGAAATTAGCATGGTCGCCGACAGGAGGCTTGAGGCACATCAATCGGCATGCCCCGCGATTTTTGCCCGTCCGCGAAGCCAGGACGAGATCTCGGGCGTCAGCCTTCGCCGATCAACTCGTTGATGCGGCGCTGCAGCTGGCGCTTTTTCTTTTCGCTCTTGCGCAGGCGTTCCTCGAGATCCGAGACCGGCAGCTCATAGGGCCTTTCCGAGTTGAAGGCCACGCCGACGAAATTGTCACGCCACCAGATGATCCTGGCGAGGAAAGAGCGGCCCTTGCGCGCGATCGTCAGCGAAATCTGTTCTTTCGGCAGTTTGAAGACGTTGCTGAACTCGATCTGGGCGCCTTTGTCGGAGATGTTGCGGACGACGCATTCCTTGGGCGTGGCATGCTCGCCGATCTCGGCGACAGCACCATAGATAACCTTGTCGCGCGCGCTCTGGCGTCGGTCCAGCATGATGTTCCTCCGGGGCAAAAGAGGGGGGACCTTATCCCGCTTTCCCGCCCGCGAAAGGGAGCAACGCACAAAATGCGGCGTTAACGTAAATTGATGATGGCCGCGAATGCGCGAAACTCGGCCGGTTACGCCGCGCTTTCGCGCAATCCGCCGGGATTTCCCTCCGGGCGTCGATGTGCGCCGCCGCCGCGCCAACGCCTCGGCGCTCAGCTTGGCGACATGGTTGTAGTCGCGTTTCCAGGACGCGTCGGCGCTCCAGCGCAGCCAAGCTGGCCTGATGCAGTGGTCGTATCTTGCGCTCCCGTAGGCGCGCCATCATTGTTTGATAGCTAGACCGCCGGTTCAAGCCGGTTTTGTTCGGAAGCCAGATATGGTGGTGCAAACGGGTATTGGTCTGCGCGCTATGCTTTGCGCCATGGTCTTGATCGTGATGGTGCTGCTTCCGGCGGTGCGGGCCGCCGCCGAGGGCGCGGCTCCCGCGAAGACCGATGTCGCCGTTCCGAGCGTCGAGGAACTCGCGGCTCAACCACCTGCGCCAAATGCGCGCGACACCGATACGCGCGAGGCGATGTGCCTGATGATCGAGTCCGCGGCGCGGGCGAACGATCTGCCGCTGGAGTTTTTCGCGCGCGTGATCTGGCAGGAGAGCCGCTTTCAATCCGATGCGGTCGGCCCCGTCACCCGCAACGGCCAGCACGCGGAAGGCATCGCGCAATTCATGCCGGGAACCGCCAGCGAGCGCCGGCTGCTCGATCCCTTCGATCCCGTGCAGGCGCTGCCGAAATCCGCGGAATTCCTGAACGAGCTGCGCAACCAATTCGGCAATCTCGGGCTGGCCGCGGCTGCCTACAATGCCGGGCCGCGTCGGGTGCAGGAGTGGCTCGCGGGAAGCGGAGCGATGCCGCAGCAGACGCGCAACTACGTTTCCGCCATTACCGGCACATCGGTCGACGACTGGGCCGCCGCCGGCAAGAACGGCAAGATGGCCGATCGCGCACCGCACGCCGGTTGCCGCGAATTGATGGCGTTGCTCAGGCGCGCGCCCAATTCCTTCGTCACCGAGTTGGAACAGCATGTGAAGCTTGCTGCGGCGAAATTCTGGGGCGTTCAGCTCGCCGCCGGCTTTGACCGCAACAAGGCGCTGGCGATGTATGCCCGCGCCATGAAGCGCCTGAGTGCCGTGATCGGCGACCAGGATCCGAGCCTGTTGAGCACGCTGATGCGCACGCGGGGCACCCGTACCTTCTATCAGGTGCGGATCGGCGCCGACACGCGGCCTGCGGCAAACGATCTCTGCAACCGCATCCGCCGTGCCGGAGGGGCCTGCTTCGTGCTGCGAAACATGGGCGCGAGGGGGTGAGCTGGCGGTTGCATGACAGCCCTGAGGCATACTTCGCTTGACGTTGACAGGTTTGGCCAGCGTTATGCGCGGCACGAACCACGATTGTCCGGTTGCCCTTGGCCCTTCCTTCGCTCGACTCGACCAGTTGGCAAAATCCCGCACGCGCCTTCGCATGGGGAATGTGGTCGGTCACCTCGACGGTGCTCACGCTGGTCTTGCTTGCAACCTATCTCGGCATCGGCGCGTTGGCACATGACAGCCGTTTCAGCCTGGGCTGGGTGCTGGCGAGCACGCTGTTCGTTTGGGCCGGCCCGGCGCAGATTATCCTGATCTCGACGCTTGGGTCCAGCGCCACCGCGGTGCAGGCGGCGATTGCCGTGACCGTCAGCGCGATCCGGCTGTTTCCGATGGTGGTGTCGGTTCTGCCGATGATCCGCTCGCCCGGGACCAAACGGAGGCAGCTGATCTTGGCGACCCATTTCATCGCCGTTACCCTGTGGGTCGAATGCTTCCGCCTGTTGCCGCAGGTGCCGCGCGAGCACCGCATCGCCTTCACCCATGGGCTTGGCTGCGGTCTTGTATGTGTGTGCCTTTTCGCCACCACGCTTGGTTACAAGCTTGCCGCTAACCTCCCGCAACTGTTCGGCGCCGCGATCCTGTTGCTGACGCCGCTGGCGTTTCTGCTCTCCACGGCGCGCAACTGCCGGCAACTCGCCGACGTGCTGGCGTTGGTGCTGGGGCTGGCGCTATTTCCATTGGTGTCCATGCTGCATACCGGTGTCGATATCCTGATCAGCGGTGTTTCCGCCGGCACCGTCGCCTATGCCGTTCATTGGTGGCGAGAACAGCATGAGCGATTTTGTTGGCGACTGGCATGCGCTGCTGGTGCTCTTGCTCGCGGGCTTCCTGCCCAATGAGGTCTGGCGCATGATCGGGCTGTGGCTCGGTGGCGGCGTCGACGAGGGCTCCGAGTTGCTGGTGTGGGTGAGGGCGGTGGCGACCGCGATTCTCGCCGGCGTCATCGCTCAAATTCTGCTGCAGCCGCCGGGCGCATTGGCGAGTGTCCCCGGCTGGTTGCGCTATGTCGCGGTGGCCGCTGGATTTTCGGGCTTTATCGCGGTCCGGCGGTCCACCCTGATAGGCGTCGTCTGCGGGGAGCTCGTCATGCTGGCTGGCAAATGGTGGATCGGGTAATTAGCTCCTGGGAATATGGGAGGCGACAATGGTTCGAGACACACAACTCCGCGAAGGCGAACTCGCCATCGAGATGCCGAAGGCGAACGACGCCAGCCTCGTGTTCATCGGCCGCATCCGCACGCCCTGGACCTCGCGCGAGGATACGCCACGGCAGGGTCGACAAGACGGCCCGGTCTGCCGGCTGGAAGTTTTCGAGCCCTGGGTACCGGCGCTAAAGGGCGTCGACTTTTACTCAAATCTCGAAGTGATCTACTGGCTGCACCGGTCGCCCCGCGATCTCGTGTTGCAAAGCCCGAAAGACAACCGGTCGACCCGCGGCACGTTTTCACTGCGTTCACCGGTGCGGCCCAACCCGATCGGCACCTCGATCGTCAAGCTGGTCAAAGTCGAGGGCAATACGGTTTTCGTGCGCGGGCTGGATTGTCTCGACGAGACGCCGCTTTTGGACATCAAGCCCGACCGCTGCGAGTTCTCGCCGCTGGCGGCGCAGAAGGCAGGGGATGTCGAGGCGCAGTGAATGATCACACGCCGCCTCGTATCGCCATCTCCCAAGGGACTGCGCCAGGGAGTAGGTTCACGTCACCATTTTTGTGGTGGATTGAATGATATCGAACTCATCGCCGTTCGTGGCACCGAGCGCGGCCACGGTTTATTCGGCCAGAGCCTTTGCTCGATCGAATGAGATCGTCACTTCTTTGTCCTTACCTTAAGGGGTTAGCCGAAGGCGTGACCCCGCCTCTTTAGAACAGACAGATGAGTTACTTCAGTAACGCCGCCAGCTTGGCCGCGTTCTCCTCCAGCACCTTGCCATCTTCCTTGCGGCTTGCGGGCGGCAACAGCGCGACGCCGTTGTGGCGCGGCATCACATGCATGTGCAGGTGAAACACCACCTGTCCGCCGGCGGGCTCGTTGAATTGCTGCACGGTAATGCCGTCGGCTTTGAAGGCTTTCATGGCAGCGGCCGCGATCCTGTGGGTGGCGCGGGCCACGTGGGCGTAATCCTCGGGTGAAATATCGAGGATGTTGCGGGCCGCCGCCTTCGGGATCACCAGCGTATGGCCGGGACTACGCGGCATGATGTCGAGAAAGGCCAGCACATGGTCGTTCTCGTAGACCTTGTAACTCGGGAATTCGCCGCGCAGGATTTTTGCAAACGGGTTTTGGGGGTCATAGGCGGTCATGGCGTCTCCCGGAATTGAGCTTTTCTTTTAGGATGGTTCGTCGGTTTTGCGAAACGGGCCGGCCTCGGTGAGTTCGCGTCCGGCTTCCGCGACATAGGCGCGTTCGCGCTTGAGATAGTCCGATATCGCGTGGCGCAGCCCGGGGTCGGCGATGTAATGCGCGGAGTAGGTGGTTTGCGGCAAGTAGCCGCGCGCGATCTTGTGCTCGCCTTGCGCGCCGGCCTCCACCGTCGCCAGGCCGCGCTGAATGGCAAAATCGATTGCCTGATAATAGCAGACCTCGAAATGCAGGAACGGGTGATGCTCTATCGCGCCCCAGTTGCGGCCGAACAGCGTATCGGAGCCGATGAAATTGATGGCGCCCGCGATCCAGCGGCCGTTGCGCCGCGCCATGATCAGTAGAACGTCCTTGGCCATGGTCTCGCCGATCAGCGAGAAGAAGCTGCGGGTGAGGTAAGGCCGGCCCCATTTGCGAGAGCCGGTCTCCATGTAGAAATCGAAGAAGGCGTCCCAGGCGTCCTCGGTGATGTCGCTGCCGGTCAGCGCGTGGATGGTGATGCCCGCGGCCACCGCATCGCGCCGCTCGCGCTTGATCGCCTTGCGATGGCGCGAATTGAGGGTAGCGAGAAAATCGTCGAAATCGCCAAAACCCTGATTGTGCCAGTGAAACTGCTGATCGGTTCGCTGCAAAAATCCATGTGCGGCCAGAAGTTTCCATTCCATCTCGCGCGCAAAGGTGACGTGCACTGAAGAGGCATTGGTCGCCTCGCATAGCGCGACCAGTCCGCTCGCGAGCGCGGTGCCGATTTGATCCTTGTCGACGCCATCACGGATCAACAGGCGAGGGCCGGTCGCCGGGGTAAAGGGAACCGAAACCTGCAGCTTCGGATAATAGCGCCCGCCGGCGCGCTGATAGGCATCGGCCCAGCCGCGGTCGAACACGTATTCGCCCTGCGAGTGCGATTTCAGATAGCAGGGCACGATACCGGCGATTTCGCCATCGAGCCGCGCCAAAAGGTGTCGCGGTCCCCAGCCAGTGCGGGCGCAGGCCGAACCGGAAGCCTCGGCCGCAGTGAAAAAAGCGTGGGAAACGAACGGATTATAGTCGGGTTTTGAGGCGACGCAGGAATTGCCTGAGGACACGGATGAAGCCAGAGTGTCCAGGTTTTCGAGGCTGGTCGGATCCCTCCGCGGATTGGCGCAAGCGTCCCAGTCCGCAGCCGGGATATCGCTGACGGAGGGAACGGCCTCCAGGGTAATTTCGGATGAATCCATTGACGATTTAAGCCGGTCACGCGTTACGATCAGCCATCGCTCATGCTGACGCACCTGATTGGCGGGCATGGGTGATCAATGGAAAGATCGTGCATTGCAGCGATGACTTCAAGGGCATGCTGGAACCCTTCCGGTTCAGGGCATGATCCCGAAAAATGGGAACCGATTTTCCCTCGTGACACACGCGGAGCGTTTGCGCGGAGATCATGCCCAAACATAGAGATGGGCGGTTCTGATCCAGCAACGCTGGATCAGAACCTATGGCACAAACCCTTCAAAGATCATCTGATCGGCATACCGGGCGGCGCGTGCGCGCTGCTCTGATGTGCGCACGGTCCAGGTCAGGAGCGGCAAGCCGAACAGGTTGCGGGCGATCCAGGGCGCGGGTGCCGGCAGCTGATTGACCCAATAGGCGACGAAATGCGGCCGGGTGCGGAAGGCGTGGCGTAAATGCAGCATGCTGTGGCGCTGCTCCGGCGTCAGCTTCTTCCAGTAATCGTCGTCATACTTGCGCTGGGCGATGATGCCGCGGGGCAGTTCCGGCCTGGCTTCGCGCAACGCCAGCACCTGGTCGGGGTCGAACGACATCCCGACCGCAGGACCTGAATAGGAAGCGAGCACCTCGGCCATCCGCTTGACGAGCTTTCGGTCGCCGTCGAAATGGCTCTTCACCTCGATCACCAGCGGCACGCGGCCGTTGACCAGCGCGCAGAGATCGCCGAGCGACATCATCCGCTCGGAGGTATCCTTGAACTTGACTGCCTTGAGTTCGGCCGCGGTCTTTTCGAGCAGCGCGCCGCTTCCTTCAGTGAGACGGCCCAGCACGTCGTCATGATGGACCATGGCCTCGCCGTCGGCGGTAAGCTGGATATCGCATTCGATGCCGAAATTGCCCGAGATCGCGGCCTGCGCCGCGGCCGGCATGTTCTCGATGATGCCGCGCGCGGCATCATGCAGGCCGCGATGCGCGACCGGTCGCGCCGTCAGCCATTCGGGGGCGCGCACGTCGCGTCTCCGCTACGAGACCTCGAACAATCCCTCGACCTCCACCGCCGCGTCAGCGGGCAGCGAGGCGACGCCGACGGTGGTGCGGGCATGGCGGCCCTTGTCGCCAAAGGCCAATACCATCAGATCGGACGCGCCGTTCAGCACCTTCGGCCCGTCGAGAAAGTCGGGCGCCGAATTGATGAAGCCGCCGAGCCGGACCACGCGGACCACCTTGTCGAGGTCGCCGAGCGCGGCCTTGATCTGTGCCAGTAGGTTGATGGCGCAACCGCGTGCGGCGGCGTTACCCTGTTCCACGGTGACGCCAGCGCCCAGCTTGCCCTTGGCGATGAGTTTGCCCTGCGGGTCGAAGCAGACCTGCCCGGAGACGAACAGCAGGTTTCCGGTACGCACGAAGCCGACGTAATTCGCCACCGGACTTGCAGGCTCATGCAGGACCACGCCCTGTGCCGCCAGTTTCTGCTCCACCGTACCCGCCATGTTCCGTCCCCGTTCGTATCGACCAGCGCCGATCGCACGCCGATCGGGCCGCTTTCTTTCGCCCATCGCGCCTTTTCTTGCAAGGGAGCGCGGATCGGCATGGAAATGCGGAAAACAGGGCACTTCGCACCGCCGATTCGTACATTTTCGTGAAACGGCCCTAGTTGCGGCGCAATGGGGCGCTGAATATTGTGCCGATTCACGCCGTATTTTCACAGGGAAGACACATGGCTCGCTGGTTTCGGATTCCGCATACCCGATCCCTGCTGCTGGCGGCTGCCACCATCGCCGTCGGATCGGGCTTGAGCGACGGCCAGGCCGCTACCGCGGCCAAGGCCGCGTTTCTTCCGCATGAGGCGCTCTATGACCTCAGCCTCGTGAAGTCGCGCGGCTCGGTCTCGATCGACAATGCGCGCGGGCGCATCCTGTATGATTTCTCCGGCAGCGCCTGCGAGGGTTATACCTCGGAATTCCGGCAGGTCTCGGAGTTGAACAGCGGCGAGGGCAAGGTGACGCTGAGCGATCTGCGTTCAACCTCCTGGGAGGATGCCGAGGGCAAGAGCTATCGCTTCAAGATCGATACCCGCATGAACGACACCGACTCCAATCCGGTCGACGGGATCGCGGAACGGAGCGGCGATCACATCACGGTCAAATTGAAACAGCCCGAGGCCAAGACCTTCACGCTCGACGGCTCGACGGTGTTTCCGACCGAGCAGATCCGACGCATCATCGCTGCGGCCGAGGATGGAAAATCCTTGCTGGAACTGACGGTCTATGACGGATCGGACAACGGCGAGAAGGTCTACAACACACTGACGGTGATCGGGCAGCCGATACCGGGCGACCGCGCCGTAGCTTCTCCCGATCCTTCCACCACCAACGACCAGATGAAATCGCTGACGCGTTGGCCGGTGACGGTGAGCTATTACGATCGCGTCGCCAAAGCCAAGGAAGGCGAGCAGACGCCGGTCTATGCGATGTCGTTCGAGCTATTCGAGAATGGCGTCTCGCGGGCGCTGGTACTCGACTACAATGACTTTGTCATTTCCGGCGCGCTCGGGAAGTTCGACATCAAGGACTCCAAGCCGTGCAATCCAGCGGAAGCGCCGAAATAGCCCCTCGCCATCGCAGGTGCGCCGCCCGCGGCAAGCGCCGGCGGGCGTGGCATGTGCATAATTCGACGTGAATTTAGTGAAGCCGATTTAGAGGAGGTCTGCCTATCTTGATCGGGTTGAACGGTTCTGTACGACCATAATGGAGGCAGACTGGAAGCGCACCTTTTCGAAGTTCGTGTCGGATGAATCAGGCGCGACCGCGATTGAATGCGGTCTGATCGCGGCGGGCATTGCACTTGCGATCATAGCCGTGGTCAACTGCCTCGGCATCAACCTGAACGACAAGTTCACGTCTATCAATAGCTCGTCGAACTAACTTGCGTTGGTAGCCTCGCTTTCCGAACGGAAGCGGGGAATCCCTCGAAATCATAAGCCACTTTGCGCATTGCGCCGGCAAACAGCGAGAGCTGAACTGCTTGCCGGGGCGATCAATGCGCTGCCGCAGATCCAACGTTTGCCGAATGCGAACCGGGCTTATTTCGCTCAGTCTGAAAGTCATGCGGTTCCTTGACCCGATGCTCCCACGTGAATCGTATTCGAGCCAGGTCGTGATTGACGGCGGCGTTTTCCAGCATCTTCGTAGCAGGCGGTTGGCCAGCGGCCTGGGCGGGCGCAGCCAGCGCTGCAAATAGAAGCGAACAAAGGAGGGTTTTCTTCATTCGCGCATTGTGGCCTTTAATTAAGGCATAATTTACCGCTGTTCGGGAAAGCCAGCTCCGCACCGTGAGAAGGGGCGGCGGTAGCGCGGTATGCCGGGATGGCACTATTGAGGCTTCTCCGGCCCCTCATAGGCGATGCCCCTGATCACTGCGGCATGGCCGAATTTCCGGCGCAGATTGTCGATGGCGCGCTCGGCATAGGCCGAGCGGCGGTCGAGCATGTCGGTGTCGTCTCCTTGCGAACCCGGGCGCAGAGCGCTGACGCCGGCGCCCATCAGGCGGAACGGGGTGCCATCGATCTCCTTTGCCAGCATTTCCCGGGTCGTTGCAAAAATCTTCGCCGCCAGTTGCGTCGGGGCATGAATGGATTGCGAGCGGGTACGCTGCCTGAAATCGGCAGTCTTCAATTTCAGGGTGATGGTCGACCCAGCGAGTTCACCGCTCTTCAGTCGCGCGGATACCTTCTCCGACAGCCGCCAGAGCATCTTTTCCAGCGTGGCGAAATCGCGGATGTCGGTCTCGAACGTGGTCTCGCTGGAAATGGTCTTGGCGCCGCGATCGGCCACCACGCGACGGTCGTCGGTGCCGCGCGCCAGCCGCCATAGCCGCTGGCCTTCTCCGCCAAATTGCTTCATCAACTCGGTCTCGTCGGCGCGCTGCAGATCGGCGATGGTGCGAAAGCCGCGTTGAATAAGCTTCTCCTGGGTAGCAGGTCCCACGCCGAAAATGAACCCGACCGGTTTTTCGGCCAGCATGGCGCGGGCTTCCTCCTGATCAAGCGAGGCAAAACCGCGCGGCTTGTCGAGGTCGGATGCGATCTTGGCGAGGAACTTGTTGCAGGACAGCCCGACCGAAACCGTGATGCCGATGTCGCGCTCGACTTCGCGGGCGAAGCGCGCCAGCACTTTCGCCGGGATCATGCCGTGGACGCGCTGGGTGCCGGCAAGATCGAGAAACGCCTCATCGATCGAAAGCGGTTCCACCAGCGGCGTCAGCGCCTGCATGGCACGGCGGACCTCGCGGCCGACCCGCACATATTTCGCCATGTCGGGCCGGATCACGGTCGCGGACGGGCACAGCGCTAAGGCCTTAAACATCGGCATCGCCGAGCGCACGCCGAAGGTACGGGAGATGTAGCACGCTGCCGAAACCACGCCGCGCTTGCCGCCACCGATGATGACGGGCTTGTCGGCAAGCTCCGGATTGTCGCGCTTCTCGACGGTCGCGTAGAACGCGTCGCAGTCGATATGGGCCAGGGTAAGCGAAGGCAGCGCGGGGTGTCGAACCAGGCGAGGGGAGCCGCAATCGGCGCATCGCCGGGCTGCGATGTCCAGATCATGGAGGCAGTCCCGGCAAAAACAGACCGGTCCCTCCAAGGCTGGCGCGGCACTGCTCACGGCACATCGCGCTCCCACTCTGGATCGTTCAGCGCCTGGCGGGCGGCCGCGATATTGGTGGGGTGAAGCTGGGAAACGCCAGCAAATGCCTTCACCGTCGCGTCATCCCGCATGACGAAATCGAGTACGGAGCCGAGAAATCGGGGGTCGGCCGCGGCCGTGCGAAGCGTCTCCGGACCGATACCGGTTTCAGCCAGGAACAGGCCCAACCGCTCGGGGTCGGCGGCGATGAACGAAAGCGCCTGAACCGCAACGATTTCAGCTATTTCGCGGGGGTTTCTAACGGGATTTTTCAACCGGAACATTTGCCTTTCGCTAACTTATGGGCTCTATTTTCGAACCATCATGCCCGAGTTTGCGGAATGTGTTCAAGCAAGTGGAAACCACTTCGCATAAAGATGGCACGTGAGCTTAACGGGTTAGAGCGAATCTGGCGCTAGTTTGAAATCACTTTTTGAGAGGTCCGGCGGCGGTGCTCATGCACCCGATTTCCGGACTCGTATCTCGGGGATTGGAGGGACGGGATGGCAAAAACCGTCCTGATCGTGGAGGACAACGAGCTCAATATGAAGCTCTTTCGCGATCTGTTGGAGGCGCATGGCTATCAGACCTCGGGCACCTCCAACGGTTTCGAGGCGCTCGATCTCGTGCGCAAGCTTCATCCCGATCTCATTCTGATGGATATCCAGCTTCCGCAAGTTTCCGGGCTCGAAGTCACGCGCTGGATCAAGGACGATCCGGAGCTGCGCTCGATTCCGGTCGTCGCGGTAACCGCCTTTGCCATGAAGGGCGACGAAGAACGCATCCGCGAGGGCGGATGCGAGGCCTATTTGTCCAAGCCGATCTCGGTTGGAAAATTTATTGAAACGGTTCGACGGTTTATCGGGTAGGGGGAATTTCGATGTCCGCGCGTATTCTGGTCGTCGATGACGTCCCCGCCAACGTCAAGCTGTTGGAGGCGCGGCTGTCGGCAGAGTATTTCGATGTTCTGACCGCGTCGAACGGCACCGAGGCGCTTGAAATCAGCGCTCGCGCCGAATGCGACATCATCCTGCTCGACGTGATGATGCCCGACATGGATGGCTTTGAGGTCTGCCGCCGGCTGAAATCCAATCCAGCCACGCATTTTATTCCGGTGGTGATGATTACGGCGCTGGACAGCCCCGCCGATCGCGTGCGCGGGCTCGATGCCGGCGCCGACGACTTCCTGACCAAGCCGGTGTCCGACATCGTGCTGATCGCGCGGGTGCGCTCGCTCACCCGGCTCAAGATGATGACCGATGAGCTGCGCATGCGCGCCATCACCTCGCTCGAGATCGGCGTGCAGGCGCCGGAGCGCAGCGCCGTGGCCGACACCGGACGGGGCGGCCGCATTCTTTTGGTCGACGATCGGCCGTCGTCCTATGAGCGGCTGGCGCCAGTGCTCTCCACCGAGCACAGTGTCGACGTCGAGACCAACCCTTCGGAGGCATTGTTTCATGCCGCCGAGGGCAATTACGATCTCTTGATCGTCTCGCTCGGGTTGGACAATTTCGACGGCTTGCGGCTGTGCAGCCAGGCGCGCTCGCTGGAGCGGACGAGAGCAGTGCCGATCCTCGCCATCGCCGACGCCGACAACAATACGCGGCTGTTGCGCGGGCTCGAGATCGGAGTCAACGATTACCTGCTGCGTCCGGTCGACAAGAACGAATTGCTGGCGCGGGCGCGTACGCAGATACGCAAGCGCCGCTACACCGACCATCTGCGCGACAACGTGCAGAACTCGATCGAGATGGCGATCACCGACGCGCTGACCGGCCTGCATAATCGCCGCTACATGGAAAGCCATCTCGGAACGCTCGCCGAACAGGCCTCGAGCCGCGGCAAGCCGCTGGCGCTGATGATGCTCGACATCGATTTCTTCAAGGCGATCAACGACGGTTACGGCCACGACGCCGGCGACGACGTGCTGCGCGAATTCGCCGTACGGATCCGGAAGTCGATCCGCGGCATCGATCTGGCCTGCCGCTATGGCGGCGAGGAATTCGTCATCGTGATGCCGGAAACCGACCTGCATGTCGCGGGCATGGTGGCGGAACGGTTGCGCCGTTCGATCGCGAGCGAGCCGTTCGCGGTCAACAAGGGCACCAAGCGCATCGAGGTTACGATCTCGATCGGGCTGTCGACATTGGAACTGAAGGGCGAGTCCGTTGCCGACGTGCTCAAGCGCGCTGACAATGCGCTTTACAGGGCAAAACACGACGGCCGCAACCGCGTGGTGGCACAGGCGGCGTAAGCGCACGCATCCCTTAGCGCGCGCTTTAGCACTTCATACGCCAACCGTTTCAACTCGAATGCAAGGGGCTAAGCCATGACATTCGGCTGCACAAATGAAAACGGGGCCCCAAGGGCCCCGTTCAAGTCAGCAATATCCCGGAACCTTACTTGATCTTGGCTTCGCGGAATTCGACGTGCTTGCGCGCGACCGGGTCATACTTCTTCTTGACCAGCTTGTCGGTCATGGTGCGCGAATTCTTCTTGGCGACGTAATAGAAGCCGGTATCCGCCGAGGAAACGAGCTTGACCTTGATGGTGACCGCTTTGGCCATGTTCAGGACCTCAAATATCTAGGGAATCTGGAGCCGGCCAATCGGCCCGCATTTGCCGCGCAACCTAGCCTCGATCCTCCCAAAGTCAAGGTTTGGCGGCTCGATAACCGCATGATTCCGGGCGGAATCCGTGTTTTGCGTGTATTCTGATCGCAAAACCGGTGCCCATTTTTGCGGAATACGCGCGCTAACCTTCAAAGAAGCGGTTTTTCGGCCTTGGCATCCCAAATTCCCTCGCAGGGGCTGGCCCTCATACTCCTTCCGGAAAACCCCGCGCTTTTGCAGTTCCGGCACAAGCTGGTCAGGCCCCCAGCACGTCCTTCTGCATCTTGCCGCCGTAGAAATGGAAAAACGGCACCGGCGCGTCGTGGCTCAGGGGCCCGCCGCCGAGACGCTTTTCGAGTTCGCCCAGAACATTCCTGGTCATGGGATGTAAATCGGCGAGCGGCTTCGATCCGATCTCCACCCAGACCAGTTCCACGAGTTCGGCATCGGCATGGATCACGCCGTCGACGCGATGGGCGATGGCGGAAGCGTCCGCGGTGAAGAAACGGGTATCGAAACGCCGGACACGACCGGGCGGGGTGATCGCGCGCGCGATCAGAAACAGACCCGACGGGTCTGGCAGCAGCCCCGCCTCGGTAAAGGGCTTCCACGCGCCTTCCAGCGTCGGCGCGCCCTCGCTCTTGCGCCCGAGACAAAGCCCGGTTTCCTCGCAGGCCTCGCGGATCGCGGCGATCGTCAGCGAGCGCGCGCGCGAGGCCGTGATCTTCGGAATGCCCTTCAGCAGGTTTTCTTCCAGCGCCTTCGGGATCGGCGCGGCCACGGGAACGCGGTTGTCTGTTTTATCGACGCGGCCGCCGGGAAAGACGAACTTGCCGGGCTGGAACACCACCTTGTCGTGGCGCTTGCCGACCAGAACCTTCGGGGTGGCGGCGCTGCGGTCGACCAGGATCAGCGTGGCGGCATCCACGGGGCGGCGATAGGGATGAATACCGGGCTCGATCGTTTCAGTTACGCTCATTTCACTCCCGTCGTCCTATGTCGTTTCTTGTTGGCGAGACCGCCCGACTATTCTGTCGGATTTCGTCAAATCCATGCATGCGCAACGCCCATTGCACCCCGACCACGGCGCCCTTGATCGGTTGCAGCAAAAGCAACGACAGGATCAGGGTTCCCGGCAGATAGATCGCCAATTGCAGCGCCACGGGCGGCGAATAGTTGGTTTCGATGAATAGCGCCAAGGGCACCATGATGTGGCCGACGATGACGATGACGAGATAGGCGGGCAGGTCATCGGCGCGATGCGGCGTGAAATCCAGCCCGCAGGCCGAGCAGTGATCGTCCACCTTCAGGAAGGCGCGAAACAATTTGCCCTCGCCGCAGCGCGGGCAGCGGCAGCGAAAACCGCGCTTCAGCGCGGTCCAGAGGTCGCGCTTCTCGGCTGCCCCGGTTTCCCGGGTCCAGACGACGGCAGGTGCGCTCACGTTCTCCATGACTTCCCCTTCTTCGATTTACCCGGCTTCGATTTTCCAGACTTCGATTTTCCGGACCTGGATTTTCCTGATTTGGCTTTGTCTGGCTTGCGGTGCTTCTCGCGTGGACTGCGACCCGGATGCGCTTTGGCGCGCGGCCCGGAATCATCGGGCCGCTTGGGTCCGCGCGGGGCGGGGCTGCCGTCCGACAACAATTCGAACCGCAGCGCGCCCGCGACAGGTGCAGCTTCTACCAGACGCACGTCGACGACGTCCCCCAGCCGGTGCATGGCACCGCTGCGCGAGCCGACCAGCGCGTGGCGGGTCTCGTCGTAGTTGAAATACTCGGTTCCCAGCGTCCGGATCGGGATCAGCCCGTCGGCACCGGTATCCGTCAGTTTGACGAACAGGCCGGCGCGGGTGACACCGGAGACACGGCCCTGAAAAGTGGCTCCGATGCGATCGGCGAGGAAATGCGCGATCAGGCGGTCGGCGGTTTCGCGCTCCGCCTTCATGGCGCGGCGCTCGGTGAGGGAAATCTGGGCGGCGATCTCGGTCAGTGTTTCCACCGTCTCGGTCTCGGGCAGTGCACCTTCGCCGAGGCCCAAGCCGCGGATCAGCGCGCGATGCACGATCAGGTCCGCGTATCGCCTGATCGGCGAAGTGAAATGCGCGTAACGGCGCAGGTTCAGACCAAAATGACCGTAATTCTCGGCGGCGTATTCGGCCTGGGCTTGCGAGCGCAATACTACTTCGTTCACCAGCGGTTCGGAATCGTGTCCTTTGACCTGCGCCAGCACGCGATTGAACAGAGAGGGACGCAACGCGCCGCTTTTCGCGAACGGCAGATCGAGGGTTTTCAGGAATTCCTGCAGGTGATGAACCTTCTCAAGCGTCGGTTCATCGTGCACGCGATAGATAAGCGGCAGCGCCTTCTTTTCAAGCATTTCGGCCGCGGCGACGTTGGCCAGGATCATGAATTCTTCGATAAGCTTATGCGCGTCGAGCCGCTCCGGCACGATCACGCGATCGACCATGCCGTCGGGTTTCAGCAGGATCTTGCGTTCGGGAATGTCGAGGTCGAGCGGATCGCGCTCGTCGCGCGCGCGCTTTACCACGGCATAGGCGTCGTAGAGCGGTTTGAGGATCGGATCGAGCAGGGGGCCCGTGGTGTCGTCCGGCCGTCCGTCGATCGCGGCTTGCGCCTGCGCGTAATTGAGCTTGGCGGCTGACCGCATCAGGATGCGGTGAAAACTGTGCGAGCGCTTGCGACCGTCGTTAGCGATCACCATCCGTACGGCGAGAGCGCCGCGCGGTTCGCCCGGCACCAGCGAACAGAGATGGTTGGAGATGCGCTCCGGCAGCATCGGCACCACGCGATCCGGGAAATACACCGAATTGCCGCGCGTCAGCGCATCGCGGTCGAGCGCCGAGCCCGGCCGCACATAGAAGGCGACATCGGCAATCGCGACATTGACGATATAGCCGCCCTTGTTATTCGGGTCGGGGTCGGCTTCCGCATGCACCGCGTCGTCATGGTCCTTGGCGTCGGGCGGGTCGATCGTGACCAGCGGCACGTCGCGCCAGTCCTCGCGGCCCTGCAGCGTGGCGGGCCTGGCTTCTTCCGTTTCGCGCAGCGCGGCGGAAGAAAAGGCCTGCGGAATCTCGTGAGCGTGAATGGCGATCAGGCTGACCGCTTTCTCGCTCGCCAGCGAGCCGAGCCGCTCTTTGATTTTGCCGGAGGCAAGGCCGAAACCGCGCGAGCGCACCAGATCGACGCTGACGAGATCGCCGTCCTCGGCGCCGCCGGTGTCGGCCTTCGCGATGTTCAGTTCACGACCTGCCTGTTTCTTGTCGACCGGGATAAGCCGTCCGCCGCCAGCGGGCAGGGCGCGGAAGATGCCCAGCACGCGCGTCCTGGCGTGATCGATGACCTTGATGACGCGGCCGCGATAGACCGTGCCGGCGCGGTCGCGCTCCTCCAGTTTCTCGATCCGCAGCAGCGCGCGGTCGCCGACACCCGGCGCCGTTCCGGGTTGCGGGCGCCTCGGAATATGGATGCGGATTTTTGGCGGCTCGCCGCTTTCGACCTCGTCCCATTCGGCCGGCGTGGCAATCAACTCGCCGTCGCTGTCGCGGCCGCTGATGTCGGCCATCAGCGTCGCCGGCAAGGCGGCGGGCTCAACGATCTTCTTGCCCTTCTTCTGGATGGTGCCTTCGTCGGCGAGCTCGCGCAGGATTCGCTTCAGCTCGGCGCGGTCGGCGTTCTTCAGGCCGAATTCGCGCGCGATCTCTCTGGTGCCGACTTCGCCCGGATGCGTGCGGATGTAGGCGACGATGGCGTCCCGGGCCGGAAAGCCAGTGTCGCGATGTTTTGTCACGTTATCCCCGGGCCTTGCCGGCGCTTTTCTTCGCCGGCGCTTTGGCGGCAGGCGCAGGTTTTGCCGGCGAGGTTTTTGCCGTTACCGGCGCGCGCGCCTTGCTGACGGCGTCGGATTTCGGCTTGGCAGCGGACTTTTTCGCCGCCGCCTTCTTGGCGGGCTTGGCCGCCGCGGCGTCCGCCTCCGCCTTGGCCGGCTTTGCCGGCTTTGCCGCCTTGGCCTTCTTGGCGCCCCGCTTGGGCTTGCCGCCGCCCTTCGCCACGCGCTCGTCGATCAGCGCGATCGCCTCGGGAAGCGTAATGGTGTCCGGCGTTTTGTCGCTCGGGATTGTGGCATTGACGCCGCCGGCCGTGACATAGGCGCCGTAGCGTCCGTTCTTGACGGCAACGCCGCCAAGGGCGGGATGATCGCCCAAGGGCTTGCCGGGGTCGGCGCCGAAGCGACGACCGCTCGGGCCTTTGGCGATCTTCTCCGCGATCAGCGTCACGGCGCGATTTAGTCCGATATCGAATACCTCGTCGCCGGCCTCCAGGCTCGCGTAGGTCTTCTCATGCTTCACGAACGGCCCGAAGCGGCCAAGCCCTGCGGTGATCGGCTCGCCGGTTTCCGGGTGCTTGCCGATCTCGCGCGGCAGCGACAGCAGCTTTAGGGCCAGGTCGAGTTCGATGTCGGACGGCGAGGTGTTCTTGGGAATGCCGGCGCGTTTCGGCTTCTCACCCTCCGCATAGTCCTTTTGCTCGCCGAGTTGGATATAGGGACCGAACCGTCCGGCCTTCACGACGACGTCGCGATCGGTCTCCGGATCCTTGCCCAGGATACGATCGGCGCTGGCTTCGCTGTCGGCGGCGAGCGGACGGGTGTATCGGCACTCCGGATAGTTGGAGCAGCCGACAAAGGCGCCGAATTTTCCGGCCTTGAGGTTGAGCTTTCCGGTGCCGCAGCTCGGGCACTGCCGGGGATCGCCGCCATCCTCGCGCGGCGCGTAGATGTGCGGTCCCAGCATGTCGTCGAGCGCATCCAGCACCTGGGCAACGCGCAGGTCCTTGATGTCGTTGACAGCGCCGATGAAGTCGCCCCAGAAATCCTTCAGCACCTGCTGCCAGGAAATCTCGTTGTTGGAGATGCGGTCGAGCTGCTCCTCCAGGTCGGCGGTAAAATCATATTCGACATAGCGCGCGAAGAAATTCTCCAGGAAGGCGACGACGACGCGGCCCTTGTCCTCGCCGTGCAGGCGCTTCTTCTCGAGCCTGACATAGCCGCGGTCTTTCAAAACCTGCAGGATCGAGGCGTAAGTGGAGGGACGGCCGATGCCGAGTTCCTCCATGCGTTTGACCAGCGAGGCTTCGGAGAAGCGCGGCGGCGGTTCGGTAAAATGCCGGGTGACGGAAAGATCCTGCCGCTTGAGCGCTTCGCCCTCGCTCATGGCAGGCAAGCGGCGTGAATCCTCGTCCTCACCATCGTCGTCGCGGCCCTCCTGATAGAGCGCCAGAAAGCCGTCGAATTTGATGACCTGGCCGCTGGCACGCAATTCCAGCACGCGGGCGCCCGCCTTCGCCGCGATATCGACCGTGGTGCGCTCGAGTTCGGCGGATTCCATCTGGCTGGCGATCGTGCGGATCCAGATCAGTTCATAGAGCCTGGCCTGATCGGTATCGAGGCGGCGGCGCATCTCGGCCGGGCGCCGCGACAGATCGGTCGGACGGATCGCTTCGTGCGCTTCCTGCGCGTTCTTGGCCTTGGTCTGGTACTGGCGCGGAGCGTCCGGCACATAGGCGTTGCCGTAGTCCTCGCCGATCACCTTGCGCGCCTGCGTGATCGCCGAGCCATCGATCTGCACGCCGTCGGTACGCATATAGGTGATGAGGCCTGTGGTCTCGCCGCCGATATCGATGCCTTCATAGAGCCGCTGCGCGATCCGCATCGTGTGCGCCGGCGCAAAGCCGAGCTTGCGGCTGGCTTCCTGCTGCAGCGTCGAAGTGGTGAACGGCGCCTGCGGATTGCGCCGCGCCGGCTTTGCCTCGACGGTGGACACCGTGAAGTTCGCAGCCTCGATCGCTCTTTTAAAATCTTCAGCTTCGACGCCGGTGCCGATATCGAGCCGCTGGATCTTCTTGCCGTCGGCTCCGACCAGCCGCGCCTCGAACGCTTCGCCGCGCGGTGTCGTCAAGGTCGCGACCAGCGACCAGTATTCGCGGGGGACGAATTTCTCGATTTCCAGCTCGCGGTCGCAGACCAGCCGCAACGCGACCGACTGCACGCGGCCCGCCGAACGCGCACCCGGCAATTTGCGCCACAGCACCGGCGAAAGGGTAAAGCCGACCAGGTAGTCCAGCGCGCGGCGCGCCATATAGGCGTCCACCAGCGCGCCATCGATCTGGCGCGGATGCTTCATCGCATCCGTCACCGCCTGCTTGGTGATGGCATTGAATACGACGCGCTCGACCTTCTGGTCCTTCAGCGCGCGCTTTTCCTTCAACACCTCCAGAACATGCCAGGAGATCGCTTCGCCCTCGCGATCGGGGTCGGTTGCGAGGATCAGCCGGTCCGCGCCCTTGATCGCCTTGGCGATGTCATTGAGCCGGCCAGCCGCTTTGGGGTCGATCTCCCAGATCATCTGGAAGTTGGCGTCCGGATCGACCGATCCGTTCTTGGCTGGCAGGTCCCGGACATGGCCGAACGAGGCCAGAACCTCGTAGGAGGCTCCCAAATATTTGTTGATCGTCTTGGCTTTCGCTGGCGACTCGACAATGACGATATTCATGTCATTCCAATGGCTTACGGGAAAAATAAAGGCCGCTTCCGCGAGATTCGCGTCGGCCGTTTCGACCCCGAACATGGGAGCAGCGAAGCCCCCTGTCAAATGGACAGATGTTGATTGGGCCCTGAAAGACCCCAATTCAATATCCCAGAAGTTGTAAAATACCTCCTATAGTTGTGCTCTTAGAAAGCGTACCTCGAGATTTTTCGCGGCTTGGATGTGACCAGGACCAGCGGCCGGCGCTGGCCCAACCCGAAGCTGAGAAACCGGCGCGACGCCGCTCAGGCCGGAGCGTGCTTGCGGCGTTTCATGTCCGCGCTTGCCTTCACCTCGGTATCGCCATTGCCCAGCAATCTGCCGTCCGCGGCGCGCAGTTCGAGCCTACGTACCGGCCGGCCCTTGTCGCGATCGACCAGCAGTGTCGGGAATCCGCCGCCCTCGCAGGAAAATTCCTCGGCCCGAGGGCGCATCTTCCGGTTCCGCGCAATTGCGTTGAACCTCAGTCGTGGCAAGCCAGGCTTCACCAGGGGCTGGGATTTCTGATTGTTTATGAATTGGAGAGCCTGTCATGCCGAAAGCCACTCGTTTCCCTTTATCGATTCCTGGCGCCTCAGCAGCATCCTCCGAAAAATCCAATAGCGGTCAGCTTGTCGCGATCGCATTGTTCTCCGGAATCGGCCTCTTGATTTCACTGCCCGCGATTATCACGGGCTTGCCCGGCGTCTGGTACTGAAGCCGTTCGACCGGATTTTCAATTGCAATGCCTGCCGCCGTGATTTGGACGACGGCAGGCAAACTCGGAATTCCCATTACGCCGCGTTGAGATTGGTCGCGGCTTGCAAGGCGCCTGCCAGCGCCTTCTCGCGATATTCGGGGCCGATCTGGATTCCGTCAGCGGAAATGAATTCGGGGTTCGCAATTCCGATGAAAGCGAACACCCAGCGCAGATACGTTTCCAGATGTTCGCCGACCGCCGCCGGGGTGCCCGCGCCATAAAATCCGCCGCGCGAGATGGCGACGATGACCCGCTTGTTGCCGGCCAGTCCCTCCGCGCCCTGCTCGCCATATTTGAAGGTCTTGCCCGCGACCAGGATGCGATCGATCCAGGCCTTGAGCTGGCTAGGGATGGTGAAATTATACATCGGCGCGCCGAGCACCACGATGTCGGCGGCAAGAAACTCATCGAGCACGGCCTGACCGGCGGCGAGATCCGCTCGCAGCGCTGCGTCGGGCGCGGTCCTTTGCGCGGCGGCGAGATGCGAACCCGATAGGTGTGCCAGCGGCGTAGAGGTCAAGTCGCGATAGACGATTTCGAGACCCGGCGACGCCTCGCGCAGGCGTTCCACGATCGCGGCGGAAACCTGGCGGCTGACGGAGTAGGAACCCAGCACGCTGGAATCGATGTGCAGCAGTTTCATTGCTTTCACCCTTGGTATAAGTTTGTAACTGAGACTATATGAGTGACTGTTCGCAGAACCCGCAAGAACGCACATTTTTGAAACCCGAGCACATCATTGAAACCTGAGCACACCAGAGTGCCTGTCCTGCCGCCCTATGCGCATCTCGACAGCGATTGTCGCGGGGTCGCCTCGATCCTGGCGCGGGTCGGCGACAAATGGAGCGTGTTCGTCATCATGCTGCTCGGTGGCGGCCCGCGGCGTTTCAACGAGATCAAGCGCATGGTCGGCGGCATCTCGCAGCGGATGCTGACGCTGACCTTGCGCGGACTTGAGCGCGATGGCCTCGTGACGCGAACCGTGTTCCCGACCATTCCGCCACGGGTCGACTACGAGCTGACCGATCTCGGGCGCGGGCTGTGGCAGCCGGTGGAGGCGCTGGGCCAGTGGGCGAGGGATCATCAGACGGAGATCGAAGCCGCCCGCGCGCGGTTCGATGGGCGTAACGACGGCTGACTAATGAGACAGCTGCTAGATCAGTGACACCAGACCGCCGCCGTGACGCTCGAGCCGGCCCGCGAGTTCGAGCTCGAGCAGGACGGTGCGCGTGATTGTTGGCGAGGTGCCGGCCATCCGGATGAGATCGTCGAGCAGAATGGGAGTTGGTCCCAGCAGATCGATGATGCGGGCGCGATCGCCCGCATCGGGTTCGGAAGCGAGCGGCTCATCATCGGGCTCGCGCAACGAAAGCGGCCGTCCCAAGATCGGCTCGACCGCGTTGATAACGTCGGAGGCTTCGGTGGTCAGCGTCGCGCCCTGCTTGATCAGGTCGTTGGTGCCGGCCGCGCGCGGGTCGAGCGGCGAGCCCGGCACTGCGAACACCTCGCGGCCCTGTTCGGCCGCAATTCGCGCGGTGATCAGCGAGCCCGAGCGATGCGCGGCCTCGATCACGACGACACCGAGCGCCACGCCCGAGATCAGCCGGTTGCGGCGGGGAAAGTCGCGGGCGCGCGGCACATGCCCGAGCGGCATTTCGGAAATCGCCGCGCCATCCGAGGCGATCAATTGCGTCAGCAGCTCTTCGTGCTCGGGCGGATAGACGCGGTCATGACCGCCGGCCAGCACCGCCACGGTGCCGCTTTGGAGGCTGGCGCGATGCGCCGCCGCATCGATGCCACGCGCTAGCCCTGAGGCAATGACAAAACCGGCTTCGCCGAGATCGCGCGCCAGTGTGCCGGCGAATTTCAGGCCGGCGCCGGAGGCGTTGCGCGAGCCGACCACCGCGATGATCGGCCGCATCAGCGCATCACGCAAGCCCCGTACGCCAAGCAAAGGCGGCGCATCGTCGAGCTCGGCGAGCCGCGGCGGATAACCGTCTTCACCCGGCGCGATCAGGTGGAGGCCTATCCTTTGGCCGGCCGCAAGCTCGCCACGCGCATCCTCCTCGCTGCAGATCCGTCCGGGCCGCGCCGCACCGCCACGCCGCGCCAGATCGGGCAACCGGGCCAGCGCGGTGCGCGCGCTGCCGAAATGATTGACCAGCGAACGGAAGGTGCGCGGCCCGACATTGTCGGAACGGATCAGCCGCAGCCAGTCGACGCGCTGGTCGTCGGTCAGATGTGTCGTGCCGGGCGTCTTGCTGTCCATGCGTCCTCCGCGCGCGAGTGTGGATCAACCGGAGGGTATGGGGAAGGGGGTTAGGCTCCCGTCATTCCGGGACACGCGTCTTCGCGTGGACCCCGAATCTCGAGATTCTCAGATGTGCAATTGCACATCGTAGTTCGCGCTTTTGCGCGCCCCGGAATGACGCCTGCTGGGACGCCTTGCCCGATCCCGGCGCGCTCCGTAAAAGCCGTTCAGCCCTTCGCAGGAGAAAATGCCGATGATCTCGCTCGCCGACCTCCAGCGCCGTATCGCTTCCGGCGAACTTTCGGCCGACCAAGCAATCGCCCAGTCGTGCGAGGCGATCGAGGCGCATGACAAGACCATCGGCGCCTTCGTCTGCCGTGCCGACGACGTCCGCGCCGCCGCCACCGGTCCGCTGCGCGGCATTGCGGTCGGGGTCAAGGACATCATCGATACCGCGGACTTTCCGACCGAGATGGGATCAAAGATCTACCGCGGCTGGCGGCCGCGCGCGGATGCGCCCGTGGTGATGATGCTGAAGCAGACGGGGGCTTCGGTCGCCGGCAAGACCACGACGACGGGGTTCGCCTCGCGCGATCCGACCGCGACGCTCAATCCGCGCAATCACGCTCACACGCCGGGCGGCTCGTCATCGGGGTCGGCGGCAGCGGTTGCGGCGGGCATGATTCCGCTGGCGCTGGGAAGCCAGACCGGCGGGTCGGTGATCCGGCCGGCTTCCTACTGCGGTGTGGCCGCGATCAAACCGTCGTTCCGGATCCTGCCGACGGTTGGCGTGAAGTGCTATTCATGGACGCTGGATACCGTCGGGCTGTTCGCGGCGGGTGTTGAAGATCTGGCGATCGGGCTTTCGGCGATGACTAACCGGCCCGAGCTGTTGCCGGGCGAAGCGATCGAGCAGCCGCGCATCGGCGTGGTGACGCAGGATTTTGCCGGCGCGCCGGAGGCGGCAAGCGCCGAGGCATTGCAGATCACAAGCGTCGCACTAGAACGCGCCGGCGCTTCCGTTCGCCCGCTGGCTTTGCCCGACATATCGGGCGAGGCATGGCGCGCGCACGAGACGGTGCAGGAATTCGAGGCGCATCAGGCGCTGGCCTGGGAATACCAAACGCAATACGAGGCCATGCCGCCGCTATTGCGTGCAAAACTCGACGAGACCAGGGGCATCCCGCCTGCCGATTACGACGAGGCACGCCGGGTCGCGAACCGGGGCCGCAAAGCACTGGCCAAAATCTTCGACGATGTCGACGCCTTGCTGACCTTCTCAGCGCCGGGCGCCGCGCCAAAGGGGCTGGCGTCGACCGGCGATACCCGTTTCAACAAGCTGTGGACGCTGATGGGCGTGCCCTGCGTCAATGTTCCCGCCTATGTCGCGGATGGCGGCTTGCCGGTGGGCATGCAGGTGATTGCGCGATTTGGCAACGACGCCGGGGCGCTTCAGGCGGCGCGTTTCGTGGAAGTGGCGCTGGCGCGGAGATGAGGGACGCTGTAGTTACGTCTTCCCGATCTTGCCCTCGGTGCCCGCCTGCAGCCGCTTGATGTTTTCGCGGTGCATGTAGAACAAGAGCATCGTCAGCACGGCGAACAGTGACGCCAGCGCGGAGTGGCCGAACCACCACAGGAAAATCGGCGTCACGACGCTTGCGACCAGCGCCGAGAGCGAGGAGTAGCGCGAGACCACGGCGGTCGTAATCCAGATCACGCAGAACACCACCGCGGCCGGCCAGAACAATCCGATCAGCACGCCGATATAGACCGCGACGCCTTTACCGCCCTTGAATTTCAGCCAGACCGGGAACAGGTGACCGAGGAAGGCGCCGAGCGCCGCCAACATCGCGGCGTCGGGGCCGCCGTAGTAGCCTGCGATGATCACCGCGACCGTGCCCTTCAGCGCGTCGCCGAGCAGCGTCGCCGCAGCGAGGCCCTTGCGGCCGGTGCGCAGCACATTGGTGGCGCCGATATTGCCGGAGCCGATCGAGCGAAGATCCTGCGTGCCCGCCAGTTTTGTCAGAATCAGCCCGAACGGAATCGAACCCAGCAGATAGCCGAGCAGGAGGGAGATCACGGCGATCATATAAGGTGATAGCAACATTTCGTGCGGCTCCATCGGCGCATAAAGGGATTGTTAGCCATAAATCCGGATGGTGACCCCATATCGACGGGAGGTCGGCATGCCCTCACTGCGCAAGCGAAATTCATCTGGTTTGCTTTGGTCTTTATCTCGCCGCCACCCTGGCCGGGATATCGATGGAAGCGATCACCCGGCTATTTTCCCACTAACGGCGCGGTCTCGTTCCAGGCCGCTTTCACGACATTATACATGCTCATAGACCGTTCGTCCGCCGACGATGGTACGCACCACGCGGCCTGAGAACCGGGCTTCGTCGAATGGCGTATTCTTGCACGGCGACTTGATATCGACAGGATCGAGCACCCAAGGCGTATCCGCGTCGATCACGATGACGTCGGCGGGCGAACCGGCACGCAGCGTTCCGCCCGGCAACCCCAACAGCTCGGCGGGGCGCGTCGACATCGCGCGGATCAGCGTCTTGAAATCCATGTCGCCATTATGGATCAGCCTCAAGGCGGCCGGCAGCATGGTCTGCAGGCCGATCGCGCCGGAAGCCGCTTCCGCGAACGGCAGCCGCTTCACTTCGACGTCCTGCGGATTGTGATCGGACATGATCACATCGATCAGCCCGGAAGCGACGGCCGCGACCAGCGCCAGCCGATCCTCCTCGGCGCGCAGCGGCGGCGATAGTTTCAGGAATGTGCGATAGGGGCCGATGTCGTTTTCGTTTAGCGTCGCATTATTGATCGAGACCGAGGCTGAGACCGCTAACCCGGCGTCGCGCGCGCGTTTGAGGATTTCCAGCGAATCGACGCAGCTCAGCGAAGCCGCGTGATAGCGGCCGCCCGTCAGCGCCACCAGGCGCATGTCGCGCTCCAGCATGATCGTCTCGGCCGCATTGGGAATGCCGACCAGCCCGAGGCGTGCCGCGAATTCGCCCTCGTTCATGACGCCTTCGCCGACGAGATCCGGGTCTTCGGTGTGATGCACGATCAGCGCGTCGAAATCCCGCGCATAGGTCAGCGCCCGACGCATCACCTGCGCGTTGGTGACGCTTTTGTCGCCATCGGTGAAGGCGACGGCACCCGCGGCCTTCAACAGGCCGATCTCGGTCATTTCCTCGCCGCCCATGCCTTTGGTCAGCGCCGCCATCGGCTGGATGTTGACGATCGCGGTATCGCGGGCGCGGCGCAGCACGAAGTCCACCGTGGCCGAATTGTCGATCACGGGCGAGGTATCGGGCTGGCAGATGATAGTGGTGATGCCGCCGGTCGCGGCGGCCTGGCTCGCGGAGGCGAAAGTTTCGCGGTGGCTGGCGCCGGGCTCGCCGACAAAGGCGCGCATGTCGATCAGCCCGGGGGCGACGATCTTGCCGGAGCAATTGACGATGTCGGTGCCTTCGGGCACGCCGGCCGCACCAATGCCGCGACGGCTTTCGCGGATGGTGCCGTCGGCGATCAGGACGTCGCCGATCCCGTCGAAATCGCGCGAGGGGTCGATCAGGCGGGCGTTGGCAAGCAGGATCGGGCGGCGGTCGGTCAACATGATCTCACGCGTTCGGCAGGTTGCGGGCGAGCGCTTCGAGCACCGCCATCCGCACCGCCACTCCCATTTCCACCTGTTCGCGGATCAGCGATTGCGCGCCATCCGCCACGATCGAGTCGATCTCGACACCGCGGTTCATCGGCCCAGGATGCATCACCAGCGCATCGGGTTTTGCATAGGCCAGTTTCTTCTGGTCGAGGCCAAAGTAATGAAAGTACTCCTGGCTCGATGGCACGAACGAGCCGTTCATGCGCTCGCGCTGCAGCCGCAACATCATGACAATGTCGGCGCCGTTGAGGCCTTCGCGCATGTCGCGGGCGACTTCGACCCCCATCCGCTCGATGCCGCGCGGCAGCAGCGTCGAGGGCGCGACCACGCGAACGCGGGCGCCCATGGCGTTGAGCAGCAGGATATTGGAGCGCGCCACCCGCGAATGCGTGACGTCGCCGCAGATCGCGACGGTCAGACCTTCGATCCGGCCCTTGTTGCGGCGGATGGTCAGCGCATCGAGCAGCGCTTGCGTGGGATGTTCGTGGGCGCCATCGCCGGCATTGATCACGGAACCGTCAACCTTGCGTGCCAAAAGTTCCACCGCGCCCGAGGCATGGTGCCGCACGACCAGAATGTCCGGATGCATGGCGTTCAGCGTGACCGCCGTATCCATCAGCGTCTCGCCCTTGCGCATGGACGAAGACGACACCGACATGTTCATGACGTCGGCGCCGAGCCGCTTGCCCGCGATTTCGAACGAGGATTGGGTGCGTGTCGAGGCCTCGAAGAACAGGTTGATCTGGGTGCGGCCGCGCAAGGAGGTGCGCTTCTTGTCGATCTGGCGGTTGAGTTCGACATATTCCTCGGACAGGTCGAGCAGGCCGGTGATATCGGCAGCGGAAAGCCCCTCGATACCCAGCAGATGCCGGTGACCGAGGACAAAGGTCGATTTCGATGCAGGGGTCATTAAAACCAGAGCTATAGGCAGAGATGCAACCGGGGGCAAGGGCGAATAGGGCACTCCCGAGTTATCCCCTGATCTGTCGGAAGCACGGTAAATGCCGACGCCGCAAAGTCGCCGCGATTGGATCGCCAACCCTTGGGAATGCGCAGTTTGAGATGGTTTGCTCCGATCCTGTTCGCAGCAATCGAGCTTGCGAGCCCGGCGGCCGCGCGGACCTTGCCCGGCAATTTTGTGTTTCTGCGCGATATCGACCCGACCATCCTTCAGGACATCCGTTACGCCGGGGCCAACAATTTCGTCGGCCGGCGGCTTTCGGGCTACGAGGCCGGCGAATGCGTGGTGAAGCGCGAGGTTGGCCTCGCGCTCAAGCGCGCCCAGCAGGAACTTAGCCCGCAGAAGCTGTCGCTGAAAATGCTGGATTGCTACCGCCCGACGCGCGCGGTGCACGACATGATGCTATGGGCGCGGAACGGCCGCGAGACGCCGGCGGAGCGGCGCTATAACCCGGCATTCTCCAAGCAGGATATGTTTCGTTTGGGCTATATCGCCGAGCATTCCGGCCATTCCACTGGTGCCGCCGTCGACCTGACCCTGGTAAACCTCAAGGCCGACAATTCGGCGGCGTTCGATCCGACCAAGGCCTATGCCGACTGCACGGCGCCGGCGGATGCCCGCGCCCCGGAAGGCAGCGTCGATATGGGCACCGGCTACGATTGTTCCGACCTCAAGGCGCACACCGCGGCGAAGTCCATCACACCCGCCCAGCGCCGCTTTCGAAATGCGCTGGTGGCGGTCATGGCAAAGCAAGGATTTGTAAATTATTCCAGGGAGTGGTGGCATTTTTCGCTGCCGGTCGCGGGCGGGCCCGCGTATGATTTTCCGATTGCGAGGCGGTTGAGATAGAACAAAGCGTGCGATCGGGACGAGGGGGTACAGCGCTGGACCGTAACCCCAAATTCCTCACCTATTCGGCAGCCGGAAGCAGAACATGACGCAAGCCTCCTTCACGACCCACGAAGTGTTCAACCAATCGCCGCCGTTCGAAGACGTCGATCTGTTTGCGGCGGACTGGTCCCTGGTTGAAGCAGTCGCGGCCAACGGCGGCGCTGGCGCGCAAAAGGAACTCTCCGAATTCGGCCAGCACTGGGGCTCGGCGGCCATGGCGGAGCGCGGCCGGATCGCCAACGAGAACACGCCGAAACTGCGCACCTTCGATTCCCGCGGCAACCGGCGCGACGAAGTCGAGTTTCATCCTGCCTACCACGAAGTGATGGCGCGCAGCGCCCACGCCGGTATTCACAATTCGACCTGGACCGCGGACGGCAGGCCCGCCGGCAATGCGGCCGAAGTGGTGCGGGCGGCGAAATTCTACATGGCCGCCCAGGTCGAGACCGGCCATCTATGCCCGATCACCATGACGCGCGCGTCGGTGGCGGCACTGGCGGCGCAGCCCGACCTGCTGGCGAAGACCATGCCTGTCATAGCTACGCGCGCCTACGATCCCACCTTCGCGCCGTGGCCGACGAAACGCGGCATGACCCTCGGCATGGGCATGACCGAGAAGCAGGGCGGCACCGACGTGCGCTCCAACATGACGCGGGCGGAGCGCGACGGCGATGCCTATCGCATCACCGGGCATAAATGGTTCATGTCGGCGCCGATGTGCGACGCCTTCCTGGTGCTGGCGCAAGCTGCGGAGGGCCTGACCTGCTTCTTCATGCCGCGCTTCAGGCCGGACGGATCGATCAATGCGATCCAGTTTCAGCGCCTCAAGGACAAGCTCGGCAATCGCTCCAATGCCTCATCCGAAGTGGAATTCGTCGACGCCTATGGCGTGCGCGTCGGCGACGAGGGCAAGGGCATCCGCACCATCATCCAGATGGTGCAGTTGACGCGGCAGGATTGCGCGATCGCTTCCGCCGGCCTGATGCGGTCGGGGCTCGCGCATGCGCTGCATCACTCAAGGCATCGCAGCGTGTTCCAGAAACACCTCGCCGATCAGCCGCTGATGCAGGCGGTGCTTTCGGACATGGCGCTGCACGCCGAGGCCTCCATCGCGCTGGTGATGCGGCTTTGTCGGTCATTCGACCAGGCGCCGCACGATCAAGGCGAAGCGGCGTATATGCGATTGCTGACTCCCGCCATAAAGTATTGGGTCTGCAAGAGCGCACCCGGATTTCTCTACGAGGCGATGGAGTGCCTCGGCGGCAATGGCTATGTCGAAGAGGGCATTTTGGCGCGGCACTATCGGGAGTCGCCGGTCAATGCGATCTGGGAAGGCTCGGGCAATGTGATGTGCCTTGACGTGCTGCGGGCATTGTCGCGCGAGGTCGATGCGGCGAGCGCGGTCCTGCAGCGGCTCGCCGGGGAAGCCGGCGGCTTGTCCGGCGCCGGCGACGCGGTCACCTACATCGGCAAGGCCTTCCGCAGGCCGGACAGTGAGCGCGTGGCGCGGCTCGCGGTCGAGAAGCTGGCGCTGCTCGCGGCGGCGGCTGCGCTCAACATGGTGTCGCCGCATCATGCCGAATTGTTCGCGCGGACCCGGCTTGCCCAGAACCACGGCAGCATGTACGGCGCTGTCGACATCGCCCCCGGCGATATCAGGGGGTTGCTGGAGCGCGCGCTGCCGTGATCGCGAAAATTTGCCAGTTGAAAGCCAGTTGATGGATTCCCTCGATCCCGCAAGCCCGGCCGCTCCATCAATTTCGGCCGTCCCCGCTCAACGTCCGCCGCGCATCTGGAAGTTCTGGGGCACCGCGCTGTGGGGCCTGTTGATCTTCGCGGCGATGTTTGCGGGGCAGATGGCTGTCGTGGCCTGGTTCGTGCTGCAGCGGCACGGATCGATCGACGCGGCCGCCGCGATCCATATTCTTGGCGGCGGGCTGACCATCTCGCTCTCGGTCATCGCAGGGTTGCCCGCCGTGCTTGCCGCGCTGTGGCTCGCGATCCGCACATCGGGCACGTCGTTTGCCGATTACCTGGCGCTGCGCGGGACTCCCTGGATCAATTTCCTGATCGGCGCGGTCGCGCTCGCTGTTTTGGTGATGGGATGGGACGCCGTGTCGCGCGCGATGGGGCACGAGGTCACGCCCGGATTCATGGGGGACGTGCTGCAATCGGCTCGCACCGACGGCGCGCTGTGGCTTTTGGTGATCGCGTTCTGTGTCGCGGCTCCCGTCTCGGAGGAATTGTTCGCGCGCGGCTTTCTCTATCGCGGCTGGTCGGAATCCTTTCTCGGCGTTCCCGGCGGCATCCTGCTGTCGTCGGTGGTTTGGACGGCGCTGCATCTGCAATATGACTGGTTCTTCTTCGGCGAGGTGTTTTCGATCGGGCTGTTGCTCGGCTATCTCCGCTACCGCTTCAAATCGACATGGCTGACGATCTTCGTGCACGGCCTCAACAATCTGGCCGCGGTGGTGCAGACCATCATGCTTGCGGGGCACACGTAGGAATCGTTCGCTGGCAATGACGGCCTTGTCGTCAGCGCGTGGCGCGCAAATTGGCCAGCCGATCGAGCGCGCCCTGCAGGATGAAGATCGCCGCGTGTTCGTCGATCACCTCCGCGCGGCGGGCGCGGCTGACGTCCATGCCGATCAGTTCACGCTCGACCGCCGCGGTGGAGAGCCGCTCGTCCCACAGCGCAATTGCAAGATCGGTGAGCCTGGAGAAATTGCGGGCAAAGGCGCGGGTCGATTGCGCGCGCGGTCCCTCGCTGCCGTCCATGTTGATGGGCAGGCCGAGCACGAAGCCGATCGCGCTGCGCTCGGCTGCGATGGCCAACAGGCGCGCGGCGTCGGCCTTGAACGCCTTGCGCTGGAGGGTCTCGACGCCAGTCGCCAACCGTCGATCGGGATCAGAGACCGCGACCCCGATGGTCTTGGTGCCCAGATCGAGCCCGACCAGCGCGCCGCGTTCGGGCCAGTGTGAGGCAGCGTCGATCAGCGGGAGGATGAGGGCAGGCATCGCGCTCGCATAACACGCGGCGTGCGATGTGTGCAAAGCATAGCGGTCGCGCTGCGGCACTGGAGCGTCAGGCGGCGCCTGAATGCATAGCTATTCCGCCTCATGAGGTGTTAATCTCGCTGCGGCTCCCGGCAACGACGCCCGCGCCGATCCCCTTATCACCGCAATGAGCGTACCATGTGGCCAGACCGCCGACTTCTCGAGCTTTTCAAAACCGAATTCCCCATCGTGCTGGCGCCGATGGCCGGCATCATGGATGCGGAGCTGGTGATCGCGGCCGCGCAGGGCGGGGCGCTCGGCTCGCTGCCCTGTGCGATTCTGTCGGCGGACAAGGCCCGCGAGCAGGTCAACATCATCCGCCAGCGCGTCTCGGCGCCGATCAACATGAACTTCTTTTGTCATCAGCCTCTTGATGCCGACCCGAAACGCGAGGCCCAATGGAAGCAGCGGCTCGCGCCGTACTATAAAGAGCTTGGGCTTGACCCGGCGGCGCCGGTCAACGCGGCCAACCGTGCGCCGTTCGATGCCGCGATGTGCGCTGTGGTCGAGGAGTTGAAGCCAGAGATCATTAGCTTCCATTTCGGCCTGCCGGATCGGGCGCTGCTCAAGCGCGTCAAGGCGGCCGGCTGCATCGTGATGTCGTCCGCGACCATTGTGAAGGAAGCTATCTGGCTTGAGGAAAACGGCGCCGACGTCATCATCGCGCAGGGGGCGGAAGCCGGCGGCCATCGCGGCATGTTCCTGACCGAAAATTTAGCCGAACAGCCCGGCACCTTCGCGCTGGTGCCGCAGGTGGTGGACGCCGTGAAAGTGCCGGTGATTGCCGCAGGCGGCGTTGCCGACGGGCGGGGCATTGCGGCGGCGTTTGCGCTGGGTGCGGCCGGCGTGCAGATCGGCACCGCCTATCTGCGCTGTCCGGAATCCAGGGTGAGTGCGCTGGCACGGGCAGCGCTGGCCCAGGCGCTGGATGATTCCACCGTGATCACCAATGTCATGACCGGGCGGCCGGCGCGGGGTATCGCCAACCGGGTGATGAGTGAGGTCGGCCCGATCTCGCCGGATGCTCCGGCCTTTCCCCACGCCGCGACCGGGCTGGCGCCGCTGAAAGCGGCGGCGGAAAAGCTCGGCAAGGTCGATTTCAGCAATCTTTGGGCCGGGCAGGCGGTCCGGTTGGGGCGCGAGATGCCGGCCGCCGAGCTGACCCGGGCCCTGGCTGGCGCGGCCCTGGCGCGGCTTAGCCGGATGGCGGGCTGAGAACGGCCGGGCTGTGGTTGCGGCGCAAAAGCACCCTCTGCTATACGGCGGACTGAATTTGCCGTTAGAGGCCATATATAATGTCCGTCGACGCCGCCACCGTTCGCCGTATCGCGCATCTTGCCCGGATTGCGGTCGCTGAATCCGAGGTTGCGCATCTGCAGGGCGAGCTGAACGCCATGCTGGCGTTCGTCGAACAGTTGTCGCGAAGTCAATGTCGAGGGCGTCGAGCCGATGACCTCGGTGACGCCGATGGAAATGAAGAAGCGCCCGGACGTGGTCAATGACGGCGAGATCGCCGATGATATCGTCAGGAACGCCCCGGCCACGGAAGATCATTTCTTTCTGGTGCCGAAAGTGGTCGAGTAGCATAGCGTTTTCGAGCGAAGTGGGTACCGGTTCGCGTGAAGAAAACGCGTCAAATAAGAGAGTTTTGTTGGGACTGGAAATCCGATGTGTCTGCTCTGCGACGATGAAAAGGCTTATGCGGCCTATATGAACTATCTCGACGCGATGGAGCGGCAGGGCAAGGCTGCCGATCCCGACAAGGCGATGGACGCTGTGCTGGACGCGCTCGAAGCCGCCGACAAGGCCAGCAACAAAGCGTTGCGCGACGATCCGGCCAACGACAAGTCGCTGTCCCCGTTCTTCTGCAGCCCGGTTGATAAATGACCGATTTGACATCGCTGACGCTCGCCGAGGCCAGGGATGGCCTCGCGGCCAAATCCTTTACCTCGCTTGAACTGACGGACGCCCATCTCAGCGCGATCGAGGCCGCGCGTGTGCTCAATGCGTTTGTGCTGGAAACACCGGATCAGGCGCGGACCATGGCGCGGGAGGCTGACGCCAGGCTCGTGAAGGGCGAGGGCGGTCCGCTCGCGGGCATTCCGCTCGGCATCAAGGACCTGTTCGCGACCAAAGACGTGCGCACCACCGCGTGCTCGAAGATCCTCGGCAATTTCGTGCCGCCCTACGAATCCACGGTCACCTCGCAGCTCTGGCGCGACGGCGCTGTCATGCTCGGCAAGCTCAACAATGACGAGTTCGCGATGGGCTCGTCGAACGAGACCTCGTGCTTCGGTCCGGTGGTCAATCCGTGGCGGCGCGACGGCGCCAACACCAATCTGGTGCCGGGCGGCTCGTCCGGCGGCTCGGCCTCGGCGGTGGCGGCGTTGTTGTGCATGGGTGCGACTGCGACCGACACCGGCGGTTCGATCCGTCAGCCCGCGGCGTTCACCGCGACCGTCGGCCTGAAACCGACCTATGGACGCTGCTCGCGCTGGGGCATCGTCGCCTTCGCATCCTCGCTCGACCAGGCCGGCCCGATCGCACGCACCGTGCGCGATACCGCGATCCTGATGCGCTCAATGGCCGGTCACGATCCCAAGGACACCACCTCGGTCGATCATCCGGTGCCGGATTACGAGGCCGCGATCGGAAAGTCCGTCAAGGGCATGAAGATCGGCATTCCCAAAGAGTACCGCCTCGACGGCATGCCCCTGGAGATCGAAAAACTCTGGAGCGAGGGCGCGGCCTGGTTGAAGGCCGCCGGCGCCGAACTGGTCGAGGTGTCGCTGCCGCACACCAAATACGCGTTGCCCGCTTATTATATCGTCGCGCCGGCGGAAGCCTCCTCGAACCTCGCGCGCTATGATGGCGTGCGCTACGGCCTGCGGGTGCCCGGACGCTCGATCGGCGAGATGTATGAGTCGACCCGTGCCGAAGGTTTTGGCGCCGAAGTCCGCCGCCGCGTCATGATCGGCACCTATGTGCTCTCGGCCGGCTATTACGACGCCTATTATTTGCGCGCGCAGAAGGTCCGCACCCTGATCAAGAAGGATTTCGAAGACTGCTTTGCCAAGGGCGTCAACGCGATCCTGACACCGGCGACGCCGTCCGCGGCATTCGGCATCGGTGAGAAGGGCGCGGACCCCGTCGAGATGTACCTCAACGACATCTTCACGGTGACGGTGAACATGGCGGGGTTGCCTGGCATCGCAGTTCCCGCCGGCAAGGATGCGCAAGGCCTGCCGCTCGGCCTGCAGCTGATCGGGCGACCGTTCGACGAGGAGACGTTGTTCTCGCTCGGCGAGGTGGTCGAGCGGGAAGCCGGACGGCTCACACCGGCGAGGTGGTGGTGACCATGGCGGAGTTCAAAGCGAGCCTTTCGGGCGCAGCACCCGCGCCACAATTGGAGGCGCCGCTCGCCGCTTTGTGGTGGGCGGCCAAAGGCGGCTGGGACCAGGCGCACAAGATCGTGCAGGATCAGGCGAGCTCTGACGCGGCCTGGGTCCATGCCTATCTGCATCGTGTCGAAGGCGATCTTGGCAACGCCGGCTATTGGTACCGGCGCGCGGCCAGGCCGGAGGCGAAGGGGTCGCTCGAAACCGAATGGGAGCGGATCACTTCCGCGCTGCTTGGGGCTGGACGAGCATGAGTGCGACGAGCGCAAAGCTGATCAAGGGCTCAACCGGCGACTGGGAAGTCGTCATCGGCATGGAAATCCATGCCCAGGTCACCTCGAAGTCAAAGCTGTTTTCCGGCGCCTCGACGGAATTCGGCGGCGAGCCGAACAGCCATGTCTCGCTGGTCGATGCGGCGATGCCGGGCATGCTGCCGGTCATCAACGAGGAATGCGTGCGCCAGGCGGTGCGGACCGGTCTCGGGCTGAACGCGCAGATCAACCGGCGCTCGGTGTTCGACCGCAAGAACTATTTCTATCCGGATTTGCCGCAGGGCTATCAGATCAGCCAGTACAAGTCGCCGATCGTGGGCGAGGGCGAGGTCATCGTCGAACTGGCCGATGGCGGCAGTGTTACCGTCGGGATCGAGCGGCTGCATCTGGAGCAGGACGCCGGTAAGTCGCTGCACGACCGCAGCCCGACGATGTCCTATGTTGACCTCAACCGCTCCGGCGTCGCCCTGATGGAGATTGTCTCCAAGCCCGACATCCGCTCGTCGGAGCAGGCCAAGGCCTATGTGACAAAGGTGCGCTCGATCCTGCGCTATCTCGGCACCTGCGACGGCGACATGGAGAAGGGCAGCTTGCGCGCCGACGTCAATGTTTCCGTGCGCAAGGTAGGCGGTCCGCTCGGCACCCGCTGCGAAATCAAGAACATGAACTCGATCAATTTCATCGGCCAGGCGATCGAATACGAGGCGCGGCGCCAGATCGGCATTATCGAGGACGGCGGCACCATCGATCAGGAAACCCGGCTGTTTGACGCGAACAAGGGCGAGACCCGCTCGATGCGCTCCAAGGAAGAGGCGCACGATTACCGTTATTTCCCGGATCCCGACCTGCTGCCGCTGGAATTCAGCGAGGCCTATGTCGCGGAGTTGAAGGCAAAATTGCCGGAACTGCCGGACCAGAAGAAGGCCCGCTTTATCGCCGAACTCGGCACTCTCGCCCTATGACGCCGGCGTGCTGGTGGCCGAGCGCGAGAGCGCGGCCTTCTATGAAACCGTGCTGGCAAAACTCGCCGACAAGGCCCGCGACGGCAAGCTCGCCGCCAATTGGGTGATCAACGAACTGTTCGGGCGGCTCAACAAGGAAGGCCGGGATATTACGGGTTCGCCGGTGTCGGCCGAGCAACTCGGAAGCATCATTGACCTGATCGGCGAGGGCACCATCTCCGGCAAGATCGCAAAGGACCTGTTCGAGATCGTGTGGCAGGAGGGCGGCGATCCCCGCGCGCTGGTCGAAGCGCGCGGCATGAAGCAGGTCACCGACCTCAGCGCGATCGAGAAGGTGGTCGACGACATCATCTCAGCCAATCCTGACAAGGTCGCGCAGGCCAAAGCCAAACCGCAGCTCGTCGGCTGGTTCGTCGGTCAGGTGATGAAGTCGTCCGGCGGCAAGGCCAACCCGCAAGCGGTCAACGACGTGCTGAAATCCAAACTCGGCATCTGAATCGGGACGCACCGACGAACGCATCGTCGTCGCCGCGCCGCCTCGCGCGCATGCGCATGCACCGATCGTTCACCATAATTCAGTGATGAGAACGCGCGAGACGAACACTGCGCCCCCCGAATCAGCCGCGCGCGATTCGTGCAAAAAACCGGTTTTGGCGAGCGGCGATGAGACGCTAAGCCGGTGAGCACGAAAATTTTTTTATTGCCAAAATTTGCGACTCAGAGTCCACGCCGCGCGCTTTTCAGCGGCATCGATGCCGCGTGACGATGTCACGCGCGCATCGATCGTCGAATGTGTGAATAACGAAAACACCTGCAGTACAGGCGTTTCTTGCAATATTGACAATCGCGAATGCAGGTTCCGCGCGGACAATTCGCATCGTCGTGCGAATGCTCTGTCGTGTTGCCGGCCGGCGCGCGTCGCGCGCTCTGCCATTGCTGCGTCAACACTTCCTTAAGCAGGACGCTGTTTTTTTCAATGTGTTGGTGTATTCGGGATGTAGTGCATTTCGATTCCCGAGTGCACGCAGCGATTAAGCCATCTCACTACATCAGGAGGGCAACATGGCCAAGAAAGCTAAGAAGGCGAAGAAAGCGAAGAGCGCAGTGAAGAAGACTGCGAAGAAGACCCGCAAGGTCGCCAAGAAGAAGAAGTAAGTTCGCTTCTTAAAAATTGCCGGCAGCTTGATGCCGGCACGTCACAAGAGCCTTCGTGACGATCTGCTTCGTCGAAGCAGATTCTAGATCGGAAGGCTCTGGTCGACGAAAGAGGGTGTCGGCGAGACATCAGGTCAAACGGCTGGATCGATCTTTCGAAGAGCTCAGGCGCTCCCTCGAGAACCGGTCCGGCAGAAGAAACAAGTTTTCTTCGTTCGGTGCGGATCTCTTGAGCTCCGCAATTTCACCGGGCTCCAACGCCCAAGTGAAATCTGGTCCTGACGTGTTCGCCGACGCCCTCGTTCCCCAAAGCCGGCGCAGCCGTCGCCTGGCGCTTTCGATTTCCCAAATCCCTTACATCTTGTTCTGGTTGTCCGCGGCGCGCGAGGGCCGGGCGTCGTTGTTCGAGCCGGACAGGCCGTTGCAACGAACTCGGACGTCATCACCCGTCACCGGGTCTCGCCTTCGGCGAGCCCCCGCCTTGGCGGGGCACGATGCCAGCAACCGAATGGCGCGCGGTCTTGCGACGGGTCCGGAGCAGACGGCGCTCCCCCCGCTGCCGCGATGGTTATCGTTTCGCGAAATCGCAGGGTAAACCAAATCCCGCGAACGCACGAAAACCCCCATAAAATAAGCATTTCTGTCATTTTGCCGACCTGAGCGCGGCAATGCGTTTACGCCGCATTCATCGCGATGCTTAAACTGCCCTTCAAATTTGATCGGCCATGATCACTCCAACAAGCCGGCAAACGGCGTGGGGAATAACAAGGCGTTGTGGCAATCGGACAGGAGCCGCGCTCGGGGAAAGGCGCGGCAAACAAAACCAAAAAAGGAGACGGCGGATGTTTCAGGGGCACATCGATCTGGATACGGCAATACCGGTGGAGGCGAGCGCTATTCCCGACGTGTTGTTCGAACGTGGCCTGTACTGGGCGAGCGGACGTTCCGGCGTGGTCAATCTCGTCGCGGCGCATAAGTGGTTCAACCTGGCAGCCCTGAAGGGCCGCGCCGACGCAATCCCGCTGCGCCGCGAGGTCGCCGAGCTGATGTCCGAGGTCGAGATCGCCACGGCGCAGCGCGAAGCCCGGGCCTGGATGACGGCGCACTAACCCGCCCTGGCGCGACCCCGGCTCGCGACGGCTTTCGGGGTCTGCGCGATTCCTTTTCGATCGACCGGCGCAGCCCGCGGCTTTTACCGGCAGTGCAGCGACGGGCGGAAAGTGGCCTCGAGGACGATTGATCGGAGGCCTTGGGCGGACGAAACAGGCCGTCGGCATAATGCCGGGTCAAAGCCCTTCACTTGGGCCGCCGATCCTGACAAGATCATCCGCGCTGTCAGATGCAGGCACCCGATGTTGGATCCTCACCGCAAGCCAAATCCGGTCGCTTCTGTCCTCGCACCGAGGCCGAGGCCATCGTTCCGCCGATATCCGTATCCGCGATAGAGGGCATGGCAGCGAATTTTCAAGTGATCTTCGTTTGGGTTCGCCAAGCCGCGCTGATCACCATTCTCGTCGGATCCGCACCTGCAGGAATTCTCGCCGGAGAGCCGTCCGGGCAAATGATTCCGCATCGCGCCTTGTGGCCGGATCCCATCAGTTCCGACGCCGAGTTCGATCGGGCATCGCGCGCGGAAATCCTGGCTTTTGCCCACGCGCTCGCCGAAAGCGAGAAGCTGACGGACGGTGCCTTGAAAGACCGGCTGCAGGTCCATGGCGCGGTCGACATTCCCTCGATTCTGCGTCTGCGGCGCAAGCTGTGGAAGCTCCTGGCCGGAAACTATGTGATGGCTTCCGCCGGTTGCGTTGGCCGTGAAGCATTTTGCCCGACAGACTTCAATCCGAACGACCTGCGAGACGAGGCGGAGGCGTTTTCCTCCGCCGGCATTGAGCCGCGCTACCGGCCGTGGTTCGACGACGCGACGGAATTTCAGCGTTCATACCTCGACGAACTGCTCAAGCTGGCGGCCGTGTTTCCGCGCTTCAACAGCGAGGTCGAGACCCTCAACGACAATGAATTCGCGGGTTGGGGATTGCCCGATCGCCATTTCCTGCTGTCGTTCGACGACGGTCCAACGCGGGGTCCGGGGCACCCCGAGCCGAATGCCGAGGACACCGACCGCACCATCGAGATGGTCCGCGACAACAGGGTGAATGCAATCTTCTTCGTGATGGGCAAGACATTCCAGGCGCGCCTGCAGGAAACGTCCGCCGGCGCGATGAAAGCCCTCTATTCCGGCTTGTGCGTCGGCGATCATGGATGGGTGCACAAATCCCACGCTTTATGGCCGCAATGGCAAGACTTGATCGCATCCACCGCGAGCCTCATCAAGGAGACGCTGCCGGAATCCTATGTTCCGGTGTTTCGTCCGCCCTATGGCCAGCGTCCGGCCGACAGCGGGTCATTTTTCCGGCGGCTCGGATTGAAGGTGGTGCTTTGGAACATCGAATCGCACGACTGGGATGACAGTTTGACGCCGGATGATGTCAGGCAGCGCGTGATGTCACTGATGCTGCTCTGGCGCCGCGGCTTCGTCCTTTTTCATGATGTTCATCCAAGAGCCCGAGTGGTGGTGCCCCAGCTGATCTCCTGGCTGGCACGCGACGGAATCACGTGGGTCGATTGTCACGCGATCACCGGTTACAGCAGCGACCTGGCCGTTGCGCCATCCAGGCCAAATAGCGCGTCCAGGCAATGATCCGTTTCCGATAGACGCGCGACGCGTGAACTCGGCCGCCGGGAGGTCTACGGATGGCCCGCCACCTTTAGCCCGCAGGGCGCAAGGCGGCGGGCCACGAACGATGATGCTGAGCACTATGTCTACGCCATAGCTCTATAGACGGCATCGCCCGCTTGCGCCTTTTTGTAATTTCCGGTAAAATTTCCGGAAGTTCGAGGCGTGGAATGGCCAAAGCAAAATCCCCTCTTGCGACGCACCGCGCTCGCATGGAGCGCCGCGGTTTCGTGCGGGTCGAGGTCAACGTCCGCAAGGAAGATGCGAGCCTTGTCCGCCGTGTGGCTTCCGCCTTGTCCGATCCTTCGCGCCAAGCCGAGGCGCGAAGGCTACTTCAGCAACGCTTTGTCGAGCCGCCCAAAGTGAGCCTGAAGGCGCTTCTTGCGTCCGCGCCACTCGACGGGATCGACCTCGATCGCAGTCCGGCCCCTGGACGCGAAGTCGATCTATGAGCTACCTGATCGATACCAGCATCATTTCCGAGGTCCGAAAGGGCACTCGTTGCGACGCTCAGGTATCCGCCTGGTATGCCTCTGTTGCTGATGAGGATATCTTCCTCAGTACGCTCGTCCTTGGTGAGATCCGAAAGGGCGTTGAACTTGCACGCCCTCGGGACTCGGGCAAGGCAGTGGCGCTCGAACGCTGGTTGCGGGAAGTAGAGGCGGCATTCAATGGGCGCGTGCTCGGCATCGATAACGCGGTGTCCGATCAATGGGGGCGCATGAGCGCCATCAGGCCCGTCCCGGTTATCGATGGCTTGCTCGCGGCGACCGCGTTGACCAATGGCCTGACGCTGGTGACGCGCAATGACCGCGACGTCGCCGGTCTGGGTGCGACAGTGTTCAACCCCTTCAAGGGCGCCGAAAACGACCATCGATCATAATATCGGCGGCGTTCGGATCGAGCGGCGCGTCGCAGCGAAGAATTGGCAACTGGCGGGCCACGAACGACGATGATGAGCACTATGTCTACGCCGTAGCACTATGATGGGGAAATACCAGTGGTCGTTCCAAGCTCCGCCGACGCTGCCCGTACGACCCGCCGCAATCTAAGTACCGCCCAGGCGAAGGCCTATTATGACCGGCTCGGCGGCAAACAGGACTGGCAGTTCTATGAACGGCGGGCCGAAGAAACGCTTCTGACCCTCGGCGGCTTCGACGATGCCGCCGCGGTCTTTGAAATGGGTTGCGGTACCGGCGCCTTGGCCCTGCGGTTGCTTCGTGACTATCTCCCTGCCAATGCCCATTACCTTGGCATCGATCTAAGCGACACCATGGTTTCCCTTGCTCGCCATCGCCTGAATCCCTTTGCGCCACGGGCCAGCGTGGAACGGACCGACGGCGCCATGCGGTTTCCTACCGACGACGGAACGTTCGACCGATTTCTCTCAGCCTACGTGTTCGACCTGTTACCGCCTGAGTTGATTGCTGCCGCGCTGACCGAGGCCGGACGGATTCTTCGTCCTAGCAGCTTGCTCTGTCTGATCAGCCTGACCTTCGGCACTTCCCTGACGTCGCGTCTGGTCACCCGCGCCTGGGATGGGTTGCACCGTCTGAACCCGTCGATGGTTGGCGGCTGCCGGCCGATCTCCCTCAAAGACTTCCTTTCGCCGGAGATGTGGCAGGTCGTCCACCACGAGGTCGTGGTTTCCTTTGGCGTTCCATCGGACGTTGTGATCTGCCGGAAACCGTGACCGGCGGGAGACTCCTTCCGCGACGATGACGATATCGAACCCTCACGAAACAGGAGCTCCAGTCGATGACCCTGACGACGATTATTCTTCTGGTTCTGGCGCTTTATGCGGTGCAGCTTTTCCTGCAGGAAACATCGCGTTTCGGTTTTGACCTGTGGGGCATCGTGGGCAACCGCGACAATCTGCCAGAGATGTCGGCTGTCGCTGGCCGGTTGGACCGTGCCAAGAACAATATGCTGGAGGCTCTGCCAATATTCCTTGCCCTGGCGCTGCTGGCGCTAATCAAGGGCGGCGACACGAGCCAGGTGGCCCATGCAGCATTGATCTTCCTCATCGCGCGCGTCGTCTATGTCCCGGCCTATGTGAGTGGGGTCCATATGGTGCGGTCGCTCGTCTGGTTGGTGGGGGTCGCCAGCCTCGTAATGATGGCGCTGCCCGTGATCTAGAGCAGTGGACTAGCGGGCCATGCCCGAGGATTTTGAGCACTATGTCTACGTCATAGCCCTATGATTGCACGGCAGAGAATCATCCGGACGGATCGCGGACCCGAATTGAGTCATGCACGATGACGCAAGCGCCACCTACCCGCCCATCAACACGCTAAAGGGCGTCGTGAACAACGTCTGGGTCGTCGACGGCCCGGTAATCCGCTTCGGCATGCCGTGGCCGAAGTTTCCGTTTCCCACGCGCATGACGGTCGTTCGGCTGACCTCTGGCGACCTCTTCGTCCACTCGCCGACGCCGCTCACGCCATCGCTGCAGGCGGAGATCGAACGCAAGGGTAGGGTCCGTTTCATAATTGGCCCGAACCGCATCCATTACTGGTGGATTCCCGAATGGAAAGCAGCTTTCCCAGACGCCGAGGTCTATCTCGCGCCGCGCATCGAGGAGCAGGCAAAGGGGCGCATCGCCTTCGAAACCGTTCCCCTCGCGGCCACGGATGGCTACCCTTGGGACGCTGAAATCGCCACGCTGCCGATCGCGGGCAGCTACATGACCGAGGTGGAATTCTTCCACCACGCAAGCCGCACGCTGATCCTCACCGACCTGATCGAGAACTTCGAGCCGGAGAAGGTCGGCTCATTCTTCCTGCGTCTGCTGACATGGGTCGGCGGCGTTTCGCCCCCGCACGGTGGCCTCGCGCGCGATCTACGCTTGAACTTTACCTGGCGGCACAAGCGCGAATTTCGGGGGGCGGTGAAAACCATGCTCGCCTGGAACCCCGAGCGCGTCATCATCGCGCATGGACGCTGGCACGAAAGGAATGGAGCCGCCGAACTGCGCCATGCGTTTCGGTGGGGACTTAAATAGCGGCGGCACTGGAAAGGAAGGAGACGGATAGCATCTCGTGTTCTGGCGTAGAACTGGCGGAGCCGGAGGGATTCGAACCCTCGATAGGGCTTTACAACCCTATAACGGTTTAGCAAACCGCCGCCTTCAGCCACTCGGCCACAGCTCCGTTAAGGCCGATATGCCCGACGCAGGGGCGAGCCGCAAGCGGCAGATTTGCGGCCACCGAATTTTGCCGGCCATTTTGTGACTCCTGACGACTCCGCGCGGCTTGCGGCCGGTGCTCTCGGACGACTCCTTGCAATTGAAACCGGGGCCGCTGTCCAGATTGGTCACGTGTGACGAGTCGTGCTGCTTGTCGGCCTGCGCTTGTTGTTTCGTGTTCGTTGACGGTCGTTCGCTGCGACCGTCATCCGCGTCTGCCGCGCAAGGTTAACTCTTGAGGCGGCGCAACGCCGATACGCCAATATAATGTGCATTTCTCGTGGCACAGCCGCGGTTCCGGTCGAGAATCGTCTTGCGCGGCGCGATCGCGGGCGCTGCTCGATTCGGCGGGGAGTTGAGGCACGAGATGGCAAATCGGTCGGAGAGAGGGCGTCCCGGCAACATTCCGCACCGCAAATGGAACTAACATAAAATAATTTGATAGATCAATGACTTGCGCGGAAAGACTGCTCACGGCCGCGTGTTAATTGTGCAACACCCTGCCAAAAACGCCCTATTCGGGGCCATTCCGAGCGGTTCCTTTGTTGCGTGTGCAGAGTCCTTCGGTAATTGTGATGGGGCGACGGAGGGGGGCATCCCGAGGTCGTCCCGTTCTAGGTGGTTCGCTTAAGTCCCTCGCGTTCATGCGGGAGTGTCCGAAGGCGCGAAGCGGCTAAGCGGGTTTCAAGGGATTAAGGGAACCAACCTCAAGGGTGCTGCACCCAGCGGATCCGGAACCTTCCCTATCAGAGCAACTTGGAGGTTTAACATGAAGATGATTAAGAGCCTAATCCTCGGCTCAGCGGCGGGTTTGCTCGCCGTGGGTGGGGCACAGGCTGCTGATCTTCCGCTCAAGGCCAAAGCGGTCGAGTACGTGAGGATCTGCTCCCTGTATGGTGCCGGTTTCTACTACATCCCGGGCACCGACACCTGCATCAAGCTGGGTGGTTATCTGCGCGCTGAAGTCGCTGTGAATACGAACAGCGTCTACACCGGCAACACATCGGGCGCCGGCGGCGCGAATAACCGTTTCACGAACGCCTATACCTGGCGCTCCCGTGAAGACCTCAACATCGACACCCGCACCGCGACCGAATACGGCGTGGTCCGCACCTTCTTCGATGCAACGTTCACCTGGACCTCCGGCGGCTACGCCGGTTCCGGCACGACCGCGTATGACGCAAATAATGCGGCAGGAACTGGCAGCGGCCAGGTCGCCGGCGGTGCGCTCGGCGTCTACTACGCCTTCATCCAGTTCGCTGGCTTCACGATGGGTAAGGCCGTCTCGCAGTTCAGCGCTCCCTGGTCGGCCTATCCGGGCAACAACTTCGACGGTCTCGTCGGCGGCGGCGGCACGGTCACGGGCGTGAACCAGTTCAGCTACACGGCTGAGTTTGGCAACGGCGTCAGCGGCACGATTTCGGCGCAGGACCAGAGTGCCTACTATCAGGCTGGCATCAACAATCTCGCTTTCCCCGGCACGTTTGGCTATGGCGGAAGTGACTACGCTGGAACGGCTGCTCCTGACATCGTCGGCATGGTCCGCGTCGATCAGGCTTGGGGTCTGTTCCAGGCTTCGGTCGCGGCGCATGACAATCACGCCGCGTACTACGGTGCGCTTGGTGAGCTTTCCGGTCATCCCAGCGACAAGTGGGGCTGGGCTGGTGCGTTGGCCTTGTCGATCAAGAACATCCCGACCGGAGCCGGCGACACCATCAACGTCCAGGGCGTGTATACGGACGGTGCAACCCGCTACAACATCCAGGACCTGGCCGGTTCGGCAGGTGCGGCCACGGTCTATGGCAGCACAAGTCTGGTTGGAGCCTACCAGAGGTCTTGCAATAGGGTTTGCTCCTGACGCTGTGTTCGGACCGGGCGGTGACCAGCAGTTGGTCCAGACTTGGGGTATGCGCGGTGCTTATACCCACAACTGGAGCCCCTACTGGAACACCGCGATCTACGGTGCTTATGCCGGGGTCCGGTACAACGGCACGGCGAAGACTTTGATGTGCGGTGTTGGCGGCGTGGGTGGTACGGTCCGGACCGCTTTGGGTGCCGGTCTCACCAGCTGCAACCCGGATTACAACATCGGGCAGATTGGTACGATCACCCGGTGGACCCCGGTCAAGAACCTGACGTTCTCGGCTGACTTCATCTACACCATGTCGACCAGAAATACTCGGGTGTGACCGGTGCTGGAGCCAATGCCGGTATTGGTAAGCCAGCTGGCGTTGCCTACGAGCTCAAGGATCAGGGCACCTACCAGCTCCTGCTCCGCGCCCAGCGCAACTGGTAATCCAGTTCGTCTGATCGAAGTCTAACAGAGCCCCCGGCGGGAAACCGCCGGGGGTTTTGCTTTGCCAGAGATCAAGAGGTGCGGCGCGCCCTGTGCTATTCTCAGACGTATTAAGGGAGCTCAATGATGCACAAGTTTTTCCTGGCAGCCATCGCTGTCGGCACTCTGGCCTCAGTCGGCATGACGCCATCGCAGGTCCAGGCCCGGGACTATCCGTTCTGCATCAAGGGCGACGACTTCGGCGGCGGGATCGGCGATTGCAGCTTCGACACCTATCAGCAGTGCCTGGCGACGGCCTCGGGCCGTCGCGCCTATTGCGACGCCAATCCCTTCTATGCCTACCCGAAGCAGCCGGATTTTGCCGATCCGAAGAAACGCCACAGGCGCGTATCAGGATTTTGCGTGACGCGTCCCTGCGTGCGCAGGACGACAAAGCTCCATTATTCCACCACGGCGCCGCGATGCAGGTCGGCCTCGATCTGCAGCCGCGTTCCGCCGCCGAATCGCGCGCGATAGACCTGCAGATTCTCCATGATCCGCTGCACATAGTTGCGGGTCTCGGAGAACGGAATGAGTTCGACCCAGTCGACCGCATCGACCTTGGGATCGCGCGGGTCGCCGTAGCGCTCGATCCATTTTTTGACGCTGCCGCGGCCGGCATTGTAGGCCGCGAACGTCATGATGTAGGAGCCGCGATAGTCCTCGATCAGTCCGCCGAGCTCGGCGGCGCCGAGCGCCGCGTTATAGACCGGATCGTTCTTCATCCGGCCGAGGTCGAAGCTGGCGCCGTATTTTTTGCAGACATAGCGGCCGGCATCCGGCGTCACCTGCATCAGCCCGTAGGCCTGCGCCGGCGAAACATCACGGCGGATTGAAGGCGCTTTCCTGCCGCGCGATGGCGAAGACGATGCTCTGCTCGACGTCCGGCCCGATCGACCTGAACGGCGGAATGCCCGTCACCGGATAGGCGTAGAAATCGAACGGCAGCCCGCGATTGAGCGCGGCCTTGCCGACCAGCAGCATGCCGCGCGCGTCGCCGTAGCGGGAGGCCAGTTCGCCGAGGCCCACCAGCGCGTCGGGATCGCCGTTCTCGCCCATGTCGGCGAAAATCGGGATCGCGATTTCGCGCTCGTCGAGATCGTAGAGCAGTTGCACCGCGCGGACGATCTCCAGCCGTTCGATGCCGCGACCGCGGCCGGCCGGAGCGGCGTTCAGTTCGATCTGGGGAAGGCCGAGTTTTGCGCGCGCCAACTGGCCGTAATAACTGGTCGATTGCGCCGACGCCGCCGTATAGGCGGCGCGGGCCTCCTGGACGCGGCCCGCCGCTTCCGCGGCGCGGCCCTGCCAGTAGCCGGCGCGCGCCAGCGCGGTCGGATTGACGCTGCCGACGCCGATGCGGGCGAAATGCTGCGCGGCCGTGGCCGGGTCGGTCAGGAAGCGCAACGCGATCCAGCCCGCGGTGAATTCCTGCTCGGTCTTGTAGATGTCGCGTGCGGGCAGCGCCGCGTCGCGCGCGATCAGATAGGCGGTGCGGCGTTCGCCGATATCGAGCATCTTGCGCGACAGCAGGCGCCGCTCGATCCACCATTCGTCGACATTGTAGAGCCGCGCCGGATCCCTCGGCGCGCTGAGCATGAGCTGGGCGGCTTCGGCGAATTTCTCTTCGCGGCGGAGCAACTGGATCCTGCTGAAGATGTAGCCGGGATCGCCATGCAGTTCGTGCGGAACCGCCTCCAGCAGCGCCTTGCTGTTGGAAGCCTTGCGATAGGTGGCGATCCGCGCCTTGGCCAGCGCGACCTGAGCGGCTGCCCAGCCGCTTGGCGGCGCGCAGCGCAGCCTCGTGCTCGCTGCCATAGAGGAACAGGTCCATCCGCGCCTTCTGGTCGCCCGGCGTCAGCAGCGCGCCGAACAGGTCGAGCGCGGTGTTCTCGGTCTCTTCGGACATGGAATCGTTGCGCCAGGCGTCGCGCACCAGACGCTCCGCATTGGCCCGGTCGCCGCGCGCGAGCATCACCCGCGCCAGCGCGAACTTGCCCTTGGCCGACAACGGCGATTCGTTTTCGAACCACGACCACACGGTGGCATCGTCGCGATGGTCGTCCCACAGCGCCGCTTCGAGGCGGCGGCGCAGGAAGGTCTGCGACGGCCAGCTCGGGTTGCCGGCAATGAAGGCGCGATAGCGCTCGACGGAGGCGCCGTTGTCGTCGCTGCGCAGGATGATCCATTCGGCAAGTTTCCTTGCGACCGGATCCGTGATGGCCGCCTCGGCCTGGGTCGCGTCCGCGGGCTTGTGCTTGCGCACGAGGTCGATGACGTTTTCCAGCGCATCGGTATCGGCCTGCGGGGTCGAAGACGTCGCGGCCACCGCGGCCGGAGGAGGTGGCGGCTTGCGCGGAACCGGCAGGGCGGCGTGCTGGCGTGTCCCAGGTGCGAGGGCAGCCGTCGGGGTAACTGCTGTTACGGCGATATGCGAAGCCGGTTTGACCGGAGTTTCAGCGCCGTGCGGGATTTTTGGTACGATGTTCCGGGCGATCGGGCGTGGCTTCGGCAGGGGAATTTTCGCCCAGGCCTCCACGGCCAGCGCCGAACATCCGACCGCCAGCGCCAGACATGTCGCCATGGCCGTCGATCGCAAGGCGGCTGCGCGGACGAACGAGGTCACGGAGTTCCTTCGCGGCGAATCGTTCAATGGCTCAAGCCTTAGCGTTATTTGATTGAATATGTGGACAAAATACTAATTTACGCGGGGATCACGGATCTGTGCGCCAGCACCGCGGCAAAATCGCGGCTACGGTCGGGCAAACGTCGGACCTTTCGCGGGACCGTCAGACCCGATATGAATGGCCGGATACAGCAACGGCAAGGCCGCGAAACGCGCGTTCGGAGGAAGTCCATGGCAGCCAAGACGAATTTCCGGGGATCATTCACTGCCTTGGTCACGCCGTTCAAGAACGGCTCGCTCGACGAAGCGGCCTTCCGCGCGCTGGTGAACTGGCAGATCGCCGAGGGCACAAACGGCCTGGTGCCGGTCGGCACGACAGGCGAAAGCCCGACCGTGAGCCATGACGAGCACAAGCGCGTCGTCGAATGGTGCATCGACGAGGCGAAGGGCCGCGTCCCCGTGGTCGCCGGCGCCGGCTCCAATTCGACCAGCGAAGCGATCGAACTTGCCCAGCATGCGGAGAAGGCGGGCGCCAACGCGGTGCTGGTGGTGACGCCCTATTACAACAAGCCGACCCAGGAAGGCATGTACCAGCACTTCAAGGCGATCAACGATGCGATCGGCATTCCGATCATCATCTACAATATCCCGCCGCGCTCGGTGATCGACATGAGCGTGGACACCATGGCGCGGCTGTTCGAGCTGAAGAACATCGCCGGCGTCAAGGACGCGACCGCGAGCATGGTGCGGGTTTCGCAGCAGCGCGCCAGGATGGGCGAGGATTTCAACCAGTTGTCGGGCGAGGACGCCACCGTGCTCGGTTATATGGCGCATGGCGGCCATGGCTGCATCTCCGTCACCTCCAACGTGGCGCCGCGGCTGTGCTCGGAATTCCACCTCGCCTGGCAGAAGGGCGATCTGAAGACCGCGCTCAAGCTGCACGACAAGCTGATGCCGCTGCACACCAACCTCTTCATCGAGTCCAATCCGGCGCCGGTGAAATACGCGCTGTCGCTGCTCGGCAAGATGGACGAGACGCTGCGGCTGCCGATGGTGCCGGTGACCGAACCCACCCGCGTGGCGGTGCGCAGCGCCATGGTGCATGCGGGCCTGATCAACTAAGCCTTTCGACATTGCCGCCATGAGTGTTCCGGTTCGCGAAGCTGAAGAGAGGGGTCTCCAGATGCTCAAGGAATTTCGTGAATTCGCCATGAAGGGCAACGTCGTCGACCTCGCGGTCGGCGTCATCATCGGCGCGGCCTTCGGCGCGATCGTCACCTCGCTGGTCGGCGACATCATCATGCCGATCATCGGCGCGATCACCGGCGGCCTCGACTTCTCCAATTATTTCACGCGGCTGTCGAAGGCGGTCACCGCCAGCAATCTGGCCGATGCCAAGAAGCAGGGCGCGGTGCTGGCCTGGGGCAATTTCCTGACGCTGACGCTGAATTTCATCATCATCGCCTTCGTGCTGTTCATCGTCATTCGCGCCATGAACAGCCTGAAGCGCAAGGACGAGGCCGCGCCCGCGCCGCCGAAACCGACCCGCGAGGTCGAACTGCTGACCGAGATCCGCGACCTGCTCAAAAAGTCTTGACGTGCATGCGCGCGGACGGAGTGCTATCGCTTTCGTTTCTCCTTGAGATAATTTCATCATGGCCGAAAAGAACGAGCGCGCGATCAAGGTCGTCGCGGAGAACCGCAAGGCCCGGTTCAACTATGCGATCGAGGACACGGTGGAAGCGGGCATCGCGCTGACCGGCACCGAGGTCAAGTCGATCCGCAACGGCAAGACCACGATCGCGGAATCCTATGCCGATACCAAGGACGGCGAGATCTGGCTGATCAACGCCAATATTCCGGAATATCTGCAGGCCAACCGCTTCAACCACGAGCCGAAGCGGCCGCGCAAGCTGTTGCTGCACACGAAGCAGATCAACAAGCTGATGGGCGCGGTCGAGCGCGAGGGCATGACGCTGATCCCGCTAAAACTCTATTTCAACGAGCGCGGCCGCGCCAAGCTGCTGCTGGCGGTGGCCAAGGGCAAGAAGCTGCACGACAAGCGCGAGAGCGAGAAGAAGCGCGACTGGGGCCGGGAGAAGGGCCGCCTGCTGCGGGCGCGGGGATAGTGTTCGAACATTGTAGCGATGCGGTTGAAGCGAAGCGAAGCCATCCAGATCAGCTGATGATGGGTATCGCTTCGTCTCAAGCCCTTCGCATGACGACGGAAGACGACGCAGATGAACCAGAAAAACCTGCTCGAAGTCGACTGGAGCAAGATTCCGGCGCCGACCGATGACGGCGCGGCGGCGCATCTTGTGGGCATGACGATCCCGCCGATCAGCCTGGTCGCCACCGACGATACTTCGGTGACGCTGTCGGCGCTGCCGGGGCGCACGCGTGGTGTTCGCCTATCCCCGGACCGGCGAGCCCGGCAAGATCTCGCTGGTCGACGACTGGGACATGATCCCGGGCGCGCGCGGCTGCACGCCGCAGACCTGCGCGTTCCGCGACCTGTTCGCGGAACTGAAGGCCGCCGGCGCGGCGCATGTGTTCGGCCTGTCGACGCAGAGCAACGCCTACCAGACCGAGATGGCCTCGCGGCTGCATCTGCCGTTCCCGGTGTTGTCGGACGAGAAGCTGGAGCTGACGCGCGCGCTCGATCTGCCGACCATGGAGGTGGCGGGGCTGACGCTTGATCAAGCGGCTGGCGCTGATCGTCGATGACGGCCGCATCACCCATGTGTTCTATCCGGTGTTTCCGCCCGATCGAAATGCCGGCGATGTGCTGGCGTGGCTGAAGGAAAATCCGGTCAGGTAACGTCGAATCACCCCAGGTCCGCGCGTCATTTCTGCGAACACGCTGCGGAACATGTCCGGCGTCAGTACCCGCGTGTTGGTGTTGTAACGCGAGCAATGATAGCTGTCGTAAAGTTTCAAGGCGCCGGCCTGGTGGATCGCGCCATGCGCGAACGGCGCCGCGGCGGCGCGCAGGCCGAGCGCCTTCAGCGTCGATTCATGCGCCACCCGGCCGAGCGCCATGATCGCGCGCAGCTTCGGCATCGCAGCAATGGTTGCCGACGAGGAACGGCCGGCAGGTGTTGATTTCCGCCGGCAGCGGCTTGTTCTGCGGCGGCACGCAGTGCACCGCGTTGCCGATCCGGCAATCGACCAGGGTCAGCCCGTCGTCGGGCCGGGCCTGATAGACGCCCTTGGCAAAGCCATATTCGAGCAGCGTGGCGTAGAGCAGGTCGCCGGCGAAATCGCCGGTAAAGGGCCGCCCGGTGCGGTTGGCGCCCTGCAACCCCGGCGCGAGACCGACGATCAGCAGCCGGCCGTTGGGATCGCCGAACGAGGGCACCGGCGAGTTGAACCAGTCCGGCTCACGCGCGCGCGTGGCCTCGCGGAAGCTGACGAGCCTCGGACAGAGCGGACAATTGCGGTCGGGTTCGGTCTCGAGCAGGGCGGGGGGCGGCTGGCCGCTCGCCCTTGTTTTTCTCAGTCGTCGAAATCGTCGTCATCGCCCCTCGGCGCCATCGTGGTCGCGCGCTGCAGGAATTGCGGCGCGTGGTGGCGCGGCTCGCGCGGGGCGGGACGCTCGGACGGATCGCGGCCGAGCTTGGATTGCAGTTCCACCAGATCGGTGAAGACGTCGGCCTGGCGCCGCAGTTCGTCGGCGATCATCGGCGGCTGGCTCGAAATCGTCGAGATCACGGTGACCCGCACGCCGCGGCGCTGCACCGCCTCGACCAGCGAGCGGAAATCGCCGTCGCCGGAAAACAGCACGATCTGGTCGACATGCTCGGCGAGCTCCATGGCGTCGACCGCGAGCTCGATATCCATGTTGCCCTTGACCTTGCGGCGGCCGCTGGCGTCGATGAATTCCTTGGTCGCCTTGGTGACGACGGTGTAGCCGTTGTAATCGAGCCAGTCGATCAGGGGACGGATCGACGAGTATTCCTGATCTTCGATGATCGCCGTGTAGTAGAACGCGCGTAACCAGCGTCCCGCGGCTCTGGAATTCCTTCAGCAGGCGCTTGTAGTCGATGTCGAAACCGAGTGTCTTGGCGGTCGCGTAGAGGTTGGCGCCGTCGATAAAGAGCGCAATCTTGTTGGTGGAAGAAGGTGACATTAAGTTTCTCGCGTTGTTGTTAACGTTTTTGGCGCAGCGGCACCGAGCCGCGCATTTCCAAGATTTGCTGCCGTAAAGTTCGGTGAATTGGCCCCGACAAACACCACCGCAAATATGGTATGGCAAGGGCGAAAAGACCAATACTTTGACGGCGCAATAAAGCGAATTCTTGTCCTGGACGGCTGCAGCCTCGTCTCTGGACGCTCCGGCCTTCGCGGCCCCCGAGGGGGTTACCAGAGCCGATCGGGAAGGCAAATCACAAAATGGTCTTGCGCAAAGGCGCCGGTCCCTATAACTACCCGGCATAATCAACATATTCGGTCCCATTTAACGAAGGCGACAGTCGATGGCGCGCGTCACCGTAGAAGATTGCATTGATAAGGTCGACAACCGGTTCGACCTGGTGCTGCTGGCGGCGCACCGCGCCCGCATGATTTCATCCGGCTCCCAACTTACGGTTGATCGGGATAATGACAAAAATCCGGTTGTGTCGCTGCGCGAAATCGCGGATTCGACCATTTCCCCGGAAGATTTGCGCGAAGAACTGGTCCATTCGCTGCAGAAATTCGTCGAGGTGGACGAGCCCGAGCCCGATACGGTGCCTTTGATCGGCTCGGCCGGCGCCAGCGTCGATGCCGACGACACCGAGGTCGCCGTCGAGCGCATGACCGAAGAGGAACTGCTGAAGGGCCTCGAGGGCCTGGCGCCGCCGGAAGAGCAGCCCGAAGAAGACGAGTAGTAGACCAGCAGGCATACGATCTGAGGGTGTCTCAGCCCGCCGATTTGACCAAAGGCCCGGACATTGATCCGGGCCTTTGCTTTTATTGACCTTTTCGTGGTTACCATGCGTCCATCACGGGGCGCGGGTGGATCCGCCGACTGACGGCCCGATCTGATCGGGGGTAGCCGGGTTGGCGTCAGACTGGCGCCCGCGATGTCCTGAAATCGAGCGATTTCGGCGGCCCAGAAGGGTACTGCTTTGCTTGGGAAGGGCTAGATTAATGGCTTACGTCGGGAAGCGGACCGTTGAAGCCCGCATATGAAGGCAGGGATCCGATGGCGTATTGGCGCCGCAGCACACCTCAGATGCAGGCCGCGACCGAATCGGTCGCCGTGGTGCCTTCCTCGCCTGCGCCGGTGAAGGCGGCCAAGTCGCCGCGGTCGCGCATGATGCGGCAATATGATCTGGTTGAACGCGTCAGATCCTACAACCCGGATACCAATGAAGACCTTTTGAACCGCGCCTATGTCTACGCCATGAAGGCGCATGGCGCGCAGACCCGCGCCTCCGGCGATCCCTATTTCTCGCATCCGCTCGAGGTCGCGGCGATCCTCACCGACCTCAAGCTCGACGACGCCACCATCGTCGCGGCGCTGCTGCACGACACCATCGAGGATACCGAGGCCACCCGCGCCGAAATCGACAAGATTTTCGGGCCCGAGATCGGCGCGCTGGTCGAGGGGCTCACCAAGCTGAAGCGGCTGGAACTGGTGTCGCGCGAGGCCAAGCAGGCCGAGAACCTGCGCAAGCTCCTGCTGGCGATCTCCGACGACGTCCGCGTGCTTCTGGTCAAGCTCGCCGACCGCCTGCACAACATGCGCACGCTGGAATTCGTGCCGCCCGCCTCGCGCCACCGGATCGCCGAGGAGACGCTCGACATCTATGCGCCGCTCGCCGGCCGCATGGGCATGCAGGAGATGCGGGAAGAACTCGAAGACCTGTCGTTCCGCACGCTCGATCCGGAAGCCTATGCGGTGGTGATGCAGCGGCTGGATTCGCTGGCCGAGCGCAACCGCAACCTGATCGGCGAGATCGAAAGCCAGCTCTCGAAGAACCTGCAAAAGAACGGGCTGGCCGCGCATGTCTACGGCCGGCGCAAGCGGCCGTTTTCGATCTGGACCAAGATGGAGCGCAAGTCGGTCGGCTTCGAGCAACTGTCCGATATCTTCGGCTTCCGCGTGGTGCTCGAGGACATCGAATCCTGCTATCGCGCGCTCGGCGTGGTGCACACCACCTGGCCGGTGGTGCCGGGCCGCTTCAAGGACTACATCTCGACGCCGAAGCAGAACGACTATCGCTCGATCCACACCACCGTGATCGGCCCCGGCAATCAGCGCGTCGAATTGCAGATCCGCACCGAGGAGATGGACCAGATCGCCGAATTCGGCATCGCCGCGCACGCCTTCTACAAGGACGGCGTGGGCTCGCCGACCGAACTGCTGAAGCGCGAATCCAACGCCTTTGCCTGGCTGCGCCATACCATCGCGATCCTGTCGGAGAGCGCCAATCCGGAAGAGTTTCTGGAACACACCAAGCTCGAGCTGTTCCACGACCAGGTGTTCTGCTTTACCCCCAAGGGCAAGCTGATCGCGCTGCCGCGCCAGGCCAACGTGATCGACTTCGCCTATGCCGTGCATACCGATGTCGGCAACAGCGCGGTGGGCTGCAAGATCAACGGCAAGTTCGCGCCGCTGTCGTCCGAACTGCAGAACGGCGACGAGGTCGAGGTCCTGACCTCGGAAGCCCAGTCGGCGCCGCCGTCGGCGTGGGAATCGCTTGCCGTGACCGGCAAGGCGCGGGCGGCGATCCGGCGCGCGACCCGCACCGCGGTGCGCGATCAATATGCCGGCCTCGGCCGCCGGATCGTCGAGCGGCTGTTCGTGCGCGCCAAGATCGAATATGCCGACGACAAGCTGAAGGGCGCCTTGCCGCGGCTGGCGCGCGCCTCGATCGACGACGTCATGGCGGCGGTCGGGCGCGGCGAGATGAAGGCCTCCGACGTCGCCCGCGCGATGTATCCCGATTACAAGGAAGAACGGGTGGCGCGCTTTGGCGCCAAGAAGAGCCTTGCGGTCAAACTGAAGCTGAAATCGCCGCCGGATCCCTCGCGCAGCCCATCGGCGATCCCGGTGCGCGGCATCAATTCGGATCTGCCGGTCAAGTTCGCGCCGAACGGCGGCGCGGTGCCGGGCGACCGCATCGTCGGCATCGTCACGCCGGGGGAGGGCATCACGATCTATCCGATCCAGTCGCCGGCGCTGAAGGATTTCGAGGAGGAGCCGGAGCGCTGGCTCGACGTGCGCTGGGATGTCGACGAATCGACGCCGCAGCGCTTTCCGGCGCGGATCACGGTCGACAATGTCAACGAGCCCGGAAGCCTCGCCCAGGTCGCCACCGTGATCGCCGAGCACGACGGCAATATCGACAATATCAGCATGTTCAGGCGCTCGCCCGATTTCACGGAGCTGACCATCGATCTTGAGGTCTATGACCTCAAGCATCTCAGCGCTATTATCGCCCAGTTGCGCGCCAAAGCCGTGGTCGCCCGGGTCGAGCGCGTCAATGGGTAGTTCCATCTCTTAGTCTTCCGCGAGTCCTGCATGCCCAATCCTCCGCTGCGCCTCGGCGTCAATGTCGATCACGTCGCCACCCTTCGCAACGCGAGGGGCGGGCGCAATCCCGATCCGGTGCGCGCGGCGCTGCTCGCGATCGAGGCCGGCGCCGACGGCATCACCGCGCATTTGCGCGAGGATCGCCGCCACATCCGCGACGACGACATGGCGCGGCTGAAGGCCGAAATCTCGAAACCGCTGAATTTCGAGATGGCGGCGACCGCCGACATGCTGCGGCATCGCGCTGGCGACAAAACCCCACGCGGTGTGCCTCGTGCCCGAGCGCCGCGAGGAACTCACCACCGAGGGCGGCCTCGACGTGGTCGGCCAGCACGACACGCTCAAGCCCTTTCATCGCGCGGTTGAACGATGCCGGCATCCGGGTGTCGCTGTTCATTGCCGCCGACCCGCGCCAGATCGAAATGGCGGCAAAACTGCGCGCGCCGGTGATCGAAATCCACACCGGCGGCTGGTGCGACGCCGTGGCCGACGGCCATGCGGCGAAGGCGGACGCGGAATGGCAGCGCATCGTCGCGGGCGCAGCCCTGGCGCGCTCGGCCGGCCTCGAAGTCCATGCCGGCCATGGCCTCGATTATGAGACCGCCGAGAAGATCGCGGGCCTCACCGAGATCGTCGAACTCAATATCGGCTACTACATGATCGGGGAGGCGCTGTTCGTCGGCCTCGCCGAGACGGTGCGGACGATGCGGGCCGCGATGGACCGCGGCCGCCGCAATGCTGCCGGCGCGAATCAGGCGCCGGCCGACCAAATCCCGTGAGCCAAAGCATGATCATCGGCATCGGTTCCGACCTGATCGATATCCGCCGCGTCGCCAAGGTCATCGAGCGTCACGGCGACCGCTTCCTCGACCGCATTTTCACCGACGCCGAGCGGGCCAAAGCCGGACGCCGCGCCAAGAACGAGAACATGGTGGTGGCGACCTACGCCAAGCGGTTCGCCGCCAAGGAGGCCTGCTCCAAGGCCCTCGGCACCGGTATCCGGCGCGGCGTCTGGTGGCGGGACATGGGGGTGGTGAACCTGCCGGGCGGCCGGCCGACCATGCAGCTGACGGGCGGGAGCGCTGGCCCGGCTCGAGGCGCTGACGCCGGAGGGGTATGAGGCGCGGATCGACCTCAGCATCACCGATGACTGGCCGCTGGCGCAGGCCTTCGTCATAATTTCGGCGGTCAGTCCGGGCAAACCGTGACGCGTCGGGGCGGTTCAGCCGGCGGTTTGTCGCAAAACTAAAAATCCAAGACCTTTCAATGGATTAGCAAGTTTTGATGCGAGCCGTTGATTGCGCGGCTGCGAACAACGGTCTAAAACGCCGCAGGTTGGATCGAGGCCAGAGCGAATCCGGGTTTGCGCCGGGATTGGCTCTCAATATCAGAATCAGGACCACTTTCTTGACGCGAAGCGACCAGGGGGCTCTTCGCGTGAGGAAAATGCTCTGCCACCGCGCGGGGACAATCGCAGCGGGGAATTGGGAAAGCGATGAGCGTGACATCCGGGACAAAAACAGAAAGCGGCTTGGGCGAGACGATCCGCGTCGTCATTCACGCCCTGCTGATCGCGCTCGTGATCCGCACCTTCCTGTTCCAGCCCTTCAACATCCCGTCCGGATCGATGAAGGCCACGCTTCTGGTCGGCGACTATCTGTTCGTTTCGAAATACTCCTACGGCTACAGTCATTATTCGATCCCGCTGTCGCCGCCCCTGTTTTCGGGGCGCATCTTCGGCTCCGAGCCGGCGCGCGGCGATGTCGTCGTGTTCCGCCTGCCCAAGGACGACACCACCGACTACATCAAGCGCGTGATCGGGCTGCCCGGCGATCGCATCCAGATGAAGGAAGGGCTGCTCTATATCAACGACGTGCCGGTGAAACGCGAGCGGCTGAGCGACTTCGTTGGCGAGGACCCTTGCGGGTCCGATGCCACCGCACGGGTGAAACGCTGGAAGGAGACACTGCCGAACGGCGTCAGCTATGAATCGCTGGATTGCGTCGATAACGGCTTCTACGACAACACCAATGTCTATACCGTGCCGCCCGGCAACTTCTTCATGATGGGCGACAACCGGGACAACTCGACTGACAGCCGGGTGCTGTCGGCGGTCGGCTACGTGCCGTTCGAGAATATCGTCGGCCGGGCGCAAATGATTTTCTTTTCCATTGCAGAAGGTGAGCACGCCTGGATGTTCTGGCGCTGGCCCACCGCGGTGCGCTGGAATCGCATATTCAAAATTGTGCGATGAACGACGAAACACCTGACATCCAGACCGCGCCGTCATCAGGCGAAGCAAGCCCTCAGCCTGACGCCAGTCACGAACCCGTGGTTGCGAAAAGGAAGCGCAAGAAGATCAGCGCCAAGGCGGCTACGGCGGCGCTCGAAGAGCGGATCGGGCATAAATTCGCCGACCCGGCTTTGCTGAGTACGGCCTTTACCCACGTTTCCGCGCTGAAATCGGCGCGCAAGCGCGCCGATAGTTACCAGCGTCTCGAATTCCTCGGCGATCACGTGCTCGGGCTGATCGTGTCCGACATGCTGTATCGCGCCTTTCCGAACGCCGACGAGGGCGAGCTGTCGAAGCGGCTGGCCGATCTCGTGCGCAAGGAGAGTTGCGCGGACGTTGCGAAATCGCTCGGGCTGGTCGATGACATCAAGCTTGGCGCGGTCGGCGCCAGTGCAAGTGCGCGCTTGCGCAAATCCGTGCTCGGCGACATCTGCGAGGCGGTGATTGGAGCTGTGTTCCTCGACGGCGGCTACGCGGCCGCGGCGCAGTTCGTCGAGCGCAACTGGACCGAGCGGATGCGCAAGCCGCGGCGGCCGCTGCGCGATCCCAAGACCGTGCTGCAGGAATGGGCGCAGGGCAAGGGACTGCCGACGCCGGTTTACCGCGAAATCGAGCGCACCGGACCGCATCACGATCCGCAGTTTCGCGTCGCGGTGGATTTGCCGGGGCTGGAACCGGCCGAAGGCATCGGCGGCAGCAAGCGCGCCGCCGAGAAGGTCGCGGCGTCCGCGATGATCGCGCGCGAAGGCGTCGCCGGCGGCAGCAATGACGGATAATTCCCCGGGCGATGTCGCACCGCCCGCCACCCGCTGCGGCTTTGTCGCGCTGATCGGCGCCCCCAATGTCGGCAAGTCCACTCTCGTCAACGCGCTGGTCGGCTCCAAGGTCACGATCGTCTCGCGCAAGGTGCAGACCACGCGCGCGCTGATCCGCGGCATCGTGATCGAAAACAACGCGCAGATCATTCTGGTCGACACCCCCGGGATCTTTTTGCCCAAACGAAGGCTCGACCGCGCCATGGTGTCGACCGCATGGAGCGGGGCGCACGACGCCGATCTGGTTTGCGTGCTGCTCGACGCGAAAGCGGGGATCGATGAGGAAGCCGACGCCATCCTCACCAAGCTCTCCACCGTCAAGCACGAGAAAATCCTGGTGCTGAACAAGATCGATCTGGTGCCGCGCGAAAAGCTGCTGGCGCTCGCCAAGACCGCCAATGACCGTCTGAGCTTCGCGCATACGTTCATGGTCTCGGCGCTGTCGGGCGACGGCGTCGACGATTTGCGCCGCACGCTGGCCGAGATGGTGCCGCCGGGACCGTTTCACTATCCCGAGGACCAGATGTCGGATGCGCCGATGCGGCATCTGGCGGCCGAGATCACGCGAGAAAAAATCTACCGCCAACTGCATCAGGAGCTGCCGTATCAGTCCACCGTTGAGACCGACAGCTGGACCGAGCGCAAGGACAAATCCATCCGTATCGAGCAGACGATCTTTGTCGAGCGCGAAAGCCAGCGCAAGATCGTGCTCGGCAAGGGCGGCGCCACCATCAAGGCGATCGGCGCGGAGTCGCGCAAGGAGCTCGCCGAGATCGTGGGCGTGCCCGTGCATCTGTTCCTGTTCGTCAAGGTGCGCGAAAACTGGGGCGACGATCCCGACCGCTACCGCGAAATGGGACTGGAATTCCCCAAGGAATGAGCAAGCAATAATAAGGAATAGACCGGCATTGCGATGAACGTACCCAGGAACGTGCTGTGGTTTGAAGTGCTGCTGTATATGTCGCTGACGCTCGACGCGCTGTCGGTCGCGTTCCAGGACCGCACGCCGAGCGACGAGATGACCGGAATCCATGATCATGGTCGCGACCGTGATGGCGGGCGGCATGATCCTGCTGCTGGTGTTTTTCGTCTGGCTCGCCGCGCAGCGGCGCAAGAACTGGCCGCGCTGGGTGCTGGCGGCGGCGCTGCTGCTGTCCGTTCATCTCGCTGGTGCAGGTCATCGGCGACAGCGGCCTGCAGCTCGACAGCGCCATCGAGGTCGTCTCCTGCGCGCTGACCGCGGCGGGGCTGTATTTTTCCTTTACCGGCGACGCGGTGGGCTGGTTCAACGCGTAGGCGATCGTGCGCTGGTCGTTCCGGGGCGGCGCGAGCCGAACCCGCCGCTTCCGGAATTCGACGGTCGGATCTACGACATCGCTGCGAATCCGCTCTCAAAGCGCGCCAGAATGCTGTAAACTCGCCCCATGGAATGGACCGACGAAGGCATCGTGCTGGGGGTGCGGCGGCATGGCGAATCCTCCGCCATCGTCGAGCTCCTGACGCGCGGGCATGGCCGCCACCTCGGCCTGGTGCGCGGCGGGGCCGGTTCGCGGATGCGGCCGTTGCTGCAGCCCGGCAACAGCGTTACCGCGGTGTGGCGGGCGCGGCTCGACGAGCATCTCGGCTATTACGCAGATCGAAGGCACCCGCCTGCGCGCGGCCACCGTGCTGGCGTCGTCGCATGCGGTCTATGGCGTGACCCATCTGGCCTCGCTGGCGCGGCTGTTGCCGGAGCGCGATCCGCATCGAGGACATCTACGAGATGCTGGACCGCACGCTGGACGATTTCGACGACATCGGCGAAGCCGCGGCGCATCTGATCCGATTCGAACTCGCGATGCTGGCCGAACTCGGCTTCGGGCTCGATCTGGAAAGCTGCGCCGCGACCGGCGCGACCACGGAGCTGATTTATGTGTCGCCGAAATCCGGCGGCGCGGTGTCGCGGGCTGCCGGCGACCCCTGGCGCGACCGGCTGTTGCGGCTGCCGGCGTTCCTGCGCCACAGCGAGGACGGCGCCAACGGCTGGTCGGATCAGGACCTGAAGGACGGTTTTGCGCTCACCGGATTGTTCCTGCTGCGCCATGTGCTGGAACCGCGCGGGCAGGGCCATTCCGACGCCCGCGACGGGTTTATCAATGCGGTGACCAAATATCGGGCCAAAGCGGCGGTTCCGTAGCGGCGCCGCACAGCCTGGCGCATGATCGGTTCTGATTGAATCAGAACCGAAGCTCCAGATTCTTGTCTTTGAGGCGTTTTCTTCACGCGATCCGGTACCCACTTCGCTCGAAAACACTCTAAATTCCCGCTGATTCGCGGCTTGCCCGATTCACCGCCAGGGTTTAACGCCTCCCCATGGGAAAACGACAGTTGCCGCCGGAAGAACCGGCCGAAATCCACGAGGTCCTGCTGCGCGATGCGCTCGAAGAGCGCTATCTCGCTTACGCGCTCTCGACCATCATGCATCGCGCGCTGCCGGACGCCCGCGACGGGCTGAAGCCGGTGCATCGGCGCATCCTCTACGGCATGCGGCTGTTGCGGCTCGACCCCGGCACGCCGTTCAAGAAATCGGCAAAGATCGTCGGCGACGTGATGGGCTCGTTCCATCCGCATGGCGACCAGGCGATCTACGACGCCATGGTGCGGCTGGCGCAGGATTTCTCCTCGCGCTATCCGCTGGTCGACGGCCAGGGCAATTTCGGCAATATCGACGGCGATAACGCCGCCGCCTACCGCTACACCGAAGCGCGCATGACCGACGTCGCGCGGCTGCTGCTCGACGGCATCGACGAGGACGGCGTCGAATTCCGCCCCAATTACGACGGCCAGTCGAAAGAGCCGGTGGTGCTGCCCGGCGGCTTTCCGAACCTGCTCGCCAACGGCGCGCAGGGCATCGCGGTCGGCATGGCGACCTCGATCCCGCCGCACAACGCCGCCGAGCTCTGCGACGCGGCGCTGCATCTGATCGACAAGCCCGAGGCGAAGTCGAAGGCGCTGCTGAAATGGGTCAAGGGTCCGGATTTCCCGACCGGCGGCATCATCGTCGATTCCAAGGAGAGCATCGCCGAAGCCTACATGACCGGGCGCGGCTCGTTCCGCACCCGCGCCAAATGGAACCAGGAAGAGGGCGCGCGCGGCACCTGGGTGATCGTCATCACCGAAATTCCGTGGCTGGTGCAGAAGTCGCGGCTGGTCGAGAAGATCGCCGAACTGCTCAACGACAAGAAGCTGCCGCTGGTCGGCGATGTCCGCGACGAATCCGCCGAAGACATCCGCCTCGTGATCGAGCCGAAATCGCGCGCGGTCGATCCGGAACTGCTGATGGAATTGCTGTTCCGGCTGACCGAGCTGGAAAGCCGGATTCCGCTGAACCTCAACGTGCTGGTGAAGGGCCGCATCCCGAAGGTGCTGGGGCTCGCCGAATGCCTGCGCGAATGGCTCGACCATCTGCGCGACGTGCTGCTGCGCCGCTCCAACTACCGCAAGGAGCAGATCGAGCACCGGCTGGAAGTGCTCGGCGGCTATCTGATCGCCTATCTCAACATCGACAAGGTGATCAAAATCATCCGCACCGAGGACGAGCCGAAGCCGGCCTTGATGAAGGCGTTCAAGCTGACGGAGATCCAGGCCGACGCCATCCTCAACATGCGGCTGCGCAGTCTTGCGCAAGCTCGAGGAAATGGAAATCCGCACCGAGGACAAGAACCTTCGCGCCGAATTGAAGGGCATCAAGGCGCTGCTCGGCTCCGAGACCGAGCAATGGGCCAAGGTCGGCGAGCAGGTGCGCAAGGTCCGCGACATGTTCGGGCCGAAGACGCCGCTCGGCAAGCGCCGCACCCAATTCGCCGACGCGCCCGAGCACGATCTCGCCGCGATCGAGGAAGCCTTCGTCGAGCGCGAGCCGGTCACCGTCGTCGTCTCCGACAAGGGCTGGGTGCGCACGCTGAAGGGCCATGTCGCCGATCTCTCGGGCCTGACCTTCAAGACCGACGACAAGCTCGACCAGGCGTTCTTCGCCGAGACCACCTCAAAACTGCTGCTGTTCGCCACCAACGGCAAATTCTATTCGCTCGACGTCGCAAAACTGCCGGGCGGGCGCGGCCATGGCGAGCCGATCCGGATGTTCATCGACATGGAGCAGGACGCCGCGATCGTGTCGCTGTTCGTCAACAAGGGCGGCCGCAAATTCCTGGTCGCGAGCCATGAAGGCCAGGGCTTTGTCGTCAACGAGGACGATTGCGTCGGCAACACCCGCAAGGGCAAGCAGGTCCTGAACGTCGAGATGCCGAACGAGGCCCGCGCGATCGCCACCGTGACCGGCGACACCGTCGCGGTGATCGGCGACCAACCACAAGATGGTGATCTTCCCGATCGATCAGGTGCCGGAGATGGCGCGCGGCCGCGGCGTGCGGCTGCAGAAATACACCAGCGCCGGCGGCTGTCCGACGTCGCGACCTTCGAGGCCAAGGCCGGCCTGACCTGGAAGGATTCCGCCGGCCGCGAATTCAGAGCCACGAGCTGAAGGAACTGGCCGATTGGCGCGGCAACCGCGCCGACGCCGGCCGCCTGCCGCCGCAGGGCCTGCCGAAGTCGAACAAGTTCGGCCGCGGCGTGGAGTAGCGGCACGTCGTCAGTAGCTCGGCAGCGTGCCTGGCATCCGACGCTTTGCTATCAAGGGCTGATGCTCGGAACCAGAGACGTAATAGTATTCGGCTTTCCGGCGCGCTATAATCGCGGGCGTTCGACTGCCCTGCAACGATTGTCGCACGCATCCATGGCCCATCAGACACGCCATCACGATCATTCTCACGCGCCACGGCCATGCCGGCCACAGCCACGCGCCCGACCAGTTTCGGGTTGGCGTTTGCGGTCGGCGTCGCGCTCAACACGCGTGTTCGTCGCCGCGCGAACTGGTCTTCGGCTACGCCGCGAATTCGCTGGCGCTGATCTCTGACGCCGTTCACAATTTTTCCGACGTGATCGCGCTGCTGCTGGCGTGGGGCGCGATCTGGCTGGCGCGCAAGCAGCCGACGCAGCAGCATACCTATGGCTACCGGCGCGCTTCGATCCTGGCGGCTCTGGTCAATGCCGGCCTCCTGCTGATCGCGGTCGGCGGCATCGCGGTCGAGGCCATCAACCGGATCCAGGAGCCCGCGGCGGTGGCGGGCTGGACCGTCGTCGTGGTCGCGGCATTCGGCATCGTCGTCAATGGCGGCACCGCGCTGTTGTTCATGCGCGGCCGCCACGGCGACCTCAATATCCGCGGCGCCTTTCTGCACATGGCGGCGGATGCGGCGTGTCGCTCGGCGTGGTGGTTGCGGCGCTCGTCATCATGCTCGACGGGCTGGCTCTGGGTCGATCCGGCGATCAGCCTGTGCATCGCAGCCCTCGTGCTTGCCAGCGGATGGGGCCTGGCCCGGGACAGCGTCAATCTCGCGCTCGACGGCGTGCCGAAAGGCATCGAGCTTGCCGGAAGTGATGGACTATCTCGACCGGCTCGAAGGCGTCACCGAAGTGCATGATCTGCATGTCTGGGCGATGAGCACCAACGAAACCGCGCTGACGGCGCATCTGGTGCGGCCGGCGGGTTTCAGACGATGCCTTTCTCCACGGCGTCTGCGAAGAACTTTCGCACCGGTTCAATATTCACCACGCGACGCTTCAGATCGAGGCGGGCAGCGATGTCTGCAGGCTCGCGCCGGCGGAGGTCGTTTAGAGCCGGGGATTTGCGAACGCAGCACGGCACGCCCGCAACCATCGACGTCCGGTCGTTCGGCGGATGAGGGGTACCCTGATCCGCCGGCAAACGAGCTCGCGGCGGCCCCGCCGCGAGCTTCGGGAGTTTCATTTCCCTTTTTTCACTGGGGCTTTGCGATCGCCGTCGTCTCCAGGGCCGTCCGAATGCCGTGCGCGAGTTTCATCGCGTCGTCATTGGCCCAGAAGTGAATGAAGAACATGCGCGGTTGTTCATCCAGCATGTGGCTGTGGATCGCCGTCACTTCGATATCGCCGGCGCGCAAGGCGCGGATCAGTGGATTGACCTCGTTGCCCGTCACCAGGAAATCGCCCGTGATCGCAGCCTTGCCGTTGCCGGTCGGCTGAAAGTTGATGCCATTCGCGCCGCCAAGCGGGCCGGTCACCTGCATTCCGCTTTCCCTCGCGGGATCGCGGCGCGGTACGCCGAATTGATAGACGCCGCCGACCGCCTTACCCTTGACGCCGATGATCTGGTCGAGCTTCGCGGTATCGAGATCGACGCCGGGCGCGGGACCTGCGGTGGTTGTGGGCGGATCGAACGGCGTATTGCTCGCCGAAAGCGCCGAGCGAATGACGGTCGCCATTTTCACGGGATCGCCATGGCCGCCGACATGCATGTAAAATGTTGCCGGCGAAGCGCGCAGAAGGTGATTGTGGATGGCGGTGACATCAAGGCCGCCCTCGAGCAGTTTTTTCATCACCGGGTTGATTTCGGTTTCCAGCAGCACGACATCGCCCATCACCATGGCCTCGCCGTGCATCGGCGCGAAAGCAACCCATCCGCCGAGTGCAAGCGCGGGCTTGATGGCCACGCCGTCGAGGGTGACATGCAAATCGGACCGCGGCAGGCCGTAGCGATGGACTTCGCCGGAGACCGCGGCGGTCTTTCCCAGCGCGGCATCGACTTTTTTCCAGTCGATATCAGCCGCCCTGGCGACCGCGGGCAGGACCATCGCGGCCACCAGCATCAAGAGTGTCAGGTTTCGTTTCATCGTTCTCTCCTTTGGTCTGCCCCAAAGCTTCGATCGATGTCTCGCATCGCCAAGTTTGAGCATGATCTCCGGGCAAGCGCTTCGCGTTTGTCGCGAGGGAAAACCGGTTCCCACGTTGCGCTAACGCGGCCGTTTGGGTCCGGATCATGCTCCTAAATCACCCCGATAAGCCGCAACAGCATCCCCGCGACGCACGATCCCGCCAGTACCGTCAGCATCCCCATGTTGAAGCGGAAGATCGCTGTAGCCGCCGCGATCGCGAGCGCCAGCGCGGGAACATCGACGCTCGATAACACCGGCATGTCGAATGACAGCCCGAACGAGCGTACCGGCATGGTCTCCCGGAACACGGTGTGCAGCGCGAACCAGATCGAGAGATTGAGGATGACGCCGACCACGGCGGCGGTGATGGCGGTGAGTGCGCCGGAGAGCCCCTTGTTGCCGCGCAGGGTCTCGACGAACGGCGCGCCAAGAAAGATCCAGAGAAAGCAGGGCGTGAAGGTTACCCACGTGGCCAATAGTCCGCCCAGCGTGCCGGCGAGCTTGTGGCGTTTGCGCCATAATACCGCGTTGCGGAACTTTGCCGCCGGCGCGACACCGCGGTTTCAACGTGGATGGACGAGCCCCGTTGAAGTAGTGTCGAGCCGGTCAGCCTGAGTTTGGCGGCGGTCTCTGACGGAGAAACTGACATGAATTGGGCATGTGTTCTCGTTGCGGCACTGTGGTTTGCCTGTATGTCGATTGATGCAGGTGATGCCCAAACGAGCCAGCCCGGCGTCGAAAAACTTTATATTTTCAATTGCGGCGAAGGCATTGCCGGCGACATTTCGCGCTGGTCCCCGGGCGTGAACGAAGGCAAATCGAAGGCCTTCGTCGAGACCTGCTATCTGATCAAGCATGGTCAGGGCTGGTTCCTGTGGGACACCGGCCTTCCCGACGCGTTGGCGGCGATGCCGAAGGGCGAGGCGCCGGCCGATCCGAGGGCGATCCACTGGTGTCGCCGGAAGACGTTCGCGGCCCAACTCGAGCAGCTCGGTATCAAACCTTCCGACATCAAGGCGATGTCGGTTTCGCACAGTCATCCGGATCATGTCGGGAATCTGGGGTTGTTTCCCGAGGGCGATGCTCCATGTGCAGAAAGCCGAGTACGAATGGCCGGTCCCGATCATACGCCGCGATTCAAGCCGGAGCATCCCGTTACCAAGCTGGAGGGGACCACGACGTATTCGGTGACGGCAGCCTAACCTTTCTCTCGACGCCGGGACATACGCCGGGTCATCAGTCGTTGCTGGTGAAGCTGCCCAAGACCGGCGCGATTGTGCTTTCCGGTGATGCCGTTCATTTCAGGGATAACTGGGACAACCGCAGGGTTCCTTCCATCAACTTCAACAAGGAACAGACGCTGGCCTCGATGCAAAAGCTGTCGGATATACTGGCCAAGGAAAAAGCGCAGCTATGGATCAATCACGACAAGGCACAGCGCGACAGCCTGAAATGTCTCCCGAGTTCTACGATTGAGGAAGAGCGCCTCGCGATAGGGCCGAGATTGAGCAAGGGCATGATGTCGGGCAATCAGTTGTTCGGGGCAGACACGGGCGCAGGCGCCATCCCGGCATGCTTCTTCGGGCTCAGCGTCCCCGCATAGAACGACAGCCCCAGCACCAGAACGAGAATGACAAAATAGACCGCCACCGATTGCGGCGGGGTCATCGCCCAGCGCACAAGGCCCTTGAATCCCTCAGCCGGTTCGGTCGGTTTGTCCATGCCGTGGTTTTGCTCGAAATGCCGCCGAATTGGAAGCGACAAATGCGGCGGACGCGTTCATATCACGGCGCCATCACGGCGCCTCGGCCTGCTTGTGCAGCAGCGATAGCGCCAGTAGCGCCGAGAGGCTCAGCGCCGAGGAGACGATCAGGATGCGGCTTCCCATGGCGTCGATCAAAAGACCGAATGCCAGGGGAGCGGCGGCCTGCGCCATCCGTGCCGGCGCGCCGATGATGCCCAGCCGGTAGCCGTAATCTCTGGGGCCGAAGATCGCGAGCGGCAGCGTACCACGCGCGATGGTGAGAATGCCGTTGCCGGCGCCATGAAAAACCGCGAACACGCCTGCTGCGCCACCACCCGCCAGCGCGATGATGGCGGCGCCGATCGGATGGGTCAGGCAGGCGAGGCGGGTCGAGACCAGCGGATGATAGCGGCTGAGCAGGCTTGCTTCCACGATGCGGGCCGCCACCTGCGCCGGACCGATCAGGGCGCCCGCCGCTACCGCCTGCAGCCTGGTGGCGCCGGCGGCCTCCAGGATGCGCGGCAGATGCGCCGCCATGGCGCCGGTGACGGTCCAGGCGGCGGCAAAGGCGAACGCCAGCAAGATCATGGTCCGGTCGATCGGGATGTGCGGTTTGGTCGACGCGGCGATGGCGGCCTTGGCGCCGTTCACGGCTGGCAGCATGAAGAAATTGAGCGGCAGGCCGATCAGGATGTGGGCGAGCGCCCAGGCGAAGCAGGTGTTGCGCCAGCCGATTGCCTCCAGCCCCCAAGCCGTCAGCGGCCACCCGACGGTTGAGGCAAAACCCGCGAGCAGCGTGATGCCGGTGATCGAGCGGCGGGCGGCATCGCCATAGAGGCGCCCGAGCGCGGCAAAGGCGGCATCGTAGAGGCCAAAGGCCATGCCGACGCCGAGCAGCAGCCAGGCGATGACCAGCATGGGAATCGAATAACTGGCACCGAGCAGCGCCAATCCCGCCGCCAGCGTCAGGTTGGAGGTCGACAGCACTTGTCTGCCGCCCACGAGGTCGATCTGCCGTCCGACGCGCGGGCCAAGCATCGCCGATATCACCAGCGACGCCGAGAACGCGCCAAAGATCCAGTTCGAGGAAACGCCGAGATCGCGCGCGATGGGATCGGCCAGGATCGCGGGCAGATAGTAAGAGGAAGCCCAGGCCAGGGTTTGCGTGGTGCCGAGCCCGAGGATGATCGGAAGCCGGCGGGTGCTCATGTCTGATAACCGGCGGCACTGGAACCCGCCAACAGGCCCGCTTGCGCGCCGGTCAAATGCCATTCCGGAATCAGGAAGGCGGCGAGAATGGACGGCACCACGACGTGGGGAAGAAGGCTGCCCAGCTGCCCCACGCACATCGCAACGATGACGGATCGACCTGCCAGAGAAATACCGCTCACCCTTTTGCGTTCAGGACGCGCACCCGCATCCCGATTTGCCCGCTTGCTTGGCATTTGCGTCCGCCGCGCAACAGGCGTCAACATCCGATAATGCCGGGCCGCCGCAGCAGCCATTCGCCTCAGGCGCGGCCGATTGATTGCAGCCGCCGGTTTCGGGCAGCACGGGTTCGACGCATTCAGCCGCAGCGCCGCCGCCGGCGATGTCGGCGGCGATCGAGGCAGGCTTTGTCGCCCGCACAAAGGCGCTCATGAATTTTCCATCGACCTGCGGTGCGATGGCGTCGACATCGACGCCTTGCTCCGTCAGAAACTCGCGCGCATCCTCGACGTTGTACACCCGCGTCGGCTCTATACCGATCTGGTCGAAGCCCGCAGCGGCGAGTTTGGCGCGGTAGTCGCTTTCATCAAGCGCTCCGGCAATGCAGCCGATCCAGAGGAGCGCGTTCTTGCGCAAGTCCTCGGGGATCTGCCCGCGCGTCACGACATCAGAAACGGCGAAGCGCCCCCCTGGCCGGAGCACCCGGAAGGCTTCTTGCAACACGCGATCCTTGTCCGCGGAAAGGTTGATGACGCAGTTTGATATGATCACGTCGACGGAGTTGTCTGGAAGCGGGATATTTTCGATCTGGCCCTTGAGGAACTCGACGTTTTGAGCGGCTACCTTGCGCTGATTTTCCCGCGCGAGTTCCAGCATCTCATCCGTCATGTCGAGCCCGTAGGCCTTGCCTGTCGGGCCAACCCGGCGAGCCGAAAGCAGAACGTCAATTCCACCACCGGACCCGAGATCCAGCACCGTCTCTCCCGGCTTGAGTTCGGCCAATGCGGTCGGATTGCCGCAGCCCAGAGATGCGAGCACTGCGGCTTCCGGAAGGTTTTCGGTTTGGCTCTGATCGTAGAGATTGGATGTAATCGGACTGACGTTAGCCATTGGATCCGCGCCACAGCATGTACCACCTGCGCGCAGCGCCGCCTGGGCGTATTTCTCACGTACGACTTCGGTAATGTTGGTCTGTTCCATCGCATCCTCCTGTCCGTTGGCTTCTGGATCATCCTATTCTTCTAGAATCATAAAAATATCGGCCAAAGAAAAAGTCACGCCGCGGTCCTGGCGTCCTTGCTTTCAGCATCGGCGCAGCATTCGGCGACCAGAAAATCCACTAGCGCCTGCATCACCTCGTAATTGGCGTGACATACGAGGGTCGTCGCCTCGCGCACCTGCGTGACGAGGCCCACCACAACCAAAGCCTTGATGTGGTGCGAAAGGGTCGAGGGCGCGATTTTCAATTTGTCCTGCAGGCGGCCGACCGGCATTCCGGCCGCGCCGGCCCGAATGAGGGTACGGTAGATCTTCAGCCGGGTCGGATTACCGAGGGCTTCGAGATGGGCGGCGGCGTCGTCCAGTTTCATGCCGGCAATCTTTCACCAACTGACGTCCTTGTCAATTATATTTCTAGAATTATCGAAATAGAGTTGCGGGGGTACCGGAAGGGGCTATTTGGCTAACGCGGGTGCGGCTGACGCCCCAGCGGGTGCCATAACAGCGCGCGCACGATGATGGGAATCCCGATGGCTGCCGGCAACTAGAGTCCTTGATTGACAGCTTTGTTGAGCAGTTAAGTCAAGTTTTTATGCTGCAAGTTTTTCATGTTGGTACCATTTGTTGACGGCGGTTTCGGCGGCCCTGATGGATTTGGCCATGGGCAGTTCCGGATTGACGGCGCGTGGCGAGATGATGGCCAAGCCGGTACGGAGGGCTCGGTTATAGAGGCCGGTATAGAAGATGGCGGTGCGCAATCCCTTGGCGGTGATGCGGTAGCGGTGAGTTTTTGGGATGCGCTCGGTGAGGCCATGGAGGCGCAGGCGACGCAGGTCGTAGGTAATCTGTCCCGGGCTCAGTTGACTGGGCTTTTTCCCCAGCAGTGGAGCAAGATGCTCGCGTACATCCTTGTTGGTGAATGTGCCGTGGACCAGAAGGAACAGCAGCAGGACGTGCAGGAGAGCCTGCACGCGTGGATCGGCAAAGCGCAGCGCCGCTGCGCGCTGTTGATGCACCGTGACGGGTCTTTGCATGTCCTGGAAGGAGGCTTCGCCGATGAAGCAGTCGTGACCGATGCGTTGGACGTCGAGCAGACGTCGGTTGGCCGCAAAGCCGATCTTACGCAGTTCCGGGAGATTTTCGATGCGTCGGCCGATGGCGAAGTCGCGGGTGTCGTTGATGGTGGTTTCGGTTCGAAGCGCCTGTCCCTCCTTGTGGTATTGCTTGATGCGGGTCTTCTTGTAATCGACGTGCAGCGACGGCACCACGCCGTCGGTGATGACACGGGTGCGGAACCGCCCCGGCGTGCGGCGGCTCACCTTGCGGTCGAACACCAGGCTCACCTGGCTGGGGCGGCCGATATCGAGGTTCTCGCGGATCACCTCCTCGAAGAAGATGCGCCCGGTCACCGGTTGGTCGAGCACCTGGGTGAGCGAGAACTCGGCCTGCAGGATGGAGAGGTCGTAGCGGTAGCCGGCGGCGCGATCGCGGGCCGGAAACGGATGCGGCAGGCGCTTGAGCCATTTGCGCAGCAATCGATCAATCTTGCCCGCCGAAAGTTCGTCGCACAGCCGCTGCATCAGCTTGGGATCGGCACAGGACTTGACGCCGTTGTCCAGCGCCTCGAACGCCACCCCACGCTTGGCAAGCTGGCGCTTGAGATACTCGTGGCCGTTGATGCAGAGCTTGGCATTGTAGGGAAAGTAGGAACAGAACTTCAGGAAGAACGGCCCGAAGTCCTCATCGACGCAATAGAAATAGTAGTGGTTGACCATCGCGGTGGATTCCACGATCCACGGATAGGTTCCGCCGGTGTGCCGGCTGCGGCGGCGCTCCGTGCGCATGACCCGCGCCTTCTCCTGGGCCTTGCCGACATAGAGCACGCCCTCACGCTGGCGGAACCGGCGCAGGTATTGCTGCGTGACGTCGTCCTTGCGCTGCCACTTCTGGAACGCGACCAGATCGACACCCTCGTGGTCGACGAATTGATCGATGTTGCAAACGAACGCTTCCGTCATCGGCGTCACCGCCGTCGTCGAGGCAAACCGCTGGCCGCGATGAACCCGCAGGTAGCCCACCACGGCGCCCACCGACTGCAAGTGCGGGACGTAGACATTCAAATACATCCGGTCGATCGCCTCGACCTCCAGCACCACGTGCTCACGCAAGATTTCCGCCACCGATCGTGCTATGCTCATCGCGGGCTCCGGTCGTCCACGGGTCCTCGGACCCATCGAGCTTCGAGCTCTTATAACCAGGGCATGTCCCTGCCGGCTCGACCGGAGTCCACTTACACCACCCGGGCCAGACGATACACCTCGTCGGTCTGAGGCGGAGCCTCGTTAGCCAGTATAACACCGGAGGAAGCCCCCTCCAGAGCGGCAGGCTTTTGCCGTTGTCCACGTAAAACGCGATCAACAGCAAAACGTAGGATGATCCCATTCCGGTGATGTGCAGCCTGACCCAATGGCGCCAGCGGTCCTGCCTGGCTCGCCGGCCCAAATAAGCCGCCGTGAACGACAACGCGCCCAGGATGAACAAGTGGTAGTCATGAGCCCAACGGACAGCAGCCAGGCTCGTCGCGGTCAGGAACACGCCAGCCAGACACCAGAAATAAATCGCACCATTGCGGGGATGGCGACCGGGACGTTTCTGGCTCAGCATCGCGATCGCGCCGGCAATCACGCAGGCGAGCCCGAGCAGGACGTGAACTCCAACAATGGTCAGAAACACCGGGTCGGAGGAGGGTATCTCGATGCCAGCGATATCGGTGGTTCCATCGCCCATGTGATTTCCCCGCTCGCCGCGGTGAGATATCCTGAAAGCCCGCAATCAAGGTGCGCCGTTCATGCAGTTGAAATCAATGCTGACTTGCCCGAAATGCGGCCACCAGTCGGTTGAGACCATGCCCACCGACGCTTGCCAGTTCTTCTATGACTGCAAGGGCTGCGGCGAGACACTGAAACCCCTTCCAGGCGATTGCTGCGTGTTTTGCTCTTTTGGTTCAGTTCCCTGTCCGCCGATCCAGGAGAGTAGGAAATGCTGCTAGCTCGAAGTGATCAATAAGAGCCGCCGCTGTCCCGGGTCTCGTTGACAAACGACAAAATATCCATAACTCTGGATATATGGAATCAGAACAAGCCATTCTCGCCCTCGCTGCGCTGGCGCAATCGACGCGGCTGGAGGTGTTCCGGCTGCTGGTGAAGCACGAGCCTGACGGGCTTGCGGCCGGCGAGATCGCCAAGGCGCTCGCGGTGCCGCAAAACACCATGTCGGCGCATCTGTCGATCCTGTCCCGGGCGGGGCTGGTTTCGGCGCAGCGCTTCAGCCGCTCGATCGTCTACCGCGCCGATCTCAAGCGCTTTCAAGCCGTCATGCTGTTCATGCTCAGAGATTGTTGCGACGGGCGGCCCGAAATCTGCGCGCCGCTGATCGAACACCTCACGCCGTGTTGTCCGCCGAAGCCCAGGAGCAAGGCCCAAAGGATTGCCCATGTCTGAGCGCATCTACAACGTTCTGTTCCTGTGCACCGGCAACAGCGCGCGATCGATTCTGGCGGAAGCGATCCTGCGCAAGGAGGGCCGCGGCCATTTCCGCGCCTTCTCCGCCGGCAGCCAGCCGAAGGGGAAAGTCAATCCGTTGGCGATCAAGGTTCTCAGGAGCCTCGATTACCCGACGAACGAGCTGCGCTCGAAGAGCTGGGAGGAGTTCGCCCGCCCCGACGCGCCGGTGATGGATTTCGTTTTCACGGTCTGCGACCACGCGGCCGGCGAATCCTGTCCGGTGTGGCCCGGCCAGCCAATGACGGCCCATTGGGGCATCGAAGACCCGGCCGAAGCCGGGGGCACCGACATTGAGAAGGAAGCGGCGTTCGTTGAAGCGTTTCGCTATCTGAAAAATCGGATTGCCGCCTTCACGAGCTTGCCGCTGCAAAGCATCGACCGCCTGTCGCTCGGCACCAGGCTGCGCGATATCGGCCGGGCGGAGGGCGCCACCTCGTCGCGCCCGGACGTGGCGTAACCGCGATGAGCCTGTTCGAACGTTACCTCTCGCTGTGGGTGGCCCTCTGTATCGTCGCCGGTGTCGCGCTCGGGCATCTCGTGCCCGCAGTGTTTGCGACCATCGCAAGCGCGGAGATCGCGCGGGTCAATCTGCCGGTGGCCGCACTGGTCTGGCTGATGATCATCCCGATGCTTCTGAAGATCGACTTCGGCGCGCTCGGCGAGGTGCGGCAGCACTGGCGCGGCGTCGGCGTTACGCTGTTCATCAACTGGGCGGTCAAGCCGTTCTCGATGGCGCTGCTGGGCTCGCTGTTTATCGGCCATCTGTTCGCGCCATGGCTGCCAGCGGAGCAAATTCCGTCCTATATCGCCGGCCTTATTCTGCTGGCGGCCGCGCCCTGCACGGCGATGGTGTTCGTGTGGTCGAATTTGTGCGAGGGCGAGCCGCATTACACGCTGAGCCAGGTCGCGCTTAACGACGTCATCATGGTGTTCGCGTTCGCCCCATTGGTCGGGCTGTTGCTCGGCGTCGCCTCGATTGCGGTGCCGTGGGCGACGCTCTTGATCTCGGTGCTGTTGTATATCGTGGTACCCGTCATCGTCGCGCAGCTCTGGCGGCGGGTTCTGGTTGCCAACGGACCGGCGGCATTGCAGCGGACCCAGCAGGTGCTGCAGCCGATATCACTGGTGGCGTTGTTGTCGACGCTGGTGCTGCTGTTCGGTTTTCAGGGCGAGCAAATCATCGCGCAGCCGCTGGTGATCGTGCTCCTGGCGGTGCCGATCGTGATCCAGGTCTATCTCAATGCGGGGCTCGCCTATTGGCTGAGCCGGCGCTTCGGTGTGGCCTGGTGCGTTGCAGCACCCGCGGCGCTGATCGGCGCCAGCAACTTCTTCGAGCTCGCGGTCGCCGCCGCCATCAGCCTGTTCGGCCTCAATTCCGGCGCGGCGCTCGCCACCGTGGTCGGCGTGCTGGTCGAGGTTCCGGTGATGCTTTCGGTGGTCCATCTGGTGAAGCTGTCGCGCGGCTGGTATGAGGCCGGCGGCGAGCCTGCCGCCGCCATCAACAAGGAAGCGCCGACGTGAGCGTCACGATCTATCACAACCCCGCTTGCGGCACCTCGCGCAACACGCTGGCCATGATCCGGCAGAGCGGCGAGGAGCCCGAGGTCATCGAGTATCTGAAGAATCCGCCAAGCCGGGCGCGGCTGATCGAGCTGATCAGGGCGATGGGAATTCCGGTTCGCGCGCTGCTGCGCGAAAAGGGCACGCCCTATGCGGAACTCGGGCTCGCCGATTCCAAATGGAGCGACGATGAACTGATCGATTTCATGCTGGCGCATCCGATCCTGATCAATCGGCCGATCGTCGTGACGCCAAAGGGCGTGAAATTATGCCGGCCGTCGGAGGCCGTGCTCGATCTGCTCGATCATCCCGTCGGTTCTTTTGTCAAGGAAGACGGCGAGGCCGTCACGCGCGCGAAATCGTAAGCGACAGGCTTAATTCAACAGCGCATCCCGCCAGTCTTCCGCCGCGCATGATTGCGCGGCATAATGGCGTATGGACCTCACACCCCGACTTGAGCTGATGAACTGGCTGGTCAGCCAGGGCCTGACCGGCATGCCCGAGATCGATCTTATCAGCGGTTTTTGCGAACGCTGCCGGGCCGGCGGCCTCGATCTGTCGCGCGGGCTCGTCTTCATCGATACGCCGCACCCGATTTTCGAGGGACGCGGATTTCGCTGGAACGACACCGAAACCGACGAGAGCGATACTTTCGAATATGGACCGACCGGCGAGGGCGAAGCCGCGCGGAACTGGCGCCGCTCGGTATTCCATCACATGCTCGAAAACGGCTACGATGATTTGCAGATCGACCTTGCCGATTGCGCGTCGCTGGACTTTTCCATGATCGACGATCTCGCCGCCAAGGGTCACCGGCATTTCGTCGCCTTCGTGCACCGCTTCGGCGAAGCCGGAACCATCGGGCAGATGGACTGCGTCTATTCCTATTGGGTGACCCGGCGCTCCGACGGTTTTGGCGCGCCGGGGTTGTCGGCGCTGCGCGATCTGGTGCCGGTGCTGGGGCTTGCGATCAAGTCGGCCGCCCAGATCGATATCGCGCGCACGTTGGGGCGGGTCTATCTCGGGCGCGACGCCTCCGAGCAGGTGCTGCGCGGAAAAATCTCGCGCGGCGTCACCGAGCGCATCAACGCGGTGCTGTGGTTTTCCGATCTGCGCGGTTCGACCGCGATCACCGAAAGCATCGCGCCCGACGAGATCATCCCTTTCCTCAACGATTACGCACAGGCCACTATCGACGCTATCCATGACGAGGGCGGCGACGTGCTCAAGCTGATCGGCGACGGCGTGCTGGCGATGTTCACCAGCGCCGACACCATGGCGGCAAAACGCGCCGCGCTCCGGGCCGAGCATCGCCTGCGGCGCAACATGGCCGCGCTGAACGACCGCCGCGCAGCCGATGGCCGGCCGACGACATCGGCTTGGGTCGGCTTGCATGTCGGCGAGGTGTTCTACGGAAATGTCGGCAGCGAGGACCGGCTCGACTTCACCGTGGTTGGGCCCGCCGTCAACGAGGTCAGCCGTATCGCCTCGATGTGCCGCTCGGTCGATCGCGAACTCCTGGCGTCATCGGATTTTCGCCGCGGCCTCGATGCAGCCGGCCAGGACTACCTGGTGTCCACCGGCCGTTTTGCCTTACGCGGCATCGGCCGGGCGCAAGACCTTTATACGCTCGATCCCGACATAACGTCGGACGCGGCCATGGCCGACAGATACGCCCGCTATCTGGCGAGCAAGAGGTAACCGTTCGACCGCCGCCACACCCTTGATTCATGTCAATGCATTGGGGCGCGATCCTGTCTCAGCTTGGCGGCAGGAGAGGACGTATGTACAAGCACATCTTGCTTCCCACCGATGGGTCCGAACTGTCGAAGGCGGCGATCAAGCACGGTATCGCGTTGGCCAAAGCCATCGACGCCAAGGTGACCGCGCTGGTGGTATCGACGCCGCTCAATTCGCTCGTGGTCGATCCGAGCGTCGTTTCGGGCGCGCTGGACCAATACAAGGCGCTGGTCGCCGAGCAAACCGCGAAGTATCTCGATAACATCTGCAACAATGCACATGCGGCGGGCGTCGATTGCGCTACGCTGTGCATCGAACACGACAAGCCCTATGAGGCGATCGTCGATACCGCGAGGAAACTGCACTGCGATCTGGTCGTGATGGCCTCGCACGGCTTGCGCGGCGTCTCGGCGATCCTCGGCAGCGAAACGCTGAAGGTGCTGACCCATACCTCGGTGCCGATCCTGGTCTACCGCTAGGTTCGTCATTGCCAAACTCGCGATGACGATGCGGTTGGTCAGGCCTTCGCGGTTTCGCCGACCATCTCCGGCTGCCGCGCCAGCGAGACCGCCGGCGACATCAGGATTACCAGCGCCTGCGCACCGAAGATCGCGGCCGCGAGGTATAGACACGCCTGCGCGCCATAAATCCCGCCGACGATGGCGCCGAGCGCGGAGCCGAGCGGCCGCGCGCCATAGCTCATGATGTTGATGGCGGAGACCCGGCCCAACAGCCGCGGCGGCGTCACCGATTGCCGCAAGGTCGTGGTCGAGATCACCCAGAGGATGGGGCCCGCGCCGAGCAGGAAGAAGCTCAGGCCCGCCAGCGCCGGAGAGGGCACGATCGTCGTCAGCGCCATCACGCCGGCGGCGACAAAACCGGTCACCGGCCCAAGCCCGATCACGATGCCGAACGGGAGCCGCCGCATCACCCGCGTCGCGAGCAGCGCGCCGACCACCATGCCGACCCCATACATCGCGAGCGTGGTGCCGACACCGGTTGCCGACAGTCCGAGACGGCGCACCGCATAGGGCACGAACACCGCAAGCAGCAGGAACGAAGCGGTGTTGAAAATGAACTGGGTGATGAAGACCGGGCGCAGCAGCGGATGATGCAGCACGAAGGCGGCGCCTTCCTTGATCTCCTGCAGCGGATGGCGTCGCGGCGCCGGTTGCCGTGCGGGTTCATGGATGCCTGACAGCAGCACCACCGCGATGACGGACAGCGCCGCGGCGAAACCGAAGGCTGGCGCCGCACCGACCCATCCCACCAGCACGCCGCCGAGCGCCGGTCCGCCGGCAAAGGCGATGGTGCGCGCCAGTTCGATCCGCGCATTGGCGGCGGGCAACGACTGCGGCGATACCAGCGACGGCACCAGCGCGGGCGCTGCCACGCTATAGACCACCGTGCCGCATACCGCGACAAAGCCCGACGAGCGCGAGCAGCGGCAGCGTCAGCAGGTTCAGCCCGATCAGCGCGAGGATCGCGAGCAGGGCAGCGGCGCGCAACGCTTCCGCGCCCGCCATCAGCCGGCGCCGCGAGATGCGGTCGGCGAGGAGCCCTGCGGGAATCGCGAACAGGATAAACGGCAGCGTCAGCGCGGTCTGCAGCAGGCCGGTCTGGCCCTCGCCGACGCCGAGCAGCAGCACCGCGACGATTGGCGCGGCGGCCAGCGCAATCTGCTCGGCCGATTGCGCCGCGAGATTGGACCAGGCCAGCCGGTTGAAGGTCGGCGGCAGGCGAGGCGGGTTCTCGGTCGTGGACATCGTTCGGATTCCCTTGCATTTGTCGATCTGGCGGCATTGTCTGGCGATTGGGACCCGCCAAGCCACCCGCTTCCCGACAGACCCCTCGACGGACTAGATGCAATTGCAAATGAGTTGCAATAAAAACCATAATCGGTCATCCTGCTAAGATGGATGCACGCGACTCCCGCTTTGCCTCCTGAATTCCTCGCCGAACGCTGCGCTGAGCGCCGGCGGCTGGCGTGCTGACGCCGCGGCCGACGCCCAGCGCAGCCTGCCCGAGGTGTACGGGACGATTTCAGTGCCCCGCGCCGGCCATTGGTCTCGCCGGCTGCTGGCCTTTGTCGGCCCCGGCTACCTGGTTTCGGTCGGTTACATGGATCCGGGCAACTGGGCGACGGACCTCGCGGGCGGGTCGAAGTTTGGCTACACGCTGCTATCGGTCATCCTGCTCTCGAACCTGATGGCGATCCTGCTGCAGGCGCTGGCGGCTCGTCTCGGTATCGTCACCGATCGCGATCTCGCTCAGGCCTGTCGCGCCACTTATTCCCGGCCCGTCAACCTGCTGCTCTGGCTGGCTTGCGAGGCCGCGATCATCGCCTGCGATCTCGCGGAAGTCATCGGTACGGCGATTGCCCTGAAACTTCTGTTCGGCATTCCCCTGGTCGGCGGGGCTCTCATTGCCGCGCTGGACGCGTTTCTGCTGTTGCTCTTGATGAACAAGGGCTTTCGCTTCCTCGAAGCTTTCGTCGTCGCGCTGCTGGTCGTCATCGCAGTCTGCTTTGCAATCCAGATCGTCGCCGCCGCTCCGCCAGTCGCAGCGATGCTGCGCGGCTTCGCGCCGTCTTCCGAGACTATTCACCAATCCCGAGATGCTCTACATCGCCATCGGCATCATCGGGGCAACGGTGATGCCTCATAATCTCTATCTGCACTCGTCGATCGTTCAGACCCGCGCCTACGAACGCTCCGACGAAGGCCGCCGCGATGCGATCAAATGGGCAACGACGGACAGTACCATCGCGCTGATGCTGGCTCTGTTCATCAATGCCGCGATTCTTGTCGTCGCGGCCGCGACGTTCCATACGAGTGGTCATGCCGACGTTGCCGAAATCGGCCAGGCCTTCGAGCTTTTGTCGCCGCTATTGGGTCTCGGTATTGCATCGACGCTATTTGCCATTGCGCTGCTCGCGTCCGGCCTCAACTCAACCGTGACGGCGACCCTTGCCGGCCAGATCGTCATGGAAGGCTTTCTTCACCTGCGCCTGCCGAGCTGGGCGCGGCGACTTCTCACGCGCGGCATTGCGATTGTCCCGGTTATCGTCGTCACCGCGCTTTATGGCGAGCGTGGCACGGGACAGCTTCTCGTCTTCAGCCAGGTCCTGCTGTCGATGCAGCTTCCGTTCGCCGTGATTCCGCTGGTGCGGTTCGTCTCCGACCGGCGAAAGATGGGCGACTTTGCCATATCCCGTCCGCTCGCCGCCGCGGCGTGGATTGTGGCCGGCATCATCGTCATTCTGAACGTCAAGCTGCTGTTCGATGTGCTGCTTGGATGAAGCCGAGCACGCAGCTGTCATCGCGCGGCTTGAGCGGGTGACCCGGTATTCCAGAGACGCTCGGGCGACCCGCTGCGCCCGATCAAGCCATCAATCCTGCGGCTCGCTCGCCATGTCGCCGGAGGCGTCGACGCGCAGCCAGCCCGACGGGGCGAGGCGCTGCTGCGGCAGGAAGCGGGCCTTGTAGTCCATCTTCTTGGAGCCTTCGATCCAGTAGCCGAGATAGACGTAAGGCAGTCCCTGCCGCCGGGCGCGCGCGATATGGTCGAGGATCATGAAGGTGCCGAGCGAACGGCTCGCTTCCGACGGTTCGAAGAACGAATAGACCATCGACAGCCCGTCGCTGAGCACGTCGGTCAATGCGACCGCCAGCAGTTCCTCGCCGCGGCCGGTGACGCCGCTTGCCTTCGCCGCGGCGGCGGTATTCGATGATGCGGGTTTCGACGTGGCTGTCCTCCACCATCATCGCGTAATCGAGCACGGTCATGTCGGCCATGCCGCCATGGCGGTGGCGCTGGTCGAGATAGGCGCGGAAAATCGAATATTGTTCCGAGGTCGGCACCGCACTGCGCTGCTCGCCTGATATGTCGGCGTTGCGGGCGAGAACCTTCCGCAAGTTACGCGAAGGCCGGAACTCGTTGGCGACGACGCGGATGGAAACGCAGGCCCGGCACTGGTCGCAGGCCGGGCGGTAGGCGATCGACTGGCTGCGCCGGAAGCCGCCATGGGTCAAAAGGTCGTTGAGGTCGCCGGCCTTGTCGCCGACCAGGTGGGTGAACACCTTGCGCTCGTGCCGGCCCGGCAGATACGGGCAGGGCGAGGGCGCCGTCAGGTAAAATTGCGGGGTGTCACGCGAGTGCTGGGTCACGGGGCGTCGTCAGTCTCCGAAGGGCGAAGCAGGCGTCAGCATCGCGCCCCCAAGGCTGACGGTCAATCTGGTTTTGCGGTCAGATGGTTCGCGCCGGTTGCACCGCAGGGTTGCGGACCGAACTGTTGATGACAACGGTTCCCAGCACGATATCGTGCAGCAGGCGGCGGCGGCCGTTGAACAGCCCGACCAGCAGACCAGCGGCGACAGGAACGATATCGAAATCCAGAACAGCACCGCGTGCATGGCGCCCAGCACGAAATAGCCCGGCGCGCCGTACCAGGTGCGCAGCTCCAGATCCATCACGCGCATGCCGAGCGTCGCCGAATAGGGTCCGCCGAGCGAGGCGCCGTAATAGACCACCGCCCAGATCACGGTGGCCGGCCATGCCAGCCAGAACAGCGCCCAGCCGAGCCCCAGCGTGATCAGCCCGAACACCGCGATGAAGATGTAACCGAGGATCACCGGGACCGAGATGACGATCAGGTCGATCAGGAACGCGAATACCCGCCGCGTCAGCACGCCGCGAAACAATTCCGGCTGGGTAAGGGATCGAAGGCATGCGGCTGCAAATTCGCCGAGCCGCCGTTGCGCCAGGCGCCGCCGCTGTAACCCGAACCGCTGTCAGACATGATCAGTCCTCCCGACTGTGCATTCGTCGAAAGCGAGACATGGGAACCGCCCGGGCGCCCGCAAGGCCTCGCCACAATTACGAAACCGCAATATTCCGGCGATTCGGCGGCTGGAGTGCGATCCGCAGTCGTCCCTGCGAAAGCAGGGACCCATACCCTGCGGCCGTTATATGAGAGACGCTGTTCGACGGCTTTGGTGCCACGCGACCGCCGGTGATTATGGGTCCCTGCTTTCGCAGGGACGACCAGTTGAGGGAATCCCTCAGCGCTCCGCCTTCAGCTTCTCCGCCGCTTGCGGTGCGAAATAAGTCAAAATCCCGTCGGCGCCGGCGCGCTTGAAAGCGAGCAGGCTTTCCATCATCGCCCGCTCGCCGTCGATCCAGCCATTGGCCGCGGCTGCCGCGATCATCGCGTATTCGCCGGACACCTGATAGACGAAGGTCGGCATTCCGAAGGTGTCCTTGACCCGCCGCACGATGTCGAGATAGGGCATGCCCGGCTTCACCATCACCATGTCGGCGCCTTCGGCGATGTCGAGTTCGACCTCGCGCAGCGCCTCGTCCGAATTGGCGCTGTCCATCTGATAGGTGCGCTTGTCGCCGGTCAGCGTCTTGGCCGAGCCGATGGCGTCGCGGAACGGGCCGTAGAAGGCGGAGGCGTATTTCGCCGCGTAGGCCATGATCTGCACGTCGAGGAAGCCGCTCGCATCCAGCCCCTGGCGGATGGCGCCGACGCGGCCGTCCATCATGTCCGACGGCGCGATGATGTCGCAGCCGGCTTCGGCCTGCACCAGCGCCTGCCGCACCAGAACCGCCACCGTCTCGTCGTTGAGGATCCTGCCGTCCTCGATCAGCCCGTCATGGCCGTGGCTGGTGAAGGGATCGAGCGCGACGTCGCAGAGCACGCCGATGCCGGGAAATTCCTTCTTGATCGCGCGCACCGATTTGCAGACGAGATTGTCGGGATTGGTGGCTTCCGAGCCGTGCTCGTCGCGCAGGGACGGCTCGGTATAGGGAAACAGCGCGATGCAGGGGATGTTGAGCTTGGCCGCGCGCTCGGCGTCGCGCACCGCCTGGTCGACCGACAGCCGCTCCACGCCCGGCATCGAGGCGACCGGCGCGCGCACATTGTGGCCGTCGACCACGAACAGCGGCCAGATCAGGTCGTCCGTGGTGAGAACGTTTTCCCGCACCAGCCGGCGCGCCCATTCCGCCTTGCGGTTGCGGCGCGGACGAACCACCAGATCGAGGGCAGGGGCGGCCGGCGCGGTCTGGTGCCGCGGCGCATCGCGCATTTCGATCGGTCGCCCGAATTTGATCGCCATTGTGTCATCTCTCCCGGGAGGCTGGCTTCAACCCTAGCACCTTGCACCGCTTCCGTCACCGCGGCCTTGACCTGCCGCAAGTGCCGGTGGCAGCAGGCCTGCCGGATTGATTTTGCCGCGCCAAGGGGTCATGAGTTGGCCCATGAAGCCTATATTCGGAACCCAGGTGATTCGCAGATCATGAGCGGCCCTTCGCATGTCTGAAACCCCCTCGCGCGACAACTCGCGGGACAACGCCATGTCGGTGGCCGCGATTTCGTCGGAGCGGATCGAATCCGACGAAAATGTGTGGACCCGGCGGCTGGTGCTGTTCCTGCGCATCATGGCCGTCATCTCCGTGGTCAAGGGGCTCTACCACTGGGCGCAGGTGACGGGCTTCATCGGCGGCGAGGAAGACGCGTTCGAGAACCAGCCGATGGCGTGGCAGACCGCGACCGTCTATTTCGCGGTGATCGAACTCGTCGCCGCGGTCGGACTTTGGCTCGCGACGCCATGGGGCGCGGTGGTGTGGCTGACCACCGTGGTGTCGATGGCGGTGATCGAACTGATGTTTCCGGGAATCTACGGCGGCAGCCTGACGGTGGTGGGGGTGGAGGCGTTGATGCTGGGCGCCTATCTCGCGCTGGCCTGGATGGCCGCGCGCGAACGGCCGCCATAGCGATCTGGTATCGCGGCGCTCGCGCAGAAAAATTTGCGCGCCGCGCTCACACGATGCGAACTTGGAACATGATGTACGCGATCTCGGAAAAACCGGGGGTCGGCTACATCAATTTTTTTGAATTTTTGTCCGGTAACTTTTCGGTCACCCTAACGCCGTCGCCACACCTGTTACGCAGGTCTTTCAAATTTGAACGATGCTGTTCCCATATGCGACAGAGGGGGCCAACGAAGCGTGAACAGGGCGGCCTCACCCTCAATGAAAGGTTGCGAAAAGTCCTTATGTGCCATGGGCTTAATCCACGATTTACTGTCTTAAATTCATGATCTCTTTATTGTCTTATTTAAGCGGATCTTCAAACCGTCCCCCTTAAGTTGCAGCTATCAGACGGGACCAAAGTTTCGTCGAATAAGTCGATAAAAACGACAACAGGGGAAGTGTCATGATGAAAGCCGTTGCAACGGCGGTGGAACCCGCCGAACGCGCTCCCGGCCAGGCTCCGGTGCAGCCGCTCTATCTCGAAGCATTGACCTTGGTGGAGCGGCTGCATCGCCGCCTGCTCGACGTCATCAAGGACGAATTCGATCGCCGCGGTCGCGCCGACATCAATTCGGTTCAGGCGCTGCTGCTCTATAACATCGGCGACAAGGAACTGACCGCGGGCGAACTGCGCACGCGCGGTTACTACCTCGGCTCCAACGTCTCCTACAATCTGAAGAAGCTGGTCGAGCTCGGCTTCCTCGATCATCAGCGCTCGCGCGTCGATCGCCGTTCGGTGCGCATCCGCCTGACCGCGCAGGGCCAGGAAATCCGCCGCATCGTCGATGCGCTCTACCAGAAGCACGTCAAGACGGTGGAGCAGGTCGGCGGCATCTCCAACGAGGAGTTCGCGACCCTGAACAAGTCGCTGCACCGGCTCGAGCGGTTCTGGACCGACCAGATCCTGTACCGTCTCTGAGATTTTTCGGCCAAGCCGGCGTTCTCAAAAAGACCGGCAGCCACTCGACAAAACAAAAACAAGAACAAGAACAAAAAAGAGACTTCCCCCAAGCGCATCGGCCCGGTTTTTCCGGACCGGTGCGTTTTGTTTTGCTGCGCAAAAGCGTTTTCGAGCCAAAGCGGCGTGGACGCCGGTTCGCGCCGGGAAAGCGCCTCGAGAAAGCGCCTGATCGGTTTTGATTGAACGAGGTTCTGGCCGAAAACCGGTTTGCCGAAAACGGAACTTTTGCCCGCCGGCGTGCTTATCCCTGCCATGCCGGAGGAGAAGGCCATGCTGGTCGAGCGCGGATTGCGGGTCATGAACGTCGAAGTGGTCGGCGATGCCTATGCCATCGCCTCGAACTATCTGCGCCGCACCGGCGCCATCCCCGACAGCTTTGCCACCAACGAACGGCTGCTGCAGATCATCGTCGACATGTTTCAGCGCGGCGAAATGAACAAGCTCAGGCTCGCCAACAAGGCGATCGCAAAGTTCGAAGCCGACGAACTGGTCTAGATTTCCTTGAAGCGAAGAGGATGTCATGGAAGCCGCCATCGACCGCATCATGATGACTTACGATCTCCTGATGAACCGCTCCGCCGCGGCCAGCGCCGAGGCGCGGGCGAAAGTGACGGAATATCTCGCCAAGCTGATGGAAGCCGGCGAGAAGGATACCCATCGGCTGACGGTGTGCGGACTGACTTATTTGCGCGAACTCGACGGCTCAAGCGATCCGGTGAAGGCGGGGTTCACGGGGCTTTGAGCGGGATCCAGCCCGCGTATGACGGTATGATTGCCGCGGCCACTGTGCCCCGATAGCCTAAGCAAGGCAACGACGGCTGGTGCATGCCGCTGCCCTTGATCCGAAACCTCTGATACACCTCGGCGCCTGACAAACATGCCGGGGGAACCCCATGCTCACGCTGCATCATCTCAACGACTCGCGCTCGCAACGGATCCTCTGGCTGCTGGAAGAGCTTGGGCTCCCCTATGAGATGAAGCGCTATCAGCGCAATGCCGCCACCAGGCTCGCGCCACCGGAGTTGACCGCGGTGCATCCGCTCGGCAAGTCGCCGGTCATCACCGATGGCGAGGTCAGGATCGCGGAGTCCGGCGCCATCGTCGATTACATCATCCGCCGCTACGGCCAGGAAAAAGGTAAGCCGGCGATGATGCCTGCACCCGGCAGCCCCGACTATGAGACCTATAACGAGTGGCTGCATTATGCCGAAGGCTCGGCGATGCTGCCGCTGATGCTGAATCTCTATGTCTCGAGGTTGAAGGAGGCGGGCGCGCCGCTGCACCCGCGCATCGACAGCGAAATCGCCAACCACCTCGGCTATATCGACGGCGCACTCGAGGGACGCGAATTCTTTGTCGGGACGTCGCTGACCGGCGCCGACATCCAGATGAGCTTTGTCGGCGAAATGGCAAAAGTGTTCGACAGGCTCGCACCCTATCCGAATTTGAGCGCGTGGCTGTCGCGGATGCATGCGCGGTCGGCATTCCAGCGCTCGATCGAGAAGGGCGGGGCGTACCGATTCGCGAAATAGGCCGGCGTTGCATGGCTCGTCCGCCGCGCGCTTAGTCGGATCTCCTCTTGCGCGCTCGACAACATCATGGCGCGAGGTCTTCGCTCGCAACCGCGAGGCCGTCGCCTTGGCGTCGCCGCAAGGCAGTGTTATATTGTAGTTATGACCACCGCCGAAGAAGTCGAAAAGGCCGTCGAACAGCTTGCACCTGGCGAGCTGGCACGGTTTCGCGCGTGGTTCGAGGTCTTCGAGGCGCAACAGTTCGACGCCGCCATCGAGCGCGACGCTCGAGCCGGCAAACTTGACGCGCACGCGGAGGAGGCTCTTGCCGCCCACCGTGTTGGGCGCTCACGCGAGTTGTGAAGCATTTCGCTTCGCCGAAGTTTTGGGAGACCTACGAAGCGCTGCCGCTTTCAGTGCGAAAGCTGGCTGATGCCAATTACGCGCTCCTCAAGCGCGATCCGCGCCATCCCTCTTTGCAATTCAAGAAGGTCGGGAGGTATTGGTCCGTCCGGGTCGGGCTGCGCTATCGCGCGCTGGCCGTGGAGGTGGATGATGGCTATCTCTGGTTCTGGATCGGCTCGCACGCTGGCTACGATAGAATGATTGGCTAGATGCCGAATGCAGGCGTCGCGTTACCTTTTTGCTTGCCGCAGGCCTGCGCCAAAATCCGAATTTCCCGAACTGGATCAAGCTGATTTGGCCTGTCCAGCCGTATTTGAAAAAATAATCCGCTTCTCGCTTCGCCCAAATCAGTTTCATAACTTCCGCCGTCCTGTCCCACCGAGAGGGGCGTATCGCGATCGTCACGGACGTTGGTGCGGGATGCGATGGACGCGGCGGCGCTCTTGACGAACAGCGCCAACGCGGACGGCGAAGTCGTGTGGTCCTGACGCCTCGACGCCGGCGTCAAGCTCGTGAGAAGCAAGCTTCTCAGGGGTGACGGTGACAAGAAAGCCCGATCACCGGGGAGAGCTCGAAGTAAGCCGTAAACCACCGCGCAGGGAAGGCCGGATTGCCTCCGCTGAACCTGTATGCTCGTGTGCGTTTTTCTATGTGCATCTTGCACACGAGACCTCGGGTGCAGCGCGCACCCGGCTTTCCCTGCGCCCTCTCTATCGGGGCGAAAAGTTCTTGCAAAACTCGGGCGCAATCCGCGCCGCGAGATCGCGAAGGCGCGTTATCGTCGCCATTGCGTCATTCCGGGATGGTCCGAAGGGCCAGACCTCAGATGCGCAATTGCGCATCGGGGAATCTCGAGGTTCTCAGATGTGCAATTGCACATCATAGTTCGACGCTTCGCATCGCCCCGGAATGACGACCGGAGAGGCCGGGCCGATGGCAGGGCAGGCTAGACCACCGGGGTTCCACCCCCATATCTTGCATAAATATCAGGCTCCTACCGCAAGTGCTTGGCCGCCGCCGTCCGATATGGTATCCCGCCTGCGCCGCTTTCGACCGCCACACATGACCGCCCGCAACGCCGTAACTGGTTGCGGCGGTGGAGATATTTCGCTCATGAGCTCTTCCGCCTCCAGCGCCAAGACCGCTTCCGCGCCCGACTCGTTCTTTACCGCGACCCTCGAGCAGGCCGATCCCGAGATCGCCGCCGCGATCCGCGGCGAACTCGGCCGCCAGCGCCACGAGATCGAGCTGATCGCCTCGGAAAACATCGTCAGCCGCGCGGTGCTGGAAGCGCAGGGCTCGGTGATGACCAACAAATACGCCGAAGGCTATCCGGGCAATCGCTATTACGGCGGCTGCGAATGGGTCGATGTCGCCGAGACCCTGGCGATCGAGCGCGCCAAGAAGCTGTTCGGCGCGGGCTTTGCGAACGTGCAGCCGAATTCCGGCAGCCAGATGAACCAGGCGGTATTCCTGGCGCTGCTGCAGCCCGGCGATACCTTCATGGGGCTGGATCTCGCCGCCGGCGGCCATCTCACCCACGGCTCGCCGGTCAACATGTCCGGCAAATGGTTCAAGGCCGCGCACTACACGGTGCGGCGCGAGGACCAGATCATCGACATGGATGCGGTGGCAAAACAGGCCGAGACCGTGAAGCCGAAACTGATCATCGCCGGCGGATCGGCCTATTCGCGGCCCTGGGATTTCAAGCGGTTTCGCGAGATCGCGGACAGCGTGGGCGCCTATCTGTTGGTCGACATGGCGCATTTCGCGGGTCTCGTCGCCGGCGGCGCGCATGCCTCGCCGGTGCCGCATGCGCACGTCACCACCACCACCACCCACAAATCGCTGCGCGGCCCGCGCGGCGGCCTGATCCTGTGCAACGACGAGGCGCTGGCCAAGAAACTGAACTCGGCGATCTTCCCGGGCTTGCAGGGCGGCCCGCTGATGCATGTGATCGCGGCGAAAGCGGTGGCGTTCGGCGAAGCGCTGCGTCCGGATTTCAAGATCTACGCCAGGAACGTGGTCGAGAATGCCAAAGCGCTGGCGGAGGCGCTGCGCGGCCACGGTTTCGACATCGTCTCCGGCGGCACTGACAACCATCTGATGCTGGTCGATCTGCGGCCGAAGGGGCTGAAGGGCAATGTCTCGGAAAAAGCCCTGGTGCGCGCGGCGATCACCTGCAACAAGAACGGCATCCCGTTCGACCCGGAAAAGCCGTTCGTCACCTCCGGCCTTCGCCTGGGCACGCCGGCCGCGACCACCCGCGGTTTCGGGGTTGCCGAATTCAGGCAGGTCGCCGGCATGATCGCCGAAGTGCTGAACGCGATTGCGCAGTCGCAGGACGGCAAGGCACCGCTGGTGGAAGGTGCGATCAAGGAAAAAGTGAAGGCGCTCACCGACCGCTTTCCGATTTATCAGTGAGGTTCTAGCCGGATGCGTTGCCCCAGCTGCAACAGTCTCGATACCCAGGTGAAGGACTCGCGTCCGACCGAGGATTCCGCCGTGATCCGGCGGCGGCGGGTGTGCGTCACCTGCAATTTCCGTTTCACCACCTTCGAGCGGGTGCAGCTGCGCGAACTCACGGTCATCAAGCGCAACGGCCGAAGGGTGCCGTTCGACCGCGACAAGCTGGTGCGCTCGGTGCAGATCAGCTTGCGCAAGCGCCCGGTGGATCCGGAGCGGGTCGAGAAGATGGTCTCGGCCATCGTGCGTGAGCTTGAAAGCGGCGGGGAAGCGGAAATTTCGTCGGAGGCGATCGGCGAGATCGTGATGGAGCATCTGCGCCAGCTCGACGACGTCGCCTATGTCCGGTTCGCCTCGGTCTACCGCAATTTCCGCGAAGCCAAGGACTTTGAAGCCGTGCTCGGCGAGCTCTCCGGCGAGGACGACGCGCGGATCGCCCTGTTACGCAAATGATCTTCCGTATTCTGGAAGACCAGTACGCGCAGAAATCGAAGGACGCAAAAGCCGCCGACCAGCGCTTCATGCAGCTTGCGCTGACGCTCGGCCGGCGCGGGCTGGGGCGCACCTGGCCGAATCCCGCCGTCGGCGCGGTCGTGGTCAAAGACGGCGTCATTGTCGGCCGGGGCTGGACGCCAGCCCGGCGGCCGTCCCCACGGCGAGCCGGAGGCGCTCAGGCGTGCCGGCGAAGCCGCCCGCGGCGCCGACACTCTATGTGACGCTGGAGCCGTGCTCGCATGTCGGCAAGTCGCCGCCCTGCACTGAGGCCATTATCGCGGCCGGAATTGCGCGCGTGGTCTCCGCGATCGAGGATCCCAACCCCGAAGTGGCCGGGCAGGGCCACGCCCGGCTGCGCGCGGCGGGGATTGCGGTCGATATTGGGCTCGGGGCTGCCGAGGCGGCGCGCGATCATGCCGGACACTTCCGGCGCGTGCGCGACAAGCGTCCGCATGTGATCCTCAAACTCGCGATATCCGCAGACGACAAGATCGCGGCCGCCGGCCACAAGCCCGTGGCGATATCGGGTGAAGCCGCCAAAGCGCGGGTCCATCTGTTGCGCGCGCAATGCGACGCCATCCTGGTCGGTATCGGCACGGTGCTGGCGGACGATCCGCTCCTGACCTGCCGGTTGCCGGGGATGGAAGCGCGCTCGCCGGTGCGGGTGGTGCTGGACCCGCGCTTGCGGATACCTGGCACCAGCCGGCTGGTTCATTCCTCGCGCGAGACCCCGCTATGGCTGATCGCGTCCGAGCTGGCGGAAGCGCCGGCCGCCGTGAAGCTCGGAGCTGCGGGGGCGCAGGTGATCCGCCTCGCGCCGCCAAAAAACGCGGCGGGGTTTGATCTATCCGCCGTGCTGCATGCGCTTTCCGAAAAGGGCATTACGCGGCTTCTGGTGGAGGGCGGCGCGCGGGTGGCGTCTTCCTTTGTCACGGCCGGCCTCGTCGACGAGGTCTGGCTGCTGCGCGGCCCCGATCCGATCGGTGTCGATGGGATCGCCGCGCTGGATGCATTGCCGCTGTCCGCAATCACGCAGTCGCCCGCCCTGAAGCTGCGTGCTAGCGAGAACCTGCAAAAAGATACGCTTACGATCTACGAAAGACCGTGATCCGGAAAAGAGGCAACCGGTTTTCCGATAAGATCATGGTCAATTAAAGAGACTCCAATGTTCACAGGCATCGTCACCGACGTCGGCGAGATCGTCAGCCTAAAGCCGACGGCGCAGGGGCAGTTGCATCGGCTGCGCATCACCTGCCGCTACGACCGCGCAACCATCGTCGACGGCGCCTCGATCGCCTGCAACGGCGTCTGCCTCACCGTCGTTGCCTCGGGCGTCGAGCGCGCCAACACCTGGTTCGAGGTCGATGCCGCCGCCGAAACGCTGGCGCTGACCACCGCGAAGCACTGGGTCGAGGGAACAAGACTTAATCTCGAGCGTGCGCTGAAGATCGGCGACGAACTCGGCGGCCATATCGTCGCCGGCCATGTCGATGGGATCGCCACCATCGTCAGGCGCGACGACCTGCCGGACATGGCGCGGTTCGAGCTCTCCACCACGCGCGATCTGGCGCGCTTTATCGCTCCAAAGGGCTCCGTGACGCTGGATGGCGTGTCGCTGACGGTGAATACGGTCGCTGACGTCTCATTTTCGGTGCTGATCATTCCGCACACGCTTGATGTCACGACGCTTCACGGCTGGCAGCAGGGCAGCGAAGTCAATATCGAGGTCGACCTGATGGCGCGCTACGCCGCACGGCTTGCGGAAATGAAATAGGCGCAGCCCTTGGCTTTGGGCGCTGCTGCGCCTAAAACGCGCACCAATAGATCAACATCGACGGGAAAAAGATGGCAGACGCGCGGCGCGCACCTTTGAAGGATCAGACCGACATTTCCGGCGCGCGCGCGCTGATCGTCGAGGCGCGTTTCTATGACGACATCCAGGACGCGCTGCTGGAAGGCGCGGTCGCCGAGCTGGAGGCCGCGGGCCTCACGCATGATGTGATCACGGTGCCCGGCTCGCTGGAGATCCCGGCCGCGATCGCGATCGCGCTCGATGCCGCCGAGAGCTCAGGCAAGCCGTACGATGCGGCGATTGCGCTCGGCTGCGTGATCCGGGGCGACACCATCCATTTCGAAATCGTGTCGATGGAATCCTCGCGCGGGCTGATGGACCTCGCGGTGGCGAGGCGGATGCCGCTCGGCAACGGCATCATCACCGTCAACACCGAGGCGCAGGCCTGGGCGCGGGCACGTGCCGGCGAACTCAACAAGGGCGGCGACGCCGCGCGCGCGGCCATCGCCATGCTGCGGATCAAGCGCCGGCTGACGCGGATCTGATCATGGCCGGGAACAAGAAAAGCCAGGAAAAGAAACCCGCCAAGGCCCCGGAGAGGAAGGCTAATCGGCGCGGCGCGGCGCGGCTTGCCGCGGTGCAGGCGCTCTACCAGATGGACATCGGCGGCGCCGGGATCAACGACGTCTACGCCGAGTTCGAGAGCCATTGGCTCGGCAACGAAGTCGAAGGCGACAAATACCTGCCGGCCGAAGCCGCTTTCTTCAAGGATGTCGTGGCTGGCGTGGTACGCGACCAGGCCAAGCTCGATCCCTTGATCGACGAAGCGCTGTCGAAAGGCTGGCCCTTGAAGCGGATCGACGCCATCCTGCGCGCGGTGCTGCGCGCCGGCGCCTATGAACTCGAGCATCGCAAGGACGTGCCCGGCCGCGTCGTGGTGTCGGAATATGTCGATGTCGCGCACGCCTTTGTCGAAGCCGAGGAGACCGGCATGGTGAACGCGGTGCTCGACCAGATCGCCCGCCAGTTCCGCGCCGACGAATTTGCGCGGACAGGCGGCTGACATGGCTGCCCCCGGTGCAACTGCATCCGGCGAGGACGCCCTGATCGCGCGGTATTTCAAGCCGCTCGCGACCGACCCCGGGGCGTTCGATCTGGTCGACGATGCGGCTATTCTGAAAGCGTCCAGCGAGGACCTCGTGGTCAAGACGGACGCCATCGTCGAGGGTGTGCATTTCCTGCCCGACGATCCGCCGGACACGATCGCGCGCAAGGCGCTGCGGGTGAACCTGTCCGATCTGGCCTCCAAGGGCGCAACGCCTGCCGGGTTCGTGCTGACATTGGCGCTACGGCGCGCCGACGATGCCTGGCTCGCGCCGTTCGCGCGCGGGCTTGGCGAGGACGCGAAGCAATATGGCTGTCCGCTGCTCGGCGGCGATACGGTTTCCACCCCGGGTCCGCTGATGATCTCGATCGCGGCGTTCGGGCGGATACCGCCAGGCAGGATGGTGCATCGCTTCGGCGCGCAACCCGGCGACCGTGTGGTGGTGACGGGGACGATCGGCGACGCCACGCTCGGCCTTGATATCCTCAAGGGTGGCGCGGCCGCTGCGGTTCTCGCCGGCGATGCCTCGACCAGGCAGATGCTGCTCGAACGCTATCGCGTGCCGCAGCCGCGCAACGCGCTGGCGCAGGCCATTCGCGATCACGCCAGCGCATCGATGGACGTATCGGACGGCCTCGCAGGCGATCTCGCCAAGCTCTGTGCAGCGTCGGGCGTGTCGGCGGTGATCGATGCGGCCAGCATTCCCTTGTCTGCACCGGCGGCAGCCTTGCTCGTGCGCGGCAGCTGTCGGCATCGGAACCCTCGTTTCCGGCGGCGACGACTACGAGATTTTATGCGCAATATCAGAGAATCAGGTTTGAGGCCTTCGCCCGAGCCGCTGAAATGGCCCAGGTAACGGTGACCTCGATAGGTACGATTATCGCCGGAACATCGGCCCCGAAATTTCTCGACACGCAGGGCAGGGAGGTACCGCTGCCGCGCCTGTCCTACAGTCATTTCTAGAATTTTGGCGAAAAGCTCTCATTGGCATATAAATACCTGCCGAAATCGACATTTTGGGCCTTCCGCGGCGTTGCGCCCGGCATGTGATTTTGGCATGGTCCCGCCGATTTAAGGCCGCCCTTTTGGGCAGGGAAGGCCTTCTTTTTTATGCGCCCGCCGCTCCCGCGGTGATGGCGTGGGGTGCACCAAGATCTGAGGCAAATTCAATGACAGCATTATGGGTGATTGTGCTCTGCGGAGCGCTTTCCATCGTTTACGCCATCTGGGCGACAGCGTCGGTTATGAAATCGGACGCCGGCAATCCGCGGATGCAGGAGATCGCAGCGGCGGTGCGCGAAGGCGCGCAGGCCTATCTCCGGCGCCAGTACACGACGATCGGCATGGTCGGCATCGTGATCTTTGCGTTGCTGGCTTATTTCCTCGGCGTTCTGGTGGCGGTCGGTTTCGCCATCGGCGCGATCCTGTCGGGTGCCGCGGGCTTTATCGGCATGAACGTCTCGGTGCGCGCTAACGTCCGCACCGCACAGGCCGCGACGACCTCGCTGGCCGGCGGACTTGAGCTCGCGTTCAAGGCCGGCGCGATCACCGGTATGCTGGTGGCCGGTCTCGCGCTGCTTGGCGTGACCCTTTATTTCGGCTTCCTGACCTATTCGCTGCATCTGGCACCCAACAGCCGCACCGTCGTTGATGCGATGGTGGCGCTCGGCTTCGGCGCCTCCCTGATTTCGATCTTCGCCCGTCTCGGCGGCGGCATCTTCACCAAGGGTGCCGACGTCGGCGGCGATCTCGTCGGCAAGGTCGAAGCCGGCATTCCCGAGGACGATCCGCGCAACCCCGCGACCATCGCCGACAATGTCGGCGACAACGTCGGCGACTGCGCCGGCATGGCCGCCGACCTGTTCGAAACCTATGCGGTGACCTCGGTCGCCACCATGGTGCTCGCCGCGATCTTCTTCGCGACCTCGCCGCTGCTGACGAACATGATGACCCTGCCGCTCGCCATCGGCGGCGTCTGCATCATCACCTCGATCATCGGCACCTTCTTCGTCAAGCTCGGCGCCAACCAGTCGATCATGGGCGCGCTGTACAAGGGCCTGATCGCCACCGGAATCCTGTCGCTGATCGGCGTCGCCGGCGTGATCAACTGGCTGGTCGGATTCGGCCCGCTGGAGGGCGTGAAGTTCACCGGGATGGCGCTGTTCGAGTGCGGCATCGTCGGCCTTGCGGTCACCGGCCTGATCATCTGGATCACCGAATACTATACCGGCACCGAATATCGCCCGGTGAAGTCGATCGCGGCCGCGTCCGTCACCGGTCACGGCACCAACGTGATCCAGGGCCTGGCGATCTCGATGGAGTCGACCGCGCTACCTGCGATCGTCATCATTGCCGGCATCCTCGTCACCTACAGCCTTGCCGGCCTGTTCGGCATCGCGATCGCCACCACCACGATGCTGGCTTTGGCCGGCATGGTCGTGGCGCTGGACGCCTTCGGTCCGGTCACCGACAATGCCGGCGGCATTGCCGAAATGGCCGGCCTGCCCAAGGAAGTCCGCAAATCGACCGATGCGCTCGATGCCGTCGGTAACACCACCAAGGCGGTCACCAAGGGCTACGCGATCGGCTCCGCCGGTCTCGGCGCGCTGGTGCTGTTTGCGGCCTATAATGAAGACCTCAAATTCTTCATCGGCAACGGCGCGAAGTTTCCGTACTTCCAGGGCGTGGTGCCTGACTTCTCGCTGAACAACCCCTACGTCGTGGTCGGCCTGCTGTTCGGCGGCCTCTTGCCGTATCTGTTCGGCGCGATGGGCATGACGGCGGTTGGCCGCGCGGCCGGCGCTATCGTCGAGGAAGTGCGGCGTCAGTTCCGCGAAAAGCCCGGCATCATGCAGGGCACCGACAAGCCCGACTATGGCAAGGCGGTCGACCTTTTGACCAAGGCGGCGATCAAGGAAATGATCATCCCGTCGCTCCTGCCGGTACTGTCACCGATCGTCGTCTATTTCGTGATCTACGCGATCGCGGGCGGCGGCGCGGCCGGCAAATCGGCGGCGTTCTCGTCCGTCGGCGCCATGCTGCTGGGTGTGATCGTGACCGGCCTGTTTGTCGCGATCTCGATGACCTCGGGCGGTGGCGCCTGGGATAATGCCAAGAAGTACATCGAGGATGGCCATTACGGCGGCAAGGGCTCCGACGCTCATAAGGCCGCGGTGACCGGCGACACCGTCGGCGATCCCTACAAGGATACGGCGGGTCCTGCCGTTAACCCGATGATCAAGATCACCAACATCGTCGCGCTGTTGCTGCTGGCGATTCTGGCGCACTGAGTCTGCGATACGGTCCAAGACAAAAACCCCGCGGTGCGAGCCGCGGGGTTTTTTGTCGAAGCAATCCTAGCTGCGCAGGGAACAGTTGAATTGCTTCGTCGCTTGCGCTCCTCGCAAGCAATGACGCTGGATCACGCGCGAGATGGCGATCTAGTGGAAGCTGAGCAGCTTGAATATCGGCGCGAGGTAGCTGATTTCCTGGCCCGAGGTCGCCGTGGTGCGGCTGATGAAATCGAAGATCTTGCCGTCCTGCAGCCCGTAATTGGCGAGCCGCTTCACCTGGCGGTTCTTGTCGAAATAGATCGCGATCACCCGCTGATCGACCACCTTCTGGTTCATGAAGGCGACCGGGCGTTCGGAGCGCTGCGAAATGTAATAGAACACCTCGCCGTTGAGGGTGGCGACCGTGGACGGCGTTCCCATCACGATCAGCACCTGATCCTGGCTCGCGCCGATCGGAATTTGCTCGAGCGCGCCGGGGGGCAGGATATAGCCCTTCTGGAACTGCTCGCCGGTGCAGCCGCCGAGCACCGCGCAGACCAACGCGATGGCGGCCACGCGCGCGAATGCCGCGCCAGCGCGCGAACGGGCCCCGCGGCGAGCACACGCGTGAGTGTCTCTGGCTCGTATCGGTCATTGCGGAACTGATCCCGTCCCCTTGCATCGCGCGAGGCGTTGACGTACCGGGCAGCACGCTGGATTGCAACAGGGGCGGGCGCCCAACAGGGAAACCTTTGGGGCTCGCTTGCGGAACCCACAATGCTTTGGCCGTTCAATCACTTCAGGAAACCCCGGGTACCCCTGCGGGGCACCATTGAGGCCATCTATGGCATGATCGTGACGCAAGCGCGAGAACCGTTGTTTTATCGGCACTTGGGCGTGCCGGACACGGTTAATGGCCGTTTTGATCTGCTGGTTCTGCATTTGTGGCTGGTATTGGGGCGACTGAAGGCGGTGGATGGCGGCTCAATCCTGTGCCAGTCGCTGTTCGATCGCTTCTGTGAGGATATGGACGGCAATTTGCGCGAAATGGGGGTCGGCGACCTCACCGTGCCCAAGCGCATGCAGGCCTTCGGGGAGGCGTTCTACGGCCGCACGGCGGCCTACGATCTGGCCGTCGCCGACGGCCGGGAGGCGCTGGCGCAGGCGCTGCGCAAGAATATCCTGGACGGCGGCAAATCGAAAATGCGCGCCGGCTTGCGTATTATGTCGAGGCGGCCAAGTCTGCCCTGGCAGGACTGGACGATGCGACGATCCAGAGCGCATCGTGGCGGTTTCCTTCGCCGGCGCGAGTGGGCGTACAGCAATGAAGAAACCGAGCAGCGTAATCGACAAGCCCGACCCCTGGCGCGCTCCCGTCGCCGTGGCGCAGATCCCGGAGACCGGATTGCATCGCGACATCGAAGCGAGCCCGGTCGAGCGCGCGGCCATGGCTGAGGTCGCGGGTTTGCGCGAGATCCTCTCGGCGAACGCCTCGCTCGACGTCACGCCCGAAGGCGGCGGCCGCTTCCATGTCGGCGGCCGTGTGCGGGCGAGGATCGGGCAAACCTGTGTGGTGACGCTGGATCCGATCGAGAACGATATCGATGAGGAGATCGACCTGATCTTCGCGCCGCCTGAGCAAATTCCCGATCTCTCCGATCTCGTCGATGAGGCCGCCGAAAGCGACGTCGAAATTCCCGACCCGCCGGAGCCGATCGTCAACGGCATCATCGATCTCGGCCGGCTCGCGACCGACGCGTTGTACCTGGGCATCGATCCCTATCCACGCCGGCCAGATGCGGCTTTCGAGCCGCCGGCGGAGGCCGCCGATCCCGAGGCGCATCCGTTTGCCGCGCTAAAAGCGCTCAAGCTTGACGCCAAACCATCTGGCGCGAACAAGCCGAAAAAGCGCTAGGGCACGCCGGCGCGCGCGTTAGGCTCGTATTCCGGCGCAAGTAGATGCCAGCTCGAGTATCAAGAATGTGGCCTAATCCATTGAATTATTTGGATTTATCTATATGTATCGATTCTGCATCGGTTCGGCCCAGGATCCAAAAGAGGGCGGTCAAGAGGTTGTGTCGGGGCGGGGACACGCTATTGTCGCGGCCCGGCCGGGGTGCAGCGTTGCGCTCCGCCGATCGCCGCTGTTCATGGCGATTTCAGCATTCGCGGCCGAAGAGCTCTAGACCGCAAAAGATCAGGTTTCCGGGACGTTCATGCCTCAAAAGGTTCGAAATCGCGCTTGACGCCATGGGTGGCGATGTCGGCGCATCGGTCGTCATTCCCGGCGCCGCGATTTCATTGACCCGGCATCCCGACTCCGAATTTCTGCTGTTCGGCGATCGCGCGCAGATCGAGCCGCAGCTCGAAAAACATCCGGCGCTGAAGGCGGCCTCGCGCGTCTTTCATACCGACGTCGCCGTCAGCATGCACGACAAGCCGAGCCAGGCGTTGCGCCGCGGCCGCAAGACGTCGTCGATGTGGCTCGCCATCGACGCGGTAAAGAAGGGCGAGGCCGATGTCGCGGTATCCGCCGGCAATACCGGCGCGCTGGCGGCGATGGCGCGATTCTGCCTGCGCATGCTGCCCGGGATCGACCGGCCGGCGCTGGCGGCGATCTGGCCCACCGCCCGCGGCGATTCGGTGGTGCTCGACCTCGGCGCCACCATCGGCGGCGATGCGCACCATCTGGTGGCGCTGGCGGTGATGGGCAGCGCCATGGCGAGCGTGCTGTTCGATCTGGAGCGGCCGACCGTCGGCCTGCTCAATATCGGCGTCGAGGAGATCAAGGGCCGCGAGGAAATTCGCGAGGCCGCCGAATTGCTGCGCGCGATGAACCTGCCGCAGCTGGAATATATCGGTTTCGTCGAGGGCGACGGCATCGGCAAGGGGGCTGCCGACGTCATCGTCGCCGAGGGTTTTAGCGGCAACATCGCCCTGAAGGCCGCTGAGGGCACCGCGCGCCAGATCACCGATTTTCTCCGCGTCGCCCTGGCGCGGACCTGGCGTTCCAAGATCGGCTATCTGCTGGCGAAGAACGCCTTCCGGGCGCTGCGCGACAAGCTCGACCCCAGCAAGTCCAATGGCAGCGTGGTGCTTGGATTGAACGGGATCGTCGTCAAAAGCCATGGCGGAACCGATGCCGAAGGCTTTGCCTATGCCGTCGATGTTGGCTATGAGATGGTCCGCTACGATCTCCTCAACAAGATCAACCAAATGCTCAACCCCGACGGCAGCGCGCCCGCTGCTGCGCCGACCGCGCAGGAGGCTGTCTCGTGACTGCAATACGTTCGGTCGTGCTCGGCTGCGGCTCCTATCTGCCGCGGCAGATCCTGACCAATGCCGAACTCGCGGCGCGAATCGATACCTCCGACGAATGGATCGTGCAGCGCACGGGAATCAAGCAGCGTCATATCGCCGCCGAGGGCGAGTTCACCTCCCACCTGGCGATTCATGCGGCGCGCGCGGCGCTGGCCAATGCCGGGGTCGACGCGCAGTCGGTCGACCTGATCGTGCTGGCGACCTCGACGCCCGACAACACCTTTCCGGCGACCGCGGTCGCCGTGCAGAACGAACTCGGCATCCACCACGGCGCGGCGTTCGATCTGCAGGCGGTATGCTCGGGATTCATCTTCGGGCTGGCGACCGCGGACAGCTTCCTGCGCTCGGGCTCGTTCAAGCGTGCGTTGGTGATCGGCGCCGAGACGTTTTCGCGAATTCTGGACTGGAACGACCGCGGCACTTGCGTGCTGTTCGGCGATGGCGCCGGCGCCGTCGTGCTGGATGCGCAGCTGAGCCCGGCAAAAGTTCCGACCGCGGCATTCTGACCACGCATCTGCGCTCCGACGGCCGGCACAAGTCGAAATTATACGTCGATGGCGGCCCGTCCTCGACCCAAACCGTGGGCTACCTCCGAATGGAGGGCCGCGAAGTATTCAAGCACGCGGTCGGCATGATCACCGACGTGATCGTGGATGCCTTCAAGGCTACCGGTACCACGGCCGAGGATATCGACTGGTTCGTTCCACACCAGGCCAATAAGCAAATCATCGATGCTTCAGCGCATAAGCTTCATATTGCACCGCAGAAGGTGGTGCTGACGGTCGATCTGCACGGCAACACCTCGGCGGCGTCGATTCCGTTGGCGCTGGCGGTCGCGGTCGCCGACGGCCGCATCAAGAAGGGCGATCTGTTGCTGCTGGAGGCCATGGGCGGCGGCTTCACCTGGGGGTCGGCACTGTTGCGCTGGTAAGCGCGACCTTAAAAAGTCGGTGTACTTTGTTGTGTTCTTTCATGCTATTGCATTGATGAGCGCTGTTGACCGTCGCGCGTTAAGCTCATAATTTCAGACAATAAATTTTCGCCGAGAGTGCGGGGCAGGCGATGACCGGGACAGGAAAGACAGTTACGCGTGTCGATTTGTGCGAGGCCGTCTACCAAAAGGTCGGCCTGTCTCGCACGGAATCATCGGCCTTCGTCGAACTGGTGCTGAAAGAGATCACCGACTGCCTGGAGAAGGGCGAAACCGTGAAGCTGTCATCGTTCGGCTCGTTCATGGTGCGCAAGAAAGGCCAGCGTATCGGCCGTAATCCGAAGACCGGCACCGAGGTGCCGATTTCACCGCGTCGCGTGATGGTGTTCAAGCCGTCAGCCATTCTGAAGCAGCGGATCAACGGCCAGACCCCCGGTAACGGCCAAAGCAAGCCCGAATAGACGGGGCGGTTCGGTCGGGCGATCGAAAGAGGAGCGGGCATTTGGAAAAGGCTCCTGATGCGTTCCGAACCATCAGCGAGGTCGCCAATGACCTCGACATTCCTCAGCACGTGCTGCGGTTCTGGGAGACGCGATTCGCCCAGATCAAGCCGATGAAGCGGAGCGGCGGCCGCCGCTACTACCGCCCCGACGATGTCGACCTGCTCAAGGGCATCCGCCGTCTGTTGTACGGCGAGGGCTACACCATCCGTGGCGTGCAGCGCATCCTGAAGGAGCACGGCATCGCCTCGGTGCAGCGTCTGGCCGACAGCTCGGCGGTGGCCTCGTTCGGAGCGATCGAAGAGGCGGTCGGCCAAAGCATCATGGAACGGGACGACGACGCCGCGCCAGGCATCGACGTCGATGACGACGATTACGAGGGCACCGACGGCATCGATTTCCGCCTGCTCGAAACCGACGAGGAGGGGATGCCGGCGGCGTTCGACGACGGCCCGATTCCCGGCGTTGCAGGCGCGGGGCGCCCGCTCGACGTTGCGCGCCTGGAAGGCGTGCTGCAGGACCTGATCGCCTGCCGGCAATTGCTTGATCAGGCGCTGAAGGGCTAGTTTTCGGCGGACCGGCCCCTTTGTGCCGATCCGGACACCTGATCGAATGCTCTATCCCGCGCCTTATCGCCTGCCTTGCGCGCGGGCCTGATCGCAGCTAAGGGAACGGTATCGGAGCGTGGCGCAGCCCGGTTAGCGCACTAGTCTGGGAGACTAGG
>CAVYMZ010000006.1:0-316553 GCA_963769705.1 uncultured Alphaproteobacteria bacterium | reverse complement strand
CCGGGCTTGCTCAGCGCTTCCTGCGCCGAATGCCATACCGGAATCCCGGTTTCGGTCGAGCCGAAATATTCGTGAACGACCGGGCCCCACCAGTCGATCATCGCACGCTTGACATGTGCCGGGCAGGGCGCCGCGCCATGCACCACGAAGCGCAGCGAGGAGAGATCGTAGCGGCTCTTGACTGCGTCCGGCAGCCGCAACAGGCGCACGAACATGGTCGGCACCACATGCATATGCGTGACGCGGTGGCGCGCGATCAATTGCAGCATGTCCTCGGGATCGAAGCGCGGTTCGAGCACGATCGTGCAGCCGTGACGGAACGCCAGCATGCCGTAGGAGTTCGGTGCCGAATGGTACATCGGGCCGTTCATCAGGATGACCTGATCCTCGTTCGGCTTGATGCCGTAGGCGATGGCGCCGACGCGCTCGGACGCGGCGAGCTGTTCGGGCCGCATCGGCTTGCGGCGTACGCCCTTCGGCATGCCTGTCGTGCCCGAGGTATAGAACATCGGCGAACTGCGCCCCGGCGGCTCCAGCGACGGTGCGTGGCCGTCGCGCCAGCGGTCCCAGTCCGTCATTCCCTCGGGGACATGCGTCAGCGCCGGCGCGACGCCGAACGCCGCGGCGATCTCCGGCGGTGTTGCGCACCACCAGCAGCCGCAGATGGCGGGCAGGCCGTTGCTGATCTGCGGCAGCAGGTCGGCGTGGCAGACCAGAATATCGGCCCCGCTGTCGGCCAGGATGTAGCCGACTTCCTCGGCCTTCAGGTGCCAGTTGATCGGCACCACCGGGCTACCCAGCGCCGCCGCGCCGCCTGCGACCTCGAACAGCGCGAAGTCGTTGCGCAGCATCATGGCGACGGGCGCGCCGCCGCGCAGGCCGAGCGCTTGAAACCCTGTGGCCGCCCTGACGATGCGGGCGTGAATCTCGGGATAGCCGATCCGGCGTTCGCCGCTGATGATCAATGTCATGTTTCCGTTCCGCCGTCTCATCTGGCGGTCGTCCTGATAGATCGCCAAAACCAACCCAGCTCTTGCCGTTGAAACGCCGCAGCCTCAATTGCTGGAACGGCAGATAGTCGTCGGAGCTGGTCGAGACCGTGATCCCGGGCAGCAACAGCGGCAGCGAAACCTCGCGCAGCGAAGTCGCCTGGCGCAAGATGTTCTCGCGGCTGAAGTCGTCCTTGCATGCCTTCAGCACATGTCATCAAGCAGGCTGGCATAGTGATAGCCCGCGGCGTAGTTCGAATTGTTCAGGTCGGCATCCGGCATGTACTGTTTCATGAACGCTAAAATATTCCTTCACGCCGGCATCATCCGCCCATTGAGCGTCCTCGGTGTCCTTTTGATTGCTGGACGAGATCAGGCCGACCGCATTCTCCAGCCCCGCGGGCTCCAGGAATGAGATCGATGACGCCGAGGTCGGCACGAAGAACAGGTCGGGCTTCCAGTTGAGTTCGGCAGCGCCCTTGATCATTTGCGAGGTGAATTTGCCGAGCACGACGCCGAACAGCACGTTGGCGCCGGAGGCCTTCAGCGTCGCGAGCTGCGAACCGATGGTCGGCGCGCTGGTCTCGTAGCTCGCCTCCGCCACGATCATGGTTGCCGCCTTGCTCGCCGAGCGCGCGCTTGAAGCCGGCGACATAATCGCGACCGAAATCGTCGTTCTGCGAAAGAATGGCGATTTTGGCGTCAGGCTTGGTCTGCAGGACGTACTTGGCGTAGATCACGCCCTCGGACTGGTAGGCCGCCATCCCCGGCATGGTCCACGGGAAATTCTTTGGGTCGGCCCATTTGGTTGCGCCGCTGAGCACGAACAGCTGCGGAACCTTCTTGCTGTTCAGGTAACGGTGCACGGCGTTGTTGGTGGCGGTTCCGAGCGAGCCGAACATCAGCAGCACTTCGTCCTGTTCGACCAGCTTGCGCGTTTGCTCGACCGTCTTGGGCGGCGAATACGCGTCATCGAGGCTGATGAATTTCACTTTGCGGCCGTTGATGCCGCCCTCGGCGTTGATCTTCTCGAAATAGGCTTCCTGCGACCCTGCCCGATGAGGCCGAATCCGGACACCGGGCCGCTATAGGGCAGGGTCTGGCCGATGCGGATTTCATCGGCGGTGACGCCGGCTCCGCACCGGCCTTGCCGCTCGCAAGCGCCAGCACGATCGCCAACGCAACTGTCGTGGCCGCCCTCATCGCCTTCTCCCTCTGATTATTTTTGTTGAACATGGATTCGATCGCCGTCAGGCGCTTGCACGCGCTTGGAAATCCTTCCCTGCCTGGTCAAACTCCGCCTTCAGCCGCTCGACCAGTTCGGCGACCGGCGGCGCGTCGGTGATCTGGCCGATGCCCTGGCCGGAGCCCCAGATGTCGCGCCATGCCTTGGACTTTGGTGTTGCCGCCGGAGCCGAAATTCATCTTCGACTTGTCGGCGACCGGCAGATTGTCCGGATCGAGCCCCGCGGCCGCGATCGACGGGCCGAGATAGTTGCCGTGCACGCCGGTGAACAAATTGGAATAGACGATGTCGTGCGCGGCATGCTCGACCAGCGCGGCCTTGTAGGCTGGCTCGGCGTTGGCTTCCGTCGTCGCGATGAAGCGCGTGCCCATATAGGCAAGGTCGGCGCCGAGCGCGAGCGCCGACGCAATGCTCCAGCCGTCGGAGATCGCCCCCGACAGCAGGATGGTGCCCTTGAACCATTGCTTCACCTCGCGCACCAGCGCGAACGGCGACAGCGTGCCGGCGTGCCCGCCGGCGCCGGCGCAAACCAGGATCAGGCCGTCGACGCCCTGCTCGGCGGCCTTGCGCGCGTGCTTGACGTTGATGACGTCGTGAAACACGACGCCGCCATAGGAATGCGCGGCCTCGACGATTTCGGACGGCGGGCGCAGCGAGGTGATGATGATGGGAACCTTGTGCTTCACGCAGGTTTCCATGTCCTTCATCAGCCGGTCGTTGGAGGCGTGGCAGATCTGGTTGACCGCGTAGGGCGCGACCTTCTTGCCGGGATGCAGCGCCTTGTACTCGCCGAGTTCGTTCTCGATGCGGCGTGAGCCATTCGTCGAGCTTTTCGGCGGGGCGGGCGTTCAGCGCCGGGAACGAGCCGACGATGCCGGCCTTGCATTGGGCAATCACAAGCTCGGGCCCGGAGACGATGAACAGCGGCGATCCGACGACGGGCAGTTCGAGCGTGTTCGCAAGCAATGCGGGTAGCGGCATCTGAATGGTCCTCCAGCGGCATTCCCGCCGATCTCGGCCGGCAGTCCGGTCGCGGAACTTCTTATTCGGGAAGGCTGCGAGCCGGCGCCGGCTTCGCGGCGCTCAGCACTGCCCTGCTCGTTGCCGCGCCATTATAGGGCTGGACGCGAGGTCGCCGGATCGTCCAATATTGAACAGTTCAATATCCAGATATTGAACACCAGGTCGGGACGCCGATGGACTGGGATTTGTGCAAGACATTCGTCGCGGTCGCCGACACCCGCAGCTTCACCGGTGCGGCGCGCCGCTTGCGCTCCAGTCATCCAACCGTGGGCCGCAAGATCGCCGCGCTGGAGGACGCAACTCGGCACCCGGCTGTTCGCCCGGTCCGCCGACGGACTTTCGCTGACGTCCCCGGGGCGGAAATTTCGCGAACACGCCGAAGCCATGGCTGCCGCGGCGCTGCGCGCCGAAACCGCTGTGTCGGCGACCGGTCGCGATGCCCGCGGCGTCGTCAAGCTTTCGGTCGGCGCGACGCTCGCCGCGCATTGGCTGATGCCGCGGATGGGGCAGTTTCTGCGCGAGCACGGTCATATTCAGCTGGAGATCATCACCCATCCGTTTCCGGCCAGCGTGCGCCGCCGCGAGGCCGACGTCGTGCTGCGCCCGGTGGACAGCGGCGAAGAGAATCTGATTGGCCGCAAGATCGGCCGCCTCGGCACCGGCTTCTATGCCTCGCGTGATTATGCCGCGCGGCGGCGGCTGCCCGAACGGCGCGACGAGTGGAAGGGTCACAGCGTCATCGGCTTTGCCGACCAGGACTCCAATGCGCGATCTCGCGCGCTGGAGCGACTTCGTCACCCGGCAGGGATCGATCGTGATGCGCTGTTCGTCGCAGGGCGACATGCTTGCCGCGGCACGGGCTGGTCTCGGGATTTCCGCGCTGTCCTGCCTTGTCGCCGCCGCCTATCCCGATCTGGTGCGGGTCGCGCCGCAGAAACTGGCCAGCGTGTCGGATCTCTGGCTGCTGGCGCATCCGGACCTTGTCGAACTCCCCGCCGTGCGCGCGGTGATCGACTTCGTGGCGGACTGCGCGCGGGCGGACCGGATCAGGCTGCGTGGCTGAGGCCGCGGTATTAAGCGTGTTGCAAGCGTGCATTGGGTGGAAGAACTCGGCTTGGCGCAGGCAGTTTGGGTGCTTGACGTCGAGGATTTTGGACCCTTCCTTGTCGAAAGCGATCTCGACGGAACCAGTCTCTTCGAGCGTGAGAATGAGAAAATCGCATCCGGAATTCGCAGGCTCTATGTCGGCACTAAGCCTGCGACGCAGCGGCGCCACGGCGAAACATCTGACCAAACCGACGCGGTCATCTGAGATCAACGTGGCTTCGGGCCACACTTTACAACCGTGGGAAGCATTCGGAACTCCCATTGGGCGTGGACAAGAGCGTCTATGTGGCTCTATGTCCTGGCCGGAATCGAACTGTTAGCAAAAGAGCCAATGAAATAAGGGCAGTTCGCCTCGCCCCGGGGGAAGCGTACCCTCAGTCGTACTCAAAATCCGTCGGCTTGACGCCCGATGGCACGGAAATGGAGTCTGTCGCTCACCAACAAGGTTTCGTACGAAAGCTATCAGTTCTTGAACGACCGCTTCTGTGCAGGTTTTCGGCCGCCGGGATTGCGGCCTGACCACAGATTGCGGCGGCCGGCGGCCGAAAAGGGCCAAGGCACGAAGTCGCGGGAAGTTGGGCAGCGGTGGTGCAACGGGCGCTATGGGGATTTGATGGCGGCGCCGATCTCGATGTTGGATGTGACGCCGACAGGACGCGGCCGGCGGATCAGCCCACTGGTGAGATTGGAAGCGCATAATAGGCATCTCGGCAAGCGCTTGGAACGGATCAAAGAGCGCACGGCACGTCGACCACAGTAACCGGGTCGAGAGGGATCGCTGCCGGCGCAGGGCCAGCTCGTCGGAACGGGGAAGTGGCGACGCTCAAGAGCGGTCTGCCTCATGATGTGTCGATCCTGCCCGTTATCGGGCGCCACTTCGGCTCGCAGCCGCGTGCGAACACCTCGATCACGATCATGCGGCCGCCGCAGCGCGGGCAAGAGCAAGGCAGCACATGTGGCGTGCCCGTGGCGATATCCGGCGGCTGTTGCGGGTCGGCGGCAGGCGGAGCGACGTTGAGGAGTGCGCGGGCGGTCGCGACGTTCTCGGCGCGGTTGGCGTTGGCAAAGAGCCCGTAGTGGCGGATGCGGTGGAAGCCCTTCGGCAGCACGTGTATCAGGAAACGTCTGATGAACTCGTGCGGGTGAAGCCGCATCGTCTTCCAGCGGTCGGGGCCGTCGAGGCGATAATCCTTCCAGCGGAATGCAATCGCGCCGTCGTCGGCTGCAACGAGGCGACGGTTCGAGATGGCGACGCGATGGGTGTAACGGGAGAGATAGCGCAGCACCTGCTCGGGCCCTGCGAACGGGGCCTTGCAATAGACCACCCACTTGATGCGCCGCAGCGGGCCGATGAAACGCTTGAATGTTTTCTTGTCGGCAAGCCCGGCATGGCTGTTGAAGAACTTCAGCTCGCCGGCATCGTGCGCCGCCATGAGCATTGCCAGCATCTTGCCCTTGAACAGGCTCGCCAGCACATTGACATGCACAAGAAAGTCGGGGCGCGCGGCGACCCATCGCGCGTTATCGAGCGAGAGTCCTCCACCCGGCACGATCATGTGCACGTGCGGATGATGTGTGAGTGCCGAGCCCCAGCTATGGAGCACTGCGGTGATACCGATCCGTGCGCCGAGGCGCTTGGGATCGGCGGCAATGGCGAGCGTCGTCTCGGCTGCCGCCTTCATCAGCAGATTGTAGATGACGCGCTTGTTCTGGTAGGCGATGTCTCGCAGTTCGCTCGGCAGCGTGTACACGACGTGAAAGTACGGCACCGGCAACAGCTCGGCTTCGCGCTCGGCAAGCCACTGGCGTGACGCCGCAGCCTGGCACTTCGGGCAATGCCGGTTGCGGCAGGAGTTATAGGCGATCTCGGTATGGCCGCACGCCGCGTTCTCGCAGCGCGCGACATGGCCGCCGAGCGCCGCTGTACGGCAGCGCTCGATCGCACTCATCACCTTCAACTGGTCGAGGCTCACATGCCCGCGGTTGGCCTCACGCCAGGCAGGACCGTGGTCGCGGAAAATGTCCGCGACTTCCAGAGCTGGTCGAACCATGGCCGGCGGCGCTACGGCGCCGGCGGCTCCGCACTGTCTCGCTTCGCACGCCGGCGGCGCGGCGCGCGCAGACCCTCCAGGGGGCTCTCGATCTTGGCAATCAGTCCGATCGCCACGCGACTGTAACGGGCTGTCGTCTCGGGCTTGGAATGTCCGAGCAACGCTTGAATCACGCGAAGGTCCTCGCCACGCTCGAGCAGATGGGTCGCAAAGCTGTGGCGAAGCGAATGCAGCGAGACCGTCTTGCGCAGCGCCGCGGCTTTGGCGGCCTCCTTGAACAGTCGACCGAACTGACGCGTCGTCAGCGGCTGATCACGGCGACCCGGAAACAGCCATTGGTGTTCGGGCGCGACGCCATTTTTGGATGCGGTCGGTCGCGCCTTCCACCATTGCCGCAACAGCTCGAGGACTTCGGCCGGCAGCATCACGTGCCGGTCCTTGCGGCCCTTCGACTGCACGATGCGGATGATCATTTGCTCGCTGTCGATGTCATCCGCCCGCAGCCGCACCACCTCGCCGGCCCGCAGCCCGCAACCATAGGCCAGCGTTAGCATCGCTCGCGCCTTCAGGCTCGTCGCCATGGTTAGGACACGCTTGACCTCCTCAGGGCTCAGCACCGGCGGCAGCCTCTCGGGCTCCTTGATGTGCCAAACCTCGGCCGCCAGATCGTGGCGACGGAGCGTGACGCGGAACAAGAACCGCGCCCCGGTCATGATCCGATTGCGGTTGCAGATGCTCGTCCCGCTCTCGATCAGGTGCAGCTGAAATCCGCGCACCTCGTCGGGCGTTGCCGTATCGGGCGAGCGTTTGAGCCAGGCGGCGAACCGCTTGCAGCTTTGGATGTGACTACGTTGAGTGTGGGGGTTGAGCTTGCGGGCAGCCATGTCTTCGATCATGCGCTGACGCAGCGGACTGATAGTGGTAGTGTCGCTCATGGGAACTCCATCCTGAGTGAGGTTGACAAGACCTCGATCTCAGGACGGGGCTCTCAAACGCGCCAGCGCGGCCCTCTCAGCTGGCTTCCGGTCTCTCGGTTCTTGCCCCCCGCGCAGCGGGCTGGAGCGCAGCGACTTTGTGCATTGGCGCAAAGCCGTCATTGACCCGTGACCGCTGTCGTCAGTAACGGCGGTTACTTGAAATTCATCGAGCCTTTGCGGGCGCCACATTGCGTTCATCCTGGCGCAGGACGAGATCCCAGATCTGCTGACCCGTGGGCGCGGTGCGTTCCTCGTAGACGTGAGCGACAAGCCCTGCTGCCCGACCGATCAGCGCGAGGCCGCGTCCAAGCAAGGGGTCGAGTCCCATGTCCGCCAGCACTGCGCCGTTGGCGCCTGCCGCATTCAACGGGAGCATGCGCCCGTAATCCTCGCGAAAAACGTCGGTGATTGCCAGCGCGAGCCGCCAATGGCGCCCGAAATATCCGTTCGCCTTCGAGACAGCCATCAAGGTGGGAACGCGCGGATCGCCATCGACATGAATCGGATGACCGATGCCCGCAATTGTTCTGCCGGCGGCGCGGTACTCCCGGATCATGACTTCCGCGCGGGTGCGGACCGCAGCGTCATCGGCGTCTTCGCTAATGGTAGCGGCTTCCGTTCTCAGCATCTCCGTGACGTTCTGAATAGTGCCAAGAAAGTGGTCGCCGGCGCCGAGCAGGCCTGCGGCGACCGCGCCCTGGAGCGATTCCGGGGCGCCCAACCAGGTCAGCCGCGAGGTGATCGCACTCGGTGTCAACCCATGATCAGACGCGGTCACCAGCAGCATGTTCACCATCGTCTTTTCGCGGGATTCCGGAGTCCGGCCGAATATCAGCAGCCAGATCATGTCGACGAAGTCGAGCTTGCCGATGATGTCGTTGGAGAGGTCGCGTCCGCGAACCCAGATGGTTGCCGGAGTGGTGAAGCCAATCTCGGTCTTGATCATCATGAGGATCTTTCAATTGGCGGCGAAGCCGAGCTCTGAGTGGAGGCGGCCGGGATAGTCCGAGGCAGCGAAGCTTTCCGATCGAAGCGCAAGACATTGGGTGATAGCAACGATCAGATGGTTGCCACCGGTGTCACGGGCGATCCCACGGCGCCGGGCAGGCGCAGCGGTGGAGCTGTCAGGAAGAAGGCGAAACGATTGGCCGAGCGAAGGGAGGCGGCGAGTTCCTCGAACCACCACAATTCCCCGAGCGGGATTCCCAACTTGAACAAACAGTGCTCGTGCAAGGGCACCACTGAATGCGGCCCGGCTTCGCGGCGCGGTGAAATCCCCTCGACCGCGTAATTGTCGGCACAGATCGCCGCAATGCCCGAAGCGCTGACCCACTGCAGCAACTCTTCATCCCGTCCGTCGAGCACACAACCGTATCCATTCAGGACCTCAAGGTCCGGATTCCGGTTCATTGCCAACAACGCTTCGGCGAAGCCCGTGCGGATTGCCAGGATGTCGCCTTCACCGATGGACAGGCCGTCCGATTCGATGGCGCGGCGAAGCTCCCGATAGCCGATCAGTCGCCGGGCTTCGCCGTAGTGATGCTTGAGATCGATCAGGACGGCTCTGCCCTGGATCGCCTTGACCGCGAACGTCGCGATGTCCAACGCGTGCGCGCCATACGTCGCGTCGATCGTCACGCCGCGGTCCGAACCTTGATTGGTGGGACCGACGATGTGCTCGTCTGCCCTGAATCCGTTATAGTACACCATTTCAGGCTCGCCATCGTCATCCGCATCAAACAGCGCTCCGATATGCGCGAACGAATCCCACTGGGTCGAGTACTGAAGTGAAAGAGTTACCTGATCGTCGCAGATGACGTCCGTTGCATCGGCATAGTTCTTCCGGGCAGGATAGTTGAAGCAAGCACAGCCGTTCATGACCGTCGGCGTCAGTTTCGGCGCATGCCGCCTCTCGTTCAGAACGTTTCCGCCGGGATAGTCCAGCGGCAGGCTCAAGCAAAGGCTCCGCCCTTCGCGGATCTCCTTGATGCCTTCCAGGACCTTCTTCGGAGTTATCAAATTCAGTCGGCCGAGTTGGTCATCGGGACCGAAGTCACCCCAATTGGCGCCGGGCGGCCTGACTTTCCATCGTTCGCTCGATCGCGGATTCATCTTCTTTGACCTCGACTTTTACAGGGCATGAAGTCGTCATTGGCTAAGAGGCCAGACCCACGGTCATGCCGCCACACACATAGAGCACCTGGCCGGTGATGAACGAAGCCTTGGCATGCATGAAGCAGTCGACCGCATGCGCCACCTCTGAGGGTTCACCGAATCGCTGCACCGGAATGTTCTTGGCGATGCGCTGGGTGCGCGGGCTGTCGGGCGGGTTGGCTTTCGTGAACGCCTGCGTCGCGATGGGGCCTGGTGCGACGGCGTTGACGGTGATGCCATCGGCCGCAAGCTCCAGGGCCCAGGTGCGCGTGAGCGCATTGAGCGCGCCCTTGGCAGCCGAGTAGCCGCTGCGCAGTTCCTTGCCGAGCGCCGCGCGGCTCGTGATGTTGACGATGCGCCCGTGCTGTGCCGCGCGCATCGCCGGCAGCACGGCCTGTGTGCACTGAAGGGCTGCACGGGCGGTGACTGAAAGCTGCAGGTCGAAGTCGACAAGCCTGGTGTCGTCAATCGAGGCGGGACGGATTGCCGCGACGTTGTTGACCAGCCCCAGGATGGATCGCTCGCCGCAAATCCTGGCCAGCGCCGACTTCAGGGCATCGCTGTCCGACATATCGACCTGCACGAACTCGCCCTCGGCAGCAGCGGGTGGCGGTTGAATGTCGAAGTTGACGATGCTCCATCCGGAGGCGGTCAGGACCTGGCAGATGCTGAGGCCGATGCCGGAGGAGCCGCCGGTGACGAGCGCGTGCCGCTCGCGGCCTGTTTGATTCACGGTCATGTCGTGACCCTTTCAAGTTGGAGCCGCTGCTCGATGTGTTGACGGGCATCCCGCTTCGACACCTTGCCGTTTGCGGTGCGCGGAAGGGCGTCGTAAAAATGGATTGCCTTCGGCGTCTTGACGGGATCGAGCTGCTGCCTGACCCACGCGACAAGCTCGGATTCGCTCGCCGTTTCGCCCTCGCGAAGCTGCACCGCCGCATGAACGGCTTCGCCCCACTTGGCGTCGTCGATCCCGATCACCGCGCAGTCGTAGACGGCCGGGTGCTGGCCCAGCACGTTCTCGACGTCGGAAGGATAGACGTTGAAGCCGCCGGTGATGATGACGTCGCGCACCCGGTCCTTCAGAAAAAGATAGCCGCGCTCGTCGAGATAGCCGCCGTCGCCGGTGAGCAGCCAGCCGTCCTTGAAACACTCGGCCGTCTTCTCGGGCTGCTTCCAGTAGCCGGACATCACCAGATCGCCGCGCACCACTACCTGGCCGGTCTGCCCTGGCGCAAGCAAGCGTCCCTGCGCATCCATGATGGCGATTTCGGTAAGCAGGGCCGCGCGGCCTACCGATTCGAGGTTGCGGACGTCCAGCGCTTCCTCCGCGGGCATGTAGGAAATGATCGCGGGAGCTTCGGTCTGGCCGTATCCCGTTTCGACATGGCCGAAGACATGCTGTGCCTCGATGATCTTGTCGGTGCGCATCGGTGCCGCGGCATAGACGAAGTGTCGGAGCGCGCTCCAGTCGCGCTGCCGGACCGTCTCGTCCTCCAGCAGGCCGTAGATCAGCGTAGGCGGCATGAAGACAGCGGTCACCCGCTCCCGCTCGAGCAGGTCGAGCACGTCACGCGGTTTGGTCGATGTCGGCAGCAAGACCGTGCCGCCATTGCCCAGCACCGGCAGCAGGAACGTCGATGTGCCGTGCGTGATCGATGCCACCGCAAGGTAGCGCTCATGCTCATCGAGCCGCATCGCTCGCATGATCGACACGATGGTCGTGTTCCACGCGCGGTAGCTCTGCATCACGCCCTTGGGATCCCCGGTGGTGCCGCCGGTGAACTTGATGGCCTGGGTCTCGGCCAAATCGTGACGAACCGGCTCTGCCAACTGACCGCGATAGGTGGCGATCAGGGCGGCAAGTTCGCAATCGCCCGCGATCGGCGGCGACGCATTGATGAAGGGAACATAGCTGATGCACGGTGCGGTGCCGTTTGCGACCTTGGCTTCGAGGCCCGCCTCCACGATGACCAGCGCGGCCTCGGTGAAGTCGATGATGCGGCAGAGTTCCTGTTGGCCTGCCCGTGGATTGAGCGGCACCCAAATTCTCCCCGAGAGCAGCGTAGCGAACAGCGCCACGACATGCGCGAGGTGATTGCCGGCGCAGATCGCGATCCTTCCGCGCGGATCCGGCACTCGGGCCTGCAACGCCGCAGCCAGGGCCTGCGTCTGTGCCAGCAGTTGGGCGTAGGTCAGGCTGCCTTCGGGTCCCGAGACGGCCACCTTGTCAGGGTACCGCAGCGCAGCGCGCAGCAGGAAATCTATCGGGCGCATGCAGCGTCTCCCAAGTTTGACGGTTAGAGCGTTTTCGAGCGAAGTGGAAACCGGCTCGCGTCAAGAAAACGCGTCAAATCAAGAATCCAGAGCCCCGCTTCGGTTCCATCGAAGCGTAAAAAGGCTCTAGGGCTTCACCGACGGACATCCACCTTCGGACATCGGGCGAAACGCACGCTCGCCCGGGATCGTCGCGACCAGTTCGTACAGGTCCCATTCGCTCTTCGATTCGGAGGGCTTCTTTACCCGCATCACGTACATGTCGTGGACCATGCGACCGTCCTCGCGCACGTGTCCGTCCTCCGCGAAGAAATCGTGCACCGGCATCTCCCGCATTTTGGCGACGACAGCCCGCGCCTCGTCGGTCCCGGCCGCCTCGACGGCCTTCAGATAATGCAGCACCGCCGAGTAGACGCCGGCCTGGTACATTGTCGGCATCCGCTTCTGGTCCATGAAGAAGCGCTTGGACCAGGCGCGCGACTCATCGGTCCTGTCCCAATAGAAGGCGGTGGTCAGCAACATATCCTGTGCCGTGGCAAGTCCGATGGCGTGGATGTCGAGGTCGGTCAGCAGGAAGCCGAACAGCTTCTGGCCGCCTTGCGGAAGACCGAACTCCCATGACTGTTTGATCGCCGTTACGGCGTCGCCGCCGGCGTTCGCCAGGGCAATCACGTGCGCCTTCGATGCCTGCGCCTGGAGCAGGAAAGACGAGAAGTCGCTGCTGCCGAAGGGTGCCCGCACGCCGCCGATCACCTTGCCGCCGGCGTGCTCGATCGCGTCGGTTGCCTCGGTTTGCAGGACCTGCGCGGCGGCGTAGTCTCCGGCGACGAAGAACCAGCTATCGAGTCCTTGCTTGACCAGAGCTTCGATCGGACCGTGGCTGAGCGCGTAGGTATCGTAGGTCCAATGGATCCCGGTCGGCGAACAAGCCGAGCCGGTCAGATCGGAGACCGCCGGTCCGGACGCGAGCATGACGCGGTTCCGCTCCTTGGTGATGAACTGCACCGCGAGCGCCACCGACGAGGTCGGGACATCGACGATGACGTCGACCCCCTCATTGTCGATCCACCGCCGCGCGATGGCGGATCCCACGTCCGCTTTGTTCTGATGGTCGGCCTGCAGGATTTCGATGGGCTTGCCGAGAACCTTGCCGCCAAAATCCGCAACCGCCATGCGGGCGGCGTAAACCGAGCCAGGCCCGGTGGTCTCGGAATAGAGACTGGACATGTCCTCCAGCATGCCGATCCGGACGGCGTCGTCGGAGATCTGGGCGTGCGCTGGCAATCCGATATCGAGCAGCAGGGCCAGCGTTGCCGCTGCGGCGGCAAGCGGGCGATAAAGCCTTGTCATCGCGTCTCCTCCGGTTGGTTGCCAGAAGCCTTGCGAGCGGGGCGCGCGGTGACTCCTTATGAATACGTTTTCATATACAAATCACCAGTAAACCAGCCAAAAATCGAAAAACAATGTGTGGAACGTTTACACAAACGAAAATATTTGTTACACAGGCACGCATGGGTGAATCAGTTTCAGTCCGCGACGTTGCCGCTGCCGCCGGGGTGTCTCTCGCGAGCGTTTCCCGGGTGCTCAACAACAGTGGCTACGCCAGCGCCGAGGTGCGCGAACGGGTCGAGCGCGCGGTCAAGGCGACCGGCTACATGCCGAACTTCAACGCCAAGCACCTGCGTACCGGCCGCAGCAAGGCGGTGGGCTTCATGGTCTCCAACATGGCCAACCCGTTCCTGGCGGCCTTCTTCGCCGCCGTGGAGATACGGATGCAGGCGGCCGGCTTCTCGCTTTTGGTCGCGAGTACCTACGATCAGCCGGACAGAGAGGCCGAACTGCTGACGCTGTTCGAGAACCGGCGACTGGAAGGCGTGATCGCGTCGCCGAGCGTCGAGGGTGTGCCGCGCAGCCGCAATACATTTGCGCGTTGCAAGTTGCCTCTGGTGATCTTCGATCGCGAGATCGATTGCGATGGCGACGTCGTCTACCAGGATCATCGCAATGGTGTCCGGCAAGCGGTGCAATATCTCGCGGCGCTAGGCCATCGACGTATCGCGATGTTCGGTCCGAGCGTAGCCATACGCCCTGGAAGAGAGAAGCTGCTCGGCTACCAGGACGGCCTCGGCGAGAGCGGTTTGCCGTTCGACGACGCGCTGGTCTGCATGCTTAAGTCGGCAATCAATTCCCCGGAAGCGCAGATGACGCAAATGCTAAACCTTTCCTCGCCGCCTACGGCGCTGATTGCGCTGGGGACCAGCATACTGGCCGGCGCGTTGCGAAGCGCGCGCGGCGCGGGCCGCATCGTGCCGGACAATTTCTCTGTCGTAGGTATCGGGACGGAAAGCGCCTTCGCGCTAATGCATCCCTCTCTCACAACACTGCGATTCAACATCGAACAAGCGGCCGATGCGGCCGCGGTGCTGATACTGGACCGCATCGCCGGCACCGCGCCGACGGGCGCACGCAAGGTCACCATTTCGATGGATCTGGTGCTGGGCGCATCATGCGCCCATGCAGCGGTCGCCTGAGGGCGACCATGCTTTGCTCAACTGGATCGCATGGGAGCGAGCCAGGCGGGTGTTCGATTGCTGATTTGGACCGAGTGTCGCAGCGAGTGTCAGAACTCTTCCTTGCTTCAACGCTTTTCGAACTGGCCGCCAATCTCCCGATGTTCGACCGCTAGAGACCGATAGTGGGAGGCCATTTCTCTGTAGCGCTGTCGGGAAACTGGGTCGGTCGCCCGGTCGGCATGTTCTTCAAACATACGAGAGCGTTCGAGAAGGTCTTGTGCATGCGACATAGCGCACCTCCTATAAGGCACCTCGCTGAAGTGGCTATAGAGCTATGGCTGAGATTTGATTTCCCGAGGTTTGGAGCACGAACTTTTGATTTATTCGCGCTTACGCTCGGTTGCCGGTTGACTTCGCTGTCCTCCCGTAATGTTGCATTGCATGGCGGCGAATATCAGTATGCAACAGCAAATTATCGGCGCATCGGAAGAATATTTTGTAACGAAGATTGAGGGGCAAACCAATTAGAACATGCCGGTGATCAATGGCTAAATCGGTGCAGGCGAATTGGGGGGACCGGAACCCTAAAAAAGGCTACGCAACGAACGGATTTCTGGCATCATTGTGCGTTTCCGACCGCGATGTTTCGCTTGGAGCATACGTATTATGGCGAATTTGGACCTAGTGAATTGGACGATGCGGGAGGCGCGGCAGCTAAGCCCCGAGTATCACGTGCTCGGCGAAAATGACGGCTCATCCCCGCTCAACAACATTCTGCTCGGGGTTCTTCAAGGCGAACGGGCAGAGCCGACCTCAGAAAATATTCGGGTTGTCAATGTTCAGACCGTCCAGTCGACCGTTGGCAGCCCGACAGCAGGCCCACCCGTTGACGTACCCGAAAGCCCCAAACCGGAGACCACGGCCGATCTGGCGACCTACGCACTGGCTACTGCGGCGTCGGTTCCCGCGGAAATTAAGGCCTCCCCGATGCTGGCGGCTCCGATGTCGCCTCTCCTGAAAGCGATCGTTGACCCCGATATCTACACGGCTCCGGCTCATCGTGATCGCGCGATCGGGCTCCGCTGGGTGCTAAGGGATATCAAGGGCAATCGGTTGAAGTTGTCGCCACCCGATCAGCATGACTTGCAAGAATTGGTTGACATGGGATTGGTCGAAATGCGGAACGGCGCACCCGTACTTACAAACGCCGGCGTTGACGCCATCGTCTAGTAGCCAGCGTATCGGATGAAAAGCCCTAAGCGAATTGGCTTATCGGTCGAGTATACCGTCTCAACCGATGAGGCCAGAAAACAATCTCTAGATGATCGCGGGCGAAGGATATGCCGAACTAACCACCATCAGGCTTTTCGGGAGGCCGCAAAAACAACGGCAATTCATCGTCGTCCGCGCCGCTAAGTGTTTCAATCTCGGGCTCTGAAATTTTGTAGGACTTGCATTCTAGACGTGCCCATTTCAATGCCTGAGAATAGCCGGGGCAGGGGAGAACTATTTCCTGGCCTCGAACTAAAACGACGACATCGCAAATCTGGGACGCCGTATAGCGTCGGATGATAACTCGCGGTGGTGCGAACTTATTTGTCGTAGGCACGCCACGCTCCTACGCCTTTTCCCTGATCAAACGTGCGTTACTTCAACGATGAATTGATCGAGGTGAATTTCGTTTGAGGTTTGAGCCGATGCCGTTGACCGCCGCAAGAATGACAGTCGAAATGCCTGCAGCGATCAACCCGTATTCAATCGCAGTAGCTCCGCGCTAGTCGGAGATGAACTTCGCAAAAATATGTTTCACGTCTGCCCTCTGATGAAATTCACATGTTAATGAGAGAGGCTTCACATAGGTAGAGTTTGGCCCCTTGGGCAAAAGATTCTTGAAATATCGACGCAAGCAGCTCAAGGCATCGTCGCAAGCTGTACTGCGAGCACACACGCTCGGTCGTACTCGTCGAGATTGATCCATTCGTCGATCGTGTGCGGCTCGTTCTGCCCCGCACCGAAGGTCACGGTCGAAACACCGTGGCGGACCATCCAGTTCGCATCAAGGCCGCCATTCGCGGCGCGGATGGCCGGTGTTCCGCCGATGGCCGACACGGCCGCGACCGCTCGTTTGACGACCGGCAGGCTTTCCTTCATGCGGAACGGATAATAGTCGGTCTCGGCTTTGAACTTGACACGGCCTGACTTGCCCTCGCTGTTCTTGACGCGCTTCGCCGCCTTCTCAAACGCTGTCTTGTAGGCTTTGGTGATCTCCTTGAAAAACTTCGCATCGTGGCTACGGCTCTCTCCGCGCACATGCACATAGTCGGTGACGACATTGGTAGCGTCTCCAGCCGGCCGGCCGTCGCCGCCGGTGACGGGACCGACATTGCTCGTGCCCTGCCGCTTGCCCTTCACCACCTTGCCAAACCAGCCGCCGGCCTTCACCTCAGCGAGCGCAAGTGCAAGGATCATGGTCGAACTGATCCCGCGCTCCGGCGCGACGCCGGCATGCGAGGCACGGCCAAAAATTTCGACCTGCCAGCGATCCGCGCCGACGGCGCCAATGGTGACATTGGAGGCAGAGCCGCCGTCGTAGTTGAAGGCCATGACCGGCGAGCCGAGGTCTCGGGTCTTGACGTGGCGCGCACCCCATAGCCCGCTCTCCTCCCGCACGCAGAACAAGAGCGTTATCGGGGGATGGTCAAGCTTCCGCTTCGCCAGCTCGGCCGCCAGTGTAACGAGAACGCCGCAGCCGCAACGGTTGTCGCCGCCGAGCGCAGTCTTCGCTTGGTTGGTGATCTTGCGGCCGGCGAGCTTCGGCTTCGCTCCGGCGCACAGCGGCACGGTGTCCATGTGGGTCACGAACATGATCCGCGGCTGGTTGTGCATCGCACCGCGGCCGGGCAGGTCGACAATGAGGTTGCCGGTCTCTGTCGGCACGGGAATGCGTGTATTGGCGTCGTCGAGGCGGATCGCGTCCCCCGGTACTCCGCTTTCTTGCAGCGCTGCGGCAAGTTCGCGCCCGATCGCTGCCTCCTTTCCAGTCACGCCCTCCACAGCGAGGAAGCGCATGAGGCGGTCGGTGGCGGCTTGAGCGTCGACAGACATGACTTGTTCCCTTTGATGAACGGCACTTGTAAGCATCCTTCGCGACACCTGGTTTCGCAAGGCCCCTCAGACAATCCGCGGAGCTAATTTCGGCAGAGGAGGTAAGAATTCGTCGAGGCGCCAAAGGCACCGGTTGATCGTGCAACTTGCCGCTTCACGAGCCCTTCAAATCTCGCCACTCTTCGCATGCGGGCCAAAAAGGCGACATTGGCGAGCGGCAGCTCATGGCGCAGATCGGACCTTCGGTTGGAGGAATAAGTCAGCGAAGGGCCACAGCCGTTCGAGCTGCGCCTGCGCGTCCGCCAACGTCGGACATGAAGCGACGGCGTCGATGAAGTCCGTCTCGCTCCACGAAGCGAACGTCCGCTCCCACCTCGGTCACCTCAAACAGTCGCTCATGACGCGGCGTTTCCCCGTGCCATTCACGACATCCTCCTAACGTTTCTTTTCCTACGCCAGCCTGCGAGCGTAGCGAGTCGCTTGTTGCGCCGAGCCGTTTCCTGCCTTTTCTAATCATCCCCATCGGAGGGCGCTTGTGGCGACCTCAGCTGTTGGGGGACGATGGTGGCGATCCATCCTTTTCAGTCGGAGGCGATCTCGCGCGGCGCGCGCATGCTGCGCACCGCATTCGGTCCTGCGATTGCACGGTTTCTCGAAGATCCCGGGATCATTGAGGTGATGCTCAACCCAGATGGTCGGTTATGGATTGACCGGCTGTCGGGAGGCCTGGCGGAGACGACCGAACGCCTGTCCGCTCCTGACGGCGAACGCATCGTTCGATTAGTACGACTGAGTCATTCAACTGAATGCAGTTTGCCGCATTTGATTTCATTTTGGAATCAGATGGTTGTTAGGCTTTCCGTCGAGCGAGGAGGCTGTGATGGATCGCGGCAGCGGAATGGCGATTGCGGATCGTTTTGCGGCGTATGTGGGCGAACTGACGAAGGTGGTTGGGCATGCGGACCGGGCGGGACCGCTGCGGGATTATTGCTCTGGGCTTTTGGCGACGGAAGGGCGGCGCAGCGTGGAGCCGATGGCGGCGGTGACGGCGCCGGCGCGGGTTTCGGCGCAGCATCAGAAGCTGCTGCATTTCGTTGCCAATGCGGAATGGTCGGACGAGCAGATGCTGGCCAAGGTGCGCGACCTGGTGACGCCGTCGATGACGCGGCAGGGACCGATCGAAGCCTGGATCATCGACGATACGTCATTTCCCAAGAAAGGCCGGCATTCGGTCGGGGTGCATCATCAGTATTGCGGGCAGCTCGGCAAGCAGGCCAATTGCCAGGTGGCGGTGACGCTGTCGATCGCCAATCATCATGGCAGTCTGCCGATCGCCTATCGGTTGTACCTGCCGCGGGCGTGGACGGACGACAGAGCGCGGCGCGCCGAGGCGCATGTGCCGCGCTCGATCAGGTTCAAGACCAAGCCACAGCTTGCGCTGGAGCAGATCCGCGCGGCTGTGACGGCGAACGTGGCTCGCGGTGCCGTGCTGATGGACGCCGGTTATGGGACGAACAGCGGCCTGCGCCGGGCGATCACGGACTTGGGGCTGGGCTACGTGGCGGCCATCATCTCGACCGTCAAAGTGCGCCTCGTGTGCGAGGGCAATCCGAAGCCGCGGAGGGTCAGCGTCGCAGCCTTGGCTCGCGGCCTGCCCAAGCACGCCTGGCGCAACATTACGTGGCGGGAAGGCAGCAACGCCAAACTGCAGTCGCGTTTTGCCCGCGTGCGTGTGCGCGCCGCGCCGATGTCGGGCGAAGCGCGTTTCGCCGAAGAGACACTGCTGATCGAATGGCCCAAGGATGAAGCCGCGCCCACGAAATTCTGGCTCGCGACCGTCGACCACGACATGCCGTTCCGCGACCTCGTCGATCTCGCCAAGCTGCGCTGGCGAATCGAGCGCGATTATCAGGACCTCAAACAAGAAATCGGCCTCAGTCATTATGAGGGGCGCACCTGGCGAGGCTTTCATCATCACGGCACGATGTCGATCGCAGCCTATGGGTTCCTGATCTCCGAGCGGGAGAGGATTCCCCCCTCAGCACCTGATCGCGCCGCTGCAATCGAAAAATCTGCCCTTCCCAGTGATTATCGACCCCGCGGCGCCCCCAATCCGGCCGCAGCGCCACGTTCCCAACTCGATCGCCACCATTCATCGCCTGTTGGCCGTCGCGATTGCAGCGACCCTGCAGCGATGCCAATGTTGCACCCGTCGCATGACGCTCAACCAGCGGCGAAATTTGTGATCCAGTAGTATTAGTCGCCCATCACGTTGGCGCTGAGGTTCACGCAGGCAGCCCGCGAGTCTCAGCCGAGTTGCCCGAAACGGGGGAGCGTTTCGAGGGACTGTTGCCGCCAGTGGTCGCGGCCCCGGCCTTCGCGATCCGAAAGCCGGCGGTCGCCGTTTTCACGCTGGAGGACTACGTGGCAGCCGGGATCATGACCTCGGGCCAAGCCAACGCTTTGAGGGTCGCGGTCGAAGCACGCAAGAACATACTCGTGGCTGGCGGGACCTCCAGCGGCAAGACGACGCTCACAAACGCTTTGTTGGCGGAAGTCGCCAAGACCTCGGATCGAGTTGTTCTCATCGAAGACACGCGAGAGCTGCAGTGCAAGGCCCCGAATCTCGTGGCGTTACGTACCAAGGACGGCGTGATCTCGCTATCGGATTTGGTCCGTTCATCGCTGCGCCTGCGGCCCGATCGCATTCCGATCGGGGAGGTCCGCGGTGCAGAGGCTCTCGATCTGCTCAAGGCCTGGGGCACGGGTCATCCCGGCGGTATCGGTACCATCCACGCGGGCACCGCGCTCGGAGCGTTGCGTCGAACTCGAGCAGCTCATCCAGGAAGCGGTCGTCACGGTACCACGCGCGCTAATCGCTGAGACCATCAACGTCATTGCCGTCCTTTCCGGGCGCGGCGCCGATCGCCGCCTGGCCGAGCTCGCCAGCGTCACGGGGCTCGGACCTTCCGGTGATTACAGCCTTGCAGCATTGGGGGACCAATCATGAGTGTTACATCTTCGCTGGAACGATGCGTCATTTCGACGACCGTATTCGCGACTACCTATCTGACCGTCGGCCCAGCCTTCGCTGCTGGCTCCAACATGCCGTGGGAGCAGCCGCTCAATCAGATCCTGCAATCGGTCGAAGGTCCGGTCGCGAAGATCATCGCGGTCATCATCATCATCGTCACAGGGCTATCGCTGGCGTTCGGCGATACCTCGGGCGGATTCCGCAGGCTGATCCAGATCGTGTTCGGCCTATCGATCGCGTTCGCAGCGTCGAGCTTCTTTTTGTCGTTCTTCTCGTTCGGCGGGGGAGTGGTGATCTGATGGATGCAGAAATCCCAGGCTTCGTCACGCCCGTGCATCGCGCGCTGACCGAACCGATCCTGATGGGCGGTGCGCCGCGCTCCATCGCCATTCTCAACGGCACGCTCGCGGCTGCACTCGGCATCGGTCTGCGCCTTTGGATCGCGGGCCTCCTCCTTTGGTTCGTCGGCCACATGGCCGCCGTCTGGGCCGCCAAGCGCGACCCTGACTTCGTCGAGGTCGTACGACGACACCTTCGCATCCCCGGTCACCTCAACTCGTGAGTTCTGTCATGATGAACCTCGCCGAATATCGCCGGTCGAATACGCGTCTCGCCGATTTTCTGCCTTGGGCGGCTCTTGTCGATGAGGGGATCATCCTCAACAAGGATGGGTCGTTTCAAAGGACGGCAAGATTCCGCGGACCGGATCTCGATAGCGCCGTTCCCGCCGAACTCGTTGCCATCGCCGGCCGTCTGAATAATGCCTTGCGCCGGCTCGAATCCGGTTGGGCGATTTTTGTCGAAGCGCAGCGCCATTCCGCAGGCAGCTATCCACCCAACACATTTCCGGACACGGCGTCCGCCCTGGTCGATGCTGAGCGGAGGGCACAGTTCGAAGAAGCCGGCGCCCATTACGAGTTCGAGCTATTTCCTGACGCTTCTCTATCTGCCGCCGGACGAGGGCACGGCGAAAGCCGAACGGCTGCTTTACGAAGGTAGCAACCGCACCGTCGACGCTGATGCGCGCGAGGTTCTCCGCGGGTTCGTCGATCGGACCAACCGCGTGCTGCAGCTCGTCGAAGGTTTTATGCCGGAGTGCGCCTGGCTCGACGACCAGGAAACCCTGACTTACCTGCATTCGACGGTCTCGACCAAGCGGCATCGCGTCAGGGTGCCCGAGATCCCGATGTATCTTGACGCGCTGCTCGCCGATCAGCCGCTGACCGGTGGGCTCGAGCCGATGCTGGGCGAAGCGCATCTGCGCGTCCTGACAGTAGTCGGGTTCCCGACGGCGACCACGCCCGGAATTCTCGACGACCTGAACCGCCTCGCGTTCGCCTATCGTTGGTCGACCCGCGCGATCATGCTCGACAAGACGGATGCGACAAAACTCCTGACCAGGATCAGGCGGCAATGGTTCGCCAAACGGAAGTCGGTGGCCGCGATCCTGAAGGAGGTGATGACCAACGAGGCTTCGGCCCTTCTCGATACCGACGCGCATAACAAGGCGATGGATGCCGATGCCGCGCTCCAGGAATTGGGCTCTGACCAGATTGGAGAGGCCTTTGTTACGGCGACGATCACGGTATGGGACAGCGATCCCGCGTACCGCCGACGAAAAGCTCCGCCTCGTCGAAAAGGTGATCCAGGGCCGGGATTTCACCTGCATGATTGAGACGGTGAATGCGGTCGAGGCCTGGCTCGGCAGCCTGCCGGGACATGTTTACGCCAATGTGCGGCAGCCGCCGATCTCGACTTTGAACCTGGCGCACATGATCCCGCTGTCGGCGGTATGGGCCGGGGAGGCGAGGGACCACCATTTCAAGGCGCCGCCCTTGTTCCTGGCCAAGACGGAGGGATCGACCCCGTTTCGCTTTTCGCTTCATGTCGGCGATGTCGGACATACGCTGGTGGTCGGACCGACCGGCGCCGGCAAATCGGTGCTGCTGGCGCTGATGGCGCTCCAATTTCGTCGCTATCCGAACTCCCAGATCTTCGCGTTCGATTTCGGCTGCTCCGTACGTGCCGCCACGATCGCCATGGGTGGCGATTGGCATGACATCGGCGGCGTGCTCTCGGGCGAATCCTCAGAATTCGTTGAGCTTCAGCCGCTTGCAGCAATTGATGATCCGTCTGAGCGTGGTTGGGCGGCGGAGTGGATCAGCGCGATCCTTGGTCGCGAGAGGATCGAAGTCACGCCGGAAGCCAAGGATCATCTCTGGTCGGCACTGACCTCGCTGGCTTCAGCACCGATCCAAGAGCGGACTCTGACCGGTCTTTGCGTCCTTCTTCAGTCGAATGTATTGAAGCGTGCACTCCAGCCCTATTGCCTCGGAGGGCCCTATGGCCGGCTTCTTGATGCGGAATTCGAGCGTCTTGGCGAAGGCTCCGTCCAGGTCTTTGAGACCGACGGACTGATCGGGACCGCAGTCGCGCCGGCCGTCCTTTCTTATCTGTTCCACCGCATTGAAGGACGGCTTGATGGCCGGCCAACTCTGCTCATCATCGACGAAGGTTGGCTAGCGCTTGATGACAAAGAATTTGCGGGTCAACTACGTGAGTGGCTGAAAACCCTTCGCAAGAAGAATGCTTCCGTCGTCTTCGCTACCCAATCGCTTGCTGATATCGACGGCTCCGCGATCGCGCCGGCGATCATCGAGAGCTGCCCGACGCGGATCTTGCTGCCCAACGATCGCGCCATCGAGCCGCAGATCATGGCGATCTACCGGCGCTTTGGACTTAACGACCGCCAGATCGAAATCCTCGCCCGCGCGACGCCGAAGCGCGACTACTACTGCCAGTCGCGCCGCGGCAATCGCCTGTTCGAACTCGGTCTTGGCGAGGTCGCGCTCGCCTTCACCGCCGCTTCCTCCAAGGCCGACCAGGCGCTGATCGAGCAGGTCCTTGCCGAAGGTGGCCGCGACAACTTTGTGCCGGGCTGGCTGAAGGCCCGCGACGTCGCCTGGGCGACCGATCTCATCCCGCATCTCGCTGAATTGGAGGCATCCAAATGAACCGCCTCCATCGTCTCGCTACCGCCGGCGTGATTGCGTTTGCTGTGTTTGTCTGTCCCGAGCCTGCCTCCGCGCAGTTGGTTGTGTTCGATCCCAATAACTATGCGCAGAACGTACTGACGGCCGCTCGTGCCTTGCAGCAGATCAACAACCAGATCGTATCTCTGCAGAACCAGGCGCAGATGCTGATCAACCAGGCGAAGAATTTGGCGACCCTGCCGTTCTCGTCGTTGTTGCAGCTGGAACAGTCGATCCAGCGTACCCAGCAGTTGCTCGCCCAGGCCCAGCGCATCGCCTACGACATCCAGCAGATCGATCGTGCATTCTCGACGACCTACGCGCCTGCATCATCCAATCTTTCAGACCAGGCGCTGATCGCGAACGCGCAAACGCGTTGGCAGAACGCGATGGCCGGCCTGCAGGACGCCATGAGGACGCAGGCCACGGTCGTCGGCAACCTCGATACCAACCGTACCCAGATGTCGGCGCTGGTCACCTCGAGCCAGGGGGCGACCGGCGCGTTGCAGGCGAGCCAGGCCGGCAATCAGCTCCTGGCGCTGCAGGCCCAGCAACTCGCAGATCTCACGGCCGTCGTCGCGGCCCATGGGCGCGCACAAAACCTGGAGTCCGCGCAGCATGCGGCCGCTCAGGACCAGGGCAGGGAGCAACTGCGGCGATTCCTGACGCAGGGCGCCGGCTATCAACCCACAACCGTGCAGATGTTTCACTGATGAACACGAAAAAACTGAACGGCTCCCGACCGTGGCAGCAGGGGTGCTCATCGTCCTCGTAGTTGCCGCTTGCGCAATCCGGTTACGTGACGACGAGGGCCAAACCCTGCCGGCTGCGTCGGCTGATCATGCATCCGATGCACTCACGGCAAAGCTCGCGGAGTGTCGCTCTGTCACCTACGAGCAGAAAGATGCTCTGTCCGAGTGCCGGAAGGCGTGGGCCGAGAAGCGCCGCCAATTCCTCGGGCAGAAGGCTCCATCAGCATCGTCCGACAATAGGACCTCCTCAAGAAGGCTCCTCGTTGTTCGTGCCGCCCAAGGACGAGAGCCGCCTGTCACCTGGTTATCCTCCGATTCAGCAGTCAGGGAAGGAGTGACCCATGGGCGGCACTGGCATTATCGATCAGTTCCTTGAAACGTTCACCCGCTACATCAATTCCGGGTTTGGGCTGCTCGGAGGCGAAGTCGGATATCTTGCCACCACGCTCGCGGCGATCGATGTCACGCTGGCCGGCCTGTTCTGGGCATGGGGCGCGGACGAGGACATCCTGGCGCGCCTCGTCAAGAAGACGCTTTTTGTCGGTGTCTTCGCGTTTCCTGATCGGCAACTGGAACAGCCTGGCGCGCATCATCTTCGAGAGCTTTGCCGGCTTGGGGCTGAAAGCCTCCGGCACCGGCCTTTCCTCGGCCGATTTCTTGAGACCCGGAAAGATCGCCCAGGTCGGGCTTGATGCTGGACGACCAATCCTCGATTCGATCTCGGGCTTGATGGGCTATGTCAGCTTCTTCGAGAATTTCATCCAGATTGCGGTGCTGCTGTTCGCCTGGATCGTGGTGCTGCTCGCCTTCTTTATTCTGGCCATCCAGCTCTTCATCACGCTGATCGAGTTCAAGCTGACGACGCTCGCTGGCTTCGTGCTGATCCCGTTCGGGCTCTTCGGTAAGACCGCGTTTGCCGCCGAGCGCGTCCTTGGCAACGTGATTTCGTCGGGCGTCAAGGTCCTGGTGCTGGCCGTCATCGTCGGCATCGGCTCGACGCTGTTCTCACAGTTCACGGCGGGCTTTGGTGGCAATCAGCCGACCATCGACAACGCCATGGCGCTTGTGCTTGGGGCGCTTTCCCTCCTTGGCCTCGGTATCTTCGGTCCTGGCATTGCCAACGGCATCGTATCGGGTGGACCGCAACTTGGTGCGGGAGCTGCCGTCGGCACCGGCTTGGCCGCTGGTGGCGCCATCGTGGCTGGCGCGGGTCTCGCAGCCGGTGGCGCCGGACTCGCAGGCGGCGCACTCGTCGGCGGTGCTCGTGGTGCGGCAGCGATAGCAGGCGGAGCCGCAAGCGCTTACCGAGCCGGAGGATTGAGTGGCGTCGCGAGTGCAGGGGGCTCGGCGATCGTCAGCCCGCTGCGCCGCATGGCTGCGGGGCTCGGTGGCGGTTCGTCGGCGGCAGACGCGCCACCGGCCTGGGCGCGTCGCATGAAGCGCGCGCAGACCGTGAGCCAGGGTGTGTCCGCGGCCACCCATGCCGTCCGCAGCGGTGACAGTGCCGGTGGCGGATCCTCCGTTGATCTGTCCGAGGGAGGGCACTGATGTTCAAGCGACCATCCGTGCATTACGGCCGCACGCCGGAGCCGGTGACGCCTTACCAGAAGGCGGCTCAAATCTGGGACGAGCGTATCGGCTCGGCCCGCGTCCAGGCCAGAAACTGGCGGTTGATGGCATTCGGATGCTTGTTGCTGTCCGGAGGGCTTGCAGCAAGCCTCGTTTGGCAGTCCACCCAGGGTACCATCACGCCGTGGGTGGTGGAAGTTGATCATCTCGGCCAGGCTCAGGCGGTCGCGCCGGCAAGTCCCTTCTACCAGCCGACCGATCCGCAAATCGCGTTTCACCTCGCGCGCTTCATCGAAGATGTGCGAGGCCTGCCGACCGACGCCATTGTGCTGCGGCAGGATTGGCTCCGTGCCTACGACTTCACGACTGATCGCGGAGCTGCGGCGCTGAACGATTACGCGCGCAACTAACGATCCCTTTGCCAAGCTCGGCAACACGCAGATCGCGGTCGAGATCTCCAGCGTCATTCGCGCCTCGCCGGAAAGCTTTCGGGTCGCGTGGACTGAACGCCGCTATGACAGCGGCCAACTCGCCGCGACCGAGCGCTGGACCGCGATCCTTTCCGTCGTCATCGAAACCCCGCGCGATGCCGACCGCCTGCGCAAGAATCCGCTCGGCGTCTATGTCAACTCCATCAACTGGTCGAAGGAGCTCGGCTAGTGAGAAATCCTGTACCGAGGTCGATTGGTCCAAAATGCAATGGGACGCCTGTAAGTCTGGCCCTGCTTTTTGTTCTCGCGCTTTCCGGCTGCACGACCTTCAAGCCGCCACAGATCAGTTATGATGACGATGTGCCGCCGTCTCCCGATCTACCGATGCCGGCGGATGACCATGCGCGTCCATTGCATGTCCCCCCATCCTGGACACCGGCCCGCGGCGGCAAGAAGGGTGATCAAGAAGCCAAGGAGCCGACAGACCGGATTGGGACGGCCAACGACGCCGCCCGGGTCGAGCCGCGGCGGGCAGGATATTTCAACGCCGTCCAGGTCTTTCCCTACAGTCCCGGCGCGCTCTATCAGATCTACGCCTCACCAGGGCAGATCACGGATATCGCGCTCGAGCCGGGCGAACAGCTAACCGGTTCGGGGCCGCTCGCCGCCGGCGACACCGTGCGCTGGATCGTCGGCGACACCGAAAGCGGCAACGGAGATACCAGACGTGTCCACATCATGGTCAAGCCGACAAGGCCCGCCATCGAGACTAACCTTGTCGTCAACACCGATCGGCGGACCTACCTGATTGAGCTGCGCTCCCGCGAAAAGCCATACATGCCGTCAGTTGCCTGGTTCTACCCGGAAGACCGATCCGGCCGTTCAAGGGCTTTGCCACCAACTCCAATCATTCCGGAAGTGGATCAGCGCCGCTACCGTTACGTCATCGAGGGCGACAGCCCGCCATGGCGTCCGGTCAATGCCTACGATGATGGCCGCAAGGTCTATATCGAGTTCTCGCCCGGCATTGCCCAAGGCGAAATGCCGCCGCTGTTCGTCATCGGCCAGGACGGCAAGCCCGAGCTCGTCAACTATCGCGCCTACAAGAATGTACTGATTGTCGACCGTCTGTTCGCCGCGGCCGAGCTGCGTCTTGGCGGAGAGAAGCAGCAGAAGGTTCGAATTGTCAGAAACGACGGGAGGCGGTCGTGACGGGCAATGGGCCAAACGAGAGCCTCGGTCCCGTATCGGGAGCAGCGCCACCATCTGATGATAGCGCGCAGCCTTTGCGTCTGCGTGCAGAACGCCCAAGGATCACGCGGCTTTCCCGAAAAGTCCTTGCGGGCGGCACCGCATTGGCCCTGTTGCTCATCTCTGGCGCGGTGCTGTGGGCGCTGAGGAGCAACCGCCCACACAATCCCGCGCCGGACGAGCTCTACAGCACGGATCACCACAATGTTGCAGATGGCCTGACAACATTGCCGCGGGATTATGCCGGGATTCCCCGCGACGTCCCCCGGCTCGGGCCTCCATTGCCCGGGGACCTGGGGCGTCCCATCGGAACAGTGGAAGGCCAATCAGGACCAATTGGCCTTGACGCCGAACAACAACGTATCAACCAGGAAACCGAGGCGGCGCGAACTAGCAAAGTATTTGCGTCCACAACCTCAGCCGTGACACCGCAGCATGCCGCATCTCAGGAAACGCCTACCAACACTGCGTCATCTTCTGATGAAGCCTTCGCTCAGAACGGGCAAGATCGCAAACTTCTCTTCGTCAACGCCCCCATCGACAGGCGAACTACGGCGTCCGATCGACTTTCGCGCCCAGCCTCGCCGTTTGTCGTGCAAGCGGGAACGATCATTCCGGCAGCTCTAATTACCGGCATTCGGTCAGACCTTCCCGGGCAGATCACAGCGCAAGTTACAGAAAGCGTTTACGATACTCCGACTGGCCGAGCCAAGCTCATCCCGCAAGGGGCGAGACTTGATAGGCGTTTATGATAGCCAGGTTGCGTTCGGCCAATCGCGGGTGCTGTTAGTGTGGACGCGGCTGATCATGCCGAACGGTCGCTCAATCGTGCTGGAGCGGCAGCAGGGGGCGGACGCCGGCGGCTACTCTGGCCTCGAGGACGAGGTCGACAATCACTGGGGCGAGTTGTTCAAGGCCGCCTTGCTGTCGACCATCCCTGGCGTGGGAGCGGAGCTTGGCTCGGGTGCAGATACCGGCAGTAATACCGATATTATTCAGGCGCTGCGTCTGAGCGCAGCGAATTCGCTCAATCAGACGGGGCAGCAGGTGGTCGGCCGAAATCTCAACATCCAACCGACCCTTACAATCCGCCCGGGATTTCCGGTGCGGGTGATCGTCAATCGCGATCTCGTACTGGAGCCGTACCGGGGGTGACGAAGATGGCGAAGTTGAAAATAGCAGAGCTCTCTGAGGATAAGCGTGTAAAAGTCACCGTCGAGTTGCCCGCGAGCGTTCACCGCGATCTTGTCGCCTATGCGGAAATTCTGGCAGCGCAAAGTGGGCAGTCGATCAGCGAGCCCAACAAACTGATACCGCTAATGCTCGCGCGATTTATGGCGACAGATAGAGCGTTTGTTCGGTCACGGAAGCTGCGTAGGGAAGCTGACGGATAGTCCGCTCCGATCAATTCGCGGAGTGAGTAGTTATGGGATCGCCGCTCGTATTTACTGCGTTCGGACGCAGGGGGCCGTCCGCCTGAGACGGCCACGATCAGCGAACGTCGGTATCGGCGACGCCGGCCTCGAACATGGGGCCGCGTGCGCTCACATCCTCGCTACCTGACCGACGCGGCGGCGCGCCGCACGTTCGCGGATCACGGCGCTTCAGCCCGCATGTGCATTACGTCGGCTATGGTCTTTGCGCACAGGGCCGCAACGATGTCGTTGACGGCTGTGACGTTCGCCAATTTCTCAAGCGCGGAGCCGAGCTGCAGCCGGCCGCGGGCTCGAGCAATTCCCCAACATTGGCTGCACTTGCGCTGATTGTCCGGTCCAATAGCCTGAACAGCGTGCACTTCCTGAATGGCCGCTCCACGTCCCACGGCCGGAACTGCTCGTGAGCCGACCCGAGCCGGAGGAGTATTTGTCCTGAACAGTCACCGAAGCGCGAACCACACCCGACCGCGCCACGTAACCTCTGAACCTCACCAGATTTGGATGGGTGACGACACCGTCGGTGATGTTGAGGGAGAAGCTATAGGTCGGATCGCACGCACCTGTTTGAGTCACGAAGAGAAGGTCCGCGGGTCCATCATAGGCCGATCGAGCCTGCGCGACGGAGGTCAAGATAAGAAAGAAGCCTGTGGTGGTTACGGAAATCAAAAAAACTTCTCCATTGTCACTTCTCCGAAACGTAATCCTGTCTGCCGTCCATGTATGGGAGGCGCGACGCAAGCGCTGGTTCAAATTTGCTTCAATCATTTGGGACGACCTTCTGATCTGAGCGCGTCAACAGCCGAAACTCGTTGTTGATAAGACCAAGGCATGACTGATCGCAACCAACGAATTACGAGGAAGGTACCTTAGGATGATTGGCGAGAGCATCAGTCGAAGTCATTATTGCTGGTATGGGCGCGGCCCGCGATTTTTCCGCAACCAAAAGGGGACATGGCAATGCGAAAGAAAATCGTCACCGTGTTTGTTGTTCCGCTGGTTGCTGCATTCACCGTCCTAAGCGGCGGCGTGTTTCGGACGCCACCACACGCGCACGAAAGCTCGCACGGTGGCAAGCGAGCGATTGAAAAACAGCGACGCTTACTATGCCGCACCTAGTGATACCCCGGTGCCGTCGTACTGGTCGAACGCGGGCGAAGGCGCGATGAGTTCGGGGCTCGCTGGTTACTGATCTGCGATGTGCTCCGGCATTGCCGGCGTGGTGTTGCGTGACCGAGGCCAGGAACCCGGCCTCGTGGCTTTGGGCGAACTCCTTTTGGAGATGACAATGACTGAACACGCTAGGGTTTTGCAAAAAGCTCGTGAGCAGATGGTGAAGGCCCGGCGCGATCTGGCAGAGCTCCTTGCCGAGCCCTACGATCCGCGCAAAAAGCCCAAATCTCGAACCACGTTGATCGAGGTTCAAAGCGCAATTGACCAAATCGACAAAGCGATTGCGGACGAGTGGAAGATCGCTCCACCGGCTCCGGCAAAAGAACTTTCAGCCGACGACCCATACGGTGACGGCTACCAATAGTTCCACTGCAGCCAATTGTGGCTTAAGCCACCCCGACCGCTGATGACTGAACGGCCGGCTGAAGCCTTCGACTATCTCGCGGCTGCGCTGTGTCGTCGGCCGTGCCTTCCTAGCGAACAGCGACGTTGGCACGTTCGAGACATGCCAATTGCACCGAGCGATGTCCGCTTTCGGGCATAACCCGGAAGAGATGTGCTTATGCTGAGTTCTTCTCAGTCTTAACCCGGAACGGACATGGAGCGTAGCGATCTCGCGACTTCAAAACGAGGACCTCTTTGATTTCGGTAGTTCGGCTGCCTCAAAATGGCCCAAGGAGCCCAGGTCGCAGGCAGCCGCATTCATTCTTTTAGAGTCCCTGTTTTGGGATCCGTAAACCCCTCGCCTTCAGGCGAAGGGATGCAGTAGCATCCTTATATTATGCAGACGGTGAAATCGGGCAGCCACTCGATATGGGATTGCAAATATCACGTCGTATGGGTGACAAAATACCGCTACCCGGTTCTAGTTGGGGATGTCGGGCTGCGAGCAAGGGAGCTGTTGCGCGAAATCAGCCGTAGCCACGAGATGTCGATCCACGCTGGGGCGATAAACCGTGACCATGTTCATCTGCTGCTCTCGATCCCTCCGCATCTTTCTGTGTCGCGCGCGGTGCACAGCACAAAGTCGCTGCGCTCCAGCCCGCTGCGCGGGAGCAAGAGCCGAGAGACCGGTAGTCGAGGATAGCACTAGCGCTGGAGAGCTCCGTCCTGAGAATTGAGGGTGTTTCAGTAACCTCACTCAGAATGGAGCTCCCCATGAGCGATACCAACATTGTCAGTCCGCTGCGTCGAAGAATGATCGAAGATATGACGGCGCGCAAGCTCAACCTCACACACGCAGCGCAGTCACCTACAAAGCTGCAGGCGGTTCGCCGCCTGGCTTAAACGCTCGCCCGATACGGCAACGCCCGACGATGTGCGCCAATTCCAGCTGCACCTCATCGAGAGTGGGACGAGCATCTGTAACCGCAATCGGATTATGACGGGGGTGCGGTTCTTGTTCCGCGTCACGCTACGTCGCCACGATCTGGCGGCCGAGGTCTGGCACATCAGGGAGCCCGTGAGGCTGCCGCCGGTGCTGAGCCCTGAGGAGATCAAGCGTGTTCTGACCATGGCGACGAGCCTGAAGGCGCGAGCGATGCTAAGCCTCGCCTATGGTTGCGGGCTGCGGTCCAGCGAGGTGGTGCGGCTGCGAGTGGGTGATATTGATCGTGAGCAGAAGATTATCCGCATCCTGCAGTCGAAGGGCCGCAAGGACCGATACGTGATGCTGCCGGCGGAGGTCCTGGTTTTGTTGCGGCAATGGTGGAAGGCGCGGCCGAGCGCTGATGACGCTGGCATTGCCCCGGAACAGCGCTGGCTGTTTCCAGGTCGCAGTGATCATCGGCCACTGACCACGCGTCAGTTCGGCCGGCTGTTCAAGGAGGCCGCGGAAGCCGCGGGGCTGCGCAAGACGGTCTCTCTGCATTCGCTGCGCCACAGCTTCGCAACCCATCTGCTCGAGCGCGGCAAGGATATTCGTGTGATTGCAGCCTTGCTCGGGCACGACAGGCTTGAGACGACAGCCCGCTACAGTCGCGTGGCGATCGGAATGATCGCTGGGATCGAGAGCCCACTCGATGCCCTGAGCAAGCCGCGCCGCAGGCCTGCGAGGCGAGACCAGGAGAAGCCACCAGCGCCATAGCCGCCGGCCATGGCTCGACCAACTCTCGAGGTCGCGGATATCTTCCGCGATCACGGTCCCAGCTGGCGTGAGGCCAACCGCGGGCATGTGAGCCTCGGCCAACTGAAGGTGATGGGTGCGATCGAGCGCTGTCGTACGGCAGCGCTCGGCGGGCATGTCGCGCGTTGCGAGAACATGGCGTGCGGCCATACCGAGATCGGTTACAACAGTTGCCGTAACCGGCATTGCCCGAAGTGCCAGGGTGCGGCGTCACGCCGATGGCTGGCCGAGCGCGAAGCGGAACTGTTACCGGTGCCGTATTTTCACGTCGTCTACACCCTGCCGAGCCAGCTGCGCGACATCGCCTACCAGAACAAGCGCGTGGTCTATAACCTGCTGATGAAGGCAGCGGCCGAGACCACGCTCGCCATCGCAAGCGATCCCAAGCGCCTCGGCGCACGGATCGGTATCACCGCCGTGCTGCACAGCTGGGGCTCAGCGCTCACCCATCATCCGCACGTGCATATGATTGTGCCAGGTGGAGGCCTCTCGTTCGATAACGCGCGATGGGTCGCCGCGCGTCCCGACTTCCTCGTCCATGTCAAGGTGCTGGCGCGCCTGTTCCGCGGCAAGATGCTGGCGATGCTCATGGCGGCGCACGGTAACGGCGAGTTGAAGTTCTTCAACACCCATGCCGGACTCGCCGACAAGAAAACATTCAAGCGTTTCATCGCCCCGCTGCGGCGCATCAAGTGGGTGGTCTATTGCAAGGCGCCATTCGCAGGGCCCGAGCAGGTCCTGCGCTATCTCTCCCGTTACACCCATCGCGTCGCCATCTCGAACCGCCGCCTCGTTGCAGCCGACGACGGCGCGATTGCGTTCCGTTGGAAAGATTATCGCCTCGACGGCCCCGATCGCTGGAAGACGATGCAGCTTCACCCGCACGAGTTCATCAGGCGCTTCCTGATTCACGTGCTGCCCAAGGGCTTCCACCGCATCCGCCACTACGGCCTCTTTGCCAACACCAACCGCGTCGAGAACATCGCCACAGCCCGCGCACTTCTCAACGTCGCCCCGCCTGCCGCCGACACGCAAGAGCAGCCGGATATCGCCACAGAAATACCACGTGTGCTGCCTTGCCCTTGCCCGCGCTGCGGCGGCCGCATGATCGTGATCGAGACCTTCGCGCCCGGCTGCGAGCCGAGCTGGCGCCCGATGCCCAGCAGGATCGACACATCATGACCCAGACATCCCGTAAGCGTCGCCATTTCCCCGTTCAGACGCGCTGGCCCCAAGCCGGCAACAATCCCTCTCGCCCAAGTCACCGCGCTCGACGCTCCCTGAGCTCGTTGATTGGTTCCCAGCACTTGCCCAGACGTCCATCGCCCGCTTCCGGTCCCAGTACGCAGACCCGCCGGCTGCATTCTGCCGATATCAGATCTACCTTCGCGCTCGGCACCAGCATCAAATCCCCATAGCGCCCGCTGCCCTGCCGGTGCTCAACCTCCCGCGACTTCGTGCCTTGGCGCTTTTCGGCCGCCGGCCGCCTCACCGCGTGGATAGACCTGCATCCCGGCAGCCGAAAACCTCCACAACAAGAGACATGGCCCCCATGTACGAAATGGAACCCGTCGAGCATTGAGGGAGGAAGGCAATGAAGCATCCTCGCAAAATCTCAGCGGCAGATGCCGCTGCAATAGCCCGCAGCGAGGTACCGGCGACCTAATGAGACATGAGGCAGCAAAGAGGGCTTGAGGCGAGAATATCCCGCGTCACACCGCCGTAGATCCATTCGCCCAACCTGCTGTGACCGTAGGCGCCGGCCACCAGCAGGTCGGCATCCTCGTTCAGGGCAAACTGGAGCAGATGTTCTGCGTCAGATCTGTCGCGACGAAGAATTGGCCGAGGATCTGCCGGGATCCGGTGCCGCGCCAGATAACCGACAACGTCGCCTATCCTGGCTGAGGCATTTCGTTCCTCGTCCGGGAGCAAACTTCGACGACCGAAACGCGCTTGGCGGCACGTAGGAACGGGATCGCATCCAGCGCGGCACGACGGGCCTCGCGGGTATCCTTCCAGGCCACGACGACATGCTCGGCCCGCAACGAGGCGATGCTGGGTGCAACAAGCAGCGCGGGCCGGCCTAGCTTGAGAAGCACCTCACCCGGATCGAGGGTTCGGCGATGATCATGGTGGCCGCGAGTTTGTTGCCCTATGATGACGAGATCGGCACAGCGGGCTTCTCGCGCCAATGCGTCGCACGGCAAATCCAGCGTCGTTCGCCATTCGATGTCCTGACGATCCGTGCCGACGATTTTGCGGAACCAGTTTCCTCGCTTTGCCAGCGCCTTGTGCATTTGCTTTATGTCAGCAGCTTCCGTAGTCAACTCTATGATCGCGTCTTCTGCAACGAACGGCGGAGGAACGGCACGGGCTGAGAAACCTATCAGCGCTGCATCGAATTTCGTGGCAAGCTCCGAGGCAATTCGAACCCGTTGTTCCGGAAGTACCATCGATGTCGACATAGACCATCAGGGCTGCATAAGACATGAGGCCACTCCACAACAGCGAAGCCTCAAGCTGCTCTGTTTCGTGGCAACCGCTATTGATGCATCTCAAATCTGACTTCAGTCTGGCGCAGCCAGTTGGGCCGTCGCCGTCGAGGGTTTGCTGTTGCCGGGCGTCGATCGACAACAGCGTTCTTGCGTGCAGGATTTCAGGTTGCCGTCCGGTGCGGTGCATTCGCGGCCGGGTCCGGCCGGCCCCAACTCCCGACGTGTCCGCTATGCCCCGAATTCGGAAGGAGTGACTGTGCATCCGCGGCCGCCGGTCATGGATCGAGTGGTGCTAGCAGCAGGCGCTACGCCTTTTGGGTACGCCAGACCGCTCCCGAAGCCATCGCGATGCCGCAGATCAACGCGTAACAAACCAGCGAAGCGCACACCATGGCGGCCAGCGCGGTCATGCCGCCACCAAAATAGCTGACCGCAAGCCAGCCGCCGCCGGCGGCGAACAACAGCCGCGAGGCCGCGCCGACGAACGGCCACAGCACGTGGCCGGCGCCTTGCGCGGCGAACGCGATGACGAAGCCGAACCCCAAGGCGGCGTAGGACGGCGCCACGATCCGAAGATAGATGGCGCCCGGACCGAGCACTTGAGCGTCGTGACTGAACAGATGCAGCCACAGCATCGGGAAGACCGCCACGATCACGCCGATGGTGCCGGCGATGCCGGCGCCCACCACGCTGGAGGTCCAGGCAATCTTCCTGGCGCGGGCGACCTGGCCGGCGCCGAAGTTGAGGCCGACCATGGTCAGGACCGCGGTGCAGAGCCCGAACAGGATCGGGATCATGACGTAGTCGAGCCGCGAGGCAATGCCGTAGCCGGCCAGCGCATCGGTGCCGAACAGCCCGACCGCGCCGGTCACCAGGATCACGGTCAAATTGGTCAGCGTGGTGCTGATCGCCGTCGGCAGGCCAACCTTCAGGATGTCCTTGAACAGTCGGCCCTCGAGCGGGACGAACTTCAAGGTCAGCCCGGAGCGGCCCGTCGTCATGTAGCGCAGCAGCACCAGCATGGCGGCGAGATAATACAGCGCGAACGCAATGCCGGCGCCGGCAATGCCGAGCCTTGGCACCGGTCCAAAACCGAAGATCAGCAGCGGCGAGCAGGGAATCAGCACCATGGCGCCGACCAGCGTCACCAGCGCCGGCACCCGGACATTGCCCGAACCGCGCAACGCCGCCGCCTGGAAATTGACGATCCACACTGGGATAGCGCCGGCAAACAGATAGTCGGAATAGTTCAGCGCGGCATCGAGCGCGCCGGCGCGGCCGCCGAGGCTCCGGTACAGCGCCGGGCCGCCCCAATGGGTGCCGAGGGTGAAGATCGCTCCGACGATCACCGCCAGCACCATTGCGTGCAGAACCAGCGCATCGGCATCGTGCTTGCGGCCGGCGCCGGTCGCCCGCGCCACCGCGGAGGCGACGCCGCTGCCGAGGCCGCCGTTCGACATCATCGTCATCAGCATGAACACGGGAAATACCAGCGCGACGCCGGCGAGCGCATCGGTTCCGAGGTAGCCGACGTAATACCCCTCGGCGATGTTCACCGCAGTCTGGGCAATCAGCACGGTCATCGTCGGCAGCGCCAGCCTGAACAATGTCGGCAGCACGGGTCCGGTCAAAATGCTGGCGCGCGCCTGCACCGCCTTGTCAGGCGGGGTCGAGCCGGAGGGGGGCCCTGCAATCGCTGCCGGCTCGGCCGTGGCACTTCCGCCGCCGATCGGGGGGACCAGCTCCAATTCATCGGCATAGGGTTCGCCTGACGGCGTGGAGTTCTGCAGGCTCATCGGCTTACTTCCCTCGCCGTTTGCGGGCTCTTGCGAGCGCTGCCGCGATGTGAGATTATGATCATAATATATTATTACGATCATAATGCAATAGGGCGGCCGCGGGAACACCCGGCCACCGGCGCCTGCACAGGCGCGCAGCCGATGCGAGGAACGGCCAATGCGGTACGATAAGGGACACAAGGACTTGACCCGCCAGCGCATTATCGAGGTGGCGTCACGGCAATTCCGCGAGCAGGGCGTGGCGGCGGTCGGGCTTGCCGGCATCATGTCGGATGCGGGCCTGACCAACGGCGCGTTCTACGCGCATTTCGCTTCCAAGGAGGATCTGGTCCGCGAAGTGCTTTCCCATGCCGGCTTCCGCAATAAATTGTCGAAGGCGGCGGAAAACGGCACTGGGCTAGCGGGCGCGATCCGCGACTACCTGTCCCCAAACCATCGCGACAATCCGGGGAAGGGCTGTCCCACTTCCGCGCTGGTCGCCGAAATCGCCCGCCACCCCAAGGCGACCCGTGACGCGTTCACCGGCAAGGTGGGCGATGTCGTCGAACTGATCGCGACCGGTCTGGATCGCGGCAGCGACGCCGGGCGGCGGCGCAAGGCGGTGGCGATTTACGCACTTATGGTCGGCACGCTGCAACTTGCCCGCGCCGTCAACGACAAGCGGCTGTCCGAAGAGATTTTGCAGAGTGGCGCCGACGAGGCGATCGCGCTGATTGGTCAGACCGGGAAATAAGGAAGAGAAGTCGGGCCGGATATTCCCCTTATGTCGGGGAGGCCTCTTTCCTCGATCTCGCGCACCAGCCCCAGCGTCGGCTCGCCAAGGCCTGCGCCGGACGGATCTGGCGAAAATACCGAAGCGAGACTCTCACGATCTCCAAGACGATCGTGGGAACCGCGTTCAAGCCGCTTATTTGAGCGCCTGCGCCAGATAATCGACCAGCGCGCGCACCTTGGCGGACGGGCGCGGCCCGCCGGGAAACACCGCGTGCACCTCGACCGGCGCCAGTCGATAGTTGCGCAGCAGCCGCACCAGCAAGCCCGCCTTCACCTCGGGTCCGCACATCACCGTCGAGGCCATCGCGATACCGAGCCCCGCCATCAGGCTTGCGAACGCGCCGGGGCCCGAATTGGTGTGGATGCGCCCGCGCACGTCGACCGATATCTCGCTGCCGTTGCGGGTGAACGACCAGCTGTCGCGGCCGAAATTGCCGGGACCGAAGATGCAATCATGCGACGCGAGATCGGCCGGCTTTTTCGGCGTGCCGCGCGCTTGCAGGTAAGCGGGCGTTGCCACCAGCATCCGCTCCAGCGTCTCGAGCTTGCGGGCGCCGAACACGGAGTCATCCAGTTCGCCGAGGCGAATGGCGACGTCGGCGCCTTCGGCGACCAGGTCCTGCCGTGCATCCACCACCGTCATTTCGACGCGCAGCAGCGGATGCTGGCTGAGAAACTTCGCCAGCAGCGGAATGATCTTGCGGGTGCCGTACAACACCGGCAATGCCAGGCGGATGGTGCCGCGCAGCGAATCGACACCGCGCGCGGCGTCTTCGGCGTCCTCGACATCGGCGAGGATCTCGCGCGCGCGGTCGAGAAACAGCGCGCCGGCATCTGTCACCGTGATACGGCGGGTGGTGCGCAACAACAGCGTGACGCCAAGCCGCGTCTCCAATTCACCGACGATGCGCGAGACCGACGGCTGCGACAGCCCGAGTTCGCGCGCGGCGCGCGAAAAGCTGCCGCTTTCCGCCGCGCGCACGAAAACCGCCAATTCCTGCAGCCGGTCACTCATTTGAATTTCAAATAATTGATCTCCATATTTGCGGTATACCCCATCCAAAGCAAATGAGCGAGATTTTGCGGGCCAACCCAACCCGCGGAGATTTCCCAATGGCCCTGCAAGACCGCCTCGATGCCTTCAAAGCCGATTTCATATCCGGCAAATGGAAGCGCCAGCCGACCCAGGAGGTGCTGGACACCATGAGCCGCGCCACCGCCGAATTGATCGCGAGCGGCCAGGCCCAGCGCGCCAGGAAGGCCGGCGACACCGCGCCGGACTTCACGCTGAACGATCCCGACGGCAAACCGGTATCTTCGCGCGAACTGCTCGCCCGGGGGCCGCTGGTGCTTTCCTTCTATCGCGGTGTCTGGTGCCCATATTGCAATCTCGAACTGCAGGCGCTGGAAGCCGCACGGCCCGAGATCATCGGCCGCGGCGCGAGCCTGATCGCGATTTCACCGCAGACGGCGGCCAACAGCCGTAAATCGCAGCGCGATAACAAGCTCAGTTTTCCGATCCTGAGTGATGCGAAAAGCGAAGTGGCCAACGCGTTCGGCATTCGCTTCGCGCTGCCGGATTATCTGGTCGAGCTTTACAAGGGCTTCGGCAACCATCTGCCTGCGGTCAACGACGATCCTTCATGGGTGCTGCCGATGCCGGCCCGCTATGTGATCGGCTCCGACGGCATCATCGCCTATTCCGAAGTCAATCCCGATTACACGCAGCGTCCCGATCCGTCGGAGCTGCTGCCGGTGCTGGATCGCCTCAAGGCCAGCAAGGCGGCGTGAGTCCGGCCGATCCGGCGCGCCGCGCGCGCGCCGGCTTTTTCGTTCCAGCAATCCCTCAATGCACCGCCGCGTACATGATCTTTTCCTCGGTCGCATCGAGCGCGGAGAATTCCTCGACCACCTTGCCTTGCCGCGACACCAGGATGCGGTCGGACAGCGCCATGATCTCGGGCAGATAGGACGAGATCATCACCACCGCCTTGCCTTCGTCCGCCAGCCGCTGGATCAATTCGTGGATCTCGACGATCGCGCCGACGTCGACGCCGCGGGTCGGTTCGTCGAAGATGATGAGGTCCGGCTCCTGCACCAGCGATTTGGCGATGACGACCTTCTGCTGATTGCCGCCCGACAGCTCCACGACCTTGATGTCGTTGCCGGTGGCGCGAACCTTCAGCCGCTCGACCCAGCGCTTGCCGACCTTGTCGGCCTCGCGGCCGGACAGGAAGAAGCGGCCGCCCGGCAGCTTGGCAAGCAGCCCGAGATAGATGTTGCGGGCCACCGACATGGTCTCGAAGAAGCCTTCGACCTTGCGGTCTTCCGTGACATAGGCGATGCCGGCGCGCACCGCCGGCGCCGGCACGCGGTAGCGCACCGGTCTGCCGTGCAGGATCACCTCGCCGCCATGGAAGAAATCCCGCTTGAGGACGCCGGCGACGATCTTGAACGTCTCGGTGCGGCCGGCGCCGACCAGGCCGAACACGCCGGTGATCTGCCCGGCGAACACCGACAGCGAGTTGTTTTTCACCATCGGCGCCATCTTGAGGTTCTGCACCGTCAAGACCCGCGCGCCGGCCGGCCGCACGCTGTCCTTGCGCGACCCGTAGAGCGTGTTCGACAGGTCACGCCCGACCATGGCCTGCACGATGCGGGCGCGATCGAATTTGGCGGCGTCGTCGGTCACGACATGCTTGCCGTCGCGCAGGATGGTGATGCGGTCGGCGAGGATCAGCGCTTCCTCGAGCGCATGCGAGATGAACACGATCGAGACGCCGCGGCGCTTCAGGTCGCGCACCAGGTCGAAGAAATACTTCTTCTCCTCCGGGGTCAGCGTCGCCGTCGGCTCGTCGAAGATGATGACCTTGGCCTCGTGCAGCACGGCGCGCGCGATTTCGACCATCTGCTTCTTGGCGGCGCCGAGCAGGCCGACGGTCGCGGTCGGCGTGACGTCGAAATTGAGCGATTGCAGGAACTGCTGGGCGGCGATGTAGATGCCGCGCAGCCGGTTGTAGAATCGCTCCTGCCCCAAAAACAGATTCTGCGCGACCGTCATGGTCGGAACCAGGCTGTTCTCCTGAAAAACCATGGCGATGCCGAGATGGCGCGCTTCCAGCGGCGTGCGCGGCGTTGCCTCGACGCCGTCGATCTCCATCGTTCCGGAGGTGAGGGCGACGACGCCGGCCATCACTTTTGTCAGTGTCGATTTGCCGGCGCCGTTTTCGCCGACCAGCGCATGAATCTCGCCGCGCCGCAGTTCGAAATCGACGTTCTCGATGGCGGGAACGCCGGCATAAAGCTTCGTCGCCTTGCGAAGCGCCAGGATAATGTCGCTCATGCGCGCAGCTCCTGCTCGACACCTGCAAGCGGCACGCGCAACAGCCGGCCCGGCCCCTTGGCGATGGCATACAGCGCGCCGCCCATTTCGATCGCCGCGACGATGCCATGGTTGACGCCGTCGACCCTGGAATGCAGCGCGTACAGCGGCACGCCGCCCGCATCGAGCCGGATGACGAGGCCGTAGGAGCGCGGCGGCGCCCATGGCTTGACCACGCCCATGGTCTTGATGTGGGCGCCCTGCATCGGCTCGAGAAAGGATTGGCCGGATTCCAGCTTCGGCGCGATCCAGTATTCGGGGTCGATCTCCGCCATCATGCGGCGGCGGTAGGCATTCTCGCGCAGCACGAATTCGACGAGCTGGGTGCGTGCTGCGAACGCCGTCAGCCAGAAGCCGCCGGCAGAAGCCGGCGACAGCCGCGAAGGATAGACCGGCAGATGGTCCAGGATGGTGCGCGGGCTGCCGTCCGCACTCAAGGCGACCACGCGGTGCTTCCAGCTTTCGCTGACGAAGAGGTCGCTGCCGGCGGCGCAGGCGCCGAACGCATAGCGCAGTCCGGAAGCCAGCGTGCTGACGCTGCCACTTGCGATATCGAGGATAAGCACGCGCCCGGTGCGGCCGCGTTCCATCAGATCGTGCACCCATTGCCGGTACGGGCGCGCCGTCGAGCCGTCGGTCGCGACCAACGTCCTGCCCGGCCCAGGTGCCAGCGCGTTGATCGCATGCATCGAGAAGCCGGAAAAAGTGACTGCTGCTGACGGCGCCGACGGCTCCGCGAACACTTGCACCTCGCGCCCATCGAGCGCGATCGCGATGCCGCCATCCGGCAGGCAACACAGCGCCGTGATGGTGCGGTCGAAACGCCTGACCTCGGTGGCGGCCGTGCCGTCGAGACGCCGGACCGTATTGCCGTCAGCGATATAGAGCGCCTTGCCGTCGCTGGCGAGGTCCTCGGGCGCGTCGAACTGCCCGACGATCTCGGCCTTTTCCAGGAGCTGGTTCGGCTTCAGTGCGCCGTCGAACGACGGCACCGTGATGGTCGCGTCACCCCGACCCAGCAGGCGGTCGGTAAAGGTTTTGAGCGCCGCGATCACTTGCTCTTCCCCCAGCGCCGGTCGTACTGGACGAAATCGGGGTCGGCGCCATCGAGCTTGTAGCGGCCGATGCGGTTGTTGGCGATGCCGCCGAGATAGAGATAGCCGCGATGCTCGCGCATCGAGGTGATCATCGGATGGTTGACGCCGCGCAGGTCCCACAGCGAATCGAGCACCTCGCCACGCTCGTTGAACTTGATGACGCATCCGGTGTTGATGTTGGGGAACAGCCATTCGTCGATCGGCACCCGCTTGCCCATCCGCTTGCGGAAGCCCGGCATCTTCCAGGCGAGATCGAGCGCGGGGCTGCGCATGCCGACCATGGCCAGCCAGTAATTGCCGTCGGAGGCGAGATTGATGTTGTCGGGATACCCCGGCAAATTGTCGATGACCATCTCGACCGTTCCGGTCTTCGGGCCGTCGAACCAATAACGCTTGATCGAGCAGCCGAAGGTTTCGGCGAACAGGATCGATTGGCCGTCGCTCGCGATGCAGATGCCATTGGGGAATTTCAAGCCACGCAACACGGTGCGCGTCGTGTTGTTGTTCGGATCGTAGCAGATGATGCGGCCGTTGCCGCGCGCCTCCAGTCCGTCGACCGGCCACTCGTCCATCTCGTAGCGGACGGTGGCTTCGGAAAAGAAGATCCGTCCGTCATCGGCGATGTCGAGATCGTCCGCCAGCCGCAGCCGGCTGTCGTCATTGACCGAATAGAGGCTGCGGTTGGTCTCGTCGGTGACCTTCTCGACCTTGCGCTCGGGCGTGATGCGATAAAGCCCCATGCCGCCGATGCAGACATAGAGATTGTCCTTGCGATCAAAGGCCATGCCGAGCGGCTGGCCGCCGATATGGGCGAACACCTCCATCTCCTGATAGTCGGGCGCCAGGAAGCGCATGATGTCGCCGTGGCGCGATCCGGCATAGAGATTGTCGTTGCGGTCGAGGATGACGTCTTCCGGCGCCTCGATGCGGCCGAGCCCGATCAGCGTCACGTCGCGGAGTTTGTCGTTTTGCGCGAACGGGCCGCTGCCGGGCGCGGTCGAGGCCGCCGGCGCCAGGCCATGATAGGTCGGGCTGACATAGACCTTGGAGATGATGCGGTTCCGGTTCTTCAGCCAGCGGATATCGATAGTGGCGGCGATCAACAGCACGCCGGCCAGCACCATGCGATTGACGCCGCCGCTCACCGACAGCGTGGTCAGGCCGTTGATCACGAACAGCACGATCAGCGTGCCGACCAGCGCCTTTGCGACCGAGCCCTTGCCGCCGCCGAGGCTGATGCCGCCGAGCACGGTCGCGGTCAGAACCGTGACTTCGAGGCCGACGCCGACGTCGCCGCCGACCGTGCCGAGACGCGCTGCGAAAAACAGCGCGCCGATCGAGGTCAGGACGCCGCTGGCGGTGTAGCACAGCGCGATCGTGCGGCGCACCGGAATGCCGGAATTGTAGGCCGAGCGGCGCGAGCCGCCGATCGCGGTGATGTGCCAGCCCGGCCGCAAGCGGGTCAGGAAGATATGTCCGAACACCGCGACCACGATGTAGACCAGTACGACACTGGGGATGCCCGCGAGCCCGCCGCCGCCGAGAAAATTCCAGGACGGGAAATCGGGGAAGGCGGCGGCGATCGTGTTGGAATAGTCGAACAACAAGAGGTCGTAGGCGGAGCGATAGATAATCAGCGTAATCAGCGTGGTGATGAACGCGCGCAGGCGCAGGTAACCAATCAGGAAGCCGTTGACGGCACCGAGCGCCGCGCCGCACAAAAGCGTCGCGACGATCACCGCGGGCACCGGCCAGTCCAGCACGTTGAGGCAGAACAGCGCGCAGAAATCGCACAGCGCGAACATCGATCCGACCGAAAGGTCGATGCCGCCGACGATGACGACGAGCGCCATTCCGAGCACGATGAAGCCGATTTCGCCGGCCTGCCGTCCAGTATCTGCGAGGCTATTGATCGAAAGAAAGCCGGGGATCGAACGGCTCAGCAGAATGGTGACGATCAGGAGAACGATCACCGGGATCGCGGTTTCCGTCCAGCGCTTGGAAAGGATTTCGCCGAGCAGATGATCCGGCCAGTAGCGGTATCGCAAACGAAGCAGCACGTCTTGCATTGGCGGTCCGGGATCGAAGGAGGAATCTGGTCGGTGCGGCCGACGCGTTTATCCGGAAAGGCAAGCGGCCATGCGGATGACACGACCGCTTGCCCGATTTGCGGGAGCGGTCTTCTTATTTCTTCAGATCGCTGAGATTCCAGCAGGTGGTTTCGCTTCCGGCATTCTCCTTGGTGATCGGGATCAGCGTCGTGTACATCGATCCCTTCACCGATCCGGGCTTGACGCCGGAGGAGACCAGCCACTTGATCACGCCGCCCATCTGCTCGGCCTGGGTCGGCACGTCGTAGCTGAGGTTGAGGTCGAACGCGCCGGACTTGACGAGTTCGCACGCGCCCCTTCGCTCGCCGCCGCCGGAGGTCGCGACGAACACCTTGCCGGTGAGGCCCGCTTCCTTCACCGCCGCCGCGGTGCCGATATCCATGCCGTCCCAGAAGCCGACGATGCCGCAGAGGTCGGGATTCTGCTTCAGCACGGTCTGGGTGATGGCCTTGGCTTTCGCCGCATCCCAATCGGCGGCCTGGCTCGAGACAACCTTGATATCGGGATTCTTGGCCAGCACGTTCTCGACACCCTTGAGGGTGTAGGCGCTCGCCGCCGCCGACAGCGCGCCTTGCACGATCGCGATCTTGTTCGATTTGCCCTTGCAGAAATTGACCACCGCCTCGGTGTCGCGTTCGCCGATCTCGATCCAGTTGGCGCCGACAAAGGCCGAAGAGCGATAGCTCGAGCCCATATTGATCTGGATGACGTAGATGCCTTCATTCTCGGCGCGCTGCAGAAGCTTGGCGTAGGTCTGCACGTCGGGATTGTGGATGACCATCGCCGCCGGCTTTTCGGAGATCAGCGTCGTCACCGCCTGGGCGCCGGCATTGGTGCTCCAGTTCGGATCGCGCACGATCACCTTGACGCCGTAGGGTTCGAGCTCCTTCTTGAGACCGGCGAACCAGCCTTCGGTGAGGTCGAAGTTCATCGCCACCGGCACATAGGCCACCGTCTTGCCGGCGAGCGCCTGCTTGAAGGCGCCCTGAAACGGCTCGTCGAGGCCCTTCTGCGCCAACGCCGGCGAAGCCGCCGCGGTGATCAGGCCGAGCCCGAGCAGCATGGTCTTGAGTGTCGTCCGTCCAGATGGTGTCATGTCGTCCTCCCGTTTATTGTCCGCAATATTCTTGCAGTTGTTTAGATATCGCCTTGTTGCGCGGTCTCCTCGTTGCGCGGATTCAGGAAGGAATCCGCGATGACCGCGGCCAGCAGCACCATGCCCTTGACGAGGTTCTGCCCGGAATAGGAGACGTCCATGATGGTCATGCCGTTGAGCATGGTGCCGATCAAGAGCGTCCCGATAACGACGTTGAGCACGCCGCCGCGCCCGCCCGACAAGCCGATGCCGCCAAGCACCACCACCAGGATCACGTCGTAAATCAGCGTCGAATTGAAGATGCGCGTCGGCATGCTGTTGACGGAGGCCGCCATGATCAGGCCGGCCCCGCAGCCGATCAGCGCCGCCAATACATATTGCAGCACGATGATCGGCCGGGTCGGGATGCCCGTGACCCGCGCACCGTTGGGATTGTCGCCGATCGCGTAGATGTAGGCGCCGAGCCGCGTCCGCCGCAGGAAGAACGCGACGACCACACAAAACAATGCGAACATCACGATCGGCATCGGTATGCCGAGCAGATTGCCCTGTCCGAGCTTCTCGAAGCCGTCGAGGCCCGGGCTCCACTGCACCACATCGAGCTTGAACAGCGCCGCCTGGCCGAGACCGGCGAGAAATAGCCCGGACGCCAGCGTGGTGAACAGCGACGGCACCTCGGCATAGGCGATCAGCCATCCGTTCACGAGCCCGAACGCGGCCGACAATGCAAAGGCCGCGGCCAGCGAGATCGGCAGCGAATGACCGTCCTGCACCATCTGCAGCACCAGCCCCGGCGGCACCGCCAAGGCCGCGATCAGCGAAATGTCGATGCCGCGTCCGATCACGACGATCGCCATCGCAAGGCCGAGGATGCCGAGCACCGCCACGTTCTGCAGCAGCGTCAGCATATTCGCGGTTGTCAAAAAGCCGGGGAGGATAATCGCAAAGACGGCAAACAGCGCCGCAAAAACCGCAAACACGATTCCCTGCTGCCCGAAGCGCCGAATTTCCATCCCGACTTCTCTTGTTCGTTTGTTGCCGGAGATGTTGGCGCGCTTTGGGAACCAATGCAAGCAATCATGGCGATCGTCAAAAGCGCAGGCCGCCTCGCCGATATTCCGTGCAGAGAAAAGCGCGGATCTGCAAACGCCGGATTTCGATAGCGCTTTCCGGCGGCCGGGTTGTCTGCCAGCCGTCCCCGATCAGGTTTGGCGAAAGTAGGGTCTGCCCTTCAGGTTGAGGAACACGATCGGGGATGCCATCAGGATGGCTCCGACAACGAAGGCGAACACGATCTCGCCGGCACGGGCGCGGGCATGAACGAATTCCGCGATCCCGAGCGGATAAAACAGTGCGACCGCCGTCATCAGGCCGGGCGAGAAGCGCCCTTTGGCCTTGATGAAGGGCAGGACGTGAAAGAAGGTGGCGTTGATCAACATCAGCGCCGCGTAGGAAAGGGGCGCGATCGTCATGCTGTCGGCGAGTGCGGCCTGGACGATGCCGAGCACGACGACCACCGAATTGGTCATGTAGAAATCCGGCCATTCGACCGGCAGGCCGATGACGGCACGGGCCCAGTTGCGCCAGTCGAACATGTATTCCTCGAGAATGTGGACGGCGTAGGCCGCCAGGGCCAGCCATGCATAGTCAGTCAGCGACATGTCTTCTCCGATAAAATGTGGTGACCCTTGTTCCGCAACCGGATCGATCGGGCGAGCCGTGTGTAAGGGTTTTTTGGGGATCACCGCAAGCCGTCGGCCATGGCGAGTCCGACAGGGGTGTCAAAGACCTATCGCTGATAGATCCCGACGAGCGTCGCTTCGGCGACCATATGCCTGCGCGCCTCTCGCTCGACCTCGCTGCAGGACGGCTTGGCGCCGAGCGACAAATGGTCGACCGAAAGCGCCAGCAACCGGAAATGATAACGATGACGGCCATGACCGTGGGGCGGGCAGGGACCGCCATAACCCGCGCGGTGGAAATCGTTGATCGCTTGCTTAAATCGCGCCGCGCCGCCGTGGCGGCCGGCGTCTTCGGCAAGTCCTGTTTGTCCGGCGGCAATGTCGTAGGCGGCCCAATGGTGCCATGTGCCGGCTGGCGCGTCCGGGTCGTCGCAGAGCAGGACGAAGCTGCGGGTCGCGGGCGGTGATGCTTCCCAGTCGAGCGGTGGCGAGAGGTCCTCGCCGTCGCAGGTGTAACGGCGCGGGATCGCCGAGCCGGCGGAAAAGGCGCTTGAGCTGAGTTGCATGGGCCACCTCCAGACCGGCAAGACTGTCTCAATCGCGCACGGCAGCGATTGATCCGGATCAAGGCCGCGCCATGGCCCGGCCGAACCCTGATCCGGCGCTATCGCGGCCGCTGCCGCGTTGCGCTAAAGGAAGACATGCGTCCGCTCTTGCATCCCATGCTGATCAACGGGCGAACCGGCGATCCGGCGCTCTATATCGAGACGCTGTTCGAGCAGCGAGCGATCCTGTTCGACCTTGGCGACATCACGTCATTGTCGCCGCGAAAAATCCGGCGCCTCGAGCACGTGTTTGTCTCGCATGCGCATATCGATCATTTCTTCGGTTTTGATCGTATGCTGAGGGTGCTGGTCGGCCGCGAAAAACAGATCCGTCTTTACGGCCCGGAGGGTTTCGTCGATCAGGTCCACCACAAGCTTGCGGCTTATCGCTGGAATCTCGTCGATCGCGAGCCCGGCGATCTCTCCTTCGTGGTGACGGAAATCGCACCTTCGCTCGCCGCTCAAACCATACGCTTTCGTCTCAAGACGGCCTTTGCGGCCGAAGCCATCGCGACAGGCCGGATCGAGCAGGGCATTCTCGTCCGGGATCCGATGTTCCGCGTTTCGACGGCGGTGCTGGACCATCGCACGCCATGCCTGGGCTTCGCGATCGAAGAACCCGCGCACCTGAATGTCTGGAAGACCCGCCTCGCAAGCCTGGGACTTCCGGTCGGACCCTGGCTCGGCGATCTCAAGCGTGCGGTCATCGAGAACAGACCGGATGATTTTTGCGTCCGGATTCGCGCTTCCGCGACGGGCCCGGACCAGCAGAACATGCCGCTCGGGAAGCTTCGCGAGATATTGACCGTGACGCCGGGCCAGAAGATCGGCTACGTCACCGACGTCGCGGATACCGCGGACAATCGCAAGGCGATCGTCGAATTGGTCAAGGGCGCCGATCTTCTCTTTATCGAGGCCGCGTTTGCAAAAGCCGATGCCGCGCTGGCGACCGAGCGGGCTCATCTGACCACCGAGGCGGCCGGGCAAATCGCGCGCCAGGCGGGCGTGCGCCGGGTCGAGCCGTTCCACTTCTCACCCCGTTATGCCGGCGAGGATGAGCGAATGGAGAATGAGGTGATGGCGGCCTTTGCCGGGCAACCGGGCGCGAAACAGTATCCATGACGCGGGCGCCTGACCCTTGCGCTCCCGAGCCGTCGGCGGCGCATTTGAGAGGCGCGGCCACAAAGTGCAGCCGCTAACTATTTCATCGCGCAGTTTTCCTTCGGTGAACTGTCGCAGCAGGAGGTGCTGCATTCCGCCGGCATCTTCGCCCGCAAGGTGCTGCCGGCGTCCCCGGAACGCGTTGCCCGCGCGGTTTGAAGGCGGGGATAAGTTGACGATTTTGGACGTCCGGTCGCAAAACCATGATCCCGGTGCTATAAGACTGCCTGGTTTTCCATGGCGGTGAGAAACGGATGTCGAAGCAGTCGATGCGGGAAGAGGCCGAACGCCTGATCCGCGAAACCATGGAACGCAAGACCATCGTCGTGAAGCAGGGCAATACGCGGATCGAGGCTATTTGCGGTAAATGCGGCGCGCCCAACCGCATCTCGGCGGAAAAAGGCGCCACGCGGGTGAAATTCGCCTGCAAGCAGTGCGGACACAAGCAAGAGACGCTGTGAAGAGCGGCCCGCGGCCGCTTACTTCAAACCTTCGCGGACCGACGTGTGATCGCGCCTGACAAGTCCGGCGTGTCGGGCCGAGACGGCCTGCCACCACGCGTCCAGCGCCTTGCGTTCACAGCGCAGTGTGACGCTCATCCCGTCGGCGAACTTGATCCATTCCGCGAGCCGGTGGCTCGGCACAGCGATCACGACCGGAATTTCCGCGCTCAATGCGCGCTCGATCAGGTATGCAAGTCCCTTTCCCTCGCACTCCTGCCGTCCGAACCGGTTGATAATCACGAGATCGGCACCCTGGTCGATCGCGTGCGCGACCTGGGCGCCCGCGTCCAGAAGCTGGCCGACGTCCAGCCTGCATCCGGTCGCGTAGGTCCCGAGATCCTGAAACAGTTGCAGTTCCTGACCGGTATGAACCAGCATCGCGGAGAAGTCTCGGCGCATCGAGGCCGTGGTAGCCTGTTTGAACCAGCCCGACCACGCGATCGCCGCGAGCGTTCAGGTCCGATGCAAAATCGCGCAGCACGCGGTCAGGGTCCTGGTGCCGTTCGTAGACCAGGGCGGCAAGATCGCATGGGAAGTCGAGCATGACCGCATCTCCGCGAATTAAGTAGCCGGCAGTGACCGCATTGGCTTTGCTCTCCATGCCGGGCAGAGCATTCGTTCGCGCCGTTATATTCCAACGTATACCATGAAATCACCGGGGACCATCGACAGCCGGTCGACGGTTGCCGAAAAGCTCACGAGCGGCTGGCGATCGCGCGGCCCGCGGCCGATTTCGAGCCGTTGGCATGAATATTTTCAGGCAACTGGATCTTGCCCGGCCCGATCCGACCCTCCGGATCGAGATCGATGCGAACGCTTAAGGGAGGAAGCGACCTGCCGCCGGATTTCTGATTAATTTCTGATTTTCCGAATTTTCTGTTGACGCCCGGACCAAATCAGCAATATAGCGATTTGGTCCCGCCCCATCAGAGGGGCGTTGCGCAACGTCACGAACGCGGGGCGGGATGCGGTGGACGCGGATCGCGCGCTTGACGGGCGCGCGTGAGGCGGACGGCGAAGGCGTGTGGTCCTGATGCCCCGACGCTGGCATCAAGTCGGCGGAAGCCATTCCGCCGGCGAGGGTGGCAAGAAAGCCCGGTCACCCGGGAGAGCGCGTTATAAGCCGTAAAACCATCGCGCGGGGAATGCCGGGTGATTCCGGTGTGACCTGACTAACGCGTGTGCGTCTCTCACACTACCCCTGCACGCGCGGCGGCGGGCGCATCGGGCGCCCGGCATTCCCTGCGCCCTCTTCAAGCCAGAGGGCGGAACGAGCAGGCCAAAACTCGGGTGCATCAGCCGCGAGAGCGTGAACGTATGGCCGCTGCGTCATGCATTCTTCACGAATGCCGCAAAGGCCTCGGCATAATCCGGATGCCAGCGCGACAGCGCGGGCCGGTTTTCGACGATGTCGCCGGCCGCCCACAAAATCCGCCGCTCGTCGAGCTTCCGCGGCACGTCGTTATCAGGACAAAGAATATAAAAATCTCTGGCCGTCACCCGCTCGATCATGAAGTCGACGGTCTGCTCCGGCGTCCAGGCCGCGGCCGGCTTTTCGGTGCGGCCTTTGGCCGTGAGGCCCGTGAAGACAAAACCGGGAATGAAAAGGTGGGCGCTGATCTTGCCGCCGGCCGCGTTGCGCAATTCGTGTTGCAGCGCTTCGGTGAATGCCTTCACGCCCGCCTTCGAGACGTTATAGGCGGGGTCGCCGGGCGGGGTGGTGATGCCTTGCTTCGAGCCGGTGTTGATGATGAGCCCAACTCGTCCGCGCTCGATCATGCGGGGCGCGAACACCTGCGAGCCGTGGATCACGCCCCAGAGATTGACAGAAAGAATGCGCTGCCAGTTTGGCAGAGGGCCGAACATCTCACTGCCCGGCTGAATGCCGGCATTGTTCATCAGCACGTCGGTGCCGCCGAACCGCTCCAGCACCGCGCCTTCCAGCGCCGTGACATCCTCGATCCGGCTGACGTCGACGGCGCTGGCCATGATATCGTCGACGCCACCGGGCGCGGCGGACGACAACTCTTTTTTTGCCGCGGTGAGCCGGTCGCCGCCGACATCGGCGATGCATACCTTCATGCCGAGCCGGGCGAACCGCATTGCGGCGGCAAGGCCGATCCCGGACGCGCCGCCGGTGATGACGGCAACATGATCTGGCGACAGGGCTGGATGGGGCACGGAGGTTCCTTCCGACGGTTAAGGGCTTCGCGCCTTCACTATGCCAAAGCGGCGCAGGAAGCATGCACGAAACGACATGGGAGCTGTTCATTCGAAGCGCCCAGCAAACGCCAGTCGCGCTTTACGGCTTCACATCGCCGCCATACTATTTTCAATATAACGATCCCCCCACAACGATCGACATCAAGGGAGTAGCGAACATGGCTGTGACCCAGGCAATTCCGATCACCCGCCATCCCTATGCGGATGGCTCCTACAAGCGAATGCTGATCGACGGCAATTGGGTCGACGCCGCCTCCGGCAAGCGTTTTGACACGCACAACCCCGCGACCGGCGAATTGCTCGCCACGATCGCCGAGGGCGACGCCGAGGATATCAATCGTGCGGTTGCGGCGGCGCGGCGCGCGTTCGAGGGGCCATGGAGCAAGGTCAAGCCGTTCGAGCGGCAGGCTTTGCTGTTAAAACTCGCCGATCTCGTCGAGAAGAATTTCGAGGAGCTTTCGCATCTCGACACCCTCGACATGGGCGCGCCGATCAGCCGCACCCGCGGCAACAAGCTTCGCGTGCTTGGCATGCTGAGATATTATGCGGGACAGGCGACCGCGCTGCATGGCGAGACCATCGAGAACTCGCTGCCCGGCGAAATATTCTCCTACACGTTGAAGGAGCCGGTGGGCGTCGTCGGAGCAATCATTCCGTGGAACGGCCCGCTCGCCGCCAGCGTCTGGAAAATCGGCCCCGCCATCGCCACCGGCTGCACGGTGATCCTGAAGCCCGCGGAGGAGGCGCCGCTGACCTCGCTACGATTTGGCGAACTCGCGATGGAAGCCGGCATTCCGCCCGGTGTCGTCAATGTGGTGCCGGGCTATGGCGAGACCGCGGGCGCGGCGCTTGCCTCGCATCCCGGCGTCGACAAGGTCGCCTTCACCGGCTCGCATGTGACCGGACAAGCCATCGTGAAAGCGTCGGCGGGAAACCTCAAGCGCGTGTCGCTGGAGCTCGGCGGCAAGTCGCCGGATATCGTGTTCGCCGACGCCGATCTCGATGCGGCGGTGCCGGGCGCGGCGATGGCGGTGTTCGCCAATTCCGGCCAGATTTGCAGCGCGGGCACCCGGCTGTTCGTGGAGCAGCCGGTCTATGACGAATTCGTCGGCCGCGTCGCCGAGTTCGGCAAGAGGCTGCAGGTCGGCAACGGCCTCGATCCCAATACGCAGATCGGACCGCTGGTGTCGGAACAGCAGCTTGAGCGGGTCAGCGGCTATCTTGCTGCCGGCCAGAAGGAAGGCGCCAAGGCGCTCGCAGGTGGCGCGCGGCTGACCGAAGGCGCATTGTCAAAGGGCTACTTTGTGCCCCCGACCGTGTTTGCCAATGTCCAGGACAATATGCGGATCGCGCAGGAGGAAATCTTCGGTCCCGTGATTTCGGCGATCTCCTTCAAGGATACCGACGAATTGATCCGGCGCGCCAATGCTACGACCTTCGGCCTCGGCAGCGGCGTCTGGACCAAGGACGTCAGCAAGGCGCATCGCGTGGCGAGGGCGCTGCGCGCTGGCTCGGTTTGGGTCAATTGCTATCAGGCGATGGATCCGGCGGTGCCGTTTGGCGGCTACAAGATGAGCGGTTATGGCCGTGAGTCAGGCAAGCAGCATCTGGAAGAATATCTCAACGTCAAGGCGGTCTGGATCAAGACCGCGTAGGCGTTGTCGATGCATCGCGTCCGGGAGTGGCGGTTTCGGCTGCCACTTTTTTCTTGATGTTACACCTCCAGTTCAACAGGCGTTTTTCGGGGCAGCCATGAATTTTCCTTCTTTGTTTTCGCCATTGCAGGTCGGTCCCTACCGGCTCAACCATCGCGTCGTGATGGCGCCGTTGACGCGGATGCGGGCGGAAAAGCCGAGCCTCGCGCCGCGGCCGCTGAACGCGGAATATTACGCCCAGCGCGCGACGCCGGGCGGCCTGATCATTGCGGAGGCTTCGCCGGTGATGGCAAGCGGATTCGGCAATCCCGGCGTGCCCGGCATTTATTCGCAAGCGCAGATCGAGGGCTGGCGCGGCGTGGTTGATGCGGTTCACGCCAAAGGCGGCTTGATCTTCCTCCAGCTCTGGCATGTCGGGCGCGTCTCGCATTCCTCGTTCCAGCCGGGCGGCGTGCTGCCGGTCGCGCCCTCGGCTGTGCCGATTTCGGCCGAGCTCAAGACCATGACGGCTGATGGCAAGGTCGTGCCTTACGAGACGCCCCGCGCGCTGGAGACCGGTGAGGTCGCCGGCGTGGTCGAAAGCTTCCGGCAGGCCGCGAGCAACGCCATGAAAGCCGGCTTCGACGGCGTCGAGATCCATGGCGCCAATGGCTATCTGATCGAGCAATTCCTGCAATCGCGCAGCAACCAGCGCACCGATCGTTATGGCGGCTCAATCGAAAACCGCGCGCGGTTCCTGCTGGAGATCACGCAGTCCGTCATCGGGGTGTGGGGCGCCAACCGCGTCGGCGTGCGGTTGTCGCCCTATGGCATCGCCAACGATTCAGGCGAAGCCGATCCGATGCCGCTGTACACCCACGTGGTTCAGGCGCTCAATCCGCTCGGCCTCGCCTATTTGCATTTCATCGAGCCGCGTTCGAGCGGCGCGGGCCGCGCCGAGGTCAACCATCAGAACGTGCCGTCGGCGATGGTGTTGTTCCGGCCGATCTGGAAAGGGGTTCTGATCACCGCTGGCGGCTTTACCGGCGAGACCGCGAACGCTGCGATCGCCGAAGGTCACGCCGACGCCATCGCGTTCGGCCGCATCTTCATTTCCAACCCGGACCTGCCGCGCCGCCTGAGGAAAGGATTCCCGCTGACGCCCTATAACCGTGCGACCTTCTATGGCGGGGAAGAAAAAGGTTATACCGATTACTCCGTGTATGGCGAGCTGGAGCCGGCGTGAGAAAAACGCAGCCCGGATGGAGCGAAGCGCAATCCGGGGTTGGCACATTTTCCATTCATTCCCAGATTGCGCTTCGCTCCATCCGGGCTACGAGCCCTGAGAGAACCAAGATGTTTCCGGAGGAACCAGAGGCTGCAAAGAAGCCAAAAGCGGTTGCGCTAGGCAAGCCAGCCCAGGGCCAATGCCTGTGCGGCAGCGTCTGCTTCGAGATCGACGTCCCCGCTCGCTGGGCCTGGCACGATCATTCGGCCGCGAGCCGGCGCGCGCATGGCGCAGCCTATGCGACCTATGTCGGAAGCTGGCGCAAGCGCTTCCGCATCACCAAAGGCGAGGCCGAAATTGTTCGCTACGAGGACAAGCCGACGAAAACCGTGCGCAGCTTTTGCGCGCGCTGCGGCACGCCGCTCTGTTACGAACGCGCGCGTTCCCCGCATATGGTGAATATTCCGCGCGCGCTGTTCTCGGGCCGTACCGGCCGGCAACCGCTCTATCATATCGCGATCGAGGAGCTGCAGGAGTGGGCCTATACCGGCGAGCCGCTGGTGCCGCTGAAGGGTTTTCCGGGCGTGGTCTGGCAGCGTTCGAAAACGAAGAAACGCGCCGATCGTGAGGGGATGTTTTGAGCTGTAACGACCGCGGGAAGGGGAGGGTATTCATGAATCGCATCACCGGGCGCTCGGCGTTCCTCGCTTTGTTGAAGGACGAGGGCATCACGCATCTGTTCGGCAATCCCGGCACCACCGAACTGCCGATCATGCACGCGCTGAAGGAGCATCCCGACCTCACCTATGTGATGGCGATGCAGGAAAGCCTCGTGGTGGCCATTGCCGACGGTTACAGCCGCGCTTCCGGTCGCCTCGTCGCCTGCAATGTCCATGTCGCGCCCGGGCTCGGCAACGCGATGGGCTCGCTGTTCAACGCCAGCTTCACCGGCACGCCGATGATCCTGACCGCGGGCCAGCAGGAGCAAGGCCACGGCTTGATGGAGCCGGTGCTGTATGGACCGCTGGTGCAGATGGCGGAGCCGCTGGTGAAATGGGCGGTCGAGGTGACGCGGCTTGAAGACCTGCCGCGGATCGTGCGCCGCGCCGCCAAGATCGCGACCACGCCGCCGACCGGTCCGGTGTTCATCTCGCTCCCCGGCGACATCCTCAATGCCGAGGCCGGCATCGACCTCGGCCGCTCGACCCGCGTCGATACGCGGGTGAAGCCATCCGATGAGTCCCTGCAGGCGCTGGCGGCGCGTATCCTCAAAGCCGAGCGTCCCGTCATCATCACCGGCGATGAAATCGTCAAGAGCGACGCGCTGCAGGAAGCCGCATTGCTGGCCGAAACCCTCGGCTGTCCCGCTTTTCAGTCGTCGACGCCCTATGGCGCGCAATTCCTGTCGGAAAGCCCATGCTTCATGGGCGCGCTGTCGCGCCTGCAGAAGCAGGTTCGCGAGGTATTGTCGCCCTATGATCTGATGATCGTGCTCGGTGCCGATCCGTTGCGGATGTCGGTTTACAGCGAGGTCGATCCGCTGCCGGAGGGCATGCCGATCATGCAGGTCGGTCTGGTCGAATGGGATCTCGCCAAGAACTACGGCGCCGAGATCGCGCTGAAGGCCGATGTCAGGGAAACCCTGCGCGTGCTGGTTCCGGCGCTGAAAGCCGCCGGCGGTGCGGCGCTGGAGGCCCGCGCCAAGCAGGGGATCGCGGCGCTCAAGTCGAAGAACTGGACGGCGCGGCGCGCCACCCTGATCGAGCAGATCGCCAAGGAGCAGCGATCGCTCGCCGATCGATCCGGATTATCTCGCGCTGCAGGTGGTCGAGGCGATGCCGGACAACGCCATCCTGGTCGACGAGGGATTGACCGCGTCGCGGCAGATGCTGGCGCTACGCCCGCATCGCGACCGCTATGGCTATCACGCGCTGGCGTCCGGCGGCATCGGCTGGGGATTGCCGGCTTCCGTCGGCGTCAGCATGGCGAACCCGGACCGGCCGGTGGTGTGCTACTCCGGCGACGGCAGCGCGATGTATTCGATCCAGGCGCTGTGGACCGCGGCGCACCAGAAGCTGCCGTTGACGGTGGTGATCGTCAACAATGGCGGCTATCGCATCATCAAGCAGACGGCTGCTGGCGTTTCATGGCGACGATCATTTCGTCGGCATGGATTTTGTCGATCCGCCGGTCGATTTTGCCGGCATGGCCAAGGCGCTCGGGCTGGAGGCGATGCGGATCACCGAGCCAAAGGATTTGAAGCCGATGCTTGCCGTCGGCGTTCAGGCGGCCCGGCGCGAAGCTGATCGAAGTGGTGGTGGACGGGACGGTGTGAAGACCGTCATTCCGGGATGATGCGACAGCACCAACCCGGAATCTCGATATTCCGGATCGATGCTTCGCATCGCCCCGGAATGACGGAGCTGACTATTCCGCCGCTTTCGCCGCCACACGCGGCCGATACTGCACGGCCGGATGCGGCGCGGCGAGCCGCGCGCGGCCCGCGCCGAACAGTTTTTCGCGCAACGTTCCCGGTTGGTAGGCGGTCTTGTAGCGTCCGCGCCGCACCAGCTCCGGCACCAGCATGTCGCTGATGTCCTCGAAATCGCCGGGCGAAACCGCGAACGGGAACATTCAGGCCGTCGACGTCGGTCTGGTCGAACCACGCTTCGATCGCGTCGGCGACTTTTTCCGGCGTGCCGACCACGACCGGTCCGATGCCGCCGATGCCGACATGCTGGGCGACCTCGCGCACGGTCCAGACCCGGTCGGGATCGGCGCGGGTGATGTTGTCCATCGCGGTGCGGCCGGCGTCGTTCTCGACGTGGCGGACCTGCTGGTCGAGATCGTAGGTGGAGAAATCGACGCCGGTCCACCCCGACATCAAGGTGAGCGCGCCCTCCGGGCTGATGTGGCTGCGATAGTCGGCGTATTTGGCTTTGGCCTCGGCCTCGGTGCGGCCGAGAATGACGGTGAACATGCTGAACATCAGGATTTCAGCCGGGTTGCGCCCGGCTTTCGCGGCGAGTTCGCGAATGGCCGAAACGCGCGGCGCGATGATCTTGGCCGAAGGTCCCGACATGAACACGCATTCGGCATGCTCGGCGGCGAACTGCCGTCCGCGCGGCGAGGTGCCGGCCTGATACAGCACCGGCGTGCGTTGCGGCGACGGCTCGCACAGGTGAATGGCGTCGACGCGGTAATTGGTTCCCTCGTGCCTGATACGGTGCACCTTCGCCGGATCGGCGAAGATGCCGCGGGCGCGATCGCGCAGCGCCGCGTCGTCCTCCCAGCTTCCTTCCCAGAGCTTGTAGACCACCTCCATATATTCGTCGGCGACGTCGTAGCGGTCGTCATGCGCGGTCTGCCTGTCCTTGCCGGCGCCCTTGGCCGCGCTGTCGAGATAGCCGGTCACCACGTTCCAGCCGATCCGCCCTTCGGTCAGATGGTCGAGCGTCGACATCCGCCGCGCGAACGTATAGGGCGGCTCATAGGACAGGTTGGAGGTCACCCCAAATCCGAGATGTTCAGTGACCGCGGCCATCGCCGAGATCAACAGCAGCGGATCGTTGGCGGGCGTCTGCGTGGCGTTGCGCAGCGCCGCATCCGGACTGCCGCCGAACACGTCATAGACGCCGAGCACGTCCGCGAGAAACAGGCCGTCGAACCGCCCGCGCTCCAGCGTTTTGGCCAGATCAATCCAGTACGGCAGCCGGTTATATTCCGCCGTGCGGTCGCGCGGATGGGTCCACAGTCCCGGCGACTGATGCGCGACGCAGTTCATGGCGAAGGCGTTGAGCCGGATTTCTTTCTTCATGAACGAATGGCCTCATGGGGAAGCTCTGGGCACGTTGCTTCTCGAATTTCGCCCGATCCGAACAGCCGGGCTGTCGGCCGAAATTGTCGCATTCCGGGTTGCCTTAGCAAAGCTAATTGTCGGTGGCATGCTCCTTTCGGCCGGCTTCGTATCTCGATACGTTGGCCAGACTTGAAGCTTCACGACCGGGAAAAGGAAGACATGACCAGAACGGATGCCATCGAACGGGCGCGCCAAACTCTTCATTCCGGTGAATTCTTGAGCGAACTCGGCCGCAGGGTCGCTTTTCCCACGGAAAGCCAGAATCCCGAGCGGCGCGATGCATTGCGGGCCTATCTCGTGGAGGAACTTGACCCGGCTTTTACGCAGCTTGGTTTCTCGACCAAGCTGATCGAATCGCCGACCGGCAAGAATCCCTATCTTCTTGCGGAATATCGCGAGGGCCCCGCAGTTCCGACCGTTCTGATGTACGGCCACGGCGATGTCGTCGAGGGCATGGAGGGAGAATGGCGCGACAATCTCAATCCCTGGCAAACGACGACTGTGGGCGATCGCATCTACGGTCGCGGCACCGCCGACAATAAAGGGCAGCACAGCATCAATCTGTCGGCGCTTCGCGCGGTGCGCGAGGCGCGCGGCGGCCGGCTGGGCTTCAATGTCAAATTCATCGTCGAGACCGGCGAGGAGATCGGGTCGCCGGATTTACGCCAGGTTTGCGAATCCTTGCGCGAGGAACTCAAGGCCGATCTGTTCCTGGCGTCCGACGGGCCGAGGCTAGCCGCCGACCGTCCCACCATCTTCCTCGGCTGCCGCGGCGGATTGCGGATTCATCTCGATGTGAATTTGCGCGACGGTTCGCACCATTCCGGCAATTGGGGCGGCGTGCTTGCCAATCCCGCGACCATCCTGGCCAACGCGATCGCGACCCTGGTCGATGGCCACGGCCGCCTGTTGTTGGACGCGCTGAAGCCGCCGCGGCTTTCCAACCAGATCCGCGCCACGTTGGCCGACGTGAAGATCGAACCGACGCCCGATGAGCCGGCATTGTCGGAGAATTGGGGCGAGGACGGACTTGTCGGCCGCCGAGCGGCTCTATGCCTGGAACACGCTCGAAGTGCTGGCGATATCGTCGGGCAATATCGAGAAGCCCGCCAACGCCATTCCGGGCCGCGCGCAGGCCATGCTGCAGCTTCGCTTTGTCGTCGGCACCAAGTCCGACCAGGTCGTCGACGCCGTCCGGGCGCATCTGCACGCGAAGGGTTTTGCGATGATCGAGGTGCGCGCGACGCAGAGCTTTGCCGCCTCGCGGACCGATTTCGACAGTCCCTGGATCGACTGGGCGGCGGCCTCGATCCGGCAGACCACGGGAAAGGCGCCGGCGGTGCTGCCGAATTTCGGCGGCTCGCTGCCGAACGATGTGTTTTCCGATTGCCTGGGATTGCCGACGATCTGGGTGCCGCATTCCTATCCCGGCTGCTCCCAGCATGCACCCAATGAGCACATTCTGCTGCCGGTGACCGAGGAAGCGCTCGGCATCATGGCAGGTTTGTTTTGGGATCTGGGCGAGATGCCGCGCTAGCGCAACGAAAGGGGACTGCCGCGCGAACGCCGTTTCCAACCCGTCGATCAAACCTTAAGAATTTGCGTATAGTAAGCGGCCAGCCGCTTTAGCTTTCAGGAGAACTTGTTTGGACCAGATCGCTTACGTCAACGGGTCGTTCGTGCCGATGTCAGAGGCCAAGGTCTCGATTTTGGACCGCGGCTTTCTGTTCGCCGACGGCATCTACGAGGTCGCTGCCGTGCTGGACGGCAAGCTGATCGACAACGCTTCGCATTTGTCGCGGCTGGAGCGCTCGGTCGGCGAGATATCGCTGGCCCTGCCCGAGACCACCGAGCGGATCCAGGAGATCCAGCGGGAGCTGATCGCGCGCAACCATCTCGTCAACGGCATGGTCTATCTGGAGGTGACGCGCGGCGCCGATACCGGCCGTGATTTTGCGTTCCCGAAAGGCGTCAAGCCGACGCTGATCATGTTCACTTCCGTCAAGGACATCATCAACGCGCCCTCAGCCAAGACCGGCATCGGTGTGATCACGGTGCCCGACATCCGCTGGGCCCGGCGCGATATCAAAAGTGTGGCGCTGCTGGCGCAGGTTCTTGCAAAACAGGCGGCCGCGGAAGCCGGCGCCGGCGAAGCCTGGATGATCGAGGACGGAAAGGTGACCGAAGGCGGCTCGTCGTCGGCCTTCATTCTGACGCGGGACGACGTGCTGGTGACGCGGCATAACTCATCCGCGATCCTGCCGGGCTGTACCCGCAAGGCGGTGGTCGCGCTCGCCGAAGAACGGCAGCTTCGCGTCGAGGAACGGCCGTTCACGATCGCGGAGGCGCTGGCGGCCAAGGAAGCCTTCATCACCAGCGCCACCGTGTTCGTGCAGGCGGTGGTGTCGATCGACGGCAAGACCGTCGCCAACGGCAAGCCCGGTCCGATGACCGACCGCCTGCGCGAGATCTACGTCGATTTCGCCAAGGCCAGCGCGGTGTGATTACGCGGCGGCTTTGACCTTCACCGGCGGAATCGAACGGAAGCTGATGGCGATCCGGTTCCAGGCGTTGATGGTCGCCACCAGCATCGTCAGATTGACCGTCTCTTCTTCCGAGAAGTGCTTGCGGACTTCTTCATAGACGTCGTCGGGCACGTGGGTTTCGGAAACCAGCGTCACCGCCTCGGTCCACGCCAGGGCGGCGCGCTCGCGGTCGGTATAGACGGGCGCTTCCCGCCACGCATTCAACAGGTACAGGCGTTGCTCGGTCTCGCCATGCTTGCGGGCATCCTGGGTGTGCATGTTGATGCAGAAGGCGCAGCCGTTGATCTGCGAGGCCCGGGTCTTGACCAGTTCGATCAGGGATTGCTCGAGGCCGGTGCCCTGGATATGGGTCTCCAGCGCGCCGAGCGCTTTGATGGTATCGGGTGCGATCTGATAGGCGTTCAATCGGGGTTTCATGGTCGTTCTCCTTCGACTTACGGGTTGAGGGATATTCTTAATGGGCACCGCCGGCTTCAAGATGGTTGGGCTTCTTCAGCAGCAAGGCTGCCATGAGCGCAACGATCAGCGCGGCGCCCAGCAGATAGAACGTGTCGCTGAAGGCCAGGATGTAGGCCTGCTTCTGTACGATGTGGCCGATGGCGACCAAGGCACGCTGTGACGCATCCGCGCGTTCGATGACGCCGTGACTAACAAAATACTGGGTGAGCGCTTCGAGCCGTTCGCGCGTCGCCTGTTCCAGCAGCGATACCGACTGCATCAGCACGTTGGAGTGATACTGCTCGCGCTTGGTCAGGAAGGTCTGCAGCATGGCGATGCCGACGGCGCCGCCGAGGTTGCGCATCATGTTGAACAGCCCCGACGCCGAGCCGGCATTCTCCGCCTCGATGCCTGCGGTTGCGACGGCGGAGAGCGGGGTGAGGATCAAAGCCTGCCCGACGGCACGCACGACGTTCGGCCAGAACAGCTGATCGTTGGCGTAGTCCGCCGTCAGATGGATATTCATGAAGTTGGAGGCAGCGAACAGCGCGAAGCCTGATGCCGATCACAAGCCGCGGGTCGAAGCGCTTCATCAGCCGCGGCACCAGCGGGATCAATACCAGTTGCGGCAATCCGGTCCATGCCAGCACCATGCCGATCTGCTCGGCATTGTAGCCCTGAATGCGCGACAGATAGATCGGCAGGATGTAGACCGAGCCGTAGAGTGCGATACCGAGCAGGAAATTGGCCAGGATGCCGAACCCGAAATTGCGGCGAACCAACAGGCGCAAATTCAACAGCGGCTTTTTGGTCGTGAGTTCGATCCAGACGAACAGTCCGAGCGACACGGCGGCGATCGTCGACAGGCGGACGATGAAGGGCGAACCGAACCAGTCGTCCTTGTTGCCTTCCTCGAGCACGGTCTGCAGCGCGCTCAAGCCGAGCGCCATGGTTATCGACGCCCGGCCAATCGCCCTGGCGCAGCAGCGACAGTTTCATCGGCTTCGCTTCCAGCGAAAACCACAGCATGCCGATCATCAGCGTGCCCGGCACCAGGTTGACGTAGAAGATGTACTGCCAGCCCCAGTTTTCCGTGAGGTAACCGCCGATGGTCGGGCCGATCGCGGGCGCGAAGGTGGCCGAGAGCGCGAACAGCGCCAGGCCGACCGGCTGCTTCGCCTTCGGCAAGCAGCGTGATGATCAGCGTAAAGGCCATCGGGATCAGCACGCCGCCGCTAAAACCCTGCAGCGCGCGCAAGCCGATCATCTGCGGCAGGTCCTGCGCCAGGGCGCAGGCGGCGGAAAACACCAGGAACAGGATCGCGTTGGTCAGAAGATAGATGCGGATCGAGAACACCTGCGCGAGCCAGCCGCTCAGGGGAATCACGACGATCTCGGCGATGAGATAGGAGGTCGAGATCCAGCCGCCGTCGTCGATGCCGGCGCCGATCGCGCCCTGAATGTCGGCGAGCGACGCATTGACGATCTGGATGTTGAGCACCGCCATGAAGGCGCCGAGCGTGGCGCCGAATACCGCAAGCCAGGTTTTGGCAGAGACCGTTGAGACTGCCTGCGGCGTCGCGCCAGTCTGCGAACGGTCGCCAACGGCGGGGAGCGGCGGTTTCGATGGTGGTCTGGAGCGCGGTCATTGGTGTCTCCTCTTGGCTTGCAGAGGCAGGATGCATTGGGCGGCCTATTTCGATAATCCGGGAAAAACTGGAAGGATTATCCAGCAGGGCTTGATGACGCGATGCCGGAAGCTTCAGCTGCCGTTGCGCGCGGACGAAAGCGCTGTCCGACGCAAGCCGGCGCTTGGCTTCGCGGTCGGCGAGCACGGTTGCCTTGGTGTTGACGGTCGGCTCCGCCGACATGCCCGGACGCAGCAGCCCGGTCAGGCTGTGATCGTCGAGCACGATCTTTACCGGCACGCGCTGCACGATCTTGGTGAAATTGCCGGTGGCATTGTCGGGCGGCAGCAGCGCGAATTCGAGCCCGCTCGCCGGCGACAGGCTGTCGACATGGCCCCTGAGCCTGGTGCCATGGAAACCGTCGATGCTGATTTCGACCGGCTGGCCGTTGCGCACATAGGTGAGCTGGGTTTCCTTGAAATTCGCGACCACATAGACCGCATCGAGCGGAACGACCGCCATCAGCTGCGTTCCGGCCTGCACGAATTGGCCGACCCGCAGCGATCGCGCGCCGACGGTGCCGTCGACCGGCGCCGTGATTTCTGTGTAGGACAGATTCAGCGCCGCCTGCTGCGCGACCGCGCGCGAGCGATCGAGTTGCGCCACGGCCTTGGCGCGGTCGGTGGTGAGGACGTCGACCTTCCTCTCGCGCCGCCAGCAGCGCGGATTTGCTGTGCTGCACCTGCGCGGTCTTTTCGCGCAGCGCCGCGTCGGTCTGCTGGGCGCGCTGGATGGTGCCGGAGCCGGTCTTCATCAGGTCGTCGTAGCGGGCGCGTTCTTCCTGGGCGAATTTCAAATTGGCTTCGGCGGCGGCGACGTCGGCGCTGCCCTGTTCGATGATCGGCTGCTGCAAAGCGAGCTGCGCATCGAGGTTGCGCACCGCGGCTTCGGAAGCCGCGACGTCGGCTTGCGCCTGCTCCAGCGCGGTGCGGAAATCGCGGTCGTCGATCCGGGCCAGCACCTGGCCGGCCTTGACCGGCTGATTGTCGCCGACCAGCACCTCTCGCGATATAGCCGGACACCTTCGGCGAGATGATCGTGGAGTTGGCCTTGACGTAGGCGTCGTCGGTCGATTCCAGATAGCGGCCGGTGGTGAAGTAGCCGTAGCCGAAGTTCGCCGCGCCGGCGACGCCGAGTGCAACCGCCAGCGCCAAAGCCGCCCGCCTGATCGCCTGCCGGGACGGGAGAAGGCAGTTTTTCTCATGTAAATCAGCGACATAAGATTGGTTCGACATGGCATCCTCCGGAACTGGCGGGCGTCCTCGCCAGAGGGCGCTTGGGCTGCCCGGAAGATGCAATGATCTCTGCGATGTGATAATTCCGGAAAAAATGGAAGCATTATCCAGTGTGAGCGGATAATCGGAGGCGCCCGATGGATCGGCTGACCAGTCTGACGGCCTTCGTCCGGGTGGTGGATAACGGCGGGTTTTCGGCCGCCGGCCGCAAGCTCAACATGTCGACGACGATGGTGAGCAACCACGTCCAGGCGCTGGAAGACCGGTTAGGAGCGCGGCTGCTACATCGCACGACGCGGAAGGTCAGCCTCACCGAAGTCGGCAAGGCCTATTACGACCGCGCCACGCAGATCTTGGCCGATCTCGAACAGGCCGACGACATCGCCGGCGCCTTGCAATCGACGCCGCGCGGCACGCTGCGCGATCTACACCGCCACCCATATCGTCCAGTTCGTCTCGCCGGTGGTCGCCGAATTTCTCAACTCATACCCCGAGGTCAAGGTCGATCTGACCATCGGCGAAAAAAGCGTCGACCTGATCGACGAGGGATATGACCTCGCGATCCGGCTCACCCCGCCGCCGGATTCCAGCCTGATCGTCCGCAGCCTCGCGACCTGGCGCCATGTGCTGTGCTGCTCGCCGGACTATCTCGAAAAGCACGGACCGCTCCGGCAATTGTCCGAACTCGAAAATCATAACTGCATTCGCCACGTGCTTTATCCTTTCGCGGACGGCTGGCACTTCGTCGACCGCAAGGGCACGCCGGCATCGGTGCGGGTCTCCGGCAATCTTATCTCCAACAGCGGCGAGACGCTGCGCAGGGCCGCGCTGCAGGGGGTCGGCGTTTGTCTGGCCGCGGGATTTCTGGTCGGCGACGACCTCGATTCCGGCCGCTTGATTCGGCTATTGCCCGAATACCGGCCGGTCGAGCTTGCGATGAACGCGGTCTATCCGCATCGCCATCATCTGTCGGCCAAGGTTCGCAGCTTCATCGATCTGCTGGTCCATCACAGCGCCGAGCAGCAGAAGCTGATCAATCCCTATTCCTGATGACGGCCGCCGAAGGTGCTGGCGCACGATGATCCTGGACGCCGGCATCAAGGCCGAATGGCGGCTCCCGCCGGAATATTTACCAACGGAGGGGGTTGCAGCCAGTATCGACGGACTGGACAACGAAAACAAACATCAACTGGGAGGATGTAATGCGTTCGATCGTTTCGATGACCGTGGCCGCCTGCGCCATGGCGGTAGTGAGTTCACCCACATTTGCCCAAAGCGCAACGCCGGCGCAACCGTCGGCGGGCGGCACGCCCGACGCGATGCCGTTCGATATTCCCTATGGAATGTCGATCGGGCTCGATCGCGCCAAGCAGGTGATGGCCGCGGCCGAAGCCGAAGCCAAGAGGCGAAACTGGAAGATGAACATCGCCGTGGTCGATACCAACGGCGAACTTGTGCAGTTCGAGCGGATGGAAGGCGCGCAGATCGCATCCGGCACGATTTCGATCGGCAAGGCCCGCACCGCGGCGCGCTTTCGCCGGGAATCCCGCGTGTTCTATAACGCCTATGAAACCGGCCATCCTTATGTCGCCACGCTCGATCCCACGCTGATCGCGAGTCCCGGCGGATTTCCGCTGGTCGAAGGCGGCAAGGTGATCGGCGCGGTCGGCTGCAGCGGTGGCACCGGCGATCAGGACGCCGCCGTCTGCAAGGTCGGCGCCGCGGTCGTGAAATAGCACGGTCGGGCGCCTCTGCGTCTAGGCGCCGCGGCGGACATACCGCTCGCGAGCGCCGGCGCCTGATTGCGTTCACTTGCTCCCCGGCGCCGCTCTCCTTGACAAACCGGTTGCGCAAGGTGCCGATGCCGGTGATCTCGATCTCCACGACGTCGCCGGCCTTCAGGTCGGGGGAGGCGCCGTCGGTGCCCATCCAGATCACGTCGCCCGGCCACAGCGTGAAATATTTCGTCAGCTCGACGATGAACGGCTTGATGCCGAAGATCATGTCGTTGGTGTGGAAGCGGTCGGTCTCCTTGCCGTTGACCTTGACGATGGTTTCCATGTCTGTCGAGATCGACCTCGGTTTCGATCCACGGCCCCATCGGCTTGAAGGTGTCGGCGTTCTTGGAGCGCCACAAGCCGCGATCGGCCTTCTGCCAGCTGCGTTCGCTGACGTCGTTGCCGATGGTGTAGCCGAACACGCAGGACATCGCATTGGCCTCGGTCGAGGTGCTTTGCCTTCTTGCCGATCACGACCACCAGTTCGCCCTCATAGTGGATCTTCTCGGTGGCGGTGGCCGGAATCACGACGTCTTCGTCATGCGCGATCAGCGCGTTCTGCGCGCGATAGCCGATCTCGGGCCGGTCGGGAACGTTGGGCACCGTGCCACGCCTTGTCGGCGGCTTCCTTGAGATGCTTGAGGTAATTGAGGCCGACGCAATAGAAGGTGCGCGGCATCACCGGCAGTTCGATCTTGACGTCTTTCAGCGCATGCGTGCGTTGGGTGCGCTGCCATTCCCCAAAGGGATCGCCGCTGACCGCGATCACGCGGTCGCCTTCGACGATGCCCCAAGAGTTGTCCGGTCTTTCCGTCCGCGGTGAATTGAAGCCAGCGCATGCCTTGTTCCTTCTATTCCGCCGCAGCCCGCGGCCGGGTTTTCCATGCGCCGGCGGCCGGGCGCGGCAGCCCGAGATTTTCGCGCAAGGTCTTGCCGGCGTAATCCTTGTGAAACAGCCCGCGGCGCTGCAATTCCGGAACGACGTGGCGGACGAAATCCGCGTAAGAGCCTGGCACATAGGTCGCCGCAATGACAAAGCCGTCGCAGCCGCGGCCGACGAACATCTCTTCCAGTTTGTCGGCGATCTCCTTCGGCCCGCCGACGATCGCGTCCGCGGTCTGGCCGCGGCCGGAGAAGGTGACGAAATCGCGCGCGCTGGGGTTGGTCTTGCCCGAGGTCTTGAGCACGCCGTCGCGGATGCCGATGATGCCCTGCATGCTTTCGAGTTCCGCCGTGGTCAGCGGCTCGTCGATGCCCTTGGAGGCGAAATCGTAGTTCAGCCCTTCCGACAACAGCGACAGCGCGTCGATCTCCAGCGGCAGCTTTTCGATCAGCGCCATCTTGTCCTCGGCCTCGGATTTGGTCGCGCCGCACACCGGCGTGGTCAGGTTGCAGAGGAACATCTGGTCGGGATCGCGGCCCGCTTTGGCGGCCTCGTTGCGGACCGCGTCATAGCCCTGCTTGGCGCCCGCCAGATTGCGCGCTGCCGTGAAGATCACCTCGCCCCATCGCCCCGCAAAACGCTGGCCGCGGCCGGAGGCGCCGGCCTGGATGATGACGGGATGGCCTTGTTGCGAGCGCGGCACCGTGAACGGTCCGCGCGACTTGTAGAACCGCCCGTTGTGATCGAGGCGCTTGACCTTGGCCGGATCGGCGAACCGGCCGCTCTTCTTGTCGATCAGGAGCGAACCGTCTTCCCAGCTATCCCAGTGGCCGAGCACCACTTCCATGAATTCGTCGGCGCGGTCGTAGCGGAAATCATGATCGAGATGGGCGTCCTTGCCCATGTTGTGGGCTTCGCCGTCATTGACCGATGTCACCACGTTCCAGGCGGCGCGGCCGCCGGTCATCAGATCGAGCGTGGCGAAGCGGCGGGCGACGTCGAACGGCTCGTAATAGGTGGTCGAGCAGGTCGAGGCGAGGCCGAGCTTTTCGGTCGCCATCCCCATCGCCGTCAGCACGATGACGGGATCCATCTTCACGCAGCGGATGCCGTATTCGACGGTATGGGCGTGGTCGTTGCCGTAGCGGTCCGGCATCGCCAGCCGGTCGTCGAAAAACGCCATGTGGAATTTTCCGGATTCCAGGATCCGGCCGATCTCCTGATAGTAATCCGCCGACATCGAATCGTCGCGCGATTCCGGATGGCGCCACGAGCTTGGCAGATTGGTGCAGTTCTGCGCCTGCAGGAAGCCGACCATCACCATTTGCCGTGTCATGCTGCTCTCCCTGTGCCGGCCGAATGCGACGGTCACTTCAGATCGAGTTCGGCGGTCAATTTGTATTCGGCCGCCAGCGCGCGCAATTTGTCCCAGGTCGCGTCCTCGACGTCGATGCCGGAAACGCCTGCGCTGCTGCTCCCGGAGATATTCGACCTCGCCCGGATAGAACACGCCGGTCGAGCCCTCCGACGGCGGCGTCGCCTTGAGATAGCGCGCGAATTCGGCGACCTCTTTCTTGAAATCCTTCAGCGGACGGAACGCGGCGACGTTGAACACCGCCATGAAGCAGCCGTCATTGTGCCGGCCGGTCGGCTCGACGCCGAAGCCCAGGCCTGTGAGCAGCCCGCACAGCACCTCGACCATCGCCGCGAGGCCGCTTCCCTTGTAGCCTTCGGTGCCGCCGAGCGGCAGCAGCGCGCCGCCTTTGCGGAATTGCCTGGGTCGGTGGTCTGCCGTCCTTCGCTGTCGACGATCCAGCCGGTCGGGATTTCCTCGCCGCGCGCGGCGGCGAGCTGGATCTTTCCGGCCGCTACCGCCGAGGTCGCCATGTCCAGATAGAACGGCGCCTCGAGATCCGATGGCACCGCGATCGAGATCGGATTGGTGCCGAGCCGCGCCTCGCGGCCGCCGAACGGCGCGACATGCTTGGGCGAACGGCCGGAATCGGCGGTGGCAATGCCGATCATGCCCTCGCGCATCGCCATCATGGGATAGGCGGCGAGCCGTCCGACATGGCTTTGGCGGAACACCGTGCAGGCCGCGACATTGGCGGTCTTCGCCTTCTCGATCGTCAGCGCCATCGCCTTGGCGTTGACGTGGAAACCAAAACCCCAATGGCCGTCGATGACGGTCGTGGTCGGCGATTCCTGCACGATGGTCCACTTCGCGCCTGGCACGATATGCCCGACCTTGATGCGGTCGATATAGGTCGGGATGGCGATCACCCCGTGCGAGTCATGGCCGGCGAGGTTGGCGTTGACGCAGCCGACCGCGACGGCGCTTGCTTCCTCGTCCGACGCGCCGGCCGCCCGAAGCAGCGCCGCGCCGATGCGCGTGAGACGGTCAGCCTGCACCAGCGGCATGGGATTTCCTCGGCTCTAAGCCCGCGTAGCGAGCGGGTCTTGCTTGTTGTCGGCGGCATGGTCTCAAAGCGACAGCCGAAGAGCAAGTGGCAAACGATTGAAATCGCCGCCGCCGAGAAGCGCGGGCGCCGGATGGCAGTTCCGCTAGGCGGGATTTTCGGATCCGAGTGTCGCGCATGGCCGGGAAAATCGCCGGGCCAGGTCGGCGAGGTCTGGCTCGGCGATGCTCTTGAGCAAAACCGCCGCGCCGTCGGCGAGCGTAGCGCCGACAGGCAATTCCAGACGCGCGCACCAGTCGGCCGGCATCGGTTGCGGCTGGCCGCTCACCTCAAACGCGGGTCCCCACCACCATGCCGGGGCCGCCGACTGCCGCTCCTTGGGGACCGCGCGCCACCTCGCGAATTCGCGCACGGCGCGTTCAAATTGCATATTTGCAGCCGGATGCACGGATTTTCAGGCATCGATAATCCCGTTCCCATCAGCAACGCGCGCCGGTATTATTGCCGGCCGTGCTGCCAGTGCGACGTGACGTCGGCGCCGGTCTTGTTGAGGTGCACGTGCTGGTCGACGTGGTCGACCCACGAGACCGGGATGAAGTGATGGTGCTGGCCGTCGGGTGAACTCTGTTTGGTCAGCTTGATCCTGTCGATGCCTTCGAGGCGGTCGACCATTCCGACGGCTTTTCGATCCGACGAAATCACCTCCATGTGTTCCTTGATCAGCGAGCTGTCGGCCATCTCTCATCTCCCCGGAAAAGTTTGAAGGTGAGGAACGCGCCATGGCCGGAATAGTTGCGTGGCGTCGGGCGCGTCAGTCTCACCCGGTCGGAGCCGAGATCTAGCCGGTCGGACGATGTCCGCTTGTCTTCAGCGGGTGAGCCTTTTGGTGCCAGGCCCAGGCGGTCCGGATGATGGTTACCAGATCCGAATGCCGGGTGTGGAATTTCAGGGTCTGGCGCGCCAGCGGTGGGGTCCGCGACCAGATAGGTCGGATCGCCCGCTCGACGCGGCTTGACGACATGAGGTACCTCGCGGCCGGTCTCGGCGGCGATGGCGGCGAGAATCTCGCGCACCGAAAAGCCCGTGCCGGTGCCAAGATTGAAAGCGCCGCCGGCATGTCCCTGCATCAGGAGCTTCAGCGCCTCTACATGCGCCGCCGCCAGGTCGCTGACGTGAATGTAGTCGCGGATCGCGGTACCGTCGGGCGTGTCGTAATCATCACCGAATACCGCGAAATCGGTGACATGGCCCTGCAGCGCCATCATGGCCCGCGGGATGAGATGGGTCTCGTTATCGCGTAGCTCGCCGATGCCGCCGGCCGCATCCGCGCCACTGGCGTTGAAATAACGCAGGCAGAATGCGCCGAGCCCGTAGGCGCTGCGGTAATCGGCGAGGATGCGTTCGATCATCCATTTCGAGGCGCCGTAAGGATTGATGGGCACGCAGGGATAGTTTTCCGGCAGTGCCTTGCTGTCGGCGTTGCCGTAGACCGCGCCGGTGGAAGAGAACACCAGGCGATGGCAGCCGGCCGCGCGCATCGCGTCCAGCAGCGACAGCGTGCCGGCGACGTTATTGGTATAATATTTCCGCGGGTCTGTGACGGATTCGCCAACCAGGCTCGAGGCCGCGAAATGCATCACCGCGACGATCTCGTGTTGCGCGAAGGCGCGATCGAGCGCCGCTCTGTCCATGAGGTCGCCCGCAACGAGCGATCCGGTGACGAAGCTGCGGTGGCCGGTCGAGAAATTGTCGAAAACCACCGGATGATAACCGGCCGCGAGCAGTGCCCGGCAGCCATGCGAGCCGATATAGCCCGCGCCGCCGGTGACCAGAACGGCCGGAGCGTCACTCATGTCTCATCCTCATGGCGTGCGATCGGTGCTGCCGTTTTTGTTGAACAGCAGAAGGAGCGCGCGCGGGTTGGTGGTGAGATAACGCCAGAATAATCGGCGCGGCTCAAGCCAGATCCGCCATGCCCATTCGAGTCCGACCCTCTGCATCCAGAGCGGCGCGCGAACCCGGCTTCCCGACAGGAAGTTGAAGAGCCCGCCCGACGTCTTGATGACGCCGACATTGGAAAGCAGCGGCGTGAAATCCTCGACAAATGCCTGTTCGTAGGGAACGCCAAGCGCCACCCACAGATAGTCCGGCGCCAGCGCGTTGATCTCGTCGACCTTGTCGCGCAGCGCCTGGCCCGTCAGATAGCCATGGCAGCGACCGACGATCCGCAAACCGGGATACATTTTCTGGACGTTGGCGACGGCGGCGGCGTTCTCCGCTTCGTCGGCGCCGAACATGTAAAATGTCAGCCCCGCCGCTTGCGCCTTTCGAGCGACGACGTGGAACAGGTCGGTGGTCGCGACGCGTTCCGGCAACGGCGTCCTTGATTGCAGCCGCGACACGGTCACCAGCGGTTGTCCGTCGGCATTGATGAGATCGGCGGCGCGGAACAGCCGGCCGGTCATCGGCTCGGTCGAACAGCGCGCCACCACCTCGCCATTGGCTGAGGTGAGATAAAGCGGACGGTCGACCCGGCGTTTCGGAAACACCACGTCGATCATGAAATTCGCGGTCTGCTCGATATCGAGCACGGCGAGCCGCAAGCCTCCCAGCGAGATTCTGGGGATGTTGGCGGTAGCGGCCCTTCCGACCGGGTTGGCACGACGCTCACGCATATTGTTTGTCTCGCTGGCGGTTGACGGCCGCGGGGTTAAGTTCGTTGAGGACGACGCCGACGAGCTTGCGCTCGGCGCCGCCCAGGGCTGCGATGATGTCTTCCATGCAGTCGTTGATGTCGAGATTGGCCGGCAGGATCGCGATCAGGCCGTCGGCGATACCGATCAGCTTGCGGTCGGAGCTCGTCCAGGGCATCGCCGGTCCGTCGACAATCACGAGATCGTAGCCGCCGGCCGAACGCGCCTGCGCGATCGCCTTGCAGATTGCGTCGCCCGCCTTGCCATCGGCCGCCTTGATGGCGGGCAGGATCGAGATCCCGTTGGCGGTCTTGATCGCGCGCGAAGGCTTGCTGCCGATGTTGAGCCAGCCGAGGCGGGCCGGCTCGCGCTTGCCGGGGCCGTTCACCTTGTTCGAAAGCGCTGCCCGTTGCGGGATCGGCGTCGATCATCAGCACCCTGGCGCCGTCGCGTGCGGCCGCCAGCGCGACGTTCACCGCGGCGATGCTGCGGTCCTCGCTCGCGCCGGCACCGATCACGGCGATCGCCGGCATCGCGTTGCCGGACGAACGCCGCGCTACGGTTGCGCGCATCTCGCGCATGGCGTTGAGGAAGCTCATCAGCGGCAAGCCCGCGCGCAGCGTCGGCCAGCCCACCCGCGTCAGATCGGGAATTCCGTCTGTTTTCAGGATTCCGCCAAGCGTTCGCATCACGTCGGATTCCTGCAGCCGCGCGATCAGCGGCTTTTCGACCGCCGCGACCGCCGGCTGCGACCGGAATTGACCTTCAGGCGATTGTTTCGATGGCGGCGCCGGCGTCTTCTTGTCGGCGCCGATTGGCCGCGGTTCGCTGGTGTCGGGCGGCAGCCGATCGGCTGCAACTACCCAGGCGGAAGCGGCCAGCGCGCCGATCATGAAACCGATCATCGCGAGCACGCTCATGGCCGGCGGGAAAGAGCGCCGCTGCGGCACGGTGGCTTCGCCGATGATGCGGGCGCTCGAGGTATTCAGGCTTTCCTGTTCCTCGGTCTCGCGCGAGCGCTTCAGGAACGATTGATAAACGTCCCGATTGGCGTCGACGTCGCGCTCCAGCTCGCGAAGCCGTACCGAGGCCTGGCTGAGCTGGACGCTCTGGCGCTTCTGGGCGTCCAGCGCCTTGCTCAACGAAGCTTCGAAATCGCGGGCGCGCGTCAGGTCGTTCTTCGCCGATTGCGCGAAGCGTTCGACTTCTTCGTTGATGGTGCGGCGCAGGTCGTCGACCTGCTTCTGCATCTGGCGCAGCGAGGGATGCAGTGGCCCCAATTCGCCGGCCAGCTCCGCATAACGCTTGCGGGCTTCAGCGTATTGCGCGCGCAGATTGGCGACGGTGGGTGACTGCAGCGCCTCAGGAATGGCGCCGGCATCGGTCGCGGCGCGGCGGCTCGATTCGATCTGGTCGTATCTGGCCTGGGCGTCGAGCGTCTGCGCATGCGCCGCTGCGAGCCGCTGGTTGCTTGCCGAAAGCTGCTGGTCGCTGATCGCGGTATCCTGGGAGCCAACGAAATTGTTCTGCGCCTTGTAGGTCGCAAGCGCGTTCTCGGCATTGCGAAGCCGTTCCCGCAATTCCTTGAGCCGGCCTGACAGATCGGTCGTCGCCCGCCGCGCGGCGGTGGCCTGCGACTTCTTCGATTCCGCAAGATATGCGATCGAGATCGCGTTCGCGAGCATTGCCGCCTTGGCCGGGTCATGCGACCAGACATCGACGTCGACGATGAAGCTGCGATCGGTCTTCTTGACATTGACGTGACGGTTCAGGATTTCCAGCGCCGCCGTCTGGCCGAGCTTGGTTTCCGCGGCTGGCCGCATTTCCATACCGAACAGGCCGAGCAGCGCTCCCAGTATGCCCCTGGATTCGCCGCCGAACTCCGGATCCTTGTCGAGATGAGTGTCCTCAATCACCCGCAGCAGGACGCTGTTCGAGGTGATCAGGCGCGCCTGGCTTTCCACCACCATGGCGAGGCCGGAAAGATCCTGGGTGCGCGGCGTGAGTTCGCGATCGACCAATTGCAGTTCGCGGGGATCGACATACAGCTGGGCGGTCGCCGAATATTTCGGTGTCAGGCTCTTGCCGATCGCGACCGCGGCACAGGCGCAGATCAAGGCGGCCATCGCGATCGCTACCCTTTGCCGCCACAGCAGCCGCGTCAGTTCGAGCACGCTGAAGCCTGCGCCGCTTCGTGGCGGCGCTTTCCGATCCTCCGGCCTGGGCTGATTTATCGGTTGGTCATACGCAAGCATGGGCCCCAGCTTCCATTCGAACTGCCGCACGCATCGGCTGAGGGGTTGCTCTTCGGGTTACGCCACGCGCGCATGCATTCGGCGCGGAACCAACGCAACAGGGAAAATTAACCATACTCATTGAGGGACTATTCACGAAAATCGCAAAAAAAGCGTTTAAGCGGCCTCGCATAGCGACGCCTCGGCTCTGCTCAAATCCGCCATTTGGCGTCCTGAAGCCGCCGCCGTGGCAAGCGAAAGTTAACCATTCGTTACGAACCCGCGCGCCGCCGAATGCGCGCGCGAAGTGATCGCGATCGACGCGCAAAGCCATTGCCAGCCGGTGGCCGACCCCTGCTGTGGCTGCGGACGGCGTCGCGTTCATGGTTCAGCGCTTTCGCAGGATCACATGATAATCGCCGTGTCGCACGTCGAGCTTCCCTGGGATCAGGAAATTCATGACGGTGGCGGCGGCATCGAGCAGGGCGGCCAGGCCCGGCTTGCGCAATCGCATCTCCGGAAAGCGCGGGCTCTCGAACTGCTTCCGGTAGATCACCTCGAGGCCGTGGGTGTTCGCGAAGGCTTCGAGATTCGAAGGCGTGACCAGTGGATGGAAGAAGGTCGGGAACGGCGGCTCGCCGGGCTGGCCGGCCTGTTTCTCGCCGCGCACATGGCGGTAGAACCAGACATGGAACCAGTGCGGAGAATATTTGGTGACAACGCCGGAAAGCGATTTCGGGTTCGGCGCGCCGATGAACATCAGTCCGCCTTGTTTCAGCGACTCGCAGAAGCGAAGCAGCGCGGCTTCGACATCGGGCAGATGCTCGATGACGTTGTAGCAAATGACGAGGTCGAAACTGCCGGGCGCGAAGCGATGGACCTGAACGTCGCCGAGGATCGTCTCCTGCGCGTAGTCGTTGTTGCTGATCTGATCCGCATCGATATCGACCACCGTGACGCGGGCGCGACGCAGCACGTCGAGCGGCAAGAAGCTGGTCGAGCCGCCGCCGGCTTCGTAGATCCGGAGCCTGGTCGGTGGCAGCTGCGTGGAGAGAATGCCGTGAACGGCGAGCAGGCTGTCGCGCGCCTCGCCGGGCGCCAGCGCGAGCAGTGCTTGCGGATGCTCGACCGGCGTGGCACCGGCCGTGACACGCAGATCGGCCGTAACCTCGGCAGGCGCCGCGCGAGCGAGATCGATGGTGGCTGTTTTGCTCACTTGTACTTATCCGATGCTGATGTTGGCGAGTTTGGTTCTGAAAAGCGCGAGCCCGAGTTTCAGACGCCGGCGCGTCCGGGAGATGTCGAGCAGCCAGCACATGGCCACGTAGCTGGCGAAGCCAACGCCGACCAGGACGACGCAGGCGGTCGGGTCTGAAACGTGCAGGTTTCTGTCCAGCGTTCCGACCGCCAGCGCCATGAGCAATCCGGCGATCATCGTCAGCGCAAGCCGGCCAAGCGGTATCGGAACCGGGAAAGCCCAGCGGCTGAGGATCAGCGCGCAGACAAATCCGATGACGTCGGCGCCCAGCCGGGCCCACGCGGCGCCGACAGTGCCGTGACTGCTGACCAGAACGTAGGACAGGATCACATTGGCTACGATGATCGAGGCCGTATTGATCAGATAGAGCGAGTTGCGCCCCGAAAGCAAAAAGCTCGCATGCAGATATTGCTGGGTCAGGACCTGGAAGATGACGGCGATGGCCACGATCGGCATGGCCTGGACGGCCACCTCGCGGAAATCAGCGCCGAGAACCACATTGGCGACGTGCGACGAAATGACGGCGAAGCCGAGGCAGGCCGGCAGGGTGATGCTGAGCAGCAGCTCCGCGCATTCGGCGAGATGCGAACGCACCGCCGCATTTCCCTGGCTGGCGTGAATCTGGACGGCGAGCGGAAAGAACGCCGCGGCGGCGCTCATCGCCGGCATCATCAGGGTCTGCCTGACAAGGTCGAGGCCTGCGACATACTTGCCGGCATCCGCCGCGCCAACGAGACCCGCGATCATGAATCGATCGGTGACGCTGGAAACGGCGAGCAGCGTCAGTGACAGCGTCAGCGGCAGGCCCTGCCGGGCTACCGCGGCGAGACCGGCGACGTCGAATTTGACGAGCGTCCCCCGCCAGGCGGTGCGCGACTGGACCAATACCGCGAGCAAATAGGCAAGCGCCGACGACAGCAGCAGCAGGAATCCCGTCGGGCTCAGCAAGGCGACGACCACGCCGAGGCAAAGCACCGAGGCCGCGCGAACCAGCGTGGCCTTCATGACCGTGAGTGCCATCAGGCGCGCGCGAACCAGATCCTGGGTCAGCTCGAACAGCCCGATCGCGAGCGCAAGCACGACCGCGGCCAACGCCGCCGAAGTGTCCAGGCCGACCAGGCGTCCCAATCCGTAGGCCATGGGTGCGGCGAGGCAGCAGATCAGATACCCCGATATCACGAGGCCACGAACGTCGGTGCCGTCGTCTTTGGCGTGTCCGCTGAGGATCAGGTTGCGAAACCAGCCCGCGGCGAAAACGCTGATGACCGACGCAAAGCCGACGCCGAGCAGATAGGTGCCGTAGTCATGCGGCGAAAACAGCCGCGTGAAAACGAACACGCTGAGTAGCCCGAGCAACGCCGAGAGGATGTTGGCGGTGAGATTGATGCTGGCTTGTCCGATCAGCATAGCGCGGCGAGCCCCGCGGCTTCTTTGCGGAGGGGGAGCGAGGAAAGGCTCGCGGCTTCCTCGATCGCGGCCCGGATGATCGTCACCGGCGTGCCCGAGAAGGATGCGACCGAGAAGGCGACGTCATCCCGATCGGCGCTGCGAAGCAGCTCGTTCAATTCGTCCTGGCTGAGTTCCGGCGCATCCCAATAGCTGACGCATGGCGTGCGCGAGGTGAGGGTGTGCCAGCCGGAACAGCGGGCGTCGTTCTGCACGAAATAGCCGTACAGCATGTATTCCGAAAACCCGTGAGTCCGGCACAGCGCTTCAACCCAGTCGAGGCCGGTGACTGCCTCGATCCGCGTGGCCATTGCGCGCGCCGTCTGCTGGTCCCAGAAAATGATGTGGCCGATGAAATCAGATGCCGGAAGCGGCGGCGCCGGCAATCCCAGAAGTCGATGGGTCGTCTCAACCCAATGCGAATGGTGGACGAGGCTGGATGTAACCTCGCCGGGGAGGTTGAGGAGCGGAATCGCATTCGGATATTCAAAGCGCGACAGATCGAAGTCCCGAAAGAACACGACGTCCGAATCCAGGATGCAATATCGCTGGTGAGGCAACGAGATGGTCGCGGCGATCTTGAGGAATTGCTGCACGTGCCAGCCGCTGACCGGCTTGGTCCGGAACGACCACCAATATTGTCGGCGCTTTCGCTGCACGAAGCGCGGTAGCGGCCGCAGCCATTTGGGAAGGAATTTCGATGCCGGAAGGACGCTCCTGCGCTCGTTCTCGAAATGAGCAAACAGCGGCAAATCGCAATCCGGCACCAGGAGATAGTGCTTCGCAAATGAAACGACGTGACGGTCGACGCTCTCGCACAGCAAGGTGCACAGCTCGAGATCGCGCCCGTAAGTTGGGGTTAACAGCGCTACAGGGGACATCTCGTCGGTCTTTCCAGCAGTGAGCGGCATCGGCTTCCGGGCGCATTGTTTCTCTGCGGAGAGAGACAGCAAGATCGGTGCCGCGCGGCTCCGCGACCTCGGCGGCGTTTCGATGTTGGTTAATTCGACGCGCGGTAACCATCGCCGACGGTGATGTGATCGTTGCGCGCCACGCTGGACCGGATTTTGCAGTAATCGGCACCTAGTACCGATGTGCTGAGGCGCGTGGACGCATGAGAATACGGTCGCAATTTCCGACGTGGCGTTACAGCGAGTGACGCGACGCCCGCGGAGCCTGGTCTTTTTGGCACAGCTCCACTGTCCGGGGTGTCCGCTTTTGCGACGGTGCGAACACCGTCTGCGGGGGCTGCCGCGGCGGGAAGGTTAACTGCTCCGTTGCGTGACGCGTCGCCGCCGTCACGCCTTTCGTCATTTTTGAGGGTCGAATGATGAAGTACCGCGCTGACATCGACGGCCTGCGTGCGCTCGCCGTCCTTCCCGTGCTGTTCTACCATGCCGGCATCCCCGGCTTCCCCGGCGGCTTCGTCGGGGTGGATATCTTCTTCGTGATATCGGGATATCTGATCTGCGGCATGATCGATGACGACATCCGCAAGGGTTCGTTCTCGCTCCCGAATTTCTACAAGCGACGGATGTTGCGGATCCTGCCCGCGCTGTTTGTGATGTTCCTGGTCACCAGCATATTCGCCTATCTCTACTGCCTGCCCATCGAACTCGAGGACTACGCAAGGAGCCTCGCCAGCGCGGCCGGTTCGGTTTCGAATGTCTACTTCGCCGCGACGGCCGGATATTTCGATGCGCCCGCCGAAACAAAGCCACTCTTGCATACCTGGTCGCTGGGGGTGGAGGAGCAGTTCTATCTGGTCGTTCCGCTGTTGATGCTGTTCGCCTATCGGGTCTTGCCAAAGCGCGCCAGGATTTTATTTGCCGTCGTCGCCGCGCTCTCCTTTGCGGCGGCTTTCGCGGTAAGCTATCGGAACACCACCTTCGTCTTCTATCTCACGCCGTTTCGCGCCTGGGAGCTGGCGCTCGGCGCATTATTGTCGATCAAATTCATTCCGGCACCGCAGACCGAATTCAGCAAAAACCTTTGCGGCGCCATCGGGATGCTGCTTTTGCTCGGCGCGATCTTCCTGGGATCTTCGTCGGCCCCGCTGCTGCTGATGACGTCGCTTGCCAGTATCGGCGCCACCCTGGTCATCGCTTCCAGCGAATGCGGGATTTCGGCCGTGGGCAGATGGCTGTCGCTGCGGCCGGCCGTGTTCGTCGGCCTGATATCCTATTCGCTCTACCTGTGGCATTGGCCGCTGATCGTCTTTCAGCGGACGGACGGGCTTGTTTCAGGCTATTCCGGCGCGATGACAAAATTGACGCTGGTCGTCGTTTCGATCGGCATCGCCTGGCTGTCGTGGAAATTTGTCGAGATGCCGTTCCGTTCGCAGGCCAAGGAGTACGTCCACCGGCGTTGTGTTCGGCACCGCGTCGATCGCGATGACCTCGATCGTCGCGCTTTGCGGCCTGGTGCTGATCGCAGGCGGTGCGCCATTCCGCTTTCCGGAGCGGGTGGTCGCGATCGCCGCTTATCTCGGCTACGATCCTTCCGAGGCATTCCGGTCCGGCCATTGTTATCTTGCGACCAATCGCCAGCATCTCGACATGCAGACCTGCATGACACTGGATCCGAAGCGGCCGAACTACCTTCTGGTCGGCGACAGCCATGCCGCGCATCTCTGGTTTGGCCTGTCTACCGCCATGCCGGAAGTGAACCTGATGCAGGCGAGCGCCAGCGCCTGCCGGCCGGCCGTCGAGCGGATCTCGCTGCTCGATAGCCGGGCCTGTCCGAGGTTGATGCAGTTTGTCTTCAACGACTTTCTCGTCAACAACAGGGTCGACAAGGTCCTGCTCGCCGCCTCCTGGAAGGACGAGGATATTCCGGGGCTGTCAGCTACGCTCGATACCCTGATGTCGATGGGGCTGAACGTCGTCGTACTGGGGCCGATCGTCGAATATGACAGCGCGCTGCCGCGGCTGTTGGCGGACGAAATCCTGCGCAACAGGCCTTCGATTGCCAGGGCCATGCGCACGCCAGGGATTGCCGAGCGTGACCGGGCTGCTGAGGCGCATGGTCACGGCCAAAGGCGCGACTTACCTCTCAATCTACGATTCAGTTTGTCGCGAAGGCGTTTGCGACGAATTTGCCGAAGGCGACGTTCCCCTGCAGTTTGACGAGGGCCATCTGACGGCCAAGGGCTCGCTCGAAGTGGGACGCAGGCTGGCGCCGTTCTTTGGCGGCAAGCTGGCAAGGGCGGACGATGTTCCGAACTGATCGAGCCGCCGGCCCGCGCGGCCGCGCCAAGCGGATCACGAAGCGGCTGGCCATCGTGCTGGCGGCCTTGGCGCTGGCCGGGATCGCCTTCGTCGATGGCGAGGCCAACGCGGTTTCGGGCAGCACGTCAAACTCGTCAAGAATTGCCGGCGCCTTCGTCAACTGGGGGCCTCACGGCCGCGAGCTTACGCTGCAGATTTGGGAGAAGTGGCTCAACCAGGCGCCGTCATCGGTGGTGGGGGTCGACTTCTACGCTGAAAACACGTGGGAGGATTTCTCCCGTTTGAGCTGGGTGCCGGGGATCTGGAAGAAGCTCAATCCGGCGCGCAACGTCGTCTGGTCGGTTCCGCTGACGGTGAAGGGAACGCCGCTCAAAGATGTCGCCGACGGCCTGCACGACGCCGAGTTCGAAGCCGCCGCGACAGCGATTTCCCAAGCCCAGCCTAACGCCGTCATTCGTCTTGGCTGGGAGATGAACCTTGTTTCCATGGCCTGGTTCGCCAAGGGCCGGGAGGCCGACTACATCAAGGCGTTCAGGCGCGTTGTCGAGATCTTCAGGCGGCACTCGAGTGGGTTCAAATACGATTGGTGTCCGGGCTGGGGAGCGCAGGACAGTCCTGCCGATCTCGCCTATCCCGGCGACGATGTCGTCGATTACATCGGTCTCGACGTCTACGATTTCAAATACGACGGCTCCGCCAGCGAGCGATGGGAGAAGTTCTATCTGAATGCGCCGTTTGGTCTGCAATGGCACCAGCAGTTTGCCGCCCAGCACGGCAAAAGCATGAGTTACCCCGAATGGGGCGTCGGCAATTTCGGCGACAATCCTCTCTTCATCCAAAAAATGCACGACTGGTTCGTGTCGAACGCCAGACAAGATCGCCTATGCGGCTTATTTCGACGTCGACGGCTTGTGGCCGACGCAGATCGATAACAACCGCTTTCCCAACTCTCAGCGGCTTTTCAGGGAGCTTTTCAGGCGCTGATCGTGAACCCGCCGGTGTGTGCAGAGCTTTAACATTGGTTAACCCTGTCCCGTTAACCGTCGCGAGAATTCCGCACGGTAGTGCGCGCCGCTGGACCGGATATTGCTACGACCTTGGCCTATCCTTTGGATGTCACGGCGGAGCCAGGTTTACCGATGTCGTTAGAGGCCCATTCCCGGCACGATCTCTCAGCCAGCGCGGCCGACGCCGAGGCGCAGGACGGTTTCGGCACAGCCACGCTGTCCGGCGTGTCCGCTTTTGCGACAGCGATGCCGGATGCTTCCCGCGCGTGGGCAGCATCGTCGCCGGCGCTGGATACCTCGATTCCGACCGTGGTCTGCATTCCCTGCTTCCGCCGGCCGCAGCATTTGCGCCTGACGCTGGAATCGCTGGCCGGCCAGCGTACCGGCCGGCGCTTTGCGGTCGTCATCGTCGAAAACGACGCCTCGGCCTGCGGCAGCGTACCCGTCGCCGCTGAATTTCTTGCCTCCGGCAAATTTCCGGGCCTCTGCGTGGTCGAGCCGCGTCAGGGCAACTGCCACGCCATCAATGCAGCATTCGAGACCGCACTGGCGACGTTTCCCGCCGCCGCCAATTTCCTGATGATCGACGACGACGAGGTCGCCTCGCCGGAATGGCTGGAGCGGATGCTGCGCGCCGCCGAGGCCAACGGGGCGGATGTGGTTGGCGGGCCGGTATTTCCGGATTTCGATGACGAACGCAAACGCGGGCTGCGCCGTCACCCGGCGTTTTACCCGGCATACGAAATCAGCGGTCCTGTGCCGGTCATTTACGGCTGTGGCAATTGTCTGATCACGCGGCCGGTATTCGCCGGACTGGCCAGTCCCGCGTTCGATCTCCGCTTCAATTTTCTTGGCGGTGGCGACACCGATTTCTTCGCCCGTTGCCGCCAGGCGGGAATGAAATTTCACTGGGCCGCGGAAGCGATCATCACCGAAACGGTACCGAGCAGCCGGACCGGTCCGGGCTGGCTGGCGCTGCGGGCCTTGCGCATCGGCGCGATCAATTATCACGTCCAGCGCAAACTGGCGCGGACCACATGGTCGCGGACCAAGCTGTTCGCCAAGTTGCTGGCGCTCGTGCCGCAATCGCTGTACCTCGCCATCAGGCTGTTTCTCAGGGAACACAAGGCCCTGATCGCGCTGCATCCGATCATCGTCGCCGCAGGCAGCACGCTGGCGGCGATCGGGATCGAACCGCAACCCTACAAAGCCTCGAAGATCGTATCTTGAGCGAACTCGCCGCCACCTCCGAACTGCGCGCCGTCGTCGGAGAATTGCGGCGTCAGCAGGTGATGGACCTCGTGCGCGGCGCAGCCTTCGTCGGCACCCTGCTGCTGGCCTGGATAACGCTGCATCCGTTCGTCGATCTCGGCAACCAGCAGCTCAAGGATACCACCACCGGCAACGAAACCATGACCTATGTGGTGTTCGGCGGCCTGGCGGTGCTGATGGTTGTCCTCGCGATGCGCGACAATATGCGCGGGCCTCGCGACCCTGCTCACGCCGGCCTATCTGCTGTTCGGCGGCTGGATCGTCGCCACGGTCGCGCTGTCGCTGGACCCCAGTACATCGATCAAGCGCTTCGCCCTGACGGCCTGCGTGATGGCCGTCGCCGCGACGCTGCCGCTGTTGGCGAAATCGCAGAATGAATTGATGCGCTGGTTCAGCGTCGCCGCTTTGGTGCTGCTGGCGGTCTGCTACCTCGGAATTTTGCTGGTCCCGAATCTGTCCATTCACCTCGCGACCGATATCCAGGAACCGCAGCTGGCGGGAAATTGGCGGGGTGCGTTCGGCCACAAGAATGTGGCGGCGTCCGTGATGGCGATGCTGGTATTTCTTGGCATCTACATCGCCCGCTCCGGCGCCTGGTTGTCCGGCGGTGTCATCATCGCGCTGTCGGCATTGTTCCTGCTAAACACCGCCGGCAAGAGCTCGCTGGGGCTGATCTTCCTGGTGCTGATGCTGACCTCGCTGACGTCCGATCGTGCGCGGCTACTGGCTTCGCGCGGTAATTCTGTTGACCCCGCTGATGGGGCTCGTCCTGCTCGGCATCGGCACGGTTATGAGCGACAGGCTTGCTGGATTGGCAAAGATGCTGCCGTTGGATTCGAGCTTCACAGGCCGCACCGAGATCTGGGAGTTCGGATTGCAGTCGCTGCAATTGCGGTTGCTTACCGGGTACGGCTTTGAGGCGTTCTGGGGCACCGACGCGATTCGCAGTGTTCCCCAGGGCATGGAATGGGCGGAATACGCCTCGCACAGCCACAACGGCTATCTCGACGCGGCGTTGTCGATGGGGTTGCCGGGGTTGGCATTGCTGATCGTGGTGCTCGTGGTCGTTCCTTTACGGAATTTCCAGGCTGCCGATAGCGGCGGCAATCATGGGCCGCTGACGATGGCGTTTCTGCGAATCTGGCTGTTCGGCCTCTATCTCTCGTCGCTGGAGAGCTTCTTTCTCGATCGAGCCGATCCCACCTGGTTCACGTTCCTGGTGGCAGTGTTCGGGCTGCATTATCTGGCGCGGTTTCGGGTGAGGCAGTGAGGCGTTCAAACTGCGCCCGTACGGCCAGCGCCACATCCTGCCACCAGCCATCGAAATCGAACGGCGCCTGCACCGACGGCCATTTCAGCGCCGAGATAATCCTTTCGGCATAGACCTCGTCATCCGATCCGCGCGCAACCAGCACGATCGCGCCGCGCTCGATCAATTCCCTGAAGCGTGGATGATGGTCGAACTCGCCTGGTTCGGCCGGGCCGGTGACGATGACAGGGCGGCCGGATTGCACGCAGGCGAGAATGGAGGAACGCCGCGCGGTGAGGCCTTCATCGAGCGGATAGCAGAAGGCGTCGATCTGGCTGAACAGGCCGAACACCTCATGATCGGACGCGACATAGCCACTGACGATGACGTCGTCGATGATGCCGAGTTCGGCGGCGCGGGCGTAAAATTCCTGTTCGACATTGTCGGTGCCGCGAATGAACGATCCGATATAGACAATCAGCGGCTTCTGACCGCGCTCCTTCAGGATCGCGCCGATGTGGAGCAGCGCGTTCGGTTGCTTGCCCGGGTAGATCGATCCGAAATGGCCGATCACGAGCTGTCCCTCTTCCCGCGCGGCGGAGAGCCGCCGCCGCAATCTGGAATTGGCGATTCCGGCAGAGGCTTCGATGTTTGGCGGCAAGGGGGCCAGCACGCATTTCCGCGCGGTCCAGCCGACCAGGGGATCGTTCGAGAGCTCGCGTCGCACCAAGGGTGAGAACATCACGATGGTATCGGCGAGCAGCAGCGCCGGAAGATAGGTGATACGGCGCAGCCAGTGCAGGCCGGCCCATTCATGCTGGATAAGGATGACGCGCCGCCCGCGCAGCCGCGCGATCGCAAGCGCTGCGAGCGGCCGGAACATCACGCGTTTCCAGGCCACGATCGGGAAGTTGCAGACCACGTTCCGCGCCGATGCCACGGCGCGCCGGATATCGGCGAGCGATCCTTCCGACCGCGTCAGGGTTAACATGGTGCAACTGCCGGGATCGAGCTTTTCGATTCCCTCGGACAACAGCCGGGTAAATTGTCCGACGCCGCATTGCATTTGCGCGCCCGCGCCGAGAAACAGCGCCTGATATGCAGGTTCCGAGGCCATCTTGGGGGAGCGGTGCCTTCCTGAAGCGTTTTCGAGCGAAAGCCTGCCCCGCACTTGGATAGCGAGGCGGGCACTGGTTCGTGCGAAGCAAACACGTTCAATACGAGACGTCCAGAGTTCCGCATTAGCCATACATCGCAGACATTATCTTACGGTAAGCGGCAACGACTGCCGCGGGCACCGATCTTGCCAGATAGCGGGAAGGGAGCGGCTTTTCGTCTCATATCGGGACAAGGGGACGCTCTTGGTTGGCGCCCGCGTCAGGCTTTCGGGACACCGCGGAAGCGTGCGCCGGGGAGAAGGATGACGGGGCGATGGGAACGGCAGAGACAGGTACGATGGCAGCGATGCTGGCTGGGGCGGGACATCTGACCGCGCGCGAGGCATCCCGCGCCCAGGGTTTTCGCGTCGAGTTCGTCCGCGACTGGAAGCAGGCCGAGGCGCGCTGGAACGACACCGGCTCGTCCACGGTGTTCCAGGATCATCGCTGGCTCGGTGCTTGGTATGCTGCGTTCGCCAATTTTCCCCAGGTTGAGCCGTTGATCGCCGTTGTCCTGGATGGTCAGACAGGGGAATGGGCCGCTTTGTTGCCGCTGGTCCGGCGGGTGCAGAACGGTGTCCGCATCGTGGAATTCGCCGATCTCAATCTGACCGACTACAACGCGCCGCTGTTGACAGCAGCCTCGCCGCGTAACGTTACGCGGGCGCGGGCGTTATGGCGCGATCTTCTGATCGCGCTGAAGCGTTTGCCCGGCGGCGCCGATCTCGTTCGCCTGCGCAAGATGCCGCTCGTTCTCGCAAACGGGCCCAACCCGCTGGCGCTGCTCGATGTCGCAAAGCCGTGTCCGCTGAACGGTAACGTGGTCACGACCGGCGATGATTTCGACGCTTATCGCTACTCGCTGGAACGAACCGTCCGCAAGAACCTGGAGCGTAGCTGGCGCGTGTTCACGCGCGATCCGGCTGCAAGGTTCCGGATCGTCAGCGATCGGAACGAGGCGTTGCATGTGCTTTCGACCCTGGCGATCCAGCAAGGTGCGCGGATGCGGCATCTCGGGTTGAATTTCGCTCTCGACGACGAGACGCCAGTCGCGTTCTACCGTCATCTGATCGGCGAAGGTCTTGACGGCGGCTATGCCGTGCCGTCGGCGCTGACCGTGGGCGATGAAGTCGTGGCGACCCTGCTCGGCATCCGCAGCGGTTCGCGTTATGTAATGTTGCGTAGCAGCCATGCGGGCGAAAAGTGGTCGCACTGTTCGCCGGGCCGGCTGATCATCCAGCGCACCATGGCCGCGCTGCATCAGGAGGGCGTCCGGAGCTTCGATTTCAGCATCGGCAATTATGCCTATAAGCGCCGGTTCGGCGTGACGCCGCTTCCTCTGGTCGATCTCACCGCCGCCTTAAGCTGGCGCGGACTTCCCTATGTGCTGCGCGATCACGCCGTGCGTCAACTCCGCCGCTATCCCCGGCTGGCCGCGTGTCTGGGCCGCCTGCTCGGTAAGCCACAGACGCGCGAAGAGAGCTAGATCTGCCGCACCACGCCAGGCCTGCCCGGCGTGCATTCGAGCGTATTGCGGTCCCAGTTTGCCGCATTGGCCGCGGCCTCATAGGTGCTTTGCAGGAAATCGAGCAACGCCTGATCCGGCTGCGCTGCCGTTCGCACGGCATCGTAAGGCAAGATGAATTCCCCGAGCGCCTCGCTGAAGAATGCCGCATCCGGCCGCACTTGCGCGGTGCGGAAGCCCTGCCGGTTCCGGATAAGCATAGCAATAGAACGCGGGATAATCGATCGCGCCGCTGCCCGGCCAGAAGCCGGCGCTGCTCACCTCATGCGAATAGGCTTCGCACGCCACGTCATCGGATAGATGCGGCACGCCGCCGGGATGACGCGGCGCGCGCCGCCCCGAAAACCGCGTCACCGCCAGGTCAAAACTGCCCCAGAAGAAATGTACCGGGCTCGCCTTGCCGAGGAAGCCGGTGCGGAACTGCTTGAACACCCGGTCGGCGTTGACAAGGATCTGGAAAAAGCGCCGCACCGCATCCGCATCGTAAGTGGAATGCCGGTTGTCCTGCGAGAACCGGATTGGATCGGGCAATTCGTTGGGCATCTCGTCGATGGCGATGCGAATGCCGAGTTCTTCCAGTGCGGCCATCACCGCCGCATAGAAGCTCGCGACCGACTTTCCGGCCAGGGCAAACTCCCGGCTGGCGCCGCCACTGGTCGAAATCCGCAAGAGGTGATCGATGAAGTCGAGGTCGATCTGAAACGTACTGCTGCCGTCTGGTATCGGAGAAGTGGTCAGCCCTCGTGCGGTGACATACAGCGTGATGTGCCAGGAATGGTTCAGCCAGGGCGTGCGGGCGAGACGAATCTTGCCGACGATCTGGGTCCACAGATGCAGCGTTTCATAAGTTTCGCGCCATGCTGCGGTCGGCAGTTCCGGCCATGCGATTTGCGGGACGCTGCTCATGAGTGACGATTCCCGGCGGTCATCGGATTTGCGGCATGAAAAGGCCGGGCTCCATCCGGCCCGGCCAATATAGGCGAACGCAGCGCTTTGGGAATGATCGCGCTACTTCTTCCCGGGGGCTTGATGAAGGCGGCGTCCGCTTCATCTTACTCGCATCACGAACCGGTGCATTCGGGGCATCGCCGCTTACCACGCGTGGCACGGAACAGGCTGCGGCACCACCAGCGCCGGGCGACCGCCTGCATCGGATTGCGTGCCAGTTGATACATAAAGAGAATTTCGATCATCGATGGCGTAGTCCGTCGTCTGTGGTGAAATCGGTCGCCAGCAAATGGGGCCGCATTCCCGGATGAGAATGCCGCCCGCATCGCATCAGCCATGCAGTTTCTTCGCGGTCTCCGCGATCACGCGTCCTTGATAGCGTGCGCCGGCGAGTTCGTTTGCGGATGGCTGGCGGCTGCCATCGCCGCCGGTGATCGTGGTGGCGCCGTAGGGCGATCCGCCGGTGATCTCATCGAGCTTCATCTGGCCAGCAAAACCGTAATTCAGGCCGACCACGGTCATGCCGAAATGCAGAAGGTTCGTGATGACCGAGAATAGCGTGGTTTCCTGGCCGCCATGCTGGGTCGCGGTCGAGGTGAAGGCGCCGCCGACCTTGCCGTGCAGGGCGCCCTTGGCCCAGAGGCCGCCGGCCTGATCGAGGAAATTCGCCATCTGCGACGACATGCGGCCAAAGCGCGTGCCGGTGCCGACGATGATGGCGTCGTAATTGGCAAGGTCTTCGATCTTCGCCACCGGCGCTGCCTGATCGAGCTTGTAGTACGACGCTTTCGCGACATCCGGCGGCACCAGCTCCGGCACCCGCTTGATGTCGACCGTGGCGCCGGCCTCGCGCGCGCCTTCGGCCACGGCGTTCGCCATCGTCTCGATGTGACCGTAAGCGGAATAATAGAGAACGAGAACTTTTGTCATGGATGGTCTCCGTTAGGGTTGGGATTGGGTGATTTATTGAAAGCGTCGTTGCCGGGCTTGACCCGGCAATCCATCCTCTTCGCAAGATTTTTCCGAAGGAGAATGGATGCGCGGGTCAAGCCCGCGCATGACGATATTCCGTTGTGGCAGTCGTTCGGCCTTACGCCGCGTCCACCAGCACCAGTTCGGAATCTTCCAGCGCGGTGATCTTGAGCTGTTGTTCGTCGCGGATCGCGGCGCCGTCGCGGGCGTTGACGCGCACGCCGTTGATCTCGACGGCGCCTGCCGCCGGCACCAGATAAAGGTTGCGCGATGCCCGCGGCGCGTATTCGGCACTCTCGCCGGCCTTCAGCGTGGTGGCGAGCACGCGCGCGTCGGCACGGATCGGCAGCGCGTCCTTGTCGTCCTTAAATCCGCTGGCGATGGTGACGAGCTTGCCGGAGCGATCCGATTTCGGGAACGGCTTCGCGCCCCAGGTCGGCTGACCACCTTCGGTCGTCGGCTCGATCCAGATCTGGAAGATTTTTGTCTTGGCCGGCTCCAGATTGTATTCGGAGTGGCGGATGCCGCTTCCCGCGCTCATCACCTGCACGTCGCCCGCTTCAGTGCGGCCCTTGTTGCCGAGGCTGTCCTGATGGGTGATCGCACCTTCGCGGACGTAGGTGATGATTTCCATGTTGGCGTGGGGATGGGCGGGAAAGCCGGTGTTCGGCGCGATCTCGTCGTCATTCCACACCCGCAAGGCGCCATGGCCCATATTGCCGGGGTCGTAGTAGCTGGCGAACGAGAAATGGTGTTTCGCCTTCAGCCAGCCGTGATCGGCGCCGCCGAGTTTTGCAAAGGGTCTGAGTTCGATCATGGGATTTTTCCTTGAAGAGGATTTCGTTGACGTCTGGATATGCGTTTCCGCTTGGACTACAAATAGAAACTATTGAAATTCATTGTTTCCAATTTTGATCTGATAGGACGATAGATGGCGAAACTCCCCGATTTCGAAGGCCTCGCGATCTTCGCAAAAGTTGTCGAACTGCGGTCGTTTGCGGCCGCAGCCACCGAGCTTTCGCTGTCCAAGGCCACGGTATCGAAGGCCGTCACCCGGCTGGAGGAGCGGCTCGGCGCGCGATTATTCAATCGCACCTCGCGGCGGCTCGCCTTGACGGATGCCGGGCACAAATTGTCCGAGCGCGCGGCGCGGCTATTGGCTGACGGCGAGGCGGCGGAGAACGAGGCCTTGGCGCAATCGGTAGCGCCGCGCGGGCTGGTGCGGTTCGCGGTGCCGATGACGTTCGGGGTCAGGGCGGTGGCGCCGATCCTGCCGCAGTTTTTGCAAGCATATCCTGATGTCTCGATCGACCTGCATCTGAGCGACGCCATGGTGGATCTGATCGGCGAAGGGTTCGACGCCGGCTTGCGGATCGCGAGCCTGCCGGACTCATCGTTGATCGCGCGGCGGCTGTGCGCGATGCCGCGCTACATCGTGGCCTCGCCTGCCTATCTCAAGCGTCACGGCCGGCCGACCCATCCGATGCATCTCGCGCAGCATCGGTGTCTCGGCTACGCCTATCTCTCCACGGCCGGCGCCTGGCACTTCACCAATTCCGCCGGCGAGCAGGCGAGCGTGCGTCCCGCGGGACCGCTCCGCGTCAATAATGGCGAGGCGCTGATGCCGGCGTTGTTGGCGGGGTTAGGCATCGCCGATCTGCCGGAGTTCATCGTCGGCGACGCCATCGCCTCAGGCGAGGTCGAAGTGATCTTGAAAGACTGGAAGCAAACCGAAGGCGCGGTACACCTGGTGATGCCTCCGGGCGGCCCGCGTCCGGCGCGCGTCGAGGTGCTGGCGGATTTTCTGGCGAAGCATTTTGCCAAGGGGAAGAAGCGAGGGTGAAGAAACGGATGAGGTGGGCGAGGACCGCGCCCCGCTTTCACAATTTGTTGAGCGTATCGAACCTTCCGCAGCCGCATTTCTTTTGAAGCCTGAAGCGAGGCAGCTTTTGCCTGCGGAACATGCGCGCCAACCTATCGCAAAAAGGACCGGAGATGCGAGCACACCGGCTAGTCCTGAGCCTTGCGATGTCGACCGCTTGCGGCATCGCCATTCAAACCCCTGCTTTTTCCGAGGAGTATCGCGGGACCTTTGAACAGCAGATGGCCTGCACGCCCGACGTTTGGCGTCTGTGCTTCGACCAGATACCGGACGTCAACCGGATCACGGCGTGCTTGCGGCAAAACACGTCGCAGCTCTCCGGAGGCTGCCGCGCGGTGTTTGAATCGAATGACAGCATGACCCAGCAAGGCACGCCAGGACGTCGCAACGTTCAGCCGAGGTCCTACAGCAGCCAATAAGCGGCGACGCCGTTACGGCAGACCGCTTCGCCGCTACGGTGGCGTCTGGCAGACGTCGACCCATTCGGCGTCAACCAGTTCGGCCATCCGCATCGGGGTGATGCGCACCGCGCTGTGGGTCGAGCCCGCCGCCGGCACCACCTCGTCGAACGCTTTCAGCGACACGTCGCAATAAATCGGCAGCTGCGCTTTCAGTCCAAATGGGCAGACGCCGCCGACCTCATGGCCGGTGATTTCGGCGACCTCATCGAACCCCAGCATCTTCGGTTTTTGCCCGAACAAGGCTTTGACCTTCTTGTTGTCCATCCGCGAGGTGCCGGCAGCGACGATCAGCACCACGCGTTCGCCCACCCGCAGCGAAAGCGTCTTCGCGATCCGGCTCGGCTCGACCCCATAGGCCTCCGCGGCCAGTGCCACCGTCGCCGAACTCTCGGGCGATTCGATCACGGCAATGTCGGGGGCCTTCTCCGCGAAGAACGCGCGGACCGATTCAACACTCATATCGGGGACTCACATTCAGCCCTGATGGGCGGCGACCAGACCGGGCAATTCCGACAGCGCGTGGATGCGATAGTCGGGTGCGATCGGTCGCCACCGACTGAATGTCGTACAGCGTGCGACAGGCGTCGAAAACAACGGCTTTGATGGTCACAGGGAACTCATGGTGGGCATGTCGGAAAGTGGATGCATCTGCCATTTTGGAGGCAAGAGAACGCATTATGGTTTTGCCAGGCGCCGCCGTCCATAGCGTAGCGTCGCATAGGCCGCAGCGAGGCGGCCGCAATCAGGGGGACGCGAATGAAGGCCTGGCAGCTGCATCGGCTCGGTGGAGAGCTCCGTTTCAACGATGTGCGCACGCCGGAGCCTCGCCCGGGCAGCGCGCTGGTGCGGATCGAAGCCTCAATGCTGATGTCGTATCTCAAAGCCTATGTCGAAGGAAAATTGCCGGCCTACAATCCGCCGCCCGGCCCGTTCACGATCGGTACCAATGGGGTCGGCGTCATCGAAGCGGTTGGGAGGGACGTTTGGCATCTCAAGCCGGGCCAGCGCGTGGTGCTCTCTTCGCACTTCGTCGCAGGGGAGAATGTCGAGGATCCGGCGCAGGTCCTGATCGGATTGACGTCGAGCCCGGACGCGGCGCAGGTTCTGGCGGACTGGCCGGACGGCACGCTCGCCGAATACGCGCTGATGCCGGTGGAGGCGATCACGCCGGCGGAGGGATTGGACCATGTCGATGCCACCCAGCTTGTCGCGATCGGCCGCTGCATCATCCCTTACGGCGGGCTGCTCCGCGGCCGGCTGACGGCCGGTGAGACGCTGGTCGTAAACGGCGCAACCGGCGCTTATGGCACGGCGGCGGTGCTGGTTGCGGTCGCCATGGGCGCGGCTCGCGTGATTGCGGCGGGCCGCGACGCAGCCGCGCTGGAAGCGGTGGCGCGCGCCGGCGGTCCGCGCGTCGTAACGGTGACGTTGAGGGGCGATGTGCAGAGAGATGCTAGCGCGCTTCGCGACGCCTCGGGCGGCGGCGCCCACATCGCCTTCGATATGGTCGGACAGGCGCGCGATCCCAAGTCGACGCTTGCCGCGCTGCATGGCCTTCGCCGCGGCGGCAGGCTGGTGCTGATGGGAAGCATGACCACCGAGCTGCCGATACCGTACACCACGGTGATGCTCAACAGCTGGGAGATTCTCGGCCAGTTCATGTACCCGGCGACCGCCTACCGGCGGTTACTCGACTTGTTGCGCAGCGGGCTGCTCGACATCAGCCCGATCCGCCCGCGCGTCTATCCGCTCACGGCGCTGCCGGAGGCGATGGAAGCAGCAAGCAGTGCCGGCAATCTCGAGTGCATCGTGATGCAGCCTTGAGCGTTGGCTACCTGGACATGCAACGTCACTTCAGGTGCGTTTTTCCGCCGATCGTCGCGTCGAGAAACTCGTGGACCGCATCGATCGATTGATCCGTTGCCGCCTGGTTGAACTCAAGATGATGTCCGAAAAATTGAATGGGCCTCTTAAGGCTGGACGCGTCGAAGGCATGATAGGCGCCGGGATAGATGATGAGTTTTATCGGCGCGCCTTCGCCCTTGTGCCGCGATATTCCCCAATCGTCCTTGCCCTCCACCATGTTGCGGCACTCATCCGCAGGCGTCCAATCGTCGGCGTCGCCGATCAGGATCAGGGTTGGAACGGTCATGTTGCCTTTGAAGCCAATGCAGGGCGGGTAGAAGGCGATCGCCGCACGGAACTTGCTTTGCGATAAATGCTCGACGGCGCCGTGCTCCACCGACGTCAGCGCGAGCCAGCCGCCTTGCGAAAAGCCGAGAACTGCAACGCGTGTGGGGTCGACGAACGGCTGCTGCACCAGAAAGTTCAGGGCGCGGTAGGCATCGAAAGCGAGATCGACCGGCGCGCCGCCGCCGCAGGTATTCTTGAGCCCCCGCGGACCGAAGCTGTCGACGGTGAGCGTCACATAGCCCCAGGATGCGACCCGCCCGCCCCAGCGCTGGTCGAGCCGCTTCCAATTGCCGTTACAGCCATGCAGCAGCACGACCGCGGGCGAGGGGGCAGGGCTATTTGTCTGCCTCAAATAGCCCTGCAGCGGGAGCCGGCTGGCAAGCGGGGTTTCGAATTCAACGACGCTCCCGGACGGTTCAGGCTGGGCCGCAGAACCTTCGACTGCAGTTCCGATCAGGAGTGCAGTGACAAGTGCCGCTACTCTGCAGAGGTTCGCCAAGAGTGATCATCCCCGCGTAACCGTGCATTCCGCCCAGCGGCGGCCGTGGCCTCAGATTCCCAAAAGCTTCCGCGCGTTGGCTTTCAAAACTTTCGGCCTGATGTCGTCGCGGATGTCGAGCTTGGCGAAATCGGCAAGCCAGCGGTCAGGCGTGATCACCGGCCAGTCCGAGCCGAACAGCATCTTGTCCTGCAGAATGCTGTTGATGTAGCGCACCAGGATCGGCGGGAAATATTTCGGCGACCAGCCCGAAAGGTCAATGTAGACGTTCGGCTTGTGGGTGGCGACCGATAGCGCTTCTTCCTGCCACGGGAATGACGGGTGGGCGAGGATGATCTTGAGGTCGGGGAAATCCGCCGCGACGTCGTCCATGTACATCGGGTTGGAATATTTCAGCCGCATCCCCATGCCGCCGGGCATGCCGCTTCCGACGCCGGTCTGCCCGGTGTGGAACAGCGCGATCGCGCCGCCGTCGTTGATCGCCTCATACAGCGGATAGGCCAGGCGGTCGTTGGCATAGAAGCCCTGCATGGTCGGATGGAATTTGAAGCCCTTGACGCCGTATTCCTCGATCAGCTTCTTCGCCTCGCGAACCCCCAGCTTGCCCTTGTGCGGATCGATGCTGACGAAGGGGATCAGCACGTCGGAATTCTGCGCGGCGATCTCCAGCATCTCGTAATTGTTGTAGCGGCGGAATCCGGTCTCGCGCTCGGCATCGACCGGGAAGATCACCGCGGCGATCTTCTTTGAGCGGTAATAGGCCGCGGTTTCCGGCACCGTCGGCGGGTGCTTGTTGGGCGACTTGAAATAATCGGCCATCTGCGCCTGGAAATCGTCATAGCCGTCATCGGCGTGCATGCCACAGGGTTCCTCGGCATGGGTGTGGATGTCGATCGCGACGAAGTCGTCGGGATTGAGCAGTTTCAGCTTGGGCATGGGGTTTCCCGGGAGTGCTTGATTTTTCGGTCCGGCAAATTGATTATACCATATAACAAATTCGGCAAGACGGCAGGAACAAATCCGCGGAAAACGGGAGGAATCAGATGGCGCAGGCGGAAGCCTTCGAGACCGACTTCTGGAAACATGCCAATTTGCGCAAGGTCTGGGACGACATCGTCCCCGGCGAGCCGCGCAAGACCATTCCCTACACGCTGACGCGGGAAGCCATCGCACTCTATTGCAAGGCGGTCGGCGAAGATCACCCGGTCTATTTCGACGAGGCCTACGCCAAGACCACGCGTTATGGCGGGCTGATCGCGCCGCCCTCGATCCACATCCTCCTGATGTTTTCCTGCACGCCGGCCGACGACTGGATGCGCAGTCCTGGCACCGTCAATGCCGGACAATCATGGAGCTACAACATCCCGGCCCGGCCCGGTGACGTCATCCGGCTTGAGGCCCGCGCGCTCGACAAGTTCATCAAGCGCGAGCGGCTGTTCGTGGTGCACGACAATGTCTTCTTCAACCAGCATGGCGAGGTGATCTGCTCGGGCCGCGGCTGGACCATCCGGCCGCAGTAAGGGGAAGCGAAAATCATGACCACGACCTTCGAAAGCCTCGACGCCGGCGACACCATCGACGGGCCGAAATTCGCGGTCAGCCGCGAATCCATCCGCCTGTTCTGCGATGCCTCGCTCGACTACAACCCGCTGCATCTCGACGACGACTACATGAAGGGCAATTTCGGCAAGACCAATTTCGGCGGCATCATCATGCACGGCATGAACAATTTCGGGCTGATCTCGCGCATGATCACCGACTGGGCCTATCCCGCCGGCGCCGTTCACCGCCGCCTCGAAACCAGATGGGTCAAGCCGGTCCGGCCCGGCGACACCATCCAGCCGACCGGGATCGTCAAATCGAAGCAGGCGACCGCAAAATCGCGCTGGGTGCTGATCGACGTCATGGTCCGTAACCAGACGGGCGAGAAGGTCGCCACCGGCGAGGCCATGGTTGAGTTCCCGCTGCCTCATCTGAATTGAAGGCGGCGTAAGCGGTCAGTCGGCCGGAACGCCGGTCGTTCCGCGTGTCGTCAGCCTGTTCCCGTGGAGCGGGCCTGCCAGATGGGCGCCTGGTGCCACCACGTCGGTGGCCAGTCCAAGCCATGCCAGAAAGCGAATGGTGAGCCAGGTGTTGTCGATTTCCCACCAGCGATGACCGTGGCGCGCCGAGCGCGGATCGGCATGATGGTTGTTGTGCCAGCCTTCGCCGTTGGCGATGAGGCCGACAAGGATGTTGTTGCGGCTGTCCTCGTCGGTCTCGTAGCTTCGGTACCCCCACAGATGCGTCACCGAATTGACGGCCCAGGTAATATGCCAAACGAGGACCGTGCGGACGAAGACGCCGAACATCATGATGCTAAGTCCGGTCTGCGCCGCGCCCGACGGCGTTTCGCCCGATAGCCATGCCGACGGCGAATCCGGCACCGAAGAACAGCGGCATCTGGCCGAGATTGATCCAGAGCAGCCAGTTGTTGCGTTCGAGCGCGACGTAGAAGCGGTCGCGCAGGATGTCCTTGGCGTAGCGTTCGTAAATTCCGAGCCGCGCGAGCTCCGGCTGATCGACCAGAATCCAGCCGATATGGCCCCAGAAGAAACCTGCGAGCGGGCTATGCGGGTCCGGCTGCTCGTCGGAGAATTGATGGTGCCGGCGGTGGATGGCGACCCAGCGCGCCGGCGTTTCCTGGAGGCAGGACATCGCGACGATCACCATGGCGTGCTCCAGCCATTTTGGGACATTTCAGGCCGCGGTGGGTGAGAAGCCGGTGATAGCAAAGGTTGATGCCGAACAGCCCGCACAGATGGGTGCCGAGCAGGGCGACGACGAGGCCGCTCCAGCTGAAATAGCCGGGCATGAAGGCCAACAGCGCCGCCACATGGTAGGCGCCGATCACCGAATATATAGGGCCAGTTGAGCTGAAACGGCCGCACGCCCGCGGGCAGCGGCAGCCGCGCATTCGCGGCGGCGGGAACGGCAAGTCCGCAGCGGCCAGTGCGGCGGTCTTTATCGGTCGGCCAGCTGAACTGTCGTCATCGCGAGGTCGGAATCCCAATCTCTGCGCCAGACGCAGTCGCCAGCGGACAGCCCGTCCATGATACAGGATCTGACCGGGCTAGTGGGTATAAACCTTTGACTACATTTGCTTATTTTCATGCGACCGGAACCCGGATGGGCCGGTTCCGTTGCGGAGGTCCCGGCGGCAGCATGGAATGGCGCGTGTTTGGATTGACATTTGACCGTTCGATGGCTTAGAAACCGCGCCGTCCCGGGCGGCATGGCCGCAGCGGGATATAAGCCCATTTTGCCACTTTCGGCCTGTCCAACACGGCCTTTCAACGCATCAGGATTGTCCCATGAAGGTCCGTAACTCGCTGAAATCGCTGCGCGGCCGCCATCGCAACAACCGTCTGGTCCGCCGCAAGGGCCGGGTCTACGTGATCAACAAGGTCCAGCGCCGTTTCAAGGCGCGCCAGGGTTGATCCCGGATCAGGCTTGATTCCGATATCCAGGCCTGATCTGGCCATTCGGCCTAGCTAAAATTGCTCGCCTTCACGGGTCTTTGACGCCTTTGCTGCTTTGCAGCGCGTTTTCTCGCGTCTAGACTTTACCGATGGCATTGAGATTCCCCGCTCCGCGCGGTTGGCCTGACCGCCATTCTCCTGACCGCCGCGTCGCGGCGGCGCCGGCGTGGCGTCCGCGCAGGATCCGCACGCCGCGCCGCCGAAGCAGCAGAAGAAACTGCCCGAACCGCCGAGCAAGCTGCCGAAGGTCGGCGCCGACAAGACGCGCGGGCTGGACTTCCTGTTCGGCGCGCTGAAGGCGGCGCCCGACGAAGCCAGCGCCAAGCATGTCGAGGCCCGGATCTGGGCGCAGTGGCTGCACACCCCGAGCGATACCGCCGCACTCCTGATGCTGCGCGCCAAGGCCGCGATGGACGCCCAGCAGATGGACGTCGCGCTAAAGCTGCTCGATGCCCTGGTCAAATTGCGGCCCGACTAGGTCGAGGCCTGGAACAGGCGCGCGACGCTTTATTACCTGCAAGAACGACTACGCCCGTTCGCTGCAGGATATCGAGCAGGTGCTGATCCGCGAACCCCGGCATTTCGGCGCGCTGGCAGGGCTCGGCATGATCATGCAGGACCTTGGCGACGACAAGCGCGCGCTCGACGCCTTCCGCAAGGCGCTCGCGATCAACCCGCATATGGACAAGGTGCCGGAGCTGGTCAGAACCCTGAGCGAAAAGGTCGAAGGCCGCGACATCTGATCGATCTTGTGAGCGATCCGTTTTTTGCCGATGGACCCTGTTGGGTGGTCGGCGGTCACGCGACCGGCAAATGCGGCATCGTCACCCTACAAATCCATGACCCTATAAATCCACGTCCGACGCCAGGCTCGCCCGCTCGACGATCAGGCTCCGTCCGAAAGAGCCAGACCCGGCCGCCAGCTGCAACGATGGCTTGCGGGAAATCAGGATTAGTGCAGCGCCTTGCTGCCGTGCTCGAACGGCCCGCCAAGGGCGACGGCCGCGTAAAGCTGTTGCAGCTCCGCCTCCAGCTGCTCGTTGACCAGCAGCAGCGCCCGCAGCGCGCCGTGGAGGTCGCCATTGCAGCTGGCCACGATCCGGTCGATGGCATTTTCGTTCGGTCTCGCACTCATCGGAAAACCCTCCACTTGTCCCCTGAATAATCTTCGGCGCCCCAGCCCGCGTTCCTGTGGATTGCGTGGATAGGTTCTGGCGACGACAGCCTGACGGCGAGCGCCCGTCACGTCGCAAACCCCTGCGGATGACGATAAATATAAAGTTACCGATGACGGCGATATGAAGGCACGTGAAACAAGGCGGGAAATTCCGCCCGGTATTTTTTGCGCGTCCGCAAAAACGGTATCCATATGACGGTATGCGCGCTGCCACGAAACCGCGCCGCCTGAAGGGCCGTAACTCAGGGGTGCCCAGGCTCATCCGGATATTGCAAATGATATCAATCGTCGTCGTGGCGGCGCTGGCGATCCTGGCGCTGATCACGCAGGCCGGCGTCCTTGTCGCTGCAGCGCCTCTATCCCGCCCAGGGCAGGACGATCGAGGTCGCCGGCGCCAGCCTCAACGTGCTGGATATCGGGCCGCGCGATGCCGCCGGTCCGCCCGTCGTGATGATCCATGGCGCAAGCTCAAACCTCGAGGCGATGCGCCAGCCGCTCGGCGACCGGCTCGCCGAAACCCATCGCGTGATCCTGATCGATCGCCCCGGCCATGGCTGGAGTAAGCGCGCGCAACTGGAAGATTCGACGCCGGCCATCCAGGGCAGAATGATCAACGAGGCGCTGGAAAAACTCGGCATCGGATCGGCGATCTTTGTGGTGCATTCCTGGAGCGGCGCGCTCGGCGCGCGGATGGCGCTGGATTATCCCGAACGCGTCGCAGGCCTGGTGATGCTGGCGCCGGTCGCCTATCCGTGGCGGGGCGGCGTCGGTTGGTACAACAAGCTCGTCGCCACGCCCGTGATCGGTCCGCTGCTCGCCTATACGGTTACGCTTGCCGCTCGGCATTTTTCTGGCCACGCCCGGCGCGCGCGGCGTGTTCCTGCCGCAGATCATGCCGCAAAACTTCATCGGCGATACCGCGACGCCATTGTTGCTGCGGCCGCGCGAATTCCTCGCCAATGCCCGCGACCTGGTGACGCTGAAAGCTGCGGTTGACGAGCAGGCGCCGCGCTATGGCGACATCAAGACGCCGGCGGTGGTGATTTCGGGCGACGTCGACAAGACCGTGACGACCAGCATACATTCGGGGCCGTTCGTGCAAGCGGTATGCGATGCCAAACTGATCGTGCTGCCGCAGGTCGGCCACATGATCCAAAACGCCGCGCCAGACCTCGTGATGTCAGAGATCGACGCCATGATCGCCGAGCTCGCGCAGCGCGCGGCGGCCGCCGCCAATTGAAAGTCGAATGGGGGACCTGTTCGAGCTCACCTCAGGGTGAGGCTTGAGGCCTCGGCCGTTGGAATTAAAGAGGCCGGGTGGTAGCTTCCCGCACATGAAGAAGTCCGATATCACCTGTCCGAAATGCAACGCCGGCTACCGCCGGGTAGAACTGGTTTCCGTCGGGGGACCAAAGGGCGAGTTTCGTTGCTTGCTCTGCGACCATCTGCTTGAGGTTTTCGACGGCTCAACCGAAGTCGCCATTCGCCTCACGGTTCAACCCGAAAGAACATTCGAGTGAAGCCCGTCTGAGTGCCGAACGACCGGGGCTCACGCGCGGCAGCATGGCGGATGTCATTCCATCTCTACGGATGAACCGCGGCCGTTGTCGGGTTAGGGCCATCTTCCAGGCATTGATTGATGGCCGCCGTCCGATCTCTCGGCAGCACCTTCGCGACTTCGACCTTGTGACGGCATTGCATTTGCTTGATTTGCTCGGCGCGGCGTTTTTCCGCAGCCCCGCGATACTCGGGAGCAACCGCATTTGGGTCGACCAGCTTCTGTGCGAAGACTGGTTCGGCGAGTACACAGTCAAGCCGAGTGAACGAGGTCACATGCCCAGGGCAGGCTGGACGCAATCGCAGCAAATTGATCGCCGCAGTGCGAAGGATGCCGGCAGGCGGAGAATGCACCCGTGGCGCGATTTGAGCATCAGGGGGCCGGGACCACCGGCTGGCGAGAATTGCTTCGCCGGTGCAATCTCGCCGGACGGGGCGGAGTGGCTCGCCCGCCATTGCGGCGCGCCAGAGCCCGAACATTTTGACAATCGACAGGGAGGGTTCATGCGACGCTTCGCTGTTTTAGTCGCCGCAGCTCTGCTGATGATGTCCTGTTCTCCCGACGAGGAGGTGACGGGGTCGATCCATCATAAATGCGCAAACGAGCTCTTTAGCCGGTTCGATCCGAAATCGCTGGAGCAATGCGTGGCTGTCTGCATCAAATGCGATCGCGGGACCACAGCGACCTGCTCGACGTCATGCACATTGAAGGGTGCACATTGAAGGGTGCACATTGAAGGGCGCACATTGAAAGGCGCACACTGACTTCGCGGCGCCTCGAACCACCCCGGACCAAGTCCGGGGCGGGCTCTCGCTCGAAAACGCTATAACGCCGATTGTCGCGCTGGCGCCGTTACTTGCTCTTGATCTTGCCGTCCTTGTCGAACTGCGAGACGTAGGCCCAGAGATCGTTGACTTCTTTTTCGTTCTTGATGCCGGCGAACGACATCTTGGTACCGGGAACTTTGGCCTTCGGGTCCTTGATGTATTCCTTGAACTGGGCCTCGTTCCAGGTGATGCCGGAACTCTTGTTGGCTTCCGAGTAGTTGTAGCCCTCGACCGTGCCCGATTTGCGGCCGTCGAGCCCGTTCAACTCCGGACCGACCTTGTTCTTGGCGCCTTCGCCGATCGAGTGGCAGGCCATGCATTTGTTGAAAGACGTCTTGCCGGCCGCGGCATCCTGCGCCAGCGCGCTCGATGCGGCTGCGGAAGATACGATGACGACCAGCGCGCTCAGGGTCAGTGTTTTCATGGTGTGCTCTTCGTGGTTTCGGGAAGGGGCAATGGTGCCGCCGCCCTTTTTTGCACAGGCAGCTCGCAATTCACAAGCCGTGAGGCCGCTTACGGGCTTCATCTCTCTTGCCTACGTCTTTCGGATAGCTGGCATTCCCCGGTCTAACCCCGGGCGAGCTACCCAAAGCCGTCCGGACGTGCTTGATTTGCCACGACAAATCGGCGAGCAGGAAGGCGCGCAAAGTCCGAAGCGCCGGCGGGAGGAGTAGACATGGCGATCAAGATGCCCGCACCCGATCAGGCGGTTTTGGACCGTCGCGAGACCATCGTGGCCGCGTTGCGCGCGATCGTTCCAGGCGAGGGCGTGATCGACAGTCCCGCCGAAATGCTCCCTTACGAGTCCGACGGCCTGATGGCCTATCGCCAGCCGCCGATGGTTGTGGTGCTGCCGGACACCACCGAGCAGGTGTCGCAGGTTCTGAAATATTGCTTCGAGCAGGGCATCAAGGTGGTGCCGCGCGGGTCCGGCACTTCGCTGTCCGGCGGCGCGCTGCCGCTCGCCGATGGCGTGCTGCTGGGCCTCGGCAAATTCAAGCGTATCCGCGAGATCGATTTCGACAACCGTGTGGTCGTAACCGAGCCGGGCGTGACCAATCTCGCCATCAGCCAGGCCGTTGCCCACGCCGGATATTACTATGCGCCCGACCCGTCGTCGCAGATCGCCTGCTCGATCGGCGGCAATGTCGCGGAAAATTCCGGCGGCGTACATTGCCTGAAATACGGCATGACCACCAACAACGTGCTGGGCTGCGAAATCGTCTTGATCACGGGTGAAGTCATCAGGGTCGGCGGCAAATCCGCCGAGGCCTCCGGCTATGACCTGATGGGAATCATCACCGGATCGGAAGGCCTGCTCGGCGTCATCACCGAAATCACGGTGCGGATCCTGCAGAAGCCGGAGACGGCACGCGCCCTGATGGTCGGTTTTGCCGAGGTCGAGGCGGCCGGTCAATGCGTGGCTGAAATCATCGGCGCAGGGATCATTCCAGGCGGCATGGAAATGATGGACAAACCGGCGATCCACGCCGCCGAAGCCTTCGTTCATGCCGGCTATCCGCTCGACGTCGAGGCGCTGCTGATCATCGAACTCGATGGCCCGGGTATCGAGGTCGACGAACTGATCAAACGGGTCGAGGCGATCGCACAAGGCTGCGGCTCGACTTCCTGCCAGATCTCTACTTCAGAGACCGAACGAAATCTGTTCTGGGCCGGCCGCAAAGCGGCTTTCCCCGCCGTCGGACGGATTTCGCCGGACTATCTCTGCATGGACGGCACCATCCCGCGCGGCAAATTGCCGGAAGCCTTGGCGCGAATCCGCGACCTCTCGGCCAAATACGATCTCCGCGTCGCCAACGTATTCCATGCCGGAGACGGCAATTTGCATCCTTTGATCCTGTACGATGCCAACAAGCCGGGTGAAATGGATCGGGCCGAGGCCTTTGGCGCCGACATCCTGCGCTGCTGCGTCGAGCTCGGCGGTGTGCTCACCGGCGAGCATGGCGTCGGTATCGAAAAGCGCGATCTGATGCCGGAAATGTTCAGCGAGATCGATCTCAACCAGCAGCAGCGGCTGAAATGCGCCTTCGACGCGCAAGGCTTGCTCAATCCCGGCAAGGTGTTTCCGACCTTGCACCGCTGCGCCGAGCTCGGCCGCATGCACGTCCATGGCGGCAAGCTCGCTTTCCCTGAAATTCCGCGGTTTTAAGCAGGCGACAGTGGACACTCTCAAAGTACGTGACGCCAAGGATGTCGAAGAGGTGGTGCGCGCGGCGATCGCCGGCGAGCAGCCGCTGGAAATCATCGGCCATGGTTCCAAGCGGCTGATCGGCCAGCCGATGGCGACCAATGCGCTGCTCGACCTGTCGTCACTCAATGCGGTGACCTCCTACGAACCGAACGAGTTGATCATCACGCTGCAGGCCGGCGCGCCGCTCGCCGACGTCAAGTCGCTGATCGATTCCAAGAATCAGCAGTTCGCGTTCGAGCCGATGGACACCGCGCTGCTATTGGGCACGCCGAGCCTCGGCACCATCGGCGGCATGATCGGCGCCGGCCTCGCGGGTCCTCGCCGCATTAAGGCCGGCGGTGCCCGCGACCATCTTCTGGGGGCGCACGGCGTCTCCGGCTTCGGCGAAAGTTTCAAGGCCGGCGGCCGGGTTGTGAAGAACGTCACCGGCTATGATCTCTGCAAATTGCTGGCGGGGTCCTGGGGCACGCTCGCAGTCATGACGGAAGTGACCTTGAAGGTGATGCCGCGGCCGGAGAGCGAACGCACGCTGGTGCTGCGACGGCTCGACGATGTCACCGCGAACCGGGCGATGACCGCGGCGCTGGGCTCGCCGTTCGATGTGTCCGGCGCGGCGCATCTGCCGAATTCGGCGTTTCGCGCCGACCTGGGTGAACTCAGCGGCTTCGGATCGGCGCGCGAGGCGGCCACCTTGCTGCGGCTGGAGGGTATTGCGGCCTCGGCCGCCCATCGCGCCACAGCGCTCGGCAAGCTTTTGGCGCCGTTTGGGGCGGCGCAGATTGTCGACGACGCCGAGTCGGCCGCGATCTGGAGTGCGGTGCGCGATGTTAAGCCATTCGCGGCCAGCGGCGCGCTGGGGGCCTGGCCGGTGTGGCGGATCGTTTGCCCCCCGGCCTCTGGCGGCGCGCTCGGCGAGCGGCTCGCGCGCGACAGCGGCGGCGACGTGATCTACGACTGGGGCGGTGGCCTTATCTGGGCGGCATTGCCCCAGAAGCCCGACGCGCAGGCGGCGTTGGTGCGTCAGCGCGTCAATGGCATCGGCGGCCACGCCACGCTGGTGCGCGCGTCCGACGAGGTGCGCCGCATTGTCGACGTGTTTCATCCCCAGCCGGCCGGCATCGCCGGATTGAGCGAACGGGTCCGCCAAAGCTTCGATCCCAGGAACATCCTCAATCGCGGCCGGATGATACGAGGTTCCGCCGCATGAAAACCGAATTCAGCCTCGCCCAACTCGCCGATCCCGATATCGCGGAAGCCGACAGGATCCTGCGTGCCTGCGTGCATTGCGGGTTCTGCACTGCGACCTGTCCGACCTATGTGCTGCTCGGCGACGAGCTCGACAGCCCGCGCGGGCGAATCTATCTCATCAAGGAGATGCTGGAAAAGAACCGGCCGCCGACGCCGGAAGTGGTCAAGCACATCGACCGCTGTCTCTCCTGCCTGTCCTGCATGACCACCTGTCCGTCGGGTGTGAACTACATGCATCTGGTCGATCAGGCGCGGGCAAGGATCGAAAAGGATTATAAGCGGCCGCTTCCCGAACGCCTGTTTCGTGCGGCGCTCGCCTGGATTCTCCCGAGGCCCGGCTTGCTTCGCGCCGGCATGATTCTGGGACGGTTCGGCCGGCCGCTGGCCGCGCTGCTGCCGACTCCCACCGCGTCGGCGACGCCGGGTTTGTTACGCCGAATCAAGGCGATGCTGGCCCTTTCGCCGGCCAGCCTGCCGGCGCCGGGACCGGCCGGTGGGAGCGTTTTTGCTGCGCAGGGCGATAGGCGCGGACGGGTCGTCCTGCTGCAGGGTTGCGCCCAGCAAGTTCTGGCGCCGCGCATCAACCAGGCCGCGATCAACGTCCTGACCCGACACGGCATCGAGGTGGTGCTGGCCAAGGACGAGCAATGCTGCGGCGCGCTGACCCATCACCTCGGACGCGACGACGACGCGCTGGCGCGCGCGCGCGCCAATATCAGGGTCTGGCTCGACGAGGCCGGGCAGAACGGTCTTGACGCCATCCTGGTGACGACGTCGGGATGCGGCACCGTGATCAAGGACTATGGCTACATGCTGCGCGAGGACCGCGACTTCGCAGGCCCGGCTGCGAAGATATCGGCGCTGGCCAAGGACATCACCGAGTATCTCGGTGGCATCTCGCTGCAACCAACGCAGCAGCACAGCGGCATCGTGATCGCCTATCACTCGGCTTGTTCGCTGCAGCACGGACAGAAAATCACGCAAGGCCCGAAAGAATTGCTTTCCAAGAATGGATTCGTGGTGAAAGATGTACCCGAGAGCCATTTGTGTTGCGGTTCGGCGGGGACCTACAACATCCTCCAGCCTGACATTGCGAACAAATTGCGCGATCGGAAGGTCGCCAATATTGCGATGGTCAAGCCGGACATGATTGCTGCAGGCAATATTGGATGCATGGTGCAGATTGCCGGCGGCACGTCAGTTCCTGTGGTGCACACGATTGAGCTTCTCGATTGGGCGACAGGCGGTCCTCGGCCAGGATTGAACTGATCGTTGGGCCTTGAGCTTGAGGCGGACGACTTGAAACGCTCGATAGACACGCTCGATAGACATTGGTCGGCGGCAACAGGAGGATCACGATGGCTAAAGGCAAAAAGAAGAAGGCAGGCAAGAAGGCTAAAAGGGCCAAGAAGAGTCTTGTGACGGCGAAGAAGAAATCCGCGAAGAAATCCGCCAAGAAGGCGGCGAAGAAAGCCAGGAAGTCGGCGAAGAAATCTGCCAAGAAGGCCAAGGCGGCGGCGCCGAAGAAATCCGCCAAGAAGGCCAGCGCCAGGAAGGGCCCCGCAAAGAAGGCGGCCGCCAAACGCGCTGCACCGAAATCCGTTGCACCGAAGCCTGTTGCACCGAAGCCAGCCGCACCGAAGCCGGCTGCGCCCGCGGTTGAGCCGGCCCCGGCCCCGAGTTGGGCCACGCCCAGCCCCACACCGTCATGGGGACATTCGGAAGAGAGTTCGTCGAGCCCGCCGGCCTCTGGCGGTGACGAAGGCAACTAGCCCCGACGCCTCGACTCGGTACATCTCATGGCCGCAGCGCCCGCCGCTGCGACCATTTTAGTTCAAGAACTATCCTTACCGCTGATTCGTCGGTGGCGGCATGCTGTCACGCGCACCGAAAATTCGTGGCGAAAATGTCGCCTATGCGGCCGGGATATCCGTCAAGATTGTTGTCCGAATGCAACACCCGCCGACAACTTCGCCGGGAAATGCTGTTAACGCCTAAAAAGGCGGCAGATGCTTGTCTTTTTTGCTTCACCGAATGGTTGCAGCGTTCCAGATTGCGGTCAGGTTAAGGAACTTTGTTGCAGTCGGTTGTCGCATGTCCATGGGGGCGCCGGAATCGGACTGACCTTTAAAATATGATGGGGATCGTCATGAAGAAAATGGTGTTGTTAGCAACGGCGCTGGCAGTGGTATCGGGGGCAGCTTTTGCGGCAGATATGCCCTTGAAGGCGGTAAAGGCTCCGCCCCCGGCTGCGTTCGATCCATGGGATATCGCCTTCGGCAGCGCTATCATGAATGACTACATCTTCCGCGGCGTCACCCAATCCAACCACAAGGCGTCGGTCGCCGCCTATTTCGAGCCGCGCTATAATGTCAACAAGGACCTGCAGCTGTACATCGGCACCTCCGCCGAAAGCATCTCGTTCGCGAATCGCGCCGCTGCTGAAGTCGACGTCTACGGCGGTATCCGCCCGACCTTCGGTGCATTTGCCTTCGATATCGGCGTCTGGGGTTACCTGTATCCGGGTGGAAACTGCGCTGACAACGTCCTTACCGGCGGCGTCCCGGGCGGCGGTGTTTGCGCGGTCAGCACCAGCACGATCTTCCTTGCGAATGGCAACGTGATGAAGAAGGACGTGAGCTTCTTCGAAGTTTACGGCAAGGTTAACTACACCATCAACGACAGCTGGCAGTTCGGACTGAACGAATATTATTCCCCGAACTTCTTGAACTCCGGCGCCTGGGGCAACTACTCTTCGATTACCGGCAAGTACACCGCGCCGAGCACGGTTTTCGGCAGCAGCGGCGTCGGGATGTACGTGTCGGGTGAGTTCGGTCGCCAGTGGCTCGGAACCTCTGACGCCTTTTACAGCGTTCCGGCATTCCCGTTGGGTATCAAATACGCCGATTACAACACTTGGAACATTGGTATCGGCTTCACCTACAAGGTGTTCACGCTGGATCTACGTTACTCCGACACCGACCTGAACAAGGGCAACTGCAACGCTTTCACCAGCGCGTTCAACGCTTCAGGAACCACCGACGTGACCCCGATTAATCCGGGTGGTGCCGGCTCGAACTGGTGCGGCGCTGCCGGCATCGTCAAGCTCTCGGCTGACCTGACGGCGATGACCAGCCTGAAGTAAGACATTCTTTCTTGGATTGGGGGGCGGCAGAGCGATCTGCCGCCCCTTTCGTTTGCGCGGAACCGGACGCGACGGGAACGGCTGCATACGGTGGCTGGCGCGACGGTCACCGTGATAGCCGGGGGCGTCGGGACCGCGATTCGGACCGGCGTCATCCGTAGCTCTCGCTCGAATCGCGTTACCCCGGCCATCATCCGGTGCGTAGCGGTCGTCGGATCGCCCGAGGCTGAGCCGGCGCAACCGGGCGCGTCGACCAGCGGCACGGATCGGTCTCGCCGCGCTCGGGGTTGACCGGCCCACAAGCCTCACTGGCCGCACGGCTGGATGGGCCGCCCCGGGTCGGGCCAAGTGTGTATTGTCAGGGCAGCTCGACGCGTTCGCTGCGTTTCCGCAGCGCAAATTGATCGCCGTCGCGGCGTAGCACGACATTGTGCTGATGGAAGGCCTCAAGCGTCGAGCGATGACCGATCGAGACGATGGTGGTCTCCGGCAATTTCTTCTCGATCAGTTTGTAAAGTGCCGCCTCCGAGGCTTCGTCCAGCGAGGCGGTCGCTTCATCGAGGAACAGATATTGCGGCTCGTGCAGCAACGCGCGGGCAAGGCCAAGGCGCTGCTGCTCGCCCAGCGAAAGCATGCGGTTCCAGTGCGCGTCCTCCTCCAGTTTCGCCGCGAGCTTGGGCAGGCCGACCGCGATCAGGACGTCCCTGACCCGATCCGAACTGAATGCGCTGGCCTCCGCGGGGTAGACGATGGCTGCCTTCAGCGAACCGACCGGAAAATACGGCCGCTGCGGCAGCATCATCAGCGTCGCGTGTGCGGGCACGGTAATCGAACCGCTGCCGAACGGCCAGATCCCCGCAATGGCGCGGAACAAGGTCGACTTGCCGGCGCCGGACGGACCGGTGACCAGCGTGCGCTCATTGCTGCTGATGCTGAAGCTGTCGGCCGAGATCAGCGGCGTTCCGTTGGGCAGACTGACCACGAGTTTCTCGAGGTCGATCGCTCCGCTGTTGTCCGGTTTGATGTGAATGACGTTCTTTTCGACGGTGAGCGCGTCGGCATTTTCTATCGATGCCTCGAACCCGCTCAGGCGTTGCACCACGGAGCGCCATTCGGCGATCGTGCGGTACGACGCGACGATGAACGACAACGCTTCCTGCACGCTGCCGAAGGCGGACGCCGTCTGCATCATGCCACCGAGCTGGATCTTGTCGGCAAAATAGGCCGGCGCAACCAGAATGTAGGGGAAGATCACCGCAGCTTGCGAGTAACTGGAAGTCAGCGCCGTCAGCTTCTTGGTGCGCCGCATAATGCCGAGCCAGTTCTCGACCACCAGCGCGAATCGCGATAGCAGCCGGGTCCGCTCGGCGGACTCGCCGCGCAGCAACGCAATCTGCTCGGCGTTTTCTCGCGCGCGAACCAGGTTGAAGCGAAAATCGGCTTCATAGCGCTGTTGCTGGAAGTTGAGCCCGACCAGCGGCCGGCCGATCAGATGGGTCAATACTGTTCCGAGCAGCGCGTAGGCCAGTGCACCCAACACCAGATAGCCAGGAATCGGAATGTCCCTGCCAAACAGGTGGAGCGGCGCTTCGTTGGACAAGCCCCATAGAATGAAGACGAACGATGCGAGGGTGACGACCGCACTCAACAGCCCGATGCCGAGCCCCAGCGTCTGCTCCACGAAACGTTGGGTGTCCTCTGCGATGCGCTGGTCCGGATTGTCGGCGGCGTCGCCAAGAAGCTGCATGCGATAGTGATTGGCGTTGTGCAGCCAGCCGCCGAGATATCGGGCCGTCATCCAGCGCCGCCACCGGATCTGAAGCCACTGATTGAGATAGAGCTGATAGACCTTCAGGGCGACCCAGAAGGTCGCGAGAACGCAGAAATAGGCGATCTGGTAGGTGAAGACGGCCTGATTCCGCTCCTGGAGCGCATTGTAAAAAACGTTGTTCCACCGGTTGAACAAAACGGTCAGGAATACGGTCGCGAGTTCAATGACGATGACCGCCGCGAGCAGCCCGCCGCCGGCCCATTTATCTTCGGAGCGGAAATAGGGTGCAGCGATCCGCCATACGGTGGCGAGCGTCGAGCGGGTGTTGTTCACAGATTGCCGCCTCCAGGAGAATGACTTTAAAGGCCTGAGAAAATTAGAGAATTGGGGTGACTAGACTAAAGTCGTAGTACTTCTGGCCTGCGTTCGCTTGTCCCCGCCTCCGAGTCAACCCTAGCATGGCACAGTGGCGAGAGGGGCGGGGGGCCTCAACACTTCGCGAGCTTGTGAGCGAATTTAGGTAATGCCCAAATTCGCGGCGGTTTTGCGCATTGCGAAGACACTCCTATAACCGCCCCCCCAAGGAATGCCTGACCGTCCACGCTGGTCGGGCCGCCGGGAAAAAATAGCGTGGGGAGGAAGTGCAATGTGGAACCAAATCTATAATCCACTCAACAATGCGGCCCTATCGACGATAGCGGCCGCAGTTCCGGTCGTCACGCTTCTGGTGTTGATCGCCAGCGGCAAGGTCAAGGCGCATATCGCGGCTATCACTGCCGTGATCGTGACAAACCTTATCGCGATCTTTGTCTTCACGATGCCGCCGGGGATGTCGATCCGCGCATCCGTGCTCGGCATCGTGTCCGGGTTCTTCCCGATTGGCTGGATCGTGCTGAACGTCATCTTTCTCTACCAGCTCACCGTTGCAACCGGCCAATTCGAATTATTGAAACGCGCCGTTGGTGGCGTCACCGAAGATCGCCGTCTGCAATTGCTGCTGATCGCATTCTCTTTCGGCGCATTCTTCGAGGGCGCTTCGGGCTTTGGTACGCCGGTGGCCGTAACAGGTGCGGTCTTGATCGGTCTTGGTTTTTCGCCGCTCGCAGCCTCCGGTCTCTCGCTGATCGCCAATACCGCTCCCGTGGCCTATGGCGCGCTCGGCACGCCGATTTAGGGGCTTGCTTCGGTGACCGGTCTCGATCCCTATATTCTGGGCGCGATGGTCGGACGCCAGTTGCCGGTCTTCTCTCTGATCGTGCCGTTCTGGGTGGTGTGGGCGTTCGCCGGCTGGAAGGGTATGAAGGATGTCTGGCCAGCCATTCTGGTCACCGGCGTCACCTTCGCGGTCCCGCAATTCGTGATCTCGAACTACATCAATCCCTGGATCGTCGATATCGGTGCCTCGCTGATTTCGATGGGCTGCCTGATCCTGTTCCTGAAGGTATGGCAACCGAAGCAGCTCTGGCTGTCGCCCGCGCTGCGCGGCAGGGATGAGTCGGCCTCGACCATGACGACACCGAAATCCATGGACAAGACCAAGCTCACTCAAGCCGAGCTCTGGAGCGCGTTGCTGCCATGGGTCATCGTCTGCGTGGTGATGCTGATCTGGGGCAACGGGGCGTTCAAGACCTGGGCCAATTCGATCTTTACCTGGAACTATCCGGTTCCAGATCTGCACCACATGATCAACAAGGTACCCCCCGTAGCGGCGAAGCCGACGCCGGAAGGCGCGATATTCAGCTTCACCTATTTGTCGTTCACGGGAACGGGCATGCTGATTGCCGCGATCATTGCGGGCTTCCTGGCGGGCTTTTCGCCGGCCAGAATGATCGCGGAATATGGCCGCACCATCAAGCTGTGCTCGATTTCGCTGATCACGATCTCGGCGATGCTGGCGATCGGCACCTTGACGCGGCTGTCGGGCGTCGATGCGACGCTCGGTCTGGCGTTCGCCGCAACCGGCGTGCTCTATCCCTTCTTCGGCACGTTGCTCGGCTGGCTGGGCGTGGCGCTGACCGGATCGGATACGGCGTCGAACATTCTGTTCGGCAATCTGCAGAAGATCACCTCGGGGCAACTCGGCTTGTCGCCCATCCTGATGGGCGCGGCCAACTCCTCCGGTGGCGTGATGGGCAAGATGATCGACGCCCAGTCGATCGTGGTCGCCTCCACCGCCACCAATTGGTATGGGCATGAGGGCACGATTTTGCGTTTCGTGTTCAAGCATTCGATCGCGCTGGCGTGTCTTGTCGGCATTCTCGTGATGTTGCAGGCCTATGTCTATCCGTTCACGGAGATGGTCCTGAAGTAATAGACCCGTCGAGACGGCGCGAAAAAATCCCCGCGGGCAATGGTCCGCGGGGATTTGCTTTTAGGCCGACAATTTGTGGCGGCCAATCTGGTCAATATCACTCTCACCCATTAGAACAGCGCGCCGAGATATTTCGAGGGTTGTATGTTTTCAATGACAGGTTTTGTGAAGCAGGCCGCAATCGCGCTGGTATTCGCCACGGCGGCGTTCCACTCCATCCCGGCTTATGCCGATGGCGAGTTTCCGTTCGGGATGGCGATGACACTGGACGTGGCGCGTCAGCCGGGGTCGAAGCGATTGCCAAACCTGGACATCGGCGACAATGGCGAGGTCGTGCTGGAGTTGTGGTGCAAGGGTGGCAAGGGCCAGTTCTCGGTAGCGGGCGATACCGTGATCTTTGTCGCCGGGCAGATCGAGGATCGCAACTGTCCAATGGACAAGGCACAGGCCGACAACGAACTGGTTTCGGCGTTGAGCGAGGCCGCCTCCTGGAAGCGGCAGGGCGATTTCGTCTCCTTCATCGGAACGAAGACGCTGCGCTTCCGTCTCAACACCAACTGAGGTTTCAACGCGTTCCGGCGAGTAAGGCCGCGGCTAGATCATGACCCGGCCGGATCGGATCATGCTTTACTTCCAGGCCGATCTATCCGAGTCCCAGCGCTGTCCCTTGAATGCCTTCGCCAGCGCCTCGACCGAGCCGTTGTCGTCCGGCTGGTCGCCTTCCTCGTCGCCGCTGGTTTCCTCGGCGAGATTGAGCTTTGCGTCCGCGGATTCATCCGCCATCGAAATCACGGGAGTGCTGATCCACAGCATCAGCTTGTCCGACCCGCCGGGCTTGTCGGCGGAGACCAGCGCCGTGATTTCAATCGTCTCGGTGAGGTCGAGCGCGGGGTATAGCTGGCTTGGCCGCTTGAGCGTCAATTTCAGCATGCCGGTATTGGCGTTCCAGGCCGACGACGATGATTTCGCCGCCAGCGTCTTGGTCAGCACGCCGGCGACCGCGGTTGCGAGCTTGTCCTTGTTGATCTTGTCGCCGTCGCGCCAGTCGCCGGCGGAAAAACGGATCGTCCGCTCCATGTCGACGATGCCGCTGGTCCAGCCGGCGGCGATCACACCCGGCTGCGATTTGAACTTCGCAATCAGGGCGGCGGCGCGCTCCGGATCCGTCGACATGTTGATGGTCTGCTCGCCCGCGCGCAGCGCGTCGCAAGTCACGGTGAGGCTGCTGAGGGAAACTTCGAGATCCTGGCCTTTCAGACCTTTGAGGAAATCAAGCGCCGTATCCAGCTTCACTTTTACGCCGATCGACTCCGGAGAGACGTCGCTGAAATCTTTCGGCGCCGGCGTGATGCCGTCGTCGACGGTCTGGTTGTCCTTGAATTCCCTTTCGCTGAGATCGGAATTGTCGGACGAGGCGACTTCGGTCACGTTCGAGCCGATGCTGATCTGGCCGTTGAATTCGAAGCTGTCGCCGGTCGGCTTGCGTACCAGTTTGACCGTGACCGGCAACTTGCCCCCCAGCGTCTGCGTGGTTCCGGTCATGGTCTGACCGTTGACAGCGAGATCGGCGACGAAACGGTCCTTGCGGTCCGAGCCCTTCTCGGCCGGATAACAGACGTCGAGCACCGCCGAGGTGACGGTCTTACCTTGCCGGTTTTCCTTGAGGATGACGTCGGCATTGCCGCCCATCAGGCCATCGATGGCGGTGAAATATCTGGCTTCGTTGGCGTTCGCGGGCTTCGTCAAGAGCTTCATTTGAGCGAAGGCCGTGTCCGAGGAAGCCGCAATCAGGCCGACCAGGCAGAACAGAAGCGCGCGCATATCAAATTCCTCGACAGCCAGAATTGGCGGTTACCCTAGAACCTTTTCGGCAAAAAAGAAGGCCGCCCGGAGGCGGCCTTCTTCGATCGATGATGTCGGTTACGGGCGAAAACGCCTTAGAATCCCATGCCGCCCATGCCACCCATGCCGCCGCCGCCCCGGCATCGGCGGCGCCGGCTCCTTCGGCAGTTCGGCGACCATGGCTTCAGTCGTCACCAGAAGGCCGGCCACGGAGGAGGCGTCCTGCAGCGCGGTGCGCACCACTTTGGCCGGGTCGATGATGCCCTTGGCGACCATGTCGACATACTCTTCGGTCTGCGCATCGAAGCCGAACGTCTCCGACTTGTCCTCGAGGATCTTGCCGACCACGATCGAGCCCTCGACCCCGGCATTCTCCGAGATCTGGCGTACCGGCGCTTCCAGCGCTTTCAGCACGATATTGATGCCGGCCTGTACGTCGGGGTTTTCATTGTGGATCCGGCCGACGGCCTTCTTGGCGCGCAGCAGCGCGACGCCGCCGCCGGGCACGATGCCTTCCTGCACCGCCGCACGGGTGGCGTTGAGCGCGTCCTCGACGCGATCCTTCTTCTCCTTCACCTCGATTTCGGTCGCGCCGCCGACGCGAATGACCGCGACGCCGCCGGCAAGCTTGGCCAGCCGCTCCTGCAGCTTCTCGCGGTCGTAGTCCGAGGTGGTCTCCTCGATCTGCGCCTTGATCTGGCCGACCCGGGACTCGATGTCCTTCTTCTTGCCGGAGCCGTGGACGATGGTGGTGTTTTCCTTGTCGATCACCACCTTGCGGGCGCGGCCGAGCATGTTGATCGTCACGCTTTCGAGCTTCATGCCGAGTTCGTCGGAGATCAGCTGACCGCCGGTCAGGATCGCGATGTCTTCCAGCATCGCCTTGCGGCGGTCGCCGAAGCCCGGCGCCTTGACGGCGGCGACCTTCAGCCCGCCGCGCAGACGGTTGACGACCAGCGTCGCCAGTGCCTCGCCTTCGACGTCTTCCGCGATGATCAGCAGCGGGCGGCCCGACTGCACCACGGCCTCCAGCACCGGCAGCATCGACTGCAGGCCGGACAGTTTCTTCTCGTGCAGCAGCACGTAGACGTCTTCCAGCTCGGCGGTCATCTTCTCGGCGTTGGTGATGAAATAGGGCGACAGATAGCCGCGGTCGAATTTCATGCCCTCGACGATGTCGACTTCGGTTTCGAGCGACTTGTTCTCCTCGACGGTGATGACGCCCTCATTGCCGACCTTCTGCATCGCCTGCGCGATCATCTTGCCGATCGCGGCGTCGCCGTTGGCGGAGATGGTGCCGATCTGCGCAACCTCGGACGACGAGGCGACCGGCTTGGCGCGCTTCTCGAGATCCTTGACCACGGCATGCACCGCGATCTCGATGCCGCGCTTGAGGTCCATCGGGTTCATGCCGGCGGCAACCGACTTTGGCGCCTTCGCGCACGATCGCCTGGGCGAGCACGGTCGCGGTGGTGGTGCCGTCGCCGGCGGTGTCGTTGGTCTTGGAGGCGACTTCGCGCAACATCTGCGCGCCCATGTTCTCGAACTTGTCCTCAAGTTCGATTTCCTTGGCGACGGTGACGCCGTCCTTGGTGATGCGGGGGGCGCCAAAGCTCTTTTCGATGACGACATTGCGGCCCTTGGGGCCGAGCGTCACCTTTACCGCGTTGGCGAGAATATCGACGCCACGCAACATGCGATCGCGTGCGTCTCCGGAAAATTTTACGTCCTTGGCAGCCATTTGAATTTCTCCTGGATATGAACCCCATCCCTGCACAACGGCTCCGCCGTTATTGCGGGAGGCGCGGCTTTTTGGCCGCGCCTCCAAGGATGAGCTTGTGGAAGTGCTTACCCTTCGAGACCGCAGCCAGGCTGCCTCTTAAGGGTGAGGACGGCGTAGGCCTAAGCCAGCACGCCCATGATGTCGCTCTCCTTCATGATCAGGAGTTCCTCGCCGTCGAGCTTGATCTCGGTGCCCGACCACTTGCCGAACAGCACGCGGTCGCCGACCTTGAGGTCGATCGGGATCAGCTTGCCGGCTTCGTCGCGGCCGCCCGGCCCGACGGCGGTGATTTCGCCCTGCGAGGGCTTTTCCTTGGCGCTGTCCGGAATGATGATGCCGCCCTTGGTCTTTTCTTCGGCGTCGATACGTTTGACCACGACACGGTCATGCAGCGGACGAAATTTGGATTTAGCCATGACGGTTCCTTTTGCAGGCTCGGTTTTCAGATCTGGTGCGAAGCGCAAGTGGATCGGAATACGGGCGTATTCGACACCGCCAAAGGGACAAAACAGCCCGTATCCCTTAGCAATCGCGCTCTCGGAGTGCTAATTGTGCGGCCGGGAATATGGCTTGACGCCTTTCCTGTCAAGCAAAGGGGGGTTAATCCGTTGGTGAGGCCGATATAGGATGTTCAGGGAAACCACATCGGAGCGACGGCGTCAGTTATCGGACGTCGTTGCTCCGACAGCAGTTTTAGGCTTGGCTGCGGGACGGATGCGGCCACGAATTTGCTCGGGGGAATGCCATGGTCAGGTCAATTAGCGCGCGGACGGTTGCCAATTTGGGGATCGCCTCGGCGCTAGCCTTGTTCCTGGGCGCGTGCGGAAGCTTCAGCCTGCCGTCGCTGTCGTCATCGACCCCTCCGGCGGCCCCGGAGCCCGGTACGGCGCCCGAAATGCCGGCGACTATCCGCGCGGACGAGACTTGTCGGCCGCTGGGGTCTCGCCTCCTACCAGAATCCCGCTGACCGCGCCCGCACGGAAGCCGCGGCGAAGGCGCAGTGCAAGAACCCCTATGTGATCGGGGCCGGCAAACGGGCGGCGTCATCATGCATCTGGCCGACCAGGCGACGCCGCAGGAACTGCGCCTCAAGGGCAGCCCGAGCGGCAAGAACTATATCGGTCCGTCCGGACCGGCCGGCGGCGAGCAGGACCGCGAGATCATCTCATTCGATGGGCGCGTCCTGATTACCCGTTTCACCGACCCGGATGCCGCGACCCGTTACGGCAACATGGTCTATGTCCGCTGCGCCCCGCGCGCCTAGGCGCCAGCCCTTTTCGCCGTCATCGCACGTGAAGTGAAACGATGAGCCCAAACAAAAACGCCGGCATCCAGCCGGCGTTTCGCGTATTGCTCGGCGGTCAAACAGATCAGTCGAACAGCGCGTCGATGTCGTTCTGCGAGGCGTGACCGTCGTCACCGTCCAGCTTCGGGCCGTTCAGCAGCTTGGCGTCGCCTTCCCGATCATCGACAATCGGCGGCGTGTGCGCCTTGATCGCATCCACGCCACCCCAGATATCCATCATGACGGTGATGTGGTTTTCGATGAATTTCATCGTGGTCATCACCTTGCTGATGCGCTGACCGGTCAGATCCTGGAAATTGCAGGCTTCGAAAATCGAAACCACCCGCTCCTGGATTTCCTCGCTGAGGATCTTCTGCTGGTCCGGCGAGGTCACCTTGGACAGCGCGGAGGCTGCCTGATCGATCGCCTCGGTGGCTTCGAGGATCTGCTGGGTGGCTTCTTCGGTGCCGCCGACCACGGCGCCGAGCTCGCCGTTGACCTTGGCCATTTCCTCGCCGTTGAAACTCTTGCCGTGCAGCACCGCGATTTCCCGCTTGGTGCGGTTGATGGCGTCGTAAATCAGGTCGAGCTCGACCTTGAGCTTCTCGCACTGCTCGATCTGGGCGCGATAGGTTTCGAGCAGGGCATGGGCCTCGGCGACCTCGCGCGAAACCGACATACTCAAGGTCTCCGCCGCCGCGCTGCGGGCACCGCCGTGCGCGCGGGCTTGCCATCTGCGCGCGGATCGCGCGCAACTCGCTCATGATCTCGTGATGCATGGGACCGACCTCGCCGTCGGCGACGGCGGGCATCGGCACGTCGCCGATGAATGCTTCTTCGATACGAAAACGTCTGCGATGAATCGGCATGAGATTGTTCCTGACCTTCACTCGACCAGTTTTACGCAGATGCGATTTAACATCGGGTTCACGCCGGGAACTCGTCGTAAAGCGCGCGGCTTGCCGCCGCACACCAAGCGATTAACCATGTGCGCCCGCCATTCATCGAAAATAAACGCTACCGGACAAAACGGCGCCGAGTTGGCGAAATGGTGAATCGAAAAGCCGTTTCTGTTTACCAAACCGATGCGGTTTTGATTTTAGTTGGTGGCGTGCAAGGGCGCTTGCGAAGCGGGCGCTCCCCAACGAACGGTTTCAACAAGACGAAACAGTACAGAGTACGTCGATGTTCAAAAGATTGTCCGTTGCGCTCCTCGCGAGCGCGTCTTGCCTCGGCGCCGGACTTCGTCAGGCGCAAGCCATCGAAGCCGCGGCCGTCCCCGAGCCCACCGTGATCTATGCCAATCAACCCGCGCCGCCGGCGCCGGTGCGCGTCGCCTATGCCGAGCGCTCCAACATGGGCGGCGGATTCATCGAGTTCCTGTTCGGCGACGGACAAAGTCAGGGCGAGCGCTATCAGCAGCAACCGGACTATCAGCGGCCTGTCTATCCACAGCCTGCCTATCAGCAACCTGCCTATCAGCAGCAACAGTCCTACCAGCCGCAGGGCTCGCTGCTGCCGCAGCAGGAGGAGGCCGAGCGATCCCAGACAGCGCCCGTTCGATCCGAAATATGAGAAGCAGCTCGTCGACTATCACGGCAAGGAAAGGCCCGGCACCATCATCGTCGATACGCCCAACAAGTTCCTGTTCCTGGTGCAAGGCGACGGCAAGGCGCTGCGCTACGGCATCGGCGTCGGCAAACCCGGATTTACCTGGTCGGGCGTCAAGACGATCTCGGCGAAGAAGGAATGGCCGGATTGGACGCCGCCGGCGGAGATGCTGGTGCGCCGTCCCGATCTGCCGCGGCACATGGAAGGCGGTCCGCAAAATCCGCTCGGCGCCCGCGCGATGTATCTGGGATCGTCGCTCTATCGCATCCACGGCTCCAACGAGCCCTGGACCATCGGCACCAACGTCTCGTCGGGCTGCATCCGGATGCGCAATCAGGACGTGATCGACCTGTACGGCCGCGTCAATGTCGGCGCCAAGGTCGTCGTCATCTGATTGCGTTGCGATGTTGAAACCAAAACGGCCGCCCGATCGGACGGCCGTTTTGTTTTGCAAGGTGGAGAAGCCGATCAGGCGTAGTCGCTGTCGCCGTCCGCCGAAATCGTCGGAGTCCAGGTCCACGTCGTCGCGGTCGTCACCATCATCGTTCGATGCCTGATCGTCGTTCGACGCCGTATCGAACAATCCGGCGCGCGAATTGTCGTCGCTGCGGCCCGCTGGACGAACCGATGTCGTTGATCCCGGCGTCGCGCGCCAGCGAGCTGCCGGATTGATCGCTCCAGGGAGTCTGGCTGCCAAGGCCCGTATTAAGTCCCGCGGTATCGCCGAAGCCCTGGCGGCTGCCGCCCATCATCGAGCGGATGCTGCCAAGTAGCAGCGATCCGCCGACCATTCCGGCCGCCGCGGCCGCCGCCGTTCCCAGGAACGAGCCGCCGCCGCCCTGAGGCTGGGGCGCGCCGTAAGGCTGACCGTAGGGAGGCTGACCATAGGACGGCTGACCATAAGAGGATTGCCCGTAGGGTGGCTGGTCATAATGATCTGGCGACCGCGTTTGCTGCATCACCTGGCCGCTGTTCCAAACCGGCCGGCTCGCCGGCGGCGGAACGTTCGGCACCGAGCCGCGCGGCTGGTCCTGCCCGAATATCGCATCGCGCATTGAATTGAGGAACCCGCCGGATTGCTGTTGTGCGGGCGCGCCGGCGGCCTCCAGTTCCTGGATCCGGCTGTTGGCGCGCTTCAGCGCTTCGTCCTGGACCAGGACGGTCTGCACCAGTGCGTAGACCGCGTTGGGGGCCTGGCGCAGGCCCTGCGCAATCGCGGCGGCGGCATCCGGATCGCGCGGCGCGCTCTCCAGTTTGGCGAGCCGTTCGAAAAGATCGTCGATCATCTGGCGTTCTTGCGGTGTCATGGATTTTCTCCCTCGCGTCGAAGCGCCGCGCAGATGTAGGGGAACTTTGTGTCGCCAGTAGTGCGTCGGCGCATTAAATTTATGTATGCGACAAGATGCCGGGGCGGCCGATCAGCCCAATGTAACCTTGTTCGCGGCCAACAGGCGGGGAAACTGCTCACCCCCGAGGAAGGCGTGTTCGTGCTCGCGATGGGTTGTCAGCGGGTCGAGGCTGACCAGGGTATCGTCGACGAAGCCGGGATGACACATGATGAGGCCGCCCTCCGGCAGTCCCTCGAGAAACTCCGGCATCAGCGCGCCGAAATCGGGTCGTTTGGAGAAATCATAGGCGCCGGCGAATCCGGGATTGAATGCGATCTCGGCCTGCGCGGCGCGGCGGCGGAACTGCGCGCTCAGCACGTCGAGAACCAGCGCCTTGGGGGTGCCGAGCCGCCGGGCCAGCGGCTGGTTGCGCCCACCCTGGCGCACCCACGCCTCCGGCGCAGCCGCCTTCACCGCCGTCAGAAATGCGTCGCGCACCTGCGGGAATAGTTGCGCATGCTGGTGGCCGTCGACGAAGTCCGGCGCCCGCCCGAACATCTCGGTGAAAGCCGAAAGCTGCACCATCAATTCGGCATGGATGATTTCGGGATCGAGCCGGCGCAGCAGGCCGGCGCGCAAGAGCTTCGGAAAGGCCAGGAACATCCCGCCGTCGAGCGGCCTGAAATGCATCGTCAGGGGGCGAAACGGCGCCGTCAGGGTGACGTGCAGGCCGATCGCGCAGCGCGGACTATCGGCGACCGCGGACTGCAGCGCTGCGATTTCGTCGCGGCCGATCGCAGCGCCAACGACCATCACCGACGTCGCGTTAAGACGGCCGCGTGCGACCAGGTCACGAATGGCGCGGTTGACGCCGGGGCTGAGACCGTAATCGTCGGCGCACAGCCAGATGCGGCGCGGCTGAGCGGCGTCGCTCATTCCGCGGCGCTCCTTTCGCCGGCGCTCGCGCTCTGTTCCGGCCCGGCGCGCTTGTCGCAGTGTTCGGCGACGAAATAGATCGGACGCGCCTTGAGCTCGGAAAGGATCTTGCCGATATATTCGCCGACGATGCCGATCATGATGAGCTGCACGCCGCCGATGGTCATCAGGCCGACCACCAGCGAGGGATAGCCGGGAACCGATTTTCCGGTGGTCCAGGTTTCCCACAGGATCGAAAGCCCGAACAGGAAAGCCACGGTGGCGAGCGCCACGCCGAGCAGGCTGGCAAAGCGCAGCGGCGCCACCGAGAACGAGGTCAGGCCTTCGATCGAAAGCCCGATCAGCCGGCCGGCGCTGAAGGTGGTAATGCCGTGCGCGCGCGGCGCGGGTTCGTAGTCGACGCGGATCTGGCGGAAGCCGATCCAGCTTGCCAGCCCCTTGAAGAAGCGATTGCGCTCGGGAAGCTGCCGCAGCGCGGCTACAGCGCGCGGTGACAGCAGGCGGAAGTCGCCGGCATCCTCGGGAATCTTCTGCCGCGCGCCCCAGTTGATCAGTGCGTAGAAGCCATGCACGGCGAGCCGCCGCGGAAACGATTCATTGTCGCGATGCGCCTTGGCGGTATAGACGACGTCGTAGCCGCCCTCGATCCAGTGGCCGACCAGTTGCTCGACCAGGTCCGGCGGATGCTGCCCGTCGCCGTCCATGAACATCACGGCGCCGCGCCGGGCATGGTCCAGGCCCGCCATCAAGGCGGCTTCCTTGCCGAAATTGCGCGACAGCGATACCACTTGGACGTCGAGCGCATCGGCGGCAAGCCCGCGCGCGATGGAAAGCGTGGCGTCGGTGCTGCCATCGTCGACATAGACGACCTCGCAGGCAAGCCCGTAGCGCTGCCGCAGCCTCGTGGCCAGAGCGTTCAGGCGTCCATGCAGAAGCGTCAGCCCGGCCGCTTCATTATAAACGGGCACGACGATCGACAGCCCCTGCGCCGCGGCGCTGGCCGCGGTGGTGGACAGGCTAGAAACATCCGTACCCAGCGTCATCGATCCGGTTCCAATTACCACTCCATATGGCGATCGCCGCGCATTATCGCCACGGGAAAGGGCATGCGGCGCTACGCCTCACTGCCGCAAGAATGCCTCAAGCCTGGCAAATAACGGATTGTCGCGATCGAGCACATAATCGAGCGATGCCACCGACACCGTATCGGCGCCGTGCGCGCGAAGGAAGCTGCTGAGCGCGTAAAGCTGCGCCGGTGGGCAGTGCAGCGTAACCATGCCGGAAGAGGTTGGGCCGCCGAACGGCGACACCACGCCGAACCGGTTATGGGCTTCGGCCAAAAGCGCGGCGTCGCAGCCGCTAAAGCGGGTGCGGACCTCACGATATTTGCTGGCGCGGGCGCGAGCGGCGATGTGATCCAGGATGACGCGCGCGGTCTCTCTCGCCTCGCTCGACCAATCGGCCTCCTTCGACGCCACGAGGTTGGCCTGGCTGCGAAGGATCACGCCGTCGTCGAGCACCTTGAGACCGTTGGCGGCGAGCGTCGCGCCGGTCGTGGTGATGTCGACGATCATTTCCGCCGTGCCCACCGCCGGCGCACCTTCGGTCGCACCGGCGCTCTCGACGATGCGGTAGTCGACGACGCCGTGGGAGGCGAAGAAGGTCCGGGTCAAGTTGATGTATTTGGTCGCCACCCGCATCCGCCGGTTATGCTGGGCGCGGAAGCCGGTGGTGACGTCGTCGAGATCGGCCATGGTGCGGACGTCGATCCAGGCCTGCGGCACCGCCACCACGACGTTGGCGCTGCCAAAGCCGAGGCTGTCGATCAGCAGCACGCGCCTGTCCGCATCCGCAATGCTTTCGCGCACCAGATCTTCGCCGGTGACGCCCAGATGCACCATGCCGCGCGCGAGCTGCGAGGCGATCTCGCTCGCCGAGAGGTAGGCGATCTCGACATTGTCGAGGCCTGCGATGGTGCCGCGATAGTCGCGGGCGCCGCGCGGTTTTGCCAGTGCAAGTCCGGCCCGGGTGAAGAAGGCTTCGGCGTTTTCCTGCAGCCGGCCTTTGGAGGGAACGGCGAGAACGAACGGCGTTGTCATGATGCGCTCCCGCTTCGCGCCGGGTTTGCGGCCGATTTTCGTCAGGGCCTCGACCCAGACCGAGAAGCCGACGGCGGGGATCGGGGTGGGTGCGCCAAGCTGGGTCATCAGCCCGTCATAGCGGCCGCCCGCGACCAGCGGCTCGACGCCATTGCCCTTCGCATGCAGTTCGAATTCGAAGCCGGTGTAATAGTCGACGCCGCGCCCGAACGCAGTGGAAAACCGCGTCGCCTTGGTGTCGATGCCGCGCGCGGCCATGAAGCGGATGCGGCTCTCGAACTCGTCGATCGCGGCGCTGATGTCGAGTTTTGCATCTTTGGCCAGCCCGCGAAGTTGCGCGATGGCATTGTCGGGTTCGCCTGAGATCGCGAGGAAGCGTTTGATGATCCCGAGCGCGTCGCGCGGCAGGGCGCCGCCCTTCAGCGTCGATTGTTCGAGGAAGCGATCGGCGATTTCCGCGACCGTGCGTCCGCCGACATTGGTGGTGCCGGCGATCGACATCAGATCGGTCACCAGCGCCAGCGCCGCCTTGCGGTCGGAGCCGGCCAGCGCCGCCAGCACGCCCTCATATTCGTTGCGGCCGGGTCCGGTTGCGAGCGTCAGCCGCTCGAGGTCCTGCTCCAGGCTGATCTTGCGGTTGAAATCCTTGATCAGCCGCCGCCGCCACACCGGATAGAGACCGAGCGCGTCGATCAGAGCATTGAACAGCGCGACATCGCCGGTGCGGATTTCGACTTCATCCACGCCGAACGCGCTGGTCGCCTGCAGCGCCAGCGCCAGCATCTCGGCGTCGGCTGCAGCGCGATCCTGCCGTCCGAAGGATTCGATACCGGCCTGCAGGAATTCGCTCGGCCGGCCGCCACGATAGCGAAACACCGGCCCGAGATAGCAAAATCCCGCCGGCTGGCCACAGCGGTCGGAAGCGAGATAGTCCCGCGCCACCGGAATGGTGAGGTCGGGGCGGAGGCACAATTCCTCGCCGCTGGCATCGGTCGTCAGATAGAGGCTTTTCCGGATGTCCTCGCCCGAGAGGTCGAGAAACGGCTCGGCAGGCTGCAGGATCGCAGGTTCCGCCTGCGCGTAGCCGGCCTGCGCGAACGGCAACAGCAGCGCGTCCGCCCATGCGGCGGATCCGGTCGCACGAGGGGCGGCGGTCAAGGTCATCTCGAAGTCCAAATAGTCGTCGAAAACAGGTTCCAAAGGGTCGGCTAGCGCAGCCCCTTAGCATGGCCGCCGCCGGGTTTCGACAGGGATCGGCCCAAAGATCGGCAAGGACAGGCAAGGATCGGCAAGGATCGGCCAAGTGCCTTAACGACCCGGCCAACCTATCCGCCTACGCGGTTACCGGTCCAGTCGCCGAGTACGGCCTGTACCAGCGCCATGGCTGCCACCCCAGCGGTATCGGCACGCAAAATCCTCGGTCCCAGCGATAGCCGCAGGGTTCGCGGCGCTCGCAACAGGCCAGCCCGCTCTTCCTCGGCAAATCCGCCTTCGGGACCGATCAGAATGTCGATCCCGGTTGCGGCGGCGATCTCGCCTTGCAGCGCCTGCACGGGGTTTACCACATCTGCAAACTCATCGCAGAAAACCAGCAGGCGCTGTCCGCCGCGCGCGGCCAAAAAGCGATCGAGCGTCACCGGCTCGGCGACGGCGGCGATGCTCAGGATCCCGCATTGTTCGGCAGCCTCGATGACGTTGGCCCGCATCCGCTCACCGTTAACCCTTGAGGCCTGGGTGAAGCGGGTCAAAACCGGCTGCAGTGATGATGCGCCCATCTCGACGGCTTTCTGCACCATGTAATCAAGGCGGGCATGTTTCAGCGGCGCGAAGACATAAGCGAGGTCGGGCAGATGATCCTGGGGCCGGGTCTGGGCAACGATAGTGAGACTGTCGGGTCGTTTGCGGCCCGCAATCGAGGCCCGCCATTCGCCGTCGCGGCCGTTGAACGCCAGGATGGTGTCGCCTGCGGCCAGCCGCAGCACATTGCCGAGATAATTGCTTTGGCCGTGCTCCAGCGCGACCGTCTCTCCCGCCGCCAACGCGGCATCGACGAACAGCCGGGGCTGACGAAAATCCTGTTGAGGCATGCTCGATGGTCCAGTTTCCACGGCCTTTTAGCCCAAAGAGGGGGAATTAACGCAATAATTGGTATCCTGGCGCGGCCCAACGCCGCGCTGTTGCCAAATTCCACGGGTTGTTAACGGTAGGCGGGAATCGTAAAAAGCCCCATCGGAAATCGCTCTTCTATCGGGAAGACGTTGGGGGACCACTGGACCTTGCCGGAGAAACAGCCTTGATCATCCGCCGCCTGATTGTGCCGCTCACCGCGGCCGTCGTGACCGTCCATGCTGGCCAGGCCTTTGCCCAAAGCGCGTTTCCGGCGCCGCTGCCCAATGGCGGCATCATCAAGAACGATCCGGCATTTCCGCCGGTGCCGGGCCAGACCGTCCAGAGGAATGATCCGGCATTTCCGCCGGTGAATGGCGCCGCCCCGAACGCCTCATTCGGCGCTGCCCCTTCCAGTTCGTTTCCGGTCGGCGGCGCAGCGCCGATCTCCGGTTCGCAGTTCGAGCGGGGACCGGCTCCTCCGTCGCAGGGGGGTGCCGCTGATGTGTGCATGAAGGGATTCCTGCCGCTGCGCGAACAGGCGGAGAAACGCGGCAAGCTGATCAAGGCCGCCAGCGACCGCCATGCGTCGCCGGATGAAGCCTGCAAGCTGATCGGGAGTTTCGGCCAGGCCGAGATCAAGATGATCAAATATGTCGAGAGCCACGCCGAGAAATGCGGAATTCCACCGCAGATTTCCGAGCAGCTGAAGAACGGTCACAAGAATACCGAGAAGATGGAGAAGCAGGTTTGTGCGGTGGCGCAGCAGGCTCGGCAACGAGGACCGGCCGGCCCAAGCCTGAGCGAAGTGCTGGGCTCTTCGGCGTCGCTTCCGGAGGCGACGCCTGCGAAGAAGGGCGGCAGCACGTTCGATACCCTGAACGGCAACGTCCTTACCCGATGATCCGGATCGCATGAGCGACGCGGCCGCCCGCGTTGCCGACGCCACCGGCAATTGGGTCGACACCCATGCGCCGCGATGGTCGCGGCCCTATTTGCGGCTCTCCCGTCTCGACCGGCCGATCGGCTCGTGGCTATTGCTGCTGCCGTGCTGGTGGTCGGCGGCGCTCGCCGCCGGCGTCACCCATCATATCAGCCAGCTACCCCTCGTCCTTGGGCTGTTCTTCCTCGGCGCTTTTGCCATGCGCGGCGCCGGCTGCACGTGGAACGACATCACCGATCGCGATCTCGACGCCAAGGTGGAACGGACGCGGTCGCGCCCGATACCGGCGGGGCAGGTGAGCGTGCCGCAGGCTTTTGTCTTTCTGGTCGTTCAGGCGCTGGTCGGGTTGGCGGTGCTTTTGCAGTTCAACCGCTTCGCAGTGATGACGGGCATCGCCTCGCTCATCATCGTCGCCGTCTATCCGTTCATGAAGCGCATCACCTGGTGGCCGCAGATCGTGCTCGGCCTCGCATTCTCCTGGGGCGCGCTGATGGGATTTGCTGTGACGCTGGGCCGGATCGATGCGGCGGCGCTGGCGCTCTACGCCGGCTCGATCGCCTGGGTGATTGGCTACGACACCATCTATGCGCATCAGGACGCCGAGGATGATGCGCTGATCGGGATCAAATCGACCGCGCGGTTGTTCGGCGCGCGCACGCAATCTGCGCTGATCGTGTTCTACGGGCTGGCGGTGATCTTGATCGGCGCGGCGCTCGGGCTTGCAGGGGCACGCTTGCCGGCATGGATTGGACTAGCCGCGTTCGCCGTCCATCTCGCGTGGCAGATCAGGCGCCTGCAAATCGGCGATCCCGCGCTGTGCCTGCGGATCTTCAAATCCAACCGCGACGCCGGGCTGCTGCTGTTTGCCGGCCTGCTCGCGGATGCGGTGATGGCCGCCGTCTGACACTGGCAGGCCATATCTGCCGAACGCAATCTGCCGATCGGTTCGATACAATCAATTCCGGGCGATGATCTCCCGCTCGTCCTGATGAACGTTGGCCGGATCGAGCAAATTGCCGGCGCGCCGCCGCACCAGGAATTTCGGCCGCCGCGCGCGAACGGCGTTATGCCGGCGGCGTCGCGCCGCCGGTTCGCGTGGCTCGTCCTCCGGCAAGAGCGGGAGCCCGAAGATGTCGCTCCAGATCTGCCAGGCGGTCGCGATTTCGTCAGCATCGGAGCTCACGCAGAGCGGGATCGTGAGCGACGGATCGCGATGGACCAGCACCAGCATCCGGGCGTCGTCGAGGCCGCGCAACGCAACGCCGAGAAAATCGCGTACGCGAACGTTGACCGCCATCTGCATGCCGTGCAGGGCACGACGCAGCACGACGCGTTCCCGATGAAGTTCGATTTGCCGCACGCCGCCGTCGGCGCGGCTGTCGTGCGCGTCGAAGCGGAGGGGCAGAGAGAGGGGTCGAGCCGCAATGCACGGCTCGACCCGGCGGGATTGATCCCGCTTGTCGCTGTTTGACGCCTCACGGCTCTTATCTCCCCGCCGGGATTATGTTCCCGGTCGATGTGCGAGAGCATGCCAGAGCGCGTTGCGAAATCGCTTAAAAAGGCTGGTTAATCAGGTCTCACTTGCCCTGCATTCGGCCCGTATGATTGACAAGAGCTTGGCCCGCATGATTGACGACACCTTTCGGTGGAATTGAAAATCTTTGGTTTTCGACGCAGGAAAATGCTTGAAATCGCTGTGAATCAGGCACATCTGAGAGATCCCCTGATTGGCGGCGATCCCCGCGCCGATCATCCCTCAATCCTCGGGATTTGTTCGTGATTTCTTCACCGTCAGCCGTTTCGCCAGCTTCGTCCGCCGCCAGCTCCGATCTATTCGATCAATCTGCCCTGACTACGCTGGCGGAACGGCTGGTCGAGGCGGCCAGGCGCGCGGGAGCTGACGCCGCCGACGCGGTGGCGGTACGCGGCGTTTCGCAAGGGGTTGAGGTGCGCGACGGACGCGTCGAGGAATCCGAACGCTCGGAGGGCGACGATATCGGTCTGCGCGTTCTGGTAGGACAGCGTCAGGCCGTGGTCTCGACCAATGACGTCAGCGGCGATGGCGTTGCCAAACTCGCGGAGCGCGCGGTCGCCATGGCGCGCGTCGCGCCCGACGACAAATACGTCGGTCTCGCCGATCCGTCATTGCTGGCGCGAGATTTTCCCGATCTCGATCTGCTCGACTCCAAGACGCCATCGACGTCTGAGCTCGAGCGCCGCGCCTGCGAAGCCGAAGCGGCCGCGCTCGCGGTCAAGGGCGTAACCAAATCGGGCGGCGCGTCGGCCTCGGCCGGAATTGGCGGCATGGTGTTGGTGACCTCTACCGGCTTCCACGGCTCTTATTTGCGCTCGAGCCACGGCATCTCGATGACGGCAATATCGGGCGAGGGCACCGGCATGGAGCGCGATTATGACTATACCACCGCGCCGCATGCTTCCGATCTGGCGTCGCCCGAAAGCGTCGGCCGCAAGGCGGGCGAGCGCACGGTCGCGCGCGCCAATCCTCGCAAGGTCGAGACCTGCAAGGTGCCGGTCGTGTTCGACCCGCGGGTTTCCGGCTCGCTGGTCGGCCATCTCGTCGGCGCGGTGAATGGCGCCTCGATCGCGCGCAAGACCAGCTTTCTCAAGGACCGCCTCGGTCAGCAGCTGTTTGCGAAGAACATCCGCATCATCGACGATCCGCTCCGCGTGCGCGGCTTGCGCTCGCAAACCTTCGACGCCGAGGGCGTCAAAGTGAAGAAACTCGCCATTGTCGATGAGGGCGTGCTGACGACGTGGCTCCTGGACTGCGCCACCGCGCGCGAACTGGGACTGGTCACCACCGGCCACGCCCATCGCGGCGTATCGTCCTCGCCCTCGCCCGGACCGTATAATCTTCACCTCGAAGCCGGCGAGCCGACGCCGGCTGAGCTGATTTCGGACATCAAACAGGGATTTTACGTCACCGACCTGATCGGTTCGGGCGTCAACGGCGTGACCGGCGACTATAGCCGCGGCGCTTCCGGCTTCTGGATCGAGAACGGCCAGATTACCTATCCGGTGAGCGAGGTGACGCTCGCGGGCCATCTGTTCGAGATCTTCAAATCGATGGCGCCGGCCAACGATCTGGAATTCCGCTATGGCGTGAATGCGCCGACGGTGCGCATCGAGGGATTGACGCTTGGCGGACGCTAGCACCGGCACCGGGCGGGACGATCTCATGAACCGCGATGCCGCGCTGCTGAGGGAGACCGTGCAGGAGGCAGGCCTGCTGGCGCTGTCGCTGTTCCGCACCGAGCTGAAGAACTGGACCAAGGGCGCATCGTCGCCGGTATCGGAGGCCGATATCGCGGTCAACGACCTGCTGGAGAAAAGACTGCGCACCGCCGCGCCGGATTATGGCTGGCTGTCGGAAGAGAGCGCGGACGACGAGCAGCGCCTCGAGAAATCTCGGGTGTGGATTGTCGATCCGATCGACGGCACCCGCGGCTATCTCGCCGGTCGCGAAGACTGGTGCGTAAGCGTGGCACTCGTCGAGGACGCCTCGCCGGTGCTGGCGGCCGTGTTCGCGCCGGCCAGCGGCGAATTCTTCTTTGCCGCACGGGGACAGGGCGCCATGCGCAACAATGTGCCGGTTTGTGCGACAGCCGGCATCGAGCTCGATTTTTCCCGTCTGGCAGGACCGAAGCCTCTGGTCGAACGACTTAACCGGTCGGCTGAGGAGATCAAGCTGCATCCGCGAATCGGATCGCTGGCGCTTCGGCTGTGCCGGGTCGCGCAAGGCAGTCTGGATGCGGCTTTTGCGGGCGGTCAAAGCCGCGACTGGGACCTTGCCGCGGCCAATTTGATCGTGCAGGAAGCGAATGGTAATATGACCGCGCTCTCGGGGGATACCATCCTCTACAATCGCCGGGATGTGGCGCACGGAGTTTTGGTGGCGGCTGGACGCGAACGTCATGCGCGCATAGTCGAGCATTTTCGAGCCCGTCCGCTGCCTTGAACGTCCCGCACTCGCGCCTGGAATCTTGCCTGCCGGGCACCGCTTTAGGAAAAGGAATCATGCCAGACAGTGCCCAGCAATTGCTCCATCTCGTCATCGGAGGCGAACTGACCGATCTCGAGAGCACGACGTTCAAGGATATCGACAAGGTGGAGATCGTCGGCGTCTACCCGAGTTACGCAGCCGCTTACGCGGCCTGGAAGGCGAAGGCGCAGCAGACGGTGGACAACGCCCACATGCGCTATTTCATCGTTCACCTCCACCGGCTGCTCGATCCAAGTCAAGACGCGAAGCCTGCCCGTTGAACAGACTGCTTCGCAATGTGCTGCGCAGCGGCTGGTTCCAGCGCGCTGTGGGTTTTATCGCGGCCGAGTACCTGCGGCTGGTCTGGCTGACCAACAAATTCAGCTTCGATCCGGCGAACGTCTATGACATCGTCGAGCCGCAGCAGCCGGCGATCTTTGCGTTCTGGCACGGCCAGCATTTTCTGACGCCGTTCATCAAGACCAAGGAGAGCCATCGCGCCAAGGTGCTGATCTCGCGGCATCGCGACGGTGAGTTCAACGCCATCGCCGCCGAACGGCTCGGTATCGGCACCATCCGCGGCTCGGGCGATCACGGCTCGGCGTTTCACCGCAAGGGCGGGGTAGGTGCGTTCAAGGAGATGGTGCGGGCGCTCGCAGAGGGCTATAACGTCGCCTCGACCGCAGACGTGCCGAAGCGCGCGCGCGTCGTGGGGCTGGGCATCATCATGTTGGCGCGAGAATCCGGGCGGCCGATCATGCCCTTTGCAATGGTGACCAGCCGATTCGTCCGGTTGAGTAATTGGGACCGCACGACCATTAATTTGCCATTCGGACGCGGCGCATTGGTGGGCATCGAACCGGTTTACGTGCCGCCGGACGCCGATGCCGAGACCATGGAAAGGCTGCGGTTGCGGGTGGAGACCTATCTGAACGAGGCAACCCGCCGCGCCTATGCGCAGGTCGGGCGCCCGGAGGCAGCCCTTCCGCCGGCGTCCCTTCCGGCGACGAGCGTTCCGGACAAAAATCTTCCGGAGAAAAGCCGTTCGGAGACAAGCCTTGGCTGACTCCCTGCCGATGACGCTGCGCGTCTACCAGAAGCTGTCCTCCGCGGTGGTGCCGCTGGCGCCGGCGCTGATCAAGCGGCGGCTGAAGCAGGGCAAGGAGGATCCGGCACGGATCGGCGAGCGCCGCGGCGTGAGCCGTGACATCCGGCCGCATGGACCATTGGTGTGGATTCACGGCGCCAGCGTCGGCGAAGTCCTGGCCGCTGCGGCCCTGATCGAAAAGCTGCGCGCGCTCAACATCCGCATCCTCCTGACGTCGGGTACCGTCACCTCGGCGGCGATCGTCGCCAAACGATTTCCCCCCGACATCATCCATCAATATGTTCCGTACGACTTGCCGCGCTACGTCGCGCGTTTTCTCGATCATTGGCGGCCTTCTCTGGCGCTGTTCATCGAATCCGATTTGTGGCCCAATCTGATCCTGTCGAGTGCGGCGCGGCGGCTGCCGATGGTCTTGATCAATGGCCGGATGTCGCATCGCTCGTTCCCGCGCTGGCGCAGGGTTGCCGGCACGATCTCCGCGCTGCTTGGCCGGTTCGACGTCTGCCTCGCCCAGTCGCGGATCGATGCCGAGCGCTTCGCCGCGCTTGGCAGCCGCAATGTCGTCACCACGGGCAATTTGAAGCTGGATGTGCCGGCGCCGCCGGCGGATCCCGCCAGGCTGGAACGGTTGACGGCGCTGACACGCGGCCGCCCGATCATCGTGGCGGCCTCGACCCATCCCGGCGAGGAAGACATCCTTTTGGAAGCGCACCGGACGCTGTCGGGATTTTTCCCATCGCTCCTGACGGTGATCGTGCCGCGGCATCCCAATCGCGGCGAAGCGATCGCGCGCAGTGTTGTGGTCTCCGGTCTGCAGGCGGCGTTACGCTCGCGCGAGGAGTTGCCGATGGCGACCACCGACATCTATGTCGCAGACACCATGGGCGAACTGGGATTGTTCTATCGGCTGGCGGGAATCGTGTTCATGGGCGGCTCGCTGGTCGAACATGGTGGGCAGAATCCGATCGAAGCGGTCAAGCTCGGCGCCTCGATCGTTCACGGCCCTCATATCTTCAATTTCATCGATGTATACGAGGCGCTCGACAGCGCCGGCGGCGCCCGGCGGGCCGACACGCTGGAAGCGCTGGTGAAGCAGCTCGGCCAATTGCTGGCCGACCCGGCGGCGCGTGAATCCTCGCTTGTCGCCTCGGAACGCGTGGTCGGCGAGCTCGGCGGTGCGCTCGATCGCACATTGGTCGCGCTTGAGCCGTATCTGTTGCAATTGCGGCTCGAAATGGGGGCGGCGAATGCGTGAGCCGGCCTTCTGGCACCGGCCGCCGTCGTTGACATCGTTATTGCTGGCCCCGCTCGGCGCCCTCTATGGCCTGGCCACGGGACAGCGCATGCGGCGCGCCGGCTTTGACGCCGGCATCCCCGTGCTTTGCGTCGGCAATTATCACCTCGGTGGCGCCGGCAAGACGCCGACGGTGCTGGCGCTGGCAAAACTTCTGCGCGATCTTGGCGAGACGCCGGTCGTGCTCAGCCGCGGCTATGGCGGCCGGTTGCGCGGCCCGATCATGGTCGATCCGGCCCGACATCGGGCGGAAGATGTTGGCGACGAGCCGCTGATGCTGGCCCGCATGGTGCCGGTCGCGGTCGCGCGCGACCGCATCGGCGGCGTCGCTTTGGCGAAGTCGCAAGCAGCGACGGTGATCCTGATGGACGACGGTTTTCAGAACCCCGCGATTGCCAAGGATGCCTCCCTGATCGTGATCGACGCCAATCGCGGCCTAGGAAATGGCCGGGTTTTTCCGGCGGGCCCGTTACGCGCGCCGCTGCCAGCGCAACTTGACCATACCGACGCACTGATCATTGTCGGCGAGGGAATAGCGGCCGCGCCCGTTGCCGCCGCCATCGCCGCGCGGGACAAGCCGGTGCTGTCGGCACATCTTCGCCCCGAAGCGGCCTCGGTGACGGCGTTGCGCGGCAAACGCGTCCTTGCTTTTGCCGGGATCGGCGATCCCGGCAGGTTCTTCAGGACGCTGCGGGCCAGCGGAATCGAGGTGGTGGCGGAGCGCGCCTTCCCCGATCATCATCCGTTTTCGCAAAACGAGATCGCGGAATTGATCGCTCAAGCCAGGCGCCACTCGGCAACGCTGGTGACGACGGAAAAGGATATGGTCCGACTGCACAACGCGGAAGGGGCCGGCGACATTGTGCCGTTCCCGGTGACGCTCGAATTCGACGACGCCGCGCAGCTTCGCAAGTTGATAGCCAATCGGCTGTTTCAAGCGCGCGAGAAAAGTTTCCGCGGGCGCGGCTAGAGTGGGATGACTTTTCTTCGAATCGTCATCCCGCTCTATCTTTTTTGTTTGAGCATGATCTTTTCGGAAAACCGGTGTCCACTTTTCCGGATCATGCTTTAGCGCTACGCCTTCAGGGCGTCGGGGAAATGCCGCTGCAGCACCGCGCTCGGGATGGCGTAGGCCTCCTGCAGATCGACGCTCCAGTATTTCAGCTCGTCGAGCGGTATCCGCGCATCGGTCACGGCGCAGCGCACATAGGTTCCCGGCGAGATTACGCGGAAATCGCCGTCCAGATATTGCACCTGCGCCTCGCCATGGCCCGAAGGCCCGAATTTGTTCAGCACGCTTGACTTCTCCGACTGGTCGCTCGCCGCTGCCGGCCGGGCGAAACGTTTCCGCAAAATGCGATCTATCATAAATAGGTCGTACTGTCCGCCCGTTAAACCCACCGATTTGTGATGAATTCCGGAAATAGCGCATGCTAGCCTTGCGGGAATGGAGCGCTTTTATTAGGCACCATGATGGCCCGGCAACCCTGATGCGCGTTCTGTCAGCAATCACATTCCTGACGCTGTTTGCCGTGGCTTTTGCCGCGAAGGCGGCGCCGTCGGCCGCTCCGCATCAGGTCGACATCCCCTCCGGCAAGGGCATATTGCATGCGCAGCTCTACAAGCCCGAGGGCGACGGCCCGTTTCCGGTCGTGATCGCGCTGCACGGCTGCGGCGGATTGGCCGGCCGTACGGAGCCGGTGCAGCCGCGCTATCGCGATTGGGCCGAGCAGTTGCTCAAGGGCGGCAAGGCGGTGCTGCTGCCGGATAGCTATGGTTCGCGCGAGCTCGGCCCGCAGTGCCGCGCCAAGGAGCACAAGATTCTCGCCCGCCGCGAGCGGGTGGTCGATATCATGGCGTCCCGGCAATGGCTGGTGCAGCAGCCCTGGGCGGCACGCAACCGCATCAGCCTGTTGGGATGGGCCAACGGCGCCAGCGCGCTGTTGTGGGCGGTGCGTCCGCAACTGTTCTCGCGCAGCGTCGAGCCGGACTTCCGCTCCGCGATCGCATTTTATCCGGATTGCCGGATTTCGGCCGGCCTGGGCTGGAGCGCGCGGGTGCCGACGCTGCTGTTGATCGGCGCCAAGGACGACGTCAGTTCGCCGCCCGCCTGCCGGCAGATGATCGACGGCGCGCGGGGGCGCAGTGCGCTGACGCGGATCGTGGTCTATCCCGGCGCCTATCACGATTTCGACCGGGCGAATTTCCCGCTGCGCGCCACCAGCGGAAGCTCCGATGCCACGGTGCCGGAACGCGGCCACTTCGGCACGGATCCGGCGGCTCGCGCCGATTTGCAAAAGCGCGTCACGGAATGGTTGGCGCGATAGTTGCCGCCGGGTTTCTAGAACAAGCTACCCTGACCGATCGGCTTGCCGGTGCGCTTGGGCGCGGCAGCCTTGGGCCCGGTCTTGGGCTCGGCCTTGCGCTCGGCCTTGGGCTCGCTCGGGGCCGGCTTCGGTGGAGTTTTTGCCGCCGGGCGATCCGCATCCGCCGTGGCCGCGACGCGGCCATCGGCAAATTCCAGATCGAGCGATGCGCCCGGGCCGATGCTGGCCGCGGCGTGCAGCGCGCGGCCCTGCTCGTCGCGCACCAGGGCGAAGCCGCGCGCGAGCACGCTGCGGTAGGACAGTGCCCCCAGCAGCTGGCCGCTATGCGCGACCCGTGCCTGCAGACGTTGAGTGGCGGTCGCCAGGGCGCGCCGCCCCCGTTCCGCCAGCCGCAGCACCCGTTCGCGGTCGCGCGCGATCGTTTGGCGCTGCGCCTTGGCGTTGGCCAGTTTTGAAGCCTTCAGCCGGATATCGAGTCCGGTGAAGCGATCCCTGCGGCTCCGCAACAAGGTCCGCGCGGAATGCGTCATCCGTTCGCCGGAAACGGTCAACCGGTGCCGGGCCTGCGCGAGCTGCCCGCGCAGAACCCGCACGGTCAGGCGTGAACTGAGGCCGGCGAAGCGGCGGAAATGGGCGTGGGTATTGGCTTTCAACGCGCGGGGCAGCGACGCGCTCGCGCCATCCAGCCGCTGCCTCGGAATCGCCAGCAGCTCGCCGGCGGCGGGCAGGGCGCGCGCGGCGGCGCGCAACTCGTTGCGGCGGCCTTCCTGGGCGCGCTGCCAGCACAGCATCGCCCGCCGCGCCAGCGCGGTGACCTCGACGAACAGCTCGGCTCGCACCGGGACCGCCATTTCGGCCGCCGCCGTTGGAGTCGGCGCGCGCTTGTCGGCGGCGAAATCGATCAGCGTGATGTCGGTCTCGTGGCCGACCGCCGAGATCAGCGGGATCATGCTTTCCGCGGCGGCGCGGACCACGATCTCCTCGTTGAACGACCAGAGGTCTTCCAGCGAGCCGCCGCCGCGCGCGACGATCAGGAGATCGGGGCGCGGAATCCGGCCGCCTTCCGGCAGCGCGTTAAAACCGCGAATGGCGGCGGCGACCTGTTCGGCCGAGCCTTCGCCCTGTACCTTGACCGGCCACACCAGCACGCGGCGCGGAAAGCGGTCTTCCAGCCGGTGCAGGATGTCGCGGATGACAGCCCCGGTCGGCGAGGTGACGACGCCGATCACCTCCGGCAGCCACGGCAAGAGCTGCTTGCGCGCCTCGTCGAACAGACCTTCGGCGGCGAGTTTTTTCTTGCGCTCTTCCATCAGCGCCATCAGCGCGCCGATGCCGGCGGGCTCGAGCGCCTCGATCACGATCTGGTATTTCGACGAGCCCGGATAGGTGGTGAGCTTGCCGGTGGCGATGACCTCGAGACCTTCCTGCGGCTTGAAGCGCATCCGCGCATGCGCGAATTTCCAGATCACCGCCTCGATCTTGGCGCTCTCGTCCTTCAGCGCGAAATAGCAGTGCCCGGAGGAGTGCGGCCCGCGGAAGCCGGAGATCTCGCCGCGGACCCGGACATGCCCATAAGCGTCCTCCACCGTCCGCTTCAGGGCGGAGGACAGTTCGGACACCGTGAATTCCGGCGCGTTGATCAGGGCTTCGGCTGGGGCCATCTCGGACAATCGATTCGGGTTTTTCGGATAGGCGCACAAGGTAGGGATTTTCGGCCGCGACCGCTAATGGGCACTTGCGGAAGCTGTGTTCTCTGTAGTACAGAGTACTCTGTATTGATATTGCTCGGGATTGCGGGAGGGGAGATTGCACCATGATTGCCACGATAGTGTCGGGCGGCCTTAAGACCGTCGTCTGGGGCCTTGCCGCCATCGGTCTGGGCGGACTGGTGCTGGTCTGGATGATTGCTGCGCCAATCCGGCGCCCGCCGGAACTTACCTCGATCTCGAAGACCGCGGGCGCCGTGGATCGCAGCGATTTGCCGGGGCTCGAGCGATTTCACGCCCGCGACGGCACCGAACTGGCCTACCGCCATTATTCGGCCCGCGGCGCGGCGGCTAGGCAGATCGCCATCGTGGTGCATGGCTCGTCGGGATCGAGCGTCGCCGTTCATGCGCTGGCCAAAGGTCTCGCCGAGCGCGGCGTGGAAACTTATGCGCCCGACATTCGCGGCCACGGCGCCTCCGGCACCCGCGGCGACATCGTCTATCTCGGCCAGCTTGAGGATGATATGGCCGACTTCGTCGCGGAGATCCGCAAGACCCATCCCGCGGCGGCCCTGACGCTGCTCGGCCACTCCGCCGGCGGCGGTTTTGCGTTGCGCGTCGCTGGCTCGCCGATCCAGAACCTGTTTGTGCGCACGGTCTTGCTCGCGCCCTATCTCGGCTACGACGCGGCGAGTAGCCGCCAGGATTCGGGCGGCTGGGCCAGTCCCGACATTCCCCGCTTCCTCGGGCTTTCGGTGTTGCGCCGGTTTGGTATCGTCTGCTGTGAATCCCTTCCGACCATCGCCTTTGCGGTACCTCCGAATTCAAGCGCGATTCTGGCATCGACCTATTCCTATCGCCTGATGCGCAATTTCGGCACATCGGGCTATCGCGTGGATATCGCCGCCGCCGGCAGACCGGTCGTGGTGTTCGCCGGCGCGGCCGATGAGTTGATGTTTCCCGATAAATACCGCGACGCCGTTGGTCCGCGCGTTCCCGTCAAGCTGATCGCCGGCGTCAATCACATGGGGATCGTCAGCGACCCCGCCGCGGTTTCGGCGATCTGCGATGATGTGGTGAAAGCGGGGAGCGGATCATGACGAACGTCGACGCCAAGGAAGCTGCCTCGGCGCTGAGCGATATCGAGCAAATCGTTCATCACGTCCGGCAGTCGCGCATCTACGATATCGCCAGCCAGATCATGATCATGTGGGGCGTGCTGGTTTTCGCCGGGAACCTCGCGACCTTGGCCTGGCCGCGGCTATGGCGGCCAAATCTGGATCTCGGTCAATGTGATGGGCGTCGCCGGCACGCTGGCGATCATGGCTTCGAGCTATGCCCGGACCGGCGCGCGCGGCTTCGATATCCGGATGCTGGCGGCCTATCTGCTGTTTTTCGCGTTCGGCTATTTCTGCTCGACGGTGCTCGGCCACTACACGCCGCGGCAATTGGGAACGTTCTGGCCGATCTATTTCATGCTGTTCTATTCGATCGCCGGCCTGTGGTTCGGCTACGCCTTTGTCGCGATCGGCATCGGCATCAGCGCGCTGACGCTGATCGGCTATTTCTTCGTCCCCGGCGCAGCTTTCCTGACGTGGATGGCGGTGGTCAACGGCGGCGGGATGGTTCTCGGCGGCCTCTGGATGCGCCGGAGCTAGAACGATGGCCGAGCTCGACGACATCATCCACCAGCCTCTGCGGCTGAAGATCATGGCGGCGCTAAACGCGCTGCCTGCGGCGGCGGCAGGTCTCGAGTTCGCCCGCCTGAAAAAGCTCACCGGCGCAACCGACGGCAATCTCGGCACCCACATCGAAACGCTGGCGCGGGCCGGCTATGTCGCGGTCGACAAGGCCTTTGTCGGCAAGAAGCCGCAGACCACAGTAACCGCCACCGCTGCCGGGCGCGGCGCCTTCGCCCGCCACGTCGCCACGCTGCAGGAGATCATCGCAGGTGCGGCGCGACAGCCTTAAGGTTTTCGTCATTCCGGGGCGATGCGAAGCATCGAACCCGGAATCTCGAGCTAAAGGGCAGGCGCGCCAGATAACCTCTGGATTCCGGATCGGCGCGCCACGCGCCGTCCGGAATGACTGCGTTCGGTTTGCTTCCCCCCTTGCAGCGAGGGGCGGACTCGTGCGACCGACACCCTACAAAACTGGTCATCCGGCTGCATTCATGAACATTCTCCTGCTCGGTTCCGGCGGCCGCGAACACGCTCTGGCGTGGAAGATCGCGGCTTCGCCTTTGGTGACAAAACTCTGGTGCGCGCCGGGCAATGCCGGCATCGCGCGCGAAGCCGAATGCGTGGCGCTTGATATCGCCGACCATGCCGCGGTGATCGATTTCTGCCGGCGCGAGCGGATCGAGTTCGTTGTGGTCGGTCCGGAAACGCCGCTGGCGGCCGGCATCGTCGACGATCTCGCGAAGGCCGGCATCAAGGCGTTCGGGCCGAGCAAGCAGGCCTCGCAGCTCGAAGGTTCCAAGGGATTTACCAAGGCGCTCTGCACCGAGTTCGGCATTCCGACCGGCGCCTATGGCAGGTTTACCAATGCCGCCGACGCGCTCGCCTATGTCCGCAAGCAGGGCGCACCGATCGTGGTCAAGGCTGACGGGCTCGCGGCCGGCAAGGGCGTGGTGGTCGCGATGACCCTGGCGTGAAGCGGAAGCCGCGATCGCCATGATGTTCGACGGCGCGTTCGGCGCGGCCGGCACCGAAGTCGTGATCGAGGAATTCCTGTCCGGCCGTGAGGTCAGTTTCTTTGCGCTGTCCGACGGCGACACCGCGATCGCGCTGGCGTCCGCTCAGGACCACAAGCGCGTGTTCGATCACGACCAGGGACCGAATACCGGAGGCATGGGCGCCTATTCGCCGACACCGTTCGTGACGGGCGAAGTCCACGACCAGATCATGAACCGGATCATCGTGCCGACCGTCGCCGGCATGAAGTCGCGCGGCACGCCGTTTCGCGGCGTGCTCTATGCCGGCGTGATGCTGACGGCGGACGGCCCAAAACTGTTCGAATACAATGTCCGCTTCGGCGATCCCGAATGCCAGGTGCTGATGCTGCGGATGATGTCGGACCTCGTGCCGGCGATGCTGGCCTCTTGCGACGGACAACTAAAGAATTTTGACCTGCGCTGGTTTCCCGAACCCGCGCTGACGGTGGTGATGGCCGCGAAGGGCTATCCCGGCGACTACAAGAAGGGCTCGCGCATCGAGGGACTCGATGACGCGGCAAAGGTCGAGGACGTCGAGATCTTTCACGCCGGCACGGTCACCAAGGACGGTCACATTCTCGCCAATGGCGGCCGCGTATTGAACGTCTGCGCGACCGGCAAGACGGTCGCGGAAGCGCAGCAGCGCGCCTATGCGGCGGTCGACCGCGTCCAGTGGCCGGAAGGTTTCTGCCGGCGCGACATCGGCTGGCAGGCGGTGGAGCGGGAACAGGAGTAGCGTGCGTCATTCCGGACGGCGCGCAACGCGCGTCGATCCGGAATCTCGAGTTTGTTTTGCACCTACCCGATCCACCTCTGGATTTCGGGTTCGATGCTTTCGCATCGCCCCGGAATGACGCGGGAAGCGTCTAAATCAAATCCGCCAGCCGACATGAAAGGTGCAGTGCGTAGGGCGGGTTTCTCTTTGACCCGCCGCTCCATGTGAGATGGCGGGTTAAAGAGAACCCGCCCTGCGCGAGCTGATTGCAAAGGAGTCCGGAGAGCCCGCTGACCAGACATCGACGGGCATGACAGGATTCGATGCGAATGATCCCGGAACGGACATTCGGCAGTTTTAGTTTTTACATTGTAAAGATTCCGATTGCCTTGGCCCTTTCTTGGTAGTATTCACATCTTGACAGTGGAAAGATGCGGTTTGGCGCAAGGTTTAATTCCGCCCGTCGGGTCTTGTTCGCGCGTCTGTCAAGGATGGGGTGCCGCGCCGAATTTCCGGCGATAATTGGAGGCGAACGTGAAGACCTTTTTCACCGTCAAATTTGCGCTTCTTCCGTTTGCCGCGTTTTGGGCCTTGCTCGGCGCCAAACATCCGGACTGGGCGATCTGGCTCGGGCTGGTTCTATCGTTGGCGGGCAACCTGTGGCGAGCTCACCGTCGCGACTTTGTCGTGCTCGAGGCGGGCGGGCTGGCCTTGTTCGCGCTTTTTGCTGCCGGGCTGCTCGCGTCACGCGACTGGACCGCAGCCAACGCCTTATGGCTCTCTTTCGCCGGTCTCGGCGTCATCAGTCTCGTCAGTGTGGTCGTCGGCCATCCCTGGACGGCAGATTATGCGCGCGCGGCCTATCCCGACAAAGCGGGGACACAGCAGTTTCGCATCATCAACGCGGCGATGACAGGCCTGTGGGGTGTCCTGTTTGTCGCCATCGGCGTCAGCCGACTTTTCGGCGTGTCGGAATTGGTCACTACGGCGATCGTGATTGCAGGCGCGCTGGTCTCGATCTTCGGACCGCGGCTGGCCGTCAAAACCATGCTGGAGCGCCTGCGCGCCGGGCAGGAAACATTCCGGTGGCCCGCGCCATCATTTTCGCAGCCAGAAAATAAGGATTGTGACGTCGCGATCGTCGGCGCCGGAATCGGCGGATTGGCGGCAGCCGCCCTGCTCGCTGATGCCGGTCTCAAGGTGATAGTGTTCGACCATCATGTATTGGCCGGCGGCTACTGCCACAGCTATCCCCGCAAGGCCCATCATGACGGCAAGCCGGTGCTCTATCGCTTCGACGCCGGCCCGCACGATTTCTCCGGCGTGTGGCCCGGCGGGCCGATCACCAGCCTTCTGGAGCGGCTGGGCGCGGCGAACCGCCTGCAATGGAAACGGGTCACTCACGTCTTCCATTATCAGGGAGCTCAGATCGATGTTCCCCGCGACTGGCGGGATTATGTGCGGCTGCTCGGGCAAAGATATCCCGGCAGTGCCGATGGCATCGCGGCCTTGTTTGAAACGATTCACGCGATTTTCGACGACATGTACGCGACCGGACGCGACCGCACCGGCATTCCCGGCATGCCAGCGACGGCCGAGGACATGCTTGCCTTCCCGACCAACCATCCGCATGCGTTCCGCTGGATGAACGAGCCCTTCGACAAGCTGGTCGCGGCCTACATCAGCGACAAGACTGTCATCCAGTTTCTCAACGCGTTCTCCGGCTATCTCGGCGACGGCAGTGAGCGGCTGACCTGCGCGCAGATGGTTCCAATCTTTGGCTACTATTTCAAGGGCGGGCATTACCCGCTCGGCGGTTCCGGCCGCTTTGCCGATGTACTCGTCGAGGCCATCGAGAAGCGCGGCGGCGAGGTGCGCCTCAAAACCCCGGTGCGCCGCATCCTGGTCAAGGATGGGCGCGCCGCCGGTGTCGTTCTTGGCGACGGCAGGACCATCCGCGCGACGGCAGTGGTGTCCAATGCCGACATCAAGCGGACCTTTCTGGAACTGGTCGACCCTGATGGCCTGCCATCTGATTTTCGCAAGCGTCTCGAAACCGCGGTGCCCTCCAATTCTGCGTTCAGCGTCCATCTCGGTGTCGACTTTACCCCGGATATCGCACCGGCGACGCACGTCAAGACACGCGGTTGGGATCGGGATTGCGATGATGTCGAAGCTCGATCCGTCAGCCGCGCCTCCGGGCCACGCCACGCTTGCGCTGATATCCATCCTGCCTCACGCAAAGGCAAAAGGCTGGTTTCCGCAGCAGGGCAGCGAGGACTGGAAGAACTGGCGTCGCTCCGCCGAATATGAGGGCCTCAAGAAAAAGCTCGGCGACAACATGATCGCAGCGGCAGAATTGGTCATTCCCGGACTTTCGCAGCACATCGTCTATCGCACCGATGCGAGCCCGGTGACCTATGCGCGCTATGATTGGGCGAGTTGCGGCGCGATCTACGGGGTTTCTCGCGGAGGCCGGTTGAAGGGATCGAAGTCGCCGATTCGAAACCTCGTCATCGCCGGTGGCGGCAATGTCGGCGCCGGGGTGGAGGCGGTCGTGATTTCCGGCGCCAACGCCGCAGAGGCCCTTGTGCCGGGATTGCTGTCGAAAGCCAACCAAAGCCCGGCGCCACAACGATCGTCGCTCGAGCCGGCCCCAAAACCGCAGCTCGAAGAGAATGCGGCCCTCTAGTCTGTCCACGCAGAAGCCAACACCCGAAGGCGCGGGATCGGGAACGTCCATGAATGCCATTGCCAACATCATCGGGCACACGCCAGTCTGGGTGTTTCCCCTGATCGTCGCTGTGCTCTGGCTCGGCAGTGTCAACCTGCGCGAGCGCAATGTCTCGCTACGCTCGCTGTTCATCTTCCCCGTGGTGATGCTGGTGATGTCGATCGGCAATTCGATCGGAACCAGCGCAGGTCCCTGGACGGCTCTTGCTGACTGGCTTTGTTCCGCAGCCATCGGCGCCGTCATCGGATGGTACCTGACGCAGACGCCGCGGGCGATCAAACCGAATCCCGGACAAATCGTTCTGCCGCGCAGTGCGATTCCGCTCATCGTCTGCATCGCGCTCATCGTACTGCGTTATGCTTTCGGCTATCTCTACGGTCGCTACCCCGAGCTGCGCGCTGACGGGAACTACGCGCTGGTTCTGATTGCCGGCGGCGCTTTGCTCGGCGGCGTCATGCTGGGTCGCTACGGCCGGCTCGGCCTGTGGTACTGGCATGCAGCGGCAAGCCAGCAAAGCTCTCGGTGACCGAACGCCTGGCGATGAGGGAAGCTACCCTGCTCAAGACGATCCAGGCCCTGCTTGACCCTCGACGGCAATTGGCAGTTCACACACAAGGGCGGCCGAAGATGGTGGCAGGCGGATGCTGGCGCAATATCGCTTCTCGGCACTTTTCGGACCTCACGCGATCTCCGACTCGAGTCCGAGATACGCTGGTACGCGGACATAGCTCGTCGGCAGAGCAGCCAAACGATGAGAATCTCGGCCGTTCGCAGGTCCGCCTCTCGTGGCGTCTTACTCGCCGCCAGGCCTCCTGTTGGATACCCAGCTCAGCTCAGTACAGGGCGGGTGTGCAGACAAAACGACCCGACGGGCAAATCACTTGGGCAATTTACACGCCCCCTCTGTCCAGCCCTTATTTGAAAAATATTCTGATTTTCCGAAATCCGCAAATCAGTCCATATACTCGCGCCGTCTCGCGCCCACAAGAGGGGCGCTTCGCGGTCGTCACGGACGTTGGGTGCGGGATGCGGTGGACGTGGAAGTGCCTCTGACGAACGGCACCGATGCGGACGGCGAAGTCGTGTGGTCCTGACGCCTCGACGCTGGCGTTCAAGTTCGCGCGGAAGTATCCGCGCGGCGACGGTGACAAAAAAGCCCGATCACCGGGGAGAGCTCGAAGTAAGCCGTAAACCACTGCGCAGGGAAGGCCGGACTGCTTCCGCTGAACCTGTATGCTCGTGTGCGCATTCTTTTGTGCTTTTTTGCACGCGAGACCGCGGGTGCAGCGCGCACCCGGTCTTCCCTGCGCCCTCTGACGATCGAGGGCGGAACGTTTCCTCTCAAAACTCGCGCGAAATGCGCGGCGAGATCGCGAAGCTGTGTTTTGGACCACCGTCATTGCCTGCGACAAGCGCGAAGCATTTGCGCAAGGGACGCGCATGCGGGGTATCCAGTACCCGTGGCACCTGTTGTCGACTGAGATGTTAGTATTTACTGGATCACCTTCGGATGATGACGTGAGAGTGTGAACATGCCCGATCTCGCCGACCTCTATCCCGGATACGCCGCCGAATGGATCAACACCCCTTCCGGGCGCGTCTTCGCGCGCGTCGGCGGCAACGGGCCGCCGCTGTTGCTGCTGCACGGCTTTTCCGAAACCCATGTGATGTGGCACCGCGTGGCGCCGCAGCTTGGCGATAAGTTCACGCTCATCATTGCCGATCTGCCGGGCTATGGCTGGTCGGACATGCCTGAGAGCGACACGGATCATACGCCCTACACCAAGCGCGCGATGGCAAAGACGATGGTCGAGGCGATGGAGCAGCTCGGCCATGTGCATTTTTCGCTGGCCGGGCACGATCGCGGCGGGCGCGTCGCCTATCGCCTCGCGCTCGATCATCCCGGCCGGCTGTCGCGGCTCGCGGTGCTCGATATCCTGCCGACCTATGATTACTGGGAGCGGATGAACCGGCTTTATGCGCTGAAGATCTATCACTGGACGTTTCTGGCGCAGCCCGCGCCGCTGCCGGAGACCTTGATCGGCGGCAACCCGGATTTCTTCCTCAAGCAGAAGATGGCGAGCCAGACCAAATCGAAGAATCTCGACGCGATCGACAAGCGCGCGCTGGAGCATTATCTCGCCGCGTTCCGTGATCCCTCCCGCGTACACGCGATGTGCGAGGATTACCGCGCCGGCGCCTATGCCGATTTCGAGATCGACAAGAAGGATCACGACACGGCCAGGAAGATCACGATCCCGATGCTGGCGCTGTGGGGCGATGCCGGCATCGCAAGGTCAGCGGCGACGCCGCTCGACAGCTGGAAGAACTGGGCGACCGACGTCTCGGGTGCGCCGATCGATTCCGGACATTTTTTGACCGAGGAAAACCCGGACGCCACCGCCGAGGCGCTGAAGGCATTTTTCGCGGTGGGGTAAGTGGATTTGCACACGTCATTCCGGGGCGCGTAGCGAACTATGATGTGGAATTGCACATCTGAGAATCTCGAGATTCCGGGCCTGGTCCTTCGGACCATCCCGGAATGATGACCGTGCGTAGAGCCCGGATGGAGCGAAGCGTAATCCGGGACACCGTGCATGCAATTCCCGGATTTCGCTTCGCTCCACCCGGATCTACGCGTCACCTTCTCACCCTGAAAAACTCCTTCAGCAGCATCGCCGCCTCGCTTTCGCCGACCGCCGAATACACCTCCGGCACGTGATGGCAGGTCGGGGAGGCAAAGAAGCGCACGCCGGAATTCGACCGCGCCGCCCTTGGGGTCGGCCGCGCCGTAATACAGCCGCCTGATCCGCGCAAACGAGATCGCGCCCGCACACATCGTGCACGGCTCCAGCGTGACATAGAGATCGCAATCGACCAGCCGCTCGGTCCCGATCGCCTCGGCGGCTTGCCGGATCGCCAGAATTTCGGCATGCGCGGTCGGATCGCGGTCGGTCAGCGTGCGGTTGCCGGCCGTCGCGATGACCTCGTAACCGCGCACAATGACGCATCCGATCGGGACCTCGCCGGCTTTTCCGGCATTTTTCGCCGTTTTCAGGGCCAAATCCATGAAAGAAGGGGCCTTCATCCCTCGTATCATCGCAAGAAACCTGCTACTGGAAACCCATTCAGCAAAAGTGGATACCGGTTTTGCGTGAGATTGCGCCTCGGTGAAAGAGTGCGCGCGTTGCCGCTATGACAGCCCATCCACATCCGCCCGATCGCCATTTCATCTGCCAACGAGAGACTATTCATGCCCCGCGATAACAACAAAGACAACGATTCCCGCGGCCGGCGTGATCGGCCGGGGGGCGGCAAGGGCCGCTCCGGCGCCGCGCGGGGGCCCGAAAAGAAGTTCGCCAAGCGCGGCTTCGCCGGCAAGGGAGAGGGCGAGCGACGCCCCTATGCCGGCAAGGCCGAAGGCCGAGGATCGTATGACAAGAGGCCCTCAGCGGGCGCCGGCAAACGCGACGGCCGTCCCGGCGGCGATGATCGCGGCGGCGAAAAGCGTCCCTACACCCCTCGCGGCGACCGCCCGAACTTCAACCGCGATGACCGTGCGCCGCGCGGCCGGGATCGCAACGGCGACCCTGGTGATCGTGGCGAGGCGCGGCCTGCCGCACGTTTCCAGGACAGGAAATTCGGCGACAAAAAGCCTTACACGCCGAGGCAAGGCAGTGGAGCGAAGCGGCCCTATAGCCCGCGCGGCGAGGGTTTTCGCAAGGACGACGGAGACCGCCCCCGGGGAGATCGCCCGTACACGGCGCGGCCGCCGCGCGATGGCGATCGGCCCGAGAGAAAATTCGGCGGCGACAAGAAATTTTCGCGCGGCCCGGGGGATCGCGGTCCGCGCAAGGATTTTGGCGATCGTCCGGAACGTGGCGATTTAAAACCCTGGCAGAAGCGCGATGCGAGTTCGCCTGATCACGTCGGACGCAACTCCCGTCCCTCGCGCGATGACGCCAGAAATTTCGAAAAGCGTGGTTACGACAAGCCGCGCTTCGACAGGCCACGCGAGGACCGCGGCGGCGACGAGCGTGCGCGATTTTTCCGCCCGCGCGAGGATCGCCCGCAAGGGGATCGCCCGTTTCGCGAGCGGCCGAAATTCGAACGTTCCCGCGAGGACCATCCAAAATTCGAACGTCCGCGCGAAGGCCGCACCTCCTGGCAGGAACATCCGCGCAGCGATGCCGACCGGCCGCGCCGCGACAACGAGGACGACAGCAAGGTGTTCGCAAAACGCCCGGCGTTCGGCGGCCGCGGCGCCTATCGCGAGCGCACGCCCGAGGAGCGGCGCACCGCGCGGCCGCCGCGGATCAAGAAATCCGGCGAACGTATCGCCAAGGTGGTGTCGCGGGCAGGGCTTGCCTCGCGCCGCGATGCCGAGGAATGGATCGTGCAGGGCCGCGTCACCGTCAACGGCCGCGTCATCAATTCGCCGGCGCTCGATGTCACCGCCAACGACGTCATCACCGTCGACGGCAAGCCGTTGCCGCCGCGCGAGCGTACAAGGCTGTTTCTGTATCACAAGCCGCGCGGGCTGATGACCACCCACGCCGACCCCGAAGGACGGCCGACCGTGTTCGACCACCTGCCGGAAGGCCTGCCGCGGCTGATCTCGATCGGCCGGCTCGATTTCAACACCGAAGGGCTCTTGCTGTTGACCAACGACGGCGGGCTTGCCCGCGCGCTCGAACTGCCGGAGACCGGCTGGCTGCGGCGCTATCGCGTCCGCGCCCATGGCGAGGTCACGCAGGCCCAGCTCGACGAGCTGAAGAAGGGCGTCGAAGTCGACGGCGTCAAATACGGCCCGATCGACGCGACGCTGGAGCGCGACCAGGGCGCCAATGTCTGGCTGGTGTTTGCAATCCGCGAAGGCAAGAACCGCGAGGTGCGCAACGTATTGGCGCATCTCGGTCTCGAGGTGAACCGGCTGATCCGGGTATCCTACGGCCCGTTCCAGCTCGCCGAACTGGAGGAAGGCCAGGTCGAGGAGGTCAAGACGCGGGTGTTGCGCGAGCAACTCGGCGAAAAGATCGCCACGCTCGCAGGCGCGGATTTCAACCGGCCGATGCCAGGCGAGGCGCAGGCGGAAGCCGAAAACGAAGAGGCCGCCGCGCCGCGCGGCAAGAAGCCGTTCAAGCCGGCCGGCAAGAGCGCCCTGATCGCCGACCGCAAGGGCCGCCGCGTGCTGGTGCAGCGTACCGGCAGCGAGGAGGCGCGCGCCCGCAACGAGCTAGAGGCCAGCGGCTACGGTCCTCCGCGCCGTCCGCGGCGCGGCTATCACGGCAAGCGCGATCTGAAGCCGCGGGACGAGTAAGGACTGATGCGGGTCGTCGGCGGGCGATTGAAGGGCCGCAACCTGGCGTCACCGGCCTCGCGCGACATCCGCCCGACCGCGGACCGCTTGCGCGAGTCGCTGTTCAACATCCTTGTTCATGCCTATGACGACCCCATTGCCGGCGCGAGGGTGCTCGACCTGTTCGCCGGCACCGGCGCGCTCGGCATCGAGGCGGTCTCGCGCGGTGCGGCCTTTGCGCTGTTCGTCGACAATGGCGCCGAGGCGCGGGCGCTGTTGCGCAACAATGTCGAGGCGCTGGGGCTTGGCGGCGTCACAAAAGTATATCGCCGCGACGCCACTGACCTTGGCCCGGTGCACCCGATGGAGCCGTTCTCGCTGGTGTTCCTCGACCCGCCTTACGGCAAGGGGCTTGCAGAAAAAGCGCTCGCCTCGTTGCGTGACGGCGGCTGGCTGACCAAGGGCGCTTTACTGGTGGTGGAAGAAGCCAAGGCGGCGGCATTTGCCGCGCCCGATGGTTTCGAAGAACTGGAGCGGCGAGTGTATGACGATACAGAATTTGCATTTTTGCGGGCGGAGTAAGATGCAGCGGGTGGCGCAGCTTATCTCTCCCCACAAGGGGGAGGGATCAAAAAAGCCTCTACCGTCTTCCGAACAGCTTCTCGATATCGGCGAGCTTCAATTCCACATAGGTCGGGCGGCCGTGGTTGCACTGGCCGGAATTCGGCGTGTCTTCCATCTCGCGGAGCAGCGCGTTCATCTCTTCCGGCTTGAGGCGGCGGCCCGCGCGCACCGAGCCGTGGCAGGCCATGGTGGCCGCGACATGCATCAAACGCCGCTCCAGCGGCAGCGCCTCGTCCCATTCTTCCATGTGTTCGGCGAGATCGCGCAACAGCGCGCCGGCATGGGTGTTGCCGAGCAGCGACGGCGTCTCGCGCACCGCGACCGCGCCGGGACCGAAGGATTCGATGGCGAGCCCGAACGAGGCCAGCTCTTCGGCACGCGCCAGCAGCCGCTCGACGGTCGCCTCGTCCATTTCGACGATCTCCGGAATCAAGAGAATCTGCCGCTGCACGCCGTTCTTCGCCAACGAGGCCTTCAGTCTCTCATAGACGATGCGTTCATGGGCGGCGTGCTGGTCCACCACGATGAGTCCGTCGCGGGTCTGCGACACGATATAGGTGTCGTGAATCTGCGTGCGCGCCGCGCCGAGCGGGCGATCGATCAGATCCGCCGATGGCTCCGCCTCGAACCGCACGTCCGCGGCGGGCGCGCCGACGTCGAAGGCGGCTTGTCCCGGTTCGGCGAAGGCGGTCGCCGCCGAACCTTCGAAAGCAGGCCGCGGGCCTACGGGATAGGCCGGCGAGCGCCGCCAATCCCAATCGGCCCGCGGCGCAAAGGATGGGCGGAACGAGGCGAGCGCGGCACCGTCGCTGTTGGCGGCGGTGCGCTTGCCCTCGCGGGCAAGCCCCTCTTTCAGCGCATGCACGATCAGCGCGCGCACCAGGCCGGCATTGCGAAATCGCACCTCGGTCTTGGCGGGATGCACGTTGGCGTCGACCTCTTGCGGCTCGAGCGTGACGAACAGCGCCACCACGGGATGGCGGTCGCGCGGCAGATAGTCGGAATAGGCCGCGCGCACCGCGCCGAGGATCAACTTGTCGCGCACCGGCCGGCCGTTGACGAACAGATATTGCCCGAGCGCGTTGGCCCGGGTCAGCGACGGCGCCGCGGCAAAACCTTCGACCACCACGCCTTCGCGCTCGGCGCGCACTTCAATCGCGCTCGAGCGAAAATCGCTTCCAAGGATATCGCCGAGCCGCGTCAGCCGGCCGGGCGCGCCCGGCAGCGCGGCGGCCCAGGTGACCGGTGCGCGCTCCTCACCGGCGAGAGTAAAGGCGATATCGGGCCGCGCCATTGCGAGGCGCCGCACCACCTCGCGGATCGCTTCCGCCTCGGTGCGATCGGTCTTGAGAAATTTCAGACGCGCCGGCGTCGCGTAAAATAAGTCGCTGACCTCGACGCGGGTGCCCTGGCTGAGCGCCGCCGGCATGATCGCGGATTTCGCCCCGCCTTCGACCGACAGCGACCAGGCATGCGGCTCGCTAGCATGGCGCGTGGTGATGCCGAGTTTTGCCACCGCGCCGATCGAGGGCAGCGCCTCGCCCCGGAACCCCAATGTGCGGATCTGCAGCAGATCCTCGTCATCGAGCTTGGAAGTGGCATGGCGATCCACCGCCAGAGCGAGATCGCCGGAGCTCATGCCGCTGCCGTCGTCGGTGATGCCGATCCGTCGCCTGCCGCCGCCATCGGTGAAAATGTCGATCCGGCTGGCGCCGGCGTCGATGGCGTTCTCCACCAGTTCCTTGATCACGCTCGCCGGACGCTCGACCACTTCGCCGGCGGCGATGCGGTTGACGATCTGTTCGGGGAGCTGGCGGACGGGCATGTTTTCGCGCAGATCTCGATTCGGAAGCTTGGTGCATTCTATATGCTGTGGCGATAAATGCATGCGGCGAAAACACAAATCGTTTCAAGGCGTAAAAAGGCTAAACCGTCTATTGAAGACATGGACCTTCGCCGCCGCTGGTCGGAGCCCGCTCGATGCCAAATGGGATTGTGAGGTCCGCCGGGCGGGTATATCGTTTTTAAAAAAAGCGATCTCTGCCGGGAGGGAAGCCATGTGCCATCTGTTCGCGCACCAGCCTCAACGCGACTATAAATCGCAAACCCGATCGCTGCGGATCGGCGGCCATTGCACGTCGATCCGGCTCGAAATGTCGTTCTGGGACACGCTGGAAGAAATCGCGGCCAAGGAGGGCATGAGCCTCGCGAAATTCCTCACGACGCTGCACAGCGAAGTTCTCGACCATCATGGTGAGGTCAAGAATTTTGCCTCGCTGTTGCGCTGTTCCTGTCTGATCTATCGTTCAAAAAGCGCCGTTGTCGTTTCGGCGTTTCGGACAGGTACCGCGCCGATCCTCGACGCCGCCGAATAATCCATCGCTCGATCGGGTCGGCTGGCTGGAGGCCGGCCCCCGGGGCCGGCGGAAACGGCCCCGCCTGTTAAAGACAGAGCCGTCTCGTCCTGAAAGCGTTCAGATATCTTTTTTCTGCATCGCGCCTGCGATGTAATCCGCCTGCCGGATCGCGAGCGAGACGATGGTCAGGGTCGGGTTGCAGGCGCCGCCGCTGGTGAACTGGCTGCCGTCTGACACGAACAGGTTCTTGATGTCGTGGGTCTGGCCGAACTTGTTCACCACGCCATCCCTCGGCTTTTCACTCATCCGGTTGGTGCCGAGGTTATGCGTACTGGGATAAGGCGGCGTCGGATAGGTCACGGTGGCGCCGACGGCCTCGTAGACGGCGGCCCCCTGCTTGTAGGCATGCGCGCGCATCGCGACGTCGTTCGGATGATCGTCGAAGTGCACGCTCGCCACCGGCAAGCCAGACTTATCCTTCGCGACGGGGTCGAGCGTCACGCGGTTGGTTTCCTGCGGCATATCCTCGCCGACAAGCCACATGCCCGCCATCCGCGGATAGGTCTCCATGGCGCTGGTGAACGTTCGGCCCCATGCCCCAGGGTTCAAGAACGCGGCCATGAAGGGCAGACCTAGCGAGAGCGTTTCCATCTCGTAGCCGCCGACAAAGCCGCGCTTCGGGTCGTTCTTCGCCTCGTCGAGGATGATGCCGGCCATCGTGGTGCCGCGATACATGTGCACCGATTTCTCGAACGTCGCATAGACGCTGCCGGTCATGTGCCGCATGTAGTTGCGGCCGACCTGACCCGACGAGTTGGCAAGCCCGTCCGGGAACATGTTCGAGGCGCTGTTGAGCAGCAGGCGCGGACTCTCGATTGAGTTTCCGGCGACAGCTATCACGCGCGCCTTCTGGCGTTGCGTGGCGCCTGTTTCGTCCGCATAGACGACGCCGGTCACTTTGCCCGTCGCATCATGCTCGATCTTGATCGCCATGCTGTTGGGGCGAACCTCGAGATTCCCGGTCGCTTCGCCCTTGGGAATTTCAGTATAGAGCGTCGACCACTTCGCCCCGGACTTGCAGCCCTGGAAGCAAAACCCGATCTGCTGGCAGGATCCGCGGCCGTCACGCGGCTCGCTGTTGATCGCCATGCGTCCCGTGTGCACCTCCTTGTAACCGAGCCTCCTCGCGCCGGCTTCCATTACCTTGAAATTGTTGTTTCCCGGTAATCCCGGAATGTTGTTGGTGCGGGTCACGCCCATCTTGTCTTCGGCCTTGGCGTACCACGGCTCCATTTCGGCAAGCGTGATTGGCCAGTCCAGCAGGTTGGTGCCGGGCAGATGTCCATAGGTGGTCATGGCCTTGAACTCATCCTCGTGGAAGCGCAGCGAGGCTCCCGCCCAATGCGTTGTGGAGCCGCCGACCGCCTTGACGATCCAGGCCGGAAGATTGGGGAAGTCCTTGGCGACACGCCAGTTGCCTGACGTGGTGCGCATGTCCTTCCAGGCGAGCTGGGTGAAGCTGTCCCATTCGTCGTTGATGAAGTCCGGAATCTCGAAACGTCCGCCGGCCTCGAGGATGACGACCTTGACACCCTTCTGCGCCAGTTCGTTGCCGAGCGTTCCGCCGCCTGCACCCGAACCTATGATCACGACCACACTGCTGTCGTTCAGATCGAATTTTGCCATTTTGATTTCCTCCTGACTGTTTGTTGCCGAGGCCGTTACACCTTCGGGAGCCAGTCGATGTCGGCGAAGCCGCGTTTGATGTAGCCGCCATGCTCGGCGGAGGAGCCCTCGTAGCCGAATTTCGGCCACACCTCCTTTTGGTTGTAGAGGGACACCACGAGATCGCCGCGGATATTCTTGAAGAAGTCGGTCTGCTCGATGCGCTGAAGCAGTGCCACGCGATCCGCCTCCCATGGCACCTCGGCATAAGGAACCTTGTGACGGTCCTTGGCGTCCTGATCGAGGCGGCTCACGCCGTCGTTGATTACTGCCTTGATGGCCGGGTCTTTGGCGGCCTTGCCGTCCCACGGCTTGATCGCGGTGATGTAGTAGCTATCGCCGAGGAAATCGTGTGGATAGATATCGCGCGCGACCTTCACCAGGGTCTTCAGTGTCGCCGGCGTCAACGCCGCCGCGTCTTCGGCCCAGGCGTCCCCGATGCCGATGCCCGCGCTTGTCGCAACCGCAACGACCGGCACCGTTGTAGCCGCGCCTTGGAGAAAGACTCGGCGATTGTATTTGCTTCGACGATCGACTTCTCTCATGGGTTCCTCCATTGAACGTTTGTTGATTGTGGTTAACCGAAGCGGCCTCCCTTTTGGATCACTTCGATCTTGTAACCGTCGGGGTCGGTGACGAAGAAGAAGCGCGCCAGCGTCTTGCCGTCATGTTTGAAATCGCGCAGCGGTCCCGGTGAAAATTTCTCCCGTTCGAACCGGGCGTGTTCGGCATCGACGTCGTCGACCACCAACGCGAGGTGGCCGTAACCGTCGCCAAGCGAATAGGGCATCTTGCGGTCGAAATTGACGGTGAGTTCGACCTCGAACGGCGACGAGGGATGACGCAGATAAATCAATGCGAAGTCGGGAAATTTGAGGTGATCGGCCACTTCGAGCCCGAAGGCGCGCGCGTAAAAGTCGAGCGATCTCGCCTCGTCGAGAACGCGGATCATCGAGTGCACGGGTTTTGCCATTCAGTTCAGCTCCTTGAGAAAGGCGATGATCGCGGCGCGGATCTCGGGTCTCGCTTGTCGGTACGCCATCACCGCGCCGGGGATCATCTCCTGCGGGTTGGTCAGCCAGACGTCGAGCCTGGCGTCGTTCCAGACGAAGTCGGTCCCTGAGAAGCCTGCTGAATAGTGGAAGCCGTCTGCCGTGCCCGCGCGTCGCCCGAGGATCTTGAACAGCGACGGACCCTGCCGGATCGGGTCGGTCAAATTCGTGGTGTGGCATGTGGCGCATTGCTGCTTGAAAAGCTCGGCACCGTCGGCCGGCTTTGCCGTTGGCAGGGGCATTTGTGCCGAGGCGATGCCGACAGTCGATATCGCGCTGCAAAATCCCAGCCCCATCGCGAACATCACACGTCGTGTTGTCATGGATATTACCGTCGGCGCCAGCCGAGCTTAGGTCGTCGCGCACGGGCGGTGGTAGTAGCGGGCTGTTTTATGGTGCAGCGGAGGGGTAGCGGCGTTGCCAACGCGGCCTCGCGCAGAAGAGGCTTCAATCGTCAAATCGGGCCGAACCGCGTTTGGCCTTGATGTCGCCGCGGCGCTTTTTGCCTTCCAGGCGGCGCTGTTTGGACCCCAGCGTCGGCCGGGTCGGTCGCCGCGGGGTGGGCCGCACCAATGCTTCGCGCAAGAGTTCGAGCAGCCGGTCGATCACGTCGGCGCGGTTGCGCTCCTGGGTGCGGAAGCGTTGCCCATGAATCACGATGACGCCGTCCTTGGTCATGCGCTGGCCGGCGAGCCTGTTCAGGCGGGCCGCGACGTCGGGGGCAAGCAGGATCCGGCGGGTATCAAAGCGCAATTGCGCCGCCGTCGAGAGTTTGTTGACGTTCTGCCCGCCGGGGCCGGAGGCGCGCACGAAGGAGATCTCGATGTCGTTCTCGTCGATGGAGAGATCGCGGGAAATCCGCAGCATGGCGTCACCGGAGGCCGCTTATCCCCCATGGGATTCGGCTGAACGCAGGATAGCGGTTTTGCCGAAAGTTTGCTCCGCCGCTCGCGTCATTCGTTGCCTCTCCCATTTGCGGGGAGAGGGCAGGGCGTGCCGCGTGGCGGAGTGAGCCGACAAAACCGAATTTAGTTTGCCCTCATCGGCGGGGTCGCTGCCGCGGGCTGCGCGGCGGCTTGCGGGGCGCGGCCGACGATTACCGTGAGAAGCCCATGGCCCCACAGCCGCCGGGCGGCCTGCCTGGCATCGTCCAAAGTCACGGCATCGACGATGGCGTTGCGCTTCTCGATGTAGTCGATCGGCAGCTTGTCGAGCTGGTATTGCAGCAGCGCCGAGGCGAGCTTCGAGGAGGTGTCGAGCGCCAGCATCTGCGAACCCTTCAGATAGGATTTGGCCTCATCCAGCTCCTTTTGCGTCGGGCCATCCTCGGCAATCCTGCGAATTTCCTTGTTGATGGCATCAACGGTTTCGCCGGCGCGGTCGGCGCGGGTGCCGGTATTGCCGATGAACAGCGCGGAGTGATCCATCCATAGCAGCGATTCATAGACCGAATAAGCCAGCCCGCGCTTCTCGCGCACTTCGTGATAGAGCCGCGACGACAGCCCGCCGCCGCCGAGAATGTGGTTGACGACATAGGCGGCCATGAAATTCGGGTCGTGGCGCATGAAGCCCGGGCCGCCGAAGGTCACCACGGTCTGCGGCACGTCGAGCGGAATGAAGGCGCGCAGCGGTGGCTTGGCAGCCTCGACGTCGGGGACCGGCGTCAGGCGGGCCTTGGCCGGCAATCCGCCGAATGTCTTGTCGAGCAGCGCGCCGAGCGTGGCCGGGTCGACATCGCCGACCACCGCGATCTTCAGCGTATCCCTGGCGAGCACGCGACTTGCATAGTCCTTCAAATCGGCGATTTCGATCTTCGGCACGCTTTGCAGCGTGCCGTTGGCCGGCCGACCGTAGGGATGATTGCCATAGGCTGTTTCCAGGAATTTGCGCCCCGCCAGCGCATTCGGATTGGTGGTCTCGCCCCGCAGGCCCGAGATGACCTGCGAGCGGATCCGCTCGACGTCGGCGCTGTTGAAATGCGGCGATGTCAGCGACATCCGCAACAGGTCGAACGCTTCGTCCTTGTTATCCTTGAGCATGCGCAGGCTGCCGCGGAAATAATCCCGGGTCGAAGAGAAGCTCAATTCGATGGCGCGGCGGTCGAGCCGTTCGTGAAACGTCTTGGAATCCAGGTCGCCCGAACCCTCATCGAGCGTGTCGGCGACCAGGTTGCCGACGCCGGGCTTGTCGGCCGGGTCCTGGGTGGCGCCGCCGCCAAAGGCGTATTCCATGGCGATCAGCGGTACGGTCGAGTCCTGCACGAACCAGGCTTCGATGCCGCCGGGCGAAATCAGATGCTGGATCTTTGCTGCCGCGTGCGAGGTCGTTGCCGTCAGCGAGGTGATCGCCAGGGCGGCGGCGAACATCAAGGCAAAGCGCCCTGCGAAAGTCCTGATATGGGTCACGAACGCTTCTCCTCGGGCTTCGCTGCGGTGTCCTTGATCAGATAGCCGGTCACCGAACGTTTCTTGTCGAGCCATTTCTCCGCGGCGGCACGGACCTGCTCGGCGGTGACGGCGCGGATGCGGTCCGGCCAGCTTCGGATATCCTGGATGCTTAAGCCCGTGGTCAGCGCGCCGCCATACCAGCGCGCCAGCGTCGCCTGGTTGTCCTGGGCGTAGATCGCTTCCGCGATGAGCTGGGTCTTGACGCGCTCGAGGTCCTCGGCCGGGATGGGGTTGTGTTCGACATCCGATATCACGCGGTCGATCGCCTGCTCGATCTGCGAAAACTCCACGCCGGGCTTCGGCGAGGCCGAGATCATGAATTGAGTAGGATCGAGCGAGGTGCCCTGATAGCCGGCGCCGGCGTTGACCGCGAGCGGTTTGTCGACCACCAGCGCTCGGTAAAGATAGGAGTTGCTGCCGTTGCCCATCAATTGCGCCAGCACATCGAGCGCCGGGCCTTCGCCTGCCGCAGCGGTTGAGGCGGACGGCACCAGATAATAGCGCTTCAGGCTCGGTTGCTCCACTCTCGGGTCGGCCAGCGTGACGGTGCGCGGCGCGACCGGTTCGGGTTCCTGCGGACGGATGCGCCGTGCCGCAATCCCGGGCTGCGGGGCAATCTGGCCGAAGGTCTGTTCCGCCATCGGGCGGACCTCATCGGCATCGACGTCGCCGGCGATCACCAGGATGGCGTTGTTCGGCGCATAAAAGCGTTTGTAGAAGGCCAGCGCGTCCTCGCGACTGAGCTTCTCGATTTCCTGGTGCCAGCCGATCACGGGGCGGCCATAGGGGTGATTGAGATACAGCGCCGCCATGATCTGCTCGGTCAGCCGCGCCTCCGGGTTGTTGGCGACCCGCATGTTGTATTCCTCGAGCACGACGTCGCGCTCCGGGAGCACGTTCTCGTCCTTCAGGATCAGGCCGGTCATGCGGTCGGCCTCGAACTCCATCATCTTGCCGAGTTGCTCGCGCGGCACGCGCTGGAAATAGCCGGTGTAATCGAACGAGGTGAAAGCGTTCTCGTTGCCGCCGATCCGCAGTACGGTCTTGGAAAATTCGCCGGCCGGGTGCTTGGCTGTGCCCTTGAACATCAGATGTTCGAGAAAATGCGCCAGGCCGGATTTGCCGGGCGTTTCATCGGCGGAGCCGACCTTGTACCAGATCATCTGGGTGACGACCGGGGTGCGGTGATCGGGGATCACCACGACCTGCAGGCCATTGCCGAGGGTGAAGGTGGCGGGCGGATCCGACGTCACCGTGGTCTGGGCCAGCGCGGGTTGCGGGACCAAGGATGGCGCAATCGCCAGTGCCAGCGCCGCGGCGATCGGGAGTGTTATTCGAAGTCGTGAAGTCATGGCGTGTCCTGACCGCAGTCAGCCCGGATCGCGGCTGATGACAGTCACTCCTTCTTCGCTTGAGCAAATTCGAGGGTGCAAAGCTTCGCCGTCGGTTTTCGATTTCGACCCGCCGTTCCCGGCAATTCCGGCGCGGGTCCCGATGGTTCCTGAAGCCGGCGCCGTCGCCGGCGTCCGACATGCTCTAAGGCCGGCGCCGCCTGTCAATTGCGGGTCTCTTTGCCCGTCATCACGTCGACATGCGTGTCCAGCGATTTCTGGGGGCCGGTGCCGTAAGCGAAATTCGGTGACGGCGTCTGGTAGCCGGGCGGGGGCTCGGTCAGGGTTTGCCGTTCCGGCTCGCCCTTGAACGGGGCCGACTCGGAGGAGTTGCCCTTGAACACGCCGAACAGGCCGCCGTTATAGCCGAGCTCTTTCAGGCTCAGCATCGGGCTCGTCGAAGTGCCGGGCTGGATCGGATCGTTACTGGTGCGGGCGGGGGCGGCTGTCCTGCCGACATTGAGTTCGCTTGGCGTCAACGGGCGCGCGGCCTCTTCCACGCTCTGCGGCTTGGCTTTCTTGCGGGCCGCGATCGCAGCCTTGCGCCGCTGTTCGTCCGGATCCTTGGGCCAGTTCGGATCCTTGATCTCGCTCTTTACGGATTCCGGCGGCGGCAGATCAAGCTTGGGCGGCACTACCAGCGGGGAGCGCTCGCGGTAGTCGATACCCCGGTTGTCCATATTGGTGCCGCCGATGCCGGCCATGATGTTGCCGATGATCTTCTCTTCGAAGGTCTGGTCGTCCTCGTCATCCTGGGCGCGCGCGGCTCCAGCCGCCATCACCAGACCGACCCCGAAAGCGACGACGGCGAGCCGCAGGGCGCGCCTCAGCGTTTCCGGCCGGTTCTGCACCAAGCAACCGCTGGTTTCGGTGTCGCGCATCGCTATTTCCCGTTCAACGTTTCCGTTAGCCGCACGCCAACCAAGGCGCAGGTCCGCACCTTCAGGGCAACATTCTAGGGGCCCGTATCAGCCGGGATCAGGGCGCTTTTGCGGCGGGTACCCCTAGGAAGGAGTCATACAGCAGGGCGGCCACCCCGGCAACAATCGCCACATCGGCGAGGTTAAACACGTACCAATTGAAGGGTTTTCCCCCGATCTGGACGTGGAACAGGGCGAAATCGACCACTGCGCCATAGACGAGGCGGTCGATGGCGTTGCCGATCGCGCCGCCGATGATCAGGCCGAGCGCGATCGTTGCGAGCCGGCTCTGCGACCGTGCCATCCAGATCGCCAAGGCCACCACCGCCACGGCCTTGACCGCGAGCAAGATGGCCTGGCCGGCGGCGCCTTCGTTCTGGAACCAGCCGTAGCTGATCCCGGTATTCAAGGCGAGCACCAGATCAAAGAACGGCGTGACCTTCACCGCGCCACGGTGGACGATGTCGAGCACACGCAGCAGCCAGAGTTTTGAGCCCTGATCGAGCGCGATCACGGCCAGGGCTGTGAGGATTCCGGGGCGGAGGCGGGAGGTCATCAGGACGCCGCCACAAACGACGGCGTCGTCCCGGCGAACGCGGGGACCCCCAGCGTGAGCGCAATTGCGCTCATCGCGATTCCGTGACGGTGCAGTTCTGGAAAGTGTTCGTTCATCGTCCTTGGTCTGTCTCGAACGCCGCTGGTTACAGGTCCCTGCGTTCGCAGGGACGACGATAATCTAGTCGGCCACCTCCAGCGCCTTCCACTCCCGCAGCGCCTCGGCGTCGCGCGGCGAGACGTCGGGATATTCGGGGTCGCTGCCGACGGTGGGGAGGATCTTCCACGACCGCGCGCATTTGGTGCCGACGGCCTTTTCGACCACCACGGCGACGCCGGGCACGTCGTTCAACCGGAAAGCCGCGGCCGGCGCGTCGTCATCGGTCACCATCGCGTTCGAGGTGATGCAGACTTCGGCAAGGTCGACATCGAACAGCGTGTCGAAGATCTTCTTGTCGGAGACGTAAACCAGTGGCGAGGCTTCCAGCGAGGAGCCGATCCGCTTGGCCGCGCGCTCGAGTTCCAGCGCGCCGGTGACGACGCGGCGGACGTCGCGGATGATCTCCCATTTCGCGGCCAGCTTTTCATCGCGGAAATTTTCCAGATGCTCCGCAAAGGTCAGCAGGTGTACCGAAGGTGATCCACCGGGCCGATACATGAGCCAGGCTTCTTCGGCGGTGAAGCTGATGACGGGTGCCAGCCATTTCAGGATGGCATCGCACAGGATATCGACCGTCGTAAGCGCCGCCTTGCGCGTGATCGACGACGGCGGGTCGCAATACAGCGCGTCCTTGCGGATATCGAAGTAGAACGCCGACAAGTCGGTGTTCATGAACGCCGCAAGCGTTGCCACCACCGTCTTGTAGTCGAACTCGGCATAGGCCTTGCGCACGATCGCATCGACCTCGGAAAGGCGATGCAACATCAGCCGCTCCAACTCCGGCATGTCGGCGCGATCGACCTCGTCGCCGGGCTTGAAATGCGCCAGCGTGCCGAGCATCCAGCGGATCGAATTGCGCAGCTTGCGGTAGGTCTCGACGGTGTTTTTGAGGATTTCGGGACCGATGCGCTGGTCGTCGGTGTAATCGCAAGCGGCCACCCATAGCCGCAGGATGTCCGCGCCGGACTGCTTGATGACCGCCTGCGGCTCGATCGTATTGCCAAGCGACTTCGACATTTTGCGGCCGTGTTCGTCCTGCGTGAAGCCGTGGGTCAGCACCACGTCATAGGGCGCGCGGCCGCGGGTGCCGCAGCTCTCCAGCAGCGAAGAATGAAACCAGCCGCGATGCTGGTCGCTTCCCTCAAGGTACATCACGGTGTCCCGGCCGCCGTCGACCTTGCGCTTGATGCCGGCGAGTCCCGGAAAATGCACGGGGTCTTCCAGCACGAAGGCATGGGTCGAGCCGGAATCGAACCAGACGTCCAGGATGTCGTCGATCTTCTTCCATTCCTCATTGGCGCGCGATCCGAGGAAGCGCTCGCGGGCGCCGTCCATGTACCAGGCATCGGCGCCTTCCTGCTCGAAGGCCTGCACGATGCGCTGGTTGACGGCGTCATCCCTGAGGATTTCCGCAGAGCCGTCGGCCTTCTCGCGGATGAACACCGCGATCGGCACGCCCCAGGCGCGCTGACGCGAGATCACCCAGTCCGGCCGGCTCTCGATCATGCCGGTGATGCGGTTCTGCCCGGAGGGTGGCACCCATTGCGTCACGGAGATCGCGTGCAGCGCGCGATTTCTCAATGTGTCCGCGCCGTCGTTCCGGGGCGCGCGAAGCGCGAACCCGGAATCTCGAGATTCCGGGTCTGGTCCTTCGGACCATCCCGGAATGACGGGGGAGGGACCCGCGATGTCCTTATCCATCGCAATGAACCATTGCGGCGTGTTGCGGAAGATCACGGGCTTCTTCGATCGCCACGAATGCGGGTATTGGTGCTTGAGCCGGCCGCGCGCCAGCAGCATGCCGGCGTCGACCAGCGCCTTGATCACGGCCTCGTTGGCGTCGCCCTTTTCGCCCTTGTCGTTGATGACCCGCTTGCCGGTAAAGCCCGGCGCGTGGCCGGTGAACGCTCCGTTTTCATCGACGGTGTAGGGAATTGCAGTACTGATATTCCGCCTTCGCAGCTTCTCGACATTTGCCGTCCAGACGTCGAAATCCTCTCGACCATGGCCCGGTGCAGTGTGCACGAAACCAGTGCCCGTATCATCGGTGACGTGATCACCGGCGAGGAGTGGGACAGAAAATCCGTATCCACCCATTGACCTTAGCGGATGATCGCAAACGAGGTAAGCGAGCACATCTGTGGGGACATCCGCGATTTTTTCGTAGTCGTCCGGAGCCACGCGAGCCTGTTTGAATACCTCACTAGCGAGTTTTTCAGCGAGCACATACAAGTCGCCAGTCTTAGCCCAAATGTCAGCTGGCGCATTTCTGACGCCATAAAGCCATACTTGATCTTTGGTGAGAAGGAGATGGCCCGATTGCCAGGCAGCGTCCATGGAGTCGTCGTCCAAATGACAATCGACGCGTTTAAGAGCGCCATGTCCTTGAACACGGGCTTGCCGTCAGGGTCGTAGTCTTGAACTGACTCCTTAATAGGAAACTTCACCCACACCGTATCGCTCGTGTAGTCCTCGTATTCGACCTCGGCCTCCGCCAGCGCGGTCTTCTCCACCACGCTCCACATCACAGGCTTGGAGCCGCGATAGAGCGTGCCGTTGGCGGCGAATTTCATCAGCTCGCAAGCGATCTGCGCTTCGGCCGGATAGCTCATGGTGGCATAGGGGTGATCCCAGTCGCCGACGACGCCAAGCCGCTTGAACTCCTCACGCTGCACGTTGAGCCAGTGGGTCGCATAGGCGCGGCATTCCCTGCGGAATTCCACCATCGCGGTGGAGTCGCGGAAGTCCGGTTTCTGCTTGCCCTTGGAGCGATAGTTCTCCTCTTCGACTTTCCATTCGATCGGCAGGCCGTGGCAGTCCCAGCCCGGAACGTAGTTCGAATCGAAGCCGAGCATCTGCTGGCTCTTGGTCACGAGATCCTTGAGGATCTTGTTGAGGGCGGTGCCGATATGGATGTTGCCGTTGGCGTAGGGCGGGCCGTCATGCAGCACGAATTTCGCCCGGCCACGGGCTTTCTCGCGCAGCCTGGTATAGAGGCCGATCTCGTTCCAGTTCTTGAGGATTTCCGGCTCACGCTGCGGCAGGCCGGCGCGCATCGGGAATTCCGTCTGCGGCAGGAACAGGGTCTTGGAATAGTCGTTCGCTTCGGCTTTTTGCGGCTGTTGGGACATGAGTGCTCTGGTTTGGCTCGAAAGTGGCGCGAGATAGGCAATTCATTCGCGGGTGAACGGAGGAACATCCCGGTCTTGCGCCGAGCCGGAGCTCAGGCGGAAGCCGGGCCGCTAATGCTGATGGTGCGCCGCGCAAACATGGGGCTTTCCATAGCAGCCGGCCGGCAAAATCGCAAAGCCCCGCCGGACACACGGGCAGCATCGGGCAGGCGGCTAACCGACGATCCCGAGCTTCGGGAACGCCCCGGGCGCGGCGGCCAGCACGGCGCGGGCCTTGGCGCTGTCGTCGTCCATCTGGCGCACCAGTGCCTCGACGCTGTCGAATTTAAGCTCCTCGCGGATGAAGCCGATGAAGGCGACGTCCAGCGTTGCCCCGTAAAGATCGCCCTTGAAATCGAACAGGAACACTTCCAGCAGCGGCGCGCCGTTGTCGAAGGTGGGGCGGCGGCCGAAGCTGGCAACGCCGTCGTAGCGCACCTGATCCATACCTTGGCCGCGGCCGACCCGCACCGCATAGATGCCGTGCCTGAGCCCGCAATTGGCGTCGAGGCGGATATTGGCGGTAGGAAAACCGAGGTCGCGGCCGCGCTTCTCGCCATGGATCACCTCGCCGGTCACGAACCACGGCCCGCCCAGCATCCGGGTGGCGGCGTCGATCTGGCCTTCCGCGAGCGCCATGCGGATCGCGCTGGAGGAGACCGGCCGTTCCTCGAAGTCGACGTGAGGCTGCACGTCGACCTCGATGCCGAGCCGGGGCGCCTCGTTGACGAGCAGGCTGGGAGAGCCCACGCGCCCCTTGCCGAAATGAAAGTCGTAACCGACCGCGATGCCGCTGACCCCGAGCCGCTCGATCAGGTCATGGTGAATAAAATCCTGCGCCGAGGTTCCGGCCCGGGCCTTGTCGAAGGTCATCACCACGGCGCCCGCAAGTCCGGTCCCGGCCAAGAGCCGCAGCTTCGCGGTCTCGTCGGTGAGCCTGAACTGGGGGGTGTTCGGGCTGAAAAACCGCCGCGGATGCGGCTCGAAGGTTACCGCCAGCGCGGGCCGGCCATGCGCTCGTGCCATCTGCAGGGCGGCTTCGATCACCACGCGGTGCCCGAGGTGGACACCATCGAAATTGCCCATCGCAACCACCGTTTCCTTCGGGATCGCAGCCGCGGGCGTGGTGTCGCGTATAACGATAAAGTCAGACGTCATTTCAAGGATTCTTTAACCTGGGTCAGATGGCGGCGGGGACCGTGACGCGGGGCGCCGGATGAAGTCAAGCGAGCCGATCCGGGCGCATTGCCGCGAATTTATGCATAAATTCCGGCGGCAGCGGCCGGTTAACGGGCTGTTTAACGGCTGATGCTACTGCTGGCGGAAAGGAACTGCCGGGCGTTTTAGCCGAGGGCAGGCCCGTCGGCTGGTTTGTGGCGTCAGGTGTTGCGAGGAATTCAAGATGGCGGTTGATACGTCGATGTCGGTTTTGGTGGTGGATGATTACAACACCATGATCCGTATCATCAGAAATCTTCTGAAGCAGCTCGGCTTCGAGAATATCGACGACGCCAGTGACGGCTCGCAGGCGCTGAACAAGATGCGCGGCAAGAAATACGGGCTGGTGATCTCCGACTGGAACATGGAGCCGATGACCGGCTACGACCTCTTGCGGGAGGTGCGGGCCGATCCCAATCTCGCCACCACGCCGTTCATCATGATCACGGCGGAATCCAAGACTGAAAACGTGATCGCCGCCAAAAAGGCCGGTGTGAACAATTATATCGTCAAGCCGTTCAACGCCGCCACGCTGAAGACCAAGATCGAGGCGGTGTTCCCGGATACGGTCAGCGCGTAAAGCGCTTTCTCCCTCGCTTGCCGGCTTGTTGACCTCTCCCCGCAAGCGCGGGGCGAAGGAAGCAAATCTACCACCGCAATTCGCGCATCAGCGCCCGCGGCGGATGGCCGAACAGCTCCTTCACGGAAGCGGGGTCGAGCTGGTCGATGCCCTCGAAATCCTCGGCGTGGATGCCGCGGGTCACGAACAGGCAGTCGATGCCGAAGCCGTGGGCGCCCGCGAGGTCGGTGCGCACGGAATCCCCGATCGCCAGCACGCGGTTGAGCTTGATCGGGTGGCTTTGGCGCTCGGCAGCCAGCTCGACGGCACGTTGGTATATCGGACGGTGCGGCTTGCCGTAGAAGATCACTTCGCCGCCGAGCTCGCGATAGAGTTCGGCGATCGCGCCGGCGCAATAGATCAGCCGGTCGCCGCGTTCGACCACGATGTCGGGATTGGCGCAGATCAGCGTCAGCTTGCGCTCGCGGGCCTGCAGCATCATCGCGCGATAATCTTCCGCCGATTCGGTTTCGTCGTCGAACAGGCCGGTGCAGACGATGTAGTCGGCCTCTTCCAGCGGGGCAAATACCGGATCGAGGCCGCGGTGGATTGAACTGTCCCGCTCCGGGCCGATCCAGAACATTTTGCCGCCAGGGTGCCCGGCGACGAAGTGCCGGGTCAGATCGCCCGAACTGACGATGGCGTCATAGGTTTCGTCGGCCACGCCGAGTTTGCGCAATTGCCGCTGCACCGAGTCTGCGGGTCGCGGTGCGTTGGTGATCAGGATGACGGTGCCGCCCTGCTTGCGAAACGCATGAAGTGCCTCGCAGGCCTCGGGGAATGCCTCAAGCCCGTTATGCACCACCCCCCAGATGTCGGAGAGCACGACTTCCATGCCGCCGACAAGGTCGCGCAGCCTCTCGACGAACCGGAGCGACGTCATGGCGGGGACTGCCGGTCAGCCCGGGCCGGCGACACGCCGCGCCAGCGCTGCATTGCCGGTCGCCCGCGGGGGATCGATCGTGGGGCTGCTTCCCATGGAAGCGGTTTTGCCGGAGCCATCGGTTTCCTGCGCCTTGCTAGGAGAGGCCCCGCCGGTAGCAGATGCGCCCTCGGGCCGCAACGGCCGGGGCGGCGCAAACAGAAATCCCTGGCCGAACCGTACGTCGTAGTCGAGCAGATCGACCACAGCGCGCTCCCCTTCGATCCGTTCGGCGATCAGGTCGATGCCGAAGCGGCCGAGCAGGTCGGATAGATCGGAGGGGTGGATGTCAGACGCCGAACTCTGCCGCTGATCGAGCAGCAGCGCGGCCGGCACCTTGATGAAGCGGACGCCGCGGTCGGCCAGTTCGCGCGGCTCGATCCGCAAGTCGGTGACGTGATCGATCGAGAAGCGGAAGCCGCGCTGCGCCAAAGCCGCGAGATGCTCGGTCTCGGCCGGGCCGAGATTGCGGAACGTCGCCTGCTTGAATTCGAGCACGAAGGACGGCGCCAGCGCCCGATTGGCTTCGAGAAAATCCAAGCATCGCGTAAAGGTGGTGGGATTGCCGAGCGTTGCCGCGGCGACGTTGCAGAACACGCCGACGTCCTTGTTGCGCACCATCAGCCGGCGCAGCACCTGCACGCATTTCAGCATCACCATATTGTCGATCCGCCCGATCATCCCGGCGGATTCCGCGACCGCGATGAAATCGTCGGCGGCGAGAAGCTGGTCCTTGTCGTCGCGCAGCCGCGTTACCGCCTCGTAGAAGCGCACCTTGCGCTGCGGCAGCGTCACCATCGGCTGCAGATAGATCTCGATCCGGTTCTCCTCGACTGCGCTCTTCACCGCGGCGAGGATCTGGGCCTGGCCGCGGGAGGGCGCCGAGGCGCCGGGGTCGGGAGCCGGCGCCGCTGTCGCGACGGGCACCGCGGCCGTTGCCGCAACTGACGAAGACGCAACCGGCGGTGCCGCGGCATTCGGCGGCTCTTCCGGCGAAACCGGCTGCTCCTTTTGCTCCTCACGGTCTGGATTGCCGGCAGGCACGGAGGCCAACGCCGCCGCACCCGCTGCCAACATGTCGTCATGGCTTGCGACGGACACCGCGAGCTGCTTGACCAGCGCGCCGAGTTCGTTGATCTCGCCGACCACGGCCTGGATGCGGTCGGCGCCGGCGGAATTTGCCGACACTACCTTGCCCTCCACGGCGGCGAGGCGGCGGCCGAATTCGGCGACCTGACGGGCGAGGTCGGCGGTGCCGCGCGACAGGTCCGCGATCTGGCTGCCGACGTCGGTACGATCCCGCAGGCGCATCGACACGGCGTTGTAGAGGATCAGGAAGGTCAGCGCGGTGAGCGCCACGATCGCGGATTCCGTTCCGCTGATGCCGGCCACCGAATACAGGATCAGGCCGAGGGATGCTGCGACCAGCACCATGCAGATGGCGATGAAAATCGTGGAAATGCGGATCATGTTGCGCGGACGGCCCTCAAATCCTCTTGTCCCCTGGCAGGACAACGCCTCACGCAAGCCCGCCAGCGCTTCCTCAAGCATTGCAAGCTTAGCATTAATGTTGATTCGAAGAGCTAGTGTTCTTTCGGTACGGCCGGAACGGAGAGTCCTGGATATTCCGCGCTCCGGCGGCGGCACTCCATCTCTCCGCTCTTGCGGGGAGAGGGTGGGGTGAGGGGCTGTCTCCCCGTCAAGACTTCGAGTTGTCGCGAGTGCCGTGCCGTGCCCCTCACCCGAGTTCGCTATCACGAATTTCGACCTCTCCCCGCAAAAGAGCGGGGCGAGGTCAAGAAAGACCGCAAGCGGGGAGAGGCGAAGAAACCGCGCTACGCTACCGCGCGGATGATCTTGGCGACCTTGCTGACGATCTCGCCGATCTGGTCGTCGCTGATGATCAAGGGCGGCGTCAGCGCCAGCGTGTCGCCGGCGATACGCAGCATCAGGTCGTTATCGTGGAACGCGCTGTTCAGCGCGTCGAAGCCGCGCTTGCCAGGCAGATCCGGGCGCGACGCGAGGTCGATGCCCGCGGTCAGGCCGACGGTACGGATATCCACCACATTCGGCTCGTTCTTCAGCGACATCACCGCGTCGGCGAATTTCGGCTCGAGCCCACGCGCGCGCTCGAACAGCTTTTCGTCGCGGTAGATATCGAGCGTCGCCAGCGCCGCGGCGCAGGCGATGGGATGCGCCGAATAGGTGTAGCCGTGGGTCAGCTCCACCATGTGCTCCGGTCCGGTCATGAAGGCGTCGTGGATGGTGTCGCGCACCAGCACGCCGCCCATCGGGGCTGCGCCATTGGTGATGCCCTTGGCGAAGGTCAGCATGTCCGGCAGCACGCCGTAACGCTCCGCGGCGAAGGCAAAGCCGAGCCGGCCGTAACCGGTGATGACCTCGTCGAAGATCAGCAGGATGCCGTGCTTCTGGGTGATCTCGCGCAGCCGCTTGAGATAGCCCTTCGGCGCCGGCAGCACGCCGGTCGATCCGGCCATCGGCTCGACGATGACGGCGGCGATGGTGGAGGCGCCGTGCAGATTGACCAGCCGCTCCAGCTCGTCGGCGAAATGCGCGCCGTATTCCGGTTCGCCCTTGGTGAAGGCCTGCTTGTCGCGGTCATAGGTGTGGGGCAGATGATCGACGCCGGCCAAAAGCGTGCCGAACATCTTGCGGTTACCGACGATGCCGCCCACCGAAGTGCCGCCGAAGCCGACGCCGTGATAGCCGCGCTCCCGGCCGATCAGCCGGGTGCGGGTGCCCTGGCCCTGAGTCTGATGATAGGCCAGCGCGATCTTGAGCGCGGTGTCGGCGGCTTCCGAGCCGGAATTGCAGAAGAATACGTGGTCGAGGCCGGCGGGCGCCAGATCGGCGATGCGGCTTGCGAGTTCGAAGGCCTGCGGAATGCCGAACTGGAACGGCGGGGCATAATCCAGGGCTTCAGCCTGCTTGGCGATCGCCGCCGAAATCTGGGTCCGGCCGTGGCCCGCATTGGTGCACCACATGCCGGAAGCGGCGTCGATGATCTTGCGGCCGTCGACGGTGATGTAGTGCATGTCCTTGGCGCCGGCGAGCAGCCGCGGCGCCTTCTTGAAGGCGCGGTTGGCGGTGAACGGCATCCAGTGCGCAGCGAGGTCGTTGGGCACGTTGACGGTGGCGGGGCGTGGGCTCTTGTCCAGCATGGGGGCCTCTTGAAGTTTTGGGGCGTTGTCGTTGCGGCGCAAGCTATCAGCTTCGGTGCGGGACGGGAACGCCACAAGCCGCACTATTTCCGTTCAATGGGGCGGTTTTCCGGTCAGCCTATCGGCCAGACTCAGAGATCGGCAGCGCCGATAAAGAACACCTCGCCCTCGGAATCCTCGGTGTCGAGCCATAGCAGCGGCAATTGCGGGAATGCGGCCTCCAGCTGCTCGCGACCCCGGCCGATTTCGCATAGCAGCCCACCCTCGGGCGACAGGTGCCGCGGTGCCTCGTTCAGGATGCGGCGGACCAGATCGAGCCCGTCGGAGCCGCCGTAAAAGGCGAGTTTTGGCTCAGCGCGGCATTCGCGTGGCAAATCGGCCATGCCTTCTGCATCGACATAAGGCGGGTTGGAAATAATCAGGTCGTAACGCTTGCCGCCCACCGGACCGAACAGATCGCCGCGATGCAGGCTCACCCGGCCCTCAAGGCCATAGTCGGCGACATTGCGCGCGGCGACCTCGAGGGCGTCCCTGGAGATGTCAACCGCGTCGATCCGGGCATGCGGAAAATTGCGGCTGGCGAGGATCGCAAGACATCCCGAGCCGGTGCAGAGGTCGAGCACATTTTCGATCGCCGCGGGATCGCCGATCAGCGAGCCGCCGTCGTCGCCTTCGCCGCCAAAATGAGAATCCAGCAACTCGCCGATGAAGGAGCGCGGCACGATCACGCGCTCGTCGACATAGAAGGGCAGGCCGCGCATGTAGATCTTGTTGACGAGATAGGCGGCCGGCTTTCGCGTGGTGACGCGGCGTTCGATCACCGCGAGGATCGCCCTGGCCTCGCGCGCCGTCACCCGGGCGGTTGCGAACATCTCGAACTGGTCAGGATGAAGATGCAGGATTTCGCAGACCAGGAAGGCCGCTTCCGCCACCGGATCGGTGGTGCCGTGGGCGAATACCAGTTTTGCTTCGATGAAGCGGCTGACCGCATAGCGGACGAAATCGAGCAAGTTCACGAGTTCGCCGGCCGGGACTTTGGGGAATTTCGCGGCGTGGCCTCGTTTGGCGGCTGGTTTGGCACGCTTCGCCATCAGGATTTGGTCCAGCGCGCTGCGGCTTCGTCATCATGGCCGCGCGCATCAACCCAGGCCGTTCCCTGTGCACCTTCCTCGCGTTTCCAGAACGGGGCGCTGGCCTTCAGATAATCCATCAGGAACTCCGCCGCCTGAAAAGCCGCCTGCCGGTGCTCCGAAGCGGTCAGGACCAGCACGATATTCTCGCCCGCCGTGATGCGGCCGACGCGGTGAATGACGGTTAAGCCGGTCAGCGGCCAGCGCGACATCGCGGTCTCGGCGTGGCGCATGATTTCGGCCTCCGCCATGCCGGGATAATGTTCGAGCGTCAGCGCCGCGATGGTCTCGCCGCCTTCGCGGCCCCGGCAAATGCCGGAGAAGCTCACCACCGCGCCGATATCGGTGCGGCCTTTGGTCATGGCTGCGATTTCCCGCGCAATGTCGAAATCGGCTTCCTGGATGCGGATGGTGACAATGGCGGTCATGGGATCACCGCGATCCTTCTGAAATGGTCAGCCGCCGGTCATCGGCGGGAAGAAGGCGATCTCGCCGGCGCCGGCAATCGCTGCATCCGGCTTGACGTGAGCGTGGTCGATCGCGGCGCGGATCACCTTCGGCGTTTCGAAGGCGTAGGCGTACGTCTCGCCGCGCGTGGCGAGCCATCCGATCAGATCGTCGACGGTGCGCACATTCGCTGGCGGCTCGATCGTTTCTTCCGCCTTGCCGATCCGTTCGCGCACCCAAGCGAAATATTTGACCTTCATCCCTCATCCTCCTTGATGAGATGATGAATGCCGGCTCGAAAATAGTCCCAGCCGGTGTAGATCGTGACGAGCGCCGAGATCCACAGCAGCAACAGGCCCATCTGGGTGACGACCGGGACTATCTGATCGCCTGCCTCGCCGGCCAACAGGAAGCCGATCGCCACCAGCTGGACCGTGGTCTTCCATTTGGCGAGCTTGGTCACGGGCACGCTGACGCGCAGCGCCGCCAGATATTCCCGCAATCCCGACACCAGGATTTCACGGCACAGGATCACGATCGCGGCCCACAGCGTCCAGCCATGGATGATGCCGTCCGCGGCCAGCATCAACAGGCAGGAAGCGACCAGGAGCTTGTCGGCGATGGGGTCGAGCATCCGGCCGAACGCCGACTGCTGGTTCCAGATCCGCGCGTAATAGCCGTCGAGATAGTCGGTAACTGCCGCGGCGATAAACACGGCCAGCGCCACCCAGCGCAGCCACAGCGGGCCGTCCATGATGGCCTGCGCGTAGATGCAGCCGACCACCACCGGGATGGCGGCGATCCGGGCATAGGTCAGAATGTTTGGCAGGGACAGCGAACTCCTCGCGGCACCCTTTGTCGTTGCGATGTTCATCAGCCTTACCAATACCGCCGAAGCCTTGAGGTCAACCATGGGCCGCACATCATCTGTTGGAGACGACGCCTGTATGACCCGAAACACGCCCAGCTTTAGCCGGTCTAGCCCGGCTGGGCATGGAAAAACTCGAAAATCTTGCGCGCGCTTTCGGCGCTGACGCCCGGAACCTTGCCGAGATCGGCGATCGAGGCCCGCTCGATCTCCTTCAAGGTTCCGAAATGGTGCAGCAAGGCACGTTTGCGTGACGGGCCGATGCCGGGGATCTCCTGCAGGCCCGCCTCGCGGATGTCCTTTTTGCGCAGCTTGCGGTGCGAGCCGATCACGAAGCGGTGCGCCTCGTCGCGCAGCCGCTGGATGAAATACAGCACGGGGTCGCGCGGCTCCAGCTTGATTGCCTCGCGATCCGGCATGAACAGCGTTTCGCGGCCGGCGTCGCGGTCCGGTCCTTTGGCGACCGCAAGCAGCGCGACCTCTTTCAATCCAAGCCCCTCGAAAATCTCCCTGACCGCGTTGAGCTGGCCGCGGCCGCCGTCGATGATGACGAGGTCGGGCCATTGCGGAAACGAATTATCGTCCGTTTTCGGTTTGGCGCCGTCGCCTTCCGCCGGAGGCGCCAACAGCCGCTTGAAGCGCCGCTGCAGCACCTCGCGCATCATCGCGTAGTCGTCGCCCGGCGTCAGGCCTTCGGACTTGATATTGAACTTGCGGTACTGGTTCTTGATAAAGCCATCCGGCCCCGCCACGATCATGGCGCCGACCGCGTTGGTGCCCTGGATGTGGCTGTTGTCGTAAACCTCGATCCGCTTCGGTGGATGCGGCAGCCCGAGCGTGGTGACGAGCCCCTGCAAGAGGCGGCCCTGGGTCGCGGTGTCGGCGAGCTTGCGCCCCAGTGCCTCGCGCGCATTGGTCAGCGCGTGCGCGATCAGCTCCTTTTTCTCGCCGCGCCGGGGCGTTGAGACTTCCACCTTGAAGCCGGCCTTGATGGAGAGCGCATCCGCCAGCAGCTCGCTTTCCTCGATGGCGTGTGACAGCAGAATGAGCCTGGGCGGCGGCTTGTCGTCGTAGAACTGCGCCAGGAACGAAGCCAGCACCTCTTCCGGGGTGAAGGATTTCTCCGCTCGCGGAAAATAGGCGCGGTTGCCCCAGTTCTGACCGGTGCGGAAGAAGAACACCTCGACGCAGGAATAGCCGCCTTCCTGATGGATGGCGAACACGTCGGCTTCCTCCACGGTGCGTGGATTGATGCCCTGCTGCGACTGGATCGCCGACAGCGCGGCGAGGCGGTCGCGGTAGAGCGCGGCGGTTTCGAATTCGAGCTCGCCGGAGGCCTTTTCCATCTCGGCCGCCAGTTCCTGCTTCACGAGGCGCGAGCGGCCGGACAGGAACTCCTTGGCCTCGCGCACCAGTTCGGTATAGCCGGGAAAATCGATCTCGCCGGTGCACGGCCCCGAACAGCGGCGGATCTGGTAGAGCAGGCAGGGCCGGGTGCGGCTTTCGAAAAACGAATCGGTACAGGAGCGTACCAAAAACGCGCGCTGCAACGCCGTGATGGTTCGGTTGACCGCGCCCGCGGAAGCGAACGGCCCGAAATACTGCCCGGGCCGGGTCTGCGCGCCCCGATGCTTGAGGATCTGCGGCGCCCAATGGTCGCCGGTGATCAGGATATAGGGAAACGACTTGTCGTCGCGCAGCTGCACATTGAAGCGCGGCCGCAACTGCTTGATCAGATTGGCTTCGAGCAGCAGCGCCTCGGTCTCGGTCGAGGTGGATACGATCTCGACCGAAACGGTAGCCGCGATCATGCGCAGGATGCGGGCCGGCTGGGGCGCGTTGACCCGCGCATAGGACGAGAGCCGCTTGCGGACATTTTTCGCCTTGCCGACATAGAGCACGTCGTTGGCCGTGTTCAGCATGCGGTAGACGCCGGGCGAGGTCGGGGCGAGCCGCACCGCACGTTCGATTGCGGCGTGGCCAGCTGCGAGCGGGCCTTCCGCCACGCTCTCGCCGGGCTCCTCCTCAATGGCCTCCTCGGAAACGTCCGGCAACCGTGCCTCGTCGTCCTCGTCGGTGGTGGCCATCGCGGGGTCGACATCGGCCGCGGACGGGTCTTGCGGCGGCAGGTCCGCGATCCGGGTAGCCGGATCGGAACCGGGCGGCGCCTTCCGCGGGGCTGATGCTTTCGGGTCGTCGGTAGAATTGTCCATGGTCTTGAATTTAAGCGCCGGCACCGGCCATCGCCAGCCGTTGCGGCGGGACGCGGAAGGATCCCCAGCGGGATCACGTAACACTTTCTTAAGAATGCTGAGCGGGCGGTAACCGGCCTTAACAACCCTTTAACTTAAAAGTCTCGATAAATCTTATCGATAAAAAGTGGAATTCCGTAACCATGCCGGTTGCGCTTCGCGCGGAGCGTCAGGCGACCGAGACCTTTGGTTACGGCAGTTGCGTTGGAGAGTAAGATGAGCAGGATCGTTTTGCGCGCGATGGCGTCGATCGCCGCGGTCTGGACGGTGTCGGCGCAGGCGGCCGACCTGCCGTATGGATCGCGCGCTCCTTACACCGTCAATCAGCCGCTCAACGCCTATAGCTGGGCCGGCCCCTATCTCGGCGGCAATCTCGGTTACACCTGGGGCACGGTGGAAAACAATCCGACCAAGCCGTCGGGTTTCGATGGCGGCGTCCAGGCCGGCTACAACTGGCAGAACGGTCCGTGGGTGTTCGGCGTCGAAGGCGACATCGAGGTGACCGGCGCCGACGATACATTCGCGCCCTGGAAGTTCTCCAACCCGTGGTTCGGCACCGTGCGCGGCCGCGCCGGCTACGCGTTCAGCAACATCCTGTTCTACGGCACCGCCGGTCTCGCGTTCGGCGAATTGCGCGGCGAGACCTTTGGTCTTTCGGAATCCCACACCAATGCCGGCTGGACCGCGGGCGTCGGCGCCGAATTCGGCCTCGCCCAGAACTGGAGTGCCAAGATCGAATATCTCTATGTCGATCTTTCCAGCAGCAACTTCGCCATCACCGGTGTGTCGAACGGCTACCGGTTCGGAACGGTGCGCGCCGGCGTGAACTATCACTTCTGATCAAACCAAGAAAAGTTCCTGTCGCAACTCCCGGCCGCCTTGCGCGGCCGGGATTTTTTTGCTTCGCGCGAGCCGTCAATGATTCAGCCGCTTTTCGAGTCGGGCTCTCAGGAAGAGATCACCAGGTTGACCGCCTTGGGGCCCTTGCCCTTCTTGTCCGGTTCGACCTCGAATGTGATACGCTGTCCTTCGGTCAGGTCCTTCAATCCGGCCCGCTCCACGGCGGTGATGTGGACGAACACATCGCGGCCGCCGTCATCGGGCTTGATGAAGCCATAGCCACGTTCTCCGTTGAAGAACTTGACCGTACCAGTCATGGCCATCGGGAAACTCCTCCCCGTACTGCTTTAGCCACTGCGCGACCGCGCACCGGCCCGACCGGATATTCGCTGTCGGAAGGCTTGGCCACCGCTGCGGATTAGGCAAAAACGCCGATCCGTCTTCAAACCATTCTTCGAGGCCTTGTCACTCCGCCGCTACCATTCGCGGAAGCGGAACGTAAAGCCGATCCCAATGAAGCTGAGCATAATACGGTTTTCGGCAAATTGCCTACGGTCGAAATCGGAGTTTTCCCGGCGCGGGAGGCGAGGCCCGGGCGGCTAAGGTTTGGGCGTCTCAAGCCTGAACCGGCCGGCTCCGCCCTGGCCGAGCGGCTTTTCCAGTTCGGGAAGGATCGCCTTCAACTCGCCCAGCAGTGTCCATGGCGGATTGACGATCAACAGGCCGGCCGAGGCCAGCGCGGTGCCGGCGGTCTGCGGCGCGACACTGAACTCCAGGCGCAAGACTGTTCCGGCGGGCTTGCTGGCGTCCGCCATCTCGGCGATTCGCCGGGCGAGGGTGTCGGTGGCACGGCGGCTCTTCACCGGATACCACAGCACATAGCTGCCGGTCGGCCATTTCGCGTAGGCCTCCGCGAAGCCTTCGGCCAGCCGTTCGAACTCGTCCTTCTGTTCGTAAGGCGGGTCGATCAGCACCAGGCCGCGGCGCTCCTTCGGCGGCACGAAGGCCGGCAATGCCAGCCAGCCGTCGAGATCGACCACGCGGGCCTGGGTGTCGCGGCGCAGCGCGTCGATCAGGCGCTTGCGCGCCTTAGGCTCGACTTCGCAGGCCGTCAGGCGGTCCTGCGGCCGGAGCAGGGCGCGTGCGATCAAGGGCGACCCGGGATAGGCCTTGAGATCGCGGTCCGGGTTGAAGGCCCGGACGATGTCGAGATAGGGCTTTACCAGCGCCAGCGTGGTTTCCGAAAACCTGGCCTGCATCACCCGCGCGATGCCGGTCAGCCATTCGCCGCCGCGGCGCGCCTCCTCGCCAGTCAGATCGTACAGCCCGGCGCCGGCGTGGGTATCGATGACGCGAAATGAGGCCGGCTTTTCCTGCAAGTAAATCAGGATGCGCACCAGCACGATGTGCTTGATGACGTCGGCAAAGCCGCCGGCATGGAAGGCGTGACGGTAGTTCATGGGGAGGGGTTACGACATCAGGCGACGAAAGTAACCCTCATCATTCCGGGGCGATGCCAACGGGTCCGCGCTAAGCGCGGCCCGTTGACAGGCTCCGCATCGAACTCAGATGTGCAATTGCGCATCTGAGAATCTCGAGATTCCGGTTTCGCGCTGTCGCGCGCCCCGGAATGACGTTGTCCTGAAATCACCCGCCCCGCATCGGTGGCATCACCACCTCGTCGCGCCGGCAAGCGCGGCGATCGATTTCGTCGCAATCGCGGAACTGCAGGTCCTTGTTCATGCAGATCCGCACCTCGCTGAGCCGCGTGCGGTTGCAGGTGACGGCGATCGCTGCATTGCTCAGGCCTGGATTGGCCTTGACGAAGGCGTCCTCGATCTCGGCGGGCGCAACCGTCTTCGCTTCCGACAATTCGAGATATTCCGGCGGGATCTTCACCGCGGCGCGCGCTTTGCGGATGGTTTCGAAATAGGCGCGGGCGGGAAGCCCCGAGCAGGTGCCGTGCTTGTCCCATTCGTTGAAAATCAGCCCGGGCGCCGGCATCAGATCCAGCATCGATGCCATGATGTTGCGGTCGAGCCGCGGCGACGGCCGCTGGCAATAGTCGGGAAAGCCGTGCTCGTATTGCGGCCACAGGCCGTGCACCACGAAGGAAAACGGCCGCCCGCCGCATTGGGCCTGCGAGCGTCCTTCATTGCCGCGTTCGGCGGCGTCCTCGCAGAAAGACGGCGACCATGACAGCGACAGCACGTAAAAATCGAACTCGCCCGGGGTATTCTGCCGGCGATCCTGCGCCGACGCCGTCTCCGCGGCCAAAACGAGGAGCCCCGAGGTTAGCAGGACCAACGAGATCAAAAACCGCGAAACAGAGGCCGATCGACTATCCAACATGGCGCTACTCCCATACCCAGCAACGGGAAGAGAGGCTAACAGCTGATTAGAACATTTCAAGAACAAAATACGACGACTGAGCGAGCCAAGGCTCGGTCTCGCGGGTCAGGTTGGAGAATCAGCCGTGAATCAGGGCCGGGCGGCTTTGCAGCGGGGATTATAGGCCCAGTCGCGGTCGAGCCCGACCACGCACCATTCGACGCCCTGGCCGAAACCGGCGAAGCCGCCATCCTCGATGATCGAATAATGCACGGTGCGGACCTTGCCGTCGCTCACCAGGGCCTCGGCGCTGCAGTAGCGACGCGGGATATTGTCCGATTGCCAGGGCCGGAACGCGGTTTCACGAATCCGGCTATAGCCGGTGATTTGCAGGTCGGAATTCCAGAAGGTGCTTTCCTTCTCCCCGAACTGGCTGGTGATGGTGCTCAGCGCCTTTTCGCATTCGGCAACCCGCCCGTCATAGCGCGGACCGGACAGCCAGAAGTTCAATTCCAGCGGATTGGCTGCCTGCGCCGTCTGGCCAGAGAGCAACAAGGCGCAAAACAGGCCGAACAGGACGCCAAAGCCGGTCTTCTTCAATCGCGTCAAAAGGTCGAGCATGGGCCATCCGCCGGAAAAACCAACGTTCAGACGGTGCCTTCAAGCCCGGGTGAAATCAAGTGCAACGCGGCAACACCTGCCGATAAGTCCACCGTCAACGGTCAGCCGTTCTTTTCATGGCCTGCGATGCGAACTAAGGTGGCGCCGAGCCGAATGGAGTCTGCGATGCGAATGATTGGGGCCGCGAGCCTGTTTGCCGTATGCGGGATGCTGGCCTGCGCGCCGGTGCGGGCCGATTGGGTGCCGCCGTTCAAGGGCAACGATACCGGCGGCATCATCGCCTATCCCATGGCTCAGCAGATGGACGTCCGTCAGCTCGCGGTCGATCATTGCGCCTCTTACGGCAAGGTGGTGAAATTCCTGGCGGTGGATCCCCAATATGGCGGCTACATTTCCTTTGCCTGCCGCTGGGTGCCGTATGGCGCCAACGACCGGCCGCTGGTCACCCGCTACTGAAGCCCGGCATTGCATCCAACGGAGCGGGCTGCCGGGAGCGCGAAGCATGACGCGACAGCTTCTTTGGTTTTGTCTGGGGGCCTGCTTGCTGGCATTGCTGCCGGCGCCTGATGCGCGAGCGGTGGAAATGCCCGTTCGCAAGCCGGGCCTGTGGGAACTGAAGATGGTCAAGACCGGTTCGCCGCTGCCTGAGATGACGATGCAGCACTGCACCGACGAGGCCATCGACAAGGCAATGACTGCCGCAGCCTCGCCGATGTCCAAGGAAGTCTGCTCCAAGAGCGATATCCAGAAGACCGCGACCGGCTTCGTCTCCGATTCCGAGTGCAGCGTCGCGGGCATATCGATGACGTCGCATTCCGAGATCACGGGCGATTTCAATTCCGCCTACACCGTCAAGACCATCTCGCACAGCGCGGGCGGCCCCTCCGGCGCGCCGCGCGACGCCACGATGACGATCGAGGCGAAGTGGCTGGGGGCCTGCAAGCCCGATCAGAAGCCCGGCGACATCGTGATGCCCGGCGGGTTCAAGCTCAACATCAAGGACGCGGAAAAGCTCAAAGGGCTGCTGCCGAAGTAGCTGCCGGGGCGGCCACAGCGGACGTGAGGCCCTCACACCGGGATCCGCACCGCGGCGCGCAGGCCGCCCATCGGGCTGTTGCCGAGCGTGATGTCGCCGCCATGGGAGCGGGCGATGTCGCGGGCGATCGCTAGCCCAAGGCCCGTGCCGCCCTCATCCTGGTTGCGGGCGCCATCCAGCCGCAGGAACGGCTTGAACACCTCCTCGCGCATGTTTTGCGGAATGCCAGGTCCGTCGTCGTCGACCGTCACCGTCAGATAGCGGTGGTCGCGATGGCCGGTGATCGAGATCGCATTGGCATGCCTTGCCGCGTTGGAGACGAGGTTGGCGAGGCAGCGCTTGAACGAAGCCGGCTTCACCGTCACCACCGGCAGGCCGTGGAACGTCACGGTTGCGGTGTGACCGTTGCGCTCGGCGTCGCTGCGCAACTCCTCCAGCGCCAGCGTCATGTCGGTCGGCTGCGCGTGCTCGCCGCTATCGCCGCGGGCGAAGGCGAGATAGTCCTCCAGCATGCCCGACATCTCGTCGACGTCTTTGCGCATGCCGTCAACCTCGGGGCTGTCGCCGATCAATGCCAGTTCGAGTTTGAAGCGGGTCAGGATGGTGCGCAGATCATGGCTGACGCCGGCCAGCATCGCAGTGCGCTGTTCGATCGAGCGCTCGATGCGCGCCTTCATCTCGAGGAAGGCATGCGCGGCGCGGCGCACTTCCCGGGCGCCGCGGGGACGGAAATTCGGCGCCTCGCGGCCCTTGCCGAAGCTTTCGGCGGCGTCGGCGAGCCGCAGGATCGGCCTGATCTGGTTGCGCAGGAACAGCCACGCCACGATCAGCAGGATCGAGGAGGTGCCGAACATCCAGAAGATGAAGATCTCCGAATTCGGCGCATGGGCCGCGCTGCGCTGGGCGAAGATCTGCATCACAGCGTCGTCGAGCTGGATGCGGATTTCCAGGAGATTGGAGCGGCCGACGGTGTCGATCCAGAAAGGCTTGCCGATCTGCTGGCTCAATTGCCGCGACAACGACGACAACGAATAGTCGAGCAGCGGAAAAAACGGCTTTGGACCGGGCGGCGGCAGCTCGCCGACGGGAAGGAAATCGACCACCAGTCCCAGCCGCTGCTGGGCGATGCGCCGCAACTGGGTGCGGTCCTTGTCCTGCGGATACCCCTTGTAGATATCGACCAGGCTGGCGACGTCCTGCACCACGGCCTTGGAAAGATCCTGCGTCACGGTGCTCCAGTGCCGGTCGAAGAACACGAACGCCACCACCCATTGCAGCACCACTATCGGCACGATCATGATCAGCAGCACCCGGGCATAGAGCCCCGCCGGCATCCAGCCCTTGAAGGCGTTGCCCATCCAGTTGTTGGCCGCGGAGACGCGTCCGGCGGCGGTGCGGATCAGGGTGATGCCGGTGTCGAGCGTGCTCATCCGAAATAGCTCATGGCGCGGCGACCAGGCGATAGCCGATGCCGCGCACCGCCTGCAGGAACAGCGGATTGGCGGGATCGCGTTCGATCTTGCGGCGCAGCCGGTTGATCTGCACGTCCACCGCCCGCTCGTTGACGGTGCCGTTGCCGGTCAAAGCGCTGCGCGGCACGGTCTCGCCGCGCGCCAGCGCCAGGATGCGCAGCATCTCGCGTTCGCGATCGGTGAGATGAATGGGCTCGTCGCCCTGGCGCAGTTCGCCGCGCTCCAGATGATAGACATAGGGCCCGAACGCGACCTGCTCCAGCGTCTCCGCCGGTGCCGGCGCGGTGCGCTTGAGGATATTGCCGATCCGCAGCACCAGTTCGCGCGGCTCGAACGGCTTGGCGACATAATCGTCGGCGCCGATCTGCAGGCCCTCGATGCGGGCTTCCGCCTCGTGGCGCGCCGTCAGCATGATGATCGGCACCGAGGAGGAGGTGCGGATGAAGCGGGCGAGATCGAACCCGGTTTCGCCAGGCATCATGACGTCGAGGATCAACAGATCGAAATGCAGCCCGAGCAGTTTGCCGCGGGCGTCGCTGGCGCTCATCGCGGTCGTGACGCGGTAGCCTTCGCCGCGGAGGAAGCGCGACAACAGGTCGCGGATGCGCCGGTCGTCGTCGACCAGCAGCAGATGCGGCGCGTCGTCGGCCGGTTTGGGCGGGGGTCGCGTGATGGTCGCAGCCTGGATCACGCCTGTTCCTTTGCGGTTGCGGTGCCGGGCTTCAGGATCGTCTCCAGCACCTTGTCGGGATCGTCGTGATCGATCATCGCGCGCAGGAACTGGCGGACCGTATCGGCGCCTTCCGGCGCGATAGCCCCTAGCGCGCGATTGATGCGATCGGTCTGCAGGCCCGCGAGCTTCGCCACCAGCGCCTCGCCCTTTGCGGTGGCAAAAAGAAGGCGCTGCCGCCGGTCGTTGTTGCCGGTCTTCTGCACGATATAGCCTTCATCGAGCAACTGCTTGAGCACCCGTCCGAGCGACTGCTTGGTGATGCGTAGCACGTCGAGGAGATCGGCAACCTTCAGCCCGGGATAGCGGTGGACGAAATGCAGCACCCTGTGATGGGCCCGGCCGAACCCGAATACCTCCAGTTCATCGTCGGCGTCGCCGACGAAATCCCGGTAGGCGAAGAACAACAGCTCGATGATATCCCACCTCAAATCGCCGGCCCGGGGCGGGGGAGACCGCCCGTCGGGCGCCCGCAAATCAGGGGCGGGCGAGGCGCTTGAGAAATTTATGTCAGCCATATTGACGTATCTTGGGTTCAATGTTACAAAACGATCAACTCGGACGAAACAATACGTCGTTTCGTCCGGGGTGATGTTTCAAACGGCCGGAAGAAGCCAGAGATGGCGGCCAGGGCCGCGAATTTGTCTACCGTGCAATTGTCGAGCGGCATTTCGACAAACATACTGGACTTCCGCCTTCCGCAAAAGCATGTCCTGGGGACGTGGCGGGATGGACGCCGGCCGCGAGGCCGGGCAGGTGGGGGCCAGGCGTCACCAACAGCGCCGCGGCGCGAGGCGCTAAGATCAGCGTCAATCCGGGAGAGGGCCCATGGCAGTTTCGTTGGACAAGATCGATGACGTCATCCCGTCGAAATCGGGCCAGCAGGCCCGGCGAGACAGGCCGGCGCCGGACATCGCGCCGGTTCCGACTGCGGGAAGCGAGGGCAAGGACAAGGGAATGAGTTTGAAATTCGAAATCCAGCCTGCGGCGAATCCGACTCCTGAGAAGGAGCGCGCGGCAAAGCTCGCGGACCCGGGCTTTGGCCGGGTTTTCACCGATCACATGGCTGTGGTCCGCTACAATCGCGCGAAGGGCTGGCATAACGCGTGCGTCGAAGCACGCGCGCATTTCCCGCTCGATCCGGCCGCAGCCGTCGTGCACTACGCGCAGGAGATTTTCGAAGGCCTCAAGGCCTACAAGCGTGACGACGGCGGCGTGAACCTGTTCCGCCCCGACGCCAATGCCCGGCGCTTCCGGAGTTCGGCCGAGCGCATGGCCATGGCGCTGCTGCCCGAGCCTGTGTTTATCGAAGCGGTCGAGCAGCTCGTGCGCATCGACCGCGCCTGGATTCCGGGCGGCGAGGGCAGTCTCTACCTGCGGCCCTTCATGATCGCGAGTGAGGTATTCCTCGGCGTGAAGCCTTCCGAGGAATACATCTTCGCCGTTATCGCCTCGCCGGTCGGCTCCTATTTCAAGGGCGGACCTGCGCCGGTGTCGATCTGGGTGTCGGAAAACTACACGCGCGCCGCGATCGGCGGCACCGGCGCCGTCAAATGCGGCGGCAATTACGCCGCGAGCCTGCGCGCGCAGGCCGAGGCCATCGATCACGGCTGCGATCAGGTCGTTTTCCTCGATGCGGTCGAGCGCCGCTACATCGAGGAACTCGGCGGTATGAACGTCTTCTTTGTATTCGACGACGGTTCGCTCTCGACGCCGCCGCTCGGCACGATCCTGCCGGGCATCACCCGCAATTCGATCATCGCGCTCGCGAAGGATTCCGGAACGCGGGTGCGCGAGGAGGCCTACACGATCGACCAGTGGCGCACTGATGCCGCCAGTGGAAAGCTGAAAGAGGCGTTCGCCTGCGGCACGGCGGCCGTCATCTCGCCGATCGGCAAGGTATGTTCCGCGAGCGGCGATTTTCTCATCAGCGGCGGCGCGGCCGGCCCCGTCGCCATGGGGATGCGCAAGAAGCTGGTCGACATCCAGTACGGTCGTGCGGCCGACCCCCACAACTGGATCAGAAAGGTCCTGTGACCGGCGGCGGAATTATTCCGCCGCTTCCGCGACAGGCGAAGTTTATCTTCCCCTCTCCCCTTGTGGGAGAGGGTGCAAAGGCGGCCTCCGGCCGCCGTTTTTCTAAAATGGACGCCGATGCGAAGCATCGGCTTCGGCGAAGCGAAGGCGGGTGAGGGGTCTGCATCCGCGGACACAAACCCCTCATCCGGCGCAATCTCCTTCCGGTCGATCGCGCCACCTTCTCCCACAAGGGGAGAAGGGAAGTAAGCCGAGGTTGCCGCGTCGCGTCTCGGCTGGTACCAACGCCGCCCATGGCCGAGAAACCCAAAAAACCCCAGAAGCTGAGAGCACGCCTGCCGCGCGGGCTGGAGGATCGTGGCCCCGCCGCGATCAATGCGACGCGCGCGATGGTCGAAAAGATCCGCGAAGTCTATGAACGCTACGGCTTCGAGCCGGTGGAAACGCCGGCGATGGAGTACACCGACGCGCTCGGCAAGTTCCTGCCCGATCAGGACCGGCCCAATGAGGGCGTGTTCTCGTTCCAGGACGACGACGAGCAGTGGATATCCTTGCGCTACGACCTGACCGCGCCCTTGGCGCGCTACGTCGCCGAGAATTTTGATTCACTGCCAAAACCCTATCGCAGCTATCGCGCCGGCTACGTCTATCGCAACGAGAAGCCGGGCCCCGGCCGCTTCCGCCAGTTCATGCAGTTCGACGCCGACACGGTGGGGAGCGCATCTCCCGCCGCCGACGCCGAGATGTGCATGATGGCGGCGGACACCATGGAAGCGCTGGGCATTCCGCGCGGCAGCTATGTGGTGAAGGTGAACAACCGCAAGGTGCTTGACGGGGTGATGGAGGCGATCGGCCTTGGGGGCGAGGAGAACGCAGCACAAAGACTTATCGTGCTCAGGGCAATCGATAAATACGATCGGCTTGGTGCTGAGGGGGTGGAGCTGTTGCTCGGTCCTGGAAGAAAAGATGAAAGTGGTGATTTCACCAAAGGGGCTGGCCTAGATAAGCACCAAATACAGAAGATTTTGGTGTTCACGCTTTTGCAGAGTGGAAAAATAACTGAATTGGAAAATGTGGGCGGGGGGACTTTTGTTGAAAGCAACAGGGGCGTGCTGGACGGCATGATGACTCACTTTGGGTCCAATGCAACGTCTCACGCAGGGATCGAAGTACTTAAGCTCATCTCGGATCTGGTCGAAGCTTCGGGATATGATCGAACTAGGATTCGCATCGATCCCTCCGTCGTCCGCGGCCTCGAATACTACACCGGGCCGGTCTACGAGGTCGAACTGCTGCTCGACACCAAGGACGAAAAGGGCCGTCCCGTGCGGTTCGGCTCGGTCGGCGGCGGCGGGCGTTATGATGGGCTGGTGTCGCGCTTCCGCGGCGAGCCAGTGCCGGCGACCGGATTTTCCATCGGCGTGTCGCGGCTGCAGGCTGCGCTGACGCTGCTGGGCAAGCTCGACAGCAGGCCGGAATTCGGTCCCGTCGTCGTCACCGTATTCGATCGCGACCGCGTCGCCGATTATCAGAAGATGGTCGCGCAGCTTCGCAATGCGAACCTCCGCGCCGAGCTCTATCTCGGCAATCCCAAAAACATGGGCAACCAGCTCAAATATGCCGATAAGCGCAACTCGCCTTGCGTGATCATCCAGGGCTCGGACGAAAAGGGGCGCGGCGAGGTGCAGATCAAGGATCTGATCGAGGGCGCCAAGGCGGCCGCTGCGATCGCTTCCAACCAGGAATGGCGCGAGACCCGGCCGGCACAGTTTTCATGTCGGGAAGACGAACTGGTCGCCAAGGTGCGCGAAGTGCTGGCTCGCCATGATGTGAAGTGGGGAAACTGATCTGGTCATACGCGGGCTTGACCCGCGTATCCATCTTTCAAATGATGGATTGCCGGATCAAGTCCGGCAATGACGGCATGGCGAATGAGCAAGAGCAAAGGGGAGAAAGAAAAATGCCTGAAATCACCATCAGCATGGCCGCCGGCCGCACCGACGAGCAGAAGGCCGGCATGATGCGCGACATCACCCAGGCGCTGGTGACGAACCTCGGCGTCGACGCCGAGGCCGTCGTGATCCAGATCAACGAAGCGCCCCTGGCGCACAAGATGAAGGGCGGCAAGACCTTCGTGGAGCGCGCCGCGGCGGCGAAAAAGTAGGGCACTTCCTTCTCCCCTTGTGGGAGAAGGTGCCTTCGATGCGAAGCATCGAAGGCGGATGAGTGGTCTGCATCCGTGGAGAGAACCCCTCACCCGTCTTCGCTTCGCGAAGCCACCCTCTCCCACAAGGGGAGAGGGGAAGAAGGTATCCCATGGATGCACGCGACATCATCAAGATCGGCATGAGCGCCGAGCGCACGCTGATCGTGCCGCCGGAGCGCACGGTCGGGCATTTCGTTCCACACATGCCGATGGTCTATGCGACCCCGATGATGATCCTGGAAATGGAGATGACGTCGGGCGACGCCATCAGAGACAGCCTGCCGCAGGGCTGGATCACGGTCGGCACCGAAGTCGATATCCGCCATCTCGCCGCGACCCCGGTCGGAGCAAAGGTGCGGACCACGGCGCGGGTGATCGCGGTGGAACGCCGGGTGATCCGCTTCGAGGTCGAAGCTTTTGACGACAAGCGCCGCATCGGCGAGGGCCGCCATGCGCGCGGCCTCGTCAATGTCGAGGCTTTTACGAAGCGGCTGGGGGCGGGATAACCACTTGCTCAGCCCTCATCCTGAGGAGCGGCCTCTTGGCCGCATCTCGAAGGATGGAGATGCGCTGTGGCCGCATCCTTCGAGACGCCGCTTCGCGGCCCCTCAGGATGAGGACTGGAAAGAATTACTTCGCCAATTCTTTCGAGCGCCGCGTCGCGGCGGCTACCGCGCGGGTCATGAGCTGCTGCATGCCGCCTTCTCCCATCAGCACTTCCAGCGCCGCCGCAGTGGTGCCGCCGGGCGAGGTGACGTTCTGGCGCAGCGTGGCGGAGGGGGCTTCCGAGCGAAAAAGCAACTCGCCGGAGCCGGCGACGGTTTCGCGCGCGAGTTTTGTCGCGAGCTCTTGCGGCAGACCGGCTTCGACGCCGGCGCGCGCCAGTTCCTCGGCGAGCAGGAAGACATAGGCCGGGCCGGAACCGGAAACCGCGGTCACCGCATCCATCAGGCTTTCATCCTCGACCCACTCGACCGATCCGGTGGCGCGCAGCAGCGCATCGGCTACCGCGCGCTGCGTGGCGCTGACGTTGTTCGCCGCTACCGCGACCGTGATGCCGCGGCCGATCGCGGCCGGCGTGTTGGGCATGGCGCGAACCACGCTGCCGCCGCAGACTTGCGCGATCGATGCGATGGTGGTGCCCGCCATGATCGAGACCACCAGCGTCGCCGGTCCTGCGAACGGCTTCAGGCCGGGGCCGGCCTCGCGGAACATCTGCGGCTTCAGCGCGACCACCAGCGTGGCGACGCTGCCGACATCCTTTGGTGACGGATTGAGGCGAATGCCTTTAGCGACCAGCGCACGGATCTCCTCGGAAGGCTGCGGCTCGATCACCGCCACGTGCTTCGGATCGAGCCCCCGCGCCAGCCAGCCCGCCAGCATCGCCCCGCCCATTTTCCCGGCACCCGCAAGGACGATGGTGCCGGTGATATCATGTAAGGCGTTATTCGTTTCCAAAAGCGTCACCACAAATGATCGTGTCGTCCCTGCGAAAGCAGGGACCCATAACCACAGGCGGTTCTAGTTCATCGAGATATCTGCAACAAGCGCTCTGCGACACAATTGCCGCCGCGGGGTATGGCTTTCGCAGGGACGACCACCATTGTCGTTGCCGGGCTTGACCCGGCAATCCATCTTCTTCGCAAGACTCTGCTTTTAGATGGATGCGCGGGTCAAGCCCGCGCATGACGGCGGTGGATTTGGCCGGCGCTCAGGCCTCGCCTTCGGTGTCGAACATCGCCGCGCTCATGGCCTCAGTCGCGCTCTTGCCGGCCCAGACCACGAACTGGAACGCCGGATAATGGCGCTCGCAGGCGTGGATGGCGCCGACCAGCATGCTCTCGCATTGCGCGGTGGAGGCGGTCAGCCCGCCCGGCAGCGGCAGCGCCTGCCGGTACATGATCATGCCGGTGTGGGTCCAGAGATCGAAATGCCCGATCCACAATTGCTCGTTGATAGCTGCGATCAGCCGCTGCACTTCGGGCCGGCGGGCCGGCGGAATCTTCATGTCGAAGGCGCAAGCCAGATGCAGCGCCTCAATCTCGTTCATCCAGGTGAAGGACAATTGGTAGTCGGTCCAGTCGCCCTTGGAGACGATCGTGACCTCGTCTTCGCCGGAACGTTCGAACGACCAGTTGTTATCGGCGGCAATGTCCTCGACGACCGCGAGCGGATTGATCCTGGAATTGATGATGCCTTCGAGGAGGGACATGCCAGCTCGACCTTGCCTTTGCCGTTGAAGATACGATGGTTGCTACGCACGCAGCAGGCCGACGCGCGCGAGGCTGCGTCGCTGCCAACTGCAATCCTTCGGGGTGCCCCGGAGCCTGCGCGGATCAAGTGATGTGATTTGCGGAATCCGCGCAACCGACCCACGAGTTCATCCACAGGCAAAGCGCGGCTCGTCCACAGCTCTTCGCGCGCGTTAACTTTTGTCGCGAGAACAAACCGGAATTGGATTCGCGGGTTGCGAGTTCGGCACGCCGAATGCGCGTGTCGCGCGCCGGATCGGCCCGCCCAAATCGTCAATTTGGTCATGGGGACCTGCGCGTTCCCGATGGGAAGGTGCTTGCTGGCGCAGCCGGCCTTGGTCATAGTTGTTTTCAGGCCGCTCATCCCGGGCGGCCGATGTTCTCAGGGCGGGGTGAAATTCCCCACCGGCGGTGAGGGTGAGATAGCCCAAGCCCGCGAGCGCCTTGCTTTCCCGGAAGTTCCGGGAGGGAAGGGTCAGCAGATTCGGTGTGACTCCGAAGCCGACGGTTAAAGTCCGGATGAAAGAGAACGGTCGCGTCGGTCCACGCATTCGCGTGGACTGTCGTTCCGTATGCCCTGATTCTGGTCCTGAAAGAGGAAAGCCATGAATCAGATGCAAGACGCTCCCGAAGCAAAAGACGCTAGCGAAGTAAAGGAATTGCCCGAAACGGTCGATCGTCCACCCGTTCCCGCGCATCCGCGATTTACAAAACCGCAGCGGGTCGCCTTCGTGCAGTCCTCCTGGCATCCAGAGGTGATCGAAGGGTGCCGCACTCGCGTTTCTCGCCGAGATCGAGGCGCGCCATATCACCAATATCGACGTGTTCGAGGTGCCGGGCTCGTTCGAAATCCCGCTGCATGTGCAACTGCTCGCCAAGACCAGGCGCTACACCGCGATCGTCGCGGCCGGGTTGGTGGTCGATGACGAATGTGTCGCCGACACCGTGATCAAGGCGCTGATGGAGGTGCAGTTGCGAACCGAAGTGCCGGTATTTTCAGCGGTGTTGACGCCGCAGCAGTTCCACGAGACGCCCGCGCATTTCGAATTCTTCCGCAAGCACTTTGCCACCAAGGGCATCGAAGTCGCGGAGGCCTGCGCCAACACGCTGCTCGGTCTGGAGCGGCTGCGCGGCCAGGTCGCGGCGGGGATCACGTAAGCGCAGCCGCGTAGCGTGTTTTCTAATTCGCGCGAAGCTGCGGGCGCATCCCCGACGCGGCCCTACGGCTCTGGTGGCCTCGGAACGTGTCGGGAGGAAAAATGCCGATACAGTCATCCTTCACTCGGGCAGCGGATCTGCGATCACACCGGACGTGCGAGCGGCGAGCCGTTGCCAGACGAGGCCGTGCAGGATCAGGGAGACCGGCACCGCGTAGAGCGGCACCAGCGCCAGCGGATACGCGGTGATCAGGCGGTTGGGCGCGTCGAGCGCGAGCAACTGCGTGACACCGGGCGAGCTCAGGAATCCGGTGGTGACGGCGACCACGAGGTCGGCGATGCCGAACGCGTTCCACCACGCGACATCGCGTAGCTTGTCCGGCCAGCGCGCGATGGTGTAGCCGACGATCGGGGCGGCAAGGCCGGTGGCGGCGTCGCCGAGACCGGCGGGCAGCGCGAACGCGCCGGGCAGATCGCCACCGACCCACAGCACGAGGAAGACCGCGCCAAGCACGCGATAGACCTGGATCGCGACGAGCGCCCATAGCGGCGTCGCCTCGACGATGCGCCGCGCGGTCGGGCTCGCGGCGATCCCGGCGAGCCCGAGAATGACGGGCAGCACGACGGCAACGCCCATCCAGGGTCCAAGGCGGTCGGGCTGGTTAATGAAGACTCCGGCGCGCGCCAGCGCCTCGCCGAGCCACTGCCAGGAAACCAGGACGGCCATCGCGACGAGCCAGGCAATGGCGCGCTTGGCGCCGGGCAGTCCGGCGCGGCCGCTCGCCCACCAGATCGCCACGGCGAGCAATACCGTCGGCGCGTAAGAAGCGGAAAGCATGAAGGGTTCAAGTCCTGCGGGAATGGCTGGCATCGGAAGGCTCCCTTGACTACTGAGACGATAGTAGCTACGCATTCGGTAGTGACATATAACTATCGACGAGATAGTGACTGTCAAAATCACAGTTGCGTGTGAGGGCGGTACCAGGCGCTGGCTCGACCGTCGCTTCTGCCGAGAAAGCCGCTTTGTTTGCGGCGGGACGTTTGGGTCAGGGATCGATATGCGGAGCAAACGAATGCGCAGCGCGGCGAAATCGGGTTATGGACTGGATTGCCCGGTGGCCCGCACGCTCGACAGCGTCGGCGAGCGCTGGACCTTCCTCGTCCTGCGCGACCTGTTGCGCTTGGGGCCGCGCAAGTTTCAGGACCTGGAGACGAGTCTTGCCGGCATCGGTCCGAACACGCTGTCGGCTCGGCTGAAACGGCTGGAGGAGACAGGGATCGTCGAGCGACGGTTTTACGAGCAGCATCCGCCGCGCGCCGAGTATGTCTTGACCGAGAAGGGGCGGGCGCTCGGACCCGTTCTGCTGGCCTTGCGAAAATGGGGCGAGAAATACCAGTGAGCACGCCGTCAGGCGTGTCGTATCTTTCGCCGTCCGACTGACGCGCATGCGCTCTTGTTCAGCCCCGCATCGTCGATAATCGGCGCCGTGATGTGAAACCGTTCACAGTTGTTCGACGGGATTTGAGCTATCCATCCGAGAGGTGGGCAAAGCGCAGCAGTCTATCGTTTGATCAAACAAGGGAGTTCGATCATGTGGACGCTTCATGAGTTCGTTGCTTACGGTTTCCTTTTTGCGGTCACCGCTGCCGGTCTTGGGATGGTCGCGCTCGCCTTCGGCTGACATCGGACAAATTGCGTGGCGCTCGGCGATCTCGGTGGAGAGCCGGTCATTACGATCAGCTGGGCCTATTTTGGACTCAAATTCGCCTGCGACTTAATCGAGGTTGTCAGGACACGATAGGATGGGGTGCATCCTAAATTGAGGGACTTGCCATGGGCATCGGACACCCGCCGCGCAAAAAGCAGGACCGCCTCGGTGTCGACAACGTCTGTCTCTCTGCCGGGTGACGAATTTTTCGACGTCTTGTCGCCGCTGCTTGAAGAGACTGCGACCATTAAAGACGATGATTTCGCCACGTCAGGGATCTCCACAACGTTTTGTCGCTCGCGAAGGAGAACGCCCGGCTTCGCGCGCTTGCGGTCGGGCTATCGAACCTCCTCGGAGACCTCCCTGTTCGCGAGTGGAAGGATGCTGCTCGATCTTGCCGCAATAAAGCGTAAGCATTTTACCCTCGCGGGAAACCGAGGTGCTCCTCCAAAAGGGGCATGCAGCGCGTGGCGCGGATGTGCCGGCTGACGGGTTCGGCCCGACGGGCAAATCACCGATATGCCTGTCCAGCCCATATCAAAAAATATTCCGCTTCAGTGTTTGCCCAAATCACTTTTACATCCGCTGCCATCCCGTCCCACTCAGAGGGGCGGCTCGCGATCGTCACGGACGCGGGGCGGGATGCGGTGGACGCAGGCGGCGCCTTTGACGAACGGCGTTGATGCGGACGGCGAAGTCGTGTGGTCCTGATGCCCCGACGCTGGCATCAAGTCCCTGAGAAGCAAGCTTCTCAGGGATGACGGTGGCAAGAAAGCCCGGTCACCGGGGAGAGCGCGAAGTAACCCGTAACACCATCGCGCAGGGAAGGCCGGATTGCCTCCGCTGAACCTGTATGCTCGTGTGCGTTTTCCTATGCGCATCTTGCACACGAGACCGCGGGTGCAGCGCGCACCCGGTCTTCCCTGCGCCCTCTGATCCTACGAGGGCGGAACGAGCAGGCCAAACCTCGCGCACAGGCGGCGAGATCGCGAAGCTGTGTTTGTGCACGGCGGCTGTTTGAAAATTGAATCCGTAACCGGTAGCCTGGGTAGAGCGAAGCGAAACCCGGGGCCAAGCACAATCGAGACTCGTCATTCCGGGATGCGCCACTTGGCGCAGGCCCGGAATCCATAACCCCGATCCGTGGTTATGGATTCCGGGCTCGCGCTACGCACGCCCCGGAATGACGGTTTGGGTATTTCGCGAAGTCTGTCGTCGGAGGCGGCTTGCGCCGACCCGTTGGCTCGCAATGACGCGGAGAGCGCGCGTCCTCTCAGTCGAACAAACTCGACACCGACTCTTCCGACGCGGTGCGGGAGATCGCTTCCGCGATCAGCGGTGCGATCGAGAGCGTGCGGATGTTTTTTGCTTTTTGCACCGCCTCGGTCGGCAGGATCGAGTTGGTGATGACAAGCTCTTTCAGCCTGGAGCCGATGATGCGGGCGGCGGCGCCGCCGGACAGCACGCCGTGGCTGATATAGGCGTAGACGTCCTTGGCGCCGTTGGCGAGCAGCGCGTCGGCGGCGTTCACCAGCGTGCCGCCGGAATTGACGATATCGTCGACCAGGATGCAGGTATAGCCGGCGCAATCGCCGATCACGTTCATGACCTCGGATTTGCCGGCGCGCTCGCGGCGCTTGTCGATGATGGCAAGCGGCGTGTTGATGCGCTTGGCGAGCCCGCGCGCGCGCACCACGCCGCCGACGTCGGGCGACACCACAATGACGTTGGCGAGGTCGAAGCGTTCCTTGATGTCGCGCACCATCACCGGCGAGGCGAAGAGATTGTCGGTCGGGATGTCGAAGAAGCCCTGGATCTGCAATGCGTGCAGGTCGAGTGTCATGACGCGGTCGACGCCGGCCTGGGTGATCAGATTGGCCACCAGCTTGGCGGAAATCGGCGTGCGGGAGCCTGATTTGCGATCCTGCCTGGCATAGCCGAAATAGGGGATCACCGCGGTGATGCGGCGCGCCGAGGAGCGCCGCAGCGCATCGGTGATGATCAGAAGCTCCATCAGATGGTCGTTGGCCGGAAACGACGTCGACTGGATGATGAAGGCATCCGAGCCGCGGACGTTCTCCTGGATCTCGACGAATATTTCCATGTCGGCGAAGCGCCGGACCACGGCCTTGGTCAGCGGCAAATGAAGTCCATCGGCGATGGCCTGGGCCAACGCGGGATTGGAATTGCCGGCGACGAGCTTGATGGAGCCATTTTTGGCCGACATCGTTGCTTCTCCCCGCGCCTTGCTGGAGACAATATTCAGCATATCGGGATACCCACGAAACCGGCAATGTTGACGGCGTGGTGATATCAAGGAGTTAGCGCAGCTGGCAACCCATAGGGCCGGTTTTCCCGGCCAAAAATGGCCGCCCGGCCGGTGATTTGGCTAATGGTCGGTGTAGCCGAGCGCGCTGACGCTGAATTCGCCGGATGCGGGCGCCGTCCGTGCTCGCCACCGCAGGGCCGCGTTTATCAGGCCCCGGGGGCGGCGCGGGCGCTTCCGCCGGTCCGGTGCCGTTGAGCATGGCGCTGAGGCCGCTGAAGCCGGCTTGTGCGATTTTCCGCAAAACCAGGTCGTCGGCCGCCGCCCAGGGGTCCCGCCCGGCCTTGCCGGCCGGTTCCTCGCCGGAAAGCCGCAGCGCGCGCTGCTGGTCGCGGTCGTAGACGTCCCAGACCCAGGCGATCACGGTGCGGCCACGATCGACCTGGGCGGAGAGATAACTCCGCACCCGGTAGGCGGCCGTGCCGTCGCGGGAGACGATCGAGAGGCTGCGCAGCTTCGATTCGCTGTTCAGCACGCTCACCATGCGGTCGAACACAGGCGGCGGCGGACCGTCGATCGACTCAAAGGTGACGGTGGGGCTTGCGCCGGTGCTGGCCATCGCAAACGAGCCGGAGGCCGCCACGCCGCCGGCGCAGCCGCCGAGGCCGCAGGCGATCGCGAGCAGCATGGCAGCCGCCGCAACGCGCGGCGCGGTCCGAATGGCATGGCGCAGGATGGCGATGGAGTCCCTCATCGCCCCGAGCGATATCGTTAAAATGCGTTAAGGTCTAGGGCAGGCCGACGGCTTGCGAACGCAAAAGCGCAATTGTGCTATTCGCGTGCCAGCGCGATGGCGTGAACGTGGCGGCCGTAATCCGGCTCGTTCCGGTGCACCGAGCGGCGGTAGCTGTAGAAACGCTCGTCGGAATAGGTATCGACGCCGATATCGTCGATCATCAGGACGCCGGCGTTTTCCAGCCGCATCCGGATGAAGCCCGCGAGATCGAACATCGCATGGTTCTCGCGCGATGCGGGGAGAAAGAACGGGGCGTTGTCCGCATCCGCCTCGATGAAGCGCTCGACGAATTCGCCGCCGACCTCGTAGGAGTGCTGGCGGATCAGGGGCCCGATGGCGGCGACGATGCCGCTTCGTTCGGCGCCGAGTGTTTCCATCGCCTCGACGGTGGATTCGAGAACGCCGGTCAGCGCGCCCTTCCAGCCGGCATGGGCGGCCCCGATCACGCGGGCGTTCGGATCGACGAACAGGATCGGTCCGCAATCGGCCGCGGTGACGCCGAGCGCGAGCCCTTCGACGCGTGTGACGATGGCGTCGGCGCGTGGCCGCTCGCCGGCCCATGGACTGGTGGCCACCACGGCATCGGCCGAATGGATCTGCCACACGCTTAAGAAATTCTCAGGCCGGACGCCCATCTGCTCCGCCATCCGGCGGCGGTTTTCCGCGACATTGCCGGGATCGTCGTTCGACCCGAGGCCGCCATTGAGGCTGCCGTAGAAGCCGCCGGAGACGCCGCCGTCGCGGGTGAAGAACGCGTGGCGCAGGCCCGGAATGGCCGAGAGCAGCGGCGAAGCGAGCGTCACGGCCGCTCCACCTTGTCATCTGGTTGCTCGTCAAACCCGGCCAGTGCGGTGAGGCGGGGCTCGGAGACTGCCAGCACCTTGAACATCGACCCCATGCCGCCGCGGCCGCCGCCGATCAGCCGCTTCAGCGCCCCAGAAATATCCTCGGAAACCTCGTGGCTGGCCTTGGCCATCAGGGTCACGGCGCGGGTTTCGATGCCGAGTCGCTTGAGAAACTCGCCCTGCGGCACCGGGCCATGGACGCGCGCGCCGATATCCTCGGCGGCGCGCGCCAGCGCCTGGAAATCGACATGAGCGGTCACGTCGGCCTGGCCGGGGCTTTTGAGGGGATCGGTGAAGCTATGCCGCGCGATCGCCTGAAAAGTATCGCCGGCGTCACTGCGGACGTGGCCGTAATCGATGATCAGCGCGGCGCCGTCCTGGTCGCGGACCCGGCTCGCGATCTTCATGATCTCGGCGTCGGGCCGCCATTCGAACACCGCGCCGGCCGGCGCGGCGCGCAGCAGCGGCGGCAACAGCACCTCGAAACGCGGGATAGGTTCGTCGGCTTCGCCGAACACCAGCTTGCCATTGGCGTCGATGTCGATGGTGCGCTCGTGCCAGCCGGTCTCGCGTTTCACCGCCTGGTGGATCGGCAGCACGTCGAAATATTCATTGGCGAAGATGACCGCCGGACCGTCGGGGATGTCGTCGATGCTGTCATGCCAGGCGATATTGCGCACCCCCGACAGCGTCGCCTTCTGCTTGTCGCGCAGCACCGGATTGATCTCGACCAGATGGACGCTGAGCGACTGATAGAGCGGCGGCAAAACCCGCAGCGCGCGCAACGCATCCGCCATCATGGTGCCGCGGCCGGGCCCGAGTTCGATCAGTCGCAACAGCGGCGGCGAGCCGATCGCCTTCCAGGCCGAGGCCGCCCACAGCCCCAGCAATTCGCCGAACATCTGGCTCACTTCAGGCGCGGTGGTGAAGTCGCCCTCGCGTCCCAGCGGATCGCGCGACACGTAGTAGCCGAATTTCGGATGCGTGAGGCACAGTTCCATATAGCGCCAGACCGGCATCGGCCCGGAGCTCTTGATCAGCTTCTTGATCTCGGACTGGAGCGGCGAAAATTCGGTCACGGCCTGCTTTCGGCTGGGGTCTGCTGGCGCTTCGGCAATTTGCGGCGCCATGCCACCACAATAATGATGGCCCCTGCAATAACCATCGGCACCGACAAAAGCATGCCCATGGTCAGCCCGCCCCACAAAAATCCGAGTTGCGGGTCGGGCTCCCTGAAAAATTCGCCGGTGATACGGGCCAGCCCATAAAACATGATGAAGCTGCCGAGGATCAGCCCCGGCCGCTTCAAGGCGCCCAAGCGGATCATCACCGCGAGGATCGTGAACAGCACGATTCCCTCGAGCCCCGCCTCGTAAAGCTGGCTGGGATGGCGCGGCAGCGGGCCGCCATTGGGAAATACCATCGCCCATGGCAGGCTGGGATCCGCCGGTCGGCCCCACAATTCGCTGTTGATGAAATTGGCCAGCCGCCCGAGAAACAGCCCGATCGGCCCCACCGCGGTGGTGATATCGCCGAGCGACAGGATCGGGATGTCGTGCCTGCGGCAAAACAGGATCACCGCGGCGACGCAGCCGAGGAAGCCGCCGTGGAACGACATGCCGCCCTTCCACAGTTCGAAAATCTCGGCCGGATGCTGGGCGAAGAACGGCAGATTATAGAACAGCACGTAGCCGGTGCGGCCGCCGAGTATGATGCCGAGCGTGACCCAAAGAATAAAATCGTCCATCTGCGGCAGCGTGATCGGCGCCGGTCCGCCCCACAATCTGTCATTCTTGATCAGCGAGCGCGCGTAGATCCAGCCCAGCACAATGCCGCCGATATAAGCGAGCGCGTACCAGCGGATCGCGAACGGTCCGATCGAGACCGCGATCGGGTTGAACACTGGAAAGGCGATGGTGAGAAAGGGCATCGCCGGCCTATGCCACGAGGTTGCGGCGGTAAAGCGCCAAGAGCCGCTCCCAATGCCGCTCCGCGGCGTCACGATCGTAGACCGGCCGCTTTGGGAACGCGAAGCCGTGATGGGTGCCAGGATAGATCTCGACCTCGGCGTTGGCGTTGTCGGCTTTCATTCCCAGTTTCACCCTCTCGATGATTTCCGCCGGCGCGTAGATATCGGTTTCCGCGCAGCCGAAATAAAGTTCGGCTCTTGTCTTCTGTCCGGCCAGATGTGGGCTGTCGGGCTGCTCGGTGGCCAGATGCGTGCCGTAGATCGAGGCGGCAGCTTTTACCCTTTCCGGGAAATGCGTGGCCGCATTGATCGCATAGCGTCCACTCATGCAGTAGCCGACGGTGCCGACAATGTCGGCGCGCGCGGCGGGTTGGCTCTCGGCATAAGCGAGCAGGGCTCTTGTATCCTCCATCACCAGGGGAATGTTGATGGAGTTCATGTATCCGAACATCCGCTTGCGCTCCGGCGCTTCCGGGTCCGGCGGTATCGGCCCAAGTTCCATGACGCCGGACCGGTAATAGAGATTCGGCAGCATCACGTAATAGCCCGAGGTGCCCAGCCGCCGCGCCATGTCGCGCAATTCCTCGCGGATCGCCGGCGCGTCCATGTAGAAGATGATCACGGGAAACGGCCCGCCGCGCTCGGGATGGGTGATGAAGGTGGTGGTGTGGCCATCCTTGGTGGGAATTTCGATCTGCTGGTCGATCATGGCGCGTTTCTGCTCGGCTTTCGGTTTCGCGATTTCTTGCTTTGCAATCGGTACGATTGCAAGGAAACCGTAGCATGACAAGGCAACAGGCCGTGTCCGGCAGTCAGATCAGCCTTGAACTGCGCCGTCCGGATCGCCATTGTCTGACAGACAGACCCATACGCAGCCGAGCGGAGATCGCCTCAAGATGACCCAGACCAGCAATCGGTTTTTCGACGAGATCGGGCGTCTGATGAATGACGCCGCCGGCGCCGCCCAGGGCGTCAAGCGCGAAGTCGACGCGGTGGTCCGCAACCAGGCCGAAAAAATTCTGCGCGACCTCGATATCGTCAAGCGCGAGGAGTTCGAGGCGGTCAAGGACATGGCGCGGCTGGCGCGCGAGGAAAACGAGACGCTGAAGGCGCGCATCGCGGTGCTGGAAGCCAAGCTCGGCATTTCGCCGTCGGCGCCGGAGGTCGGCAGCCTCAGGACGGACGGGTGAGCATTCCATCTGTTTGGCGTCAACACCGGGCTCGTTCCGGCCATCGTGGATTCCCGGCATAATGGTCCCTGCTCGGGCCGGCGCGCCGGACCCGAGTGCCGGGCACAACCGGTTGAGGGGACCCTGCGACCCAAAACCCTCATAAAAGTCCCTGCATTTCCTTGTCATTTCCGCCCTTTGGGGCTAGAACGCCGCCACGTCCGCAGCCCCCGCACCCCTGGAGGCTTGCTGTGGAGTGCAACCGGGCCGCGATGCGGCCTTTAACTTTTTTGAAAACAAGGACTTAGAGAGATGGCGACCGTCAAGGAATTGAAGGCGACCGCACGTCCGAAGAGCGGCAAGGGGGCCGCCCGGGCAGAGCGTCGCGCCGGGAAAGTGCCCGGAGTGATCTATGGCAACAACCAGCCCCCCGTGACCATTTCGGTCGATGATGCCGAACTGCGTCAGCGCATCCTGGCCGGCCGGTTCCTCACGACGATTTACGATATCGATCTGGAGGGCAAGAAGCACCGCGTGATTCCGCGCGACTTCCATCTCGATCCGGTGCGCGATTTCCCGATCCATGTCGATTTCATGCGGCTCGGCGAAGGCGCGACCATCCGCGTCAGCGTTCCCCTGCATATCCAGAACGCCGAAACGGCGCCCGGCGTGAAGCGCGGCGGCACCGTCAACATCGTCACCCACACCATCGAGCTGGAATGCTCGGTCGATAACATTCCGCAATATGTCGAGGCCGACGTCAGCGGGCTGGAAATCAGCCATTCGCTGCATCTTTCCGACGTCAAATTGCCGACCGGCGTGAAATCGCTGTCGCGCGAAGACGTGACGCTGGTGACCATCGTGCCACCGTCGGGCTACGCCGAAGAGCAGAAGGCGGCGGCTGCTGCCGCTGCGGGCGGCGCGCCGGTGGCTGGCGCTGCGGCTGCGCCTGGTGCGGCTCCGGCGGCTGGCGCTGCTGCGCCCGCGGCTGGCGCGGCTCCCGCAGCGGGCGCGAAGGCGCCTGCGCCCGGCGCCAAGGCGCCCGCCGGCGGTGGCGACAAGAAGAAGTAACTGGTGTCCCAAATCCGAAGTTCGCTTGCTCTTGCGGCAACCTCTTTGCGAACTTCGGATTCGAAAGGACACTGGAAGCCTTTAGTTTTCTAGTGTGATGGTTCAGAAGTTCTCTTGACGAACTCGCGGCCAAACTGAAGAGAACTTCTGAATCACCACACTAGCCGCGGGATGCCGCGTCATGCGACTCTTTGTTGGGCTCGGCAATCCCGGCGCGAAATACGCGCATAACCGGCACAATATCGGCTTCATGGCCGTCGATGAAATTGCGCGGCGTCATGGTTTCGCACCATGGCGCCGCCGCTTTCAGGGCGAGACGGCAGAAGGCACCCTCGATCATGAGCGGGTGATCCTGCTCCGTCCTGCGACCTTCATGAACGAATCCGGCCGTGCGGTTCAGGAGGCCGCGAATTTCTTCAAGCTGTCGGCAGGTGAGGTCACCGTGTTTCAGGATGAACTCGAACTGCCGCCGGCGAAAGTGCGCGTCAAAGTCGGCGGCGGCATTGCCGGTCACAACGGCCTGCGTTCGATCTCCTCGCATATCGGCAATGACTATCGCCGGGTGCGGCTCGGGATCGGCCATCCCGGGATTAAGGAGCTGGTGCACAGTTACGTGCTGGCCGATTTCGCCAAGAACGATCGCCCATGGGTCAAGGCGCTCTGCGAAGCGGTCGCCGAAAACGCCGGATTGCTCGCCACCGATCGCGATTCGACGTTCCAGAACAAGGTGCATCTGGCGCTGCAGGCCAAAGGATTTTTCGACAAGGAAGACGGCGGCGCTGCGTAATGCGCTTGCAGTCGTGACGAACAGGTTTCAGGACACATCATGGGATTCAAATGCGGTATCGTCGGATTGCCCAATGTCGGCAAGTCGACGCTGTTCAACGCGCTGACGGAGACGGCGGCCGCCCAGGCGGCGAATTATCCGTTCTGCACCATCGAGCCGAATGTCGGCGAGGTCGCGGTGCCCGATCCCAGGCTCGACAAACTGGCGGAAGTCGCCAAATCCGGCCAGATCATCCCCACACGCCTGACCTTTGTCGATATCGCCGGTCTGGTGCGCGGCGCCTCCAAGGGCGAGGGGCTCGGCAATCAGTTTCTCGCCACCATCCGCGAGGTCGATGCGGTGGCGCATGTGGTGCGCTGCTTTGAGGATTCCGACATCACCCATGTCGAAGGCAAGATCGCGCCGCTCGCCGATATCGAGACCATCGAGACCGAGCTGATGCTCGCCGATCTCGATTCGCCTGGAAAAGCGCGTCGACAACCTCGCCAAGAAGGCAAAGGGCAACGACAAGGACGCCAAGGAACAGCTCGACCTCGTCAACCGTGCGCTGGTACTCTTGCGTGAGGGCAAGCCGGCGCGGTTTCTGGAGCGCAAGCCGGAGGAAGAGCGCGCCTTTAGCATGCTCGGGCTCTTGACCTCGAAGCCGGTGCTGTATGTCTGCAATGTCGAGGAAGCTTCCGCCGCCAAGGGCAACAAGTTTTCAGACGCGGTGGCCGAATACGCCAAAAAGGAGGGCGCAGTCGCCGTCGTCATCTCCGCCAAGATCGAATCGGAGATCGCGACGCTGTCGCGCGAGGAGCGTACGGAGTTTCTGAAACGCTGGGGCTGGAGGAAGCCGGGCTCGATCGTCTGATTCGCGCCGGCTATCAGCTGCTGGATCTCATCACCTATTTCACCGTCGGGCCGAAGGAGGCGCGGGCCTGGACCATCCACCGCGGCACCAAGGCGCCGGCCGCCGCCGGCGTCATTCATACCGATTTCGAAAAAGGCTTCATCCGTGCCGAGACCATTGCCTATGCCGACTATGTCGGGCTCGGCGGCGAGGCCGGCGCGCGCGACGCCGGCAAGCTGCGGCTGGAAGGCAAGGAATATGTCGTCGCCGACGGCGACGTCATGCATTTCAGGTTTAATAACTAACGCATCTGGCCCTGGTCGCGGATGGCGCCGAGATGTTCGTTGATACGAAACACGATCAGAATGAATTCCGCGGCGATGCGCGAAAACACCACGCCGACGATCACGCTGGCGATCGACGACAACAGCAGGATGAACCCGCCGAACGGGCTGATCGCCATCGCCGCCAGGCCGGAAAAGATGCCGGAGATGCCGAACAGCGTAATCAGTGCGATGACCAGCCAATAGAAGGTCTTGATGATGGTCGGCGTAATGAAGCGGTCCCACTGAAACAAATCCCGAAATTCAAACATCGGTCGTTCTCCCCCAGCAAGTCGAATACCAGTTTTGTCGGAACCTGGCCAAACACGGCACAGGGCCTAACCCCGAATGTCGTCCCGGGCAAGGTCGCGGGGACGCATCCAACAGCGGTACTCGCCCGCAGAGCACGAGCCATGCGAGCAGGCCGGTTGAGATTGCTGCAAAGTGCGGCCACAATCGGGCTTCCCTCGCCGCAATCCCCACAATGACCCTGACATTCGAAGATTTCCCGCCCGGCCATTTCGGCACATTCGGACCGCGCCGCGTCACGCGCGAGGAGATCCTTGCCTTTGCCGCCGAGTTCGATCCGCAGCCGATGCATCTCGACGAAGAGGCGGCGTCGAAATCGATGCTGAAGGGCCTGTCGGCCTCGGGCTGGCATCTGTGCTCGATCATGATGCGGATGATGTTCGACGGCTATATCGGCCGCACCGCGTCGCTGGGCTCGCCCGGGGTCAACGAATTGCGCTGGCTGGCGCCGCTTCGCCCGGGCGACGATCTCATGCTCGATGTCGAGGTGATGGAGGCGAGGGTTTCGCGCAGCCGTCCCACGACCGGCATCGTGACGTTCAGGGCCGTCGCCCGCAATGCGGCGGGGCAGATCGCTGTGCGAAATGGTGTCGCCGATCATCGTGGGGCGGCGCGCCGGCGCCGCGGCGGAGCAGGCCGGCTGATGCGTTTCTTCGAGGACATCGAGGTCGGGCAGCGGCGTGAACTGGGATCGTTCACCTTCACCGCCGACCGGAATCAAGAAATTCGCCGCGCAATTCGATCCGCAGCGCTTCCATCTCGACGAGGAGGAAGGCCGGAAATCGCTGTTCGGCGGGCTTGCGGCCTCGGGCTGGCATGTCGGATCGGTCTGCATGAAGCTGATGGTGGCCGACGGCCAGCGCCAGGCCAAGGAGGCCGCCGCGCGCGGCGAGAAGGTCGCGGTCTGGGGACCGTCGCCGGGCTTTCGCGAACTGCGCTGGATCAAGCCGGTGCTGGCGGGCGACACCATCCGTTTCTCCAGCGAGGTCGAATCGGTGCGGACTTCGGATTCCGCGGCCCGAATGGGGCATCGTGCAGGCCCGCAACACCGGCACCAACCAGCGCGGCGAACTGGTGTTTTCGTTTCTGGCCACCGCCTTCGTGCCGCGGCGGAGCAATTTGGAACAGCACATCGTAGCCGCGGAACGATTTTCCTGCTAACGCATTTTGAACCTTGTGCCCGTCATAGTGACGCGCATGATCCGCTAAAGTGCAGGCGGTTTGGCGACAAGATCACGCGCTCTCATAATAATTGGAGCGCGATCGGACGCAAAAACCGCGGCCACTTTTGCTGATCGCGTTCTGGGACACATCTGAGGGGACGACCATGGCGGACCGCGCCAGCTTGAAATTTGTCGGCTTTATCTTCGCCACCGTGACGCTGGTGGTGATGCTGACGACCGGGATGGTGGTGAAGGGCTATGCCGACGGCGCCTATTCGCTGGAAGGTGCCGCCGTCGCCAGCCGCTAATTCAGGAATTCGGTAACCATACCGCCAGATCGCGACACGCATCGCGACGGGCCTGACGGAAAGATCAGCGGCTCCAGATCAGCGCCAGCACCACCACGGCCACGACCAGCAACCCGACAAACCGGATCATGATGGTGCCCATCCGCGGTGGCTCGGCTCCGCAGCGGGATGGGATCGGTATTGTCCGGCCGAACGCTTTTCATCAAAACATATCCCCCAAGAACTTGCCGCCCCGTGAGCAGCGCCTGCTCTTGGTCGCAGCACAGGCCCGGCAAGTTCAAAGGGATTTGGCCGAATACGGTGGTCTCATCCGTCGAGACATGGCGTGAAGGCGCGCGTCGACTGAGGCCATTGGAGGCGCGGCCCGGCTTCCCGACCGGAGCATGCGCTCAAAATGAAACCGCCGCGCTCCCTTCAGGAGGCGGCGGCAGTCCAATGCGGAAGATCGGACGAATCAGCTGTTGCGAAGGCCGTCGGCGGCGCGTTTCCACTGCGCCACATTGTCGGCGATCATGCGGGTGGATTTCATCGCGGCCTGGCTGAGCTGGGCATAGCCGGAGATCTCGCGCTGGACGCGCTGGCCCTCGGCGTGCAGCAGGTCGCGCAGGCTTTCGAGTTCGGAGATCAGGTTTTCGATCTCGCCGAGCGAGGTCCCGGCGACGCGCTGGATCAGCGAGTTGACGTTGTTGACGGTGGCCTCGGTGTTCGGTTCCAGCGCGCGTCTCCGCGCTGGCGAGCATGCCGGGCGCGCGGCGCAGATAGGCGATGTCGTTGCGGACGAAATCGCGGATGCCGGCCTCGACTTCCGAAACGGCGGCGAGGTTGCTGTCCTCTTCAGTTGATTCGATTTTTTCAGAACGAATTGCAGTCATCGGCTGTTCCCCTGTTTCGCGTATGAAACGAGCGCGGATGTCCCCCGCACGACGAAAGTTGAAGTGGAGCCATCAGGGCTTTCGATTTTGACCGCATCGGGGCCAATATGCGGCAATGCTCGATCTTTCGCGGGAACCGGCGGCGCCAGCCGGACATAAGCCGTCACCAGCTGCGCTTGAATCCCGCGCTGAGGCTCTTGTTCGTGGTGCCCAGCGGCGTCTCGCCGATCGAGCCGGTGATGCTGACGCCGTCGAACAATTTCTGCTCGGCGCCGATCTTGCGAAGCCATTTGTCGTCGGTGGAGGAAAGCGTCTGGCCGGCGATCAGGCTGGTGCCGGTGTCGGCGATGCTCAGCTTCGCCGATTGGTCGGTTTCATAACTTCGCACCGGCCGCGCGACGATGCCGGGCACCGGGACGATGCCCTGCTGGATGACGTTGTAGCCGTTCTGCAGCGTCAGCGAATAGCTGATCGCCGAGCGGCAGCGACTTGCTCAAGGAGGTGCCGAGCTTGCTCTGCATCCTGCGCCGGGATCGACGCGGGCTTCGATCGCCGTCTTGTCCCAGATCGATCCGACGCCGGGGGCGGTGATCGCGGCCCATGCGGTGCCGGAGGATTGCGGCGCGTTGCCGCCATTGGCCGCTTTTTCAGCGAGCAGCTCCGACATCGTCGCGGGCTGCCGCGCCACCGTCATGTCGGCGCCGACCTTGGCGTCCCAGAACGGCGACAGCGGCTGCTTCACCGAGACCGCGGACGAGCCGTTGGCATTGTCCTTGGACGACCACGACATGTCGCTGCCCGTCGCCGCTTGCGGCGAACGCGCCTTCGAAACCGGCCCGGCGACCAGCGTGGAGGCGTCGACGTTGAGCTGGCTCCAGTCCAGCTCCAGACCCTTGATGTCGGCATCGTCCGCATCGGGCGTGGCGGCGGCTTCCGCCGCGGGGACTTCCTGATTTTCCTCTGCCGGCTGGGTCTGCGCCGGCATTGTCGGCCGGCGAGTCTGGGCGGTGGTGTCTGCGCGTTCGCCTGCAGCACCGACGCCATGCTGATGCCGGCCGCCAGCGTCAGCAGCACGGCCCGACCGTATCGAATTCCGGAAATCATAACCCCGCCCGCATTCCAACCAGGGCGTTGATGCGTATACATCGGCGCTAAATTGTGGCGGAAGCCGATTTTGCGATTCACATCATCGCGAGCGGGACCCAGTTACGCGAACGACGTCATCTTCGGCAGGTGAATCGGGCGCCCGAGCGCCTGCTCCACCAGATCGAAGGTATCGACGAGAACGCGGATGTTGGCGAGCCGGCCGGCCTTGAATTGCGCGAAATGCGCGATCCGCAAGCGAGATCGGCTTGTCGGAGTCCAGCGCCGTCAGCGAATAGCGCAACATCGAGGCCGCCGAATTCCACGCCCAGCATGATGGTCTCGCGATCGAAGCGGCGAACCCGGATATTGTCGGCGATCTGCCGGATCACCTCCAGCACGGCCGCCTTGCCGCGGCGCGCGCCGAGGAACGGAAACATGTCGATCGGGCCGTAGATCGCCCAATCGACCTCGTCATCGATCAACTCCTCGAGTTCGTCGTACCGGCGCTCGTTGATCGCGCGATGCAACGCGCGCGAGAAACGCCAGAGGCTGTGCTCTGTCATGCTTTCTGCTTCCTGAACTGGATTTGCAAATCAGCAAACGGCCTAGGACAGGCGTCATCAGCGACGCCCGGCCTGGTTGCTGCACTTCAATGTTGACGCCCTGAATAGAGCCATCCGGCCGGAATGCAACGCTCAATATTGCATTGCACAAATGCGGATCGGCTTCCGCAAATTCTAGCGTGTCGTGCCGGTCGCGCGCGGCTCCCGCTCGATGGCGATTTCGGTGTCGCGCACCGCGATCACGCCGAACAGCGCCGCGCCGCCGAGGCCGCCGATCGCAGCGCCCAGCGGCATGAAGGTGAAGAACACCAGCATGCCGCTATAGCCTTCAAAATTGGTGGTTTTGAAGATTTCGACCCAGGCCAGCCCGGCGCCGATACCGAGCGCGGCGCCGCCGAGTGCGCCCAGCACCAGACCCAGCAGGACGAGCAACGCAATTTTCATGGGGGTGTTTTCGCCGGTCGATGTTCGCAATAACCCATGATGGGTCGCGGCTGCGGCGGCAAGGTTCAACCCGGCGGCGAAAATATTGGGAAGCGTCATTCCGGGGCGCGCAAAGCGCGAACCCGGAATCTCGAATTCCGGATCGCCGCTGTGCGGCGCTCCGGAATGACGAAGCGCGCCAGGTTATGCCTTGTCCGGCTTGCTCCTGCGCCAGGATGCGCGGAGAAGTCGCGTTCGAGGACCTGCTGCACCAGGTCGAAGGAATCGATGATCTCGCGGAGCTGCGAGATGCGGCCGTCGCGAAGCGTGTAGAACACCGCCATGTCGAACTGCATGACCCGCTCGTTGCTGCGCTTCTTGAAGAACGCGCGAAGATACGCCGCGACCTTGTCGCCCTCGGCGACCATGATCGGGCGCCTCGTAGCGGATGCTGGAATAGCGGGCCTGCACGGTGCTCCACATCTCCCGGAGTTCGGCCTTGCCGTGGCGTGGGCCCATATGCGGCAGGATGTCGATCGGCGCGTGGCTGAGGAAATCGACGTCGTCCGTGCAGCGCTCCAGCGCGGCCTCGATATTGCCGGCAGAGAGATCGTCGAGAAGGGCCAGCACGCGCTGGCGGTTGGGCTGCTCGATCATTGATTTTCTCCGCCGGTGTTCGGCCCGGCTTGGCGTTCTCGGTTGTATTGTGAACCGAATTCGACCGGGATCAATGGGGCAGCAAGGGCTCCGATCTATTTGACGTTAACAATTCAAGAATGGTTCGCAGTTCATGGCTGCAATTGGCGCAACGGCGCTGCGTTACCTTGCCGCAGCCGACGGCGGGGGTTGGCCGGACGCTGGCTGCGCTGCCCGATGTGATATCTGGAAGGATATCAGCCGCCACGCCACCAACCAGACCGCGCCATCAGGCTTTAACGCGACCGTCGGCGAAGCGATCCCCTCCAACGTCAGCACCTATCCGCTGCCGCGCCAGGCCAGCCGCGACGTTCCCGCGGTAAAGCCCTATCGCTACGCCATGATGCAGGACAAGGTGCTGATCGTGAATCCGAACGACAAAAAGATCGCGGACGTCGTCAGCAAGTAACGGCACCGACTCCGCTGCGTGATTCCGGGTTCGTCATTCCGGGGCGCGCCGAAAAGCGCGAACCCGGAATCCCGGCGTGCTTTACCGATCGCCTCGCGAACCGGATTGCGCGGCCGGTAATCGACAAAAAGACTTCACGGCCGTTCGCCTGCCTGGCGCGGCCGGGTCAAAACAAGCTCACAGGCCGGATGCAATGAACTCGGAACCTGACGTCAGCTCTTCTTGGCGTAGGGGCTTTGGGCGGCCGACACCTTGCCGGACGAGAACGGCGAGGGCGTCGCCCCGCCCTTCTTGAGGTTCTTGTCGGCCTTCGGTTTCTTCTTTTCCTTGTTGCTGCGCATTTGACCCTTGGCCATGGCGGTCTCCCTGGCGCCCGGTTGAAAGACGGTGGCGCGGGCGGATCATAGCAAATGCGCTGAGATTTGTATGCCGGATCTCACCTAGTCATTCCGGGGCATCGCCGACCAAGTCGGCTGTTGCCGGTTTGGACAATGACATGGCCGAATTCGGTTGGCGCCTTCCCGACGGGCGATTGCAGATGGGGAATGACGCGCGTGGAATCAACCCGCGCAAGCCTCACGCGGCGCTTCGCACACGTCGACTTCACTTTTCAAACAGCAAATCATTCGCAGCCACGGCTTCGCCATCTCGCGGCGCGGATAGCGTCCGAGTCGTGCTTGAATTTTTCGCCCAGGAAAACGAGGGCGCAGGGAATGCCGGGTGCGCGCTGCACCCGCGGTCTCGTGTGCAAATGGAGTTCAAAAAAACGCACACGAGCATACAGGTTCAGCGGAGGCAATCCGGCCTTCCCTGCGCGATGGTGTTACGGCTTACTTCGCGCTCTCCCCGGCGATCGGGCTTTTTTGTCACCGTCGCCGGCAGCGCCTTAGCTGCCGACTTGACGCCAGCGTCGAGGCGTCAGGACCACACGACTTCGCCGTCCGCAAGTCAGCGCTCTCGTCAGAAGCGCCGCTCGCGTCCACCGCATCCCGCCCCGCGTCTGTGACGATGGCCAGCGCCCCTCGAGTGGGACGGGACGGCGGGGATATGAAAGTGATTTGGGTCAGGTGTGAACGGAAATATTTTTGCGAAGGGGGCTGGACAGGCGGATTAGGTGATTTGCCCGTCGGGCGGCCAGATCGAGCCGACGGCAGAATTTTTCCTCTCCGTCATTCCGTGGCGCGCGCAGCGCGAACCCGGAATCTCGAGATTCCGGGTTCGCTCGCTGCGCTCCCGCCCCGGAATGACGGCTTATCGTTGTCAACCGACGCCAAAAACTCCTCGGCCTTCTCGCGCGTCGGAAAACGGCCGAGTTCGCGATAGTCGGGATCGTGTTCGGCCTGTATCGGGCGAACGAAATGCGATGAACTCGTTGCCGTCCTGCTCGACAAGTCCGGTCAGGTTCTCGCTGTCGAAGGGCGTCATATCCCGCGCCCCGCAATGCGGGCATTCGTCGTCGCACATGCAGGACCATTCATCGGGCCATCGGCGCCGGCAGCGGTCGCATTTGTAGAAATTGAGAAACCAGGCCATGCGAGTCTCCTAGGATCGCAAGCGATAATTACCACGAGACACGAACTCGATAAATCCGCGGTCGCGTAAATATTGAAGCTGCTGACGTATCTTGGGTTTGACGTTCTGGTTGCCGGGATAGAGACTCGCCGAGATGCCGCTCGAAGGCGTAGACCTCGTCAAGCGTGAATTCGCGTTTGCCGAGCGACTCCACGCATTTCATGACGTCGAGCAGCCAGCCGCGCGTCTCCGGCGATTCGTTTCTGAGGAAGAGCGTCTTTTGCCATTCCGCAAGGACGATTCCTTGGCGCGAATGACGCCGTCCTGCACGATGTGAATCTTGCCGGACTCAGGAACGCGGTCGAGCAGAATTTTCGAACCGATCCATCCGGCACGACGGGCGGTCGCCGCCAGCGGCTTGCGCTCCTCGATGATCTCGCGGACGAAGAAATGCTTCGGCACGATGAACAGATTCACGACCGCAAGAGACTTGAGATCGTAGTTCATGAGCAGAAGGTTCGGATTATTGCTTGCGGCGAGGCGTTCGCACTTGGTCTTGAACTCACCGTCCAGGACCTTCGCGCCGAATTTGCCCTTCTGGCTCTTTAGCTCGAACTCCTCGGTACAGGAGGTACAGAAGAAATCGGCGAGTGGGCTGTTATTCGGAAAAGCGGATATCTTCGCATTGCCGCAATGCGGGCAATATGCCCACGCGCTGACCCAGGCTTCGGTCCACGCCCGCGCATTTTGCGAGCCGCTGGAATAAGGCGATTGGGATTCTTCGAAGCCGAGTTTCATATGGTCAGGGTAGCCGAACTCGCTCGAATTGCTAGCAGTCCCCCACTGCTACCTCTTCTTCCACCCGCCCCGATGCCCCGGCGCGCCGCCGGTGGAGCGGGGGGCGGGGCCGAATTCGGGGCCGGATTGGCGGGAGTCGGTGGGCTGGAAGATTTTGCTGCCGCTGCCTGCACCCGTGTCGTCGCGCGAAGGCTTGCGCGGGCTGGCGCGGTTGGGGCGGAAGGGCAGGGATTCCGGGCCGTGCATTTCGTCGAGATGGGGTTTGTGGACTCGGGAGGTGGAGGCAGCGCCACCGTGGATCGCCCCTCACCCCGACCCTCAAGAGCGAGCTTCGCTCGTCTCGACCCCGCGAAGAACGGGGCGAGGGAGAAGAGGCGCCGGCGCGCGATGAGCACCGCCGCGCTTCTTCAGCGCGGCTCGCCGGCAAGTTGGCGGCTTCGCCGTATTTCTTCGTGCCGGCATAGGCGCCGGCCTTGCCTTGCACGGTGCGCTGTTTGGCGGTGGGGTCGTCGACCACGGCGAGTTCGGTGGCGCGCAGGCGTTTGACTTCGTCGCGCAGGCGGGCGGCTTCCTCGAAATTCAGATCGGCGGCGGCCTCGCGCATCCTGGTTTCGAGATCGGCGAGCACCGCCTCGAAATTGTGGCCGATCGAGATGACGTCGTCGGCCATGCCGTCGTCGCCGATTTCCACCAGCACATGGTCGCGCTCGTAGACGCTGTTCATGATGTCGCCGATCGATTTCTTGATGCTCTCCGGCGTGATGCCGTTGGCGGTGTTGTATTCGACCTGCTTTTCGCGGCGGCGGTCGGTCTCGGCGATGGCGCGCTGCATCGAGCCGGTGATCTGGTCGGCATAGAGGATCACCTTGCCGTCGACGTTGCGCGCGGCGCGGCCGATGGTCTGGATCAGCGAGGTCTCGCTGCGCAGAAAACCTTCCTTGTCGGCGTCGAGGATCGCGACCAGCGCGCATTCGGGAATGTCGAGGCCCTCGCGCAACAGGTTGATGCCGACCAGCGCGTCGAAGGCGCCGAGCCGCAAATCGCGGATGATCTCGATGCGCTCGATGGTGTCGATGTCGGAGTGCATGTAGCGCACGCGAATGCCCTGCTCGTGCAGATATTCGGTGAGGTCTTCCGCCATCCGTTTCGTCAGCACGGTGACCAGCGAGCGATAGCCGGCCTGCGCGGTGGCGCGGACCTCGCCGACGAGATCGTCGACTTGCGTGCGCGCCGGGCGAATATTGACGGGCGGATCGATCAGCCCGGTGGGGCGGATCACCTGCTCGACGAACACGCCGCCGCTTTCGTTCAGCTCCCAGCCGCTCGGCGTCGCCGACACCGCGACCGATTGCGGGCGCATCATGTCCCATTCCTCGAAGCGCAGCGGCCGGTTGTCCATGCAGGAGGGCAGGCGGAAACCGTATTCGGCCAGCGTCGCCTTGCGCCGGAAATCGCCGCTGAACATGCCGCCGATCTGCGGGATGGTGACGTGGCTTTCGTCGGCGAACACCAGCGCATTGTCGGGCACATATTCGAACAGCGTCGGCGGCGGCTCGCCGGGGCGGCGTCCGGTGAGATAGCGCGAATAGTTTTCGATGCCGGCGCAGCTGCCGGTGGCTTCCATCATCTCGAGGTCGAAGGTGGTGCGCTGCTCCAGCCGCTGCGCTTCCAGCAGGCGGCCCTGGTTGTTGAGCTGGTCGAGCCGCAGCTTCAATTCGCTCTTGATCGACTTGATCGCCTGCACCAGCGTCGGCCGCGGCGTCACATAGTGCGAGTTGGCGTAGATCTTGATGAATTCGAGCTCGTCCTGCTTGTGGCCGGTGAGCGGATCGAACTCCTCGATATTTTCCACGGTGTCGCCGAACAGATTGACGCGCCAGGCGCGGTCTTCGTAGTGCGCCGGGAAGATGTCGATGACGTCGCCGCGCACCCGAAAGGTGCCGCGGGTGAAATCGGCCTGGGTGCGCTTGTATTGCAGCGCCACGAGGTCGGCGATCAATTGCCGCTGGTCGATGCGCTCGCCCTTCTTCAGCGCAAAGGTCATCGCGGTATAGGTCTCGACCGAGCCGATACCGTAGATGCACGACACCGAAGCCACGATGATGACGTCGTCGCGCTCCAGCAGCGCCCGCGTCGCCGAGTGGCGCATGCGGTCGATCTGCTCGTTGATCGAGGAATCCTTCTCGATATAGGTGTCGGTCCGCGGCACATAGGCCTCGGGCTGGTAGTAGTCGTAATAGCTGACGAAATATTCGACCGCGTTGTCGGGGAAGAAGCTCTTGAACTCGCCATAGAGCTGCGCCGCCAGCGTCTTGTTCGGCGCCAGGATGATGGCGGGCCGTTGCGTCGCCTCGATCACCTTGGCCATGGTGTAGGTCTTGCCGCTAGCCGGTGACGCCGAGCAGCACCTGGGTGCGGTCGTTGCGCGCGATGCCCTCGACCAGTTCGGCGATCGCGGTCGGCTGGTCGCCCTTCGGCTCGTATTCGGACTTGATCACGAAGCGCACGCCGCCTTCGGATTTCTCCGGGCGCGGCGGGCGGTGCGGCGTCCAGATCTTGACCTGGCCGTCTTCGCCCTTGAATTCGGGACGGCCGTCGCGGATCAGCGCTTCCAGCGCGTCCGCGGTGGCGGCGACGCCGAGCGCCTCCATCTTGTTGCGCGGCGGCCGCGCCATCGCGGCGGCGTCTTCCTCCTCGGTGGTGAAGCCGAGTTGTTTTGCCAGTTCCGGATCGAGCGTCGGGATGGTCGCGGCGGTGCCGTAATTGGCCGGCGCGAATTCGCGCTGCGGGGCTTCGTCGAAGGCCGGGATTCGTCGCTGCTCTCTTCTCCCCTCCCTCCGCGAAGCGGCGGGGAGGGGTCGGGGGTGGGGGGTGCCTCAGCAAATTCGCTGCCAGAGCGAGCGAGTGGAGCCGCCCCACACCCCCGACCCCGAGAGCGAGCTGCCGCCTCCCCCGCCACGCGCTTCGCGCGCGGGGGGAGGGGAGGAAGAAGCATCGTCACGCGTCGTGCCGCACAGCGCATCCCGCTTCGCCACATCCTCGCCGGTGCCCCGCGTCGAGGCCCGCGCGCGGTGCGCGGCGGCTTCGCCGCCGGCGCGGCGATCCCAGGAATTATCCGGCGGCGGCTGCAAGTCCGGTGCCGGAGCCGAGGCCGCTTCGCCGCGATTGATCGCGGGATTGAGCAGTTCCGCCAGCGCCGGCCCGATCGGCTGCACGTCGGGGCGCGACGCCTTGGAACTTGGCGCCTTGGATTTCGGGGTTTTTGCGGGCTTTTTCGGAGGGTCTGGATTCTTCGCCATCGGGCGAATATGGGATGAGTCCGGCGTGCAGAAAAGGGCAAAAGCGCGTCACGGGAAACAGCCCGGCAGCATTGTCAGCAGGTGTCAGCCTAGTGCAACCGATGGGTCGCGCCGATGCTGCGAGCATGCCGTCATTCCGAGCATGCGAAGCATCATCCAACCTCGGGAAGCATGGCGATGCTGCATTGCTTCGTGACGCTGTACGCGTCCATCCGCAATGACCATCCTAGCAGCTGTGTCAAGGAGAACCCCGTGACCGCCAAAATAAATCCGCTCGCCGGCAAGCCCGCCGAGCCGTCGATGCTGGCGAATATGCCGCGGCTGGTGACGGCCTATTTTGCCGGCAAGCCCGATCCATCCGATCCCGGCGCAGCGGGTGGCGTTCGGCACCTCCGGGCATCGCGGCTCGGCGTTCAACCACGCCTTCAACGAGGCGCATATCCTGGCGATCAGCCAGGCGGTGTGCGATCACCGCCAGGCCAGCTGGCATCGACGGGCCGCTGTTCGTCGGCATCGACACCCACGCGCTGGCGGAGCCGGCGCTGGCGAGCGCGCTGGAAGTGTTCGCGGCCAACGGCGTCGAGGTGATGATCGACGCAGCATGACGGCTACACGCCGACGCCGGTGATCTCGCACGCCATCCTCACCACCAACAAGGGCCGCACCGAGGCCTCGCCGACGGCGTCGTGATCACGCCGTCGCACAATCCGCCGGAGGATGGCGGCTTCAAATACAATCCGCCCAATGGCGGTCCGGCCGATACCGACATCACCGCGGACATCGAGCGCGCCGCCAACCGCTTTCTCGAAGACGATCTGAAAGGCGTCAAGCGCATCCCCTATGACCGCGCGCGCAAAGCTGCCTGCGTGCATCGCCATGATTACATCGCGCCCTATGTCGCCGACCTCGCCAATGTCGTCGACATGGAGGCGATCCGCGCGTCCGGCGTCAAAATCGGCATCGATCCGCTCGGCGGCGCGGCGGTGCGCTACTGGCAGCCGATCATCGAGCGCTACGGTCTCGACGCGACCATCGTCAGCGACGCGGTCGATCCGACCTTCCGCTTCATGACGGTGGACTGGGACGGCAAGATCCGGATGGATTGCTCCTCGCCTTACGCGATGGCGCGGCTGATCGGCCTGCGCGACAAGTTCGATGTCGCCTTTGCCAACGACACCGACGCCGACCGCCACGGCATCGTCACCCGCTCCAACGGACTGATGAATCCGAACCATTATCTCGCCGCCGCGATCGCCTATCTGTTCGAGCATCGGCCGCAATGGCGCAAGGACAGCGCGGTCGGCAAGACCATCGTCTCCAGCGCGATCATCGACCGCGTCGCGAAAAAGCTCGGCCGCAGGCTGGTCGAAACCCCGGTCGGCTTCAAATGGTTCGTCGACGGGCTGATCGACGGCGCGTTCGGCTTCGGCGGCGAGGAAAGCGCCGGCGCCTCGTTCCTGCGGCGCGACGGCACGGTGTGGACCACCGACAAGGACGGCATCATCCTGGGCCTGCTGGCCGCCGAGATGACCGCGCGAACCAAATCCGACCCGAGCCAGTTGTTCGACCAACTGACCGGCGAACTCGGCGTGCCCTTCTACGAGCGGATCGACGCGCCGGCGACGCCGGCGCAGAAGAATCTGCTGAAGGCGCTGTCGCCGGAAAAGCTCGCGATGAAGGAACTGGCCGGCGAGCCGGTGCGCGCGGCGCTGACCGCGGCGCCCGGCAACGGCCAATCGTTCGGCGGCATCAAGGTGTCCACCGACAATGGCTGGTTCGCCGCGCGGCCTTCGGGCACCGAGGATGTCTACAAGATCTACGCCGAGAGTTTCAAGAGCGAGGCCCACCTGCGGCAGATCCAGCAGGAAGCCCAGGCCGCGATCGCGCAGGCGTTCGAGGGCTGAGCAGAGTTTCGCGTTCGAGGCTTCATCCTTCGAGACGCGCGAAGACGCGCTCCTCAGGATGAGGTTCGGGCGCTCGCGCGCCCGAATGAGGTGCCGGACCCTCATGGTGAGGAGCGCGGCAGCGCCGCGCGTCTCGAACCATGCGGCCCTGGCTGCACCGTCTTGATCCCGCGCAAATGAAACAATCCCTAGGTGTCCGGCCAGATCGTCGGTGAAGCCGAGCGGGTGTGCGGCGGCGACGACCTGTCGAACGCATCCTGATGGATATGGCCGCACTTCGTGCATCGCAGGGTCCAGTGCTCGAGCCCCAATCGTCCGGGGATGATGCGCTGGACCACCAGCCGGGTGCTGCATAACGGACAGTCGGGGAGTGCCAGCAGCAGCTGGCGGGATCGATGTGGCTTCGGATTCCGGCATGGGGAAGCGCCCAGATTCGGGTTACGCTAACAGGCGGCAGCCTGCAGTTCGGGTTGCGCCGTTTGTCCGGCGTATCGCCTGAGCTTGAGCTGATCGATGTGGGCCTTCGCATCCGCGATGGCGGCCTCCGGGATCGGACCATGCGAAGCCGACTTCGAGCGTCAGGAACGAAACGCCGTCGATGCTGACGGGCTTCAGGTCCGCCCGCCGGATCCTGGCGTGCCACAGGCCTCTTCCCGCCTCGAAGGACTCGATTCTAAAGCCGTCATAGTAACAGGGCATGTCCCCGACTCCGCTTATTGAGGATCAAGGGAACCATGGGCGGCTGAAAGCGGATGTGAACTCGTTCACATCGTCGGTCATTTTCTTTGCGCGAGCGAAACCGGCGGCGCCGCCGGCGCGGCTTGCCGCGCGCGGCCGGTTCCACGGCAGAGCGGACGATCCAGCGCCGGAACGCGGCGAAATCGCGCTGATCGGTCCGGAAACTGCGATAGACCAGATACCAGCGCATGCCCTTCGGCACCGACAGCGCAAACGGCGCGACCAGCCGGCCGGCGGCGAGGTCGTCGTCGATATAGGGACGGATGCCCATGGCGACGCCGAGCCCGTCGATCGGCGGCCTGCAGCGCCTGGCCGTAATATTGAAACTCCGGTCCGCGCGCCGTCACCCGCGCGACGCCGGCGGCCTTCAGCCAGGACGGCCAGTCGTCGGGCGAATGCGCGACGCGCAGCAGGGCCGGCCCCTTGAGGTCGCCGGGGCGCTTCAGCTGCGCCGCCAGCCGCGGCGCGCACACCGGCAACAGGTCGGCGGCGAACAGCGGTTCGGCGACCAGCCCCGGCCACTCGCCGTCGCCGAGCTTGATGCCGCAGCTCCAGTCGTCGCCGAACGGCGCCGCCGCGCCGCCGGTGGTGATGCGCACGTCGATGTCGGGCTCGGCTTTGCGAAAATCCGCCAGCCGCGGGATCAGCCATTTCATCGCAAAGGTCGGGCCGACGCCGATGGTCAGCACGCGGAGGCCGGAGGGCGCGGTCACCTGCGCGGTCAGGCTCGCCAGCGCATCGAAGATCGGCGTCAGCCCGCTCTGATAGGCGCGGCCCGCCGCCGTCATCGCCAGCCGGTTGGCCTTGCGCTCGAACAGCGCGATGCCGAGCCGCTGCTCCAGCAGATGCACCATGCGGCTCACCGCCGCCGCCGACACGTTGAGCTCGCTGCCTGCCGCCGCAAAGCTGCCGGTTCGCGCCGCCGCCTCGAACGCCTTGATGCCGTTGAGAAACAGCAGCCGCCGCATTGGACCCCAAAACTTGCCACCCTCAGGAAAACTGAGGCCAGGGCAAGATAACTCAGTTTGTCCGCCTTGTCCAAGCAAGGCAGAAATCTCGCAAGGGAGATTTCGGAAATGACGCCGCTGATGATTGCGCCCTTGGCCTGCTGATGGTCGCGACCGCTTTTCTGTCCGGCCTGTTCGGCATGGCCGGCGGGCTGATCCTGATCGGCGTGCTCTTGACCCTGATGCCGCTGCCGTCGGCGATGGTGCTGCATGCGATCACGCAGATGGCGTCCAACGGCTGGCGCGCCCTTCTGTGGCGCCGCCACATCAGATGGCGGCCGGTCGCGATCTATCTGATCGGATGCGCGGTCGCGCTGGCGGCGTGGTCGATCACCCGCTATGTGCCGGACAAGCCGATGGCGCTGTTGCTGCTGGGGGCGACGCCGTTCATGGCGCGGCTGACGCCGTCAAACCTGAAGCCCGATCCCGAGAGCATCTGGCAGGGCACCTGCTACGGCTCGATCTGCATGGGGCTGATGCTGATGACCGGCGTCTCCGGTCCGCTGATGGATACCTTCTTTCTCGGCGGCAAATTCGATCGCCGCGGCATCGTCGCGACCAAGGCCACCTGCCAGGTCGCCAGTCATTTCGTGAAGCTGATCTATTTCGGCGGCATCATCGATCAGGCCGCCACGCTCGATCCGGTTCTCGCCGGCGTCGCCGTGGTGGCGTCGATGACCGGCACCACGCTGGCGCGGCGCATCCTCGAGGCCATGACCGATGCGCAGTTTCGCACCTGGGCGGGGCGGCTGATCACCACGGTGGCCGGCTATTACATCATCTATGGCAGCTGGCTGCTGCTCGCGCGCAGCTACGCGCTGCCTTCTGACAGGGAGAGAGCCGATGGCCGAGACCGCGGATCCGCTGGTGCTCGATTTCGTCGAATGGATCGCCCGCGAGCCGCGGGTTTATTCGGAGGTGGTCGCGACCTGGCGCACGTCTGCCCGCGCCTGACGATCTGGGAGGATGCGGCCGATCGCGGCTACGTCGCGCGCGAAACCATTGCCGGCTTCGGCATGATCGTGACGGTGACCGAAGACGGCGAGAAACTGCTGCGCGAGCACGGCGCGCGCCGGCTGACGCGATCAATTCGCCGCGACGCGAAATTCCCGCCATTGACTTCGCGGCCGCGTTGCGGTGAACTTCATGCAATCGCATCTAATTTGCGCAGGCAGCCGCAGCAGCACAGGAACGCGCCATGATCGATCTCTATTACTGGACCACGCCGAACGGCCACAAGATCACGATGTTTCTCGAAGAGACCGGGCTTCCCTACAAGATCTTCCCGGTCAACATCGGCAAGGGCGACCAGTTCAAGCCGGAGTTTCTGAAGATCGCGCCGAACAACCGGATTCCGGCGATGGTCGATCACGAGCCGAAGGGCGGCGGCCAAGCCGATCTCGATCTTCGAATCCGGCGCGATGCTGCTGTATCTCGCCGAGAAGACCGGCAAATTCCTGCCCGCCGACATCTATGGCCGCTATGACGCGATCCAGTGGACGTTCTGGCAGATGGGCGGGCTCGGGCCGATGGCCGGGCAGAACCATCACTTCTCGAACTACGCCCAGGAAAAGATCAAATACGCCATCGACCGCTACGTGAACGAGACCAACCGGCTCTACGGCGTGCTCAACAAGCGCCTTTCCGATCGCGAGTTCATCGCCGGCGACTATTCGATCGCCGACATGGCGAGCTATCCCTGGATCGTGCCGTACAAGAACCAGAGCCAGAACATCGACGACTTCCCGCATCTGAAGCGCTGGCTCGAGACCATCGGCGAGCGCCCGGCGACGGTGCGCGCCTACGCCAGGGCCAAGGAGGTCAATCCGAATTTCGGCCAGCCCGCGATCCGCACCGAGGAAGAGCGCAAGCTGTTGTTCGGCCAGACCGCGGCGGTGGTGAGGTAGCGCGAGCGCGATTCATTCCATATCGTCATATGCGGGCTTGACCCGCGTATCCATCTTCTTGAAGAAAGATGGATTGCCGGGTCACGCCCGGCAAGGACGGAGGCGGAATTGACGCGCTGCGCGGGGACCACATCAATGACTCTAAAACTTTTCGAACTGGTCGGCACCGACGCAGAGCGCCCCTTCAGCCCGTTCTGCTGGCGGACACGGATGGCGCTGGCGCATAAGGGGCTGTCGGCGGAAACCATCCCGTGGTGCTTCACCGAGAAAGACGCCATCGCCCCGCACAATTCCGAAAAGGTGCCGGTGCTGCTCGACGGCGAAACCTCGGTCGCCGATTCCTGGGCGATCGCCAACTATCTCGAAGACCGCTATCCGGAGCGGCCGTCGCTGTTCGGCGGCGCCGGCGGCCGCGCCATGGGCCGGATGATCAACTGGTGGGGCGACATCGCCGTGATCGGCGGCATGTTTCCGCTGATCGTCGCGGATATTCCCGGCCATCTGAAGCCGGTGGATGCCGCCTATTTCCGCAAGACCCGCGAAGCGCGCTTCGGCAAGCCGCTGGAGGAAGTGGCGGCGGGGCGCGACAAATCCGTCGAGGGCTTTCGCCGTGCGCTCGACCCGATGCGGCTCACGCTGAAAACCCAATCCTATCTCGGCGGCGATGCGCCGAACTACGCCGATTACATCGTGTTCGGCCCGTTCCAGTGGGCGCGCGTGGTCAGCCCGTTCAAGTTGCTCGCCGAAAACGATCCGGTCTATGCGTGGCGCGAAAAACTGCTCGACGCGTTCGATCGTCTGGCGCGCAAATCGCCGGGCTATCCGGTGTAGCGGTCCTTCGGAAACCCCACGGTCTGCGACAGCAGCACCTGCTGGTCATGACCGAGCCCCAGCGCATTGGCGATCGCGTCGCGGTCGATCCAGGCGCGGATCACGGTGGAGAGTCCATTGGAGGCGGCGAACAAATAGACGTTCTGCGTGATCGCGCCGGCAGCGGCGGAGGCAAAGCTCTCGCGGCTTCCGACCGGCACCAGCTTCATGCGGCCGTGGTCGGCGACATAGACAAGGTCCAGCGCCGCTTCGTCGACGAAATCCTGATAGCCGGTGACGCGCCGAAGGTCGCTGCCGGCGACCAGTTCCAGTGCATTCGCCTTGGCGTCATAGAGATACGCACCCGACGGCAACGCGACATAGACATCGATCTCCTGCGCGTTCATCGCCGACGGCGCGGTGCGCCCGCCATCGTTGCGGTTGATGCCATCGGCAGCCCACAGCAGGCTGGACAATAGCGGCAGCGGCAATTCTCTGGGCGAGAATTCGCGGGCCGAATGCCGCTTCGCGATTGCCTCCATCAACGGCATGCCGCCGGTCTTGTCGGGAGCCGGCAGAGCGATCCTCGGGGCGGCATCGCCCTTCGCCGGTTTGGGACGCAATTGCCCCATCGCGCCAAGCACCAGTTTGGTCAGGGTGCTCATCGCGCAAATCTCCTGTTGGCGATCACAAAGCGCCAAAGATTTGCAATCCGCCTTGCTGCAGATCAAAGAAATGACGAGCCTTGCCACCAACGGCGGGGGCGCTTTGCTCGTCGGAAAGACGGTGGGTGGGCAGCTCAGGACACAGGGTTATTGGCGACAGCCGCCGCCTTGCGCAAACAATCGCGGCACAGGCAATCCTCGCCGTCGAGCGGCATCGGCAGCCGCGCGGTTTCCTCGGCGCACCAGCACGGCCCAGCCAGGCTGCAGGTGAACTCCGTTCCGCATCGGGAACAGCCGAGGCGGCGCGAGGCTGGCATTTCTAACCGATTTGTCATCTATCCAACCGAATTCCGGCCGACTTCTTCATGTCTGGTTCATGGCCGACGGCGATATATTCGCCGGCGAAAACAATATACGCGCACCGACAAATTTAGGGAAACCCGATGGCCCGCGATTCGCAAGCCGCGCTTGTTGCGCTCAATCGCTTCGGATTTGGTGCGCGCGGCGGTGCGGCGGGCGATCTGGTCAATGCGGCGTCCGACCCGCGCGGCTTTGTCAAAGCCGAACTGAGCCGCTCCAACGGCACGCTGCTGGAGATGCCGGGACTGCAGTCGACCCCGGCATTGGCCGAGGCGGTGTTCGCCTATCAGGCGGAGGTCAAGGCCGCGCGCGAGGCGGCGGCGAAATCCGCCGCGGCTTCGTCCGAGTCAGGTGCGGCGGCTGCGGACGTCAAGGCGCAACGGCGAAATCCGGCACTCAACAGCGTCGCCATGGCGATGGCGGGAAAAGAACCCGCCATGAAGCCGCCGGAAAACAGCAATGGCAACGCGACGATGGCCGCGACCGAAGCGATGCAGGCCAACGCGCCAAAGCTGCCGCCACAGCCGCTCAACGTCATTCAAAAAACCTACCGCGCCGAGGCGCTGGCGCGGTTGCAGCGCGCGGTGATCGCCGATTGCGGTTTCACCGAGCGGCTGGTGGCGTTCTGGTCCAATCATTTCTGCATCTCCGCCAACAAGGGCGAGCTGGCGCGGATCTGGGCCGGCTCGTTCGAGCGCGAGGCGATCAGGCCGCACGTGCTCGGGCGCTTCGGCGACATGCTGAAGGCGGTCGAGCAGCATCCGGCGATGCTGTTCTTCCTCGACAACCAGCAATCGTTGGGTCCGGATTCCCGCGCGGGGCTGAACCGCAAGCGCGGCCTGAACGAAAATCTGGCGCGCGAGATCATGGAGCTGCATACGCTCGGGGTCGGCGGCGGCTACTCGCAGGAAGATGTGACCTCGCTGGCGCGTATCATCACCGGCTGGACTTTCGCCGGGCGGCAGGGACAGCTCGGCGCGCCCGGCAGCTTTATTTTCAATACCAATGCGCACCAGCCGGGTCCGCAGCGGCTGCTCGGCAAGCTTTACGAGAACAACGGCGTGGCGCAGGGCGAGGCGGCGCTGGCGGATATCGCGCACCATCCCTCCACCGCGAAATTCATCGCGACAAAATTCACGCGCCATTTCGTGGCTGACGATCCGCCGCCCGCGCTGGTGGCGCGGCTGCAGGACGTGTTCCGCAAATCCGATGGCGACCTCCGGGCGATGACATTGGCGCTGGTGGATTCCGACGAGGCCTGGCAGGCGCCGCTGACCAAGCTGCGTTCGCCTTACGAATTCCTGGTGGCGACCGGCCGGCTGCTGGCGCGGATTCCGGAAGATCCGGGCCTCTATCTCGGCGCCCTCAATCAGCTCGGCCAGCCGCTGTGGACTCCCGCCGGGCCGAACGGATTTCCCGACACCAATGCGGCATGGGCCGCGCCCGAGGGCATGAAGCTGCGGCTCGATATCTCGGCGCAAATCGCTTCGCGTCTCGGCAACACGATCGATCCACGCGACCTCCTGGAGTTTGCCGTCGCCGACGCCGCATCGCCGGAAACGCGGCGCACCGTCGAGCGCGCGGAATCGCGGCAGCAGGCGCTGGCGCTGCTGTTGATGTCGCCGGAATTCCAGAGGAGATGACGATGGATTGCCGTGAAAGCCAGACATCGGTGACACCATCGCGGCGCGCGCTGCTGCTCGGCGGCGCGTCGTTCGCGGCCTGGGCCTATTTGCCGAAATTCGCGCGCGCGGCCGACGGCCGCGACCCGCGGCTGATCGTCGTGATCCTGCGCGGCGCGCTCGATGGGCTCGCCACCGTAGCGCCGGTGGGCGACCCTGATTACGCCGGGCTGCATGGTTCGATCGCGCTGACGCCGGACGGCCCGCACGCGGCGACCATGCTGGACTCCTTCTTCGCGCTGCATCCCTCGATGCCGGCATTCGCGCGGATGTACAAGGAGAAACATGCCGCGGTGATCCATGCGGTGTCGACGCCGTATCGCGACCGCTCGCATTTCGACGGACAGGACGTGCTCGAAAGCGGCTTTGCCGGTCCTGGCCGGGTGCAATCCGGCTGGCTTAACCGTGCGCTCGAAGGGCTGCCGCGCGGCGAACGGGTGACGAGCGGGCTCGCCGTCGGTCCGACCACGCCGCTGGTGTTGCGCGGCGCCGCGCCGACGGTCGGCTGGGCGCCGGTGGCGCTGCCGCAGGCCGATGACGATACCGCGATGCGGCTGGTCGAGCTCTATCAGCATCGCGACCCGGCGCTGGCGACCGCGTTGTCGCAAGGGTTGCAGCTCGACAAGACCGCGCAAGGCGACGACATGAAGCCGAAGCCCGGCACCAATAATATCGGCGCGATGCGGCTGGTGGCGCGCGGTGCCGCCAAGCTGATGGCGGCCGATGACGGTCCGCGGATCGCGGCGCTGGCCTTCGACGGCTGGGATACCCACGCCAATGAAGGCGGACCGGTGGGCCGGCTGGCGCAGTTGCTGTCAGGGCTGGACGGCGCGCTCGCGGAGTTCGAAAGCGGATTGGGCGAGCGCTGGCGCGACACCGTGGTGGTGGTCGCCACCGAATTCGGCCGCACCGCGCGCATCAACGGCACCCAAGGTACCGATCACGGCACCGGCACGATCGCGCTGCTCGCCGGCGGTGCGGTGAACGGCGGAAGGGTGATTTCCGACTGGCCGGGGCTGAAGCCCGCCAATCTGTACGAAGCCCGCGACCTCGCGCCGACCACCGATCTGCGCGCCGTAATGAAAGGCGTGCTGCGCGATCATCTCGGGCTTACCGAGCGCACGCTGGCACAAGCGGTGTTCCCCGACAGCGCGGCGGTGAAGCCAATCAAGGGATTGGTGGCGTGAGTCTTGCTTTGCTTGCGTTTTCCGCTGCGGATGAAGCCAAATTGTTGTAATGCGCGCACTCTGTGGATGGTCGTCCAACAAATTCGTGTCGATGTCGACCGAACCCGCCGGTAACTGGAGATCGCTATGTTCATCGCCATGAATTGTTTTCGTGTCGCCAAGGGCTCCGAAGCCGATTTCGAGCACGTCTGGGCCTCGCGCGACAGTCATCTCGACAAGGTGCCGGGCTTCGTGGAGTTTCACCTGCTCAAGGGGCCCGAAGCCGAGGATCATACCCTCTATGCTTCCCACACGATCTGGGACAGCCGGGCCGGCGTTCGAAGCGTGGACCAAATCGGAAGCATTCCGGGCGGCGCATCAAAGGGCCGGCGACAACAAGCCGCTCTATCTCGGCCCTCCGCAATTCGAAGGCTTCGAGGTGAAGCAGACGGTAACGCGGAAGGCGGCGGGTTAGCTGCTTGTCGTTCCGGGGCGCATCGAAGATGCGAACTTCATGATGTGCAATTGCACATCTGAGGTCTGGTCCTTCGGACCATCCCGGAATGACGAACTTTATTTTGTGATCTTGTCGATCTCGGCGAGATCCTCCGCGCTCAGCGTCCAGCCGATCGCCTTCACGTTCTGCTCGACCTGTTCGACTCGCGTCGCGCCGGCGATCACGCTCGACACCTGCGGCCGCGAGGCCAGCCATGAGAACGCAAGTTCGAGCATGGTATGCCCGCGCTTGTCGGCGAATGCCTGCAATTTCTCGACGACGTCCTCGTTGCGCGGCGTGACATAGCGGTCGCGCAAGGCGGGCGCCTTGGCGAAGCGGGTGTCGGCCGGCGCGGCGGCGCCGCGCTGGTATTTGCCGGTGAGAAGTCCGCTGGCCAGCGGAAAGAACGGCAAGAGGCCGAGATTGTATTCCCGCGCCGCCGGCAGCAGCTCCTTTTCGATGTCGCGAACCAGCAGGCTGTATTCGTCCTGGCAGGAGACGAATGGATTGACGTTCATCGCCCGCGCGGTGAATTCGGCCTCGGCGATGCGCCAGGCGGGAAAATTCGAATTGCCGATGTAGCGTACCTTGCCCTGCCGGATCAGGTCGTCCAGCGCCCTTAAGCTCTCCTCGATCGGCGTCAGGGGATCGTAATCGTGCTGCTGGTAGAGATCGATGTAATCGGTTTTCAGCCGCCGCAGGCTGGCCTCGACCGCGGACATGATGTAGCGCCGCGACGCTCCCTGCCTGGTGCCGTCATTGCTCATCGGCTTGGAGTATTTCGTCGCCAGCACGATGTCCTTGCGGCGGTCGCCGAGCACTTCGCCCAGCACGGTCTCGGAACCGCCCATGCCCGCATAGATGTCGGCGGTGTCGAACAGCGTGATGCCGAGGTCGATCGCCTTGTGGATTACCTTGCGCGAAGTTTCCAGATCGGTGCGCTGGCCGAAATTGTTGCAGCCGAGACCGACCGCGGAAACGCGCAGGCCGGAACCGCCGAGATTTCGAATTTCCATGGGTGTCGTCCTGTAGGGATGGGCTCGCATTTTGGCCCCCACGCCTCATAGCCGCAAGGCACGGCGCACCATGGCGCCCATGCGTCAGGCCGGCTCCGGCAGCGGCGGTTGTTGCAGCGGCGCCTGCGCCTGCGGCGCGGCGCGCAGGGCCGCCGCGGTCATGCGCCGGACCGATTTTTCGGCATCGCGCGCAATCGCCTTGCGATCGGCGCTCATGTCGTAAGCTGTCGCCTCGCCCCAGCTCACGGTGACATCGACTGCGCCCGACGCCAGCACGTGCGCGAGGTGCGGCATCAGGTCGGCGTCGCCGTACCACGCCACGCGCTCGCGCAAGCCACGGCCCATCGGCACTCCACTGAGGCTGACATAGGCCAGCGACATCGGCTGCACGATAATGCTGGTATGATGCGTCGAGTTGCCGAGCGCGTGATGAACCGCGCCGACCAGCGACGAGCGGAACGGCAGCACGCGAACGCCGTCGCTCGAGGTGCCCTCGGCGAACAGCACCACCGCATCGCCGCCGAGCAACCGGCCGGCGATCTCGCTGGTGGCGGCGCCGGTCCGGTGCCGGGCCTGCCGGTTGACGAAGATGGTTCGCTGCAATCTGGCGAGCCAGCCGAACACCGGCCATCGCGCCACTTCGCTCTTGGCGACGAACACGACCGGCGAAAGCGCCGATATGACGCAGATATCGAGCCAGGAGACGTGGTTGGACAGGATCAGCGCGGGGCTGGCGGTCGAGCGGGTGCCGACCTCGCTGATCCGCACCCCGATCAGCGCGCAGAGGATGCGATGGTAGAGGTGCGGAATCGTCCGCTGCAACCGCAGGTCGAAGGCGAGCCCGACCAACTGGAACGGCAGCAGCGCCAGCGTAACGGCGAAGAAAGCAATACCAAAGAGGACGACACGGATCATGAAGACAGTTCGTTGGGATGCTGACGCTGCTTTCGCGCGGTCACACGCAACGCGACCGAACGGAGGCCAGGAAAGTCGAGGCCAGAAAAGTGGATTCAAAAAAAGTGCGGCCCCGGTCAGACGCGGCAGCTGACGGGGACCGCTGGGGCGCGTGATCGGTGACGGGGGCCTGATCAAACGCAAGCCGAAAGCTACTCCCGCTTTGTTACGCGCTCGTGACAGCTGGACTTATCCACAGGCCGGGTCGGCCTTTGAAGACTGCCGGCTGGCTTGAGTGCGGCGGCGCGGAAAACGCAACGGCCGTTAGAACGGCTTACGATACACGACGAATCCGGAGTGCTCCGCCACCTTGTCGTAAAGCTGCATCGCGGTGAGATTGGTTTGATGTGTCTGCCAGTAGACGCGCGGTGATCCGGCAAGCCTCGCCTGTTGATAGACACCATGGATGAGGGCTCTGCCGACGCCTTTTCCGCGCGCGGCTTCGGAGGTGAACAAATCCTGCAAATAGCAGACGGGCGCGATGGCGGTGGTGCTGCGGTGGAAGAGGTAGTGCGTCAGGCCGAGCAATTGCCCGCCGCTTTCCGCGACAAGGCCGTGGACCGGTTCATCGGCATCGAAAAACCGCGCCCACGTCGTTGCGGTAATTTCAGACGCCAGCGCGGTCGCGCCCGAACGCCCGTAAAACGCATTATAGCCGTCCCACAAGGGAAGCCATCGGTCGTAGTCCTGCCGGGTCACCAGGCGGACAGATAGCTCGTTGGACATTTGTGTTTCCGCGTTCAAGAGACCAGCATCGGACAGCGCGGCGGGCTGGCGATATCATCCTTTCAATAAAGGTACAGTGGAGAAGGGGCAATCGCATGAGACGTTCGGCGCCGTGCCGCTGTTACTCCGCGGCGCTTAAATGCGCGGCAACACCACTGTTTCCGCCGCCGCGCAGCGACCGGTAATACTCGGCCCTGGCGGGGTCGTCGGTATGGCGGATCAGGTCGGTTACCGGCGTATAACTCAGCATCCGTCCGCCGTCGGGTAATGCCGTGCAGCTGAAGCGCAGCACCCTTCCGCCGGCGAGCTTGATATTTGTCGGGGTGGCATCGCCGGATCGTATCAGCTCCATGCGCCAAGCGATGTAGGCACGCAACTCCGCCTCCGGCAGTTCGAAGGCGCCGGTGTCGCGGCTGTGATACATCAGCGCGATGAAAGGCGGCTTGCTGTCGGCCTGTTCGTCGGACAGCGAAAAATAATTGCGGAAGGCGCGGTTGATGAATTCCGCGCGGGTGTCGGAATCGAGCAGCACGATGCCGATGTCGAACTGATCGAGCGCCGCCGACAGTCGCGCGGCCGTGGCATAGTGCCTGCGCTCCCGCGCGAACGCATCCAGCATTCTTTGCCGCAGCAGGCCGGTGATGGCCGCGGTGCCACCCGCCGTGATCGACAGTGCGGCCAGCCGAACCAGATCAGCCATGTCATATCCGGGCGTCGCCCGATGGTTGAGGAAGAACATTGCGGAAGACGCGACCGCGATCGCGGCACTGATCAGCCGGAGGTGAGGCCTGAGAGCGAGCCGGCGAAGGCGACGATGCAAACGAACAGCGGCCCCGTACTGGGAACGGCAACCACAGTGACGACCGACAAGGTTGGCGATCAGAGCCGTCGCTGTCGTCAGAGCCGGACCAGAGATTGCGCGCCAGTCGAACCGCATGCCTCGTTCTCGTTCCTCCACGAGTGTAAGGCACCCAGCTTGACCGATGGTTACCTTTGTGGCGGGCTTTCTCGCGCCATCCTTAAAAGGCGGTTGGCCCGAAAGCTGCGGCTTTCCGTTCTTTTTTGGATCAAATGATATCGAACGGCGAGGGAGTTGGTTCCGCGCCCGGCTAATTGTCGGCGCTGAGACCTATGTGCTGATCGTTTCGCGTCAATGCTGGCCGTCCTTGCAATTGCGAAGGACGAAATGGATTGATCACCTCGCCGCGGGCGGTGACGGTGCGATCTGGCCGGCCGGATGGGCTCCGAGTGGCCAGCGCGCATTTTCGCCGCGCGTGCCGGTGGCGGTCAGGAGCGCTGCTGTCAGCAAGATCGCCGTCGCCAGCATCAGGGTAACAAGTACGACCCGTGTCTTCATCGTTGCCCGATCGCGATGCCGCCTATCGCGCGTTGTCGCCGAAAATTGCGAATGTCTCGGAAAATGATTTTGACTACGCGGGAAGCGGCATTGCCGTGGCGACCTTGATCGAAAGCACCGTGAGGGTGACGATCAGGCAAAGCGACAACGAGCCGATCGCAAGCGAAGCGGCGACGGCATCCGTCAGTCGGGACGATGCAACAGGCGCGAGGCGGCTGTCGAAGCCTGCTGCGCCGGGCGATCGTTTCATGGCCGAAGATCCTTCAACGCGGGGCGAATCACCCGCAACCATCAATATATCGCTGGAATTGCTGGCAATTTTGCGGCGGCACAGCCGGGAAAATGGCAAAAACGCGGCGAAGTCGGCGGTTATGCGCGCTATGGTTGACGTTATGCCCGCTATTTCGCGGCCTCAGGCCTCGGCGGCGATACCGGCCGAATCATCGACTTCGGCCCCCGGGCGCCAATCCATGGCGACGAAGCCGGGGGTCTGCTCGACCCGGCGCAACCACGTGCGGATCGCCGGAAAGGTCGCAAGGTCGTAGTCGCAGTGGTCGGCGACGTGGGTGTAGCCGTACAGCGCGATATCCGCGACGGTGAGCTGACCCGCGGCAAAATACTGATGGGACTTGAGGTGATTTTCCATCACTTGCAGCGCGGCATAGCCGCGCTCCATCCAGTCTTCCAGCGCATGCGTCTGCAGGTCGCGGCCGCCCTTGACCAGCGCCAGCCAGAAATAGGCGGCGCCGATATTCGGTTCCAGCGCGTGCTGTTCGAAGAACATCCACTGCAGCGCCTCGGCGCGTTCGATCCGCGATTCGGGCGCCAGCGGGGTGCCGCCGCAGACATACCAGAGGATGGCGTTGGATTCGGCGAGGTAGCGTCCCTCCGCGACTTCCAACAGCGGCACCTGTCCGCTCGGATTCTTGGCGAGGAATTCCGGCGTGCGGCTTTCGCCGCGCAGAATGTCGATCTCGATGGCACGATAGGGCGCGTTCAACAGCGCCAGCGCAAGGCGGACCTTGTAGCTGTTGCCCGAGCGCTGCATCGAATAGAGTTTGTACATTCGGCTTCGTTCGATTGGTCAGTAAGACAGACTTCGATGGATGAGAAACATTGGGCCCCGCATGCGCGGAGCGACGGCCTTGTCACCCCGCAACGCGGCTAAACAATGATGCCGATGCTGCGGCGTCGCAAGGCCCGCAAGATAGAAAAGGTCGAAAACCTCTACCGCACTGCAACCGTGGAGAAGTCTTTTCCAACACGCAGGAACAAATGAGATCACGCTTGCGCGAGTCTCTGCGCGCCGGCAGCGGAGCCGGCATGATCGAGCACGGCCCGCCGCAATGTGAAAACGTAGAGTGTTAGCAACAGCAAGAGTCCCAGTGGTATGCCAGCGACGCCGGCGACACCGCGCGACAATAGCGGCACGATAAAGGTGGCGGCCAACAGCGCGGAAGCCTTGAGCTCGAACGCGGAATCGCTCAGTGGTCTGCATCGCATAGACGGTATGAACGCCCGCGTCCCACATCCGCACCGTTGAAAAGATCGACTGGATTTTCTCCCGGCCGGAGTTGCCCTGTTCGAGTACTACGGTCGATCAGGCTGTCCGACAGGGCGATCCAGCCGGCTGCCGCGATGACGCACAAAGCGAGCAGGGTCAGGCTATGGCCGCGGATCCGTTCGGCGGTCAGCCATTGGCCGGATCGCAGCCCTTGCCGGATATGAGTTATTTCGCCGCGGAATTTTATGAATGTTGCGCCACCCTGGCGGGGCGCCCTTTAACGTTCCCTAAAGTTTGGCCCTCTCCGGCCAAGCTTCTTGCGATGCAGCGTGACCCGCTTTAGGGTGCCACGATCCCAGCAAATAGAGTTGTGGATCGCTAGCAACACATGGGGTGTTGCCGATGTCTGCAAGGAGATGATGATGCCGTTTCTGTCCGCTGCGCTCGACCGTGTGAAGCCGTCCGCGACCATCGCGGTCACGGATAAAGCACGCGCGCTCAAAGCGGCAGGCCGCAACGTCATCGGCCTCGGCGCCGGCGAGCCCGATTTCGACACCCCCGCCAACATCAAGCTGGCGGCGATCCACGCCATCGAGGCCGGCAAGACCAAGTATACCGATGTCGGCGGCATTCCTGAGCTGAAGCAGGCGATCATCGGCAAGTTTCAGCGCGAGAACGGTCTCACCTACAAGCCGAACCAGATCATCGTCGGCACCGGCGGCAAGCAGGTGCTCTACAACGCGCTGATGGCCACCCTCAATCCGGGCGACGAGGTCATCATTCCCGCGCCCTATTGGGTGAGCTATCCGGAAATGGTGGCCCTCGCCGGCGGCGAATCCGTGCCGGTGGTGTGCACGGCGGAGCACGGCTTTAAACTGCAGCCGGATGCTCTCGAGAAAGCGATCACGGCAAAGACCAAATGGATTATTCTCTGTTCGCCGTCGAATCCGACCGGCGCCGCCTATACGCGCACCGAGCTGAAGGCGATCACCGACGTGCTGGTGAAGCATCCGCATGTCTGGGTGATGACCGACGATATGTATGAGCATCTGGTCTACGACGACTTCGAGTTCACGACGCCGGCGCAGATCGAGCCGAAACTGTACGACCGCACGCTGACGGTGAACGGTGTGTCGAAGGCCTATTGCATGACCGGCTGGCGCATCGGTTACGCCGGCGGTCCCGCCGAACTGATCAAGGCGATGGCGACGATCCAGTCGCAGTCGACCTCGAACCCCTGTTCGATTTCGCAGTGGGCGTCGGTCGAGGCCCTCAACGGCCCGCAGGATTTCATCCCGGTCAACAACAAGGCATTCAAGGAGCGCCGGGACCTCGTGGTGTCGATGCTCAACCAGGCCAAGGGCATCGATTGTCCGCGGCCGCAGGGCGCGTTCTACGTCTACCCGTCCTGTGCAGGCACCATCGGCAAGACCTCGCCGTCGGGCAAGGTGATCGCCAATGACGAGGATTTCGTCACCGAGCTCTTGGAAAACGAGGGCGTCGCGGTGGTGCAGGGCTCGGCGTTCGGGCTGGGACCTGCGTTCCGCATTTCCTACGCGACCAAGAACTCCGATCTGGAGGATGCCTGCAAACGCATCCAGCGATTTTGTGGCAATTTGAGATAGTCAAATCACGTCTCGAATATGTCGCCGTCGAACTCTTGATGTTTTGGCGGCGTCTTTTCGGAAGCGCCTTGTTTTGGACACGGCGCTTCCTTCCTGTCCGCTCCGCAACTTCAATTCGTCACGCGGAGACCAAATTCATGCGACTCTCGACACTTAGTATTGCCATCGCCGCGCTCGCGGGCTCAATCGCCGGCGCGCATGCGATGCCGCCCGTCCGCGCCGGCATCCTGCAATGCGAGGGCGGCCAGAATGTCGGCTACGTCGTCGGTTCGGTGACCAGCCTGGAATGTGTGTTCCAGAGCGACGGCCGCCGGCCGGAACCCTACATCGCAACCGTCCGCCGCCTCGGGCTCGATCTCGGGATCACCGACCAGACCAAGCTGACTTGGGCGGTGAATGCGCCGGCCGGCAGGGTCGGCCGCGGCGATCTCGCCGGCAATTACGGTGGCGTCGGCGCCAACGCTTCGGTCGGGATCGGCGGCGGCGGCAACTTCCTGGTCGGCGGTCCGGCGAATGCCTACGCATTGCAGCCGATCAGCGTGCAGGGCCAGACGGGGCTGAACGTCGCGGCCGGCGTTGCCTCGATCGACCTCGAGCCGGCGCGGATCGCGCCCGGCTATCGCCGGCACTATCACCATTATCGCCATCATCATCGCGGCTGAGAAATCGCATAAGGCAAGCCAAAGAGGCCCGCGGGAGCGGGCCTCTTTTATGAGCGCATTCCGGGTTCTCGCTTTGGCGCGTCCCGAAACCACGGTCGATTGCCGCGAATTTGGCATGGCCGCCGATGTTGTGTCATAGAACAGCGTGCGCCTGGGGCATGGCGCGCTTCCGATTCCCGCTCGCGTCACATTTTTCAGCCGGAGATTTCTTCATGCGCCGTTCATTGATCCTCGCCTCGGCCGCCATTGCCGCGTTGACCACATCTTTTGCCGGCACCCATGCGCAGCAGATGGAGCGCGTGCGGGTCGGCGTCCTCGAATGCCGCGGCGGGGCGAGCATCGGCTTCATCGTCGGCTCCGTGACCAACCTTGGTTGCGTGCTGCACGCCGACGGCCTGCCGGAGGACCGCTATATCGCGACCATCCGCAAAGTCGGCGTCGATCTCGGCATTACCCAGGAATTGGCGCTGGCGTGGGGCGTGTACGCGCCGGTGTCGCGGCTCGGGCCGGGCGATCTCTCGGGCACTTACGCCGGCGCGCAGGGCAGCGCTTCGCTCGGCGTCGGCGCGGGCGGCAACGTGCTGGTAGGCGGTTCGGCGAATTCGATCGCGCTGCAGCCGCTCAGCGTGCAGGGTCAGGTCGGCGTGAATGTTGCGGCCGGGCTGGAAAGCCTGGAACTTCGCCCGGGAAGGTAACGACTTATTCCTCGCCCCGCACGCTTGGTCTGCCTTTAAGGAGTTGGGACGGGGCGCCGAACTGCGAACGCCAATCAGCGGCATAACATCCGTACGTTGCGCAAGGTACCGCAACGACGTTTTTCCGGCTTGCCAAATCGTCAGCGGAGGGGGAGCATCTCGTCCGCCGACCCAATCAAGGGCCGAGCTCCAAACTAGGAGGCGGCGATGGGACAAGACGTCAGAAGTCCCCGCGGTCCACGGTGCATCGCACTGGTGGGCCCTTTCCAAAGCGGTAAAACCACACTTTTAGAGGCGATCCTGGCCCGCACGGGCGAGATCCCGCGCACCGGCAGCGTCGACGCCGGAACTTCAGTCGGCGATGCGACGGCGGAAGCCCGCCGCCACAAGATGGGGGTCGGCCTTACCGCCGCCACAACAAGTTTCATGGGCGAGAGTTACACTTTTATCGATTGCCCCGGTTCGGTTGAGTTCGCGCACGACATGCGCGCCGCGTTGCCGGCGGTCGATGCCGCGGTCGTGGTCTGCGAGGCCGACGAGAAAAAGCTGCCGCAGCTTCAGCTCATCCTGCGCGAACTTGAGGATCTCGGCATTCCGCGCTTCCTGTTTCTCAACAAGATCGATCGTGCCAACAAACGCATCCGCGAGACGCTCGCGACATTGCAGCCGGCATCGCGGATTCCGCTGGTGCTGCGGCAGATCCCGATCTGGAACGGCGACCTGATCGCCGGCTTCGTCGACCTGGCGCTGGAACGCGCCTTTGTCTACCGCGAACACAAGGCTTCCGAAGTCGTGGCGCTGGAAGGCGGCGATCTCGACCGCGAGAAGGAAGCCCGCTTCTCGATGCTGGAGAAGCTCGCCGATCACGACGACGCGCTGATGGAGCAATTGCTGGAGGATATTCAGCCGCCGCGCGATGCGGTGTTCGACGATCTCGCCCGCGAATTGCGCGAAGGGCTGATCTGTCCGGTGCTGCTCGGCTCGGCCGCGCGCGAGAACGGCGTGCTGCGTCTTTTGAAGGCGCTGCGCCATGAAGCGCCCGGCGTGGTCGAGACCGCCAAGCGTCTCGGCGTGCCCCAGACCAAGGACGCGACGGGCTATGTGTTCAAGACCGTGCATTTGCAGCATGGCGGCAAGCTGTCGCTGACGCGCCTGCTCTCGGGCCATCTCGATGACGGCGCGACATTGCAATCCTCTTCGGGAGAGGCCGGGCGGGTATCGGGCATTTCTTCGGTGAGCTGCGCCCTCGACAGCAAGCGCGCCTCCGCCGAGGCTGGTGACACCATCGCGCTCGGCAAGCTCGATGCCATCAAGACCGGCGACACGCTGTCGAGCGGCAAGACCGTGCCAAAAGCCCTGATCGCCATCGAGCCGTTGCCGCCGGTGCTATCGATGGCGATTGCGGCCGCGGATCGCAAGGACGACGTCAAGCTCGGCCAGGCCTTGTTGCGGCTGAACGAGGAAGATCCCTCGCTGACCATGATCCAGAATCCAAGGACCCACGACATCGTATTGTGGGGACAGGGCGAGATGCATCTGCGGGTCGCGCTGGAGCGCCTGAGCGACCGCTTCGGCGTCAACGTCAAATCGCATCCGCCGGCGATCGGCTATCAGGAGACCATCCGCAAATCGATCACCCAGCGCGGCCGCCACAAGAAGCAGTCCGGCGGCCACGGGCAGTTCGGCGACGTGGTGCTGGAGATCAAGCCGTTGCCGCGCGGTGGCGGTTTCGAGTTTCACGAAAAGGTCGTCGGCGGCGCGGTGCCGCGCAATTACATCGGGGCGGTGGAGGAGGGCGTGGTCGACGGATTGCTGCGCGGGCCGCTCGGCTTTCCCGTCATCGACGTGCAGGTGACGCTGACCGACGGTTCCTATCACAGCGTGGATTCGTCGGACCTCGCCTTCCGCACGGCGGCGCGGGTCGGCGTCTCTGAAGCGCTGCCGCAGTGCCAGCCCGTCCTGCTGGAGCCGATCCATGTGGTGGAGATCGTCTGTCCGACCGACGCCACCGCGAAGATCAACGCGATCCTGTCGGGACGGCGCGGACAAATTCTCGGCTTCGACACCCGCGAGGGCTGGCCGGGATGGGACCTCGTCCGCGCCATGATGCCGGAAGCCGAGATCGGCGAACTGATCGTGGAATTGCGCTCGGCCACCGCCGGCGCCGGCAGTTTCACCCGGCAGTTCGATCGAATGGCCGAAGTCACCGGCCGCGCCGCAGATCAGATCATCGCCGCGCACCGCGTAGCGGCATGACTTCTGCTATTGTTCCGGGACGCGCAAAGCGCGTACCCGGAATCGCGGGATTTTCCGATGTGCAACGGTACATCTGCGACCAGATGCTTCGGACCATCCGGAATGACGGGTGAATCAATCCAGACCGCTGCCGGCATTTTTGCTCCCTTTCCAGTCGCTCGGCTTTCATGAGCGTGATCGTTGCGGTCACCGTTCACCGCTAGTTGACAAGCGGCCGCGGCTTGCTTGATCTGAGCAGCGACAATTCCCGCACATGGATGTTGCAGCAGGACTTTCAATGACAGCCATGACCAAACCCCGCGCCGCGTGCCTGATCGGATGGCCGGCGGCGCATTCGCGCTCGCCGCTGATCCATCATTATTGGCTGCGGACGCTCGGCCTCGAGGGCGGCTACAACATCGAGGCGATCCCGCCCGAAGGCTTCGCCGAATTCGTGCTGCATCTGAGGGCGCACGGCTTCGTCGGCGCCAACGTCACTATTCCGCATAAAGAGCGCGCGCTGGCGCTGACCCGGCCGGATGCGCGTGCGCGTGCGGTCGGCGCCGCCAATACATTGTGGTACGAGGACGGCGAGCTGCGCTCGACCAACACCGACATCGAAGGGTTTATCAATAATCTCGATGCTTGCGCGCCCGGCTGGGACACCGCCGAAGATGCGCTGGTGCTCGGCGCTGGCGGATCGTCGCGCGCCGTGGTGTTCGGATTGATCGAGCGCGGCTTCAAGCGTGTCTATCTGGCAAACCGGACCGTCGAGCGGGCCCGCGCGCTCGCCGATCAATTCGGCGCAAATGTTTACCCGGTTGAGTGGGACGCTATCGGCGAGTTGCTGCCTCGCGTGAACCTGCTGGTGAACACGACATCGCTCGGCATGCATGGCCAGCCCGCGCTCGAGATCGACATCGGCCGGCTGCCGCCAGATGCCGTCGTCGCCGACCTCGTCTATGTGCCGCTCGTGACGCCGCTGCTGGCGGCGGCGCGGGCGCGCGGACTGCGGACCGCCGATGGGCTCGGCATGCTGCTGCATCAGGCGGTGCGCGGCTTCGAGCTCTGGTTCGGACGGCGTCCGCAAGTCACCCCGGAACTTCGCGCGCTGGTCGAGGCCGATCTCACAAAAGTTTGAGCCGGAATATCGTTGCGGCGCCGGTGTCCTTTTATCCGAGCATGATCCGGAAAAGTGGGAACCGGTTTTCCGAGGAGATCATGTTGAAGAAATCAGATGAGGTCACGGTCCCGATTCAATTCGATCGGATCATGGCCCAGCCGTCAGCCGGAGACCATTCATGCCTGTTCGCCGTTCAACGCTTGTTCGTCCGCTTGTCATTCTTGCTGTCGTCGCCGCCTCGACAATCTATGCGGTCGCGCAGCAACCGCCGACGCCGTCCCGGGTTCGCGGCACCGTCGAAGCCGTCGACGGCGATGTGCTCGCGGTCAAATCGCGCGGCGGCGAGGACTTCAAGCTGCACATGGCCGGCGATATGCGTGTGGCCGGGATCACCAAAATCGCGCTGGCGGATATCAAGGTCGGTTCCTTCATCGGAACCACCACGGTGCCTGGACCCGACGGCAGTCAAAAGGCCGTGGAAGTGCACGTCTTTCCGGAAAACATGCGCGGCACCGGGGAGGGATCGCGGCCATGGGATCTGCGTCCGAACTCAACCATGACCAATGCGACGGTGGCCGAGAGCGTTGCGGGCAATGACGGTCACACGCTGACGGTCAAATACAAGGACGGCGAGAAGAAAGTCGTGGTTCCGCCGGAAACGCCCGTCGTGACCTACGTTCCCGCCGACAAATCCGAGCTCAAGGCCGGCGCCAGGGTGATCGCCTTCATCAAGAAGCTGCCGGACGGTTCCTTCCAAGCCAACCGCGTCGGCGTCGGCCTCAACGGGTTGACGCCGCCGATGTGACCATCAAGCGCAGGCCTCTCAACGAGTCGTCCCCGCGAACGCGGCGCCCCATACGCCGTGGATTATCGTTTGGCACTGCGGGCAGACGGCTTTCGTAACAATGAAAGCCGGTGGTATGGATCCCGGCTGGCGCTCGCTGTGCTCGCTTGGCCGGGACGACGATGATATTTCGATCGTTCGCGCCTAAACCGCGATCACGTGGTCGTCGATCTCGGCGATCTTGTTGACGCCGCACAGGCCCATGGTGATGCTGAGTTCGTTGGCGATCAGGTCGATGGCTTTCGCTACTCCCGGGCCGCCAAAGGCGCCGAGGCCGTGGATATAGGCGCGGCCGATCATGCAGGACTTGGCGCCGAGCGCGAGCGCCCGCATCACGTCTTGCCCCGAGCGAATGCCGCCATCCATCAGCACCTCGATCTGGGAACCGACGGCATCCGCAATCTCCGGCAGCACCTCGATCGACGACGGCGCGCCGTCGAGCTGCCGGCCGCCGTGGTTGGACACCACCAGCGCCTGCGCGCCGGTCTTCACTGCTTCCTCGGCGTCCTCGACGTCGAGGATCCCCTTGATGATCAGCTTGCCCGGCCAGATGCTGCGGATCCAGTCGACGTCCTTCCAGTTCAGCGAGGCGTCGAACTGCGACGCCACCCAGCCCGATACCGAGGCGAGATCCTGCGCGCCCGGCAGATGGCCGGCAATATTGCCGAAGTTGCGGCGCTTGCCGCCAAGGATGCTCATGACCCACCCGGGCTTGGTCGCGATATCGATGATGTTGCGCGGGTTCATCAGTTGCGGCGGCACCGTCATGCCGTTCTTGATGTCCATATGGCGCTGCCCGATCACCTGCAGGTCGACGGTCAACACCAGCGCGCTGCATTTGGCGGCGATCGCGCGCTCGATCAGCGCCTTGCAGAAGCCGCGATCCTTCATGACGTAGAGCTGAAACCAGAACGGCTTCTCGACGTTCTCGGCGACGTCCTCGATCGAGTTGATCGACATCGTGCTCAGTGTGTAGGGAATCCCCGCGGCCTGCGCGGCGCGGCAGGCATGAATCTCGCCATCGCCATACTGCATGCCGGTCGATCCGACCGGGGCAAGGATCAGCGGCAGGTTCGTCTTCTCGCCAATGACGGTGGTCGAAAGATCGCGGTGTGAAATATCCACCAGGATGCGCTGCCGGAACTTGATCTGCTGCAGGTCCTCGCGGTTGGCGCGCAGCGTTTCCTCGGCGTAGGAACCGCGGTCGGCATAATCGAAAAATGCCTTTGGCACCTTTCGCATATGAACCTGACGCAGATCCTCGATGCAGGTGATGTGCTTCATGAACGTTCCAAGCCCTTCCGGTATTTTGCCTTCTTGTATTTAACGCTTTCGTTGCTCATCTAGCATGGTTGGGGCCCGTGCAACATCGCTTCGCGGAATGGGTTGGCAAGCAGGAGGCATCCATGACCGGACCACGCTCCGATCCCAAAGAGGCTAAAGGCAACGAGAAGCGCCGGCTCGATCAGGCCCTGGAGGAGGGGCTGGAGGAGACGTTTCCGGCCTCCGATCCCGTGAATGTAACCCAGCCGCCGCCCTCGAAAGCGGACCACTACGTCAAGCGCAAGGATTAGCAAGCCGGCAAAATACCGTCTCAGACGTTCGAACTCGGGCATAATGCCAGTATTAACAATGTGTTAATGGATCAGGGCCGGATCGGCCGCCGGTAATGATTTATCATATTTTTTGAAGCCATCTTAGCCCCGAAAGCATTATAACCCCGCTACACGCCGGGATGGCGGGTGTTCGAGACTTCGCGCCGGGATTGCGAAGTGTCGATAGTCTGCTGGGGGAACTATGAGCCGCAAATATTTCGGTACGGACGGGATTCGTGGCCGTGCCAATGGATTGATCACGCCGGAGCTGGCGCTCAAGGTCGGGCAGGCGGCCGGACTGGTGTTTCAGCGCGGCGAGCATCGCCATCGCGTCGTGATCGGCAAGGACACGCGGCTTTCCGGCTACATGATCGAATACGCGATGGTCGCCGGCTTCACCTCGGTCGGCATGGACGTACTGCTGCTCGGCCCGATGCCGACGCCGGCGGTGGCGATGCTGACCAAATCGATGCGCGCCGATCTCGGCGTGATGATTTCCGCTTCCCACAATCTGTTCGAGGACAACGGCATCAAGTTGTTCGGCCCGCAGGGCTTCAAGCTGTCCGACGACGTCGAGAAGCAGATCGAGCAGTTGCTGGACGAATGCCTCGACAAGAAACTGGCGCAGAGCGCCAGTCTCGGGCGCGCCCGCCGCATCGACGGCGTCCATGACCGCTACATCGAATTCGCCAAGCGCACGCTGCCGCGCGATCTCAGCCTCGATGGCCTGCGCGTGGTGATCGATTGCGCCAACGGCGCGGCCTACAAGGTGGTGCCGGAAGCGCTGTGGGAGCTGGGCGCCGATGTGATCTCGATCGGCGTCGAGCCCGACGGATTCAACATCAACAAGGAATGCGGATCGACCTCGCCGGAAGCGCTGAGCCGCAAGGTGCGCGAGATGCGCGCCGACATCGGCATTGCGCTCGATGGCGACGCCGACCGCGTCATCCTGGTCGACGAGCGCGGCCATCTGGTCGACGGCGACCAGCTGCTGGCGGTGATCGCGCAAAGCTGGAAGGAAGACGGCCGCCTTGCCAAGCCCGGCGTCGTCGCGACCGTGATGTCCAATCTCGGGCTGGAGCGCTTTCTCGAAGGCCACGGCATCGAGCTCGTGCGCACGCCGGTCGGCGATCGCTATGTGCTCGAGCAGATGCTGAGCCGCGGCTACAATCTCGGCGGCGAACCCTCCGGCCACATCATCCTGTCGGACTACGCCACCACCGGCGACGGCTTTCGTCGCCGCCCTTCAGGTGCTCGCGGTGGTGCAGAAGCTTCGCCGCCCGGTGTCGGAGGTCTGCCACCGCTTCGATCCCTTGCCGCAGATCCTGAAGAACGTGCGCTATCGCAGCGGCAAGCCGCTCGACGACGCCGAGGTCAAGTCGGCGATCGTCGACGGCGAGAAACGTCTCAACGGCCATGGCCGGCTGCTGGTCCGCTCGTCCGGCACCGAGCCCGTGATCCGCGTGATGGGCGAGGGCGACGACCGCATCCTGGTCGAGGAAGTGGTCGATCACATCGTCTCCGCGCTCGGCCAGGCCGCGGCCGCGTAAGCGCGATGTATTCGAAGGGCGCATGATCTCTTCGCCAGATGGCTTCGCCCTCGGTCGAGTCCGCGGGCTGTTTTGGTCGGATCAAGCGCAACGCATCACTAGCTATTTCCGTAATGCTGCTGGTCGGGGCGGCGCGGCCGTCGTAGTAAGAGAGGCATTGCCTCGCATCCTTTCGGAATCATCCCTTGAACAAGCCCGTCGCCGTCTCCGAAGAAGCACTGGTCGCGCCGGTGACCGTGCCGGACGTGCGGCGCCTTCGGTCGCGCGAAACGCCGCCGCGACCGGGCCCGCCTATGTCGTGCTGGCCGGAATCAGCTTTTCGCATTTTCTCAACGACACCATGCAGTCGCTGATCGCCTCGGTCTATCCGATCCTGAAGGACAGCTATGCGCTGGATTTCGCGCAGATCGGCATGATCACGCTGGCGTTCCAGTTCACCGCCTCGCTGCTGCAGCCGGTGATCGGACATTTCACCGACAAGAAGGCCCAGCCGTTCTCGCTCGCGATCGGCATGGGATTCACGTTCTTTGGCTTGCTGCTGCTCAGCGTCGCGCAGCGATATCCCGTCATCCTGGTCGCGGCATCGCTGGTCGGCCTGGGTTCGGCGGTGTTCCACCCGGAGTCGGCGCGGATCGCGCGGCTCGCCTCGGGCGGACGCTACGGCTTTGCGCAATCGGTGTTTCAGCTCGGCGGCAGTTTCGGAACCTCGATGGGACCGCTGCTCGCGGCGCTGATCGTGGTGCCGTTCGGCCAGCCGAGCATCGCCTGGTTTTCCTCGATCGCGTTCCTGGCGATCGTGATCCTGTGGCGGATCGGGCAATGGTACAAGCCGCAGATCACGGCCAGGAAGGCTGGCGCCGATCCATGCGCATCCGGACGCGCCGAGCTCGCGCCGCGTCATGATCGCGCTCGGGGTGCTGGTGGCGCTGTTGTTCTCCAAGCAGCTCTACGTGTCGAGCCTGTCGAGCTATTACATCTTCTATCTGATCGACAAGTTCGGCGTCTCGACCCAGGCGGCCCAGTTCTATCTCTTCATCTTCCTCGCCTCGAACGCGGCGGGGGCGTTCTTCGGCGGACCGCTGGGCGATCGCTTCGGCCGCAAATATGTGATCTGGTTTTCGATCCTCGGCGCGCTGCCGTTCACGCTGGCGCTGCCCTATGCCGGCCTGTTCGGCCAGCGCGGTGCTGACGGTGTTCATCGGCCTCATCATTTCGTCGGCGACTTCGTCGATCATCGTGTTCGCGCAGGAACTGATGCCGCACCGCTTCGGCATGATCTCCGGCGTGTTCTTCGGATTTGCGTTCGGCATCGGCGGCCTCGGCGCCGCGGTGCTCGGCAAGGTCGCCGACCACACCGGCATCGCGTTCGTCTATCAGGTCTGCGCGCTGCTGCCGGCGATCGGACTGCTCGCGGTGTTCCTGCCGAAGCTGCCGAAAACCGCGCGCTGACGCGCGTCCGCTGACCTGACGGCGGTCGGTTCCCTGTCAACACATTGTTAGTGATTGTCGATGGTGCTGCGCGTTTTCCGCGCGGCAAATATCGACTTTGTGCGATCATCTCATTGCCGGTTGCGCCCGCGCCGGCCGATCATGCGCAACGGATTATCAACCTTAAAAATTAGGGTTAAGCGGCGCTTAAGCATTTGATGGCATCGTCCGGCCGTGAGTTTTTTGATGTGAGGCCGCCGCCGTTGTCTGCCTCACCGGCCAAAAGGACGAAGCCAATGCGTAGCGTTAAGTTTCTCGTTGCCGCCGGAGCGGCATCATTGTTGTCGTCGGTGGCGTTCGCCGCCGACATGCCCGATCTCGCCGCCGCCGATGTACGCGCCGCCCCCGGTGCAGGATTTCGGCGGATGGTATCTGCGCGGCGATATCGGCTTCAGCAATCAGAGCGTGAACAATATCCGCAAGTCCGATCCGACCGCGTACTCTCAAATCAGCTCTCTAACGGAGACGACCAGTTTCGATACTGGCGGAATCTTTGACGTCGGTGCTGGCTATCGGTTCAACAACTGGTTCCGTGCTGATGTCACCGCGCAATATCGCGGCAAAGCGAATTTCAAAGGCACGGACGTATTCAACGCCTCGGCCTTTGGCCTCGCCTACAACGGCCAGGACAACTATAATGCCAGCAAGTCGGAACTGCTGTTCCTGGCCAACGCCTACGTCGATCTTGGCACCTGGTGGTGTGTTACGCCGTTTATCGGTGCCGGTGTCGGCACATCCCGAGTCAGCATTTCAAGCTTCACCGATACTGGCGTGAACAATCTGCAGCTTACAAACCCGCCGTTCGTCGGTGGTCCTCGCAGTTGCGAGTTACGCAACCGCAGCGAGCGGGTCGCAATGGAATTTCGCCTGGGCCGCGCATGCGGGTCTCGCCTACCAGATCAGCCCGAGTGTCACGCTCGAACTGGCCTATAGCTATGTCGATCTTGGTAGTGGGACGACCGGCGCAATCACCACTTCGACGGCTTACCAGAGGCAACGTCTTCAAGTTCAACGACATCACCTCGCATGACCTGAAGCTCGGCGTGCGATGGGATCTCGACAACCCGCCGGTCTACGCCCGCCGCCGCTGGTGCCAAGGGCTGATCGAGCCTCTCATCTATTAATGTCTGCAAACGGCGCGGGTTCTTCCCGCGCCGTTTTGTTTGGCGCAAAGCGCACGATCGCGGAAGCGCAGACGCGACTTTCCGACAAGATCAGCGCCAATCAGAGTTCCGCGACAACGATTGATTAAGGTTAACAGGCGATGATCAGCGCCAAGTCAGAGTGTTCGATGGAGCGTTGCGATGCGTAGGTTTCTGCTGGCGGCGATGATGTTCGGAACGGTGTCCGGCGCGCAAGCCGCCGACATGCCCGATTTCCTTCGCGGCACGCTTGCCGGCAGGTCCGCCACCGACGGTCAATTGGCAGGGCTTCTATGTCGGCGGCCAGGGCGGCTACGGATCGTCCGACGAGAATTTCAACGGCTCGACCGCGAACATGACCGCGGCGCTGCTCGCGGACACGTCATCGAAAGCTCGATGGGCGTCTCACAGTGGAATCTCGGGCTCGGCAAGGATTCGGCGCGTGCGACCGGCTACGGCGCCTTCGCCGGCTATAACGCGCAATGGGATGACGTTGTCCTCGGCCTTGAAGCGAGCTATCTGCACGGCAATTTCGGCGGTTCGGCGATCGGCGTCTGAGGCCCGCAATCAGCTCTTGTCGGATAACCTTTTCCATAATGTCACGGCAACATCGACAGCCGCGATCAGCGATCTCCGATATGGCGACGTTCCGTGGTCGGGCGGGTTACGCGCTCGGAAGTTTCCTGCCCTACGTGTTCGGCGGCTTCGCGCTTGGCAATGCCGATATCATCGCGCTCCGTACATTGTCCAGGACGCCAGGTCAGTCCTAGCTCGTACGCTCGGTACGTATACCATCAGCTGCAGCCGTTGAGCGCGACGGATGCCGTGCACAACCACCTGATCTACGGCTATTCGGCGGGTCTCGGTGTCGACGTCAATCTGATCGGCGGCCTGTTCGCTGCGGGCAGAGTGGGAATACATCCGCTTCACCTCTTCGGTCGACACCAGCGTCAACACCGTCCGCGCCGGTCTCGGCTACAAATTCTGATGCGCGCCGCCCATCGGTGCGCGGCCCGATTTTGTTGACATAACTGATCCCGCCTGTTGGTCTGTCGTTCTGCAAGACGGCGGCGCGCCATGAAAATCTACGGCGATACCAATTCGGGCAATTGCCTGAAGGTGAAATGGGTCTGCGACGCCCTTGCGCTGCCCTACACCTGGATCGACGTCGATACGCTCAAGCGCGAGACCCGCACCGCGGCAATTTCTCAAGCTCAACAGCGCCGGCCAGGTGCCGACGGTCGAATTCGACGACGGCCGCACGCTGGCGGAATCCAACGCCATCATCCGCTACCTCGCGCGCGGCAGCGATCTGATCCCAGCCGACGCGTTTGCGGCGGCCAAGATGGACGAATGGCTGTTCTGGGAACAATACAGCCACGAGCCCTATGTCGCGGTCTGCCGCTTCCAGATGAAATATCTGGGCAAGCCGGCCTCCGATCTCGATCCCGACAAGGTCAAGCGCGGCTACGCGGCGCTGGCGCGGATGGAGCATCAGCTTACGGCGACGCGGTATCTCTGGTCGGCGACAGCGTCTCGCTCGCCGATGTCTCGCTGCTGGCCTATACGAGGCTGGCGCATGAAGGCGGCTTTCACCTCGACGGCTATGCCTCGTTGCGGCGCTGGATCGGCGAGGCCGAACGGGCGCTCGGCGCTGGCGCCGGCGCATTAGGATCGATCGGAAGCGCTCATGGCCGCAATTTCCGCCGTTACCATCCGCCGCGCGCGCCGCGACGACGTCGGCGTCATCGTCGCGATGCTGGCGGACGATCCGCTCGGCAGCGGGCGCGAACGGATCGAAGATCCGCTGCCGCCGTCCTATTTCCGGGCGTTCGAGGCGGTCGAGCAGCGACCCGAACATCCAGCTCGTGGTCGCGGAAGCAGGGCGGCGCCGTGGTCGGCTGCCTGCAGCTCTGCATCCTGCCGGGCTTGAGTTCGCAAGGCGCCTCGCGCGCCCTGATCGAGGACGTTCGCGTCGCCAGCGCATTGCCGCAGCCGCGGCATCGGCGAGCAATTGGTGCAATGGGCGGTCGCGCAAGCGCGCGCCAGGGAATGCAAGCTGGTCGAGTTGCTCACGCACAACACCCGCGTCGATGCGCAGCGATTCTACAAGCGGCTCGGATTTCAGCCGAGCCATGTCGGGATGACCTTGCGATTTTGACGCAGTCTGCTGTCATCGGCGTCGGGCCGGCGGCCTTGCAGCCGATTGCGAAACCGGCTTTGCAATTCAATCCGGTTAACGCGGGATAAACTAATCGGTCTTCGGTAATTTTTTCTGCGGAACGATCGGTGACATGATGGCGTATCCCGTCGGGCTCGGGCAGCTTGGGGATCGCACATGAAAATCTATTCGATTGTCAGGATCGGCGACGAGTATGTCGTGCGGGCGGGCGAAACAAGCGTCCTGAAAGTCGCGAGCCGGCGACAGGCCGCGCAGCTCGTCACCGATGCGGCGGAGTTGCTGGATTCGCAAGCTGCCCCGCCATTGTCGCCGCAGGTCCCCGGCGCGCCATCAATCGCCCGTGATCCCAGGGTCATGCCGGATCCCTCCGAAGTTCCTTGACGATTCCGGCCGATTCCCTTATGCACCGCGGCGGGACACCTCCCCCCAACGGGAGGCTTGCTATCTGGAAGGATAGATCATGACTGCAGCGAAGCCCGCTTCGCGGCCCAACGTGCCGCATTTTTCCTCCGGCCCCTGTGCCAAGCGCCCCGGCTGGACCCCCCAAAATCTCAAGGACGCCGCGCTCGGCCGTTCGCATCGCGCGAAAATCGGCAAGGCCAAGCTCAAGCTCGCGATCGAACTGACCCGCGAAGTGCTTGAAGTGCCGGCCGGCTACAGGATCGGCATCGTGCCGGCGTCCGATACCGGCGCGGTCGAAATGGCGCTGTGGTCGCTGCTCGGCGCGCGGCCCGTGACCACCATCGCCTGGGAATCCTTCGGCGAAGGCTGGGTCAGCGATATCGTCAAGGAATTGAAGCTCAAGGACGTGACCAAGCTGCATGCCGGCTATGGCGAAATCCCCGATCTGAGCAAGGCCGATCCGGCCTCCGACATCGTCTTCACCTGGAACGGCACCACCTCGGGCGTGCGCGTCCCCAATGCCGACTGGATCAGCGCGACCCGCGAAGGCCTCACGATCTGCGACGCCACCTCGGCGGCGTTCGCGCAAGCAGCTCGACTGGCCCAAGCTCGATGTGGTGACGTTCTCCTGGCAGAAGGCGCTGGGCGGCGAGGCCGCGCACGGCATGCTGGTGCTGTCGCCGCGCGCGGTCGAGCGGCTCGAAAGCTACAAGCCGGCCTGGCCGCTGCCGAAGATCTTCCGCATGACCAAGGGCGGCAAGCTCAACGAAGGCATCTTCGAGGGCGAGACCATCAACACGCCGTCGATGCTGTGCGTCGAGGACTATCTCGACGCGCTGAACTGGGCGAAGTCGGTCGGCGGCCTCAAGGCCCTGATCGCGCGCGCCGACGCCAACGCCAAGGTGCTCGCCGACTGGAAGGCGAAAACGCCGTGGATCGATTTCCTGGCGAAGGATCCGGCGATCCGCTCCAACACCTCGGTGTGCATGAAGGTGGTCGATCCCGCGATCACCTCGCTGACGCCGGACGCGCAGGCCGATTTCGCCAAGAAGCTGGTCGCGCTGGTGGAGAAGGAAGGCGCCGGCTACGACTTCGCGCATTATCGCGACGCGCCGGCGGGCCTGCGCATCTGGTGCGGCGCCACGGTGGAAGCCAAGGACGTCGCGCTGCTGACGCAGTGGATCGACTGGGCGTTCGCCGAGACCAAGGCTTCGCTTGCCGAAGGCGGCGTAAGTTCGTTCACCCTCCCCTGTCATGGGGCAGGGTCGACGCACGCGCCAGGTGCGGCGGGGTGAGTGATGAGTCTCTCCCCCAAGTCTCGGCGAGCGCGAGAGACGTCGCGTTCGCAGCTTTCACCCCACCCCGGCGCGTCGACGCCGACCCTCACCCTCCAGGGGAGGATCAAGGAACACCCCAATGACAAAACCCAAAGTTCTCATTTCCGACGCGCTGTCGCCCGCCGCCGTGCAGATCTTCAAGGATCGCGGCATCGAGGTCGACTTCCAGCCCAATCTCGGCAAGGACAAGGACAAGCTCGCCGAGATCATCGGCAATTACGACGGCCTCGCGATCCGCTCCGCCACCAAGGCCACCGCGAAGATCCTCGAGAAGGCGACGCGGCTGAAGGTGATCGGCCGCGCCGGCATCGGCGTCGACAATGTCGAGATCCCGGCGGCCACGGCCAAGGGCATCATCGTGATGAACACGCCGTTCGGCAATTCGATCACCACCGCCGAACACGCGATCACCCTGATGCTGGCGCTGGCGCGCGAAATTCCGCAGGCCGATGCCTCGACCCAGGCCGGCAAGTGGGAGAAGAACCGCTTCATGGGCGTCGAGATCACCGGCAAGACGCTGGGCGTGATCGGCTGCGGCAATATCGGCTCGATCGTCGCCGACCGCGCGCTCGGCCTGCGCATGAAGGTGATCGCGTTCGATCCGTTCCTGTCGCCGGAACGCGCCAAGGACATCGGCGTCGAGAAGGTCGAGCTCGACGATCTGTTCAAGCGCGCCGATTTCATCACGCTGCATACGCCGCTGACCGAGAAGACCAAAAACATCATCGACGCGGCGGCGCTGGCCAAGATGAAGAAGGGCGTGCGCATCATCAATTGCGCGCGCGGCGGGCTGGTCGACGAGCAGGCGCTGGTCGACGCGCTGAATTCCAAGCAGGTCGCGGGCGCGGCGTTCGACGTGTTCGTCGAGGAGCCGGCCACCTCGAACGTGCTGTTCGGCCATCCCAACGTGATCTGCACGCCGCATCTGGGCGCGGCCACCACCGAAGCGCAGGAGAATGTCGCGCTGCAGGTCGCCGAGCAGATGTCGGACTATCTCTTGAGCGGCGCGATTTCCAACGCGGTCAACTTCCCCTCGATCACGGCGGAAGAGGCGCCGAAGCTGAAGCCGTTCATCGAGCTCGCCGAAAAGCTCGGCTCGTTCGCCGGCCAGCTCACCGAGACCGGCATCGCGAAGGTGCAGATCACCTATGAGGGCCACGTCGCCGAAATGAAGATCAAGGCGCTGACCTCGGCGGTGCTGTCGGGCCTGCTGCGGCCGATGCTGGGCGACGTCAACGTCGTCTCGGCGCCGGTCGTCGCCAAGGAGCGCGGCATGGTGGTCGACGAGATCGTGCGCGCGGCGCAGAGCGACTACGAAAGCCTGATCACGGTCACCGTCACCACCGAGCGGCAGGAGCGCTCGGTGTCGGGCACGGTCTATGCCGACGGCAAGCCGCGGCTGGTCGATATCAAGGGCATCCGCGTCGACGCCGAATTCGGCAAGTCGATGATCTACGTCACCAACGAGGACAAGCCGGGCTTCATCGGCCGCTTCGCCGGCCTGCTCGGCGACGCCAAGCTCAACATCGCGACCTTCCATCTCGGCCGCAACAAGCAGGGCGGCGACGCCATCGCGCTGGTCGAGGTCGACGGCGCGGTGCCGGCGGACGTGCTCGCCAAGGTGCAGGCGCTGCCGCAGGTGAAGCAGGCCAAGGCGTTGGTGTTTTAAGAGACCTTGGCGCTTCCTCAACCGCGCCGTCATCGGCCGGAGGCGGGTCGGATCCGCGTTTCTTGATCGCGAGCGTGCTCACCACGACGGTGATGCGCGTTATTCTAACCGAAGCGCGCTTCGCGCGTCTCCCGGCATGACGAACGTTTCTCGCCGTCCGTACGTCACAAGCGATTTGTCGTCTGCGTCAGGATGCGTCGCAGCGGTCCGCTTAGCTGTTCGGGCCGCGCTCCATGCTGACGGGCTGCCAGCGCCGGAGCGAGGTGTTCTGCAGCACCGACGGGTTGACGCAGCTGACCGGCCACATGCCCGACAGCACCAGCGACAATTCGTAGCCGACGCGACGCTTGCGTGCCTCGTCGAAGCGGGCCGAAGCCGAGGCGACATGCGCCGTCAGCGTGACGTTCTCCATGCCGAGCATCGGATTGTTGTGCGAGGGCGGTTCCTTTTCCAGTACGTCGAGCGCGGCATGCGCGATCCAGCCTTCCTGCAGGGCCTTGATCAGTGCCTCTTCGTTCACGGTCGCTCCGCGGCCGGTATTGATGAAGATCGCGCTTTTCTTCATCTGGCGGAAATGGGTTTCGCCCAGCATGTGGTGAACTTCGGGCCGCGCCGGCGCGTGCATCGACACGAAATCGGATTGCGACAGCACCTCCGACAGCGTCGCCGGAAGCACGCCGTGATCGGATATCAGTGTCTCGGCGATGAAGGGATCATAGGCCATCATCCGCAAGCCGAACGGCGCTGCGCGCTTGGCCACCGCGCGCGCCACCCGGCCGAACGAGATGAATCCCAGCGTCTGTCCCATCAGCCTCGGAATCTTCAACAGCGCCGGGCGGCCTTCGGCCCAGCGGCCCTGGCGAACCATCTTGTCCTGCTCGACCAGCCGGCGAAATCCCGCCAGCAGCAGCATCATGGCGTGGTCGGCGACTTCCTCGATGAAGGTGTCGGGAATGTTGGTGACGGGAATCCCGCGCGCGGTGGCGGCCTTGACGTCGACGCTGTCGACACCGACGCTGCCGAGCGTGATGACCTTGCAGTTTTCCAGGGCGTCGATGATTTTCTTCGAAATCGGAATGCCCTTGGCATAGATGGCATCGGCTGTCCGCGCGGCTTCGATGAATTCCGCCTCGTTGGCGGGCGCCTCGATGATCTCGGCGCCGATCGGATCGAGCGCCTCTTTTTCAAACGCGTAGCCGCCACCGGCGACCGTGAAGCTCGCGCCTTTCGGCGTTACCACCCTGAATTTCGGCATTTCCTTGTTTCTCCCGATTTGACGTTTCGGTGTTGGTTATAGTCGCGACGGCGTTGCCGCCGCCTCCCGATTTCGCGTCTTGACTATACCGTGTTGCGAATCATTGCGCCAATCGCTCGCCCGACCCCACTTGTACGGTTCGACCTATGACGGCATCACCGTGCTTGCGCCGCCTGAGGCGATCGCCGCTGGAACCATCGGCCTACCGCAGCGCTATGCGGCCGCCGAAGCCTGCCGCGACGCGATCACCACGCCCGCCAGCACCAGCAAATAGCCGACCAGGTGAAACAGCCGAGGCTGCTCGCCGAGCAGCAGGATCGCCATCGCCGAGCCGAACACCGGCACCAGGTGGAAGAACGGCGCGGCGCGGTTCGGCCCGATCAGTGCGATGCCGCGGTTGAAGAACAGATACGCCAATGTCGACGGAAAGATCACGACGTAAATCAGCGTCGCGACCGTCAGGGCGTCGAACTGCAGCGTAAAGCCGGTCGAATATTCCCAGACCGAGAACGGCAGCAGCAATAGTGCGCCGGCGCCGGTGGTGAAAGCAATCAGCGACAATTGATGTGATCTTCGGCCGGCGCGGCATCAGCGCCGAATACAGGCCGAACGATAACAGGGCGCCTGCGAACATCACGTCGCCCTTGTTGAACTGGATGCTGGCAAGCGCGCCGAAATCGCCGCGCAGGATGATGGTGAGAACGCCGGCGAGCGAAATGGTGATGCCGGCGAGCTGCGCCCAAGTCAGCCGCACGCCGAACAGCGTCAACGACCACAATGCCACGAACAGCGGTCCGGACGACTGGATCAACAGCGCGTTCAGCGCCTGAGTATACTGCAGCGCCCAGTAGGAAATCGCGTTGTTGAAGGCGAAACCCGTCGCCGACAGCAGCAGCAGCAGCGGCAGCCGCGCCCGCAACGCCGGCCAGTCGTGCGCGAGATGCGGCTTCGCGAACGGTAGCAGCATCAGGAATGCGCCGATCCATCTGACGCAGGACAGCGTCATCGGCGGCACATGACCGGCGACGTAGCGTGCGAGCACAATGTTGCCGGCCCAGAACAGCGAGGTCAGGCTCAAAAGCAGATAGGGCTGGTTGGTGAGCCACCTGACCGGATCGGGGGCGGGCGGCGCTGGCGCGGGTTCGGTCATCGTTTCAGGCCAGCTTGTGCCGAATTCACGCCGCGCGACAAGTGCCGTGCTCGCAATGCTACAATGCTCCGACCATATCGAGCGAGAGCGAAGGAGTTGGCCATGGCCGTGGATTTGCTGAATATCGAGGGACTTGAGGAGATGGAGCATCAGGGCCCGGTCGTAATGGTCAACCTGATGCGGTTCCGCGAGCGCTCGCTTGATGGCGACGGCTCAGGCTGGGATGCGTATCTGCGCTACAGCGCCCTGACGGTGCCGATGATCAAGGCGCGGGGCGGAACGCTGTTGTGGACCGGAGACGCAAAGGCAGTCGCGCTGGGTACGCGGGACGGCAACCAATGGGACTATCTGGCGCTGGTGTATTATCCGTCCGTGGCCGCGTTCATCGACATGATGATTTCGGCCGATTACGAAAATAGATGCGACCCGCATCGCCGCAATGGCTGCGCAGAGCACGTGATCATCTGTACCAAAGAAGCCTACAGCAAGTTCAAGATAGGCCAGGTTTCGTTATGATACCAGGCGCCGTTTCAGGTGGCGCTCGGCCGCCGTGACAGGCGGAAAAACAATCGTCAATCGAAAATCGATCTTCGAGCCAAGCTATTGGACGGCGCTGAACCAGCGGAAATCGAGCGCTATCCGCTACAGCCGGCAGACCAGGTCCGACGAAATCTCGCCGATGCTGCGGATGCCAAGCAGCGCCATGTCGCGGTCGACCTCGTCCTTGCAGCAAAGTGAGGGCGCGCTGCACGCCGGCTTCGCCGGCGATGACGGCCGCATACAGAAACGGCCGGCCCACGAAGACGAAGTGGGCGCCGAGCGCCAGAGCCTTGAGGACGTCGGTGCCGCGCCGGATGCCGCCATCCAGCATCACGGTCATGCCGTTGGCTTCGGCCGATATTTCCGGCAGCGTGCGCAGCGAGGATACCGTGTGGTCGAGCTGACGGCCGCCGTGATTGGAGACGATCACGCCATCGACGCCCGACTCCCGCGCGATCCGCGCATCCGCCGGCGCGATCAGCCCCTTGACCACGAGCTTGCCCTTCCAGCGCTTGCGGATCAGCTCGACATGCTTCCAGGCGAGCTGATCGCGCTTGCCGATGTTGCGCATCAGGTTCCTGGCGAGCACCGGCGGCCCGCGCATCGCGTCCATGTTCTCGAAATGCGGCATGCCGTAATTCATCAGCGTCCGCGCCCAGATGCCGAACAGCCAGTGTGGATGGGTCGCGGTATCCCAGGCGATCTGCGGCGTGATCGCCAGCGGGACCTGGAAGCCGTTGCGGATGTTGTTCTCGCGATTGGGCGGCACCGGCACGTCGGCGGTGACGACGAAGGTGTCGTAGCCGGCATCCGCGACGCGATCGACCAATGGCTCGATGCGCGCGGGATCGCCGGCCAGATAGGCCTGATACCAGGCTGCAGGGTTCTCGCGCCTGACGTCTTCCAGCGTGATCAGGGATGACGCGCTGAGACACATCGGCACGTTCATCGCCGCGGCAGCGCGCGCGAGCACGATGTCGCCGCGATAGGCGCACAGCGCGGCAGATCCCATCGGCGGAATGCCGAACGGTGCCGCATAGCTCTTGCCGAACAGGGTCGTGGTCTGGTCCCGGCCCGAGACGTCCTTCAGCACCCGCGGGACAAAGCCATATTCGTCGAAGGCGCGGCGATTGTCGCGCAGCGAGGCGTCGGTCTCGGCGGCTCCGGAGATGTAGCCATAGAGAAACTTCGGCAGCCGGCGCCGGGCGGTCGCCTCGAAATCGTCGAGCGAAAGATAGCGGCGCAAGCTGCGAGGCACGGCGCTTTCGGCGCGCTGCACCGTTGGCGGCGGAGTTGGGTTCGAGGTTCTATCGTGCATAACGGCAATGGTCCGGGTTCAATGGCTGCGCGGCAATGCTCCGACAAGGCGAAATCGAGGTCAACCTCTGCTTTCCGCGCTTTTTCGCCGATCAATCCGTCTTCGCCTGCTTTCGCGACGCAACGAAAACGCCTGACAGCACCAGCGCAAAGCCGATGATGTGGAACAGCTGCGGGCGTTCGCCGAGAAAGACGATCGCCATCACCGATCCGAACACCGGCACCACGTGAAAAAAGGGGGCGGCGCGGTTGGCGCCGATCAGCTGGATGCCGCGATTGAAGCAGAGATAGGCGACGGTGGAGGGAAACACCGCGACGTAGAACAGCATCAAGAGATTATTCGTATCGAGCTGCATCACCGGGCGCGACAGCAATTCCCAGATCAGCAACGGAATGAGGCACGCCGCGCCGCAGCCGAAGGTGAAGGCCACGAATGACAGCCCGTGGATCGCGGGCCGTTTCAGCGTCAGCACCGAATAAAGCCCGAAGATCACCAGTGCGACGGTGAAGATGAGGTCGCCCTTGTTGAACTCGATGCTTTTGAGTGTGGTCAGGTCGCCGTGCAAGAGGATCACCAGCACGCCGGCCAGCGACACGGCGATCCCGCCCGCTTGCGCCCAGGTCAGGCGGACGCCGAGCAGCGCCAGCGACCATACCGCCACGAACAGCGGCCCGGCCGACTGCAGGAGCAGGGTGTTCAACGCCTGGGTATATTCGAGCGCCCAGTATTGCAGGGTGTTGAAGACGCCGATGCCGGCGATGGAGAGCACGATCATGGTGCCGAGACGGCTGCGGATCGCGGCCCAGTCGCGCTTCAGGTGGTTCCACGCGAGGGGAAGAACAATCAGAAACGCCAGCGACCAGCGCAGGAACGACAGCGTCACCGGCGGAATATGCCCGGCGGCGAGGCGGCCGACGATGGCATTGCCGGCCCAGCACAAAGCGGTGATGGAGAGCAGCAGATAGGGCTGGTTGGCAAGCCAATTGCCGGAGGCAGCGGCGCCGGAGGTTTGGTCGGAGGCAGACATGGAGCGGCGGTTTTTGGCCCGGGTTCGAAGACGCCGCGGCCCCGGCCCGGCGTCACCCGCCGGACCGGTTCGTGCCCGGCCCGCTCACAGACACGGAATTTCGGTTGGGTTCAATGGCGCAGGATGCATCGCGACCATGCGCCGGACCGGCGGGCGTTGAGACAAGATGTCGGGAACCCGCCGCGGCGGGCGTCCGCCGCGGCAGGAACTGATGTCGCCGAACAGGTGACGGTCAGGCCGCCTGGGTCTCGATCTCGCGGACGTTGGAGGGCGGCGAACCGTTGATCGCAATCCGGCGCGGCTTCATCGCTTCCGGAATTTCGCGGACCAGTTCGATCTGCAGCAAGCCATTGTCAAACGTCGCGCCTTTGACCTGGACGTAATCGGCGAGATTGAACTGGCGTTTGAACGGCCGCGACGAGATGCCCTGATAGAGGAATTCGCGCTGCGCCTTCTCGGCCTTGCGGCCTTCGACCGTCAGCACGTTTTGCTCGGCGGTAATGGCGATCTCGTCGGGCGCGAAGCCAGCCAGCGCCAGCGATATCTGGTAACGGTCTTCGCCGAGCCGCTCGACATTGCAGGGCGGATAATTGTCGTCGCTGCTTGCATGTTGCGCGGCATCGACCAGATCGAAAAAGCGGTCAAAGCCGATGGTCGACCGCCAAAGGGGAGCAAAGTCGTAGGTTCTCATAGCCAAATCCTCCGTTGAGCAAGATGGGTACGAGCAGGCACCGGACACCGCCGGCGCCCGTCTCAGCCGGGCCCTTCGAAAGGCGCCCGGGCCGCGTGTCGCGGCAGGCAAAAAATTAGCAAAGAGCTTTCTGGTTTCAAGAGGACGAGAGATTTTTTGGTAAATCCCAGGTTGCGTTCGCGGATGCCGGCCCGGCGGTTCGAACCCGGCTTGCGGGATGATCAAAAAAATTTTCGGCGGGGCCTTGAACCGGGGCGGCTTTTTTCTAAGTCGATTTCGGTCCCGAAAATGAAAGGAGCTTGAGGAGGACGACATGACCGATCCAGACCGCAGCTTTGATGAAAATGTCTATGATCTAAACGCCATTTTACATCCCGGTTCGGTTTTCGATCATCCCCGGGATGTGCTGGCTGACACAACTCTGTCGCGAGCAGAGAAACGGGCCATCCTGGCCTCCTGGGCATCCGATGCCGCCGCGGTGACATCGTGCCCCTCCTTGCGCGCCGTCCCCGGCGCCAAACAGATGGTTTCCATCGACGATATCCTCGAGGCGCTGTCGAGCCTCGACCACTCGCCGCCGAATCCGCCGGGCGGCAAGCCGGCCCGGCTCAAATCCGTCGAGCGGACCTCGCTCGCGGCCTGACCGGCTGCGACATCGCCTTGATCCGGCGGCGCGCCGCCGGATCGCATCTCAAGCCGTCAGTTCCACTGCCATCGCCTCCAACGCCCGCACGGCGTCTTTGGGATCGAGTTCGATCTGCAACCCGCGCTGCCCGCCGTTGAGATAGACGCTGGTCTCCCCCAGCGCCGCCGCATCGATCGCGACCGGAACCCGCTTCTTCTGCCCGAACGGGCTGATGCCGCCGACATGATATCCGGTCAGCCGTTCGGCGTCGGCCGGCCGCATCATGTTGGCGGCCTTGCCGGCGAAACGCCGCCGCGAGCTTCTTCATGCTGACTTCGCGATCCGACGGCACCACGACGCAGACCGGCTTGCCGTCGACCTCCGCCATCAAGGTCTTCAGCATGCGGTGCGGCTCGATGCCGAGCGCTTCGGCGGCCTGCAGGCCGATGCGCTCGGCGCCGGAATCGTAATCGTAACCGTGCAGCGCGAATTTGACGCCGAACTTGGCGAGCGCCAGCGTCGCGCGGGTGGTTTTCGACATGCTGTCGCTCCGTTATTTGTCGCGCCGGAATATTGGCCTGCATCGCCTTGACGATCCGCGAGTTCTGGTCGGGTGCCAGGCGGCCATAGGCGTCGACCGATTGAACCTGAACCGCCGGGGCGTCGTCGCTCAGCGTCGCGATCTCGCGGCCGGACAACACCTGCTCGGCGTTCAGTCCGACTTCTAATACCATGACAAAATCGAACCGCTTACGGCTTTTGATAGCTTGCTTAAGTGTACCGGCTTCCTGAGCCGGCATTGACCCACATCAATCGGCCGTCCGTGGCGGCCCGATATTGTAATCGGGAACTCTCGAAAGGATCGCAGTCCATGAGCAATGTCGGATCGATCGATCGAATCGTGCGGGTTGTGGTCGGACTCGTGCTCATCGCTTATGCCATTCCGATCGGCTTTCATCAGACCGGCTGGAACTGGACCGGCTGGATCGGCGTTGTGCCGCTGCTGACCGCAATCTTTGCATATTGCCCCGCCTACGCGCTGTTTGGCATCTCCACCTGTTCGGTCAAACAGCAGAGCTGAGCGCGGGTGCCCGGCTCGACCCGTTCGTCCCGCCCGTCATTGCCTTGACCTAACGCAACGTCGGCAGGCGATGTCGCGCTATGGTCGGCTTAACAGTCCGGGAACGCCGGCCCCACATCACTGATCAAAGCTCAGGAAACAAAACACACCCGCTGGTCGGGCGTGATTTGCATGGCGTTGAAAATGGCAGAACAGTCGATTGCGCTTCCGCGAAAGAGTACGCTGACGGCGTCAGCCGCATGGTCGGCGATTTGGTCCCACCGATGGTTCGTGTTCGCCGTCATGCTGGCGCTCGGCGTCGGCGGATGGCAGGGCGCACGGCTGATCTTTGGGCCCGCCGTCGTCGTCGATCAGGTCCATCGCGGCAATCTGGTGGAGACCGTGGTCGCCAGCGGCCATGTCGAGACGCCCTTCCGGGTCGAAATCGGCAGCCAGATCACCGGCACCGTCGATGACGTGCTGGTGCAGGAAGGACGAGCACGTCACGCAAGGGCCAGCCGCTGATTTCGCTGGAATCCCGCGAATTGAAAGCGACCGTCGTACAGGCGCAGGGGGCGGTCGCCCAGGCCGAAGCGCGGATGCGGCAGCTCGCTGAACTGACGCTGCCCTCGGCGCGCGAAGCGCTGACGCAGGCGCAGGCGAATCTGTTGAATGCGCAGCAGACCTTCGATCGCACCTCGACACTGGCAAAGAACGGATTTGCCACGCGCGCGGCGCTCGACGACGCCCAGAAGACGCTGGACGTCGCGCGAACCCAGGTGCGCACGGCTGAATTCCAGGTCTATACCGCAAGCCCGGGCGGCAGCGATTATGTGATGGCGCAGACCCTGCTCAACCAGGCGCATGCCAATCTGGAAACCGCCGAATCGCGGCTCGGCTATGCCACCATTACGGCGCCGCGCGATGGCGTGCTGATCACCCGCAATGTCGAGCGCGGCGCGGTGGTGCAGCCTGGCAAGGCGTTGCTGGTGCTCGCGCCTGCGGGCGAAGTTCAGCTGGTGCTGCAGATCGACGAGCGCAATCTCGGGAAAATCTCGCTCGGCCAGAAGGCGGTGGCTTCCGCGGACGCCTATCCGGACCAGCGCTTTGCCGCCGTCGTCTCCTACATCAATCCGGGGATCGACATCACCCGCGCCTCCGTCGAAGTGAAACTCACGGTGGCCGATCCGCCGGATTATCTCCGGCAGGACATGACGGTTTCAGTCGATATCGCGAATGCCGCGAAAAACAGCGCGCTGGTGCTCCCGGTCCGCTCCGTGCACGACGTGCTGTCGGGCCAGCCCTGGGTGCTCGGCATCAAGGACGGCCGCGCGGTCAAGCGGCCGGTCAAACCCGGCTTGCGCGGCAACAGCCATATCGAAATCCTGGAGGGGATGACGGAAGGCGAGGTTGCGATCCCGCTCCAATTCCGGAGTCCTGACTGGCCAGCGCGTACGAGCCGTCTTGCCATGAATCCCTGGCTGCCGTTCGAATGGATCACGGCGGTACGGTTTCTGCGCGAAGGCCGGCTGCAGACGCTGTTCATTATCGGCGGCATCGCCATCGGCGTCGGCGTCATCGTCTTCATGTCGGCAATGCTGGCGGGGCTGGAAGCAAATTTCATCAAACGCGTTCTCACTTCGCAGCCACACATCCAGCTGCTGGCGCCCGATCAGATCGCCCGCCCGCTGCGCGGCGGCGCCGGCGAAATCGAGGATGCGAGGGTGCAGCGTCCGAGCCAACGCGTGATCTCGATCGACCAGTGGCCGAAGATCCGCGCCCAGATGCTGGCGATGCCCGAGGTGACCGCGGTCTCCCCGACCATGTCGGGCTCGGCGCTCGCCGTGCGCGGCGACGCCAGTCGGGCCATTACGCTGTCCGGCGTCGAGCCGGACTCCTACTTCAAGATCGTCAAGGTTCCCGACTACGTCGTCGCCGGCGAGCCGCGGCTGACCAGCGAAGACATCATCATCGGCATCGAACTCGCCAAGGATCTCGGCGCCACCGTCGGCGACAAGCTGAACATCCAGGCGGCCACCGGCGCCAACCGCGTGCTGACGATTTCGGGCCTGGTCGATCTCGGCAACAAGGGCGTCAACCAGCGCTCCACCTATGTGGCGCTGCGCACCGCGCAGTCGCTGCTCGGCATGATCGGCGGCGTCACCACCATCGATATGACGGTTACCAATATCTACGCCGCCGAGGAGATCGCCCAGCGCATCCAGGCGTCCGATGCGGTGGAGGCCGACAGCTGGATCAAGACCAATGCGCAGTTCTTCACTGCCGTGCAGGCGCAGGAAACCTCCAATACGCTGATCAGGCTGTTCGTCGCGCTTGTCGGTCGCGTTCGGTATTGCGGCGGTCCTGATCGTCTCGGTAATCCAGCGCTCGAAGGATATCGGCATCCTCCGCGCCATGGGCACCTCGCGCGGCCAGATCTTGCGGGTGTTCCTGCTGCAGGGCGGGTTGCTCGGTTTCGTCGGCTCGCTGTTCGGCGCGGCGCTCGGCGCCTTCGCGCTCATCTACTGGCATTCGATAGCGCGGCAGGCGGATGGATCTGAACTGTTCCCGCTGATCCTGGAGCGGAAGCTGTTCGTGCTGACCGCGCTGCTCGCGACGCTGACAGGGCTGCTCGCGGCAACCGCTCCGGCCGTGCGCGCGGCGAAACTCGATCCGGTGGTGGCGATCCGTGGCTGAAGAAATCCTGCGATTGGAAAAAGTCTGCAAGGCCTACAATATCGGACAGCCGACCGAGACCGAGGTGCTGCACGACATCGACCTCAGGCTGGAGCGCGGCGAATTTCTGGCGCTGATTGGACCGTCCGGCTCCGGCAAGAGCACGCTGCTCAATATCGTCGGGCTGCTCGACCGGCCGACATCCGGCCGGCTCACCATCAAGAGCCAGGATACCGCCATGCTGGGCGATACCGAGATCACCCATCTGCGCGGTCACACCATCGGCTTCGTGTTTCAGTACCACCTTCTGATCTCGGCCTTCACGGCCCGGGAGAATGTGATGATGCCGATGCTGGTGGATCGCGGCTTTCCCTCAGCCGAGATCGAGAAGCGGGCGACCGCGCTGCTGGCGCAGGTCGGGCTCGAAAAATTCGCCAACAATCTCGCCACCAACATGTCCGGCGGCCAGCAGCAGCGGGTGGCGGTGGCGCGTGCGCTGGCGATGAACCCGGATCTGGTGCTGGCGGATGAGCCGACCGGCAACCTCGACACCAAATCCGCCGACAGCGTCTTCGAATTGATGCGGCAGGTTAACCGGGACAGCGGCACCAGCTTCCTGCTGGTCACCCATAATCTCGATCTGGCCCGCCGCTGCGACCGCATCATCGAAGTGGTGGACGGCCGCATTCGACCCTAGCCGCATCCGTCGCCATTCTCTCGACACAAATTTTCGGGGGATATCAAAGGCTTGAACCTCGTTTTCAGCCCGGCCGGAGCCCCCTTCTTGCTTGCGTCGCTAGCCCGCTTCCTTTATCCGATGGAGGCCTCGCATGCGAGCGGCCCCGGCCGTGATTTGGGCTGGGGCGCATGATCCGGAGAATCGGGCATCGGTTTTCCGAACCGGTCTTGCTTGTGTGAAGTAGTGGCAGAGGGAATACCCGCGAATGGCCAATGTTGTCGTCGTCGGCGCCCAATGGGGCGACGAAGGGAAGGGCAAGATCGTCGACTGGTTGTCGGAGCAGGCCGACATCGTCGTGCGCTTCCAGGGCGGCCATAATGCCGGTCATACGCTGGTCATCAACGGCCAGACCTACAAGCTGGCGCTGTTGCCCTCCGGCGTTTTGCGGCCCTCGAAGCTGGCGGTGATCGGCAACGGCGTGGTGTTCGATCCGCAGGCGTTCCTCGACGAGGTGACGAAGCTGAGAGGCCAGGGCGTCGCCGTCAGCCCGGAAAACCTGCGCGTCGCCGAAAACGTCACGCTGATCCTGCCTTTGCATCGCGAACTCGATGCGCTGAGGGAATCGTCCAACGCGGTCACCGCGATCGGCACCACGCGGCGCGGCATCGGGCCCGCCTATGAAGACAAGGTCGGCCGCCGCGCGATCAGACTGATGGACCTCGCCGATCTCGATACGCTGCCGCACAAGATCGACCGTCTGCTGGCGCATCACAACGCGCTGCGCCGCGGGCTCAATCTGGAAGAGATCGACGGCGCGGGAATTTTGAAGGAATTGACCGCGCTCGCGCCGCAGCTTCTGCCTTACGCCGAAACGGTGTGGCGGCTGCTCGACATCAAGCGCCGCGAGGGCAAGCGCATCCTGTTCGAGGGCGCGCAGGGCGCGCTGCTCGACGTCGACCACGGCACCTATCCCTACGTCACCTCGTCCAACACGGTGGCGGCGCAGGCGGCGACCGGCACCGGCATTGGCCCGGGCGCGGTCGGCTATGTGCTCGGCATCTGCAAGGCCTATACGACGCAGAGTCGGGCAGGGACCGTTTCCGACCGAACTGCATGACGAGATCGGCGAGGAGATCGGCCGGCGCGGCAAGGAATTCGGCGTCAACACCGGCCGCAAGCGGCGCTGCGGCTGGTTCGACGCCGTGCTGGTGCGCCAGACCGTGCGGACCTGCGGCATCAACGGCCTGGCCTTGACCAAGCTCGATATTCTCGACGGTTTCGACAGTATCGAGGTCTGCGTCGGCTACCGGCTGGACGGCAAGGAAATCGACCATCTGCCGGCCGGCGAGGGCGCGCAGGCCCGGGTGGTGCCGATCTACGAGACCATCGAGGGCTGGAAGGAGCCGACCGCCAACGCCCGCTCCTGGGCGGATTTGCCGGCCCAGGCCATCAAATATGTCCGCCGGGTCGAGGAACTGGTGGGCTGCCCAATTGCGCTGCTTTCCACCAGCCCGGAACGCGAGGATACTATTCTGGTACAGAACCCGTTCGAGGCTTAACGAGATGTTACCCGGAAAGCCCGACAATGTTGAGTAAAGATGGCTGATTACTACCCGCTGATCGCCCGCGCCATTGCCGGACTGGACCCCAGTGCCCCCGGCGAGAGCCGTCGCGCGCTTTATGAGCGGGCCCGCGCCGCGCTGATCGCACAATTGCGCAGCGTCGATCCGCCCTTGAGCGAATCCGAAATCACCCGCGAGCGGCTGTCGCTGGAAGAGGCCGTGCGCAAGGTCGAATCCGAGGCGGCCCAGCGCGCCCGGGACGCTACGCGCTCCGGGGACGCTTCGCGCTCCGGGGATGCTCCACGCGCGCCGGCATGCGGCTGGCGCCCGCGCCGGCGATGCGTTCCGCGCCACCACGCGGCCCCCGGTCCGGCCGGGCGAACCGGCGCCGCCGCCATCCGCGCCGCCACAAGCGGGGGCACCGCCGCCGTCCGTCCGCGTCCGTCATCGCCGCCACCAGCGCCATCGCGCAACGAGCGTCCGCCGCTCGGGCAGGAAGACCGCCCGCCAGCGCAACCTTCGCAGCGACGCGCCTCCACCGCTGCCGCCGCGTGCGCAACCGCCGCAGGCCAGGTCGGAATGCAGGAGCCGGCGATGCCGCCGACCCGCGAACGCATCGGGCGCGCCGCGCCGCGGCCCCGAGAACAACGCGCCGCAGGCGCCGGGCATGCGCGGCTTCCGCGATATCGCCGCCGACGCCGATGATCTCGGCCGCGCCGCGGCGCAGGCCAGCCGCGCCGCGCGAAAGACCTATGCCAATGTGCCCTCGCCCTCGCCGGAGTTCGACCGGCTCGAGCCGAGCATGGAGAACCGCGGCGGCGATCCCGACGCGCCATATTCCTATGACGAATCTGCCGAGGAGGCCGAGCGCTACCCGCCGGCGGCGCCGCGTCCGCGGATCGCGGCCAATCGCGAGCCGAAGAAGCGCGCCCGCGTCGGCGCGGTATTTCCGTTCAAGAGCGCGATCGCCATCGGCGTGGTGCTGATCCTGGTCGGCGCCGGGATCCTGTGGGGCAAGTCGGCTGGTGACGATCGTCAGCGGCCTGTTCAAGCCGTCCACCGACGGTGGTCGAAGCGCCGAAGGACACCTCGCCGCTGACCAAGCCGAAGATCACCGATCGTGTCGGCCAGCCGTCATCGTCGGACCAGGTCGCGCCGGTGGCGCAGCGCGTGGTGCTGTATGACGAGGATCCGTCCGACCCCAAGGGCAAACAATATGTCGGCTCGGTGGTCTGGCGCACCGAACCGGTCAAGGCCGCCGCCGGCCAGAAGCCCGATATCGCGGTTCGAGCCGACATCGACATCCCCGACCGCAAGTTCAAGATGACGATGTCGTTCCGCCGCAATACCGATACTTCGCTGCCGGCCAGCCACACCGCAGAGCTGACCTTCATCCTGCCGCCGGATTTCGACGGCGGCGGCGTCAGCAACGTGCCGGGCATCCTGATGAAATCCAACGAGCAGGCGCGCGGCACGCCGCTCGCCGGGCTTGCGGTCAAGGTCACCGACGGCTTCTTCCTGGTCGGTCTGTCCAATGTCGATGCCGACCGCTCCCGCAACCTTCAGCTTCTGAAGGAGCGCTCGTGGTTTGACGTGCCGCTGGTCTATGTCAACCAGCGCCGCGCAATCATCGCCATCGAAAAAGGCCCTCCGGGCGAACGCGCCTTCAACGACGCATTCGCGGCGTGGGGGGAATAGCTCATTCTGCATCCGTCATTGCCCTCCAAACGCGGGAGATGGAGCATGAAACGGTATTTGATCTTTGCGGCACTTAGCCCGCTGCTCGGCGGGTTCATCCTGCTGTTCGTGACCACCTACCAGTCCGGCTACTGGACGCAGACCAATGCCGCCGAAGTGGCCAAGCTGTTCGTGGTGTTCGCCAAGACGCTGCAATACAGCTATCTGTTCGGCCTGCTGCCGACGCTGATGATGGCGGCGGTGGACGATATCCTCTGGCACGTCAAACCCATTAGCCCGGTGCTGCGAATGCTGATCGTCGGCGTGCTTTCGTTCTTCGCCGCGGAGTTGCTCTACGGCTCGCGCGGGCCGGACAGCGGCATCGGTGCAATTCTTCCTTTACGGACTGGTCGGCTTTATCCCCGCCGTGGTCTGCTCATGGCTGGCGCATGAGGCGATCGACCAGCCGGCTCCGGCGTCACGGGAGCCGGCGGTGGAACGCAAGTAGTTGGCCGTTTCCCCAGCGATATCGCTTTCGAATGCGGCTTTAACGATTTGTCATATTTCAACCGCAGCTTCCGCCGCCGTTTCGGGTTGACGCCATCGGCGGCGCGCGGACAGTAGTACATATCGCCTTTGCGAGCCGCGACGGCGTGACGCAACTTGCGTCCGTCTTGCGCGTTACCCATGTGATGTCGATGTCGAACGAAGAGATTCTGATCCCCAATCCTGCCCGTTTCGGGGGCGATGGTCCCGGAAGAAGCTCCCGCGCCACGTTTCGCGGGGCGGAGGCGCGCGGCCGGATCATCGATCAGGAGGGACGCGAAATCCCTGAGGAATCGCTCGGTCCGCAGTTCCAGGGTCCTCGCTTCGACGGCTTTCGCTTCGATTTCGGCAATGCCAATCCGTTCGGCAATCTCACCCGCGAGCAGCGGCTGGCGCGGCTCGATGCGATCGCCAAGCTCCTCGACATCGCCTTCATTCTGCCCGGCACCAAGATCCGCTACGGCATCGACGGCATCATCGGATTGATTCCGGTGGTCGGCGACCTCATCGCGACCGCGCTGTCGCTGTGGCTGGTGCGCGAGGCGCGCGCGCTCGGCGCGCCCTGGCACATCACGGCGCGGATGCTCGGCAATGTGGCGATTCAGGGCGTGGTCGGAACCGTGCCGGTGGCCGGCGACGCGTTCGACGTGCTGTTCCGCGCCAACATCCGCAATGTACGAATGCTGCGCCGCTGGATGGACAGGCAAGCGCGCTAGCGAATGCGCCGGAAAAAACCGGCCCCGCATTTGATGCGGGGCCGATACCGGTTTTCCGAAAAGATCATGCGCAACGAATAAGCGCGCTTTCGCTGGTTAACGCGGCCGCCGATTTAGGCCGCCTCGGTGTCGGCCTTGTCGCTGGCTGGCACGGGTTCCGGCTTGCGCGGGCGGCGCGGCAGCGGGAAATCCTGGCTGTCATACAGCGTGCGGATGCCGCTCTGATCGAAGCGCGCTTCGTCGACCTGCAGATAGGCGCCGTTCAGCGAATCCGCCGGCAACTCCTCGATCGCGAAACGAACCGCTTCGGCCGCAGTGCCAAATCGCCGATACGCGAATCCTGCCCGTTTCTTCTTGCGGATCGCGGCGGGAAACAATTCGGCAGCAGTGTTGAAGCTGAAGGAAGCCATTGTCAGGGACCTCTGATCTTTTTAGTGAGAACGCGATTGCGAGATCGCGAACGGATCGCACGGGCGGCCCCCGGGGGGCGCCGGTACACGTCATTTCAGGACAGCCTTTAATATAAGCTCCTTTGACGGAAATGCGAATCCTGAAGGGCCCGATGATGAATCAGAGCGCAGCAACCCCGGATTCGAGATAAAGCATTATATTTCAATGACTTATACGGGTCAGAGCTTGCCAAGCAGCAACAGAACGATGAGCACGACCAGAACCACGCCGCCGATACCCATGCCGGAATGGCCCATGCCATAGCCGTAACCGCCGAACCGGCCGCTGAAGCCGCCCAGCAGGTAAATGATCACGAGGATGATGAGTATCGTTCCGAGCGACATGGCTCTCTCCCCAACGGGCGCTCGGCGGATGGAGATCCGCCACCCCGCGCGGAAGAAAAGCACATCGCGGCCTTTGGTTCCAGCGAAGGAACCCGGACGCATCTATTTCGGCTGCAGCTTCAGCGAGGCTGAGTTGATGCAATAGCGCAGCCCGGTCGGGCCGGGGCCGTCCTCGAACACGTGCCCGAGATGGCCATTGCAGTTCGAGCACAACACTTCGGTGCGGATCATGCCGTGGCTCAGGTCGCGCTCCTCGTCGACATGGCCCTCCACCGCGGGGGCAGTGAAGCTCGGCCAGCCGCAGCCGGAATCGAATTTGGCGTCGGATTCGAACAGCGTCTGCCCGCAGCCGGCGCAGATATAGGTGCCGGGGCGGTGCTCATGCTCGTACTCGCCGGAAAACGGGCGCTCGGTCGCCTTCTCGCGCAGCACTGCGTACTGCATCGGCGTCAGTTCCTTGCGCCACTCGGCCTCGCTCTTTTGAATTTTGCCGGTCGCGGTCTTGGTGTCGGACATGGCGTCTCCTTGAATTTCCGAAACGGCCGTCAGTTGGTGACGTTGGCGCTGCTCACCAGTGTCGGCTTCTCAAGATAGTTCGCCGCGAACAGCTTCTTCAGGTTCTCGATCTTCGGAATGTCATTATAGGCGATATAGGGCTGGGTGGGGTGCAGCGTCAGGTAATCCTGGTGATAGGCTTCGGCCGGGTAAAACCCCTCCAGCGGCCCGACCTTGGTCACGATCGGCTTGCTGTAGACCTTGGCAGCGTTGAGCTGTGCGATGTAGGCGTCGGTTACCTTCTTCTGTTCGTCGGAGGTGGTGAAGATCGCCGAGCGATATTGGGTGCCCGAGTCCGGCCCCTGCCGGTTCAACTGGGTCGGATCGTGCGCGACCGAGAAGAATATCTGCAGGATCTTGCCGTAGCTGATCTTTTGCGGGTCGTATTTGATCTCGACGGACTCGGCATGGCCGGTGGTGCCGGTCGAGACGACGGGATAGGAGGCGGTCGCCTTGCTGCCGCCGGCATAACCGGAAACCGCGTTGACGACGCCTGACGTATGCTGGAACACGCCCTGCATGCCCCAGAAGCAGCCGCCCGCGACCACGACGGTCTGGATGCCGTCGGAGGCCTTGAGGTCCATGGCGGGCGCCGGGATCACTACCGCATCTTCCGCGGCGAACGATGGCGCAACCGCAAGGGCTGATATTGCCAGCGCGCCGATGGCGGCGGCGCAGAGCGAAAGGCGGCTGAATTGGCTGACGGGACATTTGCTTTCCTCTCGGGCTTTCTCTTGGGGCGCGCGCGCTCGGCGGAGCGATGAGCAATTTAGGGCGACAGTTACCGTTCGCAATCGGCGCTGGCCTGCCCGATGTCCCAAAGATACGCGGCAGGACGGCCGTTGTTACCACCGGGCGGACACGAGTTCGTGAATAAAATCGCGTGACCGCAAGGGATTGTCGGGGCGGAACTCCGGCGCCGGAGGCGGCGTTGGCCTGCTACCGCATTCGTTTCAATGATAGCCCAATCAGGATCAGGCATAGCCCAATCAGGATCAGGCGATGGCGCCCATCGACGTCCGCAAGCGAATGCCTCCCGTCCAATCATCGCCTTGCATGAGCGAGCATCCTTCCCCGCAGACAGCGCATTGGCCGAAAAACGCTATTTTTACCCTCGGTCATTCAACCTTGCCAATTGAGCGTTTCGTCGCCCTGCTGCGGGCCTATGGCATCGAACGTCTCGCGGACATCCGCACGATACCCCGTTCGCGCCACAACCCGCAATTCAACGACACCGCGCTGGCCAGCACGCTGGCGGCGGAACATATCGAATATATACCCATGCAAACGCTGGGCGGATTGCGGCATGCCCGAAAGGACTCTCCCAATACCGGCTGGCGTAACGCCAGCTTTCGCGGCTACGCCGATTATATGCAAACGCAGCAATTTCAAGCCGCGCTCGACAAGCTTATTCAAATAAGTCGTGACAAGCGCGTGGCGATCATGTGCGCCGAAGCGGTGCCATGGAGATGTCACCGTTCTCTGGTTGCCGACGCGCTCAGTGTGCGCGCTGTGCCGGTGATCGAGATTTTGTCGGAAACCAGTTATCGCGCGCACAAGCTCACACCGTTTGCGAAGCTGGCCGGAACGCGAATTACCTATCCGCCCGCGCAAGCGAAACTATTGTAGACGCTAAAGCGGCTTACCGCGGACACAGCCGGCCGGCCGTTGTTACCGCCGGGCGGACACGAGTTCGTGAATAAAATCGCGCCGCTCCAAGAGGTTAGCGCCGCCGGGGGCCGACCAGCCTATTCCTCGTCTCCGCCCGGCGCCTGCCTGAGCATAACCGGCGTCTGCCTGAGCATCAAATGACCGAACGCGGAGGCGATGGGCTTGGCCGGGTCGTCCTGCCAGGCCTTCGCCTCGAAAGCGACGACGCGCCGGCCCTGCTTGACGATCGAGACGTTGGCGTAGCTGTCCAGCGCGCGTCCGGAGCGCAAATAATTGATTGTCAGGCCGATCGGCTTGGGCAGCGCCGACACGCCGAGCTCGCGCGTCACGCCCACGATCGCGGCCGTTTCGAGGAAGGCGCCGGTCATCCCGCCGTGGATGGCGGGCAGGATCGGATTGCCGATGATTTTCCGCGAGAACGGCATCACCAGCGCGCCGTCGTCGCCGATGCGGATGCCGAGACAGCGCGCGAACGGGCTGTTGGCGAACGGGCCGGCTGGATCGTCCGGCGCCTCGAGCGTCGGCGGCGCGTGATAATCCTTTCGTTCGTCCGTGAGCATGTTGGTCCGGTTGGCGCCGACCATGAAGCAGGCCGTCGCGGTGGCGACGGGATCGTCCTCGGAGTCCTGGTAGGCCGTGGCGCGCACGAAGGCGATCGAGCGGGTGACGCGGTAGCAGATCGAATGCGCCTTGATGTCGAGGCCGGGCGTCGCGGGCTTCTGGTAGTCGATGCGAAGATCGAGCGTGGCGATCGCGCGGGAGCCGTCGAGCGCCAGCTGCACGGCCATGCCGCAGGTCTCGTCGAGCATGGCGGTGACGACGCCGCCGTGAAGAACGCCGGTCTCGGTGTCGCCGACGAAGACGGGGCGGTACGGCAGGCTCGACCAGGCTTCCCCCGCGGCCGCGCGGTCGAGCTTGAGCCCGCTGATATAGCCGTACACGGAGCGGCGCGCCTTGATGGCCTTCGCGAGTTCGTCGAACGGCAGCGGCGGGCTTGATTTCGAAGGGTCGGTCATGCCGACGTTTTAGACCAGTGCGACGGCGTGGGCAAAAAATCGCGCGGGACGCTTTCGGGGGATATTTCCGGTCCCGTCATTCGGCGCGGCGGATCAGGAGCGATCGGGCAAGTGAAACCGGCAACCCGACGGGGCAAATCAGCGATTTGGCTGTCCAGCCCCTTTGCGAAAAAATATTCTGATTTTCCGAAAGCGCAAATCACCTTATATCCGCAGCCGTCCCGCTCCTTTGGAGGGGCGTTGCGCAACGTCACGAAACGCGGAGCGGGATGCGGTGGACGCTGGCGGCGCGCTGGACGGGCGATGCAGCTTGCGGACGGCGAAGGCGTGTGGTCCTGACGCCCCGACGCTGGCGTCAAGTTTGCGGCAACATCCGCAGGCGACGGTGGCAAGAAAGCCCGGTCACCGGGGAGAGCGCGTTATAAGCCGTAAGACCATTGCGCGGGGAATGCCGGGTGATTCCGGTGTGACCTGACTAACGCGTGTGCGTCTCTCACACTATCTCTGCACACGCGGCTATCGGGCGCATCGGGCGCCCGGCATTCCCTGCGCCCTCGTGATTGACGAGGGCAGGACGACCGCATCACCTCGGGCACATCGTGCCGCGAGACGGAGGTGGCATGCCGGAAATGGTGTCGCGCATGAAGTGTTATTTCCTCGTCAGCCGCGTCAGCGCCGATCCCTTGTGCATGGCGATATGGTCGGTCTTGTCGCTCTTGATTTCATATTGCGGCTCATCCGGACTGGCGTGATGGGTGTATCCCTTGTAGCCGACATCAGCCGTATGCACCTTGATGATCCTGCCGCTGACGCGTCCGGCTTCGGAATTCCAGCTGACGTGGTCGCCGACCTCAAAGCGTGTCGCCATTTCATTCCCACTGACGCGTCGGCCTCACACCACCACGCTCAACCGTTTCGCCGCGCGCGTGATGCCGGTGTAGAGCCACCTTGCGCGGCTGTCCTGGAACGCAAAACTCTCGTCGAACAGTACCACGTCGTCCCATTGCGAGCCCTGCGATTTGTGCACGGTGAGCACGTAACCATAGTCGAACTCGTCATAGGGCTTGCGCTGTTCCCACGGGATGGTCTCGATGGCGCCGCCGAAGCAGTCGCCGCGGACCGAGACTTTTGTCACCTTGTGGCCGAAATCTTCATCCGGCATCAGCCGCATGGTGATGATCTTGGATTTCGACTGCGCGCGCGACTTCACCCGCCACAGCCCGCCATTGAACAGGCCCTTCTTGCGGTTGTTGCGCAGGCAGACCAGCTTGTCGCCGGCGACCGGCAAGGGATCCTCGATGTTCTGCTTCTGCCGCACCCGCATGTTGTAGGCGCGCCGTGTGTTGTTGCGTCCGACCAGCACCTGGTCGGCGCTCATCACCCGCTCCGGATCGAGTTCGCCGCGCGACACCACTTCGCTTTCGCCGTAGCGGCCGATGTCGAGTTCGCGGCCCTCGCGCACGTCCATCGACATCCGCACGATCGGATCGTCCTGCGCCTGGCGATGCACTTCGGTCAGCATCGCGTCGGGCTCGCAATCGGTGAAGAAGCCGCCGCCCTGGATCGGCGGCAATTGCGCGGGATCGCCGAGCACCAGCAGCGGACAGTCGAACGACATCAGGTCGCGGCCGAGTTCGGCGTCGACCATCGAGCATTCGTCGATCACGATCAGTTTTGCCTTGGAGGCCGGCGCGTCGTCCCACAATTCAAAACTCGGCTGCTCGACGCCGGATTCGCGGGCGCGGTAGATCAGCGAATGGATGGTGGAAGCGTTGTCGCAACCCTTGTTGCGCATCACCAGCGCGGCCTTGCCGGTGAAGGCCGCGAATTTCACCTCGCCGTCGACGCCGTCGGCGATATGGCGCGCCAGCGTGGTCTTGCCGGTGCCGGCATAGCCGAACAGCCGGAAGACCGGCGGCGTGCCGTTCTTGCCGGGTTTCGCCTTCAGCCAGTCGGCAACGGCCTTCAGCGCGGAATCCTGATGCGGCGTAAAGGTGGTCATGGGGTCTCGGTGGGGGAGGGCGCGCGCGTTGAAGCCACGACTCACAGCCGGCAAAACTAACCATTCGCGCGCCCAGTGCAAGCCAGCCTTCCGCGGCGCGGAATTGGCCGAGGCTGGACTTCGGTCCCGCGCGGGAATACACTGCCGCTAAACACAACAAGCCGGCCCGGGGGAGAGACGTCATGAAATTCGGCATCTTTTATGAGCTGCAATTGCCGCGTCCCGTGGCAAGCCGGCGATGAACTCAAGCTCTACCAGGATGCGCTGACGCAACTGGAGACCGCCGACCGGCTCGGCTACGACCATGCCTGGGTGGTGGAGCATCATTTCCTGGAAGAATATTCGCATTCGCCGTCGCCGGAATCCTTTCTCGCCGCCGCCAGCCAGCGCACCAAGAACATCCGGCTCGGCCACGGCATTTTCCAGCTCACCACCAATCATCCCGCGCGCGTCGCCGAGCGCGTCGCGGTGCTCGATCTCCTGAGCAACGGCCGCGTCGAGTTCGGCATGGGCGAGAGCGCCTCGATCACCGAACTGACGCCGTTCGGCCGCGACATGGAAACCAAGAAGGAAGTGTTCGAGGAGGCGGTCCGCGCCATCTTCCCGATGTTCAAGGATGGCGGCAGCGAGCATCACGGCAAGTATTTCGACATTCCGCTGCGCAACGTGGTGCCGAAGCCCGTGCAGAAGCCGCATCCGCCGCTGTGGATGGCGTGCTCGCAGCTTCCGACCATCGAGCGCGCCGGGCCAGAACGGGTTCGGCGCGCTCGGCTTCCAGTTCGTCAGCGCCGACGCCGCGCACGCCTGGGTGCACGCCTATTACAACGCGATCACCAAGCGGCTGAAGAAGCTCGCCGACTACGAGATCAATCCGAACATGGCGCTGGTGTCGTTCTTCATGTGCGCGAAGACCGACGAGGAGGCCCGCGCGCGCGCCGACGGCGCGACCTTCTTCCAGTTCGCGCTGCGCTTCTACGGCGCCTCGCAGAACCGCCAGCGCCCGGCGCCCGGCACCGTCAACATGTGGGACGAATACAACAAGTGGAAGCGCGAAAATCCGGAAGCCCAGGAGGCGGCGCTGCGCGGCGGCCTGATCGGCTCGCCCGAAACCATCGCGCAAGAAACTGCGGCGGTTCCGGACTTCGCACATCGACCAGGTGATCCTGCTCAACCAGGCCGGCAAGAACAGCCACGAGCACATCTGCGAATTCGCTGGAACTGTTCGCCAGGGAAGTGATGCCGGAATTCCGCGCCGATCCCGAGCACGACGCCTGGAAGGCCGGCGTGATGAGCGGCGCGATCCAGCTCGAGGAGATCGACACCGAAGCGTTCAAGGATCGCTACGGCAAGCTGGCGGTGAACGTCGCAAAGCCGGCGGTCGCGCGGCGGGATAACCGGCGCGCGGTCAGCCCTGCAGCGCCGCCAGCAGTTCGTCGGGCCGCTCCACCATCATCATGTGGCCGGCGCCGCGCAGCACCACGGTGCGTGAATTCGGCAGCGCCGCGGCCAGCGCCTTGCCGGCTCTCGCAGGGGTCATCATGTCGCGCTCGCCGAGGATCAGCGTGGCCGGGACGGCGATCCGTGCCGCTGCGGCAAGCGCGTTCTGATAGGCGTTGCAGGCGGACAGGTCGTTGAACAGCACGCCGGGCCGGCACTTTTCAAGCACGCGTTGCGCGCCGGCATGCATCCACAATCCCGGCGCCAGGCTGCCGCCCAGTTCCGCCTGAAAGCCGAGGCCCCAGATCGAGACCATGTCGACGGCGGCATGATCGTTGGCCTCGGCGGCCTTGAGCAGATCGGGGCCGACCGTCATGGTTGCCGCGGTTCCGATCAGGCTGAGGGCCGACACCTTTGCCGGATGCCGCGCGGCGGTCTCGAGCGCAATCAGCGATCCCATGGAATGACCGACCAGCCGGGCTTTTGCCACGCCGGCGGCGTCGAGCAGTGCCGCGGTCCAGTCGGCCATGTCGGCGATGGTGGGCAGCGGCGTCGCCGGACGAGCGGCCGTGGCCGGGCAGATCCGGCGCCAGCACGCCATAGCCGTGATGGGCGAACCACCGGCTGTGCAGGGCCCAGGTGGTGTGATCGAAGCCGGCGCCGTGCAGGAACACGACGGCCGGCAGCGAGGGATCGAATTCCCGGCCGCCGGTGGCGACGAAGGTATCGATGCCGTTCACGGACAACTGCATGGCTCAAGCCTTCTGCGAAATACGGAGCGCCTGGCCGAGATCGTCGATGATGTCGGCGGCGGCCTCGATGCCGATCGACAGCCGCACCAGTTCCTCGCCGATCCCGGCGGCCTTGAGCTGGGCGGCATCCATCTGCTGATGGGTGGTGCTGGCGGGATGAATGACCAGCGTCTTGGCGTCGCCGACATTGGCGAGATGGCTGATCATCCGCAACGACTCGATGAATTTCTTGCCCGCTGGCCGGCCGCCCTTGATGCCGAAGCTGACGATCGAGCCCGCGCCGCGCGGCAGCAATCGCTTGGCGAGTTCATGATCCGGGTGGTTGTCCAGCGACGGATGCAGCACCCAGTCGACCGCCTTGTTGGCGGCGAGGAACTCGAGCACCGCATGGGTGTTGGCGACATGGCGCTCCATGCGGATGCCGAGCGTCTCGACGCCCTGCAGCAGTTGAAAGGCGTTGGTCGGCGACAGGCAGGCGCCGAAATCGCGCAGGCCCTCGGTGCGCGCCCGCATGATGAATGCGGCCGGGCCGAACTGCTCGTCGAAGACGATGCCGTGATAGCCGGCATAGGGCTCGGTCAGCACCGGAAATTTGCCGGAAGCGCGCCAGTCGAACCGGCCGCCGTCGACGATCACGCCGCCGATGGCGATGCCATGGCCGCCGATCCATTTGGTGGCCGAATTCATCACGAGGTCGGCGCCGAGTTCGATCGGCCGGCTGAGAAAAGGCGTGGCGAAGGTGTTGTCGATCAACAGCGGGATCTTTGCGTCGTGCGCGATCTGGGCGATCTGCGGAATATCCAGCACTTCAAGGCCGGGATTGCCGATGGTCTCGCCGATCACCAGCAGGGTGTTGGGACGGATCGCGGCGCGGAATTCGTCGAGCGCGCGCGGCTTCACGAAAGTGGTGGTGATGCCGAAGCGGGGCAAAGTGTGCGTGAGCAGATTGATGCTGCCGCCATAGAGCGAGGAGGAGGCGACGATGTGGTCGCCGGCATTGAGCAGCGTCGCGATCGCCAGATGCAGCGCCGCCATGCCGCTCGCGGTGCAGACGGCGCCGACGCCACCCTCCAGCGCAGCAAGCCGCTCTTCAAGCACCGCCGTGGTCGGGTTCGAAATCCGGGTATAGACGTGGCCGGCGCGTTCGAGATTGAACAGCGCCGCGGCGTGGTCGGAATCCTGAAAGACGTAAGAGGTGGTCTGATAGATCGGCACCGCGCGCGCCCCCGTGGCGGGATCGGGGTGCTGGCCGGCATGCAGGCTCAGGGTCTCGAAGGCGGGCGGCTTGGGTGCGGGCATGGTGAACTCGAAGGCCGATGCGGTTGGGCGGGTGGAGAACACGATGTGCCACAAAAGCACGCCTATTGTTAGTCCCCGGCGTTCACCAAGCGAAATCGGGCGGTGGTCTTTTTCGCGTCTGCAGCGTAAAGCTCGCTACGGCAACATCAATGGCGAGACGAGAGCGACGATGAAACACGAACTCCTTCAAATCGCCCGCGCGGGCAGCGCGGCCGACTGATGAAGCGGATCGCGGTCTGGGCTTTTTACGCGATCGGTGCGCTCTCGATCCTCTATCTCGCGCTGTACGTCTATGCGGCATTCACCGGACGCCACCTGCAGCCGGGCGATCCGATCCACATCTTCCGCAAACCTGACGCGCCGGATTATTCATAGCGCGCCTTTCAAGATATCGGCGTCATTCCGGGTTCGCGCCGACGCGCGCCCCGGAATGACGCCATTAGATGCCGCGATCACACCGGCGCGGCGACACGGTGATAATCGCCGGCGCCGGCGGGCGTGATCGGTAATCCACCGTCGGCGTATTCGTTCAGTTTGTTGCGCAGGGTGCGGATCGAGATGCCGAGGATATTGGCGGCGTGGGTGCGATTGCCGAGGCAATGTTTCAGCGTCTCCAGGATGAGATCGCGCTCGACGTCGGCGACCGTCCGCCCGACCAACGCGCGGGTCACCTGTTCGGCGGCGAAGGTGGCATGCGCCACCGCCGGCACGATCTTTGGCGTATCGAGACGATCGCCGTCCGGCGTCAGGATGGCGTCGACGCCGATTTCGTCGCCCTGCGCCATCAGCACCGAGCGATGCATGGTATTTTCCAGCTCACGGACGTTACCCTGCCAGCGGTTCGACGTCAGTACGCGTCGCGCCTCCGCCGAGATCGGCCGCAGCGGCACGCCGTTGGCTTCGGCATATTTCTTGGCGAAGTGTTGCGCCAGTTCGAGAATATCGGCCGGGCGTTCCCGCAAGGGCGGAATCTTCAAGTTCACGACGTTGAGCCGGAATAGCAAGTCCTCGCGGAACGTGCCGTCGCGGACGGCGTCGGCCAAATTGCGGTTCGAGGTGGCGATGATGCGGATATCGACCGGTACGGGTCTTGTGCCGCCGACCCGGTCGATCACGCGTTCCTGGATCGCCCGCAGCAGTTTGGATTGCAGCCGCACGTCCATTTCCGAGATTTCGTCAAGCAGCAGCGTGCCGCCGGTCGCTTCCTCGAACTTGCCGATGCGGCGCGCCACCGCGCCGGTGAACGCGCCCTTCTCGTGGCCGAACAATTCGGACTCCAGCAGGTGTTCGGGGATCGCCGCGCAATTGATCGAGATGAAGGGTTTCTTGGCGCGGTTGGAGCGGGTGTGCACGTAGCGCGCCAGCACTTCCTTGCCGGTGCCGGATTCGCCGGTGATCATGACGGAGGCGTCGGAGCCCGCGATTTGCTGCGCCAGTTTGATGACCTTGGCCATCGCCTCGTCGCGGTAGACCAGGTCGCGGAAATCGTTGGCGACGGCGGCAAGCACGGCGGCGATCAGTTCGGGGTCGGGCGGCAGCGGGATGTATTCCTTGGCGCCGGCGTGGATGGCAGCAACCGCCGCGCGGGCATCGTTGGAGATGCCGCAGGCGACGATTGGCACGTGAATGTGTTCGGCTTCCAGCCGCATCACCAGGTCGCGGATGTCGAGGGCCACGTCGACCAGCAGAAGGTCGGCGCCCTTGCCGCTGCGCAACACCCGCATCGCCTGTTCGTGGTCCTCCGCATGAGTGACGGAAGCGCCATTGTCCATCGCGATCTTGGTGGCTGTCGTAAGCTGGCCCTTCAATGTGCCAACGATGAGAAGCCGCATGATAGTCTCCTGTTCGTCTGTCCGCGCCGTTCGGGCGCCGTGTCTTTAGAGATCGCCTTTAGGTGCGTTCGGCCTTGATGATTTCCGTCATGGTTACGCCGAGTTTGTCTTCCACCAGCACCACCTCGCCACGCGCCACGAGGCGATTATTGACGTAGATGTCGATGGCTTCGCCGACGCGGCGGTCCAGTTCGAGTACGGTGCCGGGCCCGAGTTTCAGCAGTTCGCCGACGTCCATCTTGGAGCGGCCGAGCACGGCCGAGACCTGTACCGGGACGTCGAACACGGCTTCGAGGTCCGCGGCAACGCGCGAGGCCCGTTCGTCCTCGTTATAGGCCAGATCGTCGATCGGAGGTGAATCGGCGGAGTTGAGATCCGGAAGCGGAACCTGTGCGTCGGTGTCACTCATGATTTAGGTCCTCATGGCCTTACGTTGCGGCCTGGTTGCTGGACGCGATGTAGCGTCCGACAAGTTCGTTGATCCTGGCCTCGATCGTCGCACGCTCCAGCACGACGCCCCCATCGGCCCACTCGATCCTGCAGTCGCCGCTCTGAATTTCCGGTTCCGCCAGGATGACGAGGCGGCCCTCGAAGCCGCTTTGTTTCGCCAGCCGCTCGATCCGTTCGCGCGCGGTCTCGTAGAGCTGGTCGTTGATCCGGACCACGAGATGCGGCATCGACACCAGATGAGAGAAACAATCCTTTACCAGTCCGGTAATCTCGCCGAGTGGCTCGCGGGCGATCAACTCGCTGCACAGCTTGCGCGCCACCGCGACCGCGACGTCGACGGCCTCGGTTTCCATCCGGGTCTCGACGCCGGAAAAACGCGCGGCAATGTTCTTGATGGCAATCCCGATCTCCTCGAGCGCCAGCGCGGTGCGGCGGTCGCTTTCCGCCTTGGCCTCGCTCTGTCCGGCAGCGTGACCGTCGCGAAAGCCGCGGGCCTCGGCGGCGGCGATCTTCTGCGCGATCTCCGACGCCGTGGCCGGCCGCTCCCGCGCCTTGTCCGGCGCGGAGAAGTCCATGTCGAACAGGAATTTTGCGGGCGCGGCCATCAGTACACCAGCTCGTCGTCGGCGCGGTTCTTGGTCAGCATGATTTCGCCCTTGGCGGCGAGATCCTTGGCGAGGTTGACGAGCAGCGCCTGCGCCTCGTCGACGTCGCGCAACCTGACCGGACCAAGGGCTGCCATGTCGTCGAGCAGCATCTTGCCGGCGCGGGATGACATGTTGCTGAGAAAGAAGCCGCGGACATCATCGTTGGCGCTCTTCAGCGCGATGCCGAGCTTGTCCTTGTCGATGTGGCGCATCAGCGTCTGGGCGGAACCGCTGTCCAGCTTGACGAGGTCATCGAAGGTGAACATCAGCGCCTTGATGCGTTCGGCGGATTCGCGGTTGTCTTCTTCCAGCGAGGTGATGAAACGGGTCTCGGTCTGGCGGTCGAAATTATTGAAGATTTCGGCCATCACCTCGTGGGCGTCGCGGCGCCTGGTCTGCGACAGGTTCGACATGAATTCGGTGCGCAGCGTCTGTTCGACCCGCTCGATCACTTCCTTCTGCACGGCTTCCATCTTCAGCATCCGGTTGACGACGTCGAGCGCCATGTCCTCCGGCAGGATCGCGAGCACGCGCGCGGCGTGCTCCGGCTTCAGCTTCGACAGCACCACCGCGATGGTCTGCGGATATTCGTTCTTGAGATAGTTGGCCAGCACCTCTTCCTGCACGTTGGAGAGCTTCTCCCACATGTTGCGGCCGGCGGGGCCGCGAATTTCATCCATGATGCCGGTCACGCGCTCGGGGGGCAGGTATTGCTGCAGCAGCCGTTCGGTGGCGTCGAACGTGCCCATCAGCGCGCCGGATGCCGACATCCGCGAGACGAATTCGAGCAGCAGGTCTTCCACCACCTCGGCCTCGACGGTGCCAAGTGTCGACATATGAATGGACAGTTCGCGCACCTCGTCGTCGTCGAGCAGCGACCAGACCTTGCCGCCATATTGTTCGCCCAGCGCCAGCATCAGGATTGCGGCGCGCTTCGGGCCGCTCAGTTTCGGTCCCTTCGGACGATTGGCCTGCCGGGCAGCCAAATTGGCGATGACGGTAGAAATGTCGTTGGCGTTTGTGGTTTGCGGTACGGCCATTTCAGATCACGCCGGTTGCTGCTGTTCACCGAGCCATTGACGAATAATGGTCGCGGTTTCGTTGGGATTTCGCTCGGCGAGTTCGCCGACGCGATGCACCGATTGGGCGTGGACCTGGCCCTGAACCTGGGCGACGTCGATCATCTGCGCGGTGGTGGTTGGAATGAGATTCTGCCCGGTCGCATCTGTTGCGCTGCCGTCGGTTAGCGTTGCCATCGTATCGCCCGTAAGGGAAGTGACCTCTTCGGAAGCGAGGATGCGCTTGACCAGCGGCCGGATCACCATGAACAGCACTACCAGGCTGAGCAGCATCATGACGCCAAGCTCGATGACGTACATGAGGTCGTCCTTGGTGAACTGCAGCATGCCGAGAAGTCCGGTCGGCTCGGCAAGCGGGGCGACCACCGGGGCTTCGGCGAATTTGAGGTTCACAACCTCGACCTGATCGCCGCGCTTCTGGTCGAATCCGATCGCCGAGCGCACCAGGGCCGCGATGCGGTCCAGTTCGTCCTTGCTGCGCTCCTGATAGACCAATTCGCCTTTGTCATTCTTCGTATAGGTGCCATCGACCAGCACCGCGACCGAGATGCGGTTGACCCGGCCCGCCTCGGTCACCTCGGTCTTGGTGGTGCGGGAGATTTCGTAATTGTTGGTTTCTTCGGTCTTCTTGCTCTGGTCGCGCGCGGTCGCGGCGTTGTCCTTGTTCTGATTGCCCGGCAATTCATTGTTGACGGTGACCTGGCCGTTATTGTCGGCGGTCAGGCTGGATTCTTCCCGGGTCTGGCTGGAGCGCAGCACCCGGCCTTCGGGATCGAACTTGTCGGAGGTCTGGGTGATCTTGTTGTAGTCGAAGTCGGCCGAGAGCTGGACCCGGGCGCGGCCGGCGCCGACCACCGATGACACGATCGATTCGACTTCGTTGCGCATCCGCTTCTCGAAGCCGGAGCGGCGCTCGTCTGCGACGGTGTTGTCGACATCATTGCTGTTGCCGGCGCCGTCGGCGAGCAGTTGGCCGGTCTCGTCGACGATCGAGACCCGCTGCGGCTTCAGGCCGTTGACGGCGGAGGCGACCAGATGGCGGATAGCCCTGATCTGCTGGGGTTCCAGTGAACCGCGTACGCGCACGACGATCGAGGCCGATGGCTCGGGCGTCTCGCGCGAAAATAGCGGCCGCTCCGGCAGCACCAGATGGACCCTGGCAGCCTGGATGCGATCGATGGCGCGGATGGTGCGGGCCAGTTCGCCCTCGAGCGCACGCAAATGATTGATATTCTGGACGAAGCTGGTGGTGCCCAGCGCGTCGGATTTGTCGAAGATCTCGTAGCCGACGCCGCCGCCCTTGGGCAGGCCGCCTTCGGCGAGCTTCATGCGCAGCCGGGTGACTTTGTCCTTCGGCACCATGATCACGGCGCCGTCGTTGCGCAGCTCGTAGGGAATTGCCTGGCGGTCCAGATCCTTGATGATGGCCGAGGAATCCTCGAAGCTGAGGTCGGTGTACAGGGTGGTCATCTGCGGGGTGGTGACGCGCATGATGACAAGGCCGAAGAAGCCGATCAGCGCGGCTGTCACCGCGACCATCGCCATCAACCGCGCGGCGCCCAGACCTTTTAGGAAACTTACGAGAGCCTGCACTAACCGCCCCTGAGATTCGGCCCCAAGAGCCGACTGGGCAATTATTGCCTATGGGATGGTTTCGATATGGTTAACGAAGATTAAGGGCCGGGAACAAACTCGAACATGACCAAAATCGGCTTCGCGGAACGAAGCCGATTTTGGTCAAATGCCGCAGGTTTTGGAAAGGACTATTGGCGATATTGCTGGATGCGGGTGGTGCGCAGTCCGGCAAGGCCGTGCTGATCGATGGAAAATTGCCAGGAAAGGAACTCGTCGACGGTCAGCGTGTAACGGCTGCAGGCCTCTTCAAGGGAGAGCAAGCCGCCGCGCACTGCGGCAACGACTTCGGCCTTACGGCGAATAACCCACCGTTTGGTTCCGGGCGCGGGCAAATCCGCAATTGTTAACGGACTACCGTCAGGCCCGATGACGTATTTTACCCTCGGGCGATGGGGTTCTGTCATGGCGTACTCACAAACTCTCAACCACTGAACTCACGCTGACAACCTACGCTCCGCCACTTAAAATTTGCCTAAGCCCGGGGCTCCAATGCGAATCTCGTTGGAATCATCGTCATTTCTGTGGTCGAGGTCCCCTTCGGCCGTCGTGGTTATTGAAATCGTTGAGTTAATTGGATTCCTGTTGCAGCCTGAGATTGCAGGGATGTCCGTCGCTGCCGATTTTCCAGATGCCGGCCCTCATTTTTCCCCGAGGATTCACGCATCGCGGCCGCGCCAGAACTGTCGGCGCAGCCAGCGCTGACAGGGTCGGGCGAGGTTTTCCGTCGGACGGCGCGGGGGAGGATATCGCCGGGAACGGCGCGCAGCCATCGACGCGCCACGACCACACGGACGAACGCCTGGGCGTTCCGCGCAGCTTCCGCTGCAGTGCAGGTGGAACACGTCAGCCGGTGATGGCCTTGATCTGATTGACCGTGTAGGTCTGGCCGTTGATGTACAGCAATGGCGGCGACTGGGTGAGGTCGACCGAACTGACGACGCCCTGGATCTGGGTGGAAACGGCTACGGCATTGCCCGAGGTATCGGCCGCTGTTGCGGTGAGGGTGTATTTGCCGTCCGGCCACTGCGTGCCGTCGTTGCCTTGGCCGTTCCAGGTGAAGGGCTGATTGTTGCCGGCGTTGGCGGCGTATTTGCCGGTGAAGACGGTCTGTCCGGTACTGTTGGTGATCGAGATGTCGACGTTGGAAGCGGTCGGAACGTTCATATCCCACGTGGCCGAACCGTTGGTCAGGGCCGCCGTGCTGCCGTCGACCACCGCGGTCTTGCCGACGAAGGTCAGCGCCTGCGTCGATTGAGCGGTCTGCTGTAGCGAGACAAGGGTGGTCAGCTGATCGTTGGTCTTGAGTTGCTGCTCGACCGAAGCAAACTGCACCAGCTGCTGGGTGAACTGGTTTGTGTCCAGCGGATCGAGCGGATTCTGGTTCTGCAGTTGCGTCGTCAGCAGCGTCAGAAACGTCTGGAAGTTTCCGGCGAGCGTGGTGTTGGCGGCCGAACCCAGCGAGGCTCCCGAGGAGCCTGACGAAGATGAGGTCGGCGTCGTCGTTCCTGAAACGACGGGACTGGCTACGCCTGAAGTTGTTGTCATGTCCGTCTCCTCAGACCCTGATGTCGACGCCGCTGCTCGATCCGAGCGCGCGGCCATAGGTTCGTCCGGCGATCGCCGCCGGGATGGCGTCGTCTTCGCTGATCACCAGGCGGTGGGCGTTGCGGCTACTTTCGTTGCCATTGTTCTGCCCGGAAGAGGACTGGTCGCGCAGGCTGAATTGCAGGCCGCCGTCGCCGGTCTTGAACCCGGCATCGTCAAGGGCGCGCTGTAGCTGGGGGGCGTCCTGGCGCAACATAGATAGCGTTTCCGGCTTTTCGACCGTCAGGTGCGAAGTCACCTGGCCATTGCGATCGACATCGATGCGAACGTCGATGCGACCAAGTTCGGCCGGGTCGAGCCGGATTTCGAAACGGCTCTTGCCGCTTTTTGACGAGGCGGCGATCTCGAGGGCGAGCCCGCTCAGGGGCACCGGCGCATTGGCCGCCGCCGTAACGGTCAGCGCGCCTGCAGGAGCGGCGGTGGTTGCCGCGGCAGGGAGTTGTGGCTGGATCGAAACCGTCGGTTGAACGCTGGAATCCGATAAGTTGGTCGGGGTGTGGGCCGCCGCGGCGGCCGGCGTATGGTCGTGGCCCGCGGGGATAGCCGCGGATGCCGATGCCGCATCGGCGGTGGCTTGGGCCTTTGCCGCGTCGGTACCCTCGGTGCCGGCTTGCGGCTTGGCGACCGCCGCCGCTTGCGCGGCGTTGGTCTGTGACGTCGAGCCCAGCGCATCCGTCGCGGCTGGATCCGGTTTGGCCGAATTCGTGTCCGGAGTGGCCGATGTCGTGGTCTGCGCTTGCGCCGTGCCTGGCGTCTTGAGCGGCGTCGTTTTCGGTGTCACCGGCGCGGTCGCGGCAACTACCGCGGTCAATCCCGCATCCGTTGCCGCGGTCGCGCCGGTCTGCGCAGCCGCAGGCTTGATGGTCAGGGCGGCGGTCTGGCCCGCCACTGCCTGAACGGCGGTCTTTGCGGACGCCGCTGCTGGGGCGGCATTTGCGGTCGGCATTGCCGATGCGGTGCCGCCTGCGGACGCGGTCGCCCCGGAATCGATCTTGGTCTGCGCCGACGCAGCAGCTGCTGCAATGGCCGCCGCAGCGATGGCAAGCGGCGCTGTGGCGTTGCCGGTGGCCGGCGCCGCGGCGGGAACATCCGTCGATGCGACGGCGACGGGGATTACGACAGCGATCGGGTTCGGCGTCGTCGTGGACGCTGTGTCCTGCCGTGCCAGGGCGGCCGGATCGGCTGCGGATGTGGCGTCGGAAGAAGCCTTGTCGGTCTTTTTCGCCGTGCTGTCTTTCGAACCGCCGGACTTTGCCGTGGACCCTTGCGCCGCTGTACCGGTCGCGTCGGCATTGACGTCGGAAGCCTGCGGGGCGCCGGCATCACGACCGCTGGTGGCGTTTCCGGCGGCCTGATTGGAGGAATCGTCGCGCGGTCGGGTGTGATCGGCGCTTGCCGGCACGTCGTCGGTGCGGCGCTGCGACGCGGAGGGCTGCGGCGCCGCCGCGCTGTTGCGGTCATTGCCGGTGTCTGCGGGGATGCTGGAATTGACCAGCGCCCCGAAACGATCGTTCTGTTGCGACGGGTAGGGCCGCGCGGCTTTCTGCTGCGCGGCCTGGAAAGACACGCTTGTTGCTGCTTCTGACGTGACGCTGAACACGGGGGCGTGGCCTCTCACAATGAACTCTGACCAGAGATCAGCAAGGACCGGGCCAGCCCCGAGATCTAAAATTATATAATATATCTCAATGACTTAACTGCTTATCGGGCAGACTGTGAGCCGTGGCGGCGGGCTCCTTTTCTGCCCGGCGGCAAGATTTGCCGTTTCCGGCGCGCAAAAGCGGTGAGGCGTGATTGCGTGCCGGGAATACGGCCTATATTAAAGAGCGGGCCTTCGGCCGTTTCCGGGAAGCCAACTCGGCCTTGCCGGAACCGCTTCTGGGCCTTCTGACCGCAAACGGGCTTTTACTCGCCGCAAAGTGGCTTCCTGATCGCGCGGGTTCGAAGCCGCCGCGATCGCATCGATGACCGGAACCATGCTCAACAGTCTGGATATTGAAGGCCGTCCTCAGGACACCAGGGTCGTCGTCGCGATGTCTGGCGGCGTCGATTCCTCGGTGACGGCTGCGCTGTTGAAGTCCGAAGGTTACGACGTCGTCGGCATTACCCTGCAGCTTTACGATCACGGCGCGGCCACCCACCGCAAGGGTGCCTGCTGCGCCGGGCAGGACATCCACGATGCGCGCAATGTCGCCGAGCGGATCGGCATCCCGCATTATGTGCTGGATTACGAGAACCGATTTCGCGAGTCGGTGATCGACAATTTTGCCGATAGTTACGCCTCGGGCGAAACGCCGGTACCCTGCATCGAGTGCAATCGCTCGATCAAGTTCCGCGATCTGCTCTCGACCGCGCGCGAACTCGGCGCGGCCGCGCTTGCCACCGGCCATTACGTCGCTTCGCGCCGTCTGGCCGACGGATCGCGTGCGCTGGTCTGTGCCGCCGACGCCGATCGCGACCAGAGCTATTTCCTGTTCGCGACCACGCGCGAACAGCTCGATTATTTGCGCTTTCCGCTCGGCGACATGACCAAGCCGCAGACGCGCGAACTGGCGCGGCGCTTTGGGCTCAACGTCGCGGACAAGCAGGACAGTCAGGACATCTGCTTCGTACCGACCGGGCGCTATACCGACATCATCGGCCGGTTGCGGCCAAACGCCATGGAGCCCGGCGATATCGTCGATCTCGGCGGCAACGTCATCGGCAAGCATCAGGGCATTGCGCATTTCACCGTCGGTCAGCGGCGCGGATTGGGCATTGCCTCCACGGCGCCGCTTTATGTGCTGCGGCTCGATGCGGCCAGCCGCCGCGTCGTGGTTGGCCCGCGCGAGGCGTTGCGGATGGATCGTATCGCGTTGCGCGACGTCAACTGGATCGGCGACGGTGCGCTCGATCACGCGGTCGGCCAGGGTCTCGAGATTTTCGTGCGGGTGCGATCGACCCGCGCGCCTCAGCCGGCGTGGCTTCGCGCGGCCAATGGCGGCTACGAAGTCGAACTCGTCGCCGGCGAAGAGGGCGTATCCCCGGGGCAAGCCTGCGTGTTCTACGATGCTCCGTCCGGCCAGGCCCGCGTGCTCGGCGGCGGATTCATCCAGAGCGCAGCCGCGAAGAGTGCGATCCCCAGAGACGCGCGCGCGACGTCAGCCGCTGGTCGAGGCCATGCGCGGATAAGGTTTCAGGGCGGGGGCATGGCTGCAGATATCGACCGCGCGGGGGTCGCAAAGGCTTATGGGCGCTGGGCGCCGGTCTACGATCTCGTGTTCGGCAAGGTTTTCGACCACGGCCGGCAATCGACCATCGCGGAAGCCGACAAGATCGGCGGCCGGATTCTCGATGTCGGCGTCGGCACTGGCCTGTCGCTGTCGGACTATTCGCCGACCACGAAATTATGCGGCGTCGATATTTCCGAGCCGATGCTGCGCAAGGCGCAAGCCCGCGTGCGCGCGCTGGGTCTCAAGAATGTCGAGACGCTGGCGGTGATGGACGCCAAGAACCTGGCATTCCCGGATTCGTTCTTCGACGCCGTGGTTGCGCAATATGTCATCACCGCGGTGCCCGATCCGGAAGGTACGCTCGATGATTTCATCCGCGTGCTGAAACCCGGCGGCGAACTTATCCTGGTCAATCACATCGGCGCAGAGAGCGGTCCGCGCCGCATCTTCGAACTGGCGTTCGCGCCGTTGGCGCGGCGGCTCGGTTGGCGGCCGGAGTTTCCATGGGCGCGGCTGGTCAATTGGGCCGCCAAACATGGCGGCATCACCCTGACCGAGCGCCGCCCGATGCCCCCGATGGGGCATTTTTCGCTCATCCGTTACCGCAAATCCTGAAAGTCGGCCTTTTCTGCGCGGAACCTCCGCGCCTGACAGCCGTTTTCCCTGGATGCGGATGAAACACTCACTCTACATTTGCGTCCTGATGGCCGCGTCCGGGGTTGCGAGCGCCCAGGCCCCGCCAACACCGGCGACGCCACCGGCAGAGACGGTGCCGCCGACCCCGCGCGTAGTGATAACTGCGCGCCGATGCAGCCGGTGCCGCCGCGAGGCACGATTGCCCCGGAAGGCACCACCACCGGGCAGAGCAACGAGCCTCTCGGCGACAGACTGGCGAAATCCAACGGCGTGTTATGCCCGCCCGCAGGTGTTGACCCGGAAATGCGTGCGCCGACCCCCGATACCGGCAACACGCCGGTGATCCCGCCGCCCGGCAGCCCCGGCGGCGATCCCAACGTACGGCCGAAATAGCGGACTTTTTGCAGGCCACTTGGCGGAAGAAGCGCGTTTGCTTGACATGCCCAAGCGCTACTTCTTATATGCCGCGCGTTCGCGACCGCGGCATATCAATGCCGTGACGGCGGATGCCGTGGCGGGGTAGCTCAGCTGGTTAGAGCACGGGAATCATAATCCTGGGGTCGGGGGTTCGAGTCCCTCTCCCGCTACCATCTTTCCCCACACTCCCCGAACCTTGTTGGGGTATGCCTGCTCCCCGAGCAGTGCATTCAGGCGCCCAGTAATTTCGATTGTGACGCCGCCCGGGCGCGAGGGGTCCCGGAAGACCGTTACGGTCTCAACAAGGTCCCTGATTGCCTCCGCTGCGTCAGAATCCCCAGCATTGATACCCTTGGACAAAGCGTCCTGAAGCTGGACGAGTTGTTGCTCATAGCGCGCCAGTACCGCCGGGTGGAGCGAGATAGTGTCGCTCGACCGCGGGTTCGACGTTCAACTCCATTTCAACCTGCTTCCGCTCTTCGTTCAGGACGCTTGACCGAGGGCCCAATACCGCCGGATCGCCATGCCCCTTTGCTATCGCGTCAACGAGCCGATCAATCTCACGATTTAGCTCGCCGAGCCGCAACTCGAGATGAGCCCGTTTAGCGTTCGCTTTAGCTGAGAGACGCTTCCGCTCCTCATGATAGGTGCGCACATATTCGGCAATAACCTGCGGGTGCCGCATCTCATTTTCTAACCCCGCAAGAACGGCGCTCTCGACGGTTTTGAGGTAGAAAGTCTTTGCGTCCTGGCAAGAACCGCTCTCTGTGGCCGCAGAACAGCGGATGCGAATGCGTCCTGAATTATCCTTCCCGTTCGTGGACATCCCTGCGCCGCAGGCTCCGCATCGGAGAAGACCCGACAGCATGTGCCGTGGTCGTCGCTGCTGATTCGGATGCGTTTGGCCACGCGCCTAGTTTGCGACTTTGCGCGGAGTCGAATAATTCCTGAGAAATAATGCGCAGATCCGGCACATCCGCGGTCTGCCAGTCGTTCTTGGCGTTCGGGCGCGACAGTCGCTTGCCCGTGTCAGGGTCTTTAACCATCCTAACTTTATTCCAGACGAGACGCCCCGCGTAGAGTTCGTTCTGGATAATGCCCGTGCCCCGCTGCATGTTGCCATTGATAGTGGAGGCGTTCCACGAGCGCCCGCGCGGCGGCAAGATGCATTCATTGTTCAAGTCGTGTGCAATTTCACGCGGTGTCCGCCCAGCAACGTATTCATCGAAGATACGCCGGACGATTTCGGCCTCAGTTTCGACAATCGTTCGCTTGCCCTTTTCGCCGGCAACAGAAGCATACCCATAGGCCCTTCCACCTGCATTGAGGCCCTGGCCGACACGACCGGCCAGACCTCTGCGCACCTTGTGGGCGTTGTCCTCGCGATAGAGCTGACCCACGAGTCCGCGAAGCCCAACCAGGACCGTGTTGACGACGCCTTCGTGGACAGCTCGTATTTCGATACCAAGGAACGAAAGCCGCTTGTGAATACCGGCGAGGTCTTCCATATCGCGCGAGAGGCGATCGAGAGCCTCGACGACTACGACATCGAATGACCGCTCTTTCGCGTGATCCAGTAGACGGAGCAAGCCACCGCGTCCCATGATCGAACCGCCTGAGCGCGCTCTGTCCTCATATACCTCGACGACATTCATGCACTCGCGCGAGGCGTAATCCCGACAAAGCGTGATTTGATCCTCTATTGATCTCTCATTTTGGAGGTCGGTCGAGAATCGAGCGTAGATCACCGCCTTCTTCGTCGGGCGTTCGAATGCTGATCTGATCTCGTTCATGGTCTTCCCTTGCCGCTTGGCGTGCCAATGCCCGTGCAAGGCGTAGAATCGCCTCATCCGGATTTAGGCGCAAGGGCAATCTGCGAATTTTGTGACGCACGATCAGACGCTTCGCTCGCAGATGCGACGTCGCGCGATTAATTGGTCAAACGCCGGCGAGGGCATGGAATCCTGATGGCGAACTGCACCACCGATATCGGTATCAATTCCATCCATGCGCAGAGCATGCAGCCGTTTGCATGCTATCGAAAGTTCAAGATCCCATTTATCGTAAAATCAGAAAACGTAGCGTGCAGATCGGTCGATGGTTGGTCTGATCGCTTCGTTAAATCCGAGTCGGCGTTGCAACCTAGGGCGCGATGGACAAGCTGTAGGATGCTTACTGCGTCAGGCTCATAACCTGAAGGTCATAGGTTCAAATCCTATCCCCGCAACGAAGCTAAGACGCTGATATATAAGCGTTAACTAGAAAAGCCGCCCTCCGGGGCGGCTTTTTCTTTTCAAAAAATCGCCACCGAAGTCGCCACTGCGACTTAATTTGTTTCAAGGGCATTTGGCGGAGCCTTGGCGGAGCGACGCCGCGCAAACCCTGGGCATTCCGAGAACTACACCCCAAGTTCGAATCTCTCTCGCTCCGCCAGCTTGCTCAAGGCGGCGTATTCTCCGAGTGAACTCCCGGGCAAATAAGCCCAGTAACAGCTGCGATTTCCGATTTGAGCTCCGGACTCCCGATCGGCAGAGCTGGCCTATTGTTCTCCGAAAAGCCCGTTTCTCTCCGAAGCTCTGGACTCCATCCATTCGGTACGGTTCTCGAAATTCGAACGTTTAGAGCGACTTAGGAACTTCATCGGAGCGAGGTTCTGCCGCTTCTCTCGGACAAGCGAGAGCGTCTGATTTCTAACTCGCCATATCGTGGTTCGAATCCTCCCGCCTCAGCCACGCAGTCCTGCCTTCGGCCTGGTTTCCCAAGAGACTCGAGAAAGGGCCGGAAATCCGGGCTTTTTGTGCGTTTGGTTGCGTCTCCAGATTCTCCGTTCGCCGAAGGTAAGGTGCAAATCGCCGAAAGTCTCCGGCCGTATCCGGAAATATTCCCGTTTTGCGGAGACTATCGGGAGACTGTTCCGATCACGCAGTCGCGTTTGGGCGACTTATAAGGATTTAAGAATTTGCTTTTCAGTTCAAGATGGACAGGCCTGACATCCGCCGAGTGGTTCGCTGAAAGAGTGTTACCAAACGAGCACCGATATTCCATCGGTGACATCACGCGACGGCCGACGAAGAATCGAAGTTTCGGTTGTTCCGTCGCCGCGTCCTGCCTCAGCTTTTGATTGGTCTCACATGAAGAGGCGATATGGATAGACGTTTCTCGGCAGGTCCGCGACGTTCGCAATCGTCCTTGCCAGCTTTTGGGAATAGCGGATGCTTACCGGTACGGGGTCGTAGAGTGCATCGTTGTTCCAATCCATCTTGGTCAGCGCCAGCGCCTCATGAGCGCTGAGCTCAAGGGGGCCACTGCCGGCATGGCGGATGAGCTGCAGCGGGCGCGGAATGCTCTTCTTCCCCTGATAATAATCCCCCTTGGTCGAGACCTCAGGAGCATTTCCCGCAACCCATACGAGCGCGGAGTTGCCTGATCTCACCACCATCGTTCCCCGGGGCACGGGATAGCCCGACGGCCGCGTAGGGGGCCTCTGCTGACCCGATTTGATCAGCCAAACGCCACGCCAGCAGGATGCCGAACTGATCTCGATGCACTCGATCTCCGGAACGCCGGATAATGCGTCGAACGCCCCTTCGATTTCGCCGTCCTTGAAGGCGGTAGTCTTGTGGATGACCATCCGCTTAGGAAGGTTGCCACCATTGCGGCCTTGATAGAGCTCGAGACTGCGGGCGAGCACCGCTCGCATGTCGTCACGGCTCAGAAACGGATTTCTGCGGGCCTCCTCAACGTCGGCGACCGGGTCGCGCGCCTCGAACGCGACGAATTGCATGCCGCCGCCATCCATGTCGAAAACTTGTGAGCAGCACGTCACATAGTGCGCGTCTCGCTGATCGCCGCGGAGCGCATAAGCGAGCCCGATATAGGCAGTATCGGTTGGTACACCTTTCAGCGGTGCCAGCTTCCAGGGCGTGCCGGCGGCCTTCACATACAAGGCAGTCGACAGGCGCCACGCAAGGGATGCCTTATGAGCGAAGGTGAACGCCCGATCGTTCAGGACCTGGGTGGGGATATTGTATTTCGCGCCAAGGGCCTTGAGCGCGTCATGCGCATCGAAGAAATTGCCGCGCGTGGCTGGGTTCCAACTGTCGGGGGAAGCCGCGCTTGCGGGTCGCCCTCGCCCGGGAGCTGGTGCAGAAAATCGGGCCATTTGATGTGCGCGTCGCGCGGCGCGGCCTCAAGCGCGACCCGGAAGAGCGTCTCGAAGCCTGGATACTCCGGAACATATTCAGAGCGATCGGAAGGGCGGTGGGATTCACGGAGCGACAGCATGAGCTCGCCGCGACGCTTGAAAGCACTCTCCGGACCCACGGTCGCGATGCGTACGCGCGACGTGTATCCTCCGAACGATCCTTTTGAATAAGGCCCGAAGTTTGCTAGGCCCCTCAGCGGGTGGACATCGACCTGTGTGGGGTCGGAGGGCGAAAATGCCAGAAGAGGTTCGTCCAGAAGCGTGAACGGTGGGAGCTTCGTCACAAGGGCAGGATTGCGCATCACTTGGTCCTGTCGAAATAAACGTGGTGATGGCCCGGTCGACTCCAGCCGGTGACCGGTGCGACTTCGAATACCGCGTCGACCCCCGTGCCGTCTTCAAGCCCGAAGGCACGCTTATTCTTGTCGCCGGCATTAGTAAGAAGCTGAGCCCAGGCATCTATGATGCCCGCCCAATTCTTGTTGTAGCGCTGCGCCCACCGTTCTCGGCGCCAGTCGCCTGCAGGATCGCCCCCGCGATCCGGAGGAGCGCCCATTGGATCCAGGTCGACCGCGCTCGGATCGTGCGGATTGCCGCTTAGGAGAAGATTTGGCTTCGGAACTTGCACGAAGGTGAAAGGCTCGAAGCCGCACCACCAGCGCCCGTCGACCTGGTCCAACTTCAGAAAGACGCCTTCCTGGAAGGGAAATCCGAGCCCCCGTCTAATCTCACTTATCGTATCAAACACTGCCGCTGTCGTCGCGGCCATCGCGGGTCGACCGGCGGCTTTTCGTGCCTGGCCAGCGGAAGCAGGGCGGCCGGTTAACAAATAACCGACGCGGAACCCGTCAAATCGAACCAGGCTTCAGTTCATTCCGGATTGTTAGCAATCCATCCAAGGATCCAAAAAGGATCTATCCAGGGATTAGGCCCTTTAGGAGCCAGGTACGACTGGGCGATTGAGCCAATTTTGATACCCAGTGAGGTATTTCCTTCAGGTTGTTCTGGACTGAGCAATGCAAACTCAATTCTGAGGATTTTGCAGTGTCTTTGGTTCGTGTTCTTATCGTGTATGATCAGGAGCGCGACGACTGGTTCGCCGCTCTGTTGGCGAGGACTTTGGCCGGTCTGCCGGATTTTCATTTAGTTGGCGGTAGCTGCATTGCGGCGTCCCACGTCTATCCATTGCTGAAGAACGTTCCGATCGATGCCGCCATAATTGCGGGCGACGGCCCCAGCCTCGACGAACTCAGCCATGAACTGATTGAACGTGACCAGCACGTCACTGTGGTGCGGTTGACGAGTTCTCCTGCATCGCCCGAACTGCGAATAGCCGCCGGCGTGAGGGAGTTTGGCATTGGCGAACTGGTCGACACGCTGCGCGCGATAACCCAGCGCGCCGGCAAGTCGACGCAGGATCGGTATTTACGTCGTAGCCTGACCGAGGGTCGCAGCTGGCTGGGCATTCAGAAAACCCCGGACTTCGGCCTCCTGACGGCGGTGCGAGCTTGGCTCGATGCTCTGCTGAAGGGGCGTATTGCTTGCGAGCCGTCGCACCAGGCGGATGATCTTCGCGGCCTCTCGATCGGTCGGGACACTATTGTGCGTCTGCTCGACCAGCGCTTCGACCCGACCGCCGACGATGCCGCAGCAGCGGCATGGCCGGAGATGGAGACTGCCTGGCAAAGGCATGGCGCGGCGCGCTTGGCGGTCATGACGGAACGGCTGGGGCTGACCAAGCTGGAGCGTCAGGCGCTCTTGCTGTGTCTCGCTCCGGAGATCGATCCCGCTTACCAGCGAGCATTCGGTTATCTGCATGACGACTACGGCCGACGCCACCCAGAGTCTCGGGCTGGTTTGCACGCTGCTCGGCGACCCGATCGAAATCCGCGCAAGCCTTGCCGGATCGGACGGCTTGAGTCGGTGGCGGCTCTTGGAAAGTGCTGCGGCCGCCGGCTGGGCCATGGACGAGCCACTGCGCGTCGACCGCGCAATGCTCGGCTGGCTTGTCGACCACAGCTCGCTGCTGCAGACCGACCCGCTATTGCGGCGCGGGCTGCACGTTGGCGCATGGTGCGGCGATGCTCCCTGGTTGTCAGAGGACGCTGACGAGCGAAAGCTGGCTTCACGTTTCGCGTCGTTGAAGCCGGGAGAACGGGTCATTCTCGCCGGCGATCCGGCCGGTTGGCGCATCCGATCCGAATTGGCTGTGCTCTCCGCCGGCAAGGAGCCGCTCCGCATCGATGCGGCGCAGCTTGGCAGCCTCGGGCGCGGCGAGCTGGAAGATTTCGGCATCCGCGCCGCGCGGGCGATCAAGCTGCTCGACTTCGTCCCGATTCTGGACGCGGTCACCGCCGCGCCCGACCTGCTCGCGTTCGTCCACGACGTCGTGTTGCCGGAACTGACCTACGCCTCCGGCTATCCGCTGCTCGTCATCGCGGACAATGCGGCGCGAAGCATCGAGCTGCTGGGCCCAGCGTCGGCGGTCCTGGAGCGGATCGGTGCCGATGCGGCCGAGCGCGCCGATGCGTTGGTGCATACCGCCAATGCCGCAGATCTGCCGCTCGAAGCCGATGGCGCAAGGCGCTTGGCGCGGGCTTACGCGCTGTCGGAGCAAGATGCAGTGCACGCGGTTGAACTGGCGCAGGCGATGGCTGCAGGCGCCGACGGCGAAGCAAGTATTGGCCTCGCAGAACTCGCCGATGCTTGCCGGCGTATCGCCAGCCCCAATCTGCGTAGCTTTGCGCGCCGCATCGAGCCCGTGTTCGAACTGGCGCAGGTAGTATTGCCGGAGGACCAGCATCGGCAATTGCGCGAGATCGTCGGCCAGGTTCGCGACGCCGAAACTGTGCTCGACCGCTGGGGCTTTTCCGGCCAGATGCCGTACGGCCGCGGCGTTGCGGCGTTGTTTTCCGGTCCGAGCGGCACCGGCAAGACCATGGCGGCGCAGGCCATCGCTAGGACGCTTGGCGCGGAGCTTTATCACGTCGATCTCGCTCGGGTCGTCAGTAAATACATCGGCGAGACTGAGAAGAATCTGGATGCGGTGTTCAGCGAAGCCGAACGCAGCTTCGCGGTTCTGCTGTTCGATGAGGCGGATGCGCTGTTCGGCAAGCGAAGCGAAGTCAAGGATGCGCACGACCGACACGCCAACATCGAGGTGGCCTATCTGCTGCAGCGGATCGAGTCGTTCGCCGGCCTTGCGATCATGACCACCAATTTCCGCAGGAACATCGATCAGGCGTTCCTGCGCCGGTTCCGTTTCGCGATCGAGTTTCCGCAACCCGACGCCTCGGCCCGCGAGGCGATCTGGCGTCAGTCTCTTCCGGCGGGCGCGCCGCGGGCGGACGATCTCGATTTTCGCTTCATCGCGCGCCGGCTCGAGCTTTCTGGCGGCAACATCCGCCAGATCACGTTGCGCGCAGCCTTCGCCGCCGCGGCCGAAAACGAGCCGATCGCGATGAAGCATCTGGTCGAGGCGACGCGCGCCGAGCTGGTGAAGATCGGCATGCATCAGGCCGAGCGCGAGCTGTCAGAGCGGGTAGCGTGAGGAATTGCCGATGAGAAGCGATGCCATCCAGCGCGTCAGCAAGGCCATCGCCGCCCGGATCAACTCGGCGCTGTCTGCGATCAGCAGCCAGCACAAGGTGATCGTGGCGCCGCCCAGCAAGGACAATTTGGGCGTCATGCAGATCGTGCTGTTTCCCTACAAGCTGATGGTCAACACCGCGCTGCGCAACACCGAACGCGTGCTGCCGCCGAGCGGTCCGCAGGGCCAGCCGCTGGTCTTCAACGAAGCCTTGCCGCTTGACGTCTTCTATCTCATGACTGCGGGCACATCACAGCCCGATGATCTGGAGTCGCTGGTCTGGCTCGGGACGGCGATGCAGACGCTGCAGCAGAATTCGATCCTGGCAGGTTCGCCGGTCGATGGCGACACGGTGCGCGTCAGCCTCGAGCCGGCCGTCCTCGACGAGATAAGTCGCGTTTGGGCGATGTTTCCGGACGCCGACTATCGCACCTCGGTCGTCTACGTCGCTTCCCCCGTATGGATCGATCCGTTGCATGAGGATGTTGCCGCACCTGTTATCGACGATCAGCGCCTGTTCGGCCAAGCGGACGGCATGAGGCCGCAATGACGCAACCCTTTCCGATATTCGCGCCCGAACTGCAGCGCCGCCGCATCCTGTTTGCGGTCGCGCTGATCGATCCGATTACCGGCGCTACGGTGAGCGAAGGATTGCGTGTTTCCGTCGACAAGCTGACCAGCCCGCCGATCATCAGCCGCAGCCGATACTTTGTCTGGCAGGCGGAAGAGCCGTTACGTCCGACGACGCTGACGATTGCGCCCCAGCGCGCGCCATTCGAGCCGAACACCAGCGCGATCCCGGCGCTGCCGGCCCCGCCAGCCGACGACGCCTCGGCACCGGTCGTCGTCGATAATGCGAGGCTGCTGCGAATTTTCCTGCGGCCGACCGCGGCCTATCCCTTTCCGGACAATGCGCTAGTGCTGCGGGGAGCGCTGCGCGAAACCGCGGCCGCGAACGCGGCGGTCGTGCCAGGCGCGCGCATCGCGATCGAATGGCAATCGGAGCCGGCCCAGATGGGCGGTGCGCCGTTCTGGATCGCCTCTCCGGCGGCGGGCCTGACCGATTCCCGTGGGGCGTTTGCCGTAGCGCTCGCGCTGCCCGCGGGCGCGCATCCGCTAACCGCGGCGGGCAAGGACATCACCGTTCACATCCGGGTCGATCGTGGCGGCGGCGCGCGCATCGGCAACGATATCGAACTTCCTGCGGCGTCGGGCGATCCCGTTGCCGGCCGCGGCAACAACTGGTCGTTCAAGTATCCAATTGCATGGAGCGGTCTCACCCCAGTGTGAACCATCGGAGGAGCAGATGTCAGCCATCGACGATGAACTGGTGAAACTCGAGCAGACGAGCGCGGACGGAAAGAAGGCAGACAGCCGCAAGTCCGAGCTCAGTCCGGTCAAGGCGAAACGGGACCAGGCGCAGGCAGCCTATGCCGCAAAGCGAGCTGCTCTCTATCAGAGCTGGCAGGACCAGGTGGCGGAGTTTGCCATCCTTAGGAAGGACATCGTCTCCGTCTATCCGGACTGGGCCGATCGCATCAAGAACAAGGTCTGTCCGGTCTTCGACGCCATCGACGCCTATCGCAAGGACAAGGTGGACAAGAAGCGCGGCGTCAATGAAGCCACCGCCGTCAGCGCGGCCGACACGCTTGCGGATCGAAAAGCCAGGCTCGACGGATGGCTGGCGCTCGACCAGTGGCTTAGTGCGCGCCTCAAGGAAACCGACAACGGCATCAGGGAAATGCAGGCTCTGTTTGGCGGGCCGAACCAGATCTGGGGCGTTTATCTGCTCTGGTTCAAGGTGCGGCCGGCGCTGATGAGCATGGCGCCCGACGGCGAGACCAAGATTGACGAGGGTCCCGACCCCGACTGCGCTCCGCAGCTCGACGATCGCCGAGTTTATCTCGTCGATGTCGGTGGATACGCAGCCAAGGTCGACAAGGCTTGGAGCGACTACGACAAGGCGCGCAGCGACAAGCAGGCCGCCGACAACGCGAAGGCCGACGACCTCTCGGCCGAACTGAAGGAACTCAAGAAACTGACAGACGGCGCCGATCTCGCCGCCAAGAAAGCGCTCAAGCCATAGGCGTGATCCGACCCCTATCGAAACATCAGCCTTCGCAGCGACGGAGATTAAATCATGCCCGAATATCTGCATCCCGGCGTCTACATCGAAGAAATCGAGCGCGGCCCGCGTCCGATCGAAGGCGTCGCCACCAGCACCGCCGCGTTTCTGGGCGAGACCGAGCGTGGACCGACCAAGCCGCGTCTGGTGACGAGCTACAATGACTACAAGCGCTGGTTCGGCGGCGTGTTCAGCGCCACCAAGTACATGCCCTACGCCGTCAGCGGCTTCTTCGAGAACGGCGGCAGACGCGCCTTCATCAGCCGCATCGTCGCCAACCCCGCGCAGGCGGCAACGGCAACGTTCGGCGATCTGGTCGTGAATGCGGTTGGACCGGGCGGATTCGGCATCAGGATATTTGTCGAGATCAAGCCGAGCACGACGAAAGTTCCCGATCCGGCTCAACCGAACGCCAATCCCCCGGTTTCCATTCCGGTCGGGTTCCGCATTCAGGTCGCCTATTGGAGCTCGGTGCCGCCCGGCTTCGCACCGTTCAACCCGATCGACAATCCGAAAACGCTGCCACGGCCGGCGCTGGTGGAGGATTTCGACGATCTCGTCTTTGACGAAGCGTCCGCAGACTACTTCAAGAAGCGCGTCAACAATAATTCGGCGCTGATCGCGCTAGACCTCGTCGCCAACCCCGCGCAACCGCCCAATGTCCCGGCGAATACCGGCCTGCTCGCCGGCGGGAACGACGCCGGGACCGCGCCTAGCAGCGTCGACTTCAAGGGTGAAGACGTCGACCCCAACAAGCGGACCGGCCTCGCCGCGCTGCTGCTCGACGACTATCGCGAGGTGGCCCTGATTTACGAGCCCGGCGTCACCGACAAGAGCTATGTGAAGGACTTGATCACTCACTGCGAAAATCAACGATATCGCTTCGCAGTCATCGATTGCGAGCCGAATGCGGGTGACCCCGGCAGCCTGGACCCTCGAACCAATATCCAGGAGACCCAATACGCCGCCTTCTACTATCCCTGGATCTGGATTTCCGATCCGCAAACGAGCGCGCGCAGGAAGGTGCCGCCGGGCGGCCACATGCTCGGCATCTACGCGCGAACCGATGTCGAGCGCGGCGTGTTCAAGGCCCCGGCGAACGAGGTGGTGCGCGGCGCGCTTGATCTCGAATACGCCGTGGACGAGGCGACGCAGGACCTCCTCAATCCGCGCGGCGTCAACGCGATCCGCAATTTCCCCGGCCGCGGGACGCTGCTGTGGGGCGCACGGACCCTGAGTAGTAATTCATTATGGCGCTATGTTAGCGTGCGTCGCCTGTTCATATTCCTGGAACATTCGATCTTCGACGGCACGCAATGGGTCGTATTCGAACCCAACGACGAACGGTTGTGGGCGCGCGTGATAGACACTATCACGCTGTTCCTGCGCGGCCAGTATCGCGCCGGCGCGCTGATGGGGGCGACCGAGAAGGAGGCGTTCTTCGTCACCTGCGACCGCACCACCATGACGCAGGACGACATCCTCAACGGCAGGCTTGTGTGCGAAATCGGCATCGCCCCGGTGCGGCCTGCCGAATTTGTGATCTTCAGAATTTTCCAGAACACGGCCGAGCCGCAGCAGTAAGGAGAAACGACCATGGCCCGCAACGACCCTCTCCGCAATTTTCGTTTCAAGGTCGAGGTCGACAACGCCGAAATGGGCTTCAGCGAGGTCGCGATCGCCGAGACCGCGACCGATGCGATTGAGTATCGCGAAGGCAGCGATCCGGCGCATCTGCGCAAGCTCTCTGGCCTGACCAAGTACGGCAACATCACGCTGAAATACGGCGCGACCACCGACTCCAAGAAGTTGTTCGACTGGCACCAGAGCATCGTCCTGGGCCAGGTCGACAAGAACAGGAAGAAGGTCACCGTCATCGTGCTCGACGACACCGGCTCGCCGAAGGCGCGCTTTCTCATCAGCGAGGCGTGGCCGGTCAAGTATCACTCGAGCGACCTCAACGGCAAAGGCAATGAGGTGGTCATCGAGCTCCTTGAACTCGCCAACGAAGGAATCGAGCGCGTCGCGTAAGGCGCCGTGCAGGGAGGATCAATCATGACATCGCGCTCCGCAGGCTTCCGCACCGAAATCGAATTCTCGCTGCCGAAGGGATATCTCGACGAAACCGGCATCCTGCATCGTCAAGGCGTGATGCGGCTGGCGACGGCGGCCGACGAGATCCTGCCGCTGCGCGATCCGCGCGTGCAGCAGAACCCTGCCTATCTCGCCATCGTCGTGCTGGCGCGGGTGATCTTCAAGCTGGGCTCGCTGGCCGAAATCGACACCAAGGTGATCGAAGGCCTCTACGCCTCCGATCTCGATTATCTCCAGCGTCTCTACGAGCAGTTCAACAGCGCCGAGGAGACCGATCCGCGCGTCGGCGCGATGTCGGCGCTTGGCAATGGTCATCTCGCGGACAAGGGAGGCTTCGGCGTCATGGGGGAAGCCTGAAGGCCTATCCGCGCCGCGAATTGTACGAGGAGATGGCCTTTGTCGCCTACCACCTGCACTGGAGCCGGGAGGAACTGATGCATCTCGAACATGCCGAGCGGCGGCGCTGGTGCCGGGAAATATCGGCGATCAACGGCCGGCTCGACGGCAAGCCGCCGAACCCGTTCGAGATTGAGTGAGAAAACGATCATGGCGCGCCAGGACCCATACCGCTCGTTTCGTTTCCTGATCGAATTCGACCGTGTGCAGCATGGTGGCTTCAGCCGCGCCAAGGGCATGGCTGCGGAAACCAAGGTGGAATCCTATCACGAGGGCGGTCTCAACGAACACGAGCACAAGTTCGCGACGATGACGACCTATCCGAATCTGGTGCTCGAGCGCGGCGTCGCCGACCCGTATTTGTGGACTTGGCATCGCGACGTCGTCGAGGGCCGTGTCCAGCGCCGCACGCTTTCGATCATCCTGCAGGACGAGACCGGCACCGAAGTCAGGCGCTGGCATGCCGACGGCGCCTATCCGGTGAAATGGTCGGTTGCCGATCTCGATGCGGCGAGCTCGCAGGTGCTGGTCGAAAGCGTCGAATTCGCCCATCACGGATTGCGAGCAGGCTGATGTTGATGATCCGGCCATGGCATGCGCGTTCGGGCTTGTCGCTGATGATGCACGGGCGAAGCGCCGGGGCGCGGCGTGCAGACGATGACGGCGCGCGGCTGCCGCGCATGCGCCTCGCGCTGGTGTGGCGGCGGCCGCGGCGCTCTCGTCCGGTCTCGTCAACGCCGCCGGGTTCGAAACCGGTTACGCTCAACGTGCGGCACCGGATCGAACTCTTGATGCGGTGGACTGCGGAGATCAGATCGTTCAACGAGCGTCTTGTCCGTACCGTTCAGGGATGGACGCCGCACGGGCCGGCGAGACGCCTGGACCTGGCGGAAGGCCGCAGCCGTCGGCCTGTCGCAATGCGGCTGCTGGCGCGTGAGGAAGGCGCAAGGGCCGGCTGGGTCAGCCGTATGAGTTTGCCGACAAGGCGGGCATTCGCAGCGGTGGCGGATTCCGGCACATCGCTCCGGCGCGCCGCGCCGCCGCTACGGCACCTCGCAGATAGCGGGGCGCGTTGGCGCGTGCAGCCGCCTATAATGCCCGCTGTCGCCGATCGCCACCGGCCGCTCGGCGCTGCGCAATTGTTTCCGGCCTTGAAGCGCGTCATCGCTCGGCAAGGGCGTGGCGCCGTACCGCTCCGGCGCCGTCCGGTTTTCGGCCACGAGCTGCCGTTCACGGGCCAGGAGCCGCAAGTGCGTCGGGCGCGCCGGTTCGCCGTGGCAACCCTCGCGCTATCCCGGGCAAGCGGCAAATCGCAGACATCGGCGCCGGTCAGCACGGCACGTGCGGTGCGTCCGGTCGAACTGGCCTGGCGCAGCAACTCCGCCGGCTCGCCGTCTGCCGAAAGCGCGATGGCCTCGCAACGTCCGTTGACGGTCGCCTCGCGGGAGACCGCCGCGATCGACGTTCATTCACGGGTCCCGATGCGGGGCGAAACGCTGATGTCCGATACGCGCTCGATGAACCGACTGGCGGAAGATGTGCTCGGCCGTATCGAGCGCAAGCTGCGCGTCGAGCGCGAGCGACGGGGGCACTGAGACATGGCAACGCTCGAGAAAGCAGTCATCGAAGTCCTGGCCGGAAGCCGCGCCGGCCAGCCGCCGATAACGGTCCTGTTCAATCCGACCGAGTACACGCGCGAGCGCAGCAACGCCTACAAGGCAACCGCCATCCCCGGATTGAGCAGCCCGCTGATTCAGTTCGTGAACGGCGAGGCGGACGTGCTTTCGATGGAGCTGTTTCTTGACGACTACACCGACGTCGATCAGCCGGATGCGCGTGGTCCGAAGAAGCCGGTCAACGAACGGGTCAAGGACATCGCAGCCCTGCTCGACATCGACCGCGACCTGCATGCGCCGCCCCCGGTCCGCTTCCTGTGGGGGCCGCTGCGCTTCGACGCGGTGATCGAGAAGCTGAGCCAGAAGTTTACGCTGTTCCGGCCGGACGGCACGCCGGCGCGCGCGACCTTGTCGGCCACCTTCAAGGAATATCTGCCGCTCGCACGCCAGCTTCGCGATCCTAGGCGCGAGTCGGCGGACAAGAGCAAGCGGCGGCGGCTGACCGCGTCGGAAGATATCTGGCTGCTGGCCTCCGTCGAATATGGCGACCCCGCGCTGTGGCGGACGATTGCGGACGCGCCGGCCAACGACATCGACGATCCCTGGCGCCTGGGTCCCGGGGACTGGCTGATCGTTCCACCGCTGGAGAACGGCAATGGACCTAGCAACGCTGTCTGAGAGCAACGGACGGTTCTACGTTCCAAGCTTCGCGGTGCGCCTGGCCGGCAAGGACTTGCTGCGCGACCACGCCGTCGCCGTCACCGGCGGAGAAGTCGATCTCAGCCTTGGCGCCGCGGGCCGCTTCAGTTTCACCATCGCCAACAGTTTTGATCTGGACGCGCAGGAATTTCTGGTCGGGCAGGGCCGCTCCGAGCTTTTGGAGCTCTTGACGTTCGGCGCGCCGATCGAGATTGTCGTCGGCTACGGCGACACGGCAAAGCTGCCTAAATTGATCACCGGTGTCATCACCCAGATCACCACCAGTTTTTCTCCGGGCGGCTCCCCCGAGCTTTCCGTCTCCGGCTACGACAACGCCTTTCCCATGATGGGAGGCAAGAACACCCGCGCATGGACCAAGAAGCGCGACAGCGAGGCGGTGCAGGAGATCGCCGGATTCCACAACCTCGAAGCCGACGTCGCCTCCACCGAGGAACAGCACGACCAGATCGAGCAGAACCAGGAAAGCGACCTCGAATTCATCAACAAGCTCGCCAAGCGCAACGGCTGCGAAGTCTACGTCACCGAACGCACGCTGCATTTCCGGCCGCCGCACAACAAGGGCGATGGCGTTGTCACCATCGAGTGGGGCAAGGGGCTTTTGAGCTTCAAGCCCGACGGCAATCTCGCCGGCCAGGTATCCGGCGTCGAGGTCTACGGCTGGAATCCGAAGACAAAGGAAGAGATTGTCGGCCGCGCCAATCACGGGCAGGAGCCGGGACGCGACCCGCGGCGCGAAAGCGCGGGCGACGAACTCGACCATGTGCTGCGCAAACGGCCGGTGCTGCGCGTGCGCCAGCCGGTATTCAGTGAGGCGGAAGCCAACAGCCGCGCCCAGGCGCTACTCAAGGAGCAGGCCGAGCAGTTTCTGACCGGTGAAGGCGAAACCATCGGGCTTCCGGAAGTGCGGCCCGACCGCAACGTCACGCTGCTCGGCTTGGGGAAGAAATTCTCCAAGGTCTACTACGTCGACCAGACCACGCACCAGTTCGGTACCGACGGCTACCACACCCGCTTCAAGGTGAAGGAGTCACGCTATGAGCGTACTCGAGCTGTCGCCCCGCGAGGCCTCGCTGGAAGCCGGCGGCTATGTCAAGGGCTGCGCCATCGCGATCGTCACGCAAAATCGCGACACCGAGGGAACTGGCCGCGTCAAGCTGCGCTTTCCCTGGTACTCGAGCACGCACGAAAGCACCTGGGCGCGCATCGCCGTGCCGATGGCCGGCGCCGAGCAGGGCACCTACTTCCTGCCCGAGGTCGGCCAGGAGGTGGCGGTAATCTTCGAGCGCGAGGACGTGCGCTTCCCCGTCGTGATCGGCGCATTCTGGAACGGTACGGCAAAATCTCCGGTCATCAACAGCGACGGGAAGAACGATCAACGCGTCATCCGTTCGCGCAAGAAGCATCATTTGCTGTTCGATGACGGCAGCAAGGGCGTCGTCGAGCTCAAGCTGAATGACGGCAAGAAGGTCACGATCGACGACGACGGCATCCGCGCCGACGATGGCCAGGGCAACAAGTTCGCGATCGACAGCAACAGCGGAGCGATCAGCATCGAGGCGAAGGGCGATCTCTCTATCAAGGCGACAAGCATCTCGATCGTGGCAACCGGAACGCTGGAGATGAAATCGAGCGCGACGATGACGATTTAGGGCAGTCTCGTGCAGATCAATTGAGGAAGCGATGGGCCAACCCGCAGCACGCGTCGGTGACATGACCAGCCACGGTACGCCACTGGGCGCGGGTCCGGGTTGTGCGACTGTCCTGATCGGCAAACAGCCGGCGTGGCGCGCCGGTGCCGACTTCCACATCTGCCCGCTCAGCGACGGCCCAAAACCTCACGTCGGCGGCATGGTGGCGCGCGGCAGCGCCACGGTGCTGATCGGAAAGCTGCCGGCGGCGCGGCAGGGCGACCTCATCGTCGAGGCAGGTCCGCCGAACGCCATCACCGTCGGCGCGCCAACCGTGTTGATCGGAGGCTGACCGCCATGGACCAGCAGAAGGAATTTCTCGGTCGCGGATGGGCCTATCCGGTCGCGCTCGATGCCGGCACCGGTTCGGCTGCCGAGGTCGCCTATGAAGAGGACGTGCGGCAGTCGATCCGAATCATCATCGCCACTGACAGAGGCTCGCGAGTTCATGCGCCGGATTTCGGGTGCGGCATCCACGAACTGGTGTTCACCGCGATCGATTTCGGCGGCTCTCACCCGCGTCAAGGCCGCGGTGACGGACGCGCTGAACAAGTATGAGGCGCGCATCGAATTCGAGGTCAACGTCGATCCGCTGACAGCTGCCGAAGGTATTTTGCTGGTGCTGATCGACTACCGGATACGCAAGACCAACCAGACCGGCAATCTGGTCTATCCCTTCTATTTCCGCGAGGGGGGGCAGACGTGACGATGACCCGCCCGCGCATCGACCCGCAGCGCCAGCCGGAGCTGTTCGCCGAGCTGCGCGAGCGCGCCGACGTGACGGTGCCGGGCCGCTCGGCGGTGGAGGGCGATCAGGATTTCATCGGTGCCTTGCTGCAGATCGCCGCGCGGCTGAGTTCGGAAGTGACGCGGCGCCTCGACCGCGTTCCGCAGAAGAATGTGCACAATTTTTTCGACTGGATTGGCGTGCGTGCCCGTGCCGCCCGCGCCGCGCGCCTCGTGGCGGTGTTCCGCCGCGCGCCGGCGGCGCCGCCGCTCTTAGTTCCGCCCGCGCGCGGCTGGCTGCGTCGACGGACGACATGCCCGCGATCTTCGAAACCGAGCAGGATCTGAACATCCTGCCCGGCAATTTGCAGAAGATGGTCGCGGTCGATGCCAACGCCGACCGCATCTACCTGCCGCCGCCCGGTCTGCTCGACCCGACGGTGATCGCGCCGCCTGCGATCGCGCGCAAGCTGAAGAGTGTGGCCGCGGCCGGCAGCGGCACCGTGCAGGTTTCTCCGGCGATCGATCTCAATGGTGGCGACGTCGTGGCGATCGGCGCTCAGCAATATCGCATCAAAGAGGTCAAGGGCGATCTGGTGACGATCGAGCCGCCGCTGGCGGCCGAGACGGCGCCGAACGCGCCGCTGATCCGGATCACGAGCTTCACGCCGTTCGCAAGCCAGACGGCTGCAGCCGCCCCGGCGGATAGTTGCGGCCCCTGCGCGGGCGCGCCGAGCGCGGAGCCGGCGACCGCAGCAGCGCCCGCCGCGCCGCGCAACTGGCAGGAGCATGCGCTCTACCTCGGCGATGACGACGTGCTCAACATCGAAGCCACCGCCGCGATCCAGATCGAGGATGCTTCGCTGCTCGCCTTCGACTGGTTCTACTGGGGCAAGGCCGTAAAACCCAAACCCGCCGACAGCACGGCGGCCGATCCGGCCGAGGACGCCTCCGACTGGCAACCGCTCTCCCTCGACAAGGACGACAAAGGAAATCCCTTTCTCGCCAAACCGTATCCCGGCGCGATCGAGCCGGTCGACGTGAACGGGCAGAAGATGCGGGTGTTGCGCGCCCAGAAAGCTGTCGGCGAATTGACCGGCGCGCACAACATCAAGATCGGTGTCATCAGCTCGCCGTTGGACCAGGATACCAGCGTCGCGTTCGAGGTCGTCGCCAATACCACTCCGGTCCCGACGCTGTTCGATTTCTTCCCGTTGGGCCAGGAACCGCATCTGTTCGATTCATTCTATATCGGCAGTGCCGAGGCATTTTCGAAGCGCGACGCCGAAGTCACTCTCCAGTTCGAGGTTCCTTCGGCGACCCTCGGTCCTCTGGTGGTCTGGCCGCGCGTCAATCTGCCGGTCCTGCTGTTTGGGGTCGGCAAGGACGGGCTTCTCTACCAGCTCGAATACGACCTTACGCAGAAGACAATTGCATGGATTGCGCTGAAGCGGCCTGCGAGCGCGGTGCGTAGCGCAAACACGGTCGTCACGTTGAACAACGCGGTTGCGCCCGCGCTTGTCGAAATCAATGGCTTGATTTTTGTCGTGGCCGCTTCCGAGCAGGAAATCTGGTGCTGGCAAGCGAGCGCCCGCGCATGGCTGTCGCTCGGAGTGATCAAGGATGGCAGCACCGACCCGATCACGGCAATCGCCGCGGTGAAGAGCGGAGCTGACATCCGCGTCACTGGATTGAAGGGAGGTATGCTCTTTCAACGAAAGGCGTTTAGCGGGAACGAGGCCGACAAGGCTTGGACGCATGTCTACGATGGCGGGAATCCGCTGTTTGCAACCATCTCCTCCGTCCGAAAGCCGGGCACTGTTGCAACTGTGGCGGATGAGGCTGACAGCCTGGTCGCGCTCGATCGGCTTGGAAATCTTCATGATCTGCGCAACGGCACCACAAAATCCGTCACCGTGACGTCGTTTCTCGACACGACGGTTCAACCGTTGGCGGTGATCTCCAACAACAAGGTCATGGTGGTCGCGATATCGGACGACCATCAAAAGATCATCGCGGTCTCCTACGCTCCGCCGCCACCGGCCGGGTTGCCGGTGTCCTCTGAAAATACCGGGCAATTGGACAACAGGATTGTCGAAAGAAGCCTCAGCCTCTCGATCAATCCAAACAACCCGCTCCCAAGTGTCGTCTTCCTTGGACATCGTCAATCGGAGTCGCACCAAATAGGCGTCTGGTTGCCGGATGGCAGCGCGGGCGATCCGGTGTTTACGTCCGTCGATTCCGGAGACCGGCAAGTCGCCAACGGCGTCGCCGTGACGGAAATGTCTGTCACTCTTCCGGGCCCGCTGATCATGCCCGGCACGCATGCGGACATCCTGCTGGCCGAGCTTTCGCTCGAACCTCTCATCGTACCCGCCGCCAGTCTCGCGCAATGCCTGCTCGCGACACCCGTCGATCTGGCCGCAAAGGTGCTGCAGGTCGAGGATGCTGCCGGAAACCATCAGTTTCACGACGTGATGGGTGTGGTCGTGATCGAGCCCGGGACGGGTAAGGGTGTCTACCGGCTTGCCACATCGCCGGCAACGGACGCGACGCAATGCCGGCCGTTCGCATTGCCCGACCCAAATCCGGCGGACCCAAATCAGGCGGCCTGGTACAATGGAAAGCGAAAATCCGCGAGCCAGAAAAAGAAGCTGGTGCTGGATGTTGCTGATACTGGAACGTTCACGCGCACCCTGATCGGGATTGGCACCGAAATCTTTGAGGTCGTCTCCGTCCAACCCGTCGCTCCTCATCCGACGGAGGCGACGCTCAGCGCGAACCTGCCCGGCAATAACGCGACGGTACACCACTATCGCTATCTGACCGCGCTGTCGCCGAACAACGACTGGGTCACCGCCGAGGCGCGGCCGTTGCTGTCGCTCGCCGGCGTAGCGCAGCCCGTCATCGACGCGCTCGAAGCAAGCCTCACACTCTACGCTCCGCCCGGATTTACGCCGCGGGCGCAGCTGGTTGCGCTCGACCCGTCGCAACAGTGGGCCGTCCTTGCGACGAACTGGACGTTTACTCCAGCCGTCGCCGCCAGTCTGACCTTCCAGGTCGTGCCGACCACGCCCAAATCGTCGATATGGCGCGATTTCCAGGTCCAGAGCAATCCGGCGCTCTCGTGGGAATACTGGAACGGCAGCAGCTGGTGGAAGCTTCCCGGCCTCACGGACAGTACGGGTCATCTCTGCAGCGACGGCAGCGTTGTCTTCGCGGTCCCGGCGGACCTGCAGCCGACCGGCGTGATCGGCCGCAACAATCGCTGGATCAGGGCGCGTCTGGTCGGCGGCACCTATGGCGGCGAGACCTACAAGATTCATATTGAAGGACTCAACACGGCGGACCAGACCCAGACGATCGACCGCAGCACCGCCTCGATCGGTGCGCCGCGCGTGATCTCGCTGGTCGTCACCTACGTGAACGACACGACGGTCTTTCCAAAATATGTCATCACGCGCGACAACCTCGCCTGGCGCGACCAGTCGGATGCCAACCGTTCCGACAACGCGGCGGTGGAGCTGTTTGCGAGCTTCCGCGATTTGCTCGACGAACTGAGCGCGAAGCCTGCCCAGGGACCGGCCGACGATGACGATGGCTGCGCTTGCGACGACAAGCCGGCCAAGCCTCCGGTCGAGCAATGCGGCTGCGGACAGAAGCATGCTGCCAAAAACGGCGCAGGCCATGAGAGCGGCGACGACGGCAATTTGGATCCGGATGCGGCCGCTTCCGATGTGCAAGCCGCCTCCAGCGCCGCCGCGGCTCCGCCGATGCTTTTCATTGGCACCGATGCGCCGCTCGACGACGGGTCGGTCAGAATCCTCTGGATCGTCGAGGACCGGGTCGATGACGTCAGGCTTTCCGTCGACGCCCTGCACAAGGGCAAGTTCGTTCCGGTCATTGTCGACGACGAAACGCACGGCCTTGCGCAGACCGGGCTGATGTCGCTAACCTTCGGTCAGCCCCCGACACAGAGCGATTTGTTCGGCGAGACCCGCTTCTGGCTGAGGCTGACGCCGAAGGATGCAAATGCGGTATGGCAGCCCGTCATCAAGGGCGCGTTCCTCAACGCGGTCTGGGCTGAGGCGGCGGAAACGCAAACGTCCGAAATTCTCGGCTCGTCGGATGGCTCTCCCAACCAGGTGGTCACGCTTGCCCGCCCGCCGATCCTCGACGACAGCGTCGGCAGCGGCAGGATCAACAGCCTCCAACTGTGCGTGCGCGAGCCGTTGAGCGATGAAGAGGCGGGCAAGCTGCTGGAAGCGGACGCCGAGGCGGTTATCAGGCAATCTCCAGGCCTCTTGCCCGGCTACTGGGTGAAGTGGCGCCAGGTCGTCGATCCCCTCGATGAACGGCCGGGCGATCGTGTCTATTGCGCCGACGATGTCAGCGGCGACGTGCGCTTCGGCGACGCGCTGCATGGCAAGATTCCGCCGCGGGGCGTCGACAACATCGTCGCCATGACCTACCGGCGTGGCGGCGGAGCTGCCGCGAATGCGATCGCCGATCGTAGCGCGCTGCAGGTGGTTGCGCCGCTCGAGGGCGTCGAAGGCGTCATCGTCGGTCTGCCGGCAGCCGGCGGCGCCGATGCCGCGAGCAGCGAAGCGACGTTGCGCGACGCACCGGCCGGCCTGTGGACGCGCGGCCGGGTTCTGACCCCGAGGGATTTCGAAAGCACGGCGCTCGCCTATGCGCCGGAGATCGTGCAGGCGCGCTGTCTCGAAAGCCGCATCCACCGCGGAAGCGCGCGGCTGGTGATCGCGGTGCGTGGCGAAGATCCGGTGCCGCCACGCGCCATGCGGCGCGAACTGCAAAATTATCTGTTGCAACTCGCGAGCCCGGCGCTGGCGCAGATCGGCCGCTTCAGCGTCGATCCGCCGAAGCTGATGCCTTGCTACGTCGAGCCCGTGCTGATCGTGCAATCGACTGAGGAAACCGGATCGCTGGAAAAGGCCGTCACCGATCGGCTGAAAGCGCTGCTTGATCCCGCCACCGGCGGAATGGAGATCGAAAAGACCGCGGATGCCTCGGCGTTGGACGACGATGCGCCATCGCCGGTGGTCGGGCCGGGCTGGCCGCTTGGCGCCATTCCCACGCCCAACGATATCACCGCAGCACTCATCGACATTCCCGGCATCGACGGCGTCCTCGAGGTCAAGTTGTTCGCGGACGAGGACTATACGCAACCATTTCCCGCGCGCATCGGCGCGGATGCGCTGGTGGTCCTCCCCGACGGCGGCGTTCGCCCGACATTCGAGAAGGAGGCGCCATGAGCAGCCTCCGGATGTCGCTTGACGACACCAATTTCGAGCAGCTCGTCGAGCTCGCGCGCTCGATGCTGCCGGAATATGCGCCGCGCTGGACCGACCACAATCTGCACGACCCCGGCATCATGCTGATCGAGCTGCTCGCCTGGGTCGCCGACCAGCAGATCTATGCGCTGGGCCGCGAACGGCGCGACGAACGCTACGGCTACGCCGCGTTGCTCGGGCTGCGGCCGCATGGCCCGCATCCCGCGCGTGGCCTGCTGTGGCTCGCCGGGAATCAGCCGCTGGCGCAGGCAGGGGCGCTGTTGAAGCGCGGCGCAACCGTCGCGACCTCCAGAACGGAATCCCCGGATTTCATCGTCGCGCACGACGTCTATCTCACTCGGGCTTCCATTGCCGGCATGCAAACCGTGCTGCCGGATGGCAGCGCGGTCACGCTGGTCTTCGATGCCGGCAGTCCGGGCCGGCCTGCGTTTGCGCCGTTCGGCGACGTGGCCGCGCAAGGCACCAGGTTCGATATCAAGTTGTCGGGCCAGCTTCTGGATCAGGCAGTCGCGGGCCCGCCATGTCCGCTGTCGATCGGAATTTCCTGCGCCACCGACAATTCGTCTGCACTGGACGCCCAACACGTCGCACCTGGGCGAGGGCTTTTGCAGGCACAGATGACCTGGAACGGCGGAGCAGGGGAGTTGCAGCTTGGCGTGTTGCACGACGAAACCGGCGGATTTCTGCGCAGCGGCGTCCTGTTGATCGACGTTGAGCCCCTGATTGGCGTTACGCCGGGCACCGGCTTCACGCTGCAACTGTCGTTGGATTCCGATCTGCCCTTGCCGCCACAACTCGCTGCACTGGCGCTGAACGTGGTGCCGGTGGAACAGCAGGCGGAGAGGGATCTTCCGCAGGACGACACCTGGATCGGCAACGGGCTGCCGGGTCAAACCTTTCAGCTCGAGGCCGAAACCGTTCCGTTCGAATTGTTGAACGATGATTTGCAAGTCACCGTCAGCGGACAGGCCTGGGAGCAGTGCGCGGATTTCGCATTGGCAGGACCCGCCGATCAGGTCTTTGTCTTCGATCGCGACAGCCGCACGATCCGGTTCGGCAACGGCCTCAACGGCAAGGCGCCGCCGCTGGGTTCGAATGTCGCCGTGACGTGCCGGGTTTGCGGGGGGACGGCCGGCAACCTTCCTGCGAAGGTGAACTGGCAGATCAAGGGTATCATTGGATCGTTCGTCAACCTGGAGCCGATGCGGGGCGGTAGCGATCGCGCGGATCTCGCCACCTTGCGGCGCGACAGCCGCCGGCGCGCCGGCACGACGCATCCGCTTGTCACGGATGCTGATCTCGTCGAAGCCGCACTTGCCTGCCGCGATCTGAAGGTGGCCCGCGCCGCAGTGTTGTCGGAGTTCTCTTCCGACTGCCGCACCGGATCGGCGGCACGCGGCCGTACGCTGATCGTGATTTGCGGTGAACGCCGCGCCGATTCCGCCGTCGTTGCTGAAAGCACGACGTGGCTGCAGGCACTGCGACGACGGCTGCTGCCGCGTGTTCCGCTCGGCGACCGCGTCAAGATCGAGGCGCCGCGATACGTCCCCATCCGCCTCAGTGCCAGGCTGACGGTCGCGCAGAATCGTGACATCGCCGCGATCAATGCGCGGGCAAGGCGGCTGCTCGAAGCGCGGTTTGCGATCGTGAGGACTTGTCCCGACGACACGCCGTGGCCGCTCGGCCGCGACGTTCGCGCCAATGACATCGCCGGCTGGCTGCTCAAACTGTCGGGCGTGACCGGTGTTTCCAGTCTCCAGATCGGCAAGGGGGAGGGATTACCGGCCGATGCTGTCGTGAAGCTGCCGGCCGATGGCCTGCCGCAACTGCAGCTCGGGTCCGACGACGTCGCGATCGAACCCGCCGCAAGGGGAGCGCGATCATGAATGCGGCGGTGCTTCTCAACTACCGCTTCGCCAATGCCGCACAGTGGGCGGCAGGCATGCTGATGCGCGGAAGCGCCGACGACAGCGGCGTCGTGCCGCTGCCGCGCCTGGACGAGGCGGCAGCGGTTGAATATTCCGGCGGCCCGGCATCTTGCGTCGCGGTCAGTCGCCGCGGCGAGTTGTTCTGGCGCGACGGCGCCGGGCGTTTGCATGTCCGCACCGCCGGTGCCGCTTCCGCATGGGAGGCGCCGGCGCAGTCGGGAATAGGCGGCAAGTCGCGGCTCATCGCGTGGCGATCATCGCTGTGGGCGCTGGACATGCCTGGCGGCGTCATCACGCGCTATTTTGCGGACACGCTGCAGGAAGCCGACACGATCGCGGCCGACGCTTTTGTCGATCCGGATGCGATGGGCCAGCCATTCGAGCTGCTCGATATTGCCTCCGACGGACATGACGGGTTATGGGTTCTCGCAAGGGCAGGCAAGTCGCGCCTGTTCCACGTCGCGGTGGGATCGGTGCATCCGCGCATGCTGGCGTGGTGGTCCGGCGCTGCGAAGCTGCTGGCGACGATCCGGCGTGGCGCGTTGATTGCCGTTCTCGGCGACGACGGCTCGCTCGAGATCGTCGAGGCCAATAGCGGCAAACATTCTGCGAAAGCCGAGTTGCCTGCGCTCCTTCCGCAATTCAGGCCGTCCGCGCTTGCCGCCGATGGCAGCGATCGAATTCTGCTTGCCGGCATTGGGCCGCTTTCTGCGGCGCCGAACGCAGCCGGCTGGCAACTGCTGGTGTTCGATGCCCAGGCCGATCTCCTCGATCAGGTTCCGCTCGACCCGGCCCCGCGCCCGAACGATGTGCCGTCGCTGGCGGGCTTGGGTGACATGGTCTGGATCGCCGACATAAACGGCGTGCGCCGTCTGCAACCCGGCAGCGGCGGCGCCGGCCGCCCGGTATCTGCGACCTTCCTGACGCCCACACTGACCTCGCCGGAAGGTAAGGATCGGGGCTGGCTGCGCGCGGAGCTGCTCGCCGATCTGCCGCCCGGAGCGACGCTGCAGGTGAGATACGCGAGCAGCAGCGACCCGCTGCTGACATCGGCCGTCACCCGCATCGTCTCCGACCGCACGACGCCACCCGGCGAGCGCTGGATGCGCATCAACCAGTTGCTGACGCAGTGGACCGCGTTCCAGTACCGGGGCGCGGCCGCGCCGCCATGTGATAGCGGGGAGCCTCCGGCGCCGGCCGCGCACACCGTGCCGCTGTACGGCGCGACCGGTACGGCGCTGTGGCTTGCCGTCGAAATGCGCGCCGCCGAGCCGGACCAGCTTCCAAAATTGCTGGAGCTCGATGTCCGCTATCCCGAGCTGTCGCTGATGCAGCACCTTCCGGCCATCTACCGCAGCAAGGAAGGCGATCGCGACGGCTTGCTGCGGTCGCTGGTCGAGGTGCTGGAAGCCACCACGCACGGATTGCAGGAGCGCATCGAGCGGCTCGGCACGCTGGTCGATCCCGCGACCGCCCCGGAGGAGTGGCTGGATTTTCTCGCCGCCTGGATGGGCATGCCCTGGCACGAGACGCTGTCGCTGCAGGCCAAGCGCGCGCTGCTGGGCGTGGCCGCCGACTTGCTGGCCCGGCGTGGGACGCGTGCGGGCCTGATTCTGCTGCTGCGATGCTTGTTGCCGGGAACGCGGGTTCACATCGTCGATTTCCTCGGTCGATCTCTCGCCGGTGATTCTCGCGGGCGAGGGCGGCGCCGGCGCCACGCTGTTGCCTGCCGTCCTGCTCGGGCGGCCGCATTCCTACGCGGTGCTTGGCAGTCCGCACACCGTGCTCGGCCGCACCCATCTCAAATGCGAGGACGAAGACGCTTGTCCGCGCGATCTCATCGAAGGGCGTCTGTTGATCCGCATTTCCGCTGAGGCCGAGGACAATGCCGCCGTCGCTGACATCCTCGGCTATCTGATCCGAGACTATGTGCCGATCGGATTGCGCGTCGACCTGCGCTGGCGCACCGCCGCCGAGCTTGGCATGGGCCGGCACCTCGACGACGACCTCGTGCTCGAAAGCTACCGGCCGGCGGCGCTCAACCGGCGCACGGTGATCGGACGCTCGTTCCTGCTGCGGCAGGGAGTGGGCCGTCTCGCGCCTGACGGAATCGCTAGCGGTTTCAGACTTGGATGATCGTGGAATGAGAGTGGGAGAGAGCCATGAACATGATGCATAAGCCCGAGCGCTGCTGCCACGGCCACGAAGCCGAGACCTGCACTCAATGCCGCACCGGCAGCCGCAACCGCTATTACCGCCGCAAGATGATGACGGCGGAGGATTTCCGCGCCGAGCAGGATTACATGATCGGCCGCCGCCGGCTCATCAACCGGTCGGTGTACGGCTGGGGCGTGGTGGATGGCCTCTCCGTCGAGCACGACGGGAAGGGCGGCAAGGATCCCCGCCCGGCGCCCGATCCGCACGCGCAGGACCAGGCCGGCGCGGTAGGGGGCGGCCCGCTGGTCATAGGTCGCGGCTTCGCGCTCGACAGGCATGGCCGCGAACTGTTGGTGCCCGACAATCATTGTCTCGGCCGTCACGACCTCTTCGTCGCCGGCGACGCCGCGCATCATTGCCGGCCGAAGGATCTGTCGACGCTCAAGAAAGGCCGCTATCTGCTTTCGGCCCATTACGCCGAACACCGCATCGACCCGGTGCGGCTGTCGGATGCCTGCGACTGCTTCGAGCAGGAATGGAACCGGATCTGCGAGACCGTGGTGTACTCGCTGACGCCGATCGACAAATGTCCGCCGGCCGAAGCGGCGTGCCCGCACGATTGCGGATGTCCTCCGCCGGCCAAGTCCACGCCGGTGCCACCGAAGGAGCCGCCGTGCCACGACACGCCTGATGCGCATCCGCAGACGCCGGCCGACCCGCGCGTCCAGACGCCGTCCGACGCGCATGCCCAGATGCCGACGGACGCCCGCGCGCAAACGCCCGCGGATGCCCCCACGCAGCTCCCTGTGGACCACCGCACCGACGACGTCGAGCATGCGCGTCCCCCGCGCGATCCGTCATGGCCGCGTTCGCACCACGTGCTGTGCTGCTGGTCCGATCATGTCAAAATCGCAGGACCCGGCACGGTCTGCCACTGGCGCGACGATATCTGGATCGATCCATGCGAGGGCGTTCCGCTCGCCTGCGTCGATTTCATTGGGCTCGAATGCTGCGAGCCGGTATTCGGCGAGATCTGCGAATGCGAGCCGCGCCGGATCGTCAAGCGCAACGACCTGCTGTTCGATCTGATCCGCGGCTGCGATCTGACGAGGATCGACTATTTGAGCTGGTTAAAATGGGGCGCGATCGAAGCGGACGGAACCCGCTTGGTCAAATGGGAGGAGTTTTACCGCGCCATCATCCAGGACGTCGCGGCCTTTGCGGCGGAACATGCTTGGCTGAAATACACCACCTGGTATCAGCAATTCGACCCGCAGCGGACGCGCGAACGTCCGACCCGGTTCGAGATCGGCTTCAGCGGCCCGATCCGCGTCGCGAGCCTCACGCCCAATGCAGTGTCCATCACCGGAATCTTCCCGGACCAGGACACCGGATGGAACAAGCCGCTGCGCTTTCCGATCACGCGCATTCTCACCCGTCCCGCCGATGCCGGCGACCCGAAGGACACCACCCGCCGTGCGATGGTCGTCGTGCACCAGGACTGGGTCTATGACGAGATCGCCGGCAACAAGTCGGAATTCCGCGTCGATGAAGACCGCGACTATTACCCGTTCCTCGAATTCGAGATCTTCGGCGACCTGCTCGAAGACTGCCGCAAGGTCACCGTCGACGCCGATTCTGCGGGGCCAGCCATCATACCCACCGGCAACGGAACGCCCGGCGGCACCTGCCGCTCGGTGTTCCGCGTGACCCCGAAGCCCGCCGAACCCCGTTCACCCCGGATCGCGTGATGTCGCGTCATTAGAGGAATAGTGTCATGACCATTCAGCTCAAGCCTTCGCTGAAATATCAGGGGTCGATCGTTCGGCCCAGGTTCGCTCCCGGCATCATGCTGCTGGATGAAGACCTGACGGCCGCGGTCGAGTATCCGCGTACCCTGATCCGCTTGCTGTTCCGCTCGCTGTTCGGCTGCGGCGTGGTTTGCGGATTTGAGGTCGTCGGCGCGGCCGATTGCGGCGAACTGAAAGTCACGGTCAAGCCCGGCGTGGCGCTCGACTGCCATGGCGACCCGATCGAGCTTTGCAGCGATCAGACCGTCGGCCTTCCATGCGAGGAGAAGCTCAACAACATCTGGGTGGTGGTCTGTCGCAGTGGCGAGCGCTCCTGCGTGCCGCGCGACGTGACCTGCCCGGGCGACGACGACGGCAAGTCGGCGGTGCCGACGCGCACCAGGGATTGCTTCGAGATCAAGCTGCTCAAGGATCTCGACGAGCATGCTTGCGGCTGCAAGCCGGCGAAGCGGGATGGCGACGCGGCGCCCGCGCAGCCGCAGAACGCCCCAAGGCTGGGCGGAGTGGCCGCGCCCGACCAGGCAAACGCTGCGGCAAATAACCTGCCGGATCTGGTCAAGGCAATGGGCCCCGAATACTGGAACTGCCACCGCGACCATTATTGCGGCGCGTGCAGTTGCGGCTGCTGCTGCGACGAATGCGTGGTGCTGGCAAAGCTTGCCCGCACGCCCCCCAAGGAAAACGGCAAGCCGGCGACATGGACGTCCGACTACAGCGTGCGGCGTTTCATTCGCCCGGTGCTGGCGCCCAATCCGTGGGTCGACGGCGATCCGATGAAGTGCCATCCGCAGCCGAAGGCGCAAGATCCTCTGCCGCAGCAACCCGGGCCGCAGCACCCTGACCCGCAGCAACCCGGGCCGCAGCAACCGCCTTTGATCGGCTGAGCCGAAGCAACCTGACCGGTTGGCGCCATGGCCGTGAAAAGTGCAGAGCCGCGCCGCAGTCCGGCACCCGACCGGCGGCCCGCGCCGGCCGCGCCGGTCTTGCGCAATACGGTGGCTGCGCAGGAGATGACGCCGGTCCGCGCGCTGCAGCAGCGGCTGGGCAATATCGGCATGCAGGTCGCATTCCGGGAGCGCCTCGCGCCTGCGCCGCCGGCGGGGGCAGCGCCGCCAGCCGCCGAAACACTAGGCGCACCGGCACCGGCCGCGTCACCGACGGCGCAAGCGTCACCAACTGAGCAAGCCGCACCGGTTGCGCAAGGCGTACCACAACCGTCGGCGAGCAAAGGCGCCCCAACGCCTGCGGCCGCGCCTGGCGAAACCGCATCTGCGGAAGTGGCGGCGCCGTCTGCCGCGCCCGCCGCGGCCGCAGCACCTTCCGCTTCGGCAGCAGCGGGAGCTGCTGCGGCACCCGCTGCTGTGGCGGCAGCGCCGGGCGCAGCGGCGGCCGGCGGCGCTGAAGGCGCCAAAGCCGCGCCGGTTGCAGCCGGCGAGCAGGGCGGTCCGGCTGCTGCCGCGGCGCAGTCGGAGGCGCTGCTCGCGCCGACCAAGGCCGCCATCAGGAACCGCGCCGCCGCACAGACTCGTCATCCGCATGCCGATACGACCGTCGGATCTGCGGAAGCCGCCGCCGTCCATCCCGGCGTCGCAGCGCGCGGTGCTGCCGCGCATGCCACCGCCGCCGCCGTTGCCGCCGTCAACCCCGGTCAGCTCGAGGCCGAACATTTCAAGCAAGCGCTGCGGCAACGCGTCCAGCAGGCGATGAAGTCCGGCACCGAAGCTGAATCGGAAAGCGCGCTGAAAACCGAAACAGCGGAAGCGGTCGGCTCCTCGGTGCGCCAGGAACTGAAGGACCAGCGGCAGACCGCCAGCGGCCCGATGGCGCAGGCGGCGGCGACGCCGCCGCAGCCGGGCCAGTTCCCGCAACCTGCGGCGCCCGCAATGCAGGCGCCGGAGGCTGGCGCCGCGCCGGCGCCGGTCGCCGCACCCACACCGCCGGCAATCGCGCCCGAACAGCTCGACACCAGCGCCGATCGCAACGAAGTCGACGCCAAGCTGGGAGAAGCGCAACTGAAGCCGGCGCAATTGGCGAAGTCCAGCGACCCGAACGTGTCCGGCATCGCCGCGGCGCGCGAGGCCGCCGTGCAGCATTCGGAGGCTAGCGCCGCGGCCACGCGCGCGGCGGACGCGCAATCGCGCGCGGCGGTCCACGCCGAGGCCGGCGCCGGGATCGGGCAGGGGCTCGCCTCAATGTCGCACGCCCGCAGCGGATCGATGGGGCGTGCCGGCGCCCATCAGCTCGCGACCAAGCAGCGCAATGAGCAGAAGCGCCAGGAGATCACCGAAAAGCTCAACGGCATCCAGCAGCGCGCCAGGACCGATATCGACGCCATCCTCAACGAGATGGAGACGGGCGCCGCGGTGCAGTTCGAGGCCGGACTGAAGCGCGCGATCGACGCTTTTGAGGCGGAGCGGCGCAAGCTGGAAGAACGCGCGCGCCGCGAGCGGTCGGAAGAATGGGGCAAACGGGGCGGGTGGCTCGGGGCGTTGATCGGCTACTACGCCAATCTCGGCAGCGACGCGGTCGAACAGGCGATCGCTGGCGCGCGCAACGCCTTCGACCGCGTGGTCTCGGAGACTATCGACACGGTGGCAGCGTTCGTCGGCCAGAAGCTGGCCGCGGCCAAGGCCCGCGCCGCCGAGGGGCGTGCGGAGGCCGATGCCGAGGTGGCGAAGCTGCCGGCCGACTTGCGGGGCATCGGCCGCGAGGCCCGCGCGCAGGTCGAGGGCGCCTTCCAGCAACTCGACGAGGCGATCGACAGCCGCCGCGACGCGGTGGTGGACAAGCTGTCGCAAAGCTACGCTCAGGCGCGCAGCGACATGGAGGCGCGCGCGCAGGCGTTCCGCGACGACAACAAGTCGTGGTGGGACCGCGTCAAGGAAGCGGTGGTCGGCTTCGTCAAGGCGGTCTTGCAAATCAAGGACATGCTGCTGTCGCTGCTCGCCAAGGCGGCCGGCGTGATCGGTGCAATCCTCGACGATCCAATCGGATTCCTCGGCAATCTCGTCGCCGGCGTGAAGCTCGGCCTGCAGAATTTCGTCAGCAACATCCTGACGCACCTGAAAGCCGGCCTCATGTCCTGGCTGTTCGGCACGCTCGCGTCCGCCGGCATCCAGATGCCCTCGAGCTTCGGCCTGAAGGAGATCATCGGGCTGATCCTGCAGATCCTCGGGCTCACCTACGCCAACATCCGCGCCCGCGCGGTGCGGCTGCTCGGCGAGCCCCTGGTCGCCAATCTCGAGAAGGCCGCGGAGGTCTTCAAGGTCCTGATCACCGAAGGCCCCGCCGGCCTGTGGCGCCTGCTGCTCGAAAAGCTCGAGGCTCTGAAGGAGCGGGTGCTCGGCCAGATCATGCAGATGCTCACCGTGGAAGTGATCAAGGCTGGCGTGATCTGGCTGATCGGTCTGCTCAATCCGGCGTCCGCCTTCATCAAGGCGTGCAAGGCGATCTACGACATCGTGATGTTCTTTGTCGAGCGCGGGCGCCAAATCATTGAGCTGGTCAACGCCATCCTCGACAGCATGGCGGCGATCGCGGCCGGCAACCTGGCGAAGATGGCGGCTGGCATCGAAGGCGCGCTCGCCAAGATGGTGCCGGTGGTGATCGGCTTCCTCGCGAGCCTGCTCGGCCTCGGCAACATCTCGGAGAAGGTGAAGGAGATCATCGAGAAGATCCAGGAGCCGGTGAACCAGGCGATCGACTGGCTGATTGGGAAAGCGGTCGGTCTGGCAAAGGCCGCCGGCCAGGCCGTCACGAGTATGTTCGGAAAGAAGGAGAAGGACGACAAGCCTGTTGCGACCGCAGATCCCGAGCACGACGCAAAAGTCACGGCGGGGCTGGCGGATATCGACACGGAAGAGCAGAAGTATCTCGACGCGCATGGCAGTATTCCACATCAGGCCGCGGAAAAGGTCGCCGCCGAGGTCCGGAAGAATCATCCAATCTTCAAATCGATCAGCGTTGTCAGTCGGGAGGGAAGGTGGGACTACGATTACGTCGCAAGCACCGGCCAGAAAAAGGGTGCAAAGAAGGGTGAGGATGGCGCCTTGTCTCCTTCGGGCGAGGCACCCGCAACGGACGAAAACAAGAAAGCTGCAGAAACGCAGATCAAGGAGTACACGGCGGCGAGTCAGGTGAGCGAAGCATTGGTCGCGCTCGAGGCTAAAACCAATGAGAATAAGTTGACGCAATACAAAGACGAGTATCCTGCCTATCTTGGTACAAAAAATAAGGGCGAGATATTCCAGATGCCGCTAAGATATTTGCAGGGGCGGGCCGCACGTTCGCTGGGACGTGTGGGCGAGAAGAAGAACTGGCTGCAAGAAGCATTTCCCGGGCGTCGGTCCGGAGACGTTCTATGTGGGGGAAGCCGAGGCGCCGCGTATTCCCGACGGCGTCGATAATGGGCATGTCGTCGATTTCAAGGACGTGGCGTACTTGAGCTTTACGGAACAGCTGCGCGATTTCTACACCATCGCAAAGCAAGAGGATCCTGATACAGGCAAGCCCGTGAAGGTTCTGGCGGCGAACAAGACGAAGGTCAACCTCAAGCGCAAGTTTGCCGTAGTGGTAAGAAAGGACGTGCCCGGAAAGCAAAAAGGAACCGAGCTATCGGGGCCGCTCTTGGGGAAACTGGACTCATCAAGCGAGTTATTACACATGAAGTTGAGGATGGTTGAACCGAATGCTGTGGGTCAAATTGTTTATCAAGCACAAGTTCAATGACGAAACGGCAAGGGAATTCCTTGTCTTTTTTCATGAGCTCGCTGCTGCGTTCGAACTGAAGCGTTTCGACGTCAAGGAGCCAGTCCGGCGTCCGATCGATTGGGATGACTTGCAAAAGCCCGCACAACTTCTCGCGGGAGGTCCGGAATACGATGCCGGCGCGATCTTGTTGAAGGGCGCGCGGCATCGCTTTCTCGCGGTCATTGCGTCGGAAATCAAGATAGCGTCGTCCCGTGGGACTTTTACATGAGCTGCAAGTTCTTCCGCACGAAGAACTCTGTGGAGAAGTTCATTCAATTCGTTGTTGCCATCGCGAGAAGAGTTTCCGTCGTTTACGGTTGGGCTGCTCCGCAGGATGACTGGAAAGCCAAGCATTGGCTCATTGAAGGCACCTCGGAGAGTAAGGTTGGTACCACTCTGGAAGAGGGATTGCCCGGCGTCTACTGGATGACTATTTTCGGGCCACAGTTGGTTCAGCACTTTGGGCGCGCGCGCCTTGAAGGATTGCCGGTAAGCCGGGTCATCGACCTCGGTACGGCCGAGAGTCCTGGTCCAGATGCGAGAAATGCCGACCGAGCCTGAGCTTGCGGAGCGCCTTTGCGAAGATAGCAAGGTCAGGGAAACGCTTGGTGGAGAGTATTTTTTCGATATTGGCAGGCCGTCGGCCGTCACCACGCCGATTCCCGGCGTGACGAAGCTTTCGGATCAGGCTTCTCCGCAAGGCGGGACTGGCGGGGAAAGTTTTTCCTTGGACCCGGCGGACGCCTTCGAATTCCAGGATGTGCAGGCGCCAGACGGCCAACCGTTTCGCGGTTCGAATCTCTGGCCGAGATGTTGGTGGTCTATCTACACACGGAGATCGACAACCTGCATGAATACTCACGCGCGTCGTTGAAGAGTCTTGACGACTACCTGCGCAACCGTCCGCAGGCCGGGCAATACAGTACAGATCACCTGATAAAGGAATTCATCCCCGCGTTGGGCGCCTATCTCGGCCAGGTGGTGGTGAAACGATTGTCGGCAAGTTGGGCGTCCGGCTCGCCACTGATGCGCAGCACCGTGAAGATCCGCGACAGGCGGCTGTACCCCTTTCGACACGCCTATCGCGTCGTCTATCAGGATCAGTCGCTTGTGCAATTTTATGACAGTGCAGGTTCCGAAACGTAGATGTCTTTCTGATCGGAGGACCGGCTGCAGCCTCGGCGCAATTCCGCGACATTCCGCCGCAAAGCGCCACAACGGTGTCTTAAATTGCCGCCAATGACACGCCCCCATAGCTCCATACCATTGCGTCAACTGGTAATTGAAGTCGTCGCAGGTTAGTGTATGCTCAGTTTATTGGTTGGCTGCCCCGTCATCACGCAGGGAAGGCCGCGTATGCGTATTGTCTTGATGACGCCCGTCCGGCTTTTTGGCGAAGGACTGGCTCTTTGCCTCGACGGTAAGGAAGAAATTGTTGTCGACACGCTTGTCAGCGATTTCGGCGCATTGCGCGATGCGCTAGGGGCGTCCATCACGGTTGCCCTGATCGACGTTACTGCCGGCTTCGAGGTCGAGGAGATCCGCTCGATCGCGATCGACCATCCCGGGGTGAAACTGGTGGCGATGGGGATACGTGAGAGCAACGACCAGGTCGTTCTGTGCGGTCAGGCGGAATTCACGGCCTATGTCTCGCGCCACGCACCGCTTCAGACATTGCGCGATTGCGTCCTTGCTGCGGCGGCCGGACGCCTGTCGATGCCCGACGACATCGCTTGCGGCCTGATGCGCGCCTTGTTTCGCTTTGGGGCGTCGCATTCGCCGGCGCACAACGACAACGCAATCACCAAGCGCGAGGGCGACGTGCTGCGCTTGCTTGGACGCGGGTTCTCCAACAAGGAGATCGCGCGCGAACTCGATCTCAGTGTGGCGACCGTCAAGCATCATGTTCACAGCATTCTGGGCAAGCTTGGAGTAGCGCGGCGCACGCAGGCCATGCGCAGGGTTCGTGAAGCCCCGTGGATTGCATAATCAGCGTCCAGCTCAACTTTAGAAGGGTTGATCACTAGGAAGGGTTATTTTTTGGTTCAGGCTAGCAATATTGCGGGGCGCGCTTGGGCCGTATGGGTGGGCCGCCGGGAAGGACCCGAAAAGCCAAGGTCCTACGAACTTTCGGGGTGGTCCTCACTGTAAGAACTGGCTCGCCCATTTTGACGGCCGATACCGAGGCGCCTCGATACATAGGCTTCGGACCGTCGTAGCGTGAAACAGTGCAGGACTGTGTGCATCCCGAATACGTTTGCGTCTCAAGTGGCGATCCTCACCGCGGGGCGGAGCGGTCGACCCGAACAGTTTCGGCGGGCGATACCCGCAAAAATTGAAGGAACGAGTGCAAGCCAGACCAATCAAATCCTTATTCGGAGGCCCATGTCAGGTTGTCAGGTTTGACAGGTCAGAAAAAGTTCTTTGCGGCTAGCGAATTCCTGGGGCGCGCTTGGGCCGTGAAGGGGCGGGGCTCTGGAAGGACCCGCGACCTTTGAGATGCGAAGGTGGCGCTGCATGTGTCGATTGGACGCCGGCTTCCGACCCGAAAGCGGACGCTTGCAAATTGAAGCCTTTCGTCCGCCAAGGGCCAGGGC
>CAVYMZ010000005.1:0-175167 GCA_963769705.1 uncultured Alphaproteobacteria bacterium | reverse complement strand
GCGCATGATCCCGAAAAGTGGGTACCGGTTTTCGGACAAGATCATGCGCAAGCTAGGATAGATTTTTCCATGGAAGCTTTCGGACTGCTGCTGCACGGCTTCGTCGTCCTGATGACGTGGAAAACGCTCGCCTTGATGATGGTTGGCCTCGTGCTCGGCATTTTCGTCGGCGTGCTGCCGGGGCTTGGCGGCCCAACGGCGTGGCGATCCTGTTGCCTCTGACCTTCACCATGGACCCGACCTCCGCCATCGTGATGCTGTCGAGCATCTACTGGGGCGCGCTGTTCGGCGGCGCCATCACCTCGATCCTGTTCAATATCCCGGGCGAAGCGTGGTCGGTCGCAACCACCTTCGACGGCTATCCGATGGCGCAGCAGGGCAGGGCGGCCGAGGCGCTGACCGCGGCGTTCACCTCCTCGTTCATCGGCTCGCTGGTCGCGGTGCTGCTGATCACCTTTCTGGCGCCGCTGATCTCCTCGTTCGCGCTCAAATTCGGGCCGCCGGAATTCTTCGCGGTCTATCTGCTGACCTTCTGCTCCTTCGTCGGCCTCGGGCGCGAGGAGAAGCACAAGACCATCATCTCGATGTCGCTCGGGCTGCTGCTGGCCGGCGTCGGCATGGATACGGTGTCCGGCCAGTTGCGCATGACCTTCGGCTCCAGCGAACTGTTGCGCGGCATCAACTTCCTGGTCGCGGTGATCGGCCTGTTCGGGATCAGCGAAATCCTGCTGACCATGGAGGAGCGCCTGGCGCTGCGGGGCCATGCCGCCAGATCAGCCTGCGCGTGGTGCTTTCGGTCTGGAAGGACCTGCCGAAATACTGGGTGACGCTGCTGCGCTCGTCGTTCATCGGCTGCTGGCTCGGCATCACGCCGGGCGGCGCGATCGCCGCCTCCTTCATGGGCTACAATCTGGCAAAACGGTTCTCCAAGGACCCCGAGAGCTTCGGCAAGGGCCGCATCGAGGGCGTGTTCGCGCCGGAAACCGCGGCCCATGCCTCCGGCACCGCGGCGCTGTTGCCGATGCTGGCGCTGGGCATTCCCGGCTCCGGCACCGCGGCGATCCTGCTCGGCGGGTTGATGGTATGGGGGCTCAATCCCGGCCCGCTGTTGTTCGTCGAGCACAAGGATTTCGTCTGGGGCCTGATCGCCTCGATGTATCTCGGCAACGTCGTCGGCCTCGTGCTGGTGCTGACGACGGTGCCGATCTTCGCCTCGATCCTGCGGGTGCCGTTCGCCGCCGTGGCGCCGATGATCGTGGTGTCCTGCGCGATCGGCGCCTATGCGATCCAGAACGCGATGTTCGATATCTGGCTGATGCTGGGCTTCGGCGTGGTCGGCTATGTCTTCAAGAAGATCGGCATTCCGCTGGCGCCGTTCACGCTGGCGCTGGTGCTGGGCAGCCGCGCCGAGGATGCGTTCCGGCTGTCGATGATCGGCTCCGGCGGCGACATGAAGGTGTTCTGGTCGAACGGCCTGGTCGGCTCGATCACGACGCTTGGCGATTGCTGCTGTTCTGGCCGGTGATCGACAGGGCGTTCGCCAGCGTGCGGCGGTTGTGGCGACCGGTGAAGGCTACCCCGACTAAGCAGACCGGTTAGCACCGTTTGCAGCATCATGTAAGCGCCTGGTCAGAGCATATCGCCTTAACCGCCTTGGGGATAATCCGGTTGTTGCCGAGCTGTGTGCTTGTCATGTGACAGACTTCGGTAGCCTGAGGACCGTATGGTTCCTGCGCATACATTTGTCATCTGCCGGAGGCATTTACGATGAAGCGGATTTCGACCGGAATTGCCGCGATCGCTTCGCTGCTTGTCTACGGGCGCATTCGCTGCCGATCTTCCGGCGGGACCTACACCAAGGCGCCGCTCATGGTCGATCCCCGGCTATGACTGGAACGGCTTCTATGTCGGTCTGCAATGGCGGCTACAGCTGGGGAAAGGCAAACACGACCATCGCGCCGTTCGCAGGGATCTTCCCGGTACCGGCTCTTTGCGCCATTCCGTCAGGACGGTCAATGGCTGCCTTGCCGGCGGCCAGATCGGTTACAATTGGCAGTTGCGACCGGACCTGGGTGCTCGGCCTCGAGGGCGACATCCACTGGCACCGGCGAACGCTCGTCGACATCACTGACGACAGTAGGGTCACGTTACCGGCGCCTTTTCCGACGGCACTCCGGCGCCCTCGGCCCCGACTTCAATGCAATCGAACTCAAACCGCCAGCGCTCTGCCTACGATCTGCCGTGGTTCGCGCACCCTTCGCGGCAGGGCCGGCTTCCTCGCCGACCCGCAAACCCGTGTTGCTGTATGTTACGGGCGGTTTGGCGTATCGGCGAGTTCAACTCGACCGCGCAAACGCACGACGCCGATCCCGGTGTCCACGCCGGGTCTTGCCGGTACGACGCCTTTGGTCCGCCGATCGTCCTCTGTCGGCCCATCGGCATCCAGCAGCCACACAAGGGCCGGCTGGACCGCTGGCGCGGGCGTCGAGCGCGAGCTCTCGCCGCAACTGGTCCGCCAAGCTCGAATATCTCTACGTGGATTTCGGATCGAAGAACTATCGTCCGCAGGAACCGCCGAACGCAGGCCGACGTCAGCTATCCACGACAACATCTTGCGCGCCGGCATCAACTATCGGTTCCGGCGGACCGGTGGTCGCGCGCTACTGAGGTCTGTGCCGATCGAACTCAACGAAAAAGCCCGGCATTGCGCCGGGCTTTTTTGCTGTTTCTGACGGTGCCGCGCTCTCGTTCACACCACCTTGCGCTGCCGCAAGTCCGCGATCTCGTTCGCACCGAAGCCGAACTCGGCTAGCACCTCCTCGGTCTGCTCGCCGAATTCCGGCGGCCGCGCCGCCATCCTGCTCGGCGTGCGCGACAGCGTGACCGGCTGGCCGACCAGGCGGATGTGGCGGCCTTCCTCGTTCGGCACGTCCTGCGCGATACCGAGATGCTTGACCTGCGCGTCCTCGAACATCTGGTCGATCGCGTAGATCGGGCCGCAGGGCACGCCGGCGGCGTTGAACTCGTTGACCCAGGTCTCGGTGGACTTCTTCTCGGTGAGCTTGCCGATCTCAGCATTCAGCGCGTCGCGGTTCTTCGAGCGCAAAGGCGCGGTCGCATAATCGGGATTGGCCAGGAACTCCGGCGCGCCGATCGTTTGCGCGAAGCGTTCCCAGATTCGGCCGCCCGTGGTGGCGATATTGATATAGCCGTCGGACGTCTTGAACACGCCGGTGGGGATGCTGGTCGGATGGTTGTTGCCCGCCTGTTTAGCCACATCCTTTTCCATCAGCCAGCGCGCCGCCTGGAAATCCAGCATGAAGATCTGCGCCTGCAACAGCGAGGTCTTCACCCACTGGCCTTCGCCCGAGACCTCGCGCTCCAACAGCGCGGTGAGGATGCCCATGGCGCAGAACAGGCCGGCCGAGAGGTCGGCGACGGGGATGCCGACCCGCATCGGCCCTTCGCCGGGCGCGCCGGTGATCGACATCAGCCCGCCCATGCCTTGCGCGATCTGATCGAAGCCGGGACGCTTGTGATAGGGGCCGTCCTGGCCGAAGCCGGAGATGCTGCCATAGACGATGCGCGGATTGATCTTGCGCAGGCTGTCATAGTCGATGCCGAGCTTGGCCTTGACGTCGGGCCGGAAGTTCTCGACCACCACGTCGGCCTTTTCCACCAGCCGCTTGAACACGTCGAGCCCTTCGGGTCCTTCAGGTTGAGCGTCATCGCTCGCTTGTTGCGGTGCAGATTCTGAAAGTCGGAGCCGTGGCGCGGACCGCCCAGTTGCTCGCCGCCGGCATCTTCAAGCAGCGCGTCGATCTTGATGACATTGGCGCCCCAGTCCGCGAGCTGCCGCACGCAGGTCGGCCCCGAGCGGACGCGGGTGAGATCGAGCACGGTGAAACGGGACAGGGCTTGCGAGGCAGGCGGGAAGGCCATTCGAGGGGCTCCGGTGGGCAAAGCGGGAAGCTCTTGGTTTGATCGGCCAGATTCAATTTGAATTCAATAGCCGACCGCTGGTCTACAGGCTTCCAGGGAGAGGGAGTTCGGCCTGGGTCGACGATGCGGTACGAGCGCGCTCGGATGAGTTCATCGATGGGCCGCTTACTCGCAGCCGCAGAATGAGGGAGCTTGCAGGAGCCAGTCGGCGTCCGCCGTTAATGGGCTCCGGATCCGCCCCGAAGTGTCCGCAATCCCAATATACGCCGCGCTGCCCGAGCGGTGAAGCGTGTCAGCGCCGCTGGAGTTGCTCCAGTTTGGAATTTCGCTCCGTTGCCACGGTGGGAATGGCGGGAACTGAATCTGGTTTCGTCGCGGGCCCGAAACCTGAAGTTAACGTTTGAGAAAGATCGTGTCCGCTCCGGAGCAAGGTGTATTGCGAAATCGACCGTTTAGCGCCTGATCATGCCGGCCATCGGCCGGCTGTGGGTGCCGAAAGGATAGCTTCACGTCATCGAATGGTTGCCGAATTCTTGTTGAAAACAAAAGACTAAGCAATGAAGTCTAAATTCATCACGGATCCGCAAGACAGCTCCGACGGATTTCTCGATACGGCCGGAGCAGAGATTTATGCGGGCCTTTTCCATCCGAGTTTCTCCCCGCCACCTCAGCAAAGCGGGAACCCGCCCGCCAGTACGCCCGTCGAAATTCCCTCAACGCCGGCCCTTACCAGCGAAGCTGTTCAATCCCTGAGCGCCCAGAGCGGCGCTAGCTCCACCCTCTCCATGACGAGCGGGGGCATCACCATCAACCTGTTGTTTGACGCCGCGGCGATGGCCGCGCCCTCGGGTTTCCGGGCGGGCATCCAGCAGGCGGCATCGCTGTTGACGGCGGCGATTTCCGACAAGATCACCGTCAACATCAAGATCGACTATAGCGGCACCGGCGGCGGCGCAGCGGCCGGCCCCGATAACGGCCTTTATGAGAGCTATTCTTCTGTAAGAGCCGACCTGACCAACAACGCGACCGCGGGCGATACGACCTTCAACGCGTTACCGACGGGATCATCGATCCAGGGCCAATCCAGTGTCGCCGTCTGGAACGCGCAGCTGAAGCTTTGGGGCGTATTGGGGGCCAACGACACCACCACCGACGACGGCAGCGCCACCTTTGCGACCGACATCAATTCGAGCCTGCTGGTCGGCGTTGCGCTGCATGAGCTGACCCATGCGATGGGCCGCGTCCCCTACGGCCGCCCTACGGTTCGTCACCCGATATTTTCGACTTTTATCGCTTTACGAGCGCCGGCACCCGGCTGATCGACGGCGCCAGTACCGCTTCGGCCGCCTATTTCTCCGTCGACGGAGGCAATACGAAACTGGCCGATTACGGCCAGACTTCCGATCCCAGCGATTTTCTCAACAGCGGCGTGCAGGGATACAACGATCCGTTCAATGAATTTTACAGCGGCAGCACGCTTCAAAGTCTTACGACTGTCGATAAGGAACAGCTCGACGCGTTGGGCTTCCACACGCTGACGCCCGTGACGACGACGGTGATCGAAGCGTTCGGATCGACCAGTCTGGTCGAGGTCGGCAGCAATTATTTATCTGGATAGCATCAGCAGCGGGACCGGCCCGGAGCTGAAGCTATGGCGGCGCGCCGGTTGTGGCGGGTCAGTTCGGGGCTTGGACGCCAATCGGCGCGGAGCAGACGGCAAGCGGGTATGAGGTGGCGTTGAAGTACGCAGGCTCCGATCAATATTCGATCTGGGACACCGACAGCAACGGCAACTACGTCTCCAGTCATTGGCGCTGTATTCGGGGAGCAGCTCTGCGCTTGAATCGCTCGAGACCAGCTTCCATCAGGACCTTAACGGTGACGGCAGTCATTGGCATTCCGCACGCAACGACGATCGAGGCGTTTGGGTCGACCAGCTGGTCCAGGTTGGAAGTAATTATTTATCTCGATAGCATCAGCAGCGGGACTGGGCCGGAACTTAAATTTGGCGGCGCGCCTTTGCGGCGGGTCAGTTCGGCGGCTGGACGCCGATCGGCGCGGAGCAGACGGCAAGCGGGTATGAGGTGGCCTGGAAGGTCGCGGGCGCCGATCAGTATGCGGTCTGGGACACCGACAGCAACGGCAACTACATCTCCAACGTCGATCGGTGCGGTATTCGGGGAGCAGCACTGCCCTGGAATCGCTGGAGACCGAGCTTCCACCAGGATCTTGAATGGCGACGGCGTGATCGGCGTTCCTCACTCCGACGTGATCGAAGCGTTTGGATCGACCAGCCTGGTCGAGGTCGGCAATAATTTTTTTCTCGATAGCATCAGCGCCGGGACTGGGCCCGAGCTGAAATATGGCGGCGCGCCTTTTGTGGCGGGGCAGTTCGGCGCCTGGACGCCGATCGGCGCGGAGCAGACCTCGACCGGGTATGAGGTGGCCTGGAAGGTTGCAGGCACCGATCAGTACACGATCTGGGATACCGACAGCAACGGCAACTATGTCTCCAGTCATTGGTGCCGTATCGGGGAGGAGCTCTGCCCTGGAAGTCGCTCGAGCCAGTTTCCATCAGGACTCTGAATGGCGACGGGGTAATCGGCCGTGGTTCCGACGACGGATCGAGGCGTTTGGATCGACCAGCCTGGTCGAGGTCGGAAATAATTTTTTTCTTGATAGCATCAGCACCGGGACTGGCCCGGAGCTGAAATTGGCGGCGCGACTTTTGCGGCGGGTCAGTTGGCGGTGGACGCCGATCGGTGCGGAGCAGACCTCGACCGGGTATGAGGTGGCCTGGAAGATTCGCAGGCGCCGATCAGTATGCGGTCTGGAACACCGACAGTAACGGCAACTACGTCTCCAACATCATCGGTGCGGTTTCGGGAAGTCAGCTCTGCGCTTGAAGCACTGGAGCCGAGTTTCCATCAGGACCTGAATGGCGACGGGGTAATTGGCGTTTCCAGTACGACGATCGAGGCTTTGGGATCGACCAGCCTGGTCCAGGTTGGCAAGTAATTATTTTCTCGATAACATCAGCAGCCGGCACCGGCCCGGCAGCTGAAATTAAACGGCGCGCCAGTTGTGGCGGGTCAGGTTGGCGCCTGGACGCCGATCGGTGCGGAGCAGACCGCGACTGGTACGAGGTTGCCTTGAAGGAACGCGGGCGCCGATCATTATACGGTCTGGAACACCGACAGCAGCGGCAACGCCATCTCAGACATCATCGGCACGGTGTCGGGAACCAGCTCTACGCTGGAATCGCTCGAGACCAGTTTCCATCAGGATCTTAACGGCGACGGGGTGATCGGCATTCCCGCAGCATCAGGCTCCCTGCGGTCTCCCGACTTCAGCCCTGCTTCGCAGGTGAGCCACAGTCATCAATGACACATTCGTGTTCTGGCCTGGCATGGGCGCGGATGTTTTCGAATGCCGTAACCACTGGCATAGTCGAGCTAGACGGATTTTCTTCGGTCACCAACAATGCGCAATTGGCGAGCGCTCTTACATCGATGCGCACACCGGTCAGTCGCAACTTGGTTCCAGTCGACGAATGATGGTCATGATACGCGTAGTCAACATCCTCTAGTTAAGCACGATAGCATAACACTAATGAATGTTCATCTGGCCGACCTGCATCGAGGGCAACTTCATTATTCACTCGGGCGCTCGCCTAAACACAGCGCATCGATGACGACCATCATTCGAAACGCAATTTGCCTTCGAACCGTTTCCGGTACTTTCTGCTCGAAAGCCAGCATGGAACGAACCAGCGCCGCGGGCATCAGCGACCAGCTCTGAAATCCTCCGCTCATCGGATATGCAAACAGGCTTAGCCACTCACGCTTCGGACGCGCAATCGAGGGAATCACCTCTTCAACTCGCCTGCACGCCGCGGGCGTCGCGAACAAAAGGGTTGGGATGGCCTGATTTGCGTCGAATGGATCCCGATCGGGGTTGATCGCAACCGGCGCAAACGGGTCGACGTCCATATCCACCGGCTCTTCGTGAAAATAATCGTAGAACCTGCGCGCGAGGTCGTCATCGCCGGCTCAATCATCGCGAGGCGTCCGCCAGGTTTCAAGCACGCGCGATGCTTCCTTGAGGAATTCAATCGGGCGCTCCAGATGATGCAGAACGTCGAGCATCACTACGCCGGAAAAAATCCATCCGGGAACGGCAGCCGATGAGCATCCGCAACGACATCGATACCCGGGAAACGACAGGATGTCAGTGGATACGATGTCGGGCCTGAAATCCTTGATGTGGGCCGTTCCGCTGCCGATATCGAGAACGCGGCCTTCAGGACAGCTTTCGAGCAACCGCCGATGAAAATCCCGGTATAGCAGGCGCATCGATCGCTTCTTTTCCCACAGGTCGCGATGAATGAGTTGGCGTTGATCCAAATCGGCCGCACTTCGCGTCATGGCAAACTCGCGATCAAACGGCTTTGAGCTTGCGATAGGCGAACCACACCATTTTCAACAGCAGCCAGCCATCGCGGAAGCGCGAGATCTGGGTCTCGCCGAAGGTGCGCGCCTTGTAGTGGATCGGCGTCTCGATGATTTTCAAATTCTGCTTGGCCGCGCCGAAGATCAGGTCGAAATCGCCGAACGGATCGAAATTGCCGAAATAGTCGCGCTCCCGCGCCAGCACTTCGTAATCCTTTCGCAACAACACCTTGGTGCCGCACAGCGTGTCCGTCAGCCTGGTATTGACGAGATAGCTGAACAGATAGGCGAAGAAGCGGTTGGCGAGGAAGTTGAGCGGACGCATCGCCTCCTGCTCCATCGGGTAGACCAGGCGCGTGCCATTGACGAACTCGGCCTTCCCGCTCTCGATCACCGCATGATATTTCGGCAGCGCTTCCGGCGGCATGGTCAGATCGGCATCCAGGATCATCAGCACGTCATCCTTCGCCGCGGCGAAACCCTTGCGCACGGCGTCGCCCTTGCCTTTGCCGTCCTGCTTCAGGACCTTGATGTCCCAGCTGTCCTTATAGGCATCGCGAACGCGTTCGCACTCTTCAAAAGTCCCGTCGCTGGAATTCCCTTCCACGAACAATATTTCCTGTGCGCTGCCGAATCTGGGCATGCGCAGGATCGCATTCTCGATGTTGCCCTTCTCATTGCGGCAGGGAATGAGAATGCTCGCGGAAAATTTCCGGTCCGGGAAATAGCGTACCGGTCGTCCGACTAGATAAGTCCGCAGGCATAACTGCCGGATCCCCGGCAACGGCGCGATGAACCGGTTGATGAACGGACCGAGGCCGAGCCAGCGCCGCGGCAACAACTGCCGCTGCTCATGGCTGATGACCTCAAAATCGGCGAGATCCATCAGGTTCAGGAAATCGGCGGTGGCGATGTAGTTGATCTTCGGCTGTTTGCTCCGCAGATGCAGCGCTTCGGCAAGCTTCAGGATCGGCTCCCACAGATGGGAGTAGTAGGAGATCATGATCCGCGTCGCTGGCGCGCATAATTGATGCACCAGCCTCAGCGTGCCATCGATGTCCTCGAACATGGCGACGGTGTCGGCGATCACGATGTAATCGAACGGTCCCTCGATGCCGGCCAGCGTCGCCGGATCCTCGGCATCGCCCAGCACAAAAAGCAGTTCGGGATGACGGGCGTTGGCCTTGGCGATGGTCTCGGCGCCGAAATCGATACCGACGCCGTAAGACGGCTTCAATGCGGCGAGCAAATCCCCGCGGCCGCAGCCCAATTCCAGCACCCGCTTACCGGGCGGAATCAGGAATTGCATGAACTTCTGATCGTCTTCGTGATAGGCGGCGTTGAACACGCGCCAGCGATCAAGCTCGTCGCCATGCACTTCGTAATGGTCGAGCAGATCGCGCTTGCGCTGGCTGGAAAGCTGCAGCGAAGAAGCGGCGTCGGATTGCTTCAGATACATTGCAGCCTCGAAGCGGGAAAAGGGGAATTCTCTTAGCCGAAGGCTTCCGGGGTGTAAATTCGGCACGAGGCGCCGGACTCGGCCATTTTCGGCCCGGTCCCGCCCCAATGGGCCGATGTCTCCCCGATCCGCATGAATGGGCTTCCGCTTCGCCGCGACCAAGGGGCGTTGCTGTCCATGCGCAAAGGAGCCGGCATTTCGCAAGCGCGCTCCTGTCGTGTTCCACGGCCAAGCGTGAGAGCAATTCAGCCGAACGATTGCGCCGACGCCAGCCCGCCGAGCCGGCCGGTGATAGCGAAGAACTGCGCCACGGTTTCCTCGATGATCTGCCGCGCCGGCTTCACTTCGTCGATCAGGCCGGCCGATTGTCCGGCGAGCGCCGGAGCGGCCTCCATATCACCGCTGGAAATAGACGTCGCGAATTCCTCTCAGCGCGTCGGGCGCCATCAGGCCCTCGTCGTAGATCGCCTTGGTGCGCTCCGACTTCAGCGCGCGGATGCACGGGGTCGATTTCTTGTTGAGCACCAGCGTGCCGGTCTCCTTGGCGTCCAAAATCGCGTTCTTGTAGTTGGCATGCACCGGGCTCTCGCTGCAGCTGACAAAACGGGTGCCCATCTGGATGGCCTCCGCACCGAGCGCGAATGCGGCCGCCATGCCGCGGCCGTCGCAGATGCCGCCGGCCGCGATCATCGGCACATCGCTGCGCGCGCGGATGCCCTGCAACAGCACCAGCGTCGAGACTTCTTCCGGGTTCTTGAAGCCGCCGCCCTCGGCGCCCTCCACCACCAGCCCGTCGACGCCGGCCTCGACGCATTTCATTGCGGCCTCCACCGTCGGCACCGCGTGATAGACGACGATGCCGGCGGCCTTCAGCGGCGCGATGAATTTCGCCGGACTCCCTGCGGAGGTGGTGACGAATTTGACGCCGGAGTTGCAGACGAATTTCAGCATCGCATCGTCGCGCAGAAACCGGATCGGCAAATTGACCCCGAATGGAAGGTCCAGCGCCCTCATCTTATTGATCTCAGCCTGACAGGCTTCGGTCTCGCCCGAAGAGGTCTCGATGATGCCAAGGCCGCCCGCGCGCGACACGGCCGAAGCCAGCTGGGTGCGTGCGATCCAGCCCATCGGGGCCTGCACAATCGGATATCTTGCGCCGGTATGGGCGAGAACGCGGTTCATGGCTGTCCATTGCTGTGAGGGGTAGGTTGGCGGGAGAATTCGCAGATGACGCTAGGGCAAGTTAGGTCGGCCGACAATCCCGGCGAGGCTCACCTGCCCGCTTTGTCTTCGCGCGAGCCGCCAGCTAAGCTGCACGCCGAGGCATCGCCCGAATGACCGCGCAAAAACCGAAAATTCTTCTCAGCGAAGGCTCCAGCCTGTCGTCGCGCGAGGCCATCACGGCACTGGGGCTCGCCGGTCACCGGGTCGAACTGCTGTCCAATGACCCGATGTGCCTCGGACGTTTCTCGCGTTTTGTCGACCGCGTCCACCGGGCACCGGCGTCGGGTGCCGATCCGGACGGATATCTGAAGACGGTGATCGAAACCGTCGAAACCGGCAAGATCGACGCGCTGCTTCCGGTGCATGAACAGGCTTATCTGTTTGCCGCCGCGCGCCAACGGCTTCCCGCTCGCCTTGGCGTCGCGCTCGCCGGGTTCGAGGCGTTCGAGCAGGTGCAGAGCAAGGCCGGTCTCGCCGAACTGCTGACCCGGCTTGAGGTACCGCAGCCCAGGACCGAGCTCGTTCGTTCGGCGGATGAATTCGCGGCCGACGCGGCCGTATCCGTTTTTCGTCAAGGCCGCGTTCGGCACCGCGAGCACCGGCGTCTGGCGGGTGGGCGATGCACAGCAGCGCGATGCCGTGCTGGTGCAACTTCAACAGCACAATGCGTTCGCCGAGGGCCTGCTGGTCCAGGCCGCGGTGACGGGATCGCTGGAACGCACGCAAGCCGTGTTCGATCGCGGACGTCTGGTCGCCAGCCACATCTATCGGCAGGTCGCGGAGGGCCCCGGCGGCGGCGACGTGCTCAAGATCAGCGTTGTCAGCGCGCAAGTTCGCGAGATCGTGACGCGGATCGGGCACGCCCTGAATTGGCACGGCGCATTGTCGTTCGACTACATCCGCGACGACGCAACGCAGACGCCGCATTTCATCGACGCCAATCCCCGCCTGGTCGAGCCGATGAATGCCTGGCTGAGCGGCGTCGACCTGCCCGGTGCATTGTTACAGGTATCGCTGGGCGAGACGGCGCCGACGCAAGCCCCGGGCCGCGAGGGTGTCGTCACCCGGCTTGGCCTGATGGGATTGTTGGATGCGGCGCGGCAGCGTCACCGCAGGCGCGATGTGTTGAAAGAGATCGGATTGCTCGCCTTTGGTTCGGGGCGATATCGCGGCTCGCGCGAGGAACTGGTGCCGCTGGTGACCGACCCATGGTGTGCCATCCCCTTGGGCGTGGTGGTAACGCGACTGTTGCGCAATCCTGCGGCAGCCTCACGGTTTTCGGACACCACCGTTGCCGCCTACAGCCTGACGCCGCAGGCGATCCATCGGCTGCGCGCATGGCACCATGCCGCATAGACCGCGACGCTCCCGGACGATTGCCTTGACGCATTCCGGCACGTAGCCTGCACGATAAGAGCAACAACCGTGCTGCAGATTCTCCCCTTGCAGGATGAGATGCCATTCGTGGTGGCCTCCCAGATATCGCCGTCGGGCATGACGCTGGCCGGCAAATACGGCATCGGCATCATTTCGCTCGGCTCGATGTCGACGCAAGGCCTGATGACGCTGCCGACGCAATGGAGCTTTGCCGAGGACGCGGCGAAGAAGCACGGCACCGCCGTGAGCCGCGCCGACTGGCGCGTGCTCTTGGCAGCTCGGCGAAATCCGAGGCGCAGCGCGAGTGGCGCCGAGCATGGCTGGCACAACGAATATAGCGGCGCGCCTTGCGCGCCTGTCAGCCGTATCGGTGGCGCGGGCGTAGAACCGTCGCGTGGTGCCGGAAATACCCCCAACGGTCGTACCATCGAACCTGAGCGCTGCGGCAGCATCGGCACGATAGATTCGTGATGCGAGAACCGCGAGTGTTCGAACGCGACGTGGCCGGCAGGCCGTGATGGCCAAGAATTCATGCGAAAACGATATAGGCCGCCGCAGCGCGTGGCCGCTCATGGAAACGACAGGCCCCGCGCCGCGCTCGCCGATGCGCCCGACCATCAACGCGCCGGACCTGCAGAAGGAAGCCGCGAAGCGGAAGAACAAGGCGTAAGCGACGCGGTAGCGCGGGTCGCTGCCGCCGCGCCAGAGATCGCCGGGCTTTGCACGGGAGGCACAAGCAGCTATTTTACCGGATTCGAAGGCTATGCGCCGACGAGCCGCCCGGGCCGGCGGTCTGCAATATTGTCGCGGTCCCTCATAAATTGGGATCAACCGGAGCAACTGCCATGTCGATGCAGAGCGTGGCCTCTCCCGCGATCACCCTCACCCCGCCCAGGCGCAATTCGCTGACCCATATTCCCGGCGACGAGGGCTGGCCGATCATCGGCAAGACGCTGGAGGTGCTCGCCGATCCCAAGGGTCAGATCGAGCGCTCGGCAGCCAAATATGGGCTGGTCTATCGCAGCCACATCTTTGGCGAGACCAGCCTGGTGCTGCTGGGACCCGAAGCCAATGAACTGGTGCTGTTCGATCAGGCCAAGCAGTTCTCCTCGACGCATGGCTGGGGCCGGATTCTGGGCCTGCTGTTTCCGCGCGGATTGATGCTGCTCGATTTCGAGGAGCATCGGCAGCACCGGCGCGCGCTGTCGGTGGCCTTCAAGTCCGGACCGATGAAATCCTATCTGGCGGCGCTCGATACCGGGATCGCGGCGCGGGTGAAGCAATGGAAGGCGCAGCCGGGGCTCGATGCTGTTTTATCCGGCGATGAAGCAGCTCACCCTCGACCTCGCCGCCACCTCGTTCCTCGGCGCCGATATCGGACGCGACGTCGACGAGATTACGCGCGCCTTCATCGACATGGTGGCCGCCTCGATCTCGGTGATCCGCAAACCGCTGCCCGGCACCAAGATGGCGCGTGGCGTCCGGGGCCGCGAACGCATCATCGCTTATTTTTCAGAGCAGATTCCGATCCGCCGCGCCAAGGGCGGCGGCGAAGACCTGTTCTCGCAGCTCTGCCAGGCGACCCATGAAGACGGCGCATTGCTGTCGACGCAGGATATCGTCGATCACATGAGTTTTCTGATGATGGCCGCGCACGACACGCTGACATCGTCACTGACATCGTTCGTGGCGGCGCTGGCCACCCATCCGCAGTGGCAGGACAAGTTGCGCGAGGAAGTGAACGGGCTCGGCATCGCGGCCGATCAGCCCACGACATCAGACAATCTCGAAGCCATGCAGCTCACCGACATGGCGTTCAAGGAAGCGATGCGGCTGAAGCCGCCGGTGCCCTCGATCCCGCGCCGTGCTGTCCGCGATTTCACCTTCATGGGCTATGCGATCCCGGCCGGCACCATGGTCGGCGTCAATCCGGTGTTCACCCACCACATGCCGGAGATCTGGCCCGAGCCGGAAAAATTCGATCCGATGCGCTTTACCGACGAGGCGCAGCGCGACCGCCATCGCTTCGCCTGGGTACCGTTCGGCGGCGGCGCCCATATGTGCCTCGGGCTGCACTTCGCCTATATGCAGGCGAAATGCTTTGCGCGGCATTTCCTGCAAAATCTCGAGGTCTCGCTGGAGCCGGGCTATGCGCCGGACTGGCAGATGTGGCCGATCCCGAAGCCGCGCGACGGATTGCGGGTGACGCTCAGGCCGGTATGACCCCAAAGAGCTGTCGTGGCCGGGCTTGACCGGCAACCATCCCCCCTTGGAAAAGAATCTTTCCTGATCGATGCGCGGGTCAAGCCCGCGCATGACGAGTTGGGAGCAACGGCCGCGGCTATTACCCCGCGCCCTGATCGAATGCCTTGCGCAGCGCGACATAGCCCTGCTGCTGCGCCGTCCAGTTGCGCCCGCCGGTAATGGCGCCGTCGACCACCAGATCATGCCCGTTGATGAAGGAGGATTCGTCGCTGGCGAGAAACACCGCGGCGTAAGCGATATCCTCGGGCAACCCGGCGCGCGGGATCGGCTGTGCGGTCTTGTAGATTTCGCGCATCACGTCCGGGGTTTTCTCCGCCGCCTCGACCGACAGGCCGAGCGCCTTGCCGAAAATACCAGTGGCGATCGCACCCGGCGAAATGGAGTTGACGCGGATGCCGGCTTCGCCGAGCTCCATCGCCACGCATTTGGTGAGGTGAATGACGGCAGCCTTGGCCGCGCCATACACCACCGAAGACGAAAAGCCCGCAAGCCTTCCCGCGATGCTGCCGTTGTTGATGATGCTGCCGGAGCCCTGGCGGCGCATATGGGGCGCGGCGTGCTTCATGCCGAGCATCACGCTGCGCACCAGCGTCGCCATCGCGGCATCGAAGCGCGCGACTTCGAGGCCTTCGATGCCGCCGGTCTGCGCCGGGCCGCCCGCGTTGTTGAACAGGCAGTCGATGCGGCCGAATTTCTCGACCGCCTCACCGATCAGCGCACGCATCTCGTCCTCGACCGTGACGTCGGTCCGGCGGAAGATGCACGCAGCTCCGAGCTTCTTGGCGAGCGCCTCACCCTCCGGCACGCGGCGTCCGGCGACGACGATTTTCGCGCCTTCTGCGACGAAGATTTCCGCGGTGCGAAGACCGATGCCGCTGGTCGCGCCGGTGATAACCGCGACCTTGCCGCTTAACCGTCCCATGTCGTCCTCCTCTGCTGTTGCTCGGGTTCAGTATATCTCCGGCCTGCCGATGCAACGCAAGCTATGCTTGCGGCGTTAGACCGCGTAATTGAGCCTTGTTCTGGATTCGCCGATCGACTGATGTAATGTGACCCTTGGCAAATTTGATCATGGCAAGATTGATCGACGAGTTCCGGCGAGGCTGGCAAGGAATATCCACACCCTCGCCGCTTTTCAGCATCGGATTTGCGGCTTGCTGCCTCGCTCTGGCGACTGCGGCGAGGTGGTCGATTGCCCTGATCCGGTCGGACATCTTCTTCACCCCGTATTTTCCGGCCGTATTCTTTGCCACCGCGTTCGGGGGCCCGCGGGTCGGGGTCGCGGCGGCGCTGGCCGGGGGCGCGCTTGGTATCACCGTCAATTTCAGCGGCACGCGGGCCGACTACGCCCGGCTGGTGCTTCTGGTCATCTACCTCGTCGTGTGCGCCATCATGATCTGGGGCATCGAGCACTACCGGTCGATCGCCTCGCAGCAGCGGGAGGTCTCCAAGAGACTGACCCGGGAAGAGGAATACCGGAAGCTCATGGTCGACGAGTTGCAGCACCGTCTGAAGAACAAATTGTCGACCATTCACGCGGTTCTGCATCAGGTGCTGCACAATCAGCCGCAGGTCTGGGCCAGCATCGATCAGCGGATGCGGGCGCTGTCGGCGACCGACGATCTGATCGCAAAGGTCGACGGCAGCGGCTGCGACATCAAGGATCTCCTGCTCTCGGAACTCGGACCTTACGGGCATGTCCGGTTTACCCTGAACGGCAATCCGCTGTTTCTCCCGGCCAAACTGGCGGTGAGCCTGGCGTTGATATTTCACGAACTGGCCACCAATGCCGCAAAATATGGCGCGTTTTCCTCCCCGCGCGGACTTTTGCAGGTGTCATGGTCGGTGTCGGACGACCGTCTCAACATCAGTTGGGACGAGACCGGAGGTCCCGCGGTCGAAACGGTCGGGAAAGCCGGCTTTGGCACCAGGCTTTTGAAATCGGCGCTCACGCCGTTCGACGGCAAGACCGAGATCGCATTCCTGAAAACCGGGGTTCATTGCACCATGCAATGCCGCATCCCCAAGAGCTGACCGAGTTTCGCCTTCGTGTCCGCAGCATCCGGCAACAAGGCCATTTCCGAAGCTACGTTGATGTTCTGTTAATGACGATTAAGGCTGACCAAATTCGATGTGTGCGATTACGCGTCCGAGCCGGCTTTCTGACTTCCTCTTAACCAAAACTACAAGAGAGTTTGTCAAAGTCGGCGATCATGCAAAGCCGCTACCCAAACGAGCTTCGGGCCGTCGCGACGAGGAGCGATGGCCTGCTCGCTGACGACACCGAGCTCGGCATCCTGAGGGACGTCTTCAGGATGCTGCCCGCCGGCGTCACGGTTCAGGACGAGGACGGCTGTTTTCTGCTGGTGAACGACGCCGCGGCCGGGCAGCTCGGACTGGCCGCAAACGGTCCGGCGGCGCCCGCTTCGCCGGAACTGAACCTGCGCCGCGAAACCTGCCTCGAATTGCTGCGCGCTGGCCGGGCGTCCGTTACCGAAGAATGCGTCAACCGCGGCGACGTCAGGCAGGTATTTCTCACGGAACACCGCCCGGTCCTGATCGCCGAACGCACCCTGCTGCTTTCGAGTTCGACCGATATCAGCGAGCAAAAAGCCGTCGAGGATCATCTTTTCCGCTCGGCCTACTACGACGAACTGACCGGTCTGCCGACGCGACGGGTGATCGAACACCGCGCCAACCGCCTTTTGCAAAGCGAAGCACACGACCGGTTCGCGCTCGCCTTTCTCGACATCGACAATTTCAAGCACATCAACGATTACTACGGCCACTCGATCGGCGACGCGCTGCTGGTTGAGGTCGCGCACAGGATCGGGCTCAACTTGCGCCAGTCCGACATGCTGTCGCGAATCAGCGGCGACGAATTCCTGCTGCTGCTTACGCCGATCCAGAGCGAGCACGAGGTGGCGGAATACATCCGCTTTACGCTGGAGCGGCTGAAGGCCCCGTTCTTCATCGATGAATCCGAAATATTCGCTTCCACCTCGATCGGGGTGAGCCTTTATCCGGACCATGGCCGCAGCTATGACGCGCTGCGCCAGAACGCCGATATCGCGATGTATCGCGTCAAGAACGACGGCAAGGGCTCAGCCGCCTTCTTCGACGCCAGCATGGAGCGCGAAGCGCTCGCGCGGATGAAGGTCGAGCAGTCGCTGCGGCTTGCCATCCTGGAAAAGCGCTTTTGCTGCGCTTTCCAGGCAAAGGTCGACATCAGGACGAAGGCCATCAAGGGCATCGAGGCGCTGGTGCGCTTGCGCGATGACGAGGGCGTCATTCAGGCTCCCGGCACTTTCATCAATCTCGCGGTGGAACTGGGACTGATCGACGAGCTCACGCATCTGGTACTGGCGGAGATCGTCAAGTCGATCGACCTGATCAACGAGACCTTCGGCCACGAAGCCTCGATCAGCATCAATGTCGCGGCGAAGCAGGCCGGCAATCCTGCCTTCATGCGTTCGTTCGCCGGGGCGATCGAGGCGACCGGCTTTCCCAAACGCTTCATGATCGAGGTGACCGAAGACGCCTTCGTCGCCAAAACCCATTTCCAGGACGAGATCCTGCCGATCTTTCGCGCGCTCGGCGTCGGGATTTCGATCGACGATTTCGGCATCGGATATTCGTCGCTGTCGGCGCTGGCCGACATCACGGCCGACGAGATCAAGATCGACCGCTCCTTCATCACCGACATTCATAAGCGCCCGCGCAGCCAGGGCATCCTGCGGGCAATCGAATCCCTGAGCGAAGCGCTCGGCATGACCGTGATCGCGGAGGGACTCAAATCGTTCGAAGAGCTGGCTTACCTGCAGGCCGCCACCAGGATCCGCTACGCCCAGGGTTTCTACTTTTCCAGGCCGATTTTCCTCGAAGAACTCAAGCGCGCGGTCCCGGTCGCCAGCGAGGCACGCGTCAGCCTGGCGAGCCGCTCGCGGCAGGAAAGCCGTCCCAGCCATGCGCGAGGTGATCGCTATCGCCGCTGAGGCCGGTCGCGGCCGCCGCGACAGGCCAGATTTCACTATGCGAAATCGCAGGCCGTTTGATATGAAACGGGCTAGTTTCGAGTTTCGGCTCTCCATCAAGAACAGCGAGATAAACGGAGGCTGAACGCACCGCCTGGGAGAGCCATTCTCACGCCATGTCCGATCGCCCGTCCATCGTCAGCGACCCCGCCTACATTCGTGCGCGCGCGATGGAAACGCTGTTCGACCGGCTGGAGAATCTGTGCGAAGGCGCCATCGCCATCGACCGCGCCGGGCGCGTGGTCTATGTCAACGAAAAATATCTTCCCTCGCTCGGCCTTCGCCGCATTTCGGAAGCCATCGGCCGGCCGATCGAGGAAATCATCCCCAACAGCCTGATGCGCCGCGTAGCGGAAACCGGCGAGCCGATCCTGCTGGATATCATGGAGCTGGGCGGTGAGCAGCTCGTGGTCACGCGGATGCCGATCGAGGACGAGAACAACAACGTCATCGGCGCGATCGGCTTCGTGCTCTACGATCATCTCGAGAGCCTGAAGCCGCTGATCGTCCGGATGGGCCAGCTCGAAAGCGACCTGCGGGTGGCGAAACGGCAATTGTCGCAAGGACGCACCGCGCGGTTCACCTTGGACGATTATGTCGGCGAGACCGAAGGCATCGCGCGCGCCAAGGAACTCGCCGGCCGGGCGGCGCGGCAGAGTGTGACGGTGCTGCTGACCGGCGAAACCGGCACCGGCAAGGAGCTCTTGGCCCAGGCCATTCACAACGCCTCGCCGCGCGCCGACCAGCGGTTCGTCAGCGTCAACGTCGCCGCCGTTCCCGATACGCTGATCGAATCCGAATTCTTCGGCACGGCGCCTGGCGCCTATACCGGCGCCGATCGCAAGGGCCGCGACGGCAAGTTCAGGATTGCCGACGGCGGGACCTTGTTTCTCGACGAGATCGGCGAAATGCCGCCGCATCTGCAGGCCAAGCTGCTGCGTGTTTTGCAGGAGCGCGAAATCGAGCCGCTCGGCTCGGACAAGGTCACCAAGGTCGACGTTCGCGTCATCGCCGCCACCAATGTCGACCTGCAGAAGCGTGTCAGCGAAGGTGCGTTCCGGGCCGATCTGTTCTACCGGCTCAACGTGCTCTCGATCCCGCTGCCGCCGCTGCGCGACTGCGCCGGCGATCTGCCCGAGATTTGCGCGCGGCTGCTCGACGATATCATTCTCTCCGGTGATTATGTCAGTGCGCGCATGACGCCATCGGGGCTTGCCGCGCTTGCCCGCTACGATTGGCCCGGCAACGTCAGGGAGTTGCGCAATATCCTGGAGCGGGCGCTGATCCTGAGCAATTCCGGCCGCCTGACCGGCGAAGATTTCGCGCGTATTTTGCCGGTTGGCGCCGAGGTCCGGCCGGTGGCGCCGACAAAGCCAATGGGCGCCGTCGTGCCCTATGCGCAGGCCGAAGCGGAGTTCGAAAAGCACACGCTCGAGATTGCGCTGCAGGCGACCAACGGGCAGATCACGGAAGCCGCCAAGATGCTGCGCATCTCGCGCGCGACTTTCTACAAGAAGCTTGCGAAATTCGGGCTGGCCCCGTCGGGTTCGTCGCCCGTCTGATTTTCGAGACAAAGGACGTCTCGAGTCTCGGAAAATGGACGCCGCGGCGCCCGGGCTCAATGGCACCGCCGGGGCCTGAATTGCCGATTTTTCGGTCGTTTTGACCTATCGCAAGGCATTTGGCGCGCGCCTTGCTCTGCTGGCTCGGCAACGCATGCCAAATGCGGGAAATTCAGGAAGGGGAGGGACGCAGTGAGCCAGCATCCGGCCTTGCCCTATTTGCGCAATTCGGAGAAAGGCAAGATCGTCACCGCCACGGAGGCCGTTCGCCTGATTCGCGATGGCGACACAGTTGCCACCGGCGGTTTTGTCGGCATCGGCTTCGCGGAGGAAATCGCGCTGGCGCTGGAAGAGCTCTATCTCGCCGGCGAGGGCGAAGCCCCTTACACGCAAGACAAGCCGCGCAACCTGACGCTGGTCTACGCCGCTGGCCAAGGCGACGGCAGGCATCGCGGCCTCAATCATTTCGCACATGCAGGGCTGGTCAAGCGCGTGATCGGCGGCCATTGGGGGCTTGCGCCCAAACTGCAGGCGCTTGCGCTCTCCAACCAGATCGAGGCCTATAATCTGCCGCAGGGCGTCATCACGCACCTGTTTCGCGACATCGCCGCGCATCGCCCCGGCCATATCTCACGGATCGGCATGGGCACCTTCGTCGACCCGCGCAACGGCGGCGGCAAGCTCAACACCCGCAGCACCGAGGACCTGGTCGAGCTGGTCACCCTGGGCGGCCAGCAATGCCTGTTCTACAAGACGTTTCCGATCGATGTCGGGATCATTCGCGCGACCACCGGCGATCCCGACGGCAATCTCACCATGGAAAAGGAAGCGCTGACGCTGGAGGCGCTGGCGATCGCGATGGCGGCGCATAATTCCGGCGGCATCGTGATCGCGCAGGTCGAGCGCGTGGCCGAGAGCGGCAGTCTCAATCCGCGCCAGGTCAAGATCCCCGGCATTCTCGTCGACTGCGTCGTGGTGGCGAAACCGGAAAACCACTGGCAAACCTTCGGCACCCAATACAACCCCGCCTTCAGCAGCGAGATCCGGGTACGCGCCGGCTCGCTGCCGCCGATACCGATGAGCGAGCGCAAGATCATCGCGCGCCGCGCGGCGTTCGAACTGAAGGCCAACAGCGTCGTCAATCTCGGCATCGGGATGCCCGACGGCATCGCCGCGGTCGCCAATGAAGAGCGCATCATCGACCTCATCACGCTGACCGCGGAGCCCGGGGTGATCGGCGGCATCCCCGCCAGCGGCATCGATTTCGGCGCTGCGATCAACACCCAGGCCGTGATCGATCAACCCTACCAGTTCGACTTCTATGACGGCGGCGGTCTCGACGCGGCGTTTCTCGGGCTCGCCCAGGTCGATCGCGCGGGCAACCTCAACGTCAGCAAATTCGGCCCCAAGCTTGCCGGCGCCGGCGGTTTTATCAATATCAGCCAAACCGCCAAGAAGGTGATCTTCGTCGGCACCTTCGGCGCCGGGCGCCTGCGCATTACGGTGTCCGACGGCAGGCTTGAGATTCTCGAGGAGGCCAAGGCGCCCAAATTCGTCGAAGCCGTCGAGCATGTGACCTTCTCCGGCGCTTATGCCACCGCGCGCGGGCAGAGCGTGCTCTACGTCACCGAGCGCTGCGTCTTTGTGCTCGGTGCGGGCGGGCTTGAACTCGCCGAGGTCGCGCCCGGCATCGATATCGAACGCGACATCCTGGCGCTGATGGATTTCATGCCGCTCATCCCGCGCGATCCGGTTGTCATGGACCAGCGGATTTTCCGCGAAGGCGTGATGGACCTGCGCACCGACATGCTGGCGATTCCGCTCGATCAGCGCTTCACGCTGGATGAGCAACAGAACCTGTTCTTCGTCAATCTGGAGCGCTACGCGCTGCGCAGCCGCGCCGACATCGAGGCGATCGCAAGAACCGTCGAGGCCAGGCTCGGCAGCCTTGGCCGGCGCGTCTACGCGATCGTCAATTATGACAACTTCTCGATCGTGCCCGAACTGCTCGACGAGTACTCGGCCATGGTGCGGAGCCTCGCCGACCGGTTTTATTCCGGCGTCTCCCGCTATACGACCTCCGGCTTCCTGCGCATCAAGCTCGGCGAAGCCCTGGAGAAACGCGGGGTCGCCGCGCATATTTTCGAAAGCGCGGAGGAAGCGCAGTCGGATTGGCGCAACGTCGCAGGGATTGCCGGCGCGCAACCCGCGCGCGCGGGGCGCGGAGGAACCGCATGAGCCCTTGGCATGCGTCTTTACCAAAATCGTCCGCAGCCGGAACGTCGAATTGCAATGTTCGTCCCGCTGTGCAAATCGCTGTGCTAACGTGAAATTCTACAACAGGAGGAATCGCCGTGCGTTTACCACTCATTCTTGCAGCCGCTACACTCGGCCTGATCGGGAGCGCCGCCGCGCAAGCCGACGACCTGAAGATCGCCCTGATCTACGGCAAAACGGGTCCACTGGAGGCGTATGCGAAACAGACCGAAACCGGCCTGCGCCTGGGACTGGAATACGCCACCAAGGGCACCATGATGCTGGACGGCCGCAAGATCGTCGTCATCACCAAGGACGACCAGAGCAAGCCGGACCTGTCCAAGGCGGCGCTTGCGGAGGCCTACCAGGACGACAAGGTCGATATCGCCATCGGCACGACGTCGTCGGCCGCGGCGCTGGCCGATCTTCCGGTGGCGGAAGAGAACAAGAAGATCCTGATTGTCGAGCCGGCGGTCGCCGACCAGATTACCGGCGATAAGTGGAACCGCTACATTTTCCGCACCGCGCGCAATTCCTCGCAGGACGCGATCTCGAATGCGGTGGCGATCGGCAAGCCCGGTGTCACCGTCGCGACACTGGCGCAGGACTATGCCTTCGGCCGTGACGGCGTCGCCGCATTCAAGGAAGCGCTGGCCAAGACCGGCGCGACGCTCGCTGACGAAGAATATGTGCCGACCACCACCACCGACTTCACCGCGGCCGGCCAGCGCCTGTTCGACGCGCTGAAGGACAAGCCCGGCCGCAAGATCATCTGGGTGATCTGGGCAGGCGGCGGCGATCCGCTGACAAAGCTGCAGGATATGGACCCGAAGCGCTACGGCATCGAGCTTTCGACCGGTGGCAACATCCTGCCGGCGCTCGCCGCCTATAAGCGGCTGCCCGGCATGGAGGGTGCGACCTATTACTATTACGACATTCCGAAGAATCCGGTGAACGACTGGCTGGTCGCCGAGCACAAGAAGCGCTTCAACGCGCCGCCGGATTTCTTCACCGCCGGCGGGTTCTCCGCTGCGATGGCCGTGGTCACCGCCGTCACCAAGGCGAAATCCACCGACACCGAAAAACTGATCAGCGCGATGGAAGGCATGGAGTTCGATACGCCCAAGGGCAAGATGATCTTCCGCAAGGAGGACCATCAGGCGCTGCAAAGCATGTATGCCTTCAAGGTCAAGGTCGATCCGAACGTTGCCTGGGCTGTGCTGGAGCCGGTACGTGAACTCAAGATCGAGGACATGAACGTCCCGATCCGCAACAAGCGGTAAACGTCTCCCTCGCGCCGCTCTTCGTCGATTGCCGGGCTTGACCCGGCGATCCATCTCGCTTCTCGATGAAAAAACTCGCTAGTGAAACATCGGCATGGTGAGTGCTGTCGGATCAAGTCCGCGGATGACGCTCGGACCCCGCGCTCGCGCCGACCTCTCCCGCACGCGGTGGAGAGTGAAACAAAGCGTCACCATGAGTTCCTGATGACCACTCTCGAAACCCGCGACCTGACCATCCGCTTCGGCGGCCATGTCGCGGTCAACCGTGTCAGCTGCACCTTTCGGCCGGGCGAGCTGACCGCCATTGTCGGCCCCAACGGGGCCGGCAAGACCACTTATTTCAACCTGATCTCCGGCCAGTTGCGCCCGAGCGATGGCAGCATCCTGTTCGACGGCCAGGACATCACCGAGCTTTCCGCGCCGCTGCGCACCCGCGCCGGCCTCGGCCGCGCCTTCCAGCTCACCAATCTGTTTCCGAACCTCAGCGTCGAGGAGAATGTCCGGCTCGCCGTGCAATCCGAAAGCGGTGTGCATTACGACATGCTGCGGCCGTGGATGAGGCGCAAGGACCTGATCGCGCGCGCCGACGCCATTCTCGACAAGGTCGCGTTGGGCGGACGGCGAGCCGTGGCGGCGACTGCATTGTCGCACGGCGATCAGCGCAAGCTTGAAGTCGCGCTGATGATGGCGCTCGAGCCTGAGGTCTTCATGTTCGACGAGCCGACTGCGGGCATGAGCATCGATGAAGTCCCTGTCGTCCTCAGCCTGATCGCGCAGCTCAAGCAGGATACCAGCAAGATCATCCTGCTGGTCGAGCACAAGATGGACGTGGTGCGTTCACTGGCCGACCGCATCATCGTGCTGCACAACGGCCAGCTCGTCGCCGACGGCAAGCCGGCCGAGGTGATCGCCTCGCCGATCGTGCAGGAGGCCTATCTCGGCATCGCGCCCGGAAGGACCGCGGCATGACCGACCTTCTGACGCTTGCCGGCGTGCACACCCATGTCGGGCGCTATCACATTCTGCAGGGTGTCGATTTCGTCGTGCCCGCGGGCCAGACCACGATGCTGCTCGGACGCAACGGCGCCGGCAAGACCTCGACGCTGCGGACTATCATGGGCCTGTGGCACGCCTCCGCCGGCGACATCTCGCTGGAGGGGCAACGCATCGAAAAGAGTGCGACCCCGGATATTGCCCGACTCGGCGTCGGCTATGTGCCCGAGAGCATGGCGGTATTCTCCGATCTATCGGTGAAGGAGAACCTGGTGCTGGCGGCGCGGGATGGCCCGCTCGACGATACCAGGCTGGAGTGGATTTTCGGATTCTTCCCCGCGCTCAAACGCTTCTGGCTGTCGCGCGCCGGCAGCCTGTCCGGCGGGCAGAAGCAGATGCTTTCGATCGCCCGCGCCATCGTGGAGCCGCGCAAGCTTTTGCTGATCGACGAGCCGACCAAGGGGCTGGCGCCGGCGATCGTGGGGGCGCTGATCGAATGCCTCGCCGAGATCAAGCGCCGCGGCGCCACCATTCTCCTGGTCGAGCAGAATTTCCATGCCGCGCGGGAGCTCGGCGACAAGGTGCTGGTGATGGATAACGGCAAAATCGTCCATCGCGGCGAGATGGCGGCGCTGGCCGCCGACGTCGCGCTGCAGGAGCATCTCTTGGGTCTTAGTCTGGAGGCGCATCAGTGACCGACCTTGCCGCGACTGGCGCCTTGCCGAAGCCGAAGCGGGATATTCTGCCGGTGCTGTTGCCGGTGGTCGTCGCTCTCGTCATGCTGCCTCTGGTCGGATCGGGAAGTTCCTGGGTGACGCTGACGGTGGCGAGCCTCGCCATGGGCATGATGATTTTCATCATGGCGTCCGGCCTGACGCTGGTGTTCGGCCTGATGGACGTGCTCAATTTCGGCCACGGTGCCTTCATTTCAGTCGGCGCCTATGTCGCGACCCTGGTGCTGCTGCCGCTCGCGACCTGGGTGCAGGCCGATTCGCTGCTGGCAAATCTCGCCGTGCTGGCGCCTGCCGTGCTGCTTTCGATGGCGGTCTCCGGCGCGCTCGGACTGGTGGTCGAGCGTGTGCTGATCCTGCCGGTCTACGGCCAGCACCTCAAACAGATCCTGATGACGACGGGCGGCATGATCGTCGCGGAGCAGGCGCTTTATGCGCTGTGGGGACCGGAGATCATTCCGCTGCCATTGCCGACCTCGCTGCGCGGCTCCTTCATCTTCGGCGACATCGCGATCGCGAAATATCGCCTGCTGGCGATGCTGGTCGGTCTCATCGTATTTTGCAGCATCCAACTGGTGCTGAACCGCACCAAGATCGGGCTTCTGATCCGCGCCGGCGTGGAAAACCGCGAGATGGTGGAAGCGCTGGGCTATCGCATCCGGCGGCTGTTTCTGGGCGTATTCATGGCCGGCTCCGGCCTCGCCGGTCTTGGCGGGGTGATGTGGGCGCTGTACCGCGAGCAGGTGCATGCCTCGATGGGCAACGATCTCACCGTATTGGTTTTCATCGTGGTGATCATCGGCGGCTTGGGGTCGATCGGCGGCTGTTTCATCGGCGCGCTCTTGGTCGCGATGGTCGCGAACTATGGCGGCTTTCTCGTGCCGAAACTGGCGCTGGTCTCCAATATCCTTCTGATGGTCGCGATCCTGATGTGGCGCCCGCGCGGGCTTTATGCGGTGACAAGTCGATGAAGGTTTGCCGATGATGATCCTTTCCGGCGATCCGCCGCGCAGCCGCGCCCTTGCGCTTATCCTCGTCGTCATCATTGCGGCGCTGGCGGTCACGCCGCTGGTGTTTCCCGGCGCCAAGGCGATGAACGTCGCCAGCAAGATCTGCATCTTCGCGGCGCTGGTGGCGTCCTACGACCTCTTGCTCGGCTATACCGGCTCGGTGTCGTTCGCGCACACCATGTTCTATGGCATCGGCAGTTACGCGATCGCGATCGCGCTTTATTCAATGGGACCAAGTTGGGCCGCGGTCGCAACCGGCGTCGTGATCGGCCTGCCCTTGGCGATGCTGCTGGCGCTGGCCATCGGCCTGTTCTCGCTGCGGGTCGAGGCGATCTTCTTCGCCATGATCACGCTCGCGGTAGCCTCCGCCTTCCTGGTGCTGGCCTCGCAATTGTCGTGGCTCACCGGCGGCGAGGACGGCCGCAGCTTCCAGTTGCCGGAACTGCTGCGGCCGGGGACGGTGCTGATTGGCAAAAGCACGCTCGGATTCGAACTCAACGGCCGCGTGCTGACATATTATGTCATCTTCATTGCTTCCGCTGCGATGATCCTGGCTTTGTTGCGCGTCGTGAATTCGCCGTTCGGCCGCGTGCTGCAGGCGATCCGGGAGAACCGCTTCCGCGCCGAGGCGCTCGGCTTCCGGACCGTATTCCATTTGACCTACGCCAATTGCATTGCTGCGCTGGTCGCAGCCGGCGCCGGCATGCTGAACGCGCTGTGGCTGCGTTATGCCGGGCCGGACACCTCGCTGAGTTTCTCCATCATGCTGGACATCCTGCTGATGGTTGTGATCGGCGGCATGGGCACGATCTACGGCGCGATCATCGGCGCCACGATCTTCATCCTGGCCCAAAACTACCTGCAGACGCTGATGGGGGCGGCCTCCAACGCCGCCGCCGAGGCGGGACTGCCTTTGCTGCCGGGGCTGCTGCATCCTGACCGCTGGCTGCTGTGGCTCGGGCTGTTGTTCATCGCCAGCGTCTATTTCTTTCCGACTGGTGTGGTGGGACGGTTGCGAAACCCGCCGCGCAAGCCGGCCTGAGGGCATCCACCATGGCCAAGATCGAATCCCGGCTTGCCGCTCTCGGCCTGGTACTGCCACCCGCCTTTGCGCCGCCGCCTGGTGTTGTGCTTCCTTTCGTCAATGTGCGCGTGATCGGAAACCGCGCCGTGCTCGCCGGGCACGGACCGCAGAGCCCCGAGGGGCCGCTGGCAAAACCGCTCGGCAAGGTAGGCCGCGAGCTGACGCTGGAGCAGGGCTACGCGGCCGCCAAGCTCACGGGGCTGTCGATGCTCGGTTATCTCCAGCGCGCGCTGGGCGATCTCGACCGTATTACGCACTGGGTGCGCATTTTCGGCATGGTTAATTCCGCGCCCGGCTTTGTCCAGCAACCCGCGGTCATCAACGGCTGCTCCGACCTCATCCTCGAACTCTGGGGACCTGAGGCCGGCGCCCATGCCCGCAGCGCGGTGGGGATGGCCGAACTCCCGTTCGGAATGCCGGTGGAGATCGAGGGCGAGGTTCAGGTCGCGGATTAAGCGCAATTCGCTTTGATTGTCCGGCTTGTCGCCGTGGGGCCTGATCGGTTCTGAAATCAAAGCCAACGCTTTATATCTTTCCTCGAAGCGTTTTTTCATGCGAACCGGTACCCACGTCGCTCGAAAACGCGATAGGATCGGTAAAGTCATTCCGCGCCGATCTGCGTCACTCCAGCTTGTTGAGAAATCGCATGCCTCCCGTTTCGATCCTGCTGAACATCCTCTGGATTGTGTTCGGTGGCCTGTGGATGGCATTCGGCTGGGTGATCGCCGGAATCATCATGGCTATCACCATTGTCGGCATTCCCTGGGCGAAGGCCGCGTTCACGATCGCGGGCTATACCCTGTTGCCTTTCGGTCAAAAGGCGGTGCGCCGCGACAGCCTTACCGGCCGCCCCGATATCGGCACCGGGCCGCTCGGCCTGATCGGAAACGTGATCTGGCTGGTGCTGGCCGGCTGGTGGCTGGCGCTCGCGCACATCGTCACCGCGGTCGTGCTGGCGGTGACCATCATCGGCATTCCCTTCGCATGGGCGCATGTGAAGCTTGCCGGCCTGGCGCTCTGGCCGATCGGCAAGGAGATCGTTCCGGTCTGAAATTCAGCGCCAGCTTTCGTGCGCTTCCCTGGGCTGGTCGCAAATCCAGTGCGGCCGAAGCAAAACCTGCAGGCCCGTTTCAAAGGAAAGAAGGCCGACCTGGCGCGGTCCTTCGACGATCTGGATCGCCCAGCTTCTGGGAACCGAGGGATGCTCTTGAACCAGCCTCTGAATAATGCCGGCTGCGAACAGCAGCGCGTCGATATCGTCCTCCAACGACGCGCCGTCATGGCCATGACCATCAATCCGGTTGACGGGGTCGCACACGTGAAATCTGTAAAACGCCATGAAATCATGATGCCCAGCCCTCAGAAGACCGCTTTGACATCGATCAAACGGCCGATTTTCGCGCCGAGGGAACCTGGGTGCGGAACCCATCATCCCGAACCTCGATCCGGGTCAGGGTTCATTTTTGGGCGTCTGCCGGCCGGGCTTTTTTGCCGAGCGTCTGAATGGCCTCCTCGACGCTGCGAAAGGAATGATCCGTACCGAGCAATTCGTCGATACCAAACCGCGCCATCGCTGCCTGCGCCCGGATCAACTCCAGCCGGGCGATGGCGAAATCGACGCCGTCGGCATGACACCTGCGAATGAGGTCGCGCAATATCTGCGCCGCCGTGAAGTCGATCTCGACAATGCCCGTCGCCTCCAGCACCAACAGCCGCGCTGCCTGCGCCTGGGATTGCAGCGCGTCAAGCACGTCGCGCCGGAAACGATAGGCGTTGAGAAAAGACAATGGCGCCTGAAATCCCGCCACGATGATTCCGGGTTCCTGCTCGCCGGGCAGGTTCGGGCTCGCCGGCCACCAGATAGAGGTTCCGGGCACACGTTCGAATACCACCAGCCGCGCTTGCGTCGTACTCCATATGCCGTGCAGCAGCGAGAGCGCGATTCCGAGCCCGACGCCCTGCTCGATCGGGAGCGCGATGATCGCCGCCGCCGTCACGACGATCAGAAGAAATTCGCCCAGCGACTGCCGGTAGATCTCGACGATCTGATGGACACGGACGATTCGCAGGGCGACGAACAGCAGCACGCCGCCGAGCGCGGCGTTCGGAATACGGCCGAGCAGCGACGCGCCAAATGTCAACAACGCGATGACGATCGCCGCGGCGGCGAGACCAGCGAGCTGGGAGCGTCCGCCGGTTTCGGAAACGACCGCCGTGCGCGGCGGGCTGGCATTGACCGGGAATGCGCCGAACAGTCCCGACAGGATGCTGCCGACACCGACGCCGAGGAAGTCGCGGTCGACATCCGGCGGCTCGTCGCGACTGGAGGGAAAGGATCGTGTGGTCGCCGCGGTCTGCACCATGACCACGATCGAAATGATGAGACTGAGCGACACCAGGCCCGGCAACCGGCCGGCCGAGATGTCCGGTACCGCAGGCGCCGGCAGCGCGACCGAGACCGCGCCGAGAACGCTGACGCCGCGGCTCTCCAGCCCGAGCAGCACCACCGCCGCGCTCGCCAGCGCCAGACCAATCAAGGCGCCGGGAATGCGCGCATCGATCCACTCCGACACGGCGACGACGGCCAGAACCCCCATACCAATCACGAGCGTGAACGGGTTTGTCTCGTTCAGATGCGTGGCGAGCACCGCCATGCGCTGCAGCATGGAGCCACCAGGCGCGGCGACACCGAGAATGCCGGGCAGTTGGGACATCAGGATGTGCACGGAAATGCCAGCGAGAAAGCCCGTTGTCACGGGTACCGAGAGCAGGTCCGCGATCCAGCCCAGGCGGAAAATTCCGGCTGCGAAAAGCAATAGCCCGACCATCAGCGCCAGCGTAGCCGCCAGCGCCAGATATTGCGGGTCGCCGGAGGCTGCGAGCGCCGCGAGGCTTCCGGCAAAGATCGGCGTGATGGTCGAATCCGCGCCGCACGACAGGAAGCGATTGCTTCCGAACATGGCGAATGCCAGCGAGCCCGCGAGAAAAGCGAAGAAGCCGAGCTGCGGCGCAAAGCCACCGAGCCGAGCCGTCGCCATCTGCTCGGGAATTGCGATGGCGGCGAGCGTCAGTCCCGCGAACAGGTCGTGGGTGAGGAATTGAAGGCGGTACGATTGCAGCGAAGAGAACAGCCAGGCCTTGCCCGCCAAACCGGAATCCGGAGAACCGGAAGGATGCGCCATCACCGTTGCCTCCCAAGACCCTGCTCTCGCGTGATCGATTTCAACGCGATCGTGCCGGGGTTCTGCGATTGCAGACCTCGCCCGGACGATGGCTCGCGGTCATGCCGCAACGCGACGTAATGCATGTTTTGCTCATCATCTCCGGCTCGAAAGGCCGGTTAAGCTTTAGGTAACCGGATTTGCTAACGGGTTATGCCATCTGTGCATTGTATGCATGTTCCCGGGAGTCGGAAATGCGATTGGTTTCCAGCATATCGGGCGCGGCGAGAATGCCCAGGACAGCAGCAGAGCCCCACCAAGCGCCCGCGTCGTTGCGGCGAGGCCCGATCCTTTGGCTTATCCTCTCCGGCGTTCTCCTGGTCGCGGCGATCACGATCGGCACCGCGGCTCATGGTCGGCGAATACCGCGAGCGCGCGCTCAGCAATGGCGAGCGCGAACTGGAAAATACCGTGCTGCTGCTCAGCCGCCACTTCGACCAGGAGATGGAGGATGCCGAATCCGTCGCCACCAATCTCATCTCGCAGCTGGACCTTTCCGACATCGCATCGCCCGGAGTTTTCAAGCAGCGAATGTCCGGCCCTGACGCACATCGGATGTTGAAGTCGAAGGTTAGCGTCCTGTCTTATCTCGACGACGTCAACATCTATGATTACGAGGGAGACCTTATCAACTCATCGGGGCCCTGGCCGCCTCCGCCGATCAACATTTCAGGCCGGGGCTATTTCAACATTTTCAAGGCAAGTCCTCCGTCAGAGACGTTCCGGGCTGAGGCGCTTCGCAGCTACTTATACGGGGCGCTGGACCACCGTCATTGCGCATCGGCTGACCGGGCAGGGCGGTGTTTTTCTCGGCGTGATGACGCGGCAAATCGATCCAGCCTACTATGAGAGGTTGTTCGCATCGCTGCCGCTCGGCAACGATGCCGCGATAGCCCTGTTCCATCGCGATGGAACGATGCTGGCACGCTATCCCCGCGCCGATTCGATGATCGGGAAAAAATTCAGGGATGCTCCGCTGCTGCACAAGGTGCTGACCGAAGGTGGCCAGCACACGATGCGGGTGCAAAGCCCCATCGACAAAGAGGATCGGCTCGGTTCGGCTGCGCCGCTCGGCCGCTTTCCGATCGTGGTGGTCGCGACCACGGCCGTCTCGGCGGTGCTGGCCGACTGGCGCGCGCAAACCAAATTCCTGGTCGCGGCCGCCGTCCTGTCCGCCCTCGTGATCGCCTTCATTCTGTTCCTGATCGTCCGGCAGATGACCCGGCAAAATCAGGAAGCACAGCGGCGGCTGGAACTGCAGAAACACCGGCTCGACACCGCCCTGAACAACATGACGCAAGGGCTCGTGCTGTATGACGCAGAGGCACGCATCGTCTTGTGCAACCAGCGCTATCTCGACATGTACAAGCTGTCGACGGATGTCGTAAAGCCGGGCTGCCACTTTTTCGACCTGATCCGGCATCGCAAAGAGACGGGATCTTTCGATGGCGATGTCGAGGAATTCTGCTCCACGGTCATGCGCAACGTCGCAGAGGGTAAAATCACGCATACCGTCATGAAGAGTGCGGATGGACGGTCGTTTCAGATCGTCAACAACCCCATGGCACAAGGCGGATGGATCGCGACGATCGAAGATATTACGGAGCAGCGGAACCTCGAACACGAACGCGACCGCAACTCCGCTTTCCTGCGTCAGATCATCGACCACATTCCGACGCAGATTACCGTGAAGGACGTGCGCGACCGCCACTACGTATTGGCCAACCGGGTGGCCGAGACTCAGTTCGGGCTGCCGCACGACACCATCGTCGGCAAAACGGCGGCCGATCTGTTTCCGAAGGCGGCCGCCGACATCATCGCCCGGGACGACGAAAAAGTCGCTGCAATGCCCCGACGGCCTGTTCCTCGACATCGGCCCATGGCGGAGCCAGGCGCTGGGCGAGCGCTTCATCACTTCAAGACGCATCGGAATTCCGGATCAGTCCGGCGAAACCCGCTATATCATCAACGTGGTCGACGACGTCACCGATCGCCGGCGTGCCGACGAGAAGATCGCACATCTCGCGCATTACGACGCGCTGACCGACCTGCCGAACCGGGTGCTGTTCCGCGAACGGATCGAAGGCGAGCTGCAGCGAACCGGACGAGGCAGGCAATTCGCGCTGCTTTATATCGATGTCGACGAGTTCAAGGGCATCAACGATTCGCTCGGTCATCATGTCGGCGATGAACTGCTGAAGGCGGTGGCCGCCCGTATCAGAAGCTGCATCCGGGATACCGATCATGTCGCGCGGCTGGGCGGCGACGAGTTCGCAGTCATCCAGACCGACGTCGCGAACACCGGTGATGTCGTGGAATTCGTGACCCGCATTCATGAGGCGATCCGCCAGCCCTATGAATGCCTCGGCCACCACCTGTCGACCGATGCCAGCATCGGCATAGCCATGGCGCCGCAGGACGGCACTGATCTCGATCAGCTCATCAAGAATGCTGATCTTGCGATGTATGGCGCCAAGGCTGACGGCCGCCGAACCTACCGCTTCTTCGAGCCGGCGATGGATGCGCGCGCCAAGGCGCGGCTTACCCTGGAGCGCGATCTGCGCCAGGCGCTGGTGGATGGCGGCTTCGAGATCCACTACCAGCCGCTGGTCGATCTCAACCGCGACAAGGTCACCGGCTGCGAGGCACTATTGCGCTGGCGCCATCCGCAACGCGGCATGATATCGCCCGCCGACTTCATACCCATTGCTGAAGATACCGGGCTGATCGTTGAACTCGGCGAATGGGTGCTGCGAACCGCCTGCGCCGAGGCCGCGACCTGGCCGGAACATGTCCGGGTCGCGGTCAACGTTTCGCCGGTCCAACTGAAATGCCCGACGCTGGCGCTGAAAATTACCAGCGCGCTCGCCGCCTCCGGACTTGCCGCCAACCGGCTGGAACTCGAAATCACCGAGGCGGTGCTGATCCGCGACGACGAGGCCGCGCTCGCCATCCTGCACCAGCTCCGCGCCATCGGCATCCGTATCGCACTGGACGATTTCGGCACCGGCTATTCCTCGCTGAGCTATCTGAAGCGCTTTCCGTTCGACAAGATCAAGATCGACCGCTGCTTCGTCAGCGACATCGCAGAAATCGACGGCTCGTCAGTCATCGTGCAGGCGGTGGTGAACATCGCCGCCGCGGGCAACATGACGACAACGGCCGAAGGCGTCGAGACACTGGAGCAAAAGGAAATGCTGCGCGCGCTCGGCTGCACTGAGATGCAGGGCTATTTGTTCAGCGCCGCGAAGCCGGGTGCCGAGGTGCGGCGCCTGTTCGACTCGCGCGAGGAGATGACGGCGGCGGTGGCCTGATTTTCGTGGCGTTTTCGCGCGAAGTGGATACCGGTTCGCGTGAAGAAAACGCGACAAAAAAAGAACTACGCCGCCAGCCGGCCGCGATTGTTCTCTGCAAGGATCGGGCGGACCAGCCGGCCGAAGCGTTCGGCTTCCTCGTCGTGCAGATAACCGGACAGGCAAAAGGAATGGCAGCCGGCATCGATGAATTGCTGCAGCGTGCCGGCGCATTGCGCGGGGTTGCCGACGACGGCTATCCCGGCACCGGGCCGGACCTTGGTGATGCCGGTCCATAGATGCGGCAGCAAGAGATCGCCGTGCTCGCGGGCGAGCTCCTGCACGCGCCGGTTGGCCTCGGACTTGTTGTAGAGCGTCTTCATCTCCTGCTTCTGCCGCTCGGTCGCGTCGCGCACCAGGATGTCGGCGGCCTCCCAGGCGTCCCGTTCGTCTTCGCGGCAGATCACCTGCAGCCGCATGCCGAAGCCGATGATGTTTTCGCGGCCGTGAGCCTTGGCCATTTCTTTTATCCCGGCGATATTCGCAGCGATCCGCTCCGGCAGATCGCCCCAGAACAGATGCACGTCGGAATGTTTCGCCGACATCTCCCAGGCCTGCCGCGAGCCGCCGCCGAGATAGAATTTGGGAAATGGCTGCTGCAGCGGCCGCGGCCGGATATGCGCGCCGGAGAGCGTGTGAAACCTGCCCTCGAAATTCATCGGCCCGCGCGTGGTCCATAGCGCCTTGAGGATCGAGACCTCCTCCTCCATCAGCGCATAGCGCTCTTCCTTGGCGTAGCGGACGCCCTCGCCTTCGACTTCGCTTTCGTTCTGCCCGGCGATCAGGTTGATACAGATGCGCCCGCCCGACATCTGGTCGAAGGTCGAGATCATCTTCGCCAGCAGCACCGGATTGATGTAGCCCGGCCGTGCCGCGATCAACGGTTTTATCCTCGACGAACGCGCCGCCATGAAGGCGCCGGTGATCCAGGCATCCCAGCACACCGAGCCGACCGGGATCAGCAGATATTCGAAGCCGGCTTTCTCGGCGGCCTGCACCACGCGGTCGCATAGCCCGGGCGATCCCGGCACCTGGGCTTCGGGCACACCGTAGGCCGTGGTGTCACCATGCGTGGGCAGATACCAGCCAAATTCCAGCGAACGCATGAAATATTCTCCCTGAAGGCGGCTTCGCCGCGCGTTTTCCTTTGGGGGCCAGTCTACAGGTTGGGCCCGGCGGGACAATCGTCCCCGCGCGGGGTGGGTTAGTCGAACGTGTTCTGGATGAAAATCGGCTTTTATCGGCGAGGAGGCCTCATTTCGCTCGCGACAGCCGCTCGCGATAGGCTTCCATCCCCAGGCGGATGTCCCTGTCTTCAACCCATTCACCGCCCTCGTCCATGACGCCCGCCTCCAGCATCGCGGCAGCGCACGGCCAGTGCAGGTCGACCCAGCGCGGGATGTCGGCCTCCGCCATGCCGCTACGGCGGCAGATGCGCTCGGCCATCTCGCGGGCCAATGGTTCGATGTTGGAGGTATTGGTACTGGCAGTCATGGGATCGTCGTCAATTGCCCGGGTTCCGGCCCGAAAGCCCATCTAGCCGGGGACATTGCCGAAAGCAGGGCAATGGGCTAGATGAACCGGTAACGCACCCGTAGCTCAGCTGGATAGAGCGTTGCCCTCCGAAGGCAAAGGTCACACGTTCGAATCGTGTCGGGTGCGCCAGATTTCAATTACTTAGCAGGCTCGTTAGATCCTGGGATGACGGCGGCACCGATGCCGTGACAACAGATCATAGAGCCACCCCGTGGAATGCTGAAAGCGCCGGCGCGCGAGCCGATCCGCGGACGTTCCCGAGGCACGTCTGCGCCCTCGTCTGCTTTCTGCGTCCGCGGCCGTAGCGTCAGTGCACAGCTGATTTCGAAAACAGATTGATGACGGCCACGCCAGCGATGATGAGGCCGATCCCCATCATGGCGGCGGCATCGAGTCGCTGGCCAAGGTATAGCCAGGCGATGATCGAAATCAGGACGATTTCGATGCCCGACCAGAGGGCGTAGGAGATCCCGACCGGAATCTTGTCGAGTGTCAGCGACAGAAAATAGAACGCCACGCCATAGCCGACGAGGACAACGAGCGACGGCAGGAGCTTGCTGAAGCCTTCGGACGATTGCAGCGCCGTCGTCCCCACCACTTCGCCACAAACGGCGACCACCAGATAGATCCATCTCATGCCTGCACCCAATTCATTCTCGGTCGGCAAACGCCCAGTTGCGATAGACTCGCCAATCGATCAGCGCCTGGCCCACCGCTTCAGGTACGCCCGGGCGTCTCCGCCGATCTCTGGGTCGTGCGGGTTGAGGAACAGCAGTGGCGCGCCCTTCGCTAAATTGACTTTCTTCAGGTCGAGCCACAGCAGGCTCGGTACCGCCGCGCCGTTGACGTAGTAGATAAGGTTCGTGAGGTCGCACGCAGTGACCCAATTGGTCTGGACGGCTCCCCAGAATCCCGCGTTGCCGCCGTTGACGCGAGCCGGATCTCGGAACGCCACCTGTGCCGTCCGCAGTAACGAGAATGCTCCGGCAACGGCCTGCACATAGTTTTTCGGGTCCGGGAGGTAGCGGGAAAACTCAGTGAGCCGGACGAAGCGATCGACCGAGTATACATCGCCGGGCAACGGCTTTGTGCCGCCGAACGGGGCGTATTGCCCGGCTTGCCCGATCATCTCATCATACGGAGGATCGTTGGTCATGATGCGGTATTCCGGCCCGTGGTGAATCACGAGCTTGCCCTTGACGAATTCGACGATCGCCGAATCTCCCGACGGATCCTGCACGGCGAGATGCGTGCTGAGATGCTTGGAAAGACCAAGATCGGACGACCATGCCGCCGCGATGCGGAACTTACCCGCCTGATGGGCGTCGACGACTTCCTTCACCGTGGCGAAGTTGTCGAGGACGTATTGAGCCCAGTGCGTATCAGGCAGGACTGGCCGATCATCATCCGCCGCTTCGAGCTCGCTGGCGTCCAGAACGAGCATGTGAGCCGCCAGTCCCTTTTCGTTGAGACCGTCGGTCGCGGTGCCTTCGAACGACACCATCGCCACACATCCGAACTTCGACGTCCAGCGCATCGTCTTCGACCCGACGCCTTCGATTGCGGCGTGGATGCCCGGCAGGACGCTCGTCTGCGAATTGCGGGCCATTCCGCGGGGGAAGACGACAAGAGTGGGACGCTCCGGCAGCGCGACCGGGAGGTCCATCGACCGGACGACGATCTTGGCGATGCCGCGATCGTTGACGAAGGCCAGCGAGCAGGCCGACGCCATATTGGTCTTCGCCAGCAACGCTACCGGCGCGGCGAGCATTCCCGCGAGCACCGCTCTTCTCGATACGGAGAACTTGTCGGTCATGGATTCTCTCCTTCTGCCGGGCGTTCGCCCAGGAATGCTCTTGATATCGAATGCTCCTGATATCGATGCCGCGGCCGGGGGGCAGACCCCACGGAAGCGGCGCGCCTCACGAGGCGCCGCGTGCGCTCCACAGCCAGATTGCCGCCAGCACGACGAGCGAGCCGACGAACGCAGCCACGACGTCCCGCAGCGATATGACGATGGTCTCAAGGCCTGGAAAAAGTCCGAACATGGCGAACAAGGCACCGCCAATCACAGCCCCGGCACACCCCAGCCCGATATTGGCAAGAAGTCCGAATCCTGCTTTCCGGCCTTTCACCAGCATCCCGGCAAGGCTGCCTCCGATCAGGCCGATCACGAGCCAGGTCGCCGCGTGGGCAAACGTAAACATGAATTATCCCCCTCATGTGCGGTCGACACCATTCGGAGGGTCAACCGCGAATTGGCTCTCTCGCCGAAGACGGTGAGCTAAATCCCGCCGCGATGCGTGATCCGGCCGTTCATCATCGTAAGCTGCACATTCACCTTGCCGATGTCGTGGGCGGTGACGTCGAACAGGTTCTTCTCCAGCACGACGAGATCGGCGAGCTTGCCGGTCCTGATCGATCCAATCTCGTTCTCTTTGCGAAGCTGATACGCGCCGTTGATCGTGTAACCGCGGATCAATTCCGCAACGGAGAGACGCTCGCTCGCGGGCGCCAGCACCGGGCCGTCGGGCTTGCTGGGCTCCTGCCGGGTGTGACCTGACTGTATGGCTTCGAGCGGCTTGTAGACGACCTTGTACCCGGTAGCGAGCGCGTCGGTGCCGAACGATACCGTCACGCCCTGATCGATGAAGGACTTGAAGGTGTACTGCCGGTTCCCTCGCTCTTCGCCTAGATACTTTTGAACTCGCAACAGATATGGGTCAGGCACGCCCCACTGGATCTGCGTATTGGCCACCACACCGAGCCGACGAAAACGCGAAATATCCGACGGAGCCGTCAGGAAGGCGTGGCAAATCGTGTGCCGGCGACTGCGCGGGCCGTTGGCCTTGATCGCCGCCTCGAATGCATCGAGCGTCAGGCGAACCGCTCCATCACCGCAGGCATGCACGTGCATGTCGAACCCCTCCGCATCGGCCGCGCGCACGACGCGTTTGAGCACATCGGGAGGGAGAAGCATTTCACCTCGCCAGTCCGGCCGGTCGGCATAGGGCTCGAGATAGTAGGCCGTGTGAGCCGCCTCGGTGCCATCAGCGACCAGCTTGAGTACATTGGCTTCGACTAGTGCGCTCCTGTATTTCTTCTTGTAGCCCCTGATGATCGGAAGCGGGTCGATTTTCGGATCGTTGTAGTAGTAGGAGCCGACGACGCGTTGCAGCAGCTTGCCGCGACGCTCGAGCCCCATGAGGATATCGAAGCCGTTGTGCTGCTGATCCGGCCAGATGACAAAGCCGGCATCGAAGACGCTGGTGACGCCGGCTGCTGCCAGCTTGCGTTGCCATTCCTCCATCGCAGCGACGGCGGAGTTGATGCCATACGGCTGAATGCCGCGCTTTTCCAGCGCCTCCAGCGCGAGAAAAAACGCGGGAGGCTCACAGATGAAGCCGGTCGGCTCGCCGGTCTTCGGGTCTTTCTCGAACCACGAGGCTCCGGGCACGACGTCGCGCGGCGTGTCCCTGGTGATCCCCGCCAGTTCGAGAAACCTGGAATTGACCCAGTAATTGTGAAAGTCATTCGAGACGAGCAGCACCGGGCGATCGGGAACGATCGCGTCCAACGGTTCCTTTCGCGGTCCGGTCTCGGGAAAACTGGTGACCATCCAGCCGAAGCCCGGAATGATCTTCTCCCTGGGATGCGCGGCGGCGTATTGACGCACCGCGCCGTAGATATCCTCGACCCGTTCCGAATTGACCCAGGCGCCGCTGGCGAACGTGGCGGTTGCCAGATGCCAGTGAGCATCGACGAAGCCCGGAAGCATCATGCGGCCGCCGAGATCGACGACCTCGGCGCCGCCCCGAATGAATTTGGCGGCTCCGGCATCGTTGCCTACATACGCGATACGATTGCCCTTGGTTACGACGGCCTCCGCCCAGGGCTGCGCGTCGTCAACCGTGTAGATACGCCCGTTGCGGAAGACAGTCGTATGGTTTGGAGCGGCCCAGGCCACCGTTGGTGCGCTGACGATCGAAGCGGCGGCTGCGGTGGCAATCATCTGTCGGCGCGTGAGGCCAGTCGCACCTTCCGCAGCAGACGCCGACTCCGTCCCCGGATACCGCAGCCCAAATCCCCGACCGCTACAAATCAAGCACATTACTTGCTCCTCCGATTAAGCGATCGGGGCCTGCTCAATAACGAAGTTTGCGCGCACGGCTCGAACCCACCTTGATCAAAATCAACCTCTGCGAGAATTTGGTGACGTAGCTTGCTTTGCAAACCGGCCTGCTGGCTGAACCTTTGGTGGAAAAGCGATGTGCATTGCCTGCGACTGGTCGAGATTCCACGGTCTCCTTGACGTAGATGTCAGAACGTCACGAGATGAAAATCCGTCGCGGCGTCGTGTGCTGCAGGCGGGCGCGGCATTTGCCGCGGTCAGCGTTGTGCCGACGCCGGCAGCCGCCCTGACGGGCGGCGGAAAGGCCGACCTCGTTTTCCGCAACGGCCCCGTCTACACCGTGAATGGCGGCAGAGAATGGGCGCGAGCTGTAGCCGTTCGGCACAAGCAGATCGTCTACGTGGGTGACGACGCCGGCGTCCGATCCTTCATCGGGCCCAGAACCCGCGTCGTGGATCTTGCCGGAAAGATGCTGCTGCCCGGGTTTGTGGAAGGACACATTCACCCGGTTGCAGGCGCTACCATCACCCGCGGCGTTGATCTGCAGTTCGATACCCGGGAGGAAACGCTCGAGGCCCTGAAGGCCTATCGTGCCAAGCTGGGCAAGGTCGACGTCATCCGCGGCTTCGGCTGGCGCTACAACGCATTCCCGGGAACCGGCCCGCGCAAGGAGGATCTGGATCAAATCTGGCCGGATACGCCTGTCATTCTTGCAGCGATCGACGGCCATTGCGCCTGGGTCAACTCGAAGGCGCTGGAAATCGCCAAGGTGACGAAGGCGACGAAGGATCCGCTGCCGGGCTTCAGCTATTTCCAGCGCGACCCGGCCTCGGGAGAGCCTACCGGCTACCTCGTCGAGCCTCCTGCCATGTTCAAGGTCCTCAACGCTGCCGCGCCCTTCACGACCGGCTACATCGCCGAGTCGCTGGAAGAGTGGCTGCCGAAGGCATCGGCGGCCGGCATCACCAGCCTCTTTGATGCCGGACTGCTGCTGCTGCCGGATGAGGCCGGTTTTCAGCTTTACCAGGACCTGGAGCGGAAAGGGAAACTGCCGTTCCGGGTCGTCGGATCGACCTACCACAACAACCCGGCCATCGACCCCGTACCAATCATCAAGGCACTGCGGCGGCGATTCCATTCCGAACTGGTGCAGGCTTCCGTCCTCAAGCTCAACATCGACGGGGGCGAGGCGCAGCGGACCGCGGCCCTGCTGGCCCCCTATAGCGACGATCCGAGCACCAGCGGCGACACGTTGCTGCCGCCGGACCTTCTCAAGGACATCATCCGCCGCGCTGACAGGGATGGCCTCAACATCCACATCCATTCCTACGGCGACCGCGCCAACCGCCTGTGCCTCGACGCCTTCGAAGCCGCGATCAGGGCAAATCCGCCGCGCAATCGCCGCCATACGCTCGCTCACGTGGTGATCCTTGCACCTGAGGATCTGCCGCGCTTCGCCGCGCTCGGCGTCACCGCGCAGTTCTCCACCCAGTGGTCGGTTGCGGATGCCTACTGGCATGGCGTGATGCAGCCGCGCCTCGGGTCGCGTGCCGAGCAGGTGTATCGCACCGGCTCGATCCTGCGCCATGGCGGCAACATATCGCTCGGCACCGATTGGCCGGCCGCCGGTTACTACAGCACCTATCGGCCGCTGGAAGCGATCGAGATCGCGACGACGCGGCGGGAGCTCAACAAGCCGGATCAGCCGCCGCTGCCGCCGCTCGACGAACGGATCAGTCTGGAAGAGGCGTTGCGGGCCGCGACGATGGGGCCGGCCTATCAGATAGGGCTGGATCAGAAGATCGGCTCGATCGAAGTTGGAAAGCTCGCCGATCTGGTCGTGCTGGAAAAGAACCTGTTCGAAGTCGCCCCGCACGAGATTCACAAGACCAGGGTGGTGATGACCGTCATGAACGGCCAAGTGCGGCACGAATAGCCAGTCTGGTTGGAAACGGTCGGACGCATCTTTGTTGACCAGCGCGGATCGCCGCGCCAACCGAAACGGGCGCCGCCCGCGAATAATGGAGCTGACACCATGTGTCTTGGATGTCATTGGGCGAATTACCGGGATCTCTTTGTTAGTCCCTCAAAACAGGGAGCAGGTGGCCTGACGCGACGCCAGGCGCTCGGACGCAGCGCGGCCTTTGCGGCCACGGCCGCAGCTGCTTCGTCTGCCCCCATGTTCATCGCCGAAGCAGTCGCCGCTTCCGACCCGAGCGCCGACATCGTTTTCCGGAATGGTTCAGTGTACACGGTCCATGGCGACAAGCCCTGGGCCCGCGCCGTTGCCGTCAAGGGAAAACGCATCGTCTTTGTCGGCGACGAAGCCGGCGTTCGGTCCTTCGTCGGGCGGCACACCCGTGTCGTGGATCTCGCCGGAAAGATGCTGCTGCCCGGCTTCGTCGAGGGCCACACCCATCCCATCGTCGGAGCTGCCCTCACGCGAGGTGTCGATCTTCAATTCGACACCCGCAAAGAGATACTCGATGCGCTCAAGGCCTATCGCGACAAGATCGGGATCGTGGACATCGTCCGCGGCTTCGGCTGGCGATATGACGCCTTTCCCGCGACCGGCCCGCGCAAGGAAGATCTTGACGCGATCTGGCCAGACGTTCCGGTTATCCTGGTTGGCATTGATGGGCACGGCGCCTGGGTCAATTCGCAGGCCCTGGCGCTCGCCGGGGTGACGAAGGACACGAAGGATCCCATACCCGGCTTCAGCTACTTCCAGCGCGATCCGGCGACGGGCGAGCCTACCGGCTTCCTCGCCGAGCCACCGGTCATGTTGCAGGTCAACAACGCCATCGAACCCTTCAGTCTGGATTATGTCGCCGCAGGGCTTGCGGAGTGGCTTCCCAAGGCCGCCGCCGCAGGGATCACCACGGTGTTCGACGCCGGAATCCAGGTTATGCCGGACCAGGAGGGCTTCGCGCTCTATTCGCGGTTGGAGCGGGAAGGAAAGCTGCCCTTCCGGCTGGTCGGCTCCTACTACCACAACCGGCCGGAAGTCGATCCCGTGCCGGTGATCAAGGCGTTGCGCCGCGAGTTCCAGTCAGAGTTCGTCCGCGCTTCGGTATTGAAGCTGAACATGGACGGCGGCGACAACGCACACACCGGTGTGTTCCTCGCCCCCTATGCCGACGCGCCCGAGACCAGCGGCGAACCGCTTTTACCCCCCGACAAGTTTGCAGACATCGTCCGTCGGGCCGACCGCGACGGCATCAACATTCATGTCCATTGCATCGGCGACCGGGCGACCCGCCTGACGCTCGACGCGGTCGAGGCCGCGATCAAGGCCAACCCGCCGCGCGATCGCCGGCACGCCATCGCCCACCTCACCCTGGTCGATCCGGAGGACGCGCCGCGCTTCGCCAAGCTTGGCGTCATCGCACAATTCTCAGCGCAGTGGGCCGTTCCCGATCAACCCTGGCAAATCGTCACGCGGGCGCGTCTCGGGGCCGCCCGGGCCGACAACGTGTATCGAATAGGCTCGATCCTCCGCCATGGCGGCGTGCTGTCGTTCGGCGCCGACTGGCCCGCCGCGAACTCCTACAGCACCTACAAACCGCTCGACGCGATCGAGATCGCGACGACCCGACGAGAACTCGGCAAGCCGCATGGTCCCCAACTGCCGCCGGCCGACGAGGTCATCACACTCGACGCCGCCCTGAAGGCAGCCACGATGGGGCCGGCATGGCAGCTCGGCCTGGAGCGCGAGATCGGCTCGATCGAAGTCGGCAAACTCGCCGATCTGGTCGTGCTGGAGAAGAACCTGTTCGAAGTCGCCCCGCATGAGATCCACAAGACCAAGGTGGTGATGACCGTCATGAACGGCCAGGTCAGGCACAAATAGCCGCTGGTTCGCCCGATGTCTGCAGGCTCGGGGACTTTGGCGGCCGGATGATGCAGGCACGAGACAAAGGCTGCAACAGCGGCGCCACGAAAGTGAGGTCGGCAATGACGCCGAAACTTTCTCGACCACGACCGTGGCGCGCCAGCGCCAAACGGAAGCGCTGATAATTCAAGAACACCCGACGAAATCGGCCTTTGACCGCCTGGTGTGGTCACTTGGTTGCGGCTTTCGCGGCCCCACCCCCTTGTTGACGGGATAGCCCATGGGCTGTCCCACGTGCCCTGGCCCCCAGGCCCCTCGACGTCAGCCGCGGCAAAGGAGCCTCGCGACGGCTGCAGGATCGCGGGCCCAAGGCGGCGGCGCGGTTGACTCCTTTTCCGAGCCTCAATCGTCTTAGCTCCAGCTACGCCCGATAGAACGCCGCGCGAACGCACGTCGATGATCCGGTCGTATGGGAAGTTTGTGCAGGAGCCCAAACTGGAGGAGGAACCGCCATGGTGGATATATTGGACAAAGTCAGCATCGGAGCAGAACCGATGGGCCTGCAAGAGAAGTTCAAAAACAAGACCGTCGTCGTCACCGGCGGAAGCCGTGGCCTTGGCCTGGGACTGGTCGAGGCTCTGGTCGCGTACGGCGCCAGGGTGACGGTCGTCGCCCGCGACGCCGAAGCGCTCGGTGGCGTCCGCGCCCGCCTGGGCGCCGCCACGATCTCCGCCGACGTGACGGACGAGGCCGCCGCCCACCGCGTCCTTGCCGAGGTCCGCCCCGACATCCTGGTGCTGAACGCCGGCGCGAGGCCGCCGATGGGTCGGTTGGACCAGCTGAGCTGGACGGATTTCAGCGCGCCCTGGGAGACCGACGTCAAGGCCGGACTCTATTGGTTGCAGGCGGCGCTCAACCTGCCGCTTAAACCCGGAAGCCGCGTCCTGGTGGTATCGAGCGGCGCGGCGGTGGGCGGATCGCCGATGTCGGGCGGCTATGGCGGCGCCAAGCGCATGCTCTGGTTCATGGCCAAGTACGCCAACGGCATCTCGGAGCAGAAGGACCTCGGCATCCGCTTCCAAGCGATCGTGCCGCAGCAGATGATCGGCGGCACCGGGGTCGGCGACACCGGCGCCAACGCCTACGCGCGCGCCGCGGGCATCAAGCCCGAAGAGTTCCTGGCCCGCTTCGGCGCGCCGATGCCGCCGCGGGACTTCGGCGAGAAAGTTGTTTCCGTGCTGGACGACCCGAAATATACCGAGGGGTTCGCCTTCGGGCTCAAGGGCGACACCGGAATAACCGTAATCGAGGGAGCCGCGACTTGAGTGCAGGACCGCCCGCGCCGAACCGTGACCGCCGGGCGGAGCTGCTCGCGCTGGCCGGCGAGTTGCGGCCCGAGCTGCACCGTTATTGCGCGCGTCTCATGGGATCGGTCATCGACGGCGAGGACGTCGTGCAGGACACGCTCGCCCGGGCTTTCGCGGCGTTGGAGGATCTGGAGGAGATGCCGCCGCTTCGACCCTGGCTATTCCGGATCGCCCATAACCGCGCGCTCGACCTGCTACGCGGCCGGGCGGCGCGCATGACTGAGCCGATCGATGCCGCCTCTGATGTCCCCGACCTGGCCAGCCCCGACCCCGTGGAGCTGCTGATGCGCCGGGAAGCGGTCAAGACCGCGGTGTCGCGCTTTGCGGAGCTTCCCACTCTCCAACGAAGCGTCGTCATCCTGAAGGACGTGCTCGACGGGTCGCTGACAGAGATCGCCGCTCTCCTTGACCTCACGGTCGACGCCGTGAAGGGCCATCTGGCGCGGGGTCGCGCGCGTCTTCGGGAGATCAATGCGCAAGTCCACCCGCTTCCGGACGCGCGGCCGGCGTCGGCCGCGGTGGCGCGCTATGTCGCGCTGTTCAACCAGCGGGACTGGGACGGCCTGCGGGCGTTGCTGGCCGACGACGTCAAGCTCAATCAGTCCACCTACCCGCTTCGCGTCGGCCGCGTGGACGTCGGTACGTTCTTCACCATCTACGCCAAATTCGATGGCGCGTGGCTCGCCCCTGCCTGGCTCGAGGGCCGGGAGGTGATCGCGGTCTTCGAACACCGCGCCGATCCGAAGCCCAGCTACATCATGTGGCTCGAGTGGCGCGATGGCCGGATCAGCTTCATCCGCGACTACCGCTATGCCCGCTATATCGCCGCCGATGCAGAGCTCGCGCTGGCGCCGGACGCGAAGCCCTCGGGCGACGGCGCTGCGCCCGGGCCGTAGATACGTTTCAAATGTGACGGCGGGGATGGTCAACATGTCCAATCCCTTTCCATGATAGACTTTCTGATACCGACCGCCGAACGATTCGGCATCATTGCAGCAGCCCGTCGAGTGTCCATGCTAAAGCATGATCCGGAAAAGTGGGAACCGGTTTTCCGAAAAGATCATGCTCAAACAAAGAGATGAGATCATGATCCGATGCAATCTGATCGGATCATGATCTAGCGCTCACCCGATGATGCCTGCAAATTGGACTGCATCGCAGTCAAGAAAGCGAGACCCACATGAGCGAGCGACTTGAGACGCTGAAAAAAGCGCGCGAGCGCATGACGGACGACCGCGACGCCTTCGCCAAAACGCTAGCCGCGCCGTTCGACCGAGACAAGGCTGAGCGGGCGCGGCTCAAATTCATCGAGACTCAAGTGCTGATCGACGCCATCGATCGCGCCATCGCTGGCGAGCAGAGCGAGCCCGCAGCCCCGGAAGGCGGCGGTGTGGCGCTGCCCATCTGACTTGCGGGGTGCAAATCAGGGAGCAAGGAAGACGAGCGGCGCGCTCGGCGAGAAGGCAGCGGTCACGTCGCCGACAAGATCGCCACTATGCACAAGGTCGAGCTTGCGCACCGGGGCACCCGGGCCGAAGTCGAGACCGTCGAGCCGCACCCACACGATATTCGGGCTCAGCGTCGATTCGAAAAAATACACGCGGTCGGTCGCGTCGGCCACCGTGCGCCAGATGGTGTGCGAAACCTCCGGATGGGCCGGGCTCGGCCTGCCGAACGGCTGTGCGACATTGCGCATGACCGACAAGATCTCTGCGACTGTCTGCCGGATGTCCTGGGGCTTGAGCAGATTTTGAACGTAATAAGCGGCGCGCACAAAGCGATCGGCGGCCTCGGTGGTGCCGGGCAGCGGGGCGGTGCCGCCGAAGCCCTGGTATCGCTTCAGGTTGGCAAGCTGTTGCGCAAACGGCGGTGAATTCGTCATCACCGTATAGGCGCGATCGTGATGGATGCGCATCTTGCCGCCGTCGACGATCTCGATGATCGCGGAATCCCCGCTGGCATCGGCCAACGCCATGTGCACGGTGGCAATTTCGTTCAAGCCGGGAATCTTGAGCGGCATGATCTGGAAATGCCCCTGCTCGGATGCGGCGACCGCTTCCGCGACGGTGGCAAAGTTGTCGAGCACATATTGCAGCCAGAGCGATAGCGACAGGCCGGGCACGTTCGGATCGCGCTGGCCGTAATCGGCCTCGGTGAGCCAAAGCATGTTGGCGACCAGCCCCTTCTCGTTGATGCCGTCGGCGGTGCCGATGCCATAGACGGAAGCCGCGACGCTGCCGTATTTCGAGGTCCAGGTCATCGAATTGTCACCAGCGAGGCCGGAACGCGTGATGCCGCGCGGAAATGCCCACAGATCGGAACGCATGTCCTCGAACCAATCCATATTGCGGCCGACCACGACGGCCTGGCCGTTATCGGCCCACAGAACGCGCGAACAGGCCGCGGCGAGATCTACATTGGCAAGCATCGCGACCAGCGAAGCCGCAAAGCACAAAATCCTGAACAGCATCGGATGCCTCGGTTGCGCTTGAAGGAATCTACCCCCAAGCGACCAAATACACGTACGCCGATGGGTCGACGCTGATCCAGATCAACGGGCCGTTGTTTCGAAAAAATTTGGAGCCAGACCCCCGGTTCGCGACAATTCCGCTCCAGTTGTCCCGCCCAGCCGGCGCCCGTGACTTATGTGTGACAGCACGCCGCTGCGCGCGACGCCGGCTGATATTGATCGCGTAGCCGCAGCCAGTCCATCGGGTAGGGCAAGCCTTCTTCGTGGCGGCCGAGCGGGGTCAGGTCGAGATAGTGATAGGCGGCGTTCATCATGTCGAGGCCGCGCGCGAAGCAGGAATAGGTGTGGAAGATGTTGCCGGCCTGGTCGCGATAGAACACGCTGATCCCGGGCGCTTCCTCGACGCCGAAGCCGGATGTGCCGAAATTATAGACCTTGGCGCCCGATTTGATCTCCTCGGGCGTAAACGAGACGGCGTAGTCGTAGTTGAAATCGTTAGCCGCCGAGGAAAACCAATCGAATGTCCAGCCCATCCGAGCCTTGAACGCATTGAGTTTCGCCAAGGGCGCGCGCGAGATCGCTACCAGCGTGGTGTCCCGCGCGGCAAGATGCGGGCCCATGCGCTCGAATCCATCCGCCCAAAAAGAGCAGCTCTTGCAGCCTTCGTTCCAGTCCGGCGCAAACATGAAATGCTGCACCACAAGCTGGCTGCGGCCTTTGAACAGATCGGCCAGCGTTATCTTGCCCGCAGGCCCGTCGAACAGATAGCTCTTGTCGACCTTGACCCATGGCAGCGCGCGCCGCTCTTCGCTGAGCCGGTCGCGCGCTTTCGTAAATTCCTTTTCACGGTCGAGATGGGCTTTGCGCGCGGCAATCCATTCCTGGCGCGAGACGACTTGGTGCGGTTGCATGATCGGCTCCTGTGTTGGGCGTTTCAGGCAAGAACATTCTGCAGCTTGTCGAGCGCACCGTTCCAGCCGCGCTCATGGCCGTCGCGGGCGCTCGAATCGAAGAATTGCTCGTGGGTGAGGGTAAGCAGCGTGCCGTCGCCGTCCGGCTTCAGCGACCCCGTCACCAGTGATTCCCGTTCGGGCGTCGTATGCCAAACGAAAGCCCCTCAAGCATGCGGCTGAAGAATTTCAGTCGTAGCGATAGTGCCGGTGTGGCCGTCCGCGCCCGTAACGGCCGTAGGCAAAGAGCGGATTGACGCCGCAATAGACGCGCCGCCCGGAGGCGCTTGCCAGGCACTGGGCGTACGAGTTGTAGGAACATTCGCCTGGATAACCATACCCCCCACCCTGGATGCAGTAGGGGTAATCGCGCGCCGCCGCCGGTGCGGAGCCCGCCAGGGTGGCAGCACCTGCGGCCAATACGGCCAACATCGCCAATGTCGCATTGCGCATGATCTTTCACCTCCGCCTGGAATTGCCTGACGTCCAAAACGATAACCCCTTCTGGAGGTTCCCTATTCCACCTTGGCTCCCGCAAACTTGACCACCTTTTCCCATTTTTCCGTCTCATCTGCGATGGTCTTGCCGAAATCCGCGGGCGTACCTTTCATCGACACGCCGCCAAGTTCGGCGATGCGCGCTTTCATGGCAGGCTCGTCGAGGATCGCGTTGACCTCGCCGTTGAGCTTCGCAATGATTTCGGCCGATGTGTTCCTGGGGGCTCCCATGCCAAACCAGGCGCTGGCCTCATAGCCCTTCACCGTCTCGCCGACGGTCGGCACATCGGGGAGTTCGGGCGAACGCGTCGCCGTCGTCACCGCCAATGCCCGCAGGCTGCCGGATTTGATGTGCGAGATGCTCGACGGCATGTTGTCGAACATCACCTGGACGCGGCCGCTCAGGAGATCGGTGATCGCCGGCGCCGAGCCGCGATAGGGTACGTGCAGCATCTTGACACCGGTCATCGCCTTGAACAATTCGCCCGACAGGTGGATCGAGGTGCCGTTTCCGGATGACGCCATATTGACCTTGCCCGGATTGGCCTTCGCATAGGCGATAAATTCCGCCACCGTCTTGGCGGGGAAATCCGGCGGCACGACCATCACATTGGGCACCCGGGCGAAGCCCGCGACCGGCGCGATGTCGCGGATGAAGTTGAAGTTCAGATGAGCATAGAGCGAAGCGTTGATGGCGTTGGCGGGATTGACCAGCAGCAGGGTGTAGCCATCGGGCTCGGCGTTGACCACGGTCTCGGTGCCGATGTTGTTGCCGGCGCCGGGCTTGTTTTCGATCACGAATTGCTGGCCCAGCCGTTCGGAGAGCCGTTGGCCGATCAATCGCGCCAGAATATCGGTCGCGCCGCCGGCCGGGTATCCGACGATGAAGCGAACCGTCCGCGTCGGATAGTCCAGCGCCAAGGCACCGCCGGCCGGCCAGACCAGGGCCGAAAGCCCGATTGCGAAAAGACCCATCGCGGCGCGACGTGATGTCATGCAGTTTCTCCCTGTTGTCCCGAATCTGAGGTCCGGTTCGCTGTTGAAGCGGCGATGGCCCGCGTTGTAACAAACAACGCCCGATGCGGCCAGTAGCGCTGCGCGCGCTGCGAACCGCGATCAAAGGATAGGTTCATGTCACTCAAGGTCAGCGCGATCGATCATATCGTGATCAATGTCAGCGACGTGGCGCGTTCGGCGCGATGGTATCAAAACATCCTCGGCATGGAGATCAGGGTATTCGACCCGGGCCCCGGCAAAACGCCCAGGACGTCGCTGCTGTTCGGCAACCAGAAGATCAACGTGCGGCCGCGCGGCGCCGACAAGGTCGAGTGGTTTACCGCCGACCATGACACCGCTGGCAGCGACGATCTGTGCTTTCTTACCTCGAGCACGCCGGACGAGGTGGTCGCGCATCTGAGCGCGCATGGCGTGGCCATCGAGGAAGGTCCGGTCAAGAAACAGGGCGCCCGCGGCGTGCTGCAGTCGGTCTATTGCCGCGATCCCGACGGCAGCCTGATCGAGATTTCGTCGTATGAGAACCCGTCTGCCCGACAAACCTAAGCCGTCACCCCCGCGTAACGGCTTCGTTGCGGATTTGCGCGCCGCGCCGTCCAATGGCAGAAAGGCGCCCAAGCAAACGACAAGAGCAGCCGGCAACGCTGCACGGGAGGATTTGATGCTGGAATCAGAGGCGCCGGGAGTGGTCGGGCCGTTTGCGGGGATGGACGTGCCGTGGCTGTTGCGAATGCGCGCCGAGACCCGCCGCGATCATCCGTTTCTGGTCTGGGCGCCGTTCGATGCGCCGGCGCGGATCTGGCGTTACGGCGAATTCCACGAGCGGGTCGGCGCGCTGGCCGCCGGGCTCACGGCACGCGGCGTCAAACCGGGCGAGTTCGTCCTGATCCATCTGGACAATTGCATCGAAGCGATGCTGGCGTGGTTTGCCTGCGTCGAACTCGGCGCCATCGCGGTAACCACCAACACCCGTTCGGCGCCGGCAGAGATGGAATATTTTGCGGATCATTGCGGCGCGGTGGCCGCAATCACGCAGCCTTCCTATGCCGAAATGCTCGCGGCGCATTGCAAGAACCTGCGTTGGCTGGCGGTGATTTCGCACGACGCGGGCGCCGTCCCCGCGCAAGGCACCGTTCCGCAGCGCGCAGACCGCTTCGAAGCGCTGTTCGCCGACAGCGCCGACCGGCCGCGCCGCGCCTCCGATCCGTTAGCCCCTTGCAGCGTGCAATATACGTCCGGCACCACGTCGCGCCCGAAGGCGGTGCTGTGGACCCACGCCAATGCGCTGTGGGGCGCCAAGATCAACGCGGCGCACGAGGATCTGCATCAAGGCGACGTACACCAGACCTACCTGCCGCTGTTTCACACCAATGCGCTGGCCTATTCCATGCTGGCGAGCCTGTGGGTGGGCTCGACTTGTGTGATCCAGCCGCGGTTTTCCGCGAGCCGGTTCTGGAACGTCGCCGCCGAGCACGGCTGCACCTGGACCTCGACCATCCCATTCTGCATGAAGGCGCTGCTGGAGCACGAAATCCCGAAGCAGCACAAATTCCGGCTGTGGGGTACGGCGGTATGCGAGCCGCCACCGTTTGCCGTGTTCGGCATCAAGATCATCGGCTGGTGGGGCATGACGGAGACCATCACCCACGGCATCGTCGGTGAGGTCGACCAGCCCAATACGCCGATGTCGATCGGCCGGGCGGCCGCGGAATATTCGATCCGCGTCACCGGCGACGACGGCGCGCCGACACAGCTCGGCGATACCGGCAATCTCCTGATCAAGGGCATTCCCGGGCTGTCGCTGTTCAGGGAATATCTGCACAACGAGAAAGCCACCCGCGAGAGCTTCGACGAACACGGCTATTTCATCACCGGCGACCGCGTCACCCTGCTCGACAACGGCTTTCTGCGATTCGGCGACCGCACCAAGGACATGCTCAAGGTGGGCGGAGAGAACGTCGCAGCCTCCGAGATCGAGCAGGTAATCGCTGTCGTGCCCGGCGTGCGCGAGGCCGCGGTGGTCGCGAAGAAGCATCCGATGCTCGATGAAGTGCCAGTCGTGTTCATCATTCCGGCAGCCGGCGTCGAAGCGGCGCCGAAGGATCTGCACGACACCGTCATGACGGCCTGCCGCAAAGCGCTGGCGGACTTCAAGGTGCCGCACGAAATCCGTTTCGTCGACGAGATGCCGCGCTCGACGCTGGAGAAGGTGGCGAAAGCGGAATTGCGCAAGATGCTGGCGTAATGGGAGCCGCATCAGGACCGTTCGAAGCCAACTCGGTCATTGCAATGACGACGAAGAACGGTGGCGAATCGACCGATCAGAACGTTCCCAGCGCGATCGGGCGGAAGGCCTGCAGCAGATGGTAGTCGAGCTTGCCACCCATCCCCTCCATCGTCGCAAACGCCTCGGCGTGGGTAAACGGCAGCCGGTAGGCCCGCTTCTCCACCAGCGCCGCATAAATGTCGACGATGGTAGTCAGGCGCACGATGTCGCTGATCTGATCGCCCCGCAAGCCATCGGGATATCCGGCGCCGTCGAGAAATTCGTGGTGGTGCAGGACCACATCCAGCATCTCCGGCGGGAAGCTGCCTTCGGCCGCCAATGCTTCATGGCCGAGGCGCGGATGCATGCGCATCACCTCCATTTCCGCATCGGTTAGCTTTCCGGGCTTGTCCAGAATGGCCACTGGAATGAACGCCTTGCCGACGTCGTGCAGAAGCGCGGCCCTGGTCAGCCGGCGCTGATCGTCCTCGCGCATCCCGAGATGCTGCGCGAACGCGACGGCGAAGCCGGTGACAAAGAGGCAGTGGCGGTAGGTGTCGGTGTGATGGCGGCCGACGGTGGTCAGCCATTCGCGCAACGAGGTTCGCCTGATGGCGCGCAGAATCCTGTTTTCGGCTTCCAGGATATCGCTGAATTTCAACGGCGTTCCTGCCGGCAGCTTCTGGAATATCTTGACCATCACCGCCTGGGCGGCGGCGATGCCGCGATTCAGAGCCTTGCCGCTTGCGGTAGCGTCGAACCTGATGGTGTCCGGAAATGCCGCGCGGATGCGCTGCAGAATGTCCTCCGGATCGAACGGCCGGGCAATCGTATCGGTGGCGCCCAGCGCCCATGCCTGCATCGAGCCGTGATGAAGGGCGTCCGCCAGAACAAACAGTCGCGGCACGGCGCGGTAAGCCTCACCCCGCAGCTTGTTGCGCACCTGCTGCACGCTCTCCGGCGAGCGCAGATTGATGTCGACCACGATCCCGGAAACATGATCGGCGGGAGCCTCGGGAATTTCCGATGTCGGAACGGTATCGACTTCGCCCACGGTCTGCAGAATGCTGGCCAATTCGCTGCTCTGGTCGCTGCGGTCCGAGGCAAGCAGCAGCCGGCGTTTGGACGGAGTTTGGGCAGCTAAGGCGGTCATAAATCCTCATCGACTGGCTGAAATGGCCGACGACAAGGACTACCCGACAAGGCATTCCTTTGGGATTAAAGGGCATTGTGAACGCCTGGGTACCGCGGACGGTACAATTTGAACGAATGCGGTGGGGCAGTAATCTCATCGCCAACGTCACCCCGCAGTGACGGATCCGGACCAGCAAGCAACCTGCGTCCGAGCGAAACGCTCATATGAAAATCCGCCGGAAGCCAAAGCCTCCGGCGGATGATGCTGTCGCGTAACCTGCGATCGTCGTTACGCCTTCATCGCCGCCTTCACCGCTTCCGCGGTGATCGGCAGCGCGCGGACGCGGGCGCCGCAGGCATTGAAGATGGCGTTGCCGAGCGCGGGCGCGATCACCGTCACCGCCGGCTCGCCGACGCCGGTGGCTTTTTCGCCGTTGGCGATGACGCTGACGGCGACTTCCGGCACCTGGCTCATCCGCAACGGTGTGTAGGTATCGAAGTTGGTCTGCTCGATACCGCCGTTCTTCAGCGTCGCCTTCTCATAAAGGGCGAGCGAAAGTCCCCACAACGCGGCGCCTTCGACCTGGGCGCGGATGTTGTCGGGATGCACCTGGGTGCCGACGTCAGTGGCCACGGTCAATTTCTTGACCTTGACCTCGCCTGACGGCGCGACCGCGACATGGGCCACGCACGCGGTCCAGCTCGCCGACGCTCGCTCCTGCGAGGAGACGCAGGCAACGCCCATGCCTTCTCCCTTGGGAAGCTTCTTGGTGCCGTAGCCGGACATGCCCATCGCCGCCAGCAGGGTGTTGCGCAGCCGTTGCGCGCCACCGTCGTTCTTGCCCTTGCCGTCAAGCATGTCGATACGATACTGCGCGGGGTCCTTGCCGACCGCATGCGCGATCTCATCGACCATGCTTTCGACCGCCCAGAAGGTCCAGCCGGGAGCAACCGACCGCAACTGGCCCGACGGGGTGGCGTTGTGCGCCATCTCGTTGAGGATGGCGCGGACGTTGTGATTGGGGACGGAGTAGAAGAAGTCCGCCCCATTCACGGTGAACGCATCGAGCGCGCCTTTCTTGTCGACCGACGGCGACAGGAAATCCGGGATGCCCCAGCGCTTGGTTGGCCACGCGCTGACCACGTCGTGATTGAGCGCGACCAGTCTGCCGTCGCCATCGACACCGGCCTTGACCTTCTGGAGCGTCAGCGGACGCGAGAAGTCCATGGTCATGTCGTTTTCGCGCGAATAGATGATCTTGACCGGCTTGCCGACGGCCTTCGCCGCCTGCACCGCCGGCACCATCATGTCGGCGTCGAGACGCCGGCCGAAGCCACCGCCCAGCCACATCTGGTGCATCACGACGAATTTGGGATCGACCCCGGCGGCGCCGGCCGCGATCGCGCCGGAGCGGGTCGCGAACTGGTTGCCGGAATAGATGTGCCAGATGTCGCCCTTGAGCTCCGCCGTGGCGTTCATCGGCTCCATCGGTGCATGGATGTTGATGTTGGTGGTGTATTCCGCCTCCATCACTTTGGCCGCTGTGCCGAACGCCGCCGCCGTATCGCCGTCCTTGACGAAGAACAGCCCGGAATCGTCGAGTGCCTGCAACCGCCTGGCTTCGGTGAGCAGCGATTCGCTCGACAGCTTGGCATTGGGGCCGCCTTCATAGCTGATCTTCAGCGCGTCCGCCGCCTTGCGGGCGTTGGCATAGGTGTTGGCCACCGCCACGACCCAGCCCGTCGTGGTCGCGGTCTTGTCGTCGAGGATGACGGCCTTGATGAAGCCCGGCACCTTCTTTGCTTCGCTGTCGTCGACCGATTTGACGGTCGCGCCATAACGCACCGGCGGCGTGACAACCTTGCCGTACACCATGCCCGGCAGCATGGTGTCGATGCCGTATTTCGCCGTGCCGTTGGTCTTGGAGGGAATATCGAGCTGCGGCACCGAGACACCGATCATGGTGTACTGGTCGGATGGCTTGAGCTTGATCGCCTTGAGTTCATCGGGCGTGAAGGTCTTGGTGATCTTCCCGCTCTTGACGATCGCGGCGAATGTCATCGACTTCTTCGACTTCGGATGCGAAATCACGGAGTCCCTGACGACCATTTCGTCCTTGTAGAAGGGCGGCACGCCCATCGCGACGACCGCGGCGTCGACCAATGCCATGCGCCCCGCGGCACCCGCGCGGCTCATCGCATCGAAGTTCATCATGGTGCTCCAGCTGCCGCCGGTGATTTGCGCGCCGAGCACGGGATCGTTGAACTTCGGATCGTTGGAGGCGAGTTGAACCCGCATGTCCTTCCAGTTGGCGCCCAGCTCTTCGCAGATGATCTGCGCCATGGTGGAAGCAATGTGCTGGCCCATATCGGCCTTGCCGCAGGTAACCGTGACGATCCCGTCCGGCGCGATCGAATACCAGACGCTGGGATCGAAATTGGAAGGTGCAGCGAGCGCCTGATCGGCGCCCAAGAGGCCGGGAACGCCGGAATAGCCGAGCGCAAGGCCGGCGGCGGCGGTACCGACGAGGAACGAGCGGCGGCTGAGATCGGCCGGCTCAGCTTGGGGGATCTTCACGTGCGTATTCATGTGGGCCTCCGCTCGGTTCCAGCGTTGGAGGCGGTGCGCATTTCGGAAGCCGCGCGCATGATCGCCTTCTGAATGCGGGAATAGGTCATGCAACGGCAAAGATTGCCGTCCATGTGCTCCACCACTTCTTCCTTGGTCGGATTGGAATTTTTCGAGAGCAGCGCCGCCGCCTGCATGATCTGTCCGGACTGGCAGTAGCCGCATTGCGGGACCTGCTCGGCGATCCATGCCTTCTGCAGGGGGTGGTCGCCCTTGGCGCTGAGGCCTTCGATGGTAGTGATCTTCTTGCCGGCGACATCGGAGAGCGCCGTCTGGCACGACCGCACCGCCTCGCCATTGACGTGAACCGTGCAGGCGCCGCACAGCCCGGCGCCGCAGCCGAATTTGGTGCCGGTCATCTGCAATTGCTCGCGGATGGCCCACAGCAGCGGCGTGTCGGGCGCCGCGTCGACGGACATATTCCGTCCATTGATGTTGAGAGTAGGCATGGTTTCTTCCCCTGCCGGTGCATGGTGCCGCTTACGGCGGCTACACACTTTGTCGAATGGCCTGACACCCACCGGGAAGATGCCGACCTTGCCCTTAAGAATGATCATGTTCCAAGCCGGAAGCAATCCGATTTGGAATCGAATAACGGGAATAAACTTTCCCAATGTGCGTTGTGCGCTGCGGCAACAACTTCGGCATAAGCGGACGATGCATTTGGTGCCCCGGGCAAGGGCAAGCATCGATCGCCGTTTTGGCGTTGGGCAATTCCCCTGCGGCGTCAGATCGCGCTAGAATAACGCGCGACAAAACGCTTTCAGGGACCCGGCAGGAAAACCACAATGCCGAAAATCGACCGGGACGGGGTCAAGATCTATTATGAGGTTCATGGCAGCGGGCCGCCGCTGCTATTGACCCACGGCTATTCGTCGACATCGGCGATGTGGAAGGGCCAGATCGAGGCGCTGTCGAAGCGTCACAAGCTTGTGTTGTGGGACATGCGCGGGCACGGCCAGTCGGATTACCCCGACGATCCCGCAGCCTATAGCGAAGCGTTGACGGTTGCCGATATGACGGCGCTACTCGACGCGGTCGGCGCCGAGACCGCCATCGTCGGCGGGCTTTCCCTTGGGGGCTACATGTCGCTTGCCTTCTGTCGCGCGCATCCGGATCGCGTGCGGGCGCTTCTGATCATCGATACCGGACCGGGATTTAAGAAAGACGACGCCCGCGAGGCTTGGAACAAGCGCGCGCATGAAACCGGCGACCGCTTCGAGCGCGAAGGTCTGGCGGTTCTGAAATCGGCCAGCCGGGAGCGTTCCACGGTGAGCCATCGCGATGCCTCGGGCCTGGCGCATGCCGCGCGCGGCATGCTGACCCAGCGCGACTGCCCGCGTGATCGAATCCCTGCCCGACATCAAGGTGCCGTCGCTGGTGGTGGTCGGCGCCGACGACGCGCCGTTTCTCGCCGCCTCGGATTACATGGCGGCCAAAATTGCCGGCACGAAAAAGATCGTCATCCCCGCGGCCGGCCATGCCGCCAACATCGACCAGCCGCAAGCGTTCATCGACGCGGTGTCGCCGTTCCTCGATAGCCTGCCGAGCGGCCACCTCAAGGAAAGGCCGGTCCAGTCATGAGTCGTCTTGCGTACATAGCGTCGCTGGCGGCCACCGTCTTCCTCGCGCAGCTTGGCCCTGCCGGCGCGCAGCAATCGGCGCCCGGTTCTGCTTCGCGTGCTCCCTTCACCGCGACCTTGTCAAACACGACGCCGCTGGCGTTCGGAATGGATGTGGCAGATGCCTCCCGGGCGTTGGGCGAGCCGCTCAGCCACGTCGGCGGCCGGCCGGGCGAGGAGATCTATCTGGCTGTCCGCAATATCGGCGGCAGCGGGTTGCTTAACCACCGCGACCGGCTTTTTCTGCAGTTTCGCAAAGGCAGACTGACCGGCTGGAAGGGCGACTGGGGCCACAACTGGATGTGGCAATAGCTGAAGCGAGCCGCACACCCTGCTCCTCCTAGACATCCTCCAACAGTTCACCCCTCAAGCAAATGGTTGACCCGTGGGAAAAGACATCAGACTGACGGCTTCGGACAATTTTCAGTTGGGCGCCTATCGCGCCGACCCTGCCGCCGCGCCCAAGGGGGCGGTGGTGGTGATCCAGGAAATCTTCGGCGTCAATCACCACATTCGCAGCGTCTGCGATCGGCTTGCCGGCGAAGGCTATGTCGCCATCGCGCCGTCCATCTTCGACCGCATCGAGCCCAATTTCACCTCCGGCTATTCGCCCGACGAGATCGCAATCGCGCGCAAGTTAGTCGCCAATCCTGATTGGACTGCGATGCTGCGCGACACCCAGGCCGCCATCGACGCCGTCAAGAATGTCGGCCCGGTCGGGATCATCGGCTTTTGCCTCGGCGGCAGCGTTGCGTATGCGGCGGCGACAAAACTATCAGGGCTCAAGGCGGCGATCGGCTATTACGGCGGCGCCATCGTGCGCCTCGCCGACGACAAACCTGATGTGCCAACGCAGCTTCATTTCGGCGAGAAGGATGCAGGCATTCCGCTCAGCGATGTCGAGGCCATCAAGGCCAAGCGGCCCGATGTCGAGGTCTACGTCTATCCGGGCGCCCAGCACGGCTTCCACTGCGACGAACGGGCGAGTTACGACAAGACCAGCGCCGACATCGCCTGGCCGCGCAGCATGGAGTTCCTCGCCGGTCATTTGAAGTGACAACCCTGGTCGCCTTTCCGGGGCGAAGCGAAGCACCGAACCCGGAATCTCGAGATTCTCCGATGTGCAATTGCACATCGTAGTTCGTGCTGGCGCAGGCCCCGGAATGACGGGCTAGAGAAATTCAGAACCAGCGTTCGCCGACCAGCACGGTGTCGCCGGGGCTGACCGGGGTGCCGAGCGGTACTGCTGCGCGCATCGAGCCCGAAGCGTCGGTGTGGGTCAGTGTGACGCTGTCGCGCCGGGCGCGGGGCGAGAAGCCGCCCGCGATCGCCACCGCGCTCTCGACGCTCAGGTTGGGGACGTAAGGATATTGGCCGGGCGCGGCGACTTCGCCGAGAATGAAGAACGGACGGTAAGATTCGATCTCGACCGCGACCGAGGGATCGCGGATATAGCCGTTGCGCAGTTTGGCGCCGATTTCGGCAGCAAGGCCGGCGGTTGTTCGTCCGCGAGCGTGGACCGCGCCGATCAGCGGCATGGTGATCGAACCGCCGGCGTCGATTGCGTAGGTGTTGGTGAGGCCTTCCTGGCCATAGACCACGACCCGCAATTTGTCGCCGGCATCCAGCTTGTAGGCTGAGTCATAGGCCCCCGGCATTGGCGCGGCGGCGTAGGCTGTGGGAGCGGGTGCGTAGGCACGCCGCGGCGCTGCGGCAAAAGCATTGCGAAGCGCGCTGATGGCGCCGCCGGAATCTGCGGCCCCGGAACGTGTGGGAGCACTCCAGCCGGCGCTGGCCCGTAGGCAAATGAATCGAGATCGCTTTGCGGCTGCGCCACCGCGACCGGGCCGGCCGTCTGCATGCAGCCCGACAGAGCGAGCGCAGCTATGGTGGCAATGATCGGCAATCGAAACGCGCGCGCTACCCGCACCTTGGCCATCCCCATCGCGAGACAGCAAAAGTCTTGCACTGGGTATGGTTAATAAATCGTTTTTGCGGGCCCGCCGCGAAACGCAGAGAACTTCCTCGCCCCGCCCTTGCGGGGAGAGGGTCGTGGCGAGGGCCTCTGCCGCGAGCGGGTATCGGCGAAGAAGATGCGGTCAGGCGCTGACGCCGGCGCCGATCGGACACGACACCCCGGTGCCGCCTAGTCCGCAATAGCCGGCCGGGTTCTTGGCCAGATATTGCTGATGATAGTCCTCGGCGAAATAGAATTCGCCTGAAGGAGCGATCTCGGTGGTGACGGAGCCGAGCCCCTTGGCCGACAGCGCCTTCTGGTAGGCCGCTTTCGACGCATCGGCGGCTTTGCGCTGCGCATCGCTGAACGTATAGATCGCGGAACGATACTGGGTGCCGACGTCATTGCCCTGACGCATGCCTTGGGTCGGGTTATGACTTTCCCAGAATATCTTGAGCAGTTGCCCGTAGGAGATCTTCTTGGGATCGAACACCACCAGCACCACTTCGGCGTGGCCGGTGCGGCCAGAGCACACTTCCTCGTAAGTGGGGTTCGGAGTATGGCCGCCGGCGTAGCCTACCGCAGTGGTGAATACGCCATCGCCGAGCTCCCAGAATTTGCGCTCCGCGCCCCAAAAACAGCCGAGCCCGAACACCGCCTGCTCGAGGCCTTGCGGATAAGGTGGCTTTAGCTGATGGCCGTTGACGAAATGGATCTTGGCCGTGGGGATCGCTTGCGCGCGGCCCGACAGCGCCTCGGCTGCGCTCGGCAATGCAGTGGTTTTGCGCATGAACAACATGGATTACCTCCGGCGGGATCCGTTCGAATTCTCTGACAACGAAGCGTGCCTCTAATATAGGGCTCTACGCAGATCAGGGCAGCCCCGTTACGCGGGATGGCTCAACACAAAGGCGGCAACCCGCCAACCCCGTCAGTCCCGCGAATAGCCTATCAACGGCTTGCGGGGCCGGAACACCAGCATCAACAGAATACCCAATACGCCCATGACGGCAAAAACCGGCTGGTCCAGGATCACCTTGACGACACTGCCCCAGAGCCACGGCGCGTGGCCCTCGATCCAGGCTCGGAACGCCTGCTGGCTGGATTGGTGAACATCGTTCCAGAATTGACCAAACCGGGTGAAGCGCAAGGTCTGGTCGGCGACCCAGCGGGCCCCGTCATAGACCATGAAGACAAATCCGCCGGCCAACAGCAGCAGTCCCACCAATCGGAAAAACCCGCGGATCATGCATCACCTTACATCTGTGGCGCCCGGAAGCGCCGTCAGCCCTTACCGGGACAGCTCAGGAAATTCAACCTCTTCAGCGCCTTATCCGCCATTCCCAGCCGGCCTCGGGGTTCCGGGGGAGCCCGGAAGGCGTTGACGTTGCAAGACTTGGCCTCTATAAGAGCGCGAATGGCGGCGGGCGCAATCCCGCCGCCGCAGTTCTTTGAGCGGCGCCGTTGCCTGGGCAAATTGGCTTAAGGCCATTTGCTTGCAGAGAATGGCATTGTCAGGGACACCCGAAAATACGATATCGTCGATCACGCATTTGGACGGCCGGCGCGATTGAAGCCCGACCACTTAGCGATCGGTTACCGCCGAAGGATATTTGAGAACATGGCCAATACGAGTTCCGCCAAGAAGGCGACGCGCAAGATTGCCCGCCGCACCATCATCAACAAGTCGCGCCGCACCCAAATGCGCGGCGCGGTTCGCTCCGTCGAGGAAGCGATCCAGAGCGGCGACCGCGATGCAGCGCTGAAGGCGATGGCCCGCGCGGAGCCGGAGCTAATGCAGGCAGCGCAGCGCAACATCATCCACCGAAACAATGCGAGCCGAAAGGTTTCGCGTCTCGCGCATCAGATCGCCAAGCTGGCGAAATGAACTGAACGAAAATGAGATTCGTCAGAGAGCCCGGCTTTGCCGGGCTTTTTCTTTTTTGCCGGCGTCCCGCTCCGCGAAAGTGGCCCGCGAAAATGTTTGCGCCTCCGTGGTTTTGCGGGCTTTATGTAAGAAGACGGGCGTAAGTTTTTTTTGCGACTGCGCTCTGCAAATTGATGGCAGCCGTTGATCGACCGAGCTTCTGAAATTGCAAGAGCTGCGGCGCGGACACATTCAAAAGCGCTGCGGGGTTACCCTGTTCGGACGAGCAAAAAAAAACGCGCTTGCATAGGAACTTATCGGCATAGCGGCGAAGAGCTGTTCGAAAAATCCGGCCAGCCTTATTCAAACGTAAACAATTTATGAATTTATTTTGGGCGGCTGTCAGAAATGTCACAGTGGTTGGGCGCTTCGAATCTCCGCACAGATTCAAAACCTTGCCTCTTCCAGCAAAATGCGTTGCCTGATTTCGCGAGTGCGAAGTCGTTTTTGCTGGCGCTCGTGCGGAATCATTTTCATTGCGGGAAATGGGGCATGCTGTATCTCTAAGAATGTTCGCGGCGCCCACGGCTCTTGAGACCAGCGCGGTTTAAGAAACGGGGCGGACGTGCAAATCGGCGGCGGTGTGCGCGTTGGCGACGCTCTCCAAGAGATTGTCGAGTTCAACCTCATAGCGATATGGGGAATGTGGTTCTGTGTCGAAATTTCTCAGGCGAGGCATTCGTGTCTCGTTCGCTTCGAACAAGAGAGATACGCACCAGCCACCGATATCAGCACCGGAAGCGAAGCACCCGGACGTGTAAAACGAGTGATGCAAACGAAGCGGCGTTGCGGCTGAACGATTTTGATGTTCGGGCGTTGCCGGCTGACTTTGAAACAGACTTAGGATGACAACTTGCCGTGCGCGATCACGGCGGGATGGGGAGGTTGCATGCTTTACGGAATCAGCGCGGTATTCGATCAAACGCTATTTTCAAACAACGCCGTATTCAACGCCTTAGGCGTCATCAGCGCGAGGCCTCCCGCGCGAGCACCCTATAGACCGTCGAGTACCTGCTGACCTCGCGAAAGCTTCCCTTTCAAGCTCTGACCTGACCAACGGCGCTCCGCCGAACGGCTGGTCTATGGCTGAAGACGAAGGCTCGCTTGAGGTCGCGCCGTTGGCAGAAAACCTGCACGGCGTTTTCGCAAAGCAACTTACTCTTTCGGAAAAGTTTTCAGGCTATGACAAATATGGAACAGGATCGCTGGTCACGCGTGAAGGGGCGGCTACGCTCGAGCGTAGGAGAGGACGTCTACACCAGCTGGTTTGCGCGAATGGACCTGGAAAGCGTCGAGCAGGAGAGCGTGCGCCTCTCGGTTCCCACGCGGTTCCTCAAGAGCTGGATCCAGGCGCATTATGCCGAGCGCGTTCTCACCTGTTGGCAGGCCGAGATGCCGGAGGTGCACCGGATCGACCTTACCGTACGCACGGCGATGCGGTGCGCGGCACCTGCCAAGGAGGCTCCAGCGCCGCTGGATTCGCGCCGCGCCGAGCGGTCCGATGGCCGTCCTGCGCCGGAACTGCGTGCGATCGCGACCGCGCCGGTGTCCGCCAGCCATGACGCGCTCGGCGGCTCGCCGCTCGACCCTCGCCTGACCTTTGCAAGCTTTGTCATCGGCCGGTCGAACACGCTGGCGCATGCCGCGGCACGCCAGGTGGCGGAAGGCCGGCGTGGCGATCCCGTGATGTTCAATCCGCTTTACATCCATGCCGGCGTGGGTCTGGGCAAGACCCATCTGCTGCAGGCGGTGACATGGGCCGGCAATTCCGGCAACGAACGCAAGGTGCTCTACCTGACCGCCGAGAAGTTCATGTACGGCTTCGTCGCCGCGCTGAAAACGCAGACGGCGCTTGCGTTCAAGGAGGCGTTGCGCGGCATCGACGTGCTTGTGATTGACGACCTGCAGTTCCTGCAGGGCAAATCGACCCAGGCCGAATTCTGCCACACCCTGAACGCCCTGATCGACGCCGGCCGCCAGGTGGTGATCGCAGCCGACCGTCCGCCTTCCGACCTGGAGAGCCTCGATGACCGGGTGCGCTCGCGTCTTGCCGGTGGCCTCGTGGTCGAGATGGGATCGCTCGGCGAAGAACTGCGGCTCGGAATCCTGAAGTCGCGGGTCGCCGCCGCCCGCGCCCATCATGCAACCTTCGACGTGCCGGAGCCAGTGCTCGATTATCTGGCCCGCACCATCACCCATAACGGCAGGGATCTCGAGGGCGCGATCAATCGCCTGCTGGCGCACAGCAAGCTCAACGCGCAACCGGTGACGCTGGAAATGGCTGAACGCGAAGTGCGCGACCTGATCCGTCCGCAGGAACCCAAGCGCATCAAGATCGAGGACATCCAGCGGGTGGTGGCCCGGCAATACAATGTGAGCCGCTCCGACCTGCTGTCCTCGCGCCGCACCGCCAATGTGGTCCGCCCGCGCCAGGTCGCGATGTATCTGGCCAAGACGCTGACGCTGCGCTCGCTGCCAGAGATTGGCCGCCGGTTCGGGGGGCGCGACCACACCACCGTTTTGCATGCGGTTCGCAAGATCGAGGCTCTGGTCGGCAAGGATACCGCACTGTCCGAAGAGGTTGAATCGCTGAAGCGCCAGTTGCAGGAATAGGGCTCGCGGGCCCTTCCCGTTGCCGGGGAGGGCCCCAAAACGTGGGGAACGCCCCCCGTCTCTCTTGCGCTCAACCGCCATCCGCGCCACCTTGCGGTCCCCCCGGAGGTTTGATCAAATCCAGTCTGGATCGGGCTTTTCGGGTCTCAAATGCCGCGGCGTGCCCTTTGGGCCGCCCGGCTTTTCCATCTCAGGGATCAGGCGGGTATTGCAATGAAGGTTACCGTCGAACGCGCGCAGCTTCTGAAGTCTCTGGGCCACGTCCACCGCGTGGTCGAGCGCCGCAACACCATTCCGGTCCTGGGCAACGTGCTGGTCCGTGCCGAAAATGCGCGGCTGTCGCTGAAGGCCACCGACCTCGACCTTGAGGTGACCGAAACACTTGCCGCGGAAACCGCGACCGGCGGCGCCACCACGGTGCCGGCGCATATGTTCTACGATATCGTGCGTAAACTGCCGGACGGCGCGCAGATCGTGCTGGAAGGCGACGGCGACCGGTCCGTGCTGGCGATCCGCGCCGGCCGCTCGCGCTTCACGCTGCAGACGCTGCCCGAAAACGATTTCCCCGACCTCGCCGCCGGCGACATGACGCATTCGTTCACGCTCGCCGCCGCCGACATGAAGCGGCTGATCGAGCGCACCCAGTTCGCGATCTCGACGGAAGAGACCCGCTATTATCTCAATGGTATCTATCTGCACACCGCGGGCAGCGCCAAGGCCGCGACCTTGCGCGCGGTCGCAACCGATGGCCACCGCCTCGCCCAGATCGATCTGCCTTTGCCCAGCGGCGCTGCCGGCATGCCCGGCGTGATCGTGCCGCGCAAGACGGTCGGCGAAGTGCAGCGACTGATCGAAGACAACGAGGCCGACGTCAAAATCGAACTGTCCCAGGGCAAGATCCGCTTCACCATCGGCAATGTGGTGCTGACCTCGAAACTGATTGACGGCACGTTTCCGGACTACGGCCGCGTCATCCCGCAGAACAATGATAAAGAGCTCATCGTCGACAAGAAGGATTTCGAGGCCGCGGTCGACCGGGTCTCGACGATTTCGAGCGAGCGCGGCCGCGCGGTCAAGCTGGCGCTGTCCGCGGGCAAGCTGGTGCTCTCGGTGACCAACCCGGATTCCGGCAGCGCGACCGAAGAGCTCGAAGTCGAATACGCCTCCGACCCGCTCGATATCGGATTCAACTCGCGTTATCTGCTGGACATCGCCGCCCAGATCGAGGGCGAGGTCGCCGTCCTCAAGCTGGCCGACCCCGGTTCGCCGACGCTGGTGCAGGACAAGGATTCCAAAGGCGCGCTCTACGTGCTGATGCCGATGCGGGTGTAGGGAAATTCTTTCGAACCGCGCGCTAATCTTCCCTCTCCCCCTGTGGGAGAGGGTGGCGCCGAAGGCGACGGGTGAGGGGTTCGTGCCGCAGACGCCACACCATCGGCCGGCCACCAGACGGATCCGCGATTTCGCCAGGAAGATGCGTCGCGAACCCACTGACGCCGAGGCGGCCATGTGGCGTTTGCTCCGTGATCGACGCCTTGCGCCCTTCAAATTTCGTCGCCAAGTCCCCTTTCAGAACTTCATTCTCGACTTCGTTTGCTTCGAACGGCGCATCGTCATCGAGATCGATGGTAGTCAGCACGAATTGTCGCAGCGCGATGCCGCAAGGGAGGCGGTCCTGATGGCCGAAGATTTTCAGGTTGCACGTTATTGGAACAATGACGTGTTGCTGCGACCCTCTGCCGTTTTGGAGGACATTCTGGCAAAGCTCGCCGAGCCGTAAGAACCCCTCACCCGTCGCCGAACTTCGTTCGGCGCCACCCTCTCCCACAAGGGGAGAGGGGAAGAAAGATCGACGACATTTCGGACCATGACCGCCTCCCGCATCCATCGCCTCGGCCTCACGCATTTCCGCAATTATCGGGCGGCGAGTCTTCAGACACGCGGGGAAGTGGTGGTGCTGGTCGGGCCGAACGGCGCCGGCAAGACCAATTGCCTCGAGGCGATTTCGTTTTTGTCGCCGGGACGCGGCCTGCGCCGCGCGACGCTCGAGGATGTCGCCGATAATCAGGGCGACGGCTCCTGGGCGGTGTCGGCCGAAGTGGAAGGCGCGCTGGGGCTGGCGACGCTCGGCACCGGCATCGACGCGCCCGGCAGCGATGGAGCGGCCACCAGCCGGCGCTGCCGGATCGACCGCGAGCCCGTGGGTTCGGCGACCGCCTTCGGCGATCACCTGCGCATGGTGTGGCTGACGCCCGCGATGGACGGCCTCTTCATGGGGGCTGCTTCGGAGCGGCGGCGGTTTTTCGACAGGCTGGTGCTGGCGATCGACAGTGAGCATTCCAGCCGGGTGTCGGCGCTCGACCGCTCCTTGCGGTCCCGCAACCGGCTGCTGGAGGTGCGCAACTACGACGACCATTGGTGCGACGCGATCGAACGCGAGACCGCCGAGCTCGCGGTGGCGGTGGCGGCGACGCGCGGCCAGACTGCGACAAAACTCGCCGCGATGCTGCGCGCGCGCGGGGAAGCTTCCGTCTTCCCCTCCGCGCAGATCATGCTCGACGGCTGGATGGAAAACGCGCTCAACACCGAACCGGCCACTGCGGTGGAAGACCGTTACCGGCAGATCCTGCGCGACAACCGTGCGCGCGACGCCGCCGCAGGCCGCACGCTGGACGGTCCGCATCTCACCGACCTGCAGGTGATCTACGCGCCGAAGAGCATGCCGGCGCGCGACGCCTCCACCGGCGAGCAGAAGGCGCTGCTGATCGGGCTGGTGCTGGCGCATGCCAATCTGGTGGCGGAGATGACCGGCATCACGCCGCTGCTGCTGCTCGATGAGGTGGTGGCGCATCTCGATCCCGGCCGGCGCACGGCCCTGTTCGACGAACTGACGAAACTCGGCGCGCAGGTCTGGATGACCGGCGCCGACCCCGCAGCCTTTGCCGAGATCGGCGCTGCCGGGGAAATCTTCGACGTCGATTCGGGCCGGATCACCCGGCGCGTTTGAGGCCGTTCGGGGATAAAAATCGCCCGCCGAATCCCGCTTTTGCGGGGCTTCCGAATTGGCCCTCCGACGCCTTGAAAAACACCCCAAAAACCCCATTTATTCAACAGCTTGCTGATGGAGACTTTGCGCTAGGCGCTTGGCATCTTTCATGGCAGAAATACACCCATCAGCGCTGTTTTTGCGCCGCTGATTCGAAGCCACCCTCGAAGGCCACACATGACAGAACCTGCCCGGCAAACGATCGCCGACACTGAGCATTCCATTCCTATCGAATACGGCGCGGAATCGATCCGGGTTTTGAAAGGTCTCGATGCCGTGCGCAAGCGGCCGGGCATGTATATCGGCGACACCGATGACGGAAGCGGCCTGCACCACATGGTCTATGAGGTCGTCGACAACGCCATCGACGAAGCGCTTGCGGGCCATGCTACCGCGGTGGAAGTCGTGCTCAACGCCGACGGTTCCGTCACGGTGCGTGACGACGGCCGCGGCATTCCGGTCGACCTCCACAAGGGCGAGGGCGTCTCGGCCGCCGAGGTCATCATGACCCAGCTGCATGCGGGGGAAAATTCGACCAGAACTCCTACAAGGTGTCGGGCGGCCTGCACGGCGTCGGCGTTTCCGTGGTCAACGCGCTGTCCAGCAAGCTCTTGCTGCGGGTCTGGCGCGACGGCAAGGAGCATTTCATCGAATTCGCCCATGGCGACGCGGTGGCGCCGCTCAGGGTGGTCGGCGACGCCCATGGCAAGCGCGGCACCGAGGTGACGTTCTTCGCCTCCCCGGAAACCTTCACCCATATCGAATACGACTTCGCGACGCTGGAACACCGGCTGCGCGAGCTCGCCTTCCTGAACTCCGGCGTCAATATCGTGCTGTCCGACATGCGCCACGCGGTCGAGAAGCGCGAGGCGATGCATTACGACGGCGGTATCGAGGAATTCGTCAGATATCTCGATCGCAACAAGAAGCCGATGGTGTCCTCGCCGATCGTGATCAATACCGAAATGAACGGAATCGGCGTCGAGGCGGCGCTGTGGTGGAACGACAGCTATCATGAGAATGTGCTGTGCTTCACCAACAACATTCCGCAGCGCGACGGCGGCACCCATCTGGCGGGCTTCCGCGGCGCGCTGACGCGCCAGGTCAATGGCTATGCCGATGCGATCGCCAAGCGCGAAAAGATCGCGCTGACCGGCGACGATTGCCGCGAGGGCCTGACCGCGGTGCTGTCGGTCAAGGTGCCCGACCCGAAATTTTCCTCGCAGACCAAGGACAAGCTGGTGTCCTCGGAAGTGCGCCCCGTGGTCGAAAACGTGCTGAACGAGGCGCTCGCGGCATGGTTCGAGGAACATCCCACCGAGGCCAGGATCATCGTCGGCAAGGTGGTGGAGGCCGCCGCCGCCCGCGAGGCCGCGCGCAAGGCGCGTGAACTGACCCGGCGCAAGGGCGCGCTCGATTATTCTTCCCTCCCCGGCAAGCTCGCCAACTGCCAGGAGAAGGACCCTGCCAAATCCGAACTCTTCATCGTCGAGGGCGATTCCGCCGGCGGCAGCGCCAAGATGGGCCGCAACCGCGAATTCCAGGCGGTGCTGCCGCTGCGCGGCAAGATCCTCAACGTCGAGCGCGCGCGCTTCGACAAGATGCTGGGCTCCGAACAGATCGGCACGCTGATCGCCGCGCTCGGCACCGGCATCGGCCGCGACGATTTCGATCTGTCGAAGCTGCGCTACCACAAGATCATCCTGATGACCGACGCCGACGTCGACGGCGCGCATATCCGCACCCTGCTGCTGACCTTCTTCTTCCGTCAGATGCCGTCGCTGATCGAGAGCGGCTATCTCTATATCGCCCAGCCGCCACTCTACAAAGTGAGCCGCGGCAAGTCCGAGCAATACCTGAAGGACGAGCGCGCGCTGGAAGACTATCTGATCGAGACCGGGCTCGACGACTGCGTCTTCAAGATGGCGTCGGGCGAGGACCGCAAGGGCCGCGACCTGCAGACGCTGGTGGAGGACGCCCGTGTCATCCGGGCCACGCTGCACAATCTGCACAGCCGTTATAACCGCAAGGTGGTCGAGCAGGCCGCGATCGCCGGCGTGCTGACGCCCAAGGTCACCGGCGATGTCGCAACCGCCAACGCCGCCGCCGACTACATCGCGAAGCGGCTCGATGCGCTGGCCGATGAGGTCGAGCGCGGCTGGACCGGACGCTTCACCGAGGGCGAAGGTTTTGTGTTTGAACGCACGGTACGCGGCGTGAAGGATTTTGCCGTCATCGACGACGCGCTGCTCGGCTCGGCCGACGCGCGCAAGCTCGACGATTATGCGGCGAGGCTGCAGGAGGCCTATCCGAAGCCCGGCGTGTTGCGCCGCAGGGACACCGAAACCGTGATTCACGGCCCCGTGGACCTGTTCGAGGCGGTGACCGATGCCGGCCGCAAGGGCGTTACCTTGCAGCGCTACAAAGGCCTCGGCGAGATGAACCCGGAGCAGCTCTGGCAAACCACGCTCGACACCAACGCGCGCTCGCTGCTGCAGGTGAAGATCAAGGAAGTCGACGAGGCAGACGACATCTTCACCAAGCTGATGGGCGACATCGTCGAGCCGCGCCGCGAATTCATCCAGGACAATTCGCTCAGCGCCAACGTGGACGTGTAGGCGACCGGCCTGCCGTCCTCGCGCAGTAGACACGCGTAGCTTCCATCTCTCGTCGTCCCTGCTCGCCACTAATTCAAATTTCAAACAGCCGGCCGAACGACATTCGCCGTCTCGGGCCTCATGGTTCGAGACGGCGCGATGCGCCTCCTCACCATGAGGGTCTGGCTTGATGCCGAGGAAAGACAACTAAAGACGACCTCATCTCGGTCAACAGACGCTACCTCATCCTGAGGAGCGGTCGCCAGGCCGCGTTTCGAAGGATGGGCCGCGACAAGAACGCTGCATACGTTCGCATTCTCGCCGCCGGTTTCGCGCGAGTTTTGGCCTGTTCGTTCCACCCTCCTGAAAACAGAGGGCGCAGGGAAAGCCGGGTGCGCGCTGCACCCGCGGTCTCGCGTGCAAGATTGTGCAAAAAAATGCACACGAGCATACAGGTTCAGCGGAGGCAGTCCGGCCTTCCCTGCGCAATGGTTTTACGGCTTATTTCGCGCTCTCCCCGGTGACCGGGCTTTCTTGCCACCGTCGCTGATGGAATCGCTTCCGCCAACTTGATGCCAGCGTCGGGGCATCAGGACCACACGACTTCGCCGTCCGCCTCAAATGCTCTCGTCAGGAGCACCCTCAGCGTCCACCGCACCCCGTTCCGCGTTCGTGACGTGCGCAACGTCCCTCTGTGTGGGACGGGATGGCGGGAGTCTTAAAAGTGATTTGGGGGAAACGAGAAGCAGAATATTTTTGCGAACAGGGCTGGACACGGCATCGCGCGGGTAACGAAGTGATTTGCCCGTCGGGCCGCAGCGGCGAGAAACGAGGGACGCGCGACGCTCTGCGCACTTACGAAGTCAGCGCCAGCCGCCGACGAGGTCAACCTGGGAAGCGTTGGACAGCGAGGGCGATTTGGTGTCGGTGTCGAGGCGACCCGACTGCTGGGTGTAGCCGAACCCGAGCGACAGGCTGAGATTCGACGTCGGCTTGAATTCGACGCCTGCATGCGCGCCATAGCCGGGCACCGTGCTTGACGTGGAGTCGAAGGGCGAAAAAGCGCCGCCGATGCCGGGATTGTATTTCAACGTGTCGAGACCGCCGTAGACGGAAACGGAAGTGTTCTTGAAGGTGTAGCCGAACTGCATGCCTTCGGTTTGCAGCGAGCCGAACGCGCCGGCCTGGTTGATGCCGCTCAAGCCCATGCCGCCGCGTTCGATGCCGACAAACCAGTTCGGAAAATTGTAACGTGTCGAGGAAAAGCCGCCGGCACCACCGCCATCAAAGCCCGCAAAGCCGGGTTGCGTGTTCGCGCCCTGCCCGGCATTCAGATTGCCGCCGAAGCCGAGCCAGCCCGGGGTCCAATAGGCCATCGGGCCTGTCTGGGCGTGTGCCGTTCGCCCGCCCAGACCGAGCGCCGCTACGACGAACACGAGACCCAATCTGCCTGCAACCATGGACATCCGCACCACTGCCAAATTGGCATGAAATTATACGGTCCGGATATCGAGAACGCCAGTTACGTTTTTTTGACGAGTTGCGTCCGAGTGAGCGCAGCGTACCCATCAGTTGCCGATGACAGAATTGCCTCGGCGAGGCTGATGGGTTTGGCGGAGGGCTCAACCCATCCTACGAGCTAACGGAGCGAGCGTGCACCGCCTGCCCCTCTCCGTGGTGCTCCCCTATAGCCGTGTGCGCGGGAGAAATTGCGGCATCGTCAGCGAGGGAAAGTGGGGCGCTTCGGAAATCCCCCAATGTCGCGCGACGAACTCCATCAGGCTATCATCTACGCCGTAGACGTAGTCGATCCGATGCTCCACTACATATTTATTCATCGAGCGGACGAACTTACCGGTAGCGACAGACTTGCTGATCTCCTTCTTCATGTCGATCTCCCCGAGATTATAGGCCACGAAGAATTCGTTGGTGGACAGAGGCAGGATAAGACAGCCGTCAACATCTTTCAGACCGCTATTAATAATTATTGGAACATCGGATGTGAGGATCGGATCGCTGGTTGCCGGCACGGTCACAACCTGCCATTCCATCTTCAGGAGCTCTTCACGGATGGCTTTGTTCTCGACTTGAGAGCGGAGGCATTGTGCGCCTAGCTCGGTCATGCCGGGTTGATCCAGCGCCACTTTGAATTCTTCAAAGCTGGCGGGCTCGTGCGGCATTCGATATTTGTCATAGTCGTCCTTCAGGCACCCGTTCAGGACGCTCTCTTTGGCCCAGGCGTTGAAGAGTTTGACCATGTTTGGGTTGCGGAACAAGAACGACATGACGAATGTCGCCAACCGATCCTTGTTGATCGTTGCCGCAGCCGCCGGGTCATTGGTTCTGAGCAACGCAAGACCATCTGCACCCCACTGGTCAATCTGCTTCCAGAACACGTCCTCCATCATGTTTTGTTCGCCCGGGGGTGCCATCGGAATGAAGTAGAGACCATCGCGCCCGCCGGTCGATTTGGTGGCCTTCGGTTCACAGAGAAGCTTATCGTAGGCCCATCGGTAGACGTGGACACGACCGGATGCGTCGATCCATCCGCGCTGGTAGCTTTGGGTCAGGTAGTGTTGGTTCTGATCGACAGACATGCCGCTAAGATGGGAGGCGCTTTGCCTTAGCCAAGGTCGACACCGCTCAAATCCGTATCGGCAGGGTTTAGCCCGCTGAGACGGTGGATTGAGTGGCGGCGTTGCCTGAAATTCGTTCCTCGCAGGCCGCGCCAAACCCTGTCGCATCTGCAGGTCGCGCAGAAACAGGTTCGCTGCGCATCCGATGCGGCGGCCCCCTTGTACCTGCCGGGATGCAGGGAACGCAATTCTGGCGTGGCCGCGCCGGCCGCCTGTGCTACGGTGCGTTTCACAACTCCCTGATTGCACACCATTTAACTTAAGCTTCGGGCGAAACCCATGCGTGACCCGACAGCCGGGCCGGCCTCCCCCATCCAATACGTCGTCGAAGGGGGACACAGGCTTTCCGGCACGATCACGCCTGCCGGCAACAAGAACGCCGCGCTGCCGATCATCGCCGCGGCGCTGCTGACCGAGCATCCGGTGACGCTGGAAAACGTCCCGCGCATTCGCGACACCGAGACGCTGGTGGAGCTGATCCGCTCGGTCGGCGCGTCGGCCGAATGGCGACAACGCAACACGCTGGCGATCCACGCCAAAACCATCCGCGCCGCCGATCTCGATCCGGAACTGTGCGCGCGGATCCGCGCCTCGATCCTGCTGGCGGGGCCGTTGCTGGCCCGCTGCGGCGAGGTGATGCTGCCGCCGCCCGGCGGCGACGTCATCGGCCGGCGGCGTCTCGACACCCATTATCTGGCGTTCGAGCAGCTCGGCGCCAGCGTCACGGCCTCCGACCGGCTGGAATTCCGCAGCGCAGGCCTCAACGGCGCCGACGTGTTTCTCGACGAGCCCAGCGTGACGGCCACCGAAAACGCGCTGATGGCCGCGGTGGCCGCCAGCGGCACCAGCTACTTGCGCAATGTCGCGTCCGAGCCGCATGTGCAGGACCTCGCGCATTTCCTGGTGGCGCTCGGGGCCCAGATCGAAGGCATCGGCACCAACACCATGATCGTGCACGGACCCGCCACGCTCGGCGCCGCGCACCTATTCGATCGGGCCCGATCACATCGAGGTCGGCTCGCTGATCGGGCTCGCCGCCGTGACGCGCTCGCCGCTGCGCATCGCGCGCGCCGGCATCACGCATCTGCGCTCGATCCGGATGGGCTTTGAGCGGCTCGGCGTCGTCTGCGAGGTCGAAGGCGACGACCTCGTCGTGCCCGCCCAGCAGACGCTCAAGATCCGCGACGATTTCGGCGGCCATGTGCCGAAACTGGAGGACCAGCCGTGGCCGGCCTTTCCCGCCGACCTGATGTCGATCGCGATCGTCACCGCGACCCAGTGCGACGGCGTGATCCTGATGTTCGAGAAGATGTTCGAATCCCGGATGTTCTTCGTCGACAAGCTGATCTCGATGGGCGCGCGCATCGTGCTGTGCGATCCGCACCGGGCGATCGTGGCGGGGCCGAGCCGGCTGCGCGGCGCGCCGATGACCTCTCCCGACATCCGCGCCGGCATGGCGATGCTGCTGGCCGCGGTGTGCGCCAAGGGCACCAGCACCATCAACAATGCCGACCAGATCGAACGCGGCTATGAGCGGATCGACGAACGGCTCAACGCGCTCGGCGCCAGGATCACGCCGGTGCCGGCGCGGACGCGGTAGAAGATTTCTTGTCGTCCCGCCTGACGTCGTAGCCCACCGTGGCGACGCGTGCGGGATCGAGTCGCCGCGCGCCGGTTGCCGGCGCTCCCGCAGGCCGTGAGGGAAGCAGACCTCATCCTGAGGAGCGCGCACTCGCGCGCGTCTCGAAGGAATGAAGCCACCGAACTGAAAAATGACGCCAGTCGCTCAGCCATGACCGTTCTTGATAAAAGCCCGAGCAGGTATCCGATCGCACCGCAAGTCGCTCGACGGCGACGCCGCGCGGCCATCTCGCGGCGGAGTTCGCCGACACGCTGAAGCTGGCCGCCCCGATGGCGCTGACCCAGCTCGGGCAGATCGTGATGATGACGACCGATCTCGCGCTGATCGGCCGGCTCGGCGAAGAGGCGGTTGCGGCCGCAGCCCTTGCCAGCACCGTCTATTTCGTCAGCTTCACGCTCGGCATGGGCGTGGTCTCCGCGGTGTCGCCGCTCGCGGCGCAGGCGTTCGGTGCCCGCGACCCGCATCGGGTGCGGCGCGCGCTGCGCGCCGGGTTCTGGGCCGCGCTGTTGATCTCGCTGCCGATGATGAGTTTTCCGCTCTACGGCGAACAGATCCTGCGGATGCTCGGACAGGCGGAGGCGCCGGCTGCACTCGCGCAAACCTATCTGCTCGGCCTGGTCTGGGGCGCGACGCCCGCGCTGTGGCTGATGGCCATCCGCGGCTTCATGGGCGCGCTGCACCGGCCCGAGCCCGTGCTCTGGATCACGCTGGCGGCGATCCCGGCCAACGGGCTGCTGGTCTATCTCCTGATTCACGGCGCGTGGATTCACAGGGCTTGGGCGCTGCCGCCGCTCGGCCTGTTCGGCGCCGGGATCGCCACCACGATCGTCAATTTCGTCATGTTCCTGGCGGGGCTGTGGTTTGCCACCGCCCGCCGGCCGTTTTCGAAATATCATGTGCTCGGGCATGTCTGGCGCATCGACTGGGCGATGATGCGTCAACTGATCGCGATCGGCGCCCCGATCTCGATCGCCTTCCTGATGGAATATGGCCTGTTCTCGGCGGCGGCGCTGCTGACCGGCCTGATCGGCACGACCGCGCTCGCGGCGCATCAGATCGCGCTGCAGGTCACCGCCATCCTGTTCATGGTGCCGCTCGGCATCGGCATGGCGGCCACGGTGCGGGTCGGTCACGCCGTCGGCCGCAACGACGCCGCCGGCGTCAAGCGCGCCGGCCTGGTCGCGGCCTCGCTCGGCCTCATCCTCGGAGCCGGCCTGACGCTGATGGTGATCGTTGGCCGTTTTGCGATCGCGCGGTTGTTTCTCGGCAAAACGGCAAGCGCGGATGCGACGATCGAACTGGCCGCGACACTGCTTTTGGTCGGCGCCACGCTGTTTATCACCGACGGCCTGCAAACCATCATGGCTGGCTCCCTTCGCGGCATGAAGGACACGCGCATCCCGCTCTTGTTCGCCGCGATCGGCTACTGGCTGATCGGGTTTCCCGCCGCCTGGGTTCTGGCCTTCCAGGCGCATCTCGGAGCCGTCGGCGTCTGGATCGGGCTGTCGCTGGGCACGCTGGTCTATGCCGCACTTCTGGTCTTGCGTTTCAGGCGGCTTGCGAACAGGTTTGCTTCCGCATGAAGGTCCATGAGGTCGAGCCCAATGTCGACACCGGCGCGCTGCTGGCCGGCGCGCAGTTCGCCGACGCCTTCCGTATCACGCTCGAGGGTCAGCCGCTCGATGCGCGACATGCCGCGCAGCGAATGATGGGCCACTCGCCGCGCTGGATCGAAAGCCTGCTGGCGCTGCGAAACGCGCTGGTGGCGCCTTTTGGCCTCAAGACCTCAGGCGCAGAGCGAGGCGTCCGCCGGCGGCGCGATCGGGATCTTTCCGGTCCTGAGCGAGACGCCGGATCGCCTGGTTGCCGGGTTCGACGATCATCATCTGGATTTTCGCGTGGTGGTGGATGTCGCAGCCTCAGGCCAGGGGCAGCAGGTCACCGCGACCACGCTGGTGCGGACGCACAACTTGTTCGGCCGGGCCTATCTCGCGGTCATCCTGCCGTTTCACCGGCTGATCGTCCGCACCATGCTGCGGCAGGTCGCGGCCTGAGCCTGATCTGGCGCATCTTGTAGCCGGATGGACGGCTTGCGCTGCCCGTGCTTTGTTCCCGGCCGCCAGCAAGCCGACCGGGGTATTCATGACATTGTCCGTCGATCTGTTCTTTTCCTTCCGCAGTCCCTACAGCTATCTCGCGCTTTCGAAGACGCGCAAGATGATCGCCGACTACGACGTGACCGTGAACCTGCGCCCGGTCTATCCGCTCGCAGTGCGCGTGCCCGGCTTTTTCAAGCGCGCCAATCCGCAATTCGCGCGCTATGTCGTGCTCGATTCCAGCCGCGTCGCGAAATTCGAGAACATCCCGTTCCGCTTTCCCCGGCCCGATCCCATTGTGCAGGACATGGCGACGCTCGAGGTCGCCGAGCACCAACCCTACATTCACCGGCTGACGCGGCTCGGCGCCGCCGCGCAGATCGAAGGCCGCTCGCTGGTCTTTGTCGATGCGATCAGCCGCGTGCTGTGGGACGGCTCGGTCGCCGGCTGGAACGAGGGCGATCATCTCGCTTGCGCCGCCTCAGCCGCCGGCTTCGATCTGCCCGCGATGGATGCCGCCGTCGCGGCCGATCCCGATCGTTATGAAGCTGTTATCGCCGACAACGAAAAGGCCCATGCGGCTTCCGGCCATTGGGGCGTGCCGACCTTCGTGTTCGAGAACGAACCGTTCTTCGGCCAGGACCGCATCGACCTCCTGATCTGGCGCATGGGAGCTAAGGGTCTGATCCGCCGTAGCTGATGTTGACGGCGTCTCCCGCCAGCCGTACCTAACCTCAGGAGCCATTTCCGTTTCGATGGTATCGAAACGGGGCTCCAGATTCTTGATTTTGACGCGTTTTCTCGTCGCGAACCGGTCTCCACTTCGCTTGAAAACGCTCTAAAGGAAACGAACGAGGCAACGCCATGGCTCATGAAACCGCAACGCTTGCCGCCTATGTCGCGGACCTGAAATTCGCGGATATCCCGCCGGAAGTGCTGGCGCGCGCCAAGGTGCTGACGCTGGATTTCCTCGGCAGCGCCATCCGGGCGCGGCGCGACGCGGAATCCACGCCTTCGCTGCTGAAAATGCTGGAAGCGCTCGCGCTCGACAGATCAGGCTGCTCCACCGTGTTCGGCGACAACAAGACCTGGACGCCCGCTGTGGCGGCCCTGCTCAATGGCGCGCTCGGCCACTCCCTCGATTTCGACGACACGCATGCGGATTCCTCGCTGCATGCGAGCGCGCCGGTGGTGCCGGCCGCGTTCGCAGTCGGCGAACTGGTCGGCGCTTCCGGCCAGGACGTACTCACCGCGATCGTGGCGGGCTATGAAGTGTGCTGCCGGCTCGGCAACGCGCTCGATCCCACCTCGCATTACGCGCGGGGCTTTCACCCGACCGCCACCGCCGGCACCTATGGCGCCGCGGCGGCGGCGGCAAAACTGTTCGGGCTGTCGCAAGCGCAGATCATCGCCGCGTTCGGCGTCTCCGGCAGCCAGGCCGCGGGCTCGCTGCAGTTTCTGGTCAACGGCGCCTGGAACAAGCGCTACCAGGTCGGCGCGGCCGCGATGAACGGCGTGATCGCGGCGACGCTGGCGCGCAACGATTTTATCGGCGCGACCGAATTGATCGAGGGCAAGCACGGGCTTTTGGTCGGCTACAGCGACAACGCCCATCCGGAAAAGGCGGTCGCAGGGCTCGGCAGGATTTACGAGACCATGAAGATCGGCGTGAAACCCTATCCGAGCTGCCGCTATACCCACGCCGCGCTCGATGCGCTGATCGCGATGCGCCGGGAGCACAATCTGACGCCGGACCAGATCAAGCGGGTCGAGATCGGGCTGCATCGCAACGGCATCACGCTGACCGGCGACGCCGCCACCAAGCGGCATCCGACTTCGATCGTCGGCGGACAGTTCTCGATGTTCTTCACCGGCGCGGTCGCGCTCGATCAGGGCCGCTTCGGCTGGGACGATTACGAGCGGCTCGGCGACGCCGCGATCGATGCGCTCGCCGACAAATTCGACGTGGTACAGGACGACCGCCTCGAGATCGGCCGCAGCCATCCGTTCGGCGCGCGCGTCAGCATCACCACCGACGACGGTATGCACGAGCGGCTCTATGCCGATCCCTCCGGCGAGCCGAATTCGTTCCCGGATGCGCAGGCGATGCAACAGAAGTTCCTGACGCTGGCCCGACCTGTGCTGAACGGCCGCGCCGACCAGCTCGCGGACGCGATCCTGTCTTTGGAAAGATTCGATCGCGTCGCGCAGGCGACGCAACTCGGCCGGCAATAGCGCGGCTCAATTTCCGGCCGCGAGGTGGCCCTTGCTGCCGGTGGCAGCAATCACCTCGGTGACCAGGCGTGAAACAGCGCCACGAGCAGCAGCAACAATGTTGTCGTGCCCGCACCCAATGCCAGGGTGATCTGCGATGTCATGCGCTCACGGTTTTCCGGTCAACCTCGCCATACTTTCCGGTCATGGCGTCTCGCATTCGCGGCGACCACGGATTCGCTATTTCGTGTTATTATCCCCCGGCAAAATTCACGGAGACCCCATGAGCTGGCTTCCCGATAACGATCCCGTGCTCGGAGATGTGAAATCCTGCGACGCGCTGGAGCTGGTGATCGTGCCGCGCACCCGCGATCTCGGCGATGGATTTGCGGTGCGCCGCGCGCTGCCACATGGCAAGCGCCAGATGGTCGGCCCCTTCATCTTCTTCGATCATTTCGGACCGGTGCAGTTCATGTCCGGCAAGGGCATGGACGTGCGGCCGCATCCGCATATCGGGCTCGCCACCGTCACCTATCTGTTCGACGGCCGCATCATGCACCGCGACAGCGAGGGCAACATCCAGGAAATCCAGCCCGGCGCGATGAACCTGATGACGGCGGGCTGCGGCATCGCCCATTCCGAGCGCACCCCGGATCTGCAGCGCCAAAACGGCCAGAAGATGCTGGGCCTGCAAAGCTGGATTGCGCTACCCGCCGGATCGGAGGAGATCGCGCCGTCGTTTCAGCATTATGCCGCCGCCGACCTGCCGACAATACAGGACCGCGGCTTTACCGCGCGCGTCATCGCCGGCAGCGGCTTCGGCGTGAAATCGCCCGTTGCGATGGTGTCGCCATGGTTCTACACCGAAGTAACGGCGGAACAGGGCGTCAGCGTTCCACTCGACCCCGACCACGAGGAGCGCGCCATCTATCTGGTTGACGGCGAGGTCGAAATAGCGGGCGATCGCTTCGAGGGGCCGCGCCTTCTGATCTTCCGGCCCGGCGATCGCATCACGGTGAAAACGATAAAGCCCGCGCGGATGATGTTTCTCGGCGGCGATGCGCTGGAAGGTCCGCGCTATATCTGGTGGAACTTTGTTTCTTCCCGTAAGGAACGGATCGAACAAGCCAAGCAGGACTGGAAGAGCGGCCGCTTCGCGCCTGTCCCGAACGAACATGAGTTCATTCCGCTGCCGGAATGAACTATCCCTGTCGCTCCTTCCTGTTGCCAGATTGTCCCAAGGAACGGCGTCGCCTTTGAAAGTTTGCCCATGACCACCATGCTCGCCTCAGACTTGCCCCTTCCTCGAATTGGGCGCGGCAAGGTCCGCGACATCTACGCCGTCGGCGACGACCGGGTGCTGCTGCTGACCACCGACCGCATCAGTGCCTTTGACGTGGTCATGGCCGAAACCATCCCGATGAAGGGCATGGTGCTGACCCAGATCAGCGCGTGGTGGTTCAACGAACTCGAGGGCGTGATCCATCATCACATGATCAGCGCCGACGCCGACGAGATCATCCGTGAAGTGCCGGCACTGCAGGGCCATCGCGCCTCGCTCGCCGGGCGCGCGATGCTGTGCAAGCGCACCACCGTATTTCCGATCGAATGCGTGATTCGCGGCTATCTCTCGGGCTCGGCGTGGAAGGAATATGCGGCCCATGGCACGCTGGCGGGCGAGAGGCTTGCGCCGGGACTTCTTGAAAGCGCAAAACTGGAGCCCGCGATCTTCAGCCCGGCGACCAAGGCCGAAACCGGCCATGACGAAAACATCACGATCGCGCGGATGCGCGAGATCCTGGGCGACGAGGTCACATACGAACTGGAGAGCATGACCCGGGCGGTCTATACGCTCGGCGAAAAACTCAGCCGCGACCAGGCTATCATCATCGCCGACACCAAATTCGAATTCGGTCGCGACAAGGACGGCCACATCATCCTGATCGACGAGGTGATGACCCCCGACAGTTCGCGATTCTGGGCGGCGGACGCCTACAAGCCCGGCCAGCCGCAACCGAGTTTCGACAAGCAGCCGCTGCGCGATTATCTCGACACTGAGCGCCGCGCCGGCCGCTGGAACGGCGAAGCGCCACCGCCGCCATTGCCGTCCGAGGTCATCAAGGCCACCAGCAAGCGCTATCTCGAAGCCTATCGCCGCATCACGGGGAGCGAATTGAACATTTAGCTCTCTCCACCGTGCGGGGAAGGCGTCACCATATTCGATTGTCGTACGCGGGCTTGACCCGCGTATCCATCTTCTTCGAAGAATGATGGATTGCCGGGTCAAGCCCGGCAATGACGGGCCGCGCGCCCATTGTGGGTTCGCATAAACAAGAACATCAGGGAGCGCAGACATGACCGAGCCCGACAGCTTGCTCGTCGAACGCGATGGACCGGTGACGATCGTTTCCATCAACCGTCCGCATTGCCGTAACGCCGTCGATGGCGCGACGGCGCGGAAGCTGTACGACGCATTCAGGGCGTTCGACGCCGATACCGACGCGTCGGTTGCGGTATTCACCGGCACCGGCGGCTTCTTCTGCGCCGGCGCCGATCTGAAGGCGGTGGCATCCGGCGATCCCAACAAAATGCGCGAGATCGGCGGTCACGATTCGATCGCACCGATGGGGCCGAGCCGGCTGCTTCTGTCAAAGCCCGTGATCGCGGCGGTGGAGGGATTTGCGGTCGCCGGCGGCATGGAGCTGGCACTGTGGGCCGATATGCGCGTGGTTGCCGAGGACGCCATTTTTGGCGTGTTCTGCCGCCGTTTCGGCGTGCCGCTGATCGACCTCGGCACCATCCGTCTGCCGCGGCTGATCGGTCACTCCCAGGCAATCGACCTGATTTTGACCGGCCGTCCGGTCGGCGGCCCGGAAGCGCTGCGCATGGGCCTTGCCAACCGCGTGGTCCCCAAGGGCGAAACCCGCGCGCAGGCGATCGCACTGGCGAAGGAGATTGCGCGTTTCCCGCAGACCTGCCTGCGCGCCGACCGGTTGTCGGCATTGCGGCAATGGGACCTGTCGGAAGAAGAGGCCATCGCCAATGAAATGCGCGGCGGGCTCGAGGTCATCGCATCGGGCGAAACGCTCTCGGGCGCGACGCGCTTTGCGTCCGGCGTCGGGCGTCACGGGAAGTTCAGTAACGAGGTTGTTGACGGCTAAGCACCGGTACGTTTCGCACCATCAATGATTGATGCGCCGCTAGCGACCGCCGTCGTGGCCCGGCGGATCGATTTCATCCAACGCAAGCAGCAGCGATGCGACGCGGTTGGCGGAGGAGGCCCACTCCGCCAACCTGGCATAATTGTCGGTGAACCAGTTGAACGCGGTCTGCACGACGACAAATGCCGCCGATGCCTGAACCACTTCCCCGAGACTCATCGCGCCCATAAGGTATTTCGGGGTGCACAGCAGCAAGCCGACTACAGGGGTTACCAAAAGGCTCGAATAGGTCACCACTGTCATCCGCATCAGCTGCCACATATAGATCCGCCAAACGGCGATCACTCCCTTCAATGCCGCGCCGATGATATGGCGTGCATCCTTATTGCCGTCCGTAAGCGCAGTCCCTTCCGCGCTCTCCCGCAAATGCGTGCCGATCGACCTCAGCTCGGCCTCGGTCCGTTTGTTCTCCTCCAAAACCCGCGTCAGTTGGCTGGCGATCAGGAAGATGGCGGACGAAAACAGCGCGGAATAGACCACCACCGCGATGACGAGGTAACCGGGAATATTCAGGACGAAACCACCAAGTTCGATGGGCAGGCCATCTCCCACCGACCAGAGAATTCCGATGAACGTCACGGCGTTGAGCAGCGACTGGAACAGCCCGAGCGCCAGGTCGACTGGCAGATCGGTTGCAATCCTGGCATCCTCGGCAATGCGGAATTCCGGAGCCTCATAGTCTCCGGCCACGAGCCCCAATCGGATATAGCGATCGTCCTTCAGCCAGTAGTCGTAAAGGTGATTGCTGAGCCACGCGCGCCAGGTGCGCTGCATGGTCATGCGGGCCCAGACCGAGAAGACGGTGAGCCCGAGACTGGCCACGGCCAGCGGTATAAATCGCAATGCCTGGGTCCAGAGCTCTGCGCCGTCCTTGCGCCCGATCGCGTTGAAGAAGTCGCGATTCCAGTAATTCAGCGCGTACTGCGTCAGCAATTGCAGGAGCACGGTAGCGACCAGCACGGCAACCAGAAGCCATGTCCGCCACGCCCCCGGGCCCCGCCAAAATCCCGACGCGCTCTGCCAAAATCGAGCGAGCAGCAGCTTCTCGTCCGGAGCAGAGTGGGTCTGGTTCAACATGGTGTTTCGGCTGCGTCGGCCCCGCGATGACACCGAACGACACGCTTGGCCAGAACGGACATCGGCCAAAAAAATACCCGCTCTGCGAACACCCAATTTGACCTGAGTCAATCGAATGATCGCGCCCGGGAACATTCACGCCGGCCCGCGAAGCGCGCGCCTCCATTTGCGAATCGCCATGCCCGGCGTTGCGCCGGGCATACACGTCTTGCTTCGCCGATATTCCAGGCGAAACCCTCAAACCCCCGCCATCATCACATATTTGATCTCGACATACTCTTCCACGCCGTGATGCGAGCCCTCGCGGCCCAAACCGCTTTCCTTGACCCCGCCGAAGGGGGCGACTTCGGTGGTGATCAGCCCGGTGTTGACGCCGACCATGCCGGCCTCGAGCGCCTCGGCGACGCGCCAGACCCGGCCGAGATCGCGCGCATAGAAGTAGGAGGCAAGCCCGAATGGCGAGTTGTTGCAGAGCGCAATTACCTCGGCTTCGTCCTTGAAGCGGAACACCGGCGCCAGCGGCCCGAAGGTTTCCTCCCGCGACACCAGCGCGTCGGGCGCGACGTTCGCCAGCACCGTCGGTTCGAAGAAGGTGCCGCCGAGCGAATGACGTTTTCCGCCGGTGACGACCTTGGCGCCGCGCTTGACCGCATCCGCGATGTGCCTTTCGACCTTGTCGACCGCCTCCATGTTGATCAGCGGCCCCTGCGTCACGCCTTGCTCGGTGCCGTCGCCGATCTTCATCGCCGCGACCTTGTTCGTGAGTTTCTCCACGAACTGATCGTAGATCTTGTCCTGGGCGTAGATGCGGTTGGCGCAGACGCAGGTCTGACCCATGTTGCGATATTTCGAAACCATCGCGCCTTCGACCGCGGCGTCGATATCGGCGTCGTCGAACACCACGAACGGCGCATTGCCGCCAAGTTCCAGCCCGAGCTTCTTTACGCCGACCGAGGCCTGCTTGTAGAGGATCTTGCCGACTTCGGTCGATCCGGTGAAGCCGACGAAGCGCACCGCAGGATGCTCGCACAGCACCTTGCCGATCGGCGGCGCGTCGCCGGTGATGACGTTGAATACGCCCTTGGGCACGCCGGCTTTCTCGGCCAGCGCCGCCAGCGCGAGCGCGCTGAGCGGGGTTTCATTGGCGGGTTTCAACACCACGGTGCAGCCCGCGGCGAGGGCCGGCGACACCTTGCGGGTGATCATCGAACTGGGAAAATTCCACGGCGTGATCGCGCCGCAGACACCGATCGGCTGCCTGATGGCCAACAGCCGCGCATCCGCGCGCTGGCTCGGGATGGTTTCGCCATAGATGCGGCGGGCTTCTTCGGCGAAAAACTCGACATAGGCGCCGCCGATGTCGACTTCGCCGAGCGCCTCGGCGAGCGGCTTGCCCTGCTCGGAGGTCAGGATCAGGCCCAGATCTTCGCGGTTGGCGACGATCAGCTCGAACCATTTGCGCAAGATATTGGAACGCTGCTTGGCGGTGAATTTCGCCCAGGCGGGAAACGCACGCTGGGCGGCTTCGACGGCGTGGGTGGCATCCCCGGCACCCATCTGCGGCACTTTCGCGATTTCGGCGCCATTGGCCGGGTTGTTGACGGGATGCGACGGCGTGCCGACCCAGGCGCCATCGACATAGCAGTGCTCGCGCAGCAGCGAGGGATCCTTCAGACGGCCGCGCAGCGATGGCGCGGACGGTTGCGAGGCGCGGGCGGCAGCGGTCGGGGTCATGGCGTTACTCCTTGGATTTTTTGATATTTCAATCGAAGTATAGGCCGAAACCAGCGGCCATGCATCGGCCGCCAAAGCGCGGCTGCTTCAAGCAATCCTGAGGGCTGTAATTTGTGGTCGTCATTCCGGACGGCGCGCAAGCGCGCCGATCCGGAATCCAGAGGTTATTTGGCGCGCCTGCCTTTTAGCTCGAGATTCCGGGCTCGATGCTTTCGCATCGCCCCGGAATGACAATTTGGGGCATCGCCCCGGAATGACGCTCTCCGTTCAGGCCGCGCCGCTCATATAGGTTTCGCGGCGGCCGATCATGCGCTCTGCCGCGGCCTTGGCGTCAGCCTTGGTCGAGGTCGCGCAGGTGCGATATTCGAGATCCGGCACGGCAGCCGGCTCGCGTCGTCCGAACCACGATTTGGAACCGACCGCGAGTTGCGACAGCGCCTGAGCGACATTCTCGACCGCGCCGAATGAGTGCAGCGCACCCGTTCCCGCATAGCGGACTTCGTAAATGCCAGGAGAGATCGGCGCCTCGATGTTTTCGCCGCGCCCCGCCCGCGGATATCGCTTCCATTCACTCCAGGTCGAGATCATTGCCGTGCCCTCGCGGCACGCCTGGCCGCAATCATTTTAGTCGAATCATTTAATCGGAAGCACCGTTTGTGCTGCGATCTGAACGCCTTACTGCAAAATAGGTTCCGGCTGGACGATCCGCAAGGTATCGCCGGCGGGCCCGAAGGTCACCGGCCATGCGGAGCCATCCACCGCAATTATAGCGAGTCGTTGCAGTTCTGTCTTGCCCTGATGACGTGATCACGAGATCGCGACCGCTGCGCCACGCCGGACTCCGGGTCCTTGCGGGAAGTTCTGGCGGGGACGAAGATTGGCGAATTCATTTTTTCTGGCACGCCTCGGCATATGGAGAAGCCAACTTGACTGAAATTGCGGATAGCTATGTTTGCGGCGTTGCCGATGCACCGCTGCTCGGCGACACCATCGGGCGCAGCCTCGATCTGGCGGCCCGGCGCTGGGGTAATCGCGAAGCGCTGGTCTCAAAGAGCCACGGCGCCAGATGGACATGGCAGGAGTTCGCCGAACGCGTCGAGGCGCTGGCCGCGGGCTTCATCGCGCTCGGCCTCGAGCGCGGCGCGCGGATCGGGGTCTGGTCGCTGAACCGCCCCGAATGGACGCTGACGCAGTTTGCCGCCGCCAAAGCCGGGCTCATTCTCGTCACCATCAATCCCGCCTACCGCCTCAGCGAGCTCGAATTCGCGCTCGCCAAGGTCGGATGCGCGGCGATCGTCACGGCCACCGCGTTCAAGACCTCCAACTACATGGAGATGCTGAACACGCTGCTGCCCGAGCTTGCGACCTCGCAACCGGGCGAGTTGCAGGCGGCGCGGCTGCCGCAGTTGCGCGCGGTGATCCAGATCGGCGGGCCACAGGCTCCGGGCACCATCGCGTTCGAAGAGGTCGCGCGGATGGGCGGTGCGCGCCACCGCGACACGCTGGCGGCACTGGCCAGGACCCTGCAGTTCGACGATGCCGTCAACATCCAGTTCACCAGCGGCACCACCGGCTCGCCCAAGGGCGTGACGCTGACGCATCACAATATCCTCAACAACGGCTATTTCGTCGGCCGCGCGATGCGCCTGACCGAAAGCGACCGCATCTGCATCCCCGTGCCGCTCTATCACTGCTTCGGCATGGTGATGGGCAATCTCGCCGCCGTCACCTCGGGCGCGACGATGGTCTATCCCGGCGAAGGGTTCGATCCGCTGGCGACGCTGCAGACCGTGGCGCAGGAAAGATGCACGGCGCTGTACGGCGTGCCGACCATGTTCATCGCCGAGCTCGACCATCCGGAGTTTGCCAAGTTCGACCTGTCCTCGCTGCGCACCGGCATCATGGCCGGCGCGCCCTGCCCGATCGAGGTGATGAAGCGCGTCAACGAGCAGATGAACATGCGCGACGTCACCATCGCCTATGGCATGACCGAAACCAGCCCGGTCAGCTTCCAGAGCGCCACCGACGATCCGCTTGGAGCGCCGGGTGTCCACCGTCGGGCGCATTCATCCGCATGTCGAGGTCAAGGTGGTCGATCTCGAAGGCCGCGTCGTGCCGCGCGGCGAACGCGGCGAACTCTGCACCCGCGGCTACAGCGTCATGCTCGGCTATTGGGACGAGCCGGAAAAGACCGCCGACGTGCTCGATGCCAGCGGCTGGATGCATACCGGCGATATCGCCGTGATCGACACTGACGGCTATTGCAACATCGTCGGCCGCATCAAGGACATGGTGATCCGCGGCGGCGAGAACCTCTACCCGCGCGAGATCGAGGAATTTCTGTATCGCCATCCCAAGATCCAGGACGTGCAGATTTTCGGCGTCGCGGATGATCGCTACGGCGAGGAACTCTGCGCCTGGATCAGGATCCGCGCGGGCGAGACGCTGACGCCAGAGGAGATCCGCGCCTTCTGCCAGGGCCAGATCGCGCACAACAAGATCCCGCGCTACGTCGAATTCGTCGACGAATTCCCGATGACGGTGACCGGCAAGATCCAGAAGTTTTTGATGCGCGAGGCGGTGGAGGAGCGACTCGGATTGAAGGCGGCGAAGACGGCGTAAAATCTCCCCTCCCCCCGCGAAGCGGCGGGGAGGGGTCGGGGGTGGGGGGTCTATCAGGTTGCTCCTCTGGCAGCGAGTTTGCTGAGGCACCCCCCACCCCCAACCCCTCCCCGCCACGCGCAAGGGCGCGTGGAGGGAGGGGAGATCACCGCGCACTTCGCCTTCTCGCGGCGCGATTCGCTCAAAAGTCATCCCACTCTCGAAGTTCGGACAGCCGACGCAGTTTCGCCTTCTCGCGGCGCGATCCGCCCGAGGTTTGCCAAACGTTTCACGCCCAGAAATCAGAGGGCGCAGGGAATGCCGGATGCGCGCTGCACCCGCGGTCTCGTGCGCAAACTTGTGCAAAAAACGCACACGAGCATACAGGTTCAGCGGAGGCACTCCGACATTCCCTGCGCAATGGCTTTACGGCTTATAGCGTGCTCTCCCCGGCGATCAGGATTTGTTTGTCACCGTCGCCCCGTGGATGATGGCTGGCCCGGCGCCCGGTTGGGCCGGCTTCGCCTCCGCGGGACTTGACGCCAACCATGAGGCGTCAGGACCACACGACTTCGCCGTACGCAACAGCACCGTTCGTCAGCGCGCCGTCCGGTCGCTCACAGGCCCGAAAGCCCGCCCTGCAACCCCGTTACCCGCCTGACGCTGCCGCGTCCACCGCATCCCGCCCCGCGTCTCTGACGATCCGGATACGCCCCTCGGTGGGGCAGGATGGCGGTGGATATGCAGGTGATTTGGGGGTGGGGTCAACAAGAATTTCTGAAAATCAGAAATATCCGTGTGACGTAGCATACACAACCCCCGGACGCTATCTCGCGCCGCTCGCTATTGCGCGAGTGAGTCATAGGGTGGTACATCGCCTCACAGCTACGATTGAGGCAAGCCATGTTGATGACAAAACGCAAGCCGGCGACGATTGGCGAAATTCTGGTCGAGGAATTCATGAAGCCGATCGGGTTGACGCAAGGCGCGCTGGCCGAAGCCATGGGTGTGCAACGCAAGCACGTCAATGAGCTGTGCAATGATCGCCGCCGTGTGACCGCGGCGACAGCTCTCATTCTCGCCCGCGTGTTCGGTAACAGCCCGGATTTCTGGCTCAATGTGCAGCGGCGAAGCGATCTGTGGGAAGCGATGCATTCCCCGCGCGAACGCAAACGGATCGAACGCGCGCGCCCCCTGACCGCGGCGGCATGAACCCCGCCGCCTCGTTCGCGGTGACGAATTCGGCGGCGAGGAAGGCGAAGTTGGACATCAAGGTTCGGTCAGGCCGCGTCGGCGACCGCGCGAATTTCGAGATGCATCGGTTCCCGCTAACGCGGAAGCTATTCTGAAGGCGCCCGACCTTAAGGACGCGTAGAGAGGGGAGAGGTTTTAGGGTGAGGGCTGTTCGCCCCATGACCGCAGGCTACTGAGACATGGTCGCCAGCGATCGGCGAACGTCACCAGCGAGAAAGAGCCTGGGCAACTCGGGCCATTTGCGCCGTGGGACTGATCACTTGTCATCCTTTGGCGTTACGCGCGGTCCGAATGCGCTTGGAATGAGCAGCCTCAGTTTTCCGCGTACATAATTTTCGTCAAACTCGTGCTCGTAATTCGTTCCATCAGCATAAACGACTACGACCCGTAATCTCCCCCACTGATCCAGGAAATCTCTGACTGGCAATGGCGGATTCCAGACAATGTCCAGTTGGACTGGAGCCTGCGGTGGAACATCTACCTTACTTACAGCGTAGTATCCCTTGTACGGCACATTCGCCATTAGGTCCTGTCTGTGACCCGTAAGGCCTGAAACGGCATAGGCTTCTTTAAATCCAACAGACGCTTTTCTTTTACCTTTAATTATCACGCCGTTTATCAAGTCTCTTTACTTATTGCTTCTAGCGACCAAAAATTGGGTTTCCAATTTCTATGCAACTGGGCCTTTTTGCGCTGGAATTTGCGGGGTTTGCTGGGAGTTGGCCGCCTGATAGTGCGCTTGGCTCAATTCTTTTTGGGCCAAATAAGCTGCGACTTAAGCTTGTCGCGCTCAATCAAAGCTGCGCCAAGCTGATCGGCTACTATCGCTCCCTGCTGGCGCGAGTTCTCTAACGCTTTCGCTAAGTCCTCGGTTGAAGGCGAACCCGGCGATTGCTCATCGCATGGCGGCGCTTTGCCATCCCAACAAGTGGTAGCAGCAACAGGTGCAGATGCACGGCGATATATGCCCGGCGCAACACCGTAGAGGAAGAAAATCAAAAGCACTGCGATCCATAAGCGGGCGTCGCGCGCTGTCCTTGCTATCAACGCCGATATGGTCGGGCTCGTCCATCTGTTACTGATTGTGGGCCACATTGGACCGGCAATCGCGCAAGTAACCGCAATTGCCAGATAAATCCAATGAAGCGGTGGAATTGGTTTATCGTGGTAAAGGTCGTCGCCGAACGGAAGCCCAAAAAGAAGAAATAGCAGTTCTGAAACTGCGAGAACGGCTCCATCGATCCCGCTGTATCCTGTTGCGGCAACCTCTGTTGCTGTCGCGGTGCTGGATTTGCCCGTGGTAGCTGCATCAGCCTCTTTGGCTCGAACTTCGCCAATAGACCGTTCGATTGTTTCCCGAACCGTTTCACTTGATGGTCCGCGCGATGAACGATGCTCTTGCAAGGTGCAAGCCGCCACCTGCTCAGGCGTTTCCCGCGCTGGATCACCCGTGGCGTCAGAATTGCTGTGCGCGGTGACAGACGGCTTATTAGGGTCTTTAGCCATAGTCGCCCTTCCAGAGAGTTGCCCTCTCGGTTAGCTTGACCCCGGCGGGAAATCCGTCAAGTGAGGGGGCATTGCTTGCGGGGGAAGCCAGGGAGAGGAGAGCCTCAAACGCTCGTAACGCATGACACCTCCCTCTGCGGCACTACTCCAGAAGACGGAGAGATCTGATTGGAGCCTGCCGAAAGTCAGTGCGTCACTTCAGACCGGCAAGCCGTTCTGCTGCGCCAGTTCCTTCAGCGACACCTGCGGCCGCGCGCCGATGTGCTGGATCACTTCGGCGGCGGCGAGCGCGCCCAGCCGGCCGGCGGCCTCATGGCCGGCGCCGCGCACCAGGCCGAACAGGAATCCGGCGGCGAACAGGTCGCCGGCGCCGGTGGTGTCCACCATCCGCTCGATCGGGAACGCCGGCACCGCGAGTGACGCCGTCGGTCGAGGCCACGACGCAGCCTTTCTCGCTGCGGGTGACGACACCGAGCGTGACGTCCGCGCGCAATTGCTTCAGCGCGCCTTCGAAATCCGAGGTCTGGTACAGCGAATGCAGCTCGGCCTCGTTGGCGAACACCAGATCGACCGTGCCACCCCGCATCAGCTCGAGAAATTCGCCGCGATAACGATCGACGCAAAACGAATCCGACAATGTCAGCGCGACCTGGCGGCCCGATTCATGGGCGATGGTCGAGGCCTTCACAAAGGCCTCCTTGGCGTTCTTCGGATCCCAGAGATAGCCTTCGAGATAGACGAAGCTGGAGCCTGCGACCTCCGCGGCGTCGATGTCGCCGGGCATCAGCTCCTGCGCGGCGCCGAGATAGGTGTTCATGGTGCGCTCGCCGTCCGGCGTCACCAGGATGTAGGAACAGCCGGTCGCGGGTCCGTCCGCCGCGGGCCTGGTGTCGAACGCGACCCCGGCGGCGCGTATGTCGTGGGTATAGAGACGGCCGATCTGGTCGTCCTTGACCTTGCCGACATAGGCGGCGCGGGCGCCGAGATTGGCGAGGCCGACGATGGTATTTGCGGCGGAGCCGCCGGACATCTCGGTCGCCGGCCCCATATCCCGGTAGATCGCCGTGGCGCGGGACTTGTCGATCAGCGCCATGCCGCCCTTGGTCATGCCGTGACGGGCAAGGAAGCCCTCATCGGTCTGCACCAGTACGTCGAAAATCGCATTGCCGATCCCGAGAACGTCGTATTTCGCTGCAGTCATTGATCGGTCCTGTGGTCGGTGATTGCGCTTAAGCGGAAAATCCGCTCCAAACCGGCTGAAAGAAGGTGCAGCGACCTATCACGATCGACCCTGCGCCAGCAAGCGACGGTGTTATACAGCACGCCATGATCCGCTCCTTCCTCACGGTGTCCACGGGCACGCTGGCCTCGCGGCTGCTGGGATTTGCGCGCGATTCGATGATCGCGGCGCTGCTCGGGGCGGGCCCGGTCGCCGATGCCTTCCTGGTGGCGTTTCAGCTGGTCAATGTTATCCGGCGGCTGTTGACCGAGGGTGCGCTGAACGCGGCGCTGGTGCCGGCCTGGCTGCGCGTGCGCGAGACGGAAGGTGCGGTCGCGGCCGCGGCCTTTGCCGGACGCGTGCTCGGCACCGTCAGCGCCGCCTTGATTTTGGCGACAGCGCTGATCGGCCTGTTGATGCCGCTTGTCATCACCGCGCTGGCGCCGGGCTTTGCCGGACATCCGACCCTGCAACTGGCGGTCGACGATGCCCGGCTGATGCTGCCTTACCTCGCTTTCGCAGGTCCGGTCACGGTCATGATGGCGCTGATGAACGCGCAAGGACGCTTCGCGCTGACGGCGTTCTCGCCGCTGCTGTTCAATATCGCCCTGATCGCGGTGATGATCGCGCTGATCTTGTGGCGGCAGGACGCAGGCTTTGCCGCGCTCGTCATCGCCGCCACGATCGGCATCAGTCGGGCTGCTGCAGCTTTCTGTCCTGGTGTTGCGCCGTGGCGGCAGCGTCGCGACGCCGCTCCGCGTCGCCTTCGACGCCGAAATGCGCGGCTTCCTCGGCAAGGCGATCCCCGGCATGATCGCCAGTGCCTCGCCGCAATTGCTTGTCGTCGCCGGCGCCGTGATCGCGTCGTCGCAGCCTCGGCGGTGTCGTGGATCTACTTCGCCAACCGCCTGATCGAATTGCCGCTCGGCATCGTCGGCGTCGCCATGGGCACCGTGCTGGTGCCGGAGCTGACGCGCGCCTTGCGCGGCGAGGATCAGGCGGCCGTTGCCCACGCGGAGTCGCGCGGCCTCGAGCTCGCGGTCGGTCTCGCGTTGCCGGCGACGCTCGGACTGATCGTACTCGGCGAGCCGATCGCGCGGCTGTTGTTCGAGCACGGCGCCTTCACGGCCTCCGATAGCGCGGCCACCGCGCGGGCGCTGAAATGGCTGGCGCTCGGCCTGCCCGCCCATGTGCTGGTCAAGGCGCTGTCGCCGGCCTTCTTCGCCCGCCACGATACGATGACGCCGCTCTTGGCGACATTGCAGGGATTGGCGGTCACGATCGTTCTGGCGGTCGTGCTCGGCCGGCTATCCGGCGCCGAGGGCGTCGCCGCCAGCATCGCGCTGGGAGCCTGGAGCAACGCGTTCTCGCTGATCCGGCGCGGCGCGGCGGCGTTCGGATTCTCGGTCGATGCCACGGCGCGGCGGCGCCTGCCGCGCATTGTGGCATCCGCGCTGGCGATGGCCGGGCTGCTATGGCTGACGGCGGGGTTCCTGCCGGCGCCGGGCGCCAACGCGCATGGTCTGGCGGCGGCCGTGTTTTTGATCCTGCTGATTTCCTGCGCCATCGCGCTCTACGGCATCTTCCTCACCCTGTCCGGCGTGATCGGATGGAATGACGCGGTTAACGCGGTCAGGCAAACCCGGCCTGCCGACTTGCGCGACTGAGGCCCGCATGGCATTGGACGGCGCGCTGCGCCTATTGGCATTGGACGGCGCGAGACAGGCACGCACGGAAAGCTGAAAAATGGCATTCGTTGAACGGGTTTTTTCAGGGGTCCAGCCGACGGGCAATCTGCATCTCGGCAATTACCTCGGCGCGATCGTCAACTTCGTGAAGATGCAGGAAACCCACAACTGCATCTACTGCGTGGTCGACCTGCACGCCCTGACGCAAGGGGTGTCGGTCTGGGGCGGCCCGACGGAACTGGCGCGCAACACGCGCGAAGTGACCGCGGCCTTCATCGCCTCCGGCATCGATCCGAAAAGGCACATCGTGTTCAACCAGAGCCAGGTCCACGAACATGCGGAGCTGACCTGGATCTTCAATTGCGTGGCGCGGGTCGGCTGGCTCAACCGCATGACCCAGTTCAAGGATAAGGCCGGCAAGGACCGCGAGGCGGCCTCGGTGGGCCTCTACGATTATCCGGTGCTGATGGCGGCCGACATCCTGGTCTATCGCGCCACCCACGTGCCGGTCGGCGAGGACCAGAAGCAGCACCTCGAACTGTCGCGTGATATTGCGCAAAAGTTCAACAACGATTTCGGCGACTCGATCCGCAGCAACGGTTTTGCCGACGGACTGTTTTTCCCGCAGCCCGAGCCGCTGATCACGGGCCCGGCGACGCGGGTGATGAGCTTGCGCGACGGCACCAAGAAGATGTCGAAGTCGGATTCATCCGACAATTCGCGGATCAATCTCACCGACGACGCCGACACCATCGCGCAGAAGATCCGCAAGGCGAAGACCGATCCGGAACCGCTGCCGTCGGAGGAAAAGGGGCTCGAGACGCGCCCCGAGGCCGACAATCTCGTCGGGATTTACGCGGCGCTGTCGGACCGCGCCAAGGCGGACGTGCTCGGCGAGTTCGGCGGCGGACAATTTTCGAACTTCAAGAACGCGCTGGTCGAACTTTGCGTGGCAAAACTGTCGCCGATCGCCGCCGAGATGAAACGGCTGGTGGCGGACCCCGGCCATGTCGATCGGATCCTGGTCGACGGCGCCGACCGCGCGCGCGAAATCGCCGCCGAGACCCTGAAAGCGACCAAGGACATCGTCGGCTTCGTCCGCAAACGCTAGAACCTGGAATTATAAGTCGGTATTGCAGCCCATCCTTCGAGACGGCCGCTTCGCGGCCTCCTCAGGATGAGGTCTAACCTGTTGAAACACCAAAACCTCATGCTGAGGAGCGAGCGGCGCGAGCGTCTCGAAGCATGGGCAACAAGCGACTCACGAATTTCTCATGGTGAGCACTGGATTGTCGATTTGACGCGTTTTGTTAACGCGAACCGGTCTCCACTTCGCTCGAAAACGTTCTCGTCTGTCGCAGTTGATGCAGCGCACTTCATCAGCGCTGCCGCTTGTCTGACATGGCTGCGCCGTGGCAGCATGCGGTCTGCTTGGCCAGCACCGGGACATGCATGACCACCCAGCGACGAAGCTACCAGACGGGTCACAAGCCAAAATGTCTGGTTATCGTTGACGACACCGCGGAATGGGACCGCGCGGTCTACTACGCCAGTCGATGGGCGATCCGCGGCGGCGGCGGCGTGGTGATGCTGCGCGTCATCGAGACCGAGGACCAGAACCAGCAGTGGCTCGGGGTTGCCGAAGTCATGCGCGCCGAGGCGCAGGAGGAAGCCAATGCCGCGCTCGATCGCGCGGCCGGCCGCGCCAACGGCATTGCCGCGATCACGCCGGAGCGCGTGATCCGCGAGGGCGACCCGACCGAGCAGATCCTCGATGTCATCGAGAAGGACGCGGATATCGCGATGCTGGTGCTGGCCGCAAATCCGGGGCCGGAAGGCCCCGGCCCGCTCATCACCATGATGGCCAAGACGGTCGGCTCGTTCCCGATTCCCGTTACCATCATATCGGGCGATTTGAGCGACGCGGAAATCGACGCCTTGTCGTAACCGCCCGGGCTCCAGGTGGTTGATTTGGCTGGGAAACCCTGCCCTGCGCCCCTTGACCGTGCATCCGCCATCGCCATCTGCTATGGGATCACTCACGCGCCGGCCTTGAACCGGCGACGCCGGAGAAAGCCATGTTCATCCAGACCGAAACCACGCCCAATCCCGCTACCCTGAAATTCATTCCCGGCCGCGTCGTGCTCGACAGCGGCACCATGGAATTCACCAGCCGCGACGCCGCGGCGCGCTCGCCGCTCGCCGAAAGATTATTCGGAGTTCCCGGCATCACCAGCGTGTTCTACGGCTCCGACTTCGTCACCGTGACCAAGGCGGACGGCGACTGGCAGCATCTGAAACCTGCGATCCTCGGCGCCATCATGGAGCATTACATGTCCGGTGCGCCGCTGTTGGCCGACGGCAGCGTCGGCAGCGACGAGGCCGCCGATGAAGACGGCGAGTTCTTCAACGAAGCCGACGCCGAGACGGTGGAGATGATCAAGGATCTGATCGAGACGAGGGTGCGCCCGGCGGTCGCCAATGACGGCGGCGACATCACCTTCCGCGGCTTCAAGGACGGCATCGTCTATCTCAACATGAAGGGCTCCTGCGCGGGCTGCCCGTCATCGACCGCCACGCTGCAGCACGGTATCCAGAACCTCTTGAGGCATTTCGTGCCCGACGTTGTCGAAGTCCGGCCGGTGTGATTGGGGGAGCGAAGAGTGAGTAGGTGCATGGCGAATCGCTGATACCACTGGCTTTCTGTCCGCTATTCGCCACCCGCTGTTCGCCTGCCCTTCATGCTGATCCTCGCCATCGACACGGCGCTGGATGCCTGCGCGGCAGGCGTTCTCGACACAGAAGCCGGCAGGCTGGTTGCGCAGGAATTGGAAGGCATGAAGCGAGGTCATGCCGAAGCCCTGATGCCCCTGATCGCGCGGGTCATGAAGGCCTCCGGCATCGCCTTCGCAGACCTCGATCGCATCGCCGCGACCACCGGTCCCGGCAGCTTTACCGGCTTGCGGGTCGGCCTCTCCGCCGCGCGCGGCATTGCGTTGGCCGCCAACAAGCCGGCGGTCGGAATCACGACGCTCACCGCCTATGCCGCCCCCGTCGTCAGCGAGAACGCCGAACATCCCGTGATCTCCGCCATCGATGCACGGCACGACCATGTGTATTTCCAGGCGGTCGGCGGCGATGGCAGCTCGCTGATCCGGCCGTGCGTGGTGCCGATCGCGGAGGCGCTCGGCGCATCAAGGTTCGGCGCGCCGCATCTGGTCGGCAACGCGGCCGGGATGCTGGCCGAGCGCTGGCCGGCGGATGCGCCGCCGCCGTTCAAGGTCGATCCACAGCCGGCGCCGGATATCGCCTGGGTCGCCTGGCTGGGAGCCGCCGTCAGTCCGAACACCGCGCCGGCCCGACCGTTCTATCTGCGCGCGCCCGACGCCAAACCTCCAAAGGACCCGCTGCAGAAAGCCTCGCAGCCTTCCCCGGCATGAGGGCATGGCTGTCCGAATGGTGGAGCGGCGGCCCAGCGGCGGTCGAGCCGGCGACCCCGCGCGACGCGGCGCGCCTGGCGCAACTGCACGGCGAATCGTTTCACCGCGGCTGGGGCGAAGCCGAATTCGAGGCCATGCTGGGCGAGCGCAACACGTTGCTGCATCGCTTGAGAATCGGCCGGAAAATCATCGGATTCGTGGTGTCGCGGATGGCCGCCGACGAGGCCGAAATACTTTCGATCGCACTGGCCGCAAGCCATCGCGGCCGCGGCCTGTCCCGCCAGCTGTTGCTGACCCATCTCGGCCATCTCGCCGGCCGCGGCGTGCGCACCGTATTTCTCGAGGTCGAGGAAAATAATCAGCCGGCGAGGCGGCTCTACGAGCGGGCTGGATTTAGCGTCGTCGGCCGCCGCGAACGGTACTACCAGCAGGCGAACGGGGAACAATTGAACGCCTTGCTGATGCGCCGCGACTTGTCGTGACGCCCGGGTGGTGGCACAAGGGGGCTCGGAGCGCTATCAGCAAAAGTGGGGTCCGGTTTGCGTCGGATCAAAGCTCCGAATGATTAAGTGGCGCATGGTAGTTTTAGTCAAATATGCCCTGGAGGCCCAAGGGTCCCTGAGGGCATGCTTTGGCGGACCCATGCGCTGTTACCCAAGGCAAAACCAATGACCTCACTGAAATCCACGCCCGCGCTCAAGGCCTCCGGCATCGAAGCCCGTTGCGCCGCCACCGGCATGCGCATGACCGAACAGCGCCGCGTCATTGCGCGCGTGCTGGCGGAAGCGGCCGACCACCCCGACGTCGAGGAACTGTACCGCCGCTGCGTCACGGTCGACGACAAGATCTCGATTTCGACGGTCTACCGGACGGTAAAACTGTTCGAGGACGCCGGCATCATCGAACGCCACGACTTCCGCGAGGGCCGCGCCCGCTACGAACAGATGCGCGAAAGCCACCACGACCATCTGATCAATTTGCGCGACGGCAAGGTGATCGAATTCACCAACGAAGAAATCGAAAAGCTGCAGGCCGAAATCGCCCGCAAGCTCGGCTATAAGCTGGTCGACCACCGGCTGGAGCTGTATTGCGTGCCGCTGGAAGACGACAAGTCCTGAGCGCGTGAAACCTTCGAGCTTGCAACGCCTGAACTCACAAGCCCTGAACTCCAACGTCGACCTCGTCATTTTCGATTGCGACGGCGTCCTGGTCGACAGCGAAGTCATTTCCTGCCGCGCTCATGCGGACGTGCTGACCCGCCACGGCTATCCGATCACTGCTGAGCAGGTCTTCGACCGCTTCCTCGGCCGGTCGACGCGTCAGGCCCACCTTGAAGTGGAAGCTGAATTGGGCCGCAGCCTGCCCGACGACTTCCATGTGCAATTGCAGGATGAACTGTTCCGGTCGTTCGCGGCGACGCTGGAAGCGATGCCGTTTGTCGATGCGGTGCTCGAGGTGATTCCGCAGCCGGTCTGCGTGGCTTCGAGCGGATCGCAGGAACGAATGCGCGTCAGTCTCGGCCGCGCCGGACTCTACAACAGATTCGCGCCGAACATTTTCTCCGCCACTCAGGTGCGCAACGGCAAGCCTGCGCCCGATCTGTTTCTATTCGCGGCCGAGCAGATGCAGGTGCCTCCAGGGCGTTGCCTCGTGATCGAGGACAGCGTGCCCGGCATTACCGGCGCGCGGGCTGCCGGGATGACCGTGCTCGGCTTTCACGGCGGCAGCCATTGCCGGCCCGGCTATAGCGAGACGCTGCGCGCCGCTGGCGCCGTCACGACATTCGATGACATGCGGCAATTGCCCGGCCTGATCGGGCAAATCGACCAAAAACAGGCCGTAATCGCTGGATTTTCGCCCGCTTAGCCTATATTTGAGCCCGGCGTCGCATTGGCGCCATTTCCGAACAGCATTCAGGTTCCATGAAGCCGCCGCGCAAGCTGCATATCAAGTCCTATGGTTGTCAGATGAATGTCTACGATGCGCAGCGCATGGTGGACACGCTGGCCGGCGAAGGCTTTGTCGAGACCGCAAACGTCGATGACGCGGATCTGGTGATTCTCAACACCTGTCACATCCGCGAAAAAGCCTCCGAGAAGGTCTATTCGGAGCTCGGACGGCTGCGCGTCGCCAAGGATGACGCCGCGCGCAACGGCAGGACGCTGAACATCGCGGTGGCCGGCTGCGTCGCGCAGGCCGAAGGCGAGGAAATCATCCGCCGCGCCCCCGTCGTCGACATTGTCGTCGGTCCACAAAGCTACCACCACCTTCCGCAGCTCCTGGCGCGCGCGAAGAGCGAGGGCCGCGCCCTCGAGACCGAGTTCCCGGTCGAGGACAAGTTCGGATTCCTGCCGCCGCCAAGTGCGGATGCGATCCGCGCGCGCGGCATTTCCTCCTTCGTCACCGTGCAGGAAGGCTGCGACAAATTCTGCACCTTTTGCGTGGTGCCCTATACCCGCGGCGCCGAAGTATCGCGCCCGGTCGCAAAGATCGTCGACGACGTGCTGCGGCTCGCCGACCATGGGGTCCGCGAAATCACGCTGATCGGCCAGAACGTCAATGCCTATCACGGCGAAGGTCCGGACGGACGGATCTGGTCGTTGGGCGCCCTGCTGCACCGGCTCGCCGATATTCCCGGCATCGCCCGCCTGCGCTATTCGACCAGCCACCCCCGCGACGTCGACGATACGCTGATCGCCGCGCACCGCGATTTGCCCGCGCTGATGCCGTTCGTGCACCTTCCGGTTCAATCCGGCTCCGACCGGATCCTGGCGGCCATGAACCGCAAACATACCGCCGATGATTACCGTGCCGCCATCGACCGCTTTCGCGCGGCGCGCCAAGACATTGCTTTTTCATCGGATTTTATCGTGGGTTTCCCCGGCGAGACCGAGGAAGATTTTCGGGCCACCCTCGCGCTTGTCACGCAAATCGGATACGCTGGCGCCTATTCGTTCAAATATTCGCCGCGGCCGGGGACGCCGGCGGCGGACATGCGGGAGACGGTGTCAGCGGCTGAGATGGACGAGCGATTGGTGCGGCTTCAGGAATTGATCGACAGCCAGCAATCGGCCTTCAATCAGGCTGCGATTGGCAACACCGTAGATGTGCTGTTCGAACGCTCAGCCCGCAATCCCGGCCAGATCGTCGGCCGCACCGCCTATCTGCAGCCGGCGCATGTGATGGCGTCGCCAGACATCATCGGACAGGTATTGCCCGTCAGAATCCAAAGCCTCGAGCGCTACAGCCTGCTCGGCCATCTCGCGGCTGCTTCTTCGCAAATGGCAGCTTCGCAGCTGACCGGTTCTTCGCAAACGAGAATGGGAGCCTGAACCCTTGCCCAAAAGCGCATCGGATTCGCCTTCGCTTGCTCCCAACCGCAAACTTGACCGCGACATGCAAATTCAGCCCGAAACGCAAGTCGTCATCGACTTCGACGACAACCGAGGGGCATCGGCGCTGGTCGGACCCTATGGTCAAAACCTGGCACTGATCGAGCGCCGGCTCGGCGTCGTGGTCGATTCCCGCGGCAACCACATCTCGATCGCCGGATCGCGCGACGGCTGCGACGCCGCGCGGCGCGTGCTGGAGACGCTGTATGCGCAGGCAACACAGGGGCACGATTTGGACCAGGGCGAAGTCGAGGGCGCGATCCGCGCCGTCATCGCGCAAGGTTCGCTGTTCGAATTCGACGCCAAGAGCGTCAAATCGTCGTTCGAGACCATCAATTTGCGCAAGCGCCCGGTGCGGGCGCGCACCGCGGCCCAGGACTCCTATATTCGCGCGCTGAAACGCCACGAATTGGTGTTCGGTATCGGCCCGGCCGGTACCGGCAAGACCTGGCTTGCGGTGGCGCACGCCGCGCAATTGTTCGAACGCAAGGAGGTCGATCGCATCATCCTGTCGCGGCCTGCGGTCGAAGCCGGCGAACGGCTCGGCTTTTTGCCGGGCGATCTCCGTGAGAAGGTCGATCCATATTTGCGGCCGATCTACGATGCGCTGTATGACCTGATGGACTCCCGCATCGTCGAGCGTGCGCTGCAGGCCGGCGAAATCGAGATCGCGCCGCTCGCCTTCATGCGCGGCCGCACCCTGACCAATGCCGCGATCATCCTGGACGAGGCGCAAAACACCACCTCGATGCAGATGAAGATGTTCCTGACGAGGCTCGGCGAGAACAGCCGCATGATCATCACCGGCGATCCCTCCCAGGTCGACCTGCCGAACGGCCAGACCTCGGGTCTTGCGGAGGCCGCCAGGCTGCTCGACGGCGTCGAGGGCATCGCGCAAGTGAAATTCACGGCCGAAGACGTGATTCGCCATGAACTGGTGGCGCGGATCGTCGCCGCCTATGAAGGATTGCCGCAGCGGCCGGCAACCAAGCCTTGATGCGAAAATCAGCCGCCAGGCGCGCGCCGGAAGCGATTTCGGGGCGCAAGAGAAATTCCGGAGCGATGGCGCAATCTGCCCTTCCCATGACCGAGGTCCTCGTTGTCGCCGATGCCTGGCAGAGCGAACCCGACGCCGAGGCCGTCATCCATCACGCCATTGCGACCGCGGCCGGGATGGTCGATGCGGATACCGGCGAGGCCGAACTCGCGGTCTTGCTGACCGACGACGCCGGAATTCGCACGCTCAACAGCAACTGGCGCGGCATCGACAAGCCGACCAACGTGCTGTCGTTTCCAGCCCTGCAGCCGACCGGCGCCAACGGGCCTGACGACGCACCACGCATGCTCGGCGACATCGCGATTGCCTTTGAGACGACGCGCAAGGAAGCCGATGATGAGCAAAAACCGTTCGGCCATCATCTCAGCCATTTGGCGATCCATGGTTTCCTGCATCTGATCGGCTACGATCACGAAAAGGACGACGAGGCCGAGGCCATGGAAGCTCTGGAAACGGAGATCCTGGCGCAACTCGGGATTCCCGATCCCTATGCGGACCGGGAGCGGAAGAACTGAAATGGCGGACTCCGAACCGACCCACGACAATCCGCGCATTACGCGCAACCTGCCGGCGGTGGTGCCGCAGGGCGAGGTCCTGCGTCCTGTCACCGAAAACTGGCTGGCGCGGGCGATCCGCACCCTGTTCGGATGGAAGCCCGGATCGGTCCGCGACGATCTTCAAGTGGTGCTCGATGCCTCGACGCCGGACGAGGTGGGCTTTTCCGCCATCGAGCGCACCATGCTCCGCAACATTCTTGGCCTGCATGACCGGCGCATCGCCGACGTGATGGTCCATCGCGCCGACATTGTCGCGGTCAAGCGCGACATCCTGCTCGGCGAATTGATGAGCCTGTTCGAAAGCGCCGCGCATTCGCGCCTGGTCGTCTACAACGAAACCCTCGACGACCCCGAGGGCATCGTTCACATCCGCGATCTGCTGGCGTTCATGACCGCGAGGGCGCGCGTGTCCGAGACCGGAAAAAGCAAGACAAAGCGCAAGAAGCCGTTCCCCGCCGGCCTCGATCTGCGCGCGGTCGATCTGGCGCTGCCGCTTTCGGAAGCCAACATCATTCGAAAGCTGCTCTATGTGCCGCCGTCGATGCGGGCGATCGATCTGTTGGCGCAGATGCAGGCTTCCCGCATCCATTTGGCGCTGGTGGTCGACGAATATGGCGGCACCGACGGGCTGGTGTCGATCGAAGACATCGTCGAACAGATCGTCGGCGAGATCGACGACGAGCATGACAGCGACGAGCCGCCGTCGATCGTGCGACAGGCCGACAATTCCTTTATCGCCGACGCGCGCGCCAGATTGGATGATGTCCGTTCCGTGATCGGCGAGGATTTCGTCACCGGCGAAGCCGGCGAGGAGGTCGAGACGCTCGGCGGCTATCTGGTGACCCATGTCGGCCGGCTGCCGGTGCGCGGCGAGGTGATTTCAGGCCCCGGCAATTACGAGATCGAAGTGCTGGATGCCGATCCGAGGCGCGTCAAGCGGCTGCGCATCGCCACGCGCAAGGAGCGTCCTGCTGCCCGCTCACAGCGCGAAGGCCGCCGCCGCGAGGCGACGCCGGAACAAGGTCCGGCACAGGCCAATGACAATGCGAGCCCGCCGTCCGGCGATGGAGCCAGTTCGCAGTGATCCCGGCAAATAAACTTCGCACGCTCGGTCTTGCGATCATCCTGGCCTGGGGCTGGAAGCGCGCCGCCATTGCGTTCACAGCGGGCGCGCTGTCGGCGCTCGCGATGGCGCCGTTCGATGCATGGCCCGTGCTGTTTCTCACCTTTCCAATCATGGTCTGGCTGATCGACGGCGCCGGCGCCGGACGGCTGCGCGGCGTGCCGGCAGCGGCGATGGCCGGCTGGTGGTTCGGTCTCGGCTATTTCGTGCCGGGACTGTACTGGATCGGTTATGCGTTCCTGGTCGATGCATCGACCTTTGCCTGGCTGATGCCGTTCGCCGTGCTGGGCCTGCCCGCCTATCTCGCGCTGTTCACCGCTTTGGGCTTTGCGCTGGCCCGCCTGATCTGGCCGCAGGACGCTTCGCGGGTAATTGCGCTCGCTTTGTCTCTGACAATCAGCGAGTGGCTGCGCGGTCACGTGCTCACCGGCTTTCCATGGAACGCGTTCGGCTACGCGCTGACAGAACCGCTGGCGCTGGCGCAAACGGCGTCGCTGATCGGCCTGTGGGGCCTGACGTTTCTGAGCGTCGCGATCTTCGCAAGCCCGGCCGTGCTGATCGACGGCAGCTCGCGCGGGCGCAAACCGTGGATCGCGCCGGTGGCGGCGCTGTCGCTGCTGATCGCCATGGGTATTTTCGGCGGCGTTCGCCTGCGCCTGCATCCGACCGCCATGGTTGCGAAGGTCAAGCTGCGGATCATGCAGCCCAACCTGCAGCAGGACGTCAAATTCAATTACTCCGCCAAGGCGGAAGTGATGCAGAAATACCTGACGCTGTCCGATCGCGCCTCCGGCCCGCAATCCACCGGCGTGCGCGACGCCAGCATCCTGATCTGGCCGGAATCGGCGTTTCCGTTCTTCCTGACGCGCGAAGCCGATGCGATGGCGCAGATCGCCGATCTGTTGCCCAAGGGCACCGTTCTGATCACCGGCGCGGTGCGCGCGCCGGATCTGCCGCCCGGCATACGGATCACGCGCGCCTATAATTCAATCTATGTTATCGACCATGACGGCAGCGTGCTGTCAGTCTACGACAAGCTGCATCTGGTGCCGTTCGGCGAATATCTGCCGTTTCAGGACTGGATGGAAAAGCTCGGCCTGGTGCAGCTCACCAAGGTTCAGGGCGGATTCATTCCAGGCAGCCGGCGCCGCCCGATGGACATACCGAATGCGCCGCACGCGCTACCCCTGATTTGTTATGAAGCGATCTTTCCCTCCGACGTTGCGTCACCGGGCGACCGTCCGGGCTGGATCGTCAACCTGACCAATGACGGCTGGTTCGGAATTTCGACCGGTCCCTACCAGCATCTGCAGCAGGCGCGCCTGCGCGCGATCGAGCAGGGATTGCCGCTGGTTCGTGCAGCAAATACCGGCATTTCCGCCGTCATCGATCCCGTCGGGCGCATTGTCGCGCAGCTCGGCCTCGGCGTCGAAGGTGTACTGGATGCCGGCCTGCCATCGCCGATTGCGCCGACCATTTACGCGCGCAACGGCGACATTCCCGCTTCGATCATGATCGCCGCCGCATTTCTTTTCGTGATCCGGCGGCGCACTGCAAAGCGGACTTCCTGACGCCTGTATTTTCATATTTGGCAACTGGCAGAAATGCCGGCGAACGAAAATCCAGAGTTGACAGACGGACCGCGCCATTCGCATTCTGGCGCACCGGTCGAGAAGAGATCGCGTAAGTTCGTTGTTCAGATTGTCTGCATCCCTTCGTAACGTTTCCGAGCATGGTTTGACGGTATTGCCTGAGGCATAATTCGTTCCGCCTCGCCTTCGCGGCGTATCCAAGGAGTACTGGAGATGTCGACCAAAGCGCCCAACCCTGTTGACAAATATGTCGGCAGCCGTGTGCGCATGCGTCGCATCATGCTGGGCATGAGCCAGGAGAAGCTTGGCGAAGCGTTGGGCCTCACCTTCCAGCAGGTTCAGAAATACGAAAAGGGCACCAACCGGGTCGGCGCAAGCCGCATCCAGCAGATATCCGAAATACTTCAGGTCCCGGTTTCGTTCTTGTTCGAGGGTGGCCCCAGCGGGACCGCCAGCACTGAAGGCTACAGCGAAGGCACCTCGCCGTCTTACGTTTCCGATTTCCTGGCGACCTCCGAGGGCCTGGCGCTGACACGCGCGTTTACGCGCATCACCGACGCCAAGCTCCGGCGCAGCATTGTCGAACTGGTCGAACAGATCGCCACGCGCGAAGCGCCCGACAAGCGCTGAGCCAGCTTGTCATTCCGGGGCGCTCGTGCAACGAGCGAACCTGGAATTGCCAGAGATAATCAGGCAGAAAATTCCGGGTTCGCGCTAGCGCGCGCCCCGGAATGACGATAATTGAAGCAACATGCCGATGACCGCCGATCCCTTCGATTCAATGACCATCCTCGACGGCATCCGTCGCTGGGTTGAAATCGAGACGCCGACCGAAGCGCCTGAGCAGGTTAACAGGCTGGCGGACATGGTGGCGGACGGCTATCGCGATTTGCCCGCCACCATCGAGCGCGTCGCCGGACACTCCGGATGCGGCGATCATCTGGTGGCGCGTTCGTCATGGGGCCAGCATGCACCGGGCATCCTGATTCTCAGCCATCTCGATACGGTGCATCCGATGGGCTTCATCGAACGCCTGCCGTTCAAAATCGAAGGTGACAGCGCTTTTGGCCCGGGCATCTACGACATGAAGGGCGGCGCCTATCTCGCTTACCACGCCTTCCGGCAGCTTTGCGCCGGCCATGCGCGTTCGCCGCTCGGCGTGACCCAGCTCTACGTCTCGGACGAAGAGATCGGCAGCCCGACATCGCGCGCGCTGATCGAGGCCGAAGGACGCAGGGCAAAATATGTGCTGGTGACGGAGCCCGCCCGCGACGGCGGCAAGATCGTCACCGGGCGCAAGGGCGTCGCGCGCTTCGAGGTTTATGTCAAAGGCGTCCCGGCGCATGCCGGCACGCGGCCCGGGGACGGCCGCAGCGCGATCCGCGAACTCGGCAACGTCATCCAGACGCTGGAGGCCATGAACGATCTGAAGCGCGGCGTGAGCGTCAATGTCGGCGTGGTCAAAGGCGGCACCAAGCCCAATGTCATCGCCGAGGAGGCCTATGCCGAGGTTGATATGCGCGTGCCCACGATCGCGGACGCCGACGAACTCGTCCCGAAAATCCTAAGTCTGAAATCCCGCAGCGAGGGCGTCAGCGTCAAAGTCGTCGGCGAATTGAACCGCCCGCCTTACGAAAAGGGCAACGCCGGCGCCGCACTTTTCGAGCACGCCAAAACGCTCGCCACGGAAATCGGCTTCGATCTGGTGGATACTTCTACCGGCGGCGGCTCCGACGGCAATTTCACCGCTCCCCATACGGCAACCCTCGACGGCCTCGGCGTCGATGGCAAGGGTGCGCATACCCATTACGAGCAGATGTACATCTCGTCGATCGAGCCGAGGGCGCGGCTGCTGCATCGCCTGTATCAGACGCTGCGATGAACGTCGCAAGGACCGATTCCACCGGGCTTGGCGCGTCGTCGTCTGACGACGGCCCACCTCAGCCGCATGGTTCGTTTTTCGGACGACGCAAAGGCCATAAGCTCCGCGCGCACCAGGCCGATCTGATCGAGCATCTGCTGCCGCGCCTCGTGCTCGAGATCGGCCGCCCAGGCCCGTCCGATCTTGCCGACCTGTTCGATCCGCGGACCAACGCAGTCAGACTTGAAATTGGATTTGGCGGCGGCGAGCATCTGATCGCGGAAGCTCGCGCCTTTCCGGGCACCGGCTTCATCGGCTGCGAGCCCTATGTCAACGGCATGGCGAAGATCCTGACGCAGATCGAAGCCCATACCATCGGCAATATCCGGCTGTTCGCCGGCGACGCTGCCGAGTTGTTGGCGTGGGCGCCGCCGCGCTCGCTTGAGCGGATCGACCTGATCCATCCCGACCCGTGGCCGAAGCGGCGGCACTGGAAGCGGCGCTTCGTGCAGGACGCGACGGTGGCCGCGATAGCGCGCGTGCTGAAGCCGGGCGGCGAGTTTCGTTTCGTCAGTGATATCGACGATTATTGCACCTGGACGCTGGCGCATCTTGCCCGCTCGCCGGATTTCGTCTGGACCGCAGAGCGCGCGAGCGACTGGCGGCAGCCGTGGCCCGACTACACCATGACGCGCTACGGCGCCAAAGCCGAACGCGAGGGCCGCAAGGCGGCCTATCTGCGGTTTCGAAGGGTCGGGTAACTCTCCATCGTCATTCCGGGGCGCGCATCGCGCGAACCCGGAATCCTCATTCCCCGCATCGCCTCGAGATTCCGGGTTCGATGCTTCGCATCGCCCCGGAATGACGGTCTCAATTCAGGCTGATTGCTTGGTCTGCCAGAAACCCACCACCCGCTCCGCGGTCTGGGGCATCAGGCGGGCGAAATTCACCCGCGAGTTTTCGATGTCGGCCGGGGACGGCACCCAGTTGGGGCCGAGCCGGAGCAAGATCAGGGCCCGCACCGTCGCCCACTCGAGGCCGATCGTCTTGCCAACGATCAGGATCGGATCGTAGCGATCTCCCGCGATCAGCTGGTCGAGCGTCGCGATCTTCACCCCCGACATCGCCGAAAGCGCGGCCACCGCTTCCTCGTATTTGTGCGTTTTCGCAAAGCCCAGCAGGGCCGCTTCGTTCAACTCGCCGGCGCGATGCAGGGCCAGAATCGTGCGCTGCGCCGGCCCGAAGTCACGGTGGCCCTCGACGACCTCGATTGCGCCGGAGATCTCGCCGATGGCACGGCTGATCGCGGCCTGCCTGCCGGGCTTGACCACCTCGAACAGGCGGCGGCGGATGACGTCGACCGATCCTTCCAGGAGATTTTTCAGCTGGAACTCCGAGAGATCGTCGCGTTGGCCAACCGTCAGCGCCAGTACGCCGTCATCGCTGGCGCGTTTGATCAGCGCGGAATATCCATTTGGCGAAAGCAGCGCACCCGCATTGCCGGCGACGCGCCTGACCACTTCGCGATCGCCCCGACGTACAATGACGCCGGTGAGATCGGGCGAAAGCGTCGGCCGTTCCGACATCGCCAACAGATGGCCCTGGCCCTTGATGCGTGCGATGTCGACCAAGGCGGCCTCGTCGATCGACGGGCGACCGGCGCAGCAGCGGGCCCGCGATCAGGATCTCGTCTTCGCGCGCGAGTTGCCCGACCAGCGCGCGTGGCGCGTTGCCGAGCCGGGACAGCCGCTCGGCCAGATCGACGCGCGCAACGATTTCGGTGTGCGGAACGAGATCGATCAGAATTGCGTCGAACAGATCCACATGATCGGAGCGGAGGTTCGCGGCTCCCTGCAGGAACAGATCGGAGATCCGGCGCGCGGCCTCGGCAAGACGTTGGGGATTGCCCTCTCTGACGATGTTATCGAGCCCGGGGATTAGCGAAGTAGCGACCGTCATAAACCGTACTCAAACCCGGCGGGTCGCCGTGTTTTGACGGCAATCTAGGTCGGCTTCATGAACGAAGGGTTAGGTTTGAAAGCGGCCGAAAAAGGCCGCAAAATCCCTGCCTGCCGGCCTCGCGGGACTTGCCGGATCAGGGGAAAACCGCTATATCAGCGGCAACTTATGGTTCTCATACGATCGCGTATTGAGAGTGGGCCCTCCGGGACCCGCTCTTTTTTATTACCTGAACGAGCCTTATTACCTGAACGAGCCCGGGAAGAGCGACGCCGGGCCCTGCTCGGGCAGCCAGGCCGGACCGGGTTCGAGGCCCGGATCAACCCAACGCAAGCTAGACCGTCCAAGCTAGACCGCCCCAATTAGACCGCCCCAAGTTAGACCGCCCAAAGTTAGACCGCCCAAAGGCAAGTTTTGACACTGGATATGACCGATCCGACTGCTGGTTCCGTAGACACCGAACTGCTTGCCGAGCCGCGCCTCGTCGTCGAGCCGGGCGTAGCGGCGCGGGTGTCGGCGATCGCGGGTCCGGTGCTGCAGGGAATGGGCTACCGCCTGGTGCGGATCAAAATTTCCGGGGAAAGCGGCTGCACCGTCCAGATCATGGCGGAACGGCCCGACGGATCGATGCAGATCGAGGATTGCGAAGCAATCTCAAAGGCGCTGTCGCCGGTGCTCGACGTCGCCGATCCGATCGAGCGGGCCTACCGATTGGAGATTTCTTCGCCGGGGATCGACCGTCCGCTGGTACGCCGTTCCGATTTCGAGCGCTATGCGGGCCACCTCGTCAAGATCGAGATGGCGGTCCCCCATGACGGCCGCAAGCGGTTCCGCGGCACGCTTGCCGGCGTCGAAGGCGCTGCGGTGCACCTTCATCGCGACGACACGCGCGCGGGCGAAGATGCCGATGTCATGCTGGTCATGGAAGATATTTCCGATGCCAGGCTGGTTCTCACCGACGAACTGATCGCGGAATTGATGCGGCGCGGCAAGGCCGCGGAACGGGAGCTGCGGCAGAGTCTCGGGCTCGAGCCGCCCCCGCCACCTCATGCCAGGAAAAGCGATCCTTCGAAGAGCAACAAACCGAAGCCGAAATTGAAGCCGAACAAGAAGACCGCCCCGAAGAATACCAAGGAACACCGCCTCGCCGCAGAGCGACTGCTTCGAGGCGAAACCGATCCCACGAGAGGAGACTAAAGCCATGGCAGCTGTCAGCGCCAATAAACTCGAACTGCTGCAGATCGCAGACGCGGTTGCGCGCGAGAAATCGATCGACCGCGGCATCGTGATCGCCGCGATGGAGGACGCCATCGCCAAAGCGGCGCGCGCCCGCTACGGCAGCGAGACCGATGTGCACGCCGAAATCGACGCCAAGAAAGGCGAGTTGCGGTTGTCGCGCCATATGCTGGTGGTCGACCAGGTGGAGAATTCGTCGAACCAGATTTCGCTGGAAGACGCCAGGCGGGCCAATCCGGGCGCGCAGATCGGCGACACCATCGCCGATACCCTGCCGCCGCTGGAATATGGCCGCATCGCCGCGCAATCCGCCAAGCAGGTGATCGTGCAGAAAGTGCGCGAGGCCGAGCGTGACCGGCAGTATCAGGAATTCAAGGACCGCATCGGCGATATCGTCAACGGCATCGTCAAGCGCGTCGAATACGGCAGCGTCATCGTCGATCTGGGCCGCGGCGAAGCCATTATCCGCCGCGACGAGATGCTGCCGCGCGAGGTATTCCGCAACGGCGACCGCGTCCGCGCCTATATTTTCGACGTGCGGCGCGAAACCCGGGGCCCGCAGATCTTCCTGTCCCGCACTCATCCGCAATTCATGGCAAAACTGTTCGCGCAGGAAGTGCCGGAAATCTATGACGGCATCGTCGAGATCAAGGCGGTGGCCCGCGATCCCGGCTCGCGCGCGAAAATCGGGGTGATTTCCCGGGATTCCTCGGTCGATCCGGTGGGCGCCTGCGTCGGCATGCGCGGCTCGCGCGTGCAGGCGGTGGTCAATGAGCTGCAGGGCGAGAAGATCGACATCATTCCGTGGTCGCCCGACATCGCGACCTTCGTCGTCAACGCGCTGGCGCCGGCGGAAGTCGCCAAGGTCGTGATCGACGAGGACCGTGAGCGGATCGAGGTCGTGGTGCCCGACACCAATAATCAATTGTCGCTGGCGATCGGCCGGCGCGGCCAGAACGTGCGTCTCGCCTCGCAGCTAACCGGCTGGGACATTGACATCCTGACCGAACAGGAAGAATCCGAGCGCCGCCAGGCCGATTTCGAGAACTCCACGCGCGTATTCATGGAAGCGCTCAACGTCGACGAAGTGGTCGGCCAATTACTGGCGTCGGAAGGCTTCACCTCGGTGGAGGAACTGGCGATGGTCGACGTCAAGGAACTCGCCGGAATCGAGGGCTTCGACGACGAAACCGCCAATGAGCTGCAGAGCAGGGCCCGCGAATATCTGGAACAGCTCGAGAGCGAGCTCGAAAACAAGCGAAGGGAACTCGGTGTGGAAGACGCTTTGAAGACGGTGCCCGGCGTAACCTCGAAGATGCTGGTGAAATTCGGCGAGAACGACATCAAGACGGTCGAGGATCTGGCCGGCTGCGCCACCGACGATCTGGTCGGCTGGACCGAGCGCAAGGAAGGCGGCGAGCCGACCAAGCATCCCGGCATTCTCGACGCCAACGAAGTCTCGCGCGACGACGCCGAAAACATGATCATGCAGGCACGCGTCATTGCCGGCTGGATCACGGAAGCCGATCTGGCCAAGAAGACCGAGGGGGCCGAGGCCCCCGAAGGTCAGCCGGTCTGATGCGCGTGTTCCGCAACAAGCCTGCCCTCGGACTTGATCCGAGGGTGGACACCGGTTCTGCGCGACCGTAACGCGCAGATGACAGGAGCCACCTCACACGCATGCTTGCCATCGCTGACCCCGATCTCGACAACGGACCGCGGACCGAGAAGTCCGCGACGTCACGGATGTGCGCGGTCACGCGGCAGGTGCGGCCGATCGACGAGCTGATCCGGTTTGTGGTCGCCCCCTCCGGCGAGGTGATCCCGGATCTGAAACGTAAGCTTCCCGGCCGAGGGTTATGGGTCTCCGCCTCCCGCCAGGCGGTTGCGGAAGCCGTCCGGCGTCACCAATTTAGCAAGGGCTTCAAGCGCGAAGTCCGCGTTTCGCCGACGCTGGCAACCGATACCGAAAATTTGCTGGTCCGCGGCGCGATCGAGGCGCTCGCCATGGCCGCCAAGGCCGGCCGGGTGATCTCGGGCTTCGGCAAGGTCGAGGATGCCCTCAGGTCGCGGCAGGCCGGTACTTCGATCGAGGCCCTGATCCACGCCTCGGACGGGGCGGCCGATGGAATCCGGAAATTGGATGCCATCTTGCGGCAAAACGCCGGGATTAACGATGAATCGAACCAGTTTCCGGTTGTCACGGCGCTGACGTCAGAGCAATTGGATTTGGCACTAGGCCGGTCAAATGTGATACATGCTGCGCTGCTCGCGGGCCCGGCGAGCAAGACGTTCCTGTCGCGCAGCCAGATCCTGGTCCGATACCGGATGGTGGACGACGACAAGACAGCCGGCAATGCGGCCAAGAATTCGCCGATACAGACTGTGCGGAAACGCACGACGTAAACAGGATTAGGACTGCTGAATGGTCGATAAAACGCCTGGCGACAGGAAACTGAGTGTCCCGAACAAGACCCTGACGCTTAAACCGCGGGTCGAGACGGGCACCGTGAAGCAGAGCTTCAGCCACGGCCGAACCAAGCAGGTCGTGGTCGAGAAGCGCGGCAAGCGCCGCGTCGGCGGCGAGAGCTCCGCAGCGGAGACGCATGCGGTCGAGCCTGCGGCCGTCGCCAAGGCCGCGCCCGCGGCTCCCGCCGCCAAGGCGCCGCTCGCCCGTCCCGCAGCGCCGGCGACGGCTGCGCCGCGCAACAATTCGGGCGTGGTGTTGCGCACTCTGACCGAGGATGAGCGCAGCGCGCGCGCCAGCGCGCTTGCCGACGCCAAGGCCCGCGAGTTGGAAGAACGGCGGCTGGCGGAAGAGGAAGCCAAGCGCCGCAACAGCAAGGAAGGCATCGAACAGGCCGAGCGCGAAGCCGCCGAAGCCCGCCGCAAGGCCGAGGAAGAACGCCATCGCCAGGAAGAGGAAGCCAAGCGCAAGGCTGAACTCGAAGCCAAAAAGCGGTTTGGCGAGGCCGAGGCCAAGACCGCCACGGCCGCGGCCCGCGCCGCGCTGCCCGCCGCGCGCGCCCCAGGTATCGCCGCCGACGCTTCCGATGAGGATGAAGGTCCGCGCCAGGTCCGTCGCGGCCCCGGTGGTGCCGCACGCCCGGTGGTGGCCCCGAAGCCGACCGCCAAGCCGGCACCGCAGAAGCAGCGCGGACGCCTGACGCTGGTCACCGCGCTCAACGCCGACGACGTGCGCGAGCGCTCGATCGCCTCGTTCCGCCGCCGCACCCAGCGCCTGAAGGGCCATGCCTCGAACGAGCCAAAGGAGAAGCTGGTTCGCGAGGTGGTCATTCCGGAAGCCATCAATATCCAGGAACTCGCCAACCGCATGTCCGAGCGCGCGGTCGACGTCATCCGCCTCTTGATGAAGCAGGGCGCGATGCACAAGATCACCGACGTGATCGACGCCGACACCGCGCAGCTGATCGCCGAGGAACTGGGCCACACCGTCAAGCGCGTGGCTGCGGCCGACGTCGAGGAAGGCCTGTTCGACGTCGTCGACAATTCCACCGACACCGAACCGCGTTCGCCGGTGGTGACCGTGATGGGCCATGTCGACCACGGCAAGACCTCGCTGCTCGACGCGCTTCGCCACGCCAATGTGGTCTCCGGTGAGGCCGGCGGCATCACCCAGCACATCGGCGCCTATCAGGTGACCTCGCCGGAAAGCGGCAAGAAGATCACCTTCATCGACACCCCCGGTCACGCCGCGTTCACCGCGATGCGCGCCCGCGGCGCCAAGGTGACCGACATCGTGGTGCTGGTGGTAGCGGCCGATGACGGCGTGATGCCGCAGACGGTGGAGGCGATCCATCACGCCAAGGCGGCGAAGGTTCCGATGATCGTGGCGATCAACAAGATCGACAAGCCCGACGCCCGGCCCGACCGCGTGCGCACCGAACTGCTGCAGCACGAGGTCCAGGTCGAATCGCTCGGCGGCGACGTCGTCGACGTCGAGGTTTCCGCCAAGAACAAGACCAATCTCGACAAGCTCCTCGAGATGATCGCGCTGCAGGCCGAATTGCTCGACCTCAAGACCAACGCGTCGCGTCCCGCCGAAGGCACCGTGATCGAAGCCAAGCTCGATCGCGGCCGCGGTCCGGTCGCGACCGTGCTGGTGCAGCGCGGAACGCTGCGGGTCGGCGATATCGTGGTGGCCGGCGCCGAAATGGGCCGCGTCCGCGCCCTGATTTCCGATCAGGGCGATACCGTCGAGGAGGCCGGCCCATCGGTGCCGGTCGAAGTGCTCGGCTTCAACGGCCCGCCGGAAGCCGGCGACCGCCTCGCCGTCGTCGAGAACGAAGCCCGCGCCCGCCAGATCACAAGCTATCGCGCGCATCAGAAGCGCGAGAACGCCGCCGCGAGCATTTCGGGCATGCGCGGTTCGCTCGAGCAGATGATGTCGCAGCTCAAGACATCGGGCCGCAAGGAGTTCCCGCTGATCGTCAAGGCCGACGTGCAGGGCTCGCTGGAAGCGATCCTGGGATCGCTGGAAAAGCTCGGCACCGAGGAAGTCGCCGCGCGCATCCTGCATGCCGGCGTCGGCGGCATCTCGGAATTGGACGTGACACTGGCGGAAGGCTTCAACGCCGCCATCATCGGCTTTTCGGTTCGCGCCAACAAGGAGGCGGCGGCCGCCGCCAAGCGCAACGGCATCGAGATCCGCTACTACAACATCATCTATGACCTCGTGGATGACGTAAAGAAGGCGATGAGCGGCCTGCTCGCGCCGACGCTGCGTGAAACCATGCTTGGCAATGCCCAGATCCTGGAAGTGTTCAACATTTCCAAGGTCGGCAAGGTCGCGGGCTGCCGCGTCACCGACGGCACCGTGGAGCGCGGCGCCAATGTCCGCCTGATTCGCGACAACGTCGTCGTGCATGAAGGCAAGCTGTCGACGCTGAAGCGTTTCAAGGACGAAGTGAAGGAAGTGCAGTCCGGCCAGGAATGCGGCATGGCGTTCGAGAATTACGGCGACATGCGTGTCGGCGACATCATCGAGTGTTATCGCGTGGAGACGATCCAACGCTCGCTGTGAGTCCAAGTCTCACAAAGCGTCTGGACCATTATTGACCAAAAATGCGGCGTCATGGCCGGGCTCGTCCCGGCCATCCACGTCTGATCCGATTCAACAAGAAAGACGTGGATGCCCGCGACAAACGCGGGCGTAACGATTTCGAGAGACGCCAATGCCCCGCCACCACAAAAAGGAATCCGCCGCCGGCGGCTCGCAGCGCCAGTTGCGCGTCGGCGAAACCGTGCGTCATGCGGTCGCAGACATTCTTTCGCACGGCAGCGTGCACGACGCCGACCTCGAAGGCCACATCATCACCGTGCCGGAGGTGAGGATGTCGCCGGACCTGAAGCTCGCGACGATCTTCGTGATGCCACTCGGCGGACGCGATACAGACATCGTGATCGCCGCATTGGAGCGTAACAAGAAATTCCTCCGCGGCGAGATCGCGCGCCGCGTTAACTTAAAATTTGCGCCTGATCTTCGCTTCCGCGTCGACGAACGATTCGATGAAGCGGAACGAATAGAGAAATTACTGCGAACACCTGCGGTGCAAAGAGACCTCGCACCCGATTCGGACGAATCCTGATGACCGTGACCACCGTTAGCAGCGCGATCGAGCCGCCAAATGGCGATTTGCACGAGGCTGAAAAAAATAATTTTGTCGAGGCGCGGCGGACCAATAACGACCCGCGCGATCAGGGTCAGCGCGGCGGCAAGCAGCAACGCCAGAACCAGCCCCGGCGCGACAAGCGCGACGTCCATGGCTGGGTCGTGCTCGACAAGCCGATCGGCATGACGTCGACGCAGGCGGTCGCGGTGGTGAAGCGGCTGTTCCAGGCCAAGCGCGCGGGCCACGCCGGCACGCTCGATCCACTCGCCTCCGGCGGCCTGCCGATCGCGCTCGGCGAGGCCACCAAAACGGTTCCCTTCGTCATGGACGGCCGCAAGCGCTATCGCTTTACGGTCGCCTGGGGCGAGGAGCGGGATACCGACGACACCGAGGGCCGGGTGGTCAAAACCAGCGAGATGAGGCCGTCGGCCGAGGCGATCCGGGAGCTCTTGCCGCGCTTCACCGGTCTGATCGAGCAGATTCCGCCGCAATACTCCGCCATCAAGGTCCAGGGCGAGCGGGCCTATGACCTGGCGCGCGACGGCGAGACCGTCGAGTTGAAGCCCCGGCCGGTCGAGATTTACGAATTAATCCTTGTAGAACAGCAGGATAACACCCGCTCCGTGTTCGAGGCCGAATGCGGCAAGGGAACCTATGTGCGGGCCCTGGCGCGCGATATCGGCCGGCTGCTCGGCTGCTACGGGCATATCTGCGGGCTGCGGCGCACCCTGGTCGGCCCGTTCGGCGAGAAGGACATGATTCCGCTGGAACAATTGGAGGCTTTGTGCGATAGAGCCGCGTCTGGCGAGGGCAGCCTCGCCGACGCGCTTTTGCCCGTTGAGACCGCGCTGGACGACATCCCGGCACTGGCCGTCACACGGGCTGATGCGGCAAGGCTCCATCGGGGCCAGGCCGTTTTGTTGCGCGGACGGGATGCGCCCAATTGTAGCGGCACAGTCTATGTCACGGTGGCAGGCCGGCTTTTGGCCCTCGCCGAAATTGGCAATGGCGAACTCATCCCCAAGCGCGTGTTCAACCTGAACGGACTGACTGCCAGTCCGGCTCGCAACAATGAAAGTGTTTGACGATGTCGATTACCGCCGAACGTAAAGCGGAAGTCATCAAGACCAATGCCAACAAGGCCGGCGACACCGGCTCGCCCGAGGTTCAGGTCGCGATCCTGTCGGAACGCATCAACAACCTCACCGGGCATTTCAAATCCCACGTGAAGGACAATCATTCGCGCCGGGGACTTTTGAAAATGGTCGCCACGCGCCGTTCGCTTCTCGATTACATCAAGCGGAAGGACGAGGCGCGTTACAAGGCTTTGCTCGAAAAGCATAACATTCGCCGTTGAGTTAAGTTCACGCGCGCATCTCGCGCGTGTTTTCGCATGATCCGGAAAAGTAGTATTCCGGTTTTCCGATCAGATCATGCGCCTACCAGCGCGCGGACCTTGTAACGTCCGCGCGGCGTGTCCAGCAGCAATCCGGCAGCTGGGCGTAACGGGTAAGATGCCCGTACCATCGGAAGGATGGACGCCATTCGAAACCTAAAGACCATGGCAGGATCGCCGGATACTGGGACCGCGAAACTCTCGCGATCAGTGTCTCGCAATCTTGCACATGGTCTTTTCGTTTCGGCGTCCGTGCTTTCGTGAACCAATGAAAGACGCATACAATGTTCAATATTCATTCAGTCGAGATCGACTGGGGTGGACGTCCCCTCAGGCTTGAAACCGGAAAAATCGCGCGTCAGGCCGACGGCGCCGTGCTCGCCACCTATGGCGAGACCGTCGTGCTCGCCACCGTCGTCGCCGCCAAGACGGCGCGGGAAGGCGTCGACTTCCTGCCGCTGACCGTCGACTATCAGGAAAAGACCTACGCCGCGGGCCGCATTCCCGGCGGCTATTTCAAGCGCGAAGGCCGCCCCACCGAGAAGGAGACGCTGGTCTCCCGCCTGATCGACCGGCCGATCCGCCCGCTGTTCGCTGACGGCTGGCGCAACGAAACCCAGGTGATCGTCACCGTGCTGTCGCACGATATGGAGAACGATCCCGACGTGGTGGCGATGGTGGCTGCCTCCGCCGCGCTGACGCTTTCGGGCGCGCCGTTCAAGGGCCCGATCGGCGCTGCTCGCGTCGGCTTCATGAACGACGAGTACGTTCTCAATCCGACGCTCGACGAGATGGCCGACACCCAGCTCGAACTGGTCGTCGCCGGCACCGGCGACGCCGTGCTGATGGTGGAATCGGAAGCCAAGGAGCTCAGCGAAGAGATCATGCTCGGCGCCGTGATGTTCGGTCACCGCCACTTCCAGCCTGTCATCAACGCGATCATCGATCTCGCCGAGAAGGCCGCCAAGGAGCCGCGCGAGGTCAAGGTCATCGACGAGAGCGCACTGGAAAAGGAAATGCTGGGCCTGGTCGAGCAGGAACTGCGCGCCGCCTACGGCATTCCGGTCAAGCAGGATCGCTACGCCGCGGTCGGCAAGATCAAGGAAAAGGTGATGGCGCACTATTTCCCGGAAGGCCAGGAGCCGAAATACGACAAGCTCCGCATCGCCGCCGTGTTCAAGGAACTCGAAGCCAAGATCGTTCGCTGGAACATCCTCGACACCGGCAAGCGCATCGACGGCCGCGACGCCAGGACCGTCCGCAACATCATCGCCGAAGTCGGCGTGCTGCCCCGCGCCCACGGCTCGGCGCTGTTCACCCGCGGTGAAACCCAGGCGATGGTGGTGACCACGCTCGGCACCGGCGAGGACGAGCAGTACATCGACGCGCTGTCGGGAACGTACAAGGAGACGTTCCTGCTGCACTACAATTTCCCTCCCTACTCGGTCGGTGAAACCGGACGTCTGGGCGGCACCAAGCGCCGCGAAATCGGCCACGGCAAGCTGGCGTGGCGCGCGATCCACCCGGTGCTGCCGCCGCATCACGAATTCCCCTACACGGTGCGCGTCGTCTCCGAGATCACCGAATCGAACGGATCGTCGTCGATGGCGTCGGTCTGCGGCGCTTCGCTGGCGCTGATGGACGCGGGCGTTCCCTTGAAGCGGCCGACCGCGGGTATCGCGATGGGCCTGATCCTGGAAGGCAGCCGCTTCGCGGTATTGTCGGACATCCTCGGCGATGAGGATCATCTCGGCGACATGGACTTCAAGGTCGCCGGCACTGATCAGGGCATCACGTCGCTGCAGATGGACATCAAGATCGAGGGCATCACCGAAGAGATCATGAAGGTCGCGCTCGGCCAGGCCAAGGAAGGACGCATTCACATCCTCGGCGAAATGGCGAAGGCGCTCACCAATGCCCGCGCCGAGCTCGGCGAATACGCGCCGCGGATCGAAACCTTCAAGATCCCGACGGACAAGATCCGCGAAGTGATCGGCACCGGCGGCAAGGTGATCCGCGAGATCGTCGAGAAGACCGGCGCCAAGGTCAACATCGAGGACGACGGCACCGTCAAGGTTGCCTCCAACGACGGCGAGGCGATGAAGGCCGCGATCAAGTGGATCAAGTCGATCGCCTCCGACCCGGAGATCGGCCAGATCTACGACGGCACCGTGGTCAAGGTGATGGAGTTCGGCGCGTTCGTGAACTTCTTCGGCGCCAAGGATGGCCTCGTCCACATCAGCCAGCTCGCATCCGCCCGCGTGCAGAAGACCTCCGACGTCGTCAAGGAAGGCGACAAGGTCAAGGTCAAGCTGCTCGGCTTCGACGATCGCGGCAAGACGCGGCTGTCGATGAAGGCGGTCGATCAGGTGACCGGCGAGGATCTCGAGGCCAAGCAGAAGACCGAAGCTCCGCCGCGCGAAGCCGCCGGCGAGTAAGTCTCGCAAACATCGAACACACCGAAGGGCGGCTTTTCAGCCGCCCTTTTTTGTTTCCGTGTTCCTGCATCGGATGCCTCGTTGCAGCGGCGTCGAATTCGTTTAAATTTCTCGCCGGGAGCACGAACGATTGCGACCTGACGAGGACTGCCGGATGACGCCGCCAACGATCCGCCCCGCGCGACAAGAGGAATATGACGAGATCGCCCGCATCTGGATGAACAGCTGGGCCTCCACCGGGATCGAGGAGCCCAGCAATTTCCTGCTGGCGAAACTGCGCGCGCGCATTCCGCTCGAGATCGAGAAGGGCTGGAGCCTGTTCGTGGCCGACGACGACGGCACGATCGCGGCGATGCTGGCGCTGCATCTGCCCGACCGCTATCTCGACCAGCTTTTTGTCGCGCCGGAATATCAGGGCCGGAACATTGGCAAGCAACTACTCGCCTTCACCCGGCAGCAACTGCCCCATGAAATCCACCTGCGCTGCGTGCGCGAAAATGAAAAGGCCTGGCGCTGGTATGAGCGCGAGGGCTTTGTATTTGAAAAAGAGGCGGTCGAGCCGATGACCGGGTTTGTGATGAAATATTATCGCTGGAAGAAGGAAACTGTCCGATGATGAAGCTTTACTGGTCGCCGCGTTCGCGGTCGTTTTCAGCGCTGTGGCTGATGGAGGAAACCGGGCAACCTTACGAGAGGGTGCTGACCGACATTTCCAAGGGCGCACAGAAGACGCCGGAATATCTCGCCATCAATCCGATGGGCAAGGTGCCGGCGTTGCAGGACGGCGAAGCGACGCTGGCTGAGGCCGCGGCGATCTGCGCCTATGTCGCCGAGCGTTATCCGCAAGCGAAACTGGCGCCACCGGTTGGCGATCCGCTGCGCGCCAAATATCTCTATTGGCTGTTTTTCTCGCCCGGCTGCATCGAGCCGGCGATGGTGCAAGTCGCGACCAAGATCGAGATGAATCCGGTCGCCGCCGGCTGGGGCGACGCGCAGCGGGTGTTCGACGTGCTCGACGCCGCCTTGGCAAAAGGCCCGTGGATCCTCGGCGAGAGCTTCTCGGCCGCCGATATTGCGATCGGCTCCGCCCTGAATTTCGCAGTGCGGCTGTTCAAGATGGTGCCGGCGCGGCCGTCCTTCGACCGTTACATCGATCGCTGCGCGGCACGGCCGGCATTCCAGCGCGCGAGCGCCATCGCGGCGGGATAGAGCATGATCCGGAAAAGTGGGAACCGGGTTTTCCGAAAGGAGATCATGCTCAAACAAGAAGATAGAGCTGGATGACGATTCGAAGAAGAGTCATCCAGCTCTGGCCGCGGAAACTCAGTCCGCCGCATCCTTCAGGTGCTCAGGTCGCGGCATCAAGACGATGTTGTAGCCGGAATCGACGTAATGAATCTCGCCGGTAACGCCCCCGGACAAATCGGACAACAGATACAGCGCCGAGCCGCCAAGTTCATCCAGGGTCACGCCGCGGCCCAGCGGCGAATGTTTTTGCTGAAAGGCAAACATCGCGCGGGAATCGCCGATGACGGCGCCCGCGAGCGTCCGCACCGGCCCCGCCGAAATCGCGTTGACACGGATGTTGCGTGATCCGAAATCGAAGGCGAGATAGCGCACGGAAGCCTCCAGCGCCGCCTTGGCTACCCCCATGACGTTGTAGTTCGGCATCGCCCGCATCGAGGCGCCAAAGGTTAGCGTGATCATTGCGCCGCCGGCGGGGGGCATCAGTTCTGCAGCGCGTTTGGCGACTTCGGTGAAGGAGAAACAGGAGATCAGCATGGTGCGCGAAAAATTCTCGCGCGTGGTGTCCGCATAGCGGCCGCGAAGTTCGTTCTTGTCGGTAAAGCCGATGGCATGAACCAGAAAATCCAGCCGTCCCCATTTCGCGCGCAAGGCCTCGAACACGGAATCGACGCTTGCGATGTCCTCGACATCGCAAGGCAGCACGGTTTCGGCATTGAGCGACTCGGCGAGCGGCCTCACACGCTTGGCTTGCGCGTCGCCCTGATATGTAAACGCCAGTTCCGCGCCCTGCGCTGCGACCGCCTTGGCAATGCCCCAGGCGATCGAATGATCATTGGCGACGCCCATGATCAGCCCGCGCTTGCCCTTCATCAGGTCCTGCATACTCGCCCTGCTCCACCATTCCCGAAATTGCTATCACCCGCCAGAGCGCGCGATCAAGTATTACGAAACGTTGCGATGATTGACGAGTGCCGCGGCATACTGGATGCCCCGCTTTCGCGGGGAGCACGACGAAACAGATCCTTACGCATCCATGCGCTTGAACACCAGCGTGGCGTTGGTGCCGCCGAAGCCGAAGGAATTCGACAGCACGGTGCCGAGCTTCGCGTTGTCGATGCGCTTGCGCACGATCGGCATGTCGGCGAAAACGGGATCGAGCTCGGTGATATTGGCGCTTTCGCAGATGAAACCGTTCTGCATCATCAGCAGCGAATAGATCGTCTCCTGCACGCCGGTAGCGCCGAGCGAATGGCCGGTCAGCGCCTTGGTGGCGGAAATCGGCGGGCACTTGTCGCCGGCGCCGAACACCTTGCGGATCGCCTCGATTTCCGGCGGATCGCCCGCGGGCGTGGAAGTCGCGTGCGGATTGATGTAGTCGATCTTGGTGCTCACCGTCGACAGCGCCATTTTCATGCAGCGCTCGGCACCTTCGCCCGACGGCGCGACCATGTCGTAGCCGTCCGAAGTCGCGCCATAACCGACGATCTCACCGTAGATCTTGGCGCCGCGCGCCTTGGCGTGTTCGAGCTCTTCCAGCACCACCACACCGGCGCCGCCGGCAATCACAAAGCCGTCGCGGCTAATGTCGTAGGGGCGCGAAGCGGTGGCCGGCGTATCGTTATATTTTGAGGACATCGCGCCCATGGCGTCGAACAGCACCGACAGCGTCCAGTCGAGCTCCTCGCAGCCGCCTGCGAAAATAATGTCCTGCTTGCCGATCTGAATGGTCTCGTAGGCATTGCCGATGCAATGGTTCGATGTGGCGCAGGCCGATGAGATCGAATAGTTCACGCCCTTGATCTTGAACCAGGTGGCAAGCGTCGCCGACGCCGTCGACGACATCGCTTTCGGCACCGCGAAGGGTCCGACCCGCTTCGGTCCCTTGGTGCGGGTGATATCGGCGGCCTCGACGATGGTGCGCGCCGACGGTCCGCCGGAGCCCATGATGATGCCGGTGCGGATATTGGAGACGTCCGAAGGCTCAAGACCAGAGTCCTGGATCGCCTGCTCCATCGCAATGTGGTTCCAGGCGGCGCCTTCGCCGAGGAAGCGCATCGCACGCCGGTCGATCACGCCGGCCGGATCGAGCGTCGGGGCGCCCTGCACCTGGGAGCGAAAGCCGAGCTCGGCATATTTGGCCGCGCGCGTGATTCCGGATTTCGCCTCATGGAGGCTCGCAAGCACTTCCTGGGTGTTATTTCCGATGGATGAGACAATACCCATCCCCGTGATGACAACCCGCCTCATGATCGCCTCGCCTTGTCGTTGTGTTCTTGTGCAATGCCCGTGGTCAAACCGAAAGCCGCCTCGGTGGCCGGAGCGCGTATCTCATGTTCCCGGCTGCAACGGGGCATCCTGCTTGAACAGCCCGACCTTCAAATCCTTCGCGCGATAGATAATCTCGCCGTCGGTAGAAAGCCACCCGTCAGCGATGCCCAGTACCAGCTTTGAACGCATCACCCGTTTGATGTCGATGTTGTACACAACCTTGCGGACGTTCGGCAGGACCTGCCCGGAAAACTTCAATTCGCCGAGGCCGAGCGCCCGGCCGCGTCCGGCGCCGCCGGTCCAGCCGAGAAAGAAGCCGACCATCTGCCACATCGCATCGAGGCCGAGACATCCGGGCATGACCGGATCGTTCTTGAAATGGCAGCCGAAAAACCAGAGATCCGGCTTCACATCGAGCTCGGCGCGGACCAGTCCCTTGCCATATTCCCCGCCGGTCTCACTGATCTCGCTGATGCGGTCGAACATCAGCATCGGCGGCAGCGGCAGTTGGGCATTGCCCGGGCCAAACATCTCTCCCCGGCCGCACGCCAGCAGATCCTCGTATTCGTAGCCGCCGCGCCGATCCAGCATTGTGCCTAGCCTCTTTCAAATCCCGATGGAGCGTTCATTAGCGAAATGGACCTGTTTGGAGCAGGAAGCGCGCCAATTACCGGAAATTGGCGCGAATACCTAGGTCAGATGGCCTGCGGCAACCGGCGCTCGTCTTTGCCCAAAATCGCAAAGCCTAAGTCCGCGCGCTCTCTATCATAGGCCCTGCGGACCGCAAAGTATCCCGGGAAGGCAAATCGCCGCGTCACGGCGTAGTTCCAGCCTGGACCGGCCCTAGTTGCGAAAAACTTGCATCTGACGGATTTCTTCCTTATATTCCACATTGATAGTGCTGAACGTATGAACGCGGTGCCGAACGTGGAAATTAGCTACGACGCCTTGATTTCGAACGATGACGCTGTCGGCCCGGCATCCCGCGAGGGGGGACGTCAGCCGGCCTTGACCGGCTGTCCCTGGCACGACGTCAACGAAATGCTGCAGGCGGCGGGCCTGCGTCCGACCCGTCAACGCATGGCGTTGGGCTGGCTGTTGTTCGGCAAGGGTGCGCGCCATCTCACGGCTGAAATGCTCTACGAGGAGGCGACGCTGGCCAAGGTTCCGGTCTCGCTCGCCACCGTCTACAACACGCTCAACCAGTTGACCGATGCGGGCCTGTTGCGCCAGGTCAGCGTCGACGGCACCAAAACCTATTTCGACACCAACGTGTCGGCGCATCACCACTTCTATCTCGAAAACAACCACGAACTGGTCGACATTCCGGACCCGCATCTGGTTTTGCAGAAGATGCCGGAAGTGCCCGAAGGCTACGAGATCGCCCGGGTCGACATGGTCGTGCGACTGCGCAGGAAGCGCTGAGGCGGGATCAAGCCGTCACACGCTGGCTTGATCCGCATGCGCATCGATGTTCATCGATCTTCATTGAATGTCTTGTCGAGCGCGGATGGATCGCCGGGCGATCCGGCGCTTCGCGCTCATGCCCGGCAGCAACAAATGATTGGCATTCGCACGCCGCCGGCTGAACTAGAGCCTTTTCCGTTTCGATTGAATCGAAACGGGGCTCAAGATTGTTGATTTGGCGGGTTTTCTTGACGCGAACCGGTCTCCACTTCGCTTGAAAACGCCCTAATCCACATTCTCGCCCGCGTAGACGCCCCACAGCCGCTGCTCTTCGATCCAGCCATCGAAGCCGTTGCCGCTGATGTGGCACCAGCCGGCCGCGCAGTGCTTGACCTGGGCCACGACGCCGGCTTGCAGGCGGGCGGCAACCGCTGAGGCCGGATCGGCGCGATCGTAAAGTGGCGCGAGATCGTCCTTGTTCTTCATGGTGATCACGGCGGTGCGGCGGCCGGACAGCAGCGAGTGATAAACCCAGCCCTCGGCGCCTTCGGAATCGCGGACCCGGCGCCAGTTCTCGAATTCGGCGGTGATCTCGACCGGCAGGCCGGAACGAGTGTAAACCCAGGCGACGTCATTGTCCTTGGTCGGGCCGGCTCTGACGTTCACATGGTCGGATTTGAGGCTGACGTAGCGTGGCACGGGCAAACCACTTGATGTGACGGCCGAATCCTTTGCCGAATATCCCGAGCTGATCGAAGCGCCCAGCACGCCACCTGCAAGCATCACCACCGAACAAAACCGCCCCAACGCCATCCACTCGTCTCCCGCCGAGAATCCAGCTCAAGTTCTGCGAGCTGAAACACCCACCAACGCCGAAAATCCCCTGTACCCCGTCCGGATTGCCCCCGATTCGCGATTCCTCAGGTTTTTGCCGGGGTTCTTGTCTTGGCCCGGCCTTCTGCTAGAGAGGGCGGAAAGGGGGAAACAAGACCGGCCCGAAGCCCCCTTTCGGAAGCCAAAAGGGAAGCATCGGGGAACCCGAGAAAACCCTGAGCAAACGCCGGGACTGCGCGGTTGCCGCAGTGTCGAACAACCGGGTTAATGAGGTCTGAACGACCTTACGAGAGCAGGACATGTCGGTTAAGAAAAAGCCTCTCGTTGTCGTCACGCGCAAGCTGCCGGACTCGATCGAGACCCGCATGCGCGAGCTGTTCGACGCGCGTCTCAATCTCGACGATACGCCGCTGACGGGCGAGCAGATCGCGGACGCGGTACGCACCGCCGACGTGCTGGTACCCACCGTCACGGACGAGATCACCGAAGCGGTGCTCCAGCAGCCGGAATGCAAGCTCCGGCTGATCGCCAATTTCGGCAACGGCGTCGACAATATCGATGTCGTAGCCGCGCACGCGCGCGGCATCACCGTCACCAACACACCGAAGGTCCTGACCGAGGACACCGCCGACATGACCATGGCGCTGATTCTGGCGGTGCCGCGGCGGCTGGTCGAAGGCGCTTCCGTTTTTACCGAGGGCAGGGACTGGCCGGGCTGGTCGCCGACATGGATGCTCGGCCATCGCATCGGGGGAAAACGGCTCGGCATCATCGGCATGGGCCGCATCGGCCAGGCTCTGGCACGCCGGGCGCGATCCTTCGGCCTGCAGATCCATTATCACAACCGCCGTCCCGTCGCGCCGCGCATCGCCGACGAATTGGGCGCGACCTACTGGGAAAGCCTGGACCAGATGCTGGCGCGGATGGACATCATCTCGGTGAATTGTCCGCACACGCCCGCGACGTTTCACCTGCTGTCGGCACGGCGCCTGAAACTGATCCGGAAAGACGCCTATATCGTCAACACCGCGCGCGGCGAGGTGATCGACGAGGAGACGCTGACCAAGCTGATCGAGAGTGGCGACATCGCGGGGGCCGGGCTCGACGTGTTCGAGCACGAGCCCGCGGTCAATCCGAAACTGGTGCGGCTGGCGAAGGCCGGCAAGGTGACGCTGATGCCGCATATGGGCTCGGCGACGATCGAAGGTCGGGTCGAGATGGGCGAGAAGGTAATCATCAACATCCGTACCTTCCTCGACAATCACAAGCCGCCGGACCGCGTGCTGCCGAGCATGCTTTAGAAGCGATTCAAACCGCCTAACGATGCGCGCTCAGATCGGTGATCACGAGCGCATCGCCATTGAGCGGATTGAGCGGATCGCGCTGATAGCGCAGGGTCTCGAACCGCATGGCGCGCGCGTCCACCATCAATAGCCGCCCGACCAGGCCCTCGCCGAAACCGACGATTTCGCGGATTGCCTCCAGTGCCGCCATCGATCCCAGGACGCCGGCGAGCGCACCCATCACGCCGGCCTCGGCGCAGGCCGGCACCGTGCCGGGCGGCGGCGGCTCGGGAAACAGGCAGCGATAGGTCGGATTGAATTCGCCTCTGGCGTTCTTCTCATGCGCGCGGATCGTGGTCAGCGATCCGTCGAACTGGCCGAGTGCCGCCGTGATCAGCGGCTTGGCGGCGAGGAAACACGCATCCGACACCAGATAGCGGGTTTCGAAATTGTCGGACCCGTCAAGCACCAGATCGTAACTGCCGATCAGCGTCATGGCATTGTCGGCATCGAGCCGGCTGGCGTGCGCGGCGAACTGAACATGGGGATTGAGCGCATAGATCCGCTCGGCTGCCGTGTCGACCTTGCGCCGGCCGATGTCGGGCGTGGTGTGGATGATCTGGCGCTGCAGATTGGACAACGACACCACGTCGTCATCGACCACGCCGAGCGCGCCGACGCCGGCGGCGGCGAGATACATCAGCGCGGGCGCGCCGAGGCCGCCGGCGCCGATCACCAGCACGGACGCCTCTTTCAGTGCGGCCTGGCCGGGACCGCCGACCTCGCGTAGCACGATATGGCGGGCATAGCGTTCGAGCTCGTCGGCACTCAGCATGGCAAAATCATGTCCTGCGGTTGCGCAGGCGCCCTCGCCGTCATTGCGAGCGCAAGCGAAGCAATGCAGTGCAGCAAGCCGGAGCCGCGGATTGCTTCGTCTCGAAGCCCGTCGTCGTCGGACGCGCGTTCGCGCGACCCGTTGGCTCCTCGCCATGACCGTTGTTTTGCCGCCATTTGCTGAACCCGCCGCCCGTTGTGACCGACCAAGCAGATGTGCTTAATTCCCGGCACGTCAATGACCCCGAGACTTCTCATGAGATCGATGCTGACGGCAACATTGATATTCGTGGCCGCGGGGGCTCCCGCAAGCGGGCAGATGACGGCGCCGTCCACGGCCGGCAGCAAGCCGAAGACGGTGGCGACCGTTCCGATCCGCCCTGCCCTGCAAACCCCGGCCGATACCGCGAACGCGATGGCGCAGGCCGAGCGCCTGGCGATCCAGTCGGATCTCGCCTGGGTCGGCCAGTACAATGGCACGATCACGGGCGAAGTCAGCGAGCGCATGGTCGCCGCCATCAAGGCGTTTCAGAAGGACCGGGGCGACAAGCAAACCGGCGTGCTCAACGCGCAGGAGCGCGGCGTGCTCGCCGAGACGGCGCGGCGGCGGCAGGATAATGTCGGCTGGAAGACCATCACCGATCCGGGCACCGGCGCCCGGCTGGGCGTACCCACCAAACTGGTGCCGCAGCAATCCGCTGACGCCAGCGGCGCCAGGTGGCGCTCTTCGACCGGGACCATCCAGATCCAGCTTGCGCGGCGCAAGCAGGCCGATCCTACCACGGCAAAACTCGCCGACCAGGAAAAGAAAGTGCCGGCCGGACGCAAGGTCGACTACAGCGTGGTCAAGCCTGATTTCTTCGTGCTGTCGGGCATGCAGGGCCTGAAGAAGTTCTACGTGCGCGGCACCTTCAAGGGCGACGAGGTCCGTATTCTCACTATCCTCTACGATCAGGCCACCGAAGGCACCATGGGGCCGGTGGTGATCGCGATGTCGAGCGCCTTCACCCCGTTTCCATCGGGCACCGGTCCGCCGCCGCGCAAGACCGTCGAATACGGCACCGGCGTCGTCGTCAGCGGTGACGGCACCATCGTCGCCGACCGCCAAATCACCGACGGCTGTCTGGCGATCGCGATCGGCGGCTTCGGCAACGCCGACCGCGTCGCCGAGGACAAGGACCACGACCTCGCGCTGCTGCGCATCTATGGCGCGCGCGGATTGAAGCCGCTGGCGCTGAGCAATGGTGCGGCGAAGTCCGCCGTCGAGCTGACCGGCATTGCGGATCCGCAAAACCAGGGCGGCGGCGCGGCGGTGAGCAGCGTCAGGGCCAGCGCGGCTGAGATCGGAGGCGGCGGCGACGTTCCGCTGTCGCCGGCGCCCGGGCTCGGCTTTTCCGGCGCGCCAGCGCTCGATGGCAACGGCAAATTTGCCGGCATCGCGCTGCTGAAGCTGGCGCTGGTCGCGGGACCGGCGAACGCCACGCCGTCGGCGCAGGCGGTGCTGGTGCCGGCCGATACCGTGCGGGATTTTCTCAAAGCCAACGGCGTCGACGCAGCGGGCGGATCGCCGGACGCCAGGGCTGCCGTCGTGCGCGTGATCTGTGTGCGAAAGTAAGGTTGTCCACCGTACTTTTTCGAGCCATCATCATCGCGAAAGCGGATGATCCAGTATTTCAGAGAATTGGCGATCGTCAGCGCCGCGCGAAAGGTGGAGCCGAATTCGGTCACCTGAGCGAACCGGGAAATAAACGGCGCCAAGAAATAAACGGCGCTAATGTGACAGGCGGCCCGGAAGGCCAGCCCGAATCCCGCGTTTATCCGGATGTTGCGGTTGGGGTACATCCCACAAAAATAACATCATATTTCCGCGATGTCGGCATCTGTAGCACGACTATTGCATTGCATCATGAAGTCGGTCGCGTGTCCAATGGGTCCATGTGCTGATGTTGATTCGCTCTCGGTGCGCAGGCGCTCAGGGCGTGGAACCAAGGAGCGTGTCTAGCATTTGACCTTATGAGGGAGAGGCTCATGTACAACGATTCGCTGTTCAATGCTTTCGCTCGGTCTTACGAAGCGCGTAGCGAAACCGATATGTCGATGGCGGAATATCTGGAATCGTGTCGAGGCGATCCGATGCGATATGCCAATGCGGCGGAGCGGCTGTTGGCTGCGATCGGTGAACCTCAAATGATCGACACGGCCAAGGACCCCCGCCTTGGCCGTATTTTTTTGAATCGGACAATGCGCGCCTATCCGGCCTTTGCCGGATTCTACGGCATGGAAGAAACCATCGAGCGCATCGTCGGGTTCTTCCGGCACGCCGCGCAAGGTCTCGAAGAGCGCAAGCAGATTCTCTATCTGCTCGGGCCGGTGGGCGGCGGCAAGTCGTCGCTTGCGGAGCGGCTGAAGTCGTTGATGGAAGTCAATCCAATCTATGTCCTAAAGGCCGGCGACGAACTCAGTCCGGTGTTCGAATCCCCGCTCAGCCTGTTCGATCCGGACTCGCTGGGTCCGATGATCGAGGAAAAGTACGGTATCCCGCGGCGGCGCCTTAATGGATTGATGAGTCCCTGGTGCTACAAGCGCCTCGAGGCTTTCGGCGGCGATATTTCACGATTCCGCGTCGCCAGGATCCAGCCCTCGCGCCTGCGACAGATCGCCGTCGCGAAAACCGAACCCGGTGACGAGAACAATCAGGATATCTCTTCGCTGGTCGGCAAGGTCGATATCCGCAAGCTGGAAATCTTTGCCCAGAACGACCCCGATGCCTACAGCTATTCCGGCGGCCTGAACCGCGCCAACCAGGGCATTCTCGAATTCGTCGAGATGTTCAAGGCGCCGATCAAGATGCTGCATCCGCTGCTGACGGCCACCCAGGAAGGCAACTACATCGGTACTGAAAATATCGGGGCGATCCCCTTTACCGGCATCGTTCTCGCGCATTCGAATGAATCCGAATGGCAAAGCTTCAAGGCCAATAAAAATAACGAAGCTTTCATCGACCGCATCTGCGTCATCAAGGTGCCGTACTGCCTGCGGGTGACCGAGGAGCAGAAGATCTATGAGAAGCTCATTCAGGGATCCGAGCTCGCATCTGCGCCGTGTGCGCCCGCGACCCTGGAAACGCTGGCGCGCTTTTCGGTGATGTCACGCCTGCGCAAGCATGAGAACTCGACGCTGTTCGCGAAAATGCGGGTTTATGACGGCGAGAGCCTCAAGGAATCCGATCCGAAGGCCCGCAGCGTTCAGGAATACCGAGATGCCGCCGGCGTCGACGAGGGCATGGACGGCATCTCGACGCGATTTGCGTTCAAGGTCCTGGCCGCAACCTACAATCACGACACCGCGGAGCTGGGCGCCGACCCCGTCCATCTGATGTACGCGCTTGAGCAGGCGATCCGCCGCGAGCAGCTTCCCGAGGAAGTAGAGAAGCGTTACCTCGAGTTCATCAAGGCCGAGCTCGTGCCGCGCTATGCGGAATTCATCGGCCACGAGATCCAGAAAGCCTATCTCAGAATCCTATTCGGATTACGGTCAGAACCTGTTCGACCGCTATGTCGATTATGCCGACGCATGGATCGAAGATCAGGATTTCAAGGACCCCGATACCGGCCAGCTGCTCAACCGCGAGCTTCTCAACCAGGAACTGACCAAGATCGAGAAGCCGGCGGGCATCGCCAACCCGAAGGACTTCCGTAACGAGGTGGTCAAATTCTCGCTGCGCTCGCGCGCCCAGAACGGGGGTAAGAACCCGTCGTGGACCAGCTACGAAAAAATCCGCGAAGTCATCGAGAAGCGGATATTCTCCCAGGTCGAGGATCTGCTTCCGGTGATCTCGTTCGGGACAAAGAAGGATGGCGATACCGAAAAGAAGCATGGCGAGTTCGTCGAGCGGATGGTGGGACGCGGCTACACCGAGCGCCAGGTTCGCCGGCTCGTCGAATGGTACATGCGCGTGAAGCAGGCAGGCTGAGGCGGATGCAAAAGTGGGCATGCACATTATTGACCGGCGCCTGAACCCGGGCAGCAAGAGCCTTGAAAACCGGCAGCGGTTTTTACGTCGGGCCAAGGCTTTGGTTCAAGGCGCCGTCAAGAAATCCTCGCAGGGCCGCGACATCCGCGATGTCCTGGAGGGTGGCGAGGTCAGCATCCCGCTCGACGGGATGAATGAACCGCGCTTTCGCCGCGAGGGCGGCACGCGCGACATGGTGCTTCCCGGTAACAAGAAATTCGTCGAAGGGGACGTGCTCCCGCGTTCGGGCAAGGGCGGCGGAAAGGCGTCCGGACCTGGCGAGGGCGACGGCGAAGACGCCTTCCGGTTCGTTTTGAGCCGCGATGAATTTGTCGACATTTTTCTCGACGATCTCGAACTGCCCGATCTCGCCAAGCGCAGGCTCGCTGAAGCGGAAAGCGAGGGGCTTCGGCGGGCCGGCTACGCGACTTCCGGCTCGCCCGCGAACATCTCGGTCAGCCGCACGGTGAGGCTCGCGTTGGCGCGGCGGGTCGCGTTGCGACGGCCGCGGCCGGAGACGATCGAACAACTCGAGGCCGAACTCGCCGACTGCGACGAGGCACGCCGTACCGAGCTGACGGCCGAAATCGCCGCATTGAAGGCAAAGCTTCGCCGGATTCCATTCATCGATCCGATCGACATCCGCTACCGTCGCTTCGAAACCACGCCAAAGCCGGTGGCCCAGGCCGTGATGTTTTGCCTGATGGACGTGTCCGGCTCGATGTCCGAGCATATGAAGGATCTGGCCAAGCGCTTCTATATGCTGCTCTACGTGTTTCTGACGCGGCGCTATCGCCATGTTGAGATCGTCTTCATCCGCCACACCGACCGCGCGGAAGAGGTAGATGAGGACACCTTCTTTCACGGGCCGGCGTCCGGCGGCACCCTGGTATCTAGCGCGCTGCAGGCAATGCATGAGATCGTCAGTTCGCGGTTTCGTCCCGCCGACTGGAACGTGTACGCCGCTCAGGCCTCTGACGGCGACAATTTGAGTTCGGACAGCGGTCGCGTCAGCCAGCTGCTCACTGACAAGATATTGCCGGTTAGTCAGTTCTTCGCCTACCTGGAGGTCGGCGAACCCGGGGGCAGCACGTTCGAGATGCCCGATTCATCGCTTTGGACGTTATATCAGCGCCTGCGCGCCGATGGAGCGCCGCTTTCGATCCGCAAGGTCAGCGATCGCAGCCAGATTTTTCCGGTGTTCCACGACCTCTTCCACCGCCGCACCAAGCAGGAGAAAGCCGCGCCATGACAGCCGAGCGCCTGTTTGAGGGAGCCGATTGGGACTTTCCGAAGCTGCAACGCATCCATGATGCGTGCGAGGAAATTGCGCGGTCCGAACTGGGTCTCGACATCTACCCCAATCAGATCGAGGTGATCACCGCGGAACAGATGCTCGATGCATACTCCTCGGTCGGCATGCCGCTGTTCTATAAGCATTGGTCGTTCGGCAAGCACTTCGCCCATCACGAGGCCTCCTACCGCAAAGGCCTGATGGGCCTGGCCTACGAGATCGTGATCAACAGCTCGCCGTGCATTTCCTATTTGATGGAGGAAAACACCGCGACCATGCAGACGCTGGTGATCGCGCATGCGGCGTTCGGCCACAACCATTTCTTCAAGAACAATTATCTGTTCAGGCAGTGGACGGACGCCGAGGGAATTCTCGATTATCTCGATTTCGCCAAGAGCTACGTCGCGCAATGCGAGGAGCGTCACGGCCGGCTGGCGGTCGAGCAGACACTCGACGCCGCGCACGCCCTGATGTCGCACGGGATCGATCGCTATCCCGGCAAGCGGAAGCTCGATCTTCGCGCCGAGGAAAAGCGCGCCAGGGAGCGCCGTTTGCACGAAGAGAATGCGTTCAACGACCTGTGGCGGACCATCCCGACCGGGCCGGCGAAAAGCGCAGAGTTGCTGAACACGGAACGGCGCCGCAAATTGCTCGGGCTGCCGCAGGAAAATCTGTTGTATTTCCTCGAAAAGGCGGCGCCGCGCCTGCAGCCCTGGCAGCGCGAATTGCTGCGGATCGTGCGGCACATCGCGCAATATTTTTACCCCCAGAGCCAGACCAAGGTCATGAACGAGGGCACCGCGACCTACGTGCATTACCGCATCATGCGCCGGTTGCACGAACAGGGCCTGATTTCCGACGGCAATTATCTCGAATTCCTGCAGTCGCACACCAACGTGGTGTTCCAGCCTGACTTCGACGATCCGCGCTTTTCGGGCTTCAATCCCTATGCGCTTGGCTTCGCGATGATGCAGGACATCGCGCGCATCGTCGCCGATCCCGACAACGAGGATCGAGAGTGGTTTCCGGAAATTGCGGGGACCGGGGACGTGATGAGGGTGCTGCGTGATATCTGGGCCAATTATCGCGACGAAAGCTTCATCAGCCAGTTCCTGAGCCCCCGATTGATCCGGCACTTCCGGATGTTTCATTTGCACGATGATCCAAACGAAAGCCCCGGCATGAGGGTCGCCGCCATACACGACGAGCGGGGCTATCGCCGCGTTCGTCGTGAACTGGCGCGGCAATATGACGTCGGCTTCATCGATCCCAACATCGAAGTTGTAGACGTCGATCTGGCGGGGGATCGCCGTTTGATGTTGCGCCACGCCGTCGTGAACGGGGCGGTGTTGAACGAGGCGGATGCGAAGCGGGTGCTTCAGCACCTTGCCGATCTCTGGAGTTACGACGTGTCGCTCGTCGAAGCTGATGCCGAGGGCGCGGCCCTCAAGGAGCATGCGGCCAGTCCCAGAGGTATCGCTGCGGCGGCGTGAGTGCTCCAGCCGGGACCCACCTCTCCGCCTAGGGAGGGCCGGAGGGTTGATTGCTATCGGATCACGCCGCCTTGATGCCGCTGAGGAAGGCTTCGACGTGACCTTGCATCGTCTCGGACTGCCTCGACAGTTCACTGGACGCCTGCAGTACCTGATGAGCGGCAGCACCGGTATAACCGGCGGCCTGCTGAACGCCGACTACGTTCGATGAAATCTCGCCGGTGCCGAGCGCCGCCTGCTGAACGTTGCGGGCAATCTCCTGGGTTGCCGAGCCCTGTTCTTCCACAGCGCTGGCGATCGCGGAGGCGATCTCGTTCATTTCGTTGATCGTCGCCGATATCCCCTTGATCGCGCTAACCGCCTCGCTCGATGAGGTCTGGATCGACGAAACTTGGGCGCTGATCTGGTCGGTGGCCTTTGCGGTTTGTTCGGCGAGGCTCTTGACCTCCGCCGCCACCACGGCAAAGCCCCTGCCGGCTTCGCCGGCCCGCGCCGCCTCGATCGTGGCATTGAGCGCGAGCAAATTGGTCTGGCTGGCGATTTCGCTGATCAGCTTGACGACGTCGCCGATGCCGGCGGCCTCCTTGAACAGCCCTTGCACCGTGGTGTTGGTGCGATCGGCCTCCGACACCGCCTTCTGCGCGATCGCCGCCGATTGTGCGACCTGACGGCTGATCTCGTTGACGGAGCTCGCCAGTTCCTCCGACGCCGACGCAACGGTCTGCACGTTCGTCGACGCCTCTTCGGTCGCAGCCGCAACCGCCGTCGCTTGGTTGCTGGTTTCCTCGGCCGTCGCCGTCATCGACGACGCCGTCGCCTGCAGTTCGGTTGAGGCCGACGCCACCGACCGCAGCACGGTCGAGATGTCCGCATCGAACGTCTTGGTCAATTCGTTCACCCGCGCCGCACGCGCCACACGCGCGCTGATGGCTTCGGCCTCCTTGGCAGCAAGTTCCTTGGCCTTGATCATGTTCTCCTTGAAGATCAGGACCGCTCTCGCCATCAGGCCGATTTCGTCCTTCTTGTCGGTCGCGGGAATCTCGACGGCGTGATCACCGCCGGCGAGCTGCCCCATGGCTCCCACCATGTTGAGAATCGGCGGTACGATCGAACGGTTGGTCAGATAGACCACCGTGCCGGCAACGCCGATACCGACACCCATTAGCACCCAGAGCAGCGTTATCAGGAAATTGGTTTCCGCGAGAACCGCCGCACCGTCCGCCTTCAGGCTCTCCTGCTGACGCGAGACCATGCCGCCGGAACGCGAGCCCGCACTATCTTTGGCGCCCGCGAAGATATCGAGCAGCTTGTTGGCGCGAGGCGCGGCCTCGTTGGTCAGGTACCATTGCGCCATGTTCCAGCGATCCGACGCCCGGATCTCGAACATTTTCTGCGGCAGCGGCGAGAATTTGGCCCGGGCTTCGACGAGTAAATCGAAGGCTTTCTGCTGGTCCGGCGTCATCTCCGATTTCCGTTTCGACAACGCCTCGACCTTTTTCTGATTGAGGGCCCAGAGTTCCTCATACTCGTTCTTGAAGGTCACGTCCGCGGTCAGGAGATAGGCGCGGATCGCGCCGACCGCCATCGCCATGCTGCCGCGCATGTCGGCAAAATCGATCAGCAGGCTCTTGCGTGCATCGGTCGAGGCAATATTGCCTTCCTCGTTGATGATTGAAGTCGCTTTCTGCAGCATGATTTTGGCGAGCGGCGCCGCTTCGGTCGCCAGCATCTTGGCCGCGGGCTGCTCGTCGATGGTGTGGGCAATCGCCTCGGCCTTGTCCTGCGCGTGGCGCAATTCGTCGAGCAACGGCTTGGCCTGCTTCCAGTCGAGCTTGTTTTGCTCGACCGTCCACTGGCTCGAGAGACGGTCCATCTCGGAGCCGCGCGCCTGGATGTCCTTCCAGAGCGCGGCGCGCTCGGCCTTGAAGACCTCGTTGCCCGTGATCAGCCAACCGCGCAGCGAGGCGAGCGAAGCATAAACTCCCGCCACCAGGTCGCTGGCGGTCATGGCGGTCGGAACCCGAAGATTGACGGTCCGATCGGTGGATTCGTTGACCGTGCGGACCTCGAGGATGGTTATGCCCACCACAGCGGCCAGTAGAGTGCAAAGCACGCTGAAGCCCAAAATCAATCGCCCACGGATGTTCAACTGCAAGAAAGCCACGGTATATTCCCCTCGGATGCGAACCGTTCCGAGGTAGGCTGTCCGTTAACCCTAAATAATGGAACAACGGGCGGCCCGTAGTAATACGAGGTTTGCGCAGCTTTTAGGCGCAAGGAGCGATATCTTTAGGCGCTTCGCGTCGCCAGCCGCCTTCAATCGACAATACGCGGCTTGGAATCACACACCTGTCAGGCGAGGCCAAAGCGAATGCCGGCGCGTCGGAAAGCGCAAGCGGCCTCAAAACCAGTCGTCTTGTCTGAATGGTCGGAGTTTCCATCGGCTTGTCGTCAATGCGCCGCGCGATGCGGTCGTCGGCTCGCGCATCCTGGCTTCGTTTGGCCGCGCCGCGAATTACTTCTGGCACTTCGGGCACCAGAAGGTCGAACGGCCGTTCTGGGTGAAGCGCTTGACGATGCCGCTGCAGCCGGCGGTCTGGCATTTCTCGCCTTCGCGGTCGTAGACCTGAAATGAATGCTGGAAATAGCCGAGCTCGCCGGAGGTCTGGCGATGGTCGCGCAGCGACGAGCCGCCGGCCTTGATGGCCTGGTTCAGCACGGCGTGGATCGCCGCCACCAGCCGCCTGGCATGATCGGCGGGCTCGCCCTTCCTGGTCGCCAGCGTCGCGGCCAGCCGTCGTGGCGACAGATGCGCGCGAAACAGCGCCTCGCAGACATAGATATTGCCGAGCCCCGCCACCACGCGCTGATCCAGCAGCGCGGCCTTCAGGCTGGTCTTCTTGTTGGCGCAGGAGCGCGCGAGCATGGCCGCATCGAACTCATTGCCGAGCGGCTCGGGGCCGAGGCCGCTGAGCAACGGCTCCTCGTCCAGCGCGCTGCGGGCGATGACCTTCATATAGCCGAAGCGGCGCGGATCGTTGAACACGATCGCCGCGCCCGACGACATGTGGAACACCACATGGTCATGCGCACCATCCTTGCCGCGCGGATGGTGGAATTGGCCCGGGGCCCTCTCGTCATCGTCCTTGATGACGCGGAACGAGCCCGACATGCCCAGATGCATCAAGAGCACGTCGCCGGAGGCGAGGTCCGCCATGAGGTATTTGGCGCGACGGCCGAGACCGGTCACGGTCTGGCCCGCAAGCCGGGCGACGAAATCCCGCTGGAACGGAAACCGCAGATCTTTGCGCCTGACTTCCATTTTCACGATCCGAAAGCCCTCCATCACCGGCTGCAGGCCGCGGCGGACGGTCTCGACTTCGGGCAATTCGGGCATGGATCGGCATTCACACGGGGGGCGATCAGCAAAAGTGTATGCGGTTTTGCGTCTGATCGCCCTCTAAATTATTGAATCTGCGCGCAATCTTATCGCCAACCCGCTCGCACTTTGGCGGATTGTGCGCTGTGATACCGACGTGATAGCGACATTGCGGCGGGCGCGCTATGGTCCGGCCGCTATCAGTTTGAGGGCGTAAAGTGATGAATCAGCCGGACCAAACCACGCATTTCGGCTTCAGGGACGTCGCCCTGGACGAAAAGCAGACGCTGGTGAACGACGTGTTCCGCAGCGTGGCGTCCCGTTACGACCTGATGAACGATCTGATGTCGGCGGGCCTGCACCGGGTCTGGAAAGACATCATGATCAATGCGCTCAACCCACCGCGTGGCGACGCGCCGTTCGCGCTGCTCGACGTCGCCGGCGGTACCGGCGACATCGCGTTCCGCGCCGCCAAGGCGGCAGGCCCAGGCTTTCGCGCCACGGTATGCGACATCAATTCCGACATGCTCAATGTCGGCCGCGAACGCGCCGCCGCGCGGCACCTCGACGACCGGGTATCGTTCGTGGAAGGCAATGCCGAGGCGCTGGCCTTTCCGGACCGCCATTTCGACGGCTACACCATCGCCTTCGGCATCCGCAATGTGCCGCGGATCGATCTCGCGCTTCGCGAGGCCTACCGCGTGCTCAAGCCCGGCGGCCGATTTTTGTGCCTGGAATTTTCGACCGTTGACGTGCCCGGGCTCGACCGGCTTTACGACCTGTTTTCGTTCAAGGTGATTCCCCCGCTTGGCCGCGCGGTGACCGGTGATGCCGAATCCTATCAGTATCTGGTCGAATCCATTCGCAAATTTCCCAAGCCCGCCGCGTTTGCCGAGATGATTCGGACGGCCGGCTTTTCCCGCGTCACCTGGCAAAGCCTCTCCGGCGGTATCGTCGCATTGCATTCGGGCTGGCGTTTGTGATTTCAGCGCTGACCCACATCGCGCGGCTCGCCCGCGCAGGTTTCGTGTTCGCGCGCGAGGGCGTGTTCGGCGTGGTCGATCCATCGTTGGTGCCGCCGCCGGGACAACTGGCGCTGCGGCTGGCGCGAATCGTCGAGCGTCCCGGCGCCAAATCCGGCCCGCGCCTGTCGCGCGCCCTGACGCGGCTCGGACCGGCCTATCTCAAACTCGGACAGTTCCTCGCCACCCGGCCCGACGTAGTCGGCGTCATGATGGCGCGCGATCTCGAAGCCCTGCAGGACCGGCTGCCGCCGTTTTCGCAAAGTGAGGCCGAAACCGTCATCGCGCAGGCGCTGGAACGTCCCGTGGCGCAGGCGTTTGTCAGTCTCGGCCCCGCGGTTGCCGCCGCCTCGATCGCGCAAGTACATCGCGGCGAAACCGAACAGGACGGCGTGCGCAAATCGGTGGCGGTGAAGGTGCTGAGACCCGATGTCGCCTCGCGCTTCCGCCGCGACCTCGGCGATTTCTTCTTTGTCGCACACAACGCCGAAACCTATTCGGCGGAAGCGCGGCGGCTGCGGCTGGTCGAGGTCATCAACACGATGTCCCGCTCGGTGGCGATGGAGATGGACCTGCGGCTGGAGGCTGCTGCGCTGTCGGAAATGGCGGAGAACACGCGCGACGACCCGGATTTTCGCGTGCCTGCCGTCGACTGGGACCGTACTGCGCACAACGTGTTGACGATGGAGTGGATCGACGGCATTGCGCTGAGCGATCACGCGCGTCTTGCGGAATCCCAGGTCGATCTGCCCGACCTCGGGCGCAAGGTGATCCAGAGTTTCCTGCGACACGCGCTGCGCGACGGCTTCTTTCATGCCGACATGCACCCGGGCAATCTGTTCCTCGACGAGGCCGGAAGGCTGGTCGCGGTCGACTTCGGCATCATGGGCCGGCTCGGCGTGAAGGAGCGGCGTTTTCTCGCTGAAATTCTGCTGGGCTTCATCACCCGTGACTATCGCCGCGTCGCGGAGGTGCATTTCGAGGCCGGCTACGTGCCGCAGCACCATTCGGTGGAGAATTTCGCGCAAGCGATCCGCGCCATCGGCGAGCCGATCCACAACCGCACCGCCGAAGAAATCTCGATGGCGAAGCTGCTGACGCTGTTGCTCGAGGTCACCGGCCTGTTCGACATGCGCACCCGTCCCGAGTTGATCCTGCTGCAAAAGACCATGGTGGTGGTCGAAGGCGTGGCGCGTAGCTTCGACCCGAAACTCGATATCTGGAAGATCGCCGATCCCGTGGTGCGCGAATGGATCGAGCGCAATCTCGGACCCGTTGGCCGCATCCAGGGCGCGATGACCGGCGCCGGCGAACTCGGCCGCGTGCTGGCGGGCCTGCCGGCGATCGCGGCGCGCTCGGTCGCCGTGCTGGAGCAACTGGAGACCATGACCCGCGAAGGGCTCACGCTGTCGCCGGAGACGATCGCGGCCATGGGCCGGACCGAGGGCCGCAAAAGCCGCTGGCGCACGCTGGCACTCTGGATCATCGCCGCGACCTTTATCGCCATCCTGTTCGCAGTCCGCCAACTGTGATTGCAGTGCGTTCAAAAAATGATATCATTGCAATCATTTCTTGGAGCTACCCATGGCCAGCCTGACCATCCGAAAGCTCGACGAAGAGGTAAAGGTCTATCTGCGGATGCGCTCAGCCCGCAACGGACGCTCCGTAGAGGAGGAGGTACGGGTAATATTGCGGGAGATGGTGCAGGGCGTGCCCTTCGAGTTTACCGCAACACCACCTACGCAGCCCGTTTCGCCGCCTGCCGACGCCACCTCGCACGCTCCAAAGCGAGCCGCTGACACAGGGGATCAAGTCCGCGTCACTCTGATCATCGGCGGCGGCATCGCCGCCTATAAGGCGCTGGACCTGATCCGGCGGCTCAAGGAGCGGCGGATTCACGTCCGCTGCGTGCTGACCAAGGCCGCGCAGCAATTCGTCACACCGCTGGCGGCCAGTGCGCTCGCGCATGAGCGCGTCTACACTGATCTGTTCGACCCCGAGAGCGAGTTCGACGCCGGGCATATTCGCCTTGCGCGGGAATGCGATCTGATCGTGGTGGCCCCGGCGACCGCGGACCTGATGGCGAAGATGGCCAACGGCCATGCCAACGACCTCGCCAGCGCCATCCTGCTTGCGACCAACCGGCCGATATTGCTGGCGCCGGCGATGAACCCCTTGATGTGGAGCAATGCCGCGACCCGCCGCAACGTCGCGCAACTGCAACGCGATGGCGTCGCCATGATAGGGCCCAATGCCGGCGAAATGGCCGAAGCCGGCGAGGCCGGAATTGGCCGCATGGCGGAGCCCCTGGAAATTGCATCCGCTGCCGAGCGGATATTGCTGCCGCCGCGGCCGCGGCCGCTTTCGGGCAAACGCGTTCTCATTACCGCAGGCCCAACGCACGAGCCGATCGATCCCGTGCGCTACATTGCCAACCGATCTTCCGGCAAGCAGGGCTTTGCGATCGCCGCCGCGGCACAGTCGTCCGGCGCGGATGTCACCCTGATCTCCGGCCCGGTCGATCTGGACGATCCCCGAGGGGTCACCGTGAAGCATGTGGAATCCGCGCGCGACATGCTGCGGCAGGTGGAAGCCGCCTTGCCGGTCGACATCGCGATCTTCGCCGCCGCGGTCGCCGATTGGCGCGTCGCCAATGAAGGCGAACAGAAACTGAAGAAGACTGCCGCCGGCCTGCCGCCGCTACAACTCGTCGAAAATCCCGACATCCTGGCGACGATTTCGAAGCTGAAGGACAGGCGCCCGCCGCTGGTGATCGGTTTTGCCGCCGAGACCGAACATTTGATCGACAACGCCAAGGCCAAATTCGCGCGCAAGGACTGCGACTGGATCGTCGCCAATGACGTCTCGCCGGCGACGGGCGTGATGGGCGGCGACCGCAACACCGTGCATCTTTTGACCCGCGACGGCGCCGACATCAAAGTCGACTCCTGGCCGGTGATGACCAAGGAAGAGGTCGCCAGCGCTTTGGTGGCGCGCATTGCCGAAACCGTCGGGAAAGCCTCGTGAACTCAACCGTCAGAATCGATATCAGGCAGTTACCGCACGGCGAAGGCCTGGCGCTGCCGGTCTATCAGAGCGCCCACGCCGCAGGGCTGGATCTGGTGGCCGCGGTTCCCGAAGGCTCGCCGCTGATCCTTGTCCCCGGACAGTACGTGCTGGTGCCGACCGGGCTGACGATCGCGCTGCCGCCCGGCTATGAGGCGCAGGTCCGTCCGCGCTCCGGTCTCGCTGCGAAGCACGGCGTCACCGTGCTGAATTCGCCCGGCACCGTTGACGCGGACTATCGCGGCGAGGTCGGCGTGCTGCTGATCAACCATGGCGCTGCGTCGTTTGAGATTCGCCGCGGCGAGCGCATCGCACAGATGGTGATCGCATCGGTGGTCCGGGGGGAACTGGTTCCCGCGGCCTCGCTGTCGACGACCGAGCGCGGCAGCGGCGGCTTCGGTTCGACGGGCCGCTGATTCGCGTAAACAGCGGATCGAGTTTAAAAAAAATCGCATCGATCGAGTTTAATCCCGCATTTTTCCGCGCCGGGATTCGCGTTCACGATCTGGACTCTTACCCGCCGACTCCCGAAGGGGATATTGTCTTGCGATTCGCGCACGGCGGGGGTCGCCGGGCGCAAAGACGTGCGGTTTTGGGGCAAATATGTCGGGCGTGATCGGTACGATGCGTCGGACCCTGCTGTCGTGCACATCACTGGCACGTAACGGCCTGATCGCCCTTGCCTCCGCCGCATTCGGATCGTCCAGGCCGGCAAACGCCAGCGATTCGTCGCTGCTGAACGCGATCTCGGCCTCTATCGATCTCAACCGGCAGGAATTCGCAGTGCTGACCACGGCGCTGGCGCTGCTCGGCTTTTCGGTGGTAGCCGCAATTCTCCTGATGCGCAGCCGCGTCCGCGCCGCGGGAAACGAGGCGCGCCTGCGCGCCGATATCGGCGAATTGCAGGCCCAGGCCGACCGCTTGCGGGCGCTATTGTTCGCGGAACCGCAGGTCCTGATCTCGTGGGCGGCCGGCGGCAATCGTCCGGAAATTGCCGGCGACGTTTCGCTGCTGCTGCCGCAGGAGTCCCAACATCATCAGCCGCAGCGCATTCTCGCCTTCGGAACCTGGCTGCCGCCGGAGCCGGCGCTGCAGATGGATCACGCAGTCGACGCATTGCGCGAGGCCGGTGAAGGCTTCCTGCTCAGCCTTTCCACCTCGAACGGACGCTCGATCGAGGCCATGGGCCGCGCCATCGGCGGCCAAGCCGTTGTACGGATTCGCGAACTCGGCGGAGTCCGCCGGGAACTGGCGGAATCGAACCTCCGCTACAAGACGCTATTGGAGGAAACCGAGCTGTTGCGCGACTTCGCGGCCGCGATGCCGTGGCCGATCTGGGCCAAGAGCGCGCAAGGCCAGCTTCGCTATGCCAATGCAGCTTACGCCAAGGCGACCGAGGCCGCCGGTGTCGCGGACGCGATCCATCGCAACCTCGAACTGCTCGAAAGCGACCAGCGCGACGACGTCAACCGGGCGCTCAACGGCAACTCGGCCTTCACCGCACGGCTGCCGATCGTGGTCGGCGGCGAGCGCCGCGTCTACGACGTCCATGCACTTGCTCTCAGCGCAGGCAGCGCCGGCATCGCCATCGACGCCCGCGAAGCCAACGACCTGCGCGCGGCCCTGGTGCGGATGGCGGAGGCGCATCGCCGCACCCTCGATCAATTGTCCTCCGGCGTGGCCGTGTTCGACGGCCAGCGGCGGCTGGCCTTCTACAATGATTCCTATCGCCGGCTTTGGGACCTCGACCGCACCTTTCTTGACGGCAATCCCGACGATTCCAGCGTGCTCGACCGCCTGCGCGCCGCGCGCAAGGTCCCCGAACAGCCGGATTTCCGGGCCTGGAAGGCCAAGCTGCACGAGGCCTATCGCGCGGTCGAACCGGCCAAGGACACCTGGTATCTCCCCGATGGCCGCGCGGTCAGCGTCGTCACCACGCCGAACCCGGAAGGCGGCGTCACCTATCTGTTCGACGACGTCACCGAAAGCCTCGACCTCGCCCGGCGCTTCGATGGCCTGATCCGGGTGCAGCGCGAAACGCTCGACAACCTGGCCGAAGCGGTCGCGGTGTTCGGCAGCAACGGCCGCGCGCAATTGTTCAATCCGGCCTTCGCCAAGATGTGGAAGCTATCGCCCGACGCGCTGCGCGAGCAGCCGCATATCGAGATGGTGGAGAGCTGGTGCAAGCCGCTGTTCGATGACGCCGAGATATGGCGGACGATCCGCGAAGCCATTACGAGAATCGAGAATCGGGTCGAGGTGCCGCTGAAGCTGGAGCGCAAGGACGGCAGCGTGCTGGATTGCATGACCATGCCGCTGCCCGATGGCGCCACCATGCTGACCCTCCAGGACATCACCGACACCGAGAACGTCGAGCGCGCGCTGCGCGAGCGCAACGAGGCGCTGGAGACGGCCGACCAAATGAAGGTCGACTTCGTCCACCACGTCTCCTACGAATTGCGCTCGCCACTGACCACCATCATCGGCTTCGCGCATTTCCTCAGCGATCCCGTCACTGGTCCATTGACCCTGAAACAGGCCGAATACCTCGGCTACATCACCACCTCCACCAACGCGCTGCTGGCGATCATCAACAACATCCTCGACCTCGCAACCATCGACGCCGGCGCGATGTCGCTCAATCTCGGCTCGATCGACATTCGCAAGACCATCGAAGCCGCCGCCGAAGGCATCCAGGACCGGCTCGCGACCGACCGCATCCAGCTCAGGGTCGACGTCGATCCTAACATCGGCAGTTTCGTCGGCGACGAGCGCCGCGTGGTGCAGGTGCTGTATAATCTGCTGGCCAATGCCGTCGGATTTTCGCCTCCGGATGCGACGATCGGCCTGAGCGCCGGGCGGACTGAGCACAGCGTCGTCTTCACCGTGACCGATTCTGGTCCGGGTATTCCGGCCGACGTCAAGGACAAGGTATTTGACTGGTTCGAAAGCCACTCCCACGGCTCGCGGCACCGCGGCGCCGGTCTCGGCCTGTCGCTGGTGCGCTCCTTTGTCGAACTGCACGGAGGCAAGGTGCGCGTCGATTCGATCGTCGGCAAGGGCACGACCGTGACCTGCGACTTTCCCGTCGATCAGACCGCGCATCGCAACGCCGCGGAATGACCGCTCCCACGACATTCTCGCTGGCGCTGTCGAACGAAACCGCGACCGCGCATCTGATGGCCGATCTGGCCTTGCTGATCGGTCCCGGCGACGTCATTACGCTTTCCGGCGACCTCGGCGCCGGAAAAACCGCGGCAGCGCGAGCAATGATCCGCTATCTCGCCGGCGACGATGCTCTGGAGGTTCCGAGCCCGACCTTCACGCTCGTGCAGGCTTACGACCTGCCGGCTTTTCCGCTGGTGCATGCGGATCTCTACCGCGTCAACGATGCCACCGAACTGGAGGAAATCGGCCTGTCGCCCTTGCCGGAAGGCACGGTGGCGCTGATCGAATGGCCGGAGCGCGCGCCATCGGCGCTTCCCCAGGACCGCATCGAGATCGCGCTGAGCCATCGTCCGGCGCTGGGATCGACCGCGCGCGCCGCCGAGATCACCGGCCATGGCAAGGCCGCCGCGCAAGTCGCCCGGCTGAAAGCACTGCGGCAATTTCTCGATGGTGCCGGCTATTCCGAGGCCAAACGCCAGCGCATGGCCGGCGATGCGTCGATCCGCTCCTACGCGCGGCTCGTCCGCGACGACAGCGTATTCATCCTGATGAACTCGCCGCAGCGCCCCGACGGTCCGCCGATCTATGACGGCAAATCCTACAGCGCCGCAGTGCATCTGGCCGAGGACGTCAAGCCGTTCGTCGCTATCGCCGGCGGATTACGCGAGCGCGGCTTCTCGGCGCCGGCGATCCATCACGCCGACCTCGAAGCCGGATTTCTGATCACCGAGGATTTCGGCAGTGTCGGCTTCGTCGAAGGCGATCCGCCCGCCCCGATCGCCGAGCGCTATGAGGCCGCGACCGACGTGCTGGCGGCGTTGCACCGCCAAACCTTGCCCGACATTTTACCGCTGGCCCCGCAGCAGAGCTACACCATTCCCACCTTCGACACCGACGCCTTATTGGTCGAGGTCGAACTCATGCCCGAATGGTATTTGCCCGACCGCCGGACCGGGCTGACCGAAACCTTGCGCAGCGAATTCGTTTCGATGTGGCGCGATCTCCTGGGCAAGCCCGCTTCCGCTCCCAAAACCTGGGTGCTGCGGGACTTCCATTCGCCCAATCTGATCTGGCTCGGCGAACGCCAGGGCATCGCAAGAGTCGGCATCATCGACTTTCAGGACGCCGTGCTGGGACCGGCTGCCTACGATCTGGTGTCGCTGTTGCAGGACGCGCGGATCGACGTGCCCGAGCAACTCGAGCTTGCGCTGCTGACGCGCTACATCAAGGCGCGCCGCGCCGCCGACGAGAGCTTCGATCCGGCCGGTTTTGCCGAGTTGTACGCGATCATGTCGGCGCAGCGGAACACGCGGCTGCTCGGCACCTTTGCGCGGCTCAACCGGCGCGACGGCAAGCCGCAATATCTGCGCCATCAGCCCCGGATATGGACCTATCTGAGCCGTTCGCTGGCCCACCCCGCGCTCGCGCGCGCCCGGGAGTGGTACGCGGTCAACGTGCCTCCTCCGGCAGCGTAATTTACCCGTTATTAGTCAGCCTGCCCTTAATCTGCCCCGCCCTGCCTTGAACGCGGGGCGCGGCTGTTTTGAGGGCTGGAGCAAATCGATGGCGACGACGGAACGGCGCAAGGGAGAGCGCGTCACATTCGAACGCGGCATCCCGGCGCATATGATGGGCATCGACGGCACCTGGCGGCGCGAATGCACCATGGAAGACGTTTCGGAGACCGGCGCCAAACTCACGGTCGAAGGCTCGGTCGAGGGGTTGCATCTCAAGGAATTCTTCCTGCTGTTGTCTTCCACAGGTCTCGCCTATCGCCGCTGCGAGCTGTCATGGGTCAATGGCGACCAGATTGGCGTCAATTTCCTGAAAACAGGCGACAAGAAAAAAAGGTCCGGCAGGCGAGCGGCGCAAGACGCTGAAGCCTGAGCCGGCGGTCGCACAACCGTCATCTGCGGCAGATAAGGCATCGACGATGCACGGCCCGAATCGCCGTGATATGGTTTTGTAAATCTGGGAAAATAGCGGTTCGAGAAGTTAGAGAAATGTCCGTCAAACCTGCCAAAGCCATGGTCCTCGCCGCCGGCCTCGGCCTGCGCATGCGCCCGTTGACGGACAAGCTGCCGAAGCCGCTGGTGCCCGTGGCGGGCCGCCCGTTGCTGGATCATGTGCTCGACAAGCTTGCGGACGCCGGCGTCAGCGAAGCCGTCGTCAATATCCACTATCTGCCCGACCAGATCATCGCGCACACCGCCTCACGCACGCGGCCCCGCGTGATCATCTCCGACGAGCGTGACCAGGTGCTTGGCACCGGCGGCGGTGTCGTCAAGGCGCTGCCCCTGCTCGGCCCCGACCCGTTCTTCCACGTCAATGCCGACACCATGTGGATCGATGGCGTGCGGCCAAATCTGGCGCGGCTCGCCGAGGCCTTCGACCCCGCACGGATGGACATCCTCTTGTTGATGGCGCCGACCACCAGCAGTATCGGCTATGGCGGACGCGGCGACTACTCCATGCTTCCGGATGGCGCGCTGCGCAAGCGCAAGGAGAATCAGGTGGTTCCCTTCGTCTATGCCGGCGCGGCGATCATGTCGCCATCGCTGTTCGCCGACGCGCCAGCCGGTGAATTCTCGCTGACCATGATGTTCGACCGCGCCAACGAGCAGGAGCGGCTGTTCGGCTTGCGGCTCGACGGCGTGTGGATGCATGTCGGAACCCCCGACGCGGTCGACGCCGCGGAAGAGGCGCTTCTCGAGAGCGTGGCGTGATACCCCGTCATTCCGGGATGCGCCGTAAGGCGCAGACCCGGAATATCGAGATTCCCCGATGTGCAATTGCACATCTGAGGTTCGTGTCTTCAACGCGCCCCGGAATGACAGCCCGGCCGTCTTCGACTCCCCCCTCAATGCTGCCCATGCCATGATGTAACCTGATCTCCGAATCAGGAAGCCCATGCGCGTTTTCAGCGTTCCAGTGTCCGCGCCTTTTCTGCGCACCGTCATCGCCGCGCTGGTCGATGGCCGGCTGGTCGCTGGCTTCGAGGCGCGGAACCAGCCAGCGAGGCTCGCGCAAGCAACGCTCTATCTGCCGACCCGGCGCGCCGGGCGCATGGCGCGGGAAATCTTTCTCGACGAGTTGAGGGCGGACGCCGTGGTGCTGCCGCGCATCGTCGCGCTCGGCGACATCGACGAGGATGAACTGGCGTTCGCGGAGGAAACCGAGCAGTACGGCAACGCGGCACCGCTCGACATTCCGCCGAAACTCGGCGAACTCGAACGCCGGCTCACACTGGCGAGACTGGTGGCAGCTTGGGCAAAAGGTCCCGTATTGTCGCCGCTGGTGGTTGGCGGCCCGGCTTCGACGCTGGCACTGGCCGGCGATCTGGCGCGGCTGATGGACGACATGGTGACCCGTGGCGTCGGCTGGGAAGCGCTGGATGGGCTGGTGCCGGACCAGCTCGACCAATATTGGCAGCACTCGCTCGATTTCCTGGCGATCGCGCGACTGGCATGGCCGGCTCACTTGCAGGAAATCGGCAAGATCGAGCCGGCGGCGCGGCGCGACCTCTTGATCGCCGCGGAAGCCAAGCGGCTCGGCACCCATCACGACGGGCCGGTGATCGCGGCGGGCTCGACCGGTTCGATGCCGGCGACCGCGAATTTCCTTCATGCCGTCAGCGCGCTGCCGCAAGGCGCGGTGGTGCTGCCGGGGCTCGATACCGATCTCGATGAGGAAGCCTGGCAGACGATCGGCGGCGTCAGGGATGCCCAGGGAAAATTCACCTCACCTCCCTCGTCCAACCATCCGCAATACGCGATGCACGCCCTGCTGCAGCGATTCGGCATCAAGCGCGGCGACGTCGAGATTTTGGGCGAAACTGCACCGCAGGGGCGCGAGGTGCTCGCATCCGAAGCGATGAGGCCTTCCAACGCCACCGCGCAATGGCACCGGCGGCTGGCCGAGCCCGGCATCGTCGAAAAGATTTCGGGCGCGATGGCAAATCTCGCCGTGATAGCGGCTGCCAATCCCGAGATGGAGGCGCTGGCGATCGCTGTGGCGATGCGCGAGGCGCGGCATCTCGATAAATCGGCGGCGCTGGTGACGCCCGATCGCGCGCTGGCGCGGCGGGTGATCGCAGCGCTCGGCCGCTGGAACCTCGCCTTCGACGATTCCGGCGGCGACGCGTTGATGGACACGCCGGCGGGCATTTTCGCGCGGCTTGCGGCGGAAGCCGTGGCAAAGCAACTCGAGCCGCCTACCCTGCTGGCGCTGTTGAAGCATCCGCTGTGCCGGCTCGGCGGTGCGGCAGGCGCGTTCAACGACGCCGTCGAGGCGCTCGAACTGGCGCTGTTGCGAGGCACGCGGCCGCAGGCGGGAAGCAACGGTCTCGCCCGCGATTTCGTCCGTTTCTGCGCCGAGCTTGCAAAACTGCGGCGCGGCGAGCCGTGTTCGCTTCATGGCGCGGAGCCGAGGAACAGGCTCCGGGGCGAGGAACTCGATCGCGTGCAAGCGCTGATCGCAGCCTTGCAGACGGCACTTGCGCCGCTCGAAAGCCTCAATCCGGCAAAGCCGCGTGATTTCGCCGAGCTGGCAACACGCCACCGCGACGTCTTGATGGAGCTGTCGCGCGATGAGCACGGCGTGGCGCTCGCCTTCGAAGGCCCACCGGGATCGGCGCTCGCCTCCGCTTTCGACGATCTGCTCGGCGGGAAATCGCAGAGCGGTCTACTGGTCGAACTCCCTGACTACGCGGAAGTGTTCCAGACCGCCTTTACCGACCGGATGGTGCGGCGGCCGGAGCAGATAAATGTTCGTCTGAAAATCTATGGCCCGCTGGAAGCGCGGCTGACGCAATCCGACCGTATCATCATTGGCGGGCTGGTCGAGGGCGTGTGGCCGCCGGCACCGCGTGTCGATCCCTGGCTGAGCCGGCCGATGCGGCATGAACTCGGCCTCGATTTGCCGGAGCGGCGCATCGGCCTTTCCGCGCACGATTTTGCCCAGTTGCTCGGCGCCGACGAAGTCATCTTAAGTCATGCCGCCAAGGTCGGCGGCGCGCCCGCAGTGGCCTCACGGTTCCTGCATCGGCTGGAGGCGGTCGCGGGCCAAGAGCGCTGGAGCGCCGCCGTCGCCGCGGGCGCAAGGTATGTTCGCTTTGCGGAAGAATTAGATCGCCCCGGCAAGGTCGAGCCGATCCCGCAACCCGCGCCGAAGCCGCCGCGCGCGGTGAGGCCCTTGAAAATGTCGGTGACCGCGATCGAGGACTGGCTGCGCGATCCCTACACGATCTACGCCAAATATATTTTGCGGCTCAACCCGCTCGACCCCGTCGACATGCCGCTGTCGGCCGCCGACCGCGGCTCGGCGATCCATGATGCGCTCGGCGAATTCACGCAAGTCTTTGCGACCTCGCTGCCATCAGATCCGGCCGGCGCCTTGCGAAAGATCGGCGAGAAATATTTCGCGCCGTTGATGGAGCGACCCGAGGCGCGGGCGCTGTGGTGGCCGCGCTTCCAGCGCATCGTCAGATGGTTTTCGGATTGGGAAATCGCCCGGCGCGGCGACATCGCCCGCATCGACGCCGAGATCCGCGGCGAGATCTCCATTGCCCTCGACAATGCGCGCACCTTTGTTTTGTCGGCGCGCGCCGACCGGATCGAGCGCCGCCATGACGGCAGCTTTGCGATCCTCGACTACAAGACCGGGCAGCCGCCGACCGGCAAGCAGGTGCGCATGGGGCTGTCGCCGCAGCTCACGCTGGAGGCGGCCATTTTGCGCGAAGGTGGCTTTGCCGATATTCCCGCGGGTAGCTCCGTCAGCGAAATCGGTTATGTCCGGCTTTCCGGCAACAATCCGCCGGGCGAACAGAAGCCGCTGGAGCTGAAGATCAAACAAAGCGATACGCCGCAATTGCCCGACGATGCCGCCGACGAGGCGCGCAGGAAGCTCGAAGCGCTGATCCGCGCCTTCGAGAACGAAAACCAGGCTTATACCTCGCTCAATCTTTCGATGTGGTCGAACCGTTACGGCAGTTACGACGATCTCGCCCGGATCAAGGAATGGTCAGCGGCCGGCGGGTTGGGGCTGGAAGAATGGTAAGCGCGCCCCGCCCGATTCCCCCTGCCGTCCGTGCCACCCAGGCCCGCGCCTCGGATCCCGCGTCTTCCGCGTTCGTCTCGGCCAATGCCGGATCGGGCAAGACCCATGTGCTGGTGCAGCGGGTGATCCGGCTGCTGCTCGATGGCGTGCCCCCGGAAAAAATCCTCTGCATCACCTTCACCAAGGCCGCCGCCGCCAACATGGCGGAACGGGTGTTCACGACGCTCGGCCACTGGGTCACGCTCGACGACGCCGCGCTTGATGATGCGATTGTCGAAGCGGGTATCGCGCGTCCTGACGCGCGTCTGCGGATGTCGGCGCGAAAATTGTTTGCCTGCGCCCTGGAGACGCCGGGCGGGTTGAAAGTGCAGACCATTCACGCCTTGTGCACGCGTCTGCTGCAGCAATTTCCGTTCGAGGCCAATGTTCCGGCGCGGTTCGCCGTGATCGACGAGCGCGATCAGACCGAGATGATGGAGCGCGCCAATCTCAAGGTGCTGCTCGAGGCCGCTCGCGATCCCGGCAGCGCTGCCGGCCGTGCGCTCAATATCGCGATGGCCAGTGCGGCCGACGTCACCTTCAAGGATGTGGTGCGCGAGGCTTGTCTGAGCCGCGATCACTTCATGGCCTGGACCGATGGCGCCGGCAGCGTCGAGAACGCAGCCGCCCAGATGTCGGCAGCCCTCGGCGTCGATCCCTCCGGCACGCTCGAAGACGTCGAGCGCGAAATGGTCGACGGCCCGCATCTGCCGAGATCGCGCTGGAATGAAATCGCCAGCATCCTCGAAACCGGCAACAAATCCGACCAGGACCAGGCGGTACGCTTGCGCGATGCGCTGGTATTCACCGGCAGCGAACAGGTGGAGAAATATCTCGGCGTGTTCCTGACCGACGAACGAACCCCACGCAAAACCGTGGTGACGAAAAAGTTCTGCGACAACAATCCGGCGATTGCGCAGCTGTTCGATCGGGAAGGCGGCCGCGTCGATCCCTTGATCGAACGACGCCGCGCAGTGACGACCCGCGATCGCACCCAGGCGCTGCTCGCAATCGCTACCGCAGCGGCCGCAAATTACCGCCGCGAGAAACAGGAGCGCGGGCAGCTCGACTATGACGATCTGATCGACAGGACATTGGCCATGCTGGATCGGGTGTCGTCCGGCTGGGTGCATTACAAGCTCGATCGCGGCGTCGACCACGTGCTGATCGATGAGGCGCAGGACACGAGCCCGCGGCAATGGGATATCGTCGCCCATATCATTTCCGAATTCACCTCGGGCAAAGGCGCCCGCGACAGCGTGGTGCGAACCATCTTCGCGGTCGGCGACGAGAAGCAGTCGATCTTCTCGTTTCAGGGCGCCGCGCCGCGCGAATTCGACACCCGCCGCCGGTCTCTCGCACGGAAATTTACCGAAGCCGGCCTGAAATTCGATCCGGTCAGCTTCACCTATTCGTTCCGATCGGGAGCCGCGATCCTGCACTCGGTCGATCACGTGTTTCGCGAGGCCGACATCTACCGCAGCATCCATTCGGTGGAGACCGGCTATCCCATCCACAATTCCCTGGCCGATGCCGGGCCGAGCCTGATCGATCTCTGGGAATTGCAGCAGCCGGACGGCAAGCAGGACATCGAAGGCTGGCGCGCGCCGTTCGATGGCCTGTCGCAGACGAGCCCCGAGGTGAAGCTCTCAAGGCGCATTCAGGCCGAGATCAGGCGGCTGGTCGAAAGCGGCACCATGACCGGCTCGGCCGGGAAGCGCCGCCCCCTCAGCTATGGCGATATGCTGGTGCTGGTGCGGCGGCGCGGCAACGCCTTCGACGCGGTGATCCAGGCGCTGAAGCACGCCAATATTCCCGTTGCCGGCGCCGACCGGCTGAAATTGACCGAGCACATCGCGATCATCGACCTGATGAATTTGGCCGACGCGCTGCTGCTGCCGCAGGACGATCTGGCGCTCGCGGTGGCGCTGAAAAGCCCGCTGTTTGGGCTTTCCGACGACGATCTGTTCGAACTGGCGTGGCCGCGCGAGGGCTCGCTGCGGAGTGCGCTGAGCGATCACGCGGCCAGCGGCGGCAAATTCCGGGATGCGCTGGATCGTCTCGAGAAATGCGAGCGCCGTTTCGACATCGAGACGCCGTTTGCGTTCTACGCCTGGCTGCTCGGCGGCGATGGCGGCAGGAAGCGCATCCTGCGGCGGCTCGGCCATGAAGCCAATGACGCGCTCGACGAATTCCTCGAGCTTGCGCTGGGCTATGAGCGCAAGGCCCCCGCTTCCCTGCAGGGTTTCATGGCGTGGCTGCGCGCGGCCGACACCGAAGTCAAACGCGACATGGAAATCTCGCGCGACGAAGTCCGCGTCATGACCGTGCACGGCGCCAAGGGGCTGGAAGCCTCCGTGGTGTTCCTGGTGGATACGACTTCGTCGCCTTCGGATACGCAGCGCCTCAAGCTGATCCATTTGCCTGACGGTGTCGTGGTCTGGGCCGGCCGGAAAGCCGAGGACCCCGCGGTCGTCAGCGCCGCGCGGACGGCGATGCTGGGCGATACCGAGGACGAGTACCGCCGCCTCCTGTACGTGGCGATGACGCGCGCGGCCGACCGGTTGATCGTCGGCGGCTGCATGCCGGGCAACATGAACACGGTGCGCAAACACTCCTGGTACGATCTGATCGTCAAGGGCCTTTCCAATTCCGGACTGCACGAGCAGACCATCGAGACGCCGGACGGCCCGATCAAGCGCTACGCACGGATCGAAGACACAGCGCCTGCGACGGGCCCCGCTGCCGCTCTGGCGCCGACCACGCCCATCGAACTGCCAGCCTGGTTGCAGACTACTGCGCCGCCGGAAGGTCCCGCCGACAGCCTGCTGCGGCCTTCCGATCCCGGGGAAGGCGGAGGTCGCAGCATCAGGACCGGCGAATCTCTTCAATTGCGCGCACGGGCGGTGCAGCGCGGCACGCTGGTGCACCGGCTGCTGCAATCCCTGCCCGATCTTGCAACCGAGCGCCGCCGCGACGCGGCCCTGAAATACCTCGTCCGCAATGCGGACGGCTGGACCGATAGCGACCGCGAGACGCTGGCGGAGGCGGTGCTGACCCTGATCGAGGACCGGCGCTTTGCAGCCGTGTTCGGCGCAGGCAGCCGCGCCGAGGTCTCGATCGCGGGAAGGCTGGAGCGGCCGGGGCGGCAACCAGCCCTGGTTTCCGGGCAAATCGATCGGCTGGTGGTGAGCCAGAGCGAGGTGCTGATCGTCGATTTCAAGACCAATCACGCCCCGCCCCGGCTGCCGACCGAGGCGCCGAGGGGGTACGTCCGACAACTTGCGCTCTACCGCGCGGTGTTGGGGAAGCTTTATCCTCAGATGCCCGTCCGGGCAGCATTACTTTGGACCGAAACCCCTGAATTGATGGAGATTTTTGCTCCCGCCCTGGACGCCGAACTGGCATCCGATTTCCGGGGGGATGTCCAAGCTTGACCCGGCAACGCCCCGTTCATAGGTTGATTGCATGATCAACAGCGGCGATTCTTGACGCCGCATCCTTCCCGAACTGAACGAGGTACTCCCATGGCCGTTGGCAAGGTTTCTGACGCCGATTTCGAAGCCGAGGTGCTCAAGGCGAGCGGCCCGGTCGTGGTCGATTTCTGGGCCGAATGGTGCGGCCCGTGCCGCATGATCGCACCCGCGCTCGACGAGATCTCCGGCGTGATGGGCGACAAGGTCAAGATCGTGAAGCTGAACGTCGATGAGAGCCCGAAGACGGCCTCGAAATACGGCGTGATGTCGATCCCGACCCTGATGATCTTCAAGGGCGGCGAGATGGCCTCGCGCCAGGTCGGTGCCGCGCCGAAGCAGAAGCTGCAGCAGTGGATTACGGCTGCGGTCTGATCGGCTCCATCAGCTCATTTTTTCCGAAAGCGGCCGGCCAATAGCCGGCCGTTTGCGTTGATGGGGTATGCCGCCCGCGCGCCGCAAGACCATTGCTGCCAAATCAACGCCGCCACCGGTCGTGGTTGCCAAGCGCATGCATGGCGTCGAGCGCCATCAGCGCGTCCATGGTGCGCCGCGCGTCAAGCGGTCCGCTCGCCATGTCGCCGGGGTTGACAATCTCGTCGATCCCTGGCGCTCGAATATCGGCAATCACCACTTCCAGCGCGAGATAGTTTCCGTGGACATCGGCAATCGCGGCAAAGCGCATCTTCCGGTCTATCCCGGCGGTGTGCCGTTGAGGCCCAGCACATGGCCGGCGAGATACAGCGAGCCGGTGATCAGGATGCGCGGCGGCACTTCGTAAGTCAGGCGCGCGATCGAACGCAGCGCCGCCTCGATGCTGGTCGAGATTTCCACTCGCATGCCGAGCTCACGCGCGGCGTCCGCCAGCCGATTAGGCGGCATTGCGCTTTGCTGGCCGGGTATCCGCACCGCGACGATGTGGCGCGTCAGCCCGGCGAAATTGGCGAGAAACCCATTGGCGTCCTTGTTGGCCATCATGCCGACGATGACCACGAGCGGCCGCGAAACCCGCTCTTCGAGATCGCCGAGGGCGGCGGCGGCGACGCGGCCGCCTTCCGCATTGTGGCCGCCATCGAGCCAGATCTCGCAGCCTTGTGGCGCCTGCTCCAGCAGCGCGCCCGACGCCAGGCGCTGCATCCGTGCCGGCCATTCGGCGTTGACGATGCCGGCCTCGAACGCGGCCGGCGCAATCCTGAACCTGTCCTGCGCGCGCAGCGTCGCGATCGCGAGACCGGCATTGTCGAACTGATGCCGGCCGAACAGTTTGGGCGCCGGCAGATCCATCAGGCCGCGCTCGTCCTGGTAGACCAGCCGCCCACGCTCGACATTGACGTACCAATCCTGCCCGGCCGCGTGCAGCGGCGCGCGCAAGCGTTTGGCGTCCTGCTCGATCACGGCAATCGTCACGGGCTGCTGCTCCGCGCAAATCACCGGCACGTTGCGCTTGATGATGGCGGCTTTCTCACGGGCGATCGCCGTCAGCGTATCGCCGAGAAACTCGGTGTGATCCATGCTGACGGGCGCGATCACGCTCGCCAGCGGCGCATCGATCACATTGGTGGCGTCCAGCCGCCCGCCGAGACCGACTTCCAATAGCAGCACGTCGGCCGGATGCTGCGCGAACAGACAAAACGCCGCAGCGGTTTCAATTTCGAAGATTGTGATCGGCGCGCCCGCATTGGCCCGCTCGCACTGTTCGAGCGCAGCGTACAATTCATCATCGCCGACGAGAACCCCGCCGCCAAGGCGGCCGAGGCGGAAGCGTTCGTTGATCCGCACCAGCGAGGGCGAGGTATAGACGTGGACGCGCAGCCCTGCTGCTTCCAGAATTGCCCGCAGATACGCGATCGTCGATCCCTTGCCATTGGTGCCGGCGACGTGAATCACCGGTGGCAGCTTGCGCTCGGGATGATCGAGCCGCTCCAAAAGCCGCCGCATCCGCTCCAGGCCGAGATCGATACGCTCCGGATGCAGGCCAGACAGCCGCGCGATCAATTCGTCGAGCGGTGGCGCTCGCCTGGCCGCCGGCGCGTTCACGCGTAGGGTGCTGCCGGCGCCGCGGCCGCGCCCGAGACGATCTGGGCTGGAGCGGCGACCGGGACTGCAGGCTTCGAGGCAGTTTCCAGCGCAGGCGATTTGGTCAGCAGCCGGCAGAGCCGTGCCAGCGTCGGCCGCAAATCGTGGCGATGCACCACCATGTCGACCATGCCATGGTCCTTCAGATATTCGGCGCGCTGAAAACCTTCCGGCAATTTTTCACGGATGGTTTGTTCGATCACGCGCGCGCCGGCGAATCCGATCAGCGCGCCAGGCTCGGCGATCTGGACGTCGCCGAGCATGGCATAGGAGGCGGTGACGCCGCCGGTGGTTGGATTGGTCAGCACCACGATATAGGGCTGTTTTGCTTCGCGCAGCATCTGCACGCCGACGATCGTTCGCGGCATCTGCATGAGCGACAAAATGCCTTCCTGCATGCGGGCGCCGCCGGAGGCCGCGAACATGATGAAGGGCGATTTCTTCTCCACCGCTAGTTCAAGCCCGCGCACGATCGCTTCGCCTGCCGCCATGCCGAGCGAGCCGCCCATAAAGTCAAAGTCCTGCACCGCGATCACGACGGCGGCGCCCTCAAGCTTGCCGTAACCGACCTTGATGGCGTCGTTCAGGCCGGTCCGCGCACGGGCATCCTTGATGCGATCGGCATAGCGGCGTTCGTCACGGAATTTCAGGGGATCGGCCGTGACTTCGGGCAGCGCGACATCGAACCAGGTCTCGTTGTCGAACATCGATTTCAGCCGCGCTACCGCGCCCATGCGCATGTGGTAGTTCGAGCCGGGGATGACGAACTGGTTGGCCTCGACGTCCTTGTAGAACACGAGCTGCCCGGAATCCGGACATTTGATCCACAGGTTCTCAGGCGTCTCGCGCCGCAGGATGTTGCGGATCTTCGGCCGGACGACATTGGTGAGCCAATTCATGTTTCGCTCCGAATGGCGATCGAATCGCCTCTAAATCATATGGCGGCTGGGGGCGTACCCGGCAAGCCGCCGCGCGATCTATCTCGCCCGCAATTGTGGCTTATTCCGCGGCCTGTTTGGCGCCCCGGATGCCCTGCGCCAGCGAGGCAACGAGATCGGCCACCGCATCGACCGTCTTGGCCGTCGCCCGGCCGGTGGCATCGAGGCTGCCGCTGAGGGCGTCGACCAGCGCGGTGCCGACCACGGCGCCATCGGCATTTTGCGCAATCGCACGGGCAGCGTCCGGCGTGCGGATGCCGAAGCCGACACACACCGGCAATCTGGTGTGCCGCTTGATACGGGCGACGGCTTCGCCGACGGCGCCGGAATCGGCGCTGGCGCTGCCGGTGATGCCGGTGATCGAGACGTAATAGACAAAGCCCGAAGTGTTGGCGAGCACCGCCGGCAGGCGCTTGTCGTCTGTAGTCGGCGTCGCCAGCCGGATGAAGTTCAGCCCGGCCTGCAACGCCGGCAGGCACAATTCGGTGTCTTCCTCCGGCGGCAGGTCGACGATGATCAGCCCGTCGACGCCGGCCAATTTCGCATCGACCAGAAACTTGTCGACGCCATAGATGTAGATCGGATTGTAGTAACCCATCAGGACCAGCGGCGTGGCGTTATCGCCCTTGCGAAACTCGCGCACCATCGCCAGCGTCTTCTTCAGCGTCATGCCGGCCTTCAGCGCGCGCAGCCCCGCCGCCTGGATCGCCGGGCCGTCCGCCATCGGATCGGTGAAGGGCATGCCGACCTCGATGATATCGGCGCCCGCCTTCGGCAGCGCCTTGATGATTTCGAGGGAGGTCGCGGGATCGGGATCGCCGGCCATCAGGAAGGTGATGAAGGCGGAGCGGCCCTGCTTCTTCAATTCAGCGAAGCGTGCGTCGATACGGGTGGTCACTTCTTCTTTCCCCGCAAAATATCCGCCACTTGCGGAATGTCCTTGTCGCCGCGGCCGGAGAGATTGACCACCATCAGATGATCCCTCGGCCGCTTCGGCGCGAGCTCCATCACCTTGGCGATGGCGTGCGCCGGCTCCAGCGCCGGAATGATGCCTTCGAGCCGCGACAGCAACTGGAACGCGGCCAGCGCCTCGTCGTCGGTCGCGGAAAGATACGTCACCCTGCCGGTTTCATGCAGCCAGGAATGCTCCGGCCCGATGCCCGGATAGTCCAGTCCCGCCGAGATCGAATGCGCGTCCTGGATCTGGCCGTCGTCATCCATCAGCAAATAAGTGCGGTTGCCATGCAGCACGCCGGGCCGGCCGCCGGCGATCGAGGCGGCATGCAATTGCGTCAGCCCGTGGCCGGCCGCTTCGACGCCAAAAATCTCCACAGAGGGATCGTCGAGGAAGGGGTGAAACAGCCCCATCGCGTTGGAACCGCCGCCGATGCAGGCGACGAGCGAAGTCCGGCAGGCGGCCTTCCTCTTCCTGCATCTGCGCGCGGGTCTCGACGCCGATCACCGACTGGAAGTCGCGCACCATCATCGGATAGGGATGCGGGCCGGCCACGGTGCCGATGCAGTAGAAGGTGTTGTGCACGTTGGTGACCCAGTCGCGCAGCGCGTCGTTCATCGCGTCCTTCAGGGTGCGCGAGCCCGACTGCACCGGAACCACCTTGGCGCCCAGCATCTCCATGCGGATGACATTGGGCTGCTGCCGCTCGACATCGACCGCGCCCATATAGACCACGCATTCGAGCCCGAACCGCGCGCACAGCGTGGCGGTGGCGACGCCGTGCTGGCCGGCGCCGGTCTCGGCGATGATGCGCTTCTTGCCCATGCGCCGCGCCACCATGATCTGGCCGAGCACATTGTTGACCTTGTGCGAGCCGGTGTGGTTCAGCTCCTCGCGCTTGAAATAGATTTTTGCACCTCCGAGGTGCTCGGTCAGGCGCTCGGCGAAATACAGCGGCGACGGCCGGCCGACATAGTGCTTGAGATAGCCGTTCATTTCCGCCTGGAACGCCGGATCGGCCTTGGCCTCGGCGTAGGCTTTCTCCAGATCGAGGATCAGCGGCATCAGCGTTTCCGCGACAAAGCGGCCGCCGAAAATGCCGAAATGCCCGCGCTCGTCGGGACCGCTGCGGAAGGAATTGGGTTTAGCGAAACTCATCGAACCATCAGCTCTTCTGTTGCGCGCGCCGCGCGAATGAATGTGCGGATCATTTCGGGATCCTTGACGCCGGGCGTACGCTCCACGCCGGAGGAAACATCGACGCCGCCGGCGCGGGTAATGCGGATGGCTTCCGCGACGTTCTCGACATGCAAGCCACCCGAGACCATGAAGGGCAGCTGGAGGTCGAGTTTCTCCAGCACGTGCCAATCGAACACCGCGCCGAGGCCGCCGGGCCGGGTGGCCTCTTTCGGCGCACGCGCATCGAACAGGATGCGGTCGGCGACCGAGGCGTAGCCGGGCAGCGAATTGAGATCAGCCGGGGTCTCAACCGGGATCGCCTTCATCACAGGCAATCCGAATTTCTGCTTGATGTCGCGCAGCCGCGCTACGGTCTCCTTGCCGTGCAATTGCAGCATATCCGGCTGCAGCGCCTCGACGATATTGGCGAGCGTCGCATCGTCGGCATCGACCGTGAGCGCGACCTTTGACGCACGGCGTTTTGCCTGTCTGCCGAGGTCGCGGGCCAGCTCAAGGCTTAAGTGCCGGGGCGAGGGCGGAAAGAACACGAACCCGACCATGTCCGCGCCGGCATCCAGCGCGACGTCGAGCGTCTCGCGCGTGGACAGGCCGCAAATTTTGACGATCAGGGACATGGTTCCAAATACGGGTTGGAGCGGCAGCAAAAGCCGGAAAAACGGTCTGCGATTGCGACGCGTTCTACAACGTCGCGCCCTGCTTGTCTCGCCCACCGGATCCATAAAAGCCGCCCTGCGACGGCCCGGGAAGACGGTGCTGCCCGTATCGCGAGGCCGTGCCACCGGCACGCAAATCGGCCAATTGCGCCCGCACCTGCCGCGCATCGGCCTCGTGCTGGCGCGCGGCGCGGCGCCAATGCCGCTGCCGGAACCAGGTCGCGGTACCCCCCGCCACCACGCCCACGATCGCCACCGCGATGATGACGACGAACAGCGGCAGCGTCACCGCGATCGAGGGATCGGTCGAATTGAACGGATCGAACGACACCGTGACGAAATGCCGGTTGGCGAGCGCGAACACGACAAAGATCAGACCCAGCGGGATCAGCACCACGGCGGTCAGAAACTTGCGCATGATCCCTCTTCGCTGCTGAAAGACCTGATGGCGCACAGTCCGAAAAACTACGGGATCTGCGGCCAGATGACGCGCAATCGAAAACGCCTCAAGCGCCGGTATCGGGCGCTCCGCTGTCCTTGTTCAGCCGTTCGCGCATTTCCTTGCCCGTCTTGAAGAACGGGACGCTCTTCTGATCGACCGGCACATGCGCGCCGGTGCGCGGATTGCGTCCCGCGCGCGCCGGACGATGCTTGACCGAGAACGCTCCGAACCCGCGCAATTCGACCCGATCGCCGCGCGCCAGCGCTGCGACGATCTCATCGAGGATCGCATTCACAATGTTCTCGACATCCCGCTGGTAAAGATGCGGGTTGTGCTCGGCGATACGCTGAACAAGTTCGGATTTGATCATCGACACTGGGGTCCGGGAGCGTGCGGATGTCCATTTCCGTGAAAATACCTTGAACTGTCAAGACGCTAAATCAAGATTGGGCGGCGCGAAAAGACTTGGCAAACGCCCGGATCGGGGATTGTGACAATACCCGCAATGCGGGAAATGCGACGGAAACCGGACTTGGGCGGCTTAATTCGTGGCCGCGGGTTGCCACAACGCCAGCATGCCGTCGAGGCTCAGGCGATCGACTGCCTGCGCAACGCCGGCCTGCTCGATCTGCCGCGCAATTCCGCTAAAGCCGAGCGCATCCAGGGTAATCGAAGCCGCCGTTCGCAGAAAAGTCAGGTCGCCGAACCGCGGCGCCAGCTTGTAGTCGCGCACCGGCAGCCCAGCCTTGACGCCCTTCTGCGCGACCAGCCAGGCGACCGCGGTTTTCTCGTCGCCGAGTTGGTCGATCAGCTTGAGATCGACCGCCTGATGGCCGGTGAAAACCCGTCCATCCGCGACTTTATCGAGCAAGGCGTCATCCATGCCGCGCCGTTCTTTCACCAGGCCGCGAAACCACGCGTAGGAATCCTTGACCAGCGAATCCAGCGCCGCGCGCGCTTCCGGACTGGTCGGTTCATAGCCGTTGGGGGCCGCTTTCAGCGGTGAAGACTTCACTTCCTCGACCTTGACGCCGACGGTTTTCAAAAGATCGGTGAAGTTCGGAAACTGAAACAGCACGCCGATCGAACCGACCAGCGAGGTCTGCTGCGCGACGATATGATCGGCCGCGATCGCTGTGATGTAGCCGCCCGACGCCGCCAGTCCCTCGACCACCACCACCATCGGCTTCTTCGCCTTGAGGCTCATCAGCGCGTCGTAGAGCTGTTCGGAGCCGGCCGTGGTGCCGCCAGGCGAATTGATATGCACGACGACGGCGGCGGCGTGCGACTTCTCCAGCCGCTCCAGCGCCTCGACGCGGTCCGCATTGCTGCGGATCAGGCCGTCGATATGGATTCGCGCAATCGAACCCGAAGTCGTGAACGCGCTACGTCCGCCCGGGCTCACGATCACGCCGACCGCGATGACCGCAGCGATGGCGACGACCGCCGCGGTCACCCGCCAGAAGGTCAGCTTGCGGCGAATCCTGCGACGATCGACGATCACGTCTGAATCAAGCGACATCGAAAAATCTCCCGGAAGCGGCTGTGAGCGAATCGCACGGTCTTCCGCTGCACAGCCTTAATATGCCGTGTCCTGATTACATCAATTGCGGCGCAATATGAAGAAAACAAGGCCCGAAAACCCCGCCGTCGCAGTCCGGATCGAGCGACGACAAAAAAGGCCCCGGTCGAAACCGGGGCCCGTTTGATTGAAGACGAAGAAGCGCGAGGCTTACTTTTCGGTGCGCTGCTTGAGCGCGGTGCCGAGAATGTCGCCCAGCGTCGCCCCCGAATCGGAGGAACCATACTGCGCGATGGCCTCCTTCTCTTCGGCGACTTCCAGCGCCTTGATCGAGACCTGCACCTTGCGGGCCTTCTTGTCGAACTGGATCACCCGCGCGTCGACCTTTTCGCCCACCGCAAAACGCTCGGCGCGCTGATCGGCGCGCTCGCGCGCCAGCTCGGAGCGCTTGATGAAGGTGGTGAAGTCGGTGCCGACGATCTTCACGTCGATGCCGCTTTCCTTGACCTCGAGCACTTCGCAGGTCACGACCGCGCCCTTCTTGACGTCGCCGGGCTCTGCGAACGGATCGCCCTCGAGCTGCTTGACGCCGAGCGAGATGCGCTCCTTCTCGACATCGACGTCGAGCACCACGGCCTTGACCATGTCGCCCTTCTTGAAGTTGTCGATCACCTGCTCGCCCGGAAGCTTCCAGTCGAGATCGGACAGATGCACCATGCCGTCGACGTCGCCCTCGAGCCCAAGGAACAGGCCGAACTCGGTCTTGTTCTTGACCTCGCCCTCGACCACCGAACCGACCGGGAATTTCTCGACGAAGACTTCCCAGGGATTGCGCATGGTCTGCTTGAGACCGAGCGAAATCCGGCGCTTGACCGAATTCGACCTCGAGAACCTGCACTTCCACTTCCTGCGAAGTCGAAACGATCTTGCCGGGGTGCATGTTCTTCTTGGTCCACGACATCTCCGAGACGTGGATCAGGCCTTCGATGCCCGGCTCCAGCTCGACGAACGCGCCGTAGTCGGTGATGTTGGTGACGCGGCCGGTGAAGCGCGCGTTCAACGGATATTTCGCCTCGATGCCCTGCCACGGATCGTCCAGCAACTGCTTCATGCCGAGCGAAATGCGGTGGGTTTCGTGGTTGATCTTGATGATCTTGACCTTCACGGTCTGGCCGATCGTCAGGACTTCGGTCGGGTGATTGACCCTCCGCCAGGCGATATCGGTGACGTGCAAGAGGCCGTCGATGCCGCCGAGGTCGACGAACGCACCGTAATCGGTGATGTTCTTGACCACGCCGTCGATGACCTGACCCTCTTCGAGATTCTGCACCAGTTCCTGGCGCTGTTCGGCGCGGGTTTCTTCCAGAACCGTGCGGCGCGACACCACGATGTTGCCGCGGCGGCGATCCATCTTGAGGATCTGGAACGGCTGCGAGTTGTTCATCAGCGGCGCGACGTCGCGGATCGGACGGATATCGACCTGCGAACGCGGCAGGAAGGCGACTGCGCCGTCGAGGTCGACGGTGAAGCCGCCCTTGACCTGGTTGAAGATGACGCCGTGCACCTTCTCGTTATTGTTGAAGGCCTTTTCCAGCTTGCCCCAGCTTTCCTCGCGGCGCGCCTTGTCGCGCGACAGCACGGCTTCGCCGAGCGCATTTTCGATACGGTCGAGGAACACCTCGACCACGTCGCCGACCTTGAGTTCGCTTTCGCGGCCGGGCCCGGCGAATTCGCGCAGCGCCACGCGGCCTTCGGTCTTGAGGCCGACGTCAATGACGGCCATGTCCTTCTCGATCGCAACAACGGTGCCCTTGATGACGGAGCTTTCCTGAAGGTTGCCGCCGGCGAACGACTCGTCGAGCATGGCGGCAAAATCGTCGCGGGAAGGATTATAAGAAGCAGCAGTCGAAGCCATTTGTTCTCCAGATGCGGGTATCGCCGGCCGTTCGGGTTAAAGGGCGTATCGCGCGTGAAGTGTCAGGGTTCCGCAAACCCTGACGACCGCTATCTGCGAGAAATCGCGACAGCGGGCCGGCAGCATGCCTGCACGTTCGATACGTTGAATAATTTTGTCCGGAGCCTGAACGAGGCAATCGGCCCCGCGATATCGCAGTTCAAGACCAGGAGCGGGCTTTCCTCCAATGACGGCCGCGGTTTTGTTTGAAAGCTCTCGAATGAATGCGTTCAAACCCGCTGCCGGCCCGCTCGGACGGCCTCGACAATGTCGATGGCGGCCCGGACGCCGCCTTCTATATCCAAATGGGAGTTATCGAGCAAGTAAGCATCTTGCGCGGGTTTTAAAGGCGCCACAGCCCTGTTCTGGTCCCGTTCGTCGCGTTTGAGGATATCCGCCAGCACCGCGGCCTCGTCGGCGTCCTCCCCCCGCGCCCTTGCCTCCAGGGTGCGGCGGCGGGCTCGGACCCTGGGGTCGGCCACCACGAAAATCTTCACATCGGCGTCCGGGCAGATCACGGTGCCGATGTCGCGGCCGTCGAGCACGGCACCGGGCGGATCGGCCGCAAATTGCCGCTGGAAATTGAGGAGAACCTCCCGCACTTTGGGGATCGCCGAGACCACCGAGGCGGCATCACCGACTTTTTGTGTCTTCAGGACGGGATCGCCAAACTTTTCGGGGTCGAGCTCGAGCGCCGCGGAGACGGCGATCATCTCGTCCGTCAGACTGGCGCCGGCATCCAGCAGCGCCTTGGCCACCGCGCGGTAGATCACGCCGGTATCGAGGTGACGATAGCCATAATGTTTGGCGAGCCGCTTGCCGAGCGTGCCTTTTCCCGACGCCGCAGGTCCGTCAATGGCGATGATCATGAAAACTCCGCGCCCAACGAACGCATCATCGGGATGAAATCAGGAAATGAAGTGGCGATGAAGGCGGTATCGTCGACCTTCACCGGCTTGTCGGCGGCAAGCCCCATCACCAGGGCCGACATCGCGATGCGGTGATCCATATGGGTGGCGACCAGGCCGTCGCCGGGCACATGGCCCCTGCCTTCGACGATCAGGTCGTCGCCGGAGATCTCGACCTTGACGCCGTTGACGCGCAGCATGGCGGCGGTGGCCTCCAGCCGGTCGGATTCCTTGACCCGCAATTCCTTCAAGCCCCGCATGATGGTGGTGCCTTCGGCAAAACTCGCCGCCACCGCCAGCACCAGATATTCGTCGATCATCGAGGGCGCGCGCTCCGGGGGCACCTCGACACCGCGCAGTTTCGAGGCGCGCACCCGAAGCTGCGCCATCGGCTCGCCGGCGTCGCTGCGGATTTCGGTTTCCTCGATCGAGCCACCCATCTCGCGCAAGGTCGTAAACAGCCCGGTGCGCAGCGGATTGGTCATGACATCGGACAGGACCAGGTCGGAGCCCTCGACGATCAAGGCCGCCACGATCGGGAACGCTGCGGAAGACGGATCGGCCGGCACCGCCACTTCCGCGCCATGCAATTCGGGCTGACCGGTGAGCGCGATTCGGCGGCCATGGCTGCCTTCCCGGCTGGAGACGATTTCGGCGCCGAAATGCTTCAGCATCAATTCAGTATGGTCGCGGCTGGCCTCGGTCTCGATCACGGTGGTTATTCCCGGCGCAGCCAGCCCCGCCAGCAGCACCGCGGATTTGATCTGGGCCGAGGCCACCGGCGTCCGGTAGAGCATCGGCAGCGGGTCGCGCGCGCCCTGAAGCGTCAGCGGCAGGCGGCCGCCCTGGCCGCTTGAACCGACCCGCGCTCCCATCAATTCCAGGGGATCGAGCACCCGCCGCATCGGCCTGGACCGCAGCGAGGCGTCGCCGTCGAAAACAGCGGTAATCGGGCAGCCGGCCACCGCCCCCATCACCAGTCGGCAGCCGGTGCCGGAATTGCCGAAATCGAGCGGGGCTTGCGGCTGCGCGAAGCCGGCCACGCCGACGCCGCGCACCTGCCAGGCGAAATCGCCGGTTCGTTCCACCCTTGCGCCGAGCGCCCGCATCGCCTTGGCGGTATTGAGGACGTCCTCACCCTCGAGCAGGCCCGAAATCCGGGTTGCGCCGACCGCCTGCGCGCCCAAAATCAGGGCCCGGTGCGAAATCGACTTGTCGCCGGGTACGCGGACCTTCCCTGTCAAGGGTCCGCTTGCACGGGCTTCAAGCGGGCTCGGTTGGTCGGATTGGGTCAAGATTGTGTCCTCTGCGAGGGCGGCAGGTATCACATGGGCCGCGCTGCGTCACGCTGGCATCTATCTCCCGCAAAGCGGCTATTGACAGCGGCGCCTCAACTAGCCAAGTGAAGCACCGTTTTTCAGAACATTCCCAGGATTCAACACGTGGCCAAATCCGATCTCGGAACCAAGCGCATTTGCCCGACCACGGGTAAGAAATTCTACGATCTCAACAAGACCCCGGTGATCTCACCCTATACCGGCGAGATCGTGCCGATCGCGCCCGTGCCGCCGCCGCGGACCCGCGCCGACGCCGCCGCGCGCGCAAGCGCCGCAGCCGCCGCTTCGGCCGCCGAAGCAACACCGGAGCCGATGGAAGCCGAAGAGTTGGTGCCGCTCGAGGAAGCCGACGCCGAGGAGAACACCGGCAAGGTCAAGGCGGTCGTTCCCGAATCGGAAGACGACATCGAGATCGACGAGACCATCGAAGGCGACGACGATGACGATTCCACCTTCATCGCCGACGAAGAGGAAGGCGACGAGGACGTCACCGACATCATCGGCGACGTCGGCGGCGACGAGGAGACTTGAGATCGGCCCTGAACTGTGTTCAGGGTTGCGGCCCGCGAGTCGCCCAAGACGCGCGGACGAGCATGATCCGGAAACGTGGCTACCGGATTTCCGAAGAGATCATGCTCAAAAATGAGTAGAGCGCGACGGCGATCTGATTTAAAGCCATCGTGCCGGTTAAGGGGCCATAGCTCAGCTGGGAGAGCGCTTGCATGGCATGCAAGAGGTCGGCGGTTCGATCCCGCCTGGCTCCACCACGCTTCGCCCTTCGGGCGACGCGTGGCGCAGCCAGGTGATGGCCGAAGGGCGAAGCGTGGTGCCCGGCATAGCCCGAAGGGCGACGACGGGCTGCAAGATGCCTTCTGATGGTGCCGCTACGTGAGTGCCCATGCGGTACGTCTACATCATCCGCAGCATCAATTTTCCCAACCAGGAATACGTCGGCGCAACCGCGGACTTAAAGCGGCGGATACCAGAACATAACGCCGGCAAGTCTGCCCACACCGCCAAATTCAAACCTTGGGAATTGGTCTGGTACTGTGCCTTCCCTGACAAGTGCAAAGCGCTGGCATTCGAGAAATATCTCAAATCGCACTCCGGCCGCGCATTCACAAAGAAGCGCCTCTGACGCTTAACCAGCGCCAACAACGCCTCCATCAGCCCACCTCGCGTCCCGCCTACTCCCCCACCACGGCATTCAGCCGGTCGCGCAGCGCAATGAGATCGTTCTTCATGGCCGACAGTTCGGCAACCGAGCAGGCCGAGGCAGCGAGGATCGACTGGGGCACGGTCCTGGCTTTTTCCCGAAGGGCCTGCCCCTGCGGGGTGAGCGCGATCAGCACGAGCCGCTCATCTGCGGTGCTTCGCGTCCGCTTGATGAGCTGTGCCGCTTCCAGCCGCTTGAGCAGCGGCGTGAGCGTGCCGGAGTCCAAAAACAGCCGTTCGCCGATGTCCTTGACCGGAACGCCGTCGCGTTCCCACAACACCAGCATCACCAGATATTGGGGATAAGTCAGGCCGAGCCGGTCAAGCAGCGGCTTGTAGACGCGGTTGAACGCGTGTGCGGTCGAATAGATCGCGAAACAAAGTTGATTGCCCAATAGCAGCGGTCCGTCCGCAGCCTGCTTCTTCATGTTCAGCCTCACCATCCGGACAGGGCGCGACGGTCCCATTGTGGGCCGGAGCACCCGCGCATTCAATCGCGCACAATTAAATGTGAGCCCGCATATCTTATATTGTGCACAATTCAATTGTGTGAAATATAATCGCATCGAAACCGCAATGAGGAGGAAGGCCCCATGTCCGTGAATGTGCTTTACAGAACCAGCGCCAAGGCCACCGGAGGCCGCGATGGCCATGCTGCCACGCTCGATGGAGCGCTGGACGTCAAACTCACCACGCCGAAGGAACTGGGCGGCGGTGGCGGCGCCGGCAACAATCCCGAGCAGTTGTTCGCTGCCGGTTATGCCGCCTGCTTCATCGGCGCGATGAAGTTCGTCGCCTCACAGGGCGGCCCGAAAGTGCCGACCGACGCCTCGGTGACATCGACCGTGGGCATCGGTCCGCGTTCGGCCGGGGGCTTTGGCCTGGATATCGAACTCGCCGTCGCCCTGCCCGGAATTCCCCGTGCCGATGCAGAGGCTCTGGTGGAGAAGGCCCATCAGGTCTGCCCCTATTCCAACGCAACCCGTGGCAACGTGGATGTCCGCCTGACGGTCGTATAGCGAGATCGCCGAATGGCCCGCTGCGGCGACCGGCGGGCCATTTGCCGCATTGAGGTTCGCTGGCGCATCTCGACTTCCGTCGAGACATACGCCTCCGCGCCGGAAGGCATTGCTGCCGCGCCCGAAGACCGCTAGCTCTGAAGTAGAACAAACACCTCTTTTTCCGCGACGTTGCTATTCGAGCGAAGGCTTCTTCCATGAGTTCTCAAGCGGCCCCCGGCGCGATGACTGGATTGCGCGTGATCGACCTTACGCGGGTGCTCGGCGGACCCTATTGCACGCAAATCCTCGCCGATCACGGCGCCGACGTGATCAAGGTCGAGCCGCCCGCGGGCGACGAGGTACGCGACTGGGGACCGCCGTTCCATGGCGAGAACGCGGCGTATTTCGTCGGCATCAACCGCAACAAACGCTCGATCGGGCTCGACCTCGCCTCCGAAGGCGGCCGCGCCGTGCTGATGAAGATGCTTGAGGGCGCCGACGTGCTGATCGAGAATTTCAAGCCAGGCACGCTGGACAAATGGGGCATTGGCAATGACGTGCTGCGCGCGAAATTTCCCAGGCTGGTGCATTGCCGGATCTCCGGCTTCGGCGGCGACGGACCGCGCGGCGGCAATCCCGGCTATGACGCCATCATCCAGGCCATGACCGGAATGATCGCCGCGACCGGCTCGCCGCAAAGCGGGCCAATGCGCATCGGGGTGCCGCTGGTCGACGTATCGACCGGGCTTTACGCGACGATCGGCATCCTGATGGCACTCGCCGAGCGGCAGAAATCAGGCCTCGGGCAGTTTCTCGAAACCACGCTGTTCGAGACTGGCCTTGCCATCATGCATCCGCACGCCGCGAATTACTTCATGCATGGCAAGCCGCCGAGCCTCACCGGCAACGAGCATCCAAATCTCGTTCCCTATGCGATCTTCCCGACCCGGACCGACAACATCTTCATCGGCGTCGGCAATGACGGCACCTTCCGAAAACTCTGCAAGGAAATCGGAAAACCCGAACTCGCCAGCGATCCTCGCTTTGCGCGCAACAAGGACCGCATCGCCCATCGCGAAGCGCTGCGCGCCGAGCTTGCCGCCGTGTTCAGCCAGCACGATGCCGGGCCGTTGTGCGATCGCCTGCTGGCCGCAGGCCTGCCGGCCGGGCCGGTGCAGCGGATCGACCAGGCGCTGACCAGCGCCCACGCCGTCCACCGCGGCGACGTCATCGAAAAGGACTGGTACAAGGGGGTCGCTTCCCCGATCCGGCTGGAGCGCAGCAAGCCAAGCCTGCGCAGCGTTCCGCCGAATTTCAGCCAGCACGCCACTGAGGTGCTGGCGGAATTCGGATATTCCAAGGGCGAGATCGACGCCCTGGTCGCCGAGGGCGTGGTCTGCGGCCCCGAGCGCAAGCGCTGAGGTAGCGCCGTCGCGGCGAAAGCAAGACCCTCGCCGCGAATCCTCGCTTGGGCGAGATGGCAATTGCCTTCCGCAACAACCAAAGCCTGTGGTTGGGTCCTCCACGTCGGCGGGGACAACTCGAGAACAGCGCCTGTCTCAGCCTATTTTCCGCTTTCCTTGGCGCGCGCTTCCCCCGTACCATCGTTTCGCTTATACGGTCATTTGTACGTCATCCAGCGCTGTTATCGCGCGAGACGAAGATGATGGCCCAACCCGGAGGAATTCGATGGCTCTTCGACAATTCAGCGCAGCGACGGCAACCGCTGTTGCACTTGCGCTCGCAACGCCCGCCCACGCTGTGACCGAGATTCAGTGGTGGCACGCGATGACCGGCCCGAACAACGACGTCGTGGTCAAGCTCGCCAACGACTTCAACGCCTCGCAAAGCGACTACAAGATCGTCCCGACCTTCAAGGGTAGCTACGCCGATACGCTCAACGCCGGCATCGCAGCGTTTCGCGCCGGCAACGCCCCCGGCATCATGCAGGTGTTCGAAGTCGGCACCGCGACCATGATGGCAGCCAAGGGCGCCATCAAACCGGTCTCCGAGCTGATGAAGCAGGAGGGTGAGAAATTCGACCCGCAATCCTATTTGCCGGCGATCACCGGATACTACTCGACCTCCAAGGGCGAGATGCTGTCGTTTCCCTTCAACTCGTCGAGCATGGTGATGTGGGTCAATCTCGACGCCCTGAAGAAGGCTGATATCGCCACGCCGCCGAAGACCTGGCCGGAGGTGTTCGCTGACGCCAAGAAGCTGCATGCAACCAGCCCGACCTGCGGCTTTTCCACCGCCTGGGGATCCTGGGGCCTGATCGAGCAGTTCTCCGCATGGCATAACGTGCCGATCGGCAGCAAGGCCAATGGGCTGGATGGCTTCGACACGGTGCTCGAATTCAACACCCCGCTGGAAACCAAGCTGCTGGAGAACCTGGTCGAACTGCAGAAGGACAAGAGCTTCGACTATTCGGGGCGCACCAACACCGGCGAAGGACGCTTTACGTCGGGTGAATGTCCGATGTTCATGACGTCCTCTGCGTTCTATCCGAACGTCAAGGCCAACGCCAAGTTCGCCTACAATGCGGTGCCGATGCCGTATTTCCCCGACGTGAAGGACGCGCCGCAAAATTCCATCATCGGCGGCGCTTCGCTGTGGGTGATGGGCGGCAAGAGCGCTGAAGAATACAAGGGCATCGCAAAATTCTTCACCTTCCTGTCGGATACCGATCGTCAGGTCTATTTGCACGAGGTGTCCGGGTATCTGCCGATCACCAAGGCGGCTTACGAAAAGACCAAGGCCTCCGGCTTCTATGAAAAGAACCCGATCCTCGAAGTCCCGCTGAAGGAATTGACCAACAAGCCGCCGACCGAGAATTCGCGCGGCCTGCGCTTCGGCGGCATGGTGCAGTTGCGTGACGTCTTTGCCGAGGAGATCGAGGCGGCGCTCGCCGGCAAGAAGTCGGCAAAGGACGCGCTTGATTCGGCGGTGTCGCGCGGCAATGCGATGCTGCGGCAGTTCGAGCGCACCGCCGCCAAGTGATGAAAGCTGAGGATCGTGGCCGGGCACAGCTCGGCCACGATCCATCCATCGAGGGGCTATGGAAAACCGGGCGATCTTCTCAGGCAGACTGCTGCCCTATCTTCTGATCCTGCCGCAGCTGGCAGTTTCCCTGATCTTTTTCTACTGGCCCGCGGTGCAGGCCCTGCAGCAGTCGTTCCTGGTGCAGGACGCCTTCGGACTCTCGACCGAGTTCGTCTGGTTCGAGAATTATGTCGAGCTGCTGAAGCGCCCCGAATACTATCAGGCGATCGGTGTCACCTTCGTGTTCTCGGCGCTGGTAGTGTTCTTCTCGCTCACGCTCGGCCTTTTGCTGGCGGTCATGGCGAACCGCAACATCGCCGGCGTGCAGATCTACCGCACGTTTCTCATCATTCCCTATGCGGTGGCGCCGGCGGTTGCCAGCGTACTCTTCATCTTCATGTTCCAGCCCGGGCTCGGCATGATCGCGCGCGCGATGCAGCGCAATGGCATCGACTGGAATCCGGTGCTGAATGGGACGCAGGCGATGATCCTCGTCGTCATCGTCGCGGTCTGGAACCAGATCAGCTACAATTTCCTGTTCTTCCTCGCCGGCCTGCAGGCGATCCCGAAAAGCGTGATCGAGGCCGCCGCGATCGACGGCGCCAAACCGATGCGGCGGTTCTGGACCATCATCTTTCCCTTGCTATCGCCGACGACGTTCTTCCTGATCATCGTCAACATCACCTATGTCTTCTTCAACACCCTCGGCATCATCGACACGGCAACCGGCGGCGGCCCCAACGGCGCCACGCAAACCCTGGTCTATAAAGTGTTCCAGGACGGCAAGGTCGGCACCGATCTCGGCGGTTCGGCGGCGCAGTCGGTGATCCTGATGGTGATCGTGGTCGCGCTGACCGCGTTTCAGTTCCGCTACGTCGAAAAGAAGGTTCATTACTGAACGCCATGGTCGAGCACCGCCGATTTGGAAATTTGCTGCCCCATCTGGTCCTTCTGGCCGGCGTCGCAATCGTCGCCTTTCCAGTCTACCTCGCCGTCATCGCCTCGACTCACGACAATACGGTGATCGCCAACGGCCAGATGCCGCTCTACCCCGGCTCGCACGCGATCGAGACTTATTGGAACACCATTGTTTCCGGCGCCGGCAGGACCACGCGCGCGCCGGTCGGCGGCATGATGCTGAACAGCCTGATCATGGCGATCGGAATCGCGGTCGGAAAGATCGCAATCTCGATCATCTCGGCCTATGCAATCGTGTTCTTCTCGTTCCCGTTCCGGATGACCGCGTTCTGGACCATCTTCATCACGCTGATGCTGCCGGTCGAGGTGCGTATCTTTCCGACCTACAAGATCACCAGCGATCTGCACATGCTGGATTCCTACGCCGGCCTGATCCTGCCCTTGATCGCCTCCGCCACCGCAACGCTGCTGTTCCGGCAGTTCTTCATGACAGTGCCGAAGGAGCTGGTGGAAGCCTCCAAGATCGACGGCGCCGGCCCGGTCCGGTTCTTTTTCGATACGCTGTTGCCGCTGTCGGTGACCAATATCGCTGCGCTGTTCGTGATCCTCTTCATCTACGGCTGGAATCAATATCTCTGGCCGCTTTTGATCACGACGCGCGACGACATGCAGACCATCGTCATCGGCATCAAGAAGATCATCGACGTGCACGACGCATTGACCGAATGGCAGGTGGCGATGGCGACCGCGGTGCTCGCCATGCTGCCGCCGGTCGCGGTCGTCGTGCTGATGCAACGCCTGTTCGTCAAGGGCCTGATCGAGACGGAAAAGTGAGATGGCAAACGTAACGCTCCGCGACGTCCGCAAGACCTATCCGGGCGGCTTCGAGGCGATCAAGGGCATCAACTTCGGCGTCGGCGATGGCCAGTTCTGCGTACTGGTCGGCCCCTCCGGCTGCGGCAAGTCCACGTTGCTGCGGATGGTCGCGGGACTGGAAACCATCACCGGCGGCGAGATCGATATCGGCGGGCGCATCGTCAACCAGATCGAGCCGGCGGAGCGCGACATCGCCATGGTGTTCCAGAATTACGCGCTCTATCCGCATATGAGCGTCTACAACAACATGGCCTATGGCCTGCGCAACCGTGGCATGGCCAGGCCCGAGATCGACAGCCGCGTCCAGGAAGCCGCGCGTATTCTCGAAATCGGCCCGATGCTGGAGCGCAAGCCGGGACAGCTCTCCGGCGGCCAGCGTCAGCGCGTCGCGATGGGCCGCGCTATCGTGCGGCAGCCGAAAGTGTTCCTGTTCGACGAGCCGTTGTCGAACCTCGACGCGAAGCTGCGCATCGCGATGCGCGTCGAAATCCGCAAACTGCAGCGCAGGCTCAACACCACCTCGATCTACGTCACCCATGACCAACTCGAGGCGATGACGCTCGCCGATATTCTGGTCGTGATGAACGGCGGCCAGGTCGAGCAGATTGGCAACCCGCTGGACATCTACCAGAAGCCGGCGACGACCTTCGTCGCATCGTTCATCGGCGCGCCGCCGATGAACCTGATGCCGCTGCGCGACGCCGGCGGCCTTTCGGCCCCCGACGGCGCCGGCCTTCTCGGCATCCGGCCAGAGGACCTCCTGATATCAGGCGAAAGGCCGGCTGGCGGCCTTGCACTCAATCTCACCGTGGAGGCGATCGAACGGGTCGGCGCGGAAACGTACGTGTATGGCATCCGCTCGCAGCAGAGCGATGCGCCGGCCGTGAGCGCCAAACCGGGCGAGCTGCCGCCGGGCGAAGTGATCGTGCGGATTCCCGGCGCGGTCGCCCCGGCCATCGGCGAGCGCATCCTCGCCACCGCTCCGCGCGAAAAACTGCATTTGTTCAGCGCCGACGGCCGTAAGCGAATTGAGCTTTAGGCCGTTGCCATCATTCCGGGCATTGCCAGCGATGAACCCGGAATCTCGTGGGTTTCCCGATGCGCAACTGGACATCTGAGGTTGAACGACATTTGCGAGGATTCGGCTGGTTCCGCAGACGCTTGAACACCCTTCAAAACATGCCCATATTGACCGTTGACCGGAGGGCAGATCCGCCAACCGGTCGCCAAGGGGCGCCGCAAGGGCCCTGAAATGCCAAAGTCGCTTCGAGAGGGCTTTGTAAAAAAGATGACTCGTGTTCCTTCGTTATCCAGTCCGTTCCTGCTGGGATTCGACGAAATCGAGCGTGCGCTCGATCGCGTCGTCAAGGGCGCCGACGGTTATCCTCCGTATAATATCGAGAGGTGCGACCGCGCCAACGACCAGCCCGAACGGTTACGGATCACGCTGGCGGTGGCGGGATTTACCCGCGACCAACTTGATGTAACCATTGAGGAAAACCAGCTCGTGATCCGGGGCCGTCAGCAGGACGACAAGGCCCGGCAATACATCCATCGCGGCATCGCCGCGCGCCACTTCCAGCGCACTTTCGTGCTGGCGGAGGGGATGAAGGTACTGGGTGCGGACCTGAAAAACGGGCTGTTGTCGATCGACCTGGCCCGACCTGAGCCGGAAAGGATCGTTAAGACAATCGCTATCAATGAACATGAATAATGGAACGAGTAGCGGACTCGACCGCTTAGTCTCAATAGAGGAGTCGAGACCATGACTGAGGGTAATGTTGTGTTCGAGCCGGCGGGCGTCTCAACGGAGTCGCTGGCGACCCTGGGCGAGGGCCATATCGCCTATGTGAAGCAGATCCGTTCCGAGGACGTGCCGGGACTGTTTCCCCAGGCGCCGAAGATCGCGCCGGGCCTGAAACTTTTCGCGCTCCATGCCGCCGACGGCACCCCGATCATGCTGACCGACAGCCGGGAAGCGGCGATCGCCAATGCCTGGAGCAACGAGCTGCAGGCGGTCAGCGTTCATTGAACGCGGGCCATTGCCGGTCACGGGCGATGTCGATCGCGCCGACGCAGTTGATTGCGGCTGTCAGGTAGCCCCATCAGAATTCAACGGACGCGCGGGCGTCTGTCCTCGGTTCGCCGAAAGACAGACGCCCGAAATGTTTATTCGAGGGCGGCGATGCCATGCCGCCAGCATCTCGATCCCCTTCTCGGAGACGAGTACCCGGTCTAGCTTGGCAGAATGCACCATCCCGCAACACACGCCGTCGCCTCAATCGAAGTCGCAAGCGACAGGCCGCTTGGCCAGGCGCTGCTGGCGCTCAATAACGCGCACGCGCAGGAGCTGTCGTGGCTGGAACCTGAACGACTGCAACAGCTCGTCGACCAGGCGTTGCTGGCGCGACGGATCGGAGATCTCGACGCCTTCTTGCTCGCATTCGATCAGGACGCCAATTACGACAGCCCGAATTTCTTGTGGTTCCGCGCCCGCTATCCGCGCTTTGTCTATGTCGACCGCGTCGTGGTCGCGTCATCGGCGCGCGGACGCGGCTATGCACGCCGGCTTTACGACGATGTGTTCGAACAGGCGATCGGCGCCGGACACGGTCGCGTCGTCTGTGAGGTCAATTCAAGCCCGCCGAACCCGGCATCGGATGCTTTCCATGCGGCGTTAGGTTTTGTCGCGGTCGGCACCGCGAGTGTCGATGACGGCAGCCGAAAGGTCCGATACCTCGCGCGCACGCTCGCGCAGACCGCCCTGGCAACGATCAGTTGATCCATCGCGGCTGACACCTCAGCCCGCGACCCGGTCACATCCTCGCGTCCGCCACGAGC
>CAVYMZ010000004.1:0-44002 GCA_963769705.1 uncultured Alphaproteobacteria bacterium | reverse complement strand
TTCGGGCTGGCGACCGCGGACAGCTTCCTGCGCTCGGGCTCGTTCAAGCGCGCGCTGGTGATCGGCGCCGAAACTTTTTCGCCAATTCTGGACTGGAACGACCGCGGCACCTGCGTGCTGTTCGGTGACGGCGCCGGCGCCGTCGTGCTGGACGCCCAGCAGCAGCCGGCAAGCCTCCGACCGCGGCATCCTGACCACGCATCTGCGCTCCGACGGCCGGCACAAATCGAAGCTCTACGTCGATGGCGGCCGTCCTCGACCCATACCGTGGGCTACCTCCGGATGGAGGGCCGCGAAGTCTTCAAACATGCCGTCGGCATGATCACCGACGTGATCGTGGACGCGTTCAAGGCCACCGGCACCAGCGCCGAGGACATCGACTGGTTCGTTCCGCACCAGGCCAACAAGCAAATCATCGATGCTTCAGCGCACAAGCTTCATATTGCGCCGCAGAAGGTGGTGCTGACGGTCGACCTGCACGGCAACACCTCGGCGGCCTCCATTCCGCTGGCGCTGTCGGTTGCGGTCGCCGACGGACGCGTCAAGAAGGGCGATCTGGTGCTGCTGGAAGCCATGGGCGGCGGCTTCACCTGGGGTTCGGCGCTGTTGCGCTGGTAAGCGCGACGTTAAAAAGTCTATATACTTTGCAGTGTTCTTTCATGCTATTGCATTGATGAGCGCTGTTGACCGTCGCGAGTTAAGCTCATAATTTCAGATAAGAATTGTTCGCCGAGAGTTGGGGCAGGCGATGACCGGAACCGGAAAGACAGTTACACGTGTCGATCTGTGCGAAGCCGTCTACCAGAAGGTAGGGCTGTCGCGCACGGAGTCATCGGCATTTGTCGAACTGGTCTTGAAAGAGATCACCGATTGCCTGGAGAAGGGCGAGACGGTGAAGCTGTCCTCGTTCGGTTCGTTCATGGTGCGCAAGAAAGGCCAGCGTATCGGCCGTAATCCGAAGACCGGCACCGAGGTGCCGATTTCGCCGCGTCGCGTGATGGTGTTCAAGCCGTCAGCCATTCTGAAGCAGCGGATCAACGGCCACAGCCCCGGCAACGGCGAAAGCAAGGCCGAATAGACGTTGGCCGTTCAGTCCGCGACGGCCGAAAAGAGGAGCGGGCATTTGGACAAGGCGCCGGATGCGTTCCGAACCATCAGCGAGGTCGCCGACGACCTCGACATTCCCCAGCACGTGCTGCGGTTCTGGGAGACGCGGTTCACCCAGATCAAGCCGATGAAGCGGAGCGGCGGCCGCCGCTACTATCGCCCCGATGATGTCGACCTGCTCAAGGGCATCCGCCGCCTGCTTTACGGCGAGGGCTACACCATCCGCGGGGTGCAGCGCATCCTGAAGGAGCACGGCATCGCCTCGGTGCAGCGGCTGGCGGATGCTCGGCGGTGGCCTCGTTCGGAGCGATCGAAGAGGCGGTCGGCCAAAGCATCCTGGAACGGGACGACGACGCCGCGCCCGGCATCGACGTCGATGACGACGATTACGAGGGCGCCGACGGCATCGATTTCCGCCTGCTCGAATACCGACGAGGAGGGGATGCCGGCGGCGTTCGACGACGGCCCGATTCCCGGCGTTGCGGCGCGGGGCGCCCGGCTCGACGTCGCGCGCCTGGAAGGCGTGCTGCAGGACCTGATCGCCTGCCGGCAATTGCTCGATCAGGCGCTGAAGGACTGGTTAGCGGCCCGGCTCCGTGCGGAACCGGCATTGTCGGTGCGCCGCGAGCCCATCGCCTGCCTTGCGCGCGGGCCTGATCAAGCTAAGGGAACGGCATCGGAGCGTGGCGCAGCCCGGTTAGCGCACTAGTCTGGGAGACTAGGGGTCGGAGGTTCAAATCCTCTCGCTCCGACCAATTTTTAGCCGGTCAAATTCAGTGACATCCGTGGTTTGGCTTGCCATCGCTGCGCCTTGCTCAGGCATTCCTCTGGGCCCAAGGGACTGGAGGGGGGGATCGCAAAAGCCGTACGGGATTTCCTCATACAATCGCCCCGTGATCTTCACCGCATATTCGATAGAGTCGGACATCAACGGCCCCGACGCCGAACGTGGTCGATGGCCGGATTCGTTGGCACGGCCGTATCAGTGGGAGCACTTCGAAAAACGGCTGGCAAAGCTTCAGAGGCGCCACGGTTTCAGCATCTTTCATTCGACCGAGTTCAAGGCACGTAAAGGGGAGTTTGCCGGCTGGACGGATGTGCAGTCGGTGGCCTTGATTGATGACCTAGTGGCGCTCGTCCGCGACAAGCTCACCATGGGGCTGGCCTGCACACTGCCATACGATCGGTTCAAGCCAGGAGTATCGAGCACCACCGATCCCAAAGAAGATGAAGCTCGATAGTCAGTATGGCGCATGCTTTCGCGGGTGCTTGGCCCACCTGATCGATTTCATTCAGGCCAGAGGCCCGAACAGCAGGATCAACATCGTGCTCGAAGACGGCCACAAGAACGTTGGCGACTGTACCCGCATCTTCGATGACTTGAAGAGGCAATTTAAGCACGCGGGAGGCGATATTCTCGGCAGCCTCACTATAGAGAGGAAAAGAAATCGAGCAAGCCACTGATGGTCGCTGACATGCTGGCCCACACAAGGGCGATGGCGAATGCTCGGTCCGCTGCCGGAACATTGCCCGCTGGAGCATTGCAGCCCTTTACCGGTTCTCGGGGTGGGCTGCATTTCCTGGAGTTCGCTCCGGACAGCCTCCGCGACCTCAAAGAGGGGTTCGAACGGCTGCGCCAGTTGGAGGCTTGAGGCGTGGAGGGAACGAAAGAGGCAGAGGGCGTCACTTGCAGCGGTCGTCGAAAACGAAGATAAAATCGCGGGGTGAGTGCATACTGCCAATTTTGAAGCAGTTGCCCGCCGAGCAGGAAGAAATGCCAGCCTTGGTCCGTTCGACTGATTGGAATGGAAAGCTGTGTGGTCTCTCGTGAAGGATTTGCCGGAAAGGTCGCTGTCATCACCGGTGGCGGCACGGGCGTGGGCCGCGAACTGGCGCGCGCCAACTGATCGCCGCGCGCTGCGGCGTCGCGATCTGCGACACCTCTGCCGATGCCATCGGACCCGCGTCTTGAACCTTGGCGGGCTCAGCAGTTGCAAAATGACGCTGGGGATTTGAGGCCCAGTCTCTAAACCGCCGCTGCCGAGCAATCATATTGCGCTCGGCGGCGCAGCGCTTTCGGGGATATCGTTCGCCATCAGCCTGGTGAGCAAAATCCCGACAACAACCGCAAATGAGACTCTTGCAAGGACACCTTAGTCCCGGCGCTGCGAGATTTCCCTAGTCTAGCCATCATTTTGAACGGAGGCTTGTGCCAAGCAAGAAGCGAGAGTTGTACGCGTGTTGCGTGGAGTTGTGCCGTGGTAACTGATCTTCAAGTCAAAGTTGAGAAATACGAGGCCAAAGCGGCCCAATGCCAAGAGCGGGTTCAAGAGATAACGGATGGGCCGCAGCGGGAATTTTATGAGGTGCTTGCCCACTACTACGGCAAACTGGCAACGGACTTCCGACAAATCCTCGAAAAACGGAAGACCGGCTAGCCGAGCGCGCTACATCGCGTCGAAGGTCCATTCCGATGACCGGCCGTAGTCGTCTTAAGGCGAAGGAGCTGCGCACGTGATGAAGCGCTGTTGCCGCCGTCCCCGATCTGATTGATGCATCCGGAAGAAATACGGTTGGCCCTGTGCGTAGTGGCGATCACCGAGCCACGTCAGACCGAGTGGGAAACCAATACAATCCGTGGAGAAGCGGCACCCCTGTTCATCCGTAACTTTGTTTCGGTCCGTGAGTTGCCTAGTTCTGTTTGAGTGAGCGGCGGATTTGCGTGTTCCGAAGTCGGAACTCAAACGCGCCTCGCAAGTTGAACAGGGATCGAGAGGGCTTTGAACATGGGATACCGCTGGATTTGCGCCGCTGCGATGTGCCTGGGGCTTGCCCCGCAGGCTGAAGCCAAAGAACACTCCGGACTGGTTCATCGCGCGTCCTGCGCTGTTGTTCGACTTTATGTCGCCAAATACTCGGCGTCCGCCGCCGAGATGTGGGCGCGGAGCCATGGGGCGACTGACGGGGAGATCGAAGCGGCCCGGCGCTGTCTAAAGGACTCGCCCGGCGAAAGCGCGCAGACGGCCAGCTGGACTTGGCATTGAGGCATCCGCACGTCGAGTGCGCCGCGGGGGGTAGGGGCACGTCGTCACTGCCTTGGCGTAATCGATCTCGCTGTTCCAGGTGTGGCAGCGCACAAAATTTGCGCGCCTCCAGTTTGGGTTTCGCCGTTGCGCGCCGAGCGTCAAAAGATGTTAGCCTTGATCCATTCGACTGATTGGAATCGAAAGGCGCGCGGTCTCTCATGAAGGATTTTGCCGGAAAGATTGCTGTCATCACCGGTGGCGGCACGGGTATGGGCCGCGAGCTGGCGCGCCAACTGGTCGCCGAGGGCTGCAACGTCGCGATGTGCGATGTCTCCGCCGATGCGATGGCCGAAACCAGGCAGCTGTGTGAGGTAGAGAAGCTGCCGCAGGGCTTGCGCGTCACCACGCACGTCGCCGATGTTTCGATCGAAGATCAGCTCAAGCGCTTCCGCGACGAACTCATCGAGCAGCAGGCGACCGACAATATCCATCTGTTGTTCAACAATGCCGGCATCGGCGGCGGTGGCAGCCTGTTTACCAACACGAGGGAGCAGTGGGAGAGGACATTTAATATCTGCTGGGGCGGGGTCTACCTCGGCGTCCGCACTTTCCTGCCGCTGCTGATGAAGGCTGACGAGGGGCATATCGTCAACACATCGAGCGTCAACGGGTTCTGGGCTTCGGTCGGAATGGGGGTGTCGCACACCGCCTACAGCGCCGCCAAATTCGCCGTGAAGGGATTTACCGAAGCTTTGATCAATGATCTCCGGCTCAACGCGCCGCACATCAAATGCTCGGTGGTGATGCCTGGCCATATCGGCACCTCCATCATTTCGAATTCCCGCAAGATCCAGAGCGGCGTGGACTCCGACCGGCTGAGCGACAATGAAATCCAGTTGGCGCGCCAGCGCCTGAACGGCATGGGCATCGATACGGCGGCGATGTCGGATGAAGACATTCAGAACATCGCGCTCGATCGCGCCCGCAGTTTCCGCGACGAGGCGCCGACATCAGCCGCCGCGGCCGCCAAAATCATTCTTGACGGGGTGAAGGCCGGGCGCTGGCGCATCCTGGTCGGCGATGACGCCGAACGTCTCGACGAACGAGTGCGGCAGACGCCGGAAAAGGCCTACACGCCGGAGTTCTACAACAGTTTTGCGGAAGAAGTCGGCTGGCGATTAGGCTGAACGCCCAGCGGGCAGGCGGGTCGGGCGATGCACATCACGCCGCGCGAACGCTGTCCAGGAACTTCTCGACCTCGTCCTTGAGGTGAGCGCTCACTTCCGAAAGTTCTTGAGCCGATTTCAACATCATGCCTGATGTCGTTCCGGTTTTGCGGGCGTTCTGCGCAACGCGCTCGATGTTTTCAGCGGCGTCGAGGGTGCCGCTCGCGGCGGCCTGGACGCCTTGCGCGATGCTTTGGGTGGCGGTGCCCTGCTGTTCGACCGCGGAGGAAATCGAGGTGGTGATACTGCTGATGCGTTCGATCGTCTGCCCGATCGCCTTGATCGCACCGACGGATTCTCCGGTAGCGCGCTGCATGTTCACGATGTGTGCGCTGATTTCGTCGGTAGCTTTTGCAGTTTGGCCCGCCAGGTTCTTGACCTCCTGCGCGACCACGGCAAATCCGCGCCCCGCGTCGCCGGCGCGCGCTGCCTCGATAGTTGCGTTGAGCGCAAGGAGATTGGTCTGTTCGGCAATTGACGTGATCAATTTCACGACGTCACCGATCCGATCGCCCGCGGCCGACAATTCCGCCATCCGCTGGTCCGTCGCTTCGGCTTGCTTGACGGCATCGGCCGTGACGCCGTTCGATTCCTGAACCCGGCGGCTGATTTCGACGATCGATTGCGACAGCTCGCTCGAGGCGGTCGCTGCGCTGCGGACATGCTCGGAGGCCTGTCTGGAGGCATCGGCGGACTGCCCCGACATTTGCGCGGTCGAGTGAGCGGTCGCGGTAAGCTGCTGTGCGTCATTTTCAAATTGCCCCGAGGAATTCAGCACCCGCTCGATGATTCCGCCGATCTTGGCGCGGAATTCTTCGACGAATTGATTGAGTTCCGCCTTGCGCCTGTTCATCGCAAGCTTTTCGGCGCCGATGCGTTCCGCCTCGAGCTGGTGGCGCTCGAGGCGATTGTTCTTGAAAACGTCGACGGTCCGCGCGATCGCGCCGATTTCGTCGTGGCGATCGGCATGCGCAACTTCGACGTCGGTCCTGCCCTCGGCGAGCACCGTCAGCGATTCCGTCACGGCTCGAAGCGGCCTGGTGACGCGACGGACGATCAGCATTGTCATGCCGAGCACGAGTAGTGCGGCGATGGCCGCGGCTATGGCCATCGCCCACAGCGCCTGCGAGAGCATGCTGTCGAGCTGAGCCGTTGGGATGCCGACATAAACGATGCCGATCACGTTGCCGCCCGCGCCGAGCACCGGTTGGTAGGCCGTAAAGAAACGGCGCCCGAACAGCATCGCCGGGCCTTTGTAGGCCTGGCCGCGGCGGAGCAGGGCTTGTGCGGGATGATCGGCCGCGAGCTGTGTACCGACCGCCCGGTCGCCATTCTCCTTTTTCACATTCGTCGTTCGGCGAACAAACTGCTGCGATGCATCGTCGTAGACGAATAGCGTGGCGGTGCCGCCGACATAGGCGGTCGCCCGATCCACAATTTTGTGGTCGCTGAATTCCGGCATCTTCGGAATTTCGATGCGCTCAACGACACCGTCTCGAAGGGTGATCTTTGCGTCAGGGAAGGTTTCGGCAAACGCGAGGCTGAGTGTGCGGAGGTTGACGTCGATATCGCGCGCCGCGCGCGCGTCGAAGTCTCGCGTCAGTGACCAATACCCCGCGCCAACCACTAGCGCCGTATTCACTGCGATCAGAAGCGCTGCGCCCAGGACGGCCTTTGGCCCCAGGTTAAGTCGCAAGCGCGCGAAGCTTCCAAACGCCATGCCGGCTCTCCTGGAAATGAGATTGCATCCTAAAGGCGCTAGTTTTAGCCAATTCCTTTACGATCGACTTAACGACTGTCCGCCGCCTGGAACAAACCGCGCCGTATTCGCTACTCTGATACCGGAGGGTAGGGTACGGTTGCGTGTCGAGAAATCCTGGACTCCGGCGCTCGCTGGTTTCGGGAAAGACGCTTACGCGTCATCCATGCACGACCGCCTTCGCGATCATGCAGTGGATGCCCTTGGAGCCGTTGACGGTCTGTGTCACCCGCAAATCCGCAGCCAGGCTGCAGAGCGTGTAGGCATCCTCGCGCGACAAATTGCGTTTCTCGCCGAGCAACACGATCATGTCGCGCAGCGCCCGGACCACGCATTGATCAAGGTCCGGATCCATCGCCATGGTCAGGTAGTGCGTTGGTGTCTCGGCGCGGGGATAGTCGAGCCGCAGATCCTTGCGCAGCGTCAGCCGGAAGCGTCCCTGCAGCGCGGTCTCGATCGCCGTAACGCAGACCTCGCCGTCGCCTTGCACGCCATGGCCGTCGCCACAGGAAAACAGCGCGCCCGGCACGAACACCGGCAGATAGAGTTTGGCCCCCGGCACCAGCTCCTTGTTGTCGAGATTGCCGCCCATCGCGCGCGGAATCAGTGAGCTGATGCGGCCCCAGGCCGGCGGCGGCGCCACGCCCATCACGCCGAAAAAGGGCTTTAGAGGCAGATCCAGCCCCCACGGCAAGCGGCCGACCATCCGCTCCCGGTCGAGCGGGATGTTCAGCAAGCGGGTCTCGTGGAAATCGTCGGGCAGGGTGCCGGCAAGCGGCCGGATCAGATTATAGCCCCAGTCCTGCCGCAGGCTGATGTCGAGAATCTCAACCTCCAGCACGTCGCCGGGCTCCGCGCCCTCGACCTCGATCGGCCCGGTCAGGATATGGCCGGGGACCATCCGCTCATTTTTGGCGTGAACCTCGTCGAGTTCGGGCGGGACGTGAAACTGCTTTCGGTCCGGCACCACGTCCGGGCCTCCGCTGATGGTATCGACGGTCACTTCATCGCCGCTTTTGATGGTGAGGACCGGTTTCAGTTTCGCTTCGAAAAAACCCCAATGGCAGGTCTCGGAGCTGGAATTGAGATGATGATGCGTCATGACGGGGCTTCTGGTTGGGACCGTGGTCGCGTATGACGCTGTACCAGACATTCGAAGAGGGCTCTCTTGTTTTTTGTACTCTCCAAAACGCTCGGAATCATGATGTTGCCGACGAATTTTCTGATCGGCATTGGCCTCGTCGGCGCGATTCTGCTGGCGACGCGGTTTGCACGCCTCGGCCGCAAGCTGCTGTTCGCCTCGGTGGCGCTGCTGGCGGCCTTCGGGTTTTCGCCGCTCGGAAACTGGCTGCTTTATCCGCTGGAGCAGCGGTTTCCGCCGTGGGATGCGAGGCAAGGCGCGCCCGACGGAATTGTCGTGCTGGGTGGCGGGATCGATACCGATGTTTCGGAAGCCCAAGGCACGGCGGCGTATAGCAGCTCGGCCGGCCGCATCATCGTCGCCGCAGCGCTCGCCCATCGTTACCCGAATGCCCGCATCCTCTATTCCGGCGGCAACGCCAGCCTGGTTTCGGACCAAACGGCGAAAGAAGCCGACTACGCCAGTGCCGTGTTGGAAAGTCTTGGAATTCCGAAAGACCGCCTGATGCTGGAGCGGCGTTCGCGCAATACTTTCGAAAATGCCGAGTTCTCAAAAGCGATAGCGGCGCCGAAGAACGGCGAGCGCTGGCTTTTGGTGACATCCGCCTACCATATGCCGCGATCGGTCGGCATCTTTCGCAAGGCCGGATTTGCCGTTGAGCCCTATCCGACCGATTGGCGGCTGGCCGGTCGAACTGATCTGGTGCGATTTTCGCCTTTCGCGGTCGAAGGCCTCACGCATGCCGACCTCGCGTTGCGCGAATGGATGGGCCTTGCGGCCTACTGGGTGTCTGGCAAGACCAGCGCGCTTTTTCCGGAGCCGGATCCCGAGTAAGCGCCGGTCGCAGTCGGCGAATAAACCGGCTAGGATCAAGCCTCAAAACGCGTGTAGCGGTCAGCCTACCGTTCATGGAGTGTCAGTCATGCAGCAAGCAGCAGCGCGCGACGAAGAATTCGATCTTACCGCGATGGTGACCGATCTGAACAGTCTGCTTCGCCTGAAGACCACCGTGATCGGCATGAAGATGTTCGAAAAAGTCGACGAGATGACGGCGATCCCGAAAATCCGCCGTCCAACGGCGGTTCACACCACCGACCAGATCGTCAGCATGGCGTCGCGGCTCGGCTGGACGGTTGGCATCACCGCTGACGACCTTGTCGGTGCGCAATGCCGCGCGGTGATCGGGCTCGCGCCGCAAGACGAAAAATGGCTCGCCGGCGAATCTTACGTCGGCGTCTGGCATGGCACCGCCGAAGACGCGCGCAAGCGCCAGGAAGCGCTCGATGTCGTTCCCTTCGGCCAGTACCAGGCGCTCGCGGTCAGCCCCTTGAGCAGTGGACGGCTCAATCCGCCGGATATTTGTCTGGTCTACGCGACGCCGGGCCAGATGATCATTCTGATCAACGGGCTGCAATATACCGGCTACAAGAAATTCGAATGGGGCGTGGTCGGCGAGACCGCCTGCGCCGATTCCTGGGGGCGGGCGCTCAAGACCGGCGAGCCCAGCCTGTCGCTGCCATGCTTTGCGGAGCGGCGCTATGGTGGCGTACCGGATGAGGAGATGCTAATGGCATTGTCTCCCGCACATCTGGCCAAGGCAGTCACCGGCATGAAGCAGCTTGCAAAGAACGGCTTGCGCTATCCGATCGCGCCCTATGGCATCCAGGCCGACGTGCGCGCCGGCATGGGCGTGTCCTACGGCAAGAAATAGCGCGGCGGGAACCATCCGGCCCGAGCCAACACATCATCTCAGGGAATTCGAATATGGCTTCGTCGAAGTTCGACATCGTCGTCTATGGCGCCACCGGTTTCACGGGCCAACTGGTCGCCGAATATCTGGCGTCGCATTACAAGGGCGACGGCAATCTGAAATGGGCGATGGCCGGGCGCAGCCTCGACAAGCTCAAATCGGTACGCGACGCGATTGGGGCGCCCGCCGATACGCCGCTGATCGTGGCCGACGCCGGCGATATCGCGTCGTTGAAGGCGATGGTCGCAGAGACCAACTCCGTCATCACCACGGTCGGGCCCTACCAGCTCTACGGCAACGAACTGATCGCGGCCTGCGTCGCCTCGGGCACCGATTATTTTGATCTCTGCGGCGAGCCGATCTGGATGCGGCAGATGATCGACAAGCACGAGGCCGCGGCGAAAGCCAGCGGCGCGCATATCGTGTTCTCCTGCGGCTTCGACTCGGTGCCGTTCGAGCTCGGCGCGTTCTATGTGCAGGAAGAGGCCAAGCGCGTGTTCGGCGCGCCGGCCTCCCGCGTCAAGGGCCGTGTGCGCGACATGCGCGGCACGCTCTCCGGCGGTACGGCGGCAAGCGGGCGTGCGACGTTCGAGGCGGTTGCCAAGGATCTCAGTCTGGTGACGATCTTGAACGATCCGTTTGCGCTGACCCCCGGCTTTACCGGGCCGAAACAGCCGAAGGGCAACAAGCCCGCCTTTGACGAAGACCTGCAGTCCTGGACCGCGCCGTTCACGATGGCGTTGATCAACACGCGCAACGTCCATCGCTCCAACATGCTGATGGGATTTCCCTACGGCAAGGAGTTCGTCTACGACGAGATGGTGCTGACCGGACCCGGTGAGGAGGGCGAGGCCAACGCCAGGAAAGTGATGGCGGCGAACAACGAAAAGACCGGACCCAACGCGCGCAAGCCGGGTGAGGGGCCATCCAAGGAAGAGCGCGAGAACGGCCTTTATGATCTCCTCTATATCGCGGTCGCGCCCGACGGCCGCGAGGTCCGCGCCGCTGTGAAGGGCGATCGCGATCCCGGTTACGGATCGACCTCGAAGATGATCTCGGAATGCGCGATCTGCCTGTTGCGCGACGCGCCCGGCGTGCCAGCCGGTTTCTGGACGCCGGGCGCGGCCATGCAGCACAGGCTGATCAAGCGGCTGGTCGATCATGCCGGCCTGACGTTCAGCGTCGAGAAGTAAAGGCAGGCTAATCCGCGCTCGTGCCGGCGGGCGCCGTGAGCGCGTCGTCCGACGTCGCTTTGTAGCCTTGCGCGGCGGCGAACATGCCCCACATCGCGCCCAGCATCATCCAGAAGTGCCGCCAGTGGTCGGTGTCGATGACAAAACTTTCGCCGACCGTGCCGAGGAACGCCGAGAAGATCGCGAGATAGGCGCGCTGCCAGGGCACGCGGACGAAGGCGTGGCGGAATCCCATGATCACGGTGATGAACACCAGCGCCGGATAGCAGACGCCGGCGAGCCAGCCGCCGGACATGAAGGCGTTCAGATAGGAGTTGTGGGTGTCCTCGGGGAAGTAGTTGTGGAACTGCAGCGGCCCGATGCCGAAGGGCAGGTCGAGCGCCATCTGCGCGCCGAGAATATGCCGTCCGAACCGGCCGAAGCGGCCCTCGTCGTAGCTTTGATCGAAGCTTGCACGCTGCTTGAACATCTCGCTGACCGAATTGAACGACAGCAGCACGGTGAGCAGCAGCACCACGGTGATGACGGCTATGACCGACATCACGACGATGCGCGAGCGCTGCGCGCGCGACTGGCCGGTCAGCACCATCAGCGCCAGCATGAAGGCCGAGGTGAGGACGAGCCCGCCCCATGCCGCGCGGGAAAATGCCAGCAGGATCGCAAGCGCCATGACGCCGAGCGCGATCGCGCTGCGGAACGATTTTCCGAAGTGATCGGACACGATGCTTTGCAGCGCGAACAAGGCGGGAAGGATCAGGAACGCGCCCAGCACGTTCGGATCCTTGAAGGTGCCGCGGGCGCGTTCATAGAGCGTCAGCAGGTCATGTCCGCCGGGGACGAGATCGAAGTAGCCGGCGACGGCTGATGTGGAGGCGATCAATGCGCCTGCAATCAAGCCGCGGCGAAGCATGTCCAGCCGGGCGGCGGTGTCTTCGGCGACGACCATGGCGAAGAACATCACCGTGACCGCCATGTACCAGGACGTGGCTATCCAGTTGGCGACCCCGGTCTTGTCCATAACGGGAATGGCGCCGATCGAGTAGCCGACGTTGAGAAGGAACAGCAGCAGCAACAGCGGCATGAACGCGAGCCGCAGCCGCAAGCCGGTGACGACGAAGATGACCGCGGCGGTCAGCGTCATCAGCTCGTATGGGCTGGGTTCGATGAAAACGATCGCGCCGGCGGCTCCGACCAGCCAAACAAGCGCGCGTTGCAGGGCCAGCACACGCGGCGCTGAAGCCGCCGCTGAAGCAAAGTCCTCGGCTGTCGCCGTATACGCCATTACACAACCCGAAACTCACGCAACGCAATAACACACCAGAGGCCCGACAAGGGCTCTAATAGGCGTTTTCGTTCTTCGTCATCAGCGCCAGCGGCGTCTTGAGAAGAATGTAGAAATCGAACAGCACCGACCAGTTCTCGATGTAATAGAGATCGAACTCGACGCGCTTCTGGATTTTCTCCTCGCTGTCGACTTCGCCGCGCCAGCCGTTGACCTGCGCCCAGCCGGTTATGCCGGGTTTGACGCGGTGCCGCGCGAAATATCCGTCGACCGCCTCATCGAACAGCCGGCTCTGCAATTTGCCCTGCACGGCATGCGGGCGCGGGCCGACCAGCGACAGATTGCCCTTGAACACGACGTTGAACAGCTGCGGCAGTTCGTCGAGGCTGGTCTTGCGGATGAAGCGTCCGACACGGGTGACGCGGGGATCGTTCTTGGTCACGACTTTGGCGGCGGTCGGATCGGCCTGGTGGTGATAGAGCGAGCGGAACTTGAAGACGTCGATGCGTTCGTTGTTGAAGCCAAACCGCTTCTGGCGGAACAGCACCGGCCCCGGACTGTCGAGTTTTACGGCGAGCGCGACCAGCGCCATGACCGGGGAGGCCAGGAGCAGAATGATCCCGCCGACGACATGGTCGAACAGCCACTTCATCACCAGATCCCAGTCGGTGATCGGCGCCTCGAACACGTCCAGCGTCGGAACCTTGCCGAGATAGGAATAGGAGCGGGGGCGGAAGCGCAGCTTGTTGGTGTGGGCGGAAAGCCGGATGTCGACCGGCAGCACCCACAATTTCTTCAGCATCTCGAGAATCCGTGTCTCCGCCGAAATAGGCAGCGCGAACAGCACGAGGTCGATACGGGTGCGGCGGGCGAATTCGACGATATCGTCGACCTTGCCGAGTTTCGGACTGCCGGCGCAGGTCTCCATCGCCCTTGCGTCGTTGCGGTCGTCGAATACGCCGAGGATATCGATGTCCGAATCGTCCTGGGCGTTGAGCGCCTCGATCAATTGCTCGCCGCTCTGGTCCGAGCCGACGATGATGGTGCGGCGGTCAAGGCGGCCCTCGCGCGCCCAGCCTCGCACCATCGAACGCAGGAACAGCCGTTCGGCAACCAGCGCGGCGAGACCGACGAAGAAGAACGCCGAAAGCCACAACCGTGACACCTCGCCGCCGAGCTTGGCGAAGAACGACACGCCGATGAACAGCAGGAACACGAAGGCCCAGGATGAAATCATCCGCGTCATCTGCCGCAGCTGACCGCGAAACACCTGGACTTCATAGATATCGGCGGCCTGGAAGCAGACCACCGCCGCCGCCGTCATGCCGAAAATGGCGGCGACATATTCCCAGTGAAGGCCGGTGAGCGGCACCACATATGCGAGATAGAGCGCGATGCCGACCAGACTGAGCAGCACGAAGTCGGCGACGCGAACCGCGCCCGCGATCACAATGGGCGAATAGGCCCGTCGCACTTTCTGGTTGGTGACGGCAAGGGCGGCCTGCGACAGCCGGCGGCGCCGCTCGATCGGAGGGTGATCCGCTATGGTGGCGATCGCCGCGGCGGAAGCCGCGGAATCCAGCATCGAGCGTGCGTTGATCGGTTCCACTGTTCCCAAGTCCGTATTGCACAGGCAGCGAGGCATGCGCGCGCCGAGGCGGAATTCCCTGCCTTCCGGCTTAACGGACAAATCGGAAGAAACGGTTATCGGTGGTAAAGAACGGTTAACGATCTCCAAACGCGTCGCGGTAGCCCGCCAGCACGCCTTCGACCATCGCTTTCTGCGAGAAATGAATGAGGACTCTTTCCCGCAGCGATTTTGCGCGCTCCTGCGCGGCGGCGGGGTCCGCGAGTGCGGTCTTGATGGCATCCGCCATTGCGTCGGCGTTGTTGGGCGCGAACAGCGCGCCGGTATGGGGACCGAAGATCTCCGGAATGCCGCCGACATTGGCGGCCACCATCGCAATTCCCGCCGCGGCCGCCTCGATCACGACATAGGGCATCGAATCCCCGCGCGAAGGAACCACCAGGAGGCTGCCCTTGGAAAAACCGTATCGCGCCTTGACATGGCCGATGAAATGCACCGCCTCGGAGAGGCCGAGCTTTTGAACCTGCGACTTGAGCGCAGCCATTTCCTCGCCATCACCGCCGAGCGTCAGCGTGACCGGCTTGCCGTCGGCGCGTAGCCGCGCCACCGCATCGATCAAGAGGTCAGCGCCCTTGATATGCCTGAACTCGCCGACATAGGCGACATAGGTGGCGTCGTCCGCCTTGACGACGGGGTCGAATTCGTCGGCGGTGACGCCATTGAACACGCAGCGCACTAGGCCCTTCGGTACGCCGATGGTACGTTGATAGGTATCACGCGCGAAGGCGCTCTCGAACAGGAACAACTCAGTATTGTTCATCAGCGCGCGTTCCAGGCGGCTATAGAAGGCGCCCTTCAGCGTATCCAGCGGGTAATGCAGCGAGCCGCCGTGCGGCGTATAGATGCGAATTTTGCCTTTTGACCGGCGGCGCAGGCGAATGAAGGCGCCGGCTTTGGCGCCGTGGCCATGCAGCACGTCCGGTTTCAGCTGCCGGATCAGAAACATGAAACGCAGCCATACCAGGAAGTCCGTGGGATGAGGTTCGCGGCGAATGGCCAGCCGCCGAACGCCAAGCTTGAGGCGGGGAGCGATTTCCCTGAACGCCGCCTCGGCGCGTTCGCCGCCGGTCAGGCTGTCGGCGATAATGCCGACATGGTGCCCGCGCTCAGCCTGTCCATTGGCGAGATCGAGGATGTGGCGGAAGATGCCGCCGACCGGTGCGCGCACCGCGTGCAGGATACGAAGCGGTTGGTCCGGGTTAGCGGTCATGATCAGAACCAGCGTTCGCCGACCAGCACGGTATCGCCGGGGCTGACCGGGGTGCCGAGCGGCACCGCTGCGCGCATCGAGCCCGAAGCGTCGGTGTGGGTCAGTGTGACGCTGTCGCGCCGGGCGCGGGGCGAGAAGCCGCCCGCGATCGCCACCGCGCTCTCGACGCTCAGATTGGGGACGTAAGGATATTGGCCGGGCGCGGCGACTTCGCCGAGAATGAAGAACGGACGGTAAGATTTCGATCTCGACCGCGACCGAGGGATCGCGGATATAGCCGTTGCGCAGTTTGGCGGCGATTTCGGCAGCAAGGCCGGCGGTTGTTCGTCCGCGAGCGTGGACCGCGCCGATCAGCGGCATGGTGATCGAACCGCCGGCGTCGATTGCGTAAGTGTTGGTGAGGCCTTCCTGGCCATAGACCACGACCCGCAATTTGTCGCCGGCATCCAGCTTGTAGGCTGAGTCATAGGCCCCCGGCATTGGCGCGGCGGCGTAGGCTGTGGGAGCGGGTGCGTAGGCACGCCGCGGCGCTGCGGCAAAAGCATTGCGAAGCGCGCTGATGGCGCCGCCGGAATCTGCGGCCCCGGAACGTGTGGGAGCGACTTCAGCCGGCGCTGGCCCGTAGGCAAATGAATTGAGATCGCTTTGCGGCTGCGCCACCGCGACCGGGCCGGCCGTCTGCATGCAGCCCGACAGAGCGAGCGCGGCGACGAGACAGGCGATAACGGCGCGTGCGCCTCGCATCGGGCAATCCTGAAGGAATTATTGATTCCGATTAAGGGCTTTCATGGTTAACAAAGCGTGACCGGGCCGGACGAGGGCGGGTGTTGCCAGCGACAAATCGGCGCGATTAACCCAGCGGCAACCTTAATGGAGTGTAATCGCCGCACTTGAGTGGAGTTGTGGCGTCTGCGGGAGTGTGCGATGCGTCTAGCGTTCTGGCGTGCGGGCAAGGACAGTGTGGGCGGGGGAGAGCCCGCGGTCCAGTTGACCGTCGCAAAACCCGCGTCGGCCATCGCGAGGCCGACCGGCGCGACAATGGCCGGCGATCTGGACCTGCGCGCGCTCGGCGAGGCGCTCGCGCGCAAGCAGAGATGGATCATTGTTCCGACGGTGCTAGCCGCCTTGCTCTCGATCACCGCCGTCAACCTGGTTACGCCGCGGTACAAATCCGAGGCGCGCATCCTGGTCGACGGACGCGAGAACGTGTTCCTGCGGCCGAACGGCGAGCGCAACGAGGAGCGCACCGCGCTCGACGCCGAGGCCGTCACCAGCCAGGTCCAGTTGTTGCTGTCGCGGGATCTCGCCCGCGAAATAATCAAGAAGAACAAGCTCGCCGAGTTGCCGGAATTCGATCCGGTGCTGCGAGGTTTGTCGCCTCTGAAATCGCTGCTGGCACTGTTCGGGATCGGCCGCGACCCATTCTCGCTGACGCCGGAAGAACGCGTGCTGGATGCCTATTACGACCGCTTCACCGCTTATGCGGTCGATAAATCGCGCGTCATCGTCATCGAGTTCCAGTCGCGCGATCCAGATCTGGCGGCGCGCGTCGCCAACTCGATCGCCGAAGGCTATCTGGTGCTGCAGCAGAATGCGCGGCAGGAGCAGGCCAAGGCCGCCAGCCAATGGCTGTCGGGCGAAATCGACAATCTGCGCAAGAAGGTCGCGGATGACGAATCCCGGGTCGAGGATTTTCGCTCGAAATCGAGCCTGTTCGTCGGTACCAACAATACGACGCTGTCGAACCAGCAGATGGGCGAGCTCAACACGCAGTTGAATAATGCGCGCGCGCTGAAATCGGACGCGGAATTGAAAGCGCGACTGATCCGTGAAATGCTTCAGACCGGCAAGCCGATCGAGGCTTCGGAAGTGCTCAATTCCGAATTGATCCGCAGGCTCTCCGAACAACGCGTCACGTTGCGCGGCCAGCTTGCCGAGCAGTCGTCGACGCTGCTCGACAATCATCCGCGCATCAAGGAGCTGAAGGCGCAACTGGCCGATCTCGACCGCCAGATTCGCGAGGAAGCCGGCAAGATCTCGCGCTCGCTCGAAAATGACGCCCGAATCGCCAGCGGCCGGGTCGATGGCTTGAGCGCCAGTCTCGAGCAGTTGAAGAGGCAGGCGACCTCGACCAATGGCAACGACGTCCAGCTTCGCGCGCTCGAGCGGGAAGCCAAGGCGCAGCGCGACCTCTTGGAATCCTATCTGGCGAAATACCGCGAGGCCAACACCCGCGAGAACATCGATGCCGCGCCCGCCGACGGCCGCGTCATTTCCCGCGCCACTGTGTCCAATGCTCCGGCATATCCGAAGAAGCTGCCGATCGTGCTGATTGCGACGCTCGCGACGTTGATGCTGAGCGCGGGCGCGATCGCAACCGGCGAACTCCTGCGCATGACCGCGCCGCGCGCGGTCGCCGTATTCGGTTCTGCGCCGGCTCCGGTCCGTGTTCCGGCGGCTGCGGAGGTTGTCATACCCGATCGCGAGCCGGTATTCGACGAAATCCCTCCGGAAAAACTGCGCATGTCTGGCTCCGAACTCGCCCCCGCGATGGCGCCCGAAATCGCGCCCGAACGGACGGAAATAGAAAATCTTGCCCGCGAATTGCGCATTGCCGGCGAAGCGGCACGCAAGGTCACCGTCCTCGGCACCGCTGCGGGCGAGAGCATCACGCTGACGGCGCTGACGCTAGCGCGCCTGCTCGCGCGCGACGCAAGGGTGGTGGTGGTCGATCTGTCGGCGGCGTCGCCGACGATCCCTGCAATTTCGGTCGACCCAACGGCGCCGGGGCTGGCGGAATTGATGCTTGGCGAGGCGTCGTTTTCACAAGTGATCACCAGGGACCGGCTGTCGCGCGTTCATCTCGTCAGCGCCGGACGTCCCGGCTTCGACCGGGCTTTGCTGCAGTCACCGCGGCTGACGCTGGCGATCGATGCGCTGCTGCGGGTTTACGACCATGTGCTGCTCGACGCCGGCACCGCTTCCGAACTGCCGGCGGAACTGCTGACGGCGCAGGCGCGCGCCGTGGTGGTGCCTGATGCCTCGATGGCCGCCGACGCCCGCACCCTGATGTGCGATCAGCTGAATGCTGTCGGCTTTTCCGAGGTGATGATGCTGAGCAGTCCGGTGCAGCCTTCGGATACCGTCGAAGCGGGCCCGCGGGTGGTGGCGGCCTGAGGCCGACGCTTTCCTTGTATGAATTCTTCGATCAGTGGTGCAGCGCGCTTCGCAGTCTTTGCGCGATGTGAAGCAGCGCCTGATTATGCTTCACCATATGCTTGGCGCGGTTGAGGCCCGACATCGCGCTTGCGGCTATCTTGCCGCGTACGTTGAGCGGGATGAAGCTGTCGAAGATCGGCTCGTCGCTCTTGCAGAACAGTTTCTTGTAATCGTCGGAACCGATGCCGAGATCGAGCGCACGGTAACCGTGCCCGGCAAAGTGATCGATGATGTTGCGCATCAGGATCAGGCCGGGGCTGTATTTCGAACTGCCCGACATCGTATAGGTATTGAACATCATCGAAAAGCGATGGCCGTCGGCGACGCCGCCGAAGATCGCGATGACCTCGTCGTCGCATTCGAGCGCGTGAATATCGATGGCATGGCCGCCGCGCGCAAGTTGCGTCATGCAGGCATCCCTGATGAAATCCTCCACCCCGGGATCCGCGAACACGTTGGGCAGTTTCTGCTCCCCCATTCGCAGCGGCTTGACGGAGAGGAACCAATCGAGCAGTCGCTCGATTTCGGTATCCGACGTAGCGATGTGATAACGATAACCTGGGAGCGTCTGCAGCTTGCGCTCTTTGCTCTTCAGACGCCGCCGGAACGAGTGGCTGATCAGCGCTGACGGCGCCGCCCCCGGCACCATCGCCAGCAGCGGACAATCATTGACCGAAGGCTGCTTCGGCAGGAGCGCCATCGGGTTCGGCAAATCCCGCCAGCGCTGGGGCTGCCGGGTGAGCGCCAGCAGATCGGCCGCAGCGCGTTCGCGGATTCCGGCCAGCAGCGCGCCGAGATCGGCTTCCGTTGCGCCGGCGGCAAAATCCCGGTCCCACAATGCCATGTTGAACGTGGCGTGCTTGCCGCCCATGAAGCAGGCGGAACGAATGCCGTGCTTGCGGCGGAGCGCGAGCGGCAGCAACAGCAGCGGCCGGCGTTCGGCGTCATGCCCGATGACGATAAATGGCGAAAGGCGTTCGCGCTCTCCGACCTGTCGTTGCCAGGGGCCGAGGAAATCGAAGCGCTGATAGGGGGTGGAGAATTGTCCTTCGAGGCCGCGCCAGATCGTCTCGGCCTGGCCGAGGTCATGAACGATATCGACGCTGGCGATGCGGCTTGATCTCGACCACGTTTTCGCTTCCGCCGTTCGGCTTTCGATCGCGGCAGCCATGGTCATGACGAAACCCGTCCATAGAGAATTATTTGCATTTTTCGGCTTCTGCCGACCTTTGCAAAGAAATGTCAACAAAGAGTAATGACAATGGAGTGGGGCGAAGCGGAAATCACCGCGCCAAGGGACGAGACATTGCCATCCGATTTCGGATTCCTGAAGAGCCTGCAGCTGGAGCTCGCCTATTTCAGCGGCGTGCCGTGGCTCAGGGGACGGCGGATCGGCGGCGCCGGCGTCATCCTGCGGTTCGAGCGTGTGCGCCCGCGGCGCAGCACTCGTTTTCAGCCGCTTAAACCGAGGGAAATCACGCCCGGATTTCTCGATCGAGCGATCCGGGCGCTGAAGCGCTGGAAATATGACATCGTCTCGCTGGACGAGGTTTGCCGCAGGGCGGTCACGATGGCCGAGCCGAGACGGTTCGTCTGTCTGACATTCGACGGCGCCTACAAGGATCTGATCATTTCGGCGTATCCGGTGCTTTCGAAACATGGCGTTCCCTTCGCCATCTATGTGCCGACGGCGTTTCCGGACGGCGTAGGGGAGGCCTGGTGGCTCGCACTTGAGGAAGTGATCGCGCGCGAGCAGCGCATCAGCCTCGTGATGGATCGCAAGGAGCAGCGTTTCGATATCGCGACTACGTCCGAAAAATACCAGCTCTACGCGTTTCTCGAAGGCTGGATGCGTGCGCTCGCACCAGCGGATATCTCCTTTGCCATCAAGGACCTCTGCACGCGATACTCGGTCGACCTCGCAGGTTTGTCGCGCGAAGCTGCGATGGACTGGGACGATCTGGGAAAACTTGCCGCCGATCCCAATGTGACGATTGGAAGCGCGACGGTGAACTATCCGGTCCTGTCGAACCTGAAAGACTCCGATGCATTGCGCGAGATGAACATGGGCCGGGCGGTGGCGAAAGCCGCTTTCCGCCGAGACATCAGGCATTTTGCCTATCCGTTCGGCGATCGCGCATCGTTCCGCCGGCAGCATATCGCGATGGCCGAGGAGGCCGGCTTCGCCAGCGCGGTTTCGGCGATACCCGGCGTGGTTCAGACCGAGGGTCGGACCAACCTGCAGGCGCTGCCGCGCGTCGCCTGGGACGGCCGGCAGCATTCGCTGCGCGCCCTGCGCGTGATCCTGTCGGGCGCTACGTTCCCGGCGGTGAAAAGCGCGCGCAGCACCGGGCTCTAGACATCCGGGCGCGCCATCCAGCTGACGATCGGCATCGCCGGCAGCACCCAGCCAATGCCGGCCACGACGTAGAACACGGCCTGCGCCAGCCCGGAGTTCGCAAGCCAGGGCATCTGCGCCACCGCCATTCCCATCAGGGACCACACCACCACCAGCACGAGAAGCGCGATGGTTCCGAGGAACTTGCGGGTGCGGATGGTCATGACGGAAATGTGCAACTCGTGGCGATGGCGCGCCTTGCGCGCGGGGAGGGGCGGACTATAAGGGGCACGCAAATTGATTCAAGCGCAGCTTCGATGACCGCTATTCCCGCGCACCAGGCATCCCAAATCCGCGCCGTCCGGTGGTGGCTCGTCTCGATCGCGGTCCTGATTGCGATCATGGTGCTGGTTGGCGGCGCCACGCGCCTCACCGAGGCCGGGCTTTCGATCGTCGAGTGGAAACCGGTCACCGGCGCGCTGCCGCCGCTCAATCAGGCACAATGGACCCAGGCGTTCGAGGCCTACAAGACCATCCCGCAATATCGCGAACTCAACGCCGGCATGAATCTCGGCGAGTTCAAAACCATTTTCTGGTGGGAATGGAGCCACCGGCTGCTCGGGCGACTGATCGGCGTCGCCTATCTGCTGCCGTTTCTCTTCTTTCTGTGGCGCGGCGTGGTCAGCGCGGAGCTCCGGCGGCCTCTATGGCTGATCTTCGGCCTCGGCGCGCTGCAAGGCGCGGTCGGCTGGTGGATGGTGGCCTCAGGGCTTTCGGAGCGGGTGGAAGTTTCGCAATACCGTCTGGCTGCTCATCTGGTGCTGGCGCTGCTGATCTTTGCCGCGATCGTCTGGACGCTGCGCCGCCTGGCGGACCGGTCGCCGCTTTCGGCTTCTTCGCGGCTGAAATTCACCAGCGTAGCGCTGGTGGCGCTGACCTTCGTGCAGCTTTATTTGGGTGCGCTGGTCGCGGGCCTTCGCGCGGGCAAAATCTATAACACCTGGCCGGCCATCGATGGCGGGTTAATTCCCTCGCCATCGCGCCTGTTCTTTGAAGTGCCGTGGTGGCGCAATTTGTTCGACAATACGCTCACGGTGCAGTTCGAGCATCGTATGATGGCGTATCTGCTGTTCGCGCTCGCCATCGTGCACGCGTTCGACGCCATCTGGTCACGGGCCGGGGCCGCTGCGGTCAATGGTGCCCTGTGGCTTGTGGCCGTCATCACCTTGCAGGCGACGCTGGGTATTCTCACGCTGCTTCGCCAGGTTCCGATCGATATTGCGCTCGCTCACCAGGCCGTCGCGATAGCGGTCTTGACGCTTGCGATCTTTCAGGCCGAACGATTGGCCGGGCGGCGGGCAGAGCAGGCGCCGCGACAACTGGGACTGCCGGCCACCCAGACCAGCTGAGTTGGAATTTGCGCTAGCAGTAGCCGTAGACGCCGCAGGCGTAGGGCAGGCGGTTCCAATAGGGCGTGTACGGACCGCTGTAATACGGGCCGGAGTAGTCGTAACTGGAGGCCGCTCCATAATAGCCAGGCAGCAGCGGCGCGACCGCAAACGGCTCAACGTAGGGGATATCGACGTAGTCCACTGGCGCATACAGCACCGCCGGTGCCTCGTAGACCGAAAACGGCGGCGCAGGCCGGCGATAGGTGTATGGCGAGGCAAACGTAATCGTGGTTCTGAAATTGTAATGCGGCCGCGGCAGGCCAGCGGGCAATCCCACGGCGCGATGCCAGCGCGGATGAACCAGCGCCCGGTCGGCGCTTTCAGCGGTTCCGCTGGCGACGACAGCGGCAAGCAATGCGATCGCGAAGCGCAACATCGGCGGTTCCCGAAGGATGGTTTCGGCCGTGCGCCAGTATAGCGGAGGCCGCGAGGCGCGGCAGCCACCGGGAAACCGCTATTTGGAAATATGGCTAAAGGCCGTATGCCGCTCGCAAAGCAGGCGTACCCGCCATCGGGCTCGCCGAAGGCGAGACCCGACGGTGGGTATGATTTCATAAGGCGGCGCTGTGCGCTTGCCCTGTTACGCGCTCAGCGCCTGCTCCAGGTCGGCGATCAGATCTTCCTTGTCCTCGATGCCGATCGACAGCCGCACGACGTCGGGGCCTGCGCCCGCCCTGGTCTTGGCGGCGTCGTCGAGCTGGCTGTGCGTCGTCGATGCCGGGTGGATTACCAGCGAGCGAGTGTCGCCGACATTGGCCAGATGCGAGAACAGTTTCAGGTTCGACACCAGATTGACGCCGGCCTCGTAACCGTCCTTGAGGCTGAAGGTGAACACGGCGCCGGCGCCCTTCGGCGCATATTTGCGCGCAAGGTTGTTGTATTTGTCGCCGGCAAGACCAGCGTAGCTCACCGAGGCCACCGCCGGATGGCCGGCGAGAAATTCCGCGATCGCCTTCGCGTTCTCGCAATGCTTCTGCATGCGCAGCGGCAGCGTCTCGATGCCGGTGAGGATCAGGAACGCATTGAACGGCGACAGCGCAGGTCCGAGATCGCGCAGGCCGAGCACCCGGCAGGCGATCGCGAAAGCGAAATTGCCAAAGGTCTCCTGGATCTTGATGCCGTGATATTCCGGCCGCGGCTCGCTCAGCATCGGATATTTATTGTCCTTCGACCAATCGAAGGTGCCGGCATCGACGATGATGCCGCCGAGCGAATTGCCGTGGCCGCCCAAAAACTTCGTCAGCGAGTGCACGACAATGTCGGCGCCATGATCGATCGGGCGGATCAGATAGGGCGTTGCCAGCGTGTTGTCGACAATCAGCGGCACCCCGGCCTTGTGGGCCACCGCCGCGATGGCCTCGATATCGGTGACGGTGCCGCCCGGGTTGGCAATCGATTCGATGAAGACCGCCTTGGTGCGCGGAGTGACCGCGCGCTCGAAGCTGCCGATATCGTCGGGGTCGGCCCATACCACATTCCAGCCGAAACTCTTGAAGGCGTGGGTGAACTGGTTGATCGAGCCGCCATAGAGTTTTCGCGCGGCGATGAATTCGTCGCCGGGCATCAGCAGTTGTTGAAGCACTACGACCTGTGCGGCGTGTCCGGATGCAACCGCCAGTGCCGCAGTGCCGCCCTCAAGCGCGGCGACGCGTTCTTCCAGCACCGCGGTGGTCGGGTTGGTGATGCGGGTATAGATGTTGCCGAACGCCTGCAGCCCGAACAGCGAGGCGGCATGATCGGCGTCGTTGAACACGAATGACGTGGTCTGGTAGATCGGCGTGACGCGCGCGCCGGTGGTGGGATCCGGTTGCGCGCCGGCGTGAACGGCGAGGGTCGAAAATCCGGGAAGACGATCGGTCATGCTATTTCCTTTATGACGGTCTCATCGCTGAAAGGGCGGCCGAGCGACCGCGCCGAGAAAGACGAGCGGGGCGATTATAGTTCGATACGGCGCAGGTCCGCCTCCTCCTATGGGAGACAATCGCGTCAGCGGCGTCCGCCGTCAAGGCGACCAAATGTTTTATGTGTAGTTCGCAATGACCGTGCTTCGTTGCGGCCCGTTCGCAGAACGATCGCGTCCCATTCGCGTCACGAAGGCTCGTTCTTGTTTTTCGCGGCGCGGTCGGAGGCGGCGGTTTCTCCGCCACTGAGGCTCATCCGGTTCAGCGACAGCCGCATGCCCTGCGTCGGTATCGGCGCGCGCTTCGAACTCAGCGTTCGCGAATTGACGCCCATCCATGAAATCTCCGACGACAGCCGGCCATATTCGATCTTGGGGCAGCGGTTCATTACGACCTTGAGACCGGCCGCTTCCGCCTTCACTGCTGCAACATCGTCGCGCGCGCCGAGCTGCATCCAGATCACTTTCGGCATTGGCGACATTTTCAAGGCTTCGTCCACCACCGGCATGATGTGGCTGGAGTTCCGGAAGATGTCGATCATGTCGACGGGACGGTCGATATCGGTGAGCGACGCCACGAAGGGCTTTCCAAGCAGGCTCTTGCCGACGTGACCGGGATTGACCGGGATCATGTCGTAGCCGCGCTGCGCCAGATATTTGAAAGCGAAATAGCTCGGCCGCACATTCACCGGCGAGGCCCCGACCATCGCGATCGTTTTCACGCCATTGAGGATCTGGCGGATGTAATCATCGGAGTAGGCGTCATGGTTCATTTACAGTGACCATTCATTTCAGGCGTCATTGCGAGGAGAAACTCTTCGAGACGGTCATTCCGGGTCTGGTGCTAACGCACCATCCCGGAATGACGAAGTCTGGGCTGCTTCGTCGCCCCTCGCAATGACGGGAATCGGTTACTTGTCCTGCCATTTTGGCGCGCGCTTTTCGATGAAGGCACCGATGCCTTCCTCGGCGTCGCGTGCCATCATGTTCTCGGTCATCACCTCTGCCGCACAGCGATAGGCATCCGCAAGGTTCATTTCGGCCTGGCGGTAGAACGCCGCCTTGCCGAGCTTGATCGTGTAGGCGGATTTGAGCGCGACCTTTTGCGCCAGCGCGATCGCGGCGTCGCGCTCGGTGCCGGCGGCCACCACGCGGTTGACGAGGCCGAGTTCGCGCGCCCGCGCGGCCGGAACCGGCTCGCCGGTGAGCAGCATTTCCATTGCCTGCTTGCGCGGAACGTTGCGCGATAGCGCCACCATCGGGGTCGAGCAGAACAGCCCGATGTCGACGCCCGGCGTGGCAAAGGTCGCGGCTTCCGACGCGACCGCCAGATCGCAACTCGCGACCAACTGGCAGCCTGCGGCAGTGGCGACGCCCTGGACGGCCGCCACGACCGGCTTGGGAAGATGGACGACGGCCTGCATCATCGCGCTGCAGGCGTTCATCACTTGCGCGAAATAGGCCCGGCCGCGATCGGCGTCGCCGCGGCGGGCCGTCAATTCCTTGATGTCATGGCCGGCGGAGAAGGCGGAGCCATTGGCCGCGATCACCACCGCGCGCACACTCTTGTCGTCGTGAATTTCCTTCAGCGCCGCGTGCAGTTCGGCGATCAGGCCCTCCGATAGGCTGTTGCGGCTCGCCGGGCGATTGAGTGTGAGCACGCCGATGCTGCCGAGCGTCTCGCGCAGGAGAATGGGAGATTGCGGCGTGGTCGCGCGTGCGGTCTGGCTCGTCATCGAAATATCCACTTGATATCTGGTTGGGCAGATGCGTCACCTTAATGTAACAAGCGGGGCGCGGCGAGGGCAGGCGGAACAACATGGCAATTGCTAAAATGAGCGTGGCTGAACTGGAGAAGTTCCTCCACGAAGAATTTCCCCAGGCGTTCAGGGGCGGTGAGATATCGATCGAAAGCGCAGATGGCGCCGCCTGCCTGTTACGCCATCGCTACAGCGACCAGATGCTGCGGCCGGGCGGAACGATATCGGGACCCACGCTGATGGCGCTCGCCGATTTCGCCATGTATGTGGCGCTGTTGTCGGCGATCGGCCCGATCGGCCTTGCGGTGACCACCAACCTCAATATCAATTTTCTGCGCAAAGGCGCGCCCGGACAGGATGTGCTGGCGGCAGCAAAGCTTCTGAAGCTGGGCAAGCGGCTGGCGGTCGGCGAGGTCAACCTGTTGTCGGGCACCTCGCCCGACCCGATCGCCCACGTGATCTCGACCTATTCCATTCCAAATACTTGACGTTTTTAGAGGTAGTATCACACCTTATTTATAAATCATTGTTTTTGCTGATCTAATTATCGCGGTCGGGCGTTGACGTGCGCGCCGCGCTTATCTAGAAACCACGCAGTTCGGGCGCTGACGCATCCGATATCCCCCATTCACGGATTTCCTCATATGAAAACGTTTTCGGCAAAGCCCGCCGAGGTGACGAAGAAGTGGGTGCTGATCGACGCCAAAGGTCTGGTGGTCGGCCGGCTCGCCACCCTGGTCGCGATGCGCCTTCGCGGCAAACACCTCCCGACCTACACGCCGCATGTCGATTGCGGCGACCATGTCATCATCATCAATGCGGCGCATGCGGTGCTCACCGGGCGCAAGCGTGAGAACAAGGTCTATTACAACCACACCGGCTTCATCGGCGGCATCAAGGAACGCACCGCGAAGTCGATCCTCGAGGGCCGTTTCCCCGAGCGCGTGGTCGAGAAGGCCATCGAACGCATGATCCCGCGGGGCCCGCTTGGCCGCGTGCAGCTCGGTAATCTACGCGTCTATCCCGGCCCCGAGCATCCGCACGAGGCCCAGCAACCCGAGAAGATCGATATCGCTTCGATGAATCGCAAGAACATGAGGGCCGCATAACATGTCCGACACCATGCAGTCTCTCGATCAGCTGTCGCAGCTCAAGCCGGCCGCGCCGGAAGCACCGAAATACGTCAAGAAGGTCGACAAATACGGCCGCGCCTATGCCACCGGCAAGCGCAAGGACGCGGTCGCCCGCGTCTGGATCAAGCCCGGCGCAGGCAAGATCGTCGTCAATGCCCGCGAGGTCGAAATCTATTTCGCCCGTCCTGTGCTGCGGATGATGATCCAGCAGCCGCTGGTCGCCGCTGCCCGTTCCGGCCAGTACGACGTGATCTGCACCGTTACCGGTGGCGGTCTGTCGGGCCAGGCCGGTGCGGTGCGTCACGGCATCTCGAAGGCGCTGACCCAATTCGAGCCGGATCTGCGCGGCGTCCTGAAGAAGGGCGGTTTCCTGACCCGCGACTCGCGTACGGTCGAGCGCAAGAAGTATGGCCGCGCCAAAGCGCGCAAGTCGTTCCAGTTCTCGAAGCGCTAAAATTTGCAGCGAATGCTGTGTATCCGGAACCAGAAGAAGGGCGCTTTCGGGCGCCCTTTTTTGCGTTTGTTGCGGCATATTTGCCGATGAGTTGACGCACTTTTTTCCGGAAAACTTGCGCATGCGTGCAAACGGAATGCGAACGCGGGGCCCATACCCTGTGCAGCGGTGTCTGGCATGCGCTCTGTTTTTAGCCGCGTCGGATACTCCGCATCACAATTGCTGGAGTGGCCCATGTCGCTCGATACTTCCACGCTTTATCTCGTTGCCACGATGGTCGCGGCCATGCTGGGAGCCATGCTGCTGCTCTTCGGCACAGCAGGAGAAAATCGCGGCGCTGAAATGGTGGGGCTCCGCCTATCTGCTCGGTGCCGCCTCGGTTGCGCTGTGGACGCTCGCGGGTGGCGCACTCGGCCAGATACTCTCGTTGGCGCTGAACGCGATCGGATTCGTCGCCTGCGGTATGGTCTGGAACGCCTCGCGCGTGTTCCATGGCCGCAAGCCCAATCTGCCGGGGCTGGCGCTGGGCGCCGTGGCCTGGATTGCCGCCGTCATGACGCTGCCGCTCGAGGCTTCCGCGCTGCGCATGACGATCGGCGCCGGCATTGTTGCGATCTATGCGGCGCTTACTGCCAACGAATTGTGGTCGGAGCGTCGCAAGGCATTGCAGAGGCGCTGGCCGGCGCTCGTGGTGCCGCTACTGCACGGTTTCGTGCTGATGCTGCCGATCCTGTTGGGCGATCTGTTGCACCCGCGCGGAAACCCGTTCTCCGACAGCGTCTGGATGACGGTGTTCGCCGTTGAACTGGTGCTTTATGCAGTCGGCACTGTGTTCGTGATCTTTATGCTGGTCTCCGAGCGTACGGTCTCCGCGCACAAGACGGCGGCGTCGATGGATCCCCTGACCGGCATGTTCAATCGTCGCGGCTTCGCCGAGGCGTGCGCGCGGGTAATCGAGCGTGAAGCCAAGGCCGGTCGTCCGGTGACGGTGATGATCTTCGACATCGACCATTTCAAGTCGATCAACGACCGCTTCGGTCATCCCGCGGGTGACGAGATTCTCAAACTGTTTTCTGCCGTCGTCGTGAACTCGCTGCGGATATCGGACTTGTCGGGGCGAATTGGTGGCGAGGAGTTCGCGGCATTGCTGCCCTGTGCGCTGGAAGAGGGCGTGATCGTCGCCGAACGCGTGCGCGAGACCTTTGAGAGCTCAGGAATTGTGGATGAGACCGGGCCGGTCGATACCACGGTCAGCATCGGTGTCGCCGGCGGGCCGGCCGGCACCGAGCTTGAGGTGCTGCTGGCGGCCGCCGATACCGCGCTCTATCAAGCCAAGCGCGGCGGCCGCAACCGCGTCGAGGCGGCCGAGGAATTGCCGCTGTCGCTGGAAAACTGGCGGCGCAAGACCGCAGGCGTCGCGCGGCCGCCGCAGCCGGGCGTCGCGAAACTGGCATGAGGGGTGGTGGGTGGCGACGGTAACCTCCCGTTTACCATTCGCTCCCTATCATTCCGGCCATGAACATGCCTCGCAGCCAGAATACCCACGCCGCCCTGATGTCGCTCGAAGCCGCGGCCGTATCGGCGCGTAGCGGCTTTGCCTGCATGTTTTCGAATTCGGACGAATACGAGACGGCGTTGATCACGGAGCGCCGCGCGCAGGGCCGCTACGGTCATTCGCGCAACCACTGGCCGGCCGTTATGTTTGTCGGCGGTGTCCTCCTGGTCGCCGGCACGGTCCTGCTCTTGAACTGACCAGCTTCAGGCTCGCGATGACGAGGGGGTGCCGGCGAGGCGCCTTTTTCTTTTTCGGGCTTCGGTGGTAGAGACGTCGGGTTCGCAACGAGAGGCCGAAAACCCCATGATCACCGAAATCGCTCAAATCGACGTCAAGCCCGGCACCGAGAAGGATTTTGAAGCTGCGGTCGCCAGGGCGCGTCCGCTGTTCCTGCGCGCCAAGGGCGGCAAGGGCTTTGAACTGCACAAGTCGATCGAGAAGCCGTCGCGCTACCGGCTGATGGCGAAATGGGAAACACTGGAAAATCACACCGTCGATTTCCGGGGCTCCGAGGATTTCACGGCGTGGCGCGGACTGGTCGGGCAATATTTTGCGTCTCCGCCCGAGGTCGAACACACCGAGACGGTGCTGACCACGGCTTGAACGTCCGTCGCGCTCCCGCGAGGCCTCAGGCTGCGACCGCGTCGTCTGAGGCTTGGTCGGATTTGAAATAGTCGATCACGACCTTCACGATCGCCATCAGGGGGAGCGCCAGCGCCAGCCCCCAGATTCCGAACACCACGCCGAGCAGGATCTGGAACCCGAACAGCGTGGCGGGGGGAATCTCCAGCGCCTGGCGCTGAAGTATCGGCGTGAGAATATAGCTCTCCAGCGCGTGAACGCCGAGGAACAGCACGAGCGCGCTGGCTGCTGCGACCCATCCGGACGCAAGGCTCGCGAGCACCACGATCAGCCCGCCGATCAGCGCACCGACCGTGGGAATGAAGGTCAGCAATCCGGCCTGGATGCCCAGGATGAATGACCCCTGGATGCCGATGATGGTCAGGCCGATCCAGGTGACGACAAACACCACGAACATGGTGATGATCTGCGCGATCAGCCAGCGTTCCAGCGTTTCTCCGATGCGGTCGACGATCACGGTGGCGTGGGCGCGATGCTGTGCCGGGGCCATGAACAACAGCCCTTTGCGATAGACGCTGGGCTGCGCCGAGAAGGTCAGTCCGAGAAACAAGACGATAAAGAAATTGCCGACGGCGCTCACGGTGCCCAGCAGCAATTTGAAGGTCTGGCTGACGATCGCGCCGCCGCTGGAGGCGAGCGCGCCGGCGCTTGGAAGGTTATGCGTCGTCGGCGCGGGAGCAGGCGTTGCCAGCGTCGACGAGGACGCCGATGTCGGACTGGGATTGCCGAGCTCGAAATAGCTGGTATCGATGCCATTTCGCTCGAGGAAGGCTTTGACGCCGACCAGTTGCGCCTTGATCGTATCGCTGAGCGCGGTCGCCTGTTGGGCAATGGTGGCGCCGCCGAGGAAGACCACGCCCGAGAACAGGGTCGCCAGCACAAGACAGACAACGGTCAGTCGCAGCGCGTGCGGCAGCTTCAGGATGCGGCCGAGCATCGTGGTGAAGGCATTGAGCGCAACACCGAGCAGCATTCCGGCGAGAATCAGAAACAGCGTCGCGGAGTAGTACCAGGTGAACAACAACAGAGCGGCGAAACCGACGACGCCGATGCCACCGACCGATATCGCCCATGCCAGATCGTTGCGGGCCGAACGGGGTTCGTGAGCCGATACTGTCACCTTGATTCCTTCTCTTAAGGATTGCAGCCGCACTCTTTCGTCAATCGCGCCCGGGATCAAGCTCAACCGGCGCGCCGGTTTGACGCTGGCGCCCGCATTATGCCAAGCGATGAGCAGAACGGGAACGGCGAGGGGCTGTCGGGATGAATTTCAAATGGCTCGGACCGGTGGCCTTATTGGCCGCGCTGTTCATCGGTGATCAGATTCGCCTCAATCGGCCTGGCCACAAATACCGCATGACGGTCGAGGTGGACACGCCCGAGGGCATCAAGTCGGGCTCCGGGGTGCTGTCGGTGCATCCCGACCGCGGTTACAGCCGTCACGGCCACACCGTCACCCGGGGTGATGCCATCTACGTCGATCTTGGCGGCGGCAAGAACCTTGTCGCCTTGCTGGCGCATCTAGACAAAACGATCGATCTCGACGGAATCAATTATGTGGCGTTGCGTGCCTACAAGGCCGCCGGCCGCAATCCATCATTCAATGAGATGAGCCGGATGACCGGCGTGGTGCCGGTGACGGGCGCATTGATTCCAGTTCTCTTGACGTTCGCCGACCCGAGCGATCCCTCAACCGCCCGCAGTGTTCCGCCGGGCGATCTGGCGGCGGTATTCGGCAAGGGATTTCAGCTCCATGATATTATCGCCGAGGTGGTCCCGAACGGTTTCTGGCCGCTCGATTACGGCGGTGTGCTCGGCGAGCCGGTGACACGCGGGATCGAAGCCAAATTAAGCTGGCTGAACGCCGCGGACAGTACAGCGGCAACGGCGATCAAGGCGGCCGGGCTGCTGGCCGGCGGACCCTTCGATGCCAGGGAAGCCTTCACGCGGAAATAGCATCGCCGCCTTGCGGCGTAACCTGTTGATCCCTCGGCGGCCGGCGGGCATGATCTGCGCCGGACCTTTGCGAGGTGGGATCGGGATTGAAGACAATGAGAAGGCCGGTGGTCGGTGTAATCGGAAACGCCTACCGCGTCGAAAATCGGTTTACGACCCAGATGGTCGGAGAGCGCAATCTCCGTGCGGTGGCCGAGGTCGCGGGCGCGCTCCCGCTAATGTTCGCGGGCTGCCCGGAGATCACCGATATCGGTGCATTGCTCGATACGGTCGACGGCGTGGTACTGACCGGCGCCCGCGCCAATGTTCACCCGACGCGCTTCGGCACCGAACCGGATCCCCGCCACGAACCCTATGATATCGATCGCGACGATCTGGCGCTGGCTCTATCGGAAGCCTGCGTCGCCCGCGGCGTGCCGCTATTCGGTATCTGCCGCGGCCTGCAGGAGATGAACGTCGCCTTCGGGGGCTCGCTGCATCCGGAAATCCGCGATTTGCCCGGCCGCATGAACCACCGGATGCCGCGGCTGGAGAACGGCGAAATCCACCCCGATCCCAATGTCATTTTCGCCGATCGTCACGAGGTCAGCCTGGTTCCCGGCGGCGCGTTCGCGCAAATCCTCAAATGCGAGACCATCCGCGTCAACTCGCTGCATGGCCAGGGCATCCTCACGCCGGGCAGGCGGGTCGTGATCGAGGGGGTGGCGGAGGACGGCACCATCGAGGCGATCCGGATCGCGGACGCGCCGGGCTTTGCGCTCGGCGTGCAATGGCATGCGGAATACGATCCGCAGCGCAACCCGATCAACCGCGCGCTGTTCCAGGCCTTTGGCGATGCGCTGGTGGCCCGCCAGCGGGCCACCTAGCCTGGCTGATTTGGCCGGTCAGGCCGCCTTGCTCACTTTGTCCACCTTCACCCCGCCGCCTTCCAGCAGCATGACCTTGTTGAGCAGCTTCACCAGCGCGTAAACGGCCTCGATCGAGGGCGCCGGCGTGTTCGTCAGCTTGGCCATTTCCAGGATCGAGCCGATCAGCGCCTCGGTTTCGAGCGAGCGGCCGGCTTCCACGTCCTGCAGCATCGACGTCTTGTGCGCGCCGACCGCTTCGGCGCCGGCGATCCGCTTTTCGATGGAGACGCGGAAGGTAACGCCGAGTTTCTGCGCGATGTCCTGCGCTTCCTTCATCATCGCCGCCGCCAGTTGGCGGGTCTCGGCGAACTGGCAGATGTCGACCAGTGTGGCGTGCGTCAGCGCCGAGATCGGGTTGAAGGAAAGGTTGCCCCATGCCTTCAGCCAGATCTCCGAGCGGATATCCGGCAGCACCATGGATTTCAGCCCGGCCTTGATGAAGTGGTCGTGCAATTCCTTGACGCGCTCGGTCTGCTTGCCGTCGAGTTCGCCGATCGGGAAGCGGTCGCCTTCGACGTGGTGGATCACGCCCGGCGCGACTGCCGCCGCCGCCGGATAGACCACGCAGCCGATGATGCGCTTCGGATCGATATGTTTGGTGAGCACGCCCGACGGATCGAGGCTCTCCAGCCGGTGGTCGTCGTACTGGCCGCCAAGCCTCTGGAAGTACCACCAGGGCAAGCCGTTTTGCACCGTCAGCACAATCGTGTCGGGGCCGAGCAGGGAGTCGATATCGCGCACCACCTGATCGAGGAAATGCGCCTTCACAGCCAGCACGACGATATCCTGCTTGCCGGCCTCGGCCGGCTTGTTGACGGCTTTCACCTTGGCGGTCTGCACCTTGCCGTCATGCCACTCGAGCTTCAGCCCGTTCTTCTGGATCGCGGCGAGATGCGCACCCTGGTCGATTATGGTCACGTCCTCGCCGGCGAGCGCAAACCTGGCCGCCAACAGGCCGCCGATGGCGCCGGCGCCGACCACGCATATCTTCTTCGCGCTCGGCGGCGCGCCCAACAGATACGGGCTCGGCAGCACCTGGTCAAAGGCGTTGCTCAGGCTGCCGACGCCGTCGATTACAATGTCGACGACGTTATGGGCATCGCCCATGGTGCCGGCGCCGAGCGAGGTGCCGCAGGCGATGATGTCGCCCGGCATCAGCGTCACGTCCTTGGAAATGGCGGCGACGAGCTTGTGCGGCGGGAAGAACATATCGGCGACGGGATAGTTCTGCCGCTCCTTGCCGTTCAGCACGGTCTTGACTGACAACTTCATCGGGTCGAGGCCGGTCGCGATCACAGGGCCGAACACGCCGAACGTGTCAAAGCTCTTGGCGCGCGCCCATTGTTCGAACGACTTGTCCTTGCGCAGGAGATCGACGGCGGTGACGTCGTTCACGCAGGTGTAGCCGAAGATATAGTCGCCGGCCTCGGCTTCCGAGATGTTGAAACATTTCTTGCCGATGACGACACCGAGCTCGCCCTCGTAAATGATCTTTCCGGCATAAGTGGAGGGGCGCTGGATCGGTTGGCTGGCGGGCCAGTAGGCGTTTGGCGCCTTCAGGAACCACAGTGGCTCCTTCGGCTCGGTGAAATCGTTCTTGGCCGCGAGCTGATGGAAATTATTCCACAGACAGATCATCTTCGAAGGTTCGCACGGCGTGAGCAGGCGCACGCTCGGAAGTTTCAGCGTCTCACCGGTGGGCTTCGCTCCGGCGAACATGTCGCCGGTGTGGACCGTAATGCTCTCGCCTTCCAGCGTGCCAAAGCAGGTCTTGCCATTCTGCTCAAAGCGAATCCATTTTGCCATCTGCGACCTCCCGGAACTGCAATGGGCGGCGTCATCAGATCGCGCGGCCCTCTTCGCATTGTAGGCTTGATGCCGACGCTTGTATTCATGCAGCGCATCATTATCGCGCCAAGGCCCAAAGCGGACCATATTAGCACCTTCGGCGCGATGCTTTGAGAGCCATTCGCAGCAAAAGAAAAAGGCGCTTCCATCGGGAGCGCCTTCTGTAGTTTCAGACGATGATGCGCGCGGACGCGCTGCCTGTCACAGCGAGTAGTACATTTCAAATTCGACCGGATGCGGCGTCATTTCGAATCGCTCGACCTCGGTCATCTTCAGTTCGATATAGGCGTCGATGAAGTCGTCGTCGAAGACCCCGCCGTTCTTGAGGAAGGCGCGGTCCTTGTCGAGATTTTCCAGCGCCTCGCGCAGCGACCCGCACACCGTCGGGATCGCCTTCAGCTCTTCCTTCGGCAAATCGTAGAGATCCTTGTCCATTGCCGGGCCCGGATCGAGCTTGTTCTTGACGCCGTCGAGGCCGGCCATCAGCATCGCGGCGAAGCCGAGATAGGGATTGGCCATCGGATCGGGGAAACGCACCTCGACGCGCTTGGCTTTCGGATTCGAGGTGTAGGGGATGCGGCAGGAGGCCGAGCGGTTGCGCGCCGAATAGGCGAGCAGCACGGGGGCTTCATAGCCCGGGACCAGACGCTTGTAGGAGTTGGTCGACGGGTTGGTGAAGGCGTTGATCGCCTTGGCATGCTTGATGATGCCGGCGATGTAGGAGAGGCAGGTCTCCGAGAGGTCGGCGTATTTGTTGCCGGCGAACACCGGCTTGCCGTCCTTCCAGATCGACTGGTGGCAATGCATGCCCGAGCCATTGTCACCATAGACCGGCTTCGGCATGAAGGTGGCGGTCTTGCCGTAGATGTGGGCGACCTGATGGATGCAATATTTGTAGATCTGCATCTGGTCGGCCATCAGCGTCATGCTGTCGAACTTCATGCCGAGTTCGTGCTGGGCTGACGCCACTTCGTGGTGATGCTTCTCGACCTTGACGCCCATCTTGGCCATCGCGCCGAGCATTTCCGAGCGCATGTCCTGGACCGAGTTCCTGCGGCGGAACGGGGAAGTAGCCGGCCTTGGTGCGGATGCGGTGTCCGAGGTTGCCGCCCTCGTATTCGGTGTCCGAGTTGATCGGCAGTTCCACCGAATCCAGCTTGAAGCCGGTGTTGTAGGGCGTGGTCTGGTAGCGGACGTCGTCGAATACGAAGAACTCGGCTTCGGGTCCGAAGAACACGCTATCGCCGACACCCATCGACTTGACCATCGCCTCGGCCTTCTTGGCGATGCCGCGCGGGTCGCGGTTGTAGGGCTCGCCTGTGGTTGGCTCCAGCACGTCGCAGGTGATGACCATAGTGGTCTCGGCGAAGAACGGATCGATCGTGGCGGTGACCGGGTCGAGCATCAGGCACATATCGGACTCGTTGATCGCCTTCCAGCCGGCGATCGAGGAGCCGTCGAACATGACGCCCTCGGCAAACGTGTCCTCTTCGATCATGCCGACGTCGAAAGTCACATGCTGCCACTTGCCGCGCGGATCGGTGAAGCGCAGGTCGACGTATTTGACGTCGTTGTCCTTGATCGATTTCAGGACGTCTTTGGCGGTCTTCATGAGTACCCCTTTTGGCTACAGGTCGTCGCGATCTGGCCGCGGGCCGAGACCGTTGGTCAAGCTCAATACAATCGAGGGAAGCTCAATACAATATCAGACTATCGGCAGGTTCCGTCACAAATGCGGTTAGTTCGCAAGTCCTGCTCAGATGGCGTCCAGCCCGGATTCGCCGGTCCGGATGCGAATGGCTTCCTCGATGTTGGAGACGAAGATCTTCCCGTCGCCGATGCGTCCGGTTTGGGCCGCGCGCCTGATCGCATCGATCGCCCGCTCGACCAAGTCGTCCCCGATCACGATCTCGATTTTAACTTTGGGTAGAAAGTCCACAATATATTCCGCACCACGATAGAGTTCGGCGTGACCCTTCTGCCGCCCGAAACCCTTGGCTTCGGTCACGGTAATGCCCTGCAGTCCGACTTCCTGGAGCGCTTCCTTTACCTCGTCGAGCTTGAATGGCTTGATGATGGCTTCGATCTTCTTCACTGAGCGCCTCCCGGGCATTTCCATAGTTCAGACAGCAGACATATTTCGACGTTGCGCTGATTTCGCGCAGGTTGTTCGATCGTTCGTCCTGACGCGCAGCCGGGGAATACCAACAATCGCCGTTGAGCACGATCATCCAGAGCTGGCTTCCTCAAAAGCAGGGTCTATGCCAAGTTGTTAAGACGCCCGATTTTGAAACGTTATCAGCCTTTTGTCAGGCATTCGCCTGAGGTTAGGTTGACGGGTTCATCATATCTAGGCCTGTCAAATAGGCAAACAGGTCAATCGGTGTGCAATCGTCTAGAGGTTACGGTTCGTATGGCATAGGAAATGCCTCAGGATAAGGCGTCTTTACCAGGGATTTGGCATGGAAGTTCTCACCACGGCTGAAATGGAGCGTGCCGACCGACTCACCATCGCTGCGGGCACGCCCGGCTTTGCGCTGATGCTGAGTGCCGGCCAGGCCGTGGCGGAGGCTGCGATGGAGCTGGTGGAGGAGGGACCGATCGTCGTTGTCGCCGGGCCCGGCAACAATGGCGGCGACGGATTTGTGGCGGCGGCTGAGCTTTCAGCGCGCGGCCGCGAGGTTTCAGTGATCTCGCTGTGCGAGCGGGACAGCCTGAAAGGCGACGCTGCCTCCGCGGCGAAGGGGTGGAAACATCCGGTGTTGCCGTTCAACCCGCAAGCGATCGGCAAGCCGGCATTGATCATTGATGCGCTGTTCGGCGCCGGTCTCAACCGGGCGGTCAAAGACGAACCGCATGACATGATCGAGGCGATCAACGCCAACGGCGCGCCGGTGCTCGCCGTCGACCTGCCAAGCGGCATCAACGGCACCAGCGGGGCCGCGATGGGGGTGGCGGTCCGCGCCACCGAGACCGTGACTTTCTTCCGTTGCAAGCCGGCGCATCTGTTGCTGCCCGGGCGGATGCATTGCGGTCGCGTGCGCGTCGCCGATATCGGGATCGATCCAGGCGTGCTCGTGGAAATCGCGCCGCTGACGTTCGAGAACGTCCCGGACACCTGGCGCAAATCCTTTCCGGTGCCGAAGATCGACGGTCATAAATACGCCCGCGGCCATGCCATCGTCGTTTCCGGCGATGTGGCGGCAACGGGGGCCGCACGTATGTCGGCACGCGGCGCCTTGCGGGCCGGTGCGGGCCTGGTGACGCTGGCCTCCCCGCGGGACGCGCTCACCGTCAACGCCGCGGCGCTGACCGCGGTGATGGTTCGCCCGATCGATACCCCGGTCGAATTTGCGGAATTGCTGACCGACAAGCGCCTCAACACCTGCGTGATCGGACCGGGCGCAGGTCCCGGCGAGCGAACCCGTGACTTTGTGCTGACGGCGCTGTCGGGGAAGCGCGGCCTGGTGCTGGATGCCGATGCGCTGACGAGCTTTGCGGACGCGCCTGATCGCTTGTTTGAAGCGATTAAAGCTTCCAATGACCCTCAGGTCGTTCTGACCCCGCACGAAGGCGAATTTCCCCGACTTTTCAGCGACATCAGCAACAAACATCCACTTCGCTCGAAACTCGAAAGGGTACGGGCAGCCGCCGAACGCGCGGGCGCCATTGTCCTGCTCAAGGGGCCGGATACGGTTGTGGCGTCACCCGATGGGCGCGCCACCATCGCCGCCAACGCGCCGCCTTGGCTCGCCACCGCCGGCGCCGGCGACGTGTTGTCGGGAATGATCGCGGGCTTTCTGGCGCAGGGCGTGCCTGCCTTCGAGGCCGCCTCGATCGGGGTCTGGATGCATGGCGAGGCGGCGCGTGAGGCCGGCCCCGGCCTGATCGCCGAAGATCTGCCGGAGACGCTGCCCGCGGTGTTCCGGCGCCTCTATGACGAGTTCGGCATCGAGTATTGAGCGTCATACGGTCTGAAGCTCACACCAGATATTTCGCGACCGCCGCTTCGTCCCACGATAGCCCGAGGCCATGGCCGCGCGCGGTGATCGTGCCGTCGACGATGTCGATCGGCTCGGTGACAACCGCACGGGCGATATCGAGATATTCGATCCAGTGCGCGGTTGGCGTCACCGCCAGCATGTGGGAACTCGCCTCCGCGAACAGATGGCTCGACATCGGGATGGAAGCGGCGTCCGCCTGGCCGGCGACGCGGAGCCAGCCGGTGACGCCGCCGACCTTCATCAGATCGGGCATGATGAAATCGCTCGCGCCAACCGCGATCGCTTCGGCAAAGCCGCGCGGAAACCACCAGTTCTCCCCGGACTGAATCGGTATCGGCGAGGTCGCGCGCACCTTGGCGTGGCCCTGAAGATTTTCGGCCGGCACCGGCTCCTCGATCCAGTGCAAGTCGTAGGCTGCCAGCCGGTCGATACGGCGGCTGGCTTCGGAGGGATCGAGCGATTGGTTGAAATCCAGCATCAGCGCGATGTCGGGACCGATCAGGCCGCGCACCGCCTTGACGACCCGTTCGTCATTGGCGAGATCGCCATCGCCGCCCTTGATCTTGATGCCCCTAAAACCCTGGTCGAGCGAGCGGTGTAAGGCTCCCTCATCCGCGACCGGATCGACCGCGCCATAGCTGTCATAGGCATGGATCGGCCGCGGCGATCCGCCCAGCAGTGTCGCCAGCGGCTGGCCCGCCGCCCGACCCAGGACGTCCCAAAACGCCATATCGAGGCCGGACACGGCCATGCCGACCAGGCCCTGCCAGCCGAGCAACCTGAATCTGGCGTCCATCTGCGCCATCAGATCGAACGGCGCGACAGGCTTACTCGCGAGTTCACTGCCGATTTCCTCGATCAGTTGGACCAGCGGCTTCAACGACAGCCTTGTGTAGGCAAAGATGTAGGCGCGTCCGGGTATGCCCTGATCGGTCGCGACATCGATCAGCACCAGCGGCGCCGAACGGATCACACCGAAGGCGTTCTTCACCGGCCGCGAGATCGGTGCGTCAACGGCGCGGGCGGTGATGCTGCGAATGGTGGGTGCGGTCGTGCTCATGGTCGTTTCCTCACTCTACACTGTACCATCGCACGAGGCGCGGCGCCGCCCACTCGGTCGCGACCGCCTCCATCAGCCAGCCCCCGGCGTGTTCGGCGGCGAAGGCGATCCGCTGGGTCTGCCCGGAATCGATCGCCAGCGTATCCAGCCAGAACGGCTTCCAGCCGTCGTCGAGCCGGTCCAGCAGCCGGAAGTGATGGCCGTGGAGATGGAATACGGTGGGGATGTCGCTGCGATTGGTCAGCGCCAGCACCACAATGCGGCCGGCCTTGGCCCGGAAGACGGGCACCGTGGAGAGGCCGAATTCCGCAGGCCTTACCCAGTCGCCTTGCGGACCGCCGAGCCCCACCTCAAAGCGCAGCGCGTTCCGGAGATCGAGTTGGGCCGGCAGGCCATTGGACGGTAGCGGCGGAGCGGCGGGCAGGGCTGCGTCCCGCAGCGGCTCTTTCGACACGACCAGCCGGGCGATCGGCCTGGCTTCTTTGCCATCGTGAAGGAGGATCGATGAGGTGGAACCTGCCGCAACGCCGGCGTCGATGAAGGCGTCGGCCCGGCCTCCCGGTGCCAGCACGATGGCGCCGTTGCGGGCAGGGAACGGCTGGGCCGGCTGGCTGTCGAGGGCCATGACCCGGACCTCGTAGCCCTCCGTTTTCACCGCAATGACAGTCCGTTGGCAGCTATTGATAAAGCGAAATCGCAAGCGTTCATGAGCGCGTGCCGTGATGTCGGGCATCCGCAGCCCGTTGACCGTGTAAAGCAGCGTCGTGTCACCGGGATCGGTCCCGGGCACGATGGCCGTCCCGTCCGGGCGCAGCCGCCAATCCTCGATCAAGAACACTTCGTCGCGGTCGACGGCGACGGCCTCGCTCTCGGCGACGATGAGCGGCATCCCCCGGGTCGGCCATGCCCCGCCGTCACCGAGCAGGGTGAGATCGCACAGTAAGGTGCCGGCATGACGGAAGGGAATCACCAGGTTTTCTTTGACCCCCGCCGCGAGGCTTGGCCGCGCCGCCAGCGGTTCGGCTCCTGCGACCCCGTCCAGGCCGTGCCAGCTCAGCACCGTGGGTACCGGCAGGTCGTTCTGAAGCGCGATTTCAAGCTCATCGCTCCGCCGGAGGCGCAAGCCGGGGTCTGGCGGCGACCCCTGGAGCGACCATATCGGGGTCTCCGGTTGGCCCGGACGCAAGGCGATGCTGCCCGCCTTGGCCTGCAGCTTCAGCGATAGACGGCTTTGGGCGGTAGCCCTGTCGGGCAGGGCCGGCCCGAGTGCCGCAGCGCCCAATCCGGCCAAAAGCCTGCGCCGGTCCAGCTGGAAAATTCGCTCTGCCATGCGGGCGATGCGGACCATTTTTCGCTGGATATGTCCAGCGACCGCAGCTACCTCGGAGAAGGCTTTCAAGCGGCCATTTTTTTGCTGCGGACAGGTCGGCTCATGTTATAAGCCCGCCGCAACGATCACGTTTATGGTCTAGATGCGGGTATCCAGAACATAAACGTGATCGATTCCATTAACTTGGAGCATGATGGCCGCCCGAAAACCGCTTCACACTTTTCGCCATCATGCTCGGGCATCGCGGCCGGACATGATGCTATCAGCGGGCGTGGCGGAACTGGTAGACGCGCTGGATTTAGGTTCCAGTGACGAAAGTTGTGGGGGTTCGAGTCCCTCCGCCCGCACCAAGCGCTGACCGCGTTTGCATAAGGATTGCTGGAGGACCTGTTCCGAAAGGGAGGTCCGCCGAACCACTGACGCAGGCTTTGAGGCCGCGCGTCGACAACATTGAAAAATGTTCGTGCCGTCAGGCCGGACAAAAGCGGGAAGAAGATTGACGCCATGCAGGTTACAGAAACCCTCGCCGAGGGATTGAAACACGAATTCCAGATCAGCGTTCCCGCATCGGATCTCGATGCCAAGGCGGACGCTCGTCTCGTCGATCTCAAGGACAAGGTTCGCCTCAACGGCTTTCGTCCCGGCAAGGTGCCGGTGAGCCACCTCAAGAAGGTCTATGGCCGCTCGGTCATGGCCGAGACCATCGACCAGACCATCCGCGATACCAATACCCAGATCTTCACCGAGCGTGGCTTCCGGCTCGCGACCGAGCCCAAGATTACCATGCCGAGCGAGCAAAAGGCCGTTGAGGATATCCTCGCCGGCAAATCCGATCTCACCTACACGGTTTCGATCGAGGTCGTGCCGCCGATTGCGCTTGCCGATTTCAAGAGCTTCACGGTCGAGAAGCCGGTCGCCGAGGTGACCGATGCGGATATCGATGAGGCCATCAAGCGGATCGCTGACCAGAATCGCAGCTACGCCGCGAAGGGCGAGGGCGCCAAGGCGGAGAACGGGGACCGGGTCACGATCTCGTTCAAGGGCAGCATCGACGGCACACCCTTCGACGGCGGCACCGGCGAGAACATCCCGGTCACGATCGGCTCCAACACCTTCATTCCCGGCTTCGAGGAACAGCTGATCGGCATCGCCCAGGGCGAAACCCGCATCTTGAAGGTTTCATTCCCCAAAAATTACGCCAGCGAGAAGCTCGCCGGCCAGCCGGCCGAGTTCGAAACCACCGCGACCCTGATCGAAGCGCCGCAGGAGACCAAGATCGACGACGAGTTCGCCAAAACGCTCGGTCTGGAATCCCTGGACAAGCTGAAGGAGGCCGCGCGCGAGCGGCTCACGGCCGAATTCGCCGGTGCGACCCGCCAGCGCGTCAAGCGCATGCTGCTCGACCGTCTCGACGAAGCTCACCGCTTCGAGGCGCCGCCCTCGCTGGTCGACGAAGAATTCAATCTGATGTGGAACTCGATCAAGGCGGAGATGGAAAGCAGCGGCAAGACCTTTGCCGACGAAGCCACCACGGAAGAAGAAGCCAAGGAAGAATACCGCAAGATCGCCGATCGCCGGGTGCGGCTTGGCCTCGTGCTGTCGGAGATCGGCGAGAAGAACAAGATCACGGTCACCGACGACGAGGTCGGCCGCGCCGTGATCGAACGCGCCCGCCAGATGCCCGGCCGCGAGAAGGAGGTCTGGGACTACTACCGCAACAACGCCAATGCGCTGGCCCAGCTTCGTGCGCCGATCTATGAGGACAAGGTAGTCGATTTCATCCTTGAGCTCGCCAATGTGACCGAGAAGAAGGTGACGCGCGAAGACCTCTATAAGGACGACGAGGCGGAGAAGAGCGCGGCTTGATCCTGGTTCCCGGCGTCGACCCGGCGTTAAGGTTGAGAAGCGAAAGCGGCCTGGCGGCGGCATCCGTCGCTATGCCCGGCCGCTCGAATCGGCTTCAACTGCGGCAGATCAACCCCGCTATTTGTCCGGGCTTGCCACCGGGGAATTGGCCTATATCTGTGAACCCTGTCTAGTCCTGCATCACGGGACCCTCGTCCGTACCAGGCGTTTCCAGCCTGTCCTGCCTTGCCGATGGATGTTTGTCTCCGCCAACCTGTCTACTAACCCTTGGGTGACTAATGCGCGATCCGGTCGAAACCTACATGCAACTCGTGCCGATGGTGGTCGAGCAGACCAACCGCGGCGAACGCGCTTACGACATTTTCTCGCGCCTTCTTAAGGAGCGCATCATCTTCGTGACCGGAGCGGTCGAAGACGGCATGTCGACGCTGATCGTTGCCCAGCTTCTGTTCCTCGAAGCCGAGAATCCGAAGAAGGAAATCTCGATGTACATCAACTCGCCCGGCGGCGTGGTGACATCGGGCCTTGCGATCTACGACACCATGCAATTCATCCGTCCGCCGGTGTCGACGCTGTGCACCGGTCAGGCGGCCTCGATGGGCTCGCTGCTGCTGGCGGCCGGACACCCGGACATGCGCTTCTCGCTGCCGAATTCGCGCATCATGGTGCACCAGCCCTCCGGCGGCTTCCAGGGCCAGGCTACCGACATCATGCTGCACGCCCAGGAAATCCTGAATCTGAAGAAGCGGCTCAACGAGATCTACGTCAAGCATACCGGCCAGACCTACAAGGCGATCGAGGATGCGTTGGAACGCGACAAGTTCCTGACCGCCGAAATGGCCCGCGACTTTGGGATTGTCGACAAGGTGATTGACAAGCGCCAGGAAGACCCGGCTGCGGCGAAGACCCCGTAAGATACCGGATCGCAACCACGACAGCGGCGTCGACGGAGCGTCGTGCCCGGCAATTTCCGGCCGCGAGCGGCATTATTATGCATTATTGTGCCTTCGCACGGACAGAAAGTTCCGCTTTCGTGCTCGTTTGGTGGCGTGACAATCGCGCAACGCTCCGCTGATTTCGGCAGGTTTGGCTCGTGCGAACGGTGTAAATCACGGTATTGTCACGGGTAGCGGATGGCCGGCCGATTAGCGAATTCTTGATAGTCGAGTGCGACCATGATTGGCTAGGTGAGATCGGCTAAGATCGCAGGAGATTCGAGCCAGTCGCGATTTGGGT
>CAVYMZ010000003.1:0-146871 GCA_963769705.1 uncultured Alphaproteobacteria bacterium | reverse complement strand
TCACCGGGCGAAACTTGGCGGAGTTGTGCCGCGAGCACTTTCCAAATCCAGTAGTTTGGGCGATGTGGGTCGTTAGCGAGGTCGCCGCTATGGCGACCGACCTTGCCGAGTTCCTCGGGGGCGCCATCGGACTCTCCCTGTTGTTTCATATGCCCCTCCTTGCCGGGATGGTTGTGACGGGTGTCGCCACCTACTGCATATTGATGTTCGAAGGCTTGGGCTTCCGGCCGCTGGAGTTGATCATCGGCAGCATGGTCGGCCTCATCGGCCTTTGCTACCTCATCGAGATGTTCATCGCCCCGGTCGACTGGACTTCGGCAGCAATACATACAGTCGTGCCGCAGATAGCCGATAAGGAGGCTTTGTTGCTGGCCGTTGGCATGATTGGCGCAACGGTCATGCCGCACGCCATCTATCTGCATTCCGGCTTGATGCAGGCTCGTACGCCAATCCGCGACGTGAACGAGCGGCGACAAGTGCTCCGATTCTCAAATCTTGAAGTCATCACAGCACTCGCCTTTGCCGGCCTGGTGAATATGGCGATGGTGATTATGGCAGCGGGCGCTTTTCACGCGGGCCACAGTGATGTGGCAGAGATCGAAACCGCATACCACAGTTTGGCGCCCTTGCTTGGCGTCGGCGCGGCAAGCGTATTCCTGCTGTCCCTTATAGTATCAGGACTATCCAGTTCGGCAGTCGGCACATTGGCCGGTCAAATGATCATGCAGGGCTTCGTCGGTTTCCAAATCCCAATTTGGATTCGGAGGCTTGTCACAATGCTGCCAGCATTCGTCGTGGTCGCACTCGGCGCAAATCCGACGCGCGCACTCGTCATTAGCCAAGTCGTGCTCAGCTTTGCTCTCCCCCTACCTATGATATCACTTCTGATCTTTACTCGGCGAACTGATATCATGGGCCAATTCGTCAATAGCCGCTTAATACAGACGGCGGCGTTGCTTGGGACCGCGTTGGTGTTGGTGCTCAATGTCTTCCTGATCCTGCAGACACTCGAGGTACCAATTCCAGGGTTGTGACCGCCTGATCGCGCGAGTTGCACTACTCCACAATTCCGCTTCTGGGAGAAGCGAGTGAACGCCAATTTATATCCCGCAGCTCGGGCAACAACGGCGAACCGCGCCGGCGGACAACGGCAGCGTATCTGATTCCAATTCATGTTTGAGTCGTAGGCGAAATAGAACATTAGAGCCCATGGAAGTTGGGGAGACTGCAAACCAAGCAGATGATAGGAAAAATGCGTTTCTTTGGTGCTGTACATTGAGGGAGCTCAGATCTCCCTTTAGAAAAATCGGCAAATCGCACAGCCAGCCCGATCCGCTGGTTGAGAAAGTCTCGGTAGTTGCGCGTCAAACCACTGCAGCCTCAAACAATTTAGTCGTTAACCTTGAACAACTTTCACCCCGGGCTTTACCGAACCAGACGCAGTGTATTCGCGACCACTGAGCCACGGCGGCGTTGAAGACATCCCCGATCAGTTGCTCGGAGGCTCAAATACAATGCTCCTCTAGCCATAGCACGCTGTTGTTCCCGTTGCCGTCTTATACGGGTCATACGGGCGAATGACCGTATTTTGACAGGACCACGCACTGCATTCGACCACATCTGACAATTATCAACGAAGGACGATTTAGCAAAGTGAAACTCCAGAACCGGATATCAGCTATTAACCTTCCTCAATTGCGATGCGCCGTCGTCGCGGCAGAAGAGGGTAATTTTCGTCGGGCTGCGGAAGTTCTGCTTGTTCGACAATCGACCTTGAGTCGGGGGCAATTCGTCAGCTCAAACATTTGATTGGAATGAGTATCTTCGATCGATCGAGTGGTGGCGTCACTGCGACACCTTTAGGACGCGGTTTTCTGCGTCACGCACGATCAATTCTGGAACAAATCAACTCACTGATCGTAACGGCGCATCGGACCAGCCTTGGTGAAGCTGGCCGGCTTTCGATCGGCTTCTACACATCTTTCTCCGCAGGGACCTTGCGCGCAACCCTGCAAGACTTCAAGCAACGCTATCCGGACGTCAAACTCGATACGGTCGAGAAGCCGCGGACGGGTCTCATGAGTGCACTACGGAGCGACGCTCTCGATGCAGCAATTGTCACCGGCGACCCCGTGCGGGGGGACAGCGGCACCTTGCCGATATGGAGCGAACGCATCTTACTGGCGTTACCCGAAGGACATCCGCTGGTCGGTTGGGAAACGATTTACTGGACCGACCTCGTGGGCGAAACCATCCTGCTGAGCCAATGTGGCCAGGGACGCGAGCTTGAGGAACTCCTGATCTCCAAGTTCGGGGCTTCCGAGGACCGTCCCAGAATTGAACGCCATGACGTCAATCAGAGCATCATCAAGAGCCTTGTTGGCGTCGTGGCTGGCGTGACCCTGGTATTGGAATCCGACATCCGGCGCCAAGATTTCTGGTCTCGTCTATCGAGAGATACGAGACGGCAATGGGCCACGCCGGATAGGCTGTTCGGCGTATTGGAGAGAAGACAATGAAAACCCGGCGCTAGCGATTTTTCTGAATCTTCTCAGAGAGCGTTATCCCTCGCCAGCGGCTTGAATAGCGCGGCGCGCTTTTCGGAACCCTTGGTCCGTCGACATGAACCGCGCGAGCATCGGCGCGATGAGTCTCGAAGGATCAGGTATCGTCTGCCCGGTTTCGCGTGCAAGGACCTCGGCATAGGCCAGCAAATCACGATGTACCTCTACGGGAAGCTCGATATTCAGCTTCACCGGCTTTTCGTCGACGATGACGCCGAGCTTGAGTTTCGCCATGAGCGTCCCCTAACCCTTGTAAGGCTCCAATACGAGATCGCGATTGACGATAACGCGCACCGGAAACCCCGGCCGGACAGTGAGCGTCGGCTGGATGTTGAGATTGCGTTGAACAACCTTCTGTCCCGTCTGGTTCAGGGTATCGCTGGATCCGCGACGGAGCGCTGTGATGACATCGCTATTGCCGCCGGTGCCGGTGGTAGATCCGAGTTCGCTGCCAACGCCGAGCAATGTCGATAGAGCCGCTGCCTTGAACAGAGCGCCCCAGTGATTGTCGATCTCATCCTCAAGGCCAGCATAACCTGATGTATCCGCGCCAGGCTGACGCTCAAGGACAATGGAGCGACCGTTCGGCATAATCAGGCGGGTCCAGACCAACAGGACACGCGACTGACCGAACGCAACTTGGCTGTCGTAGATACCGATCAGCCGCGCCCCCTGCGGTATGAGCAGGAAACGCCCAGTAGGACTGTCATAGACGTTTTCTGTAACCTGAGCCGTAATCTGTCCCGGCAGATCCGATCGGATGCCCTGTAATCAGCGAAGCCGGAATGATATTGCCAGCCTGCACCACATAAGATGAAGCTGGCGCGGCGACACGGTCCGGGCTTGTGGTGCGGCGATCGACTGACGCGTTGACGAAAGCAAGTTTTGCGATCCTGGCCATTCTGCGTGAAGGCATCGTCTGGTCCGGCGGCGTTGGCTGGCTCGTCGGATTCGGCACGGCCATCGAGGAGTTACCAACTGAAGCAACTTGCGCAATCGAGGATGCCACCTCGCGAATACCAGTCGATGCGAACAACCGGCTCAAACGAGCCGCTTCGATTTCCTGGCCGAGACGTTGCTGCTCCGCATCGATGCCCGGTATCGTTACCGAAGGCGAGTTTTGCGCATTCAGTATCGGACGTCCGAGATCGCCTGGCAGAGCCGGCCCGAGCGACGGCGCCTGGCGCGGCACCCCGGCATAGTCTCGCGGCAGGCCGGCCAAACCGTCTGCAACGATTGCGATGGTCCGTCGTATATAGCTCTGACGGAGCTGGTCCTCGTGACCGGTTGTTCTGTAATGCCCAAAAGATTGCGCCAAAAATGACGACTGATCCGACCGCCACACCCCCTGCCAGGACCTTCCGCGAAAGCCGCGTCACGCGCGGCCGTTCTGCGCGGAGGCGCATCGCCGCCGATCGGTCGCCTTCCTTGTCGTCGCCCGGCCTAATATCGGCTTGCCCATCCATACTCACCGCGCTCTCCCATCGATGCGGCTGATGCGGACAATTTCTTGATGCTCGCCACCCATGCGAAGCTCGGCGGCGGCGAAGAGACGATCAACGATGTAGTAATTCTGCCGCACGCGATAGTTGACGAGTTGACCATCGCCTTCAGGGCCGACGACGAATAGTGGCGGCGCTTCTCCTTGTGCGATTCCGCTGGGCATCTCGATATAGACTTTGGAGCCGTCATCGAAGGCTGTGACCGGGCGCCAGGGTGGGTTGTCGCCCTCGATCGCATAACGAAAACGCAACCGCGAGATATCCACGCCGGTCACAATGGGGGTTGCAGCATCGGCACTTGCATTCTGCCTGCGTAGCGCAATCAGCTGATCCTCCGGATACTGCCAGGACACCGACGCCATGTAGGTTTTTTCCGCGGAGCGAAGTTCCAGGAGATAGGTACGTCGGTCGGTGTTGATCACGAGGTTGGAAACGAGATCAGGTCTCGTCGGCTTGACGAGGATATGGATGCGCTTTGTGGTTCCCGTTCCGCTTTCGGTATCGCCGATGATCCAGCGCACGGTATCCCCGGCTGCGACCGGCCCGGAACCGACGAGCTGCTCGCCTTCCTGCAAGGCGACGTCTGTCACCTGCCCCGGCGCGGCATAGACCTGATAGAGCGCGCCTTGCGAGAATGGATAGACCTGGACAGCATTGATGTAGCCATTGCGGGTCGGCTGCATCCGCGCCGCCGCGTTGGCTTTTTCTACGCGCTTGCGGGGATCGCCGGACTCCGGCTTCGACTTGCGCGCATGCAATGGCTTGAGCTGGCCGGGAAGAGGCAGCAGTTTCGGCATTTCGACGATTTCGACCGGTTTTGGCGGATCGGCAAGCTGGACAGCAGGCTGCGCCTCGTCGTCGTAGGAAATCTGCGGCGGCGGCTTTAGCGGAATGGTGCAGCCGGCAAGCATCGAGGCCGAAAGCAAGCAGAACCGGCAATGCGGCTTTGCGCGAGGACTTCATTGTCCCAACTCCTTCGACCAGTTGATGGCGTTGACGTAGACCCCAAGCGGATTTTTCCGGAGCCGATCGGCATCGCGGGGAGCGTCGATCACGACGGTGAGGATCGCGGTCCAGCGTTCGGTCGCACTGAGGCTGCCGTTCTCGTAAGCGCGCTGGATCCAGGCCACGCGGAACGAGCCTGGAGAGGCCCGGATGACACTGGAGACCTCAACCGAAATCTGCAGCTTGCCGAGATTGGCAAAGGGATCGTTGTTGCGCGCGAAATCATTGAGCGCGGCGGCACCACGGTCCGTGGTAAAATCATAGGCACGTAGCCAATTCTGGCGCAGCACAATGCCGTCGGCCGGCAATCCCCTGACGTCCTCGATAAAGCGCGCCAGGTGGAATGCGATCTGCGGATCTGTCGGCTGGTAGCTGGAGTCCGCGGGCGCCACGGCCTGGGCCTGGCCGAGGCGATCGACCTCGACCACCCAAGGCGTCACGGTGCCGCGGATGGATTGCCAAACCAGCGCTGAAGCAAGTCCGCCTGACAGCAAGAGACAGCCGAACGCCATCAACCGCCAATTCCTGGCCTGCACGCGGGCCGAGCCGATGCGTTCGTCCCAGACTTGGGCTGCTTTCTGATAGGGCGTCTCGGGTGCCGGCGTGCGGCCATAGCTGCACGGATGGGCGCTTGAACATCAGCGTTTGCCTTCCGAAAGATCGACGGAAGCGCCGCCGCTGCCGGAATCACCGGAGCGGACGGCATGGGTAGCCGCGGAAACCCCATGGCTGACGGTTTGCGAACGCTTCATGCGCGCCGCCCAGGCCGGTGGATTACCTGGAGACGGACGAATTGGTGGCGTGTACGGCAGATCCAGCTCCGCTGGCTGCAATCCCGCTCGAGCGAACGGAACTTGAAGCCGCGCGCGGCGACCGACGCGCTGCCGCGCGCTGCACCTGCGATCGCCCCTGCTCCCAAGCTTGCGCCCGCCGCTCCGGCAGCGACAATCCCACCAGCCGCGAGACCCGTCCCGACCGCAGCACCTGCGCCGAGTTGCGGGCCACCGGAGACAATGCCGTTGGCGATCCCGGGACCGAAAATGCCGAGTCCCAAGAGCGCCAGCGCCGCCAGCACCAGCGACATCGCGTCTTCGATGGTGGGCTGATTGCCGCCGAAGCCTGCGGTAAATTGCGAGAACAACGTCGAACCGATGCCGACGATGACGGCGAGGACCATCACCTTGACGCCGGAGGAGATGACGTTGCCGAGCACGCGTTCTGCCGCGAACGCCGTCTTGCCGAACAGGCCGAAGGGGATCAGCACGAATCCGGCCAGCGTCGTCAGCTTGAACTCGATCAGCGTGACAAAAAGCTGGATCGCAAGGATGAAGAAGGCAAGCAGCACCACGATCCAGGCAAACAGCAGCACGACGATCTGCACGAAATTTTCAAAGAAGCTGACGTAACCCATGAGCCCGGAGATCGAGTCCAGGATCGGGCGGCCAGCGTCGATTCCGACTTGGGCCACCCGACCCGGACTTAGGAGATTCGCCGTGGACATTCCCGTGCCGGATGCCTTGAGGCCAAGTCCAGCAAAACTCTCGAAGATGATGCGGGCGAGATTGTTCCAGTTACCGATGAGGTAAGCGAAGACACCGACGAACAGGGTTTTCTTGGCGAGCCGCGCAATGATGTCTTCATCTGGCGCCCAGCTCCAGAATATGGCTGCAAGGGTCAAATCGATGGCAGCAAGCGTTGTCGCCAGGAACGCCACCTCACCATTGAGCAGACCGAAGCCCGTATCGATGTAACGGGTAAAAACCTCAAGGAAGCGGTCGATGACCCCTGTGCCGCCCATCAGTGCGCCCTCGCCCGCCGGCGTCATCTCGGCGGGATTTCGTCCTGCTCTGTCACGGAGCTGCAGCGGGGACTGGCGCGGCCGGTGGCGGTGGAGATTTCGGCGATAGAAAGAAGTGCTGGCGATTCTCCGCCCATATGTGGCGGCAGGACTCGAGTAAGCCGAGATCATCAGGACGAAATCGTCCGACAACGTGCTAGTTCGGTTTCAAGCGCATCTACCTTGCCCCGCTCCGTGGGCGTGAGGGCGGCCGCATCCTTGTCATGCCGGCTCTGGATCACGGCCACCGCGATGGCCCACACGACAAACGCAACTGCCGCGATCCACGTGAACTGCCGAGGCGTAAGATAAGGCTTCATCAGTGAAACATCTGAACTGTTGTGGGCTGGTAACCGCTACCCGAGTTAAGGAAACGCCGAAGCTGCTCTCTGCCCTGGTCCTGCGCTAACGTTCGCTGCGCCGTCTCCAGGCTCTGAGCCCGGCCCTGCGCGGCAACCGCCGCGGTCAGATCCGCGAGCTGCTGCGCCTGCAACGCGATGAGTTGATTGCCGGCTTGGGTTGCCTGCAGTGCGCCGGTGGCGGACTGGCTTGACGTCACCAGTGCCGACGTCTGGATACGATTGGTGTCGAGATTGCCGACGACACCAGCTTGCACCCTCAACGCATCCTGAAGCGCTGCAACCGACGTCTGCCAGCGTCCTTGCGCACTCGAGATCAGCGCCTGGCCCGAAGCACCCGAGGAAGCCGGCGCGTAGGTGGTCGAGAAGGCATGATCGATCTGCTGGACATCATAGGCGATGCGCTGGGCCTGGTTTAGAAGCTGCTGGGTACGCTGGATCGAGGCTTGCAACTGCCTTAGCGACGAATACGGCAGGCTCGCGAGATTCCTGGCCTGATTGATCAGCATCTGCGCCTGGTTCTGCAGCGACGTGATCTGGTTGTTGATCTGCTGCAGCGCGCGAGCGGCGGTCAGCACGTTTTGCGCGTAATTATTCGGGTCGAACACGACAACCTGCGCCGAAGAAGGCGTTGCGAAGCCGATGAAGAGCGCGACGGCGTTTGCTGCCACGAGACGACGGATAGCATTCACAGTTTTTCTCCCTTGGCGGGAAGATCGGGAATGATGTCGGCGGCCCAGGGCAGCCCACGGTGCTTCAGCCAGGCGTCTACAAAACCCGCGCGACCGTGCTGGCCGAGGATCTCGGCGATCGCTGCCTGGTCCGATTTTGATGACGCCGCTGAAAAGGCGAGCGCGATATCACCCAGACCGAGCTCGAACAGCCGGTTGCCGCGCCGCGACTGGCAGTAATAGTCGCGCTTTGGGGTAGCTCGGGCGAGGATTTCGATCTGGCGGTCATTGAGGCCGAAACGGCGGTAAATCGCTGTGATCTGCGGCTCGATCGCCCGCTCGTTCGGCAGGAATAACCGGGTCGGACAGCTCTCGATGATGGCAGGCGCAATCGCAGAGCCATCGATATCCGACAGCGACTGGGTGGCGAAAATCACTGACGCGTTCTTCTTTCGGAGCGTCTTCAGCCATTCTCGCAATTGACCGGCAAAACCCTCGTCATCAAGGGCAAGCCAGCCTTCATCAATGATCAGCAAGGTGGGTCGGCCGTCGAGCCGGGCTTCAATGCGATGAAAAAGATAAGCCAGGACGGCAGGTGCTGCGGAGGTACCGATCAGCCCCTCCGTCTCAAACGCCTGAACTTCGGCCTCTCCCAACCGCTCGGCCTCGGCATCGAGCAAGCGGCCAAAGGGCCCACTGAGGCAGTAGGGTTGCAACGCGCGCTTGAGCGTCTGCGATTGCAGCAGCACTGACAAACCTGTCAGGGTCCGCTCCGCTGGAGGGGCCGACGCAAGCGAGGTCAGAGCCGACCAGAGGTGGTCCTTTGCCTCAGGGGTGATGACGATGGTTTCGCGGGCCAGGATATTGGCGATCCATTCCGACGCCCAGGCGCGTTCCGCGGCATCATCGATTCTGGCCAGCGGTTGGAGCGCGACGAGTTCACTTGCTTCATCCGACAGTGCGCCGCCGAGATCATGCCAGTCGCCGCCCATGGCGAGCGCCGCCGCCCGGATCGAGCCGCCGAAATCGAACGCAAACACCTGACTGTTGGGATAGCGGCGGAACTGCAGCGCCATCAGAGCCAAAAGTACCGATTTCCCTGCGCCGGTCGGACCCACCACCAGGGTATGACCGACATCGCCGACATGCAGTGAAAATCGAAACGGGGTCGCCCCTTCGGTTCGCGCGAAGAATAATGCCGGCGCGGCCAAATGCTCGTCTCGGGCGGGGCCTGCCCAGACCGCCGACAACGGGATCATATGGGCGATATTGAGGGTAGAGACCGGCGGCTGCCGGACATTGGCGTAGACATGACCAGGCAGCGATCCGAGCCAGGCCTCTACGGCATTGACGCTCTCGACCATGCAGGTGAAGTCGCGCCCCTGGATGACCTTCTCGACCAGCCGCAACTTCTCCTCGGCGGTACTGATATCGTCATCCCATACGGTTACCGTGGCCGTGACAAACGCCTGCCCAATCGCGTCGGACCCGAGTTCCTGTAAGGCCGCGTCGGCATCCAGGGCCTTATTGTGAGCGTCGGTGTCGAGCAGCGAGGAGGCCTCGTTGGTCATCACCTCCTTCAGGATCGCGGCGACGGATTTGCGCTTGGCGAACCATTGCCTCCGGATTTTTGTCAGCAACCTCGTCGCGTCTTGCTTGTCGAGCATGATCGCCCGGGTCGACCAGCGATAGGCAAAGGCAAGCCGATTGAGCTCGTCCAAAATCCCGGGCGTCGTCGCCGTCGGAAAGCCGACGACGGTCAATACCCGCAGATGCGAATTCCCCAGTATCGGCTCGAGGCCGCCGATCAGGGGTTGATCCGCCAGCACGGCGTCGAGATACATCGGTATCTCCGGCACGCGAACGCGCTGGCGCCTGGTCGACACGCGTCGAATGCAGATAGGTCAGCGTTTCCTCGTCGTCGATCCATCTGAGCTCGGGCATAAAGCCTCCAAGCAATCCCAACACGCGCTCGGTTCGGTCGACAAATCCGCGCCGGATTTCATGGGCGTCGGCGTCCTCGTTGCGATCACGGCCCTCGTAGAGGAAGCGCTCGGTTCGCCCAGCTTCTTCCGATGGCGAGAGATAGAGAAACGTCAGGAAATAGCTGGTATCGAAATGTGATCCCTCCTGCTCGAACTGAGCGCGGCGCTCGACGTCGACCAGGGCTGAGGCCACATCCGGGAAATGGCCTTCCGGATATTGGCTGGCCGGATGCCGCTGCGCTTCGACAAAGACAGCCCAACCCGAGCCCAACCGCCGCAACGCGTTGTTTAGGCGGCCGGCCACACCAACAAGTTCGGCAGGCACGGCCGAATCCAAGTCCGGTCCCCGAAATCGTGCCGTGCGCTGAAACGAGCCATCCTTGTTGAGGACGACGCCCTCATCGACCAGGGCGGCCCAGGGCAGAAAATCCGCAAGCTGAGTGGTTGAGCGTCTGTACTCTGCGAGATTCATCATCGCTCAAACCCCCAAATAGGCGGAGATGCGCAGATGCCGGCGGACGACATCGACGAATTGCGGATCGCGCTTTGCGGCCCATACCGCTGCGGCCTGTCCGACAATCCCCAGCAGGAGACCGGCGAGCCACAGCCGCAGACCGAGGCCGAGCGCTGCCGCTAGGGTGCCATTGAGGATCGCGACGGCGCGCGGCGCGCCGCCGAGCAAAATCGGCTCGGTCAGCGCGCGATGCACCGGCACTGTGAAGCCAAGAAGGGAATCGGTTTCATCCATCACACCAGCACTCCGCCACCGAAGGAGAAGAACGACAGGAAGAAGGAACTGGCCGCGAAGGCGATCGACAGGCCGAAAACGATCTGGATCAGCCTGCGAAACCCTCCCGAGGTGTCGCCGAAGGCAAGCGTCAAACCGGTGACGATGATGATGATGACGGCCAGGATTTTTGCGACCGGACCCTCGACGGATTGCAGGATTTGATTGAGTGGTTGCTCCCAGGGCATGTTCGAGCCCGCGGCCCAGGCAGGGACAGAAACCCACATCGGAACACTTGCTGCAGAAGCCAACAGCGCGCAGCGACGGAAGTGAAAACGCGCCTGCGTCATTGCCGATCTCCTGCGGGGTGGAGGACATAGTCGCCTTGGAAATCAAGCCCCTCGACACAAGCAAGCTCAGCGAGCCGCCGATCGGAGCCACGGCCCGCCAGGACCGCGATGAACTGGATGGTCTCGGCGATCAGGGCGCGCGGAACCGTGACGACGGCTTCCTGGATCAACTGCTCCATCCGGCGGAGCGCGCCGAGTGCCGAGCCCGCATGGATGGTGCCGACGCCACCCGGATGACCGGTGCCCCACGCCTTCAGGAGATCAAGCGCTTCGGCGCCCCGGACCTCACCGATGGGAATACGGTCTGGCCGCAGCCGCAGCGAGGAACGAACGAGGTCGGAGAGCGAGGCGACCCCGTCCTTGGTGCGGAGTGCCACGAGATTCGGCGCCTTGCACTGGAGCTCGCGGGTGTCCTCGATCAGCACAACGCGATCGGTGGTCTTTGCCACTTCCGCCAGCAGAGCGTTCGTGAGCGTGGTCTTGCCGGTCGAGGTGCCGCCTGCGACAAGAATGTTGCGGCGATCAGCGACGGCCGCTCGCAACGTCTCGGCCTGGCCTGAAAGCATGATGCCCGCGGCGACATAGTTGTCGAGCGTGAATACGGCGACGGCGGGTTTACGGATCGCGAAGGCCGGTGCTGCCACCACTGGCGGTAGCAATCCCTCGAAGCGCTCGCCGGTCTCGGGCAGCTCGGCCGATACACGTGGCGAACCCGGATGCACCTCGGCGCCGACATGATGCGCAACGAGTCGGACAATTCGCTCGCCATCATTGGCTGATAAGCGCTCGCCGGTATCGACGAGCCCGCCCGCCAGCCGATCGATCCAGAGCCGGCCGTCGGGGTTGAGCATCACCTCGACGACAGAAGCGTCTTCCAGCCAGAGCGCGATGGAAGGTCCAAGCGCCGTGCGCAGCATGCGCGCGCCGCGCGAAATCGCTTCCCGATTGAGATGGTGGATTGCCACTTCCGTCCCCCGCTCGACCGCAGCCAATGGCAGCCGTGATGTCGGGGATGATTAGAAAAGGCAGGACATGCGATCACGCAACAAGTTTGGATCAGTCGCAGTGCTCTGGCGTAGAAAGACCTGACAACGGCGAAACCGCCTAGGACGAACCATCTGTCTGATCGGGCTTGCCATCTTTGGGAACCAGATCCTGAGAAATCTCCTGAGCCAGGCTCTGCCCCTTCGCGAGCCGTCGCCCCAGAGCCTCGACAAATCCCTGGTAGCGCTCGCGGCCCTTGGCCTGGGCGGCCGGTTGCGCGATATCCGGCGATGGAAGGGTCGTTGTGAGCCAGAAACGCACGAACAGCGCCAATCCTTCGTTCGAGATCGTGACGTGGCGTTCCAGCCGCTCGACCTGTCGCGTCAATCGATCGAGCCGACGGCCGAGGGCCGCTTCCATCCGCTCGGAATTATCCGGCGACAGATACGACGATAGTGCGGTTTCTACGACCAGTGACTGGGGCACGCGCTTGCGACTGGCATAATCGGCAAGTTGTCCGGCGACTTCCGGCGGCAGGCGGATCGTGTGTTTGGTCCGCACCACCTACTCCCCGAGTTTCAGATTGTCGCCAGGATCCATGGCGGCCTGACGAGCCAGACTGCGGGCCTGCTGCGAAAAGCCCTGGGCGAGGGCGGCATCGTCGTCAGACCCTTCCTCTCCGAAGGTGAATTCCGGCGTGACCTCGGCTTTCGTCTGCACTACCTCTTCCTGTTGAGACAGCTCCGGCTGGCGGCGCTTGTCGGTGTCCGCGCGATCAGCAATCTGCTTCTTGCGCGGCCTATCGGGTTCTCCGTTGCGATCGAGAACGACTAAAATCGGCGAACGACCGCTCCAGTCATCGGATGGCTGAGGCTTGGGGTGATGGCTTATCGCCACCGGCGGTGGGAGTACGCGCTCCGCCAGCCTGATGTCTTCGTAATATCGCGCCTTCCTGGCCCGGATCGGTGGGAGACCTGAAACAAGCACCAGTTCGTCGCTCGGTGGCAACTGCATCACCTCGCCGGACGTGAGAAGTGGGCGGGCTGTTTCCTGGCGCGAGACCATGAGGTGGCCGAGCCAGGGGCTAAGCCGGTGGCCTGCGTAGTTCTTCATCGCCCGCATTTCGGTGGCGGTGCCCAACGCATCCGAGACGCGTTTTGCAGTCCGCTCGTCATTGGTGGCAAACGACACGCGCACATGGCAATTGTCGAGAATGGCGTTGTTAGGCCCATAGGCTTTCTCGATCTGATTGAGGGATTGCGCGATCAGAACGCTCTTGAGGCCATAGCCCGCCATAAACGCCAATGCGGATTCGAAGAAATCCAACCTGCCCAGCGCCGGAAACTCATCGAGCATCAATAGCAGCCGATGCCGGCGTCCTTTGGCGTCGAGATCCTCCGTCAGCCGCCGGCCGATCTGGTTGAGGATCAGCCGCACCAGCGGCTTGGTCCGGCTGATATCGGAGGGCGGCACGACCAGATAAAGCGTCGCCGGCCGCTCACCTTCCACGAGATCACGGATACGCCAATCGCAGCGATTCGTGACCTTGGCGACGACTGGATCGCGATAGAGCCCGAGAAACGACATCGCGGTGGAAAGCACGCCGGAGCGCTCGTTCTCACTCTTGTTGAGCAATTCACGTGCCGCGGAGGCGATCACGGGATGCGGCCCGGCCTCACCGAGATGGGGCGTGGCCATCATGACGCGGAGCGTCAAATCGATCGGCCGCTTGGGATCGGAAAGAAACAGCGCGACGCCGGCGAGTGTCTTGTCGGGTTCGGCATAGAGAACATGGAGAATGGCGCCGACCAGGAGCGCATGGCTGGTCTTCTCCCAGTGATTTCGGCGTTCAAGCGATCCTTCCGGATCCACCAGCACATCGGCGACATTCTGGACGTCGCGTACCTCCCATTCGCCGCGTCGAACTTCGAGCAAGGGATTGTAGGCTGCCGACTCCGGATTGGTTGGATCGAACAGCAAGACGCGGCCGTGGCGGCTGCGAAACCCGGATGTCAAATTCCAGTTCTCGCCCTTGATGTCGTGAACGATGCAACTGCCCGGCCAGGTCAGAAGTGTCGGCACCACGAGTCCAACGCCCTTGCCCGAGCGGGTCGGTGCGAAGCAGAGCACATGTTCCGGTCCATTGTGGCGCAAGTAATCGCGCTCGAGCCTGCCAAGCACGACACCGTCGGGCGCAGTCAAACCCGCCGCACGAATTTCCGTTTGCGCAGCCCAGCGCGCCGAGCCGTAGGTCACCGCGGACCTGGCTTCACGCGCTCGCCAGACCGACATGGCAATGGCGACCGCGATCGACAAAAAACCACCGGACGCCGCGATCATGGCACCCTCGACAAAGACATTCGGCGCATAGGCATCGTAGGCGAACCACCACCAGAAGAACGAGGGTGGAAGATAAATCGGCACCCCCGGGATCAGCTCGAACCAGGGGTGCCCAAGCTGCGGCTGGAATCCAAGCTTCCAGGCCACCCACTGCGTGGCAGCCCACATGGTGGCGAGCACGATCGCAAGAACGATGAGGATCTGGCCCCACAGGATACGGGTCGCGGACATAGCATCAGGTTCAAGCGCGTCCCGCGTGATACACAAGAGCCAGCTTGCGTCTGGCGTAGAGATTGCGGTTACAGGCTATAATTCGGACGAACGCAGGCGATATTTCAACAAAGGTTCAGGGTGCGTCCGCAGCAGCACAAACCAGATCCACGCGGCAACCTGAAGTCCGAGATTAAGGGCACAGGCGGTCTGATAGGCGATGGCGGGATAGTGTCCGGCCTCTGGCGTCCATTGCTGGACCACGACGCCGGTTGCGTATTGCACGGCGAATGCCGCTGCAATGTGGAACAGATTAAGTGCCCCATTGGCACGCCCGGCTAGCTCCTTCGGGAAATATTCGGCTAGAATCGCAAAGCTGAGCACGGTTGCAGCACCCACTGCCGCCACGATGGCCCATTCGAGATAGGACGGTATTGGCAGGCGCAGGATCAACGCGAACTGGGCTGCGATAAACACGACCGCAACGAACCCCAGGAGGACTTCAGGTCCAACACCGCGCTTGCGCAGCCGATCGGCAGCCATCCCAAGGAGAATGGCACCCAGGCTCAGCGCCACCGCCATACCGAACAGGTGTTGCACCACCTCCGCCCTATCGAAGCCATCCACGTCCTTCAGCCACTGCGCCGCCCATAGTCCCTGTAGCGCCCAGGCCGTCCCGATGCAGGATGCTGAGAGCGGCGCAACGCGCCAGAAACGCGGATCGGCATAAACCGTTTTCAAGCCAACCAAGACTGTGCCGCTTGCGGGCAGTTTGGCCTCGGGCACGACAAAATAGACCAGGGTCGCACTGGCGGCACTTAAGCCGGCGAACAGACCAAACAGTTCACGCCATCCCATGACGTCAAGCAACAGGTCCGCCGGCAATGTCGCCGTCACGGCACCCAGCGCGCCCAGCATCACCATCAAACCGTTGAGGAGCGGCACGCGCTCGCTCGGAAACCAGAGAACGAGCGCCTTCAATCCCGCGGTTAAGGCAGAGGCGACACCGAGGCCAATTAACGCCCGGCCTGCCAGAAGCATCCAGAAATTGATCCGATATCGCGAACAGCCCAGAACCGATCGCCGCGACCACCAAGCAGCGCACTCTGGATCCGCCGCGGGCCATATCGGTCGAGCAGAATGCCGATCGGGATCTGGGCAGCGGCAAAGGTCAAGAAGTACACGGAGGTCAGCAAGCCGAGATCGTCGGCGCCGAGTCCCAATTCTGTCATCAGTGGCGCCGCCATGACCGCGTTGATGGTTCGGAAGAGATAGGCGATGTAATAGCCGGCGACGAAAGGCAGGAACACGCGCAGGATCAGCGACCTGAATTCGACCGGTTCCTTCGCCACCTGTCTTGCTTTGGCTGGCCACGTCCGCTCGGATTGCCGAGAAGCGAACGCCCCCTCACCTTCTTCGATGCTGCGGCAGGTACCAGATTCAGTGAATAGCGCTGCCTCGACGGCCTGGAAAGCCACCGTTGCTGCCGTCCTCCCCGACGGCAGCAATATGCAGGTCAGCCTGGTCAACTAAGTTGGATGCGGGAACGCCCCGTTCGTAAAATGCGGACGCCGCCCCTGATGGATCGTCGTCCTCGGGATTGAATTCTGGACTGTCCGCCCTCGCTGGCCTGGCCCTCTCGATCGTCTCGCCGATCAGGGAAATGCCGTGATCAACCCGCCTTCCGACTTGGGCTGCAAATTCCTCAAAACGTTGTGCCCCAAGCGCGCACGCGGCGCCCTGCGCGGTTATCGGCAATATCGGTGTCACGGCAAGATGAAACCGCGCATGAAGGGCAACCGTCTCACTCGCGACCCTGAGATTACGGTCGAGCTGTTCCATCTGACGGCTCAATCCTGCGAGGTGGCTTCCAACGCTGGCGGTATCGCCGACATCATTATCAGAACCCAGGAAGCGCTCGAGCGCTGCTTCGACCAAGGCGGATTTTGTAGCACCAGGGCGCCTGGCCGCTTCTGCGAGCCGTGCGGCCATCGCTTCCGAAAGATAAACGCCAACTCTGGGTTTCATGGGGGATCTCGCTTGAACGCAACTTGAGGCCATCATTTCCGCTGCAAACGAACCACGTCTGCACCGTCGCTCTCCTGATCGATTTCGATGAGCGAATGGTCTCGGCGTGCGCCGCGAGACCTTTCCAGGCTTGGGATAATCGCGGTCCCCGGAAATCCGCGACGCCAGCTTCCGCGCTCAACGGCGCCCAGGAAATTTTCGACCTGAGCATTGAATGCCGCGGGCTCTTCCAGATTGATGGCGTGGCCGGTATTGGGGCAGATCCAGAGGCCCGCGTTCGGAAGCGCGGATTTCAGCATCAGGTTAGTCTCGAGGCAGCGGGTATCCTCATCACCTACGGCGAGCAGCACCGGAACGGCCATGTCAGACAATTGATACCTGAGATCATGCAGTGAAGGTCGTGCGGCCTGACAATGCGCCATGGTTTTCGCCATGCCCTGCGGCGAATGTTGCCGCAGACGGAGCACGAATTCCCGCCAACTCTCCCGGTCCTTGTATTTCAATTGGACGCGGGCTGGACCGCGCGCCATGCGCTCGGCCATCGAGACCATTCCGTGCTCGACGAAAATCCGCGAGAGAACGAGAGGTCTCCCGCAACCAGGCGTCACGATGGGAAGGGTGGCAGCCGGACCCGACACTGCCTGCGACAATCGCGCTGACCTTTTCCGGATAACGCAATCCAAACTGCAAGGCGGTATATCCGCCCATGCTCAAGCCGACCAGGTGGGCACGCTCGATTCCAAGACACCGCATCAAGGCAGCGACGTCGTCCACCGCGAGTTCCCAGCCATAGGACGAAGGATCCTCGGGAACATCGCTCGGCGGATAGCCGCGGGCATTGTAGGCAATGCAACGGTAGCTCCGAGAGAAGGTGCTGATCTGGGCATCCCAGCCGCGCATGTCGGATGCGAATTCGTGGATGAAGATGATCGGGTGGCCGTCACCGCTTTCCTCGAAATAGAGTTTTGCACCGGCTGCTTCGACATACGGCATTGCTTCTCGCCCCCCATCCCCAATTTGCGCGGTCGGGTGCAGATTCAGAAAAGCTGATCGGTTTGCAATCGCTCGATGTCAGGCATCATGTTCTGGCGTAGCCTGGCGAAGAAATACCGGGGCTCAGGGAGAATGCGTGCCTGACGCGGCTCAATCGTCTGTGCCGGCAGTACGGAACCTGTCAGAGTTCGAGCCCGCGCTTTCGTCCAAAGCTCCAGTCGACTCCCCCGCTCGGCAACATCACGCCGGACACATGGCGGCCAAGTTGCTGTTCGAGCGCGGGACGCCAGGGCACGAGCTGGAAACCGAGGCCATCGTCAATCATGGCGAACCGGCCGGAACTTAAAGTTACCCGCTGCCGGTAGATCCCCACGACGTGCTCCCCCTCCGGCGACTGCCGATACACGATCCCGGTTTCAGCCGCGATCTTCCCTGCCACGTTGTCGAGTTCTCGCCTGCGCAGGGTGTTGAGGAGATCGCGCGAGAAGATGACCCGTTGCCCCTGCCGGCGGGCAAGACCTTCGCCGGCGAGATGCTCAACACGACGTTCCATGGCCTCCGCTACCTCCGCTCCGAATCCGCCGCCGGTCACGACAGGCTCGCGGGCGAGAAGCTGGCGATCCAGCCATGTCGCGCCTGGAGCTCCGATCTGTTGCTGTAGCGAGAGGTCCGATCGCGTCGCAAGCGAGAGCCGCCTGCGGCCTTGGGCGTCCTCGTAAGAGCGTGCCTCAACGATGGCGCCGGGCGCGGCATCGCCCGTCAGTTCAAGGTCAGAAAACCTGAGATGGTGGGTCCTGCCATCGGCCCCTTCGATGACGGCATAGGCGGATCCCTTCAACTCGTCATGCAGGCCACGCGCTACCAGACGACCAAGGACTGGATCGCCGGGATCGTCGCCATGGAGCGCAAAGCTGGCAATATCCGGCTCGCGCCCGGCTGCGGCCATGGCACGGTGCATCGTCTTGATGATGTCGCCGCGTATTTCGAGGTCGCGAAGCGTCTGTTCAATCCCAGGCTTCAAGGCGAAGCAGGCCGGGGCTACCCGTTCGGCAAGCCCGAGGCGCTCAAGTTTGGCGGCCCGGCCGAGCATAAGGCGACGGAGCTCGGGATCCCGGTCCGGCGCGCCAGGTCGCAGATCGGCAATGCCAGCACCCTCGTCGGCGGTATCACGCAAGGCACGGTCAAGTCCGGTCCAGCGCTCGGCTTCGATCTCCCTCTCCAGGGCGGACTGGATCGCCTGCTCGCTGCGGGGTCCGATTTCCAGGGTGACGTGCTCTTCAGCGCGGGCACGAAATCCCCGGCTGATATAGTCACGGCTGACGACGAGGTCCTGGCCGTCATCGGCGCGTCCGCGGACCAGGACGTGAACATGCGGATTGTCGGTGTTCCAGTGGTCGACGGCGACCCAGTCGAGTTTGGTTCCAAGGTCGCGCTCGGCATCGGCCATCAGCTCACGGGTAAAGGCGCGGAGATCAGTCATCTCGGCCGCATCCTCCGGCGAAACGATGAAGCGGAAATGGTGGCGGTCCTCTTCGCATCTCTCCGCGAAGGCGCGCTCATCGGTCGCCTCGGACCTCGCGTCGAACATACGGGCCTCTGCGCCATCGCGGGTGATGCCGTCCCGCTTCAGGTAGGCGACGTGCTTTGCAAGCGGCGCCGAGCGGAACTTGTTGCCGCGATGCCTGACCACCCGCGCCTTGATCACCACCCGGCGTGCCGGCGAGCGGAGCGAAAGAGCCAACGCCGCGGACCGGCCTCTGCCAAAGCTGGAGCTACTACCTCTATTTACCCGACCAAAACCGTTTCCCGTATATCCCGCCTTCCTCGCGGCCCGCATCACCTCGCCAACGAAGGTCTTGGGTTTTGCTGCTCGTCGCCCCCTGTCGCGGATGCGACCTGGCCGAAGTCTTAGTTCATCGTCGCGACGTTTCATGGTGTTCTCCGTGGACTGGAGAAAAGGGCGGCGCTGGAACCGTTGATGGGCTTGGTATTTCCTGGGAATTGTCGGCTCACGTTTTGCTGAGAGGCGCTACTTCTCCCACTCTCCCAACCACAACCAGCGCGACGGACGTCGGCGCTTTTATCTCGCAATCCGTGGCTGCGATCTCCCTGCCCCAACTGCCTCACATCAAAACATGCGACACGCCGCGACGGAGTGCGATGAAGTGCGATCTCGATCATTGCGATCTGATTCCTCTGGCGAGACGCACGAACAGGTTGCCCGACTGCGGCACGAGGGCCGACAAGTCGAGAGTTCTGTGGGTGCGCGATGAACGGTTTTGACGGATGCCGGCTGATGATCGAACGTCGGGGACGATGCTCGCGTGAGCCGCAAACAGTGACGAATTAGCCGAAGCAAACGTCCTTGCCACAGCAGATTTCTGCTCGTTGGCTTGCTCGACTTTGACCATCGGCGTGAGCGTCGCCACATAGGCTTGTGTCTCAGCCGGCAGCTGTCGACCTGTCACGAGATGGCGTTCGTAACGTCCTGGTCCGGCGTTGTAGGCGGCAAGGAACCCCGGTGCGCCGTATCGATCATAGAGTTCACGGATGTACGCGGTACCAGCCAGAATGTTGTCCTTGATATCATAGGGATCGGCGCCGAGGCGGTGGCGGGCGCGCAATTCGGCCCAGGTCTTTGGCATGATCTGCATCAGACCGATGGCGCCTTTTCGCGATCGTGCCCGTGATTTTTCACCACTCTCCACGCGCATGACAGCGCGTATCCAATGTTCCGGGACCGCGAAACGCCTCGATGCTTCAGTGACAAACGCGGCCAGGGGATTGACGGATCGACCGCTCGCTCGATGCGTCGCCGGCGAGGCGTTGGCTGCAATGCTCGACAGCATCGATGCCGCCAGGAGCGTTACAAAGCACACTATTGTCCCGAAGGATCGCAAGACTGCCATCGTGCGCGCGGCCGACAAGGGTGAGGCGCTGGCGCGCCGGCCTGACGGCCGCCTTGGACCGTCGCTGCGCGCGAAGGCGGTGCGAACCTTGGCCGGGACGGAGGAATGGTCTGTGTTCTGACCGAACAAAGGAATAGCCGAAGGCCTGACGTCTTGTGGCAAGATCATTCCTCCCCATTGGTCCAAAACGGCACTGCCTTTCCGATGATCGCGCTCATCGAGAGCACCCCGAAATATCGTCCGTCGAGCGAGTCCGCCGACTGCCAGTTCATGAGGAAGACTTGACCGCTGGCGATGACGCGACAGCCCTGCCAGACCGGCAGCGGCCGGCCCCGACCGTCGCGCTCGCGGGCAATACCCATCGCAATCGCATCGACCGTGATGGTGAGATGCTCTCGGCAAACCGTCTGCCCAGGAAGCGCCAGCACGCGCTTGAGCATGGGCACGTTGCGCGGCAGATAATCCCCGTCCGCGAGGAAGGTCGCTGTTGGTTCGGGTGGCGCGACCGCGACAAGCTCGGTGACAGCCAATCTGCCTATCGGGCTCAAACGGTAGAGACCGATCGGCACGCTATTGGAAACGTTCCAGAGATACCGGGGCACCGATCTCTCGCCGATCGTTGACAGCCCGACAGTCGCGGCCGCCAGCGTCGTCAACAGCGTCACCACGCGGCCGGTCACAGCGCTATCCTCCGCCTGTGAAGCCAGGCCTGATGGCGCGAACGCGTGTAAGCGCGCGGCGTTTCATTAACGGAAAGACGGTTGTGGACGTGATGCCAATAGTCGGGGGCGGCTTCGGCGGGATCGATGCCAAGCGCCTCAACGGCGTCGGCAATCTCCAGCACGCGTTCGACCTTGGGCCAACCGGAGAGCCGCAGCAGGATGTCACCGCCGGGCCTCACGTAGGGCACGGTCACGCAGCGCTGACCGGGAGCGACCGCCTTGATGATGTCAATGCGCGAGATGATCGTGCCGAAATCGTTCGAGGTCCAGCGCACGAAGGCAAAGATGCTGCCAGGCGCAAACGACAGGATCCGCCGGCGTCTGTCGAGTATCTGTTCCTCGGCGGGGTGACCGAAGCGGATCCAGTTCTCGATGCGCTTCTCGAGCCACAGGAGCTCGACATGGGTGAGATCGCTCATGCCGTTGCCCCCTCGCTGGAGGACTGCTGGGCCAAGAATCCTGGACGCTGCGATGCGAGAGCCGTTTCACTGCCAGCACTTAGGAGCGCGCCGCGGATGGCGTTCGATGCAGCTGATCGCTGCTTTTCCTTCGTCGTGGAAAACGGACGGTCCGTTAGAAAGAATCCGAAGGATTCAGGGTTAGGGAAGTTACGGCCGCGGCAAGTCGTTGAGCACGAAAACTTTTCGCCCGATTCCGGTCCCCGATAGCACGAGGATCGGGTCCCCGATGGCACGAGGGTGGCGGTCCCCGATAGCACGAGATGATTTACAGCTTTTCCCCCGATGCGGTTGCGAGGGCCCGACGGCGCAAAGCGACCGCCACCGGATCGACAGGAATGGGCGTGAAGGTGAGGCGCTCGGCGCCGCGCAGGCTGCGCTCCATGACCAGGCGATAGCCGGGCAGCCGTTCGCGGCGGACGATCTCACGCAGGTCGTAGGCAAAGTGCTTGAGTGGCGCGAGACTGCCGGATTTGGCGTGGAGGTAGTTGAGATCAAAACTCCAGCCGCCATCCTGGTGGCCGCCATGCTTGCGCACGAGCCGGTAGAGCCAACGCTCCAGACCGCCGGTCAGATCAAAATATGCCCGATCGATAGTCAGTACGAGCGCTTCATCCAGCACGCCGGCATAGAACCAATCCGGCAGGATCAGCTCCAATCCAAGCGCGCGGCCATGCGGATCGGCCCTCTCCTTCCATTCGTTGATCCAGGAGAAGCGATGCCGCCGGCGTTCGGTCGGCTGGCGGATCGAAGTCATGACGGTCGTCGATTGCAGCCGATCGAGCGCAGCTTTGAGCCGGTCGTAATCTCGCGCACTGGTGCCGCGGCCGACGAAGGTCAGGATTTCGTAAGGTGTCGCCGCCATCAGCCGCGAGGTCTTCAGGCCGGCGTCGCGGGCCTCGACAATCTGGCTGGCAGCCCAGATCAGGACGTCGGCGTCCCAGATCGTCGCCATGCCATGCTCGGGCACGGCTTCGACGCGAATAATAATCTTGCCGGCGCGAAAATCGATCGGGACGACGCGTTTCGATTTGGCGAGCGAGAAGAACGGATAGGCCATCAGGTCCTGGGCGTCGCGCGCCGCGAGATCGCCGGGAAGTGCACGAAACAGATCGAGCTGCTCGCGTTCTGAGGTGTGGTTGCGTCGCATCGCCCCTGCTCCCCTGGCGATCAGCGCCGCGTCTGACCGGCATAGGGTCTGAGCCCCGCGGCATGCCGCTTGGCCGGCAGCACGGTCCCTGAGCCTGGATCGGAGGTCGAAGTCTTGGCGCCGCGGTCGGCCCAGGCTTTCAGGTCCTCCAGCGCATAGACGACGCGACCGCCGAGCTTTCGGTAGGCAGGACCGGTGCCGTAGGTCCGGTGCTTTTCGAGCGTGCGGCCGGAGAGGCTGAGAAACCGCGCGGCTTCGGGCGTGCGCATGTACGGCGGCGGCAAACCGGCATTGGAATCGGACATCTGAGAGGCTCCGTCATCTCGTGGCGCGCCCGCGAGGTCCGCGGCGCATCGGGGGTCACGATGGCGGAGCATTCATGCAAAGGGGGATGCCGAAGATGAGGGGGGCGAATTTCGGCACCCCGGCAACGAAGTTGGCGCTATCTCTTGCGACGCGCCCGGCGCAACAGTTCCCGATAACCACCCCGCATCAGATCAAGGCCGGTTTGCACCAGACGGATCGTACGGTTGCGCAAGTCGTCGCTCTTCCAGGCCCGTTCGGGGATATGCCTGGTGCCAAACAAGCCCTCCGCGATCTCGCGATAGCTGTTGCCTTCGATTCTGGCGTCGAGCGCGCGCAGCGCCAGCGCCAGTCGCTGTCGCCGCTGTGGTGACAGGCCATGAAAAGTGGGACCAGCCGGGCGCCCGTTGAGTGCCAGCCAGAGACGACGCGCAGCATGGGCGCGAATCTCGAAATCACTATCGAGCACCAATTCTGCGGCGTAAGCCGCGTCCGCAGCCGGTGGCTCCCTCAGCCACAGCCGGTGCTCAACGTCCCGAATGCGCAAGAGAACGTGCCAGCCGTCCGAGGCCTGCCGGATTGCGCCGGCGGAAAGTTCGGCAAGACTAAGTATGCTGCCGTCGGACGCAGACGTGCTCCGAACAATCGGAATGATTATCGGCAAGACTTCCGGTGCCCAGAATATGGCCTGATCCTGCGACGACCCCGCCGGGTCAGTTACAAAAGCAGAGGCCCCATCTCCTTCTGAATGCCGTGATCAGTACAGGATCGGATTTCGAACCCGCGAGCGCGCGGTGATCTCGGTGGTAATCCGGATTGCGGCGAAGGCATTCCCAGGCAAGACCTGATGGTTCCAGTTCCCGGGCGCGATCATAGGCTTGGGGTGATCGCCAATCGGTATGAGGCATTGCGTCGTTTCTCCTGTCACGTGCGCCGGTCAGGATAACGGCGAGATCATCACAACAATCGCGGGTTGAGAGAAGTCCAAAAAATCGCCTCGCGTGTTACAGAAATGTGGTCTCAATGTAGCAGAGAAAATCCGTTTCCCGGAAAAGTTGAGTTGGAAAATTATTATCTCTAACCGGAGGCGTCACCGCGCAATAAATGGCGATAGCCGTGCTCAGTCATCCATTTCGCGCGGGCCAGATGACTGTTGAATGCATGTCGCGCGCGGTCCGGCTCGCGATCGGGATCAATGTGCAACACGATCCGCGCGACCTCGCGCCAGTCGGCACCCTCAGCGTCGGCATCGAGCAGCCGCAGATAGGTCACCAAATGTTCCTGATCATATGCCGTCAATGTCGGGGCTGATGGTGCCACGCCGGCGACATCGGGGTCGAGCGGGGGTTTTTGAATCGGCATCCTGGTGCTCGGCGGGTGACGTCAGGGGATAACGTGAATCCGCTGACGAAGGTTATGCCATAAATTAGCCGCGTTCCAGACGGCGCAAGCGGCTTGCCCCCAAATACACACTATAAGGGATAAACCCGATAGTGTGTAAAGACGCAACTTGCGCGCATGGATATGCGCAAGCTCGTGGGCCGGAATTTTGGGAATCTACGGAGGGAGAAGGGATTCACCCAGGAGCAGTTCGCCGAGATCTCAGGCTTCACCCAGCAGTATGTCAGCGACCTCGAGCGGGGACGGCGCAACCCTACCGTGGTGACACTCTTTCATCTCGCCAGCGCACTTGGAGTCAGCCATGTCGACCTCGTGCAACCGGATGACGAGGCTCGCGGCGAGCGGACGAAGGCGCCGAAACGAAAGGGCTGAGAACCCTTATTCGGTCGATCTGGGTCAGCGAGAAGACGGGAATCGGTGAAGGCGCCGGGCGCGTAGATCGCGGGCGGCGCGCTGGCACATTCGTGAAACAAGCGAAACGCCCCGCTCGATGAGCGGGGCGCTGCACTTGGCCTGGTTTAGTCGCCGTTGGGCTTGCGGCTGCGGGACCAGATCAGGGTGTAGGTCTCGGCGTCTTCGTCGTCGAAGAGGTTGGCGTAGATCGGGGCGTTGAAGCTCGGATCGTCCAGCTTGACCGAGAGATAATCGCGGCCCTCGCTGGAGCGCTTCGACCAGGCGGCTCCGATCTCGGCACGACCCACGTAGACCCGGTGGCTCGGCGCGTTGTCGTTGCTCCGGTCGGTCTCGGGGACGATGCGGACGCCCTTGGTCTGGAGGCTCAGGGTGACGATCTCGCCCTGGAATTCCTGGCCGGATTTCTTGAATGAGCCGATGTTAGCCATGTCACTTCTCCTTGCTGTTTTCGAGCTCCGCGACCACCGCGGCCTCGATGGCGATCTGAAAGCCGAAGGCGATCGACGCCGCACCCGCTCGGGCCGAAGCGCAGCGGAGGATGGCGGCGGGGAGACTTTCTTGTCTCGCGAGGAATGGGCGAAGCCCAGGGGAAGAAAGTCTCACCGCCGCCGTTGCGGTTCAGGCGATCGAGGCGTAGCCGGCCTTCGGCCAGATCAAGCCAATGAGAGGTGAGGTGCTCGCGTGCGCTGAACAGCATTTTGGAGACGTGCCAGCTAGCGATCGGCCCACACAAGAGGCCCGGTATTCCCGGCGAAGGAAAAGAAAACCTGTCGTGCAGAAAGGCGTCCCCGTTGTCGTCGAGGAGGCGGAAGCCAACGCAAATGCCCGTGACCACTGGGTTGCAGTCTGCCGAAGAGATGGCCCGGCTCAATCGAAGTGTGCAGGGAACCGCGATATCGCTGTCATGGTGACGGCCGGATCTCCGCTGCTGGTCCCAACCCGGAGACGACGGACCCGTGGAGTCACCCGCCCTTGGTCCCTGCCCCAATCGGTGACTGGGCTGGGCCCAGAGTAACGCCCCCTCCCGGAGCGGGTCCGGTCGGGATCGACACGCGCGCCCAGGCGGTGCACCCGACGATGATGGCGCCGAAAATGGCGAATGCCTCCCGCCACCAACCCGAGGGAACACCGATATGAGCAAGGCCGAGGGTTGCATCGTAGCCGGCGCGCGCCGCAGGAAGCGCAAATAGCAGCCCAATGACAAGGCGGATAACGGGAGAACGGGCGACGGAGAAAGCGTACTGCCCGACCACGAGCGTGAAACCGCCCGCGGCGAAGCCAACGACGATGGCGCCGAACGGACCTATTCCATTTTGATATGCGTAGAGCCCCGCTATCATGCCGACGAAAAACGGCAACGCATGGACAGCAAGCGTGAACAGTGCCCAGCAGAGGACACCGAGTCCGACGACGTTGAGAAGAATGCCGACAATGAGCATGGTGATGGCTCCCGTGACAGGGGTTGCAGGGGTCGCGCCTTCCACCACCACCACGGCGCTATCCCTAAGGTTAGCCGATCCCGCAGGCGTTTGGAATCCCCTGGCGGTCCTGATGGCGAGCAAAATTTCAGCCTGGAAGCGATGTGATGAGCGTCCCCCGCTCGGATCGCCGTTACGGCGTGGAGCGGATAAATCGATGCCGCTCTACCGGTGATGATTTGCAATCCGGCTGAAGAAATGGTGGCGGCGCTCACGCGCCGCCGTTGCCGAATTTCCAGACGGGGATGCCGAGCTTCCGCGCCTTGTCGGCCAGGTTCTCCTGAATGCCGGTGCCGGGGAAGACCATGACGCCGATCGGCAGCACGTCGAGCATCTGATCGTTGCGCTTGAAGGGTGCTGCCTTGGCGTGTTTGGTCCAATCGGGTTTGAAGGCGATCTGCGGAACTTTGCGATGATCGGCCCAGCGGGCGGCGATACGCTCGGCGCCCTTCGGCGAACCGCCATGCAGCAGCACCATGTCCGGATGTTTTGCGTGGACCTGATCGAGCTTGTCCCAGATCAGGCTGACGATCGTTGAAGTCGAGGCCGCCGGTGAAGGCGATCTTCGGACCGGCAGGCAGCATGACCTCGGTGTCGGCCCGGCGCCTGGCGGCGAGGAAGTCGCGGCTGTCGATGATGGCGGAAGTCAGGGCGCGATGGTTGACCTTCGAACCGCTGCGCGGATGCCAGTGCGATCCAGTCTGGCGGGCGAAGTGTTCGGCGGCCTGGTCGCGGAAGAGTTCCATGACATCGCGGCGTTCGATCAAACTCATGCCCTCGGCGGTGAGACGCTCCAGTTCGACCGAGCGGATCTCGGAGCCATCCTGGTCGCGCTGGCTGCGCTTCTGCGCCTGCTCGTTGTCGTCGAGTTCACGTTCGATCCGCTCGTTGGCGCGGTGGAAGAGATTGACGGTCGACCACAGGAGGTCCTCGAGGTCGGGTTCGAGGCGGGTTTCGCTCAAGGTAGCGATGAGTGCGTCGAAGATGTCGGCGACGGCGCTGGTGACGGTACGGGCTTCGGGAAGCGGTCTCGGGTCGGGCTCGTCCTGGAAGGGTCGATAGCCGTGGAGCTGGAGCTCGGTGAGGATGTGATCGGTCGGGGATGTCGCCTGCGGCGGCTCGTAGTCCTGTTCGTCGTGGTCGATCGTCATGGTGGCGTCCTTTTGTCGGATCGGCCGCGCCCATCGCGGCCTTCATGGCGACGAAAGGCGGCGGGCGGACCGGACCTGCACCGCCGAGCGAAGCGACAGCGGCCGGAGCGCAGCGGAGGATGGCGGGAGCCGGCTATTTTGTTTCGCGATGTAAAGCCGTCGCGCTCGCGCATGGGTGACGGGACGCGACGGAAAATAGTCGGCGGACGCCATTGCGTGGCCGGACCGCTTGCCGCAGGGTCGCCCTCTCAAGAAGGCCGTGGGCGCGGTCCTCTCCGCCAACAAGGAAGCTCCGAGGTCGATGGCACCTCGTCAGGGCGGAGTACCAGCCTCATCCCCTATTCCCGTCTAAACCCCCGTGCTCAAGAACCGGCCAACGTCCTCCGGGGTGAGCTGGATGCGCAACGCTGCACGTAGCGCGTCGATGTCAAAATTCCGCAGATCCTCGTTGAAATCTCCACACTGCGGCGACAGCACCATCGCCTCGATCCCGGCCGACTGCGCCCTGTCGAACAGTCCTGCCACCGCACCATCGCCGGCCCGATCGTTGTCACGGACGACATAGAGCCGACGTAGCGCTGCCGGGAACAGGATGGCTCCGAGATGCGCGGCCGAGAGTGCTGCGACCATCGCCATGGTGGGCATGACGCAGCGAAGCGACAGCATGGTCTCGATGCCCTCGCCCGCCGCCATCACGTCGCTTGCCGGACCGAAACGGACCGCGTGCCCGAGAAGGTGACCCATCGCCCGGCGTGGGGTATCGACCGGCGCCTTGTCGCGCCCGGACGGATCGAGCCAGGTGCGGTGCGCGCCGGTGATGTGGCCCTGGAGGTCGGTAACAGCGGCGATCATTGCCGGCCAGATTTCGGTCGGCGCGTCTGCGTCGGGACGATAGTAGCAGCGCGGATGGAATCGCAGGCTGGCGATGCCATGCAGGTCGGTGATGCCGCGTCCCCGCAGATAGGTCTCCACGACCGTCCCGGCAATCGGCTTCGACATGGCGAACAGACGCCGTGCCGATTCCGGCGAGCCGGTCGGCGCTGGAGACCAGACGCGGTCGACTAGTCCGACTCCGGTTCGGATCGTGGCAGGCTCAGGAAGCGTCGTGCTTCCTCCGTGACATCGTGGAAATCGACCAGGCCGCAACTTTCCCGGATCACGTCAAGGAGATCCCCGTGCTCACCGGTTGCCGCGTCGGTCCATTTGCCGGCCGGGCGGCCGCCGGCGACCTTTCGGTTTCAGGCGGACGAACATCGATCGGCCCGCCGTGTTCCTGACGTCGCCGACCTGCCAGTAATTGCCGACACGACGGCCGTTGGAGAGATAGTGACGGCACACCGCCTCGGCCTCGCGCGCGAGGCGATGTGCCAGCTCCGCCGCATCGCGCGGCATGTCACGCCACCGCCCGATCGGCGATGCGCGCAATCGGATAGCGCTCCAGAACCTTGGCGAGGATCGCAGGCCCGGTCGCATCGACTGGGACAAAGAAGCGCAGCTTCCACGAAATGATCTCGCCGAACAGGCCGTAGGCGCGTAAGCCGGTCCCGCATCGGCTCGGAAAAACCGGTCAATTCGATCCGGTTCGCACCCATCACGCGGACGCGCCTGACCTGAAGACCCTCGGCGAGATCGAGGATGGTCTTGCCATCGATCAGCGCGGCGAAGGCGTCGTCCGGCGAAAGATTCGACGTCCCGGCTTCCAGCGCACCGGCGACCCACGCGGGCGAGACCTTGCGGCCGATGATGCGCTCGCCGGTGTCGGTCTGCAGCCGATACACCCGCGTCGACTCGTTCGGCAGGCGCTTCCAGATCGGCAACAGCAAGCCCGCAACGATATGGATCTCGCTGTCCGTGAACTCCGGAATCTCGGCGATTTCGGCCTCCCAGGCGCGGGCGAAGGTGTCGCGGTCAGCTTCCCGCCAATGGGTCTGCGGCATCATTGCCAGCGGGATCGTGGGATGCTCCATCGGGCGGATCAGGCGAACCCGGCGTTCGACCTCGCCATCGTCGAGCATCAGACTTCGGGCCGGGACCTGCACGGCGGCGCGGCCGGACTGGCTGTTGACCAGAAGAACCGCGCGGGGATCGGAGAGACGCGCCAGCGCCTCATCTGATGTGACCGGCCGGTTACGTTCGCGCTGGGTAATGGTCAGCAGCCGCGTCTCGGCCGACGTGCCGGGATGGGTGTAGATCGTCTGCCGGCCGGCGACCACAAAACTCTCGGCCGTCAGCGTCTCCAGCCCGACATCATAGGTGCCGGACGCGATGGCGCCCTCGATCCGCGCGGTCAGCAACTGCTCGAACGCGGTGAACAGGATGTTCTGGAGATCGATGGTCAGCGCCAGCAGGCGATTGAGGAACGTCGTGATCGGCGGCAGCTCATCCCTGATGCCATTGGAGTCGGTCAGCTTCAGCCCGGTCGCGTCCTCGAACGCTCCAAGCGAGCATCCCTCGACCTTGCCCATCACCAGCAGGAGATAGAGCTGGCGCAACGCATCGCGCGCGTAATGACTTTCGAGATTGTCTTCGGGGCGGAACAGGCCCTGCCCGCCGGTCTGGCGCTGCCCCTTGGTGATGGCGCCGAGCGTGTCGAGACGCCGTGCGATGGTCGAGAGGAAGCGCTTTTCGGCTTTCACATTGGTCGCAATGGGCCTGAACAGCGGCGGCTGTGCCTGATTGGTGCGGTTGGTACGGCCCAATCCCTGGATGGCGGCATCGGCCTTCCATCCGGCTTCGAGCAAGATAATGGACGCTGCAGCCTTCGGTTCTTTGCCGCGAGGTCCGCGTGATAGGAACGCCCGGTACCGCCCGCGTCGGAGAAGACGAGAATGCGTTTCGCGTCATCCATGAACGCCTGGGTCTCGCCCAGATTGGCGGAGCCGGCGCGGTTCTCGACGACCAATCGATCTATTCCGTCCGCCCCTCGCTTGCGGACGATCCTGCGCGAACGTCCCGTGACTTCCGCCACCATGTCGGTGCCAAAGCGCTGCACGATCTGGTCGAGCGCACCATGAACCGGCGTCAACGACGCCAGTTTCTCGATCAACCGGTCGCGCCGCGCGACGGCGTCCCGGCACTGCACCGGTTGGCCGTCGCGATAGACCGGACGCGACGACAAATTGCCTTCGCTATCGGTAAAGGGCTCGTAGAGCTGGGTCGGGAAGCTATGTGCCAGATAATCCAGCACATATTCGCGCGGCGTAATGTCGACCTGGACGTCGCCCCATTCCTCGGTCGGGATTTCGGCAAGGCGGCGTTCCATCAACGCCTCGCCGGTCGAGACGATCTGGATCACGGCGGCATGGCCGTCCCCGAGATCGCGCTCGACGGACGCGATCAACGACGGCGTCTTCATCGCCGTGATGAGATGATTGAAGAAGCGCTGTTTTGCCGATTCGAACGCGGACCTGGCCGCGGATTTTGCCTGCGCGTTGAGCGTGCCCGTTGCGCCCGTGATGTTTGCCGCCCGCATGGCGGCTTCGAGATTGTTATGGATGATCGAGAAGCCCCCCGCATAGGCATCGTAGATGCGGATCTGTTCGTCGGTCAGACGGTGCTCGACCAATTCGTACGCGACGCCCTCATAGGAAAGGGAGCGGGCCGCATAGAGGCCAAGCGCCTTCATATCGCGGGCGAGCACTTCCATTGCCGCGACGCCGCCGGCCTCGATCGCCTCGACGAACTCGCTGCGCGTCGCGAACGGAAAGTCCTCGCCTCCCCACAAACCCGAGGCGCTGGGCGTAGGCGAGGTTATGAACCGTGGTGGCGCCGGTCGCCGAGACATAGACGATGCGCGCGTTCGGCAGGGCATGCTGCAGGCGAAGCCCGGCGCGGCCCTGCTGCGACGCCGCCTGGTCGCCGCGTTCGCCCTTCCCGCCGGCCGCGTTCTGCATCGCGTGAGACTCGTCGAAAATAATCACGCCGTCGAAATCGGCGCCCAACCATTCCACGATCTGTTTGACCCGCGAAACCTTCTCGTCGCGCGCGTCGGAGCGCAGCGTGGCGTAGGTGGTGAAAAGGACGCCCTGCTCCAGCCGGATCGGCGTGCCCTGCCGGAACCGCGACAGCGGCGTTACCAGAAGTCGTTCCATGCCGAGCGCCGACCAGTCGCGCTGGGCGTCCTCGATCAGCTTGTCGGACTTGCTGACCCAGACCGCGCGGCGGCGGCCCTTCAGCCAGTTGTCGAGCAGGATGCCGGCGACCTGACGGCCCTTGCCCGCGCCGGTGCCATCTCCCAAAAACCAGCCGCGCCGAAATCGCACGGCATTCGTCCGCATTGTCGCGCGCGGCGCAGACGAAGTCATAAGTCTCGTCAACAGTCCATGATCCCGCAAGGAACTGAGAATGCGCCTCGCCCGCATAAATGACGGACTCAAGTTGAGCGTCGGACAGCAGGCCGCCCGTGATGACATTTGTCGGAAGGTGCGGCCGATAGGAAGGGATCGGCGGCGCGACGGACGCCATAGCGGCTGATTGTACCAGCTTGGTGGGATGTGGCTGAGAGCCGGGAATACGGATCGACTGAAGTGCGTATTCTTCGTAAAGCGCCTCGGTGATCCGGCCGCCTTCGGCCGGTGTCCATGCGACGGTCTCATAGGCGAGTTCAACCGCTTCGGGATCCGATGTCGGGAGCCGCGATGGCGGACGGGCGCATAGCGATAGGCGCGGACTGTTCGCGGAATGGCCGGACGCGCGATCGGCGGAGCGGCAACAGCCGTCGCGATCGGCAACCGTGATGGAACATGCTCCGTGACCCAGCCAAGCAGCGTGGCAACGTCCGGCGCCACGCCAGGAGACGACGGAAATGCCGTCGGATCGTCCGCGGGCAACCGATCGATGACGGTCAGGCGTGTCTCTATGGTGGTGCCGTGCTTGGCGAACACCGCGCCAGCCATGGCGGCGCTGAAGACGACGCGCCCGTGTTCTTGCATGCGGATGAACGCGTCGGTCCAGACCGGATTGTCCGGGGAACAACTCGCCCCGGTGATCGCGACCAGTCGACCGCCCTCGGGGAGCCGCGCCAGGGCCGACGCGATATGCCGCAAGGCAGCGTCGGCCATGCGGCGATCGACATTGGCGATGGCCGAGAATGGCGGGTTCATCAGCACAACGCTTGGCGTGATGCCAGCGTCGAGATGATCGTCGATATGCGCGGCGTCGAAACGGGTGACGGCGATGCCGGGAAAGAGAAGCGAGAGAAGCTCCGCACGGGTTTCGGCGAGTTCGTTGAGAACGAGGGACCCGCCCGACAGCTCGGCCAGGATGGCGAGCAGCCCGGTGCCGGCCGAAGGCTCCAGCACGATATCATCCGGCGTGATCGCAGCTGCGGCGCTCGCCGCAAGCCCAAGCAGAATGGGTGTACTGAACTGCTGAAGCGCTTCGCTCTCTTCCGAGCGGCGGGTGTGGGTGGGAAGCAGGCCCGCGATCTTTGCCAGCATCGGCAGCATCGCGGCCGGCGAAGCTGCGCGCGAGCGCATGGCCGGACCGAACTTGCGAAGGAACAGGACGGTCGCGGCCTCGCAGGCGTCGTAGGCCGTCTTCCAGTCCCATCCGCCGTCGGCATCGGAGGCCCCGAAGGCGTTCTCCATCGCCATGCGCAAGACAGGCGGCATCGATGCGCTGACCGCGTTCGAGATGCGGAAGAAGATCGTGCGCGGCCCTGGCGATCGCGCCGGCCTTCGTGACAGAACTGGACGCAACGGAAAGCGGCGCGGCCGCGGCAGCGGCCACGGAGACGGAAGGCGATGTCATGGGATAACCTCGAAAGAGCTGGGGAAGGATTGAGCCGCGGGGCGCTCTCTCGACCGCGCCGGCTCAAACCCTTCCCGGCCGCCCTCTTCCTCTCCAGGGTCGGTGTCCGCGGTTGACATGACTTGCGGGGCGGCCGGAGCCACCCCGCAAGCTTCGATCATTCGGCGGCGATGATATGCGGCTGCTCTTCTTCGGCATCGGCAGCGGCTTCGTCCTCGGTGGCGGCGAGGAATTCGGGCAAGGCTTCAGCTTCACCGTCGGAATTTTGCTCCACAGCGCCGACCTCCGTGAGTCGGAGCGGCTCGGGCAGCCAGCCCGTAGTATCGAGCAGCCGCTCGGCCTCTCGGGCCATGTCGCCTTTCTTGAGGTGGTCGATGAGCTGCACCGATTGCTCGCCCTTGGCCTCGCGCACCGCTTCGAGAATGCGGGGCTTGGTGACGCGACCGAGATAGTTATCGACGGTCGGCTTCCAACCGGCTGCCACCATGTCGAGTTTGACGGCACGAGCCAGGACATCGACTTGGCCGAGCCGTTGACGAACACTATGCGCCGAGACACGGCCTTCATTATAGCGGTTGGCAGGCTCATGGAGCGCGTTGACCGCGGATGACGCGCAATGCGCAAACAGCGCGGCCTGGTCCTTCCCGTCAAACGCCGTGAGGGCGTCCCACAGATCGCCTTCATCCTTGGGCAGGCGGGCTTTCCACCCATCGTGCCGGATGTCGATGGCCTCTGCCGAAGCGCTCTCCTTCAGACCCGGCGCCTGTGCCGGGAATGTGGGCGTACGAATCGCGATCTCGAGGCAGCCGCTTGACGACGCGAAGCGATAGAACGTCGTCAGCACGAAATTGTGCAGTACCGCCTGGAACGCGATTGCCGGATCGTTTGCCAGCGCATTGCGCAATGCCAGCGTGCGATGTGCAGTCAGCTCGGTGATGAGCCGATCCGGCAGCGGCTTGACGGTGTCATCGTCCTCCTCCTCCTCGACGGGTTCGGCCAGCGCACCGCCGACAGTGATGACCGCACGCTGGACCACGCCATTTGTCTTTGGTCCCTCGCTGGTCTCTCCGTCTCCCTGTGCGTCGCTCTCGGGCTCGACGACGGTGGGTGCCTCATCCTCCGGTCCGCACGTAGCCACGATCGACCGACAGCAATCCTTCGGCATCGATGCTGATGAAGACGCCGGCGCGGGCGATCTCGGCCGGATCGTAGACGAGCGGATCGGGCTTCGAAGGGCGGACCGCGCCGCCTCGATCTCTCCGAGACGCTGATCGATTTCGTCCGGGCAGTTCGTCGGCGTCCTGGTAGTCCTCCTCGATCTTGGCATACTCGGCGTTGAGGGCATCGAGTGTCGCCCGCTCCTCCTCCGTCAGATCAGCCGGTTCGCCCTCAATCTCGCGCAAGCCATGGGTGTGGCCGTAGGGGAAATCGACCGCCACTGCGATCCACTTCCAGCCTTCGGCCGCGATCGTCTCGGCCTCGGTCTTCAGCTTCTCGGTGACGAGACGATCGAGCAGCGGCACATCCTGCAACCAGCCGCCATCGTCGTGTTCGAACAGATCCCGCATGACGGTGCCGCCGGCCTGCTCGTAGGCATCGAGTCCGATGAACTGGGCGCGACGGTCGGAGGCGCGCACGGTATTCTCCGTCAGCATCCGCCGGATCTGATATGGCTCGTCGTAGCCGGATCTGCTGGCATTGTCCCAGACCTGCTCCTGACGCGCCTGGTCGGCCGTGACCGAGAAGGCCATCAACTGCTCGAGCGTCATGCCATCTTCGGCATAGACGTCGTGCAACTTCGGCGACACCGATGCCAGACGCAGGCGCTGCTTGACGATCGCCGGCGAGACGAAGTGCCGCGCGGCGATATCCTCTTCACTCATGCCACCGTCACGCAGCAGCTTGAACGCGCGGAACTGATCGAGCGGATGCAGGCCGACCCGCTCGTCATTCTCGGCGAGGGAATCGTCCTCGGCGATGCCGCCATCCCGGACCACGCAGGGGACAGGTTGCGTCTTCGCCATACGCTTCTGCTTCACCAGCAGTTCGAGCGCGCGGTAGCGGCGTCCACCGGCCGGCACCTCGAACATGCCGGTCTCCTGGCCGTCGGCATCGACGACCGCACGAACGCTCAGGCTTTGCAGCAGCGTGCGCAGAGCGATGCTCTCCGCCAGTTGCTCGATCGAGACGCCGGCCTTCACGCGGCGGACGTTGGACTGGCTGAGCACCAGCTTGTTGAAGGGAATATCGCGGGAGGGACTGAGTTTGATTTTCTGAACGGCGCTTGCCATGTCGGATTCTCCACGACGGGCGGCCGGAGACTCTCTCTGACCTCCAACCCGTCACAAACAACCCGTCACGCCTCTCACTCTCTGAGCGCACCGCAGCAACCGAATGCCGAAACGGCGGGCGGATGCATCAAGCGGCCTCCTCGTTACCCTCGGTGACGGAGTTGATCGCTGTCGGCAGCAAAGGCGAGCAGGAAATCGGCTGCCTTCGAGGCCGCGCTCGCCGCGCGCACGACGGCGCGATTGTCCTCGCGAAGCACCTCCAGCCAGGAACCGATGTAGTCGGCGTGGCGCACGGTCGGAACGATGCCGAGCGAGGCGCAAACGAACGCACCCGCCATTTCGGCAACCAGCTCTTCGCGCGCGTAAGATTTCGAGCCGAATGTTCCGGAGTGATCGCGTTTGAGCCGGCAGGCCGCGCCAGTCCAATGACCGAGTTCATGGAAGGCGGTGCGGTGCCAATTGATCGGCTCGAAGTAAGCGCCCGGCGGCGGCACCTGCACGAAATCGCTTGTCGTGTTGTAGTAGGCGCGCGCACCGCCGATGCGGAAATCCGCACCGGTTGCGGCAATCAACGCCTCGGCTCGGGGCTCAATCTGGCCTGGTGGCGGCGGGACGACCGAAGCAGCGACCCCCTCGGGCAAGCCATCGCACTGGTCGGTGTTGAAGACGGTAAAGCGCTTGAGAAACGGGATGGCGCCCGGCTCCTCGCCGGCTTCCGCGGCGCGCCGACGTTCGTCGTCCGGAGTGAAGCGATCGGCATAGACGACGGTCGTTCCCCGTTCGCCCTTCCTGACGTGGCCGCCGAGCCCGAGCGCCTGGCGAAAGGTGAGCCAGCTCTGTCCGGAGAAACCGTGCTCGATGACGGCACCCCATAGAATCAGCACATTAATCCCGGAATATCCGCGCTGCGTGGCAGCGTTGCGCGGCATCGCGAGCGGCGCCTTGATCGCCGCCGTCCCCCATGGCTGCACCCAAGGAATACGGCCGGCCTCCAGCTCGGCGATGATCTTGTCGGTGATTTCGGTGTAAAGGCTCGCGCGGTCGTTGCCGGCACGAACTCGGGCGGTATGTCCAGACATCGCGGTTCTCCGCGACGGGCGCCGGAAGCCTCTCCTCCGATCTTCAACCCGTCGCGGCAGACCCGGCCCGCACTCTCACTCTCAGCGACGGTGACGCCGCGTGCACTTTGGGAAACGGATTCGCGCATCCGCGCGGCGGTCTTTGCGTCAGGGATGGAAGCCCGAAGGGTGAAGACCTGCGAAGCGGGGCTTCAGCGCAGCCGACAGCCCGGTCCCGCAGGGAGTCGCTGAAATAGCGCCGGAGCGAAGCGCAGGCAGCAGAAAGAGGCAGCCGCAGGAGCGTCAGCATAGCGCCGTCGCGGGAACCGCGGCGGGACGCGGGACCGACTGCAGTCGCGAGACCGGTTAAAAAGGCACCCGGACGAAGGGCAGTGATAGCGACGCCGGAATGAAATGACGGCGGGACCGAGGGCGAGTGCCTCCGGCGAGCGACACGTTATCGCGCGAGGGATCGAAGCCGAAGGCCGAGACGCAGCTTTGCGGCTCGGTTCACGAGAGCCCGGTGCGGTTTACCGCGCGCGCCATAGCGGTGACCAGGATTATGAACGGTTCCAGCATTGATTCAGTCGGCGACGCCCCACTGGAGAAAGATGAGCTCGCAACTAATGCAGCGGATAAGAACGAAGCGGCGGTACCGATTTCATGACCTTCTCAGGCGGCCGCCCGATCCTCTTGTTGGCGCCATGCGCGACGATCCTTAGCGCCTCATCAGGCAGCGGCCGCCGCAGCGCCCTCGCCTCTTCCCACGGCGCGCGCATTCACACGTCGCGTTCTTCGTCAGTCGTCAGGATCCCCGGCATGGCCTTGGGGTGAATAGGTTCAACGTTCGCGTTCGCCGCAGTGGTCAGAAAGCCGTAAACAACGTGAGGTCCCCGGGTTGGCTTCGATTTGGTCCCGCGATCACCTCTGAACTCGGTCTAAAGTCCGCCGAAAGCAAACAGGGGCCGGTCATCGTTCAAGGCGAACCACACGACATCCTTCCTACCTGTCGCTGGATTGGGCTCCGGCGCGTATTCGGCGAAGCAGACGATGGCGGAGGACGAAGATACTACGACAGCGCGCTACATCGCGAGCAAGAAGGCCTCACGCTTTATCTCGTGACCGGCAGCGTCAAAGCCGCCTGATACGAGCCGCCCCGGCCACCTTCAAAGTCAAACTCGTAGAGGGTGACCGTTCCGACGCTAACTTGGCGTTGCCCGAGGTAGAATGAAAACCCGCCCGGCGCTGCGACAAACAGATGGACCTGTCCGGTGAGGCCGTTTGTCTCCCTGATCGCCTTGATCTTTGCAGCAAGGGATTTCGGCAAGAGCAAAGGCGTGATGGCCCGACGTGACGGACCGGGCGCCCGGGCCGTCCACCGGCGCCGCGGTCAGCAACGTTTTCACGTTCGGCAAGGCCGATGAGACGTAATCGCGCACCTTTGGCGCCGTGTCATGCGTGAGGCTTACCGCGACGGCGATGTCGTTGCCGGCATCAACGAAGCTCTCGGCTCCGAATACCCATCCGGGTTCTTGATCAGATGCCGGCCGATCATCGGGTGCCCAAATCACCTTGCCGAGCACACGCTGTTCGATTTCAACTATCCGGCCCGACTTGATGTTGAGCACCGCGCCTGCTGCAAAGGACAAGGTCAGGTGCGCGTCCAGTACAAGCCGGATACGATCACCTGTTTTCGCCGCATCAAGCAGAAAGGCTTTAAGCGCCGGATAGAGCGTGTTGCCCCAATCGGCTTCCGGGCGTATCTGGCGCTCGAGGAAATGCGGCACGAGGTTCAGCACCCGGGTGCAGCGATCTTCCAGGTTGTCACTCGAATGCTCGAACGACTTGACGCCGAACACCATGGGCCCCGGTTCGGCGCCCTCCGCCAAAAGCCCTTCCTTATCGCAGGCTTGACGAAGGGTGGCGGCGTCAAACTCGACCCGTCCCTGAGCCATCCAGTGAAAGATTACGTCATCGTAGACAAATGAGCTCTCGTGCGGCGGCGGTCGCCTTAAGCCAGCGATCCGAAGCAAAGAATCAAGCGCATGACGCGTGTCATCGAGGGAAGTCGGTGGCTTCCGAAATCGCAAGCGTATGAAGCATCTCCCGCAATTCGTTTTCGTCGAGGCCGAGATGATCCATCCAAAGTTTGCGAATAGCGCCCATCGCGCTCCGCTCGGTCGCCGTCGAATATAAAAGGTCGAGCCGAAGGGTATGTGAACGCTGATGCACGAGCTGACGCAAAGGATCGCTCGGGCTGATACGCCAGTTCGACAGCAACCGGTAGCGCGCGCCCTTGTCGTTCCCCGCGAACCCGCTCCGGGCCTTTCGCAGCCGCTGCAACAACGAAACGGCATTGGCGTTGATGAATTCGGGATCGACGAGCTCGGCATAGCCATAGGTGTTCGGCGCCACATGCCACTTGCACTGGATATGCTCGCGCAGGAGTGGCGACCCGTTTTGATCCTGAATCCCGCGCGCTGGCTCATAGTCGACCCAGATGTCGTCGAAACCCTTCGGACCGCCTTCAAAGCCGACACGCACAACCGGGCTCTCGGGATCGAGCAGGCAGCACGCCTTGCGCCAGAACTGACGGCTCTGGAAAGTATCGCCGTCGCGGCGTGCAAGGATCGCCTGAGCCATCAGGTCTCATCCTTGAATGGCGGCGTCGCCTTCATCGATGACACGAGTTGCACCGCGCGCTCGAAGGTAATAGCCCGATCAGGATAGGCGTCGAGGACAAGCGTCGGGAGAAGCCGCTGGGTCAAGTCCGAGAACGTAAAACCCACAGGATTGGCTGGCGCGTCGCCCGTCATGGCGACAATCTTGTCGATCTGGCTTGACGAAAAACTCGCCTCACCAAGGGGACCTTCCAACACCAGTTTTCGTTGCGGCGCGGTCGGGCGCTTGAAGATAAAGACATCGGCGGCACGGCGTTGAACGGCGGGATCGATTGCACTCAAGCGGTTGGTGCAGAGAATGATAGCTGCTGGCAAGCGATCTTCGGCCAGCCGATCGACACCGCGGATGAAGGCGTTCACGCCGGCGCGATCTTCATGATGCATCTGCCCGGCTTCACGGCTTTGCGTGATCGCGTCCGCCTCATCGACGAGCAAGATGACCGCGCCGGTCGCCTTGGCGCCGTCGGGCCGTTTCAGGCGCTGCGCGGCCTGGGCAGTCACGTCAAAGGCCGCCGACAGCAGCTTGGTCATCTCGCCGACCTTGCCGCTGCCCCGCGTCGCGAGGCTGATTGGAAACAAGGTCACGGAAATGTCTTCCTGCCGCGCAACACCATCGCCAACTGTCTCGGCCAGTTCGGTCTTCCCGGTGCCGACGTCACCCGCGAGGATAACCAGTGGTGGCCGCCGTTCGACGTAGTCGAGAAGCGTTTGTGCGTCGCGATGATGCTTCTTTGCCCATGCGCGCGGGCCGGCCGGATTCACCAGCACGCCAAGAATCTTCGTCAGCCGCGACTTTGCCTCGTCAATGCCGACTAGCCTTGTAAAGCGCTTGCGCGCCGCAAGGTCAGGGTAATCAAGCCGACGGTCGAACAGATCATCAATCGTGGGTTTATCCGTCATCCGAACCTCCGTGCCGTCGCCCGGCCCAACCCGCGGCCACCTGCCGTGTAGTTGAGGTCGTTCACCCAATAGCCATTTTCGAGTGGTGGCTCGGACCCGGTGCCGCGCGTAAAGGGCCGTTGCGCAGCGATCGCCGCGCGCTCGGCTTGGGACTTGTGGGACCAGTTGGCATTGTAATCAAGGAACGACGTGAACTGCGCGCCGGCGATATCGAGATTGGGCCGGATCTTGCCCGGGTCGTCGTTGGCCACCAGCGTGCCGCCCGGCAACGCGGTGTAGCGCACGGTTGCCTCAGTCCATTTCCCGTTGCGCTGGAAGCCGTATTCGACCCAGGCCAGAACATCGTGGTTCAGAAGAACCGCAAGTTCTTCCTCGTAATCATCGATGCTCTTGTCGGACGGCAACCCATAAAAGCTCTGAAACCGCAGCAAATCGGTCGCCACCCGCGACGCGATGCGCCGGGCGTGGATGATGGAAAAGGTCTCGCTCTCGTTCGTCGTGTAACTCATGCTCATCGAGCACCTCATGCACTGAAGCTGGATCCGAAAACCTTCTGCCAAAACCGCACGGCTTCGCCCTTGGTGATCGCCCGCCGGGCCGAATCAACCGCGTCGCCGGCATCAAGGGCTGCCTGAACAATCTTGTCTTTGTTAGATGCCGTGTAGAGCTTGGCGACGTTGTTCTCGCAATTCACCGGGTCCCAGATCCGCATGGGATCGTTGGTGACCTTGCAGGTTTTCGGGTCGTAGTAATCGTTGAAGGCGACGGTGGTCCGGAATTCGTCGGATGCTAGGAACGCGAAGATCGCCGCCAGCGCCCGCGGATAATCGCCAAGCGGGGTGCCGCGGTCGGCAAGATGGGCGACGATCAACTCGACCATGAACGACTTGAAGCGGAATCCGTCGTCAGCGGCTTTCTGCAACTTGCACCAGAACTTCAGCAGCCGAACCAGCTGGGCAAAGTGCTTGTCGTTCGCGTTCTTGCGCTTGCGGATAAACTCCAGATGCATGGGGACGCTCGTCATGAGCTTTTCCCCGGTGTCCTGCGACACGAGGTAACCGCGCCACTTCGGGTCGCCGTCATACAGGATCGGGACGATATCGACCTCATTACCGGTCGAGATGAAGTTTACCGCAACCGAATATTCCTTCGGCTTTACCTGCTCGGGCTTGAAGTTGGGGAACGCGGTACGGAGCTTCTTGGCGAGCCAGTCCACAAGGTCAGAGATTTTTTCCGGCGCCGATTCGGACGAGACGTAGCAGCCGACGTCGATGTCGCTGATCGATTTCAGCGCGGTTCCCTTCGCCAGACTGCCCGACAGCAGCATCTTGCGGAGTTCGAAGTCCGGATGCTCTTCGAGGTAGTTTTCGAGCTTCTCGCGAAGGCGGTTCGCCTGCTCGCGCAGTTCCTTGGCATCGTCCCGCTTCAGGTTCACGCGCTCATCCGCGAACCTGACAATGTCATCATGCGTCACCGGTGGCGCACCCATGTGGATCCTTCGCTTGCTATTGTCGAACTCGCCATGTCATATATGGCTACTATCGCGAATCACATAACCCGTCAAGTTTATCATGTCGAAAGCGCCATGAATCCCCAGAAACCGTCCGAAATCTTTCAAATTCGCCTCCGCACCGCCCGGGAAGAGCTACGGAAATGGAGCCAAAGCAAGCTCGCCGAACACGCCAAGCTGCCCCCTAGCTCCATCGCGCACTTCGAAACGGGAACCCGAAAGCCCTCCTTTGACACCCTTCGGCGGCTCGCCAACGCGCTGGAGGTCTCGACGGACTACCTGCTTGGCCGGGTCGAATTGCCGGGCATGGCCGAGGCCGGCGACCCGCTCTATCGCGACATGGGCAAGTTGACTGGGCATGACCGCGAGATCGCCAAGGATTTTCTCCAGATGCTGGCGGCGAAAAACCAGGCCAAGAAGGAATGAGACAGAACCTCGCCTTCCGGCTGAAGATGGCCAAGCAAAAAGGCGAGCTTTGCGCGCGCGAGCACGGATTCACGGCGCTGGCCGTCAATCCGTTCGCGATCGCCACCAAGCACGACATCGAAGTGGGGGCTAAGGCCGATGTATCCGAGGGCGTGTCGGGAATGCTGCTGCGCCATGGCAACGCGTTCGGCATTCTCTATTCCACCTTCATCACCAGCGAGGGATTTCAGCGCTTCAGCGTGGCCCATGAGCTCGCCCATTATTTTTTAGAAGGCCATGTCGATCATGTACTCCCCGAGGACGGAATGCATGTATCGGAAGCGGGATTTACATCTGGAAATCCGTACGAGATGGAAGCCGATCAATTCGCGGCCGGGCTTTTGATGCCGAGCGAACTCTTCAAGCCCGCGCTGCGACGCCGCCCCGCCGGCTTCGCCACGATCGAGGCGCTGTCATCGCTCGCCCATACCTCGTTGACGGCCACTGCCATTCGGTGTGCCGAGCTGTCCGACGATGCGCTGGCGGCAATAATCAGCACGGGCCCCGCGGTCGACTTCTGCTTTCTGTCGGATGCCATGAAATCCTTGCCTCAGCTAACCTGGATTCGAAAGGGCACCCCCGTTCCGGCGGACACGATCACTGCGCGCTTCAATGGGTCGCGGCAACGCGTGCTTTCTGCGGAACGCGATGTTGATGACATCGACGTGACGACCTGGCTGGGCGGCAACCGCCACGTCAAAGTCACGGAAGAAGTCATTGGCCTTGGAAGCTACGGGAAAACACTCACGCTGCTTTATTCCGAGGCCCTCGGACAGACCGGCGCGGACCTGTCGGAAGAAGACGAAGAGCAGGATCTCGTCGAAAAGTGGACGCCGCGCTTTCGTCGCTGAATTTAAATCGGTAAGCAGCGCATAGGTCATTTTATAGATTGTCGGGTCCGACTTGCGGTCATGTTCTTCAAGATAACCAGACATGATTTGCTCCTGTGGCTAGGGTTTACTGATGCACAGGTTTAACAAAACCGCGCCAAATCCGGATAGGAACGATCGGTAATCGGCATGTAAGGAATGGGAATGATCCGCAGGCCGTGATCTTTTCGTCGGATCAACTGGGCTGCATCAGACGATACGCCGCTACGTCGAGCAAAGTTCTTTTCGTTTAACCCCCACACTAGCCTCGTCCTTCATGTCGGCCTTGTCGCGCCGTTCGTCGGCTCATGGATGCAAGTGCTGACGCACTCCTTCACTGCGCTGCGGTCGCAAGCGATGCATCCGCCTCCTCCGTCGCAAACCCGCGGACGCCGCGAGACCGGTTAAAAGGGCACCCCGCGGACGGGGTAGTGATAGCGACCTTTCACGCGCAAGCGACTGACAGGGGACCCTTCGGCGAGCGCCCCCGGCGAGGCGTTCATTATTTCCTGCACGAGGGATTGTCACCCGAAGGGCCGAGATTTGGCTCGGCGAGCTCAGCGAATAAAGCCTGACCGGAAAGCCGGACGCGCCGGCTGGACCTGGAAGCATCTGAGGGAGGTAAATCCATAGTTACAAAACTCTGTAATTCGGCCACACTCGCCCGCGCGCTGCAATTGGGGAGCGAATATGGAAGAACGCGTCGCGCGGATCATTGGTAACCTCGGCTCCATGGAAGACGTGGTGCAGTTTGAAACCAACGCCCGGGAGCGGAACGCACTCACTGGTGAAATCAAAGAGGCACTCAAGGCGCGATCAATCGAGCTCGGTCGCATGCTCATTGCCGCGAAGACGGGGCTTGATTTTAGCGATCTTTCGCCGGCCGAAGAGATCATCGTGCGGACGGCGGCTGAATATGTGGCAATAAAGGAACGCGAAGGCTCGAACGCGAACCGCATGCTTCTTCAGCTGCGCAATCGCGGCCTGATCGAAGCCGCAGAAACCTCGGTCGCCCGATCAAAACCAACACAGGGTTTTCAAACGCTCGTGGATGCCGATCGCTTTGATCTGTCTTACGAGCAAATCATTCTCGACCATCCAGATGAATTCTCGCCGCGAGCGATTTGGTTCTCGCGCCGGACGTTGGGCTTACCGAACGAGAGCGCCAGGCCCCCAGCGGAAACAATCAGTAAGACGCAAACGCGAACGGAGATCTTGCTGAAGTGGTTTCAAACAAGGAGTGAAGCCAACGGGGGCAGGCTCGCATCATTCACAAATGCCGAGGCCGCAGCGGTCTTGGGGATGACGGACATGCACCAGTTCGGCAGGGTGTTCGGCAACATTCAGTCCCGTATCGATTTCGCCTGCTATCTGGGCGGTCTCCCTCCGCTTGGCCTTGCTGCCGATGCACCGTTCGCCAAAGCCTGGGATCAAGGTACTCGGGATTGGGCCTTCCCGATTGCAACGATGCAGGCTGCGGCAAGGTCTCACGTCTGGACCCCCAATGATTTCGATCTGGTTTTACGCGAGACGCAAGAACTGCCCGGACAAGCGCACATCTTTTGGAAAAAGGCCATCACCGGGAACGAGGCGAAGGTGAAGGCATGGGCCTTCGGTCTCCAAGGTTCAACAATCTCCGAAGTGCCGGTGGAAGCGCCCTACTGGGTTTTCGTCTGCAACCCTAAAAAATGGGCTATCGACCAATTTCTTGACCAGGCCGTCGAGCACGATACGTGGGGTGTCCGTCCCTCCGACCGGAATCGCTTCGCGCCGGGACAACTCGGGATCATACGCGTTGGTGTCGATCGCCGAACGGCGGCTGAACGAAATGGAAGCCCACCACTAGAACCAGGCATCTATGCCTTATGTGAAGTGGAGAGCGAAGCGTTTGATGGCACGGGCGCAGGTGACGAGTTTTGGGCAGACGGTGAAGGCCGCGCACCGGGTTGGCCGACGGTGAAGCTTCGTTACTTGCGTAGCTTTCTGCACAATCCTCTCACTATCGAAAAGTTACGGGCGGAGAAGCCAGACATCTCCGCGCTTCTTCTCAACGGCTTTCAAGCAGCTTCATTTCCTATTTCAGCCGAAGATTTTCGCGCGGTGCTAGCGCTTCTCGGCGAAGAGCCGGACGATCTGCCGTCACCAGCGCCGCAGGCAGATGTTACGCCTGACAAGCTGGCTGAGTTGGAGAAGAAATATCTCAACGCGAGTCCAGAAGTCAAAGAACGACTTAGCAAGACAGTCGAGCGCGGACCTATTGGACGGCTGGTGAAGATAGCAACGGGTTTCAAGTGCCAGCTGTGCGATGGCCTCGGTCTCGATCCAATTGGTTTCCTGAAAAAGAACGGTGAGCCCTACGTCGAAGCCCACCATGTAATGCCGGTCGCGAAAAAGGCAATCGGATCGCTTTCGGCGTCAAACGTGATGACACTCTGCGCCAACCACCATCGAGAGATACATTATGGCGCGATCGATGTTGTCGTAAACGATACGACGTTCGACCTGAAGATCGACGGTACATCGGTGAGTATTCCAAGACTTAGTGTCATCGTTCCAGCAACAATACATTGAATCCAACGGACGCCATTTGCCGGCTACCTTTCACAGATGTTTCTGGATTTCGTCGTCCTGAACGGTATGAAAACCGTGTTTGCGGTTTTCGACAAAGTACTGAGGATCGCCCGTCTTGCGCCACGCGTCAGCAACCTGCTCGGCTGTTGGATAATCACCGGCGTTTCTGTCCGGCGTCGGTTTGGTAGCCGTTGCGAAGAGCAGGTGGAGAGAATTCTACTGCCGCACCAGTATCGGCACGGACCGGCCATGCAATTTGAAGCTTGCCGGTACCGCTGATTGCCGGTGTTCCCTTCACGACATAGGCCTGACTGTCGTAGGATCGCGCCAGTGTCCTGTGGTGTTTCTGCTTCACGACGCGAGCCGCCCATTCATCCAACAGCTTCTTCGGAAGATCACTCGCGGGGTTTGCGAGCAATACAACACAGCCCCAATCTGAGGCCAGGGTCGCGGTTGGTCTCCTTGGCGACCCATCCGGACTTTCGGCAAGCCAAAGCGCCTGCGCCTCCCGGGCAAGATCTTCGATCGTTTTGGCTCCTCGCAAGCACTCGACAATCTTTCCCTGCCCCAGGGGACATCCGGGGGCAAACACCATGGTATAGCTACCGGTCGAAGACTGCCGTCCATAGCGTATTGGAACACTGACAAAAATCTCTGAACCCTTGCGCAAGTGGTCCGCCCGCCACTGCACGCGGTGTGGCTTGTCACTCCAATAAAGCGAGCCAGCGATGAGAATACCGGTCCTGAGCATGATCGCTTCTCGCGTGTTCGATAACCAACATAGCGCGCTTTCGCCGGGTCGTCAGTAGTTGCTTCCCGCACTCCACCGCACCGAACCGACCTCGTCCTTCATGTCGGCCTTGTTGCGCCGGTCGTCGGCTCATGGATGCAAGTGCTGAAGCACTCCTCCACTGCGTTGCGGTCGCAAGCGATGCATCCGCCTCCTCCGTCGCAGGGGCCTCCGTCAGAAGGCCGCGATTTCTGCGGTCAAGCGATGGAGGAAAAGATGCTGCTCTGGACGATTGCGGAACTGATGCACCTGACACGGAACGAACTTTGCGATCTTGCCGAGCAGATTGTGCTCAAGCTGCCAGAACTCGAAGCTGGCACTGTTGCGAGGTGGAACGCATTAACGAGCCTCGACAATATTCGCAGGGTGATGGTCATACGGGATCTTCGCTCGTGAGCCAATCGCAGATCACAGGCAAAGACTCTGTCGGCACAGCCCGGCAGGGGCGAACTTGCCTTAGTTACTCTGGTCGCAAGGTTCCTTCTACTCTACGAGGCTTCACTGAAAGATCGAATGCCAGGGCCGCCGCCGCTCCTAAAGGCAGTGGCACACGCTCCGCCGCGGCTTCCGTAAAAGACTCGTCCGTGCGGTATTCCTCGCCCATTAGCACCTGAAACCACCGCTCCCGGTCCATGACAACGCGATACTGTTTTTCGTCTTGAGTGCCGCCGATATAAGGCAGAAAATACCTCTATCGGCTTTTCAACTACTCTCAGCTTTTGCTCCAATTCGATCTACTCGCCCGGTTCGTTGCTCAAGGGTACTCGGGTTCCAGCTTAGATCGTGATGAATAAGATAGCGGCAGTTGAGGTGCAGATCGACGCCTTCCGCCAGCACGCTTGAAGCCACGAGCACTTCAGGAAAGAAAGGAGTATTGAACGCGAGCATCAACCTTTGGCGCGTCTCCTGACTCACGAGGCCGTTGGCGAGCCGGATGTTTGGCATCGTCTCGAATTCCACGCCCCTGGCTCAGATCGTCGTCGTCTGCGTCGCCACGAATGCCGGGCTGCATCGGTTCAACGCGTCAAGATATTCGGCTCGTTCCGAGGCCGAGCACCGCTTGGCGATGAACTTCAGAAACGCATCGATCTTTTCTCCGAGCGACGCACCCGACATCTCGCGTATCGAATGCCGCTTGCAACGCGCGCTCGCCGGAGCGCGCTGAACATCAAAATAACGGGCAACAAACAGGGGTGTTCGTACGAAGCGCCGGACGACATCCTGAATTAGCTCTCGCTCTCGTCGCTTCCAATTCCGCATAGGGAGCAATCGAGCCGTCAATGCGATCGTCATAGAGGGCGGCGCATTCCCCCGTCCGTGTCGAAACGCGCCCAAAATCCGTCACGGCCTTTCGAGTCGCTCGATGGTCAGTCCAACCTCTGTGCAGCGTCGCTCCAAAGCTGCCTTTCCAGCGCGGCGGATAGATGCCGCACAGAGCGTCGCCCGGTTTCCCGGTAATGACAGAACACCACCACCTTCTCCCCTTGGCGCCACAGGTCCAAGACCCGCGCGACCAAGGAGCAATCTTCGGGTGCCGGGCATAGGCGGCCTGATCGGGAAGCGCCCTCGCAGTCTATCAACATAACAGATCGGCGCGATCGTTATGGACGGTCGTCGCCAGATGCCTCTTCGTCCATTCGCGCGATCCTTCGCGTCTCAAGAAAGGCTTCGTAACTTGAAGCCAGGCCGTCCGCGAACGTTGCCCGGCCCGCTTTCTCGCCTTCATGACAACGACAGCCTGCGCACGCGCGGCAAGCAAGAACGGCAGCAATGCATCGTCCTCAACTGGAAGACCGCCGTCGCCATCGCGTCAAGGCGATTGCCCGGCCGACCAGCCGCTCGCGCCTCGCGGAACTGCGTGCCCGGAAGATCACGGTCGCGCAGATGCCTGATGACCCATTTGCGTAACGGTCCTTCCGCCTCCTTCATGGCTTCTTGGCTGCTCGAACGCCCTCATGAACGCTCTGAACGCGCTCCGGCTGCTTCTCGGGGTGTCCATGCGGTTCGCGCCACCAGTCTTGCGATCAAGCTTGAGCGCCATTCTTTTCCGCGAGATCATCTTGACGAAGAGAACGCCATCGCTTGTCCAGCTCGGCCGCGCGGTGCTGCGCGCGGTCCAAGATCGAACCCAGAGTCTTCAATTCCTCTATTTCAAACTGGTCTTTTGTGCCTTGCGGCAGCGTTTTCCAAGCGACGCCCGCTAAATCTTCCAATCACATTCAACAGTTCATGATGGCCGAGTTGGAACGGCGTTGCTGTCAGGAACATCATCCGCTCGAACGCACCATCCAGAGCGCCTGTAATCGTTCCGCGCATCCTCCCTGGCGTCATCGGCCACGAAGAGGGACGCCAATCGAGTGGCCGGATTTTTCAGGTGATGCGCTTCATCGAGAATTAAAAGCGGAGAACGAAATTTCGCCCTGGCGAGGGTTGCTGGCCACATATCCCGCAGCGACTTCGTTGATCGCCGCGCGCGTCTCCTCCAGACGCTGATCAATCAACGGAGATTCTCGGGCGGGCAGCTCCCTCAAGCATTCGCGAAGCAGCGATACGTCAAATTCGCTGAATTCGAGGACTTTCTGGATGGCCTCGGGTATCGGATCGTCCTTGAATTTGCAATTCAGGTCGCGCCGGCGTAATGATCGTTGATGACGTTGCGCCACTCCCGGTTGGGCGCGCTGAAGCAGCTTGGCGAACAGTTCGGGGTCATTGTAGGACGACTCTTTTTCGAAGAAGCCGTGCCGCAAATCTCGGCAGCGCGTCGCGCCGTGCCGCCCAAATGCATACCGAGCATGGCGCGCTTGATCAGCGCGAGGCGGACCCAGTGATCAATGTTCTGGACATGAAACGCCCCATGCTTGAGAAAAATGATGTGGGGGCGGTTTTTGGCTTCATTGTCGATGAGCCTGAAGAATTCGAGCGCCGACGTTGCCGATTCTGCGCGAAGCGTTGTCTTCCGGCACGTTGAATGGCGCGTTCCTCGAAGACCTCGAATTCTCGTGGCCATTTTTCATGCAATGACGACGGCACCATTATAACCACTGGCCGTCTTTGGCGGTCGGTGAGCGCAGCCACCATCGCGACGCCGAGCGCAACGAACGTCTTGCCCATTCCAACTTCGTCCGCAAGGACGATGCCAGGCTGATTGGCGAGACGGCGCAAAATTTCCTCAACCGTTCGATATTGGCGAATCGCGTCCGCTTCGCTGATCCGGTCATTTTTGAGGTTCAGGCGAGCGCCGAGACCGTCCAATTCAATCGGCCAAGTCACGCAAGAACTCCTCGAAAGATGCCCTGACATATTTGACCAGACTGTTTGGGGCGGGCGCTTGCAAGCCAGTTCACTTAAAGCCACCATAGTTTCGATGACATCTGCGCGGAGGTCACCTGCGCTTAATGAGCCAAAGCGTTTCCAGGGAACTTCTCGGAGCGTCGTTGCAACCTCGGCTATCATGAATGCCGCACCCGCTGGGTCTTCCCGGTCGAGACGTTTTGCCAACGCGATCGGGCCGATCGGCCCGCGCAAGCGCCATCGCAGCGCATCCAGGGACCCCACCGGCTGCTGCAATCGTTCACGCATACCCTCCAAAGCCTGAGCCACCCGCCGCATACGACGCAACAAAAATTGGCTCGTATCGACCTTCTTGTGCGGATCCACTTCGGGTTCATTATTCGGGGCAGCACGTTTTTCCCGACGTTCGAAAATGCGGGTGATCACGTCGTGCATCGGTCGCGCAGACGTGAGAATTTCCATCAGTTCTGTTAGGGTGAGACTTGCCAGCTCGTCCGGCGGCGGTAGTGCCTGCATGTCGGCAACATTGAACTTCGCGACGGCTTGACGGATGCGACCGCACCTTCAAACAGCACAGTTGAATTGAAACCGATCCTTGATGAGCTGACGCGCATCGCACAGGCCCGAAATGCCTTTGGCGCTCATTTCAAAGCCATTTCCTTCGAGCTTTTGGACGCAGATGCCGTTGGCTTCGCCAAAAAACACGTCGTTCAGTTGGTCGATTTGCTCACACATCCCGAGCACGGTTGGCCAAGCAACGACAAGTCCGGGAGCTACTGGCGCAACAGCGCCGATTCCCGCCGTCTGCACCCCCTAAAGAAACCAAGCTAAGTAGCCCATGAACAAAAAGCAAAAACTTGAACTGACATGGGTGGAAAAGACAATAGGCCTCGTCTGGAGCCTCGCATCCTGATTGAGGATACCCGAGAAATCTTATCACGCCGCCGCGCAGTGTGAGCGAGAATGATATTTTCGATAATGTACTGATCCGCGGCGACAATCTGCTCGCGCTAAAAGCTTTGGAGGCGGATTATGCTGGCAGGGTAAAGTGCATTTTTATCGACCCGCCGTACAACACGGGGACTTGTTGAGCAATGCCTTTAGGCGGTCGATTTCAGGGAGCGAGCTGACGACACGGATTCCGTCGTCAATTGCCCATCCCGTCAATTCAACGAACTGGCACGCCTGTCCGGGTTTAAGCCAACCCCAACGGAATTTTTCGCGCCAGGGGCGATAATGGGTAGTGACAATGGTGTGCTGAAATTTGTGCTCAACTCATAGATCATGCCGATGACGCGTTCGACGTGAGGTTCATCCACGCTGCCCAATACGTCGTCCAGAATGAGGACGGTTTCCGCCGGCTGTCGCGCGCGGCACGCCAAAAGACACATAGACCTAATGTGTCCAGGTGGGATTGACTGAAATAGGCCTGAGGCGGCGCATCGAGTCCCGCGAATTTGGCCATTAGTTCCATCGACGCGCGTTTGGCCGGATCGAGAGGAAGCGCAATGGCGTCCAATCCCTCGCCGGGGTGAACGGCTTCATAAAGTTTGCCTACCTCCTGCGCGATTTCGGAAATTATGCCATCGGTGAATTTCTGACGTTCTTCCACGCATTGCGTCAGCGCCTGGTCAACCTTCGGCGTCAGCGCCTCAATTCCTTGCGGCGCGTGACGTTGGAATCGTAGCGTTCCGATGCGGTCTTTAATGCCGCGACGAATTTCTTTTCTTCATGCCACGAGGCTTCTACCGCAGGCCATGAACCCGCAACGGCGGTGTTGTCCGCCAACCATGCGGCCAGCTTCGCCGGTTCCGTCGGCGGAGCGTCGGGAGGTAATTTGACTTCGGCTTTCCAGCTATGGCCTTTCTGTGCCGTGTCGAATGCCGCAATTGCTTTTTGGTAGTCGGCTTCTGCCTGCGTCAGGGCCGCCTCCGCGCTACTTAGCGCGCTCTGTTACTTTTTCTTCGCCGCGTCGGCGGCTTTCAGCGAAGCGAGGGTTTTGAGCCGTTCTCCAATCGAAGTCTGCCAGCCCACTGATCTTCTCGTCGCTTCCGCACAACGGACATTCGGCGACGGCAGGGTGGGCGTGCAGGTAGTCGCGGCCCGTTTCAAGCACGGCCAGCGCTTCACCTGCACCTTCGGTGGCTGACGCAATTGCATCAGCTAAAGCTTTCTCAGCCGTCGCCAAGGCATTCTTTGCGGTGGCGACCGCGACCCAGCCGGATTCAAGCCTTTCGGGAAAAGCCTTGAGGGCCTCGAATGCCGCCCGCAATTTCCCAATTGCGGTGATATCCGCGCCAAGCTCTGTCACTGGCTCGGCCAATTTCTTCTTCGCCCATGTGACAGGATTTAGCCCAGCGGGCTTTCCGGCAGCATCGTAAAATCCCTGCAAAGCGGCAAGATTTTCGTTTTCGGCGTCCTGGGCCTGTTGCTTTTCCAGCGAAAGCGTTTTGCCAAGCTGGCGAAGCGTTTCCTCCCGACCGTTCGAAGGCCTCAATATCGATGAAGCGCTTGATTTTCTCATATCGTACTGCGGGTTGTGCTTGGATCAGTTCGAGGATCTGGCGCTGCCTTAGCAGTTCAATGCGCGGCCGTGCCGAGCACCGGAGAAACCGAGGCCTTCTTGTTAACGACCGTACCCGTGCATTTGGCGGCGCTGGTTTCCAGATCAACTCGAAGTGCCGATATTGGCTTTCCGGCAGTCGGCCAAAATTTTTCTAGTCCCTTGCCCATGCCACGATCCTCAATCGAGCCGAAGCTGATCGAAGGCCGCTTTGATCTCGCTAGTCTGACGGCATTGCTGGTAAATGCCGGCGATGCGCTTTTCAAAATCAACACCTGATTCGATAACGCCCAGCACTTCGTCACTCGCGCCGAACACGCCCTCGAATAGCTGGAACTTCTCCGATAAAAGTTGATAGACGCGCTGATCGGCTTCGTTCTTCTGATTAAGAAAATTGACGACCACGACATCATGCTTCTGTCCGTAGCGATGGCAACGACCGATGCGTTGCTCGATCCGCTGCGGGTTCCACGGCAGGTCGTAGTTCACGACCATCGAGCAGAATTGAAGATTGATCCCTTCGGCCCCGGCTTCCGTGGCGATCATGATTTTGCCGCGCTCACGGAAATAGTCGACCAATGCAGAACGCATGTCGGCGGTCTTGGAGCCCGTGACACGATCTGACCCAACGTGACGTGCCAGCCATTCTTTATAGATGGCTTTCGACTGTTCGTCGGTATTCGTTCCGTTGAATAGGACGATGTGATCGGCAAACGGGCTGTCGGCGAGGACACGAAGCAGATAGGATTGCGTGCGCCTAAGGAACCCGCATCTCTCCAATTCAACAGGAAAATGGCGCCAGGATGCCGTTGCACGACCATGGGATGGCATTCGGAAAAAGACCGACCGAGCGGCTTTTCTCCGTGCGAACAGAGCGCGTTTGCGTCACAAGATTTTGTGCCCTTTTGTGCCCACTTTGTGCCCGGGAGGTTTTGGCAATTATTCGTACTGACCGTCGGAAAGCACATAACTGATTGTAAATGCGATGTTTTCTTCGGGACGGTTTTGTAAGAGCTTGTAACCAATGAAAAAGCCCGCCGAGGCGGGCCATCTCACTGATATTACTATCAAAGTTTGGTTGCGGGGATAGGATTTGAACCTATGACCTTCAGGTTATGAGGCTCATTCCTGCTATATTTGGGACGAAAACAAGACGGCAGTCGTTCCGACCTATTTATCCGCTAGGGCCGCCAAATTCTCGCATGTCGTGGAACGCCTCTTCCACAAATCGGGATCTAAGGTTTTGATGGCGAGAAGTTCATTGGACCCCGAGCGACACCGCATGAATCTCGCAATGAACGCCGTATTCCCTCGCATGGTGGTTCGGAACGGAAGCATGCGGCGGCATCTCGGCCAAGCCGCCCTCCACCGAGGCAGCGCACGGATTAAGGGCGTTCGGCCACTGCTCCGAGCATGGCTGGCGATGCCCTTGGTGCGTCACCACGCTGGACGTAAGGGGGGCACTTGCCCTACCCGGCCGCTCCGAGCCCGCTGGAAGCGGCCTCATGGGCACCGCAGGCTGGGCAACCTGCTCGCGGGGCCCTGGACCTCGAGGCGATCGTTGCAGGGCTTCGATTGTCGACTGGAAAAACGACTGTAGAGCGACACTGACGATCCTCAGTGGTGCGTGGCGATCATGTCGAAAGCAAAATTCACAGAGGCTGACGTCAAGCGCGCCGTCAAGGGCGTCATCGACGGGGGTGGCGCAGTCGCGAGCGTCGATATTTGGCCCGACGGGCGCATATCTGTCACAGTCAAGGAGGACAAACATCCCTCGATAGACCCGGAAGATGATCCGGAGGTGTCGCGGAGGCTTCTATGAAAATTGGCCGATCCACCCTGCCCTTGCCGCGCTACACAAGACGCAAACGTCTCAAGAAGGGCGGTTTCGGATATTTTTTCGACGTGCCGACGTGGGCACGTAAGAGAGGTTGCCCAGTCAAGAATGAACCGCTCGATATCAATTACGACCTGGCGGTGCAGCGCGCCGAAAAGATATTGCTGCCCGCGTTCGATAGCTGGCTGAGCGGCGGCGACGACGCAAATCCGGTCGGTATCGGCGTGGTGATCGGAACGCTGGACTGGATGTTTCACGAATATCGCCGAACGTGGAAACAAAAAACGGCGAAGCGCTTGCAGCCGTTGAGCCCCGGGCAGTGCCGCGTGCATGAAACCGGCATCAAGATGATCTGCGAATATCTGCTGCAGGACGGCCGGCGTCTAGGCACGCGGCGGGTGTCGAGCATCGACACCGCGTTTGCGGACGATCTGTTTGAGAAGCTGCTCTACAAAGACGTCGACGGCGAGAAAATCGAACGCCGCACTACCGTCAACCACGCCATGAAAACCGCGCGCGGCGCATGGAACACGATCTCGCGGGCGCACCCTCACATGTTTCCGCCGAAAAACCCGTTCGAGAAGATGGGCCTGCAATCGACGTCGCGCGAAACCCCGCATGCGAATTTTGCCGAGCTTGCAGCATTCCGGGCCACAGCCATCGAGATGGGCTATCCATCATTGGCAACGGGCGTTCTGATCGGCTGGGAATGGCTCCAGCGCAAGGCTCATATCTTCATCCGGTTCATGGCCGAGCACTACCGTCCGGACAGCCGTCCAAACCACGTCTATGTCATCAACTACAAGACCAGCACGGGATCATGGGAGCCGCTGTTCGATAAGAAGGGCAAGCCGCTCTATCCCCTGCTGATGGCTGAGCTGGATGCCATGAAGGCGCTGCGGCCAACGGGCGGCCTGATGCTGCGCCGTGACGGCAGTGGCCTGCCCTGGGGTGGCAAGGGTGAGATGCTGACGCAGGTCGAGCGCATTTCGAAGAAGATCATCCTCGCGGCGGGCCTGCGGCCCGAGCTGACGTTCACTTCGTTCGGCCGGCATGGCGGGACCACTGAAGCGAGCACGTCCGGCCTGACGGAAACGCAGTTGATGAAGAAGGGCCAATGGTCATCGACTAAAGCGATGGCGCACTACCTGCACCATGACGACGAGGCCAAACAGGACGCGCAGATAAAGCGCATCAAGCGGCGTCAGAAAGCGACCAGAAAGTGAACGTTTGTCGGAATGAAACAGCCCGACTTGTCGGAATGGAAATTAACGAATCCGATAAGTGCCTGAAAAACACTGGAGCGGGTGAAGGGAATCGAACCCTCGTATTCAGCTTGGAAGGCTGCTGCTCTACCATTGAGCTACACCCGCGTGCGCGCAGATCAACTATCACGCCATGCAGGCGGCCTCAAGCTCGGCCCGCGGGCCATGTTCCGCCAGCGGCTCCCGCAGCCTGCGCCCCCTTAACTTGGGCCGATTCCGTGCCTATAATGAGGTTTCCACCAACAACGAAAGGAGGTGATCCAGTGTCTTACACCAAGCGCTGTCACCTCGCTGGGATCGCCCGCTAAGCTTTCTTTAAGCTTCGCAAACAGGGCGCTCTCGGCGCCTGGACCAGCGAGTTTCAAAAACCGGGACGCGGCGGGAGCAATCCCGCCGCGTCTTTTTGACCCGCAGCCGCTTGAAGCGCAGCAGGCGAAAACCGCTGGCGTTATTCCAGGCTATAGCCTTTTCCGTTTCGATGGAATCGAAACGGGGTTCTCGGCTTTTGATTTGACGCGTTTTCTTGACGCGAACCGGTCTCCACTTCGCTCGAAAACGCTCTAGACGACCATCCCATGCGGCTTGAACAGCCGGCCCTTTTCCACCACCAGCACGACGGCCAGCGCCGCCAGCGTGCAGAGGAAAAACCCCGTCGCGAACGGCAGCAGCGTGCCGTCATAGTCCTGGCCGATCGTGACGCCGATGCCGATGCCGAGCAGCGTCGTGATCGTCCCGTATAGCGATGACGCCGTGCCGGCGATATGGCCCTGCGGCTCCATGGCGAGCGCGGTGAAATTGGCGAACATCAGCCCGAACGCGAACATCATCAGCGCCGCCAGCGCCATGAACAGCGGCAGCGGCAATATCTGCATCCTCGCCGCAACGAGCATGATCCCGGCCACCACGACAAAGCCGACCAGAGCGCCGTGCGAAATCACGCGCATGCCGAGGCGGCCCACGAAACGGGCGTTGAGAAAGCCGGCGACGGCGACGCCGATCGCCACCGCTGCAAAGGCAACCGGAAAATAATGCCCGAGCTTGTAGATTTCGGTGAACACCTGCTCCGACGAGAACACGAAAGCGAACAGCGTGCCTTGCACGCCGCCGGCGGCCAGCGCGTAGCCGAGCGTCTGGCGGTTGGTCACGGTCTGGCGAAAAGCGCCGAACACGTCGCGGACCGCGAGCGACTTGCGCTCGGACAACGGCAGCGTCTCCGGCATCCGCAGCGCGCTCCAGATCAGGGCCAGCACGCCATACAGCATCAGCACCACGAAGATGCCGCGCCACTGCGTCAGCAACATCACCGCCTGACCGAACGACGGCGCGATCACGGGCACCGCGATGAAGATCATCATCGCCAGCGACACCACGCTGGCCATGCGCCGGCCGGCGTAGCAATCGCGCACGATCGAGGTCGCGATCACGCGGGTCGCCGATGTGCCCAGTCCCTGCAGCGCTCGCGCCAGCAGCACCGTCTCAAACGATGGCGCCGCGATCGCAAGCACGCTGGCAATGACGTACAGGGCCATGCCGCCAAGCAGAACCGGACGGCGGCCGAAGCGGTCGGACAGCGGTCCCATGGCGAACTGGCCGACGCCGAAGCCGATCAGGAACGTCGACAGCACCGCCTGCGGCCGGTTGGCAACGACGATATCGAATGTCGAGGCGATATTCGGCAGCGCCGGCAGCATCATGTCCATCGCCAACGGATTCAGGGCCATGATCGAGGCGATCACGACGACGAATTCGGGAAAGCCCATCGGGCGGTGGCTCGATGAAACCCAGGCGTTGGCATTGATGTCAGTCACGTCGTGCACCTCGCGGAAACCGCCCGTTCTAGCGGTCATGTTGCGCTGCACAAGCAACGTTTGGGGATGGCAGCTCCGCGAGGTCGCCCAGATCTGGCGCGCGATTGGGCACACGTCGAAAATGTCGGGACCGGCTTCGGCAAAACGTCTTACGGACAAATCTTCCTGCGAGAAGCCCATCGCAACGAAACGAGGTACCGATGCTGTACGCCATCCTCGCCTATCATGTGGAAGCGGAGGTCATGTCCTGGACGCCGGAGGAAGACGCGGCGCTGATGACCGATCTGCACAGGGTGCACGACCGGTTCAAGCAGGAGGGCCGGCTTGGACCGGCGGCGCGTTTGGGCGCGACGGAAAGAGCCCGCACCTTGCGAGGGCCGGGCGCAGGCCTCGTGATCGACGGCCCGTTCGCCGAGACCAAGGAACAGTTGCTGGGCTTCTACGTGGTGGACTGCGCCACCGAAGACGCCGCCATCGAAGCCGCCCGCGACCTGCGCCGCGCCAACCCAAGCGCGGTCTACGAGATCCGCCCCGTTTCGCTCTATCTTCCCGGCGCGCCGTTTCCGGTGACGGAGGCAGCGGGCATTGGCAAGTAGCGATCGGTCAGGTTGCAAATCCTGCGAAGCGCGTCAGCGCGAAGCGGGATGGTGGGGAAGGAAGGACTCGAACCTTCGAAGCCATGAGGCGGCTGATTTACAGTCAGCTCCCTTTGCCACTCGGGACACTTCCCCTCTCAACAGCATCGCCGGCTCACCCGCCGAAATGGCGGCAAGAAGGCCATGGATGACGCTGAAACCTGAGACCCGATCACGGGTGCCCGGTCGGGCGCGTTTATGGGCGAAGCCGCCCTCCAAAGTCAACCAAGGCGGGGCGCTAAAAAACACCCCGAAGGCGGTCAAATTGCCATTATTCGGCACCCGTGACACAAGCTGGCTCATGAGCGATCGCGAACGAAAGCAGCATTTCAGGCGCGGCGGCGGCAAAGGCCCCGCCAAGGGCCACGAATCCGGCCGGCGGCCGGCCTGGCGCGGCCGGGAGGCGAACCCCGACGGCCCGGTGATTCTCTATGGCTGGCACACGGTGGCGGCGGCGCTGGCCAATCCGCAGCGCCAGATTCGCAAGCTGATGTTGACGGAAAACGCCGCGCGGCGGCTGGCCGAGGAGAACATCGCTCTCCCCCTGACCCCGGAAATCGTGCGGCCTGCTTTGATCGACCAGCGGCTCGGCCCGGACGCGGTGCATCAGGGCCTGTTGGCGGAAGCCGATCCCCTGCCCTCGCCGGATATCGATACGCTGCCCGAGACCGGCATCGTGCTGGTGCTCGACCAGATCACCGATCCGCACAATGTCGGCGCGATCATGCGCTCGGCGGCGGCATTCGCGGTCAAGGCCATCGTCACCACTGCGCGTCATTCGCCGGAAGCAACCGGGGTGCTGGCGAAATCCGCTTCCGGCGCGCTGGAGCTGGTGCCGCTGGTCACCGTGCAGAACCTCGCCCGCGCGCTTACCGAAATGAACGACCGGGGTTTTTTAACCGTCGGGCTCGACAGCCAGGGCAGCGAAAATCTCGGCAGCGTGGCTTTGCGGCAGCCTTTGGCGCTGGTGCTCGGCGCCGAGGGCAAGGGCTTAAGGCAGTTGACGCGCGAGACCTGCAGCGTCGTGGCGCGGCTCGACATGCCCGGCGAGATCAAGAGCCTCAACGTCTCCAACGCGGCGGTGCTGGCGCTTTACATCGGCGCCAGCCGGCTCGGCCTGATGGGTGTTTGACGCGTTTTCCTCGCGCGAACCGGCATCCGCTTCGCCCGAAAATGCCATGAGAAAAACCAGCGCCCGCTCGCGAGATGCGAACGGGCGCTGATGTCTTGGGTCAGGTGCTGAGATCAGTCATAGCGGCGCAGCACATGTCGGCGATAACCGTAGGAATGGTGCGGCATGCCGTAACCCATGCTGTGATGAGAGTAGCCGTAGTAGCCGCGATGCCAGGCGCGGTAGCGCGGATGGCGATAGGCGCCCCAATCGGATACGCCGCCTTCCCGATAGGTCGGATACGGCGCGAAAGCGCCGGGGCCGGTATAGGTCGGGCCCTGGTTGACATAGTAGTACTGGTGCCGCACCGGGGCGGCGTAATACTGGGTCTCCGGATCGGGCAGCCGCTGATAGGCCCAGCCGCCACAAGGATTGCAGCCGGAATAGACCGGCGCCGGCGGAACGTAGACCTGCGGCGCCGCGCACGGCTCGACATAGGCCTGCCCGCATGGCGAGCACGAACCCTGGAACAGCCCGCCTCCGCACGCCATTGCGGGCGCAACGCCCGCGATCATCACGGCAAACGCCGCTACCAATCCTGAAATCGTCTGACGCATTACTCTCTCCTGTGAACGTAATTTTTGCCGTGGATTTTAGCGCGGAAGTGCCCGCGGTTTTCGATGCCGAAAATCCTGCGGCGGCCCTGCCGGATCCTGCGGCGCGCCAAAGTCGCCGCCTTGCGGCGCGACGATGATCGGCGGCGGATAGAAGGGAATTTCGGGCTGCACCGGCTGCGGGGTGGATTGCGCCGACCATGATTGATGATAGCTCTCCGCCGGCCGCGGCAGCTTGCGGTTGGCCGGCGGTTCGATCTCGAGACGGCCGTAGCCCGGCTGGTGCCCGAGGCTCGGATAATAATGGCCGACATTGGGCGCGGGATCGACGTAGCGGCCGCCATAGACGGTCGGTGTCACATGCGTGTTCTTGCTGAGACCCCAGTCGCCTTCGACCACCGCATAGGATGCATCGACGCCGTTAATGATGATGGGAACACCGGGGCGGCCGGGGATGACCAGGACGGGCGCGCTATCGGCCAGCGCCGCGGCGGTCGTTCCGATCAAAATGGCCAGTGCTAACCCAATACGCATTGTGCGGGTCCCGATTGCTGAGGACAACCTAACTGAATGCCCGGGTCCAAAGGTTAAAGGCCCCGGCCAAACCGGCGGTAAGCCTAACACGCAAGGATTTACGCCTGCTCAATTGCGAGCGATGGCGCTCAGGAACCGTTAACGGGCGCGCCTGCTTACGCAAACGCCGCAGCAAGGGTGGTGACACCGATCCCGATCGAACATCGCGAGCCGCGGCCTGCGACGGCGCCTCCATCACGTCGGTTTGAATCCCCCCGCAGACAGATTGGAACGCCCGTTCCGAGAAAGGCGACCGCGAGCCGCCTTTTTCATGCCCGCGGGGGCGGGATCGCCGCCCCGGGGTTCTGGCCCTTTGCGGGCAAGTCTGATATTTGACCGGCCGCAACATCAGCGGACTAGCGGCTGGATTTCGACCGCCCACTGATCCCTGCATCGCCGGTTTAGCTCAGCGGTAGAGCAGCGGTTTTGTAAACCGAAGGTCGGGAGTTCAATCCTCTCAACCGGCACCAGCAAAAACAATTGCTTGTCGCGTTTTGTAGCCCAGCCACTCGCCGCCTTACCCGCCAGGAACATCGGGTCTAGAATAGCGAGACTCGTCAGCATCAGCATAAACTTCGTTCAGGAGTTTTTTGGTGAGACCTACACCAGTTCAATCGCAGATAACTGCCAAGCGCTTGACCATCGGTGCCTGGTTTGATCCCCGACGCAGCGAGGAACCCAAAGACGCGATCGCAATGCTGGAAACACATCAGGTTGTCCTGCTCGGGGAAACCCATAACGAGCCTGCTGACCACCGCTGGCAACTCCACACGATCGAAGCGCTGTTCAGCCTTCGACCTGAAATGGTGCTTGGCTTCGAGATGTTCCCGCGACGGGTTCAGCCGGTACTCGATCGCTGGTCCAGGGGCGAATTGAACGAGACCGCTTTCCTGGATGAGGTCGATTGGCCGCGGATTTGGGGGTTCGATCCCCAACTCTACCTGCCGCTGTTTAGTTTTGCCCGAAAGCATCGTCTGCCAATGGTTGCTCTCAATGTCGATCGCGAGACAAATCGCCGCGTTGCGATGCAGGGGCCTGCCGCTACGCCACAGGTGGACCGGGAGGACGTCGGCGATCCCGCGCCGGCCTCTCCACATTATCGAGAGCGCTTGTTCGAATGGTTCAAGCAGCACCCGGCTGGCGGGGAAAGCGCGGCCGTGAATTCGGCAAGGTTCGAACGCTTCGTTCGGGCTCAGCTGTTCTGGGATCGTGCCATGGCGGAGGCCATTGCAAGCGTGTGTCGCGATCGACCGCGCACGCTCGCAGTCGGCATCATGGGCCGAGGACATATCGAATACGGAGATGGCGTCCCGCACCAACTCGCCGCAATGGGGATCGACAATATCGCCACCGCATTGCCCTGGCCCGTTGATACCGATTGCCCGCGACGCAATCCTCCGGTTGCCGACTTGCTGTTCGGTGTCGCACCCGCCGGAGATGGTGAACTTCCGCCTCAGTGAAGGGGAACTCGCCGATTCGGCGGGGTAGCGTCGATGGTGGATTTGCCCTGGGGATGGCTAAGGCGATTTTAGATCGGGCGTCCTCTGCGTATAGCAGCCGTTGCGACCACCGTTAAACCGGCAGACGAGACGGCAAGCGTCATCCATTGCGCAATCAAGGAAGAACCAAACGAAATATGAGAACAATATGATGAAGGCGGCCCATAGTGTTGCCTTGGTCAATCGATCCATGTGCAGCACCGATAATCATGAGACGGGGGCAACGGACCGGCCCGGTCGCCGCTCGTCGGCAACGAGGCGGCGCGGAGCTAAACATGACGCTGACTGAAGGTCCGTCCAGTAGAGATTGCCGGATGACTCTCGACCGTCGCCACGCCAAAGGGTTCGTTGGCGGCGGGTGACGCGCCAATCAAGACCGCGGTTAATGCGGCGATGTGAAAGGCCTTTCCCATAGAACCTTATGAGGCAGTGTGAACCTGCTCACATTTGATACTCCCTGACTGCGCTATCTATCGGGCCATGGAAAGCAAGTTCGACGGCATAGTGGCGATCACCAACGCAGTCTTCGTGGCAGCGTACGTCGCGATCACGCTGGGATATGTGGCACTTTATGATCTCGGACTTTCTGGCGGGGAGGTTCGCCACGCGGCGATGATAGCCGCGATTCTTGTTGCGGCGATGGTCGCTGTCGATTTCTTCGGCAAGAAGCTCGGCAAGGCGGAATAGCTCGCTTTGATCCTGCTCAATACGGAACACGCAGAGGTTGATGTAGAAGGTGTCCGCCATTGCCGAACTGACCCAGGAGGGTGCCGACCGCTCGACATGGGTCAGCTCGGGTGATGGCAGGAGCCTCGGCGATCTTCGTCCGGGGCTCCTCTATCTCCACGCCGCTGGGCTATTCGGGATTGTCATACCGCAGCGCCACGGATTTCATGTTCCGAAAATGGAACGGGATTTTTAAACTCCACATCCGACCAATACCGGATAGGCTGGGACTTCCGGGGCTGGTCGCGTTTCCTTTCCAATCAATTTTGAGCCCGGTGGGCCGCCGGATATACTACCGGCGGCCTTTTTCATGGTGCGGACACCGTTCAGAATGGAAGGGTCTTCGGCCCCGGTGACGTCACAGGGCACGTCGGCAGCGGCGGCTAAGTCCGGGTGTCGATCAGCGGATCCTTCGCCAATCGCCAGCCCGACGGCAGCATTGGATCGGGCAGATGGAAAGCCGCCAGGGAATAGACCGGTCGTAGGCGGCGTCACATGGGTCACGCTGCCGGAGCTATCAGATCGGGCGGGCCTCTCAGAGCCAGGAGCACACCAGCATCAGATTGGCCGCGCATGCCGCCAGCAGCGCCAACGTCAGCACGGCAAGCACTCGCTCGCCGGATGTTTTGAAGGTCGTTCCCATGACGGCCAAAACATCCGGCGATTCTACGCGTCGAGTCTCGGGGATTATTTTTGGGGGGATTTAGGACTCGTTTACAACTTCAGGGGCTCCCGCTGAAGACGCCAGAGCTCGGCCCGAAACGGCCGGAAACGGCGATTTGAGATCGCGCTCACTTGCACGTGAACTGGCCCGCCGCCGGGCTGAAACCCTGCCCGTCCGGCCGCGTTGAGGTGTTTTCGGGAGCCATCCGATGCCCTACGCGCTGTTCAGCAATGACGCCAAATTGAGCAAGGCCTATCCGACCGAGGCGGACGTCTGGAAGCACGCCCGGAAAAGCGGGCTCGTGGTCGACGTCATGTCCGAAGATGAGAAGCCGGCCCCGCGGCCGGTGCTGGACAACGACTATGAGATCAGGCCCTGCCGGCCAGACCCGCAGGAGGATCCGGCCAAGAACCAGGCCGACGCCGAGCGCGAAGAGCAGCAGGAGTTTCAGCTAATTCCGTGAGGGTGGTAATTCCGTCGCCCGCCGCGTCGTCCCGGTGAACGTGCCGTGTCCTTTCGTTTCAGCAGCTTGGAGAGATGCCTTCTGCCCAACAAACAGCGTCGGCGGTTCCCGGCGCTCGCCGGGACGACCCACTGGGGCGTACGCCCTGCGCTACGGCGCCGCCACTGCCAGCGACGCCTGATCGGAAGCGAGCGTCACGCAGGCCTTCTTGCGATGCAGGCCCCTGATCGCGCCGGTGACCTTGAGCACCTTCCCGGCAGGACAGGAAACATCCTGCACGTAAGCGATCTCATAGGGCGCCAGCACAAGTGGCTCGGACTTCAGGACATTTTGGGCAAGGCACGGCAGGGTAAGCGCGGATAAAATCAAAACTGACAACAAGGCACGCATGTTCATCGTCCAACAACCGGCAAGCCCACAATAGCCGATTACGGGCGCAAGTTCCGTAGACGGCAAAAATTATTTTTCGCTTACGCGAAGGCGCGACACAAGGCCGCGCCGGGAAAACAAAAAGGCCGGCGCGAGGCCGGCCTTCCCGGTCGCTGTCGATCCGCCAAGCCGCTTCAGTAGCGCGGGCGCGGTCGGACCACCCCAGCCGAAGCGGTAGTTGATGCCGACCTTGACGGTATGCTCGTCGTCCCGGAAACGGGCTCCGACGATCGGCGGCAGGTCCGCTGGTGAAGGTGGTTTTGCCGAAATTGTAATACTGGTACTCGGCCTTTGCCGACCAGTTCGGCGCGAACATGTATTCGAGACCGGCGCCGAGGGTATAGCCATCCTTGTGGCTTCCGTCGGTCGTAAAGGCCGCCGGCACGCCACCGACGCTGAAACGCCGATATTGGGGTTGTCGCGCCAGGCGTAACCGCCCTTGGCGTAGAGCAGCGTCGGGCCCCAGGTATAGCCAAGCCGGCCGGTAACCGAGCCGAGCTGGTTGTTATTGCTGGTGGTCACCAGAGTGCCGCCCGGGAACAGCACGCCATTGTTGTTGCCGCCAGTGAGCCAGCTGTACTGGGCTTCGGCGCCGATCACCCAGTTAGGCGCGAACTGGTAATCGAAGCCGGCCTGCACGCCACCCAGAAAAGCGCGCATCGCTTCCTTGCAGGCTGTTGTTGCCCGGGAACGCGCCGCCGATATGGCCGCCGATGTAGAAGCCGGTCCAGTTGTAGACCGCCTGCGGCGCCGTATAGGCCGGAGCCTTGGTATAGGTGCGCGCAGGCATGTCAGCCGCGAACGCGGGAGCCGCGAACGCGACAAGAGCAGCTCCGCCGAGCAGAAATTTCTTCATAACTGGATCCCCATTATCGTCGTTAAGAGATCAATTCAAACAACGTGGCGTCAATTTGGTTGCTTCGCGGCAATGCCGGAGGTGTGATGGTTCGTAACTGTGACGGCGCGGCAACACGGGCTTTTTGTTCCATCGAGCGAACGGTTTCTCGCCCGGAAAATGCGCGGGCTGGGACTATGGTTCCGTCAAGTCCGCCCCGGCCGCGGTTCAAAGCTCGCCGAAAAGTGATTGCGATTGACATGGGGTGCGCGGCAAGCGCCGACAAGAGGCTTCCGGTTTTTCCGTCAGGAAATCGATACCGCACGTTCGGCGGAACCGACCGCGCTGCGCCGCTGTTCCCGCGGGTGAGCCGCGGAATGCGGTCGGCGATTGCCCTTCCAGCCACGCTTCGGTTTTCGCCAGATCGCTCAGCGCCCGCGCGAACTGACGCGTGGCCCGGCGTTGCGGACCGGGCGGCATCGCGCGCGCCTTGCGCATCGTCTCGACGGCGGCGTTGCGGTAGGCCAGGGAACGGCGAAAGAACAATAGATTGCTCACGGCTCAACTCCGGCAGAAATGCGCAGCATTATCGCCCGTTGTAATTATCGCCCGCTGTATCTGAATGCTGCATGAAAGCCATCTTCGGCCGCGGTTCACGCGCGTGGCGGCCTGCAATCGAGCTCCAAAGGAACCCCCGTATCTGTTGACACGTTGGCATGGCCGAGGCTGCGGAGGCGCCGATGCGAACGAAACAACGGACAGGGTTGGCTAGCCCGTCAGGGCTGCTGAGATTGGCCAATCACACCGCCATGGGCGTAGCGATGGGTCTTGCCTTCGCGCTGATGCTGGTTCTCATCAACCCGGCGGGCGTCGTAACGCTGATCGAGCACAGCGGAAGGCAGGCCGTCGCCGTATTTGTCGGCACGCTCGTGCTGACATTCGGGATCGGCGCGACCTTGACCGGCGCGGTCTTCATCCTGACGGAGGACAACTGACCGATGCGGCGAACATCAACATCTGATGGTCCGCCGTTCCAGGACGAACCAGCTTTACCGACGCGCAGTTGCGATCCACCTAGGTCATGCTGCCCGGCATGAAGCAGCGGATCGAGATCTGATTGTCGAACCGTATCGGCCACACCATCGTGCGCCCTGCCCGGTTCGGTTCGGTGATCACGGCGTCGTCGGGCACGTCGATCCAATTATTCATCCAGGCGGACTCGAAAATGACCGTCCTTGGATTCCCAATCGGGATCCGCGACGACTTCACCATCCGCCATCGAGCAGCATAATCCTTTGCCGCTCGCCAGATGATCGAACCACGGCTTGAGCGGCGAATTCGCGTAGCGGCCGTCGAGGTCACGCGCTCTCACGCCGCCAACAGAGACAAGCAACCATCAGACTAATGGTCAGACCAAACACGATGCGCTTCATGTGCCACGCTCCTGAATGTCGAAACCAGCCCCGTTATCCTCTCAAGCAATGTTCGTGCCGTAACCTCGCTGTCCGCGCTTGTGCGAATCGCGGCCTTGTGATACTCTTGGTTGTAGGATTATCACCGCGATTGTGGCGGGATTTGATGTGCGAAATCTCGACGCGCGCTCAACAAGAAGTGTTGGCGTGACCGGTAAGCTGTTGCTTCAGGCTTCGAGACCGAACGAGCGGAACCGCGACGCTAGCGCGTCAACTTCTCCAGATCCGGATACGGCGCATAGACCGCGCCGGCGCAGATGTCGCCGGGGTTCTCGACCAAGCGGTCGAGCCGGCCATTGACATAGAGAATGGCGCGTTCGCGCGGGTCGCGATAAGTGCCGTCGGATTCACGCGCACTGAAGCGCAGGCAGCTGACATAACGCAGCCGTCCGCCGACGGTGCGCTGCACCGGCTCAGCCATGACAGCATCATGCACGCCGGCGGGATTGTTGAGATAGGTCTTCATGAACGCCAGCAATTCGGCGCGATAATTGTCGGGAAAAGGCTGGTTGGCGCCGCCGCCGCTGTCGATGTTGAAGGCGGCGTCTCTGTCCTCGCCCCCGGCACAGGCCGCAAGCCGCGATCGGCAACAGCAGGATCGCCACACACTTTGCTGATATTCCCAAGTTCAACCCGTTCGAAGGCCCCACGCCTCAGGGCGGTTCTAGACCTTCCGGGGATGAAAGGGAATCCGCATTTCGATCAGCGTCACGTCAATCGGTGTCCACTGCAAGGCTTCACGCAGTTCCGGCCCGCAGCCATTGGGGACGCAATGGCGCGGGCCGGACCTGATATCCGCTGGGAGCAGGCGGGGCAATGTGGAACAAACCACCCCCCGCGGATCAGATTTTAGCCGCGCTTGGTGGCGGGCGTGACGTGCTTGGTCGAAACCTTGGAGAATTTGTGCGATCTTCAGCGCGCCGATATGCTTGTGATGAGCGATGATGGCTGGCGTAGCGGGCATGATGGTGTCCCATCCTGGCGTTGGCGTTCAGCACGTTCGGCTTCACCTGCTTCACCTGCTCGGACTTGATGACCGGCGCCGTCTTGTTGGCCTGGTTGGTGGCTTGGCCGGCGGCGAGCGCCGGCGCGGCGAGAACGGAAACTGCGAGCAGGGCTGCGGAAATGGTCTTCAACATGGTCGTCTCCTCTTCAGGGGATCACAAGGTGGCCGGTCGGATGGCCGGACCCGTCGATCATGGCGACCAACCTAGAGGCCGCGCGCTGAACCCGCCCTGAAGCGCAACGACAGACTTCGTTCATCTCCATGACATGTTCGTCATGTTGCGCCGGCGCCCCATCGCGAGCGAAGTGTGGCGGCGAACATTGTCCAAATAAAGATCATGGCCCGGGAATGTTCTGGGCGTCCGGGTGTTCAGGTCGACAGGCCCAGGTGCAGGATCAGCCTCACCGAAAATCGGGAGCGACGAATGAACAAATTCGCAATCAGGCTTTTGACGCTGGCAATGTTCACGATGGCGCTGATCGTGGTGCCCCTGCTCACCCCGGCGCACGCCAACGGCGACGAAAATCCCTCGCCACCGGCATCGTCGGGCACCAAGAAGGGAAAGAAGGACAAGAGCTCCAGCCTCGAGGATGGCCGTTTCATCGCCGCCTACCGCACGGCCTACGCCACGATCTACGACCGCAACGATTATGCTGCCGCGATCGAGCAGTTGAAGGCGCTCGGCCACGACGACAACGCTTCCGTCGCCACCCTGATCGGCTATTCCTATCGCAAGCTCGGCGACTACAAGGTCTCGCAGATCTGGTACGAGCGCGCGCTGAAGACCGACCCCGACCACGTCAAGACCTGGCAGTATTACGGGCTGTGGCAGGTCGAACAGGGCAACCGCGACCAGGCGCAATATCATCTGAGCAGGATCGCCGCCCTCGCCGGCACCAACAGCGAGGAATACCGCTCGCTCGCCGCCGCGCTTGAAAAGGCGCCGGGCACCGGCCTGGTTTACTGAACTCGGTCACTTTCGTTCAGCCGGCGCAGCCTGAAAGCGGCTGCGCCGGTTTTGTTTTGTGGCGCTCACTTCATCAGCGCCTCAACCTCGGCGCGGAACGCCTGGCGCGAGGCGTCGCGCGAATAGAACATGTGGCCGCCGGGATAGACCACGAGCTTCACCCGATCGGGCGAGGCAAAGGCCGGAAGCTGGTCGAGCTCGATCCTGGTGCCGAAATACGGCGTGGCGAGATCGAACAGCCCGTGTCCCGACCAGGAGCTTCAGCTTCGGATCGAGCGCGAGGATCTGCCGCAACTCGGAAATCGACTGGGGCGGACTGATGCCGTGGCCGAAATCCCAGGCCTTTTCGACCTCCCCGTTGAGCAGATGGTAGGAGCCGTCCGGCCGCCAGTTGAGCTTGCGCGTGGTGAGGTCGACCGCGGCGCTGGTCAGCGGCGCCACCAACGCCTCGCCGGAGGGATCGTTGAAATGAAAGAAGCTCGAATCCGGATAGGGATCGATGCCCATGACCGAGGCATCGTAGCGTCCCGTGACCTTGCCGTTCTTGCGGTCGAATTCCCGGCGGAATTCGATCACGTCGAAGCGTCCGGCCAGCCTGCGGCTCACGGCCTGATCGATTCCGGTCAATGCAGCGACCCTGTCGGCAAGCCGGTTGGTGGCCGCGGTGTCGGCCTCGCCCTTGACCAGGTCGAGCAGAAATTCGCCGCGCGCATAGCTTTCGACATCGGCCATGTCGGCGCGGGTGACCGGCACCTTTGCTCTCGCGCGCGACCGCCGCCATGGTAGGAAGGCTCGCCACATATTGCAGAAGGCTGGAGCCCGAGAATTCGCGGAAGTCGAGCACCGGCGAAACCAGGATCAGGCCCTTCACGCCGACGCCCTGCTCGATCTGCAGCTTGCGAACGATCTTCGGGCCGCGGATGCCGCCATAGCTTTCGCCGGCGACAAATTTCGGCGACAGCAAGCGGCCGGATTTTTCCAGCCAGCGGCGGATCGTCAGCGCGATCGAGTTGACGTCGCCATCGATCGAGAAGAACTTCTTGCGCACATCATCGCCGGTCGCGACGAAGCGGCTATAGCCGGTGCCGACGGGATCGATGAAGACGAGATCGGTGAAATCGAGCCAGGTCTCGGCATTGGGCTGGAGATCGGGCGAGGCGGAGGGAATCGCGGCATCCCCGTCGATCGCCAGCCGCCACGGTCCGGCGGCGCCGAGTTGCAGATAGGCGGACGCAGCCCCCGGCCCGCCGTTGAACAGGAACGTCACCGGCCGCGTTGCCGGATCGGCGCCATCAAGCTGATAGGCCGTGTAGGCGATATCGGCCTGCGGTTCGCCCTTGCTCGTCGAACAGGCGGATCGAGCCCGCGGTCGCGGTGAAGGCGAGCGTGCGCCCGGGAAGCACCAGCGTCTGTTTGGTGGTGGAATCCGGCGGCAGCCTGTGTTGCTCGGCCGCACCGGGCGAAGCCGGAGTCGCGGCGTGGCCGCCCGCTCCGCCTGACTTCTGGCCCGAGGGCGCTACGCGCCGGATGCTCCGGCGGCAGTTGCGGCGCATCCTCGGCGCGCGCCGCCGCCAGCATCGAAAAAGCAAGAAGCACTGCTACGGCGAAGCTCGCATGGCGCGGCGCGGCGAAACCAATGGCCATCTCTGCTCCTCTCCCTGCTTCCCGCAATTCACCCGAAATGGCCGCATTCACCATACGCGCCGAGATTTCCTGGATTAGAGCCGGTTTATCGCTCAAAACTGCGACAGCCTGGCGTTGTTGGCAAGCGCCCAGACATAGCCGGCTTTGCCGTCAACCTCATCGCACGATCCAGTGACATGCTGGAGAACGGCCAGCCGATCTCGACAAGGATAGCCAAGGTCGTATAGACGACCTCCCGCGCAACCCCGCTCCCCCTCTGGCATATGAGCCCGCGTGTCCATGACCAGCCCCAAGCGATATGACCGGATCGCCTTCGTCGCGAGTGCCGGCGCCGAAGCCCAGCTGGCGCTGAAGCAGCTTTCCGAGCTCTACGGCAATCACGATCCAGCCGCGGCCGAAATCGTGGTGGCGCTCGGCGGCGACGGCTTGATGCTGCAGACGCTGCATCAGCAGATGCGTACGGGCAAGCCGATCTACGGCATGCATCGCGGCACCGTCGGCTTTCTGATGAACGAATTCTCCACCCAGGATCTGCACGCCCGGCTCGCGGCGGCGAAGGAATCCGTGATCCATCCGCTCCTGATGCGCGCCACCGACGTACACGGCGTGGTGCATATTCATCATGCCATCAACGAAGTCGCGCTGTTCCGCCAGACCCATCAGGCGGCGCGCCTGCGGATCCTGATCGACGAACGCGAACGCATGGCCGAATTGATCGCCGACGGCGTGCTGGTGGCGACGCCGGCGGGGTCGACCGCCTATAATCTTTCGGTGCAGGGGCCGATCATCCCGATCAATGCCGCCGCTGCTGGCGCTGACGCCGATCAGCCCGTTTCGGCCGCGCCGCTGGCGCGGGGCGCTGCTCCCCAACACCGCCTATGTGGTGATCGAGGTGCTCGAGAGCGACAAGCGCCCGGTCGCGGCGGTGGCCGACCATGACGAGGCGCGCGATGTCCGCCGCGTCGAGGTGCTGTCGGACAAGACCATTTCGATGCGGATGCTGTTCGACCCCGGCCACAGCCTGGAAGAGCGCATTCTGAGCGAGCAATTCGGGTATTGACGGCCAATTTGCACCCTGCCCTGGCGGTCGCCGCAACCATTCGTTAACGGGGCCGCGATATGGTTAACGCCGGGTATACCATTGTCTTCGAGTACGCCCGCAGGGCCCGGCCATGTTTCGCATCGATTTCAACAAGCTGCGATTTCTCGTGTGCGACGACAATCCGCATATGCGGCGCATTCTGCGGACGCTCTTGCATTCGTTCGGCGCGCGCGAGGTCTATGAAGCCGAAGACGGCGCCACCGCGCTCGAAATGTACACCCACTACGTCCCGGACATCGTCATCACCGACTGGTCGATGCCGATTTTCGACGGCCTCGAACTGGCGCAGATGATCCGGCAGCCGGAATCGAAGGGCAATCCCTTCGCCCCCATCATCATGCTGACCGGCCATTCCGAGAAGCGCCGCGTCACGGTGGCGCGCGATGCCGGCGTAACCGAATTCCTCGCCAAGCCGATCTCGGCCAAGGGACTCTATCAGCGCATCCTCAACGTCGTCGCCAATCCGCGCCCGTTCATCAAGACCAAGACCTATTTCGGCCCTGACCGCCGGCGCAATACCACCACCGCCTATATCGGGCCCGAACGCCGCATCGGCGGCGAGGTGGAAGTGCTGCAGCAGCCGTCGCTGCTCGACAAGGCCCGTTCCACCGTCTAGCGCCGGCGAGTTGCAAGGAAACCATCATGGCGAAAGACAAGCGCGACATCGAGATCAAGAAATTCGCCGATCATCACGTGATCACGCAGCCCAACCCCTTGCGCAAGGTGTTGCGGCGCGTCGACGACAAGGATCTCGACGATCCCGTCGCGCGCGCGGAAAAGGCGCTTGCCGGCCTGTCGGGCGAGTTCAAGAACTGGATGACGATCGAAGCCGACCGGCTCTCGGCCGCCCACGCCGCCATTCTCAAAAACGGCTTTACCGACGCCACCTGCGACGAGCTGTTTCGCGCCGCCCATGACATCAAGGGCGACGCCGCGACGTTCGGATACCCTTCCGCCGGCGCCGCTGCCGAGAGCCTCTGCCGGATCATCGAGCACGCGCCCGAACTCGACCAGGTCCCCTCAAACCTGATCGCGCACCATATCAACGCCATCCAGGCGATCGTGCGCGAGCGCACCAAGCTCGACACCGTCGCCATGGCGACCATCCTGAGCCGGCACCTGCGCGGCGTCGCCGACGAGTTTCTCATGCATGCCAACCGCGATCGCCCCGAGCATCTCGAAGCGATCCTCGCGCCGAGCATCGCGCCGGCGGATTGAACGATTATCCGGCGTCATTCCGGGACACGCCGGTAGGCGTGGACCTCAGATGTGCAATTGCATATCGGGAAATCCAGAGGTTTCGCGCGAGATCTCTCAGATGTGCAATTGCCCATCATAGTTCGCGCTGGCGCGCGCCCCGGAATGACGTCCTCAAGACATCTCTCACGCCGCGATCAGCTCATCCGGCATCAGCGCGACGGCCTCCTCGGCCATCAGCTCGTCGCAGAACATGCGGGCCTCTTCCCGCGCGAATTCGGTCGCAAAGCGCCGCAGCAGGATCAAGAGTGGTTCCGCGGCCGACGGATCGGTTTCGCAGTGCGTCAGCACACGTTCGACCATCCGGCGCCGCAATCTGGCGGCCCCGCCGAGCGTGTCGACATAACCGGTCTCATGGCTGACTTCGAGCGCTACCCGGAACGCCGCGAAGGTCGATTCCGGCAATCCCGCGCGCTTCAACAGCGCCTGCAGGCTGGCACCGCCGCGGTCGTGCAGCAGCGCGGAGACGCGGGCCTGCGGCAAGCCGGACAATTCCGACAGCGCATGGTCGAACAGTTCAAGATTGCCGGACAATAATGCGCGCAGGATCAGACCAGCAGTAAGCTGGCCGGTGGCGCGCAGATGCCGCACCAGGCCGCGCATGTCGTCGCCGCGCGAGCGGGCGGCGATATTGATGGTCGAGCGCTCGCGCGCCTCGCTCGCGATGCGACCTGCGCGGTCTTCGCTCAGCCAGTTGCGGGCGACCACGAATTGCGCCAGCGTGTCGGAGAGTTTGGCGACCAGCGCAACGCGCGTCGCGGCGGGAAGGTCCTCGAGCACCAGCATCGATTCCCGGATCGCGGCGAGATGGCCGTGGCGCTCGACGATGCGATCCCATGAAAACGGCGGCAGTTCGGCGTAGGCATTTTCGATCAGCTCGAGCGCCGCCGCGGCGCTGCCGACTTCGGCGATCGCGGCACAGACCGAGGCCGGCAGATTGATACGGCGGGCGATGGCGCATTGCATCTCGTCATTGCCGGTCGCGACGATGTCGACGAGGTCGGCGTCGATCAACAGCGGCGAATGTTCGAGAACCGGAAGGGCGACCGACGGCTGGTCGAGCGACAGCGCCTGCACGATAGCCGCGGGCGCTTCCGTGCTGCGGGCAAACACCTCGGCCATCGACTGGCGCACCAGGGGCGAAGCGTCGTCGAGCAGCATCAAGAGCGCGCCCTCGGCGGCGGCGCGGTCCTCTGCGGTGAGATCGGAAATCAGCCAGGCCCGCGCCAGCGACCGCGTTGCCTCTGCCCGCTCGCCTGCCGGAGCGGTTCTAATCCAACTTATGAACTGCCGAACGATCATTGTCCTGCCGGCGACGCAACCTGAAACGACACCGTGACGCGGTGCCACTGCAAGACAAAATAAACCACGACGCTTAACAAAGCGTTCACCATAAACGGCTGGTTTTATTGACGTTTTGTTAAGGGTGCGAGTCCGGGCAAGGCTCGACAAGCGCCCCGGCTAGCTGAACGTGCCGTTGCGGTCGCTGAACAGATCGAGCGGTTGCGGGGCGCGCACGTCAGGCGTTTGCGGCAATGTCGACCTCGCAGCCGTCGCCGGATCAGCGCTCGCAACCGATGTCAGCGACGAGGACTTGCCCCACAATTCACGAACCGCCGGCGAGACCGGCTCCGCGCGTTCGCCGGAGACTTGAAACAGCGAACGGAAGATCGGCTCGGTCGATGGCGCGGTATTGGTCGCGGAGGCCACCGTGACCGGCGCAACCGCGCGGACGTCCGGAAACGTCGACAGATAGGCCGCGTTGTCGATCGCAGGCGTGACCGGCGCGGCGCTGGCGAGCGCGACGTTTGGCTGGATGTCGCCGACCGAGGCCATCGCGCTGCGGGTGGCCGAGGAATTGGCAGCACCGGCATAACGCGCCGACAGCACGGAATAGACCTCGGAAACCGTGCGCGCTCCCCCGGAGCGGTCGAAAAAGATCGAATGGTTGGCTGCGGCGGCGTTGGGGAACAGCCGTGCCGCGGAGGACCGCGGATTGTCTTCGGCGTTCGAGATCAGCTTCGCTGCGCCGCCGACCCCCATGAAGTGCGCCATATAGAGTTCGCCGTCGGTCGGACGCCTGCCGAGCATGCCAGTGAGCTTGAAACTGTTGGACTGGGTCAACACGGCCGCCATCGAAGAGGCGGCGGTGGGATCGTCGCGCAGTTTCATGATCGCATTTCGCGCGGCGGGATCGCTGACCGAGTAGCCGGAGGGGGATTTGGTGATGGCATCGGCGTATTGGCCGTAGCCGAGTTGGGTGCCGGCTTCCTTCACGGTGCCGAGCCAGGTCTGGTCGATGAACTGGTAGAGCCCGCGCGCCGACGAGGTCGACGCGCTCGCGGTCGGATTGAAATTGGATTCCATCTTCGCGGTGGCGAGCAGATATTCGAAGCTGGTGCCGGTGGTGCTGGCGGCCTGCTTGATCGCGCCGGCGATCCGCAGGCGCGATGGTTCGACACCTGCCGTTGCCGTGGCGCGTGAAGTGTCAACCGACATGTTGGTCCCCGCTCCCCTGGCGAAACGACCTCTCAGGCCTGTTCGAGAGCTCCCACTTACGCCCAGGCTGCCGTCACACTGCGGTGATTATGGTTAATGGCGGGTTAATGCGTTCCAGGAGCAGCGCGATGGCAACTTGCGCCTCCTCAGCCCAAGCGCCGCGGGCCTGCGCCCAGGGTCACTTTGGGTAGACGGCCTTCGGATCGAACAGCCTGTCCGCATCCACCAACGACAAGCGCGGCCCGCCCTCGCCCCCCTCGACCTTGCGGTAGAAGCAGGAACGCCGGCCGGTGTGGCAGGCGGCCCCTCGCTGCTCGACCCGGATCCAGATCGCATCCTGATCGCAATCCATCCGCATCTCGACCACGCGCTGCGTCTGACCTGAAGTCTCACCTTTCCGCCATAACGCATTGCGGGAGCGGCTGAAGTACCAGGCCTCCCCGCTCGCGATGGTCCGGCGCAGGGCCTCGTCGTTCATGTGAGCGACCATCAGCACGTCGCCCGTCGCCGCGTCGGTGGCGACGCAGGTGACAAGGCCCGACGCGTCGAATTTGGGCTTCCACGTGAGCCCTTCCTCGATGTCGTTGATCTCAGCTGATGTCGACACAGGCGGTCCTCGCGAATTCCCATAGCGTTTTCGAGCGACGTGGACGCCGGTTCGCGTGAAGAAAACGCGTCAAAACAAAACATAAAGCGAGGTTACCGCTGTGGCCCTCGCACCATGGACAGGAAGCGGGCCTGCTCCGCCGGATTGTCGCGGAACATGCCGGTAAAGCGGCTGGTGAATGTCATCGCGCCGTGCTTGGCGACGCCGCGCACCGACATGCAGGTATGCTCCGCCTCGATCATCACTGCAACGCCGCGGGGCTTCAGCACCTCGTCGATTGCGGCAGCGATCTGAGCGGTCAGATGTTCCTGGGTCTGCAGGCGCCGCGCAAAGATATCGGTCAGCCGCGCCAGCTTCGACAGCCCCACCACCCGCTCCACCGGCGTATAGGCGATATGCGCCTTGCCGTAGAACGGCATCATGTGGTGCTCGCACTGCGAGGTGAACTCGATGTCGCGGATCAGCACGAAATCGTCATAGCCGGCGGTCTCGCCAAAGGTGCGATTGAGCACTTCCGCCGGACATTGGTGATAGCCCTGATAGAGCTCGTCGAAGGCCTCGACCACGCGGCGCGGGGTGTCCAGGAGACCTTCGCGCTGGGGATTTTCGCCGATATAGCTAAGCAGCGTCTCCACCGCCGCTTCCGCCTCGGCGCGCGACGGACGCGGCTGGTCCGCGCGGACGGCAGCCGCCAGAAATTCGGAAGGATCGAGTTCCGCCGGACGCAGGTCGGGCGTTTTCGCCTCGGAAGGCCTGGTTTCGGAAGGCTTGGTTTCGGAAGGCTTAATTTCGGAAGGCTTGGCGTCAGAAGGCTTGCCTGGGCGGAGGGATTTGATCAACGCGTCCATGTCAACTCCGTTCGACCGATCTCAAATGGACCGGAGTGTCACCGGCAGACGGGGCGGTTTGCCGCCGGACGCCTGAGTCCCACAATCCTAACATCATGGCGGCCGGATCGGTTTCGATATCCGGCTGGGCCAGCCCAACGGCCGGACTGTATTTCCAGCATTGGTCCTCATATATAGGACTGTCACCAGCGGCCGCCAAGGGCGATCGCGACCGCCAGCCCGAGACCACAGGCTTATGCTGAACGACATTTACAACAAGCGGATCATCGAATTAGCCGGAAATATCCCCCGACTCGGACGGCTTGCCGCGCCGGACGCCAGCGCCACGGCACACTCCAAGCTGTGCGGGTCGACCGTCAAGGTCGACCTCAAGATGGACGGGCCGGTGGTCACCGACTTTGCCCATGACGTGAAGGCCTGTGCGCTCGGCCAAGCCTCCTCCTCGATCATGGCACGTCACGTGGTCGGCTCGACCGCAGGCGAATTGCGCGAATTGCGTGAGACCGTCCGCAAGATGCTGAAGGAAAACGGCAGCCCTCCGGAGGGAAAATGGGCCGATATCGCCCTGCTCGAGCCGGTGCGCGATTACAAGGCGCGGCATGCCTCGACCATGCTGACTTTCGACGCCGTGGTCGACGCCATCGGCCAGATCGAGGCCAAGGCGAAGCAGCCGGCGTCTGCGCAGGGGTGAGTTCGACATCGCGCCATCGTGCGAAAGCGGGCACCCGTGCGCCGGGAACTCTCGATCAACCACGGCAGCTGCGAAAGACCAGATCATCCGCTTTCGGATGACGATACCGTCGGCGGAACGAGCCTCATCCCCGCTACTTCGGCGGCGTCGCCACAGTGCCGCCGATCGGAACCGTCGCTTCGGCCGTCTTGGTGGGTTTGGCGGATGGAGAAGTAGTCTCGATCTCCGCAGCGCCGACAAAGCGATCCTGCACCGGTTTGGCTGTGAGTACGGCGGCGGGCACGTTCGCGATGTCCATCTGCGGCAGCACCGCGGCAACGGCATCGGTGGTCACGAGATTGGTCAGCCGCAGTTCGTCGCGCGACAGTTCGTGCAGATCCTCCCACGGCGGCACGTTCAGCGACAGCGACAGCAGATCGCCCGCGCCGCCCATGTCGAAGGTGTATTTCGCAAGACGCCCGATGTCGCGCTCTACGATCATCATGTCCTGCGCCGTGTAGCTCGCGGCCTTGGCATCGTCGGCGCGGTCGCCCATCCAGATCTGGTGCACCCTGATATGCGCCGCCTCAGGCACGTAGCGTGTCTTGCCGGACAGCAGCAGATACACGCACATCGATTCGCAGTAGGCTCCGGGATCGATACTGGGCCGGTCGCCCATCGCGGTGTGGGTCTTCACGCTGATGCCGACGGTGGTCCGCAGACCGAGATCGCGCCAGCGCCTTCCAAGCGCGATGGAGTCGTTGACCGAGCCGCCACTGGAATCCAGCACGATGGTCGCGCCGCCAAGTTTCCGACCGCGCGCGAAATCATCGAAATCCTTCGGACTGTCGGTGGTCACGATGCCGACCGCACTAATCCACTTGCCGCAGTCAGGCTCGCAGGCGACCCAGCTAAAGCGCATCGGCATTTTGCGCGGTTCGAGAGTGGGGCCGGCATGTGCCGGACCGCCGGGCCAAGCCACACCGGGCAATGCAATGCAAAAGGCGGCGGCGCCGATCAGCGCCCAGCCGCGAAATTTAAGCGACCTCATGAGCCTCAATTCGGTTCCTTCCCCACTAGCCCCAAAACGCGCGTGGCAACGGCCCCAGTCCAACGCCGGATGATTTTGCCAAGCAGGCGTTGCGAAGAAAAAGGGTAACCGTAGCTGTCCTCATCGTCTATAGAACCTTTGCTGCACCGCCACCGAAAGCATTGATATTTCTCAAACTGTGGCACAATTACTGGCGATGATGAGTTCCCTGTCCGGGAACCGCACAACTCCACGCCCATGACTGCAGCAAGCCGCCCATGAAGCATTCATCCTCGCAGCATTGTGCGGACTGCGCCAACGCGGCGGCTCGTTTGCCACGCAATGCGGGGCGCGCCCTGATCTGGATTTACCGGCACACGCTGTCGCCGCTGGTCGGTTACAACTGCCGCCATCTGCCGAGCTGCTCGGTCTATGGCGACGAAGCGATCGAGCGCTTCGGGTTGTGGGGCGGCGGATGGATGACGCTGGCGCGGCTGTTACGCTGCCAACCCTGGGGTACCTCCGGGATCGACAATGTGCCGCTGACCCCACCGCCGGGCGCGCGGTGGTATCTGCCATGGCGGTACGGACGCTGGCGCGGCGTCAACGCACCTGAGCGTTGATTCAAGTTCCATTGGCGCGAACACGTCGCCCATCGATCAGGCCCGAGCCAGTCTGCTGCAGTGCTTCCAAGTGAAACAGACATTGCTGGCTTGCCGGGAACGGAGGCGCCGCGGGGGCATTGATTTGATAGCTTGGCCTTGAGGGCCCAATCAATGCGCTGGAAAATCAGCCACGGGGGCCACGATCCCCGACACATCGATCTGCTGGCGGCGCTCATGCTTGTTGTCTTGATCGTCGCAGCCTGCAGATTTTTCGCCGGTAACTCCGACCGGCCGAGCAACACCGCTTTCATCGTGCCGAGTCAAAGCGTTCACTGGTAACGCCTGTTTCGTCAGCGCGAAAACCAGAAGAAACGATGCGACTGCCCGATCGCGGCCGGCGGACGCGGCCCGCGAGGACGCGGCGGTCTGGGCTGCGCGGGTTCGACCGATGGTGCCGTCGACGTGGTGTCACTGCCTGAATCATCGGAAGCAAGCCTGACGGCCAGCAGCAAGTTCGATTCATACGGTCGCCAGCGATAGCCGATACCGAAATCCATCGGCTGTGCTTGCCTGAACAATTCGGCGTATCTCGGCTGATACATTCGGGGGAATTTGCCGATCGGACCGGCATAACGGCCGAACGGAAAGAAGCGCCATTTCCTCGGTTCGTAATCGGCGAGCGGGATGCCGGAATCGTCCTGGATGATGGTGGCGCTGTGGGCCAGCAGGAAATCGCGCACGGCGGAGAAATTACCGGAGTGCAGCAGGTAGGATGCGCTCTTGATCAGGCTGTTGCCGGGCGCCAGCGTCTCGCAAAATTTCAGGAAGCCCGAGACCCTGACGCCGGCATTGGAAAGGTCGGTCGAGAAATAATACAACGTCCTTTGCTGGCCATCGTGGCCTGAGAACACGATCCGCACGCCGTGCGTGGCGTTCTTGCCCGGATTTTCGCCCGCGAAATGCGCTTGCCCGGTGTCGTCGAGCGCGACCGGAGTGACCTCACGGATGGTCTTGCCCGAACGCGCCAGGAAGACATAGAGAATCGGCAAGGTGCCACTGAGCTGTCCGGCGCGCAGATCGACTTTCATCTGCTTGGTAATGAAAAAGCTGAAGCTGAGGATCGAGCCGAGCGAGCGCTCGACATTGTAAAGCGCGGCTCCTACGCCCCCGGGCGGCAATTTCGTGAGATCGGGCACCGAACCGGGCGGCTCCAGCGCGCTCAGCACATAGGTTGAGGCCTTTGAGTAGAATGCGTCGGCGTAGAGGTAGTCGGGGCCCGAGAACATGTAGAACATCGTCGGCTTCGGCGCCGCCAGATTGGCGCTCGCCCAGGCCCGGATCCTCGAAAGCTGACGCTGCTCGAGTTGCGCGAACGCCGCATCGAAGAATTTCGCGTGACGCTGCCAGGAAGGATCCCTGGTCAGCGGCGTCAGCGGCGAATTCCGCCGATGGCTGCATGCCTGCCAGAAACAGCGCCGTGTCGTTTGCGGTAACGGTATCGGCGGCACGCGCGGGCACCGCGGCCGCGAAGAACATGGTTGCGGCGACCACCGCCATTTTCACGGGCTGAAGCATTTCTATTCGCGGCCCGGCGATGACGTTGCGGCGCCCGGATCGGCACGCTTGCGGAAAGCCGCGTAGATCAACAGACCCGAAATCATGATCAAGGTACCGAGAAAGGACTGCAGCGGCCGTTCCGTGAAGAGATAGTACATCATGAAGGCGGTCACGAGCAGGAAAATCACAGGGGTTATCGGGTATCCCCAGGCGCGGTAGGGCCGCGGCGCGTTCGGCTCGGTGATGCGCAGCTTGATGACGCCGAGCACGGTGAAGAACGAGCAGAACAACAGCGCGAACTGAATGAAATCGAGCACCGCCTCGAAACTGCGCGTGAACAGCATCAGGCTGGCGACCGCAAGCTGGAAAAGGATGGCGTAGGCCGGCGCACCCTGGTTCGACTTGCGGGCGAATATCCGCAGCGCCGGGATGTCCTCTCCCATCGTCATCATCACGCGCGGCCCGATCCACATCATCGCGCTGATGGAAGACACAAGCCCGACGCAGATCATGGCGCCGACGATGCGGCCGCCGACATCGCCGAAGATATAGCTGCCGGCGATGCGGGCGACGTCGAGTTGCCCGGACAATCTGTCGATCGGCGCCGCGTGCAGGAACACTGCGTTCAGTGCCACATACAGCACCAGCACGATCAGCGTCCCCGCCAGCAGCGCGCGCGGCAGGTTCTGCTGCGGCGTGTGCATCTCGCCGATGATGTAGGTCGCTGCGTTCCACCCGGAAAATGAATACATCACGAACACGAGCCCGATCGCGAACGGCGCGCTGGTGATATGGGCGAAGTCGGAGGCCTGCGGCGTAAACGAGACCGGCTGCGGGGTGCCGATGAGAAATCCGGCGATCAGAAAGCCGATGATCAGCACCACCTTCAAAATGGTCGAAATCAATTGAAAGGTGCTGGAATGCCGGACGCCGGAAAGCTGCACGATCGACACCAGCCAGACCACGCCCACGGCCAGCACGAGCGGCGGGGTACCTGGCAACACCGACTTGCCGTATTCCCCGAACGCCATCGCGGCCAGCGCCACCGGGGCTGCGAACCCGACGGTCGCCGACACCCAGCCCGCCAGGAACCCGAAAGCCGGATGATAGGCACGGCTCAAGAAATTGTACTCGCCGCTCGAGCGCGGAAACATCGCGCCGAGTTCGCTGTAGGAAAACACCCCACACAGCGCGACGATGCCGCCGATGGTCCACAGCAGCAGGATCGCAAAGCCGGACGGGATGTCCTTGACCTGGAAGCCCAGGCTGGTGAAGACGCCGACGCCGATCATGTCGGCGACGACGATGGCGGTCGCGACGACGACCGAAACGGTGGACCCGCCTCCGGGAACCTGGCCGGGCCATGCCACGGTTCCCGTCTCTGATGCCGCCATGCCAGTCCACGCCTTGGGCGCCACGCCCGTGATTTTCATCGTGCAGGCTGCATCCCATCAATTCAAGCAATGTTAACAATGATTTAAATCATGGCCGAATTAGGTATCGAACTACCGAAGCGCCTACCTGGATCGCTACGGCATTGCGAAAGGAAAGTGACCGTCCCACAATCAGGACACGATTTCGTGTTTTCTGGCGGATTCCGGATGGGGAGTTTTCCGGGCGCTTAACGTCACCTCAACGTTAACGAGCTGTCATACGCCGATCGCCGGTGGACATTGGGGGCAGTGGGTGGATGGTCGGGGCGGAATTCAAGATGCGTAGTCGTGCGACCCGGGTGCTGTCACCCGGCACGATGCATCATGCGCCACGGAAGGCCCCTGCCGGCCGCGCCGGCTCGGATCGTTGGCACCGGGTCGTCATAGCGGCGGCGTTTATCCCGCTGTCCTTCGTGCTCACTCAATGCGGCAAGGCGCCGGGCCCGGGTCAGCTCGCGGCCAATTCGCAGGCCTCGATCGGCGACAACTTCGACGACCGCTTCCCAAGACCCCAGTTCAAAGATCGCTTCCCGACGGCCAGCGAAAGTTTCCAGCCGCTTCACCCGGCCGATGCGCCCGCCAAACGGACGGCGCAAGCGCAGCCCGCCCCTTATCGGGTAGCGTCTCTGGAGCCGACGGTGCCGTACCATCGTCCGCCGCGCGAGGATCAGACCGCTTTGGTCAGCCTGAAATCCTCGGCGTTTCCCTATCTCGGCAACAATCCGCGCACCGATGAACCGTTCCTGGACGTTTCGAAGGACGGGCGCCGCGGCCACCGCAGCTATGGCGGCCGGGTTTACTGGCAGGACACGACCTACAACGACAACCGCGTCCTGATGCATGTCCCGGAGAATTTCGATATCCGCAAACCCGGTGTCATCGTCGTGTTCTTCCACGGCAACGGTGCGACACTCGAACGCGACGTGCGCGACCGGCAGCTGGTGCCGCAGCAGATTACGGATTCCGGCGCCAACGCCGTGCTGCTCGCGCCGCAGCTTGCGGTCGACGCCGCCGATTCCAGCGCCGGCAAGTTCTGGCAGCCCGGCGGGCTCAAGCGCTTCATCGATGAATTGGCCAGCCATCTCGCCAGTCTCTACGGCGACCCGCGGACGGCCAAGGATTTTGCCAATATGCCGGTCATCCTGATCGGCTACAGCGGCGGCTTCGTGCCGACCGCCTATAGCCTCGAAGTGGGCGGGCTCGGCAATCGCATCCGCGGCGTGTTCCTGCTCGATGCGGTCTATGGCGAATTGGACAAATTCGCATCCTGGATCGAGCGCAACCGGACCGGCTTCTTCGTCAGCGCCTATACGCATTATACCCAGCGGCACGACCAGGAATTGATGCAGATGCTGCGGCAAAGGGGCATCGCGATTTCGGACGAAATGGATGGTCCGCTGAAACCCGGCAGCGTGGTCTTCGTCAAGACGCCGGACGGCGTGACGCATCGCAACTACGTCACCCACGCCTGGACCGAAAACCCCGTCAAGGAAGTGCTGGCCAAGATGGCGGCAACGCCGGCGCTGACGAGGTTTGCGGCAAGCGCCGCATCGGCCGCGACCCGCTGACCGCGCTTTCCCGCCGTCCCATCAGCATCAGCTTTTCTTCGTACCGCTGCTTAAAATGCAGTGTTGATGGCCGCGCGAATTTCGCGGCGGCTGGAGCGCTTTCAAGCGAAGTGGAGACCGGTTCGCGTCAAGAAAACGCGTCAAATCAAGAATCCCGAGCCCCGTTTCGATTCAATCGAAGCGGAAAAGCCTCTAGAATTTCGGTATCTTGTCGGCAAACCCGTTGAAGCACGCCAGCCGTTCGTCTTCTTCCTTGGTGAAGCGGCAGTCCGCGACTCCTTTCGCGGCAGGCGCCTTGGGATTTGGCTTGGGCGGAAAGATCGCATCGAAGCAATCGAGGCGGCCCTTGGTGCCGTCGTCGATGTCAAGGCACGCCAGCAACCTCTTGGCGACCGATAGGTGCGCGGTTTTCGGCGCCGCGCCGCGCGGTTTTACCTGGACCAGCGGCTTTCCGCCGACGGTCGGCGGCGGGCCGGCGGCGGGCGCGGTGCCCTGGGCCAGGGCCGCACCTGAATAAAGGACCACGACGAGCGCGAGTATTGTTCTCATATCACTTCTCATTTCACTGGCGTTTTCGTCCGCCGATGTAAGGCAAAGCAAAGTTTGTGTCGAGCCGGATCGCCACATCCGGACCGGATCCGAGGGCAAAAAACAGGATTTGTCGATGGCCTGCCGCGCTTTGGAGTTCTATTTAAGGCGATTTATAGCGGGGTTGCCGAAGCCCGCCGCGGTTTGGTCAGGACCACGATCATCAGGGCCAGCGCGACGAAGCCGATAGATACATAGCCCGTGCTGTACAGCAGATCGCGCGCGAACAGCATGCCGCCGGCCGCCGAACCGACAGCCTGGCCGATGTACAGCACCGACGTATTGAGCGACACCGACGCCGGCGCGAGCGTCGGCGCCGCGGTCACCAGCCGCACCTGCTGCATCGAGTTGGTCGAGGCGAAACCAACTCCCCAGATCGCGACCGAAGCGGCCATCAACGGATAGCTGCCGGCGCTGAGTGCCCATCCTGTAACGCCGGTCAGCAGCAGGCCCGTGAACAACAGCGAGGTCTTGTAGGCGCCCCAGGGATCGACGATGCGGGTCGCGATCACAAGCCCAATGAAGCCAAAGATGCCGTAAAGCGCGAAAACCAGGCCGACCGCGTCCGGACCGGCATTCGTCAGCTTCATCAGTAGCGGTCCCATGAAGGTGAACACCACGAACTGGCCGGACATCTGCAACGTCGTGATCAGCAACAATAAAACGACCATGCGGTTCCGCCCGAGCGCGACCCACGTCTTGAGATCGACGGGCGAGCCGACCAGACCGCGCGGCAAACGCCACGCCAGCAAAAGAAAACTGCAGCAGCCGATCAAGCCGATGCTGCCATAGACCGCGCGCCAGCCATAGCGGCTGGCGACGAAGGTAATCAGCGGCAAACCGACCGCGGCGGCAAGCGACCATCCGAGAAAAATGAAGGCAATGGTGCTGCCGCGCTTTTCGGGAGGCACAATGAGCGCGCCGGTGCCCGCGGCCTGCGGCGTGTAGAGTGCGCCGACCGCCAGCATGACCAGGCGAATAACCAGCAGGCTGACATAGTCCGGCGCAAACGCAGAAGCCGCATTGCTCAGCGCCAGCACCGCCAATGTCGCCGAGAGCAAAGTGCGGCGCTCGATCCGGCTGGTCAGCCACGCCGTCAAGGGCGAGCCGATGCACAGCATGATCGCGCCGAAAGTGACCAAAAGGCCGGCGTCACGAATGGTAACGCCTAGTCCACTCGACAATTCGCTCAGCATGCCTGCCGGCGCCAGCACCGAACAGCCGGTGACGATATTTCCGAGCATCAGGGCGGTGGGAGCGAAGCGGCGATGGACGTGGCGGTCGGCAGGCGGATGTTTCATGCAAATGCATGTATCTCGGATCCGCGCGAAAGGAAAGACCGGGACGCCGATTATTTAGCCCGACCGTTTCGGCGCGGAGGTCACGGCGATTTGAAGCGCCGCCGCCAATGGCTCGGATGACAGCCGTCATGGCCCCTGACGAGATCGGCGATTTTCCCGGCGCGGCCGGATTGCAACGGCCAAATCGCCTGCTATACCGCTCGTTCCCGCTTACCTGCGCTCGTTCGCAGGAGTGAGCCACAGGAGACCGTTATGACCGACTTCAAGTACAGCCTCACGAATCTCAAACCGGTCGAATCGTCTAAAGTCACCCTCGCCTTCCCCGACGGCGCCAAGCGCGAATTCCCGAAAAACATCACCGGCCTCGACATCGCCAAGGGCATCTCGCCGTCGCTGGCCAAGCGCACGGTGGCGATGGCGCTCGACGGCACGGTGGTCGATCTTGCCGACCCGATCGATCACGATGCGAGAATCGAGTTCATCTCCCGCGACGACGCCCGCGCGCTGGAGCTGATCCGGCACGACGCCGCCCATGTGCTGGCCGAAGCGGTGCAGTCGCTGTGGCCGGGCACGCAAGTGACCATCGGTCCGGTGATCGAGAACGGCTTCTATTACGACTTCTTCCGCAACGAACCGTTCACGCCGGAAGATTTCGCCGCGATCGAAAAGAAGATGCGCGAGATCATCGCGCGCGACAAACCGTTCACGAAAGAAATCTGGGACCGCGAACAGACAAAGCAGGTGTTCCGCGACAACGGCGAGATGTTCAAGGTCGAACTGGTCGACGCGATTCCCGCTGACCAGACCATCAAGATCTACAAGCAGGGCGATTGGTTCGACCTGTGCCGCGGCCCGCACATGACCTCGACCGGCAAGATCGGCAATGCGTTCAAGCTGATGAAGGTCGCGGGCGCCTATTGGCGCGGCGATTCCAACAATCCGATGCTGACGCGAATCTACGGCACGGCGTTTGCGAAGCAGGAAGACCTTGACGCCTATCTGAAGCAGATCGAGGAAGCCGAGAAGCGCGACCACCGCAAACTCGGCCGCGAGCTCGACCTGTTTCACTTTCAGGAGGAAGGCCCCGGCGTCGTGTTCTGGCACGCCAAGGGCTGGACGATCTTTCAGGCGCTGGTCGCCTACATGCGCCGCCGGTTGACGGGCGATTACAGCGAGGTCAACGCGCCGCAAATCCTCGACAAGGCGCTGTGGGAGACCTCCGGCCATTGGGACTGGTATCGCGAAAACATGTTCGCTGCCCAATCCGCCGGCGACGAGGCCGAGGACAAGCGCTGGTTTGCGTTGAAACCGATGAATTGTCCCGGCCATGTGCAGATCTTCAAGCACGGGCTGAAGAGCTATCGCGACCTGCCCTTGCGCCTGGCCGAATTCGGCGTGGTGCATCGCTACGAACCATCAGGCGCGATGCACGGCTTGATGCGGGTTCGCGGCTTCACCCAGGACGATGCGCATGTGTTCTGCACGGAACAACAGCTCGCCGACGAGTGTCTGAAAATCAACGATCTGATTCTGTCGACCTATGCCGATTTCGGCTTCGAGGGCGAACTCACGGTCAAACTTTCGACCCGGCCGGAAAAGCGCGTCGGCACCGATGAGATGTGGGATCACGCCGAACGCGTGATGGCGACGGTGCTCGGGGAGATCGAGGCGAAGAGCCACAATCAACGCATCAAGACCGCGATCAATCCCGGCGAAGGCGCGTTCTACGGGCCGAAGTTCGAATATGTGCTGCGTGACGCCATCGGCCGCGACTGGCAATGCGGCACCACGCAGGTCGACTTCAACCTGCCGGAAAGATTCGGCGCGTTTTACATCGATGCCGACGGCTCCAAGAAAGCGCCGGTGATGGTTCATCGCGCGATCTGCGGATCGATGGAGCGTTTCATCGGCATTCTGATCGAACATTATGCGGGTAACTTCCCGCTTTGGCTGGCGCCGATCCAGGCCGTGGTCACCACCATCACCTCGGAAGGCGACGAATACGCCAAGGTGGTCGCGGCCGCCGCGCGGCGCGCGGGCTTGCGCGTCGAGATCGACCTGCGCAACGAGAAGATCAACTACAAGGTCCGCGAACACTCGCTGGCGAAAATCCCGGCGCTGCTGGTGGTCGGCAAGAAGGAAGCCGAGACGCATTCGGTTTCGATCCGGCGTCTCGGCAGCGAGGGGCAAACGGTGATGCCGACCGACGCAGCGATCGCCGCGCTGGTCGATGAAGCGACGCCGCCGGACGTGAAGCGGACGCGGCTGGAAATAGCCGCCGAATAGCGATCGGCGTGCGGCTTTCACGAAGCGGACGGCCAGCGGAAACCCCGGCTATTATCGCGGCGAAGCCGGGGTCGGCATCGGCGTTTCACACCGGTTGAATTTCGATCTGCCGACCGTGGTTTACGGCAGCTATTCCAATGGCGGCGGCAACGAACATATCGGGCGCGCGGGTATGGCGGTCGAATTCTGACTGAGCTAGAAGCTTGAAGATGCTTCGATTGAATTGCGTTATGACGCCCCACTCCATGACTTCCCTGCCGACCGCCCTGCCCCGCGCCGCGCTTGTGGCCTTGACGGCGGTTGCGTGGTCGGCCGCGGCCATCGCCCAGCAGCCGGCTCCGCAACAATTCCAGCAATCGGACGAATGGGGAAAGCTGCCGAAGATGATCCTGGAACGCCAGTTCGCGGGGCCCTTGCAGGATACCGTGATCCAGCGCTTGCGCGATCCCGTCGATGGAACCATCTGCTATCTCTACCTGCCGATCTCGGCGCCGCATTCGCCGCCGACCGCGACGGGGTTCGTCCAATACGGCCCCAACATCATCGGCAGCATCAATTGTATGCCGGGCGCGCCGGCGGCACACAAGAAGTAAGCTCTCGTTTCAATCGCTCTAAATGCCGGGTTACGGCCTCGCGGCCAACGGCTTCGCGTGCTATGCGATCCCCCCGGATCATGCCGATGAGAAGACTGCCGTGCCCGATGCCATCGACCTCCTGAAGACGCGCCGCTCCATCAAACCGCGCGAGATGACGGTGCCCGGCCCCTCGCCCACCGAGCTCGAGACCATTCTGACCATCGGCGCGCGGGTGCCCGATCACGGCAAGCTGGCGCCGTGGCGCTTCATCATTTTCGAAGGTGATGCGCGCGTTCGTGCCGGTGAGGCCATCGCAAAAGTATTCGCGCGCAAAAATCCCAGCGCCACGCCTGCCGAAATCGACGTCGAGAAGCGCCGGCTCACCGATGCGCCGCTGGTGATCGGCGTGGTCAGTTTCACAAAGCCGCATCCCAAGGTGCCGCCGTGGGAGCAGGAATTGTCGGCCGGCGCCAGCGCGATGAACATCGTCACCGCGGCGACCGCGCTCGGCTACGGCGCGTGCTGGCTGACCGGCTGGTTCGCCTTCGATCGCGACGTGCTGGACGGGCTAGGGTTGAAGGCGGACGAAAAGCTCGCCGGCCTGATTCACATCGGCACGCCGTCGAAACCCAGCGAGGACCGCCCGCGCCCAGCAGCTGGCCGATATCGTGACGCGGTTCTAACCCCTGCGGCTTATGCCGCCTGCGAAGCGCGCCGGCCGAACTTCGACAGCAGCGCCTCGATTTCAGCCGCCGGCTTGGCCGCGCTGAACAGGAAGCCCTGCACCTCGTTGCAGCCCTCGGCGCGCAGCCAGGCGAACTGGTCCATGGTTTCCACGCCTTCGGCCGTCGTGGTGATGTTGAGACTGCGGCCGAGGCCGGAGATCGCCCGCACGATCGCCACGCAATCGGAACGCTCCGCCAGATCCTTCACGAACGAGCGATCGATCTTGATCTTGTCGAACGGAAAGCTCCTGAGATAGCTGAGGCTGGAATAGCCGGTGCCGAAATCGTCCATCGAAATGCTGATGCCGAGTTCGCGCAACTGATGCAGGATCGCAAGATTGGCCTCGGTCTCCGCCAGGAACAGCGATTCGGTGATTTCGAGCTCGAGCCGCTTCGGCGGCAATCCGGAATTCGCCAGCGCCGAGACCACCACCTGAACCAGGTTGCGGCTGCGAAACTGCACCGGCGACAGGTTGACGGCGACCTTGACATCGGCAGGCCATTTCACCGCCTCCGCGCAGGCTTCGCGCAACACCCACTCGCCGAGCGGGACGATCAGTCCGATGTCCTCGGCGACCGGGATGAAATCCGCCGGCGAGATCATGCCCTTCTCGGGATGCCGCCAGCGCAATAGCGATTCAAAGCCGGAAATCCGGTCGGCGGCGATATCCACCAGCGGCTGATAGTGCAGCTCGAATTCGCCGTTGGCGAAAGCGCGGCGCAGGTCGAGCTCCACGTCGCGGCGCTTTTGCGCCTGCCGGTCCATCGCGCGCTCGAAGAACCGATGAACGCCGCCGCCGTCCGACTTCGCCCGGTACAGCGCCATGTCGGCATTGCGCATCAGTTCCTCGGTGGTTTCGCCATCGCCCGGCGAAAGCGCAATCCCGATGCTGGCGCCGATCACGACCTCGATGCCGTCGATCTCGTAACAGGCGCTCAATATCTTGATCAGCCGGGATGCGAAGTCGCTGGCCTCGTTCGGCGAAACATCGGCGGCGAGGATAACCGCGAACTCGTCGCCGCCAAGGCGAGCGACGAGATTGTTGCCGCGAACCTGCGACCGCAGCCGGTCGGCCACCAGCCTCAACAGGCGGTCGCCCATCGGGTGGCCGAAGGAATCGTTGACGTTCTTGAACAGGTCGAGATCGACGCAGAGCACCGCCACGCGCTTGTTTTCGCTTCCGCCTCTGCTCCAGCGCCTCGCGAAGCCGATCCTGATAGAGCTCACGGTTCGGCAGGTTGGTCAGGCCGTCATGGTGGGCCATATAGGCGATCCGCGCCTCGGCCTTGCGCCGTTCGGTGATGTCGACAATTGCGACGAGATAGCCGTCACGGCCCTCGAAGCTGACGCGCCGTCCAAAGGTCAGCACCTCAATTTCGCTGCCGTCGGCCTTGAGATGCCGCCAGTTGCGGCCCGAATGATAGGTATCGCCGACCTGCTGCAAGGCCTGGCTATGGCTGACCCATTCATCCTCCGGCCAGATCTCCGGAAGCTTCATGCGCAGAAAGGTCCCTCGGCTGTAGCCATAATGCTGCACGGCTGCGTCATTGACGCTGAGGAAGCCGGCGGTTTCGGCGTCGAACACCCACATCGGCATCGGGTTGTTGTCGAACAACAGCCGAAACGAGGCTTCGCGCCGCTTAAGCGCCGTCACATCCGAAATCGTCAGCGAGAGAATGTCGCCGAATGCGGTCGCGCCGAGCTTCAGGTTGCGCTGATCGCTGTCGATTTCGAATTGATCGCGGTTGCCGCTCTTGATGACGCCGAGCAATCGCTCGATCACTTCGGGCGCGCAAAGCAGATTGCCTCCGGCGCTGAGCCGGCGCCACTGCAAGTCGGTTGACGGCAGTTTGAGCAGCCTTGAGGCACCCTGGTTGTGGTGGACGATCTGGAAGTCGAACGGCTGGCGGGCGGAATCGCGAATTGCCGCGAGCGACAGCACGCCCTCGTCGGTGGTGGAGAAAATCGCATCCAGCAAATTATACTGCGGAGCCCGCTCGTTGACGTAGGCGCCGATCAGCGTACTGCCCCAGCGCGAAGATGTCGGCAGCGCCAGGATATCGTAGGTCTGGACCAGACCGTCGCGCACGCAATGCGCCACCGAGAGATAGGGATAGCCATTGCGCACCGCATTGACCGCGGCCTCGCTGAGCGCGGTGGCGCAATCCGGCGACAGCGCGCTCAAGGGAATGTCCCAGCGCTCGTCCTCCAGCCATTTCTGGACGTAGCGGCCGCTGCGCGATACTTCGAGGGTGCCGTTGTTGTCCCTGAGCAGGACGATATGATCCGCCAGCCGGCCGAGGCTGCCCAGCATCACGTCTTCATAACGCGGCAGACTTTCGCCGGGGTGAAGTGCCGCTTGCCACTTGCGCTGCAGGACGGGAACGTCATCGAACATTTCGGTGTTGAATTTCCCGGACGGTTTCTTCACGGCAATCATCACTTCCCCGCAACGCAAACGTTTGGCCCGGCGCCATCCAATGCGGAGCGGCTTAATGCGTTGTAAAGATTGCGAAGCGGTATCGACGAACCGGCGATTATGACAGTTTTAAGTCGATCGATGGTTAGTGCATGTTAGCGACTATGACAGCCGTCTCAGGTCTTACGCTAATGCGCGACGACCTCGATCTCGCCGTCGACGCCGTTGACCACCTTGAACGGACGCTCGTACATCTTGCCTTCGTTCTTGGCGATGGCGCGATACTCGCCCTCGGCCAGGATGACGCGGGGAAATGCGCCAATCGATTCCTTGATGACGTCGCCGCCCGGCGTGATCACCGACCAGGCGGTATTCGCCAGGGCCTCGCCGCCCTTGTCGCTGACCAGCTTCAGCGTAATGACGGCGGCGCGGTGGGTGATGGTCACGTCGGTCAGCTTGCCGGCCTGAACGCGGATATCCGAGCGCACGACGGAATTGGCGTCACCGTAATTGGAAACGATGTAGTAGGTGCCCTCCGGCACCAGCACGACATCGCCGGGTGACACGTTCGGCACCAGCGGAGCACGCTCGCCGACTTCAAACTGGCTGCCCTTGTAGATCGCGAACGAGATCTGGTTCTGCGGGATCTTGCTGGTGCCGACGCGGCCTTCGATGCGCAGGCCGCCTGCCGGCAGCAGGAACGATTCGCGGTCGGTCTCGGCCTTGAGCGTCACCGAGCGGACCGCGCTGACCAGTCCGAACGCGACATGAACCACATAACCGCCCGGCGGCAGCACGATATTGGGCGTGGCCCCGCGATCCTCCCGGATCAGTTTGAAGGTGCCGGTCTCGTCGGGCCGATCGGCAAACACCCGCCACACCAGTCCGTTGTTGATAACGGGCAGGTCCTTGCCGTAGCGCGCCGACAGCGACAGCACGGCCTGGCCGGGCGCCGTGGCACCCTGCGGCGCCACCACCGGCGGCACGGCGGCGATCGGTGGTTGCGTCAGCGGTGCGGGCAGGCTCGGAATCGACGCCGGCCCGGAGGGCGGAGCCAGATTCATCGCCGGACCCATGGGCTCCGGCACCGATGCCGGAGGCACCGGCGGCGGGCGATCGCTGAACATCTGGGCATCAGCCGGGGCTGCGATCAGCGGAAATCAGGCTGCCCGCGAGCGCAAGCGCCAGCAGCAGGCGTCCGCTCCGCCTGACCAGATCAGATATTATCCCCCGAAATCATGGGCATGCTTTTCACTGAAAACGCGGCAAATTCAAGCCTGCAGGCCAGTCGCACGGGAGCTGCGGAACCCCCGGCACGTGCTGCGTGTTACCGTTCATAGCCGCGCTCCCGTCACAATCCCTGCCTAGCCCAGCCCAAAGCCCGGCATAAACCATGCTTGTGATACGTTCTGGCGGGGCCGAGTCGTAGCGATTAGCCTCGCTCCCAGGAGAATACCAGGTGCTGGAAATTTTGATCGGACGCAGCCAAAACGGCGCCGAGGGCCGCGACAAGGTCGGTCTCGGCAGCATCCGGCGGCCGGTGATCGGGCTGGCGCTGGGCGGCGGCGCGGCGCGCGGATTTGCCCATATCGGCATCGTCCGGACCCTGATCGCCCATGGCATCGTCCCCAATGTCGTGGTCGGCACCTCGATCGGCGCGGTGGTCGGCGGCGCCTATGCGGCGGGCCATCTCGACACGCTCGAAGAATGGGCGCGCAGCCTGCAGCCGCGGAACATTCTCGGCTACCTCGATATCCGCCTCAACGGCTCGGGCCTGATCGGCGGCGACAAGCTGGCCGCGCAACTGGAGGCCGCGATCGGCCCGACCCTGATCGAGGATTTGCCGCTGAAATTCGCTACTGTCGCCACCGAAGTCCGCACCGGCCACGAGATCTGGCTGACCCACGGCCGCATGGTCGAGGCGATGCGCGCCTCCTATGCGCTGCCCGGGATATTTTCGCCGGTGCTGGTCGGCGACCGCTGGCTGGTCGATGGCGCGATGGTCAATCCGGTGCCGGTATCGGCCGCGCGTGCCTTGGGAGCGGAAATCGTAATCGCCGCCAACCTTTCCAGCGATGTCTTCACCCATTCCACGACGATCTACTCGCACGGCGCGCCGCCGGTGGCGCCGGAGGTTGTGGCCGAACCGCCGCCGCCGCCGAAGCGCGGCTTCGGCAAACTGTTTTCGGCCGAGCGCACCATGAAGCGCGAATTCTTCGGCGGCGGCGGACGGCCGGGCATCTCCAGCGTGATGGTGGATGCCTTCAACATCATGCAGGACCGCATCACCCGCGCCCGCCTCGCCGGCGATCCGCCTGACCTGTTGATCTCGCCCCGGGTCGGTCAAATCGGCTGGTTCGATTTCCACCGCGCCAGCGATCTGATCGCGTTCGGCGCGCGCGCCGCCGAGCGCGCCATCGACTCCATCCAGGAAGCGATCCACATTCTGGCGCCCGCCGGAAGGCCTGGGCCGGAGGCCGACAGCAAGCCCGGGCCAGTGGCCGACGCAGAGGCTGTGAACCGGCTTGCGCCTCCTCGTTCAGGCGGTCTTGATGTAGTCGCGCAGCGCTTCCTGCTCCATCTCGTATTCGCCGACCCGCCACTTGACGACGTCGCCGATCGAGATCAGGCCGACAACCCTTTCGTCCTCGACCACCGGCAAATGCCTGAATTTGCCCAACGTCATCATTTCCATGATCGCGGCGACCGTATCGGCCGGCCGGCAACTGACGACCTTGCGCGTCATCACCGCGCTGACCGGCTCGTCGAGCACGCCAGCGCCGCGATCGCCGAGCACGCGGACGATGTCGCGCTCCGACAGGATGCCTTCGATGCGGCCTTTGCTCATCACCAGTACGGCGCCGATTTTCCGCTCCCCCAGAATCTTGATCGCAGCCGAAAGCTTTGCGCCCGGCTCGACGCTCTGGATGTGATGTCCTTTGGAATCGAGGATTGCACGTACCGTCATTGTCGTCTCCCTGAAGCCGATCGCGCCCTTGAGCGAGCGCGATCTTTGTTCCCTTGAGTCTTCAATCAACAGTTTGGCGCCGGTTTTGTTGCGGCGCGTTCGGCAAGCAACGCGCATAAGCACGCTGGAGGGCTTATGCCCTTGCCTCATGACGATGGCGATGATGGATGAAATCGGCTTGCGCCGCAAGCGACGATCAGCCGCTGTGCGATGGGTTATGCGATGACGCACCTGCAGCATCGGCAGAGGCGCGCGGCACCGGATCGAACAGCGAAAACAACACGAGACCTGCAAAAAATCCGCCGATATGCGCCTGCCATGCGACGCTTGCGCCGTCGGCTCCGATCGCGATCGACCCGACGCCGAAGATGATATTGACGCCGAACCAGACGCCGAGAAAACCGAGCACGCGCGGATTGCGCAGCGCGCGCGTCAGCGAGAGCGCCGGCACCCTTGCCGCGGCATCGGCGTCGCCGCGGCTGAAGGAGAGGAAGCTGCCTTGCACGAAGGCGAAACGGATCGCAGCCGCCATGGTGCCGGACACCGACGCCGAAGCGCCGATCATCGGCGCCACCGCGTGTTCATGGGTGAGCAGATGCGCCAGCGCGCCGGCGGCCGCCGTCACCGCCATGAACAGGAAAAACCTGAAAGCGCCGAAGCGGCGCGCCAGCGCGCTGCCGAACGGCAATAGCCACAGCACGTTGAAGCCGATATGGCTCAAGTTGGCGTGCAGCAGCGAATAGGTCACGAAGGTCCAGACCTTGGCGCCGGCGCCGCCGGGAAAATCGATCGCCAGCAGCGTCGAATCGTAGCGCTTCGGAATGAAACCGAACATGTCGATGGTCCAGTTCTCCCATTCCGGCGGCAGCAGCACCCGCAGGTGGATCACCGCCAGCAGCAGGATATAGGCGGTCAGCGCGCCTGGCAGCGTCAGGATCGGTTCGCGCGGTGTTTCCGGCGGGATGTCCTTTGGCAATTCTGTGAGGGATTCCAAGGGCTCAAGACCTGAAGCGGGCGGCTCTCGCGAGCGATTGCGCCCCATTAGAGCGTTTTCGGGCGAAGTGGAAGCCGGTTCTGCGTGAAGAAACGCTTCATCCAAAAGATATAGAGAACCGAAAAAGCCTGCGGGCGGCTTGGCCGCGCGTCGTGAGCGCGTGCTGCCCGCAGGCGGAGAAGAAAGGCCGGGCTTCGGGCCCGGCCTTTTGCCGTGTCTTCCGGCCAGATCCGGAGGACGGTGGAAATCACCCCTTGGCCAGCGGAACCGCGACGAAGCGGGTCGCATCCGCCGTCTTCACCTGGATCAGCACGCTGTGCTTGCCGCTGGAGCTGGCGTCGCTCAGCGCCGATCGCACATCGGCGACGTTTGCGACCGCTTTGCCGCCGACATTGAGGATCACGTCGCCGGTCTGGACGCCGTGCTCCGCGGCGGGACCGTTCGGATCGACCGAAGTGACCACGACGCCCTTCTCGCCCGCGCCCTCGACCTCGCGTGCGGGGGCAAGGCTGAGACCGAGATGCGGTGTGCCTGCCGTCTCCTTCGAGCCGTGCTCCTTGTCCGCATTGGCCTGACGGTCATTGGGCATTTCGCCAAGCGTCAGCGTCAGGGTCTTCGACTCGCCCTTGTGCAGAACGTCGAGCTTCACCGAAGTGCCGGGCGCCATCACGGCGATGGTGCGGGCCAGATCGCGCGAGTCCTTCACCGCGTTGCCGTTGACCGAAGTGATGACGTCGCCCGCCTCGATGCCCGCCTTCGCGGCCGGACTGCCCGATTGCGGATTGTCCACCATCGCGCCCCTCGCCTGCTTCAGGCCGAGGCTGTCGGCGATGTCGGCCGTGACCGGCTGCACCTGAACGCCGAGCCAGCCGCGCGTGATGTAGCCCTTGTCCTTGAGCTGGGCGACGACCAGCTTGGCGGTCGCGGCGGGAATGTCGAAGCCGATACCGACCGAGCCGCCCGACGGCGAGAAGATCGCGGTATTCACGCCGATCACATTGCCGTTCATGTCGAACGCCGGACCGCCGGAATTGCCCTTGTTGATGGGCGCGTCGATCTGGACGTAATCGTCATACGGTCCCGCGCCGATATCGCGGCCGCGCGCGGAAACGATTCCGGCGGTCACCGTGCCGCCGAGACCGAAGGGATTGCCGACGGCAACTACCCAGTCACCGATGCGCGGCGGCTGGTCCGCGAACTTCACGTAGGAGAAGTCCTTCTTGCCGTCGACCTTGATCAGCGCCAGATCGGTCTTCGGATCGGTGCCGACCACCTTGGCCGTGTAGATGGTGCCGTCATCGGCCGTGACCTGCACGGATTTGGCGTGGTCGACCACGTGATTGTTGGTCACCGCATAGCCATCCGGCGAAATGAAAAAGCCCGAACCTTCGCCGGTGATGATCTGACGCTCACGCGGCATGCCGTTGCGGAAATCGTTCGGACCGCGGAAACCGAATTGTCTGAAGAAAAACTGATCGAATGGCGAACCGGATTGGTCCGAATTGTCGCCGCTCTCGCGCTGAATCACCGCGGCGTTGCCGCTATCTTCTTCGATCTTGACGCGGACCGATATCACCGCTGGTTTGACCTTGCTGACGAGATCGGCAAAGCCCGGCGGAGTCTGGGCCGCCTCCGCGGCGTGCGCTGGCGCGATCCATGTCGGGAGATGGTTCGCGACCGGCCCGGCGGCGAGAACGGCCATGCTGAGGCCGGCGACGGAAGCGAGCAGCGCAAGCCGGCGCGGCTTGTAGATTTTTCGCGGTGCGGTGGGCGGGGTATTCGATTGATCGCTCATGATGGCGTCTCCAATATTTGAGTGAGGGAAATCCCTGGCCCAAAATTGGCGAACACACATTACGACGTCCTGTTCGTCGGATTAATGTTTGGACAGAACGACGCGGCGGAGGGTCGCCGCCGCGCGGCCGTCGCACACTCCCGGAAGAAACTTCGACTAACAGATGAAACTTCAATCAACAAAATCAATGACGGATGCCGCGTCGACAGGCGGCGAATTCCATTCACCGTTGCGCGAGTCGTAGAGTGTAACAAGTCCGTGAGCCGTGGGGGCGGTCAACCTTAGCCATTTGAAATTTTGAATCGAACGCCCGAACGATTTTGCTCGCCCGGGCGTTGGTGCGACGGTTCCCATGTTGCGAGCGGGAAAGCGCTGCCGGCTGCCATGATCAATTCAGCGATTGTCCGGATCGTCGATACCTGCGCCAATTATCGGTGGACGGTCATCATTGCCGGCGCGCTGCTGATGCTCGGCGCCGGGGCGTTCGCCATCGCAAAATTCTCCATCAATACGGATGTAGAGGGGCTGATTTCGCAAAACATCCCCTGGCATCAGCGACAGGTGGAGATGACGCAGGCCTTTCCGCAAAAAGGCATTTCGGTCGTCGTGAAGGCGCCGACTGCCGAAAATGCCGAATTGGCGACCGGCGCGCTGGCGCAACGGCTCGCGAAGAATTCAAAGCTGTTTCCGCTCGTGGGCCAGCCCGACAGCGGGGATTTTTTCGAACGCAACGGATTGTTGTTCGGCTCTTTGGCCGACGTCAGGAAAAATGCCGAAGGTTTGGCGCATGCGCGGCCGATGATCGCAACGCTCGCGGGGGATCCGAGCCTTCGCGGCGTGATGAAGACGCTGTCACTCGCGGCCGACGGAGTGCGGAGAGGAAGGATCAAGCTGGACCAGCTTGCCTGGCCGCTCACACTCGCGGAGGCGACATTGAGCGACGTTCTGTCGAACAAGCCGGCCACGTTTTCCTGGCAGGAGCTATTGCAGGGCCACCAACCACCAGCCGACCAGCTCCGGCATTTCATCGAAGTTCAGCCGAAGCTGGATTTTTCGCAGCTGCAGCCCGGCCGCAACGCGACCGATGGGATCCACCGCGCGGCGGCCGATCTTAATCTCAGGGGCAATTACGGCGCGACAGTCGATCTGACCGGTCAGGTGCCGATGAATGACGACCAGTTCGCGGTCATCCGGCAGAGCGCCGTGCGCGACACCCTGACGGCGGTGGTCGGCGTGCTGATCGTCCTCTGGCTTGCGCTTCGCTCCTGGAAGATCATCGTTGCAGTATTCTTCAGCCTGATGGTGGGTCTCGCGTCGACAGCGGCGATCGGGCTCGCTATGGTTGGCTCATTCAACCTGATCTCGATCGCGTTCTTCGTGTTGTTCGTTGGCCTTGGCGTCGACTTCGGCATTCAGTTCAGCGTGCGCTACCGCAGCGAGCGGCACGAACATGATGATTTGCGCGAGGCGCTGCGATGGGCCGCACGCAAGGCAGGCGATCCGCTGGCGCTGGCGGCGGCGGCCACCGCCGTCGGGTTTTTCTCGTTTTTGCCGACCAGCTATCGCGGCCTTTCGGAACTGGGACTGATCGCCGGCTGCGGCATGCTGATCGCCTTCCTCTGCGGCATCACGCTGGTGCCGGCGATGCTGGCATTGCTCAATCCTCCGGGCGAAATCGCCGCGGTCGGGTTCCGGAGCCTCGCGCCGTTGGACGATTTTCTGCAGCGGCATCGCGTTGCCGTCATCGCCGGAACCATCCTCGTCGTGCTGGCCGGCACGCCGCTGTTGTTTCATTTGCCGTTCGATTTCAATCCAATCGATCTGCAAAATCCGAACTCCCCATCGGTCGTGACCTACCGGCAGCTGCAGAGCGATCCACAAACCAGCGGCAACGATGCGGAAATTCTGGCGCCGTCGCTGGAACGGGCCGACGCCGACGCCAAGCGCCTCGCCGCACTGCCCGAGGTCTCGCGCGTTCTCACGTTGAGCGGCTTTATTCCAGCCGATCAGGACCAGAAAATCGCCGCGCTGAAAGCCGCGTCGCTGCAGCTTGGCAAGGCCCTCGATCCTCGGCGTCAGCAGCCTGCGCCGACCGACGAGGAGAATGTCGCCGCGATCCGGAGCGCAGCCGATGATCTCGCCAACGCAGCGGGCCATGGAAATGGCGCCAGCGCAAAAGCCGCGCGGCAGGTTTCCGATTTGCTCAAACGTCTGGCCAGCGCCGATGCGGGCGTCCGGGCCAAGGCCGAAGCAGCCCTGGTGCCGCCCTTGACCTACGATCTCGGCCGGCTGCGCAAGAGCCTTGATCCCGAGCGGGTGACGGTCGAGACGCTGCCGTCCAATCTGGTGCGCGACTGGTTATTGCCCGACGGCAGGGCCCGCGTTCAGGCGCTGCCGAAAGGCGATCCCAACGACAACGATGTGCTGCGGAGATTTGCCACCGCGGTCCTTCGCGCGGAACCGTCGGCCACCGGTACCGCAGTCAGCCTCTACGAATCCGGCAAGACCGTTACTACGGCCTTTATCGAAGCCGGAATCCTGGCACTCGCCGCCATCGCCATTCTGCTTGTCATCGCGTTGCGACGCTTGACAGATGTACTCCTGACGCTCGTTCCTCTTCTGCTCGCCGGCGCCGTGACACTCGAGATCTGCGTGCTCGACGGCCTTGCGCTCAATTTCGCCAACATCATCGCGCTTCCGCTGCTGCTCGGCGTCGGAGTCGCGTTCAAGATCTACTACATCATGGCGTGGCGTGCCGGTAAAACCGGCCTGCTGCAATCGACACTGACCCGGGCCGTGGTGTTCAGCGCCATGACCAATGCGATCGCGTTCGGCAGCATGTGGGCCTCGGATTATCCGGGCATGTCGAGCATGGGCAAGCTGATGGGCTTGGCGCTGGTGTGCACGATGGCGGCCGCAGTGCTGTTTCAGCCGGTTCTGATGGGCCGCCCGCGGCAGGTCAACAGGAGCCCGGAGGAGGCCTCGAGTCTGCGGCAGGCGGCCGAGTAGTCCAGCACGCCCCGCAACGAAAAAGGGAGGGCTCTGAGAAAGCCCTCCCTCGTCTGCTGATCTTTTCAGCGCCGGTCCGGGTGACATCCCCACCCCTCCCCGCGCGATGACCAAACTGTTTGACACCGCCTGTGTAGCAACCTCGCCGGAACCTGGAGAAAACCGGCGAGGGACTAGAGCGGCCGGACACTAGCCAACCTCGGGCCGATCCCCAATCCCATAGTTAATTTAACCTTAACGGCGCAAAGACGCCCCTTGCGCCCCGGAAATGCGTCTGCGGCATGGACGCTGCAAAGCCTGTCTTGCAAAACACAAGAGGGAATGCGCGTGCGCAAAAGCGGGACAGGTGTGTCCCGCCAAGCGCGGCGCGGGGCGAGGCAGAGACATGAAACATCCGTCAACCCGCGAATTTTTCGCATACTGGGACGAGAAACGCGGCGTTGCGCGTGCGCCAGACCGCAGCGAGATCGAACCCGGCGCCGTGCGCGAGCTGCTCGGCGACATCTTCGTACTGTCCTATGACGCAGCATCCGGTTATCCCTTCCGCGTCGCCGGCACGCGGGTTTGCGCCCTGCTCGGCAGCGATCTCAAGGACCGCAGCTTTTCGGCGCTGTTCACGCCGGACACCCGCCGCGAGATCGAAGACATCATCGCTGTGGTATCGGAGGAAATGCTGGCCGCCGTCGCCGGCATTACCGCGACCTCGCAGGACGGATCGACAGCGCATCTGGAATTGCTGCTGCTGCCGTTCAACGCCCGCGCCCACTCGCCGCTGAGCCTGACCGGATTGCTGGCGCCATTCGAAAGTGAACACAGCCTGCTGCGGGACTTCAAACTGACCTCGTATCGCTATCTCGGCCACCAGCCGCGCAAAAGCTCGTTCCGCGCGCGCTGCGCAAACTGGCGGTCGCGCGCGGCTTCATGGTCTATGAGGGACTGAGCTAGGCGCGCGGCTCGCGCTCGCGCGGCAACGCCCGATTGCTCTCCGGAATGCCCGTCCCGGTTGAAGCACGGCACCTGCCCATACTTCATGCAACCGCCGCTAACCGCTCATTAACCCTGTCGGCCGTAGGGTCGGGCGACACCGAGCAGCCGGTTGTCGGGTGGCGAAGATGGCGTTTGCGAACAAAAAATCGATCCTTCCGGCCACCGAAGAGCGCCGGCGCTTTCAGCGGGTGAAGGTTCACCTGCTCGGCCGCTATATGCTTCCTGACCGCCGCGAGTTTCCCTGCCAGATCATCAATATGTCTCCAGGAGGGCTCGCCTTGCTGGCGCCCGGCATCGGCAATGTCGGCGACCGCGTGATCGCCTATCTCGACCATATCGGCCGGGTCGAAGGCAAGATCACCCGCATCATCGACAATGGCTTTGCCATGAGCATCGGCGCCACCGCACGCAAGCGCGACAAGCTTGCGGCGCAACTGACCTGGCTTGCCAACCGCGATATCCTCAATTTGCCGGAAGACCGCCGCCACGACCGTATCGTGCCGCGCAATCCGATTGCGCTGCTTACGCTCGAGGACGGCACCAAGATGACCTGCCGGATCATCGACCTGTCGTTGTCCGGCGCCGCCATCGCCGCGGAAAACCGCCCGCCGCTGAAATCCCTGGTCATGCTCGGCAGGGTCCAGGCCCGGGTAGTGCGAAACCTCGAAGAAGGCTTCGCGCTCGAGTTCGTTCACGAGCAGCGCGCCGAAACGCTCGAAGACAACGTTACCGCGCGGTAAAGCGCGGCTCGCCTCGATTCCCCCTGTTTGCCAGCTCGAATGCGGCCTCCGCGTCGCCGGATGCCGCGTTTTCCACGGCTACGCCCCGGCCCAAACGCAGTTAACGCGGCCGGCGTTTTGTCGCCGCAAGTCCTGCGCCCGCGCGGCATTGGCGCGTTAATGCATAAAATTTGAATCAATTGCAGTTGTCTAAAATTCTAATCGTATTTTACTCAAGTATAGATCGAATTCTCCGCGTTTTTACTTGCATTCGTCTCAAATCTACTTGGCTCACTTAGCGGCAGCGCAAAACCTTTGTGCGAAACGTGGTCCCAACAAGAAACGGGGGCCACAATGTTTGGTTTCAGGGGACAGGGGAAAGGATTGGCCGTCGTCGCCGTCCTGTTGGGATTGAGCGCGACGGCGCATGCCGGCGACGAGCGGCTTCTCTACGCGAGCCTTGGCGACGTCACGCGGGCGCCGATCGGCTGGGTTGAGTTCTGTGCCGAGACCCCTGGCGAGTGCCGCGGCGGCCCGACGCAGCCGCGCGATATCGTGATGTCGCAGACGGCATGGCGAGACCTCGTTCGGGTCAACAAGTGGGTCAACGAAACCGTCAAGCCGATGACCGACATGGATCATTGGGGCGTGATCGAGAAATGGTCGTTGCCGACCGATGGCTATGGCGACTGCGAGGACTACGTGCTCCTGAAGCGCAAGATGCTGATCGACGCCGGCTGGCCGCGCGAAGCGCTGCTGATCACGGTGGTGCGCGACAAGAAGGGCGAAGGCCACGCAGTGCTGACCGTGAAGACCGACAAGGGCGAATTCATTCTCGACAACCAGAACGAAAATGTCGTGGCTGGATCGAGACCGGATACCGCTTCGTCAAGCGACAATCGCAGAGCGACCCCAATCAATGGGTCTCGCTCGGTGACAGCCGGCCTGCGGTCGCCACCGCCAGCGCCCGCGACCACTGACAAAAGAGACAACGGAGACCCGCGACCCGGTCATATCCCCACCCCTCCCCGTCCCAGACCGGATCGCGCGCGGCCAGCTCTCCCCCAAGGGCTGGCCGCAACTCTTTTGCGGGGCAGCAGACGCTGTTTTGGGCTGGGCTGCGCACCTGCGGTTGTGCTAAATCCGGGCGAACTTTCGGTTTCCAGCGGGCTTTGCAGTCCCATGATCGAAATCACATCGCCTCACACAAAGACCGGCGGTATCCCGCATATCGGCTCGCAGCCGATCGCGCTGGCCGCTGGCGCCCTTGTCGTCATCTTGCTCGGCGTCGGCGGCGATCGCGCTTTGGCGCGCATACACGGGCACCGCCCCCGAGCAAGACCGCGTCGTCGCCGCCCGCCAATTGCAGGCCAGGACGGCGCAGGCCTCCGAGCAGCTCGTCGAGAAAACCAAGGGTCTGGAAGTGACCCAGCAGGAATTGATCGACCAGTTGCAGGTGGTTCAGGATCAGTTGCAGACGCGTCAAGCGCCTGCTTGCCGCCCAGCAGGCCGATACCAAGCGTCTTTCCGAGCAGGTTTCCGGGCTGACCGAGGCGATCGACGGCCTGCGGCAGTCGTTCGCCAGCGCCCAGGGTCAGACGCCTCCGGCGCACCAGCACCCCGCAACAAGTCGGTCCGAACCCGATCGCAGGCGGCCAAGAGCGCCCATCGCAGGCACGCGAAGTCCGCGGAGCTAGCGGCGGCGTTTGCCGTCCGCCGCCGCCAGCCATCCGCCACCAAAATGCCTGACTGGAACTTTTTTGCGCCGATTGTGAAATGGATCACATATGCCCGTGAATTCCCGGGGCATGATGCAGTTCACCGGATGGCGCAAGCCAATTTCAATATCCGGGGCTGGCAAGGCCGTTAGCGTTATACTGCGCCGACGGCCTTGTTTTTTTGCGCGGCTTTTTGCGCTCCCGCCGCACTTCGGCGCGATCCTCGCAGGCTGGTGATTTGCGTTCGGCAAGCATTGCTTGCTGAATGCGCGCCGCTAACCGCCGGAGGAAATCCAACGTGAGCGCCGAACCCATGCAGACATCCGATGTCATCGGACTGACAAAAGTCGCGCCGTTTTCACGCCGCGGCTTCATGACCGCCTCCGCCGCCGTCACGGCGGGCTATACGCTGGCCGCCGGCCCGGTCCGTGCCGACGTCATCAAGACCGACACCAACGGCCTCACCGCCGGCGATGCAAAGATAAAAGTGGCCGATGGCGAAATGCCCGGCTATTTCGCACGGCCGGCCAACGCCACCAATCCGCCGGTGGTGCTGGTCGCGATGGAGATCTTCGGCCTGCACGAATACATCAAGGATGTGACGCGGCGGCTCGCCAAGCTCGGCGCCTTCGCGGTCGCGCCGGATTACTATTTCCGCAAGGGCGTCGATCTCACCAAGATCACCGACATCCCGCAATTGCTGCCGATCGTCAATTCCAAGCCGGACGCCGAGTTGCTTTCCGATCTCGACAGCACGGTCGCCTGGGCCAGGTCGCAAGGCGGCGACACCGGCCGGCTCGGCATCATCGGATTTTGCCGCGGCGGACGAACGGTGTGGGAATATGCCGCCCACAACAGCACGCTCAAGGCAGGCGTCGCGTTTTATGGCCCGCCGGTCGATCCGCCGAACCCGCTCTGGCCGAAGAGCCCGACCCAGTTGGCTCCCGACATGAAGGCGCCGGTGCTCGGCCTTTACGGCGAGGCGGATACCGGTATTCCCGTGGCCCAGGTCGAGGCGCTGAAAGCCGCGCTGGCAGCGGCCAACAAGACCGCCGAATTCAAGATCTATCCGGGTGCGCCGCACGGCTTCCACGCCGACTACCGCGCGAGCTATCGCAAGGAAGCCGCCGAGGATGCGTGGAGCCAGATGCAGGCCTGGTTCAGGAAATACAACGTGCTGAGCTAACCGGCTTATCGGAAGCGACCGCAGTTGCGATGCGGCCTGGACATCTGCTCGCATAAAGCGCGGAATGCCGAAATAGTCGTGATGGGTGAGCGGGTCCGTGACACCACGGATGAGGCGCCTTTTTTGCTCAAGGGATGCACCTTCGCGAGCGATTGATGTTCGCACAGGGCACGGGACTTACCAGAGCGCGATGTCGTACGTCACCCGCTGGCGCATGACGGTCGCTTGCCAGAGGTTGCGGGAGACCGACGAGCATCTGGCCGAAATAGCAAACGCCGTCGGCTATCAGGATGTCGCCTCATTCAGCCGGGCATTCAAAGCTCTCGTCGGCCAAAGCCCGGCGAGGTGGCGAACCGGTCAAAAATTGGACGGCATATGCATGCCTGGTTCAGAAAATACAATGTGCTGAGCTGCTCGGCCGGGCCTCGCCTGAGAGCGCGCGGTTGCCTGCCGAGCCCGTCGTCACCGATGTTTCCGATGAATTGGCGGTGCCGAGATTGTTGGTGCCTGATGGCGGCTCCGAAACGACCTTGCCCGAATTGCCGGCGCCGCTCGGATCGTTGATGGAATTATTCAGACCGCCGGCATTGGCCGGGACCGGATGGCACGCCGCTGACGCCGGCGGTGCCCGCTCCCGCCGAGCCGGCTTTTGGCGAGCCGGCAGCGCTGCCGGCCGTACCAGCCGATGAACCGCCTGCAGCTCGCCTGCGCTTCCGCCGCCCGCGCCGCCACCGCCGCTTTGCGCCAGCGAACCTGCGGGCAAAGTCAAAACGGCGATTGCGATGGCCGATACAATCACGGAAATTCTGGTCATCACGAAATCTCCCTTTATGATCTAAGCGACCGCGCGTGCTGCAGGTTCCGGAACGTTTTCCGTTCCTCACTATTGAAACCGCAGTGTTGGACGCAGGAGGCCGGCCGTCGTGCGCAAATTGATCGCCTTCGACGACGACACTTTCGACAAGCTGAAGCAGCTCGCGCGCGACCGGATGGCGACCATTCAGGAACTGGCGGACGAGGCGTTCGCCGATCTCCTGAAGAAGCACGGCATTCCGATCGACCTGAAGGACGCGCTGCGCAAGAGCGCGGCGCTCACGAAGACGCCGGCGAAAAAAAACGCCGGATCGAGCCAACGAAGAAAGAACAAGTCATGAGCGATAAAGATCCGTTCGAGGAAGGCGAGCGCGCCGCGCGACAGAATATTCCGGCTGAAGCCAATCCCTATCGGGACGGCAGCGAAGAACACGCGCTGTGGGCTGCCGGCCATGAAAGGGTTGCGGGCCAGGCAGAGGCCGGCGAATCCGAGGACACCTGAAAGGCGCGAAAACGTTTTCGAGCGCAGTGGCACCGGTTCGCGTGAAGGTCAGCCGATCTTCTTCAGGCCTTTCTTGAATCGCGGTCCGTTGGCGACATAGAACTTCGCCGCACTTCCCATCGCCGCAACCTGTGCGGAATCGAGCGCGCGGATCACCCGCGCCGGCGCGCCGATAATCAGGGAGTGCTCGGGAAACTGCTTGCCCTCGGTAATCACCGCACCCGCCCCGACGATGCTGCCGCGGCCGATCCTCGCGCCGTTCATGACGATCGAGCCCATCCCGACCAGCGCGCCGTCCTCGAGCGTGCAGCCGTGCAGGATGACGTTGTGGCCGACCGTGCAATTGTTTCCGATCGTCAACGGGAAACCCAAATCGGTGTGACAGATCGAGTTGTCCTGCACGTTGGAATTTTCGCCGATCTCGATCCACTCATTGTCGCCGCGCAGCACCGCGCCGAACCACACGCTTGCGGATTTGTGCAGGCGCACCTTGCCGATCACCGCGGCGGTGTCGGCGATGAAGTAATTGCCGTCGGCGGGAGATCGGGCGCCTGCCCGTCAAGTTCGTAGATCGCCATCTTTCATAAGTCTCCGGTTCTTTGGAGACTTTGGCACAGCCGATCGGTTCAGGCCAGCAGTCCGGCGGCGCGCAGCGTCATCAGGAAAAACGTGCCGGACATCATGCTCCAGAATCCGGCCAGCACGGTCGCCATCATGACGAATTCGAAGCGGCGGCGTTCGATCTTTGCGCCGCGCAGCGTGTTGCGCATGATGATGAAAGGGGCAGCAAACACCAGGAACGGCACGGCCGCGAACGTCTTCGGTGCCACGCCCTCCCCGAGCAATCCGAACCCCGCCGGGCGCTGCACCAGCGCCTGGTATCCGCTGGTCAATGCGCCGGCCAGCGCGAAGCCGATGCAAAGGGAGAACAGGGAATTCAACGCATCGGGCGACATCGCTGGGACTTCCGCTACACGGGAGACGCCCATTGCTTCGCAAAATCGGCCGGCCGCCGCCACATCATCCTTAAGAAAGGGTTAACGACAGAAGAGCTGGAACCGCCATGCCCGGGCATGGCTCGCGGCGGCCGCAATTCGCGCGAAATCATGCGGAACTTCGCTATCGCTGGCATATTCGGGGCTGATTCGGCCGAGCCTTCAGGTAGTTGCATTCATGACGCTGTTCTCGACGGCCCAGCAGCATCGCGCGCAGTTCGCGCGAGGCGTTCGCGCGGCCACTTGCTTCCGATCCTGCTCGGCGGCGCGATCGCGGTGGGCGCGATCGCGGTCGGTCGCCTATTTGCTGTGGCCGACCTGGGGCGCGGACGGATCGAGCGGCCCGGCGCGGTTGCCGGTCAGCATCGGCGGCACCCTCTTCAACGTGCCGACCGCGGCGATCCGCATGAAAATCCAGCGCCATTCCGGGCCGCAGGAACGCATCGATCTTTCCTTCAGCTTTCCTTCGCTCGAACCTCCCGAGGCGCCGAAGCATGTCAGCGCGGACACCGTCGTCGAGGAAGCGGTGCAGCCGATCGACCGGATCTTCCTGTCGATCGCGGCGCATCATGACACGCTGGCGCCGGACATGCTCGTGCGCACCATCTATCCGCGCTACCTCGAACAGGCATCGACGCCCGCCGACGGACGGACTGACGCTGCGCGCGTTTCGCGACGGCACGCCCTATAGCGGCGAAGATCTGTTCGTTGCCGACACGCCCGATCTCACCGCGCGCTGCACCCGCGACGGCAAGACGCCCGGCATGTGCCTGAGCGAGCGCCGGATCGACGGCGCCGACCTGACGTTTCGATTTCCGCGGAACTGGCTTGCGCAATGGCGCGACGTGGCCAACGCGATGGACCGCCTGACGGTGCAATTGCACGGCCCGGCGGATGAAGGCGGCCGGCCTCGCCGGCTCATCAACGTGACGATGTGGCGAGCGACGGCCGAACGGCCTCAGCCCTGCTCGACCAGATCGTCCTCGAGGATCGCCATCTGGAACTGGAACGAGCGGTCGTCGTCCTCGTCATCGACGAACAGCACGCCGATGAATTCCTCGCCGATATAGACCTCGGCCGAATCGTCCTTCTTCGGCCGCGGCACCACGCGGATCTTGGGATTGGCGAACAGGCGCTTGAGATAGGCGTCGAGCTTCCTGACTTCCTGAACGTCCACGGCAGTCTCCAATCGGATTTCGGTTTTGCGAGGTTTTAGGACGAGACGAAGCGAACCGCTAGCCTAACTTGCAGAAATCGACACGCCACCCGGATGATCTTTCTGCTGGCACGCGTATCCTGCTGGCCGCAGAAGCCGACTACCGGCTTCTGCCGGAATAGAAGCGTTTGAAAAATCAGAGTCCGATCGCGCCCAGCATCTGATCCATGGTGCGCGACGGCTCGGCGCAGCCGGCCTCGCCGACGATCTTGGCGGGAACCCCGGCCACCGTCACATTGTGCGGCACCGGCTTCACCACCACCGAGCCGGCGGCGATGCGGGCGCAATGGCCGACCTCGATATTGCCGAGAATTTTCGCGCCCGCCCCGATCAAGACGCCGTGGCGGATCTTGGGATGGCGATCCTCGTTCTCCTTGCCGGTGCCGCCGAGCGTGACGCCGTGCAGGATCGAGACGTCGTCTTCGATCACCGCGGTCTCGCCGCAGACGAAGCCGGTGGCGTGATCGAGGAAGATGCCGCGGCCGATCTTCGCCGCCGGATTGATGTCGGTCTGGAACACCGCCGAGGAGCGGCTCTGCAGGTAATAGGCAAAATCCTTGCGGCCCTTTTGATAGAGCCAGTGCGCCAGGCGATGGGTCTGCAGCGCATGGAAGCCCTTGAAATAGAGCAAGGGATCGATGAAGCGCGAGGTCGCGGGATCGCGGTCGTAGACCGCGACCAGATCGGCGCGGAAGGCATTGCCGAGATCGGGATCGTCGCGCAGCGCTTCGTCGAAGGTCTGGCGAATCAGGTCGCCCGACAGCGCCGAATGGTCGAGACGCTCGGCGATGCGATGCACCACCGATTCCTCCAGCCGCTCGTGATGCAGCACGGTCGAATAGATGAAGGAGGCGAGCTCCGGCTCGCGGCGGACGATGTCTTCCGCTTCGCTGCGCACGCGATCCCAGATCGGATCGAGCGCCGCCAGTTTGGCACCCTGCGGATTGATCTGATGCATGGCCATGTGCTGCTCTCCCGCAAATTCTCGATGTTCTCGAAGCCATATTATAGCATGACGGACGGACTTCTGTCCCGCGCCCTCGCCGAAGGGTGAACATCGGCTTTAGCCGAATTGCGCGCTAAAACATTGAAGCGGCACATCTTCTTGACACGGCCGAGACCCACCTTCAGCTGAAGGCGTCGGCTCAAAGTGGTCGGGAATTCCAGGAAATCAAGCGCTGCCTTCCGACTATTGATGGATTTCCGCAGCGCGCCCGATCCGGGCATGGTGGCCGTGGATTTGGGGGGATTTGAGCATCACTACGCAGACTTTGCGCGCGCGCGTCACCGACCCGGCCTGGGTCTGGATCGCAGCCGTCACAATTCCCTTGATGTTGCTCGCGCCGGCGCTGTGGAACGGCTATCCGCTGCTGCAGTGGGACACCGGCGGCTATCTGGCGCGCTGGTACGAAGGCTATCTGGTCCCCAGCCGCTCCACCGTGTTCGGTCTCTATCTGCATTACGGCGAGGATTCGGGCTTCTGGCTCAATCTCGGGATTCAGGCGCTGGCGACGCTGTGGATCCTGCAACTGACGCTGCGCGTGTTCGGCATGGCGCGGCCGTCTGCGGCTGATCTGGCTGAGCATCGCCCTGATCCTGACCACGGCGCTGCCCTGGCTCGCCAGCATGCTGCTGACCGACATCTTTGCCGGGCTGTCGGTGCTGTCGCTGTTCATCCTGGTGCTGCACGGCGAGCAGGATTTCGGGAATCGAGAAAGTTCTTGCTGTTCGCCTTTACCGCCTTTGCCGCGGCCACCCACAGCGCCACGCTCGGGGTGCTGTTCGGGCTGTGCTGCGTCGGCTGGATCGTGCGCCCCTTGCTGCGCCGGCGCATCGCCATTGCCGGGCTTGTGCAGGGCAGCCTGACCATCGTCGCCGGCGCCGCGATGCTGCTGGCGGCGAATTTCGCGCTGTCGGGACAATTGGCATGGACGCCCGGCGGCGCCGGCGTCGCGTTCGGGCGGATGCTGCAGGATGGCATCGTCGCGCGCTATCTCAGGGATCACTGCCGACCGCAGACGTTCAAGCTCTGCCCCTATCGCAACGAACTGCCGCCCACCGCCGACGACTTCCTGTGGGGCAACAGCATGTTCAACACGCTCGGCCGCTTTGCAGGGCATGAACGACGAGATGGGCTTCATCGCGCTGCATTCGCTCGCCGAATATCCGCTCTGGCAGGCCGAGGCCGCCATCGTCGCCACCGCCGAGCAACTGGTCCACGTCGCGACCGGCGAAGGCACCAACGGCTGGATTCCCGCACACCTACGGCATCATCGAGCGCTACATCCCGGCGCAGATCGCGCCGATGCGCGCGGCGCGTCAGCAGCATTGGGATCTGCAATTTCACCGCGATCAACTGGATCCACGTTCCGGTCGCGCTGGCCTCGATGCTCGCGGTGTTCGCCATTGGTGGGCCGCGCCGCGCTGGCGCCGGCGGCTCGACGATGTCACGCTGCTCGCCGCGACGGTGTCGCTTGGCGTTGCTCGGCAATGCCTTCATCTGCGGCGTGATATCGGGACCGCATGATCGCTACGGCGCGCGCATGGTCTGGATCGCGACCTTCACGGCTGCTGATCGCGGCGGTCAGGCAATTTGCCGGCGACGACGAAGCCGCACGCGAGATTCACTTCCGCGCTGACAGAAATTCCAGCACGCCCGTCTTGTAGACCTTGTCGCCGACCGCGCGCATGTGGTCGCGGTTGGGAATGTCGAGCACCTGCGCGCCCGGAATGATCTTGCCGAGCGCCTGCGGCGGAGCCCGCGATTTCGTCCGTGCGTGCCGACCGCGATCAGCACCGGCACGGCGATGCCGGCGGCTTCCTCCTTCGTCATCAGCCGCCGCGAACCGCGCAGGCAGGCGGCGAGCGCGCGGCGATCGGAGCGGGTCTGGTCGGCGAACGCGCGAAACGTCCGCCCCACCGGATCGGTCACCTCGTCGAGCGAAGCCGCCTCCAGCGCCGTCGGCGACATTTTCGCCGGGGCCGCCGCCCTCGATCAGGCCCATGCCGATGCCGCCGAAAATCGCCGAGCGCAGCCGCTGCGGCTGGCGCAGCGCCAGCCAGGCCGTCATCCGCGCGCCCAGCGAATAGCCCATGATATCGGCGCGCGCGATCTCCGAGATGATCCATCAGCGCGGCTCACATCGCCGGCCATGGTCGGGATGTGATAGGCCTCCGCATCGTAGAGCTTGCCGGAATCGCCATGGCCGCGATTGTCGAGCGCGATGACGCGGCGGCCGTTCTTCTTCAGTTCCGAAACCCAGGTCGGATAGACCCAGTTGACGTTCTTGGTCGAGGCAAAGCCGTGCACCAGCACGATCGGCTCGCCCTCGCCTTCGTCGAGATAGGCAATTTCAACAGTCGCCGTTATGAAAACTCGGCATCGCGTCATTCCGTCTGGGTTTGGGGAAAGGGATGATGTGAGGCTAGCCGCCGGCGCCCGCCATCGCCACGGCCGGTTGGGCCGCCGCCATCTGCCGGCGCAGCCGCCGCGCCTTCTTGCGCGTCCAGCCACGACTGGGTCAGCCGCTCGGTGGTGGCCTTGATCGACGACAGCAGGCCGAACAGCGCGAACAGCGCGCCGAACACCCACAGCGTGAGATCGAACGCGCCGGCCGCCAGCAGCAGCGCGCCGCGGCCGAGCATTTTCAGGATCGCGCGGGTCTGGCCGCCCTTGGATTCCGCCAGCCGCGCGGCGCGCGCGACATCCTTCGGGTTCTCGGCGATCTTCAGCGTGTCCTGCGCGGCGCGAATGCCGGCCTTCTCGCCGACGCGCCCGACATCCTTGGCGAGCCGCACCAGCGCGCCGGCCTTCTCGGCACGAAACGCGGCCTTGATCGCGGTCATCGTCTGGCCCGGCCGCATCACCGAGCCGGACGCCACCGCGTTCTCCAGCATCGGCGCATCGACCACCTCGCGCGCGGAGCGGCCGGCCCATTCGGTGAGCCCCTCGCCCAGCCGGCCGACCTTGCGGGCATCCTTGACCAGCGTCAGCCCGGCGCGCACCGGCGCCGACGCCGCCGACGGAAACATAGGTCGCCGCCGTCACCGCAAGCCCCGCGGCGGCAAGACCCAGCACCAGGCGGTCGGTGTCCTCGCCCATCGCCAGATGCTTGCCTTCGCGCACCACGTCCCGGATGTCGCCGAACACGAAGAGATCGCCGGCCACCGTGCCCGACAGGCTCGCGACATCGTCGGCGTTGCCGGTCACGAGGCCCGAGGCAAAACGCCTGGCGAAATGCGACGAGGAATTTTCCTCCGCGACGGCGTCGCTCACCCGCTGCGACAGGTCTTCGCTCAAGGGGACATTCTTCTCCCTGGCGAGTTCGACGAAGCTGCTGGCGAGATCGGCGTCACCGGCGGCAAGCGCCGCCTCGATATTCTGCGCGATCACGTCCCTGGTTATTTCGCAGCGCAGAATTGAGCTGGAGATCGGCGAGTTCGGCGGGGTCGTCCTGCGCCGCCAGAATGGCGCCCGCTTCGCGGGCATGCGGCCACACCAGCGCGCACGCGACCGCGCACACCGCCATACCCGTCAAAGCCGAACCGATCCGCGCCCGTTTCATCCGAAAACCCAGTGTTTCCGCTTAGCTCAGAAATGGTGTGCCGCTTTTAAGACACAACGGCCCCGACGAAAGAAGGGCTTCTCGGGGACGACAAGATTGTGTCGAATTTGCATGAGCAGATCAGCGGCCGGGGCACTAGGAATCAACCAGTTCCCGCCAGTATGGTGCGCAGCATTCAATCCTGCTGCGGCGTGTTCGATTGTGTCCGGCTCGATTGCCACTCAAGGTGAAGATAATGTCCGACCATGTCGTTCCGCACTTCCACAACGATGCCGGCGTTTCGGTGATCGAGATCGGCTCGCAGGAGTTCATGTGCGTCGGCGCCAATCCGCCTTTCGATCATCCCCATGTGTTCCTCGATCTCGGCAACGACAACGAGATCATCTGCCCCTATTGCTCGACGCTGTATCGCTACGCCGCCGACCTCAAACCCGGCGAGGCCCGCCCGCCCGAATGCGTCGTGAAGGACAAAGCCGCCTGATCGAGCGGTGGCGGCGTCGCGCACCATCTTCGTCGCTGGTGCCGGGATCGGGGGATTGACGGCCTCGCTGGCGCTCGCGGCAAAGGGGTTTCGCGTCGTCATTCTGGAAAAGGCCGAGCGGCTCGAGGAAATCGGCGCCGGCCTGCAGCTCTCGCCCAATGCCAGCCGCGTGCTGGTCGATCTCGGCGTGCAGGACGCCCTTGCCGGGCCGCGCCGTCACCCCCGACGCCATCAGCCTGATGAGCGCGCGCAGCGGCGGCGAAGTGATCCGCCTGCCGCTCGGCGAAGCCGCCACGCTGGGCTGCCGGCGCGCCCTATTGGGTGGTGCATCGCGCCGATCTGCAGGCGGCGCTGCAGGCCGCAGGTCAGCGAACATCACGATATCGAATTGCGGCTCGGCTGCCAGTTCGAGGACGCCGCCAGCCCATGCCAAGGGACTGACCGTGGTCCAGCCGCAGCGGCATGACCGCACCAGCAGGATCTGGCGCTGGCGCTGATCGGCGCCGACGGCATCTGGTCGACGGTGCGGCAGCATCTGTTTCCCGAGGTGCAGCCGCGCTTCTCCGGGCTGATCGCCTGGCGCGGAACGCTGGAGGCCACGCAGCTGCCGCGCGAATATGCCTCGCGCCGGGTCCAGCTCTGGATGGGCCCGAACGCGCATCTCGTCGCCTATCCGATCGCGGGCGCGCGCCAGATCAACATCGTCGCGGTGGTGCCGGGGACCTGGAACCGGCCGGGCTGGAGCGCGCCCGCGGACGGCAACGAACTGAAGAACGTCTTCGCCTCGCCGGCCTGGCCGGGCCCGGCGCGGATGATGATCGGCGCCGTCGACGGCTGGAAAAAATTCGCGCTGTTCACGCTGCCCGAGGGCGGCGAATGGACCAAAGGCGCGATCGCGCTGCTCGGCGACGCCGCCCACGCCATGCTGCCGTTCGCCGCGCAAGGCGCGGGCATGGCGATCGAGGATGCGGCGGTGCTGGCCAAATGCCTCGGCGAAGCCGCAGGCGAAAACGGCGCCGGCATCGCGGCCGCGCTGCAACGCTACGCGCAAGCGCGCCGCGCGCGGGTGGCGCGGGTGCAGCGCGCCGCACGGCGCAACGGCAGGATCTATCACCTCGCCGGCCCGATGGCGCTCGCGCGCGACCTTGCGATCAAGGCGATGGGCGCAAGCCCGCATGCTGGCGCGGCAGGACTGGATCTACGACTGGCGGGTGTGAGCGGTGTGGCATAGGTGCCAAGGTCTTTCATCTTCAAGCGTCCTGCACTGCGGAAAAACTGTTGAGACCGTCATTGCGAGCGACAGCGATCCAGTTTTCGTTCGCGGGCCCTACGGATTGCTTCGCTGCGCTCGCAATGGACGTCTAAGACACAACTTCGCGATCTCGCCGCATGTTTCGCGCGAGGTTTGGCCTGTTCGTTCCGCCCTCTCTTCAGAGGGCGCAGGGAATGCCGGGCGCGCGCTGCGCCCGCAGTCTCGTGTGCAATGAGTGTGAAGATGCGCACACGCGTTACAGGTCACAGCGGAGGCAATCCGGCATTCCCTGCGCAATGGTTTACGGCTTATTTCGTGCTCTCCCCGGCGATCGGGCTTTCTTGTCACCGTCGCCGGCAGCCTTTCGGCTGCCGACTTGACGCCGGCGTCGAGGCGTCAGGACCACACGACTTCATCGTCCGCGAATAACGCTCTCGTCTTTAGCGCCACGCGCGTCCACCGCATCCCGTCTCACGTCCGTGACGATCGCGAAACGCCCCTCTGAGTGAGACGGGACGGCGGGACTAGTGAAGTGATTTGGGTCAGATGAAAACAAAAATGTTTTTGCAAAAGGGCTGGACAGGCAAATCACTGATTTGCCCGGTCTGGCGCATTCCAGCGGACCCATCGATCCAGAGATCAAGTCGCCAGAGCATGATCCGGAAAAGTGGAACCGGTTTTCCCTCGCGACAAACGCGAACCGTTTGCGCGAGGATCATGCTCAAACAAAGAGATGAGATCATGATCCAATCTAATCGGATCATGATCTAATTGACCGCGCTGCCCGAACGCGACGGCGGCTGCGCCCCTTTGGCGGGCTTGGTACCCTTGGCCGGTTTGGCACCTTTGCCGGCATCGGCCGAGGGCGCAGCTGGCGTGGCCGGGGCCGGCGGCGACGGGTGGCACTTGTTGCGCCGCCAGGCTTCCTCGGCAAATTTCCTTTGGCCCTCGATCGCAATGGCTTCGTTGCGATAGGCGAGTTCGGCCACCACCGCACCGCCGACACCGGTCTCGGCCTTCTCCATCAGGCCCTGCTGCGCCGCGGCGCGGCTGGCGAGGCTCTTGCGCTCGGCCTCCAGCTGCTTGCAGTCGTAAAGCTCGTATTTGGCGGGATCGGCGAAGGCGGTCGACATGCTGTCGCCCACGCTGGCGCAGCCGGCGAGCCCGGCGCCGAGCCCAAGCAGCAGCGCCGCCGCGGCGGCAGCGCGCGGCCACGGCTGGTTCTGGAAAATGCGAACGATCATGCGCCCCTTGGTAAGCCGACAATCTTGAGGTTGCGTAAAGCAGCCGCCCGTGACCGGATTGAGGCTTTGCTTTAGGCGGCGGGCTCGAAATATTGTATTGGCGCATGATCTTATCGCCAAACCGCTCACACTTTGGCGGATCATGCGCTTAAGCAAAGGCGCGCGTTTTCTTTTCAGGCCAGCCCAATTCCATTGCTCAGGAAAACGCGCTAAGTAGCTGATCTCGCGATCAAAGCGGACGTGGCGGAACTGGTAGACGCAAGGGACTTAAAATCCCTCGATGGCAACGTCGTGTGGGTTCGAGTCCCACCGCCCGCACCAAAACTGACAAGCAAAGTGAGGTCGACATGCCCGACGAGACCGATGATCTTTTCGGCGAAGACCAGGATGCAGCGGTTGAAGACTTCAACCGGCTCACCGATGTCCTGTTCGAGCGCGTCGCCCAGTTCGCCGAGGACGAGGACGTCGCCGACGAGATGCTGCCGCTGCTGCTGCTGCGGATTGCGCTGACGATGCGTATGATGACCTACGCGGTGTCGGTCGCAAAACCCTCCGGCGCCGGCCTCAAACTCGACCTCGACCGCTTTCGCCGCGACGCCGAGGACATCATTCGCGAGACGAAGAAGGACGCCGACCAGTTCATCGCGCAGACCAGGGAGACGATCCTGGCGGCCGAACGGGGGGAGGAGGACGAGACTTGAGCGCGGGCCGGCACCCCGCACCACGATCTGGCTCCGCCACACTGTCCTCTAACTCTTTTGAAATCCCGTCGGCACGCCATATCGATCGCGCCCCAGCCTATCGCCTCACAAACACCACCACGCCATTCGCCGGAATCACGATTTCCGCCGACGCTGCAAAACCGTGCAGGCCCCTTCCCTCCGCAACCACGCTGCCGCCATTGCCCGCCACTTGCGGATTGACCCAATGGTCGTAGGCGTCGCTGTTGAAGCGCTCTTGCCAGACGCCTCGCGACGGAAATCCAATCTCATAGCCGGTCCAGGTCGCCTCCGCGAAGGAGGCGACCACGATGACGTCGTCGCCGGTTCCTTCGCGCCAGCGGTGATAGGCGATCACCCGGTCATGGTCGGAATGATGGAAGGCGCGGACGTTGTCGCTGCGCAGCGCGGGCAGTTCGCGGCGCAGGCGGATGAGGTCCTTTGTGAATTGCAGATGGTCCCGCCTGCTGGAATCCGCAGGTGTATCGAGGCCGCTCCATGACAACAGGTTCGGTCCCGCCGGCAGCACGTCCCATGGCCTGTCCTCCAGGAATTCCTGGCCCATGAAAAGCTGCGGAATACCGGGCGCGGTCATCAGGATCGCGGTCGCCACGCGGCTGCGGCTTCGCGCGTACCAGGAGCGGTGGCTGGACGGATCGGCGAGAACAGGCAGCCGCGGCTCGCGGCCGGCCAGCACGAGGTCGTGATTTTCGACGCAGGTCACCGCGCGCCAGGCGTGGTCGAAACCGGGCGGGTAAAGCGCTGAAGCAATCGCCGACATCGGCACTTTGGCGTTCGCCCCCCACGATGCCGCGCCGACCGCGCCGCGGAGCACGCCGCGCAGATCATCGTGCTGCACCACGTCAAAACCCATGCCGCCCGTTGCCGCCGGCGCGACGACGGGCGCAGCGGAGGCCGGAATGTCGGCAAAACGTCCGGGCCAGAATTCCGCGTTTTGCAGGATACGGTTGCGAAAGCCGCGCAGGTTCGAGGTCAGCGCACGGCAGAACTCCCAGCCGCTGCCCTGGCCGGTCGAGATCAGCGTCGAGATCTCGTCATAGCGGAAACCGTCGGCATGAAATTCCTCGAGAAAATAACGCGCATTGCCGAGCAGGAAATTTGCGACGTCGTCGTTCCACAGCGCAAACGCCAGCCCGCCGGTGCCGCGATCCTGATCGGTGAAATACAGGCTGTCGTTGTTGTTGCCGCGATTGGTGCGGCGATCCATGTAGTACAGGCAATTGTCGTCGAACTGCCCGTCGACCGAAAATCCGCCGGCGTGATTGTAGACGACGTCGAACACCACGGCGATGCCTGAGAGGTGGCAGAGGTCGACCAGCGCCTTGAGCTGCCCGGGTCCGGACTGGATATCGACAAGCGTAATGGGAGATCGCTGCTTCGCCACGTACAGCGCGTTGAGCTTTTCGAGATAAGACGGCAGATCCTCGACCGCGACATAAGGGAAATCGGGTGAGAACAGGTCGGCGCCGCCATAGCCCATGTTCGGGTTGGCTTCCTGCTCGTCGATGGGAAGCGGTTGCAGCACGTTGATGCCGAGATCGGCGAGATAGGGAATCTTGAGCGCGACGTCGAGGAAGGTCGAGCAAACGCCGGGCTTTACGATCGCGAATGTCCCGACGTGAAGCTGGTAGACGATCATGTCGGAAAAATCCGGCGTCACGAAATCCCGGTCGTGCCAGGGAAAGCCGCCCGCTCGCAGGATGCCAAAGCAGTTCGGGAAGTTTTGCGGATCGAGTTCGCGTGCACGGGGGTCGCGCTTGTAGCCGCTCGAGCCTTTGCCCTGAACCCAGAAGCGGTAGCGGTCGCCATCCCGCGCGGCATTCTGGAATCCGGTCCAGTAGCCGCGCGGATCTTTTTGCATCAGACGGTCGTCGGTGAGCTGCTCGAAAACCTCGCCGCCGAAAATGCCGTGCAGATAGACCGCGTCAGCTTCCGGCGCCCAGAGCCGAAAGGTCGCGCCGTCAGCCGCAAGCGTCGCGCCGGTCGGCGTCTGCGGGGAAATATGCGCTTGCGAAAGCACGGCCTGCTCGCGTTACAACATTGGTATCGACGGTGACAGCTTCCCACATCGGTATCGCAATTCGAGGCCTCCAGCATCGCACAAGCGAGGGATGCATGCCAGCGCGACCGCATTCTCGGCTGACGCCCGACGTCAAATCTTCGTTTGCGAGGTGGACCGGTCAGGCGCACAAATCTAGGATCACCGGATGCGCTTCCGCAAAAGCCGATCCGGAATGAAGGCTGCAATGAACGCCAAAGCACCCGACATCGCGCTTGCGTCCATTCCCGATACGCTTGCCCGACTTCAGGTAGATGCCGAGACAGGGCTTTCAGGCGGCGAGGCGGCATCACGCCTGAAGCAGCATGGCGCCAACGAGGTCGCTGTTCAAAAGGCGCATCCGGTCCTCGCCTTTCTCGCGAAATTCTGGGGCCTGTCGGCGTGGATGCTGGAACTGATCATGCTGCTGTCGGCGGTGCTCGGGAAATATTCCGATCTCGCAATCGTCAGCGCGCTGCTGGTCGTGAACGCCATCCTGGGTTTTGCGCAGGAGCGCCGCGCCGCCGGCGTCGTGGAGACGTTGCGGCAACGCTTGCGGGTCAATGCGCGGGTGCGGCGCGATGCGACCTGGCAGCTCATTGCCGCCCGGGAGCTGGTCCCCGGCGATATCGTGCGCGTGCGCGCGGGCGATATCGTTCCGGCCGACGTAAAGCTGCTCGCGGGATCATTGAGCGTCGATCAGTCGGCTCTCACCGGCGAATCGCAGGACGTCGATCGGGCGCCGGGCGAAGTGCTCTCGTCGGGCTCCGTCGTGCGCCACGGCGAAGGCAACGGCGTGGTCATGCTGACCGGCGCGAAAACCTATTTCGGACGCACGACCGAACTGGTGCAGGAAGCGCGGCCGAAACTGCACATCGAGGCCGTGGTGGCGAAGGTCGTACGCTGGCTCTTTGTCATCGTCGGCGCGGTGCTCGCGGTGGTCATCGTGATGTCGTTGATCCGCGGCGTCTCCCTCATCGAGATGGTCCCGCTGATGCTTGTCCTGTTGATGAGCGCGGTGCCCGTGGCGCTGCCGGTCATGTTCACGGTCAGCATGGCGATCGGTTCGCGGGAACTGGCCAGCCGCGGCGTACTGGTCACCCGCCTCAGCGCCGCGGAGGACGCGGCGACAATGAACGTGCTTTGCGTCGACAAGACCGGAACGATCACCATGAACCGGCTGACCGTCACCGGTGTGATCCCCCTTGGCCAAGCTACCGAAACCGAGGTGCTGGCGGCCGGCGCGCTGGCGTCGCAGGCGGCCAACCAGGACCCGATCGACCTCGCCTTCCTGGCCGCCGCGCAGGATCGGCGCATTTTCGACGAGATGCCGGCGATCATGCCGGTTTCGTTCATGCCGTTCGATGCGAAAAGCCGGCGGACGGAAGCCGTCGTCGAACAGAATGGGCAGCGGCTGCGCCTGATGAAGGGCGCCGCTCGAACCATCGCCGAGGTCTGCGGGCTTAAGCCTGCAGAAATCGACGCATTGGAAGGCCGCGTCGGCGAAGCGGCCCTCAAGGGGTATCGAACGCTGGCGGTGGCGCGCGGCCCCGAAAACGGCGCTCCCGTTCTGGTCGGCCTGGTGACGCTGTACGATCCGCCGCGGCCGGACGCCAGGCAGCTGATTGCCTCGCTGGCATATCTCGGCGTCGCCGTGAAGATGCTGACCGGCGACGCGCTGGCGGTCGCGCGCGAAATTGCCCGTGGCGTCGGATTGCCCAACATCCGGCGGGTGGCCGACCTGAAGGCCGCGGGCGCGAAGACCGGCAACGAAGCGGTCGATCTGCTGGCCGGCGCCGATGGTTTCGCCGAGATTTTTCCGGAAGACAAATACATCGTGGTCCAGCATCTGCAGGCGGCCGGTCATGTCACCGGCATGACCGGTGACGGCGTCAACGATGCCCCCGCGCTGCGACAGGCCGAAGTGGGCATCGCCGTCTCCAGCGCAACCGACGTCGCCAAGGGCGCCGCCAGCGTGGTGCTCACCGAACCGGGGCTGACCAACATCGTGACGCTGGTCGAGCAGGGCCGCACCATCTATCAGCGCATCCTGACCTGGATCATCAACAAGATCAGCCGCACGATCCTGAAGGCGGCCTACGTTGCCATCGCATTCCTGCTCACCGGCAAGTTCGTCGTTTCGGCCTTTGCGATGCTGCTGCTGGTCTTCATGACCGACTTCGCCAAGATTGCGCTGGCCACCGACGAGGTGCGGTGGTCCATGAAGCCGGAGACCTGGGACATCGGAAACTTCGTCCTGGTGTCGGTCTCACTGGGCGTCGCCTTGGTCGCCGAGGCGCTGTTTCTGTTGTGGGTCGGCTGGTCAAGCTTTCACCTGGCGACCGATAACAGGGCCCTCTACACCTTCAGCTTCCTGATGCTGTTGTACCTCGCCGTGTTCTCCGTCGTGTCGGCGCGCGAGCGGCGCTGGTTCTGGGCGACGATGCCGGGCAAGACTCTCCTCACAGCCCTCGCGCTGGACGCGATCATCGGAACCATCCTGACTTTCGTCGGTCTCCCGGACCTTGCGCCACTGCCCTGGTGGCAGACGCTCCTGATCCTGGGTTACGCGATGGTCGCATGCCTGGTCGTGAACGACACCATCAAGGTCGCGCTGATCAGGTGGCGTATACCTTCGGCCGCCGCCTGACTATTGCTGCAGCACGTCAGGACTTCTCCGGCCTCACCGATCGAACGCCCAGGCATGCCCAAGCCGACGCTTCGAACCGCTTTTTCGGCCGCAAAACGCAAACGGCGCCCCGACAATCGCGGCGCCGTCAGCAGGTTTTAAATCGGTATGGCGGCAGGCCGAAGCCCCGCCCGTTACTCCGACTTGTCGATGTTCCAGAAGATCGGCGTCGCCGGGCCGTCGAGCACGCCGGTGAGCGACTTCCGCCACACGCTCGGCGCGGTGTACTGACCGAGCGGGATATAGGTCACCTGCTCGTAGAGGCGCTTCTGGATGTCGACTGCTATTTGCTTCTGCTCGTCGGGCGAGGTCGACTTGACGTATTTCTCCAGCAAGCCTTCCATCGTGGGGTCGTCGGGCCAGCCGAACCAGCCGCCGGTCTTGCCTTTGCCGTTCAGCATCACGTTGGCCACCGGATTCATGATGTCGGCGCCCACCCAGTTGGTGAAGAACAGGTTCCAGCCGCCCTCCTTCGGCGGCTTCTGGCTGGCGCGGCGCGATACCACGGTCTGCCAATCGGTCGCCTGCACGTCGACCTTGAAGCCGGCCTCACGCAGCAACTGCGCCGCGACGATCGGCTGTGCCTTCAGGGTGACGACGTCGCCCGGCGCCATCAGCGCGATTGGCGTGCCGTCATAACCGGACGCCGCCAGTTCCTTCTTGGCTTCCGCCATCCCGTTGCCCTTCACGACCAACTCGGAACCGACGTCGGTGGCGAGCGGCGTGCCGCATCCGAAAATCGCGCCGCAGGTCTCGAAGTATTTCGGATTGCCGACCAGCGCGTCGAGCACCGGCTTCTGGCTCATCGCCAGCAGCGCCGCGCGCCGAATCTTGATATTGTCGAACGGCGGATAAAGGAAATTCATCCGGCCGATGGTTTGGAAGCCGACCTTGTTGAGCGTGTCGATCTTGAGATCGCTGTTCGCCTCCAGGACCGGCAACAGATCGAACGACGGATTCTCCAGGAAATCGATATCGCCGGATTGCAGCGCGTTCATCGCGGTCTGCGCGTCCTTCATCGTGATCCATTCGACGCGGTCGACCTTCACCACCTTGCCGCCCGAGGTCCAGCTCGGCGGCTCCTTGCGCGGCACGTAGTCCTTGTTCTTCTCGAACACCGCCTTCACGCCCGGCTGGAATTCGAACTCCACGAGTTTGAACGGACCGGAGCCGATATGCTCGGTGATCATCTTGTCCGCCGGCGTGTCCGCGACCCGCTTCGGCATCATGAACGGCACGATCGAGGAAGGCTTCCCGATCAATTCCAGCACCAGGCCGTAGGGCTGCTTCAGCTTCAGCGTGATGGTCTTGGGGTCGGTTGCCTCCAGGCTCGCGGTGAATTCCATCAGCTTCTGGCCCATGCCGTCGCGCTTGCCCCAGCGCTTCAGCGACGCCACGCAATCCTCGGCCGTGACCGGCGTGCCGTCATGCCACTTCAGGCCGTCGCGCAGCGTGAAGGTATAGGTGAGCTTGTCGTCGGAGACCTTCCAGTCCGCCATCTGCGGCTGGATCTTGAAATGCGAATCCATCGCCAGCAGCGTGTCGTAGACCATGTAGCCATAGTCACGCTGGATGTAGGCGGTCGTAAAACTGGGATCGAGCATGCGCAGGTCGGAATGCATGACCGCGGTGATGGTCTTGGCGTCCGCCAGCGATGGCAACGCCAGCGCAGCCGATAGCGCAAGCGCCCGAGCGACGCTCGACGCGACCCCGGGGCGCTTCCAACGCGAGATTTGGAACATTCGTTTGTCTCCTGAAGTGAAACTGACCTGAAACTGGTCAAAGCCCGATGATTTGTTATGCAGGCCGTGCGTTATTTAGGCGCGCTAACATGCTGCAAATCTTTGGCTTTTGAGACTTGCACCAAGCGCTTCGCGCGTCAATCCGGTTTTGGTTCATGGCGGAGCGGCGAATGCAGGCGCTTGGCTCGCTCATGTTTCACTTTACAAACCCCTCGCCGGTCATTCTCGTACGCATCTCGAGAGACCATCGTTAACATCAGTTCGCAACTTTGAGAGAATTCGCATGAACCCCGCCAACCTTCCCTTTGATTCCGAAGCCATGCTGCAGGGACTGCGCTGCTGGGTAGAGTGCGAAAGCCCGACCTGGGACGCGGGTGCGGTCGAGCGCATGCTCGATATCGCCGCGCGCGACATGGCGATCATGGGTGCGTCAATCGAGCGCATCGCCGGAAGGCAAGGTTTTGGCGGCTGCGTGCGGGCGCGGTTTCCGCATCCCAAACAAGGCGAGCCCGGTATCCTGATCGCGGGGCATCTGGACACCGTTCATCCCGTCGGCACGCTGAAGAAATTGCCGTGGCGGCGCGAGGGCAACAAATGTTTCGGCCCCGGCATCTTCGACATGAAGGGCGGCAATTACCTCACACTGGAAGCGATCCGGCAATTGGCGCGCGCATCCTTCACGACGCCGCTGCCGATTACGGTTTTGTTCACCCCCGACGAGGAAGTCGGCACGCCGTCTGTGCGCGACCTCATCGAGGCCGAAGCCGCGCGCAACAAATATGTGCTGGTGCCGGAGCCGGGACGCCCCAACAACGGCGTCGTCACCGGACGCTACGCCATCGCACGCTTCAATCTCGAAGCGATCGGCAAGCCGAGCCATGCCGGCGCCACGCTTTCCTCGGGCCGCTCCGCGATCCGCGAGATGGCGCGCCAGATCATTGCCATCGACGGCATGACGACGGAAGACTGCACCTTCTCCGTCGGCATCGTGCATGGCGGCCAATGGGTCAATTGCGTCGCCACCACCTGCAGCGGCGAGGCGCTGAGCATGGCCAAGCGCCAGGCCGATCTCGATCGCGGCGTGGAGCGGATGCTGGCTCTGTCCGGAACTTCGAACGATGTGACCTTCAAGGTCACGCGCGGCGTGACCCGGCCGGTGTGGGAGCCCGATGCCGGCACCATGGCGCTCTATGAAAAAGCGTGCGGCGTGGCAAAGCAGATGGGGCTCGATCTGCCCCATGGCAGCGCCGGCGGCGGCTCCGATGGCAACTTTACCGGCGCGATGGGAATTCCGACGCTGGATGGCCTGGGCGTCCGCGGCGGCGATGCGCATACGCTCAACGAACACATCGAAGTCGACAGCCTCGCCGAGCGCGGCCGGCTGATGGCGGGATTGTTGGCGACGCTGGAGTGATGGCACAGGAATTGCTCGCCTGCGACGCTACGGGCGGGGACCAAAAATCCGCGATAACCCGGACTTATGGGTTGGCGCAAAACTAATCTAGACTAATCTAGTGGATAACGATGCTCGGATACCTGCTTCGCCGCGTGCTTGCCGCCATTCCCGTCATGGGCGTGGTCGCGCTGTTTGTGTTTCTCCTGCTGCGGCTGACGCCGGGCGATCCCGCCGCGATCCTCGCCGGCGACAATGCGACGCCCGAGCAGCTTGAGCGGATCCGCACCTCGCTCGGATTGAACGAACCGCTCTACGAGCAATTCTTCAAATGGGTCGGCAAGCTCCTGCACGGCGATCTCGGCGTATCGCTGATTTCGAATGTGCCGGTGCTGAAAATGATCGGCCAGCGCATCGAGCCCTCGATCTCGATTGCGCTGTCGACGATCATCCTCTCGATCCTTATCGCGGTGCCGCTCGGCGTGATCGCGGCATGGAAACACGGCACCTGGATCGACCGCTTCGTGATGGGACTGTCGGTGATCGGCTTTTCGGTCCCGGTTTTCGTGATCGGCTACGTCTTGATCCAGGTCTTCGCCATCGACCTGCGCTGGCTGCCGGTGCAGGGCTTTAAAAGCATCAGCGCGGGCCTCGCGCCGTTCCTCGAACGCATCATCCTGCCGACCTGCACGCTGTCCTTTATCTATGTCGCCTTGATCGCGCGCATGACCCGCGCGGCGATGCTGGACGTGCTGGGCGAGGATTATGTGCGGACCGCGCGCGCCAAGGGCATCGGCGAGACCGCCGTGCTGCTGCGCCACGCGCTGCGCAACGCCGCCGTGCCCGTCATCACCGTGATCGGCACCGGCTTTGCGCTGCTGATCTCCGGCGTCGTCGTCACCGAGAGCGTGTTCAACCTGCCCGGCATCGGCCGGCTCACCGTCGATGCCGTGCTGGCGCGGGACTATCCGGTGATTCAGGCGATGATCCTGTTGACCTCTGGCATCTATGTCGCGGTCAATCTCCTGATCGACGTCGCCTACACCCTGCTCGATCCCAGAATTCGTTATTGAGGTGCGATACTGATGGCGATCGAAACCCTTCCCGAACCGTCAATCCCGATCACCACGCCGTTCCGGCCGGGGCTCGGATTCCTCACGGCGACGCCGATCATCGCCGCCGCCACGATCTGTCTTGCGCTGGTGATCCTGTCCGCCGTGCTGGCGCCCTGGCTTTCGCCGCATGATCCGCTGCTGCTGGCGCCGGCGCAGAGGTTGAAGCCCGCCAGCGCGCAATTTCTGCTCGGCACCGACGGTTACGGCCGCGATGTGCTGTCGCGGATTCTCTATGGCGGGCGCATCTCGCTGCTGATCGGCTTGGGCGCTGCGGTGTTCAGCATCGGCATTGGGCTCGTGATCGGCCTCGTCTCCGGCTTCTTCAAATGGGTCGACGCCATCATGATGCGGGTGATGGATGGACTGATGGCGATCCCGAGCATCCTGCTTGCCATCGCCGTCGTTTCGCTGTCCGGCGCGAGCCTCGACGACGGTCCTGATCGCCATCACCATCCCGGAAATGCCGCGGGTGGCGCGGCTGGTGCGTTCGGTCGTGCTGTCGGCGCGCGAGGAACCCTATGTGGAAGCCGCGATCTCGGTCGGCTCCAGCCTGCCCAAGATCATGTGGCGGCATCTGATGCCGAACACGATCGCGCCCTTGATCGTGCAAGGCACTTATGTCTGCGCGTCCGCCATTCTCACCGAGGCGATCCTGTCGTTCCTCGGCGCCGGCATCAGTCCGGAGACGCCGACCTGGGGCAACATCATGGCCGAGGGCCGCGCCTATTTTCAGATCAAGCCGTCGCTGATCTTCTGGCCGGGCCTGCTGCTGTCGATCGCGATCCTCAGCGTCAACCTGATCGGCGACGCCGCGCGCGACGCGCTCGATCCCCGCATGAAGCAGCGGGAGGGCGCCAGTGAGCCTCACCACGTCATTGCGGGAGCGAGCGACGAAGCAATCCGCTCTGCTTCCGGCGCGATGGATTGCTTCGCTCGCTCGCAATGACGGCGAGAGTGCATGACAACATCATCCTCGACATCAACGACCTCGTCGTCAGCCTCGGCAAGGGCCCGAAGGCGCCGCGCATCATCGACGGCGTCTCGCTGCAGGTGCGCGAGGGCGAAACCCTGTGCGTGGTCGGCGAAAGCGGCTCGGGCAAATCCGTCACATCGCTGACCGTGATGGGGCTGCTGCAGAAGGGCTCGCTGGCGCCGACAGCCGGCAGCGTCAAACTGGTCGGCGAGGAATTGCTCACCGCCAGCGACCGCCGCCTGCGGCAGTTGCGCGCCACCACCATGGCGATGATCTTCCAGGAGCCGATGACGGCGCTCAACCCGGTGGTGCCGGTCGGCCGCCAGATCGACGAAGTGCTGCGCGCCCATACCGCTCTCGATGCCCGCGCGCGGCGGCAGCGCATCCTCGACATGATGGAACAGGTGCGGCTGCCCGAGGTGAAACGCATCTTCGCCTCCTATCCGCACCGGCTGTCGGGCGGCCAGCGCCAGCGCATCATGATCGCGATGGCGCTGGTGCTGGAGCCGAAACTCCTGATCGCCGACGAGCCGACCACCGCGCTCGATGTCACCACGCAAAAGCAGATCCTGCACCCTGATCCGCGACCTGCAGCGGGATCACGGCACCGCCGTGCTGTTCATCACCCACGACATGGGCGTGGTCGCCGAGATCGCCGATCGCGTCGCGGTGATGCGCCAGGGCCGGCTGGTCGAGACCGGCGCGCTCGACACCATCCTGCGCAACCCGACCATGGAGTACACCCGCAACCTGCTCTCGGCGGTGCCGAGCCTGGTGCCGCGCGCGCCGCGCACTGAGACGACGCGAACCGGTGGTGCTGGAGGCCAACGAACTCGGCAAGGTCTATCGCGAGCGCTCGTTCTTCGGCGGCGTGCGCGAGGTCGCGGCCGCCCAGGACGTCACGCTCACGCTTGCGCAAGGGCCGCACGCTCGGCATCGTCGGCGAGAGCGGTTCCGGCAAATCGACGGTAGCCCGCTGCATCGTCCGGCTGATCGATCCGACCTCCGGCGGAATCCGCCTGGCTGGCCGCGAAATCTCCGATCTGTCGCGACGGCTGCTGCAGCCGCACCGCAAGCGCATCCAGATCATCTTCCAGGACCCCTATCGCTCGCTCAATCCGCGCATCACCGTCGGCGAGACCATCGCCGAGGGCCCGATCAATTACGGCATGCCGCGCAGCGAGGCGCTGGCGAAAGCGCGCGAACTGCTGGAACTGGTCGACCTGCCGCCAGATGCGATCTCGCGCTATCCGCACCAGTTCTCCGGCGGCCAGCGCCAGCGCATCGCCATTGCGCGAGCGCTCGCGCTCGATCCCGACGTGCTGGTGGCGGACGAAGCGGTCTCCGCGCTCGACGTCTCCGTGCAGGCGCAGGTGCTGGAACTGCTCGACGAAATCCAGAGCCGGCTCGGCATCGCGCTGTTGTTCATCACCCACGATTTGCGCGTCGCGGCGCAAATCTGCGACGACGTTGCCGTGATGCAGCATGGCCGCATCGTCGAACAGGGACCGGCGGCGCAGGTCCTGACCCATCCGCAACAGGCCTATACCAGGCAATTGCTCGAAGCCGCCCCCGGCCGGGACTGGGATTTTGCGAATTTCAGGCCGGTGGCGGCGAGCGCGCCGCCGACGTAAATCCGCCGTCCGTCATTCCGGGGCGATGCGAAGCATCGAACCCGATGCAGATTCCGCGAGCAATCCGAGGTCTGGTGCTGCGCACCATCCCGGAATGACGGAGTTCGTGGTTGCGCTCCTCGCCTCGCAATGATGTAGAACAAGCAATCCGGAAATAGTTCGAAGCCATGCGGAAGGCGGATTGCTTCGTCGCTTGCGCTTCCGCGATGACGAGTCTAACGTCGCGCGCGAAATAGTTCGACTGAGACAGAATTGATGACCCGTATCGCCGTTGGCGGCTTCCTGCACGAGACCAATACCTTCGCGCCGACGAAGGCGACCTATGACGATTTCGTGCACGGCGGCGGCTGGCCGGCGATGGCGTTCGGCGCCGAATGTGCTCAAGGTCATGCGCAACATCAATGTCGGGCTCGCCGGCTTTGTCGAGGCGGCGGAAGCGCAAGGCTGGGAGATGGTGCCGACCATTTCCTGCGGCGCCAGCCCCTCGGCGCATGTCACCGAGGATGCCTATGAGCGCATCGTCAAGGTGATGGTCGACGGCATCAGGGCCGCCGGGCCGCTCGATGCCGTCTATCTCGACCTGCACGGCGCGATGGTCACCGAACACCTCGACGACGGCGAAGGCGAAATCCTGGCGCGCGTGCGCCAGGTGATCGGCAAGGACCTGCCGCTGGTGGTCAGCCTCGATCTGCACGCCAATGTGACGCCGGAGATGGTCGAGCACGCGGACGCGCTCATCGCCTACCGCACCTATCCGCATGTCGACATGGCCGAGACCGGCCGCGCCGCCGCCCGGCATCTCGCATCTGCTGCTCGAGACGAAGCAAAAATTCGCAAAGGCGTTCCGGCAATTGCCGTTCCTGATTCCGATCAGCTGGCAATGCACCAACGACCAGCCGACCAAAGGCATCTACCAGAAGCTTGCGGCGCTGGAGAGCGAGGCGGTGCCGACGCTGTCGTTCGCGCCGGGCTTTCCGGCGGCCGATTTTGCCCATTGCGGGCCGAGCGTGTTCGCCTATGGCAAGACGCAGGCCGATGCGGACGCTGCAGCGGACACGGTCGCCGCGCTGATCGAGCGCCACGAAGACGATTTCGACGGCCGCATCTTCACCCCCGACGAGGGCGTGCGCCATGCCATGGAACTGGCGAAGACCGCGACGAAACCGATCGTCATCGCCGACACCCAGGACAATCCGGGCGCCGGCGGCGATTCCGACACCACCGGCATGCTGCGCGCGCTGGTCCGCAACAACGCCACGCGAGCCGCGACCGGCGTGATCTACGATCCGGCTTCCGCGAAAGCCGCGCATGCGGCGGGCGTCGGCGCCACCGTGACGCTCGCGCTCGGCGGCAAGTCGGGCATCCCAGGCGACGCGCCCGTATAAGGAAACCTTCGTCGTCGAGAAATTATCCGACGGACAATTCGTGGCGCCCGGTCCCTATTATGGCGGCCGCGACATGGACATGGGTCCGTCGGCGTGCCTGCGGATCGGCGATGTCAGGGTGGTGGTGTCTTCGCACAAGGCGCAGCTCGCGGATCAGGCGATGTACCGCTATGTCGGGATCGAGCCGACCGAACAGGCGATCCTCGTCAACAAGAGCTCGGTGCATTTCCGCGCCGATTTCGAGCCGATCGCCGATCAATCTGCTGATCTGCGCCGCGCCCGGCGCGATGCCCGCCGACACCGCTGCGCTGCCATGGACGCGGCTGCGTCCCGGCATCCGCGTCAAGCCGAACGGTCCCGCCTTCACCCCTGAAAATACATTCACGCTCAACCGGATAGAGGTCCAATGCCCAATATCGACCGCATCGAAGGCTTTGCCGACGAACTCACTGCGATCCGCCGGGATCTCCATGCCCATCCCGAAATCGGCTTCGAGGAAGTCCGCACCTCCGGCATCGTCGCCGACAGGCTGACGCAATGGGGCATCGAGGTGCATCGCGGCCTCGGCGGCACCGGCGTGGTCGGCGTGCTCAAGGGCAAGGGCAACGGGACCAAACGCATCGGCCTGCGCGCCGACATGGACGCGCTGCCGATGGAAGAGAACACCAACCTGCAATGGCGCTCGACCATTCCCGGCCGCTTCCACGGCTGCGGCCATGACGCCCATACCACCATGCTGCTCGGCACCGCGCGCTATCTCGCCGAGACCCGGAATTTCGACGGCACCGTGCATTTCATCTTCCAGCCGGCCGAAGAAGGCCTCGGCGGCGCCCGCGCCATGATCAAGGACGGGCTGTTCGAGAAATTCCCCTGCGACGAGGTCTACGGCCTGCACAACGCGCCCGACCTGAACCATGGCGAGATCGCGATCCTGCCGGGACCGGCGATGGCCGGCGCCGATTTCTTCGACATCACCATCCAGGGCTACGGCGCGCATGGCGCGATGCCGGAGCGTTCCAAGGACGCGGTCGTGATCGCGATGACGCTCGGACAGGCGCTGCAGACCATCGTCAGCCGCAATGTCGATCCGCTGAAGGCGGCGGTGCTGTCGATCACCCAGATTCACGCGGGCTCCGCCTATAACGTGATCCCCGGCGAAGCCAAGCTCTGCGGCACCGTCCGCGCCTTTTCCGACGAGGCGCGCGCGCTGATCCGCGAGCGCATGCGCGCGATTTGCGCCGGCATCGCCACCGCCTTCCAGGTCGAAATCATTGCCGATATCCGCGACACGTTCAGCGTGCTGGTGAACCAGGAAGAGCAGTCCAGGGTGGTCGAGGCGGTGGCGCGCACGGTAGTCGACCCCGCCAAGGTCATCACCCGGTCGCAACCGAAGATGGGAAGCGAGGATTTCGCCGACATGATGCAGGCGGTGCCCGGCGCCTATTTCTGGGTCGGCCATGACGGCTCGGTGCCCGTGCACAATCCCGGCTACGTGCTCGACGACAAGATATTGCCCGTCGGCGCCAGCATGTTCGCGCGCATCATCGAAACCCGGCTTCCGGCAGGCTCCCATGCATAAAGCTCCCATGCAGAAACCGGTATCCGAAGAAGCCGTCACGTCGCTGCACGACCTTTCCGCCGTCGACCTCATCGCGGGCTTCAAGGCCAAGCAGTTTTCGCCGTCCGAAGTGCTGGAGGACGTGCTTTCGCATGTCGAGCTGTGGGAGCCGCACATCAAGGCGCTGTATGCCTTCGATCCCGACGGCGCGCGCGCCACCGCAGCGGCATCGACCGAACGCTGGCAGAAGGGCGAACCGATGGGTCCGCTCGACGGCGTGCCGGCGACGATCAAGGAAAATATCGCCACCAAGGGCGTGCCGGTGCCGCTGGGCGCGGCCAGCGTCAAGCAGGCAGCCGCGCCCGCAGATGCGCCGCCGGCGGCTCGCCTGCGCGAAGCGGGTGCGGTGATCTTTTCCAAGACCACCATGCCGGATTACGGCATGCTGTCGTCGGGCCTGTCGAGTTTCCATCCCCTCACCCGCAATCCATGGGACATCAGCAAGAACCCCGGCGGCTCAAGCGCCGGCGCCGGTGCGGCGGGCGCGGCCGGTTACGGCCCGCTGCATGTCGGCACCGACATCGGCGGCTCGGTGCGGCTGCCCGCGTGCTGGTGCGGCCTCGTCGGCCTGAAGCCGAGCCTCGGGCGGATTCCGATCGATCCGCCCTATGTCGGCCGCGTCGCCGGGCCGATTGACCCGCACCGTCGACGACGCCGCCCTGATGATGAGCGTGCTGTCGCGGCCCGACCGCCGCGACGGCATGAGCCTGCCGCCCGACAGCATCAACTGGAAGGCGCTGGACAAACCCTTGCGCAAATTGCGCATCGGGTTGATGCTCGATCCCGGCGTCGGCCAGGCGCTGGAAGACGAGGTGCGCGACGTGACCGTGAAGGCCGCGAAGGCCTTCGAGTCCGCCGGCGCGGTCGTCACCGAAGTGCCCGGCGTGATGTCGCGCGAAACCCTCGACGGGCTCGACAATTTCTGGCGGGCGCGGATGTGGGACGATCTCTCCAGGCTCACGCCGGCCGAGCGCGGCAAGGCGCTGCCCTATATCGTCAACTGGGCGGAAGCCGGCGCGAAGCTGTCGGGCGTCGACGTCATCAGGGGTTTCAACACCACGATGACGATCCGCGCGGCGGTGGCGAAATTGTTCTGCGATCTCGACTATGTGATCTCGCCGGTATCGCCGGTGGTGAATTTCGCCGCCGAACTCGCCTCCCCGCTCAACGATCCCGCAAAACCGTTCGAGCACATCGCCTACACCGTGCCGTGGAACATGTCGGAAAATCCGGCCGTTTCGATCAATGGCGGCTATGACAAAAAGGGTTTTCCGATCGGCGTGCAGATCGTCGGCCGCCGCTTCGACGACCTCGGCGTGCTCGGAATGGCGAAAGCCTTCGAGGGCTTGCGGGGGCCGCAGAAGCCGTGGCCGAGCGCCGCCGAAGAAGTAACTCCTTACGTCATTCCGGGGCGCGCGCAGGCGCGAACCCGGAATCTAACCACGATCGTATGGATTCCGGGTCTACGCGCTGACGCGCGTCCCGGAATGACAGATCAAAAATCAAGAACATAACAGGAAGGAAACCCGGATGCCGTACGAGACGATCAAATACGAGGTCGCCGAGCAGATTCTCACCATCACGCTGAACCGGCCCGACAAGCTCAACGCCTTCAACGGCGTCATGCAGCAGGAATTGATCGACGCCTTCGACGCCGCCGACAATGACGACAATATCCGCGCCGTCATCGTCACCGGCGCGGGCCGCGGGTTCTGCGCCGGCGCCGATCTTTCCTCCGGCGCCGACACCTTCGATCGCGACGCGCGGCGCGGGCCGGTCAGGCGTCTCGCCGACGGCAAGGTCGATTACAGCGACCACCAGGTTCGCGACGGCGGCGGCCAGGTGACGTTGCGCATCTTCAAATGCTTAAAACCCGTGATCGCGGCGGTGAACGGCCCCGCGGTCGGCATCGGCGTCACCATGCAGCTCGCGATGGATATCCGCATCGCCTCCGAGGCCGCGCGCTTCGGTTTTGTGTTCTCCCAGCGCGGCATCGTGCCGGAGGCCGCCTCGAGCTGGTTCCTGCCGCGCATCGTCGGCATCTCCCAGGCGCTGGAATGGTGCTACACCGGACGGGTGTTTCCGGCGCAGGAGGCGCTGGCCGGCCGTCTCGTCAGCAAGGTGGTGCCGCCGGACGAATTGCTGCCGACCGCACGCGCGCTGGCAAAAGAGATCGCCGCCAAGACCGCGCCGGTCTCGGTGGCGCTGATCCGGCAGATGATGTGGCGCATGCTGGGCGCCGACGATCCGATGGAAGCACACAAGGTCGACAGCCGCGGCATTTACGCCCGCGGCCGCTCGGCTGACGTGAAGGAAGGCGTGGTGTCGTTTTTGGAAAAGCGCCCGGCGGTGTTCAAGGACAAGGTGTCGTCGGACATGCCGGATTATTTCCCGTGGTGGGAAGAGCGCGAGTATGAGTGAGGCGCTGCAGCGAACTCCTACGTCGGCCCTGCGAACGCTGGGACGACGAGCTGAGTGTCACCTCATCATCAGCGCCACGCGCCCGATCGCCTTGCGGTCGATGAGGAGCCGCATCGCCTGGGCGCAATCCTGCAGTGGCAGCCGGTGCGAGATGTGGGGGCGGATTTTTCCGGCCTCCGCCCATTCCAACAGCTGCTTGATCCGCACCTTGCCGGTTTGCGGATTGCGCCGCACCGCTTCGCCGGCGCGGACGCCGAGCACGCTGGCGCCCTTGATCAGCAGCAGATTGGTACGGGCAAGCCCGATGCCGCCGGTAAAGCCGATCACGAGCAGCCGCGCGCCCCAGGCAATGCAGCGAACGCTCTCCTCGAATGCCTCGCCGCCGACGGGATCGAACACCACGTCGACCCCGCGTCCGTCGGTGATGCGCTTGACGGCATCGCGGAACGGCTCGCGCTGATAAAGCACCAGATGATCGGCGCCCCTGGCCCGCGCGACGGCAAGCTTTTCTTCCGAGGAAGCCGCCGCGATCACGGTCGCCCCGAGCGTTTTGCCCATCTCCACCGCGGCAAGCCCGACGCCGCCGCCGGCGCCATGCACCAGCAGCACTTCGCCTGGCTTGAGCTGGCCGCGATCGACCAACGCGTGATGGGCGGTGCCGTGCGCGGCGAGGAAGGTTGCGCCCTCGGCGTAGTCGAAGGTCGACGGCATCGGCGTAAGCTGCGACGGCGCAACCACGGCCTCATCGGCATAGGCGCCGTAGCGCATCTTGACGATGACGCGGTCGCCGGCCGCTACGCCGGCAACACCATCGCCGATCTCACTCACCTCACCGGCCGCTTCCACCCCAGGCGTGAACGGCAATCCCGGCTTGAGCTGGTATTCGCCCGCCGCCATCAAGATGTCAGGAAAATTGATCCCGGCGGCATGGATGGCGACGCGCACCTCTTCCGGCTTCAGCGGCGCCGAGGCAAAGGTTTCCAGACGCAGGCGCTCGGGCGGCCCGAGCTCGCGGCAGACGATCGCCTTCGGCATCAGGCGGCCCGCTCTTTGCGCCGGGCCAGTGCCTCGCGGATCAGCGGCATCCGGTCATTGCCGAAATACATGTCGGCCTTGTCGATGAAGATGGTCGGCGAGCCGAACCCGCCGCGCGCCATCACTTCGTCGGTATTGGCCTTGAGCTGATCCTTGATCGCCTGCTCGCCGATGCCTGCGAAGAATTTCGTGGGATCGATACCGAGACCCTTGCAGATCTCGGTCAGCACTTCGTCCTTTGAAATGTCCTGGTCGCCGCCCCAATAAGCCTCGAACACTGCGCGCGCGAACGGCACCAGATCTTTGCCCAGCCAAATGCAGCCGCGCATCGCCTTGACGCTGTTCACCGGAAACACCGTCGGCGGCATCTTGATCGCGAGCCCTGCCGAGCGCGCCCAATCAGCAAGGTCCTTCTTCATGTAGTTCGCCTTGGCCGGCACGGGTTTCTCGCGCGACGCATAGACGCTGGGATTGATGGTGTTGAAGATGCCGCCGACCAGGATCGGCCGCCATGTAATCTCGGCGCCGAACTCCCTGGCGAGCGGCTGGATGTTGTGGAAGGCGAGATAGGTCCAGGGACTGGAGCAATCGAAGAAGAATTCGATCATGGCGTTTCCTTTTTTTCCGCCTTACGACGTCCGGTATTTTGCTCTTGGTTTTAGACCGTCATTCCGGGGCGATGCGAAGCATCGGACCCGGAATCTGCGAGATTCCGGGTCTGGTGCTCACGCACCATCCCGGAATGACAGGTGTATGGATTGCTCACATGGGGAATGTGTGTGTCAAGGATGAGCGGTCACCTTTTTGTTCGACTGCAGGCCACCTCTTCGTCCCGACCGCGGGTTCTGCAGGATGGCGCGCGCAGATCAAGTCAGGGCCGGCCCCTTGGGGCCGCCGCGCAGCGGCTTGGCCTTGAGTTGATCGAGCACGCCATCATGCTTGGCCGCTCGGGACCGATAGGGGGTTCTGTTGTTGGTGGTTCGGTCAGGGCATCTGCAATCCTCGCATTTGCGATCCAGGGTTCGAGCCGGTTCGACGATCTGGGTTGCTTGCCAGATCAAACTCACATTCGGTCGTCGCGCGAGGCGACTGCACCAAGATTCCGCTTGCGGCGGGCAGGCTCGAGAGGACGAGACCATTCTTCGTTGCGGCTTTTGAAGCCATGCAATCCATCGGTTCGTCCACCCGGATCTTCCGAGGCTGATCGGGCCTCGGCAGATGGGTTATGGTTTGGTTGCGCGCGGGCGGCGGAGCTTGCCGCTGGGCGCGGTTCTGGATCAGGCGGCGGGCTTCATCACGGCCCCCTCAATGACGACGCCCTGGGTGACATACTTCCACAACGCCACGAGAAGCTTGCGCGCCAGCGCCACGATCGCGCACTTGCGGCCTTGCGGGCTTCGCTCCTTGAACCAGCGCGTCAGGGTCGACTGCGGCTGGTGACGTATCCACAGCCATGCGATCTGGATCATCGTGGTCCGCAGCCTTGGATTGCCGGCCTTCGACACACCCTGCTCGTACCGGATGCCTCCGCTTTGCCAAGGCGTCGCCGCAAGCCCCGCATAGGCGGCGACTTGACGGCGGTTGGAGAACTGCCGGTAGAACGCCTCCGACCAGAGCACGGCAGCGAAGTTGGCGCCCATTCCCTTCAAGGCGAGCAGCATCGTGACCGCGTCCGGTGCGACCTCTTTGCTTGCAGGCTTTCTCGCCGCCGCCAACAGCGCATCCTGCGCGACCTCGACCGACTTGATCTGGTTCAGAAGCAGCTCGATCCGATCGAGTTCGCGGCCGATCTGCGCCCTCAAATGCGAAGGCAGCTCCCGTCCGTCTCCGGTACGCAACGCTTCAAAGCGCGTCCGTCGGTCGCGCCGCAGCGGCTCGTAATCGGATACCCCCTGCGCGAACAGAAGACCCTTGATCCGGTTCACATGCGTGATGCGCTCGGCGATCAAGCTCCGTCGTTCGCGACAAATCCGCCGCCGATCCTCTTCCTCGGGCGAGGGGGCAACTACCATCGCACAGACCCGCGGCTCGCCGCGCTTGTAGGCGAGAAGCGCCCGCAGCAGCGTCTCGCCGTCGAGCCGGTCCGTCTTGACCCGCCTGCGCCGTCGCGGCGTCGCGATCGAGGCCGGATCGACCACGTGGCTCTCAATGCCGTTCTGTTGCAAAACACGGTGCAGCCAGAACCCGTCCAGCCCAGCTTCCTGGATCGTGATGATCGGATAGCTCTCGCCGGTCCTGGCCTCCGCCTTGCGCCTGAGGTCTGCGAACAGCTTCATCAAACCGGCAACGTCGCCGGCCGGGACGCTATGCTTGGACATCTTCTCGCCTTTGCCGGGCGAAAACGACGTTATCAGCCAATTCGAACGACTTAGTTCCAACGACACAAAAATTGCGCCAAACTGTGTGCGGATAGCGGTCGGTCCGTCGGAAGGATGATCGAGCAACATCGTTGTCTCCAGGTTGAGGGGTCAGCAACCTCAGTCTGGCTTCAGACCCGGTCGCTATCCACTCCCCATGGAATCTTCGTCGCTTCGCTCCTCGCAATGACGGTTTGGCGACGGCTCATTTCCTCCCGGCCATCTCCTTCGCCCTGCCGCCGAACATGTTCCGTCTCGCCTCTTCATCAAAAGGCTCCTTGACGAATTTGCCGATCGCCAGCCCCGCCTGCACCTGCGGCCGCGCACGCACCTCGGCGTACCAGCGCTTGACGTTCGGGTAGTCGTCGAGGGTGAAGCCCTGCGCCTTGTGGGTCATGGTCCAGGGAAAGCAGGCGATGTCGGCAATCGAATAATCGCCGGCAACGTAAGCGCCGGTCTTGCCCAGTTGGGTATCGAGCACGCGATAAAGCCGCGCCGCCTCGTCGCGATAGCGCTCGATGGCATAGGGGATTTTTTCAGGCGCGTAGAGCGCGAAATGGCCGTGCTGGCCGAGCATGGGGCCAAGCCCGCTCATCTGCCACATCAGCCATTGCATGACGACCGACCGCCCGCGCATGTCCTTCGGCAGAAATCGCCCGGTCTTGTCGGCCAGATAGATCAGGATCGCGCCGGTCTCGAACACCGAAAACGGCCCGCCGCCGTCGGCAGGCAGCCGGTCCACGATGGCCGGAATCCGGTTGTTCGGGCTGATCGCCAGAAATTCCGGCTTGAACTGTTCGCCGGCCCGGATGTTGACGGGAATGACGTTATAGGGAAGCCCGAGTTCCTCCAGCATGATCGAGATTTTCCAGCCGTTCGGCGTCGGCGCGTAATGGAGGTCGATCATGGTTTCCCCGGTGGATCTGCGCCGCGACCTTCGAGCGGTGCGGACGACTTTCGTTGTTCTTGTACGGCGACCATAAGACATGGCAGAGAGACGCTCAACCACAACCCGGGAGGCCCTCATGCTGTTTCCAACCACGATCGCAGGCTCCTTGCCGAAGCCGGAATGGCTGGCCGAGCCCAACACGCTGTGGGCGCCCTGGAAATCGAAAGGCGACGAGCTGGCGCGGGCCAAGCGCGACGCCACTCTGCTGGTGCTGAAGCTGCAGGAAGACGCCGGGATCGACATCGTCACCGAGGGCGAGCAGTCGCGCCAGCATTTCGTCCACGGTTTTCTGGAAAAGATCGAGGGCATCGATTTCGCCCACAAGGTCGAGATGGGAATCCGCAATGACCGCTACAAGGCGATGGTGCCGCAGGTGGTGGCGCCGCTGCGGCTGAAGGGCCGCGTCCACGCCGACGAGGCCCGCGTCGCCCGCACCCACACCGCGCGGAAACTGAAATTCACCCTGCCCGGCCCGATGACCATCATCGATACCATCGCCGACCAATATTACGGCGACCGCGTCAAGATGGCGTTCGCCTTCGCCGAACTGCTCAACGAGGAAGCGAGGGCCTTGCAGGCCGACGGCGTCGACGTGATCCAGTTCGACGAGCCCGCCTTCAACGTCTACATGGACGAGGTCCAGGACTGGGGCATCAAGGCACTGGAGCGCGCCGCCGAGGGGCTGACCTGCGCCACCGCGGTGCACATCTGTTACGGTTACGGCATCAAGGCCAATACCGACTGGAAAGAGACGCTCGGAGCTGAGTGGCGGCAGTATGAGGATATTTTTCCGGCGATCGACCGCAGCTCGATCCAGCAGGTCGCGATCGAATGCCGCAATTCCAGGGTGCCGCTGGAGCTGCTCAGCCTGCTCAAGGGCAAGATCGTGCAGGCCGGCGTGATCGACGTCGCCAGCGACACGGTGGAGACCGCCGAGGACGTCGCCAAGGTGATCGACGAGGTGTCCAAGTTCGTGCCGAAGAGCAACATCGTCGCCACCACCAATTGCGGCATGGCGCCGATGCATCGCGATGTCGCGGAAGCCAAACTGATGGCGCTCGGCGCCGGTGCCAGGCTGGCGCGGCAGCTGTTCGGATAATGGCCTCGCCGAAACTCGCCGCTGCGATCATGGTAGCGTCGCTGTCGCTGATTTCGCTGTCAGCGCGCGCCGATGGCCGCGCCGAGTTCGTCACCTGCCAGGCCATGGTCGATCGCGAGAAACAGGCGGTTGAGGCAAATACGGGTACAACCGGCGCCCGGCAGGACGAGGCGGCGCTGCAGCGCTGCCGGCAAATCGTGATCGACTGGACGCTGCGCGAATCCAGGATGAGCGTCGACGAGCAGGGCCGGCCGCTGCGCTGATCCCGAATCGCGCACCCTTTCTCGCCTGCCGAGGAGAAAGCAGACGGCGCGCGCCGAGCGCATGGCAGCGTCACATCGAATTCGCGCGAAGATGCATTGGGCCCAATCAATTCATGCCGGGATGCATGATGATGGCGCAGCAGCGCTGGCAAATTTGGGAGCGTTAGCACGTTCGCGCGCGGACTGAACGATTTTCGGAGAGTGTGTCTTGCGCAAGCTTGACAACGTTACTTGCGGCGTTTCATCTGCATAGGGCTGCGTCGGCGACGATTTATCGCTTCAATAGTATTTGCAATTTTTTGTTCATTGCCGGGGGCGGAATGAATTTCCTTGCGACATCGCGGTTTGCCGCGCCGATCTTTGCCACGCGACGTTCCCTGCGGTGGTTCGCACTCTCAACGGTGTGCGCGGCAAGCCTGTTCGCCACGCAGGCCATGGCGATCGACGTGGCCAATCAGACCGACTGGAACACCGCGGTCGCGGCGGTCGCGGCGGCCGGTGCCAACTCGACCGTCACCATCAACATTACTAGCGGCTTCACGCTGTCGAGTTCGCTCGCGCAGCTCCAGGCCAGCAATGCCAACGTCGTGGTGAACATCACCGGCAACAACCAGACCATCAACGGCGCGGCCTCCTTTCAAGGCATCGTCGTCAACGGCGCCAATGCGCCGACCGTCAACATCTCCAGCCTCGCCGTTACCAACACCACCGCGCTGGGCGGCAACGGACAGAACGGACAGAACGGCTATTACAGCGGCGGGTTGTCTTACGGCTCGGGCGGCGGCGGCGGCGGCGGTCTCGGGGCCGGCGGCGGACTTCTGGTCGGCAGCGGCGCCAAGGTCACGCTCGCCGCGGTGCTCTTCACCGGCAACACCGCCACCGGCGGCACCGGCGGCACCGGCGGCAGCGCGCAGAATACGGCGGCGGATCCGGTCAATGGCGGCAATGGCGGCGCCGGCGGCGCGGCCAATAATGGCGGCGCGAGCGGCGGCGGCGGCGCCGGTGGAACCGGCGGACACGCCGGCGGGCAAGGCACCACCGGCACCGCGGGAGCGGCGCTGGGCGATGGTGGCGGTGGTGGCGGCGGCTCCGGCACCACCAGCAGCACGAGCTATACGGCGAATAACGCCGGTGGCGCGGGCAATGCCAATGGCGGCAATGGCGGCGCCGGCGGGGATGGCGTCACCAACAACAACGGCAGCCAGGGCCCGGGTTCAGACGGAGGCTTTGGCGGTAGCGGCGGTGCAGCACAGGGCGGCGCTATCTATGTTGCCACCGGCGGCACCCTGACCATTCTGGATTCGCCGATCTCCGGTGCCGCCGTAACCGGTGGCGCCGGTGGCAGTTCCGGCGTCGGCGCCGGCCCGAGCTCGTTCAACGGAACGGCCGGCGGAACGGGCTCAGCCCAGGGCGCCGGAATCTTCCTGAGCGGCGTGACCGTCAATATCGGCGTCTCCGGCGGCACCGTGACCTACGGCAACACCATCGGCGGCACCGGGCTGACGACCGGCGGCATCAACACCGCGCTCAACAAAACCGGGCCGGGCATGCTGGTGCTGTCCGCGACCAATACGTTTACCGGCAACGTCAACATCAGCGCCGGAACCCTTTCGGTCGCCACCACCGCCAATCTCGGCAATGTCGCCAATGACGTGATCATCTCGAACGGCGGCACGCTGGCGCTGACGGCGACGACGACCCTTGCCAATGGCCGCGCCTTCCAGATCGCCGGCCTGTCGACGATCGACGTTGCCAGTGCGACCACGACGACCTTGCAGGGCATCATTGCGGACGGCGCATCGCCCGGCACCCTGGTCAAGAGCGGCGGCGGCACCTTGCTGCTTTCGGCGACCAATACCTACACCGGCGCCACCAATGTGAATGCCGGCACGCTGAGCGCGGGCAGCGCGGGCGCGTTCGGGGCCAGCACCGCCTTCACCGTCGCCTCCGGGGCGACGCTGAATTTGAACGGCTTCAACAAGACGTTCGGCTCCTTGAGCGGCGCCGGCACGGTTTCGGGCGCCAACAGCACGATCAGCGGGACCTTCACGCCGGGCAACGGCACGCCGGGCACATCGATGGCGATCGGCGGCAATCTCGCGTTCCAGTCCGGCGCGCAATACATCGTGCAGCTCAATCCCGCGACGTCCTCGTTCGCCAACGTAACCGGCACCGCAACGCTGGGGGGCGCTGCCGTCAATGCGAACTTTGCCACCGGCAGCTACATCAACAAGCAATATACCATCCTCACCGCCACCGGCGGCGTCAGCGGCACCTTCGGCGCGCTGGTGAACAGCAATCTGCCGTCGGGATTCAACTCGACCCTGAGCTACGATGGCAACGACGCCTATCTCAATCTGGCGCTGACATTTTCATTGCCGTCGTCGGGCCTCAACACCAACCAGCAGAACGTCGCCAATACGCTCACCAACTATTTCAACACCAATGGCGGCATTCCCGGCGTGTTCGGGTTGACCCCGGCAGGGTTGACGCAAGCCTCGGGCGAAGCTGCGACCGGCACCCAGCAGACCACATTCGATGCGATGACGCAGTTCCTCGGCGTCATGACCGATCCGTTCCTGGCCGGACGCGGCGACACCTCCTCATCCGGATCCGGGGCGTCGTCCTTCGCCGACGAGAACGACGCCCTCGGCTATGCACCCGGGAGCCGCAAGCGCAGCGGCTCCGAACGCGACGCCTACGGCATGATCACCAAGGCGGTGCCGCCCGCGGTGACCTTCGATCGGCGCTGGAGCGTATGGGCGGCGGGTTTCGGCGGCTCGCAAACCACCGACGGCAACACCGCCGCGGGTTCCAACGGTGCCACCAGCCGCATTTTTGGCGCCGCGGTGGGCGCCGACTATCGGCTCGCGGCGAACACGCTGGCCGGCTTTGCGCTGGCCGGCGGCGGCACCAATTTCAGCGTTGCGAACGCAATGGGTTCAGGCCACTCGGACCTGTTCCAGGCCGGCGCCTTCCTGCGCCATACCGTCGGCGCGTCGTACCTCATGGGCGCGCTGGCCTATGGCTGGCAAGACGTCACCACCAACCGCACGGTCACCATCGCCGGCATCGATCAGTTGCGCGCCCGCTTCAACGCCAATGCCTTCTCCGGCCGCATCGAAGGCGGCAGCCGTTTCGTCGCGCCGGGGTCGATGGGCTTCGGCATCACGCCGTACGCCGCCGCGCAATTCACCACGTTCGAACTGCCGGCCTATGCCGAGAGCGTGCTCTCCGGCGCCAACACATTCGCCCTGAACTATACCTCGAAGAGTGTCACGGATTCGCGCAGCGAGCTCGGTGTGCGTACCGATAAATCGTTTGCGCTGGCCGATGCGATCCTCACCCTGCGCAGCCGGCTCGCCTGGGCCTACGATTTCAACCCTATCCCGTCCATTGGCGCGACCTTCCAGACCCTTCCGGGCGCCTCCTTCGTCGTCAACGGAGCGCAGCAGGCCCATAACAGCGCCCTGACCACCGCCTCCGCCGAAATGAGGTGGATCAACGGCTGGTCCGCCGCCGCCACCTTTGAAGGCGAATTCTCCCAGGTTACCCGCAGCTATGCCGGCAAGGGAACCGTGCGATACGCGTGGTGATGGGCTGACCTCAGGAAAACGATGACACGCCGGGGTGCAGCACCGGACGATATCCCGCGATGATCGCGTTTAGCGTCGACGGCGGCGTCAGCAAGCTGGCGTCCGCAATCGCCTTGTCCGGCTTTCGATATCCCGCCGGCGACCACTGCAGCGCCGTTCCCTGCATCACGAGATAGCTTTCATCCTCCGCCTGGACCATGGCGCCGTCAGGCAATTGACGCACGGGCACAGGCAGCGGATGCAGCCGCTTGCTGCGCCCGTCGAGACGCTCGCGGTGCAGCGTTGCGTCGATCTCGCGCGCCTGAACGCCGGAGACCCCGTTGCCGCGCTGCCAGGCGGCGCGAAACCTGACGGCGTCGTCGCGGCGGCAGTAGAAGCACGGCCGATGTCCCGCCGCAAGCGCCGTGGCCTCGTCGAGGAAGAACAGCTCGGTCCAGCTGCGGCCGCCCATCACCTCGCGCCGCCGGCCTTTGAATTCGCAGAGACAGGTGAGCCACGCTTTGCTGGCCCAGCGCCGCGTCAGCGTCTTGGTGACGGGATCGTGGATGATGCCGCGATTGCCGGTAAACATCCCGCGCTGCGGGGTGGCGATGATATCGCCTGATGGCGTGACGCGGTTTTGCAGCGGCATTTCCGACGCCCGCTCGTTCATCCCGTCATTCCCCGATGCGCAATTGCGCATCGTAGTTCGATGCGGAGCCTGTCATCGGGCCGCGCTTTGGGCGGACCCGTTGGCATCGCCCCGGAATGACAATCTGATCACGCCGCGCCGTCGCGGATCGGCGGCTGGAATGACAACGCGGTATCCCAGGGAAAGAAGATCCAGGTGTCCTGCGATACCTCGGTGATGAAAGTGTCGACCAGCGGCCGGCCCTTCGGCTTGGCGTAGACGGTGGCAAAATGCGCATCCGGCAACAGATCGCGCACCAGGCGCGCGGTCTTGCCGGTGTCGACGAGATCGTCGACGATCAACAGCCCCTTGCCGGTGCCGCCGCCGAGTTTCGCGGTGTCGGCCGATACGCTCTTCAAAACCGTCAGATCGCCTTGCCTGGTGTGATCGTAGCTGGCAATGCAAACGGTATCGATCACGCGCACGCCGAGTTCGCGCGCCACGATCGCCGCCGGCACCAGCCCGCCGCGGGTGATCGCGATCACGGCCTGGAATGGGCCGACTTCATTCAGCCGCCAGGTCAGCGCCCGGCAATCGCGGTGGAACTGGTCCCATGAGACCGGAAAGGCCCTGCCCGCCCGCTCCTGTATGCTCAGTTCCGGATGCTCCGCCATCTCTGTTCTCCTGAATCGTCAGATTGCGGCCGTACACATCGTGAATGCCGACCGCACTCTTCCTGTCTTCCCGATTGACCGACGCGCTAGCGGACCACGTGCAATCCCGCCAGCATTTCTTTCACCGCATTCATCGCCGCAGTGAGCTTTTCGGGATCGCGGGAGCGGACGACCAGATTGGTGTTCGGCTTCTTGTCCTCGTCGGTGAAGGGATAACTGCCGATGATGGTGTCGGGATGGGCGTTGGCGATTTCGCGCAAGGGGCCGCCAATGTCGCCTTCCCGCGCGTTGGCGCGGACCGTGTCCGACAACATCCGCACCCCCGATTTCAGCTTCGGCGCGACGATGTCCATCATCGCCTGCATGATCGAGGGGACGCCGGCCATGACGATGACATTGCCGATCTTGAAGCCGGGCGCGAGGATGGTCGCGCTCTGGATCAGCTCGGCGCCATCGGGAATCCGCGCCATCCGCAGCCGCGCCTCGTTCAAATCCTGCGCGCCCCAGCGCTCGCGGAATCGCGCCACCACCTCCGGATGATGATCGATGCCGACGCCGAACGCTTTGGCGACGCTGTCGGCGGTAATGTCGTCATGGGTCGGCCCGATGCCGCCCGTGGTAAAGACGTAGTCGTAACGTTTACGCAGCGCATCCAGCGCCGCGATGATGTCGGCCTCGTCGTCGGCAACGACCCGGACTTCCTTGAGGTCGATCCCGATATTAGTGAGATATTCGGCGATGAAGCCGATGTTCTTGTCCTTGGTCCGCCCGGACAGGATTTCGTCGCCGATCACCAGAATGCCCGCGGTGACGATCTCGGTCATGAACTCTCCCTCGCCCTGCATGATCGTGACCATGCGCAAGCCGCGCAGGGGAGTCACGGAATTTTGCCACCGAAATAAGCACCAGGCAGCCGGTTTTTCAGGCAATCGGGGAACCCCTTCTCCCCCAAATGCCCCAGCCAATGCATATCGCGCTGGCCCGGGCCTTGCTACCATCCCTTTAAGTCATGCACTGTCCCGCATGGCCCAGAAAAACAGTCGGGGTTTATGGCAGTTGCGTTCGATGAAATGAACGGACCCGGCGGCGACGTCCGCCCGGCCTACGAGGAGCTCTCCCGCTGGCTCAAGGAGACGCCACCGGACGCCCTGGAATATCGCCGACAGGAGGCGGAGCTCCTGTTCCGCCGGATTGGGATCACCTTCGCCGTCTATGGCGACGCCGAGGCCCAGGAACGCCTGATCCCGTTTGATGTGATCCCCAGGATCATGTCGGCGAAAGAGTGGACGATCCTGGAAAAAGGCCTGAAACAGCGGGTGCGCGCGCTCAATATGTTCCTGCGCGACATCTATCACGGCCGCGACGTGCTGCGCGCCAATGTCATCCCCGACGACCTGATCTTCCAGAACCCGGTATTCCGCCCGGAGATGAACGGACAGGAGGTGCCGCATGACGTCTATGTTCACATCGCCGGCATCGACATCGTCCGCGTCGACCCGGAAACGTTTTACGTGCTGGAGGACAATGCGCGCACCCCCTCGGGCGTGTCCTATATGCTGGAAAACCGCGAAATCATGATGCGGCTGTTTCCGGACCTGTTCGCCCGCCACCGCGTCGCACCTGTGGAAAAGTATCCGGACGAGTTGCTGTCGGCGTTGCGCTCGGTGGCCCCGCTCAGTGCCTCGGCTGAACCGACGGTGGCGCTGATGACCCCCGGCGTCTACAATTCGGCCTATTACGAGCACTCATTTCTCGCCGACAAGCTCGGCATCGAGCTGGTCGAGGGCCGCGACCTCATCGTCAAGAACGACGAGGTGTTCATGCGCACCACCGAGGGCTTGAAGCGCGTCGACGTCATCTACCGCCGGGTCGACGACGACTTCCTCGATCCCTTGACCTTCCGGCCGGATTCGGCGCTCGGCGTGCCCGGGCTGATGTCGGCCTATGCGGCCGGCAACGTCACTTTGGCCAACGCGGTCGGCACCGGCATCGCCGACGACAAGGCGGTCTATTCCTACATGCCGGACATCGTGAAATTCTATCTCGGCGAAGAACCGATCCTGAAGAACGTGCCGACCTGGCGCTGCCGCGAGCCCAAGGATCTCGCCTACGTGCTCGACAATCTCGCCGAATTGGTGGTGAAGGAAGTGCACGGCTCCGGCGGCTATGGCATGCTGATCGGGCCGGCCGCGACCAAAGCGACCATCGAAGCGTTTCGCGATAAATTAAAGCGCGAGCCCGAGGTTTTATCGCTCAGCCGACGCTGGCGCTGTCGACCTGCCCGACCTGCACCGCGAGCGGTCTTGCGCCGCGCCATGTCGACTTGAGGCCGTTCGTGCTGACGGGGAGCAATCACGTCACCATCGTGCCGGGTGGGTTGACCCGCGTGGCACTGAAGGAGGGCTCGCTGGTGGTGAATTCCAGCCAGGGTGGCGGCACCAAGGACACCTGGATTCTGGACGAGTAGCTACCTATGCTGTCGCGCACCGCTGAAAACCTGTACTGGCTCGCCCGCTATGTCGAACGCGCGGAATATCTGGCGCGCACCATCGAGGCGACGCTGCGCGTCACCGCGCTGCCCAACGCCTATATCGGCAAGACCAATGAGTGGGATTCGGCGTTGTTGACCGCGGGCGTCAGCACCGGCTTCTATCAGGTCTACGAGGAGGCCAATGAGCACAACGTCGTCGACTATCTGTCGTTTGCCCCGGAAAATCCCTCCTCGATCCGCAACTGCATCGAAAACGCCAGGCTCAATTCGCGCTCGGTGCGCACCGCGCTGACCAGCGAGATGTGGGACACCATCAACTCGGCCTGGATCGATCTTCAGGAAGTCTGGAGCAAGGGCACCAAGAGCCGCGAGGAACTGGCGAAGTTTCTGCGCTTTGTGCAGGAAACCTCGCTGCGGTTCGACGGCTGGCCTACCGAACCATGCTGCGCAACGACGCCTACTGGTTCTCGCGGCTGGGCGTGCACCTGGAGCGCGCCGACAACACCGCCCGCATCCTCGACGTCAAATATCACGTGCTGCTGCCCGAGGAGGAGCATGTCGGCGGACCGCTCGATTATTACCAGTGGACCTCGATCCTGCGCTCGGTCTCGGCGCTGACCGCCTACCACTGGGTCTATCGGGAAACCTTAAAACCCTGGCTGATCGCCGATCTTCTGATCCTCAACGATTCGCTGCCGCGTTCGC
>CAVYMZ010000002.1:0-247281 GCA_963769705.1 uncultured Alphaproteobacteria bacterium | reverse complement strand
GGCACCGATGCGCTGGCCGGCTACGGCATTGCCTCGCGCTCCTCTGATCCCGATCCTGTTCGGGCTCTGCACCGCGGTGTTAACCATGGTCGGCCTCAACATCGGCGCCGGCCAGGTCGCCCGCGCCAGGAAGATTGCCTGGACCTCCAGCGTGGTGGGCGCCGGCATCGCCGGCACCATCGGCGTGATCGTGGCGATCTTCCCGATGCTGTGGCTGCATCTGTTCAGCCACGATCCCTTAGTGCTCGGTCCAGGCGCCATCTATCTTCGGATCGTGGCGCCGTCCTACGCCGCTTTGGGGTTCGGCTTCGTGATCGCGTTTGCCGCGCAAGGCGCCGGCCATGTGCTGTGGCCGTTCGTCGGCGCGGCCTCGCGGCTAGTGTTCGCCGCCGGCGGCGGCTGGCTTGCGGTCAGCTATTTTGGTGGCGGCATGAAAAGCCTCGCCGCCATGGTGTGTGCTTCGCTGGTTTGTTACGCGCTGATCTGCGGCATCGCGATGGCTTCCGGAAGCGGTCCGGCGCACCCAAAAGGCGTAGCGCCTGCTGCTAGCGCCACTCGATCCATGATCGGCACCCCCCCCCCAGAACGCTGTTGTCGATCGACGCTCGGCAACAGCAAACCTTTGACGGCGAACGGCCCAACCAGCTCCGCCAGACTGAAGTAGATTTGAGATGCATCAATAGGGGCCAGCCGCGAAGCCGTGCAAGACAGGGCTGTCTTTGAGGGAGCAGCCCCATGTCATATGCAGCCGTAATGGTCTATGTCGATATCGATGGCCTTCCGGAACAAAGGGTTCGAATTGCGTCAGAGCTCGCCGCGAAGTTCGATGCGGCGCTGATAGGTTTCTCGGCCCGTGCCGTTCCTCCGCTGTTCGTTGCGGAAGATGTGATCATAGAGGAGGCAACGGAATCTGATATAAAACAGATGCACGCGGCGCTGGCCAAGCGAGGCGACTGGTTCAGACGCGTCGTCGGCACGCAGCGTCGCGACGTCGAATGGCGAACGGCGCTGGATTTTCCAGCCGACGCATTGGAGCGTGAAGCCCGCTGTGCCGATCTCGTCGTCATGGGGCAGCAGATTCAGGGCCGCTATGACCATTGCCGAACCCTCGATCCGGGCGAGGTGCTTCTCAAGCTAGGCCGGCCCGCGCTGCTTGTTGCACCCGGCGTCGCCTCGTTGCGGGCCGAACATGTCGTCGTGGCCTGGAAGGATACCCGCGAGGCCCGTCGGGCCGTGCTGGATGCGATCCCGTTTCTACGTGCCGCCAAGCGCGTTTCGGTCGTCGAAGTCTGCTCCCGGGACGAGGAACGAAATGCCTCAGCCAGGATAGGCGACGTTGTCCGTTATCTGGCACGGCACCGGATCACTGCAGATCCTCGGCCAATTCTTCGTCGCGACAGATCTGACGCAGATCATCTGCTCCAGTTTGCCCTGGACGAGGATGCCGACCTGCTGGTGGCCGGCGCCTACGGTCACAGCCGGTTGGGCGAATGGATCTACGGCGGTGTGACGCGGAATATTCTCGCCTCAAGCCCTCTTTGCTGCCTTATGTCTCATTAGGTCGCCGGTACCTCGCTGCGGGCTATTGCAGCGGCATCTGCCGCTGAGATTTTGCGAGGATGCTTCATTGCCTTCCTCCCTCAATGCTCGACGGGTTCCATTTCGTACATGGGGGCCATGTCTCTTGTTGGGCCCTTTGAGCATGCCGACTGCATCAAGCAATGTCTGCTTTCAGGGGTAGCCCCGACGTCTTCCAGATCTCGAGTTTAGGCAGTTACAACGACCTATTCTGATACTTTGGGGGCGGGCGTGCAGCGACGCGAGTTCATCGGCACTCTTGCTGCCGCGCGGCTGTGGACGATAGCGATCGATCGGCTCAACCCTCAGGGTAATCGGGTGAAGGAGATCCGTGACAAAGGCCTGAAGTGCTGAATCTGTTGTCATCCACTGAGTCGCAGGTGGAGGACGGTGATGGATTCGGACGGGGCACGATTTGCAGAGATTGCGGAGACGACGAGTTTTCTTCACTATTTCAGTGAGTTGCCGGATCATCGCCAGGCCGGCAAGGTGGATTATCCGCTGCCTGAAGTGCTGCTGCTGATTCTTCTGGCGGTTCTTGCCGGGGCGGAGGCGTTCACCGACATCGCGCGGTTTGGCGAGCGCAAGATCGAACTGCTGCGGCGGTTTCGGCCCTATGCGAACGGCACGCCCTCGCATGACCATCTCGGCGATATCTTCGCCACGCTCGACGCCCGCGCCTTCCAGCTTTGCTTCGTGGCCTGGGTCGCGGCGCTGACCAACACGCCCGCCGAGGTCATCGCGATCGATGGCAAGACCTCGCGGCGCTCGTATCAGACCAAGGGCTCGAAGGAGGCGATCCACATGGTCTCCGCCTTCGCGGCGCGGCAACGCATCGTGCTGGGCCAGGTCAAGGTGAACGAGAAGTCGAACGAGATCGTCGCCATCCCGGCGCTGCTCGACATGATGTCGATCGAGGGCGCGGTCGTGACGATCGACGCGATGGGCTGCCAGCGCGACATCGCCACGCAAGATCATCGAGAAGAAGGCCGATTACATCCTCGCGCTGAAGGGCAATCAGGGAACCCTGCGCGAGGATGTCGAGGTCTTCGTCGATGAGCAGAAAGCCCTGAAATACAAGGACACGACGATCAGCACGCACCAAACCGTCGATGCCGATCACGGCCGTATCGAGACCCGAAACTACACCGTGATCCACGATGTCGACTGGCTGCAGGCGCGCCACCAATGGCCGGGCCTGAAGTCCGTTGTCGTGGTCGAAAGCCGGCGCGAAATCAACGGCAAGATCACCAGCGAGACGCGCTTCTACATCACCTCGCTGGTGCTGCTGGCCGAACGCGGTCGGCCCGATGATCCGCGCACACTGGGCGATCGAGAACTCCTTGCACTGGGTCATGGACATGGTCTTTCGCGACGACGAATGCCGCGTCAGAACCGACAACGCCCCGGCCAATTTCGCAACCTGCCGGCACATCGCCTACAATCTCACCCGAAAGGCCCCGGGCAAGGATTCCATCCGCCTCCGGCGAAAAACCGCAGGCTGGGACGACGAATATCTCGCCAGCCTCATCGCAGCGTGATTTCCTTCACCCGATTCCCCTGCCTCAACCCTCCTTAACCTTTTCTTAACCATATCCGCGCAACCTGCAATGCACCTTCTGGAAATGTGCGTGCGAGCTGGAAGACGTCACCACATCGTCCCGGTGGCGGCTTTTTGCTTCCGCGCGTCGGAGCAAACAGCATGTCAGTAGATAGGTTGCGCCCTGAAGGAAATTTGCTCGCCGAATTCACCTTGGCGATTGCTGGGGCTTTCGTCCTGGGCTTTCCGATGGCGCTCGCGATTGTCTGGATTTGCTCCTGACGACGCCTGGGTCTTTGCCCGCAGGCTAGTCTTGGCGGGAGTCAGACTGTTCGGGCGCGCGTCAGCTTCACCAAGGCATTGATTGCATCTTGGCAATACCGAAGCACGTCACCCAACCACGCGAAATCATGCCCTAACGAACAGGTGCATTTCCGTTCCGTTCAATATAGGTGAGTGATGCTGTCCGTACTTGACGGTCACTGTATCCTAGGTTGCATTTTTCTGTCGACTCCCGGGCATAATGGGAATTTAATAATTCTTATCGCCGCTCCGATCTCGGCATCCATCGGCGACTGAGGGTGTTGTGCTCCCGCCTGATCACGGGGAGCATCATGCCCCAAATTCAGCCCAGCCAAATTCATCTTAGCCAGCTGAGGTGCCGCTTCGAAATGACGGCGGCAGACGCGCCTTCAAGCGATGAGTTCTGCGTGTTTGATTTCCCCGGGTGCGAGGGATGCCCGAAGGCGCTGCACACCGTCCGGACGGCGCGAAGTTCGGAAGACCCCATGAAGTCGGAGGCGTGGCGCGCATGGGTTGCGCGCTTCCCGCCCCCAAAAATGGTTTTTCGCTCCAATCAGGGAGGTTAGCCGTGGAGAGGTTCATTCATGGAGAACTTGGCCCTATTCAAGAAACGTCTCGCTGAACCGCACAGTGACGCGGAGCGGAAAGTGCTTCTGAAGTTGCTGGCGGATGAGGCGGCAAAGGAGCCTCTGCTAGAAAAAAGCATTCTCGAGCCGCGCTGATCTGCATCAAGGATACGGGCGCCCTATGGGGCAAAGCGGACAACGTCGCACCCAATGGTTCTATTTTGCGGGTATGCGCCCTAATCCTGCATGTGCCGGAGTTCGTCGACCAGCACGCGGATGTTTTCGCTGTAATCGATGGGAACGGTGACGAGCTGCAGCCCGCCTTCGGAAAACGCTTGCTCCAGCGCTGGAGCTAACCCCGAAGCCGTTGTAACGCGCCGGCCTCGCGCGCCGTAGGCGGTGGCGTAGGCGACAAAGTCAGGATTGTCGAAACTCAGGCCGAAATCCGGAAAACCGTCGACGGCCTGCTTCCAGCGGATCATGCCATAGGCGTGGTCCTCGATGACCAGTACCACGAGATTGAGCTTCAGCCGCCGCGCGGTCTCGAGCTCCTGGCTGTTCATCATGAAGCCGCCGTCGCCCGCCACCACCAGCACGCGTCGCTTCGGATAAAGCAGCGCCGCCATCATCCCGGAGGGTAGACCTGCTCCCATCGTCGCCAGCGCATTGTCGAGCAGCAACGTGTTGGCGACATCCGTGCGGTAGTTGCGCGCGAACCAGATCTTGTACATCCCGTTGTCGAGCGCGACGATGCCGTCGGGCGGCATGACCCGCCGGACGTCGTGCACGATGCGTTGCGGTGTCAGGGGAAAGCGATCCTCCTCCGCACGATCGGTGATGTGAGCCAGGATTTCCCGGCGCAAGCCGACCCAGTCCGGGCTCATCTTCAGCTTGCCCTCCAGCCGGCCGCCGAGCAGATCGAGGCCCTTGGCGATGTCGCCGATGACTTCGACTTGCGGAAAATACACCTCCTCGACGGTCGCCGGCATGAAACCGATATGAATGACCTGGTGTTGCCCGCGCGCCATCAGGAACGGCGGCTTCTCGACCGTTTCGTGCCCGATCGTCACGATGAGATCGGCGCGATCGATCGCCTGGTGAACGTAATCGCGTTCGCTCAGGGCTGCGGTGCCGAGATAGAAATCCGAGGCGCCGCCGACCGCCCCCTTGCCCATCTGCGTGTTGAAGAACGGGATGCGGACCCTGCGAACGAAATCGGACAACGCCGGGGCAAGCTGCGGGCGGCTGGCGCCGGCGCCGAACATCAGGAGTGGACATTTCGCGGCCAGGATCACCTCGGCGGCGCGCTCGATCGCCTCCCTCGCTGGCACCGGCAGCTCGGCGGCGTGGACCGGCACCAGCGCGACATCGCCGGCTTCTTCCGCGGCAACGTCTTCCGGCAGTTCGAGATGCACCGGGCCGGGACGCTCTTCGGCGGCGACGCGAAACGCATTCCGGACCAGGGTCGGAATGCTTGAGGCGCTGACGATCTGTTGCGACTGTTTGGTGAGCGGGCGCATCGCTGCGACGACATCGACGATCTGGAAATGCGCCTGCCGGCTTTGTCGAATGGCCTTCTGGCCGGTGATCAAAACCATCGGCATGCCGCCGAGAAAACCGTAGGCCGCGCCGGTGACGAGATTGAGCGCGCCGGGACCAAGCGTGCTCAGCGCGATCCCCGGTCTTCCCGTGAGCCGCCCATAGGTGGCTGCCAAAAAAGCCGCCGGCTGCTCATGGCGGGTTACCACCAGTTCGATGGACGAGCGCCGAAGACTTTCAACGACATCGAGATTCTCTTCCCCGGGCACCCCGAAGATTCGATCGACGCCCTCATTCTCAAGCGCCGCGACAAGAAGATCCGATCCCTTCATTTCGGTCTCCGCTGCAGATCCAACGGCCCTGAATAGTTCCCGTCCCCCGCGCCGGCGAAATTTTCGCTGTTTAGGCAGGAATTGCAAGCGACGCCGCCGGGCAAGATGTCATCGCACATGCAGCGATTTCATCATCGCAAAATTGCCGGTTCGGCGGCTCCGCCCTCGAGGCTCCTGGGTTTGATCCTGGTCAAGCGACGCCGGGGGTGAGCCGCCTATAGAAGGTAAGCTATTTTATGGACGCTTGAGGGATGCACCTTGCGGGGTGCAATTTTGAATCGTGTCTGACAGGCAATCCCTCCCCGCCACCGCACTCGAGATGGCGAGCCGCCAGCGCGAAATTTCCGTCTCGGAATTCTTCCTCAAGAACCGTCATCTGCTCGGTTTCGACAGCCCCGCCAAGGCATTGGTCACCGCAGTCAAGGAAGCGGTCGACAATGCGCTCGATGCCTGCGAGGAAGCCGGGATACTTCCGGACATCAGCGTGCAGGTGAGCGACCGCTCCGGCAAATCGCGGGTGATCGTGGAGGATAACGGCCCGGGAATTGTCGAGGGCCAGATCGCCCGGATTTTCGGCAAGCTGCTGTATGGTTCTAAATTCCACAAGCTCAGCCAATCACGCGGCCAGCAAGGCATGGGGATCTCGGCCGCGGGCATGTACGGGCAGCTCACCGTCGGCAAACCGCTGCACATCATCAGCCGCGTCAAGGGCGAGAAGATTGCCTCGGAAATGTATGTCTCGATCGATACCGCCAAGAACCAGCCGGACATCCACCGCAAGAAACAACTGAAATGGGACCGTCCGCACGGCACGCGGGTCGAGATGGAAATGGAGGGCCATTATCAGAAGGGCCCTCACTCGGTTGAGGTCTATCTGAAGCAGACGGCGATCGCCAATCCGCACCTCACCATCGCTTACAAGGATCCGCTGGGAGAAGAGCTCCGCTTCGCCCGCAGCATCAGGAAGCTCCCGGCTCGGCCGGCAGAGATAAAACCCCACCCCTACGGCATCGAGCTCGGCCGGCTGATTCAGATGTTGAACAATACCAAAAGCCTCACGCTGCTGGGATTTCTGGTCGACGAGTTTTCCTGCGTCGGGACCAAGACGGCACGGAAGATCATTGAACTCGCCGGCGCGCATTCCGACCGGAAATTGAGCGACCGCTCGCATCCCAGACACATCGCCCACGTGCAGGCGGCCGCCCTGCACAAGGCCATCCAAAACACCCGCATCCAGGCGCCGCGGACCGACTGCATCGTCCCGATCGGCGAGAAGCAGCTTTTGGACGGGCTGCACAAGGAACTGGAGGCGGATTTCTTTACCGTCACCACGCGGCCGGCCGCAGCCTACCGCGGCAACCCGTTCCAGGTGGAAGTCGCGATCGCCTATGGCCGTTCCGGCGGGGCCGGCGTCGAGGTCGACGCGAGCGGCCACCTGCGCAAGAAGGAAGCGCAGGAAACGCGGGCCGCCGAAAACCTGATCGCGCAGAAGGACGAGCCGGTGCGTCTGCTGCGCTTTGCGAACCGGGTACCGCTGCTCTACCAGCAGGCCAGCTGCGCGATCACCAAAGCCGTCAGCCAGACCAACTGGCACGGTTACGGCCTGCACCAGCCGAAAGGCTCGCTGCCGATCGCGCCGATGGCGATCCTGGTCCATGTCGCTTCCGTCTGGGTGCCGTACACGTCGGAGTCCAAGGAGGCTATCGAGCCTTATCCGGAAATTCTCAAGGAGATCAAACTGGGGCTGCAAGAATGCGCGCGCAGGCTCGCGCATTATCTGCGCCACGAGACCCAGCTTCATCAGGAATATGACCGGCGGACCTATATCGAGAAATATCTGCCGCATATCGGCGCCGCGCTGCAGGAGATCCTCACGCTCAGCAATGCCGAGCGCGACTCCACGGTGAGGAAACTCGACGACGTGCTGCACTCAAGCCGCACGAGGCAAAGGGCCGAGCCATGAAAAAGTCCAGCTCCGACGCCATGCGCAGCGATCTCGACGACAGGACCATCGCACTGATCGAGAAGGTTGCCGCCGAGGTCCGCGCCAGCATCGAGGGCGGCAAGCTGCCGGACATCAAGCTTCCGGTGCGCAGCCTGGACAATGTCAGCTATGATGAAGCCAAGGGCTATTTCGAGCTCGGCGATGCCCGCAAGGTGCGTTCGCTGACGGTGAGCACCGCGCGGTCGTTCGCGCAGACCTTGCGCCTGATGGCGACCTCGCGCGCGATGGTCGAGCATGACGATTTCGCCACCAAGCGCGAGGTCTATTACATCAGCAAGAACTGGGGCGATTGCCGCTTCGACGAACAGGCCGAATCCGATGCCATCATGGACGATATCGAGGCGATGGCGTCGATGCACGGGCTGTCGCGGGAGCAACTGCGCTTCTACCCGGAATCCCATGGCGGCTCGGTCGCGGGCCGGCTGACCGTGGTCGACAAAAATCCCGCGACGGAAGAGGCGATCGAGATCGACTGCACCAATCTGGGCAGCGGCGCCTACTCGATCCCGCGCTCGGTCGAGCATCTGACGTTCCGCACCGACGCACGCTTCGTGCTCGCCATCGAAACCGGCGGCATGTTCCAGCGCCTCAACAATCACCGCTTTTGGGAAACCGCGCGCTGCATCATCGTCGAGATGGGCGGGGTGCCGACCCGCGCCACGCGGCGCTTCATCCGCCTCTTATCCGACAAGCAGGACCTGCCGGTCTATTGCTTCGTCGATTGCGACCCTTATGGCTTTGCCAATATCTATCGCACGCTCAAGGTCGGCTCCGGCAATGCGGCCCACATCAACCGTTTCCTGTGCGTGCCGCGGGCGCGCTTCCTCGGCGTTACGCCACAGGATATTATCGACTTCGGTCTCGAGGATGCGACCCATAAACTGGAATCGACCGACATCAAGCGCGCGCAGGACGCGCTGCAGAACGATCCCTTCATCAAGGCGCATCCCGAGTGGATCGCCGCCATCAAGCAGCTGCTGGACATGGGCGTCCGCGCCGAGCAGCAGGCGCTCGCCAAATGGGGCCTCAATTACGTGATCGACGAATATCTGCCGAAGAAGCTCGCCAATGCGGCGGGGTTCTTGCCGTAGGCAGCGCCCAAGACACCTAAGTGGCGCGACAGGGCCTGGCTTGGGCGGTTGCACGATTTTTTACAGGCGGGGCCGGAAAGTGACGGTGAACCGCCTCGGGAGGGGCCAAGCTGGTCCATGCCCTACTGATGAGGCCCATAGGCCGCTCCCGAAACGCCGTTCGTATGTTAGCCGCTACGCCAGTGCCCGAACATTGCAGCAGCGGTCACTGCGGCGCACTTTGCAGGTGGAGTCATCGTATCTCCTCTGCTTAAGCCAACGCGATCGTTGGCCGACGTTCATAACGTGTGTCGCGCTGGCCGACCTGTCAAGGACTCCGCCGGGATCCCACCGCCCCGGCGACGGATAAGGCAGCGGCCCTCACTTGTTTTCTAAACTCACTTGCCATGTGGTTTTGCGGGGCGCGAACGAGATAGCTCATGACTTCTCATAAAGTAGTCGCCGGCCAAATCGCACCGAATCGGGCATTGAATCCCGACCGCAGGCAAGGCCCTATGGCCCTGCAAAATGCTTACGGCTTCGGCAGTCACGATTTGCATCCGCAGAGGCTGGTGCAGTTGGTTGGCTGCCGCGATCCCAATGTGCAGTACCAAAAGCCCGAGATCGGTTTGTCCGGGGAACAGGACACTTCAAAAGTGAGAAGATGATGCGTCGAGCGGCCTGGGCGCATGATTTCAATCCGCATCGCTCAATCGCCGCTACGTTCCAGCGCTGCCGGCACGGGGGTCGTCGTCAATGGCGCAGCGCGGGACGCAGGACGTTGCGCTGGTCACCGCCGCCGAGAAGAAATGGCTGAACTGCTGGTCCGCGGCGACGTTCGAAGGCGAGTTCTCTCAGGTCACCACCAGCTGCGCCGGCAAGGGCGTGGTTCGATATTCGTGGTGAACCAGGCGACTTCCCGCTCATCCGCCGACGCCATTAAGCCGACGCGACTAAAATGACGGGTTCAAGGGATGGTGGGCGCGACAGGGATCGAACCTGTGACCCCCTCGATGTCAACGAGGTGCTCTCCCGCTGAGCTACGCGCCCTTAACCTGACCTCACGGGTGCGGTCCGTATATCGGCTCCAAAGCGGGCAGGCAAGGATAGTTGGCAGGGACTTAAGCGGCCTTGGGGGCCAAATTAGGCCGCCAGCATCTTGTTCACTTCGCTGACCAATTCGCGAAGATGGACCGGCTTCGACAGCACTTTTGCATTTTTGGGCGCCTCGGAGTCCGAATTCAGCGCCACCGCGGCGAAGCCGGTGATGAACATGATCTTGATATCGGGGTCGAGTTCCGAGGCCCGCCTCGCCAGTTCAATGCCGTCCATTTCGGGCATCACGATATCGGTCAGCAGCATTTCGAACGGCTCCTCGCGCAGCCGCTGATAGGCCGACATGCCGTTGTCGTGCGGAGAAACCTGAAAACCGGCGTTTTCCAGCGCCTTGACCAGGAAGCGGCGCATGTCGTTGTCGTCTTCGGCGAGGAGGATCTTGTGCATGGCGAGGATCGTCGAATCCCGATTGGAGGATCAGTCCGTTCACTAAGCCCGCAGAGGGTAAATTTCGGGTGAAGGGGCACGTAGCGCGGCGGGCGGTGAGCGGCGTTATTTCTGGACCGGAATACGGCCCAATGCAATGACAACAGGCGTTTTGCGGCTCTTGAGAGACCTTCCAGCGGGCTTGAGAGTTTTTTCGCTTGGCAGAATGATTGTGATTACGGAGAATAAGCGCTCATAAAAGCTCCGTTTTTCTGGCAGAATTGGGTGTCCAGAGTAGCGGATTCCAGGACGGCGCCTGACGATGACCCAGCTCAATGGCGAACTGTCGCCCCCGTTCGAGATCGTGGAGCCCGCCAATTGGCGCGCGCCGATCATCTTCAACTCGCCGCATTCCGGGTCGGCCTATCCAGCCGAATTCCTCTCTGCCTCGCGGATCGATCTGGCCGCGCTGCGCCGCTCCGAAGATTCCTTCATGGACGAGTTGATCGGCGGCCTCAGCGACCTCGGTTTTCCGACTGTCCGGGTCCATTTCCCGCGCTCCTTTGTCGACGTCAACCGGGAGCCCTATGAACTCGATCCGCGGATGTTCTCCGGGCGATTGCCGAGTTTTGCCAATACGCGATCGATGCGGGTGGCTGGCGGTCTCGGCACCATCCCGCGCGTGGTCGGCGATGGACAGGAAATCTACCGCGAGCGGCTTTCCGTCGACGATGCGCTGGCGCGGATCGAGGCGCTCTACAAACCCTACCACCGCGCGCTGCGGCGGCTGATCAACAAGGCGCATCAGGCGTTCGGCACCGTGGTGGTGGTGGATTGCCATTCGATGCCCTCGATTGGCGTGTCGCGGGACGAGCCGCGGCGGCCGGACGTGGTGATCGGCGACCGCTACGGCACCAGTTGCGCAGGCCTGCTTCCCGACACGGTCGAGGAAACCATGCGTGCGCTGGGTTATTCGGTCGGACGCAACAAGCCCTATGCCGGCGGTTTTATCACCGAGCATTACGGCAATCCGGCGTCCGGGCTGCATGCCATCCAACTCGAATTCAACCGGGCGATCTACATGGACGAGCGCCGGCGTGAACGCAGCGCGGGATTTGCGCGGGTGGCTGCGGATTTGACGGTGCTCGCAAACGCGCTGGCCGGTGTCCCCCTCGGCGACCTCGGGCCGTTCCAAGCAGCGGCGGAATAGAGCTTCGTATTGGCGCTCGTGTTGAGCGCTTGCCGGCTGCATCTGAAAAGCGCAGGCCGAAAAACAGCGCGCAAGAAAGAAAACTTGGCGCAAGAAAAAAGGGCCGCTTGAGTAAACAAGCGGCCCAAGTCTAGGGAGGAAACGCCCAAGGAGGGCAGCGATAGCGCGAGGCGCTACCGCACCGCAACAATATGCGACCGCGCTGCACAAAGTGCAAGGGGTTTTAAATCATTTCCCGAACAAAAAATCACGGCGTTCGACAGCGCTGCAAAAAGATCACAGCAGCTAATTTATTCCTGTTATTTCAGATAGTTGACTGACAAGCCGCGCTGCTCCGCTCCCGCCCGCGGCCGTTTTTATTGACCTCTCGAATTCGTGATCGGGGTGTAGCGGGAAAATGCACCCTCCCAGCCGATTCGACGGCCCACAAACTGCTGAAGCAATCGGGGATAGGCTATCGCCCCCGTGCGCGATTGGCGGGATTGGGCTAGGCAAGAGCCAAGCTACGTTCTAACCCGCGCCACCCCAGGGAAAAAACCCGTGACGGTCATCGATTTTACAGCCTTCATCGGCCGCCTCGCGACTGCTTCCGGGGAAACCATCCTGCCGTTCTTCAGGACGTCGCTCTCCGTCGACAACAAGAGCAACAGCCACGATTTTGATCCGGTGACCGAGGCCGACCGCGCCGCCGAAGCGGTGATGCGGCGGCTGATCAAAGCGAATTTCCCCCAGCACGGCATTGTCGGCGAGGAATTCGGCAGCGAGCATGAAGACGCTGAATATGTCTGGGTGCTGGATCCGATCGACGGCACCAAATCCTTCATCGCGGGCTTTCCGATCTGGGGCACGCTGATCGCGCTGATGCACAAGGGCGCGCCGGTGTTCGGGATGATGCACCAGCCCTTTATCGGCGAGCGCTTTTCCGGCGACTCAGGCTCGGCGCATTACCAGGGGCCGTCGGGGATGCGCAAACTGGCGGTGCGGCGCTGCGCCTCGCTGAACGAGGCGACTTCGTACACCACCAGTCCCCTGCTCATGAACGCCGCCGACCGCACGGCCTTCGGCCGGGTCGAGGACGCTGTGCGGCTGACGCGCTATGGCGGCGACTGCTATTCCTACTGCATGCTTGCCGCTGGCCATCTCGATCTCGTCATCGAGACAGAACTGAAGCCTTACGACATCGCCGCGCTGATCCCCATCATCACCGGCGCCGGCGGCATCGTCACCACCTGGGAAGGTGGCCCCGCCCAAAGCGGCGGCCGTATCATCGCCGCGGGCGACCCGCGCGTGCATGAAGCGGCGATGAAGCTGCTCGCCGGTTAGAGGAAGTTTGCCGACGCGAGTCCCGCCCTCATCGGTTGGGCTGCGACTTGGCCGCGTCTCCTCGCCCTGAGGTCGGCGTTTTCAGCCTCGACGGCGTTTCAAAGTCAGCTAGCATCATCCACCAAAGGAAGCCGGGAGGTTTGTCATGCGAATTCTTGGCAGCGTGGTGGCGGGACTAACGCTGTTGCTGTCGCCGGCACTGGCCGCGGCGCAGGATTATCCGACCAGATCGATCCGGCTGATCGTGCCGTTTCCACCCGGCGGCCCCAACGACATCATCGCGCGCGTAATCGGCCAGCGCATGTCCGAGCTGACCGGGCAGCCGGTGGTGATCGACAATCGCGGCGGCCAGGGCGGCGTGCTCGGAACCGACGCGGTGGCGAAGGCCGCACCGGACGGCTACACCATCGCGATCTCGAGCGCGGGCGCGCTCGCCATCAGCCCCGGCATGGAAAAAGTGGCCTATGACACGCTGAAGGATCTGGCGCCGGTCACCCTGGTCGCGACGGTGCCGGAAATGCTGGTGGTCGCGACCAATGTTCCAGCCAAGACTATCAGTGAGCTGATCGCGCTCGCCAAAGCGCAGCCCGGCAAACTCAATTTCGCTTCCTCCGGTCCCGGCAGCCTGCCGCATCTGGCGGGCGAACTGCTCAAGCTGACGGCCAAAATCGATATCGTGCACGTGCCCTATCGGGGTGCGGCTCCCGCCGTGAACGATCTCTTGGGCCAGCAGGTGCAGATGGCGTTCCTCGATCTGCCGGTGCTGCTGCCGCAGATCAAAGCCGGAAGCCTGCGCGGTATTGCGATCGGCTCGCCGCAGCGCGCGCCGACCGCGATGGAGGTGCCGACCACGGCCGAAGCCGGCATGCCGGACTTGAGGGTGGAGAATTGGTACGGCATGGTGGCGCCCGCGAAAACGCCGCCTTCCATCGTCGCCGCCCTGAACAAGATCGCGACCGAAGCGATGCGCGATCCAGCCGTGAAGGAAAAGCTCGCCAGCCAGGGCGCCGAGCTGATGGGCGACAGCCCGGAGCATTTTCGTGGGTTTATTGAAACTGAAATTGCGAAATGGGCGAAAGTGATCAAGGACGCAGGCGTCGCGACCGAGAAGTGAACCTACTGGGCGGCCTTGCGCAAATGTTCCACCAGCAGCTTCGCCGGCCGCGGCAGCGTCTTAAAACTGCGGGCGCAGATCGTGAGCCTGCGGTTGGCCCAGGAATCCCTGATCCGGATCACACTGATCTTCATCGATCGCGCGCAGCGTCTTGCGGCGATCTCCGGCATCACGGCAACGCCGATTCCCGCGGCCACCATCTGGCCGATCGCATCGAAATTGTTGAACCGCGCGCGAAACCGCATGCGCGTCCCGAGCCGGGCGGCGTGTCCGGCGATATGGGCATGCAATGCGCTCGAGGTGATCAGGCCGACGAAATCCCGCTCCACCACTTCGCGAAATTCGACCTGCCGCCGCTTCGCCAGTTCGTCCTGGCGCATCGCGACCAGCACCAGGCGGTCCTCGCTGAAGGGGATCCGCTCGATGCTGTCGGGCAGGGCATGCTCGGCCGCCAGTCCGAGATCGGCCGCGCCGGTTGCGATCGCGCGCGCGATCTCGCCGCTTTCGTGCTCCTCGACGTCGATCGAGATGTGGGGATGCTCGGCGAGAAAAGCGGCCAGCGTCTTCGGCAGATATTCCGATAGCCCCGAGGTGTTGGTGACGAAGCGCACGGTCGCCTTCACGCCGCGTGCAAAGGCCGCCAGATCGCCGCGCATCGTCTCCACATGATGCAGGACGACCCTGGCGTGATCGAGCAGGCTTTCACCGGCCGCGGTCAATTCGACGCCGCGACGGCCGCGCCTGAACAGCGAAACGCCAAGCGCAGCCTCCAGGCCCTTGATCCGGGCGCTGGCCGAAGCCAGCGCCAGATGGACGCGCTGCGCGCCACCGGTGATGCTGCGCGTCTCGGCGACGGCGATGAACAGTTGGAGGTCGACCAGATCGAAACGCATGGCGCTCTCCATAACCCTCATGGTGAGGAGCGCGTCTTCGCGCGTCTCGAACCATGCGGCCCGCGGCCTATCCTTCGAGACGCCGCTTCGCGGCTCCTCAAGATGAGGCTGGCGCACGTGGTTTCCCAGCCTTCGTCATGGCCGAAGGCTAACTCCGTAACCTGCAGATTGTGCCGCCGAGGCCGATCGGTCAATGTGCTGCTCATGTTCGAACCTCTATTGATTCTGATCGCCGCGGTCTTCCTGCTCGCGGGCTTCATCAAGGGCGTTATCGGGCTTGGGCTGCCGACGGTGTCGGTGGGCCTGCTTGCGGTTACCATGCCGCCTGCGCACGCACTCGCCATCGTGATCGCGCCCGCCATCGTCACCAATATCTGGCAGACTTTTGTCGGCCCTTTTTTGCGCGACATCGTACGGCGGCTGTGGCCCTTGATGACCGGCACGGTGATCGGCATCTGGCTGAACGCGGGCATGATGACCGGCCCCTATGCGCGCTACGGCACCGTCGTGCTCGGCGTGCTGCTGGTGATCTATGCGATCGTGGGCTTGAGCAAATTCAACTTCAAGGTCGCGCGGCGGGACGAAAAATGGATTGGCGGCGTCGTCGGCGTCATGACTGGCATCGTTTCCGCCGCGACCGGCGTGCAGGTCATCCCCTCCATGCCGTTCATGCAGGCGATCGGCATGGAGAAGGACGAGCTGGTGCAGGCGCTCGGCGTGTTCTTCACGGTGGCGACCGTGGCTCTCGCCTTCAATCTCACCAGCGCCGGCCTGTTGAGCGCCGCGACCGCGCTGCCGGGCGCGGTGGCCATGGCCGCCGCCTTCACCGGCATGTTGGCCGGCCAGCTGGTACGCTCGCGAATGAAGCCTGAAAGCTTCCGCCGCTGGTTCCTGATCGCACTGATCTTTCTCGGGCTCTACCTCGCCGGCAGCGCGATTTATAACATCCTTGCCGATTGACGAATTCTGGTTTCCCGCCCGGTCCGACAGTGCCGGCCGTATCCAACCACCCCGGGGGCCGACCGCCCTGCACTCCTTCCGGATGGTGTTCGCCACCGACGCTGTGCCCTAAAATCATTGGCTTCGGTCGGCGGACCACGTAGTAATATCCGCTGGAGCAGGGAGCTCGGGAGAATGGAAAGACGCCTAGCGGCCATAGTTTGCGCTGACGTCGCCGGCTATTCGCGCATGATGGGCCTCGACGAGGCGGGTACGCACGCCACTTTCAAGGCGCATCGAAGCGCGATCTATCCGATCATTCTCAATCACGGCGGCCGGATGGTGAAGAACACCGGCGACGGTTTCCTGCTGGAGTTCCCGAGCGTCGTTGGCGCCATCGAATTCGTCGATCGCGATGCAGGCGCTGATGGCGGAACGGAATCACGATTTGCCTGCGGACCGGGCCATGCAATTCCGTCTCGGCGTCCACATGGGAGACGTGATCGCCGACGAAGACGAAGTTTTCGGGGAGGGCGTGAACATCGCGGTGCGGCTTGAATTGGTTGCCGCTCCCGGCGGCCTGGCCGTGTCGGCAAAGGCGTATAACGAGGCTTCCAGGCATCTCAGCATCCCTCTGGTCGAGGCCGGCAGTCACCGTTTCAAGAACATCGAGGAACCGGTCGACGTTTGGGCGTGGGAGCCAGGCGGGGCCGATACCCGCGCCCAGGCGCCGAGGGGCGCATCCAACCTGCCGCCGCAATATCGCAACGCAATCGTCGGGGTATTGCCCTTCGCCAATCTCAGCGACAGCGCCGACGAGTATTTTTCCGACGGACTCACCGAGGACCTGATCCACGCGCTGTCGTTGCAGTCGTTTTACCGGGTCCTGAGCCGGAATTCGACTTTCGCGTTCAAAGGCAAAACCCTGAGCGCGCGACTGATCGCGCGGGAAATCGACGCGACCTACCTGATCCAGGGTTCGGTGCGGCGTGCCGGAAGCAAGATCCGCGTTACCGCCGAACTGATCGCCCCGGAGAAAGGCGAGCAATTATGGACCGGCCGGTATGACCGGGACATGGGCGATCTGTTCGCGATGCAGGATGAGATCACGACCAGCCTGTCCGCGGCACTCGCCCCGGAGATCTTTCGCGCGGAAGCTTCCGCCCCTGCGCGCTCCTCCTGCACCGACCTGACAGCATGGGATCGGTTTTTAAAGGGGCTCTCTCACTATTATCTCCACACAAGAGCAGATTTCGAAGCCTCGATCGTCCTGTTCAGGGAGGCCATTGCGCTCGACCCGGCGCTTGCAATCGCACGAGCCTATCTCGCCACCATTATGGTGCAGGGCGTGCAGTACGGATGGATCAGGAGTACTCGCGAATTGTGGGCCGAGGCGATGAGCCTGGCGGAAAGTAGTGTTCAACTCGATCCTCGTTCGTCATTCGCATTTTCGATTCTGTCATATATGCATGCGATGGAGGGCAATTACGAGGCGGCGCACAGCGCCGCCAACAGAGCGGTCAAGCTAAACCCCTACGACATGGGTGCCCGCGGCGTGCTTGGAATATGTCACCTCGTGACCGGCGAGCATCGACAGGCGATCGAACTGTTTTCCACGGCCGCGCAGCGCGGCAACAGTGACCCCCGGTATAAATGGGCGGCACTGAATGCGTTCAGCCATTACCTTCTGGGACAGTATGATGCTTCGCTGTCCTGGGCACGCGAAGCCCTGTATTTAACTCCCCATCATCTTCAGGTGCTGGCCGTCCGCGCGGCAGCCCTGGCGCAATTGGAACGAACCGGGGAAGCAGCAAGGGCGACCGAAATTTTGATGAACAATTTCCCGACCCTGACCGTCGAACGGCATTTGCGGAATTTCCGTTGGAAAAATCCGGCCGACATCGCCCACTATCGCGACGGGCTTTTGAAAGCCGGCGTGCCGTCGACCAAATTGACTCTCGTCGAGTTCGGCTCAAAGCTCAGGGCAAATTCGTAGGCGCGGGTGCCGCCCCTCACTTGAACAGCGGCGTGCCCGGCACGAAGGCGTCGAACGCCGCCCAGAACTGTGCGCGGTAGCGGTCCTGCTCCTGCAGGATCTCGTGCTTGGAGCCGGCAATGACGAGATGCGAGCCGGCGCGCAGGTGATAGGCGAATTCCTCGATCGCCGCCGTCGACACGATGGTGTCGTTGCTGGCGGCCAGCATCAGGATCGGCTGGCGGATCTGCGACGGATAGTCGGAGGCGCGAAATCCGTGCATTGTCCGGAACGCGGTATCGGCCCAGGCCACCGTCGGCGAGCCGACGCCCAGCGTCGGGTCTTCCTCGAGGATCGCGGCGTTGCGGGCGAAGCGCACGGGATCGCTGGTAAAGGGATTGTTGACGAAGGATTGCGAGCCGGTCAGCGCGTCATTGCCGCCGGGGATGTAGCGGCCGCCCTGGCCGGTCAGCCGCAGGAAGCGCAGAAAAATGCGGGCCGGCAGCGCGGTGCGGTGCCCCGGCAGGTCGATCATCGGCGCCGTCAGCACCATGCGGTCGAACCAGCGCTTTCCCGCATGCGCGACGCGCAGCAACACCGCGCCGCCCATCGAATGCGCCAGCGCGAAATGCGGTGGCGGACAATCCGGCAACACCACCTGCTGCACGAAGGTTTCGACATCTACTTCGTAGTCGGAGAAATCCCGGACATAGCCCTTGCGCGGATCGCGCAGGCGCCGCGACGAATGGCCCTGCCCGCGCCAGTCGATCATCGCCACCGCGAAGCCGCGGTCGCGCAGGTCGCGCACGGTCTCGAAATATTTTTCGATCTGCTCGCTGCGGCCGGTGAAGACGCAGACAGTGCCTTTACGGTTGGCCGGCGGCGCCCAGCGCGCAAAGCGCAACTCGGCGCCGTCAGGGGTCTTGATGGTGCCGGTGACGACGTTCTCCGGGACCGGATTGGCGGGGATCGAGACGAGCGTCATGAAGGGCGGACCGGTTAGGTAAAGGGCGCTGAAAATCAAGGGCGGGAGCGTGAAAAAAGCGACGAATCTCCGCTTCTTGAACGCCGTCGGGACCCTCCCATATCACCTTCGTGCAGGCCGCTACCAGTGTTTCGGAAAGACCGGATCATCAGGCTGCACAACGACGAAAGCCCGGCCCGATTGGCGGGCGGGTTGACCCAACAGTCGCTCAATGGAGGACTAATCATGCGTACTTACGATCTCACCCCGTTTTATCGTTCCACCGTCGGCTTCGACCGGCTGTTTTCGCTGCTCGACCGCGCGACCCCGGACGGCAGCCCCGGCTATCCGCCCTATAATATCGAGCGCACCGGCGAGAACAGCTACCGCGTCACGGTTGCGGTTTCCGGCTTCTCGCAGAACGAACTCTCGATCGTCGCGAAGGAAAATACGCTGACGATCAAGGGCGAAAAGACCGCCAATGAGAACAATGAGGGCAAGCCCGAGGTGCTGTATCGCGGCATCGCCGCGCGCGCCTTCGAACGTGCCTTCCAGCTCGCCGATTTCGTGGTGGTGAAGAACGCCTCGCTCGAGAACGGCCTGCTCCACGTCGATCTCGTTCGCGAGATCCCCGAGGCCAAGAAGCCCCGCAGCATTCCGATCACGACCAGCGCGCAAGCTGCGCAGGTGGTCGACGGCTCGGCCGAGAAGGCCGCGGCGTAACGCGAATATTTCACTGGCTAGTTGAATACGAAAACGCCCCGGGAAACCGGGGCGTTTTTTCGTGCTGCTTGATCCCTCCCCCCAATGCCTGCCTATGCATGCCGTCTGACGGATTCACACCACCGTGATGCCAGTAACGATGCGACTGTTTCAGCCGAAAGACACTTACGGGAGCGCCGGGCTCACGCGGAATGAGTTGATCACGGAGTTGGTTCGATGAAGATAGCTCGGGTATTACTCGCGCTTGCCGTCGCGGCGTTCGCCGCAACGCTTGGCGAATTTGAAGCACATGCGCAGGCGACCGCGCCGCCGGCGCGCAACGTCGTGCTGGTGCATGGGGCGTGGGCCGACGGCTCGAGCTGGGCCGAGGTCATTCCGCTGCTGCAGGCGGCCGGGTTGAAAGTCACCGCCGTGCAGAATCCGCTGACCTCGCTGGAGGACTCCGTCGCCGCGACGCGCCGCGCCTTGGCGCTGCAGGATGGCCCGACCGTGCTGGTCGCCCACTCCTGGGGCGGCACCGTCATCAGCGAGACCGGAACCGACCCCAAGGTGTCGGCGCTTGTCTATGTGGCCGCGCGAGCCCCCGATGCCGGTGAGGATTTCGTCGCCCTGTCGGCAAAGTTCCCGACCGGGCCGGTGCGGGCAGGCGTCCAGAACCATGACGGCTTCACCCAATTGGCCGAGGATTCATTCCTCAGATATTTCGCCAATGGCGTTGAACCGGAACAGGCGGAAGTGCTCTACGCCGTGCAGCAGCCAACCGCTGCTTCGCTGTTCGGCGGCCGGACCACGGTGGCGGCTTGGCGCTCCAAGCCCTCATGGTATGCGGTGTCGAAGGACGACCAGACTATCAATCCGGACCTCGAGCGTTTTCTGGCAAAGCGCATGAACGCGACCGCGGTGGAGCTCGATGCAGGTCACCTGTCGCTGGTCTCCCACCCCAGAGAGATCGCCGATCTGATCCTGGCGGCTGCCGGCCGCAAGAAATAGCGGCCTTCCACTCATTGTCCTCCCCGCGAAAGCGTCGCTTCGCGGGGACTACAGCCTGATCGGTTCTGATTAAATCAGAACCGGGGCTCTGTCTCCTTTCATTGGCGCGTTTTCTTAACGCGAACCGGTCTCCACTTCGCTCGAAAACGCTCTAAGCGTGGAAACTACTCCAACCCCTGCACCTGTGGCATTTCCTGCGTCGGCAGTATCTGCGGCGCGGCGGGTTTTGCCGCGACGGTGGCAGGCGCTGTAGCTTGCGACGCCGTTTGGGCATCCGCCGGTTTGGTCTGCACCGCCGCCGATTGCTGCGGCGCCGGTTCGGCAGCGGGCTTGGCTGCCAGCGGTTTTACTTCGTCGCCGTGCGGCGGCGGCGTCTTTGGCAGTGGCACCGAGGAGGTCGTCCGGGCTGCGATATGCGGATGCGGGATCGAAGCCGGCGGCCGCAGCCCGCCTCTGACCGGGCCCGCCGGCGGCGGCCCGACCGGACCATAGGTGACCGTCAGGTCCCCGTTGGGATTATCGCCCATCCGGTAGGCCGGCATGAACCGGAGGATCCGCCCGTTGCGGGCATCGATCACCAGCCGCCCGTCCTCGCCGCCGCGGTCGATCACGGCGATCGTGTAGACGAAGCCCCGCAGCTGCGGCGCTCCGAGCGGCGAAAACCCGCCATCGCGCAGGACCGTGTAGACCTCCAGCGGCGGCAGCAAACGCGGCCCGGAGCGTGACACCGGTGTTTCCTCCGGCGGCATCGCCGCATAGGGACCCTCGAAATCCGAGACGGCGGCGTAGCCCGGCCGGCCGATCTGAGACGGCGCCAAAACCTGCGCATTTGCGGCCGCGGCGGTGAAAACCAGCCCAGCCGACATGACCCATCCCGTAAACAGCTTCATCGCGCGATCGCTCCTGCAACGCCCTACGCCCGGAGCGTTTCGCTCCTTTTCCCATGGGCCATCCTCGTCGCCGATTTCGGCGCTCCTTGGGCCGGATCGCGGCGCGTTTGCTTCAAATCCCGGGCATGCTGCCGGCCATTTCGCAGCGGCGGAAAAGCCATGGGAGCAGCGACTTTCACGCGCTTGTGTGATAGAAAAAAATTTGGCATGGTCGGGGTTAGGACAGCAAAGCTGTCTCATTTGCGAGGCAAGCCCGGCACAGGGATTGCAACGAAAATTCGGCGCTTCGGCCGCCGAGAAGGTGCAGGCAAGGCCGTTCGTCGGGGACGTTGAACGCCCAGGCCTGAATTTATGAAATTGCGGCTCGCGGAGGACGAGCGGTGGCCCGGTGGGTGCCGCAGAACGCCCAAGGTGCGCCGACGTAGCGTTCTCGAGCGAAGCGGATACCGGTTCGCGTGAAGAGAACGCGTCAAATGAAGGAAATGGAGCCTGATCGGTCCTGATTCAATCAGAACCGATCAGGCTCCTAGGCGGTGAGGCCCTTAGCCTTATTGAGAGGATCTGAGATGAGCGGGTCGGAGTTCGAGCGCGAAAACATCGTAGCCAATGCGCTGTCGGTGGCCCCGAATTCGAAACCGGCCGAACATTTGTACGAAGGCACCTGGCGCGAGCACGACTGGCGTCCGCCCGCCGAGGGTCTCTACGATCCGTCGCTGGAGAAGGATTCCTGCGGCGTCGGCTTCATCGCCAACATCAAGGGCAAGAAGTCGCATCAGATCGTCTCCGACGCGCTCAACATCCTCTGCAACCTCGAGCACCGCGGCGCGGTCGGCGCCGATCCGCGCGCCGGCGACGGCGCCGGCATCCTGGTGCAGATCCCGCACGACTTCTTCGCGCGCAAGGCGGCCGAGATCGGCTTCCAGCTGCCGAAGCCGGGCGACTACGCCGTCGGCGCGCTGTTCATGCCGAAGGAGACGGCCTGGCGCAAGGTCATCAAGAGCATCATCGCCGACCAGATCAAGGACGAAGGACTGATGCTGCTCGGCTGGCGCGACGTGCCGACCGACAATTCCTCGCTCGGCGAAACCGTCAAGCCGACCGAGCCCGCGCACATGCAGGTGTTCATCGGCCGCAACGGCGCGGTCAAGACCGACGACGAATTCGAGCGCCAGCTCTACATCCTGCGCAAGTCGATCTCGCAGGCGATCTATCAGCGCCGCGACCGCGGCCTGGCCGGCTATTACCCGGTGTCGATGTCGTGCCGCACCGTGGTCTACAAGGGCATGTTCCTCGCCGACCAGCTCGGCAAGTACTATCCCGACCTGAGCGAGCCCGATTTCGAGAGCGCGCTGGCGCTGGTGCATCAGCGCTTCTCGACCAACACCTTCCCGACCTGGTCGCTGGCGCATCCGTACCGGATGATCGCCCATAATGGCGAGATCAACACGCTGCGCGGCAACGTCAACTGGATGGCGGCCCGCCAGGCCTCGGTGCATTCGGAGCTTTACGGCAAGGACATCTCCCGGCTGTGGCCGATCTCCTATGAGGGGCAGTCCGACACCGCCTGCTTCGACAACGCGCTCGAATTCCTGGTGCAGGGCGGCTACTCGCTGCCGCACGCCGTCATGATGATGATTCCGGAAGCCTGGGCCGGCAATCCCCTGATGGATGAACAGCGCCGCGCGTTCTACGAATATCACGCCGCGATGATGGAGCCGTGGGACGGCCCCGCCGCGATCGCCTTCACCGACGGCCGCCAGATCGGCGCCACGCTCGACCGCAACGGCCTGCGCCCGGCGCGCTATCTCGTGACCTGCGACGACCGCATCGTGATGGCCTCCGAAATGGGCGTGCTGAAGATCCCCGAGGAGCACATCGTCACCAAGTGGCGGCTGCAGCCCGGCAAGATGCTGCTGGTCGACCTCGAACAGGGCCGCCTCATTCCCGACGACGAGATCAAGGCGCAGCTCGCCAAGAGCCATCCCTATCGCGAGTGGCTCGACCGCACCCAGATCGTGCTGGAGGAACTGCCGGACGCGCCGACCAAGGGCATGCGCTCCAACCTGCCGCTGCTGGATCGGCAGCAGGCGTTCGGCTATTCGCAGGAAGACATCAACATCCTGATGACGCCGATGGCCTCCACCGGCGAAGAAGCCAACGGCTCGATGGGCAACGACACGCCGATCTCGGCGCTGTCGGACAAGCCGAAGCCGCTGTTCACCTACTTCAAGCAGAACTTCGCGCAGGTCACCAACCCGCCGATCGATCCGATCCGCGAGGAGCTGGTGATGAGCCTGGTCTCGATCATCGGGCCGCGGCCGAACCTGTTCGACCTGCAGGGCGTGGCCGGCACCAAGCGCCTCGAAGTGCGCCAGCCGATCCTGACCGACGCCGATCTGGAAAAGATCCGCTCGATCTCGGAGATCGCCGACAGCCATTTCAAGTCGCGCACGCTCGACACCACCTTCCATGCCGGCCTCGGCGCGGCGGGGCTCGAGCAGGTGCTCGACGAACTCTGCGCGCGCGCCGAAGCCGCGGTCCGCGAGGGCGTCAACATCATCATCCTGTCCGACCGCATGGCGGGCTCGGACCGGATTCCGATCCCCTCGCTGCTCGCCTGCGCCGCCGTGCATCATCATCTGATCCGCACCGGCTTGCGCACCTCGGTCGGCCTCGTCGTCGAATCCGGCGAGCCGCGCGAGGTGCATCACTTCGCCTGCCTCGCCGGCTACGGCGCCGAGGCGATCAATCCCTATCTCGCCTTCGAGACCATCATCGCGATGAAGGACCGGCTGCCGGCGGCGCTCGACGATTACGAGATCGTCAAGCGCTACATCAAGTCGATCGGCAAGGGCCTGTTGAAGGTGATGTCGAAGATGGGCATCTCGACCTATCAGTCCTATTGCGGCGCGCAGATCTTCGACGCCGTCGGACTGAAGGCGGATTTCGTCTCGAAATATTTCGTCGGCACCCACACCCGCATCGAGGGCGTCGGGCCTTGCCGAGATCGCCGAGGAAACCGCGCGCCGCCATGCCGACGCGTTCGGCGATGCGCCGGTCTACAAGAACGCGCTCGACGTCGGCGGCGAATATGCCTACCGCACCCGCGGCGAGGACCACGCCTGGACCGCCGAATCCGTCTCGACGCTGCAGCATGCCGTGCGCGGCAATTCGCTGGAGCGCTACAAGGCGTTCGCGAAGATCCTCAACGAGCAGTCCGAGCGGCTGTTGACCCTGCGCGGCCTGTTCAAGATCAAGACCGCCGAGGACGAGAAGCGCAAGCCCGTCCCGCTCGACCAGGTCGAGCCGGCCAAGGAGATCGTCAAGCGCTTCGCCACCGGCGCGATGTCGTTCGGCTCGATCTCGCGCGAGGCGCACACCACGCTCGCGATCGCCATGAACCGGATCGGCGGCAAGTCCAACACCGGCGAAGGCGGCGAGGAGAGCGATCGCTTCAAGCCGATGCCGAACGGCGATTCCATGCGCTCGGCGATCAAGCAGGTCGCCTCGGGCCGCTTCGGCGTCACCACGGAATATCTCGTCAACGCCGACATGATGCAGATCAAGATGGCGCAGGGCGCCAAGCCCGGCGAAGGCGGACAATTGCCCGGCCACAAGGTCGACGCCACCATCGCCAGGGTGCGGCATTCGACGCCCGGCGTCGGCCTGATCTCGCCGCCGCCGCATCACGACATCTATTCGATCGAGGATCTGGCGCAGCTGATCTACGACCTCAAGAACGTCAATCCGGACGGCCAGGTGTCGGTCAAGCTGGTCTCCGAAATCGGCGTCGGCACGGTCGCCGCCGGCGTCGCCAAGGCGCGCGCCGACCACGTCACCATCGCGGGCTTCGAGGGCGGCACCGGCGCCTCCCCGCTCACCTCGATCAAGCACGCCGGCTGCCCGTGGGAAATCGGCCTGGCCGAAACCCACCAGACGCTGGTGCGCGAGCGGCTGCGCAGCCGCATCGTGGTGCAGGTCGACGGCGGCTTCCGCACCGGACGCGACGTCGTGATCGGCGCGCTGCTGGGCGCCGACGAATTCGGCTTCGCCACCGCGCCTTTGATCGCGGCCGGCTGCATCATGATGCGCAAGTGCCATCTCAACACCTGCCCGGTCGGCGTCGCGACGCAGGATCCGGTGCTGCGCAAGCGCTTCACCGGCCAGCCCGAGCACGTCATCAACTACTTCTTCTTCGTCGCCGAGGAAGTGCGCGAGATCATGGCTCAGCTCGGCTACCGCACCTTCAACGAGATGGTGGGCCAGACCCAGATGCTCGACCAGTCGACGCTGGTGGCGCACTGGAAGGCCAAGGGGCTCGATTTCTCGAAGCTGTTCGTGCGCCAGAAGGAAGAGAAGGGCCAGAAGATCTATCACGCCGAGGCGCAGAACCATCATCTGGAAGCCGTGCTCGACCGCAGGCTGATCGAGAAGGCGCAGGCCGCGCTCGACCGCGGCGCGCCGGTCAAGATCGAGATGGAGATCAACAACACCGACCGCAGCGCCGGCGCGATGCTGTCGGGCACGCGTGGCGAAGATCTACGGCCATGCCGGCCTGCCGCACGACACCATCCAGGTCAGCTTCAAGGGCACCGCGGGCCAGGCGTTCGGCGCCTGGCTGGACGCGCGGCATCACCTTCGATCTCGAAGGCGAAGGCAACGACTATGTCGGCAAGGGCCTGTCCGGCGGCCGCATCATCGTCAAGCCGCCGCGCAATTCCGGCATCGTGCCGGAAGAATCCATCATCGTCGGCAACACCGTGATGTACGGCGCGATCGAGGGCGAATGCTATTTCCGCGGCATCGCCGGCGAACGCTTTGCGGTGCGCAACTCCGGCGCGGTCGCGGTGGTCGAGGGCGCCGGCGACCATTGCTGCGAATACATGACCGGCGGCATCGTCGTGGTGCTCGGCAAGACCGGGCGCAACTTCGCGGCCGGCATGTCCGGCGGCGTCGCCTATGTGCTGGACGAGACCGGCGACTTCCCGAAGCTCTGCAACATGGCGATGGTCGAGCTCGAGCCGGTGCTGTCGGAAGAGATGATCAACGAGAACGCCTATCACTCCACCGGCGATCTCGAAGCCCATGGCCGGGTCGACGTGTTCGCCAACCTGCTGGAGTCCGACATCGAGCGGCTGCACATCCTGATCACCCGCCATGCCAAGCTGACGGGATCGAAGCGCGCCGCCGATATTCTCGCCAACTGGAAGAAATGGCTGCCGAAATTCCGCAAGGTGATGCCGGTGGAGTACCGCCGCGCGCTGAAGGAATTGAAGGCCAACGCCGACGCCGAGCCGAAAATCGCGATCGGGGCGTGAGATCACAAGAGCATGATCCCGAAAAGCGACTACCGGTTTTCGGTTAAGATCATGCTCAAATAAGGAAAGCGTCGTTCCGGGGCGCGCGAAGCGCGAACCCGGAACCTCGCAAGACGACATCGAGATTCCGGGTCTGCGCCTTGCGGCGCATCCCGGAATGACTGGAAGAAAGCGGCAGGGGCGTAAGGTTTTTTAATGGGCAAGATTACAGGTTTTCTGGAGATCGAGCGGCACGACCGCAAATATGCGCCGGTCGCCGAGCGCGTGAAGCACTATCGCGAGTTCGTCATTCCCCTGAGCGAGAAAGACACCCGCGACCAGGCCGCGCGCTGCATGAATTGCGGCATTCCCTATTGCCACGGCACCGGCTCGGTGCAGCCGGGCACGCCGGGCTGCCCGGTCAACAACCAAATTCCCGATTTCAACGATCTGGTCTACCAGGGCAACTGGGAAGAAGCCTCGCGCAATCTGCACTCGACCAACAATTTCCCGGAGTTCACCGGCCGCATCTGCCCGGCGCCGTGCGAAGCCTCCTGCACGCTCAACATCGACGACAACCCGGTCACCATCAAGACCATCGAATGCGCCATCGTCGACCGCGCCTGGGACAATGGCTGGCTCAAGCCGGAAATCGCGGCTGAAAAGACCGGCAAGAAGGTCGCGGTCATCGGCTCCGGCCCCGCGGGCCTCGCCTGCGCGCAGCAGCTCGCGCGCGCCGGCCACGACGTGCATGTGTTCGAGAAATACGCCAAGGCCGGCGGCCTGCTGCGCTACGGCATTCCCGATTTCAAGATGGAGAAGCACGTCATCGACCGCCGCATCGCGCAGATGGAGGCCGAGGGCGTCACCTTCCACTACGGCGCCCATGTCGGCGGCACGTCGCATGGCGCGATCGATCCGCGCGAGATGCTCAACCAATATGACGCGCTGGCGCTGACCGGCGGCGCGGAAGCCCCGCGCGACCTGCCGATCCCCGGCCGCGACCTCGCCGGCATTCACTTCGCGATGGATTTCCTGCCGCAGCAGAACCGCCGCGTCTCCAACGAGCCGCTCGGCAGCGCACCCGACATTCTCGCCGGCGGCAAGCATGTGGTCGTGATCGGCGGCGGCGACACCGGCTCCGACTGCATCGGCACCTCGTTCCGGCAGGGCGCGCTGTCGGTGACCCAGCTCGAGATCATGCCGGCGCCGCCCGAGCATGAGAACAAGGGCCTGACCTGGCCGAACTGGCCGCTGAAGATGCGGACGTCATCCAGCCAGGCCGAAGGCGCCAAGCGCGAATACGCGGTGCTGACGCAGCACTTCTCCGGCGAAGACGGCAAAGTGACAAAACTGCATTGCGTGCAGGTCGACGACAAGTTCAAGCCGATTGCGGGATCGGAATTCGAGCTCGACGCGCAGCTGGTGCTGCTGGCGATGGGTTTTGTGCATCCGGTGCATGAGGGCCTGTTGAAGACGCTCGGCGTCGATCTCGACCAGCGCGGCAACGTCCGCGCCAACACCGCCGACTACCAGACCTCGCGCCCCAACGTGTTCTCCGCCGGCGACATGCGCCGCGGCCAGTCGCTGGTGGTCTGGGCGATCCGCGAAGGCCGGCTGTGCGCGCGGGCGATCGATCAGTTCTTGATGGGGACGACGAATTTGCCGCGGTGAGCTTGTCACTGCCGCGCACCTGTCATACGCGGGCTTGACCCGCGTATCCATCAAGCTTCACCAGAAGCGTTTTTCGAAAAGGATGGATTGCCGGGCATAGGCGAGCGGAAGCGACGCCGTCCTTCGGACGGCTGTGCCCGGCAATGACGAATTGCGAGGCGATGGCCGCGTTAATTCTGCACCCTCACCCCCAGCATCGCCACCGTTCGACGCCGAACTCGCATTGGCGATATTGGAGTCGAGGATGTCGCGGCGCAGCGTGCCCTTGAGCCAGAAATTGCGGGTCATTTTGTAGATGACGTCGCCTTCGAGCGAGTAGGTTTTGTCGCTGCGGCCGTCGCCCTGGTAGTCGTAGGTGCCGTAGGTGAATTTGCCGATCGCCGTGAGCCAGCGGCGGAAATCGTGATCGACCTCGAAAGTGTAGGTGTGCGTCAGCACGCCGGAGACGCCGGGCACGATGGTCTCGTCGATCGAGGTGTTGGAATAGAATTTTGCCGTGGTCAGCGGCGTCGCCGTCCAGGTCAGCGACGACGACACCAGAAGGCCCTGCAGCCGGTTCAGGCGCGGATCGACATAATCGCGCAGGGCATAGCCGACCGCGATGTCGCCGGTCAAAAGCCGGGAGAATTCGAAGGAGGTGCCGGCCTTGGCATAGCCGCCGGAGGAATCGCGCTGGTAGTCGGAGCGGTCGAACCGCACATCGTGAATACGGCTGTCGCCCTCGAACTCGGCGAACGGTTTCACGCCCGGCAAGAGCTCGTAGCTGATGCGGCCGACCCCGCCATACTGGTTGAAGTTGCGGTCGTCATTGGTGGTTACCTCGCCGTCGGTGAGTTTTGAATCGGTATAGACGGTGCGGTCGATGGTGCCGCCCGCGGCGAGATCCAGCCGGTTGAAACTCTGGTCGATGCCGAAGGTGCCGCCGAGCGTCGAATAGATCGGGTACTTCGCAAGGCCCGCCTGGATGTTCGGGCTGCCGGGATTGTCGGTGGCCACGCGCAGGCGCGCCTGCCCGGTCAAACGGGTATCCCGGCTGACATCGAGGCGGCCGTCGACATGGCCGGTGAAATCCGGCCGGTCGAGATTGGTCGGCGCCGAAGAGACGGTGCCGTCGATCGGCGGAAAGGTATTGCCATAGCCGGTGAACGATCCCCTCAGGTCCGCGACCAGCGCGTGGCGATCCCAGTCGGAGACGGCCAGAAATTCCGGCGCGACCACATAGAACGGCGATCCCCTGGGCACGTTGGTGCGGCCGGGATTGGTGTCGTAGCCGCCCGAGAGTTCGACCGCGGACTTGATCAGAAAGCTGCCGGCGTAGTCGCCGACCGCGCCGAACGGATCGTCGTCCGCCTTGAGCCGCTTGCGCAGCGGCTGGCCCACCACGCTGCCGGCCATCGCGGGCGGGATCGGCGGCTTGTTGGCGGTCTCGGACGGCGGAATCGACAGGCGGATCCGCCCGTTCGAAATCGGCAGTCCGCTTGAGGCCGCCGGCGCAGGATTGCCGGGACCGGGCGCCGGTTTCGGCTTGGGCTGCCCCGGATAAAATTTGGGTTTCTGGCGGGTGCGATTGAGGGAATCGAAACCGGTCGCGGCGGCGCCGTTGGCGGCGGGCAGACCGTAAGTCGGGACCTGGCCGATCCGCGATGGCGGCGCGGCCCCGCTGCCCCGGCGAAGCCCCGAATCGTTGGCCGGATCAGAAAGATCGGGGTTGTCGCCGACCCGGCGCAGCGGCGAATCCTGCGGTCGGACGAAGCCGTCGGGAATGGGGCGGAACAGGTCGGGGGTGACCGTTTGGGCCTGCGCCAGCGGCTCGTCGCAGGCGATCAGCGCAAGGCATGGCAAGAGCGCACGTAAAAGCTTCACGCGCCTGCGGCGGCCCCTTGCTGGACCCGACATCACGATGAAAATACCCCAACGAATTCATACGCTTGCCGACCGGGTTCCACGCACACCTGTGCGCGCGCACGGAAAACGTCGTTAATGGAGTTAAAACAATTATGGTTAATGAGGCGTTGAGAGCCGCCCGTCCGCGTCGCATCGCGAAATCGGCCGTGCTAAGGAGAGGCCCGCGGCCAAGACCCGCCTCCTTCGGAATCAGATATGGCTCATTCGAAACCGCTGATGGCACAATCATCCGGAACAGAAGCGAACGCCGCCGTTCAATCGGCCTTGCGCACGCTCGATGCCGGGATCAGCGGCGTCGGCTCGATCGCCACAGCCCTGCAAGATGGCCTCGGGCGGGCTTTTGCCGCGACCGTCGATATCATCCGCGACGCCAAGGGCCGCGTCATCGTCACCGGGCTCGGCAAGTCCGGCCATGTGGCGCGCAAGATCGCGGCCACGCTGGCCTCCACCGGCACCCCGGCGTTCTTCGTGCACGCCGCGGAAGCCGGCCATGGCGATCTCGGCATGATCACGCCGGATGACGTCATCATCGCGTTGTCATGGTCCGGCGAGCAGCCGGAAATGAAGAACCTGGTCAATTATTCGAAGCGTTTTGCGATTCCGATGATTGCCGTGACGTCGAATGCGGCCTCTCCGCTCGGCGAAGCCGCGCAGATCGTGCTGGAATTGCCGAAGGCGCGCGAGGCCTGCCCGCACAATCTGGCGCCGACCACTTCGTCGCTGATGCAGGCCGCGATCGGCGACGCGCTGGCGATCGCGCTGCTCGAAGGCCGCGGGTTCACGGCGCTCGAGTTCGCCAATTTCCATCCCGGCGGCAAATTGGGCGCGATGCTGAAGTTCGTCCGCGACATCATGCATACGGGCGATGCGATTCCCGTAAAGCCGCTCGGCACGAAAATGTCGGACGCATTGGTGGAGATGTCGGCCAAGGGATTTGGTTGCGTCTGCATCGTGGACAAGGACGGCGATATTGCCGGCATCATCACTGACGGCGACTTGCGCCGTCACATGCTGCGGCCCGACCTGATGACAGCCGTTGTTGATGAGGTGATGACAAAAAACCCCAAGACGATCGCCCCCGGCATGCTCGCCAGCGAAATCATGCGGGAGAGCGTTGATTCGTCGAGGCCCGCAGTGTCGGTGCTGATCGTCGCCGAAGGCAGGAAGCCGCTCGGCATCGTTCACGTCCACGACGTGCTGCGGGCGGGCGTCGCGTAAGCGCGGCCACTTCTTGCGTCGTTCTGGCGAACGCCCCGACCCATACGCCGCGGCCTATCATGAAGAAGGCGATGATCGTCGCCTTTGGACGAACGCTGTGGGCCGCGTCACGTATCGCAGCTTCCGATCGGGAAAATCGACATTCAGGCCGCAGCCACTGTCAGGCTGGCGCCATCGGCCTGCACGATTTTGACCCGGCTGCCGGCGGGCGCGTCGGGGCCGGCGACGCGCCAGATCGTGTCGTCGATCCGCACCGTGCCTGAGCCGTCGATGATTGGCTTCTCCAGCGTGAATACGCGTCCGACCAGCGCATCGGCGCGCTTGTTGAGGAACGGATTGCTCTGGCTGACAGCCTTGTTGCTGCGCGCGATGCGCCGCCACAGCGGCACCGCGCAGGCCGCGAAGATCGCAAACAGCAGGATCTGAATCTGCCAGGACGGATGGATGAAAAACGACAGCAAGCCGACCAGCAGCGCCGCGAGCCCGAGCCAGAACAGGAACACCCCGGGCGCCAACAGCTCCAGCGCCATCAGCACGACGCCGAAGATCAGCCAGTTCCAGGTGCCAAGGGTAGAGAACATCTCGGTCATGGGGATGACTTTCTAAGTCTGGAGCATGATCTTTTCGGAACACCGGTATCCACTTTACATTCGCGCGGCCCTTCGGGTCCGAATCATGCTCATGATCATGGGCGCGACGTCACCGGCGGCGGCGTAGGACCTGCCGGCGGCACCGAGGCGCGCCTTGCGGCGGCCTGCGCCGATATGGCGCTCTCCCCAAACGTCGCCTTGGCGATCTCGCCGATGCCGGCGAGCGAACCAAGCATGCTCATCGCCTCGACCGGCAACATGATGACCTTCTGGTTCGGCGATTCCGCCAGCTGCCCGAACGCTTTGATGTATTTGTCGGCGATAAAGTAGTTCAGCGCGGCGACGTCGCCCTTGGCGATGGCTTCAGAGACCATCTGCGTCGCCTTGGCTTCGGCCTCAGCCGAGCGCTCGCGCGCCTCGGCATCGCGGAACGCGGCCTCGCGGCGGCCTTCGGCCTGCAGGATCTGGCCCTGCTTTGCGCCCTCGGCACGAAGAATTTCCGATTGCCGCTGCCCTTCCGCCTGCAGGATGTCGGCGCGCTTGACGCGCTCGGCCTTCATCTGCCGCCCCATCGCCTCCACGAGGTCGGCGGGCGGCACGATGTCCTTGATCTCGATGCGGTTGACCTTCAGCCCCCACGGCGACACCGCCGCGTCGACCACGCGCAACAGCCGCTCGTTGATCTCGTCGCGATGCGACAGCACCTGGTCGAGGTCCATCGAGCCCATCACCGAGCGGATGTTGGTCATGGTCAGGACGATGATAGCCTGCTCGAGATTGGCGACCTCGTAGCTCGCTTTGGCCGCGTCGAACACCTGGTAGAAGGCGACGCCGTCGACGGTCACGGTGGCGTTGTCCTTGGTGATCACCTCCTGCTCGGGAATGCTGATCACCTGCTCCATCATGTTGATCTTGCGGCCGACGCGGTCGAAATACGGGACGATGATGTTCAGCCCCGGCGCCAGCGTGCGGGTGTATTTGCCGAACCGCTCGATGGTCCAGTCGTAGCCCTGCGGCACCGTCTTGATGCCGGCAAACAGCGTCAGAATAACCAGCAGCACCAGCGTGATGGCGAAAATATCAAACCCGGTCATGAACCCTCCAATGCCCGGCACGAGACGCGCCCGGGCGCACGCTTATTCGTCTGCTGACCGGCCGCGCCGGTTCAGTCCGCGCTTTTCAAATAAAGCTAAGGTCGAGTTTACCGGCCGCCAGATGTATGGCGACTGAATCCCGGCGGGAAATCCTGCGTCGTTAAGGTTAAATCCAGCCCTGCAGCTCGCGCAGCACCAGCTGGCGGATGACGTCCATTCCGGGATCGCTGTCGTTCAGGCACGGGATGAAAGCGAATTGCTCGCCCCCATTGTGCTTGAATATCTCGGCGTTTTCCTGGGCGATCTCTTCCAGGGTTTCGAGGCAATCGGCGGAGAACCCGGGCGTCAGCACGGCGATCCGGCGCACGCCCTCCTTCGCCAGCCTCTCCATGGTCTTGTCGGTGTAGGGCCGAAGCCATTCGTCGAAGCCGAACCGCGACTGGAAGGTCAGCAGGAGTTTCGACGCGTCGAGGCCCATGCGCTTGCGCAGTGCATCGGTGGTGGCGACGCATTGCGCCAAATAGGGGTCGCCCTTGTCGACGTATTTCTGCGGCATGCCGTGGAACGAGGCCACGATCAGCTCCGGCGCAAACGGCAAGGTTTTGAGATGCGTATCGATCGAGACCGCCAGCGCCTCGATATAATCGGGGTCGTCGTAATAAGGCGGGCTCACCCGCAAGGTCGGTTGCGCGCGCATCCCGGCGAGCACGCGGAACACTTCGTCGCACACGGTCGCCGACGTCGCGGCCGAATACTGCGGATAGAGCGGCACCACCAGAATCCGGTCGCAGCCCTGCGCCGTCAGCGCCTCGATGCGCGATTGGATCGACGGGTTACCATAGCGCATCGCCCAATCGACCACCACGTGGTCATGATCGGCGATGGCGGCGGCAAGCTTGTCGGACTGCGAGCGGGTAATGGTCTTGAGCGGAGATTCGTTGTTCTCGGTGTTCCAGATCTTGAGGTAATCGCGCGCCTTGCGGCCGGGGCGGACGCGCAGGATGATCCCGTTCAACACCAGCTTCCATAACAGGCCCTGATTCTCGATCACTCTGGCGTCGCTGAGAAATTCCTTGAGATAGACGCGCACGCCCTTGGCGTCGGCGGTGTCGGGAGTACCGAGATTGACCAAGAGCACGCCGACGCGCTGCGGCCTGACTTCGGCCGCCGGCTTTGCGCTTTCGATGGGAACAACTGCTGTCATAATGGCCGTGGCTTCGCGCGTTGGGCTATCCTTGTCAAGGTAATGGCCAGTTCGGTAGTGTCAGCCTTACCTGAGCATGATCCGGACCCGAGAGGCGCTAACGCAAAGTGGGGACTGGTTTTTCCGAAAAGATCATGCTCGATAATGTGTCGCCGGTCGAGGGAAGCCATGACGGTCGCAGAATGGTGCGTTTTCGGAACGCTGATGCTCTATCTGCTGACCATCGCATCCGTAAAATGGATCGGGTTTCGCCGTTTCGACAATTCCAGGCCGCGCGACCCCGCCTTCTATGCCGACCCGATCCGCGCGCGCGCGCTGGGCGCGCATCAGAACGGCATCGAGGCCTTTCCGTTCTTTGCCGTCGCGGTCCTGCTGGCCGAGTTCCGCGCCGGGCCGCAGCGGATGATCGATGAATTGGCGGTCCTGTTCCTGATCGTGCGGATTGCCTATGTCTTCACCTATCTCGGCGACCGCCCGACGCTGCGCTCGATCCTGTGGAGCCTCGGCTTTGCGATCAATCTGGCGATTTTCTTCATGCCGGCGATCCGCGGTTTTTGGCCGGGGTAGGCATGGCATGTCCGTCAAAGCGCCGCCGACGTCGTTACCGGTCGAAAGGCGAGAGCCGCCTGCCACATCGCTTCCGATACATCGCCGGCAAGCCGTGCGAGCTGATCAGCGCCCGCACGCCGCCGCCTTTGGTGTTGACGATGTCTTTTGCGGTGAACGGGACACCCTCCAGAAGCCGGAGCGGCTCGCCTGTCATTATCCTGCGTTCGGCATGCTTTGCCTGGCCAGCGCGCTGTCAGCGCAGAGCGTAATGAAGCAATTCAATTCGGGCTGCAGGCGCTCCGCTCGCGCGAGTACCGCGCTTGCAACTTCGAACGGCGAAATCTCTTTGTGAGCAAAACGCCGCCGTAGCTCGGCGGCGGAGAGGAAGCATAGATCGTCGCCCATCTTAAATCACTTTCCAACGGTCTCCCGCGAAGCCGGGATTGCATTGACAGCAAAGATTATAGCTTTGCAGTCCAATAGAGCAACCCATGCGATTTTGGTATGCCAATGGATCTCCGCCGGCTTCGTTATCCGCCAATGTGACATAGACGCCAAAAATTTTTGACACATGTCGTTACGCGAAGCGCGGGAGAGACGCCTCCACGCCGCGACAACGTGGTGAGAAAATCTGGGCGGGGCGTTAAGTCGCGGACACGCAACACCCGATTGCTGCGATTGATCGAACAGGAAACTCCAAGACCTATCGCACGAACAGAAAATAACCTGCGACCCTTGCCTCCCGAACTGGTCCGATCGCGAAGTAATGATGCTTTCTTCTTGAAGCGCTGGTGCCATCGCACCCGGTCGGTTGTATAGTTGAGACAATGGGGGCTGTGCCGCATTGCATCAAATGCACCTGAAACTCAGCAACGGAGGTCCGCCATGAAAGTCAAAGACGTGATGCACAAGGGGGTCGACTGGGTCAGCCCCAACACTCCCGTCACCGAGCTCGCGAAATTGATGCAGGCGCACGACATCGGCTGCATTCCGATTGGCGAGGACGACCGACTGGTCGGAATCGTGACCGACCGCGACATCGTCTGCAAAGGGCTTGCGAGCCACAACTTCGACGCTCGCCGCGCGATGGCGCGCGATGTGATGACCGAAGGCATCCATTGTTGCCGGGAGGACGACGACCTCGCAAAGGCGGTGCATCACATGGAGACGCTGAAGGTCCGCAGGCTGCCGGTGATCAACAAGAGCAAGCGGATGGTCGGCATGGTCAGCCTGGGTGACGTCAGCCATTCCGCGCCCGGTGATTTGCTGTCCGAGTGCGTCAGGAGCGTGGCGGCCCATCACTGAAACGCGGCCGGCGCTCGTCTTGCGGTAGCCGCACGGTCTGACGTAGAGACGAGGCCGGGCGACCCCTTTGTCATGCGACAATCGCACGGCGCGAAAAGCCGTGGAGACGGAGTGCCCTGCTTTGCATCGATGCGAACCCGAGATGATGCGAGTTAGCGTCGATCTTCCGGAGCCGTGCGCCAGGTCGCCCTGCCGCGATATCTCCGGGAACATATCTGCGGCATGTAACGTTGGCTCGCAATCCGGCCTCCCTTTGGCGGCTAATGCGGCCGGTTGGGATCCGATCACTTCAACGCGATCTTCGTCGTAAGACGGGTTAACGGTGTGTTGTTGAGAGGTGCAGTTGAAGCGGAACGGAGACTTGACCGCAATCGGGCCTGTGGTCTTTCCGTTTCGAGCGCCAGTTTCCGAGAGGAAGTATTGGCTTCACGGCTGTATAAGGTCATGGGCGGGCCAGATCCTGCTATTCGGCTGCACGTTATGCTTCTTCCTGCATCTTAGCGGCGGGATCCGGCATCTGGTCTGGGATGCCGGTTACGGCTTTGATCTCCGAACTATTTACGCGTCGGGATGGACCGTGGTGGCGGTCAGCATGGCGCTTACTGTGCTCGCCTGGGCCGCCGGGATCGTCTCAGCAGGGCACAGGCTATGAGCAGGATACAGACACGTTCACCGCTTGGCCGCGCGCTCGGGCTCGGTTCGGCGAAAGGCGGTGTCGAACATTGGTGGATCGAGCGCGTCTCAGCCGTCGCACTGGTCCCGCTGACGGCGTGGTTTGCAGCCTTGATCGTGGTGCATGCCAACGACGACTATGCGGCGTTCATTGCCTGGCTAAAGGCCCCGGTCGCGACCGCTCTGATGATACTCCTCTTGATCGCACTGTTCTATCATGCCGGACTTGGCCTTCAGGTAGTGATTGAGGACTATGTTCACTCGAAGATAAAGATTGCAGCGCTTGTCGCAGTACGCCTTGGCTGCGTCGCACTGGCGGTCGCCGGCATTCTGGCAGTCCTCAAGATCGCGTTTGGTGCCTGATCATGGAGTCGTCCGTGGAGACAGGCCGTGGGGGCCTGGGAGAGTTGTTTACCCCCGCGTCGTTGCTGCGATTGTCAAGAACGCCAGACGCTCGACCTGTCGTTTGCCTCTTGCGAGCGTACGCCATCCTTGCGTGATGACGCAATGTCGCAAGGGTCGACCGCGAGGTGTGGGTCTCACAGCATCTCGAAATAGCACAAGCGCACTCAATAGCGAGTGCCAAACCAATTCAACACGTTTTCCGAGCCGCCAAGTGTCGACGCATCGCCATAGAGACCCGCGAGAAAGGTGGCGCGATGACTGCCCCCGGCGACCGGAACACCGGTAGCGAGTTTGCCGCCCGCCGACAGCGCGCGGGACACCATGGCAGGATGGATCGCCTCGTCGGCAAGCCCATAGTGGAAGCGGATGGGAGCATCGTAATTCCAGTATGAGGCGCGATTGGCTGCAAGGTGCCGAAGGAAGGCGCTGTTGCGATCGTCCGTGGCGTGATCAAGGAAGCCGGGAACCAACAGGTCCGCACCTGTCGGGAATGGCTTAGCTGGATCGAAGTCGACCTTGTAGTCCTTCCAGAACTTGAGCGCCATGTCATGATATTCGCTACGAATGGCGCTTCGCAGCAGGCCCTTCAATCCGTACTGGAGCTCATAGCTTCCCAAGACGATGATCATGCAGAGCGATATCCAGTTGGGCAGCGCCGGATAGGACGTCACGCCTTTGGGCAGGGAGAACGTCTGGACACCGGCCCAAAAGCTCCATGCTTCATTCAAGTCGTTGAATGGACTCGCGACCGCCGTTGCCGTAATCGAGCGGAATCTCGCACGAAGTGCCTGATGCAGCCACTGTGTGTTGAGCGCCCCTTGGGACCAGCCATGAAGGAAAAGACCCGATGGCCTGAGGCCGAGCGACCGCATGGCCTCCTGCCCTGCCGCGAGGATATCGCTGCAGGTTTGGACGCTGACGCCTTTGACCGCATAACCTTCGCCACGGCCGTTACGGAACGGTCCCTTGCCGACGTAATCGGCGGCAACGACGGCATAACCCTGCCCGGCGAAGCGCTGAACATTGAACAGCGTTTCTAGCGAGTCCGTCGCGTCGGTCAGCTCGTAAGCCGGCTCGGCGAGGCGCGTCAGGTTCGAGGGCACCTGATCGAAGGAGAGGATGGTCCCGTGCTGCCAGGACACGAGCGGCAGTTCCCCCTTGATCCCAACCGGCACGGCCAAGAGGCCGCTGACCTCGAGCTTCTCGCCGGTTTCGGGGACCACCGTATGGGTGACGATGCGGTGGAGATCAACGTCAAAGCGGGCACCGTCCTTTTGCGCGTCGAAGGACGGCAGAATGGCGGGCTTATTGAACAGAGGATACACTTTGGCGACCTGGGCATTCAGTCGCTCACGGCTCACGCGGCACGTGCGATCAATACCACTCCGTCCAATGGCGCGTCCGCTTCCGGCTTGCGCCGCAGCCGCGCCCGCATCGCATAAGCCGGCGGCCATAAAACCAGCACCCAGGATGAAGGAACGCCTTAATTTGTCCGGGAGGCCAGTGGCGTCGTTCGGAGGGGAGAACATGCCAGCATGCTTCGACATCAGATATCCCTTCAGAAGTAGAGGCGAGTTCGTCGCTCGCGCGCCAATATCAAGCGAGTTTGGCGCCCTGCAACTTCCCTGAGTGCCGCAGTGCTGACTTGGGGCGACCAGCCGCGAGCGAAAGTGTCGCCGCGCGCCGCGCCTCAACTTCGTCCTCGATGGTTCCGGGTTGTACACCGATTTAGCCGGATACTTCGAGTTCGTAATCGTCAGCTTGCTTCCATCGAGATTGGCAACGTTGACCCAGATCAACGTCCCTGGAGGAGGCTGTAGCAGCTTTGGGGTCCTTGATTCTGCAAGGCAAGTCGAGATGAAATCACCGGAAAATGGCGCGCACTGCGGCGGCGCCGATGACGGAGTCACCTGCTCATGACCAACCTCAGCCGGAGCGACGGGGGAATTGCCGTCACCCAAGTGCTGGGTGCCGAGGCCAAGGCTGCGGGGCCGACCCGCAAGATCGCCCTCGAGGAGCATTATTCGACACCGGAACTTGCCAAGAAGTACATCGCGAGACCGACTCGGAGCGACACGCTATTCGCGGACATCGAGCGCCGCCTCGCCGACTTCGACCAGCTGCGGTTGGAGGCGATGGACATGGCGGGCATCGATCTTTCGGTGCTCTCGGTCACCACTCCGGGCGTGCAGGCCGCTGCGGATACCAGCACGGCGATTTGGCTCGCGCGCGAGGCCAACGACCTGCTGGCGCGGGAAGTGCAGAAGCGGCCGCGCAGATATGCGGGCTTTGCCCATCTTCCGACGCAGGACGGCGCCACCGCCGCCGCTGAATTGGAGCGCGCCGTCAGGGAGCTTGGCTTCAAGGGCGCGCACATCAACGGGCAGACCAGGGGGCATTATCTCGACGCCGACATGTACCTGCCATTCTGGGAGCGCGTGCAGGACCTGGATGTTCCGGTCTACCTGCACCCCGGCGAACTCGCCGACAAACCAGCGACGTTTGCAGGCCGGCCTGAGCTCGACGGGCCGGTCTGGGCCTGGACGGCCGACACCGCAGCGCACGAGCTGCGCCTCGTTTTCGCCGGTACTTTCAAGCGTTTTCCGAGGCTGAAGATCATCCTCGGCCATATGGGCGAGACATTGCCTTACCTGCTATGGCGGTTCGATAGCCGTTGGCAGATGGAGCCGGGCAAAGAGCTTTCGCGCGACGATCTGCCCTCCGCCATCATCAGGCGCAACATCGCTATCACCACATCAGGCGTCTGCGACCCGAATGCGCTGGTCGGCGCGATTGCAGCGCTCGGCGAGGACAAGGTGATGTTCTCGGTCGACTATCCTTATGAGGACTCGAAGACCGCCGGCGCCTTCATCGAATCCGCGCCGATCAGCGAAACCGTACGCGCCAAGGTGTGCCACGGCAACGCCGAGCGGATCCTGCGCTTATAGCTACGCCTCAATCGGCATGTCCGCAACGGGATCACGAGTGTCGCCCATATCGAAGCCACATCGACCAACCAAGGCAAACAGAACGGCAAACATTTAGCCTCCGAAGAGAGAAACCGTGACCAACACTTCGCGCTTGCTTGGGCTTTCGCGCCGTCATGTCCTTGGCGGGCTCGCCGCCGCTCCTGCGTTGAGCGCTGCCTTCCCGTCGGCCGCACAGACAGCCGGACCGTACTGGACACCACAACAGGCCCAAGCCGCATTGAAAGGCGCCAAGGGCACCAAGCTGGTGCTGCTCGGCACCGGTGCAGGCCCGGTGCCCGGTCTCTCGCGGCGGATGACCTCGCACGTAATGCTAAGCAACGGCTCGGCGTATGTGCTCGATTGCGGCATGGGGGTTACCGATCAATACGCACGAACTGGTATCCCGTTCAGTGCGATCCGATCTATCTTCATCACCCACCAGCACCCCGACCACAATATCGAATACGGTCCGCTGCTGATCGTCGGCTGGATCCGGGGGCTGTCGCTCGACATTCGCGCCTTCGGCCCGCCGCCACTCAAGCAGATGACCGAGGACTTCCTGCGCGCCTACAAGCAGACCGTCGATTTCTGGGCCGAGGACTTTCACATGAAGCCGCTCACTGCAATCGATGTGAAGGAAATCTCCGGCGCCGGCCCGGTGATGCAGGACGACAATGTCAAGGTCTCTTCAATCGTCGTCCAGCATCCGCCGGTGAAGCCGGCGCTCGGCTATCGTTTCGATTTCAAGGACCACTCGATCGCCTTTTACGGCGACACTGCGCCACTGGAGGCCGTCGCAGTGGTGGCCAAGGGCGCCGACGTGCTCGTGCATGAGACCATGTATCTTCCAGCCGTGGAGAAATACATCAAAGGGGAGATCGCCAAGGGGCGGCCGGTCAAGTTCGATGACTTCATGGCGCATATGAAAGCCGATCACACGCCATCGGAGGACGTCGGTCGTATCGCGCAGGAAGCGGGCGTCAAAACGCTGATCCTGTCGCATCTCACGCCTCCGATCGACAGCATCACTGACAACACCTGGCGCGAGGGGGCGGCGAAACACTTCAAGGGCAAGATCATCGTCGGAAAGGACCTGATGGTCGTGTGAAACGGTCAGAGGCGCGCGCATTCAGGCACCGAATTCGACCGGCTTGTTGATGAAACTGTTAGCGCCGAGTTTGCAGGATTTACACGCGTCGTGGCCACCCAACTCAGCAGGGCGAGCCGCTTACATCTCGCGCGGGCTTCAGACGAGGCTGGCGCTCCCTAGGGGAATTGAACCCCTGTTTCAGCCTTGAGAGGGCCAAATAAGGAGTCCTTCTATGTTCGCCGCCGTCCGCCGACGTTCAATAATTTCAATAGGTTAAATGCCAAGAATCCAGTATTGTTCGCTGACGTACAGGGACGCATATTCAACGGATATTCAACGAAAACCCGACGAACGCGATGTCGAAGACACTCACCGAGGCTCAGGTTACGACGGCTAAAGCGCGCTCCCGGCTCGAACTTGGCGTGCATTGGCGTCGCCTCGATGCGGAAGCACATCTGGGTTATCGCAAAGCGAAAACAGAGTGGCGTTTGGCTTGTCCGCTGGCGTAATCACCACGAAGGCGGCAATTACAAGCAGGCGCAAGTCGGCGTCGCCAACGACATCAATGACAAGCCCGCCGACGGGATTCTGACCTTCGAGCAGGCCGTGGGAACGGCACGGGAGGCGGTAGTTCGAGCCAGAACAGAAGCCGCGTCGCAGGCGGCGGGCCCGGCTCCTACCGTGCGATCGGCCGTTGAATCCTACGTCAAGGAACGCGACGCTCGAGAAAGGCGCCGAACAGGTCGCGACGTCCGATCCGACGCCGGCACCAAATTGCGGCGCTACGTTCTTGGTCAAGAAAAGCGCGGCAATCAGGAAGCTGCTAAAGCCGCTGCTCTCGCATCGGTGTATCTGCATGCCTTGAAAGAGGACGACTTGATAACGTGGCGTGAGGGTTTGCCGGAGGACTTGAAGGTCACGACCAAGCAGCGGTTCGTGAATGACCTCAAGGCCGCACTAAACGCCGCGTGGGCCCGGCTTTCGGCAGATCGGAAGAAACTAAACCCGGCGTTCCTCGCCATTGTGAAGGCCGGCTTCAAAGCCGAGCGGATCGATGATGATGATGATGGTTCGGTTGCTCGCGATAACCAAATTCTCACGGATGAGGAGGTTGGCGCCATCCTTCAAGCTGCGTATGAAGTCGATCAGGAGCAAGGATTTGATGGCGATCTATATCGGATCGTCGTATGTCTGGCCGCGACCGGCGCGCGGTATGCCCAGGTCAGGCGAATGCGCGTGGGTGACGTACAGGTTTCTGCACGGCGTCTGATGGTGCCGGGTTCCTATAAGGGGCGCGGCGGTAATAGCGGCTCAGACCCGGTCCCAGTGGGTGACGATGTAATTGCGGTGCTTTTATCCGCAATCGCCGGGCGGCAAAGCGATGCACCTCTTTTCGAGCGATGGATCCACGAACAGGAGCCGAGCGGTATCGTCTGGAAGAAGTCTGAACGCGGTCCGTGGAAAAGAGCCGAACTTGCACGTCCTTGGAAGGCCATTCGCGAGCGAGCCGGTATGCCGAAGGTCATTCCCTATGCTTTCCGACACTCGAGCATCGTGCGAGGTCTCCGAAAGGGCTTACCCATCCAACAGGTCGCCAAACTGCACAACACCTCAGTCAAAATGATCGAGCGGCACTACGCGAAATACATTGCGACTGCCTTGGAAGACCTCGCAAGGGCGGCAGTTGTACCCCTGGTGCCGCGGAGTAATGGAAACGTGGTGCCGATGGGAAAACGTGCGTAAGGGAACAACAGAAGCGAACGGGCGAGTCCCGTAGCCATGTTGGAATGGTCATCCTAACTGCGAGATAAGTCGCGGGAATCGAACCCTCGTATTCAGCTTGGAAGTCGTAAAATTTCGCAATCTGTAAAAGGGCTATTCTGACATTTTTCAGCTTTCCGGGTAATTGTGTAAATCGGCGCCGAACTAAGCCCCTTGAACTGAGCACAGTAATTCCTTTTGGCGAATAACAGAATCTGCTCTGAGGTGGGGTCCCAATCGGCGCCGATCGTGACCCCACCCGGACTGGTCTTTCGTATTTGCGTTCAGAGCGTTGCTACCGAATCCTCCAGCGAATAGCCGTAAACATAAATCTTCAGCAGCGTCGCCAGATGGTAGGCCGGCCTTCATGTTGCCTCTGGCTCGACACCGCCAAAGCCCAGGGTGGCCAAATCAAGCTCATCGACAAAGACATCAATCGCCCGGACCGGATTGTCATCACCCAAATAGTCATCCAGCCGCTCGGGAAACAAAGGGCGCTGACTGCGGTCACGGCCAGCGACAAAGCGCGTCATCGAATCCTCCGGCCAAATCGCAGGAGAATCATATCATTGAAGGTGTTTTCACACAGCCTGGGTCAAAAAGCGCCGGTGAGCTGTTCAAACACTTGTTGGCTTTTCGCTGAGTAGCCGTTCACGGATAGCCTCTTCTACCTTAAGAAGCTCCTGCTTAGCTTCATGCAGCTGTGCTTCGGCTGACTGCGCACGGAATTCCAATGCTGTCACTTTGTCTTCAGCAACCGCTATACGCGCTTCAGCGTTCGTCAAGGCTTTCGAAGCATCTTGCAACTTTCGCTCAGCTTCATTGATGACTTCACGCCGCGCCGTTTCAGCGACTTCGAGGCGTCTTTCGGCGAGCTGCGCTCTCTCAACTGCACTTTTGCAAACGGACTGCGCGCGAGCCTCCGTCGCCCTGACCTGCTCTTCCATTCCAGTAAAAAGTTCGGCAGCCTGAAACACGAGATTCAATACCGTCCTGCCGTGATCACTTGGAAAAGATCGAGTGGAGCTCAGCAGATTGTCTTCGCTGCGGAAGGTTGCGTTCATTTGCAGGACCGCTTTCCCGGAACACTGTTCATTTAAGGATATGGCAAACATGGTAAAGAGGCGGTTAACCGGAGCGAATTTCCGGGTCAAAAGCACCACTTTGACCGCGCGCCGGTCAATTCCGATCTTCCCCTCGATTAGGAATAATTAAATTGCCCCGTAATATTACTGGCATGAAGAGTCGCAATGTCCGCCGTGGTCGCTCTCCTCATTCTCAATACTTGGATGAGCATTTCAATAACGCCTGTTATAAGCGGGTTATGACGAGCATATTTTTTCAAATGGCCAGACAATTTGCTAGGCACTATGAGCCAAGAAACGACAGATGATTTTCTGGATGAACTGCTGCGGATGCTTGAAACGCATTATGCGTACCGTGCCGCGGGGTTCTTTCGGGCAAACGGGATTCCAGAACCGTCTCGATTGCCGGATCCGGCGGAGCCGGAGTCTCCGGCTAGAGCAGATTTTCCGCCGCGCCCTTCTGATCCAGCTATCTCAGAGTAACCGGACTTTCCATAACAATCAAAGAAAATGCTGCCGCACGGGGCCCAATACCGTTTCTGTCCTATTGAACATGGGATTGCACAATGGCCTAAACGCGCCGGCAAGTACCGCTGAGGCGGATAAGGTCCGCCCCGCGTGGTGATCACCAGGTATGCAGATGCGTGGCCACGATCAGGCCGATCATTATCAAGGTTAATGTCAAAAGCGGCCATCGGCTGCTGTGATAACCGCCGTCGGTATGTCGCGGCACTCCGAAATTGCGAGCCATTGATTTTCCCCTGCACAACCGCGGCAGTCTGGAGGTGCACAGGTCAAACATCCATAGTGTGTCCTAAAGCAACTTGTGGAAGTCAGCGGGTCCAAGGTGGTGCGTTGCGGCTGAGTTTACCCCTTCCATGCCCGCATCGCTCGCCCGGAAAGCAAAAGACGCGGATGCGGCGCGATGCGAAGAGGTAGCCGCGCCCGCCGCTTTGCGGTCGATAATCGTTCCACGTCGCTTGGATCGCGCCGAAGCGGCTTTTAATTGTAGAATGCCACGCCGACAAAGTCGCCGTTGCGCCAGATCAGCCGGCACTTGCGGGCGGTGCGAAAATTATCGAAGGACAATTCAAAGTTCAGCGGCAGGACTGGCAAACCTTGAGTACGAATCCCGGCGCCGACGTTGGTGACATCTTTGACGACGCAGGACCGCACGCCAGTTTGGCCAATGAATAATAGCATGCCCGCTTTGGCAATTTTAGTTCTGCCTATGGATCGCCGCTCGAATGCGCTTTCCCACTGGTCGAGGTGATCTAGACCTTCGGTCATCGAGCCTGATCTTGGGCGTATTCAGTGAATTTCTTATAAATCCAGCGGCGCCCATCGCGCCGACGCCAGACTTGCCCAAAAACAAGGCGGCCTGTAATCGAACGCCGCGGCATGATGACGGTCCATAGATGCCATACCTCAGCCCACGCAGGCTGCGGACTGAGATCGAGTAGTCTGTGATTGTTGGTGCGCTCAGCAATCATGTTGCGGCTCTCGTGAATGAACAAAGCCGCCAAGCGGAATATGATCGCCTGGCGGCTTCGCCCGGTGTGGGCCCGGACGCTTGGGGGAATTGTCCGGTAATGTCACCGTATCGCGCAGCTGCCGAGCCGCAACTAAACTCGCGTATTAAGCTTGATGTCGGCAGTGCAGGTTAATTCGGGAACTGTGCAGGCGGTCTCCGACAATTCGTTCACGTTGACGCCGCCGAATTATCGATCGCGCGCCAGCTTTCGCCGTCCCAATGATAGTCTTTCCAGTCCGAATTGAACGCGCGCTCGACGTTTCGGTTCAACCGGCACAGCAGATCCCAGCTCATGCGAGCATGGCGCAAACCAGCGGCCCTTTCTTCCAGCCTGCGACACGGCGATGAAGATGCTTCACGAAATGAAATCGCTGAGCATCGATGACAGATGCAGGCTCATGATGCGCTGGAATGTCATCGCCGCTTTCATCAATTTAAATCCTTCGCTTCTCGACGCGATCAGGCTTTTCAGTTTCGACGCGATTGCCGCGTGAAAGCCCCGACCCAATGCAGCGGCGCCTTAGGCCAAGCCACCGCGGCCTAAATCGCGCTAGGCGAAAAACCGGAACTTGAGTTTTGCGAGGCTGTCGCCGACATCTTCCACAGCGCGTGCTTGAAACCGAGTTCGCTCGGATATCGTTTGCAAACATCGCCGCAGCTCGGCGTCGCATTCCTTCATATGGTTTCGAATTTCGCGGCGTTCAAATTGTGTGACCGATGGGTCCGCGATCCGCCGCCAAGCTATCGTTTGCCACCCCTTCAACTCGTCTATTTTACAACTCAACAGATCCGGTTCCGTCATTAAATCCGGCCCGCTTTTGTAGAAGCCAGCCCTAATTTAACGCTGATTCGCAAGAAACCCCTAGCGGGCCTGGCTGCGATTGTTGCGTTTACGAGAGCTGGCGTTTCCAGCGAAGGCCGGGCTCCGTGCACTTAAGACGCGATCTGGGGAGTTTAATTCGGAACGCTGACAGTCGCAACGAGTTGACTCTCATCAGCCGAAGAGGAGTAAGCAATGGATCGGGAACACGTGAAGGGAACTGCCGATAAAGCCAAGGGAGCTATCAAAGAGGGGGCCGGCAAGCTCAGTGGCAACACGGACATGGAGCGCGAAGGCAAGGCCGACAAGGCAAAGGGTGAGATGCACAAAGCCGCCGGCGACGTTAAGGACGCCGGGCGAAGCGCTGCTGATTCCTTGAAGAAGTAGACGGTCCATGAGAGGTCCGACCTAGCCGCCCGCAAGGCGGCTTTTTCTTGCGGACCATAATGAAGTCGGCCTGCGTCCTTATCCGAACGTCTCCTGAATCCGTTGCATCGCCTGGTGACAGCCCCACAAGCGATCGGGCGTTAGAGATCGACCGACCGGATGCGCCGGCGTCGCGCTGGGCCTATGGTCGCTCAAGATTAAGAGGAGAACGAGCTATGCCCCTTATCGAGGTTCATCTGATCGAGAACGTCTTTGATTCCACGCAGAAGAAGCAGATTATCGAAAAGCTCACAGATGCAATGGTCAGCATCGAAGGCGAGAATATGCGCAGCGTGACCTGGGTAAAAATTTCGGAGGTCACAAGTGGCGAATGGGGCATTGGCGGTCAACCGCTAACGACCGAAGCGGTGAAGGCGCTTGCCGTGGGCAAGAAGGCCGCTTGAGAGCTGCTGTCGGGCGTATCCCTGGATGCGAGCGCGCCAGTAAGCAGCGGCCTTAAGCGAGACCGATTGTTTCGGCGGCCTTGCGAAAGAGCAAGGCCGCATCGGTAGAGAACTGAAAAGCGTTCAAATAATCATCGACGGTGAACAGGGGCCGCACTTTGCGGATTGTGCTCGCGTAAGCACGCGCCTGCTCTATCTGGCCTGCGAGCGCGTGACAGAAGGCGGCGATCGCAAGGATCAGGACGTGCGCGTTCGGTTGCATAGCCGCCTTAGCCGACCAGGCGACTGCCTCATCAAACTGCCGGAGCCGCACGTTGGCCATTGCCTTGCTTCCCAGCATGCCAAACAGAAGCGGATCGAATGGGCTCAGAAGGCGCGAGTGATCGGCAGCCTTTATCGCCGCAAGCGGATCGCCCGACTGCGATTGTACGAAGGCGAGCGTGTAGTGGCCTAGCGCGAAATTCGGACTAATGTCCACGGACTGCCGCAACTCACCGACCGCGTCGTCATGTCGGCCGCCGAGCCAAAGCGCCCTGCCCATCGCCCAATGCGCCGCGGGATCTTGTTCGTCGACGATCAGGCCGCGTCCCGCGGTCTCTAAGGCGCGGGTGGTGTGCTGTTTGCGATCACCCCAATGCTGGAACGCGCTCTGCCAATGGGTGAACGAAAGGCCGGCATGGGCACGCGCGAACGTTGGGTCGAGCCGCACAGCCATCTCGAAGAACTGCCGGGCAATCTCGTTCTCCGTCTGGGTGAAGCGGTACATATGCCAAAGGCCGCGGTGATAAGCCTGCCAGGCATCGAGCGAGTCGGGCGGCCTCAGCACCGCGCGATTGCGCTCAACTGCTTCGATCTCGCTCGCGATCGATGCGACGATCCGGTTGCCGATGTCGTCGATGACCGAAAAGACGTCGTCCTGCTTGCAATCGAAATCCTCAGCCCACAGGATCCTCGCTGTAGCGGTCTCTATCAATTCCACACTGACGCCGAGCCGGCCTGGCCGCCGGCGGACCGATCCGCTGGCCACATAGTCGACGTTGAGCCGTCGGCCGGCCTCTTCTGGTCCGATTCGTCGGCCGCCGAGCGCGAAGACGGAACCCTCGGCAATCACGAAGAAGTTCCGCAGCTTGGCGAGACGCGTAATGATGTCATGCGTCAGCCCGTCGGCCGTTTCGCCGACGCCTTCCCGCCGGTCTGGCAGCGCGTGGAACGGCATCACGGCCAGCGATGGGCGGCGCGAACCCGCCTCGGCCCCTGCGCCAAGCGCCGGGGCCGCCGATGAGACCGCGACGGTGCTTGTACCCGCCACCCGCGCTTCGTGTACCTCCTGCCATCCTTTCCGGATCGGCTCAAAATCGAGAGACTCGAGCTTCGTAGAGCCGCGCCGCGGCCGCCAGCTGCCGCTTGCAGGCGTCGATGCGACCGCGCTTAGCGAGGCGGCGCAGAAGTTCGGTCTGAGCCTTGTCGTCGAACGGAGCGACCTCGACCCATTTTTCGAGCGCGGAGAGGCCCTTGCTGGAATCGGCAGGCAGACTTTCGGCGAGCCGTTGAAGAAGTGTGGCGCGAAAGGCTGCGTATCGGCTTTGCTGCCCGGTGAGCCATAGGTTGAATTCGGGGCAGCGCTCGATGACCAGCCCTTCGAGCAGTTCGCCGCTGTAGAGCTCAGTGAGAGCTTGCAGCTGGTCGACGCCGAGCGTCTCGACCCCCCGTTGCATCGCGGAAGCGACCTCGACCGCATCCACGAACCAGCCGTCTGGTCGCAGCGCAACCGTATCGCCGGCGGTGACGAGCATGTTTCCGCCGGAGTCGCCAAGCAGGCCCCTCAGCTTGCTGAGGCACCAGCGTAGCTCGCCCCTCGGGTCGTTGGCTGCCTCGTCCCACAGCAACTCGCAGAGGCGGCTGCGCCGGGCCGGGCGCTGTGTGAGCGCGAGATAGGCGAGGAGGCCGCATGTCTTGCGTGAGGCCGGTAATTCCAGCGGCCCGCCGCCGCGCTCAATTGCCAGCGGACCCAGCATGCGGAGCCGAATGCCGACGATCTCGCGATCGCCTTCCAAGGGACTCGATTCCATAGGCATTTCCACGGTCGCTCCCACGGCGGAGGTCCCTAAAAGCTTCTATCATTGAATCAATTCGGCCGCATCCGGCATTGCGCCGGGTGTCTCGCCCGTCAGACAGGAGACAACTATGCCGGCTGCAACACCCATCAGAAGCACGCGGGGCCGCGGGCACCTTTTCGACAGTATCCTCGATACGGTCGGCGACACCCCGGTCATCCGGGTCAACAATCTCGGTGTCGACGGCAGGACAGTCTACGTTAAGGCGGAATTTTTCAACCCGGCGTCGTCGGTCAAGGATCGGCTCGCGCTTAACGTGATCGAGGCGGCCGAGCGTACCGGCGCTCTCAAGCCCGGGCAGACGGTTGTCGAGGCCACCAGCGGCAACACCGGCATCGGGCTCGCCATGGTGTGCGCTCAGAAGGGGTATCCCCTCGTGGTGACGATGGCGGACAGTTTCTCGGTCGAGCGACGCAAGCTCATGCGCATGCTCGGTGCCAAGGTGGTGCTGACACCGCGGGCCCAGAAGGGCTTTGGTATGTATCAGAAGGCGGTCGAGTTGGCGGAAACCCACGGCTGGTTCCTCGCTCGGCAATTTGAGACGGAGGCGAACGCCGACATCCATGAGAGCACGACCGCTCGGGAAATCATCAATGACTTTGCTGGTCAGCGCCTAGATGTCTTCGTCACCGGCTATGGGACCGGGGGAACCATTACAGGCGTTGCCCGCGTGCTCAGGCGTGAACGGCCCGAGACTCGCATCGTGCTGTGCGAACCTGCGAACGCCCAACTGGTCGGCAGCGGTGTCGCACAGCAGCGTGCTGCCGGCGGGGCGCCGGCGGGCAGCCATCCCTCGTGGGAATCGCATCCGATCCAGGGTTGGACCCCGGACTTCATTCCTGCCGTGCTGCAAGAGAGCATTGATTCCCGCTTCTATGACGAAATCGTTCCGGTCGCCGGCGCTGACGGCATGGCCTGGACCAGGCAGCTCTCCCAGAAGGAGGGCATCTTCACGGGAATTTCTGGCGGATCGACCTTTGCGGTCGCGCGCCGGATAGCCGAGCGTTCACCGGCCGGATCGGTGATCCTGTGCATGTTGCCGGATACCGGAGAGAGGTACCTCAGCACTCCGCTGTTCGATTCCATCGGAGCGGAAATGAACGAGGAGGAACTCGCGCTGTCCGGTTCGACCCCGAGTTGCCAGTTCGCGGCCGCCTGAGATACTGGGATGCAAATCCAGCGTCCCCGAGCGGACAACACCCTCGAAGAAACGCTCGATCCCCGCGACTGGACCGATGCGCAAGCCGTCGCACATCGCGCCGTCGATGACGCGATCTCCTATCTCCGCGAGATTCGCAACGGTCCGGTCTGGCGGGACATGCCTCCTGAGGTCAGGAGGTCCTTCGAGACGCCCTTGCCCCGTTCACCCACTCCACTGTCGGAGGTCTACCGCGAAGTTGCCGGAACGGTGATGCCCTACCCGATGGGCAACATCCATCCCCGTTTCTGGGCCTGGTACATGGGGTCGAGCAACTTCACCGGCGCTTTGGCTGACTTTCTGGCCGCAGTCCAGGGGTCCAACCTTGGCGGCGGGAATCACGCCGCCGCAAGAATGGACCAGCAGGTCGTCGACTGGTGCAAGGAGATGATCGGCTTTCCGGCTTCGGCAAGTGGCACTCTGGTCAGCGGCGGATCGATGGCCAACACCATCGCCTTGATCGTCGCGCGCAACGTCAAGGCTGGCATCGACGTGCGTGAACATGGGGTCGCAGCCATCGAGAGACCGCTTCGATTCTATGCCTCGGACCAGCTCCACAGTTGCCATCGCAAGGCGATCGAAGCGATGGGACTTGGAAATGCCGCGCTTCAACGCATTCCAACCGGGAGCGACCTCCGCCTCGACCTCGATGCGCTCGGCAGAGCAATCGTGCGGGACCGCGCGGCCGGCCTTCAACCGGCCTGCGTGATCGGCAACGCCGGGACGGTCAATACCGGGGCCATCGATGATCTTGAAGCTCTCGCCGATTTCGCAACGGAAGAGAATCTCTGGTTCCATGTTGACGGCTGCATTGGCGCGCTGATCGCCATTGCGCCGGACAACGCCCACCGTGTTCGCGGTTTGGAGCGCGCTGATTCCGTCGCGCTGGATCCGCACAAGTGGCTGCATGCACCCTTTGAGGTCGGATGTGTCCTAGTTCGCGACGCCGCCGCCCATCTTGCGAGCTTCTCGGTGGCGCAGGAATATCTCGAGAAGACGACGCGCGGGATCGCATCCGCAGAGTGGCTCTATGATTATGGCTTGCAGACGAGCCGCGGGTTTCGCGCACTGAAAGTCTGGATGGCGCTCAAGGAGCACGGCGTCGAGAAATTCGGGCGGCTCATCGATCAGAATATCGCCCAGGGTCATTACCTCGACGGTTTGATCGCCTCAGAGCCGCTCCTCGAAAGTGTCGCTCCAGCGACGATCAACATCGTTTGCTTTCGTTATCATCCACCGGCCGTCGACGAGGTCGACCTGAAGCGTCTCAATGTCGAAATCATGATCCGGCTGCAGGAAGACGGCATCGCCGCCATTTCGGACACGACCGTACGTGGCAAGCACTGTTTAAGGGTCGCGATTAACAACCATCGCACGCGACGCTCCGACCTAGACCTCTTGGTACGCGAGATCGTCCGTCTCGGGCGGACCATCGAGATTTCGAGATGAGGCCGAAGGGCCGCAACAAGTTTGAAGCTGCAAGACGATCGTTTGTTAACCGCCTCGCTCGCCCACGCGACCAAACGACGATGCGGGCCGCATCCCGAGGGACATGACCATGGATATGGGCGAGTGGCTGCGAAGCATCGGCCTCCGGCAATACGAGGCCGCCTTTCGGGATAATGAGATTGACGACGAGGTTCTTCGGAGCCTGACGGCCGACGATCTGAAGGATCTCGGAGTAGCGCTCGTGGGACACCGCCGCAAGATTCTGACCGCGATCGCGGAGTTGTCGGCGCCGGCTGCGGATTCCCCTGCAAAGGTGGACACCGAGCGCATGCCGCCCATCGCAGGGACAACTCAGTCTCCGGCAGAGCGCCGCCAGCTGACAGTCTTGTTCTGCGACCTGGCTGGATCGACGGCCATGTCCGCTCGCCTCGATCCCGAAGACATGCGGGAGGTCATTCGGGGCTATCAGGACATCTGTTCCGGCGTGATTGCGCGCTACGACGGCTTCGTCGCAAAATTCATGGGCGACGGCGTCCTCGCCTATTTCGGTTTTCCCCGCGCCCACGAGGATGACGCTGAACGGGCTGTGCGGGCCGGGCTTGACCTTGCCGATGCTGTTGCAAGGCTGCAGACGCGCGACGGAGAAGTCTTGAAGACACGCATCGGCGTCGCAACCGGAATAGTTGTCGTCGGCGACCTTGTCGGTGAAGGGTCGGCCCAGGAGCAGGCCGTCGTCGGCGATACGCCCAATCTCGCCGCACGCCTGCAGACGCGCGCCGAGCCTGGCGCCGTCCTCATTGCCGACCAGACTCGTCGTCTTCTCGGCGATGCCTTCGAGCTGAGGCGGCTAGATCTGAAAGACCTGAAGGGATTCGACGCGCCAGTGCGCGCGTGGGCAGTGTTGCGCGAAGCCGAGACGGAGACTCGCTTCGAAGCGTCGCGATCCAGCCGGATGACCCCGTTCGTCGGACGTGAGCCCGAGGTCGCATTGCTTATCGAACGATGGCGGGATGCACGCGCGGGCGAAGGCAAGGTCGCGTTGCTCTCGGGCGAGGCCGGCATCGGCAAGTCGCGCATCTTGACCAGCTTACGCGAACGGGTTGCCGACGAGCAGCATCTGGCGATCCGCTACCAATGCTCCCCCCACCACGTGAACGATGCATTCCACCCGATTGTCAGTCAAATTTGGCGAGCCGCAGAATTTGCGACGGAAGAGACGCCCAGGGAGAGACTTGAGAAGCTCGAGGCAGTGGCCCGCCGCTCGCGGCTCGACCCGTTGGAGATCGTTCCATTCGTAGCCTCGTTGTGTTCGATTCCTTTTGAAGGACACTATCCGCCGATTGAGATGTCGCCTGCCGAACAGAAAGAGCATTTGATCGCTGCCCTGCTTGCTCTCTTTGAGGGTCTGACCATGGAAGCGCCACTGCTCGCGCTATTGGAAGACGCGCATTGGATCGACCCGTCCTCGCTTGAGGTATTCAGTCGGCTGGTTGATCGAATACCAAAACTGCGTACGTTCCTCATCATCACGTATCGCCCGGAATTCTTCCCGCCTTGGCTCGGCCAAGGTCACGTCCAGTCACTGGCGTTAAGCCGCTTCGGGCGTCGCCACGCCCTCCTCATGATCGATCGCGTCGCCGGGGGCAAGGCTTTGCCGGCGGATGTCGTGGAGCAGATCGTAGCCAAGACCGACGGCGTGCCCCTTTTTGTCGAGGAATTGACAAAGACCGTACTCGAGTCAGGGCTCCTGCGCGAACATAACGGGTCGTACATCCTCGCTTCGGCGCTTACACCACTCGCGATTCCGTCGACACTCCAGGATTCCTTGATGGCGCGGCTCGATCGTTTGGCGCCGATCAAGGAGATCGCGCAAATTGGAGCGACGATCGGCCGCGAGTTCCCCTACAACCTTCTGGAAGCGGTCTCGCCAACTCAGGGCGTGGCGCTCCAGGACGCGCTCGCTCAGTTGGTCACCGCGGGCCTGATCTTTAGCCACGGAACGCCGCCCGAAGCGAGCTATACATTCAAGCACGCGCTTGTGCAGGACACGGCCTACGCAACGCTCCTCAAGAGCCGAAGGCAGCAGCTGCATCAGCGGATCGCCGAAAGCCTTCGCGATCGATTTCCGGAGCGGGCCGACCGGGAGCCGGGAATAGTGGCGCATCACTTCACACAGGCAGGCCTGCCGAAAACGGCCATCGAGTGGTGGCATCGCGCCGGCGATCGTGCAATGCGCCGCTTCGCCAACCACGAGGCTGCTCTAAGCTACGTAAACGGACTGACCCTGATGGCGGACCTGCCGGCTGGTGAAGAGCGCGACCGACAAGAACTGGCGTTTCGGCTTGCGCTGGGTCCGGCACTGCTCGCCGCACGAGGGTATGCGTCCGAGGAGGTTGAACGAAACTATCAGGAGGCAAGCCGCATCGCAGAGGCTTTATCCGACCGAGAGGCTATATTTACGAGCGCGCGCGGGCAGTGGCATTACCTGTACGATCGATGCCTACTAGATCGCGCGCTGGCACTTGCCGAGCGGCTGCGTGACATTGGGGCGGAAAAGTCGAACCCCGAGAACTGCAGTCTGGCCTTCCGCGCCATCGGCTCGACACTCATGAGCAAAGGTGCATTCGTCCGCGCGATCGAGGCTTTTGAAAGCAGCATCACGCATGGCAGCCAAATTCAGCTTGGCTGTTCCTTTGCGCATCACGGAGAGGAGCCGCGCATCGTCGCTCTGCAATACAAGGGACTGTCGCTCGCGGTCCTGGGTCACGCGGACTCCGGTCTCGCATCGGCGCAGTCAGCCCTCTCGTTGGCGAAGACCTTGAACTTTCCGCTCATGGTAGCCTTTGCCTCGACCGCTGTCGGCATGGTCTTCATGCTGCGTCGCGAGTACCAGCCCTGCGCCGCTCTCGTGCGGCAGCAGATCGATTTTTGTTCGGAGCAAGGTTTCGTTTTCTGGTCCGCTGCCCACGAGATTTTGCATGGCGCGTCGCGAGCCTGTCTCGACCGAGACCCGGAGGGGCTGGTCGAGTTGAAGGAAGGCATCCAAAGCTGGAAGAAGACCGGCGCCGCACTTCACATCCCGACCTGGTCGTCCTATCTGGCCGAGGCCGCGCTCTGCGTTGGCGATGTCGATTGCGCGGAGAGAGCAGTGTTGAACGGGATCGACACGTCCGAAAAGAATGGCGACGCCTTCGCACTCGCGGACCTGAAAAGGCTCGCCGGACGAGTGCTCCTGAGACGAGATCTTCGTAATCAGGCCCGTCGCGAATTCGAAGCGGCCGTAGACATCGCCCAGCGGCAGGATGCGGGACTATATCTTCTGCGGTCCGGTCGCGACTTGGCGCAGCTCGTCGCCGACGACGGCGATGTAGCCAGCGCGCGAGACATTCTATTGCCCATCGCCGACACGATCACCGAATTTCGGACCGGGCCGGACTTCCAGGAAGCGGCGGCGCTGCTCTCCACGTTCGCGCGAGCTAAGGCCTGCTGACATTCCTGTAAATTCAGATCCTGACGATCAACCCCCGGCGGCTATCTCGAAATGGTTTGCGACCCCCGTACCACGCTCGCCATTGACCGCTGGTGTATCGTAAGCTTGGCCCAGCGCCTAGAAACAGGTCCTCGTGTCTCCGTTAAGAGATGGCGGCTCGCTCGGTCGCAGGAGCGCGGCCACGTGTTCAGGCCGGCTTGCACCGACCCAATCCGCGTCAGGAGAACCGCCTTCATGAAGACCGACGTTTGACAGGGCGATCCATCTCCTCATCGCCAAGCCGGCGCACGATTTCATAGATTACCGGCGTGCGCGGGCTCGACATTTCCTCGACGTCGTCGGCTTCTTTCTCGGTAATCCGCCGGCTGCTCCGCTCGGAGCGCGGCTTTCCATTCGAAGCATCAGCCCGCTTTGACAGCGCCTGGAATTTGGACAATTTGCATTCTCCGAAGGACGGTCATGAGACCGGCATAAATTGTCGCATGCAAACCGGCGAGGCTCGCGTCGGTTTGATCGGGTGCCGGGTACTTCCGGTCTACCCCAACTTCGGACATGTCGCTCCACCGCACTAACCGACGCTTTGTGCCAGGGCACAAAGTCGCTGCGCTCCAGCCCGCTGCGCGGGAGCAAGAGCCGAGAGGCCGGTAGTCGAGGATAGCACTAGCGCTGGAGAGCTCCGTCCTGAGAATTGAGGGTGTTTCAGTAACCTCACTCAGAATGGAGCTCCCCATGAGCGATACCAACATTGTCAGTCCGCTGCGTCGAAGAATGATCGAAGATATGACTGCGCGCAAGCTCAACCCACACACGCAGCGCAGTCACCTGCAAAGCTGCAGGCGGTTCGCCGCCTGGCTTAAACGCTCGCCCGACACGGCAACGCCTGACGATGTGCGCCAATTCCAGCTGCGCCTCATCGAGAGTGGGACGAGCATCTGTAACCGCAATCGGATTATGACGGGGGTGCGGTTCTTGTTCCGCGTCACGCTACGTCGCCACGATCTGGCGGCCGAGGTCTGGCACATCAGGGAGCCCGTGAGGCTGCCGCCTGTGCTGAGCCCTGAGGAGATCAAGCGTGTTCTGACCATGGCGACGAGCCTGAAGGCGCGAGCGATGCTAAGCCTCGCCTATGGTTGCGGGCTGCGGTCCAGCGAGGTGGTGCGGCTGCGAGTGGGTGATATTGATCGTGAGCAGAAGATTATCCGTATCCTGCAGTCGAAGGGCCGTAAGGACCGATACGTGATGCTGCCGGCGGAGGTCCTGGTTTTGTTGCGGCAATGGTGGAAGGCGCGGCCGAGCGCTGATGACGCTGGCATTGCCCCGGAACAGCGCTGGCTGTTTCCAGGTCGCAGTGACCATCGGCCACTGACCACGCGTCAGTTCGGCCGGCTGTTCAAGGAGGCCGCCAAAGCCGCGGGGCTGCGCAAGACGGTCTCTCTGCATTCGCTGCGCCACAGCTTCGCAACCCATCTGCTCGAGCGCGGCAAGGATATTCGTGTGATTGCAGCCTTGCTCGGGCACGACAGGCTTGAGACGACAGCCCGCTACAGTCGCGTGGCGATCGGAATGATCGCTGGGATCGAGAGCCCACTCGATGCCCTGAGCAAGCCGCGCCGCAGGCCTGCGAGGCGAGACCAGGAGAAGCCACCAGCGCCATAGCCGCCGGCCATGGCTCGACCAACTCTCGAGGTCGCGGATATCTTCCGCGATCACGGTCCCAGCTGGCGTGAGGCCAACCGCGGGCATGTGAGCCTCGGGCAACTGAAGGTGATGGGTGCAATCGAGCGCTGTCGTACGGCAGCGCTCGGCGGGCATGTCGCGCGTTGCGAGAACATGGCGTGCGGCCATACCGAGATCGGTTACAACAGTTGCCGTAACCGGCACTGCCCGAAGTGCCAGGGTGCGGCGTCACGCCGATGGTTAGCCGAGCGCGAAGCGGAACTGTTACCGGTGCCGTATTTTCACGTCGTCTACACCCTGCCGAGCCAGCTGCGCGACATCGCCTACCAGAACAAGCGCGCGGTCTATAACCTGCTGATGAAGGCAGCGGCCGACACGACGCTCGCCATCGCAAGCGATCCCAAGCGCCTCGGCGCACGGATCGGTATCACCGCCGTGCTGCACAGCTGGGGCTCAGCGCTCACCCATCATCCGCACGTGCATATGATTGTGCCAGGTGGAGGCCTCTCGTTCGATAACGCGCGATGGGTCGCCGCGCGTCCCGACTTCCTCGTCCATGTCAAGGTGCTGGCGCGCCTGTTCCGCGGCAAGATGCTGGCGATGCTCATGACGGCGCACGATAACGGCGAGTTGAAGTTCTTCAACACCCATGCCGGACTCGCCGACAAGAAAACATTCAAGCGTTTCATCGCCCCGCTGCGGCGCATCAAGTGGGTGGTCTATTGCAAGGCGCCATTCGCAGGGCCCGAGCAGGTCCTGCGCTATCTCTCCCGTTACACCCATCGCGTCGCCATCTCGAACCGCCGCCTCGTTGCAGCCGACGACGGCGCGATTGCGTTCCGTTGGAAAGATTATCGCCTCGACGGCCCCGAACGCTGGAAGACGATGCAGCTTCACCCGCACGAGTTCATCAGGCGCTTCCTGATTCACGTGCTGCCCAAGGGCTTCCATCGCATCCGCCACTACGGGCTCTTTGCCAACACCAACCGCGTCGAGAACATCGCCACAGCCCGCGCACTTCTCAACGTGGCCCCGCCTGCCGCCGACACGCAAGAGCAGCCGGATATCGCCACAGAAATACCACGTGTGCTGCCTTGCCCTTGCCCGCGCTGCGGCGGCCGCATGATCGTGATCGAGACCTTCGCGCCCGGCTGCGAGCCGCGCTGGCGCCCGATGCCCAGCAGGATCGACACATCATGACCGAGACATCCCGTAAGCGTCGCCATTTCCCCGTTCAGACGCGCTGGCCCCAAGCCGGCAACAATCCCTCTCGCCCAAGTCGCCGCGCTCGACGCTCCCTGAGCTCGTTGAGTGGTTCCCAGCACTTGCCCAGACGTCTATCGCCCGCTTCCGGTCCCAGTACGCAGACCCGCCGGCTGCATTCTGCCGATATCAGATCTACCTTCGCGCTCGGCACCAGCATCAAATCCCCATAGCGCCCGCTGCCCTGCCGGTGCTCAACCTCCCGCGACTTCGTGCCTTGGCGCTTTTCGGCCGCCGGCCGCCTCAGCGCGTGGATACACCTGCATCCCGGCAGCCGAAAACCTCCACATGAAGAGACTCGCACCTTCTAAATCAAAGATATCTCCGATTGATGCGTCTATCGCGCGGGCTTATAGCCTTTGACGACGGACTCCGACTTCTTCAGGGCCTCCACAAGTTCCGCCCCGGTTATCAATGCAGTGGTATGGCTGGACTTGATTGCGCCACCCGCCGCAATCGCTACGGCGATGGCCGCCATGCTCTCGATATTCGGCACGTCGGCGATCAGAATAACGTCATAATCGCCTAAGCAGTACCAACCACCGATCATCTTTCCTCCGACGGCCTCAGTCGCCTGCCGTCCAACGGATTCAACGCGGTTTTGCGGATTCTTCATTTGCGCTGCCCATGATTCTGCTGTGTAGGCTGCCTGATACATATAGAGCGGCATGTTCGAACTCCCTTAGCCGAGATTATCCTGGCCTCTCACTGGAAGAAGAGCGCGCGCTTCGCGGTTTCCACGGCACGGGCTAACTTTATTCGCGCGATGGCGCCGGCGGCGATCTGCATGGTGGCGCTGATTACCCAGCTCAAACAGATGATGCCAGCCATGCGGGCGCCCACGGTTTCACCCAGAACGATATTGGAGATGGACACCACCGTAGTCACCGCGGTGAGGAAAGTGCCAGCCGCAGTTAGCAGCTCCACCATATCCGCACTGGTGCCGCGGTGATCTGGGGGGAGCCTGAGGCAGATTGATCCCGAGAAAGAAGCCGGTGGCCCCGTAAAGCATCATGGCGAGCACGACTTGAGCCGAACCAATCAGGTCGATGCCACTTACCCCGGCAACGAAAAGCCCACACGAGGCCCCTATCAAAGCGAGACCGAGCCGTTCGAGGACGTGCGCCAACCTGCTGTGGGTCGAGCGGGTATACCATGGGACGCGGCGTTTAATCATTTGATATTCGCCTTTCCGTTACCTTTTCTTATGCTCAGGGGCCGAGGGCATGTCTCAAACATGCCAAAACTCAAGCATCAATGCTGGCAGTGCTTCATTGCGCCCGCTTCAACGGCGGCGCAGTCGCTTTCCCGTCAATGCTTCCTTTTCGGCCAATAGAAGCGCACGGCCATGAAAGCTCGAAGTCGGTGGGCCTAAAACCCGAGCAGCGCCAGACCAATCCAACTAATCGCGAAAAGTGACCCTGCCGACGCAGCTATTGCCACAAAGGAGATCGAAGCCTTGATAATCTGAACGCTCATAGTCGGACGCCGGTTACAAAGAGCCGCCAGCGCCATTTCGCGGGTGGCTTCCGGAATGCGGTTGGAATTTGGTGTGGGCAGTTAGGTTAGGGACCCGGGCATTCTATTCCCGGACAGATGTATGTCCGCGGCGCAGGCAAAAGGTTCAATTGGTACAGCCAAAAGGTTCGCCAAACGGCTTTGCCTAGACGGTCCGAGAGCGGAAATGCTCCGGTGAGGCGTCACTAGCAACGCCCGGGTGCTCCTTATGTGAACCATCTCACAGCCTCCCAAAAAAGTACCGCCCGAAGTCGCTCTCTTTGATGTCTGAGAAGGGTCAATCTCGACCGAATTGGGCTGTCCGGGCCATGTCCGGTTTACCCCCGGGTAGCGACCGGATCGCGGACATCACGGAACGGCAGGTTCGTGCCAAGGCACAAAGTCGCTGCGCTCCAGCCCGCTGCGCGGGGGGCAAGAACCGAGAGACCGGAAGCCAGCTGAGAGGGCCGCGCTGGCGCGTTTGAGAGCCCCGTCCTGAGATCGAGGTCTTGTCAACCTCACTCAGGATGGAGTTCCCATGAGCGACACTACCACTATCAGTCCGCTGCGTCAGCGCATGATCGAAGACATGGCTGCCCGCAAGCTCAACCCCCACACTCAACGTAGTCACATCCAAAGCTGCAAGCGGTTCGCCGCCTGGCTCAAACGCTCGCCCGATACGGCAACGCCCGACGAGGTGCGCGGATTTCAGCTGCACCTGATCGAGAGCGGGACGAGCATCTGCAACCGCAATCGGATCATGACCGGGGCGCGGTTCTTGTTCCGCGTCACGCTCCGTCGCCACGATCTGGCGGCCGAGGTTTGGCACATCAAGGAGCCCGAGAGGCTGCCGCCGGTGCTGAGCCCTGAGGAGGTCAAGCGTGTCCTAACCATGGCGACGAGCCTGAAGGCGCGAGCGATGCTAACGCTGGCCTATGGTTGCGGGCTGCGGGCCGGCGAGGTGGTGCGGCTGCGGGCGGATGACATCGACAGCGAGCAAATGATCATCCGCATCGTGCAGTCGAAGGGCCGCAAGGACCGGCACGTGATGCTGCCGGCCGAAGTCCTCGAGCTGTTGCGGCAATGGTGGAAGGCGCGACCGACCGCATCCAAAAATGGCGTCGCGCCCGAACACCAATGGCTGTTTCCGGGTCGCCGTGATCAGCCGCTGACGACGCGTCAGTTCGGTCGACTGTTCAAGGAGGCCGCCAAAGCCGCGGCGCTGCGCAAGACGGTCTCGCTGCATTCGCTTCGCCACAGCTTTGCGACCCATCTGCTCGAGCGTGGCGAGGACCTTCGCGTGATTCAAGCGTTGCTCGGACATTCCAAGCCCGAGACGACAGCCCGTTACAGTCGCGTGGCGATCGGACTGATTGCCAAGATCGAGAGCCCCCTGGAGGGTCTGCGCGCGCCGCGCCGCCGGCGTGCGAAGCGAGACAGTGCGGAGCCGCCGGCGCCGTAGCGCCGCCGGCCATGGTTCGACCAGCTCTGGAAGTCGCGGACATTTTCCGCGACCACGGTCCTGCCTGGCGTGAGGCCAACCGCGGGCATGTGAGCCTCGACCAGTTGAAGGTGATGAGTGCGATCGAGCGCTGCCGTACAGCGGCGCTCGGCGGCCATGTCGCGCGCTGCGAGAACGCGGCGTGCGGCCATACCGAGATCGCCTATAACTCCTGCCGCAACCGGCATTGCCCGAAGTGCCAGGCTGCGGCGTCACGCCAGTGGCTTGCCGAGCGCGAAGCCGAGCTGTTGCCGGTGCCGTACTTTCACGTCGTGTACACGCTGCCGAGCGAACTGCGAGACATCGCCTACCAGAACAAGCGCGTCATCTACAACCTGCTGATGAAGGCGGCAGCCGAGACGACGCTCGCCATTGCCGCGGATCCCAAGCGCCTCGGCGCACGGATCGGTATCACCGCAGTGCTCCATAGCTGGGGCTCGGCACTCACACATCATCCGCACGTGCACATGATCGTGCCGGGTGGAGGACTCTCGCTCGATAACGCGCGATGGGTCGCCGCGCGCCCCGACTTTCTTGTGCATGTCAATGTGCTGGCGAGCCTGTTCAAGGGCAAGATGCTGGCAATGCTCATGGCGGCGCACGATGCCGGCGAGCTGAAGTTCTTCAACAGCCATGCCGGGCTTGCCGACAAGAAAACGTTCAAGCGTTTCATCGGCCCGCTGCGGCGCATCAAGTGGGTGGTCTATTGCAAGGCCCCGTTCGCAGGGCCCGAGCAGGTGCTGCGCTATCTCTCCCGTTACACCCATCGCGTCGCCATCTCGAACCGTCGCCTCGTTGCAGCCGACGACGGCGCGATTGCATTCCGCTGGAAGGATTATCGCCTCGACGGCCCCGACCGCTGGAAGACGATGCGGCTTCACCCGCACGAGTTCATCAGACGTTTCCTGATACACGTGCTGCCGAAGGGCTTCCACCGCATCCGCCACTACGGGCTCTTTGCCAACGCCAACCGCGCCGAGAACGTCGCGACCGCCCGCGCACTCCTCAACGTCGCTCCGCCTGCCGCCGACCCGCAACAGCCGCCGGATATCGCCACGGGCACGCCACATGTGCTGCCTTGCTCTTGCCCGCGCTGCGGCGGCCGCATGATCGTGATCGAGGTGTTCGCACGCGGCTGCGAGCCGAAGTGGCGCCCGATAACGGGCAGGATCGACACATCATGAGGCAGACCGCTCTTGAGCGTCGCCACTTCCCCGTTCCGACGAGCTGGCCCTGCGCCGGCAGCGATCCCTCTCGACCCGGTTACTGTGGTCGACGTGCCGTGCGCTCTTTGATCCGTTCCAAGCGCTTGCCGAGATGCCTATTATGCGCTTCCAATCTCACCAGTGGGCTGATCCGCCGGCCGCGTCCTGTCGGCGTCACATCCAACATCGAGATCGGCGCCGCCATCAAATCCCCATAGCGCCCGTTGCACCGCCGCTGCCCAACTTCCCGCGACTTCGTGCCTTGGCCCTTTTCGGCCGCCGGCCGCCGCAATCTGTGGTCAGGCCGCAATCCCGGCGGCCGAAAACCTGCACAGGAAGAGACTCATGCACTGCAATAAAGGTCTCGCCGATTACCTTTGGCTCGCGCGTGGCAAGACGATCTTAAACTCGGTGAAAAGTCCGGGCTCCGTCTCGACATCGATGCTGCCGCCGTGTTGTTTTACGACGATGTCGTAGCTCATCGACAGGCCAAGCCCGGTACCCTCGCCCGTGGGCTTGGTCGTAAAGAACGGGTTGAATATTTTCTCTCTGACCTCTTCCGGGATGCCGGTTCCATTATCCCGAATACGAATTTCAACCTTGTCCCCGAGGTTCCTCGTCGCAGCAGCAAGCATCGGCTCGAAGCCTTCATCGGCTTCCGCTTTTCGTCTCGTCGCGGCGTAGAACCCGTTCGATATGATATTGAGCAGGACGCGCGTGATCTCCTGCGGGTAGACATCAGCAATGCCGACGGAGGGATCGAGGTCGCGTTGCAAGGCGATACTGAAGCCTGCCTTTTCAGCCCGGGCACCGTGATAAGCCAGGTTCAGGCTCTCATCGACTATCGCGTTAATGTCAGTAGGACGATGCTCGCCCGAACCTTCACGGGAGTGCTGCAGCATGTTCTTCACGATGGAGTTGGCGCGCTTGCCGTGCTGGACCACCTTTTCGAGGTTGGACTTTAACATCTGGGTTAGTTCGTCGACGTCACCGCGCATCTTTTGATCGAGCGGGGCCGGGGCCAGGGTCTCGTCCAGTTCGTCGACCAGTTCGGCCGACAGCGCGGAGAAATTATTAACAAAGTTGAGAGGGTTCTTGATCTCGTGCGCAATGCCCGCGGTGAGTTGACCGAGGGAAGCGAGCTTTTCAGTCTGGATCAGGCGCTCCTGCGTGGCACGCAGGTCTTCTAGCGATTTGGCCAAATCACGAGTGCGGGCTTCCACATTCTCGAACAAGCGCGCATTTTGGATTGCTAGCACCGATTGTGCGGCAAACCTTTGCAATAGTTCGACTGCGCTTTTTGGGAACTCACCAGACTGCTTGCGCCGAACCACGAGCGCACCGACGGTCTGGTCGCTGCTGAGCAGCGGCACTATTAGTAGGGCACGGAATCCGGCGCGGACAATGAGATCAATTGTCGCCGATGGGTCGTCCTGAATGTCCGGAACCTGTATCGGCATACGATCTTTAACCGCGTTCCCCATTGCGGTCTGACGGAGTTGTATACGGCTACGTCGAAGTTCGGCGACGACCGTGTCGTCTAGTCCATAGGTCGCCCGGAGCCGAAATTCCTGCTTCACATCGTCGAACACGTAGATTGCACCAGCTTCGGTATTAGAGAGTTGGGTCGCCTTTGTAACGATGGTGTTCAGGACGGTTTCGAGGTCAACGCTCGAATTGACCGATTGAGTAACTTCGCCAAGCGCCTGCAGTTCTTTCACGGACTGTGCTAGCTCACGCGTGCGTGTCTGTACCTGATCAAACAGCCTTGCGTTCTCGATGGCGATCACCGCCTGATCGGCAAAGGTCTTCAGGAGTTCGATCTGCCGATCCGGGAGCAGCCCGGCCGGTATACGCGAGATCGCAATCGATCCAATGGACAGGCCGTCGCGCATTATTGGGACGGCTACCACACTGCGATAGCCGCCGACTATCGACATGGGACCAAGCACGTAGTCGGGATCCGCGTGGATATCCGGAATTTGCACGAAGCCTCGTTCGAGTACCGCGCGAGCCGCCGCGCTCCTCCGGCTTGGCGGTGCCGGATATGCGCGCCGGTTCATCTCGAGCACCTCGGGCGTGAGGCCGTGGTGCGCGATAAAATGGAGGAGTTGCCCGTCGAATCGGTAGACAAAGCTGTACAGGCCGTCGCAGAGCCGCGCCGCGCTCTCGGCAATAATGTCGAACACAGGCTGCGCATCGGTGGGAGAGCTTCTGATGGCGCGCAGCACATCCGAGGTCGCCGCTAATTGGTCCAGGGCCTCGTCGCGTTCGCGCTTTAAGCATTGTTCCGGCGATTGGTCGTTCAATACGGATTTAGCAGGCTCTTTGAGAGCCTTTGGCCTAAGGGCGCTGCTGCGCCGGCCTTTGGCCGGGCGGCTATCTGCTTTGCCGCGCTGTCTCATGTCACCCCCCCTTGGGGCAGTCCAGACAACACAAATCTTAGCAGATGCGAGCGCATGAGGGAATTGGAGGTGCAACGTAAAAAGGGATTGACCGCAGCGCTCTAATCAAGCCGATCGCATTAGCCCTCTTCAGATTCTGCCCCGATCAACGGACATCATCTGACCGGCCCGGCTGGTCGGTTTCGTGCCATGGCACAAAGTCGCTGCGCTCCAGCCCGCTGCGCGGGGGGCAAGAACCGAGAGACCGGAAGCCAGCTGAGAGGACAGCGCTGGCGCGTTTGAGAGCCCCGTCCTGAGATCGAGGTCTTGTCAACCTCACTCAGGATGGAGCTTCCCATGAGCGACACTACCACTGTCAGTCCGCTGCGTCAGCGCATGATCGAGGACATGGCTGCCCGCAAGCTCAACCCACACACTCAACGTAGTCACATCCAAAGCTGCAAGCGGTTCGCCGCCTGGCTCAAACGCTCGCCCGATACGGCAACGCCCGACGAGGTGCGCGGATTTCAGCTGCACCTGATCGAGAGCGGGACGAGCATCTGCAACCGCAATCGGATCATGACCGGGGTGCGGTTCTTGTTCCGCGTCACGCTCCGTCGCCACGATCTGGCGGCCGAGGTTTGGCACATCAAGGAGCCCGAGAGGCTGCCGCCGGTGCTGAGCCCTGAGGAGGTCAAGCGTGTCCTGACCATGGCGACGAGCCTGAAGGCGCGAGCGATGCTAACGCTGGCCTATGGTTGCGGGCTGCGGGCCGGCGAGGTGGTGCGGCTGCGAGCGGGCGACATCGACAGCGAGCAGAATGATCATCCGTATCGTGCAGTCGAAGGGCCGCAAGGACCGGCACGTGATGCTGCCGGCGGAAGTCCTCGAGTCTGTTGCGGCAATGGTGGAAGGCGCGGCCGAACGCATCCAACACTGGCGTCGCGCCCGAACAGCCACTGGCTGTTTCCAGGCCGCAGTCAACATCAGCCGACTGACTACGCGTCAGTTCGGTCGACTGTTCAAGGAGGCCGCCAAAGCCGCGGGGCTGCGCAAGACGGTCTCGCTGCATTCGCTTCGCCACAGTTTTGCGACCCATCTGCTCGAGCGTGGCGAGGACATTCGCGTGATTTCAAGCGTTGCTCGGACATTCCAAGCCCGAGACGACAGCCCGCTACAGTCGCGTGGCGATCGGACTGATTGCCAAGATCGAGAGCCCTCTGGAGGGTCTGCGCGCGCCGCGCCGCCGGCGTGCGAAGCGAGACCAGTGCGGAGCCGCCGGCGCCATAGCGCCGCCGGCCATGGCTCGACCAGCTCTGGAGGTCGCGGACATTTTCCGCGACCACGGTCCTGCCTGGCGTGAGGCCAACCGCGGGCATGTGAGCCTCGACCAGTTGAAGGTGATGAGTGCGATCGAGCGCTGTCGTACAGCGGCGCTCGGCGGCCATGTCGCGCGCTGCGAGAACATGGCGTGCGGCCATACCGAGATCGCCTACAACTCCTGCCGCAACCGGCATTGCCCGAAGTGCCAGGCTGCAGCGTCACGCCAGTGGCTCGCCGACCGCGAAGCCGAGCTGTTGCCGGTGCCGTACTTTCACGTCGTCTACACGCTGCCGAGCGAACTGCGTGACATCGCCTACCAGAACAAGCGCGTGATCTACAACCTGCTGATGAAGGCGGCGGCCGAGACGACGCTCGCCATCGCTGCCGATCCCAAGCGCCTCGGCGCACGGATCGGTATCACCGCCGTGCTGCACAGCTGGGGCTCGGCGCTCACCCATCATCCGCACGTGCACATGATCGTACCGGGTGGAGGGCTCTCGTTCGATAACGCGCGATGGGTCGCCGCGCGCCCCAACTTCCTCGTCCATGTCAAGGTGCTGGCGCGCCTGTTCCGCGGCAAGATGCTGGCCATGCTCATGGCGGCGCACGATGCCGACCAGTTGACAGTTCTTCAACACCCATGCCGGGCTCGCCGACAAGAAAACGTTCAAGCGTTTCATCGCCCCGCTGCGGCGCATCAAGTGGGTGGTCTATTGCAAGGCGCCATTCGCAGGGCCCGAGCAGGTGCTGCGCTATCTCTCCCGTTACACCCATCGCGTCGCTATCTCGAACCGCCGCCTCGTTGCAGCCAGACGACGGCGCGATTGCGTTCCGCTGGAAGGATTATCGCCTCGACGGCCCGGATCGCTGGAAGACGATGCGGCTTCACCCGCACGAGTTCATCAGACGTTTCCTGATGCACGTGCTGCCCAAGGGCTTCCACCGCATCCGCCACTACGGGCTCTTTGCCAACGCCAACCGCGCCGAGAACATCGCGACAGCCCGCGCACTCCTCAACGTCGCTCCGCCTGCCGCCGACCCGCAAGAGCAGCCGGATATCGCCACGGACACGCCACGTGTGCTGCCTTGCCCTTGCCCGCGCTGCGGCGGCCGCATGATCGTGATCGAGACCTTCGCGCCCGGCTGCGAGCCGAGCTGGCGCCCGATGCCAGCAGGATCGACACATCATGAGCCAGACCTCCCGCGAGCGTCGCCACTTCCCCGTTCCGACGAGCTGGCCCCACGCCGGCAACGATCCCTCTCGCCCCAGTCGCCGCGCTCGACGCACCCTGCGCTCGTTGATTCGTTCCAAGCGCTTGCCGAGACGCCTATCACACGCTTCCGATCTCAACAGTGTGCAGATCCGCCGGCCGCATTCTGCCGCCATCACATCCACCCTCGACGCTCGGCGCCGGCATCAAATCCCCATAGCGCCCGCTGCCCCGCCGGTGCCCAACCTCCCGCGACTTCGTGCCTTGGCGCTTTTCGGCCGCCGGCCGCCTCAGCGCGTGGATAGACCGTCATCCCGGCAGCCGAAAACCTCCACAACAGGAGACATGGAAGAGGCCACCAACTACGGGGGCCCTAACGGTGCATCGCTTCTTTGCGCAGCTCTAGTGTTTGCATACGACGAAGACCGCTGGATTGTCGCATGCGCGCGGGCACGGCGAGCTCTATGATGGCGTTGCGTGATGGTCAGGCGGCCTGCTGATCGGCGGGCTTGTCGGCCTGGCGCAGGAGCTTCCATTCCCAGGGCAGCAGTTCGTGCAGACGCGATGCGGGAAGATCGGCGATACGGGCGAGGACGTCGGCGAGCCAGGCCTTGGGATCGACGTCGTTGAGACGACAGGTTGTGATCATCGTCAGCATGATGGCGGCACGATCGGCGCCGCGCTGGGAACCGGCGAAGGTCCAATTGCGCCTTCCCAAGGCGATGCCTCTCAATGCGCGCTCGGCGCAATTGTTGGTCAAGCAAATCCTGCCATCGTCGAGGAAGCGGGCGAAGTCGTTCCAGCGCCTGAGCATGTAGTTGATCGGCTTCAGGACCTCGGAGGATCGCGAGAGGGTTTCGCGCTCGCGCAGCAACCAGGCATGCATGTCTTCGAGAAGCGGCTTGCTCTTTTCCTGGCGCACGGCGCGCCGCTCTTCGGCGCTGCGGCCATTGATGGCGCGCTCGATCTCGAACAACGCATCGAGGCGCCTGACCGCCTCCAGTGCGATCGGCGAGACCGGTTTGCCTCTCTTGCCTTCCCGAGCGTTTTTCTCAATGTCAGCCAGCTCGAAGAAGCCCCGCCGCGCATGGGCAAAGCAAAACGCCGGCGTAATCGGCAGCACCTTTTTCTGCGGGTCGAACAGCGGCTCGAAGCCGTTGTAGCAATCGGCTTGCAGGATACCGGCGAAGGCCGCCAGATGCTTCTGGGGATGCTCGCCTCGCCGGTCGCTCGAGGCGTAATAGACCGCCGCCGGCGGCGCAGGCCCGGCGAAGGGCCGGTCATCCCGCACATAAGTCCAGATCCGCCCGGTCGTGCACTTGCCCTTCGCCAGGATACGGATGGTGGTGTCGTCACCATGAAGGCGCTCGGCAGCGAGCACATGGCGTTCGATCAAGTGGAAGAGCGACATGACGGCGAAGGTCCCGTGGCCGACCTGGTCGGCCAGCGTCGACAACGGCAGATCGATCCCCTCGCACTTGAAGCGCACACTCTGGCGGTTGAGCGGGATATGCATACCGAACTTGTCGAACAGGATCGTCGCCAGCAACTGCGCCCCGATGAAGCCGCGCGGCGTGGCATGGAACGGCGCGGGCGGCTGGCTGATCTTCTCGCAATCGCGGCAGGTGAACTTCTCGCGCACCGTCTCGATGACCTTGAAGCGGCGCGGGATCTCCTCCAGCGTCTTGGTCACATCCTCGCCGATCTTCGCCAACCGCGATCCGCCGCAACAGGCGCAGCTCGTCGGAGCCTCAATGACGACGCGCTCGTGTTCGATGTCGTCCGGCCAGGGCTTGCGAACCGGCCGCTTGCGCGTGAAGGCGCGCACGCTCTGCGCCTTTGCCGCCGCGGCCTGCGCGGCAAGCTCATCCTCGCTCGCCGTGGTGACGAGTTCTTCGAGTTCCAATTCCAACTGCTCGATCAGCCGCGCCGTGCGCTCGGACCGCTGCCCGTACAATTCGCGTTTGAGCTTCTCGATCCGCAGCTCGAGATGCGCGATCAGCGCCTCGTTGTCCGACAGCTCCGCCCGCGCGTTGGCGGCATCCGCGACGGCCACATCGCGTTCAGCCTGCAACGCCTCACGCTCGGCCAGCAGCACCATGTAGGCGCCCGTAAGGTCAGAAGGAAGATCATCCGGCTTCAAACTCATGAAGCCAGTGAATCAGATTTTCCGGTAGATTTAATTGCAGAATGCTATCCAACGCGCGTTGGACGCAAAGTTTCTTGAGGATTTCGCCAGTCGATCCCAGACAGCAGGTAAGAAAGCTGCGCCGGAGAGATCGTCACTGCTTCACCGGCAGCCGAAGGCCAGATGAATCGTCCTCTTTCGAGTCGTTTTGTAAACAGGCACGCTCCCTGAGAATCGTGCCAAATGACTTTTATCAGATCTGAACGGCGCCCCCTGAAGCAAAACAAATGACCCCCCAGTGGGTCGTGCTTCAAGACCTCCTGCACCTGCAAAGCCAAGCTCGGAAAGCCGCGCCGCATGTCGGTGTGGCCGGTTGCGATCCAGACCCTGACGCCGCTCGGTATCGGGATCATCGCCGGCTCAGAACATCGAGGACACGCCCCAACGCGTCAGCATCGACGTTCTCGTCAACGCTGACACGCTTGCCGCCACCGAGTTCGATCTCGATCAGGCCCCGGCGCCTCCGGGACGAAATCGCCGCTGAGGCTTCACTCGATGAGACGCTTTCGGCCGCAGCCGGGGTGAGCTGAACAGGGACAAGCGTCGGTCCCGCCGAAACGACACTTGCCAGGCGAGCCCGCCGCCGCCACGTGAACACCAAACTCGTCGAAATGCCGTGCCGCCGCGCGATCTCCGTCACAACCGCGCCGGGCGCCAGCGTCTCTTCGATAATCCGCATCTTATCGTCGCGAGACCAGCGTCGACGACGCTCAACCCCGCCCAGAACCTCTACTCGCATCTACCCGACCTTAAGGCTAGCCTTAAAGCTAGATCTTCGCTGGATAGCTGTAACTCAACAAGGCGGCCTACCCCGGAGGAATACGCTCTAGTTCACGCACAAATTCTTTTATCCGTTCGACGGTGAGGCTGTCGAAGGCCTGGGTAGCAATCATGCGGTAGTGTTGGATTTTTGTTTCGAGTTGCTGGCACTTGTCGCACATAGGGCTCACCGCTGGATTAGGCGGGAGCATGCATCACTCTCAGTCACCGATAACTACCGAGGACGGATCGATGATGGTACTAGCATTACCGCATGTGTCCGGTTCCAGACATTACTATTTTAGTTCCTTGGAGGGCCAACTGAGGCGCTTTACTCAGGCGTCTTTAGTTCCGCGGAGAATATATGCTTATAGGCATCAGCCGCGTTACGCAGCCGACCTGCTTGCTTTAGGGCTTCCGTTTGCTCTTTGCCCGGTGGCAGGTTCTGGGCCATTTCAAGCGCCTCGATTGCCTCGGCATCGCGTTCCGGATCAGGAAAAAGCGTAGGTGGTCGTTTACTCATGGGCTCGTCTCCAGGAAGCTCACGAAAACTGATTCACTCTGCGCGGGCGAAAAAGTTCCGCGGCGGGCGAACCAAAATAAAGCCTCGGTAGTGCGCGATGGCCCGGGCGACCTCTCCATGGAACTTCCTTTCCATGCAGACGTTTTGCCGCTCCTGGCTCGCCGACGTCCTCGCCCGTATCGCCGATCTTCCCGCATCGCGTCTGCACGAACTGCTGCCCTGGGAATGGAAGCTCCTGCGCCAGGCCGACAAGCCCGCCGATCAGCAGGCCGCCTGACCATCACGCAACGCCATCATAGAGCTCGCCGTGCCCGCGCGCATGCGGCAATCCGACGGTCTTCGTCGTATGCAAACGCTTCAGCAACCATTTTAACGCGAACAGGACATAGAAAACGATGACCGCTTAGGGTCAGGGCACAAAGTCGCTGCGCTCCAGCCCGCTGCGCGGGAGCAAGAGCCGAGAGGCCGGTAGTCGAGGATAGCACTAGCGCTGGAGAGCTCCGTCCTGAGAATTGAGGGTGTTTCAGTAACCTCACTCAGAATGGAGCTCCCCATGAGCGATACCAACATTGTCAGTCCGCTGCGTCGAAGAATGATCGAAGATATGACTGCGCGCAAGCTCAACCCACACACGCAGCGCAGTCACCTGCAAAGCTGCAGGCGGTTCGCCGCCTGGCTTAAACGCTCGCCCGACACGGCAACGCCTGACGATGTGCGCCAATTCCAGCTGCGCCTCATCGAGAGTGGGACGAGCATCTGTAACCGCAATCGGATTATGACGGGGGTGCGGTTCTTGTTCCGCGTCACGCTACGTCGCCACGATCTGGCGGCCGAGGTCTGGCACATCAGGGAGCCCGTGAGGCTGCCGCCTGTGCTGAGCCCTGAGGAGATCAAGCGTGTTCTGACCATGGCGACGAGCCTGAAGGCGCGAGCGATGCTAAGCCTCGCCTATGGTTGCGGGCTGCGGTCCAGCGAGGTGGTGCGGCTGCGAGTGGGTGATATTGATCGTGAGCAGAAGATTATCCGTATCCTGCAGTCGAAGGGCCGTAAGGACCGATACGTGATGCTGCCGGCGGAGGTCCTGGTTTTGTTGCGGCAATGGTGGAAGGCGCGGCCGAGCGCTGATGACGCTGGCATTGCCCCGGAACAGCGCTGGCTGTTTCCAGGTCGCAGTGACCATCGGCCACTGACCACGCGTCAGTTCGGCCGGCTGTTCAAGGAGGCCGCCAAAGCCGCGGGGCTGCGCAAGACGGTCTCTCTGCATTCGCTGCGCCACAGCTTCGCAACCCATCTGCTCGAGCGCGGCAAGGATATTCGTGTGATTGCAGCCTTGCTCGGGCACGACAGGCTTGAGACGACAGCCCGCTACAGTCGCGTGGCGATCGGAATGATCGCTGGGATCGAGAGCCCACTCGATGCCCTGAGCAAGCCGCGCCGCAGGCCTGCGAGGCGAGACCAGGAGAAGCCACCAGCGCCATAGCCGCCGGCCATGGCTCGACCAACTCTCGAGGTCGCGGATATCTTCCGCGATCACGGTCCCAGCTGGCGTGAGGCCAACCGCGGGCATGTGAGCCTCGGGCAACTGAAGGTGATGGGTGCAATCGAGCGCTGTCGTACGGCAGCGCTCGGCGGGCATGTCGCGCGTTGCGAGAACATGGCGTGCGGCCATACCGAGATCGGTTACAACAGTTGCCGTAACCGGCACTGCCCGAAGTGCCAGGGTGCGGCGTCACGCCGATGGTTAGCCGAGCGCGAAGCGGAACTGTTACCGGTGCCGTATTTTCACGTCGTCTACACCCTGCCGAGCCAGCTGCGCGACATCGCCTACCAGAACAAGCGCGCGGTCTATAACCTGCTGATGAAGGCAGCGGCCGACACGACGCTCGCCATCGCAAGCGATCCCAAGCGCCTCGGCGCACGGATCGGTATCACCGCCGTGCTGCACAGCTGGGGCTCAGCGCTCACCCATCATCCGCACGTGCATATGATTGTGCCAGGTGGAGGCCTCTCGTTCGATAACGCGCGATGGGTCGCCGCGCGTCCCGACTTCCTCGTCCATGTCAAGGTGCTGGCGCGCCTGTTCCGCGGCAAGATGCTGGCGATGCTCATGACGGCGCACGATAACGGCGAGTTGAAGTTCTTCAACACCCATGCCGGACTCGCCGACAAGAAAACATTCAAGCGTTTCATCGCCCCGCTGCGGCGCATCAAGTGGGTGGTCTATTGCAAGGCGCCATTCGCAGGGCCCGAGCAGGTCCTGCGCTATCTCTCCCGTTACACCCATCGCGTCGCCATCTCGAACCGCCGCCTCGTTGCAGCCGACGACGGCGCGATTGCGTTCCGTTGGAAAGATTATCGCCTCGACGGCCCCGAACGCTGGAAGACGATGCAGCTTCACCCGCACGAGTTCATCAGGCGCTTCCTGATTCACGTGCTGCCCAAGGGCTTCCATCGCATCCGCCACTACGGGCTCTTTGCCAACACCAACCGCGTCGAGAACATCGCCACAGCCCGCGCACTTCTCAACGTGGCCCCGCCTGCCGCCGACACGCAAGAGCAGCCGGATATCGCCACAGAAATACCACGTGTGCTGCCTTGCCCTTGCCCGCGCTGCGGCGGCCGCATGATCGTGATCGAGACCTTCGCGCCCGGCTGCGAGCCGCGCTGGCGCCCGATGCCCAGCAGGATCGACACATCATGACCGAGACATCCCGTAAGCGTCGCCATTTCCCCGTTCAGACGCGCTGGCCCCAAGCCGGCAACAATCCCTCTCGCCCAAGTCGCCGCGCTCGACGCTCCCTGAGCTCGTTGAGTGGTTCCCAGCACTTGCCCAGACGTCTATCGCCCGCTTCCGGTCCCAGTACGCAGACCCGCCGGCTGCATTCTGCCGATATCAGATCTACCTTCGCGCTCGGCACCAGCATCAAATCCCCATAGCGCCCGCTGCCCTGCCGGTGCTCAACCTCCCGCGACTTCGTGCCTTGGCGCTTTTCGGCCGCCGGCCGCCTCAGCGCGTGGATACACCTGCATCCCGGCAGCCGAAAACCTCCACAGACTCGGAAGTTGCCGCACTTCCCTATCGAGTCAGCTCCACCCCAATGAGCAGACATCGACTACAGGTATTCTCGGTCGGGTACTCCGAGCTATGGGCACCAGACTGCGGTTTGCGGATCGGTCTGCGGAATCGAAAAACAAAAAACGCTGCGGCGGAAACGACTTATGGCGCGCCCGGAACGATTCGAACGTCCGACCCTCAAATTCGTAGTTAGTCGGCGGCTCGCGCAGGCGGATTTGAGCTCAACGACATTCAGAGCAACCCACCTATCTGCACGACTTAGCCGCCGATTCAACGACCTCAGCATTAACTTGTTCACCTCTGGTCAGCCCTCTGCGACCGTGATGGGTCGCCCGAGCTCATTCCTAGATTACCAAGACACAACTCACGCCACGGTGTTGCGCTCTCTCGTAGAGCACGCAATTGGAAAGCCGAACGACTCAATTTGGAAGGTTGCACCTTTTGTGGATGCACCTGGCGCCTACGGTAACTCCAGCTATTTTTTTGAATGGGAACGAGAGTGGCGGCATATCGGCGACCTGAACTTTCAGCCAGCCGACGCGGCTTTCCTAATCATCCCCGAGGAATCTCATGAAGCGGCCCGGCGTTTCTTTGACGAGGCCGAACGAGAAAATCTGAGTCCTAACTACAAGTGCCCGTTCATCGATCCTTATTGGAGCCTGCAGAAAGTGAAGAGTATCCTGGAGGCGTAGCGCCCCTTGGGCTCATGCCAATTTACAGTTGCTCGTCACCTCCCGGCAAAAGGGATGCATTCGTCCTATTTGTACGCCACAGCTACCCAGCGGCCGTACCTGCGCTCTCAATTCGTTTCTCGCTAGAGAAGTATACGATCTTATTGCCTCACACCGATCGTTATTCGGGATGGCATGAGCGGCAAGGACGAAAAGACTAGGATCGAGGCATTGGGGTCATCAGATGGTCCCCAGAGAGTGCTACCATCAACCAAGCGTCATCGTAAAAATCGTGGCATTCCTCCGCCCGCGACGTTCGATATCGACAGGCTGCCGGGCGGCTCCAATTTGACGGCATTCGAGGTGTGCGCCGTCATCCGGAGGACGCCCGGAGCTCTGGAGCAGTGGCGGCGAGATCCGAACCACCCGCTGAAGTGGCGTTACGTCGATGGCCGCCCGCTCTATCGGGTCGATGCGGTGCGCGACTATCTGGCCGGATGCGATAAGACCACTAAGCCCCCTCAGCCGCATAATGCTCGCGGAGACGGCCGAGCAGCTCCGCCTTGATGGGGTCGAGCGGATTGGTCCGCTGCAGGCGCACGACCTTGCCGACCCGTTTCGCGCCGACCAACTCCGCAATGTAATCATGAGCCGCTTCGAACGCTATCTTGCGGATGATCCACTGCTCGTCGTGATTGTAGACCTGATCGATTCCGCGCGGCTTTTGCCCGACACATAGCCGCTGAATTTCATTGTCGTAGCCGCATCGGGACATGACAGTGCGTAAGCTGCGCCTTAAATCATGCATGGTGAACTTGGCAACACCGGCTTCCTTGATCAAACGGTTGACCATCTTGGTGAAGCCTGACATCTGGCCGCCGGTTTTGGGGGACGGCAAGACATAGTCGGTCGTCGCGCGCTGGAAATGTTTCGCGGCCGCGAGCATCTCGTCAACGAGGTGGGTGCGCGGCACGTCGTGGTGTAGGCCCATCTTGGTCCATGCCGCATCGAAGGTGATGCGGTCCTCCATGACGTGCTTCGACCACTTGATCATGGTGGGCTCGCTGCGGCGCGGACCCCCGAGCAGGCACATGCGTGTCAGGAGACCAAAGGCCCCGAGCTTGCCGCATGCATGCCAGACCTTGATGATCTCGTCATCGGTCAGTGCGCGGCCCTTCGTTCGGCGTCCGACCCTCTGCGCACGGGTTTCTTTGGGCTCGCGATAGCCAGCTAGTACTACTGGATCACAAATTTCGCCGCTGGTTGAGCGTCATGCGACGGGTGCAACATTGGCATCGCTGCAGGGTCGCTGCAATCGCGACGGCCAACAGGCGATGAATGGTGGCGATCGAGTTGGGAACGTGGCGCTGCGGCCGGATTGGGGGCGCCGCGGGGTCGATAATCACTGGGAAGGGCAGATTTTTCGATTGCAGCGGCGCGATCAGGTGCTGAGGGGGGAATCCTCTCCCGCTCGGAGATCAGGAACCCATAGGCTGCGATCGACATCGTGCCGTGATGATGAAAGCCTCGCCAGGTGCGCCCCTCATAATGACTGAGGCCGATTTCTTGTTTGAGGTCCTGATAATCGCGCTCGATTTGCCAGCGCAGCTTGGCGAGATCGACGAGGTCGCGGAACGGCATGTCGTGGTCGACGGTCGCGAGCCAGAATTTCGTGGGCGCGGCTTCATCCTTGGGCCATTCGATCAGCAGTGTCTCTTCGGCGAAACGCGCTTCGCCCGACATCGGCGCGGCGCGCACACGCACGCGGGCAAAACGCGACTGCAGTTTGGCGTTGCTGCCTTCCCGCCACGTAATGTTGCGCCAGGCGTGCTTGGGCAGGCCGCGAGCCAAGGCTGCGACGCTGACCCTCCGCGGCTTCGGATTGCCCTCGCACACGAGGCGCACTTTGACGGTCGAGATGATGGCCGCCACGTAGCCCAGCCCCAAGTCCGTGATCGCCCGGCGCAGGCCGCTGTTCGTCCCATAACCGGCGTCCATCAGCACGGCACCGCGAGCCACGTTCGCCGTCACAGCCGCGCGGATCTGCTCCAGCGCAAGCTGTGGCTTGGTCTTGAACCTGATCGAGCGCGGCACATGCGCCTCGGCGCGCCGCGCTCTGTCGTCCGTCCACGCCCGCGGCAGGTACAACCGATAGGCGATCGGCAGACTGCCATGATGATTGGCGATCGACAGCGTCACCGCCACCTGGCAATTGGCCTGCTTGCCGAGCTGCCCGCAATACTGATGATGCACCCCGACCGAATGCCGGCCTTTCTTGGGAAATGACGTATCGTCGATGATCCAGGCTTCGATCGGTCCCTGCCGCGTCATCGACGGCGTCACCAGGTCGCGCACCTTGGCCAGCATCTGCTCGTCCGACCATTCCGCATTGGCAACGAAATGCAGCAGCTTCTGATGCTGCGCCGAAACCCGCGCCGGCGCCGTCACCGCCGCCATCGGCTCCACGCTGCGCCGCCCTTCCGTCGCCAAAAGCCCAGAGCAATAATCCCGCAGCGGTCCCGCCCGGTCCGCATGCCCAACCACCTTCGTCAGTTCGCCCACATACGCCGCAAAACGATCCGCAATCGCCATTCCGCTGCCGCGATCCATCACAGCCTCCTCGCTCGACGGAAAGCCTAACAACCATCTGATTCCAAAATGAAATCAAATGCGGCAAACTGACTCAGTTGAATGACTCAGTCGTACTAGCACATTGTGGTCGACATAGCCCTCGCTAACGCACCATTCGAGGAAGGTGTGCACGTGCTTGCGCAAGTCCTTGGCTGCGCCACGCTTGCCGGTCTTCGCAATCTTGTCGACTGCCGCCATGATCTGCCGCCGCGTCAGGTCCCCCACGCCGCTCTCGGCGTGATCTTTGAGCCCGCGCCGCAGCGCCGACATTGCTGGCTTCCAGTTGACGACTTGACGTCCGGTCAGGGACGTCTGGTAGGGACCATCTTCAACGATGAGGATCGCCAGCGTGGTACGCTGCTTCTCGGCTGCCTGTTGCCGCCTCGCCTCACGCTTCGTTTCGTTCGGGTCCACGCCCTTGACGACCTCGCCAGCGGCGATGGTGGCGGCCTTGCGCGCAGCCCTTTCATTATACCTGGGCCACGCGCCGAGGGTCTTGCGCTGGGTCCCCTTCACCCCCGGCTTGGTGAAGAGGTAGACCCAGGTCCGACCACCGGTGGCGCGCATGCGCAGGGCGAGGCCCGGCAGCTTGTCGTCGTGGAGATAATGCTGCGCCTTGCCCAGCGGCAGCGTGGCGCTGCGGATCACCGCATCGGTGAGTGTCAGCTGGTTGGTCGGCTCCGTCATGATCCCTACCCCTTCTTTGTGCCCCGGTGTGCCCCGCGAGAGCGGCGATCAGCGTCGAACAGAACCGGGCCTCAGACCTTTCCCTCACCCTGTGCCCACGCAGGAAGGATCGACAGACCCAAACAGAACCGGGTCTCAGACCTCCCCCCGTTTTGTGCCCCAAGGGAAAATTCTCAGGGGGCACAACAGGGGCACACAAAATGCAGTGTGGACCGCTATGGCCTCCTGTGGCCAAATATGGCCACAAGCCCCTGCACTGCAGCGACTTCTACAATCTCACTATGGCTGGATTAGGTCTGCTGAGGTCTACGGATTGTGGTTCACACGGGAGAGGTCCAAGGTTCGATCCCTTGTGCGTCCACCACTATTGATCTGCGGCCCTTCCCAATTTGCGCCAGCAATCAGTTTGCGATTGCCGGATCAGCAATGACCGCCCGGAAGCTCCGCGGCACCGGCGCGGTCCGGGCCGTTTGATCGGGGCCGCATGTGTCGGGCGCCGTCGTTCCCCCAAATCCTCCGGCGTCGCGAAAATTGCTGCGGCGCTAAATCCCGAGGACCCAGACCGCAACAATGGCCCCAAGCACGGCCAGGCCGGATATCGTCCAGCCCGTCGCGTAAACCGCACCATCGGTTTCGGGCCTGTCCACCATCGTATCATGCCAGTTGGTCATGGCAGCCTCCTGGAGATTGCCTCTGCTGGTTAAGTCTCAGCCTCCGGCCCAAGGTTCAAACAATCAATCCCGGCGCCGGCCGCCGGTTCCCTTGGGTGCATTGCATCAAGGGGCTCATTTGGCAGGAAGCACCGTGCCCGCGGTGCGAACCAGCCTGTCGGCCTTGACGAGCACATAGGTGTTGTCCGGCTGCTGCTTGGCAAAAAAACTGATCGTCACAAAGCCCGCGCAAAACAGCAGACCCACCAGCATGATCTTGCGGTGCGTGCGCTTGTCGGCGTCGTGAAATGAACTGGACATGGTCCATGACATACATGCGCGGACCAAACGCGCAATCGAACCCGCGTTTTAACCTTGCCGGTGGAGGTTACTGAGGCATGCGAATTTGAACTAAGCTGGCGCTATTAAAGCGAGGCATTGGCAAGGCTCTCAGCTCAATCCCAGCCCCGCCTCCTTCAGCCGGCCCTCCAGCCATGCGGACAGCGGCCCGTCGATCACGCCGCCGACATAGACATCCGAGACGACGCTCTTCTTGCCCAGCACCAGATAGACCCCGATCCAGTAGGCGAACCACAGATGCGGATCGGTCAGCGCGCGCAGCTTGTGCCGGTCGTGTTCCGGCGGCTGGTGATTGCCGGCTTTCCTGACCTCGATCGCGAGCAGGTTGTTGGGAATCTCGCGCTGGTGCACGACGATGTCGGGATAGATCGACTTTGCCAGATGATCATCGGTCGAAACGATCGTGCCATGCGGCAGCCGCAAGGTCCGCTCGCCGAGCCGGTCAAAATCGCAATCGAGCTGCCATCCCGGAAACTGCTTTTCCAGATATACCGCCAGCCGGTGCGTCAACGCGCGCTCGCCGAGGTCGTGTTCCAGCAGCCAGGTCTCGCGGGCGTAAAACTCCTCGAGCGCGGTGACGACCTTGTTGAGTTCAGTCTGCATGCTGGCCCCGACAACAAATTCTACAACAGCCCACAGCTCACATCTGCACTTCGATCAGGCGCGGCCCCTTCTCCGGCATCGCTTCGGCCAGCGCCGCGACCAATTCGTCTGCCGAGGTGACCGCACGGCCGGGAACGCCCATGCCCTTGGCGAGCGCGACGAAATCGAGCGTCGGACGATCGAGCTTCAGCATGTCCTGGGCGCGCTGGCCCGGCTCGCCTGCGCCGACGCCGTCGAATTCGCCGCGCAGAATCTGGTAGATGCGGTTGGCGAATACGATGGTGGTGACGTTGAGGCCTTCGCGCGCCTGGGTCCACAGCGATTGCAGCGTGTACATCGCGCTGCCGTCGCCAACCATGCAGATCACCTTGCGGTCCGGGCAGGCCACCGCGGCGCCGGTTGCCACGGGAGTGGAAAATCCGATCGAGCCGCCCATGTTCTGCAGCCAGTCGTGCGGGGCGGCCGCAGCCGTTGGCGGAAAGAAGCCGCGCCCGGTGGTGATGGATTCGTCGACCACGATGGCGTTTTCCGGGATCGCCATCGCGATCGCCTGAGCGATCGAGGCATAGGTCAGCGCGCCCGTCGGTTTTGCCAGCTCGACCAAAGCTTGCGGTTTGGCGTCGGAAGGCTTGGCGCCGAGCGCGGAAGCCAGGGCTTCCAGCGCCGCCACCGAGTTCTCGCCGCCCGAGGTCATGCGGTGGACCTCGCAGCCCTCCGGCCTCAACAGGCTCGGCTTGTTCGGATAGGCGAAGAACGCCACGGGATCGTTGGCCTCGACCAGAACGATGTACTTGAAATCCTTCAGGATCGGCAGCGCCTGCTCGATCACATACGGTATCCGGTCGATCGAGAAACGGCCCTTCCCGCGCGCCATGCGCGGATTATAGGTCTGGCCCATCACCTTGCAGCCGGTTTTGCCCGCGATCTGCGCGGCCAGCGCCAGCCCCTGCTCGGTCAGCGCCTTGCCGGTGAGCAGGAGCAGCGTCTGTGCGCCGCCGCGCAGCACTTTCGCCGCGTTGTCCACGGCCTGCGACGAGTAGCTGGCGCGCTGGGATTCCGCCGGCACCGGGGCGATACCGTCGGCCTCGTTCCAGGCGGTGTCGGCGGGCAGGATCAGGGTTGCGATCTGCGGCGGAGAGCTTTTGGCAGCCGCGATGGCGGCGGCGCCGTCTTTGGCCACCGACCTGGCGTCCGGCGAGGTCCGCACCCAGGCCGACATCGGCCGCGCCAGGCCCTCGATGTCGGAGGTCAGCGGCGCGTTGTAGCCGATGTGATAGACCGCATGCTGGCCGACGATGTTGACGATGCCGGAATTCGCTTTCTTGGCGTTGTGCAGATTGGCAAGCCCGTTGGCGAGGCCGGGACCGAGATGCAGCAGCGTCGAAGCCGGCGTGCCCTTCATGCGGAAATAGCCATCGGCAGCGCCGGTCACGACGCCCTCGAACAGGCCCAGCACGCAGCGCATGCCTTCGACCCGGTCCAGCGCCGCGACGAAATGCATCTCCGAGGTGCCGGGATTGGCAAAGCAGACGTCAACGCCACCCGCCACCAGGGTCCGCACCAGACTTTCCGCACCGTTCATCCTTCACTCCCGTTCGCGAGGCTTTTTGAAATGTATGGGAGATCAATCATTCCTTGCGCGTCTCGTCAAAGGTTTCCCCGACATTGCTGCCATCGCCGCGACAGAGGGCCTTTTTTAACCGCAGCTTCGAAAATCGCACAGCTCACGGGCTCGTCGCTTGCGAAATCCCCGGGGTTGTGGCCTCCTTTCCGGATCAATCGATTTTATTTGCGGGGAATTAGGATGATCCGGGCTTTTGCTTTGCTGTTTGCGGCAGTGACACTCCTGGCCGGCGCCAGTCAGGCGCAGGCCGAGAGCTTCGACTTGCGCGAAATCATGGGCAGCGGACCGAATTTCGGCGCCGGCGCCTCCAGCCCGATCCCGCGTACGACCGTGAATTTCGTCAGCGAATATGCGCCCGGCACCGTCATCGTGAACACCGCCGAGCGCCGGCTGTATCTCGTGCTGTCCAATGGACAGGCGCTGCGTTACGGCATCGGCGTCGGCCGCGACGGCTTCCGCTGGAGCGGGGTGCATCGCATCTCCGCCAAGAAGGAATGGCCGAGCTGGACGCCGCCCTCGCAGATGCTGGCGCGGCGGCCCGATTTGCCGCGCCACATGGCCGGCGGCATCGACAATCCGCTCGGCGCCCGCGCCATGTATCTGGGCTCGACGCTGTATCGCATCCACGGTTCCAACGAGCCGGAGACGATCGGCCAGGCAGTGTCGTCAGGCTGCTTCCGCATGACCAATGACGACGTGAAGGATCTCTACGATCGCGTTTCCGTCGGAACCACCGTGATCGTGAAGAACTAGAAGCTGCACGTCAAAGCCATACCCCTCGTCGTCCCTGCGAAAGCAGGGACCCATACTCCGCGGCCGTTGTTTGGAGAAACGCTGCCTGACGGCTTTCGCGCAACAACACAAGCCTGTGGTTATGGATCCCTGCTTTCGCAGGGACGACGATGTTGGTATTGTTTGCAATGAGCCGACCCTTACATTTTCCAATCCTCGCGGCCGTTTCGCTGACGATCGCATTCGCCAGCGTGGCCTGGCAAAAGGCCGCATCGGCCGAAATTCCCGCGATCGCTTCGCGCCAGCACGCCGAGAAGAAGACGTTCACCGACGAAGAGATCACGGAAGGGTTTTTCAAGACCGCCTTCGGCGCCGAATATCATCTGGCCGGCCGGGTCGACCGCATCCGGAAATACGACATGCCGGTGCGGGTGTTCGCCGACGGCAACCGCCCTGATCGCAAGGTGCAGCTTGCAAGAGTGGTCACCGATATTGGCCAGCGGGTCCAGCATCTCGATATCGCCATGGCTGATAACAGCGATAGCGCCAACGTTGTTGTCAAACTGGTGCGCGACCGCGATCTCTATCGCACCATCAGGAGCTTCTACGGCAGCGAGCGCGCCCGCGAGATCAAGACCTCGCTCGATCCGCAGTGCCTGTCCGGTTTTCGCAAGAACGATAGTTATGAAATCGAGCATTCCGACGTCATCCTCACCGTGGACAACGGCGACTTCATCTTCCTGGATTGCGCCTATGAGGAACTGCTGCAGTCGCTGGGGCCGATCAATGACACCTCCTCCGTGCCCTGGACCATGTTCAACGACGATGTGTCGATGGGCTTTTTCGATGTCTACGACCAGTACATCCTGAATGTATTGTACGACCCGCGCATCAAGGCCGGCATGACGGTCGCCGAAGTCAAGACGGTGCTGCCCGACGTGCTCGCGGACGTGCGCGCCTGGGTCAGCAAGGTGAATAATCTGACGGAGTAAATCCAGCTGTCATTGCCGGGCTTGACCCGGCAATCCATCCTCTTCGAAAGAACTTCTTGTGCAGATGGATGGATGCCCGGATCAGGTCCGGGCATGACGTCGCTTCGCTCGCAATGACATCAAGATGCAATTCCGCGATCTCGCCGCATGTTCTGCGCGAGTTTTTGGCTTAACGTTCGGCCCTCTTCGATCAAGGGCGCAGGGAATGCCGGGCGCTCGATGCGCCCGCAAGCCGCGTGTGCAATGATAGTGGTAGAGCGCACACGCGTTAGTCAGGTCACACCGGAAACGTCCGGCATTCCCCGCGCAATGGTGTTACGGCTTATAACGCGCTCTCCCCGGTGACCGGGCTTTCTTGCCACCGTCATCAGCGAAAATTGCTTCCCGCGAACTTGACGCCAGCGTCGGGGCGTCAGGACCACACGACTTCACCGTCCGCAAAGAATGCGCCCTCGTCCCGGGCGCCGCTTGCGTCCACCGCATCCTGTCCCGCGTCCGTGACGATCTCGAGCCGCCCCTTGTGTGGGTCAGGACGGCGAGGGTTATAAGGGTGATTTGGGTTTTCGGAAAATCAGAATATTTTTGCGAAGGGGGCTAGACAGGTTTTTGGTGATTTGCCCGTCAGGTCGTTTCCCGAGGCGGATTAGCCAAAGGCCACAGGTTGACGGAGGAGAGAGACCTCCTTCTTCGTCATGCCCGGCCTTGTGCCGGGCATCCACGTCTTACTTTGTTATCACCCAAGAAAGACGTGGATGGCCGGGACGAGCCCGGCCATGACGGATGTCGGTGGTTCAGCGCGCTACGCCGACTTCTCGAACAGCTCGCGGCCGATCAGCATGCGGCGGATTTCGCTGGTGCCGGCGCCGATCTCGTAGAGCTTGGCGTCGCGCAATAGCCGCCCCGTGGGATAGTCGTTGATATAGCCGTTGCCGCCGAGCAACTGGATGGCGTCGAGCGCGCATTGCGTCGCCTTCTCGGCGGCATAGAGAATGGCGCCGGCGGCGTCCTCGCGGGTGGTCTCGCCGCGGTCGCAGGCTTTTGCGACCGCGTAGACGTAGGCGCGTGATGCATTCATCGTGGTGTACATGTCGGCGACCTTGCCCTGCACCAATTGAAACGTGCCGATCGGCTGGCCGAACTGCTTGCGCTCATGCACGTAAGGCAGCACGACGTCCATGCAGGCCTGCATGATGCCGAGTGGCCCTGCGGCCAGCACCGCGCGCTCGTAGTCGAGGCCCGACATCAGGACGTTGACGCCGCGCCCGACCTGACTGAGCACGTTCTCTTCCGGCACCTCGCAATTCTCGAACACCAGCTCGCAGGTATCGGAGCCGCGCATGCCGAGCTTGTCGAGCTTCTGCGCGGTGGAAAATCCCTTCATGCCCTTTTCGATGATGAAGGCGGTGATGCCGCGCGGGCCGGCCGCGGCGTCGGTCTTGGCATAGACCACCAGCGTATCGGCGACCGGGCCGTTGGTGATCCACATCTTGCTGCCGTTGATGACGAAGCGGTCGCCCTTCTTCTCGGCGCGCGTCGCCATCGAAACCACGTCGGAGCCCGCATTGGGCTCCGACATCGCCAGCGATCCGACATGTTCGCCGGAGATCAGCTTCGGCAGATATTTCCGCTTTTGCGCCTCGCTGCCGTTGCGGCGGATCTGATTGACGCAGAGATTGGAATGCGCGCCATAGGAAAGGCCGACGGATGCCGAAGCCCGCGAGATTTCCTCGACCGCGATGCAGTGCTCGAGATAGCCGAGGCCCGAACCGCCATACTCCTCCTCCACGGTAATGCCGTGCAGGCCCAGCGCGCCGATCTTCGGCCAGAGGTCTCTCGGAAATTGATTGCTCTTGTCGATCTCAGCGGCGCGCGGCGCGATCTCGTTGCTGGAGAAATCCTGCACAGTTTCCCTGATAGCGTCGGCGGTCTCGCCGAGATCGAAATTGAATATCCGTTGCGCGTTGGGAATCATGGTCGGGCGGCCTCCGGGCAAATAGCGCTGCTTTCCTCGGCTACAGCCTTAGTCTCCGGAAATAAGCTTGTCACGGGCCGAAGATGCCAAGAAGGGCGCTTCCGAGGTATACCAGCGGACGGGCAGCCCCTTGATGCAACCCAAGCGCAAACTCTCCCTTGCTCTGGCGCGCGCAACGGGCTGTAATTGGCTCAAACGACCACCCTCCGGACCTTGCCAGGAGGGGGCAATCAGGGGAGCTGCCCGATGCACGGGACGATCAATTCTGCCCAAACCATCAACCAAAAGGCGGCGCGGGAGTTGGCCTCGTCCATTCCGCTCGGGCAATTCAATCCGGGCGATCCCGAATTGTTTCGCTCCGATGCCTTCTGGCCGTATTTCGACCGGCTGCGCAAGGAAGACCCCGTGCATTACTGCAAGGACAGCATGTTCGGGCCGTATTGGTCGGTGACCAGATACAACGACATCATGGACATCGAGACCAATCATGCGGCGTTCTCCTCGGCAGCGTCGCTCGGCGGCATTACGATCCGGGACGTCTCACCCGACCTGCGCCGCGAAAGCTTCATCGCCATGGACCAGCCGCGCCACGGCGCGCAGCGCAAGACCGTGGCGCCGATGTTCACGCCGACGCATCTCGACCAGCTCGCGATCAACATTCGCAAGCGCTCCGCCGAATGCCTCGACAATCTGCCGGTCAACGAGGTGTTCGACTGGGTCGATAAGGTCTCGATCGAACTGACCACCCAGATGCTCGCCGTGCTGTTCGACTTCCCCTGGGAGGACCGCCGCAAGCTGACGCGCTGGTCCGACATCGCGACTACAATTCCAGGTCCGGACGGCCTCGTCCCCACCGAAGAGGCGCGGCAGGCCGAACTGCGGGAATGCGCGAGCTATTTCGGCACGCTCTGGAAGGAGCGCATCAATCAGCCGCCGAGGAACGACCTGCTCTCGATGATGGCGCACAGCGAAGCCACACGCGACATGGACCCGAACAATTTCCTCGGCAATCTGGTCCTCTTGATCGTCGGCGGCAACGACACCACCCGCAACACCATGACCGGCAGCATCTATGCGCTGAACAAGAATCCGGACCAGTACCGGAAGCTGCGGGAGAATCCCGCATTGATCGACAGTTTCGTGCCGGAAGTGATCCGCTGGCAGACGCCGCTGGCACATATGCGCCGCACCGCGCTCGAGGACATCGAGTTCCGCGGCAGGCCGATCAAGAAAGGTGACAAGGTGGTGATGTGGTACGTCTCGGGCAACCGTGACGAAGAGGTGATCGATCGTCCTTACGAATTCATCATTGACCGGGACCGGCCGCGCAGCCACCTCTCCTTCGGCTTCGGCATTCATCGCTGTGTGGGCTTGAGGCTCGCCGAGTTGCAGTTGAAGATCATTTGGGAAGAAATCCTGAAGCGTTTCGACAACATCGAAGTGGTCGACGAGCCCAGGCGGGTGTATTCGAGTTTCGTCAAAGGCTACGAGACCCTGCCGGTCCGGATTGCCGGCTGAACCAGCGCGTATTCCGTAAAATGGAATAGGCGCAAGGTAGAAGCATCGACCAGCATTTCGGGATCATCAACGATGAACATCCAGACAGCCGTGCGAGCCGACAAGAATGAGCTTCAGCGCCTGGCGCGCGAGGAGGCCTATTCCACGCCGCTCAGGGAATTTCATCCGGGCGCGCCGCGGCTGTTCCAGAACGATACGCTGTGGCCCTGGTTCGAGCGGCTGCGCAAGGAAGAGCCGGTGCACTACTGCACCAATGCACCGATCGAACCCTATTGGTCGGTCACCAAGTATAACGACATCATGCACGTCGACACCAACCACGGCATCTTCTCGTCCGACGTCTCGCTCGGCGGCATCTCGATCCGCGACGTGCCGCCGGGCTATGACTGGCCGAGTTTCATTGCGATGGATCAGCCGCGGCACTCGGCCCAGCGCAAGACCGTGTCGCCGATGTTCACGCCGACGCATCTGGACGAACTCGCGATCCTGATCCGCGGACGCACAGCCAGGGTGCTCGATGCCCTGCCCCGCAACGAGACCTTCAATTTCGTCGACCGGGTGTCCATTGAGCTGACCACCCAGATGCTGGCGACCCTGTTCGATTTTCCCTTCGAGGAACGCCGCAAGCTGACGCGCTGGTCCGACGTCTCGACCGCGCTGCCCAAAAGCGGCATCGTCGAATCGGCGGAACAGCGCCGGGCCGAGATGGACGAGTGCGCGGCCTGTTTTTCCAAACTCTGGAACGAGCGCGTCAATGCCGAGCCGAGAAACGACCTGATCTCGATGATGGCGCATAACGACGCCACGAGATACATGGACCCCGACAATCTGATGGGCAACATCGTCCTCTTGATCGTCGGCGGCAACGATACCACGCGCAACACCATGAGCGGCTCGGTGCTGGCGCTGAACGAACACCCCGGGCAGTATCAGAAGCTGCGCGACAATCCCGCGCTGATCGATTCCATGGTGCCGGAGGTCATTCGCTGGCAGACGCCGCTCGCCCATATGCGGCGCACCGCGCTGGTCGATACCGAAATCGGCGGCAAGACGATCAAAAAGGGCGACCGGGTCGTGATGTGGTATGTCTCCGGCAACCGCGACGAAGAGGGCATCGAAAACCCGGACGAATTCATTATCGATCGCGCCCGGCCCCGCACCCATCTGTCGTTCGGCTTCGGCATCCACCGCTGCGTCGGGATGCGGCTCGCTGAGCTGCAATTGAAGATCGTGTGGCAGGAGATGCTGAAACGCTTCGACCGCATCGAGGTGGTGGGCGAGCCGAAGCGGGTCTATTCCAGCTTCGTAAGGGGCATCGAGTCGCTGCCGGTTCGCATACCTGCATGAACAGACCGGCCTTGATCGTTGGCTTTGACCAGCCTATCCACGGCGAAGGGTTTTAACCGCGCCGCGGGCTGCCATGCCCTCGATCGACCAGCCGAGTTCAGATGACCGCAACCGAACAACACGACGATTATTCCGACATCCGCGAAGCCGTGGCCAAGCTCTGCGCGCAATTCCCCGGCGAATACTGGCGCAAGCTCGACCGCGAGATGGCCTACCCCAAGGCCTTCGTCGATGCGCTGACCGAAGCCGGCTATCTCTCGGTGCTGATTCCGGAAGAATATGGCGGCGCCGGGCTGAAACTGTCCGCAGCCGCCGCGATCCTGGAAGAGATCCAGCGCGCCGGATGCAATGGCGGCGGCTGCCACGCCCAGATGTACACCATGGGCACATTGCTGCGTCACGGCAGCGAGCAACAAAAGGCAAAATGGCTTCCGAAGGTCGCCACCGGCGAGTTGCGGCTGCAGGCGTTCGGCGTCACCGAGCCGACCAGCGGCACCGACACCTCCTCGCTGAAGACGTTTGCGAAGAAAGACGGCAACGGCGACTATATCGTCAACGGCCAGAAGATCTGGACCAGCCGCGCCGAATATTCCGACCTGATGATCCTTTTGGCGCGCACCACGCCGAAGGAGCAATCCAGGAAGCGAACCGATGGCCTGTCGGTGTTCATCGTCGACATGAAGGCGGCGAAGGGTCACGGGCTCTCGATCCGCCCGATCCGCACCATGATGAACCACGCCACCACCGAAGTGTTCTTCACCGACATGAGGGTGCCGGCGGAAAACCTGATCGGCGAGGAAGGCAAGGGTTTTCGCTACATCCTCTCCGGCATGAATGCCGAGCGCATCCTGATCGCGTCTGAATGCATCGGCGACGCCAAATGGTTCATCGCCAAGGCCTCCGCTTACGCCAAGGAGCGCGCGGTGTTCGGCCGGCCGATCGGCCAGAATCAGGGCATCCAGTTTCCCATTGCAAAAGCCTATGCGGCGATGCGCGCCGCCGAGCTGATGGTGAAGGAAGCGACCCGCAAATACGAGGCGGGCCTCGATTGCGGCGCCGAAGCCAACATGGCCAAGATGCTGGCGGCCGACGCCTCCTGGGAAGCCGCCAACGCCTGCGTGCAGACCCATGGCGGTTTCGGCTTTGCCGAAGAATATGATGTCGAACGCAAATTCCGCGAGACCCGGCTCTATCAAGTTGCGCCGATCTCGACCAATCTGATTTTGTCGTACCTCGCCGAGCATGTGCTGGGCATGCCCCGCTCCTATTGAGAACAAAAGATGCTGCCGCTTGAAGGATTGACCGTCATTGCCGTCGAACAGGCGGTCGCCGCGCCGTTCTGCAGTTCGCGGCTGGCCGACGCCGGCGCCCATGTCATCAAGATCGAGCGGCCCGAGGGCGATTTCGCCCGCGGCTATGACGCGGCGGCGAAGGGACAGAGCAGCTATTTCGTCTGGCTCAACCGCGGCAAGGATTCCGCGGTGATCGACCTCGCGACCAAAGAGGGGCGCGCCAGCCTCGAACAGCTGATCGCCGGCGCCGACGTCCTGCTGCAAAACCTCAAACCGGGCTCGATGGACAAGCTCGGCTTTACATTGGAGCGACTGCGCAAGGATTACCCAAGGCTGATCTGCTGCACCATTTCGGGCTATGGCGACGACGGCCCCTACGCGCATCGCAAGGCCTATGATCTGCTGATCCAGGCCGAGAGCGGGCTCGCCTCGATCACCGGCGGGCCGGAAGGTCCTTCCCGCGTCGGCGTGTCGATCGTCGACGTCGCCACCGGCGCCACCGCGCATGCCGCGATCCTCGAAGCCCTGATCGCGCGCTCGCGCAGCGGCAAGGGCGCCGACATCCGGATCTCGATGTTCGACGTGATGGCCGACTGGCTGACGGTGCCGCTGCTCAATGCGGAAGCCGGCAATCCGCCGCAACGGCTGGGCCTCGCGCACCCCTCGATCGCGCCCTATGGCGTATTTCGCTCGAAGGACGGCAAGGACATCCTGATTTCGATCCAGAGCGAGCGCGAATGGAAGAAGCTGTGCGCCGACGTGCTGGGCCAGCCTGATCTGCCCAACGATCCCAGGTTTGCCAACATGGTCGAGCGCGTCCGCAACCGCGCCCTCACCGACAAGACCGTCGGCGACAGCTTTGCCACCATGACCCGCGACGAACTGTTGAAGCGCCTGTCCGACGCCGATATCGCCTTTGCCGAGGTCAACACCATGGCCGACCTCGCCGTCACCCGCATCTGCGCCGCATCGAGGTCGACACCCCGGCAGGACCGGTGAGCTATCCCGCGCCGGCGGCCATCGTCGTCGATCAGCCGCGTCATTATGGCGCGGTGCCCGCGATCGGCGAACGCACCAGCACTGCGAATCCTCCTCATGCCCGGATCAAATCGTCATGACCGACAAACCCGATCTCGACCATTTGCGGCAATGGATCGGCCGCAGCACGCAGGCCTCCGACATCGTCACCGCGCAACTGGTGAAGGGCCTGCGCGCCACGCTGTTCATGGAGATCGGCGAGCCGAAGCCGGGCGATGCCGCGCCGTTGACGGTGCATTGGTGCCTGGCGCAGCCGGTTTTCCCGATGTCGGAGCTCGGCCCCGACGGCCATCCCACCCGCGGCGGCTTCCTGCCGCCGGTGCCGCTGCCGCGCCGGATGTGGGCCGGCGGCGAACTGGAATTCTTCGACGCCTTGCGCGTCGGCGACGAGGCGACGCGGACCTCGCGCATCGCCGACGTCACGATGAAGACCGGCAGCACCGGCGTGCTGTGCTTCGTCTCCGTCGACCATCTGGTCACGACGCCGCGCGGCACCGCGATGCGCGAGCGGCAGGATATCGTCTATCGCGAGATGTCGCCGGCGCAGTCTTCCGCGCCCGCCAAGCCGGCACCGCCGCCGCCCGCCGCGAAACACCGCGAAAGCCACATGGCCGATCCCGTGCTGCTGTTTCGCTATTCGGCGCTGACCTTCAACGGCCACCGCATCCATTACGACCGCGACTACGTCACCAGGGTCGAGGGCTATCCCGGCCTGATCTTCCACGGCCCGATGCAGGCGGCCTTCCTGGTCGAACTCGCCGCCAAGCTGCATGGCGGCACGGCGCCGAAGAAATTCAGCTATCGCGGCGTGCAGCCGCTGTTCGAAGGCAGCGAGTTCAGCGTCAACGCCAACGACACGGCAGCCGGCATGGAATTGTGGACGGCGAATTCGGCCGGTCAGCCGACCATGAAGGGCACCGCGACGTGGTAACACCGTCATTGCGAGCGAAGCGAGGCAAAGCAAACCAGCCGCACCGTCATTCCGGGATGGTCCGAAGGACCAGACCTCAGATGCGCAATTGCGCATCGGGGAATCTCAGATTCCGGGTTCGATGCTTCGCATCGCCCCGGAATGACCGTCATTAGAGCACACCGCATTGTCCCGCAAACCCGCCAGCACTTCACGTCACCGTCAAACAGGCCACGCTCGACCTGCTGCGCGCGTTCGGCATCAAGAAAGTGTTCGGCAATCCCGGCTCGACCGAATTGCCGTTCCTGAGCGACTGGCCCGACGACATCGACTATGTGCTGGGCCTGCAGGAAGCCTCCGTGATCGGCATGGCCGACGGCTATGCCCAGGCCACCCGCAATGCCGGCTTTGTCAATCTGCATTCCGCCGCCGGCGTCGGCAACGCGCTCGGCAACATCTATACCGCGCACCGCAACCAGACGCCCGCTGGTGATCACCGCGGGCCAGCAGGCGCGCAGCATCCTGCCGCTGCAGGCGTTTCTCTATGCCGAGCGCGCCTCGGAATTTCCGCGGCCTTACGTCAAATTCTCGGTCGAGCCGGCGCGCGCCGAGGACGTGCCGGCGGCGATCGCGCGCGCCTATTACGTGGCGATGCAGCCGCCCTGCGGCCCGACCTTCGTTTCGGTGCCGATCGACGACTGGACCCATCAGACGCAACCGGTCGAGGCCCGCCAGGTCAGCCGCGAACTCGGCCCCGATCCGGGCGCGATGAAGACGCTCGCCGCGGCGCTTGCGGCCAGCAAGCACCCTGCCCTCGTGGTCGGCCCCGGCGTCGATCGCGCGCAGGCCGTCGATCTGATGGTGCGGGTCGCGGAGAAGGCGAGAGCCGCGGTCTGGGTCAGCCCGTTTTCGGCGCGCTGCAGTTTCCCGGAGCGGCATCCGCAATTCGCGGGCTTCCTGCATGCCTCGCCGGCGCAGCTCTCGGACGCGCTTGCGCGGCCACGATCTCGTGGTCGTGATCGGCGCGCCGGTCTTTACCTTCCACGTCGAAGGCCATGCCTCGATCTTCGATGGCGCGACCACGATCTTCCAGATCACCGACGATCCCGACCGCGGCGGCGGTAACGCCGGTCGGCACCAGCATCATCGCCACCATGAAGCCGGCGCTGACGATGCTGCTGGAGCTGCTGCCGGAGACCAAGCGCGCGATGCCGGCGGGCCGCACTCTGCCGCCCGCCCCGTCCGCGGCCGATCCGATTCCCGTCGAATACCTGCTGCACACGCTCTCGTCGGCGATGCCGGACGACGCCGTGCTGGTCGAGGAAGCGCCGTCGCACCGCCCGGCGATGCAGAAATTCATGCCGATGCGCGGCCAGGACAGTTTTTACACCATGGCGAGCGGCGGGCTCGGCTACAGCCTGCCGGCCGCGGTCGGCATGGCGCTCGGCCGCCCCGGCATCCGGACCGTCTGCCTGATCGGCGACGGCTCGGCGATGTATTCGATCCAGGCGCTGTGGACGGCGGCGCAGCGCAAGCTGCCGCTGACGGTGGTGGTGATCAACAATTCAGGCTACGGCGCGATGCGCTCGTTCAGCCAGGTGATGCAGGTGCGCAACGTGCCCGGCCTCGATCTGCCCGGCATCGATTTTGTCAAGATCGCGGAAGGCATGGGCTGCGACGCCGTGCGCGTGACAAAATCATCCGAACTGGCGCCGGCGCTGCAGCGCGGCCTGGCGCATGACGGCACCAGCCTGATCGAGGTGATGGTGGATTCCGCGGTGCCGCTGCTCTACGCGCAGAGGGGCTGACGGGACCGATCCAAACCGTCATTCCGGGATGCGATGCCGATGGCATCAGACCCGGAATCTCGAGATTCCGGGTCTCGTGCTGCGCGCCATCCCGGAATGACAGGATCTCACTTCCCGAAATCTTCCCGCATCTTGGCCTGGATCTTCGCCATGCCCGAGATCCAGCGATCGTAATTTTCCGTCTTCGTTGCGCATGTAGCCCAGCACCTGCGGATGCGGCAGGATGACAAAGGTTTCCTGCTCGATGCCGGCGAGCGCGTCCTGCGCCACCTGCTCCGGCGTCAGGTCGCCGTCGCCGGATTGCGGGCCCTTCGGGATCGAGCGCAGCATGTTGGTATCGACGCCCTGCGGGCACAGGATCGAAACCTTGATGCCGTGGGCCTTGTGCGAGATCGCGAGATTTTCCGCAAACCCCACCGCCGCGTGCTTGGTCGTCGAATAAGCGGGGCTGCCGACCTGCGACAGCAGTCCGGCCGCGGAAATCGTGTTGAGGAAATAGCCGCCGCCGCGCGCCTTCATGCGCGGAATCAGATGCCGCGCCGCGTAGACATGGGCCATGACATGGATCGCCCAGCTTCGCATGAACGGCTCGTCGGAGTGTGCCGCCGGCATTCTCCGACATCGGATCGAAGCCGCCGCCGATGCCGGCATTGGAGCAGAACAGCGCGATCGGGCCGAACTGCCGCTCGGTTTCCTCGATGACGTGGAGCGATGTCTTTTTCCTGCGCGACGTCGCATTTGAACGCCGCGCCGTCGACCGAGGCCGCAACCGCCCTGGCGCCTGGATATCGAGATCGGCGACGATGACCTTGGCCGCGCCGGCGCGGTGAAAGGCTTCGCAGAGCGCGCGGCCGATGCCGTTGGCGCCGCCGGTGACAACCACGATCTTGCCCGTCACCTGCATGGCGCCCCCAGCTTTTTCGAGAATCTTCAGTTCAGAACGAGATCGAGCACGGCGGTGTAATGGCAGGCCGCGCCCAACAGCACGAAAGAATGCCAGATCGCGTTCTGGAAACGCAAGCGCTGCCAGGCATGAAAGATCACCCCGAAACTATAAAGCAGGCCGCCGGCGGTGATGAACCACAGCGTCAGGGTCGGCAGCGACGCCACCCCGGTGTCGTAGACCATGAAGCCGCTCCAGCCCATCGCCAGATAGAGCCCGACCGCCAGCCGGTCGAAGCGGCCCGGAAACACCAGCTTGATCACGATCCCGACGATCGCCACGCACCATACTCCGATCAGGAGCGCGATGGCGAAGATGCTGTCCTTCATCTGGGCGATGATCGGCGTGTAGGTCGCCGCGATCAGCACATAGATCGCGGAATGATCGAAGCGGCGCAGCACCCATTTGGCGCGCGACACCGGCCACAGATTATAGGTTGCCGACAGCACCAGCATGGCGAGCAGGCCGGCGACATAGACCGAGACGACCGCCACTTCGAGCGGCGTGGCGTAGATCGCGGCGAGCACGATCAGCACGGTGGCCGCGACCACCCCGCAGAACACGCCGATGCCATGCACGACGCCGTCGGCGATCAGTTCCGCCCGGTCGTAATTCCAGCGCATGGCGCCGGCCGCCGCATGGACGGAGGTCGAGGCGAGTTGTTTCAGTCTGAAGATGGTCATGGCGGTCCGGCTAGCTTGCTGGCGAGAGCGATAAATCATACCACTTTGAGGGTCAACGAACCCTAAAACTTCGGCCAATCGCGTCCTAAGTATGAAACTTGATTTTGGCCCGCCAATCGCCACTTTTCGGATAGTCTCCCGCCGACTTGCCTCGCTCACATCGAGCTTCTCCCGCCCGCATGGCCCCCCGTTTTTCCGAAATCATCGAGGAAGCGCGCCTGTCGGCGCGGGCGCTGCTGGATTATGGCGACCACTTCTTCAATCCGACGGTCCGGCTCGGCGTCACCGGCCTGTCACGCGCCGGCAAGACGGTGTTCATCACCGCGCTGATCCACGGCCTCACCCGCGGCGGCCGCTTTCCGGTTTTCGAGCCGTTCGCCACCGGACGGATCGCACGGCGCGGCTGGCGCCGCAGCCCGACGACGCGGTGCCGCGCTTCGACTATGAGAACCATGTGCGCACCCTGATCGAGGAACGGCGCTGGCCGAACTCGACGGTCGATATCAGCGAATTGCGGCTGGTGATCGACTACCAGCGGCAAAATGGCGCGGACCGCACGCTGACGCTCGATATCGTCGACTATCCCGGCGAATGGCTGCTCGACCTGCCGCTGCTCAACAAGAGCTACGAGCAATGGTCGCGCGAGAGCCTTGCCCTGTCGCGGGAGCGCCCCCGCGCGCCGCTCGCCATGCAATGGCACGCCCATCTGGCGACGCTGAGCGCCGAGGGCCATGAAGACGAGCAGGCGGCGCTGACGGAAGCGCGGCTGTTCACCGATTATCTGCGCGCCTGCCGCGACGAGCGCTTTGCGATGAGCCTGTTGCCGCCCGGCCGCTTCCTGATGCCGGGCAACCTCGCAGGCTCGCCGGCGCTGACCTTCGCGCCGCTCGATCTGCCTGACGACGGCACGGCGCCCGAGGGCTCGCTGTGGGCGATGATGGTGCGGCGCTACGAGGCCTACAAGGACGTGGTGGTGCGCCCGTTCTTCCGCGATCATTTCGCGCGGCTCGATCGCCAGGTGGTTCTGGTCGATGCGCTCTCGGCATTCAACTCCGGCCCCGAAGCGCTGGACGATCTCGAGGCGGCGCTGGCGGGATTCTCGATTGCTTCAGGATCGGCCGCAGCACGTTCCTGACCAGCCTGTTCCGGCCGCGGATCGACCGCATCCTGTTCGCCGCGACCAAGGCCGATCACCTGCACCATTCCAGCCATGATCGCCTGGAGGCGGTGTTGCGGCGGACCGTGGCCGAGGCCGTGGCCCGCGCCGAAGACACCGGCGCCCTGATCGACGTGGTGGCGCTGGCCGCGGTGCGCGCCACCCGCGAGGCGATGGTCGCGCGCGGCCGCGACAAATTGCCCTCGATCCTGGGAACCCCCGCCCGGGGCGAGATCGCAGGTGGCGAGCCTTTCGACGGCACAACCGAGGTCGCGACCTTTCCGGGCGACCTGCCGGCCGATCCGGAACAGCTTTTCGCGGGCGAAGGCGCGTTCCGCGGACTTGCCAGCGCGAGCGCCGAAAAGACCGATTTTCGCTTTCTTCGCTTCCGGCCGCCGCAACTGGAAAGCCTGAACGCGGAAGAGCCGAGCCTGCCTCATATCCGCCTTGACCGCGCCCTCCAGTTCCTGATCGGAGACAGACTGCAATGAGCGAGCGCTCTCGCAAGCCCGCGACCTTCAAGCTGGACGACCCCGGCGTGATCGTGATGGACGCGGATGAGACCGGCCGCCCGTCCCGCGGCACCGTCCGCGTCACGCCGGAAGCCGACCCCGCGCTGCTGCCGGTCCCGGTCGAGGCGCCGCTGCGTCCCGTTGCGGCGCGGCTTTCCCTGGGGCGCGGTGTTCTGGAGCGCTGTCGGCGGACTGGTCCTGCTCGGCGTCGGTCTCAGCGTCACCCAGCTGATCGAAGATCTGTTCGCGCGCAGCGAGGGGCTCGGCTTTCTCGGACTGGCCTTTGCCCTCGCCGCCGCGCTGGCGTTCGCCGTTGTCGTCGCGCGCGAAGCGTTCGGACTTGACGCGCCTGGCGACGATCGAAAAGCTGCATCTGCGCGCGACCGAGGTTCTGCTGAGCGACGATCGCAAAGAAAGCCGCGCCATCGTCCAGGAGCTGATAAAACTTGCGCATCAGAACCCGCATCTGGCGCGGGCCCGCGCCGCGCTGCAGGGCCATGCCGGCGATATCATCGACGGCGCCGACATGATCCGGCTGGCCGAGCGCGAATTGATGACGCCGCTCGATCAGGAGGCGCGCCGCCTGGTGTCGTCGGCGGCGCAGCGCGGTCTCGATCGTCACCGCGGTCAGCCCGCGCGCTTTGGTCGACGTGCTTTTTGTGTTCGTGGCCTCGCTGCGGCTGATCCGGCAGCTGGCGCGGCTCTATGGCGGCCGGCCGGGCGCGCTCGGCATGGTCCGGCTGATGCGCCACGTCATCGCGCATGTCGCGATCACCGGCGGCATGGCGGCGAGCGACAGCCTGATCCAGCAAGTGCTCGGCCACGGCCTCGCTGCAAAATTGTCGCAGCGGCTCGGCGAAGGCGTGCTCAACGGCCTCTTGACCGCGCGGCTCGGGCTCGCCGCCATCGACGTCACCCGGCCGCTGCCGTTCACCGCTTTGCCGCGGCCGGTGCTGGGCGATCTCGCCAAGGATTTGCTGCGCAAGCGCGACGGCGAGGAGTGATTACTGAAAGCTGGCTGCGATGACAAAATCTCGTGGCACCGTTCCGACATCGCCCGCCAGCAGGCGCCAGCGATAGAGCGGCGAGTCCGGCGGCGGCGACAGCTCCGGAGTCCAGCCGGTCAGTTTTTGCAGCGCGTAGGTGTCCATCACGACGCCGCGCCAGCTGCGGTCGACCCGCTCCAGCGGTTCCCTGACGGCCGTGGTCGAGGCCCAAATCGGGCTCTGGTCGTCTGGTTCACGCCCGACATAGAGCCCGGTATGACCTCTGATCAGATCCATGCCGGGATCGCGAAAGCCCATGAACCGGCCGCGCTCGTTGATCTGGATCACCGGCACGCGGCTGTTGAAGAACCAGCGCAGCATGGCATAGGTCCGGTAGTCGGTGGTGGCGATCCAGGTCGCCCCGACCTTCTGCAATTCGGCCTGCGCCCGATCCACGACCTGCTCAAAGCCCGCTTCGCCGCCGATCGGATCGACCCTGCCGATGAAATTCCAGGGAGTCACGACGTAATATAAAAAGACCGCGACGACGAAAACGATCCCGGAAGCGACCGCGGCCTTTGCCCAGGAGACCGTCGATTTGATCGTCCTTGCCGGGAAACCTTCGCGCGGCAGCAGCGCGATGTTGATGGCGGCTGCCGCGAATCCGGCCGGCCACATGAACATCGGCCAGGTATCGCCGACCCGGAGCGTCAGCGATTTCCAGAAGAAATAGAGAAAGGGAGCGATCACGGCGGTCGACAGCAGAATGGCGACCGCATCGCCTCGGCGATAGCCGCGCCATGCCGTCAGGCTCACGCCCGACAGCACCACCGGCAGCAGGATGAATCCGACCAGGCCAAATTGCAGGCCTATGAAATCGCCGACGGTGCGCAACGACAATTCGTGGATCGCGGTGGCGCGCACCAGCTGGAACCGGAACGATGCCCAGTCGTGTCCGGCATTCCAGATCAGGACCGGCGAAAACAACATCACCGCGATCAGCGCCGCCGCCCATGGATACGGACTGATCAGCCAACGCCGCCGCCAGGAAGGCACCAGCATGAAGGCCGCGACCGCCGGAAGCAGCATCACCGCGGTGAATTTCGACAGCAGCGAAAGTCCCGCGAACAGCCCCGCGGCCAGCCACCAGCGGCCATCGCCGCTCTCGACGAGCCGGACCAGCGACCACAGCATCGCGACCGCGAACGGGATCAGCGCGATGTCGGGCGAGACCTTGGCCATCAGCAGCCCGTAATAGAGGGCGGCTTCCGGCATCAACGCCGCGAACACGATGGCCCGGACGTCATGCGTCACGCGGCGGACGATATCGGCGAGCAGCAGTTGCGTCGCCAGCATCGCCAGGATGCCGGCGAACCGCACGCCCAGATTGGTATCGCCGAAGATCAAGGTGCCGAAGCGGATGAACCACGCGATCATGGGCGGATGATCGAGGAAGCAAAGCACGTTCTCCTTCGACCAGGTCCAATAATAGGCCTCGTCGGTGCGCAAATCGATCACGCTGGCGTAGACGATCCGCAAAACCGTCATCGCCGCGATCAACGCGGCCACGGCGAGCAGTTGCCGAAAGGCGGAACTGCCCGGTTTGCTGGTGCTATCGGGGGCGGCAATCGTCACGGCGCTTTTTCCCCGACTCCGAAAGCGGTGTCAATCACACCCCAGCCGTCGTCCCGGCGAACGCCGGGGTCCAGCCACAGCTATTCATTGGTGAGACGATCGTCGCTCCAGCCTGTCAAGATCAATGCGCCCCGGATTATGGGTCCCGGCATTCGCCGGGACGACGCAGAGAGAGTGGTCACTGCGGGAATTAAACTCTACATTCCCCGATCTCATTCCCATGGTCGCTCAACCGAACCGCATGGCCGCCCCTGCTCGGCAACAGCTGAAAAACTTCAACCGCGGCATCGGCGTCCGGCAGAGCTCCGTCATCGACGCGAAGGCGCTGTCCGAGCTGGTTAACGATGTGGAATTTGCCGCGGCCTGAATGCCTGTGTGATCCAGCGCACACCTGAACGAACGTTCAGGAAATTGTCCCCGATTCCAACGCTGTTTTCTCGAACCGCGCTTCGCAGGGCCGCGACTGATGGGTGATGGGCAAGACTGAAAGACGACAACCCAACCCGCGCCACGGCGCACATCGAAGGAGAATGACCATGTTACGCAAGCTCACTCTTGGACTGGTTGCCGCAGCTTCCCTCGGCGCGATGGCGCTGGCTCCCACCGCCGCTTCCGCGGGCCCGTGGGGCGGTGGATGGGGCTGGGGCTTCCATCATCATCACCACTTCGGCCATGGCTTCGGCCTCGGCTACATCGGCGATGACGACGGCTGCTACGTGGTGCGCCGCGTCCCCACCCCGTTCGGCTATCGCCTGCGCACTATCAATATCTGCGAATATTGATGTGATTTTCAATGTTCGATGCAAATCCCCGGTCGCCAGGCAGCGGCCGGGGATTTTGTTTTTTTGCGGCCCGGCCCGGTGTCATCAAACAATCCGATTGACTTGAATCAAGCTTATGCCGCGGACGACCGATTAACCTTCAGCTTGAAGGGCGGACTGACCGTCGCGGCGTCGCCGGAAGGAATTTGCGCGGAGCCAAGACCCTTCCCGCCGAGATCTCGGTACCAAATGACTTTGATCGAGCATAGCTTCGCGTCGGCATGCCGGGCACCGCCACGCGGACCTATCCCGCGGTCGACAATCACTGCTGCGCCGCGCCGAACGCCGATACGCTGTACACCGAGGTCTGGCTCGACCTCTCCAGGGAGCCATGGGTCTTCAGCATCCCCGACATGGGCGACCGCTATTACATCATGCCGATGCTCGACGGCTATTCCGAGGTCTTCAACGTCGCGGGATCGCACACGACCGGCGGCAAGGCCCAGACATACGCGATCACGGGCCCGCGCTGGTCGGGCGCGTTGCCGCAAGGCGTGACGCAAGTGAAATCTCCCACCGCGATGGTGTGGATCCTCGGGCGCATCTACAGCACCGGGACCCCCGAGGATTACAAGGCAGTCCATGGGCTGCAAGACAAGTTCTCCGTCGTGCCGCTGAGTGCGTATGGCAAGCCATACACGCCGCCGCCCGGCATCGTCGATCCCGGCGTCGACATGAAGACGGCGGTGCGCAAGCAGGTCAACGCGCTGGATATCGAGGCCTATTTCAACACGCTCGCGAAACTGATGAAGACCAATCCGCCGACCGCGCAGGACGCGCCGATCGTCGCGCGGATGGCGAGGATCGGACTGGTCCCGGGACAGAATTTCGACCCGGGCAAGCTTGCCTTCCTGGAGCGCGAGGCGATCAAGATCGTTCCCAAGTTTGCGCTGCTGGAAATGGGACTGCATCTGAAGCGTCAGAAGACCACCAACGGATGGCTGTACTTCACGAAGGGCGTCGGCAATTTCGGCACCGACTACCTCTTGCGCGGCATGGCCAACCTGCTCGGTCCCGGCTGGAACCGCCCGCAAGACGCCGTGTACCCGCTCTCGCAAAAAGACGCTGACGGCGATGAGTACAACGGCGCGAAGCACAAATACGTCGTCCGCTTCGAGAAGGGACAGCTGCCGCCGGCTGAAGCCTTCTGGTCGCTGACGATGTACGATTCCGAGTTCTTCTTCGTGCCGAATGCGATCAATCGCTACGAGCTCGCCCAGCGCGACAAACTGACGACCAATCCAGACGGCTCGGTGGAGATGTACATCCAGGCGGAATCGCCGGGCAAGGACAAGGAAGCGAACTGGCTGCCCGCGCCGAAGGGCAAGTTCACGCTGGTGCTGCGGCTCTACACGCCCCGGACCACGGCCCCGTCGATCCTCGACGGCAGCTGGACCCCACCGCCGGTAAGACGTTCCGAATAAGGACTCCGAGGCCGTCGAGACCACAAAGGGGTCGACCAAATGACTGGAGACAAGAAAGTATTCGGGACGAACGCGAAGCGATGGACGCTCATTATTGCCGTTGTCGCCCTGCTCGCGTCAGCCGGCGGCTGGTGGGCGCTGAAGCAGGGCCGACCGTGGCTCTATGGTGTTGAAGCCTATGTGTACGGCTTTCCGCTGATCATGATGGATCTCACCAAGGACGTCTCGACGGCGGTCCCGACCGCCGGCGAGTTCACCGCGCCTGTCAACCAGTTCTCGGTTATGACACGCTATCCGGATGCCTCGTTCAAGGCCGTTGCGCGAACGGGCCTCGACACGCTGTTCGCGGTCGCCTGGGCGGATCTCGACAAGGAGCCACTGCTGCTTTCGGTGCCCGACACCAAAGGGCGTTACTATGTCATCGCGCTGTTCGACATGTGGAGCAACGTGTTCGCGTCGATCGGCAAGCGCACAACCGGAACCGGCGCGGCAAACTTCCTGATCGCGGGACCCGGCTGGCACGGCACGCCGCCCGCCGGCGTCAAACAGACATTCCGCTCGCCGACCCGGTTCGTGTGGGTCAACGGCCAGATGCAGGCCAACGGACCGCAAGGACTACGCGGCGGTGAACGCGCTGCAGAAGCAATACAAGCTGACGCCGCTGAGCGCCTGGGGCAAGCCTCATGCACCGCCGCCGAGGTGCCGGTGGCCGCGGGGGTTGACGCGACGACTCCGCCGCTCGAGCAGGTGCAGAAGATGGATGCCGGCGCCTACTTCGGACGGCTCGCGCGGCTGATGAAGGACAATCCGCCGGCGCCGGCCGACGCGCCGATGGTCGAGAAGCTGAAAACGCTCGGCATCGAGCCCGGACAAGGACTTCGACATCGGCAAGATCGATCCGGACACCGCCAAGGGCTTGCAGCGCGCGATGGATGCGTTCGCAATGCTGCAGAAGGGCGTCAAGAAGCTGAAGACCGAAAACGGCTGGATCGTGATGCCGAAGGACTTGGCCAACTACGGCACCGATTACGAGACCCGCGCCGGCATCGCTCTCGTCGGACTCGGCGCGATCCAGCCGCACGACGTGGTCTACCCCACGGCTTTCATCGACGGCGATGGCAAGCCGCTGGATGGCGCCAACCGTTACGTCCTGCATTTCGACAAGGGCCAGACGCCGCCGACCAACGCCACATGGTCGGTCTCGATGTACGACCCGCGACGGCTTCTACGTGCCCAACGCCATCAACCGCTACAATCTCGCGGCATGGATGCCGCTCAAGTACAACGCCGACGGCTCGCTCGACATGTTACATCCAGGCGAATTCGCCCGGCGCGGACAAGGAAGCCAACTGGCTGCCGGCGCCCGCGAGCGGTCCGTTCAACCTTACGGTGCGCGACTACTGGCCGAAGGAAGCGATGATCGATGGCAGCTACAAGCTGCCACCAGTCAGGAAATTGCCGTGAGTTCGCGCTCTTCGCGCGCAGATTGATGGAGATCAATGCTCCATCCGAACGAGCGCAGAGGATTCATATTTCGATTAGAGGGAGAATGATCGATGAAGAAATTGGCTTCAGCACTGGGTGTTTCGCTTGCGATATTGGCCCATCCTGCCGTGGCGCAGGAGCGCCTGATCGAAGGCTTCAAGATCATTCGCGCCTGCGCCGGCGACGTCGAGCGGCTGTGTGGGGGCATCAAGCCGGGGGATGGACGGATCAAGGCCTGCGTCAAGGACAAGCTCACGCAAATGTCGCCTCCCTGCTTCGACGCGCTGGTTGGCGCGATCGTGGCCAACAAAGAGCCACCGCCTGATTATGCCAAGACAGCGACCGTCAAGCGCTTCGATAATTTGCGCGGAATGCGCTATTGCGAGGTGTTTCTCATCGGCGCCAACCTGGAGACAGAGAGCCTGGCCGCAGATTTCTTCAACACGACGGATCTGAACAATTCCAATCCAAAGGACACCTGTCCGGCGGCGATGTGGGCGAAGGTCGATCCCAAGTCGCTGGCGAAACAACACGGCGTGCTCAGCGTCTTCAAGAACGGCCCTCGCGGTTGGGCGATGGACTGGATCGAACTGCCCGCGGGAGAGACTCAGACGTTCGACGGCCTGCAGGCACGATGGATGGGTCACGTGCAACTGCCGAAAGGCGTCGACCTGAACAAGAAGGGATCGAGCGCCTACAAGCCGACGGAGGTCGCGCGAAAATCCAGCATGACCTTCAATAAGGGTGCGCCGGTCTTCATGCTGGAGGATCCAAGCGGAACGCCATGGGTGATGCAGGCCTACTCGCAGATCGTCGATCCCACATTGACCTACGATAAGCTGGGAAAGCTCGGGGACAAGCTGAAACTCGCAGCTGGCTGGAAGTTCCGGACCAAGGTTCTGGATCAGGACCTCACCATCAAGGCCGTGAACGGCATAGCGCACATCGTGCAGGACGATCTCGCGAATACCTATGACGCCTGCTTCGAGACGGCATGCAGCTACAGGCCGTAGCGCAAGCGATCCTCGAACCAACCATCTCCGGGAGTGGCGTGATGAGCAAGACTGGAATCGAGAACCTCGGCGAGCATCTCCTGTCTGATGTCGCCGCGGTCATCAAGGAAGCCGATCGCGTCGTTCACGCCGCGCTGGAACGCCAGCACCTGTCTCACTGGCACCCGGTATCGACGGCCCCCTACAACCAGGATCTCGAACTCCGCGTCATCGAGGACGGCATGATGGCCACGCTCCCCTTCCCCTGCCGGCATACCAATGCGGAGGAATGGATCAACGTCGATCTGGGAGTGACACTGCGTATCAAGCCGGTCGAATGGCGCGCCTGGCTGCAAGGCCAGTCGCCGCATCCGCATCAGTCATCGATCCTCGGCCCGGAGGGATCGGAAATTCGCCGGCGGGAGCAGTGGGGCGGCTGCCACGCCAACATTAATCCAAGCCTGGATCAGTCCGAGGCAAAACGTGAGGTTTCGACATGAACAAAGCAACAGCCGCAAAGATGATGCTGGCGGGCTTCGCCCCGTTAGCCTTGGCCTTGGCAATTCCCGGTCCCGCTCAAAGCCAGAGTGTATCGCAGCAGGAAGCCCATGACATCGGCGTCGATGCCTACATCTATTTCTATCCGCTCGTGATGATGGACATTACGCGCAGGCAGGTGACGAACCTCGCGCCCGGAAAGGAATTTGGACGAGGGCCGATGAACATGTTCATCAGCAATCCGGAATATCCGCCGGCCGGCGCAAGAGATGTCGTGCGTCCCAACTTCGATACGCTGTATTCCACGGCCTGGCTGGATCTGACCGCAGGACCGGTGGTCGTCTCGGCGCCGGATACCGGCGGCCGATTCTATCTGCTGCCGATGATCGACATGTGGACCGATGTCTTTGCGTCACCAGGCTGGCGCACGACGGGAACCCAGGCCGGCAACTTCCTTGTGGCCTCGCCGGGCTGGACCGGCGCAACGCCGGGCGGCCTGATCCGGATCGATGCACCGACGCCTTACGTTTGGATCATCGGTCGCACCAAGACAGATGGGCCGGCGGACTACGATGCCGTTCACAAGATTCAAGCCGGCTACAGGGTGACGCCGCTATCGCAATGGGGCAAGACGCCGGAGCCGGTCAGCGTCAAGGTCGATCCTGCAATCGACATGACGACACCCCCGATGAAGCAGGTGGACACGATGTCCGCCGACAAGTTCTTTACCTATGCTGCCGAATTGTTGAAGGTAAATCCGCCGCATATCACCGATCAGCCGATCGTTGCGCGCCTGAAACGAATCGGCATCGTACCCGGCAAGAGCTTCGAATTCGACAAGCTTGACTCGGCCATGCGCGACGCCCTGGCAACGGCTCCGGCAGAGGCCCAGGCACTGATGAAATGGAAAGTGCCGACGCTCGCCCGGGTCGCCAACAATTGGTCGATGAACACCGACACGATGGGCGTTTATGGCAACTACTATCTCAAGCGGGCGATCATTACCCAGCTGGGGCTTGGCGCCAATTTGCCGGAGGATGCCATCTACCCGTTCAATCTCGGTGACGAGACCGGCAAGCCGCTCGATGGCGCTAACAGATACAAGATACATTTTGACAAGGCTTCATTGCCGCCGGTTGATGCGTTCTGGTCCATCACACTCTACGACAACGATGGCTTTCAGGTAGCGAATACGCTGAACCGCTTTGCGGTGAGCAGCTGGATGCCCTTCAAGTACGGCGCCGACGGCTCGCTCGAGCTTTACATCCAGAATGAAAATCCCGGCAAGGATAACGAGCAGAACTGGCTGCCGGCGCCGAAGGGCGCGTTCAACCTGACCATGCGCCTCTACGCACCGAAGTCCGAGGCGATGACCGGCAAGTGGAATCCTCCACCGGTCGTGAAATTCTAGGCGTGCGAACGCGGGCCTGTTCCGAGCAAGGCCTCAGCGAAAGCATCTACAACATGTTGCCTGAGACACCGTCTATCGAGCAACTCTCCCGCATTATTGGCAGCGTCGCGGCGCCTGCGTTTCTGCTTGGCGCCGTCGCAGCTTTCATCTCTGTGCTCATTTCCCGAATGAATCGCGTGATCGATCGGTCGCAATTTCTCAACAGCATCGTCGATAGTGATACGGCGAGATCATACCTCAAGGCGGATATTCCCCGCCTCAAGCGTCGCGCCATGCTGTTGAATAAATCGGTGTTCTACTCGACCGTGTGCGCAATCGTCACGGCATTGTTGATCATCGTTGCGTTTGTGAGCGCCGTGTTTCACGTGGCGCACGAGTTTGGCGTCGCGTTTCTGTTTGTGATCGCGCTGGGATTTTTTATCCTGGCGCTCGTCAATCTCGCGCGAGAGACGCGGATTGCTCTTCATGATTTTGATCATCACCATTAGAATTTGATCGTGGGGGCTGACATGGACGGCGCACGGATTGACCGGCGTGAGCGGATGTCCACCATATCCCCGCCAGGGGCATTCCGGCCGATTTCTGATTTTCAGAAATTTCGCTTGACGGCTTGGTAGAAACAGCAATATAGCGATTTGGTCCCGCCCCACTCAGGGGCGTTGCGCAACGTCACGAAACGCGGAGCGGGATGCGGTGGACGCGGATCGCGCGCTTGACGGGCGCGCTTGAGGCGGACGGCGAAGGCGTGTGGTCCTGATGCCCCGACGCTGGCATCAAGTTGGCGGAGTAATCCGCAAATGACGGTGGCAAGAAAGCCCGGTCACCGGGGAGAGCGCGTTATAAGCCGTAAAACCATCGCGCGGGGAATGCCGGGTGATTCCGGTGTGACCTGACTAACGCGTGTGCGTCTCTCACACTACCCCTGCACGCGCGGCGGCGGGCGCATCGGGCGCCCGGCATTCCCTGCGCCCTCTTCAAGCGAGAGGGCGGAACGAGCAGGCCAAAACTCGCGCGAAATGCGCGGCGAGATCGCGAAGCCGTATCTGTCGATGCCGCGGCTTGAAAATTAAATCGCCGCAGCCCGGATTGCTGCGCCGCAATGGCCCGCTCACGCTCCAAAAGCAGGAATTGACTTCGCAGTTCCCGATGCGGAAACTCGCGCCGTTCAAGTCCGGTGGCGACCGGCCTCAACAAACAAGCTTCGGAGGAAGCGCGATGCTCGACAGACGAGAAATATTGAAACGCGCCGGCATGGCGGCGCTTGCCACGGGTTTCGGTTCGGCCAAGGCATTCGCGCTCGACAGCGTCACATTGCCGATCGGCAACGGCGAACGGCCGCTGGTGAAATATCCCCAGAAGCGCCCCATGATCGGCCTGACAGAACGGCCGCCGCAGCTCGAGACGCCCTTTGCCATCTTCAACGACGGCCCGATCACGCCGAACAACGCTTTCTTCGTCCGCTATCATCTGGCCGGCGTGCCGTACGATATCGACCCGGACAAGTTCACCCTCGAGATCAAGGGCAAGGTCGATCATCCCCTCAAGCTCTCCTTGAAGGACATCAAGAAGCTGCCCGCGGTCGAACTCACCGCCGTCAATCAATGCTCGGGCAACAGCCGCGGCTTTTTCGACCCGCGCGTGGCGGGCGGTCAGTTGGCCAATGGCGCGATGGGCAATGCGCGCTGGCGCGGGGTGCCGCTGAAGACCGTGCTCGACAAGGCCGGCGTGCAGGCGGGCGCGAAACAGATCACGCTCAACGGGATGGACGGACCGGTGATGGACAAGACGCCGGATTTCGTCAAGGCGCTCGACATCGACCACGCCCGCGACGGCGAGGTGATGCTGGCCTATGGCATGAACGGCGAGGACCTGCCTTATCTCAACGGCTTTCCGCTGCGCCTGATCGTGCCCGGTTATTACGGCACCTACTGGGTCAAGCACCTCAACGAAATCACCGTGATCGACAATGTGTTCGACGGCTTCTGGATGAAGACCGCCTACCGGATTCCGGACACGCCATGCGCCTGCGTCGATCCCGGCACCGCGCCGAAGGCGACGATCCCGATCAACCGCTTCGACGTCCGCTCGTTCATCACCAGCGTGGCCGATGGCGCGAAGCTGAAATCCGGCACGACGACATTGAAGGGGATCGCCTTCGACGGCGGCAAGGGCATCAAGGAAGTCGCGGTCTCGACCGACGGCGGCAAGACCTGGACACAGGCCAGGCTTGGCAAGGATCTCGGCAAATATTCGTTCCGCGAATGGAAGCTGCCGGTGAAGCTCACGGCCGGCAGTCACGAACTTCAGGTCCGCGCCACCAACAATGCCGGCGATACCCAGCCGACCGAACCGAAATGGAATCCGGCCGGCTACATGCGCAACGTGGTCGAAACCGTTCGCGTCACGCGCGGCGTGAGGAGAATTGCCATGAACCGTTGCCTTCTTCTCGCACCTCTCCTCGCCGACCGCCGCCATCGCCGCCTTAAGTTTCGGCCCGGTCAGCGCGGCGCCGGTCAACTACAAGCTTCCCGCAGGAAACCGCCGCGTTGAAGCCGGGCCCCAATCTCGAGGTGGTGAAGAACAATTGCACCGCCTGTCATTCGGCCGACTACATCAGCACGCAGCCGCGCGGCCCGAAATTCAGCAAGGATTTCTGGCAAGCCGAAGTGAACAAGATGATCAAGGTTTATGGCGCGCCGATCGACGAGGCCGACGTGCCGAAGATCGTCGAGTATCTCGCCGCGACCCATTAGAGAGTCGACGCCGCGACTGTTCGCCGCGATGCCGCCGCCGGTGTCGCGGATTTGACACGTGGCCCGACACCCGGCAGTCTCCGTTCACGCAAACTCGACTGGGTTCGCGGGCCTGTCTGGACTACAGACTGCCGATTCCAGCGTCATCGAGTCCGATGACGCCTCCACGAAATCCATAGCCCACGAAACCCCTTGCATGGATATCAAAACGATTGTCGCGGCCCATGGGCGCGATGCCAGGATCGACCTGTTTCGCGGAATCGCGAACTGGTTCATCTTTCTGGACCACATTCCCGAACAACGTCGTGAACTGGATCACGGTCAGGAACTACGGTTTCAGCGGCGGCGCCGATATGTTCATCTTCATTTCGGGTTATGCAGCGTCGATCGTCTACGCCAAAATGACGCTGGAACGCGGTTTTGTTGTCGGGGCAAGCCGGATCGTCAAACGCGCGTGGCAACTCTACGCCGCTTATGTCGTCCTGTTCGTGATCTACATCGTGGCGATCACGGACGTTGCGGCGCGAGTTTGCCGTTCCCGACATCATTTACGAATTCAATGTGGCCGGTCTGCTCGACCATCCGATCCGGACATTGATCTACGGGCTGCTGCTGCAATCGGCGCCGCTCAATCTCGACCTCCTGCAGCTCTACATCGTACTGATGGTGTTTTTCCCGCCGGTGCTGTGGCTGATGCTGCGCAAGCCTGACTTCGCGCTGGCGGGGTCGGCTGTACTGTATTTCGCTGCACGCAGGTTCGACTGGAATCTGCGGATCCGTTCACTGACGGCGAGTGGCATTTCAACCCGTTTTGCTGGCAACTGCTGTTCGTGCTCGGCGCCTGGTTCGCGCTCGGCGGAACGGAAAAATGCCGCTCACTTCTGAAGTCACCGGCGCTGTTCTATTTCGCAATCGCCTATCTGGCTTTTGCTCTCGCCATGACGATGGCCGGACGTTTCCCGGAATTCGGAAAAATGTTCCCGGCCTGGCTGGTCGACGCCTTCAACCCGAACGACCGGGTAAATCTCGCGCCGTATCGCGTTGAGCATTTCGTCGCCGCAACTTTGATTGTCACGCGGCTCGTGCCAAAGGACTGGCCCGGGCTGGAATGGCGAATCTTCCGGCCATTGATCACATGCGGCCAGCAATCGCTTACCGTGTTCTGCCTCGGGGTATTCCTCTCCTTTGCCGGTCACTTCGCGCTGCTTTTGAGTTGGGGGTCCCTGCTGGCGCAGATCCTCGTCAGCGTGAGCGGCATCGCCATCATGACGCTTGCCGCCTACTACATTTCCTGGTCCAAGCAGCAGGACAACCCGGCGGAAATCCAGCGTCGCATGGCCTCCATCGATGCTCATTTCTGAATTCGGCGGACGTGAAATTCGCGTCCGGACCGAACCCGCCGACCCCCATCCGGCGGGGGGTGCGGGCTCGGAACGGCCGAATTCGATAAAATCGCGGAGATCGGCATTTTTCGATGATTTACCGCGCCAAATGACCCCAAAACCGGCAAAAGCTGCAAATGCGCCGCGATAATGATCGTTTTCCGCCGAAATCCCCCTATCCTTTACGCTATCAAGCGCGCGGCATACCGCGTATCCTGCATGTCGTCGGACATGCCGGTTTGCGGGGACTGGCAGTCCGTTCTTATTTTTGATCCCGCGGAGACGACGTAATGGCTAAAGGTACTGTGAAGTGGTTCAACCCGACCAAGGGCTTTGGATTCATTCAGCCCAACACGGGTGGCAAAGACGTTTTTGTGCATATTTCGGCGGTCGAGAAAGCCGGCCTTTCCACGCTCAACGAGGGGCAGACGGTGGAATACGAAGAGGTTGCCAATCGCGGCAAGACCTCGGCCGAAAACCTCAAGGTTTGACGCCTGACGCGCGGCCGGTGACAGCGCCCTCTCGGAAGAATCCGGGAGTGGAGCTTTCCAAAAGAAATTAGTCGACCAACTGCAATCGGCGAAAGCGGTCACCGCTCAATTCTCGGTGACCCATTTTTCGACCGTCATGACGTCCGGCGGCTGCGCATAACCGCGCGGCCACATGTCGACGACCCATTCGACCCTGGTCGAGCGATCGACCAGCACCGCTGTATTATGCGGCGTCTGCAGCACCAGCGTATTGCCGCGGTAATGCGGGTCGCCCACCACGTGATGTTTCAGCAAGCCCCATTCCTGCAGCACCAATAGCAGGCTCATGGTATTGCGGGTGGTGTCCCAGCAATCGAAATTGTGCTTGTCGTCGAGGGCGCGAAAATCTGCCTTCGCGACACGCTGGTTGGTCCCGATCACCGGCCCCATGCGGCGATCGAACCAGATCACCGCCTTCTGCACCGCCGCCCGCTCCGCCGCGGCGGAGGCGCGGCCCGCCGCCATGATCCGTGTCAGCGCGTTGCGATCGCCAGCGGTAAAATCAAGCATCTCGCGGCGCCGGCAACCGAAGCTGTAGCAAACCGTCATGCGCTGGGCCGTCGGCGGATAAATTGATATTGCGCTGTAGATCGCCGCCTGCTGGGTACTCAATTCGCGTGAATGCGCCGGCGATGAGGCCGCGATCAGGAGCGATCCGATCAAGCCCACGGCAAAGCCGCAAAACACCATCGCCTTGCCCGCCGCGCTGGCTTGCGCCCGTCCGTCCGTCAGCCCCATTCGCCGCCCGCTTCGATCCAAAAAATTAGCGCGAAAGCTATCGCAGCGGTTTCGCGATGCCAATACCGGCGGCATGATAGCGCACGGGAACTTGAAGCGCATACCATGACACGCGATCCCTCTGCTTTTCCGCCGTTCGAGGCGGCCTACGCGCCGGACGATGCCCTGATCGCGGCCCGGCTGCTCGAAGGCGCCCGCTTGCCCCGGGAACAGGACGCGCGGATCGATCGAACGGCGACACGACTGATCGGCGCCATCAGGGCCAATGACGACCGGCTCGCCGGCGTCGAGGACATGCTTCGCGAGTTTGCGCTCTCCACCAAAGAGGGCTTGGCGCTGATGGTGCTCGCGGAAGCCTTGCTGCGGGTTCCCGACAGCCGTACCGCCGACCAGTTCATCGAGGACAAGCTCGGCCATGGCGATTTTGTCCATCACGAAACCAGATCCAGCGCATTCCTGGTCAACGCGTCGGCGTGGGCGCTCGGCATGTCGGCACGGGTGATCCAGCCCGGCGAGACCCCGCAAGGCACGATCGGGCGATTGACCAAGCGGCTGGGCGCGCCTGCGGTACGCGCCGCCACCCGGCAGGCGATGCGGCTGATGGGCAGTCATTTTGTTCTGGGCGAAACCATCGAATCCGCGCTGGCGCGGGCGCATTCGGCAGGCGGGCCGCGCTATTCCTTCGACATGCTCGGCGAAGGCGCCCGCACCGCCGCTGACGCCGGGCGCTATTTCAGTTCCTACACCAGCGCAATCGAAGCGATCGGCCGCAGTGCCGGCGACCGGCCGCTGCCGGACCGGCCCGGTATCTCGGTAAAACTTTCCGCGCTGCATCCGCGTTTCGAAGCTTTGAGCCGCACGCGCGTCATGGCGGAACTGGTGCCGCGGCTGATCGATCTGGCGCAACGGGCCAAGGCCTTTGAGCTGAACTTCACCGTCGATGCCGAGGAAGCGGATCGGCTGGAACTGTCGCTGGAAGTGATCGCGGCCGCGTTCAGTGACGCGTCGCTGCAAGGCTGGGACGGTTTTGGGCTGGCGATCCAGGCCTACCAGAAACGCGCCGAAGCCGTGATCGATTATATAGACCAACTCGCACGCGCGCTGAACCGCCGGCTGATGATCCGCCTCGCAAAAGGCGCCTATTGGGACACCGAGATCAAGCGCGCTCAGGAGCGCGGCCTCGACGACTACCCGGTGTTCACCCGCAAGGCGATGACCGACCTCAACTACGTGGCCTGCGCGCGAAAATTATTGGCGCTGCGGCCGAGGATATTCCCGCAATTCGCCACCCATAATGCGCTGACGGTGGCGACCGTGCTGGAACTGGCCGGCAACGACAGCGGATTCGAATTCCAGCGCCTGCATGGGATGGGCCAAGCGCTGTACGCGCAATTGAACGAGGATCGCCCGCAATTGGCCCATCGGACCTATGCGCCGGTCGGCAGCCACCGCGATCTGCTCGCCTATCTGGTGCGACGCTTGCTGGAGAACGGCGCCAATTCTTCTTTCGTGGCGCTCGCCGCCGACGAGGCGGTACCGGCCCCAATGCTACTGCGCCGCCCGGCCGATATCGTCGGTACTGCAGTGAACGCGCATCATCCGAAGATTCCTCTGCCGCGCGATCTCTTTAAGCCGCAGCGGCAGAATTCCCGCGGCATCGAATTCGGCGAGCGCGCAGCATTGACCGGATTACTTGCCGCTATCGCCGCAGAGACCTCATTAGTCGCAGCGGCGCCGCTGATCAACGGTCTGATCAGATCGGGGGCGGTGCGGCCGGTCGTCAGCCCGATCGACCTGACGACATCGTTGGGAAGCGTCATCGATCCGGCACCTGATGACGTGAACGATGCGATAGCCGCCGCGCGCGACGGATTTTCGTCCTGGAGCCGGACGCCGCCCGAAAGGCGCGCGCAAATCCTGGAGCACGCAGCGAAACTCCTGGAACAAGGGCTCGCGCATTTCATCGCACTCTTGCAGCGCGAAGGCGGCAAGACGCTCGACGATGGGGTATCGGAAGTCCGCGAGGCCATCGATTTCTGCCGCTACTATGCCGCCGAAGGCCGCAAACTGTTTGCGGGCGAGGCCATGCCGGGGCCGACCGGCGAGAGCAATCTGCTCCAACTGCGCGGACGCGGCGTCTTCGCCGCGATCTCGCCATGGAACTTTCCGCTGGCGATATTCACGGGCCAGGTGACGGCGGCGCTGATGGCCGGCAATACCGTCGTGGCAAAACCCGCCGAACAGACGCCGCTGATCGCGGCGGAAGCTGTTCGCCTGCTGCATGAAGCGGGCGTTCCGACCTCGGCGCTGCATCTGCTTCCCGGTGACGGCGCTATCGGCGCGGCGCTGACGGCGCATCCCGATATCGCCGGGGTCGTCTTTACCGGCTCGACCGAAGTCGCGCGCGCAATCAACCGTGCGCTCGCCGCCAAGGACGGCCCGATCGTGCCGCTGATCGCGGAAACCGGCGGCATCAATGCCATGATCGTCGATGCGACCGCGTTGCCGGAACAGGTCGCCGACGACGTCGTAACGTCGGCGTTCCGCTCGGCCGGCCAGCGCTGCTCGGCGCTGCGGCTGTTGTTCGTTCAGGACGACGTCGCCGAGCGGATGATCGAGATGGTCTCAGGCGCAGCGCGCGAACTGACGATCGGCGACCCGCGCGACACAGCCACCCATATCGGGCCGGTGATCGACGGCGAGGCGACGCAGCGGCTGGGGACGCATATCGCGCGCATGAAAAATGAGGCCCGCCTGCGTTTCGCGGGCGTCGCCCCATCAGGAAATTACGTCGCGCCGCATATCTTCGAACTGGCGGACGCCGGTCAATTGACCGAGGAAGTGTTCGGACCGATCCTGCATGTGGTGCGCTATCCCGCCGACCGGCTCGATCGCGTGCTGCAATCGATCGAGCGCAGCGGCTACGGGCTGACGCTCGGTATCCATTCCCGCATCGACGATACGATCGAAACCGTGATCGAGACGCTTGCCGTCGGCAACATCTATGTCAACCGCAACATGATCGGCGCGGTGGTCGGGGTGCAGCCGTTCGGCGGACAGGGACTGTCCGGCACAGGGCCGAAGGCCGGGGGGCCGCATTACCTCGCGCGCTTCGCGACCGAACAGACCGTGACCGTCAATACCGCAGCCGCCGGCGGCAATGCCGCGCTGATGTCTGATACGGAGTGAGTATCTTTGTCGCTCCCCCTTGTACAAAGCGGAGGAATAAAGCCCCCGTTGCATCTCGCGGCGAACATCGGTCAAATGCGGCCTTCAAGTCCACCTTTCAGCGGCAGAACAATTCCATGGCGCGGAATAAGGCCGACCAAATTCACGGGAGCGACGCCACTATGGAAAAGGGCATCTTCGAAGGCCTCAAGGTTCTGGACTGCGCGAGTTTCATCGCAGCGCCTGCGGCCGCGACCGTGCTGTCGGATTTCGGCGCCGACGTGATCAAGATCGAACCGCCCGGCCACGGCGATCCCTATCGCAATCTGCCGAACCTGCCAGGATACCCGGCGAGCCATCACAATTTCGCGTGGATGCTGGAGTCCCGCAACAAAAAGAGCCTCGCGCTCGACCTGTCAAAGCCGGAAGGCAGGGCAGTACTGTATCGCCTCGTCGCCGAGGCCGACGTCTTCATCACGAATTTTCCGCCCGGGGTGCGCAAGCGGCTCGGCATTACCTATGAGGAGCTGCGGCCGCTCAATGAACGATTGATCTATGGCTCGTTCACCGGTTACGGCGAAAAGGGCGAGGAGGCCGACAAGCCGGGCTTCGACAGCAACGCCTATTGGGCGCGCTCGGGTCTGATGGACCTGGTGCGCGCGGACGAGAACACCACGCCGGCGCGCTCGATCGCCGGCATGGGCGACCACCCCTGCGCAATGGCGTTTTATGGCGCGATCGTCACCGCGCTCTACAAGCGCGAGCGCAGCGGCAAAGGCTCGCATGTAAGTTCCAACCTGATGGCGAACGGCGTCTGGGCCGCCTCAGTGCTCGCCCAAGCCAAATTGTGCGGGGCGAAATTCGCGGAGCGGCGCCCGCGCGAGCACGCGCTGAACGCGGTAACCAACCATTACAGGTGCAAGGACGGGCGCTGGCTGATCCTGTCGCTGCTCAACGAAGACCGGCAATGGCCGACGCTGGCGCGCTGCCTGGGCCGGGAAGATTTTGTCACCGATCCGCGCTTTGCCACCCGGGCAGATCGCCATGCGCGTTCGCTGGAACTGATTAGAACTCTTCGACGAGATTTTCGCCACCAGGGACCTCGCCGAATGGCGCCGGATCCTCGACGGCAACGGGCTGGTGTTCGGCGTGGTGGGTATCCTCGACGATATTCCCCACGACAAGCAGATGATCGAGAACGAAGTGCTGGTGCCATTCGAGAGTGACACCATGCTGACCATCAACAGCCCGATCTGGGTGGATGGCAGCCAGAAAGTGAAGCCGCGGCGGGCGCCAGGCATCGGCGAGCACAGCGACGAGATTTTGCGCGCGGCGGGCTACGACGAAGCGGCGATCCAACAATTACGGACGTCGGGCACAGTGGCGTGAGCGGGGCGGCGGCGCTATTTGGTGAAACACATCCCCATCCGCGTCGCGTTGCCGACCGGTTGGCACGTTAGCCCCATGGAGCAGGTCCACGATCTGAAGCTTTTGTCGTTGTCGTCGGCGGCATTGGCGTGCTGGACGTAACAATGCGCGCCCCAGCCGTCTTCGTATTCGGTACCAGTGAGTTCCGCACTGCCGCGCGTTTGCGGCCGGCTGGAGAAGCCGCGCGAGTAGTCCGGATGCTTGCCGTCGCGCAGCGCTGAGAGAATGTCGCGGCGGCGGATCTGGTCGCCGAAGAAATGCGGCGATGCCGGCACGACGATCGAATTGTCCGGCTTGGCCGCCATCCAGTCGACGCCGGGGAAATGAAAGCCGCCGATGCCGCGAGTCTGATGGCAGCCCGCGCATGTGATGTCGTTGAGCCTTCGCTCGAAGCCCGCGACCGAGCGGATGTTCTGCATGCGGCCGCCGCGTTCCGCCACTTTCTTCAATGCCGCAACGACATCCGCTTCCCGGAATATGGGATCAATTGCGGCATCATCGCCCTGCACCAAGCCGAAGGCCGGCTGCAGGTCCGAGTTCGAAAACCCGACCGGGGTGGGCGCAATCGCGCCGGTGGCGAGAAACTTATCGGGAAATAAAATGGTGCCGCGATCGAGTTCGATAAAATGCGCGGGGTCGAGCAGCCACGCCTTGAACTCGTGCCCGAGCTTTACATCCACCAACATCCGCTCGCGATCGATCTGGTTCTCCAGCCGTGCTTCGGCGAACATTCCCGACCGCGCATCGTAATCGAAGACCTTCAGCAGGTAGTCGGTGCGAAAATCCCGGATCGCTGATTTCGGCGCGTGCGCGATCTGAAGATTGGTCTCGATGCGCTCGATATTTTCAGGGCGGATCAGATCCAGCGGACCATCCTTCGCCGTCAGTGTTTCCGCGAGCGCAGCGCCGGTCAGCGGCAGTTCTCCGGCAGCGAGCCAGCGCCGCGCAATTTCGGCGCATGTGACCGCTTTCCCGCTGCCGACAATAGCGCGATCGCCCCTGGCCTTCAGCACCACGTTCAGCGTCATCGGCAGCCGCGGCGAGACCGCGCCCTCGCCTGTTGTCTCCTGCATATCGGTTCGGGTCAGGCGGTAGATCAGCCGGATCTCACCGCAATCGGCCTCATGCACATAGGCGCGATCCATCCGGTTGACGATGCCCGCCAGCACGAAGCGGGCATCGGGGGAATCGAGCAGCGCGCGATCGAACAGCTGAAAATCGAAAGCCGTTCCGACCCCGATGGTTTCGTTGGGAAGACTGGCCTTATGCCTTGAGATATAGCGGTCGAACTCGGAGTCGAGCGCCTTGCGGACGGGCGCCATCGACGGCAGGGCGAACAGCTGGTCGTTGGTGAGCGGTATATCGGCCGACCGCGCCGGCAGCATCACGCGGCCGAGGCCGAACCTGCCGCGGTCGAGTTCACGTAACGCCAGCGGATCGGTGATCGCCGCCCCACGCTCCAGCGCCGCCGCGCTCCGCGCATGGCGCACCGGCGGAATGCTGGCGAGCAAGACCAGAAATGTGACCAGAATTCGCACGCGGCCCATATCCCGATAAACACCGTGTCACGGGTCTCATTCCAGACCTCTGACAGACACTGTTCTATTTCAGGAAAACATGCCGAAATGCGGACGGACGGTCTTGTGGCCATCCGCAGACAGCGGAGCGAACGCTTCACGCCGCGGTGAAGCGCTGGATTTCAGCGCGCGACGACCAGGCCTTTGCTGGTCACGACCACCCAGCGGCCGTCCTGGCGGCGAATGGCGTCGATGCGGCCGAGCCCCGGGACGGGATCGCCGGCATACACCTCATATATTCCGTGCCGGCCTTCGATCAGCGCACCGCCATTGGCGACGTCACGCAGAACCCAGCCCTCGACGGTCGGCAACCTGCCCACTTCGGGCCTGGGCGCAGCTGCCGCCGGCCGGAGCAATCGAGCCGGTGATTTCCTTTGCCCCGGCCGGCACGGGGCCGCGGCGGCGTGGCGCGGAGCTTATCGACGGTCTCGCTGAGTTTCGCCAATTTGGCGGCGGGTTCGGCTTGCGCCTTCTCAACCTTGTCGAGGCGGTCGCTGGTCTTGTTGTACTGGCTCAACGCCAGCTTCGAAGCATGTTCGACGCTGGCTTTCAGCGCCACAACGTCGGCGTCGATGCGCGCGACGGAAGCTTCCAGCGCATGGTTATCGGTACCTGCTGCGTCACCGCCAGCGAAACGCGTAAGACCCGCGGTCGCCAGCGCGCCGCCGAGCGCGCCCGCCACTATCGCCAGCGCCACCATGGCCGCCAGCGCGGAAAGCCGGCGCTTGCCGAACATTTCCGGCTTGGGCTCGGATTCCATCTCCGGCGCAGCACTGTCATCGTCCCAGTTACGGTCGCCGGCCGACATGATCATGACTTTGCCGGGGAAGCGCGGCGCCTCCGCCTTGGGAGCGTCAGCCTTGCGAACGTCAGCCTTGCGAACGTCAGCCTTGGACGCCTGGGCTTCGGGTACCTCAGCCTTCAGAACATCGGCCTTGGACGCATCCACCTCGGCGCCGCCTTGTCCGGGCACCAGATCGGGAGAAGCCGTGACCGGCTGGATCTGGGCATCCGATGAAGGGGAAACGGCCGATCCGGCGCTGAGGGAACCGGATTTACCGCCGGTCTGCTCGGCGTTTTGTTCGCTCACGGTCAAAATCTCCAGTAAAGATTGACCATTTGGTAACTTTCATTGCTTGCCAAATCGTTACTTGGCCGCCCGGTTACCGAAATTTTAGGAAGTCATGCAGGCGGTTTTCGCGCGCCGGTCCTGCTTATGCTGCCATGCGGTATGGCGCCCCCGGGCCACGCTTCCGGGTGCCGGGCCGCGCGATGCTCGTTTGCGCCAGCGGATTTCCCTACTAACATGGCGGGACGGACCGGCCAGAAGGCGGGGGAGTCCATGGCGATCGAGAAATGCATCAACGAATTTGATGTCGACGACGTGATTTTCGAGGAAGGCTCGAGCGGGCGCGAGTTGTTCGTGGTGCTGGAAGGCCAGGTCGAGATCGCCAAGGTCAGCGGCGCCGGCAAAACCGTGATCGTTACCCTCGGCAAGGGCGAGTTCTTCGGCGAGATGGCCGTGATCGACGGCTCGTCGCGCTCGGCAACCGCGATCGCGGCGGCACCGGCGACCCGCGTGATGCGGATCAATCACGCCCGCTTCGTCTATCTGGTCAGCCAGCAGCCGGCGTTTGCGCTGATGATCATGGATGCGCTCAGTAAGCGGCTGCGCGCCTCCAACGCCGTCACCTTCCGGGCAGCCAACCCATGAGCGACCGCAAGCCGAGCCCGTTTCCGATCCTTTTGAACAACGACGTCTGCTCGCTGATCCAGGCGGCCGAGGACGTCTACCAGATCCGTTTCAAGAACCGCGCCGCCAACGCCTATCTGGTGCGTGGCAAATCCCGCACCATCATGATCGACGTCGGGCTGTCCTCGAATTATCCTGCGCTGCTGGAATGCCTGCATCATGTCGACTGTCCGCCGGAAAAAATCGACATGGTGGTGCTCAGCCACGAGCATCTCGATCACATCGGCGCCGCCTATCATTTTCACGGCCGCACCATCGTCGCCGCGCATCGGCTCGCCGCCAACAAGATCATGCTGCGCGACGATTTCTCGATGCTGCGCAAGATGTTCAACGAGCCAACGGTGCCGATCAATATCGACCTGTGGCTGGAGGAAGGAAACCTGCTCGACCTCGGAAATTTCCGTCTCGACGTAATGTACACGCCGGGCCACACCTCGGCCTGCATCAGCCTGTTCGATCAGGACAAGGGGCTGTTGTTCGCCGCCGATACGTTGATGCCGGGCGGCGTGATGGGCGGGGTTTTCGGATCGGGCAGTATCGCCGACTATATACAGTCGCTCGAGCGGCTGAAGGGATTGAATTCCAAGATCCTGCTGTCGGGACACGGCCGGTTGTCCGACACACCGCAGGACGATGTCCGGATCGCGCTGCAGCGCTCGCACGGGCTATTGTCGGACACCGGGCAATTGTTCGACGCGCTCGATGCGCGGTCGAATTTCGAGCCTATCATGCAATCGGTGCGCGACCTCAACAAGCTCGACGACGCCTGATTATTTTTGACGCGTTTTCTTCACGCGAACCGGTACCCACTTCACTCGAAAACGCTATGGCACCTTCATCCGTTTGACAAATGGCCGGACGGTCTGCTCAAAAAGCGGTCAACAAGACTGCTGCAACGAAACCTCGGGAGAAAACGACCAATGAAGCTCTACGACTCGATCGGGCCTAACCCGCGCATCGTCCGCATGTTCATGGCGGAGAAGGGCATCGAAATACCCAAGCAGACCGTCGACCTGCGCGGCGGCGAAAATCGGCAGGCCGAGCATCTCAAGCGCAACCCGCATGGCCAGATGCCGACGCTCGAACTCGACGACGGCAGCTATTTGTCGGAAATCACCGCGATCTGCGAATATCTCGAGGAGAAGAATCCGAAGCCGCCGATGATCGGCGCGACGCCGGAAGAGCGCGCCGAATGCCGGATGTGGACGCGGCGGGTCGATCTCAATATCTGCGAGCCGCTCGCCAACGGCTATCGCTTCGGCGAGGCGCTGAAGTTTTTCGAAAAGCGCATCCCGGTAGCGCCCGAGGCTTCTCCCGGCCTGAAGAAGATCGCGGCCAACCGGTTGCAGTGGCTCAACGGGCAGATGGAAGGCAGGGAGTATCTCTGCGGATCACGCTTCACGCTGGCTGATATTCTGCTCTACGGCTGGATCGATTTCGGCAATCAGGTTGGCCAGCCGCTCGACCCGGCGAACACCAATATCGCGGCGTGGTTTGCCCGCGTTGGGCAAAGGCCCTCGGTGAAGGCGTAGCCGACCATCGTCATTCCGGGACGATGCGACAGCATCGAATCCGGAATCTCGCGCCGATAATTTCGAGATTCCGGGTTCGCGCTCGCGCGCGCCCCGGAATGACAAATCCTACATCACCACCGGCGCGTCCGGCAGTTCGTTCCTGCCACCGCCATGCTTCGGAAAATGCGCCGCCAACTGCTGCGACACCGCCTCGACTCCCCTGACGACACCGCCGGCGAAGTTGCCTGTTTTGAAATCGGTCTCCATCGCCTTGCAGATCTTTTCCCACCCCGCACGGCCGACCTTGGTGTCGATGCCGCGGTCGGCGATGATCTCGACGTCGCGGTCGGCCAGCAGCAGATAGATCAGCACGCCATTGTTGTGGGCAGTGTCCCAGATGCGCAGCTGCGAGAAAATATCCAGCGCGCGCTCCCGCGCCGGCTGATTGCGGAACAGCGGCTTGCCGTCCAGCGCGCCTTCAACCACGAAGCGGACCTGGCCCGAATGGGTGGCTTCGCCCGTCTTGATGGCCCGCTCGATCGTCGTCAGCACTTCCGGCGGGAAGATACGCCGCACCCGCCAATGGTGCTCGAGAAGATGCTTGCCGATGCGCCTGATGCCCATGCTGCCAGTTCCAGATTCTACCAGCTTCCTGACGCGCCGCCGCCGCCAAAACTGCCGCCGCCGCCGCTGAACCCGCCGCTGTCGCTCGAACTGCTGCCGCTCCAATCGCTGCTGCCGGAGCCGCCCGACCAGCCGCGGCCGCCTCTGCCGCCTCCCCCCGAAAGCGGAATCACGTCGGCGATGAACGCGAACACGAAGGCAATACCGCCCGCGATGGCCGACGCTGCGAGCGAGCCGACGAACAGCCAGGCCAGGAATCCGACCAGGCCACCGGTCGCCGCGGAGCCAAATAGCCGGCCGAGCACGCTGCGCAGCACGCCGGCGACCGCAAGAACGGCGATGATGACAAAGGGATTGAGCGGATTGATATAGTCGACGAAGTTCGGACTGTTCCAGCGTTTCGCTTCCGGCGCAGGCAACGGCTCGCCGTCGATAATGCCGACAATGCGGTTTACGCCGTCGGAAATCCCGCCGGCAAAATCCCCGTTCCTGAATTTCGGCGTGATGATTTCGTCGATGATGCGCTTGGCAGTGACGTCGTTGAGTGCGCCTTCGAGGCCGTAACCGACCTCAATGCGTAGCTTGTGGTCGTTCTTGGCGATCACAAGCAGCGCGCCGTCGTCGATCTTCTTGCGCCCGATCTTCCAGGCCTCCGCCACCCGGATCGAATATTGCTCGATGGTTTCCGGCTGCGTCGTCGGCACGATCAGCACCGCGACCTGGCTGCCTTTCCGCGTTTCCAGATCCTTCAGCGTCTGCGTCAGGGCGGCAATGTCGCCGCTGGACAGCGTGCCGGTCTGATCGACCACCCGGCCCGACAGCGGCGGCACCGCAACGTCGGCGAAGGCTGCGAAAGCCCAGCACAGCAGCAGCGCAAGAAAGGAAGCTCTTGCAGCGTTCATCGCGTGGATCAATCCGGTTGTCGAACTATTTTGCCGGCGCCGGCGCCGGATTGAAATCCACCTTTGGTGCGGTGGAGATTTCCTTTTCATTGTCGACCGTGAAGTTGGCCTTTTGCTTGTAGCCGAACGCCATCGCGGTCAGATTGTTGGGGAAGGTGCGGATGCCGACGTTATAATCCTGCACGGCCTTGATGTAGCGATTGCGCGCCACCGTGATGCGGTTTTCGGTGCCTTCCAGCTGCGCCATCAGATCGCGAAACAGCGCATCCGATTTGAGCTGCGGATAGTTCTCGGTCACCACCAGGAGCCTGCTCAGCGCGCTGGTCAGTTCGCCCTGGGCCGCCTGGAATTTCGCGAATGCGCCGGGATCGTTGATGAGCTCCGGCGTCGCCTGGATGCTGCCAACCTTGGCACGGGCATTGGTCACGCCCAGCAGCACGTCCTTTTCCTGCTGCGCGAAGCCCTTCACCGAATTGACGAGATTGGGCACCAGATCGGCGCGGCGCTGGTACTGGTTCAGGACCTCGGACCAGGCTGATTTGACCTGCTCGTCATTGCTCTGGATCGCGTTGTAGCCGCAATTGGTCAGGCCCAACGTCGCCAGCGCCGCCAGTACGGTCCAAAATCTGCGCATCGAAATCTCCCGATTCAAATTTACCGCAAGCTATCAGAACCATCCCGCGGGGGCGCAATTATTTTCGCCGTCATTCCGGGTTCGCGCTGGCGCGCGGCCCGGAATGACGATCATGTGTCGTACCCCTGCGTCGCATCCCCGTGACAATTTTACGGCTGATGGCTTGCGGGATGATGATCTTGACCTGAGCTTAAACCCGCTCCGCCTTGGCGTCCCGGATCGCCTGCCAGACCTTCATCGGCGTCAGCGGCGTGGGCAGGTTCTTGATGCCGAGTTCGGCGAGCGCATCCATCACGCCATTGGCGATGCAGGGCGGGCCGCCGATCGCGCCGGATTCGCCGCAGCCCTTGGCGCCCAGCGGATTGGTGCGGCACGGCGCGCTTTCGTCGAGCGTGACCGTGATCGGCGGAATGTCGTCGGCGCGCGGCACGCAGTAATCCTGATAGCTCGCGGTCAGCAACTGCCCTTCGGCGTCGTAGGCCACGCCCTCGTACAGCGCCTGGCCGATGCCCTGCGCGACGCCGCCGTGAATCTGCCCCGTCACCAGCATCGGATTGACGGCGACGCCGACGTCGTCGACCGTGGTGTAGCGCACGACGCGGGTGACGCCGGTCTCCGGATCGATCTCGACCTCGCAGATATGGGTGCCGTTCGGCCAGCTCGGCCCGTCGACTTCGCCGGTGCTGTCGACGGACAGCCGTGCGCCGTCTTCCTTCCTGGCGATCTCGAACAGGCCGATCCGCTTGTCGGTGCCGACCACCGTCGAGCATGCCGTCGCGGTATTCGATGTCCTCGACGGACGCCTCCAGCACGTTCGAGGCCTTCTCGCGCGCTTTTGCGATCAGATCGTTGGCGGACACCGCAAGCGCCGTGCCGCCGACGAACAGCGAACGCGAGCCGACGCTGCCGAAGCCGGTGGCGAAGATCGGTGTCGCCCTGCACGATGTCGATCCTGTCCATGGGAATGCCGAGCGATTCCGACGCCATCTGGGTGTAGGTGGTCTGCAGCCCCTGCCCCATCGCCATGGTGCCGGAATGCAGGATGATGCGCCCTTCGGCGGTCGCGTGCAGGCTGACCGTTTCGGTGTGCGCGCGCCCGCCGGTCCATTCGATGTAGCTGGTCAGGCCGCGGCCGTAGAGCAGGCCCTTTTTCTTCGCCGCCTTCTTGCGCGCGGTAAAGCCGTTCCAGTCGGCAAGGTCCGAGGCGCGCTCCAGCATGTGCGCGAACGCGCCGGAATCATAGACCTGGCCGACGGCATTGGTGTAGGGCAGCTGCGCGGGCTTGATGTAGTTGACCTTGCGGATAGTGCGCGGGTCCATCCCGATCTGCCGGGCGGCGGCATCCATCAGCCGCTCGACGATGAACACGCCTTCGGGGCGCCCCGCGCCGCGATAGGCGCCGACCGGCGCGGTGTTGGTCATCACCGATTTGACCTCGTAATGCACCAGCGGCAGGTCGTAGACGCCGGACTGCACGAAGGGGCCGAGCACCAGCGGGATGATATTGCCCGCGCCGGTCGAATAGGCGCCGGTGCCGCCGAGCGAGCGCACCCGATAGGCCAGCACGCGGCCCTTGGCGTCGAGCGCGAATTCGCCGGTCGAGGTGAGATCGCGGCCATGGGTGCCGCCGACGAACTCGTCGGTGCGGTCGCCGCGCCAGCGCACCTTGCGGTTCAGCTTGGTCGCGGCATAAGCCACGATGCCGTCCTCCGGATAGAGGTTGGTCTTCTGGCCAAAGCCGCCGCCGATATCGCCGACCAGCACGCGGACGCTTTCCTTCGGCCGCTTCAGCACGGCTTCCGCCAGCACGTCGCGGGTCGAACCCGGCGTCTGCGACTGCACATGGAGGATCAGCCGTCCGGACTTCTTCTCGATCTCGGCGATGGTGGAGCGCGGCTCCATTGCCGACGGCACCAGCCGCTGGCTGACCAGGTCGAGCGAGACGTCATGCGCGGCCTTTGAGAACGCCTCTTCGACCTTGGCAGCGTCGCCATAGCTCATGGCGGCGACGATGTTGTCGGGCGCTTCCGGCCAAACCACGGGCGCGCCCGGTTTGATCGCCTGCAGGGGATCGACCACCGATGGCAGCACTTCGTAGTCGACCGCGATCGCTTCTGCCGCAGTCTGCGCCGCGACCCGCGATGTCGCCACGACCGCCGCGACCGGCTCGCCGGCAAAGCGCACGATCTCATGGGCGAGCAGCCGCCGCGGCGGCACCGTCATCGGCTTGCCGTCGGGGCGCATGAACACCGATAGCGTCGGGATGGTGCCGATATTGTCGGCAATCAGATCCGCGCCGGTATAGACGGCCTCGACGCCAGGCATGTCTTTGGCGGCCTGGACATCGATCGACACGATCTTCGCATGCGCATGCGGCGAGCGCAGCACTTGCAGCCACAGCGCGCCCTCCTCCGGCTTGTCGTCGATGAACTGGCCCTTCCCGGTGAGAAGTCGCTGGTCTTCAAGACGCTTGACAGGCTGGCCCGCACCGAAACGCATATTGCCGGGAAGAATATTCATCAGTTTGTCCTTCGAGTCTTTTTGTTCGACTGGATCGCCGCGGGTTTTAGCGGAAAGGCAAGTTGGAGGCCAACCCCGGACAACTCCAAAAATCATCATGGCCGGGCTTGACCCGGCCATCCACGCCTTGCCTGGTGCGAAGATTGAAGATGTTGAAGGTACGGGACAAGCCCGGGCATGACGGTGTTCGTTAACCCAGATCCCGCAACACGGCCTCGACCGCCTTGCGCTCCTCGGCCGTCAACGCCGGCTGCGGTGCGACGGGATCGCCGACGTCATAGCCCTGGATCGCGAGCCCGGCCTTGATGCAGGCGGCGAGATTGTAGCGCGCAAACGCCTCGTTCAGCCGCCACAGCCGTCGCTGCAAAGCCATCGCATCGTCCCAGCACGCCGCCTGGCAAAGATTGTAGAGCTCGACGCTTTGCCGCGGAATGAGGCAGGCCGGACCCGCCATCCAGCCGACGCCGCCGATCAGCATCACGGCTGCCGGAATATGCGCGGAAGCCGAGAACACCTTGATGCCATCGCCGCAGCGATTCATGATCGACAGCAGCCGTCCGGTATTGGTGGAAGCGTCCTTGATATAGCCGATGCGCGGATGCGCCGCGAGCCGTGCGATGACGTCGAGCGTCAGATCCGAGCGCTGGAAATTCGGATTGGTGTAGATCACCACGGGAATATCGACCGCATCCGCAATCGCGCGGAAGTATGCTTCCACCTGCGCATCCCCGAGCGGGAAATAGGCTTCCAGGATCGCGAGGATGCCGTCGGCGCCGAGCTTTTGATAGGCCCTGGCCTGCGCCACCGCATCCGCCGTCGAAGTCGAGGCGACGCCAGCCACGACGGGCACGCGCCGCTTTGCCGCTTCGATCGTCGTCTGCACCACCACCGCACGCTGCGCGTTGTTGAGATAGGCAAACTCGCCGGTCGAGCCCAGCGGCGTCAGCCCGTGCACGCCGGATACGATGAGATCGTCGCAGAGGCGGCCCAGCACATCGGTGCGGACTTTTCCGCCGCCATCGACAGGCGAAACCAGATAGGGAAAGACGCCGTGGAAATCAGCCATGATGTGCGCGGATATAGCCTTCATCCGCCCGCCAGCCCATCCAAATCTGACACATGCCAATAGATTTTTGGCAGCCCACGCTTGATCGCAGCCGGTCGCCAGACATGGGCGCGCGGTGCGGACGGAGCTTCCTGCTTCGCCCGCACCGCGCCGATCTGTCGATCGCCGCACTTCGTTCGGAAATCGAATTGCTCGGCCACGGCAAAGTCGCACCACTGCTTCAGCACGGACGGTTGCCGGCTCTGCCTTGCTTGCGCCACAACTCACGCCCGATTGTGGCTTCGGCTGGCCTAACCTAGGCCCCAGGACTCAGATCGATCGCCGCGGTTGGCGCTCCATTGCGAGCAAAATCCCGGCAAAACGCCGAAAAGATCGCTCGCGAGGGTTCGAGCGTGCGCGCCGCAACAAGATGCGAAGCCGAGCTTGCTCGATATCCACGATCCGGGGCGACTCCTGCAGATGGAGCTAAGTGCATAGGACAAGTCATTTTTCTGCCGTACTGGATCAACAATATCGACAAGTAGTGGTGTTGAGTTTGTAGGTGTTCTCCCGAGTAAATTCGCGGCGGGAATTTCAGTCGGAGACAAGGAAATCCAGCGGCGAGAGCGACGATGGATACGCTTTATGATTTGCTCGGGGCCCTTCCGCACGATAATGCCGAAGATCTCAGGACGGCATTCCGAAGAGCCGTCAAGGCCACCCACCCCGACCTTCGGCCTGACGATCCTGATGCTGCGCTGAAATTCAGGGAGATCGTCCGGGCCAACGAAATCCTTGGCGATGCCGAGCAACGTGCGGCTTATGACCATCTGCTCGGGCTCGCGCGCCTGGAGCAGGAGTCGGTGTCCAAGCAGCAAGCCGTCTTCACCAGGATACACAGGTTTGCCTCCGGTGTGATGGCGCTTGCCGGCGTCTCGATCGTAACCGTCGGAGGATATTTGCTGTTCATACACATGTCAGCGGCATCGGTTGCTCCGCCGGACAACGTTGATATCACCACACGCACATCGCCCGCGATCGCCGCCGCCAGCCCGGCCGTGCCGCCGGATGCGGCCGACAATAGCGCATCGACCGCAACGCTTGAGAGTGCAAGCATGACCGGTGAGGCGATCGCGCCGAACGCCATCAAACCGCAGACCAACGCCGAGAGCGACCCGCCAGCCAATGTCGGCCCGGCTGCGGAGCTCGCCGCCAGCGAGGCCAGATCATTGCGCGCGCGGGGCATGTCCGCGTATCGCCATGGCGATCTGAACGGCGCGATCGCCGATCTCGATCAGGCGCTTCAGCTCGATCCGAAGTTCTTGCCTGCCTACATCGACCGCGGCACCATTCTCTATCGCATGAAAAAGTTCGGCCGCGCCTTCGCCGACGAAGCGTCCGCGAAACGGATCGAAGACGCGGATCGCTCCAAATCTGCTTCCGTGCCAACCATGGCCAGGAAGCCGCATTTTGACCAAGCCGTAATTTCAGCATTGTTCACGCCGCCGTCACAGCGGCGAAAGCCTGCGGGAAGATTATCGCAAGAAGAAGCGTTTGCGCCGCAATCGGAGCGCTGAAACGTGAGGCTCAGCGCCGGACGAGATGTCATTGGGCTATGAGCGTCGATCTCTGGGGATGAATCGCGTCACGGGCGACATCATCGCCTTCTCGCCGCCGCTAATCGCGAACGACAGCCACGTCGACGCCGTCGTCTCGATCCTGTCGGACGCCTTGAAGCGCGCCGCGTAAACAATGGCCATCCGAGGCGTGCCGGTCATGCTTCAGCATCTGGTCATGCCCACGATGCAATAGAACGGGATGAGATCATGCGCCCCAACGCAGCGCTGCGGTGTGTACCGGGGCATCCCACAGCGTCTTCGCCCGGCTATCGAGCACAGATACAGTGACTGAGACACCCGCCATGTCGAGGGATGTGACGTAGGATCCCGTCAGGAAACGCGTCGTCGCGATCCCCGCACCGTCCAGAATCCGCTTTGCACTGTTGACCATCAAATAGAGTTCGATCAGAGGCGTTGCGCCGAACCCGTTGACGAGAAGCAGCACTTCACTGCCCCTGCTCGGCGCAAGATCCTTCAAGATCGCGTCGAGCAGTTCGGCGGCGATCGCATCGGCGGGAGCCAACGGTACTCTGCGCCGGCCGGGCTCGCCATGAATGCCGACGCCCATTTCCATTTCGTCGTCAGCCAATGTGAAATTCGGCCGCCCCGCCGCCGGCACGGTGCACGGCATCAGCGCCACACCCATCGAACGCGTCCGCCGGTTGACCTCATCGCCGAGCACCTTGAGATCGGCAAGCGGTAATCCGGTCTCGGCCGCGGCGCCGACCATCTTTTCCACGATCAGCGTACCTGCGACACCGCGACGACCGGTCGTGTAGGTCGACTTCTCGACCGCCACATCATCGTTTGTCACCACACTCATAACTTCCCGACCAGCCATTTCGGCAGCCATGGTGAAATTCATTACATCGCCTTCGTAGTTCTTGACGATGAAAAGCACACCCGCGCCCGTATCGACGGCCTCCGCGGCCTCGATCATCTGGTGCGGCGTCGGCGAGGTGAAGACTTGGCCGGGGCAAGCGGCATCCAGCATGCCGAGACCGACATAGCCTGCATGCAACGGCTCATGTCCCGAGCCTCCACCCGAAATCAGCGCGACCTTGCCTGACTTCAACGTGCGGCGGCGCACGAATTTGCGCTCGGCGCCAAGAACCAGGATATCCGCGTGCGCAGCCGCGAGGCCATCAAGACTTTCTTCGAGTACCGTATCGGCGCTGTTGATCAGCTTCTTCAAGGACGTCCTCCCGTCTTGTCTGCAGTTCGAATGAATTGCTCAACCCACACTCTCGGCGTAGCGCGCGAGCCGCGCTGCGAAATCGACGATGAGTTGTTCGAGCGCACGGTTCTTCTTGTCGTCGCCGAGGTCGGGTACAGTCACCGTGACGTTGCGCGTGCGCGGTTCGCGGTGGGGTGAGCGCAGTCGTCCGGGGTGGGCACGTCCATAGGCTTCGAGGAATGCCGCGCGCTCGGCGCCGGACAGATGGCAGACTTCGAAAATGATCCCGACATGCTTCGCCGGGATCGGCACCAGATATGCCGGATTGGTGATCTGGGTTACGAAGGAGCAATTCTTGCCCAGTGCCGCCGCAAGCTTCAGCCGCGTTCCGGAGGGCCGATTGTCGAGTACCCGCCGCAGGATGACCTTGTATTCTGCGACGTTGCTGTCGCCAGGCCCGCGGGTTCCCTCGCCTGCATCGTCCGTCATGAACGCACCCTTGCAATCGCGGCCTTGAGCCGCGCGACGGCAATCGGCGACACCGAGAGAGTCGTCAGCCCGGTGGCGAGCAGCGCCGTCGTCAGGCGGGTATCGGCCGCAGCGTCGCCGCAGAGCGATACCTCGACGCCACGCTTTTGTCCGGCCTCGACGGTCCGGGCGATGAGCGCCAATACCGCCGGATTGCCCGTGTCGTTGAGGTCGGCTACCGCGTCAATGTCTCGTGCGGCCGCCATCGTATACTGGGTCAGATCATTCGAGCCGATAGAATAGAATGCAGCGCCGAAATCCTCGGCACGAAGCGCTGCCGCCGGTACCTCGACCATGATACCGAGCGGCGGACGAGCGCAGGTGATCCCTTCCGCCCTGAGTGCCGTGAACGCTTCATCGAGCATGGCGCCGGCGCGGTCGAGTTCCGAGGGGACGGCTATCATCGGCAGCATCACTTTCAGCGCCCCGTGTATGGCCGCACGGCACAGCGCCCGCAGTTGCACGCGAAACACCTCCGGCCGCGCAAGCGAGAGGCGAATTCCGCGGAGGCCGAGAAACGGATTGTTCTCGCCGGCAATCGTCAAACCGGCGATCGGCTTGTCGCCGCCGGCATCGAGGGTGCGGATCGTCACCGGCCGTCCTTTGGCCCAATCCAGAATGCGGCTATAGACCGCATATTGGGTATCTTCGTCCGGCAGACCCTGGGAGGACTCGAACAGAAATTCCGTGCGCACGAGGCCGATGCCGTCGCAGATTGCGGGATCGAGGCCCGCGAGGTCTTCGGGCGCGGCGATGTTGAGAAGGACCGCGATCCGCCGACCGTCGGCCGTGCATGCCGGCTCGACGCGGCCGGCGTCGGCGACGGCCCGCGCGGCGATGGCAGCCGCCATGCGGTGCTCGAACAGGCGGCGTGTTTCCGGCTCTGGGTCGAAGATCACGGTACCGGCATCGCCATCGACGAGTGCCAACGCCGGTGGCCGCCCTTTCCACGACAACGGCCCAAGCCCGACCACCATGGGGGCCCCGCGCGCACGCGCCAACATCGCGACATGCGAGGAAGGTGAGCCGGCGGCCAGCGCGATGGCGCCACCGCGCGTCCAGTCGGCGGCAAGAAAGGTGGAAGGCGAGATGTCGTCACCGGCGACGATCGAACCGCCGGTAATGTTCGCGGCCGTGTCCGCGCCGCTCAGGCGCGCGAGCACGCGGTCGCGGATATCGGTGAGATCTGCGGCACGGGCACGGAAATATTCATCTTCCGCGGAGCGATAACCTGTGATCTCTGCGTCGAGCGCCGAACGCCAGGCATGGTCGGCAGCAATACCCGCCGAGATTGCGTCGTAAGCCCCCTCCGCCAACGCATCATCCTCCAGCATCGCGATCTGGAATTCCAGAATGTCCGCCACCTCGCCTTCAACCGTGTCGATCAGCTTGGTGATCTCCGCCGTCGCAGCTTCGATCGCCGCCTTCAGCGCGGCCGTCTCCTGTGCGGGGTCGCCGGACTTCGTCCGTTTCGCAACAATAGCCGTCAGCACCGTGACCGGCCCGATGGCGAGGCCCGGCGAGGCGGCACGGCCGGTGAGATGGATTTCGGCCACTGTCAGCCCTCACCAAAGCCATCATGTACCAGCGCCAGCATGGCAGCGAGTGCCGCCTCGCCGTCGGGACCGGTGACGCGGAAATGCAGAGTCGCGCCCTGCGGCGCCTTCACGCGCATCACCTTCACGGGACTCTTGGCGTCCGTCCAGGGCCCGTCCGCCGCGAGCGCGAGCTCGATCTTCGCGGCGAATCCCTTCGCGCACTGCGTGAGCTTGACCGATGGCCGCGCATGAAGACCGACTGGATTGACGAGCACCGCCGAAGCCGTCAACGGCGCGGAAGTCTTGCCCGCCCGGCTGGCGTGAACATCATGCATAGAATTCCTCCGCGCTACGCTTTACCGCGGCAAGCGGCGAGCCACCCGAAGACTCGGTCGCCGCGATCACGGCTCCCTCGACCACCGGGGCATTGCAGACGACGACGCGCGCCCGTCGCTCTTCCGGCAGCATTTCCACCGCCATCTCGGAATTCGTCTCCGCCCCGCCAAGATCAACGAGCACCGCTACGCCGGCCGGCGACCAGGCCGTCTCGATCGCCTCGAGGATTCCGGCAACATTCGTGCCGAGCCCGCCGTCGACATCGCCGCCCGTCCAGGCGAGCGGCACGGCGTTGCCTACCATCTGACGCACCATATCCGCCGCGCCTTCCGCGATTTTAGGGGAGTGTGAAACGATGACGATTCCGACATTGCCGGAATTTGAATTGTTCATGAACTTGCCTCGAATTCCAGTACCTTGACTGCTGCGCCGATCAGGAGGGATGCCGAGCGCGAACCCGGGTCCATGTGACCAATGGAACGTTCGCCGAGAAAGGAAGCACGGCCGCGAATAGCAAGCATGGGCGTCGTGCGATCGGCGGCTTGCACCGCCTCGGTTGCAATCGCTTTGGCGTCGCCACCCCCCGCTAACACGGCTTGCACCGGCACAAGGACATCCAGCAAGGTTTTTTGCCCCGCTTCCGAGCGACCGCGTGCCTTGACGGCGTTGACCGCCTTGTCCGCCGCCGCGACGAGATCGGCGCGCGCCGGCTGCTGCGGAAGCGCCTTGCCAAGTTCCATGAAGAAAGTGCCGACCAGTGGCCCGGAGGCGCCGCCCACCTTCATAACCAGCGTCATTCCGATCGCGTTCAGCATTTCCGGCAGCGATCTTTCTGCAAGACCGGGCAGTGACGCGAGCACGGCCTCGAAGCCGCGCTTCATGTTTAGCCCGTGATCGCCGTCCCCGATCGCCTGGTCGAGGCTGGTCAGCTCGTCGGCGTGCTCGATCATCGAGTCCGCAAGCGCCCGCACCAGCTTTTCCCTGGCTGCCCGATCGAGACTCATGCCGCGACCCTCCCGCCGGCCGCATCGAAGAACAGCGGTCTATTGAGGCGCAGCGACACGACGTCCCCGGCGACCAGGCTTGCCTCGGGGTCCGACAACGTCACGACGGGTTGGCCGCCAAGGTCGAGGTGGAGATGACTCTGGTCGCCGAGATGTTCGATCCGTGTGACGGTTGCCGACACGTCTCCGCCGCCGCGCGCGATCGTCAGATGCTCGGTACGCGCGCCGATGGTCTTGGCCGCGGGCGGCACGCCGGCAAACAACGCCGCCGGCAGGAGGTTGATCGCCGGCTGACCAAGCCGCGCGGCGACATAAGCGTTGATCGGGTTCTCGTAGATCTCGCGCGGCGTGCCGATCTGCATCAGCCGCCCGGCCTCGATCACGCCGATGCGCGAAGCCATGGTCATCGCTTCCGTCTGATCGTGGGTAACATAGAGGATCGTCGCGCCGAGATCGGTCTGGATGCGCTTGAGTTCAAGGCGCATTTCGCCGCGAAGCTTGGCGTCCAGCGAGGAGAGCGGTTCGTCCATCAGGTAGATCGAGGGCGAGCGCACCAGAGCCCGACCAATCGCGACGCGCTGCATCTGCCCGCCCGACAACTGCGTCGCCTTGTTGTGCAGCTTGGTTTCGATGTGGAGCAGACGCGCGACCTCCTGCACCTTCGCGCGAATGTCTGCCTCCGGCACGCGGCGGATCGGCGCACGTAACGCAAAGGCCATGTTCTCGAACACGGTAAGATGTGGATACAGCGAATATTGCTGGAACACGAAAGCAACGTTGCGATCAGCCGGCGCATCGCCGGTCACGTCGCGGCCGCCGATTCGAATCGAACCGCTGTCCGGCACCTCCAATCCGGCGATGAGGCGCAATGTCGTTGTCTTGCCGGCGCCCGTCGGCCCTAGCAACGCGACGAATTCGCCGTCTCCAACAGTCAGAGATAGATCGCTGACCGCCGGTGTGTTGTCGAACATCTTGGAGACCGCCCCGATCTCGATTTCAGCCATGCGCGCCTCCCTCATGCAACGCGGTGCGGATCGCCCGGCCTGATTCCTTGTCGAAGATCGACAGTGTGTCGGGCCGAAAGTCGAGCCCGACATTCTCTCCGGTCCGAAATGACATGCTGGCGGGGGAGCGGGCTTTGAGCGCGCCATATCTCGTCGTCACGGTCACGATCTGCGTCGTGCCGAGATATTCTGACCCATAGACCTCGCCCCGCACCGCGCAGCGATCAGTGAAACGCACGTGCTCGGGCCTGACCCCGAGCACGAGATCGCTTTCCGCCAGCGTCTCGTGTGCGGCGGGAATTGCGACTTCATGCTCGCCGAGCCGGATCGCCTGCGCACCGGTCTTCAGGCTACCGCGAAACGGCAGGAAGTTCATGGGTGGCGAACCAATGAAGTCTGCGACGAAGAGCGAGGCAGGCCGGTCATAGATGTCGCGCGGGCTCGCGACCTGCTCGACAACGCCGTTGTTCATGACGGCAATCACATCGGCCATCGCCATGGCCTCGAGTTGATCATGCGTAACATAGACCGTCGTCGCACCGAGCCGGTCATGCAGCGCACGCAATTCACGGATCATTGCTTCTCGCATCTCGGTATCGAGTGCACCGAGCGGCTCGTCCATCAGAAAACATTTTGGCTTGCGCACGATCGCCCGCCCAAGCGCGACGCGCTGCCGGTCGCCGCCGGCGAGGCCCGATACGGACCGGTCGAGGAGGTGGGAGATACGCAGGATACGCGCGGCCTCCACGACCCGCCGCTCGCGCTCCGCCGCACCGATGCCCTCGCATTTCAGCGGAAAGCCGATATTACGCCTGACATTCATGTGCGGGTAAAGCGCAAAGAGCTGGAACACAAAAGCAATATCGCGCGCCGAGGCGCGATTCATCGTCACGTCCTCGCCGCCGAGCCGAATGGTGCCGGCCGTCGGCAATTCCAGTCCGGCAATCATGCGCAGCGTCGTCGTCTTGCCACAGCCGGAAGGTCCGAGCAGGCAGAGGAACTGGCCGTCCTCTACCGTGAAGCTGGCGGCCTTGACCGCGCGAAACGTCCCGAAGGATTTGTTGAGCGCTTCGACCCTGATCTGTGCCATTGCGCCTTACTCCCTGACCTTCGAGACAATGATGAACATCACCGTACCGAACAGAGTGGTCGCGAAAGACCAGGAATAGAGCGTCAGGAAAAATGGCTGCATCAGCATGATGACGCCCGCGGCGATGATCATCGTCGCAACGGCCTCCAGCGGACCGCGTCGCAGAATTCGGTCGGTGAAGCTGCGACGCGGCAGGGGCGAGTTCGCATCTAGAATCATTTGCGGACGGCTCCAAAAGTGATGCCGCGCAGGAGATGCTTGCGCAAAAGCACCGTGAATACCACGATCGGCACCAGGAAGAGCGTCGTGCCGGCCGCCACCGCAGGCCAGTCCTGCCCGCCCTCGCCGATGATGATCGGAATGAAGGGCGGTGCGGTCTGCGCGTTGCCGGAGGTCAGAAGCACCGCGAAGGCGTATTCGTTCCAGGCGAAAATCAGGCAGAAGATCGCGGTCGCCGCGATTCCGGTCGTCGCCTGCGGCAGCACCACCTTCACGAAAGCCTGAAAGCGCGTATACCCGTCGATCATCGCCGCCTCCTCATATTCGCGCGGGATTTCGTCGATGAAACCCTTGAGAAGCCACACGGCGAGCGAAACGTTGACCGAGGTGTAGAGCAGGATCATTCCGAGCCGGGTATCCGACAACCCGACGGTGCGGTACATCAGGTAGATCGGGATCGCGACCGCGATCGGCGGCATCATCCTGGTCGACAAAATGAAGAACAGCAGGTCGTCCTTCAGGGGCACGCGGAACCGCGAAAAGCCATAGGCAGACAACGTGCCGAGGGCGACGGCGAGCACCGTCGAACCGAAGGCGATGATCAACGAATTGACGAAACGCGGCACATAGTTCGACGGCCCGGCGATGACCATGTTGCGACCGCGCGCGATGCCGTCGCAAAGCCCCTGCGGCGGTCCCAGCGTCTGGATGAATTCCGGCGTCTGGCGCGAGCGCGTCGTGAAAAGATTGCAATAGCCTTCGAGCGACGGCTTGAACAGGATTTTGGGCGGATAGGAGATCGCATCGTCCGGCGACTTGAACGAGGTGAGGACGATCCATACCAGCGGGATCATGGTAATGATGGCATAGAGCACCACGAGCGCGCCGGCGACGCGCCGCGTGCCCGCCGACGGTTCGACGACCGAATGGGCTGCATTGGCGAGGCTCATCGGCTTTTCACCTGGTTCAACGCCTTCACGTAGATGTTGGCAAGGCCGAACACCGTCACGAACAGAATGATCGCGAAGGCCGAGGAATAGCCGGTCCGCCAACTCTCGAACGCCGCGCGCTTGAGTGTGATCGAGGCGACTTCCGTGGTCGAACCCGGCCCGCCCCCGGTGAGCAGGTTGACCATGTCGAACATCTTGAAGTTCTCGATGCCGCGGAACAGCACCGCAAGCATGATAAACGGCAGCGCCATCGGCAGCGTGATCGACCAGAACTGCCGCCATTTCGACGCGCGGTCGACCTCCGCGGCCTCATAGATGTAGTCCGGAATCGAGCGCAGGCCGGCCAGGCAAATCAGCATCACATAGGGCGTCCACATCCAGGCATCGACAACGACGATGGCCCAGGGACTGAGCGTCACGTCGCCCAGCATCTGGAACGACGAGGCGTCGCGGCCCGTGAAAAAGGCGACCACGTAGTTAAACAATCCGATCTGCGGCTGGTAGAGAAACGTCCAGAAATTGCCGACCACGGCCGGTGAAAGCATCATCGGCAGCAGAATGATCGTGGTCCACATGCCATGGCCCCGGAATTTCTTGTCGATCAGGAAGGCAAGGCCGAATCCAAGCACGGTCTCGATCACCACGGTCCAGAACACGAAATGCGCGGTCACCTGCATCGCCGCCCAGACGTCCGGATCGGTCAGGATCGACTGGTACCAATCGGCTCCCAGCCATATCGTCGGCACATTCGCCCGGTTGGCACGGTAGTTCGTGAACGACAGATAGATCGTCCAAACCAGCGGGAAAATATTGATTGCCAGCAGCAATACGATCGTCGGCGTGATGAAGAGCCATGCGAGCGTCTTGTCCGACAAGCCCCTGATCTGGCGCGCCACCCCTGGCCGGAGCGGCGCGGCTCGATAGATGATCTGTGACGAGGCACTCAAATCGTTCATTGCTTCGGTCGATCCTGGTGCCGAGGCCGTCGGCTAAGGCGACAGACGTCGGTATTGCCGAAAGGGGCCTGGAGCGCGCTCACGCGCGCTCCAGGCGGCCATCCTAGAACTTCTTGCCTTCTTCCTTGAAGATGGCTTTCCAGTCTTTCACCAGACCGTCGAGTGCTTCCTGCGCGGTGCCCTTGTCGGCCACCACGTAGTCATGCACGCGCTTCTGTTCGGCTTGCAGAAGCTGCGCATAGGAGGGCTCAGCCCAGAAGTCGACGACCATTCCCATGGACTGCAGGAACTCCTTTGCAAAGGGCGCGCTGTTCGGGAAGCTCGGGTCGTTCAACACGGACTTGGCGCAGGAATAGCCGCCCAGCGCCCACCATTTCTTCTGCACGTCCCCGCCGGAGAACCACTTGATATATTGCAGCGCTTCGGCCTGGTTCTTGGAATAGGAAACTACGGAGATTCCCTGTCCGCCGAGCTGCGTCGCCTGCATCGTGGCGGCGGGATTAACGAAGAAGCCGATCTTGTCGCCGCCAACATTCGGGTCCTTGTAGAGGCCCGGGAAGAAAGCAAAGAAGTTCATCTGCAGGGCGACCTGGCCGGACTTGAAGGCATCGAGACCTTCCGACATGTAGGCGTTGGAAGCGCCGGGAGGCGTGCAGCACTTGTAGAGTGCCTTGTAGGCCTCCAGCCCTTTCACGGCGCCGGACGAGTTGACGAAACCGTCCATCGCATAGGGCTTCTTGGGATCCTGGTATTTGAAGCCGTAGTCATAGAGATAGTTCGAAACGCCCATGGTGATGCCTTCCGAGCCGCGCTCGGTATAGATCGAAGCGCCATAGACCTTCTTGCCGTCGATCTCCCGGCCCTGGAAGAACTTCGCGACGTCGTGGAGTTCATCGAGCGTCTTCGGCACAGCGAGATCGCGGCCGTACTTGGCCTTGAAATCCTTCTGCACGTCGGGTCGCGCAAACCAGTCCTTGCGATAGGTCCAGCCCACCGCATCACCCATAGCGGGCAGCGCCCAATAGTTCGGCGTGTTCTTCGGCCATTCGGAATAGCCGACCACCGTCGCCGGCATGTAATCGTCCATGCTGATTCCTTCCTTCTTGAAGAAATCGTTCAGCTTGACGTACTGGCCGTTCTCCGCGGCACCGCCGATCCATTGCGAATCGCCGATAATGAGGTCGCATAATGACCCGTGCGAATTGAGCTCGTTCAGGAAACGATCGGCATAATTGGTCCACGGCACGAATTCGAACTTCATGCCGATACCGGTCTTGGTGGTGAAGTCCTTCGACAGTTCGACCAGCGCATTGGCTGGGTCCCACGCAGCCCAGCACAGCGTGATGGTCTTGCCCTGCGCTTGCGCGGGCGTCGTTGCCCCTCCCATGCCGAGCGCGGCCGCAAGAGCCCCGCATGCAACAAGAAGCGTCTTCATCGGATGTTTCATTACGCGTTCCCTCCCAGTAGAGCCGGCCATCGACATGACGCGGCTTTCCTACCCGCTCGAATGCTTCGAGCAGAGCGACACAGTCCTTGACGGGCTGAATGACTAAACGGACGTTTCCTCGCGCTCACCGGGATTCTTGAGGATCAGGCAAGCTCGATTTGTTTAGTGGATCACGATTTACTAAACATTGCAAGCGGGCTGTGGCCGGTTCTTGTTCAAGCCCCGCACACGGGCTGGTGCTGCCGACCAGGAGACCGTCATGGTGGATTCACCCGCAAAGCTTGCCGCGGTCGAACAGAACTCACGAAACGATCAGATTGGATGCTGAAACGGCTATCTATTGCACGTTATTGCACGCGCTCGGTCAGCCGCAGGACGCAACTAAAGGCAGGTCACGCGTTCGGCGGCGACGTAGCCGAGCAGCAAGCCCAGGCCGAACAACAGCACCAGTCCCGCAGCGGCGAATTCGATGCCGCGCATCGCCAGCGCGCCGCCGCCTTCGCGTCCGGCGCTCAGGCGTCGCGCCAGGTCCCGCGCCGACACCGCCATCACGGCGATGGCCGCCACGGTGATCGCGGTGCCGAGCCCCATCACGAAGGTTGCCGCGATCCCCGCCCAAAACAATCCCTGCGCCAGCGCGAACACCAGCACCAGGATCGCGCCCGAACAGGGCCTGACGCCGACGGCGAAAATCGCGCTAAAACCCCGGCGCCAACCGCCGGGACCGGCCAGTTCGCCGGGCTCAGGACCGTGGGAATGGCCGCAATGCCCGTCATGGACATGGTCGTGGTGGTGATGATCATGATGGTGAGGGGCGTGGCCGCGATCATGACCATGATGATGCGCAGCCGCCGCCAGAACGGCCGCAGGCGGCGACGCCTGCAGCGCGCGGATGAAGCCGCCGCCCTTGGTCCAGACCAGCCGGGCGCCGAAGGCCGCAATCAGGGCGTAGCTCGCGATCTCGACCGCCTTCTCGGCCCCGCACATGGTCTTGGCAGTGGCATTGAGCAGCCAGGCGCAAATCGCGACAATCACGACCGCAACCAGCGACTGCATCAGCGCCGAGGCAAACGACAGCACGATGCCGCGCCGCGCGGTCTCCTGGTTGGCCACCAGATAAGACGAGATCACTGCCTTGCCATGGCCCGGACCGGCGGCATGAAAGATGCCGTAGGCAAAGGAGATCGCGAGCAGGGTCCAGACCGCCGACCCGTCGGACTTCGCGGCGCGGATGGTCGAGGACATCTCGCGGTAAAATTCCGATTGTTTTGCCAGCAGCCATCCGACGATGCCGGCGACTTGCGGCTCGGCGGCGCTGGGGCGCGGACCGCCGAACGGGTTTTGCGCGACCAGGACGTGCGTGGCGCTGTCGAACGTCAGAACCGCCAGCAACGCAGCGGCGCCAATCGCCAGGCCGCGCGCAAAACCCGGGCGGGAATTCGGCCTCACGGGCATTGCACCACGATCTTGTTGGCAAACATCGCACCAAAATTGGAATTGTCGCCACTCAGGAAGTTCTCTTCAGTAAGCTTCTGGGCGTTCGCGGTGCCGTCGCTCGGCCGCTGGAAATTCATCTGGCAGGCGGCCGGCGCCCCGACCAGTTTTACCGGGTCTTTCTCGGCGAGTTTGAAATCGATGAAAAACGCGGGGTCGAACACTTCCAGCGCCAGTAGCTTCGGCTTCACCGGCGTCTTCAGCGGCAAGGTGAAATGCAGCGTCAGCACGCTATCGCTGTAGTCAAGGAAGTAATCGATCGGCTCCTGGAATTTTGCCTTCTTGCCGTCGGCTTTTGCAAAAGTGAAGAAGGCAAATTCCTTCAGCGATTCGACATTGGTCTGCGCCAAGGGCGCCAGTTCTTCGCGGCTGTAAACGCCCTTGGTCTTGGTCTCGATGCCCTGCAGGGCATAGGTCGAGAACATGTCGTCGAAGGTCCAGGCGTGGCGCACGCCCGTGATCGAGCCGTCGGGAGCGTAGATTAATTCGCTGGTCGCAGTGATCCAGACATGCGGATGCGCCTGCGCTGCGCCCGCGCCAAGCGCGATAGCGCCGGCCAGTACCAGCAAAGCGAGGATCCGGCGCAGCGCGTTTTTCACCTCAGGCAGCCTCTTCACCTTAAGCAGCCTCGGGCGTTTCCAAGAGGCCGCGTCGGCGCAGCAGCGCGTCGGGCTCCGGCTCCCGGCCGCGGAAAGCGACATAGGCGTCTTCGGGATCGCGGGAGCCACCGGAGGAATAGATGTCGTCGTGCAGGCGTTTTGCGGTCGCCGGATCGAAAATGTTGCCGGCCTCCTCGAAGGCGCCGAACGCGTCGGCGTCCATCACCTCGGACCACATGTAGCTGTAATAGCCCGACGCATAGTGATCGCCGGAGAAAATATGACCGAACTGGGTCGGGCGGTGCCGCAGCGAGATCTCCGCGGGCATGCCGATCTTTTCCAGCTCCTGGCGCTCGAATGCCCGCACATCCGTAATCGCCGAAGCCGGCTGGGTGTGGAATTCGAGATCGATCAGCGCCGAGGAGACGAATTCCACGGTAGCAAAACCCTGGTTGAATTTGCGCGCGGCGATAAAGCGCTTCAACAGATCGTCAGGCAAGGGCTCGCCGCTCTGATAGTGCCGCGCAAATTGCCGCAGCACCTCGGGCTGTTCCTGCCAGTGCTCATAGAGTTGCGAGGGCAGTTCGACAAAGTCGGTGAACACGCTGGTCCCGGAAATCGAGGGATAGGTCACATCCGACAGCATGCCATGCAGGCCGTGGCCGAACTCGTGGAACAGGGTGCGCGCATCGTCCGGCGACAGCAGCGAGGGCTGGCCATCGGCGCCCTTGGCGAAGTTGCAGACATTGATGACGAGCGGCGCAACGTCGCCGTCGAGCTTCTGCTGGTCGCGCAAGGACGTCATCCACGCGCCCGAACGCTTCGACGGCCGGGCAAAATAATCGCCATAGAACAGCGCCTTGTGGCGGCCGGCGCTGTCTTTCACCTCCCAGACCCGGACGTCGGGGTGCCATACCGGGATATCCTTGCGCTCGGAGAAGCTGACGCCGAACAGGCGGGTGGCGCAGTCGAAGGCGGCCTCGATCATGTTGTCGAGCGCGAGATAGGGCTTGATGGCGGCGTCATCGAAATTGGCGCGGCGCTGCCGCAGCTTTTCGGCGTAGTAGCGCCAGTCCCATGGCGCCAGCGCGAAATTGCCGCCCTCCTCCGCGACCAGCGCCTGCAGGTCATCGCGATCCCTCAGCGCCCGCGCCCGGGCCGGCTTCCAGACCCGCTCCAACAAGCCGCGGACGGCCTGCGGCGTCTTGGCCATCGAATCTTCCAACCGATAGGCGGCGAATGTGGCAAAGCCCAGGAGCGTGGCGCTCTCCTCGCGCAGCTTGAGGATCTCCAGTATGGTTTCGTTGTTGTCGTTGGGGTTGCCGTTGTCGCCGCGCGCGACGAAGGCCTTGTAGGCCTTCTCGCGCAGTTCGCGACGGCTCGAACTCTTCAGGAACGGCTCGACCGAGGAACGCGACAACGTCACGATTGCCTTGCCTTCCATGCCGCGCTCGCTGGCGGCGGCCTTTGCGGCCGCGACAAAACTGTCGGGAAGGCCGGCGAAATCGGCCTCGCCGAGCTCCATGAACCAGTCCTGCTCGTCGCCAAGCAGATGATGGCTGAAGGTGGTGCCGAGGTGCGCCAGTCGCTCGTTGATCTCGGCCATCCGCTCCTTCGCCGCCTCGTCGAGGCCGGCGCCGGCGCGGCGGAAGCGGGTATAGGTGCGCTCCAGGAGCCGCAATTGCTCGCCGGTCAGAGCGAGGCTGGCGCGGTTGTCGTGCAGCATGGCAATCCGGCCAAACAGCACCGCGTTCATCATGATCGGGTTCCAGTGCCGTGCCATCCGCAGCGACACCTCCTTGTCGATCTCGAGCAGCGCCGGATTGGAGTGCGCCGACACCAGGTCGTAGAACAACCCCGATACCTTGGAGAGCAATTTTCCGGACCGCTCCAGCTCGGTGATGGAATTGGCAAAATCCGGCGTCGCCGGGTCGTGCTCGATGGCGGCGATCTCGGCTGCGTGGTCGGCGAAGGCGCGTTCGAAGGCGGGCAGGAAATGTTCCGGCTTGATCTCGGCGAATGGCGGCGTCTCGAACGGCGTCTGCCACGCCTTCAAAAGCGGGTTCGCCTGAGCTTGCGCGGCCTTTATTTCCTGGGTTTCCGCCATGACAATTCCCGCTTTTCGTCCCAAATTCCCTGGACATGCTATATCACGCGGTGGGGCTTTTTTGGGCCTTTTGCGCTTGATACAGCGGGCCTTTTCATAGAGATTGCGGCTCCCAACAGGACCTTGTTCATGAGCTCTCAGCCCTCTCCGACCGCTGCCCGCCAGATCATCTGGCCCAGCGTCATCACTGTCATCAGCGCGGCGATCCTGATCGGCGCCGAAGTGTTCGGCGCCGCGTTCGCCGGCGGCTGGGCGCTCGCGATCCTGTTCGGTCTCGACGACACCGGCGCGCACATCCTGCAGGCCGTTCTGTTCGCGGCCGGCGTCTTCGTGATGGCGGCGTTCATCCGCGCGGCGCAGCGCGTCGAGCCGTTTTCGCGGCGCGCGTAAGCCGGCTTCGCAGCGAGAAAGCCGCAGCGCGCGCCTGCTCCAAATGTTTACGCTTCGTTAGCGAAGCTTAACGTCCGTTCATTTTCAGCGCCGCGTACGCGACCCAACCGCAACAGCGAAAGCAGCTGTTAGGGAAATTTCCCCTCAGCCTAAAAAAAATGTTGCGAAGCAGAGTCAAAACGCTTATTTGCGGAATTGCCCAATTTCGCACGTGCCTGTGGTCGTGTGTCAGTCGGTAGGTATCCGGACAAGAGGCCGGACAGCCGCCAAGGGATGAAGAACCGAGGGTCGCTCTAGGTCGCAAGACTTAGGAGGCCAGCATCTCTCTCAAGAGATGCCGTTGAAGGTCTCTTCGCTCCTTGCAACCGTGACTGGCAGCCGGAGGCGAACCGGCGCACCTCGTTCTCAACGGGGGACGCGACTTAAAGCAACGACGGATCGGGCTTTTTTGGTCTCTGCCGGCTTTCCACCAGCCGGCGCGAATACCGAAGAGGCTTGTCCTTCATTGCCAGGTGTGCGGGCGGGATCTTTCCCAACCAATCCACGGCAGCACAATTCGGTTTGAGTTGTTTGGCTTCGTTGCGCCTCCATCGCGCGATGTGGCCGGAGCACTCTTATCCGAGATCATTTTTGAACGTGTCCCCGTCGCTGGGCCGTTTGGGAGGGTGCTATGACCGAACGTATTCAGGAATTCCTGCGCAACCGCCGCAACGAAGGTCAGGATGTCGAGCCGTGCCTCGTCGTCGACCTCGAAGTCGTGCGCGACAACTACCAGAGCTTCGCCAAGGCGCTGCCGGACAGTCGCGTGTTCTACGCGGTGAAGGCCAACCCGGCGCCGGAAGTACTTTCGCTGCTCGCCTCGATGGGCTCGTGCTTCGACTGCGCGTCGGTGGCCGAAATCCAGATGGCGCTGGCCGCAGGTGCGTCCCCCGAGCGCGTCTCCTATGGCAATACGATCAAGAAGGAGCGTGATATTGCGCGCGCCTTCGCGCTTGGCATTCGCCTGTTCTCGGTCGACTGCGCCGCAGAGGTCGAGAAGATTGCCCGCGCCGCCCCCGGCACCAAGGTATTCTGCCGCATTCTCTATGACTGCGCAGGCGCCGAGTGGCCGCTGTCGCGCAAGTTCGGCTGCGATCCGGAGATGGCGGTCGAGGTGCTCGACCTCGCCAAGCGTCTGGGACTGGAGCCATACGGCATCTCGTTCCATGTCGGCTCGCAGCAGCGCAAGGTGAAGGCGTGGGACCGCGCGCTGGCCATGGCCTCGACGGTGTTCCGCGACTGCGCCGAGCGCGGCATCAACCTGTCCATGGTCAACATGGGCGGCGGATTTCCGACCAAGTACCTCAAGGACGTGCCGCCGGTCGTGCAGTACGGCCGGTCGATCTTCCGTGCGCTGCGCAAGCATTTCGGCAACCAGATCCCGGAGACCATCATCGAGCCGGGACGCGGCATGGTCGGCAACGCCGGCATCATCGAGACCGAAGTCGTTCTGATCTCCAAGAAGAGCGACGAGGACGAGGTGCGCTGGGTGTATCTGGACATCGGCAAATTCGGTGGTCTCGCCGAGACCATGGACGAGTCGATCCGCTACGCCATCCGCACCCCGCATGACGGGGCGGAGATGACGCCGTGCGTGCTCGCGGGGCCCACCTGCGATTCCGCCGACGTATTGTACGAGAAGATGCCGTACCCGCTGCCGGTGACGCTGGAGATCGGCGACAAACTGCTGATCGAGGGCACCGGCGCGTATACGTCGACCTACTCGTCGGTGGCCTTCAACGGCTTCCCGCCGCTGCGGACCTACCACATCTGACGTAGCCTCGTTTGAGGCCAGCATAGCCCGGGAGCCGGTCCGCCGGCTCCCCTCCCCTTACATGCGAATTTGCTGACAACGCTCCCTCGCGGCTTGCCGCCATCGGGAAGCGGGGACTGACGTGCCATGGCTGCTTTGCGCAAGACCCCTGTTGCCTTCACCCCCGACGCCGCTCCGTTCGCGATCCGTCGCGAACGGGCCTCGGACGTCGCTGCCCGTGAAGCGCTGCTCGATGCCTGCTTTGGCGCCAACCGCCAGCAGCGCACCTGCCAGCGCCTGCGTGATGGACGCGCGCCCGCCGAAGGCCTCGCCTTTTCGGCCACGCGCCAAGATGGGCGGGAAGACCGCCTGGTCGGAACGCTGCGGTTGTGGCACGTCAGCACCGGGGGTATCCCGGCGCTGGTGCTGGGCCCACTGGCGGTAGATCCATCGTGCCGCGAGCTCGGCGTTGGCGCCGCGCTGATGCGTCAGGCGCTGGCGGCCGCCAAAACGGCCGGCCATGGTGCGGTGATCCTGCTGGGCGATGCGCCCTATTATGCCCGCTTCGGTTTCTCCGCGCTCAAGACCGGGGAGCTCTCGCTACCCGGCCCGTTCGAGCCCGATCGCCTGCTCGCTATCGAGCTGCGCGTGGGCGCGCTTGACGGCGCCTCCGGGGTGATCGCACCGACCGGCGCCATGGAACCGGAAACGATCGCATCGGAAACGAAGGCTCGCCGCGCCAGGGCGCGGCGGCCGGTCCCCCACGCCGCCTGACGGCTCAATGTCATGGCACAAGACCAGCCCACCACGCGCGACGTGCCAAACCCACGCGCCCGGATCATCACCACGGTCCTTGTGACGATGATCGCTGTCATGATCGTCAAGGACATCTTCGCGCGCCGTTGGGGCTCCGCCACGCCGCCCTCTCCCAGCGTGACACAGCGCCCGCAGTGATATAGCGAGGGTTGCGCGCGCCCGCAAAAACCCCGTAAACCGCAAGAAATCCCTTCGAGGTCCTGATGTCCCGCCGTCTCATCTCCACCGGATCCCCCTTCGAGAAAACCGCCGGCTACAGCCGCGCCGTCATCGACGGCGATTTCGCCTTCGTGTCCGGCACCACCGGCTACGACTACGCCACCATGATCATGCCGGCCGATGTCACGAGCCAGACACGAAACTGCTTCAAGACCATCGAGGCGGCGCTGAAGAACGGCGGTTTCGCCATGGCCGATATCGTCCGGGCGACCTATTACGTCACTGACGCCAGGGACGCCGACGCCGTGTTCGCGGTCTGCGGCGAAAATCTCGGCGAGATCAGACCGGCAGCAACCCTCCTGATCGTCGCCGGGCTGCTGAAACCTGAGATGAAGATCGAAATCGAAATCACCGCGAAACGGCGCACCGCCTGATACGCCTTCGCGCCAAGCGCATCATTTTTTCGGAGACAAGTTCATGACCCCGCCCGCGCAAATCCATGCGAAAATTTCCGGTCCCATTGTCATGATCGGTTTCGGCTCGATCGGCAAAGGCACCCTGCCGCTGATCGAGCGGCACTTTGCCTATGACAAATCCCGCTTTGTCATCATCGACCCGCACGAGGACGGTGAGCTCGCCAAGGCGCACGGCGTGCGTTTCATCAAGCAAGCCGTGACAAAAGACAATTACCGCGAGGTGCTGGTGCCGCTGCTCACCGCCGGGGGCGGCCAGGGCTTTTGCGTCAACCTGTCGGTCGACACCTCGTCGGTCGACATCATGACCATGTGCCGCGAGATCGGCGCGCTCTATATCGACACCGTCGTGGAGCCGTGGCTCGGCTTCTATTTCGACCGGGATATCGGGCCCGAGAAGCGCTCGAACTACGCGCTGCGCGAGACCTTGTTGGCGGCCAAGCACAAGAGCCCGGGCGGCACCACCGCGGTCTCCACCTGCGGTGCCAATCCCGGCATGGTGTCGTGGTTCGTCAAGCAGGCGCTGCTCGACATCGCCCGCGACACCAGCACAGAGGTCAACGAGCCGAAGAGCCGGGAGGGCTGGGCCCAGCTCGCCCACAAGCTCGGCGTCAAAGGCATCCATATCGCCGAACGCGACACCCAGCGCTCCAAGAAGCCGAAGCCGAGAAACGTGTTCGTCAACACCTGGTCGGTGGAGGGTTTTGTTTCCGAGGGCATGCAGCCGGCAGAACTCGGCTGGGGCACCCACGAAGCGTGGATGCCGCACAATGCCGGCATCCACAATTACGGCTGTGGTGCTGCGATCTATCTGGCGCAGCCCGGCGCCAACACCCGGGTGCGCTCCTGGTGCCCGACGCCAGGCGCGCAATACGGCTTTCTCGTCACCCATAACGAGTCGATCTCGATCGCGGATTATTTCACCGTGCACGACGGCGGCACCGTGATCTATCGCCCGACCTGCCACTACGCCTATCACCCCGCCAACGACGCCGTGCTGTCGCTGCACGAGCTGTTCGGCGCCACCGGCAAGATGCAGCCGAAATGGCACATCCTGGACGAGAACGAGATCGAGGACGGCATCGACGAACTCGGCGTGCTGCTCTACGGCCACGCCAAGAACGCCTATTGGTACGGCTCGCAGCTTTCGATCGAGGAGACCCGGCGGATTTGTCCCTACCAGAACGCCACCGGCATGCAGGTGTCGTCCGCCGTGCTCGCCGGCATGGTGTGGGCGCTGGAAAATCCCACCGCCGGAATCGTCGAGGCCGACGAGATGGATTTCCGCCGCTGCCTCGAAATCCAGATGCCGTATCTCGGTCCGGTGAAGGGCTTTTATACCGACTGGACGCCGCTGTCGGATCGCCCGGGACTGTTTCCGGAAGACATCGACAGCTCGGATCCCTGGCAGTTCAGGAACGTGCTGGTGCGGTGAGACGAACTTTTCTCCGTTGTCATTCCGGGGCGCGCGCAAGCGCGAACCCGGAATGACAGTCTCACTTCTTCATGTAATCGAACGCGACCTTCCCTAGCCCCAGCGTCAAATCCGCCTTGAAATGCAGCGCGGACACCACCTCGCGCACGGGCAGCTTTGCCACGTCGGCGAGCGCATGGGGGAACAGGCCGAGCGCCGCCGGGCCGGTCCAGGCTTCCTTCAATTGAATGTCCTCGAGGTGGAAGCGCACCAGTTCGCATATCCGCAGGGATCCGTCGACATGCGGAATGATCTTGAGAATGAAGTTCGGCGTCTTCATGCCCTGCAGCACGGCGTCGTGATCGACCGGACGATGCTTGTAGCCCATGGTGGCAGAAGCGCAGAGCACCGAGCCGTAATGCAGTGTCCCAACAAGCACGTCGCTTTCGACTTCGATCTTCGGCGTGGCGCGTTTCTTGGGAAATCCCCAGAGCTCGCGGCCGCCTGCGATCGGCGCATCGTCGTCGAGATACATCGCATGGGTATAGGCACCCTCCTCGCCGTTGAAGCGAACCGGGATCACCTGCCCGGTTTCGGTGTAATCGCCGAAGCCGGTCGAGTCGGGCATGCGGATGAATTCGTACTTGACCACTGAATCGGTGACTTCGAGCGGCTCCGGCACCACGGCGGCCAACGCTTCCGGATCGGTGCGATAGGTGATGACGAAATATTCGCGGTTGAAGAACCGGTAAGGTCCCGGCGGAAACGATGGGCTGGTCAGCGGCATCGAATAGGCGGTTCGCCGGACATCGTCGGTTTTCATCATCAGCCTCATCTGTCGTTTGCGTGGTCGCGCGACGATTATGCGGCAGCGGATGGATGCAGGCGAGGCTGTAAAATCGGCAGTGGAATCAAAACAACGTCAGCGTCGCGATCGCATCATGCAGTTCACCGTCATTCCGGGATGCGCCGTAAGGCGCAAACCCGGAATCTCGATGTTGTTCAGCGAACGCAAGCCAATCTCGGGATTTCGGGTTCATCGCTGCGCGATGCCCCGGAATGACTTTCAGACGCAAAAAGCTATTTCTGCTGGATCGGCGGCGCCACCTTCTCCGCCGGGGCGGACGGCAGCACCGGCTTCGCACCCTCCTTCTGCGCCTGCGGATCCGGTCGGGCGGGCTGGGGCGCCGGCGTGGTAGGGCGCTCGCCGCCAGGCTTTGATTCCGCGGGCGGCGTCTTGTCCTGATCGGAAGGCGGGGCCGACTGCAATGGCTGCGTTGCCTGGGCCATGTGCGAACTTCGAGCGGCGGAAAGCTGCGAAAGAGCCAAGCCGCATACCGCGAGCCCCGCGGCGATCATCGCGGAGGCGAGCAGCATATCCTTCCAGAAGTCGCGTTTGCCGTTGTTCGCAGGCATCCCGTTCACCGCCATGTGCTTGCGGGATCAACGGGCGCCGAAGCGCATTGTTCCGCCTGGAACACCGGGGATGAGCGTCAAGCCGCTCCGCTACAGCTCCAGCAACCCCGCATCGCCATCCTCCGCGGCGAAGGCGAGCCACGTGCCCTTGGCGTTCCAGGCAAGCGCCGCGACCGGCGCGGTGCCGTTGCGGCGCACCAGGATTTCCGCGCCATCGGTCATCCGCACCATCAGGATGGTGCCGTCGCTGTAGCCGGCGGCGAAGATGTCCTGCTTCGGATGGCAGGCGACCGCGGAAACGCGCGCCTGCAGCGGCGCCAGCATCGCGGGCTCCTTGCCCATCGGCCCGTCCTTGCTGCCGAACGGCCACAGGATCACCGTATCGGCGCCCGAAGTTGCCAGCGCCTTGCCGCCGGCGCTCCACGACATCGAGCGCACGCGGCCGGGATAGCCCGTCATGCGCATATGCCTGTTGTCCGCGAGCCGCCAGCCGTGCAGCGCCGGCTCATGCATCGCGGTGACCAGGAATTTGTTGTCCGGGCTGAAGGTGACGGCGAGATGCGAGCCCGCCCATCCCAGAAATTCCGGTTTCGCCGCCATATTGGGAAACCACAAGGTCACGCCGTTGTAATGCGCGACCGCAAGGCGCAGGCCCTTCGGGGCGAAGGCGAGACCGCCGACCGTGGAGGGCACGTCGAGCGATTTTTCCTGCGTTTTGCCGCTGCGGACAAAGGCCGTCTTGCCCACCGACCACGCGAACGCGCCGTCGGGATGCAGCGCGACATTGTCGATCCAGCGCCGCTTTGCGTCGGTCGCCAGCAGCGTCACCTCACTCTTGGCGTCGAGTGCAACCAGCTTGCCGTCATCGCCGCCCATGACAAGGCGCGCGCCGTCGGAAGCCGCACACAGGATGCCGCCGCTGTGCACGACGCTCGGCGTTACTTCACCCTGCCCGCTCACCAGGAATACGTTTTCCTCGGCGCCGACGAAGGCCGCGTTCTCGCCGAGAAAGTGCACGCAGGTGACGGGCGCTCCGATCGCCACCGGGCGCACCCGATCAGTGACCGACGCGATGGAAGCGGCATTATCGCCGGGATCGAACTGTGACATCACGTGGTGATACAGCGCTCGAAGCCGTCCCGAATGCTCTGCTCGGGCAATTCGCGGCCGATGAAGATGAGACGACTCTCGCGCGGCTCGCCCTCTTTCCAGGCCCGCTGGTGATCGCCCTCCAGCATCATGTGCACGCCCTGAAAGACGTAGCGGTCGTCATCGTCGCTGAAGGCCAAAATGCCCTTGGAGCGCAGGATCTTCTGGCCTTCGCTGGCGACCAGGTTCTGCAGCCAGGGCATGAATTTGGCCGGGTCGAGCGGCTTGTCCGAGCGCAGCGACAGCGATTGCATGTCCTCGTCGTGGTAGTGCTTCAGGCCGTGATGCTATCGTGGTGATGGTGGTCATGGTCATGGTCGTGCCCGTCGCCGGCTTCGAGAAATTCCGGCTCGAGCTCCAGGATGCGGTCGAGGTCGAACGCGCCGCGTTCCAGCACGTCGGACAGCGAAACCCGGCATCGCTCGGTGCGGTGCAGTTTGGCGTAAGGATTGATGGCGCGAATCCGCGCCTCGACCTCGGCAAGTTCAGCCTTGCTCACGAGATCGGCCTTGTTGAGCACGATGACGTCGGCGAACGCGATCTGGTTCTTGGCTTCGGGCGCATCCTTCAAGCGGTCGCTCAGCCATTTGGCGTCGGCCACCGTCACGACGGCGTCAAGGCGCGCATGCTTCTGCACGTCCTCGTCGACGAAGAAAGTCTGCGCCACAGGGGCCGGATCGGCCAATCCCGTCGTCTCGACGATGATGGCGTCGAACTTGCCCTTGCGCTTCATCAAGCCGTCCAGGATGCGCACCAGATCGCCGCGCACGGTGCAGCACACGCAGCCATTGTTCATCTCGAAGACCTCTTCGTCGGCGCCGATGATCAGGTCGTTGTCGATACCGACCTCGCCGAATTCGTTGACGATCACGGCGTATTTCTTGCCGTGGTTTTCCGACAATATCCGGTTGAGAAGGGTGGTCTTGCCGGCGCCGAGATAGCCGGTCAGCACGGTCACGGGAATTTTCTGGGACGTCAGTTCAGCCATAATATCTCCGCAAGCGATATTGGTGAGCCGCGCCGGCAACAGGGAGGGCCCCTGCCCTAATCGGCCAGCGCGCTGGTCAGGGCCTTTATATTGTGCCTGACCAGTTCAATGTAAGTGGGGGAATCGCCCTTTTCGTCCGTCAAACTGTCGGAATAGAGCGTTCCGCCGACCCGGGCGCCGGTTTCGGCCGATATTCGCCGGATCAGCCTGGGGTCGCTGAAATTTTCAAGAAAAATCGCCGGAATTTTTTCCGTTTTGATCTGGGTGATGATGCCGGCGATGTCACGGGCGCTGGCCTCGGATTCGGTGGAGACGCCGAGCGGCGCGATGAATTGGATGCCATAGGCGGAGGCGAAATAGCCGAAGGCATCATGGGTCGAGATCACCTTGCGACGGTTTGGCGGGACCTTTGCCACCGCCTCGCGCACCTCGCGGTCGAGTGCATCGAGTTTTTCCAGATAGCTCAGCGCGTTGCTGCGAAAGGCCTCGGCGTCGGCGGGATCGGCGGCGACCAGAGCGTCGCGGATATCGGCCACATAGATCTTGGCATCGAGCACCGACTGCCAGGCATGGGGATCGCCGCCGGCGCCGACTTTCAGCGGCGTAATGCCTTTGGTCGCGGTAATGATCCGCGCCTTGCTGCCCGAAGATTGCAGCAGCCGCGGCAGCCAGCCCTCCAGGCCGAGCCCGTTGATGACGAGGAGCTTCGCGTCCGCGATCTTCTTCGCGTCGGCCGGCGCCGGCGTATAGACGTGCACGTCGCTGTTGGGGCCCACCAAGGTGGTGACGTTGACTCGATCGCCGCCGACATTTTTCACGAAGTCGCCCAGGATCGAAAAGCTGGCGACGACGTTGACGCGATCCTGCGCGCAGGCAGGAGCCGCGGTGATCGCGAGCGCTAAACTGGCCAGCCAAAGTCGAAAACGCCGCATCACGCCTTCCGTTACGCTTCGAGGTGGCGGCCGGGAAACATCTGCCGGAACAGACCGCCGACGCTGCCGAACAGGACCGAGCCGACATAGAGCGCCGCCGCCACCAGAATGATCGCGGGGCCCGACGGCACCTTGGTCTGGAACGACAGCACCAGTCCCGCATAGCCCGACAGCATCGCGCTTAAGACGGCGATGCAGATCATGCCGGTGATGTCGCGCGACCAGAACCGCGCGATGCCGGCGGGCAGGATCATCAGCCCCACCGCCAGCAAAGTACCGAGCGCCTGAAAGCCGTTGACCAGGTTGACGACGACCAACGCGAGAAACGCCAGATGCGAAGGCGCGCCGGCGCGGCTCACGGTGCGCAGGAATAAGGGATCGACGCTCTCGATCACCAGCGGGCGGTAGATCACAGCCAGCACCAGCAGCGTGATGGTGGCGTTGGACGCGATCACCAGCAGGGTCGGATCGTCCATCGCCAGGATATTGCCGAACAGCACGTGCAACAGATCGATATTGGTGCCCTTGATCGAGACGATCGTGACGCCAAGTGCCAGCGACACCAGATAGAAGGTGGCGAGAGAAGCGTCCTCTTTCAGCCCGGTCGAGCGGGCCACAACGCCGGCGAGAATGGCCACGGCGAACCCTGCGATCAATCCGCCCGTCGTCATCGCGAACAGATTGAGCCCGGACAGCAGGAAGCCGATCGCCGCACCGGGCAGGATTGCATGCGCCATGGCATCGCCGACCAGGCTCATGCGCCGCAGCATCAAGAACACCCCGATCGGCGCGCCGCCGAGCGAAAGCGCGATCGCCGCCGCCAGCGCGCGGCGCATGAATTCGAATTCGCTAAAGGGCGCGATCAGAGCGTCGTAGATCATCAGGCGGCCCGCGACGGCAAATCGTCGACGGCGCAGGCGACGGCGGTATCGTCGAACGCCTCGCACATGCGGCGAGCTTCCAGCAGATTTTCGGCCGTCAACACCTCGGCGGTGGGACCCCAGGCGACTTCCCCCCGCGCCAGCAGCAGGGTTTCGGGGAAATTGGCGCGCACCAGTTCCATGTCGTGCAGCGCCGCCAGCACCGTGCGCTTCTCGGCATGCCAGCGCTTGACCAGATCGAGCAGATCGGCCGAGGTCCTGGCATCGATGGCGTTGAAGGGCTCATCCAGCACGATCAGACGCGCGTCCTGCAACAGCACCCGCGCGAACAGCGTACGCTGCATCTGCCCACCGGACAGCGTGCCGATGGCGCGGTTTTCAAAACCGCTGAGGCCGACGGCTGCGAGTGCGGCGGCGATCTTGTCGCGTGCGCCTTTGCCCATGCCACCGAAAAAGCCGGTCGAGCGCCACAGGCCGGTGCCGACGAAATCGTACACCGAGATCGGGAAACTGCGGTCGATATCGGCGGTCTGCGGCAGATAGGCGATATCCCGGACGTCGAGGCCACCGGTCTGAATAGAGCCTGCGAGGGGTTTGAGAATGCCGACTAGCCCTCGAAACAGCGTCGACTTGCCGGCGCCGTTGGGGCCAATGACCGCCAGCAGCGCCCCGGAAGCGACTTCACCGTCAAGGTGATGCACCGCGGGATGGCGGTCGTAGCCCAGCGTAACGTCGCGGAATTTTATTTGCGCGGTCATGCTCACCTCATCGAAAGCAGCACGACGGCCCAGAGCACGGCGCTAACCGCGACCGCGGCGGCGAGCCTGGAAATGACCGTCATGCGCAGGATCGACCAAGGTGCGGCTTGCGCCGGATGCGGCGTCGCCGGCCCATGGCTGTGTACAGGCACATGCCCGTGGTCATGAGCATGGTTGTGATCGTGGCTGTGGCGGTGAGAACTGGTCATTCAAAAATGTTATATTATAACATAACGGGTGTCCACCAAGCTAACTTGCCGTTTTTCAATGACTTACGTCCACCCCATAGTCACCGCGATAGAGCTGCCAAAACCGGCAGCAGTAGGCCTGCGCGAAACCAGACATGAGCCGCTTGGTGCGGCGAGACCGATTGCGGTTTGGTTCAAGCGAAGTGGCGAACCAGCGCGAGGCCGGCGAACAGGCCCGCGATCGAGAGGGCCAAAGAGCCCAGCACGTAAAGCAAGGCCAGCCCGACCTCGCCCCGCTCGTAGAGCAGCGCGGTATCGAGCGAGAACGCCGAAAACGTGGTGTAGCCGCCGAGAATGCCGGTCATCAGAAACAGCCGCCAGTGCTGCGTTGCTTCACCCTTGAACGCGAGATAGCCCGCGATCAGACCCATGATAGTCGAGCCGGTGACGTTGATGATGAAGGTATGATACGGAAAGGCCGTGCCAAGCGCGCGCGTGGAAACCAGATTGACGGTATGACGCAGCGACGCGCCAAGCCCGCCACCAATAAAAACCAGAAGATAATTCATCTGACGCTTTTTCCCCCGGACAAGACCACCGGCAAGGCCGGTTTTGCCGCAAGCGCGCGATCCCCGCAAGGATCGCCGAAACAACCCCACGAACGAAGAGGGCGGCAGTTCGATGCTGCCGCCCCTGAATTTGTGCCTTGAAAAGCGTCAGATTTGGAAGGATCAGATCTTCGAGAACAGCTGGTCGACATATTCCCAGTTGATCAGGTGATCGACGAATGCCTTCAAATAGTCCGGACGGCGGTTACGATAGTCGATGTAGTAGGAGTGCTCCCAGACGTCGCAGCCGAGAATCGGCGTCGCGCCATGCACCAGCGGGCTTTCGCCGTTGGCCGTCTTGGAGATTTCGAGCTTGCCGTTCTTCACCGACAGCCAGCACCAGCCCGAGCCGAACTGGCCGATGCCGGCGGCGGCGAAATCAGTCTTGAATTTCTCAAGGCCGCCGAGGTCCTCGGTGATCTTCTTTTCCAGCCGGCCGGGCAATTTGCTGCCCCCGCCATTGGGCTTCATCCAATTCCAGAAATGCAGATGGTTGTAGTGCTGGCCGGCATTATTGAACAGCGGCGCATTCTTGCCGAACGAGCCCTTGACGATCTCCTCGAGGGACTTGCCCTCGAATTCGGTGCCTTTCAGCAGATTGTTGCCGTTGGTCACATAGGCCTGATGATGCTTGTCGTGATGGTATTCCAGCGTTTCCTTGGACATATGGGGCGCGAGCGCGTCATAGGCATAGGGAAGGTTGGGAAGCGTGAAGGTCATGGGGGGATGTCCGCAATGATGGGAGACGTGGCTTAACGGGAACCCTTATAGAAGGTTCCATCGGTCTTAAACACCCAATTTGACAGGACGCCGGGCTTGGCCGCGGCCGGTCCGCCCAGAGACATGTAGTTCAGCGTCTTTGCGCGCCAAGTGAGGATTAAATGAGCATCGAGATCGATGTCCTGAACGGAGACGCCTCCTGGCCGATGGCAGAACCGCTGCACAACGCGGTCTGGCCGTCCGAAATCGTCAAGACGCTGCCTTGGGCCGACGTTGTTTTTGCCCATGCCGAATTGCGGGTGCTGGTTCAGAACGAGGTGGGCGATGTCGTGTGCCACGTCGGCATCTACCGCCGCGAGGTCGAATGGAATGGGCGCAGGATACGGGCCGGCGGCATCGGCGGTGTGATGACCCGCGAGGACAGCCGCCGCATGGGATATGCCAGCATCGCGCTCAATGCCGCCGTTCAAACCCTGAAGGACGAAGGCTCGACCGATTTCGCGATGCTGTTCTGCGAACCGCACAATGCGCCGTTCTACACGGGGCGGGGCTTCAGGCCGTTCGACGGCGAAATCTGGTGCGACCAGCCGCAGGGGCGCATTCGCTTCAACGCCATCGCGCCATACATGTTCAAGCTGCGGCGCGCGCCGGCGCAGGGTATCATCGACCTATGTGGCCTGCCCTGGTGACATCGGCGCAGTAACGGGACTGCGCCGGCCGCGAATTCACTAATCAAATCAATGTGCGACAAACGCTGTGCGCAGCAGCGAATATGACATTGCACATGCCGGATTTGCTGCTAAGCAGGCCTGCTTTTTGGGGGGCCCGATGGCTTGCAGATTTGGTTTTATCGTTGCGATTTTGGCGATGTTGCTGGCGGCGCCGGCCGCCAGGGCGCAGTCCGGTAGGGAAGTCGGCGGCATTTGGTTGACGCAAGCGGGCGACGCAAAAGTCCGCGTCAGCAAATGCGCCGGAGGCATTTGCGGGGTCATCGTCTGGCTTAAAGACCCCATCAACCCCGCCACCGGCAAGCCCCAGGTCGATGACAAAAATCCAAATCCGGCGCTGGCCAAACGTCCGATGATAGGGCTGCCGCTGTTCATGGGGATGCCCCCGTCCGGCCCGAACAAATGGTCCGGGCAGATCTATAACGCCGACGACGGCAGCAACTATGCCAGCAACATTTCGGCGTCGGGTCCGGATACGCTGAGGGTCGAGGGCTGCGTCGGCGCATTGTGCGGCGGCGAGACCTGGACGCGGTCCGCACGCTAAATTCAAGCCAACGTCGCCTTCAGCGCGGTGGCTGCCGCAGCGTAGCCGCCGCGGGCGCCGTCGATGAAATGCACATGATCGCTGCGCAGCGCCGAGGGCGTGAAGCAGGTCATCATCGCCGCATCCTGCCGGTGCAAGCCGTATCGCGCGACGCCTGCGGAAGCCGCCTGCGCCAGCCGCTGCGTCAGCGCGCTTTCCAGTTCCGGCGTGCAGTCGAGGATCATGCGCAATCCATCGTCATATTTGCGGAAATCGGAATTCTCCACCACCTGCTGCACATAGGTCTTCGGCGCGAAGCCGCCGACTTTGATGCCGTAGCGCATGATGAGATAGGCAAACAGCGTATGCGCCAGCACGCCGACGCGCCGCTTGAACAGCGGCCCCCCGCGCTGCGCCCGCGCTTCGTAGTCGAGGCCGGCCGGCGGCCATCGCAGCGATGGGCCACCCGGCGGCACCGGCCGCCCGGCATCCGGGCTGCGCTCGACCAGCGCGATGATGTCTTCGATGACTTTGCGAAAGGCGCTCGCGTCGGCATTCCGCGCGGGCACCACCAACACCGAGAGGATGAGACCGCGCACGGAGGGAATCTCCTCGAACCTGCACGACAAGCCCGTGAGATCGGGCTGGGTGCCCGATGGCGCGACCTTGACCGCGAACTCGCCGCGTTTCATCGCGCCTTCCGCCCAACCGAGACCGCCGCCGGAGAACATCGCATAGGACAAATTCGGCGACGGCCCGAACCGGGCGACGCGGACATCAAGGCCTTGCGCCCGCACGGCTGTGACCGGCACCAGCGCCACCCGCATCACAAGGTCGAGATCGTCCTTGACCCAGGTCGCGGTCGCCGCCAGCGCTTCACGGGCACGATCGAGATCATCCGGCGATACCGCAAAGCTTGCGCCATCGCCGCCGAATACGAACGGGAATTCGCGTCCCTGCAGCGCGTTGGTGACCGCCGCGATCACGGCGGCGCCGGCCATGTTGACTGCCTTGTAGCGCGCCTGCGCGATCGCCGTGGTTGATTCCACGATATCGGCGAGCCCGATGCTCCAGTCATCCGGCAACGGCGAGTACAGCGCCGGGTCCATCAGGCTGGCAAAGCCGCGAAAGACCGGAATGCTGCCGTAAAAGCTGTCGCTGCTGCCTTGTGTACTCATGGGCGCGGATTGGTCCGGGTTTTTGAAATCGTCAAACAGATACGGGCGGGGTTGAATTTCGGGTTCACATGGTGCGACCGGGACTCCCGTTGCCGACTCCTTACTTGCGGCTTCGAGACCCGGGTTGCCGTGCTTTTCGCTTCTTGCTCTCTCCGGCTTCATCCCGGTGCGGCACCGCCGTCGTCGGTCTGTCGGAATTGGCTCGCACGCGAAGGCCGTCGACAAAAACGTCGAGCAGCCGCACGACGCTCTTTTGCCAGCCGGGCTGGTCATGCAAGTAACACATACCAACCAAGGCCCGCAGAAGGTCTTCCGGGCTGACATCGGAGCGGATCTCGCCGGCGGCAACCGCGCGATCCAGCAATGCGCCGATGGCTTTGGTCAATCGATCGAATGAGAAGGCGGAGAGTTCCGACGAGCTTTGCACCGCAAGCGCCAGCGCGGCCGACATGCCTTTCTTGGTGGCGACGAATTCGACATTGGATCGCAGCCAGCGCCGCAAGGCGTCGACCGGGTCGGCCTCGCGCTTCAGCGCTTCCGCCAGTTCGCCGAGCTGCTGCACCTCGCGCCGATAGACGGCTTCGAACAAGGCCTCGCGCGTTGGGAAATGGCGATAGAGCGTCCCGATGCCGACTCCGGCCCGTTTCGCCACGGCCTCAAGACTCGCCTCCGGCCCGCCGGCGCTGAAGACGGCCTTAGCAGCCTCCAGCACCCGCTCGCGATTGCGGATCGCGTCGGCGCGGGGCTTTCGAACGGGTGCCGCGGAGGGTGCTGCCATCTGATCTATCTGGATCACAATCCGATTACTTTTAGCCGGATCACCGACTCATCTCTTTGTTCGAGCATAATCTTTTCGAAAAATCGGCTTCCCTTTTCTAGATCATGTTGGGGTTGTCCCCTCCCTTGAAAAGCGGAGGGTGCCTCCGTATATCCAGATCGGCATCAGACCGGACACGCCCGTCGATCAGACTCGGCGGCAGCGAATTGGTTTTGACCATAGCATTGATCGGAGCACTGCATGAATCTCTCCATCAGCCTCACCGTGAATGGCGTGCGGCAGGACGTCGAGCTTTCTGACCCGCGCGTCACGCTGCTTGACCTCCTGCGTGAGCGTCTCGACCTGACTGGCACCAAAAAGGGATGTGATCGCGGCCAGTGCGGTGCCTGCACCGTGCTGGTCGACGGCCGGCGGATCAATTCCTGCCTCGCCCTGGCGGTCAGCCATGACGGTGCCGATATCCTCACCATCGAAGGCGTCGCGCGCGGCGACCAGTTGCACCCGGTGCAGGCCGCTTTCATCGCCCATGACGGCTTCCAGTGCGGGTTCTGCACACCCGGCCAGATCATGAGCGCGATCGGGCTGATCGAGGAAGCGCAAGCCGGCGATGACCCCGAGCGAATCCGCGAATGCATGAGCGGCAATCTCTGCCGATGCGGGGCGTATGCCGGAATCACCGACGCCGTGCTCGAAGCACAACAAACGATCGCCACGGCCAACCAGAGGCGCTCGGCATGAAAAACTTCGAATACATCAGGCCCGCGACACTGCCAGAGGCCATCGCCGCCGCGGCCGCGCCGGGTGCCGCCTACCTCGCTGCCGGCACCAATCTGCTCGACCTGATGAAGGGCGGCATCACCCATCCGGACCGTCTCGTCGACGTCACCCGCCTGCCCGGGCTCGACCGTATCGAGCGACTCGCCGATGGAGGCATCCGCATCGGCGCGCTGGTTCGCAACGCCGATCTCGCGCACGATCCGGAATTCGCAAAGTCCTATCCCGCGGTCGCCGAGGCGCTGTTATCAGGCGCTTCCGCGCAGCTTCGCAATGCCGCGACCGTCGGCGGTAACCTGTTGCAGCGAACCCGATGCGGATATTTCCACGACACGGCCAGCGCCTGCAACAAACGTGAACCGGGCACGGGGTGCGATGCGCGTCACGGCGAGAACCGGTTGCACGCCGTGCTCGGCTGGAGCGAGGCCTGCATCGCCACCCATCCCTCGGATTTCTGCGTGCCGCTGGTCGCGCTTGACGCTGTCGTGGAGGTCGAGGGCAGGGCCGGCCGGCGCGAAATTGCGCTCGAGGAACTTTATCATCTGCCCGGCGATACGCCCGAGCGGGAAAGCGTGCTCGAGCCCGGCGATTTGATCGTCGCGCTGCGGCTGCCGGCCGAGGCCCGCGCGTTCTCGGCGCATGCCCGCTATCTCAAGGTCCGCGAACGGACCTCCTACGCCTTCGCCGTAGTGTCGGCCGCGGCGAGCTTGTGGATCGAAGCAGGCAATATCCGCGATGCGCGGCTCGCGCTCGGCGGGGTTGCCCCCAAACCGTGGCGCGCCCGGGCGGCAGAAAAGATCCTGGTGGGCGCCACTGCCGAGCCGGCCGCCTTCCGCCGCGCGGCGGAAGCGGCGTTGGCCGACGCAAGACCTTCCGGCGACAATCTTTTCAAGATCGAACTGGCAAAACGCATCATCGTGCGGGCGCTCACGCTCGCTGCTGCGGGAACGCCGGCGCGAATTCCTGCCCTTCCCGCCTCGGCTTTCGCATCCGCATCCGGAGTGCTTCATGACGCCTGAACCCAGACTTGCCCAAGCCCCCGCCCATGCCCGGCATGGCTCGAATATCGGTCAGCCGCTGACCCGCCGCGACGGCATCCTGAAGGTCAGGGGAGAAGCGCGCTACGCCGCCGACAACCATCCGCCCGGGATGCTGCATGCCGTTCTGGCGGTTAGCCACATCGCGCGTGGCCGCGTGAGCTTTCTCGATGTTGAGGCGGCCAAGGGCCACCCCGGCGTCGTCGAGGTGATGACATCCGCCAACCGGCCGCCACTCGCGGAGGATCCGGATGCCAAGACCAATCCTTTCATGTTCCGGCTCGACCTCTTGCAGAACGACGAGGTACGCTATGCCAACCAATCGATCGCGGTCGTGATCGCTGAGACGCTGGAGGCGGCTACGGAAGGGGCCGCCCTCCTGTCGCCACGATACGAAGTGCTGCCGGCCCGCCTGGGACTGGATGGCGGCGAAAGTTTCGTCCCGCCCGCCGTCGGCGTCGGCAACCCTGCCGAAATGCGGCGCGGCGATGTGGAAGCGGGTTTGGCTGCGGCATCGAAGCGCATCGATGCGACCTACGAGACGCCAGCCCAGTATCACAATGCCATGGAGCCGCACGCCATCGTCGCGGCGTGGGATGGCGATACGCTGTCGATCGATACGCCAAGCCAAGGGCTCGCCATGGCCCAGGGGCGGCTCGCGGGACTGTTCGGCATCTCGCCGGACAAGATCCATATCCGCAGTCCCTTCCTCGGTGGCGGCTTCGGCTCCAAGGGGCTGATCAAGGGTCCGCAGGTGCTCGGCATCCTCGCGGCGCGACTGGTTGGTAAACCGGTGAAGCTCGTGCTGCGCCGTGAGCACATGTACGGACCCGTAGGCCACCGTTCGCCTTCGCGCCAGCGGCTGCGTATCGGCATCGACGGCGACGGACTGCTGACGGCGGTCGATCATCACGCGAAGATCGCGACGAGTAGTTTCGATGATTTCTTCGAGCCGGCCGCGGACGCCTCGCATACGCTTTACGCAAGCCCCGCCATTGCCACCTCGCACGAAGCGGTCCGGGTCGACACCGGCACACCGTTGTTCATGCGCGCTCCCGGCGAGGCCACCGGATCGATTGCGCTGGAGAGCGCGATCGACGAAGCGGCATGGGCCTGTGCGATGGACCCGCTCGCCTTCCGCATCAAGAACTACGCCGAGGTCGAGCCGATTTCCGGCAAGCCGTTCTCCTCCAAGGCGCTCCGCCAATGCTACGCGCAAGGCGCCGAGCGCTTCGGCTGGGCGACACGCCCGCTCGAGCCACGCCAGATGCGTGACAAGGCGGGTCTGCTGGTCGGCTGGGGCATGGGTACCGCGACCTTTCCAGCGCTGATGTTTGCGGCCGAGGCGCGCGCGACGGTGCGCAGCGACGGCTCCGGGCTGATGGAGATCGGAGCCCACGACATGGGTCAGGGCGCCTGGACCGCGCTCGCCCAGATTGCGGCCGACGGTCTGGGGCTCGACATCGATCAGGTGGAGTTCAGGTCGGGCACATCCGATCTGCCTGACGCGGGCATCGCCGGCGGCTCGGCCCACACGGCCACGGCGGGCATGGCGATCCACAACGCGGGCGCCGCGGCAATCGCCAAACTGGCCGATCTCGCCACCGGCGACGAGCGCTCGCCTTTGTTCGGTGCGGGCAATGCGGGCGTGACCGCGCGCGGCGGCCGTCTGTTCCGTCGCGACGATGAAACGCGCGGCGAGAGCTATGCCGATATTCTCAAGCGTGCCGGCCTCTCGCAGATCGAGGCCAGCGGTAAGGGCGCCGTCGACCCAGCGGCGCAATCGACCTATGCCATGCATGCCCACGGGGCTGTTTTTGCCGAGGTCAAGGTTGATCCCGATCTCGGCCAGATCCGCGTCACCCGCATGGTCGGCGCTTTCGCGGCCGGACGGGTCATCAATCCCCGCATGGTGCAGAGCCAGATTTTCGGCGGCATGATCTGGGGCGTGTCCTTTGCGCTGCACGAACAGGCCATCATCGACCGCCGCTCCGGCCGGACGCTCAACGCCAACCTTGCGGAATACCAAGTCCCGGTGAACGCCGATGTGCCAGCGCTGGAAGCTTTGATGATCGACGAGTACGATCCTCACGTGAATGCGCTGGGCATCAAGGGCGTCGGTGAGATCGGCATCACCGGCTCGGCCGGCGCTGTGGCCAATGCGGTCTGGCACGCCACGGGGGTTCGGGTGCGTCGTTTTCCAATCGGGATCGACCACCTCGTGATGGCTGGTTCAGACTAGATTCTCAGGCATTTCAATAAAGAATGCCGCCAAGTCATCGACTTGGTGGCATTTCCGCGTGTGAGGGACTGGATCGCCCCGGCACATTCTTGCCATGCGCCGGATCGGCTCATCGAAAATCCGTTGCGGTCTGATAGGCTAACAGGATGGCCAACCCGGATCCGACCGCGCAGCAACTGACAGCGCACGCCCTTCTGATCGGCGATCGCATCAATACGGCCGGCTTCGACGGGCAGGTCCTGTCGAGTTCCCCCCTGGCCGTGCGCGTCGGCTCACATGGATTGGCGGTGCTGTTTCGCTATGGCGTTGCGGTGTTCATCGGCATGTCGGTCACCGAGGAGGCGGAATTTCTGGAGAGATTGAGCGCCCGCACTTTCGGCAAGGTCACACCTCCCGAAGAGGAGTGGGCGAAGATCCAGGTCGCAAAGGAGGCCGAGGAACCGATCCCGGTCGGCGGACCGATTCTGGTGCGGGAATTCTCGCTGGAACGGCTGCTCGTCGTGTCCGACGCGCTAGCCAAGAGCGTCGTGCTGGGACGCGACGAAAGGGAGGTGACAAACGTATTCGATACCATCGAGCCGTTCGCCCGCGAACTCGCTACTTTCGGGAAAACTTCGAGAAACCGGACCGACCTCCTCAAGCTGATGGGCAACGCCTTGCTGGTTCAGCATCGCCTGTCAGGCCGGGTCGCGGTCGGCGAGAAGCCGGACGTACTGTGGGACCGGCCCGACCTCGAGCGCCTCTATGCCCGCCTGGAAGACGAATACGAACTCAGCGAACGCGCCGAGACGCTGAACCGGAAGCTGGAGGTCATTGCCGACACCGCCAGCCGGCTGGCTGAAATCGTCGATACCAAGCGCTCGCTGCGGCTGGAAATCATTGTGGTGTTCCTGATCGCGTTCGAGATCGTCATCGCGTTCTATGAGATCTACGACCGCAACGGGCATTAGATCATGATCGGATCGGATCGGATTGGATTGGATTGGATTGGATCGATTGCCTCAGTTCGCGTAAGCCACATTGATCAAGGTCAAACCACCAGGGAAAAAAACCGCTTAAATACCGGTTCGTCGATCGGCGGATTTGAGACGTGACCGACCCCAGCAGGAAGCATTCCGACCATCCGATCCGGCGTCCGAGCGCGGATCGTGATGCCATTAGCGCGGTGAAACTATCGGAATGGCTGACTGCGGAGGTCGATGCCTGGGCGGAAGCGCGCGACATGGTTCGCTCGGACGCCATTCGTCATTTGGTGCAGCTCGGCCTCAGCGCCCCGCCGTCAGCGGCTGCGCCAGATTCGATCCGGCGCGATCCCGTGGATGTCTCGGATCTGGCGATCAGGCAGATCGATCAGTTGCTCGATCCGTCGCTTCCCACCGCAGAACGTGAACGCCGCATCCGCCGGCTCACGGAGGGGCCGCCGGAATTCGCCGACGAGCGAATTGACCTGCCAAAACCCAGGGAATGAGCTGAAATATGGCCTATCATTACGCGATCAATGACAGCGTACTGCTACACTTCCAGGGACCGCAGGGTCGCGATGTCCCGAAGCAACGCAACGTCTATACGATTATGGCTCGCCTGCCGATCGAGGCGGACGGACGGCCCCGTTACCGGATCAAGTGCGACACCGAGAAGGCGGAGCGCGTCGTGACCGAAGAGCAGATCAGCGAGCTGGACTGAGCGCCGGCAGGATACGCTGCCGGCCATAGCGCTTTTCGAGCGAAGTGACGACCGGTTCACGCCTCATACAAGGAATTTAGAGCCTGTGTTCTGCTTCAATCAGAACCGATAAGGATCTGGTGCAGACAATACGCCTGGTGTCGCTCCGCAGGTATCATCCCAGTTTGAAGTGATCATGGGCAGCTGCTCGCATCAGGAATGAACTGGCGCCATAGCCGCGCGGCTTTCCTCGGTCTCCTGCTCCCATCGCAGGATGGTTTTTTGCAGGTTATGAAACTTCTCTTCGACCACGCTGTTGAACAGCGGATCCTTCCGATCGTCCAGCCGTGCGTCGATTTCCGCCCAGTCTTGCGGACGCAAAGCCTTCTTCGCGGCCGGGAACAACAGCCGCTCCTCCTTTTGCAGATGCTGGCGCTGGTGCTCGATGAAATCGTGCACGGCGAGATGGAAACTCTCGCGCAGGAACTCCTGTTCGGCCAGGACGAAGTCGACGGCCCGAGCGAAGCGACGCAGGCGTTGGGTTTCAACTCCGTGGTCGGCCTCCACGTCGCCGAAGCGCTTTGCCGCAGCGGGATCACGCATCTTCAGCTTTGCAAAGATCATCTCTTCTTTAGGGTGATGGCAGCTTTCCGGGTAATCCTGGAAATACCGGATGATCGTCTGCAGTATTTCGTAGTCCGGCCGCCCGGTAGAATCGAATATCTCAAGCTCGTGCTCGAGAACGAGAAGCAGTTTCTCGATATTCTGATGCTCTTCCAGCAGGATATCAATGATCTTCGGCATCGACAGACCCTCGACCGATCGCACCTATCAAAACGCTAGCCCAGGCCCGACGAGAGGCATTGCGCTAAATCAATTCGCCGGCGAGTTTTGGTTGCGGCAGGGCTCAGCTTCGGCCCGCCGCTTGCGATAGCCGCGCAGGCTTTTTTCTAATCGGGCCAATCAGTTGACTTGGGTCAAAACGTATCGCCGCAACGGTTGGCATAAGACGTCATGCTGGCAGATTCCTCCAGAGCTCAGTCCGGTACATCCATAGCGGGGTGGCGAATGCCGCGTGCTCTTTTCCCCTCTCTGTTCTGCGGAAAAGCCGTCGAGGCGCATGAGCTCCGCGAGCTTCATCGGCTGGGTACGCAAGCCTATTTTCGCTCGGGGGTGACGATATTCCCGGAGCGGGCACTCGCCGATACCGTATTCGGGCTTTCCCAGGGGGTGGTCCGCCTTTACAAGCTGCTGCCGGACGGACGCCGTCAGGTTCTGGCATTTGCGCTGCCGGGCGATTTCCTGGGCATGCCTTTCGCCGAGCGCTACAACTTTTCGGCCGACGCCATCGGCGAAGTCGCGCTGTGCCGATACTCGCGAGATGACCTTGTCAGGTTCATTCAATCCTGCCCTAACATCATGCGGCTGATTATCGAATTTGCGATCCGCGAGCTCGACATGACTCAAGAGCAGCTGCTGCTGCTGGGCAATGGATCGGCCGAAGAAAAGGTTGCCATGTTCCTGGTGAGCTGGCGTAACCGCCTGTCGCGCATCACCTCATTTTCGGAAACCGTGCCGCTGCCAATGCGGCGCCAGGATATCGCCGATTTTCTCGGTCTGAAGCTTGAGACCGTGAGCCGTACGCTCGGCAAGCTTGAGCAGAAGAACGTCATCCGCATCGTTCCGAAAGGCGTGTTTCTGACCGGCCTGGAGAATACGCTTCTGGTGAAGGGAAGAACTCATCAGCCGCAGATTTGATGACCGCAAGCTCGCTCCGAGAGGCCGCTGGATCACCAAGGAACCAGGCAGACAGATGGGTCTTCGGAAAGCTAACTTTTCATGTTCGAATTTGTGGGCACGTCCGCAATGGCAAAGCCGGCATTAAGCGCTCACCTGAGCCCGAACGAGCTGGAGCAGCTCGCAGAGAAGCAAATTGCCCGGGCGATGCGGATCGAAACGGGCCCCGAACGGCTGAGAGTGCTGACGATTGCCGTCGCACTGAAGAATCTGGCCGAGATCAAAAAGCGCCTGCTGAAATACGAGCGGCGGTTGCTAAACTGAGACCCTCGTGGCGAGGAGACCCGTCTTCGCGTCTCCCGAACCACGAGGTCATGGTTACGCGTCAACCCTGTTCAATTTTTTATCCGGTCCAGTTCGACGCCGGCGACGATATATTGCAGGGTATGAATGTTGCACGCTTCGCGGGCGCGCAGGATCGGCTGCCGGGCCTGCTCGCGATTGCCCTTTGCCAAGGCATCCTCGCCCGCGAAGAGCGAGAAATTGCATTCGCGGCTGCGTCCCATCGCGCCGTGGTTGGATGCGGCCGAGACGTCCTCCAGCTTGATCTGGCCGAGGAAATACGCAATCAGCGTTCCCGGCCATTGCTTCAGGTTGACCTTGCCGGCAAGGCCTTCGAGTTCCTTGGTGTCATTGCGGCCCGCCCTTGCATGAGCAAGATGCAGCCAGGTGATTTGATACGGAAGCCACAACACATCGTCAGCCCGCGAACTCGCCCCGAGTTCAAGCGCCTTGTCGAAGTCGGCGGCGGCGGCATCGTAACGGGCGGCCAAAAACTCGGCGAAGCCGCGTTCGTTGTAGATTTCCCAGACGTCGAGGTTGGCATCCTGTTGAGCGCCCGCAAGTGCGGCGGTGCAGTCCGCGATCGCCTCGTCATAAGCGCCCTTCGCGCGCTGGCTGGTCGCGCGCTGTATCAGGGTGGAAGGCGAAGAATTAAGCTTCAACGCCGCGCTGAAATCGGCGATCGCCAGATCGAACTGCTGGTTCATATGGTAGTCTTGCCCGCGCTCGACGAGAATGCCCGCATCATCGGGTTTTGCGCTGAGCACCGCCGAGAAATCGGCGATCGCGTTATCGCGCAGACGTTTGCCATCGTCCAGCCGGTTGAAGGCATCGGCAATCAGGCTTCGGGCCGAGTATTCGCGTCCACGGGCCTTGCGGGCGATCAACTGATCGTCGGGTGAGAGATCGCCCGCTGCCAGCGCCTGAGTGAAGAGCTGGATGGCTTCGTCGCCACTGCCCTTCTCGACCGCCGCCTGCGCGGCCTTGAGGTCGGCGACGCCGGTGGCATGCACGCCTGTGACGCACAAGACCATGCAAATGGCCGCGAACAGTAATTTCATCATATTGAGTGAATCCTGCAATTGCCGTTCACCACGAACGGGAAATCGATCCCGGCCCCACACAGCATCTGGACCATGCAACGCAGAACCAATGCGAGACGATCGATTGTCTCAACTTCGAGACGCGCCTAAGGGGTAATCGGCAGCTGCTCCAGGCGCGCGGCACCATCGGGTAGCGGCTCGGGTGGATGCGGATACGACATCCCGACAGCGTCAGGTCGCACACTATCATCTATTCTTCCCGGCCGACACGCAGTTGCACGACGGCCGGGTCTCTCGTTCAGATCAAGGCTGATGCGATCAGTATTTTGCCACGATCGGGCCGCCGCCAAACCTGTAGTTCAAACCGACGCGCACAATGTTGTCGGTAAATTTCGTATTGAACACGTATGCGAGGTTTGTGGTCGTGGTTGTATTGAAGCCTTGGCTTGGGGTGTTCGCCAAATTCGTCGCGGTCGCGCTGTTCGCTGAGCTACCACCCACGTTCCCGAGATCCATATAGAGATATTCAAACTTGACCGACCAGTTGTTGCCGAGTGCCGCCTCGACGCCGGCGCCGACAGTCCAGCCGACATTTGTCGAAGACCAAGTGCCCACGTTCAGCGGCAACGTCCACGAGGAACCGCTAAAGCCACCATAGGCCAGACCGCCCGTGGCGTAGAGCAAGATGCGTTCCGCAGGAAGGAAACCAATGCGGCCTCGGGCGGTGCCAAACCAGTCCAGCTTGTAATCCCTGGTAAACACGGCCGACCCGGCAGGACATCCGGCAACGGTACAAACGTCGCCGGACCCGCGCTCGTTGCTGAACTGAATGTCACCTTCAAGGCCGAACAGCCAGCTCCCACGCTGCCAGTTGTAGCCCAGCTGTCCGCCGCCGATGAAGCCGTTGACGTCCGCGCTGCCGGTCAAGGGCAATGCGGCGAGCGCTGTAGTTGTCGAGCTAACGAGCGTTGGGCCTGCGGTGCGGAAAACGCTCACGTTCTGAGTTCCGTTCACGTTGCCGTCGGTAGTGCCGCGGCCCCAGCTATAGCCGACATTGGTGCCAAGATAGAACCCGGTCCAATCGTAGACCACCGCTACCGGAGGCGCTTTCCTATAGATCGGAAGATCCGCCGCGGATGCACCCGCAGCGACAAACAGTGAGGCGACGGCCGCGCTAGCGATCAGGGTTCGTTTCATGATTTCGCCCTTCAAATATCAGTAGGATTAAAAGCAGTGCTTCCGGGAAACTTTAAGCCTTGGCGGCCGGCAAACCTGTCCCATTTGGGCAACAGTCAAAATTATTCACGTTTTCGAGAGCCCATCCTTACCCTCGTAATACGGGGGGCCCGCAGTCGCGCCCGATCGGTTCGGCGTCGTCGCCAGCAGACAGCGGCGCGGACCGATCAGGCGGCGGCGGGATCTATTCCGCAGCGAGGACTTGCGGCTGGCGCGGCAGTTTCAGCCGGTCCCAGACATCCACCAGGGCTTCGGCCAGGCGATCCATCAACGCGTCGTCGTGATAGGGCGAGGGCGTGATCCGCAGCCGCTCCATGCCGCGCGGCACCGTCGGATAGTTGATCGGCTGGATATAGATGCCGTATTCCGACAGCAGGAGATCGCACGCCATCTTGCATTTCTCGGGATCGCCGACATGCAGCGGAACGATGTGCGTGTCGCTCGGCATCACCGGCAAGCGCGCGGCGTTGAGCACGGCTTTCAGGCGGGCGGCCCGGTCCTGGTGGCGGTCGCGCTCCCATTGCGAGGTCTTGAGATGCCTGATCGCAGCGGTGGCCGCCGCGCACACCGCCGGCGGCAGCGCGGTGGTGAAAATGAAGCCCGGCGCGTAGGAGCGCACGGCGTCGATCAGGTTGGCGTTGCCCGCGATATAGCCGCCGAGGCAGCCGAAGGCTTTTGCAAGCGTGCCTTCGAGGATATCGATACGCGCAGCGGCGCCGTCGCGTTCGGAGATGCCGCCGCCATGCGGCCCGTACATGCCGACGGCGTGCACCTCATCGACATAGGTCAAAGCACCATAGCGCTCGGCGAGGTCGCAGATCTTGTGCAGCGGCGCGACGTCGCCGTCCATCGAGTACAGGCTTTCGCACAGGATCAGCTTCGGCCGTTCGGGGTCGGCCGCGCGCAGCAATTGCTCGAGATGCTCCAGGTCGTTGTGGCGCCATACCTGCTTTTCGGTGCCGGATTTACGCACGCCCTCGATCATGGAGTTGTGGTTGAGTGCATCGGAGAGCAGCAGGCAGTTCGGCAACAGTTTTGCAATTGTGGAGATGCCGGTCTCGTTCGAGACGTAGCCTGAGGTAAAGACCAGCGCGGCTTGCTTGCCGTGCAGCTCGGCGAGTTCGCGCTCCAGCTCGATCAAGGGATGATTGGTGCCGGCGATGTTGCGTGTACCGCCTGCCCCGGTGCCCATCCGTGCGGCGGTCTCGACCATCGCCCCCACCACCTTCGGATGCTGCGCCATGCCGAGGTAATCGTTCGAGCACCAGATCACCACATCATGCGGCCCCTCCGGCGAATGCCAGATCGCATGGGGAAACCGGCCCGCCAGCCGTTCGAGGTCGGCGAAAACCCGGTAGCGCCGCTCGTCCCGAAGCTGGCCCAAAGCCCGATCGAAAAACAAATTGTAGTCCATGATGCTTTGGTCCCCTCAGTTTCCCTGACAAATTACGAACCGTCCAACTCTAAGCACTACAACCGAGATCCGGAATCATTACCTTGATCCAGATCAGGAAACCGGACCGCCTAGGCACCGTCCAATTGCGACTCGATGGCACTCAGCTTCAGCCGCTCGCCTTCGCTAAGCGCGGCGACCTCGGGAAGCGCAGGTCCGGCAGACCGGCGCAGCACCGAGAAGCCGATCGCGAACAGGCCGAGGATCAATATCGTCAACGGCGCGCCCCACAGGATCGCCGTATGCCAGCTCACCCGGGGGTTCAGCAACACGAACTCGCCATAGCGCGCCACCAAATAATCGACCACCTGGGCATCGCTGTCGCCGGCCTTGAGCCGCTCGCGTACCAAAAGGCGCAAATCGCGCGCCAGGGGCGCCTCGGAATCGTCGATCGACTGATTCTGGCAGACCATGCAGCGCAGATCGTGCGAGATCACGCGGGCGCGCGCCTCAAGCTTCGCATCCGGGAGAATCTCGTCCACCTGGACCGCGTGCAGCGGCGTCGCGCCGAGCAGCGCCAGCGCCACCAGAAGAACCCGAAACTTCCAGACCATTCGACGTCCTTAAACCCTGCCCCAGTTGGTTGCGGCGCAACCAGCGCGGCGGGAAGAGAAGAAAATCATTCCGCGGGCTGCGCCACGATCCTTGCCGCCGGCTTCGGCGCCCCGATCCGCAACCTGCGGTCGGACAACGACAGCGCACCGCCGAAAGCCATCACCAGCGCCCCGAACCAGATAAACAGCACAAATGGCTTGTGATACAGCCGGATCGCGATCGAGCCGTCGGCGTTGCTGTCGCCGAGCGAAAGATAAAGCTGGCTGGCGCCGCGCGTCAGCAGCGCGGCCTCGTTGGTCGACATGCCGTCGCGTGACGGGAACACCCGTTTTGAAGGCTCCATGATGCCGATCACGGAGCCTGCCTCGCGCACGGTGAAATGCGCGGCAGTCTCGCGGTAGTTCGGGCCGTTGCGGCTCTCCATGCCGTCGAAGCTCAGATCATAGCCATCGATGGAAACCGTCTGCGTCGGCTTGAGCCCGACGATGCGCTCGCTGCTCCAGGTGGTTCCGCAGACAATTCCAATGAGAGTAATGCCGAGCGCAAAATGCGCCACCGCCGTGCCCCAGGCTGAACGCGGCAGTCCGGCCGCGCGCCGCCCGATCCTTTCGATTGACAGGCTGCGCAGATCGATACGTTCGGCGATGTCGGTGACCGCGCCGGCCATGACGAACAAAGCCAGCCCAATGCCGAACGGCGCCAGCACAGCTTTGGTACCGGCGTACGCGAACGTCGCGGCGAGCCCGATCATCGCGACCGCGCAGGCCGCAAGCAGGCGCTGCGCAACCCCGTAAAGATCGCCACGCTTCCATGCCAGCAGCGGCCCGAACGGCACCGCTATCAATAGCGGCACGAACAGCGGCCCGAATGTGAGATTAAAGAACGGGGCCCCCACCGAAATCTTGTCGCCGGTGAGCATCTCGAGCACCAGCGGATAGAGCGTACCGACGAACACGGTGGCGCAAGCGGTTGCCAAAAACAGGTTGTTGAACACCAGCGCGCTTTCCCGCGAGATCGGCGCGAACAGGCCGCCCTGCTTGAGCAGCGGCGCACGCCAGGCAAACAGCGCGAGACTCCCGCCGATGAACACCATCAGGATTATCAGGATGAAAAGGCCGCGCGCCGGATCGTTTGAGAAGGTGTGGACCGACGTCAGCACGCCCGATCGCACCAGGAAGGTGCCGATCAGCGACAGCGAGAAGGTGAGGATCGCCAGCAGGATCGTCCACACCTTGAGCGAACTTCGCTTTTCCATCACGACCGTTGAATGCAGCAACGCGGTGCCGGCGAGCCAGGGCATCAGCGAAGCGTTCTCCACCGGATCCCAGAACCACCAGCCGCCCCAGCCGAGTTCGTAGTAGGCCCAATAGGACCCCCCCGCGATGCCAACCGTCAGGCACATCCAGGCCAGCAGCGTCCATGGCCGCACCCAACGCGCCCAAGCCGCATCGATGCGGCCTTCGATCAGGGCCGCAACAGCGAACGAGAATGCCATCGAGAAGCCGACGTAGCCGAGATAGAGCATCGGCGGATGCACCGCCAAACCGAAATCCTGCAGGATCGGATTGAGATCGCGGCCCTCCAGCGGAACCTCGGCCAGCCGCCGGAACGGGTTCGAGGTGAAGAGGATGAAAAGATAGAAGGCGGACGCGATCCACGACTGCACCGCCAGCGCGTTGGCCTTGAGCGTGGCCGGCAGGTTGGTGCCGAACAACGCCACCAATGCGCCGAACAATGCCAGGATCGACACCCACAGCATCATGGAGCCTTCGTGATTGCCCCAAACGCTGGTGAACTTGTAGAGCAGCGGCATCTGCGTATGCGAATTCTCGTAGACATTGGCTACCGAGAAATCCGACGTCACGTAGGAGTAGGTGAGCGCGCCAAAGGAAATGGCAACAAAGGCGAACTGCGCCAGCGCGGTCGAGTTGGCAAGCTTCATCAGCCCAACATCGCCCTTGCGCGCGCCAACGACCGGCGACCATGACTGGATCAGCGCCAAAGCGAGCGCCAGCACGAGTGCGTAGTGGCCAAGTTCTGGAATCATAGCGATGGCTCCCGGTTCATCTTGCGCTCTGCCTGACCGGCGCCGCGGTCTCTTGCCAGTGCCCCTGCTTTTTCAGGGTATCGACGACCTCGCGCGGCATGTATTTCTCGTCGTGCTTGGCGAGCACGGTGTCGGCCTTGAAGGTACCGCCCGGCTCGACATGGCCTTCGGCGATAACGCCCTGCCCTTCGCGGAACAGGTCAGGTACAATACCCTTGTAGCTGACCGGAATGTCCTTGTTGCCGTCGGTCACCTCAAAATTGACCTGCAGATTGTCGCCGCGCTCCAGGCTGCCCATCTTCACCATGCCGCCAAGACGAACGCGCTTTCCCGGAGCGGTCTTGTGATCGGCGACGTCGGTCGGCGAATTGAAGAAAACGATCGAGTCGCGCAGCGAGCCGAGCACCAGTGCCACCGCAATAGCGAGCACGCCGAGACTTGAGCCGATCAAAATGAGACGCCGCTGTTTCCGTGTCATGAGCCTTCCAATCCTAGCTCTTTCGTCAGTTCGCCGATGCGGCGAAGATTATCGGTATTGCCGGCAAGCGCCGTGCGGGCATTGGCGGCGGCGGTCAGCGCCTTGTCACGCTCTCCCAACACCGAATAGGCTTTGATCAGGCGAAGCCAGCCATCGACATCGGCGCCGTTCTCAGCCATGCGCTGGGCAAGGCGCGTAACCATGCCTTCAATCATGCTGTTGCGCTCGGCCGGCGCCAGCTGCGCGGCTGCAGCGACCTGGCTCGCGTTCGGCCCTGGCGGCGCGATGGCTGCCATTGACGGCGCTGGCCCGGCCGCGCCGGCATTGGCCGCGCCCGGAGGCGTTTCTGCGCCGAGCGCCTGCAGGCCCTGGTCCAGGCGCTGCAGAGCCTCCTGATTGCCGGCCAGCGCGGCATGCGCATCGGCGATCGTCGCCTCGGCTCTGTCGGGTTTTCCCATCACGCGATAGGAGCGGACGAGCTGGATCCAGCCCGGAACATCGGATCCATCTTTTTTCAAGCGCTCGGCCAAGCGCTCGACCATCGCCTCGACCGAACCGCTATGATCGGGGGGCGCGACGGCCGCCGCCGATGGCGCCGGGCCGGCTGCGCCCGGAGCCGCTGCACCTGCAGTTTCGAGCCCCTGAAGTCCCTGGTCCAGACGCTGCAGAGCCTCCGGATTGCCGGCCAGCGCGGCATGCGCATCGGCGATGGCCGTGTTAGCCTTTTCAGCCCTTCCCAGCACCCGATAGGAGCGCACCAGCTGGACCCAGCCCGGGACGTCTGATCCGTCCTTCTTTAGGCGCTCGGCGAGGCGCTCGACCATCGCCTCGATCGAACCGTCGCTATGATCCGGCGGCGCAGCAGCGGCCGACGGGATCGCGGCGGCGACTGATGGGCCTTTCTCATCGACCCGCGCCAGCGCATTCTTGACCATTGGCAGCCACTCCGCGCCCTCGCGGGCTCCCGATATGAGCGCGGTCCACCGCTTCACCGCCTCGTCCCGGCGGCCCTCCTGCTTGGCGCTGAGGCCCAGATAATATTGCGCCATCACGTCTTCGGGATCGGCGGCGTTGGCGCGCACGAACAAGCTCTTGGCCTCCGGGGTCACCACGCCGTTGGAAGCCATAATTATGGCTTCACCGAGATCGCCGAGCCGCGCGGCGTCCGGGCCGAAGATCTCCAGCGCATTGCGCCGTGCCTTGACGGCGTCATCGAAGCGGCCGAGACGAAGATAGACCGGCGCCAGCAATTCCCAGCCGCGCCCGTTCTTCGGATTGGCCACAAGATATTTTTCGACCTCGGCGACGGTCTGCTCGATTCCCTCAGGAAGCTGCTGCCCGCTGACTTCCGCATTCATCGAAACAGGAGCGAGATTCGGCGATCCCAGCGAGAGATAGGTAACGCCGGCGCCGAGCGGCAGCAGCAGGATCGCGGCACCGAGCGTTGCCCAGCGGTAGCGGCTGGCCGGAACGGGCTCAGCGACGGCGGCGACGGCTTTGGCGGCTTCCGCGGCGGCGATCAGACGGCGTGATACTTCGACCCGCGCAGCTTCAGCTTCCACGCCGCCAATCAGACTTGCAGCCTCATCGCGGTCGATCTCGTCAAGCTGATCGCGATAGACCGCGACATCGCTTCCCGAACGAATGGATTTCTGACGGCGTGCCAGCGGCCACCAGACCGCGAACACGGCCGCAAGCGTCATCAATGCGAAGATCGGCCAAAGAATCATCTAGTCACTTTACCCAGTGCTGCCCAGGCAGCCTTGTTTGCACCAACGCCAGGTCCTGATAGCAAGTCGGTAGAACCCAACTTTGACTTATATCAGACATCGGTCAAACAATAATGGCGCGCCAATTCAGGGCGCGCCATTGAGCGTTACATCATTCCGTCCGGATGCCGGGATTACCAGGCAAAGGTGACGGAACCACCGATCAGATGAACGTTATAATTGGGATTGTTGCCCGCCAGCCACTGAACGTAAGCGGCCTGGGGCTGATTCATCATGGCTGTGTACATGTAAGGCTGCATGGTATCGTTATTCCAGTTGGCTACGCTATTGCGCTCCCAAGCATATCGGAGTTTGAGCGCCATCTCACCCTTCAAGCCAAGGCTGGTGACGAAATCCTTGTCGACGACGTATTTGGCAGTAGCGTCCACCCGCTGGAAGGTGCTGTTCACATCCGGGAACTGACCAGGATTGGCGACCCCGTTTATAAGCGATGGGTAGCCACCTGACGTCGGTCCGTTTCCGTCGGCGGAGTAGAGCGGCTGGCGTGTTGTTCGCCCACGAATAGGTATAGCCCAAATGCACATCAAATTTCTGGGGTATGACGGCATAATTCATGCCGATAATGACAGTGTTCACGTGATCCCGAACACTCGTCGAGGTAAGCTGCGCGGGGGTATAGGAAGGCACACAGGGGGTCGCGGCAGCCGTGTACGGGCAAACATACGTATTGCTGGCCGAAAGGACGTTCTGATTGCGCAGTTCGTTCATGTACGAAAACAGGAATACAGCATCGGGGGTGGCGGCATAGGCCATCTCGATACCAGCGGCATAAGATCGATCGCTGGTCAGACCTTCCTGGTTTTGTGAGAAGAGGTAGGTATCATTTTTCAAATTGAAGGTCGGCGTGACCGTCAGATTGTTGAGCACCTTGACGTCGACAGAGAACTTGGCCTGCGCGCGATCGCGATCGTCGAGGTAGAGCTGCCGGTAGTATGGCGAGTAATTGGTCGTGCCGTTGGGCCATGTCCCTGATTTGACCCCCGTCAGGTTCGGCCACTGGAACATTCCGACGTTGCCGACGTAATCATAGTTGCTGGCCCGCCGCGCCGAGAACAGCCCGCTTGCGCGAGTCGTGATCCACGAGGTGGGCTTCCAGTCGGCATAGACCTTGCCCGAATTCTCCCCCGTCGAACTGGCGTCGGCGCGGGTCCAATCGTAGTGCTCATAACCATAGGCGCCGCCGATATTCACCGAATTGACCGGCCTCCAGGTCGCCTCGGCGCCAGCATTCTGCTTGATGTAGCCGAGAGACAGGGTATTCACCGGCGCGTAGGTGGCGTGAGCCGGGTTTGCCGCGAGGGCATCAGCCATATCCCAATTGGCAATATTCAGCTCAGGCGTCTGGTTGTCGTAATCGTAATAGCGGTAGTTCAGCTTCGTTTTCAGATCGGGAGTGATCTGGGTGGTGACGACGTTGTTGACCAGCAGCGTGTTGATTTTGCCGTTCAGGCTCGTCACCCCCGTCCCGCCTTGAGTGGTGATTAAGGCAGGAATGGTCGAAAGCGATGCCGCCGGGAGCCCATTCAGGGTCAAACCAGGAATGCCGGCGCTGGCAAATGGTATGAACGCATCATTCTGCCGCATGCCGGTGTAACCCACCGTTCCCATATACCGGCTATTGAGCGGCAAATCCGCACCCAAGGTGCCCGTGACCCCGTTCATCTGATTGTTGGGCGGCGTCGACATCATCGCAAGGGGGGTAGTGGTATTGTTTCCACCGTTGGCACATGTAAGGCCGACGCAAAATGGATTTTGCACGGTATAGTTGTTGAAATCGTCCTGATAGACCGACCCGTTGTAGCCGACCATCGCGTTGAACTTCTGACCCCAGGCGGAGGTGCCCGAGTATTCGCCGTTCACGCCGAAATTCTGCGTCGTATCGGCGATCGGCTTGGCGACATCGACGCGAGAGCCGGTATTTGTGGATGTGAAGAGCACGCCGTCAACCTGGCTCCCCGTCCTCCGCATGTGGGAGTAATTGGCCTTGAAGTCCCAGTTGTCGGTCGGCGTGTAGCGATAATCAACCGACGCCGTATCGCGCCGGATGCCGACATCGGTAGGGACAACATTCTGGTTGATGATGCTGCTGATCGCGTTGGTTTTGGCTGCATTGCCGCCGTTTGGAATCGCGGGGAAACCCGCGCCTCCCGGCGCAGCAGAGATCAGGGCGCCAATATTCGGATTGATCAGCGTCAGCGCGTTTCCGTTGGTATTATACAACGTGCTGGCGCTGGTGCTGTAGATGTGGGGCGTTTCGTCCCACGTGAAGTTGAAATACTGCTCGCCGGCCTTCGACAGGTAGGCATCATAACGCTGATCGTTGTACCCGACGTTCTTGCCCCACGCGTCGACTTCGTAGAGCCCGTCCTTGCTGCCGAACGCAACGTTGAAATCGCCAAACGGCCCCGGCCTCAGATCGCGGTATTCATAGAACTTCGCCAGGCTGTTGCCGCCCTGGAAGATGTGCCCATCCCGCTGGGGATTATTGAGGAAGCCGCGCCCGCCTAATTCTATGAACCCATGCGTCCACCAGGGGGTGTCGACGACTGCGGCTGCCGGAGCCTTGACCGGCATATCCGCGTCGGCCGCCAGCGCCCCAGGCATGATCGGCGCCATGCCGAGCAATAGAGCCCCAGTTGCACAAGAGAGAAGTACGCCAGATCGCGATTTCATTTTAGCCCCCCAGGGCAGTTAGTGGTCGTCTACATTCGAGCGTCAGAACAGTTGGCCTTACCGGTGGAGGAGCGCTCCCGACGGACTATTGGTTCCGTGAATGGCGGTGTGACAGTTGTTACAGGCACGCCCCATGATCTGGTAGCTGTTCGGGCCGCTGGTCAAAGCGTGACCAAATCCATGGCACTCTGCGCACAGCCGGGGCCGCGAAACCTTCAGCATGGACTCATTGATCGAGCCGTGCGGGTCATGACAGTTCAGGCAGTTCGCACGAACCGGCTCGTGTTCGAACAGGAACGGTCCGCGCTTCTCGGCATGACACTTGTAGCAAGTCTCATTGATTGTAGCGGTCCTCAGCAGGGCTTCATTCGCAGTGCCGTGCGGCTGGTGGCAGTCGGAGCAGACGATCTTCCCTTCACGCAGCGGCATGTGGGACGAGCGCGCCATCTGTGCACGTTTATCCTTATGGCACTGGAAGCAGGTCTCGGGCTCATACACGGTCTTGAGCTGGAACTTCTGCGACACGCTGCGCATGATCGTGTGGCAATCGGTGCAGGCCACGTTACGGACTTCGTGGACACTGCCGCTCCAATAGGTGCGGTCGCCCTTTTCGTGGCAGGCGAGGCAGATCGCGTTGTTTTCCTGAACGCTGCGCGAGGTGTCGTTGGAGCGGAACGAGATGATACCGCCGACGCCACGGCCACCGCCCAGTTTCACATGCTGCGAACCCGGTCCATGACAGTTTTCGCACGCGAATTTGCCGGGCTGGGTCTTGCCGATGCGCCCCATCAGGGTTTTCGAGAAGGTTTCGGCATAGTTGGCGTGGCAGGTTACGCAGACCTTTTCACCGACGAAATGCGCTTCAACCACAGGACCCGCGGACTTTGCCTTGGTGGGCGTAGCCACCGGCGCCGGTGCCGGCGCGGCCGCCGGCTTGGAATTGCTGCTGAAGAAATCCTTCAGCGCGTCGACCGCGTTGTCGGCGTCGGCGAGTTTCAGTCGGGGTTGACGCGAGACGGGCTGCTTGGAGCCGACACGCTGGGCAAATTCAGCGAGCTCGGAAAAGACCGCCTGGTCCTGCCCGGCGGCCGCGACCTTCTGTCCGGAAGTTGCTGGTCCGGACGCCTTTGAACCCGCCGTGATCGTTTGGGCGAAACCAGCGAGCGCGGAGAACGCGCCGTCGGCTTGCTGCGCGGGCGGCGCGTTCTTGGCTCCGTCGAGATCGAGCAATGCGGCGTAAACGCCCTGGCCCGACGTCGGGAAGATGGACTGCTCCGAGGATATGACCCCCACGGCGAAGGCGGGCTGAACGAGCCCCAACACCGCCCCGCCCACCAATGCCGACTTCAGAAGCGAGAGAAGTTTGGCCAGAGGCTGCGCGTAACATGCCTTCGCATATTGCGTGCCCCTATCGAAGTATTTTCCGGAACCCAACCTGCTCATCAAAGACGCCCCCGCGTTCAACTGTCGGTAGCTATATCGTTCACCGATCTGTGAACCTTCGATGCCACCTTAAGATATTGCTAAAAAGTCACACTCCGAACATTTCGATACACAAGCCGAAATGCAGTCTATTTTTCGTCTCGTCAGAGGATTCCGGCGCCTCGGGAAGACAATGCATGACGCCCTTGTGGCGATCGATGCGGGTCGCACCGGCCCTGATCGTCTCCGGCATCATTTGAGGGGGCCAAACGGCGGCCTTTTCCGAGGAAATCTTCTTCCGCGGAAATCTTCCACACGCCGTCGATCAGGGGAACGCTAGACGGCCCGCTTCGGCAAAGCTGATTCGGCTTCGTGCCAAGGCGGCAGAAAACGAACCAATATCGACAGCAAGACGAACGGCAGGACCAGCACGCAGGCCGCAGCGAATAAACCTTCCCGCGCGAAAATCGGCGGCCGGTAAGCAAGTAACCCCTTGCCCGTCTTGGCAATTTCCTGCCCGCCGATCACAACATTATAGCGCATCATCAGCACCGCCACCAAGACCAGGCACGCGCTCGCGGTGATGGCTGCGACCAGCGCCGGTCCGCTCGTGCCGCGCCAAATCAGGAAGGTAATTACCGCGAGCGGCAGCACCGACCCAATCCCGAATTGAAGGATGAAGAACGGAACAAGGAGCGGGCCTTTAACGAACGACATGATCACGTCGATACCTTCCCGGCCGCGATAGACCATGCTGGCAAATTCCAGCCCCTCCAGCAGCAGGGTAAACATCATGAAGCCCCACAGCGAATAGGCCATGACTTTCAGACACGCCAGGTCGACCGGAACCTTCCGCAGCTTACACGACACGACATAGAGCACGATCACCAGTGCGGTACCGGAGATGATCGCGGAAAACAGGAAGATGACCGGCATGAGATCGGAGGACCACCATTCGCGGGACTTGAGCGAACCGAATACGAATCCGACGTAGCCGTGCAAGCCGTGAGCGCCGGGAATGCCGATGATCGCTAGCGCGAATAGCCATTTTTTATCATAACCCAAGGCCCTCTCGGAGAGATCGTCCGACCCGAGCGTCGCCACGCGATAGACCCATCCCACCGGCCCTTTCGTGTTCTTGGCCATCTGCACGATGTGCGGCCGGAACACGAACCAAGTCTCCAACATCAGGAGAATGACGTAGAAGGCGGCCGCGTAGGCAAAGATCGCGAACGCGGATGTCGTATGCGGAGTGATCATGGCGTTGAATGCCCGCTCCGGATGACCGAGGTGCAGCAACAGCGGCAGCGGCACAACAACCATGCAGCACAAGGAAACCAGCAGCGCGAAATGCGCCACCGGCCTCAATTGGTGGAAACCGAATACCTGATACAGGCTCGAAATGGTGAAGGCGCCCGCGACCAGTCCGGTCAGGTACGGGTAAACCACGATGAGTATGGTCCACGGGATTATCGTCTCGTTGGGATAAACGTAGCCAGTGAATGGGGCGGAGTGCACTAAGGTTTCCATCAGCTCACGTCCTTGTCGATGCCGATATAGAAGACATTCGGCGCATTGCCGGTTTCTGGTTTCAGCACGGAAACGCGGTTATTTTGAATGAACTGGCTGATTGCGCTTTGCTTGTCATTGCGATCACCGAAGATGCGCGCACCGACCGGGCACACTTCAACGCAGGCGGGCTGCAGTCCCTTGGTAATGCGGTGGTAACACCACGTGCACTTGTCGGTGACGCCCGTTTCCTCGTTGAAATAGCGTGCGCCATAGGGGCAGGCCTGCACGCAATACTGACAACCGATGCAATAGGTGTGGTCGATGACAACAACCCCATCCTCGGTCTTATAGGTCGCACCGGTTGGGCATACCTGAACGCAAGCCGGATGGGTGCAGTGGTTGCACAGCTTGGGCACGAAGAACGCCAGTTCCACTTTTGCGTCCCTGTAGCGATCGGCGAAGCGATATTCGCTTTCAGAGCCGGAGGCCGCAATGTTCACCGGATCGGCCTGACTGTCGACGCGAGCGGTCTCTTCACCCTCCAGGGTCACGTATCGTTCGACCCAGGTGCGGAAGTGATGCGCGTCAAGGGGAACATTGTTTTCCTTCTTGCAGGCCTCGACACACCGCAAGCAGCCGATGCATTTGGTGGCGTCGACGCCGAATGCCCATTGATGCTGGGTCCAGTCATATCCCGGGATTGCAGGGTTGGGCGGCACTTCAGCTGCCGCCGCCTCCGCGGTCGACGCGACGGTTCCCGTCGCTACCGCACTTGCCGCCGCCGCTGCCGCGCTACATGCAAGAGCGCTTCCAAGACAGCTCAGAAATTCTCGCCGCCCCCTCTGCTGGCCTTCGAGCTTTTCCTTGTCTTCCATTTGCATGCGCTCCTGGGCAAGTATCGGTTGGCAAAGCCCTATTTACATGTCGCGCTGGCGTAATAGGTCGCCACGCTTTCGGCATCCGAGTCGTTCAAGTCCTTCACGATTCCAGCCATCATGCCGTTGTTGCGCGCGCCGCCCTTGTAGGCTTTGATGGCGTTGACCAGATAATCCTTGGACTGCCCGGCAAGGTTCGGCCACGCTGCGTTGCTGGCGTGTCCGTCGGCGCCGTGACAAGCGGTGCACTTCGATGCGATCGCCTGGCCCGCCGATACCGCCCGCGCATCCGATGCCGGCGCGGCTTCGCATTTCAGTTCCGAGAAATAGGCCACGACATTGCCGACGTCTTCAGCGTTCAGCGCCTGGGCCGCGGGGCTCATCATCGGATTGCTGCGGCCGCCCGTACCGTATGCCTTGAGGGCTTCGGTCAAATATGCCGCGTTCTGTCCGGCGAGACTCGGGCCGGGGAGATTTTTGCTGACGCCCTCTGCGCCGTGACAGCCCACACAGGCGGCAGCCTTGGCCTTACCGACGATCGGATCGCCCGCCTGGGCTGTTGTTTCTACGGGCGTCAGATTGAGCTTCGGCGAATGCGGATTGTGACAAACAATGCACTGCTGCGTCCCGGCGTGGTCCGCGACCACGATTTGACGTTGCTGAAGAGGCCTCCCCGTCAGCCGCTCATGGCACAGCGTGCAAAGCTTTCTGGTGTCGGTCGGAACGACCATTTTGAGATTCTTCGGGTGATCCGCGCCGGTAGCCGAAGCTTTGAACGGGCCGACATCGTCGCGCTCGCCGCCGGCACCGTGACACACCTCACACTTAACAATCTTTCCGATATCGGAGCTGTTGTGCACGCCGTTGGACCATTCTGCGGTTTGCTTCGCATGGCATGACGCGCAATACCCCACCCCTTTGAATTTCGGTTTGTCCGAGGCGATGTCCGCTACCGAGTCACCTCTATAGTGACCGTATTCGTAGAACGAATTGACGGTGAAAAATCTCTTCGCACCATATCCCACCACGACGCAGACCAAGATTAGCAGGATCAGTCTGAAAATATGTCGCGGCATGGCGTTCCCGTTTCTTGGGGCTATCCGGTCAATATCAAGGTGTGTGTGATCGAAATCGCCGCCCTGCCGAGATATCGTCGGGCGAGTTCACGGCGTCGGATGCGCGGTGAGTTCTTCACTGAACTCCCCCTTCTGTCGGGAGGCGCGGGAATCGTTTCCTCGAAATTAAATTAGCGAAATATGGATTCGAGTAATTGACTCAAATCAAATCACCCATTTTCCGGTAACAAAAAGTCTCTTCAACTTCTTCAACGGGAGAGATGCTTCGCGAATGACGGCGCCGGAGGATCGCGCAACCGGCCGGCCCCTGCGGCAGCCGATCGCGCGAGGCCTGAGGCCGGTCGAGCTGGCAAACAGAGGCGCCGCGAATATCGCCGACCCAGACAGGCCAAACCTGTGCTGTTAATGCAGAACCTCGGGCAAGCGCTCTATCTTCGCACTTGCCCGAGGATGGTTATGCGCGCCGTTACGCTGCTTTGCGGACGTCACTCAGCCAATGATGGCAGTATCGCCGCCCACTCTCTCGGCGACCATGTCAGGCGGCGGCGAGAACCACAGCTGGTACATCGTGACCAGCCACATGAAGGCGAAGCACCCGCCCATCAATACGCCCGCGAACAGTACCATCCAGGCGAAGGGATGAAACAGCTTGGTAAAGTACCATGAGCTGACATCCATCACGATGGCGCAATAGGGAAGCGCAACGATCATACACTTGAGCCAGACCGGCCGCACATAGGCATGGGTAAACATCAGGCCCATGATGAAAAAGATGAAGGTCAGACCGAACAGATGGATGTGCGACACGCGAACCAGCGTGAAGACGTCCGTTCCGGTATCCTGCTCCGTGACCTTCTTGATATTGTCGTAGCTGCTCAAATTCGGCAGATGCGGATTGCTGCCGTCGTGGCACCCCATGCAGCGCTTGTCTGTGATCGGCTTGATTTCCTTTTCATACCTCGCGCGATCGGAACCTTGCTGCGCCCAGGCGATGATGGTTTTGGTTTCGTCGGGCGGCAACATGTTCGACATCGGCCCTTGCAACGCCGATTCGAGGCGGGAGCCATGACCGCTGCCGCTATATGCGACGACAAGATCCTCGTATGAGAGCATCATCTTGTTGCCGGTGCCGCGGCCGGCATAGGTATGAAAGACGTAGATCAGGGCAAACATGTAGCCCAATCCGAGTACCAGCAGCGTCATCGTATACAAGACGCGCTGGCTATACGGCAGTTCCGAATAGTGACGATACAGTCGGTGGAGTGGTGGCTGCTCAGCCATAATCTATTCCTCTTCGATCCTTACAGGGCCGCAACATGAAAGAGCGGCTCACGCCTCGCCCCGGGACATCGCACCCGGGGATCCTTTGCTACGCTTACGGCTGCCGCACTACGCGCGGCGAGCGCACCGCCGATTCCAGTTACAGCGGCGATTCCCGCACCCAAAAATACCCGTTTCATCGACTGACCGTTTCTTGATGTTGGCGAATATTCTTGATGTTGGCGAATACCAAGCTTCAACTGGCCTGCTCATTTCGCCCCCTGCCTGGATGGCACCGTCACCAATACCACCCAACGCGCCCTCTGGCTGGAATAATATGCCGCAAGGTTGGCTATATCCTGCTCCGTCAACATGGCGGACATTGCCGCCATCTGAGGGCTCTTGCGCGCGCCCGTCCGATAATCCTGCAGCACCTTTTCCAGATAATCCATGCGTTGCGCGGCCAGGGCCGGCAACCGCGGATCGGTGCTGTTGCCGTTAACGCCGTGACAACGGTCGCATCTTTCCGCCCATTCCTCGGCGGTCAGAGGCTTGCGTACGTTCGGCTGCTTCGGCTCCAGGCTAGCGTAGAAGGCCGCAACATTCTTGACGGTGCTATCGTCGAGCGACGCCGCCAAACCTTTCATGGTTTCATCGCTACGAGTTCCCAACTTGTAGGCATGCAGCGCGTTCGCGATATAACCTGCATCCTGTCCGGCAAGGCTCGGAGTCGTGGGAGTTGCGCTCACACCATCCGCGCCGTGGCATCCCGCACAGGCGGCTACCGCCGTAGCGCCGGCAGCCTTGTCGCCGACGGCGGGAGTCTGGGCTCGCGCGACCTTTTGCAGCCCATAATAGAGCGCGATGTTGTTCATGTTCCCGTCGGTAACGCTCGCGAGCATCGCTTTCATCGTGTCGTCCTTGCGTTGCCCGCCCTTGTACGCTTTCATCGCTGCAACGAGGTATTTGGGATCCAGTCCGACAAGGCTCGGAATGCCGGGGGTCCTGCTGAACCCGGCATCGCCGTGGCATCCCGCACAGGCAGCAGTTGCTGCCTTGCCGGCTTGAACCGGATCGACTGTCGAAGCCTTGGCTCCATTTGCAGCATTTTTTTGCGGAGGATCGAGGCTGGCGAAGTAGACGGCCGCATCGAACAACGAATCCTCGTCCAGGGACTTGACTACGTTTCTCATAGCGCTAGCGCCGCGGGCACCTGACTGATAGGCCTTCAGCTCGAGATACAGGTACGCTGAGCGCTGACCGGCAAGATTTGGCACGCCCGGACTTTCGCTGATGCCGTGCGCGCCATGACAGCCGGAACAGGATGTTTCGGCGAGGCGCTTGCCTTGCGCAACAGCTTCGGGAGTTGCATGGAGGGTTCGAAGCTCCGCGCTTGCGCTTGTCTGTTGGGCGGACGCCCCCTGAACCGCTCCCTCCAACAACAGGACTCCGACGATAATCAATCCCGCAGCGACCAATCTCGGGAGGGCGGATCGGGCACACCGACGCGAATAAAAAGCCTCGATGCCTGCGATACGGCCCTTTGGAGAAGTCGCGTCAGTCGATTCGTTCATCGTCTTTCCCGTCCTGCCGGCCGGCCTGGTCCATGCGCATAGATAAAGTGTTAGCCGACAACTTTCGCTTGCTCAACCGCCGCTCTGATCAAGCAGGTTATGCTATCTTGCGATCCCCGCGGAACGGACGACGTAAGGTACATTCCACCTTCGGTCCCACGCTGTTATCCCGACGCCAGCGATGGAACATCCTTCAGATACGAAGGCGTGCCTGTCCATCATTGATTTCGATCAAGATTCAGAGGCATTGTTAGAAAAAAATAGATTTGAATGTTAATGCGCTACTACTGCGGGCGTTATCTGCACCGTCACGGCGGCCTGCGGCTTTGATCCCGGCCTTGAGCAGCTTCCGAGGCCTCGGACATTCCGCTGATTTAACCTTTCGCGTCGATCAGCCAACAGTTCGTGCCGCTGGCGCAGCGCTATTCGTCCCTACCAGCCGCTCTGTTGCCTTGAGGTCGAGACAATTCCCTGGATCGCTCATGCGCCTTTGTCCATGGAAAGCCGCGTCGCGACAGGCACCGCCTCCCTCATGCCACGCTTCCTTCAGCACAGCGTGCAATCAAATTCGCGAACAACCGATGAAACCGAAGGGTACCCGTTTGATTTTGTGTTCACTTGGGCGGCACCGGCGCAAATATAACTGCGCGAGCCGGTTGGCGGGCATAGTAGGCCGCGATGTTGTCGACGTCGCGCTCGGTCAGCATTTCCGACATCGCCGCCATGGCGGAACTCTTGCGCGCGCCCAGCCGGTAATCGTGCAGCACCTTTTCCAGGTAATCCGCGCTTTGCGCTGCCAGCGCCGGCATGCGCGGATCCGTGCTGTTGCCGTTCGCACCGTGACACTTGTCACACCGCCCGGCCCATTCGGAGGCCTTCAGCGGCATCCGGAAGTTCGGCTCCTTCGGCTCCTGGGTCGCAAAAAAGGCCGCCAGATTCTTGATGCTGTTGTCATCGAGCGATGCGATCAGGCCTTTCATCGTATCATCACTGCGGGTTCCCCGCTTGTAGGCCAGCGTCGCGCTCACGAGATAGGCGGAATCCTGCCCCGCCAGGCTCGGGACCAAGGGGTTGCCGCTCACGCCCTTGGGGCCATGGCAACCCTCGCAGCCGGCAGCCAGGCTGGCCGCCGCAGTCTTGTCGCCGGCGACGGGAGTTTGGGCGCGTGTCGCCTTTTGCACCCCGTAATAGAGCGCGATGTTGTTCATGCCCGCGTCGGTGATGCCCGTGAACATTGTCTTCATCACATCGTTCTTGCGCTCTCCGCTCTTGTAGGCCTTCATGGCTTTGACGAGGGCCTGCGGATCCGACCCGACAAGACTCGGCACGCCGGCTGTTTTGCTGACGCCGCCCTCGCCATGGCATTCCGCACACCCGGCCGCTGCGGCTTTGCCGGCTTGCACCGGGTCCGCTGCCGGAGCGTTTTCGGCTCTTGCGTTTGGTTGCGGCGGATTAAGGCTGGCAAAATAGGCGGCCAATTTGACCAATTGATCATCATTGAGGGCCCCAACCTTGCTGTGCATCGCGTTGGTATCGCGGCCCTGGTAGGCTTTCATCTCGGTATAGAGGTAAGCCGGACGCTGACCGGCAAGATGGGGCACGCCCGGGTTCGAGCTGATGCCGTTTGCGCCGTGACAGCCAATGCACGAAAAGTCAGCCAGCCGCTTGCCGTCCGCAACATCATCTGCAGTCGCAGAAAGAGGCCGCAGCTCCGCCCCCGCCTTGGGGGCGTTCACCTGTTGAGCGGAGGCGCTTTGGAAACAAGCCCCCGACAACGCGATGCCTCCCGTGACGAACAACGCCGGTACCCAACGGCGCCAGTTCGGACGCCCGAGAGAAGCCAGAACACCAGCGATAAGTGTTTCGATGGAAGTCGTGGCAGCTGATTTGTTCATCGTATTCTCCGTTCTGCCGGCTGGCTTATTCCCGTTCGTGATGGAAACCTGGCTCCAGCTCGCCCTTCCGGTACTCTGGCCAGGTCTCCATATCGGCTACCCCGCGTCGGATGCAGTTCGACGGCTAACGAAAGCCAGAACCACGGGCGACCGCTCAATTTCATCCAGCTGAGCCATTATCCTCCAAACAAGTGACGAAGGAAGCCGTTCGTCACCATGACGAGCAGGATCAAGCCGCAAGCCATCAGGGTAAAGCCCAATATGGTGGAAGCACGTGTCATCGGCTGCGACGGCGCATCAACCACGTACTTCGACAGCTCTCCATTCTGGACCAGACGATCGTACTCGATCTGATGCTCCCGCCTGAACTCCTCGAGCGGCATCACGCCAGTGAACATGACGATATCAAGCGGGAATTTGTCGGGTCGCCAATGGTTGTTGAAGAAGTGCACAGTGAAACAGGAACCCGGCAGCCAGCACGGCTTCTTCGCCGTGGAAGATCGTAGCGACATTGAATACCCAGCCAGGCAGGTACATGGCAGTGAAGCCCTTGAACCACAACATGGCGCCGCTCACGCCGATGATGGTGACGCCCCAGAATGGCGCCCAATAGTCGAACTTCTCCCAATAGGTCCAGCGATCCAGCTGCGGTTTCGGCTTGAGACCGAAGAACCACTTGAACATGGCGACGGCGTCCTTGAGGTCCGACAGGCTGGGGATCATCGAGTTGGGGCCGAACCAGCGGAAAGTCTTCCAGTTGCGTCCAATCCGCAAGAACACATAGCCGAGGTGCCAGAAGAAGATTGCGACGAAGGCTGTGGCGAAGGTTCGGTGTATGACCCCGCGTGACGCGCGGGCCGCCGAACAGCTTGCTGATGATAGGCGACCAGCCGGCGTCGGCGTAGAACAGCGTCATGCCCGTAAACACCAACACGATAACGCAGATGGCGAAGCTGAGGTGAGCGATGCGCCAGATGGCGGGCCAGCGCCGGTAATACTTGACGGGCGCGCCGCCGTTGGCCTTCAGCGCGTCGGTCAGGACATGCGGTCGGCTCTTGTTCCGCCTGTGATCGATCAGTTCGCGGATGTACCAGAGCGCCGAATGCGCCCAGAAGAATGCGAAGGTCCCCCCAAGCAGCGCCAGCATGAATTTCGATGCGAGCCACGTGTAGGGATAGCGGTCGAAATCGTGATTGTTCGCGTGCGGTTGGAAACTTGCGAAACCCGGTGTCGCATCAATGTGGCAATTCTGGCAGGTTTTGACGCGATTGTTCGGATGCATGGTAGAGGCCGGATCATCCACGCGCTGGATCGTGTGGCTGCCGTGGCAGTCGAAACACTTTGCGGTATGGGCGAAGCCCAGCGTGTTGACCTGACCGTGGTAGGTCGCCATGTAGGACTTCAATTGCTCTTGGTGACAATTGCCGCAGTTCTTGGTGATCACCAGCCGGGTCGAGTTCGAGCGCCGGGTCCGCGACATCGTGCGTGGTATGGCAGTCCGAGCATATGGCCGCTTTCGGATCGCCGTTCTGCAACACCTCCTTGCCATGCACGGAGGTCTTGTAGGCCTCGAGCTCCTGGGCGTGGCACGCGCCGCATGCGTACGGCAGATTGAGCCGCCACCAATTTCGGTTGGGGCTGCCCTTCGGATAGATGTAATGCGCGTCGTGGCAATTGTAGCAGGTTGCGTTGGTGCGCGACTGATCTTGCTTGCTGGGCTGTGCATGGATCGACTTCATGTATCGGCCGACCATCTGCATGACGCCCGTAAGCTTGGCGATCTTTTCCGGGTTGTTATCTTCCTCCGCGGCTTCCAGCTGTTCCTGATGGCAGTTGACGCAACTGACTTTCACCTCGACCTTCTCGTGCGGAATCTTGGTGACATTGGTGTGGCATTCGACGCACATCCGTTTCCCGTGCACGCTGCCCAGAAAGCGATCTTGCTGTACCTTCGGGATCCCCGCCTGATTGGACGATGGGACCGGTGCGAACCCCTGCAGGCCATGACATCCAAGGCAGGCTTCGTTGGGGAGCTTGGGGGCGGCCTGATCGGCCGCGGCATCCTCTGCTCTCGCGACCGATGCCCAAAGGCCGGCAGCGGCGATGAGAAATATAAAGCCGACGAGGATACTGATCGTGTGACGCGCAATGCGCTTTCCGCGGCCCAAATTCGTGGCTTCGGTTTCTTCGTCCGGCCTGATCATGATCTTTTCCGTCCAAGCTGACCGCTCGCAAGCGAGTAAGCTCAATAAAAAATGGAGCTTACCCATTTTGCAACCTTCTCGGTTAGTCTCCATAACCATTGCCGGTCAAACGCTCATTGACAGAGATCAATAGGATTGAAATCGAGGGGATGGCATTGCTCATCTCAGGGTAGCGGGTGCGTCGAAGAATTCGTCGACCCGGCAATGGCGTTCTCCGACGATCCGATCGCGACGGCAGTTGGCGAGGGTGCGCCCCACTGGGATGGCCACGTGCAGTTGCCCAGGTGCTGCTGATGGAAGCAACATTTGTGATGTCATTTACGTAAATGATTGAGGGAGTTTCTTTTATCGAAGCGCTTTTGCCTGCCGTCGGCCAAGGATCGATCAATCCGGGCGCGACCCTGATTGCTGGGCCGGCGCACGGATGCTGGCATGCAGTGCGGCTATCCGCAGAGCGACGTCATCGACCACGTCCCATGGCGTAAAATCGATGCAAGCCGTGAGATCGGTCGGCCCTCCCGTCAGCTTCATGATGAAACGGATCAACTGCCGATCCAGCCAGCCATAGCGGGAATAGTCCAGACGCCCGGCAATAGCCAATGCGATGGCCGGAGCGAGCCGGTGTCTGGCGATCGACTTCCTAAGATAGGCGTTGCCTTCGACCGTGTCCTTGCCCGGCTTCCGGGCCGTCAAATTGACCGACAGCAAAACCAGCTGTGGCGGATCGCGCAGCTTTCGGTAGCTGGCCAGGAATTGATCGGCTTCCGGCAGCGGCCGACCATAACGCACGGCTGCCACAACGACGACCAGCCGCGCCGCCGTAAGGCTTGACGGAGCAACGTGGCGCCCGCCAGATCATGCGGTAACGCGGAGATCCCTCGGTCGCCAAGGCGATCCGCTATCCGCTCGGCAATTCGCCGTGACTGGCCATCGCGTGTGGCGTAGAAGAGCTCCATATCTCTGCCGATCTTCACGGAAACGTGGACTGGGTTGCGCGGCTCCGCGCTCCATCCGGATGAATTGATTCGTATAGCCGGGTCGAGAAACCCGCGTCGGCCGCGCGGCTATATACCACGACGTCGCGAGGACTCGACGCCGACGAAGCGCGCCGCGTCAGATGTTAGCGCATGGCAGCCAGCCGATTACGGAACTGAACTCGCCGCGAAGCACGCAGTACCTGACTCTCCGGCGCGATGTCATCGATACCGCGCACCGAATTTCCGACTTTCGCAGACCACGGCCCCGGCACCGCTACCGGCGCCGTGAGGCCTGCTATTTCTGGGTATTCTTGTATTTCTCGCCGGCGGCCGTGAGCTTGCCGCCCCCGGCTGGATTGGCATGGCAGGCGCCGCACGCCTTGCCGGTCTTTTGCGCGTATTCCGGCTTGGCCGAAGCCGTGCTGGTCGTGCCACCGATGATGACGCTGACCAGCGCGAGGGTTGCGACGGCCGAGCCTATTCCGAGCAGGACTGACTTGGATGACATTGCGGTACCTTCCATTTCTTCCTCTGTCTGCAAAATTGCCTGTGAAGAATGGTCCAGTGTATAATGCCAAAATCGCACTACTTGGTTGATCTCAGTCAACAGCCGGACAAAAAGTGCCAGCGTGGACATTTTTCTTGTGCACGGCCATCGCACCACGCCAACCGATAGAGATCGAGCGAAGCGGTGCTTCGCCCATATCGGCATCGGCGTCACTTTGGTCGGCATTGTCGGCGACGCCCGGTGAGTATGCGTGCTGCTTACCCGACTCACTTGGGCGGAATGATCACAAACACCACAGGACGGGGCGTCTGGCGCGCATAGTAGGCCGCGATGTTCTCGACGTCGTGCTCGGTCAGTATTTCCGACATTGCCGCCATGGCGGAACTCTTGCGCGCGCCCAGCCGGTAATCGTGCAACACCTTTTCCAGGTAATCCACGCGTTGTGCTGCCAGCGCCGGCATACGCGGATCCGTGCTATTGCCGTTCGGACCGTGACACCGGTCGCATCGTTGGGCCCATTCATTGGCTTTCAGCGGCAAACGGAAGTTCGGCTCCTTCGGCTCCTGGGTCGCAAAATAGGCCGCCAGATTCTTGATGCTGCTGTCATCGAGCGATGCGACCAGCCCTTTCATCGTATCGTCGCTGCGAATTCCCCGCTTGTAACCCTGTATCGCGCTCACGAGATAGGCGGAATCCTGCCCCGCAAGGCTCGGAACCAAGGGGTTGCCGCTCACGCCCTTGGGGCCATGGCAACCCTCGCAGCCGGCAGCCAGACTGGCCGACGCAGTCTTGTCGCCGGCGACGGGAGTTTGGGCGCGTGCCGCCTTTTGCACCCCGTAATAGAGCGCGATGTTGTTCATGCCCGCGTCGGAAACGCTGGCGAGCATCGAATTCATCACGTCGCTCTGGCGCTCTCCGCTCTTGTAGGCCTTCATGGCGTTAACGAGGGCCTTCGGATCCGACCCGACAAGGCTCGGCACGCCGGCTGTTTTGCTGACGCCGCCGTCGCCGTGGCATCCTGCGCAGTTAGCCGCCGCGGCTTTGCCGGCCTGCACCGGGTCCGTTGCAGGAGCGTTTTCGACTTCTTGCGCTCGGTTGCGGCGGATCAAGGCTGGCAAAGTACGCAGCCAATTTGATCATGGCATCGTCGTTGAGGAACCCGACCTCGTTGTGCATGGCATTGGTGTCACGGGACTGGTAGGCCTTCAGCTCTTGATAGAGGTAAGCCGGACGCTGACCGGCAAGATGGGGCACGCCCGGGTTCGAACTGATGCCTTTTGCGCCGTGACAGCCAGCGCAGGAAGATTTTGCAAGGAGCTTGCCCCCCGCAACATCTTCGGAGCTTGCAAATAGGCTTCGAAGTTCCGGACCGTCGTCCGACATTGACAACTGGTTGAGCGAACGCGCGATCGATATATCCCCCCGAGAACGCCAGAACGAGGAGAAAATTAATAAGGGCAAATACCGTGACGGGACGGAGGAAAACCCGCGCGCCTGGCACGCGCCGATTCAGAGAAGTTAAGTCGATTGACCCTTGCATCCCATCCCCATCCTGCTGGTGCACCTGTTAGTACAACGAGCCGATTCCGAATCCACCATCGGAGCGCGTAAACGCAAGCACTGAACAAGCAAAGGGACTCGCACCAAACTGCAAATCCCTCTTGTTTATGAAATCTGATCCTATTTTTTGCCCGGCAGCTTATGGCCGTTCGCGGCGAACGCTTCACCGAAAGCATTGCGGGGACCGCCTCCCGCCGGATTTACGTGACACGCACCGCAGGCTTTTCCTGTCGACGCGGCGTAGGCTGGCAACGCAGCCGCGGGTTTAGGAGCGGCGATCGTCAGCGCTCCGCCAACCGCCAATGCTGCGACCACAGCTCCAAGGACTTTAACATTCATATTTCATCTCCGTTAATGGGAACGAACATACAAAAACGTACGCGATTTTTCACAGCGAACAATTGATTTCGATCAACATCGTTGCTCGAATAACAACGGCCATTCAACACCAAATGAACGATGGGTAACAACTTCTTTTCGCGCGGCAAGGTGACTGGCTGATGAACGCAGTGGAACGGCTCGACGCTCAAGATGCACCGTTGCGTTGCCGCGCGACACATGTCCGGGAACCGCCGTTGTTTCAATACGAACAAGCCTGCAGGAATACGGTTCGACCGTTGGAAACAGGGATGACTCCGTTCGCGGTAAATGGCTGCGTCCGCCGCTCGTGCTTGCCCCACCCGGCGCGCTATCGCCCCAAAACCGTCTCCGCACGGTGCGCGCCGACAGTGGCGTCGCTTGCGACCCTGGTGTACCGGTTGCGGTGCGGCGCACGATCGACTTCGGCTTCAACGCCGACAGCGTCAGCATGAGCCACCTCAGTCTGATGAGTGTCAGTCTGATGATTGCGCTCATGGTCTTGCTGGCGCTCGCCAGCGCATCGCGCGTCTATCTCGTCACCACGCTTGGCGAGCGCATCGTCGCGACTTGCGTCGCGACGTGTTTTCGCATCTCACTTCGCTATCGTCGGCCTTTTCGATTGGCCGGCAGCGGTGCTGGTGTCGCGCTGACCGCCGACACCACCCAGATCAAGGCCGCCGCCGTCGTCTCCGTTTCAACCGCGCTGCGGAATTTCATGCTGTTTGCCGGTGCCTCCGCCATGATGGAGATCTCCATCCGCGCCGTCTGGAACGCTCATCGCGGCGATTCCGCTGATCGTGCCGCCCTGGTCGCATTCGAACGAAAGGCGCGGACGCTGCCCGCGAGGCGCAGGACACCCTCGCCGAAAGCTTCCTCCTATGCATCGGAATTGATCGGAGCGATGCGCCCCTGCGTTACCAGTGAGGGTCTTGCGACCGGCCGATTCGACAGCGAAGTCGAGCGCACCTATCGCGCGATTTCGACCCGAACCCGCTCGTTTCTCACCGCCATCGTGATCTCCGGTCTTTTCGAGCATCTTCGCAGGGTTTTGGGTCGGTTCCATGACATGCTGAGCGGCCAGCTCGGCCGGTTCCTGCTCTATGCCGCTGCGGTGGCCGCCCTTAGGGGACTCAGCCGGTCAGATCGCACAGCGCCGAGGCTGACGTCGCCGCGTGACGGCTCGACAGCGCATGTGTCGAGGCCTCGGCGGCAGTCGCGGTCGAAAATAAGGGTCTGGTGGCCGGGAACTCGCGTCGGGGCGCGTAATGATGCAAGCGGGCATATGCCCGCGGCCGCAAGATTATTTCAATGCTTGCCGGCGATCCAATCGAGAATCTGGGTGGATGCGACCGTCTTCTTCGGCGTATGGGGATTTAGCGTCCCGGCAATCGCGCTCCACCCCTTTTCGATGATCTCCTGGGCAAACTGCCGCGCTTCGGCTTCATCCTTGAATTTGCGGGTCGCGCGCGCGAGCCTGCGTTCCCTGTTGTCGCGCTTCGGCGTGATATTTGAGCGATAGGAAACGTACCAAATATCCGGACCGGTCATAGGTTCGAACAAGCCCCACATATCGTCACTCATTCTCGCTGCAATCATCATAATTTTCAATATAGAGGCTGCTGCGCTTCGTCCTTCATTGAGCTACATCAAGAAATCGCAAAAGTATCGACGGCGGCTATGGATTTCCTGCTTACGCGCGGCGCAGGTCCGCGAGGCAGGTCACCGATTCCGTGTGCGGAACCCGTGTCAATCGGTTGTAATTTTCTTGACTTGGGTCAATGTCGGACGCATCCGGAAACACTACGCTAAAAATCGTCCAGACTTGGGCGGAATACACGGAAAAGAAGGACATTCACATGCGGCGGCGACTGTTAGTTCTGGGCGGGGCGATCTTTCTGGCGATCGGCGGCACCATCGGCGAGGAAATCATAAACTCCTCCGATCAGCTGTGCGCCGCGCCGGCGAAAACCAGTTTTGCCGACGATGTGATGCCGATCTTCGTCGGGCATTGCTTCAGCTGCCACCAGCCGGGCGGCCAGGGCAACGAAAAGAGCGGACTTGATCTGAGTTCTTATGAAGGTGTCATGAAGGGAACCAAGTCGGGCAAGATGGTGATCCCGGGCGATCCCGAGACCAGCAATCTGATGTGGCTCCTGGACTGGCGCGGGGCTCCCGAAACCCATATGCCGCTGGGCAAGAAGAAGCTCTCAACCTGCGATCGCGATACCATCAGGGCATGGATTTGCGAGGGCGCCAAGAACAACTGACAAGAACAACTGACAAGAACAACTGACAAGAACAACTGACAAGAACAACTAGCCGAACAACCGACGGGCCAAAAATTCGAGCGCGGCCGGCAGCCGATTTGAAAGAAATTGCGATGCCTTCCTCCTTCGAAAAATACGCCAAAGTCAACGTTCCCAGATACACCAGCTACCCCACCGCGCCGCATTTCTCGACGCATTTTCCGGCAGGCAACTATCGCGAATGGCTCGGCCGGCTCGATCCGGGCGAGCCGATCTCGCTTTATCTGCATGTGCCGTTCTGCAAGCAGATGTGCTGGTACTGCGGCTGCAACATGAAGCTGGCGGCGCGTTATTCACCAGTCGCCACCTATGTCCGGCACCTGCTTGAAGAAATCGACCTGATTGCCGGCGCGCTTCCAGCCCTGATGCCGGTCTCGCACCTGCATTTCGGCGGCGGTACCCCGACGGTGCTGGAGCCCGAGGACCTCGCCGCCGTCATGGCGCGTCTTTCCGAGCGTTTCTGGTTAAGGCCCGACGCTGAAATCGCGATCGAGAGCGATCCGCGTACGCTTGCCGATACGATGATCGAGCAGATCGGGGCATTGGGTTTCAACCGCGCCAGTTTCGGCGTGCAGGAATTCGACCCCAAAGTGCAGGCCGCCATCAACCGGATCCAGCCGCCGGAAATGGTCGAGCGCGCGATCTTGGGGCTTCGCGCCGCCGGCGTGCCGAACATCAATTTCGACCTGATCTACGGGCTGCCACATCAAACCGCCGCCGCGCTTTGCCGGACCGTCGAGCGATGCGTCGCGATGAAGCCCGACCGCATCGCGCTGTTTGGCTACGCCCACGTCCCCTGGGTCGCAAAGAATCAGCGAATGATCGCCGACGACAGCCTCCCCACCGCGCCCGAGCGCGCCGAACAGGCAAGAGCGGCCGCTGCAACGCTGGTGGCGAAGGGCTACGTTCAGATCGGCATCGATCATTTCGCGCTACCCGGTGACAGCCTCGCCATTGCGGCGGCCGAGGGACGCCTGCATCGCAACTTTCAGGGCTATACCAGCGACGCCGCCCGGACGCTGATCGGGATCGGCGCGACCTCGATCGGCCGGACCCCGCAAGGTTACGTCCAGAACGCCAGCGAAACCGGCGCATGGTCCCGCGCCGTAGCGGCGGGCAAGTTGCCGATCGTACGCGGCCACGCGCTGAGCCGACAGGACGAGCTTCGCGCCCATGTGATCGAGCGAATCATGTGCGACGGATCGGTCGACCTTGTTGCGGCCGGACGCGGCCTCGGCTTTGCCGGGGATTGGTATGCGCAAGAGATTCCCGATTTGCTGCAGATGCAGCAAGACGGCCTTCTGAGCTATGAAAGCGGAAAGCTGGTGCTCGCGGCCGAAGGGCTTCCGCTGGCGCGCGTGGTCGCTTCCGTGTTCGACACTTATCTGCGCAATTCCACGGCCCGGCATTCGGTCGCGGTCTGAACTTGCGCGTTCTTTTTAACTCCAATGGTGCGCCCGTCAGGCTATGCCGCCGTTCGCGCCACGACGGCCTCGAAGATGTCCTCTTCCTGTGCCGTATGGATGCGCACCAGGGTCTCGATCGCTTCGATCACCCGCTGGGCGTCGCGAACGAGGAAACGATCAATCTTTTCCGTCGGCAAATCCTCGACCAGGCGGGCAAGCAAGCGGGCGAGATGCAGGATCTCGCGATGCGCGCGGCTCATGGCCGAAAGGCCGTGGCGGTCCATGAGAATATTGGCCAACCTCGGATATACGGTGCCTTCGTCGTCGCGCTCATGTGCAACCACCTGGTCCTGAACGGCGGCGTTTGCCTCCACGATCAGCGCGGCCGCATCCTCGGGGGATACGTCGTCCAGAGCATCGGCGATGGCTCGTAGCCGATCGAGGCTGCGGATGAGCGCGACGTGGTCGTGACGCATTTCGCGTCCGACCGATGCCGGGATGGTGCGCCGGGCACCCGCATAGGCCGGGTTCAGGGCACGCAGGGCATTAAGGATCACGACCACGTCGATCACTTCCTGCACGATGGCCGCCGGCACCGGCGCCAGCCATCCAACCGTCGCCGCCAGCATGGCGAGCATCGACAGGCTCATGCCGACGACGATGCTTTCCAAGGCGATGCGGCGCGCCCGTTGTGCGATCAGGATCGCCTCGCCGACCCGATCAAGACGATCGGCGAGGATCACCACATCGGCGGCTTCCGATGAGGCGCTGGCGCCGCGGGCGCCAAGCGCGATCCCGACATCGGCCGATGCCAAAGCCGGCGCATCGTTGATGCCGTCGCCTACCATGATGGTCGGATGCAGCCGCTGCTCGGAACGCACGGCGTCAACCTTGTCGGAGGGCACGCGGTCGGCCAGCACCGCATCGAGATCGAGAGCTGCGCCGATCGCCTGTGCAGCGGCGGCACGGTCGCCGGTCACCATAACGATGCGAGCAACGCCAGCCTCGCGCAGCAACCGGATGGCTCGCGGCGTGTCGGAACGAAGCTCGTCGGCAAGCAGCAGCGCGCCGATAGGTCGTCCCTCCACCGCGATGAATACAATGAGCGCCGATCGCCACGAGGCGCGCCGGATGGCCCGCGATGCCCATTGGGGGGGCCGTTGGCCTGCAAAGATCATGTCGTGTGAACCCGCGCTCACATGCCGCCCGTCGACCACGCCGTGCAGGCCAGATCCGACGGATTCCCGCATCTGTTCGGGCACTTTAAGGCTGAGGCCGCGCTCGGTCCCGGCCTCGACGATGGCGCGGGCGAGAACATGATGCGACGCCTGCTCAAGGGAGGCACCGAGCGTCAGCACCTCATCGGCGGTCTCGCCTGGCGCAACCTCAACGGAAAGTAGCCGCGCGCCGCCGACCGTCAATGTGCCGGTCTTGTCGAACAGCACGGTATAGGCGCGTGCCAGCGCCTCGAGCGGTCCGCCGCCCTTGACCAGGATGCCGCGCCGGGCCGCTTGCGCAACACCTGCGATGAAGGCGACCGGTGCTGCCAGAATGAGCGGACACGGCGTCGCCGCCACCAGCACGGCGAGACTGCGGATGATGTCTCCGGAGATCAGCCAGGCAATGAAGGCGAGCACGAGCGTGACCGGCAGGAATATCAGCGCGAAGCGGTCGGCCAGCCGCACGAACGGCGCCCTGGCTGTCTGCGCTGCGGTCACCAGGCGCACGATCCCCGCATAGGTACTTTCACCTGCGACCGCAGACACCGTCATCTCGAAGGCTTCGCCAGCGTTCAACGCACCAGAGAGGGTGGCGGCGCCCCGTCCCTTGACCACTGGAATCGGCTCGCCGGTCACGGCCAATTTGTCGATGTTTGCCGTGTTCGAACTGACGATACCATCGACTGGAATGATTTCGCCCGCCCGCACCAGAAGCCGGTCGCCGATGGCGACCTCCGATATCGGCGTCTCTTCGATCTGACCATCGACGAGACGATGCGCCTCGCGCGGCGCGCGGTCGACCAGCGAGCGCAGATCGTGCTCGGCGCGCGCCACCGCGAGATCCTCAAGCACGTTGCCACCGGAATACATCAGCGCGACGACGGCGCCGGCGAGCGGTTGGCCGAGCGCGAGCGCTGAACTCATCGACACCAGCGCGATGGCGTCGAACTCCCAGCCGGCCAGCGAGGAAATCCCGAACGATCGAGACCGCCAGTCCCGCCACCACCGGCGCGGTTGCGAACCACCAAAAGAGATCGGCGAGGTCCGGCCGGCTTGCGGCGCTGGCGGCAATGCCGGCCGCCAGCCCGACCACGGCGATCGCGACCAGTGCCCACCGCAGGACGCGTTCAAATGCCATCGCCTATTCCATGCTCATAAAGCTCGCAAGCTTTTCGCTGAAAAGGCGGTCGCCGTGCTTGAGGGAAATCAATCGCGCGATGCCGATTTGCCGTGATGTGCTAGCGCGAACGAAGCGCAACTCAAGCCGTGTTGCCGGCGTCGACGGTCAGCACGCTGCCGGTGATGTTGCGGCCGCCGTCACCCAGCAGGTATTCGACCATGCGGGCGACGTCGTCGACGTCAGGCAGCCGGCGCAGGGCGCTGCGGTTTGCGATCCGCTTGCGCTGGTCGTCCGAAAGGGTTTGCGTCAACTCGGTGTCGATGAAGCCGGGCGCGATTGCGTTCACGGTGATCCCGAGCTTGCCCACTTCGCGCGCCAGCGAGCGGGTGAACCCGGCCGCGGCCGCCTTGGTCGCGCCGTAGACCGAAAGGCCGTTATAGCCCGTGGAAGCGATGATCGAGGACATGTTAATGATACGTCCGGCGCCATCCGCCATCATGTGCCGCACGACATATTTCGTCAGGATCACCGGCGAGAGGACATTGAGACGCACCAGCGCCTCGATCTCGGTATTATGCATGGTGGCGAGCAGGCCCTCGGTGCCGATGCCCGCGTTATTGACGAGGCCGTAGATCGCGCCGAATTCGTCACGCAACCCCTTCACGAAAGCCGGAATGGCGTCGATCCCGGCGAGATCGAACGCCCTGAAGTGCAGGCCGCCTTTGCCCTGCGCCACGACGTCGCTTATGGCCTGGCGCAACTCGTCGCTTTCGCGCCGCGCCACCGCGATCACGTTATACCCGGCCGCGGCCAACCGCCGTGCGATGGCAAGGCCAATGCCGCGGCTGCCGCCGGTCACCACCACATTATGCATCGGTTCGCGCCAGCTTTCCGGCCGCCGTGATGTCGAGTGCCTCTACGAATTTGATCATGGCGGGCACCTTGTGCGACGGCAGCTGCGCGCGGCAACCGGCCAGAATTTTTTTCCGGATCTCTTCACTTCGGCTTGCATCGCAACCATCAGCCAGGACGACGTCGGCGACCACGATCGAACCGGTGATCGGGCTCTTGCGCGATCTGGCGCGGGACATCTGCACCTCGTCATGTCGGTTGATGGCAGCCTCGATCTCTTCGGGATGAACCTTCAGCCCGCCGATATTGATGATACCGCCGCGCCGGCCGACGAAGTGATAGCGGTCGCCGCACAGTTCGACCATGTCGCCGGTGTCGACGAAGCCGTCGCTGTCCGTGAGCGCGGCCGCGTTGCGGCCGACATAGGCGTGCGCCGTTCGCGTCGAACGGATCCGCAGCGAACCGTCCACGACTTTCATTTCGACGCCATCGCGGTTCTGCTCGATCCTGTTGGCGGGAAACCCCTCCAAGCCGTCGTTGACGGCAAACCCGACGCCGGCCTCTGTCGAGGCATAGGCGTGCCCGATCGAGGCGTCGGGAAAGGCCCGGCGCAGACCATCGAGCACGGCCTGATCGGCGATCTCGCCGGACAGGCGGACGTAACGCGGGAAAAAGCCCGAGGCCGCGCCGCTCATCAGAAGTTTGCGCCAGTGCGACGGCGTGCCGGATATATGGGTGACGCCCATGGCATTCAGGCGTGCGACATGATCGGCGAGCGTTTCGACGGGCTCGGTCAGCACCATCGAACCGCCGCCGATGATGGCGCGCAGCAAGATCTGAAGGCCGCCGTAGCGCCTGATATCGTAGAAAGTCGCCCATACCGGCGGGGCGCCGCGGGCCGGACCGTCAGCGACGATCGCGCCGGTCAGCCCCTCCAAAGTATGTCCGACGATTTTCGGCACGCCCGAGGTGCCGGATGTCAGCATCAGCCACTCCGTTGCCCGCTCGGTCTTCGCCTTTGCGCCCCTGCGCTCAGGCGCGCGCGCCGCCATCACCAGATACACACCGACATCCGCCCAGCGCGTCGGCTGATCGGTGACGATGGCGTCGATTTCGGCATCGTCGATTAGGGCTTGGACATGATCGGCATTGAGATCAGGCGGACACAGCAGCATTCGCCGCGCCACGCCGTCGACCTCCGTCATCGCGATGGCCGATATCAGCTGGTCCGATACCGCAAGCAGCACCGAGCGCCCGGAGAGCTCGCCGAAGCGGTCGACCAGGCAGGTCTGTTCAAGGATATTCGTCAGCGACACGACCCGCCGCGCATCCGAAATGGTGCGGCCCTTCAGCTCCGGACCGAGATAGTCGCGGAGCGTGAAGATTTCACGCGGGGACATTTTCATAGGCCCTGACGAAGTCGCCTACCGTAAGAGGAAACGTGGCGTCCTCCGATATGGTGAACGGATCGATGCCGAGATCGTCTTCAAGCCGCGCGACCAGGATAGCAAAGCCGAGCGAATCGAAACCCGTTTCGTGCAGTGATAGATCGTCAGTGAGCGGCGGCAAGGTCACCTGCTGCTCGGTGGCGATCTGCTGCATCGCCGAAATAATCCTTAACCTTACCGACATGGTCTCTTTCGCCTTCCGATCGATTGGGAGTGGCCATGATAATGCGAAAACGTGAAACAAACCCGTTCTGCGCCGATCTTTCGCGTTCATTGGTAAATGCGTTCTTGCCAAAATCGCTCGATTTCGCGGAAACCTGCAAAGCAATTCCGGGGCGATCGGCTCGTGACTCAGATCACATATGTCTGCGTTAACCGCCATTAGCGTGCCTGCAACCGGTCTCACGCCGAGATTAATTGTGGGAGAACGTCATGAGCTGCTTCAAAACTGCTTTTGCTTTATTGGGCGCTTGTCTTCTGGCAAGTCTGCTGGCGGTCGGGCCGGCGCGATCGGCTCAAGCCCAGGCCGAGGAAAAGCCGGCCAACGGCAATCCCGTCGGCTTGACGGGTCCGGAACAGCGCGTCGCGCTGGTCATCGGCAATTCGAATTACCAAAACGTTGCCCGGCTACCAAATCCCGCCAACGACGCGAAGGCCGTAGCGCAACTCCTCAACACTGCGGGCTTTGAGGTTATCTCGGCCACGGACCTCAATCACAATCAGATGATTGAGGCCATCCAGGACTTCTCCGGCAAGATTACCTCGCGCGGCCCCAACACGGTCGCGATGGTGTATTACGCCGGCCACGGCGTGCAGTTGGCGGGCGAAAATTATCTCGTCCCGGTTGACGCAAGGATTTCTTCGGAGTCCGATCTGGTCGATGGATCGGTCCGGCTTGTCGACGTGATGGCGACGCTGGAGGCGATCCCGAGCCGCATGAGGATCGTCATCCTCGATGCTTGCCGGAACAACCCCTTCCCCTCGCTCAATGATGCGGGACGCGGACTGGCGATCGTCGATGCGCCGAATGGCTCGATCGTCGGCTATTCAACGGCTCCGGGCACGGAAGCGCTCGATGGCGTCGGCGACCATAGCCCCTATACCGCTGCATTCCTGCGGCTCGCGCATGAAAAGAATGTGCCCATCGAGCAATTGTTCAAGCGCATCCGCCTTGACGTGAACAATACAACCGATGGACAACAAACCCCCTGGGAAAGTTCGTCGTTGACCAGCGATTTCTATTTCTTCGGCGATACCGCGGTCGCTGCAACGAGGGCACCGGCAGAGGTGCAAACCGCCTATGCGGCCGGCAATCTTCCGTCGCGCGCCGGGCGCCAGGCCTATGACTACGTATTGGCCGAAAATTCCATCGAGGACTATCAGGAATACATCCGTATTTTTCCTCACGACCCACTCTGCGACCGCATCCGCGCCTTGTTAGCCAGCCTCATGCAGGCGAAGGCATGGCACAATGCGGTGCTCGCAAATTCGCCCGTCGCCTACAAATCGTTCTATGAGAAATTCTCAAACAGCCCGTACGCGCAGAGTGCCCTGAAGCTGGCGGCGCAGCCGAAAATGCTTCCGCTTTCGCAGCCAAAACAGATCGTCGTGCCATCCATCGATAAAGCTCGGCGGTCTCGGTTCGCAGAGCGGACTTCGCATTGGGGCAGGTGGCAAAATGGCAGCCGACAAACTCGGTAATGGCGGCCAGATCGTCACGTTGCACTCTCCCGGCACGAACGCATCTTCCGGGAACAATGGCACCGGCAAGATCGTCGAGCTGCCGGGCGGCGGTTCGAGCAAGATAGCCGCACAGCGGAATTCGAAGCTCACCGGAGAGGTGCCCCATATCGGCGATCGTCCCGCGAAATCGCTCTCGCAGGTTCGCGTCGATCAACAACCGCTCCAGATTTCACCAGCAGCCGAGCTTCACCAATGCCGGGAGCAACCTGCATGTCGCCCAGTTTCATGGACCGGCGACGCAACCTCCGCTGCGAACCGGTGGCATGCTGATGCGACGGTAAGCATCACGCGGTTTGGACTTCCGGTCAGCCCGCCGCGGTAATGCCAGGCGCATCGCCGCGGCGGGCTGCAGATTACAACCGGATCGAGCCGTCCAGAATGCGCGCATAGCCGGCGGCATCGAGCGCGCGATAGGCGCCGGATGCCGGTTCCCTGAAGAACAGCCGATCGGTCACAAGACGCGGATCGAATCCTTCGCGAACCAATTGCTGCTTCTTTTGCTTGAAGGTTTCGGTGGTTGCGAGCGCGGCGCAAAAGCGGATCACGACGGGGCAGGCATAGGCCGGCAGCCGGCGCACCAGATGATCCCGGAATTGCGCGAGGTCAAAACCATCGTCGACCACAATCGCAGCCATCCCGGCGCGGCCGTCGGCACCGGGGATAGCCACGCCATAGGTGGTGGCGTCAATAACGCCGGGACAATCCGCAACGGCCTCGTTCACCTCGGAAGTCGCGACATTCTCGCCTTTCCAGCGGAAGGTATCGCCGACCCGATCGACAAAGTGGAAAAAGCCGGCTTCGTCGAGCTTCATCAGATCGCCGGTACGGAACCACGCGTCGCCGCTGGCGAAGACATCGCGCAGGATTTTCTTTTCGGTCTCCTTGGCATTGGTATAGCCCTCGAAGCGGCCGCCGCCCTCGTCGGCGGTACCGATCCGCCCCACGGCCTCGCCGGCTTCGCCGCGGGCGCAAGCGATGCAAAGACCATCTTCGCCGCGTAGCGGCATGCCGGAATCCATATCGATCCGAACGATCGCGGCCGGAAAGCGATGCGCCAGCAGCGGAGGAATCCGACCGATCGCGCCGGGCTTGCCCTCGACATTGTAGAGCGAGAAATTGCCTTCGGTCGCCGCATAGAATTCGAGGATTTGCGGAATCGAAAACCGCGCCTGAAATGCCTCCCAGATATCCCCACGCAGACCGTTACCGCAGACTAGCCGAAGCCGATGGCCGATCTCATATTCAGACGGCGGCGCGCGCAGCAGATAGCGGCAGAGCTCGCCGATATACTGGAACAGCGTGCAGTCCCAGCGCACGATATCGCGCCAAAACTCGCTCGCGGAAAACTTGTCCGCCAGCACCACCGAACCGCCGGCGCCGAGCATGCTGCAGGGCGCGACGATGCCGCCGACGCTGTGATAGACCGGCAGGCAATCATACAGCCTGTCTTCGATCGCGGCGCCGGTCAGTCCGGCGAACCAGCCGCCCCAGTTCTGGATGCGGCGGTGACTGATGCTGGCGGCCTTCGGCAGGCCTGTGGTGCCAGATGTGTAGATCAACAGCGCGCGATCGTTGATGGTGACAGTGCGCCGCTCGGCCGACGACAGCGGGCTGCCATCCAGACGGTCGAGCGCTACGTCGATACTCGCTTCGTTGCCATGGTTGCCATGGATCCAGATTTTCGGCGTACCATTCAGATGGGGAAGCGCGGTTTCGAACATTCCTCCAAGTTCGTCTGCAAGGACGACATGGTCAGCGCCGACGAGGTTGATGCAGTGAGACAGCGAAAGCCCGACCAGCTTGGTATTAATGAGCGCGACCACACCGCCTACCTTGGTGATGCCGAGCCAGGCGGCGATATAATCCGGCCTTGTCGGCATGATCAGACAAACCGTATCGCCGACTTCTATCCCTGCCGACAACGCCCAGCGTGCGTATCGGTTGATCCGCTCGGCCAGCATCCCGTAACTGAACGTCCCAGTTTCTGAAATCAGCGCAGGGCGGTCCGGCTGCCGTTTCGACCAATCCGCGACGACGTCGGCAAACAAGCGGGACGGGTCGGCCTCGATGCGCGAGGTGAGCTCGATAGCCTTCAGCCAGCTCTTCGCGGCCGACGTTTTTCCGCGCGACAACACCGTGTTCGTCGACAATTTGGATTGTTCGATGACGTCTGCGTTCATGGCCACTGCGTGTCGATTCCGGATCAAGCCTCTGGTTCCGGACAAGCTATAGACCGTGTTGGCTGATCAGGTGTTAATTCGCAGGGTTAAGGACTGTTGCCGCTGAACGTAATTTGCAGCTGATTAACTCGCCGACAAATGGTTATCCGAGCGGCTTTCTTGGCACTGTCGAGCGCACCGGAACTTTACCACGATGACCGGAACATCGTGCGGTGCAACACAATTCCTGCAATACCGGCCTCAACAAGAAATGAGAGGCCGCGATGATCAGCAAACGAGCTTTCCTTCAATCAACCGCGGGCGCAGGGATCGCGTTGCTCGGCGCAGGGTTGATGACGCCGACGCAGGCTGAAGCAACTTACCCATCCCGTCCCGTGCGCTGGATTGTGCCCTACGCGGCAGGCGGCGCCACCGACGTGCTTTCCCGGCTGATCTGTCAGCGTGTGTCGGACCGGCTGGGCCAGGCCTTCGTTGTCGAAAACAAGCCGGGTGCAGGCAGCAATATCGGCACCCAGACAGTGATTTCCTCAGCCCCCGACGGCTATACCTTGCTGCTCACCAGCACGGCGAATGCCATCAACGCGTCGTTCGACCCGACGTTGCCGTTCGACTTCGCCAAGGGCATCGTACCGGTCGCCGGTGTCGCGCGCATCCCACTGGTGCTCGTGATCAACAACAACCTTCCGGTCCATAGCGTTGCGGAATTCATCGCCCATGCCAAGGCCAATCCGGGCAAGATGAGCATTGGCTCCTCCGGCGTCGGCACCTCGCTGCACCTGTCCGGAGAATTGTTCAAGGCAATGGCCGGCGTCCAGTTCATCCATGTGCCCTATCGCGGATCGGCGCCGGGCCTGACCGATGTGATGGGCGGCCAGATCCAGGGCATGTTCGACAACGTCACCTCCTCGTTCGAATTTGTGCGGACGGGAAAGCTGCGCGCGCTCGGCGTGACCACGCATGAGCGGTCGGACACGATGCCCGGCGTGCCACCGATCAGCGACACCCTGCCGGGCTATGAAACCAGTTCGTTCTACGGCGTCGGCGCCCCCCACGGCACATCGCAGAAGATCGTCGATCTCCTGAACAAGGAAATCAACGCAGCCCTTGCCGACACCGCGATCAAGCAGCGGCTCGGCGAGCTCGGCGCCATTCCGATTCAAGGCAACGCCATGGAATTCGCCACAATGCTCGCAACCGAAACCGAGCGCTGGCGCAAGGTGGTGGAGATGTCGGGGCAGAAGAAGGGGTGAGGGCCGTCAATGGTGCAACCGCGGCCGGATGATTCCGGCTGCGCGTCGACAAGCAAGGCATTGCCGACGATCATCGTCGCTGAAGTGACATGAAAGTCATCCTCGGCGGTCAACGGAATCACGTCGCAGATGCCCGCCGTCGCCACACGCAGCTGCGCGAGCGCTTGCGCCCCGCGCCCAGCCCCGTCCACCGGCACTCTCTCGCTCACACGCGCCTCGTTCACATCGTCGTCCGACAAAGTGAGGCCACGAACATAACTCTCGGGATCCGATTGGAGCGCCGACATCAGCAACTGCTTGTCGCGGTCGGGAAATCGCCTTGCAAGATGCAAGCGTGGCCATCGCCCCTGCGGCATGACGATCGCTGGTCGCGATCTGTTCTCGCTTGCGTGCGGCATGCATCAGAATTCAGAATCCGGCGAAATCGCCGCAAATGCCGTTGCGCGATACATTGCCTCGGCGGCCGCCATTGGACGCCGCTGTCCTCACACCGAGGTCCGGCGCATCATGGCCCTGACGACAAGCGGATGGATACGGCCAACCGGCGCCATATAGACCCGACCGAGCCAATTGTGCACGTGCACGACGGTGGACACCACATAGCCGAGAGAACTCTGGCGGGAGAGCTTCAGAACCGAGACCCTCACATCCAGATGACTGTCGTCGATGCCCAGCAAGAGCTCGTCCTTCGTCTGCCCCATGATGGTGAAGATACCCAATCGATCGCCGATTTGATATTCGGAAGCGGCTTTTCCGGTCTCGCCGGACATCGAACCGACGTCCTTGAGGCCGAGCTGGCGTACGATGTGGTTGCGGATCGACATCAGAGCGAAATCATGGGCTGCAGAATTCTGCCGCCGCTCCTTGCGGATTTCCGACACAAAAATCCAGACATCACGCTCGAACTCGCGCTCTCCAACCGCAACGAAGACCTGGTACGACGTGACGCCGACATCGCGGTCCGGATGGTCCGCCCGACGCAAAGCGCCCTCATCGCCCGCAAGATCGGCACGCTAGAAATCGGCCTCTTTGCGCACAGGAACTACCTCAAAAAAATCGGAATGCCGCGTGCGCTTTCCGACCTCGTCTCTCACGGTCTGATCGGCTTTGACCGCGACGACCATTCCTTTCGCTCAGTCGGCTCGGAAGCGCATTGGATCAATCGCGAGAATTTCGGCTTTCGCTGCGACAGCGACATCGCGCAACTGGCATCGATGGAAGCCGGCGCGGGAATTGGCGGGTGCCCGAAGATCCTCGCAACGCGAATGTCGCAGCTCGTTCCCGTGCTTGCGGATATCCTCCAGTTCAAGCTTCAGGTGTGGCTGGCCATGCATGAGGACCTTAAAGCGTCACGGAGCGTGAAACTGTTGTTGATCATCTCGCCTTCGGCCTTGCGGCTCGCCTTCGAGCGGACCAAAAACCATCGAGGAGATGACACTCCCAGGCCTTCCCGATGTGATCATCAGGAACCCCTGCTGCCTATTGGCCAGGCTCGCGCCGAGTATGTATCCTGGCAGCGTGCATTCAATATCATTGGCGGTCGCAATCGCCTCCGCCTCGGGTGCCAGGCGCCGAAAGAGCGAACGAAAACTGTGCCCCTCCCCCTGCGCGATTTCCAGCGCGCAACTCGCCGCCGTGTTCGCGCACGATGCCATAACTGATCCAGAGGCCGAGACCGGTGCCGTCGCCGACTTTTTTGGTGGTGAAGAACGGCTCAAAAATGCGGTCGATGATGTCGTCGGGAATGCCGGGGCCGTTGTCGGCGATCTCGATCTGGATCTCGTCGCCAGCGCGAAACGCCGCGATCGACAGTTCAGGCCTCGCGGCGTCGCGCATCGCGTCCATGGCGTTGTCGACCAGGTTGACGATCACCTGATGGACCTGCCCCTCATTGCCCAGCACGACGAGATCCGGCTCGATGTTCATCTTGATTTCAGTATTGATCTGCTTCGATCTTGTGGCCCACCGGATCGCGGTGTCCAGCACGCGATCGAGCTGAAACTGCTGCTCTTCGCTGGTCTTGTTGAACGAAAGCCGGCGAAGGTTCTTGACAATATCCGAAACCCTGACCGCCCCCTCCAGGGTGCCGTCTATCAGCGGACCGATGTCGGCCAGCAGCGCCTCGATCTTTAGTTTTTTCCGCAACACCGTCAGCTCTTCGCCGGTCGCATTGTCGTGCACCGCGCCGATATATTCGACCAGCCGCTGCCGGTAGCGTTCGAGCGTATGAATATTGCCATAGACGAAGCTGATTGGATTATTCAGTTCGTGCGCGACGCCGGCAACGAGTCGGCCGAGGCTCGCCATCTTCTCCTGCTCGATAAGCTGGCGCTGCGCGCGCTGCAGTTCACCATGCGCCTTGTGCAGCGCCTCATAAGCGCGCCGCAATTCGCCGATCGGCCGGCCGGTGAGCACGACGCCGACATAGCGCCCGTCGTGATCGTAGCGCGCCGCACCGTTCAGAGAGAACAGGTCGGAAGGACCGGTCGCGGTGACAAACCGCAATTCGCTATCGATCACATCGGTCGGCAGCCGCGGCTTCAGCATCGGCTCGATCCGGGAGGCATCTTGCGGATCGATAAAGCTCGACAACTCGCGTCCGACGATATTGGCATCCGGCCGGCCTATGATTTGGACCAGCGCGGAATTGACCTGCTGAATCAGTCCGTGCGAGTCGCACACGATCAAAACGTCAGAGACCGATTCGATTACGCTCGAGATAAACGCCTGGGCTTCTTCCAGCGCCGCGTTCTTCCGTTCAAGGTCGGTCTCGTAGCGCAGCAGATCGGAATAGACCTCATCCATCTTGCGGATGACTTCGATCCAGGCGTCCTCGCGTCCGCCGTCGAGTTCAAGGGCTCCGGGGTAAGCGATCTTTCCCAACAGCCCCTCGGTCAGGTCACTGCCCGGGATTGTCCTCGTCATCGTAGGTATCTTTCCGAAGGTCATAACGCGAGAGCTTGCTGCGCAAGCCTACCCGAGACAGGCCGAGCGCTCCAGCGGCCCGGCTGATATTACCATCGAACCGCTCCAGGCATTCGGCGATCGCGGCCTTTTCCAGCGCCTCGACTTTGTCTTTCAGGGTGGATGAGCCGTTCATCTTCAGCGCCGTCTGCAACGGATCGCGATAATCACGCAGCCTTGTGGAAAGCGACGCGTACTCCAGCCTCTCGCCATCGGCCAGCACCACCATGCGCTGGATCTCGTTCTGCATCTCGCGCACATTGCCCGGCCAGGAATACTGCTTCATTTCATCGATGATCTGCGGGGTAAAGCCGGAGATCTTGCGATTGTAGGCGGCCCTGACCTCGCTCAGGATCCGCTCGGCGATCAGCGGGATATCCATCGGACGGTCGCGCAGCGCCGGCATGTGGATAGGGAACGCGGCGAGGCGGTAATAAAGATCGCGGCGGAAGCGGCCGGCCTCCACCTCGGCCTCGAGGTCGCGGTTGGTCGCCGCCACCACCCGGACGTCGACCTTGCGGACGCGCTGGGCGCCGAGCGGCCGGATCTCGCTTTCCTGAAGCACGCGCAGCAGTTTCACCTGGAAAGCGGGCGAGGTTTCCCCGATCTCGTCAAGGAAGATCGTTCCGCCATTGGCGACTTCGAACAGTCCGATGCGATCTTGATAGGCGCCGGTGAAGGCGCCCTTCTTGCAGCCGAACAGTTCGCTCTCCAGCAGCTCGTCGGGTAGCGCGCCGCAGTTTTCAACGACGAATACCCTGCTCGCCCGCGCCGAACGATAGTGGATCGCCCGCGCCAGCAGTTCCTTGCCGGTTCCGGATTCGCCCGTGATCAACACCGAAATATCGTAGTCCGAGGCCCGCCGCGCCAGATCGATGACGCCGTGCATCGGGCTCGTCGGCGCATGGACGATGCGGTCGAAATCATACAATTGCCGCGCCGTGCCGCGCTTCTCGGAAATCACCTGCTTGACGCGGCTCGGTGCCAGCTTGACATCGACGCTGGCGGTCTCGGTTTCCTTCTGCAGTCTAAACAGTTGCACCGCGCCGTGCACGATCTCGACCAGTTTCTCGGGATGCCATGGCTTGGTGATATATTGATAGATGCCGGCTTCGTTGACGCCAGCGATGATCTCCTCGGAGTCCGAATAGCCGGAAATGATCATCCGGACCGGATCGGGCCAGAGATCGCGAACGCGCCGAAGAAAATCGACGCCCGACATGCCGGGCATGCGCTGGTCGCACAGAATGACCTGCACCATATCGCCTTCGAGGAATTTTTCGGCTTCCTGGGCGTCCTTGGCGCACAGCACTTCGAATTCATCATCGAGCACGCGACGCAGCGCCTCGAGTGAACGGATCTCGTCGTCGATGACCAGAACGGTCGCGGGCGTACTCATGTTCGCCATCCTGTCGCGGCGACCGAAGGCCGCGACGAACGCCGCGCGCGATGGCTGGCGATTGTGAGGGGCGTGCGCGATTTCGGTACCTTGTGTATGAAATTGTAGCGCGCCACGTGGTAGCTGGGATCGAAGCCGTAAAAGTTGTTGCGCATCCGCGCCAGCTCCTCGGCGCGATAGGTCTCGAGCGGCTTCTCGTTTTCGTCCCGCGCCCGGTCACGCTGCTTGGCTTCGATCCGCCCCTCGAAAGCCGCGTCGGCGGCGATCGCCTCGGCCATGGCCGAGACGGTGTCGATCAATTCGCCGGAGCGCGGAATGATTTGATCCACCAGGCCGAGATGCTGTGCTTTAACGACACCCATCGGCAATCGCGCCTGCGTCACCTGTAGCGCGCGCTCACGCCCGGCGCGGCGCGGCAGCACATAAGTCCAATATTCCGAGCCGTAGAGATTCCCCATGTCCTTGTAGTGCGGGTTGAGCACGACGTTGTCGCAGGCCCAGACTTCGTCGGCAGCGAGCGCCATGAAGACCCCGCCGGCGCCGGCGTTCATGCGCAGCACCCCGACCACAACGCGATCGGTGGTCTCGATGATGTCGCGCACCAGATCGTCGATGGCGTTGATGTTGTACCAGGATTCATCGGCGGGACTGGCCGCCGCCTCGATCTGGCCAAGATGAATACCGTTCGACCAGTAGTCCGCGCCGCCCATCAGCATCAGCACCCGCGTCGGCCGGCGCAGCGCATCGCGGTAGGCGGCGCGCAGGGCTTCACATTGGCGCGCGCTCATCGCGCCGTTGTAAAATTCGAAAGTGAGATAGCCGATGGCGCCACGCTCTTCATACCGGATCGGCCGATATCCGTTGCCGTTGGCTACTGGCAACGCGCTTGCCTCATCCGCAAATACTTCAGCGGCGGGAAGCTTCAGCGCCGAGCCGGCGGTCTTCCTGACATGTCCGATCCAGACCGCGCCATCGATGGTCGCCCGCGCCAGCGCGCCAGCGCATTGCGCCACGACGCTGCCGGGCTTGCCGTGGAGATTAAAGGCGGGATGGGCGTCGTATAGCCGCACAGGCTCGCCGAACATGGAATCGACGACGCCCGGCGAGCCGTCGGCGCTGCGGATCTTACGCAGTACGGTTTCGCTATCGTCACAGTGCCAGTCGATGGCGCGGTCGCGCTGCGTACAACTGCCGCGCACGCGAATCCGTGGATCGTCGGCGCGCATCCGCACCGGCGTCTCATTCGATCCGATGCGGGCCAGCGCTTCGACGACCGCCGACACCGCGGCATCACTGACCTCGCGGCGGTAGAGACTGGATTTCGCCGCATCGCGCATGACAAAACTCGCGGTAGCCCAGACGGGCCCGGCGTCCAGTTCCGCGTCAGCTTCAAGCACCGTCACGCCCCAGGCTTCGCGCGCCTCGAGGATCGCCCAATCCAGCGCGGCGGGGCCGCGATCGCCGGGAATGCCGGGGTGAACGATCAGGCAGCGGACCGAACGCCAGATATCCTCCGGGATTGCCCGTTTCATGAAAGTAGCGATCACCACGTCCGGCTCGAACAGCGCGATGCCCTGGCGGGTCAGGTCATGATGCACGTCAAGTTCCACCGACACGTCATGGCCGCGCAAATCGAGTTCGACATGCAAGCGCTGGGTCAGGCTGTTGAACGCGTGGGTGAGGAGCAGGATGCGCACCATATACCTCAACAGATCCGCGGCAATTGTTCACCGGACAACCAATCGACGATCCGGCCGCCGCCAAAATTCGTCGTCATCTGCACGAACCGATGGTCGTCTTCGACTACCTGTCCGATATCGGCGGCGTCCCTGCCGAGCGGATGCGCGCGCATCGCCGCCAGCAGGCCGGGCGCTGCCTCCGGCGCCACGATCGCGACCAACTTGCCTTCATTGGCGACATTGAGCGGATCCAGACCGAGCAGTTCGCAAGCCGCCGCCACCTCCGGCCGCACCGGAATGGCTTCCTCCTTGATGCGAAAGCCGACTTTGGACTGCTGCGCCAGTTCGTTCAAGGTCGCGGCCAAGCCGCCGCGGGTCGGATCGCGCATCACGCGGATACCGGCGCCGTGGCCTCGTCGCCACCAATTCATGGAGGGCTGCGGAATCCGACAGGATGTCGGTCTCGAACGTCATATTCTGGCGCTTCGACATCACGGCGATGCCATGATCACCGAGCGTGCCGGATACCAGCACGCGATCGCCGACCGCCGCCTTTTCGGCCGACAAATCGAGACCGTCCGCGACCACGCCGATGCCGGTGGTCGAGATGAACACGCCATCGGCCTTGCCGCGTTCGACCACCTTGGTGTCGCCGGTGACGATCGGCACGCCGGCCTGCCGCGCCGCGTCTCCCATCGCGTCGGCGATCTTCTTGAGATCGGCAAGCGGAAAGCCTTCCTCAATGATGAAACTCGCGGACAGATACAGCGGCCGGGCGCCCGCCATCGCCACGTCGTTGATGGTGCCGTGCACCGCGAGCGAGCCGATATTGCCGCCGGGAAAGAACAACGGCGAGATCACATAGCCGTCGGTCGTCATCACCATGCGGCCAGCGCCGACGTCGAATGCCGCCTGGTCGTTGCCGCGCGCCAGCCAGTCATTGCTGAAGGAATCGTGGAACACATCCGCGATCAGATGCGCCATCGCCCGGCCGCCGGAGCCGTGCGACAGGTCCACGCACCCGTTCCTGATATCGAGCTTTCGCCTGAAGGCCTTGCTGCTCATGACGCTCTTCTCTGCTCCATGTCGCGGAAACGGCCATAGGTCCAGTGCGCGGCGCAGGCGCCTTCCGAGGAAACCATGCACGAGCCCATCGGGGCTTCCGGCGTGCACACCGTGCCGAACAGTTTGCAATCGACCGGCTTCTTGACGCCGCGCAGGATCGCGCCGCATTCGCAGGCCGGATTGTCCGCCGCGGTAAGCTCAGGCATGTCGAACCGCGTCTCGGCGTCGAACGTAGCGTAAGCCTTCTTCAGCCGCAGGCCGCTGTAGGGCACGAGGCCAAGCCCGCGCCATTCGAACTGGTCGCGCAGCTCGAAAATATCAGCTACTTCGCTCTTGGCGCGCAGATTTCCATCGCGGGTGACCGCACGGATATACTGGTTCTCGACCTCATGCCTATCTTCGTTGACCTGACGAACCAGCATAAGGATCGACTGCATCACATCCAGCGGCTCGAATCCCGCGATCACCACCGGCTTGCCGAATTCCTCGGCGAAGAATTCGTAAGGCTGCGTGCCTATCACGGTGGAGACATGGGCCGGCCCGATGAAGCCGTCGATCTCGACCCGGCCGATGTCGCGAATGTCGGGGCTTTCCAGGATGTTCTGGATCGCCGGCGGCGTCAGCACATGGTTGCAGAAGATCGTGAAGTTCCTGAGTTGTTTGTTCTCGGCGAGCCGGATCGCCATGGCCGTCGGAGGCGTGGTCGTCTCGAATCCGATCGCGAAGAATACCACCTCGCGGTTCGGCTCCTGCTCGGCGATACGGATTGCGTCGAGTGTCGAATAGACCATGCGAACGTCGGCGCCCTGCGCCTTGGCGCGCAATAGCGACGTGCGCCGCGATCCCGGCACGCGCATCAGATCGCCATAGACGCAGAGCGTGACGTTCGGCTGCTCCGCCAGCAGGATTGCCATGTCGATCCGTCCCGCCGGCAACACGCAGACCGGGCAGCCCGGGCCGTGGATCATGCGGACGTTCTTCGGCAGCAGGTCTTCGAGGCCATAGCGCGAGATCGCGTGGGTATGGCCGCCGCAGAACTCCATGAAGCGATAGCTCATGGATTCTCCGACCTCCGACGCGATCACATCCGCCAAAGTTCGGGCGACATCGCCGTTCCTGTATTCGTCGACATATTTCATGAAACGGGCTCCTGCTGCGCGGCCCCGATTTCGGCCAGCAATGCCAAGGTCCGCTGTGCTTCGTCCGGATCGATCTTGGTCAGGGCGTAGCCAACATGAATGATGACGTAGTCGCCGACCTTGAGGTCCTCGATCAGCGCTACCGAGATGATCTTGCCGACGCCGTCGATCGTGACGCGGGCCATGTCATCGCCGAGCAGCTCGGTCACTTCGGCTGGAATGGCTAAGCACATTATCGCTTACTCCCCGTCGGCAAGCCGCCCGCGCTCGCCCGTTGTTGTTTGAGGGTTTGGGCGGCAATCCACGCCTGGCCGAGGCTGAGGCCGCCGTCGTTCGGCGGCACCGCTCGCGCGATCAGCGGCTGGATTCCGGCGGCAAGGAGCGCTGCGCGCATTTCCGTGGTCAGGACTCGGTTGAGAAAACATCCCCCGCTCAGCGCAACCGCGCTCAGTCCGTGCGCTCGTGCGGCCCGCGTCACCAGATCGACCATCGCGGCGGCAAAGGTGCCGTGAAACAATTCGGCGCCGTCGACTGCGTTCAACCCGGGCGCCGCCAATCGTTCAAGCAACGGCCGCAAGTCGACGACACCTTCATCGATGGTCCAGCCAGTGCGATCGATGCGAACGTGGCGCACGCACGCCTCGAGTTCCATCGCCGCCTGGCCTTCATAGTGCTGCACTAAGCTCGTGCCGAGCAGCCCGGCCACCGCGTCGAACAGCCGACCGGCGCTCGTAGTCGTCGGTGCATCCTGGCGTTGCAGCAATTGCGCGATCTGACCAGCGTGGCGACGGCCCGCGAAACGATCGGCGATCTCGGCGTCGCGGCCGAGCGCGTGCAATGCCGCTGCCGCCATCCGCCAGGCCTCGCGCGCGGCGATATCGCCGCCCGGCATCGAAAGCGGCGAGAGATGGCCGACGCGGGTGAAGCTCCCATCCTCGCACAGCAGGAGTTCGCCACCCCAACTCGCGCCGCCTTCGCCATATCCAAATCCATCGAGCACCAGCCCGAGCAGCGGACCTTCGATGCCGTATTCCGCCGCGATGGCGCCGACATGGGCGTGGTGATGCTGGATCGCTATAGAGGGCCAGGGCTGGCCTTCGGCAAAACGGGTCGAGGCGAAATCGGGATGACGATCATGCGCCACCACCACCGGTTCAACGTCGAGCGTCGCCAGCATGTGCGCCACCGTCTGTTCGAAGATACCGGATGCTTTCGCCGGAATCGAGATCGCCGATATGTTGTGACACGAACGCCTCGCTGCCCCGCGTCACCGTAACAGTGTTTTTCAGATGTCCGCCGACGGCGAGGACCGGCGGCACCTCGCGCGCCAGTTTGATCGGCCGCGGCGCATAGCCGCGCGCGCGCCGGATCAGCGCCGGGGCGGCGTCGATCACGGTCGCGACCGAATCGTCGGCGCGGATGACGATGGCGCGGTCGTGGGTAACGACGAGATCGGCGATGCCGCCGAGCCGGCGACGGGCATCCTCATCATCGATCACCAGCGGCTCGCCGCCCGGATTGGCGCTGGTCGCTACCAATACCAGTTCGCAAGGCGCCTCCTGCCGGGCTCGTCCGGCCGGCCGGCCTGCGGCGGCATGGAACAACAGATGATGCAGCGGCGTGTAGGGCAGCATCACGCCGAGATGCGCCAGACCGGGCGCGACCGAGACCGCCAAATTGTGGCGCGACTTCAGGAGCACGATCGGCCGCTCGACAGATGCGAGCAATTGGCGTTCGATCGGATCGCTACTCGGCGATGCCGTCGAGAGACGCGAGCGAGGCGACCATGACCGCGAACGGCTTGGCATCGCGGTTCTTGCGCGCACGCAGTGCGGCGACGGCCTGCTCGTTGCGGGCGTCGCACAACAGTTGAAAGCCGCCGAGACTCTTGATCGCGACAATCTTGCCGGCGATCAAGGCTGCGTGGATGCCGTCGATGTCATGACTTAGCTTCGGCCCACAGTTCGGGCAGGCGATCGGTTCGGCGTGGAAGCGGCGATTGGCAGGGTCGCGGTAATCGGCAGCGCAGTCGGCACACATCGCGAATGCCGCCATCGATGTATTGACGCGATCGTAAGGCAGCCGCCGCGTCAGCGTGTAGCGCGGACCGCAATGGGTGCAATTGACAAAGGGATAGAGATGGAAGCGGCTCGACGGATCGAACAGATCGTCAAGGCATCGTTCGCAGGTTGCCGCATCCGCCGCGATCGGCGTGGTCACCCTGCCCCTGCCGGTCGCCGCGATCGCAAAATGCGTCTCGCCGCTGGGCGCGGCGGCCTCCGTCTCCACGGCATCGATCCGCGCCAGCGGCGGCGCCTCGCGGCGCAAGGCGCGAACGAATTCCGGCACGCGCGCGCCCTCGATCTCGATCAGCACGCCTTCGGCATCGTTGAAGACGAAGCCGCCGAGTTCGTAACGTTGCGCCAGGCCGTAGACGTAAGGTCGGAAGCCCACGCCCTGCACCGTTCCACGCACGCGAACGCGCAGCCGCTGCGAGGATGGAATGCTAGGTTGCGCAACGATCATTTATGTCTCACTCGGCGGCGACATCCGCCGCCGACGCCGCGGCACGCTTGGCGATCCAGGCATAGAACGCCGGCATGCCCTCGCCGGTCCGTGCCGAGACCGTCAGCACCTCGATCCGCGGATTGACGCGACGGGCATATTCGATGGTGCGCGCGAGATCGAAATCGAGATGCGGCAGCAGATCGATCTTGTTGATCAGCATCAGGCTGGAGGCTGCGAACATGTCCGGATATTTCAGCGGCTTGTCCTCGCCCTCGGTGGTGGAGAATACCACGACCTTGTGGGCTTCACCGAGATCGAAGGCCGCCGGGCAGACCAGGTTGCCGACATTCTCGATGAACAGAAGCCCATCGTGGATGGCGGCAGGCGATCGAACGCGGCGCCGACCATCGAGGCGTCGAGGTGGCAGCCCTTGCCGGTATTGACCTGAACCGCCGGCACGCCGGTGGCGCGGATCCGCTCGGCATCGTTCGAGGTCTGCTGGTCGCCCTCGATCACCGCGATCGGCTGCCGGTCCTTCAAATCGGAAATGGTCTTGACCAGCAGTGAGGTCTTGCCGGCGCCCGGGCTCGAAACAAAATTGAGCGCGAACACCCGCGCCTTGGCGAAGCGCGCGCGGTTGATATTGGCAAGATCGTCGTTCTTGCCAAGAATGTCGCGCTCGATCTGGACAATGCGCTCCTGGCTCATGCCGGCGACATGCACGCCGGCGAGACCGCCACCGTAATGGATCGTCTCGCTGGCAGCGCCATGGGTATGCGCATGATCGTGGTTGAGATGGTCATGATCGTGATCGTGGGGATGGTCATGATCATGGTCGTGATCGGGCCCATGGTGATGATGGTGGCTGTGGGCGCCATGGGAATCGGTATGGGAATGCGCGTGGCTGTGGGTATGGCCATGGCTGTGGGCCCCATCTTCACCGTGGTGGTGATCGTGATCGCGCGAGTGGTGTGACGCGCCGGGCTCTAGGGAGGCCTGCGCATTGCCGCAGCCGCATACTGTACACATCAGGCAACCTCCAGTTCTTTGACACGCATTTCATCGCCCGCGGTGATCTGCAGCTGATAGCCGCCGCAGCACGGGCAAGCATCGTAGCGTCGCTCCACGTTCACGGTCTTGACGCAGCTCATGCACCAGGCGGAGCCGGGAGACCTGATGATCTCCAGTTTGGCCTCGGCGGCGACCGAGTGCGCGGCAACCACGTCGAAGCAAAACCGCATGGCATCTGGCTCAACCTGGCTGAGTGCGCCGATTTCCAGCCAGACCGTTCTCACCCTGGAGAATGACTGTCGGCGCGCCTCCGCCTCGATGATGTCGATCACGCCTTCGCAGAGCGCCATTTCATGCATCGGCGAGCTCCCGAACCGTCATCTTGTAACCGACGCAGGGATCAAAGGCGGCGATGAGCCGCTCGACCGCATCCCTTCCGCCTCTATCGAACCCGACCCTGGCGCCATGCAGCATCCGCGCCAGCGGGCCGTGCGGATGGAAGTTCCATTCGGTAGGCGCCAGGCATTGGAATTCGCGCACACGACCGTCGGCGGCAAGTTCGACGAGGTGATAGAGACGGCCGCGCGCGGTTTCGACCGCGGCAGCACCGCGATCTTCGCCGAGGCGATAACCGGTCACGGCAGCATCCGCGAGCGACGTATCGTCCCCGGTCGTCAATCCACACAGCATCCGCGGCATAGGGACGATTTCATCCAGCCGCGCCTGCAGTCGCGCCGCCGCGGTCTCCGGCCGATTGGCGAATCGGGATTTCCCGCGCGCAACCGCGCCCAAGGTCCGGTTTCCGGAACGGCGCCATGAATATCTGGTCTGCTGGCATAGTGCGCGCCCTCGCGCGCCAGCCGCGCGATGATTTCGAAGTCGGTGCGGGCGGTGAGAGAACCCGTGCCGGAAGGACTGAAGCAGGCGGACACATCGTGATCTATCGGATTCAGCCCGCCGATGCCGATCTGGTCGAGTGCCCGCTCTATCAGATCGATGGCGCCCACCCTTTCCGGTACGCCAGCGTCAGCCGAAAACGCGAAAGCCGCTGATGCGCGGATCAAGTCGCGCATGGCGGTCGCGACCGATGGCCGCTCCAGCAGCCCCAAGCCGGTGACCGCGCTGCGCGATTGCTCGACCAGCCGTTCCGAAAGCACCGCTGCGACGCGACGGCGACGGGTCTCCGGCGCGACCTCGAGGCCGCGCGCCGCATCGACCGCCGTTTGGGCCGCGACGCCATGAGCGGCGGCGCACAAAGCGAACAGGCGCGGCAGCAGCTTGAGCATCTCCGATGCAGCGCGGCCGGCGACAAGCGCCCCAATCGGCGGCAACCGTCGCGGTACGATATGAACGTCGGCGACGCAGCCTTCCGCCATATCGAGAGCGATGTCGATGTTGGTTCCAGCAGACGCCATCATGGCTGCGGCTCCGCCAGTTCGCCGCGCAAGAACCGGCGTCGATCGACCGCCGCGGCCACCTTGGTTGCAGGCCGTTCGTGCTCGACGGGCGGCAACAGGATTTCCACAAATGCCGCTTCAGCGGTCGCCCTCGCCTGCTCCATCGCGCTGAACTCGAACATCGGCGAGAACAGCGAGCAGCTTGCGGTCCTGCCGATGCCGTCGATATCGCCGACATTGAAGTCGATGGCACCGACCGGAAAGACATGCGTGATCGACGAACCGGCATTGCATGAGGCCAGCGAGCCGTCCAACGGACGGAGGATCAAATTCATGAACCAGGGTGTGATCAGAATTCCGGTGAGCGCGTCACCAAAGGTCCTGAACGCAACCGCCTCGACCGCGAGCGCGTCATTGTAAATCGGCAAGTCACGCATCGAGCATTCACCGATGCGACGATAGCAGGTTTCCAGCAGGTTCGCGAACTCGACAGGGCTGGTCATGCTGGTTTCCGACATCGCCGATCCGCTCAGGTTTCGCCTTCAACCATCATGAACTTCGATCGCACGGCGTCGCAGTTCGGACAGGTCCAATGCTCCGGCAGCGCGGCGAACGGCGTATTTGGTGGAATCTGCGCCACCTGATCGCCGAGGCTCGGATCGTAGATCGTCCAGCAGATGCCGCACTCCATGCGCGTCCGCTCGCCGATGTCCTGCCTGACGCCGAAATTCTCGAACCCGCTCACTTGAAGTAAGCCTCCCTGATTTCGGCCAGACGTTCGGCTGAATCCTCGAAATCTTCGTCGGCAGCGATCGCGACCGTCGGCACCCCCCCGACCTCGAGCGTGTCGAGGATGATCGTATCCATCGAATTGAAGAACTGCACCGACCAGACGTTCCGGGTTCCGGTCGCGAGAATGCGGCAGGTGCCGTAACCGCGCGAGATCAACTGGATCGGCCCGTTGCACAGGGTCTCCTGCAGGAACGTCATATCCACCGGGCTCATCGGCAGCAGGGTGAAATTGATGATCTGCGAACGATCGCCGGGTTGACAGGCTTGCGCGCGCTCGCGGATCTCGGCGAGCACGGGCATCACATTCATCGCCCCTTCCGGTGGCGTGCCGAGGACGAAGTCCGCTGCGGTCAAATCGCTGGCCGCCCGCACCACCAGTTCGGGAATGGCAGCGACCTCGACATATTCCTGCGGCGCCTGCGCATCGCCGATTTCCAGCCGGATCCGCCACAGCCCGGCGAGCACGGATTCCTGAATCTGCGCCACCGATCCGTCCGGCAGCGCGACCACGCCGCTGACCTCGCCTTCGCCGAACACGTCGGCGACCAGCTTGCGCTCCATCGCGGTGAAATCGTCGAGCCTAAACGCCTGCGACGCGGAGCCCGCCCTCTGCTTGGCGAGCGCCGTGGTGAGTTGCTCCAATAGCATCATTGCCCGTGGACATTGCTCGGCCAACGCCGCGCCATCGAGCGCAGCCAGCGCCTTGATCGCGCCGGCGCCGCTCAGGCTGGCGTGGCGGACGTCGAGGCTTTCCGCGCCGATCGGGAAAACATTGACGGCCTCTTCGGCGCCTTCCGGCGCAACCCAATATCCGAGCTTCATGGCGCTCCCCGCTTACGATCGAGCGTTGAAATTGATTTGACCACGGCCGCGCTGCCTGCGGCCTTGACGGTGCGGTCGAGCAGTCCCGTGATGCGGTCGATATAGACCGACCAATCCTTGACCTTGGCAATGACGTCGAGAACCTTGCCGTCACACCACAGCATCAGGCTCGGATAGACCTGAACGTTAAATCGGGGGGCCAACTCAGATTCGGCCTGCGCCGCGATCACCGCGCCCTGAAGACGCCCCTGGAACGCTTCGACCAGTTCGGGAAGCACCACGGCGACATCGGTGGCTTCAGGCCAGCGAACGGGATCGCCCGCGAACAGCAGTACCGGCACCGCTCCGGCGGTCTCGGCGGCTGCCAGGAATTGATCGATCTCCGCAACGCCGACCGTCGGCAATCCATGTCGGCCAAAAACGGATGATATGCTGCGTGACGCCATGCTCCCTCCCAATCCGACTTTTTCTTCCTTGTTGGGAGATGACAGCAAGCTGCATGCCAGTTATGGCTACCGACTAACCACATCCAAATATATGTTTTTATTGGAAAAAATTTCGGACGCGGCGGACATCCCCCACAAAAAGATTAGTTTCTTTGCAGAAGTGGATAGCAAATTTTCACTGCAAGGCCATTGATTTCGATCAATATCGCAGGCGCCCCGGCGCATGGCTCGCCGGCCGGCATCCGGCTTTGGAGCCGGCGCTAGGCCGGTCTGAGGTGCTCGGGGAGTTCTGGTTCGCGATCGATCAGATCGGCGAACAGGTGGTCGAAGTCCTCGCCGTTGCAGGCGGCGGCCAGTCCGTCGATGGCATTGTCGATCTGGCGGGCTTCCTCGGCGTCGAGCAACCGCACCGCGTTGTCGATGAAGACCAAAACCAGCGCGCCGACCGGCGGTTGATCGAGCAGCAGCACCGACACCTGACGGCGCTCGCCGCGCCGCTGGCACAGCGCGGACATGCCGTTGGTTTCAACAATCGTCATGGGCACGCCGAGACACATGGGACTCTGTCTTACCTGCCGGCGGCGCTTGGCATCTCGCGCCGCTCGTAGCGCCAGAGATCGATATCGTTGCCGAGAAGGCACTCGGATTCCGTGAGCGGCCTGGTGCGCGGCACGACCGGCACCCCCCATTCGGCGAGAACGGCGCAGGCCTTCTCGATCGCCGGCAACAGCTGGGCTCGCACCGGCTCCGTGAGCGGACCGCCCCAATTTTCCAGATCCTGCGCCTGGCATCCGATCAGCGCCAGGCGCTCCGGATATTGGCCGAGCAAATCGGCTGCGCTCAGCACTTCCTGAAAGCCGGTCTGATGCAGGCTCATCTTCTTGACGCCGGTGAACTTCGGAACGTCCTGGTCGCGCACCAGCTTGAGCGTTCCCGGCTCGGCGCCGTAGTCGATCGCGTCGAACACCATCAGGTAGTCGGTCTTCTGGACGAAATTGACGAGATAAAGACCCTGGGTGCCGCCATCGAGCAAGGTGACGTTGTCAGGCACGACGTAGCGGCGGTGGAATTCCTCGACCGTCCTGACGCCAAAGCCTTCATCGGCCCACAGGATATTGCCGATGCCAAGCACCAGGACCCGCGGAGCAACACCTGAGCAGGTCATGGTGATGCTCAGGTCTTGTCGCGGAATTGGCGTTCGCCGGAGATCATCGAGGAGATGATGCTCTGCCGCGACATGATGTCCTCGCGGATCGCCGCGTAGATGTGGACGACCACGAAGGCAACCAGCGCCCACATGCCGAGATGATGCCAGGTATGCACGTCCTGGCTGTTGGGCCAGATCCAAAACACCCAGCCGAACAATTCGTGCTGCCAGCTATCGATGCCCTCGCCTTCCGAATACAGTGCAAAGCCGGTGCAGATCATGAAGGTCACGAACAGCGTGAAGCCGGTGAACATCGCCACCTGCGCCAGCGGATTGTGCCCGACATACATTTTCGGCTCGCGTTCAAGGAAGGCGTACCAGCGGATTTCATGCAGCACTTCCTTCCAGAACTGCGCGCGATGAACGGGAACATAGAAGATCTGGCGGGAATGGTGATTGCCGACAAAGGCCCAGAGGACCCGGGCCAGAAAGAACACCGCGAGGATCTGCCCCGCGGCGAAATGCGCGAAGCGGATATAGCCCATGCCGAAATGATCCGAGGCTTCGCCGCCGACACTAGGCAGCGGCGAGGCGATCAGATAGCCGGTGACCATCAAGACGATGATCGATAAGGCGTTGACCCAGTGACAAATCCGCACCGGGGCTTCGTAGACGTAAACGGTCGGGCGCCCGACCGCGCGTTCGCCATGCGAGTCGGCGGCGATGGCACCGAGATCGGGTGCCACCAGATCACCTTCGGTGCTGGTCATGCGCGTCTCCCTCAGCGGACTTTGACATTGGCCATTTCCTGACCATCCGGGCTCATCACGTGGGTAGAACAGGCGAGGCAGGGATCGAACGAGTGGATCGTACGCAGGATCTCGATCGGCTGCTCCGGATTCTCCATCGGAGTGTTCATCAGCGAGGCTTCGAACGCACCGATATTGCCCTTTGGATCGCGCGGCGAGCCGTTCCACGTAGTGGGAACGACGCACTGGTAGTTGTCGATCTTGGTTTCCTTGATCTTGATCCAGTGCGCGAGCGCGCCACGTGGGGCCTCGGTGAAACCGACACCCTTGGCTTCCTTCGGCCAGGTTTCCGGCTTCCATTTTTCCACGAAAGCGGTGTTGGAATCGCCGGCCTTGATATTGGCGATCAGCTTGTTCTGGAAATAGCGCATCTGATAGCCGGCCCACTGGCTCTCCAGTGCGCGAGCCGCGGTGCGGCCTAACGTCGAAAATAGCGCGGTCAACGGTAATCCGAGATCCTTCAGGAACTTGTCGACCGGGTCCTTGAACTCAGCCTTGCCCTGCGCATAGCCGACTACCCAGCGGGCCAACGGCCCGACTTCCATGGCGTGCCCCTTCCAGCGGGGCGCCTTGATCCACGAATACTTGCCTTCCTCGTCGAGCTCCTGAATGTTGGTCTTGGTGCCCTTTGCCTTTGGTCCCAAAACATAATTCGGATCCGTGACGCCGTCCCACGGGTGCAGGCCCTTGGACTCGTCGGGATATTTGTACCAGGAGTGGGTGACGAACTCCTGGATCTCGTTCGGATCTCGATGATTGACCGGGAACACCTCGTTGAGGTTGCCATTGATGATCGCACCGCGCGGCAACTTCAGGCTCTTTTCCGAATAGTCGTTGGCATGTTCCGGCACGTCGCCATAGGCAAGAACGCTCTTGCCGGAGAGGCCGCCGCCATAGAGCCAGTCCTTGTAAAAGGAACCGATCGCCGCGACGTCCGGCAGGTACACGAGATCGTTGAATTCGATCAGCCGGTCGACAACCGACGTCACCAGGTTCAGGCGCTCCATGTTGATGGCGCCGACAGCGCCGGTGCCATCGATGTTGATTGGACACGGCACGCCGCCAACAAGCCAGTTCGGATGCGGGTTCTTGCCGCCGAAAATGGTGTGAACCTTGACGATGTCCTTCTGGAAATCGAGCGCTTCAAGATAATGCGCCACCGCCATAAGGTTGGCCTCGGGCGGCAGTCGATAGGCCTTGCTGCCCCAGTAGCCGTTCTTGAACGGACCAAGCTGACCCAACTCGACAAACTTTTTCAGGCGAGTTTGCAGATCCTTGAAGTAACCCGGCGAAGACATCGGCCAGGACGAGATCGACTGCGCGAGCGTCGAGGTTGCCTTGGGGTCGGCGCTCAGCGCCGAGACCACGTCCACCCAATCCAGCGCGTGAAGGTGATAGAAGTGCACGATGTGATCATGCACCTGCAAGCAAAGCTGCATGAGGTTGCGGATCGAATTGGCATTCTCGGGAATCTTGATGCTGAGCGCGTCTTCGACGGCGCGGACCGAGGTCAACGCGTGGGTGCCGGTGCAGACGCCGCATATCCGCTCGGTGAAGGCCCAGGCGTCGCGCGGATCGCGACCGCGCAGGATGGTTTCAATGCCGCGCCACATCGTGCCGGTGGAAACCGCGTTGCGGATGACGTTGTTGGAATCGAGGTTGACCTCGACCCGCATGTGGCCCTCGATCCGGGTTACGGGATCGACGACGATACGCTTGCCGGAATTGTCGAGATTAAATCCGTTGGGAGTCTGGATGCCCATGATTATCGTTCCTCGAAACTAGTGGTTCTGATCGGCGTCAGCGCGCTTGCTCGTGATGCGCTTGACAGCGGTAGCCGCCGCGTGGGCAACGACGGCGGCGCCAACGACCCCCGCGGCAACCATCCCGACCTGGTCGGCATTCTTCTCGATGCCGAACTGATTGATGGTGGTGAGCCGATCGTAGAAACTGCCCTTGTCCCAGAAACCGTCTTCCGAGCAGCCGATGCAGCCGTGACCCGACTGGATCGGGAACGACACGCCGCCATTCCAGCGCACGGTCGAGCAGGCGTTGTAGGTCGTCGGACCCTTGCAGCCCATTTTGTAGAGGCAAAACCCCTTGCGGGCGGCGTCGTCGTCCCATTCCTCGACAAATTGCCCGGCATCGAAATGCGGACGGCGGTAGCATTTGTCGTGAATGCGCTGCGAGTAAAACATCTTTGGCCGGCCCTGCCGGTCGAGTTCCGGCAGCTTGCCGAATGTGGTGATGAACGTCACGACGCCGGTCATGACTTCGGCGATCGGCGGACAGCCCGGCACCTTGATGATCGGCTTGTTGGTGATCACCTTGTCGATCGGCGTCGCCTGGGTCGGATTTGGTTTGGCTGCCTGCACGCAGCCCCATGAAGCGCAGGCGCCCCAGGCGATGATCGCCATGGCGTCCTCGGCCATCAGCTTGAGCTTCTCGACGAACGGCTTGCCGCCGTCGATGCAGAACATGCCGCCTTCATTGAGCGGCGGATTGCCTTCGACCGCGAGAATGTACTGACCTTTGTACTTGGCCCTGGTTTCCTCGAGGATGGCTTCGGCCTGATGACCTGCCGCGGCCATAATGGTGTCGTCGTAGTCGAGCGAGATCATCGACAGCACCGCGTCCTTGGCAAGCGGATGTGCCGAACGAATGAAGCTTTCCGAACAGCAGGTGCATTCGAGACCGTGCATCCAGATCACCGGCACGCGCGGTTTGGTTTCAAGCGCAACGGCGATGCGGCTGGCAGCGACCGGACCGAGGCCGAGACTGGTCGCCGTCAGGCTGCAGAACTTGTGAAAGCTGCGCCGCGTAATGCCCTGCCGGCGAATCACGCTGTAAAAAGTTTCCGTCCCGCCGCCCATAGCCCCTCTCTTTCGCTTCCTCAGCCGCTGCGGCATTCGGACCGCAGTCGATCGTCCGAAAGGTAACAGCAAGAAAGAGGCCAGCGCCGTCGCGGCCCGCAAAAATCGGCAAAGCTCCTGTGATTTCAATGCGCGATGAGATTTTGCGACAGCGGATGCATCGCAATATCAAAGTGGTAATGCGGAAACTTGTTTTCGCGCAGTGGCAAGCATCTAACCGGATGCAGGCACTTCCCTAATGCGCGGTGCAGACCATGCACGGATCGAACGAGCGCACCACATGCTGTACGGCCACCGAGCTTGCGCCTTCGGTTCCAACTTCGGTTCCGACCAGAGCCTGCTCCAGCGGACCGGGCCTGCCCTCGGCGTCGCGCGGCGAAAAATTCCAGGTGGTGGGTGCGATGATCTGGTAACGGGAAATCTTGCCGTTGCTCAGTTCAATCCAATGGCCAAGACTGCCGCGCGCGGCTTCGACAAGCCCGGCGGCGCGCCCCTCGCCTTGCAATTTGGCGTCAAGGCAGAACGGCTCGTCGATACGCAACGACCTGATCCATCGTTCCATCGCGCTCGCCAGCCGTGCCGTCTCGATCAAGCGGCCGATGACGCGGTTGCGGACGTTGCTACCGGACCTTTTCACCAGCGCGCGCAGCAGGGGCTGTCCGGCCACGATCTGTCGTGCCAGCGCCCCGACCTCCGCCGGCTGGCCTCCCAATCGCGGGGCCTTCGCCCAGCTATACGCGCCGGCCTTGTCCGGATCAGGAATGGTCGCGCCGAAAGCGGGATCAGTGGCGCCCTCACGCATCCAGGCGCACGAAACGTCCTCGGCGATATCGGCGATCGTGAGCGAAGTCGCACCCCGGGTTTCCGAAAAAATGCCGCGCTCGAACAACGCACCTCGTTCGCCATGATAGGCGCCGAAGCTCATCAGGATTCCCGGCCCCTTGCCGAGCTGATCGAGCCGAAGATCATCTGCAATCGCAAGGAAGCGGCAGAAATCGCCGCCGCGGCCGTCGCGCCAGCGATCGAACTGCTCGATAGTCTCGATGGCGAGCACGCCATCGAGCGAATCGCCGAACACCGTCGTCTCGAGGAACGAGCGGAAACCCGCGACGATCGACAACAGGCGAATTCGTTCGCCCAGATCGATCGATCGCGTCGTGCCGCCAGGCTGAAACGCAAGACTGTGCGGCCACTTGCCGGCAATGATACCCATGATCTCCAACAGCCGCGCGCGGGCCGGCAGGATTTCACGGCCGGCGCTTCCGGTGATCGCGGCGAAACGGCCGGCGACCGCTCCGTGCCACGGCCATGACGTGTAGGCACTCCGCGCGAAATCCGGCATGAAGAAAATGTAGAAATGTGTCAGATGATCTGCGGCGTTTTCCGAGGCGTGGGCAATGTTGGCGGCCAGCACGCCATTCGGCGCAGCCTCAATCCCCATCGTGCCGCGCAGCGCCGCCGCCGCCGCGATCGACTGAGACACCGAGCAGATGCCGCAAATCCGCGGCGCCAGCGCCAACGCGTCCAGCGCGGGCCGACCTTCAAGGATTTGCTCAAAACCGCGATAGAGGGGAACCGTGACTTCGGCCGAAGCGACGACGCCAGCCTCGATGTCCAGCTTGACCTCCAGATCGCCCTCAACCCGATTGAAGGGGCCGATGGTGATGCGCGTCATGGCTTTCTTTTGCTCCCGCCCCGGCTGGGCGGAATCACGATGTGATCGGAGAGCGCGTTCGAGCGCACCCGCCTGGGGGTTGCGGATTTCGACAGCGCCGAGAGCGCAACGAACCACGCCTTCGGCATGTCGAGCGGCAGTCCGACCGGAATTCCCGCAAGTTTGCTGGTCTCAAGGAAATTGCGCGAAGCTTCGAACCCGGGTGAGGTGCAGGAAATGCAGGCGTAGCCGCCCTTGGTGCAGGATCCGCCGCCATTCCAGGAACGCTGGTTGCAATCGCCGACCGCCTGCGTGGCCTTGCAGCCAAGATGCTCCATCAGGCAGCCGCGCTCCGACATTTTTTCGGCGCTGGCCTTGAACTCGTAAAACTCGTTGCGCGAACAGCCGTGATGGGCGAGGTGGTTGGCGATGAACTTCGGACGTCCGAACGCGTCGAGACCGTCGACGGTGAGATCGCCGGTGGTCAGCGCGACCAAGGTTTCCATGATCCAGCCGGGGTGAGGGGCACAACCGGCAATGTTGATCACGGGCATGCCGCGCCGCGAGCGGAACGACACGCCGAGCGCGCCGCCCTGATCGGCGCCGTCGAATTGCAGCCCGATGGCGTCGGTGGGGTTGATCCCGGCCGCCGGAATGCCGCCAAAGGCTGCGCAACTGCCGACCGACACGACGTAACCGGCCAAAGCGGCGAGTTCGGTCACCCAGTGATAGATCGATCGATCCGTGCCAGCGAGCATATTGAAACGACCGCTGCCATTCGGCCCCCGCAGCACCGATCCTTCCAGAATTACGGCGTCGAGTGGAACCAGACCCGATCGCACTTCTTGCAGGATGGCTATAACTTCGGCTCCGGTCGCCTCGCTGACCGATGGATGCCAGATCAGGCGGATGCCGAACGATCTCAACTCCTCGAACCAGCCCGACTGCCCGGATTCAAGCGCAGCCATGGTGCAGCCGCCGCAACTGGCGCCCTGCAACCAGAGCACATTGAACGTCGGCGATGGGGTTATCTGGTTCATTCAAACGGCCATCAATAATCCCGCCCAGCATCTCGGAACAGTCACGCCGCAACGTCGGGCACCGCAATGTAGTCTTTTTCGCGTTGCCGGCGCAAACGATCAAACCGCGAATGATTGCGCGCGGGCGCGCGATTGACGGCACGTATGCTTTCTTCCTATATTCGTCATACCGCCGGTCCCTGGTGAGACGCGTGATAGCGATAAGGTTCGAAGCTATGCAAGCCCCCGCCATCACCACGCCGATCTCTTCTCAGCCGGTCGCATATCGCGGCTCGGGCAACCGCACCGGCTCCGTCAGCGGCCTGTTCCTGGTCCTGATCGGCCTTAATGTCGCGGCCTGGATCTGGGCCTTTGCGATATCTCAAGGCCGCCCCACATTGCTCGGCACGGCGCTATTGGCCTGGGTATTCGGGCTCCGTCACGCGGTCGACGCCGACCACATCGCGGCGATCGACAACACCGTGCGCAAGCTGATGCAGCAGGGCGAACGCCCGGTGACGACGGGCCTTTTCTTTTCGCTCGGCCACTCGACCGTGGTGTTTGTAGCGGTGCTGCTGCTCGCCGTGACGGCCGCCGCGCTGAAGGACGATCTCGCCACCTTCAAGAGTTACGGCGGCGCCATCGGCGTTTCGATTTCGGCGGTCTTCCTGCTGCTGATCGCAGCGCTCAATCTGCTGATTCTTCGCTCGGTGTGGCGCGCGTTTCGGAACGCCACGCGCAATGGCGCGCTCGATGAAGCCCATGATATCCATACCGGTGGCGTCATCGGCCGGATGTTTCGTCCGCTGTTTCGCGTCGTCACCAAAAGCTGGCACATGTACCCGATCGGGCTACTGTTTGGCCTAGGCTTCGACACCGCCACCGAGATCGGACTTCTGAGCATTGCCGGCTCCGAGGCCGCCCACGGCGTGTCGCCTTGGCACGCGCTGGTATTTCCTGCGCTGTTTACCGCCAGCATGGCACTGGTCGACACCGCCGACAGCGCGCTGATGGTGGGCGCCTATGGTTGGGCATTCGTGAATCCGATCCGCAAGCTGTGGTACAATTTAACGATTACTGCAGTGTCGGTTGTGGTTGCGCTGTTCATCGGCGGTATCGAGGCGATGGCGCTGATATCGGAAAAATTCGGGCTCGACGGCCGCTTGTGGAGCTGGACCAGCCAGATCAACAACGACCTGGCCAATTTTGGCTTTGCGATCGTCGGTCTTTTCGTGGTCGCATGGGCAGTGTCGGCGATGATTTACTGGCTGAAGGGTTACGACCGCATGCCGTCAGGCGTGCCCGCCGAGTAGAAGCGATCGGTTGAGCTGCCGGGACGAACGCCGGCGCTACTCTGATCCGCGGCGTCAGAATTGGCCTGCGAGGGTGACGCGAATCGCCAGCGGCTCGACCGGATGCAGCGCGCGGTCCATCACTCCGGTCTGGCACACCGCGGCCGGTGCGCTTGGGCCGCCCGCTGCCGGAAAGCACATCGCGTACAACGAATCCGATTTCAGCAAGGAGCCATAGGCGTAAGTGATCTGGTCGGAGCGGCTGTTCAGCAAGTTGAAGCCGTCGAGCCGGATGTGCCAGCCGCTTTCAAATCGATATCCCAATTTTCCGTTCAGAAGTCCGGTCGCGGGCGACACGAATGCGTTGTCTTCAGTGAGCGGGCGCGGTGCGAAATAGCGATAGCGCAAACCTCCGAACCAACCGGTTTTCTCGCCGAGCCTGATCCCGGCCGAGGCGATCATGTTCGGCGCACCCGGAATGTAATTGCCCGGCGCATTGCCGGCCTGGGCTGCGGGAAATCCGGCGAGCGAGGCATAAAGCGCTGCCTGCTCCTGGTCGTCGCCGCGGAAGCGGGCATGCATGACGGCAATGTCAGCATCGAGACCGAGCCATGATAGCGGGCGATAATCGTTGGTCCATTCGATGCCGTAGCGCCGGCTCGGCCGGCTGGCGACGGTGTCGCCGGCATCGCCGGAGAACAGAATCTCTGATGCGGAATCGAGCAGAAACAGGCTGACCGAACTCTCAAGCTTCGGGATGAGTTTGGTCCGCAAGCCCACCTCGGCTCCCCTGGTCTTGACCAAAAACGATGACGCCTGTAGCGCCGAGCCATCGCCCGGCGATTCCGTTATCGTCACGCCGCGCGCATCATTGCTGTGAAAACCTTCGCCGGCGTTGACGAAAAATTCGGTCCTGGCAAACGGGCCCAGCACCACACCGAGCTTGGGACTGGCGATGGAAGCATCGGCGTTACCGGAATTGGCTGACGTGAAAAAGGAATTGACCGAAGCCTGATAGAAATCACCGCGCCAGCCGAAATTGGTCCGCAGCCAGTCGGTCCAGTGCAGCGTATTCTGCGCGAACAGGCCGATGCTGCCTTCCTGCACCGCGTCGCTCCGAATCGGCGACAGGAACTGGCGCAGGGCGGTGTTGGTCAGATCGAGCCTGATGTCATCATAGCGGCTTTGAATGCCGATTTCCGTTTCCATCGGCAAGCCGGCAAGCCGGCTTCTGAAGGTGCGCGAGGCATTGATACCGCCGAGAATGCGGCCATCGTGTTGGTGGAACTGATCGCCATTGACGGGATCGCTGAGCACATAGGTGAAGTTATTCCATAGATTAAGCGAACTCCTGATGACGTAGAAATTCGCCCTGGAGCTGCCGGTGTCGTCGGTCTGTGCCCATCGTCCCGATAGCGAGAAGCGATTTGAGCCTCCGCCATCGCTGGGATCAATCGCGCCGTAAAGCCCAACCTCGCCAGACGCGATCGCCCGCGACGGGATCTGGTCGGTCGAATTCCATTTGTTCACATAGGCCATTGCGGCCAGCGTGAAGCCATCCTCCGCCGTGCCGCGACTATAGCGTACGACGCCGTTGAGCTTGCGCAAGCTGTCGGGATTGTGCCAGGGGCCATTGTAGGTATTGGCCTCGCCCGCGATCAGCAGAGTGCCCTCGCCGAGCCTGGTGGAGGTAATGCCGAGAATTCTGCGATAACCAAAACTCCCTGCGGTGATCGACGCCATCGTCTTGTTGACGCTGTCGAGCAAGCCGACATGGACCGATCCCACCGAGGAGAAGTCGCCTTCGTCGGCGAAATACGGTCCTTTTCTGATATTGACCGATCCGATCAGTTCCGGGATCAGGAAGTTCAGGTCGGCATAGCCCTGACCGTGCGCATGGGTGCGCATGTTGACCGGCATGCCGTCGACCGAAATCGCGAGATCGGTGCCGTGGTCGAGATTGAAGCCGCGCAGGAAATATTGATTGGCCTTGCCGTCACCGCTGTGCTGCGTAACGATCAGGCCAGGCACCACTTCAAGCGCTTCCGCCGGCCGGGAGAATGGCCGCGCATTGACATCCTCGCCGCTGACATTCTTCTCGCTCGAGGATCCCACCGGCGCCGCGGCCGCCGATCTACCTGGCGCGTTTGCCGCGGACACAGGGCTGACAACCAGAACCGGGATTCGGGTCGCAGTGCGCTTCGATTGTCCGCTTCTGCCGGCGCGGTTCCCTGGTTTCAGACCGGCGTCGCGGCGTTGCAGAGGCGCATCCACCTCAATCGCAGGAAGCGTAGTAAGCTTGGCAGTCTCTGCGGATGCGCCAGATGCGGCCACAAAGAAACAGGCGGACAATATCGCGCTTCGCGTGGACGCATGCATCGCACCGCCGTTCGGCGGTACCGTGCACGATGAAAGAATCCTTTCCCCCGCGGGCAAAACAAGCGCCGGCAAATCGTTGCCCATAGCCCGCCCCCAACGCGGCTTCTGACAAGAGGAACCCTGAAGGGGTCGGCACCCAGGCCTTAATCCGAGCGAGGTCGGCCCACTTGATGTATGAATCCCCGATGTCGGCGCCCTCCGGCCGGACAACGATTGGACGCTGACATGGTGAGTATGACGTTGTCAATAATTTATCATACTCGAACGCAACTGACAGGAGACGACATTGCAGCGCATCACGATCACTCTCGACGACGATCTAATGGACGACCTCGATCGCGTGATCGCTGAACATGGCTATCAGAACCGCTCCGAGGCGATTCGCGATTTCACCCGCGCCGGCATGCAGCAGGCCGCGCAGAAGATGGGAAAGGCCGGGGAATGCGTCGCCGCGCTGGTCTATGTCTACGACCACGCCGCGCGGGATCTGTCGCGACGGCTGGTCGAGAATTATCACGGCCACCACGATCTATCGATGGCGACGCTTCACGTCCATCTCGACGACGACAACTGCATGGAAGTGACGGCCTTGAAGGGCACCGGCGCCGAGGTCCAGCATTTCGCCGACCATATCATCGCCGAACGTGGCGTGCGCTATGGCCGGCTGGTGATGATCCCGACCGATGTCGGCAAGAAAGGCGCTGCGCCTCGCAAGGGAAGCGGCCACCGGCATTGATGCCGTGTCAGTCTGATACGCCGATATCTGTCGGAGAACCAAAGCGTGGTTCCTCAACCAAGTCTCGCCGCCGAGCTTCGGCGATAGGCGCCGGGGGAGGAGCCAAGGGAACGTTTGAATGCCTTACTGAAGGCGGGCACCGAGTCATAACCGCAACGTTCGGCCACGCGGTCAATGGTCGTGCCCGGTTCTCTCAGCCATTGCGCGGCGATCTGCATTCGCCAGTCCGTCAGGTATTCGACGGGAGAGGCGCCGATCAATGTTGTGAACTTTTCAGTGAGCGCGGTCTTCGACAATCCGGCGCGCGCGCAAAACTCGGCGATCGTCCAGGGATGCCAGGGCTGCCGGTGAATCAGTTGCAGCACGGTCGCCAGCCGGCGGTCCTGCATCGCCGCGAACACCCCCTGCTGAACCAGATTCGCCTCAATGCAATGGCGGACGACAAGGATGAAAAGACTGTCGCACAACCGCTCGATCACCGATTCACCGCCGAAACGCGGGTTCGCCAATTCCGCAATGACGAGTTCGATCAGCCGCGCCAATATCTCGCCCGCCTCGGCCTTCCGGATGACGATCTCGGCCGGCAGCGCACGCCACAAAGGCGACCGTGGTACGGCAAGTTCAATTTCCCCGCAGACGAATCCTGTCTCGCCTTCACCTAAACCGGTGAGGCGCGTACCCTCTATGTCGCCGGGAAGATGGGTGGGGCTGTAGGAGAGGAAGTGCTGCGCGGCGTGCGGCAGAAACAGGATTAAATCGCCGTCTGCCAATTCCAGCGGCACCGCCCACGCCGGCGAGTGGACCCATCCCCGGCCCTTGCTGACGAGATGAAACCAGATGGATTTGTCGGAGTTGTGGTCCATCAGCCATTGCCCGCACACGCCGCCGGCATAGACCAGCTTCGCCCGCAGATTGAGGCCGTTCGCCAACGCCGTCAGTGCGTCCAATTTCACTTTCCGAACTTGCGGACACGAATTCCGGAATCGCGCACATGGTGCTGCGCGCCGGGCTCCACTAAGTCTGCATTACTATCAGGCAGACATGCAAAGCAACCGGCAAGCTAATTCTGCGTCTATCCCGACAGGGCCTACGCCAACTTGGAGCCAAGATGATGATTGAAATTGCAAGACTGACGCTTGAGAAAAAGACTTTCGACGACGCCGAGCCTCGCGCAAAGGCCGCTCTCGAGGGCACACAAAAGGGCCTTGGGTTCATCCCCAACATGTACGCCAATATGGCAAACTCGCCGAGCATGCTCGAAACGTATGTTGTGGGCTATAAATTCTTCCGTGGCGACAGCGGCTTCGCACCGGCCGAGCAGGAGGTTGTGTTCCTCACGATCAGCCATGAAAACGGCTGTGAATACTGCATGGCCGCGCACAGCATGGTTGGCGAGAAAATGTCCGGCGTGCCAGCGGCCGTTCTTGGCGCGCTACGCTCGGGCCTGCCGCTGCCGGATGCAAAGCTGCAGGCGCTATCCGTGTTCACGCGCATCATGGTGGCGAGCCGCGGCAAGCCGGCCCGCCAAGATCTCGAGGCGTTCCTCGCTGCAGGCTTCAGCGAACGGCAGGTGCTGGAAATCATTCTCGCCATCGCTGTGAAAACCATCAGCAACTACTCGAACCACGTCTTCCATACGGAAGTTGATCCCGTGTTTGCGGCGTATCGCTGGGAGACGCCGAAGGCGGCATAAGACCTGCCGCACAGAGCGCGCCGGAGGCAGAGAAAGCGGCCTCCGGCGTTGATTCCGCGGGCGACTGGCGAGCGTCGAGGTCGACGACGATCAGTCCTCGCCAGCGATGTGTTTCTTGCGGATCCGCCGCACGGTCCACCAGATCGCAACTGCGGCGATCGGCACGAAAGCGGCGGTGACGATGCTGGGCTCGATCGCCATCCGGCCGCTGTCATGGGCGGCCTTCACCAGATAGCCGAACAGGCCGACGACATAATAGGTGATGGCCGCGACCGAGAGACCTTCCACCGTGGTCTGCAGCCGCAGTTGCAGCCGCGTTCGCGCGTTCATCGATTTCAACAGTTCCTGGTTCTGCTGCTCCAGCTCGACGTCGACGCGGGTGCGCAACAGATTGGCGGCACGCGCCAGCTTCAGCGAAAGACTCGACTGCCTGTTCTCGATGGTGACGCAGGTGCGCAACGCCGGCTTCATCCGCCGCGCCAGGAACGAGGTCCAGGTCGGCAAGCCCGCGACCTTGCGCTCGCCGATGGTCTGCAGTCTCTGCTCGACGATTTCTTCATAAGCGCGGCTGGCACCGAAGCGGAATACGCTCGCGGCAGCGCCCGCCTCGACCTCCGCCGCTAGCGCGGTCAACTCGTCGAGCAATCTGTGGTTGCTGGCGAGATCGCCGGCACGGCGCATTTCTTCGGTAACCTCGACGAGCCGCCGCTCGGAGGCGGCGATCGACGGCGCAAGGCGTTGTGCCTCCGGCAGGCCGAGCAACGCCAGCGTGCGATAGGTCTCGACTTCGATGACCCGCTGCACCAGCGCGCCGGCTCGCTCCGCCTCCATGCCGCGGTCAACCACGAGTATGCGCACGAAGCCGGACGGCCCCGGCTGGAAATCGGTTGCATAGACCGCGATGCCATCGGAGTTTTCCGCCACCGCAAGGCTCGCGCGGTGGAACAGCCGTTCCGGGGCCGTGCGCGGGGCGTCTTCCGCCAGCAGTTGCAGGTCGATCGCAACCAGCAGCGGGCCAGGCTGCGGAATAAGCCGCATCGGCGTGGCAAGCGACGCCGCATCCGGATGAAACGGTACGCCGCCGGCGTCGGCCGGCATTTCCCAAGTGTAGGTGGTAAATTCTGAATGCTGTTCCCAGCGCAGGATGGTGGTGCCGAACGGCGCGCGGTGGTGCTTTTCGTTCGCCGCAGGCGGAGCAAGACCGCGCGATGCGCAAAACGCTACCAGATTGGCGCGGTCTGCTTGGGCCCGCACGCCGGACGTGTCGAAGCCAAAATGCAGAATTCGCGACGGTACTGCCAGCGGCGTGAACGGCCGGGCATGAAGTTCGCCGAGGATGGCGGCCCGGAGCGGATGCGGTGTCAGCCGAGCCGCCTCGCCCTCGCCGATTAGGACCTCCGTACCCATGGCCATATTCCCATCGATCAGGCGCCCGAAAAGAATGAGCGCACGGTTCTGACTACCATTCCATGGCCTGGGGTTGAATCGGCCTCGCGACCTCTACGTGTCACCACAATTTCCTCATGGTGGTCAACTCAACCAGCCAAGGCGCTTGGCCTTACCGTGCCGTCCATGCTGCTCGCCCGCACCGACGGGGCAGCCGAATTCACGACAACAAAAGCCCTCGAAAACGTCAGGTTTTCAAGGGCTTTGTCTGGTTGCGCGGACCTGCAACACTCGATCCCGGCGAAATGAAACGTCCGTTCCTGGGATCGGGTTTCGCAAGAATCGGTGGTTGCGTGGGCTCGCATCGCCCAATTCTTGCGAATTGAACTGGAAATTCCCAGGCTCGTCGACCGAATAAGGTTGGCGAGTTGCGCTGTGAGCTGTCGGGGGGCTCTGGTCGGGGGACCGTCTTTCCCAACACCAGCCGGACCTACGATATTTCCTCTGCGTTCAGTCCGTTTGCAGCATGAAGCCATCGAAGAACGCTGCGAGCTGCTTATAGCCATCGAGCGGAAAGACATGCGCGACATATTGATCCGGCCGCACGACGACCATGCACCCGCTTCGCGATCGATGCCGCGCATGGCAAAAATGTCGTGGCCGCCTTTGAGGTCGGGGCAGAACATCTTTTCGTAGTCGCGAAGTCCGTAACGTCCCTTCCGCGGCAGAAGAAGAGCCGGCATGGTCTCGATGGCAAGCTCGTGATGGCCTTGCTGGAACACCGCGCGGACATCGATCACCGAATCGATATCCGCGCCCGTCGGGGTGTACCTTCTGACGGGAGATTCCCGTGCTCTCGCCGAGAAAATCGCACAAGGACCCGGATGGCGGAGCTAGCGGCGGCGGGATCCTCCGCGCCGGCAAAGGCGAAGATGCGCCAGCGGCCGTCCGCCTTGACGACATGACCGAGGTGAACCGGCTTGGCGTCCGCAAGACGGATGACCGGCGCGGAATGAAAGCGCATGCCGATCACGAGGCCTTCGGCCAGATGCTGGTGGTCGCCTCGCCGGTGAGGATCGAAGGGCGGTAGTGCGTCGCGGTGCCCGCCGTGTAGCGCCCGTGCCTGACGAAATAGTTCTGGGTCCTTGCCGGATCGAAGCCTCGCCGTCGCTGTGCGCTTGAGGCGCAGCATCGCGGCCCATTCGCGATCGAAGTCGATCAGCTCCTTGGCGATGGCCTGACGTTCCGCCGAATAAGTGTGCAGCAGACGCGGCGCGCATCGCTTGCGCAGGACGGAAGCGAGCTTCCAGCCGAGATTGAAGGCGTCCTGCATGGAGACGTTCATGCCCTGGCCCGCCTTCGGGCTGTGGGTGTGGCAGGCGTCGCCGGCGATGAACACGCGCGGCAGGCGCGTGTCGGTCTCCGCTTCCGGCACGTCGTCGAACTTGTCGCACAGCCGCTGGCCGATCTCGTAGACCGACCACCAGGGGATCTCCTTCACCTCGAGCGTGTAGGGATTGAAGATTCGCCGCGCCGTCGCGATCAGATCGTCGACGGTGATGTTGCGGTTGGCGACGCGTTCGCCGACCTCGAGCTTGTCGAGTTCGATGTAGAGCCGAACCAGATAGCCGCCTTCGCGCGGAATGATGAGGATGCTGCCGTCGTTGGCGGACTGGATCAGCGACTTGCAGCGAATGTCGGGGAAATCGGTGACCGCCAGGACGTCCATGACGCCCCAGGCGTGATTGGCGGAATCGCCGTGCAGCGCGCGCCCGATCGACTTGCGCACGTGCTGCGCGCGCCGTCGCAACCGACGACGTAGCGGGCCTTGACCGTTTCGATCTGCCCTCGTGCGGCGGATCGAGTCGCTCGAGCGCTGACCGTCACCGCATGGTCGGCAGCCTCGCCGCCGGCTCAGTCGGCTGAGATCGCAGCAGCGCGCCGCGCGTAATACGGCTCGAGTTGCCGGCGACCTGCGCATGACATCGAGGTAGAAATCATGCACCCGCGCCTGGTTCAGAACGACGTGCGGGAACTCCGAGAGGCCGTCCTCGACGTCCTGGACCCGGCCGCTGCGGACGATGTTCGCGGGCTTCCGTGTCGTCGGGCTTCCAGAATGTCGTCTCGTTGATCCAGCAGGCCTCCTTCAGCACACGTTCGCTGAAGCCGAAGGCGTCGAACATCTCCATGGTGCGGCAGGCGATGCCGTCGGCCTGGCCGAGCTGCAGCCGGCCGGGCTTCTGCTCGACGATGCAGGTCTTGATTCGGGAAAGGCGGACAATTGCGCCGCCAGCTGTCAGACCCGCCGGTCCGCAGCCGACGATCAGGACGTCGACCTCCTCCGGGAGCAGATCCGAGCTCCCGAGGCCTGGATATCGCTCCGGCCGGATCGGAAATCTCCGGGTCGCCGGGCTGGAATCCGTTCAGATGAAACTGCATGAAGTTCCTCCCCGCCCCTCGCCGCCCTGAAAGCGTTTCCGGCCTTTGGCCGCGATTTCAATATTGATCAGTATACTGATTATCAGTATACTTGTCAATGACTCGACCGGAGAGTTCGATGAAAGACATCCATGACATGCCCGGGCACCTGGCGCGCCGCTTCCAGCAGATTGCCGTGGCGGTTTTCCTGACCGAAGTCGAGGATGCCGGCTTTGACCTCACGCCCGTGCAGTATGCGGCGCTCGCGGCGATCAGCAGCCAACCCGGGGATCGATCAAGTGACCCTCGCCGGACTGATTGCCTATGACCGCACTACCATCACCGGCGTGGTCGATCGTCTGGTGCAGAAAGGGCTCATGGTGCGCCAGGCAAGCAGTCGGGACCGGCGCGCCCGCGAATTGCAGATCACCGATGAGGGACGGCGAACGTTGCGCGGGATCACGCCGGCGGTCGAGGCGGCGCAGCGGATCATGCTGAGCGGCCTGACCGAAAAGGAAGCAGACGAGCTGATGCGGCTGCTGCAGAAGACCATCAGCTGCCGGCAACGAACTAAGCCGTGCGCCGTTGCGGGGCACGGCACGGCAATAGGTGAGCGATGATAATCGTCAGAGACATCGCGCCGCGGCCTGCGTCGCACGGGTTTCGATAGCGACATGGCCCAAAGCAAGAAAGCCGCCCGAAGGACGGCTTTCTAAAAAACCTCATAAAATCAGAGGCCTGTCTTGGTTGCGGGGACGTGCAAGCGCGTTTGTTATAACTTCAGGCCTAGGAGACCTCCGGCGGCCGACGGCAAGATCGAGAATGGCCATAAGTTCGCCGCGCAGGATGGCATGGCTTTCACCCCGCTTCTCGCCGGGAGTTATCACCACCTCGCCAACCAGCGAACGGATGTCCTCGCGGGCTTCTCCATCGGACTCGGGCTCGGCCAGCGTTTCCGCGAGACGGACCACCTTGGCACGGTAGTGCTCAGCAATGTTCGGGTGTACGTCCGGCAGGTAGGCCGGAGCCTCGGCGAGACGCGCCTCGATCTCGACTTTCTGATGCACCAGCTCTTCCATCCTCGCCTTCATGGCCGGCTGGTACATACCATCCTCAATCGCGTCCATAATCCCTTTGATACCGCGCTCGATCTTCTCAAGGGCGCGGCGGCCCGTTTCTGCTAGCGCCCGCCGTTCATGGTTCTGGCGATTGGTCTCCTCCGCATAGGCGCACACTGCGACCGCCACCGCCTCGGGAGACACCAGCTTGTCCGTAAGACCCGCCAGTACGCGCCGCTCGATGTCGTCGCGGCGAATAGTACGGCCGTTGTCGCAGGTCCCTTTACGGAAATGACCGAGACAGCCGTAGCGATCGTTGACGACGATGCCGTATTTGCCGCCGCAGCACCCGCAGGTGAGCAAGCCCGATAGAAGGAAGGTTGGACGTCGCAGGCGGTTCAGCCGTTCCGCGCGCGCGGCGCGGACGCCCTTCGTCGTCGCCTCGAACTGCTTTGCAAGTTCGGCCTGACGCAGCTTCACCCGCTGCCACAACTCATCATCGACGATCCGCAGCTCCGGCACCTTGGTCCTGATCCACTTAGTCTCCGGGTTCGGACGCGACACCCGCTTGCCCGTGTTTGGGTCTTTGATGAAGCGTTGCCGGTTCCAGACCAGCACCCCGGCATAGAGTTCGTTGTTGACAATGCCGTTGCCCCGGCAGGCGTGGCCCCGGATCGTCGTGTCGCCCCAGGTGCGGCCGAACGGGCCGGGAATGCCATCCCGATTCAGGTCGGTCGCGATAGCGCGCGGCGATTTTCCCACCGCGAATTCCCGGAAGATGCGGCGGACGGTCGCGGCCTCGGCTTCATTGATTGTGCGTTCGCCCCGAACCGGCTCGCCCTCGCTATCGGTACGTTTCACCACGTCATAGCCATAGCAGAGCCCGCCGCCGGCCTTACCCTTCTCCACCCGCCCGCGCAAACCTCGGTGGGTCTTGGCGGCGAGGTCTTTCAGGAACAGAGCGTTCATCGTGCCTTTGAGACCGACATGAAGTTCGGAGATTTCGCCCTCGGCCAGGGTGACGATTTGCACGCCGGCGAAACGGAGATGCTTGAACAGCGCCGCCACGTCGGCCTGATCGCGCGAGACGCGGTCCAATGCCTCGGCGAGCACAATGTCGAACTTGCCGCGCTGGGCATCCTGCAACAGCGATTGGACCCCCGGCCGGAGAATAACGCTGGCACCGGAGATAGCGGCGTCATGATAGGTATCGATAACTTGCCACCGCTCCCTGTCCGCATGCTCACGGCAGATGCGGAACTGGTCCTCGATCGACACCACACTCTGATTGTCGGTCGAGTAGCGGGCGTAAAGTGCAACCTTGGGCATGGCATCGTCTCCAGATCGGACCCACATCAATTCAACAATTTATGCCGATATCAAGGCGCGTCGGTTCATCGGGCGCCCCGACGCACTCCGCCCCTTTCGACGCTATTCCGGGAATTTCGCTGTCACTGGTGAGATTGAGCCATACAGGATGAAAATGTCGCTGCTTCAGAACAGCCAGGCCCAGTATTGGGGAAACCGTTTCCGACAACGCTATCGTCGCCGCGGCTCGTTGTCATTGGCGGCGGCCGGAGGCTTGGCCTGCTCGCGGGCAAGCTGTCGGCCGATAGCTTCGGCGATCCGCAGAATGCGCGGGTCGGGCCGTTCGCCTGTGCGCGAGCCGTTGTCGTTGGCCGGATGAACGCTCTTCCGTTCCTCTTCCGCCGCCATTCCAATGTTCCCTCGTCGGGATCCATCGGATCAGAACAACAAGGAAACTCGGGGCGGAAGCAGGAAATTTGATTCGTCGTATGGTGGCGTAGAAATGGTTGCAGCCGGGCGGTTTACCGCCTCTGATACGAGAATAACCTCGGGAGGATCGACCAGCTTGCAACGATCTCAGCTCCGGAAGGGAAGCGCTCCGCTTCCCAATGAGCCTTGTTTGCATGGCAAGCCCTTGCCGGGGCGGCGACAGCCGGTCAAGGCCGCAAGCCGCGAAGCGGGGGCGCGGCACGCGCCCGCCTTGACAGGGCCCGGCGGCAGTCCGGCCCAATTGCTGGGAGCAGGCGCGCCATCGCCGTGGCTACGCTACAGGCTGAGCCCCCGGTTCCTTCCAAAGGTCCACTCGATGCCGCCATCGTCGCGCTGCAGGCCAGTGATGTGCTGGCCGATACGTTTCTCGAGGATCGGCTGCCAGGGAACGAGCTGAAAGCCGAGCCCGTTCTCGATCATGGCGAAGTGTCCGCTGACGAGGCTGGCGACGCCGGCTAGGCGGCCATTAACGTACTCGCCAGCACTGGTTGGCACAAAGGCTAGGCCGCGATCTGCCGCCATTTGCTGGCCCACGCGATCGACCTCCTGTCGCTCAAGAGTCGCCACGGTGTGGACAGAGACGCGGACCTTGCCATCCTTGGCTGTCGCAAGGCCCGTCTCCACAAGCCGCTGTGCCCGACGATTGATAGCTTTGTTGACCTCTCTGCCGAACCCGCTGTCCCTGATTTCCGAGCGGTCGTCGGCAATAATCTGCCGGTCGAGCCAAGTTGCACCGTCGCTGGCAATCTGCCAGTCGAGGTTGATGGCCGAGAGCGTCCGTATCTTCAGCCCGTCGCCGCCCAGGCTGAGGTCGTAAGCCTGTCCACGCTCGACGATATCCTTCGGGACCTTCCAACTATCGGCATCGATTCGCTCGACGTGGCCGGCCCGGCGCAATGCCTCCAGGCGGCGGACATGGGAGCGTACGAAAGCTTCGGGGTCCTTGCGCCGCCGCTCAAAGCTGTCACGGACGCGCTCCAGGTGCCGGCTCGGCCGGTATATGTGTTCGTGCTCTTCGGCATTCGCGGCGATGTTGCGGTCGGCAGGCCTTGGACCGGAGACAACGGGTGCTGCTTCAACGATCATGTCCCATCCCATCCCGTCGATCCTGCTTGGATCCTTGAACTCCATGTGATGGACCCGGCCATCAATGCCGTCGACGATCAGATAAACCCGCTCGCCCATCTCGTCCCCGGCAAGGCCCTTTGCCAGAACCCGGCCGATGATCTTCTCGCCTGAGCCTTCGCCGTGAAGGGCGAATTGGCTGATACCGCGCTCTTCGGCGAGGCCGTTCTTCGTGAGCGCCCGGTGGACGGAGTTAATCATCTCGTTCCGGTGGTCCAGCTCCTTCAGGACTTGCTTGGCGCGGTCGGAGATAGTCCACCTTCCTGGCTCGAGCTCAGTGGCGAGACCGTATCGTTCCAGGTGCCTCACCCGGCCGATCAAGAGGTTACGGTTCTCGCGGACGAGGAAGGTCGCACCCTCCCCTGGTCGTAGGTCGATCACCCCCTTCTCCTGCTGCTCGCTCATGAGCAGCTTGTCGAGCCGGGTTAGGCGCTCGGCCTCGACCTCGTTTTGCAGTTTTGCCTGAAGCTCGATCTCGCTCTGGTGGCCCAATTCCCGGGTGACCAGTTCGCTTGCCCGGTGGCGGATTCCGTGGGCGATATAGTCGCCGGCGATATTGAGGATGCGGCCATCATCGAGCACGCCGCGGACGATGACGTGGGTGTGGGGATGGCCGGTGTTGTAATGGTCGACCGCGATCCAGTCGAGGCGGGTTGCCAGATCCAATTCCATCTGGCGCATGAGGTCGCGGGTGAAGCCGCGAAGGTCCGCCATCTCGGCGGCATCCTCGGGCGCGACGATGAGGCGAAACTGATGACGATCCTCCCGGCCGCGCTCCACGAACGCTTTACCGTCGGCCTCGTTCTCGAGAGCGGAATAGGCCTTGCCCCGCTCGCCATCCCGCGTGACCCCGTCCCGTTCAAGGTAGCGGAGATGGGCGTCCACGGCCCTGCTCATCGCCCCGCGCATTTTCGGACCTTGCGCGCCCCGCCGTTGCGGATTGAGCCGCACGACCCTGGCCTTGACCACCACGCGACGCGCGCGGAAGCGACCTGCGGAATCTCTCTGCCACCCACCGTCGTGCCGCGGAAGCGAGGCGACGACCTTCGCACCCCGGCCGCGCGCGTTGAACCGGCCTGACTTGCCTCCTTCCCGGCCGACGCCCGATCGCGCTCCCGAGCCTATCCGCCGAGGATCGCCACCCGCCTTGCGGACAGCGATCTGGACCTGTTTGACGAACGGCTGCGTCCGCGAATTTATACGTGCTCCATGGTTTCGGGACCGGCCTGGTCTGACCCGGAAATTATCACTGTCATCGCGTTCCATGACGCGAGGATTGACATCGGAACGCGACGACACAAGCACTGCCGAACATCGATCGTATCAAATCGCATCAGCGCGCACGATAGCGAACAAACTGCCGGACTCCTCCTGCGCGCACATTGCGAGCGCCATCACTCAGAAGATTGAAATTCATCGGGAAAATGCGAAGGACGCCACCTGCACACATTGCGTTGGGTCATTTTGACGGCACGAGAACTTGCAAAATCCAATGTGCAGACAAACCCTTGCGACCGAAGGGAGCCAGCGAACGACAGTTCGCTTTATCTCGCCCTCCTCGCCCTCCTCGGTCGCTCGTTCCCAGCGCCCTTCTCATGAACTTGGAACGTGCCGGAGCTGGCAGTGGCTCGCGACAAAATGGAATTCCAGTCATCGCGTTGGATCCTCACATGATTGACGTACAAGCGGGTCGCGCGAGAGGCGTTTCAGCCTGAAAACCCGCAGAGAGCCGCCGGATAAATTGCGACGCTTCTGCACGGCGAATGCAGACCGATCGTCACTCACGGGGCGTCTGCGCGGTCAACAAACAGGGGAGCTTCCCGCCAAGGAACCACACGCCTGATGCGAAACGCAGCGTGTTCACCCTGCTCGTCCGCGAGCAATGGCATCACCGCCGCGACATAGGCCACGGTTTCCGACGGAAGCGGCTGGCCCGTTGCGAGGTGCTGTTCGTACCGCGACCGACCCGCATGATAGGCCGCAGGGAAGCCTGTTGATCCGAAGCGATCGTGCATCTCTCTAAGGGTAGGCTGTACCTGCTAATATGTTGCCGCGAGGGTCAAACGGATCGAGACCGCGTCCGTAGCGAACGCTGAGTTCTACCCGAGTGCCAGGCATGAGTTGCATCAGGCCCATCGCACCGCGAGGAGAGATCGAGTGCTCGTCGCCTCCGCTTTCAATTCTGATGACGGCACGAATCCAGCGCGCCGGCACGGCGAAACGATCGGAGGCCTCCTCGACGAATTTGGCGAATCGATCGGTGGATGCAGGGTTTGCATACGACGAAGACCGCTGGATTGTCGCATGCGCGCGGGCACGGCGAGCTCTATGATGGCGTTGCGTGATGGTCAGGCGGCTTGCTGATCGGCGGGCTTGTCGACTTGGCGCAGGATCTACCATTCCCAGGGCAGCAGTTCGTGCAGACGCGATGCGGGGAGATCGGCGATACGGGCGAGGACGTCGGCGAGCCAGGCCTTGGGATCGACGTCGTTGAGACGACAGGTCGTGATCATCGTCAGCATGATGGCGGCACGATCGGCGCCGCGCTGGGAACCGGCGAAGGTCCAATTGCGCCTTCCCAAGGCGATGCCTCTCAATGCGCGCTCGGCGCAATTGTTGGTCAAGCAAATCCTGCCATCGTCGAGGAAGCGGGCGAAGTCGTTCCAGCGCCTGAGCATGTAGTTGATCGGCTTCAGGACCTCGGAGGATCGCGAGAGGGTTTCGCGCTCGCGCAGCAACCAGGCATGCATGTCTTCGAGAAGCGGCTTGCTCTTTTCCTGGCGCACGGCGCGCCGCTCTTCGGCGCTGCGGCCATTGATGGCGCGCTCGATCTCGAACAACGCATCGAGGCGCCTGACCGCCTCCAGTGCGATCGGCGAGACCGGTTTGCCTCTTCTTGCCTTCCCGAGCGTTTTTCTCGATGTCAGCCAGCTCGAAGAAGCCCCGCCGCGCATGGGCAAAGCAAAACGCCGGCGTAATCGGCAGCACCTTTTTCTGCGGGTCGAACAGCGGCTCGAAGCCGTTGTAGCAATCGGCTTGCAGGATACCGGCGAAGGCCGCCAGATGCTTCTGGGGATGCTCGCCTCGCCGGTCGCTCGAGGCGTAATAGACCGCCGCCGGCGGCGCAGGCCCGGCGAAGGGCCGGTCATCCCGCACATAAGTCCAGATCCGCCCGGTCGTGCACTTGCCCTTCGCCAGGATACGGATGGTGGTGTCGTCACCATGAAGGCGCTCGGCAGCGAGCACATGGCGTTCGATCAAGTGGAAGAGCGACATGACGGCGAAGGTCCCGTGGCCGACCTGGTCGGCCAGCGTCGACAACGGCAGATCGATCCCCTCGCACTTGAAGCGCACACTCTGGCGGTTGAGCGGGATATGCATACCGAACTTGTCGAACAGGATCGTCGCCAGCAACTGCGCCCCGATGAAGCCGCGCGGCGTGGCATGGAACGGCGCGGGCGGCTGGCTGATCTTCTCGCAATCGCGGCAGGTGAACTTCTCGCGCACCGTCTCGATGACCTTGAAGCGGCGCGGGATCTCCTCCAGCGTCTTGGTCACATCCTCGCCGATCTTCGCCAACCGCGATCCGCCGCAACAGGCGCAGCTCGTCGGAGCCTCAATGACGACGCGCTCGTGTTCGATGTCGTCCGGCCAGGGCTTGCGAACCGGCCGCTTGCGCGTGAAGGCGCGCACGCTCTGCGCCTTTGCCGCGCGGCCTGCGCGGCAAGCTCATCCTCGCTCGCCGTGGTGACGAGTTCTTCGAGTTCCAATTCCAACTGCTCGATCAGCCGCGCCGTGCGCTTGGACCGCTGCCCGTACAATTCGCGTTTGAGCTTCTCGATCCGCAGCTCAGATGCGCGATCAGCGCCTCGTTGTCCGACAGCTCCGCCCGCGCGTTGGCGGCATCCGCGACGGCCACATCGCGTTCAGCCTGCAACGCCTCACGCTCGGCCAGCAGCACCATGTAGGCGCCCGTAAGGTCAGAAGGAAGATCATCCGGCTTCAAACTCATGAAGCCAGTGAATCAATTTTCCGGTAGATTCAATTGCAGAATGCTATCCAACGCGCGTTGGACGCAAAGTCTCTTGAGGATTTCGCCAGTCGATCCCAGACAGCAGGTAAGAAAGCTGCGCCGGAGAGATCGTCACTGCTTCACCGGCAGCCGAAGGCCAGATGACTTGTCCTCTTTCGAGTTGTTTTGTAAACAGGCACGCTCCCTGAGAATCGTGCCAAATGACTTTTATCAGATCTGAACGGCGCCCCCTGAAGCAAAACAAATGACCCCCCAGTGGGTCGTGCTTCAAGACCTCCTGCACCTGCAAAGCCAAGCTCGGAAAGCCGCGCCGCATGTCGGTGTGGCCGGTCGCGATCCAGACCCTGACGCCGCTCGGTATCGGGATCATCGCCGGCTCAGAACATCGAGGACCCGCCCCAACGCGTCAGCATCGACGTTCTCGTCAACGCTGACACGCTTGCCGCCACCGAATTCGATCTCGATCACGTCCCGGTTCCTCCGAACGAAATCGCCGCTGAGGCTTCACCCGCTGAGACGCTTTGGCTGCAGCCGGCGAGCTGAACAGCAAGAAGCGCTCTGGCCCCGCCGTACCGACACTTGCCAGGCCAGCCTGCTGCCGCCACGTGAACACCAAACT
>CAVYMZ010000001.1:0-588769 GCA_963769705.1 uncultured Alphaproteobacteria bacterium | reverse complement strand
ACGCAGTTCGCGCGAGAAATTCGCCATCGCCGGATTGACTTCGGTGAGCGAGGTCGAGCGCAGGAACAGGCTCGGCGGAAAACGCTCGTCGGTGCCCCTGAGCACGCCGCCGGTATCGTGGGTCTCGATCAGGCCTTCGACATTGATGGTGAGATCGGCGATCGTCCCCTCGGTCAGCACATGCGTGACATTGCCGAAGGCGTCCTGATGCACCTGCAGCCGTGAATCGGTGGAGACGTCGATCTGCCATTCGGCGACGTACTGCCCGTCATGGCTGCCGGGCGTCATCCGCAGGATCTGAATGACGCCGGTGGCCGCCGGCTCGTAGCGGTAGCTGGTGGTATGGGCAATTCGCAGGCGCATGAGCTGGAATTCCGAATCTCCGGCGAGCCGTCAAGGCTAGCTCCTAAACCAGATATTGCTTGGTGATGATTTCGCCGAGGCGCCAATTATCCGGCAATGAATTCCTGGATGAATTCGTGCACGCCGTGCTGGAAGATATCGTCCATATGGCTGTGTTCCAGCCGGTTGCGTACCCCGCGGGCGTGGCGCTGGGAAGGGCCCTGGCGGCCATAGGCGACGCCGATCTGGTCGAGATTGCGCACCAGATTGCCGTAGCAGCTCGCCAGCGATCGCGGCAGCGAATTGTTGAGGATCAGAAGATCCGCGATCAGCCAGGGTTTTAAGGTTTCCCGATAGACCCAGTGATAGGCGGTCAGCGCCGAGACCGAGCGCAGGATCGAGGTCCACTGGTAATAATCGAGCGGACCGCCGACATGTTCCTCCTCGGGCAGCAGCACGTGATATTTGACGTCGAGGATGCGGGCGGTGTTGTCGGCGCGCTCCAGGTGCACGCCCAGCCGCGAGAACCAGTAGGCGTCGTTGCGCAGCATGGTTCGGTAGGCCGAGCCGTCGAACCGCAGCGAGGTTTCCTGCACGAAGCGCAGAAACTTCGTCAGTTCCTCGCGGCTCTTGGTGCCCTTGCTCCAGACTTCCTGAAGATCGATCCAGGCCGAGTTGATGGTGTCCCACATCTCGCTGGTCAGCGCGGTGCGCACCGAGCGCGAATTGAGCCTGGCGTTTTCGATGCAGTTCCGGATCGAGGAGGGATTTTCCGGGGCAAACGACAGATAGTCGACGACGTTGTGCTCGTTGGCCTCCTCGTAGACCTGATAGAAGCCGGTGCTGACGCCCGCGGTCAACAACGCCGAATCCCACTCGTTGGTCTTGCCGATATAGGCGTTGGGCAGCGCGGTGACGCGCAGCGTCGCCTCGATGGTGCGCGCCAGATATTCCGCGCGTTCGACATAGCGGGCGAGCCAGTACAGGTTTTCAGCGGTGCGCGACAGCATGCAGGTAGCTACTCGTCCAGAATCCAGGTGTCCTTGGTGCCGCCGCCCTGGCTGGAATTCACCACCAGCGAGCCCTCCTTCAGCGCCACGCGGGTCAACCCACCCGGCACGATGGTGACGTGATTGCTTCCCGTCAGCACGAACGGCCTCAAGTCGACATGGCGCGGCGCAAGCCCGCTCGCGGTGCAGGTCGGGCAGGTCGACAGCGCCAGCGTCGGCTGGGCGATAAAACCCTCGGGCTCGCGCTTTAATTTATCGCGAAACGCTTCGATGGTCGCTTTCGTCGCGGCCGGCCCGATCAGCATGCCGTAGCCGCCGGAGCCGTGCACTTCCTTCACCACCAATTCGGCGAGATTGTCGAGCACGTAGGCGAGATCCTTGGGCTCGCGGCAGCGCCAGGTCGGCACGTTCTTCAGGATCGGTTCTTCGCCGAGATAGAATTTCACGATGTCCGGCATGTAGGAATAGACCGCCTTGTCGTCGGCGATGCCGGTGCCGACCGCGTTGGCCAAAGTGATGTTGCCGGCCGCATAGGCCGACATCAGCCCGGGCACGCCGAGCGCCGAATCCGGCCGGAAGGTCAAGGGATCGAGGAAGTCGTCGTCGACCCGGCGGTAGATGACGTCGACGCGCTTCAAGCCCTCGGTGGTGCGCATGAACACCTCGTCGTTCTTGACGATGAGGTCGCGGCCCTCGACCAGCTCGATGCCGAGCTTGTCGGCGAGAAATGAGTGCTCGTAATAGGCGGAATTGTAGACGCCGGGGGTCATCAGCGCCACCGTCGGTTCGGCCGAGGCACTGAGCGGGGCCACCGAGCGCAACGCCGACAGCAACTCGTCCGGATACTTTTCCACAGGCGCGACGCGGTGGCGGGCGAACAGGTCCGGAAACAGCCGCATCATGATTTCGCGGTTTTCCAGCATATAGGACACGCCCGAGGGGGTGCGCGCATTGTCCTCCAGCACGTAAAACGTTTTCCGGGTCGACGCGGACGATGTCGATGCCGGCGATGTGAACATAGACGTCATGCGGCACCTCCTGTCCGTTCATCTCCGGGCGGAATACCGGGTTCTGGAAGATCAGGTCGTCGGGGATGACATTGGCGCGCAGCACGTCGCGGCCGTGATAGATGTCGCGCAGGAACATATTGAGCGCGCGCACCCGCTGTTTCAGGCCTTTTTCCAGGATCGTCCACTCTTTCGCCGACATGATCCTGGGGATCACATCAAACGGGATCAGGCGTTCCTGGGCCTCGGCGTCGCCATAGACGGCGAAGGTGATCCCAATCCGGCGGAACAGGAGCTCCGCCTCCTGTCGGCGATATTCCAGGGCGTCCGGTGGCGTCTCCTTGAGCCAGCGGGAGAGCTCCTCGTAGGCCGGGCGGACGTCGCCGCCGGGTCCGTTCATTTCATCGAACGCAACTGCCATAAACCCCGACTGTTTTTCTGGGCCATGCGGGACAGTGCATGACTTAAAGGGATGGTAGCAAGGCCCGGGCCAGCGCGATATGCATTGGCTGGGGCATTTGGGGGAGAAGGGGTTCCCCGATTGCCTGAAAAACCGGCTGCCTGGTGCTTATTTCGGTGGCAAAATTCCGTGACTCCCCCTGCGCGGCTTGCGCATGGTCACGATCATGCAGGGCGAGGGAGAGTTCATGACCGAGATCGTCACCGCGGGCATTCTGGTGATCGGCGACGAAATCCTGTCCGGGCGGACCAAGGACAAGAACATCGGCTTCATCGCCGAATATCTCACTAATATCGGGATCGACCTCAAGGAAGTCCGGGTCGTTGCCGACGACGAGGCCGACATCATCGCGGCGCTGGATGCGCTGCGTAAACGTTACGACTACGTCTTTACCACGGGCGGCATCGGGCCGACCCATGACGACATTACCGCCGACAGCGTCGCCAAAGCGTTCGGCGTCGGCATCGATCATCATCCGGAGGTGGTGGCGCGATTCCGCGAGCGCTGGGGCGCGCAGGATTTGAACGAGGCGCGGCTGCGGATGGCGCGGATTCCCGATGGCGCCGAGCTGATCCAGAGCGCGACCATCCTCGCGCCCGGCTTCAAGATCGGCAATGTCATCGTCATGGCCGGCGTCCCCTCGATCATGCAGGCGATGATGGACATCGTCGCGCCGAAGCTGAAATCGGGGGTGGGATGTTGTCGGACACGGTCCGCGCCAACGCGCGGGAAGGCGACATTGGCGGCCCCTTGCGCGAAATCGCCAACGCCCATCCCGACACCATCTCGGCAGTTATCCCTTCACCGACGAGGACAAGAAGCCGAACACCAATCTGGTCGTCCGCTCCCGCGATCCCGAAAAGCTCACTGCGGCGATGAATGCGGTGAAAGAAATGCTGGCGGGATTGCACGTGGTCCGCTAGCGCGTCGGTCAATCGGGAAGACAGGAAGAGTGCGGTCGGCATTCACGATGTGTACGGCCGCAATCTGACGATTCAGGAGAACAGAGATGGCGGAGCATCCGGAACTGAGCATACAGGAGCGGGCGGGCAGGGCCTTTCCGGTCTCATGGGACCAGTTCCACCGCGATTGCCGGGCGCTGACCTGGCGGCTGAATGAAGTCGGCCCATTCCAGGCCGTGATCGCGATCACCCGCGGCGGGCTGGTGCCGGCGGCGATCGTGGCGCGCGAACTCGGCGTGCGCGTGATCGATACCGTTTGCATTGCCAGCTACGATCACACCAGGCAAGGCGATCTGACGGTTTTGAAGAGCGTATCGGCCGACACCGCGAAACTCGGCGGCGGCACCGGCAAGGGGCTGTTGATCGTCGACGATCTCGTCGACACCGGCAAGACCGCGCGCCTGGTGCGCGATCTGTTGCCGGATGCGCATTTTGCCACCGTCTACGCCAAGCCGAAGGGCCGGCCGCTGGTCGACACTTTCATCACCGAGGTATCGCAGGACACCTGGATCTTCTTTCCCTGGGATACCGCGTTGTCATTCCAGCCGCCGATCCGCGACGGCGCGGCGTGATCAGATTGTCATTCCGGGGGGCGATGCCAACGGGTCCGCCCAAAGCGCGGCCCGATGACAGGCTCCGCATCGAACTACGTGCGCAATCTGCGCATCGGGGAATGACGGGATGAACGAGCGGGCGTCGGAAATGCCGCTGCAAAACCGCGTCACGCCATCAGGCGATATCATCGCCACCCCGCAGCGCGGGATGTTTACCGGCAATCGCGGCATCATCCACGATCCCGTCACCAAGACGCTGACGCGGCGCTGGGCCAGCAAAGCGTGGCTCACCTGTCTCTGCGAATTCAAAGGCCGGCGGCGCGAGGTGATGGGCGGCCGCAGCTGGACCGAGCTGTTCTTCCTCGACGAGGCCACGGCGCTTGCGGCGGGACATCGGCCGTGCTTCTACTGCCGCCGCGACGACGCCGTCAGGTTTCGCGCCGCCTGGCAGCGCGGCAACGGGGTCTCCGGCGTTCAGGCGCGCGAGATCGACGCAACGCTGCACCGCGAGCGTCTCGACGGGCGCAGCAAGCGGCTGCATCCGCTGCCTGTGCCCGTGCGTCAATTGCCTGACGGCGCCATGGTCCAGGCGGAGGATGAAAGCTATCTCGTGATGCAGGGAACGGCGCTGCAGTGGTCGCCGGCGGGATATCGAAAGCCGGACAAGGCGATTGCGGACGCCAGCTTGCTGACGCCGCCGTCGACGCTAGCCCAACTTTCCCAACTGAGGGGTAACGCAGCCAAATATCCCTTATAGATCAGGGGGACTGGTCAAAAGGTCTTCACTACAAGGCCAGGACTGACGGCTTCGCGATCTCGCCCGCCGCGGTAATCCTGGGAGGTGGCTGAGGTGGCATTTCGAGGTTGAGCTGGCTGGCCAGGAGCTTTTGATCGGCGTTCAGCTCGGTGTAGCGGCGGAGGATCAAGGTTCGTCCTTCCGTGGTGGGGAAGTGAACATCGAGCATCTGGATGGCGGCAAACTTGTCGAGCACCGCCCTCGGCGTGAGGCCGCCCGCCAACGGCCTGAGCCTTGCACGCAACGTGACGTGGAGACAGTAGGCCAGGAAGGCGACGAAGATGTGAGCTTCGACCCGCTCGATCGTTTGATGGAAGATCGGGCGCACTTCCAGATCGCCCTTGAGGTTCTTGAACGCCGCCTCGATTTCAGTCAGCTGGATGTAGAACTTCCACAGCTTCTCCGGCTGGTGTTCGTACAGATTGGTGCGCAGCAGATAGCGACCCTCGCGGCGGCGCACTTTGCGTAGCTTGTCGCGGTTGAGCGCGTAGCTGAAGCTGGCGATCTGCGGATCCACTTCGATGTCCAGCAGCCGCCACGCCGCCCTTGCCTTGTCCCGCGCAGCGCCGAGTTTCATCAGTAGCTCTTCGCGCTTCAGGCGCATGGCGGAGAGCTCCTTGAGCCGGCCCCACAGCCATTTCAGCTTGCGCTGGCGCATCGCGCGTTCCTTGTCGATGCGGGCACGGCTGCGAGCCAGCACATAGAGCTCCTGCTCGTCCGGCAAGAGCTTGACGTCGACCCCATCGCGCACCGCTTGCCACGGCCGCTCGAGCAGAGCTTTTTCCAGTTGGGTCAGTCGTCCTTTCGGAGTGCCGACCAGATATGAGATCGGCGGATCAGATTGCCGCATCTCTGCCAGCACCTCGTTGGTCGGAATGCCGCGATCCATCACCCAGATGCGCTGGGCCTTGCCGTACTGGTTTTCGATTTTCTGCAGGAAGCCGCGCAACGTCGTGTTGTCGGCGGTATTGCCGGGCAAAACTTCATACGCCAGCGGATAGCCCTCGGGCGTCACGATCAGGGCGATCACCACCTGCACACAATCACTGCGCTTGTCGCGGCTGTAGCCGTAGCGACGCTTGTCGTTCTCGTCATCCGGCGGGTCCGATTCGAAATAGGTGCTGGTCAAGTCGTAGAGCAGAACCTCGAAGCTGGCGCCGAACAGATCCTGCCAGCGTTGCCGCAGGTGGCTGAACAACGCGGTCTTGTGTGGCAGCACCTTGTCCAGGCAGCGATACAGCGCGTTCTTCGATACCAGCGAATAATCCTCGCCGAGAAGATCCCCCATCGCGCTCTGCTCGAACCATTGCCGATGCAGCCGCCATTCGCTGCCGGGATCGATCAACCGGCAGCACACCAACGTCTGCAGGATATGCCGCCAGCTGGTTCCCTCGCGCGAGTCCGGCAGGCGCTCCGTCCAGAATCGATCGAGCTCCAGTTGCTCGTAGAGATGACACGAAAGCCAGCAGGCTCCCCATTGCCGCGGGCGACGTAATTCCATGGCATCGAGCCGTACCTGCAGCCCGTAGCCCCGGGCGTGCTCCGGAACGCCTTGCCCGGCAGGAAACAGCGCGAGTTGTCGATGTTGCTGGCTGCCTTCGTCAAAAGCATCGACCACCCGGCACCAGGCCTCGCGTTGGCTGTCGTTGATCTCGCCGAGATAGAGCACCGGCCGCTGCACCACCCGACCACCAGCGCAGCGCTTGCTTTCGACAATGCTCCAGTAACGGTGCTCCTTGCCGTCCTTACGTCGTCGAGTGAATCGCAAATACATCAGCGACGATTTTACTCGGATCAAAACACACGAAAAGGCGGTAGGTCTTCACTACAACGATTTTCGATCCCCCGTCCCTTGTAATGATTCAGCTTTTGCCTCGACGAGACATCGAAAATCGCTAAAAACGAGGTCCAGTTGGGAAAGTCGGGCTAGGTGGACGGCGTCCCCGCGTTGAGAAGTTGGGAAACGGCGGTGACCAGCTGCGCTGGAGCGAACGGCTTAACCAGCATGATGCTGTTGGGTACGCCCTGCGAGGCCCATTCCTCGGCATGAGCGCCGGTCATGTAAATGATCGGAAAGTCCGGATTGATCTCTCTGGCCTGTCTTGCGACTTCCCAGCCGCACATCGAGCCGCGTAGCTTGATGTCCGTCACCAGCGCGCAATATTTGCCCTTGTTTCCCTTGAGCAGGGTAACTGCTTCTTCGCCTGAGGGCGCAATCGCTGGTTCGAAGCCGCCATCCGTGAGGGCGTCCTCGACGATGCCTTGGATGGGCTCGTCGTCTTCGACGACGAGAATGGTGAGCAGATCGTCCAAACCGCAATTCCAAAAGTCCCCAGCGGTGCCCCGGAAACGCGGAACGCAGGATATTGTTCCCTCGCCGCGTGAAAATCGAACCGATGGAGGCCTGTGGAACCCTCGCGATGATTTGGCGCTCACCGCCTCTGCAAGGCGGTCCGAAACGCACAACGCCGCCTGGGCGGAATATGATCGCTCGGCGGCGCTGGCCTGTTTACCGGGTCCCTCAAATCCACCCAGCAGGTTTTTGTCTGGGTGAGGGGCGCAAAGGTTCAAACGACCAAGATTTCGCGCCAGGCCGTTCGGCTCGGGTACTTTGGCGTTGGCAACTCCGCCGGCACGCATCGCAACCGGACTATTGGCCGCCTGCGTCTCAGGCCGCGGTGGCGGGCGGCAGCGCCAGCACCGAATAGATCGCTTGCGCGTCGCGCGAAGCGCGCAGCTTCTTGGCAACGTCCTGATCGCGCAACAGCCGCGCGATCCGCGCCAGCGCCTTTAGGTGATCGGCGCCGGCGCCTTCGGGTGCCAGCAGCAGGAAGATGAGATCGACCGGCTGGCCGTCCATCGCCTCGAAATCGATCGGACGCTCGAGCCGGGCAAACAGGCCGAACAGCTTTTCCAGCTTCGGGAGCTTGCCGTGGGGGATGGCGACGCCATAGCCGACCGCGGTGGTGCCTAACTTCTCCCGCTGTAGCAGGACCTCGAAAACCGCGCGCTCGTTCTGGCCGGTCAGGGCGGCGGCCCGCGCCGCCAGTTCCTGCAGCGCCTGCTTCTTGTTGTTGACCCTCAACGCCGGGAAAATCGCCTCGGGTGCGACCAGATCGGTAATCGTCATGGGGCGTTCCGAGGTGAATTAGACCGTAAGGTTGCGAAACAGGCTCAAGCGGGGCGGCATCAGGAAGCTGAGGCGGGAGGCAGGCTTACACCCGGGTCCTAATTGGGGCGCTTCTACCCCAACGCAAGACCGGTGCCAACTGCCGCAACATGAATTCCAAGCCTCTCCCCTTTGGGGCCGCGGACCATAGGAAGGGTCCTTTAGCCCGTCAATGCCGACGGGGCCTATTGCCCCGACTTAACCACTGGCGGGTCGATCCAGCCGATATGGCCGTCCAGCCGCCGGTAAATGATGTTCACCCGGCCGCTACCGCCATGCTGGAACACGATGCAGGCGGCGCCGGTCAGGTCGAGTTCCATCACGGCTTCGCTGACCGAAAGCCGCTTCAGCGACGTGGTGGCCTCGGCAATGATGACGGGGCTATAGCCGGTAACTTCCTCATCGCCTTCGCCAGGGGCCTCGATGACATAGCTCGGCGCGTCCAGCGCCGTATTGATCTCCGCAAGCGCTTCCGAGGCGACGTGGGCCTTGCGGGCCGAGCGATCCTTCAGCCGGCTCTTGTAGCGGCGCAGCCGCTTTTCGATCATCAAGAGCGCCTGGTCGGCGCTGGCATAGGCGTCGGCGGCATTGGAATCGGCCTCGAGCGTGATCCCCGAATCCAGATGCAGCGCACAATCGGTGCGGAAGCCGAAGCCGTCCTTGCTCAGCGTGATGTGCCCGGAATAGTTGCCATCGAAATATTTGCGCAGCACCTCATCGGTGCGCTCGCTGACGCGCCCGCGCAGGGCGTCGCCGACACTGATGCTTTTTCCCGAAATACGCAGAGTCATTTTTAATGCCTCGATTAGTCAGGAGGGGGAATCGACACTATCCCGATTTGGCCGGGACGCAATCAGGCAGGCTGCGTGTCGCGGGACCGGTCGGCGGATGCGGCGGGGGCCGAGAGGGCATTACCGAGCATGCTTTGCTTGTCGCGGCGGCGCTGGACCGAGGACGGGATTCGCATCGCTTCGCGGTACTTCGCGACCGTGCGACGGGCGATATCAATGCCGGTGGCGCGCAATCGTTCCACGATGGTATCGTCGGAGAGGATCAGCGCCGGCTCTTCCGCATCGATCAACTGCTTGATGTGGTGACGCACCGCCTCCGCCGAATGGGCTTCGCCGCCGTCGGCGGATGCGATCGAGGCGGTGAAGAAATACTTCAATTCAAAACTGCCGCGATTGGTCGCCATGTATTTGTTGGCGGTCACCCGCGACACCGTCGATTCGTGCATCTGGATCGCGTCGGCCACTGCCTTGAGATTCAAGGGCCGCAGATGCGCGACGCCGTGGGTGAAGAAACCATCCTGCTGACGCACGATCTCGGTCGCGACTTTCAGGATGGTGCGGGCGCGCTGATCGAGCGCGCGCACCAGCCAGGTGGCGTTCTGCAGGCAGTCGGTGAAATAGGATTTGTCGCTGTCCTTGCGGATCGTCTTCGACAGCTCGGTGTAATAGGTCTGGTTGACCAGCACGCGCGGCAACGTGTCGCTGTTGAGTTCGACGTGCCAGCCGCCGTCGGGTCCCGGCCGCACATAGACATCCGGCACCATGGTCTGCGTCCGCGTCGAGCCGAATTTCAAACCCGGCTTCGGATCGAGCCGGCGAATTTCGCCGATCATGTCGGTGATGTCTTCATCATCGACGCCGCAGAACTTTCGCAACGAAGCAATATCGCGCTTGGCCAGGAGATCGAGATGTTCGACCAGGGCCTGCATCGCCGGGTCGTAACGATCGAGCTCGCGCAACTGGATCGCCAGGCATTCGCTCAGAGATCGCGCGCAGACGCCGGGCGGATCGAATTTCTGCAACACCGCGAGAACCGCGTCGACCTCCGCTTGCGACGCGCCCAGCCGCTCGGCGGCCTGCCCGAGGTCCGGCGGCAGGTAACCGGCCTCGTCGACGAGGTCGATCAGGTACTGGCCGATCATGCGCTGCGCAGGATCGGTGAAGGCCACCGCGAGCTGCTCGGCGAGATGGCTGCCGAGCGTCACTTCGGCGGCGACGAAGGCTTCGAGATTGTAGGCCTCGTCGTTGGAGGCGCCGCCGCCCCATTCGGTATAGGCGGTCGGCGCGGCGTCCTGCGCGTTGCGCGCAGCAGCCTCTGCCGGCTCCTCGGAAAAGACGTTGTCGAGTGGGGTATCGAGCGTTTGCTCGATCTCGGTGCGGCTGCCGAGGTCGCGGTTGAGCCACTCTTCCTGGCCCGGCTCGAAGCTGTCACCGGGCGAACCGCCCGCCATCTCGGAACCTTCGCCGCCGGACTCCTCGCCATAGCCCGCGCCGGAATCTCCGGATTCGGAGAATTCGCCCCGCTCCGGGGTCGGCTCGCCCGCCACCGGGGCCTCGGGGCCGTCGCTGGCGCGCTCGAGCAGCGGGTTGCGCTCAAGTTCCTCCTCGACGAAGGCCGACAGGTCGAGATTGGACAGCTGCAGCAGCTTGATCGCCTGCATCAGCTGCGGCGTCATCACCAGCGACTGCGACTGCCGGAACTCTAATCTCTGCGTCAGCGCCATAGAAGCAAGAACCGTTCCTGAGAGTTGGTCCAATTCTTGCTTAAACTAGTCCGGAGCCGATGTACACGGCTTGACGTGTCGGAAAAAAAGACTAGAGGGCGATTTTCCGGCAGGATTAAAGTCGGAATTCCTCGCCAAGATAGAGACGGCGGACATCCGGGTCATTGACGATCTCGTCCGGACTGCCCTCGGTCAATATCTCACCGGCATAGACGATATAGGCACGGTCGGTCAGTCCGAGCGTTTCCCGCACATTGTGATCGGTGATGAGCACGCCGATGCCGCGATTGGTGAGATGGCGCACCAGATCCTGAATGTCGCCGACCGCGATCGGATCGATGCCGGCAAAGGGTTCATCGAGCAGCATGTAATTGGGCCGGGTGGCGAGCGCACGCGCGATCTCGACGCGGCGCCGCTCGCCGCCCGACAGCGCAATCGACGGCGTTTTACGCAAGCGCGTGATGTTGAATTCGTCGAGCAGCGAGTTGAGTTCGGCCTCGCGCTTCTTCTTCGAGGGTTCCACGACCTCAAGCACGGCACGGATATTCTGTTCCACCGTGAGGCCGCGAAAGATCGAGGCTTCCTGCGGCAGATAGCCGATGCCGAGCCTGGCGCGCTGATACATCGGCAGCTTGGTGACGTCGTGCCCGTCGAGTTCGATGGCGCCGCGATCGGCCTTGATCAGGCCGGTGATCATGTAGAACACCGTGGTCTTGCCGGCGCCGTTCGGGCCGAGCAAACCGACCGCCTCGCCTCGGCGGACATAGATGCTGACGCCACGCACGACCTGACGGGTTCCGAAACTCTTTTCCACGCTATGCACAGCCAGATAGCCCGGTCGCTGCAGCAGCCGCGGGGCGGCGGCCGTGCCATTGGTCCTGCGAGGCTTCGGCTTTTCAGCTCTGGGCGGTTCCGGTCGCAACGACGGATTCGGCAATGGCGCGTCACGGGCGATGGGAGGTGCATCGCGCACCGGGCTGGTCAGCATCTCGCCAATGGAATCGCCAAGCGCGGTGATGTCGGCGCGCGAGCGCGCAAATCCCGGCGGGGTGCGTTTCGCCGAGCGGCGACGGAACATGCCGAGTAAATCCACCATCCCCGCTTCGCTCAGCCTTTCACGGTGATCCCGCAACCCGCCGCGGGCTGCTCGATTCGCTCGCGCAACATGAAGGAATGGGTGTCGCTTGCCCAGCGCAACACCCTCGATTGAGACGCGGACGGTGCCGCCGGGCCATGGGGTAAATACAGGCTGATTCCGCGGCGTTCAACCTCGCCGCCCCAGGATATCGTATAAGTGATTGATCCTATTTTGGTTTACTTGAGGCGCCCGGTCCCAATTGCATCGGCGACGACGATGGACCCGGGATCATCGAGCCGCCCTGCCCGGACGATTGGAACAGGCCCTGGACCCGCCCTGAGTCGGATTTCCACCCGCGACACGCCCGTCGTCATGTCCACCATCAGCCGGTCGCCGCGCAGCACGTTCTTGCCTTGGGTCAGCACGATCCCGCCGAGCATGGTGATCAGGTTGGTCTTGGTGTCGAATACCGCGGTCTCCCCGGTCACGACCTGGTCCTTTTGGGTGACGACCACGCTGCCTCTCGCCTCCAGCCGGCGGATCGATGAAGTGCCGCCGGGACCGGGCGCCGCGGCCTGCATCGGTGCGGCTTTTGCCCCCTTCGAATTGGTGGACGCCGGCGCCGCGGCGGGAGCCGGCGTCGAATCGTAGAACACCACGAGTGTCTTCGACGTCATGGTGGTGTCGCCCTGCACCACCTTCACATTGCCGGAGAACGTGGCTTCCTTTTTCTTGTCGCGCATCTCGAGGCTGGCGGCCTCGATCTGGATCGGCTGGTCGCGGTTCTGCGAAAAACCCTGCATCGCGTTGGGCACGCCCGTGACCGCGCTCTGCGCGCCGGCGTCACCGGCGGCGATCATCGCGAGCGTGAAAGCGGCCGTGCAGGCGCCACGCGCGATTCGCCTGAACCAAATGCTGCGGTGGGAAAACATGGTCTCGAAAATCATCTGGCGTTACCGGTCCTGGTGGACGACGACCGCACCTTGCCGGAACGGACCGGCGGCGCGGGCTCGGGCGGCGCTGCGGGAGCACCGGCAGGCGGCGCGGGCTCTCCGAGATTGTCCAAATTCATCACCACATTGCCTTCGAACCTTACCACCTCGCCGCCACCGGTAATCCTGAGCCTGTCGGAGGACAGCGTTCCGTTCAGCAATTTGACGTCGACATGTTCATCCGAGCTTACTGTGCCCTTGCCGATATCGACAAAGGCCTGCGAGAGCCGCGCTTCATAGCCGGTCGAGGATTGCAAAAAGATATTCTTATGCAGGTCGAGCAATTGCTGCTTGGTGTCCATCAGCCCGTTGAGGGCATCGAGCGTCACCGTGGTCGTTTGATCGTCCATCAATACCTTGGCCCGCAATGTCTTGAGATCGACGTGATCGGGATCGGTCACATCCTGGGTCGCGGTCTTTGCCCAGACTTCATAGGGCCGCCGGTCCGGCGTGTAGCCGGACAGATGCGGCGATTCCATCGTGATCTTGGTGCCGGAAACCACGAGGTTGTCCATCTCGACCGGCAGCTTTGGCAACAGCATCCGGAACGGGTTGAAGACCGACACCGCGACGATGGCGGCCATCGCCAGAACCACGGCGGCCGGGACCGCGACGCGCAGCACCCGCACCATCCGGCTGTGGCGCGCCGCGACGGCGAAGCGCGCCTCCATTCCGGTTTGATAGGCTGGATTCTGAACCGAGTTCACCGCTGCTCCGAAGCCCTGGCGTGGGCGCCATTCTACCCGGCCTTGGCCGGATTATGCAGGGGGGACCTCGCGTCACCAGTGTGACCGAAACGGGGCGGCCGCCATCGGCAAGGCGCCTTTCCGCCCCTTACCCTTAAGAGTGGGCAAAGATGTCTTCGGTGTCCCAGCCCTGCAAATCGAGTTTTGCCCGCGTCGGCAGAAATTCGAAACAGGCCTGCGCCAGCTCCAGACGGCCCTCGCGGGCGAGCATGGCATCGAGCCGTTCGCGCAGGCCATGCAAATGCAGCACGTCGGAAGCCGCATAGGCGAGTTGCGCCTCGCTTAGGCTCTGCGCGCCCCAGTCGCTCGATTGCTGCTGTTTCGACAGATCGATGTTGAGCACTTCCCGGACCAGGTCCTTCAGGCCGTGACGATCGGTATAGGTGCGCGAAAGCCGCGAGGCGATCTTGGTACAGTAGACCGGCTGCGGCATTACGCCGAAGGCGTTGTAGAGCGCGGCGAGATCGAAGCGGGCGAAATGAAAGATTTTCGTCACCTTCGGATTGCCGAGCAGCGCTTTCAGGTTCGACGCCTCCGCAGGAGCCCTGCCGTGCCCGTTGGGAATCTGCACCACATCGGCGCTGCCGTCGCCGCTTGAAAGTTGCACTACGCAGAGCCGGTCGCGATGCGGGTGCAGACCCATGGTCTCGGTATCGATCGCCACCGAGTTGGTATAGCGGGTGAGATCGGGCAGATCGCCGCGATGCAGGCGTACGGTCATGGTGTCCTAAAACCTCGTCGAATTGGCTGGTGGACCAAGCTACCGCTCACCGCCGCAAGAGGCGAGCGGCGAAACCGGGCAATGCCACGGCGTCGGCAAAGCGTCCATCAAAAAAGCGCCCATCAAAACGGTGCCCGAAGGAACCGTGTGATGTGTCCCTGCAGCGCGACAATGGCTGCCGCCTCCGGACATCGGCCGAAGCGGCCAGCCCAAAAAACTCAGCTCTAACGGCACCATCGGAAAGATGGTGCCCAGGAAAGGACTCGAACCTTCACGGCCGTTAAGCCACTGGCACCTGAAGCCAGCGCGTCTACCAATTCCGCCACCTGGGCATGAAGCGGGTTAGTACGGATCGGTTGCGCGCTTGTCAAATTGGCAAACTGTGACCCAAATGCGCTGTACACTGCTGCGCTGTTGGCGTATCGCGAAATCGCTAAATACACCTGCTATCGATCGAATTTGACCCCTAGGAATTGACGCCATGGCATCGAATCTGGACACGCTGGTCACGGTTTTCGGAGGATCGGGCTTTCTGGGGCGGCACGTGGTCCGCGCGCTCGCCAAGCGCGATTACCGCATCCGGGTCGCGGTGCGACGGCCCGAACTGGCCGGACATCTGCAGCCGCTCGGCAGGGTCGGCCAGATTCACGCCGTGCAGGCCAATCTGCGCTACCCGGCCTCGGTGGAGGCGGCTATGCGCGGCTCCCATGCCGCCATCAATCTGGTCGGCATCCTGGCCGAAGGCGGTGCCCAGACGTTTGACGCAGTTCAGGCTGAGGGCGCCGGCGCGGTGGCCAGGGCGGCGGCAGCCGTCGGCGCCGACCTGGTGCACGTCTCCGCCATCGGCGCCGACGAGAACTCGGCCTCGCGCTACGCCCGCGCCAAGGCCGCCGGCGAAAAGGCGGTGCTGTCGGCCGTCCCTTCGGCCACCATTTTGCGGCCTTCGATCGTGTTCGGGCCCGAAGACCAGTTCACCAATCGCTTCGCGGCGCTGGCGCGGGTGTCGCCCGTGATGCCGCTGATCGGCGGTGGCGTAACAAAACTGCAGCCGGTCTATGTCGGCGATGTCGCGACCGCGGTCGCCGATGCGGTCGACGGCAAGACCAAGCCCGGCGCTACCTACGAATTCGGCGGTCCGGAAGTGCTGACCATGCGCGAGATCATGGAAATCATTCTCGCTGCCATCGAACGCGACCGGATGCTGGTCTCATGGCCGTTTGGGCTGGCGAAATTCCAGGCGCTGTTCCTGCAATTCGCGCCGGGGGCATTCAAGCTGACCCCGGACCAGGTGACGCTGCTGCGATCGGACAATGTGGTGTCGGACGCGGCGAAGGCCGCCGGCCTGACGCTGCAGGGACTGGGAATCACGCCGGATTCGCTGGAAGCGATCGCCCCGCAATATCTCTGGCGATTCCGCAAAGCCGGACAGTTCCAGCATAAGGGCGCGTGATTTATCTACGCGGACACGCTGTTATCGTCATGCGAGGAGCCAACCGCCCGCAAATGACGGAGCGTTACCTTCCCATCGCCAGCGCGACCAGGCCGAGCGTGCCGACGATGACGCGCCACCACGCGAAAAACGTGAAGCCGTGGCGGGTGACGTAAGTCAGGAACGTCTTGACCACGATCATCGCGGTGATGAACGACACCACGAATCCGATCGCGATGATGCCGGTATGATCGAGGCTCATGTCGGCGCGGTTCTTGTAGAATTCATAGGCGAAGGCGCCGACCATGGTCGGGATCGCCAGGAAGAACGAGAACTCCGCCGCCGCGCGCTTGTCGGAGCCGAGCAGCATCGCCGCGACGATGCTGGCGCCGGAACGGGAGACGCCGGGAATCATCGCCAGGCACTGCGCAAAGCCGATCGACAGATACATCGGCAGCGGAAAGGTCGTGGCATCATGTTCATGCGGCTTGAGATCGAGCTGATCAATCCACAATAGAATCGCGCCGCCGACGATCAGCGAAAAGCATATCACCCACGGATTGAACAAATAGGCCTTGATGTAATGACCGGCGGCGGCGCCGATCACCGCCGCCGGCAGGAACGCCACCAAAAGGCCGATGACGAATCGCCGGTCGGCGGCATTGGAGAACATGCCGAGCGCCACGTGCCACAATTTGCCGAAATAGAGGGCAACAATCGCAAGAATGGCGCCGAGTTGGATCAGGATCGAAAAACTGTTCCAGAAATTGCCCGCGCCGAGACCAAAAAAACGTTCCGCCAGCAGGAGGTGGCCCGTCGAGGAAACCGGCAGGAATTCCGTGACGCCCTCGATGATGCCGAGAATCACCGCCCGCAATGCATCAGACATCATGACCTAGCGCCCTGTTCCCGAGGTTCGTGAAACTTTTTGCAGCAGCCTGTGACACGAACTTGTCCGTTATGATCGATATCGGCCGAAAAGCCGGGCTCTTCTCGCCTATTCGCCCCTCCGCCGCAATCTCAAAAACGCGAAAACAGCGGTTGCCTCCTTCGCGCGCTTAGGTAGTTTGGCGCGCCGTTGCGGTATAGTTGGCAAGCTTGGCACGCTTTCGGGCGGTGAGGATTTCTTAAGCACCGCAAAATTATCAAGGGCTCATGTTCACACTGTTTCATCATTCGTTCTGTCCGCATTCGCGCTTTATTCGCCTGGCGCTGGGCGAACACGGTCTCGACGTGCGGCTGGTGGAAGAGCGGGTCTGGGAGCGGCGCGAGGCGTTTCTGGCGCTCAATCCCGCGGGCACCACGCCGGTGCTGATATCGGAGGGCCAGCCGGCGATACCCGGCGCCGGCATCATCGCCGAATATCTCGATGAAACCCATGGCAGCGAGATGGGCGAGCGGCGCCTGCTGCCAGCGACGACGGGCGAGCGCATCGAGGTGCGCCGGCTGATGGCGTGGTTCAACGAAAAATTCTTCGAGGAGGCCTCCAATCCGCTGGTCACCGAACGCATCTACAAACGCTTCATGAGCGAGGAAAACGGCGGCGGCGCGCCGGCCGCCGATGTGATTCGCGCCGCGAAAGCAAATGTGCGCTATCATCTGGCCTATATCGGCTGGCTGGCGCAGACGCGGAACTTCCTGGCCGGCGACCGGCTGAGCTACGCGGACCTCGCCGCCGCGGCGCATCTTTCGGCGATCGATTATCTGGGCGACGTGCCATGGATCGAGGACGACGCAGCAAAGGCGTGGTACGCGCGGGTGAAATCCAGACCCTCGTTCCGCCCCCTGCTGAGCGAATGGCTGGCGGGGGTGCCGGCGTCGCGCACCTATGTGGACCTCGATTTCTGAACGCAGATGCCGCGCTCCCTCCCGCTGGCGTGAAGGCAGCGTTCACGAACGAAGCCCGCGCGCTGGGTTTCGATTGCATCGGCGTCACCGATCCGGCTGTGCTCGGCGACGCCGGCCGGCATTTCCGCGACTTCCTCGAGTCCGGCGCGCATGGTGACATGGACTGGCTTGCGGCGCATCCTGAGCGCCGCACCGACCCATGCGTGTTGTGGCCGGACGTACGCTCGATCGTCATGTTGGGGGTGAATTACGGCCCCGGTCAGAATCCGCTGGCGGTCCTGGAACAGCGCACGCACGGCGCGATCTCGGTCTATGCGCGCGGCGACGATTATCACGACGTGATCAAGAAACGGCTGAAGGCGCTGGCGCGGTGGCTGGTCGCCACCACAAACTGCGAGGTCAAGGTATTCGTCGACACCGCCGCGGTGATGGAAAAGCCGTTGGCGCAGGCGGCCGGACTGGGCTGGCAGGGCAAGCACACCAACCTCGTCTCGCGCCAATTCGGCTCATGGCTGTTCCTGGGCGCGATCTTTACAACGCTTGATCTGCCGCGCAATGAGGCCGACACTGACCATTGCGGCTCGTGCCGGGCCTGCCTCGATATCTGTCCCACTTCCGCGTTCCCCGCGCCCTATAAACTCGATGCGCGGCGTTGCATTTCCTATCTCACCATCGAGAACAAGGGCCCGATCCCGCGCGAATTCCGAAAAGCGATCGGCAACCGCATCTATGGCTGCGACGATTGCCTCGCGGTATGCCCCTGGAACAAATTCGCTCGGGCCGGGCACGAGACAAAACTCGCCGCGCGCGACGAATTGCGCGCGCCTGATCTCGCCGAGCTCGCCCGGCTCGACGACGCGGCCTTCCGCGCGCGATTCACGAAGTCGCCGGTCAAGCGCATCGGCCGCGACCGCTTCCTCCGCAATGTGCTGATCGCGATCGGCAACTCGAACGATCGCGCCTTGGCTGCTGAAGCCGAGCGCCTGCTCGCCGACAACAGCCCGCTGGTGCGCGGCGCCGCGGTATGGGCGCTGTCGCAATTGCTTGAGCGGGTGGAGTTTGATGCGCGGGCCGCGAAGGGTACGCGCACCGAGTCGGATGAGACGGTGCGGGCGGAATGGCGTTGCGCATAACGCTCTGCATTCCCTGCTCTTGATTTGACGCCGCAACTTCCATCATGGTCCCCGCGCCATGACAAATCAGCCCTTCTTCACTAAAGGCCGCGACGCCTTCATCCCCACCGACGCCGCGCGCGGCCCGTGGGATCCGAACTCGCTGCACGGCCGCGTCATCATCGGCCTTCTGGCTTTCGTGATCGAGCAGCGCCACGGCGCCGACGATTTCGTGCCGGCGCGGCTGACGGTGGATATGTTCCGGCTGCCGACGCTGGCGCCGATCGAGGTCAAGACACGGCTGGTCCGCGACGGCCTGCGCATCAGGGTTATCGAAGCCGATTTTTTCTCGGGCGGCGTCGCCATGGCGCGCGCCTCCTGCCAATTGCTGCGCAAGACCGAGAACCCGCCAGGCGCCGTCTGGTCGCCGCCGAACTGGGACGCGCCGGCGCCATCGGATATTCCCGCTCCGACTGATCCGCGGCTCGGCATGCACGGCAAATGGACCACGCGCCCGATCGCCGGTGCCATGGGCACCGACGGCCCGCGGCGATTGTGGATGAGCGAGGTGCGCGATCTCGTCGACGGCACAGCGCTGACGCCGTTCGTGCGGGCCGCGGTAGCCGCCGATTTCGCCAGCCCCTTCGCCAATGCCGGCGATCAGGGTCTCGGCTACATCAACAGCGACATTACGCTGTATTTGCACCGCCTGCCGGTGAAGGAATGGATTGGCTTCGACGTGGTCAACCACCACGCCACCGACGGCATCGCGATCGGCGAGTGCTGGCTCTATGACGAAGAGGGCGCGATCGGAACCTCCACAGTCGCAGCCCTGGCGCAGCGCAGGCCGATGGCCGCTCCGAGCCAGCGCAACGTGGTACGCAAAACCTGAACCCTTCATTGCGGGATGGTCCGAAGGACCAGACCTCAAATGCGCAATTGCGCATCGGGGAATCTCGAGATTCTCAGATGTGCATTGCACATCATAGCTCGCGCGGAGCCTGTCATCGGGCCGCGCATCGCGCGGACCCATTAGCGCGCCCCGGAATGACCAATGACTAATCCAGATGCCGCTTCATCTCAGGCCGCGCCTTCAGCGCCGCGCCTTGCTTTGCAAAAATCTTCGCAATGCGCTCCGGCGCGAAATTCATGTCGACAAAGCCGGTCGCGGTGTTGGCGACCTCATGGTAACAGGCGATCTTGCCGTCGCGCAGATTCATGATGGCGACGCCCTCGAACATCGCGCGGGCGCTGTTGGCCTCGGGCAGCAATGAGCGATAGCTGAAAGTATAGCGCGCATAGAGCGTTTCGCCGTCGCTGACCGGTTGATGCATGTCCCAGCGGAAATCGGTCGCCGTGCGATAGAACCAGTCGTCGATCATCCCGGCGATGTTGGCGCGGCCTTCGAAGGCGCCGTAAAACACGTCGTGATAGACGCCGTCCTCAGTGAACAGTTCGGCAAAAGCCGCACCGTTGCGGCGTTCGACGGCCTCGCAGAAGGCGCGGAGCATGGCTGCGACGTTCATGGCGTCTCTCCCGGCGCCCCGATCTCCGCCACCGCCGCGAGGATCCGCGCGATGTCCTGCGGCCGCGACAGGCGGTGATCGCCGTCCTGGATCATGGTCAGCACTACGTCGTCGCTGGGCAGCCGATGCGCCAGCGCAAACGCATGCTGCCACGGCACGTCCGGATCCTGCGCGCCCTGCAGGATGCGAACCGGGCAGCCGACATCGATGGCGCTGCCGAGCAACAGATGGTTGCGGCCCTCCTCGATCAGCGCGCGGGTGATCGGATAGGGCGCGCCATCGCCATATTGCGATGGCCGCAGCCAGACGCCCTTGGTCTCGATTTCCTTTTTGACCTCCGGCGAAAACCCGTTCCACATCAGCTGTTCGGTGAAATCCGGCGCCGGCGCGATCAGCACCAGGCCGGCCAGCAGGGCGCCGCTTTGCGGACGCTTCGCAATCTCGCGCGCCAGCAACAGCGCCATCCAGCCGCCCATCGACGAGCCGATCACGACCTGCGGGCCGAAGCAGAACTGCTCGAACACCGCCACGCTCTCTTCCAGCCAGCGCCCGATGGTGCCGTCGATGAATGCGCCGCCGGATTCGCCATGGCCGGAATAGTCGAACCGAACGCAGGCGCGCTCCCGCTCGGCGGCCCAGGCGTCGAGCGCCAAGGCCTTGGTGCCCTGCATGTCCGAATTGAAGCCGCCGAGCCAGAACAGCCCGGGCGCAGAGCCGGCTCGCGCGCGCACCGCGATACGGCGCGCCGCGTTCCCGGCGCCTACTTCGATAAAGCTGGGCAGCTGCCCGGCCGCGGAACTGGTCATTGCGTCGCACCTCCGGTTCACTGCTGTTTGAGTGAGCACGGCCGATCCGTCAACGGACGCTAATACCGGCCTGTCGGACCATGCGGCGCTTGCGGAACGAACCCTTGCCCTCTATGTGGGCTGGTCTGAACATTCCATTCCACTCCGCGTTGTTTGGCGTGACCAAAATGCCTCGCATTTGATGCTTTTCGCAGTCAGCGGCGCGAGTTCGCTTGCCCGCAGAGCCTTATTCCTTCAAACTACGACCTTCGTTCACAACCTTGGAGAGTTACCCATTCGCCGTCCCAACAGAGCCCCGCCCGCTGCCACCAAAGACGGGCCGCGCACCAATGATGAAATCCGTAACGCCACGATTCAGCTGATCGATCAGAACGGCACGAACCACGGCACGGTCGAGACAGTCGCCGCCATCAAGATGGCCGTCGAGGCGGGCATGGATCTCGTGGAGATTTCGCCGAATACCAATCCTCCCGTTTGCAAGATCATGGATTACGGGAAGTTCAAATATTCGGCGCAGAAGAAGGCCGCGGAAGCCCGCAAGAAGCAGAAGGTCGTCGAGATCAAGGAGATCAAGCTTCGGCCGATGATCGACGATCACGATTACGACGTGAAGATGCGCGCGATGCAGCGGTTCTTCGAGGAAGGCGACAAGGTCAAGATCACCTTGCGCTACCGCGGCCGCGAAATGGCGCATCAGGAAATCGGCACCAAGCTCCTGGACAAGGTGAAGGCCGACGTGGCCGAATACGCCAAGGTCGAGCAGGACGCGCGTTTCGAGGGCCGCCAGGTGGTGATGGTGCTGGCGCCGCGCTGATCGGTGTCAGCCATTCGCGTTTGTGAATATTGAAGACGGCCCGCCAGACGATCTGGCGGGCCATTTTTTTGGCGATGGTCAACCCCGCGTGGCCTCCCAGCGGCCGCTGCAGATTCCGCGCGACAATCTTGCGCTCCAGCGACCGGCGCCGGTGCTGGCACCCAACCTGCCGCTGCCGGTCGCGACCGACCCGCCGGCCGAAATCCGCACCACGACGCCACCACCGCGGCTGACGCTGCCGGAGACATCGGCCGCGCCGGCGGTGGAAATGCGGCCGCCTGAGATCCGGAACGGATAGCTGTAAGCGGGGTCGCAATTGCCGGCTTGGGTGATGATCAGGACGTTCCATATCCCGTCATAGCCGCCGCCCATTCCTGCTTTTCGGGCGGTCCTGGCGTCGGCGGCGCCGGGGGCGGCCAACGCGGCGAAAACGGCGGTGGCAACGATCCATCGCAAGGCGCCACGGCGCCTGAAATCGGCAGAAAAGCCGACCGGTCGGGCTGACTTTCTCATTTTTTTCCTGCTTTCGGCTGGGTTCTGGGGGCCTGGAACTCATACGTCCAGCGCAATGGTTCCGCGGTTCATCGTTGCCAATCTCGTTCGGCTCTGCCATAAGCGCAACCTTCATCGCCCGGCTGATCAAGGGCTGCCGTGGCGATGTCCATGCTGGTTATCTCATTTCGGAAATAACCGAGCATTTTCAACGCTCTAACGAGCATTTCAGCCGCGCAGGCGCCCCGATGGGCGCATTTTTGCTGCGGCAACAGGAGAGCCAAATGCCCAAGCTGAAGACCAAGTCAGGCGCTAAAAAGCGCTTCAAGGTGACTGCCACCGGCAAAGTGATGCACGCCCAGCGCGGCAAGCGTCACGGCATGATCAAGCGGACGAAGAAGCAGATTCGTCAGCTCCGCGGCACCCGCGTGCTGTTCAAGACCGACGGCGACAACATCAAGAAATATTTCTTGCCGAACGCCTGATCGCTCAGGCCGCTCACGCCGTCCATCATCTTTTAGCCGAGCCGCGTCCGCGCGGCGATCCGTCACCCATTTTCATCTGAAGGAGACACGTCATGTCTCGCGTCAAACGCGGTGTAACCGCTCACGCCAAGCACAAGAAAGTCTACAAGGCCGCCAAGGGTTTTTACGGCCGCCGCAAGAACACCATCCGCGCCGCCAAGGCCGCCGTCGAGAAGGCCGGCCAGTACGCCTTCCGCGACCGCAAGCGCAAGAAGCGCACCTTCCGCGCGCTGTGGATCCAGCGTCTCAATGCCGCGGTGCGTCCGTTCGGCATGACCTACAGCGTCTTCATCAACGGCCTGTCCAAGTCGGGCATCACCGTGGACCGCAAGGTGCTGTCGGATCTCGCGATCAACGAGCCGGCCGCGTTCCAGGCGATCGCCGAAAAGGCCAAGGCCGCGCTGGCGGCGTAAGTTCGAAAATCGCTGCAGCCTCTCGCCACTCCGGTGTCATGCCCCGCGAAAGCGGGGCATCCAGTAACCACCGACCAAACATCTTGACCCCGGGGGTTACTGGATCATCCGCTTTCGCGGAGGATGACGGCCTCCCATGCCGGACTGCGAGCGCGCTCCCAACAGGTGACCGTCGCCATGTCCGACCTCGCTCAACTCGAATCCGAAATCCTCAGCCAGATTGCCGCCGCGGGCGACGAGGCGGCGCTGGAAGCGGTGCGCGTTTCGGCGCTCGGCAAGAAGGGTTCAATCTCCGCACTGCTTTCGACGCTCGGCAAGATGTCGCCGGACGAACGCAAGACCGAGGGTGCCAGGATCAACCAGGCCAAGGATGCCGTGACGCAGGCGCTGACCGCGCGCCGCGATATCCTGAAATCGGCAGCGCTCGACGCGCGGCTGAAGTCCGAGACCGTTGACGTAACGGTGCCGCTTCGCGAGGCGCCGGCCGAGCAGGGCCGGATTCATCCGCTCAGCCAGGTATTCGAAGAGGTCAACGTCATCTTCGCCGATATGGGATTTGCCATCGCCGAAGGTCCCGACATCGAGACCGACGACTACAATTTCACCAAGCTGAATTTCCCGGAAGGGCATCCGGCGCGGGAGATGCACGACACGTTCTTCTTCCCGCCGAAGCAAGACGGTTCGCGCATGCTGTTGCGCACGCACACCTCGCCGGTGCAGGTGCGCACCATGCTGACCCAGACGCCGCCGATCCGCGTGATCTGTCCGGGCCGCACCTACCGCATCGATTCCGACGCCACCCATACGCCGCAGTTTCACCAGGTCGAAGGCCTCGTCATCGACAAGGGCTCGCATCTCGGCCACCTCAAATGGATCCTGCACGAGTTCTGCAAGGCGTTCTTCGAGGTCGATCACATCAACATGCGCTTCCGGCCGTCATTCTTTCCGTTCACCGAGCCGTCGCTCGAAGTCGACATCCAGTGCCGCCGCGACAAGGGCGAGATCCGCTTCGGCGAAGGCGAGGACTGGCTGGAGATTCTGGGCTGCGGCATGGTGCATCCGAACGTGCTGCGCGCCTGCAACCTCGATCCCGACGTCTATCAGGGTTTTGCCTGGGGCATGGGCATCGACCGCATCGCGATGTTGAAATACGGCATGTCCGACTTGCGGCAATTGTTCGACAGCGACGTGCGCTGGCTGAACCATTACGGCTTCAAGCCGCTTGAGGTGCCGACGCTGGCGGGAGGATTGAGTTCGTGAAATTCACCCTCTCCTGGCTGAAGGAACATCTCGACACCGACGAGCCACTGGAAAAGCTGGCCGACAAGCTCACCATGATCGGGCTTGAGGTTGAGAACATCGAGGACAAGGCGAAGGCGCTTAAGCCGTTCACCATCGCGCGGGTCATTTCCGCCGAGCAGCATCCCAATGCGGATCGGCTGCGCGTCTGTATGGTCGAGACCGGCGACGGTGGCGCGCCGGTGCAGGTCGTGTGCGGCGCGCCGAATGCGCGCGCCGGTCTGGTCAGCGTGTTCTCCCCTCCCGGCACTTTCATTCCCGGCAAGAACATCACGCTCGGCGTCGGCACCATCCGCGGCGTCGAGAGCCGCGGCATGCTGTGCTCGGCGGCGGAGTTGCAGATCTCCGAGGATCACGACGGCATCATGGAGCTGCCGGCGGATGCGCCGATCGGCGCTCCTTACGCGCAATGGGCAGGCCTCGGCGATCCCGTGCTGGAAATCAACCTGACGCCGAACCGGCAGGACTGCACCGGCGTGCACGGCATCGCCCGCGATCTCGCCGCCGCCGACATGGGCAAGTTCAAAGATCCCGCCATCAAGCCGGTCAAAGGCGAATTCCCCTGCCCGGTGAAGGTCACGGTTGAGGACGCATCGCTATGTCCGGGCTTTGCCCTGCGGCTGGTGCGTGGCGTCAAGAACGGCCCGTCGCCGGAATGGCTGCAGCAGCGGCTGATCTCGATTGGGCTCAGGCCAATCAACGCGCTGGTCGATATCACCAACTTCATGACGTTTGACCGCGCCCGGCCGCTGCATGTGTTCGACGCAGCCAAGGTAAAGGGCAATCTCACCGTACGCCGCGCGCGGAATGGCGAGACGCTGCTGGCGCTCGACGGCCGCACCTACACCCTCGACAGCGGCGTGTGCGTGATTGCGGACGATCACGGCGTCGAATCGCTCGCCGGCATCATGGGCGGCGAAGCCTCCGGCTGTTCGGCGGAAACCACCGACGTGCTGATCGAATCGGCGCTGTGGAACGAGATCAACATCGCGCAGACCGGCCGCAAGCTCGGCATCAATTCCGACGCTCGCTATCGCTTCGAGCGCGGCGTCGATCCGTCCTTCATGGTGCCGGGTCTCGAGATGGCGACGAAGCTGGTGATCGAGATGTGCGGCGGAACGCCGTCGGAAAACGTCGTGGTCGGCAGGGCCTTCGGCGAGGATCGCGTGATCGACTTTCCGCTGACCGAAGTGAAGCGCCTCGCCGGCATCGACGTGCCGCTTGTCGAGATGAAACTCATCCTCAGCCGTCTCGGCTTCATGATGGCCGGCCCCGGCCCGGTGGTGAAAATCGCGGTGCCATCCTGGCGGTCCGACGTGCACGGCAAGGCCGATATCGTCGAGGAGATCGTGCGCGTTGTCGGCGTCGACAAGGTGCCGATGACGCCGTTCGAGCGCGGTGACGCGCCGCGCAAGCCGGTTCTCACTGCGATCCAGTTGCGCACCCGCCGCGCCAAGCGCGCGCTCGCGGCACGCGGCATGGTCGAGGCGGTGACATGGTCGTTCATCGCCAGGCCCGCGGCCGAGCTGTTCGGCGGCGGCCAACCTGAACTCGCGGTCGCCAATCCGATTGCTTCCGACCTGTCCGACATGCGGCCGAGCCTGCTGCCGGGCCTGGTCACGGCAGCGCAGGCAAATGCCGATCGCGGCTTTCCCGATGTAGCGCTGTTCGAAGTCGGCCAGGTGTTCAAAGGCGACCGGCCGCAGGATCAGTTCGTCGCTGCGTCGGGCGTCCGCCATGGCTTTGCCTCGTCAAAGGGCCTTGGACGTCACTGGTCCGGTTCGGCCATAGCCGACGCGCTCGACGCCAAGGCCGACGCGTTCGCGGTGTTGTCCGCCGCCGGCGCGCCGATGCAGGCGCTGCAGGTCGTGCCGGGCGGCCCCGGCTGGCTGCATCCCGGGCGTTCCGGCACCATCCAGATCGGCCCGCAAAATGTACTGGGCTATTTCGGCGAGTTGCATCCGCGCGCGCTGGAACTGCTTCGCGCCGATGGCCCGCTGATCGCATTCGAGGTTATCCTCGACCGCATTCCAGCCGCCAAGCAGCGGCCGACCCGCGCCAAGCCGGTGCTGGAGCTCTCGACCTTCCAGCCGGTGTCGCGCGACTTTGCCTTCATCGTCGATCGCAGCGTCAGGGCCGGCGATATTGTCCGCGCGGCGCAGGGTGCCGACAAGAAGCTGATCACGGACGTCACCGTGTTCGACATCTACGAAGGCAAGGGCATCGAGGACGGCAAGAAATCAATCGCCATCGCCGTGATGATCCAGCCGCGCGAGAAAACCATGACCGATCAGGAGATCGATGCGGTCGGCGCCAAGATCGTGGCCGAAGTGGCGAAGAAGACCGGCGGCGTGCTGCGCGGATGATGGCCGGGCTCGGCCTCATCCCCGCGGACATCAGCACCAGCATCGCCGTCGCCATCTCTGCGGTCGCCTTCGTGTCGGGAACAGCGCGCGGATTTTCCGGGTTCGGCTCCGCGCTGATTTTCATGCCCTTGGCGAGCAGTCTGGCGGCACCGCGCCTGGTCGCGGCCCTGCTGCTCATCATCGATTTCGTCGCGGCCACGCCGCTGATTCCAAACGCCTGGCAGCAGGCGGACCGCAAGGCGACCGCGGTCATGGTCTCAGGGGCCCTGGTCGGTGTCCCCGTTGGAACTTTCTTCCTGAGCCGGCTCGATCCAGTGACGACGCGCTGGATCATCTCCGCTTTCGTTCTTGCGTTGCTCCTGCTGCTGCTATCGGGCTGGCGCTATCGCGGCAAGGATCATCCGGCGCTGTCGGTCGGCATCGGCGGATTGTCCGGTTTCTGCAGCGGCCTGGCACAGACCGGCGGGCCGCCGATCGTCGGCTATTGGCTGGGCCGGCCGATCGCTTCCGTGATCGCGCGCGCCAACATTCTGTTATTTTTCGGCGCGTCGGATTTCTTTTCCGTCGTCAGCTATGCATTGACCGGACTAATCACCGCGGACGCTGTACGATTTTCGGTTCTGGTCGGCCCCGTCTATGGCATCGGCGTCTGGTTCGGCGCTCAATTGTTCGGCCGCGCCAGCGAGCGGCTGTTTCGCGCCATCTGCTACGCCTTGATCGCGGCTGCGGTGATCATCGGCCTGCCGGCGCTGGACGGGGTGCTGCGCTAACGAGCAGTCATTCCGGGGCGCGCGTCAGCGCGAACCCGGAATCTCGAGCTTATAATCTCCGGATTCCAGGTTCGCTCGTTTCACGCGCGCCCGGGAATGACGGCCCCCTTCCCTTCGGCGAGGTTTCCCAACATCACCAGATCGCAATAACCATAGCCGTCGCGCTCGACGCGCTCTCCCGTCGTAACCGGAAGCGGCTGCGAAAAAATCGGCCCCGCCACCACGCAGGTATGAAATTCGCCGTTCTCGCCGCAGGGGTCGACACCATCGGGCAGATCGGCGAGCAATTGCAGGTCGAATTTGCGTCCGGCGAATTCCGCCGGCAGTTTCTTCAGGTCGACGGTGGCGAGAAAGGCTTGCAGGCCGCTTTCGATCATCGCATGCGCCAGTGGCAAAGTTGGCCGGCCCCACAGCGGAAACACCGGCGTGATGCCGGTACCGGCGAGTTTTTGTTCGCGATAGGCGCGGATATCCGCCAGGAACAGGTCGCCGAAGATGATATGGGTGACGCCTTCCTGCGCGGCGCGCGCGACTTCCGCGCCCATGCGCGCCTCGTAAATCTCGTTCGGGCAGGGATAGGGGATCGGCACGATGCGCGGGGCTAAGGAAGCCGCCTCGAGTTGCGCCCGCAATATCTCCTGGCGCACGCCATGGATCGATACCCGGTCGAACGTCTCGGTCACCGTCGTCAGCGCGCCGACCAGATCGAACTCACCGGCGCGCCTGATTTCATGCAGCGAGAACGCGCTGTCCTTGCCGCTCGACCATGAGATCAGCGCTTTGGGTAGCCGCTGTTTCAATGGATGGGCGCTCGCGCCGACCGTGCCGGCGCCGCTCGGCGGCGATGCTTGGCTGCCGGAGCCGGCGCCGCCACGGGTTCCGCTCTGAGCGCGCCGATCTTGCGCAGCGCAGCTTCGGCGGCACGCTCGCCGCTTTCCCAGGCGCCGTCGACCGTTCCCCACAGCGTTTCGTGGGTCGCCTCGCCGGCCAAGAACATGCTGCCGACCGGCTCGGTGAGGATTTTCCGCGACGGCTGCGCACCCGGCGCGGCGACCGACATCGCACCAAGCGCGAAGGGCGCCGAATCCCAGCGGGTCACGCTCGATTTCCTGATGGTCGAAGTTGCATCGCTGCCGAACAGCTTTGTCAGCCATTCAACAGCGAAGGCTACCATCGCCTTTTCGCCCTGGGCTGCGAGATCGCGGCCGAACGAACCCGCGACATCGATCGTGCACAGCGACGATCCCGCCATATTCGCAAACAGCATCGCCGTTCGCGTCGAATTGCTCTGCTCGATGAGGACGTCGTCGCGGTCCAGGCCCAGCGGATTGCCCGGCAATGCGAGCGCGATGCGATCGTAACTGCCAAGGCTCAGTTTCGCCGCTGCATCGAGCTGACGCTTCGGGATATCGGGGGTGAACTTGATATTGCCCGCGGTCAGCACATTGCTGGAGACCGTAATGACGGCGGCACGCGCGGCGATCTTGCCGGCGGGCGTCTCCACCGTGACATCGCGGCCGCTCCAGGCAATGCGGCTTGCCGGCGTCGACAGCGCCAGCGGAAGCTGCTCGCCGAGCGTTGCGATCAGGGTGCCCAGGCCCTGGCGGAAGGCGATCGCGGCATTGCGATCCCCGGCACGGGCCTTGTCCATCGCGGACACATCTTTGAGGTCCTTGCCGGTCGCATTGGCGCCGAGCACGAATTCGGCCGTGCCGGCCCAGTCGCCGAGATCTTTCGGCAGCGCCGAGGCACAGGAGACATCGGCTTTGCCGCGCGCGGCCTCGTCGATGGCGCGGTTGGCGCGCACCAGCGCCGCCAGAAACTCCTCGGTTTCTCCGGCCCGCGCGTTGCGGCGGCCGACCCGGATTTTCTGCCCCAATTGTGCTGCGGAAATCGTGAACCCGGCGCCGCGCGCGAGCCTGATCATCGGGTTGGTGTCGGGATTATGCAGCCAGCGCGCACCGCGATCGAACGGCACATCGAATGTCGCGGTGTCGGTGAGGCAGCGGCCGCCGATTTGGTTCGCCGCCTCGATCACGATTACTTTGCGGTTCGCGGCCAGGATTCGCCGCGCCGCGGCAATGCCGGCAGCACCCGCGCCGATCACGACAATATCGGCCTCGCGCGGCAGCGGCGCTCCAAAAGCGCGCTGGCCAAGCGCCGGTGCCGCCGCAAGGCCTGCGGCCGCCGAGAGAAAGCCGCGGCGCGTCATTGTCATGTCATGGTTTCCGGAACTTTGAAAAACAGCAGAACTTTTAGCGAACTTGCCGCATCCAGGCGTGGCCGGCAACCATCATGGTAAATCAATCATGATTGATCCACCTCATGCATGAACCAAATTGCAACGGCTTTCGACCATGATAAGGAGACAAAAAGCGGCCGGAAAGGCCGCTGGGGGGATCTTCATCATGGGCTTCGTGCTCGATACCGTCGGCAAGCTGATCGCGAGCTACCTTCAGAAGGAGGTGCCCGGTTACGAGCCGTTCACGCCCAGCGATCCCGAGCATCTGCGTGGCGTCATCGAGCCGGGCGACGTGCTGCTGGTCGAGGGCAACAACCGGGTCTCCGGCATCATCAAGTATCTGACGCAGTCCACCTGGTCGCATGCCGCGCTCTATGTCGGTCCGATCGACGGCGCCGAAGAGGCGGATGGCGAGCCGCATGTCCTGATCGAGGCCAATATCGGTGAGGGTGTGACCTCGGCGGCGCTGTCGAAATATCTTCCCTACCATACGCGGCTGTGCCGCCCGGTCGGCCTGTCGTTCGAGGACCGCAACACGGTGTGCCGCTACGCCATCAACCGGATCGGCTTCGGCTACGACACCAAGAACATCCTCGACCTGATGCGCTATCTGTTCCCGCTGCCGATCCCGCAGCGCTGGCGACGGCGCATGATCGCATTCGGCTCCGGCGACCCCACCAAGATCATCTGCTCGGCGCTGATCGCGCAGGCGTTCGACGCCGTGCGCTATCCGATCCTGCCCAAGATCACCCGCGCCGGCTCCAGGCAGGCCCGGCGCGAAATCCTGCACATCCGCGACTCCTCGCTCTACATGCCACGCGATTTTGACATTTCACCCTATTTCGAAATCGTCAAACCCACCATCGTGCACGGCTTCGACTACACGGCTTTGCACTGGGCCGACAAACAAAAGCCGCTCCGGGAGGTAGCGGGCGAATTCGGACCGTTTCCAGAGACGGACCGTTCGCCGCCGCTTGTTCCTGAAGAGATTGACGAAGAGACGCCGGTTCCGGCTCAGGAAGTGACATCGGCCGCTGCAGCACCGGCTCTGGTCGAGCGCGGCGCCGGTCCGAGTTCGCGGACGCCGGAGCTCGCAGCGTAAGACATCAGCCAGCTTCCATCCACACCAAAATAATCAATTCGGCCGCGCGCTGCCTTCATACATGAAGGTCATCGGCCTCGGTCCCGGGATATGGCCGGTCTCGATACGGTCGATGCGGAAACCCGCGCCTTCGATCATCGAGCAGATCGGGCGGTTGAGGTGACAGCCGCCGCTAAGACATCGCCAGGCCGGTGTCAGCCAATTCTGCCATCGCCGCACGCTCTCGTCGGGCGCCAGCCCGTGCTCGACAAACAGCAGCTTGCCGCCCGGCTGCAACACGCGCCGCATCTCCGCAAGCGCCGTGCCGGCGTGCGGAATCGAACACATGGTCCAGGTGGTGACGATGGTATCGACGCTGTGATCGGCGAGCGGAATGGCCTCGGCGGAAGCCTCGAGGAAGCTGACCGGCATGATGGTCCCACGTGAAGCACTCCGCGCCAAGGTCACCAGCTTCGCAGCCGGTTCGAGCGCCAGCACTTCCCGCACCGGTGGGCGATAGAACGGCAGGTTCAGTCCCGAGCCGACGCCGATCTCGAGTACCCTGCCCTCCGCCGCGCCAATCACCCGTTCGCGAATGGGAAGGAGCAGCTTGTTGCGCATCGCAAAATCGCAAAGCCTGGGCAGGATGACATCGCTGTAAAAGCCCATCGCGCGCTCCCTGACATTACCTCACCAATATGGGTACGGAATCGTCGCACCGACAGCCGCCATATGCAACGACCCGCGGACCATCTCGTGCGCCCTCTCATCTCATTCGGCAGGTTCCGGAACGGCCTGCGGTCGCTCGATTGACCTGGTCGGCGGCGGGGGCTGGCTGTCGACACGGCCTTCGTCCCACGATCGGAAGCCTTTTATCAATCCATAGATCGCCGGAATCACGATCAGCGTCAGCAAGGTCGACGAAATCATGCCGCCGATCATCGGCACCGCGATCCGCTGCATGATTTCCGAGCCGGTGCCTGTGCTCCACATGATCGGCAAGAGGCCCGCCATGATGGCGACCACCGTCATCATTTTCGGGCGCACCCGCTCGACCGCGCCTTCCATGATGGCGTCGTAGAGATCGCGCCGGGCAAGCGCGCGGCCTTCTGTCGCGCATCGGGCTTTGGTCTGCGCCAAAGCCTGGTTGAGATAGATCAGCATCACCACGCCGGTCTCGGCGGCGACGCCGGCAAGCGCGATGAAGCCGACCACCACGGCCACCGAGAGATTGAAGCCGAGCCACCACATCAACCAGATCCCGCCGACCAGCGCGAAGGGCAGCGAGAGCATGACGATCATGGTGTCGGTGAAGGAACGGAAGTTGAGATAGAGCAGCAGAAAGATGATCGCTAGCGTGACCGGCACCACGATCTTCAGCCGCGCCGCGGCACGTTCGAGATATTCGTACTGCCCGCTCCAGACCACATAGGAACCGGCCGGGAACTGGATGCTGGCCTTTACCGCCGCCTGCGCGTCGGCAACATAGCCGCCGAGATCGCGATCCCGGATGTCGACATAGATGTAGACCGCAAGCTGCCCGTTCTCGGTGCGGATCGAGGTCGGACCGCGCGAGGGCGCGACTTTTGCGACCTCTCCCAGAGGGACCACTCCGCCGTTCGGCATCGGCACCAGAACGTCATTGGCAATCGCTTGTGGATTGCTCCTGAGATCGCGCGGGTAGCGCATGTTGACCGTAAAGCGCTGGCGGCCCTCCACGGTGGTAGTCACGGTCTGGCCGCCCAGCGCGGTAGCGATCACGTCCTGGACGTCCTGAATCATGATGCCGTAGCGCGCCAGCGCCGCGCGGTCCGGCGTCACGTCGAGATAATAGCCGCCGAGCGCGCGCTCGGCATAAGCCGACGAGGTTCCCGGCACGGCTTTGAGCACCTGCTCGATCTGTTTTGCAAGTTTGTCGATCTCGACCAGATCGGTACCGATCACCTTGACCCCGATCGGGGTGCGGATGCCGGTCGACAGCATGTCGATGCGCGCCCTGATCGGCATGGTCCAGGCGTTGGAGACGCCCGGGAATTGCAGCGCGCGGTCCATCTCGGCGGTCAGGCTCTCGATCGTCATCCCCGGCCGCCAATGCTGCTTCGGCTTCAGATTGATGATGGTTTCGAACATCTCCGAAGGCGCCGGATCGGTCGCGGTGGAGGCGCGGCCAGCCTTGCCGTAGACGGACGCGACCTCAGGGAATGACCGGATGATCCGGTCCTGGGTCTGCAGCAGCTCGGCTGCCTTGGTCACGGAAATGCCGGGCAATGTGGTCGGCATATAGAGCAGCGTGCCCTCGTTCAGGCTCGGCATGAACTCGGTGCCCAATTGCCGCGCTGGCCAGATCGTGACCGCGAGAATGGCCATCGAGGCGAGGATCACCAGCACCTTGGCCCGCATCACGCCGGCGATGACAGGCCGATAGATCCAGATCAGAAAGCGGTTGATCGGATTCTTGTACTCTGGAACGATCCGGCCGCGAACGCAGACCACCATCAGCGCCGGCACCAGCGTGACCGACAACAGCGCCGCGGCTGCCATCGAAAACGTCTTGGTGAAGGCGAGCGGGCTGAACAGCCGCCCCTCCTGCAATTCCAGCGTGAAGATCGGCATGAAGGAGACGGTGATGATCAGCAGGCTGAAGAACAGCGCCGGTCCGACCTCCGAAGCGGCTTCGATCAGGACGGCCACCCGCGAGCGGCCCGGTTCGGCCCGTTCGAGGTGCTTGTGGGCATTCTCGATCATGACAATGGCCGCATCGATCATGGCGCCGATGGCAATCGCGATGCCGCCGAGGCTCATGATATTGGCCCCCAGGCCCAGCAGCTTCATGGCTCCGAACGCCATCAGGATGCCGACCGGCAGCATGACGATCGCCACCAGCGCGCTGCGGAAATGCAGCAGAAAGACGATGCAGACCAGCGCCACGATCAGGCTCTCCTCCAGCAGCGTGTGCTTGAGGGTTTCGATTGCCGCCTTGATCAGATTGGAGCGGTCATAGACCGCGACGATCTCGACCGAGCTGGGAAGGCTGCTGGCGATCTCCTTGAAGCGTTTCTTGACGTTCTCGATCACGTCGAGCGCATTGACGCCGAAGCGCTGCAGCACGATGCCGCTCGCCACCTCGCCTTCGCCGTTCAGCTCGGTAATACCGCGCCGCTCGTCCGGCCCCAACTCGACCCGCGCGACGTCGCGCAGCAGCACCGGCGTTCCGTTGCTGATCTTCAGCACGATGTTGCCGAGATCGTTGATGTCCTTCAGGTAGCCCTTGCCGCGAATGACATATTCGAACTCGGAGAGTTCGACAGTGCGGCCGCCGACATCGGCGTTGCTGGCGCGGATCGCATCACGCATTTTTGGCATGGTGATGCCGAGATCCCGCATCCGCTGCGGGTCCAGGATAACGTTGTACTGCTTGACGAAGCCGCCGACGCTGGCGACCTCGGCCACGCCTTCCGCTTTGGCCAGCGCAAATTTCAGGTTCCAGTCCTGGATGGTGCGCGTGTCCGAGAGGTTCAACTCTTTCGAGATCACGGCGTACTGATAGACCCAGCCGACACCCGTGGCGTCAGGACCGATGGTCGGCGTCACGCCCGCCGGCAGCCGCGACGCCGCGCTGTTGAGGAATTCCAGCACCCGCGAGCGGGCCCAATAGATGTCGGTGCCGTCCTCGAAGATGACATAGACGAACGACACGCCGAAGAAGGAGAATCCCCGCACCACTTTCGACCGCGGCACCGTCAGCATGGCGGTCGTCAGGGGATAGGTGACCTGATCCTCGATCACCTGCGGCGCCTGACCCGGATATTCCGTGTAGACAATGACCTGGGTGTCGGAGAGGTCCGGGATGGCGTCGAGCGGCAGATGCGACAATGCGTAGATACCGGCGGCGGCCGCGAAGCCGGCGCCGAAAAACACCAGCAGCAGATTGCGCGCCGACCAGGCGATGAGACGGGCGATCATGGCTTCTCTCCCGCGTCCGAGAAGCCCTTCAGCGCCGCCTTCAAATTGCTTTCGGCGTCGATCAGGAAGTTGGCGGCGACCACCACCGGCTCGCCTTCGGCAACGCCCTCGCGCACTTCGACATAGCCGCCGCCGCGATGGCCGAGTTTCACGTCGCGCGGTTCGAACCGCCCCTCGCCCTTGTCGACGAACACCGCCTGGCGGCTGCCGGTATCCAGCACCGCGCTCTCGGGAACGGCGAGCGCCGGCTGCTGGCTGCCGGTGTCGATCTCCGCGTCCACATACATATCCGGAAGCAAGGCAAAATCCGGATTGGACAGCTCAATGCGGGTGCGGGCCGTGCGGATGTCCTTGTTGACTTGCGGATAGATCACGCCGACCTTGCCGGCGAATTCGCGGCCCGGGTGACTTCGAGCGCGCACGATGACAGGCTGGCCGACCGACAGCGCGCCAAGGTCGCGCTCCGCAACGTCGATCAACGCCCAGACCACGGAGATGTCTGCAACCCGGAACAGCACGTCGCCGGGCTGCGCGCGCATCCCCTCGATGGCATTGCGCTCGAGCACGACGCCATCGCGCGGCGCCGACCAGTCGATCGCGATCGGAACCGTACCGCCTTTTTCCATCGCAGCGATCACGGCGTCCGGCACGTCGAGGTTTACCAGCCGCTGCCGCGAGCCGCGCCCGTAAACTTCGATACCGCTGGTGGCTTTCGACTTGATGGTGGAAACATATTCGGCTGCGGCCGACGAAATGGTCGGGCTGTAAATCTCCATCAGCGGCTGCCCCTTTTTGACCCTGGAGCCGGTAGTGACATCCGCGACTTTCTGCACCCAACTCTCCGATCTCATCGAGATGACGGACACCCGTCGCTCGTCGAGCTGAATCGTGCCGGGCGCACGGATCACCGTGCGAATGACGCGTCGCGCCGCGGGTTCCGACTTGACGCCGGTCCGCTGTATCTTTCCCGGCGAAAGCTTCACCGACCCGTCGTCGACATCATCGCCTTCATAGACCGGGATGTAGTCCATCCCCATCGGATCCTTCTTCGGGGTCGGCGAGGTGTCAGGCAGCCCCATCGGGTTGCGATAGAATTTTATCTTGCGGTCGGTCGCGACCACGGTTGCGGGCGCGGCGGCCGGTTCGTCCTCGAAGCTGAGATCGGCGCTCGCCGGCACCGCCCGGTAGTCGCGGCCGTCGGGCGTCTTCTTTGGCGTCGGCGAGTAGAGCGGACGACCGTCCGGATCCTGATAATAGATCGGCTCGTCGCTTGCCTGCGCGGCCGCCGCCGAAACCAGCGCCACGGCCGATGTGCCTGTTGAATGAAGGTGCCCGCGGACACCGATGAATCCGCCACCCGCCGCCGCTATCACAGCGGCGACGGTGGCACCCCTAAGGATGGCGCGTTTCATTTTTGCGCCGTGATGACGAGCTTGCTTTCGACCGTGCCGGTCTCGCCCTGCACCTTGGCGCCGAGCGAGAGCAGCCATTTTCCTTCCATCCCGAAGGCCGCCTTGAAGCGGTAGCTGCCCGGCTCTCCGCCCGGCTCGCGCATGATCTTGGTGGACATTTCCGGCATACCTGCCGGCCCCATGTCGAGACGGGTGGCAAAGATCACGGCATCGGGCACCGGCTTTCCGGTCTTGTTGTTGACGAGCTGAACCGTGACGATCTTGTCCTTGCCCACCGTGACGGTCGGCTCGGCCAGCTTGAATTCGTAGTCCGTGATATCGGCCAGCGCTGATCGCGCGGAACCGAGCAAAGCAATGCCGATCAACGCCGCCTGCACGACGCGCGAGAGTTTGAACGTCTTCATTTTTAGAAATCCTCTGAATGTCTGGTCCTGCCGCAAGGCGGCATGCGTCGATTCCCGCGCGGATCAAGCCGCGCGGCAGCAAACGGCGCCGTGGCGCCGCTCAGACCAGGCTTCGAGGTGGGTGTTCGGGAGGCGGGTGGCCGAGGCCGTCGGCCCGGGCGTCGTTGCGCTGAAGCGCGATCGTATCGGACACGATCGGAAACGGATGAGAGATGCTTGCCGGCACGCCGGCGAAGAATACCGACCCGCAGGTCGCCATGAAGACGCACTTGTCGCAATCGACCGATGCAGCGGCCTTCGACGGACAGCACGGCATGGCGCTTGCCATTTCGTCCATCGTATCCGCCGACAATTCGGACGAGGCCATGTCAGCCGAGGACATCTCGGACGGCGTCATTTCGTCCGCCATCACCGGCTGAGAGTCCTGTGAGGACGTCATTGCCATGACCGGCCGGGAAACCGGGCTCAACGCAAGGCCCGCGATCATCAGGATCGCGAGCAATCGGCGTATGACAAAGTGGTGTTTCACGACCCCAAATTCTCACAGACTTGCGGCAATGAAAAGGCCGCAGAGATTTCAAATTATGTGAACTTCATCCGATCGGCATTGATCAGCATCAAATGGCCTTCGGGCGTTTCGGCCCATGTTATCTGATCGGATCGACCAATGACGGCCATCAGCTCCGCTATCTTTTCCCGCTGATCGGCCTTGTTGCCGCTGACGATCGCGTGCTCGACGCAATGCGACACGTGATCTTTAAGCACTTCCTCCTCGAGGCGCCGGAGCGCGGCCCGGACCGCCGAGATTTGGGTGACGATGTCGATGCAATAGCGGTCCTCGTCGACCATTTTCGACAGGCCGCGGACCTGGCCCTCGATCCGGCTCAGGCGCTTTTGACAGGATACCTTGATATCTTTTCGCATGCGGCCTATATACCCCTACAGGGTATAGGTTGCAAGGGGTCGATGGAGAACACGATGACCGAACAAGAAACGGCAAATTCAGCCAGCGCCCCAAAGGATTCCGGATGCGGTTGCTCCTCCAAGACACCGGCCGAACCGTCCGCGAAGACGAGCTGCTGCGGAGGTCATGATCACGCCCACCACGGCCATGGCGGCCATCAAGCCGGCACCGACGCTAAGGTCCGCGATCCCGTCTGCGGCATGTCGGTCGATCCGGCGACCAGCAAGCACCGGTTCGAATATCGCGGCGAAACCTATCATTTCTGCGCGGCCGGCTGCCGGACCAAATTCGCCGCTGACCCGCAAGCATATCTCGACAAGAGCAAGCCAGTGGCCGAACGGTCCGCGAAGACCGGGTGCTGCGGAGCTCATGATCACGCCCACCATGACCATCAGGCCGGCACCGACGCCAAGGTCCGCGATCCCGTCTGCGGCATGTCGGTCGATCCGGCGACCAGCAAGCACCGGTTCGACTATCGCGGCGAAACCTATCATTTCTGCGCGGCCGGCTGCCGGACCAAATTCGCCGCTGACCCGCAAGCATATCTCGACAAGAGCAAGCCGAAAGCCGCCGTGCCGGAAGGCACGATCTATACCTGCCCGATGCATCCGCAGATCCGCCAGGTCGGCCCCGGAAGCTGCCCGATCTGCGGCATGGCGCTGGAGCCCGAGGTGGCGAGCCTGGATGCGCCGCCCAATCCCGAACTTGCCGACATGACGCGCCGCTTCTGGGTAGGCCTCGTGCTCGCCCTGCCCGCCGTTGTCCTCGAAATGGGCGGCCATCTTGTCGGCGGTCACGGCTGGGTCGACCAGACCCTGTCGAACTGGATTCAGCTGGCGTTCGCCACCCCGGTCGTTCTCTGGGCGGGCTGGCCGTTCTTCGTGCGTGGATGGCAATCGCTGCTCACCCGCAATCTCAACATGTTCACGCTGATCGCGATGGGCACGGGTGTCGCCTACGTCTACAGCGTCGTCGGGACGATCGCACCCGGTGTTTTTCCGGCAACTTTCCGCGGGCACGGTGGCGCGGTCGCGGTTTACTTCGAAGCGGCCGCGGTCATTACGGTCCTCGTCCTTCTTGGCCAGGTGCTGGAGCTCCGCGCGCGCGAGGCCACGTCCGGCGCGATCAAGGCCCTGCTCCAACTGGCGCCGAAAACCGCGCGCCGGATCGGCAATGATGGCGCCGACCACGAGGTCGAGATCGATAGCCTGGTCGTAGGCGACAGATTGCGGGTCCGGCCGGGAGAAAAGGTGCCGGTGGACGGCGTTATCCTTGAGGGCCGCTCCTCGCTCGATGAATCCCTGGTGACCGGCGAATCCATGCCCGTCACCAAGGAGGCCGGCGGCAAGGTGATCGCCGGCACGCTCAATCAATCCGGCGGCTTCGTGATGCGCGCCGACAAGGTCGGGCGCGACACTCTGCTTTCCCAGATCGTCAAGATGGTCGCGGAGGCACAGCGCTCGCGCGCGCCGATCCAGCGGCTGGCCGATCAGGTCGCCGGCTGGTTTGTGCCGACGGTGATGATCGTTGCGCTCATCGCTTTTGGCGCCTGGGCTTATTTTGGGCCGGAACCGCGGATGGCGTTCGGGCTGGTTGCCGCCGTCAGCGTGCTGATCATCGCCTGTCCCTGCGCGCTTGGCCTCGCCACGCCGATGTCGATCATGGTCGGCGTCGGCCGCGGCGCGCAGGCCGGCGTGCTGATCAAGAACGCCGAAGCGCTGGAGCGCATGGAAAGGGTCGATACTTTGGTGGTCGACAAGACGGGGACGCTGACCGAAGGCAAGCCGAAAGTCGTCTCCATTGTCGCCGCGGCGGGATTTGAAGAAAGCGAAATTCTGCGGCTCGCGGCGAGCGTGGAGCGCGCCAGCGAACATCCGCTTGCCGATGCGATCGTGCGGACCGCGAAGGAACGCAAGCTCGAATTGAGCAAGGTGGAAGAGTTCGATTCGCCAACCGGCAAAGGCGCGACCGGCAAGGTCGATGGCAAGACCATTCTCCTGGGCACCTCGAACTTCCTGACATCTCTCGGTATCGAAACCCGGTCGTTGAGCGAGCAGGCAGAACATCTGCGCGGAGAAGGCGCCACCGTCATCAACATCGCGATCGATGAAAGGCTCGCCGGGCTGTTTGCGATCGCCGATCCGGTCAAGCAATCGACGCCGGACGCCCTGAAGGCGCTGGCGGCGGAAGGCATCAAGGTCATCATGCTGACCGGAGATAACCGGACCACGGCCAATGCCGTGGCACGGAAGCTCGGCATCACCGATGTCGAGGCGGAAGTGCTGCCGGATCAGAAGAGCGCCGTGGTCGCCGGATTGCAGAAGGCCGGGCGGATCGTCGCCATGGCCGGCGACGGCGTCAACGACGCCCCGGCGCTCGCTGCCGCCGAAGTCGGGATCGCGATGGGTACCGGCACCGATGTCGCGATGGAAAGCGCCGGCATCACGCTTCTGAAAGGCGATTTGGGCGGCATCGTCCGCGCACGCCGGCTGTCGGAGGCCACCATGAGCAACATCCGGCAGAATCTGTTCTTCGCGTTCATCTACAATTCAGCCGGCATCCCGATTGCCGCCGGTATCCTCTATCCGAGTTTCGGGATCCTGCTGTCGCCGATCATTGCCGCGGCAGCCATGGCGCTGTCGTCGGTGAGCGTCGTCGGCAATGCGCTCCGACTGCGCGCGACCCGTTTGTAGTTCAGCCGCGCCGGGAGCCGCGCGAACGCAGCGGTGGCTGCCTGCGGAAATCAGAAGGCTACGCCCGTTCTGCCGCCCGGCAACCCGGCACGCGCCAGTCCGCCATAGAGCGGTTCATCCGGCATTTCCGAGCGCAGGATCGAGCGCACCGCGACCAGTTTTTCGATATCGATGCCGGTGGCAAATCCCTTGCTTTCGCAGAGGAACGCCAGATCCTCGAACACGACATTGCCGGTCGCGCCCGGCGCGAACGGGCAACCGCCGAGGCCGCCGAGCGAGCCATCGAGGATGCGCGCGCCGGCATCGAGCGCGGCCGAGGCATTGGCGATGCCCATGCCCCTGGTGTCGTGCAGATGAACGCAGACCGGCTTTGCGGCGGATAATTTCACGATCGCCTTTGTGAGTTCTCCGACCTGCTTCGGGCCGGCATAGCCGACGGTGTCGGCAATGGCGACGAAATCGACGCCGGCCTCCAGGCATTTCTCCACCAGTTTTATTACTTCCTTCGGGTCCACCGGCCCCGCGATCGAGCAGCCCAGCGCCATCGAGATCGCGGCGTTGACGATAGGCTTGTGCGGGCTCGCGTCGCGCAACTCGCAAAGACGTTTGACATTGGCGATGGCCTGGTCGCGCGAGCGCCTCGCGTTGGCCTGGCTATGCTCTTCGGTGGCGGAGACCACCGAGGCGATTTCGGCAACCCCTGACGCCAACGCCTCGTTGACGCCGCGCTCGTTGAGCGCCAGCGCAATGCCGTGCGCGCCCGGAAGCGATGCCACGGTGCGGACCATGTCGCGCACGTCGGCGAATTGCGGAAACGTGCTCGCGGGGAGGAACGATCCGACCTCGAAATGGCGCACGCCGGCGGCATATTCCTCGCGGATCCAGCGCTGTTTCGCCGCCGTCGATGGAAAGGTTTTTACCAGCTGCAGGCCGTCGCGCAGGCCCACCTCGCGCAAGGACACGCGCTCGCCGGGATAAACATCTTGAACGCGGGTCATGCAAGCCTCGCAGCGGTTTTGCCGGTTGAAGGAAGTTTCTGCGCATCGAGTTCGGCGCGAACGGCCGCCGTGTCGGCGCCAAGCACCGGTACTTTCAGCCCTTCGCCGATATTGGCGCCGTTCCACTCGATCGGCAGCGCCGGCACGCGGAACGGGGCACCATTGGCGTTGACATTGTTGACGAGGCCGCCGGGGCGCAGCACATGCGGATCGTTGAACAGATCCTCGGGACGGTTGATCGGCGAGAAGCAGATGTTGAGCCGGTCCAGCGTCGCCGAGAGATCGGCGGCATTCCACCCCTTTATCACCTCGGCCGCGCGCGGAATAATCCTCGATCGCGCGAGAATCCGGTCGGTGGTGGTGCGCAAAGCGTGATCTTCCAGAAATTCCGTCATGCCGAACTCGCGGCAGAAACTCTGCCAGTGGCCTTCGGTGACGACGCCGATGAAGATGCGCTCGCCGCCGGCGGTCTCAAAGATATCGTAGATCGGCCAGGCATGTTCGCGCTCCGGCATCGAGCGCGGTTTGTTGCCGGTCATCTCGTATTCGACCATATGCTGCGCGACGAGGAACAGGCAGTTTTCGAACAGGCCGATGCGAATGTCGGCGCCCTGGTCCGCGCCCTTGCCAGCGCCGCGCTTCTGGTAGAGCGCGGCGAGAATGGAGATCGCACCGAACATGCCGCCCATGATGTCATTGGCGGAGGAGCCGACGCGCTGCGGCTTCTCGCGGGTCCCGGTCATGGCGGCGAGACCCGACATCATCTGCACGACCTCGTCGAGCGCCGGGCGGTGCTCATAGGGGCCGGACAGGAACCCCTTGTGGCCGCAGACGATGAGATGCGGGTGGAGACGGCGCAATTCGTCGGCGCCGAGCCCCTGCTTCTCCAACTGCCCGTCGCGGAAATTCTCCAGAAACACGTCGGCGCTGGCGAGCAGCCGGTGCATGGTCTCGCGGTCGTCAGGCTTTGCGAAATCGAGCACGATGCTGCGCTTGCCGCGGTTGAACAGCGGAAAGAACGACGTACCCATGCCCCCCAAGCTACGGGTCTTGTCGCCAGCGGGCGGCTCGACCTTGATCACCTCGGCGCCCAGTTGCGCCAGGATCATGCCGCAGGTCGGGCCCATCACCATATGGGTCATCTCGATGACCCTTACGCCCTCCAGCGGCAATTCCGTCCCGGTCATCCCTGTCTCCCGCTCTGATTGGGCCATTGGCCTACTCTTACTGCGTCAAATCCAGCTTTAGCCCCTCATTCTGAGGAGCTTGCGTCAGCAAGCGTCTCGAAGGATGAAGGCCGCGAATGTGCACCGGGGCCTCGTGGTTCGAGATGCGCGGCGTAGCCGCGCTCCTCACCATGAGGGTTTAATGATGCAGCAAGATTAGGTCAGACTAGGCTTCCACGTGCCATCTGAAAAATATAATCTGTCGAATAATGTATTCTCGGTTTTAGAACGTTAGCCATGGATTCGCGCCAGCTTCGCTATTTCATTGCGGTGTATGAGCAGCGCAACCTGTCGCGGGCGGCCGATCAGGCGAGCGTCGCCCAGTCCGCACTCAGCCATCACATATCCAACCTCGAAGCCGAGTTCGCAACGCCGCTGTTCGAGCGCAAGCCGCGCGGCATGGAACCGACCGCAGCGGGCGAGCGGCTCTACGAGCACGCCCGCATCATCCTGCGCGCGATGGCGGCGGCCGAGCGCGAGATCAAGCAGGGAGGCAGCGTCATCGCCGGCGATATCTCGATCGGCATGGCGAATTCGGGCGTCAAGGCGATCGGCGTTCCGCTGATGCGTGCCGTGCTCGCCAAATATCCAGATCTAAAACTGTCGCTGACCGAGAGCCTGTCGGGCGGGACCTTGTTGCACCTGATGGCCTCCGAGGTCGATCTCGCGCTGGTCTATAATCCGCCGTCGGAAAAGGATTTGGTCGCCGAGCCGGTGCTGGAAGAGCAGATGTTCTGCGTCGGTACCGCTGAAGTCATCGGCAAGACCAAGGCGCCGATTACCTTCGAGGAACTCACGCGCCTGCCGCTGATGCTGCTGCGGCATGGGCTGTCGTCCCGCGCGCTGCTCGACGATCCCGTGCTGCTCAAGCGGCTGGAGGCCAACGCCACCCTGCATCTCAACTCCATCAGCGGCACCACCGGTGCGCTGTTGGCGGGCCTCGGCTGCGCCATCGCAACCAAACTGTTTGCGCGGGAGCAACTCGAGACCGGAAAATTGATCGCCCGCGAAGTGATCGAACCGCGGCTTTCGCGCACGCTCTATCTGTGCCGGCTGCGCAACCGGCCCATGACCTACGCCATGGAAGAAATGCGGCGGCTGATGCTGAGCCTGATCGCCGATCAGGTCGGCCGCGGCGCCTGGGAGGCGACGCTATTGATCTAGCGATCTAATAAATCGAACGTTGTTATCGATATGTTCGTCTGGATTTCTGGCTCATAAACACCAAACATGCGCTTCCCGGCACGTTTTCAAAAGAAAGACGGCCGGAACGGGACCTTCCGGGAGGAAATCATGAGCGCAGTCGGCATCGACGGTGGAATCGGCATCGCGTCAGCGCGGGGCACGCCGGACGAGATATCGCGGCGGCTCGAAAGCCTGCCCGGTTCATCCCATCTGTGGCGGCTGGTGATCCTGCTGTCGCTCGGCGGCTGCTTCGAGATCTACGATCTGTTTCTGACCGGCTATATCGCGCCGGGCCTCAACCGCAGCGGACTATTGACCACGAAGACGGAGGCCTTTTTCGGCTTTTCGGGGATCGGCGCCTTCGTCGCGGCGACCTTTGCCGGATTGTTCGCCGGCACCTTCTTTCTGGGTTTCCTCGCCGACCGGTTCGGGCGGCGCTCGATCTTCACCTGGGCGCTGCTCGGCTACAGCGCGGCGACGGTGGCGATGGCCTGCCAGACTACTTCCGGCGGCGTGCTGCTGTGGCGGTTCCTCGCCGGGATCGGCATCGGCGTCGAGATCATCACCATCGACGCCTATATCACCGAACTGGTGCCGAGCTGGATGCGGGGCCGCGCCTTCGCGGTCAATCAGGCGGTCATGTTCATCGCCGTCCCGATCGTGGCCGCACTCGCCTGGTGGCTGGTGCCGCAGGCACCTTACGGCATCGAGGGCTGGCGCTGGGTGGTGCTGATCGGGGCCGCCGCCAGCATGGTCATCTGGATCTTGCGGCTGTTCGTGCCGGAGAGTCCGCTCTGGCTGGCGCGCCACGGCCGAACCGCGGAAGCCCTCAAGATCCTTGCAACGCTCGAATCCGCCGGCGGGACCGCGCCGGCGCGTCCGGGCAAGATCGCCGACGAGGCGCCCGCGCGCGCGGCGACGAAGGTGGGCTATGCGGAGTTGTTCAAGCCGCCATATGTCTCGCTTGTCCTGCTGTTCATGATCTTCAACCTCTGCCAGGCGTTCGGCGTCTACGGCTTCGCCAATTGGGTGCCAGCGCTTCTGGTCGAAAAGGGCATCACGGTGACGAAGAGCCTGCAATATTCCTTCATCATCGCCTTCGCCTATCCAATCGCACCGCTGCTGGCCGCGAGCTTCGCCGACCGCTTCGAGCGCAAATGGATCATCTGCGGCGCGGCGGTGGCGATCTCCGCGTTCGGCATGGTATTCGCGCAATTGACACTGCCGGCGCTGTTGATCCTGTGCGGCGTGCTGATCACGGCGTCCAATATGACGATGTCCTACGCCTATCACGCCTATCAGACCGAGGTGTTTCCGACCGCGATCCGCGCGCGGGCCTCCGGGCTGGTCTATTCGATGAGCCGGGTCAGCGCGACATTCTCGGGCTTCATCGTCGCCTATATGCTGCGCGAGGCCGGGGTCGCCGGCGTGTTCGGCCTGATCACGGCGGCGATGGTGGTGGTGATCGTGGCGATCGCAACATTCGGCCCCGACGTGCGCGGCAAGCCGCTCGACGCCTGAGAGAGCTGTTGTCAGAGCGGCGTCAGAACGGCAACGCGACGTCGTATTTGATCTCTTTCAGGATGACGTTGGTTCGCACGTGGCGGATGCCGGGGATCTTGAACATGAAGTCGTCCAGAAACCGGTTGTAGGCGGCCATATCGCTGGCGACGACCCGGAGATGATAGTCGGCATCGCCCGTTGTCGCGAAGCATTCGAGAACCTCCGGCCGCTTTCGAACGCGCAACACGAATTCCGTGACGAATTTCTCGTCGTGCCGGTCGAGCGAGACATGAAGGATGGCCGACATCGAAAAGCCGGCCTTCTCGCGGTCGACCAACGCGGTGTAGCGCGTAATGACTCCCGCCGCCTCCAGCGAAGCCACCCGTCTCCAGCAGGCCGACGAGGACATGTTGACGCGATCGGCCAGTTGCTGGTTGCTCTGACGGCTGTCCTTTTGCAGCTCCAGCAACAGCCGGCCATCAAGTGGATCGATCATTTCCGGATTTCCTGCCTTTTGGCTATTCTATCCATAATACCGCGCGATCTGGATAATCCTACCGCAAAACAGGCCGCAGACGAGTAAATAGAAATCCTCTACCGGCCGGTCCGGCAGATACTTCCGGGGCATCGCCATCATTCGGGAGGATGGAAATGTCGGACAAAGCCAACGCGCCGCGGCCGCGCCTTGACGACTATTCGCTGGAGGACCGCTACACGCGGCAATCCGGGAGAGTGCTCCTCACCGGCACCCAGGCCCTTGTGCGCATCCTGCTCGATCAGCGCGACCGCGACATCGCCGACGGAATCAACGGTGCGGGTTTTGTCTCCGGCTATCGCGGTTCGCCGCTCGGTGGCGTCGATCTGGAACTCTGGCGCGCCCGGAAATTCCTGCAGGACCGGCGGATCGAATTCCTGCCCGCCGTCAATGAGGACCTGGCGGCAACCGCGGTGTTGGGATCGCAGCAGGTCGAGAGCAATCCGAAACGCGAGGTCGATGGCGTGTTCGGCCTGTGGTACGGCAAGGGTCCCGGCGTCGATCGGGCAGGCGACGCGCTGAAGCACGGCAACGCCTATGGCTCCTCGCCGCATGGCGGTGTGCTGGTCGTCGCCGGCGACGACCATGGCTGCGTCTCCTCGTCGATGCCGCACCAGTCGGACGTCGCCTTCATGGCCTGGTTCATGCCCACGCTGCATCCGGCAAACGTCGCCGAATATCTTGCCTTCGGCGAATACGGCTACGCACTGAGCCGTTTCTCGGGAATGTGGATCGGCTTCAAGGCGATCTCGGAAACCGTGGAATCCTGTGCCTCGGTCGAACTTCCCGCCGCGACGCCGCTTCGTCCGACCCGACTTCGAACCGCCGCCGGGCGGCCTGCATTATCGCTGGCCGGACCTGCCGGGTCCGCAAATCGAGCAACGACTCGCGTTCAAGAAGCAGGCGGTGCTGGCTTTCGCCGCGGCCAACCCGATCGACCGCAGGATCTACGACATTCCGGATGCCACCTACGGCATCGTCACCACCGGCAAGGGCTCATCTCGACCTGATGGAGGCGTTGCAGCTGCTCGGCCTGACCGAGACCGAATGCCGGCGGCTCGGCATCGATATCTACAAGGTCGGGATGGTGTGGCCGCTCGCCCATCACGACGCGCTGGAATTCGTGCGGGAGAAGCGCGAGATCCTCGTGATCGAGGAGAAGCGCGGCATCATCGAAAGCCAGTTCAAGGAATATTTCTACGACTATCCCGGTCACAAGCCGGAGCGGATGGTCGGCAAGAACGACGAGAACAACCAGCCGCTGGTGCCCTGGATCGGCGAATTGTCGCCGCGCCTGCTGGCGCCTATCGTAGCGCGACGGCTGGACGCGATATTTCCCGGGCTTGGCCTTCAGTCGCGCGCCGCCGAGCTCGTTCCGCAAGGCCCTGAGCATCGTCGAGATCTCAGGCGCGACGCGCACGCCCTATTTCTGCTCCGGCTGTCCGCACAATACATCGACAAAGGTTCCCGAAGGCTCGCAGGCGCTGGCCGGCATCGGTTGCCATTTCATGGCAAGCTGGATGGATCGCGAGACCACGTCGCTGATCCAGATGGGCGGCGAAGGCGTAAACTGGGTGGCCTCCTCGCTGCTTTACCGGCCGCAATCATGTTTTCCAGAATCTCGGCGAAGGCACCTATTATCACTCCGGATCGATGGCGATCCGCCAGGCGATCGCCGCCGGAGCCAACATCACCTACAAGATCCTGTTCAACGATGCGGTTGCCATGACCGGAGGCCAACCGGTCGATGGACCAATCAGCGTCCATTCCATCGCCCACGAAGTCCGCGCCAATGGCGTGGCGCGGATCGCCCTTGTGTCGGACGATCCCGGAACAATTCGCCCCGCGTGATTTTCCCGCAAGGCGTCACCTTCCATCCGCGCGGCGAGCTTGATGCGGTTCAGCGCGAGCTGCGCGGCATTCCCGGCGTCACCATCCTGATCTATGAGCAGGAATGCGCCACCGAAAAGCGCCGCCGTCGAAAGCGCGGCCAATTGGCCGACCCGCCGAAATTTGCCTACATCAACGATCTCGTCTGCGAGGGATGCGGCGACTGTTCGATCGAATCCAACTGCCTGAGCGTCGAGCCGAAGGAAACCCCGTTCGGCCGCAAGCGCCAGATCAACCTGTCTTCCTGCAACAAGGATTTTTCCTGCGTGAACGGCTTTTGCCCGAGTTTCGTCACGGTCGAAGGCGCAACGCGGCGCAGGAAGCAGGGTTCGGAAATCGACCTCGTGGCGCGGGCGCAGTCGCTGCCGCAGCCCCGGCGCGTCGAGATCTGAAAAGCCCTTCAACCTTCTGGTGACGGGCGTCGGCGGCACCGGCGTCATCACCGTCGGCGCGCTGGTGACGATGGCGGCGCATCTCGAAGGCAACGGCGCTTCGGTGCTGGATTTCACCGGCTTTGCGCAGAAATTCGGTCCGGTCCTGAGCTTCATACGGCTGTCGGCTGATCCCGATGACATCCACCAGGTTCGTATCGATCGCGGCGCCGCCGACGCGCTGATCGGCTGCGACATTGTCGTCAGTTCGTCAGCCAAGGCGGCCGCGACCTATCATCCTTTGATGCGTGCCGTGATCAACACGGCGGAGATGCCGACCGGCGATATCGTGCGAAACCGCGACGCCAGTCTCAACGGGCCGATGCGGTTGCGGAGCATCGAGCGCGTCATTGGACCGGGGAATGTCGCAAGCTTGGACGCCAACCGGATGTCGGACGCGCTGTTTGGCGATACCGTGTTCGCCAATGTGATCATGCTCGGCGCCGGTTGGCAGCAGGGCCTGGTTCCGGTCTCGGTCGCGGCCTTGATGCGGGCGATCGAACTGAACGGCGTCGCGATCGAACAAAACAAGCGCGCTTTTGCCTGCGGGCGGCTCGCGGTTGCCGACAGGAATTTCACCGCGTCGGTTTTGGGGCAGGCGCAGCCCGATGAGACGCTGGATCAGATCATCGAACGCCGCGCCGATTTTCTCACCGCCTATCAGAACCGCCGATATGCCGAGCGCTATCGCACGGTGGTGAACGGCGTTCGCAAAACTGAACAGGATCGCGTGCCTAACTCCCGGATACTCACAATCGCCGTTGCCCGCAGTCTGTTCAAGCTGATGGCCTACAAGGACGAGTACGAGGTGGCGCGTCTGCACACCCAGACCGGGTTTGCCGAGCAGTTGCGGCGGGAGTTCGAGGGCGATTTCAAGGTAAAATATCATCTGGCGCCGCCGCTATTGTCGGCAGGCAGGGATGCAAGGGGCCGGCCGCTGAAGCGGCAGTTCGGCGCATGGATCGAGCCCGCCTTTCGGATGCTGGCACGTCTGAAGGTCTTGCGAGGAACGCCGCTCGATATCTTCGGTTACACGCGGGAGCGGAAAATGGAACGAAAATTGATTGCGTGGTACCAATCGCTCTTGACGGAACACCTGCCACATCTACATGCGGAGACGGTCGGATCGCTGGTCGAGATCGCGTCCTTGCCGATGGAGATCCGCGGCTACGGACCGGTCAAGGAAGCGGCAATCGAAAAGGTGCAGGCGAAAGTCGCGGATCTTCGGGCTGCGATGATGCAATGATGAAGGTCCGCTCGTTGTCGAGCCGAATGCGCCAACGCAACTTTAAGGATAACACCGCCATGATAGACGCCGCCGTCAAGGCGCTTTCGCAAATTCTCTCGCCGCCGATGCGCTCCATATTGTGGCGATCGATCGCCGTCGCGCTGGTGCTGATCACCGTGCTGGCGATCGGCCTGCAGCGGCTGCTGAGCTGGTTTGCGACCTCGGGCGAAGGCTGGGCCGAGGCGATGCTGGGCCCGAACTTCCAGACCCCGCTCAACGTGCTTTCCTGGATCGTCTCGATCGCCGCCGGGCTCGGCGTGGTGTTCGGCGCGGTGTTCCTGATGCCGGCGATCACCTCGCTGGTGGCGAGCTTTTTCGTCGACGAGGTCGCCGAGCATGTCGAAACGGAATATTATCCGGCGGAGCGTCCCGGCGTGGCACTGCCGTTTGGCATCGCCGTCACCGAAGGCGTCAAGACCGCGCTGCTCACGATCCTGGTCTATCTGATCGCGCTGCCCTTTGTGTTCTTCGCCGGCGTGGGCTTCCTCGCCTTCTTCATCGCGACCGCGTGGCTATTGGGTCGTGAATATTTCGAACTCGCGGCGATGCGGTTCCGCCCTCCGGCGGAAGCCAAGGCGATGCGCCGGGACAATGCGGCTACAATCTTCACCGCAGGCCTGATCATCGCGGCGTTCGTTTCGATCCCGATCGTCAATCTGGCGACGCCTCTGTTCGGCATGGCCTTCATGGTCCACATGCACAAGCGCTTGAGCGGGCCACGGCCGGAACTGATCGAGCCGCGACGCAAGACGAGCGTGCCGGTGGCGTGACTTCTTCTCCCTCGCCCCGCTCTTGCGGGGGGTAAAGGCTTCACACCGTCTTTTCCGGCCAGCGGCAGAGATCGTTGATCAGGCAGACCTCGCAGCGCGGCTTGCGGGCCAGGCACGTGTAACGGCCATGCAGGATCAGCCAGTGATGCGCGTGCAGCATGAACTCCGGCGGGATCACGCGCTCGAGACCGAGTTCCACTTCCAGCGGCGTGTTACCCGGCGCCAGACCAGTGCGATTGCCGACGCGAAACACGTGGGTATCGACCGCCATGGTGTGTTCGCCGAACGCCATGTTGAGCACGACATTGGCGGTCTTGCGCCCCGCTCCGGGCAATGACTCGATCTCGGCGCGGCTGCGCGGCACCTCGCCGCCGAATTCGGCGATCAGTTTTTCCGACAGCGCGATCACATTCCTGGCCTTGTTGCGGTAGAGGCCGATGGTCTTGATGTAGTCGCGCAGCTTCTCCTCGCCGAGCGCCAACATCTTCTGCGGCGTGTCGGCAACCGCAAACAGCGCGCGGGTCGCCTTGTTGACGCCGGCGTCGGTGGCTTGCGCCGACAGCACCACCGCCACCAACAGCGTATAGGGATTGAGATGTTCGAGCTCGCCCTTTGGCTCCGGATTCGCTTTCCGAAAACGGTTGAACGCCTCGCGGACCTCCGCCGCCGTCCAGGGTTTTGTCAGTTTGGTCGTCGGACGCGCCTGCCGCGATCCAGCCGCAGCCGTTTTGGTTGATTTATTCCGCTTCGGCTGCGCCGCCGAGGGAGCTCTCGGGTTCCCGGCGCGTTGAGAGGCTGTTGCTCGCGATTTGGGCAGGGGCTTGCGGGTGATTTTCGCCATAACGCGGGTATACTGACACGCAATGGACGCAGGCAACGACTTTGATCCGGGCGCGCAGCCGGAATTATTTTCGGCGCTGCTGACGCCGCATCGTTCGCTGAACCGGACCGGCTTTCTGGTGGTGATGGCGTTCGTCACAACGGTCAGTTTTGCCGCGGGTGTCGTGTTTCTGATGATCGGCGCGTGGCCCGTGGTCGGCGTTTTCGGCCTCGATGTGCTGGCGATCTATTGGGCGTTCCGGGTCAATTTCCGCCGCGCCCGGGCAAGCGAGGAAATTTTGGTGACGCCGTCCGAGCTGCGGGTGCGCCGGATCAGCCACCGCGGCCATGTGGCCGAGTTCGTGCTCAATCCGCTGTGGGTGAGGCTCGACCAGATCAGCCACGCCGAATATGGCATCGAAAAGCTCTATCTGGTTTCGCGAGGCCGCAGCATCGCGATCGCAAGCTTCCTGGGACCCGACGAAAAGGCCAGCTTTGCCAAAGCTTTAACCATGGCGCTGCAGGCCGCGAAGCGTGGCCCGACCTACAATCCCTTGGCATGAGTGCTGGTCGGGAATCGGGTGGTTTCGCCAACGCACCCGGCCTACATCAGACCCATGATGAACCTCGCCATGAATGAGCACCGCCTCACCAAACCGGGATCCCAGAACGCCGCGCTGCGCGACTATGATTCGGTGCGGCGCGCCATTGCCTTCATCTCGGAGCACTGGCGCACGCAGCCGACCATCGAGGCGATGGCGGATGCCGCCGCCGTGACGCCGGACGAATTGCACCATCTGTTTCGCCGCTGGGCCGGGCTGACGCCAAAAGCCTTCATGCAGGCGCTGACGCTCGATCACGCCAAGGGCCTGTTGCGCGATTCCGCGAGCGTGCTCGACGCGGCGCTCAACTCCGGCCTCTCCGGCCCGGGGCGGCTGCACGATCTGTTCGTCACCCATGAGGCGATGTCGCCGGGCGAATGGAAGAACGGCGGCGCCGGCATGACGCTGCGTTACGGTTTCCATCCCTCGCCGTTCGGTACCGCGATCGTCATCGCCAGCGGCCGCGGCCTCGCCGGCCTTGCCTTCGCCGATCCAGGCGAGGAACCGGCCGCGCTCGCCGACATGCAGCGGCGCTGGCCGCACGCGAGCTATGTCGAGGACCGCGACGGCACCGCCGCGCTGGCGCAGCGCATCTTCGATCCCAAACTGTGGCGGGCGGATCAGCCGCTGCGCGTGGTGCTGATCGGCACCGACTTCGAGGTCCGCGTCTGGGAGACGCTGTTGAAAATCCCGATGGGCCGCGCGGTCTGCTATTCGGATATCGCGAGCAAGATCAAAAGCCCGAAGGCGTCACGCGCGGTCGGCGCGGCGGTCGGCAAGAACCCGATCTCGTTCGTGGTGCCCTGCCATCGCGCACTCGGCAAAGGTGGCGCGCTGACCGGCTATCACTGGGGCATCACCCGCAAGCGGGCGATGCTCGGCTGGGAAGCCGGGCAAGTGGGGATGCAGTAGGCACTTGCGGTTTGCGCGCGAGATATCGTCTCCCTGCGATTTTCGCTGGAGTGCGCGATAGTGATGATCGTGCAAGGGTGGGGACGAAGCCTTGAGACGTCGGTGATCAACCTCTGATACGCGGGTTCGTCGCAGTTCCGAATTCCGTCTGGGGCTGTCCTGATGTCTTCGTACGAGCATCGATCGAGTTCATGATCGGCTTCTAGCAATCCTCGGGAATTCCCCTGCCGTGGCTTCGCCCCCGCCCTTGCACGATGTCTTTATTCGCCGGACCGTTGCCCCGGCGCGGGGCTCCTGGTTGGGTTCATCGTGCTCGTTCAGATCGCCTGCGCGCGGGGGGACGCAATCTCGCGACTGATTGCCCAGATGAAGCCGGCGAGCTCGCGCGCGAGCGCGGTGATGGCGATGGTCTTCAGCTTGCCCCGGCGTATCAAGGTCCGGTAGCGCGCATAGAGCCGCGCCTGCGCCTTCCAAGCAATCTCGCGGGCGGCCTGCGGGGCAGCCTCCAAGCTTGCGCCTGCTTGGCTTGGCCGACGCGCGGCGGATAACGATAGCTCCACGCGCTCTCGACCAGAATGCGGCGCGCCCGTCGGTTGCCGGCCTTGGTGATCGGACCGCGTTTGATCGTGTCGCCGGTCGAATCCTCGCTCGGCACCAGACCGAGATAGCCCATTAGCTCGCGCGGCGTGCGAAAGCGCGACAGATCGCCGATCTCGGCCAGAAACGCGCTCGCCGTCACCAGGTCCACCCCGCGCAACGCCATCAGCGCGGTGACGAGCGGTTCGAGTGACCAGTCCGGCACCGCGGCGCGGATCGCCTCCTCCAGACGTTCAATCCGCTCCCGCGCCTGGCGCACCGCCAACAGCATCTCCTCGAAGGCGATGCGCTGTTCCGCATGCTCGAGCGTCTGGCTCATCAGCCACGCCAGATGCGCCTTGCCCCATGTCGTCTTGCCGGCATAATGCCGCCCCAGCCGCAACAGCAGCGCCGTTACCTGCTGACGCTTGGCGCGCAGATCCGCGACCGCCGCACCACGCGCGCGGGTGAGGTCGCGCATCGCCTCATGCCGCTCGTCGGGAACCCATACCGCCGTCAACTCGCCCGCCCGCAACAGCCTGGCCAGAGCCAGCGCATCCCGCCGGTTGGTCTTCACCCGATCTCCCGGCTTCTTCGGGATCAGCGAGGGCGCCACCACCATGCATTCATGACCGAGATCGCGAATGAGGCGGTAAAGACCATACCCGGTCGGTCCGGCCTCGTAGCAGAAGGTCAGCCGGGCGTGCTTGCCCGACAGCTTCTTCACCAGCCGCCGCACCGCCGCCGGTGTGTTCTCGATCTCGCCCAAAAAGCGGACCTCGCTCGTCCGCCCAGCCTCCGCGATCGCCACCGCATTGCGCAGCTTCGAGGTATCGAAAGCGACGTAAACTTCGCTATGATCGACCATGACTCGCCCTCCTTGCGCTGAGGCTCTGCCCGGCCCGTCCGGGTAACCCTCGCACACCGCAATTGGGGGGCGAGTCGCCTCTTTGAGGAAGGACATACGGTCTTCGCTCCATCGGCTCACTTCTCCCAGCCGCTTCCACATGATCGCGGTGTCGCAGAGGCGGCCGTCCGGAAACATCGCGTAGTCCGGCACGAGGCCGGTCTGGGCCCAGCCGGCGCGCAGATAAAGCCGATGGCCGTTTTCGCCGGGCACGGTGTCCAGCACCAGAAGCCAGCGGCCGCGCCGCCGCGCTTCTTCCTCGACCTCCGCCATCAAGGCGGCGCCGATGCCGTTGCCACGCGCCGAGCGATGCACCAGCATCTTCTTGACATCGGCGCGATGCGGCTGGTTGGGCGGCGTATCCAATCCAAGCTGGACCGTGCCGACGATCCTCCCCTGCAGTTGCGCCGCCAGCAAGACGGTATCGCCCGAAGCGACCGAGCCCGCGACCTTGCGAAAGAACGCCAGCGCAGAATCGTGCGGGAACGGCGACATGAAGCTGACGCTGGCGCCGTCTTCGACGCAATCGACCAGGACGTCAGCCAGTTGCTCCAGCGCGGCCTCCGCGACCGGCGCGCGCAGCGCAACGATCTCCGCCTTCGCGCTCACGCCGCCAGGTCGAGTTTCGTCGCCACGGTGGAATCGGCGTTGAGCCGATAGATCACCGGGGCGCCGGTGGCGAGTTCGCGTTTGAGGATATTTTCGGGCGAAAGCTTTTCCAGCACCATGATCAACGCGCGCAGCGAATTGCCGTGGGCCGCGACCAGCGTGCGCTGGCCGCGCAGCACGCAGGGCAGGATCTCCTGCACGTAATAAGGCAGCGTGCGCGCCAGCGTATCCTTCAGGCTTTCGCCGCCGGGCGGCGGCACGTCATAGGAGCGCCGCCAGATCAGCACCTGCTCCTCGCCCCATTTCTTGCGGGCGTCATCCTTGTTGAGGCCGGAGAGATCGCCATAGTCGCGCTCGTTGAGCGCCAGGTTCTTCGTGACGGGAATGCCGGTCTGGCCGAGTTCGGCAAGCGTCAGGTCGAGCGTGTGCTGCGCGCGCTTGAGCGCGGAGGTGAAGGCGATGTCGAACGAGAGCCCCTGCGCCTTCAGCTTGCGGCCGGCTTCCTTGGCCTCGGCGATGCCCAGCTCGGTAAGACCGGGATCCTTCCAGCCGGTGAAGAGATTCTTCAGGTTCCATTCGCTCTGGCCATGACGCACAAGCACAAGAAGTCGATCGCTCATTTTTTTATTCCGTTCAGATGTCTGGAAGTCCGATTCTTTAGAAGTCCCGGAGCCCGAGCACGTCGGCCATCGAATACATGCCTGGCTTCTGGTTGCGCGCCCATAGCGCGGCCTTGATCGCGCCTTGCGCGAACATGGTGCGGTCTTCCGCCCGGTGGGTCAGCTCGATGCGCTCCATGGGGCCAGCGAAAATCACGCTGTGATCGCCGGTGACGGTGCCGCCCCGCAACGAGGCGAAGCCGATATCGCCGGTCCGGCGCGCCCCGGTGAGGCCGTCGCGGCCCCGCGCGGAATGCTGATCGAGCGCGATTTTGCGGCCCGCGGCCGCAGCCTCGCCCAGCATCAACGCGGTGCCCGAGGGCGCGTCGATCTTGGCGCGGTGGTGCATTTCCAGGATTTCGATGTCGAAGCCTTCGTCGAGCGATTGCGCCACGCGCTTGACCAGCGCCAGCAGCAGGTTGACGCCAAGACTTATATTGCCCGATTTGACGACAATCGCGCGCGAAGTGACGCTGTGGATGACCGCGTCATCGGATGCCGAAAGACCGGTGGTGCCGATGACGTGGACGAGGCTGCGCTGAGCCGCGATCGCGACATTGGCAATGGTGGCCCCTGGCACCGTGAAGTCGAGAATGCCGTCGGCATTGGCCGACATCGACCAAAGATCCGCCGAGAGCTCGACCCCGTTGGCGGGCAGGCCCGCGAGCACACCGGCGTCCTTTCCCAGCAGCGCAGACCCCGGCGCTTCCAGCGCGCCGGTGAGAACCGCGCCTTCGGTTTCCGAGATGACGCGCGTCAGCGCGCGGCCCATCCGGCCGCCCGCCCCCGCAACGATCAAGCGCATGTCGGACATTTCTTCAAGACCTCGCCCCTGCCGTATAGCCGGGGCAGGCCGTTCCGGCAACCGATTGGGCTCTCTCCACCCGTCATGGCCGGGCATAGGCCAGCGGAAGCGACGCCGTCCTTCGGACGGCTATGGCCCCGCCATGACGAAATCGCCAAACGGGTTGTCCGACCCTACGGCTGCGGCCCGTCATAGCCTTCGATGATCACCAGGTCGCTTTCGGCATGGGGCGAACGCATCGCGACCAGGCGGACATATTCCGGTGAATTGTAGCAGGCGAGCGCGGTCTCATAGTCGGGAAATTCCAGCACCACGTTGCGCGAGCGCGAGGAACCTTCCTTGGGCACATGCTTGCCACCGCGCACCAGGAATTTGGCGCCGTATTTGGCAAATACCGCGCCGTTCTGTGCGATGTATTCCTTGTAGCCGTCCATGTTGAGGACATCGACGCGTGCGATCCAGTAGCCCTTTGCCATCTGCTTTTTTCCTTCTTGTCAGACATCTCGAAGTGGCAGCTCGGTCACCTCTCCCGTGAGGAGAGGTCGGATCGCATCGAACGATGCGATCCGGGGGCGGCGTTATGGTCTATCGATATATCCGACTTCGACAAGTTGAGATGCCCGACGCGGGCAAACCAGCGTTGAGTGGAGAGAGGGTAAGGTTCCCGATGCCGAAAATACCTTGCAAACTTTCAACCCAGCGCTTGCGCGATCTCCGCCTGGATCGCCTCCGCTGCCGCCTTGGGATCGGGCGCTTCGATCACGGGCCGTCCCACCACCAGATAGTCGCTGCCGGCGGCGATGGCGCGCGCCGGCGTCATGATGCGCTTCTGGTCGCCGCTGGCCGCGCCCGCGGGGCGAATACCCGGCGTCACCAGCACCATCTGATGGCCGACGATCTTGTGCAGCGCCGCTGCCTCCTCCGGCGAACAGACGAGGCCGTCGACACCGAGCGCCTGCGCCTGACGGGCGCGGGCCTCGACCAGATCGGAGACGTTGAGCCGATAGCCGGCGGCCTGGAGATCGGCGTCGTCGTAGGAGGTCAGCACGGTGACGGCGAGGATTTTCAGGCCCGATCCGGCGCGGGCCTCGACGGCGGCCTTCATGGTCTGCGGATAGGCGTGCACGGTCAGGAAAGTCGCTCCCGATCTGGCGATGCTCTCGACGCCGCGCGCCACCGTGTTGCCGATGTCATGCAGCTTGAGATCGACGAACACTTTCTTGCCGGCATCCGCGAGCCGGCCGACCAGCGGCAGACCTCCGGCGTAAGCAAGCTGATAGCCGATTTTGTAGAAGGTGACGGCATCGCCGAGCCGCGCGATCATCGCTTCCGCAGGCGCGACGCCCGGCAGATCGAGCGCCACGATCAAGCGGTCGCGGGGAGCGATCACGGATGGCTGCATGTCACCTCACATCATGCGTTGAGAAAGGTCGATCAGTTGCCGCACCAACGCGGTCATCGCTTCGATATCGGCCGGGTGCCTCAGCCTGTCCATATCATCATAGGCTTGCGAAGCGAATGACAGCGCGAGCTGGTTTGGAATAACGTTGGCGTGGCACGCAGTCAGGATCAGCCGCAGCGCCGCCAGCGATCGCGCGCCGCCGAGCCGGCTTTCGGAAGCGGCTGCGATCGCAAAGGCACGTTCGCGAAACACCTGGCCGCGCGTTTCGTGCACATCCTGCACCCTGCTCACCCAGTCGATGGTGTTCTTGACCAGCGGCGGCACCGAGGAATTGTATTCCGGCGTCACGATCAGCACGCCATGATGCGCTGACATCATCCGCTTGAGGTTGACGGCGTTCTTCGGCACGCCCGACTTGGTCTGCAAATCACCGTCGTAGATCGGCAGCGGAAAATCGGCGAGCGAAATGCGGGTGACTTCCGCGCCCGCTTGCGCGAATTCATAGGCGACGGTCGCCGCCAGCCTCGCATTGAGCGAGCCGGTGCGGAGCGAGCCGGGGATCACCAGGATCTTCAGGACGGACATGATCCAAATATCGCGTTCGGGACCAACCCGCGGCGCGAGCGGCGCGCGGCTTGTAGTTTGCGCGCACTCTACCGCAGATAAGTCGACGCAATCTGCGTAAACTTGATTGCCAGGCAAAACCGGTACGCAGTTTTGCCGAATACGCGTATCAGTGCTTGCGATACACCCAGACACGCGCCGGCGGAAGGTTCATCCAGATGCGTTCGGATGCTTCCGTGGACACGCCGGGCAGCGATTTCGGGATCGGCGGCGCGACCGAATAGGTGAACTGCACGAACGGCGCGCCGGGCGCGAGCGCGACAAAGGCCTCGCGGATCAGTTTCAGCCGCGTCAGCATTGGTTTTGTCACCAGCGGCAGACCCGAAACCACTGCGGAGGCGGGAGCGCTCAGCACATTGCGCAACGAGTTCCGCAGCGTATAGGCATCGCCCTGCACCACCTTGGCGTGCGGATAGCGGTCGCGCAGCAGCGCGCAGAAGCCCGGATTATATTCGACCAGTACGAGACGCTTTTGATCGACGCCGTGCTCGATCAAGGCGCTGGTGATCGCACCGGTCCCTGGCCCAAGTTCGACGACCGGCCCTTCGGATTTGATGTCGACATACTGCGCCATGGTGCGGGCCAAAACCCGTCCCGACGGCATCACGGCGCCCATGTGAAGCGGTTTCTCGATCCACGAACGGAGAAAACGAACCTCATCGTCGAGACGAGGCTTTTTCAACGCACGCACGGACGATTGCAATGGCATTGTCGCTACCAGGCGGGACCGCGATCAAGCGGCAGTGTCAGAATATAGTCATAAAGACGTATAGGTCACAGGCGTTATGGTCAAGCCGGACGCCATCGCGCCCGGTCCGCAAAAGCGTCAGCGGTTTTGCGATAAGCCCATGTGCCGCTTCTGATTTCCGGCGCGTCCAGCGCAAAAACCGGGCTCAGTTTTGCCGACCATACGTCAGGGATTGGCGCGGTTGCCGAAGAAGTCCTTGACCTTGGCGAAGAAGCCCGCCGCCTCGGGCTGGGTTGCGCCGGACGACAGTTTTTCAAACTCGGCCAGCAGTTCCTGCTGCTTCTTGGTGAGATTCTGCGGCGTTTCGACCACAACCTGGACATACATGTCACCGGTCTGGCGCGACCGCAGCACCGGCATGCCTTTTGATGCAATGCGAAAGCGCCGGCCCGACTGGGTGCCGGAAGGGATCTTCACCCTGGACTTGCCCTTGTCGATGGTCGGCACCTCGAACTCGCCGCCCAGCGCCGCCGTCACCATCGAGATCGGGACGCGACAGTGCAGGTCGGCACCATCGCGCTGGAAGAACTCATGGCTCGCCAGCGACAGGAAAATATAGAGATCGCCCGGTGGACCGCCGCGAACGCCGGCCTCGCCTTCGCCGGCCAGGCGGATGCGGGTGCCGTCTTCGACGCCTTGCGGAATGTTGACCGACAACGTCCGCTCGCGCGTCACCCGGCCCGAGCCCGTGCATGACGGGCAGGGATCTTCGATCATCTGGCCGCGGCCCTGACAGCCTGGGCAGGTACGTTCCAGCGTGAAGAAGCCTTGCGCCTGCCGCACCCGCCCCGCGCCGCCGCACATCGAGCAAGTCTTCGGCTTGGTGCCGGCCTTGGCGCCGGTGCCCGAACAGGATTTGCAGGTGACCGAAACCGGAATCTCGACCTGGGCGGTCTTGCCGAGGAAAGCTTCCTCCAGCGTGATTTCCATGTTGTAGCGCAGGTCGGCGCCGCGCTCGCGGCCGCCGCCGCGCCCGCGCTGTCCGGCCATGCCGAACAGGTCTTCGAAAATATCCGAGAATGACGAGGCAAAGCCGGCGCCGAATCCGGGACCGCCGCCGCCCATGCCCTGCTCGAACGCCGCGTGACCGTAGCGGTCATAGGCCGCGCGCTTGTCGCCGTCCTTGAGGACTTCGTAGGCTTCGTTGATTTCCTTGAAGCGCGTCTCACTGGTGGCGTCGCCCGGATTCTTGTCCGGGTGCCATTTCATCGCAAGCTTGCGAAAGGCCGCCTTGAGTTTGGATTTATCCGCGTTGCGGTCGACTTCAAGGGTTTCGTAGTAGCAGCGCTTGGTGGACATCCGTCAAACCCGCCCGATATTCGTCCTCATTCCGAAGGAACGCCCGTGAAACAATGCAGCCTTCGGCTTAACGAAAAATGACCCTCATCCCTTCGAGACGCGAGCCGGCGTGCTCTTCGGAATGAGGGTCATGGTCTCAGCTCGTTTAAGCAGATTTCTTGCTGTTCTTGTCGTCGTCGACTTCGGTAAATTCCGCGTCGACCACGTCGTCCTTGGCAGCATCCTTGGCCGCATCGCTTTCGGCCTGCTGCTTGTACATCGCCTCGCCGAGCTTCATCGAAGCCTGCGCCACGGTGTTGGTCTTGGCCTTGATTGCCTCGGCATCGTCGCCCTTCAGCGCTTCCTTCAGATCGCTGACGGCGTCCTCGATGGCCCGGCGATCGGTCTCCGGGATCTTGGAGCCATGTTCGGCCAGCGCCTTCTCGGTGGAATGCACCAGCGCGTCGGCATGGTTCTTGGCGTCGACCGCCTCGCGGCGTTTCTTGTCCTCGGCGGCGTTGGCCTCGGCGTCCTTGACCATTTTCTGGATGTCGGCTTCCGACAGACCGCCGGATGCCTGGATCCGGATCTGCTGCTCCTTGCCGGTCGCCTTGTCCTTGGCCGAGACGTTGACGATGCCGTTGGCGTCGATATCGAAGGTGACCTCGATCTGCGGCATGCCGCGCGGCGCCGGAGGAATGCCCATCAGATCGAACTGGCCGAGAACCTTGTTGTCGGCAGCCATTTCGCGCTCGCCCTGGAAGACGCGGATGGTGACCGCGTTCTGGTTATCCTCGGCGGTCGAGAACACCTGGCTCTTCTTGGTCGGGATCGTGGTGTTGCGATCGATGATGCGGGTGAACACGCCGCCCAGCGTTTCGATGCCGAGCGACAGCGGGGTCACGTCGAGCAGCAGCACGTCCTTGACGTCGCCCTGCAGCACGCCGGCCTGGATGGCGGCGCCGATCGCGACGACTTCGTCCGGGTTGACGCCCTTGTGCGGCTCCTTGCCGAACAACTGCTTCACCACTTCCTGGACCTTCGGCATGCGGGTCATGCCGCCGACCAGCACCACTTCGCCGATTTCGCCGGCGGTGAGGCCAGCGTCCTTGAGCGCCTTGCGGCACGGCTCGATGGTCTTCTGGACGAGATCGTCGACCAGCGCCTCGAACTTGGCGCGCGTCAGCTTCATCGTCAGATGCTTCGGTCCGGTCTGATCGGCCGTGATGAACGGCAGGTTGATTTCGGTCTGCGTGGTCGAAGACAACTCGATCTTGGCCTTTTCGGCGGCCTCTTTCAGGCGCTGCAGGGCGAGCTTGTCATTGCGCAGGTTGATGCCCTGCTCCTTCTGGAATTCATCGGCCAGGTAGCTGACCAGCCGCATGTCGAAATCTTCGCCGCCGAGGAAGGTGTCGCCGTTGGTCGACTTCACCTCGAACACGCCGTCGCCGATTTCGAGAATGGAAATATCAAACGTGCCGCCGCCGAGGTCGTACACCGCGATGGTGCCGGTCTTGGTCTTGTCGAGGCCGTAGGCGAGCGCGGCCGCGGTCGGCTCGTTGATGATGCGCAGCACTTCGAGGCCGGCGATCTTGCCGGCGTCCTTGGTGGCCTGACGTTGCGCGTCGTTGAAATAAGCGGGGACGGTGATGACGGCCTGATCGACCTTCTGGCCGAGATGGGCTTCGGCGGTCTCTTTCATCTTCTGCAGGATGAAAGCGGAAATCTGCGAGGGCGAGTAGGTCTTGCCGTCGGCCTCGACCCAGGCATCGCCGTTGGACGCCTTGACGATCTTGTAGGGGACAAGCTTCTTGTCCTTCTCGACCATCGGGTCGTCATAGCGGCGGCCGACGAGGCGCTTGACCGCAAAGAAGGTGCGCTCGGGATTGGTTACGGCCTGGCGCTTGGCGGGCTGGCCGACAAGGCGCTCGCCGTCATCGCTAAAGGCGACGATCGACGGGGTGGTCCGCATGCCCTCGGCGTTCTCGATGACCTTCGCGTTCTTGCCATCCATTACGGCGACGCACGAATTCGTGGTGCCGAGATCGATCCCAATGACCTTTCCCATGGTCCTCATATCCTTCTTTTTGCGGCAGGTTGGCCGGGCCCTGACGGCGCACCAATCCAACCCCCCAGACGATCAAATACTCGCGATATTGCGACGGTGAGCCTCATATAGGAGGGGGGTGGAGGGCCGCAAGGACCGGACGCAACCTTAGCCCATGAAAACCCTCACCCTTTGAAAGATAGTGTCGGCTGCAGGGGGCGGATCGGGCAAGCGGCAAGCGCGGCGCTCGGCGGCGGACGGGCCGCGGGACGGTTCGGCACAGGTCTCGTTGCCGGTCCCGGCGGACCACAAGGTTACCGGAGAATCGGGCATGGACCTGTTGCCGGGACCGCAAAACCGCTAAAAGCGGGACGCAAAGCCTGACGGCCCCCGCGTCAGGGGGCCGCGCCGGCCGACCATTGAACGGCCTCAATGCAAACCCAGTAGAAATTTCATGAAGCCCATTCGACTATTTGCCGCGGTTGCCCTTCTCATCGCATCCACGTGCCTTGCTTTCGGTCCTGCCCTGGCCGCGGACGCGGTTTTTCCGCCGGGCACGCGGGTCGGCCTGACGCCACTGGTGGGCCTCGTCCCCGCCAAATCATTCGTCGGGTTCGAGACCGAGGATCATGGCGTCAAGGTATTGGTGACGGAGCTGCCGGCCGAGGCCTATAGCGAAGTCGCTAACGCCTTCAAGGCCAACCCGGCAGGCACCGGGGGCGTCAAGCCCGAGAGCATCGAGACGGCGGCCGGCACTGCCTACTACACCGCCGAAAGCGCCAAGGATGGTGCCACCAATGTGCGGCGCTATTCGATGATCGTGCCGGGCGGCACCTTCTCCGGCTATGTCGCCATGCAGGTCCCCGAAAACGCCGGGAAGATCTATACTGACGATGCCGTGCGGCAGATGTTCGCCTCGGCTGCGATCCGCAAGGAAGTTCCGATCGACGAGCAGCTCGGGCTGTTGCCGTTCAAGATCAGCGAACTCGGCGATTTCAAGAATGTGCGCACGTTGGCGCCGGGCGCGGCCATCATTCTCGCCGATAGCGACGAGGCCAAGGGCTTTGAGATCGCCCCGTTCATGGTGATCAGCCTGGTCGCGTCGACGCCGGCGCAACCCGAAGACCGCGGCCGGTTCGCCGAGCAAGCCGCCAGCTCGATCCCTGGCGTCCGCGACAGGCACATCACGATGTCGGAGCCGATCCGCATCGAAGGCATGGCCGGCTATGAAACGCGGATCGACGGCACCAGCGGCAAGGGCAACACCCCCGTCACCGTGGTGCAATGGCTGCGGTTCGGCAGCCAGAGCACCATGCGAATCATCGCCAGCTCTCCGCGCGACGAATGGCCGAAAGCATTCACGCGCTTCCGCGCCGTGCGCGACGGAATCCAGCCGCGCGGGTAGCTCGCTGGATCGGATTTTAGGCCGCGCTGTTCGACTCGTTGCCGTTGGCCGGCGCGCTGGCCTTGGCGCCGCCCTTGGCGACCCCAACCAGCGCCGGCCGCAGCACGCGTTCGCCGATCATGTAACCGGCCTGGACCACCTGGACCACCGTGCCCGCGGGCACCGACGGGTCGGGGACTTCGTACATCGCCTGCTGAAAATTCGGATCGAATTTCTCGCCCGTCGGATCGAACTTCTTGACGCCGTTCTTCTCCAGCGCGTTGAGCAGCGACCGCTCGGTCAGCTCGACGCCCTCGATCAGCGCCTTCAGGCCGGGGTCGGCGGTCGCCTTGGCCTCGGCCGGAACCGCATCGAGCGCGCGCTGCAGATTGTCGGCGATATCGAGAACGTCGCGGGCGAATCCGGAGATGCCATAAGCGCGCGCGTCGGCCACCTCGCGCGCGGTGCGCTTGCGCAGGTTTTCCATTTCCGCCAGCGTGCGCAGCATCTTGTCGCGCGATTCCGCGGCTTCCTTCGCCAGCGCTTCGGCCGATCCCGTTTCGGGATCGTCGGGCATGATGTAGGGTTTGGACACGACGGGCTCCGGTCCTTGCGCCGGGTTCACCGGTTCATCGCTTTGCCGGTTGGGATCGGTCATAGACTGTCCTCTCAGAAATCGCCTGGAATGAATGGGGATGCTGGGCCGGGATATCGTGCTTTAGGCACCAAAAATCAAGCGCCATAGCGTTTTCGAGCGACGTGGGTACCGGTTCGCGTGAATAAAACGCGTCAAAAAAAGAAAGACTTAGCAGGGCACGGTCATCCACCCAGCATCCGGCTGACGATCCGCGCGGCATAGTCCACCGTCGGTATCACCCTGGCATAGTTAAGCCGCGTCGGCCCGATCACGCCGAGGACGCCGACGATATGACCGGCGGCATCGCCATAGGGCGCGATGATGGTGGAGGAGCCCGACAGTGAAAACAGCTTGTTTTCCGAGCCGATGAAAATCCGCACGCCTTCGGCGCGCTCGGCGCGCCCCAGCAGATCGATCACGCCGCGCTTGGTCTCGAGATCGTCGAACAACAGCCGCACCCGCTCCAGATCTTCCAGCGCATGCAGATCTTCCAGAAGGTTGGCATGGCCGCGCACGATCAACTGGCGATCGTCATTGTCGCCGCCGGACCAACTCGCGATCCCGGCGGCGATGACCTTCTGCGTCAGCTGATCGAGTTCGGCGCGATTTTGCGTCAGCGCGGTTTCCAGCTCGAGACGGGCTTCGGCCAGCGTTCGCCCTCGGATCCGCGAATTGAGGAAGTTGGTGGCTTCGGTGAGCGCCGACGACGGCACCCCCGGCGGCAGCGTCAGCACGCGGTTCTCGACCTGGCCGTCCTCGCCGACCAGCACCACCAGGGCGCGCTCCGGCTCCAGCCGCACGAATTCGATATGTTTCAGGCGCGAATTGGATTTCGCCGTCAGCACCACTGCCGCCGCCCTGGTCAGGCCGGACAGCCGGGTCAGGGCCTCGCCGAGGGCGGCCTCGACCGATTGCGCCTGACCGACGGAGGAGAGCTGGCTCTGGATCGACTGCCGCTCCGCATCGGTGAGATCGCCGACCTGCATCAGCGCATCGACGAAAAACCGCAGGCCCATCTGGGTGGGCAGCCGTCCCGCCGAGGTATGCGGCGCGTAGATCAGGCCTAGCTGCTCGAGATCGGCCATCACGTTGCGCACCGAGGCCGGCGACAGCGGCACCGCTATCAGGCGCGAAATGTTGCGCGAACCGACCGGCTCGCCGGTCGCCAGATAACTCTCGACGATTTGACGAAAAATGTCTCGCGAGCGCTCGTTGAGCTGGGCAAGCCCGGCATTCGGCGCGATCAGACCGATTGGATCGTGATGGGCCACAACGTACTCCCCTGAGTTCCCCCTAATTTGTCCATCTCGGGGGCCGGTTACAAGCGGCCAATCGTCCTTAAAGGCCTTGCCGCTCAAGCTTCCCCCACCTACAAGCACCGCGAGCCGTGCCCTTTTTGCTGAATTTTTCGGAGGATTTCCATGCGCCCAAGCCGCCGTGCGCCGGATGAACTGCGCGCCGTGTCGCTGGAACGCGGCGTGGTCAAATACGCCGAGGGTTCCTGCATGGTCAAATTCGGCGACACCCATGTACTGGTGACGGCCACGTTGGAAGAGCGGCTGCCGCCATGGCTCAAAGGCCAGGGCCGCGGCTGGGTCACGGCCGAATACGGCATGCTGCCGCGGGCGACGCTGGAACGCACCCGCCGCGAGGCAAGTGCCGGCAAGCAGAACGGCCGCACCGTCGAGATCCAGCGCCTGATCGGCCGCAGCTTGCGCGCCACTGTCGATCTGGAAGCGCTGGGCGAGCGCCAGATCACGGTCGACTGCGACGTGTTGCAGGCCGATGGCGGCACCCGCACCGCCTCGATCACCGGCGCCTGGGTCGCGCTCGCCGACTGCATCGCGTGGATGAAGGCCCGCAACATGCTCAAGACCAACGTGTTGCGCGACAATGTCGCCGCGATCTCCTGCGGCATCTATAACGGCACGGCGGTGCTCGACCTCGATTATGCCGAGGATTCCGAGGCCGAGACCGACGCCAATTTCGTCATGACCGGCGACGGGCGCATCATCGAGGTGCAGGGCACCGCGGAAAAGACCCCGTTCACGCAAGACGAGTTCCTCGCGCTGATGGCGCTGGCCCGCAAGGGCGTCGGCCGTCTGGTGGATTTGCAGAAGATGGCGGTGGCGTGATTTCGGATCGCGCTCCGGCCGATATAGATTGAAAGCATGCACCGTCGAATCACCGGCAAGCTCGTGATCGCGACCCACAATCCCGGCAAGCTCGCCGAGATGCGCGAATTGCTGGCGTCGCACGGCGTCGAGGCGATCTCGGCCGGCGAACTCGGCCTGGCGGAGCCCGAGGAGACCGGCGATGGCTTTGCCGCCAATGCGAGGATCAAGGCGGTCGCCGCGGCCAGGGCCGCGCAACTGCCGGCCTTCGCCGACGATTTCAGGCCTGGTGGTCGATGCGCTCGATGGCGCACCCGGGATTTTCTCCGCGCGCTGGGCCGGCGACGGCAAGGACTTCACCGCGGCGATGACCCGGATCGAACGCCTGTTGCAGGAGCGCGGCGCGACGCAGGCAGCGCGGCGCAGAGCGCATTTCGTCTCGGCATTGTGCGTGGCCTGGCCCGACGGCCATATCGAGCAAGTCGAGGCGCGCGCCGACGGCACGCTGGTGTGGCCGCCGCGCGGCACCGCCGGCTTCGGCTACGATCCGATGTTCATGCCCGACGGCTACACCCGCACCTTCGGCGAGATGACCTCCATCGAGAAGCACGGCCTGCCGCCGCTGGGCTTAGGGCTGTCGCACCGCGCCCGCGCCTTTGTAAAACTGGCGGAGATCTGCCTTGACTAGCTACGGGCGCCCCCACGCTGTTGCTTCCCCGCAAGCGGAAGGGACCAAGAAGGAAGCCTTCGGCGTTTACGTGCACTGGCCGTTCTGCCTGTCGAAATGTCCCTATTGCGATTTCAACAGCCATGTCCGGCATGAGCCGATCGACGAGCAACGGTTCGTGCGCGCCTTCGCCCGCGAGATCGAGACCAATGCGGCGCGCGCACCTCGCCGCGAAGTATCCTCGATCTTTCTGGGCGGCGGCACGCCGTCGCTGATGAAACCGCAAACCGTCGGCGCGATCCTGGACGCGATCGGCAGGCACTGGCACGTCGCGCCGGATGTCGAAGTCACGCTTGAGGCCAATCCGACCAGCGTCGAGGCGACGCGCTTTGCCGGCTACCGCACCGCCGGTGTCAATCGGGTGTCGCTCGGCGTGCAGGCGCTGGACGATGCCTCGCTGAAGGCGCTGGGACGCCTGCACACGGCGCGCGAGGCGCTTGATGCGGTGGCGATCGCGCGAAAAGCCTTCGATCGCTATTCGTTCGACCTGATCTACGCCCGTCCCGAACAGACGCCGCAGATGTGGACCGGCGAATTGAAACACGCGATCGCGGAAGCGGCCGAGCATCTGTCGCTCTATCAATTGACCATCGAAGAGGGCACGCCGTTCTTCGGCCTGCACGCCGCCGGCAAACTGAAGACGCCGGATGAAGGGCTCGCGCGCGCGCTCTACGACGTGACGCAGGAAGTCTGCGCCAGCCATGGCCTGCCGGCCTACGAGATTTCCAACCACGCGCGATCAGGCGCGGAATGCCGGCATAATCTGGTCTATTGGCGCGGCGAGGAATATGCCGGCATCGGCCCGGGCGCGCATGGCCGGCTCGACATCGATGGTATCAGGCACGCGATCGCCACCGAAAAGCGTCCCGAGGCGTGGCTGATGCGGGTCGAGGCCAATGGCCACGGCGTCGTGTCCGACGATCGCCTCAACAGCGAAGAACGCGCCGATGAGTTTTTGCTGATGGGCCTGCGGCTCGCCGAAGGCATCGATCCCAAACGCTACGCTGATCTCTCCGGCCGCACGCTCGATCCGCGCCGCATCGCCTTGCTGCGCGAAGAGGGCGCCATCACGGTCGATGACAACGGACGCTTGCGGGTGACGCAGGCCGGTTTCCCGGTGCTCGACGCCGTGGTGGCGGATCTGGCGGCTTAACTGCGCTAAGCCCCAAAACTCTTCGGCGAACCGGCGACCGCGACGCCGCCGTTTGCGGCCACGCGCATCACGGCAAGGCCGCGCTCGTTGGTGCCGTCGGGGCGGAAACGAAACAGGCCGTCGATGCCGGCAAAGCCCGATGGATTGGTCAGCGTCTCCGCCGAAAACCGCTGCGGCCCATGCGTTCGCGCCAGAGCGGCGACCAGCGCCACCGCGTCATAGGCCAATGTCGCGGTGCGCACGGGATCGCCGCCGAACTTGGCGCGGTAGCGGCCGGAGAAGGCGCGGAAACCGGACGGATCCGGCGCGGCATAGAGCCCGCCCTGCAGAGCCGGGCTGGCATAGACCCGCGGATTGTCCCAAAGACCGGTGCCGAGCAACTGGATGTTCTTCAAATTCGCGCCGGCCGCGGTCAGCGCATCCGCCGTCGCCACCACCGAATTGCCGTCGTCGGCGATGAACAGCGCGTCCGCCGAACCGAGCGCCTGCGCGACGGTGCGCGCCGGGCCGGTTCGGTCGGCGCCGTATTTTTGAAATGCGACGACGCGGCCGCCGCGGCGCGGCACCGCCTGCTTGAAGCTCGCCTCCACCACATTGCCATAGGCATTGTCGGGCAACAGCGCCGCGAAGGATCTCTTGCCGATGCCGGCGGAGTATTCGACGATCCGGTTGACGTCGGATTCGGGCAGGAAGCTCAAGAGATAGACGCCGCGTCCCGCCACGCTCGAATTGGTCGAGAACGCGATGACGGGTATGCCGCGCGTGCGGGCCGCTTGCGCAGCCGCCGGCACCGACAGCGCGAACAGCGGGCCGAGAATGATTTCGGCGCCTTCGTCGATCGCCTGCTGCGCGCCCTGGCTCGCGCCTTGCGGGCTGCCGGAATCATCCTTGATCAGGAGCTGGATGTTCGGATTTTGGAATTCCGCCAGCGCCATCTCGGCGGCATTCTTCATCGACTGCGCCGCGACGCCGGCATTGCCGGCGGCCGACAGCGGCAGGATCAATCCCACCTTGACCTGGCCGGTGCCGACGGCGAGCGGCTGCTGCGGCGGGCCGGCGGGACCAGCCTCCGGCTGCGGCGAACCGAACGGATTGGAGAACGAGCCGAGGCCTTGCTGCACGCCGGCGCAGGCGCCGAGCAAAGGCGCCCCGAGGATCAAGCCGACCGCCGACCGCCGGGTGGCCCCGGAAGCTCTCGGTTTGGCAGGCACAGATTTGGGTTCGCGCGGCCCCACCATCGCATCTCTTCTTCTTGACCGACTTCTTGACCGACCGCCATCGGCCAGGACGTCCACCCGACACCGATCAGGAGGAAGACTGAGCATATTGTCGGCGAATAGTTAACTAAAACAATAGGATTATGGCAGCACCGCGCGGTCCAGTCTGCAGGTTTCCGGTTCCCTGCTGCGGCAAGGTCCGCAACGTCGTCAGTATTCGTGGCTGTCAGTATCGTGGCGCAAGCGCCCTGTTCCATCTGGGGCCGAATGGCCCCAGTTCTTCTTTGACGCGTCTTCTTCACGCGACCCGGTATCCACTTCGCTCGAAAACGCTCTAGTATTACGATTATGCGCGCAAAAACCGCTGCCATAAATACGACTGAAGGCAACAACCCTGAAGGCAGGGAAACCGCCGCGCGCCATTTTACCGTCGGCGGCCATGTCCTGACCGCGCCGAAGCCGGTTCCCGGGCTCTATCTGGTGGCAACCCCGATCGGCAATCTCGGCGATATTACCTTGCGCGCGCTGGAAACGCTGGCCGGCGTCGACATCATCGCCTGCGAGGACACCCGCATCACCCGCCGGCTGACCGAGCGCTACGCGATCACGGCATTGTTAAAACCCTATCACGAGCACAATGCCGCGCTGGCACGGCCGAAAATCCTGGAAAAGCTGGCGCAGGGCGCCTCGATCGCGCTGGTGTCGGACGCCGGCACGCCGTTGATTTCCGATCCCGGCTTCAAGCTGGTGCGCGAGGTCTGCGCCGCCGGCTTTCCAGTAATCGCGCTGCCGGGGCCGTCCTCGGTGCTGACCGCGCTGTCGGTGGCGGCGCTGCCCACCGACCGCTTCTTCTTCGAAGGGTTTCTGCCGCCGAAAGAAACCGCGCGCCGCGCCCGGCTGAGCGAGCTTTCGCGGATCGACGCCACGCTGGTGATGTTCGAATCCGGCAACCGGGTGCAGGACACGCTGCAAGATCTTTCGCAGATCATGGGTACCCGCGATGCCGCGATCTGCCGCGAACTGACAAAACTGCATGAAGAAATTTCGCGCGGGCCGCTCACTGAGCTCGCGCAATCGGCCGACGCGCTGGAGACGCGCGGCGAATTCGTGCTGGTGATCGGGCCGCAGCCGAAAGGCGCGCAAACCATGACCGGGGAGGCGCTCGACGATCTCTTGCGAGCCTCGCTTGCCCGCGACAGCGTCAAGGATGCGGTGACGCATGCGGTGGAGCTGTCGGGCCGGCCACGCCGCGAAATCTATGCCCGGGCGCTGGAACTCGCCAGGGAAGCCAAAGGCGACCATGGCGAAAACTGACGGCGCTTCGCCGCCCGACAAACTGGCAAAGATCGCCTCGCCCGCGCGAATCGCCGCGTTTCGCACCGGCCTCTCCGCCGAAAGCCGCGCCGCCGCCTTTCTGATGGCCAAGGGCTATCGCATCCTGGCAAAACGCTTTCGCACGCCCTATGGCGAGATCGACATCGTGGCGCGGCGGCGCAACCTCGTGGCCTTCATCGAGGTCAAGGCCCGCGCCAGCCTGGATGAGGCCGCCTATGCGGTGACGCCGCGCCAGCAGGCGCGCATCATCGAGGCGGCGCAAGCCTGGCTGATGGCGCATCCCGAACATGCCGAATTCGAGCTGCGTTTCGACGCCATGCTGATTGCGCCGCGGCATCTGCCGCGCCATCTGTTAGCGGCCTTCGACGCCAGCACTTAGAAGCGAACCCTGCCCACCCGAGAACCCTGCGGACCCCACCATGAAATTGAACGTCGCCGTCCAGATGGACCCCATCGCGCGCATCAACATCCGCGGCGATTCGACCTTTGCGCTGCTCCTGGAGGCGCAGAAGCGCGGCCACGGGCTGTCCTATTACACCCCGGACAAGCTCTCGCTGAAGGGCGGGGAGCTGGTCGCCCCGGTGCAAATCCTTTCGGTGCGCGACGACGCCAGCGATCATTTCAGGCTCGGCGAACCGCGGCGGGAAAATCTGGCGCAGTTCGACGTCATTCTGCTGCGGCAGGACCCGCCGTTCGATCTCGCCTACATCACCTCGACGCATTTCCTCGAGCGGCTGCAGCCGATGACGCTGGTGGTGAACGATCCGGCCAGCGTGCGCAACGCGCCGGAAAAGATCTTCGTGATGGATTTTCCGCATCTGATGCCGCCGACGCTGATCTCGCGCGACCTCGAAGAGATCAACGCCTTCCGCGACGAGCACGGCGCGGTGGTGATGAAGCCGCTACACGGTCATGGCGGCGCCGCGGTGTTTCGGGTGATGCCGCAGGACATGAATTTCGGCTCGCTGTTCGACATGTTCTCGGTCACCTTCAAGGAGCCCTGGGTGATCCAGCGCTTCATTCCCGAAGTGAAACACGGCGACAAGCGCATCATCCTGGTCGACGGCGAATTCGCCGGCGCCGTCAACCGCGTGCCGGCGCCGGACGATCTGCGCTCCAACATGGTGCGCGGCGGCGCCGCCCAGGCCACCGACCTTTCCCCGCGCGAGCGCGAGATCTGCGAAACCCTGGGACCGGCTTTGCGCGAGCGCGGATTGCTGTTCGTCGGCATCGACGTCATCGACGGCAATCTCACCGAGATCAACGTCACCTCGCCGACCGGCATCCGCGCCATCGCGCGATTGGGCGGACCGGATATCGCGGTGAAGATCTGGGACGTGATCGAGAACAAGCGCCGCTGACTCGTCGGAGTTTCACGCCGACGTCATGGCCGGACTCGTCCCGGCCATCCACGACTTTTTTTCGTAATCGTAGCCAAGACGTGGATGCCCGGCACGAGGCCGGGCATGACGATGAAGTGGTGCCGCAAAAACGAAGAACGAGGCCGCCTGATCGGCGGCCTCTGCGGGATGCGGACTACCATTCGACCCAGTTGTCGCCCCGCCAATAGCCACGGCCCTCATGCTCGCGGATGACGAACTTCTCCGAGGGGCGCCAGTCATCGCCATGAATGACGACCCTGGCTTCCGGCGGATAGGCGTAGCGTTCGTGGGTATGCCAGCACACATTGCCGGTGCAGGCGACGGCGGCCGACGCACTCACGCTGGAAAGCGCCAGCAGGCCCGCGCCAATCGCCGTCGCGATTAGTGTCTTGCTCCGCAGATTCATCGTTGTTCTCCTTTCAATTTGCCCACGTGCCGCAAAACAAATTTGGAGGCGCAGTCGTTCCTGCGTGAACACGGGAAATTCGGCGGCGCAAAAACACGCTGCGGGGGAACGACGAGCGCAGTTCCGTCGTGCCTTCCCGCCAGGGGAACAAGACGCGGCGCAGTTTTGAGGAACCCGCATTCTCTGCCGCAGATAGAATCTTCCGCGACACCGATCCGAAGCAGGCGGCGAAATCGACTCCGCCTACGCTGTCGTCACGGCGCCGGATGTGTGACCTGGCTAACACAGGTCAGAGACGCCAGCGTGTACCTTCACTCCCACGGTCATCGTGCCGATAAGAGCCCCAGGCGCAGGGAGTGATAGCGATGAGGAAGACGCTGTTACGGGTCGTGTTGAGCCTGTTGTTTCTCGCGCCGCTCGCAGCCACACCGGCCGCGGCCCAATGCGCGTTCTGCCAGATCAGTAATTTCGGCAGCAATTTCTGTCTTCAGCCGGTCAACGGATCGGCGGCGCAGGGCGCCGCGATCGTTCAGCAGCCGTGCAACGGCAGCGCCGCCCAGCAATGGACGGCGGTCCATGTGAGCGGCACCGTTTTCCACTACGTCAATGGCCTCAGTGGATTGTGCCTGGATGCCCGGGGCCGCGCCGCCAATCACACCCCCGTCCAGCAGTGGACCTGCAACAACATCAGCAACGAGAATTGGGATCCCGGAGAGGACATCGCTGACACCATTCCGCCGCTGTACTCGCGGGTCTCCGGCACCCGCAGCTACTGCCTCGACGTGCCAGGGGGACAGCATATCGCCGGGCTCGCCATGCAGATCTACCGCTGCAACGGGACCCTTGCGCAGATCTGGTGGACTCCATAACCGACCAACCGCGAGAGGAGTTGAACATGCGAAATCACCGATTTGTCATGCTGTCATTCGCCACCGCGATGGCAACCGCTTCCGCTCTGACGCTCGCCTCGCCGGCGCGGGCCGAAGACCCGATCGTCAAGCTGGTGAGCGCTTCGAGCGGCAAGTGTCTGCAGCCGATCAACGGCTCCCTCACCCAGGGCGATGCGATCGTGCAGCAGAGCTGCAACGGCAGCACCGCGCAGCAATGGACCGTCAAATCGGTCTCCTCGACCAAGGTCCATCTGGTCAACCGGTCCAGCCGTCTCTGCCTCGACGCCCGCGGCAAGGCCGTCAACGGAACGCCGATCCAGCAGTGGACCTGCAACAAGATCAGCAACGAGAACTGGAGCTTCGGCATCACCAACAAACTGTTGTCGTCGGGAATCTCCAACACCTTCAGCCACTGCGTTGCGACGCCGGGATTCCAGGACGGCCTGCCGATGGAATTGCGGTTCTGTGACGGCGACATTGCGCAACTGTGGAACCGGCCGAACGGGTGAGGCTGCGGGCGGTGGAAGGCCGCGGATGGAATTCTGCTGCGACACCGATCCGAGGCAGGCGGCGGAATCGCGGGTGAAAATGGTCGACATGCTGGCCGCCAACGCGATCGCGGTGATGTCGTACCATTACCCGTGGCCGGGCTTTGGCTATGTCGTGAAAACCGACGAGGGTTTTCATTATGTACTGCAGCCGATGCAGATGTTGCTGTGAACGGATGTGAAGACCGGGGGTGGGTCAGTGGCCGACCCCCGGCATACCGCCCCACCCGATAACTGTACGGTTAGCTTTTCGCTCTTTGAAAGGTTTGCCATTCCTCAGTCAGGATGGCACAGCTTCGCATGGCTTTGAGAAAAACAGCCTCTGATATCATCCCAGTAATTGATCGCTCTATCAGAGCGCCCAGAGGCTCGGTGTCGGGCGCGACAAAGCTATATCCGTTAAACTGGAGGAACACTTTCGCGGCGGTAAGCGCCGTTCGCTTGTTTCCTTGCTGGAATGGATGGTTCATTCCGATCCCCAGCAACAGAATGCCCGCCAGGTTCGCAACATCCTGCTCGCCATACGCCCAGCGATTAACCGGCCGCGCCATTCCGCTCGCTAACAATCCGGGATGCAACAAAAGATGAGGCTCGCCGGTTTGTTCGACGAGCCTCTGGTTTATCCGGGTGACCTGATCTTCGGTCAGCCAAACTGGTTCACTTGGCAAGATATTCCAAGGTATTCGGGAATCGATCGATCATATCATCGATGGCAAAATCCAAGTCGCAACTCTGTACCCGGACGGGAAGGCGCGGCGGCTCCTTGAACTCAACCCGAACCTCGCGGGTTGGCGCGCCAACTGCATGCTTCCTGAGCGCGAACACGATCTCGTCTCTTGCTTTCTCTAGCGTCGTATCGAACATGCGGTCTAACGCAACGGGATATTTGCCCGTTCCCTTGCAATTTGCAACAGCTGCAAATTAGGTCCCTATAATTAATAACTTCCTCTCTGGCTTTAAGATGTTGATTACATGATATTTTTTAAAAATTGAAGACAGGAACTCGCTTTTGCAGAGTTGCAAAACGCAATTCCTAAGTAGTTTCACTTGGTGGGCATCGGTCCTTTGGTTCTCCCCTAGTCTCATTCCAGTTCGTTCCCTTAATGTTCTTGCCAGCTCGCCCACCTTCCGCTACCTTTCGTTGCGGCAGAGGGCAGCATGGTCCAGCGCGTTTCCACGGTAGCCTTTGAGGGGATCGAGGCCCGCAGCGTCGACGTGCAGGTGCAGGTCGCGCCTGGCCTGCCGGCGTTCGCCATTGTCGGCCTGCCCGACAAGGCGGTGTCGGAGGCGCGCGAGCGGGTGCGTTCGGCGCTGATCGCCTCGGGGCTGGCGCTGCCGGCGCGCCGGATCACCGTCAACCTCGCGCCCGCGGACCTGCCCAAGGAAGGCAGCCATTACGATCTGCCGATCGCGCTCGGGCTGATGGCGGCGATCGGCGCCATTCCCCCCGACGCCTTGAACGGCTTCACTGTGCTCGGCGAACTCGGGCTCGACGGCTCGATCGCGCCCGTGGCGGGCGTGCTGCCGGCGGCGATCGGGGCCAATTCGCGCGAGGAAGGGCTGATCTGTCCTGCGTCGTGCGGCGCGGAGGCGGCCTGGGCGAGCCCGGACATCCAGATCGTGGCGGCGGATTCGCTGATCCAGATCGCCAACCACTTCAAAGGCACGCAGGTGCTGTCGCGCCCGCAGCCGAGGGTGCATGCGCCGGAGGCCACTTCGCTCGACCTGCGCGACATCAAGGGCCAGGAAAGCGCCAAGCGCGCGCTCGAGATCGCGGCGGCCGGCGGACACCATTTACTCATGATGGGCTCGCCCGGCGCCGGCAAGTCGATGCTGGCGGCAAGGCTGCCCTCGATCCTGCCGCCGCTGTCACCGTCGGAATTGCTCGGCATTAGGTAGCAAACTCACCTTACCACGGCTCGCCGCCATGCTGCCTGTTTTGCTACTATTCTAGCCATGAAGATAGGTTTTAAAGCCAAAGTGGACTAAGGAACAGCTCGCACTGATTTTTGCCGAGGTAGTCGGCGTTTACCGGTTTCGGGGCGCTGATAGGCCTTCTGGCGGTGAAGGTCTGGTTTGGGGCGCGGTCAGCGGGCTGGCATGGCGGCGCTGATTGCATTGTGCGCTATCGCGTCAAGCTCGGCTAGGCGATTGCTGCGCGCATGAACGAGTTTGTCTTGAGCGGGCTGGTAAAACGTCACGCCCAACTGGCGGGCGATATCGAAAACACCCATGAAGCCCTGCGGAAGATGGTCCTGGACCTCGAAAGCCTGGACGCGACCATTGTCCAGTTCGACCCGGATTTTCAGGTCGAAACCATCAAGCCCAAGGCGTTCCGGCCGCCGAAGGATTGGAGCAACCGCGGGCCAGATGAGCCGATCATTCTGAGCGTGCTTACGCCAAGCCTCAGAACCGCTCACCACGCGGGATATAGCCCTACAGCTACTTGTCGAGCGGGCGCTGGATAAGAGCGATCTGCGGCTCCTGCGGCTCATGACAAAGCGGGTCGGGGTCGCGCTCCGGGGCCAGCGGGAAAACGGCATCGTCTGACTGCTAGCAAGGGCCCGGTCAATACTGCCTTTGGCAACTAAAACGGGTGCCCTAAAGTAAGAAGTGCCTCGCAGTTGTCAACAGATACTTGTGGGGCATGTTATACACTTTCCACTAAATGTTGGGGTATGATGCTGCCAGAATCAAAATTCGCAGCACTATTTGTTGACATGACGGGAACAAGCTGCTACCGGCCCCGGTTTGCTTGATTCGCTTCTCTCCTTGAAAAAGGAATCTATACAGTGATGTCCGTTCTCGCACAGTCCTCGTACTGGTGTGACGTCTGCGAGACTATGAAACTGCGAAAGAACGCGTCGACGGATGAAATCGTTGAACGTCTTTCGCGTGGTATATATCGCTTGCCCAGGCGGATCTTCAATGGAACAGCAAGAGTTGGACACGCTCTCGGCAGCGGCGGATAACGCCATTCATGCTGAATTATTGAAGCGTTCTGCTTATGCCGTAAAAAAATTTTTGCTGCTATGCAACTTAATGATGCTTGTTGGCACCTCCTCAACTCCATCCTTGACGAATGGAATAAAGTCTGAAGCCGATATCAAAATCGCTGAGCAAGTAACCCACAAAGTAGTCAATCCTTTCGATCAAAGAACTTCGCTACGCGGGCCGTCGCTATAGTTGACAGTTTGATAAAATCGAAGAGGGCGGCGACCTCAAGCTGATCTTGATGAAATTAAATCTCAGCTGCACGACGCGGCTTTTCGATTGCCATCGTGTCGCGTCATGACGCCATTGATGCGGGAACTTCCAAGATCGCGATTGATATTCGCATCATGGCAGATAAGCTCGGCTACGAAGTGATACTACCGATTCATCCTTCATTTCCGAGCTTCATCAAGAGAACTACGTTTAGTGCGGAATAAGATTACTGCTTCACGCCGTGATCGCGGTAACAGAGAGGCAATCTATGCAGTCGTGGAAGCGATTGACTTTCCTGCCCTCGTAAATTCCTACAACCTTCTTATAGACAACGAAGACACGATGAAGGCGATGGCTCGTAGACGCCGTCGGAGCGAGCTTATTGGCTACGGAGGCGCTATCTTCGGGGTATTCGAATCTTGCTTGCTATCATCTTTTGGTCTCTATCCCCGCGAGCCATCGAGCGCTGCCAATATCCCTTCCAGTTCCTTGAAATCGGACTTGCTAGTGCCGAAGAAGTAGCCATCAAATACTGTTCGCCGTTGCTGACCCGGCGATTGTTCTCCCGCCAAGCCATTTCGCTCGCATAGGCCGGCAGATACGGACCGGCGATATGGTGATGAATGCCGATTTCAGCGCGGCGCAGGCGGGAGAAAAATGACTTCCGCTTGATTGGTGCAGGCTTCGCCGTCCGAATAGCTTACGCTGTGATTGATCCGTTTCGTCAGGAAACGCGCGTGTAGCGCATCCCAATGGGTTGCCTCATCGGCGTGAACGATGCTGCCAGGCGCTACGGTACGGGCAATCGTGATGACCGAAGCATCCTCAGACTTGAACACGAACGGGAGAGTCCGACCACCACGCTCGCGCATGATGACGACGACGCGGCGCTTGCCGGTTTGATGCTCTGCCAGCCTGCGGTCTACGCGGTTGACTTTGTAATTCGAGGGTCGCACATGGCCGCCGAAATATGCACCGTCCACTTCGACCTCGCCGGAGACGGTCGCGCCGTTTGCTTCTGACGCCAGAGCGCTCACGGATTTTGTGAGCCATAACGAAAGCCGTCTTGTACTGGCAATCTAGGTCGCGGCTCAATTGCAGGGCGCTATGGCCCTTTGCGCCGTTCACGAAAATTGCGATCGCCAACAGGTAGTCTCGGATTGAACGCTTGCGGCTCGCAAAGATCGTCCCCGAAGTGACGCTGAATTGATGATTGCAGGCTTTGCACTTGAACAGCTTGCGAGTGGCGAAGGTATAGACGGCGGCGCAATCGCAGCGCGGGCAGACTGGGGCGCCGTCAGTGGCCGCCCAACGAATCAGTTTGAATGTCTGATAGGCTTCCTCGTCCGACAAACGGGCGACTTTCGCTAAACTTAGCGACCTCGCCTTTGCCGTGAGAAGGAAGTGCTGCGACATGAGACCAACGTTTTCCGTTGACCTCATTGATAAGCGTTGAAAGTGATGGCGTCAACTTAAATCGCTGACCTTGACGAAAATAGTTTAGGTCGCTATTTTCGTGAAATGACCCCGGAACAGTGTCGAGCCGCGCGAGCATGGCTAAATTGGCCTCAAGACGCGCTTGCAAAAGCCGCGAGCGTCGGCGTTTCGACGGTTCGGGACTTTGAGGCAGGGCGCCGGGAACCGACCCGGAATAATCTAACGGCAATGCGAGTTGCCTTGGAGGAAGGCGGCGTTTCATTCTTTGAGGACTACAATGAAAGTGGGATTAAGGTCGCGCGCTCGACTGGACCCGCTTAAATCTGGTACAAAATAAAAAGGGCCGCGCAGCTCAAGGTTTGGACCCCTTAACCGCGCGGGTATTCTGGAAGTCACCCTATCCCGGTGGAAGGAGATAGGGCGGTGGAGGTAGCGGGACTTGCACCCGCCGGGGCCATGGCTGGACAACCTTGCCCCTGCGCTATGCACCCCCAGTTCATGAACCGGAGCCTCACGGCTCCGGTTTTGTTTTTAGCTCACTATCCGCATCCCAGCGGGCGCAAACTCTGCCAAGTACCAGACGCCGCCGACATGCTTGTAGATGGGCGGATTGAGACGCTCGCCTACGGCAAGCTCGTTGCGGACCGCCGAAATGCTCAGCATCTTTTCGTATTCGCCAGAGGCCCTTCCGTGAATTTTGGTGGCGGTTAAGCCATTGTTCCCGGCTTCAGTAAGCGCCCTCTTGCAGAGAACGCGCCCTGACCCGGCCGGTGCCCTTACCATCTTCTCCGCAGAGGGATGACGAGTGACGCGCTTGGGGCCGACTATGTCTGCCTTTGTCCCGCCAATCGTGGATTGAAGATTCGCAACAAACTCATCAACCGCACGCTTGCCTTCAGCAGCGAACGCTTGCCGAATAAGCCTAATGCCCTGCTCTAAAAGGTCGTCACTCATCGAATCATCCTCGGTGGTGACACCAGTAGTGCCAGAACAAACAACAGGCGTCAATTGTTCTTCCTCTACTTTCTCTAGTTGTGAACAACTCTGACCGTCCTCCAGATCATTCACTGCAATTTCCGCTAGGTTGGGCAGATTCACTCCATCGACTGAATTGTACGGTGCTTTTTCTTTAGTCATTTGTGCCTCGTAAGCTATTGATACCGCTAAACATTAAAGGTTCCTGCCCATCGGTTAAGGGCATGATTCCACGGTTTGCGGTGGTCAGGTGAGCTTGCTACCTAATGCCGGAATTGCTGGAAGTGTCGATGATTGCGTCGGTCGCCGGCGAAATCCGCGACGGCGCGCTGACGGCGAAGCGGCCGTTCCGCGCGCCCCATCACTCCGCCAGCATGGCGGCGCTCACCGGCGGCGGCATGCGCGCCAAGCCCGGCGAGATCTCGCTGGCGCATCAGGGCGTGCTGTTTCTCGACGAGTTGCCGGAGTTCGATCCGCGCGTGCTGGATTCGCTGCGCCAACCGCTCGAGAACGGCGAGGTCGCGGTGTCCCGCGCCAATCACCGCGTCACCTATCCGGCGCGCTTCATGCTGATTGCGGCGATGAACCCCTGCCGCTGCGGCCATGCCTATGAGCCAGGGTTTTCCTGCAAGCGCGGCCGGATCGACCGCTGCACGTCCGATTACCAGGCGCGCATCTCCGGCCCGCTGATGGATCGCATCGATCTGCGGATCGAAGTGCCGGCGGTGACCGCCGCCGATCTGATCTTGCCTCCACCCGCCGAAGGCTCGGCCGAAGTAGCGGCTCGCGTCGCCGCGGCGCGCGACGTTCAGCTCAGGCGCTACGCGGCGGCAGGACTGCCGCAGGTCCGCACCAACGCCGAAGCGCCGGCCTCGCTGCTGGAGACCATCGCGCAGCCGGACGCCGCCGGCACGAAACTCTTGCGCGATGCGTCGGAGACCATGCGGCTGTCGGCGCGCGGCTATCACCGCGTGCTGCGCGTCGCCCGCACGCTGGCCGATCTCGACGGCTCGGAAAAAATCGGCAAGCTGCATCTCGCCGAAGCCTTGTCGTATCGCGCGCTCGCCGAGGATGTCCGCCGCGCGGCGTGAGCGGCGCGCGGAATGCGACGGCGCTGTCTCCACTATTCGTCATTCCGGGATGGTGCGTTAGCACCGAGACCCGGAATCAGAAGTTATCGGCTCGAGATTCCGGGTTCGATGCTACGCATCGCCCCGGAATGACGAACCGGGTTGTTGCGCGCAAAAACCAATTTGTTGAACCCGATCAAGCTGATTTGGCCTGTCCAGTCCCGTCGCGAAAAATATTTCCCTTCTCGTTTGGCGCAAATCACTTTCATAACTGCCGCCGTCTCACCCGAATAGAGGGGCGGCTCGCGATCGTCACGGACGTTGCGGTGAGATGCGGTGGACGCGGGTAGCGCACGAAGGACGAGCGTGCGTGAGGCGGACGGCGAAGTCGTGTGGTCCTGACGCCCCGACGCTGGCGTCAAGTTTCGCAGGTGGCAACATTCGCGGAGCGACGGTGGCAAGAAAGCCCGGTCACCGGGGAGAGCGCGAAGTAAGCCGTAACACCATCGCGCAGGGAAGGCCGGATTGCCTCCGCTGAACCTGTATGCTCGTGTGCGCTTTTTTGCACAATCTTGCGCACGAGACCGCGGGTGCAGCGCGCACCCGGTCTTCCCTGCGCCCTCCTTTCCGGGAGAGCGGAAGGTTTCTTGCAAAACTTCGGGCGCATCGCGCCGCGAGATCGCGAAGCTGCGTTTGAAATTATGTCGCTGTTTGAAAATCGAATCCCCTTGCGTCGTCCTGCGAACGCAGGAACCCAGGCGGGGACGACGGTGAGAGATTACGCATGCCGCCCCATCAACCCCGTGGTAACGAGTTTTGTTTACGCTCCGCCAACCATAAGCCGTTCGAACCTGACCGGCTTGTCGGCGAGTGAGTGTGTGATGTTGCGTTTCAAGATTCTGGCCTCCGTCATTCCGCTATTGATCCTCGCTCTGTTCGCGCGCGGCTCGTTGTTGCCCACCGCGCGCCCCTGCATCGCCATCGCCGACACGTTGGTCGAGATCACATCCGTCCCCTGGCATGCCGACCTGCACGTCGCCTTCACCGACGATCCGGCGCTGGCGACCGTGCGCGTGCAGCTATCTGACGGCGCCGAGGCGGCCGATTTCGCCGTGATCGGCGATGCCGACAGCGCCGAGGGCGGCGCCTGCGAGGCCAATCCGGCGACACGGCTGGTTTCGATCTCGGCCCATCCCGCGCCGGACGCGCCGGTGATCTACCTTTCGCCCGACGGGCCCGCCGATTACCGGATCTTCGTGCGCTCGAAAACCTTCACTGCGCGCGATGCGGCGGCGCTGGTGGTCGGCGCCGGCGGCGGACATCGCCGGCTGGTCGCCGCCTCGCTCTGATTGATCGCCAATGATTGCTCTTAACGCTGCATTAACCCTGTTCTCATCGCGTCGCACGGAACCGCGCAACCTCAAGCAGTTTGCAAGGTCGCAAGCGCCATCGTCGGCGCGGGGACAAGGCGCGGCAAGACAGGTTTCGGGGTCATCGGCATGGGACGACGTTTCCGGATCAAGTTGCACCTGCGCCGCTTCTCCCGGCGCCATCCATGGCTGATCTTCTCGGTCCGCTCCTTCGTGGTCTTCTCCGCCGCATTCGGCGGCGCGTATGGTTTCATCGCCGGCAGCCGGTCTCAAAATTCCGGCTACGACCCCAATAGTTTCGCGATCGGCGCGAGCTTCCTGTTCGCGATCGCCTGCCTCGCGCTGGCGACCGTGAGTTTCCGGCTGCGCATGCTGCGGCAGAAAATGCGCAAGATCGCGCTCCACAATGAAACGCTGGCCGATCGCAATTGGGAACTGCAGGAGGCCGAGCAACGCGCCCGCAGCCTGTTCGAATCCCAGGGCGACCTGATCGTGCTGCGCGACGCCGAGGGCCGCATCACCTTCGTCAATGACGCCTATTGCGAACTGGCCCGGCAGCCGGGCAGCGCGCTGATCGGCAGCCCGTTCGCCTTCACCGTGATCGAGCAGGGCGACACCGCGCTGGAACCGAACGGCACACGCATCCACGACCAGAAGATCGCGGGCCCCTTAGGCCCGCGATGGATCGCCTGGCGCGAGGGCTGGGTCCGATCCGACGCCGGCCAGCCGGCCGAATTGCGCTGCGTCGGCCGCGACGTCACCGACCGCACCGAAACCGAACGCGCGCTGGCCGAGGCCCGCGACCAGGCCGACGCCGCCAACCGCGCCAAGTCGCGCTTCCTGGCGATGGCGAGCCACGAGATCCGCACGCCGCTCAACGGCATCATCGGCATGAGCGGCTTGCTGCTGGATACGCCGTTGACGCCGGAGCAGATGACCTACGCCAAGGCGGTGAAGACCTCGGGCGATGCGCTGTTGTCGCTGATCGAGGAACTGCTGGATTATTCCAAGATCGAAGCCGGCAAGATCGATCTCGAGCACCGGCCGTTCGCGCTTGCCGCGCTGATCGAGGACATCACCGAATTGTTGGCGCCGCGGGCGCAGGGGCGCAAGCTCGAAATATCGGCCTATGTCGACGAAAGGCTGCCGGGCGTAGTGGTGGGCGACGCCGCCCGGCTGCGCCAGGTGCTGCTCAATCTCGCCGGCAACGCCATCAAGTTCACTTCCACCGGCGGCGTGGCGCTGATCGTCGAGCCCGGCATCTGGGCGGGCGAGATCAGCTTTTTGGTGCGCGACACCGGCATCGGCATCGCGCCCGAGGCGCAACAGCGGATTTTTCGCGAGTTCGAGCAGGCCGACGAGCGCATCGCCCGCAGTTATGGCGGCACGGGCCTCGGCTTGAGCATCTCCGAGCGCATCGTCAGGCGCATGGGCGGCCGCATCGCACTGGAGAGCAAGCTAGGCGTCGGCTCGACCTTCGAAGTGTCGGTGCCGCTCCCGGCTTCCGACGGCGAGCAAAGGCCGTTCGCGGCGCCGAATCTGAGCGGCCAGCCGATCATGCTGGTCGCGCCGCAAAGCATCGAGGCCTCGCTGGTCGCCCGGCGGCTGCAGCGCTGGGGCGCGCAGACCTGCATGATCGGGGATGTCGAGGTGGCGCGGGCCTTGCTGCCGGAGCGAGCCTGGCACGCGGTGCTGATCGATCGATCGATCGGCGCGGAAGTGGCGGAGGCGCTGGGCGAGGCGGCCCGCGTCCACGCGACCCAGCGGATCGTGATGTTCACGCCGGCCGACCGGCACGAACTGCAACCTTCCGCTTCTCCCGCCGCCTCCGCCTTCACCGGCTATCTGATCAAGCCGTTGCGCGCGGCCTCGCTCGCCGCGCGGCTGTCGACGGCGCCGGAAGTGGCGGCGCCGAATCTCGCCGACGAAGCGCTGGGCGAGACGCCAGTTCCGGCCGAGACGCATGGGCGCGGGCTTTCGATCCTGGTCGCCGAAGACAATGAGATCAACGCGCTGTTGATGCGTTCGCTGCTGACGCGATCAGGCCATCACGCCGTCATTACCACCAATGGCGAGCAGGCGCTGGAATCCTGGCTGGCCGCGAAATCCGCCGGCACGCCTTATGATCTGGTGTTGATGGATATCCAGATGCCGCAACTGGACGGCATCGAAACCACCAGGCAGATCCGCGAGCGGGAGGCGGGCGAGCCCGGCCTGCGGACGCCGATCCTCGCGCTGACCGCGAACACCCTGGTGGAAGACCGCTACGCCTGCTTCGAGGCCGGCATGGACGGTTTCCTGATCAAACCGCTCGACCGCGAAAAGCTGACCGAGGCGCTGGCGGGGTTGGCCGCCGCGCGGCATCTTGTCGCGTGAGATGCCGTCACACGCCGGCAATGGCGGCGTCACATGGCTGTTGAACGGCCGTGATTTCTCACACCTCGAAGACCGCGCCGATTCGATTCGGAAGGACCCAGCGGTCGCGAGGATGCCGATGCAGAACGGCGAATTGGCGCGATCGACGCTGCGCCTGATTCAGATGTTGCGGCCGGAGAATGTCGGGACCGCAGCGCAGACGGCTGTCACCTGGTTCAAGCCGCTGCCGTCGGCAACCGCCGTCGCCAGGCCGATCCGTTTGCCGGGCGGGCCCGCCGTGCTCGGCCGGCTCGGTTCGCTCGAGGTGCGGCTTGCCGAGGGCAAGCGCGAGGTGAAGCGCGCGCAGAAGCTGCGCTATCGCGTGTTCTACAAGGACGGCACCGCGATCGCGGACGCCGCGACCCTGCTGGCGCGCCGCGACAAGGACGGTTTCGACAAAATCTGCGATCATCTCATGGTGATCGATCACGCGGCCAAGCCGTCGATCGGCGGCAAGCTGCCGGTGGTCGGCACCTACCGCCTGCTGCGCCAGGACATGGCGGAACGCAACGCCGGGTTCTATACCGAGAACGAATTCGATATCGCCAGCCTGATCGAGCGCCATTCGGCTTTGCGCTTTCTCGAACTCGGCCGCTCCTGCGTGCTGCCGCGCTATCGCAACAAGCGCACCGTCGAATTGCTGTGGCACGGCATCTGGACCTATGTGCGCCAGCACCGGCTCGACGTCATGATCGGCTGCGCGAGTTTCGAGGGCACCGATCCCGACCGGCTGGCGCTGCCATTGTCGTTCCTGCATCACTATGCGCAGGCCCCGGAAGCCTGGCGCGCGGCCGCACATCCTTCCCGCCGTGTCGAGATGAACCGGTTGGCGAAGGAAGCCATCAACCCGAAGGCCGCGCTGCACGAACTGCCGCCGCTGATCAAAGGATATCTGCGGCTAGGCGCGTATATCGGCGACGGCGCCGTGATCGATCATCAGTTCGGCACCACCGACGTGTTGATCGTGATGCCGGTCTCCGCGATCAACGCCCGTTACATCGAGCATTTCGGCGCCGATGCGTCGCGGCACGCGGCATAATGCCTATTTTGATCGGGCATGATCGTTTTCCCGAAAACCGGTTCCCACTTTTCGGGATCATGCCCTACAACCGCCGCAACGCCACGGTTTCGACCACGTGATCGGCGCCCTTTTTCAGGATCAGCGTCGCGCGCGGCCGGGTCGGCAGGATATTGTCCTCGAGATTGGCGAGGTTGGTACGTTCCCAGATCGCCAGCGCCGTGGCGGTTGCTTCCTCGTCGGACAACGGCGCGTAGCGATGAAAATACGATCGGGGATCATGGAATGCGGTGTCCCGCAGGGCCAGGAAGCGCTGGATGTACCAATCGCGCAGCACCGATTCCTCGGCATCGATATAGACGGAGAAATCGAAGAAGTCCGAAACCACCGGCACGGCCTTGCCGTCGCGCGGCAGCCGGCCGGTCTGCAACACGTTGACGCCCTCGACGATCAGGATGTCCGGCAGGTCGATTTCGATCCATTCGTTCGGAACGATGTCGTAGGTCAAATGCGAATAGACCGGCGCCCGCACCGGCCGCCGCCCTGACTTGATGTCGCTCAGGAAGGTCAGGAGCGTCGGCAGATCGTAGCTCTCGGGAAAGCCCTTCTTCTGCATCAGGCCTTGCCGCTCGAGCACCGCGTTGGGGAACAGAAATCCGTCGGTCGTTACGAGATCGACTTTCGGCCTTGGCGACCAGCGCGCCAGCAATGCCTGCAGCACGCGCGCGGTGGTCGATTTCCCGACCGCGACCGAACCTGCGACGCCGATGATGTAGGGCACCTTGCGGTCCTGGATACCCAGGAATTGACGCTGCGCGAAATAGAGCCGCTGCGTGGCATCGACATAGATCGACAACAATCGCGACAGCGGCAGGTAAATGTCCTCGACCTCCTTCAGGTCGAGACGGTCATGCATCGAACGCAGACGCGAGAACTCGCCCGGTTCCAGCGTCATCGGCGTGTCGTCGCGCAGCCGCGCCCACTGTTCCCGGGAGAATATCCGATAGGGATTATATTGTTGCTCCGGTGCCCGAATATCCATGACCCCGCCTTAGCTCTTTCGTCGGGGCACAATCTGGCCCGAACGTTGGTTTGCGATCGCATTTTTGAGCATGATCTGATCGGAGAACCGGTTCCCGCTTTTCCGGATCATGCTCTAGTCGCGCTTGCGCGACGCCTTTTCTTCCAGTCCGGACATGTTGGTGCGCTGCGCCAGTGCAGCCTCGACATCCTCAAGCCTGACACCGCGCGACTTCAGAAGCACCAGCAAGTGAAACAGCAGGTCCGCGCTTTCGGCGATCAGATGGTCGCGATCGTTCTCGACCGCGGCGATGACGGTTTCCACCGCCTCCTCGCCCAATTTCTTGGCGCAATGCTCCGAACCCTTGTCCAGGAGCTTGCGCGTATAGGAAGCCTCTCCTCCCGACGCCGCGCGGGCATCGATGGTGGCGGCGAGATCGTGGAGCGTGAAACGCGGCATCAACTCAACTCACGCGCCCGCGAAATTTGGGGCGCACCTGAAAGCCGTTTAGCACTTTTATGACGAGGAGTCGTCAGGGATCGAGCCGCATCGGCAGGCCGGCGCGCACCATGTGGTCCTTGGCTTCACGTATGGTAAATTCCCCGAAATGGAAGATCGACGCCGCCAGCACCGCGGTCGCATGGCCCTCGCGGATGCCGTCGACCAGATGATCCAGGTTGCCGACGCCGCCTGACGCGATCACCGGTACCGGGACGCTGTCCGCGATGGCCTGGGTGAGCGGAATGTCAAAACCCTGCCTTGTGCCGTCGCGGTCCATCGAGGTCAGCAGGATCTCGCCGGCGCCGAGCGAGACCACTTCCTGGGCATATTCGATGGCGTCGATCCCGGTGGAATTGCGGCCGCCATGGGTGAAGATTTCCCAGCGATCCGAGCCACCGCTGCGCTTGACCCGCTTGGCGTCGATCGCGACCACGATGCACTGCTCGCCGAATTTCTCGGCCCCTTCCTTGACGAATTCGCGGCGGCTGACGGCGGCGCTGTTGATCGAAACCTTGTCGGCGCCGGCGCGGAGCAGGGTCTTGATGTCGTCGATAGTGCGCACGCCGCCGCCGACCGTCAGCGGCATGAAACAGGCTTCCGCGGTACGCCGCACCACGTCCAGCATAGTACCGCGATTTTCGTGGGTCGCCGTAATGTCGAGGAAGCACAGTTCATCGGCGCCGGCAGCATCATAGGCGATCGCCGCTTCGACGGGATCGCCGGCGTCGCGCAGATCGACAAAATTGACGCCCTTGACGACTCGTCCGTCCTTGACGTCGAGACAGGGGATCACGCGGACCTTGAACATCCGAAAACTCCTAGGCCGCGGCGCGCGCGTTGCGGATCAGCGCCAGAGCGGCGGCGGGATCGAGGCGGCCGTCGTAAAGCGCCCGGCCCGCGATCGCGCCGGCGAGCTTCTTCGCGCGTGGAGCAAGCAGCGCTTTCACGTCGTCGATGGAAGCAAAACCGCCGGAGGCGATGACGGGAATCGAGATACGCTCGGCGAGCGCAATGGTGGCGTCGAGATTGAGACCTTTCAAAAGGCCGTCGCGGGCGATGTCGGTGAAGATGATCGCCGCGACGCCGGCATCCTCGAACCGCTGCGCGATTTCGAGCGCGGTGACTTGCGAGGTCTCCGCCCAGCCTTCGACCGCGACCTTGCCATCGCGCGCGTCGAGACCGACCGCGACGCGGCCGGGGAATTTTTTGGAAGCCGCCTTCACGAGCTCAGGATCGCGCACCGCCGCGGTGCCGATGATTACCCGCGCGATGCCTTTGGCCAGCCAGGCCTCAACCGTTTTCAAATCGCGAATGCCGCCGCCGAGCTGCACCGGCATGGCGACCGCCTTGAGCATCGCCTCCACCGCCAGCGCGTTCATCGGCTTGCCGGCAAAGGCGCCGTCGAGATCGACCACATGGAGATATTCGAACCCCTGCGCGGCGAAGGCCTTCGCCTGCGCCGCCGGATCGAGGTTGAACACGGTCGCGCGCGCCATGTCGCCCTGTTCGAGGCGCACGCATTGGCCGTTTTTCAGGTCGATGGCGGGGAAAAGAATCATCGAGTGATCGCTTGCAAAGATGCAGAAAAACTCCCCTTCCCCCACGAAGTGGTGGGGAGGGGTCGGGGGTCGGAGGTAGTAACCACATTGGCAGCGAGCATGTTGAAGCGCCCCCCACCCCGCCGCCTGCGGCGTCGACCCTCCCCGCCGCTCGCAAGCGCTCGCGGGGGGAGGGTAATCAAATCGATGGCGGGAAAGAGGATCACGGCTTCCACTTCAGGAAATTGGAGATCAAGGCCAGCCCGAAACGCTGGCTTTTCTCCGGGTGAAACTGGGTGCCGATAGCCGTGTCCTTGCCGACGATCGCGGTCACCGGCCCGCCGTAATCCGCACGCGCCAGCACGTCCGCCTCATTGGTCGCGTTGAGGTGATAGGAGTGCACGAAATAGGCGTGGCGGCCCTTCGGCCCCAGGGCAAGCGCTCGAGCACGGGATGCTCGCGGATCAGGTCGAGCGTGTTCCAGCCCATGTGGGGGATCTTCAAATTCTCCTCGCGCGGCGAAATCTTTTCGACGTCGCCTGCGATCCAGTTGAAGCCGTCGGTTACGACATGCTCCTTGCCGCGCGTGGCCATCAGCTGCATGCCGACGCAGATGCCGAAGAACGGCCGTGCCTTGTTGCGCACGGCCTCCGTCATCGCCTCGATCATGCCGTCAAGCGCATCCAGCCCCCGGCGGCAATCGGCGAAGGCGCCGACGCCGGGCAGTACGATGCGGTCGGCGCGATATACAGTTTCGGGATCGCGGGTCACCACGATCTTGGCCGGATTTTCCATGCTCCGCGCCGCGCGCTCGAACGCTTTCGCGGCCGAGTGCAAATTGCCGGAGCCGTAATCGATGATGGCAACGCTCATCGCGACGCTCCCGGGTCCGGAAACAATCCGATGATGTCGCTGTGCGGCACAGGCGGCGGCTTTGAAAACGGCTGGCCCGGAATATCCCGGGCCGGCGGCGGCCCACCGCGATCGACCGCCAATTGGTCGTTGCCGAGACCGCGCTGCCGGGCGGTCCAGCGATCGAAGAAACGCCGTTCGGCGGCTTCCGCGTCGTCGGCCACCACGATGTCGAGCTGGCGCCAGTGGCGCCGCGACAGGGTCCAGCGCTCGAGGCTCGCGGCTTCAAACCCCAGCAGCAACGCAAGCAGGATGTCGACCAGCAGGATCGTTCCGGCGCCGACGCCGAACTTCACCATTCCGAAATCGAGGGCGGCCATCAGGACGATCCAGCCGTTAGCGCCAGCCAAAGGCGATGCCAGGCAAGCCACACCACGCCCAGGACGGCCGCCCAGAAATGGAAGCCGTCGCGAACGAAGGCAAAGCGATCGGTCGTCGCGAGATTGACGCTATTCGCCATGGGGGCATGAACTGTGTAGACCGGCATCGTACTCTCCGCCGAGAACAAGCAATCAGCCGCCGAGCTGACCCTTGGTGGATGGCACCTCGCCCGCGGCCTTGGGATCGATCGCGACCGCCGCGCGCAGCGCCCTGGCCAGACCCTTGAAGCAGGATTCGGCGATATGATGGCTGTTCTCGCCATATAGGGTCTCGACGTGCAAAGTCACGCCGGCGTTGATGGCAAAGGCGTTGAACCATTCGCGCACCAGTTCAGTGTCGAATTGACCGACCTTGTCGCGCGGAAACTCGACCTTGAACACCAGCACCGGCCGCCCGGAAATGTCGATCACGACCCGCGACAAGGTCTCGTCCATTGGCATGTGGACCCCGGCATAACGGGTGATGCCGGCCATGTTGCCGAGCGCCTGCTTCACCGCCTGCCCCATCGCGATGCCGACATCCTCCGTGGTGTGGTGGTGGTCGATATGAAGGTCGCCGACCGCCTTCACGGTCAGGTCGATGCGGGAATGCCGGGCCAGGAGATCGAGCATATGGTCGAAGAAGCCGATCCCGGTCGCGATGTTGGACGCACCGGTCCCGTCGAGGTTCACGGTCACCTCGATGTCGGTCTCTTTGGTCTTGCGCTTGATGGTGGCGCTGCGCATGAAAAGTGCTTTCCCTTGACCGGCCCCTGACCGGGCCGAAAACGCGCCCTTTTAACAGGGGGATGCCGCCTTCGCTACTGCGGGATGGCCGAATAGAGACCGAACTTCGGCCTATGGTGACCGGAATCCGGCGATTGTAACCCTGCCAGCCAGTCCCTAAATCCCTGCCAACGCGAGGTACCCCATGCAAGCATCACAATCCCAGTCGCCGGTTTGGCACGGCACCACCATCTTGACGGTCCGCAAAGGCGGCAAGGTGGTGATCGGCGGCGACGGGCAGGTCTCGATCGGCCAGACCGTGATCAAATCCAACGCCAAAAAGGTCCGAAAACTCGGCAAGGGCGACGTGATCGGCGGTTTTGCCGGCGCCACCGCGGACGCTTTCACGCTGTTTGAGCGGCTGGAAAGCAAGCTTGAACAGTATCCGGGGCAACTGACCCGCGCCGCGGTCGAGCTCGCCAAGGATTGGCGCACCGACCGTTATCTGCGGCGGCTGGAGGCGATGATGATCGTCGCCGACAAGGACGTATCGCTGGTCCTGACCGGCACCGGCGACGTGCTGGAGCCGGAAGCAGGCGTGATGGCGATCGGGTCGGGCGGCAATTACGCGTTGGCGGCCGCGCGCGCGCTGGTCGATTCCGACAAGGATGCCGAGACCATCGTGCGCCGGTCGCTCGATATCGCGGCCGACATCTGCGTCTATACCAACCGCAACGTAACCATCGAGACCCTGCAGAGCAGCTGAACGATGGCACCGGATCATGCTTGGCACCCGCTGTCCGCTCCGGCGCTGTTGACGGTGCGCCTATGACGCTTGCGCGCAACGCCCCTGTCACCTGTCGGCTTTCGCCGCGGCATTGGACGCTGACTGCCGTCCTCCTGCTCGCGCTGCAAGGATTGATCCTCTATGCGATGGGCCGCGTGCCGATCTGCACCTGCGGTTACGTCAAGTTCTGGCATGGCGTCGTACAGAGTTCGGAGAATTCGCAGCACATCACCGACTGGTACACGTTCTCCCATATCATCCACGGCTTCCTGTTCTACGGCGCGACCTGGCTGGTGCTGCCGCGACTGTCCTGGCAAGGACGCCTGATCGTTGCCATTCTGGTCGAGGGCGGCTGGGAACTGGTTGAAAACTCCAACTGGATCATCGAACGCTATCGTACCGGCACGATGTCGCTGGACTATTTTGGCGACAGCATCGTCAATTCGTTGTCCGATACGCTCTCGATGGCGGTGGGCTTTCTGGCGGCGCGAAAGCTCCCGGTGATGGCGACGATCGGGCTTGGGCTTGCGTTCGAGGTTTTGGTCGGGCTTCACATTCGCGATAATCTTACCCTCAACATCATCATGCTGATTTACCCCTTCGACGCGATCCGGCACTGGCAAGCAGGACCGCCGATTTTCTAACCCCGCTTGTGTCAGCCATATCAGAACCTAGCTACTTTCCGGCGCAAAATTGATGTTTTCGGGAGAGTGGTCAAGGGCGCGACTGCAACGCAAGACCCGCCGGGGGCGACCGGCGGGGGTTTTGCAGAGCCTGATCGGTGAGGGCGCGGCGGATTTACCGGGCAGCCCGCTTTTCCATTGCGCGGCCGATGTTGATGATGTTGTCGGCAATGACGCCGAGGCCAACCCAACGCTTCATCCCGGCATCGCCTTTGTAGCGGCAACGGTTAAGCCCATGCCGCCGCTTGGCCACGCTGATGCGTCCCTCGCATCCGGTCCGCCATTTCTGGCCGTTGCGGAACCAGCGCTTCTTCTGCTCGCGCTTGCGTTCAATGCTCTTGGTCGAGCGGTTGGGAATGCAAACGCGTTTGACGCCTTTTGCTTTCGCGGCTGCCTCATTCTTTGCGGAGTAGAAGGCGGCGTCTGCCGCTACCAGGCGCGGTGCGCGTCCGAGCATCGCTTGATGCGTTTCGATGGCTGCGATCAGCAGCTCCGAATCGTGCGGTCGCTGAGCGTAGACTTCATAGTCGATCACAATCTGGTTTTCGGCCTCCTGTAGTTTCACCATCTTGCCGAACTCGTTGGGCTTGCCCGCCTTGCCCTTGCGGATGATTTCTGTCGACGGCTCGAACAGGCTGAGGATCTTGCCTTCGGCGCGCGTATCGCCGCGGAAGATGCGCGCTCTGGTCTGCTTCATCACCTGCTTGATGAGCGGCACCATCGCGTCGAGTTCCTGACCCAGGCCCTCCAGCACCAGCTGCTTGCGAATGCTCGAAGCGCGCTTCACTCCTGCGGCGATCTCTTTGGAGAACCGCTTCGCCTGTCCCACCACCCGGCTGGTCGAGTTGAGCAATTTGCCGTACGCCTGCGTGAGCTTCTCCCGGCTCTGCTTGGCTTTGGAGCGCGCCGCGCGCGCGATATCCAGCACCCGCAGCTTCACCGTCCGACTACGGTCGCACAGTCTGGCTCCAGCCTCGCCGGCGATCGTCGTGATCTTCTTCATGGTGCGGATCAGCACCCGAACCCCGTCTCCCAACAAGCTCGAGTCGGTCGGATAGTGGATGTTGGTCTCCACCACCGTCGTATCCACGCGCATTCTGCGCCCTTCCGTCGCCCCCTTGTCCTGTGCGAGCCTTACAAGTCTTTCGTGAATCTGTTTGACCACGTCCGGCCCCACCGCCACTCCCCAGCGGCCCATGGTCTTGGCATCGGGCGTCTTGGCGGCGCCCACGCGGGTAAAGTCGCGGTACACCAGATTGGCGCGCACCTCGCGCTCCAGCACGCCATAGCTCCAGTTACGGATGTGCTTGAGGATCAACAAGCGCAGCACCACTTCGGCCGGAGCACCCGGCCGGCCGCGGCTGCGGCTCTTGGGATGCCGCTTCATCAGCGCTTCGTACACGGCAGCTACGATTTGTTCGTCCGCCAGCACCTGATCGGCGTGTGTCATCCAGCTTTCGCGGAGATCGCTCACTTCCTCAGCGATCAATCCATCGCCGAAGCTGAGCTGCGCGCGTCGCATCTTAATCACGGCTCTTCCCCCCGCGCTTTGCCGCGGTTTTCTCCGGACGCAGCAAATCGTGGTTGATCTCGCAGATCGTCTCGATCGTCTCCTTCAGTTTCTGATAATTATCGAGCCAACGGCGAACCTCGGCAACCCGTTCGCGACGCACACTGATTTGCCGGGTGCGTCCGCCGGCGTAGCTCACCGTCAGAACGAAGACCTGGTGCCCTTCGCCACGCGCGCATTTCGGGCAATCTTTGGTATGTCGGACCGTGCGCTCCAGCAGCGAGCCACGCAGTATTTCTCCGGTGATCGGCAATTTGCCGACCAGCTTTTGGCGTGCTCGCAGGGTTTGCTCTCGAATCATTCACAAGAATGAATCAGCGAAAGCAACCAACGTCAATTCCATTTCCGTCCGACCTTGCAGTTTTCCGCATACCGCGCGATTCTACCCCAAGGCCAACCAGACTGAATTTTGCGCCGGAAAGTAGCTAGGACCCATGACCGACTTTTCCCCCCGTGAAATCGTCTCCGAACTCGACCGCTTCATCGTCGGCCAGACTGACGCCAAGCGCGCGGTCTCCATCGCGCTGCGCAACCGGTGGCGCCGCCTGCAGCTTGATGGCGGCTTGCGCGAGGAGGTGCTGCCGAAAAACATCCTGATGATCGGCCCGACCGGCGTCGGCAAGACCGAGATCGCGCGGCGCCTCGCAAAACTCGCCGGCGCGCCGTTCATCAAGGTCGAAGCCACGAAATTTACCGAAGTCGGCTATGTCGGTCGCGATGTCGAGCAGATCATCCGCGACTTGCTCGAGGTTGCGATCGCGCAAACGAGGGAGCGCAAGCGCAAGGATGTGCAGGCCAGAGCCCAGCTCGCCGCCGAGGAGCGTGTGCTCGATGCACTGGTCGGCCCGAATTCCAGCGCCGCCACCCGCGATTCCTTCCGCAAGAAGCTGCGCGCCGGCGAACTCAACGACAAGGAGATCGAGATCGAGACGCAATCTTCAGGCGGCATGCCGATGTTCGAGATCCCCGGCATGCCCGGCGCGCAGATGGGCGCGATCTCGATCGGCGACATCTTCGGCAAGTTGGGCGGCCGGACCAAGACCCGCCGTCTCACCGTCGAGGGTTCCCACGAACTTCTGGTCAACGAAGAATCCGACAAGCTTCTGGATAACGATCAGCTGGTGCAGGAAGCGATCCATGTGGTTGAGAACAACGGCATCGTATTCCTCGACGAGATCGACAAGATCTGCGTGCGCGAGGGCCGCAGCGGTGGCGGCGATGTCTCGCGCGAAGGCGTGCAGCGCGACCTGCTGCCGCTGATCGAAGGCACCACGGTCTCGACCAAGCACGGCGCGGTCAAGACCGACCACATCCTGTTCATCGCCTCGGGCGCGTTTCACATCGCAAAGCCGTCGGATCTGTTGCCGGAATTACAAGGCCGGCTACCGATCCGGGTCGAGCTGGCGGCGCTCACGCGCGACGACATGCGTCGCATTCTGACCGAGCCTGAGGCTTCGCTGATCAAGCAGTATGTCGCGCTGATGCGGACCGAGGGCGTGACTCTGGATATCACCGACGGCGCCATCGACGCGCTCGCCGATGTCGCGGTCGCCGTCAATTCGACGGTGGAGAACATCGGCGCCCGGCGATTGCAGACCGTGATGGAGCGGGTGCTGGACGAGATTTCCTTTGCCGCCCCCGACCGCCACGGCGAGACTGTCCGGATCGATGCCGATTATGTGCAGAAGCACGTCGGCGACCTCGCCAAGAACGCCGATCTAAGCCGGTTTATTTTGTAGGTTTTACGGTTAAGATCGTCGTCCCTGCGAAAGCAGGGACCTAACCACCGATGGCCGTTGTTGCATAAGATAGCGGCGCCAGCTTTCACAATACGCAAGCCTGTGGTTACGGGTCCCGGCTCGCGCGGAGTTTATCATCGGGCGCACATTCACGTGACCCGCTGGCTTGGCCGGGACGACGATGAATTTGAATCTGCGTATGCGGGAAAACCCCTGGCGCTTGATGCTTGCCGTCAATGTCGCGGTCCTGATCGGGGTCTTTCTCTACAAGCTCACGCGCGAGCCCTACGTCCCCTACATCCATCTCTTGGTCGATTATCATTTCGGCTTTACCAAGCGCGCGCTGATCGGCGCACTGGTGTCGCTGTTTTTCGCCAAGGTGCCGGTGTGGCTGGTGTTTGCGCTCTCCGGCGCGGTCTGGCTGCTCACGGCAGCCCTCTTCATCGCCCTGTTCCGGCGGACCTTCGGCTTCGACGACAAGACCATGCCGCTATTCGTGTTCATGGCCGGCTCGCCGTTCTTTCTGAAGAACTTCATGCATACGCTGGGGCATTTCGATATTTACGGCTGCCTGTTCGCGATCGGCCTGCTGCTGGTGCCGGCGCGCTCCATCGGCTTTGTCTTGCTTGCCGCGCTGGCCTCAGTGATTCTCGTCCTGATTCATCACATTCATCTCCTGATGTATGTGCCGACCGTCGCCGTCATCGTGCTGCTGCGTTATTATCTGGTGCTGGGTTTTGACCGGAAAAATATAGCGGTCGGCATCGCCGCGGCGCTGTGCGTTGGGCTTCTGTTCTTTGCCGCGCAATTCCTGGGAACGATGAGGGTGCCCGAGGCGGAGTTCGTTCAATACCTGCAGAGCCGGATGGCCGACCCCAGCCGCACCAACCTATTGAGTTTCAGCTACATCTGGTATCAGCCGCTTGCCAAGGAAATCTCCGATACCTGGGCGCGCATGCCCTCGAATATTCTGGGCATTCCGGTGTTTGCGCTGCTGATCTGGCTGCACGCCCCGCTTTGGAAATATTTTGCCGGATTGATCCGGTCGCTCGCGGAGGATCTGCACCGCCGCATCGTCATCGCTGCTCTTGCGTTGGTCAGCGCGGCCTATCTGGTGATGTTTGCGATGGTGTTCGATTATTCGCGATGGATCTCGAACTGGGCGGTCTGCATGTTCCTGATCCTGCACGCGGTCAAAACCCTGCCCGCCTCGCAAGCCGTGCCGCCGATCCCGGCGCATGACCCAAAGACCACGCTTTTCGGCTGGATCGTGACGCTCGTCCCGCGCGTCGGGATCGTGAGGCCCTTTTGAGCCGCTCACAGTCTCGCTCGCCTGATCCGCACGTAGAGCGCGCCTTCGCCGCCATGGCCGATATGGGCCTCCTCAAAGCCGACCACCAGCGAACGAAACTCGGGAAGGCTCAGCCATTGCGGTACCTGGCGGCGCAGCACGCCGCGCTCTGAATTCGGCGCCCATTTTGCCTTTGCCGGTGATGATGAGAACAAAAGTCAGGCCGTCATGATGGGCACGCTGCAGGAAGCCCGACAGCGCGTGGTGGGCGCGGGTCTGCGTCATGCCGTGCAGGTCGAGCCGGGCGTCGATCTGCTTTTTGCCGCGCGACAATTGCGAACGTTCGCGGCGTCCGAGCGGCGCCAGCGGCGGTGCCGCGGGCGGCGTCGGCTTTGTGGCAGCGCAGCATTTTGGCGGGCGGAAGCGGCCCGGGTGATACCGCCGGTTTCGGCGCAGCCGGCGCTTCGGCAGCCTCCGCGCTTTGCGGCGCGAGATCGCTTGCGCAGCGGTTTTATCTGCTTGGCCACGCTCTCCCAGAGCGCGCGCTCTTCTTCGCTTAAATGGCGCTTGCGGCGTGGAGATGCCGGCAACTCCGGGATCAGGGTCGGAGAACGTTTCATCGGCCGCGGCGATAACGATAATAGCGGTGATGACGACGCACCTCGCGGACCGGGGCGATGGGCGGCCGGGCTTGCGGCAGTGGCACGGCTTTGGCGGTAGCGGTTTGCGTTGTCGCAGCCTGAGCCACAGCTGTTGCCGGTTGCGCCGACGCGGCGGCTGTGTTCTTGGCAGGTTCGGCGGTCTTCGCCGTGCCTTTTGGTTCGGTGTCTCGGAAGCGTCAGCCGCCTTGGCGCCGCTGTTCTGGTCCTTTGGCTGGCCTTTCAGGGGATCGACCTGCGGAAACAGCTTTGCGATTTTCGCCGATGGCCTCGCATCCGGCAGCGGCATCTTGCGGCCTCGCGCCACCGGATCGAGGCTCTTCGGCACCAGGATGACAAAGTGCATATTGTTCTTCAGGCGGCCGGACACCTTACCTGCATCCGCGCCAGCACCGAAATAGAGATCCGCACGCGCGGGCCCTGTGATGGCAGATCCCGTGTCTTGCGCGATCATCAGCCGGCGGAACGGTGTCTTCGATTGCTCCGATTGGATTGGCAGCTCGCCCTCGATGAAGAACGGCGTGCCATAGACATGCAGTGCGCTGTCGACCGCGATCGAGCGGCCCGGCGTCAACGGCACGCCCTGCGCGCCGACCGCTTCGTCCTTGTCGGAGAGCGGCACCTCGCGAAAGAACACGTAGGAGCGGTTTTGCCGGCGCAATTCCTTGGCGCCGTCGGGATTCTGCTCCATCCATTCCCTGATCTTCTGCATCGACATCTGCTCTCTCGGGATGATGCCGCGGTCGATGAGGATCCGGCCGACCGCCGTATAGGGATAACCATTGTGCGCGTCGTAATTGATGCGGATGGTGGAGCCGTCCTCGAGACGGATCCGCGCCGAGCCCTGGATTTGCGCGAACAACAGATCGGTCTGATTCTTCAGCCAGCAGATTTCGAGGCCCCGGCCGGCGATCGCGCCATCTTCGATCTGCGGCGCGATCGTAGTAGGGCACGAGCTTGCGGCGGCCGATCTTGCGGAACACCTCGCCCTTGTTGGGCAGGCTCGGCGCATCCTGTTTGAAGCCACGGACGAACAAATTGGAGGGACGGCGATAGACCGGCACGGTATAGACATCGGTTTGCGTGCGGGAGCCGTCGAGAATCGGCTCGTAATAGCCGGTGACGAAGCCTTGCTCTTCCCCGAGCCGGGAGATGCGCAGGGGCAGAAAATGCTGTTCGAAAAACGCCCTCGCCTTGGCACCGTCGGAAATATCGGCAACTCTGGCGGCACGGCAGGGATCGCGCAACGAAGTGCCCAGTGCTTTGCGATCGGCCGGCGGATCCCGCAGCGCGGATATCGGCTTGCAGCTTAGGCGAAACGCCTTGTAGGCCTGCAGGTGATCGTCATCGTTCCAGCCGGCAATATCGGCCCACGCCACCGGAGCATATTGGCTGCCGCTGATCTGAAGCGGCCATTCGAGACGGGGATATGGCAGATGCCGATGCGCGCTCGCGGCGGCGTGCCCGTGATGCGCCTTGCGCGCGGCAATCGCCGCAAGCGGAGCCAGCGACACAGCGAAGGCAATGACACAAAACGCGGCGGTGTATCGTCTGATACCACGCGCGTCAGTGAGCGCTTCCCGTGCCAACCAGCTTCCAGTTCGGATCGCGTGAAGTCGTGTCCCGAGCGAATGTCCAAACATCGGTGATATCGGTGACCTTATCCGGATTGCCGTCGACAATCGTGCCGGTCTTGTCGCGGGTAACCGAAATCATCTGCGACACAAATCGGACGGTCAGCTGCGCCGACCTATCGCGGGCTTCCGCCCCCACGAGCTCGGCCTTGTCGATCGACACGAAGCGGGTTTCGGTCTTCTGCTCGCGCTTTTCGCGATCTTTGATCACGGCCTCGAAGCTGTCATAGACTTCGGACGACAACAGGTCCTTCAGCGCGCGACGATCGCCATTGGCGAATGCCAGTACGATCATCTCATAGGCACTGCGCGCGCCTGACAGGAAATGCCGCGGATCGAACGAGGAATCCTGCGCGGCAATGCCGTCCAGCCCCTGAGCCACCGGCGTGCCGGGTTCAGCCAGACCTTTCCAGCGGTCGGTCGGCGGTGTCACGTCAGCCGCTGGCGCCAGCGGCGCCTGGTCGATCACCGCACCCGGAATTGGAACCACTTTGTTGTCCTGCGCCCCCTGCACGACGTTCCGCGCAGGGCGTTCGTAGGGCGGTCGCTCGCTTCCGGTGCGCTGTCCGAGCACGTTGCGCAAACGCAGGAAGATGAAGACCGCCAGCGCCAGGAAGATGATGGTGTAAATATCCACGTCGCTTTTGCTTTCTGGTTCTCACGCCGGCAACGGGTCCGGCGGCAGAGCGTTCCCCCCTTAGGGAACGGCAGAGATTACGTCACGGATGGGTCAGCAGCATGTAGGCACGAAACTTGGCCCGGCCAATGGCGCGTTTTGGCATGAAAAGCAATGCCGGCGGAAATCGGCCGAGCCGGTGCCCTCACCAGCTTGCCACCAATCAATTCTAGCGCGTTTTGCCCGCGGGGGGAAACCCCGATCATGCCCGGAAATCGCGCATATTCAACAATTTAGGGCGCGGACCGGCGTCAGGGACGGCTATTTGCCGCACTCGGCGACGAGCCAGGGCTCGGCCCGGGAGCCTGCGCGTGATTGACGTCCTTGTAGAGTGAGGCGGGGCTATGATAGCCACTCGCCCCGATAACGGCATTTTCCCAAAGAACCGAGCGAATCCAGACGCCAGACCGGCCGCCGCTCGCTTGAAACGCTCCAGGAGAGATTTCCATGACCAACGGCAACGGCGCACCTCCCGAAGCGGCCCCTCCCCAGCTCAACGTGCTGGCGCAGTACACCAAGGACCTGTCGTTCGAGAATCCGAATGCCCCGAGTTCGCTCGCGCCGCAACAGCAGCAGCCGGCGATCAATATCCAGATCAACGTCAGCGCCAACAATATCGCCGAAAACGAATATGAAGTGACGCTTTCGGTCGAGGGCAAGGCGGAAAACGCCGGCAAAGTGATGTTCAGCTTCGACCTGGCCTATGCCGGGGTATTCCGCAATCTTGAACGTGCCGAAGGAAAACCTGCATCCGCTGGTCATGATCGAATGCCCGCGGCTGTTGTTCCCGTTCGCGCGCGAGATCATCGCCACTTCCGTGCGCGATGGCGGCTTCCCGCCTTTGATGCTGGACCCCGTGGATTTCGTCGGCCTGTACCGCCAGAACATGGAACGGCAGGCGGCTCAGGCCGCGCAAGTCAAACCGAGCTAAGCCAAACCGGGCTTGCCGCTCACGCGCCCAGGAAATCGTTCCAAATCGGCTTGTCGCCGAGCGTGGCAATAAAGGCCCGATGCGCAGCGCGATCTTCCTCTGATATCCGCGGCGCCAGCGGCAGCTCACGTTGCCGCCGCGGCATTTCGCCGTATCCGCCTGTGCGGGTATCGCGGGTCTCGGACGCCAGGATCAACTGCGACTGCCGGGCTCCGATCAAATCGATATAGACCTCGGCCAGGAGCTCGGCGTCCAGCAACGCCCCGTGCTTGGTGCGGCGCGAATTGTCGATCGCATAGCGCGAGCAGAGATCGTCGAGGCGGTTCGACACGCCGGGATGCTTGCGCCGCGCCAGCAGGAGCGTGTCGACCAGCCGGTCGCGCCCGATCGCCGGCCGCTTGATGCGGTCGAGTTCGGCATTGATGAAGCTGATATCGAACGAGGCGTTGTGGATCACCAGCGGCGCGTCGGCGATGAATTCCAGGAATTCGTCCACCACATGGGCGAACAGCGGCTTGTCGGCGAGGAACTCCGTGGAGAGCCCATGCACCGCGAAAGCTTCGGCCGGCATGTCCCGCTCGGGATTGATGTGCCGGTGGAAGGTCTGGCCGGTCGGCATGCGGTTGAAGATCTCGACGCAGCCGATCTCGACCAGCCGGTCGCCGCGCAGCGGGTCGAGGCCAGTGGTTTCGGTATCGAGAACGATTTCGCGCATGGGATTACAGACCGGGAAAAGGCGAATCAAATTCGCCGCTGAGGCATTTTAACAGCCTCAACCAGAATGTCCCGAATTCGCGCGCGCACCGGGTCCAGCCCATGCGACGTATCCACCACGAAATCGGCGCGCTTGCGCTTTTCGGCGTCGGGCAGTTGCCGCGCCAGGATGGCATCGAGCTTTTCTTCGGTCATGTTGTCGCGGGCGAGAATTCGCTGGCGCTGATTTTCCCGCGTGGTCGTGACCACCACCACCGCATCGACGCGTTTCTCGCCGCCAGTCTCGTACAGCAACGGCACATCGACCACCGCCACCGGCGCGCCGGACCGTTCGGCGTCTTCCAGGAATTTCCGACGCGAGGCGCCCAGCATCGGATGGACGATTGCCTCCAGCCGTTTCATCGCGACGGGATCGTGCACCACCTGCCCCGACAGACGCGCACGATCGACCTTGCCGTTGGCCGTCGTGCCCGGAAAGGCCGCTTCGATCAATGGCACTGCCTCGCCTTCATACAGCCGGTGAACGGTCGCGTCGGCGTCGTAGACGGGAACGCCGGCTTCCTCGAACAGCTTTGCAGTGGTCGATTTTCCCATCCCGATCGAGCCGGTCAGCCCAAGAATGATCATTCACGTCGCCGTTTCGTCAGAAAACTTCAAAAACCGAGCAGCCGCTCGCTGCGAAGAAACGCAAGCAACTGCAAGAGCGGCAGCCCGAGAATCGTAAAGTGATCGCCTTCGATACGCTCGAACAGATGCACGCCTAACCCTTCGAGCTGATACGCACCTACGCTTGACGTCACTGCCTCCCCGGCCTGATCCAGATAGGTTCCGATCTCGGCGCCGGTTAACGATCGCATGGTCATGCGCGCCACGGCGACCTCCGAAAACAGTATCTTGCCATCGCGCGCCACCGCAACGCCGGAATGCAGTTCATGGCTGTTGCCTGCAAGTGCACGCAATTGCTCCGCGGCCGGCGCCCGGCCGGCGGGCTTACTGAAAAGCCGCGTTCCCAGCGCCAGGGTCTGGTCCGCGCCAACAACAAATTGGCCGGGGTGACGCATGGATACCGCGCGGGCTTTCTCACGCGCCAGAAGAGCCGCGATGTCGCCGGGCGCTGCAAGCCCGGAAGCTTGCTGTACGGCGCGCTCGTCGATATCGGCCGGAACGGCTTCGGACACAATTCCGGCGTTGGCGAGCAGCATTTGCCGCGCGCGGCTTTGCGAAGCCAGGATCAACGGGGATGGCCCGCGCCAGATGGTCATGACTGGATTGTCATTCCGCAAGCCGCTGCCGTTGCCTGTCGGTGAACAGCTTCAGGATAGCCGCAGCCGTTTCCTCGATCGATCGCCGCGTCACGTCAAGCTGCGCCCAATTGAATTTGGCACTCAATCGCCGCGCAAACGCGACCTCATCCGCGACAGCCTGGCGATCGATGTAATCGTCGTTGCCGGGACCGGCGCCAAGACTCAAAAGCCGGTTCTGCCGGACCTGGATCAGGCGCTCGGGTGTCGCGTGCAGGCTCACCACCAGCGGCTTTGTTAGCGTTTCCAGTTGATGCGGGACCAGGATATTTGGAACCAGCGGAACGTTCGCGGTGCGGATGCCGCGGTTGGCGAGATAGATCGAGGTCGGCGTCTTCGAGGTGCGGGACACACCGACCAGCACTACGTCGGCCTCTTCCAGTCCTTCGACGTGTTGGCCGTCATCATGCATCATCGTGTAGTTCAAGGCATCGATGCGCTTGAAGTATTCCGCATTCAAGGTGTGCTGCGCGCCGACGCGCCCGGTGGTGGCGGCACCGAGATAGGCGTGAAATAGCTGCATGACCGGGCCGATGATCGAGAGGCTCGGGATGTTGATCTGCTGGCACTTGGCTTCCAGCCGCGCAACGAGGTCTTGCTCCAGCAGCGTGAAAAGCACGATGCCGGGCGCTTCCTCGATCTCGTCGAGCACGCGATCCAGCTGCTTCTGGCTACGCACCAGCGGATAGACGTGCTCGACCGGCGTCACATTGGCGTATTGCGCGGCCACCGCGCGCGCCACCGTGATCAGGGTCTCGCCGGTCGAATCGGAGACCAGATGAAGATGGAAATAACTGCCGGACGTGGGCACCTGAACCCCTGTGTAACCTGTAAATCCTTGTGGACCTTACCTGAGAGAATCGGGCGCGGATCGAACAGTCGGGGATAACCCGGCTTTTTCTTCACAGGCCTCGAAGTAAGGATAAGTCCATTTGCCGACGGCAATGATAGTGGGGTTGTGTGGACTTGTCTCTTCATAAGCTGACGACAAATCGGCGCAAGCGCTTGAAGCCAGTCACCTTATTCGGATCATTTGGCGGCCGGCCAGAAATGTTGAAGGATGTGAACAAGGGGGGAGTAATGCGGGACATTTTTGCGCGGACGCTATTCACCGCTACTTAAACTCAAACCTAAGATTCTAAAATTATTAGTTTAGAAAGGCAGTGCTTTGCGGATATGTCTCGCTTCCGGTCGAGACTGGGGTATAGGCAGCGCCGAAATCAGGCCGAGCGTTCCAGGATTTTGGACAAACAGGACGAGTGGGGCTTTTGCAGATGTACGACTGGATCAAGGCGCTGCACGTGATCGCGGTCATCTCCTGGATGGCCGGCATGCTCTATTTGCCGCGGCTGTTCGTCTATCATTGCGAGGCGGAAGCCGGATCGAAGCAATCGGAAACGTTCAAGGTGATGGAACGGCGATTGCTGAAGGCGATCATCAACCCGGCGATGATCGTGACATGGCTGGCGGGGCTTTATCTGGCCTGGGCCGGCCATTTGTTTTCGGCGAGCTGGTTCCACGCTAAACTGCTGCTCGTGGTGCTGCTGTCGGGCGTCCACGGTTATTTTGCCCGCTGGGTTAAGGATTTCGCCGCCGACCGGAATGCCAGAAGTCAGAAATTCTTTCGCTTTATCAATGAGGTACCTACGGTTCTGATGATCGGAATCGTCGTCCTGGTGATTGTGAAGCCGTTTTGATGAGCGACGCTGCTAACAGCTGAGGCTGCCAGCCTGCTTGCGGAAGGCCAGACGATTTTCTATATTGCTAAAATCCCACCCCACGCAGGCGGATGTGGTTGCGTTTCGGTTCCTCGTTGAACCGGCCGCCGCATCAGGTTTGAAGCCTCTCCGGCACTTTCCTTGCTCAGACCTGCGGACCTTCCTGATCTCGCGTCCGCATTTTCGTAGACAGCCACCTCGCAATCCCTCTCCCAAACTACTCCACAGGACCATCCCAATGCGGGAAATGAAACTTCAAGACCTCAAAGCCCAAACGCCAGCCGAACTCGTCTCGTTTGCGGAAGAAAAAGGGGTCGAAAACGCCAGCACCATGCGCAAGCAGGAGCTGATGTTCGCCATTCTCAAACAACTCGCGATCCAGGAAACCGATATTATCGGCGAAGGTGTCGTCGAAGTGCTCTCCGACGGTTTTGGATTTCTGCGCTCGCCCGACGCGAACTATCTGCCGGGCCCCGACGATATCTACGTCTCGCCCTCGCAGATCCGGCGGTTCGGGCTTCGTACCGGCGACACCATCGAAGGCCATATTCGCAGCCCGAAAGAAGGCGAACGCTATTTTGCCTTGCTGAAGGTCAATACGTTGAATTTCGAGGACCCGGAAAAGTCAAAGCACAAAGTCAATTTCGACAATCTGACGCCGCTGTTTCCGGACCAGCGCTTCCGGCTCGAGCTCGAAGACCCCACCAGAAAAGACCTTTCTGCAAGGGTTATCGACATCGTCGCCCCGATCGGCAAGGGCCAGCGCGCGCTGATCGTCGCTCCTCCCCGCACCGGCAAGACCGTGCTGATGCAGAACATCGCCCATTCGATCACGGCCAATCATCCGGAGTGCTATCTGATCGTGCTCCTGATCGACGAGCGGCCCGAGGAAGTCACGGACATGCAGCGCTCGGTGAAGGGCGAAGTGGTCTCCTCGACCTTCGATGAGCCAGCGGTGCGCCACGTGCAGGTCGCCGAGATGGTGATCGAAAAAGCAAAACGGCTGGTCGAACATGGCCGTGATGTTGTGATCCTGCTGGATTCGATCACGCGTCTGGGTCGCGCCTACAACACGGTGGTGCCGTCATCCGGCAAGGTGCTGACCGGCGGCGTCGACGCCAATGCGCTGCAGCGGCCAAAACGGTTCTTCGGCGCCGCCCGCAATATCGAGGAGGGCGGCTCACTCACGATCATCGCGACCGCACTGGTCGATACCGGCAGCCGCATGGACGAAGTGATCTTCGAAGAATTCAAGGGCACCGGCAATTCCGAACTGATTCTCGACCGCAAGGTCTCCGACAAGCGGACCTTCCCGGCGATCGACATTTCGCGCTCCGGCACCCGCAAGGAGGAGCTGATCACCGATCCGCAGGTCCTGAAGAAAATGTACGTGCTGCGCCGGATCCTCAATCCGATGGGCACGATGGACGCGATCGATTTCCTGCTCGACAAGCTGCGCAACACCAAGAACAACGCGGAATTCTTCGAATCGATGAATACCTGAGCCGTCTCGGCGGCTTTGGCAGGGGCGTCCTCGCGCGGGGCGCCCCTTTTTGCTGCGGGATTTGCTGCAGCAATGCCGCAGCATGAGGATATCCGATAGGTACGGGGCGATGGTCCCAAGCTACTGAAATATATAAACAATAATGCTGTCTGTCGAAGCGATTGCTGCCGGCTTTTGCCGACCGGCCGGGCAAATCGAGATTACGTTGCCTTTTCAAAGGGCTCGGGACCAAATAGGCGATGCATCCACGCGAGCAGACCATTTTTGCCCTTTCATCGGGCCGGCCGCCGAGCGCGATCGCTCTGGTGCGGGTATCCGGTCCCCAGGCCGGGGCCGTGCTGTTGGCGCTCGCGGGCAAGATGACGGCGCCGCGGCTGGCGACGCGGGTATCTGCTGCAAGATGCCGTCGGGCAGCCGATCGACGATGCGGTAGTCCTCTGGTTTCCGGGGCCGGCAAGCGCGACCGGCGAGGACGTCGCGGAATTTCACGTCCACGGCGGACGGGCGGTGCTGGCGGCGCTGTTCGCGGCGCTCTCGGCTTTTGCCGACGTGCGCGCTGCCGAGCCCGGCGAGTTCACCCGGCGCGCGTTCGAGAACGGCAAGCTCGATCTCACCGAAGCCGAGGGCCTCGACGATTTGATTCATGCCGACACGGATCGGCAACGCCGCCAGGCGCTGCGTCAGTTGAAAGGTCTGCTCGGCGATCGCGCGCGTAACTGGCGCGACCAGATCATCGAAGCCTCGGCCTTAATCGAAGCCGGTATCGATTTCTCCGACGAAGGCGACGTGCCCGCCGAACTGATTGCGCCGGCACTGGCAAAGATTAGAGCGCTGCTCAGCGAGATTGAAGAAGTGCTTGCGGCACAGGGTCGAAGCGAACGGCTGCGCGAGGGGCTGGTGGTCGCGATCGCGGGCCCGCCGAATGTCGGCAAGTCGACGCTGATGAACGCGCTGGCGCGACGCGAGGTGGCGATCGTCTCGCCGCATGCCGGCACCACGCGCGACGTGATCGAGGTGCAACTCGATCTCGACGGCTATCCGGTGACGGTGATCGATACCGCCGGCATTCGCGAGACCGATGATCCCGTCGAGCAGGAAGGCGTGCGGCGCGCGAGGGCGCGCGCGGCGGAAGCGGACCTGGTGTTGTGGATGAGCGATCCGCAACATGACGAACGTCCGGAGCAGGGCGACGCGCCGGTGTGGCGGGTGCGGAACAAGATCGACCTCAGCAGGACGGCGCTCGATGCGCCGGAAGGGAAAGGACCGGTCGGGGTGCTGGAGCGGGGCAGGGACGGTGATGATTTCTGGATTTCGGCGAGCCGAGGAGACGGGATCGGGGAGTTGATCGGCGGCTTGGTTGGATTCGCTGAAAAATATTTTGGGTCGGATGAGGCGGGTCTGATCGGGCGGGAGCGGCAGCGTAAATTGCTGCAGCAGACGGCGGCTTCGCTCCGGCGCAGCATGGAAGCGATCGGACAGGGCGAAGAACTGGCCGCTGAGGATCTGCGGATGGCTGCCTATGCCTTGGGGCGGTTGCTCGGCCGAGTAGACGTCGAGGATATCCTCGACGTGATCTTCAGAGAGTTCTGTATCGGCAAGTAATAGTATTAAATGAAAGAAATATTTCTTTATTCATTTTATGAATTTGTTTCACGTGAAACATGCGTCCCGCTCGCGTTTCAGTGAAACATGCCGGGTAACTTACCACTTTCGGGTTTTGCCGCCTCGCGATAAAAGTCCGGCCATGCTGAGCCGTCCACAATCATTCGACGTCATCGTCATCGGCGGCGGCCACGCCGGCTGCGAGGCTGCGAGTGCCGCCGCACGCATGGGCGCCCGGACGGCGCTGGTAACCCATCGCTTCGCGACCATTGGCGCGATGTCCTGCAACCCCGCGATCGGCGGGCTCGGCAAGGGGCATCTGGTCCGCGAGGTCGATGCGCTGGACGGTCTGATGGGCCGCGTGGCCGACGCCGGTGGCATTCAGTTTCGCATGCTCAACCGGCGCAAGGGGCCGGCGGTGCGCGGGCCGCGCGCCCAGGCCGACCGCAAGCTCTACGCGGCCGCAATGCAGGCAGCCATTCGGGAGACCGCCAACCTCAGCGTGATCGAAGGCGAGGCCGATGAGTTGATCGTCTCGGATGGCCGTGTGACCGGCCTTCGCCTGGCCGATGGCCGTGAGCTGGGCGCTGGCGCCGTGGTCGTCACGACCGGGACCTTCCTGCGCGGGTTGATTCATCTCGGTGAAAAGAACTGGCCGGCCGGTCGCGTCGGTGAGGCGCCGGCGCTGGGGCTCTCGAAGTCTTTTGAAGCTGCCGGCTTTACGCTGGGGCGGTTAAAGACCGGGACCCCGCCGCGGCTCGATGGCAGCACCATCGACTGGGCGGGGGTCGAAATGCAGCCCGGCGACGATCCGCCGGAACCCTTTTCGGTCATGACCGATCGCATCACGACGCCGCAGATCCAGTGCGGCATCACTCGCACCACGGCGGCGACCCATGAAGTGATCCGGGCCAACGTCCATCGCTCGCCGATGTATTCCGGGCAGATCAAGAGCACCGGGCCGCGCTATTGCCCGTCGATCGAGGACAAGATTGTTCGCTTCGGCGATCGCGACGGCCATCAGATCTTTCTGGAGCCGGAGGGGCTGGACGATTCCACCGTCTATCCCAACGGCATTTCGACCTCTCTCCCGGAGGAGGTGCAGTCCGCAATCCTGGCCTCGATTCCGGGGCTGGAGCACGTGCGCATGGTCCGCCCGGGCTACGCCATCGAATATGATCACGTCGATCCCCGCGAGCTTGATCCGACCTTGCAGACCAAGCGGCTGCCGGGGTTGTTCCTGGCCGGACAGATCAACGGCACCACCGGCTATGAAGAGGCGGCGGCCCAGGGGCTTGTTGCGGGCCTCAATGCGGCCTTGGCCGCTGGCGGCTCTGCACCGGTCGTATTCGACCGGGCCGACGGCTATCTCGGTGTGATGATCGACGATCTCGTGACCCGCGGCATCACTGAGCCGTACCGGATGTTCACTTCGCGGGCCGAATACCGACTGACGTTACGCGCCGACAATGCCGACCAGCGGCTGACTGACAAGGGGATCGCCCTAGGCTGCGTGGGGCAGGCGCGTTCGCAGCGTCACGCCGCCAAGATGACGGCGTTGAATGCAGCGAAGACACTGGCAAAATCATTGACGCTGACGCCCAATGAAGCCGCCCGATATGGTCTGGCGCTTAACAGGGACGGCCAGCGCCGTTCGGCCTTTGAACTCTTGGCCTACCCGGAGATCGGTTGGCCGGAAATACGCAACGTCTGGCCGGAACTGTCGGCCATTGAGTCAGGCATCGCCGTCCATCTCGAGATCGATGCGAAATACGACGTCTATCTCAAGCGCCAGATCGCCGACGTCGATGCTTTCAGGCGCGACGAGGGGCTGTTCCTCGGGGATATCGACTACGGCGCTGTGCCCGGTCTTTCCAACGAGGCGCGTTCGAAGCTTGAAGCCGTGCGCCCTCGGACCGTGGGGCAGGCGGGTCGCCTCGATGGCATGACGCCGGCGGCGCTCGGCATCCTGGCGGCCTATCTGCGCCGGGAAGCACGGCGGAAGGCCTCAGCCGCGACCGCGTAGCGTTTCACGTGAAACAACAGAGGCGCCAGACCGGAAATTCGAACGTCATCCCGACGTGACGCAGTCAGGCCGGACCCGGTCAAAGGACAACGATGTTGCAAGCCGACGGCTGGGCAAGGCGCTGCTGGAACAGCGCATCGTTTACGACTTGATCGAGGATGACCATCCGATCGGGCTTATCGAATATTCGGCGCACAGGGACCGGGTCGGGCTCAGCGGTCGAGGCTATCCCATCGTTTCAGAGCGGGAGCTGATGACGCTGCTGGAGCAGGGGCTCAAGCTACGGGCCTGGCGATGGGAAGATGTTTTTGCGTTCAGGGACTATGCCGGGCGCCTGATCGCCACAGCCGAAAAGAGCGCCTTGAATGTGTTTTTGTGGTCCGGGGTTGCCTGGAGGTTCGGCGGCAGCCAGACGATATGGTGATTGGTGAAGTCGAATACCGGGGAGTGGTCGCCTCTGAACTTTTGTCGCCGCTCCCGTCTGAATGGGAGGTTTCGATGCGGGCGTTTGTCACGAGGGTGCTCATCTGCCAGCGGCCAGCACCAACGCTGTGCTGACAACAATTAGATTGCCGCTGGGTTATGTCCCAGGCAGTGCCGTGCATATGTTTCACGTGAAACAAGTCGCAGACCAGAAATTCCATCGTCGTGCTGAAGCGTGACCTTGCGAAGCTCGAGAGATGGGACGACAAACTTGTCATCATCGAAGGACCTTGCACCGATTGCGACATAGCGGCCAAGGGCAGGCAACTTCCTCCCACTATGGAAGCAGGATCACCAGAGCAGATGACCACGGCATCCAGGCACGCCAACTCTTCGACGCTCGCTTCCGACAAGGCCGAAGCGCTGAAGCTGACGCCTGTTTCACGTGAAACGGAGCGCCGACTGGATCGCTATCTCGACCTGCTCAGGGAGTGGCAGGCCAAAACCAATCTCGTGGCGCCATCAACGCTTCCGAATCTCTGGACGCGTCACATCAGCGATTCGTTGCAGCTGCTGACGATCGCACCGTCAGCCAAGACGTGGGTTGACCTCGGCAGCGGCGGCGGCTTTCCCGGTGTGGTGCTGGCTTGTGCATTGGCGGAAACCCCCGGCGCGGCGGTCCATCTGGTCGAGCGCAATTCCAAGAAGGCCGCGTTCCTGCGGGAGGCATTGCGAATCACCGGTGCGCCCGGCACGGTTCATCTCGCTGACATCGGGGATAGTGTGGATAGAATTACCGGCCCTGTGGATTGCGTCACCGCCCGGGCGGTGGCTCCGCTACACCTGCTCATCGGCTTCGCGGAACCTTGGGTCAAACGAGGGGCGAAAGCCTTGTTTCTCAAAGGCCAAGATGTAGAGGCCGAATTGACCGAGGCCACTAAATATTGGAAGATTGATCCGCGTCTCCATTCCAGCCGCACCGGTGGACACGGCTGGATTGTCGAGCTCGATCGCATCGAGCGCCGCAACCCGTCCGCCAAACCTTATGGCACCCGCGCATGACCGTAATTGATCAAATTTATCAAGAGGATAAGGCATCGACCCCGCCCGGCCATCCGCGCATCCTGGCGCTGGCCAATCAGAAGGGTGGCGTCGGCAAGACCACCACCGCGATCAATCTCGGCACCGCGCTCGCGGCGATTGGGGAGCGCGTGCTGATCGTCGATCTCGATCCGCAGGGCAACGCCTCCACCGGTCTTGGCATCGATCGCCGCAACCGTAGCTGCTCGACCTATGACGTCCTGATCGGCGAAGCCAGCTTGCGCGAATCGGTGGTGCCGACTGCGGTGCCGCGACTGCAAATTGCGCCTTCGACCATGGATTTGTCGGGCCTCGAGCTCGAACTCGGCACGACCCCCGGCCGTGCCTTCCGGCTGCGCGACGCGATCGCCGCGCTGAACACCAACGTCTCCCCGGAATCCGATTACACCTATGTGCTGATCGACTGTCCGCCGTCGCTCAATCTTCTCACAGTCAACGCGATGGCGGCGTCCGACGCGATCCTGGTGCCGCTGCAGTGCGAGTTCTTTGCCCTCGAAGGCCTGTCGCAATTGCTGCAGACGGTGGAGCAGGTGCGCTCGACGCTCAATCCCAATCTGTCGATCCACGGCATCGTGCTGACCATGTTCGACTCCCGCAACAATCTGTCGAACCAGGTGGTCGCCGATGTCCGGCAGTTCATGGGCAGCAAAGTCTACAACACCATGATCCCGCGCAACGTGCGCATCTCCGAGGCGCCGTCCTACGGCAAGCCGGTGCTGGTGTACGATCTCAAATGCGTCGGCAGCGAGGCCTATCTCAAGCTCGCGACGGAAGTGATCCAGCGCGAACGAGAGCTGCGCACGCATTGAGCCAGACAAGTCATTCCGGACAATCCGCGTGACCGGATTGATCCGGAATCTCGAAGTGATAAGACGATTCTGAACATCGGGATTCCGGGTTCGCGTCTGGTGACGCGCCGCGGATGACGGTGAGACGAAAAAAGGAGCGCTCAAGTTGAATCCAAGGGAGCTGGCGATGGCCGACGAAGCGCGTTCGCGACTGGGCCGCGGTCTTGCAAGTCTGATCGGAGATGTCGGCGGCGAGGCCGCGCATGTCGAGCGGCCGCGCGCGCAGCGCAAGGTGCCGATCGAATTCCTGAAGCCCAATCCGCGCAATCCGCGCCGCGCCTTTTCCGATGTCGAGCTCGCCGAACTCGCCGAACTCGATCAGGCAGCACGGCGTGATCCAGCCGATTGTGGTGCGGCCGGTGAAGGGCGCGCAGGACCGCTACGAGATCATCGCCGGCGAGCGCCGCTGGCGCGCGTCGCAGATCGCGGGACTGCACGACGTGCCGATCGTGCCGGTCGACGTCAGCGATAGCGATGCGCTCGAGCTAGCGATCATCGAAAACGTCCAGCGCGAAGACCTCAATGCGATGGAGGAGGCGCAGGGCTATCATGCGCTCGCTAACGAATTCAAACGCAGCCAGGACGAGATCGCCAAGATCGTCGGCAAGAGCCGCAGCCATGTCGCCAACATGATGCGGCTGACCAAACTGCCGGCCGAGGTGCAGGCCTATATCGCGCTCGGCCAGTTATCGGCCGGCCACGCCCGCGCGCTGATCGGCGTGCCCGATCCGGTGGGCGCCGCCAAGCGCATCGTCGAGGAAGGCCTCAACGTGCGCCAGGCCGAAGCACTGGCCCATGTCGAGGGCGTGCCGGTGCGGAAGCCGCAGAAGGCGCGCGGCGGCAGGGAAAAGGATGCCGATACGGTCGCGCTGGAGAAACGCGTCAGCGACGCGCTCGGGCTTGCCGTCAGCATCAATCACCGCGATCCCGGCGGCACCGTTCAAATCAGCTACCGTGACCTCGAACAGCTCGACGAGGTCGATGCGCGAGAGCTGGCGATAGGAGCTCCTAGATCTCGATCACGTTAACGGTCTCCGCGGCCCCGACGAGAGCCACGGAGCAGCTTCGTCACCTTCTCTTCGCGTTCACCGCAATCGCCAGCAGGGTCCGCTGCGCGATCACGGCCGCCAGGGGAGCCTGCTTGCGCATTTCCAGCGCGGCCGTGGCGAGCTGCTCGATGATCAGCGCCAGCCGCGCCGGACTGAAATTGCGCAGCGCGGTTTCGACATTCGGCTTTCGTGAAAAATGCAGGCGCGGGAATCCGCCGTCGAGCACCGAGGAGACCGGTGTCCCCTCGGCGAGCGCAAGCGCGGATTTGTGCAGCCAGGCCGCTTGCCGCTGGGCTGCAGAGATGATCATGCCGGGATAGGTGCCGGCGATCATGGCCTTGGCGAATTCGGCCTCGACCAGCTCCGGCTTTCCTGCAAAGGCGCCGTCCACGATCGGGTCGACCTTGAGCTCGGAAGCATCCGCCACCACCGTCATCACATCGTCGAGCGTGACCTCGCCCTTGCCGTGGGCATACAGCGCGAGTTTCTTCAGTTCGTTGCGCGAGGCCTGGCGGTCGCCGCCGAGCAGCGAAACCAGCGTAGCCCGCGCGTCCGCCGCGATGCGCAAATCTGAAACCCGCAATTCATCATCGATCAGCCTGGCGAGATCGCGCTCGCCGTCGGGATAGCAGCCGATCGCAACCGCGGTCTTGGCGCGCTCGCACGCCTTGCGCAGCGGCAATTCGGGACGCAGCTCGCCAGCCTCGATCACGACGCGGCAATCCTTCGGCGGCGCCTCCGCCAGCGTGTCGACGCCGCTGGCAAAACTGCGGGAGCCGGCGCGGACGCGGATCGCGCGGCGGCCGCCGAACAACGGGATCGTCATCGCCTCATCGACCAGCCGCGACGGTTCAGCTGAAAGCTCGTCGCCATCCAGCCGCACCAGCGAAAACGGATCGTTGGGATCGTCGACCGCGGATGCCAGCAACGCGTCGGCGCGCTCCCGAACGAGGCCGGCGTCAGGACCGTAAAGCAGGATAATCGGGCGGCCCGGGTCGGGTCGAGCGAGAAAGGCGTCGATTTCTTTTCCGCGAAGCGCGACCATGATCAAACCAGTATTGTCATTCCGGGCGCCCGCCAGCGCGAACCTCAGATGTGCAATTGCACATCGCGGAATCCCGTGCCGATAACTTCTGGATTCCGGGTTCGCTCGCTATGCTCGCGCCCCGGAATGACGCCGGCTTTCAAGTACCGGCGGTGAAGAACGCCGCCAGCCGGGTCTGGATATTGTCCGCGATCTCCTGGGCGGCGCGATCCTCGGCATCCCGGTAGGCCCTGGCGCGGGCGAAGCGCTGATAGGATCCGGGCATGTCATAGGAGACGCGGGAGAACGTCGTGCCGGTCATGACCGACTTGTTCGAAGCGATCTCGATCAGATTGAATTGTGCATCGATGCCGTAGTTCTCGCTGGTGGGCAGCGCGGTGTTCGGATCGATCATCAGCGACGAACGGGTGGCGTTGAACCGGATCACCAGCCGATGCGTGGGCGGCATGCCGGTGGCGCTGCCATAAAGCTTGAACGCCAGGGCATTGCGGATTTCCACCCCGAGCCTCGCCTCGCGCGAAGCGTTGGGCTTGTCGATCGGAGGCAGTTCCACGCCCATCAGCTTTTCGCGCAGGCCAGGGGAGCCATCGGCATGTTCGGCATACATCGGCTGGAAGCAGCCGGCCGTCAGCGCCGCCAGGGCGGCCACGGCCAGCAGCCGGGCGGCAATGCGAATCCTAGCCAACGACATTCACGATCCTCATGGGAACAATGATCACCTTGCGGACGGCCTTGCCGCCCAAGGCCTGTCTTACCGCATCGAGGGCCAGAACGGCAGCCTCAATCTGGGGATTTTGGGCGCCCCGTGGCACGGTTACATCACCCCGTTTCTTGCCGTTGACCTGGACCACCAGCGTCACCGTGTCTTCAACCAGCAAATCGCGTTCGATTTGGGGCCAATGGGCCTCCGAGACCAGGCCGCGCTGTCCCAGCGCCTGCCAGCATTCCTCGGCCAGATGCGGCATCATCGGCGCGAACAGTTGAACAAGGATGACCGCGGCCTCGCGGATCGCCCAGCCCAGATCGGGGGACGGCTGCCCCTCGCGCGCCAGTGCCTCGCCCAAGGCATTGGCGAATTCACGGATATAGGCGAGGCAGACATTGAAATGCAGTCTTTCGATGCCGGTCGAGACTTTGTCCAGCGCCCCGTGCGCGGCCTTGCGCAGCGCCAGCGCGTCGGGGCTGAAAGTGGCTGGCCGGCCCGCCGGCGCCGCTTTCGCGATCTCGGCGGACTCGTTGACCAACCGCCAGAGCCGCTGCACAAACCGCGAGGCGCCCTGCACCCGCTCGTCGCTCCAGATCACGTCGCGGTCGGGCGGCGAATCCGACAGCATGAACCAGCGCGCCACGTCGGCGCCATAGGTCGCGATGATGTCGTCGGGATCGACGGTGTTGCGCTTCGACTTCGACATCTTCTCGATCGGGCCGATCGAGATCTCTTCGCCGGTGGTCTGTAGACTGGCGCGGCGGCCATTGGCGCCGGTCTCGACCCTGACTTCGGCCGGCGTGACGTAACCGCCGTCGGCCTTCTGATAGGTCTCGTGCACCACCATGCCCTGTGTGAACATGCCGGCGAAAGGCTCATCCATGCCGATATGGCCGGTGGCCTTCATGGCACGGATGAAGAAGCGGCTGTAGAGCAGGTGCAGGATCGCGTGCTCGACGCCGCCGATATATTGATCGACCGGCATCAGCCGGTTCACCACCGCGGGCGTGGTCGGCGCGTTTTGGTTCCACGGATCGGTGAAGCGCGCGAAATACCAGGACGAGTCGACAAACGTGTCCATGGTGTCGGTTTCGCGCTGTGCCTTAGCCCCGCATTTGGGGCAGGTGACGTGCTTCCAGGTCGGATGATGGTCGAGCGCGTTGCCAGGCTTGTCGAAGGTGACATCCTCCGGCAGCACCACCGGCAGATCCTTGTCGGGCACCGGCACGACATCGCATTTCGGGCAGTGAATCACCGGGATCGGGCAACCCCAATAGCGCTGGCGCGAGATGCCCCAGTCGCGCAGGCGGAAATTCACCTGGCGCTCGCCGACGGGCATGTTGCCCCGCAGCTCGCCCTCCAGCCGTTTTGCAACCTCTTCCTTCGCTCGCTCGATGGTCATGCCGTCCAGGAAGCGTGAATTGATCATACGGCCGTCGCCGTCATAGGCGGTGTCGGTGATGACGAACGTCTTCGGATCCTGGCCCTCGGGACACACGACCGGCGTATTGCCGAGCTCGTATTTATTGACAAAATCGAGGTCGCGCTGGTCGTGCGCGGGGCAGCCGAAGATCGCGCCGGTGCCGTATTCCATCAGCACGAAATTGGCGACATAGACCGGCAGCTTCCAGTTCGGATCGAACGGGTGGATCGCCCGGATCCCGGTATCAAAGCCCTGCTTCTCCTGGGTGTCGATGATCTCCTGCGCAGTGCCGATGCGCTTTGCCTCGGCGATGAACTCCGCGAGTTTTGGATTTTTCGCCGCCGCGGCCTGCGCCAGCGGATGATCCGGCGCAATCGCCATGAATTTGGCGCCGAACAGCGTGTCATGCCGGGTGGTGAATATCTTCAGCTCGCTCTCGCCGGCCGGCGTCGTTGCCGGATCGAGCGCGAACCGCACCAGCATGCCTTCAGAGCGGCCGATCCAGTTGCGCTGCATCAGCCGGACCTTGTCGGGCCAGCGATCCAGCGTATCGAGCGCGCCCAATAGTTCCTGCGAATATTTCGTGATCTTGAAGACCCACTGGTTCATCTCGCGCTGTTCGACAACAGCGCCGGAGCGCCAGCCGCGGCCGTCGATTACCTGCTCGTTGGCCAGCACGGTCATGTCGACCGGGTCCCAGTTGATCTTGCGCTTCTCGCGCTCGGCGAGTCCGGCGCGCAGGAAGTCCAGAAACATCTTCTGCTGATGTTTGTAATAAGAGGGATCGCAGGTCGCGAATTCTCTGCTCCAGTCAAGCGACAGCCCGATCGAGCGGAGCTGCTTCTTCATGGCCGCGATGTTGTCGTAGGTCCACGCCTTCGGCGCCACCTTGCGCTCGATCGCGGCGTTCTCCGCCGGCAGCCCGAAAGCGTCCCAGCCCATCGGGTGCAGTACGTTAAAACCTTTGGCGCGCATGAAGCGGGCCAGCACGTCGCCGAGCGTATAGTTCCGGACATGCCCGATATGGATCCGCCCGGAGGGGTAGGGGAACATCTCGAGCACGTAATATTTCGGCCTGGAATCGTCATTCCCGGCGGCGAAGATCGCCTTTTCGTCCCACTGGCGTTGCCAGCGCGGCTCGGATTCGCGTGCGTTATAGCGTTCGGAGGTCATGGAATCTGCAGGGCTTTTCGTGGATTCGCGTCCCGTCCAAGGGACGGCGGACTAGGCCACAAAAGCGGCTTTGGGGTCAACGCCCCGCATCTTAAAAGGGCTGGCGATAAGGCATCAGCCCGCCAGCGCGATCCCGCCGTCGGTTGCTCGCACGAACCCGTGTTCGACCACGGTGTTGCGGCCGCGGTGTTTGGCAGCGTAGAGGGCGGCATCCGCAGCCTCGATCAGGTCGCCTGGCTGCTGTGCAGCGTTCGGCCTCGTGCAGGCAACGCCGATGCTGACGGTGACTTTTTGATAGCTCGAGGTCGTATGCGGCATGCCGAGGTTTTCCACCTCGGTGCGGACCATCTCGCCGATCTCGAGCGCCCGGACGGCGTCGGTATTCGGCAGCAACAGACAGAATTCCTCGCCGCCATAACGCCCGGCGAAGCCCATGGTCTCGGCGGAAATCCCCGCCAGCGTTTCGCCGAGCCTGGAGAGGCAGGCGTCGCCCTCGGGATGGCCGTAGGTATCGTTGAACAGCTTGAAGTGATCGACGTCGATCATCAGCAGCGACAACTCGCTGTCGTATTGCTGGGCCTTCATCCATTCGAAATCGAGCCGGCTCTGGAAACCGCGGCGGTTGGCAAGCCCCGAGAGCATGTCGATCGAGGCGATCACGGTCAGCCGGTCATTGGTCGCGACCAGCTCCCGCTCGCGCTCGCCGAGCTGTGCCGCCATCGCGTTGAAGGCGCGGGCCAGGGGAACGAATTCCGCCGGCAGCGATTTGCGGGTCGCGCGCACCGACCAGTCGCCCTGGCCGAAGCGTTTTGCAATCGAGGTTATCATCTCGATCGGTCCGATGATCAGCTTCTCCGCGGCGATCAAGGCGCCGAGCAGCACGAACAGGCAGACAAAGCCGAGTTGCAGATAGGCGGTGCGGATCTCGCGGTTGATCGCGGCCGACACCCCGGCTTCGTCGATGCTGACGATCAGCCGTGATTGCGTGCCGGCGATGCGCGCAAAACTGAGCACGCGGCTCGATCCGTCAGCGGCGACGAACGATAGCGATCCCTGCGGCGCGTCCGAACCCATCGCCTGTTCGGCGATCGCTGACAACAGCGGTATCGCATCCAGCGGACGGCCGATCATGCTGGCCTGGTCGGCTGGCGCCGCCAGCACCGTTCCCGCGCTGTCGACCAGCACCGCCGAAATACCGGGTCGGCCGCCGAGATTGCTCATGATCTTCGACATCCAGTCGAGATTGACGCCGGCGAGAATGACGAAATCCAACTCGTCGTTGATGGCTGACACCGGATAGGCCGCCATCACCACCGGCAGGTGAGTAACCCTGGCGAACAAATAATCGCTGAAGACGAAGTCGCGGGTCTCTCGGGCCTTCTTGAGATAGGCCCGGTCATTGAGATTGAGGCCGACAAAGACGTTGTTGGTCGAGCATTGTACCCGTCCTTTCCCGTCGGCGATCAGCAGCGTGCGAATCCACGGCAGATTGGCCGGCAGGCTGGCGCGCAGGAGGTCGCAACTGCGGCCGACGCCGCCTACCGAGGCGCGGATATAGGCCGCGGATTTCAATACCGTCTCTACGGAGGAAATGACTTCCTGCTGGGCGTCAGCGCTGTGCTGGGCGAGGTTCGAAAATTCCGCGGTGGCGGCCGCGATCTGCCTGGCTCGCGTATCCTCCAGCGAACGGGCGCGTTCCAGCATCAACGGCGCCACCAGAATCAGCGCGAGCAGGGCAAGTCGCGCGCGGATTCCGAGAAGCTGCTTGAGCTTCACTCTGTTGCGGTTGAACCTGACCCGTGACATCTTCGGCCCCCGACCCCACATCAGAGGCTAAAGGGAATGGTTCAAAAAGCCTTTCCCGAACTCGGTAAAATTCGACTTACCCGGTAAATTTACGACCAACAGGTCAGCATGGCGCCGCAAAATCCTTCGCCGATAACCGCGCATTCACCAAACGGGCTCGCCAATGTGGAGCAGGAGATCGCGCGCGCCTGCAACGAAGCGCGCCGCGACCGCGCGTCGGTGACGCTGATCGCGGTGTCGAAGACGTTCACCGCCGAGGCAATCGTGCCTGTGATCGAGGCCGGGCAGCGGGCTTTTGGCGAGAATCGCGTGCAGGAAGCCAAGGCCAAATGGCCAGGGTTAATGGCGGCTTATCCTGGCATCGGCTTGCATCTGATCGGGCCATTGCAATCCAACAAGGCGAAAGAAGCCGTGGCGCTGTTCGACGCCATCCATTCGGTCGACCGCCCGAGCATTTGCGAAGCGTTAGCCAAGGAAATCGAATCTCAGAAACGGCGACCGCAATTGTTCGTCCAGCTCAACACCGGCGAGGAGTCGCAGAAGGCTGGCGTGGCCCCAGGCGAGGCCGACGCCTTCATTGCAAGCTGCCGCGACAAATACGGTTTGCAGATTTCCGGCCTGATGTGCATCCCGCCGGTCAATGACGCGCCGGCGCCGCATTTCGCGTTGACCGCAAAGATCGCCGCGCGCAACGGCCTGAAGAATTTGTCGATGGGTATGAGCGCTGATTTCGCGATCGCGATCCAGTTCGGCGCCACTCATGTGCGCGTCGGCTCGGCGATTTTCGGCCATCGGTAGCATTCGTCGTCCCGGCGGAGCGCTCGGAAACTCCCTCGCCCCGCTCTTGCGGGGGCGAGACGAGCAAAGCCCGCCTACTCGAACCTCACCGACACTTTTCCAAGCACACCAAAATCGGCGTCGCAGACATCGCCTGATTAAATCGGCAGCGGCGGGTGACAGGTGCCGGTTGTCACCACCTCGCCGGCTCGAAGCGTCACGCCGAGCTGCCGCAATTCATTGGCGAGCCACGTCAAGGCGATCCTGGGATCGCCGAGCACGTTCTTGCCGTGACCGATGAATTGATTGCCTCGCAGCGTGATGACCGGCCTCTCCTCGACGAGATCGAGCGCGCGCCAGTTCGACGTGGCCGGCGCGCCGAGCACGAACAAATGCGCGCAGGCATTGTCCGCGATGATCTGCGCTGCTCCCGCGCTGACGAAATCGGCAAATCGCGAATCCGGAATCTCGATCGCCGGATGCAGCGTGCCGACCGCGTCCAGCACTTCCGGCACGGAGTAAGGCGTCGAACGTGGCGGCAGATCGGCAGCCATGCGGAAGGCGAATTCGGGCTCCGCGACTCGCATTTCATTTCCCGCCATCGAAGCGGTGCCGCCGTCGGGAATCACGGTCTCGAACAGGATGCGTCCGGCCATCGGGCCCTCGACATTGATGTGCTTCTGCCCGGCCTCGCTGGTGGCTGCGATTTTCCATCCGAATAGTTTTCCGTTCGAATAGTTTTCGATTCTCTTCTGGATCGCATAGGCCTCGGCGCGGTCGCTCGGCCGGAGCTCTTGCCTGATGCCTGCGAGTTTGGTGCCGGCGCGCCAATGATCGTGCAGGGTCCGTGATGCCGCCGCTATCTGGTTTTCGTCGAGCATTTTCCAGCTTTCCCTCTGGGCACTCAGCCAATAACGATCCTGGTGTCCGGCCCCAATCGCGCCAATAGTCGCAGCATTGCCGGTTTCGTCATTGAAACGCAGCCGGCGGTAGGCCCAAAATTGTCGCGCGCCAAATGCAAAAATACCGCGCTGCCGCGGCCCGCGATTCGCGGCGAAGTGTTGTGATCGATCTCGACAATAAAATCATAGAGGTGGTCCTCGCGCCTGAGGCGGTCGCCGCCGCGGGACTCTTCCAGCCGAATGGGCCGGTTGTAATGACGGCTTGAGGGGTCCTCGCACCAGGCGTCTTCCGGCCCGATGGCGCGAACCGGCAGGAACGTCCGCGGCCGCCTGTGGCGGTCGGCGCGCCACCACAATTGACGCGGCCGGAACGTCCCCTTCGGGGTGCCGCCATCGCCCTCGCGCTTGTTAGCCCTGATTCCCCCCGCCCCAACGCGACCGGCAAGGTCCGCCCGCCGGCCATGAGCCAGCCGCGGCGCGGATTGCCGGCGGCGGCCCGAATCCTGATAGCGGACAGCGGCCGATCACCGCAGGTCGATTGATAAGTATCTGAAATGACTTCATTTCCCATAAAATTGGTAATCCCCCGGATTGTCTCCCCGCCTGCGATGCCCTATTTCACCTCCATTACAGGACATTCATCTGAATGCCCGCGAGTTCCGGAGTAGACTTCGCGTCGACTTGTGAATCTGTAACAACGCCTTACCTCAAGACGAACAAGACCAGACGGACCTGACTTCTCCAACCAAGACCACGGCTCAAGACGCTCTTTGCTTGCACCCGCCGCCCCAGAGGATTGTACCCATGGCCAATGCCCGCAAGATCCTGATCGTGGATGACGATACCGATCTGCGCGATACGTTGGTGGAGCAATTATCGTTGCACGACGAGTTCGAAGCCTCCGCGGTCGATACCGGGGCCAAGGGCGCCAGCGCCGCCAAGGCCAATGCGCCGGATCTCGTATTGATGGATGTCGGGCTGCCGGACACCGATGGGCGCGAGGTGGTGCGTTCCTTGCGCAAGGGCGGCTTCAAGGCGCCCATCATCATGCTCACCGGGCACGACACCGATTCCGACACCATTTTGGGCCTCGAATCCGGCGCCAACGATTACGTGGCGAAGCCGTTCCGTTTCGCGGTGTTGCTCGCGCGGATCCGGGCGCAGCTCCGCCAGCATGAGGCCAGCGAAGACGCGGTATTTTCCGTCGGTCCCTATAGTTTCCGGCCCGGCTCCAAGATGCTGACCGGAGCCAACGCCAGGAAGGTGCGGCTTACCGAAAAGGAGACGGCGATCCTGCGGTTCCTGTACCGTGCCGGCCAGCTTCCGGTATCGCGCGAAACGCTGCTGCAGGAAGTCTGGGGCTATAATTCGGGCGTCACCACCCACACCCTGGAAACCCACATCTACCGGCTGCGCCAGAAGATCGAAAAAGATGCGGCCAATCCCGAGATACTGGTGACGGAAGCGGGTGGCTACAAGCTGGTGCCGTGATACGATTCGGGCCGCGATTCGTACCAGTTGGCCGCATTGGCGCGCCCCGATCACCGGTCCTGCATGTCGATCGAAGATGATGTTGCCCTGCTCGAGCGCGTCCCGACCCTCCGCCTGTTGGGGGCGACCGCTTTGCGCATGCTGGCGATCGGCTCCGAGCAGCGTGGTCTTCGCGCGCGGCGATGTGCTGTTCAACGTGGACGATGAGGCCGACGCCGGCTTCGTCGTCCAGCGCGGCGCGTTCCGGATCGAGGACGGCGCCGGCGCCGAAATCATCGCGGGTCCCGGCGCATTGATCGGCGAACTCGCGCTGATCGCCGCGATGCGGCGCCCGTCCACCGCGACAGCGATTGAACATTCCTCGGTGATCCGGATCGCGCGCAGCCTGTTTCAGCGCGTGCTGGAAAGCGATCCCGCGGCGGCGCGCCGGCTGCGCGATGAGTTCGCCACCCGCACCAGCCAGATCGCCAGCGATATTTTGATGGCGGGCGCGAAGCTGAGTACTTAGTGACTCGTCTTTCCGGGATGCGCCGCAAGGCGCAGACCCGAAACCCAGAAGTTGTCGGCACGAGATTCCCCGATGTGCAATTGCACTCTGAGGTTCGCGCTAATGCGCGCCCCGGAATGACGGCGTAACGCTCTACACCTCCAGCGTCACCGTCACCGGCACATGGTCGGACGGCCGCTCCCAGCCGCGCGCATCGCGGGTGATCCGGAAATCGCTGACGCTGTCCTTGAGCGCGCGCGAGACCCAGATGTGGTCGAGCCTGCGGCCGCGATCGCCCACCGTCCAGTCCGCAGCGCGATAACTCCACCAGGTGTAGACTTTTTCCGACCGCGGAATCCGCTCGCGCGCGACGTCGAACCATTCGCCATGCGCCTGGGCCGCCAGCAGCTTCTCGCATTCGATCGGGGTATGCGACACCACCTTCAATAATTGCTTGTGCGACCACACGTCGTTCTCGTGCGGCGCGACATTGAGATCGCCGACCAGGATATGACGATCGTCGCCGCGCGGATGCAGCGGCTCGCACGCCTTCATCTCGTCGAGAAATTGCAGCTTGTGCTCGAATTTCGGATTGAGCGCGGGATCGGGAACATCGCCGCCGGCCGGAACATAGAAATTATGCACGACCAGCGGTTTTGACAGTTGCGCCTTCTCGCCGAAGGAGACCGAAATGTGCCGCGAATCGATCTTGTCGCAGAAGGTGCGGATATCCGTGGTCTCGAACGGCAGTTTCGAGACCACGGCGACGCCGTGATAGCCCTTCTGCCCGTTCAGCGCGACGTGCTCATAGCCCAGGCGCCTAAATCGCTTCAGCGGAAAAGCATCGTCGATGCATTTGGTTTCCTGCAGGCACAGCACGTCCGGCCTCGCCGCCTTGAGAAACTTGGCGACGAGATCGATGCGCAGGCGCACCGAATTGATGTTCCACGTTGTCAGGGAGAAGCGCATGGCCACCGGCTGGGCAGGAAAACGTGCACCTGATGACGCACGTCCCTGCCCGGCAATCAAGAATGATTTTCAGCCGGGCGGCGTGCCGTAATTGGTGAAGTCGATCTTGAACAGGCCCGGATCGACTTTCTTCGTCGTATCCAGGTTGTAGACCGCGACCGTGGTGTCATAGCCCTGCGGATCGGTCACCGTCCATTGCTTGAGCTGGCCGTCCTTGGCGCCGATCATCAGCATCAGCCGGCTGGTGCCGATCAACGCCTGCTTCTCCTCGATGGTGACGCTGACGAAGAGGTCATCGGCCGTCACCGTCGACGACATTGGTGTCCTTCATGAGATCGATACGGTCCGACAGCAGATAGCGCAGCGGCGTCTGCGACAGCGGATAGATGTCCTGGGTCGCGAGCTTGCGATCGCGCACCGCTACCGATGATCCATCGGCGATGATGTCGATCGGTGCTCGGCGCGTCATATTCAAAGCGCACCTTGCCGGGCTTCTGGATGAAGAAATCGCCCGTGGTCTTGCTGCCGTCGGGCCCCACTTGCACGAAATTCCCGACCAGCGTCTGCAGCGACGACAGATAGGCGCTCACCTTGGCGGCCTGCGCCTTCTGGTTGGCATCGAAGCTGGCAAAAATATTGGCGGGAACATTCCGGCGCGGATCCGGGAATCACCGGATCCGGCGGCGTCGCCGAAGTCGCGCCGGTCGTCATCGGGGCTTTCTGCTGGCTCCGACGCGCTCATCTGCACGCGATCGCGCGCCCTTCGGCGCCGGCTTTGGAATCGGAACGTTCTGCGCGGAAGCAGATGTCGCGATGGATTGCGCGGCGGTGCAGATGATGGACGCCGCGATCAGCAACGCCAATCCGCGGCGCGATGCCGTTGTCAGCGGAAAGCGCGGCCCTTCGAGGTCTTGAGTTTCCAGGAAGATTTGTATTTCCGGGAGATCTGGATTTCTATACAACGGCTAGTCCTGTCAGGATTGCGGTCATTTTATAGTGGTTTCGCCGATAGGAGGTATCGTTTTTCCGTGAAAATAAAATGCCAATCTCCGTAATCCTTCGGACCGACAATTCCGGACTCAAAAGCCGCTTTCTTCCTCCTCGACCAGAATCTCGCGCTTTCCGGCGTGATTGGCCTGGCCGACGATGCCCTCCAGTTCCATCCGCTCCATCAGCGAGGCGGCGCGGTTATATCCGATCTGCAGCCGGCGCTGGATGTAACTGGTGGAGGCCTTGCGGTCGCGCTTGACGATCGCTACCGCCTGCGAGAACAGATCGCCGCCGCCATCGCTGCCCATGCCGGTGGAATCGAACACCGCGCCGTCTTCGTCGGTGGGTTCTTCCGCGGTGACTGCTTCGAGATATTCCGGCTGACCTTGCGTCTTGAGATGACGCACCACCTTCTCGACCTCTTCGTCCGAGACGAAGGGTCCGTGAACGCGGCTGATGCGGCCGCCGCCGGCCATATAGAGCATGTCGCCCTGTCCGAGCAGCTGCTCGGCGCCCATTTCGCCGAGAATGGTGCGGCTGTCGATTTTCGAGGTGACCTGGAACGAGATGCGGGTCGGGAAGTTCGCCTTGATGGTGCCGGTGATGACGTCGACCGAGGGCCGTTGGGTGGCGAGAACCACGTGCAGGCCGGCCGCGCGCGCCATCTGCGCCAGATCGCTGCACCGCGCCTTCGATATCCTTGCCGGCGACCATCATCAGGTCGGCCATTTCGTCGACGATGATGACGATATAGGGCAGCGGATCGAGATCGAGCTTCTCGTTCTCGTAGATCGCCTTGCCGGTTTCCTTGTCGAAGCCGGTATGCACCGTGCGCGTCAGTTCCTCGCCCTTGGATTTGGCTTCCATCAGGCGCGCATTGTAGCCGTCGATGTTGCGCACGCCGAGCTTCGCCATTTTCTTGTAGCGCTCTTCCATCTCGCGCACCGCCCATTTCAGTGCGACCACGGCCTTCTTCGGGTCGGTCACGACCGGCGTCAGCAAGATGCGGAATGCCGTCATAGACGGAGAGTTCGAGCATTTTCGGATCGACCATGATCAGGCGGCACTGATCGGGGCGCAGCCGATACAAGAGGCTGAGGATCATGGTGTTGATCGCGACCGATTTGCCAGAGCCGGTGGTGCCCGCGATCAAAAGATGCGGCATGCGCGCGAGGTCGACGATGATGGAATCGCCGCCGATATTCTTGCCGAGACACAGCGGAAGCTTCGCGACCGATTTCGTCGTAGTCCTTGACCGCCAGCAATTCGCGCAAATAGACCTTTTCGCGATGCGGGTTCGGCAATTCGATGCCGATGGCGTTGCGGCCCGGAACCACCGCGACGCGCGCCGAAAGCGCGCTCATCGAACGGGCGATGTCGTCGGACAGCCCGATCACCCGCGACGATTTGATGCCGGGTGCGGGTTCGAGTTCGTACAGCGTCACCACCGGACCCGGATGAGCCTTGACGATTTCGCCGCGGACGCCGAAATCGCCGAGCACGCCTTCCAGCGCGCGCGAGTTGGAATCCAGCTCCGACTTGTTGAGCGGCTGGCGGTCGGAAGCCTTCGGCGCGGTCAGCACGGAAATCGGCGGCAGCTCGAACCGGTCGGTGATTTGCGCGAGCGGCGCGCGCGGTGCCGCCTTCTTGCGCGGCGCGCGGGCGACGGCGCCTCCTCTTCCTCGTCTTCTTCCTCGTCCGTCGAGTTCTTCTTCCGGCGTGCGGAGCCAGCGATGGCGCCGGCGCGGCCGAGGCTCGGCTCCTGGCGTTCGAACGAGAGCGGCGCGGCGCCGGCGCGCTTGCGACCAGCGAGGCGTAGGCCAGGGTCAACAGCCGCCACAGCCGCGCCTTCGCGCTCATCACCGCATGAAACGCCCATCCCAGCGAGACCGAACCGCCGTCATCGTCTTCCTCGAACGGCGCGTCGTCATCCTCGATCGCGCTCATTCCTCGTCCTGCGGGCGCGAACCCATGCCGCTCGCGATCAGGAATGTCGCAATCGCCAGCAGTGAAAAGCATAATGCCGAGCACGAGCCGATAAATGAAGCCGGGCGGGCCGAACACCACGGCGGGCGCACGCACCAGCGCGTCGCCGACGACGCCGCCGAGGCCGGTCGGCAGCGGCCACGCGCCGCCATGCGGCCAGCAGCTAAAAAAACCTGCCGAAATCACCGTGCAGAGGACCCAGCAACCGATCCGCAGCGCCTCGCGGTCGAAGGCGCGATGGGTCAGCATGCGCCAGCCCCACACCGCGACCGGCAGGATCAGCATGATCGCGCCCTAGGCCCAGAATCTGCATCAGCAGATCGGCGCCGATCGCGCCGGGATAGCCGACGACGTTGCGGATCGCGCGCGACGTTGCGTGGCTGAGGCTCGGGTCCTGCACCGACCAGGTCATCAGCGCCGCCGCCGCCACGCCGGCCAGCGCGATCAGACCGAGTCCCGCGAGCTCGCGCAGCCGTCGCGCCAGCGCCTCGCGGATCGAGGCCGGCAACTGGCCGACCAGGGGAATGACACGTTCGATCGCCGGCATGCTCATGGGCCTTCGCGACTAATCCAGAATTTCCACCAGCCGGTGCAACGCCTCGGCCGTCGTTTCGCTGTCCGCGACCAGCGCCAGGCGAATATAGCCGGCGCCGGGATTGCTTCCGTCGGCTGCTGTCGCGCCAGATAACTTCCGGGCACGACGCGCACGCCGGCATCCCTGTAGAGTTTCACCGTCGCCGCCTCGTCGCCGCCGCGCTCCGACACATCGAGCCAGACGCAGAAGCCGCCGGCGGGCCGGCGATAGCCATAGCGATTGCCGAGGATCTGGTCGGCGAGATCGAATTTCATGCGGTAGAGGCGGCGGTTTTCCTCGACATGCGTTTCGTCGCCATAGGCCGCGATCGCGACATGCTGCAGCGGCACCGGCACCTGGGGCGCAGCGACATTGCGCAGCTCGTGAAACATGCGCGAGAAACCTCTTGTCGCCGGCGGCAAAGCCGACCCGCATGCCCGGCAGGTTCGAACGCTTCGACAGCGACTGGAACGCGACCGACATTGGTGAAATCGGGCCCGGCGCATTCCAGCATGCTGCCGGGAGCTTCCTTGGTGTAGATTTCCGAATAGCATTCGTCGCTCAGGATCATGAAGCCGTAGCGGTCGGCGAGTTTTTTCAGCCGGCCGAAATAGTCCTTCGAGGCGACGGCGCCTTGCGGATTGGCAGGCGAGGCGATGTAGATCGCGACCGTGCGTGCGAGCGTGGCATCATCGAGCGCATCGAGATCGGGCAAAAATCCGTTGGCGAGCGTGGTCGGCAGATAGATCGCTTCGCAGCCGGCGGCGCGGGCGCCGGCGGCATAAGCCGGATAAAACGGGTTCGGGATCAGGATCGCGGGCCTGCCCCTGCGCTCGCCGACATAAGCGCGCCGCGGTCAGCGCCGCGAAAAACAGCCCCTCGCGGCTGCCGTTGAGCACCAGAAGTTCGGTCTCGGGATCGACCGGCCGCGGCAGCCGGAACCGGGTGGAAAGCCAGTTCGCCGCCGCCCGCCGGAACGGCTCGATGCCCTTGGCGATGGGGTAGCGGCCGAAATCGGCGATGTGTTTGGCCAGTACCGGCCCGACGAAGTCCGGCACCGGGTGCTGCGGCTCGCCCAACGACAGCGTAATCAAGGGCTTACCGGGTTTGATACGGAGCCAGCAATTCGGTCAGCCGGGCGAATGGCGAGCGCTCGCTTTCCTGGTGCCGGCGCGCTCTGGCGCACGGGATGAAGCGGTCATTGCCATACTCAAAAGCGCCAGCACTGTTGGGCAGCCGGTCGCAAGGCGCGGCCGGCCAAAAACGGATCAAACCACCATAGATACGGCGAGGTTAAGACGCGATTAACCATCGGCGGCGGGCGTCGTCCAGACCCAGAATTGGCGCAAAAAGAAAGGGGCTCCAGCTTGCGCTGGAGCCCCTCAACGGTCGGGGCATTGCCGGGTATGTGCCCGAACCGTAGTTCTGGGCGCGACCATCGCGAGGATGATCGCGCCCCGGGAGAACTTACATGTTGTAAGCGCGCTCGCCGTGATCGGTGATGTCGAGACCTTCGCGTTCCGCTTCCACGGAGGGACGAAGACCGACGATCACGTCGACGAACTTGTAGAGGATCGCCGAACCGATGCCCGACCAGAGCAACGTCGCTCCGACCGCCTTGCCCTGCGCGATCATCTGGGTCGACGAGATCATAGGTGCCGGCGTTGTTGCCGGTAATGTTGGTGTAGTCGGTGATGCCGACGCCACCGAGGGCGGGATTGACCAGGATGCCGGTGCCGAGCGCGCCGATGATCCCGCCGATGCAGTGGACACCGAACACGTCGAGGGCATCGTCATAGCCGAGCGCGTTCTTCACCGTGGAGACGAAGAACAGGCAGACCGGGGAGACGATGAGGCCCAGCACCAGCGCACCGATCGGGCCGGCGAAGCCCGAGGCGGGCGTCACCGCCACCAGACCGGCAACCGCGCCGGAGCAGATGCCCAGCAGCGAGGGCTTGCCCTTGACGACCCATTCGCAGAGCAGCCAGGACAGCGCCGCACCCGCGGTCGCCACCATGGTGTTGACGAAGGCCAGCGCCGTCATGCCGTTGGATTCGAGGTTCGATCCGGCGTTGAAGCCGAACCAGCCCACCCACAGCAGAGAGGCGCCGATCATGGTCATGGTCAGCGAATGCGGAGCCATCAGGTCCTTGCCGTAACCGGTACGCTTGCCGATGATCAGCGCGCCGACCAGTCCGGCGATGCCGGCATTGATGTGCACGACCGTGCCGCCGGCGAAGTCGAGAGCACCTGCGCCGGCCAGCCAGCCGACCGCACCCGTGACGTCATCGAGCTTGGCCTGGGCCGCCGTCTTGGCCGCAGCATCGGTTGCCGCGGCAAGCGCCTTGGCAGCAGCGGCGACGTCATCGGGAGCAGCGACGTACCAAACCCAATGCGCGATCGGGAAATAGATGAAGGTGACCCACAGCAGGATGAACAGCATCACCGCCGAGAATTTGATGCGTTCGGCGAAAGCGCCGACGATCAGGGCCGGGGTGATCATCGCGAACGTCATCTGGAAGACGAAGTAGGCGAGTTCCGGAATCACGACGCCGTTGGAGAAGGTTGCCGCCGTCGAATTGGCGTCGATGCCATGCATGAATGCCTTGCAGAGTCCGCCGATACAGGGCGTCATGCTGCCGCCGTCGCTGAAGGCCAGCGAGTAGCCGTAGAGCGTCCAGACAACGCCGACCATCGCGACGATCGCGAACACCTGGGTCAGGACGGAGGCCATGTTCTTGGTCCGGACGAGACCGCCGTAGAACAGGGCGAGGCCGGGAATCGACATCATCAAAACGAGCGCGCTGGACACGAGCATCCAGGCGGTATCGCCTTTGTTGGGAACGGGCGCGGCCGCGGCAGCTGCGTCAGCCGCCGGGGCTGCGGCGGGCGCCGCATTCTGCGCGAGCGCGGCATCGACAAAGCCTACGGCGCAGAGCGCTCCGATTGCGAGGACTGCCCATCCCGCGCTGGTTGGACGTTTGAACGTCATCTGTTTAACTCCTGATTGGTAAAGAGGGTGAGCGCGAAATCAGAGTGCCGCGGCATCGGCCTCGCCGGTGCGGATGCGAACCGCATGGTCGAGGTTGATGACGAAGATCTTGCCGTCGCCGATCTGTCCGGTTTTTGCAGCCGACGTGATGGCATCGATGGTCTTGTCTACCTGGTCCGAGGCGACAGCGACCTCGATCTTGATCTTGGGCAGGAAGCTCACCGCGTATTCAGCACCGCGATAGATTTCCGTATGGCCCTTTTGGCGGCCATATCCCTTGACTTCCGTCACCGTGAGCCCGTGAACGCCAATGGCGGTCAGGGCGTCGCGGACTTCTTCGAGCTTGAATGGCTTGATGATCGCCATAACAATTTTCATGGGTCCTATCCCCGCTTGGGCCCGGTCCAGACGCGACCGGGCGTTCTCGACTGAGGTTCACCACGCGGAGAAAGTTCACTACGCGGGCACAGCCGAGACCCCTAGAATCAAATGCCGTGCCAGATCGGCAGGGTTCCCTAACGGACTATGAACGCGCGTCTTTTCACGCTTGGCGGGAATCGTTCCGACCTGCGCTATTCGGTCGCGCCTAAAATATAGTCACATTCGCTCAAAACGCGGGCACGACAGAGTCGCGACATAATCTTGCTCACCGATCGGGCAGCAAAACGAGGCAAACGGTATCAATATGGGGGATTTTACTGAAGAGCCTCGCCATGCTGAGAAATATCGAGGCCCTCCATCTCCTGCTGCAGGGAAACCCGCAACGGCAGAAACAGGCTGACCAGCTTGAGCAACAGGTAAGTGACCCCGGCGGACCAGACCAGGGTGACCGCCACGCCGTAGAGCTGGATCAACAGCAGCTTCGGATTACCCTCGAGCAGGCCAGAGGTCCCGCCGATCGACGCGGTGGCGAACACCCCGGTCAGCAGAATTCCGGTCATTCCGCCGATGCCATGGACGCCGAACACGTCGAGCGAATCATCGTAGTTGAACCGGCGCTTGACCGAAGTGCAGGCCCAGAAGCAGATCAGCCCGGCGGCCATGCCGATGACGATGCCATGCCATGGCGCGACGAATCCGGAAGCCGGCGTAATCGTTCCAAGACCGGCGACCGCGCCGGAGATCATGCCGAGCACCGACGGCTTGCGCTGGATCGACCATTCGACCGCGCCCCAGGTCAGCGCGCCGGCGCAAGCGGCGAGATGGGTCGCGGTGATCGCCATCACGGCGCGCGAATTCGCCGCCAGCGCCGATCCGCCATTGAAGCCAAACCAGCCGACCCACAACAGACCGGTGCCGACCACGGCGAGCGACAAATCGAACGGCGAGAGGTTTTCGGTGCCGTAGCCATGGCGCCGGCCCATCACTTTGGCCGCAACCAGACCGCCGGCGCCGGCCGAGAGATGCACCACGAGGCCGCCGGCAAAGTCCAGCACACCCGCGGCGCCGAGGAAGCCGCCGCCCCAGACCCAGTGCGCGAGTGGAACGTAGACGAACATGAACCAGCCGATGGAAAACATCAGATAGGCCGAGAACCGCATCCGGTCGGCGACCGAGCCCGCTACCAGCGCCACGGTGATGATCGCAAAGGTCATCTGGTAGAGCATGAACAGGACTTCCGGAATCGTCTTCGCCGCCGGATTGACGCTGTCCATCGTCATGCCGGTGAGAAGCCAGCGGTCGAGCGTGCCGAGCCAGGGACCGTCGCCGGTGAACACCAGCGAATAACCGAACACGACCCAAAGAATCGAAATAATGGCCACCGCCGCGAGGCTTTGCGCCATGGTCGCCAGTACGTTCTTCTTGCGCACCATGCCGGAATAGAACAGCGCCAGACCCGGGATCGTCATCATCAGCACGAGCGCCGTCGCAACGATCATCCACGCCGTGTCGGCGGCGTTGATCTCGGATGTTTCGGCAAAGGCCGGTGTGGCAAACAGGATTGCAAGACTAACGGGTGCAGCCAGCTTCGCTGCACGATACGAGAGTGCCCCCATAGTATTTCCCCAGCAGGTTCTTGGCAGGCCGCTTGCCGGCGTCGTTGCCGGATGCGGCTGAAGTGAATTTCAGAGCGCGTCGCTGTCGGTTTCGCCGGTCCGTATCCGCAGTGCGTGATCGATCGGCGTCACGAAGATCTTGCCGTCGCCGATCTGGCCGGTGCGCGCGCTGGCGGTGATGACGTCGACCGCCTTGTCGGCGAGTTCGGACGCAACGGCGATTTCGATTCTCAGTTTGGGCAGGAAATTCACGACATATTCGGCGCCGCGGTAGATTTCGGTATGGCCCTTCTGGCGCCCGTAACCCTTGACCTCGGTGACCGTCATGCCGTGGACGCCGATGGCGGTCAGCGCCTGGCGCACCTCGTCCAGCTTGAAGGGTTTGATGATGGCGACAACGAGCTTCATGATCGGGCTTTCATTTCTCTCGAATTCCGGGGGTCATTTGGGCATCTATGCCCAAGTCTGGCAGCTTTTTGTGCAAATGATACAAAAAGTTGCAAGGTGGAATCAGATTCCATTGCCGTTTTTCACGGCGGTTCGCTAGGCTTGACGACGGCGGCAGGGGTTTTTCCAAAACAATTCGATTTTTTAGCCAGCGGTCCCGCACCCACCACCTGCCACCCGCCGCCCGTTACGGGGCCTCACGTGATCAATTGGGGGAACAAAATGGCCGACCGGTCCTGGTTCTTTGCCTCGCAAGGACAACAGCACGGGCCCTATCCGGAAGCGCAGCTACGTCAGTTCATCGCAGCCGGGACAATCACCGCGGAGACGCTGGTGTGGACCGAGGGCATGGCGAATTGGCAGAAGGCGGGCGATACTCCCGGCCTTTTCTCCAGCGCCTCGGCCGCGCCGGCTGTCCCTCGCTCCGGCGTCCCGCCGATGACCGCAAGTGCCCGGGGCGGCGGACCGCTTTCGATCGATTTGCCGATATGGTCGTTCCTGGGACGAAGCCTGTTGTTCGTGATCGGATTGTTGCTGGTGATACCCGCACCCTGGGTCGCGACCAGTTTTTACCGCTGGTTCGCGTCGCGAACCCACGTACCAAGCCGGCCAAACTTCGCCTTCACCGGCCAGGTTGGCGATATCTGGTACGTCTTCGTGGCCATGGGCCTGATGAGTTACGCCGGTGCAGCCGGCAACTACGCTGAACTCATCGCCATCGCGGTGCAGGCGTTTCTGTCATGGCTGACGGTACGATGGGTGGCGGCGAATCTCAGTTCGAACGGACAACCGCTTCCGATCGCCTTTACGGGCAGTGCGCCGGGCTATATTGGCTGGAATCTGCTGGTGTCTTTGTCCTTTATCACCATCATCGGCTGGGCGTGGGTCATCACCGCGGGCATGCGATGGATCTGCCGCAACGTCAGCGGCACACGGCGCGAAATCGTGTTCAATGCGACCGGATGGCAAATGCTCTGGCGAACCGTGATGTTCGGCCTGGGCTGCGCCCTTTTGATCCCGATTCCCTGGGTCTTGCGCTGGTACACAGGCTGGTTTGTCTCGCAATTCGCGCTTGTGGAACGAACAGCTGACGCCAACGGCTGAACGCGGTCACTTGCGCTGGCGCAGCGAGCCTTCCTGCGCCACGGAAGCCACCAGCGTGCCGTCCTGCTTGAAAATCATGCCGCGCGTGAGACCGCGCCCGCCCTGCGCGCTCGGCGAATCCTGCGCATAAAGCAGCCATTCGTCGGCGCGGAACGGCCGGTGAAACCACATCGCGTGATCGAGGCTCGCCGGCATCATGCGCTTGTCGAACAATGTGCGGCCGTAACGCGCCATCGCCGCATCCAGTAGCGAGAAATCCGACGCATAGGCCAGCGCGCACATATGCAGCGCCGGATCGTCGGACAGTTTCGAGGCGGTGCGGATCCAGACATGGATGCGGCCGTCCTCGATCTTCTGGCCGAAATAGCGGTTGAGCTCGACCGGGCGCAGCTCGATCGGCCGGTCGGATTCGTAATAGCGGCGGATGAATTCCGGCATCTCCCGAAAGATCGGCTGTTTTGCCACTTCCTCGGCGGTGAGTTTTTCCGGCGGCGGCACATCGGGCATCTTGTCCTGATGGTCGAACGCGCTTTCTTCGTCGACGTGAAACGACACCATGATCGAGAAGATCGCGTTGCCGTGCTGGATCGCGGTGACCCTTCGGGTCGAATAGCTCTTGCCGTCGCGCAGCCGTTCGACCTCGTAGATGATCGGAACCTGCGGGTCGCCGGGCAGGATGAAATAGCAGTGCAGCGAATGCGGCAGGCGGCCTTCGACGGTGCGACACGCCGCCACCATCGCCTGTCCGATCACCTGACCGCCGAACACCCGCTGCCAACTGGTCTTCGGGCTGTTGCCGCGGAACAGGTTCACCTCGATCGGCTCGAGATCGAGAATGGAAATCAGGTCAATCAGGCCTTTGGACATTGAAGCGCTTTCAGTTCTTGGTCATTCTGGGGCGTGAGCGAAGCGAACGAACTACGATGTGCAATTGCACATCTGAGAATCTCGAGATTCCGGGTTCACGCCATCCAAGTCGGCTGTTGCCGACTTGGACAATAATATTGCCGAACTCGGGTAAACCCGAATTCGGTGACGCGTGCCCCGGAATGACGATGAGGCAGGATGCTGCCCTTGTTTCAAGCCTCTGTTTCGCCCAGCTATAGTCATGTAGCAAGTATAGTCTATGACGTTCGAGTTGAGGGTACGGCATGTCGGCACAGCGTAGCATTGTTATCGGCGGCGGCGCGTTTGCAGGGCTGGCGCTGGCACTGGCGTTGCGCCAGGGTCTGGGCGCCGATATTCCCGTCATTGTCGCCGACCCGGCGCTGGCGGTCAGGCCGAGCCGCGATCCGCGCGCGACCGCCATCGTCGCCGCTTGCCGGCGGCTGCTCGATGCCGTCGGCGTGTGGGATCAGGTCGCCGCCGGGGCGCAGCCGATTTTGGACATGGTCATCACCGACTCCAATCTGGAAGACGCAACCCGCCCGGTGTTCCTGACCTTCGCCGGCCACGTCGAGCCGGGTGAACCCTTCGCGCACATGGTCGAAAATCGCCAGCTGATCGACGCGCTGTTGGCGCGCGCGGGAGCCGAGGGCATCGATCTGCGCGCCAGCGCGGTGACGGATTTCGCCGCGCGCCCCGATGGCGTCGATGTGACGCTGGCTGACGGCGGCACGATCGAGGCGAGCCTGTTGGTGGCGGCGGACGGCGCGCGCTCGAAACTGCGCGAGCGCGCCGGGATCGCGACCCATGGCTGGGACTACGATCAGTCCGGCATCGTCGTCACCGTCGGCCATGAGCGCGATCATCACGGCCGCGCCGAAGAGCATTTCCTGCCCGCCGGACCGTTCGCGATCCTGCCGCTGACCGGTAAACGCTCCTCGCTGGTATGGACCGAGAAGCGCAGCGAAGCGGCGCGCATCGTTGCCTTGAGCGAGGATGAATTCCACAGAGAGCTCGAGCAGCGCTTCGGCCTGCATCTCGGCGAGATCAAGGCGCTGGACAAACCGCGCGCGTTTCCGCTGAGCTATTTCGTGGCGCGCTCGTTCATCGGCGAACGGTTGGCGCTGGTCGGCGATGCCGCGCATGTCATCCATCCGATCGCGGGGCAGGGCCTCAACATGGGCTTGAAGGATGTCGCGGCACTGGCCGAAGTGGTCGTCGACGCCGCGCGGCTCGGCATGGATCTCGGCCAGGCCGATGTGCTGGATCGTTACCAGCGCTGGCGGCGGTTCGACACCATGGCGATGGGACTGGCCACCAACTCGCTGAACCTGTTGTTCTCGAACGAATTGAAGTTTTTGCGCGCCGTGCGCGATATCGGGCTCGGGCTGGTCGATCGCGCGCCGCCGCTGAAAAGCCTGTTCATCCGCCAGGCGGCGGGATTAGCGGGCGAAGTGCCGCGGCTGCTAAAGGGCGAGGCATTGTAGCCTCAGTAGCGCCGTCCCCGCAAAAACGCGGACCCATTGCCACCGGCTTCTGCGCCTACTCAATCTTCCGCGCCTCTTCCGGCAGCATGATTGGAATGCCGTCGCGGATCGGATACGCGAGCTTGGCCGAGCGCGAGATCAATTCCTGCCGCGCCGCGTCGAATTCGAGCGGACCTTTGGTCAGCGGACAGACCAGGATTTCCAGTAATTTGGGATCGACGGTACCTTCAAGGCGTTCGGGCGGGGAATTCATGTCTCTTTCTCCGGCTGATATTTGGCTCTCCTAGCATATTCGATCGAATAGGTAGACAGCGTCTTATCGCGAAGTGAATTGCAGCAATTCGTCGAGCACCGCCTGCTGTCTCTCCCGCGGCAAGGGCTTGTCCGACAGCGCAAAGCCCAGGAACGCCCAATAGAGAATTTGGGCGCGGGCGCGCGCCACCTTGGGCGACAGGCCGGAGGCCCTCAGCAGTCTCTCCACATAACTCAGCCGGCGGCGGTCGATCGCCCGCACGGCGCGGCGCGCCCTGGGATCGTGTGTCGCCCAGCTGCGGACCGCGTTCTCCAGCGAAAGCTTGCCGCCGAACGCCTGGCGCAGCAATAGTTGTAGCGGGTTATCGTTGCCGGAGGCGGCCTCGAGATTGGCGATGATCTGTTCGGCCGCGACCTCGCGCCAATGCTTCAGGATCGCGGTGTGGAACGCGCCGATGTCGGCGAAGTGCCAGTAGAAGCTGCCGCGCGACACCCCGATCGCTTTCGCCAGCGGTTCGGCCTTCAGCGCCGCAAAACCGTCCTCGGCCAGCACCTTAAGGCCATGGTCGAGCCAGTCCTTCGCGGAAAGTTGATCGGTCATGTCTGCCCCTGCGGCGCCCCACCATACATGACTGTATTGACAAACGCCAGTGGTCCGATTGTAATACCATACAGTGCTGTACGGAGGCCGGCTCGATGCGCGATTTCTTGTTGCAATGTTCGGGCGTCGCCGCGATCGCAGCAGCGCTGATCCACGGCATCCTCGGCGAAACCAAAGTGATGCCGCGCGTCACCATCGAGCCGGCGCGCTTGCGGACTTTGATCCGTCTGGTGTGGCAGGCCGGCACGGTGGCCTGGATCGGCGGCGGCGTGCTCTTGATCGCCGCGCCCTGGATGGCATCGGAGCCGGCGCGGCACTGGATTGTCGTGACGATGGCTTGCGTGTTTGCGTTCGGCGCGCTGGCCAATGCCTGGGCCACGCGGGGGCGACATTTCGGCTGGATGGCTCTCAGCGCCGTCGTCGCGCTGGCGGTTGCGGGCTACTAGCCCCTGCCCCACGGCTGCATTTGATCCGGCGCAATGGCTTAGAATGTCTCTAGTTTAGAGTGAGTCTCTTTGCCCGCCCGGCAGCGAGACGCTAGCTGTGGGTCTCAAACGGGGACGCGGCGGGTGCGTGAACTGACGAGAATGAGGATTCAATCCGGACGACGTTGCGCCATAGCGCTCGGCGCCTTCGCTTGTCTGTCGCTTTGGCAAGGCAGCGCGGCACGCGCCGAGGACGCCAGTTCCTGGCGCGAGCTCGAAACCAAGTACATTTTCGGATTCACCACCGGCTCCGGCATCGGCCTGGAGGGCGAGAAGGAATTTACCGTCGATACCGTCGGCCGGTTCGGCAAGCGCGACGGCCACTACGCCGCGACCGAGACCAAATACGAATTCGAGTTCACGCCCTCGCAGTTCGTCCAGATCGAATTCGGCGCGCTCGGATCGACCCAAAATATCCGTGGGGTGACCGATCTCGACGACCGCAGCCAGGTCGCCTTCGCCGGAGGATTTGCCGAATTCCGCTATCTCGCCATCGAGCGCACGTCAAACAATCCGCTTTCGGTCACGGTCGCATTCGAACCCAACGTCCGGCTGATCGACGAGACCAGCGGCGAACACGTGCACAATTATGAATTCGAAACCACCGTCAACGCCGATCTCGAACTGATGCGGAACCGGCTTTATGCCGGGTTCAACCTGCTTTACGAGCCCGAGGTCACCCAGACCCTGACCGGCGACACCGTGCGCGAAGCGACTTTCGGCGGTTCGGCGGCGCTCTCGCTCCGGGTCGTCTCGAACGTCCTGGTGGGCGGTGAGATCTGGTATCTCCGGCATTACGATACTCTCGGCCCAAACGCCTTCACCGGCGACGCCATCCTGGTGGGACCTTCGCTCTATATCCAGCTCACACCGAAGACGTTCATGACCGCGGCCTGGAACGCCGAGGTCTGGGGACGCGAGATCGGTAATCCCGTTTCGCTCAATCTGGCGGAGTTCCAGCGCCATCGCGCCCGGCTCAAATTCGCCTGGGAATTTTGATAGTCTTCAATACCTGAAAGGATGACGGGTGTTTGCTGTGCCGATGACGAAAAGACTGATGCTGGCCTTCCTCTGCGCTTTCGCGACGCTGCAGGCCTCTCCATCGCAGGCGCAGCAGGCGACCGAAATTCACCTGACCTATTCCAAGGGCCAGTTTCAGCCGGGCCAGGTGAGCGCACCAGCCGACAAACCGATCTCGTTCCGGGTCAAAAACCTCGACGCCAAGGCGATGGAATTCGAGAGCACCTCGCTGCGCGTCGAAAAGGTGGTTGCCGCGGGCACCGAGGGGATCATCAATGTGCGGGCGCTCAAGCCCGGGCGCTATGAATTTTACGACGACTTCAACGACAAGGCGCGTGGCGCCCTGACCGTGCAATAGGTGGAATTTCCGTGCTCGCCGCCCTCATCATCGTTTTTCGCGAGGTGTTCGAGGCCGGACTGATCGTCGGCATCGTGCTCGCGGTGACCGGTTCGGTTCCCCACCGCAATCGCTGGATCGGCGGTGGGGTTTTGGCGGGTGCGCTTGCGGCCTGCATCGTCGCAGCCTTTACCGGGGCGCTGTCGCAGCTATTTGCCGGCATGGGACAGGAGCTGTTCAACGCGGCTATCCTGGGTGTCGCCGTGGTGATGCTGACCTGGCACAATGTCTGGATGGCGCATCATGGAAAGGAAATGGCCGGCGAACTGCGCCAGGTCGGCCAGGCCGTCGTGGAAGGCAGCAAGTCGCTGCTGGCGCTGGCCGTCGTTGTCGGCGTTGCCGTCTTGCGGGAAGGCAGCGAGGTCGCGCTGTTTCTCTATGGCGTCGCCGCCTCCGACGGCGGGTCGGCGTTGAGCCTTGCGATCGGCGGGTTCATCGGTCTGGCGCTGGGAGCTGGCATTTGCCTCCTGACCTATTTCGGGCTGATGCGGATTCCACCGCGGGCGTTGTTCGCAACCACGACCGTTCTGATCACCCTGCTCGCGGCCGGCATGGCAACGCAGGCGGTGGCTTTCCTCGAGCGCGCCAATTGGCTTACCACGCTCGACACCGTGGTCTGGGATACGGGCTGGCTGCTTCCGGAGACGGGTATTACCGGCCGGACCTTGCACACCCTGATCGGCTATACCGATCAGCCGACCGAAATGCAGCTTGTGGTCTATGTCGCGGTGCTACTGGTGACGTTCATGCTGATGCGGCTGACTGGATCGCAATCCACGGATCGGGTCATCGCCGCCGGCTGACGCGCGGCTATTGCAGCGGCGGGTCCCCGCTGGTGCGCTTTTTGGCGAGATCCATCTCGGTCACTGCGATCAGGATTTCCGCGCGGGTTTTTAGATCGGGCGCTTCCAGCATCGCCTGCTTCTCCGGCGGACCGTAAGGCGACATCATCGCCAGCGCGTTGACCAGAGCCTCGTTGGGCGCGCTCTCGACGCCTTCCCAGTCCACTTTGAGATTGTTGGCCTTGAGAAAATCCGTCAGCACCGCGAGCAGCGCTTCGCGGTCGACCGCTTCTTCGCCCTTGCGCGCGGTGAAATCGTCGATGAAGGCGAAAAAATCCACCTTGCATTGCCGGTACGGGGTCAGCACGGCGATTTCCTCGATTATCTTGAAGCGCGCGATCCCGGTGAGTTCGAGGATGTAGCGGCCGTCGCCGGATTCGGCGAGCTGGGTGATGCGTCCGACGCAGCCGACGCGAAACAGCACCGGGTTTGCCTCGTCCTGCGTATGGGAAACGTCGGGCTGAATCATCCCGATCAGCCGGTGGCCGTCGCGGAACGCGTCGTCCACCATCGCCAGATAGCGCGGCTCGAAGATATTGAGCGGCATCTGGCCGCGCGGCAGCAACAATGCGCCGGGCAGCGGAAACACCGGTATCACCTCGGGGAGGTCGCCGGGTCCGCGATATTCGGCATTGATCGGCATCGGCGGTCCGGACTGCTCGCTGGTTGCTACGAAAACAGAATGGTCGACAGCCGCTTGCGCCCCTCAACGGTGGCCTCGTCCGTCGGCCCCCATGCCTCGAAGAACTGCACCAGTTGCCTGCGCGCGCCGTCCTCGTTCCATTTGCGATCGCGCTTGACGATCTCGAGCAGCGCTTCCGTGGCCTCAGCGCGCTTGCCCAAGGCGTTGAGCGCGGTCGCCAGATCGAATCGCGCCTGATGATCGAGCGGGTTTGCGGCGACTTTCTGTTCCAGTTCAGCGACCGGGCCGACCGCCTTGGCCTGCTCGGCGAGATCGAGCGAAGCCTGCACGGCTTTCACCGCCGCATCGTTGCGCTTTGATTCCGGCACCATGGACAGCGTCTGCTTGGCCTGTTCGATGGCGCCAGTTGCCACGTAGCATTTCGCTAAGCCGGCGAGCGCTGCGATATTGGTGGCGTCGGATGCCAGCACTTCGGCATAGATTTGCGCCGCGGTGGCGGAATCGCCATCGGCCAGAACGGCTTCGGCCTCTTTGAGGATTTCCGCGACATTAGGCTCGCCCGGCATCCCCGCGGTCAGCTTGCCGATGAAGGCGTTGACCTGGCTCTCCGGGACCGCGCCCATGAAGCCGTCAGCGGGCTGGCCGTTGACGAAGGCGATCACGGCCGGGATCGACTGGATCCCCATCTGGCCCGGGATCGCCGGATGTTCGTCGATGTTCATCTTGACCAGCTTGACCTTGCCCTTGGCGGCGCGGACCGCCTTTTCCAGGATCGGCGTCAGCTGGCGGCAGGGGCCGCACCAGGGCGCCCAGAAGTCGATCAGCACCGGCTGGTGCTTCGATTCCTCGATGACGTCCTTCACGAAGGTCTGGGTGGTCGTCTCCTTGATCAGATCGGGCGCCGGTCCGTTGCCCTGCTCTACTATCGTCACGGGAATCCTCGCCTGATGTCTCGGATGGGGTTGTTCTAGCACGCCCGCTGGGTGGTCCAGAAATCTTCTCACCCAGATGGCGTTTTGCGTGGAAATTTCAATCGGTTCCGGGGACGGCCAAGGCCCCCCAAGAAACCGCTTCAGGGCATCACAGGGGTGGCTCCGTCGGACCTGAGATCGGGTGGGCGGCGTCCGTTCGCCAGCCCATGATCTCCAGCAACAAGATCCCAACCCGAGGAATTCAGCCATGGCAACGGCCTATTACTCTATTGTGTTCGAGCAGCCTGCCGCCGAGGTGTGGAAAATCATTCGTGATTTCAACGATTATCCGGTCTGGGTCGGTGGTGCCGGCGAGAGCCGGATGGGAGACGGCAAGAGCGGCGATGCGGTCGGCGCCGTCAGGAGCATGGTCAGGGCCGGCACAGGGAGGCTCCGGGGCTGGTTCGCAAAATGGCTCGAATCGCTGCGCGCCACCATGGGTCAGCCGGCCGGGTTCCCGGAAGAACACGTGGAAATCGGGGTTTAGCGGCCATATCGGCGGTTTTCGGACTGATTCGGACTTCCGATCGTCGGCCGAGACCATGCGTCCGCTGTTGCATTCGCGGGCGGCATTTGGCATAGCTCTGCCCGTTGTCGGCGCGCGCGCCGCCAACTCTTTCGGACGCGGGTGTAGCTCAGTGGTAGAGCACGACCTTGCCAAGGTCGGGGTCGAGGGTTCGAGCCCCTTCGCCCGCTCCAAGATTTTCTAAATCTGGCAGAGTTTGACGAAGGCCCGCTGACAGGCGGGCTTTTCGTTTTTGAGCGCTTTTCGTGGTTGCAGCTTGGATGAACTCGCTTCCGCCTCGTCCTCCGATTTGGATCGCGGGGGAATGGCGAGCCAACCTGGCTACGAGGGCGATAGCCCGCAAGACTTGCACAAGAAGATCGAGCGCCTGCGCGGCAGGATCGGCAACGACAAATGGTTCAGCGATCTCGTCGCACATTGTCCGCAGCGGCATTCGGCTTTTCGGTTCTGAAATATGGCCGCTACCGCGCTCACGGCGGCAAAGCGAATTCAGCTCAAAAAATGGCAACACGCGCGGGCTGCTCATCCAGGGACGAGTGGCCTTAGAAGAAGACTGCCTCACGGGCAGGCACGCCCAGCATAAATGTATGCGAAACAAACCTGGATGCCGCAGTGCAACGAACGCAAAAAGCGTCTCGCATAAATCGATCTGAAGAAATTTCTTCTCAATTTGTGAAGGTCTGACGAAAGCGCATGGCAACGCTTCTCACTCGCAATGGATGTGATAGCATTCCCTCGTCTGATCTACCTCACAGCAGACCAAAACGACGTCTCGCTAGCAGGCGTTGAAAATAAGTAACAGCGGCAGCCGCTTGGCTGCATAGGGAGTGACGCGATGAAATCGGCTTTCAATCGATCTATTCTTGCGCTCGCAGCAATCGTCGTTGTCGCGGGGGCCAGCCAGGCCAACGCACAGCAAAAAGCCCTCCATTCTTATCAGTCCGGCACCAAGGAATTCTGGACCCATCCGCCGGATGACTGGTTCCTCGGCGACGAAACCGAAGCCCAGAAGGGCCTCGCGCCGCCGTCGGGTCCGCCGACCGGCGCATCGGAAGCGGAACTCGCCGCGCTGATGAAGAAGATCAAGCTGCCGCCGGGCTTCAAGATCGAAGTCTACGCGCTCGGGCGTGCTGGCCGCGCGGCAGATGGCCTGGGGCGACAAGGGCACGCTGTTCGTCGGCTCCTTCGGCCTCGGCAACGTCTACGCGATCACCGACAATGGCGGCAAGAAAGAGGTCAAGACCGTCCTCAAGGGCCTCAACATGCCGACCGGCCTCGCCTTCAAGGACGGCGCGCTCTACGTCATCGCGGTCGACAAGCTGATCAAATACGACAACGCCGAAGCCAATCTGGCCAATCTCGGCTCCGGCAAGGTGGTCTATGACGACATGCCGTCCTACGCGGCGCATGGCTGGAAATATCTCGCGGCCGACAAGGATGGCTGGTTCTACATTCCGTTCGGACCTCCCTTCAACATCGGCATTCCGCCGACCAGCGTGTCGCAGATCCGCCGCGTCGATCCCAAGACCGGCAATGCCGAACTGGTGGCGCTCGGGGTGCGCAACAGCGTCGGCGGCGACGTCGATCCGCGCAGCGGCAAATACTGGTTCACCGAAAACGCCCGCGACTGGGTCAGCGACGATACTGCCGAGCGACAAGCTCAACATGATCTCGAAGATGGGCGAGCATTTCGGCTATCCCTATTGCCACCAGGGCGACATGCCGGATCCGAAATTCGCGATGGGTCACAAATGCTCGGAATTCACCCCGCCGGTGCTCAATCTCGGCGCGCATGTGGCTCCGCTCGGCATGAAGTTCTATACCGGCGACCAATTCCCCGCCGACTACAAGAACAACATCCTGATCGCCGAACACGGCTCGTGGAACCGGCATAAATACCAGGGTGCCCGGATCATGCGCGTGATCGTCGGCCCCGACGGCAAGAATCCCAAGCAGGAAGTGTTCGCTTCCGGCTGGCTCGAAGGCGACCAGGGCTATCTCGGCCGGCCTGACGACATCATTCTGGCCAAGGACGGTTCGATCCTCGTCGCCGACGACTGGGCCGGCGCGATCTATCGCATCAGCTACAGCAAGAAGTAAGGCTTGAAGCATCGGAGGCTGCGGCCACTCGGGAACGAGTGGCCGCAGCTTCGCGTTTTGGAGCGGCTGCGTCGCATTGCGGGCGTGCGATGCCCGAACCGTGATTCCGGGCATGCATCATAATGACGAACGTATTTGAAGATGGATTGCCGAGTCAAGTTCGCGTCTTCGACGCGCCCGGAATGACGAGGAATGGTGATGCGGATTGCTTGCCGATCGGTGCGCTGTCGCGATTGCCCTGGTCGGCGCATCGCTCTGCCCATGCCGCCGATGCCGCCGCGGGCAAGGAAAAGGCCGAGATGTGCGTCGGCTGTCATGGCGAAGCGGGCATTTCGCAGACCGAGAACATTCCCTCGCTGGCGGGCCAGCCCGATCAGTTCATTCAGTGGCAGCTGGTTTTCTTCCGCGGCGGCGCGCGCAAGAACGAGCAGATGCAGCCGATCGCGGAAGCGATCGGCAATGAAGACATCCGCACGCTCGGCGCCTATTTCGCCGTCGCTGACGCCGCCGAAGGCCGGCAACGCCCGACGACAATCCCGATCTGTCCAAGAAAGGCGCGCAGGCGGCGGTGGGCCGGCGCTGCGCGTCGTGCCACACCGACACGTTCGCCGGAACCAAGGCGGTGGCGCGGCTCGCCGGCCAGCGCGAGGAATATCTGGTCAAGGCGCTGCACGACTACAAATCGGGCGTGCGGACCGGCGGCGCCGGTGCGGCGATGACCGATGTCGCCTATCCCCTCAGCGACGAGGAAATCGAGGCGCTGGCGCATTATCTCGCGCATTTGTAACGTCGCGAGTAGTCGTGCCCGGCCTCGACCCTGCACGCTAGCGTGCGTCAGATGCTCGCGTTCCGGTCGAGGGCGAAGACGACTCTTCGACGCATGCAGGCCGTGGCTACAGGTCGCTGCTCTCGCAGGGACGACGATGAGGTAATCCTACCCCCGCTGCTTCTCATAGGCCTTGAGATGCGTGTAGGCGGTGCGCAGTTTCGGCACCGGCACCTTGGCGGCGTCGCCGCGCTTGATCAGATCGCCGATCACGTGATCGGCTTCGACCGGCGCGCCCGCCTTGATGTCGCGGAACATCGACGCCGTCATCGGCGAGCCTTCCGCGGTCAGCATGCCGCGGGTGCGCTCCAGGAACGGCGCGCGGGGCGCATAGCCCTCGGCGGATGCGACCGCGCTGCATTCATCGAGCATGCCCAGGATGAAATCCTTGCCGCCGGGCGCCGCCAGGATATGGCCGACGGAAGCGCGCATCAGGCAGGTCGAGGCCGCCAAAGAGGCGAGGAACACCCATTTCTCCCACATTTCCTGAAGGATATTTTCGCTGGCGACCGAGCCGAACTTGCCGCTTGCCATCACCTCGGCGATGGCGCGGACCCGGTCCGACAATTTGCCGTCGCGCTCCCCGAATGTCAGCGACTGCATCGGCTGCAGCTGAACTACCTCGCGCTTGTCGTTGAGCGTCACCGCGATCGCGCAGAGCCCGCCGAGCACGCGCTCGCGCCCGAATTTCTTGTCGAGCACGTCGAGGTGCAGCATGCCGTTGAGCAGCGGGATGATCGAGGTCTGCGGCCCGACCGCCGGCGCAAAGGATCTTATCGCATCGTCGAGATCGAACGCCTTGCAGCTCAAGAGCACGACGTCGAATTTCTCGTTGAGCTTGTCCGCCTGCACCGTCGGCGGATTTTTCAGCGTCACGTCGCCATTGGGGCTCTTGATCACGAGGCCGGCGGCAGCGAGTTCAGCGGCGCGCCGGGGGCGGACCAGGAAGGTCACGTCGCGGCCGGACTGCAAGCATCCTGCCGCCGAAATATCCGCCGATGGCTCCGGCGCCGACCACGAGAATTCGCATTTGTTTCCTGCACAGACGGTCCTGTTGTGCCGGACCTTTTCTATTCTCGTCATGCCCGGACTTGATCCGGGCATCCACGACTTTCTTCGGATGGCAGCAATGACGACGCGGATGGCCGCGGGCGCAGACAAGTCTACGTGGTCCGCGTGAGGCAGACTACTGTGCCGGGTCATGGCGAACAAACCAGGGGATGCTACCACTTTTCCCCGAACGGGCGAATTTCCAGTTCAAACGTCCAGGCGCTGCGCGGCTGTTGATAGAGCTGCCAGTACGACGCCGCAACCGATGCCGGCGGCATCAACAAGTCCGGATTGTCGAGCGCTTCCTTGCCCCAGAGCTTTTCCCGCCGCTCCCTTACCCAGGCGGTATCGACGCCGGAATCGATGATCAGATGCGCGACGTGGATGTTCTTCGGCCCCAACTCGCGCGCCATCGATTGCGCCACCGCGCGCAGGCCGAATTTCGCGCTGGCGAAGGCGGCAAAGCCGCTGCCGCCGCGCAAGCTCGCAGTGGCGCCAGTGAAGAAGATATTGCCCTTGCCGCGCGGCAGCATCAGCCGCGCCGATTCGCGGCCCGCGAGGAAGCCGGCCCAGCAGGCCATCTCCCACACTTTCCGGAACACGCGGTCGGTGGTCTCCAGGATCGGGAAATTGACGTTGGCGCCGACGTTGAAGATGCACACCTCCAGCGGCGCGTGCTTTGTCCGCGTCATTGAGGAAAGCCGCAACCTCGTCTTCGTTCCGCGCGTCCAGCGAGCGGGCGACGATTGATCCGCCGGAGGCCTCGACCTCCTTCACCAGCGGCTCGAGCTTTTCGCCGTTGCGCCGGCCGGCGAACACCGTAAAGCCTTCGGCGGCGAATTTCTTCGCGATCTCGGCGCCGATATAGTCGCCGGCGCCGATCACGGCGCAGGTTGCGTTGCGTTTTTCCATTGATCAACTCCACGAACCTGATTCCGAGCAGCGTCGTCATTCCGGGTCTGGTGCTAACGCACCATCCCGGAAAGACGGACGTTGGATTGCCTGGTCGCTTCGCTTCGCTCGTAATGACGGTGGTCTATTTCCCGGCGACCATCTCCTCGACCTCGCGCAATTGCTCTTTGCCGAAGAACATTTCCTTGCCGACGAAGAAGGTCGGCGAGCCGAACGCGCCGCGCTCGACCGCATTTTGCGTATTCTCGATCAGCTTCGCTTTCACCTCGGGCTCCTGCGCGCGGGCGAACAGCTTTGCGGCATCGAGGCCGGACGCGGTCAACGCCTTCATGGCGACTTCCGGATCGTCCATTTTCTTCGGTTCGACCCACATGTGATGAAACGCGGCGTCGACATATTTCTCGAACACGCCCTCCAATTGTGCGGCCACCGCAGCGCGCATCAGATTGAGGGTGTTGACCGGAAAGAACGGATTCCAGGTATAGGGCTTTACGTGAAAGCGCTTGATGAAACGCTCGGTCTCCAGCGCGTGAAACTCGCGCTTGTTCTTGATGCCGGCAAGCGATTCGGCCGGAGACTTGTTGTTGGTGGCCTTGAAGATGCCGCCGAGCAATATCGGCACATACTCGAACCTCACGCCGGTCCGTTTTTCGATTGCCGGGATCGCCTCGTGGCTGAGAAAGGCATTGGGGCTGCCGAAATCGAACATGAATTGCGGGGCGGCTAGGCTCACGGCGGTCTCCCTGAGATGGCGGCTCTTATATGATCCCTATCATTTAAAGCCAGCCTAGCCGCTCACATCCGCGCGATCAACCGCCGATGCGCGCCGGCGCTGCCCGCCGGTTCGAACGCGGCCGCGGCGAGCCGGCGGGCATGGTCGCGTACATCGGCGGGCCATGACGCCGTCCAGCCTTCGAAGCGCCCGGCATCGCCCGCGAACAGCGCGCGCGCCACTTCCTCGTAATGCGGCTTGTTCTCCCCCATCGCCGCGATGAAGCGATAGGCCGCTTCCCGCGTCAGCCTGATCCGGTCCTTGTCCTTGTTGGCGTGCCGGGCTTCATCGACGAGCCGGCGCAGCGCGACGGAAGCCCCGCCCGATTGCTGCGCCAGCCATTCCCAGTGCCGCGGCAACAGTGTCACCTCGCGGGCGACCACGCCGAGCTTCGGCCGGCCGGGGCCTCGCGGGGCGGCGTTGGCGGTCTCCTCCCCGCCGGGTGGGACGTCAACAATGTCAGGCAATCGCGCCAGAACGTCCTCGACCGAACCGCGGAAATCGATCTCGACCGGGCCGCTGGTACTGTCGAAGACAAGGACAGCGGCATCTTTGCGCCGATCCAGCGTCTCCTTGGCCGCGCGGGCCACGGTGTGGAGATCGCCGGAGGCGACGCAGCGGTCGCCTTCGAAGGCGAGGTAGGGAATGTCGGACGCCGGGTTCATGAAAACTCTCTCAATTCGGTTTTGATTTATCCGGATAAATTTGATCTTGTCAATAAAGCCCGGGTAATATTGACGCGTCTCGCGCATCTCGACTTTCTGGCGGCCGGCTGGCACCACCCCACCAGGCACACCGCGTCGGCGCGCACGTCCGAAGGAAATCGCCATGCTCACCGTCCACCATCTCAACAATTCCCGCTCGCAGCGTGTGCTATGGCTTTTGGAAGAACTGGGCGCGCCTTACGAGATCGTGCGCTATCAGCGCCAGCCGGACATGCGCGCGCCGGCAGAGCTGCGCGCGATCCATCCGCTCGGCAAATCGCCCGTCATCACCGACAACGGCAACACCATCGCCGAATCAGGCGCGATCGCCGAATACATCATCGACACCTATGGCGAGGGACGTCTGATCCCGCCGCCCAAAACGCCGGAGCGGCTGCGCTATACCTATTGGCTGCATTACGCCGAGGGTTCGGCGATGCCGCCGTTGCTGCTGAAACTGTTGTTCACGCTGATGCCGAAGCGCGTGCCGGCACTGCTGCGTCCGCTGGTGCGCAAGGTTTCCAATCAGGCGCTGACCACGCTGGTCAATCCGCAGCTCAAGCAGCACATGGCGTTCTGGGAAAGCGAACTTGGGAAAAACGAATGGTTCGCCGGCAATGAATTCACCGCCGCCGACATCCAGATGAGCTTTCCGCTGGAAGCCGCCGCCGCGCGCGGCGGGCTTGAGCAGGGCCACCCCAAAGCGATGGCATTTCTAGACCGCATTCATACCCGGCCGGCCTATAAGCGGGCGCTGGAAAAGGGCGGCCCATATGCGGTCGGACGCTGACGGCTCTCAATGCGGCTATTAATACCCGGGTATAATTGACGGCCGCGCGGTTGTCCGCTATCCCGGCCCGATTCAATCGATGGGACCGGGGGCGGCGTGTGAAAAGCGATGACAGGAAAGCGGCCATTGCCGCCTACAAGAAGCGCAAGAGCGCCGCCGGCATCTACGCCGTTCGCTGCGCGGCTTCCGGACAGGCCTGGATCGGCCAGACCCTTAACCTCGAGACCATCCAGAACCGAATCTGGTTCTCGTTGCGTGCCGGCGGCCATTCCAACCGGGAGCTCCAGAGCGCATGGACCGCTCACGGCGCGGCGGCCTTCAGCTTCGAGGCGCTCGAACAATTGAAGGATGAGGAATTGCCTTACGTCAGGGACACGCTGTTGAAGGAACGCGTCATCCATTGGCGCTCCACACTGGACGGATCGGCCGTCTAGTCCAGGACCTCACGGCTGCATTGCCGCGATCACTTCCTTGACCAGCCGGCCGAGGCCGCGGATATCGCCGGTCGGATCGACGGAATCGCCGAGCCGGACGATCACCAGATGTTGCGACGGAATGATCACGATGCGCTGGCCGAGATCGCCGGATGCAAAGAAAGCATCGCGGGGAATCCCGAGCCTGACGCGTCCTTTGGCACGTTCGTTCTCGCTGCGGTTGGTCCAGAAGCCGGCGCCGTAGTCGGTATCGAGCGTGGCAGAAGCTGAAAAGTCCACCCAGTCATCCTGCAGAATGCGCCGGCCGCCGATCACGCCGTCGTTGAGATAGAGCAGTCCAAATCGCGCCCAATCCCTGGCGCTCGCCAGCATGTAGCTCGATCCCTGCAGCGTGCCTGCGCCGTCGAATTCCAGCGTCACGCTGCGCATCCCCAGCGGGTTGAACAGTTCGCGCCATGCGAAGGCCAGCGTCTTCTCGGGTCCGCCGACGGCATCGCGGATGATCCGCGCCAACAGCTCCGTGGTCGGGCTCGAGTAAGCCCAGCGCTTGCCGGGCGGCGCAATCATCGGCGCCTTGACGGCGAAGGCGGCCATGTCGTCGTGCAGGTAGAGCATCTGACTTGAGGGATCGAAACCGGAATTGGTCTCGTCCAGCGCGAGGCCTGTGGTCATCCGCATCAGGTGCTCGACCTCGATCTCGTGGCGCGGGTCGGAAACAGCGCGCCATTCCGGGATCGGCGCCGGCATCGACGGGGTGACGATGCCCTGTGCGTCAGGATGACCCATCAGCGCGTTGATGACCGACTTGGTCATCGAGAAGCCGAGCAGCGGCGTATCGACGCCGACACCGTCCGCGTATCGCTCCGCGATGACGCGGTCGTCGCGGACCACAACGACCGCCTTGGTTCGGCGGAATGGCGGTGACACCGGTTCCTCGAACGCATGATCGAGCGCGGCTTTGAGTTTTGGGTCGGCCGGCTCGACCGGGGTTGGCCCCGCAATCTCTCCCAGCAGCGGCGGCGTTTTTGACACCTTCAACGCCGCGATGTCGCTCCTGAGAACATAAGGCTCCGTGGATCCGTGCCTCAGCACGCAGCCGAGCCCGTCGTGAAACACGGCGTGGCTCGCGAAAAGCCCAGCCAGCGAGGCATCGACGGTCTGGCCGGTGCGATCGAGACCGTAGTTCAGGCCCCAGCGCAGCCGGCGAATCCCGGCACGCTCGGTGGTCTCCGCAAATACCGTCCGCGGATCGAGCCCGGAGACAAAGGTCTTCGAGCAGACATTATGGGCGACGAGGCCGGTCGCGACGCGGATGGCGCGATCGGGACGGTAGATGATCGGCCAATGCCGCCAGAACAGCCGGGATCAGCGCCCCTGCGATCAGCTTCCGCCAAACCACGCCTCTCTCCCATCCCGGTCGCGGCGTGTTTCTAGCGCGCCTTCTGCACCTCGCCAACGGAAGGCAATGCCATCACGGTGACGCCCGGCGGCGGCATGTCATCGTCGGGCACGAAGAAATCCGACATCAAGGGCACGGAACGATCGACGCGGTAGCGCTCGAAGTCGCGCACGCCGCTCTCGTAAAGCACCTTGTCGTCGATGCAGAACTGCCCGGTGAATTCGCGCGACGGTTTGGTGAAGATCACATAGGCGGCGTCGCCCATGATCTCGGGCATGCGGCTGGCGCGCATCATGGCGTCGCCGCCGAGCAGATTGCCGACCGCGGCGGTGGCGATGGTGGTGCGCGGCCACAGCGCGTTGACCGCGATGCCCGCTGCTTTCTGTTCCGCGGACAGACCCAGCACGCACAGGCTCATGCCGAATTTCGCCAGCGTGTAGGCGGTGGAATGCTCGAACCATTTGGCCTTGATGTCGAGCGGCGGCGACAGCATCAGGATGTGCGGGTTTCCCGCCTTCTTCAGATGCGGGATGCAGTATTTCGAGACCATGAAGGTGCCGCGGGTGTTGATGCCCATCATCAGGTCGAACCGCTTCATGTCGGTCGCCTGCGAGTTGGTCAGGCTGATGGCGCTGGCATTGTTGACGCAGATGTCGATGCCGCCGAATTCGGCCACGGTCTTGTCGATCGCCGCGATCACCTGCGCCTCCTCGCGGATGTCGCAGAGGATCGGCAAGCGCCTTGCCGCCGGCGGCGCGGATCTCGTCGGCGGCGGTATAGATGGTGCCCTTCAGTTTCGGATGCGGCTCCGCGGTCTTGGCCGCGATCGCGACATTGGCGCCGTCCCGCGCCGCGCGCAACGCGATCGCAAGCCCGATGCCGCGGCTGCCGCCGGATACGAACAGCGTCTTGCCTTTGAGGGATGTCATCAGGTGAACTCCGGTTGTTTCAACGGTCAGTTTCCGTTCCTCCCCGCAAAGGGGAGAGAACACAGTTTCATTCGCGGCAACGCTTTATCTACGCATCCGCGTGCAGGACCCGGCCGCGGGTTTCCGGCAGCGCGAAGGCGGCGAGGAAGAACACGCCGTAGGCCGCCACCGCGAAGATCGCGATGGCGTTGGCGAGCGACGTCGAGTTCGAGAGCGCGCCGACCAGGAACGGAAACAGCGCGCCGATGCCGCGGCCGAAATTGTAGCAGAAGCCCTGGCCCGATCCGCGCAGCCGCGTCGGATAGAGTTCGGTGAGAAACGCGCCGACGCCGGAGAAATAGCCGGAGGCGAAGAAGCCGAGCGGGAAGCCGAGCAGCCACAACACCTCGTTGGTCAACGGCAACTGGGTGTAGAGCAGGATCACGGCGATCGCGCCGAGCGAAAAGATCAGGAACAGATTGCGCCGCCCGATGCGGTCGGCGAGCCAGGCGCCGACGAGATAGCCGATAAACGAGCCGATGATCAGCGCCGCAAGGTAGCCGGTGGAACTGACGATCGAGAGCTTGCGCTCGGTGGTGAGAAAGCGCGGCACCCAGAAGGTGATGGCGTAGTAGCCGCCCTGGCATCCCGTCGCCATCAGCGACGCCAGGATCGTGGTCTTGAGAATCGGGCCTGAGAAAATCTCCCACAGCGCCGGCCGGTCGCCCGCCGCCACCTGCTTGGCGCGCGTCGCGGCGGCGATCTCCGGCTCCTCAACGTAGCGGCGCAGGATAGAACACCAACAGCGCCGGCAGCGCGCCGATGGCGAACATCCAGCGCCACGCGGTCTCCGGCGGCAGATAGGAGAACAGGATCGCCTGCGACAGCACCGCAAGGCCCCAGCCGACCGCCCAGCCCGATTGCACCGAGCCCACCGCGCGTCCGCGATATTGCGGGCGGATCGCTTCGCCCATCAGCACGGCGCCCGCGGCCCATTCGCCGCCGAAGCCGAGGCCGAGCAGCGCGCGGGCGATCAGCAGCTGATCGAAATTCTGCACGAAGGCGCAGATCAGCGAGAAGACCGAGAACCAGAGGATCGTCAGCTGCAAGGTTCTGACCCGGCCGATGCGGTCGGCGAGATAGCCGCCGAGCCAGCCGCCGACCGCCGAGGCGAGCAGCGTCACGGTACCGGCAAGCCCGGCGGTGCCGGGATCGACCTTCCACAGCGTGATGATGGTGCCGATCACCAGCGGATAGATCATGAAGTCCATGCCGTCGAGCGCCCACCCCGAAGCGCAAGCCCAGAACGTCCGCCGCTCCGGCAGGTTCATGTCGCGATAGAAGGCGAGAAGGCTGGTGTCTTCGATCGGCGCGACTTCGATCGGCCCCGATGGCTCGAAAGTACTGCTCATGATGGATGGAATCCCCCCAAGAGATTTTCTGGCCGGTCTTTGCTTATCGCCCCGTGGCCGGCTTGCGTGCGGTTCGCCAAATCTACGCTGATCCCTGATCCTGTCATCAGGTAATCCGCCGTCCACAACCGGTCTATTGTCCCGCAGCTTCCGCACCGCGGGTACGCGGATCGGGCGCGCCGAGCAATCCGTTCGGCGTAACCGCGATCGAATTGGCCGAGGTCTGGCCCATCGGCTCGACCAGTCGATGGCCCTTTGCTCTCAGCCCGGCCAGCGTGTCCTCGGCAAAGCCGCGCTCGATCCGTACCTCGTCCGGCAGCCATTGGTGGTGCAGCCGCGGCGCATCGACCGCGGCGGCGACGTCCATGTGGTAGTCGAGCACATTGACGATCACCTGCAGCACCGTGGAGATGATGCGGCTGCCGCCGGGCGAGCCCGTCACCAGCACCGGCTTGCCGTCCTTCAGCACGATGGTCGGCGACATCGACGACAGCGGCCGCTTGCCGGGGCCCGGCAAATTGGCCTCGAACCCGACCAGGCCGAACGCGTTGGAGGCGCCGGGCGCTGCGGTGAAATCGTCGAGCTCGTTGTTGAGCAGCACGCCGGTGCCTTCGGCCACCAGACCGACGCCGTAAGGGAAATTCAGCGTATAGGTGTTGCTGACCGCATTGCCCTGGCTATCGACCACCGAAAAATGCGTGGTGTTGCTGCCCTCGCGCGGGGGCAGCGCCGACAGCGCGTCGGTCCACGGTGTCGCGCGCGCAAGATCGATGCTGGCGCGCTGTTTCGCGGCGTAATCCTTCGAGGTCAGCGCCACAACCGGCGCGCTGACGAAGGCGGGATCGCCGAGATAGCGCGCGCGGTCGGCATAAGCGCGCTTCATCGCCTCGATCATGACATGCAGCGATTCCGGGGAGCCCTGCTTCATCTCGGCCAGCGGAAAGCCTTCGAGGATATTCAGCATCTCCACCAGCACGACGCCGCCGGACGAAGGCAGCGGCATCGAGACGATGTCGTAGCCGCGATAGAGGCCGCGCACCGGCGCGCGGATGACGGCGGAATAGGATTTGAGATCATCCGCCGTCATGATGCCGCCGGCGTCGTGGACTGCTTTTGCCAGTTTTTCAGCGACCGGGCCCTCGTAAAATCCGCGCGGGCCTTGCTCGGCGATCGCCGACAGTGTCGCCGCCAGATCGGTCTGAACCAGGGTGTCGCCTTCGCGCAACGAGACGCCGTCCGCGCGGGAAAATATCTTCGCCGACGCCGGCCAGCGCGCCAGGCGCGGATATATCGCGGGCAAGGTATCGGCCATGTCGTCAGCGAGGGCGAAGCCGCTCCGCGCCAGATCGATCGCCGGCTGCAGCAATTCGGCCAGCGTGAATTTGCCGGAACCGTATTTATCCAATGCCAGCGTCAGCCCCGCGACCGTGCCGGGGACGCCGATGCCGAGCGCGGAATCGCGCGATCTTGCCGGGTCGGGCTTGCCGTCAGGCCCGAGAAAAATCTCCGGCGTCGTCGCAGCTGGTGCGGTTTCGCGATAGTCGATCGCGACGTCCTCGTGGTGATTGGCGGAGTGAATCACCATAAAGCCACCGCCGCCGATATTTCCCGCGCGCGGATAGGTCACGGCCATCGCAAAGCCGGTGGCCACCGCCGCGTCGACCGCGTTGCCGCCACGCCGCAGCACGTCGGCGCCGATGCGCGCCGCGATTTTTTCCTGTGCGACCACCATGCCGTGTTCGGCGACGATGGCATGGATGGCATCCGCGGCCGGCGGCGTATAAACGCGGCGTTCCTGCGCGGCAGACGGCAGGCAGGACGCAACAATGAGCAGGATTGCCGGAATGATCCAGCGCCGTTCAGCTTTGAAGAAGGTCATCAAAATTCCGCCGCGGAATGAGAGAAAATACATACGGTCGTCATCGCCATGAATGCTATATGGCTTTCCACGCCCGGGGCAAAACGCCTCCTCGTGATTGATCAAGGATATTTTCGAGCATGGCGGTGATCGTTTCGGACGCACGCATTGCCGATAGGCAACAGACCTATCCTCCGCGTGCGGCGGTCATTAGCTGGATTTTCTTCGACTGGGCGGCGCAGCCTTATTTCACGCTGATCACGACCTTTGTGTTCGCACCCTATTTCGCCACCCATGTGGCCCCCGATGCCGCGAGCGGACAATCGCTGTGGGGGTTTGCGACCGCAGCGGCCGGCCTGCTGATCGCGCTGCTGTCGCCGGTGCTGGGCGCGGTCGCGGATGCCAGCGGCCGGCGCAAGCCGTGGATCGCGGCATTCGGCGCGCTGCTCGTGATCGGCTCTGGCCTGATGTGGTTTGGCAAGCCCGGCGAGCCCAGCGTAATTCCACTGCTGCTATTGGCCTACGGGATCGCGACCATCGGCGCCGAATTCGCCACCGTCTTCAACAACGCGATGATGCCGACGCTGGTGCCGCCGGACAGGATCGGCCGATTGTCCGGCACCGGCTGGGCCACCGGCTATATCGGCGGCATCCTGAGCCTCATCCTGGTGCTCGGCTTTCTGGCCGCCAATCCCGAAACCGGGCGCACGCTGTTCGGCTTCACCCCGCTGTTCGGGCTTGATCCCGTCACCCATCAGGGCGACCGCATCAGCGGCCCCTTGACCGGGATATGGTTCATCATCTTCGTGTTGCCGATGTTCCTGCTGACGCCGGATTATCCCGCCAAGCGGCCGATCCGTGAAGCGCTGCGTGAGGGCTTGACCGAGCTGAAGCAGACGCTCGTGGAGTTGCCGAAACAGAAATCGCTTGCCGCTTTTCTGCTTGCCAACATGATCTACACCGATGCGCTGGTGTCGCTGTTCGCGTTCGGCGGCATCTACGCCGCCGGCACCTTCGGCTGGAACACCATTCAGATCGGTACTTTCGGCATTATCCTGGCGATCGCCGGCACCTTCGGGGCGTGGCTTGGCGGCAAGCTCGACGACAAGCTGGGGCCGAAACAGGTGATATCAGGCAGCATGTTGCTCCTGCTGTTTGCGATCGTCGCGATCCTGCTGGTGGACAAGGACCGGATCCTGTTCATCAAGGTTGCGCCGCCGGCGCCGGGCGGAGCCCTGTTCGCGGCCGCCGCGGAGCGCGCCTACCTGCTGCTGGGCTGCCTGATCGGCGCCGCCGGCGGCCCGCTGCAGGCGGCGTCGCGGACGTTGCTGATACGGTTGGCGCCGAAAGACCGCATCGCGCAATATTTCGGGCTGTTTGCGCTGACAGGAAAGGTAACGTCCTTCATTGGACCGCTGCTGATCGCCGCCATCACCGCGGTGACCGCAAGCCAGAAGGCCGGCATGGCGGTCCTGGTGCTGTTCTTTCTCGCGGGGCTGGCGCTGCTGGCGCGGGTGGGCCGGGATCAAGCGCCGGGTCTTTCGTCGCTCTGATAGAGCGTATTCACGGTGATGGCACCCACGGCGCGCGAGACGCAGGGACAGATCTTGCCGTTCGCCTTCTTCTGGGGATCGCTGAAGAAAACATCACGATGATCGATCTGGCCTTCCACGGCCGTGACGTCGATCGCACAGACACCGCATTCGCCGCGCTGGCAGTCCGACATCACCTCAAAGCCAGCCTCGTTGAGCGCATCCAGCATCGATTTGTTTTCGGGAACCACGATCTCCCGGCTGGAATGATCGACCCTGACCCGAAAGGCTTCCGTCGGCAACAGGCCGCTCGAGCCGAAGGTCTCATATCGCAGATCGCTCGGTGGGCGTCCGGCCGACGCCCAGCTGCGCCGCGCCGCTTCGAGCAGGCGCATCGGGCCGCATATGATGGCCAGCGCATCCGCCGGCAGAGGATCGAACGTTTTGCCGAGATCGATCCGTTTGCCTTCGTCGCCGGCATGGACGACCAGGCGGTCGCCGATCAGGTCTGACAACTCGTCGAGGAACGCGGCATCATTCCGCGACCTCACGGCGTAATGCAGCTCTAGCTCGGTATTCCGGCGCATCAACGCACTCGCAATGCCGATGATCGGAGTAATGCCGATCCCGCCGGCGACCAGACAATAGGACTTGAGCGACCAGTCGATCTCGAGCAGTGAAGTCGGGGTGGAAACCTCGATGCGCGCGCCTGGCTTCAGCGACCACATATAAAGCGAGCCGCCGCGGCTGTCGGGCGCACGCTGAACGGCAATGCGGTAACCGTCGGGACTGAACTCACCGACCAGCGAATAGCTGCGTGTCTCGGCCCGGCCATCGATCATCACGCCGAGATTGATGTGGCTGCCGATCGCGTAGTTCTCGAGGCTCATTCCCTCGGGCCGCAGCACGAATTCCCGGATCGCGGGCGCAACGTCGCGAATCCCCTGAACCGTGCATGTCGTCCGCTTCTGTGCAAATCGCATGACGTCCTCGAATGCTTAAAGAGCGCTTTATTCAGTGACGGGGGAACGGATCAGCGCCAACGCCGGCAACAGGTCCAGATGGGTTCGATTGCGCAGCGCCAGCCGCAGATTTCGAGCGGCAAGCCGTGCATGCTCGCGCATGACGGCCTCCGCTCTCGCGCCTTCGCGATTTTCAATGGCGTCGACCACGATGCGGTGATGGTCCTGTGCGATGATCAGGATCTGATGCGCTTCCGGCAACACGGATTGTGCCATCACGAAGCCGCTGGGAGAGGCGAACGGTAAGGCGGAGGCACGGTCGATTTGCCGAATCAGCGGGGCGCTGTGAGACAATTCGGTAAGCAGCGCATGAAAGCGGGCGTTCAGCGCGACATAGGACGAGAACGCTTCCACCGAGACCGGATCCCGTGTGACCAGCCTGTCCAGTTCCGCCAGACTCTGTTTCAGCGGCTCAAGATCGCGGGCCGAAACTCCTCGCTCCGCTGCGAACCGGGCGGCAAGACCTTCGAGCACCCCGCGCAGTTCGATCGAGTCGAGGATGTCGCGTTCGCTGAATGCCTTCACCATGAACCCGCCGGACGGAATTGCCTCCAGCAGGCCTTCCTCTTCGAGCCGGACCAGCGCCATGCGCACCGGCGTTCGCGATACGCCGGTGGTCTCGACGGCCTGGAGTTCGGAAATTCGTTCGCCCGGCCGCAGCCGGCCCGACAGGATCAGGTCCCGCAGCGCAAGCTGGGCGCGCACCGTCTGGGATACCGCGCGATCGGGGTCGCGTTCGCTCATCTGCTCACTCCGCCGCCTGCAGCGCCGCAGGCGAGCCTTCCCGGACGACCATGCGATCGATCATGCGCCGCGCCCACATCGCACCGGCGTCGATGTTGAGATTGTAGAACACGCGATCGGGGTTCTCGTCGATGGCGCGCTGTTGGGCTTCGAGGATGATTTCGTCCTCGCGGAAAATGCCCGAGACCCCTTCACGAATTTCCGTGGTGAGCCTTTGCTCGGTTTGACGATAGTTGCGCGCAAAAGCCCAGAAGTAGTGACACGTCGTCTCGGTTTCCGGCGTCATGGTATTGAGCACATAGCCGTTGACGCCCTGCGAGCGGTCGCCTTCCGCCGCGCCGGTGCCGGCCGGCGCTACCCCGACATCGATGGTGACGGTGCCGGGCGCCTCGAAATGAATGATCTGCCAGCGGTCGACCAATCCCGGCTTCTGCAGCTGCCCGGCCCAGAACGGCGGCGGCTCGATGCCGCGCATCCAGCGAGTGACGGTCACCGTCTTGTTGCCGTGGGTCACATCGAACGGCGCTTCCGCGACGGCTTCATTGCCGATGCTGGCGCTATGGACGAATGTCTCATGCGTCAGGTCCATCAAATTGTCGACGACCAGCCGGTAATCGCATTTGACGTGAATCGTTTTGCCGTCTGCGGCCCAGGCCGGATCGTCATTCCAGTGCATGTCCGGAACCAGCGCGGGGTCGGCCATCGCCGGATCGCCCATCCACAACCAGATGAAGCGGTGGCGCTCGACCACCGGGTAAGCGCGCACGCCTGCCGACGGATTGATGGTTTCCTGCGACGGCATGAAGGTGCAGCGGCCGGAGGCATTGAATTTCAGGCCGTGATAGCCGCACACCACGCGATCGCCTTCGAGACGGCCCTTCGATAGCGGCACCAGGCGATGCCAGCAGGCGTCCTCCAGCGCGGTCACCTGTCCGTTGGCTTGCCGGTACAGGACGACCTGCTTGCCGCAAATCGTCCGCGGAAACAGCGCGCGTTTGACGTCGGCATCCCAGGCGGCGGCGTACCAGGCATTCATCGGGAAAGGTCGGGCCATAGAGGTGATCCTGCGTTAGGTATCCCGTGCGTATACAATATGTCCATGAAATGCGCAAGAATGTCGATAAAATGATCTTTGTCGCCAACAATTGTATACATTGAATCTACCGTTCTTCCGCCGTGACTCCCGGGCCGCCGCCGCTGACCGACTGGCGCGATCACTGCCGTCGCCCCCGCCGGAAGGCGGGCATGGCGGTGCTGATGCTGTGTCTCGTGACGGAATTGGCGTTATCGGCGCGGGTGAGAGACTAATATTTTAACCGCCATCGTCATTCCGGGGCAGCGCGGAGCGATGAACCCGGAATCCAGAGATGATGCGACGCGAGATTCCGGGTTCGCGCTACCGCGCGCCCCGGAATGACAAGGTGAGAATGTCGCTCTAATGTCTGAAATGCCGCACGCCGGTGAACACCATGGCGATGCCGGCCTCGTCGGCCGCCTTGATCACCTCGTCGTCGCGGATCGATCCGCCCGGCTGAATGACGGCAGTGGCGCCCGCCTCGATCGCGACCAACAGCCCATCGGCGAATGGAAAGAACGCATCCGACGCTACCACCGAGCCTTTTGTCATCGGTTCGGCAAGCTTTGCCTCCAGCGCCGCATCCTGCGCCTTGCGCGCGGCGATGCGCGAGGAATCCACCCGGCTCATTTGCCCCGCGCCAATGCCGACGGTGGCGAGATCCTTGGCGTAGACGATGGTGTTGGATTTGACGTGCTTGGCGACGCGGAACGCGAATTTGAGGTCGCGTAATTCCGATTCAGTGGGGGCCCGCTTGGTCACGGTTTTGAGCGTGATGTCATCGACCACGGCGTTGTCGCGGCTCTGCACCAGCAGTCCGCCGGCGACGGTTTTCGCGGTCAAACCTGCCGCGCGCGGATCGGGCAGGCTGCCCGCGAGCAGAAGCCTTAAATTGCGCCGCTTGGCGATGATCGCAATGGCTTCCTCGGTCGCATCCGGCGCGATGATGACTTCGGTCAGGATTTCGGTGATGACGCGCGCGGTGTCGGCGTCGAGCGTGCGGTTGACGGCGATGATGCCGCCATAGGGCGATTGCGTGTCGCAGGCGAACGCCTTGCGATAGGCGGTGCCGAGATCCGGGCCCTCGGCGACGCCGCAAGGGTTGGCGTGCTTGACGATGACGCAGGCCGCGGTCCGCTTGGGATCGAATTCGGCGATGCATTCATAGGCCGCGTCGGTGTCGTTGATATTGTTGTAGGACAGTTCCTTGCCCTGCAATTGCCGCGCGGTGGCGACACCCGGGCGCTTGTCAGGGGTGTGGTAAAACGCAGCCTTCTGGTGCGGGTTCTCGCCATAGCGCAGCGCCTGGATCAGCCGTCCGCCAAAGGCGCGGTAATCCGGCGCGTCGGTCTTGAGCTGAAGGGCGAACCAGTTGGAAATTGCGGCGTCGTAGGCGGCGGTGCGGGCATAGGCCTTGGCGGCCAGGCGTCGTCGCAGCGACAGCGTGGTCGCGCCGGCATTGGCGGCGAGCTCGTCAAGCACGGCCTGGTAATCCTGCGCTTCGACCACGACGGCGACGTCATCATGGTTCTTGGCCGCCGCCCGAATCATCGCAGGGCCGCCGATGTCGATATTCTCGATGCACTCCTCGAAGCCGGCCCCCTTATCGACGGTCGCCTCGAACGGATAGAGATTGACCACCAGAAGATCGATCGGCGCGATGCCGTGGGTCTTCATCGCTTGCGCATGCTCGGCATTGTCGCGGATCGCGAGCAGGCCGCCGTGCACCTTGGGATGCAGGGTTTTGACCCGGCCATCCATCATCTCCGGGAAACCGGTCAGCTCCGAAACATCCCGGACCTTCAACCCCGCCTCCGCGATTGCCTTCGCTGTGCCGCCGGTAGAGACGAGTTCGATACCGTGGCCAGCCAAGGCGCGGGCGAATTCGATCAGGCCGGATTTGTCGGAAACGGACAATAGAGCGCGGGTTACGCGGCGCGGATGATCGGTCATGGGCTTATGTCCTGCGGGGGATAGGGCCGCCGGTTAGCACGGTTTTGTCAGCGATGAAACCGTGGCTGGCTCGGGTACCCTGTAAATTGCAGGGGATATTAGCGCGGAAATCCCGGGAGCCGATATCTCAGGCGGCCTTTGCCTTGATTGTAGGGATGCGACGGACATCTTCGTTTTGCTCCGCATGCCAAGTATCGTGAGCGGCCTGCATCCGCGTCCAGATTCCAGCGCCATCGCCAAAAAGCTTGCCGAGGCGAACCGCGATTGCCGCAGATACAGGCTTTCGTTCCTGCAGGATGTCGTAAAGATGCTGCCGTGAAATCCCGAGCAATCCGGCGATCTCCGCCTTGGTCCGGCCGGTAGCCGGAATAATGTCATCGCGAAGCAACGCGCCGGGATGTGTAGGGCAACGGTTCTTGCCGCGTTTTGCTGCGTAGACCAAGTTCTGCTCCTTTAGTGGTGCTGCTCGAAATCGACGCGGCAGGCATCGCCATCTTCGAATTCGAAAGTGATGCACCACGGTCCATTAATGTGGACCGAATAGCGCATCGGATTGAATCCCTGCAAGGAATGAAAGTCGAAGCCCGGGACGTTCATTTCCTCCGCTCGGATGGCGACGTCGAGACGGTCGAGCCTGGCGAAGATGTGCTTTCGCACTTTCGCATCGATCTTCGAACTCCGGCCCTTTGTCCACAACTCCGAAAGGGCTTTGCTCTTGAAGGTTCGGATCACACGAGTGACGTAAGCAAATAGCTTACATCTGTCAAGTTTGTCACGATCCGGGGCCTGCTCCGAACGGTCCTTTTACAATGGTAATTCCGGTTCGCGGCGGGCGTTGCGCCTTGCCGAGGTCGCCGAGGCCGACGTCGTTGAACGCACGAAGCTCCAGCGGATCGAGGGAGCATGCCGGGAATCCTGCCGGATCACGATCTGGACGGTGCGGCGGGGGCCGTCGTTTCCGGCGAGGAATACGCTGTCTTCCAGCTCGACCCTGTCGTCGAGCGCCTCGAACGTCCAGACGTCGCGGTTCGGCAGCACCAGCATGACGCCGCGGGCGTCGCTGAGCCGGCTCGCCTTCACCGACGGATGCAGGTGAAACCGCACCGCGTAGTCGGTCTCGCTGCCCCTGATGCGGGCGCCCGGCGCCGGCGCCACGGTGTCCTCGCCGTCGAGCCTGGACCCGTCATGCGCGACCATCAGCACCCGGCGATGGATCACGCCGAACCGCGGCAGATAGCCGTCGTGCGACGTCGTCAGCAGCACGCCATTGGCGACCACCTCGCGATAGCTCTCCACATTCGAGGGGCCGCTGACGACAGGCGCGCCATGCAGCAGCCGCTTCACCGCCGACAACTCGACGAATTGGCAGGACGACGTCTCGCAATAGGTCAGCGTCGAATGCGCCACCGTAGAGCGCGCGAAGGTGCGCCAGTTCTCGCGGCTGGTCGAGGGCATGCCGCAATTGATGACGATCCGGCTCGGCCCCGCCGACAGCTCGAACGAAAGGCAGCCGGCATGGGCTTCCTGGCTGACGCTCGGCGGCGGCGGCGGGCCGGTGTCCATGATCACCGTCATCGCGCCGGCGTCGAGGCGTTGATAGCCGGTATGTGGCATGCTCGCCATCGGCACCCCGTGGGTGTCGTCATAGGCGAGCAAGGTCGCCAACAGATCGGACGGCGCGCTGCTCATGCCGTTGAACAATGCGAAAGCGCCGTCGCCGTGACGGAAGAATCGCAGCATCGGCATCATGCGGTCGATCGCATTCAACAGCGCCGGCGGCGGTGCGATGTTGCGGGCGGCAAAGGTCTGCCGCAGCGGTAAAAGGTCGATCAGGAGTTCGATCAACGCGCCGGGATTGCGCGAGATGTGGCCGCCGTCGGGGAGGATCTGCCGCTGCAATTCGTCGGAGAGTTTCCGCGTGGCCGTGCGGATATGCCGTCCCCGATTGGCGAGGCAGAGCGAGGCGTAGCACAGCGCGATCAAAACCTGCAGCCGCGGCACGCCGTCGACATCCAGCATCGTATAGCGCAGATAGCGGATCTCGCGCGCCAGCGCGCGCAAATAGCGCCGGTAGAACTTGCCGTCGGTGTCGCCGAGCACCAGCGGCGCCTGCGATAACAGCGAGATGACGCGGCGCGCCGACACGTCGGCGCGGCGGCCGACGGGGCGCCTGCGCGTCGTATTCGAAATCCAGTCGTCAACCAGCGAGCGGGCATTGGCGCGGGTCAGCGCGGTATCGGCGGCGCGCAGATGCCGCAGCCATCCGAAGCCGAGCAACGCCACCTCCCAGTCTTCCGACGGCGGCTCGAGATCGAAGATCGAGCGGCCATGGCAGGTGACGATCTTGCCGGCGAACACGAAGCGGCCGGCGTAGATTTCCGCGGCGCGGGTGGCGTCGGCGGTGCGCAGATCATGCGGGGCGATGATGAGCCGATCGGTGCGGCCTGGCCACAGCCGTGACAGCGCGACCGAGCCGCCGCTTGCGCGCGCCATCAGGTTCCGCGCGAAGCGGCCCATGATCAGCGTCGAAATGCGTCTGCGTTGAGCGACCGACACGCCTGCCCTTGATTGGAGGATTCTGGTTTGCGAATCCTTTTAATCCGGAAACGCGGCCAAGACACCATCTTGAAAGCGCGCGAATCAGTGGGGCGGAACGAAAATGCGGTGCAAAATCAGGATTTAACCAGCCGCGCGGCGTAAAAACCGTCAAGCCCGCCCAGGCGGGGGTCCTGATGCGGCAAATGGCAGGGCAGCGTCCGCAGATCGCCTTCGCGGGTGAGTATTTCCTCAAGCCCGGCGACCTCGCTCGCCGCGATCGGCAAACGGCGCATCGCGGGCTCAGTGGCGAGCAGGGCGGCGATGGCCTGCTCACCCTCTTCCGGTTCCAGCGAGCAGGTGCAATAGACCAGCGTTCCGCCGGACCGCAGCAGCGCGACCGCCTTTTGCAGGAGGCGCTTTTGCAGGGCCGTCAGCGCGCCGATATCGGCTTCCTGCCGCAGCCAGGCAACGTCAGGGTGGCGGCGGATGGTGCCGGTCGCGGTGCAGGGCGCGTCGACCAGGATGCCATCATAGCCTTCGCCGTTGCTTCCGCCGGGCCATTCGGCGGCATCGGCGACCACGGTCTCCGCCTCCAGCGCCAGCCGGGCGAGATTGTCGCGCAGCCGCGCCATGCGCGCCGGCGAACGGTCGACCGCGGTGACGCGCGCGCCGGCGTGAACAAGCTGCGCGGTCTTGCCGCCGGGCGCGGCGCAGAGGTCGGCGATGGATTTGCCGGCGATATCGCCAAACAGGCGCGCCGGCAGCGCGGCGGCGGCGTCCTGCACCCACCATTGACCTTCGCTGAAGCCCGGCAGCATCGTCACCGAGCCCTGCAGCAGCGTGCGGACGGTCCCGGTCGGCAGCGTCTCGCCGTGCAGGCGGCTTGCCCACTGCTCGGGATCGGCCTTCACCGTGATATCGAGCGAAGGCTCGTGGCCAATCGCCCGCGCGATGTCGCGCGCGACGGTCTCGCCGTAATGGGCGATCCAGCGGTTGATCAGCCACTCGGGAACATCGAGTGTCTGCAACTTGACCTCGTCGATCAGCGGTTGCCCCTCGCGCGCACAGCGGCGCAGCACCGCGTTGACAAGGCCGGCATATTTCGCGGCCCGCCGGTCCGACTGCACCAGCCGCACCGACAGATCGACCGCGGCATGATCGGGCACATCCATCCAGAGAATCTGGGCCGCGCCGATCAACAGCGCGCTTTGCGCCCGCGGCGCATCGGTCGGAATGCCGCGATTGAGCAGCCGCGACAACAGATGGCCCAAAATGCCGAGCCGCCGCAGAATTGTCGCCACCAGGCGGCGCATCAGCGCGCGGTCGCGATCGGATAGGGTCTTCAGCCCGGGATGCGCAGCGGCGCCGTCAAGCTGTTCGTCCAGCGTGCGGTGCTTATGCAGCACGCCGTCGAGAATATCCGCTGCGATCCGCCGCGCCGCGAGACCAGGCACCTCGGTTGGCAGTGCGAATCGTTGAGAAGGCATGGAGCGGGAACATCTCGCAAGAATCGGAAAGCGCTCAGCGTTTCGGCTTGTGCGGCGGGAAGAAAATCACTTCTGCCATTGGAATATGCCAAATATAAGAATCGCCCTACCTAATTCAGCGTTGCCGCATCATCTTTATCTGCGGATGACTTGAATAAAGCGCGCCAATCGCGCGGCTGGAAATAAAGAGATGACAGACGATCCTACATTGCCGGAAACCGCCGCCCTTCACGGGGAACGCAAGCCGCTGACGCCGGCGGCACAGCGCGCGCTCGCTGAAGCCGAAGCACGCCGGAAGGCCGCCGAGGCGAATGCCAAGAACACGGAGCCGGCGCCAAAAGAGTTCCAGGGACCGAAGGGTCCGGAACCGACCCGCTATGGCGACTGGGAAACCAAGGGTATCGCCTCGGACTTTTGAGGCCGACGGGCGATCGCCGGCGGCCTCAGCGCGCAAGCGGCTGATTCTACAGCAGGAAAAGCCGCGCGCCGGCGCGGCTTTTTGTATCCAAATGCTGTCATTCCGGCGCGCGAGTGAGACGAGCGAAACCGGAATCTTGAGATTCCCCGATGCGCAATTGCGCATCTGAGGTCTGGTCCTTCGGACCATCCCGGAATGACGCAATTAGAAATCAACGCGTCACCACCACCGGCGTGCCGACGGAGACGCGCTGGTAGAGATCGGTGATGTCGGGGTTCAACATGCGGATGCAGCCGTAAGAGACAAAACCGCCGACCGAGCCCGGCACGTTGGTACCATGGATCGCGTATTCGCCCCCGGCCAGCGTCATCGCGGCAACGCCCATCGGGTTATGCGGCGAGCCACCGGGGATCAGGTTCGGGATCGACGGCTTGTCGCGCTTTACTTCGGCCGGCGGCGCCCAAGCCGGATTGCGGTACTTGCCGTCGATCCGGGTCACGCCGGCCCATTGCTTGCCGGCCTTGCCGACGCCAACGGGATAGCGGACGGCGTGGCCCTCATCGAGAACCAGATAGAGCCTTCGCTCATTGGTCTTCACCACGATTGTTCCCGGCGAATAGTCGCCGTGGAAACCGACCATATCGGGTCGCGCCTCGGCCGTGGCCGACATCAACAGACCCGCTCCGATGGTGGTTGCCAGCTACAACCGCAATTCTCAACGACATCAATCTCTCCGCTTCACCCTTCGGTCTCCGCCTTGGGGGCCTGAAATTCGGTGCAGGACTCCGCAGAAAGGCAGGGTTTGCCGCCGGGTCTGCCCACGCATTTTTAACCGCGCGCGTTAACCAGGAGGTTGCCGCGAGAGCCCCGCCGGGCGTCCAGCGAGGGCAAAAAGAGAAAATGTCGGAAACAAAGTAAATGCCCGGAAAACAACACCCGCCGGGAAAGCGACAGCGCCGGGCGGATTGCCGCTGACAATTGCGTGAGTGGGCGGAGGTGAGAGCGGATTTTCTGAGCGCAAATGTCGCTGCGCCGAAAGTGCGCTCCCTCGCCCCGCTCTTCGCGGGGAGAGACGAGTCTCCCCCTCACCCGCAAGCGGGGCGAGGTTGAAAAGCCGCTACGCCGACGCGTCTTTCTTGTTCTGGCGGTGCTGCACGAGATCGTCGACCACGGCGGGATCCGCCAAGGTCGAGGTGTCGCCGAGGCTGCCCGGCTCGTCCTCGGCGATCTTGCGCAGGATGCGGCGCATGATCTTGCCGGAGCGGGTCTTGGGTAGTCCCGGTGCGAACTGGATCTGGTCGGGCGAGGCGATCGGGCCGATGTCCTTGCGCACCCACGCCACCAATTCCTTGCGCAGTTCCTCGCTCGGCTCGGTGCCGGCCATCAGCGTCACATAGGCGTAGATGCCCTGGCCCTTGATGTCGTGGGGATAGCCGACCACCGCGGCTTCCGACACCAGCGCATGCGCCACCAGCGAACTCTCGACTTCGGCGGTGCCCATGCGATGGCCGGAGACGTTGATCACGTCATCGACGCGGCCGGTGATCCAGTAATAGCCATCGGCGTCCCTGCGGCAGCCATCGCCGGTGAAATATTTGCCTTTGTAGGTCGAGAAATAGGTCTGCTCGAAGCGGGCGTGATCGCCATAGACGGTGCGCATCTGGCCCGGCCACGATTTGGCGATGCAGAGATTGCCCTGGCATTCGCCCTCCAGCACCTTGCCGTCCGCATCGACGATTTCCGGCACCACCCCGAAGAACGGCGTCGTCGCCGATCCCGGCTTGAGCCTGGTCGCGCCGGGCAGCGGGGTGATCAGAATGCCGCCGGTCTCGGTCTGCCACCAGGTGTCGACGATCGGGCAGCGATCCTCGCCGACCACGCGGTGATACCATTCCCAGGCTTCCGGATTGATCGGCTCGCCGACGCTGCCGAGCAATCGCAGGCTTTTGCGCGAGGTCTTCTTCACTGGCTCGTCGCCGCTCTGCATCAGCGCGCGGATCGCGGTCGGCGCGGTGTAGAAGATGTTGACCTTGTGCTTGTCGATGACGTTCCAGAACCGCGAATTATCGGGGTAATTCGGCACGCCCTCGAACATCAGCGTGGTCGCGCCGTTCGCCAGCGGTCCGTAGAGAATATAGCTGTGGCCGGTGACCCAGCCGACGTCGGCGGTGCACCAGTAGATGTCACCCTCGTGATAGTCGAACACGTATTGATGCGTCATCGCCGCGAACACCAGATAGCCGGCTGACGTGTGCAGCACGCCCTTGGGCTGGCCGGTTGAGCCCGAGGTGTAGAGAATGAACAGCGGATCCTCGGCATGCATGTGTTCGACCGGGCATTCCGTGGTCACCATCTCGGCGGCCTCGTGGTACCAGAGGTCGCGCGACGGACTCATGTTGACGTTGGCGCCGGTGCGCTTGACCACCACGACCCAGTCGACGCCGCCGGTCTTGGCGATCGCCGCGTCGACATTGGTTTTCAGCGGCACCTTCTTGCCGCCGCGCAGGCCCTCGTCGGCGGTGATGACGATCTTGGACTGGCAGTCGGTGATGCGCTGGGCGAGGCTATCGGGTGAGAAGCCCGCGAATACCACCGAATGGATGGCGCCGATCCGCGCGCAGGCCAGCATCGCGTAAGCGGCCTCAGGGATCATCGGCAGGTAGATGGTGACGCGGTCGCCCTTCTTGACGTTGCGGGTGCGCAGGATGTTGGCCATCTTGCAGACTTCGTCATGCAGCTGCCGGTAGGTGATGTGCTTGGACTCGGAAGGGTTGTCTCCTTCCCAGATGATGGCGGTCTGGTCGCCGCGGGTGTGGAGATGGCGGTCGATGCAGTTCCAGGCGACGTTGAGCACGCCGTCTTCGAACCATTTGATCGAGACCTTGCCGGGCTCGAAGGAGGAGTTCTCGACCTTGGTGAAGGGCTTCATCCAGCCGATACGCTTGGCCTGCTCGGCCCAGAAGCCGTTGGGGTCGCTCACGGAGCGCGCATACATCTCCTTGTATTTGGCCTGATCGACCCAGGCGCGCTTGGCCCACTCCCCGGGCACATCGTAAATCTTCTCGGACATTTCTACCCTCCACCCTGGCGGCCAGTGAACCCAGACACTGCAAGCCGTCTTCATTCTTATAACGATTATGCGTCGGCCCTGATGGCGCCGACAAGCGGAACAAATACGACCTTCGGTGGGCTCATCGCCATGCGCCGGATCAAACTGCCGGGACCTGGCGGCCATTCGCGGCGCCCGGGCGGCCATCACGATCACGTTTCCGGAAGGTCAAAAGGCCGCAGAGCAGGCCTGCGCGAGCCCTCAGCGGTAACCCGAAACCGCGGTTCTCCGGAGACGGGCTAGCGCTCCCGGCGATTCCCCCCTAAATGGCCACCCTGGGGCGAAAGCCACCGGCCGGAACCAACGATCAATAAACGGCATTAGCAGGGTAGAGTCATAACAGGGCGTCTAAAGTCATGATGGATCAGCAGAATTTCCAAACTGCGCGGCCCGCTTCCGCCGATCCTGCCGTGGCTTTGGCAAAGGCGCTGGGGCAATGGCCCAAAGCGCCGGTCCCTGCAAAGCCGCCACTCGCCGCAACGACCCTCACCAAGACCGCTGCCTCGGTGGAATCCCTCGCCAGGGACGTGGGGCTCAAGCTCGGCGACCAGAACGAGCTGACGATCCGCCGCATCAAGCGCGGCAAGGGCTATTCCTTCGTCCGCGCCAACGGCTCGCACATCCGTGATACCCGCACCATCCGCCGCCTGCACGCGATGGCGGTGCCGCCGGCCTACCGGCAAGTCCGGTACTCGCCCGATCCGAGCTCGCATCTGCAGGCGGTCGGCCGCGACGCGGCGGGACGGCTGCAATACCGCTATCATTCCGATTGGGAGAAGGTCCGCGAGCACCGCAAGGCGCACCGGCTGGCCAAGCTGGTGGGTGCCCTGCCGAAGATCCGCCGCAACGTCTCGATGCACCTGTCGGGCGACGAGCCGACGCGGGAATTCGCGCTCTCGGCGGTGATCGAGCTGATCGCGCGCACCGCAATCCGTCCCGGCAACGAGTCCTATGCGCGGCTGAACGGTACCCGCGGCGCCACCACGCTGTTGAAATCCAACGTCACGCTGGAAGACGATTCCGTCATGCTCTCCTTCAAGGCCAAGGGCGGCAAGGCCGTGCGCAAGGAATGCGACGCGGCCAAGCTTGTCCGCGCCATCGGCATCCTGCGCGGCGTGCCGGGCAAGCGCATGTTCCAGTACCGCGACAATTCCGGCACCGTCCGCGCGGTCTCGACCACCCAGGTCAACGCGTTCCTGCGCGAGATCGCCGGCATCAAGATCTCGCTGAAGGACTTCCGCACTCTGATGGCGTCTGCCGTCGTGCTGGAATCGCTGTCGCGGATTTCGCCGGCGGCGAGCGCCCGCGGTCGCAAGAAGCAGGTTTTGGACGCCGTCCGCGCTGCGGCCGATGAGCTGTCCAACACGCCGGCGATCTGCCGCAAGAGCTACGTCCACGACACCATCGTCACCGCGTTCGAGGACGGCATTCTCGAGCGCTTTGCGGCGACCATGAAGGGCTATCGCTCGCAGTCGAAGCGTGAGGCGCTGCTCGCGCAGGTCGTGCTGGCGGCAGCGGCGGCGTAGCACGCTGTCATGCACTTCCTTCTCCCCTTGTGGGAGAAGGTGCCTTCGATGCGAAGCATCGAAGGCGGATGAGGGGTTTGTGTCCGCGGAGAGACACCCCTGACCCACCTTCGCTTCGCGAAGGCACCCTCTCCCACAAGGGGAGAGGGGAAGTAAGTGTTACAACCCGCCCATCTTGCAGACCATCTTCCATTCGTCAGGCGTCACCGGCTGCACGGACAGCCGCGAATATTTCACCAGCGCCATATCGGCCAATCGGTTGTCGGCCTTGATCGCCGCCATCGTCACCGGCGTCTTCAACGGCTTGTCCGCCTTGATGTCGACGCAGACGAACTTGCCGGTCTTGTCGGAGGGGTCGGGATAGGCCTCCTTGATGATCTCGGCGATGCCGACGATCTCCTTGCCTTCGTTGGAATGATAGAAGAAGGCGCGGTCGCCTTTCTTCATCTTCACCAGATTCTGCCGCGCGGTGAAGTTGCGCACGCCGGTCCAGGCCTCGCCCTTGGCGCCCTTTGCCACCTGCTGATCCCACGACCAGGTCGAAGGTTCGGATTTCACCAGCCAGTAATTCATGACGCCCACCATTTGCTCGTCATGGCCGGGCTCGTCCCGGCCATCCACGTCTTCCTGCCGTCACGCTATCAAGGCGTGGATGCCCGCGACAAGCGCGGGCATGACAAGGGAGGGTCATCCCTCCGCCTTGAATGGCCGCGTCAAGAGACCTTCGATCGCTTCGTCGATCGTCGCGGCGCCGCGCAGGATCGCCGCGACCGCATTTGATACCGGCATCTCGATATTTTGCGAAGCCGCCAGTTCGATCAGCACCGGCGCGGTGAACTCGCCTTCGGCAAGTTTGTCGCGCGGCCACGGTTCGCCGCGTCCGAGTGCGATGCCGAGCGCGAGATTGCGCGATTGCGGGCTGGAGCAGGTCAGGATCAGATCGCCCAGCCCCGATAATCCCGCCATGGTCTCGCTGCGCGCGCCGCAGGCGCGGCCGAGCCGTATCAACTCGGAAAAGCCGCGCGTGGTCAGCGCCGCCTGCGCCGACGCTCCAAGTTTTCGCCCGACCACGATGCCGGCCGCGATCGCCAGCACATTTTTCGCAGCCCCGCCGATCTCGACGCCGCGGACATCCGATGTGTGGTAGGGCCGGAAGGTGGAAGATCCCAGCGCCTGCACCAGCGCGCGCGCGAGCCCTTCATCCTTCGCCGCCAGCGTCACTGCCGTGGGCAGGCCGCGCGCCACATCCTCGGCGAAACTCGGCCCCGACAAAATCGCCGGCAGTGCATTGGGCGCGGTTTCGGCGATCACCTCGGTCATGAATTTGTGGGTGCCGCGCTCGATGCCTTTTGCCGTCGCAATGACCGGCCTTGCGCGGGTGAGATGCGGAGCGAGTGCGGCGACGGCCTCGCGCAGATGCTGTGCGGGGGTTGCGATCAGGATGATATCGGCGCGTGCGGCCCGCGCGATGTCGCCGGTCACGGCAACGCTCGCCTCCAGCCGCACGTCAGGCAGCCTCGGATTGTTTCGCGTAGTCGCAATCTGCGCCGCGCTCGCGGCGTCGCGTGCGTAGAGCGTGACCTCGCGGCCGGCCCGCGCGGCAACGCAGGCCAGCGCCGTTCCCCACGCCCCGGCCCCGATCACCGCGACGGATTTATATGACGGCATTGCAAGGCTCTCCGCCTAAAAACCCGCGCGGGTATTCGCATATCCCGCCGGCGCCGTGGCATTGGCGTCGAGCAGCCAGCGCGCGCGGGGCGCGGCGTCCATGGTGTCGACCAGTCCCAATGCCAGCCGCTCCGCGCCGGCCCAGGCAATCATTGCGCCGTTGTCGGTGCACAGCGCCGGCGGCGGGATGATCAGCGTGGTCTGCGCTTTCGCGGCGACATCCTGCAGGGCGCCGCGGATCGCCTGGTTGGCGGCGACGCCGCCGGCGGCGACCAGCGCGCGCGGTGGCCCGAACTGCTCGCGAAACAATTTCAGGCCGACGCTCAGCCGGTCGGCCGTCGATTCCAGCACCGCCGCCTGGAAGCTGGCGCAGAGATCGCGGATGTCCTGCGGCTCCATCGGATCAAGCCTGGAGGCCTCGTTGCGCACCGCCGTCTTCAATCCGGAGAGCGAGAAATTGGCGTCGGCGCGCCCGAGCATCGGCCGCGGAAACGCAAAGCGCTTTGGGTCGCCGCCGTCAGCCGCGCGCTCGACTTCAGGCCCGCCGGGATAGGGCAGCCCCAGCATCTTGGCCACCTTGTCGAAGGCTTCGCCCATGGCATCGTCGACGGTGGTGCCGAGCCGCACATAGTTGCCGACGCCGACCACCGCGACGATCTGGGTGTGGCCGCCGGAGGCGAGAAACAGGCAATAGGGAAACGCCAGCGCGCAGGTCAGCCGCGGCGTCAGCGCGTGGGCCTCGAGATGGTTCACCGCGATCAGCGGCGTGTCGTGCACCATCGCGATCGCCTTCGCCGTGGTCAGCCCGACGATGACGCCGCCGATCAGGCCGGGACCGGCGGCCGCCGCCACCGCCGATAGCTGCGCATAGCCTGTGCCCGCTTCCTTCATCGCGCGGTCGATGATGCCGTCGAGCACATCGATATGGGCGCGCGCCGCGATCTCCGGCACCACGCCGCCATACGCGGCGTGCTCCTCGGTCTGCGAGCGGACGATGTTGGACAATATTCGTCCCGATCCGTCGGGCAAGCGCTCGACCACGGCAGCTGCGGTCTCATCGCAGGTGGTTTCGATTCCCAACACCAGCATTGACGTCGCGTTATCCAATTTCAGCCCTTGCGCTATCTGTTAAAGCGGCGTTTCGGTACTCCCGGGTTACAGCGCGAGGTCTCGAAGTGCAATCATCCGTTACCGCAGAATTTACGCCGGCGCCGGTTTGACGCATGGCTGTTCTCGTCACTCGACCGCAACCGGACGATGAGGCGACGGCCTCCAGCCTGCGCGCCCGGGGTTTCGAGGTGCTGAAGGCGCCGATGCTGCGCTTCGAGCCAGTCCCGTTCCGCGATGAAAGCGAGGCGGACTACGGCGCGGTCATCGTCACCAGCGCCAACGCGTTGCGCGGCATCGGATCTCAGCTTGCGGGCGGTCCGTTGCTCAAGCTGCCGCTGTTTGCGGTCGGCGAACATAGCGCGGAAGCCGCGCGCCGCGCCGGATTCGAAAACGTGATCTCGGCCGGCGGCGATGCCGGCAGCTTGCGCGATCTCGTGCTGACCAGCGTAAAAGCCAAACAACTGAAGAAAAACAGCCCGCTGCTGTATCTGGCCGGCGCCGAGCTGGCGCGCGACTTGGCGGGCGAACTCGGCGAACGCGGCTTTACCGTCGTCACCCATACGACCTACCGGATGGCCGCGGTGGCCGGCCTGCCGCGCGAGACCTCCGACGCGTTCGCCGCCAACAGGATAGAGGCGGTGCTGCATTATTCGCGGCGGAGCGCGCGTGCCTTCCTGGAGGCGGCGCGCGCCACCGGCGTCGAGATTTCGGCGCTTTCGATCCCGCAATGCTGCATTTCGGAAGCAGTCGCCTCGGTCGTCCGCGACGCCGGCGCCACGCAGGTCATGGTGGCGGCCTCGCCGGACGAAAATGCCTTGTTCGGGGCGTTGGACCGTGCTTTGCGCCCGGTAACGCGGTAGAAAGCATTTTCGGGCGAAGCCTGCCCCGGACCCGATCCGGGGTGGACCCGGTTCGCGTGAAGAAAGCGCGTTAAAGCGACAGATTGAGCCCGGTTCTGATTCGATCAGAACCGGGCACCTCCCCGAATCCTGGCAAGCAGGGAACCCTGAGATGGCTGAGGACAGGCCCGAAGATATCGATCCGGCGCAGGACCAGGGCCGTGCTAGGCGTGCGCCGCCGACCATCGATCTGGAAGCCACTGAAGTATCGGGCGAAACCCGGAATGCCGGCACCGATTCGGACGTTCACCCCAAGCGATCGTTCCAGTGGGCCTGGCGGGCGGCGATCTCGTCCACGCTTATATCGGCGGTGTCCGGCGCCTGCGCGGCCGCGCTGGTGATCGCGGTTGCCTGGCTGATGGGATGGCCGGGCGAGGCCCCTCCTCCGGCGCCGCCGGTCAATACCGCCGCTATCGATGATCTCGCCGCCCGTATCGCCAGCGTCGAGTCCAGGACCAGTAAGCCTGCAGCCGCGGCGCCCGATCCGGCGGCAGCCGCGCGCGTCGACGCGCTGGAGAAATCGGCCGCCTCGCTGCGCTCCGATCTCGCAGGCCTGCGTGCGCAGTCGGAGCAGCTCGCGGCCGCGGTCAATGACGCCAAATCCGCGCCGCATGATTCGGCGGCCGCGCCGGATTTGGCCGCGATCAACGAACGCATCGCGGGGCTCGAGCGCGCCACCCGCACGCAAAGCACGGAGATCGCCCAGGAGAACGCAAAACAGAACGCCAGGCCGGTCGACGACGTGGCACTGCGCCGCATCGTGGCCGCGGCCTTGCTCGATGTTCTCGTTCAGGTCGGCGATCCCTATCCGGCCGCATTGACGGCGGCGAAGTCGCTGGCGCCAAATCCCGATGCGCTGAAGCCGCTCGACGATTTTGCCGCTTCGGGCGTGCCGAGGGCCCCGGTACTAAGCCGCGAGCTGTTGGCGCTGGTGCCAAAACTTTCGCCGCCTCCGCCGGAGAACGCCACCACAGGTTCCAGCCTGGTCGATCGGCTGCAGGCCGGCGCCGCAAAGCTGGTTCGCATCGAGCGCACCGATACCCACGGTACCGATCCAGGCAATGTGGTTGCGCGCGTCACCGCCGCCGCCTTGCGCAACGATTACAAGGAAGCGAGGCGCGAATTGTTGACGCTGGCGCCCGCCGATCGCACCGCCGCGCAAGGCTGGATCGAAAAAGCCGATGCACGCGACGCCGCGCTCGCGGCGTCCCGTCAATTCGCGGCCGAGGCCATGACGGCGCTCGCCAAGCCGGCGCCATAGGACCCTGATGTCTCGGATCATTCTGTTTCTGGTGTTGATTGCGCTCGCGGCCGCGGGCGCGGCGTGGGTGGCCGACCAGGGCGGCGACGTCGTGCTGTCGTGGGACGGCTGGCGCGTTCACACCTCGCTGCCGGTGTTCGCGCTGGCGCTCGGCGTCGTGGTCGTCGCGGCGGTGCTGCTGTGGAGTATTCTGCGCGCGCTCTGGCGCACGCCGGAAAAAATCCGCCGCGCCAGGCACGAGCGGCGTCAGGCGCGCGGCCGCCACGCCATCACCCATGGGCTGCTTGCGATCGGCCACGGCGATGCGGCGGCGGCCCGGGCCCATGCTGATGCCGCGCGCAAACATGCGGCGAACGATCCCCTGGCGTTGCTGTTGCACGCGCAATCGGCGCAGCTCAGCGGTGACCGCGAGGGCGCGAAAGCCGCGTTCCACGCCATGGCCGAACGCGAGGATACAAGGTTGTTGGGGCTGCGCGGATTGTTCATCGAGTCGCAGCGCGCCGACGATCCGGTGTCCGCGGTGATGATCGCCGAAGAGGCGCTGAAACTGGCGCCAGCCTCGACCTGGGCTTCGCACGCCGTGCTCGGGTTTCGTTGCGCCAAGGGTGACTGGAGCGGCGCGCTTTCGATCCTCGACAACCATCTCGCCGCGGGCCTGGTCGACAAGCAGGCCTACAGGCGCCAGCGCGGCGTGCTGTTGACGGCGCGTGCTCTGGAACTGGAAACCATCGACCGCGATCTGTCGCGCGACAGCGCAATGGAAGCGGTCAGACTCGCGCCGACCCTGGTGCCCGCGGCGGTTCTCGCCAGCAAATACGAGGCCGAGGCGCATCAGGTGCGCCGCGCGATGCGGATCGTCGAGGCGGCGTGGCTCGCCGCTCCGCATCCCGATCTGGCGGACGCCTATGCGCATGTCAGGCTGGGCGATTCCGCGCGGCAGCGGCTGGTGCGGGTGGAGACGCTGGCCTCGAAGGCGCCCGGGCATCTCGAGAGCGCGCTCGCGGTCGCCCGTGCCGCGATCGATGCGTCCGAATTTGCCCGCGCGCGCGAGGTGTTGGCGCCGTTCATCGCGGCGCCGACGCAGCGCGTGGCGATGCTGATGGCGGAAATCGAGCGCACCGAGCACGGCGACAGCGGCCGGGCGCGGGCCTGGACCTTGCGCGCGGTGCGCGCGCGGCACGATCCCGTGTGGACCGCGGACGGTTACGTTTCGGATAAATGGCGGCCGGTGTCGCCGGTGTCGGGCCGGCTCGATGCGTTCCAGTGGCAGGCGCCGGTTGCGGCGCTGCCGTCGGACAAGGCCGCCGAGATCGAGGCGAAGGAATTCAACGACGCGATCATGTCCATGCCGCGCCGCGTCGAGCCGCCGCGCGAGGCTGCGGAGGTGGCGGTACCGGCGGCGCAGGACAATTTTCCGGTAAAACCTGAAATCATCGAAGCGGCCCCCACGCCAACGCCGTCTCCGTCGCCTGCCGAGCCCCCAACCATGACGGCCGCGCCGCAGGCTCAGCCCACGCCGCCAGTTGAAGAAGCTCCAGCCGCGACCGTCGCGCCGCTATTCCGCGCCCGCACTGATTTGGGCAAAACCGGCCCGTCCCCTGTTCCGCCGATCATTCCCATCATCCGCGCCCCCGACGATCCCGGCACCGACGACGAGCCGCCGCCCCGGGATGAATTCTCGGAACAACTCAGCCCCTCGCCGGGCCAGGCCGGCGGCTGGCGCGGCTTTCTGTCCCGCTGGGGCGGCTGAACCCGGCGTTTTCGCGGAAAAGCCTGTCCCGGTTTGATCCGGGCAGGCACCGCAGGGCAAGCGTTTTTCTTGCCAAACCGGGCGCTGCCCGATATCAGGTGCGGGCGTTCTCAGCCCCTTCGCCGAACGCATCGCTTGGTCCGCCGCAATAGCTCAGCTGGTAGAGCACGTCATTCGTAATGACGGGGTCACAGGTTCGAATCCTGTTTGCGGCACCAGTTTTTCAGCTTTGCGCGGGGTCACACGCGTTGGCTGCAGGCGAGCCCAAGATCTCTCTGTCCTCATCCACTGCGGCCTTTAAAAGGGAATGGCGATTGAGGGGCTCGGGTCAATCGGCGCTTTGACGCCGCGATTACTCAAGAGCTTTCTGTATTCTTGCTCCAATTCTACGCCATGCTTAAGGCGTTTGCATTTGACGTAATCTCCGGCGGTGCCGACGTCCGAACTTTCTGTCAGCACCATCGGTGTGCCACGCGGCGGTCGCGCTGCCAACGCAATAGCGTCGACGATCGGGCTGGCGGTCTTCATTCGGGACTCCATCTCAGCGGCCCCCGATATTTGGGGGCGGCACGGCCCCGCGGCAAAGGTGTTGGAAACGAATAGCCCGATCTTCCCGCTGTAGCCTATTCATCGGCCCTGAGGGATATGCATTTCGGGCCTTTAGACAAGTCTGTGGCAACCCGCTGAAGGGGCTCGCCAACTCTATGAGCATGACACCGCAGAATTTCGAAGTGGCGGCGCGGAAACCCTAGGGACGCAACTCGTTTACGACTATATGATAGTTTTGCGTTGACCAAGGCTGGCAAATGGCTACTCGCATAAAGGCGCTTATCACTCCGGCCCTTATTACTTGGGCCAGAGATACGGCCGGTTTTTCGCTGGCGGAGGCCGCTGCGCGTCTGAAAATAACGGAAGAACAATTGGCGTCTTGGGAATCGCCGGATGATGAAGCCGCGCCATCGATTCCCCAGCTCCGAAAGCTCGCGACGCTTTTCAAGCGTCCATTGGCAGTTTTTTACCTGCCGGAACCGCCAACGAAATTTGAAGTAATGCGAGATTTGCGACGGCTGCCCGGCTCGGGAATCCGACACTTTTCTCCAGCGTTGCAGTTAGAAATTCGGGCGGCCGCAGAACGTCGCGAACTCGCGCTTGATCTCGCTGCCGACCTCGACCAAGCGATACCAAAGTTCACGTTGGTCGCTGATATTAGCGAAGACCCTGAAATTGTCGGCGGGCGCATTCGCGCGGCGCTCGACGTGACCGATGAATTGCAGGCCAACTGGCGAGATGCGGATGGACGAACCGGCTTCAACGCGTGGCGGAGTCGCATCGAATCCACTGGAACCCTTGTGTTTCAGACCATAACCTTTCCGACTGAAGAAGCATCTGGTTTTGCGATTTCAGCCGATGCTTCTCCGGTCATTTCCGTCAACCGCTCAGATACGCTTACGCGTCGGACCTTTAGTATGCTCCACGAATTCGCGCATTTGATGGTGCGCGTGAGCGGCGTTTCCGACCTTGAAACAGACGAGCGGAGGCCGCCTGAAGACCAGCGTATCGAAGTGTTCTGCAATCAAGTTGCTGCCGCGGCGCTGATGCCCAAGGAATCTTTGCTCGCCCAACCTGGAGTCACAGAGCAGGGGGTGCGATCTGAAGCGTGGAGCGATGCGCAGATTAGCGACCTAGCCCGGCGCTTCAACGTTAGCCGCGAAGCCCTTGTCCGCAGGTTATTGACTTTCAATCGCACTACTAGCGGCTTCTACAACAGGAAGCGCGCGCAGTATATTGCGGAACATAAGGCGGCTATTGCTCGCCAGCGAGAAAAGACGACGGAAATAAAACGGAACATGCCGCAAGAGACCGTCAGTCATTTTGGCAGACCGTTGGTTCGTATGTTGCTGGGCAACTACTATCAAGATCGTCTCACCCTGAGCGATGTCTCGGGCTATCTTGGATTGAAAGTTAAGCACATTCCGAAGCTTGAGCAAGTCGCTGGATTGAGATAACTAAATGGCCGCTTTGATCTACAGTGTAGATAGTAGCGCGCTCATACATGCATGGCGAAGAATTTATCGTCCGAAGAATTTCGGCTTCGTGTGGGAAGGCTTTGACGCGCTCATCGAGGAAGGGCAATTCAAGGCGTCGATTGAAGTCTATAACGAACTTCAAAAGAAAGATGACGAGCTTTTCGCGTGGTGCAAAGAGCGTAAGGAAGAGATGTTCGTTGAGATTGACGACGACACGCAAGCTGTTGTCGCCCAAATCATGCGGGACCATCCTAAGCTAGTTGATACGACGAAGGGCCGCTCCGGCGCAGACCCGTTCGTCATTGCCCTCGCCGCAATCGCCAATCCAGCCATGACGGTGGTAACAGAAGAGGCGTTGGGCAAGAGCAGAATTCCTGACGTATGCAACGCCCAAAGAATACTTTGGTGCGGCGTTGCCGATTTGATCGAAAAGGAAGATTGGCGGTCCGGTTAGTAGGAGAACCGGCGCCGATAGCGCAGCCGTTATGTCGTCCAGTTCGTTAACTCAAGCAAGCTCCGCCAAACGCTATACTGGTACGGGAGGCGTCGACGGCTTCGGGGTAGCCGGCCAACACAAAGATGCGTCCAAGACAGCCCGCTCTGCGCCGCGGTCAATTCTTCGGCAAGTCGCAATCCAATCGAGCGGTCGAGGCGGGGATCGGATAAAACCCTGCTCCGATTCGGCCTGGTATCCTGTCGCGGCAGGAAGATTTCGTGAGTAGTTCGATGAACCTGTTTCGAAATGAACGGCCGTCCGTTCTGTGGTCGTTCCCTCTCTTGCTCGTGTTGAGCGGCTGCGGCGATGTCGGGCCCGAGTGCGGCACGCCGGATGCGCGCAATTCCGTCGTCAAGAGTGTCGAGGCCAACACGAACAACGCGCTTCTGAATTTCGCGGTCGATAATTCGGACGCCGTTGCGGAGTTGTTGAGCCATGCGAAGGCCGAGACTGAAAAAACCGCCATCAGGGACAAGGCAAAACAGGGCGCGATCTATTCGCTGGATGGCACCATCGTCGTCAATTCACGAAGCCGGGGCGCGGCGACGTGCACCGGACTGCTGTATATCCGGGTTGGGGATACGACGGTGGAGAAAGAGGTGGAATACAGGGTGGAGCAGGCGACGGACGGCAGCACGTCGGTTTCGGTCAAGCCGTTTTTGTTTTGAGTTTGAAGGAAGCCGTAGCCCGGACGGAGCGAAGCGAAATCCGGGGCTGCCTCGTCGGTTGTCGCGATCCCGGATTGTGCGGCGCTCCGTCCGGGCCACGAAATGCGGCCCAAATGACGTGCGCGTAAAATCGAATTTCTCGAACCGGATCAAGCTGATTTTATCTGTCCAGTCGTCTTCGCAAAAATATTTCCGTTCTCGTTTTACCCAAATCAGTTTCATAACTCCCGCCGTCTCACCCCGCATGAGGGGCGTATCGCGATCGTCACGGACGTTGGGGTGGGATGCGGTGGACGCGGCGGCGCCTTTGACGAACGGCGCTAATGCGGACGGCGAAGTCGTGTGGTCCTGACGCCTCGACGCTGGCGTCAAGCTTCGGGAGGTAAGCCGCGCAGGCGACGGTGACAAAAAAGCCCGATCGCCGGGGAGAGCTCGAAGTAAGCCGTAAACCATTGCGCAGGGAAGGCCGGATTGCCTCCGCTGAACCTGTATGCTCGTGTGCGCTTCTTTGCACAATTTTGCGCGCGAGACCGCGGGTGCAGCGCGCACCCGGCTTTCCCTGCGCCCTCAATGGGGCGAGAAATAAATGCAACACCTCGGGCGCATCGCGCCGCGAGGAGCTAAAGGCATGTCTGGAATGTCGTTCGACTGAATCCGTAACAAGCGCCCACACAGGCTGGTCGTCCCTGCGACGCGGGGCCTTACCATGATTTTTTCCTGTCAAATCTTCAGCGGCCGGCTTATGTCCGCTCGGCTCCAAGCATCCTTCCGCCTGCAATCCGCCGAAGCGGCGCTCGCGGCCGTGGAACGAGGTCAGCGCTTCCTCGAGATCCTCCGGCCCGAAATCCGGCCACATCTTTTCGGTGAAATGCAGCTCGGCATAGGCGCTCTCCCACAACAGGAAGTCGGACAGCCGCTTCTCGCCGCTGGTGCGGATGACGAGGTCGACGTCGCGCAGGCCCGCTTCGCCGGTGATGAGGTCGGAAAAATTTTCGCGCGTGAGAGGGCCGAGACCTGCCGCCCTGGCGGCGGCGTTGAGGATCGAGTCGCGGGCGGAATAGTCGACCGCGATGCGCAGGTGCAGAACATCGCCGCTGGCGGTCGCGGCTTCCGCGCGGCCGATCGCGTCGGCGATTCCGGCGGGGAGGCGATCGCGGCGGCCGATCACGGTCAGACGAACGCCGTTGCGCACCAGGGCTTCGATCTCATTGGCGAGATAAAACCGCAGCAGCGACATCAGCGCGGAGACTTCCGCCTTCGGCCGGCGCCAGTTGTCGCTGGAGAACGCGTACAGCGTCAGCGTGCCGACGCCCTGCTTGGGCGCTGCTTCCACCACGCGGCGGATCGCCTCGACGCCGGCTTCATGGCCGCGCAGCCGCGACATTCGCCGCCTTGTCGCCCAGCGTCCGTTGCCGTCCATGATGATGCCGACATGCAATTTCGCTTGCGGTTCGGACGAAAGACCACTTTGCATCACAAAGTTTCCTTGCAGGAAAATAGAAGATCAGATGGGGAGGATGCGAAATCTGGCGGCGGGCGCGTCTTCCTTGCCGGCAGCCTCTTCCCGGCAGCTCTGGCGGCGTCGCGCACCAGCCCTTCCAGCACGGCCAGATAATCGAGAAAGCGGCGGCGGCCGGTCCTGGTCAGGCGGCAGGAAGTGTGGGGACGGTTGCCCTCATAGCCTTTTGTGACCTCGACCAGGCCCGCTTCCTGCAACACCCCGAGGTGACGGCTGAGATTGCCATCGGTGAGACCGCAGAGCTGCTTGAGGTCGGCGAATGCGAGACCCCTGGGATGCGCCATCAGCGAGGTCAGCAAGCCCAATCTCGCCTTCTCGTGAATCACGCGGTCGAGACCGTCATAGGAAAACGGCGCGTGGTTACCCTCAGTCTTCGACATCATGGTCTCCGGAAGCAAAATGCAGGATCGCGGCCATCAGGAACTGGCCGATCACGAACGGCAGCCCCATGGTCCAGGGCGACAGCGTGTGGCTCTGGCTTGCGAGCAGCAGGCAGCCAAAGCCCGCCACGAAATACCAGGCGCCGGCGAACGCGACGGTGCGCGGCAGCGAGCGGACGGATGCGAACACCCCAAGGCTCACCAGCAGCTGCCACAGCCCCGGCAGCATCCACAGCGTCTCCGGCGCGAACTTCCACAGCATCACCGCCAGCAGCACACCGGCGGCGCCGGCGGGAAGAAACTGCTCGACCGCCTGGAGCACCATGGCATCTGCAAGGCCCGAATGATGCCGGCGCGAGCGCGCCTGCATTTCGGTCCAGATCAAGCCGCCGGATACCAGCGCCGCCACCGCCCAGCCGGCAAAAAACGCCATCGGATGACCGGTCGGATCGTCGAGCCAGAGAAATTGGAGGATCGCGGTGGCGAGCGCGAGGCCGCCGGTGGCGGCGATGGCGGCGGGGCCATAGCCACGAAACGCCGTGCCGGCGGCGATGTGGCTGCGAATGGCGAAGATGTCGGCCAGTGCCTTTTCGAGATCGTGCATCATGTGTCTCGTACTTTGCAGTACAAAGTATACGCGGCTGCAAAGTAAAGGCAAGCGTCGCTGCCACCTCCTTGCGTGACCTTGCTCACATAACCATTCCCGCGGCTCGCCCAGGGTCCTCGCAACCTCCGGCCACGAGGCGCTGGGGCCTCGCATCAAGCATCGGCCGGTTCCCGCACCGCGCGGGACCGGGCCGATGCCTCACGTTTGCGAGAGATGTGAAGCCGCTCACAGCGGAAATCTGTCATCGGTCTATTGCACGGTGCGCGCCTGCTGAAAGGAACCGCCCGTGCCGTCACTCGATAGCCCAAGCCCGGAAAATCGCCGCCTCGACTGGCTGGCAATTGCCCGAACCTTGCTGGTGCAGGTGCTTGTCCTGCTGGCGCTGTCGTGGGCGTTTGTCCGCTATGTGGAGTGGTCGTCGGACCGGGCGTGGAGGGAGTTTTCCGCCGCCGGCCAATCGACGGCAGCGCCGACCCGGTCCATCGAGGACGGCGCGCCCTGCGACCGGAAAATTTGACCGAAGCGGGCCTCGGTCAATTCACTTCGTTCGACAAGGTCTGGTGGACCGTGGTCGAATGCCCGGCCTCATCCGGCCGCGCTTTCGGTCCTTCAAAACCCGCCCGACGCTACTCCGAAACCGTCTGCACCACGCTGCCAACCGCTCGCGTGCTCGCGACCGGCATCTTCATGTCCTTGAGTATGGCGTCGTCATATTCGGGCAGGGTCTGCAGCGGCGCCTTGGCCTTCATCTGCACCACCTTGTAGCCGCCGGCCTTCAGCCGGCGAAGCAGGGTCGGCAGGGCTTCGGCGGTGTGCTTCTGGAAATCGTGCATCAGGATGATGCCCTTGCCCTGCTTGTCGAGCTTGGTCATGACGGTGTTGATGATCTGCTCGGGATTTTTCGCGCGGAAGTCGAAGGAATTGAGTCGCAGGAGAACATCGCGACGTTGCGGGATGCGAGATAGGCCATCGCGGCCGGGCCCTGCTGCAACTCCGGAAAACGGAAGAACGGCGAGGGCGCGGCGCCCAGCGCCAGCTTGACGGCGCTGAAACCCTTCTCGATCTCGTCCTTGGCGAGCTGATCCGTCATCTTCTTGGAATTCAGATTGGCGTGCGACCAGGTATGGGCGCCGACGGTATGGCCGGCGGCCGCGACCTGCCTGAGAATTTCCGGATGATAGGTGGCGTGCTTGCCGATCGGGAAGAACACGCCCTTGGTGCATTCGTCCGCGAGCGCCTTGAGCACGGCGGGCGTATTGCCCGGCCACGGGCCGTCATCGAAGGTCAGCACGACTTCCTTGTCGGTCAGAAAATCGAGTTGCTTGAAATGCTCGAAGCCGAAACCCGGTCCACCCGTGGTGTCGATGACCACGACGCGGCTGACGCCGAGGGCGTCCGGATTGGCGCAGGTGCTCTTCGGCAGCGGCGGCGCGCGGGTTTTTCCGGTATGGCGGCGGTTGATCTCGACATCCTCGCGCGCCGGAAGCGGCTTGGCCGCGGGAGCGGCGGCCGCGAGCCGCTCGGCCAGCGAGGCGCTGACGGTATTCGGGGCTGCCAGCGCGACGCGCGGCGACGAGGATGTCCAGAACCAGACCCCGGCGATGACGACAGCCATCATGACACTCGCCAACATCAGACCTAACGCATTACGCATGGTTACACTTTCCAAAAACTGCGCGGCATTTTCGTCAGGCCATTAATGAGAACTACTGTTAACGACCTGCGAACGCGGCCTTGTTCCGGGGATAAATTGCGCTCCGCCATGCCGCCCAGGGCCGCTGGCTGAGTGATGGCCATCACAGTTTGCCGGCAAAGTGACGGACATCACAGCTCGGGCCAGCCGGTTGGCGCACCAACAGGCATCAAAACGCGCCCGCCGAACCGCGGCAGACCCAGGAGCCGACAATGACCGCCTCTTTCAACAGGACGATCCGCCAGGCCGGTTTGGTGCTGGCATTCGCGGTCTCTTTCTCCGCGCTGTCCTCGAGCGCCAGCTTCGCCTTCAGCCGCCGAGGCGCAGCAAATGTGCACCGGCGACGCGTTCCGCCTGTGCAGCTCCGAAATCCCCAATATTCCGGCTATCACCGCCTGCATGTACAAGCACAGGCCCAATCTGAGCCCGGGTTGCCGGACCGTGATGGATCGCGATCTGGCTGCGCAGCAGCCCAAGGTCGCAGCGAAGTAATCTACTCCATGTCATTCCGGGATGGTCCGAAGGAAAGAACCAGACCTCAGATGCGCAATCGCGCATCGGGGAATGACGGACAAAATGCGTTGCCGGGCCGCGTCACGCGCATTAGAACGCGCAGAGATCATGACCGGCAAGGCGCAACATCATGGCCAGAATTCTTCTCATCGTCTCCTTTGCTTTGATCGCCTCGGCAGCATCGGCGCAGCAGCAGCCGGGACACGACGCCTGCGCGCGGGATGTCTCGCGGTTTTGCCGCGCGCATATGAATGAGGGCGACCAGGTCGTGCTGGCGTGCCTGAAGGAACATCGCGCCAGGCTCAGCAAGGCCTGCGAGAAGGTTCTGACCGATCACGGGCAGTAATCGAGCGGGCGCGAGCGCGAGCCCGCAACGACGACCCAGCGAGTTACGTGCTGCCGCCCGCCGCGGTCGCGACCGGCAGCACCTCGTTGGCGGCGCGGTCCGGCGTTTCCTCCTTCCAGCGCACCGATCCGAACGGGCGCTCCAGCATGCGGCGGATGCGCACCGGATCGGGCCCGAGATGAAAGGCCGATCGCGCGCTGGTGCAGCGCGCGCTCGGATTGCGTCGAGCGGTTGCGCTGGCGCAGATAGTCGAGCCAGGTCGGGCAGTGATAGCGCTCGGTCCACAATTCGGGATCGGCGATGTCGCGCGCGATCGACCAGCCATAGGCGCCGTTGCGCTGGCGGCTGAGCTGCACGTCCTGCATCACGTTGTGGAAGGCGCGGGCGTTTTCCTGCGCGACGCGATATTCGATCTCCACCACCAGCGGCCCGCTGCGCCCGGTCAGCGCGAGCTGCACCTCGGGATCGGCCAGCACTTCGGCGTCCTCGTTGCGGGCGCCGACCCGCGGCATGCCGAGCCACAGGCCGAGCAGCGGCGAGACCAGCATCAGTGCCGGCGGAAACCAGCAGCGCGGTTTCCACGCCGGCCGCGTCGGTCAGCCGCCCCCAGCCCCAGCTTCCGATCGCGATGCCGCCGGCGATCGAGGCCTGGAACGCCGCCAGCGAGCGGCCGGCGACCCAGCGCGGCGCGGAGAGCTGCACGCCGATATTGAACAAGGCGACCGCCAGCATCCACACCGCGCCCGCCACCACCAGCGCCGCCGCGGTCAGGACCGGCTCGCGGCTCAGCGCGACCGCGGCGATCGCGCCGCCCATCGACAGCGCGCAGGCGCGTATCGCGGCCTCGCCGCTCAACCGCTTGCGCACCTCGGCGATGTTGAGCGCGCCGATCACCGCGCCCATGCCGAACGCGCCGAGCATGATGCCGTAGGTCTGCGCGCCGCCGTGCAACAGGTCGCGCGCCACCAGCGGCATCAGCGCCGACACCGAACCGCCGATCACGCCGGTCACCAGCGTGCGCGCCAGCACGATGCGGATCGAGGGCGAGTTGGCGATATAGCGCACGCCCGAGACGATGGCGCGGTTGAGCTGTTCGCGCGGCAGCCGCGACGGCTCGCTGGTGCGGCGCCAGAGAAACAGCACGACCAGCAGCGGGAGATAGAGCATCGCGTTGGCGGCGAAGGCCGCGACCGCGCCGGCGGTGGCAACGATGATGCCGCCGATCGCCGGACCGAAACTTCGCGCGATGTTGTAGCTGATGCCGTTCAGCGCGACCGCCGACGGCAATGTTTCCGCCGGCACCTGCTCGCTGACCGAGGACTGCCAGGCCGGTCCGAACAGCGCCTTGCCGCTGCCGACGACGAAGCAGAACGCCAGCAGGATCTCCGGGGTGACAAGGTCGAACCACGCCAGCACCGCCAGCGCCGTAGCGCCGGAAAGCGCGATCCCCAGCGAGATCAGCGCCACGATGCGCCGGTCATACATGTCGGCGATGGCGCCGGCCGGCATCGAGATCAGCATGATCGGCAGCATCAACGCGGTCTGCACCAGCGCGACCTTGTCGGCCGACGACGTCATCTGCGTCATCGCCCAGGCGGCGCCGACGCCCTGGATCAGCAGGCCCAGATTCGACAGCAGGCTCGCCAGCCAGATGCGCCGGAACACAGCGTGCCGCAACGGCGCGGCGACGCCGTCGGCGGCAAACATCGAGCGTTTCGGCTGTTCAGTCATATCCCCGTTCCGTTGACGCCGGCCGTGGCCAGCTTGATTCCCGCTTGCGTTCCAGTGATGCCCGCGAAAGTCCTTGTCTGTCCAGTGCTTAGGACGCTATCAGCGGTCACCTAGGACGGCTAAGGTGCTGAATTCTGACGGGGAGGTACAATATGAAGATATCGCGGCGGACGATTCTGAAGGGTGCTGGAGCCTTGCCTTTGGCGGCCGGGAATTTCGGCTTGGCCGCGCTGGCGCAGACGGCCCCCGCCGCCCCGAGCGCCACCGAAATCCCGCCAGTCCTGTTCGTGCATGGCAATGGCGACCATGCGGCGCTGTGGATCACCACGCTGTGGCGGATGGAATCGAACGGGGTGCCGCGCGACCGGATGTTCGCGATCAATTTCACCGATCCTCTGGCGCGCGCCGACGATACCAAGCCGGAGCCGAACAAATCCTCGACCGAGGACCAGCGCCGCGAACTCGGCGAAGCCGTGCAGGAATTGAAGCGCCGCACCGGCGCCTCGCGTGTGGCGCTGGTCGGCAATTCGCGCGGCGGCTATTCGATCCGCGGGCTTATCAAGAATGGCGGCCGCGCCGATGTCAGCCACGCCGTGCTGTGCGGCGTTCCCAATCACGGCGTCTATGACTGGGACGGCGGGCTCAACAACGAATTCAACGGCCGCGGCCCGTTCCTGCGCGGGCTGAACGAGGGCGAGAGCGAGGTCACGCCGGGCACCGCGTTCCTGACCTTGCGCAGCGACGGCATGGACAAATACGCACAAGCCGACGGCCGCTTCGTCGGCAAGCCGGGCACGCCGACCGGGATCACCGCGGACGGCCCGGCGCTCAAGGGCGCCACCAATCTCGTGCTCGGCGCTGTCGATCATCGCGAGACCGCGTTTTCTCCGCGCGCATTCGGCGAGATCTACAAATTCGTCGCCGGCCGAGAACCGGATCGCATCGCGATTACGCCGGAGGCGCAAGTCAAATTGAGCGGGCTCGTGACCGGCACGCCCGGCGGCGTGCCGACCAATCGCCCGGTCGCAGGCGCCTCCGTCGAGGTCTTTCGCGTCTCCCCCGACGGCGGCGAGCGCATCGGCGGCGCGGTTCATGCCTCGCAAACCGGCGCCGATGGGCGTTGGGGCCCGGCGCAGGTCGACCCGACCTGGTATCTGGAGATCGTGCTGACGTCGCCGGGTTCGACCACCACGCATTTCTATCGTTCGCCGTTTCCGCGGTCCTCCGACCTCGTGCACCTTCGCGCCGCGCGCCCGCTGGGACCAGCGGACGCGGGCGCCGGCAGCGTCGTCCTGATGTCGCGGCCGCGCGGATATTTCGGTCTTCCGCGCGACGTCGTGGTCTTCGACGGCAAGCAACCTTCGGATGTGAAACCGGGCGTGCCGGGCGATTCGATCAGCACGCTGCGGCTTTCCGCCGCGGAAGCCGGACGTCCGGTTGCCGCGCTGTTCAACGAGGAACGGATCGTCGCGCGGGCCTGGCCGGCGTCGGAAAACAGGATTGCGGTCGCGGAGCTTACTTACTAGCTGTTGCGGTGGTCATCTTTTTCGCGAGGCTGCCCATGAGCATAGCCGAAGCCTGGGACACGCCGATCGCGCGCCGGCCGCTGGTGCCACCGAGCCCGCCGCGCGCGCCGACAACATGACTGCCACTCGGGCGGATGGTGGCGATGCGCGAGAGCGCGATCGGTACCTGGGGCCAGCGCGCTTACGAAGACGATATTATCAGGGGCCGCTTCTTCGGGCGCTCCAGCTTCATTCTCAACACGCCGGACGCGATCCGCCATGTGCTGGTCGACAATTACGAGAACTATACGCGGACGCCGGCGGCCATCCGGGTGCTGCGTCCGGTGCTCGGCGAAGGCCTTTTGATTGCGGAAGGCCGTGCCTGGAAGCATCAGCGCCGCACGCTGGCGCCGGCTTTCACGCCGCGCGCGGTCATGCCGCTGGTGCCGCACATGATCGCGGTGATCGATGAAACGATCGCCAGGCTTCGGACGCAAGTGCAGCGAGCCGGTCGATCTGCGTGAAACGATGCAGCGGATGACGCTCGAGATCGCCGGGCGCACCATGTTCTCGTTCGGGATGGACCGACATGGTCCGGTGCTGCGCGACTTCGTGATGGAGTACGGCGCGCGGCTGGCGCGGCCGCATTTTCTCGATCTGCTGTTGCCGCTCGGTTGGCCGACGCCGCAGGATTTTTCCCGCGCCCGTTTCCGCAAGCGCTGGACGCATTTCATAGGCCAGCTGATGGCGGAGCGCCGCGCCGCCGGCAAGAACGAAGGCGCGCCGCCGCGCGATCTGTTTGATCTGATGGGCGCTGCGCGCGATCCCGAAACCGGCGAAGCCTTCTCTGACGAACAACTCGGCGATCAGGTCGCGACCATGATCCTCGCCGGTCACGAAACCACCGCCACCGCGCTATTCTGGTCGCTGTATCTGCTGGCGCTCGATCCCGCCACCCAGGACCGATTGGCGGCCGAGGTCGAGGGAGCAGAAGTAAACGGCGCGCTCGATATCGATCGGCTGAAATTCACCCGCGCGGTGGTCGATGAAACGATGCGGCTTTATCCGCCGGCCTTCCTGATCGCGCGGGCCGCCGCCGGCGCCCGATGCCATCGCGGGCCTGCCGGTCAAAAAGCGTGATGTGGTCCTGATCGCGCCGTGGCTGTTGCACCGGCACGAAAAGCTTTGGCGCGATCCGAACGCGTTCATTCCGGAGCGATTCATGCCGCCGGCGCCGCCGCCCGACCGCTTTGCCTATCTGCCGTTCGGCGTCGGCGCGCGGGTCTGCATCGGCGCGCATTTTGCGCTGGTGGAGGCAACGCTGGCGCTGGCGAGGCTGGTCGGCGCTTTCCGCGTCGAACTGCTCGACGAGACGCCGGTGATTCCCGTGGGCGTGGTGACGACGCAGCCGGATCGCTCGCCGATGTTCCGTATCACGGGTCGGTGACGAAGGCATTGCTTGGACGGTGCGGCAATCTGCATTAAACTTGGGCCATGAGCGACACCCAGGCGCAGTTTTCAGTATTGAAACAGACCGCCGACCCGGCGGTGGCCGACGCCATCCGCGAGCTGATCGAAAACGGCGAGGACCACGAGCTCAACCGCATCAATCTGCTGGATTTCGCGGCGCGGACCGGGCTCGACGAAGAGCGGGTGATTTCCGGCTTTCTGCATGCATCCCGGCTTGGGCTGTTCGATCTGACCTGGAACGTGCTGTGCCCCGGTTGCGGCGGCGTGCTGGACGCCCACTCCACGCTTAAATCGCTGCGCCACGACGACTATCATTGCGGGCTGTGCGCCTGCGGTTACGAGGCGTCGGTCGACGAGCAGGTCGAGGTTGCCTTCACCGTCAGTCCGCGGGTGAGGCGAATTGCGGCGCATGATCCCAACACGCTGCCGCTTTGGGAGTATTTCAAGCAGGTGTTCTGGAGCTCAGGCGTCGATTTCAATGAGAAATCGTTCGCGGCGCTCTCCAATGAAGTCGTGCTGGACGCGATGGAGCTCCCGGCCGGCGAAAAGGCGACGATGTCGCTGCAACTGCCTCCGGATTTCATCATCGTGTTCGAGCCGGTGACGCATGCCGCCCAGTTCATCGACGTGCAGGGCGAGCCGACCAGGGAACGCCAGCAGCTATCGCTGATCTACAACAAGACGCCGTCGCCGACCGGCGGCACGATTACCATGCGTCCCGGCCCGCTGCGGCTGTCGCTCGACAATCAGGCTGGCGTGCGGGTGCTGCCGGCGGTCTTCATTGCGGCCGATGCGCTTCATCATCTGATCGGCAAGCGCAAGCCGTTCGTCACGGCCAAGCGGATGCTGACCAACCAGACCTTCCGCGACGTCTTCAAGGCCGACAATCTCAATATCGATCAGCGGCTCAAGATCACGTCGCTGACGTTCCTGTTCACCGACCTCAAGGGCTCCACCGCGCTATACGAGCGGGTCGGTGATCTCGCCGCTTTCGATCTGGTGCGTGCACATTTTCATGCGCTGCTGGAGATCATTTCCGCCGAGAAGGGCGCTGTCGTGAAGACGATCGGCGACGCCGTGATGGCGACCTTCATCCGGCCCGAGCATGCGATCGTCGCGGGTTTGCGGATGCGTGCCGCGATGGATGCGCTCAACGCCGAGCGCGGCACCGATGATCTGGTGGTCAAAATCGGCATCCATGAAGGCCCGTGCCTCGCCGTGATGCTCAACGAGCGCCAGGATTATTTCGGCCAGACCGTCAACATCGCAGCCAGGGTTCAGGGCCTGTCGACCTCGCAGGCGATCCACATCACCGGCCCGGTGATCGACGCTCCGGCGGTGGCGGCGATCCTGGACAGGGAGGCGATCACGCCGATCCAGAAGCAGGCGGCGCTGCGCGGAATTGCCGACAAGATGGTGATCTACGAAATTCCCTGAGATTGCCGAAACGTAATGCGCTGGCCGGAACCGCATGGATTGCAGAGGTCGATTTTCCGGCCCATATATCCGGTACGGCCGCCTGAGGCGGCAGCCAACGGATTTCACGATTTCGGTAGGAAGTGATGCTGGACGGACTTCGCCAATTCATTGCCGACGTTGTTTCGCCAACCGCCCACCAGCAACGATCGTTTGATGATACCGGATATCGGCTGGCAGCGACCGCGCTCCTGATCCACGTCATTTCGATCGACGGTGAACCGACAGCGGCGGAAAAGCGGAAGCTTCACGGCCTGATCGAAAGCCGCTTCGGACTTGATCGGGGCACCGCGGATCAGTTGATCGCGTCGGCGACCGAGGTCGAGGGCGAGGCGGTTGATCTCTATCATTTCACCAGCGTCATCATGCGCGAGGTCAACGAGGCCGGCCGGCTCCGCATCGTCGAGATGATGTGGGAGGTGGTCTATGCCGACGGCCAGGTCAGCGAGTTCGAGGACAACGTGGTCTGGCGCGCGGCCGATCTCCTGGGGGTGTCTTCGCGCGACCGGATCGATCTCAAGCATCGCGTGGCCGCCGGACAGCCCGCGACGACCGCGGGCGGCTGAAAACCTCGCTGACGCGGCAATGTGCCACGCCGCGGCGCGGCCGTTTCGAGCCGCGCGATACCGGACATGACGGAATTTTAATGTAGCCGGCAATCGGTGGCGGCGGGGGGCGTTCGGGCTCGATTGTTGCTGTCCGTTTCTGCAGCATTGTGCGTTTGAACACGCCATTATGCTTGCAGGAGGCTTGCATCCCACCTAAGGCGTATGCTCTCTCGAAGGCTTAGCCGCCTATCCCGCAACAATTTTAAGAGCATTAAATCGTGACGGAGCGTGTGACGCTGATTACCGGTGCCTCGGCGGGAATAGGCACCGAGCTGGCGCGCGTTTTTGCATCGAAAGGCCACCGCCTGGCTCTGGTGGCGCGGCGCGCGGATCGACTGGCGGCGCTGGCGAACGAAGTCGCAGCCGCCGGCGGCGCGGCGCCGATGGTGATCGCGTGCGATCTCGAACAGCCTGATGCCGGCGACAAGATTGCCGCCGCCCTGGCCGCCGAAGGGGTGGAGGTCGAATACGTCGTCAACAATGCTGGCTTTGGCTTGTTCGGCCATGCGATCGAGCTCGATCGTGCGGCGCAGCTTGGGATGATCGCCGTAAACATCCGTGCCCTGACCGAATTGACGCTGCGGTTTTCCGATCAGCTGATCCGGCACCGCGGCGGTATCCTCAACGTCGCTTCGATCGCGGGCTTTCTACCGGGACCGGGAATGGCGGTGTATTACGCATCCAAGGCCTATGTGCTGTCGTTCTCGGAAGCGATGCGCGCGCGAGCTCGCGCCGCGCGGCGTGCGCGTCACCGCGCTGTGTCCGGGTCCGGTGCCGTCGGAATTTCAGGGGCGGGCGGGGTTCGAACCCGGGTTTGATTCCGCGATCCTCAACGTCTCCCCGGCCGATGTCGCAAAAGCAGGCTATCGCGGACTGATGGCCAATAAGCGGGCAGTGCTGCCCGGTGTCGGCATCAAGTTCGTGCCGTTTCTGCTCCGCCTGTTCCCGCGCGGGTTTATCCTGGCGGCGGTCGGTGGCTTTCAGCTGCGGAAGCGCCGGTAAGGCCTCAACCGCCTTTTGGCCCGCGATTTGCTTTTTTGGCCCGCGATTTGCTTTTGAGGCTGCTGAAGTTGCAGGTGAATTTACATGACGCCTTTACGAAATTAAGGATGCATTAAGGACGCTTCTGGCTTGATAGGCCGGAACGCGAAAATTCATCGATGTCATTGCACTCGATCAAAATTGACGCTGAAGACGCGCGGCATCTTTCCCAAGGGGGACGGACGCCTCCCGTCGCCCCCTCACCCGCCAAACCTTTGCTGCCGGTCCTGATTATTCTGCACCAGGAAACCTCGACGCCGGGCCGGGTCGGCAATGCATTGCGGGCGATCGGGCATCCCCTGGATATCAGGCGTCCGCGGTTTGGCGATCCGCTTCCGGAAACGCTGGACCAGCATGCCGGCGCCATCATTTTTGGCGGCCCGATGAGCGCGAACGATCCGGATGATTACGTGCGCCGCGAGATCGACTGGATTTCCGTGCCGCTGCGGGAGCAGCGGCCGTTTCTGGGCATTTGCCTCGGCGCGCAGATGCTCGCCCTGCAGCTCGGCGCGCGGGTGGCGCCGCACCCGGAGGGCCGCGCGCAGATCGGATATTACCCGATCCGCCCGACGCCGGCGGGGCTGAGGGTCTGTCCGGATTGGCCGGATCACGTCTACCACTGGCACCGTGAGGGATTTGAACTTCCCCATGGCGCCGAATTGCTGGCCGAGGGCAGCGACTTTCCGGTCGAGGCGTTCCAGCTGGATCATGCCTTCGGCGTCCAGTTCCACCCCGATGTTACCTACGCGATGATGCATCGCTGGACCACGCGCGGCCATGCCCGCCTCGAATTGCCGGGCGCGCGGCCGCGCCACCATCACTTCGCCGATCGCGCGGTGCATGATGTGACCGAGCGCGCCTGGCTGAAACAGTTCATCGACGGCTGGCTCGCCAGAGCGCCGTTCGCGGTGATGGCGGAAGCCGCGGAATAGCGCGGCGCCTCGGCTCGCGTTCCGAAGGCCCTTCCCTTTCCGCGGATATGATAGTGTCGGCACAACAAGCGTGCGGCTTATCAGCAGCGAGGCGGGAGGCGACATGACGGGCGACGAATTCGCGCAGCTGTTGAACGACTTCACGCTGTCGGCGGAATCCGGAGACGGCGCGCGCTTCGCCAACCATTTCACCGAAGACGCCATCTATTACGACTACATCTACGGCCCGCATCAGGGCCGCGCCGACATCGCTCATATGATGCAGGACCTGTTTCACCGGGATGCTGCCGACTATCGCTGGGAGATGTTCGATCCGGTATTCGACGGCAGACAGGGCTACGCCTGGTCGCTGTCGAGCTTCACCTCGAAGATCCCGCAATTTGAGGGAAAGCCGGTCGTGATCGACGGCATCAGCCGTTTCATCCTGCGCGACGGGCTAATCGCCGAATACCGCGAATCCGTCAACGGCGGCGTGGCGATGGCGCAGCTCGGGGTCGAGCCGGAGCGCATGACAAAAGTGTTCGAGCGCTGGACCGGATGGCTCAAGGAACGGCCGGAAACGGTGGACTATCTGGCGCGGCCGAAAGGTTCGCGCGCGAAGAGGCGCGTCTAAGCGCAACAATCAACGAAGACGTTGTCGAAACAACAACGAGCACAGGGAGAACGCGGTGACCTACCAGCAAATTCTGTATGAAGTGAGCGAAAACATCGCCACCATCACGCTCAACCGGCCCGACCGCATGAATGCGTGGACGCCGATCATGGAGCGCGATGTGCGCCATGCCATGGAAACGGCGGCCGCCGACGACAATGTCCGCGTCATCGTGCTCACCGGTGCGGGACGCGCGTTCTGCGCCGGCGCCGACATGGACGCGCTGAAGGGGCTCGATCCCGACGACATCAGGCGCGCCCAGAGCCTGCCGCCGTTCGACATGAACCGCAGGCCGGACTGGCAGGCGCGCTACGCATACTATCCGTCGATCCCCAAGCCGGTCATCGGCATGCTGAACGGCGCCACCGCCGGCATCGGGCTGGTGCATGCGCTCTATTGCGATCTGCGCTTTGCCGCCGACAACACGGTGTTCACGACCGCGTTCTCGCGCCGCGGACTGATCGCCGAACACGGCATCAGCTGGATGCTGCAGCGCATCGTCGGCCACGCCAATGCGCTGGACCTCTTGATGTCCGCGCGCCGGGTCTCCAGCGAGGAGGCGTTGCGCATCGGTCTCGTCAACCGGCTGTACCCGCCCGAGGAGCTGCGCGAGCAGACCTATGCCTATGCGCGGGATCTCGCCGACTTCGTCTCGCCGAGCGCGATCGCCGTGATCAAGCGGCAGCTCTACGACGTGCCATTCCAGACGCTGGCGGAAGCCACCATCGACGCCAACCGCGAGATGCTGGTGGCGCTGCGCGGCAGCGATTTCCGCGAAGGGGTCGCGAGTTTCATGGAGAAGCGGCCGCCAAGGTTTACGGGGAAGTGAGCGGGGCGGGCTACAGCCCGTCTTCGCCCAAGTGGGCTACGCCGGGCACCACGCTTCGTCCTTCGGCATCACGTGGCTGCGCCGCGCGTAGCCCGAAGGGCGAAGCGTGGTGGAGCCAGGCGGGATCGAACCGCCGACCTCGTCATTGCGAACGACGCGCTCTCCCAGCTGAGCTATGGCCCCATCGCGACTGCCTCGCGAGAGGCGGTCAGCAATTGGCGCCATTTACAATCCGCGCCAAGGTCAAGTCAAGAACGGCGAAATCGCCGTTTTCCGCCTGTTTGGCCGGAACTTCCCTTGTTTGCGGGGGGTGGAACCGATATTTAGCAAGAAGTCGAATCCGCGACCGAACCGCGAGTAAAGCCTGCCATGCGTGCCGTTCTCGACATCGTTCTTATCGTTCTGGATCTCTATGTCTGGCTGCTGATCGCCTCCGCCATCCTGTCCTGGCTGATCGCCTTCAACGTCGTGAACACGCGCAACCAGTTCGTGTCGGCTGTGGCCGAGTTCCTGTACCGGATCACCGAACCGCTGCTGGCGCCGATCCGCTCCTTCATGCCGAATCTCGGCGGGCTCGATATCTCGCCGATCATCCTGATCCTGATCATCATGTTCATCCAGCGGGTGATCACCTATTACATCTATCCCGCGGTCTTCTGACCGCGGATATGGATGCGTGAGGGATGCTTGATGGATCCTTGGCGCTATTCCACTGACGGCGTCAGTGTCGCGCTGCGGGTGACGCCACGCGGCGGCCGCGACGATATCGATGGGCTTGAGACGCTCGCCAACGGCCGCACCGTGGTGAAGGTGCGGGTTCGCGCCATCGCCGATGGCGGCGAGGCCAACCGCGCGGTGACGGAGCTGATGGCGAAAGCGCTCGGGGTGCCCAAGGCGAGGGTGCGGATTCTGTCGGGCACGACCTCGCGCCTGAAGCAGATTGCCGTCGAGGGCGACCCGGCAAAACTCGGCGAGAGCTTGCGAAAGCTCACCGCGGCCAAGCCGGATTGATCGGAAAACAAAGGAAAAAAATGACGGCCCGGATCATCGATGGAAAAGTCATTGCCGCTGAGCTTCGCGCCCGCGTCGCCGACGAGGTGGCGCGGGTGCGGCGCGACCACAAGCTGACGCCCGGGCTTGCGGTGGTGTTGGTCGGAAGCGACCCCGCCAGCCAGGTCTATGTCCGCAGCAAGCACAAGCAGACCCAGGCCGCCGGCATGGCGTCGTTCGAGCACGTGCTACCGGCCGACGTCGCGCAGGATGAATTGCTGGCGCTGATCGGAAAGCTCAACCGCGACCCGGCCGTGCACGGCATCCTGGTGCAATTGCCGCTGCCGAAATCGTTGCATACCGAAACCATTATCAACGCCATCGATCCCGCCAAGGATGTCGACGGGCTGCATCCGAACAACGCCGGACGGCTTGCCGGCGGCTTTACCGCGCTGTCGCCCTGTACCCCGCTCGGCTGCATCATCCTGACCAAGAGCGTGCATGCCTCGCTCGAAGGCATGAACGCCATCGTCATCGGCCGCTCGAACCTGGTCGGCCGTCCCCTGGTGCAATTGCTGCTCAACGAAAACGCCACCGTGACGATCGCGCATTCGCGCTCGCGGGACCTTAAGCAGCTCTGCGCCCGCGCCGATCTGGTCTATGCCGCCGTAGGCAAGCCGGAAATGGTGCGCGGCGACTGGATCAAGCCCGGCGCCACCGTGATCGATGTCGGCATCAACCGGACGCCCGGGCCGACGGCAAGGACCGGCTGGTCGGAGACGTCGCTTTTGCGGAGGCGTTGAATGTTGCCGGCGCCATTACGCCGGTGCCCGGCGGCGTCGGCCAGATGACGGTGGCGTGCCTCCTGGTCAACACGCTGCGCGCGGCCTGCACGATCGCAGGATTGCCGAAGCCGGGGGTGTGATGCGCCAGCCGTCATCCTGAGGTGCGAGCCTCTTCGGCGAGCCTCGAAGGATGACAGGAACTGGGCAAGCCCCATCCTTCGAGACGCGCGCAAGAGCGCGCTCCCCAGGATGACGGTCCCTTTTTATCCCGCGCCGTGCTCGATCAGCCGCCGATAGGGCCGGATCATGCCGGCATAGCCCTCGATGCTGAAGCGCTCATTGCTGCCGTGAAACCGTTTCAGATCGTCCGGGTTGGAAAATGCCTCGACCCCTACTTCGCTTTCGCCTTCGCCCGGGCGATGCCTTCCGCGATCAACGTGTGGGCGTCCTCGGCGCCGCTCCAGCGCAACACCTTCACCCATTTGCCGGGCTCGAGGTCTTTGTAATGCTCGAAGAAGTGCTGGATTTGCGCCAGCGTGATGTCGGGCAGGTCGCTGTAGGTTTTCACCTTGTCGTAGCGCTGGGTCAGTTTCGATGAGGGCACGGCGATGATCTTCTCGTCGCCGCCGGCCTCGTCCTCCATCAGGAGCACGCCGACCGGCCGCACGCTCATCACCGCGCCTGGCACGATTGCGCGGGTGTTCGCGACCAGCACGTCGCAGGGGTCGCCATCGTTCGAGAGTGTATGCGGGATGAAGCCGTAATTACCGGGATAGCGCATGGCGGTATAGAGGAACCGGTCGACCACCAGGGTGCCGGCCTCCTTGTCCATCTCGTATTTGATCGGCTCGCCGCCGACCGGCACTTCGATGATGACGTTGACCTCACGCGGCGGATCAATCCCGATGGAAATGGCGTCGATACGCATGGATGGCTCCGCGAGGCTTTGAAGTTAAATGCTGGAAGAAAGCAGGCGGCGCGGGCCGGCCAAAGAGGCATCGACGCGCCTTGAGAACCGGTCTCAGCTGGTCCAGGCGAAGGCGATCTTGTCGAGCGACTTGGGCCCGAACTTTTCAGAGGAGCGCGCCACCATGCGTCCGCCGAGGGCGCGATAGAACTCGGTCGCGGGATCGTTGTCGGAGAGCGCCCAGATCACCATGCTCTTCAGGCCGCTCTGCAGCAGGTCACGCCGTGCGGCGGTGAACAGGCGCCGGCCGAAGCCTAGTCCCTGAAACTCCGGGCGCAGGTAAAGTTCGTAGATCTCGCCTTCGAAATGCAGGCTGCGGGCGCGGTTGCGGCCGTAATTGGCGTAGCCCGCGACTTTGTCGCCGAACACCAGCACGCTGACGCGGCTGCCCTTGCGGATCGCGCTGTCCCACCATTGTGGGCCGCGGCGATTGATCAGCTTCTCCAGCTCGGCGCCGGGGATGATGCCCTGATAGGCCGAGCGCCAGGCTTCGTCATGCGTGGACGCTACCGCTGCCGCATCCGCGGCTTTGGCCGGCCGAACCTCGATCAGGGTTGTGCTCATGACCCAATCAAAGCAAGTCGCAGCCTCGGCTTCAAGGTCTATCGTTAATTATGGGTTAACCTGTGGATTTTCTGCATCAGTTTTGCTGCCTGGCTGTCCCGAAAGAGGACAAGGAGCCGCCCGAGGCGGCGGTTCAGCGGAGGATTAGCGGCACGGCCATTGCCGGCAGGTCCAAAAACCGACTCGGGCCGGGTGGTCTTCACGGAAAAATGCGCTGGATTTGATTCGCCGTGCGTATTCTCCTGGCACGGCGAACCGGTCAGCGTCAGGCAAATTCATGCAATCGTTCAACACGTTTTGCGCTCTGGTTGTGCTCGGCATGATGTGTACGCAGAGCGCGATGGCGCAAACGAAATTGGGTGCGGTGGCTGCCGAAGGCGAACCGAATCGCAAGCAACAATGGTTGGTGCCGTCGCCAGATCCAGAGACCCCGGCGCATGCCGTGCTGTTTCGCCCCACGGGTAACGGACCGTTTCGGCTGGCGCTGATCGCGCACGCCTCCACCCAGAACGTCCTGCGTCGCGCGCAAATGCCGCAGCCCGAATACCGCGCGCTGGCTGCATGGCTGGTGGCGCGTGGTTTTGCCGTGCTGGTGCCGGAACGCCTGGGCCATGGCGCAACGGGGGGAAAATATCTCGAAGACCAGGGCGGTTGCGACGAGGCCGATTATTCACGTTCAGGCCGCGTGACGGCAGACGAGATCGCGGCGGCGCTGAACTTTCTGCGCGGACAACCCTTCATCAGGCCAGACGGTGCGGTGGTTCTCGGCCACTCAGCCGGCGGCTGGGGCGCGCTGGCGCTGGCTAGCCAAAATCCGGCCGGCGTGACGGCGATCGTTGCCTTCGCGCCGGGGCGCGGCGGGCACGCCAATGATTTTCCGAATCAGGTCTGCGCGCCGCACACGCTGAAATCGTCGGCCACCGAATTCGGCCAAAGCGCGCGGGTGCCGGTGACCTGGCTGGTGGCAGCCAATGACAGCTATTTTCCGCCTGATCTTTCGCGGCAGCTCGCCGACGCGTTCCGTAGTGGCGGCGACAAAGTGGATTTTCGTGTACTGGCAGCGTCCGGCGGCGAGGGTCATTGGCTGGCGGAGACCGAGGCTGGCGCGAAGATCGCCGCACCGGAACTGGAGCGCGTGCTGAGGCTCGTGAGCCAGGGGCCACGCAAAAAGCGATGACGGCACACGCGACAAATCGATGGCCGGACGACGACGTCATTCTTTACGACGGCGTCTGTGTGTTCTGCTCGCGCTGGATCCGCTTTGAAGCGGCACGCGACAGGGTCCGCCGCTTTCGTTTTACCGCGATCCAGTCCGGCTACGGCGCTCGGCTGGCGCAGGCGTTCGGCATCGATCCGGAGGATCCCGACACCAATGCCGTCGTCTATGGCGGCGTTGCCTATTTCAAATCCGACGCCGCATTGACCGTGCTTGGAGCACTGTCGGGCTGGGGCTGGGTGCGCGCGTTGCGCGGGATACCAAAACCGATCCGCGACGCGGTCTACAACCTCGTTGTGCGCAACCGCTACCGGATTTTCGGGAGGTATGAGGAGTGTTTTGTGCCCGATGCGGAGTTGCGGGCGAGAGTGATCGAGTAGGGCGTCATTCCGGAGCGATGCGAAAGCATCGAACTATGATGTGCAATTGCACATCTGAGAATCTCGAGATTCCGGGTCTGGTGCTAACGCACCATCCCGGAAAGACGAGATCAGCAATCATCTGGTCTTGAGCGTCGCCATAACTTCCCCCGCCGCCCGCTCCCCGCTGTCGCGCGCGCCATGCGCGGTGGAGAAGAAGTTCGGCGAGGTGGCTTCACCGGCGAAAAACAGTCGTCCATCAACCGGCGCGGCCAGCACGGCACGCTTGCCCGCGTGGCCGGGCAAAGCGTGCGAATAGGAGCCGCGCGCGAAGGGGTCGTGGGCCCAGCGCGATTCCGCCAGCGGTTTTAATCTCCGGCGGAAATCCGAGCCGAGCAGCGCCACGATTTCGTCGATCGATTGCGCCGCCAGCGCGCCGGAGCCCTCGTCTTCCAGCTGTTGCGCGAAGCTGCCGCCGAAAAAGCCTTCGATGCAGGGCTGTCCGAACGGACGCAGATGAAATGCGCCCATCGCGGTGCGCATGGTGGCGCCGCGCAGATTGCCGTCCTTCGGCAGCGCTTCCGGCTGGTCCAGTGCCAGCGTCACCTTGTCGGCTAGTCCAAGCGGCAGGCCGCGCGCAGCGTCGAGTTTTGTCGGCAATGTGGGGTGGAAGCGGATCGCCTCATCGGCGATCAGATTGGTCGGCACCGTAACGATCACCTTAGCGGCGGACAGCGTCCCGCGCGAAGTCTCGATCCGCACGCGCGTTCCCGAATGATCGACGCACGTCACCTGCGCATTCAGCGCGAGCGGGCAGGAGGCGCCATAGGCCGCCATCAGCGCACCATAGCCGCGCCGTACCCGCCAGTTGATTTCGGTATCTTCGTAAGCCTCCATGTCTGATATCGAGACCTGATTCAACTCGCAGCCGTTCACATAGGTCGAAATCGCGTCGATCATCGGATTCCAGCGATTGCCGGATTCCAGGTAATCACTGGCAGCGCTGTCGCGGCCGGCGCTCGCGGCCTGTTCGGCGCGCTCGTAGAAGTCATCGAGTGCGGCGATGAAGTCGGCGCGCTCTTTGGGCGGAAAGGCATCGTCAAACGTCTGCTCGCGCCAGGGCGGGCGGGTCTTGTCGATCTCGAAATTCAGCTGTTCGGCGATTTTGACGAACGAGTTCTTGTCCGCCGAATGCAGCCAGCCGCAGCCGACGTCGAAGGTGATCTCGGGCGCGGCCTTGATGGTGTAGCCGCGGCCGCCGACGCGGTCGCGCGCTTCCAGCACGATGATTGAGAGACCGGAATTCTTCAGCGCATGGGCCGCACCGAGGCCTGCGGCGCCGGCGCCGATGATGGCGACATCGACTTCGGAGGGAAGGGACATGGATTATTCACCGTCGTCATTCCCGGATGCGCCGCTTGGCGCAGGCCCGGAATCCATACTCCCGATCGTGGTCATGGATTCCGGGCTCGTCGCTTCGCGCCGCCCCGGAATGACGATCAATATTGAAAGGACGTGGCTAAGCCAATAGCTCGCTTACGCCACCGCTTCCTTGGCCTTTTCCGCGCGCTTGCGCTCGTTGGCGTCGAGGAACTTCTTGCGCAGCCGGATCGACTTCGGCGTCACTTCGACCAGTTCGTCGTCCTCGATATAGGCCAGTGCCTTTTCCAGGGTCATCCTGATCGGCGGCGTCAGGCGCACCGCTTCGTCCTTCGAGGTGGTGCGGATATTGGTGAGCTGTTTGCCCTTGAGAACGTTGATCTCGAGATCGTTCTCGCGGGTGTGCTCGCCGACGATCATGCCTTTGTAGACCTTCCAGCCGGGCTCGATCATCATCGGGCCGCGGTCTTCCAGCTTGAACATCGCGTAAGCCACCGCCTCGCCCTGGTCGTTGGAGATCAGAACGCCGTTGCGGCGGCCCTGGATTTCGCCCTTATAGGGCGCATAACCGTGGAACAGCCGGTTCATGACCGCGGTGCCGCGGGTGTCGGTGAGCAATTCGCCCTGATAGCCGATCAGGCCGCGGGTCGGTGCGTAGAACACCAGCCGCAGCCGATGGCCGCCGGACGGGCGCATCTCGATCATCTCGGCCTTGCGCTCGCTCATCTTCTGCACGACGACGCCGGAATGCTCCTCGTCGACGTCGATCACGACCTCTTCGATCGGCTCCTGCCACTCGCCGGTGGCTTCGTCCTTCTTCAGGACGACGCGCGGGCGCGACACCGACAATTCAAAACCTTCGCGGCGCATGGTCTCGATCAGGATCGCGAGCTGCAATTCGCCGCGGCCGGAGACTTCCATGGAATCGCGGTCGGAAGCTTCGGTGACGCGCAGCGCGACATTGCCTTCGGCCTCGCGCAGCAGGCGGTCGCGGATCATGCGGCTGGTCACCTTGTCGCCTTCGGTGCCCGCGAGCGGCGAATTGTTGACGATGAACGACATCGACACCGTCGGCGGATCGATCGGCTGCGCCTTCAATGGCGTATCGACGCCGGGTCGCAGAAAGTGTCGGCGACGGTGCCCTTGGTGAGGCCGGCAATGGCGACGATGTCGCCCGCTTCGGCCTCTTCCAGCGGGGTGCGCTCGATGCCGCGGAAGGCGAGGATCTTGGTGATGCGCCCGCTTTCAATCAGCTTGCCGTCGGCGGACAGTACCTTCACCGCCTGGTTGGGCTTGATCGTGCCCGACGTAATGCGTCCGGTGATGATGCGGCCGAGATAGGGATTGGCCTCGAGAATGGTGCCGATCATGCGGAACGGGCCTTCCTCGACGGTCGGCGGCGCGACGTGGCGCAGGATCAGGTCGAACAGCGGCTGCATGCCGGCATCCTTCGGACCGTCCGGGCTCTCCGCCATCCAGCCCTGCTTGGCCGATCCGTAGAGAATCGGGAAATCGAGCTGTTCTTCCGAGGCGTCCAGCGCCGCGAACAGGTCGAACACCTCGTTGATGACTTCGGTCGGCCGTGCGTCGGGGCGGTCGACCTTGTTGATGACCACGATCGGCTTCAGCCCGACCTTCAGCGCCTTCGAGACCACGAATTTGGTCTGCGGCAGCGGGCCTTCGGCGGCGTCCACCAGCACCAGCGCGCCGTCCACCATGTTCAGGATGCGCTCGACCTCGCCGCCGAAATCGGCGTGGCCCGGCGTATCGACGATGTTGATGCGGGTGTCCTTCCACTGCACCGAGGCGGCCTTGGCGAGAATAGTGATGCCGCGCTCGCGCTCCAGATCGTTGGAGTCCATGGCACGCTCGACCACCCGCTGGTTGTCGCGATAGGTGCCGGATTGCTGCAGCAGGCGATCGACCAGCGTGGTTTTGCCGTGGTCGACGTGGGCGATAATGGCGACGTTGCGAAGGTTCATTGCGCTTCTTCTGGTTCGGACAATGGCTGGAGCGCGATCTCACCGGAAAACCGGGACCCACTTTTCCGGATCACGCTCAAAAACCTGGAATTCGGCAGGCGCGCATGGCGCCCAAAAAGGAAGCCCGGCCAAAAGGACCGGGCATACCTTACTCGTTGCGGCGCAATATAGTCAGAAATCGCCGAAAAACAATGGTTTGTTGGCGAGTTGGTTAGCTGATTTTCGCGGCAAATCGGCGTCATATTGGCGGTCGCTCGGCCCATTTGGCCTTTGAGGGCAGGCCAACCTTGCCGATAGCCCTATTCGAGCGACGTGCTGCAGGCCTTCTTGAAACGCCGGTCGCGGGCGACGGCGCCAGTGGCTGACTGGCGCCGTCGGCCGGTTTCGAAGATCGCGGCTCGCCGCTCAACCCAGCCTGGGATCCAGCGTCGTCGACCATAGCGCCACGTCGGCGCGGTCGCGCAAGGTCACCGTCATCTGTCCGCTTGCGCCGTCGACCTTGACGTGACCGAAGAACTGCATCCCGGCGGACGGCGGCAAGTTCTGCTTGTCCAGGCCCGGCGCCTTGATGAACTTCACTTCTGGTCCGAACGTGTTGTCGAGTTCGTTCGGGCCAAAAGTGCCGGCGTGCAAGGGACCGGAGACGAATTCCCAGAACGGCTCGAAGTCCTGGAACTGCGCCTTGTCGGGATTGTAGTAGTGCGCGGCGGCGTAGTGCACATCCGCGGTCAGCCATACCGTATTGGTGACGCCGGAGGCCTTGATGAAGCGCAAGAGATCGGCGATTTCGAGCTCACGGCCGCGCGGGGGCCCGTCGCCCTGCGCGAACGCTTCCGAGCCCTTTTTGTTGGCGGCATCGTCATAGACGATGATGCTGAGCGGCATGTCGGAGGCGATCACCTTCCAGGTGGCGCGCGAGTTCAATAGACCGCGCTTCAACCATGCAAGCTGATCGGGCCCGATGAAATAGCTGTCGGGCCCGTAAGTGGTTTGCAGGTTCGGACCATTGGGGCCGCGATAGCTGCGCTCGTCCAGCATGAAGACGTCGAGATGCGGTCCGTAGCTCAGGGTGCGATAGACCCGGCCCGGCTCGACCAGGCTTTCGCGCATCGGATACATCTCGTGGAAGGCGCGGGCGGAGCGGGCGGCAAGCAGGGAAATGTCGCGCACCTTGTAGGCGGCGGGGATTTCTTTCGATGCCGACCAGTTGTTCATCACCTCGTGGTCGTCCCACTGCACGAAGATCGGTACCTCGGCGTTGAAGGCGCGCACGTTATCGTCGAGGAAATTGTACTTATGCGCTGCGCGAAATTCGTCGAGCGTCTCGGCGACTTTTGCTTTCTCCGGGATGGTGACGTTCTTCCAGAGCTTGCCGTCGGGCAGCTTGACCTCGGAGGAGATGATGCCGTCGGCATAGATGGTGTCGCCGGAATGCAGCAGAAAGTCCGGCCGATGCCTCGCCATGGTGGCGAAAGTGACCATGCCGCCGTCGTCCGGATTGATGCCCCAACCCTGGCCCGCGACGTCGCCGCCCCAGACGAAGCTGACGTCGCGCCGGTCGGCCGGCGCGGTACGGAAGCGGCCGACCACGGGCTCGCTCGGACACGCCGGTATGCGAAAGGTCGCGGAACCGGACCCGATAGAAAATGTCCTGCCCAGAGGGCAAATTCTCCAGCAGCATTTTCGCGGTGAAGTCGCTCTCGGGCAGCGCCGCGATCGGCGGCAGGAGCGCGCGCGTTGCTGAAGGATTCCGTGGTGGCGACCTCAACCATCATTTGCGACGGGCGGTCGGCGCGCGCCCACACCACGCCGCCGTCGGCGCCGACGTCGCCAGATTGTACGCCATGGGTGATTTGCGGCCGGTCGGCGGCGCGGCTGAGATAGGGCATCGCAATGGCACCGAGCGCGCCGGCGCCGGTCGCCGCCGCGGTGGAGAGAAAACGCCGGCGCGAAAGTCCGCTGCCAATGTTGCGAGAAATCCTGATCGTCATGCGAGCCTCCTTGATCGGCCGGCAGAATGCACTGAGGGCTCTGACAGACCTAGGAAGATTTCGTGACGGCTCGATTACAAGGAGTGCCGTTTACATGGTGGCGGAGGCGCGGAATTGCGCACTTGCCCTTTGCAGGTTTTGCGGCATGCTGTTCAACAAGGTCTTTCGGTCGGCGACCGCGTTGTGGAATTGCTCGAGCGCGATGCTGAAAGCGGTCAATGCGCCCTCCTCGATGGCGCCATCATCGAAGCATCGCAGGGTATCACGCAGGATTTCGTCCGCCTCGGACTGCATCCGGTCGAGTTCCTCGATGGAATTGCTGCGGCGCGCGGCCACGATCATGTCCAGCAAGCGTCCGCGCAGCGAGCTGTTGTTGCCGCGCTCGTCTCTTTTCAGATAACCCGCGAACCACGCGCCGGCCGAGCCCATCGCCGACATGGCCATCAAGCCCCACCAGATGTAATCGCTGTAGCGATCGAGGAAGGTCTTTTCCTCGCCGTCGACAAAGGCCGCGGCGCCCGGATGCGCGGGGATCACAGCGTCCTTGTCGGTATCCGGGGTCTCGATCTTCGCAGCCAGCGGGAATTCCGCCATGAGCTGCTGCCGGATCGCAAACAGCTGCCGGGTGAAGGCGGCAACCGTCGCTTCCGAGAGACCTTTGCGCGCAACGATGTGATGGGAGAAGCTGATCGTCTTCACCTCCTCATCGGGTTTGTCGGGCGAGCCGCCGAAAGCGCCGGCGGGAATTTCGGAGGCCTCGTACATCGGATGGTTCTGCGCAATCGCCTCGGCCGAATTGATGGCGAGGAATGTCGGTGTTCCACCATCGCGGGTCGAGGCGTTGATCGCATCCGCGGTGATCTTGCTGTTGACCGGACCCGCGGCGAGATAGGCGTCCGCCCTCTGGTTGCGGATGGCATCCGCGGCTTCGCCGGCCGGAAACTGCACGATATCGACCTTGCCTGGATCGACGCCGTACTGCTGCAGGATCACCTTGAGCAAATTGACATTGGCCGCGGTGCGGCCGACGACGCCGATGCGGCGACCGGCAAGCTGCGGGATTTTGGTGATCTTCGGGCCCGATTTCTTGCCCTTGCCCTTCGCGGGTGGCGGCACCCACAGCACCGCGACGTTCTTGCGCAGCGTTGCCACGGCCTGGGCGTTTTTCGGCACGTCGAGATCGCCGCGAATGACGGCGAGGTCGGCGTTGCCGTTTTCAAGCGCCTTGGCGCTCGCGGCGGCGCCATCGGTCGGCACGGGCCGCAACCGGACATAGCCGCGTGCCTGGCTGAAGGCCTGGGTGAGCGCCTGGACCACCTTGAGATCATCGCTGTTGGCAGGACCAACCGCGATCCGCAAGGTTACCGGCCGCATCGCAAAATAATAAGCGCCGGCGAGCGCGCCGATCACGGCGAGGATCCCGGCGAGCGTGACGAACATCGACTTCTGCCTGGCCGAGCGCGGCGACCGCGGCGCGGTCGGCCCGGCGAGCTCAAGGCCGCCGGTCATCGATCTGCCAAACAATCGTTTGAGGTCCAATTTCATTTTGCCAATGGTGTTAATTATACATCATAGCAAATTTCCTGCCCGGGCGGGGTTACATCTGCGTCATGGTTACCGGAAGGCCTTTGACGGCTTGTTGTGGCGGGATCCCCGGAGGGCCGTCCGGTGTTAGGGTGAGGTTGGCGTGAAACGGGAGGCGGTTATGGCGGATCGGCTGTCGGCGGAGGCGCGAAAATCGGCCCTCAAAGGGCTGTCCGGGTGGAGCGAGGTGGCCGGTCGCGAGGCGATCGCGCGAACCTTCACGTTCAAGGATTTCAACGAGGCCTTCGGATTCATGGCTCGCGCAGCGCTGGTGGCGGAAAAGCGCGATCATCACCCGGAATGGCGTAACGTTTACAAGACGGTGGAAGTGGTGCTGGCGACCCACGACGCCGGTGGCGTTACCGCGCTCGACATCGAGCTCGCGAAGGCGATGAACGCGATCGCCGGTCAGCTTGGCGTCGCCTGATCGGGCTCCCCCCCCCGCAATCTTGCAGACGTGGTGTTACATCCCCATTTTTAGGGGCGGGCGCCGCGGCGATCTGTCGCGCAGGCTTTCGGGGAGCAGGCGATGGCAACCGAACATACCGTGGGTTTTGAGCCGGCCGACAGGCTCGCGAAAGACCGCGAAAGCGTGCGCCGGCGCTTCTGGATCAAGTTCAAGCGGGTGGTGGCGCAGCTCCCCTTCGCCGAGGATCTGCTCGCAGCCTATTACTGCGCCTTCGACAAGCAGACGCCGCGGCACGTGCAGGCGGCGCTGCTAGGGGCCATCGCCTATTTTATCCTGCCGTTCGATTTCATTCCGGACATGCTGCCGGTGCTCGGCTTCACCGACGATGCCGCCATCCTCGCGACCGCTATCCGGATGGTCGCGACCCACATCACGCCCGAGCATCGCGACGCCGCCCGCGCCGCCTTGAAGCGGATGGGCGGCGCCAGTCGGGATCAGGCCGAGGCCGAAATCTGAGGCCCTTCACCTGAAAGCGGCTCAAACCCTACCGCTGTTTTTGCGTGGCGCGGACCTGGGCCCTTGCATTATTTTGATTTTGCTCAGCCTCCCACGCCTGGAATTGCCTGAACAGGGCCTCCTTCTGGGAATTGGAGGGCTGCTTTCCCATCGCCGCGGCGTTCTGTTTCAGGAATGCGTCAAACCGCGCGCGCGCAACGGGTTCGATGCCGTGGCTGTCAAGCCATTGCTGGGCGGCGGGGAAGCGTTGCCAATCGGGCAGCGGCGCCGACAGCGAAACCTCCTTCCATTTCGGATGGAAGGGCGGATGCTGGAAGGCGGGAAATTTCGCGAAGAAATTGTCCACGAACAGCGCGACCTTTCGATAGCGGTCGGTCTTGGGTGCCCAGTTATAGGCCGCGAGCACCGCCGGCACCGCGATGGTGTCGACCTGCTCCCCGTCCGAGATCAGGTTGGGATAGTCCTTCGCCGTCAGGGTCGCCGGCAGGTAATCGCCCTGCAGCGGCTTTTCGTAGTTCACCGTCACCAGATGGAATCGGTCGTCCTTGAAACCGCTTACGGACTTGTAGGGCTTGCCGCCACAAACGATCACTGCGTCGATTTCGCCGCGCTTCAATTTCTCCATCGCGATGCGTTGCTCGATATAGACGACCTTCGGCTTCATTCCGAGCCGCTCGAACACAGTCAGCGCGGTGACGAAGGTGCCGCCATTCGGCAGGTCGACGCTGATGGTCTTGCCGTCGAGATCCCTGAGATTGCGGACCGATTTCGACGCGATAACATGCACCTCTTCATTGTACAGCTTGGTCACGTAGGTGAATTGCTTCTTGATGTCCTTGGCGAAGCCTTTTCTTTCCAGATAATCGAGCGTGTCAGCTCGCACGATCCCGAGGTCGACGCCCTGCAGGAACAGGATGTCGGCGACGCTTTGCACCGAGCCGCGTCCGACAATCGGAAGCACGCGCAGCGCGTTGCCGTCATCAAGGACGGAAGCGAGGTCGGCGCCGAACTGAACATAGGTGCCGCCGATGGTACCGGATATCAGCGTCACCGTGTTGGCGTTCAGGGCCTGCTTGGTGGACGTGGATCCGAACTGGAATATCGCCTTGAGGCTGTCGCTGACCTTCGCCGGATCAAATTCGGTTTCATTCGCCTTGGCCGCGAGGCCAAACGCCATGATCATGGCGAATATCGCCACTCCAAGTAGTCTTCGCATTGGTGTCCCCTGCCTATCTGAAAGCTAACTTAATTCTGCATTTGCGCCAGACGCTGCCTCGCATCCAGTGAACCGAGCCGGGCCGCCTTCTCATACCATTCACGTGCTTTCGCCGGATCTGGCGTGATGCTGCGCAGATCTGGCGTTCCAAGTACGGCCGGGTCGTAGGTCTGTGCCAGCAGCAGCGCCGCGCTGGCCTCCTGCGCGTCCGCCGCCCGTTCGAGCAACAATCGCGCCGGCGCGATGTCGCCGATCGCGATCAGGCCCTTTGCCCGCTTCAGCAAATTCGCGAGTTCGTCGCCATCGAGCCTTCGGACCGGCGGGGCTACGGCGGGTGGCGGCGGATCGGTTGGCATCTGGTTCTGCTGTGCGGCCCGGAGCGCGAGAGCGATATCGTCGCGCGTGACTTTCGGGGCGGGCGGCAGGGCAGCCTGGACGCCTGCATTTGACGGCAAGGCCGGCGTTGGCGGCCCGGCGTTGGCCAATTGCGCGGCGGCCGCGGGCTGTGGATTGACACCTTGCGTGACGACCGATTGCTCGGCTGACGTGGCGGGCAGCGAAGCCTTGGCGTCGGCAAACAGCGCGAGCGGATTGCCTACGGACAGAATAGCAAACGCGATCGCTGCTGAAGCCGCCACGAAAATGCTTGCCTTGAAGATCCTCGGCCAGACCGCCCTATGCTGAAGCCTTTCCCTGCCCGTTCCGAAGCCCCGTTGTCTGGGTTCTTTGCCGCCATTGGAGAGAAAGAGCGGCATCGAATCTTCCGGGAACGAGTCGTCCTCCGCCGCCATCGAAGGCGCAGATCCGTAGGTCATGAATTCGGGATTGTCCGGCTCCTCGTCATACGACCCGGCCATCGCTTCGTCGTATGGAGTGTAACCCCTATTTCGCGGCATGGTGACGCCTCCACGCTATTACCCAACATCGGGGGCATCCCTGCATTGGTTTCTTCTTGTTCTTGTCGGCCAAGCGCCCCTGCTACCGAGCCGCTAACTCGCATTTTGAATCAGACCAAAAAGCGACCGTCGCCGGCGCGATTTGGGTGATATCTTGATTTCATTGCGGCGCTCTGCGGGCTACCCACCGTCATTTTCATTACCGCAGGACGAAGTCCGTTGCGGATTGAGGAAAATTCGTGCGCAATTTGACGCTAATTGTCCGCCTGAAATTTGCCAGTCGAGTTCGGGTGATGTCACGAAATTTGTGCGAGGCGCGCAATAAGGCAACACGCTCCGTTGTCATCCCCGCCACTCGGTTTCGCCTTCGGCGAGCCCGATCCCAGGCCCACCGGGATCGAGTACGCCGCGGTTTCTCAGCTAACCATCGGCGCTTCGGAATACTGGGTCACGAATGTCCCCGGGCCAACCAACAAGCCGGGCGACGACAACCGATCCACATCACGGATGCAGGATCACCTTGCCCATGGCCTGGCGGCCTGCAAGCACCTTCAGCGCATCGGCGGTTTGCGCCAGCGGGAAGGTGCGGTCGACGTGGGACGAGATCTTGCGTTCGGCGGTCCACTTCACGAGCTTTTCCAGGTTGGCGCGGTTCTTCTCCGGATTGAGCCGCGTCCACGCCCCCCAGAACACGCCGCGGATATCGCAGCCTTTCAATAACGCCAGATTGAGCGGCATCTTCGGAATGTCGCCGGCGGCAAATCCGATCACCAGGAAGCGGCCTTCCCATGCGATCGAGCGCAACGCGGCTTCGGCGTAGCTGCCGCCCACGGGGTCGAAGATGATGTCGGCGCCCTTGCCGCCGGTGAGCCTGCGCAGGCCCTCCTTGAGATCCTCCTTGGCGTAGTTGAGCCCGAACTCGGCACCATGGGCTTTGGCAAATTCGAGCTTTTCCTCCGATGAGGCGCAGGCGATCACCTTCAGTCCCATCAGCTTGCCGACTTCGCAGGCGGCAAGCCCGGTGCCGCCGGCGGCTCCCAGCACAGCAAGGGTCTCGCCAGGCTTGGGGCTCGCACGATCTTCCAGCGCGTGCAGCGCGGTGCCGTAGATGATGATGATGCCTGCGGCGCGATCGAAATCCAGATTGTCCGGGATCTTGATGATCGAATTAGCCGGCAGCGCTATCTTCTCGCGTGCGCCGTTGTAGCCGCAGGAAGCCACCACGCGGTCGCCGGGTTTCAGCTCGGTGACGCCTTCGCCCACGCTTTCGATCACGCCCGCGACTTCGGCTGCCGGCGAAAACGGAAACGGCGGCTTGATCTGGTACTTGCCCTGGATCATCAGCAGATCGAAGAAATTCAGCGCCGCGGATTTGATCGCGATCACGGCCTCGTTGGGCCCTGCCACCGGATCGGGCAGGTCGGCCAGCACGAGGTCGTCGGGACCGCAATATTGCGAGCAGAGAATAGCTTTCATGGACACACCTGGTTTTCGGACGCACAGTTGAGGCTCGGATGCTTCATGCCGGATTTGAAGCCGGGCTACAATAGAAGGCCGTCATTCCGGGGCGCGCGACCGAACTCGGGTTTACCCGAGTTCGGCAATATCATTGTCCAAGTCGGCGACAGCCGACCTGGATGCGCGAACCCGGAATCTCGCGCAGCAAGCTGGATTAATAATCGCGGGATTCCGGATCCAGCGCGTTGCGCCGGTCCGGAATGACGGGGTTATCGGGCAAGGAGGAAAAAATGTTTGAAAAGGGCCTGCTCAAGGGAAAGCGGATATTGGTGACCGGCGGCGGCTCGGGGTTGGGAGCTGCGATGGCAGGCCGCTTCGTCGAGCTTGGCGCCGAACTGATCATCTGTGGCCGACGGATCGAATTGCTGGAGGAAGCGGCCGCCCGGATGCGCGGTGATCTCGGCGGCAAGGTTGCTGCGATCCGCTGCGATATTCGCGACGGTGCCAATGTCGATGCCATGCTGGACGCGATCTGGGGCGAAGGGCCGCTCGACGTGCTGGTCAATAACGCGGCTGCTACCTTCATCGCGCAGACCGAGCATTTGTCGTTTCGCGCGGCGGATGCGATCCTCGCGCCGACGCTGCACGGTGCGATGTACTGCACGCTCGGCGCCGGCAAGCGCTGGATCGAAGGACGGCACAAGGGCGTGGTGCTGAGCATCCTCTCGACCTCGACCATTACCGGCCGCGCCTTCACCGTGCCCTCCGCGATGGCGAAGTCAGCCATTCTTGCGATGACCAAAAGCCTGGCCGTGGAATGGGGGCCGAAGGGTATCCGAACTGTTGCGATCGCGCCCGGCGCGTTTCCGACCCCCGGCGCATCGGGTCAGCTTCGCCCTGAAGGCCGTGACGATAACTGGGCCTCGAGGAATCCGCTTGGCCGCGTCGGCGAACACCGCGAACTTGCGGATCTGGCGAGTTTTCTGATCTCGGACTCCGCCGGCTACATCAATGGCGAGATGGTGGTGCAGGATGGCGGCGCGCATTTGCGCAGCTCCGGCGCCGAGGATCTGCTGCGATGGACTGACGTGCAATGGGAGAAGCAGCGCGCGGCGCGATCGAAAGCTGGATGAACTGCTCCGCAAGTAGATGCCGCGAAGTGCAAGAGGCGGAGGTTCGCAAGCTTTCGTAACTGGCTTCCCAAAAAGGCGATTCCCGGCTATCCATCGCCCGCGTGACGATGCGGTGTCCGAGCCATCTTCCAGTCACAATATTGAGGGAACCAGATTGGTCATGTCCGTGCGGCGAATCCTGACAGCTCTGGTGGCAAGTAGCGTGGTGTGCGGGGCGGCCGGCCTTGCGCAGGCGCAGAGCGCGTCGTCGAAAGCCTCAAAGAGCGCTCCGAAACCCGCCGCGACAAAACCGGAAGCGGCAAAGCCGCAAGCCCGGCCTGCCGCCGTTACCGGTGGCGCGGAACCGACGCTGATCGGTCAATTCGGCACCTGGGGCGCCTATACGGCAACGCCGAACGGCAAGAAGGTGTGCTTTGCGCTGGCGAAGCCCTCATCGTCGAAGACCAATCCGCCGAACAGGCCGCGCGATCCGGCCTATGCTTTCGTCTCCACGCGTCCGGCGGAAAAAGTCGCCAACGAAGTTTCGATCATGATCGGCTACACGCTGAAGCCGGGATCGGAATCGACGCTGGAGGTCGGTGGCGCGAGTTATGCGATGTACACCCAGGGCGATGGCCTCTGGATCAAGAATGCCGCCGAGGAAGAGCGGATGGTCGAGGCCATGCGCAAGTCCGCCGACGTCGTGGTCAAGGCGGTCTCGACCAAAGGCACCGAGACCACGGATACGTTCTCGCTGAAGGGACTTTCCCAGGCGCTCGACCGGGTGGCGCAGGATTGCAAGCGCTAGATTTTTCGAATCAAGAAATGCGGCCAGGCCGCTTTTACCTCTGCCATGGCAGGAGGCCGCTTCCGTTGTGCAACAATGCAGCATTTGGTGCCTTTCCAGCCGAGCCTGGAACGCCTATTTGATCTCCCATGAACGAAATCGTGACCAACACTTCGATCGAACCCGGTTCCGGCGCCAACGCGCCCCTGGAAAAGATCGCGCTCGAAACCTACGTCCCGCCGGCAAAGCCCTCGCTGGTCGGCCTTTCGCGGGCCGAGATCGCGGAACGGCTGGGGGAGATCGGCGTCGCGGCGGCGCAGCGCAAGATGCGCGTGCAGCAGCTCTGGCACTGGATCTATGTCCGCGGCGCCAGGAATTTCGACGAGATGACCAGCATCTCCAAGGAAATACGGGCGCAACTCGATACACACTTCACCGTCGCGCGACCCGAAGTGGTCGCCGAACAAATCTCCAACGACGGCACCCGCAAGTGGCTGTTGCGCCTGCCGAGCGGCGATGGAATAGAAAAGGCGCATGAGGTCGAGTGCGTCTATATTCCGGAGACCGACCGCGGCACGCTGTGCGTTTCCTCGCAGGTCGGCTGCACGCTGAATTGCTCGTTCTGCCACACCGGCACGCAGCGGCTGGTGCGCAATCTCACTGCCGGTGAAATCGTTGGCCAGATCATGGTGGCGCGCGACCGCCTCAGCGACTGGGCCGACCGCGAGACGCCGACCGGCGGCCGCCTCGTCACCAATGTGGTGATGATGGGCATGGGCGAGCCCCTGTATAATTTCGAGGCGGTGCGCGATGCGCTGCTGATCGCTTCCGACAATGAGGGCATCGGCATTTCACGCCGCCGCATCACGCTGTCGACCTCGGGCGTGGTGCCGAACATCATCCGCACCGGGGAGGAAATCGGCGTCATGCTGGCGATCTCGCTGCACGCGGTGCGCGACGAATTGCGCAACGAGCTGGTGCCGCTGAACCGCAAATATCCGATCGCCGAATTGCTGCAGGCGTGCCGTGATTATCCCGGATCGTCCAACGCACGGCGCATCACCTTCGAATATGTGATGTTGAAAGGCGTCAACGATTCGCTCGATGACGCCAAGCTCCTGGTGAAACTCCTGAAGGGGATTCCGGCCAAGATCAATCTCATTCCGTTCAATCCGTGGCCGGGCACGCGTTACGAATGTTCGGACTGGGAGCAAATCGAAAGATTCTCGGAATACATCTTCAACGCCGGATATTCCTCGCCGGTGCGCACGCCGCGCGGCCGCGACATCCTCGCCGCCTGTGGCCAGTTGAAATCGGAAACCGAGAAATTGTCCGCACGCGAGCGCCAGGCGCTGCGTGCCATGGCGATGACGGATTAGGGCGCGATCCCATGGTGTTGATCGGCCGCTTGTTCGTGATCCTGTTCGCCTTCCTCACCGCCTGCCTGGTGGCGGGAATGATCGTGGTCGGCGCGGTGCTGTTTCCCGAATTCAGCGATCTCGGGGCGGGACCGGTCGATCAGGGCGCGCTGAACATCGTGCTCGGTTTTGGCTTCATCTTCATCAGCGGTTTCGCCTTGCTGCCGGCCATGCTTGTGGTCCTGATCACCGAAGCGTTTTATGTCAGGGGCGCGCTGACCTATGCGGTCGGCGGCGGCCTGGTCGGGCTCGCCTGCTACCTCGGCCTCGTTCCGTTCGACACCGCGACATTTCGTTTCGAGGGCATCGTCCGCCGTCATCTCGAGATCATGACCGGTGCAGGGATCGTCGCCGGGATGGTCTACTGGATGATCGCGGGCCGCAATGCCGGCGCCTGGCGCGAACCGCCGCGCCCCGTGAGGCCGCCGCCTCCGCTGCCGTCGCATTCACCTTCGCCGCCGACGCCGTGATGAAGCCCGCGCTGAAGCCTTTTCATCGTGAACCTGCTCGGCTAAACCCCGCACCATGAACCGAACCGGACTATTCATCGCGCTCGCCCTCGCGCTCGCAGTCGGATTGCTGTTCGGGATTTATCCCGAGCTTGATCTGAAGATTGCCGCGTTGTTCTACGATCCGGCGACAAAATCGTTTCCGTTAAAACTCAATACGCTCGCCGCGATCGCGCGCGACGGCGCGATGTGGATCGCGTGGGGCCTTGCCGCGCCGGCGATCGTCGCGCTGGTGGTGAAGCTGGTGCGGCCGGACCGGCCACTCTTGATCTCCGGAAGGGCGATCGTCTTCCTGCTGGTCACGCTCGCGCTTTCGGCCGGTATCCTCACCAATCTCACCTTCAAGAGCTATTGGGGCCGGCCGCGGCCGGTGGTGGTGACGCAATTCAACGGGCCGAATCAATTTGTGGCGTGGTGGGATCCGCGCGGTGGTTGCGCGCGAAACTGCTCGTTTTTTTCCGGCGAAGGCGCCACCGCGTTCTGGACCTATGCGCCCGCGGCGCTGACGCCGCCGGCATGGCGGCCGCTGGCCTATGCCGCCGCGACGGCGTTCGGCCTGGCGACCAGCCTGCTGAGGATGGCCTTCGGGGGGCACTTCTTCACCGACGTCGCAGCCGCGGGGTTGGTGACGTTTCTGGTGATCTGGCTAGCCTATGCCTGGATCTACCGCTGGCCCTCGACCCGGCTAACCGACGAAGGCGTCGACGCCGCGCTGACGCGGATGATCTGGCCGGCCTACCTCTGGCGGCAACGTTTTCTGGGCTCGCGCGCGGCGCCGAAACCGTCCTTCGTCAACCGCATCACCGAAGTGCACCCGGACGATTGAGCCGTGAATCGCTTGCGCCAGAAGCCGTTCCGACTGTATTGAATTTGCGCGTATTCGGATTGCCAAACCGGTATCCATTTTTGCGGAATACGCGCGTGTCCCGGCCAATTTTGGCCGCATCCAATTCGACAGGGTTTCATGAGCAAGGACGTCCGGGGGTAGTCCAACCCGGTCATTCGATCGCCATCCGGTTATTAAAAGCGTGCCCATCGTCGCGAAATTTGATATTCGCGCATTCAATTCGCAAGAAACATAAGCAATTACCACCGATTGGAAGCTCTATGAGTACGATCTTGAAAGGCCTGCCCAAAGGGGAGAAAGTCGGCATTGCTTTCTCGGGCGGTCTCGACACCAGCGCGGCGCTCCTGTGGATGAAACAGAAAGGCGCCCGCGTCTTCGCCTATACCGCCAATCTCGGCCAACCCGACGAGGCCGACTACGACGAGATCCCGCGCAAGGCCGTCGGCTTCGGCTCCGAAAAAGCCCGACTCGTGGATTGCCGCACGCAATTGGTCCACGAAGGTATCGCCGCGATCCAATCTGGCGCTTTCCACATCAGCACCGGCGGCACGACGTACTTCAACACCACGCCGCTCGGTCGCGCTGTGACTGGCACGATGCTGGTCGCGGCCATGAAGGAGGACGGCGTCAATATCTGGGGTGACGGCTCCACCTTCAAAGGCAACGATATCGAGCGGTTCTACCGCTACGGCCTGCTGACCAATCCCAGCCTCAAGATCTACAAGCCCTGGCTCGATCAGCAGTTCATCGACGAGCTGGGCGGTCGTGCGGAAATGTCGGCGTTCCTGACCGCCAATGGCTTCGACTACAAGATGAGCGCCGAGAAGGCGTATTCGACCGACAGCAATATCCTCGGCGCGACCCACGAGGCCAAGGATCTTGAGCGCCTGGACAGTGGCATCAAAATCGTCACTCCCATCATGGGCGTGCCGTTTTGGCGCGACGATTGTGCCGTCAAGGCCGAAACGGTCACCGTGCGTTTTATGGAGGGGCAGCCCGTCGCACTGAACGGCCAGACGTTCGCCGATCCGGTCGCGCTGTTTCTCGAGGCCAACGCCATCGGTGGTCGACATGGCCTTGGCATGAGCGACCAGATCGAGAACCGGATCATCGAGGCAAAGAGCCGCGGCGTTTACGAAGCTCCCGCCATGGCGCTGCTGCACATCGCCTACGAGCGCCTGATCACCGGCATCCACAACGAAGACACCATTGAGCAATACCGGATCAGCGGCATGCGCCTTGGCCGATTGCTCTACCAGGGGCGGTGGTTCGACTCTCAAGCCCTCATGCTGCGCGAAACCGCCCAGCGTTGGGTAGCCCGCGCAGTCACCGGCGAGGTCACGCTCGAGCTGCGGCGTGGCAACGACTACTCCATCCTGAACACCGAGAGCCCCAACCTGACCTATCAGCCGGAGCGGCTGAGCATGGAGAAGGTGGATGATGCGGCGTTCACGCCGGCGGACCGTATCGGCCAGCTGACAATGCGCAACCTCGACATCACCGATACCCGCGCCAAGCTGAATCTCTACGCGAAGACAGGCTTGCTATCGATTGGGGATAGCTCCCAAATATTCAAACTCGATTCCGACAAGGGCTGAGAACGGACGGTCCCGAATTTCGGTCATCAGGGCTACGGGTGTTGCCGCGTAACAAAAATGGCCGGGATTGCTCCCGGCCATTTTCATTTATCGTGAGGCTCGCCCTTACCGCGGCGGCGCGATGCCGGGCGGCGGGGGCGGCAGCGATGCGGTGCCGCCGTTGAGCAAGGGCGTGATGCGACGGATGGTGACGCGCCGGTTGATGCGGCTTGGCCCCGAGGTCTGCTCCTTCAAATATTGCGAGCCATAGCCCTGCGAGGTCAGGTTCTCCGCAGGGACCTGGAACTGCTGCGTCAGCAATTCGGCCGCAGATTGGGCGCGCCGGTCCGACAGCGACAGATTGTCGACGTCGTTGCCGACCGCGTCGGTGTGGCCCTCGATCAGGAACACCTCGCGCGGGTTGCGCGTGATCGCCCGGTTGAGTCCATCGGCGATCGCCTGCAGCTTCGCCGCCTGATCGGGCGGAATCTCCCACGATCCGCTTTCGAAGTTGATGGTGTTGAGATCGATGCTCGGCATCAACGCGCGTACCGACGGGCTGTAGCGGATTTCGTCGAGTGAATAACGCCGCTCGATCCGCTGCACCGGTGGCGCCTCCATGGTCTCGTAGATCACGTCCGGCGACGCTTCGTCGGATTCGACAATGTAGCGGTTGTAGGGAATCTCGATCACCGGCGGCGGCAGGTCGACATAGAAACCGCCGACCGCGCGTGGATCGCGATAGGTGTTGTCGATGATGATGATCTCGCGGCCCTCGCGATCCCGCCTGATCCGGCGCATCAACTGGCCGTCGCGGCCGACGACGGTGATGATCTGCGAGCCATCGGGACGAATCACGATGGTCCGGGTCTCGCCGCCGACCTGCTGGGTCTGGATGTCGCGGGCGCCGTAGCGGAAGCGATCCTCTTCGTTGTGGCGAATGAAGGACTGGCCGGAGGGATCGACGACGATGACCCGGCCGGGTTCGGTGAAGACCTTGCGGCCGCCCTGGTCGCTTTCCTGTCGCGCGCCGCGGAAATCCTCCAACCGCGTCGGTCCTCGCGCCGCCGCTCCCGGAGCAATCGGCGTGAGGGCCTGGGCGGGCGGCGGCGGGGCCGGAATTGGTGCTGCGACCGTCGGCGGCGGCGGACGGTTCGCCAAGGGACCGCGGCCGGGTGGTAGTGCGGTCTGTCCACCCGGTGCAGGCGCGGCAGTCGGCGCGGCGCGCCCCGCCGGTGGTGGCGCACCTGTGGGAGACGGCGAAGGCTGCGGTGCGGCAGCCGGCGCTCCGGACGGCTGTTTTGCGCCCGCGGGCGGAGGAGGCGGAGTTGTGCCTATGCCTGCGGCCGGCGGCCCGCTCCGTCCTGACGGCGGCGGTGCGCCCGTGGGAGACGGCAAAGGCTGCGGCGTTGCCGTCGGCGCCTGTTTTAAGCCTGCAGGTGGCGGCGGCGGCGGTGGCACGGGAGTCGGCGTGCCCCTTGGCTCTCGCTGCATCGTGGGCGCGCCGGTTGGCGGCGCCGGCGGTTTGAGCGGAGCAGGCGGCGGCGCTGCCGCTGGAGGGACCGGTGGCGCGGGATGCGACGGTGCTGCCGCAGGCGGTGGGACATGCGGCGGTGACGGCGGCGCCGCATGGGGAGGCGGCGGCGGTGGTGGGGGTGCCGCATGAGGTGGCGGCGGCGGTGCCGGTGGTGCCGCATGAGGCGGCGGTGGGGGTGGCGGTGGCGCCGCGTGAGGGGGCGCCGGTGGTGGTGGCGGAGCCGCATGCGGAGGCGCCGCGGCGGGAGGAGCGGGATGCGGCGCGGGTGCTGCAGCGGGCGGCGCCGGGTGCGATGGCGGGGCTCCCTTCGGCGGTTGCTTGGGCTTTCCGTCGGGGCCAAGTTCTTCCTTGGCCTGCGCCATGACCTGCGGCGCGGTTTGCGCGTGCGACGGCGAGGCTATCAATTGCATCGCCGTAAGTGCGGTCGTGGCGAGCAACACGAGACGAAGGTTTGTCATGATGGTCTGGATCCTCGAAAATATCTCGACAACAAGGCTCGGCAACAAGGCTTGGCCATTAGCCTTGGCGATCAACGAATAGACGTTAGGCCGGATTGTGGCGGCCCTCAAAGGCAGACTTGTATTTATTTCTGAGCGCGCAAAGTCCAGGAGGGCCCTTGTTCATTGCGCATTCAGGCGATTGTTTCAAACCGTCATTTCACATTGTCCCCCTCGGCATGTCCAGCTGGCCCGGATTCAGATCGGGCTCGGAGCCCGGCAGACTGGTGATTCCGGCGTCTGCGAAGGACAGATTGACATGGGGATCCCTGGCGATTTCCTCGTCCTTGTGGCGCCGCGCATCGGTGAGGAAATAAATCGTGCAGCTTGGCGCCATCGCGGGTGACCAGCATCGCAAATCCGGTCTTCTTCATGAGGTCCCAGACGCGCCGGATGTCGTTCGCAGTGTTGTCGTTGGCATGTTCGCTCCGTGACTGCTTGAGCGATAACGGCCCCGCCGCGGCGATGTTCCCCATCGGACAGATTTGGAACCGCTCACTCGGGCGCGTGACAGACCGCCTCGATATTGTGGCCGTCAATCGGGGCGATAGTGCGCGCGCAGGCCGGGCGCGCTCTTGTCGGGTCCAGCCGCCGCCACAGACGGCAGGCGAAAATTCAGCCGCGCAGCAACAGGGTGTTGCTGCGGGTCCGGCCGATCTCGGCGTAGCCGCGAGCACGCATGTCGGCGATGCAGTCGTCCTGCCATTCGTCGCGCGACAGATGTTCGATCACGACAGCGCGGGGCCACAAAAGTTGGGGCGCGTCCCTGAAGAAGCCGGTCAGGACGCGGTCTTCAAAACCCTCGACATCGATCTTCAGCGCATCGACGTGGTCGACGCCGGCGTCGCCGAGAATGTGCTGCAGCCGCAATGACGGCACCCGGATGGCGTGGCTCGCGGGTTTGTCCGAGACGATGTGGCTGGCGCCGAGATTGTCGCCGTCGGTTTCGATCATCAACTCGCCGTCGGCGGGGCCGGCGGCCGCGGCCACCAGCTTGACCTGAGCGAAGCCGGATGCGGCGCGGTTGAAGGCAAGCCTTGCATGGGTGACCGGATGCGGTTCGATCGCGATCACGCTTCCGCCCGCGCCGACGTGGCGAGCCAGCACCATGGCGTAGGTGCCGACATTCGCGCCGACATCGACGAACACGCCGCCAACCGGCGTATGCGCGCGCAGAAAATCCAGCTCTTCGAGATTATAGTCGGGATTGAACAGGGCGCCGCGTTCGGTGGCGCTCGACTGATGGTAGAAGCGGAACGAGGCGCCCTGATATTGCACGTCGACCGGACCCGCACGCAGCAGGTTGACGATGCGCGACAGCATCGGACGAAACGCGCCGCGCTTCAGCTTCGAGCGCTGCGCGAGCGAGATGACAGCTTCCTGCGCGCGCGTGGGTGCGAAAGCGCCGAAAGGTGGCGCCGCCGGATCGTTGGCTGCGGCGATGCCGGGGGGAGGGGTTGGGTTTGCCAAAATTGTCTCGCCGGAGAAGAGCTGAAGAGCGACTGCGGCGACTAGATAGCTGACTTTCCGGGCCGCTCCAACGCCGCACGCACGAGCGGCGTCAGACCTGGCGCTCGACCATCTTCAGCTTGAGTTCGGCGATCGCCTCGGCGGGATTGAGGCTCTTCGGGCAGGCCTTGGCGCAGTTCAGGATGGTGTGGCAGCGATAGAGCCGGAACGGATCCTCGAGGTTGTCGAGCCGCTCGCCGGTGGCTTCGTCGCGGCTGTCCTTGACCCAGCGGTTCGCCTGCAGCAGCGCGGCGGGCCCCAGATAGCGGTCGCTGTTCCACCAATAGCTCGGGCACGAGGTCGAGCAGCAGGCGCAGAGGATGCATTCATAGAGGCCGTCGAGCTTTTCGCGGTCCGCGTGGCTCTGCCGCCATTCCTTCTGCGGCGTCGGCGACGTGGTCTTCAGCCACGGCTCGATCGAGGCGTATTGCGCGTAGAAATTGGTCAGGTCGGGCACCAGGTCCTTGACCACCGGCTGATGCGGCAGCGGATTGACCTTCACCGCGCCGTCCTTCACGTCGTGCATCGACTTGGTGCAGGCCAGCGTGTTCTGGCCGTCGATATTCATGGCGCAGGAACCGCAGACGCCCTCGCGGCAGGAGCGGCGGAAGGTCAGCGTCGGGTCGAGGTTGTTCTTGATCCAGATCAGCGCGTCGAGCACCATCGGGCCGCAGTCGTTGACATCGACATGATAGGTATCGACGCTGGGGTTCTTGCCGTCGTCCGGATTCCAGCGATAGACCTTGAATTCGCGCGTCTGCGTCGCGCCCGCCGGCTTCGGCCAGGTCTTGCCGCCTGATATCTTCGAATTTTTCGGCAGTGCGAATTCAACCATGGTGTCAAGCCTTCGCTCTCGTCATCAATACACCCGCGCCTTCGGCGGGATGTACTGCACGTCGTTGGTCATCGTGTAGTCGTGCACCGGACGATAATCGACTGACGTGTTGCCGGCATCGTCGATCCACGCCAGCGTGTGCTTCATCCAGTTCTTGTCGTCGCGGTCGGGGAAATCCTCGCGCGCATGCGCGCCGCGGCTCTCGGTGCGGTTCGCCGCCGAGTCCATCGTCACCACGGCCTGTACGATCAGATTGTCGAACTCCAGCGTCTCGATCAGATCGGAATTCCAGATCAACGAGCGGTCGGTCACCGCGATGTCGCTGATGCCGCCATGAACCTTGTGGATCAGGTTGTGCCCTTCGTTCAGCACCTCGCCGGTGCGGAACACCGCGCAATTGTTCTGCATCACATGCTGCATGCTGTCGCGCAGCTTCGCGGTCGGCGTGCCGCCGGAGGCATGGCGATAACGATCGAGCCGCCCGAGCGCCTTGTCGGCCGAACCAGCCGGCAGTTCCGGCTGCTTGCCGTTCGGCGTCAGCTTTTCCGCGCAGCGCAGCGCCGCGGAGCGGCCGAACACCACGAGGTCGATCAGCGAATTGGAGCCGAGACGGTTGGCGCCATGGACCGAAACGCAGGCCGCTTCGCCCACGGCCATCAGGCCCGGCACCACGAAATTGTCGTCGCCGTTCTTCTTGGTCAGCGCTTCGCCGTGGAAGTTGGTCGGAATCCCGCCCATGTTGTAATGCGCGGTCGGCACGATCGGGATCGGCTCGCGCGTCACATCGACATTGGCAAATATCTTCGCCGACTCGGAAATGCCCGGCAGCCGCTCCTGCAGCACCTTGGGATCGAGATGGTCGAGGTGCAGGAAGATGTGATCCTTCTTCTTGCCGACGCCGCGGCCCTCGCGGATCTCGATGGTCATCGCCCGCGAGACGACGTCGCGCGACGCGAGGTCCTTGGCGGAAGGCGCATAGCGCTCCATGAACCGCTCGCCTTCCGAATTGACGAGATAGCCGCCCTCGCCGCGCGCGCCTTCGGTGACGAGACAGCCGGCGCCGTAGATGCCGGTCGGGTGGAACTGCACGAATTCCATGTCCTGCAGCGGCAGGCCGGCGCGCAGCGCCATCGCGCTGCCATCGCCGGTTTGGGTGTGGGCGCCGGTGCAGGAATGATAGATGCGCCCGTAGCCGCCGGTGGCGAGAATGGTGGTTTGGGCGCGGAAGCGATGCAGCGTGCCGTCGTCGAGCTTGAGCGCGATCACGCCGCGGCAGGTGCCCTGGTCGTCCATGATCAGGTCGATGGCGAAAAACTCGATGTAGAATTCCGCCGCATGACGCAGCGCCTGGCCGTACATGGTGTGCAGCATGGCGTGGCCGGTGCGGTCGGCGGCGGCGCAGGTGCGCTGCGCCTGGCCCTTGCCGTAGTCCACCGTCATGCCGCCGAACGGCCGCTGATAGATCCTGCCGTCCTCGGTGCGCGAGAACGGCACGCCCCAGTGCTCGAGTTCGTAGACCGCCTCCGGCGCCTGGCGCACCATGTATTCGATCGAATCCTGATCGCCGAGCCAGTCCGACCCCTTGACGGTGTCGTACATATGCCAGCGCCAGTCGTCCGCGATGCATGTTGCCGAGCGCCGCCGAGATGCCGCCTTGCGCCGCTACCGTATGCGAGCGCGTCGGAAATACCTTGGTGATGCAGGCGGTGCGCAATCCCGCCTCGCTGCAGCCGACCACGGCGCGCAATCCGGCGCCGCCGGCGCCGACCACGACCACGTCGTAGGTGTGGTCTTCGATCGGATAGGCTTGTCCGTTGGTGGCGGGACCGCTGCCGTTTGCGGCCTTGCCATTTCCGCCTCGCGGCCATGGGTTACACTCCAGATGACAGTTTGAGGATGGCGTAGATCGAGGCCAGCGCCACCGCAATCGAGAAGAAATTGTTGGCCATGATGGCGGCGAGTTTCAGCGTCTCGCCGTGCACATAGTCCTCGATCACCACCTGCATGCCGATCTTCATGTGCCAGACGCTGGCGACGATGAACAACAAAAGGATGATCGCGACCAGCGGCGAACCGAGAATTTGCGCGGCGCCGGCCTGATTGCGGCCGAGCAGCATCATCACCACCACGATCACCGGCAGGGTCAGCAGCAGCATCGCCACTGCAGTGAGGCGCTGGCGCCAGAAGTCGGAGGTGCCGGAATGCGAGGAGCCGAGGTTGCGGACGCGGCCGAGCGGCGTGCGCATCGATTTCGAGCCTTGAGAATTCGACGCGCTCATCGTCCGCCTCCGATCGCGTAGGCCGCGATCCACAGCAGCACCGTCAGCGAAATGCCGCCGATCAGCGCACCCCAGGTCAGCGTCTCACGCTCGTTCGGCTTGAAACCATAGCCGAGGTCCCAGACGAAATGCCTGATGCCGCTGAGCAGATGATGCAGCAGCGCCCAAGTATAGCCGAACACGATCAGCCGGCCGATGAAGCTTGAGGTGAAGGCCTGCACGTTGGCGTAGGCGGTGGGCCCTGAAGCCGCCGCGATCAGCCACCACACCAGCAGCAGCGTGCCGAAATACAGCGCAACGCCGGTGATGCGATGGATGATGGACATCGCCATCGTCAAGGTGAAGCGATAGGTCTGCAGATGCGGCGAAAGCGGTCGTTCGATCCTGGCGGTCATTGGCGGCTTTGACGGTTGACGGGCCCACGCGGGGACCCCTTGAGGGATCGCGCTAAACGAAGCCTATTTACGAAGTCGAAACACACAGCGCAACGACGAAATAGGTCGTTTGCGAATGAATGTTCATAGTTTCAGATGAGCCCTGCAATTGGGAGCATTGACAAGATCGGAGGCTCCTGTTGGCTGGTATACCTGAAGCACGATTCATGAACGCGCACAGTTTAGAGTCGCGGGCAAAGGGGAAAACCGGGGATGGCGACTGCGGGGCTTGATGCTTCCAGCCTTATCGAATTGGCGCTGCTGCTGGTGGCGGTCGGCGCACTGTCGGGTTTTCTCGCCGGCGTATTCGGAATCGGCGGCGGCGCGATTCTGGTTCCGGTCTTCTACGAATGCTTCCGATTGGCAGGGGTGCCGCTGGAGGTGCGGATGCCGCTCTGCATCGGCACCTCGCTCGCCATCATCATTCCGACCTCGATCCGCTCCTGGCGCGCCCACTACCTCAGAGGCGCGGTCGATGCCGAGATCCTGAAAATCTGGTGGTTGCCGGTGCTGATCGGCGTGATCGCCGGCAGCGTGACCGCACGTTACGCACCGGAACGGCTGTTCAAGATCGTATTCGTTGCCGTGGCCTGGTCCGCCGCCGCGCGCCTGTTGCTGGCGCGCACGACCTGGAAGTTCGGCGACGATGTGCCGAAGGGCCCGCTGATGAAAGTCTACGGCTTCTTCGTCGGAATCCTCTCCACGCTGATGGGCATAGGCGGCGGATTGTTTTCGAATTTGCTGATGACCTTCTATGGCCGGCCGATTCATCAGGCGGTCGCGACCTCGTCGGCGCTGGCAGTGCTGATCTCGATCCCCGGCGCGCTCGGCTATGTTTATGCCGGCTGGCCCGCAGCCGCGCACTATCCTGACGTGACCGCGCTGCAACCGCCGTTCGCGCTCGGCTACGTCTCGCTGATCGGTGCGGTGCTGGTGATGCCGACAAGCCTGTTGACCGCGCCCCTCGGGGTCAGGGCCGCACACGCGATGTCGAAGCGCATGCTGGAAATGGCGTTCGGCACTTATCTTTTCATTGTCGGCAGCCGGTTCGTGATCAGTTTGCTGTAGCGATGGCGCAGATGGACTATAGATTTGGCCCGTCGATAAGAACACGCAGGCCTGCCACAGGCGATACGCTTCTCTTCTCCCCTCCCACCACGCGCCCATGCGCGTGGTGGGGAGGGGTCGGGGGTGGGGGGTAGTGCGGCAAACACCGAAGCCGCGGTTCCTGCGATAGACCCCCCACCCCCGACCCCTCCCGACCGCTTCGCGGGGGGCGGGGGGCGGGGAACACGCCTTACCATGAGGGTCGCGGCATTATTTCGTGTAAATCTTCGAATAGGTATCGCGCAAAATATTCTTCTGCACCTTGCCCATGGTGTTGCGCGGCAATTCCTCGACCACGACCACGCGCTTCGGCATCTTGAATTTCGCCAGCCGGCCGTCGAGCGCCTTCAGCACGGACGCCTCATCGATACGAGCGCCCTTGTCGCAGACGACCGCCGCGGTAACGCCCTCGCCGAAATCGGCATGCGGCACCCCGAACACGGCGGATTCGATCACGCCGGGCATGGCATCGATCTCGCTCTCGATTTCCTTCGGATACACGTTGAACCCGCCGGAGATCACGAGATCCTTGCCGCGGCCGACGATGTGCACATAGCCCTTGGCGTCGATCTTGCCGAGATCACCGGTGATGAAAAAGCCGTCGTCGCGGAATTCGGCCTTGGTCTTCTCGGGCATGCGCCAATAGCCCTTGAAGACGTTCGGCCCCCTGACCTCGATCATCCCGATGTCGTCGCGCGCCAGCTCTTTGCCGGTTTCGGGATCGGTGACGCGCACCGACACGCCGGGCAAGGGATGGCCGACCGCGCCGGGGACGCGCTCGCCGTCATAGGGGTTCGACGTATTCATGTTGGTCTCGGTCATGCCGTAGCGCTCGAGCACGGCGTGGCCGGTGCGCGCAAACCACTCGCGATGGGTATCGGCGAGCAGCGGCGCGGAGCCGGAAATGAACAGCCGCATATGCTTTGTCGACTCTTTGGTAAGCGCCGGGCTCTGCAAGAGCCGTGTGTAGAATGTCGGCACGCCCATCAGCACGGTGGCGCGAGCCATCAGCTTGATGATCAGTTCGGGGTCGAATTTCGGCAGGAAGATCATCGAGGCGCGGGCGAACAGCGTGACATTGCTCGCCACGAACAGGCCATGGGTGTGATAGATCGGCAGCGCGTGGATCAGTACGTCCTTGTCGGTGAAGCGCCAGTAGTCGACCAGCGACAGCGAATTCGACGCGAGATTATCGTGCGTCAGCATTGCGCCCTTGGAGCGTCCTGTGGTGCCGGAGGTGTAGAGGATCGCGGCGAGATCATCGTTGGTACGCGCGACGGTCTCGAATTCGGGTTTTGCCGTCGCAGCGGCGCCGGTCAACGATCCCTTGCCGTCGGCGCCTAACGTCTCGACTTTGGCGTTAACTTTCGCGGCGATCCGGGCGATGCCTTCGGCCTTGGAGGGATCGCACACCACCAGCGACGGTTCGGCGTCGGTGATGAAATATTCGAGTTCGTTCAGGGTATAGGCGGTGTTGAGCGGCAGATACACCGCGCCCGCGCGCACCGTGGCGAGATACAGCACCAGACCCGGCACTGATTTCTCGGTCTGGGCCGCGACGCGGTCGCCGGTCTTGACGCCGCGGCTGACCAGCACATTGGCCATCTGCCCCGCGCGGGCGATCAATTCGCCATAGCTGATGCGCTGGCCATCGAGCATTTCGATCGCGAGCCGGGCTGGATCGTCGAGGCCGTCGAACAGGCGGGAGAACAGGTTGGCGTTCATGATGGTTTTCTGGGTCGCGTTCATGCATCATTGCGGGAAGGGCGGACGCGGCCTCCTCGGCCGCGGCAATGTGACAGTTCAATAGCAAAAACGGCCTTCACAAAGCAACGGAGACAGCTTGCATGTCAAATAACGGGAAACGCGTGGCCTGGGTGACCGGCGGCGGCAGCGGTATCGGCGAGGCAGGGGCAGAGGCGCTGGCGGCGGATGGCTGGACCGTGGTGGTTTCGGGGCGGCGGAAGGACGCGCTCGATGCTGTGGTGGCGAAAATCACCAGGAGCGGCGGCAAAGCCGAGGCGATCCCGCTGGATGTCAGCGTAGCCGCCGAGGTCGACAAGGCGGCCGAACAGATCCTTGGCCGTCATGGCCGCATCGATCTCCTGGTCAACAGCGCCGGCATCAACGTACCGAAACGCAGTTGGGCCGACATGGAGCTGGAAGGCTGGAACAAGCTCGTCGATATCAATCTCAACGGCGTGCTGTACTGCATGCGCGCGGTATTGCCCGCGATGCGCAAGCAAAAAGACGGCTGCATCATCAACGTCGCGTCCTGGGCCGGCCGCCATGTTTCGAAAATGCCGGGGCCCGCTTACACCACGACCAAGCATGCGGTGCTGGCGCTGACCCATTCCTTCAACATGGATGAATGCGTCAACGGCTTGCGCGCCTGCTGTCTGTCGCCCGGCGAGGTCGCAACCCCGATCCTGAAACTGCGGCCGGTGGTGCCGAGCGCGCAGGAGCAGGCGCGGATGCTGCAGCCCGAAGATTGCGGCCGCACCATCGCCTTCGTCGCCAGCATGCCGCCACGGGTCTGCGTCAACGAGATCCTGATCAGCCCGACCTGGAACCGGGGATTTGTGCAGACGCCGAATAATCGGGATTAGAAATAATTGGAAATATGCGATGGAAATTCTGCCTGACAGGCAAATCACTGATTTGCCTGTCCAGCCCTTTTCGAAAAAATATTCCGCTTCGCAACCGACCCAAATCACTTTTACAACTCCGCCGTCCCGCTCCCCACTGAGGGGCGTTCGCGATCGTCACGGACGCGGGGCTGGATGCGGTGGACGCGAGCGGCGCTTCTGACGAGAGCGCTTTGCTTGCGGACGGCAAAATCGTGTGGTCCTGACGCCTCGACGCCGGCGTCAAGTTTGCGGGAAGTGATTTTCGCAAGCGACGGTGACAAGAAAGCCCGATCGCCGGGGAGAGCTCGACATAAGCCGTAAAACCATTGCGCAGGGAAGGCCGGACTGCTTCCGCTGAACCTGTATGCTCGTGTGCGCTTCTTCTACACATTTTTGCACGCGAGACCGCGGGTGCAGCGCGCACCCGGCTTTCCCTGCGCCCTCTTTTCGAAGAGGGCGGAACGAAAAGATAAAACCTCGCGCGAAAACCCGCGGCGAGGTCGCGAGTGCGACTCGAGATCGAGAAGTCATGCGCGGTATTCTCCCCTCCCTCCACGCGCCCTTGCGCGTGGCGGGGTCGAGGGGAAATCGCTCAGGGGGGTGGGGGGTCTATCAGCTTACTTCTCTGGCAGCGAGTTTTCCGAGGCACCCCCCACCCCCGACCCCTCCCCGACCGCTTCGTGGGGGGAGGGGAGCGGATGAAGCACTCCAGCTCTTTACCCCCGCGCGGCGAAATGGATTGCTTCGCGGAGCCTGTCATCGGGCGCGCATTCGCGCGACCCGTTGGCTCGCAATGACGGGGCCACACGTCCAGTCCGCGCAAAAAGTTTCAAGCATCACGATAAATTATTCCCCGAAACCGCTCCCAAAACCTCGCGTAGCTCGGCCCAACGGCGACGCAGTCACTTCATCAACGGACAGGCGTCGTTGTTGCCTCAAGCGCCGGCGGAAATCCGCCGGTCACCTCAATCCATCGGGAGACGATCCATGTCCAAGCGTATTGCATTTCTTATCCGCCGCCGCGTTCGGCGCGCTGGCTCTGACCGCAACCATCGTCGCGCCGGTGAGCGCGCAAGACAAGATGAAAAGCGAAATGTCCGGCGAGAAGACCGTGATGGTCGGCGGCGCCGCGATGTTCCCTTCGAAGAACATCATCCAGAACGCGGTCAACTCCAAGGACCACACCACGCTGGTCGCCGCGGTGAAGGCCGCCGGTCTCGTCGGCACGCTGGAAGGCAAGGGCCCGTTCACTGTGTTCGCGCCGACCAACGCCGCTTTCGGCAAGCTGCCGGCCGGCACGGTCGACAAGCTGGTGAAGCCGGAGAACAAGGCGACCCTGACCAGGATCCTCACCTACCACGTGGTCCCGGGCAAGCTCGAGGCCTCCGACCTGACCGACGGCAAGAAGCTCAAGACGGTCCAGGGCGAGGAGCTGACCGTCAAGCGCTCGGGCAATACGGTGATGATCATCGACGCCAAGGGCGATTCCTCGACCGTCACCATCCCGAACGTCAACCAGTCGAACGGCGTGATCCACGTGGTGGATACCGTCCTGATGCCGTCGTAACGCCCCAGCTCGTCCTGTCTCCGCGGTCCCCAACAGGATGTGTGACCGCGAGCCGGGGCAACCCGGCTCGCTTTTTTGTGACCGCCATGCCCGGCGGGCATCGATTTTATGGTCCGTAGGGCAGTAACGAAGCAGGAATTCCCGGCGTATATTCGAACGTAACCGACTTCCAGAGATGGAACAGCCAGGGAACGATCAAGGAACCGCAATGTCCAGCCTTGCAGCCAGCGACGAGCGTGCAGTCCAGACTACGGCGAAGGTCGTTCAGCCGGCCTGGGTCCGGACCGTGCACTGGATCAATGCCGTGGCGATGATCATGATGATCATGTCGGGATGGCAGATCTATAACGCCTCGCCGCTGTTCAATTTCCTGAAATTTTCAAAGAGCATCACGCTCGGCGATTGGCTCGGCGGTGCGCTGCTCTGGCATTTCGCGGCGATGTGGCTGTTGATGGTTAACGGCCTCGTTTATCTTGCACTGGGTTTTGCGACCGGCCGCTTCGCTAAGAAGCTGCTGCCGATCACCCCAAGCGGCGTGATCTCGGACGCCAGGGCGACGCTGACCGGCCAGCTGTCGCATGACGATCTCACCCGATACAACTATGTGCAGAAGCTGCTCTATGCCGGCATTATCGTAGTCGGCGTCCTGATCGTGCTGTCCGGTTTGTCGATCTGGAAACCAGTGCAGCTGCAATGGCTGACGGCGCTGTTCGGCGGCTATGATTTGGCGCGCTATGTCCACTTCTTCTGCATGGCGGCGATCGTCGCGTTCCTGATCGTTCACGTTGCGTTGGCGGTGCTGGTGCCGAAAAGCCTGCGCGCCATGATTATCGGCCGCTAGAGCATGATCCGGAAAAGTGGGAACCGGTTTTCCGAAGAGATCATGCTCAAACAAAGAGACTTCGAGGAGGAGACATCATGGGCCGACTTCGCTCGCTTCTGATCCCCGGCGTCGACAAGAAGTTGCTGGTCAGGGACGCGGTAAAGGTGATGCCGGATCTGGCGCGCCGGCGCTTCATCGCCGGCGGCGCGAGCCTCGGCGCGCTGACGCTTTTGACCGGCTGCGACGTATCCGACGGCTCATCGGCCGAACAGTTGCTGGCGCGAATCTCGAAGTTCAACGATGCCGTCCAGGCTTTCATCTTCAATCCCGACGCACTGGCGCCGACCTTCCCGGAAAGCGCGATCACAAAGCCGTTTCCGTTCAACGCCTATTACGATCTCGACGACGCACCCACCATCGACGGCAAGGAGTGGAAGTTCGAGGTGCGCGGCCTCGTCGACAACAAGAAGTCCTGGACGCTGGAGGAGCTCTACAAGCTGCCGCAGGTCAAGCAAATCACGCGCCATATCTGCGTCGAGGGCTGGAGCGCGATCGGAAGCTGGACCGGCACGCCGCTGCGCGATTTCCTCAACCTGATCGGTGCCGACACCCGCGCCAAATATTGCTGGTTCCAGTGCGCCGACAAGGATGGCTACAACTCGCCGCTCGACATGGAGACGGCGCTGCATCCGCAGACCCAGATGACGTTCAAGTTTGGCGACGAGATCTTGCCACGGGCCTACGGCTATCCGATGAAGATCCGGGTACCGACAAAACTCGGATTCAAGAATCCGAAATACGTGATCTCGATGGAAGTCACCAACGACTACAAGGGCGGCTACTGGGAAGACCAGGGCTACAATTCGTTCAGCGGGAGCTGATGATCTTCGTCATCGTAGTTCGATGCTTCGCATCGCCCCGGAATGACAAGGGATCGAGCCCTCAACCTTGCGATTTCCACGTCGGTTTGCGCTGAAACCCCGCGGCAATCGCGCCCACAGCCAGCATCGCCGCGGAGACGTTGAGCGCATAGGACAGGCTGCCAAACGCGTCGGTGACGGCGCCGACGGCGGTCGGCCCCAGCGTCTGGCCGATGCCGAAGGCGATGGTCATCGCCGCAATGCCCTTGGGCCAGGCGGAAGGCGGGTAGTTGAAGCGCACGAAGGCGGTGGTCGATCCCACCACGGCAAAGAATGCGACCCCGAACACCAGCGCCGATATCGCCAGCAGCAGCGCCGAATGTCCGAATAGCGGCAGCGCCGCGCCCAATGCGTTGACGCCAAGGATGATCGCGGTGGAGAGGCCGCCGCGGTCGAACGCCAGCACGCGGCGCCAGGCCCAGGGCGTCGCGAAGGCGCTGATGCCGATCAGGCACCAGAAGGCACTCTGCGCCGCCGCGCCGCCGCCGCCGTCGCGCACATAGGCGATCATGAAGGTCATGTAGGCGATGTAGCCGGCGCCGAACAGGAAATAGCCGGCGAGATAGATCAGGACCGGCCGGATCTCGAAGCTCGCCGGGGCCGCGTCGGCGAGTTCATCGCTGGTTTCGATCGGCGTCAGCAGCAGCGGCAGGATCAGCGCAATCGAGAGCAGCGTCATCGCCCACCACACGATCCACCACGAGCCGGGCCCGAATGCCTGCAGCACGAAGGGCGCGATCAGGCCGGAGGCCAGGATGCCGAGCCCGGGCCCGGCGTAAAACAAGCTCAGCAGAAAGTTCGCCCGCGCCGGCCGCGATTGCGCGATCTTCGCGGCCAGTGCGGCGCCCGAAACGAACCCAAGCGCCGCGCCGATACCGACGAGCAACCGCGCAAAGCTCAGGACGGCGAAATTGCCGGATATGGCGCTCAACGCCAGCGACAGCAGGCAGGCCAGCGTTCCCCAGCGCACCGCGGCAGACAGGCCGTATCGCTTGATGAGCTTCGAGGCCACCAACGCGCCGGCAAGATAACCCGCGGCATTGACGGTGTTCATGAAGCCCGCGGCCGAATAGGACCAGCCCAGCGTATCGCGCATGTCCGGCAGCACCAGCGAATAGGCGAAGCGGCCGATGCCCAGGCCGATGGTCGGCGCAAGCGACAGGATCAGGATCAGCCGTGCGGGATGCGCAGGTGGCGAGGGGTGGTCGGGGGCTTTCACGGGATTCTCCGGAAGGGGCCGGCATTTTGGCAGGTGAGGCGGCGGTTGCACAGGCGCGCGGTGGGCAATGGTGTCTTGCCATCAGCGCAACGGCGCTTTAGCACTCCGCTTCTTCGGTCGTTCCGGGGCGCGCCAGCGCGAACCCGAATCCATCTTACCTCTATTCCGGATCGCCTCGCCGTCCTCGGCGTCCGGAATGACGAGCAGAGAATATCCAACAAGGACCTTCCCATGGCGACCTACAAATTGCTGCTTCTCCCCGGCGACGGCATCGGCCCCGAAGTGATGGCGGAGGTGAAACGCCTGATCGACTGGCTCAATGCGCAAGGCATCGCGCATTTCGAGACCGAGCAGGGGCTGGTTGGCGGCTCGGCTTATGATGCGAGCAAACAGAGCATCACGGATGCGACCATGGCCAAGGCGAAGGCGGCGGACGCCGTCATCTTCGGCGCGGTTGGCGGTCCGAAGTGGGACAGCGTCGCCTATGAGGCGCGGCCCGAGGCCGGGCTATTGCGGTTGCGCAAGGACCTCAGCCTGTTCGCCAATTTGCGTCCGGCGGTGTGCTATCCCGCGCTGTCGGACGCATCGAGCCTGAAGCGCGAGGTGGTCGAGGGTCTCGACATCATGATTGTGCGCGAACTCACCGGCGGAGTGTATTTCGGCGAACCCAAGACCATTACCGATCTCGGCAACGGCCAGAAGCGCGCCATCGATACGCAGGTTTACGACACCTATGAAATCGAGCGCATCGCCCGCGTCGCCTTCGATCTGGCGCGCAAGCGCCGCAACAAGGTGACCTCGATGGAAAAGCGCAACGTCATGAAATCGGGCGTGCTCTGGAACGAGGTGGTCACTCAGGTGCATGGGCGCGAATACAAGGACGTCGAGCTCGAGCACCAGCTCGCCGATTCCGGCGGCATGAATCTGGTTAAATGGCCGAAGCAGTTCGACGTCATCGTCACCGACAATTTGTTCGGCGACATGCTCTCGGATATCGCGGCAATGCTGACGGGTTCGCTCGGCATGCTGCCATCGGCGTCGCTCGGTGAGGTCGACGTCAAGACCAAACAGCGCAAGGCGCTGTATGAGCCGGTGCACGGCTCCGCGCCGGATATCGCAGGCCGAGGGCTCGCCAATCCGATCGCGATGATCGCGTCATTCGGAATGGCGCTGCGCTATTCCTTCGACATGGGCCAGCTTGCCGACAAGCTCGATGCCGCGATCGCGGCGGTGCTGGCGAACGGCCTGCGCACCGCGGATATCAAATCCGAGGGCATGACCTTTGTCAGTACCACGCAGATGGGCGAGGCGATCTTGAAGGAATTGCAGAAGTTGCACGCGTAGGCGCGTATCTTTCCGCATTGTCGCCCCGGCCCTGAGCCGGGACCTGTAACCACGGATGTTTGCGGTTAGGCGAAAGCCGTCGAACAATCTTCTTTAAAGAGAGACCGCACGCGTATGTCCCGACGTTCGTCGGGACGATGCGAGACCGGGGTCGCTAACTCAATATAGCGGGAAACCCTGCGGATATCCGCCCATGTCCGACGGTGGATTCATCGGCTGGCGGTCGATCGGGCGATTCTTGTTCTCGCGCGCGAAGGTTGGGTACCCGACGTCCGGCGGATATGCGTAATCGGTGAACTTGCGGTCGCCCGGCATTACTTCGACGCCGGCGTCCAGCCAGGAACGCTTGGTGACGTAGATCCGGGTATGCGGGCCCTGCTGATAGACCACATTGGGGCCGTTCGGCCCGTAGTAGGGCCGGCCACGGTTGTCGTAGTGCCGCTTGGGCTCCGCGTTGGCCGATGTGATGCCGAAACCAGCGGCAACGACGGCGAAGGCAGCCAGCAACAGTACGGTGCTCGCAGCGGGGAATTTCGCAGCTTGGAACTTCCGATTCATCAGGTCCTCACCGGCGGCGCGATGCCGCCATTTCCGATTTGGCGGTCACCTTACCGGGCGGGCCTATCCAGCCACAAGGTCAAACAGGCCACAGTGTCTCGGAATAATTCAGCGGACAACGAAAAGTTGCTTGAAAACCAGCGGCTTGCCAGATGGGCCGATTAGAGCGCGCCGCGCAAAAGCGGATTTCCCGCCGTCATCAGCCAGTCCCCCGAGGGAGTTGATGGCGATCCGGCGACGCAGGCCGTCCGCCTCAGTTCGGCGCGGGCGAAAAATTCAGCCAGTTTGGGCTCGTTTCCGGCCATGAGCAGGGTCAGCCGGTTCAACATGCAGCCGACCGCCGCCCGCTGGGCCGGCAGGGCGTCACCTTGGCACGACCAACCCGATATCCGCAGGCTGGGATTATCGAGACGTTTGAGGAAGCCGAGGCATGATCCGGCGACGCCGGGACGGCGAAGCAGCGTCACCGGTCCGAACTTGCTGTCGATGATACCGGCTGCCTCCAGCTCGTGCGCGCCTTGGGGCTCCATTCGTGCGGCGATTTCGCCGAAGGCCGCTCCAGATTCGCTGAATTCACCCCCAGGCCGATAAATCTCGAGTTCCGCGACCGGCTTTTGGTCCTGCTTCGCGTCGTGGGTGGCCCAGAGAATGACGTCCTTGCGGCCCCCCAAAGGGTGCCGGAATATCTCGTACATCTCTGTTTTCTCGGGCAAATCTAGTTGGCTGACGGCAAACGCCGGACGCGAATGCCCGGCCAGGCTCCAGCCCGCCTTGGGCGAGCGCTCGGTTGTCTCGCCGGCCGGTAACTCGTCCCACAGATGGATGCCGAGGATAGCAACCAGAGCTAGAGTACCCACATAGGCCAAGACGCGCGCCAGCGTCGCACAGCATTCGTCGGCGAAGCTGGTGAGCGCCGGATGAATCCGGGTCTGATAAGAGGGGTAGGCCCGGTCGGCCCAAAAGGATGGCATCAAACGCCCGATTGAGAGGGTCTAACGTTGTCTTGACGGCGTTTCTCGCATAGAAGCGCTGCCTCTTCCCTTTCCGCCAGCGGCGGTGGGGAGGCATTTTTCTTCGGAGAGTGAACGATGGGTTACAAAGTCGCGGTGGTCGGTGCGACCGGCAATGTCGGGCGGGAAATGCTCAACATTCTGGACGAACGCAAATTCCCTGCTGACGAGGTGGTGGCGCTGGCGTCACGCCGCAGCATGGGCGTCGAAGTGTCCTATGGCGACCGCACCCTGAAAGTCAAAGCGCTCGAGAATTACGATTTCTCCGACGTCGATATCTGCCTGATGTCGGCGGGCGGCGCGGTATCGAAGGAATGGTCGCCGAAAATCGGTGCTGCCGGCGCCGTCGTGATCGACAACTCCTCCGCCTGGCGCATGGATCCGGACGTGCCGCTGATCGTGCCCGAGGTCAATGCCGATGCGGTAGGCGGCTTTGTCAAGAAGAACATCATCGCCAATCCGAACTGCTCGACCGCGCAGCTCGTGGTGGCGCTGAAGCCGCTGCATGACAAGGCGGGCATCAAACGCGTCGTGGTATCGACCTATCAATCGGTCTCCGGCGCCGGCAAGGACGCCATGGACGAGCTGTTTTCGCAGACCAAGGCGGTCTACACCAACAGCGACATCGTCAACAAAAAGTTCGCCAAGCGCATCGCCTTCAACGTGATTCCCGAGATCGACGTGTTCATCGAGGACGGCTACACCAAGGAAGAGTGGAAGATGATGATGGAGACCAAGAAGATTCTTGATCCCAAAATCAAGCTCACCGCGACTTGCGTGCGGGTGCCGGTATTTGTCGGCCACTCCGAAGCCGTCAACATCGAGTTCGAAAATCCGATCTCGGCGGACGAGGCGCGCGAAGTCCTGCGCAAGGCGCCGGGATGCCTTGTGATCGACAAGCGCGAACCCGGCGGCTACGTCACGCCCTACGAGGCGGCGGGTGAGGACGCGACCTATATCAGCCGCATCCGCGAGGACGCGACGGTGGAAAACGGTCTCGTGCTGTGGTGCGTGTCGGACAACTTGCGCAAGGGCGCGGCCCTGAACGCGATCCAGATCGCCGAGTGCCTGATCAACCGCAAGCTGATCAGCGCCAAGAAAAAAGCAGCGTAACAGCAGGAATGCAGGAGCCGGAATTGCGATGACCGAGCAGCCGGCTCCCTATCGGCCCAACCCGGCGGCAAAACGCGTCGAACGCGGCTTCGAAAGCCTGATCTTCAACAGCCGCTGGCTGATGGCGCCGTTTTATCTCGGCCTCGTCGTCAGCCTCGCGGTGCTGCTGCTGAAATTCTGCATGGTGCTGTGGGAATTCATCGTCCACGCGCCGGGGTCGAAGGAGTCCGATATCATCCTTGGCGTTCTCGGTCTGATCGATGTCTCGTTGACCGGCAACCTGGTCCTGATCGTGGTGTTCTCCGGCTACGAGAACTTTGTGTCGCGGATTGATCCGGGCGGCCATCCGGATTGGCCGGAATGGATGACCAAGGTCGATTTCGCCGGGCTCAAGCAAAAATTGCTTGCTTCCATCGTCGCGATTTCAGCGATCCAGGTGCTGAAGGCGTTCATGAATATCGACGCCGCATTCGACGCCCAGAAGCTAGGCTGGCTGGTCGGCGTGCATCTGGTGTTCGTGGTCTCGACCCTCGTGCTGGCGCTGTCCGACCGCTGGGCCGGCGGGGGCCATGAGGGCGAATAGCAACTGGCGAGCGGAGGCTCTCCTATTCGCCCGCCTGTATTGCTTCTCTCGCGCTCCTAAATTCCTTCGCCGCCTGATCGAGCACGAATAACGAGCCCTCCTTCACGCCGAAATATGCACCGTGCAGCTTGATCTCGCCCTTCTCGGCGAGTGTCCGGACGAAGGGGAACGTCATCAGGTTTTCCAGGCTCCGGAACACCGCCGCCTTCTCGATCCGGACGGTGAAATCGGCCATCGTCTCATGGTCGCGCTGGGAGACTGTCTCGCCCGGCTTAATGAACATCGCCATCCACTTGCCGATGAAGTCGCCGGGCGACAGCGGCTCGATCTTGTCGATGAAGGCGCGGATGCCGCCACATTGCGCGTGCCCGAGCACCACGATGTGCTTTATCCGCAGAACGGTAACTGCATATTCCAGCGCCGCCGATACGCCATGCGCGCCGCTATCGGGCTGATAGACCGGCACCAGATTGGCGATATTGCGCACCACGAACAATTCGCCAGGGCCGGCATCGAAGATTACCTCTGGCGACACCCGGGAATCGCAGCAGCCGATCACCATAACTTCGGGTGATTGGCCGCGCTCGGACAGTTCGCGGTAGCGCGACTGTTCTGTGGGAAGCCGCTGCGAGGTGAAGGTGCGGTAGCCCTCCAGCAGACGTTGCGGAAATCCTGTCATGCGCCTTGCTAACCATATGGCACAAGCCGGAACAAGCCTTTCGGACCGGGGGCTGGGATGCTATCGCGTGGAACTCAAGGAATTCGAGGGAGCAAACCGATGGTCCGCCCGCGCCGCAGCCTGTTGTTCATGCCCGGTTCGAATGCCCGGGCGCTGGAAAAAGCGCGCAATCTCCCCGCTGACGGCATTATCCTCGACCTTGAGGATTCGGTGGCACCGGAGGCGAAGGCACTGGCGCGCGATCAGATCGCGCAGGCCGTCGCGGCCAAGGGCTTCGGCAAGCGCGAGGTGCTGATCCGTGTCAACGCGCTGGATTCGCCATGGTGGATCGATGACGTCACCATGGCCGGCAAGGCCCGGCCCGATGGCATCCTGGTTCCGAAAATCTCCAGCGTGAAGGATCTGACCGCCATCGCCGGTCGCCTCAGCGATACCAACGCCGACATCTCGATCAAGGTCTGGGCGATGATCGAGACCGCGCGGGCGGTGCTGCATGCCGAGGAACTCGCGAGCGCCTCGCGCGATTCCGAAATGCGGCTGGCCGGATTCGTGTTCGGGCCGAACGACATTTCACGGGAAACCCGGATCAAGATGCAGCCCGGCCGCGCGGCGATGATCCCCATGATCACGCATTGCATCCTCGCCACGCGCGCCTACGGCCTGGAGATCCTCGACGGACCCTACAGCGATTTCAGCAATTTCAACGGCTTTGGGCAGGAATGCACCCAGGCGCGCGATCTCGGCTTCGACGGCAAAACGCTGATCCATCCGGGCCAGATCGAGGCCTGCAATGCGATCTTCACCCCACCTGTGGAGGAAGTAGCCCAAGCCCGCAAGATCATCGCGGCGTTCGATCGGCCGGAAAACGCCTCGCGCGGCGCGATTTCGCTCGACGGGCAGATGGTGGAGCGGCTGCACGCCGACATGGCACGGCGCACGATTCAAATAGCGGACGCGATCACGGCAATGGGGAGTTGAAAGAGCTGTACTCGCAGGACGGGTTGGGCCAACGGTTCGCGCGAATGCACGCCCGATGATAAGCTCCGCAAACCCCGTGAGCCGATTCAGGAGACTTGTTGAAAAGATAGATAGCGCGTTGCCGAACCCATCGGCCTGCGAGTTAGAAAATGCTCCCGCCTGCATTATGCAGGCGAATCAAGAACAGCGCTGCGATAGCAATAACGACGGCCAGCGAAATATGAATCCAGGCGGAGCGCGAGATTTTCATTTGCGCACCTCCGGGCCGAGAACATCGATCGTGGGCGCGTTGGGGCAATACCCCCGATAGTGTTCGGCGGCGGTACCGGCGGCGAAGTCGCGGATGCATTCACCCTTCTGGTGGCACAACGCACACACGCGCTCCATGTCGCGCAGCACCAGCGGCTGGATGCGCGCGAGCGCCTCCTGGTCGATGCCGAGAGCCTTCAGCATCTGCGGCAGTTCGTCCGCGGCATGCGGCCCCTTACGGACCAACTGATTGAGGTCGTCGGGAGAGACCCTTAGTTCGCTCGCGATTCGGTCGAATTCGGCGCCGTTGAGCTCGCGCAGCTCATTCATCTCCCGTCTTTGCTTCAGCCAGTCGCCAAACGAATTGACGAGATTTTCAACCATGGGAATATTGTGGGCGGTCATGAGACATCTCCAATCGGCGAACATAGAGCACGAACGGCGATGAGGATTGTTGCGGTAGATCAACCAGCCCGGGCTGCGAAGGCCTTAGCCAAACCGCTTCGCCGCCCATGCATAGAGGCTGCCGGGAACGGGTGGCTTGCTGCCGCGGCCTTTGGGCGAGATGTGCAGTCCGGTAATGCCGGGATCGCTGATCAGGGTTGAAAAATCGGAAGGGTCGAAGAATAATTTGGGGTCGGCGTGAACCGCGTAAAACGACTTCTTCGGCAGGGCATGATGCAATTTGCCGGCCCGGCTTGCGAGTGCGGTCAGCGCCGCCGGGCCGTAGATCGCAATGCGTAGGTCGGCGAGCCGGCTCGATCCACCGCGCAAGCGGCGCAGTGCGAACGTCAGGCGGTGCCGCAGTGCCAGCCAGTCCGGCGTCAATTCCTCCTGCTTCATCAGGTTCTCGAATGCCACGACGATGGGGTCGTCTGATGGCAGATAGAGCACCGAATTGCCGAGTTGGCGCGGCCGCTCCCACGCGAAATAAGGTTTGGATACGTCGATCTCGACCGGCTTGAGCAGCAGCACATCGGCGTCAAGCCAGAGGCCGGCACTCTCGGCCATCAGCCGCATCCGAAAGAAATCGGAAAATTGCAGAATGGTCCAGTCGCGCCAAGTGCCGTCCGGCTGCGGTGGGCGTAATTTTTCGGAAAAGGCGTGCGGCAGAATCGCCTCGGCTTCGACGTTGCCGACGCCGTCCGGCAATCCGGGAAGCGGATCGAAACTGTAGACGGTGACCTTATGGCCAGCGGCGACTTGCGATCTCAGGCAGGTCAGCCGCAGCGCATCGAGCGGGCCATGCCAGAAGGTGACGACGTCGGGCCGCATGCGCGTCACCTTCCATCAGCGGCTGACTTTTGTCAGATCAGGCCCAGGCGCGCTCGGTCTTCGCCTTTGCTTCGTAGGCGTCGATCGAAGCCTTCTTTTCCATGGTGAGGCCGATGTCGTCGAGGCCGTTGATCAGGCAATGCTTGCGGAAAGGATCGATCTCGAATTTCACGGTGCCGCCGTCGGGCCCGCGGATTTCCTGGTTGGGAAGATCGATGGTCAGCGTCGCGTTGGCGCCGCGTTCGGCATCGTCGAACAGCTTGTCGAGGTCTTCCTGGGCAACGCGGATCGGCAGGATGCCGTTCTTGAAGCAGTTGTTGTAGAAGATGTCGCCGAACGAGGTTGAGATCACGCAGCGGATGCCGAAATCCAACAGCGCCCAGGGCGCGTGCTCGCGGCTCGAACCGCAGCCGAAATTGTCACCCGCGACCAGGATCTTGGCGTTGCGATAGGCAGGCTTGTTGAGGATGAAATCCGGGTTCTCGCTGCCGTCGTCCTTGTAGCGCTGCTCCGAGAACAGCCCCTTGCCGAGGCCGGTGCGCTTGATGGTTTTCAGATACTGCTTGGGGATGACCATGTCGGTATCGACATTGATGATCTTCAGCGGCGCCGCGACGCCTTCCAGCGTGGTGAACTTGTCCATCGGATCGCACTTCTTGGCTTGAGATTGGAGAAAAGCGTTTCGTCCGTATGGTTTATCGCGAATAACGCTGGCGTTAAAGGGCAAATTCCCTCAATCGGCTTCCTCCTCGATCGCCTCCATATCCTCGTCGGAGAGGCCGAAATGATGGCCGATTTCGTGAATCAGCACATGGCGGACGATATGGCCGAGTGCCTCGTCATGTTCCGCCCAGTAATCCAGGATCGGCCGCCGATAGAGCCAGATCATATTGGGCAGCCGGGCAATGTCGTCATTGCTTTGGTGCGGCAGGCCGACCCCCTGGAACAGGCCGAGCAGGTCGAATTCGCTCTCCGCCTGCATCTCGTCGAGCACCTCGTCGGTCGGAAAATCATCGACGCGGATGATCACGCCCTCGCACAGTTCGCGAAAGGTTTTGGGCAGGCGCCCGAAGATGCCGTCCGCCATGGCCTCCATCTCGGCCAAGGAGGGTGCTTTCGCTGTTCGCCACATTTGGGGGTTTTAGCGCGGGTTCCTCGCTCATGCATGCGGTTTTGAAGCATGAATGGGCGCGGTATTTCTCATCGCAAAACCGGGTCCACTCCTGGATCAAGTCCGAGGGCGAGCTTTTGCGGAATACGCGTCTGTAGTTGACCTTGGCGCGCCAATCGGAGACCTTGTGGTTGGCAACAGGTTGATGGTGGGCGTGATGATGCGGATCGGCACGACGGCGATATTGGTCGCTTTGGCAGGCCTTCTTTCGTTGCCCGCGGCCGGGGCAAGCGCGCAAGACGCGCAGCCGCAGGGCTTGCGGACCGCTCAGGCACAGCCTGCGTCAACCGAGGTCTCCGCGCAGCACCGGGTTCTGCGGCCGCCGACGCGGCTGCGTGTCCAGCCGTATTACGAACCGAACGCCGAGGGCGTCTATCCCCGCTATTACCCCGGCCGCAACGCGGTGCGCGAATGCAACGCCACCTATGTGCAGGAATACCGGCCGAGCGGCACCGTGATCGTGCCACGGATGAGCTGCTTCTGGCGGCCCGGCTAGGCAGCGATCTCCGGTTTAGGGACGCTGCAAGCGCCACCGCGTGGTGGATTGTCTGGTGTCGAAAAGGCCGCTGCGACCTGCATGACGCGGCCTGCTGTGGCCCGGACTTCCGCGGGCGCCTTGACGCAGCTCAATGCGGCTTCCGGTCAAATGTCGTAGATAAAAACTTGCTCATTTCCTGTTTGGCCTGTCGTGCCGGCCCGAAACTGGCGGAGAGGCTCGACGTTGATGAGCGAAAGAGCGTAGGAGGTTTTCATGAGGAGATGGTTTGGTCCCGCCTTGCTGGCGGTCACCCTGATGTTCGGCGGCTCGACCGCGATCAATCCGGCCGCTGCGGCGCCCGTGCAGGCGGCTGCGCAAACACCGGCAATACCGAACGCCACCGATATCAGCGCGCGGCGTCATTATCGGCATTATCATTATCGCTACGGCTATCGCCCGTACTACCGGCCCTATTATTACGCGCGGCCTTATTATTACAGGCCTTATCCGTACTATGCGCCGTACTACGCGCCGGCGCCGTTTCCGTTTGCTTTCGGGTTCGGGTGGGGGTGGTAACGTTCGACGATCATTGATTTCCAAATATCCCGGTGATTCCGCTTGCGCGTATTCCGCAAAAGCGGACGCCGGTTTTGCGATCGGAATACGCGCGTGTTTCTAAATGAGCGCATTTTCTTGCGGTCAAACGGATTCCACTCAGCCGAAAAATGCGCTGTCACGAGAAGCGGCCTCGTCGGGAAATGACGTCAATATCAGTTTGCCGCGATCCGACGTGCCTTAAGGGATCGTCTGGTTTTCATCCGCCGACAGCAGCCGTCCGCTGATTTTTTTGAACACGCCGAAAAATCGCGCCTGATAGCGATCCTGCGCGGCGCGGTCCATCATCTTCGGCTGCACACTTACATAACGGTCATGGTCGATTCTTATTCCATGGGAGAGCGAACTTTCTTGCCCTTCCTGCGTGCGGTTGAAATTGCGGCGTGCGCATTCATGGCGCGTTCACGTGCCCATCGTTATTTTAATGTTGGGAGCGACCGCAAATGAACGAGCCGAAGGCAGGCCATCTCACGGCCCGGACCTTCCTCGGCTGAATTCAGGGAGGTCTTACACATGATCAGGATTTTGGGCCTTATGGCCGGCGCGATGCTGGTGCTGTCGGCTGCACCAAGTCAGCGCGCCGAAGCGCTATCGCTGATCAACGCGGGTGCTGCGCCGACGGCGAAAGCCGCTTCCGGTGGCCCGATGACCGAAGTCGCCGGCCGCGGCGCCGTTGCTGGTTTTCAAGGTGGTGGGGGCGGCGGCTTCCATGGCGGCGGAGGTGGAGGCTTCCACGGTGGTAGCGGCTTCCATGGTGGCGGAAGTTTTCACAGTGGCGCCGCGACGTTTCATGGCGGCCGTGGTCCAGTGTTTCACGGTGGCGGCTTCCGAACCGGTGGTGCCGTATTCCATGGCGGCGGATTTCGCACCAGCCCGGTCTTTCACCGTGGCGGCTATCGCTACAGCGGACTTCGCTACGGCGGCTATCGATTCGCGCGTCACCATCACTTTCACCGGCGCTTCTTCTATGGAGCGTCTTACTACCCGTACTATGATTATCCCTATTATTACTCGTACCGCCGCTGCCGGGTGATCTGGACCTATTACGGCCCGCGCCGCGTCTGTCACTTCCGCCACTGGCGCCACCACTACTACTGGCACCGTCACCGGCATCACCGCATCTATTGGTGAGCGTCGAGTCTCTGGCTAAGTCGAGTCCCGGACTGAATTAAATCAGGCGCTCGATGGGGCGCCTGAGTTTTATCTTGGCGGCAAGAAAAGTTGTCGCCCTAATCCCAATTCTTGAATTTCCAGGATCGGAGTTTCCATGGCGTCAGCGTCTCCGTGCGCCACTGCTCCCACCGCTCCGGCGGCCAGTGGCTGAGACGCGAGGTCTCCTTGACCTCGGGCTCGACCGCGCGCCGCACGATGCGGCGCCGGGCCTGGTGCGTCGCCTCGCTGATCATGTCGACGAATTCGGGCTTGTCGGCCATTGCTGGTTCCCGCGAAATGCCACGCCTGCGTCGAACCAGTCTGCTCAAAACACCTTAACGACTTGCTTCGCGAACGCCTCGAGGTTGAGGGAAGACGTCTCAGCGCCATTCCCTGATGTCGACAAAATGCCCGGCAATCGCCGCCGCCGCCGCCATTGCCGGCGAGACCAGGTGGGTACGGCCTTTAAAACCTTGGCGTCCCTCGAAATTGCGGTTCGAGGTCGAGGCGCAGCGCTCCTCGGGCTTCAGCTTGTCGGGGTTCATCGCCAGGCACATCGAGCAGCCCGGCTCGCGCCATTCGAAGCCGGCTTTCATGAAGATCTTATCCAGTCCCTCGGCTTCCGCCTGCTCCTTCACGAGGCCCGATCCCGGCACGACCATCGCGTTGACATGGCCGTTGACGGTCTTGCCCTCGGCGATCTTCGCCGCCGCGCGCAGATCCTCGATCCGGCCGTTGGTGCAGGAGCCGATGAAGACGCGGTCGAGCTTGATGTCGGTGATTTTGGTGCCGGGCATCAGGCCCATGTAATTCAGTGCGCGGTGCTTCGAGAGCCGTTTGGCCTCGTCGGCGATCTTGTCGGGATCGGGCACGAAGCCGGTGATCGAAACCACGTCTTCGGGCGATGTGCCCCAGGTCACGATCGGCGGCAGTTTGGCCGCATCCAGCCGGATCTCGTGATCGAAATGCGCGCCCTCGTCGCTTCGCAGCGTCTCCCAGTAGCGCATCGCGGCGTCCCAGGCCGCGCCTTTCGGCGCTTTGGGACGGCCCTTCAAGAACTCGAACGCTTTTTCATCCGGCGCGACCAGGCCGGCGCGGGCGCCGCCTTCGATCGACATGTTGCAGACGGTCATGCGGCCTTCCATCGAGAGCGCGCGAATGGCGTCGCCGGCATATTCCAGCACATAGCCGGTGCCGCCGGCGGTGCCGATCTCGCCGATGATGGCCAGGATAATATCCTTGCCGGTGACGCCGTCGGGCAATTTGCCGTCGACGACGGCGCGCATGTTTTTGGCCTTCTTCTGGATCAGGGTTTGCGTAGCCAGCACGTGCTCCACTTCCGAGGTGCCGATGCCATGTGCCAGCGCGCCGAACGCGCCATGCGTGGAGGTGTGGCTGTCGCCGCAAACGATCGTGGTGCCGGGCAAGGTAAAACCCTGCTCGGGGCCGATGACGTGGACGATGCCCTGACGCTTGTCGAATTCGTTGTAATATTCGATGCCGAACTCCCTGGCGTTGTGCGCCAGTGCCGCGATCTGTTCGATGCTCTCAGGATCCGGATTGGGTTTCGAGCGGTCGGTTGTCGGCACGTTGTGGTCGACCACCGCCAGCGTCTTCTCAGGGGAGTGGACCTTGCGTCCCGTCGCGCGCAGGCCCTCGAAAGCCTGCGGCGAGGTCACCTCGTGGACGAGATGGCGATCGATATAGAGCAGGCAGGTGCCGTCATCGGCTTCGTGAACCAGATGGTCATTCCAGATCTTGTCGTACAGCGTGGTCGGTTTGGACATGAGCGTAAGTCCTTGAGGAGATTTTGCGTGAGCAGGAAAGCGCGGCACCGCGCGAAACAGTCGAGATATCGGCGCGGCATCAGAGCGCGCGCGAAAGTCCCGATGTCGCCGAAGTCGCGAAACGTCCGAAGAAGCGGCCGGGCAGGCGGCTGCGATCGTCGATCACGATCCGTGCGGCGAACTGCCAAGCGATGCTGGTCTGATCTGCTACCATTAGATTTTCTACCACAGCGACCGCCATCGCGACAATCGATCGATAGCCAGGTACTGCGCAACAAAAAAGCGCGGGGATGGGCGCCCCCGCGCTTTTCATCGAACCATTGTGGACCCGGACTACTCGCCGACGGCAGCGGCGCGCTCGGTCCTCTCGACGATGCGGGCCGACTTGCCGCGCAGGTTGCGCAGGTAATACAGCTTGGCGCGGCGCACCTTGCCGCGGCGCACCACCTTGATCGAGTCGATCATCGGCGACATCACCGGGAAGACGCGTTCCACGCCTTCGCCGTAGGAAATCTTGCGCACCGTGAAGCTCTCATTGAGCCCGCCGCCGGAACGGCCGATGCAGACGCCCTCATAGGCCTGCACGCGGGAGCGGTCGCCTTCGACCACCTTGACGTTGACGATCACGGTGTCGCCGGGACCAAATTCCGGAATGGTCTTGGTGGCGGCCAATTTATCGAACTGCTCTTTTTCGAGCTCTTGAATAAGGTTCATCGCAAAATCTCCATCGGCGTCGCGCCCCAGCCGTGAAGAGCGCGGGCTGCGCGGGTGTTGGTTTATCCTGTAGCGCGTATTCCGCAAAAGCGGGTACCGGTCTTGCGGAAAGAATACGCGCAGTTCAATTAATTCGAGCATTTCCTGGCGGCAAACCGGAATGCCACTTTGCCGGAAAATGCTCGGTGCGCGGATTTCGCGCTCGTATACGGCAAAGGCGGCGGCTTGTCACCCTTCCGTCGTGTTTTTTGGGCGATTTTGGCCAGGCCCCGATTGGACTTGGCCCGAGGCCCAAAGGTCGGGCCGCCGCGCCCGGGTCAGGGCCTCGGCCTCGGCCTTTCGCCAGGCCGCTACCTTGGCGTGGTCGCCGGACAGCAGGATCTCCGGGATCGGCCGGCCCTCGAACTCCTGCGGGCGGGTATATTGCGGGTATTCCAGTAGTCCATCCGAAAAGCTCTCGTCGGCCCCCGAAGCCGGCTTTCCCATCACGCCGGGCAAGAGCCGGACGCAGGCGTCGATCACCGCCATGGCTGCGATTTCTCCGCCGGACAGCACGTAGTCGCCGATCGAAACCTCCTCGAGCCCGCGCGCCTCGATTACCCGCTGGTCGATGCCCTCGAACCGGCCGCACACGATCAGGGGGCCGGGCCCGGCGGCGAGCTCCACAACCCGCGACTGGGTCAATGGCCGACCTCGCGGGCTCATCAGGAGCCTTGGCCGATCCCTTGGGCGGTCGGGGGCATTATCCGCCGCGTCGATGGCGGCCGCCAGCACGTCGGCGCGCAGCACCATGCCGGGACCGCCGCCGGCTGGCGTATCATCGACGCTGCGGTGGCGATCAGTGGCTGATGCCCTGATGTCACGCGCCTCCAAGTCCCACAGCCCCGACGCCAGCGCCCTACCTGCAAGGCTGACGCCGAGCGGACCGGGGAACATCTCCGGAAACAGCGTGAGGACGGTTGCGCGCCAGGGTGTCATCTCGGCTGCCATGCTCAGGCGTCCGCGCTGGAGGGCTCGTCACCCTCAATCTCTTCCGGCAATTCGATCACCACGCGGCCGCCCGCGACGTCGACGGTCGGCACCACGGCGTTGGTAAACGGCAGCAGCATGGTCGCCCCGCTGGGTGGCGCGATCTCGATAATATCGCCGGCGCCGAAATTGTGGATCGCTATGACGCGGCCGAGCGGCTCGTTGGCGGCATTCACGGCGGCAAGCCCGATCAGGTCGGCGTGGTAATATTCATCCTCGTCGGTATCGGGCAGTTTTTCGCGCGCGACATAAAGCTCGATGCCATTGAGACGCTCGGCCTCTTCACGGGTCGAAATGCCCTTCAGTGTAGCGACGAGATGGCCCTTGGCCTCGCGCGCGCTCGTCACTTCGAACTGGCGCGCGCCGTCTTTGGTCGCCAAAGGCCCGTAAGCCTTCACTGCCAGCGGGTCTTCCGTAAACGTCCACAGCTTCACGGCGCCGCGCACGCCATGCGCGGCGCCGATCCGGGCAACGCAAATCGGTGCTGCCACCGTCGCGCGCCGCTACGCTTTACGCCTTCGCGGCGGCTTCGGCCTGCGCCTTACGCTCCTTGCGCGGCACGGCCTTTTCCGGATTGTTGCGCGCGGCGCGTTTCACCACACCGGCGGCATCGAGGAAGCGCGTCACCCGATCCGACGGCTGCGCGCCCTTGGCGAGCCAGGCCTTGACCTTGTCCATGTCGAGCTTCAGCCGTTCGGCGCTGTCCTTCGGCAGCAGCGGATTGAAATGGCCAAGCCGCTCGATGAAGCGGCCGTCGCGGGGAAAACGCGAGTTGGCGACGACGACGTGATAGACCGGACGCTTCTTGGTGCCTGCGCGAGCGAGGCGGATAACGACTGACATTTAGGTCTCCTTTGAGGTGTCTGTTTGAATGTTGACTGAATTGATCGCGATTATTTCTTCTTGCCGAGGCCGGGGAAGCCGCCGAGCCCCGGCAAATTCGGCTTGCCGCTCAAGCCGGTGAGGCCAGGCAAATTCGGCAAGCCCTGCCGCAAGCCGGCGGGAAGATCCTTCGGCAGCGCGGGTATCCCGCCGGGGCCGGCGCCTCCGGGCATCTTCTCGGCCAGCGCCTTCATCTGCTCGGGCGACGGCATGCCGCCGCCAAAGCCCATCGCCTGCGCGATGCCGGCCAGCGGGCCGCGCTTGCCGGAGCCCATGGCCTTCATCATGTCGGCCATGTTCCGGTGCATCTTGAGGAGCTTGTTGAGGTCCTCGACCTTGCCGCCGGCGCCCGCCGCGATGCGCTTTTTGCGGCTGGCTTTCAGGATGTCGGGGTGCTTGCGCTCCTGCCGCGTCATCGAATCGATCAACGCGACCTGACGCTTTAAAATCTTGTCGTCGATCCCCGCATTCGCAATCTGATTCTTCATCTTCGCGATGCCGGGCATCATGCCCATCAGCCCGCTGATGCCGCCCATATTCGCCATCTGCAGCAATTGCTCGCGCATGTCGGTGAGGTCGAACTGGCCCTTGCGCATCCGCTCGGCGGTGCGCGCGGCTTTTTCGGCGTCGATATTCGCGGCGGCCTTCTCGACCAGCGAGACCACGTCGCCCATGCCGAGAATGCGGCCGGCGATCCGGCTGGGATGGAAATCTTCCAGCGCATCGGTTTTTTCGCCGGTGCCGATCAGCTTGATCGGCTTACCCGTGACCGCGCGCATCGACAACGCGGCGCCGCCGCGGCCATCGCCGTCGACGCGCGTCAGCACGATGCCGGTTAAGCCCACGCGCTGGTCGAAGGACCGCGCCAGATTGACCGCGTCCTGGCCGGTCAGGGAATCCGCGACCAGCAGCACTTCATGCGGATTGGCCGCGGCTTTGATCTCGGCCGCTTCCGCCATCATCTCTTCGTCGAGCGTGGTGCGGCCGGCGGTGTCGAGCAGCACCACGTCGTAACCGCCGAGTTTTCCCGCTTCCAGCGCGCGCCTTGCGATCTGCGCCGGCTTCTGACCGGCGACGATCGGCAGGGTCGGGATATCGAGGTCGCGCCCGAGCACCGCGAGCTGCTCCATCGCCGCCGGGCGATAGATGTCGAGCGAAGCCATCAGCACCTTGCGCTTGTCGCGCTGGGTCAGGCGGCGGGCGAGTTTCGCGGTGGTCGTGGTTTTGCCGGAGCCCTGCAGGCCGACCATCATGATGGCGACCGGCGGTACCGCGTTGAGATCGATGGTCTGGCCGTCGGCGCCCAAGGTGGCGACCAGTTCGTCGTGAACGATCTTCACCACCATCTGGCCGGGCGTCACCGACTTGACGACGGTCGCCCCAACCGCCTGCTCGCGGACTCGATCGGTAAAGCTTCTCACGACGTCGAGCGAGACGTCCGCCTCGAGCAGTGCCCGGCGCACCTCGCGCATTGCGGCATCGACGTCGGCTTCGCTGAGCGAACCGCGCCCCGTCAGCCGATCGAGGATGCCACCAAGCTTTTCCGACAGATTGTCGAACATCAGCGCGAGCCCAATAACGGCCCTCCAGGGAAGGCCTATGCCAAAACACGTTTGCGCCCGAGGGCGCATCGCGCTGTCGGGCGTTGACCTCCGGCCTCAGGGGCCGGGCGGCGGGTCGAAAAGAACGTCTTTCCGAAGATTGCCGGCGTTAAACCTCGGTAAGCCCCAAAAGTCAAGGAAAGCCGCGGCCCCGATGGCGCTTTCGTGAACCACGGCAGCCGGCTTACCCCCTTGCAAAAGCGGACGTTTTTCGGGCCAATCGAGCCCATGAGTTCAGCTGACAATACCTATTCCGGTCCCGTTTCCGATCATTTCGACGGCCGGCAGTTCTTCGATCCCGATGGCGCGCCGCCGAAATCGCTGGGCGAGGTGCTGCGTTGGCAGTTCGACCGCGACCGGCGGCGGCAGGCCTGGCCCAAATGGGCGCCGAGCCCCCACGCCGACACCCCGCCGGCGCGTGTCGATGGCGGCACGGTGCGGCTGTCGTTTGTCGGCCACGTCAGCTGGCTGATCCAGACATCGGGACTGAACATCCTGGTGGATCCGGTGTGGTCGGAACGCGCATCGCCGTTCGGCTGGGCCGGACCGAAGCGCCGGAACGATCCAGGCGTTGCCTTCGACGCGCTGCCTCCGATCGACGTCGCGCTGGTATCGCACGGCCATTACGACCATCTCGATATCGCCACGCTGTCGAAACTGGCGGCAAAATTCTCGCCGCGCGTGATCACGCCGCTCGGCAATGACGTGATCATGCGCAAGGCCGACGATAAGGTTCAGGCCGAGGCGTTCGACTGGCATGACCGGGTCGAACTCGGCAATGGCGTTGCGGTGACGCTGGTGCCGACCCGGCACTGGACGGCGCGCGGGCTGTTCGACCGCAACAAAGCGTTGTGGGCGAGCTTCGTGCTGGAGACGGCGGCGGGTAAGATCTACATCGTCTGCGATTCCGGTTACGGAAGCGGCAAGCATTTCCGCGATGTCGGGCAAACGCACGGCCCCCTGCGTCTGGCGATCCTCCCGATCGGCGCCTATGAGCCGCGCTGGTTCATGCGCGATCAGCACATGAATCCATCCGATGCCGTGAAGGCGCTTGACGATTGCGGCGCGCAGGCCGCGCTGGCCCATCACCACGGCACGTTTCAACTGACCGACGAAGCGATCGACGCGCCGCTCACCGCGTTGCAGGCCGCGCTCGATGAAGCGAAGATCCCGCGCGAGCGTTTTGTCGCGCTCAAGCCGGGGCAGGTGGTGGAGCTATAAGCTCTCCGCGCAAGAGCGAGGGCGAGGGAGTAAATTGTTTACTGCCCCGCCTGCTTGATCGCCCACGATATGCTGACCGTGACATGAAGCGTCTCTTCACCCTGGGCTATGGGCGTTGGAGACGCCGCCATGCCGACGGCCATCTTGCGATAGGGCATCGGGCCGGGCGCGCCTTCCTCGGAGATGCCGAGCGGGGCACCGAGCGTGACGCCGGCGGCCTTGGCATAGATCTCGGCCTTGCGGCGGGCATCGGCCACTGCCTGTCCGCGGGCGTCATCCAGGAGCTTCGATGCGTTGGATACCGAGAAACCGATGCCGCCGATATCGGTCGCTCCCGCGCCTACCAGCATATCGATGGTGCTCGCGACCTTGAGAATGTCGTGCAGCCGGACCGTGACGCGATTGCTGGCGCGATAGCCGACGACGGGAGAGGGTCCGGAGCGGTTCGGCGCGTATTGCGGCTGCAGCGACAGCTGCGAGGTCTGGATATCCTTTTGCTCGACATTGGCGGCCTTCAAGGCCAGCAGCAGCTTGCCCATCGCCGCATTGTTGGCGTCGGAAGCCTCGCGCGCGGTCTTGGCGTCCGACGTGATGCCGGCCTCGATCTCCGCCTGATCCGGCGCCACCGATATGGTGGCCTCGCCGCTGACGGTGATCATCGACGGCGGCACGGTCTCCGCCAGCGCGGGCGCGGCCAGCAGCACAGCTTGCAAAAATAGCGGCGGCGAAGGCGGTCCGATGTTTCATAAACTTCATTTCAGCGGCACGTAGACGTTGATGACCAGTTTGTCTTCCGCGGTGTTCAAGGGGTCGGTAATGTATTCCTCGATGAAAGTATCCTTGGCCTCGAGCTTCTTGTCGTCGAGGTGATTGGTGATGGCCTCATAGGTGTTGTCCATATTGTCGTAAGACCCGCGATGGACGAACTTCAGCGCCTTGCCCTCGGGCGATTTGCCCATGCTCATGGCTTTGGTCAGGTTCTTCGGCTCCTGATCGACCGGAATCTCCGCCAGGAACGTGAACCCGGTATCGTCGGTGGAGGTGTAGACGATCATCGGGTTGCCGGCGGGCTTCATGCCTTGCTTGTCGAGCAACGTTGACAGCGACTTGAACGAGTCGATCAGGGTGTCGAACGCCGAATCCCAGTTGGCGTTGCCCTTGAGGATGACGACCGTCTTCGGCTCCAGCGTGATTTCCTCGCCAAAGGGATCGGCGGTCTGCACCGGCGCGGCCGCCGGGGGTACCGCCGGGGTCTCCGCCGCGGCGGGCGGGGCAGCGGGTGACCGCCGAAGGGCTCGCGGCCGGAGCCGGCGCTGCGGTCGGCGCCGGGGTGGGCGTTGGCGATGCGGCGGGAGCCGCGGGAGAGGCCGCCGGAGCCGGCGATTGCGCCAGCGCGTTGCCCCAGCCCAACGAAATCGCTGTCATCGGGATCAGCGCGACCATGACGAGGCGAAACAAGCGGCGGCAATTCATTCGGTCTTCTCCAAAGCCCTGATTCAGCGGTGGCGGCTCGCTCGGGTGTCCCGGTTCACATCGGCGAGGCGGTTGCCATGCTAACATGCAAGGGCGGCTTTCGTCCCATGACAGATATGTCATGGGCGGTGCTTTGCAGTCAGGGGGCGTCGACACAGATAAACCATACTGGCCAATTCGCCGTCATTCGCCATATAAGGCAGGCACCATTCGGGGAATGCCATGAGCGCGCTCGCCAACCATAGCTTTGCCAAGATGAACGGCATCGGCAACGAGATTGTCGTGGTCGATCTGCGCGACGAGTCAGCCGCGATCACGCCGGAGGAAGCGCGGGCGGTGGCCTCGCCGGCGGGTGTGCATTACGACCAGTTGATGGTGCTGCAGCAGCCGCGCCTCAAAGGCACCGAGGCCTTTATCAGCATCTACAACAATGACGGCTCGGAAGCCGCCGCCTGCGGCAACGGCATGCGCTGCGTAGCGCGCCGGCTGTTCGAATCGACCGGCCAGACCGCCGCCACCTTCGAGACCCGGGCCGGGCTGTTGAATTGCTGGCAGGGCGCCGACGGGCTCTACACCGTCGACATGGGCCCGCCGAAATTCGGCTGGAAGGATATTCCGCTGGCGGAGGAGTTTCGCGACACCCGCTCGATCGAGCTGCAGATCGGCCCGATCGACGCGCCGGTGCTGCACACTCCGTCGGTGGTCAGCATGGGCAATCCGCACGCGATCTTCTGGGTCGACGACGTCAACGCCTACGATCTCGGCCGCTTCGGGCCGCTCCTGGAAAACCACCCGATCTTTCCGGAGCGGGCCAATATCACGCTGGCCCATATCGTCGATCGCGATCACATCACGATCCGCACCTGGGAGCGCGGCGCAGGATTGACGAAGGCCTGCGGCTCGGCGGCCTGCGCCACCGCGGTGGCGGCGGCGCGGCTGAAGCGCGCCAACCGGACCGTCCAGATCGCGCTACCCGGCGGCGAACTCACCATCGAGTGGCGCGAGGGCGACGACCACGTGCTGATGACGGGCACCGCCACCTTCGAATATGAAGGCCGCTTCGATCCGGCGCTGTTTGCCTCCGTCGCATAAGATGAGCGTCGAGATCGTCACCTTCGGCTGCCGCCTCAACGCCTTCGAATCCGAGGTGATTTTGCGCGAGGCGCTGCGTGCCGGGCTCACAGACACCATTGTCATCAATAGTTGCGCGGTAACCAATGAAGCGGTGGCCCAGGCGCGGCAGTCGATCCGCCGGCTGAAACGCCAGCGGCCTTCAGCTCGGATCGTGGTCACCGGCTGCGCGGCGCAGACGCAAGCAGAGATGTTCGCTCGCATGTCCGAGGTCGATCGCGTTCTCGGCAATGACGACAAGATGCGGGGCGAAGCCTGGCGTACAGCGCGCACGGCGCTCGAAGGCGCCGCGAAATTTGGCGTCACAGCCGGCGAAAAGATCGCGGTTGCCGACATTATGGCGGTGAAGGAGATGGCGCCGCATCTGGTGGATGGATTCCGGAAGGGACTGCCGCGGGTATTCGTGCAGGTGCAGAACGGCTGCGATCATCGCTGCACTTTCTGCATCATCCCCTATGGCCGCGGCAATTCGCGCTCGGTGCCGATGGGTGCGGTGGTCGAACAGGTGCGCGCGCTGGCCAAACGCGGCCACGCCGAGATCGTGCTGACCGGCGTCGATCTGACCAGTTACGGCGCCGATCTGCCGGGCGCCCCCGGGCTTGGGCAGCTTGCAAAACAGATATTGCGGCACGTGCCGGAATTGAAGCGGTTGCGGATTTCTTCGATCGATTCCATCGAGGCCGATCGCGATCTGCTCGACGTGATCGCCGACGACGAACGGCTGATGCCGCATCTGCATCTGTCGTTTCAGTCCGGCGACAATTTGATTTTGAAGCGGATGAAACGGCGGCATTCCCGCGCTGACGCCATTGATTTCTGCGCGCAAGTGCGGCGCTTAAGGCCAGACATCGCGCTCGGCGCCGATATCATCGCGGGCTTTCCGACCGAGACCGAAGAGATGTTCGCGCGCTCGCAGGATTTGGTGGAAGAGTGCGGTCTCACCTTCCTGCATGTGTTCCCCTATTCGCCGCGGCCGGGTACGCCGGCGGCCCGGATGCCGCAGGTCGCGGGCGACAAGATCAAGGAGCGCGCCCAGCGGCTGCGTGCGGCGGCGGTGGCTGCGTTGCGACGGCGGCTGGCGTCGGAGGCGGGTCATACGCGGCAGGTGCTGATCGAGAGCGCGACGCAGGGACGCACCGAACATTTTATTCCAGTGGCCATTGGCGGTGAAACGCCCGGTGCGGTGCGCGCATTCACGATCACCGGGAATGATGGCGCGCGGCTGACGCTGTGAGGTCGGCTTCTACTCGGCCGTGGCAATGACGAGCTTTACTCCCCGTTCCACCCGCATGCCTTGAGTTTCTCATGCAGATGCTGGGGCGCCGGTGCCACTACGCGCACCGGATCCTTGTTCCGGGAAATCGGGATCACGATCTCGCGGGAATGCAGATGCAGGCGCGGTTCGCCGAAACGCGGGCCGTCGCCGTAAATATTGTCCCCGAAGATCGGCCAGCCCAGGGCTGCACAATGCACGCGCAATTGATGGGTGCGGCCGGTGATCGGCTCCAGCGCGAGCCAGCTGAAGCCATCGCCGCGCCCCAGCAATTTCCAGTTGGTGACCGCCTTCTGGCCTTCAGGATCGGGCTTCTGCCACCAGCCGCGCTCGGCATTGAGGCGGCCGAGCGGCAGGTCGATGGTGCCCTCGTCCTCGGCCGGGCCGCCCTCGACCACCGCCCAGTAGGTTTTTGAAATTTTGCCATGCTTGAACAGCAGGCCGAGCGAGGCGGTCGCCTTGCGATGGCGGCCCAATACGAGGCAGCCGGAAGTATCGCGGTCGAGCCGGTGAGCGAGGACCGGCGGCCGCGGCAACCCGAATCGCAGCGCGTCAAAGGAGGATTCCAGGTTGGCGCCGCCCTTGGGGCCGCGATGTACCGGGAGCCCGGCGGGCTTGTCGATCACCAGCATCAGCCCGTCGCGATGAAGCACGCGGGCCTGGATTTCCTCGGCGGTCAATTCGGGAACTTCGGTCAAGCGTTCGAGACTTTCGCTCATGGCGCGAAACCGCTAACACACGTCCGCCATGAACGACACTCCGGAAAAGACAAAATTGAGCTGGTGGCGGCGGCTGTCCAGCGGATTGAAGCGCACCTCGAGCTCGCTCGGGTCGGCGGTTGCCGATCTCGTCACCAAGCGCAAGCTTGATCGCGCGATGCTCGAGGATATCGAGGACGTATTGCTGCGCGCCGATCTCGGAACCGAGGTGGCCGCGCGCATTTCGGCGGCGGTAGGCCACGGCCGCTACGACAAGTCGATCTCGGCCGATGACGTGAAGGCGGTGGTCGCGACCGAAGTCGAGAAGGTGCTTTCGCCGGTAGCAAAGCCACTTGTCATTGACGAAACCAAAAAACCGTTCGTCATTCTGGTTGTCGGCGTCAACGGCTCCGGCAAGACCACAACCATCGGCAAGCTGGCCGCAAAGCTTTCCGCTGAAGGCCGCAAGGTCATGCTGGCCGCCGGCGATACTTTTCGCGCTGCCGCGATCGAGCAGTTGAAGATCTGGGGCGAGCGCACCAAATCGCCGGTGATTGCGGGCGCGCAGGGGTCGGATTCCGCGAGCCTTGCCTTCAACGCGCTGACCGCGGCGCGCGACGGAAAATTCGACGTGCTGCTGGTCGATACTGCCGGCCGCCTGCAGAACAAGGCCGAACTGATGAACGAGCTTGAAAAGGTCGTTCGAGTGATCAAAAAGGTCGATGCCTCGGCGCCGCACGCAGTGCTTTTGGTGCTGGACGCGACAGTGGGACAAAATGCGCTGTCGCAGGTCGAGGCGTTTCACCGTACCGCGGGGGTCTCCGGCCTCGTGATGACAAAGCTCGACGGCACCGCGCGCGGCGGCATCCTGGTGGCGCTGGCCGAAAAACACAAACTGCCGGTGCACTTCATCGGCGTGGGCGAAGGCGTCGAGGACCTCGCAGCCTTCACCGCGCGAGACTTTGCCCAGGCGATCGCAGGAATCGAATGATGGACAAGACCACGCCGCATCCTCTGTTCAAGCTCGCGACCGAACTCGGTCCGCTGCTTGTTTTCTTCGGCGCCAACGCCAAGTTCGGCCTGTTCGTCGCCACCGGCGTCTTCATGGCGGCGATCGTCGCCGCGATCATCGCGGCCTACGTGGTGACCAAGCATGTGCCGCTGATGGCGCTGGTCACCGGCGTTGTCGTCATCGTGTTCGGCACGCTGACGCTGGTGCTGCACGATGAAACCTTCATCAAGGTGAAGCCAACCATCATCTACGGCCTGTTCGCCGCGATCCTCGGTGGCGGTCTGTTGTTCGGCCGCTCCTTCATTGCGATCATGTTCGATCAGATGTTCAATCTGACGCCGCGGGGCTGGCGCATCCTTACGGGGCGCTGGGCGTTGTTCTTTTTCGGAATGGCGATCCTGAACGAGATCATCTGGCGCACCCAGAGCACCGATTTCTGGGTCGCCTTCAAGGCATTCGGCGTAATCCCGCTGACCATGATCTTTGCGATCGCTCAGATGCCGCTGACAAAGCGTTATCATCTCGAGCCGGCTTCGCTGGAAGCGAGCGAAGCGGCGGAAGGGGATGTAAGCAAGGGGAAATGAAAATGCACCGGCGCGGTGCGCCGATGCGTTTCCAGGAGCTCAGGCTTACGAGACGAAGAAGCCGAACTCACTTCTGCTTGGCGATGACCTTGTCCTTGATCTTGTCGTAGGTCGCCTGCGGGACGATGTTCTTCTGCACCAACTCGTCCTTGCCCTTGTAGGGGCGGCCCTTGATGATCGCTGCCGAATAGGCCTTGCCGATTCCCGGCAGCGCATCGAGTTGTTCGGCGGTAGCAGAGTTGATGTCGAGCAGATCGGACTTGGCGGCGGGCGCCATCTTCGAATCGGCTTTCGGTGCCGGGGCCATCTTGTCGGATTTGGCGGCAGGCTGGGTCGATTGGGCCATCGACGGCGAAGCCGTGAGCAGACCAAGGGTCAGGGCCGCGGCAGCAAGAGAAGCGAGCGTAAAATGACGCATAGGGTGTCCCTCCAAGGACTGATTAAGCAACCCAATCAAGCTAGCTTCGAATTCGTGGCGGCGCCATGGCCGCCAAATGAACGGCAGATAAAAGCCAGGAATTATTTGAGGCTGAATGTCATTCCGGCGCACCGCCAACGGGTCGGCGCTCTGCGCCGTCGATGACAGGCTCCGCGATGAACACGGAACGTGCGCCCGGCATGCCGGTGGCTGGAATCTACGATCCCGCCTTCAGCGCCTTGTCGATCTCGACCTTGAGCACGGTATCGACATTGTCAGGCGTCACCGGGCCGACCAGCTTGTAGACGATGGTGCCTTCGCGTCCGACGATGAAGGTCTCCGGCACGCCATAGACGCCCCATTCGATCGCGGCGCGGCCGTTGCCGTCGACGCCGAGCATGCCGTAGGGATTGCCGTAGCGGCCGAGAAAGCGCCGCGCATTATCAGGCGCGTCTTTGTAGTTGATGCCAATCAGTTGCAGCCGCTTGTCGTGGCCGAGCTGAGTCAACAGCGGCGCTTCGTCACGGCAGGGTATGCACCACGATGCCCAGACATTGACGACGCTGACCTTGCCTTTGAAAACGGCCGGATCGAGCCCGGGCACCTGGGCGCCGCTATCGACGAGTCCCTGTAGCGGCGGCAGCGGCGTTTGCGGCGCCAGGTGACCGATCAGGGCCGAGGGGATCCGCGAGGGATCGCCATCGCCCAGCCGGACCCAGAACATCGCGGCCAACGCCGCGAAGGCGACCAACGGCAGCGCCATCAGCCAGGACCGGCGTGCCGGCGGGGTATCGGTTGTTGTCGAAGGCTCGCTCATTTTGTATCCGCCGCGCTGCGCCCGGACCGCCTGACCACGCCTGACGCGTCGAGTTCGCGCAGGCGCGTCTTCTGGCGACGATAGTCGATCGCGATCCAGGCAATGAGAATTAACACCACCGCTGTGACCAGTACATAGGACGTCACGATGAAGGGCGCGTAGGGACCGAGCGACATCGCGTTCACGCTGATCGCTGGCTTGCTTGCATCATCTGCAAGCTGCGCACCCGGCGGCGCAGGATTTCGTTCCGCATCGCCGCCAGATGCAGCGTGATGAACAACAGCGAAAACGCCAGCGCCATCACCAGCAGCGGAATTAAAAAGGCGCGATCGAGCGCGGGCCCGCCCATCCGCAGCACCGAGGCCGGCTGATGCAGCGTGTTCCACCAGTCCACCGAGAATTTGATGATCGGTATATTGATGGCGCCGACCAGCGTCAGCACCGCCGCGGCGCGCGCCGCGCGCGAGGGGTCTTCAACCGCCCGCCACAATGCGATCAGGCCGAGATACATCAGAAACAGGATCAGCACCGAGGTCAGCCGCGCATCCCATTCCCAATAGGTGCCCCACATTGGCCGGCCCCATAGCGAGCCCGTCACCAGCGCGAGAAACGTGAAAGAGGCGCCGATCGGGGCGGCGGCCTTGGCGGCGACGTCCGCCAGGGGATGCCGCCACACCAGAGTTCCAAGCGAAGCCAGGCTCATCACGCTCCAGACGAACATGGACAGCCACGCATTCGGCACGTGGATGAACATGATCTTGACGGTGGCGCCCTGCTGGTAGTCGTCGGGCGCCATCGCTGACTGGTAGAGACCGATCAGCAGCAGAATGGCGGTGGCACCCGCGAGCCACGGCAAAATACGCGCCGTCAGCGTCAGGAACCGTGTGGGGTTGGCCAGATCGATCAGCGTCATGGCATCCTGTTAATGGTCGTTGGCGTTGGAGGCAATCAGCATGAATGCGCTCATCTGAAGTTGATCGACGTCAAGTTGGGCATGATCTTGTCCAAAACCGGACTCTACTTTGTACTGATGCGGTCCGGTGGGCGGAATCATGCCTCAGTTCAGTTCAGTCCAGCCCGTGCCGCAGGCTGGCAGCGGCCGCGAACGGCCCAATCACAAAGCTGACCAGCGATAGCGCGCACAGGATCGAAAACGGCGCGCCGAACGATAATCCGGTGATCGCGGCCTGCGAGGCCGCGACCCCGAAGATCAGCACCGGTATGGACAGCGGCAGCACGAGCACCGCCAGCAACAATCCACCGCGATGCAGGGTCACGGCCAAAGCGGCGCCGATCATGCCGGTAAAGGTGAGGGCCGGTGTTCCCGCCAACAGCGTCAAGGCGACCGCCGACGTCGAGACCGCATCCAGGTTCAATAACAGCCCCAGCACGGGGGTCGCGACGACCAGCGGTAGTCCCGCGGCCAGCCAGTGCGCCAATGCCTTGGCGGCGCAGGCGAGTTCCAGCGGCGTGCGGCCCATCACGATCAGATCGAGCGAACCGTCGTCATGGTCGGCCATGAACAGCCGGTCCAGGGTGAGCAGGCTCGCCAGTAGCGCGCCTAGCCAGAGGATCGCGGGTCCCAGCCGGGTCAGCAGCGCGAGATCGGGTCCGACCGCGAATGGCATCAGGACCACCACGGTAAGAAAGAACAGGACGCCGATCAGCGCCCCGCCGCCTACCCGCAGCGCGATCTTGATGTCCCTTCGAATCAGTGCGGCAAGCGCGGTCACGACACCCCCCCGATCCGCAGTTCACGCGTGGCAATCCCGAGCGGCGCGTGGGTGGCGGCGACGATCAGGCCCCCCCTGGCGAGATGATCGCTCATCAGGCGCGCAAACATGCCCTGTCCGGCAACATCGAGTGCATTGGTTGGCTCGTCCAATAGCCAGATCGGGCGCCGGACCGTGAGCAGCCGGGCGATCGAGAGCCGCCGGCGCTGACCAGCCGACAGATACGCCGCCGGCAGATGAACCGCATGATCCAGCCCCACCGCGGCGAGGCTCTCTCTGGCGTCGGACGCCTCACCGCCGAGGAAATCCCGCCAGAAGGCGAGGTTTTCAATCACGCTGAGGGCGGGCTTCAGCGCGTCGCGGTGACCGAGATAATGGGCCTGTTCGGGCAACGTCAGCTCGGCCTCGCCGCCTTCGAGGCCGATCGATCCGTCCGCGATGGACAACAGGCCCGCGATCATCCGCAGCAGCGAGGTTTTACCCGATCCATTGGCGCCAATAACGGCCAGCGCCTCGCCCGAGGAAGCCTCGAAATCGAGGCCCGAGAACACGTCCCGGCCGCCCCTCACACACCTGACGTCACGCCCCGAGAGCCGCATTTTGTCCCTTCACAGCCCTCTGGAATCTAAGGGTACCGCAGCAGAATTTTTGGGTAACACGACGCTGCAGTTCGATTGTCGGTGTGGCGGTGCCACTGGAATGATTCTATAAGCCGGAACTTGATGCAGCACACAATCCGCGTCTGCAAGCCATCAGGCCAGCCCTCGTTGACGGTGTTTAAATACCCCTGTTGGCCATAATGATAAAAAATCGGGAATTCCTCACATGACCTCGCTCGACAGCTTCAAAAGCCAGAAGACCCTCAAGGTCGGCGGCAAGACCTACGTCTATTACAGCCTGCCCGCCGCCGAGAAAAACGGTCTGAAGGGGATATCCAAGCTGCCCTACTCCATGAAGGTGCTCCTGGAAAACCTGCTGCGCAACGAAGACGGTCGCACGGTCAAGAAGGCAGACATCCTCGCGGTCTCGAAATGGCTGAGGAAACGCAAGCTCGAGCATGAGGTCGCGTTCCGCCCGGCGCGGGTGCTGATGCAGGACTTCACCGGCGTGCCGGCGGTGGTCGATCTGGCGGCGATGCGCAACGCGATGCAGGCGCTCGGCGGCGACGCGGAAAAGATCAATCCGCTGGTGCCGGTCGACCTCGTCATCGACCACTCCGTGATCGTGAACTTCTTCGGCGACAACAAGGCCTTCGCCAAGAACGTGGTCGAGGAATACAAGCAAAACCAGGAACGCTACGAATTCCTGAAATGGGGCCAGAAGGCGTTTTCGAATTTCTCGGTGGTGCCGCCCGGCACCGGGATCTGCCATCAGGTCAATCTCGAATACCTCGCGCAGACGGTCTGGACCCGCAAGGAGAAGATGATGGTCGGCAAGAAGAAGGGCACCTTCGAGGTCGCCTATCCGGATTCGCTGGTCGGCACCGATTCGCACACCACCATGGTTAACGGCCTTGCCGTGCTCGGCTGGGGCGTCGGCGGCATCGAGGCGGAAGCCGCGATGCTCGGCCAGCCGCTGTCGATGCTGCTGCCGGAAGTGGTCGGCTTCAAGCTCAAGGGGCAGTTGAAGGAAGGCGTCACCGCCACCGATCTGGTGCTGACGGTCACCCAGATGCTGCGCAAGCAGGGCGTGGTCGGAAAATTCGTGGAATTCTTCGGGCCCGGCCTCGACCATCTCTCGGTGGCGGACAAGGCGACCATCGGCAACATGGCACCGGAATACGGCGCCACTTGCGGCTTCTTCCCGGTCGATGCCGAGACCATCGATTATCTCAAGACTTCGGGCCGCGCGCCGGCGCGGGTCGCGCTGGTGAGCGCCTACGCCAAAGCGCAGGGCCTGTTCCGCACCGCCAAATCGCCTGATCCGGTCTTCACCGAGAAGTTGACGCTCGATCTCGGCGACGTGGTGCCCTCGATGGCCGGACCGAAGCGTCCCGAAGGCCGCGTCGCGCTGCCCGCGGTCGCCGAAGGTTTCGCCGCGGCAATGGCCAGCGAATACAAGAAGGCCGCCGACGCATCGACGCGCTATCCGGTCGAGAACCGCAATTTCGATCTCGGTCATGGCGATGTGGTGATCGCGGCGATCACTTCCTGCACCAACACCTCCAATCCAAGCGTCCTGATCGGCGCGGGGCTTCTTGCTCGCAACGCAGCCGCCAAAGGTCTGACCGCCAAGCCCTGGGTCAAGACTTCGCTGGCGCCGGGCAGCCAGGTGGTCGCGGAGTATCTCGCCAATTCCGGCCTGCAGCTCCACCTCGACAAAGTCGGTTTCAACCTGGTCGGCTTCGGCTGCACCACCTGCATCGGCAACTCCGGCCCGCTGCCGGAAGATATTTCGAAGTCGATCAACGACAACGGCATCGTCGCCGCCGCCGTGCTGTCGGGTAACCGCAATTTCGAAGGCCGCGTCAGTCCCGACGTGCAGGCCAATTATCTGGCCTCTCCTCCGCTGGTCGTGGCCTATGCGCTGGCTGGAACGGTGACCAAGAATCTCGCGGTCGACCCGATCGGCGAAGGCAAGGACGGCAAGCCGGTGTACCTCAAGGACATCTGGCCGACGACGAAGGAGATTAACGCCTTCATGAAGAAGTTCGTGACGTCGACGATCTTCAAGAAGCGCTACGCCGACGTATTCAAGGGCGACACCAACTGGCGCAAGATCAAGACGGTCGAGAGCGAAACCTATCGCTGGAACATGAGCTCGACCTATGTGCAGAACCCGCCCTATTTCGAAGGCATGAAAAAGGAGCCGGAACCGATCGTCGATGTGGTCGATGCGCGGATTCTGGCGATGTTCGGCGACAAGATCACCACCGACCACATCTCGCCGGCCGGCTCGATCAAATTGACCTCGCCCGCTGGAAAGTATCTGTCCGAGCATCAGGTGCGTCCGGCCGACTTCAATCAATACGGCACCCGCCGCGGCAATCACGAAGTCATGATGCGCGGCACCTTCGCCAACATCCGCATCAAGAACTTCATGCTGAAGGGTGCCGACGGCAATATTCCGGAGGGCGGCCTGACAAAGCACTGGCCCGACGGCGAACAGATGTCGATCTATGACGCCGCGATGAAGTATCAGGCCGAACAGGTGCCGCTGGTGGTTTTTGCCGGCGCCGAATACGGCAATGGATCATCGCGCGACTGGGCCGCCAAGGGAACGCGGCTGCTGGGTGTCCGCGCCGTGATCTGCCAGAGCTTTGAGCGCATCCATCGCTCCAATCTCGTCGGTATGGGCGTGCTGCCGCTGACCTTCGAGGACGGCGCATCCTGGCAGTCGATCGGGCTGAAGGGCGATGAGAAGGTGACGATCCGGGGCTTGCAGGGCGACCTCAAGCCGCGCCAGAAACTGACGGCGGAGATCGTGTCGGGCGATGGCGCACTGCAACGGGTTTCGCTGCTGTGCCGGATCGATACGCTCGACGAGCTCGATTACTATCGAAACGGCGGCATCCTGCATTACGTGCTGCGCAAACTTGCGGCGTGATGCGGCTTGCGATCAGCGGCTCACTGCGAAGTGAGTAGCGGGTAAAGGGAAGGCGGCCTATGAAAGGCCGCCTTCTTGCGTTCGACGGCAGCCGCCAGTGCGGTATCGGGGACGGTAAAAGTGTTGACGGCGACGATGTGGATGGGTTTCGGTTTCCAGCATGACAGCGATAATGGCCTATAATTTGATTTCGCGATGGTCGGGTACACTTGGCGTCTGCGCGATCATCGCCATCATCCGTCCGGCCCATGCCGATCCGCGCGCCGTGGTGGAGTTATTTACCTCGCAAGGATGCTCGTCATGCCCGCCCGCCGACAAGATTCTCGGTGAGCTGGCCAAGGATCCCTCGGTGATTGCGATGAGCATGCCGATCGACTACTGGGATTATCTGGGCTGGAAGGATACGCTGGCCGATGCGCGCTTCAGCGCGCGGCAGAAAGCCTATTCCCAGGTGCGCGGCGATCGCGAGGTTTACACGCCGCAGGCCGTCATCAATGGATCGGTGCATGTAATCGGCAGCGACCGCGCCGGCATCGAGAACGCCATTGACGCGACCACGAAGTCCGATGGCGTTATGTCCGTACCGGTGACGATGACGCAGTCCGGCAGAGAGATCAACGTTTCGGTCGCGGCCTCCAGCAAAGGGCCGGCAACGATGCACGGTGAAGTCTGGATTTGCTCGATCTCGAAAGCGGTGCCGATTTCGATCGGGCGCGGCGAGAACAGTGGTCGCCAGATCACGTACCACAACGTGGTGCGCAATCTGCTCAAGGTGGGCGACTGGAACGGAACTCCCGGCAGCTGGACGGTGCCGCTGGAGAATATTTCCCGCGAGGGCGTCGATGGCGCGGTGGTCTATGTCCAGGACGGCAGTCGTGACAAGCCCGGTGCGATGTTCGGGGCGGCCTTTACGTCGCTGCACTGAACCCCTCCCCAGCGTCCTCCCGGGTCGCGATCCAAGTCGGCTGTTTGCCGATTGGGTCGCCGAACTCGGGGAGACCCAAGTCCGTTTGCGGCCCCAAACGACAACCGCCAAAATCTTCGTCTCATAACAAAAAAGGACCAACTCTCGTTGGCCCTCTAAGGAGTAAGACTAGCTGCGGAACAGGCCCGATCCCGACGACCCCGGGGGGCTGGGGGCTGAGGAATCCGGAACCGAAAGGACCGGGCCAACGCAGGATTGTCTTGTCGCAATTCAGCAGGGCGGTCGGTAGGCGGAAGTGGGGCGGTATTATGATTCCGCTAACGATCCCGTGACGGCATGTTTCTGGCCCGTAAGGGGTTTCTGACGATCCGTGGGCGCGAAAATCGACGCGCCCATCACGGCCCTCTTGCAGCCGCGCGCCGTTGGCGCGATCATGTCGCCTAGATGACAGGAGGCGCTCCATGAGTTCGATATCGGAGGAAGCCGACCCAAGCGAGGCTCGCGCAGCGGCGCGCATCGCCGCTGCGGGGCCATTGCCAAGCCGGGTGACGTTCAATCGTTTCGAACTCAATCGCATTTTGAATTTGTATGGGCGCATGGTCGCCGATGGCGAGTGGCGGGACTATGCCATCGACTTCCTCAGGGATCGCGCGGTGTTCTCGGTGTTCCGCCGCGCATCGGAAGTGCCGATCTACCGCATCGAAAAAGATCTGCGGCTGGCGCGCAAGCAGGGCATGTACAGCGTGATCTCGGCGAGCGGACTGATCCTGCGCCGCGGCCACGAACTCGACCGCGTGCTGCTGGTGATCGACCGCAAGCTGGCAGTGGTCTAGCGCCGCGGTACCGACGCAGAGCTCATCCCGCTGGCAGCGTACTTCCACCGTCGCCAAGCGCGCGCTGCATCATCACGGTGTCGAGCCAGCGGCCGAACTTGAAACCGACATCGGGGTGAGTGCCGATCATCTGGAATCCGCACCTTGTGTGCACGCCGATCGACCCGGCGTTGGCGGAATCGCCGATCACCGCGATCATCTGCCGATAGCCGCGTGCTTCTGATTCCGCGATCAGCCTTTGCAGCAATTGCTGGCCAATGCCGCGGCGATGGATCGCGGGCTCAAGATAGACCGAATTCTCCACGGTGAAGCGATAGGCCGGACGCGGGCGGTAGGCGCTCGCATAGGCGTATCCGACCACGCGGCCTTCCAGGGCAGCCACGAAATAGGGATAGCCGCCGTCCATCAGCGCGTCAAAGCGCCGCGTCATCTCGGCGAGATCCGGCGGGATCAGCTCGAATGTCGCGGTTCCGTAGCGAACCGCGTGCTCGTAGATCTCGGTAATGGAGGGCAGGTCGGCCGCGGTGGTGGGCCTGATTTTGAGTGAGCGCATGGTGGTGAGATTATTTTTGCTTGGGCCAAAAGAAAAGCCCCGGCGGTGAGGCCGGGGCTCGAATTTATCTGCTGCAGCAAACCGATCAGTCGCGCTGACCGAGCAGTTGCAGGAGCAGCGTGAACAGATTGATGAAGTTCAAGTACAGCGACAGCGCGCCGAGGATGGATGCCCGCTCCGCCACGGCGCCGCCCTGCGAGGCATAGCCGTAGATGTAGTCGTTCTTCAGCCGCTGGGTGTCGTAGGCGGTGAGGCCCGCGAACACCAGCACGCCGATCACTGAGACAAAGAACTGCAGCATCGAGCTGGCAAGGAAGAGATTGACCAGGCTCGCGATCACGATGCCGATCAGGCCCATGAACAGGAACGACCCCATTCCGGTCATGTCACGCTTGGTGGTGTAGCCGTAGAGGCTGAGCGCGCCGAAGGTCGCCGCGGTGATGAAGAACACCCGCACGATCGAGGTGTGCGTATACACCAGGAAGATCGAGGACAGCGAGATGCCCATCAGCGCCGAGAACGCCCAGAACAAAAGCTGCGCCGTCGCCGGCTGCAACCGGTTGATGCCGGCCGAGATCGCGAACACCATGGCGAGCGGCGCCAGGATGAACAGCCATTTCAGGGGGCTCACGAACATCGCGTAGCCGAACGGGGTCAGGAAGGCGCTGCCGATCTTGGCGGCGGCGCCCGACGGATCGCTCGTCACTGCGGCCATATAGACGCCGAGCGCGGCGAGGCCGGTGATGGCGAGGCCAATGCTCATGTAGTTGTAGATGCGCAGCATGTAGGCGCGCAGACCAGCGTCGACGGCGGCGGCGTCAACGCGCCCTGCGGCCCGGCCAAAAGGAGAAGCATAGTTGCGGTCGAAGTCCGACATGGTCGAATTCCCGTTGGTTGGCCCGGCGGAGGGCAAGGGCTTTGCGTCGCCGGTTGTCGAAATCTATCTCAGATACCACCGTCTGCTGACATTAACTTTGCGTCATCAAGCGGCGTCTGACCCGATTGGTATGTGGGAAACTAACACATTCGCTGCAAGCTTCCATGCGCGGCTGAATGTCGCTCCGCAGGCTGAATTCCTTGGTTGAGGCAGATAACGGACCCGTGAGTTGGCCCTGGATGGCATCGCTCATCCTAGCCACGCTGGCCGCTAGTGTAAATTTTTCATAAATTCCGCAGCACAGTCGCCGGCTTCTGGTTCAAGGCCAGGAGCGTGCCGGCGAGCCCCAGTCCGACCGTGACGATCAGGGCGGCCGCGACCACGCCGGCGGCGCTGCCGGCTTGCCAGACGAAGCTCAGCGTCATCAGCCGGGTCACGATCAGCCAGGCCGCGACGGAACCGGCGATCACGCCGAAAACGGCAGTCGCAAAGCCGATCATCAGATATTCCAGCGCATAGGCGCCGAGCAGCCGCGCGCGGGTGGCGCCCAGGGTTTTGAGGATGACCGCGTCATAGACCCGGTGGCGGTGTCCGGCGGCGAGCGCCCCGCCTAGCACCAGAATGGCCGACACCAGCGTCACCGCGCTGGCGCCGCGGATCGCCAGCACCAGATTGGTGACGACGGTGCCGATGGTTTCCAGGGCTTCGCGGACCCGCACGCTCGTCACCATCGGGAAGGCGTCGGCCACCGCCTTGATGATCCTGGCGTCGCCGGCGGCGTCCGGATGGGTCTCGGTCAGGGTCGCGATATGGGTATGCGGGGCGCCCTTGAAAGCGTTGGGCGAGAACACCAGCACGAAATTGATGCCGAGGCTTTGCCAATCGATGCTGCGGAGATTGCCGATGGTCGCCGGGATATCGCGGCCAAGCACGTTGACGACGATCGGGTCGCCGATCTTCAGTCCAAGTCCGTCGGCGATCTTCTTGTCCATCGACACCAGCGGCGGGCCGTTATAGCCGGCTCCCCACCATTGGCCTTCGACCACTTTCGAGCCCTTCGGGATTTCGCCGGTATAGGTCAGGCCGCGGTCGCTCTGCAGCACCCATTCGCTGTCGGTCGAGGCCTTGAGATCCTCCGCCTTGACCCCGCGGGCCGAGACGATGCGCCCGCGCAGCATCGGCACATCCTCTACCTTTGATCCTGGCGCGGTGGTTTTGAGGAATTCGCCGAAGCGGCCGGCTTCGTTGGTGGGAATATCGATGAAATAGAATGACGGTGCGCGATCCGGCAGCGCCGCCAGGAACTGGCGCCGCAGATTGCCGTCGATCTGGGTGATCGTGACCAGTACCGCCAGGCCAAGCCCAAGCGACATCACCACCGACGGCGTCAGCGCGCCGGGCCGGTGGATATTGGCGATGGCGAGCCGCAACATGGTGAAGCGGGTGCGCGGCAGCCGGCGCGCCAGCGCCATCAGGCCGGCGGCGATGCCGCGCAGCAGGGCGAACACCGCGACCGAGGACACGACGAACACCGTCGCGACGCGCTTGTCATAAGCGAGCCCGATCACGACCGCGATCAACAGCGCGATCACGAGAGCCATCAGCGCGAGATAGCGCCAGCGCGGGCGATGCCATTCGCTGGCTATCGCTTCGCGGAATAGCGCCGCCACCGGGACGTCATGCACGCGGCCAAGGGGCCACAGCCCGAAGGCCAGCGCAGTCAGAAGACCGTAGACGAACGACAATGCGAGTTCATCCGGATGCAGCGCCGGCACCACCGGCAGGGGCAACAGCTTGCCGAACAAGCCGACGATGATGAAAGGCAGCGCAGCGCCTGCCGCCAGCCCGATCGCCGAGCCGATCACGGCGAGCACGATTACTTGCGTGAGGTAGATCGTGAAGACGTCGCGGCCGGTGGCGCCGAGCGCCTTGAACGTCGCGATGACGTCGCGGCGGCGATCGATATGGCTCTTGACCGCGTTGGCGACGCCGACACCGCCGACCAGAAGCGCGGCGAGGCCGACCAGGGTGAGGAACTGGGTGAATCGGCTGATGCTGCGCTCGAGCTGCGGGGAAGCGTTGCTGCGGCTGCGGATCTCCCAGCCAGCCTCGGGCAATGCATTCCTCGCCTCGTCGATCAGCGCGGTGGCGGCGCGATCGTCGGTGGCGTTGTCGGGCAGTTTAACCCGATAGATCCAGCGCACCAGGCTGCCGGGTTGCAGCAATCCGGTGGCGCGCAGGGCGGCCTCGCTGACCAGGAACCGCGGGCCCAAACCGACGCCACCGGCCAGCTTGTCCGGCTCGGCACCAATGACGCTGCGGATTTGGAAACTTGCGCTGCCGATACTGACGCGGTCGCCGAGCTTGAGGTCAAGCCGCGCCAGCAGCGTGGAATCGGCCGCCGCGCCGAATACGCCGTCACGCTCGGCCAACAGATCGGCCACCGACATTTTCGGTTCCAGCGTCAACTCGCCGAGCATCGGATAGGCGCCATCGACAGCCTTGAGCTCGATCAGCGCGAGCCGGCCGTCGCTTGCGCGCACCATGGCACGCAACGTCGCCGCCACGGACAGCTGTCCGCGCGAGCGCAGAAACGCGACCTCGGCCGGTTTGGCTTCGCGCTGGATCAGGGAGAAGGCGACGTCGCCGCCGAGCAGGGTGCGGCCCTCGCGCGCCAGTCCTTCGCCAAGGCTGGCCGCGACCGATCCGACGCCGGCAATCGCCATCACGCCGAGCGCGATGCAGGCGATGAAAACGTAGAAGCCGCGCAGGCCGCCGCGCAATTCGCGCAAGGCAAAACGCAGGGCGAGCGACGGCGCCCGGCGGCTATCCATGGCTTCGGAGGCGATGGTCATGAAGCGGTTTTGCGGTCCGCAGCCGGCCCGTCAATCCGGCCCGAGCGCAGCCGCACCACGCGATCGCAGCGCTGCGCCAGCGAGCTGTCATGGGTTACCAGCACCAGCGTCATGCCGCGCTCGGCGTGTTTGCTGAACAGGAGATCGACGATCTGCTTGCCGGTGGACTCGTCGAGATTACCGGTCGGCTCGTCTGCGACGAGGATCGCGGGATCAGGCGCCAGCGCGCGGGCGAGAGCGACGCGCTGCTGCTCGCCGCCGGATAATTGCATGGGATAGTGATGCAAGCGGTCACCGAGTCCGACCGAGGTGAGTTCCTGCGCCGCGCGCCGCGCCGCGTCGGGATTGCCGGCAAGCTCCAGCGGAACCGCAACGTTTTCCAGCGCCGTCATGGTCGGGATCAGATGGAAGGACTGGAACACGATGCCGACCTGACGGCCGCGAAACCGCGCCAGCGCGTCCTCGTCGAGGGCATTGAAAGGAGTGCCGTTGACCACCACCTCTCCGCTGTCGGGACGCTCCAGTCCCGCCATCACCATCAGAAGCGTGGATTTCCCGGATCCCGACGGCCCGATCAGGCCGATCGCTTCTCCCGGCGCCACGCGCAGGCTGATATCCTTCAGGATATGAACGCGCGCAGCGCCCGAGCCGAGCGAGAGATTGACGTTCGAGATGGCGATGGTGTCCGGCTCGAGGCCGGCTAGCGATGAGGATTCGATGAGGCTGTCCATGGCTCGGTCATATGGCACTTCCGCTGGCGGGGTCGAGGGGCGGGTGCGGATGTTCATGCACATACTCGTGTTGGGCATGGCTTTGATGACGGCGGGGACAGCCTTTGCCCAGACGCAAGACGCGGCCAGGGCAAGGCCGATCAAGATCGTCGTATTGGGTGATTCGCTGAGCGCGGGCTTGGGGCTTTCGGGGTCAGCGGCGTTCCCGGAGCGTCTTCAAAAAACCTTGGAATCCAAGGGTATAGCGGTTGATATCGCCAATGCCGGGGTATCCGGCGACACCAGTTCGGGCGGCCGCGACCGGCTCGACTGGTCGGTGCCTGACGGTACCCAGGCGGTGATCCTGGAACTCGGCGCCAACGATGCCCTGCGCGGTACCGATCCCGCGGTCACCCGATCGGCGCTATCGGATATTCTGACCCGGCTGAAAGCGCGCAAGATCGCGGTGTTGTTATGCGGCATGGTGGCGCCGCCGAATTACGGCAGCGATTATTCGGCGCGCTTCAACGCGATCTATCCCGATCTCGCCAAATCCTTCGGGGTGCCGCTGTATCCGTTTTTCCTGCAAGGCGTCGCGGCCGACGCCAGGCTTAATCAAGCCGACGGCATGCATCCGACGGCGGAGGGCGTCGATGTCATCGTCACGAATATTCTGCCCACGGTGGAGGCATTTCTCGGCACGATAAACGGGCAACGCAGTTGAAAAACGCGCAGCACTCACCCTAACGCGGTGTTTTCCCGGGAGTTTTTCGACCTGATTAATGCCGGCTGCTTCGCAGAGTCACATAACTACGGTAGAAATTAGTCATCGGTGATTCGTCACCGGGATTGTTACAGGGCAGGATCCTTCCGAAAGATCACGCCCCAGCATCGGGAGTCACGCTGATGCCGCGTTTATTCACTGGACTGGAAATTCCGGCCGAGATCGGCCAGACGCTTTCCAGTTTGCGGGGGGGCCTTCCGGGCGCCCGCTGGGTCGATCCCGAAAATTATCACGTCACCTTGCGCTTCATTGGCGATATCGACGGCATCGCTGCCAACGAAATTGCCTCGATGCTGTTTCGGGTCAATCGCAAGCCGTTTGAGGTGGCTTTGCAGGGCCTCTCCAGCTTCGGCGGAAAGAAACCGCGCGCGGTGGTGGCCCAGGTGGTGCCGAGTCGGCCGTTAATCGAGTTGCAGGCCGAACTCGAACGGCTGATGCAGCGTCTCGGCCTCGATCCTGAGGGGCGTAAATTCACCCCGCATGTGACACTGGCGCGGCTGCGCGACGCCTCCAATCAGGACGTTGCCGATTATCTGTCGGTGCGCGGTTATTTCCCGACGCGGGTTTTCACGGCATCGCGCTTCGTGCTGTTCTCGTCGCGGGCGTCGACCGGCGGCGGGCCCTATGTGGTCGAGGATTCCTACGCGTTGAGCGCGTAGAACCGCACCCAGCGCTGTCATCGCCCGGCTTGACCAGGCGACCCAGTATTCGGCGGGCGCCGGGGATCGATCGATAAGCGGCGGCGTACGGGATACCCGCCGAAGCCTGTCACCGGGCTCGCCGAAGGCGAGACCCGTTGGCGGCTATCAGGGGCCTTTGCAAATCGGCATAGTGTCGGCTCAGGCCCAAGCGCATAGCCGCTGCACCAATTCTCGGCTTGCATTTTTCCTTCTGTTGAGGCCGTAAGGGGACCCATGCTGTCTCCCCCCTCCGCCTCGTTCCGCGCCCATTATCGGGCCCTCGTTTCCTCCGGCGCGATCGAGCCCGATGTCGCGCAGGAAGAGGCCGCCGAGGCATTGGCCGACCTCGAGCAGCGACTTTCGAACTATAAGCCGTTCCGCAAGCAGGGCCTGCTCGGTCGGCTGTTTGCCGACAAGGACGAGCGGCCGCCGCGCGGCCTCTATGTTCACGGCGAAGTCGGCCGCGGCAAGACCATGTTGATGGATCTGTTCTTCCAGCACAGTTCGGTCACGCACAAGCGCCGCGCCCATTTCCACGAATTCATGGCCGAGGTGCATGAGCGGATCTACGGCTTTCGGCAGAATATCGCGCGCGGCGAGATCGTCGACGGCGACGTGATCGCGCTCACCGCCGCGTCGATCTTCGATGAGGCGTGGCTGTTGTGCTTCGACGAATTCCACGTCACCGACATCGCGGACGCGATGATCCTGGGGCGGCTGTTCAAAAAGCTGTTTGAGCTCGGCACGGTGGTGGTGGCGACCTCCAATGTCGCTCCCGAGGATCTCTACAAGGGCGGACTGAACCGGGCGCTATTCCTGCCCTTCATCGCCCAGATATCCGATCATATGGATGTGCTGAGGCTCGATGCCCGCGCCGATTTCCGGCTGGAAAAGCTCGTCGGCGTGAAAATGTGGCTGGTGCCGGCGGACAGCGACGCCGCCGCCGCGCTCGACAAGGCCTGGACCAGGATGACCGGCAATGCCAGGTGCAAGCCGCGCGACATTTCGATCAAAGGCCGCATCCTCCGCGTGCCGTGCTCGGCGGATGGCGTCGCGCGATTTTCCTTTGCGGATCTGTGCGAAAAGCCGCTGGCAGCGTCCGATTACCTGCGGCTCGCGCACGACTATCACACCATCATGATCGACCGCATTCCGGTCATGGATTACCCCGCGCGCAACGCGGCCAAACGCTTCATCACCTTGATCGACACGCTCTATGACAACGCAGTGAAGCTGATGGCCTCGGCTGCCGCAAATCCGGTGTCGCTCTATCTTGCCACCGAGCGCCATGAGGCGAACGAGTTCAAGCGGACCTCGTCGCGGCTGATTGAGATGAGTTCGGAATCCTATCTGGCGCTGCCCCACGGCCATAAGGATTCCGCCGCCAGCGGGTCCACCACCGGGCTTGTCGAGACGTAAAGCACGTCATTGCGGGACGCGCGTCAGCGCGAACCCGGGATCTCGCGATTCCCCGATGTGCCATTGCACATCTGAGGTCTGGTGCTTTGGACCATCCCGGAATGACGCGGGGCGGATGATCGAAATCAAGGCAGGACTGACAATTGAGCATAGCCTGACTTGAACGGGCCGGTCGAAAAGGATAACCAGCCGTCCAGCTTCTTTCGATCCTCCTGCTCGACCTCCAAAGGACAGAACCCCCATGGCGCGCGACAAGATTGCTTTGATTGGCTCCGGTCAGATTGGCGGCACGTTGGCTCACCTCATCGGCCTGAAGGAACTTGGCGATGTCGTGATGTTCGACATCGCCGAGGGCGTGCCGCAGGGCAAATCGCTGGATATCGCGCAGTCCTCGCCGGTCGACGGCTTCGATGCGCATTTCACCGGTGCCAATTCCTATGAGGCGCTGGACAACGCCAAGGTCTGCATCGTCACCGCCGGCGTGCCGCGCAAGCCCGGCATGAGCCGTGACGATCTCTTGAGTATCAATCTCAAGGTCATGGAGCAGGTCGGCGCCGGCATCAAGAAATACGCTCCCGATGCCTTCGTGATCTGCATCACCAACCCACTCGACGCCATGGTGTGGGCGCTGCAGAAGGCCTCCGGCATGCCGCACAAGAAGGTGGTGGGGATGGCCGGCGTGCTGGATTCCTCGCGCTTCCGCTATTTCCTGGCCGACGAGTTCAACGTCTCGGTCGAAGATGTCACCGCCTTCGTGTTGGGCGGCCATGGCGACACCATGGTGCCGCTGGTGCGCTATTCTACGGTGGCCGGCATTCCCTTGCCCGATCTGGTCAAGATGGGCTGGACCTCGCAGGCGCGGATCGACGAGATCGTCGACCGTACCCGCAACGGTGGCGCCGAGATCGTCAATCTCTTGAAGACCGGTTCGGCGTTTTATGCGCCCGCCGCGTCCGCGGTAGCGATGGCCGAGAGCTATCTCAGGGACAAGAAGCGCGTGTTGCCCTGCGCCGCCTATCTCAACGGCGAATACAGCGTGAAGGACATGTATGTCGGCGTGCCCGTCGTGATCGGATCGAAGGGCGTCGAGCGTATTGTCGAGATCGAACTGGCTGGCAAGGATCGCGAAGCGTTCGACAAGTCGGTTGGTGCGGTGCAGGGTCTGGTCGATGCCTGCAAGAAGATCGCGCCCGACCTGCTCGGCCGCTGATCCCGCCTTGGTTCCTGGAGGGTCTTTGGGGGGCTCCCTCTTTCCGGGGCAAGCCTTACAAAGCGGTTTGAAATCGTCCGTGGTATATGGTATGCCAGCCGCAATACTGATGTAAATCCTGTAATTCACCGCACGAGGGGTCGGGGAACGTCCAATGAACATCCATGAATACCAGGCCAAGGCGCTACTGCATGAATTCGGTGTGCCGATCTCGAAAGGTGCGCCGGTGCTGCGCGCTGCGGACTCCGATGCAGCCGCGAAGACGCTTCCCGGCCCGATCTGGGTGGTGAAGAGCCAAATTCACGCCGGCGGGCGCGGCAAGGGCAAGTTCAAGGAAGCATCTGCCGGCGACAAGGGCGGCGTGCGCATCGCCAGGTCGGTCGCCGAGGTCAATGACTACGTCAAGCAAATGCTTGGCGCGACGCTGGTCACGGTGCAGACCGGACCGCACGGCAAGCAGGTCAACCGGATCTACATCGAGGAAGGCTCCGACATCGACAAGGAGTTTTACTTGTCGATCCTGGTCAACCGCGAAACCTCCGAAGTGTCATTCGTGGTCTCGACCGAAGGCGGCGTTAATATCGAGGACGTCGCGCACTCGACGCCGGAGAAGATCGTAACCTTCTCGGTCGATCCCGCCACCGGAATCATGGGTCACCACGGCCGCACCGTCGCCAAGGCTTTGAATTTGTCCGGCGATCTCGCCAAGCAGGCGGAAAAGCTGGTGACGCAGCTCTATACGGCCTTCGTCGCCAAGGACATGGCGATGCTGGAGATCAATCCGCTGGTCGTCACCAGGCAGGGCGAACTGCGGGTACTCGACGCCAAAGTGTCGTTCGACGACAACGCGCTGTTTCGCCACCCCGAAGTGGCGGCGCTGCGCGACGTCACCGAGGAAGACGAGAAGGAAATCGAGGCCTCGAAGTACGATCTCAATTACGTCACCCTCGACGGCAATATCGGCTGCATGGTCAATGGCGCGGGCCTTGCCATGGCGACGATGGACATCATCAAGCTCTACGGCATGTCACCGGCGAACTTCCTCGACGTCGGCGGCGGCGCCAGCAAGGAGAAGGTCGCCGCGGCTTTCAAGATCATCACTGCCGATCCGAACGTGAAGGGCATCCTGGTCAATATCTTCGGCGGTATCATGAAATGCGACATCATCGCCGAGGGCGTGGTCGCCGCAGTCAAGGAGGTCGGCCTGAAAGTGCCGCTGGTGGTCAGGCTCGAGGGCACCAATGTCGAGGCCGGCAAGAAGATCATTCGGGAAAGCGGCCTCAACGTGCTGCCGGCCGACAATCTCGACGACGCCGCGCAGAAGATCGTCAAGGCCGTCAAGGGAGGCTAGGCCATGCCCGAGGACCATCTCGCCGCGCCGACGCCGCTCGAGGAGCACCGCAAGCTCGCGGCGTTCGCCGGCGAGTGGAGCGGTGAGGAGATGGTGTATCCCTCGCGCTGGACCGAAGGCGGCCCCGCCACCTCGCACGTTGTGGCCCGCATCGACCTCAACGGCTTCTATCTGATCCAGGACACCCGCCAGATGCGCGACGGCAAGGAGACCTTCGCCACCCACGGCGTGTTCACCTATGACCGCGACGACCGGCTCTACAAACTGTTCTGGCACGATTCGCTCGGCTATTACCCGCCGTCGCCGGCCTCCGGCGGCTGGACCGGCAAGACCTTGACTCTCGTGCGCGGGTCGCTGCGCGGCAATGCGCGCCATGTCTATGAAGTCATCGACGACAACAGCTATTCCATGAAAATCCAGTTCTCGCCTGACGCGGAAGGGTGGGCCGACGTGCTCACCGGCGTCTATCGGCGGATTCACTGACCCCTTACCGACCGTCCCGCGAAAGCAATCCCAACCATGTCCATCCTGATCGATAAAAACACCAAAGTCATTTGCCAGGGCTTCACTGGCAAGAACGGCACGTTCCATTCGGAAGCCGCGATCGCCTACGGCACCAAGATGGTCGGGGGCACTTCGCCCGGCAAAGGCGGCTCGACCCATCTCGGCCTGCCGGTGTTCGACACGGTCGCCGAGGCGCGCGAGAAGACGGGCGCCGACGCCAGCGTGATCTACGTGCCGCCGCCGGGGGCCGCCGATGCGATCTGCGAAGCCATCGATGCTGAAATTCCACTGATCGTCTGCATTACCGAGGGTATTCCGGTGCTCGACATGGTCAGGGTGAAGCGCTCGCTGTCGGGGTCAAAGTCGCGGCTGATCGGGCCGAATTGCCCGGGCGTGATGACCGCGGGCGAATGCAAGATCGGCATCATGCCGGCGAACATCTTCAAGCCCGGCAATGTCGGCATCGTCTCCCGGTCGGGCACGTTGACCTATGAGGCGGTGTTCCAGACCTCCCAGGAGGGCCTCGGCCAGACCACCGCGGTCGGCATCGGCGGCGACCCGGTCAAGGGCACCGAATTCATCGATGTGCTGGAAATGTTCCTGGCCGACCCCAAGACCACCTCGATCGTCATGATCGGCGAAATCGGCGGTTCGGCTGAGGAAGACGCCGCCCAGTTCCTCAAGGATGAGGCCAAGCGCGGCCGCAAGAAGCCGATGGTCGGCTTCATCGCTGGCGTCACCGCCCCTCCCGGCCGCCGCATGGGCCATGCCGGTGCGATCATTTCTGGCGGTAAGGGCGACGCCGGCTCCAAGACCGCCGCGATGGAATCGGCCGGAATCACGGTCTCCCCGTCGCCGGCGCGGCTCGGGCATACCCTTGTCGAAAAATTGAAGAGCTAATTCATTCTTTGGTTCTTTTCGGGGCGAACATTCACCCTAAATAGGGTAAAAGGCCCCCAATCAGGCTGATCCGGTATCCGGATCGGCTGTCGCGCCGTTTTCCATGCGCTAAACGAAATCGCCAGGACGTTATCCATGTCTCGCCAGGACGCGAACGCCGCCTTTGCCCTCTCGTCATTTTTGCAGGGCACAAACGCCACCTACATCGACGAAATTTACGCCCGCTACGAGAAAGACCCGGCTTCCGTCGACGCCGAATGGCAGGAGTTTTTCAAGAGCCTGAAAGATACCCCGGCCGACGTCCGCAAGAACGCCGAAGGGCCGTCCTGGGGGCGCGACAACTGGCCGCTGACGCCGCGTGACGAGCTGACCTCCGCGCTCGACGGCAACTGGGTGGAAATCGAAAAATCCGTCGGCACCAAGCTTTCGGCCAAGGCGCAGGCCAGGGGAGGCGAGCTGACGGCGGCCGACATCCATCAGGCGACCCGCGATTCCGTGCGCGCCTTGATGCTGATCAGGGCCTACCGCATGCGCGGCCACTTCCATGCCAAACTTGACCCGCTCGGGATCGAGCCGCCGCGCGATCGCGAGGAACTCGATCCGCGCTCCTACGGCTTCGTGGAGAGCGATTTCGACCGCAAGATCTTCCTCGATCATGTGCTTGGCCTCGAATACGGAACCTTGCGAGAAATCGTCGCGATCTGCGAGCGCACCTACTGCCAGACCCTCGGCGTCGAGTTCATGCACATCACTAACGCCGCGCAGAAGGCCTGGATTCAGGAGCGCATCGAGGGTCCGGACAAGGAAATCAGTTTCACCCGCGAGGGCCGGCGCGCCATCCTGATGAAGCTGGTCGAGGCCGAAGGTTTCGAGAAATTCTGCGATCTTAAATTCACCGGCACCAAGCGGTTCGGTCTGGATGGCGGCGAATCCCTGATTCCGGCCCTCGAGCAGATCATCAAGCGCGGCGGCAATCTCGGCGTGAAGGAAATCGTGGTCGGCATGCCGCATCGCGGCCGTCTCAACGTGTTGACGCAGGTGATGGGCAAGCCGCACCGCGCGCTATTCCATGAATTCAAGGGCGGCTCGGCCAATCCCGACGCGGTCGAGGGCTCGGGCGACGTCAAATACCATCTGGGCGCCTCGTCGGACCGCGAGTTCGACAACAACCGCATCCATCTTTCGCTCACCGCCAACCCGTCGCATCTGGAGATCGTCGATCCCGTGGTGCTCGGCAAGGTGCGCGCCAAGCAGGATCAGCATGGCGATCCGCCGGACATGCGCATCTCGGTGCTGCCGCTTCTTATGCATGGCGATGCCGCATTCGCAGGGCAAGGCGTGGTGGCCGAATGCTTCGGCCTGTCGGACCTGAAAGGCTATCGCACCGGCGGTTCGGTGCATTTCATCGTCAACAACCAGATCGGCTTCACCACCTATCCGCGCTACTCGCGTTCTTCGCCCTATCCGTCCGATGTGGCGAAGATGATCGACGCGCCGATTTTCCACGTCAACGGCGACGATCCCGAAGCCGTCGTGTTCGCGGCCAAGGTCGCGATCGAATTCCGGCAGAAGTTCCACAAGCCCGTCGTCATCGACATGTTCTGCTATCGCAGGCATGGCCATAACGAGGGCGACGAGCCGGCCTTCACCCAGCCGGTGATGTACAAGAGGATCGCGTCGCACCCGAGCACTCTGGAGATCTATTCCAAGCGGCTGGTCGCCGAAGGCGTGATGACCGAAGGCGAGGTCGAGAAGGCCAAGGCCGACTGGCGCGCCCGGCTCGATGCCGAACTCGAGGCCGGCACGGGCTACAAGCCGAATAAGGCGGACTGGCTCGACGGCAAATGGGCCGGGTTCAAGTCGGCGGATGGCGAAGAAGACGCGCGCCGCGGCGTCACCGGCGTCGATATTGCGGTGCTGAAGGATATTGGCCGCAAGATCACCAAGGTGCCCGATGGCTTCAGGATTCACCGCACGGTGCAGCGGTTTCTGGAAAACCGCGCCAAGGCGATCGAGACCGGCGTCGGGGTCGACTGGGCGACCGGCGAGGCGCTGGCGTTCTGCGTGCTGTTGCAGGAAGGCCATCACGTCCGGCTGTCGGGACAGGACTCTGAGCGCGGCACCTTCTCGCAGCGGCATTCGGTGCTGATCGACCAGGAAGACGAGAGCCGCTACACGCCGTTCAATCATCTCGGCGGCGACCAGGGTCACTACGAAGTCATCAACTCGCTGCTGTCGGAAGAGGCCGTGCTTGGCTTCGAATACGGCTATTCGCTGGCGGAGCCGAATGCGCTGACGATCTGGGAAGCGCAGTTCGGCGATTTCGCCAACGGCGCGCAGGTCTTGTTCGACCAGTTCATCTCGTCGGGCGAGCGCAAGTGGCTGCGCATGTCCGGCCTCGTCTGTATGCTGCCGCATGGCTACGAAGGGCAGGGGCCGGAGCATTCTTCCGCCCGCCTGGAGCGGTACCTGCAGATGTGCGCCGAGGACAACATGCAGGTCGTCCACGCCACCACGCCCGCCAATTTCTTCCATGTGCTGCGGCGTCAGTTGCATCGCGAGATCCGCAAGCCCCTGATCCTGATGACGCCCAAGTCGCTGCTGCGCCACAAGCGCGCGGTCTCGCGGCTCGACGAAATGGGCGCCGGTACCACGTTCCATCGCATTCTCTACGATGACGCGGCGATGCTGCCGGACGAGAAGATCAGGCTGGTGCCGAACAACAAGATCCGCCGCGTCGTCTTGTGCTCGGGCAAGGTCTATTACGATCTCTACGAGGAGCGCGAAAAGCGCGGCATCGACGACATCTACCTGATGCGTGTCGAGCAGCTCTATCCGGTGCCGCTGAAGGCGCTGGTGCAGGAGCTCGGACACTTCAAGGGCGCTGAGGTGGTGTGGTGCCAGGAAGAGCCGCGCAACATGGGCGCGTGGCACTTCATCGAGCCCTATCTCGAATGGGTGCTGAACCAGATCAACGCGCCGAACAGGCGTCCGCGTTACGCCGGTCGCGCCGCCGCCGCGGCGACCGCGACCGGTCTGATGTCGAAGCATCTGGCGCAGCTCAAGGCGCTGCTTGACGAGGCATTGAGTTAGAAGACGCTTGCATTCGTCATGCCCCGCGCAAGCGGGGCATCCAGTAACCCGCGCTGTCCGGTCTCATCAAGACTGTCACGGATTACTGGATCGTCCGCCTTCGCGGATGATGACGTCCAGGATTTTGACCGCACTGGTTCTTGAGGAAACAAGCCAATGACTGAAATTCGCGTTCCGACGCTCGGCAAATCCGTGACCGAGGCCACCATCGGCCGCTGGTTCAAGAAGGCCGGAGAGGCCGTGGCGGTGGACGAGCCGCTGGTCGAACTCGAGACCGACAAGGTCACCATCGAGGTCCCGGCGCCGTCAGCGGGTGTGCTGGGCGAGATCACGGCCAAAGACGGCGAAACCGTCGCGGTCGGTGCGTTGCTCGGACAGATCAATGAAGGCGCGGCGGGAGCCGCCGCCAAGCCGGCCGCGGCGCCCGTGAAGGCCGCTGCCGCGGCGCCGCTGCCCTCCGCCTCGGGGCCTGCGCCCGCTGCGAAGGCGCCGCCAGCCGACGCGCTGCTGGCACCGTCGGTGCGCAAAATCTCCGCCGAAAGCGGCATCGATGCCGCTACCGTGCCCGGCTCCGGCAAGGATGGGCGGGTGACGAAAGGCGACATGCTGGCGGCGATCGAAAAGGCCGCGTCGGCGCCGACGCCGGTCAATCAGCCCGCCGCCGCGGTGCAGGTGCGCGCGCCCTCGCCCGCCGACGATGCCGCGCGCGAAGAGCGCGTGAAGATGACCCGGTTGCGCCAGACCATCGCGCGCCGCCTGAAGGAAGTGCAGAACACCGCAGCGATGCTGACGACCTTCAACGAGGTCGACATGAGCCACATCATGGCGATGCGGTCGCAGTACAAAGACGTGTTCGAGAAGAAGCACGGCAGCAAACTTGGCTTCATGGGCTTCTTCACCAAGGCCTGCGTGCAGGCCCTGAAGGATATTCCGGCCGTCAACGCCGAGATCGACGGCACCGATCTGATCTACAAGAATTATTATCACATCGGCGTCGCGGTAGGCACCGACAAGGGGCTGGTGGTGCCGGTGGTGCGCGACTGCGACCACAAATCGATCGCCGAGATCGAAAAGGCCATCGCGGACTACGGCCGCCGCGCCCGCGACGGTCAGCTCAAGATCGACGAGATGCAGGGCGGCACCTTCACCATCACCAATGGCGGCATCTACGGTTCGCTGATGTCGACGCCGATCCTGAATGCGCCGCAGTCGGGCATTCTTGGCATGCACAAGATCCAGGACCGCCCGATGGCGATCGGCGGCAAGATCGAGATCCGGCCGATGATGTATCTGGCCTTGTCCTACGATCACCGCGTCATCGACGGCAAGGAAGCGGTCACCTTCCTGGTCCGCGTCAAGGAAAACCTGGAAGATCCCGCGCGGCTGGTGCTGGATCTCTGATCGAATTCTGATTTCTGCATTTGGCCGCTATCCTGATGCGGCTCTTCCAGCACCATGCGTTTGGTTTTCGGGAGCGAATCTTGACAGACAAAGTTGCAATCGTCACCGGCGGAAGCCGCGGCATCGGCCGTGCTACCGCCATCGCCGCCGCCAGCCGCGGCTTTCGGGTCTGCATCGGCTACGCCAGCAATGAAGCCGCCGCGCACAGTGTGGTCTCCGCCATCGAAGCCAAGAACGGCAAGGCGATCGCGATGAAGTGCGACGTCGGCGACGAGCGCGATATCCTCGCGCTGTTCAAGGCCGCCGACAAGTTCGGAACGCTGGGTGCGCTGGTCAATAATGCCGGCATCGTCGGGCCGACGTCGCGGGTCGACGAAATGTCCGCCGAGCGGATCCAGCGCATGATGGCGGTCAACGTCACCGGCAGCATCCTGTGTGCGCGCGAGGCGGTGAAACGGATGTCGACACGCCATGGCGGCAAGGGCGGCGTCATCATCAACCTGTCGTCGGTTGCCGCGAAGCTCGGCTCGCCCAATACCTATGTCGACTACGCGGCATCAAAGGGCGCGATCGATTCCTTTACCATCGGTCTCGGATATGAAGTCGCCGGCGAAGGCATTCGCGTCGCCGCGATCAGGCCCGGGCTGATCGATACCGAAATTCACGCTTCGGGCGGCGAGCCCGACCGAGCCCACCGGCTCGCGCATGCGGTGCCGATGAAGCGCGTCGGAACCGCGGAAGAAATCGCAAACGCCATCGTCTGGCTGATGTCTGACGACGCTTCCTACGTGACCAGCGCCATCCTCGATGTGTCGGGCGGTCGCTAATATCTGTCACCGCACCCAGCTACGGGACTTCCAATCATGGCCACTTACGATCTCGTCATCATCGGCACCGGTCCCGGCGGATATGTCTGCGCGGTGCGAGCGGCGCAACTCGGCATGAAGGTCGCGGTGGTCGAGAAGAACGCGACGCTCGGCGGCACCTGCCTCAATGTCGGATGCATGCCGTCGAAGGCGCTGCTGCATGCTTCCGAAATGTTCGAGGAAGCCGGGCATAGTTTTGCGAAAATGGGCGTCAGCGTTCCCCCGCCGAAACTCGATCTGCCCGCGATGATGAATTTCAAGCAGCAGGGCATCGACGGCAACGTCAAGGGCGTCGAATTCCTGATGAAGAAGAACAAGGTCGACGTCATCGGCGGCAAAGGCAAAATACTCGGCACCGGCAAGGTCGAGGTAACGGGCGGTGACGGCAAGACGCAACTCGTCGAGACCAAGAACGTCGTCATCGCCACCGGCTCCGATATCGCGCGGCTGAAGGGCATCGAGATCGACGAGAAGCGCATCGTGTCGTCGACCGGCGCGCTGTCGCTCGACAAGGTGCCGGAAAAACTACTGATCGTCGGCGCCGGCGTGATCGGGCTCGAACTCGGCTCGGTGTGGCACCGTCTCGGCGCGCAGGTCATGGTGGTGGAATTTCTCGACCGCATCTTGCCGGGGATCGACGGCGAGGTCGCAAAACAATTCCAGCGCATCCTCGAAAAGCAGGGCTTTGCGTTCAAGCTCGGCGCCAAGCTCACCGGCGTCGACAGGTCGGGCAAGACGCTGTCGGCGCAGGTCGAGCCGGCCGCGGGCGGCAAGGCCGAGACGCTGGAAGCCGACGTGGTGCTGGTCTGCATTGGCCGGGTACCCTACACGGAGGGTCTCGGCCTGAAGGAGGCCGGCGTCGCGCTCGACAATCGCGGCCGGGTGCAGATCGATTCGCATTTTGCGACCACCGTGAAAGGCGTCTACGCCATCGGCGATGTCGTCGCCGGACCGATGCTGGCGCACAAGGCCGAGGACGAGGGTGTAGCGGTCGCGGAAATCCTCGCGGGCCAGGCCGGCCATGTGAATTACGATGTTATACCAGGGGTTGTGTACACCACGCCGGAAGTGTCGTCGGTCGGCAAGACCGAAGAAGAGCTGAAGCAGGCCGGCGTGGCCTATACGTCGGGCAAATTCCCCTTCACCGCCAATGGCCGCTCCAAGGTCAACCAGACCACCGAAGGCTTCGTGAAAATTCTCGCAGATGCGAAAACCGATCGGGTGCTTGGCGTGCACATCATCGGCCGCGAGGCCGGCGAAATGATCCACGAAGCCTGCGTCCTGATGGAGTTTGGCGGTTCCGCCGAGGATCTGGCGCGCACCTGCCACGCCCATCCGACTCGTTCGGAGGCCATCAAGGAAGCGGCGCTTGCAGTCGGCAAGCGCGCGATCCATATGTGAACTTCGCCCAGAAATTGGGCGAGGATAGCAAGGAATGATGCGCCGCCTCCTACAGCCGATCTGGGTTCTGCTCGCGGTCATCTTCCTGATCGAAGCCTGGCTGTGGGATCATCTCGAACCGATCGTGGCCTGGTTCGTGGCGCTGATCCCGCTGCGCGCCTTCAAGCAATGGCTCGCTGAACGCGTCGATACGCTGTCGCCGGCGATGACGCTGATCGTCTTCATCGTTCCGGTGATCCCGCTGTTTCCGTTGAAGCTGGTCGGGCTGTGGCTGCTGGCCCATGAGCATTGGATCAGCGCCATCCTCACCATCATCTTCGCCAAATTCCTGGGCGTCGGCGTCGCCGCTTTCATCTTCGACGTCACGCGGGACAAACTGCTGGAAATGGATTGGTTCGAAACGCTGTATGAGTTCGTGCTAAAATTGCGGGCCAAGGCCAATGCGTTGGTCGATCCGATCAAATCCAAAATCCTGGACGCACTGCGCGGCGACGGCAGCGGCTGGTCGTCGCGCACGCTTCGGCTGATCCAGCGTTTCCGCAAGAGCGTGCACGAAGCGCGCTAGACTCTGGAGCCTTTTCCGTTTCGATAGAATCGAAACCGGGCTCTGGATTCCGGGTTTGACGCGTTTTCTTGACGCGAACCGGTTTCCACTTCGCTTGAAAACGCTCTAGCCGTTCACGGCAGATGTAGCAGATGCGGCACGAATATGCCGAGTGCGGTGAATGCGACCCCCGCCAGTGTCAGCAAGCCCGAGATCCAGGCCAGCGCAATGATGCCGGTGATGATGGTAGCCGAAGCCAGCACGATGCCGATCTGGAAGGCGGCGGAGGCGAGCTCGAAGTGATGATATTTTGCCGTGGCGAGATCGCGCTCTTCCTCGGCTTCCTTGGCGCGGTGAGACAGTTGCTCGGTCCCTTCGCCGGTCTCCGGCTCAGAGCGATAGCGCGTTGCCGTCTTCTGCCAGTCATCGATCTGCTTTTGCAGCGCCGCCTTGGCGGCGTCGTCGCCTACGGCGCCGAGACTGAGCTTGGATTGCTCCGATGCGGTCTGCACCACGGTGCGGCGGATGCTTTTTGCCTGAAAGAACGCCCACAGGTTCGAGGCCTCGACGTTCTTGCTGATGGATTTGGTCTGTGCGCCCTTGCCCAGCGTCTCCGACAGCGCCAGGCACAGCGCGATCACGGCAATCAACAGCGCGATCTTCTTGTTTTCGCCGGACGCGTGTTCGGCGTGCTCGGCATGCTCCATGCTTTCGTGTGCGCTCATGATTTCCTCCCCGCCTGACAAGACTTGACGATGGACCGAACATCACTATCGGCGCAAGGGGTAAGCGGATGTGACGTTGACGTGTCAGGCCTGGAGCAGGGTGATCTCAGGCGCGGGGATGCGCCGTTCTATAGACTTCCAGCAGCCGCTCGCTGTCGATACCGGTATAGATCTGCGTGGTCGAGAGCGAAGCATGGCCGAGCAGCTCCTGGATCGCGCGCAGATCGCCGCCGCGACTCAAAAGATGCGTCGCGAAGGAATGCCGCAACGCGTGCGGCGTCGCGCTGTCAGGCAGGCCGAGCGCGCCGCGCAGCCGCTCCATGGTGAGCTGGATGATCCGGGGACTGAGCGGGCCGCCGCGCGCGCCGACGAAGATCGGCCCTTCCGGCGGCAGCAGATGCGGACACATCGCCACATAGTCCCGAACCAGCGCCAGCACGTTCTGCAACACCGGCACCATGCGCGTCTTGTTGCCCTTGCCGGTCACGACCAGCACGTCGCCTTCGCCGGGCAGGGGCACCTCGCGGCGTTTCAAGCCGAGCGCCTCGGAGATGCGCAGGCCCGAGCCGTACATCAGCGCCATCACCGCGGCGTCGCGCGCCCAGATCCAGGGATCGCGGTGCTCGCCGGCGCGTTCGTCGGCATCGGCAAAGCGCTTCGCCGCCGCCATCGGAACCGGCTTCGGCAGGCTCTTGCCGACCTTGGGCGCGCGAATGGCTGATAGTGCCCCGACCTTGCCCCTGCCTTCCCGCTCGAGGAAGCGGCCGAACGAGCGCAAGCCCGCCAGCGCCCGCATCAGGGAGCGCCCGCCGATGTCGTCGGCGCGCCGCATCGCCATGAAGGCCCTGACATCGCTCGCCTCCAGCGCGGCAAAGCGCGACAGCGTTACGCGTGCGCCCCAATGCCCGGCAAGGAAACCGAGAAACTGGCGGAGGTCGCGGGCATAGGCTTCCAGCGTCTTCGGCGATAGCCGCCGCTCGCTGCGCAGATGCGCCAGCCAATGCGTCATCTCCAGCGTGATGCTGTTGTCGGCGCAGTCGAGTTCGACCGGTTGAACCGCGGGAGCTGGCTTTGCCATTTGGCTGTCTTTCGGGCCGTTTCGGGCGCGCGATGATTCCTGACTAGTATATCGCACTTCCTTCGTTTACCGTTCGCTAATTGGCTCGCGCCAACGGCCGGACACTGGCCCAGACCGACGCGCAGTCCTAAGTTAGGCCGTCCCTCCGGACCCGCGAGCCTGATTCTCCCATGGACCGTTCCACGCGTGCCAGCATCTCATCCGCATCCTCGACCGGCGTCGTCGATGTGCTGGTGCCGGTTGCGCTCGATCAGAACTATTCCTACCGGGTGCCGCGCGGCCTGGAACTGAAACCGGGCGATGTGGTCTGCGTGCCCTTGGGTCCGCGCGAGGTGGTCGCGGTCGTATGGGCGGAAAACGCCAATCCCGATCCGCGCCTGCACAATCGCCTCAAGGATGTCGGCGAAAAGCTCGACGTGCCGCCGCTGAAGGAGGAACTGCGCGCGCTCGTCGATTGGGTCGCCAACTACACGCTGTCGGCGCGCGGCATGGTGCTGCGCATGTGCTTGCGGATGGGCGAGCATCTCGGCCCGGAGCGGGTGCGGATGGGCGTGCGCCTGATAGGCGAGCCGCCGAAGCGCCTGACCCCGGCGCGGCGGCGGCTGATCGGGGTTCTGTCCGACGGCCTGTTGCACGGCAAATCCGAAGCCGCAAAGGAAGCAGGCGTCAGTGCCGGCGTCATCGACGGCCTTGTCGACGAGGGCACGCTGACGACCGAGCCCATGCCGCGTGCGCTGGCGCCGCCGGCACCCGATCCGTCATTCGCGACGCCCGACTTTTCCCGCCAGCAGCGCACCGCCGTGGACGCCATGCGCACGCTGGCGGCCAACGGCAGCTTCCACGTCGCGCTGCTCGACGGCGTCACCGGCTCGGGCAAGACCGAAGTCTATTTCGAGGCCATCGCCGAAGTGATCCGCCGCGGCAGGCAATCGCTGATCCTGATGCCGGAGATCGCGCTCACCGGTCAGTTCCTCGACCGCTTCGCGCAGCGTTTCGGCGTGCGGCCGCTGGAATGGCATTCCGGATTGTCGCCGCGCGCCCGGCAGCGCAATTGGGCCGCAATCGCGGCGGGCGAAGCGCCCGTCGTGGTGGGTGCGCGCTCGGCGCTGTTTCTGCCTTATGCCAACCTCGGACTGATCGTGGTCGATGAGGAGCACGATCAGGCCTACAAGCAGGACGAAGGCGCGCATTATCACGCCCGCGACATGGCGGTGGTGCGCGCGCATATCGCCAAGATCCCGATCGTGCTGGCGTCCGCGACGCCGTCCGTCGAGACCGAAGTCAATGCGCGCAAGGGCCGCTATCAGCGCATCGTGCTGCCGTCGCGGTTCGGCGGCCAGCACATGCCGCATATCGAGGCGATCGACCTGCGGCGCGAGGCACCCGCGCGGGGCCGCTTCATTTCGCCCAAGCTCGCCGGAGAGATTAAAATCGCGGTGGAGCGGCGTGAGCAGGCGCTGTTGTTCCTCAACCGGCGCGGCTACGCGCCGCTGACATTGTGCCGGGCCTGCGGACATCGTTTTGCCTGCACCATCTGCGACGCTTGGCTGGTCGATCACCGATTTCGCCAGCGTCTGGTCTGTCATCATTGCGGCTTCTCGATGCCGCGCCCGCTTGTCTGCCCGCATTGCCAGGCCGAGGAGTCGCTGGTTGCGGTCGGACCCGGCGTCGAACGTCTGCAGGAGGAAGCAGCGGCGCTGTTTCCGGATGCGCGCACCATGGTGCTGTCGAGCGACCTGATCACCTCGATCGAAACCATGCGCGCCGAGTTGAACGAAATCGCCGAGGGCCGCGTCGATATCATCATCGGCACCCAATTGGTGGCGAAGGGCCATAATTTCCCGCGGCTCAATCTGGTCGGCGTGGTCGATGCCGATTTGGGCTTGAGCAATGGCGATCCGCGCGCCGCCGAGCGCACCTGGCAGCTGCTTAATCAGGTGATCGGGCGCGCCGGACGCGATCAGGGCAGGGGCGTCGGCTACCTGCAGACTCACCAGCCCGAACATCCCGTGATGAAGGCCCTGGTGGCGTGCGACCGCGAGGCGTTTTACGCCAGCGAGATCGAGGCTCGCGAGCGCGCCCTTTATCCGCCGTTCGGCCGGCTGGCGAGCCTGATCATTTCGGCGGGCGACCGGCCCACCGCGGAAGGTTTTGCGCGCAAGCTCGCCGCAATCGCGCCGATCGACGAGCGGATCAAGGTATTGGGCCCCGCAGAAGCTCCGCTCGCGGTAATCAAGGGCCGTTATCGCTTCCGGCTGCTGGTAAAATCGGCGCGCAACGTCGATCTCTCGGAATATTTGCGCGAGTGGCTGGCGATCGGCCCTAAGACAAAAGGCAACCTCAAGCTCGAGGTCGACGTCGATCCTCAGAGTTTTCTGTAAGCGAGGCCGTCATTCCGGGGCGCGCGGTAGCGCGAACCCGGAATCTCGAGATTCCCCGATGCGCAATTGCGCATCTGAGGTCTGGTCCTTTGGACCATCCCGGAATGACGGTCGGGGAGCTGACAAAAAAAGCCTGCCGTCATTTGCGACGGCAGGCTTTTTCGCCGCGCAGCAAGTGCTGCGGCGCGTTACGCCACGCAACGCTTACAGAGCTGACGGTGGAAGAGGCGTCCCGAACGCCGTCAGGAGACGACTTCGGCGGTCACCCGGCCCACGCCGGCGCTGGTCAGACCGATCGCGCGGGCGGCGCCCGTCGACAGGTCCAGCACCCGGCCGCGTACGAACGGCCCGCGGTCATTGACGGTCACGACGACGCTGCGGCCGCCATGGGTTACCCGGAGCTTGGTTCCGAACGGCAGCGACCGGTGGGCGCAGGTCATGGCATTGGAGTTCATGCGCTGGCCGGAGGCGGTCCTGCTGCCGGATTCACTGCCGTAATAGGAGGCCATCCCCGAGAAGGTGCGCCCGGAGCCCGAGAACGGTGCGATCGAGGCGTTGGCGTCGCGCCAGGACAGGTTGGAAGCGCCCCTTGGCGAATTGCTGGCGTGATGATGATGGTGATAGCGATGGGATTTGGCAGAAGCCTCGGTGACGCTTCCACCGACCAAGAGAGTTGCGGCGACAAGAGCTAGCGCCGTGCGCGACTGGGTTACGTTTCCCAGCGTCCGATTTTTCAATCGCATCATATAGTAGTCCCTCAAGATAGTATTGCCACATATGTGACAAGTGGAACCCCCGTCCCGTTTATCTGGTTGCCGTTTGGTGGGCCAATGAGGCATAAAATGGGCAGTAAAAGTGGTTTGTCTCACGCTGAAATATCTTGTGACCGAAGCGCCTAGTCCTTTGAATTTTCGTATTACTATGAATTAATGAACTGTTTACCATACTATACCTAGAAATACTGAAAAGCTAAGTTATCGTCGGAACGGACCAGCTTTCGCCAAGTAATCGGACGGCGGACTGGCGAGACCCGAAGCCGGCGTTCCCTGCGGATAGATGATGCAGCCATGCATGCGGCGGCGGAACGAATGACCGCCTGCGGTTTCAGGGAAGCGCCAGCCCCGGTCCCGTCGGCACTGAAGATTCGCCGCGGTGGACTCGCCAGACCGGCGTCTGCCGTCGCGGCGCGAACACATGCAACAAGGCAGCGCCAGCGCCTGCCGTCATGTTGCACCTGCGCTCCTGCTATGTTAGCAAAGCCGCGATTTTAACGATCCCGGTACAGCCTGTACCGGTCGAAAATCGAAGTCCCGCTTGAATTCCAAGGGCTTGGATCGCTAGGCGCCGCATCGTGGCGACGGTTTTTCCCTTGCGAGTTTGACAGCAATAAAGAGCGCGCTTGTGGCTGCAGAAGATCCGTCCGTTTCGGGAGTGTCCGGTCGTTACGCAACGGCCTTGTTCGAACTGGCGCGCGATGAAAAATCCATCGACGCGGTCAGGGCAGACCTCGATAGATTCGATACCTTGCTGGCGGAGAGCGCCGATCTGAAACGGCTGGTCCGCAGCCCGGTGTTTTCGGCGGAGGCGCAGTCGAAGGCGCTGGCTGCCGTGCTCGACAAGGCCGGTATTTCCGGCATTTCCGCGAATTTCCTGAAAGTTCTGACCGCCAACCGCAGGCTGTTTGCGGTGGCCGACGTGATCCGCGCGTTTCGCGCGCTGGTGGCCAAATTCAAGGGCGAGGCGACCGCTGACGTCACCGTGGCCGAAACGCTCAGCGACAGGAATCTCGACGCGCTGAAGACCGCACTGAAGTCGGTGACGGGCAAGGACGTCGCGCTCAACGTGAAAGTCGATCCTTCAATTATCGGCGGCCTGGTGGTCAAACTCGGCAGCCGCATGGTCGATAGTTCGCTTCGCACCAAACTCAATTCGATCAAGCACGCGATGAAAGAGGCAGGCTGATGGACATCCGCGCCGCGGAAATTTCCGCGATCCTCAAGGACCAGATCAAGAATTTCGGCCAGGAGGCTGAAGTTTCCGAAGTCGGACAGGTGCTGTCCGTCGGCGACGGCATCGCCCGCGTCTACGGGCTGGACAACGTCCAGGCCGGTGAGATGGTCGAATTCGAGAACGGCACCCGCGGTATGGCGCTGAACCTGGAGACCGACAACGTCGGTATCGTGATCTTCGGTGCCGACCGCGAGATCAAGGAAGGCCAGACCGTCAAGCGCACCCGCGCCATCGTCGACACGCCGGTCGGCAAGGGCCTGCTCGGCCGCGTCGTCGACGCGCTCGGCAATCCGATCGACGGCAAGGGCCCGATCCAGGCGACCGAGCGCAAGCGCGTCGACGTCAAGGCGCCCGGCATCATTCCGCGCAAGTCCGTCAACGAGCCGATGGCCACGGGCCTCAAGGCGATCGATGCGCTGATCCCGATCGGCCGCGGTCAGCGCGAGCTGATCATCGGCGACCGCCAGACCGGCAAGACCGCGATCGCGCTCGACACCATTCTGAACCAGAAGCCGCTCAACGCGCAGCCGGACGAGAAGATCAAACTGTATTGCGTCTACGTCGCGATCGGCCAGAAGCGTTCGACGGTTGCCCAGTTCGTCAAGGTGCTCGAAGAGCAGGGCGCGCTGGAATATTCGATCGTGGTCGCGGCCACCGCGTCCGATCCCGCGCCGATGCAGTACATCGCGCCGTTCACCGGCTGCACCATGGGTGAGTATTTCCGCGACAACGGCATGCACGCCGTCATCATCTATGACGATCTATCGAAGCAGGCCGTCGCCTATCGCCAGATGTCGCTCTTGCTGCGCCGCCCGCCGGGCCGCGAGGCCTATCCCGGCGACGTCTTCTATCTGCATTCGCGCCTGCTCGAGCGCGCCGCCAAGCTGAACGACGAACAGGGTTCGGGTTCGCTGACTGCGCTGCCGGTGATCGAAACCCAGGCCAACGACGTGTCGGCCTACATCCCGACCAACGTGATCTCGATTACCGACGGCCAGATATTCCTCGAGACCGATCTGTTCTTCCAGGGTATCCGCCCCGCGGTGAACGTCGGTCTTTCGGTGTCGCGCGTCGGATCCTCGGCGCAGACCAAGGCGATGAAGAAGGTCGCCGGCAAGATCAAGGGCGAACTCGCGCAGTACCGCGAAATGGCGGCGTTCGCGCAGTTCGGTAGCGACCTTGACGCCTCGACCCAGCGCCTGCTCAACCGCGGCTCGCGCCTGACCGAGCTCCTGAAGCAGCCGCAGTTCTCGCCGCTGAAGATGGAAGAGCAGGTAGTGGTGATCTGGGCCGGCACCAACGGCTACCTTGATCCGCTTCCGCTCGGCAAGGTGCGTGCCTTCGAGGACGGTCTGTTGTCGCTCTTGCGCGGCAAGAATGTCGACATCCTCAACAGCATCCGCGAGACCCGCGATCTCTCGGACGACACCGCCGCCAAGCTGAAGTCGGTGGTCGAGGGTTACGCCAAGACGTTTGCTTAACAAGACGTTTGCTTAACGAGACGTTTGCTTAAAACGAGACGTGGATGCCCGGCACAAGGCCGGGCATGACAAAAGCGAGGCTTGCGGTCGGATCGAAGATCGGATCGCCGGGGTGAACTAAGAATGGCTTCCCTTAAAGACATGCGGGTCCGCATCGCCTCCACCAAGGCGACGCAGAAGATCACCAAGGCCATGCAGATGGTCGCAGCCTCGAAGCTGCGCCGGGCGCAGAACGCCGCCGAAGCGGCGCGGCCATATGCGGAAAAGATGGATGCGGTGATCTCCAACATCGCGAGCGCGGCCGCGGGCTCGCCCGGAGCGCCGGCGTTGCTGGCCGGTACCGGCAAGGATCAGGTGCATCTGCTCCTGGTCTGCACCGGCGAACGCGGTCTTTCCGGCGCGTTCAACTCCTCGATCGTGCGCCTCGCCCGCGAGCGCGCCCTGGCCCTGATGAACCAGGGCAAAGAGGTCAAGTTCTTCTGCGTCGGCCGCAAGGGGTACGAGCAGCTGCGCCGCAACTTCGAGAAGCAGATCGTCGAAAACATCGAGCTGCGCTCGGTTCGCCAACTCGGCTTCGTCAACGCCGAGGACATCGCCAGGAAGGTGATCGCCCGCTTTCAGGCCGGCGAGTTCGACGTCTGCACGCTGTTCTATTCGCGCTTCAAGTCCGTGATCGCGCAGGTCCCGACCGCGCAGCAGATCATTCCGCTGGTCGTGGAAGCTCCCGCCGCCAAGAACGGTCCCGCGACCTCCTACGAATACGAGCCGGAAGAAGACGAGATTTTGACCGGGCTCCTGCCGCGAAACCTTGCGGTGCAGATCTTCCGCGCGCTTCTTGAAAACAACGCCTCGTTCTACGGCGCGCAGATGAGTGCGATGGACAATGCCACCCGCAACGCCGGCGAAATGATCCGCAAGCAGACCCTGATCTACAACCGTACCCGCCAGGCGATGATCACCAAGGAGCTGATTGAGATCATCTCCGGTGCCGAGGCGATCTGACAGCCGCAACGGTCGTTTGAGATAGAATTCGAAGGAGAGAGTTTTCATGGCTACACCCGCCAATCAGACCGGACGCATCACGCAAGTCATCGGCGCCGTTGTCGACGTGCAGTTCGAAGGCCATCTGCCGGCCATTCTGAACGCGATCGAGACCAAGAACGGCAACAACCGCCTGGTGCTCGAAGTCGCCCAGCATCTCGGCGAATCCACGGTGCGCACCATCGCCATGGACACCACGGAGGGTCTGGTCCGCGGCCAGGAAGTCAGCGACACGGGGTACCCGATCCGCGTTCCCGTGGGCGCCGGTACGCTCGGCCGCATCATGAACGTGATCGGCGAACCGGTCGACGAAATGGGTCCGGTCAAGGCCGAGGACATGCGCGCGATCCATCAGGAGGCGCCGAGCTACACCGACCAATCGACCGAAGCGGAAATTCTCGTCACCGGCATCAAGGTCGTCGATCTGCTGGCACCTTACGCCAAGGGCGGCAAGATCGGCCTGTTTGGCGGCGCCGGCGTCGGCAAGACCGTGCTGATTCAGGAACTGATCAACAACGTCGCCCGCGCCCACGGTGGTTATTCGGTGTTCGCCGGCGTCGGCGAGCGGACCCGCGAAGGCAACGACCTCTATCATGAGTTCATCGAGTCCGGCGTCAACAAGAAGGGCGGCGGCGAAGGCTCCAAATGTGCGCTGGTGTACGGCCAGATGAACGAGCCGCCGGGCGCCCGCGCCCGCGTCGGCCTCACCGGTCTCACCGTCGCCGAACACTTCCGCGATCAGGGCCAGGACGTGCTGTTCTTCGTCGACAACATCTTCCGCTTCACGCAAGCGGGTTCGGAAGTGTCGGCGCTGCTCGGCCGTATCCCCTCGGCGGTGGGTTATCAGCCGACGCTGGCCACCGATATGGGCGCGCTGCAGGAACGCATCACCACCACCCACAAGGGTTCGATCACCTCGGTGCAGGCGATCTACGTTCCGGCCGACGACTTGACCGACCCGGCGCCCGCCACCTCGTTCGCGCATCTTGACGCGACCACGGTGCTGAACCGCGCGATTTCGGAAAAGGGTATTTACCCGGCGGTGGATCCGCTCGACTCGACCTCGCGCATGCTGTCGCCGCTGATCGTCGGCGAGGAGCACTATCAGACCGCGCGTATGGTCCAGCAGGTGCTGCAGCGCTACAAGTCGCTGCAGGACATCATCGCCATTCTCGGCATGGACGAACTTTCAGAAGAGGACAAGATCACGGTCGCCCGCGCGCGCAAGATCGAGCGTTTCCTGTCGCAGCCGTTTTTCGTTGCTGAAGTCTTCACCGGCTCGCCCGGCAAGTTCGTCGACCTCGCCGACACCATCAAGGGTTTCCGCGGACTGTGCGAAGGCAAGTACGATCATCTCCCCGAGGCTGCCTTCTACATGGTAGGCAACATCGAAGAAGCGGTCGAAAAGGGCAAGAAACTGGCGGCCGAAGCAGCTTAAGATAATCTGTCGTCATTGCCGGGCAAAAGCGCGAAGCGCGTCTTCGAAGCAATGACCCGGCAATCCATCGATAGAAAGAATTTTTGAAAGATGGACCCGCGGGTCAGGCCCGCGGGTGACAGCTGAGAGAGTAGCTCCCATGGCCACCTTCCACTTCGATCTCGTCTCGCCCGAAAAGCTCGCCTTCTCCGGCGAGGTCGATCAGGTCGACGTTCCCGGCGTTGAAGGCGATTTCGGCGTGCTCGCCGGACACGCGCCGGTCGTGGCCGCGATCAGGCCGGGCATCCTCACGGTGACGACGGGCGGCACGCATCAGAAGATCATCGTGCTCGGCGGGCTCGCGGAAATGTCCGAGAAGGGCCTGACCGTGCTGGCCGATGTCGCCACCTCGCTCGAGGAACTGGACCGCGCGCAGTTCGCGGACAAGATTTCCGAAATGGAAGCCAAGCTCTCCGAAAAGGACGGCTCGGAGCTCGACCGCGAGATCGAGTGGCTTGATCATTTCAAGAGCATCCAGAACCAGCTCAGCACGACGGCGCTGCACTAAGCCGGCGGCGCGCCTGCCGCCGCCGCGAAAAACCCAATAAATCCGGTATCCGCATCGGCGTGAGCAGCGCCGGAACCCGGTTGCGCCCGGGAACTTCTGGCGGCATGGTGCGGCCACCGATCGTGGTCCGGGGCTGGCTTTCATGAAACGCAAGATCGCGGCGATTTTTGCGGCCGACATTGCCGGTTACTCGAGGCTGGTCGCCGAGGATGAGGAGGAGACGCTGCGGCGCCTTGCCTCCTACCGCGCCGTCACCGACGAATTCATCGCCAAATCGGGCGGGCGCATTTTCAACACCGCCGGTGACGCCGTGCTGGCTGAATTTCCAAGCGCGGTCGAAGCGGTGCGATGCGCGATCGACATCCAGGAAAGTCTGCGCACCCGCAACATGGCCTATCCGCCCAGCCGGCAGATGAGCTTTCGCATCGGAATCACGATCGGTGACGTGGTCGAGCGCGATGGCGACCTGCTCGGTGACGGCGTCAACATCGCGGCGCGGCTGGAGGGGTTGGCCGAAGTCGGCGGTATCTGCATTTCGCGCGCAGTGCATGAACAAGTCGCCAACAAGCTGTCGGTGCAGTTCGCCGACATCGGCGCGCAGGAAGTGAAGAACATCCCGACCCCGGTGCACGCCTATATGGTGGCGATGCGGCGCGAGGACGGGACCTACGCAACGCCGCAAGTGAAGAAGCCGCTTGCACCCAAAAACGCCGCAACGCCGAACTGGATGTGGCCGTTAGCGGTGACAGTGGTGTGTATCGTGGCCATCGGCGTCGCTGGCTTCCTGTATTTTACCGAGTTGAAGCTGCCGGGCGGATCGATGAAGACAGCTTCCGCCGGCGACAATGCGACACCCGCGCCGTTGCCGTCCGCGGCTTCCGTCGCAGCTGCGGCGCCGACAGCGGCGCCACCGCCGCCGATAGCGTCGAGCGAGAGGTTTGCGGCCGAGGCCGTGCCGTTCGTCGCCGATCGCGCCCGTATCGCTTTGGCCAATGAGTATGCGCCGGCCGCGGACTTCAAAGCCTTCGCCCTCAATAATGTGGGCGTCAACGCGTTCGTCGTCGCGCAGCCGAGCGAAGAGGCCGCGAAAAGCGCCGCCGTCGAACAATGTCAGAAACACGCTGACACGGTTCAGTCACCGCGAAAATGCGAGGTCTATGCGGTCGGCAACACGGTAGTCTCCATGTACGGCCATCCCCCGCTGCCATCGACGCCTTGGATCGTGCACGATCCCTCGACCGAACGGCCGCTGGTCCCCGCTGAAGTCCCCATGGTCCGTGAGGGCCAAAGAAGGAGCATCGAAGAAAGATATATGCGGGGACGCAAGAGCAAGGCGATCGCAGTGGGACCGGGAGGGCAACTATTCTTCTTCTACAATCAGGAGAAGCCGGAAGAGGCGGCGCGGCGGTCGCTGGAGAGCTGCGGCGCGGTCGCGGGCGTGGCCTGCAAAATCGTCGCGGTCGATGATGTCTTCGTCGTGCCAGTACCGGCCACCCTGAAAGTCACGGGCTTCTTCCGGCCTGCCGGCAATTCCTCAATCGTGGCGGACGCACGCGACGACGTGGTGCGCCAACTGGCCGCTGCGTCGGATGGATGGAACGCGGTTGCGGTTGGCACGGCGGGACGTCCCGGACTGGCGCTTAAGGCCGCCAACGAGCAGAACGCGGTCAGTCAGGCGCTGGGCAACTGCGCCAGGCGCGACAGTGATTGTCATGTCATCGCCATCGGTCCGTTTTCGGTCGGGCCGAATTAAATCGAACTGGTGCGCGCGTACACCGCAAAATGCTCTGCCACGGTGCGATAGACCTCACGCCTGAATGGCACGACGAGATCGGCGACGCGGTCGAGCCGCTCCCATCGCCACTGGTCGAATTCCGCCGGCTGGCCGTTGCGCGGCGTCAGGGGATCGATCTCATCGTCGGCACCGGTGAAGCGCAGCGCGAACCATTTCTGGCGCTGGCCGCGGAACTTTGCGAGCCGGTGTGACGGCTGTCCGTCGAACGGGGGAAATTCGTAAGTCAGCCAGTTGGTTTCCGAAAGATAGTCGGCATTGGTGACGCCGGTCTCTTCCCAAAGCTCGCGCATGACCGCGTCGCGCGGATTTTCGTCCGCATCGATGCCGCCCTGCGGCATCTGCCATTCGAGTCCGGGAAGAATGATCTCCGGCCCGTCGTCGCGGAAGCGCCGCCCGATCAGCACCTGACCGGAGGGGTTGAATAGCGCGATCCCCACATTGGGGCGGTAAGGCTTGCTATCGGGCATTGATTCAATTGCCGTCATTCCGGGACGGTCCCAAGGACCAGAGCTCAGATGCGCGATTGCGCATCGGGGAATCTGGAGATTCTCCGATGTGCAATTGCACATCGTAGTTCGCTCGTTCCACTCGCGCCCCGGAATGACAGAGTTAATCTAGCCGCCCGCGAGCCTGGCAAATTCCTTGACCACGCGCTCATAGACCGGCCGCTTGAACGGAACGATCAATTCGGGGAGATTTTTCATTGGCTCCCAGCGCCAACTGACGAATTCCGCCTTGTGACCGTCGCCGGGGCTGGCAACGTTGATTTCGGAATCCTGACCGGTGAAGCGTACCGCATACCATTTCTGGCGCTGGCCGCGATAGCGGCCCTTCCAGGTGCGTCCGGCGACCGTGCGGGGAATGTCGTAGATCAGCCAGTCCGCGACCTCGCCGAGCTTTTCCACCGAGCGGACGCTGGTCTCCTCATAGAGTTCGCGCTTGGCGGCATCCCAGGTATCCTCGCCGGGATCGACCCCGCCTTGCGGCATCTGCCAGACGTGCGATTCGTCGACATGTTCGATCCCGCCGGCGCGGCGACCGATGAAGACAAGCCCCGCTGGGTTGATCAGCATCATGCCGACGCATGTTCGATAGGGCAGGTCTTCGTAGCGCGCCATTCCGTCAGTGCCTCTCCGAAGTCATATGGGGCGGACCGACGCCGGACCCAAGGCCCGCAGTGGCGCCAGTCCCTTGATGTTTAGCTGGATTTTGATTTCAGCATCGCGGTTGTCAATGGCACAAGCATGATGCCATGGCTTTCGAGCGTCTTGACCCAGACGCCGATCCGCTCGATCGAAATCGGCAGCGCCGAGGCGATACCGACTGCGGTTCCGCGTTCTTTCGCAAGCTCCTCCAGTTTTGCCAGCGCCCGGTCGATCTCGGCCGCCGTCGGCACCGCGTCGATGGAGATGTCGGCCCTGGCGAACGGCATCGCCTGGCTGGCCGCCAGCGCTGCGGCGACGCTGCGCGGCGCCGAGCCGTCGTCGAGATAACCAAGCCCACGCCTGGCGGCTTCGCGGATGATGGGCTGCATGACCGAATCGGCGGCCACGAAGCGCGCGCCCATGAAGTTGGCGATGCCGGCGTAGCCCTGAAACCGGCTAAGGTGCCAGTACAGCCGATCGAGATTCTGGTCGGCCCCGAGTGTCGTGAGCAGGGTTTGTGGTCCCGGATCGTTGTCCGGATAGTCGAACGGCTCCATCGGCACTTGCAGCAAGATCTCGTGGCGCTGCGCGCGCGCCCGCTCGGCCAGCTTGCCGGGATCGGAACCATAGGGCGTGAACGCCAGCGTCACCGCCGGCGGCAGTTTCATGATGGCCTCGGTCGTCTTGGCGGCGCCGACCCCCAGCCCGCCGACCACGATGGAGACCACCGGCATCCTGGCCGCCTTGGCGCGGTCAGCCTCGGCAGCGTAGACCGTGAAAGGTTTCAACCCGTCCGCCACCACCGGGATCATGCCGTAGCGCGATTTCTCCAACAGGCGCGGGTCGATGCCGGCCATCATGGCGGGCGCGGCCTCGGCTCCGGCTTTATCCGCGGCTTCGCGGCTTCCGATCACGACGTCGTGCCGCGCGCCGCTGGAGCCGTCGATGATGGTGACGGTCTTCTGCTCGTCCGGCGTGTCGTGTTTGGCCGCGGATTTGGCGCCGTGCTCGGACGCGGCTGAGGCCGCCGCGGCAGGCTTCTCATCGGCCGGCTTCGGTTGACCGATCGCGATGCGGGCGACCGGCTCGCCGCCCAGCGGATTGTCGTTGAAGATGGCAAAACCCACGAAGGTAACCAGAAACAGGCCCAGCAGCACGGCGAGCAGCTGCGTTCCCGTAAATGGCAATCGAAAGCGGCGCTTTTGTCGCCCCGCCGTGGTCTGTCCAAGCGGCGTGCTCAGATCGTCGGCCGTCTCTGCCATGGGCCTTTCCCGAATCAACCGGCCGACGATACCACGGCGGGGCGAGGCGGCGGCAGATCAAGCCACTTCCGGTGCTGCGCAAAAGAGCGTGCCGGGCCCAAAAACATGATCCGGAGCAGCGGAAACCGATACTCTTCGGGACCACGCGAAGCTCTCGCCCGGAGGCGTGGTATCCCCGCCAGCCATCCGGGTACTCAAGCAAAAAGGGCAGCCCGAAGGCTGCCCTTTTCGAGAAAAGCGGGTGAGGCCGCAGCCTTAAATCAGTTTGCCGCCTTGTTGGCAGGCTTGTCGGTCGAGGTCTTGTCGGCGGTCGTCGGCGCCGATGGGTTGACCTTGATGCCATGCAGGAGATCGTCCGCCATCTTCAGCGCCTTGTCGTCCTTGGCGTCCGGCGGCACGTAGGACTGCGAACCGGTCTTCTCGTCACCGTCAGACTTTAGATGGCCGCGCAGCGAGGCTTCGCCCTTGGTGTCGGTACGCGCCTTCAGCTCTTCCGGCACATCCTGCAGCACCTCGATATCGGGAACGATACCCTTGGCCTGGATCGATTTGCCCGACGGCGTGTAGTAGCGCGCGGTGGTGAGACGCAGCGCGCCGTTGCCGCTTCCGAGCGGGATGATGGTCTGCACCGAGCCCTTGCCGAACGAGCGCGTGCCGACCAGCGTCGCACGCTTGTGGTCCTGCAGCGCGCCGGCGACGATTTCGGAAGCCGACGCCGAGCCACCGTTGATCAGGACGATCACCGGCTTGCCCTTGGTCAGGTCGCCGGGATGGGCGGAGCGGCGCTGGGTTTCCTCGGCGTTGCGGCCGCGGGTGGAGACAATTTCGCCGCGCTCGAGGAAGGCGTCGGAAACCGTGACCGCTTCTTCCAGAAGACCGCCGGGATTGTTTCTGAGGTCGATGACGAAGCCCTTCAGCTTGTCGCCGATCTGGTTCTGCAGGTTGGCGATTTCCTTTTTCAGGCCCTCGGTGGTCTGCTCGTTGAAGGTGGTGATGCGGATGTAGCCGATATCGTCGGCCTCAACATGCGCACGCACCGAGCGGACGCGGATGTTGTCGCGCACCAGCGTGACGTCGATCGGGTTGTCCTGGCCCTTGCGGATGATCTTCAGCTTGATCTTGGTATTGACGGGGCCGCGCATTTTCTCGACGGCCTGGTTGAGGGTGAGGCCTTGCACCGCTTCGTCATCGAGATTGGTGATGATGTCGTTGGCCATGATGCCGGCCTTGGATGCCGGCGTGTCATCGATCGGCGAGACCACCTTGATCAGGCCGTCTTCCATCGTGACTTCGATGCCGAGCCCGCCGAATTCGCCGCGGGTCTGCACCTGCATGTCGCGGAAGCTCTTGGCGTCCATGTAGCTCGAATGCGGATCGAGGCCGGACAGCATGCCGCTGATGGCGGATTCGACCAGCTTGGAGTTGTCGGGCTTCTCGACGTAGTCGCTGCGCACCCGCTCGAACACATCGCCGAACAGGTTGAGCTGGCGATAGGTGTCCGAGGTCGCCGCGCGCGCGCTCGATCCCATCAGCATGGAGCGAGGCTGGGTCACGAACAGCGTCAGTGCCGCACCGGTGACGGCGCTGAGGAGAATTACAGAAGTCTTGCGCATCATCCGCGAACCTTTTCGCCTTCATTTGCGGCCCACCATGGGCCTGGATCGATTGGAGTGCCGTCCTTACGGAACTCGACATAGAGCACGGGCCGGCTGGCATTGGTCGCGAGGATTGATGCAACCTGGGATGTCGTTCCCATGGTCGCGACCGGCTCCCCCGTAAGTACAAACTGGCCGATGTTGACCGAAATGCGCTCCATCCCGGCGATCAACACATGATACCCGCCCCCGGCATTGAGGATCAAGAGTTGTCCATAGCTGCGGAAGGGGCCGGCGTAAACAACCCAGCCATCACACGGTGTTGTGACCTGGGCCCCCGGCCGGGTTGCCAAAGAAATGCCTTTTTCGACGCCACCGGAGCCATTGGAACCGCCAAAATCGCGAATCTTGACGCCATTGACCGGCAACGCGAACAAACCCTTGGCGGACGCAAAGGCAATGGCCGGGCTAAGCCGGGCCGGGTCGTTCAGCCCCTTCAGATTCGGCTTGCCGGCGGGCGCCCCTTGCAGGCTGGCGGTCGCCGCCGCCTTCGCGGCGCTCTTCAGATCCTGCTCCATTTTGGCGATCAGGCCCTGCAGGCTGTCGACCTGCTTGGACAGCGCGATGGCGCGTGCGCCTTCGGCCTCCATGTCCTTTTCGATCGAGCTCTGCTGGCGCTGCCGTTCGTCGACCAGTGCGGCGAGCCGGGTCTGGTCGTCCTTGAGCTTGTCGCGGTCAGCTGCGAGCCGGTCCCGCTCGGTAGCGATGGTCTTGCGAAGCGTTACCAGCTCGGTGAGATCGCCATTCAGCTTCACCGCACGTGCCCGCAGTTCAGGCACCACGGCGCCGAGCAGCATGGCCGTGCGAAGCGATTGCAACGCATCTTCCGGCCTTACCAGCAGGGCCGGCGGGGTGCGGCGCCCCGCGCGTTGCAGGGCCGCCAGCACCTCGACAATCTCGGAACGGCGCGAATCCAGCGAGCTGCGAATTTGCTGCTCGCGGTCATCCAGCGGGCGGAGCCGCGCTTCGGCGTCGCCGATCCTGGTTTCGACGCCGCGCACCTGCGCCGCGATGTCGATCAGTTGCTGATTGAGTTGGCTGCGATCCTGCCCGATCGTCGCGATTTCGGTCTTGAGCTTTTCCTGCGCTTCGGCCGCGCTTTTTTGCTGTGCCCGGGCCGCTTCCAGCTCCTGCTCGCGCTGCTTGATGGCGTCAGGCGAAGCGGCTGCCGTCTGCGGCGTCGAGGCTGCAACCTGCGCCGAGGCGAAAGACAAGCCGAGGCCGGCGAAGCCAAAGGACAACAAGGCGATGGAGAGTGGAATACGGACAGAAGCGGACCGGCCGCGGCTAGCGGTGCCTGGGTAGGAAAGAATGGTCTGCGTGGGCTGCATCGAAATTGGACGGCGCTCTCTCAAGGCTTGCGCGGGCGCGGCTTACGCGCGGTGATATGGATGGCCCGCCAAAATGGTCGCGGCCCGATAAACCTGTTCCAGAAGCATGATGCGAACCATTTGGTGCGGCCAGGTCGCGGAGCCGAACGCCATTCTCAACTTTGCCTTGCGCCGCAAATCGGGCGAAAGTCCGTCCGCGCCGCCGATTGCAAAAATTGTGTTGGCAACCTGTGCATCCCGCCAGCGGCCGAGATGCCGGGCAAAATCAGCACTGTCGATATTGTCGCCGCGTTCGTCGAGCGCCACGAGCACGGATTTTTGCGGAATCGCGGCCGAAATCGCCGCGGCTTCCTCGGTCATCCGGGTCGCGGCATCGCGTGCGCGGCTCTCGGGAATTTCCTGCACATCGAGGCCGCGAAAGCCGAGCTTACGACCGATGTCGTCGAATCGCTCATGGTAACGCTCGCACAGTTCCCGCTCCGGGCCCTGCTTCAGCCGGCCGATTGAAATGACAACGAGGCGCATAAGAGCAGTTTCCGGCAAAGTGGAAACCGGTTTGCCGGAGAAACTGCGTCAAATCAACAACTCGCGCGCTCAAGCGCACGCGCACGTTAGCATGCGCCCAAGCCGATTTGCATCGGCTCGTCAGTCAGATCGCTTTTGCCGCCGCCGGGCCCTGCGTCCACAATCTCTCGAGATTGTAGAATTCGCGAACCTCGGGTCTGAACACGTGCACGATCACGTCGCCGGAATTGATCAATACCCAGTCGCAATTGGGCAAGCCCTCGATGTGGAGGTTTTTGATTCCGGTTTCCTTCAACCCCTTCGCGACATTTTCCGCGATCGCGCCGACGTGCCGGTTGGCCCGGCCCGAGGTGACGATCATGTAGTCGGAAAATGCAGATTTGCCGCGAAGGTCGATGGTGACCGTTTCTTCCGCCTTCATATCGTCCAGGCGGGAGAGGATCATATTCAGCGTCTTGTCGGCGTCGGGTTGCGCCTTCAAGCCCGCAGCGTGTGTCGATGTTTTACGCGCCGTTTTAGGTGCCTTGGGTAAAACAGACTTGGACAATACAGGTGTGGCCAGGGACCATTCCTTTCACTGTATCGCGAGCACCGAATCTCGGGTGCCCACGGGTTATATTACGCATGTGGGGTTAACGGTTTCAATATTCCAGTGATGCACCCCCCTCACTTTGTCTTCCAGCTGCCGTTCGGGTTCCGCAGGCCGGTCGACGACAAGCTCAGTTTCATGCCCGTGAGAAATACCCAGGCCGGTGCGTGAAGGTCGGCGAGCCTGCCCGCCTGATTTTCGGGCAGACGGTAGCGCGCCAGCGCCTGGGCGGCGGGCGCGGCAAGCGCGCGAAAACTCTGCGGGGGACGGTCGATCACCGCGATCGGCACCTCGGACGCGATGCGTCGCCAGTTTTGCCAGCGATGAAACTGCGCGAGATTGTCAGCGCCCATGATCCAGACCAGGCGCAGCCCGGAAACGCGGCGGCGCAGATAAGTTATGGTGTCAACAGTGTACCGGGTTCCGATGACGGATTCGAGACAGCTGACGTCGATGCGCGGATCGTGCGCCATTTGACGCGCGGCTTCAGCGCGCGCTTCGAGATCCCGCAAGGCGCCGTGTTCCTTGAGCGGATTGCCCGGGGTTACCAGCCACCACACCCGGTCGAGCTTCAACCGCTTGAGCGCGTACAGGCTGATGGCACGATGCGCGGCATGTGGCGGATTGAACGAGCCGCCGAGCAGCCCGATGCGCATGCCGTCGGTGTGGAGCGGGATGGCCTGAGCGAAAGATGGGAATGCGACCGCAGCCGACTTCAACGGAGCCACCGCGGGCACAATGCTCTGTTGTTTGACGCGTTTTCTACCGCAGATAAGTCCACGCAATCCGCGTAAACTTGATTGCTGTGCGAACCGGCGCCCACTTCGCTTGAAAACGCTTTGAGGTTCACGGCCGAATTTGCCCGGTGCCGTGGACGCGATATTTGAAGCTGGTCAGTTGCTCGGCGCCGACCGGGCCGCGCGCGTGGAATTTCCCGGTGGCGATGCCGATCTCCGCCCCGAAGCCGAATTCGCCGCCATCGGCGAACTGGGTCGATGCGTTATGCAGCACGATCGCCGAATTGACTTCGTCGAGAAACCGGCGAGCGGTGGCTTCGTCCTCGGTCACGATCGCGTCGGTGTGGTGCGAACCGTGGTTGTGGATATGCGCGATCGCCTCGTCGACGCCGTCGACGACTTTTGCGGCGATGATCGCGTCCTCATATTCGGTATCCCAGTCCTGGTCGTTCGCTGGCTTCACCCGGGGGTCGGTTTTCTGCACGGCGTCGTCGCCGCGCACCTCGCAGCCGGCATCGATCAGCATCTCCACGAGCGGCTTCAGCGCAGTCGCTGCGCCGGCGCGATCGACCAGCAGGGTTTCGGCCGCGCCGCAGACGCCGGGACGGCGCATCTTGGCATTCAGCACGATCGACTTCGCCATTTCGAGATTGGCGGCGTGATCGACATAGACGTGATTGACGCCTTCCAGATGCGCGAACACCGGCACGCGCGCTTCCGCTTCGACGCGCGCGACCAGGCTCTTGCCGCCGCGCGGCACGATCACGTCGATGCCGCCGTTCAGTCCGCTCAGCAGCAAGCCGACCGCGGCACGGTCGCGGGTCGGCACCAGCGTGATCGCAGCTTCCGGCAAATCGGCCTCGCGCAAGCCCTGCACCAGGCAGTCGTGGATCGCGCGGCAGGAGCGGAAACTGTCGGAGCCGCCGCGCAGGATCACCGCGTTGCCGGATTTCAGGCAGAGCACGCCGGCGTCGGCGGTGACGTTGGGACGGCTTTCGAAAATCACGGCGACGACGCCAAGCGGCACGCGCACCCGCTCGATCACCATGCCGTTCGGCCGTTGCCAGCTCTCGGTCACGACGCCGACCGGATCGGGAATTCCGCGCACGGTCGCGATGCCGTCGGCCATCGCCTCGATACGCGCTTGCGTCAGCGTCAGCCGGTCGATGAAGGCAGCACTCGCACCGACTGCTGCGGACTTCCGCGACATCCTCGGCATTGGCCGCGAGGATCGTGGCCGCGTTGACGCGAATGGCGCGCTCCATCGCCTGCAGCGCCTCATTCTTCTGATCAGGGGATGCAAGCGCCAGCACCCGCGCGGCATCGCGCGCGCGGGCAGCAAGCTCGGTCATCAGGGCCGGCAAATCGGCGTTGCCGTCGATTGTCTTCAGCGACGCAGTCATGTCGGTTCCAACCTTGGTTAAGGCAATGTCCTAGCACGGAAATCGCCGTTTCTGCGAAGTGCGGCGGGGGCATGGCTGAGGGGCGGCGGCGGGCTTTTCGGGGCCGGCGCCGGCTCTGCCAATGGCCTAGTTCCGGGAAAATACGCCGCTCGGGCCGACCACCAGATCGTCGCGGTGGATCATTTCCGAGCGTCCGCTGACGCCGAGGATGGCCATCACGTCCGGCGACGAGCGGCCCCTGATCTTTTCGGCGTCGTCGGCGTCATAAGCGACGAGGCCTCGGCCGATCTCATGGGTGTCGGGACCGCGCACCACCACGGCGTCGCCGCGTGCGAACTGCCCGTCTACCCGGATCACGCCGGCCGGCAACAGGCTTTTTCCCGCGCGCAGCGCTTTCACCGCGCCGGCGTCGATGGTCAGCGTGCCCTTCGGCTCCAGCGATCCGGCGATCCAGCGCTTGCGCGCGGTCACGGGATTGGCGGGGGTGAGGAACCAGGTGCAGCGGCCGCCGTCGGCGATCGCCTGCAGCGGATGCTCGATCTTGCCCGACGCGATCAGCATGTGGGTGCCGGCGGTGGTCGCGATCTTCGCCGCCTCGATCTTGGTGCGCATGCCGCCGCGCGACAGTTCGGATTCCGCCGCGCCCGCCATCGCCTCGATCTCGGATGTGACGCTCTCCACGATCGGAATCAGTTTTGCGTCGGGATTGCTGCCGGGCGGCGCCGTGTAGAGACCGTCGATGTCCGACAACAGAATCAGCAAATCCGCGCTCGCCATGGTGGCGACGCGGGCGGCGAGGCGGTCGTTGTCGCCGTAGCGGATTTCGTGGGTGGCGACGGTGTCGTTCTCGTTGATGACCGGTACCGCGCGCCATTCCAGCAGCTTTGCAATCGTCGAGCGCGCGTTGAGATAGCGGCGGCGCTCTTCGGTATCCTGCAAAGTCACCAGGATCTGCCCGGCGCCGATGCCGTGATGGCCCAGCACCTCCGACCAGGTCCGCGCCAGCTCGATCTGCCCCACCGCGGCTGCGGCCTGGCTTTCCTCGAGCTTCAGGGGGCCGCGCGGCAGTTTCAAACGGCTGCGGCCAAGCGCAATCGAGCCTGACGACACGATCAGGAGCTCGCGCCCCTCGCCATGCAGTTTTGCCAGGTCAGCGGCCAGCGCCGCCAGCCACGTTGCCCGCACCTCGCCCGCGTCGGAATCGACCAGCAGCGATGAGCCGACCTTGACGACGATGCGGCGGAATTTTTTTAACGTGGGGCGGGTCATGGCGCTGTCGGGGGCACGGCGTTTCTTAAGAGCAATACGCGCCACTTCCATGATTTGGAAGTGGCGCAGAAGGCTAAAAGGATCAGCCTTGCGGCGTCGAGGGCGCCCACGGCTCGGCCTGCGCCGCGCCCTTGGCCTTTACCGACACCGGGGCTTCGCCGATCACCTCGACCAGCGCGCGCAGCGCCTCTTTCACGCCCTCGCCGGTGACGCCTGACATCAATAGCGGCGTCTTCTTGGCGGCGCGCTTCAGCCGGTCCTTCTGCTTCTTCAATTCGTCCGGCGTCACGGCGTCGATCTTGTTCAGCGCAACGATCTCGATCTTGTCGGCGAGATGACCTTCATAGGCTTCGAGTTCGGTCCGCACCGTCTTGTAGGCCTTGCCCGCGTGCTCGGAGGTCGCATCGACCAGATGCAGCAGGACACGGCAGCGCTCGACATGGCCGAGAAAGCGGTCGCCGAGGCCGGCGCCTTCATGCGCGCCCTCGATCAGCCCCGGAATATCCGCCAGCACGAATTCGCGGCCGTCGGCATTCACCACGCCGAGCTGCGGATGCAGCGTGGTGAAGGGATAGTCGGCGATCTTCGGTTTCGCCGCGCTGACCTTGGAGAGGAACGTCGACTTGCCGGCATTGGGCAGGCCGACGAGGCCGGCGTCGGCGATCAGTTTCAGCCGCAGCCAGATCCAGCGCTCCTCGCCCTCCTGGCCGGGATTGGCGTTGCGCGGCGCGCGGTTGGTGGAGGTCTTGAAATGCGCGTTGCCGAACCCGCCATTGCCGCCTTCGGCGAGGACGAATTTTTCGCCGAGCGTGGTGAAGTCGTGGATCAGCGTTTCGCGATCCTCGTCGAACACCTGGGTGCCGACCGGCACCTTGAGCACGATCGGCTTGCCGTTGGCGCCATGGCGGTCCTTGCCCATGCCGTTGGTGCCCTTCTGGGCCTTGAAGTGCTGCTGATAGCGATAATCGATCAGCGTGTTCAGTCCGTCGACCGCCTCGATGATGACGTCGCCGCCGCGGCCGCCATTGCCGCCGGAGGGGCCGCCGAACTCGATATACTTCTCGCGGCGAAACGCCACGCAGCCGTTGCCGCCGTCGCCGGAGCGGATATAGACCTTTGCTTCATCCAGGAATTTCATGGGTTATAGGTAAGGCAGGGGCGGCGGTGCGGCAACCTCTTAGGTTGGTAAATATCCGCGAAAGTTCAATATTTTAGGGCTTTAATCATGGGCGACGCCTCGTGCCCGGGCCGATCACGCCTCGGCGGGCCGGCGGCGAATGAGAAACTTCTGCATCCCTTCCAGCACCAGTTCGCGGCGCTGGTTGAACACGGTGCTGCGCAGCGTCACCGCGCCGGTCGAGCGGCTGGGCTTTAGCTCCGTCACCTCGAGCGCCGGATAGATCGTGTCGCCGGCGTAGACCGGTTTGAGAAACCGGCTCGACTGTTCGAGGAAGCCGACCAGCGATTCCTCCACCATGTAGGGAAACAGCCCCGCTCCCGGCGCGGTGTGGATCAATGTCTGGAAGCCATGGGCGAGCAGGTCCGGCATGCCGCGGGCGCGGCAATATTCGACGTCGTAATGCACCGGATGGGTATCGCCGCTCGCGGTCTGAAACGCGGCGAACACCGCCGACGTCATGGTGCGGCTGGGAATCACAAAGCGTTCGCCGAGCGCAAAATCCTCGAACCAGCGCTGTTCCGGCACCATGCGGTGGCTTGCGGGATCGAACTCGGTCATGGCGGGGTTCCTTCGTGCGTCTCGCTGATCCGTATCGCAGACTTGATGCTGCGACAATCGGTTCAAATCGTCATGCCCGGGCTTGTCCCGGGCATCCACGTCTTTAAAACAGCGCGGCACAAAAGACGTGGATGGCCGGAACAAGTCCGGCCATGACGGAGAGCTGAGGATGCGCCTCGGCAGTCACAAATGAGCATGCTTCGCAAAAATCTCTCCCGCCGCCGACGAGCGTTCCGCGCGCTTCGCCGGCATCGGGCTGATGCTGCTGTCGATCTCCATGTTCTCGTTCGGCGATGCGCTGGGCAAGTTCATCGTCGCGACCTATTCGGTCGGACAATTACTATGGCTGCGCGCCTGCGCGGCGCTGATCGTGCTGGTGCCGATGATCTGGCGGCATCGCGCGGCCTTCATCCATCTTGAACGGCCCTGGCTGCAATTGCTCCGGGTGACGCTCTCCACCATCGAAGTCGCGGCGTTCTTTCTTGCAACCGTCTATCTGCCGCTTGCCGACGTCGTCACCTATTACCTGGCCTGTCCGATTTTCGTCACCGCGCTGTCGGCGATCGTGCTGCGCGAGCGGGTCGGCTGGCGGCGCTGGAGTGCGATCCTGATCGGGTTTGGCGGCGTGCTGATCGCGCTGCGTCCGTCGGCGCAAACCATAAGCTGGCCGGCGATGATCGCGCTCGGCGGCAGCCTGTCGTTTGCGGTCCTGATGCTGATCACCCGCTCGTTGCGGGCAACGCCCGATATCGTGCTGGCGTCGTCGCAATTCATGGGCACCTTCGCGCTCGGCGCGCTGATGTCGCCGTTCGGCTGGGTCACGCCCGGCCTCGGCAGCCTCGGCCTGTTCGCCGCGGCCGGGTGCATTTCGGTGAGCGCGCTGTTGTGCGTCAACCGCTCGCTGAAGCTCGCGCCCGCAAGCGTCGTGGTGCCCTATCAATATTCGATGATCGTCTGGGCGGTGATGTTCGGCTATGTTGTCTTCGGCGACGTGCCGTCAGCCCGCGACGATCGCGGGCGCGGCCATCATCATCGGCGCGGGGCTCTATATTTTCCTGCGCGAGCGGAAGCTCGGGCGCGAGGAGGCGGTCGCCAGTCCGCCGGTGTAACTGCGGCGCGAACCCATGAACTCAACGTGGCTGACGGACGTTCGCCTTGGTGCGCGTTCCGGACTCAAATCGAGCATTGTGGCACTTCCGAAATGTGCCAGAACCGGACTTCGCGAGGTATCTGGTGGGCCACTTGCCCTCGACATTCTCAGGGTTGTACGCGAATATTCGTATGCCAAAGGCCGCATGCGGGGCGGCGGTGCACGGGGGATCGCGCGTGCCGAGATTTTCAAGCACGGAGGACGTGAACCGGTGGCTGATGGGTCAGTCTCCCGAGACCTTAGGGCATGTTAAGAAATAACTTAGTCACTTTCTTTGGCGCTTCCTGTTCGGAGCGATGGTGTAGTTCCACTCCCCATGAAAGTCATGAGGAAACATATTGACGGTGGCGAGTTGCGCATCGGAAACTTTCAGTCCCTTGGGATATTTCTTTTCGTCAAGTTCAGCACGTACAGTCAGTCCCGCCTCGGTAGTCGTAGCGGCAATAAGTTCGACGATCGTGCGAAAGCTGCGCAAGGGTTTGCCGCGCCAATTGATGCTGATGAAAGAAAAAAGCCGATGCTCGATTTTATTCCACTTACTGGTTCCAGGCGGCAAATGGCACACCGTGATCGGGAACTTAAGTTCGTCGGCCAGTTTCTGTAGTTCGATTTTCCACAGGCGGACGCGATAGCCATTCGAGCCGCCGCCGTCGGCGGTCACCAACAGACCCTTGGGTTTCGGATAACGTTTTTTTCCCATGGCCTTCCACCAGCGGCGGATGGCGTTGACCGCAAAAGCGGCAGTGTCGTGATCCGTTCCCACGCTGACCCAGCCGGTGTTGTTGTTGATGTCATAAACGCCGTACGGCACCGCGCGCTTCAGTTTGGGATCAATGAAGTCATGTACGTTGACTTCTTCGGGTGTGCCTTTGGGTCTCCATTCGCGGCCCGCATTCTTGAAATTGCCCACCAATTCCTTCTTTTTCGTATCGACCGAAATGACCGGCTGGCCGTCTGTCAAAAAACGGCCCGCCTTTTTGTTGATGTATTCAAACTGCGCATTCCGATCCATATGCTCGCTTCCTTCGTGGGATTTTCGGTTGGCCTGTAAGCTATAATGCAGCTTGTGCAGGCAATCCCCAACGACCGGATAGCTGATCTCGTGCCCCTTGCCTTTCAGCTCCGCGCATAGCTTCCGCAGGCTGAGCGACGTCCACAATTGCCGCCGCATCGGGTCACCTCGCGTCGCTGGTTCGAGCAGCGACTTAAGGTCGGAAAGGAGGGTTGGGTCCTCGGTTATCCTCGATTTACGCCCGCCACCCTGCCGGCGGATCCGGTCATTCCCAACTGAGGCACGATCTTGGAGATCTTCAAGCCCTCGATATATTGTCCGTCGCGCCAGCCCCGTCGCCTCAGCCACCGCGCTCACGCCACCGTGTCCAATCATACGCGCTTCCAACGCCGCCCAGCGTCGCCGGCTCCGCTCATCCAGCAAAGGAGTCATCGCCTTCCAACGTTTCCGAAGAGCTCTGATGTCAGAACTGTTTATCACGCGATGATTCTATCGCGGCCAATTCTCTTCAGGGAATCCCCAAGCTAAAATTCTTGCAGAGCGTGATAAAATTGACTTAGTTATTTCCTAACGAGCCCTAACTGAATGACGATTTGATCAAAACGACGGCGGGATGACGACGGAAGCGGTTTTCAGAAAAATCAACTCGGCAACTTCCTTCGGCTCGACGCCAAGAATTCATACTGATCAACGCCACTGCATGGGGTGCGGCATAAGCGGTCTTACACTGACGCCATTTATCGCAAATGTCTCTTGTATTCCGCCTCCAGAACCTTTTCGCGAAGGCGCAGCAATTCGGAATAGCGCATCGCGAGCGACTTGTTTCGCTCTTTGAGTTGGCTATGGCGGTGGTTAGAGTATCTGCATGTCGGGGCGACAGGAAAAACTTTCCGACCGCCGGCCGGGGACGAGCCTCTCATTCGTATCCCTTTCGTGTGCTTGCGTTCAGCCCGACATCCCGTCATAACGTTCAATCGCCGGCCGGGATAACAAGCGGCGCTTGGGTCCCGAAACACATGTCAGCAACCGGTACTGTCCTCCGTTCGGCATTCGAGCAGAACCAGCAACGCGTCACGCGAAAACGGTTTCGCCAACCTTGGCTTGTGTGCGAAAGTTGCGGGAAATCCCGCATCGGCGCCATAACCCGTGACGAAAATGAAGGGGATTTGCAGCGCATCAAGCCGTTCGGCAATGGCAAAACTCTTTTCCCGGATCAATCCGACATCAAGCAATGCAAAATCCGGCGCGCGACCGGCGATCATTTCAAGCGCCTTCGCTACGCTTCCCGCTCTCCGGACTGCCTTCACCCCAAAACCCAAAATCGCGTCCTCGAGGTCGAGCGCGATGATTGGGTCGTCCTCGACGATCAGAACGTCCTCGGGGATACGACCTTTGGAAACGGGCATGTCGACTAGATGTTTCAAAGTTAGATCCGAACCACACCAAAACCGTATACCGCGGCCGCCAAAAAGCGACGGCGCCGGTTCCCATAGTGAAACCATCACGTTGCAAGGCCGTTGTCTGTGCACTTGTGCACTTAACTGCCAAGTATGGGCTGTCATGAGTGGGTCACGGAACAAGGGATTTCTGAATGGTTACGCGCGACCGCGCCCCTAACGCCAAGGATCGCCCCTACAACAATCTGTTGCAGCGGCTCAGCAATGACGATTTTGCGCTGATCGCCCCACATCTCTCCCGCAAAGATGCCGGACCTAACGACCTGCTTTACAATCCAGGCGACAATGTAGAGATCGTCCACTTTCCTTGCGGACAAAGTCTTGCGTCTTATCTGGTTGCCAACGAGGACGGCCGAGACGTTGAGGCTATTCTGGTCGGCCGCGAAGGCGCCGTCGGGGGCATTGTCAGCGAAGGATATCTGCCGGCATATACCCGCATCACAGTCAAGGGCGGCGGGCCATTCCTGCGCCTGCATGTCGGGAAGCTCGATGCCGCGAAGGCAAAGTCAGCTACGCTGCGCAACGTATTCACTCGTTATGCCGACTGCATGCTAGCCCAGATGTTCCAGTCGACCGCCTGCAATGCGATCCATTCGATCGAGCAGCGCACTGCGAAATGGATCGTTTCGGCGATGGAGCGCACCGATAGTGGCGATGTGGTGCCGATGACACACGAGCAGCTTGCAACTCTGCTCGGGGTCGGCCGCAGCTACACTAGCCGGGTGCTTCAGACGTTCAAGGCGGAGGGGGTTCTGGAAACTCGGCGCGGCTCACTCCTGGTGCGCAACCGTGAGAGCCTGCGGATACGTGCATGTTCTTGCAATGAATCCGTCAAGAAACACTTCGAGGAAGTGCTCCGCGGGGTCTATCCGACCGAAGTGGCGCGCGGTCTCGCGCTCCCGCGCCAGTAGGGCAGACAAATGCCGAAAACAGCAATCTTTCGAACAAACGCAAAGTGCCGCGGCCGAACTATGCGTGGCATCATAGGCCACGCCGAAAACAGAAACACTCCATAGGTAAATCAACCCCCTCGGTGGCGCGCAGCTGGATTTGCGTCATGCTTCGATTTCGCGGGTTGTGCAGCACTAACCGGATCGGAGGCCGGAAACGTATCTTTTAGGCCATTATCAAGTTCTTGACGCGCTTTCTTGTCAGCTGTGGCTGCCGTCTTCGGGTCATCGGCGTGCTTGTCGAACGCCGTTGGATTAAAGTTCCGCGCCATTATTCGCTCCTAATCATACAATAACTCGATGACAGATATGATCGATCAACGCGGCAACGATCATGGGGTTCCCGCATTCCGAACGCTCTGCCAGGCGGCCGAGGGAACAGCGGATCGCCTTGCGAGTTTTCTTGTCGCCGATTTTCTGATCAGGGAGAAAATCACATGTTAGCAAGAGCAATTGCGACCGGTTTGATAGGTTCCGTTCTGCTTGCTGGCGCTGCGTTCGCACAAAGTCCGACGGCGACTTCCGACCGCGCCGATATGGCATCCGTGTCTGTGCAGGGCGACTGGCGAACGTCAAAGGTCGTCGGTCTTAATGTCATAACGACAACAATGAAAACATCGGATCGATCAACGATCTCCTAATCGACAAGAGCGGGAGCGTCAAGGCGGCCGTGATCAGCGTCGGTGGCTTCCTTGGTGTCGGAGCGCGCCTGGTCGCCGTTCCCTTCGACAAGATGAAGTTCGTCAACGACCCAATTGCCTATACCGGTGTTGCCGGTGGACCAAATACCGTGCCGGGCACGAGGCCTCCATCCACCACGACCACTGGTTCGGCCACAACTTCGTCGGCGATGTCTAAGCCGAATCTTTGGTATCCGGATCACGCCGAGTTGAACGTTACCAAGGACAGTCTGCAATCAATGGCGGAATTTAAGTATTCTGCTTAGGCAGGCGTATTAGTGCGGGACCAATGGACCGCGCGCTGCTTGGTGGCTGGGGGACGCGCCCGACAACTCGGCGCGCCCCAAGTACCGAGACCGGGTGTGTGGTGATCCGCGTTTGCTTGGAAGCGTATTTCGGCAGCTTCCAGATGCGAAGCTGAGCGCGGCCTTGCCTCATGATACGGCAATCTAACGAGCGTCCCGCATGCGAAGCCGTCAGGACGTTCCCGAGAGGCGGGGTGCGATGAGCGCAGGTCATCTCACCGCGATCACCGCGTTCGCCGTATGATCGGCGGACCGTTCGTTCGGGAAAAATCATTGATGTGTCGGATTCGGATCATTGCCGCGCGTGCGCTCGGCATGACAGGCCCCGGCGTCGTCGCAATAAATGCTGATCAAGCAAAACTGCCTGCGGGAACCTGGAACACATTGATCCCCTTCGCTTTGGTAACGCGGAGGTTTCATGACCCGCGTTTGGAGTACGCCTGTTTTCATTCTGGCCACGGTGTATTTCATTGTGGACGGCGTGTTTTCGCGCATCACGCAGCCGATAGCGGCGTGGATTGCCCAAAAGAATCTTTTTGCGCGAGCGCGACTCTGGATCGTTTCGTTGCGACCTTATCCTTCCCTCGCGCTTTTTGCGGTGCCAGTAATCATCTTAGAGCCGGTAAAGCCCCTAGCCGGGTATTTCATTGGGACTGGTCATTTTTTCGCCGGCGCCATCACTTTTATCGCGGCGGAGGTTTTGAAGCTTACGCTCGTTGAGCGACTGTTTCTACTTAATCGAGAAAAGCTCCTGTCCATTTCGGCATTCGCGTGGGGTTATCAACATTGGTGGCGTCACATGATGGACCTCATGGAAGCGGTGCAAGTTTGGAGGGAATCACGGAGATTGGTGGCTCATGCCGCACACTTTGTGCGGTTGAGTTGGCTTCAATTTAAAAGTGGGCAAAGCATTTACCCGTTTCGCCATCTGCGGTCAGAGCCAGAGCGGCGGCCAGCCGGGCGGCGACGAAGCTCGTCGCCCGCAGCATAGAACCGGGAGCACAGGGTCGGTCATTGTGACACCTCAACTTCTTGAACCGCCCGGTGCGGGTCCGCATGCGGGTGGGTGTGGGAGTTGCGCCGCGGCAAAACCTAGCGAGCAGCCGCTAGCCAAATCTTGCGTGGTGTCCAGTTACGGCTCTTGCGAAGCGCATAGCGAAATTGTGGGCCGAACGGGAACATAGCCCCGAAATCGAACGTAAGCCGACCATGGCTCTCAGAGCGGAAGGCGGAATCGCAAGCTGTTGCCTGCGCACTTTCAAATCGTGAGCAGATCGGGCTTTGGAGCCGGAGTGTGAGATAAAGGGCAGGTCATGCGGTACCGGTGCGTCGCCGGAGCCGGTGACTATGGAGTCGGCCAAGCCGCGAACCAAGACTCGGAGCCATGCGGGGATCGTCGAGATGGCTATTCGTCGTTAGTCTTATCGTCCCGATGACCCGTAGGTCCTCGACCAAATACTCCATAGTTACTTGATTTCATGCCGTTACCAACGGCGGTCCCAGTCGCCGCGAGTCCGAACTTTAATAACTCGCGAATAGCGGCGGCTCGGGTTGGCATCCGATGCTGAAATCTGAAATTGTCAATCACTAAAAGTTCGTCCGGCGAAAGCATGATCTGCAATCGCTGACCACGAAGATCGTTCATCGCCTTCTCCTAAGAAGCAATTTTAGTCTTTTACATCAAATTAGCTAATTCCTCAATTCACGCAGTCAATCCAAGTTCCGTCGAGTACCAAAAAATCCCAAAAGTAGTAAAAAGGCTAATTATATCAATATATTAGCAGTTTACAATTTGAGTTTTGGAGAATACGCTAACGAATATTGCTGCCGAACAATGTCCGGAGTCTCGGTGCCATGAATGCCTCGGCGACCCCGATCTGCCCCAAATGTCACAAGCCCATGAGACTTGCGATCATAAAGGGCGTGCGGGGCCGCAAATATCGGTGCATCGATTGCGAAGGCGAGGATCCCTTGCGCTCGCGCGGCATCGGCAAATTGCTGGATAATTTGCGACCACCCGAATAACCCGGCCAACATGCAAGTCAGAAGATGAGCCCTTATTTTTCCATCGTGGCAGGCGATACTGAGTTCCGGGATGACGACGGCCAACGCTTCGAACTCGATGAAAGATGCAGTCGCCCAGGGAGCCAAATCGCTGCTGAGCTTGCACAAGATGGAGATTCAGTTCGGCATTTTGCGGTGTCCGTCGCACTGGTGAACTCGTCCGTAATCTCGACAGTGAACTTTCGCCCGAAGGGAGCGGCGGCTAGAAGTGACGGACCAATTTTCAAATCCGCTTTACGCAATCCACGCCACCGCAGAACGTCTGAAATAATTTTGGGTCCGGTGGCCAAGGGGGCCAGGTCCATGACCATCCACAGGATGCTCCAGAATATCCCGCTTGAGCCGGAGGACATCGCGCGTCTTGTCGCGGCTTACGAACATACCCTGCGCGAGCTGTCCCTAAGAGATCGGGGCGCTCCACTCACGGAAGTTATCGCAAAGAAGATCATCGAGATCGGGCAAACCGGCGTTCGCGATCCCGCGCAGATTTCGCTTCTGGCGATCAAAGAGCTTGGATACAGTGACGACCTTACTCACCCCGCGGCATCGCAGGCGATTGCCCCTATCGGAAAAAACACTGCAATCGGAAATTGATCTGCTCTCCCACATCGACGTTTTTTGGTGTCTCGCTATTATCGGTACTGCTTGCATTGATCGTGAAACCGATCAACCCAGGCGCCGCATCGCAAAGTCACTGAAGCATAACGGTCAGTTGGGATCTGCGAATAGACCATCTGCTCTAGGCGGGCCGATCCGCTTCTACTCTCTCCACTGGCCCCTTTCAGGACTCAGTTAGCCGTTCGCCCTTTTCAATACAACGTCTGGTCGCTATCAAAGCCGACAGGTTGCAACGTGCAGGGCAGCGATCTTCCTGGCGGGCTTTTCGCGATTATGCAGGCTCCCATCCGGCCGGATGGTCGCTGCTTTAAGAAAAGGGTCGTTGCGTCCTTCCTGGTGAAGTGCGTATTGGGACCACAACACGTCAGCCATTCCATTGTTTTCCTGGGTCCCGCCAAAATTGCGGCACTTTTACCAGCACAGCATAGTCCGGATAACTACTCGTTATCCCCCAAATTTCGGTTATGACCTTGTCATCTCCAACGATACGTCCCGCCTGGCACCGGGTCCTCAAGGTTTGCAGCGCCATACGATCACGGTCCTCTCTTACTAGAGGATTGTAACCGATGGCAGGGATGTTTCGGACGTGGACGTTGTAGTCGTAGGGTTTTCCTACAGGCGCGTGTTCTATGCCAGCCACTTCGCGAACCATGTCGCGCGCCTCGGCGCAGCCAGTCAAAATCGCCAAAAAGACCATTAAGCCAGCGATGCGCTTCACGACCCTTGTGGCCCCAGTGAAAGGCGGCGGGCCTGCTGCGCGTCCCCCGCGACGCAACCATCGCGCGACCGCGCCGACCATGAAATCGCGCTGCCTCATCAGGATTTTCTCTGCCATCTCTTTTCCCAGTCTGGAGCTACTGAAAAGCATTGTAGCTGATCGCGCAGGTCTTCCGGAAGGGGTAGCCTTGAACACCGGGACCGGATTCTTCGCGCCCAAATAGTCACCGCTGGCTATAAACGCTCATCGCCTCGCGCTGAGTGGCAAGGGGGCAGCCACTGCGACTTCACCGGGTCCTTCTATCACTCGGCTCTCGCTACTTTCTAATGGACGTGAAGACCGCGGACACGACGCGGTTCGTCGCAGTTCCGCTGGCCAAAGGGTAGGCTGCGGCTGCCAGAATTAACCCAACTTGCGCAGAATCGCACCCTGACCATAGGCAAATCAAAGCCTTAGCCAAAAAGTTGGCACTACAGTTTTTTGCGGATTGGGATCAGGCGGTTTGTTCGAGAACTGGCAAGTGTTGCTCGGCGAGGCGCATGCGCTTTGGCAGGACGATGCCGAGACGATTGAGGAGAGCGGCCTGTGCCGGGTCTGGCTGGGTCACGCAGCGCAGGCAAATCTGGCCGCGCTCTGCGGTCGGCAGGACGACATCGTGGGACTGAATGCGCTTGAGTTCTTCCAGGATGGTGCGCGGCGAATTGCCGAGACCGGCGCAGCTCTGCCACATCTCGAGGCTCTTCCACAGTACGAAGGCAAGAAAGCAGACGAGGATATGAGCCTGCACGCGGTCCTCGCGCTGGTGCCAGATCGGACGGAGGTTGAGTTGGTCCTTGTGGATGCGGAAAGCAGCTTCGGCCTGCGTCAGCTGGATATAGGCCTTCCAAAGCTGTTGATCGCTCCAATCATCGATGTTCGAACGCAACAGATAGGCGCCCTCCGAGAGCGCGGCCCAGTCGTCGAAGGCGTCGTTGTAAACGACATCAAGGCGGAAACCCGCAGGGCAGCCATCCGGCTCCAACGTGATTGCGAAGCGGGCGGCGGATCGCTGGTTTTGCTGCAGGATGCGGCCGATCTGCCGGTTCACCGTCGCCGGATCGACGCGCTTCTTTGATCGAGCCAGCCGCGCAGCCAAGCGCCCGAGCGCTTCTTCGATCCGCCGGCTGAACTTGTCGTGCATGGCGCGTTCTTTGTTGCGCCGGTCGGCGGAACGGCACAGGATCACCGTCTCGCCGGTCTCGGGGTGGCGCGTCAGCTTGACCTCGACGCCTTCATGGACCATACGCCAGCCATCCGGGCGAGTGAGTTCGAGCGCGAACTTCTTCAGCTCCGACTTCGGTGCGCCGATGATGTAGCGCCGGCCGGTCTGGCGTAGCCATGCCAGATTGTCGGCGCTTGCCATGCCGCGATCGGTGATCCAGACCCTTCCCAGCATGCCATGCCGGGCCTCCATGGTGGCTACGATCGTCTGCAAGGTTCGCGAGTCGTGGGTGTTGCCGGCGAAAACCTCGTAGCCCAAGGGAAAGCCGTCGAAGGTCACCACCAGCGCGATGCACACCTGCTTGCAGTCGGGGCGATGATCGCGGGAATAACCGCGTTGCGCCTGCGGATTGGCCGCGGCCTGGCCCTCAAAATACGTGCTGGTCACATCGTAGAGCAGCACCTCGTTCTGGATCGCAAACAGCTCGCCGCAACGCTGCGACAGATGCGCTTCGAGCGCGGTCTTGTAGGCGAGCAGATGGTCGAGCCCGCGATAGAGCCCGATCCTTGCTGACCTCCTCGTCACCAAGCTGCAGCAGATCTGAAAGCGCCGTGCGTCGATACCAGTCCTCCGCAATGTGTAACTCGCTCGACGGCTCGCAAAACCGCGCGGCGACCAGCACGGCCGCCATCTTCGACCACGCGATGCGCTCCTTGCCGATCGGAAGCAGCCGCTCGCACAGAGCCTCAAGTCCGGTGCCGCGCCACAGCGCGAGAGCAAGATACACATCGCCGAATTGACGCGGGCGTTCGAGGCGAATGCCCCTCAGCCGCACCGGCAACGTCAATTGCTCGCTACCATCGTCGAACAGCTGCGCGCGCTCGGGACTGCCAATCAGCCGGTGAGCCAGCGCCCGTGCCTGAACGCGACCGTGCTCATCGAGTTCGCCGAGCTGCGCCACCGTTTGCTGAATGACCCGACGACCAACACGCACGCTGCGCACAAGGCGCCAATAGCGATGAACCTTCCCATCTTTGCGTATCGTGGTGTGGCGCAGATACATGCGCCCAAATCAATCGAACTCGTCGCTTCCAGAAAATACCCTAGGTTGGCACTACACGCCGAAATCCCCGCTTCGCACCGGCTAACCATTTGATCCGATTCAGGTCACTCGACGCAAAATCCCGGAAAATAGCTAAATCCGGTCTCCAACTGCGCAAGTTGGGTTAAGTCCCTCGAGTTGGAACCGCGTCGAAAGATCGGCCTCTTCGCAACCTTCACATTTGCTTCGTGAAGCTGCTGTGTATCCGCTGTTCGAAAATGACTGCCAATTGATGGAATTTTTTTCAAAGCGGTGCAACCGCGGCTAGATCGACCCGCCTGGTGATAGCGCGCGGGAAGATCGAGGATGCACAGACCTTCGAGGAGACGTTGGATTGTCTGATGGCGCATGAGACATTCGCGGTTCTCAACCCGCTTGCTTTGCTTGGAGCAATAGCGATTCCGAAAATCGCAGGTCGCCGCTGTGAACCCGATGGAACCTACTGAAATATCGGTGCATTATCTAGCATGCACAACGCAGCAGCAACGCCGCCCGCGAAAAAGCCACCCATCGTCGAGGTAGCGCCCGAAGACGGCGACCAGGCTGTCGAATCGCCACCGCCCGAAGTCGTCGAACCTGATCTGAACCTATCGCCAGAAGATGCTGAGCAGGCGCGCAAAGACTATTTGGTGACGCGATTCTGGATCAGCTCGCGGGGATATTGGGGCAAGAACGGCGACCGTCTGGCGTGGCTGCTGTCGACGGGCCTTCTGATCTTGATCGTCGCCAATGTCGGCTTCCAATACGGCATCAATGTCTGGAATCGCGCAATTTTCGATGCCATTGAAAAGCGCGATTGGCGACGGTGTATTACCTCACGGCCGTATTCTTCCCGCTCGCCATCGGCAGCGTGGCGCTGGGCGTGGCGCAGGTCTGCGCGCGCATGGCGATCCAACGTCGCTGGCGCGCCTGGCAAACTAATTCAGTGGTGTCCCGTTGGCTGACGAACGGCCGCTACTATCAACTCAATCTGGTCAGTGGCGATCATAAAAACCCCGAATATCGCATATCCGAAGGCCTCCGGATCGCAACGGATTCGCCGGTGGATTTCATGGCCGGTGTGACCTCGGCGTTCCTGTCAGCCTCGACCTTCATCGTCGTCCTCTGGACCATCGGCGGCGCGTTGACACTAAAGATAGCGGGATCAAGCGTCACGATCCCCGGCTTTCTTGTTATCGCGGCCGTGCTTTACGCAGCGATCGCATCCGGCTCGATCATGATGATCGGACGTCGTTTCGTACAGATTTCCGAGGACAAAAATCAGGCGGAAGCCGAGTACCGCTACACGCTGACTTCGCGTACGCGAGAACGGCGAAAGCATCGCGCTTCTCGGCGGCGAGGAGGAGGAGCGCAACGGCATCGACAAAACCTTCAGTAACGTGCTTCGGCAGTGGGCGCGGCTTGCCGGACAGCACATGCGCGCCACGCTTGTATCGCAAGGTTCGAGCTTGATCGCGCCGGTGGTGCCGTTGCTGTTGTGTGCGCCGAAATTTCTCGAAGGCAGCATGACACTTGGACAGGTGATGCAGGCGGCTTCCGCCTTTACGATCGTTCAAACTGCATTCGGCTGGTTGGTCGACAACTATCCCCGGCTCGCGGACTGGAACGCCTGTGCGCGACGCATCGCCTCACTAATGATGTCGCTTGACGGGCTTGAACGCGCCGAGCTAGGCGACGGCATCGGTCGCATCAAACGCGGCGAGACAGAAGGGGAGGCCATGCTGAGCCTAAACGATCTCTCGGTGAGGTTAGACGACGGCACTGCCGTTGTCGGTGAAACCAAGGTCGTGATCGAGCCGGGCGAACGGCTGTTGGTCGCCGGTGAATCCGGCACCGGCAAGAGCACGCTGGTACGTGCGCTCGCGGGACTTTGGCCGTGGGGCGGCGGCAGCGTCAACTTCCATCCCGACCGCCGCCTGTTCATGCTGCCACAACGGCCCTACGTGCCCTCGGGCACGCTTCGCCGCGCGGTTGCCTACCCCGGTGCAGCCGACGACTGGACCGTGGAGCAGGTCGGGGATGCGCTTCACAAGGCGGCCTTGATCATTTGGAGAAGAGAATTGACGAAGATGCACCTTGGGATCAGACGCTATCGGGTGGCGAAAAGCAGCGTCTGGCATTTGCCCGATTGCTGCTGCACAACCCCGACATCGTCGTGCTGGACGAGGCGACCTCCGCGCTTGACGAGAGAAGTCAGGGCAAGATGATGGAAAGGGTCATGAAGGAATTGCCAAAGGCAACCATTGTCAGCGTGGCACATCGAGCGGAGCTCGAAGCTTTCCACAGCCGCAAAATCGTGCTGGAACGGCGCAAGGGTGGTGCAAAACTCGTCAGCGACGTCGATCTTATTTCGCGCAAGGGCAAGCGCCGGCTTCTCAGCCGCTTCCTTCGGCGTCGCAAGGCTCCAGCCGCGCCGACGAAATGACCGAAGAGCGGTGCGTCTTTTCATCTGTGCCTGCCCGAGCCTAGCCTATCCGATCAATTATCGGCTCAGGAAACCGGAACAGACCATGCCGCGAGCAACCTGTGCGCGCAAGTGTGGGAACCACCCTTCCAAAGATCGGGCAGCCAATTTGAAACGATGCCAAGTGTAGGCAATAAACCGATTGGAAAAAGGGCTCCAACATGGTCGGAGCCCTTTTGGTTAGTCGTTATCGTGACGGATCACGGTCTTGCTGCGATTACCGTCCGCATCTTCCTTCTTGATCACGGTCTTTCTATCACTCGGCTCTCGCTCCTTGATGACAGTGGTACGATCTCGGTCTCGGTCCCGGTACTCGTGAAACTCGCCGACCGTTACGCCGGCTCCTACCGGACCCACGCGAACACCAACATCATCGGCAAGAACAGGTGTCGCTATGACGCCAATCATGGCCGCGGCGAATATTGACTTCCTCATGTTTTCCTCCAGATTTGAAGATAGTGAGAGAATGCCAAACCGGTTCGTTTGTTCCGGCGACCTCCGCTGCCATCAATGCTTGACCGCAATTCGGCTTAAAATACAGCTTCCGATCGTTTCAGGCGTGGAACCTTCGTTCCGCTTATTGGCGGACGACTGCATCAATGGGCCGGATAGAACACCTGATAATTCTGCATGCGGGAGGAACTGCATTTCCCCTGACGGAGTTTGCTATTGTCTAAACAAGGGAGGACAACGAATGCGCCGTTTTACTCAAAGTCTCTTACTTCTCGTTCCCGTTATTGCTCTGGTATCAACCGTCCAGCCTTCGGTTGCGGCGGGAAGATACTGTCTCCAAGGAAGGCAATGGGGCTATCCGGGTAATTGTCAGTTCTCGACCTATCGACAGTGCATGGCGACTGCGTCAGGTACCGAGTTCGGCTTGCGGCATTAATCCGAGTTACGCCTACGCGCGTCAGCGGACATATATGCCGCCGCGTTAAGCAAGTGCAACAAGCCCTGCGTTGGAGATCCTTAATTTGAGGACGCAAAATGGGAAGAGACTAAAACCCAGACCGAGTTGTTGTTGGGGCGATACCGGCGTTGCTAACGTACCGTACTGGCTTCAACGGTATCCAGCCGCGTTCATTGCCGCGTAGCTCGGCGGGAGCGGCGGCCATCTATAAGGGCGAAGCCTCCGCACCAAAGCGCGAAACGCCTTAGCCGCTGGTCAGCCGCGCATTTAGCGCATGTCCGCTGTGGTTCGCATAGACTAGCTGGGCAGTTGGTCGCCCATCGTGACGGTGGGCGGTATGCACAAAAAGACGGAACAATTCACGCGTAGGTAACTTGGACTTGTATCCCTCGGTGTAGGAACTCCGACCTTGGCGCTGGGCTTCGGCCTAGCCATTTGTTCCGACACAAGCGGGTTCAGCCACCGCGAAAATCCATACCAAGGCAATGGACGCGAGCGATCCGCCCACGGCGTTGTTACTCAATCAAAGGTCACTTTGAATTGCCCGATCCGCAGGCAACCAACGATCAATCGCTATCGTTACGGGGAGAGGAACCGGCACGAAATAAAGCCATGCCCAACGATATTTTGGGTTCAGTGGACGCCGAACGGAAATCGGATGCGTACCGAGCAACCGGCCTGCGGCTATGGCCATGGCTTGCTCTGGCCAGCGTCGCCGCCATCGGATTGCTGATGGGGATAGGCTGGGCGGCTGCCGCGCTCGTTCGATGGCTTGGTGACTAGCGAAATATTTAACTGCTGCTGACAACCGCCCATCCGCCACATTGCGGCTTGCTGGTAGAGCCCCTACCGATGTGACTCCCTAGCCAAACGAATGCACAGGCGGGCCGCGTCTCACGTCCGCTGTGGTTACAGTGCATTTTACAGTTTTGTTCTCTTTTCGAAACTTCAGCACCGCTGCTTCAGCGAGTCGAATGTCGCGGCCAAGGTAGTGGGCATCAAGGATCGCCTCGACCTCCCTGAGGCTGTGCCCGGTGAAGGTCGCGAAACTGCGGCATCGTCGCCTCGGCAAGCGCCAGACGAACCGCGGCCGACCCTCTCAGGTCATGAACGCAAGACCGCTGACGCCAGTACGAGCGCAGGCCTTTGACCACGACGTCCGAAAGTCCAGGGCGGCCATATGGGTTCGTCAGGATCATTGGGGTGCGGCGCCGTGAGTGCCGTCACGTAATGACCATTAGCAGCCGCAGCAGCGCGACACAGTTGACCCGAACAAACTTTGTAACATGACTCCGAGTGGACAGCGTCATTTCAAGGGGGCGATGCGGCGACGAGTTTCGCAAGAAGCTTCCGCAAGGTATCGGCTTCCGCTTTTGTGAGTGGCGCTTCCAGGCGCTGTGACGCGAGCGCAATCCGTTCGCACATTCGGTTGAAGAAGGATACACCCTTGGAGGACAGGCGATATGTACTCGATCTCGCATCCCCAGGATCGCGGCGCTGCTGAACAAGATCTTCCCCAAGAAGTGGCTTGAGGGCCGTTGTGACCACCGAAGGCGCTGTTGCGACCGCCTTCGCCAAATCCTTGTGGCTGACGTCCGGATTGCTGCCGATGATGCTGAGCAGGGCATACTGCACCGGCGATATATCTGTGCCGTCGAAAGCTTCGGTAAAGGATCTTTGCGCGACCAGATGGCACTTGCGCAGAAGGTGGCCAATCAAGTCGGTCAGGTCTGACCGGATTGGAGTGGACGTTGTGGTGGTCATCGGGTTCCCAGCGGTGACTGATGGGAGAGGCTAGAGTCCAAGGTATGCTTTTCTGACGCGATCATCCGTCAGCAACTCACTGCCGCGGCCCGCAAGAGTGATGCGACCGTTCTCGAGAACATAACCCGTGGAACTCATTTTCAGAGACACGGTAACGTTTTGCTCGACCAGCACACAGGTCAATCCTTGCTCGCTCAAGGTGCGCACTGTCTCGATGACTTGCTGAACCAGCGTCGGCGCCAAGCCGAGGGAAGGTTCATCGAACAAGATGACGTCCGGCCGCCCCATCAGACAGCGGCCGATGGCAAGCATTTGCTGCTCTCCCCCCGACAGCGTTCCTGCCGATTGATTGATGCGTTCCGCAAGCCGTGGGAACATTTCCAACACCCGTGCTCGAGTCGAGGCGCGACTGGATCGGGCGCGTGGCAGCATGGCGCCCATCTCCAAATTCTCCGAAACCGACAGCGACGGAAAAATCTGCCGCCCTTCGGCGACGTGCCCGATGCCGAGATTGCAAACTTTATGCGATGGTAATCCGGCAATATTCTTGCCCTGGTAAATGATCTTGCCGTGCTTCGGGCTCAGCATGCCGGCGATCGCCCGGATCAGCGTTGTCTTGCCCGCGCCATTGGCGCCAACAATGGCCACAATCTGACGCTCGGGCACGGAGATGGAAACGCCATCCAGCGCTTGGGCGTCACCGTAGAAGACGTCAATCCCCTCGACTTCGATCATCAGCCCAGCACCTCCGTGCCGAGATACGACCGGATCACTTCCGGGTCTCTCACAATCTCATCCGGCCGCCCTTCGGCGATCCGCGCGCCATGATGGAGGACGAGCACGCGGCCGGCGAGAGCCATCACCGCCCGCATCACATGTTCGATCAGGATGATCGTCATGCCGCTCTCCGCGTTAATTGCCCGCAAGATCGCGACGATGTGATTGATCTCGGTCGGCCTGAGGCCGGCCATCACCTCGTCCAGCAGCAGCACTTTGGGTTCGGTGGCCAACGCACGCGCCACTTCCAGCCGCTTCCGGTCCGGCAGGGTCAGCTCGCTGGCGAGTTTCGAACGCAGTGCGGCGAGATCGAGCCGCTCCAGGATCGCATCCGCCCGATCCCGCGCCACCGACGTGTCGGTATGACGCAGGAGGCTGCCGACCATGAGGTTGTCGAACACTGTCATCGCCGGGAACGGCCGAACAATCTGGAACGTGCGGCCAATCCCGCGCCGCGCGATCTGGTCCGGCCGGAGGCCATCGATACGTTCACCGGCAAGCGCGATCGTCCCGGAATCCGGCGCCAGCGCGCCAGCGATCAGGCTGAAGAGCGTCGTCTTGCCTGCGCCGTTCGGTCCGATGACCGCAAAGATCTCGCCCGCTTGAACCGAAAAACTCACCGCGTCGACGGCGGTCAATCCGCGAAAACGCTTCGTTACCGTCTCTACGACGAGTAGCGTCATGCCCTGTCCCCGATACGGAACCTGCGCGCGAGCCAGGGCCAGATGCCATCGGGCTTCAGGAAGATCATTGCCATCAGGATAAGCCCGTAGGCGATACCCTTGGTCCCCGGCGCGTTCAGCCCCAAACGGTGGGTTATTGCAATCAGGGCCTCTCCGACTGGCGTGAGAATCAGCGCGCCGACCACGGGCCCAAGGACGGTGCCGAGCCCACCGATGATCGGGGCGAGGATCAGCTCCAGCGAACGCCCCATATCGAAGGTCTGCGCTGGAAACAGATTGCGATAGTAGAACGCGTTGAGCAGTCCCGCGATCGACGTCATCGCACCCGACAGCAGGATGACCTTCATCTTCGCGGCAAACAGATTGATGCCCAGGGCCTCCGCTGCCTGCGGGTCTTCCCGGATCGCGCGCCAGATATAGCCGAGCCGGCTTCGTGTCAGCCACGCCACTAGTCCGGTCGCCGCGGCAGCCAGCGTCAGCGTGACGTAGTAGAACAGGACGGGACCGCCATCGAGATTCAGTACTGACGCCTTTCTGGCCGCCGGCACCGGCAGGAACAGGCCGCCCGCGCCGCCCGCAAACGGGATATGATCCGCGGCTACGCGCGCAACCTCGGAGAATGCGATGGTGAGGAGCGCGAAATAGACGCCCTCGATGCCAAAGCGAAATCCAAGCCAGCCGATAGTGGCGGCGACAAGCATGGCGGCGCCCATCCCGGCAAACACGCCGATGAGCGGCGACACTCCCAGATGCAGCCAAAGCAATGCGGGGACATACGCGCCTAGACCGATATAGAGAGCATGCCCAAGCGAAAGCTGCCCGGCGAAGCCCATCATGATGTTCCACGCCTGTCCGACATACGCGAAGTAGAAGACCAGGATCAGAACGGAAAGCACATAGCGATCGCCAAACAGCGGCACGATGGCCAGCAACCCGATCGCGAGCAGCGCAAACCAGACCGCTCTGGTAAGTCTTGCGGCATCGCCCGACCGCGGGAGTTTCACGATCATCGGCGTGCGCCCATCAGGCCCTGCGGCCGAAATGCCAGCACGAGAATGAGCAGCAGAAACGAGAACATGCTCTTCATCGACGGCTGGAAAAGATAACCCGTCAACGCCTCGCAGACGCCGATCAGCACGCCGCCGACCAGGGCGCCGGACAGCGAACCCAGACCGCCGATGATCACGATAATGAATGCCAGCAGCGTATAACCAGGCGCCAGCGTGGGGGCTACGTCCACGATCGTGATCATCATTGCCCCCGCTGCGCCCACGCAGGCCAGACCGATCCCGCAGGTATAGGCATAGAGCGTCTTGACATCGAGGCCGACCACCGCGGCGCCGGTGAGGTTGTCTGCACATGCCCGGATCGCGGTCCCGGTGGCGGTGAAGCGGAAGAAGGCGAAAAGCGCGAGCGCCATGGCGAGCGCCGCCGCCGAAATCATCAGGCGCACCTTATCGATGATCAGCGGACCGACCAGATAGCTGTCGAGCGCGTATGACAGATTGATCGGCCGCCCGTCGGGACCGAACGCCATCAGCAGCAGGTTGAGGACGATCATGGCGACCGAAATCAGGAGAATGAACTGCTCGTGCTCGGGCCGGCCGACGAAAGGATTGATCACCACTCTCTGCAGAGCGTAGCCGAGAAAGAAGAACATCGCCGCGATGGGAACGGCAGCGTAGATCGGATCCAGTCCAAATGCCTGGAAGAGCAGGAAAGCTGCATACATCCCGACCACCGCAAACTCGCCGTGGGCGAAATTCACGACCCGGACAACGCCGAAGATGACCGACAACCCAAGCGCCATCAGTCCATATACGAGCCCGGTTGTCAGCCCCTGCACGGCAACGTTGAGAATAAGACCAACACTCATGATGCTTGGTTGCCGGGTCGATTTGGCCTGGAGTGGGCACCGCCTGTGCCGCACCCGTTCCTAATGCTCACGGTTTCTGTCGATCGCTCGGCGTTGCCGTCACTTCCGGCCCTGCCACGGCGGCATCGGGAACACGGGCTTCGCCGTCGCCGCTTCTTCGGGCAGAACGACTGTCGGCGTACGGTCCTGGTTCTGAACACAGGCCGACACGATGCCTGTGTTCTGCCCCTTCTCGTTGAATTTGATCGGGCCGCCAATCATCACGTGGTCTGCGATGTTGGTGGCGCGAATAGCCTTCATGAGCTGTTCGCCGTCCGTTGTCCCTGCACGCTTGAAACCGTCGGCGGCGATCAGCAGGCCTTCGAATGTGAAACCGGCATTGAAACACTCGACGGCGAACCGGTACTTCGGATTGGCGGGCGTGTAGGCGGCCGCAAGGGCCTTCGTCATGTTGGCATTCGGGTTGGCCCACGGCAAGTTGTAGATAGCGAAATCCGCCAGTGGGCCGAGCGCCTGATAGAACTCCTCATCGTACAACCCTGGCGACCCCGGCGAGATGATGCCCTTCGGCTCGAACCGCTGCCGCACCATATCGCGCACGAGCTTGATTGCATCCGCCGCCCTGGTCACGACCAGCAGAAGATCTGGATTGAGCGCGCGGACTTTCGTCACCTCGACCGACAAATCCTGTGCTTTCGGATCGTAGGCGATCGACTCCAGAAGACTGAACGGAAGATCCGCCTTCGGGAAGAGAGCGTCCATGGCGGCGCGCTGTGCAGCGCCGAACGTATCGTTGGCATGCAGGAAGACGGCCGTCTTCGGTGCACTGCCTGTCACCGTCAGCAAGGACTTGATGAGCCCCAACCCGTTTCCAACCAATTGCCCGCCGGTCGGAAAATTGCGCACCAGATACTGGTAGCCTTGCTCGGTGATCTGCGGCGCCGCCGCGACGTTGATTACGAACGGCACCTTGCGCTGTTCGCAGACCTGCGCGATCGACAATGCGGCACCGGAGTCGAACGGCCCGACGATGCAGTGCGCGCCGCTGTCGATGACGCGCTCCGCCTGCGTCCGCGCGACGTCGACATTCGACTCGGTGTCGATGTCGATCAATTCGATCTGCATGCCGAAATCAGCCAGCACCTTGGGGGCCACCATCGCGCCGCGATGGCAGCTCTGGCCGGGGGCCGCCAGGTATCCGGACTTCGGCAGCAACAGGCCGACCTTGAGCGACTTGGCCTGCGCCCGCACGATTGCGGGGGCGGCGAGCAAGGCCCCTGCGGCTGCCGAACCTTTCAGAATTGCACGGCGCGTCAGGCGCCCGGAACTGCGATGTGTCACGGCGTATCTCCTCCCAGGTGGACAGTTTGAGCTTATTGCAGTTCTCGCCGCTGCTTTGAACCCTTAAATCAGCCCCATGCGCGACGAGCCGTTTCCAGAACAACCTCAAGTTTTCGCCACTGCTGCTCTTCGCTCAGATCGTTGCCGCCAAGTCCGGAAGCGAAGCCGCACTGGGGACTGATGGCAAGCTGGCCGATGTCGATGTAGCGCGTCGCGTCTTCAATGCGTTTCAAGAGCATGTCGACCGTTTCGACAGTGCCGGTTTTGGTCGTCACGAGCCCAAGGACGACGATCGGCCCCTTCGGCACGAAGCGCAGCGGCTCAAAGCCGCCGGCACGCTCGGTATCGTATTCGAGCAGCAGGCGGTCGAAGCGGAGGGACGAGAACAATTCTTCCGCGATACCGTCATAGGTGCCTTCGCGATGCCACATGCTGGCACGGTTTCCTCGGCAGATGTGAATGCCGAACACGGCCTTTCCTTGATGAGCCGCGATGACACCGTTCGAGGCTTTAATCGCGCGGCGAAGATTGGCCAGCGGATCCTCGCCGCGCGCCTTGATCCGTTCGAGCGTCGCCTTGTCGACGTACCCGGTGTAGCTCGGCTCATCGAGCTGAACGTACGGACAGCCCGCGTCGATCAGCCCGCCAACCATATCACTTTGGATGCGAACAACGTCACCAAGGAAAGCATTCATGTCGGCATAGTGGGGTGTGGACGCCGCAATGTCGCACATTTGCGAAACCCGGTCCGGCCCCATAATCATCGCCTTACCCGGCGCTTTGGCCACGGCAGCGAGGTGCCGGTATTCCTGCAGAGGGAAGTTGCTCTTCAGCCGCAAGCGCGCCGTCGCCGGGGTCTTGAAGACCTCGACTGCATCGGCGCCGCGCGTGTTGCTATGCTCGTGTTCAAAGCGCAACAAAGGGTTCGCCAGGAAGCCTTTCCAAGACACATCGTCAAGTGCCCAACCTTCGACCTCCGCAAAGCTGACCTGCCAATTGAGGCGTGCATACTCGCCATCGGTCACGATGGGAAAGCCGATCCGCTCCTGCTTCGCCACGACTCCACGAACTGCCTCGTGCACTTGTGCGTCGAGTTGTTCGCGCGTCGAGCGTCCCCGCCCGAACGCAAGGAATGCATCGATCAAAGACTGAGGACGCAGCAAGCTTCCGACCTGATCCACGCGCAATCCCCGAATGTCGTCGCGCTTCGTCATGTGGCCTCCGCCGCGGATGGATATCGTTTACCTCGTAAACAATCATCGCCTTGGAGCTTTGTCAACGCAGGCGGCGTCAGCCTCCCCGCGGATATTCCTTGTGCAGCCGACGCGCCGGACCTGGGCCAGGGAACTAACCCAGCGTACCGGTGTCGAACTCGCGCAGAATGTGTTTCGCGATGTGAAGCTCTGAATAAGCGTCCAAGAATGACCCCTCCACCGCAAAATAAATCAATAGCTTAGCGTGCCGATCGGCGTCGGGACCCCATGCCGATTAACACCGCAGTTCGACTTACGCCGAATTTCAGAGCAAGATCGCGCTCCGTCGGTAATTTGTCCCCCGGACGCAAGGCTCCAGCAGCCATTTCGCGGCGCACCTGCTCGCCGATATTCTCAAAAACCCGACGAGTGCGTACCTGGGAAAATTGCGGCTTATTGGCTGCTTTTGGCGTGTCCAAACCCGAGTGCGGCTCACGGTTCAGACTGACCTTGAGACTGGCAATTGGTTTCTTCGGCACGGTTCCACTCCGCCTTGCGTGCATGCCCCCGGCGCTCGGGAGCGAGTATTCTGTGTTGGACCGACAATTAGCACATATGAACCAATATGTGATCTGTCAGCTGTCGGCTGGCGACTTGTCGTGATGGACGACTTCGGCAATCCCAAGGGGCCGGCGCTCGCGCGGCGAACGCAGCTGTCGGTGCGAGGCGTCCCAAACGATCAAGAAGGCCTCCTCGAAGTTCAGGCTATTCGGATTTTCGTGTTGGATTTGTCCCTCGGCGCGTTGGGCGATCATGGTATCTGATCACTATTAGTCCTCCCCAGAGCCGAGGCCCAACGTGCCGCTGAATGGCGCCTCTAGCCGGGAGCTCACTTGGGCTTGAAAGTCCGGCTCGAAGTGATATGTTGTACAACGGGAGAAAATGTTTAACACAGGATCGTACCATGCCCAAGCTCGTCGACAAGACGCCTCGCCGGCAGGTCCGGAAGCGTGGTGACGCCGCTCGTGTGGTAAAACGGATGACGAAAAATACAAGCGTCACGCGTGATCGCCTCGCTGTCGAGGTCACTTCAAATCGATGGCGCGTCGAAACTGTCATGAAGGCGGCAGAGCGTTCCGGACTTCTCAAGAAGAAAAGCAGTCGTATTGCCGGTCGGGTTAGTCCAACCCTCGTCGAAGAGGCGAAAAGGCGAACCGGGATCGAGGCCGACACTGATCTGATCGCCTTTGCGTTGGCAAATGTGGCGCTGCAAGACAATTTCGCCCAAACGTTCAAAGATGCGCGCGGGAAGGTCGGCGCCGACTTGAAACTCGGCTTCTGAGGTGGCCGGCTTCGATTTTGACGCCGCTCTGCGATGGGCGCGATTTGATCCACGAAAGACGTTGGCGCGCCGAAAAGAGGATGAGCTTCCGTTCATCAGTGAGGACCGGATCGGAGGCCAGGCACTATTGCTCGACACCTGCGTCTATATCGACCAGATGCAGGGGCGAACACCGGAACTGGTCGAGGCATTGATCGCCGCACGCCAAGCCCACCATTCCACCGTCGCCATCCAGGAGTTGATGCATACGATCGGCGTTCTCGATCCGGAGGATGGTCGCTCATCTGCCGTGGTCGACGTGATCCGTACCCTCGTCCTCTCTATGCCTGCGCATCGGACGTTCGTCCCTGATGCAGATGTGCTGGGACGTGGGGCGCTACTCTCGGGCATGCTCTGCCGTCTGCAAAGCTATGCCAATGACCGAAAGCTCCGCGCTTTGCACGACTGCGTCTTATTTCTGCAGGCTCAGAAACAAGGCTTCACGGTGCTGACCGCCAACATCGCCGACTTCGACATCCTGCTGCAACTTCTGCCAGCGGGCAGGGTACTCTTCTATCGACGGAAGCATTAACGGTATGCTGATCGATGCCCTGGGCAAGCGGCCCGAATCAACACGAAAATCCGAATAGCCGAAGTTCAAGGCGCGGCCCGACGATTTGACCGATCGCTTGGCGGGCTCATGGAAACGAACAAGATTGACAAGGGTCAGCGCTGATCCGCTTTGGCTGTCGCTACCAGCAAGTAGTGCAGCGCTGTAAGTTGCTTGGTCAGTTCTTGCGCGGCCTTGTCGGGTTGGCGAGCGCGCAGGCGCTTCAAAATGCGCCGACGCGCCTCGATGAGGCCGTCGAGAGTCTTGCTGCTGGCGCCGGTCTTGACAAATTGCCGTAGGATGTCGGTTAGCGCGTCGACGATCATCGAGACGACACGGTTGCGAGTGGTCTTTGCCAGAAGCTTGTAGAACTCGGCTGTGGATGCTGATCGAAAATTGACCCCCATCGGCTCCGGAATGACCCCACCAAGTCGTTGATTTGTATGGACCAGGCGCCCATGACCCCGGCGCCGATCACGAGGAGACCCCGCGCCGATTTACACGCCGGAGATGCGCCGAACCGGCGCCGGCTCGCCCGCTTCCAAGATCTAGACCCCGAAGCGTCTAGAACACATGGGCGATGATGGGAAACGTCGGAAGGCATCACCGATCCGTTTCGTCTGCGGCTGCGAGAACGGCCACCTTCAGGACATCGATTGGCGTCGCATCGTCCACCAGAACTTTCGCGATAGAGGCGGAGCCGGAATCGGCGGGCCCTGCCGCGAACAGATGGGGATGGAAGATGCGGGTACGAGCGCAGATCCGCGCGATACCCGCGTCGTCCGCGATTGCGATGCATCCTTATCGCTTGAAGAGCTATTTCAACCTGGCCGTCTTGGTGCATGCCCCGGCGAGCGGCCATGGATTGGCGACAAGGATCCAAAGACTTGCGATGCGCCTGATGCGCTTCACTTGCTTACCCGGAGCGCAACAAAGACCTACTTTCCTCAGATCGACCGTGTGGTCTCGCTGCCGCAAACCGTTGACGAACTGGCCCGTCGCATCGAGGCGTTCTGGTCGGTGTTAGAGGGGTGTACTTCGCTTGGCGATATCCATGCTGCGAAGTAAGAAATCTCTTTCTAGATCGCGCGCTGATCGTGGACACGGTGGGTCAAACAGGAGCGGTTTTCTTTTACCGGGCTAGACTAGGAAACAGCAGCTCGAACGCAAACGGTCAGTAAGCCTTATGTTCTCGGGAGTTGGCCGGCGACGACACGGACTTTGTGCGGAGCGGCGCCCCAGATAGCGATTGCAGAAAACGCGCAGCACCCGATGATCAGGACGAAGGCGAGCCGGTAGCTGCCCGTAGCGTCATGGATGATGCCGGCGAACCAGGGTCCAGCCGCGCCGCCGCCAATCAGCGCTACCGTTATCGTGCCAAAGATCGAGCCGAAATGCGCCCCCTCGAATATCTCGGCTACGATCGGCCCCATCACGGAGGTCAGCGCATATCCGAAGAAACCTTGCGCGAATACCATCGTGTAGAGGAGCGCGTTCGATGGCGCATGCTCCATGGCGATCAAGGCGATGTAGCAAACGGCGAAGCCAGCGCATCCTGCCGTCCAGATCCACTCCCGCCCAATACGATCCGACAGGCCACCAAGCATGATCTGGCCCGGTATACCAATGACGCTCACGGCACCGAGCGCCCAAGCTGCGACGACCGGCCCGAAACCAATCTCCGTCAGGTACTTCGTCTGGTGCACCTGAACAGCGTACCAGGCGACGAGGGCGCAGAAATAACCCGTCACGATCCACCAGAAGCGCGCCGTGTGCGACGCACGTGCCAATGTCCACTCTGTGGCCGCCCAAGCGGGATCGACGATGTTTGAGGAATTTTGTTTCCCGACCGCGGTCGCCGCCGCCGATGCACCATCAGGTCGCAAACCGACATCTTCAGGCTTCTTCCGCACCAGCAAATTTAGCGGTGCAAGAACGAAGACCAGAAGGCCGATAGCCCAGCAGGACGCTCGCCAACCTTGCGTCAGGATGATCGACTGCAGCCACGGCAGCAGTATGATCGCTCCAACACCGGCACCGGCAAACGCAATGCTGATTGCCAGACCTCGCTGGGCGACGAACCAGTTCGGAAGGAACTGGGAATGGACAGTGTAGGTCATCATGTTGGCGCCGCCGCCTACGAGTACACCGAGCGTAACGTAAAGATGCCACGGCCGGTCGATGTGAGGCGCGAGCGCGAGGCCGGCCGCGGTCAGTGCGATACCAACCAGGATGACGATGCGGGGCCCGTGCGCATCGATGGCGCGTCCGACGATCGGGCTCAGAGCCGCCGAGATAAGAAAGCCGAACGAGAAAGCTCCCGCCGCGGTGCCGCGGTCCCAGCCGAACTCGTCAATAAGCGGTACCATCAGCAACGAGAATGCCGTCCGCGCGCTAACGCCGATGGCCATCGTCACGAAGGTGACGGCGATGATCACCCAGCCGAAATATTAGAATGGCAGCCGCGACGACCAATGGGAGTGGCTATCCTTGGTCATGCCGTCTCGCGACTGTGCTGATAGCGTTGAGTGGCGCCTCGCCGCGTACCGTCAGACGCGCGCATCCTGCAAACGTAACTTTCATCATCTATGCCATCTCTGGTGCGGACCGGGCCCAGGGCAACTGCGGCAGTGGTCGACTTGGCCATGAACTCCCGTATGCACTCATATCAAGGGTGCCGTTGACGAGTAGATTGGGTACGGTGCGCTCGGTACGACGTTCGTTGCGGAGCGAAGACCATTTGCGAAGAATAGCCGGCGCATCGAAATCAATATGAGCCTCTGTATCGCCGACGCTCATTTCTTCGCCTTCAGCCCGAGCTCGACCAGGCGGTGACGCCGGCGCAGTCGGTCGCTCATCGGGGAGCCGACGGCGGCTCTGTCTCATGGTTTCGCTCCTGCAATCTCACTCTTTTGGTTTTCAATCCCAGCTCGACAAGTGGATTTTCCCAGCGGGTAATTGCCAAATCAGCAAATCAGGAGGCTTAGGTGTCGCTGCACTCTGCTCATCCACTCACGTTCTGAGCCGGCCATCGTGGCGCTATTTGCCCTTCTTCTTGGGTTTGGCTTTCTTCGCTGCGACCGGCGTCCCGGCGGGAATGCTGATTTCCGTTGATCGAGGCCGCCCAGCCCCGCGCGGCCTCTTTAGTTCGACGGGACTGGAGCCAAAGGAGATGGAGCCGAGAACGTCGAACATGATTGTCACCGGATAGTCGGCGCGGCGAGGTAAAGAGCTCACATCGAAAATGATATCTGTTTGATCTCTGACCAATTGTAGTACGAGACTTTACGAATTGGCAAGGTGGCGTGGGAACTGCGCCCACCAAATAGCCCTCGTATTTTGTCCATAAACTTATTTCATATTTTTGCGTCAGAGACATTATAGCTATGCAACCGCGATCCCCCGACCTCCAGGCACGGCGTGTTGGCCGCAGACTACAATGACGAGAAGGCAGTGGAAGACAGCAGGGAGCACTTTTATAAGTTCCTGATGGAGCAGAACGATCAGACGCAGTGTGTCATCATGGAGAACGATCCTCCTCCGATTGACCTTGGGGACAAATCAACGGTGAAGCACCTTGCTCCAAACATGACTTGCAGATCAATGGGTAACCCCAAGCGGTGACCTTCGTTAGAGGAATTGAAATATGGCGGAATATCTAAAGCGGGGTGAGGAAGCGAGCGTTGTGCAGGCCGCCAACTCGAAGGTTAGGGCGACAGTCGAGCAGAATTCTCTCCGAGATAGAGCGCTTCGGTGACAAAGCCGTCCGTGATCTGTCCGCTAAGTTCGATGGATGGCAGCCGGACGACTTTCGTCTGACTGATGCAGAAATCGATAACTGTTTGTCGCAATTGACCAAGCGTGATCTCGAAGATATCCGCTTCGCTCAGGCGCAGGTTCGTCGGTTTGCTGAGAGGCAGAAGGAATGTTTGCTCGACTTGGAAGTTGAAACAATGCCGGGCGTAGTGCTCGGTCACAAGAACATCCCGGTGGAACTCCGTGGGGTGCTATGTCCCTGGGGGGAAATACCCTCTTCTTGCGTCGGCGCACATGTCAGTCATCACAGCCAAGGTAGCCGGCGTTCCTCGAGTAGTTACCTGCGCGCCACCTTTTAGGGGAAAGCCGGCACCGGCCATAGTCGCTGCTCAGCATCTCGCTGGCGCTGACGAGATATATTGTCTCGGTGGGATCCAAGCGGTGGGAGCAATGGCTATCGGAACCGAGAAAATCAAACCAGTCGACATGCTAGTTGGGCCTGGAAACGCCTACGTTGCAGAGGCGAAACGTCAATTGTTCGGTCGCGTCGGAATCGACCTGTTTGCCGGTCCGACCGAAACCTTAGTCATCGCAGATGAAAGTACTGACGCAGAGATGTGTGCAACTGACTTGCTTGGTCAAGCCGAGCATGGACCTGACTCTCTGGCAATCCTTTTGACCACATCCTTGAAATTAGCACGAGAGACCATCGCAGAGGTGGAACGATTGCTATCGGTACTGCCGACAGCAGACATAGCACGGCGATCGTGGGATGTGTTTGGCCAAGTAGTCGTATGCAAAAGTGACGCTGAAATGGTCGAGGAGGCCGATCGTATCGCTTCTGAACACGTGCAAGTGATGACGAGAGACCCCGACTATTTCCTCGCCAAGATGCGAAACTACGGGGCGCTGTTTCTTGGTCCGCGCACAAACGTCGCTTACGGAGATAAGGTAATTGGGACGAACCACACCTTGCCGACGAAGAAGGCTGCTCGTTACACGGGCGGTCTTTGGGTGGGGAAGTTCCTCAAGACTTGCACATACCAGCGAATTACCACCGACGCCGCATCAACTTTAATCGGCGAGTATTGTTCGCGTTTGTGCATGCTGGAGGGATTTGTAGGCCACGCGGAGCAGGCAAACGTTAGATTGCGCCGTTATGGAGGTCGCAACGTTGCCTACGGTACCTCAGTAGATACTTAAATGCTGCCAACGATGCCTTCGTTTCGGCTCGGCGGAGGGCTGGCGCTTGTAACTCTGGTATGTTTGTCGAAAGCGCGGTAGTCAACCAAGAAAGCTGATTGACAACGAAGAAGGATGATTAGAAGCGAACGACTGGAACGCCACCCCTCTGCCAGCCACTTCCGGCACCCGATCAACGGACATTGTTAGTGTCCGTCAGCATGTCTCAACGGTGCCATGGGATTTCCAGCACTCGTATGGCAGAATTACTGCATCACAACGCACCAGTGAAATTTTCCGTGGCCGCAGAATAAGGGAAGCGCAAGTCCGCGTCGGAGCAGATCTCTGGTTGGCTGAAATGGCAATTCCATGCCGACCAAGGCATGCGGGTATTCCACGAAACGATCTATCGCAGTCTCTTTATTCAGACACGCGGCGTGCTAAAGAAGGAGTTATTGGTCAAGGAGACCAGCGTCTGCATTGCGGATAACACAGGTAGGATCGTTCCGGAAGTGAAGGTGACGAGCGAGCCGGACGCTCTGCCGGCGGTTAGGAGTGAAATATGCACGTATCGGAAAATCTCGCTCGTTTCGTCTGCGAAACAAGTTACGAGGCTGTGCCGGAAGCGGCGCGACGCAAGGCGAAAGAATGCATTCTGGACTGTGTCGGCGTGGCCGTCGCCGGCTCGCGCGACGCGATCGTGAAGCCGCTCCTGTCCTATCTCGAAGAAGTTGGCGGCAACGAGGACTGTACGTTGATCGGGCAAGATCGCAAGGCGTCGGTGACGACCGCCGCGCTCTTGAACGGCGTCATGAGCCACGTGCTCGATTTCGACGATACGAACCAGATATTCATCGGCCACGCATCGGCTTCGATCGTATCGGCGATACTGTCCCTGGCGGAGAAATATCGCTCAACCGGCCGGGAAGTGATCACAGCGTATATGGTGGGCACCGAGATCCAATGGCGCTTGGGCGAGGCGCTGGTCGATGCCGGAGACCACTACGCCAAGGGGTGGCACTCGACCTGCACCGTGGGCGCTTTCGGCGCAGTCGCCGCAGCCGCGAAGCTGCTCGGTCTCGATGAGCGCAGGACGGCCCACGCGATCGGTATCGCCGCCTCTGAGGCGGCGGGATTTCAGGAGCAGTTCGGCACGCATTGCAAGCCGTTCCATGCGGGCCGCGCCAACGAAATCGGAGTGCGCGCGGCTCCGCTGGCGAAAGGCGTGTTCACGAGCTCGCCGACGGCGCTGGAAGGTAAAGTTGGCTATTTGAAGCTCGTGGCCGACAAGGCGGACTTGTCCAAACTGGACAATCTCGCCAATCCTTACGGGCTTCTCAAGTCATCTTTCGGTAGAGGCATCAATCTCAAGCTTCATCCCGTCTGCGCGTCGGGGATAGGCTCGGTCGAGGGTATGCAATCGCTCATCGCCGAGCACGGGCTGACGGCCGGCGATGTCGAAACGATCGATTGCGGAATTCGTCCCGGGGGAATGAATATTCTGATGCATCACGCGCCTGAAAACGGCCTGCAGGCGAAGTTCAGCGTTGAATATTGGATGGCTGCCACCCTCCTCGACGGCGAAGTCGGGCTGCAACAGGTCACCGACGCGAGTGTCCAGCGCCCACAGATCAAGGAACTCATGAAGAAGGTGACGGTCCATGGCGACCCGAGCATTCACGTCTCGACGGCGCATGTGAAGATCAAGGTCAAGACCAAGGATGGGCGGACGCTGGATGCCGCCTATTTTCCGCCGAAGGGCGCGCCGGACAATCCGATGTCCGAGAGCGAATTGCGGGCGAAATTTCACGACTGCGCCACTTGGGCCGGCCTGTCCCGGGCGAAGGCTGAAAGCACAGCGCATGCGCTCCTCAACCTGGAGACTCTCGCGACGACGGGCGATCTGATGAAGAATCTGGCGGGCCACTGACCGGGCGGAGTTTGGGCGGGCCCGCAGCGCAGGGATTCGAGCGGCGGTCCACCGCTCGGCCGATCCTCGCAGGATCGTGAGGACAGCTATCAACTCAGCTTCGTCGGCAACTCACACCGGTGCCATCAGGAGCGGTCCGCGAAGCTTGGCGCACCCAGCCATCCTTATTGCGGATCGGGTCTGCTGCCACGCCGGTCCTTTTCGTCACGACCCTGCCGAGCGCCACGTTTCGGCAGTTGTAGTCCCGAAGAGGAAAGGCTCGTAAGTTCGCCGCGGGAGGCGCCGGCATTACGAGTTGCCAATCGCCCGGGCCGCCATCGATCGAGACGTATTGGCACATCGGGGAGGCGATGATCCTGTTTGAGTACCGTGACCGACCTCAGATGGATCGGTGTGAAGAGTAGGGATCGCGCTGAGCGATCACTGGAAGGATCATCGATAACTCAGTGCTTTTGCCGGCTATTCGAACGGATTGATGCAATTCGGGTCCGGCGACTGGGCCGCCGCGTCCGACCAAGCGGCCCACCCGTTTGCCGGTGCGATCCGGTACAGGTCGCCCAGCGGCGCGTGGCAGAGAATGCGGTGCCCGTCGCGGAGTGCTTGAACAGGAGGAGAATCGCGGTCGCAAGATCCAGCGATTGCGATTGGGCAACGGTGGCGGAAGACGCAACCCGGCCCGAACTCGGCAGGCGACGGGTTTTCTGCCACCGCCCTGCTTGGGGGTTGGCGCGGAAGGTCCACGACAGGGACGGATTGGAGCAGTGCGGCCGTATATGGATGGTGCGGCGGCGCCAGCACTGCCGAGGCGGGTCCTTCCTCGACGATCGTACCGCGATACATGACCGCGATCCGGTCGGCAATGTGCGCGACCACGGCGATATCGTGTGAGATGAACAGATAGGCGACCCCGAGGTCGTCTCGAAGGTCAGCTAAGAGGTTGAGGATGGACGCCTGGACCGAAACATCGAGGGCTGCGATGCCTCGTCGCAGACGATGAGAGCCGGCGAGGGCGCGAGCGCGCGCGCGATCGCAACCCGCTGCTTCTCGCCGCCGCTCAGCTCGTGAGGGTAACGGCGCCCATAGGTTGCAGGCAGCCGAACGCGCTCGAGGAGTTCCTCGATGCGCCGGCTCGTGCGCCAGCATCCGCGGCTCCGAACAGCACAAGGGGGCGTTCCAGAATCTGGCGGACCGTCTTGTAGGGGTTGAGCGACGAGGCAGGGCTTTGAAAGATCATCTGGGCCAACCGCATCACGGCTTGCGGACCGCTGCTGTCCTAGACTCTCGGCCTGCCGGTATTCGATTGTTCCAGAATCCGGTGGGGTGAGCCGCACGATGCAGCGCCCGAGAGTTCGACTTTCCCGATCCGCTCTCGCCTACGATGCCAAGCGCCTGGCCGCGCCGCAGCTGAAGCGAGATGTTGCAAAGCGCATCGACGCGTCGTCTCTCCCAGCGAAACGGAAGAAGACCGGCATCGCCGAATCGAAGACGACCAGTTCGCCCCAATCGGAAGCTCTTCGAGAGATTGGCGATATCGATAAGGACCCCCGAAGGGGCGTCGGCGCGTTGGCGCGCAGCCCGCGGCGTCACCGGCCAGTCCGTGCCGATGAGATCGGCGGCCTTCCAGCAGCGGACGCATTGACCCGCGCTCAAGGAGAGGAGGGTCTGCTGCTCCGCCAGGCACCTCTCCTCCGCGAAAGCGCAACGCGGCGCGAAGATGCATCCTGCTGGCCTCTCGTCGGGGGAAGGTACGCGTCCTGCTATGCTAGAGAGCCGTGCCCTTGGCGCGCTGAGACGCGGAAGGGCAGCGAGGAGGCCCTTGGTGTAAGGGTGCGCCGGACGTCGGAATAAGACATCGACCGGAGCCTGTTCGACAACCTCGCCTGCATAGAGCACCGCCGCATCGTCGCAGAACTGGCGAACCACCCCGAGATTATGGCTGATCAGCAGGATGCTCAGGCCGCGGCGCCGGCGAAGGTCGGCTAGGAGATCGAGGATCTGCGCTTCGACCGTGACATCGAGCGCCGTAGTCGGCTCGTCGAGGATCAGAAGATCAGGTTTGCAGGACAGCGCTGTCGCGATCATCACCCGCTGGCACATGCCGCCCGAGAGCTGAAACGGGTAGGCGTGGATCAGCTCGTCGGGACGAGCCAATTGCACCTCGCCCAGGAGTTCAATCGTGCGCGCGAGCGCGGCTCTCCGCCCAAGGCGGGTATGTCGGGTGATCGCTTCCGCAACCTGCGTTCCAACGGTGAACGCCGGATTAAGGGACAGGAAGGGATCCTGGAAGACCATGCCTACGCGGCCGCCGCGAAGCGCGCGCCGCTCCATGGCCGAAAGTCGACCCAAATCGATCCCATCGAAGACCATAGACCCCCCGGAGACAAAGCCGGCTTTCGGCAGGAGCGTCATGATCGAGAGGGCAATCGTGCTTTTGCCCGACCCGGATTCTCCGACGAGGCCCAACGTCCGCCCTTTGCAGATCTCGAAGGAAACGGACCTGACCACCGCAGACGAGGAGTCTCCCTGCCCGTACCGGACCTCGAGGTCGCGGACACTAAGTATGGGCTCGCTCAATCGCACGAATCGCGCGAGACGAGGATCGAGCATTTCGCGGATCCCATCCCCCATCAGGCTGACGCCAATCGCAGTCATGCCGAGCGCGACTCCCGGGGCGAGCACCACCCATGGCGCGCTCTCAATGAAGGGCCGCGCCTCGGCGATCATCAGACCCCAATCCGAGCTGGGAGGTTGGACCCCGAGACCGAGGAAGCTGAGCGCCGCGCCCAGCAGAATGGCGAAAGAGACGCGCAGGGTCGCTTCAACCACCACCGGCGGAAGAACGTTGGGTAGGATTTCGGCGCCCAGAATATACCAGAGGCGCTCACCCCTCGTACGGGCGGCGTCGATAAAATTCTGCTGAGCCACGGCGAGTGCGACGCCTCGCGTCAGACGCACCATGAACGGCGTATAGACGATCCCGACCGCGGCCGCTGTCCTGAAGACATTGGGGCTGGTCATGCCGAGGACCAGCAGCCCCATCATGATGGGGGGGATCGACATCAGGATGTCGACCGTCCGCATGATGGTCTCGTCCACCGCACCCCGGAGATAGGCGGCGGCGAGTCCGAACGGCAGGCCGAGAAAGAGGGTCACCGCTGTCGCGCCGAAGCCGAGTAACAGCGATAGCCGGCCGCCATTGAGGAGGCGGGATAGGACGTCTCGCCCAAATTCATCTGTTCCCAGCCAGTGAAGCCTGCTCGGCCCGACGAGTCGTGCATGTATGTCCATCGCGTCGAAGGGAGCGAGAGGCAACAAGGGCGCCGCCACCGATGCCGCGATCACGATGACGGTGATCGCAACGCCGACGACAAATGCGGCAGGAAGCTTGCGACGCATCTCAGTCGCCACCTAGGCTGGCCGCACGAATCTTCGGGTTGAGCGCGAGATAGGCGAGATCCGCCAGCAAATTGGCGACCGCGTAGATACTAGCCACGACGAGGACGCTTGCCTGGATGATCGGCAGATCTTTGTGCTCGATGCCGAAGACGAGCAATCGCCCCAGGCCGGAATATGAATAGACCACTTCGACGACCACGATACCGCCGAGCAGGATGCCTGCATCGGCGGCGATCACTGTGATTGTCGGCAGCATCGCGTTGGTAAGCGCGTGCTTGAGAACTAGGCGCCGCTCCGAAAGGCCCTTGGCGCGCGCAACGACCATGTAGGGACTGTTCAACTCCTCCAGCATGCTGGACCGCATCTGCCGGCAGATGTGAGCCGTGAAGCTCAGGACCAGCGTCGCAACCGGCAGCACGAGATGTTTGGCCCAAGGCCACACGCCGGCCGAGATGGGAGAATGGCCGGTCGCGGGCAGCCAACCGAGATAGACCGAGAACACCATTATCCCGACGATAGCCCAAAGGAATTCCGGCAGTCCGACACAGACGTAGCTCGCCACTCCGATCAGATGATCTTCCGGCCGCCCGTGCCGGACAGCTGACAGAACGCCGAGGCCGATCCCGAAGATGCTCACCAAGGCGAGAGCGATGCCGGCCAGGATCGAAGAGCGCCCGATGGCATCCCAAATCAATGGCCTGACCGGGCGTTCCATCGCCATCGAGACTCCAAAATCCCCCCGCACGAAGGCCGACACCCATCGCCAGTATTGGACGACGAAGGGGTCGCCGAGGCCAAGCTTGTGCTGAATCACCTCGACTTGGTCGGGAGAGGCATCGGCCCCGAGGATCGCGTAGGCCACGTTTCCCGGAAGCACTTGCGTGATGCCGAACACCAAGATGGACAGAACACCGAGCGTGATCACCAGGAACGCGAGACGCTTTGCGATGAAAACGATCATCTCGGAAGATCCGTCACAAGCCGCCTATTTTTCGAGATAAGCGTCGCGCAGATCGAGCCAAGCGTAAGGGCTCGTCTTGAAGCCTTTCAGCTTCTTCGTGAACGCGTTCGAGAAGTCGGTGACATAGGCGATAACGCCTGGCGCTTCTTGCACGATATACTCCTGAAGCTTGAGGTAGAGCTGCTTGCGCTTCTCCTCATCGCTCGTCAGGCGCGTCTGATCCAAGAGCTTGTCGACATCGGGATTGCTAAAATGCCATTCTCGCAGGTTGCGGGCGCCCCCGGTCTTGAAAAACGGATACATGATGCTGTCGAGGCTCGGCCGCGCGAAAAGGCCGTCTACATAGAAAGCCTTCTTGCCCATCACCTCGCCGCCATAGCGGCTGTATTGGATACGCTGCACATTCACCTTGATGCCGAACTCGCTCAAGCATCTCGCGGGCGACGACGCCAAGCCGATCGCGCGTCGGGCGGTTTGCCGGCGTATAAAGGTCGACACTGAATCCGTTGGGGTAGCCGGCTTCGGCCAGCAGCCGCTTGGCCTCGACCGGGTCGGTGCGAAACGGGATCGATGTGTTGAAGTAGGGGCTCGTCGGCGGAATGGGCGAGTGCGTGGGAGCGCCGTGCCCGAAGGTCGCAAACTCCATGAGCGCCTTCTTGTCGAGCGCGAGGAGGACGGCCCGCCGGACTCGGACGTCGTTGAACGGCGCAATCTCGTTGTTCATGACGAGCATGTCCCAGCTTCCCGTGGTCATCGTGTCGAGCACGAGCGATGAATTGCCGCCAAGCGTTTGGATATCCTCGAGTGGGACGTTCCACAGCAGATCGGCGTCGCCGGCCTTCAACGCCGCGATCTGGGCTCGCGGTTCGGGCATGATCAGGAGGGTAATGGAGTCGAGCTTCGGCTTGCCTTTCTCGAAATAATCGGGGTTTTTTTCGAGCACGAGCCGATCGCCCGGCGTGTAGGATATGAAGCGGAACGGACCCGTGCCGATCGGCTGGGTGGCGAGGTCGCTCGCGCGATCTCGCGGCACGATCTTCAGGAGACGTTCGCTCATCAAGGATGCGAAATCGGCGTAGGGCGCCTTGAGTCGGAATTAGATGGTGTAGGAATCGAGGCCCTTCACCTCGTCGATTAGATCGACATCGTTGCGAACCGGAGACGCAGTGTTCTTGTCGGCGATGCGCTGGAACGTGAAGACGACGTCGTCGGACGTCATCTCGCGGCCGTGATGAAATTTAACTCCTTTCCGTAGCTTGAAATCCCAGGTTCGGAGGTCATCGCTCGCCGTCCAGCTCTCGGCGAGCTCGGGTTCAAGCTTCCCGTCATCGGTGAGGCGGACGAGGTTGTTGAACATCCACATCGCTGGCACGTATTCCTCGCCGATCGCCATCCGGTTCGGGTCGAGGGTGTTGAGATTCGCGTCCGTGGTCACTCGAAGAGCGCCCTGCGCTCTCGCCGCGACGGGCAGCAACGCGATCAATACGGCCGTAGCCAAAATTCCGAAGAATCCGCGCAAGTTCGTCGCCCCTCGAGTTTGTTTCCTGTGCCTTTGACGGCGCGTCTTGTTTTTCGACCCGGCAGTTTTGTAGCCGAGTTCAGTGGGACTCTCGCGACGTGATGTTCCGGCTGGTTCGGTCTCTCCTCAACCGATAGCGAGGCCGGATACTAAGGTCATACCAGGGATTACCTAAAAGGTTCATATCGGCCACCCCCACGAACCGATTTACTGCCAAAAACTTTTTATCGCAACATTATAATAGTCGTCACCAAAGGCGTTTTCGTCGCACGATACTTATGAACTAGCTAGGGCCTGTCGTCATTTGAGCAAGCGAGTGCGCATACGAGATGCATTCCGGCAAGGAAGTTGCGCGCGGTCTTTTCGTATCGTGTCGCGATACCTCGACAATGCTTGATGGCATTGAACGATCTCTCGATGAGATTCCTCTCGGCATAGAGTGCGAAGTCGCAGTCCCGTCTGATCTTGCGGTTTGATTTCGGTGCGATGACAGCTTTGATGGCGCGGACTTCAAGACTGTTGATGAAGCCGTCGGCATCATATCCCTTGTCGCCGAGAAGCGCTTTGGGCTCGACTTGGGTCGCCAGCGGTTCGGCTTGGGTGATGTCGTGAGTGCTGCCACCGGTGAACCTGTGTGCTGCCGCGCCACGCTGCACAACGCCCTGCTCCAGAAAGTCGGTCTCGTCGATCACGAGGACCACTTCATCATCCGGCAAATGCACGATCACACAATCGCGGACGATATCGCGCAGGCCATCAGCATCCCAATCTCTGCGACCCTGCCTTCCGCGCGCAGCCTGGCGGTCGTTGGCGACTACGAACCTTTCGTCTGCATTGTCCTATGCCGGACCGTTGCGAATACGCTTTCGATGTGGTTCGTCGTCCGCAAGTGATCTCAATGTTCGGCAGGGAAATTGAAAAAGGCCAGCAGTGCTTCGCGATCCTTGGTCAGGCATTTGACCGCCTTGTGGTGTTTCGCCTGGTATTTCTCGGCGAAGACATCGATCACCACCTCGGCCAAAGCGCGGCTTGGCGTACATGAGGCCGAGGGCTAGCTGCGCGGATGCGTTGTTCTTGTCAGCGAGCCATTCGTAAAGTTTCAATGCAGTGGTATAACCGCTGTTGCTTTCTGCTGCTGATGCATCTTCGAGTTTGCCCGCGAATGAGCTGCCAGCAGTTGTTACGTTGCTGGAGGGGTCTGCGGTATTGTTGTCTGGACCAATAGTTTTGTTGAGAATGACAGCAGCGTCGATTAGCAGGACAATTATTTGGCTCTTCTGCAATTTTAGTGGGTAGCTACGGGGATCAAAAGGAAAGAAACGACTGGTAGGCTTGGCTTTTTGATATTTTCAAGGGTGCGAAAACGTGACACGTTTTCGGGCATGAAAGAGACACCGGACGTTTTCCCCGCCGCGACGCTTCGCGATGCCTACAAGGTCAAAGGGTTTCGGGTGCAGGCGCGGATCGACAGCTATGACGATCTTGAGCCTCCAGCGTTTGTACTGACGCTGGATCGGCGCACAAAAAAACGGTGTGCGCCGGTTGCGGGAAGCTTTGCCGGAGCCGATACGACAAACGCTGGCGGCGGGCACGCGACCTTGGCTGTGGCGACCGGGAGGTCTATCTCGATTTTCAGATGCAGCGGGTGAGCTGCAAGGCCTGTGGCGTGAAGAACGAGAAACTCGCTTTTCTTTCTGAGAAGTCCGAAATACACGCTGCGCTTCTCGAGGCAGATCGGTGGGTTGTGCCGCGCGATGTCGATTACGGACGTGGCGCGACGGATGCATTTGGATTGGCACGCCGTCAAGGAGTTGGACAAGCTGTACATGCGCGAGCAACTGCGCCTTGCGGGGCCACCGTGGCCGAAGGTGATCGGTATCGACGAAATCTCGATCAGGAAGCGGCACACCTACCGGATCGTGGTCAGCGACCTGATCCGCGCCGCGCCATCTGGTTCGGCGGCGAGGGGCGCACCGAGAAGGACATGGACATGTTTTTTGCATTTTTAGCGCCTGAAGCCCCGAAAAAAGATACGGCTGGCGGTGATGGACATGTGGAAGCCTTTTCGCAAGTCCACGCAAGCGAACGCACCGCAGGCGGCTATCCTCTTCGACAAGTTTCACATTCTGCGGCATCTGGACGATGCCTTGGACAAAATCCGCAAAGCCGAATACGCCCGCTCACCGGCGACAAGCGCCGCTTCATCAAGGGACAGAAATACGTTCTGCTCTCGCACCGCGAGAACCTCTCGCCCGGGCAAGAAATCGCTACAGCTTTTCTTAAGGCAAATAGGCGATTGCAAAAGGCCTATCTGCTGCGCGAATAGTTCGATCAGCTGTGGGACTACAATCGGAAGCCTGGGCGCGACGTTCTTCGACAACTGGAAGGCGCAACTTCCTTGGCAACGTCTTGACCCTTCTGAAAAGTTTGCAGCCATGATCGACAAACACTGGGACGGCATTGCCGCCTACTGCAAACCCGACAACAAAGTCGCGCTTGGTTTCGTCGAGGGCCTCAACAATAAAATCCGCGTCATCCAACGCCGCTCCTATGGCCTGCGAGACGAGGATTATCTAAGCCTCAAAATCCTCACATCCGGCCTTCCTGAGCTGTAAATTGACCCCAAATCACCCACCAGAATTGCAGAAGACCCAATTATTTATAAGGTCACTTTTTAGGTCCGTTCCTATACTGACAGCCGCAACGGCCGCACTTCTTTGCGCGGTTCCGCAATGGGGACAAGTCTCGGCTCTATCGCTAATGCCCGTTCGGCTGAATTTGCAGCTGAGTAGTTCGTCACCGGCCCTTGGCCGAGCCCCCGTACATGAAACTTTCTCCAGTCCCATCCGATCGATAATATAAGTCGCCGTCGGCAAAGAGGTCGGTTTTTCTATGGTGTTGAAGAACCCGTTGAGTAGTTTCGCTCGGGCGCCTCGATCACCCCCACTTTGGCCAAGGAGCGGCGACGCTCCTGGAGCATGTTGTTTAGAATTCCTTTTCAGTGAGGCTCCCACGCCGGCGGCACTGGCGTGGGGAGACGTATGGATGTAATGTTCGATTGCGTCGCCGGTCTTGATGTTCACAAGGCGATGATAGTGGCCTGTGTTCGCCGGATGTCTGGTGGCAAGGCGGAGCGAGAAAGTCGGACGTTTGAGACCACGACGTCCGGTCTTTTAGATTTATTGGCGTGGTTGACAGCGTCGCGCTGCAGCCATGTAGCGATGGAGGCGACCGGGGTCTATTGGAAGCCGGTCTGGAACATCCTCAGCGACGGGGATTTCGAGCTGATCCTGGCCAATGCGGCGCATATCAAGAACGTGCCCGACCGCAAGACCGACGTCAACGATGCGGCCTGGATCGCCGATCTCATGGCCTGCGGTCTGATCAAGGCAAGCTTTATCCCAGAACAACAGATCCAGGATCTTCGTTCGCTGCTTCGCGCCCGCAAGCAACTAACCCGCGAGCAGACCCGTTATACCCAAAGGATCCAAAAAACGCTGGAAGAGGCAAATATCAAGCTACACTCAGTGATCAGCGACATCATGGGGGTATCAGGTCGCAAGATGATCGAGGCGATGATCGCTGGCGTCAGAAATCCTTCGAAGCTGGCAGCCTTGGCCGATCGGCGACTGAAAGCCTCGCCCAAACAGCTGTATGATGCTCTCCATGGCCGGCTGACGGATCATCACCGCTTCATGCTCAAGCTTTATCTGAGCCAGTATGACGCCTTGGACGCCGCCAGCATCGAGATCGACCGGCAGGTAGACGCGGCGATTGCCGACATAGAGCGGAGGTGGAGGCGGGTCACGCCACCTTTCGATCCCTGATCAGTCTGCTCAGCACCATAGCCGACGGGGTATTCGACTGAATGGTTGGCTTAATGGTGGGCGGAGCTTTCGACTTCGATGGATGCTTTGTCTTGATTTTGCCCATTCCGAATTTCTTCATCCCTTTAAATGCTTGACAAAATTTGCCCACTGTCGACAGTACGCAAAGTCAGGTAGCTCGGGATCGGCAACTGAGTGGGGTCAGGTGAGATGCTTAACCGTAGAACGGTACTTACATCTGCAGCGTTGCTGTCGTCGCTAGGTTCGCGTCTAGTGAAGGCACAGCAGGTCGGAAAAGATGTCGTGATCGGAGTCATCTATCCCTTCACGGGATCCGGCGCGCAGCTTGGCGTCGATGCCCGTTTTGCGTTGGAAACGGCGTCCGATCTGATCAACCAATCCTTTGATCTCGATCTGCCCTTGGCGCGGGATGCTGGTCTGCCAAATTTGGGTGGAGCGAAAATTCGATTGGTTTTTGCTGATCACCAGGCTGACCCGCAAAAAGGGCGTGCCGAGGCGGAACGGTTGATCACTCAAGATAATGTTGTGGCACTTATTGGCACATATCACAGCTCGGTTGCTGCCGTCGTATCTCAGGTTGCGGAGCGCTACGAGGTTCCGTTCATTGCGGCAGAGTTGTCGTCTCCATCGTTGCATCGTAAGGGCCTGAAATATTTTTTCCGACCTGGACCGCATGACGAAATGTACTCGGTAGCAATGTTTGATTTTATAGAATTTGTACAAAAAAAATATCCGGGTACGGGAAAAAAAATTGCGCTTTTCTACGAAGATACGTTGTTCGGCAACGATACGAGTAAGGTGCAGAAGGATCTTGCCCAGGAGCGGAACGTCGAGATTGTGGCGGACGTCAAGTATCGTGCTAGTTCTCCATCGCTCAGTAGCGAGGTCCAGCTTCTGAAAGGGAAGGATCCAGATATTATTCTGGCGACATCATACACAACGGATGCAATACTTCTTATTCGCACCATGAGCGAGCTTGGATTTAAACATAGGGGCATAATCAGTCAGAATGGCGGATTTATTGAGCCGACATTCCTGAGCACAGTTGGATCGCAGGCCGATGGTATTATTAGCCGCGCAAGTTTTGTGCTGGATTTGGCCGCGTCACGACCGTCGCTGAAGGCGGTCAACGAACTTTATAAAAGGAAGTCCACGAAGGATCTAAATGATAACACGGCCCGAGAATTCATGGCGCTGCTAGTACTGGCCGACGCAATCAACCGCGCGGGGGACACTAAAGGCCCAGCTATCGAAGCGGCGTTACGGTCGACAAACATACCCGGATCGTCAACGATTATGCCGTGGGACCGAGTATCATTCGGTCCCGACGGACAGAATACGTCGATCCGTCCTGTGATGATGCAGTATGGCGACGGGGAATACCGAACCGTATGGCCGGAAAATGTGGCGACGCGTCCGTTAAAGTGGCCGGTCGGATAATTTCTATTTGGGCCAAACAACCTTTGACGAGGTTGTAATGGCCTTTGAAGTCGTGCTTTAGGCGGCTTATAAGCGGCCTGTTGATAGACTTGATTATATGCCAGTGGCGGGTGGCCTGCCGGCTATTTTTGGCCTCATGGACATCGTTAACTTTGCTTACGGCGAGTTCCCGATGGTCGCGATGTACCTGATGTTCGATTCATCGGCCCTTGCGCCGGTTTTTAATGACGCCGCGCTGGCGGGTCGGCATCGAATTGCAATTTTCTCTGAGACTGCCGATATCGCCGCTGGCTAAGGAGCTACGATGTTCGTAATCGTCGCACTTGCGTCGCTCGCCGCAGCAGCGGGCGGCCCGCGTTGCTTTGATTGTCATTTCCTCACCTCCATTGCGTCGCTCGCAGCGTTGAACAGCGCTGCCTATGGGTGAGACGACTATGGACACATGCAACATGAAAGGAGTTGTGCAACGTCCGCGCAGAAGCGTTCCCAAGAGCCGATCTTCGCAAGACCGCGTGCTATCCAATCCGAGCCAAAGGCGCTTGCCGAAGCCCGGGCTGAAAACATTGTGGAGGAAAAACTCTTGCGATGCCCACATACCGCGGGCGATGGGTGGATGCCTTCCCTTAGTTCCGAAGGCTGTCTCCGCGACCGGCTTGCAATGAGCGCCGCAATGGAGGTCGGCGGTGAGGCCGGTCCCATCTATCCGCGCGGGCATGCGACTAGCGGACAAAGTGTGATGGCCTGTGTCGGATCTTCGCAAGGACTGCACGCGGGAGGACTGCCCGTTGGCCCGCCTCTCCGCCCTGTGGGATCTCTACAAGCCACGTCGACGCTTGTGTCTTGCGGGCGCTCAATCCCGCCGATGCACCGAGCTACGGGGTTCCGGGCCATCTTTAAAGACGGCCCTTTCAACCACGCTCATCGGACGTTAACATGTTCCGATGCGTTATACCTTGCGTCAACTCGAATACTTCGTCGCAGCCGGTGAGACCGGAAGCGTTACTTTTGCTTCAGAGCGCATTCACATTTCGCAGCCATCAATCTCGACGGCTATCTCGCATCTCGAGAAGGAACTCGGCGTCCAGCTTTTCATTCGGCACCACGCGCAGGGGCTTTCCTTGACGCCTGCCGGACGCGATCTGCTGCGCGAAGCCAAGCACCTGATTGCGCAAGCGGAAGGGCTTTATACTTTGGCGGCCGAAACGAGTGGCCAAGTTCGCGGGATGCTGTCGCTCGGCTGTATGGTGACGCTTGCCCCGATGCTCGTACCGGAGCTCTCGCATTCTTTTACGTCGGCCTTCCCCACCACGCAGCTGCGTCACGTCGAAGGGAACCAGGAGCAGTTGCTGGAGGACTTGCGTCGATCGAGAATAGATATCGCGATCACCTACGACCTCCAGCTTCCGGCGGACATCGCATTTACTCCGCTTGCGAAATTGCCGCCTCATGTCCTGGTGAGCGAGGCTCATGCGCTTGCGCACCATTCTGTCGTGAATCTCAAGGATCTCGAAGGGGAGCCGATGATCCTGCTCGATCTGCCGCTCAGCCGCGAGTATTTCATGGCGCTTTTCATCAAGGAGGGACTTCAGCCGAATATTTCGGCGCGTTCAGCCCATCTGGAGGTGGTGCGCACAATGGTGGCTAACGGTTACGGCTACACGCTCTTCAACGTACGGCCCCGATCCGAACTGGCGTTGGATGGACGCAAAGTCGTGCGCGTTCGCCTCTCGGGCAACCACGTGCCGATGACCATCGGAATAGCTACTTTGGGGCAGCTTACGAAATCCCGGTTGGTGCAGGCTTTTGAGTCGCATTGTCGCTCCTGCATTTCTGATACCTACATTCCTGGCATGGTCGCACCGAACCATCCCAGCGAATGAGCTGACGATTCACGAAGTCGTATGACTGCCGAAAGCGCCGGCGGAGCTTCCAGATCGGACACATTGAGATCGGTTTCATAGAACTCGTTGACTGCGTCTGGATGCCACTTCCCTGTCAGAGCTCAAGCAGGCGTGTACGCTGTGCGTGAAGTAGCGACTGCTTCGCTTTTTATAAATCACGGGAACAGAAAAACCTTGTTTACACTATCTGGGGACCTCCTTGATATTGCCTCGCTCTTTTGCTGCTGTCTTCACGCTTCCCATTACATCGTAGATCAACTACAAAGGCTCTCGGAATGCCGTTTCACTGAAGCTCTTCGCGCTGCACCATTAAGAAAGGAAAATTGATGCGTTGGCTGTCGGCTTTTCTTGTGGGTGTTTCGTTTGTGACCGCCACCGCTGATTATGGCTACAGCCAAGCTCGGCAAGACACTCTCCTGCAGCAGATCAAGGATCGTGGCGTCATCCGCGTTTGCCAGGCTCCCTATCCACCTTACAACGTGAAGAACCCGAAAACCGGGGAATGGGAAGGGCTGAATGTTGATCTCGTCAAGGAGATAGCAAATACTCTCCATGTGAAAATTGAGGACGTCGACAGCTCGTTCTCGACGCTCATCCCTTCGCTGATGACCCAGAAGTGCGATATTTCTGCGGCGGCCACCTACGTGACGCCGGCGAGGGCTGAGCAGGTGTTATTCACGACTTCCTATGCCGCCGACACGAAGACCGCGTTCGTGCCGGTGGATTCGGCCATCCGCACGTACGCCGATCTTGATAAGGCGAATATTACCATCGCGACGCGCTCGGGCACCGCGGAAGAAGCGTTTGCAAAACGGTTCTTCAAGCAGGCGACGATCAAGCCCATCACGTCGGATGCGACGCAGGCGCACCTCCTTGATGCGGGAGCGGGCCGTTCTGACGCGGCCTTTGCCGGCTTTACGGGCGGCGTCATGTTTCTAAAGCAGAATCCCAATCTGAAGTTGCGCGTTCTTGAGGACAAGCAACTCGACCCCTCGCCATTCGCGATGATGATTCCGATGGGGGAATATCAACTACAGCAATATCTGGATATTTCTCTGAGGACGTTGAAGGATTCCGGAAAGCTGGAAGAAATCACCGGCCGCTGGGGCCTCAAGCCGTAGGCTGCAGTGTATGGAATGAGTTCGTCTGTTGAAAGTGCGGTGGCGCCAACGAGCAAAATTCCGCCGATCAAAAGGGCGCACCTTCTGCGACGATTTTTGAATGAATCGTTTGACGCCGGATCCATCCTTCTGGCGGCGGCGATCCTGTTCGGTGCTTATAATTTCATCGATTGGTCGCTTATCCGTACCCTCGATTTCGGGATAGTCCTGGAATACTGGCGTCCGCTGGCCGTGGCGATGGTGATGACGTTGGGGATTACAGCCACGGCGCTGACGCTGGGGCTTGTTCTCGGCATCGCTCTTGCGATCCTGCTGGAAATGCGAATTGGTCCGGCTCGTTACGTCATCAATGCGTACATCGAGATTTGGCGTAACACGCCGCTGATCGTTCAGCTTTTCTGGGTGCACTTCGGAATGCCAGTGTTGACCGGCGTTTCGACGACAGCGCTGCAGAGCGGTCTTCTCGCGTTGACGTTTCAGTCGAGCGCGTATCTTGCTGATATCGCGAGGGCAGGAATTCAGGCGGTTCCGAAAGGACAATGGGACGCGATTAAGGCGTTAGCGCTGCCCGGCCGGACCGGTTGGCTGGAGGTGGTTCTGCCGCAAGCACTCAAGATCATGATTCCTCCGCTCGGTAATCTTGCAGTCAGCTTTCTGAATGGCAGTGCTCTGCTTGGCCTCCTGAGCGTTGGAGAGCTTATGACCGTCACGTCCAAGATAAGCGATTACACTTCCAAGCCGGTCGAGATCATGACCGTGGTCGCGCTGATTTATCTCGCGATCAACCTTCTTATTAGTCGTTTCACCAACCGCCTCGAGCATTTTTCTGGCCGGCGGCCATGATGCATTTCGATTATGCATCCATATCGCGAAACCTGCCGCAACTTTTGGTCGGCTTGGAATACACGCTGCTTCTGGTTGTCGTGTCGCTGATCTGCGGTGCCATCATCGGACTTCTGGCGTGCTTTGGGAGACTTTTGGGACGAGGCCTGCTGTCTTGGATCTGCACGGCTTATGTCACGACATTCCGGGGTATCCCGGAAATGGTCCTGATGTTCTGGATCTATTATTGCGGTCCCCTTCTCGGTGGAATGCGGCCATCCTCGCTCACAGCCGCGCTCGTTTCCATGTCTTTATATGCGGGAGCCCTGCTGGCCGAGATATTCCGGGGCGGCATCATGGCTGTCCCGCGGGGCCAGGCGGAAGCGGCGCGATCGCTGGGTGTTCCCGAATTTTGGGTCTGGACCAGCGTAATACTTCCGCAAGCATTCCGCATCGTCATTCCGGCGCTCATCGGCGTCACTGCGCTCACCGTCAAGGTTTCGGGTATTGCTTCTACCATAGGTGTTACGGAACTCGTTTATCAGGCCACTATCATCGCAGGCGAAAGTTATCGCTATTTTGAACTCTTTACGGCGGTCGGCTGCCTGTATTTCGCCGTGCTGTTTCCGATGAGCATGATCGCCAAATCTTACGAAAGAAAACTCGCGGCGAGGGCGCGCTGATCCATGACCCAAGGCAATGCTGAAGAAATCGTGAACTGCGCCGGAGTGACGAAGCATTATGGGAAATTTGTCGCGCTGAAGAATGTCAGCCTGAAGGTCGCCAAGGGCGAAATTATCTGCATTTGCGGCCCGTCGGGCGGCGGCAAGTCGACGTTCCTGCGGACTATAAACGGACTGGAAACCATCGACGGCGGCACCATTACCTTCGACGGAATCACAATTCCAGGACCTGCGCGCAATTTGCGGAGCATTCGCCGTGAAGCCGGGATGGTGTTTCAGAATTTCAATCTATTCCCGCACATGACCGTCCGAAAGAATCTGCTTCTCGCACCGATGCGCGCTCGCGGCCTAAGCCACGCCGAGGCCAACGAAAGAGCCGAGCGCCTGTTGCAACGCGTGGGAATCTCCAATCAGATCGACAAATATCCCGATCAACTTTCAGGCGGACAGCAACAACGTGTCGCGATTGCGCGCGCGCTGGCGATGGAACCAAAAGTCATGTTGTTCGACGAGCCGACCTCGGCGCTCGACCCCGAAATGGTGAACGAGGTCCTCGAAGTAGTGCGAGAGCTTGTCCGTACTGGCATGACAATGATCATCGTCACGCATGAAATGGGTTTCGCCCGCGAAGTGTCTTCTCGCCTGGTTTTCATGACGGACGGATCCATTGTCGTAGATGCTTCGCCGAAGGATTTCTTCGAGAACGCAACTGAACCGAGGCTCAAGAGCTTCCTGTCGAAGGTCCTCTGAGGAGCGCGGCTCAATCCAAGGAGAAGTTAAGGTGACTAAATCTCAACTCGTCAGCTCTGCCCCAGACAAGCCATCGAATGGGCTGGGCCTGCGCGATTTCATCGGGCAGATAGAGGCGGCCGACCCATCCAGCGTTTGGAAGATTAAGGACCCCGTTTCGCTCGATCACGATACCAGTGCGATGGTAATGGAACTGGATAGGCAAGGGCGCTCGCCTGTCCTGTGGTTCGACAATGTCACGGGCTCGCCGTTTCCAGTCGTGACGAACTTGTTCGGCTCGCGCGCGCGCTTCGCCGCTGCGCTTGGCGTTCCGGAAAGTGAGTTGATTGAGCACCTGGCAAAGACGGAAGAACGCACCATCGATCCGGTGATGCGCGAGACAGGCCCAATCCATGAAGTGGTGCTCACCGGCGACCAGGTCGATCTTGCAAAGCTGCCCATTTTAGGACACTTCACCGACGACGCGGGCCGTTACATCACCAACGCGATCGTTGTAGGCAAGGACCCGACGACGGGCGTTCGCAACGCTTCGTTTCATCGGATGGAAGTCAAGGGCCCGCGGACGCTTGGGACAAGCCTGCATAGCCGCCGTCATCTCTGGAGCTACGTTAACAAATCTGAGGAACTGGGCCAGGACACGCCTATAGCCATCGTGATCGGCGCACATCCACTGTTCACCTTCGGCGGGCTTTGGAAGGGCGCGATTTCGACCGACGAATACGCCATCGTGGGTGGTCTGATGGGCGCCCCACTCGAGATCACGGCAGGGAAAACCGTTCCCATTGAAGTTCCCATTCATGCGGAGATCGTGCTGGAAGGGCGTATCGTCTCTGGAAAGAGAGAACCCGAAGGGCCATTCGCCGAATTCACAGGCTATGCGTCGGCACGTTCGACGCAGCACGTCGTCGAAATTTCCGCCATTCTTCACCGTAAGGAAGCAGTGTACCACGATATCGTACCGGGCATGTCGAACGAGCATACCCTTCTTCTGGCGGTCCCACAGGAAGTTCGTCTCCTGCGAACTCTGCGACAGCAATATCCCAACGTGACGGCAGTTGCCTATCCGAAGTCGGGAACCTGCCGCCTTCATGCATACGTTGCGTTGCGCAATGCTGCGGTCGGCCAGGCACGGAACGCGGCCGCTGCCGCGCTGGGCGACGATTTGAGCCTGAAACTCGTCATCGTTGTTGATGATGACGTTGACGTCTACAATGACAGCGATGTGTTGTGGGCATTGGCAACGCGAATGCAGGCCGATGACGATATGGACGTGCTCCACAACGCGATGGGCGCCATCCTCGATCCTTCCAACCACAATGGTCTGACCGCAAAGCTGATTATCGATGCGACCAGACCCCAAGGACATTTTCCCGCCCGGCACACCATTCCATCCGATGCGGTGCGGAAGGCCAAGTCTTTGATCCAGTCCTTCGGTCGTGGTTGACAGTTTAGCGGAATCGACACGGGATCACTCCTTGTAAGACGATGTCTGCGTCTCTAATCGGTCGTTTGGAGCCAAGCGCTCTCAGACCATCCACCACTGCGACGTCGATTTTGCCGCGGCGCCTGGCGATCTGCATGGGCCAGGCCTTGAGCCATGACCATTTCTTCGAGCGCAGGTCGCGATCTCGCCCGTTTGATGCTTGGAGCACGTCAGTCCAAATACTGCCCTGACTGACTTGGGTTTTCGGAAACGCGTGGGCACGTCGACGGTGTCGCGATAGGTCAGAGCTACAACGGCGGCCGACACCGGGGGTCCTCATCAGACGTCGGCCGACCACATCTCCTCGCACGCAAGTAGCGGTGCAGGATGACGATCTGCTCGCGTAGCGCCCGCAGGACGATAAGCCGCGGTTCCACCAAGACCACTATGAACTCGCACTATACGATGGGCTGTTTATAGGAGTGAGCGCGACACTCCAAACCTCGCAGGTGTGGCAACCAGCGCCTGAGAGTTCACTTCTGGTTTTCAGCATGCAAATCACGCATGGGAAACCAATGCCAACGGGTCCCGGAAATGGGAGAGCGAGGCTGCCTGAGGCTGCCGCTGCCCAAGCGCACCGGTTGAATGAATATCGAGATCCATTCGCTTTTTGAGGGTTTTCGTCTGAAATACGGCGTCCCATCAAGGCATTCGGCAGCGGTCGCCGAAGGGTGAACCATTTCTTACGCTCACCATGCGTTCCCCACTTAGCTGCATCGCAGCATTGTGTGTTCCGCGCTACGTATTTCGACCTATATGAATTTCAACAAGTAATCTTCCCCCAGGAGTTGAATTCTCCACTGCAAGGAGACGGTCATGCTGCTCGCGCTCTTCCGTGTGATCCAGGCGTTCCTGGATTGTCGGCGCAATGTCGCGGAACTGTCCCGGCTTAACGATCGCGAACTGGCTGATATCGGCCTTGACCGCTCGGATATTCCGCGCGTTGGATCCGGACATCGGTTCCCATATCTAACTCTTGAGTAGTTCGTCACCGGCCCTTGGCCGACCCCCGTACATGAAACTTTCTCCAGTCCCATCCGATCGATAATATAAGTCGCCGTCGGCAAAGAGGTCGGTTTTTCTATGGTGTTGAAGAACCCGTTGAGTAGTTTGACTCGGGCGCCTCGATCACCCCCACTTTGGCCAAGGAGCGGCGACGCTCCTGGAGCATGTTGTTTAGAATTCCTTTTCAGTGAGGCTCCCACGCCGGCGGCACTGGCGTTAAGGAAAATCATATGGATGTAATGTTCGATTGCGTCGCCGGTCTTGATGTTCACAAGGCGATGATAGTGGCCTGTGTTCGCCGGATGTCTGGTGGCAAGGCGGAGCGAGAAAGTCGGACGTTTGAGACCACGACGTCCGGTCTTTTAGATTTATTGGCGTGGTTGACAGCGTCGCGCTGCAGCCATGTAGCGATGGAGGCGACCGGGGTCTATTGGAAGCCGGTCTGGAACATCCTCAGCGACGGGGATTTCGAGCTGATCCTGGCCAATGCGGCGCATATCAAGAACGTGCCCGGCCGCAAGACCGACGTCAACGATGCGGCCTGGATCGCCGATCTCATGGCCTGCGGTCTGATCAAGGCAAGCTTTATCCCAGAACAACAGATCCAGGATCTTCGTTCGCTGCTTCGCGCCCGCAAGCAACTAACCCGCGAGCAGACCCGTTATACCCAAAGGATCCAAAAAACGCTGGAAGAGGCAAATATCAAGCTAGACTCAGTGATCAGCGACATCATGGGGGTATCAGGTCGCAAGATGATCGAGGCGATGATCGCTGGCGTCAGAAATCCTTCGAAGCTGGCAGCCTTGGCCGATCGGCGACTGAAAGCCTCGCCCAAACAGCTGTATGATGCTCTCCATGGCCGGCTGACGGATCATCACCGCTTCATGCTCAAGCTTTATCTGAGCCAGTATGACGCCTTGGACGCCGCCAGCATCGAGATCGACCGGCAGGTAGACGCGGCGATTGCCGACATGGATGCGGAGGTGGAGGCGGGTCACGCCACCTTTCGATCCCTGATCAGTCTGCTCAGCACCATACCCGGCGTCAGCGCTTTGTCGGCTACTACCATCCTGTCGGAGATCGGCACGGATATGAGCCGCTTTGCAGAGGCGGGGCATCTTGTGGCATGGGCAGGACTATGCCCGGGCCAGAACGAGAGCGCCGGCAAGCGAAAGTCCTCGCGTCTGCGCAAGGGCGCTCCCTGGCTGAAAACGATGCTCGTTCAGTGCGCCTGGTCAGCCGTCAAGAAGAAGGACAGCTATTACAAAGCGCAGTTCAACCGGCTAAGGGCTCGCGGTGGGGCGAAGAAGGCGATCTGCGCCGTGGCCGCCTCCATGCTCACCGCGATCTACCACATGCTCAAGAACGGCGTCGAACACCATGATCTCGGAGGCGACCACTTCGACCGGCGAGCCACCGACGTCAAAGCCAAGCGGCTCGTGTCACAGCTCAATAAACTTGGCTTCGACGTGGCGCTTCGACCTCTTCAAAAGGCCGCGTAATGAAAGAAACGGTTGGAAGCCGAGGCTTTCGGTCGGGTGCCGTACTACTAGACCGCCTCGTAGGTTACATCCACACCCGCCGGAACCAACGGGCAGGTGTTGCGAGGCGGTCGAGAAAGCCATCCTCGCAAAAGCAACACCCGCCCTGCAGCGGGCCGCTCCCTCTGTACAATCTCCAGGTGAGCCATGACCATTTCTTCGAACGCAGCATGCTCTGCGCTGCTTCGTAGAGCATCACCCGCGCGATATTCTGCCGCTCCAATCGGATCTTGCCCGTTTGATACTTGGAGCACGTCAGTCCAAACACCGCCCCGACTGACTTGGATTTTCGGAAACGCGTGGGCGCAATAGGTTAGCAATACCACGGGTGCTGACATCGGGGGGCGTCATCAGGCGTCGCCGCAATCGTCTTGCACGATGGCCAGCAAGTGACGGTGCAAGATGCCGATTGTTCGCGTAGCACACGCGGGACGATAAGCAGCGGTTCCACCAGGACGACTATGTGCTGTCGCACGATACGATGCGCTGTACTCAGCGCGTCCTAAACCCTGACTACCGCGAGATGATTGTGCGTCCATCTCTTAAATGTGCGAGCATGGCCATCGCATTCGGTAGAAAACCTTATAGTCCGAATCAGGGCCGGAGCGCTGTGACGTCTTCCTCCGCCCATCCCACAACCACGCGTTCGCCGCTCGCAAAGGTCTGACGCATAACCGTACGCACATCGATGGCGATGCCCTTGTCGAGCATAACCCGCAGTTCCTGATGCGTACCCATGTAGACGACATGCATGATCTTTCCCGCGGTCATCATGGCAGGATCAATACTCGCCTCAGGATGGGCGATCCGAACAGCTTCCGGGCGGACGGCCAAGTACACCGTCTCTCCGGCCGTCGGCCCGCCTTTCGCCGCCACCTTTATCGGAACATCCCCGAGTATCACGCATGTGGCGCGGTCATTCGCAACGCCGATGCATCGGCCCTCGAAAATGTTGGACTTGCCGATGAAGCTCGCAACAAAACGGTCAATAGGTCGATTATAGATTTCCTGTGGAGTGCCCACCTGGCTAATGTGACCCTTGTGCATCACCACCACCCGGTCGGCAAGCGCCAGCGCTTCTTCCTGATCGTGGGTGACGAACAACGTGGTGATACCCACTCGTCGTTGAATTTGACGAAGTTCAACCTGCATCTCGTCGCGCAACTTCTTGTCGAGCGCGCTAAGCGGCTCGTCCAGAAGCAGGACCTTGGGGTCGATCGCCAGCGCTCGCGCGAGCGCGACGCGCTGTCGCTGCCCGCCGGAAAGCTCGCTCGGATAACGCTTACCAAGCGTCTCGAGTTGCAACAACCGAACTAAGTCATTGATCTTGGAATCCATATCCGCTTGGCTGCGGCCACGCATGCGCAGACCAAAAGCGATGTTCTCGGCGACCGTCTTGTGAGGAAATAATGCATAGTCCTGGAAAACAAGGCCCATTTTACGTCGGTGCACCGGCACATCGTCATATGATTTTCCGTCGACGAGCAATTCGCCCTCGTAATCGACGAAACCAGCGATCACCCGCAACAGCGTCGTTTTACCGCATCCGCTCGGACCGAGCACTGCTACGAACTCAGATGGCGCGAGTTCCACCGATACACCTTTGAGCACCTCGACCGCGCCGTAATGAGCCCTCACATTGCGTAACGCTACATGTGTCATTGTCTGCCTTCTGAAGAGAACAGGTGGCGCGAAATAAAGCCGTTGAAGGCAGTCACCAAGGCGACCACCACCAGTACGATCAGCGATGACACTGCAGCGGCGGTCGGATCGTTCTCGGTCTGGACGTAAGTATAGAGCTCGACCGGAAGGGTGGTGCGATCCCATACTAGAAATTGCGATGCAGTAAAGTTCTCGAATGATGTGACGAACGCAAATACGCCTGCGGTGATTATGCCAGAACGCGCCAGCGGCAAGGTGATGAGTAGAAACGCCTTTACCGGGGGAGCCCCAAGCGAGCGGGCAGCTTCCTCCAAAGTGATCGAGGCGCCGGTTAGCGCGGCGACCACAACTCGCGTCGCAAATGGCAGCGTAATTACCAGATGCACGACGGCCAGACTGAGCAGTGAACTGAAAATTCCCAGCGCCGACAACGTGACCAGGAAAGCCATGCCGGTGACTACTTGCGGTATGATCAGCGGCGACAATAACAGCGTGAGTACGGCATCGCGACCAAAGAAATTATAGCGCACGATGGCAATACCAGACAACGTGGCGATGATAACGCTCGAGAGCGTGGACCACGCCGCTAGTAGAAGTGTCAACTCCGCAGCGTCGATGAATCCCTGCCGATTGGCTAGATTGAAATACCAGCGTAGCGACAGGCCGGTCGGCGGGAACAACTGCTCGGCACCGGGATTGAGCGATACGCCAATCAGAATGATGAGCGGACAGACCAGCAGGGCGAGTAGCGTGACACCCGCAAGTTTGATCCCGAAATGCTGCATTCGCACTAACGTTGGTCCCTAAATGTGTGGCATCAATGTGCGGAATGTCTTCTGCAGCAAATAGATGCCGCTCGCCGAGACGATCAGCATCACCATCGCAGCGGCTGCAGCAAAGGGATAATCGAACGACTGCATTGCTTTTGCGTAGATCAGATTGGCCATCATGTCGAAATAGCCGCCCCCAAGAGCGCCTGGAACGATGTAGGAGGTAAGCTCGAAGAGAAAGACGATGACGACGCCAGCGGCTATGCCGGGCATTGTCAGCGGAAAGATCACCTCCCAGAAAGTACGCATCCGACCGGCTCCGAGCGAGGTCGCGGCCATTTCTAGATTGATTGGGATCGCCTGAAGACTATTGAAAATCGGGAAAACCATAAACGGCAATGACACCAGCACCATGCCAATGGCAACGCCGGTCTCGGTGAACAGGAGGTTCAGCGGCCGCTCAATCAGTCCAGTTCCGAGCAAAATCTTGTTCAATATTCCGTTCTTGCCGATCATCAGCATGAGCGCATAAATGCGAATGACGTAGGCGGTGAAAAACTGGATAATGAGGGTGGTGCTGGCGATTACGCGGGCGCGCGGAGAGGATCGATACATCGCGTAAGCGATCAAATAGCCAAGTATGGTGGTCACGGCGCTGCAGTAGGCCGAGATCCACAATGATCGAATCAGATAATTGAGATAAAAGGGTGAACCGACAAAACTGGCATAATTGGCAAGCGTCAGTCCAGTGCCGATCTGAGTTGGACCGAGATTCGGTCGGATGCTATAAAGCACCATCACCGACAAGGTGTAGAAGAAAAAGCCGATGACGATTGCCGCTGGTGCGAGCAACATCATCGGCCAAACATAACGGCCTCGGCTCGTCAACGTGAGCATTCGAGACATGTCAACCTTCCGGATTTACTTCGAAGCCTAGTGGTCTCATCAATTATGCACCTGGATTAGGTTCATCCAGCGCTCTTCCCATTTGGAATATTGCTCGTTAACGATGGTCCAGTTGATGTTATAGACCTCCGACACCGGCAGCGGCGGAATGATGGCCTTTAGCTTATCCGGCGCGGCGGCGTTCGGGTTGGCCGGGATCGTGCCGGCAATCGAAGCCATGATCGTTTGCGATTCCGGTGAGAGCATGAAATTCACAAATTTTTCCGCCGCTCGGGTCTGCTTGTCGCCGCGACCGGAGACAATCGAGACTGGTATGGTCGCCAGAAAACGCGGCGCCGGCATCACGAATTCGTATTTTGAATCCGGACCGAGGTGACCGTACACGTTCGGCAGAATACCCCAGGCGGCGACCGCTATCTCACCGGTTTCGAGCAGTTTGATCGATTCCGGGTCCGTATGATAAATCGCATGCAAGTTGCCTTTCAGTTCGGCGACCTTCTCGAATCCTTTATCGATTTTGTATTCGCTGCCGTCGTTGAGCAACGCGGCCATGATGAGGAAGTTTCCGCGATCGAGCGTGAAGCTCGTGCCGACTTTGTCCTTCAATCGCGGATCCCAAAGATCCTGCCAGCGCGTGATTTTGAAGGGGACAAGATCCTTTCGATAAAAGATGCCGCGGGGCGATAGCCAGATCGCGACCGAATTGTCGGACTTCATCGTATCCGGTACAGCCTTCATATTCGGAATCTGCGCGGGGTCGAGCTTGGCAAGCACGCCGGCGGAAGATGCTGTCGCAACCGTGCTCTCGATCGAAGTCCAAACGTCAACTTGCGGATTGCTCTTCTGCGCGATTAGCTTGTTCATTCCGTCGCCAGCGCCGACCTGAACGACGAAATCGACCTTGATGCCGGTGTCCTTCTCGAACTTCTCGGCAACCGGCTTGAAGATGTCCAGCCAGTGACCGCCCCATGTCATCAACCTGATTCTTTGGTCCTCCGCCTTGGCATTCGACGTAATGAACGTAGAACCGAGTGCGACGACGACCGTGATCGCAACATAGGACATCAAGCGTTGAACAATGCTCATTGATTCCCCTCCCTTTGACGTTATTTGTTGTAATGTAACGAGTTCAGGCAGATGCTTGGCGCGCGTGATCGACCCCCGATAGTCGGTTATTTTCCTTGAATTGTCTTAGGATATGCGCTCCAGCATTTCGGATATGCTCGGACACGAGGCGCGGCGCGAGGTCGACATCGTGAAGACGGATCGCCTCCGTGATCCCTCGGTGTTCGGCTTGGGTTTGACGAAGCGCTTTGGGATCGACGAAGAGCGGCTGTGAGATACGAAAATAATCCTGATAGTCACCGATCATCTTGATGAGACGCTGATTGTGTGACGTGCCAACCAGAGTCTCGTGGAACTTGCGATTGAGCTCCGCTCGTCGATCGATCTCGTCGGGCGTTGTCGCCTCCATCTGGACGCATAGATGTTCGAGCGTGGCGATGTCTTCGTCGCTGATATTGGGTACGGCATTGGCGACCGCGTGGGTTTCCAGCGCGACTCGGATATCGAGGATGTCGATTAGCTGCTGATAAACATCGCAGACGACGAAGCCGCCATTCTCAAGAATGCGGACGAGGCCGGTCCCTCCAAGTAGCACCAGCGCCTCGCGCACTGGTGTGCGGCTGATCTTCAACTCAGCGGCAATGTTCGTCTCGATCAGCCGAGTGCCCTCGGGATACCCGCCGCGCAAGATTTTGTCGCGAATGTAGCGATGGACTTGGTGGAAAACGCGTTCGCGGGCGATCACGGGATTTATCGTGCCATCCTGATGCTGGTCGCGAACCATAGCGTCGGTGACTCCATCTTAGGTTCTCACTCACAATACCACATACTGTATTGTGAGTGCAATGCGTTGACTCGCCAGTTCGCATACTGTATTGTGAATGCAGTAATCAGGGTTATTGGCGAAGTGGGGCTAGGCCGTGGACATCATCGAAACCGACGTCTTGGTTATTGGGGGTGGTGCTGCTGGGGCGAACGCGGCGATTAAGGCTGCCGACCAAGGTGTCAAGGTCGTGATTGCAGTAAAAGGCTTGCTCGGCAAAAGTGGATGCTCGATATTCGCCAGCCACCTGCCGTATCATGACGTATCAACAGAGCAGAAAGACCACGATCGGTTACGTTATTCTGTTCGGTACTATAATCATTACTTGACTGACCAAGACTACTGTAAGCGCATGGGCGTTTACATGCGAACCGAGTTCTATCCGGACCTGGAGAAGGTCGGGGTTTATTGGCGTCGTGACGGTGAAGGGCATGTCAACGCCATCGACAGCCGGGTCCCCGCAGCGGTTGCCCATAAACAGGGCGCGTCCGGCATCGTCATTATGGACAAGCGGCGGCGGCAAATCCTCGGTCGCGGCATTCCGGTTTACGAAGAGTGTGCTGTCACATCTCTCTTGCAGTCGGGCAATCGGGTGGTCGGCGCAACACTGTTCGACTATCGACGCGGCCGGCTATTCGCGATCAGCGCAAAATCCACGGTGATTGCGACCGGCCATTCCGATTATCTGGCGACTCGTTCGACCGGCACCCGCGAGCAGTCCGCCGACGGAATTTCCATGGCACTGCGCGCTGGCGCCGAGCTTGCAAATCTCGAGATCCAATGGTGGCACATCAGCGATGTTCTCGAGCCGCGTTCGTGGATGCGCTACCACATCTACCCCAATCCGCTGGCCGGCACCGACGAGACGTCGCGTATCTATAATTCGCAAGGCGAGATGTTCTTCGAGCAAAAGACGCACAACCCGACGTCTTCTGCTCCGTATACCGAGCAGATACGTCAGCTGGCACTGCAGGTGAGGGCCGGCAAGGCGCGATGGGACGGCGGCTATTACTCAGGCTATGACCACATTCCGTCATCGATCGTCAACGCCTACCAGCATCAAGCCAAGATCTGGAGCAAGCTCGGTCTCGACGTCGGCAAGGATCGGATCGAAAACGGAATTACCCTGCACATGCGCCAGGGTGGAATCAATGTCGATACACAGCGCATGGAGACGAGCCTCCCTGGCCTGTTCGCGGCCGGCGGCATAGCATCCCACTATCTCGGCGGTGTCGGACCCGTCAGTTATGACGGCAAGATCGCCGGTGAGGCTGCCGCGGCCTTGGCTGGCACGACGGAGCGCAGCAATCTTCCTCAGGATGCAATCGCGGCCGAGGAGCGCCGCGTCTTCGGATTCCTGACGGCCGAGGGAGAAGGGGTGAGGCCGATCGAGGCCAAGGTGCGCATTCGCGATATCATGTGGCAGCTAGGCTACGTCAAGAACGAGAAAAAGCTGTTGGCCGCACTCGATCAGCTAGTCGCGGTCCGCGAAGAGATGGTGCCGCGCTTTCGACTGCAAAGCGTTTCGCGGAGCTGGAACACCGGATGGATGGACGCGCTCGATGTTTGCTCGATGATCGATGCCTGCGAGGCAACTGTCCGATCCGCACTCGCACGCAAGGAAAGTCGTGGACCGTTTTATCGCGACGACTATCCGTTTATCGATAACGAGGAATGGCTGTGCAAGAACATCTTGAGGCGCGAGCACGGCGAATGGCGCTCGCGCACCGAGCCTATCCCTGTTCCATATCTCGCTCCGGAGAAAAGCCGTGAACCCTTCTTCGAAGCCGACTATTAAGTCGGAAAAGATCCGAGTTAAGATCTATCGCTACGATCCGGCAACCGATCGGGAGCCGCACTACGATTTATTCGAGGTCCCTTACCAACCACTAATGCGCATTCTTGACGTACTCGACTATGTGCATGAGACTCTCGAGGTCGATATTGGTTATCGCTGGCTATGCACTTCGAAGAAGTGCGGTAGTTGCGGCGTCAACGTCAACGGGTCGCCGAAGCTCGCCTGCTGGGACGAAGCATTGCCTGAGATGGTAATTGAACCGCTGAATAACATGGCGGTGATACGCGATCTTGTTACATCGCGTGACGACTATGAGCAAAGACTGGCGCAAATCTCGCCGCTACTTATCCGCAAGGAAGCCTATCAATCTTTCCCTGAACCAATCACGGAAAAAGATTTTGCGCCGACAACGCATCTTCGGGATTGCATTCAATGCTTGGCCTGCCAATCGGTCTGTCCGGTGGTAGCGCAGCCCGATAGCGGGTTTGCCGGTCCGGCGGTATTGGTCGCTTTGAGCGAACTTGCGCAGGACCCGCGCGACGCGGGCGCCCGCGCACGAATCGCCGACGAGGTGGCCAACGTCTTCAAATGCGTGTCGTGCTACGAATGCGAACGCGTTTGCCCGAGTGATATTCCTATTGTCGGCGAAGGGATTGAACCGCTGAAACGCTTGGCTTATCAGCAGCGGAGGGGTATCGGCTCGACCCGCGCGCGCGCGTTTCTTGAAGTGGTCAAACAAGAAGGTCACGTGAATGGCGCGCTGGTGGCATTGCGGACCAAAGGCATTACTTTCGGCACGATCAGGCTCGCGGCACGGTTGCTTCGCCGGCGAAAGATCGATCTTCCTAATATCCTTGGCATGCTGTTCAGGCGGCGATCAAAGCGAGCCGATGCCACCCGGCGTGCCTATCAATCATCTGAGGACAAACAATGAAGCGCAGCTACGCTTATTTTGCTGGATGTTCGGCGAAGGGAACATGCCGCGAGCTGGATCTCAGTACAACCGCGGTTTCCGATCGGTTCGGCATCGAGTTGATACCATTGGAAAACGCCGGCTGCACAGGGGCGCGCGAATTTCGCACAATCAGCGAACAGCTTCACCTGACCGCGAATGGCCGAATCATCGCCATGGCTGAGGCCCTCGGCCATGATCTGGTCGTGGTCTGCGACACTTGTCTTCTCAACCTGGTTGAGGCCAACAACCGCCTGCGCACGGACGTTGCGGCACGCGAGGCGGTCAATCGGACTCTGGCGCAGGAGCACCTCGAATTCAAAGGAACAATTGAAGTTAAGCACTTTTTGTGGGTGCTTACTGACGATCTTGGCGAAGCCGAGCTTCGCGCGAAGATTGTGCGCCCGCTGAATGGACTGCGGGTTGCGCCCTTTTACGGGTGCCACATTCAAAGGCCAGCATCGGCGCATGGTAATGCGCATGGCAACGGTAAGCCGGCGTTAGATAGTCTATGCGAAATTCTTGGCGCCGAGGTAGTTCAATACGCCGGAGCGAACAAGTGCTGCGGGTTCCATGTCGTCACGACCAGCGAGAATGTAGCGCTGCAAATGAGCGCTTCGCATCTCGACAATGCCGCAGCACAAAACGCCCATTGCATCGTGACGCCGTGTCCTCTCTGCCACACTGTCCTTGATGCCTATCAGCCCGATATGAAGCGACAGCAACCGTCTGGGCTGCCAATTGTTCACGTCTCGCAACTCGTTGGAATTGCCGTTGGATTGACGAGCGAAGAACTAGCCTTATCTCACCACGTCATTGGTTGCGCAGACCTGATGACACATCTAATTGATAATAAGTACGCCACAGCGATAGGCAGGTGAGCGCAGTCTGGTTCCAACTACGGATAATTAGCGGCGGCGCCTGAACGCGTCTTAGCAAGGCATGTAATGACAAATGCATTAGCACAGCGAGCTTATGGCGATGCGAGCCGCGGTACCTAGCGAGATAGAGATAAAGACGGAGAATATGGGCTGAGTTCAATCCGCAAGGGTTCGGTCATCGTTGACGTCGCGGGCGTCGGCCTTTCGTGCTCGCCGATAGAACAGATTGCCGCTTGATGTTTCGAGGTCTTGCGTACGAGACGTTTCCTCCAGAGAAATTCAAATGATCAAAACGCTTTGGTTCAGGATTAGAAGGTCATCTGCGGCAAAACTGCTGCGCCAATTCTGGATCAGTGCACTCAAGAATTTGAAGGACACCCCAATGCATTAATGACGACGCTCGTCGACCGGCCGGATCGAAACCGGGCGCCGCCTTGGGGGGGAAGCCAGCTCATGGTGGATTGTCCAAGGGCGTAGCCGATCAGACCATTTCCAAGAGGCACTGTAACGCCTGCAGTATCACTGAGACTCAGGGTTGCGAAGCGCAGCCGCTCCTCCCGACATTACTGGGCGCGACCGCCAGTTTGCCCGCGTCTGATTGTATGACCAAGAGACTAGATCCGCTTTTCTTAGAGTGTGAGTCCTCATCCAAGATCGGGATGATACCAGTTCCTTCATCCGAACGAGCACGTCAACATGAGTGCACCAACGACGTCTATCCGACAACGTTGAAGCTTGCGGGATATACTGGGATTCTCAGGTTGGTCGACGCAATGGCTTATCTTCGCGTTGCATTCGAGGCCAAAGCCAATGATGCAGTGTGCACGATTTTGGCGGCCCATCGATGGCACCGGCAACCGATCGGTCTACGAAGTGGGCAGCGGAGGTGGAGCACTAGGTTTCAAGTTGCAGCCCGCGCTCCAATCTCTCAGACAGGAGCGCGCTCGCTGCCAACAGGCTCTGCTTAATCTGCTCCGGCGGCAGCAGGCGGAGCCGCGCCGACAGTCCCGCTATGCCGATCGCGAACATGACGTCACAATTCTTCATTGTTACTGGCGCGGCGAAGCTCAACACCCCAGGGTCCAATTCATTGTCGCAGACCGCAAATCGCTCTTCACGGACCTGCTTAAGTTCTGCTCTAATTTGCGCATCATCCATCTTGGTGTCGGAGGTGAATTTCATCCGAGGCTGAAGCAAGAGTTTGTCGATGGTTTCGCTTGGTTGAAACGCGAATATCGCCTTGGCAGAGGCCGAGGCGTGAAAGGGCATCGCTCGTCCAGGTTGAACGTGAGATTTTTCGCCTGCCTGAGGCACTTCCACGGCGATCGACTCGACCGACGTTCCGCCGAGTTTGGTGAGGAAGGCAGTCTCGCCATGAGCCTTCACCAGATCACGCAATATTGGGCGCGCCAGATTTACGACCGAAGCCGGGGTGACCGCGAGAAGGCACAATTGGATCATTCGCGAGCCGAGCACATAGACCTTCTGCCCGGGTTGCTTCGACAAGAACCCGACGTCGCACAGCGAATTCACCAAACGATGGGACGTGCCGGCCTGGAGACCGGCCGCCTCGGCGATAGCGCTCAGCGTCATTCCGCCAGGAATTAGCGCGACAACTTCGAGAATTCTCGCATAGCGAGATAAAGGACCGTCGGAGGTTTCTTTCGGCATTGGTTCCAAATTTCGTAATTACGCCTGCGTTTTTTGCACCGTTTGTTGCTTGACAGCAATAAAAATCGAGAGCAATTTTCCAAAATCAGAAATAAAGTTTCGAAAAACGGAAAGAGCCCATGCCGGTTCCTCCCAACTCCCCCCACGCTCGCGACGTCCGCAGTCACCTACATCCGTTCACGAACCTGGCGGATCATCAGGCCTCCGGTCCACACATCTTTGATCGCGGCGAAGGCATCTATGTCTTTGACGATTCCGGCAAGCGCTATATCGAGGGCCTCGCTGGGCTCTGGTGCGCGTCGCTCGGTTTTAGCGAAAAGCGCTTGGTTGCAGCGGCGACCCGCCAACTGGAACGACTGCCGTTTTATCACAATTTCGCGCACAAGGCGGTCGAGCCGGCGATTGACTTGGCGCAATTTCTAGTCGAACGCGCACCGACGCCGATGTCGAAAGTGTTCTTCACCAATTCCGGATCGGAAGCAAACGACACGCAGGTGAAGCTGGTCTGGTATTACAACAACGTTCGTGGTCGGCCGGAGAAGAAAAAGATCATCGCCCGGCGCGGCGCCTATCATGGCATTACTTTGGCTGCGGCCAGTCTCACGGGCCTCCAGTACGCTCACAACGCTTTCGACGTTCCGATCAAGAACGTGATCCACACCGACTGCCCTCATTACTACCACTACGGACGCGACGGCGAGAGTGAAGAACAATTCGCCGAGCGATTGGCGAACACCCTCGAATCTCAGATCGTCGCCGAGGGCCCGGAAACCGTGGCCGCCTTCATCGCCGAGCCATTTCTGGGCGCGGGTGGCGTCATCCTGCCGCCAAAGGGATACTTCGAACGCATCCAACCGATACTGAAACATTACGATATCCTTTTCATTGTCGACGAAGTGATCAGTGGATTTTTCCGCACGGGCGACATGTTTGCCTGCGAGACATTCGGGCTAAAGCCCGATCTCATTAGTCTAGCGAAGGCGCTCTCCGCGGCGTATCTGCCGATCGGCGCAGTCATGATGACCGACGAGATTCACGATGTGCTCGTGGAAGGCAGCCGGAAGTTTGGCATGTTCGGCCATGGGTTCACCTATTCCGGACACCCCGTTCCGGCAGCCGTTGCGCTTGAGACGCAGCGGATTTACGAAAGCGACGGAATTGGCCGCCATGTGAAGGCGGTGTCGCCGCACTTCCAGCGCCGGCTGGCGGCGCTCGCCGATCATCCGTTAGTCGGTGAAGCGCGCGGCATCGGGCTTATCGGTGCCGTGGAACTTGTTCGCGACAAAGGCAAGCGTGAAAATTTCGACCCCGCGGCCAAGGTTGCGCCTTGGGTCGTTGCGCGAGCGATGGAACATGGCCTCATCGTTCGGTCGCTGGTGAACGACACCGTCGCTTTCTGCCCCCCGCTCATCATCACCGATCATCAGATCGACGATATGTTCGACGCGATGACCCTGGCTCTCGACGACGCCGTCAAGCACATTGGCGAGACGCTCTGAACTCAGTAGTTCCGATCGAAAGTAACAGCTGATGTCGACTGGTTGGCAAGTCGGAATTGATATCGGCGGCACTTTCACCGACGTGATCGCGCGCAACAGTCGCACCGGCGAGATTCTCTCGGCTAAAGTCGACACTAGGACCGACGATCGCGTGCAAGGGGTTCTTGCGGCGCTCGACGCAGTAGGACTTGAATGGGCCGATGTCGATGATCTCATTCATGGCACGACGATGGTCACAAATGCGATCGTCGAAAACGATCTGGCGGAAGTTGCGTTGGTGGCAACCGCGGGCTTTTCGGACACATTGGAGATCGGCCGCCAGAACCGCCGCTACCTCTATCGACTTGACCTCGAACCGAAGATAAAGCCGCAGGCTCCCGCCGGCAGGAGATTTCGAAGTCGCCGAACGTCTTGATCATAACGGTCAAGTCCTCGAACCTCTTGACGAGAAGTCCGTCGAGGCCGTGATCGAGAAGATCCGCAAGTCCGAGGCGAAAGCCGTCGCGGTGTCGCTGATCCACTCCTACGCGAACCCCATTCATGAAGAGAAATTGTATAGGCGCTTGCGAGAGGTATTCCCGTATGTAGCGCTTTCAAGCCGGGTCAATCCGGAAGCGCGAGAATATGAGCGGATGGCGACGACCGTCCTGAGCGCCAGCGTCATGCCCCTGACTGCAGGCTATCTCGATCGGCTGGAAAGCGCGCGGCCCCCGAACTCGCAGCTTCACCTTTTCCACTCCGCCGGCGGCATGGCGTCGCCAAGGGCCTTGAGAGAATTGCCGCTTGCGCTGGCCATGTCGGGGCCGGCCGCGGGAGTGGCGGCTGCGAGCTATGTCGCCCGCAAGCTGGATCTCAAACACGTCATCAGCTTCGACATGGGCGGCACGACCACGGATGCGTGCCTTATCGTCGACGGCCACGCGCAGATCAGCAGCGATAGGACTCTGGGGGAGAGGCCTATCCGCCAACCCATGATCGGTGTCGATTCGATTGGCGCCGGCGGCGGCTCGATCGCTAGGCTCGATCACGGCGCCTTGCTCGTCGGACCTGATAGCGCCGGATCGATGCCGGGACCCGCCTGTTACGGTCGCGGCGGAACGTCGGCAACCGTCACCGACGCCAATCTTGTGCTGGGCTACTTGGACGCGGATCGGAACTCTTGGCAACGGGATGAAACTTGATCCAGTGCGGGCCAGGGACGCGATTGCACGGCTCTCCGACGAGATGAAAATGAGTGTCGAAACCGCGGCTCTTGGGATCGTCAGGGTCGCCAACGCGGCAATGGTTGGGGCGCTCCGGCGAACCACCGTCGAACGCGGCATCGATGGCCGGCGATGCACGCTGCTCGCCTTCGGCGGTGCAGGACCCATGCATGCCGTCGATGTCGCCCGTGCCTTTGGCATTTCGAAGGTCGTCGTACCCGCCCACTCGAGCGCCTTCTCGGCGCTGGGCTGCGTCAGCGCCGAGATGAGTTATTCACAACAGCGGACAGTGCGCATGGCCGTCGGCTCGTGGGATAACAATCGACTCGATCAGATCAGAACGTCACTGCGCGAATTTCTGTGCGCGCCGTTGAAGGCTGCCGGTTTCGAACAGTCCGATATCCTGACGAGCGAGGTCGCGGGCGTGCGTTACGCCGGCCAGAGTTACGCGATCGATATTCATGATCCGGTTCTCGAGCAATCTGAGGCGTTGGGCCGCGCCTTTTTTGAACTCCACAAGAAGCTCTACGGTTTTGCCACCGACGAGCCGTGGCAGCTTGAAACTCTGCGCATGCGGGCCTTCGCGCCACGGCCGGTCGACCGGGAGATCAAAGGGTCCATAGCGTCGGGCGAGGCGGTTCCGACAAAGACGATGCTCTGCGTTTTTGGAAAGGGCGGAGGTACCCCGACGCCGAGGTATGACCGATCCAGTCTCGCCGCCGGCGCAAATATCGTCGGTCCGGCCATCGTCGAGGATGCGTTTTCCACTGTCGTTATACTTCCCGGCTCTTCGCTGAGCGCTGACAATCATGGCCATCTGCATATCGAGATCGGGACTTTGAAATGACGCCGCGCATCGACCCCATCACTCTTGAAGTGATCCGCAACGCTTTGACGGCGGCGGCGGAGGAAATGTCGCTGGTGGTCACACGAGCGGCCCGCTCTCCGCTGCTGCGCGAAGCGGGCGACCACTCCTCGGCGATCACTGATGAAGATGGATTTCTGATCGCCCAAGGCCGCGATGTACCCATGCACATGGGCGTCATGAGCTTCACGGTTCGCGAGTTCTTGAAGCGTGTCCCTAAGTCAAAACTCAACCCAGGCGATGTCTGGTTCCTAAATCTACCGGAAGTCGGCGGCAACCACCTGCCTGACGTCAAGGCCATAAGACCGATTTTTGTCGACGGCGCCGTCGCCGCCTTTTCGGTGAGTCTTGCGCATTGGGCCGATACCGGAGGTGCGGTTCCCGGCAGCTACGTCGCCTTTGCCACGGATGCCTGGCAGGAAGGTTTGCGGATTCCTCCGTTGCGCGTCTTCACCGCCGTTGGGGTCGATCGCGAGAAACTCGACATTATTCTCGCCAATGTGAGAGGCGCGCCGGAGCGAGAAGGTGACATCCTGGCTCAGATGGCGGCGACCCAAGTTGCAGACGAGCGATTCCAAGCAATCGCCAGCGAACACGGCACGAAGACTCTCTCGCTTGCAATGGGCGCGATACACGATCGCGCGGAACGTCAAATGCGCGCGGCCATCCGGCAGGTCCCCGACGGTGTTTATTGCGGCGAAGACTGGCTGGACGACGACGCCGCGGGTGGCCCGCCGATGCTGATCCATGCCGAGGTGACGATTGCTGGCGATCGCGCGGTTGTCGATTTTACCAAATCCGCTGATGCGGCGCGCGGCCCCATCAACACCACGCCATTCATCACCGCGGCCTCGGTCTACTATGTGATGAAGACGCTTTTCGGACCGGACATACAGCCCTGCGCCGGGTGCTATCGGCCGTTCGAAATCAAGACACGTCCAGGCTCGGTGCTCGAGCCGGCTTTCGACAAACCGGTCGTGGGCGGAAATCACGAGACCTCGCAACGCGTCGCGGACGCACTCTTCAAGGCATTCGCGGCGGTCGTTCCGGAAGCCCTGACCGCCGGAGGGCCAACGACATCGGGACTGATCTTGTTCGGCGGCCGCCGGGCCGACGGCGTATGGACGACTCTCTACGAGACGCATGGCGGCGGCGAAGGCGCGAGAATAGATCGGGATGGCGCGCCGGTCATCCGCGTGCACATGTCCAATGTAATGAACACTCCGGCCGAGGTCATCGAGGCGGAATATCCCATTCACATTCAGTGTCAGAAACTGCGCGCAGGCTCGGGAGGCGCTGGTCGACACCGCGGCGGAGAAGGCCTGCACCGGGAATATCGCGTGCTTTGCGACGATATGTCGGTGACCTCAATGTTCGAGCGACGGGTAGTCCCCCCTTACGGCCTCCTGGGCGGCGAGCCAGGACAGCTCTTTCGGGTTGAAATCAGGCCGGCATCCGCCGCGTCGTATGACATGCCCGGCAAAGCCAACCTCCGGCTTGGCCCTGGTGACGTGGTGATCGTCGAGAGTTGCGGCGGAGGCGGATACGGAGCGGCCACAACCCGCCACGCTGGCAATTCGGACTACGACAATTTAGGCAATGACAATTCGTGCAACACAGGGATCCTTTGATCATGAAACTCGCAAACAAGAAGGCCATCGTTACCGGCGCCGCCAAGGGCATGGGCGCCGCGATTACCACGACGCTTGCTCGAGGGGGCGCGGATATCGTTCTGACCGCTCGCGATACTTCGGCCCTTGACGAAGTGGCTAACGAAGTGCGCAAGTTGGGACGCCAGGCTCATGTAGTAGCTTGTGACGTAATCGACGAAGCTCAAGTGCAGGCCATGGTGGCCGAGGCGCTCAAGGTGTTCGATGGCCGCATCGACATCCTGGTCAATGTCGCCGGGGTCACGGGCCCGATCGAGACGCCGGTCCAGGACATCAAGGTCGACGATTTCGACTACGTGATCATCTCTAACGAGCGGGGAACTTTTCTGCCGATCAAGCATGTAGTGCCCACAATGATCAAGCAGCGGCAGGGAAAGATCATCAACATCAGCGGCACGTCCGGATTGCGTGGTTACCCGATGCGCACGGCGTACAGCGCGTCGAAATGGGCGGTGCGTGGTATAACGCGAACCGTGGCTCTGGAGCTGGGCAAGCATAACATAAATGTCAACGCGGTCTGCCCCGGTATCGTCGAGACGCCGCGCATGATAAAGCTTTGCGAAGGTAAGGCCAAGGTGCGCAACTGGACGGTGGAACAGGTTTACGATGAATATGTCCAGGACATGGCCTTGAAACGCGTGACGACTGTACAGGACGTCGCCAATACGGTCCTGTTCCTCAGCAGCGAAGACGCGCGCCAGATCACCGGTCAGTACATCGCAGTCGACGGCGGTTGGGATGTCTAAGCCACGCAGGCGGGGGATCCACTGATGAATCAACAACCTCAATTTCATGCGCCATTGGACCTACCGAAGCAGATGTTTATCGGCGGGCAACACGTCGAAGCGCTCGCGGGGCGGCGGATCGAAACAATCGATCCTGCCACCGGCAAGGTATTTGCGGACTTCCCCGCCGGCGACGCCAACGACGTCGACCGCGCCGTCCGCGAACTCCAGGCGGGCGTTGCGCGGCGCGTGGCGAGCGATGACGCCGATCAATCGTGCCCGCATCCTGTCGCGAACCGCGGCCTTAATTCGCCGTGACGCCGAGCGCCTCGCTACGATCGAAACCTTTGACAGCGGCAAACCGATCGGCGAGTTGAGGGGAGACGTCGAAACTGCGGCGATCTATTTCGAGTACTACGCTGGCATGGCCGACAAGCTACAGGGTGACACCATCCCATTGGGCCCGGATTATATATCGCTGACGCTTCACGAACCCGTCGGGGTCACGGTGCACATTATTCCGTGGAATTTCCCGCTCGTGACGACGGCTCGCGGCGTCGCGCCCGCGTTCGCCGCTGGGAACACGGCGGTCGTAAAGCCGGCAACCCAAACGCCGTTAACGGCGATGGCGCTCGCGGATCTGCTTCAAGAAGCTGGATTGCCGGCCGGCGTCTATAATGTGATCACCGGTCGCGGCAGCGAAATCGGCGACGCGCTGACCGGGCACCCCGATGTCGACCATGTCACGTTCACCGGTTCGGTGGAGACTGGCATAGACGTGATGAAGAAAGCGGCCGAGCGCGTGACCTCGGTGACGCTCGAGCTCGGTGGAAAATCGCCGGTCGTCGTGTTGGCGGACGCTGACATCGACGCCGCGGTGGAGGGGACGCTCAAAGCCATCTACCTCAATGCCGGGCAGGTCTGTTCGGCTGGCTCTCGTCTCGTCATCGAACGCAAGGTGCATGCTGAGATGATGGCGAAACTCGTCGCTCGCGCCGAGGCGTTGACCATTGGTCACGGCATCGGCGCGCCACAGCTCGGACCGTTGATCTCTGATGGCCACCGCAAAAGCGTAGCGAGTTATGTCGACAATGCACGCAAGCGCGGCGTCTCGGTCGCAACGGGCGGACGACAGGTCTCCATTCCTGGTTGCGAGGACGGATTCTTTTACGCGCCGACCATATTGGACGATGTGGCGAGCGCCGACGCGGTCGTGCAGGAAGAGATCTTCGGGCCGGTGCTGAGTGTTCAAATCGTTGATTCCGCCGAACAAGCAATCGATGTCGCGAACGATACGCCGTTCGGTTTGTGCGCAGGAATCTATACGCGCGATGTCACCAGAGCGCTACGATTTGCTCGCGACATCGAGGCGGGCCAAGTGTTCATCAACCAGTATTTTGCTGGCGGTGTTCCGACCCCGTTCGGCGGCACCAAACTCTCCGGCTTTGGCCGAGAAAAGGGACTAGCGGCGCTCGCCAGCTACTATCAAGTGAAGTGTATAACGGCGCGCATCTAGACAGCAGCAGGAGTATATCCGATGTACGCCGAATTTGATTTGGTCATGCCAACCTCGCTCAACGAACTGACTGCCGTGGTCGCCGGTAAAAAGGCCTCCGAGCACATTTTGCTCGCTGGAGGGACTGTCACTCTCATCGACATTCGTTCGCGCAAGGAGCAGCCCGGGCTTGTCGTGTCTCTGGACAAGATCGCTGAACTGAAGGGGATTCGCCGCGAGGGAGAGGCCATCAGAATTGGCGCGCGCGCCACTGTCAGCGACATCCTCAACTCACGGGAGATCGCTGAGTTGGCGCCATCACTGATAGAAGCAGCCGACATTTTCGCGGGGCAAATGGTGCGCAATGTTGCGACAATTGGCGGAAATATCGGCTGCGGTTCGCCCGCCGCCGATCTCGTCCCGCCGCTCCTGTCTCTCGACGCCGAGGTCGAGCTCGTGAGCCATTCGGGTACGCGACGCGTCGATCTGGCGAGCTATTTTACCGGCTACAGGAAAGACGTGCGACGAGCGGACGAAATAATCTCCGCGGTGCTGGTGCCCGCGCGGCCCGCCGACAGCGTCAACGCGTTCTACAAACTCGCTCGCCGAAAGGGTGACGCGATTACGATCGTCGGCGTGGCGGTCACCGTCGCGACCCGCGGAAAGACCTGCTGCCATGCGCGCGTCGCTCTCGGTTCCGTCTCTCCATTTCCCATGCGTGCCAGACGAACGGAGGCGTTGCTAGAGGGACGCCAAATATCGGCGGCTCTGGTCGAGGACGCTGCCGAAGCGGCGATGCGGGAATGTTCACCTATCGACGATGTTCGCGCAACAGCCAGCTACCGCAGCAAAATGGTGAAAGTGTTGACCCGCCGCTTGCTGCTTCAAGCGTTTGAAGGATCGCGATGATGGGACAGGAGCTGATGAAGGACAAAACGATCGTCTTGCGAGTCAATGGACGCACCGAAAGCATTAACGTTCCGCCGCACCGAACCTTGTTGGAAGCGTTGCGCTTCCTAGGCCATGTCGATGTGAAGTGCGGCTGCGAGAAGGGCGACTGCGGCGCCTGCGCGGTGCTCGTCGACGGCGTTGCCACGGATACTTGCCTGACGCTGGCTTGGACCTGCGAAGGAAAGGAAATCGTAACCGTATCGGGCCTAGGCACGAGAGATGCGCCGCACCCCCTGCATACCGCGTTCATGGATGGCGGCGGCGTTCAATGCGGCTATTGCACGCCGGGCATGATCATTGCGGCAAAGTCCCTTCTCGATCGCAATCCGAATCCGACCGAAGAGGACATCCGCGTTGGATTGAGCGGCAATCTCTGCCGCTGTACGGGTTACACCAAGATATTCGAAGCTGTGACGTCGGCCGCGGAAATACTGCGCACGGAAGGAGGCAGCAAATGATCGAGTCCCAAACCGCGGCGCAGCCCTTGGCTAACGTCAAATTCAGTCAGATCGGAGAACCGCTTACGCGTACCGACGCACCGGGAAAGGCCTTGGGCAAGACGCCCTATGCGGGCGATTACACAATGCCGGGCATGGTGCACGCCAAGGTGATCCGCGCCGATGTGGCGAGCGCCCGCTTGACTTGACTCGACGTGTCGAAGGCGCGTGCGCTCCCCGGCGTCGTTTGCGTCCTGACCGCCGCTGATCTTCCAGACCGCATGGCGGCGACCGATATCCCGGGTCAGACCGGCCGCAAGCGCCTGAACACCGATCAGCAAATTTTGGTGAAGGAACGCGTACGATATTTCGGCGAACCTCTTGCGCTGATCGCCGCGGAGTTGCCTGACATCGCAGAACGCGCAGCGCGGCTTGTTGAATTCGAACTTGCGCCGATCCCTGGAGTTTATGACCCGGAAGAAGCGCTGAAGCCGGGCGCGCCGGTCGTTCAAGGTCTCAACAACGTCGTCGCCGAGCACAAGATCAAGAAGGGCGACCTCCAGGCGGGATTCGCCGATGCCGATTTCGTCGTCGAGCGGACGTACAAGACCCCATTTCAGGAACATGCCTTTCTGGAACCCGAAGCGGGTCTCGCGTGGATTGACGAAAACGAAGTCATTAACATTCGCGTGTGCACGCAGGTCATCGAACATTTCCGCTCGATCGCCGACGTGGTCGGGGTTTCCCACAACAAGGTGCGCATCCTGGGCGCCATGGTGGGCGGGGGTTTTGGTGGCAAAGAGGACATTACGGTCGAGGTCTATCTAGCGCTCCTCGCGAAACGAGTCATGCGCCCCGTTCGGCTCGAGTACTCGCGCGAAGATTTGTTTGTTGGACATGGGAAACGGCACCCGTTCAAGCTGACTTACCGCACCGGGGTTCGCAAGGACGGCAAGATTACAGCGCTAGACGTGCAGATCATCGCCGACTTAGGCGCCTATGTTTTCATGAGCCCCTATGTATTGCTCTATTGCGCTGTTGCTGCTCCCGGCCCGTACCGCGTCGACAATCTCAACGTCTACGCGCAGGCGGTTGCAACTAACAACATGTTCACCAGCGCTTTTCGTGGGTTCGGCGGCCTGCAGGCCTGCGCCGCGTACGAGCAGCAGATGGACGAGGTGGCGAAGGTTATCGGCATGGACCGGTTGGAGTTCCGCCGCCGCAACTATCTCAAGACCGGCGAGCCGATATCGACCGGCTTCGTGCCACCGAGCGCCATCTGGACGGATAAGTGCGCCGAGAAAGCCTGGCAAGCGCTGGGTGACGCGAGACCTTCCAAAGGCGCGATCCGAATTGGTCGTGGGCTTGCGGCCTATCAGCAGAGTTACGGCCGCCTGACCTTTCTCCACGACACCTCAGAGGCGTGGGTCGGCGCGGAGATCGATGGAACCGTGATCGTGAGATCTGGCGTAACGGACATCGGCGCCGGGCAAGCCTCGGCCCTCGGACAGATTGCCGCTGAATTGCTCGGCGTGAACCTTGCGAATGTCGTTGTCTACAACAGCGACTCCGCTGTGACGCCGCTCGCCGGCACCACCACCGCGACGCGCGCCCTCTACATGACCGGCAACGCCACCCGTCTCGCGGCAGAGGGCGTGCGGCGCAGGCTCGTCGAGCGCGCCGCCAAACAATTCAACGTGAGCGTCGACCGCGTGGATATGGCGTTCAACAGAGTTTTTGTTGTTGACGCGCCGGAAACATCAATGGTTTTTTCAGATCTAGTCAAACTCTGTGCCTCGGACGGCGTTCATCGCTCGGAATTGGCGATGTTTCGCGCGCCATTCTCTGATGTCCTCGATCCAGAGACGGGTCAGGGACAGGCGCATCCCGACTACACGTATGGTGCGCACGCGGTCGAGGTCGCTGTGGACATCGAGACGGGCGAAGTCCAAGTGCTTAAGAGCGTAGCCGCGCATGACATCGGTCAGTGCATCAATCGTGCCGCCGTCGAAGGCCAAATCCAGGGCGGAACGCAGAACGGTCAAGGTTACGCCCTCAGCGAAGAAATGCTCTATCGGGAGGGCAAGCTCATCACGCCGTCCTTCAGCGAATATCTGATGCCGACCTCCATGGAAATGCCTTACGTCGAAACAATCATCCTGGAGTCCCGGAGTGGGCTCGGTCCATACGGATCCAAGGGCATCGGCGAGCCGGCGATGACGCCGGTGGCGCCCGCGATCGCCAATGCGGTCGCCGATGCCATTGGTGTACGCGTGTTCGAAATGCCGATAACGCCTGAAAGGATTGTCAACGCGCTGGAGGCCGCGAACGCCGCAAACTCGCCGCGACCTATCAAGGCCTGAAGGCGACGATCCGTAACGGACGCGGCTTTATCGCTCGGATGTCTGCTTGCAGGCAACCTGCGCGAGGCGAGCGCACTCGCTGCTCAGGATGACGATATCAAGCACGGGCCGTTTCGTCGGGTTAGCTGACGATTCCGCCGGCGCGGTGCTTGCGCTGTGCGCACGGACTAGTACGCCGAGGGCTATGGCCGTAGGCCCAAGGATACGTGCTAATCTGCCTTTGTCAGTTCAGGCCAATCGCAAGGGGGCGCCTCATGTATAAGAAAGTTCTTCTCGTCTATGACGGCTCGATGGAAGGACGACTAGCGCTGCGGGAGGGCGCGAAGCTCGCGCAAATGTGCGGCGCTGAAGTCTTCCTGCTAGCCGTAGTAGAAACTGCCCCCACCGTTGCGACCTTTGATAGAACCGTCGCGATCTGGATGGACGATCAGATCGCAACTTACAAGGCGATCCTTGCGGAAGGCGTGGAGCGGCTTAAGGCGATGGGCTTCTCACCGACGGCACGGCTGGGTAGGGGCGATGCCGGACAGGAGATCGTCGGAGTCGCCGAAGAGATCGGAGCAAATCTCGTCGTCGTTGGTCATCGTCCCAGTGGGCCGCTGGCGCGATGGTTTTTCGGCTCCGTCGGCATCTATCTGGTTAAGCACCTTCATTGCAGCGTCTTGGTCGCCCAGACCGAGATCGGCGACGACCAATTTGCCCGGCTACTGACGACATCTCCCATGCAGGCGTAGTTCACTGAGACATTGGCTGCCCCTGGCGTTGCAGGTGCGGCCCGTGAACCCGCCTTCGTGGTGGCGAGACTAAGGTATTTCGGAGGCCCTCATGAGCCAGAGCCGGATTGGATCGCGCAAAGCTCCGACTGCGCTCGCCACCATCCTGCCCCTCGTATTGGCGAGCACGCTTGCCTTCGCATCAGTAGCGCGCGCCGCCGATTGGGTCGAGCGCTCTTTCGATCCGCCCGCCGGCAGCCGATGGATCATCCAATCGGACGAGACGTCCGAGGATAACCGGGACGGACACGTGCAAACGAGCGTCATGAAGGAGACGTCGGAATTGACCATCGAGCAGAAGATCGCCGACGGCTTTCGCATCACCTTTGTCGTGCGCAACGCCGCGTACGAGGGCGATGCGCGCACGGCGGCTCTCGTTGGGCCGATCACCCGGGCGCTGGAGAACCTCGTCGTCCACGCGACGACCGGTCCAAACGGCATGCCGCTGCGCGTCGAAAATCTCGACGAGGTTCTGGCGGCGTCGCGTGCGGCGATCGATCGTTTAACTGCGTCCTTGGCCAGCACGCCGGAGGTGGCGGCGACGCTGCGCAAAATGGCGACCGCAATGCTGATCGCCGACGATAAGCGGGCGCCCAAGATCTACTTGGCAACACTTGCGACCCTCGCGCTCGGGCAGAATACCGGGCTGCGTCCGGGCGAGACGCGGCGGGGCGCCGACGAGGCCGCTAACCTGTTCGGCGGCGCGCCGATAAAATCGAACACGATGCTGCGCATCGACCGAGCCGACCCGGCGACCGGCAATGTTCGCCTGATCCGCACACGCGCGTTCGACTCCGACGCGATCAACGAGTTCCTCAGCCGCCTGGCGCAGCAAACCAGCGGCGGCGGCAAGGATACGCAAGAGCTCGACAACTTCCTGAAACAGTTCACCATGGCTCTCGACAGCCGAACGGAGATCGATGTCGAAGACGGCATGACCCGCACTGTGCACCAAGAAGACACGGCCACCGCCTCCGTGCCGGGTCACAGCATCGTCAAGCACGGGCACAAGCTGATGACGGTCACGCGGGCGCCGTGAGCATGTACTCGCGGGTCATCCCTAGGCGCGGCCGGCACCGCGCACGTCCTCGCAAATCGAAAGCAATGTCGCACGAATTTGACGATGTCCGTTGATCGGAATAGACCCGAAGTGGGTTGGAACGGCGCATTGGATCCGAACCGGACAAACAGAGCAGAAAGACAACGGTCGTCGATACAGATCTATTTGTCCGGTAGTGGGTTCGGTAGAGGTGGGCTTGCCGGTCCCGAGGTGGGTGTAGAATGTCGCTTATCGCCACCACCATTGTGCGCCCTATTTCCTTGGTTCGGACCAGTTCCTCACTGGTATGTGTTCACGTCCAAAGTCTCAGTCGACATTGTCGTTTCCGAGATTCGACGGCATCTCGAAGCCCGTACCGCCGCCCTGACCAGCAATCGGTCCCGGCTTCCAGGTCTCTTTCCAGTCCTGCGGATAAGGATACCAAGCGGAGCGATACTGCGGTGTCGAGATCTCGGTATCGATGCTGATTACGGTCGGCTTGCCGCTACTGATCGCCGCTTCGAGCGCGGGCTTAAAATCGCCGGCCCGTGAGATGCGGACGCCCTCCGCCCCCATACCCTTGGCCATCAAGACAAAATCCGGGCCCCAGAGATCATTCTCTCCGACCTTCCGGTAGTCGCACAGCGACTCACGACCATACAACTTGAACATGGCCTCTCGTTCGATCTGCAGCGTACGGTTATCGAAGACTATCCAGACGACCGGCAGCTTCTGTTCTACGGCCGTCATGACCACGCTGGACCGCATGATGAACGATCCATCACCCATAAGCGCCAGCGCCGGGCCGTTACCGCTGGCCATGCTCGCGCCAACGGCTGCCGATGCGCTCCAGCCCATTCGATGCATGAAGCCACTGTGGTAAACGTGTCGCGACGAAGCTCGGAGGAACGGCGGGCCATAGCTCAGCATGTGCCCGGTGTCGAAGAACACGGGCATTTCGGGGCATTTCGCCTTGACGACCTGGCTCGCATCTTCGCAGACGCGAGCATAGTGCAATGGGGCGATGTCGGACGTGCGCATTCCTTGCACGGCCTCGTTCCAAGACCTACGCTCGCCATCAAGTTCGTTGGTCCAGCCGGTGCGCTCTCTAATGCGGGCCAGCTTTGCTGCCGCGGCGAGGGCTTCCAACCCGAGCCGGGCATCAGAGGTGAGCGCCACCGAGGTCGGGTAGCACCGGCCAAGCTCGGACGTGTCGATGTCAACGTGGACGAGCTTTGCGTTGTTTGGAATGTCGAACAGGGTCCAGCCGCCAGTGTCGATGTCGCTGAAATGGGTGCCAATACCGATCACCAGGTCGGAGCGGCGTGCCGCGTGGTTTCCGTGCCCTGTACCCGCCCGTCCGATGCAACCCACTGAAAGGCGATGGTCTTCGGGAAAAGCGGCTTTGCCGGTCGATGTTGTCGCAACCGGAATCCCGGTCGCTTCTGCAAAGGCAAGAAGCGCGGCGTGCGCGCCCGCGTTGGCGATCCCACTGCCGACAACGACCAGCGGCCGTTCGGCCTTCCCGATCAGCTCCACGGCGTCGCGAATGCCCTCCGGGTCGGGCCCAGGTGGACGGAAGCGAGTGTAGGGCTTTGGATCCGGCAGATTATCCGGGATCTTGGAGTGCTGGACGTCGAACGGGATGGCGAGCACGACCGGGCCCGGACGGCCCGAAAGCGCAGTCTGATAGGCCTTGAGGAACATCTCAATCGTCGTGTCCGGGCGCGTCACCATGAAGGCTTTTTTGGAGATCGGCTTCAGTGCCGCCGTATACTCCTCCGGCCCCGCACGGTAGGCTTCCTCGATGCCTCCTCGATCGAACCAATGGGTAGCTCCAACGCCCGCGATGATCAGCATCCCGATTGACTCGTAAAACGCGGTCGCAACGGCCGGCACGATATTCATGTTGCCGGGACCGACGCTGGTCGTCACGATCGGCAGTGGACCGCGACGCTTGTAGCGCCAATAGCCATCGGCAAGTTCGACCGCCTGATCCTCCATACGCGCACCGATGCAGCGGATGCGGGTTTCGTGCACCAGTGAGTCAAGCAACCCCCAATTGCCGTGCCCGTTGACGCCGAACACGACCTCTGTGCCCATTTGCTCCAGCAGCCGGGAGATGGCGGACGCCACAGTAATCATTTTCTCAGCCATGAATTCATCCCTTTCGCGTGTTGTTCTTGGCCCGTTGTTGACCTTCAATGTTGGACGGTCACCGCGCAACGCTGTGCAAAGCAATCCTTTGGGCGCTCACTGCGCAGTCTGTTGGATGACGCAAGCATCGCTCATCTTCCCAAACGCGGTCTCGGCGTTGATCTTGGTCAGCACCTTGTAAAAGTCGCCTGGAAGCGAACCTCGTCTGGCGCTTTCATCTCAGTGAGAAAGACGTCGCGCATGAGGCGCCCGTCCGCTCGAATTCGGGTGTCTGTGTTTACGAACTGTGTCACGGGCGTGCGTCGCATAGCTGCTGCGACGATCTCCGCTGAGCCTGTGCCAGCCTCGCATCCGACTGGGCGAAAGCGCCTATCAGGCCGATCGAAACAAGAACAGCACCGGTGATTAGGAAACCACTCGCTTTCACGACTTTCCCTCCCCGTTGTTCTCTGATATTCAATCATACAATCGATTGAATGATAAAGAACACGCTCGCGAGAGGATTGTCAATCCTCCTTCGAAAGGAGTTCCGCAGACGTGCAAAAGCGGCCACAAAGCGTTCGGCAGCCTGCTGCCCCGATACGCCACCGGAAACACTGGCAAGCACGCGCTCACGAAGGTCCATCGACAAAAGATTTCGCCATGCCCCCCAACCCCGGCCAGCAGTTTGAATGCTCAAACCGCCCATTTGGGAATCCCTGTCGATTTCAATCGCGGCGGCTAACGCTCTAGAAAAAACATCCGTATGGATGCAAGCCAAAGTGAACGAGCTCGGCTCAGCTCAAGGTGCGATCACTCCAGCCTTGCAAAAGGCGGCTGCCCGCGATCCCGCTATACGACCAAACACAAGCGCACTTGTGATCGCGTTTCCGCCACCGAGGTAAGTGTCTCCGAAAACACCTCCCACAGTTTCGCCGGCGGCATATAGTCCTTGGATTATAGTGCCCGTTTGATCAACAACCTCTGCGTAAGCGTTGACTCTAATGCCTGCTCCCGTAATGCAAATCATGTCGGGTCTCAGCGCAACGGCATAGTAAGGTGGCGTTGACACACCTCTAAGAAATTCCGGTTTCTTAAAGAAAACACTATCCTCACCTCGCATAACGCCATCATTATAGTCAGCAACTGTACGAGCGAGAGCAAGAGGATCTACGCCGATTACCTCAGCCAACCCCTGAAGCGTATCAGCCCGACGAATGCGGCCTTTTGCGGTAAGTTGCGCCAAACCTTCCGCGTTCCACATCGGATTTGACCAGGGATTACCAACGGAAGGTGGTGGTCCCTTCGCGTCTGCACGACTGCTGTCATCGAAAACCGCGAAGCACTCGCTTCCAGGCAAGTCACTCACTATACGCGCAAAGACCGAATACGCGATGGTCTCGTTCACGAAGCGCTTTCCATCTCGACTGACATAGAGCAGCCATCCGGGAAGGTAGGTCTCAAAATCCTTCGCAAAGCCCGGCGTAACCAGCAGGAGCCCCCTGTTCAGGCCTGTCAATGCTGCACCGACATCTTGAGCCATCGCGATTCCATCACCGACACACTCCTTTGGCCCGACATACCAAGCTCGCGATCCTGCATCAGACACATCGGCGAAAAGTTGCGCCCGCATTTGCACGTTTGCACCGAAACCGCCGGTTGCAAGTATGACCGAATTGGCTGTGATCTCCTTACCATCAAAGAGAATGCCCGATATTCTGCCGTCGTCCTCACGTCGCACAAGACTTCTGATTCTTGTATTCGTAGCAATATCTACGTTGCGCTGGCTCAGCGCCCCTTCCAATGCTTGGGCAATGGCAGCCCCGTAACCCTTTGCCCGGTGCCCACGGAACGACCCATCAACCCCCGACTGGTATAGATTTTCGTCAGGGAATTCGACGCCAAAAGCGCCAAGCCAATCCAGTGCTGACGCGGATTGATCACAAAATGCTTTTATCAACGCAGGCTCGAGTTTGAATTGATTCAATGCCATGTAATAGGAATACATCGCGTCGGATGAGTCCGCGATTCCCCTGTTCCGCTGTGTCGAGGTTCCGGCTGCATAGACAACCCCACCGGATACCGCCGTGGCACCGCCAAGCCGCTCTGCGGCATCAACCAACAACACACGCGCTCCAAGATCTGCCGCTTCAATCGCAGCGGCCATGCCTGCTCCGCCGGCGCCAACGACGATTACATCATAGTCCATCCAAATGCTCCAATACTCGCGGGTTATTTTCGGTCTTCCAGCCGTATCGATACGAACGTCTGAATTTCAAACAGTTCTCTAAAACGATCAGATGCCGCTTCGATAAGCGCCCTAGCTCAATGGCCAGGATAAGCCCGGGCCTGACGGCGTTGAGACGGAATGCGGCGACCTTCTTGACCGCCTTACCGATCCCGCTTGCGGCTCTAGTGATAACCGCCCGCTACCTTGAAGGTTGAAGTTCTCTCCAGCTAACCTCACAGTCTAACGATAGCACCAACGGCTGATGGGTCCCGAGCTGCTTCGAACATCTTGTTATAGAACTCCTCCTGCGCTTCCCCGAATTCGACAATCTCAACCATGCTTCCAAACTTCGCATCCGTTTCGAAGTAGGCGAGCCGGGCCCCCCTTAAGTTTGTAGCTCTAAACACTTCTCGATTTCCGAGTTTGGCTTGGGCCTTCACATCTTCTTCAAACGCAACGGACGACACGCCGAAGTGATGAAAGCCGCCGCCTCGCCTTGCGATGTCCTGATACATCGAGGGAGCATTGTTGACCTGTTGAATGAGTTCGATATTCATATGTCCGCTGAAAGTAAGGGCAATTTTAATCTCCGCTCTAGCTGGCTGACCAAGGTACTCCGCCTCTAGGAATTTGTATGACTCGAACAGAAACCATGGGCCAATCGCGAGATTTTTTGAGAATTGAGTCATGCTTTCATGTATATCGGTGACAACAAAACACTGCTGATACACAGAGCCGACCGGCTGACCGAACTTAAGTATTCTATTGCGCATCAGGGCTGACATCGGGTGACCTCAATTTTACACACACGGATTTCACACACGGGTTCACCAACGGAGATCGACGAATTATCGACGCAAGATCTTCACCATCCGACCATCTGCCGGCGCTTCTACCTCAGAGACGACATTGTTATCTGCGAGCCGCCTAAAGATCTTCCTTAGGGGCATATCAACGGCAGGCTGTATATGCTGTCCGATCCACCGGCGGCACCCGGCGATCGCGACAATCTTCCCTCCCAGTCCCAACTCAAGTTATTTTCTTCTCCCTCACTAATTGGGTCACAGATCAAACTTTTTAAAATGCACGCCAATGCTTCGCCGTGATACTCAACGAACTCTACGCGCCCAGCTCAACGGCCGGGATAAGCCGCGGGCCTGACGGCGTTGAGACGGAATGCACGGACCTTCTTATTTCTTCACCAGCGGGCACTCGCTGGCCGCGAGCGGCACGGCCGCGTCTTCCGGCGAAATGGTCGCTACCAACTTGTAGTAGTCCCACGGATATTTCGACTCTTCCGGCTTCTTGACCTCGAACAGATAGGCCGGAATGAGGCGACGGCCGTCGGCACGCAGCGGTCCCTTGCCGAACAGGGGATCGTCGGTCGGAAGCTCCTTCATCTTGGCGACGACCTTGGCGCCGTCATGCGGATTGCCGCCGAGCGCTTCCAGCGCCTTAAGGTAATGCAGCACGGCCGCGTAGTTTCCTGCCACAATCATCGTGGGCATCAAGTTCTTCGGCGACAGCTTCTGGAATCGCCTGGACCATTCACGAGTCTTGTCGTTCATGTCCCAGTAGAAGGATTCGGTGAAGGTCAAGCCATGCGCGGTCTTCAGGCCGAGCGAATGTACGTCGGTGATGAAGAGCAGGAGCGCGGCAAGCTTCTGCTCGCCCGTGGCGATGCCGAACTCGGCGGCCTGCTTGACGGCGTTGGTGGTGTCGCCGCCGGCATTGGCAAGTCCAATCACCTTCGCTTTCGAGGACTGCGCCTGCAGCAGGAAGGAGGAGAAGTCGGAGGTGTTGAGAGGATGCCTGACCGACCCCAGCACCTTGCCGCCATTGGCGGTGACGACGGCCGACGTGTCGCGCTCGAGCGCATGACCGAAGACATAGTCCGCGGTTAGGAAGAACCAGGTGTCGCCGCCGACCTTGGTCAGCGCCTTGCCGGTGCCGTTGGCGAGCATGTAGGTGTCGTAGGTGAATGAAACCGTGTTTGGGGTGCAGGCCTTGCCGGTGATGTCGGGACTGGCTCCGGCGGAGTTGAGTAGCACCGAATTCTTTTCCTTGACGAGATTGCTCACGGCCAGGGCGACACCGGAATTCTGCGTGTCAGCAATGGCGTCAACCTTCTCAGCATCGATCCATTGCCGCGCAATATTGACGCCGACGTCCGGCTTATTCAGGTGATCGCCGCTGATGACATCAATCTTCCAGCCCTTCGCCTTCAGGCCAGAATCTTCCACCGCCATCTTCACTGCAACCAAGGAGTTCGGGCCGCCAATGTCGACATAAAGCCCCGACATGTCATTCAACACGCCGATCTTGACGGTTTTATCCTGGGCGAAGGCCGAAGTGGCAAAGCCCAGTCCGACACAGGCCAGAAGCGCGGCATAACGCCACGAGCGAGTCTTTTGCATTCTATCCTCCCAGTTGTTGATGCCGGTCGCTTGACCGCGCGTTGCTCTTCGGCGAATTCAAGGCTAAGTGTGATGGCTGCGGGGGATCCCCGCAAGGTAACTTGGCTGGACGGTTTCGAATGAGGTTCGAGGCGGCGTGATGTCGCATTCGCCCCACGTCCCAGGTTACAAAGGTTTCTTGAGTTCGTGCCAGCGGCCCGGAAATCGTCAGGGCACGGACACCAGACGGTCTGATAGCCCTTCGTCTTGATATTGATGTGCGTATCGATGACATGGCTTTGACCCGCCTCCGTCCTGCTGATGCCCCAAGCAGCATTCAGTGTCGGATCAGAAAGCTGTAGACTTGAACGTTGAGAGAGCAACCGCCCGGCTTGCGAGCAGCGTGCGGCGCTCCTTGCTGTCGAATTCCTCCAACCAAACATACGATCGTATGAATTGTAGTCAAGCAAAAGATCGCCGGGCGATCTCGGCCTCGCACTGTGGCAGGTGGAACTATGCGCGGTTGCGCGATCGTGGCTGGCGGATCGCCGCTGGTTTGCCAACGCAAGACGGCGACCTAAAGCCAGCGACCGCAACGGCCACCAATTGCTCTATGGCATCATTCGACTTCGTACGCGGCGCTCGCTCGGTGGTTTCGAGTCCTTTAGGTAGCCGGGTCATTCGCTCGGGCCCGCCCATGGCGTAGATGATGCATCCGACCATATAGTTGTAGCGCCAAAGCACATCCTCCAGCGCTAAATCAGGAAGCACCTTCCTCAAGAGAGCGATGAATTGAGTTCCGCACGGGCTCATAATAGACCTCGAGGAAACTACTCTCCCCGGGTGTCGAAAAAGAATGCCAGAGAAATTGCATGACAACGATCGCTCGCGCGCGGCCTGACGCCCCTGCAATCATGCGCAACGGAGGTCTTACAAATGCATCAATAATTTCTTCCAGCGGAGGATCGGCCGCGCCAGCAGCGGCGATGCTCTCCTCCAAGAGCTTAAGACGTTGCTCATTGATCGGAAAGACGAGCCGCCGAAACAGCTCCTCGAATACCCGACCTTTCGATACAAAATGATAATTAACCGCCCCAAGGTTCACCTTTGCCTCGGCGGCAATCGACCGGATGGAGACGGCCTCCGGACCATGCTCGGCGAATAGCCGCTCAGCTGCGTCGAGTATCTGCTCCCGCGTTGTTTCGCCTATGGCGGCCATGTTGCGGCCGCGCCGGTTCGGTTTCCGCTGCTCGTCCATCGTATGGAAATACAAGTAAACCTTTGCACTGTCCAGACAAACGTTTGAATGTTAGATTGGCGCACCTTTGAGTTCCAATGACACGTCCGTTAATCGCCTTTCGCGACGGTGGCGAGGTACGACCAATCATCAACGTCCACGAGGCGGCGCGCGCCGCGATTTTGCTGTGATCAAAAAAGAGCGAGACCATCAACAACCCGGGATTGTTATCGCCTGCACGCTCGATACGAAGAGCGAGGAAATCGCCTTCGTTCGGAACGAGCTTGCACGTCACGGGCTTGCGACAATCGTGATCGATTGCGGTGTTCTCGGCGAGCCAGCGATCGAGGCTTCGATTTCACGAACCGAAATCGCGTTGGCCGGCGGCACGACGATCGATGCCCTGCGTCAGGGCCGCAATCGCGAAATCGCGATTCCCGCAATGATCCGTGGGCTAAAATCCACAATCCGCCGGTTGGATGTCGAGGGCCAGATCCTCGGATATCTCGGTGTTGGTGGTGGTACAAATGCCGCACTCGCATCTGCAGCATTTCGGTTGCTGCCCTTTGGCTTGCCGAAGATGCTGATCTCCACAGTTGCCGCAGGTGACACGCGTCCTTTCATCGATATCAAGGACGTCGTACTGGTTCACTCGGTTGTCGACATTCTCGGGCTCAACCATTTCCTGCGCGGAGTGTTGCGGCGCTCCTGTGCCGCACTAGCTGGCATGGTTCAAGAGGCGGCGAGCCCCGCCGAAACCAACTCAACCATGATGGTGGGGCTCACCGCGTTTGGCTCGACCACGCTGGCTGCCATGCGGGTCTGGGCGGAGTTGACGCGCTCCGGTTTGGAGGTCCTCACCTTCCATGCTCGCGGCATTGGCGGGCGCGCCATGGAGACGTTGATTCGCGAGGGTGAAATCCGAGCCGTGCTGGATCTCACGATCACGGAAATTGCCGATGAACTTGTCGGAGGCATTTTCAGCGCCGGACCGGATCGCCTCTCGGCGGCCGCTGAGGCCGGCTTGCCTCAGGTCATCCTGCCGGGTTCGATCGACATGGTGAATTTCGGCGCTCCACCCACCGTGCCCGAGCGTTTCCACGGTCGTAAATTCGCCTCGCATACCCCACTGACGACTTTGATGCGAACGACGCCGGAGGAAAACGCTGCAATGGCGCGCTTCGTCGCCAATGCGTTGAACCGCGCGCTCGGCCCCGTGACGGTTCTTCTGCCAGAGCGCGGATTCTCCGCCTACGATGTCGCTGGCGGTCCCTTCCATGATCCTGACGCAGACGATGCATTCCGCGACGAACTGACGGCGATGTTGAATTCGCGCATCCGCGTCGAACGCATCGATGCGCACATCAACGATGCGGCCTGCGCCGTGCGGGCAAGTCAGCTCCTGCTCGACATGATCCAGTTGTCCCAGAACGAAAGGTTGTAGAAAATGAGCAAGCGTATCGCCCGCGAGGAAATCCTCGCTCGTCTCCGCAAACAGATCCAGGCCCGTCGCTCGATCCTCGTGGTGGGGGCAGGCAATGGGCTGGTTGCTCGCTGCGCCGAAGACGCCGGCGCCGATCTCATCGTCGTGTACAATTCGGGCTACTATCGTCTTAACGGTCTTCCGAGCCTCGTCGGCAACCTTCCTGTCGGCGATGCCAATACGATGGTGGTGGAGCTTGGACGCAAAGGCATCATTCCGGCAGTCCGGAACATGCCCGTGATCGGCGGTGTTTACGGCGTCGATCCGACCCGTGACATCGAAGACGTGCTAAAGTCGGTCGAGGATGTCGGCTATTCTGGCGTTATCAACTTCCCAACCGTTGGACGCGTCGATGGTCGGTATCGCGAGGAGCTCGAGGCCTCAGGTCTCGGTTACGACAAGGAAATCGAGATGGTTCGGGTTGCGCATGAGCGCGGCCTGTTTACCATGGCCTACGTGTTTACTGCCGAGCAAGCAGCTCGCATGGCGCAAGCTGGCCTGGACGTGCTTGTCGGCCACGTTGGGCTGACCGGCGGCGGGGACGTCGGTTCGTCCTTGGCGATTAGTCTCGACGGGGCCGTCACTTTCCTCGAATCAATCTACGATGGTGCCCGTCGCGAGCGCAGCGACGTGATCTTCCTCTCGCATGGCGGGCCTATAATCACGGCTGAAGACGCCGAATACGTGAACAATCGGACTGGCGCAGTCGGCTTTGTTGCTGCATCCAGCGTCGAGCGGATCCCGGTGGAACTGGCCGTGAAAGCTGCTTGCCGCAGTTTCAAGGCGATCGGAATTGGCGACCGTACCAACTAGAGCATGAGCCGGAAGATCGGGAGCCGATTCTTAAAGAGATCGGCTCTACAACAGGCCGAGCGGGCATGACTTCAGAAGAACGGTCATCGCGCTCTAGCCTTCGCGCAGCGGCGGCCGAACCGCAGACTTCCAGAAACAAGGTTATGGCGTATCGTAGAAATGAACTCGAGGCGTGGGACCGCAACCACCTATTACATCCCTCGACCAATATGGCCGCGCACGCTCGTGGAGAAACTCCAAACCGGATCGTCACGTCCGCTGAGGGGTCTACATCACAGATAACGAGGGACGGCGAAGCCTCGACGGATTCGCAGGACTTTATTGCGTCAATGTCGGCTACGGCCGCGCGGAGATGGTCGGCGAAGTGCGTGGCGATGGCTTGCTTACTGCCATCGAACTGGTCGCGGACAAAGACGACCGCATCTACTTCGATCCGGCGAAAAGAATTGGTATCAGGGTGTACCAGGAGACCCTGGCCCGTGGCGTGATCGGCCGGGCGATGCCTAGCGGGGACGTTCTCGGTTTCGGGCCTCCGCTGTGCCTCAGCTCCGGGGATGTCGACACGATGGTTGAGGCTGTACGGGGCGCACTCGATGCCGTCGCAGCGGAGCTCTGATCGCCATGCAGAACTATGAGACATCATACGACGTCGTGGTCGTCGGCTCCGGTGCGGCCGGGATGACGGCCGCACTCACCGCCCGAAAGCAAGGTCTTTCGGTTCTGATTGTCGAGAAGGAGCCGCTGTTCGGTGGCACTTCCGCCCAGTCCGGTGGCTGGCTCTGGATTCCCCGGAACCCGCTTGCGTTGCGAGAGGGTAAATCTGAGAAAGCCGAGAGTGCCCGCAACTACCTGGTGGGAGAAGCCGGCAACCATTTCGACTCGGACAAGGTTGATGCCTTTCTCGAGACTGGCCCGGAGATGGTGTCCTTTCTCGAACGGGAAACCGCGGTACGTTTTTTTCTCGGCAACGAATTCCCCGACTACCATCCCCATGCGCCTGACGGGGTCGCGGGCGGCCGCTCAATCGGCACGGAGCCGTTTGACGCGCGGGAATTGGGGCCGTTTGTCGCTCAGTTGCGCCGCCCGTTGCAGGAAACCACCTTCCTCGGCATGTCGATCGGGTCTGGAACCGAGATACGGCACTTTTTCAACGTGACCCGTTCGGTGATCTCGGCCGCCTACGTGGCGAAGATCCTGGCGCGCTATGCTCGCGATGTCATCCGCTTTCGGCGTGGCATGCGCCTGACCAATGGCAACGCGCTTATCGCGCGCATGGCGAAAACCGCATTCGACCTCGAAATTCCTCTCTGGGTGTCCTCTCCAGTGACGGATTTGATTTTGGACGAGGATGGCTCTGTAGAAGGCGTCAAGGTCAAGCGTGACGGGCGTTCGGTTGAAATCAGAGCCGCTCGCGGCGTCGTACTCGCTGCGGGCGGCTTCTCGCATGATGCAAACCGGATACGCTCCCATTATCCGGCCTTCGGACGCGCTCCCGAGCATCTCACTCCCACCGCACCTGGCGCCACAGGGGACGGATTGCGCCTCGGCGAAAGCGCCGGCGGCTGGGTCGATCGCGCACTGGCCAGTCCGGCGGCATGGGCACCTGTCTCGATCGTGCGCCGGCGCGACGGAACTAGGGGCATCTTTCCGCACTTCGTCGACCGGCCGAAGCCCGGCATCATCGCAGTCAGCAAGCTCGGACGCAGGTTTGTCAACGAGGCGAACTCGTACCACGACTTTGTCACGGCGTTGCTGCGCGAGTGCGCGCAGAGCGACGAAGACGCCGCCTATCTCATTTGCGATCACACGGCGCTTCGCCGCTACGGGATGGGTTTTGTAAAGCCTTTCCCGATACCGTTTAAACATCATATCCGGTCCGGCTATGCCATGCGTGGCCGGACGATCGAAGATCTGGCGCGCAAAATTGGGATTGAGCCGCAGAAGCTCAAGTTGACGCTCGCTGAGTACAATGATCACGCACGGCGTGGTGAAGACCCGCTTTTCGGCAAGGGGAGCACCGTTTACAATCGCTTCCTCGGCGACCCCGCACACAAGCCGAACCCCTGTGTGGCCCCTATCGAGTTCCGCCCCCTTCTATGCCATCAAGGTTCTGCCCGCCGATATCGGAACGTATGCAGGCTTGAAGACCGACCGATACGCGCGGGTGCTGGATGCAGAAGGGCGGCCCGTTACGGGACTTTACGCTGCTGGAAATGATGCAGTCAGCATCATGGGCGGCAACTATCCGGGTGGAGGCATCACGCTCGGACCTGGCATGACGTTTGGTTATATCGCCGCGCGCCACCTTGCGGAGCAAGGTGCTAAGCAGTCACCAGTTAAGAACCCCGTTTGAGCGCCATGGGGACGGCGAGTAGCCACAGGAGATCATCGGATGAAACAATCGATGGATGATGAATGGGCCGGATCTTCGCTGCATGAGCGACTGCGAGAAAGTCGTGCACCAAGGTTTTGAGGACGAGGTAGAATTCCTATCGAGCATTGTCCGATTTCAGAGTGCCGGCTCAACCGGTCGACGCAACACAGGCATTAAATCTCTCTGCTGGCGTTTCAAATTGCAAGGTCTCACGTGGCCGTTTGTAAATCGGCTCTAGAGAATGACCCCTCCACCGCAAAATGAATTAATAGCTTAGCGTGCCGATCGGCGTCGGGACCCCATGCCGATTAACATTGGCGAGGGTAGAACACAATGGATGGGAATTTAGCCGCATTGAGATCGGGCTTTTCTGTCGCCCGTTTTCCGGTTTCGACAGGGCGGATCGTCGCTATTCGGATTCGAGCCGTCCGCCGCCAAACATGGTCGGGATATAGCGCGGCGCGCCAATCGCGGCCATGAAGCGGTGCTTGGTCAGCACCGGATCGAGCGCGATCGGGGGTCGTACCACCTCGACGTCGGGCTCGGCCGACAGCACGAGCACCTGGGCGCCGCGGCCGGCCGGGGCCGAGCCGATCGCCGAGGCAAATGCCTGCGGCGTCGCCACGTTTGTCGCTCGCGCGATACCGGTGGAGCGGGCAAGCTCGGCGAGATCGAGCGCCGCATTGGTCAAGGCCTGGCCGCCCGAAGCGGCATGGACGCCATTCTGAATCAGCAGCACGGTGAGGTTATCAGGTGCCACGGCACCGACGGTAACCAGCGCACCCAAATGCATCAGCACCGCGCCGTCGCCCTCCACCACGACGACCGGTCGCGCCGGCTGCGCGATGGCGAGCCCGAGCGCCAACGGCATCGCGAGGCCCATCGCATCCTCAATGTAGAAGTTTTCCGGTGCGTGATGCATGGCGGCCCACAGGTAGGACGCATTGCCGAGCGAGGTGACGACAAGCGCATTGGTCGGCAGCGTGTCCGCGAGCACCTTGTAGTAGTCGGCCCTGCTGGGCCGGGCGGCGTTCACCATTGGACGTCCTCCCGCGACAGCAACAGGGCGAATGGGCAAGATGCTTCCTCGGCGAAGGTTGCCGCTTCTTCCACCTGCACACCGATCGGGCGATTGCGGTCGGTGCGGGCATAGGCAAGGCCCAACCCCTTGAACACCGGCTCAGTCACCCGCCCTTTCGGCGCGTGATAAAATACCGGATCCTCCACGGTGCCGCGATAGGACACCAGCATCAGAAGCGGAAACTGGTAGCGCTGGGCGAGCGAGACCATGCCGGCCCCCATGCTGAGCACCCCTGCATTCTGGACGAACATCGCGGTGCGCAACCCGCCAAGTCGGGTGCCGCAGGCGACGGCCAGCGCTTCCTCCTCATGGGTCGCGCGCACCAGCCGGATGGTCGACTCCTGCTCGATGCGCACCAGAATCTCGCCAAGCCAGCCGTCAGGCACGGCAATTGCAGCGCCGAAACCCAGTCGTTTGAGGGTGTCGAGGATGGCCGAAGGCCGGTGGGCTTCCGGAGGCTGCGCAGCCGGCTTTGCCATCAATGATCTCCATTGGACGCGTCGCGTCGCCGCCGCAATAGTTCTAATGTAGGCAAGATAAGCCCTATTGTCGAGCCGGGTCGGTTGGTGCAGAATAATATACTGGCGGAGTGCAGCACGCCCTAACCGGTGCAAGCTGCGAACAGAGGAATTGCACATGAAACGTTTCTTGCTCGCACTCTTTGCCCTTGCCATTGCCGTACCCGCGCAAGCGCAAGACAAACTTGTCATCAGCATCTGGGGCGGCAGCTGGCGCGACCTTGTCGCTGAAACCGTCGCCAAGAAATTCACCAAGGAGACCGGCGTGCCGGTCGAATTCATCACCGGCGGCACCATCGATCGGCTCAACAAAGAGAAGCTCGCCAAGGGCAATCCCGAAAGTGACATTACCTTCACCACGTCGCATGTCGGCTGGCTCTATGCCAACGACGGGCTGTTCGAGCAGCTCGATGTCGCAAAAATTCCGAACGCCAAGAACCTCGCCGATGAGGCGCGGATAAGTCCGTTTCATCTCGGGGCCTGGGCCTATGTCTACACCATCGGCTATCGCGCCGACCTCGTGGGAGACATGAAATTCGAGAGCTGGGACGATCTGTGGAAACCGGAATTGAAGGGCAAGATCGCGGGGCCGGACTTCGATCCAAGCCACATCATCGCCGTCTCCGCCATGCTGTCGGGCAGCGACGCCGCGCATTGGGAAAAGGGGCAGGACAAGCTCAAGGCGCTGAAACCCAACTTCAAGGCCTTCTATACCAATGATGCCAACAGCCAGCAGTTGCTCGCCAGCGGCGAAACGCCGGTCCAAATCGTGCTTTCGATGAACGCCTATTACATGATCGGGCAGGGTGTCCCGATTACGGTGGCGATTCCGAAGGAGGGCGCCGTTCTCGGCATCGACACCGTGGCCATCATGAAGGGCTCGAAGAAGGCCGAACTGGCCTACAAGTTCATCAATGAGCTGTACGATCCGGAAATCCAGGCCGAGATCGCCAAGCTGAAGAAGGGTAGCCCTGCGGTACTTAATGCCAAGCTTGATCCCGAGATCGCCAAGCTTCCTGGCGTCTTCTCGACCGCCGCGCAGTGGAAGACAACAAATCAACATTGATGCCAAGCTGCGCGCGGAGAAGACCGCGGAATGGCGCAAATGGTTTGCCGAAAATATCATGAACTGATCCGGCAACCGCGCCTCGGTTGCGGTCCATGTGAATTCGCAGCCCTTCCTTCGGACGTTCACCGCACCCGCGGCGCTTTGTGCCTTTGTTTTCGTCGCTGCGATGGCGGCCATGCTGCAATTCAGTCTGCGGGCCTATATTCCGGGTTCTCTCGAGCCCGGCGGCTTGACACTGGCGAATTTCACCGACCTGCTTAAGCCGCTTTATGTGCGGGTTTTCTTCGACACCGTGTGGATTTGCTTTCTTACGGCGCCTCGACGCTGATCGTCGGCTATCCTTTAGCCTACGCGCTGGTGCGCATGCAGACGCCCGATCGCAAGATCGCATCCTTCTGGTGATCGTCGTCACGCCGCTGTTTCTGGGCGAAATCGTGCGCACCTATTCCTGGATCATCGTGCTGGGCAATAATGGTTTTATCAACTCGATCTGCTCAATCTCGGCATCATCGATCAGCCGATCCAGTTCATGTTCACCACGTTGGGAGTCGTGATTGCGCTGGTCCACGTGACCATGCCGGTCATGGTGATCATGCTGGCGGCGGCGCTTGCTCATATCGACCGTGACTATGAGAAGGCCGCCGAGAGCCTCGGCGCCGGACCGATCCGGGCCTTTATGACCGTGACCTTGCCGTTGTCGATGCCGGGAATGATCGCGGGCGTGACGACGGCGTTTGCCTGGACCTTCAGTGCTTTCGCCACGCCGCAGCTGATCGGCGGCGGCCGCGTCAATATGGTCTCGAATCTGGTGTATCAGCTTGGATTTCGCGAGCTTCAATTTCCCGTTCGCCGCGAGCCTGTGCGTCGCCAGCCTCGCCTCACTCTCGTCGTATTGTCGTCGCTGCGGCTGGCGATGCGGCCGCTGGAAAACATCGGTCCGCATTGATATGCCGCGCTCGACCTATCCAACGGCTGCTCGGCTTTGTCGGAACACTCGCTGGTTCTGTTGATCCTCGGCTTTCTGGTGCTGCCGGCCTTCGTTGTCACGATCGCGGCGTTCAACGACAAGGCGATGCTGTCCTTTCCGCCGCAGGGCTTTTCGCTGCGCTGGTTTGCCAGAGCCATCGACTATCAAGATTTTCGCGAGGGCTTTCGCAATGGCCTGATCGTCACGCTGTGGGCCTCGAGATCGCGCTCGTGGTTGGCGCCACTTTTGCCATCGTGCTCGACCGTTACTCAGCTTCGCTTCAAGACCTTGCTCGAAGGCGTGCTGCTGTCGCCGCTGTGTGTGCCCGCACTTCACGGTGGGGTTGGGTTTTCTGGTTTTGGCGGCGCAGATCGGGTCGGATGAGTAGCTATGCCGTTGTTATCGTCTGCCATGTTGTGCTGGTTCTGCCCTTCGTGCTTCGCAGCGTCTATGTGTCGTTCGCAATCTCGATCAAAGCTTTGAGCTGGCGGCGGCGAGCCTTGGTGCGCCGCCGCTGCGGGTCTTGCTGACCATGACGCTACCGCTGCTGCTGCCCGGCCTCGTCAGCGGCTGGCTGTTTGCCGCTATCCTGTCGTTCAATGAATTCACTGCCTCGCTGTTTGTCACGGCGTCAGAGGACCCAGACCTTGCCGGTGGCGATGTACAATTACGTGCGGGAATTTGCCGATCCGTCGATGGCGGCGTTGTCTGTTATGTATATTGTCGGCATCGCGACATTGACTGATCGTTTCGCCAATGCATTCCTGGGGCTCGGTAAGGTGCTGAATATTGAGCAAGACCGTTGATAAGCAGGCGCCGTAACACAACAGCACCGCTGCGCGCGGCGAAGAGGCTTGCGGTTCGTTTCGAGCCGTGACGCAAGCGGTTCGTTAGATCGTCGTCGCCTTGCACGACGTGTCGCTGGCGGTCAGGCGCGGCGAGTTCATGACGCTGCTCGGCCCTTCCGGCTGCGGAAAAACCACGCTGCTCAATCTGGCCGCTGGTTTCTTCAGCCCGGACGGCGGTCGAGATCCTGATCGACGGCGATCGCGTCAATGACGTGCCGACCTATAAGCGCGAAATCGGCATGATGTTTCAGAACTACGCGCTGTTCCCGCATATGACGGTGGCCGGCAATGTCGCCTATGGGCTGAAGGTGCGTCACGTCTGCGAAGGACGAAATTGCCCGCCGCGTCGGCGATGCGCTGGCATTGGTCAAGCTCACCGGGCTGGAAGATCGCAAGCCGCGCCAGCTCTCCGGCGGGCAGCAGCAGCGCGTCGCGCTTGGCGCGCGCGCTGGTGATCAATCCCAAGGTACTGCTGCTCGATGAGCCATTTTCCGCGCTCGACAAAAATCTGCGCGGTCGATGCAGGTGGAGCTGCGGGAAATCCAGCGCAAGCTCGGCGTCACGACGATCTTTGTCACCCACGATCAAAGCGAGGCTTTAAGTCTTTCCGACCGGCATGGCCGTGATGTCGGAGGGGTCACATTCGCCAGCTCGGAACGCCGACGGAAATTTACCGAAGGCCCTGCGACCGTTTTGTCGCATCGTTTGTCGGCGACGCCAATGTGCTGCGCGGCCGGCTTGACCGCATCGACGGCGCTCAGGTCAGCGTCGCAATAGGCCCGTTGCGGGTAAGCGTGCCATCGGGGTCGTTGCAGGGCGCTCAGCTGTCTGCGCCGGTCGATTTGTACGTGCGGCCCGAACATCTCCAGCTCACCGAAGCGGGCGACCCTTGCGCGAGGAGCGGCACCATCGTCGGCCAGGTGTATCAGGGCGGCCACGTCGACTTGTTTGTCGAATGCTCCGGTTCACCCTCCGAGCGGTTGCTGGTGCGGTCGGCCGGATATCAGGCGATGACGCGCTGGCCAGTGGGCGCGCAGGTGGGGATTTCGATCAGCGCGGACGAAGGCGTCGCGTTCGCGATTCCGTAAGTCCCGTCTTCCATCGCGCCCCAGAGGACGGCGTCAGAGGTTGGCGTCGACGACGCCATCGATCAGGTTTTGATGGTACAACGCTTCGATGCTGATGCGCCGGGCGTTCACGGGGCGGATCTCCCGGATGACGTTCATCAGCCGCTGATGCTCGGCACGCCGAATTGCCTCGGCCTCCTCGCGCGACACCGACTGAAACCGGACGGTGCGGCCTGCACCGCGAACGCTAAGGACGGGTAAGTCGGCGGAAATCACGGTGGCAATCTTCGGGTAGCCACCGGTGGTCTGCGCATCCGCCATCAGGACGATCGGGAGTTTCGACCCCGGTACCTGAATTGATCCGGCGACGATGCCATCCGATACGATGTTGTAGTCGCCCTCGTGCGGAAGTAGCGGCCCGGCGAGGCGGAACCCCATGCGGTCCGATGCCGGCGTAATGCTGTAGCTGCCCTGCAAAAATTCCTCGATCGCCGCTGCAGTGAAGTAATCGTCCTGCGGCCCAGGCACGACCCGGATCGCCTGATCGAGACCAAGGGTGCGCGGTTCGCTGAAGGTCACTTCGTCACGCGTCGCGACGTCGTCGGTAAATCCGTGGAGCATGTCGCCGCTGCGCAGCGGCCGTCCCTTGAGGCCGCCGAAGCCGGCGCGGGTATAGGTTGACCTGCTGCCGAGGCAAAGCGGCACGTCGATGCCGGCTTCGATGGCGAGATACGAACAGAATGCTTCGCCGCCGAGCCGCACGCGCACGATTTCGCCCCTGGTGAGGCGCGCGGTTTGCCCTGATGGGACCAGCGGGCCGTCGCGCCCGCTGATCTCAAGGCCGCCGCTGCCGACCAGCGCGATGCGCGCCGACGAGCCTGCGACTTCGAGTTCGGGCCCGGAGCCGATGATTTCCAGGCAGGCGGCGCCTTGCGTGTTTCCGACCAGTGCGTTGGCGAGCAGGTAGCCGTTGCGGTCGAGCGCGCCCGACACGGGAACGCCGACATGCTGGAAGCCGCGCCGTCCCTGGTCCTGGAGGGTGGTATGGAAACCCGGCGCGATGACTTTCAGAACGGGGATCACGCCACGATCTCCGCGCTGCCAAGCACGTAGTCGTTGCGTTCGACGGCGAGCCGGATGCGGGAGAATTCGTCCGCCGTGACCGGCCGGAATTTGACGGCGTCGCCGGGCCCAAGCAGCGCAACTTTCGCGGAATCCGGATCGAAGAAGCGCACCGGCGAGGTTCCGATCAGGTGCCAGCCGCCGGGACTTTCGTAGGGATAGACCGCGGTCATGCTGGTGGCGATGGCGAGCGACCCTGGCGGCACCCGCGTCCGCGGGTCGAGCCGACGCGGCAGACGCAGCTTCGCCGGCAGATCTCCCATATAGGGATAGCCAGGAACGAACCCGATCATGTAGACATGATATTGTGTGCCGGCGTGCAGCGCCGCGACCTCTGCCACGGTTAAACCGACGGTCTTTGCGATCTCCGCAATGTCGGGCGCGTATGGAGGATCGTAGCAGACCGGAATGTCCCACAAGTGCCTGATCCGCGATGAAGCGCCGGAGCGCTTCGCCAGCGCCGTGATCGCCTGTTCCAACTCGCGGCCGGTGGTCAGCAGCGAATCATAGTTCACGCTGAGCGAGCGGAATGTCGCCACGATCTCGGTCGCGCCCGGCAGACTGGCGCTGGTCAGGGTTTCGGCGAGGGCAAGCACCCGGTCGCTGGTCTTGCGATTGATCGCGGAGCCGAACTCGATCACGAGCGCGCTGTCCGCGGCTTGCAGGATCCGGAAATCATCCATATCGAAGGGCGCTCATGCGTATTGATATTATAGTATCGAAAATAGTATCATTGCGTCAAATCCGCTCGGATCAAACAGGGGCCGCTCGGCATGATTCGAACGCGCGGCGCCGCGCACAGCGGCGTTAGGTTGACGCATTGATTTGAACTTGAGGTTAGTTATCATCGCCGCCGTGGCAAGCGCGAAATTTCAGAAGAAGTGATGATGTGTCCAAGCTATTGAGAGCCTATGATCGAAGCCGGGTGCCCCTGTATATTCAGGTCGCCTCGGTGTTGCGGACGCGGATTTAATCCGGGCAGTGGAGCGCCGGCGAGAAGATCTCGACCCTCGAAGAACTCGAGCGCGAATTCGAGGTGGCGCGAGTCACTGTCAGGCAGGCGGTCGATATCCTGCGCGAAGAAGGAATGCTGCAGGCGCGCCAGGGACTTGGCACCTTCGTTTCCAAGCGAAGCCACGACCGGCACTGGGTCACGCTCGCGACCAACTGGAACAGCCTGATCGAGTCGCTGAAGGATAATGTTCCGCGCAGGCTGGCGATTGATCGCGACGTGGCGCCGCCGAATCTCGCCAGCGGCGATGGCAATCCGGCATCGAACTACGTCAAGCTGCGCAGCGTGCAGTATCGCAACGAAGAGCCGTACTCGGTCGTCAATCTGCATCTGGCGCGCGAGGTCTTCGACCTCAACCCCGAGACGTTCAAGGGTGCCGCGGCGCTGGTGACGATCGACGCCATGGACGAGATCACGCTGCTCGAGGCGCACCAGACCTTGACCATCGGCAGCGCCGATCCCGAGATCGCCGATCTGCTTAAAATCTCGATCGGCGCGCCGACGGTCGAGGCCCATTGCGTCGTCATTGATGATCGCGGCATCGCCATCTATGTCGGCGATATCATCTACCGCAGCGAGAGCATCAGGTTGCAAATGAACCTGCTGGCGACAACGCCGCTGCGTCAAAAGAAGGAACGCAATGGTTTCAAAGCGATCGGTTTGGCGCGACGCAAGTCCAGGAAAGCCTGACTGGGGATCGGTGCGCCGCAATCTGCACATTTTCCGATCGCAAGCTTCGAAATTCGAGGTCTTGCTATCGTCCTAGAAATAGGATGAATTTGGCAGGATCTTTTTCGCTTCTGTCGAGGGAATTTGTATGACGGAGCAAGGGGTAGGCGCGCGGCTCTTGCGCAAGGAAGACGACCGCCTGATGCGCGGCCGCGGCGAATTCGTCGCCGATATTCGTCTTGCCGGCATGCAGGATGTGGCATTCGTCCGCAGCCCGCTGGCGCACGCGCGGATTCGCGGGATATCGATTCCGCCCCAGTACAAGGACAGCGTTTTTACCGCCGCCGATCTTGACGGGGTGAAGCCGATCCGCGCCGTCTCAGGATTGCCGGGGTTCAAGATTTCCGAACAGCCGGTGCTGGCCACTGACAAGGTGCGTCAGGTCGGCGAACTGGTCGCCATGTGCGTCGGGCGCACGCGCGCGGAAGCCGAAGATATCGCAGCTTCCGTCGAGCTCGATCTGGAAGAACTGCCGGCGGTGCACGACATGCTAGAAGCCCGGGAGCGGAGCTCGGTGCTGGTCCACGAGCATTGGGGCGACAATGTTTTCCTCGAAACCTTCGTCGATGTGAATATCGACAAGGCGCTCGACGCGCCGATCAAGATCACCCGCGAGATTCGCACCGCGCGGCAATCGATGGCGCCGCTGGAGGGACGGGGCGTGGTGGCATCATGGAGCAGCAGGCTTGAGCAGCTCACCGTCTATAGCGCGGCGCAGATGCCTCACATCAACCGCACCGGCCTGTCGGGATGTCTAGGGCTCGACCACGGAAATATCCGTGTGATCTCGCCGGATGTCGGCGGCGGTTTCGGCTACAAGGGAATTCTGTTGCCCGAGGAAGTCTGCCTGTCGTGGCTGACGATGCGGCGCGGGCATCCGGTGCGCTGGATCGAGGATCGCCGCGAGCATCTCACCGCCGGCGCCAATTGTCGTGAGCATCATTACCTCATCACCGGCTATGCCGACCGCGATGGCCGGCTGCGTGGCATCGATTGCGAGGCGACGGTCGATTTGGGCGCGTATTCGTCCTATCCGTTCTCGGCATGCCTTGAAGCGGCGCAGGTCGCGAGCATCTTGCCGGGGCCATATGATTTCGAAGCCTATCGCTGCAAGACGTGGTCGGTCGCGACCAACAAATGCCCGATCCTGCCGTATCGCGGTGTGGCGCGCACTGGCGTCTGTTTCGCGATCGAGCTTGTGCTCGATGCGATCGCACGGGAGGCCGGACTCGAACCGCACGAGGTGCGCTTCAAGAACCTGGTGCGGCCGGAACAGATGCCGTTCGACAACATCACAAACAAGCATTTCGACAGTGGCGATTACCCCGAAGCGCTGCGACGCGCCTTGGCCCATTTCGATCTGCCGGCGCTGCGGGCTCGCCAGGCGAAGGGCGAGCCGGACGGCCGACTCTTGGGATTCGGACTTTCGATTTATTGCGAGCAGGGCGCGCACGGCACCTCGGTCTATGCAGGCTGGGGAATTCCGATGGTACCCGGCCACGAGCAGGCCACCGCGCGGATAACGCCCGATGGCGGCCTCGAATTGCGCGTCGGGGTTCATTCGCACGGTCAAAGCCTGGAGACGACGCTGGCTCAGGTCGCCTTTGAAATTCTCGGCATCGATACCTCAAAGGTCAAAGTGATCCTGGGCGACACCGCGGTCACGCCCTATTCGACCGGCACCTGGGGATCGCGCTGCATGGTGATGGCGGGCGGTGCGGTGGCAAGCGCCTGTCGCGAGATCGAAGCCCGCGCCAGGCAGATCGGCGCCAGCCTGCTGCAGGTCAAATCCGAAGACGTTAGGTTCGCCGAGGGCCGGGTGATGTCGGCCACCAGCGATGTCAGCATGCAGGATATCGCACGCGCGTGGTATTTGCGCCCGCAGGACCTGCCGGCCGACGTTCATCGCGGCGGCCTGGAAGCCACGGTCGGCTACAAGCCGGAGCGCGACAGCGGCACCTTCAGTTACGCCGCGCATGCCGTGACCGTGGCGGTCGATCCGGAGCTCGGCGACATCGAGACTCTGGACTACGTCATCGTCGAGGACGGCGGTAAGCTGGTCAATCCAATGGTGGTCGACGGTCAAATCTATGGTGGCCTCGCCCAAGGCATCGGCACCGCGCTGTACGAGGAGATGCCGTTCGACAACAACGGCCAGCCGCTGGCCACGACATTTGCCGATTACCTACTGCCGGGACCTACCGAAGTCCCCGAGCCTCGCCTCGAGCATATCGAGACCCTGGCGCCCTATACGGAATTTGGGGTCAAGGGAATCGGCGAAGGCGGCGCGATCGCCCCGCCGGCTGCGATCGCCAACGCCGTTAACGATGCGCTCAAGGGATTGGGCGCCGAGCTTTTGTGCTCACCGATCACGCCGCGCCGCGTTCTCGAGTCCATTGCCGCCGCCAAGGTGCAGCGCGCGAGCGCTGCCGTGCCGGCCGGAGTGCGATCGTGAAGCCGGTCAATTTTGCCTATGAGCGTCCGCGGCATCTTGACGATGCGATCGGCCTGCTGGCCGATCAAAGCGCGCATACCAAAGTGCTGGCCGGCGGTCAGTCGCTTGGGCCCATGCTGAACCTGCGGCTGGTGCAGCCCGACCTGATTATCGACATCACGGCGCTGGACCAATTGAAGCATGCGGAAAAGCTCAGGGATCATGTAGTGCTCGGCGCCTGCGTGACCCATGCCGACATCGAAGACGGCCGGGTTCCCGATGCGACCAATGGCGCCATGCGCGAAGTCGCGGCGGGCATCGCCTATCGCGCGGTTCGCAATCGCGGCACCATCGGCGGCAGCCTCACCAATGCAGACCCTTCCGCCGACTGGGTGTCGGTGCTGTCGGCGCTTGGCGCCGAGGTCGTCGTACGTGGCGCCGGGGGTGCACGAACCCTGGCGGTCGAGGCCTTTGTGACCGGCGCGCTGGAGACCGCACTCGGGGCGAATGAGCTGCTCGAAAGCATCCGCGTGCCGGCGCAATCGGCATCGACGCAGTGGGGATACTACAAGGTCTGTCGCAAGACCGGCGAATACGCGCAGGCGATCGGCGCGGTCCTGCTCGATCGTCCGCGCGATGTGTTCCGCGCCGTGATCGGCGCCACCGAGCGCAGGCCGCTGGTGCTGTCGGACGCCCGCGCGCTGTTCGGCGGCTCCTACGATCTAACGCAATTCGATTCAAGCGCCACCGACGCGATGCTGCAATCGAGCGGGATGTCCGATGCGCTCGACCGGCAAACCCACACCGTCGCGCTGGCGCGCGCCGTTCGACAGGCGGCCAGCGCATGAACCGGATTTCACTCAACATCAACGGCAAGCCGGTTTCGGGCAGCGTCGAACCGCGCACCCATCTGGCGGATTTTCTGCGCGAGGGCCGCGATCTGACCGGCACGCATCTCGGCTGCGAGCACGGCGTCTGCGGCGCGTGTACCGTTCTAGTCGACGGCGTGCCGATTCGCTCCTGCATCACCTATGCTGTTGCCTGCGACGGCGCCAAGATCGTCACCATCGAGGGGCTCGATGATGATGAAATTACCCGCGAGCTGCGCGGGGCGTTCAAGCGCGAGCACGCGTTGCAATGCGGCTACTGCACGCCGGGCATGCTGGTCTCGGCGCGCGACCTCGTGGTGCGTAGCCTTGACGCCGACGAACATGACATCCGTGTCGCGATGAGCGGAAATCTTTGCCGCTGTACCGGCTATGTCGGCATCATCAAGGCCATCAAAAGCGTCATCGCCGCGCGGCGCGCCCGCGATATCGCAGCGGTCGCAGGCGGCGGCCGTACCATGGTGGGTCCGGCGGGGTCGGGTCACGCCAGCGCAGAACCGGCCGATGTTTCGCCTCGCCGCGCCGCGCCGGCTCCATCGTTGCAATCGGCATCAACCGGGAAATCCAGGCTGTCGGTTGATCCCACGTGGATCCCGCAAGTCTCGTTCGACCAGAATTTCGTCGTGAACTATCCGCGCCAGCAGGTGTGGGAGATGTTCGGCCGGGTTCGCGAGGTCGCGGCATGTTTGCCGGGGGCCAGCCTGATCGGAGAGCCGACGGCAGAGCACGTCGAGGGGCAGATTCACGTCAAGGTCGGGCCGATCACCGCCGAGTTTCGTGGGCAAGCCGAGATCGAGCGTGATGAAAGCTCCTATTCCGGAAAAATCACCGGCGCCGGAAATGCCATTCGCAGCAACTCCGCGACGCGGGGGGTGATAGGCTATCGCCTGCTGCCGGCCAGAGACGGGCAGTCGACCGAAGTCGCTGTCACGATCGGATACACCCTGACGGGGATGCTGGCCCAGTTCGGGCGCCCCAGCATCGTGCAGGACGTCGCCGCACGGTTGACCGCCGCCTTTGCACAAAATCTGGAAGCCCGGCTCGGCGGCAAGGCTACCGCCGATCTGTCTTCCGGCGGCGGCGGCGGGTTGGACGCGGGATCGCTGATATTCTCCGTCGTCGCGGGAAGGCTGCAGGAACTGTTCAGGAGGCTGTTTGGTTCGCGCAGCTAGACCGCAAACGCCAAACATATTGTCTTTCTAACAATAGTATCTTAGGCTCAATTTTCCTTAAACGCTAAGAGACCTTTCACCACGCCGCTAGGGAAACAGAGGTGAACAATGACCATCAAGATGAATCTGAATGCAGACATGGCTGAGGGGTTCGGCGCCTATGACATCGGCGACGATTCCGGGATCCTGAAAATCATCGGCTCGGCCAATATCGCCTGCGGTTTTCACGCCGGCGACCCGCTGATCATGCGCAGGGTCGTCGCTGAAGCCAAGCAGAACGGCGTGACGATCGGTGTCCATCCGGGCTTCAATGACCTCTGGGGGTTTGGACGCCGCCGCATCGACACGCGGCCGGACGATCTCGAATCCATGGTGGCCTATCAGATCGGCGCTTTGCAGGCGATGGCGGCCTTTTCCGACGTCAAGGTCACCCATCTCAAGCCGCATGGCGCGCTCAATAACATGGCGGCCGAAAACAGCGAGTATGCGCTGGCGATCGGCCGCGCCATCAAGGCCGTCGATTCCAGTATCATCTACGTGGCACTGGCGGGCTCGGAAATGGAAAAGGCCGGCCACAAACTCGGGCTGCGGGTGGCCGTGGAAGGATTCTGTGACCGTCAATATGACGACGACGGTAACCTCACTTCGCGCAAGATTCCCGGCTCAGTTCTGAAAGATGCCGCGGTGGCCACCAAACAGGTCATCGACATGGTCGTGAACAATTTCATCACCTCGCGAAACGGCAAGAAGATTCCATGCAAGGTGCATTCGCTTTGCGTCCACGGCGACGAGCCGACCGGCGTCGCGACGGCCCGAGCGGTACGGGGAGCGCTCGAAAAGGCCGGCGTCAAGCTTGTGCCGCTGACTGAAATGACGCTGGATTGAACGACTGCCGCCTAATCATGCGGCAAGGGAATGTCGGTCAATGAGCGCCAAGCCGGTTATTGCGATTTTGGGAGGAACCGGCGATCTCGGGTCCGGGCTGGCCAAGCGATGGATTGCGGCCGGTTATTCCATTGTGATCGGTTCGCGTTCAGCCGACAAGGCGCGGTCCTTTGCGAAGGAGCTGGGTGCGGATGCGCGCGGCGACGACCATGTCGGCGCGGCGAAGTCGGCGGATATCCTTGTGCTTGCGGTTCCCTTCGCAAGCCACGAAGCTACCCTGCTTGAGGTGAAGAACGCCGTTCAGGGCAAGATCGTGGTGGATGCCGCCGTGCCGCTGGTGCCCCCGAAAGTATCCGTGGTGCAGCTGCCCCCCGAAGGCTCGGCGGCGCAGATTGCCCAGAACCTGCTCGGCGAGGGCGTCCGCGTGGTTTCGGCCTTTCATAATGTCGGCGCCAGCAAGCTCCATGCCGGCGGCCGCGTCGACTGCGATGTGCTGGTGTTCGGTAACGACAAGGAATCGCGCGACATCGTGATCGGATTGGCCGGTGAAGTCGGCAATTGCGGCATCGACGGCGGGATCCTGGCGAATTCGGCCGCCGCCGAAGCGCTGACCTCGGTCCTGATCGGCATCAATCGCCGTTACAAGGTTCCCGGCGCCGGTATTCGCATCACAGGGCTGCCGACGTCCACCTCACCATGAACGCGTGCGATAGCGCCTCAAGTTCAGTAACGCGGAACGGGCCGCAGCCACAAGCCCGCTGCGTAACTCGGATCTCGCCGCGATCATCATCTGCCCCTCGAATCCTTATCTTAGCATTGATCCGATCCTGGCGGTTTCCGATATTCGCAGGGCGCTCGACGAGGTGACAGCACCCATCATTGCCATTTCGCCCTTGATCGGCGGACAGAGAGTAAAGGGGCCAACGGCGAAAATCATGTGGGAACTCGGCGTTCCGGCGGACTCCGCGAGCATCGCCCGGCATTATCGTTTCATCGATGGTTTGATCACCGACGAGACCGACCGGGCAGAAGCCGGCAAGATTGATATGCCGGTGCGGGTGACGTCGACCTTGATGCGAAGCCTTGGGGATCGCGACCGGTTGGCGACGGACTGCCAGGAATTCGCTAGCCACCTTGCCGCTGGCGCCCAGGGAAGGACGGCAACATGATGTGGTCGGACACCGAGGAGCAGCTGAACGTCTGGGCGATCGTTCCCGTCAAACGATTGGGCCTCGCCAAACAGCGGCTCGCGCCGGTGCTGTCGCGCAGCGAGCGCGCCGAGCTTGCTCGGACCATGCTGCACGACGTTCTGACCACGCTGTGCGCGACACCGCAATTGGCGGGCATCGTCGTCGTCAGCGGCGATCCGGCGGTGGCGAAGCTCGCGACATTGTGCGATGCGCGCATCGTCGGCGATGTCATGGAGAGCGACGTTAATGCGGCGGTCCAGCAAGGCCTGAGAACGCTCGAAGCGTCATCCGTCGGCGCGCTGATCGTTCCGGCCGACGTGCCCTTTGCAACTGGCGCCGACCTGCAGGCGGTCATCCGTGAACTCGACCATTACCCTGTCGTGCTGGTGCCGGCATTATCAGATGGCGGAACCAATACGCTGGCGATGCGCCGGCCGAACTTGATCGCGCCGAGCTTTGGCGACGACAGTTTTGCTCGGCACCAGGCGCTTGCCCACGACGCCGGCATCGGCTGCGGTATCGTCCGCAGCGAAGGCCTGGGGCGCGACATCGATTATCCAAATGACTTGGTGCCCTGGACAGGCGCGAAGAAACTCTCGCTGACGGCAGCCCTGCTGGCTGAATTCAAGCTGGCGGGTCGTCCCGGCGTCGCCCAGGTTTCCTGTTTCGAAGAGGCATATGTGAAATGAGCATCAGCACCCTGGTGCGGAATTTTCCGCATTCCCGAAGGCTTACGCGCGACGAGGCCGCCGGTCTCGTTCGCATCGACGATATCGGCTCGCTGCTTGGCGCGGCTGCCCGGCGGCGCGACGCTGCATATGGGCGCACGCTGTCCTATTCGCGCAAGGTTTTCATCCCGCTCACTCGGCTTTGCCGCGACGTCTGCCACTACTGCACCTTTGCGCACCCGACGCGCGAAGGCGAAAAGGCCTACCTTTCGATCGAGCAGATGGTTGCCATCGCTCATGCGGGCAAGAAAGCCGGATGCAAGGAAGCGCTGTTCACGCTCGGCGACAAGCCAGAGCTGCGTTATCGCCTCGCGCGGGAAGAACTCGACCGGCTGGGCCATCCGACGACGCTGTCCTATCTCGCCGCAGCCGCGAGCGCGGTCCATCGCGAAACCGGATTGCTGCCCCACCTCAATCCCGGCCTAATGACGGGTGCAGACATCGACACGCTGCGCAAGGTTTCGGTGTCGCAAGGCATCATGCTGGAGAGCGTATCGGAGCGTCTCGCTGAAAAAGGCGGCGCGCATCATGGCTCGCCGGACAAGGCGCCTGCCGCGCGGCTTGAAACGATGCGGCTCGCCGGAGAACGCAACGTGCCGTTCACGTCGGGAATCCTGATCGGGATCGGGGAAACCCGGCAGGAACGCATAGACTCGCTGTTGGCGCTGCGCGATCTCAATGATTTGTACGGGCACATTCAGGAAATCATCATCCAGAATTTCCGCCCCAAGCCCGGCACCCCCATGGAAAACGCCGCGGCGCCCGATGTCGACGATCATCTGTGGACCATTGCGGTCGCGCGCCTGATTTTCGAGCCGTCGATGAATATCCAGGCGCCGCCGAACCTGAGCCCCGACGCGCTTGGCAGACTGGTGGCCGCCGGCATCAACGACTGGGGCGGCGTCTCGCCGGTCACGCCAGATCACGTCAATCCCGAAGCGCCTTGGCCGCATTTGCGGGCTCTAGAGGCGGCGACCAAGGCCGCCGGCATGGACCTCACCGAGCGCCTGGCGATCTATCCGGCCTTTGCCCGTGATGCCAACCGGTGGCTCGATCAGGGCCTGCAGACCACGGTTCTCCATGGCATCGACGGCGACGGCATGCCGCGGGTCGATGACTGGTGTCCGGGTCACGTCGGCGAATTGCCGGCGCGGGAACTCGAATGGATCGGAAAGGCAGGTGTGGTGCGACCGTCAGCCGATTTCGGCCGCGTGCTGGCCAAGGCGCAGCGTGGCGACGGTCTCGATGAGTCTGAGATCGCGGGGTTGTTTCGCGCCCGCGGCGATGATTTTACGGCGGTCTGTCGGGCCGCCGACGAATTGCGCCGCGAGACGAATGGCGACGTCGTCAGCTACGTCGTCACCCGCAACATCAACTATACCAACATCTGCTCGTTCAAGTGCCAGTTCTGCTCCTTCTCAAAGGGTAAGATGAGCGAAAACCTGCGCGGACGGCCCTACGATCTCGACATGCGGGAGGTGGCGGATCGCGTCATCGAGGCGTGGCAGCGCGGCGCCTCCGAAGTCTGCATGCAGGGCGGAATTCACCCCTCCTATACGGGACAAAAATATCTCGATATCTGCCGGACGGTGAAGGATGCGGTGCCGCAGATCCACATGCACGCGTTTTCGCCGCTGGAGATCTACCAGGGCGCGCAAACGCTTGATATCCCCGTCACCGACTTCCTGGGCGAGTTGAAGGCCGCTGGCCTCGACACGCTGCCCGGTACCGCGGCCGAAATCCTCGACGACGAGGTTCGTGTCTTGCTGTGCGCCGACAAGATCCGCACCCAGCAATGGCTCGACGTCATGCGTGCCGCGCACAGCGTCGGCTTCCGGTCGACCGCGACCATCATGTTTGGTCATATCGAAAATTATCGGCATTGGGCGCGCCATCTGCTGCGCGTGCGCAACCTGCAATCCGAAACCGGCGGCTTCACCGAATTCGTGCCGCTGCCATTCGTTCACATGGAAGCGCCGATCTATCTCAAGGGGCGGGCGCGGCGGGGTCCGACATTTCGCGAAGCGATCCTGATGCATGCGGTGGCGCGCCTCGTGCTCAATCCGGTCATTCCGAACATTCAGGCCTCCTGGGTGAAGCTTGGCGCCGAAGGCGTCCGCCATTGCCTGTCGGCCGGCGTCAACGATCTCGGCGGCACGCTTATGGATGAGAGTATCTCGCGTTCCGCCGGAGCGTCGCACGGCCAGGAAATGACGCCGCAAGAGATGGAGCAGATCATCGTCTCGACCGGCCGCATTCCCCGGCAACGCACCACGCTTTACGGCGACGCGGATGCCCGCATTCGGCAACGGTCGTTCGATTCCGCCGCAGCGAGAATGTCCGTCGACGGCCACCGGGAAAGGGTGCATCTGGCGGCCCATTCGTAACTGTAGCGTCGCGCAGCCTCGACATCCTATTTTACTAATGTTAGTATCATTAAAACCGTGAAAGAGTGTGGCCATGTCCTGGGTCATTAACCCGGAAATCGTCGATAGCAAGCAGCGGGCGCGGGCGATCGCCCGGGTCCGCGAGCTCGGCGTGGTGCTGCCGACGTTTTCGCAGCTCGCCGATCCGGCGACTATCCCCGCTGCGGTAACGAGCCGACTGGCGGACGTTGCACCGGACGAGCCGCGGGTCGAAAACCTTTGGCGCGTGAACTGGTACAACGGGGCGGATCGCAGGGGCCACGCCGAGGTGCCGGGTTTCATCGTGATCCCGGAATCGATCAGTGGCGTCAAAGCGCCGATCGTGGTGCTGCTCGGACGCCGTTTTCCGATGATCGGGGCGCACAAGGTGCTGCCTGCCTATTCCGCGCTCGCGGCCCAGCTGGTGACCGGACGTTTCGACCCCGTAACGCAAAAGGCGGTCTGGCCTTCGACCGGAAATTACTGTCGCGGCGGCGTGTCGATTTCGCGCATTCTCGGCTGCCGCGGCGTTGCTGTGCTTCCCGCCGGGATGAGCCGGGAGCGGTTCGAGTGGCTGGAGCAATGGGTTGCCCATCCGGACGACATCGTTCGGACCCCCGGCACCGAGAGCAACGTCAAGGAAATTTACGACAAGTGCGCCGAGCTGGAGCGCGATCCGCAAAACGTGATCCTCAATCAGTTTTCGGCGTTTTCCAACTATCTCATTCATTACATCTGCACGGGCACTGCTGCCGAACACGCCTTCAATTCGTTCAAGGGTGATACCTCCCGCCGCCTGGCGGCCTTCGTGTCGGCAACCGGGTCGGCCGGCACCATTGCGGCGGGCGACTATCTGAAGAAGCGCCATGGCACGCGTATCGCCGCCGTCGAGGCGCTCGAATGTCCGACCATGCTGAACAACGGCTATGGCGAGCACAACATCCAGGGCATCGGCGACAAGCACATTCCGCTGATTCACAACGTGATGAACACCGACGTCGTGATCGGTGTCTCGGATCGCGTCACCGATCAGCTCAATCTGCTGTTCGGCTCGGATGCCGGCCGAAAATATCTTCGCGACCGCCGCAAGCTCGACGGCGCGCTCGTTGCATCCTTCGCCGATGTCGGCATTTCCGGTTACGCCAACATCGTCGCATCGATCAAGCTGGCCAAGCAGCTGCATTACGGGCCGGACGACGTCATCGTCACCGTCGCCACCGACAGCGGATCGCTCTACGACAGCGAACGCGACGACTATCAGAAAAAGCATTTCGGAGGCTCGTTCGACGAGGTGAATGCGGGCGAAGTTTTCGGCTCCTGTCTGACTTCGATCGCGACCGACAATGTGATGGAGCTGACGGACCAAACGCGACGCCAGATTTTCAACCTCGGCTACTACACCTGGGTCGAGCAGCAAGGCGTCAGCGTCGAGGATTTTGAGCGCCGCAGGTCGCAGTCGTTCTGGGACGGCATTGCCGCCAGCGTGCCGGAATGGGACGCGCTGATCGAGGATTTCAACGCCGAAGCCTCAGGCTCGAACGAGGCAGCCAATACAAGCAAGGCGAGGTCGTAATGGTGGCTCGGGACGCGGTTCAGTCATACAAGCAGTTGCGGCAGAATTTGGCGCGACGCGACCGCAGCCTTCGCGAGAAGGTTGTGACGCTGGAGGAGGCCGCCTCCTTTGTGAACGACGGCGCCTCCGTCGGCATTGGCGGCTCTACCATGTCACGCACGCCGATGGCCCTGATCTGGCAATTGATCCGGGCACGAAAGAAAGAGCTTTCCTGTTCGCGCTGCATCATTTCGACCGACGGCGACCTCTTGCTCGGATCCGGCGTGTCCAACCACATCATCTCGAGTTGGTTCGCGCAGGGCATCCTGTGGGGTCTTTCCAAGGTGATGCGTCACCATATCGAAGGCGGGCATGCACGCTACGACGAGTGGAGCCATATGGGCGTGGGCATGCGCTTTCGCGCCGGCGCCATGGGCGTTCCATTCATGCCGATGCGTTCGATGCTTGGCTCCGACGTCGGCAAGAAACGTCCTGAGGCCAAGGAATTCGACTGCCCGTTTACCGGCGAGAAACTGTTGCTGGTTCCCGCGCTCAATCCCGATGTCGCGCTGATCCACGTGCAGCGCTGCGATGCCTACGGCAACGCCCAGATCGACGGCCTGCAATTCATGGATATTGATCTCGCCATGGCCGCCAATCGCGTGATCCTCACCACCGAGCGCATCGTCTCCAACGACCAGATCCGGCGTTCACCCGACCAGACCAAGATTCCGTTCTTCTGTGTCGATGCCGTGGTCGAGGTTCCCTTCGGTTCGGCGCCGCACGAATGCTACGGCGTTTACGAGCCGATGATGAACCACCTCGAAGCCTATGTGAAACAGGTGAACGGCGATCCGATCGGCGGCATGAAGATATACCTCGACGATCACGTTTACGGACCGAAAAACTGGAACGATTTCCTTTCAATGATCGGAATTGACGAAATCGTTGCGGCGAGCCGCCGCGGCAGGAGCATTTTCGATGACTGATCCCTCTCGCCATACCGCTTCCGAAATGCTGGCGATCCTCAGCGCCCGCCAGTTGAAAGAAGGCCAGGTGGTTTTCGCCGGCATCGGCGTTCCACTCTTGGCGGCGACGCTGGCGCAGCGCTTGCGCTGCCCGGGTTTGACCATCCTGTTCGAGGGCGGCGTGATCGGCGCTTTTGTCGAGCCGGGCAAGCTGCCGCCCTCCACCAACGATCAGCGGTGCACCAAGCGCGCCAACATGGTGCTGGGCAGTGCCGAAGTATTGCTGCTGCTGCAGCGCGGCTATGTCGACATCGGCTTCATGGGCGGTGCGCAGATCGACAAGTATGGCAATCTGAATTCCTCGTTCATCGGCGATTCGGACCATCCGAAGACCCGGCTTCCCGGCACCGGGGGCGGCAACGACATTTCCAGCCTGACCAACATGATTGTGGCGATGAAGCACGAGAAGCGCCGCTTCGTCGACCATGTGGATTTCATTACCAGCCCGGGCTTCATCCGCGGCGGCAACAGCCGCGCCGAAAGCGGCCTGGCGGAGGGCGGAATGTTCCGCGTCATCACCGAGCTTGCGGTGTTCTCGTTCGACGAGACCTCGCGGCTGATGAAGGTGCTCGCCCTTAACCCCGGCATCACCCGGGAGCAGGTACAGGACAACACCGGCTTCGACTTGATCTTCGAGGATCAGGTCGACATCACCGAGCCGCCAACCGAGCACGAGCTCACCACCTTGCGGATGCTGGATCCCGACCGTCTCTTCATCGGCTAAAGACAAAACGAGGAAGCAAAATGACCATCCTGTCCAACACGTACGGTATCGCCGCGCGCAACTTTACGGCCTATCCCGAAATGCCGGATGCCAAGGCGCTGGTCGATTACGGCGTGCGTGTCGAGGAGCTGGGTTACGACTCGCTCTGGGTCTGGGATCACATTCTTCTTGGCGTCGAGCCGCATTTCCCGATCCTGGATTCGCTCACCACCCTGACCGCGATCGCGGCGCGAACCAGCAAGATCAAGCTCGGCACCGGCATTTTGGTGTTGCCGCTGCGCAATCCGGTCGCGCTGGCCAAGCAACTTTCCAGCATGGATCAGTTTTCCGGCGGCCGGCTGATCATGGGGATGGCGTCGGGCTGGTACAAGCGCGAGTTCGACGCAATGGGCATCCCGTTCAACAAGCGCGGCAAGCTAATGGACGAGAACCTTGAGATCCTCAACCGGCTCTGGACCGAGAAGATGGTCGACGGGAAATACATGGCGCACGATATTTCGGCCGCGGTGATGTATCCCAAGCCGGCCCAGCAGCCGCGGATGCCGATCCTGATCGGCGGTTATGTCGATAAGGTGTTGCAACGCGCGGCGACGGCCGGCGATGGCTGGCTGACCTATTTCTATTCGCCGGAGAGCTTTGCGAAATCCTGGGCCAAGATCCGCAACTTCGCCACCGAAGGTGGCAAGGATCCCGACAAGGTGCTCAACGCATCGCAATTGCCGATCATGATCGGGCCATCGAAGGCGGCGGTGCGCGATGAAATGATGGATTGGCTGAACAAGGAATGGGATTTCCCCGAGCACAGCGACTGCTCGCGCGAGAGCGCGATCATGGGCTCGGTCGATGAATGCGTCGAGCAGCTGAAGGCGCACTCCGCGGTCGGCGTGCAGAAGATCATCTTCGTTCCCTACAAGTACAGGATGGATCAGGTTGAAACCATCGCACGCGAAATCATTCCGCGAATGAAGAAGAAGTAGCGATCGGAGCGAGCGATGGCCGGTCAGCCCCGATGATCAGTGTTTTCGACCTGTTCAAGATTGGCATCGGACCCTCGTCCTCGCATACCATGGGCCCGATGATGGCCGCCGCGGCGTTCATGGCGGCACTGGATCAGCGCGAGCGCGCCGACCTCAAACGCCTGAAGGTGACCTTGCTCGGTTCGCTGGCCTGGACCGGAAAAGGTCACCGCACCGACAAGGCGGTCATGCTCGGGCTCGCCGGCCTGTCGCCGGAATTGATCGATCCCGACGATGCCGACCGCCGCGTCGGTGCCATTGCGGCGACGCGGCAGCTCATGCTCGCGGACGGGACTCCCGTCGGTTTCGACCCGGATCGGGATCTTGTTTTTGATTTTGAAGAGCCGGCTCCGGTGCATCCGAATACCATCCGCTTTGCGGCATTCAACCAGGACGGGCGCGAACTGAAGCAGGAGACCTGGTTTTCACTGGGAGGCGGGTTCATCCGCCGGGAAGGCGAGGCGAGCTCCGCGGCGGAAACCGCTGCCGCCATCCCCTTCAATTACCGCGACGCCGCCGAGCTGATCGAGATGTGCGACCGTTCCGGACTTTCGATCGCCGAACTGGTGCGGGCCAACGAAACCGTGCTTGCGGACGAGGCGTCGATCCATGACCGGCTGGACCGTCTCACCGCCGTGATGTTCGACTGCATCGACCGGGGGATGCGCACGGATGGCGAGTTGCCCGGGGGCCTGAAGGTCAAGCGCCGCGCGCGGGCATTGCACGCCCGGCTGCAGGCGTCGGAGACCCGCAATCTCAGGCAATCGATCCCGGCAATGGACTATGCCAGCATGTACGCAATCGCCGTGAACGAGGAAAACGCCGCGGGCGGGCGGGTCGTGACCGCGCCGACCAACGGCGCCGCTGGGGTCATTCCGGCCGTGCTGCGCTACTACGCCGACCACTGCCAGGATGCGTCAAAGGACGGCATCAGGATTTTTCTCCTGACCAGCGGGGCGATCGGCGCCCTGTGCAAGATGAATGCGTCGATCTCGGGCGCGGAAGTCGGATGCCAAGGCGAGGTAGGTGTGGCATGCTCCATGGCAGCAGCCGGCTTGACCGCGGCCCTGGGCGGCAGCGGCCGGCAGATCGAGAATGCCGCGGAGATTGGGATGGAGCATCATCTCGGGATGACCTGCGATCCGATCGGCGGGCTGGTGCAAATCCCGTGCATCGAACGCAATGCATTCGGCGCCATCAAGGCCATCAATGCCGCGTCGCTGGCGCTGAGCGGCGACGGCTCGCATCACGTCACTCTCGATCAGGTGATCCGGACGATGCGCGATACCGGGGCGGACATGCAGGCCAAATACAAGGAGACATCGCGCGGTGGGCTTGCCGTGAACGTGCCCGATTGCTGAAAAAACTTGACGCAGCACGGGCTATGCACACGATACTAAGATACCAAATATAAGATGATTGTAGCCGGGACGGCGGTGAGCAAGAAGATCGAAGAAAACCGCCTAAATACGGCACAAAGCTTGCTTGGAGAAACAGACCGAGTTGCCGCATTCAAACGGAGGAAGTAGACAATGGCGAAGCATACAAGGTACTTCACGACCATCGCAGCCACCGCCCTGCTGTCGGTAGGCCTAGTGGGACACGCCGGCGCACAGACCATCAAGATCGGCGTCAATGAGCCGCTGACCGGCCCGTTTGCCGCCTCCGGCACCTATGTCGTCAACGGCGCCAAGATCGCCGCCGACGAAATCAACGCCAAGGGCGGAGTTCTCGGCAAGAAGATCGAATTGATCATCGAGGACAACAAGAGCAATCCTACCGAAGCCGCTGCGGTCGCCGAGAAGCTGATCACCGCCGACAAGGTTCCGGTGATGATGGGTGCCTGGGGATCCAGCCTGACGCTTGCGGTGATGCCAAAGCTGATCGAATACAAGGTGCCGATGGTGGTCGAAACCTCCTCGTCTGGGAAGATCAGCACCAGCGGTAACCCCTATATTTTCCGCATCTCGCCGCCGTCGGCGGTCGAGGCGGCGGCTTTCAAGGACATCCTCCCCAAGATGTCGATCAAAAAGGCCGATTTCCTCGTCATCAACAATGACTGGGGCCGCGGAGCTGCCGAGGATTTCGGCAAGACCCTCAAGGCTAATAATGTGCAGGTAGGCCTAGTCGAGACGATGGACCAGTCTGCTCAAGATATGAGCGCGCAATTGTCCAAGATCAAGGCCTCGGATTCCGACACCATCATGGTGACAACAGCAGTCGAGCAGCTCACGTTGCTGCTTAAGCAAGCCAACGCCCTCGGGATCAAAAAACAGATCATCACCACGGGCGGTTCGCAAAATCCGGATCAGCTGATCGATCAAGCCGGCATCGCTACCAACGGCACATACCACTTGACCACCTTCACGCCCTGGTATCCGGACGATACTCCCAATCCCGCCGCCACAAAGTATTTTCTCGGCGAGTGGAAAAAGCGCGGTTTTAACTTCGCTGGCGCAACCGAAAGCTTCCGCGGCTACGACGGCATCCGTACCATCGCGGCAGCGATCGAGAAGGCGGGCAAGGCCGAGCCCGAGGCGATCACCGCCGCGCTTTGGCAGACCGAATTGATGGGCTTGAACGGCAAGATCAAGTTCGAGAAGCAGGGACCGGCCGGCAAAGAGAGCGGCCAGAGCATGCCCAATGTCTACCTGATCAAGATCGACAACGCGAAGGTCATTCTTCCCAAACTGTAAGCGGGTCTGCCGTGGTCATCGCTTCGATAGGCGATGACCACGGTTTTTCATTGCAACGTTCCGGCGATCCTCACCGGGCGGTGAGGGTTGACCTGGATTAGGGCTCGATGACTGAATTTTTTCAACACATGATCAATATGCTGATCCTCGGCAGCACTTATGCGCTGCTTGGCATCGGCCTGACCCTGATCTTCGGCATCATGCGGATCGTGAATTTCGCCCACGGCGAGCTTTACGCATTCGGCGGCTATTTCGTCTACTTCGTTGCCGTACTGCTCGGGTTCAATTTCTTTCTCTCGCTGCTGATCGCGATCCTGGCCGGGTGCATTCTGGGGGCGCTGATCGAGGTGGTTCTGCTACGTCCGATGCGCGGGGCGGATATCGACACCACAATGATCATCATGATCGGCGCCATGATCGTGATGCAGAACACCGAGCAGTATGTCTGGGGTGGCGTGGCCAAGTCGGTCTCGACGCCGTTTCCAGAAACGCCGCTGGTGATCGGTGCCTTCTCGGTCTCCTGGCTGCGGCTGTTCGTATTCTTTGCGGCGCTGGTCCTGATCGCGGCAGCTTATTTCCTGATCAACCGGACCAAGCTTGGCAGGGCGATGCGCGCCACCTTTCAGGATCGCGATACCGCCGCGCTGATGGGCGTCAACATCCAGGCGATCTACATGGCAACCTTCGCGATCGGCTCAAGCCTCGCGGCGGCGGCCGGAGCGCTGCTGGGGCCGGTCTATGTGGTTTCGCCGCAGATGGGCAACATCGCATCGCTCAAGGCGTTTGCGATCGTCATCCTCGGTGGCCTCGGCAGCATCGGCGGCGCCACCATCGGCGGCTTCATCCTGGCCTTCGCCGAAGAGATGGGGGCGGGATACATTTCCTCCGGCTACCGCGACGCGATGGGCTTCCTGCTCATCATCGCGGTGCTGCTGTTCAAGCCGACCGGCCTGTTTGCGCGATCGGAGCGAATTGGATGAAACGTTTTCTTCCCTGGATCGCGCTGCTCGCGCTGGCGTCGGTCCCGATGTGGCTTAGCGATCCCTATCTTCTGAATGCCTTTATCACTACCGGCATCTTCATCGTCGCGGCGATGAGCCTCAATCTCTTGTTGGGCTACACCGGGCAGCTCAGCCTGGGTCACGTCGCCTTCTTCGGCATCGGCGCCTACACCAGCGCGCTGGTCTCGCTCGGATTCGATGTCGAACTGATCGGCGGCTTTCGCGTGATCCACGAACCATGGCCGGTATGGCTTGGTTTTGTCCTCGCTATCCTGGTGTCGGGCTTGTGCGGCTATATCGTCGGAAAGCTCTCCTTCCGCGTTCGCGGCGCCTATTTTGTCATCGTCACCATCAGCTTCGCCGAAGTCGTGCGGCTGGTGGCGCTGAATTGGGTAGAGCTGACGCAAGGCCCATTGGCGCTGACCTCGATCCCGCCGATGACGCTCGGACTGCCCGGCCTCGGCTATTTCGATTTTTTCAGTAAGCAGTCGAATTTCTATCTGGTGCTCGGCGTGGTGGCGCTGTCCTACGTGATCATCAGCCGGCTGGTGAATTCGCGGATCGGCCGCGCCATGGTGGCGCTCAAGGAGAATGAATCGCTGGCGGTTTCTGTCGGCATCGACGTCACCCGCTATCTGGTGCTCGCCGCGGTGGTCTCGGCCGGTATCGCCGGTGCTGCCGGCAGTCTCTACGCGCATTACCTGAAAATCATCGATCCGGATGTCTTTCTATTTCTCTACACCGTCACCATGGTGATCATGGTCATTACCGGCGGCAAGGGCACGCTGGCGGGCCCGATCGTCGGTGGCCTGATCTTCGGATTCATTCCGGTGGTGGCGCGATCGTTTGCCTCTCCGGAACTGCAATGGATCCTCTACGGGCTGTTCATGATCCTGATCGTATTCGTGCTGCCGCAGGGCATCGTGCCGGCGATCGAGAAATGGTTCGGCGTTGACGAGGAAACCCGCGGTCCCGGCGCCGCGGAGCCCAAGATGCAGGACACGCAGTGATGGGCGCCGGTTCAACGCAAGCCCAGCCTGCGCTGTCGATCGAGCATATCGCGGTTCATTTCGGCGGTCTGGTCGCGATCTCGGACATGAATTTTGTCGTCAACGAGGGCGAGGTCGTCAGCCTGATCGGCCCCAACGGCGCCGGCAAGACCACGGCCTTCAACGTCATCACCGGCTTCCTGCGGCCGACCGAAGGAGAAGTCCGCTACCGCGGATCGTCCCTTAACAATCTGAAGCCGCACGAGGTGACCTCGCTCGGCCTGGCGCGCACCTTTCAGCGCACCAGCGTGTTCCAGAGCGTCAGCGTGTTCGAGAACGTGATGATCGGTCTGCATCGCCGCGGCCGCTCGCGATTGTGGGATACGCTGCTGGCGCTGCCGCGCGAGCGCCAGTCCGAAAGCGAGCTGAAGGCGAGGGCCGGAGAAATCCTGGCACTGGTCGGAATCGAGCGCCGGTCGCGGGAATTGGCGGGGTCACTCCCTTATGGCGATCAACGGCTGCTCGGCGTGGCGCTGGCGCTCGCAGCCGATCCCTCGATGCTGCTGCTCGACGAGCCGGTGTCGGGCATGAATGCGACAGAAACCGCACGGTTCATGCACCTGCTCGACCGGCTGCGCGGGCTTGGCATCACGATTCTGCTGGTCGAGCACGACATGCCGATGGTGATGGGGGTGTCGGATCGAATCGTGGTTCTGAATTACGGCCGGATCATCGCCGAAGGACCGCCGGCGGCAATCCAGGGCAATCCGGAAGTCATCCGGGCTTATCTCGGGCAGGGAGCCAGGAAACGTGCTAGAGATTAGCGATCTCGTTTGCCGCTACGGCAAGGTCGAGGCCATCAAGGGCATCTCGCTTTCGATCAAGCGGGGGCAGCTTGTGGCGCTGATCGGCACCAACGGAGCCGGCAAGAGCACCACCTTGCGTTCGATTTCCGGAATCCTGCCGGCGTTTTCCGGCCGGCTGCTGTTCGAAGGTCACGATATCACGCAGTGTTCGGCGCGCGAGATTCTGGCGCGCGGCATTGCCCATTGTCCGGAAGGGCGGCGGGTTTTCCCCGACATGACGGTGGAGGAAAACCTTGACATGGGCGCCTATCTGCGGCGCGACGGCGCCGAAGTCGCCGCTGACCGCGACCGGGTGTTGACGCAGTTTCCGCGACTGGCGGAACGCCGTAGCCAGGTGGCGGGAACGCTTTCCGGCGGCGAGCAGCAGATGCTAGCGATCGGCCGGGCCATCATGTCGAAGCCCAAGCTGATGATGTTCGACGAGCCGTCGCTCGGGCTCGCGCCGAATATCGTCGAGCAGGTCTTCGAGATCATCGATGGTATCCGCCAGTCCGGCACCACCATCCTGATGGTGGAACAGAACGCTTACGCCGCGCTCGACATGTGCGATTTTGCATATCTCATGGAGGCGGGATCCATTGTGCTGTCGGGCCGCGGCAGCGAATTGATCGATAACAAGCATGTCAGGGAAGCCTATCTCGGGGGCTAGTCCCGCGGCGAGAGCTTCTGCTTATCGATGCTTTGAAATTGGCAGCGATTGATGGCTGTCCCTGTCGAAAACCTAAGCCAACAAGGGAGGTCCCCCGGCTCTGCCGGGGAGGCAGCAAAAGTTTGACATTTCAAGAAGTCGCCCTCGATGAAACTCGACCTCGTGAACCACCACGCACATGAAAGGGAATTTCACGATGTTTCCAAAACGTCATCAAACTTGGTGATAGCGCTTTCAGCAAGCTGGATGGTCCGACCCTTCGCGTTGTGTTGGACGATAAGATTGTCAAAATTGATGTGAGTCTCAGGCGTGCAACGACGATTGTCATGGAGTTTGAGTATGTCTGATTGCTGCAACGGAGAAACTGCCTCTGACGAGACCATCAAGCCGGGTGGCGCGTTCGATCTGATTGACCATCACGGTAGTCGTGTTAGATCAAAGCTATCGGGGAAAATTCATGCTGGTTTACTTCGGCTACACTCGCTGCCCCGAGGTGTGCCCTCGCACGTTGGCGCGGCTGTCGAACGTGCTGAACCGATTGGGGAACCTGTTGGGGCCGCAAGCATCGGTCGTTCAGCCGCTGTAAGTAAGCGTCGACCCAGAGCGCGACAGTGCACCCGTTATGAAGGCGTATCTTGAGAAGGACCATCCCCGCTTTACGGGTCTCACGGGGTCGCGCGAAAACATTGATTACGTCAAATCTGCATATCGCGTCTTTTCAAAACGGGCGCCCGATCCGGATCATTCTACCGGTTATTTGATGCCGCATACGGCGTTTACATATCTACTCGGTCCGGACGGTCGATACGTCGACCACTTTACCGATTCCTTAAGCGAGGAAGAGCTGATAGAGAGACTTTGGAGACATTTGCCTTCATAAGCCATCTGGCCGTCGGTGTCGGCATCCTAAAGCCCGCTGCAGCCGCCAACGACTATATGCGTGATGAGATCATTGAAGGCGATCTGCATTCTCAGTCGAAGGACTTCATGGAAGCGTAACCCGATCCAGTCAATCACCTCGTGTGCCCCAAGCCGGCGGGCACGTTTCCCCGGACGGAGCCACCGGAACCTTTGGAGTGAGCGCGTTGGTTTCAATCTGACGTGAAAGGGACGGCGATGTCGACACGGTTTCAGATTGCGTTTAGCCGTTCTCAGTAGGTCTATGCTTCGGTGGCCTGTGCGAACATCGGGCGTTCGTCGCAGCCGCTTTCCCGACCGAATTGAACGCCGTCGTAGCGTCGGTGACTAATGTGACGCGATTCCGAACCCGCCGGCGGCTGCGTCGCGGAATATCGCGCTATATCGCCGATTCGGTGGGATGTATGGCTCAGCCCAACTCGTCAGCGGGCGTTTCGCCATGATCGATGACGGCCTCGGCTTCAGCCTCGTGCCGTGGCGGCCAGTCATCGAAAAAGAGATAGGCCGGGAGGTCATCGGCGTCATGCGTGGCCGTGACGTTTCATGGCAGCTCGGACGAAAACTTGGGCTCGGAATCTAAATACCGGCTTCAGAAACTATGTGGATCTCGCCTCACGAACAGCAAATGCAGCAAAAGGGACCTTTCGCAGGCGTCTCTTCGGACTTCTGCAAATCCCTGCAAAGCAATGCGTCGCTCTCCAATCAAAATGAAGAAGAAAGCAGAGATTTGCAGAACTCACACCTGTGCATCTAGGATGCTTAATCGGTTGGAACGGCCGGGTTTGGCGGCGGTTATTGCGGCTGAGGTATGGTGTGTTGTCGAAGTCCCTCACGGCAAAGGAGCCCAAGGAGCCTGCTATTTGGCTAGATGTCTTTTCGGGGGAGACAAACAGGTTGCCCCAATAAGTGATGGTGTAGAGCATCCGGCTGCCGAGCTTAGAATGGGCATTTGATATACCGCAATGCGCACCGGGCGTTATTTATTGTCAAAATACAATATGCAAACGATAAGTGAAACCGACTTTTCCCGGACGCTTTACGACGCCAACCACGATCGCGTGCGTCGGCTGCTTGGCCGCATTGTGGATCCACAAGAAGCCGAGGATCTGACTCAGATTGTGTTTGCGAAGGCGACAAGGGGTTTGCCGCAGTTTCGCGGCGACGCCCAGGCTTCAACCTGGCTTTACCGGATTGCGGTCAATGTTGCGTCCGATTGGCTCCGCAGCCGGTCGGCGCGCGAGGCGAAGCTCACGGTTCAGCTTCCCGAAGTCCCGGACGAAGCGACAAACCAGGCGAGCGCGAGTGCCGCACTTGTCGACCATCAACCGTCTCCGGAGCAGAAGCTTGCCCGCAAAGAGATGCGTGATTGCATTCGCGGCGAGATCGGACAACTTCCCGAGGGTAACCGGGAAGCGCTCATTCTTGGCGAGCTTGGCGGCCTCACGGACGAAGAGGTGGCCCAGACCCTCGGAATTAGCCGGTCCAACGCCAAGGTGAGATTGCACCGCGCCAGGGCGCAGCTGAAGAAGGCCATCGAAGCGCGCTGCGACTTTTACCGCACCGAGCTGTCCTGCGCACCGAGTTCGTCGGCCTGCTGCCCGCCCGCCGCCCGCCCGGATCGTACCCAAGCCGACCGCTGATCAGCCCCTCGACCGCTGTAACCTTTTCAGATCGCGTCCCGTCTAAGGGGGCAAGCCGGTCGAAAACGGCGTGAAAAGTCTAGGCTGCAATCGGGATGCCGATTTGATGCCGAACGGGAATACGGAACATGAAAAGACAATTTTACGCGCCTTACGTCTTGCTCGCGCTCGCACTGGTCGGGATAGCCGTTGCGTTCTATGACGCCTCCCAGCTCTACAACGGCCAGCCACTGTGGTGCCCGCCGCCTATCAATGGATGTAACGAGGTCGCGAATAGCCCATATGCGCGCATTTACAATCTGCCGGTAGGGTATTTTGGCGTCGTCTACTACCTGTACATGTTCGGCTTGGCGGCGCTGCTGGCATTCGATCCGTGCTCGCGCGGGCTGCGTTTCGCGGCGCTTGCGTATTCCGCCTTGGGCGTATGCTTCTCGATCTATTTCATGTATTTGCAGTTCGCCTTCATCCACGCCTTCTGCATTTACTGTCTCATTTCCGCGGTCACGACCCTTCTTCTGTTCATCGCGGCACTCTGCCATTTCAGAGCGACAAGCGCGCCGACAAGGTGATCAGCTACCTTTTCCCCGCATCGGTTATTGCACATGGCGTTGTTTCGTCGCGCTGCAACACTTCGGCGGCTATCGAACCAAGGCGGATTAGGGCAAAGCATCGATTGGCGCGAGTTCGATCACTTGCGGCTCGGTCCGTTCCGTAAGGAAAAGAAAAAGGTGAATTTCTATTGATCATGATGGAGACCGCGTTGGCTGATCTGAATTTCTCGCAAAGGCGGGCAAATTTGCGAAACCGCCGCTATTCAACGGCCGATGTGGTACCGGCGCATTTTCTCCCACAAGTTCTTGCGGGATATTCCGAGAAACTGAGCCGTCTTTGAAATTGCCCAGTCGTTACGAACGAGGGCTTCCAGAATGGCGCTGCGCTCGGCCGCTGCGATGCTGCCCCGCAGACCACCTTCGTCGCTAACGTCGGAATCGCTAATTGTCATTCGTACCGTTTCGACGAGATCGTCGAGATTGAATGGCTTTTCCAGATAATCAAGGGCTCCTGCCTTGACGAGACGCACCGCATCGGCAACTGAGCCGAAGCCCGTCATGATAATGACCGGCACCCCCGGCAAATTTTGACGGCAAAGCTCGAAGACCTCCGCCCCGCTGCCGTCGGGCAGGCGTACATCCGTGATGACAAGACTTGGGTGTGGAGTGCTTGCGAGTTCGCGACGGGCGCCGTCAATTGTGGCGGCCGTGGCGACAGCGAAGCCTTCAAGTTGAAAGCGATCCTCAAGCGATACTCGCATGAGTTCGTCGTCCTCGACTATCAGAATCGGACGGAGGTTATCAGGCCGGGTGCGTGGCAAGTTGTGGCTCCCGCGGAAGGTGGATACGGAACAGGGTGCCTTGGCCAGGCACGCTACTGACATCAATACTACCGTGCATCGATTGCACAAGCCGGAGCACGATCCACAATCCCAACCCCGTGCCCGTGGGCCTGCTTGTAAAGAAGGGATCAAAAATGTGTCCGAGGTCCTCGGCCCGAATGCCATGTCCGGTGTCTTCAACTTCGAAAACCAGCATGTCGTGATCGCTCCGGAACCGGCATCCTAGACGCCCACCGTTTGGCATGGCTTGAATCGAATTGCGCAGAAGGTTGAGCAGGACCTGCTGTACTCTTGGCCGGTTTATGGAATCGCCGGGCTCCAGGCAATTGTCCCAGGCAAACTCTATCCGAGAGGGGTCGATCTCTGCCGCGATGAGGTCGCGCACGTCTTCCAGACAAGACAAATCGTCAACCTCGTGCGCGCCGTCAACTCTGAGCTCGATTAGCAGGTCCTTGACCAAGGCTTCTATTTTCTTGAGCCCTTTTTCGATCATCGGAAGATAACGTGCAACCAGTTCCGGATCGTTGGAGTTTGCACGCAATGTACTCAGACAATTGAGCATTCCGGCGAGCGGATTATTGACCTCATGAGCAACGCCGGCGGCGATCCGACCCAGAGCAATCACCTTTTCGTTCGCCGCCAGCTCATTAGCCAATTTTCGCTTTTCTTCGAGTTCGCTGGCCATCCGGTTGAAGCTTACGATGAGTTGACCGATCTCATCGCCGCGTAAAACCGGCAACGGATTTACAACTCCGCGACCAAGATCTTCCATCGATTGCGCCAATGCGTGCAGTGGCCGTAACGTCCTGATCGACCAAATCGAGCCAAGGGCGATGCCGGTCAGTGCAATGCCCAAAGAGAGAAGAAGCACCGAGGCACCGGCTGCTGCGGTCTCTTTTTCCAATTCGAGGGTCGATAGGCGGACCCGAACCAACCCAAGCGTCTTGCCGCTGGCTTGAACGGGCGCGACCCCTTCCATGAAACCCTGTCCGTCGACTACCGCTGGCCTCCTTCATTGCAAGTTCCGATTGCAGCCGCGGGCGTTCGGGAGAATTGTCGGCCAATAAAGGAAGGCCGATTGGGTAAAGGGCCGGGTTGAGGTGAGCGAGAACGCGGCCTTCCGGATCGAGGATCATCGCTGCAACGAGTGTAGGCTCGTGCGCAGCGTCAGGGCCCGACGTCAGTTGGCGGAGCACCTTATAGAGGGTCCAGGAATCTCCTCGAAGAAGCGGTTCCGGCGCAGTCACAGCAACCGAACGCGCGAGCAAGAAAGCTCTTCCACTCAATCCCTCGTGCAGGCGCTGCCAATCTCGGCCAACCATCGCGCTCCCGATCGCGGCGGCGACGCCGGCCACAATCAGGCTTAGAACGACAGAAAGTTTGAATGCCAGGCTCAGTGAAGACAGAAAACGCATCATCGACGATCAAGATTGAGGCGCACGTTATCGTACAGGCTCGGAGACGCCGGGATGAACCGGTCGAGCATCAATTCCGCCAGCAGGGCACGTCCTTCGGGATCCGTGTCCATCGTCAGCAAAGCCTCCGTCATACGAGCGCGCAATTCGGGGTCTACTCCGGTCCGGTAGACCAGAGGAGGGAATCCGAATGTCTCCGACCGCTGAATGACCCTGGTCTTTGCAGTTAATTGAGGCTCATGTCGGTTCAGGTATTCCCACACATATGAATCGACCGCGGCGCCATCGGCGACTCGCTCCGCGACTGCCTCGATTGTCTCGGTGTGACTATAGGTGAAGAAGGTTCTGCGAAAAAAGCTGTCGGGATTTCGTCCGAGATCGCTGAGCATTTGCCGTGGCACGATATAGCCGGAATTCGAGTCGGGGTCGGAATAAGCGAACACGCGACCTTCGAGGTCGACGATGGAACGAAACGAACGATCCTTGTTCACGACGATGTAGGATCGATACAGAGGCTCGCCCTCGAATACCGGGACGGCCATCAGTCCGAAAAATTTGGAATCGCGAAACTTGGCAAACGGGAAACTGCAAATCCAGGAGAAGTCGTGCTCGCCGGTTTCGAGCATCTCCATGGCTTCCCGGTAGGTGCGACGCTGCACAAATTTTACTGGGCGACCTATTTTGCGGCCGAGGTAGACCGCCCAACGTTCGTAGAGGTCGAGGTTCTCGCGCACGACCGCCGCAGTCAATCCGAAGCGAACCGGTTCCTTCGGTGTTTCCGTCGCGCCTGCACCGCTAAGCGCCAATAAGGCGCCGAGCCCAAAAATTGCATTGCGATATCTCATGACAGATTCTCGCGGTCATTTCGAAAGGCGCCTACGGCAACTTGCGCCTCACGTAACACTGTATGAATAGGGGCGGGAGACGCGTCGATGATGCACATCAAATGGATCAGATGCGTTACCGACAAGTAACGTGAAGTATAGAGCGTTACTGTACGGTAACTAATACCAATTCCTTCTAGCCTATAGTAAGCGTTCACGCCAAAAGAACAGTTGTTGGTTGATCTGCATCAAGGTTTTTGACCATGACCCGCGCGATTTCTTTCGGCGGTCCTGAAGCTGCGGGCAGGGCGTCGGTGAGGCGCTCGTTGAACTGCTGCTGGTCGCGGTTGATCGAAACGGATGATGATCGATGAACGCGCTCGTTCAGGCTAGCTTCGGTTACGCTTCCATCCCGGCAAACTCCGTCCAGTCAGGCATTTGTTTTGCGCGCGGTGGACGGGGATGATCCAGATGCCGCTCATACGGGGCGAGATTTCAGGTTACGACGTGGACCGGATGGCCTTTGAATTTACGATGCTGAACTTGGGCAAGGTGGTCCAGTGTCAGATAAGCGCCGCCGCCATGGACATGCTGGCAAAGAAGCGTGGCACGCTGCCTGCCGAGCACAAAGCTCAATTCTTGCAGCTCCGCGAGACCATTGAACATATTGCGTCTGACAACTTCGATCACGACACCTTTACTGTTGAGGGCGATATGGTTCGCATTTTTGCGAAGCACATTAGATGTGAGCCACATCCAGACAAACATCTGTCCGGGTGGTGATCGGAATTTTGCACCGACCGAGAATGTGACCGTTGATAATGACGCAGGTCAAAGTGACAATGCCCGGGTCAGGTATCAACGATCGATGTCGCTTGGTAAGCCCTCGACTTGCCGGTTTTGCACCGCAAGCGACACGCCACGCAGGTTGCGTGTGAAAGGTTGGTATAGTCATGGCAGCGATTGACGTTTCAACATCGTGTTGTGCCGGTCACCCCGGGTTGATCTCCGTCGAGGCAGCACGAGCGCGAGCGCTGGATGGCGTGACGGCGGTCAGTAGTGAAGAACTCATAGCCTTGCGCTCGGCGCGAGGCCGGATCGCTGCATCGAATGTGATTGCCCCCCACGCCCTGCCACCCTTCAGTCAGTCGGCCATGGACGGCTATGCCGTGCGTACGCGAGATTTCATAGACGGCATGGCGACGTTTCCAGTCCTAGGCCGCCAGCCGGCTGGTCCAAAGCTCCGCAACCCTTGGCCGAGCACGCCTGCCGCGCTTCGTATCTTCACCGGCGCCCCGATCCCGGCAGAATTCGATGCGGTGGTTATGCAGGAACATTGCAGTCGAGTTGGGGAACTCCGTGGTCGTGGAAGGACGGCCTGGCCGTGGTGAAAACATACGCCCGTTGGGCGATGATGTGCCGGAGGGAGCAATCATTCTGAAAGCCGGCACAGCGATCGACGCGCGCCATATCGCGATTCTTGCTGCAGCAGGCGTTCCGGCTGTACGCGTCTACCGCCAGGTTGCGCGTCGGAGTGCTTTCGACCGGTAACGAGCTGCGCGAACCGCACGAGCCTCTCGCCCCCGGCGAAATCCACGATTGCAATCGCGCCATGCTCCTGTCACTGCTCGAAGGATCAGCCATTGATCTCGTCGATCTCGGTCAGGTCCCGGATGAACCAACGATCGTCGCTGAAACTTTCGAGAAGGCGTCCCGCAAGTTCGATGTCGTCCTCTCGACGGGTGGCATATCCGTCGGCGAGGAGGATCACGTTCGCTCAGCCGTTGAGGCGGCCGGCGGTGAACTCACATCGCTCAGAGCATCGATCAAGCCGGGCAAGCCTGTTTCCGTCGGACGTCTCGGCGACGCGAGCTTGATCGGTCTTCCGGGTAATCCTGTTTCCGCACTTGTAACGTTCCTGTGGTTCGCCCGACCGATTGTGATGCGTCGAGCGGGCCTCGTGTTCAATGCGCCACGGCCGGTTGCCGCCGTAGCTGGATTCAGCGAAGGACGACATCCCGGCCGTGATGAGTTCGTGCCGGTTGTCATATCAGGACGCGATGGAAGCGGCCGGCTGGTTATCGAAAAACTCGGTCCGGCTGGGTCGGCGCGGCTATCGTCGTTGCTCGGCACCGATGGTTTGGCCCGAATTCCTGGCGACGCCACCGCGGTGACCCGTGGCCGCCTCCTGGATCTCTATCTCTTCAATGATCAGTTCCAGCTATAGATGCCTTTGCTGGCGCCCCGCGGGAGCACAATAAAGCTCCGGGATCGGCAACCAAGACAAATGCTGCAACGGAACGTCTCAAAGTTTTTATGAAGGTTTGCCGTCGCAGTGCCTGTGCTGCGCACATCGAGGCAGCGAACAGGACAGTCTTGATGCTGAATTTCCTTCCGATGCTATTGATGGCTGTGGATGGCATCGGCATTGGGCCCCCCGCGCGCGGCGAGCCGCACGCAGCGGTTAGAACCACGCAAGTCTTCTTGGCCCTGCGCTTCCCCAAACGAATTGTAAATCCCGCGAACACTTGCGCTTGAACCATCTCGTTGAAGAAAATCTCAAGACCTCACGGCGACTTGCTTACTCATTTAGCGCCATTTCCGGGTGGCTTGGCTGCCGAATGTGTTACCGACAAGTAACGTGAAGTAGAAATATGTTACCATGCAGTAACTAATACCATCTTATATGGCTTATAATTAGTAATTCTCCCAAAAGAACAGTTGTCGATTGATCTGCATCAAGGTTTCCCCTCAGCGAATATTTGATCACTGCACCATTGGGATATTCCCGCCGCGATGAAGAGATGGCTGCGCTCACATCGCGCGTTTCGGAGAATTATGCAGGAGGGGTCGCGATGAAGGCAGACAGACTTCGTAATCCTCTGATCGGCTTGTTGCTGGCGGGCGCCCTGGCGTTGGTCTCAAGCGGAGGCGGCGTCGCGGCGCCAGATTCGAGTGTGCCGCTACGCGCTACAGCGCCGGATCTGGTGGCAATTCATGATGCCGGTTCGCCTTCGTTCAACAAGAACTGCCTCGGGTGCCACAAGGACGTCATGAGGCAGGGCACGCTGAACGGCAAAATCAAGAGTGCTCACGCTGCGATGGTCCCGTTTGCGCCAGGCTACGATTACAAACGCGGAGCGACGAACGAGGTCTGCATTTCTTGTCACGCCAAGACCGATGTGCTGCAACATTCCGCTGCGCAAATCCGCAGGAATGTCGGTGTTTCGATGTGCGCGGGCTGTCACAACAAGGCAGGCCCTTCATCCAAGAAATTCTACGCGAACTGAAGACAAGCAAGGGATAGGTGACATGGCATCGTCCGGTAGTGAAAAGATCCACACCAGTCTGAATCCCCAAACGGATCGGCGGCGGTTCCTGTTGGTCAGCGGGACGCTGGCTGCCAGCACGGCCATCGGCTCGCTGATGAAGCCGGCGTCGGCAATGGCGGCGATCGTGGGCAAGAGTTCCCCGGACCTCACCGAGTTGGACCCCGGTGTTCAGGTCATCATGAGCGTTTGCCAGAACTGCCACAGCCGTTGCGGGATCATGGCCCGCGTCAAGGATGGCATTCTGCTGAAGCTGGATGGGAATCCGTATCACCCAAACAATTTCGATCCGGACGAGCGGGTTCGTTTCGGCACGTCGATTGATCAGGCGAAACGCAAACCCGCCCGCTTGTGTGCCAAAGGGCAAGCCGGCGTACTGGTCGTTTACGACCCGTACCGGATTAAACAACCTCTCAAGCGCGTGGGGCCGCGCGGTTCAGGCAAGTGGAAGGCGATCAGCTGGGATCAGGCATTCGAAGAGATCGCGGCAAAACTCAAACCGCTGCGAAACTTTGAAACTCTGATCGATCCCGCCGCCCCGGAGCTTGGGCCGATCGCCAACCAGGTACTGTACTCCCCCGGCCGCACGGTCGAGGGAGGGTTTACTGATCGCATTTGGAAAAACGGATTTGGGACGATCAACTCCCGGGAGGATCATACCAGCATCTGCGAGACGTCGCATCATGTCGCGAACGAACTGATGACGTGGGACGAAAAGGCAAATCGCGGGCGCAAGAACCATTTCAAGCCCGACATTGTCGAGTCCAAGTACATCATCCTGTTCGGCTCCAGCTTCCTGGAGGCGAATTTCCCGATGGTCGCCCTTGCCCGCAAAATGATGGATTTCAAGGCAAAGGGCGGAAAGTACGTCGTCGTCGATCCGCGTTTTTCCAACACGGCGGCGCAAGCCGATCGGTGGGTCCCAGTCAAGCCCGGCACGGACGCGGCGCTCGCGCTGGGCATGTCCCGCTGGATCATCGAGAACGGCAAGCATGATGTGAAGTATCTGGCTAACGCGAACCAGGCCGCGGCCAAGGCTGCCGGTGAGCCGACGTGGACAGATTCAACACGTCTGGTGGTGATTGATCCAGATCACGCGGATGCGCGCCGCTACCTGCGGGCCGATGCGATCGGCGGCGGCAAGGACAACTACGTTGTGTGGGCCGACGGTGGGGCGAAGGAGATTGTCGAGGCTGCGGTGGTCGGCGAACTGGAGCCGGGCGAAGTCACTGTTGCAGGACGGCGCTGCAAGACCGCGTTCCAGATCATGAAAGAACGGATCTTCGCCAAATCCGTTGCCCAGCATGCGGAAGACTGCGGGCTAAGCGCGGATCTGATCGTGACGCTGGCTTCTGAATTCGCGGCAGGCGGCAAACAGGCTGTGGCGAACGCCTATCGCGGCGCGGTTCAGCACACCAACGGCGTCTACAACATGCTGTCCATCAGCTTCCTCAATACGCTGGTGGGCAATTACGATTGGCGTGGTGGCAACACGACAGGCGGCGGCGGTTGGGCGGAAGGCACAGGCGTGACCCCGTTGGCTGGCGTTCCCGGGGCCGTTTCGCCCAAGGGTGCCAAAATGAACCGCACCGGCAAGCACTATGAGAAGGATGCGCCGAGCCTGTTCAAGCGCGATGGCGGCTATCCGGCAAAGCGGCCCTGGTTTCCCTACGCAACGAACGGGAATTATCAGGAGATCATTCCAAGTGCGGCCGAGGGCTATCCGTACCCGATGAAGGCGCTGATTACGTACTGGAACGCCATGCCGTACAGCACGCCTGCGTTGCGAAAGACCTTCGAGGACTATGTGAAGGACGAAAGCAAGCTTCCGCTGTTCGTATCGATCAGCCCAAACATGGGCGAGGTGGCGGCTCTTGCCGACTACATACTGCCCGATACGTCGTACCTGGAAAAATGGAGCTTCCCCGGGATGACGCCAACCATCCTGAGCCGGGCAACGTCATTCCAGCAGCCGGTTGTGGGCAAGCTCGACGGCAAGGACATCGGGTCAGTGCCATTCAATCCTGATGCACCGAACGTCTACACACCGGTTCTCCCCAATACCAGGACGGTAGGCGACATCCATATAGGCCTGGCGAAAGCCATGGGCCTCCCCGGCGTCGGCGCGAAAGCGTTCGAGGATGGCAGTGCTCTCAATACGTATTGGGACTTCCACAAGAAGGGGCTCGAAAACCTGGCCAAGAACAGCGGGAAATCCGTCGCCGACATCGTCGCCAAGGGCGGTGCGTTCGAAGATCCAGGGAGCGAGTACGATGGCAAGTATCTCAAATACAAGTATGGGAATGTGATCAAGATCTACATCGAACCGCTTGCACTCACCAAGGATTCGATGACCGGGCAATTCTTCGACGCGCTTCCGCACTTCGAGCCGCCAAAGTTTGCCGACAACACGTCAATCGCCAGTGTGGACGAGAAGGAATACCCGTTCCAGCTCATCACCTACAAGATGGCGTGGCACGGCCAGGCGCGGACGGCGACGATTCCATGGCTGATGGAGATTCAGCCGGAGAATTTCGTGGAGATCAGTGCCTTCGATGCCAAGCGACTTGGGATCAAGAACAGGGACAAGGTGCGGCTGATCTCGGCGACGAACCCGCAAGGGGTCGTCGGCAAGGCGAAAGTGTCCGAAGGCTTGCGCCCCGGAGTGATCGCAGTTTCGCATCACTTTGGTCATTGGGAAGTGGCGTCGAAACCGTACTCGGTGGACGGTGTGTCCCAAGATTCTCGATCCGAGTCGAGGTGCGGGTCTTACCGTGAATCCGATCATGCGGCTGGATCAGTTCAAGGGAAAGACTCTGAACACTTCGATCCAGGACAAGGTCGGCGGCAGCGTGTCGTTCTACGACAGCCGCGTCAAACTGGCCCACGCTTGAAAGGGAGGCGATCATGGCGCAACACGGCTGGCTGATCGACCTGGATCGCTGCATCGGCTGTCACAGCTGCACGGTGGCGTGCAAGTCCGAGCAAAACACCGCACCTACGAAGTCTCCCTTGCTGTTCAATGGCGGAAGCCTCGAAAGCCCGGCTCATGTGAGTTACCGCTGGGTGGTGGTGCAGGAGGGCGGAACGTATCCGCAGGTGTGGCGAAAATTTATCACCTCATCGTGCAATCACTGTCAGGATCCTGCCTGCATCAAGTCGTGCCCGGTCAAGGCGATCGCAAAACGTGCCTCTGACGGGGTGGTGCTTATCGACGAGGCCAAATGCATCGGCTGCAAGTATTGCGTCTGGGCGTGCCCCTATGGAGCGCCACAATGGAACGAGGCGACCAAAAAGGTCGAAAAATGCAATCTGTGTGTGGATCGAACCGACAAGGGACTTCAGCCGGCCTGCGCGACGACCTGCGTCGGAAAAGCGCTGACCTATGTTCCCGATTTCAATCCCGCAGATTCCGGCCTGAACGCTCCTGAGGGATTTGCCGATCCTGCTTTGACCCGGCCATCGACAAGGTTCGCAAAGAAATGACGGAACAGGCAGATTGGGCCAAAGCCCGCGCGAATGTGAATCGATTTCTTTCGGCAGCTTTCCTGGAGCCGCCGGGCAAGGCGTTCGTCGAGGCGCTTTCGGGCGATGGCTTCATCGAAGAACTCGAGAAGCTGTTTGGAGAGGCTGCGGTGAATGACCTGCGAAGATTTGCCGAGGAATATGCGGGCGATCATGAAAGTCTGGACCAGGAATTCCAGGATTTGTTCATGGTTCCGCTCGAACGGTATGTCACGCCATATGAATTGGTCTATCGCGACCAGCGGCAGGTCGGCGATACGGTTGTCCGGGGGCTTCTCGCGGGCTCTTCGGTACTGGCGATAAAGAAATTGTACCGCGACGCGGGTGCCGACGTTTCCGAGGACTTCAAGGATTTTCCGGACCATGTCGGGATGGAACTGGCATGCATGGAATTCCTGTGCGAACAGGAGGCGCGCGCATGGGCGCAGGAAGACGTGGAGAAGGCCCGCCAAATGCAGGGCTTCCAGAAGCGGCTACTCGATGAACATCTGCTGCAGTGGGTACCGGCGCTTTGCGCGCGAATACGCAAGAATGCGCCGGGACCATTTTATCGTGGCGTTGCCGGCCTCACTGAAGCATCTTTGATGTGGGAGTTCAGGCTTTTTAGGCGGATGACATCCATGCGCTCGCTGGTCATGAAACTCGCCGCTGCGGCGTTAGTGGCTTCGATTTCCGCCTCCGCATCGTTCGGAGCGGGGCAGCCGGTGACGAAAGACGAAGCTGTGGCCATGGTAAAGAGCGCGGCGGCCTTCATCAGGGAACATGGGCCCGGGAAGGCTTACGCGGAAATTGCGAACAGATCCGGCCGGTTCGTTGATCGCGAATTGTATATTGTCGTGCTCGGGCTTGACGGCGGGGTGCTTGCTCATGGTGCCGACCGCGACCTTGTCGGGACCAACCAGGCCCTGATGCAGGACATCGACGGCAAGCTCTTTGTGCAGGAGCGCATCGATTTGGCGAAGAAACAGACATCGTTCTGGCAGAACTACCAGGCGAGAAATCCGGTAAGTAACGATGTCCAGCCGAAGAGCACGTACTGCGAACGTCTGGATGACACCGTGGTATGCGGCGGTGTCTATACGCCCCTGGACGCGCCCGGGGGTTGCTGACAGGAAAGCCGTTCACCTGCTGCGTCGAAAAAGGGTACCAATCCATGGATCGGTCATCGTTCTGCTATCGCAACTTGTGGCATTGCTGGCTCGTCAGGCAATCTGATGCAGGAAAGATTATGCACAGCGTCGGAATGCCCACCGTTATCTCCTTTGCAAGATCAGGAATTGGCCGTGCCGGTGCAATCCTGATGCTTGCCTTTGCCTTGATCGGCTTCACGCGCCCGGAATGCGCCCACGCCGCTGGCGCTGAGGTGCCGTTCGGCGAGAAGGTTGGACCTGCTTTCACAAACTATGATCGGATAAGGCCGACGATTGCGACCGCTGGTGTACTCAAAGACGGCGCGGTTAGCAGCCTTCGGCCCCTCGGCTTTGCTGCGGTTCTTGACCTGCGCGGCCCAAAGGAGGGCACGGCTTCCGAAAAGGTGGAGGTGGAATCTGCGGGCTTGCACTATTTCAACATTCCCGTGACGGAGCAGGCTCCCTCGGACGAGCAAATTGTGGCCTTCGCTCGCATTGTTGAGGACCCGGCGAACCAGCCGATCATCATTCATTGCCATACGGCCAGTCGGGTTGGTGCAATGTGGGTGCTTTACCAGGTTCGCAAGGGCGCACCCGTTACGATCGCCTTGGAGGAAGGGCGCACCATTGGGCTCCAGCCCGATCGCGAGAAAGCGGTTCGCGCCCGTCTCGGGGAACCGTACCGAAATAGGAGCTTCCTAATGTCGCTCGATCTCGCACCGGGGCTCGCCGCAATTCATTATGAGCGGGACTTTGACATCAACGGCATCCTTCGTGCAGCCGTAAAGAGCTTGCTCGCGAGAGGAGCCACGGTCGGGGGCGTTCTTCAGGAGGCCGAATTCCAACCGAACGAATGCTGTGCCTGTCTCAATATCGTCGATATCCGAACCGGAAAAGCAGAGCGCATCACACAGGATTGCGGCCGTGAGTCCCGTGGCTGTAAGCTCGACCCGCGGGGTCTCGCGGCGATTTCTCATTGCATTACGGACGCCATTGATTCCAACGTGGACTTGGTCATCATCAATAAGTTTGGCAGAGCCGAGTCGGAAGGAGACGGTTTGCTATCTTGCATCGAGGATGCCTTCTCTGCTGGCATTCCGATTCTTACTACCGTCAGGGAGCCATATATCGCTGCCTGGAGCCATTATAGTGGAGGGCTGGCGATCGAACTCCCGCCGAAAATTGAAATTATCCTTCAATGGTATGACGCTTGCCGTCTGGACAGAAACGTGCGCACCCTTGTCTCTGCGGACTGAAGCGTCAACTGTTAGGTCCTTTCGACGACCTGCGTTGTGGCGCGGTCGCTTTCGTACCAACCCTTAGAGCGGTTCACGATCCAAACGACCGTAAGCATAACCGGAACTTCGATCAGCACGCCGACAACAGTCGCCAGAGCCGCGCCGGATTGGAAGCCGAACAGGCTGATGGCGGCGGCGACAGCGAGTTCAAAGAAGTTCGAGGCACCAATGAGCGCAGAGGGGCCAGCGACGCAATGCTGTTCGCCCGAGAGCCGGTTCAGGAGATAGGCCAGGCCAGCGTTAAAGTAGACCTGGATCAGAATCGGCACGGCGAGGAGTCCAATGATCAGCGGCTGTGTTAGAATCTGCTCGCCCTGGAAACCAAACAGCAGCACCAGCGTGGCCAGCAACGCAACAAGCGACAGGGGCTGTAGCCGGCCAAGGAGTCTGTTCAGAGCTTCCTGGCCCCCAACCGCGAGCAGCCGACGGCGCAGGATTTGCGCAAGAATAACGGGCACCACAATGTACAGCACGACCGACAGGATCAGTGTGTTCCAAGGTACAGTAATCGACGAGAGCCCCAACAGCAGGCCGACAATCGGCGCGAAGGCGAAAACCATGATGGTGTCGTTGAGCGCCACCTGGCTCAGGGTGAAGTGCGGCTCTCCCTTGGTCAGGTTAGACCAGACAAAAACCATTGCGGTGCAAGGTGCCGCGGCGAGAATGATCAATCCGGCGATGTAACTGTCGATCTGACCGGCTGGCAGATAGGGCCGGAACACGTAGCCGATGAAGAACCAGCCTAGCGCGGCCATCGAAAATGGCTTTACAGCCCAGTTGATGAAGAGTGTGACACCAATCCCGCGCCAGTGTTCCTTGACTTGACCCAAAGCAGCGAAATCGATCTTGATCAGCATCGGCACGATCATCAACCAGATCAACGCTGCAACTGGAAGGTTGACCTTGGCAATTTCGGCTGCAGCAATCGCGTGGAAGACACCCGGCAAGAGATGGCCAAGCGCTATGCCCACCACGATACAGAGCGCCACCCACAAGGTCAGCCAGCGTTCGAAAATCGTCATGTCGGTTCTTTCTCAGGCTGTCGCTGCACGTTTGCCGCTGGCGTCTAAAACGATTTCGCCGTCTTCCTTGCGGAATTCGCCGTGCTGGGTCGGTGGCAAGATGTCGAGCACGATTTCGGACGGCCTGCAGAGCTTGACACCAAGCGGGCTTACGACGATCGGGCGATTGATCAAAATCGGATTCGCTATCATCACATCAATGAGTTGGTCGTCGGTCAGATCGGGTGATCCCAGGCCGAGTTCGGCATAGGGTGTTCCCTTTTCACGCAGCAATGACCGGACGGGCACGCCCATTCGCGTTATCAACTGCTTCAACAGCGCCCGCGAAGGCGGCGTCTTAAGGTACTCGATGACGTGCGGTTCGATGCCAGCGTTCCGGATCAGGCCGAGGACGTTGCGCGACGTTCCGCAATCCGGATTGTGGTAGATGACGATATCCATAAAGGCCTCACGCCACGTTCGGGCGTTGCGAAGTAGCGCCTTCAAGGCGACCGATCTCGCGCAGCTTGGTTCCGAGCGTGAGCGGTTCCAGGCTTTTCAGCGGCAGAGCCGTAAATATCGAGATTCTATTCTTGAGATAACGCAGCGCGGTGTAGAAGGCGGCTTCCTTCTTGATGTCTGAACCCTCGACCTCAGCAGGGTCTTCGATGCCCCAGTGGGCCGTCATCGGCTGCCCCGGCCATACCGGACAGCTTTCGCCGGCTGCATTGTCACAAACCGTGAAGACAAAATCCATTACCGGAGCATCAGGCGAAGCAAACTCTTCCCAACTTTTGGAGCGCAGCCCTTCGGTCGGATAGTCAACGTTTTTCAGGATTTTGATTGCCAACGGATTGACCGTTCCCTTGGGCTGGCTTCCCGCGGAGAATGCCTGGAACCGGCCGCGGCCATCTTTCCGCAGGAGCAACTCCGCAATGATCGAGCGGGCAGAATTACCGGTGCAGAGGAAAAGAACGTTATACACGCGTTCGGACATTGGCTTTTCCTTTCTTCGGCGGACAGCAGGGTGAGAGGCTTTCAATCAGCGGCGCACAAACCTCTGGTCGACCGCCACAACAATCTTTGAGCAGAAAAAGTGCGACGCGTTGGAAGCGGTCCAGATTGACACGATAAACGATGGAGCGGCTGTGACGCTGCGAGGACACTAGATCCGCGCGTGCCAAAATCGACAAATGAGAAGACATTGTGTTTTGAGGCACCGCCAGCGCACGCCCGATATCGCCGGCCGCCAAGCCATCGGGCTCGTGCTGAGCCAGGAGCCGAAACACTTCGAGCCGCGTCGACTGGGCGAGCGCCGCCAACGCGAGAATCACTTCTTCTGTTTCCATGTATCGATAATTCCAGATATAACAGTGTGAGTCAAGCCAGCGCTGGTAGCAACCAGCGGTGTTGTTCTTCACGGGTGATCTGGTGCGAGCTTGCGAGGTCCTCGGTGTGTCATCCCAAATGTTTGCCGGAAAACGCGTACCGGCTACCGCAATGATTTTTTTGAGGGCCTTGCCTAGGCAGCGAAGATCACTTATATGCGTTCATGCGCATAAGCGCATTACATAGGCAACTACATGAATTCGATAACGATTCTTTCCGCGCTCGCAGAGCTGGTCCGGCTCGAAGCCCTTCGAATGGTGTGGGATGGGCGTGAGCACTGCGTTTGCGAATTGATGCGGGAGCTCGGCGCCAGCCAGTCCCGCATGTCCCGTCACATGGCAGCTCTCAAGACAGCAGGCTTGGTGGTCGACCGCCGTGATGCGCAATGGGTCCGCTATCGCCGTGCCCCAAATCTTCCTCAAGCGGTCGCCGCCCTTGTCGACGCCGCGCTGGCGCTGCCGGCAAATCAGGAAAGGCATGCCGCATGAGCCTCAACTCCATCACCGAACATACGCCGGGTGCCGGCCCTTCGACCGCAAAGTGGATCGGATCGACGGTCGTTGGTCTGATTTTTTGGGGCGTTGTCTACAGCCAACTCGTTCCATTCTCGGATTGGGTGGTCGCATCGACGCAGGTCGATCCCGAAAGTCATCTCGGCGAGGCGATCAGCTTCTTCGCCTACGACACGCCGAAGGTTCTGATGCTGCTCACCCTGGTCGTGTTCGGGATGGGCGTCGTGCGCAGCTTCTTCTCAGCCGAGAAGACCAGGGCCGTTCTTGCCGGGAAGCGCGAAGGCGTCGGCAACGTTCTGGCGGCGTCGCTCGGCGTCGTCACGCCGTTTTGCTCTTGCTCGGCCGTGCCGATGTTCATCGGCTTCGTCAGCGCGGGCGTGCCGCTCGGTGTGACATTCTCGTTCCTGATCTCGGCGCCGATGGTGAATGAGGTGGCGCTCGAACTCTTGTTCGGGCTGGTCGGCTGGAAAGTAGCGCTGACCTATCTCGTCTTCGGCCTTGCCGTCGCCATCGTCTCCGGTTGGGTCATCGGCCGGCTGCATCTCGAACATTGGCTGGAGGACTGGGTCCGCAATATCCGATCCGGTGCGGCCGATCTTCCGCCGGAAGATCTCACAGTCGTCGATCGCATCAAAGCAGGCATCGAAGCCGTGAAAGAGATCGTCGGTAATGTCTGGCCGTGGATCATCGCCGGCATCGCCGCCGGAGCCTTCATCCACGGTTACGTGCCGGCGGACCTGCTGGCTTCGATTATGGGGCGGGACGCCTGGTGGTCGGTGCCGGTCGTGGTGCTGATCGGCATTCCGATGTATTCGAACGCCGCAGGGATCATCCCCGTGGTCACGGCGCTGCTCGCAAAGGGCGCCGCGCTCGGAACCGTCCTCGCGTTCATGATGTCGGTGATCGGGCTGTCACTCCCCGAGATCATCATCCTGCGTAAGGTCCTCAGCGTAAAACTGATCGCGGTGTTCGTTGGTGTCGTCGGCACCGGCATCCTCGCGGTCGGATTCCTGTTCAACGCACTGTTCCAATAAGCTCACGGAGAATATCCATGAAAGACGTCAAAATCCTTGGCCCCGGCTGCAAACGCTGCGTCACCACGGCCGAGATGGTACAGGCCGAAGCTGACAAGCTCGGCGTTGCGGTCAAGGTCGAGAAGGTGACCGACTATGCGGCGATCGCAGGTTACGGCATCGTTTCGACGCCCGGCATCGTCATCGACGGCAAGGTGGTTCATGCGGGCGGCCTGCCCAAGCCAGACGACTTGGCGCGTTGGCTCGCGGCCTGACAGATGGGGATGGGACCGACGCCCGAATACCGGGCCAGTCCCCAAAAGAATCGACGCGCACGCCTGCATCGCTGTGGATAAGCGCCCAAGACTGCCCCCTCCACGGCCTGCTGGATCAATAGTTCAGCGTGCCGATCGGCGTCGGGACCCCATACGCCGATTAACACCCGCGGAGCGACGCGCTGCCGGAACAGATTGAAGGGTGTGATCCTTACACTCGCAGGCGGCGCCGCGTTGCATGCTGGAACGAGCTTCCTGAGGCTATTGCTGATTTGTGAAATGGGTCTCGCGTGAGCGCGGCGGCGCTCATGCCAATTGTATCCCTCGGCGCTGGACGTACGTCTAACGGAGCGAACGATCGCATTCCCGACTGGGGCCACGTTTGGGAGCCGATTGGGGGTCAAATCGTAAGCCGATTTACAGTAACGGTCGGTAGGCGGTGCCGAGCCTGCATTTCGTTTCGCTCGGCCGGATATTTGCACAGACGTTACTCCGACGGAGCGAGCCGTTTCTTTGCCACCTCGACGAAGCTCCGGACGGCCTTCGCCCTGTTGGTCCTCTTCCATACCAGCACAGTTTGTATTCTGAAGGCGGAATGAATGATCGGACGCACCTCGACACTGCGTCCGAGAAAGCCAATAAGGCTCTTTGGATAGACCGTCACACCGAGACCGGCAGCCACCAATCCGATCAAGGCCAAAGTGTTCGACGCTTCGAGACGGACATTCATGGCCACGCCTTCCGCGGAAAACATGTCGTTCAGTCGCCAGCGATAAGCTTCCCATTCGATCATGTCGCCCAGGATCAAATCTTCCCCAGCGAGGTCGGTTGGGCGGACCCCGCGACGCCGCGCCAGACGATGATTTCGCGGGGTTACAAGATAAAGAGGATCTGTCGCCAGCCTATGGCTGTGAAAGTCAGGGTGGTCGAAAGGTCCGATCATATAGCCGATATCGACTTCATCTTGAGCCAGCGCCAGCTTTTGTCCCTGGGTTCGCATGTAGCGCAAATTTACTTCGACTTGAGGATGGAGTCGTCGATAGTGAGATACGGCGAGGGGCATCAGCTCTGTTGCGGCAAAGGCCATATAGGCGAGGCGCAAGACGCCGGTTTTGCCTTCAGCCACCAGCCGTGCTTCGTAAACGGCTTGCGCATAGTTCTGTAGAAGCTTTGCGTTCGCCTTGAAGAATGACCGACCTGCCGGAGTGAGGGATACTTCGCGAGTTGTGCGCTCGAACAACGCAAATCCAAGAACGTGCTCCAGCTTTTGTATCCGGCGTGTCAGCGCCGACTGGTCGATATTCAGTCGCTCGGCGCTGCGCCGAAAGTTAAGTTCCTGTGCCACGACCAGAAAAGATTGCGTTAGCTCAAGCCCTTCTTCGGTGGTCATGTTCTGCGCTCCCAAGCCTATGGTTCAGAATATCGATTGATGCATGGCGTGCAAGAATATTTGGCAAACCGGCATTTCCAGTCTCCCTCGTCTACGGGCATTTTGCATCCTATAGTCGCGTCCCTGTGTCGGACCGCCGTGAGACGAAATGCGTGAACCCCCTTTTTCACCGCCAAGACAAGGATCTCGCCATGAACGACGCGGATAACAAGCAGCTCGACCAAATGCTCCAGCGGGCCTTCGAGGCTTCGACGAAGATCTACCAGGAGCGCGGCTTTCAGCGTCGCATCGGGTTTGGCAAAAGACCCGCATTGGTAAGCGTCGATCTCGCAAATGCGTGGACCCGCCCAGGCAATCCGTTTAGCTGCGACCAGGAAGCGATGGATCAGGAAATCATTCCGGGGATGCGGCGCCTGCTCGACGCGTGCCGCGCCAACGGTCATCCGGTCGTTCATGTGACGACGGCATACGAAATTACCGATCGCAACGCGCCATTCACCGATATGGGGTTATGGCACTGCAAGATTCCGATCGAAGTCGTCGATCTGAACAACAAGGAACTCTGGGCGATCGACTTGCGCATCGCGCCAGTTGCGGGCGAGTACACCTTGCTGAAAAAGAGAGCCAGCGCTTTTCACGGGACTGGGCTTGCCGGGACCCTGCGCGCGGCAGGCGTCGACACCATCCTGGTCACCGGCGTCACGGCGACGGCTTGCGTGCGTACAACGATTTGCGACGGGCTCGCCGACGGATTCCGCACCATCGCCGTGCGCGATTGCATCGGTGACCGTGTCCCCGGCGCCGTCGCCTGGAATCTGTACGACATCGACGCCAAATTCGCCGACGTCCACAGCGTTGACGAGTGCGTGAATTACCTCAACACGGTCAAATTCTCGCGCATGGCGGCGGAATGAAGCGGGCGGCGTTCGCGAACAGGTAAGGCGAAGCAGGGCTGGGCAACAGCGTTCCGGTCCTTCTTCCAGCAGCTAGAGCGGCCTGAACATTACAAGCGCATCAACGTAGTCTCCGGAAGGGCGCCGAAAGGCTAAAGGCAGGCGGCCGGCGATATCGAAACCGAGCGAGCGCCAGAGGCGCACGGCACGCTCGTTCGTGCTTACAACAAAGTTGAATTGCATGGCGCGGAAACCGCGATCCCTCGCGTATGCGAGCGAGTGCTCACACATCTGCCTCGCAACGCCCCGGCCTTGAGCGCTGGAGTGCGTCATGTAGCCGCAGTTCGCCACGTGAGTGCCTCCGCCCGATTGATTGGCGCGGATGTAATAGGTGCCGAGTATGTTGCCGTCTTCCTCCGCGACAAACGTATCCCGGTCTGGACCCATCCAATACCGCAAGGCATCCATCTCCGTCATTTCAGGGGGAAGCGCGTAGGTTTCTCCAGCTCCGATGGTTGGCCCGATGATCGTCCAAACAGCCGCGTCATCACTTTTAACTGCGGGCCGGATTTTCAGCATTCTCTTCCATGAGAAAGGCTTGGGGGACTTTTCGCGCAAAATCTCTTACGAGATCGCCAGACGCTGCAACGTAGACTAGACCTATCGCGGGGCCAACTGGAAGGGAATGGTTCTTCACCCCTTCAAGCCGGATCGAATACACGCCGCCCTTGCGCCTTCACTTCAACCTCCGTTGACGTTTCCATTTGTCTTCGGCGTTCTTCGGAAGGATTTCGAGCCGAAGGCAGCCTTGAATGCCTTGCTGAGATGCGATCCATCGACGAAGCCAGTTTCCGCGGCAATCGCGGCCAGCGTCATATCCGTCTTCATCATCCAGCGCGCGTGCTTTAGTCTCAGTCGAAGATAAGCGGTCTGGGGCGGGTGTCCGCCTTCCTCCTTGAACAATCGCTCCAGTTGACGGGTGCTCAAATGAACCTTGGCGGCGAGTTTTGCCACCGACAATGGGGAGGACAGATTTTGCTCCATGATAAGAAGGGCCCGCGAAATGCGGCTATCTTCGCCTGTAAATTCCGTAGGCGGTGCCGACTGCGCTGTTGAGCCAGGTTTCATTCTGTCGATCTGCATGATGTGAAGCGCCTTTTGGGCACTGGACAGTCCCATGCGAAGCTCGACGATATGGGCGGCCAGATAAGCAACGCCGATGCCGCCCGAGCACGTTATACGCTTGCCGTCGACCACGAAGAGCTGATCCGCAACGGGTAACGTCTCGCCGAATTCCTCGATAAAATCGCGATAGTGGTACCAGCTGATGCAGCACTTTTTTTGTCGAAGAAGACCAAGGCGCCATAAGACGAAACTTCCGGTACAGACGCCTATCAGATCGACATTTGTCGCCCCCGCAGCGACAAGGTATTTTTTGATTTTTTCGTCGATCTGCGGGCCGCGATGAAGCAGCCCTCCGACGACGACGACGTAATCGAGTTCCGTAGCATTGATGAAACGGGATGTCGGATACACGAGCAGGCCGCTGCTCGATCTGATAGGTTCGTCGCTGTCCGACATGATGTGCCATTGGCAGCGGATCGGACGACTACTGTCTCCATCGTCTGCTGCCAAACGCAGGACGTCGACGAAATTCGACAATGCTGTCAGCGTGAAGTTATTGGTGAGGATAAAGCCAACGCGAATAGGTCGGATCGCTTTTTCCATGTGTTCACCCTCCAGCAGCCGGTGGGGTGGGGGCTGGGTGCTCAATATTTCACCGCCGGAAGCCGCGAGTGGGGCTATGCTTTTTGAACGATGCGCGGTCGCTTCCAACAGCTACACCTCCCATGTCGCATCCTTACATGCCGCAAAAATGGCGTGGCGTATAGTGCTTGATGCCTCCAATGCGCAAAAAAACAACGATAGGGGCGCACAAGGCGGATGAGGAATGCTACACCTCGGCAACGACGCCGAGGGGCGGGCAATATCAGCGCGGAGGGTTCCATGAGCTATCAAATCAGTCGGAGAGGGTTTCTCGCCGGCACAGTCGGTGCAGCGGCCGCGATTTCCGCCGGTCCCGGCGCACGCGCCGCCGAGGGCCAGATCATCGTCGCGAATTGGGGCGGCGACTGGAATGATCGCACGGTGAAGTTCCTCGAAGCTCCGTATGTCGAAAAGGCCGGTTACACCATCATCCGCGATCTCGACGGTCCCGATCAGCGGCGGACCAAGATTATCGCCAGCCGTAGGTTGCCGCGCGCGCCGATGGACGTTGCCCATTTGGATGATGCCACTGCCTTTGAACTCGCGGTGCTTGAAACGCTTGATCCGGTCGACGAGGCCGCCGTTCCGCGACTTAAAGACGTAGTGCCGCAGCTCAAGACGTCGACCTACATTCCTTGGCAGTATTCGGCTTGGATTCTCGGCTACAATCCCACCAAGCTGACGGAAGCTCCGAAGAGCTTCGGCGAGCTCTGGGATCCGAAATACAAGGGCATCGTTGGCCTCTCCAACGAGCACTGGGCCCACCATTTTGAGTTGGCGGCGCTCAAGATCGGCAAGTCGCTCGACAACATCGACATCGAGGCCGTTAAAGCCAGTATGATGGAATGGAAAAAGGCCGCGAGCCCGCGCATCTACCCGAACCATTTGCAGATTGCGCAGGCGCTCAAGAACGAGGAGATTCTTGTCGCTCCCGAATACAAGGCGCGGATCCTGCAGTTTGCATCGGATGGTGTGAGCGTCGCCGCGTCCTATCCCAGCGAGGGCGGCATCGCCATTAGCTTCGGCCTGTCGATACCGAAGAAAGCCCCAAACCCGGAGGGGGCCAAATTTTACTGCAACGCCTTGCTCGACCCCACCGGCCTGGCCGATCTGGTCCAGAAATCATTCTATTCGCCGGCGAACACGAAAACGGTGTTGCCCGATGTCGCCGCCAAGCTAATCCCGTTCACGCCGGAGGAGCAGAAAGCCCTTCACGCCCGGCCATTTGCGTTCTGGCTGAAGAATCGCAACGATCTGCTCGACTGGTGGAACAAAGAGTTCAAGGCCTGATTGCGGCCATATGGAGAGTCTGCAGGCTTCAAGCTCCACGAATGCCGTGCGCCCTGTCACGAAACGCCGGCGATGGGTTGGTCCGTATGAGTTGACGGCGCCGGCCCTCGTCTTCGTGTCGTTGCTCCTGGTTGTGCCGTTGCTCGCGATGCTGCGGCTCAGCGTCTACCGGTACGACGCGGCGCAGATGTACGTTCAAGCGCTGACGTTCGAGAACTACATCCGCTTCTTCAAGGACGATTTCTACCGTAACGTGTTGTGGACGACGCTGTGGGTCTCTGCGGTCACCACCGCGCTTTGTGTCGTCGGCGGGCTGGCGGTCGCCTATTACATGGCGCGGACGCGCTCGGTCATCCTGCAGCGCTACCTCATCATCGCGATCGTCCTGCCGCTGTTCATGGGAAATGTGGCGAGGACGGCCGGATGGATCATCATCCTCGACAACAAAGGGCTGGTGAACTTTATAGTGCAGAAACTCGATCTCGCCAGCACGGCGCTGCGGCTGCTCTACACGCCAGGGGCCGTGATCGTGGGGCTGACGTCGGTCCTGCTACCTTTCATGATCGTGACGCTCAACAGCGTGATGCACAACATTGACATATCGCTCGAGGAGGCCTCGCTCAATCTCGGTGCCTCGGCGCTGACCACGTTCCGCCGGGTTGTGCTCCCCCTGATGATGCCTGGTATCTTCGCGGGCTGCGTATTGTGCTTCACCCTGTCGATGAACGCCTATGCGACGCCCGTCCTGATCGGTGGTCCGAAATTCTATATGATGGCGCCGACCATCTATACGCAGATGTCGGCCAATATGAACTGGCCCTTTGCATCGGCGCTGGCTTTCGTTCTCATCGCGTTGACAATGGTCTTGACCTTATCGTCGAGCGTGATGTTCAACCGATCCATGCGCGCCGGGATTGTTCGATGAATGGGGGGCGCCGGATCGGGGTTCTTCGCGGCGCCTACATTTCGTTCGTGTGGCTCATCATCCTGTTCGTCCTGCTTCCCCTGGCCACGACGATCTGGGTTGCGTTCTTCAGCAACAAGATTCTCTCGTTCCCGCCGGACGGATATACCGCATTGTGGTTTGTCCAGGCCTGGAAGGCTGCGGATTTCAGAAATGGTTTCGTTCTCAGTTCTCAGGTGGCCGTGAGCGCGTCGGCGCTTGCGCTCATGGTGGGCGTACCCGCGGCGCTCGCGATTGCACGGTACCGATTCTTCGGCCGAGAACTGATCAACACGATCCTGATGTCTCCGCTTATGATTCCGGCGATCGTATCCGGTAGCGCGATCTATCTGTTCTATATCGAAATCCAGATATGGAGCGACTTTCAACTCGCTTCGACCTACTACGGTCTTACGCTGGCACATACCCTGATCGCGATTCCATGGATACTGCGCCTCCTGACCGCGTCGTTAGCCGGCCTCGACCCCGCGATCGAAGAGGCGTCGCTCAGCCTTGGCGCAAGCCGGCTCGTGACTTTCTTCCGCATCACGCTGCCGTTGATCCGCCCGGGCATTACGGCGGGCGCACTGTTCGGATTTATCGCCTCGTTCGGCGATCTCGAAAAATCTCTCTTGCTGGTCGGGCCGGGACGCATCACGCTGCCGATCGCGATGATCAACTATCTGGAATATCGGACCGACCCGACGATCATGGCCGTTGCCACGATCCAGGTGCTTATCGTTGCGACGGCCTTGATCATCTCGGACCGATACGTTCGCCTCGGCCGTACATTCTAGAAAACACCACGGGAAGGGCTGCAGGTGTCCAAGATCACTCTCAAAGGCGTCGTCAAGCGATACGATTCCGATGTCGCGGTCAGTCAGATGTCGCTCGAGATCCAGGACGGAGAGTTCATTGCGCTGCTGGGTCCGAGCGGTTGCGGGAAGACGACGACGCTTCGCATGATTGCGGGATTTGTCGAGGTTAGCGAAGGCAAAATATTCTTTGCGGACCAGGAGGTGACCGATCTTCCGGCCAACAAGCGCAACACCGGCATGGTTTTCCAGGGCTTCGCCCTGTTTCCTCACATGACCGTCGCGCAAAACGTTTCCTACGGTCTGGAAATGCGCCGCGTACCGAAGGCCGAAATCAAGCAGCGGGTCTCGAAGGTTCTCGATCTCGTCCAGTTAGGCGGATTCGCGGAAAGGATGCCCAGGCAGCTTTCCGGTGGTCAGCAACAGCGAGTTGCGCTGGCTCGGGCCTTGGTCATCAATCCTCATGTCCTGCTGCTCGATGAGCCGTTGTCGGCACTGGACGCAAAGTTGAGACACGAGGTCAGGCTGCAGATACGGCAGCTCCAGCAGTCGCTCGGCCTGACGACCGTCTTCGTGACCCACGATCAGGAAGAGGCGTTAAGCTTGGCCGATCAACTCGTGGTGATGAATGCCGGCCGGATAGAGCAGATCGGCAGCCCCGCGGACCTTTACGAGCGTCCTGCAAGTCCATTCGTGGCAGACTTCATAGGCAAGACCAACTTCTTCAAGGGAACGATTAAAGGCGATGTGTTCTCGACGGACTTCGGCCTGTCATTGAAGGTTGTCCCGAGGGTCACCTCGGCAACATTGCTGGGCGTCCGTCCAGAGAAGATCAAGATCGCCAGGCGGTCCGGAATTCAGTCCAGCGCGCAGGATGAAGTCAATTCGATAGAAGGCGTCGTCGAACTGGTCAGCTATCTCGGGCCTTCGACGGAGTATCGAGTGAAGATTTTCGGGGATCACCACGTTCTCGTTCAACAACCCAATCGTGATGCCGCGGAGGGAGTCGAGATAGGGCAGCCAGTGCTGCTTACGGTACCGCCCGACTGCTGCTTTTTGTTTAAGTCGGATTCGGGCGTCGAATCGGTTCTGCAGGCTGAAAGCGGCTAAAGGGCACATTTAGTATCGAAAACCAGGAAGGGCATCGCCACCTTGGAGGGGTGTCTAAGCACCGCTCTCGCCGTCGTCGACGAGGGAGACGTAAAGCGGCGTATGTCCGGTCGCAGCCAGGAAGTTGCCGAGAGCTTCCTTCGAAAGGGAAGTCGTGCGTCGGTTTGTCAAGGGATGGCAGTTGATCGCCGATGCCTTCAAGAGCTGCTCGTCGAGCACGACTGTGACCCTTTTTCCTTGGTCGTTGATCGCAGCCAATACCGACACCGATCCGGGTTGAATTCCCAGAACTTCCATCAAGGCATCGGCCGATCCGAACGACAAGCCGCCTTTGGCCCCGATCTTTCGCGCCAAGGCCTTGATGTTGACGGTGGAATTCTCGTCGGTCACGAACAGGAAGTAGTTCTTCTTGCCATCGCGAAGAAACAGGTTTTTGGTATGCAGGCCGGGAATGTCGCCTCGAAGTTTTTGCAACTCCTCGACCGTGTGCACGGGCGGATGTTCGAATGTTTTTGCGATTATCCCCTTGGCTTCGAGATATCTGAGTAGTTCGTCGCTTTTTTGCATGCCCATCGTATAGCCAGTTGTGTGCCATCGGGATAGATGTGAAGATCGCGGTGGTCCGCCCGCGCCAAACGATACCAGACGTTTGAGCCGGAAAACACTACACAAACCTGAGCGGAAGTGCGACGAAAGAGGCGTTGTCTCCACCTCGCAAGAACTTCAGGCGCACTGGGCGATCGTCAGGGATCCTCTCGCAATGGTCGGCATCCGCCCCAGCGAGCGACAGCCTGATCTTGCTGCCCGCCAGAAATGTCCAGGAAATCGGCAGCAGCGAGAATCTGAGCAACTGGGGCTCGCCTATGGGCATGCTTTCGGCGTCCGCCCGCGTGCATGAACGGAATATGCCGGGCGTCTGATAATTTGCGGGCGGATCAGACTCTCGTCTATGGAGCGCGCGCAGCAATCCTTCGGTGACGTAGTGTGCTTCACCGTTCGGAAAGATCTCCGAAATGTAGACGTGAATCGCACAGTCCGTCGCGCTGCTTGAGACCCAAAGCGACGCGGTGCAATTCCCGGTGATCTCGGCATCCTGCGTGAGCACGTCGCTTGTGTAGCTAAGCATTAAATGATCACGACCGTTCCAGTCGGTGTAGTATTCCCGACTATCGATTGCGGCGATCCGTTCATATCGGGTGAATTTCCCCGTTCCGATTTCGAAGTTGATCTCATAATCGTCCTCGGCCGGACGTCCGGCCGACTCCGAAAGAGCGCCGTTGTCTGAAAGGAAGAAGCGTGTCGACGAGGGGAAGGGCGGCCAGGTATCCGCGGCCCGCCAGCGCTCTTCATGGACAGTGAAATAGTGGACCGGCCGTTCTTTCCGCAATCCGGTATCGATGCCCAGCAAATGTTCATCGAAAAACCGAAGTATTTCCGCAAATAGATCGAACTCCGGAGTTTGGTCGGCTCGCCATGGCGACGAATTAATTCGCGCTCCGTGGTCCCACGGTCCGAGCAGGAGATATTTGTTGCGGTTGGGAAGCGTCAGAAATCGGCTTATCGCTCCGTTCGCGTAGCCGGCACCATCCATCCATCCGGATACGGAATAAACCGCCACATCGGCTCTGGTTCCCGCGGAATAGCTCGAGGGACTTATGCTGCTTGACGACACGCCCTGATTGGAAAGATGTTCGTTTCTAAAGGCCAGCGAGCGAATGAATTCCGGCATACGAAAGTTGCCGGCATGCTCGGCGACCGCCGCCCGGCAATCGGACCCGTCGGCATCATCGTCAACGGGCTCAGGGCCGCGATAGTTCGGATCCGAATAATAGGAAAAGTTCTTCAAGACGTCTCTTTGATCTTGGTCAAGTCCAAGCATCAATTGATCGTAGACGTCCGCCAGGTTAGTCAGCAGAACTCCGCCCGGATAGTAATTGTCGAGATAAGTATCCCAGACGGAAAACAGGGGCGCGATGGCCTTTACCGCGGGATGGGAGGTGCTCGCGAGAAAATCGCCGGCGGCTCCGAGATAGGATATTCCGGTAGCGCCCAAAGAGCCGTTCGACCATGGCTGGGCGATAATCCAATCAGCAATTTCGTGGGCATCGTCGCGCTCGCGCGGGGACCGAAAGCTGTCACGTGTTCCGAAGCTCGCACCGGTACCGCGTACGTCAACCACGACGACCGCGTATCCGCGTGGGACGAAGGCGTCGCGATACTTCGCAACGTTCGGCGAAGGCTCGACGCCTTTCGCAGAGGGATCGACCGCGAAACGCCTATAATATGGCGTCTGAATGAGGATAGTAGGCCACCGGCCATCTCCGGCGTCCCCTTCCGGGAGATACATGTCGGCCGCTATTCTGCAGCCGTCTCGCATCGTCAGATAGACCGACATGGGTCGCGGGATTCGATACGTCGCGGGTCTGCCTTGGATGTACCTGCTCGGTGGTACGATCCAGCCATTCCCTCTTAAGTCGTTGTCAGCCATTCGGCACTTCCAGAGAATATATCACCCGGGAACCTCCGGTACGCAGCTAGAAAGGCGCGACATGACCGCGATGTCTGGATCATTACCGGCCGCTCCGGATAGGCAAGACGTGGCGGCCCCCCTTGTCGCTTATCTACGGGAAGGATGTCGCACACTTGCAATCGGAGTTGCTTGGGGCGAGCTTCTCTGGCCAACAGGGTGGGATGGGCGGTATCCTCGCTTTCGGCCGCAAAACCGAAAGCAAGGGCTCTCCACGGTAATTGCGAAATTCTACAAAGGTTGTGTCGCGTCGGTCACAGCAAATCTCTCGCCGGGGATGTCAACTGGATCGACCAAGGAGGAAAACCAAAATGAGCGACATCACCGTCTATCGCGCACGCAAGGTCATAACGATGGACGCCGGACGTCCCTTTGCGCAATGCGTTGCGGTCATGGACGGCCGCGTCCTGTCGACCGGGTCGATCAAGTCGATGCAGCCTTGGCTTAAACGCTATCCGCACAAAATAGACGACACGTTTGCAGACAAGGTCATAATGCCGGGTCTCATCGACCCGCATACTCATTTCGCATTTTCGGCCGGATATCTTGCGATGCACTATATTGGGCCGATCGATTTACCCGGACCGCACGGCGTTAATCCGGGTCTCCCGACGCGCCCAGACGTCATCGCCAAACTTCGTGAAGTTGACAAAGCCGATGCTGATCCCACCGCGCCGTTGATTGCGTGGGGCCTGGATCCGGCTTCGCAGGGCGGCCATCTCCATCGCGACGAGCTCGATCAGATCTCCACCACGCGGCCCATCTGGGTCATTTCCTATGCTCCGCACTTTACGTATCTGAACAGCGCGGCTTTGACCCGAGCCAAAGTGCCGGACAACTCCAATGTCCACGGCGTAATGCGTTATCCCGATGGACGGTTGAACGGCCAGTTCGTCGAACTGGAAGCGGGCCGCGTGGCGCTCGGGGCGATGAGGGACGCAATCGCAGAGCGCGGGGGTGCCGATGGGTTGCGCAGAATGGGCGATATTGCGCGCAAAGCGGGCATTACAACGACTGCGGAGATGATTTTCGGAAAAGGCAATTTTGAAAGCGAATGGAAACTGCATTCGCAAGTCGTGCCGGAAGAGTTCTTATCCCGTTCGAATGGGCCTCGTATCGCTGGAAATGCCGTTGTATGCGGATCACGGAAGCAAGGCAGCCGATTTCTTGCTCGAGGCGACGAAGCGAAGCAATGACAAGTTATTTTTTCACGGCGTCAAGTTCCTGTCAGATGGATCTTTTCCCGCGATGTCTCTCCGCCTCAATTTCCCCGGATATCTCGACGGAAGCAACGGTTTGCGAAACGACGTTCCGTGGGACGAGCTTCACCAAAGAATGCTTCCATTCTGGAAAGCAGGGATTCAGATACATTGCCATGCGAACGGCGATGAGGCCATCGACGCCTCCCTGAATGCGCTCGCCAAGTTGCAGCAAATTCAACCCCGATTCGATCATCGCTTCACCATAGAGCACTATTGCATCAGCTCGCCCGATCAGGCGCGGCGGCTCAAAGCTCTTGGTGGCGTGGCCAGCGTGAACAACTACTTTGTGCACTACCGCAGCCAATTGCACAGCGAAGAAGGCTTTGGTCCCGATCGCTCCGAGGCCGTGGCTCGGCTCGCTTCGCTGGAACGCGAGGGCGTAATCTTCGCATTGCATTCCGATTATTCGCTGGTCCTGGTACCGCTCCATCCGCTGACGGCTGCGTGGGCGGCTGTAAACCGCATCGCGCTCGATGGAAAAACCGTTCTTGCCCCGGGCGAAAGGATCGGGGTGGAACGGGCCTTACGTGCGATAACGATCGACGCCGCTTATGTACTCGGCGCTGAGCAGAGGCTCGGCAGTCTCGAGCCTGGAAAATTGGCGGATTTCGCCATTCTGGAAGAAGATCCGTTGGCGGTGCATCCGACGAAACTGAAAGACATCAAGATCTGGGGCACCGTCCTTGGCGGAAGGCTCCAGCCGGCATGAGCCGCGAGTTGTTACCGAACGCAACTACGGCGGCGGCTTTGCAGCGGGCCTCGGTCGCCAACGAAACCTTGGCGATGCTATCCGGGATCTTCGAGGCTGCGCGGTTGATTCCGCTGCAGTCTGAAGCAACGAATGGCTCGTTACCCCTGACCGTCATCAGCGGCTTTCTCGGAGCAGGGAAGACAACGCTGGTGAATTGCCTTCTGTCGGAACCCCATGGGCGACGGATCGCCGTGCTCGTTAACGACTTCGGCGCCGTCAATATCGACGAAGAGCTGATACGGTCTCGCAGCGAGGACGCAATCGGGTTGGCAAATGGCTGTGCCTGCTGCTCCGTCGCGGGTGATCTCACGAAGGCGCTGTTGCGGCTGGTTCAGAGATCGGATCCCCCGGATGCAGTTGTTCTCGAAGCCAGCGGGCTGGCCGACCCCCACGGCATCGCCCAGGTCGCGTTGGCGAATCCGGCGATCCGGTTGGATGGCGTCCTGACGCTGGTGGACGGTGAGACGTTCCTTGAGCGTATAGGCAATCCCGAAACCCTGCCGACTGTCTCATCGCAGCTAATCGCCGCCGACTTGGTCGTCCTCAACAAACTGGACCTATTGAGTGGTGACAAGGAATTGGTCCGCACCCGCCTCAAGGAGTTCGCGGGAAGGCGGACCATCATCGAAGTGGTTCAGGCCGATTTGCCGGTGGACATCGTGCTTGGCATCAATGCCAAGCAGCCTTCCAAATTTCAGTGTTCGATGGAGGGACATGCCGCCTCATTCCGGAGCTGGACGGGTTCCTGGTCCGCGCCGCTTGACCGAGACCGCGTGACGACGGCGCTACGCCAGCTTCCGCCGCGCGTCATCAGGGCAAAGGGCGTCTTCCATTTCGCGAGCGAGCCGGGCAATCGATACGTCTATCAGCGGGTAGGGCAGCGCGAGAGTTCTGGAAGCGGAGACGGCCGCAGCGCCATCGCTCTCGCGCTTTGTTGCAATAGGTTCCTCGGTCGACTGGAACGAGGGCGCATTCTCCGGGTATTTTGACGGAGTGGCCCCGGAATAGTGGTCTGCAGCAATTCATCAACTGACTGATGCCGGCCTGTCTACCAGGGCATGCCGCGCCTAAGGAATTGATCGCGGGCTCGCCAAGCTTTGGTTGATCGAGGGCCGGGCAGTGCATCCGGACCGCTTCGGGGCGCGCGCCAGGGCCTTTGCCACGATGAAAGATGTCATAAGCGTTTTGGACGAGCGACGGTCACGCAGAGGTGAGGAGTTTTGCAGGCCGCTCGGGGCCGATGTCGCCTACATCCAATATCGATGGCGGCCCAATGCTGGCGGGCACGGGAGCGCAGGCAGTAATGTCGCATTTGAACACATACGGGACCCGATGCAGAAATTTTCAGCGCTTTCCCTGTTCCGCGGCGGTCTGGACGGCCATGCCAGTTGGCAGCGGCAGTGGCGTTCGCCGGAGCCGAAGCCGCAATATGACGTGGTCATCATTGGCGGAGGTGGGCACGGCCTCGCAACAGCTTTCTATCTGGCGGAACGGTACGGCATAACAAACATAGCGGTCGTGGAGCGTGGCTGGCTCGGTGGCGGCAACACGGGGCGCAACACGACGATCATCCGCTCGAACTACCTGTTCGATGAAAGCGCTCGACTCTACGAACATGCCCTGAAGTTGTGGGAGGGCCTTTCGCAAGAGCTCAACTACAATGTGATGTATTCGCCCCGCGGCGTATTGATGTTGGCGCACAATGTCCATGACGTTCAAAGCTTCATGCGGCACGTCCATGCCAATCGCCTGAACGGCATCGACAATGAGTGGCTGTCCCCGCAAGAGTGCAAAGAGTTCTGCCCGCCGCTGAATGTCGGCGGCGCAATGCGTTATCCGATTCTGGGCGGCGCGTTGCAGCGGCGGGGCGGGACGGCGCGACATGACGCCGTTGCGTGGGGCTATGCGAGAGCCGCGGACGCGCGCGGAGTTGATATCCTCGAGAATTGCGAAGTAACGGGAATACGGCGTGGCTCGTCCGGCGCGGTCGAAGGAGTTGAGACTTCACGGGGCTTTATAGGAGCAAAGAAAGTCGGGATTGTTGCGGCCGGCAATACCAGCGTCGTGGCGAACATGGCGGGGCTGCGATTGCCCCTCGAGAGCTTCCCTTTGCAGGCGCTGGTCTCCGAGCCGGTCAAGCCGGTCTTTCCTTGCGTGGTGATGTCCAACACCATCCACGCGTACATTTCGCAATCGGACAAGGGTGAGATGGTAATCGGTGCTGGTACGGATGCCTATACATCCTATTCCCAGCGCGGCGCGCTCCATATCGTCAACCACACTCTCGACGCGATCTGCGAACTCGTGCCGATGTTCCGGCGCCTGCGAATGCTGCGCAATTGGGGCGGTGTCGTCGACGTCACGCCGGACCGCTCTCCGATCGTCGCCAAGACACCGATCGCCGGACTTTATTTGAATTGCGGTTGGGGCACAGGCGGCTTCAAGGCCACGCCAGGCTCCGGTGATGTTTTCGCTTGGACCATCGCGAAGGATGAGCCGCATCCGATCAATGCAGCCTTCACCATCGAACGTTTCCGGGACGGAATGGTTATCGACGAAGCCGCCGCCGCCGCCGTCGCCCATTGAGCCCAGGACGTCGCAACCATGCTTCTCATTTGTTGCCCCTATTGCGGACCCCGGAGCGAGCTCGAATTCTCGTATGGAGGAGAGGCGCATATCGCCCGTCCTCTCGATCCCATGAGCCTCGACGATGAGGCGTGGGCGGACTTCCTCTACCTGCGGAGCAATTCGAGGGGGATGCATGCCGAGCGCTGGCGGCACGTTCACGGCTGTGGTCGTTTCTTCAACGCGTGCCGGGACACCATGAGCGACGTGATTGTGGCGACCTATCCCGCCGGCGAACAACCGCCCGTTCTCGTGAAGAAAGAGGTCGTGCGATGAGCGGCTCGTATCGTCTTGCTGCGGGCGGACGTATTGATCGCAGCCGGCCAGTCCGCTTCACGTTCGACGGAAAGAGCTACGAAGGTTTCGCCGGCGATACGCTCGCTTCCGCGCTGATTGCCAATGGCGTGCATCTCGTCGGGCGCTCGTTCAAGTACCATCGGCCGCGTGGCATCATGACGGCCGGATCGGAGGAGCCGAATGCGCTGGTCGGCGTCGGCGTCGATGAGTCGCGCTATACGCCCAACCTGCGTGCCACCCAGATTGAAATTCACGACGGACTTGTTGCGGAGAGCCAGAACCGCTGGCCGTCGCTGAAGTTCGATATCGGCGCGGCTATCGAATTGGTCGCTCGCTTCTTGCCGCCGGGCTTCTACTACAAGACGTTCATGTGGCCGAAAGCGGCCTGGAGCAGACTATACGAGCCGCTCGTTCGCCGTGCCGCGGGGCTCGGCCGCGCACCGTTCAGGCCGGATCTTGACCGTTACACGCAGGTGTATGTCCATTGCGACGTGCTCGTGGTGGGCACGGGGCCTGCAGGTCTCGCTGCGGCGCTTGCCGCGGCCCGTTCGGGCGTCAAGGTCATTGTCTGCGACGAGCAGGCCGAGATGGGCGGTTCGTTGTTGACCGAGACCGCTGCTGTCATCGACGGCAAGCCGCCGGCGGAGTGGGTCAAGACGACGCTCGGCGAACTGGCATCGAGTTCCCAACGTGACCCTGATGCCGCGCACCACCGCTTTTGGCTGGTATCCGCACAATTTCCTCGGGCTGTGCCAGCGTGTCACGGATCACCGCGGGGCAGCCGATCCCAGGCAGCCGCGCGAGCGACTCTGGCAGCTGCGGGCCAAGGAGGTCGTTCTGGCCACCGGTGCGATCGAACGACCCATCGTATTCCCCGACAACGACCGGCCCGGTGTGATGATGGCGGAAGCTGCCCGCACCTACGCGAACCGGTACGGTGCCCGGCCCGGTGACAAGGCTTTGGTCTTCACCGCTTGCGATAGCGCGTATCGCGCCGCGCTCGATCTGAAGGCCGCCGGCGTGGCCATCGTCGCCATCGCGGATGCGAGAGCGGCGCCCAGCGGCCCCTGGATCGAGCGGGCTCGTGCCGCCGGAATCGATGTCCGCCCGGAAACCTACGTCACGGGAACGCGTGGGCGCCTGCGTGTCACATCCGCGAGTCTCGCCCGTGCCGCCGCTGGAGGCCGTCTTGGGAAGACCGAAACCGTCGCGTGCGATCTGGTTCTGATGTCAGGCGGCTTTACGCCGAGCGTTCACCTGTTCTCCCAGTCCCGCGGCAAGCTCGTGTACGACGAGTTCCAGCAAGCCTACCTTCCGGGCACGTCGGCCGAACGCGAGCGATCGGTCGGTGGATGTCGCGGTGTCTACGATCTGGAAAACGTTCTGAATGATGGTTTTGCTGGCGGAATAGGCGCGGCCGTCGCGGCAGGCGGGGGTGGTGCGGCCGAGCAGCGCTTCGCAGTTCGGGCAGAAGACGTCGGGATCGGCGGCTTCATCGGCGCGATGCCTCACGGCGGAAACCCTCGGAAGACACGCGCCTGGGTCGATTTCCAAAGCGACGTCACCGTGAAGGACATTGCTCTCGCCACCCGCGAGGGCTTTCGCTCCATCGAACACGTCAAGCGCTATACCGCCACCGGCATGGCGACGGATCAGGGCAAGACGTCAAACATGAACGCTCTTGGCGTTGTCTCCGACGTACTGAACCTGCCGGTGCCCAAAATCGGCCTCACAACGTTTCGGCCGCCTTATACGCCGACGACGTTCGGCACCTTCGCGGGACAGTCGCGTGGCGAGTTGTTTGACCCGGAACGCAAGACCTCGATTCACGGTTGGGCAGCCGAAAATGGCGCGGTTTTCGAGGATGTCAGCCTTTGGAAACGTGCGCGCTATTTTCCGCATGCGGGCGAGGACATGCGCGCTGCCGTCAGCCGCGAATGCAAGGCGACCCGCCAGGCCGTCGGTATCTTCGATGCCACGACGCTCGGCAAGATCGAAGTGGTGGGCAAGGATGCCGCCGAGTTCATGAATCGCATGTACACAAATGCGTGGACCAAGCTTGAGCCCGGCCGGCTGCGTTATGGCGTGATGCTGCGCGAAGACGGTTTTGTGATGGACGACGGCGTCGTTGGCCGCATGACGCCGGAGCGATTCCACGTCACCACGACGACAGGCGGGGCCGCACGGGTGCTTGCCATGATGGAGGACTACCTCCAGACCGAGTGGGCCGATCTGGACGTTTGGCTGACGTCGACCACCGAACAATGGGCGGTTATCGCCGTGCAGGGCCCGAACGCGCGCAAGGTGCTGGAGCCGCTCGTGCAGGATATCGACCTGTCGCGCGAGGCGATGCCCCACATGAACGTGCGCGAGGGGCGGATTTGCGGGGTGCCGACGCGTCTGTTCCGGGTTTCCTTCACTGGCGAACTCGGCTTTGAAGTGAATGTCCCGGCCGGATATGGTCGCGCGGTCTGGGAGGCCATCATCGCTGTGGGGCAACCCTATGGTATCACGCCCTACGGCACCGAGACGATGCACGTGCTGCGCGCGGAAAAAGGCTTCATCATCGTCGGCCAGGAAACCGACGGCACGGTGACACCCGATGACGCGGGCCTCGGCTGGGCGGTGGGCAAGGCGAAGAAGGATTTCGTCGGCAAGCGTTCGCTGGTCCGTCCTGCGATGGCGCGAAGCGACCGCAAGCAACTGGTCGGCCTCGTCACGATCGATCCGAAAACGGTCTTGGAAGAGGGGGCGCAGATCGTCGCCGATCCAGCCGAACCAACTCCAATGACCATGATAGGCCACGTGACTTCGTCTTACTGGAGCGCCACGCTCGATCGTTCGATCGCTCTCGCCTTGGTCCGCGGCGGACGCGCGCGGATCGGAACACGACTTTCGGTGCCGATGCCGGATGGCCCGATTGCGGTCGAAGTCGTTCAACCCGTGTTCTATGATCCAGAAGGAGAGCGTCTTGATGCTTGATCTCGCCGCGCACCGATCGAATTCGTTGACGGCGGTGGCACGCAACTCTCGTAATTTGCCGGCCGCCAATCTCGAAGTCCTGCCCGATGCGGCCAAACTTGCGTTCCGGGGGCGTCCGTCGGCGATACAGGCGGCGGGCGAAGCTCTCGGAATCCAGTTGCCCCAAACGGCTTGCCGGTTTGGCGTCAAAGGCAATCGTGCGGCCTATTGGCTCGGCCCGGACGAATGGCTGCTCCACGCCACAGGAGAACGCCCGTCAGAGCCGTTGGCCCTTCTTGAAAAGGTGCTCGCCGGCCACTCCTATTCGCTCGTCGACGTCAGTCACCGGTCGGACGCGTTCGCCCTGTCGGGCGAGTTGAGCGGCTACATCCTGAATCACGGCTGCCCGCTCGATTTGTCGCAACAGTCCTTTCCGGTCGGCATGTGCACGCGGACGATCCTTTACAAGGCGACAATATTGTTGTCGCGCCCACGGGCCGACACATTTCATATCGACGTCTGGCGATCCTTTGCGCCGTATGTCTGGCAACTGCTGGACGAGGCGCGCGGTGAGCTTGCTTGACGCTGCCACAGCGATCCGGGGCATATCGCGATGATCGGCACTTTCGATTTGTTCAAGATCGGCATAGGCCCCTCATCGTCGCATACGATAGGTCCGATGAAGGCCGCCGCCGCCTTTGCGGGCGCCATCGTCGCATCGGATGTTCTGTGGCGGGTCAACCGCGTGCGTGTGGACCTGTTCGGCTCGCTTGCCTGGACCGGCAAAGGTCATGGGACGGACAAGGCCGTGATCCTGGGTCTTTCAGGCGAGATGCCGGAAACGATCGATCCCGACGCCGCCGACACCATCGTCGCATCCGTGCGCGATGATCGCATCTTGCGCTTGGCAGGCCGCCGTCCGATCCCGTTCGATCCCGAAATCAGCATCGTATTTGACGGCAAGACTTCGCGCCGCACCATCCCAATACGCTTGCATTGACGGCCTACGACCAGGACGATGGCTTGATTCTCGGCGAGCGCTGGTGCTCGGTAGGCGGTGGCTTCGTTGCTCGCGAGGATGAACTCGGCCGGCCCGAAATCGTGGCGGACGATCCCGTTCCCTATCCCTTCCGCTCCGGCCAGGAATTGCTGGTCATGGGCGCGACATCTGGTCTTGGGATCGCTGATATGGTGATGGCAAATGAGGTCAGTGGCCAATCCCCGGAGCAGGTGGAGAGTCGCCTCGACCGACTTATTGCGGTGATGATGGCCAGCATAGACCGGGGGATGACGACGGAAGGAGAATTGCCGGGCGGTCTTCACGTTCGCCGGCGGGCGCCAGCGTTGCGTCGCAAGCTTGCGGCGGCTTCCGGCTCCAACCACCGGGCGCAGCATGAGGTGATGGACTGGGTGAGCCTCTATGCCATTGCGGTCAACGAGGAGAACGCCGCCGGCAGCCGTGTCGTTACCGCGCCGACAAATGGTGCCGCCGGAATTGTTCCGGCGACCTTGCGATATTACCGGGATCACTGCCGCGATGCGGATGCCGAGGGGATGCGCCGATTTCTTCTGACGGCATCGGCGATCGGCGCGTTGTTCAAAATGAACGCATCCATATCGGGCGCGGAAGTCGGCTGCCAGGGCGAAGTCGGCGTCGCCTGCTCCATGGCTGCGGCAGGACTTGCGGCGGTCCTGGGCGGCACCAACGAGCAGATAGAGAACGCCGCCGAAATCGGCATGGAACATCATCTCGGCATGACCTGCGATCCGATTGGCGGCCTCGTTCAGGTGCCGTGCATTGAGCGCAACGCCTTCGGAGCGATCAAGGCCATCAGTGCCGCTTCGCTCGCCCTGCAAGGCGACGGGACCCATATCGTATCGCTCGACAAGGTCATCGCAACGATGCGCCAGACCGGGCGGGACATGAAGTCGAAATACAAGGAAACCTCGCTCGGCGGTCTCGCCGTCAATCTTGCCGAATGCTGAAGGATATCGGGATGGCCCAAGCGAAGCTGGACTGGTTCTTCTCGGCGAATATCGCCGCGATCGATCCGGCAGTAGCTCACGGATGCGTTCCCGATCTGTGGGGCCATGTCAGGCTAGATGCTTATCAGATAAATTGTGATGCTCACCGGTCAAAATATGAGGAATGAAGAATGTCCAGACTTCACGAGAAGATCGTCGTCATCGACGGGCTAATAGTTTCCGATTTCGGTCGCAGCATCTTCGAAGATATGCGCAAAGGAGGCGTCACGGCCGCCAACTGCACCTGCTGCGTCTGGGAAAATTTTACCGAGACGATGCAGAATATCGCCAAATGGAAGACGTGGTTTCGGGACGATCATGACCTGATCACGCAGGTATTCACAACCGACGACATCGCTCGCGCCAAACGCGAGGGCAAGTCCGGAATTATCCTCGGCTGGCAGAACACGAGCGCCATCGAGGACCGGATTGGCTATTTGCAGCTCTTCCACGAATTGGGCATTCGGATCATCCAGATGACGTACAACACCCAGAACATGGTCGGTTCCGGGTGCTATGAAAGCCACGATGGTGGACTTTCCGATTTCGGTCGCGATGTCGTCGCTGAAATGAACCGGCTCGGGATTTTTGTGACCTGTCGCACGTTGGAGCGAAGACGTCCGAAGACGTTATCGTCGCCTCCAAGCAACGAGTTGCATACTCTCACTGCCTTCCCGCAGGCCTTAAGAAACATCAGCGAAACAAGAGCGATGAACAGTTACAGTTCATTGCCAAGCATGACGGCTTTGTCGGCGTTACGATGTTTACTCCATTTTTGAAGAAGGGGACCGACGCCCGTGTCGACGACTACGTGGAAGCGATGGAATACGTGATCAACCTTGTGGGCGATGACAAAGTCGGAGTTGGAACAGACTTTACCCAAGGCTACGACAAGAAGTTTTTCGACTGGATAACGCACGATAAGGGGTTTGGCCGGAAGCTTACTGATTTCGGCCCCATCGAAAATCCCGAGGGCTTCCGCACCATCGGTGAATTCCCAAATCTGACGATGGCAATGGAACGGCGCAAGTGGTCGCAACAGCGCATTGAGAAGGTGATGGGTGGCAATTGGATGCAATTGCTGAAAGACGTTTGGAAGCAGTAGTCCGGGGCCGCAGCCGCCGCAGCTTCAAAGAAGAATTGCGACCGGTCATCAAAACAGTTTAATGGTATCATGATAGCCTATCAAACGCGGGACGCGGGCGTTTCGTTAGCGACACCCGCCGGAACAGAAGAGAACACGCGATGAAGACGATCCGAGTGACATGCGCCCATGATTGTCCGTGCATGTGTTCCCTGCTGGCGCAGGTTGATAACGACAGGCTGATCAAGCTCTCCGGCGATCCGGAGCAGCCCTTCACTGCTGGTTTTGCCTGCGCGAAGGTCAATCGGGACGCCGAGCTCGTTCACTCGCCGGAACGCATCAGGACCCCTTTGCGTCGGACAGGGCCCAAAGGGACGGGTGAGTTCAAGTCGATTGGCTGGAATGAGGCCCTCGAAGAGATCGAGACGCGTTGGAAGGCGATCATGGCCTCTGATGGGCCGCTCGCGCTTCTCGGCTACGCCTACAGTTCGCACCAGGGTCAAATCAACCGTCACCTGCCCAACGGGCTCTTCCATGCCCTGGGAACGAGTTCGACTTCAAGCCGGCACGGTTTGCGACACCTGCGCCGATGCTGCCTGGGAGATGACACTTGGGCCCGTTGGCTGCGTGGATCCCGACACGATCGCGGAATCCGAACTCATCGTGGTCTGGGGCTGCGATCTCAAGGCCGTGAACGTGCATCTCTGGCAAAAGGCTGAGCAGCGCCAGCGCCAAGGCGTCAAGATAATCGTCATTGATCCGCACAGGAACCGCACGGCCGAGAGCGCCGACTGGCACATCCCGATCAAGGTTGGCACAGACGCAGCGCTTGCGATCGGAATCGTCAATGTTCTCGTCCGGGACGGCAAATGCGATGAAGCCTATCTCGCCGCCAACACGCTTGGCTACGAGCAGTGGAAGCGCGAGGTCGTAACCAAGTTCCCGCCGGACCGTGTCGCTGAAATCACAGGCCTTTCCGTCGGCGATGTCGAGCGACTTGCCGCGATGTACGGAGCAACGAAGAAGTCGTTCCTGCGGATCGGCTGGGGCATGACACGCCTCGCGCGAGGTGGCCAGGCAATGCGCGCTGTGGCGACGCTGCCGGCGGTTACTGGAGCTTATGGCGTGCGCGGCGGTGGCGCCATGTCGGTTACCGCCCCATCTCTCGAGTTCAATTTCGCGCCGGTGCGCAAGCCTTCCGGCCTGGCGCAGACGCGGGAAATCAACCATAGCCGTCTCGGTCAGGCGTTACTGACGCTCAGGGACCCGCCGCTCAGGGGATTGTTCATCAGTTCCAATAACCCTGCCGTGACCTGCCCCGACACCGTTGCGGTCAGGCAGGGCTTGTCCCGCGAGGATCTTTTCACTGTCGTGCACGATCCCATGCTTACCGATACGGCCAGGTACGCAGACATTGTGCTGCCGGCGACGACATACTTGGAAACCTCTGACTTCTATCGTGGCTACGGTAGTTACTATATGCAGTTCGCGCCGGCGGCCGTGCCCCCACAAGGGGAGGCGTGGTCCAACATGCGCCTGGCACAAGAACTCGCGCGTCGCATGGGGCTCAGCGACGAGATATTCCGCCTGACTCCGGAGCAGATACTACCGAAGTTCTTTGCAGGGGCGAAAGGTGCAGTCGCCAAGATCGATCCCAAAACACTACTTGATCATCGCGCGGTCAAGGCGGCTCCCGAAGGTGTCGCGCAGGAGTTCCGTACTAAGTCGGGCAAGCTTGAGATCTATTCAGCTGAGCTCGCAGCGAAAGGCGTCCCACCGATGCCGATCTGGGAGCCTGATCCGCAGGAGGAGCAGGACGCGGCAGGGTGGTCGCTCAGGCTGTTGACTACGCCCGGCTATTTCCAGTCGCATACGGCGTTTTCAGCAAACACTTTTCTGCGCAAGCGCGAGGGCGAACCGTGGTGCGTGCTGCACCCGAGCGACGCGGCGCGCCGGGGCTTGAAGACTGGCGAGAAAGTGCGACTGTTCAACGGCCGCGGTGAAGTGGGCCTCATCCTCAAAGTGAGCGACGAGATACGGGAGGGAGTTCGTGCTGGTCCCCGGCCAACGGCCTGCATCGGAGGCAGTCTTCGGCACCATTAACAACTTATGCTCCCAGCGGCTAACAGACATCGGAGCCGGCGCGACCTATCAGAGTACGTTTCTCGAGGTGCAAGCGTGGGAGAAATCAGCAAATCTCGCGACCGAATAGTCACTTCCGCCTGTCACACTGGCATCGCGCGATCTAGGAAACGCCGACGGCGGTTGCCCCTCGTCAAATAAGCCCGCGCCAGGTGCCGTCGCGGAGTTGGTAGGAATTGAGGGTGGCGTAGTTTCCGGGGTGATCAGCTGCCTAGCGCCTGCGGACCGCGTAGCGATCCGAGGAGTTGCGATCATCGGACGGCTGGTATTGGCGGATACTGTTGCAAAAGTCGAAAATCGGGCGACACCGAAAATCTCGCGAAAATCTATTTTAGACTTCTCTGCCGCTGCAACGTTCTGCAGCGCCGCTACGAAGGTCCGTGGTCGAGTTTGGGTGAAACGATTTAGTCTCTCACGTCGCCGCGCATGAAGCGCATCAGCAGTCCTAAGGATTTCCGCTCGTCAGCAAAAAAAGACTTTTCAACACTATCGGCGCGAAGCGGTCGTTTAGTAACTCTTACTGCGGAAAAATATATTAGATATTGGCCCCCTGAAGTTTCTTGCCGCCTGTGCAAATCCGGTGTGCGCAGAGCGGCAGCCCGACCATCTTTAGAGAAGCGCTGGGCGGAAGACCAAAGTACGCTGAAAAGTCGGACGGCCGCAAGCTCGCGGCGGAAGTCAAGCATGGCGCTGGCGTCGATTGCGAGTTTGTGCTCTCCGATTTCTATCGTTCCACGGCAATTAGCTCGCGGACGCAATTCTGCGGGCCACATCGATAAAGTGGCCGGCCAATGGCGAAAGGTTGTCCTGATGCCAAGTGAGCGCAACGTCCAGAGTTGCGGTCACGGCCTCGATTTCGACCGAGCATATGCCGGGAGGTAGGGTCGGAATGAACGAGGCATCGAGAATAGTGCAGCCGAAGCCGGATCTGACAAGTTGGAGGAGAACAGGAAGGTCGTCGGCTTCTTCGGCAAATGTCATGCTCAGCCCACGCGCGTCGAACGTGTCTCTGAGAAGCGACCTGAAGCCTCGCCAGCGACCCTCGGTTCCGATGACAAGTGGCGTCGTGGCCAATTCTGACAAAGTAATCGATTTTCGTCGTGCCCATCGGTGGCTCACGGGTACGAGCGCGACGAGCCGTTCGCGGGAAATGGCGATCTTCTCGAGCGGCGGCAGGCAGACGGTCGACATCATAAACCCGAGATCGAGCGAACCTTCTTCAAGTGCCGCGGACTGTTCGGACGACGCAAGCAGGCGAAGCCCGACAAGTGCGTCGGGATATTGCTTCCGAAACGCGATGATGATGTCAGACATCGGTCCCGCAGTGGCGAATGTCGAATATCCCACCATGATACTTCCGCTGAGACCGTGGGCAACGCGCTCCGCTCGCGTGCAAGCTCGCGATAAGCATTCCAAAGCATCCGAGCCCTCGCGATAGAGCAGTTCACCCGCCGGTGTAAGAGCAACTCGACGGGTCGATCTTTCGAAGAGGGCGAACCCCAAATGCTGTTCGAGGCGCCGCACGCTGCGGCTCAACGCTGGTTGAGCAACAGCCAGCCGCTCTGCTGCGCGACGAAAGTTGAGCGTTTCAGCGACCATCAGAAAAGTCTGAATTTGAGCCATGGAGAGCGAGTTGACCACCATCGAATGGCTCCCGTTTAATAACAGAAAGGTATCAATGACGTCTATTTAGGTATTAGACAAGCATGAATGCAATCTGACAAAATGCTATGCATACCCCATAGCTGCTGAGGCTTTGGTGTCTGGCCTTGGCTATTGGGATGGCCGCGTTATTGGCTGACGGGCCGTGTGTGGCTCGCGACGATGCAGAGGATGAAAGTATGGCCAAGTTCGAAGGCATGATCGTCGCGGCCCAAGCCGAGGCTGCCGAAGTTGGTGCCTCAATGCTGAAGGCGGGCGGCAATGCCGTCGATGCGGCGATCGGCTGTGCACTCGTGCAAGGCGTCGTCGATCCTTTGATGTGCGGCCTAGCTGGGTTTGGAAGCGCGGGAATCTATTTCCCGTCGAAGAACTTTCACAAATATCTCGACTTTCACGCTCCGGCACCGGCGTCCGCGCGCCCTGACATGTGGGAGCATCTGATCGAAAGCGAAACCCGCGATGGATTTGGCTTCGTACTAAAGGGAAAGGTGAATGACGTCGGTTACCAATCAATTTGTGTTCCCGCATCGCTCAAAGCATACCACGAGATGCATTCCAGATTTGGGGTACTACCTTGGCGCGATATCGTTGCCCCGGCGATCGAGTGGGCGGAACGTGGCTGGATGGTTCGCCCGCATGTCGAGCTCTTCTGGTCCGATCCTGGCATGATGGGGCGCGCTTCAGGACTAGAAAGGCTTGCATTCACACCGTCGGGGCGCCGCCTCTATTGTCGCGATGACGGTACCGCCAAGAGGGTGGGAGATTGGGTCTACAATCCAGAATACGCCAACACGTTACGTCTCATTGCGGAAGGTGGGTCCGATGTGTTTTACAGCGGTGAGCTTGGAGACCGCATCGTCAGCGATATGCGCGAACATGGAGGTCTGATTTCGGCAAAGGATCTCGCGAATTACAATCCGATTTGGCGCGACCCCATGCGCGGAACGTATCGCGGATATGACGTCACGACCAACCATCCGCCCGGCGGGGGCGTCATGCTCCTTGAGATGCTGAATATCCTGGAGGAGTTTAATCTCGGCGAGATTGGTCACAACAGCACCGAATATCTCAGGGTCGTCTGCGAAGCCATGAAGCGTGCAACGGCCGATAAGGATCGTTATGTCGGTGACCCTGCCTTTTTTGATGTTCCGGTTGAAAAATTGACCTCCAAGACTTACGCGGCGGAAATGGCGCGCGAAATCACGGCCGGCGTGAAAGCGGATGTTCCCCGAGTTAACTCCGGCTTCGAATCCAAGAACACGACGCAGGTTTCGGTGGTAGACCGGGATGAAAATTGCGTGACGATGACGCATTCGCTCGGAATGCCGTCCGGCGTGATAACCGACGGGCTCGGCTTTCTTTATAATGGTTGCATGGCAGTCTTCGACCCCCGCCCGGGTCGGGCAAATTCGATCACGCCGGGAAAAGCCCGCTTTACGTCTCTTTGTCCATCGATCGTTTTCAAGAATGACAAACCTCATCTCGTGATCGGTGCACCCGGGGCGACGCAAATCGCAATGGGCGTCCTGCAGGCCATCATCAACGTCCTCGACTTCAAGATGACCATGACCGAGGCGGTCAGCGCACCGAGGTTTTCGGCGACCAGTAACGCCATCGATGTCTCGAACCGGATCACTTACGGGGTCACGCGTCAGCTTGAGTCACTCGGCTACGAGGTGATCAGAAGTCCGTACACCTTTGGTTTTGCCGCCGTTCACGGCATTCGTATCATCGGAGATCGCTTCGACGGCGGCGCTGACCCCGGTCACGACGGAATCGCCCTGGCTGTTTGAGTGGGTTAGCCGATCGCTTCGATCGGCCATGAAAATCAACGTAAAGGGATGGCGCCATGAGGGTGAAGATTGTCGGACTCGTTATTGCCGGACTGCTGTCCACCGGCGCGGCGGTGCAAGCACAAGTTTCCGACGATGTCGTCAAGATCGGCGTGCTCACCGACCACTCGGGCGGCTTTGCCTATCTGACGGGAAAGTTGTCAGTCGCAGCGGCGCAGATGGCGGTCGACGATTTTGGCGGTAAAGTGCTCGGAAAACCGATTCAAGTCGTCACCGCCGATCATCAGAATAAATCCGATATCGCCGCCGCCATCAGTCGCAAATGGTTCGACGCAGAGGGTGTTGACGCGATTACCGACGTTGCGGGTTCGGCCGTAGCTTTGGCTACCCAGGAGATCGCGCGGCCACGCAACAAAATACTTCTGATTTCAGGCGCCGCGACCACCGAGCTCACGGGCAAGGCATGCTCGGAGACGACGACCCAATGGAGCTACGACACTTATGCCCTGGCCAAGGGAACGGCCAGTCAGGTCACCAAGAAGGGAGGGGATAGCTGGTTCTTCCTCACCAGCGACTACGCCTTCGGGCACTCGCTCCAGGAGAACGCTACGCATTTCGTAGAAGAAAGTGGCGGCAAAGTCCTGGGCAGTGTGCGCTTCCCGTTCGGTTCATCTGACTTTTCATCGTTTCTTCTACAGGCGCAGGCCTCAAAAGCGAAAGTCATCGGCTTGGCGATGTCCGGCGCGGACCTCCTGACCGCCGTGAAGCAATCGCGAGAATTCGGCATCGCTCAGTCGGGCCAAAGCCTGGCAAGCCTTCTCATCTATATCAATGACATCGAAGGTCTGGGCTTGGATATCGCACAAGGGTTGACCCTCACGACGTCATTTTATTGGGACACGAACGATGAGACCCGCGCGTGGTCGAAACGCTTCATGGAGCGCTCAGGCGGCGTGCTTCCCAACATGCTTACGGCAGGAACCTACGCATCGGTGCTTCACTATCTCAAAGCCGTTCAGACAGCCGGCACAGACGATGGCAAGGCTGTCGCTGCCAAAATGAGAGAAACGCGAGTCAACGATTTCTACAACAAGGACGTTGAAATAAGGCCGGACAGTCGCGTGATGCATAAAATGTATCTTATGAAGGTGAAGTCGCCGTCTGAATCCAAGAGTCGCGGAGATTTCTATAACGTGCTGGCGGAGATCCCGGGCGACCAGGCATTTCGTCCGCTTTCGGAAAGTGAATGCCCGCTTGTCGCGCGCAAATGACTTGCTCGTGAGGTGAATTTTCGACGGCGACCATAACGGTAGGCTTAGGAGCAATTGCGTGGCCGGGATAAGAGCGCGACTTGGGCCGCTTAACGGACGATCGAATTCCTAGCAGGATCTGCCCAATCGCTACCGGTGAGATCCAGCGCTTCAGGCTGCGCGAGGCCGCTGAAGTTCTCAGAAAAAAGGCTGCCGTCGCGGCTCTTCGTTCAAGTTCTCGCCCATTGACTGCAAATAGCGCTCACCGGGGTTTGAAGTAATCCCTCGCCGCGATGCGGCCACCAGTGAGTGCTCGGCGCGACGCAGCCCGGGATCAAAAGCCGGTCTGCCGGAATGACCACAGTTGGCGGAGATTGTTGAAAAAGTCGAAAATCGGACAACACCAAAAATTTCGCGAAAGTTTCCTTTTATACTTCTCTGTCGCTGCCGCGTTCTGTAGCGCCGCTACAAAGGTCCGTGGTCGATTTTGGGTGAAACGATATGGTCCCCCACGTCACCGCGCACGAAGCGCATCAGCGGTCTTCAGAATTCGGCGAGTTGTATGGCTCCGAAAATGTCTGAAGGAGTGTTCGAAACGATTCGTCGATGCCCGGCGTCAATCTCGCCTCCGAGTTGCGAAAGCAGCCGCGGCGTCGGCGCAGGTACAGAACCATACGCCCGGGAAACCTTGAATGAACCGGATCATTCGCCGGAGGAGATCGAGCCGGGACGGCCTGCCGATCACTTGCGGATGCATGACCAGATTGAAGAGACCGCCCGCGCGATGGATGGCGCGGAACTCATCTGACCAGATTGAGAAAATATGGTCGTTCGTCATGATCGCCCGCGGCGATTTGATTGAGAACAGAGCATAGGGTGCGTCGTCGAGAGACCAAGCCCAGGGGAGCTCAACCAGTGCGCGATCGTCGCCATTGACCTCATGAAAATATGGATTGATTGCGTCCAATAAAGATGAGTTGTAGGTGAAGCCGCGCTCGACAAGAAGCCGGAACAGGTTTGAGCTCGTTTCCCCAGCCGGCGATCGGTATCCTTTGGGTTTGACGCCGAGTACGCGTTGGAGAGCCTCCAGGCCCTTTTCCATCTCCTCGAGTTCGCCCGCTGGATCCGTTGGATCAACCCAGCGGTGGGAATAGCTGTGGTGGCCGATTTCGTGCCCACACTTCAGGATAGCCTCGGCGCGCTCGGCATGCCGTTCGGCGGTCCAGCCGGGGACGAAGAACGTGGCTGGCAGATTGCCCTCATCACGAAGGAGCTGCAGAACGCTGGGAACTCCGACCTTCGCGCCGTAGAGCCCCTGGGACAGCGTCCCCGGCCGTGATGCATTCGATGGATCGCGGCCTATCCAGAGCGTTTCGGCATCGAAGTCAAAGGTAAGCAGCACGGCGCATTGTGCATCGTTGGGCCAAATGACAGGTGTATCGATCATCGCGTCGCCCATCGGTTTGAATTTTCGTGCGTGCACATGCTGTGTTCTTTTGTTTCGGCCGTAGCGATCGATGGGCGCGTTCCCCTAATAGACGGCAGGCGCGACGACCCAAAGCAAATCGACGGCTTCCTGACCCTCGCACCAGAAGCGATGAAACTTGGTCGCTTCGAACGCAAACGAGTTACCTGGCCCAACCACATGCACGATGCCGTCGAGCTCGAGCGCAAGAGTCCCGGAGATCACGATGCCACATTTCGCGCCGCTTTCGTTGCGGGTTGCCTCGCCCGACGCGCCCCCCGGCCTGATCTCGATACGCATCATCTGGATGCCCGTGACGGCGTCGGGCGAGAGAAGTTCCTTCCGCATGCTTTTCGGCCCGAGGTCGAGAGTGCGGCGGGCATTTGTGCGCACAACAACGTCTTCCTGTTCGGACGCCACCACGTCAAACAGCCATCCGACCGGCATATCCAATGCCGTGCAAATCTGGCGAAGCGATCGAAGCGACGGTGACGTAATCCCACGTTCGATCTGACTGAGAAGTCCGACGGATATATCGGCGCGTTCTGCCACATACTGAAGCGAGAACCGTTTGATTGTTCGTCTAAGCCTCAGCTTTCGCCCGAGACCTTCGTCGCGCTCCGTTTCCGCTGTTGTCTCAATTTCTATCTCTGCGTGTTCTGGCATCTGTCCTCCTGCAACAAAAATAGCGCATTTCAGACCTAGGTACAAATTTGGAGGAAATATTCTAGTCCCGTTGTAATTTACCCGTCATATGTTTATAAAATAGCAAAAAAGAGGATTCCATGCGGGTTGGAATAGAAGTCGGGGGCACTTTCACCGATCTTGTCGCGGTGGACGGCAGTCGCGTCGAAGTCGTCAAGGTGCCGAGCACGCCGGCCAGTCCAGACAAGGGGGCCTTTGCTTCGCTCGAAGCCGCCGGTGTCGATCCCGCGGTCGTTACAGATCTCGTTCACGGCTCGACGGTCGCGACCAACGCTATCCTGGAACGCAAAGGCGCCCGGGTAGCTTTCGTGACGACGCGAGGGTTCCGGGATATCCTGTTTTTCCAGCGCCACGATCGCCGCAATATTTACGACCTTCATTATGCAAAGCCGGCGCCGCCGGTACGGCGAAGGGATTGTTTTGAGATCACCGAACGGCTCGATTCGGCAGGTGTGGTGGTTACGCGGCTCGATGAAGCCGAGGTTGCGTCGGCGCTTGTGCCCGCGCTCAAGGCAGGCGGCTACGAAGCGATAGCGATCTGCCTCCTCTCCGCCTACATGTCGCCGGTCCACGAGGCACGTCTGAGGCAACTGATCTCGATCGGGCTGCCGGGGATTCGTGTCGCCTGCTCCCATGACATTGCGCGCGAATTCCGCGAATTCGAACGCGCTTCGACGACAGTTCTGTCGGCCTATGTGCAACCGGTGATCGACGGTTATCTCGACCGGTTCGAGGCGACGCTGGCAGCCGCCGGTTTCAAGGGGGCCTTTAGCGTCATGCAGTCGAACGGCGGACGCATGCCCGCCACCGCAATGCGGAAGAACTCGATTGCCGCGCTGTTCAGCGGCCCGGCCGCGGGCGTGGTAGGGGCGATCCGGCAGGCCGAACGCTCTGGACGCAAGAATCTCATCACCTTCGACATGGGCGGCACTTCGACGGATGTCTGCCTGGTCGTCGACGGCATCCCGTCCGTTTCACCTGAAACCGAGGTTGACGGCCTGCCGATCCGGACCCCGGTGCTCGACATTGTGACCGTTGGCGCCGGGGGCGGTTCACTGGTGTGGATTGACGATGGTGGCATGCTTCGGGTCGGTCCACGAAGCGCGGGTGCGATGCCGGGGCCGGCTTGCTATGGCCGCGGCGGCACGGAGCCGACCGTTACCGATGCGCATCTTGTGCGTGGCACGATCCGGCCCGACGCGTTTCTCGGTGGAACAATGCAACTCGACCTGGATAAGGCGCACAGGGCATTTGAACCGATTGCAAGTAAGCTCGGGCTTTCGGTTCGCGATGCGGCCGCCGCCGCGATCAGGCTGGCCGTCGCCAACATCGTTCGCGCGATTCAGCTGGTCTCGACGGAGCGGGGCCATGATCCGCGCAGTTATGCTCTGTTGCCCTTCGGTGGCGCGGGTCCACTGCTTGCAGCCGAGATCGCCGAGGAGCTTGGCATCAGGGAGATTTTGGTTCCACCCAATCCTGGCGTCATCTCCGCGCTCGGCCTTCTCTCGGCGGACTATATGAAGGTCTCCGGCGTGACCCGTCGCACTGGTCTCACCGACGCCGCTCCTCGCATGTTGGCGGACGAATTTGACCTCTTCCGAAAGGAAGCCGAGACCGAGTTTCGTCGGCTTGGGCTGAATGGCAACCTCGATTTCGACCTCACCGCTGATATGCGTTTCGTTGGCCAGGCTTTCGAAATCCCGGTCCCCGTCGATACTGCGGCGCTGTCGCGGCTCGGTGCATCTGACCTTGCCGCCGACTTCGACGCCGCGCACCGGCGCATCTATTTTCATGGCGGCGAGCCAGGCCGGAATGTCGAAATCGTGAGCCTCCGTTTCGGCGTGCGTCGTCGGCTGGAGACGTTGCCCGAGTTTCATGAGCGTCCCGCCCAACTCGCCGGCCCCGGCAGCATCGAGGTTTGGACCCCGGCTGGCGTCGTCAAGGCGAGGCTGGTCGACGCCGCTTCGATCGCCTCGGGTCAATCCGTTGATGGCGGCGCCCTCGTCGAAGGTTATAGTTCGACCTTATGGCTTCCCCCTGCCTGGCGGGCTGCCCGCGACAAGGCCGGTAACCTCATCATGAGTTGGATCTTCGCATGAGTGTCCCCGTCGAAACCCTTGACCCTGTTGACTACGCTGTCATCAGCCAATCGCTCATCGCAGCGGCGCGCGAGATGGGCGCGAAGCTGATCCGCTCAGCCTATTCAACTGTGCTGCGAGAGGCTCGCGATGGCTCCGCTGCGCTTCTTGATGATGCTGGCAACACCATCGCCCAAGCCGAATTGATTCCAATGCAACTCGGCACAATCGGGCATGTCATCCTGCCTGCGCTTGCGCTGTATCCGAAGGAAACACTTTCCGAGGGTGATTTCTTCGTGATGAATGACCCGTATTCGGGTGGCCAGCATCTGCAGGACGTGTTTTTCTTTCACCCGATCTTCTTCGAAGGCAAAGTCCTCGGCTTCTCGGCTTCGGTAGCGCACCATCTCGACATCTCGGGCGGCGACCCGGGTCTCAACATGGCCGCAACGGACGTTTATTCCGAAGGGCTCATCATCCCGCCCGTCAAGCTCAACATGGCGCGCGATTGGCATGGTGGCGCGTTCGAGCGCATCCTGCGCGCCAACGTCCGGGTGCCGCATCAGACCATGGGTGATTTCGACGCCCAGATCGCTGCGAACGCCATTGGAGCCGCGCGTATCATCGAACTCGCCGAGCGCTACGGCGTGAACAAGCTGAAGGCCGTCATGGCGGCGCTGCTCGATTACTCCGAGACCCGGATGCGGGCCGCGATCGGCGAGGTGCCGGACGGCGTCTACCACGGCGAGGATGCTATCGACGACGACGGCATTACGGATGAGCCATTGCCTGTGAGAGCAAAGGTCACCGTGAAGGGCGACAGCATCGAGATCGATTTTGCGGGCACCGCCGCTCAGGTTCGTCGCAACTTGAACGTGCCGTTCGCTGCGACGGTCTCCGCTGCGCTCTCGTGCGTGAAAGGCGTGCTGACGAGTCCTGATATCCCGTTCAATGCCGGGTCCGCGCGGCCGATCACCGTGAAGGCTCCGAAGGGCTGTCTTCTCAATCCGCATCATCCGGCGCCGGTGCGGGCGCGGATGGAGGCGAGCTTCCGAGCCTGGAACGCCGTCATGAAGGCGTTGTCTCAGGCCGTGCCGGGAAAGGTTATCGCCTGCGGCTACGACACGACGACCGTGGGCGTCCTGTCCCGGCTCGGCGACAAGGGCTGGTCGGTGTATCTTGAGATTTTCGGCGGCGGCTACGGCGCCGGGATGGATTCCGATGGATGCGATGCCGTCGACTCGCCGCTATCAAACTGCTCGAACACGCCGATCGAAGCGCTCGACCAGGATTTCCCATTTTTCCGCGTCATCGAATACGCCATGCAGCAGGATAGTTGCGGCGTTGGCCGGAGCCGTGGAGGCCTCGGCTTCTTGCGCCGCTACGAAATTCTGAAGGAGGGTGTCCGCTTTTCGCTTTACAGTGATCGGTTCAAGCGCGCCCCGGAGGGGCTATTCGGAGGGGGCGCGGGCACAACGGGCTATTGTGAAGTCAAGCGCGGCGACAAGATCATTCGGCTGAAATCGAAAGATGCATTCGATCTCTTGCCTGGCGACGTTCTCACCCTCGCAGTCGGCGGCGGCGGCGGCTTCGGTGATCCATCGAAGCGTTCCGCCGAAGCCCTAAGCGAAGATCTGGCCGATCAGATCATTTCGGCTGACCGCGCCGCAAACTGGGCCTCTTCCAAGATAGCGGCGGAGTGACAGTCCCGATGGGGTCCTCGGCCGAAAGCCATGATCGCTCGCTTTGGTCCGCGACAGCACGCGAAGCCGCTCTTGCTACCGAGCCGTTCACGGGTGATAGCCGTGTCGATCTGGCAGTCATTGGCGGAGGTATTACAGGGTGTTCGGCGGCCCTGAATGCTGCCGAATCCGGCGCATCTGTCGTACTGCTGGAGGCGAAGACGATCGGCTGGGGTGCCTCCGGGCGCAATGGCGGGCAGGTCATTCCGGGCCTGAAGTACGATCCATCCGAGATGTCCGCGAAATACGGTGAGGCCATCGGCCGGAAGCTGACCGAAGCGGTCGGAAATGCGGCAGATGCGGTGTTCGATCGGGTCGCAAAACACCGGATCGATTGCGATGCGAAGCGGAGCGGGTGGATTTAGGCTGCCCATGCCGCGCCTGCGCTCAATCGGGTTCAGCAACGGGCGCGAGACTGGATGAAAACGGGTGCTCCGGCCGAATTGCTCGACGCGTCCGGCGTTGAAAGGCTGGTTGGTACGAGCGCCTATCTCGGCGGTTGGATCGACAAGCGGGCCGGTACTCTCCAGCCGCTTTCCTTCACGCGCGGCCTCGCGCGTGCCGCCCGCGAGGCGGGGGTTGCGGTGCACGAGAACACCGCGGTCGAAAACCTGGAACCGGACGGCGACGGCTGGCGCGTCAGGACGGCGAGGGGCACCGTCAGGGCTCGCTCCGTCATCGTCGGGACCGATGCCTATTCCACGCCGCTGGTCGCAGGACTTCCGGAGGCGATGCTGCTTGTTCAGAGCGCGCAGATCGCAACCGAGCCCCTCTCGCAAAATCTCCAGGCGCATATTTTGCCGGATGGTCGGTGTTGCTCGGAAACCCGGCGGCTTGCCTTCTATTTCCGGCTCTCTCCCGACGGTCGACTGATGTTCGGCGGTCGCGGTGCTGTCGGTGATTCCGAGAGCCCCGTTTTCACCGAGGCGTTGATTGCCGCCATGCGCCGGACATTCCCGGAAGCCGCCGACGTGCCGGTCGCTTATCGATGGTCGGGCCAGATAGGGCTCACACTCGACGGTTTGCCGCGCCTTCACGAGCCCGCTCCGAATCTGCACATCGGGTTCGGTTATAATGGTCGAGGCGTCGCGATGGCGGCCGTGATGGGCGGCTGGCTCGCCGCGAAGGCGTTGCGGGGGGAGGCACCGCCGCTTCCGACCACGACGCTCTCGCCGATCCGTTGGCACCAGCTAAGACGTCCTGCCCTGGCGCTTGGCATCGCCTGGGCCTGGGTTCACGACCGCATGGGATTGGCGGGATGACGCAACTGCCCACGCATCTCTTCAGCCCGCTGGCCCTTCGCGGAGTAACGCTTCCGAACCGGATCGTCATCTCGCCGATGCAGCAATATGCGGCGGGACCAGACGGCTTGCCGAAAGAATTTCATCGCCAACACTATGGTCGTTTGTCGCTCGGCGGGCCGGGCCTTCTTTTCACGGAAGCGCTTGCGGTGACGCCCGCGGGCCGGGTAACGAATTTCGATCTTGGCATTTGGTCAAATGATCACCTGACCGCGCTGGCCGCGCTTGTTGCCGAGATCGAACGCTTCGGAGCAATTCCGGCAACGCAGCTTATCCATGCGGGCCGCAAGGGCAGCGTCTCCCGCCCGTGGGAAGGCTATTCGCCGCTCAATGCAACGACGGCCGCGAAGGGCGATGCTCCCTGGACGACGTTCTCGGCGAGTGCCGTTCCGGCCAACCCCGGCTGGCACATTCCGCAGGCGCTCGATGCCGCCGGAATCAAGCGCCTTCTCGAGGACTACGCGTCAGCCGCCGCGCGGGCGGCGCGGGCGGGCTTTCGCGTGCTGAACATTCATGCCGCTCACGGTTACCTGCTTCACAGTTTCCTTTCTCCTCTCGCCAATTTCCGCAGCGACAATTGGGGTGGTGATTTCGAGGGACGGACGCGCTTGCTCCTGCAGGTGGTGGACGCGGTTCGCTCGACTTGGCCATCCGATCGTCCGCTGATGGTGCGACTCTCCTGTGTCGACGACGAGCAGGGTGGTTGGACGCTCGACGATTCTGTGGCTTTGGCGTCGCTTCTGAAAAAAGCAGGCGTCGATGTCGTGGATTGTTCCTCGGGTGGACTGGGTGAACGCACCACCACCAAGATGATCCGGCGGCCCGAAGGCTACCAGGTTCCTTATGCCGAGCGCATTCGGAAGAAGGCCGGCGTGCCGACGATGGCGGTCGGACTTATCACGACCCCGGCTTTCGCGGATTCGGTCGTGCGCGAAGGCCGTGCCGATCTCGTGGCGATCGGCCGCGAGGCATTGTATAATCCGCACTGGCCGCTGCACGCCGCCCGCGACCTCGGTCAGGATGAACGTTTCGAGCACTGGCCTCCATCATGGGGCTGGTGGCTCGAGAAACGGGCCCGGGCCGCTGCCCTGGCCGAAACTTCAATCAACGCGACTAGGGAGTGAACAAATGATGGATCGCAGACGTGTTCTGACTGGAATGGCGGCGGCTCCTTTGGCTCTCGCAGCGCCCGGTATCATTCGCCGCGCAAATGCGGAGAGCGTTCTCGACGTAGCGGCTGTCTACTCTCTGTCCGGAACCTTCGCCAATGTCGGCTCCGCCCTGAATGACGGGAGCAAATGGGCCTTCGAGCAATATGGCAGCGCAGCCGGGCACAAGCTGAACTACGTTCTGCTCGACGACCGCGGCGATGCGGGCGAAGCGGTTCGCAAAGTTCAGGAAGCGATGACCCAACGCGGCATCAAACACGTGATCGGCTGTACGAATTCGGCGATTGCTCTGGCGGTTCAGAAGGAAGTGTACGCCCGCAAGGGAATCTACGTGAACGAGGCGGGCGCCGACGAAGTGACGGGAAAGGACTGCAACAAGGCGAGTTTTCGCTGGCCTGTCGCCTGCTACAGCGCGGTCAACGCGACGGTGCGGCCGCTGATCGAAAAATTCCCGAAAGCAAAACGGTGGTACACCATCACCGGCCAATACGTGTTTGGCGATAGCCTGCTGTCGAACTGCAAAGACGTGTTTAAAGAGAGGGGCGTCGAGCACGTCGGCAACAGCTATCACTCGCTCTCTGACCGGGAATATTCAGGTTACATCGCAACCGCCCTGTCGCAGAATCCCGACGTTCTGGCGATCTGCAATTTCGGCAACCAGACTGTCGACGTAGTACGGCAGGCAATCAGCTACGGGATGAAACGCAACACCAAGATCCTCGCGGTTTGGTCCACCGGGCTGGATCAGTTCCAGGCCCTCGGTTCAGAGAATTGTGAGGATGTCTATTTCGGAACGAACTTTTGGCACGGCGTCGATACGCCCGGAAGTCGACGCGTGGCCGAGATCGTCAAGCAGAAGACCGGCGATGTCCCGAATTACCTGCAGGCATGCGGATACGCGGTCTCGCAAATGCTTATTGAAGGCCTCAACAAGGCGAATTCAACGGACGTTCCCGCTATCGTCAAGGCGCTCGAAGGCCTCAGCTACGAGGGCCCAACCGGCACCGAAAGGATCCGCCCCGAAGACCACCAGGTCGTCAAGGATTATTACCTGATGCTCGGAAAGGCGAAGGGCGCCATGAAGGACAAGAACGACTTCTGCGACGTTCTGGCCGCCACCAAAGCTCTTCTGCCGCCAGAGAAAACCGGCTGCCAGATGGCGGCGTCGCTCTGAACCAAAAATAGATCAGCCGATGTCGAGCCAACTTCTCCTGTTTCAGGTTCTGAACGGTGTTGGCATCGGCATGATCTATTTCCTTCTGTCGGTTGGCCTCACGCTGATCTTCGGGCTGATGCGCTTCGTAAACTTCGCTCATGGAGCCTTCTATCTCGCTGGCGCCTATATCGCCTATTCTGTCGTCCTCTGGACCGGAAGTTTCTGGTGGGCCCTGTTGCTTGGCCCGGTTCTCGTCGCGGCCCTCGCACTCGTCACCGAACAACTTCTCCTTCGGCATACCTATGCCCTTCCGCACGAAGCCCAGATTCTCATCACCTTCGCGGTCGGACTAATCATACAAGAGGTCGTAATCGTTCTCTTCACGCCGCTCGGTCATAACGTAGCGGTACCGGCCGCCCTGTCCGGGGTTTTGTTTCTTGGGCCATATGTTTATCCGGCCTATCGGCTGACGGTGGTCGGCGCCGCGGCTCTCATAGCGATCGTGCTCTGGATCGCGATCGAGCGAACCAAGATGGGCTCCATCCTGCGGGCTGGCTCTGAAAGCGCTGAGATGGTCAGCCTTCTCGGCATCAATGTTAATCGCGTCTTCATGGCGACCTTCGCACTCGGCGCGGCGCTTGCGGGTCTCGCGGGAGTCCTTGCCGCGCCGCTCCGGGGCGTTGAGCCGTTCATGAGCGCCGAAGCGCTGGGGATAGCCTTTGTGGTTGTGGTCGTGGGCGGGCTCGGGACCCTCTCTGGCGCACTTGTCGGCGGGATTCTAATCGGGCTCGTGCAATCCATCATGAGCACACTCTGGCCTGAAGGCGCGCAATTGATGATCTATGCCGCGATGGCTCTCGTCATTCTTGTCCGCCCGAAGGGCCTATTGGGGCGGATCTGATGCGCGCCACGGAGCGCTTCCCGAATTTCGCGACGGCCATCGTCGGCGTTGCCCTGGTGGTTCTCCCGTTCATCGTGCCCGCCACGCTCGCGAGCCAAATCGCGATCTTTGCCACGGGCGCGCTCTCTGTCGCAATCCTGCTCGGTGCAGTCGGCCTGCTGTCGTTCGGGCAGGGACTTTATTTCGGCATCGGTGCCTATGTCTGCGGCATCGTTGTCCGGGACGCCGGAATGGGTCTCCTTCCGGCGCTCCTGCTGGCCACGCTCTCGGGGACGGTGTTGGCCGGACTGCTGGGGAGCGTGATCGTGCGTCGGCATGGCGTTTATTTTGTCATGCTGACCCTGGCCTTCGCCCAGATGGGCTATTTCGCCGTGCTTGCCTTTAAGAGTGTGACCGGTGGGGAAAACGGGCTTTCGGGTTTACCCCGGCAGTTCGATCTCCTTGGATTGTCCTTCGCCGACCCGCTGTCGATGTACGGATTTATGGCTGGTGTCTTCTTTCTTGTTTTCCTGCTTATTCAACGGGTTTTAGCCTCGCCGTTCGGAAGCGTACTCGCGGCCATACGCGAGAACGAGCAGCGGAGCGAGGTGCTGGGTTATCCGGTTGCCCGCTATAAAACAGCAGCCGTTGCCCTTGCGGGCGGGATTGCAGGGCTCGCTGGCGGCCTCCACGTCATCTTTCTGGGCTTCGTGCCACCCAGCGACGCCGAACTCGAAATGAGCCAGCGCCTCCTTGTCATCGCGCTGATCGGCGGAATTGGATCGCCTGGAGGCGCACTGGTCGGCTCGGCATTTTACACGATCGTCTCGGAGGCTCTGTCCGAGATCTGGCCACGTTGGCTGGCGTTGATCGCGCTCTTGCTCATAGGCCTAGTTCTGTTTCTGCCGGGCGGTCTGTGGAGTGTCGGACGCCGCATCTCGGCGCGCTTCGGGCGGAATGCCGCCCATGACTGACCCGATCCTGATCGCGGATGCGATAGATATCCGGTTCGGAGAATTCCGGGCCTTGTCCGGCTTCTCGCTGTCAGTTCAGTCCGGAACGATACATGCACTCATCGGACCGAATGGAGCTGGCAAGACCACGTTGTTCAACGCGCTCACCGGCGTATGCAAGCCGAGCGGCGGCCGCATCGTGTTTGACGGCCATACCGTTACGCGCGCCTCGACCCATCGCCGTGTCCATTACGGCATGAGCCGATCGTTTCAGGTCACGGCCCTTTTCGCCGCCCTGACGGTTGCTGAAAATCTCCGCCTCGCCGTGCAGGCCCGGTACGCCGCCGAGGGATGGGTCTTCTGGCGCAGTCCCGATCGCCGACGCGATATCCGCGATGAGGTCGACGCCCTACTGGCCGAGACATTCCTGACCGATCGCGCCGACACCCGGACCGGCGATCTGTCGCATGGCGCGCAGCGGTCCCTGGAGATCGGAATGGCACTGGCCGGCCGCCCCAAACTCATCTTCCTTGACGAGCCTCTCGCGGGCATGGGAATCGACGATGTCCACCGGACGAAAGGACTTATTAGCTCTCTCAGGAGCCGCATGGCTGTGCTTTTGATTGAGCACAATATGAGTGTCGTGCTCGATATCTCCGATCGAATTACGGTCATGGCCGCGGGCCGCAAAATCGCCGAAGATGTGCCGGCGAAGATCCGAACCGACCCTGCCGTTCGAACCGCCTATCTCGGGAGTACTGCATGACCGGTGCCCCCATTCTTTCGATTGCTGGCCTCAACGGTTGGTACGGCAAAAGCCACATCCTGCAGGGCATCGATCTCACGGTCGGATGCGGTGAAATCCTGGCTCTTCTCGGCCGAAACGGCGTCGGCAAAACGACAACGATGCGGGCGATTTCCGGGACCCTTGGCCGGACGGAGGGCGAAGTCCGATTGGCCGGTCTGCCGATTCTTGGTCAACCTGCTCATGTTATCGCGCGGCAAGGCTTATCGCTTGTCCCCGAACATCGCGGCATCTTCGGAACGCTTACCGTCGAGGAAAACCTTTCCCTGGCCGCACGCCGCGGTTCGCCTTGGTCGGTCGCGCGGATATGGTCGATGTTCCCCTCGCTCAACGAGCGGCGGCGAACCCCTGGAGGCAAGCTATCCGGTGGCGAGCAGCAAATGCTCGCGATAGGGAGGGCCCTCGTGACCGGCCCGAAACTTCTGCTTCTCGACGAGCCGACGGAGGGGTTGGCTCCCGTCATCGTGGATCGCCTGCTTGAGATTATACGAGAGTTGAAGGCCACGGGCCTCTCCATGCTGCTCGTGGAGCAGAGTCTGGCAGTCTGCACCGCCGTCGCCGACAGGTTCGCGATCCTTGACGGCGGCCGCATTGTCTGGACGGGAGACGTATCCGCGCTCATGTCCGCCGAGGACGTGCGCGCCCGCCATCTCACGCTTGAACACGCCTGACTTCGCGGCCGCGTGGAAGTTCGCGAAGCCAACTCCGGATCGAAGGTCAGCGTGTGAGTTCTATGATGTTTCACAAGATCGGTGAAATTGGAGTCGCCAGGTGCAAAATATCCCAACCAGTTCCCAGGTTGTCATCGTGGGTGGAGGAGTCGTGGGGTGCAGCGTCGCCTATCATCTGACCCTCAGAGGCTGGACTGATATTGTTCTGCTGGAACGAAAGCAATTGACCTCCGGTACGACGTGGCATGCGGCAGGCCTGGTTGGGCAACTCCGGGCCACCCACAATCTCACCCGCCTCGCTCAATACACAGCCGAACTCTATAGCTCGCTTGAGCGTGAATTCGGGGCAGGCGACCGGCTTCCAGCAGATCGGCTCTCTCGCGCTTGCGGCGAATGGCGAGCGATTCGAGGAGTTGAAGCGCGGCGCGTCGATGGCTCGTTGCTTTGGACTTGAGGTCGACGTGCTTTCGCCTGAACAAGCCAAGGCGCTTTGGCCGTTCATGACGACGGACGATCTCGTCGGCGCGGTGCATTTGCCAAAGGACGGCCAGACCAATCCGGTCGATACCACGCAAGCCCTGGCGAAAGCCGCCAGGAGCCGCGGTGCGCGGATCTTCGAGAACGTGAACGTGACGGATATCATCGTCGAGGGCGGCGGCGCGAGGGGCGTGCGGACCGCAGAGGGCGATATAGCGGCAGAGTACGTCATCAACTGCGCCGGAATGTGGGCTCATCGCCTTGGTGCGTCGGCGGGCACGGCGGTCCCGCTCCATGCAGCCGAGCACTTCTACATCGTCACCGAAGTCATCGCCGGGTTGCCAAGACACCTGCCGGTGCTTCGGGACGCCGATGCATGTTCCTATTTCAAGGAAGACGCGGGAAAGTTGCTCGTCGGCTGGTTCGAGCCGGTGGCGAAGCCGTGGGGCATGAACGGAATCCCGGAGAGCTTCTCGTTTGACACTCTTCCCAACGACTTCGAGCATATCGAGCCCTTGCTGGAAGCGGCGATCCGGCGTGTGCCGGCGCTTGGCAAAGCCGGTATTCAGCTTTTCTTCAACGGGCCCGAAAGCTTCACGCCCGACGATCGCTATCTGCTCGGCGAAACTCCGGAGGTGCGCAATTTGTTCGTTGCTGCCGGATTCAACTCAATCGGGATTCAATCTGCGGGCGGAGCCGGCAAGGTTCTCGCCGATTGGGTCGTCGATGGTCATCCGCCGATGGATCTATGGGATGTCGATATACGGCGCATGATGCCGTTTCAGCGCAATCGCCGCTATCTGAAGGATCGGACGGTTGAAGCGCTGGGGCTGCTCTACGCCATGCACTGGCCGTTTCGCCAGCCCGAGACCGCCCGCGGGGTCCGGCGGTCGGCGTTGCACGACCGTCTGCTCGCCAGCGGAGCCTGCTTTGGCGAGCTCGCCGGGTGGGAAAGGGCGAACTGGTTCGCCCCGAAGGGAGTGCAGGCCCGTTACCAGTACAGTTATGGGCGCCAGAACTGGTTCGGCTATTCGGCCGATGAACACAAAGCCGTGCGCGAATCGGTGGGGCTGTTCGACCAGTCATCGTTCGGCAAATACATAGTGGAAGGTGCGGACGCGGAAGCCGTGCTTAATCAAATCTGCGCCAACGATGTCTCGGTGCCGGTTGGCCGGATCGTCTACACGCAGTGGCTCAATCAGCGTGGCGGCATAGAGGCTGACGTCACGATCACGCGGGAAAGCGAAACCCGTTTTCTGATTGTGACGGCGGCCGCCACGCAGACGCGCGACCTTGCGTGGCTCAAGCGCAATATTCCGGACGGCGCGCGGGCCGTAGCAGTCGACGTCACCTCCGCCTGGGCTGTCCTCGGATTGATGGGCCCGAGGTCGAGGGACGTGCTTTCCCGTCTGACCGACGCCGATCTGTCGAATGACGCGTTTCCCTTCGCGACATCGCAGGAAATCGATCTCTGCTATGCCCGCGTTCGGGCAAGTCGCATCACCTACGTCGGCGAACTCGGCTGGGAACTCTATGTTCCGACCGAATTCGTTCAGGGCGTGTTCGACGCCGTCAGGGAAGAGGGAGCCGCAGCCGGCATGCGGCTTGCCGGCTATCACGCCATGAATTCGCTGAGGTTGGAAAAGGGCTACCGCCACTGGGGGCACGACATCACCGATGAAGACACTCCGCTCGAAGCCGGTCTCGGTTTCGCCGTGTCGTGGACCAAGAGCGGCGGGTTTCTCGGCCGCGACGCGCTTTCGCGCCAAAAGGAAAATGGAGTAAAGCGCCGGCTGGTGCAATTCGCGCTGAACGACCCCGAAAAACTGCTCTACCACAATGAGCCGATCTGGCGGGATGGCATCCTCGTCGGCCGCATCACGTCAGGCATGTTTGGTCATACGATCGGAACGTCGCTCGGCATGGGCTACGTCGAAAATGGCGGTGACGTCGTCGATGCGGCTTTCGTCAATTCCGGCCGCTATGAAATTGAAGTTGCGGGAACGCGCGTGGAAGCGCGGGCGGCACTTGGAGCTCCCTATGATCCCAAGAACAAGCGCGTGAAGGATCTGGCCGAATTGCCTGAGCCACAGCTTTCCGCGGCTTCGCAGACGGGCGATCCGAAAATTCCCTCCGTCCCCAGCTTTGATAGCGAGATTTGACGGCACGTGTGTCTACGGCGGTGACTCTTCGGTTACACCGCGACCCCGATGACGGGACTCAGCCAAGCCCGAATGACCGCTTCTGGTGGATATTGTTGCAAAAGTGTTTTTGCGAGGTGGGACTCAAATTCTCCACCCCGTACGTGCAGACAACGAGGTGAAGGACTTCTACGCGAAGCCCGGCCGCATCGAACACAACGGGCGAATGCCAGCGCATCCACAGGAGCCGAAGTCGTCGATGACGCCATGCATATATCGGCGGCAGAATACCGCAAGCTTCTCGCTCCCGTTCTTGCCGTCGCGGTGCGCCAAAGCGAGCGCCGCCTCGCCGTGATCCATCGCATGCCGATGGCAGGCATACAGAAGTTTCTTCTTGTTCTTGAAAAACTGGTAGCTTCGGCTTGCTGGTATTGAGCGCGGCCGCAAGATCATCGCGGGAGGTGTTGTGAAAGCCCTCGCGGCTGAACGCCGTCGCTCCGGCACGGATGATCGCTGCCGGCGGCGTTCCGATCGAACAGCTCGCTATCTTCCGCCACCGGCAGAGCCTTTTTTGCTGCGCTGCGGAGTTGCCTTTCTGTTTGCCAAGTTGCCACCTTGAGATCGCGTACGGAACGCGTTACTCATCAGTAAAGGTACTTACCAGAAAGTTGAGTGCCGTCAAGAAACACGTTCCGGTGGATGATGTGGGTAGTTGGGAGTGGGTGGCGTATGGCCAATATTCTTTGGGAGGACCACGGTCCTGTTCGCCTGATCACGATCAACCGGCCGGATCAGATGAACTCCCTCGATTTCGTCGCGAACGCAGAACTCGTCGATGTCTGGCGCGCTTTTGCCGCCGATCAAAATGTGCGGGTTGCCGTGATCACGGGAGCGGGCGAAAAGGCCTTCTGCGCCGGCGCGGACCTCAAGACCTACACGATGAACTTCGCGCAGCGGCCCGGACATGAATTCCGCGTCCAGTTCACCGACGGCCCGGGATTTGGCGGCATCACCCGGGAGCTCGATGTCGCTAAGCCGACGATTGCGGCCATCAACGGCTTTGCGATCTCGGGTGGACTGGAGCTGGCTCTCGCCTGCGACCTTCGCTTCTGCTCGCCGAACGCCGAATTCGCTCTACAGGACGTCCGATGGGGGTTCCATGCCTGCGACGGCGGGCTGGTTCGTCTGCCGCAGATCGTAGGTCTCGGCAACGCCATGGAAATCGTCCTCGGCGGCGAGCGGATCACAGCACAGCATGCGCTGCGCATTGGCCTCGTCAACGCGATCCATCCTGACGGCAACCTCGTGGACAAGGTCCTGCGCTACGCAGCCATGCTTGCGTCGCGCGCGCCGCTGGCGCAGCAGTTCGCCAAGGACGTGATGAAGCGCGCGATTGGATTGCCGATGGATGAAGCGCTGCGTCTGGAATCGCGGTCGTTTCACGACCTCGGCCATACCAAGGATCTAGCGGAAGGAACCGCATCGTTCCGAGAAAAGCGTCCACCGCGATTTTCCGGAAACTAGCCTGCAACAAAGACGAATAGATAACATCAAAGGGAGAGAACATGTCGAGACTGATGCGAAGCGGCATAGCCGCGATCACGTTTTTCTGTTCCGCCACTGCGGTCCTCGGCCAGGAGACGGTCAAAATCGGCGCCGTTCAGGGCCTGAGCGGACCGCCGGCGATTGTCGACTTCGGCGAATCCTACCTGCAGGGCAACCAGCTCGCGCTCAAGGAATACCAGGCGTCGTCGCCGAAGACGAAAATCGAATTCATCATCTACAATGACGAGGCCAATCCGCAGCGAGCGGTGTCGCTGGTGCAGCGGCTGATCAGCAACGACAAGGTATCTGCGGTGATCGGTACCGTGAACAGCGGCAACGTGGCGGCCTTCGCGCCGATGCTTCAGCAGGCCAAGATTCCGCTGATGGCCGGCCCGGCGATCGCAACCGACATCACCGCGAAATTCATCGATCAGCAACCGAGCTATATCTTCCGCTGCTCGATGGTCGAGAAATACCAGATCGACGCCATGCTCGATTGGGGCGTCAAGAATTTCAAGAAGATCGGGTTGCTGCACGGCACCACAGGTTACGGCATGTTCGCCGCCTCCGAGATCCAGAAGGGCATGAAGGAGCGCAACGTTTCGCTGGTGGCGATCGAGAGCGGCGCACCGACCGCGACCGAACTGACGTCGCAAGTTCTCAAGCTGAAAAACGCCGGCGCCGAGCTGGTGCTGCTGTTCCATGACAGCCTCGAACTGCTCTATCGTTCGTTGCCGAAGGCGGACTACAAGCCGGTCGTCGCCGGAAACTGGGGCCTGTCGTCGCTGAAGATCCTCGAGATCGTCGGCAAGGAAGGCCTTGAAGGCACCGTGATGGGACAGGCGCTCGATCTCGGCGATCCCAAGGCCGCGGCCTTCGATGCGAAAATGCAGAAGGAATTCGGCGACAAATATCGCTGGCCGGTGGTCGCGGCGCTCGGCTACGACGGAATGAAGCTGTTGCTGAAGGCGGTCGACGCCGCAGGCTCGGATCCGACCAAGATTCGCGATGCGCTGGAAGGCATCAGCGATTTCGTCGCTGTGTCCGGCACGCCGGCGAAGCCGTTCGGACCCAAGGACCACGAGTGCCTCGATCCCGAGAACGTATTTTTGGGTGTCTGGCGCGACGGCCGCGTGGTGCGCCTCAAGCAGTAATCTATCCTTGACGCAGAGGCGGTCATGAACGCGTCCGATCTCGCCCAGGTGTTGGTCACCGGCATTGCCGCGGGCAGCATCTATGCGCTGATGGGGATGGGACTCTTCATCACCTATCTCACCACCAAGGCCCTTAATTTCGGCCAGGGCGATTTTCTGATGATTGCCGCGTTTCTGTCTATGTCGCTGCTGATGGCCGGAGTGCCGGTCATCGCGGCGATACCGGCGGTGTTCGTGATTGTCGCCATCCTCGGCATCATGCTGGAACGGGTTGCAATCCGGCCGCTGTCGTCGGCGCTTGCCGGTAGCGCCGGCAGTTTCGCCTGGATCCTGACCACGCTTGGATTTGGCATGCTGCTGCAGAACACGGCAACCGTGGTGTGGGGCAAATCAAGCTTCTATTCGCCGCCCCTGTTTTCGTCCGGGGACAGGAAGGTGGTCAATCTATTCGGCGCCGGTTTCTATCTCGAGGAACTGGTGGTCGCTGGCGTTGCGCTGCTTGTGCTCGGCGCGCTGTACTGGTTTCTGTTTCGCACCCGCGCAGGCAAGGAGATTGCCGCGGTCGCATTCGACAAGTCGACTGCCGCCCTGCTTGGCATCAACGTCCGCCGCACCGTCATCATCTCCTACGTCATGATGGCGCTATTGTCGGCAACCAGCGGGGTTCTTGCCGGGCCGATCACCACGGTGCAGGCCCATATGGGAATTCTCTTCATCCTGAAGGGTTTTGCCGTCGTCAGCATCGGCGGCTTTGTCAATCCGATCGGCATTCTGATCGGCGGGCTCGGCTTCGGTGTCATGGAAGGCGTCAGCAATTATGTCGATTCGCAATTCGGCGATCTCTATCCCTACATTTTCGTTCTGGCCTTCCTGATCGCGCGGCCTTCGGGCATGTTCGGCGAAGCACGGACCGACGTGCGATGAGCAATTTGCCAAGATTTGCGCTCTATCTCGTCGCGGCCCTGGTCATCGCGGTGTTTCCGTATGTCGCGCCGAACGAATTCTATCTGCGCCTTGCGCAGGACATTGCGATCTGGGCGATCGCCGCAATCGGTCTGAACCTGCTGCTCGGCTATTCCGGGCAGATTTCGCTCGGGCAATCCGGGTTCTTCGCGCTGGGAGCCTATGGATCGGGCATCGTGGCGACGACCTATCAATGGTCGCTCTGGCTCTCGATCCCGCTCGGCATAATGGTTGCGAGTGCTGCCGGCGTCGTCATTGGACTGGTAGCACTGCGGGCACGCACGCATTATCTGGCGATGGCGACGCTCGCCTTCGGCTTCATTATTGAAATCCTGTGCCAGCGGTGGGTCGGGCTGACTGGAGGCTCGATGGGCCTGATCGGCGTACCGCAGCTGAACTTCGGAAATTTCGCCAATGGCGCCATCTACTTTTTCTGGGTTGCCGCGGGCACCCTGCTCGTCGTCCAGATGCTGATGGATTATGTGGCCTCCTCGGAGGTCGGCCGCGACCTTCAGGCCATGAAGGAGAGCGAAAGCTTCGCCCTGACCACGGGCATGAATGTCCGGCTGTGGCGCGCCGGCGTTGTGGTGATCAGCGCGCTGCTGGCGGGCGTGGCGGGCGTGCTGTTCGTTCACCAATCCGGCTATGTCAGCAGCGACGCCTTCAATCTTGATCGTAGCATCAGTTTGCTGATCGCGGTCGTGATCGGCGGGCTCGGCCGCAGCTACGGCGCGTTGTTCGGCACCGCGATCGTAATCCTGCTGAACCAGTTGACGGCAGGCCTCTATGAAGTCTCCTATTTCATCTTCGGCGGCATTCTTCTGGCCGTCATGCTATTCTTTCCCGCCGGCGCGGTCGGCGCCGTCGATCGTGTCTGGAAACTGGTGCGACGAGCCGGGCCGGCGGATGCGGATGCTTCGGTCTCCGGCCGCCACATATTGCCGAAACACGTTGCCATGCGCGTCGCGGCCAAGGGCACCCCGGTTCTCGAGCTCGATCAGGTGACTAAATCCTATGCCGGTGTCGTCGCCGTCAAGGACGTCTCGTTCTGCGTCCGCAGCGGCACCATTCACGCCCTGATCGGCCCGAACGGCGCCGGCAAAAGCACGCTGATCAACGTCATCAGCGGCCTCTATCGTGGGGATTCCGGATCGATCAGCTATCTTGGCAAGGACATCGCCGGCCAGTCGGCCGACCAGCGCGCCAACCTCGGGATTGCGCGTACCTTCCAGAACCTGCAGCTGATCGGCACGCTCACGATCCTCGAAAATGTCATGCTCGGGATTCCGCGGTCCCACAGGTTCCTGTCCGGATTCGCAAGATGGCTGTTCACCGACCGTGAGGTGGCGAAGGCTCGCGCCGAGGCAATGCAGTTCCTGGAGTTCTTCGGTATCGCCCGGCTGGCCAACGCACTGCCCGGCGATCTTGCCTATGGCCATCGCAAGCTCTGTGAGCTGGCCCGCGCGCTGGCGCAGCGGCCCACGCTGATGCTGCTCGATGAACCAATTGCCGGCCTGAATGAGGAAGAGGTGCGCGAGGTGACGGCGGCTATTCGCACGCTGCGCGATCTCGGCGTCACCGTGCTCCTGGTCGAGCACAACATGACCTTCGTCATGGGCCTGAGCGAGACGGTTACCGTGCTCGATTACGGACAGAAAATCGCCGAAGGTCCGCCCGCCAGCGTTCAGCGAAACCAGGCGGTCATTACCGCCTATCTCGGAACGGAGGTGACGTGATGATCGAAGCGCGCGGCCTCGTCGTCGGTATCGGCTCCAACGAAATCCTGCATGGCGTGGATGTCAGCGTTTCGAAAGGCCAGATCACGGCCGTCGTCGGCGCCAACGGCGCGGGCAAGACGACCTTGCTGCGCACGCTGTCCCGCCTTCTGCCGCTGCGCCGCGGCTCGATCATGTTCGACAACCGGTCGATCGACGGCGTCGAACCGCACAAGATCGCACAACAAGGCTTGGTTCACGTCCCGCAGGGGCGGATGATAATCCCCGGTCTCACGGTCGAGGAAAATCTTCGCATCGGCGCCAACCGGATTTCAGACCTTAAGCAGGCGCAGATCGATCAAATGCTCGAAGGCGAATATGAGCGCTTTCCGGTGCTAAAGTCCCGGCGCATGGTTCTGGGAACTTCGTTGTCCGGCGGCGAGCAGCAAATGCTTGCGGTGTCACGAGCACTGATGATGAAGCCGAAGCTCATCATGCTGGACGAGCCCTCGCTCGGTCTCGCGCCGCAAATCGTGTCGGGAATATTCAAGGCGCTACGCGGGCTGGCTGCATCGGGAACGACAGTCCTCCTGGTCGAACAGGCCGCGATCGCCGCCCTCAGGCTGGCCGACGTCGGATATGTGCTGCAAAACGGTGCGGTCGTGTTATCGGGAAGCAGCGCGTCATTGCTCGACGACCCACAGCTCATCGAACGTTATCTCGGATGATTTAAAGGAGAGCGGAATGAACGACATCTATGTGGTTGGCGTCGGCATGACGCCGTTCGGAAAATTCCTCGATCGAACGGTCAAGGACCTCACGCGGGAAGCGGTGAACGGTGCGCTCACCGATGCCGGGGCAGCCAGGGGCGATATCAGCGCCGCCTTCTTCGCCAATACGTCCCAATCGCCGATGGAAGGGCAATACATGGTCGGCGGCGAGATCGCGCTGCGCGACATGGGATTCTCCGAAATTCCGATCTCGAATGTCGAAAACGCCTGCGCCAGCGCGAGTACAGCGTTTCATCTCGCCTATGCGCATCTGAAGGCCGGCCTTGGCGATGTCGCGCTTGCCGTCGGCGCCGAAAAGATGACCAGCCGCGACAAGACCAAGAGCATGGCGATCTTCGACGGGGCGTGGGATGTCCACGGCGTCGACGAAATGACCCGCCGGCTGCTGCTACTCGGCGAAGGCCTGAATCCGCCGCCGGGACGCGAAGCGGACGCCAACATGCGCAGCGTCTTCATGGACGTCTACGCGGCGCTGGCGAAATTTCACATGAAGACCTTCGGTACGACCGAACGGCAACTGGCCGCGGTCGCTGCGAAGAACCACCATCATTCGACCTTCAATCCGCTGTCGCAGTACCGCAACGACATGTCCGTCGACGAAGTCCTTGGCGCCCGGATGATCGCCTGGCCGCTGACGCTGCCGATGTGCGCTCCGATCAGCGACGGCGCCGCCGCGGCGATTCTCGTTCGGGAGGAGGCGCTGGATCGCTTCGACCGCAGCCGGGCGGTCAAGGTCTGTGCCAGCGTGCTCGGCTCCGGCAGCGACCGAAAGCCCGAAGAGGTCGAAAAGCACATCTGCCACCGGACCGCGCTGAAAGCCTACAATCAGGCCGGCGTCGGGCCTGAAGATATGTCGGTGGCGGAAGTGCACGACGCCTCGGCGTTCGCCGAGATCGTGCAGGTCGAAAATCTCGGATTCTGCGCTTTCGGTGACGGCGGCAAGCTGGCCGAGCGCGGCGACACCAAGCTGGGTGGACGCATTCCCGTCAATCCTTCCGGGGGCCTCGAGTCCAAGGGGCACCCGATCGGCGCGACTGGTCTGGGTCAGATCTATGAGCTTATGCTTCAGCTGCGCGGCGAAGCCGAACAGCGGCAGGTGGCCGGCGCGCGCTTTGCGATCGCGGAAAACGGCGGCGGCTTTCACGGCTATGAAGAGGCCGCCGCCTGCATCACCATTCTCGGCCGCGGATAGGACACGTCATGAACATCGCTCGTTTTCTTGCGGCCTCGGCCCGGTCCTTTCCGGATTATCCGGCAATCTCCGTCGGCGCCGATCTGTACGCCAACTACGCTCGCTTCTTCGATCGCGTTACCCGTCTTGCCGCCGGTTATCGGGCGCTGCCCGGTATCAAGCCTGGCGACAGGATCGCCCTGGCCATGAAGAATTGTCCTCAATACTTCGAAGGCATGTATGCCGCGTGGCATGCCGGGTTATGTACCGTCCCGATCAATGCCAAGCTTCATCCGCGGGAGTTTGCCTACATCCTGGAAAACTCCGGCGCCCGGATCTGTCTGGTAACCTCCGACATTGCCGAGGGCCTTGCGCCGCTCGTGGATGAAATCCCGACGCTGGACAGGGTGATCTGCGTCGAGGACGCGGAGTACGGCGACTTGTTCGCGCTCGACCCGCTCGATCTGCAGGCGGTCGAACGCGAAGACCCTGCTTGGCTCTTCTATACCAGCGGCACCACCGGCAAGCCGAAGGGCGCCGCTCTAACCCACCGTGCGCTTTCCGCGATGGTGATGCGATATTATGCCGATATCGATTATCTCACCGAGGCTGATTGCATGCTGCACGGCGCGCCGCTGTCGCATGGCGGCGGGCTTTATGCCCTTCCCCACATCGCCAAGGCGTCGCACCAGATCATCCCGGCCAGCCACGGGTTCGATCCCGCCGAGATTTTCGAACTGACTGCGATCTACGACAACCTGACGTTCTTCGCGGCACCGACGATGCTGACGCGGTTTGTGTACCATCCCCAGATCGGATCTGCGCGGCTCGACGCCATCAAGACTATCTTCTATGGCGGCGCACCGATGTATGTAGAAGATCTGAAACGCGCGCTGGATACGCTTGGCCCGCGGCTGCTGCAGGCGTACGGGCAGGGCGAGATGCCGAACACGATCACCTACCTTCCCAAGCGCATGCACGTGGAAAAGCGGCATCCGCGATATGAGGAGCGGCTGGCATCGGTCGGAATCCCCCGGACCGGCGTCGAGGTCCGCATCGTCGATCAGAACGGCCATGACCTGCCGACGGGCGAGATCGGCGAGGTCATCGCGCGCAGCGACGTCTGCATGAGCGGCTACTGGAACAATCCGGCTGCAACGGCGCAAGCGCTTCGGGATGGCTGGCTTTTCACCGGCGATCTCGGCACGATGTCCGATGACGGCTTTCTAACGCTTAAGGACCGCTCCAAGGACCTGATCATTTCCGGCGGCAGCAACATCTATCCTCGGGAGGTCGAGGAGGTTCTTCTGCTGCACCCGAAGGTGCTGGAGGTGTCTATCATCGGCCGCAAGCATGCGGATTGGGGAGAAGAGGTGGTCGCCTACGTGGTCTCGCGCGACGGCGCCAGGATCGACAAATCCGAGCTCGATCAGGTTTGCCTCGACCATATCGCGCGCTTCAAGCGGCCCAAAGAATATATCTTCATCGAGGCGCTTCCCAAGAACAACTATGGCAAGGTCTTAAAAACGCAATTGCGCAGCCGGCAAGACTAAGCCAGCGTAGAGGGGCTTGCGCTGGCGGACACATCCGCCGCCGCGCCTTGTGACCTAAACGATCCAGGAATGGCTTGAGCCAGCGTCCAAGCTCGTCTTCCCACTTCGACTTCGTGCCCACCATGGTCGGCCCTCCAAAAGCCGACCATCCATGAATCATTGAAAATCTGATTCGGGAATCCAGTTTCGCCAATCAATCGCCAAATTCTGCCAAAGTAGTGCTAGCCTCATTCCGGCTGAGCAACTGCTTGGAATAGCAATTTGAGATGGTTGCAGGTCCCTGATTTGATCCTACCTTCGACGATTTTCCGAGACTTTAGGCGGACGATCGGAGGAAATATCGTAGATTTGCGTCGTGTGGGGAAAAGCGGTAGTGCTCTCCCGCTACCAGATTTATCACTAGAGCATTGAATTCAATAGAACTTCATCGCTTGCCACTGATTACGAGGGATGTCACCCGACTTCATCTCCGAGCGCAATTTGGCTGTGCCGGCGCGCGGCGCATGTTCACACTGGAAGTTGCGGAGCGTGCGCGTACAGAAACAATGACTTTTAATCAGCGGGTACCAGGTTCGAGCCCCGCTGCGCCCACCAAATAGCCCTGAGATCGCGGGCACCTATCGGTTCGTTGGCTCCTCTGATCTGTTCATTGCGACTTTGGGTCACGCCGAGGTCACGAACTCCGGCAGTTCTCGTGCGGGCGGCGTGTTGCACGAACGAGTTCCCGGCTCTGCAGCGCAGCTTTGGTGCGAGAAAATGTCGCTCATATCTGGAAAGCTTGGGCCTGCTGAGGGTGCTGCAAGCCGCATACGAGCAGCTTCAACCAACGCAATTCGAGGACTCGTTCGTGTTGACGCAAAAGAAGCCATCTATGATGGGGTGCGTGTTCCATTGTGAATGAGCGGCAAAAGGTGTGTAGCTCGAGATGTTTCGGTGCCTCGCCACTCAGGCTACCTTGTCGTGCGTGGTAAGCGCAGCCACTTGACGCAAGCCCAAACCGATTCCGGGTCTACACTTCTGCGATGCGGCGGATGCGTGAACATAGCGCGAGAGAGTTCGCACCGCCGACGAAGTCGCTTTCCAAATTCCTGCCAGGCAAGACAACAAATTAACAAGAATCCCGGGAGAAACGCCTTGAACAAAATTGCCATCCTCTACTTCGTGGCCGCCGCTTGCATGGCGGCGTCGCCGGTGCGCGCCCAGGTTTCCGACAACGTTGTCAGATTTGGAGTGCTCACGGACATGAATGGTCCGAGTGCCGATGGGAGTGGAAAAGGCTCGGCAGTCGCGGCGCAGCTGGCTGTCGACGACTTCGGCGGCAAGGTTCTCGGCTACCCCATTGAAGTCATCACCGGCGATCATCAGAACAAGGTCGACACCGGCCTGGGACTCGCGCGCCGATGGTACGACACTGAGGGCGTCGATGTCATCCTCGACGTTCCGGTTTCCTCAATCGCACTTGCCGTGCAGCAGATCACGAAGGAAAAGAATCGGGTTTTCATCATGGGCGCATCCGGCTCTTCAGAGCTGACCGGCGCCTCGTGTTCGCCAAACGGAATCCAGTGGGTCTACAATACTTACGCGCTTTCCAACGTGGCCGGAAAAGCCCTGGCAAAACGCGGCGACGACAGCTGGTTCTTCATAACGGCCGACTATACTTTCGGCCACACCCTGGAGCGAGACGCCAGCGCAATCGTGACGGAGACAGGAGGCAAGGTTCTCGGCAGCGCCAAGCATCCGTTCAACTTCTCGGATTTCTCCTCGCAAATTTTGACGGCGCAAGCGTCCAAGGCAAAGGTCATTGCGCTGGCCGACTCCGGTCAGGATACCCAAAACGTCATTAAGCAAGCCGCCGAGTTCGGGGTGATGAAGGGAGGCCAAAAGCTCATCGCCCTGTTGTTCAACATCACCGACATTCCCGGCGTTGGACTTGAATTGGCCCAGGGGATGCTGCTGACGGATGCTTTTTACTGGGACAAGGACGACGAGTCACGGGCCTTCGCCAAACGGTTTGAAGCCAAGATCGGACGCATGCCGACGATGATGCAGGCGGGCATGTATTCGGCGGTCCAGCACTATTTGAAAGCCGTCGAAGCTGCAAAGACCGACGAAGCCAAGGCCGTCTTGGCGCAAATGAAAAAGACGCCGGTCAATGATTTCTTCGCCAGGAACGGACACATCCGTGACGACGGGCAGATGGTCCACGACATGTACCTGGTCCAGGTCAAGACACCGAAGGAGTCCAAAGGGCCGTGGGATCTCTACAATATCATCGAGACGGTACCGGGTGACGCAGCTTTTCAGCCGCTCGAAAAATCGGCTTGTCCGCTGGTGAAGAAATAGGCCGCGAGCATGCCCCCTCGTAAACTCCTGTTCGGAGGTGCGCTGATCGAGGCGGCGTCTGGCCTGACCGTCGGCCAAATGTTTCGCCGGCAGGTTCGCCGTGGCCCCGATCGCGTTGCTCTTGAGCAAGAGGGACGGCGCATCACCTACGCGGAACTGGATGCGCGGGTTAACCGCCTGGCGAATTGCCTCGCGGTACAAGGTGTTCGCAGCGGCGACAGGGTTGCGATCCTGTCGGAAAACAGGACCGAATACGTCGAGCTTCAACTCGCGGCAGCCAAACTCGGCACTATCGTAGCGTGTCAGAACTGGCGCTTGGCATCGTCCGAACTCGTTCATTGCCTGTCGCTGGTTGAACCGAAAGCAACGTTCGTGTCCGAACATTTCGCTTCGCTGCTTTCGGGGCTCAACTGCGATGTCGGCCGAACCATCCCTCTCGGCGAAGAGTATGAACGCCTTTTGCAAGGGGCGCACGACAACGAACCGCCAGACGTCGCGCATGCCGAGGATGGGTTGGTTATCCTCTACACCAGTGGCACAACCGGTTTGCCGAAGGGTGCCGTCATCAGCCAGCGGGCGATGATCGCCCGCGGGTTCATTGGCGAGATCGACGGCACTTTCATCCCCGGAAGCACCTTCATCGCCTGGGCGCCGATGTTTCACATGGTGTCTACCGACAACGTGCTCGCAACCCTGATGCGGGGCGGCAAGGTCGTCGTCATCGATGGTTTCGATCCGGCGAGGATTGTCAACGCGTGCGCCAACGAGGATATCGGGTGGCTGCAATTGATGCCGGGTACCGTCGAGCAGGCGATCGCGGAGTTCAGGAAGACCAATACGCGGCCAAGAAGCCTCGGCTCCGTCGGCTGCATGGCGGACCTTGTTCCGCGAGCCCAGATCGCGGAAATCACGGAATTGCTTCAGGCGCCGTATATCAACAGCTTCGGATCCACCGAAACCGGAAGCCCGCCGGCCAGCAAGAACCTGATTCCGATCGGGGTCGTTCAGGAGCGTTTGCCCAAGGAGCAGAACTCCATGTGCGACATTCGCCTTGTCGATGCCGACGACAATGATGTGGCCGACGGAGAGGCCGGCGAACTGGCGTTTCGCGGGCCGACGTTATTCAGCGGTTACTGGAAGGTGCCGGCGGAGAATGATTTCCAGAACGGCTGGTTTCATATGGGCGATGTCTTCCGGCGCAATCCGGACGGCACACTCGATTTCGTCGACCGGCGGAAATATCTGATCAAGTCCGGTGGCGAGAACATTTACCCGGCCGAGATCGAGCAAATACTTCTGGCCTCGTCGCGAATTACCGAAGCGGTGGTGGTACGAAAACCGGATGAACGCTGGGGCGAGGTGCCGGTTGCATTTGTCGTCGCCAAGGATGCTTCGTTGCTGGCTGCGGATGTGATCGCGCTCTGTCGCGGCAAAATCGCTAACTACAAATTGCCGAAAGCCGTGCGGTTTGTCGCCGATGCCGATTTGCCCCGCAGCACCACCGGCAAGATCAAGCGGCATGAGCTGGAAGAGCTCTTGAAGGGCTCAGCCGCCGGAAAAGAAAGCCGATGAGCATGGACCCTGTCGTCGTTCACATTGAAAACGCTGTCGCCTGGGTCAAGCTGAACCGTCCCGACCAGCTCAATGCGCTGTCGCCTGAAGTGATTTCCGGTCTCGTCACGGCGCTTGATACCATCGAACGTGACGGAAGCGTGCGGGTGGTCATCATCACCGGGGAAGGCCGGGCCTTTAGCGCCGGGGGCGATCTCAAGGGGTTCCTCAAGCGCCTGGAGAGCGGAGAATACCGCGAGTTCGCCCAGCAACTGCGCCGGTCCATGGATATTTTCCTGCGGATCGAGCGCATGCCGAAGCCGGTGATTGCCGCCGTGAATGGCGTTGCCGTCGCGGGCGGCCTCGAGTTGATCCTCTGCTGTGACATCGTGATCGCGGCGGACACCGCCCTCATTGGCGATGGGCATCTCAAATATGGTGTTCTGCCGGGTTCCGGCAGTTCAGTGCGGCTTCCGCGCAAGCTGCCCCCCAACATCGCCAGACGCCTTCTCCTGACCGGCGAACTCGTGCCGGCGGCTCAGCTGATGCAGTGGGGGCTGGTCAATGAAGTGGTGCCTGCCTCGGACCTGCAGGCCACGGTGTCGGCGCTGGCGCAGCAAATGGCCAAACTTAGTCCGCTCGGGCTGGCCTGGGTCAAGGAGCTTGCTGCCGACGGTCTGGAACAGCCCTTGGACAGCGCGCTGCGCAGCGAAATAACCACCTTCGAGGCGTATATCCGCAGTTCGGATTTCCTCGAAGGCATGAAAGCGTTTTCGGAGAAGCGCCAGCCGCGATTTACGGGCAAATGAAGCCGTCAGGCGAGACGATTAGCTTGACCGTTTTCTGTTTCAAAATATAGGCGTAAACGTATTGCTGCTGTTCAGAACACCAACCTCGACAGGCAAGCGATGGCGAAAACCGAAATTCTTGAGCCCGGCCTGCCGGCGCGGGAGCCCCATGCCAGCAGTGGCGTAAAGCAGGGCGTCCAAGCCTGGGGGGCACGCCTGAGCGGCCAGATGCGCGCTGCGCTCGTCGGTGGCGACGTTACCGCGGCGCGGCAGTTGGCGCTGCACGGCGACGGCCAGACTTGCGACCTTGCGCGCGAATATGCCTTCATGATCCATGGCCTCGGCTTCACGCTACAGATTCTGTTGCGATTGCTGCTCGAGACGGCGGCGCGCGGCCAGGCGCAGTACGGCGTCGCTGTCCACGCGGCCTCGGCAGCAGAGGCCGATCTGGCCGCCCTGCTGACGCGCCTGCAGCAAGCCCTTGGAGACGGGGCGGAGAACAACGCGCCCTCGCTCGCGGCAGGAAGCGCCCCGACGCTGCTGGCCGACGCCTGCATCCGTGCGCTAAAGGCAGCTCAGGAGCGTTTCACGCTCGACCAGGCCCGCCGCGCCGACGAGGTGTTAGAGGCGCTGGCCCAGGACCAGGCGGAACCGGCGATCGGCCTGCTCGACGCCAAGGACGAAGCTTACCTTGCGTTGCACGACCCCATGGTGCGCTTCATGGCCGACAGCTTTGCCTGGGTCTTCAACCATTTCGGCAAGAAAGCGTTGCTCGACTTCCACATGGCCGGCGCCGAGGGTCAGCGCGCCGGCTTCGAGAAGTGGGAGCAGATGCCAGCCGCGGAGTTCGCGGCGATGACCGCCTTCCTGCTAAAGCAGCACATGGGGCAGGTGGAAGTGCGGGAAGACGAGCGACGCTTCACGATCCATCAATCGCTGTGCGGCAGTGGCGGCAGGCTTCGCCTCGCCGGAGCCTATGACGGGCCTCAGTCGCTGCCGTTTGTCGAAGGGCCGGGTCCCCTGACTTTCGGCGAGGCGCGCATGCCGGTGTACTGCACCCATTGCGCGATCTGGAACGGCACCGCCACGCTGCGCTGGTTCGGCCGCGCGCAGTGGGTGTTCGAGCAGCCCGCGCGCGAAGATGGCAGCTGCACGCTGCACATCTACAAGCGGCGCGAAGATATCCCCGCGGACTACGCGCATTCGGTGGGGGTGCCTGCCGCAGAGGGCCAGTCATGAAACTGGCCAACCAGGTGGCGGTGATCACCGGCGGCGCCAACGGCATCGGCGCCGAAACGGCGCTGCGTTTTCTGCGCGAAGGCGCACGCGTGATGATCGGGGACATCAACGAAGCCAACGCTGGACGCGTGCTGGCCGCGGCCGCGGAGGCCGGGCATCGCGACGAGATCCGTTTCGTCAGGACCGACGTGGCCGAGGAGGCTCAGGTACAGGCGATGTTCGACGCGACACTGGCCCACTTTGGGCGCCTGGACTGCGTGTTCAACAATGCGGGCGTCGGCGGCGTCTTCGGGCCCATCGCACAGACGCAGGTTGAGGACTGGGATTACACGCTCGCCGTGCTGTTGCGAAGCGTCTTCCTCGGCATGAAGCACGGCGCGCGCGCCCTGCAGGCGCAAGGCGGAGGGGGCTGCATCATCTCTACGGCCTCCGTGGCGGGTTACGCTGCCGGGTCTGGCGCGCACGCCTACTCGGCCGCCAAGGCCGCAGTCATCAACCTCACGCGCAGCGTGGCGGTGGAACTGGCGCCGCATCGGATCCGCGTCAACGCGGTCGCCCCCGGCCCGGTGATGACCGCGCTCTTCCACCGCGGCAACACCGAGCAGGCCGAGCAGACCATCCTGCAACGCCAGCCCTGGCCCGTGCCCGGTGGCGCGTCGGACGTGGCCGGTGTCGTGGCATTCCTCGCCAGCTACGACGCGAGCTTCATCACCGGCGAAACCATCGTCGTGGACGGTGGCCTGCTCGCGCGCGGCCCGGCTCTGTTCGGCGAAGGTAGCAATAGTGCACTGCTGCGCGCCTCTGGCCTGGACAAAGGCACGACAGGCCAGGTGTCCGAATCGCGCCCCGGCCGGGCTCAAGAGCCCGTGACGTCATCGCACTCTATGCCAAGGAGACCCCACCCGTGAGTCTCTTCCTCCAGCCCCATACCGGACGCTGCCGCAAGGCGCGAACTCATGCGTACGATGTTGCTGATCCGGGCCGTTGAGAAGGCCTGGGGTGAGGCCTATCTGACGGAAGAGATCAGTGGCATCCCGCCGTCGCTGTCCACCGGCCAGGAGGCCATCGCGGCCGGCGCCTGCGCGGCACTGGCTGAAGGCGACTTCGTGTTCACGACCCACCGCGGCCAGGCTGCCCCGGTCGCGCGCGGGCTGGACCCACAGCGCATCATGGCGGAGCTGTACTGCAGGCGCAGCGGCTACAACAAGGGTAAGTCGTATCACGTCACGGACGTCAGCCGCGGCGTCATCGGCATGGGCGGCATCGTGGCGGCGCAGGTGCCCGTGGCTGGCGGCATGGCGCTGGCGCAGAAGATGCGCGGCACAGACCGGGTGAGTCTCGCCTTCTTCGGCGACGGCGCCAGCAACGAGGGAGCGGTGCACGAAGCGGCCAACCTGGCCGCGATGTGGAAGCTGCCGCTCATTCTGCTGTGCGAGAACAACCGCTACTGCATCACCCAGCGCGACACCGATGCAGTGAAGGCGGCTTCGATCGCTTCGCGCGCCGCAGGTTATGGGCTGCCCGGGCTGGTGGTCGACGGCACTGACCCGATCGCCGTGCAGGCCGCCGTGGCCGAAGCCGTGGCGCGTGGGCGCGGCGGTGGTGGCGCCAGCTTCATCGAGGCCCGGTGCGAGCGCCTGACCGGCCATCTGATCCACGACACCCAGGGCTATCGCTCGAAGGATGAACTGGACGCCGCCTGGCAGCACTGCCCAATCCGGCTGTTCGGCCAGCGCCTGGAGAACGAGGGCGTGCTGTCGGCTCGGGAACTCCAGCGTATGACCGAGCAGATCGACGCCGAGATCGCGACCGCGGTGGCGCAAGCGCGAGCACAACCCTTCCCCGCGCCGCATGAGGCCTACGAAGACCTCTGGGCCTGAACCGTCCTACCGGAGACACCCCCATGTTTGACACTCGACTGTTTCGTTCCGGCGGCCCGGCGAAGCCCGAAGAGAAGGACTGGCCGAGCTTCCGCGGTGCCATCAACGAAGCCATACGCGAGGAGATGCGGCGCGACCCGCTGGTATTCCATATGGGCGAGGACATCGCGCTGGCCTCGCCGTTCGGAGTGACCACCGGCCTGGCGAAAGAGTTCGGCCGCGAGCGCATTCGCGACACACCCTGCTCGGAAGTGGCCGTGGTCGGTGCGGCGGTGGGAGCGGCCATGGCCGGCATGCGTCCCATCGTCGAATTCCAGTTCGGCGACTTTCTGTCGGTGGCCATCGACCAGCTCACGCACCAGGCCGCCATGCTGCGTTACCTCACCGGCGGGCAGGTTAGCGTGCCTTTGGTCATCCGCCTGCCATGTGGCGGCGGACAGGGCGCGGGCTCGCAGCATTCGCAGTCGCTGTACTCGTGGTTTGCGCATGTGCCAGGCATCAAGGTGGTGCTGCCATCGACCTCGATGGACGCCAAGGCGATGATGAAGGCCGCCATCCGCGACAACAATCCGGTTCTGTTCTTCGAGCACAAGCAGCTCTACCGCACGCGCTGGCCGGTGCCCGAGGGCTACCGCGACGCCGGGCATGTGGCCACATTCGGCCAAGCCGCGGTGCGGCGCGAGGGTACGCAAATCACCGTGGTGGCCACGCTCACGATGGTGCACCATGCGCTGGCGGCGGCGCAGGCGTTGGCCGCGGACGGGGTGTCCGTTGAAGTGATCGACCCGCGGACGCTGGTGCCCTTCGACACCGACACCCTGGTCGCTTCGGTCCGCAAGACTGGGCGGCTGCTGGTGGTGGACGAGGCTTATCTGAACTTCGGCATCCAGGCGGAGGTGATTGCTGCCGTCACCGAGCGCGCGTTCGATGCTTTGAAGGCCGCACCGCGCCGCCTTGGCAATCCCAACGTGCCGGTGCCGTTTGCGCCGCCGCTGCAGGATGAAGTGCTGCCCGGCCAGGCGCGCATCGAAGCGGTGATACGCGAGATGCTGTCGCGCTGAGCAGGGCAAACGCTCGAGCCTGAAACAAGAACGAGCGGTGTTCGTCAACTGGAACGGGCGTGGCTCCTGCTGCGCCTCAAGTGAGATGCGCCGCCTCCTTGGCCTCCTCGTCGTCCCAATGAGCATTGCCGATCGATGTATCGATCAATTCGCCGCGCATCAAAGCGAGTGGCGATTTGTAATAGAGCGCAATGTTGTGGAACGGATCGGTTAGAACCTTGGTCACCCAAACCAGGCCGGTCCGCGCATCCTTGGCGATGAACAGCTGGATCATGCGAAACAGGCCGCCGCCGATGCCGACGGCCAACCATACGATTCCGACGTGACGGATGAAATCGATCCTGCCCGCGGGCGGCGCGAAGATGCCAAACAAGGTCGGGAAGAAAAACAATGCCAACGGCGCCAACCCCCAGACGGTCAACAGGACGATCTTGCGCTTCTGGTTGTAGCCTACCTTGATTGCTTCCTTGTATTCGTACGTGACATTGTTCGCGGCGTCGTAGCCGTTGGGTTCGAAGAAGAAGTGGCCGGTTTGCCTCGTCAACATCGCCAGCCATCCGACCAGGCCGGCCAGGGCCGCGTCTTTGAAGAGCAGCACATAACTGCAGATAAAGATGACGGCACTGATCAGGTGCAGCGTCTGATTGATCCGGCTCTGATGGTAGTAGCGATAATCGTCAAAGCGTTGCGTTCGCAGCGTGTCGTTGACGTTGCTCATGTCGCCCCCCTGTCCTGTATCGTTTTGAAACGCGTAATGCGATTCAATGAACAGCTTGTGACAGCACAATGCTGTCACGGGGAGAAAGGTGTTGGGCGTCTCGATGCGCTGTGATTGAGAGTTGTTCCTATCTGCCAGGCTCTCCCGTTGCGAACTGAGCCTCAATCCATTCGCATTGGGCCGGCAAGCCATGAAAGGCGGCTTGCCGGCCTGCGATTGTTGCGAGCAGCATGGCCTGCGTGCTGCTCTCGGGCCGTCATGGCCTGAATACAAATCCCGGCCCGATTGTGGCGTCGGCGGGGATAGGCGGCAGATCGGCGAATAGTTCGGGATTGTCCTTCATCACCTTCAGGATGTACTTCGGTTCGATGTGCTTGTTGACATCGAAAGTGGATTTCAGAATGCCCAGCCGGTTAAGCCGGTCTTCGGCACTCCAGAGTGCCCGATAGTTATTCGCCGAAAGCCGTCGATCCGCCTGCTGGATATTGAACTGCATCGCAGCTTCCGCAATTTCCGGTTTCAGGCCCGGAATCCAGCGGGTGGCAATCTGCGCGGCCTGCTTTGGATTCTTGCGCATCCATTGGTCGGCTTCCGAAACGCCGGCGAGGAATTTCTCGATTGTTTCGCCGTTTTTCTCGACCCAGGGCCGCAGCGCGACGTTGAAGCCGAGGTATGAGATCGCGTCGCCGCCGCGGATGATTTCAACCGCGCCCGGCACATCCTTGATCGCGACGATCGGCCACGGATCCCATCCGGAAAATGCGTCGATGCCCTTGGCGAGCAATGCAACCGTCATGTCCGGCGGCGGCGTATTCACGAGCGTGACGTCTTCCGGCTTCAATCCGGCCTTTTCGAGCAGCGCCAGGATGTAGAGGTGATTGATCGTGCCGAACGAGGCGGCGATCTTCTTCCCTTTCAGGCTTGCAAGGTCGCCCTTGACGATGCCCGAGCCCTCGCGGGCGATGATCGCCATGGTAGCGTCGGATCCGGCTTTTGTAGCGTTGCCGCTGTAGTTGCCGAGCGCGACCAGGTCCATCCCGCGCAGCACGGCCCCGATCATCGGGACGCCGACCTGCACGATGTCGCTTTCGCCGGCCTGCAACGCATTGAGCGCATCGACGCCGGTTGCATAGGGGCGGGCGATCGTGACGTCGAGCCCGCGCTTCTCAAAGAAGCCGCGCTCCAGCGCAATCGGCAACCCGATCTGGTCAAAGCCGCTGACCATGCCGGCCTTGAGCTTGGTCATCGTTTGCGCACTGGCCGTCGTGCAACCCAGCGCCAGCGCAATGCCGAGCATCAATAGTTTCTTCATTTTATCCTCCCTCCTTTATCGGCCCAACGCTCGTGACCCAGTAAGGCCGGGCCACCGCATTGAGATCCGTTCGTTTCACTCCACGCAGTTCTATCGAATGGTCATCCGCGCCGGAGACCCTTCCATATTGCTGAAACGCCAGAACGTGAAACCGTTCGGGCGTAAAGGGCAGCTCGATCCGGACATTGACCTTCGGCGAGGTGCCCGCGAGTTCAGGTCGAAATCTTTCCGGGCGCCGCCAGCGTCAGCCACAGCTGAAACACCAGCCACGCCGCGACCACGCCGAAGATGAAGCGCGCCCTGGAAGAGCGCGCGATTTCAGCGGCGATGCTCATGCGGAGCGCACCATGTGCAGAACCTGCGCCGACAGGCGCTTGAAAGCCTCGTCCTCGATCAGCTCGTCCCAGACCCGGGGCCGCGGCAGCGAAACCTCGATCTGGTCGAGCACGCGGCCCTTCGACAGGACAACGACGCGGTTCGCCAGAAACACGGCCTCGCGGCACGTCGTGGGTGATGAAGATCACCGTCGGTCGCCGCTCCTGCCAGATCCGGGTGAGCTCTTCCTGCAGGGTCATGCGTGTCTGCGCATCGACGCTGGCGAAAGGCTCGTCCATCAACAGGACTTCGGGATTGTTGGCCAGCGCCCGCACGACGCCGACGCGCTGCTGCATGCCGCCCGAAAGCTCGCTGGGATATCGGTTGGCGGCGTGCGACAGGCCGGCGAGGGCGAGATATTCGTGGGCGATCTTGTCGCGCTCGGCCTTCGCTATGCCGCGCATTTTCGGCCCAAAGCCGACATTGTCGAGCACCGTCTTCCATGGGAACAGCGCAAAGGACTGAAACACCACGCCGCGCTCCGGTCCCGGGCCGCTGATTGCCTTGCCGTTCAAGCAGGATCTCGCCGCTGGAGAGCGGGATGAAGCCGGCGACCATGTTGAGAATCGTCGTCTTGCCGCAGCCGGACGGTCCGACCAGGGAAACGAATTCTCCCTGCTGCACGTCGAGCGAAACGTCGTGCACCGCGGTGACGTGCGATCCGGCATAGGGGTCGAAATAGGTTTTCGCCAGATGCGCGAAGCTCGAGGGTCTTCATGATGTCACCAATCCCCAGCGCTGGCCCGTGGCGCGCTCGATCGGCGCAAGGATCCAGGCGTCCACGACGTACCAGAGCAGCCCAAGAATGATCATGCCAAGCAGAATTTCGACCACGGAACCGGAACGGCGCGCGTCGAACATCATGAAGCCGATGCCGCTGGTGCCGACGATTATCTCGACGGCGATCAGCGCGCGCCAGCCATAGCCGAGGCCGTTGCGCAGACCGGTAATGATATTGGGCAGCGCGCCGGGCAGGGTGACTTCCCACAGCACGCGCGCCGGCGAGGCGCCCAGGCTGCGCGCCGCGCGCGCCAGGTCGCGCGGCACGGATTCGACGCCGAGCACGGTGTTGAGGACCACCGGGAACAACACGGTGTAGACGATCACGAAGGTCATGGTGGTAAGCCCGAAGCCGAACCAGATCAGCAGGATCGGCAGCCAGGCGATGTCGCCGATGGCCTGGAAGAACAGCAGGATCGGCCACGACACGCGGCGCGCCCATTTGCTGGTGCCGATCAGGACGCCGAGCGGAATGCCGAGCGCCATGCCGACGGCGGCGCCGGTGATCAGGCGCAGCAGGCTGTCCTGAAGATAGTCCGGCAGGATGCCCTTGTAGGTGAGGCTGAAGAACGCTTTCACGACTTCGACCGGCCCCGGAAAGAAGGCGCGGGGAAACATTCCGGATTCGGTGACGGCGATCCACAATCGCGATCACGGGGATGAACGGCACGATTGCCGCCAGCCCCGGCCAGCGCTGCGTGAGCGCGGGTATAGAGGCTCCAGCTGCGCAACAGGATATTCATGCGCGCCTCACCATGCCCCAGCGCTCGATCGTCGAACGCTCGAGCGGAACCAGCAGCAGGCGGTCGATCAGGAGCCAGAGTGCTCCGATCACGATCATGCCCAGGATGATGACTTCGGTGCGGTAGAAATCGCGCGCGACAAACAGCATGTAACCGAGGCCGACATTGGTCGCGATCATCTCGGCGGCGATCAGCCCGCGCCAGGCGAAGCCGAGCCCGGTACGAATGCCGGTGACGATGTTAGGTAACGCGCCCGGCAGCAGAACCTCGGTCAGCAAGGCCCAGCGGCCCGCGCCCAGTGAAGCGGCGGCATTGCGCAAGGCCAAGGGAATGGTCGAGACGCCGAGCAGGGTATTGTAGGCCACCACGAAGAAGACGGCATTGAAGATCACGAAGATAATCGCGCCGAAACCGTAGCCGAACCACAGCGTCGCTATGGGGATCCAGGCGATCCCGGCCAGCACTGAAAAGAAGCGAAACAGCGGCGTCAGAAATTTCGAGACCGCCGGGCTCACGCCCATCGCGATACCCAGAGGCACGGCGGTCGCGACACCGATCAGCGTTCCCAGGCCGACGCGGAGCAGGCTCGCGCCGATATGCTGGATCAGCGTGCCGTCGCGGATCGATTCCAGCGCGGCCGCGGCCACGGCCGGAACCGACGGAAAGATACGGGGATCAATGCCGAACAGCGGCACCGCAATCGCCCAGATCAGCACGAGCGCCAAAAGCGGCGCGATAAACATGGCCGCCCCGGCAAGCGATGCCAGGCCGCGGATCAGCCAGCGCGGCTGCCGGTTGAGACTGGAGTTCACCAGCACGAATGCTCCTCCCTTGCGATCAACTGGCTGATCGTTCCTTGTTGCGTCTAACGTCGCTTTGCAGGCCGCCGTGTCAACCGATTGCGTACCCCCCGTCGACTACAAGCACTGTTCCGGTGACGAAGGGGTTACTGCACATTCCGCTTCCCCCCGGTCTTCGCAGCCGGTTTGCGCGATCTCGTCGCGGCATTTCGCTTCGACAATTTGATCCGCGTGTACCTCAACACCTGCTCCATGGCAGCGCGGGCCTTCCCGCCATTGCCTTCGTCGATGGCGCGGGCTGCCGCGGCGTGATTGGGCAAATTGTCCTCGAACCAGCCGGTCGTGCCGACGGCGACGAGAAACACGGCGCTCAGGATGGTATCGATCGCGCCGCGAAAGCCCTGCAGCACGGAGTTGTGCGTGGCGTCCAGGATGGCAAGGTGAAACGCCTTGTCGGCGGCGGTGGCGCTCGCCTGATCGTGTGAAGTTTCCATCGCGACCAGCGCGGCATTGATGCGCTGCCGGTCGGTCTTGGTGGCCCGTTCGGCGGCGAGCGCGGCTGCTGCCGGCTCGATGATCGATCGGACTTCCTGAATAGCCAACAGCAAATCGCGGTCGGGCTCGCTGCTTCCGACCAGCCAGGTCAGCACGTCGCGATCGAGCAGGCTCCAGTCCCGGCGTGGCTGAACGTGGGTTCCATGTCGCGGCCTTACGCTGACCAGCCCTTTCGCCGCAAGGATCTTGATCGCCTCGCGCACCACGCCGCGGCCGACCCCGAAGCGGACTTCGAGATCGTGCTCGGGTGGCAGCGCTATGCCGACGGGAATGATATCTTGCGCGATCTCGCTGCCGAGAGTCGTCAGCACTGCCTGAATGCGGCCCGGCTTCGAGCGTTTATCGGCAGATCTGGCGCGAGTCCTGGTCAAGGTTTCCGGCTCCCGATCGCTGGCTCCGGGGCCGGCTGAACCGCAACCTACCACGCGAAATATTGCCGGCGCAATCATCCGATGTTAAACATCGGATGATTGAACGGGATGGTGCGATGCGGGATTTTTTCGCTTGCCTGTTCAACGATGGACGGGACGGAAACGGTGACCGATTTGCCGCCGAAGGCAGTGACATTCGACTTCGGCGCCACTAAAAGTCCGTAGGACAGGAAACTGCTTGCGCCATCCGTGGCGCCGCCGGATTTGGGCTGATAACAACATGAAGAGTGAAATTCCGGAATTCGACTACGTTATCGTTGGTGCGGGTTCGGCCGGATGCGTGCTCGCCAATCGTCTGAGCGCGGACGGAAAGAATTCGGTACTGCTGCTTGAGGCCGGCCCGAAAGACACCAATCCCTGGATCCATGTGCCGCTCGGATATGGCAAGCTGTTCAAGGAAAAGGCCGTCAACTGGATGTACCAGACCGAGCCCGAACCGGGGCTGGAAGGGCGAACGGTGTTTCAGCCGCGCGGCAAGGTGCTGGGCGGATCGAGTTCGATCAACGGCTTGCTTTACGTTCGCGGCCAGCACGAGGATTACGACCGCTGGCGCCAGCGCGGCAACCTGGGCTGGGGCTATGACGACGTCCTGCCGTATTTCAAGAAAGCGGAGAACCAGCAGCGCGGCGCCGACGATTTCCACGGCGTCGGCGGCCCGCAGCCAGTTTCCGATTTGAACTTTGCCGATCCCCTCTCCGCGGCATTCGTTGCGGCGGCGGCAGAGACCGGCATACCCCAAAATCCTGACTTCAACGGCGCGACACAGGAAGGCGCCGGATTTTTCCAGAGCACGACGTTGCGCGGAAGACGGGCGAGCACGGCAGTGGCGTATCTTCGCCCCGCCAAGGCTAGAGCGAACCTGCACGTCGAGACATCGGCGCTGGCGCAGCGCATTGTGTTCGACGGGCGCCGCGCGGTGGCGGTCGAATACCGCAAGCAGGAAGCCTGCGAACGGCGCGGGCGCGAAAGGAAATACTGGTTTCCTGCTGGCGCGTTCAATTCGCCGCAATTGCTGCAACTCTCTGGCGTGGGACCTGCTGACCTCTTGCGAAAGCATGGCATCGATGTCGTGCTCGATGCCGCAGGCGTGGGGCACGATCTGCAGGATCACCTGCAGGTCAGGATAGTGATGCGTTGTACGCAGCGCATCACGCTGAACGACGTCGTCAACAGCCCTGTCCGCAAAGATTCTGGCCGGCCTGCAATATGCGGCATTCCGCACCGGCCCGTTGTCCATTGCCGCCGGAACGGCAGGCGCATTCTTCAAGACCAATCCCCGGCTGGCGACACCCGACATCCAGATCCACTTTCTGCCCTTCAGCACCGACAAGATGGGAGAAAAGCTGCATCCGTTTTCCGGATTTACGGCGTCGGTCTGTCAGGTGCGCCCCGAAAGCCGCGGCTCGCTTTGCATCAGAAGTGCCGACCCCGCGACGCCGCCGGAAATTCGGATCAACTATCTCGCGACCGAGACCGATCGCGCCGCCCATGTCGAAGGTTTGAAGATACTGCGAAAGATCCTGCAGGCGCCGGCGCTCCGCCCCTATGTGGTCGAGGAAGTCGATCCCGGGAAGAAGGTTTCGACCGACGAGGAACTCTTGAATTATTGCCGAGCGCGCGGCACCACGATCTATCACCCGACATCGACCTGCAGGATGGGAAACGATCCTCTCGCCGTGGTCGATCAGCGCCTGCGGGTCCGCGGCATCGAGGGCCTGCGCGTGGTCGATGCCTCGATCATGCCGGATCTGGTGTCGGGCAACACCAACGCGCCCATCATCATGATCGCCGAAAAGGCCTCCGACCTGATCTTGCAGGATGCGCGGTAGCCCGGAAAAGCGGCGGACTTGCGTTTGCATTCCTGCGCCGGCTGGTTATGTTCCGGCCCGAAAATGGCCGCCGGGCGTGCGCGGACTAAGGAAAAAGTGAATGGCGGCAATTCGCATCAGGATCGGTACGCGCAAGAGCGTCATGGCGCTGGCCCAGACCGAGGAAATAGCCCGGCGCCTCACCGCGGCAGTTCCGGACCTCGACGTCGAGATCGTCAAGTTCGAAACCACGGGCGATTCCGACCAGACTAGCAAGCTGTTGCAGCATGGCGGCAAGGGCGGCGCGTTTGTTGCCGAAATCCGCAAGGCGGTTCTATCCGGCCAATTACAGGCCGCGATGCATTCGCTGAAGGACATGCCGGGCAACGAAGACACGCCGGGGCTCGTCATCGGCGCGACGCTGTCGCGCGATCCGGCCGGCGACGTCCTGGTACTGCGCCGGGGACTTTCGGTCGACGATTTCACGCGAACGCGCGGCAAGGGCTTCAAGATCGGCACCAATGCCGTTCGGCGGGCGGCCTATGCGCGCCGGCGCTTTCCGGAAGCGGAGCTTATTCACTATCGGGGCGCCGCCGATACGCGCGTCCGCAAACTCGACAATTCGGAAATGCAGCGGCTTCCCGGTGGAGGCGAGGTCGGGCCTGCGGACGCGCTGATCATGGCGCGTTCGGGGCTGCAGCGGGTCGGCCTCGCCAGTCGCATCGGCTATGAGTTTTCTGTTCAGGAAATGCTGCCGGCGGTCGGGCAGGGCATCGTTGCGGTGGAGTGCGCTGTTAACGACTGGCAAACGCGGCGTATTCTGGCTGCCATCGATGACGCCGCCGCGCACCGAAGTGCAGATGCCGAGCGCGAGGTGCTGTGGGTGCTCAACGGCCATTGCAATTCGCCGATCGCTGGATTTTCCACCATCGACGGTACGCAGATGAAGCTGACCGCCTCGGTGCTGGACGAAGCCGGCGGCCTGTTCATCGAGGCCTCGCGCTCCGGGCCCGCCGATCGCCCGCGCGAACTCGGTCGCGCGGTCGGGCTTGAGCTCCTGGCCAAGGGCGCGGCCGAGATCATCGAGCGCAGCCGGCCGGTCTGATTGGTCGAGGGCAGCTTCTTCAACACCGCCGCCGTCATCCGCGAAAGCGGGCATGACGGCCTTGGCCTGCTGGTCACCCCTTATACGCCCGCACTCGCTTCAGCATCTGCTCGACATGCGCGATCGGGGTTTCCGGCTGGATGCCGTGGCCGAGATTGAAGATCAGCCGGCCGCCTGCGTAATTCGCCAGCACGTCATCGACCGCGTGATCGAGCGCCGCACCGCCGGCGATCAGCGCCAGCGGATCGAGATTGCCTTGCACCGCGACGCGGTTCTGCACCCGCTCGCGGATCAATGACGGCTCGGCCGCCCAGTCGATGCTGACGGCATCGACGCCGGTCGTTTCCACATATGCCGGCAGCAGCGCGCCGGCGCCTCTGGGAAAGCCGATGATTTTCGCGTCCGGCACTTTCTTGCGCACGCCTTCGACGATGCGCCGGGTCGGCTCGATCGACCAGCGCGCAAATTCGCGCGGCGGCAGCACGCCGGCCCAGGTGTCGAAAATCTGCAGCACGTCGGCGCCGGCCTTGAGCTGCGCCAGCAGGTAGTGGATCGAATTTTCGACCAGCACGTCGATGATCTTCGCAAACGACTGCGGGATGGGAATACGCCATCATCCGCGCCGGCGCCTGATCCGGCGTGCCTTGCCCCGCCACCATGTAGGTCGCAACCGTCCATGGCGCTCCGCAGAACCCGATCAGCGCGATCTTTGGGTCGAGTTCGCGGCGCACGCGGCGCAGCGCCTCAAACACCGGCTCGAGTTTGTCGAAGTCGGCGTGCGGCGCCAGCGTTTCGACCTTCTTCGGTGTATCCAGCGGTTCCAGCCGCGGACCTTCGCCGACCTCGAACCGCACCTCGCGGCCGAGCGCGTAGGGAATGACAAGAATGTCCGAGAAGATGATCGCGGCGTCGAAGTTGAAGCGGCGGATCGGCTGCAGCGTGACTTCGGCGGCGAATTCCGGCGTGAAGCACAGATCGAGAAAGCCGCCGGCTTTGGCGCGCACTTCGCGATATTCCGGCAGATAGCGGCCGGCCTGCCGCATCATCCAGATTGGAGGTACCGGCTGCCTGCGGCCGGAAAGCACTTCAAGGAAGGGTTTAATGGGCTGAATTTGGGTCAAGCGCTTACTTCCGCAGGGTGATCGAGGGGCGAGATGCTGCCCCCTGATACACTGCGGATACGGACTTGGCCAAGGTGCCATCGTTCCCCGAAACCTGCCACGTCACGGGCTGCGGGCCACCGTTCAACATTTAATGGGAAAAAGGAGCGTTTTCGCCGGGGGACGACGCCGTAAATGGGCCTCGAACGGCCCTTTATGGCGCCCCACGGGGCCAGTTGGGCGGCTCGGATGTTGCCTTCTCTAGTAATGCGGCGGCGGCTCGTTGGCGGCGCCGGGCACACGCGTTTCGGCCTCCTGCAGGCGTTCGCTCAAGGCTGCGATCTGACGCGTCAGCGCATTGATCTTGAGCCACTGCTCGGTGATGGTCTGGTTCAGCGTCTCGATGGTCTCGTCCTGAAACATCAGCCGGGACTCGAGCGCGTCGATGCGCTCGCTGAGCGTCTTGTCGTCACTCATCGGAATCCCTGCCCTGTTCCGCGCTCCCGCAATCCGTGGCCAAGCGCGACGCGGTCGTCGAAGACAAAACATTCGCCGCGCCAGCGGCTCTCCGCTTCCGGCACGCCTTCCAGATACTTCAGAATGCCACCCTTGAGATGATAGACCTCGGTAAAGCCGCGCGAGAGCAGATAGCTGGAGGCCTTTTCGCAGCGAATGCCGCCGGTGCAGAACATCGCGACCTTCCGGTGTTTCACCGGGTCAAGATGACGCGCGACAAATTCCCTGAACTGCCCAAAGCTTCCGATGCCGGGATCGATAGCACCGGAGAAAGTTCCCATCGCGACCTCGAATGCATTGCGGGTGTCGATCAGGAGCGTGTCCGGCGTCGCGATCAATTCGTTCCAGTCGGCCGGATCGACATAGATGCCGACCTGCCGCGTCGGATCGGTCTCGGCGTCGCCGAGGGTGACGATCTCCTTCTTCAGCCTGATTTTCAGGCGTCGAAACGGCATCAGGGAGGCTGCCGAGAATTTCAGTTCGAGATTGTCGAGCCGGCCGCCGAACAGATCGCCGTCACGCAACTCCCCGACCAATTCGCCGATGGCGTCCGCGCTGCCCGCGAGCGTGCCGTTGATGCCTTCATGGGCCAGCAGCACGCTGCCTTTCAGTCCGAGACCGGCGCAAATCGCGCGCAGCGGCTCGCGCAGCTCCCGGAAATCCGGCAATGCGGCGAATTGATAGAAAGCGGCGACCTGATACGGCATGTCAGCGGTTTATCAGGCGGGCGGGGGAGGGGAAAGACTATCGCAGGCCTCCCGGAAACAGGTGGCGCGGCATTGCTCCAATTCGCCCCCAAGCATTGCCCAGCGCGGCATGAATGTGCCATGTAGATCCGCGCCCGATTTCGGCAGCAGATAACAACGATAAAGTGAGCAACTTGGCATGAGGAATTTCCATCTCGCCGGCCGGTCGACGGTCCACGCCCAGAACGGCATGGTGGCGACGTCGCATCCTCTTGCCGCGCTGACGGCGATCGAGGTGCTGCGTTCCGGCGGCACCGCGGCGGACGCAGCGGTAGCGGCGTGTGCGCTGCTCGGTGTGATCGAGCCGCAATCCACCGGGATCGGCGGCGATTGCTTCGCGCTGGTCCAGCCCAAAGGCGAGGGCAAGATAACAGCCTATAACGGTTCCGGCCGCGCGCCGAAGGCGGCTGAAGCCGTCATGGTATCTCGAGCGCAAGATCAATGCGATCCCGCTGACCTCGGCGCATGCGGTCAGCATTCCCGGCGCGGTCGACGCCTGGGCGACCATCCTGCGCGATCACGGCAAGCTTGGGTTCGATAGCGTGCTGCAGCCCGCGATCAAGGCCGCGGAAGAGGGCTATGTCGTCGCGCCGCGCATCGCCTTCGACTGGAAGAACCAGCTCGAGAAGCTGAAAAAGGGCACCAACACCGAGCGCTATCTGCTGCCGCACGGCAAGCCGCCGATCGCCGGTGACGTGATCAAGCAGCCCGAACTCGGCAAGACGCTGCGGGCGATCGCCAAGGACGGCCGCGACGCGTTCTATAAGGGCGCCGATTGCCGAAGACATGGTCGAGACCTTGCGCGGCATCGGCGGCCTGCAAACGCTGGATGATTTCGCGGCCCACACGCACCGAAACCACGTCGCCGATCGGCACCATCGTATAAGGGCCACGACGTCTGGCAGTGCCCGCCGAACGGTCCGGGCATCACCATGCTGGTGATGCTGAACATCCTGTCGCGCTTCGATCTCACGAAATTCGCTCCCCTCAGCGTCGAGCGGTTCCATCTCGAAGCCGAAGCCGCGCGGATCGCCTACATGATGCGCGAGCAGCACATCGGCGATCCCGGCTTCGTCAATGTCGATGTCGCCAGGATTTTGACCCCGGAATTCGCCGAGGAGTATGGCAGCAAGATCAGGATGGACCGGCTGCTGGATTTGCCGAAGGTGATCGCCGCCGATGAATCCCTCGACGATCTACATCACGGTGGTGGACAAGGACCGCAACGTCTGTTCGTTCATCAATTCGATCGCGCATGCCTTCGGCTCGGCGATCGTCTCCAACAAGACCGGCGTGCTGCTGCAAAATCGCGCCGGCGGGTTCCGCATTCAGCCCGGCCATCCCAACTGCATCGCGCCGGGCAAGCGGCCGTTGCACACGATCATCCCCAGCTTGGCGACGAAGAACGGCCGCGCGGTGATGCCGTTTGGCGTGATGGGCGGGCAGTATCAGCCGGTCGGGCAGGTGCATGTGCTGACCAACATGCTCGACTACGGTTGCGACGTGCAGGAAGCCATCGATATGCCGCGCGGCCTGCATTACGAGAATATCTATCAGCTCGAGGATGGCGTACCCGCCGAAATCGTCGAGGGCCTGAAGAAGCTCGGGCATCAGACTACCAGCGTGGTCGGGCCGCTCGGTGGCGGCCAGGCGATCTGGATCGACTGGGACAAGGGTACGCTCACCGGTGGTTCCGATCCGCGCAAGGACGGCTGCGCGCTCGGCTATTGAGCAAACCGTCCGCGTTAGCGAGTTCTCACTCTGACAAAGGATGCCGAAAAGATGCGACGTTTCCGGTTTCGAAGTCTCCCAATCGCCCTTGCCGTTGCGATAGCCACGGCTGGCGTCCTTCTCATTCGCTGCGCCATCCGGCGCAGTCGGCCCAGACCGCAGGAAAAACCATGACCACACCTTCAGGCTTGCAGATCATCGACTCTACCGTCGGCACCGGCGCCTCGCCGAAACCCGGCCAGACCTGCGTCATGCATTACACCGGTTGGCTTTACGAGGACGGCAAGAAGGGCAAGAAGTTCGACTCTTCGGTCGACCGCAACGAGCCGTTCGAGTTTCCGATCGGAAAGCAGAGGGTGATCGCCGGTTGGGACGAAGGCGTCGCCACCATGAAGGTCGGCGGAAAGCGCACCCTGATCATTCCGCCCGCGCTGGGCTATGGCGCCCGCGGTGCCGGCGGCGTCATTCCGCCGAACGCGACGCTGATGTTTGATGTCGAACTGCTGGCGGTGAAATAGGACCGCGACGGAAGGAGGGCGGCGTGAAGATTTCCATCCTCGACGACTATTTCGACACGCTGCGTACCCTCAAATGCTTCGGCAAGCTTGCGGGGCATGACGTCACGATCTGGAACGATCACGTTCAGGATGTCGACGCGCTCGCGGAGCGGTTGCGCGACACCGAAGCGCTGGTGCTGATCCGCGAGCGGACGCAAATTCGCAAGCCCCTGCTGGAGCGGTTGCCGAAGACTGAAGCTGATCAGCCAGCGCAGCGTCTATCCCCACATCGACATCGACGCCTGCACCCGGCTCGGCGTCGTCGTGTCATCCGGCCAGCACGCGGACACGCCGTCCTATGCCGCCGCCGAATTGACATGGGGGCTGGTGCTGGCGGCGATGCGGGCCATACCGCAGCAGATGGCGGCGTTGAAGGGTGGCGATTGGCAGATCGGCGTCGGCCATACCTTGCGCGGCAAGACGCTCGGCATCTACGGCTACGGCCGGATCGGCGCGGTTGTCGCCGGATACGGCAGGGCCTTCGGCATGAGGGTGCTGGTATGGGCGCGCGAGCCGGCGCTGGTGCAGGCGCGTGCCGACGGGTACGAGACCGCCGACAGCAAGGCCGCATTTTTCGAGCAGTGCGACGTGCTTTCGCTGCACATGCGCCTCGTCGACGCCACCCGCGGCATCGTCACTGCGGCCGATCTGGCGCGCATGAAGCCGTCAGCGCTCCTGGTCAACACCAGCCGGGCGCCGCTGATCGAACCGAACGCCTTGGTCGATGCGCTACGCGCCGGACGGCCTGGCATGGCGGCGGTCGACGTTTACGAGAAGGAGCCGCTGCGCGACACCGGCGATCCCCTGCTGACCATGAACAACGTGGTCTGCACGCCGCATGTCGGTTATGTCACGTGTGACGAATACGAAATCCAGTTCACTGATATTTTCGACCAGATCCTGGCCTATGCGGCGGGTGCGCCAATCAATGTCGTCAATCCCGAAGTGATCGGCAAGCGGCGCTGAAAGCGGGTGTTCACCCGGCTTCCGGCTGTGCGAGCCCTCTGTTACGCTTGGCATCGCGAGCACCGGACAACGGTTCCCGGCGGACAGGGAGGGAAACATGGCGGACTTCGGTCATCGGCTGGCGCGACGGGCGGTCATCAAGGGGGCGGGCCTGGGTCTCGTTGCGGGAACGCTGGCGGATACCTTGCCCGCGCAAGGCGCGGTTGGCGCGACGGCGGAAGGCGGTGAGATCTGGAGCGGCGAATACTGGGCGAAGAAGGGCGACGTCCCCTTGTGGATGTATCGCAAACGGTTAGGGGAGCCGAAGGCCGGCGAGCCTTCGCGTCCGGTGATTTTCTTCGTTCACGGCTCCTCGGTCACTTCGCGGGTGTTCGACCTCAACGTGCCCGGCCATGGCGAATATTCGATCATGAACGAATTCGCCCGCCACGGCTTCGATTGCTGGACGATGGACCACGAAAACTACGGCAAATCGGGGCGTACCTCAGGCAATTCAGACATCGCCAGCGGCGTCGAAGATCTGAAAGCGGCGGTTGACGTCGTCACTCGCGAGACCGGCCGGCAGAAATTCCATTTTCTCGGCAAGTCATCGGGCGCACTGCGCGCCGGCGCCTATGCCATGGTGGCGCCCGAGCGAACCGACCGGCTGGTGTTCGCCGCCTTCACCTACAAGGGCGAGGGATCGCCGACCCTGACAAAGCGCGCCGAGCAGCTCGACTATTTTCGCTCGCACAACATGCGCAAACGCGACCGCGACATGATCCGCTCGATCGCTACCCGCGACAAGCCGGGCACCAGCGATCCCGCCGCGGTCGAGGCGCTGGCGGATGCGGAGATGCAATTCGGCGACCAGGTTCCGACCGGCACGTACCTCGACATGACGGCCAATCTGCCGGTGGTGCAGCCGCAAAAAGTGCTTTCGCCGGTGCTCCTGGTGCGTGGCGAATATGACGGCATCGCTACCGTCGCCGATCTCGAGGAGTTCTTCAACCTGTTGCCGAACGGCGACCGCCAGTTCGTCATCCTTCCCGGCACCGCGCACTCGGTCACGCTGGCGACCAACCGGCGATTGTTCTGGCACGTGACGCGGGCGTTCCTCACCATGCCGACGCCGATCGCGACGTGAGAGCTCGTTATTGGTGAACGTCATTCCGGGGCGACGCGTCTTCGACGCCCCGGAATGACGGAAGATAAACCACATCAAATGTCGGATCGGCGCCGCGGCGTTCGTCCTTGGGCCGATCGCATTGAAAGGAAGCCCACCGATGTCCAAAATCTCACCCTGCCTGTGGTTCGACGGCGAAGCCGAGGAGGCCGCGAAATTCTATGTTTCGCTGCTGCCGGATTCCAGAATCGAAAAGATCCAGAAGAACACCGTCGATAGCCCCGCCGGAAAGGCGGGCTCGGTGCTGGTGGTGGAATTCACCCTGGCCGGCCAGCGCTTCATGGCGCTGAACGGCGGCACGCGCTTCGAATACACCCATGCGGTCTCGTTCAAGATCGACTGCGCCGATCAGGCCGAGGTCGATGGCTTGTGGGATGCGCTGTTGTCCGATGGCGGGCAGGCCGAGCGGTGCGGCTGGCTCAGGGATCGCTATGGCGTGTCCTGGCAAATCGTGCCGACCGCACTCGCTGCAATATCTGGGCGGTTCCGATCCCGCCGGAGCCCAGCGGGCGATGCAGGCGATGCTGCAGATGGTCAAGCTCGATATCGCCGGCCTGAAGCGGGCGTATGAGGGCAAGTCGGCGGCGTGAGCGGAACGCCGGCCTAATAACTCGCCCGCAGCCCGACGCCGCCGTGAATGGTGTTGCCAACTGGCTGGGGACCAAGGTGCCGTTGACGAAGAGGTCGGCGACCCAGCCCTTGGAAATCCGGAATCCGAGCCGGCCGCCATATTCGAACCAGCCCTGGTTGCCGATCGTCGGCACCACGGTGCCGTCGCCGGTCACGGTGGCGACGATGCCGGAGTGGGCCGCAAACGACTGCACGTATCCGCCGTTGATGTTGCCCTCGACGCTGCCGCCGAACAGATGCGTCCACTGTCCGCCGACCTTGACGAGATTGGTTCGGTCGGTGCCGGAGGCGATCGAGGCGTCGAACGGATTGAACGCGGCGGCGGCCGGGTCCGCGTAGCCGCTCACCCGCTGCCACAACTGCCAGACCTCGACCGAGGCGGCGACCTCGTCGCGCGACGACAGGCGGCTGATCCAGCCCGCCCGGCCATAAACGCCATAATTGCTGCTGTCGGTTGAACTGGTCAGCGAAACCGCGCCGAGGCTGCGTGATGTAGCTGCGGCTATAGCGCACCTTCTCGAACGGCGTCAGGATGGTGCCGATGTCGAAGAACGGCCGCGACGATCCCCAGTCGACGAAATCGTAGCGCAGCGCGAACGCCCCGATCGGCGCGCTGGTGACGCTGTATCCGCCCTCGCTGTATTGGGTGTAGGCGATGCCCGCCAGCAGCGACAGATTGGGCGTGATTTCCTTGCGGCCGTGAATGCCGGCCGAGAACGATCCCGCCGAGCCGAACGCGCTGACGCAATCGCTGCAGTTGACCTGTTCGTTGACGCCCAGAAGCACCGTGCCGAGCACCCGGTTGGTGATCATCTGGTTGAAGCGCTGATTGGCCAGGCCGCCGATCGATCCGCCGCTGGAATTGGCGCCGGTCGGCGTTGGCGTGGGTGTTGGGTTTGCTGACGGCGTCGGGCTCGGCGAGGGGCACACGGTAACATCGCACGCTGCAGGCGGCCGCTGCCGGAAGCACTTGCAGCCCGATCAGCACAAGCGAGATCGCCGCCGTCAGCGCGGCGGATACGATGAAGCTGCGGGCGGTGAATTTTGCCATCGTCAGCGCCCGCACAGCATGCCGGTGGGATCGCTGCCGTCATCGACCAGGCGTTACCGTGGGTGTGGCGTCCGCAAATTGCGTGACGGTGCAAAGCCCGGCCGCCGCCGTGCAGGTCGACGCGAAGGTCCATGGCGGGGTGTTGGTCTTCTTGATCGTGACTTTGCCGTTCGCTGCCGACGTGATGATGGCAGTGTCGCCAGGCTTCGTCAGCTCGACGCATTGAAAGGTCAGGGTGCAGACGCGCGAGGCGCCTTCCTGCAGCACCACGGTGGTACTGCCCCGCTGCGACAGGATATCGAGGATGGTGCCGCGCACGCCGATCGTCGCCAGCGGCGTGGTGATCTTGTAGGCGGTCTTCTCCGAATGTCCGGTGACGAAGCGAAATGCGCCGGTCGTCAGCCCGATCGCGATATCGCGGTAGGTGTGCTCGTCGTCGAAAACGGTGCGGTCGAGCTTGAGCGTCGCATTGGGACCGAGCGACAGGTTGGTGCTGTCGGCCATCACCAGCCGCGCCGCGCTGTCGAGGCCGGTGTGCACGATTTCGTCGCGGAGCACGCCGTCGCCGACGTTGATCTGGCTGGTCGCCGATCCCACGACGCGGACGACTTCGTTCTGGACGACGGCCGCTTCGCCTACGCGCACCTGCGCGTAAACGGGACTTGCCGCAAGCCCTGCTGCGAGGCAAAGCGCGGAAATACTGAGAACGTGACGCAAGTGCATTTCAATTCCGATCGATCTGTCCCGCCATCGTACCGGATCGCGCGCGCAAATGATGTTGTAAATTTATCACAAGCTGCGCCGGATGAGCCCATGGTTAGTGACCGCGAAGTCGGATTGCGTTCAATGCAATGGACTTAAAAGTTGGCCTCGCTCACACTCGATCGTTGCAATGCCATCCATCAGCGAACGTTACTCCGTGAAATTCACGCGCGAATCACCTTCTGTTTCCGATAATTCGACGGTCCGGAATGCCGTTGTCGCCGTCATCATCTTCTTCGTCGCTCATTTCGCGCTTCTGGTGGGCGTGACGACGCCGGAAAATCTCTATTTCGACGAAGTGCATTATGTGCCGGCCGCTCGCCAAATGCTTGAGCCGGTGATGCCCTCGCCGATGCTCAATCCGATGCATCCGCCGCTGGCAAAGCAGCTGATAGCGCTGTCGATCCGAACCTTCGGCGATGGCCCGCTGGGCTGGCGCTATCCGGGCGCGCTGTTCGGATCGCTCGCGATCGTCGCGCTCTATCTCTGTGGCCTCGCGTTGTTCGCAGGCCAGGGACCGGCGATCGCCGCCGCCTTGCTCGCCTTTTTCAACCAGATGCTGTTCGTGCAGTCGCGGATCGCGATGCTGGACATTTTTGCGCTGGCGTTCGGCCTGCTCGCGATCGCAGCTTTCATGCACGGCTTTCGCAAGTCAGCGGCCGCATGCTCTGGTTCGCTCTCGCCGGATTGGGCCTCGGTCTTTCAAGCGCCTGCAAATGGAGCGGCTTGTTCGCGCTCGCGACTTGCCTCGTCATCGTCGCCGCGATCCGTCTGATGCAAAGCTGGCGCACGCAGTTTGCCGACGGCAATGCCCTTGATTGGTACCAGCCGGGCTTGTGGCCCGATTTCAGGTACACCCACTTTGCCGCGTGCTTCGTGCTAATTCCGGCGCTTGCCTACCTCGCAACCTTCGTTCCGCTCTATGGGCTGTCGGTTGCCGACATATGGGAAGCGCAGCGCCGGATATTCAGCGATAACACCACGACCGCGATCGGTGGCCATACCTATATGAGCTCATGGCCGTCATGGCCGTTCCTGGTGAGGCCGGTCTGGTATCTCTTCGACAAGATCGGCGACGACCGGATCGCGGCCGTCGTTTTCCTCGGCAATCCCTTGATGCTGTGGCCTGCGCTGCCGGCGCTCGGGATCTGTCTGCGCGACTGGATCGTGACGCGGAGGTCGGACGCGTTCCTCATCCTGTCGTTCTATTTCGGGCCGTATCTCGCCTGGGCGATGCTGCCGCGCGCCCTCGGGTTCCTGTATTACTATCTGCCGCCGGCAACGGTGGCGAGTTCTCGCGCTGGTGTACGTGCTGAGGCGCGGCAACAGCCCCGGCTGGCTGCTATGGGCCTTCGTTGCGATCGCGTTCGCGGGCTTCGCCGCGATGCTGCCGATCTCGGCAGCGTTCGTGGGAACGTCGATGGAGACCTTCAACCGGATGATGCTCTTCCAGAACTGGATTTGAGCAAACGTCGATCAGAAGCTGAACCATGGGATCCGGTTCCAGTGGATCCGGCTTCGTCCTGCCGTTCCGCCTGCCGTAGGGGCAGGCGGGACGGTACTGCGGCCGTCACTTTGATGCCGTCTTGGTGTCCATATTGACGACCTGAACGCGGCGGTTGATCGGGTCCATCGGTGCGTTCGGATCCTTCGGCTTGCTCTTGCCGTAGCCGACGGTGACGAGATCGCTGCCGTTGAGGCCGTATTTCTCGGTGAGGTAGCGCTTGATCGTATCGGCACGTCGCTCGGAGAGGTCCTGGTTGTAGGATTCGCCGCCGATCGCGTCGGTGTGGCCGGCGACCACGAATGTCGACCCCTTGAGGCTGGCGCTCGAGAGCGCCTTGCCGAGCTCCTGCACAGCAGGCATCGAGCTCGGTCTGATGTCAGCCGAATTGTAGTCGAACTGGATATCGAGATCGATTTTCGGCTTGGTCGATGCGATTTCTGCGATTTCCTCGCGCTCGCCGAGCGACAGCGATCGGGTCTTGCGGTTGCGCAGCGTTTCGACGAAACCGATTTCCTTGGACTTGACCGCCGGATCGACCTGCGGGCCGGCCGACAGGCCACGCGTCAGCGGCTTCGGCTGCAAGGCATTGAGGATTTGATCCGCCGAGACGGTGTTGTCGCCGGCAATGGCAAGGCCCGCCGTCATCGACAGCGCGGCACTGAGCGTAATCGCCTTTAATCCGGAAAGTCTGAGAAAGCTGGTCATGGTCGTATCCTCGCTATTAGCCCCGAAACGCGTTCTTGATGCCAAGACGATACGACCGCCGAGGGGAGGCGAATGTGATTTGGGTCACATGGTCCGCCGCTGAGGGGTAGGTGGCCGCTATTTGGGCTGTGGCGGACCCCGGCGTCTTGTTCGGCGGCATGATGGACGGATTGTTTGGACCCAGATAGGCATGCAGGCTGGATTTCGTCTCTTTGTACGCAGGTGGAGCACGACCCTGCATCGCCTGGGGGGAGAGCCCGGCTTTGACGCACCGAAACATTTATATTTGCGATAGAATTCGACGCGAGCGTAGAATGGGAATACGCGGTGCGGTGTCGTCGAGGGTAAGATGACCGCCATTGAGATCGCGCGCGCTTTTGGGCTGGTCGATGACAGCACAGCCTACAGGTCCATCGAAAGCATGGAGGCAACTGCAATTGCCACCCGTATTCTTAGTACTGGGCTGGCTCACGATTCGAAAATAATGAGCGCCTCTCGTGCTGCCGATCTCTGGCAGCAATTCACAGCGCTGTTTGACGGAGACGTTGAGTTCGCCTCAAACACCGACGCCCTGGCCAATTCTTGGACACCTGCGACACGAGCGACGTTTGACATGGGTGTTCTTGTCATAGGAGCCTCTAAGGCCGGCTGTCTTTGGATCGACGAGGAGGACTGATCGAGCAAGCCGGCTTACTGGCGGGTTTCCACGGTTTCGCAACGGCACGCGCTGCAAGTGAATTGACATGTTATCCACATGTGTTAATGTTTTACACATGACGACGATGATCCAAATTCGCAATGTGCCGGATGCGCTGCATCGTCGGCTTAAGTCGCGTGCGGCGCTGGCGGGTATGTCGTTGTCAGACTACCTGCTCAGCGAGATTCGACATGTGGCCGAGCGACCGACGCTTGATGAGTTGCGAGTCCGTCTGGAGCGGCGCCCGGGAATGACCCCTTCGGTGGCGCCAGCGCAGGCCGTCCGAGCCGAACGCGATCGCCAATGATTGTCGTCGATGCGTCGGCCGTGCTCGAAGCGCTTCTTCGCACGCCCGCCGCAGCTTCGGTAGAGAGGCGGCTGTTCGAGCCTTTACAGACATTGCACGCGCCTCATTTACTCGACGTCGAAGTTGCGCAGGTCATTCGCCGGTACGCCGCAAACAGGGAGATCGACGTCGAGCGCGGCCGCATGGCTCTCGCTGACCTCGCTGACCTTCCCTTGCACCGATATCCACACGATTTCCTTTTGCCGCGCATCTGGGACTTGCGGAATAATCTCACGGCCTATGACGCCACGTATGTCGCCCTGGCCGAAGTACTCGACGTGCCGCTACTTACCTGCGACAAACGTCTCGCCGGTTCGTCCGGCCATCATGCACATATCGAGCTGGTGTGAAAAACTGCGTTCCGCCGCTCGCGCGCGTCACGTTGACGAAACTTCGCCCTCTTTCGTCTCCAGATAGCCCCGGCGGCGATCCCGGCCGCAAAGCGGTCGCGCCAGTGCCGATCTGCGGACAACAAATCGGCCAGAAGTGCATCTAGGACTGTCGTTCGCCAAGAAAATAACAAGAGAAAGCGAAGCGTCAGGGCCTTGTTTCAGTCACCGAAAAGACAAAGCGAGTATCAGGGGTATCGCACGATCATGCCGGATCGTTCGGGAAGCTCGATGCCGATATTGATCGGCTCGGCCATGATCGCAGCGGCGATTTTGCTGTCGACGCTGGTTACCGCCGTCGGCACCCGGTTCGTGGGACTGGAGAGCCCGATCGAGGAGAATTTGTGGTTGATCGACCGGCTCACCGGTAGCGTCTATAAATGCCGAGCCTCTGAACGCGGCAAGGCCTCGTGCGACGCGGAGATCGAAACCGGTAGTATCGGCGAAAAACCGAAGCGGTGAACGCCCGGATATTTTCGTCCCTAGAGATCGGCGAATCCGGCTACATTGCGGCGCGATGTCCTGCGCCGATAAATCCGTATCCCTGACCAAGGCCGCGGCCAGGCGCATCTGGCTGCGCGCCCAGCGGCTCGACACGGAAGCGCCGTTCGGAGCAGGGCCGCAGGCGACGCGTGCCGCCGTCGAACATCTCGGCTATGTGCAGATCGACACCATCAACGTCATCGAGCGCTGCCACCACCATATTCTGTGGAACCGGATCCCGGAATATCGGCGCGCCGATCTGCGTCAGGCCCAGAGCGTCGACAGAAGCGTGTTCGAATACTGGACCCACGCGCTGTCTTACGTGCCGGTGAGAGATCTGCGCTTCTTTATTCCCGCCATGAAGCGTCACCAGCGCGAGGGCCACAAGTGGCTCTCGTCGGTCAAGCCCGCGGATCTGCGCAAGGTCATGAGGTTGATCCGGCGGGACGGCGCCTTGACCATCCGCGACATCGACGACGATGTGCTGGTGGACAAGGAGCATCTGTGGGCCAGCCGCAAGCCGTCGAAGCGCGCGCTGCAACTGGCGTTCTATGAAGGTCGGCTCACGATCTCCGAGCGCACTGGCATGCTCAAGACCTATGAGCTGATGGCGCGGCACTTCGGCTGGGAAAAGCCACCAAAGCCCGCCTCCGCGCGTGAAACGACCGCCTATCTGCTCGAGCGCGCGTTGCGCGCGCAAGGCATCGTTAGTCTGGATTCGATCTGTCATCTGGATGCGCCGAGCAAGGCTGCGATCCGGCGCTTGATCGGGGCGAGAGTGCGCCACGGGGAACTGGTGCCGGTGGAACTTGAGGGCGCGGGCAAGCAGGAGCATTGGGCTGAGCCGATAACGCTGGAAAACGCCGTCGCGGCGCCGGAACTGGTGCACATCCTGTCGCCGTTCGACCCGCTCATTATCCAGCGCAGGCGGACGCACCTTTTCTACGACTACGAACATCGTTTCGAGGCTTACGTGCCGAAGGCGAAGCGGGTGTTCGGCTATTTCGCACTGCCTGTTCTGGTCGGCGACGGCATTGTCGCGGCGCTCGATCTCAAGACCGATCGCAAGAACCGGAAATTGCTGGTGCAGAAATGGAGCTGGGTAGGTGCCGGCGCGCAGCGAGGCGCGCGCAAAGACTTAAAGCGCCGGATCGAGCAAGAACTGCACCGTTTCGAACGATTTCAACTGGCGGAGTGAGGGAGGCCGCGCGTAGATTTTGCGAAAGGCGATACGACGAAACGATCAAGCCACATCGCCAAGATTATTTCGGCGCCATAGGCGAGCAGATTCCACGGCGAGAAAATGCGGCCGAGCAGCAACGCGCCCGCCGTCGTCAGCCGAAAGGCGTCCAGCTAGGGATCATGAACCAGCCGAAACAGCTCGACGCAGATCGCGATGCAGGCCGAAATCAAACCGACGCTCCGCCGCGGCAGATTTGAAGCAGCCATCGCCACCAGAAAGAACAGCATGGTTCCCCACAGCGTGGAGCCGCCGTATTTCACGAAAAAGGCCGGTAGCCCGAGGCCCGGGCCAAATGCGCGCAGGGCGAGGCCGAAAATCACAATTGATAGGCAAAAGCAGGCGCGGACTATCAATTTGGCTCCAAAGGTCCGTTCTTGGTTCAGCATGCTTGCAGTCCATGAGCGACAGGGATTGTTAGCGCGCAGGGCGAACCAGATCATGATCCGATTGGTTGAATCGGATCACGATCTCATCTCTTTGTCTGAGCATGATCTCCGGGCAAACGCTTCGCGTTTGTCCCGAGGGAAAACCGGTTCCCACCTTTCCGGATCATGCTCCAGTGAAACGCAATCCGCCACTCTCGTCCATTGTGGCGCAATGCGCAGAGTTTGCCGTCGGGCGCGCATTGGCGCGACCCGTTGGCTATTGCACCCTCTGCTCTCAGTGCTAAGAACGCCCCGCCAGATCTGTCGCCACATGATATCAAAGCCTCGGGGGAGAAATTGATGACTGCCACCACCAGTGCCGCGTACGGCGCCGCCAGGAGCGAACTCGAGACTTCCACAATCCGCGCCATCTCGTGGCGCCTGATTCCGTTTCTGATACTCGCCTACTTCCTGGCCTATCTCGATCGCGTCAATCTCGGATTCGCGGCACTGACCATGAATGCGGAGCTGAAATTCACGCCGCTGATCTTCTCCTGGGGCGCCGGTATCTTCTTCATCGGCTATTTTATCTTCGAGGTGCCGAGCAATCTGGCGCTGGAAAAATTCGGCGCCAGCCGCTGGATCGCGCGCATCATGGTGACCTGGGGCATCATCTCCGCGTTGATGGCGCTCGTCAGCGGGGTCTGGAGTTTTTACGGTCTGCGCTTTCTGCTCGGCATTGCCGAAGCCGGATTTTTTCCGGGCATCATCCTTTATTTGACCTATTGGTATCCGGCGGAATACCGCGCGCGGTTTCTCGCAGCCTTCGCCATCGCTGTTCCCGTCTCGTCCGTGATCGGCGCGCCGGTTTCCGGGCTGCTGCTCGGGCTCGATGGCGCGCTGGGGATCAAAGGCTGGCAATGGCTGTTCATTATCGAGGGCATTCCCTCGGTCCTGCTCGGCGTCGTCACCTGGTTCTATCTCACCGACCGGCCGGGGAAGGCCAACTGGCTGAGCGCCGAACAGAAGGCCTGGCTGGCTGCAAAACTCGACAGCGAAATCGCCGCCAAGCAGGCCGCACAGCATCTTTCGCTGGGGCAGGCGCTGACTTCGTCGAAGGTGATCGCGCTGAGCGTGATCTATTTCGGATTTGTCGGCGCGCTCTACGGCATGCAGTTCTGGCTGCCGCAGATCGTCAAAGCATTCGGCTTCTCCAACGCGCAGACCGGCTTCGTCACCGCGGTGCCGTATCTGTTCGGCACCATTGCGATGATCCTGTGGGCCCGGCATTCCGACGCCACGCACGAACGCGTCGCGCATGTGGGGGCGCCGTTGCTTCTGACCGCGGTGGCGCTCGGCATCTGCGGCTACATGGATAATCCCTACGTCACGATGATCGCGCTGGTCATTGCCGCGATCGGCATCTTCGGCACCTTCGCGGTGTTCTGGACGCTGCCGACCGCGTGGCTTTCCGGCTCCGCTGCCGCCGGCGCGATCGCGCTGATCAATTCGATCGGCAACCTCGCCGGATTCGGCGGGCCGTATCTGATCGGTTGGGTCAAGGAAACCACCGGGTCCACTTCGACCGGCCTATTGGTGCTCGCGCTATTGCCGTTGATCGGCGGTCTCATGGTTTTCTTCGGCGGCCACGGGACCAAGGCGGAATTCGCCGGTCAGGTGAGGTAACGGGCCGGCCCGTCATTCCGGGGCGCGTCACGAGCCCGGAATCTAAGGGTTCCCCGATGCGCAATTGCGCATCTGAGATCTGGTCCTTCGGACCATTTCGGAATGACGGTGTCAGTGGCTAGCCGGCTTCCTTCCTCACCCGTTCGCCGTGCGTGCGAACTCGAATCCCGGTCTCGTGAAGAGAGTATGACGGAGCGGTAATCCTCACGAAATCATGATTAGTTACGAATATTGACATTCATCACTAAACAATCGACATTTTCCCCCGTGTCCATCGAGGGAAGCCGTCATGTTCGTCCGCTCCATATTGTCGAGCTATTCCAAACTATTAGCCGGCGCATCGCTGGCGCTGCTGGCAATTGCGCTGGCCGGCTGCAACGACAATGTCGCCGAAAAGGCGGTGCCGTCGCGTCCCGTGCTGGTGGCCACCGTGCATTACGAGGCGGAATCGCCGGAGCGGAGCTTCGTCGGCACCATCAAGCCGCGCATCGAGACCGACATGGGCTTTAGGGTCCCGGGCAAGGTCGCAAAACGTCTGGTCGAAGTCGGCCAGGCCGTCAACGTCGGCCAGCCGCTCGCCACCCTCGATGAAGTCGATCTGAAGCTGCAGGCCGAACAGGCCGAGGCCGAACTGCGCGCCGCCACCGGCGTGCTGGCGCAGGCCGCCGCCGCCGAAACCCGTGCCCGGGAGCTGCGCGCCAAGGGTTGGGCTACAGACGCGCAAATGGACCAGGCCAGGGCCGCCGCCGACGAAGCGCGCGCCCGGCTCAACCGCGCCCAGCGCTCGGTCGAACTCACCAACAACTCGCTCTCTTACGCAACACTGGCCGCCGACAGTCGCGGCGTCGTCACCGCGACCCTGATCGACGCCGGCCAGGTCGTGGCGGCGGGGCAAAGCGCGATCCGCGTCGCGCGTTTCGCGGAAAAGGAAGCGGTGGTCGCCATCCCCGAAACCCTGGTCGGCCGCGCCAAAGAGGGCGTCGCCACCGTGACCCTGTGGTCCGAACCCGACAAAAAATACGCCGCGAAGTTGCGCGAGATCGCGCCGGCCGCCGATCCCGCGACGCGCACCTATCTCGCGAAATTCTCACTGCCCGATGCCGGCGATAGCGTTTCGCTCGGTATGACGGCGACGCTGACGCTGGCCGATCCCGCCACGACGCGCGTCGCGCGGTTGCCGTTGTCGGCGTTGTTCAGCGAAGGCGGCGATCCCTCGCTCTATGTCGTCGACGTCTCCGGCGAAGTGGCGCTGAGGCCGGTCACCGTCAAAGCCTATGACAGCAAGGACGTCGTCATCACCGGAGGCGTCGATGAAGGCGCCAAGGTCGTCGTGCTCGGTGTGCAAAAACTCGATCCGGGCCGGAAGGTCAGGGTCGTGTCGTCGTTGTCGTTCTAGCCGCAGCTACCATTGGAGAATGCGATGAAGCGCTTCAATCTTTCGGGCTGGGCGGTCAGCCATCCTGCGCTCGTTTTGTTCCTGATCATCGCGCTCGGCGCGGCCGGCTTTTTCTCTTACGAGCGGCTGGGCCGCGCCGAAGATCCTTTCTTCACCGTCAAGGTGGTGAACGTCTCGGCCATATGGCCGGGCGCCACCGCGGCCGAGATGCAGACCCAGGTCGCCGATCCCATCGAGAAGAAGCTGCAGGAATTGCCGTATTTCGAAAAGGTGCAGACCTATTCGAAGCCGGCATTCACGGCGATGCAGGTCACGTTCAAGGATTCGACGCCGCCAAAGGAGGTGCCGTACCTGTTTTACCTGCTGCGCAAGAAGCTGGCGGACGTGCAACCGCAGCTTCCGTCCAACCTGCTGGGCCCCGTCGTCAACGACGAATTCTCCGACGTCGACTCGATTCTTTACATGATGACCGGCGACGGCGCCGATTACGCGCAGCTGAAGAAGGCTGCCGAGGGCATGCGGCAGCGTCTGCTTAAGGTGCCGGGAGTGACAAAAGTCGATCTCTACGGCACCCAGGACGAGAAGATCTACGTCGAGTTCTCGCACGCCAAGCTGGCGACGCTCGGGATTACCCCCCAGGCGCTGTTCGATTCGCTCGCCAAGCAAAACAATGTCGAGCCGGCCGGCACGGTCGAGACTTCCGCGCAGCGGGTGCCGCTGCGTGTTACCGGCGCGCTCAATGGCGCCAAGGCGGTCGCGGAGACGCCGGTAGAAAGCAACGGCCGGGTATTTCGCTTAGGCGATATCGCGACCGTCACCCACGGCTACGCCGACCCGCCGAGTTTCGTGGTGCGCCAGGAAGGCAAGCCAGCGATCGGCATCGGCGTCGTTACAGCCAACGGCGCGAACATCCTGGAGCTTGGCAAGGACGTCGCCAGCGCTACCGACGAATTCATCAAGGCGGTGCCGCAGGGCATCAATGTCGAGCAGATCGCCGATCAACCGAAGGTCGTCGAGCAGGCCGTTGGCGAATTCGTGCACTCTTTCATCGAAGCCCTCGCGATCGTGCTGTTCGTCTCTTTCGTCGCTTTGGGATGGCGCACCGGCATCGTCGTGGCGCTGTCGGTGCCGCTGGTGCTGGCGATCGTCTTTATCGTCATGAATGCGATGTCGCTGGACCTGCACCGCATCACGCTCGGCGCTTTGATCATCGCGCTCGGACTTCTGGTCGACGACGCCATCATCGCGGTCGAGATGATGGTGGTGAAGATGGAGCAGGGCTGGGATCGCGTCCGCGCGGCATCCTTTGCCTGGGAATCCACGGCGTTCCCGATGCTGACGGGCACGCTGGTCACCGCCGCCGGATTCCTGCCGATTGGTTTTGCCAATTCGGCGGTCGGCGAATATGCCGGCGGCATCTTCTGGATCGTGGCAATCGCGCTGGTCGCATCCTGGTTCGTCGCGGTGATCTTCACGCCCTATATAGGCGTCAAGCTCCTGCCGAACATCGCGGTCAGCCACAATCACGATCCGCACGCGGTCTACGAGACGCGCGTCTACCGCGTTCTCCGTAGCATGATCCAGTGGTGCGTCGAGCACCGCATCAAGGTCGTGCTGGCGACGGTGGGCGTGTTTGCGGTCTCGATTGTTGGCTTCGGTCACGTGCAGCAGCAGTTCTTTCCGCTGTCGGAGCGGCCCGAACTGTTCCTGCAGCTGCGGCTACCCGAGGGCACAGCGTTCAACGTCACGGAGAAATCCGTGAAGAAGGCGGAAGCGCTGCTGAAGGACGACCAGGACATCGCGACCTACACCGCCTATATCGGCCAAGGCTCGCCGCGCTTCTGGCTTGGGCTCAGCCCTCAACTGCCGAACGAGGCCTTTGCGGAGATCGTCATTGTCGCCAAGAACGTCGAGGCGCGCGAGCGGATCAAGGCGCGTATCGAGAAGGCGACCGACGACGGCGCATTGACCGAAGCGCGGGTGAGGGTCGATCGCTTCAATTTTGGCCCGCCAGTCGGTTTCCCCGTGCAGTTTCGCGTGATCGGCCCCGATCCGAAGGTTGTCCGGGACATCGCCTATCGCGTGCGCGACGTGGTCAAGCAGAACGACAAGGTCATCGATCCGCAACTCGACTGGAACGAGCAGTCTCCATACCTGAAGCTCGTGGTCGATCAGGACCGCGCCCGCGCGCTCGGCCTCACCCCGCAGGACGTCTCGCAGGCGCTGAGCATGCTGATCTCGGGTGCGCCGGTCACCACGGTGCGCGATGGCATCGAGAAGGTCGGCGTGGTCGCCCGCGCGGTGCCGTCGGAGCGGCTCGATCTCGGCCGCGTCGGCGATCTCACCGTCACCTCGCGCAACGGCGTCGCGGTGCCGCTGTTGCAGATCGCCAAGATCGAGTATGCCCACGAGGAGCCGATCATGTGGCGGCGGAACCGGGATATGGCGATCACGGTGCGCGGCGACGTTGTCGATGGCGTGCAGGCGCCTGACGTCACCAACCAGATCTGGCCCAAGCTGCAGGAAATCCGCGACAGCCTGGAGCCAGCCTACCGGATCGAGATGGGCGGCGCGATCGAGGAGTCCGCCAAGGGCAACGCGTCGATTTTCATCCTGTTTCCGCTGATGGTGATCGTCATGCTGACGCTGCTGATGATCCAGCTGCAGAGCTTCCCCCGCCTGATACTCGTATTCCTGACGGCGCCGCTCGGCATCATCGGCGCGTCGCTCGGGCTCAATGTCGCCAACCAGCCGTTCGGCTTCGTGGCGTTGCTCGGGTTGATCGCGCTGGCCGGGATGATCATGCGGAATGCCGTCATCCTGGTCGATCAGATCGAAACCGATGTCAGCCAGGGGTTGACGCGCAGGGAGGCTATCGTCGAGGCCACCGTTCGGCGCGCCCGACCGGTGGTGCTGACGGCGCTGGCCGCGATCCTGGCGATGATCCCGCTGTCGCGCTCGGCGTTCTGGGGCCCGATGGCGATCACCATCATGGGTGGCTTGTTTGTTGCAACCTTCCTGACCTTGCTGTACCTGCCGGGCCTCTACGCTCTTTGGTTCCGCAAGAGCCTTGAAGAAAGCGGCGGAAACGAGCAAATTGGTCTTGCGCCGCAGCATCAAGACGAGGCTGAACCCGCATTTCCGCTTGCTGCGGCCGCGGAATAATTGAAACATTGGGTGCGCCAAATTGAGCACTGATATGACGCTTGTTTCGGAACATGTCGAAACCGACACGCGGGAGCGGATTCTCGTGGTGGCGGAACGGTTGTTTCGCGAAATCGGCTATCAAAAGACCACCGTCGCCGACATCGCCAAGGTGCTGCGTATGAGCCCGGCGAACGTCTACCGCTTTTTCGATTCGAAAAAGGCGATTCACGAAGGCGTCGCGCGCGCTCTGATGAGCGAAGTCGAGGATGCGGTGCAGGCGCTTGCGATCAAGCGTGAACCGGCAGCTTCCCGCCTGCGCGAGCTCATAACCACGATCCATCGCATGAACAGCGAACGCTATGTCGGCGATTCCAAGCTGCACGAGATGGTCGAGATCGCGATGGAGGAGAGCTGGGACGTTTGCGTTGCCCACATGCACCGGTTGACCGAGACCATCGGCCAGGTCATTGGCGAGGGCGTGGCGTCGGGGGAATTCGAGGCTCCGGACGTGCCGCTGGCTGCGATGTGCACCTGCACCTCGATGATACAGTACTTTCATCCACAGATGATCGCTCAAGCCGCCAACAAGCCGGGACCGTCGCTGGACCAGATGGTCGACTTTATCCTCGCGGGACTCGCGTCGCGGGGCGGCGTCTCGGCTCGCAAATGATCCGAAAGTCTATTTCCGTTATTGCGAGCGCAAGCGAAGCAATCCAACTGTGTAGCCCGGATGGAGCGAAGCGTAATCCGGGAAAATTCAATCTTCTTGCGCTATAGTCCCGGATTGCGCTTCGCTCCATCCGGGCTACAAAAATAAGGAACGCACCGGCGTGACTGAGAAAGATCTGTATTTTTACGAGCCGAAGAATGGCCACGGCCTCAGGCACGATCCCTTCAACGCCATCATCGCGCCGCGACCGATCGGCTGGATTTCGTCGCGGGACGCCAAGGGCAACGTCAATCTCGCGCCCTACAGCTTCTTCAACGGATTTTGCTACACGCCGCCCATCATCGGCTTTTCCTCCACCACCTGGAAAGACAGTGTCGCCAATATCCAGGAAACCGGCGAGTTCGTCTGGAATCTGGCGACCATGGATCTGGCGCAGCAGATGAACCTGACCGCGGCGCACGTCGCCCACGACGTCAGTGAATTCGAGATCGCGAAGTTGACGCCGGTTCCAGGCAAGCTCGTCAACGTGCCCCGCGTCGCGGAAAGCCCGGTCTCGTTCGAATGCAAGCTGTCGCAGATCATCCAGTTGCAGGGCGCCGACGGCAAGAAGGCGCAGGCCTGGCTCACCCTCGGGGAGGTCGTCGCCGTCCATATCGACAAGGCCTTCATCAAGGACGAAGTCTACCAGACCGCACTGGCGCGCCCCATCGTGCGCGCCGGCCGCAGGGGCGACTATTTTGAGATCAGGCCCGATGCCATGTTCGAGATGGTGCGGCCGGACTGACCGCGTTGCTTTCACGGGGCACCAGACATGACCGATACGCAAGCCGTTCACGCCCCGCCAATCGCGGAAAGCGAGCCCCGCGGCGATCTGTCGATCCGCACGCTGGCGATGCCCGCCGACACCAACGCTAACGGCGATATCTTCGGCGGCTGGCTGCTCAGCCAGATGGATATCGGCGGTGGGATCTTCGCCTCCAAGATCGCAAAGTCGCGCACGGTCACGGTCGCGATCGACGCGATGAATTTTCGCAAATCCGTGTTCGTCGGCGACGTGGTTTCGGTGCACGCCAATCTGGTCCGGATCGGCAAGACTTCGATCACCGTCCACCTCAAGGCCTGGGTACTGCGTCGCAAGGAGATGCATTCAATCCTGGTAACCGATGGCAACTTCACCTACGTCTCGATTGACGATCAGGGGCACCCACAGGTCATCAAGCAGGAAGAGCCGCCGGTTTCGGCGTGACCAATTTCCCCATGGCTGGTCTGGGACCCTGACCAATTCGCGTCAGGTCTCGTTTCCACCGCAAATTTCCCAAAAACGTTCACTGTGGTTCATTGCTTTCGCGTGGAAACCTTAACGCACTGCGCCGCGCATGGCTCCTCCGCCAAAGTGGGGTTGCCCTGCCGGCGCTCGTATGCGATGCAGCCTCCGAGCCCAGAGCGCTCTTCCCCCTCATCTTGTAAATGAAGGATCGACCCGGAATGGGGTTACGTTGGTTTGTTGTAATAGCGGTCGTTTTCGGACTGTCGCCGGATGCATTTGCCGGTGAGCAATCCGGTGTGTTCCATCGCGCTTCCTGCACCGTCGTCAAGTATTACGTCGCGAAATACAGCGCGCCTGCGGCAGAGGCGTGGGCACGGAGCAAGGGCGCTACGGAGGCCGACATCGAGATAGCTCGGCGCTGCCTCAAGGGAACGCCGATGAGGACCGCGCAGAGTGTTCAGGAGTGAGGTCCGGAACTTTATCTCGACCATCAAGCTTATCCGGTCAATCATATCGGGAGGGAACCCGGCCATGTATCGATTCGCGCTGATAACCACCCTTGCGCTGTTGACAGTTTCGACATGCGAAGCCGAGACCGGCCTTGCCTCTTATTACGGTGGACGCGGTCACCACGGAGAAATGACGTGCGCGCACCGCACCCGGCCTTTCGGAAGCATGGTGACGGTCTCGCACGCGGGCCGCTCCATACGCTGTCGCGTCAATGATCGCGGACCGTTCGTCCGGGGCCGGGTCATCGATGTGTCTGTGAGCGCTGCCCGCGCGCTTGGCATGATGCAGTCTGGCGTCGTGCGCGTTTCGGTCGAATAGGCTTATTGGTTGAAGACCGCTTCGCGCTTGCCGGTTGAAGACGCGCTCCGCGCTTCGGCCGGCCATGACGGTTAACTAGATTCGATTTTTCCGCGATTGGATCACCCTCAAGGCCGAACTGCTGCGTTGACCGGATGCCGGAACGGCCGCACCATAGCGGCTTCGCGTCCTGAGGTGCTGCCGTGACCGGACTAACTCACCGCCAGAATGAAATCCTCAATATCGCCCGCGCCTTTGGCCGGGTGATGGTGGAGGACCTCGCCCGCCGTTTCGAGGTCTCGGCGCAGACCATCCGCAAGGATCTCAACGATCTCTGTGACCATCGCTCGCTGACCCGCATCCATGGCGGCGCCATCATCGCCTCGGGCGTCGAGAACCTGGCCTATGAGGCCCGCCGCTTCGTCGCCGCCGAGGAGAAGAAAGCCATTGGCGCTGCCGCGGCGGCACTGATTCCGAACGGCTGCTCGCTGTTCATCAATATCGGCACCACGACGGAAGAGGTCGCGAGTGCACTGACATCGCATGAGGATTTGCTCGTCATCACCAACAACCTCAACGTCGCGATGGTGCTTTACCGGCATCCGCGCATCGAGGTGATCGTGGCCGGCGGCGCGGTCCGCCGCGCCGACGGCGCGGTGATCGGTTCAACCGCGATCAGTCTGATCGGCCAGTTCAAGGTCGACTACGCCATCATCGGCGCTTCCGCGATCGACGAGGAGGGCGCGCTTCTGGATTTCGATTATCGCGAGGTGCAGGCGGCGCAGGCCATTATCGCCAACGCGCGCAAAGTGATGCTGGTCGCCGATAGCACGAAACTGCGGCGCAGCGCGCCGGTTCGCATCGCCCATATCAGCCAGATCCAGACTTTTATTACCGACGCCGCGCTGCCTGCGGGGTTGGCGAACATCTGCCATACCCGCGGCATCGAGGTGATCGAGGCGATGCCCAAGGCGTCGGCCGATCTCGACGAGCCCGGCGCGGAGCCTCGCTTCGACCGTCACGCGCCTGCGCTAAGGGAGAGGAGGCAAGTAATGCAATGCTACGAGATTCACGGACCCAGCGGAATTGACGGACTTGCATTGGTCGATAAGCCGGCGCCAAAACCGGGTGCCGGCGAAGTGCTCGTTCGGCTCAAGGCGGCAACCCTAAATTATCGCGATCTGCTCACTCTTAAGGGTGGGTATGGCTCGCGTCAGAAGTTTCCACTGGTGCCGGTTTCAGACGGCGCGGGTGTGATCGAGAAGGTCGGGGCAGAAGTGCGTGAGTTTGCGCCAGGCGACCGTGTCATCGGCAGTTTCTTCGAAAGATGGATTGGCGGCGAACCGAGCGGAGCAAAGATGGACTCTGCACTTGGCGGCGCAGTCGATGGCGTCCTTACGGAGTATCGGGTCTTTCCCGCGCGGGCGCTGGTAAGAACGCCGGAGCACCTCAGCGATATCGAAGCTGCGGCGCTTCCCTGTGCCGGCCTCACGGCCTGGAGCGCGGTAGTTAAATTCGGGGGCGTAAGACCGGGACAGACAGTTCTGACACAAGGGACTGGCGGAGTTTCGCTTTTTGCGCTCCAATTCGCAAAGATGTGCGGCGCGCGCGTCATCGCGACCTCGTCGAGCGACGCAAAAATCGAGCGCCTCAAGATGCTCGGTGCCGATCTCACGCTCAACTACAAGAACACGCCCGACTGGGGAAAGAGAGCGCGTGAATTGAGCCGACACGGCGTCGATCTTGTCGTGGAAGTCGGCGGGCTCGGCACCCTTAACGAATCGATCAGGGCGACCAGGATCGGCGGTACGATCGCGTACATCGGCGTGCTTGCCGGACCGCCACCGTCCGAACTTCGCCTTCCCCTGATGGTTATGCAGCAGCAACGCTTACAGGGTGTCACTGTCGGATCCGTCGAAGATCTCCAAGCGCTGATCGACGCGATCACCATCAATCGAATGAAGCCGGTAATCGACAAGATCTTTTCTTTCGATCAGGCGAAGGAGGCATTTTCCTACCTGGCGAGCGGGGCGCACTTCGGGAAAGTGGCGATCGCGATCGGGTAAATCGCCGCCGAACCGATGGTTGGCGAAAAGATCAATGCGCTTTTCATTGTTTAGAGCGCGATCTCCGGTAGATCTCGAATTCCACTCTTGGGCGCGCTGAGGTGGTGCTTGTTTTTGCTGGTCGCGCTCTCGACGCCCGTTTTTGCTTGCTTTCACATTTGGTTGTGATTTATTCCAAAACGAAAGCGAAATCGCCAAAGTGAACTGGCGAACGCCGGGGAAGCGTCCTTGGATCGAATTTTCGACCTTGCCATTATCGGAGGCGGCGTTAACGGGTGCGGCATCGCGCGCGACGCGGCAGGCCGGGGAAATTCCGTTTTCCTATGTGAAATGAATGACTTGGCCAGTGGCACATCGTCCTGGTCGACGAAACTCGTGCATGGCGGCCTGCGCTATCTCGAATATTACGAGTTTCGTTTGGTCCGCGAGGCGCTGATCGAGCGCGAAATCCTCTGGCAGATCGCGCCGCACATCATCCGCCCGCTTCGTTTCGTGCTGCCGCACCATAGTGGCCTGCGCCCGGCCTGGCTGCTGCGGCTCGGCCTGTTCCTTTACGACCATATCGGCGGCAGGAAACTGCTGCCGCCGACCCGCTCGGTCGATTTGACGACCGACGAGGTCGGGAAACCCCTGGTTCCCAACCGCTTCACCAGGGGCTTCGAATATTCGGACTGCTTCGTCGATGACGCCCGCCTGGTGGTTCTCACCGCGCGCGACGCAGCCGATCGCGGCGCCGACATTCGTACCCGTTCGCGCGCGGTCGAGATCCGCCAGGCCGACGAAATCTGGCAGCTCACCGTCGAAAACACCCTGAGTGGCGAGCGCTCTACCATCAACGCCCGCGCGCTGGTCAATGCCGGCGGGCCGTGGGTCGAGCAGGTGCTGGCCACGGGCGCAGGCGTCAATGCCAAGGCCAAGGTGCGGCTGGTTCAGGGTTCCCATATCGTGGTGCGAAAACTCTACGCACACGACCGCGCCTACATGTTCCAGAACAGCGACGGGCGGATCGTGTTCGCCATTCCCTATCAGGACGATTTCACGCTGATCGGTACCACCGATCGCGATTTCGACGGCGACCCCTCGAAAGTGAAAGCCTCGACCGAAGAAATCAAATATCTCTGCGATTCCGTCAGCGAATATCTGGCCAAGCCGGTCAAGCCTGAGGACGTCGTCTGGACGTATGCCGGCGTTCGCCCGCTGTATGACGATGGTGCCAGCGAAGCCAAGGCCGCCACCCGCGATTACGTTTTCGAACTCGATACGCCCGGCGGCGCGCCGCTGCTGTCGATTTATGGCGGCAAGATAACGACCTATCGCTGCCTCGCGGAGGAAGCGCTGGAACGGCTGTCGCCATATCTGCGCAGTGCCTTGACGCGCAAAGGCTGGACCGCAAAATCGCCGCTGCCCGGCGGCGATATGGATGTCTCGGCGATCGCAGGGCTGACCGCGGAATTGCTGCGCACTTATCCGTTCCTCACGCCGGCACATGGAAACCGGCTGGCGCACGCCTACGGCACCCGTGCCAGCAGGCTGCTCGGCAACGCCAAGTCGATGGCCGATCTCGGCCAGTCGTTCGGCGCAACTTTGACCGAGAGCGAAGTCCGGTACCTGATGTCGGCGGAGTGGGCCTGCACCGCTGACGACATCGTATGGCGGCGATCCAAGCTTGGATTGCGATTGTCAGTTGCCGAAATTGCCGCCATCGACGATTGGATTGCCGCCCATCGTGCCTCGGCTGAAAGTCCCTTGCTTGAAGCAGGAGGGCGGACATGACCGTTACGCTGGAAAACGTTACGCGCACCGTCGATGGTATTCCGGCGATTCGCGACGTCTCGCTAACGCTTGAACGCGGCACCCTGAGCGTGCTGCTGGGTCCGACGCTGTCGGGCAAGACATCGATCATGCGGCTGCTCGCCGGTCTCGACAAGCCGACCGCCGGCCGCGTGCTCGTCGACGGCAGGGATGTCACTGGCGCCGACGTGCGGCAGCGCTCGGTGGCCATGGTCTATCAGCAGTTCATCAATTATCCCTCGCTAACCGTTTATGAAAACATTGCCTCGCCGCTGCGGGTGCAGGGCAGGCCACGCGAGGAAATCGAGAAACGCGTGCAGGAGGCTGCGAAGCTTCTGAGGCTGGAGCCATATTTGGGTCGCACGCCGCTGCAATTGTCCGGGGGCCAGCAGCAGCGCACTGCGATCGCGCGCGCGCTGGTGAAGGGGGCGGACCTCGTGTTGCTGGATGAGCCTCTCGCCAACCTCGACTACAAGCTGCGCGAGGAACTGCGCACCGAACTGCCGCGCATTTTCGAAGCCTCCGGCGCGATCTTCGTCTACGCGACCACGGAGCCTTCCGAAGCGTTGCTGCTTGGCGGCCGCACCGTCTGCATGTGGGAGGGCAAGGTCCTGCAGGCCGGCGAGACCTCGAAAGTCTATCGCCATCCCGACACCATGCGCGTTGCCCAGGTATTTTCCGATCCGCCTCTCAACATCGTGGGGATCGAAAAGAAAAACGGCTCGGTGCAGTATGCCGGCGGCGTGCAGGCGCCGGCCACGGGGCTTTATGCCGGACTTGGCGACGGCACCTACCGGGTCGGCTTCCGTGCCCACCAGCTCGAAGTCGCCAACGGGATGGCCGGCCGCCACGCGTTTCATGCCACGGTGACGGTGACCGAAATCACCGGCTCGGAAAGCTTCGTGCATCTCAGCCGCGATTCTTCCAACTGGGTCGCGGTGCTGCAGGGCGTGCACGAATTTCCGCCCGGGCACCTGCTCGATGCGGCGCTCGATCCGAATAATGTTTTTGTGTTCGATGCGGCCGGCCGGCTGGTTGCCGCGCCGGGCGCGATATGAGGGACATGCAGCATGGCCCGCATTGACCTCGTCGATCTCGCACACTCCTACAGCGGCAACGCGGCCGCTCCTGAGTCGTTCGCATTGAAGCCGATCTCGATGACCTGGCGGCAGGGCGGGGCCTATGCGCTGCTCGGGCCGTCGGGCTGCGGCAAGACCACGCTTCTCAACCTGATTTCGGGCATCGTGACGCCTTCGCGCGGCAAGATCCTGTTCGACGGCGCCGATATCACACTGCTGTCAACCCAGAAGCGCAATATCGCGCAGGTGTTTCAGTTTCCGGTGATCTACGACACCATGACGGTCGGACAGAATCTTGCATTCCCGCTGAAAAACCGCGGCGTGCCGAAGGCCGATATCGACGTGCGGGTCGCGGAGATCGCAGGTTTGCTCGACCTCACGCCCTATCTTGGACGCAAAGCGACGCGGCTGACGGCCGACGCCAAGCAGAAGATCTCGCTCGGCCGCGGACTGGTGCGATCCGATGTCGCCGCGATCCTGTTCGATGAGCCGCTGACGGTGATCGATCCCGAACTTAAATGGCAGCTGAGGTCGAAGCTCAAGGCGCTGCATCGCGCGCTCGACCTGACGATGATCTATGTTACCCACGACCAGACCGAGGCGCTGACCTTCGCCGATACCGTGGTCGTGATGCATGACGGCCGGGTGGTGCAGAGCGGAACGCCGGCGGAACTGTTCGACCAGCCTGCGCATACCTTCGTCGGTTATTTCATCGGCTCGCCCGGCATGAATATCGTGCCCGCCGAGGTCAGGGGACGCGAGGCCCGGATCGACGGCCACACCATCGCATTGAAGCGCAGCTATGACGGCCTACCGTCGGGCGCGAAGATCGAGATTGGCGTGCGTCCTGAATTCGTCGATGTCGCGCCGCCCGGGCCCGGCTTGCTGTCGGCCAACATCGAGCGGATCGATGACCTCGGCCGGGTCCGTTTCGCGCGCGTACGCATCGGCGATGCAAAGTTTGCAGCGCGGGTGCCGCCGGGCTTTTCGATTCCTGGCAATGCGGCCGGTCTGGTGTTCGACCCGTCGCACGTTCACGTCTACGCCGACAGCCTTCTGGTCGAGGGAGCGGCGTAATGGACAAGACCGTCAATCAAAGCGCCTGGTTCCTGGTGCTGCCGGTGTTTCTGGTGGTGGCGTTCTCCGCCGTGCTGCCGTTGATGACGGTGGTGAACTATTCGATGCAGGACACCTTCGGAAACAACCAGTTCTTCTGGAACGGCGTCGGCTGGTTCAAGGAATTGCTCGATCCGTCGACCGATCTGGGCGGGCGGTTCCTGGCCTCGCTGGGACGCAACCTGTTCTTCTCCGCCGTCATCCTCGCAATCGAGGTTCCGCTTGGCATTGTGGTCGCGCTTTCGATGCCGCGCGACGGCTGGACGGTTGCGGCTTGCCTGGTGATCCTGGCGCTGCCGCTGCTCATTCCATGGAACGTGGTCGGAACCATCTGGCAGATTTTCGGGCGGCCCGACATCGGCCTGCTGGGTTACGTGCTGAACAATATCGGGATCAATTACAACTACGTTTCCGACGAGTTCGACGCATGGGCCACCGTCATCGTGATGGACGTCTGGCACTGGACCAGCCTCGTCGCGCTGTTGTGCTACGCCGGGCTGAAGTCGATTCCCGATGCCTACTACCAGGCAGCGCAGATCGACGGCGCATCGCGCTGGGCGGTGTTCACCGCGATCCAGCTGCCGAAAATGAACCGCGTGCTGCTGATCGCGGTGCTGTTGCGGTTCATGGACAGTTTCATGATCTACACCGAGCCGTTCGTGGTGACCGGCGGCGGCCCGGGCAACTCGACGACGTTCGTTTCCATCGAGTTGGTCAAGATCGCGCTCGGGCAGTTCGACCTCGGCAAGGCCGCCGCGCTGTCGCTGGTCTACAACCTGATCATCCTGATCGTGTGCTGGGTATTTTACACCGTCATGACCAATGCCGGCGCCGAGCGGCCTCAAAAGCAGGGGGTCGCCTGATGCATTCGATTCCCGGACGCCGGCTCATCATCTCGCTGTTCCTCGTCTTCCTGCTGTTGCCGATCTACTGGCTCGTCAACATGAGCTTCAAGACCAACAACGAGATCGTCACGACCATGACGTTGTGGCCGCACCACCCGACCATCGCCAATTACATGCGCATCTTCACCGACGAGAGCTGGTATTCCGGTTACATCAATTCACTGAAGTACGTGATCATCAATACCGTGATCTCGATCTCGGTCGCACTGCCGGCAGCCTATGCGTTTTCGCGCTATCGCTTCCTCGGCGACAAGCATCTGTTCTTTTGGCTGCTGTCGAACCGGATGGCGCCGGCAGCGGTCTATGCGCTGCCGTTCTTCAATCTCTATTCGGCGATCAACCTGTTCGATACGCCGTGGGCGGTCGCGCTGGCGCACTGCATCTTCAATGTGCCTCTGGCGGTGTGGATCCTGGAAGGATTCGTCTCCGGCGTGCCGCGCGAGATCGACGAGACGGCCTTCCTGGACGGCTATTCGTTCCCGCGCTTCTTCATCAAAATTCTGGTGCCGCTGATCGCGAGCGGCATAGGTGTCGCGGCATTCTTCTGCTTCATGTTTTCCTGGGTCGAATTGCTGCTGGCGCGGACGCTGACGTCGGTGACCGCCAAGCCGATTTCCGCCGTCATGACTCGCACCGTTTCTGCCGCCGGAATGGACTGGGGATTGCTGGCCGCGGCCGGCGTTCTGACCATCATCCCGGGAGCGCTGGTGATCTGGTTCGTCCGCAACTACATCGCGCGCGGCTTCGCGCTCGGTAGAGTGTAGGGAGGCGCCCATGGAAAACATTGCATGGATGGCCTGGACGCTGCCGACCGCGATTTTCTTTGCGCTTCTTGCAACTACTTTGGCGGTCATGACGTGGCTCGCGATCGCCTATCCGGAGGCCGAGCGCGTCGGGATCCTTCGGATCCCCACGACGCGCGGCGATCGGCTGTTCATGTCGCTGATTATGGCCGCGGTTATCCACCTGGTGTGGATCGGGCTGGTCGGCACCGACACGATCGCGGCGCTTCCGATCGGAGAAGAGGGCATTGAATTGTCGAGCCTGTGGCTCGCTACCGTGATTTCGCTTGTTTCGGCCGTTGCGATTTTCCGCACCGTCTGAGGGAAGCGAAAAGGAGCAGATCCGGGATCAACCCGGGCCTGGGTACGTTTGTCGCTGTAACGGAGGAACCAATATGCGACGCTTAGAGAGAAGTAAGGGGACCTTGACCAGGACCCGCGTCTTGATGATGACAAGCGCGGTCGCGCTGATGGCAGCGTCGGCTGCGATCACCGCGCCTGCGTTCGCGGATGAAGCAGCCGCAAAGAAGTGGATCGACAGCGAATTCCAGCCTTCGACCTTGTCCAAGGACGACCAGATGAAGGAAATGCAGTGGTTCATCAAGGCCGCTGCACCTTTCAAAGGAATGGAGATCAACGCCGTCTCTGAAACCTTGACGGTGCACGAGTATGAATTGAAGACGCTGGCCAAGGCCTTTGAGGAAATCACGGGCATCAAGGTCAAGCACGACATCATTCAGGAAGGTGACGTCGTTGAGAAGATCCAGACCCAGATGCAGTCCGGCAAGAATGTGTATGACGGCTGGATCAATGACTTGGACTTCATCGGTACGCATTTCCGTTACGGTCAGGCCGTCGATTTGACGGACTGGATGGCTGGCGACGGCAAGGACGTCACCGATCCCCAGCTTGACGTCAACGACTTCATCGGCAGGTCGTTCACGACGGCACCGAACGGTCACCTTTACCAGTTGCCCGACCAGCAGTTCGCGAACCTCTACTGGTTCCGCTACGACTGGTTCAGCAATCCCGAGTACAAGGCCAAGTTCAAGGCCAAGTACGGCTACGATCTCGGCGTTCCCGTGAACTGGTCGGCCTATGAGGATATCGCCGAATTCTTCACCAACGACATCAAGGAAATCAACGGTGTCAGGGTCTATGGCCACATGGACTACGGCAAGAAGGATCCGTCGCTTGGTTGGCGTTTCACCGACGCGTGGTTGTCGATGGCCGGCAACGGCGACAAGGGCCTCCCGAACGGACTTCCCGTCGACGAATGGGGCATCCGGATGGAAGGCTGTCGTCCCGTCGGTTCGTCCGTCGAGCGCGGCGGCGACGTCAACGGCCCGGCGGCGGTCTATTCGATCGTCAAGTATCTCGACTGGATGAAGAAATATGCCCCGCCGCAGGCGCAAGGCATGACCTTCTCCGAATCCGGTCCGGTACCGGCGCAAGGCAATATCGCCCAGCAGATCTTCTGGTACACCGCCTTTACCGCCGACATGGTGAAGCCAGGTCTGCCGGTCATGAATGCGGATGGTACGCCGAAGTGGCGCATGGCTCCGTCGCCGCACGGCTCTTACTGGAAGGAAGGCATGAAGCTCGGCTACCAGGATGTGGGATCGGCGACGCTATTGAAATCCACTCCGCTCGACCGCCGCAAGGCAGCCTGGCTCTATCTGCAGTTCATCAATTCCAAGACCGTGAGCCTGAAGAAGAGCCATGTCGGTCTCACCTTCACGCGTGAATCCGACATCTGGGACAAGTCGTTCACCGAGCGCGCGCCGAAGCTCGGCGGGCTGATCGAGTTCTATCGCTCGCCGGCGCGCGTGCAGTGGACCCCGACCGGCAACAACGTGCCGGATTACCCGAAGCTTGCGCAATTGTGGTGGCAGAACATCGGCGATGCGTCGTCCGGTGCGAAGACGCCGCAGGCGGCGATGGACTCGCTGGCAGCCGCGCAGGACTCGGTGATGGAACGCCTAGAGAAATCCGGCGTTCAGGGCGCTTGCGGACCGAAGCTCAACAAGAAGGAATTGGCCGAGCACTGGTTCGCGAAGTCGGCCAAGGACGGCAACATCGCGCCCCAGCGCAAGCTGGCGAACGAGAAGCCGAAGGGCGAAACCATCGACTACGACACGCTGATCAAGTCGTGGCCGGCGACGCCTCCGAAGCGCGCTTCGTTGAACTGAGGCATCAGAACATCGTCATGGCCGGCACAAGGCCGGCCATGACGAGAGGAAAAGATGAAAGGCCGGGAGTGATCCCGGCCTTTTTTTCTATTATACTCCCGTCATCGGCCGCGAAAGCGGACGACCCGGTGCGCCGCGCCTTCTCGGTTCTATCGCCGACCTCGGCGATTGCTGACCCGCTTTCGCAGGCATGACAACTTGAGGAGATCGTTATGCGGATGATTTTTCGTTGCGATCCGGCATTGTCTGAACATCTACCGCAGCCAATTCCGGCGCGCAGCGCGCTGCCCGATTGGCTTCGGGACATGCCAGCGAAAGCACGTTCGGAAATCCACGGACGGGAAATTCGTACGGTGAAGCAGTGCCCACCCTTTGTTGACGCGATGGCCTTTGGTGTGTTGATCCTGCTGCCCTGCGACGTCAGCGTCGATCGAGGTTCGTTCTCATGGGCCTGGAACATTCCGGAGCCGTCGACATCGGGACATCCGCGCGCGCCTCTGAGCTTTCATGTCCCGGCGCAATTCGCGGATACACCTTTTGCAAGGCAGGGGCAGGCTGCGATCAAATTCAACAGCTTCTGGACCATCGAGCTTGAGCCCGGCTGGTCGCTGTTTGCCACCCATCCGGTGAACCGCGATGACCTGCCGTTTCACTCGATCTCGGGACTGGTGGATGCTGATCTTTTTCACGACGGTGGGATCAATTTCCCCGCGATCTGGATGCAGCCCGATTTTTCCGGTGTCCTGCCAAAGGGCACGCCGGTGGTGCAGTGCTTCGCGGTCCCGCGCGCCGCGCCACAGCTCGAATTCGAGAGCTTCGACGAGGCTCACAAGGCGGCCTATGCGAACACTGTCGCTGAAGTGCTGGCCAGCCCCGGCGTGTATCGCAAGCGTTTTCGGGCGCGGCGCGGCCGCTCACCCCCTTAGCGAGTTGCGCAGCGCCGCCTCGTCGATCCACAGGCGGCCGTGGGGAGCCGAAGTCAGCGCCATCGCGATCGTGCCGAACATTGACGGACGCAGCCGATAGGCTTCGGCATAGGCGCGCATGGCGCCGTCGAGATCGCCGGCTTCCTGAAGGACGACGCCAAGATTGAGCGCGGCTTCGGCATAATCCGGCTTTAGTTCAAACGCCTTGCGGTAGGCGCCCGCGGCTTCATCGTAGTCACGCAAATCCTGGCGGGCGAGGCCGAGGTCGAACCAGACCGGTGCGGGAGCATCACCTTTGACTGCGCGCTCCAGGAAATTCGCGGCGATGGCGTGGTCTCCATCCTCCCATGCGAGCCGTCCCAGCCGAGCTGTGGCTTCCAGGTTTTGTGGAACGACTTCCAGAATTGCCCGCCACGCCTTGCGCGCCAGTAGCCGAAGGCCGGCCTGGTCAAGTGCTCTGGCCTTCTCGAGAAATACTTCGCGTTGCGGCGCAATCGCGATGACCCGGTCCAGATGCGTTAGCGCGCCTTCGAAGTCCTTGGCGGCGCGGGCAATGCGCGCGGCGAGAAGGTGTGCGGCGGCATTGCCGGGCCGCTTGGCAAGGCTTGTCTCGACGTGAGTACGGGCCGAGCGAATTTCACCTTGTGAAAACAGCACGGTGGCAAGAAGATGATCCAGCATGGGCTCGTCCGGCTGGCGGGTCAAACCTTGTTCGCAGAGTTTGCGCGCTTCATCGGGGTTGCCGGAATTGAAGGCGGCGGTAGCGCGACGAACGATGTCCTCAGCGGTGTGCTTGCTCATGTCACGCACGTTAGAACAAAGGAACGGGTCTGCAAGGAAGGTCAGTCGTTAGCATCGGTAAAAAAAGCCGGGAGCGATCCCGGCTTTTCCAATTTGTCATTCCGGGGCGACGCGAGGCGTTGAACTACGATGTGCAATTGCACATCTGAGAATCCGGAGATTATTGCGCGAGATTCCCCGATGTGCAATTGCACATCTGAGGTTCGCGCTAACGCTCCCCGGAGTGACGACGTAATTATTGCGCTGCCACCGCTTCGCCCAGCACCGGATAATCCGTGTAGCCCTTGGCGCCGCCGCCGTAGAGCGTCGCCTTGTCCAGCGCGTTGAGCGGCGCACGGCGCCTGAAGCGCTCGACCAGATCGGGGTTGGCGATGAACGGCTTGCCGAACGCGATCAGGTCGGCCCCATCGGCCGCGAGTACCCTGGTGGCAAGCTCGAGATCGTAGCCGTTGTTGGCGATGTAGGCCCCCTTGAAGCGTTTGCGCAAGGAAGCGTAGTCGAACGGCGCGTTGTCGCGCGGGCCGCCGGTTGCACCCTCGATGACGTGGATGTAGACGAGCTTCAGGGCGTTGAGATGATCGACGATGTAATCGAACAACGGCTGCGGATTGGAGTTGGAGATGTCATTCGCCGGTGTCACCGGCGAAATGCGGATGCCGGTCCGCCCGGGCCCCGCTTCGGCGGATACGGCCTTTGCGACTTCGAGCATCAGCCTGGCGCGGTTCCCGATCGATCCGCCATAGGCGTCGGTACGCTTGTTGGCGCCGTCCTTGGCGAACTGATCCAGCAGATAGCCGTTGGCGCCATGGATCTCGACGCCGTCGAAACCGGCCTCGATCGCGTTTGCCGCGCCGCGCCGAAAATCTTCGACGATGCCGGGGATTTCCTCAAGCCGCAGAGCCCGCGGCTCTGAGACATCGGCGAAGGTGCCATTGACAAAGGTCTTGCCCTTGGCGCGGACTGCCGAGGGCGCGACCGGCGCGCCGCCGTTCGGCTGCAGCGAGCTGTGCGAAATGCGGCCGACGTGCCAGAGCTGGATGAAGATACGCCCCTCCCGTTCGTGCACGCGATCCGTCACCTTGCGCCAGCCCGCGACCTGTTCTTTTGAATAAATGCCGGGCGTGTCCTGGTAACCCTGACCCTGCTGCGAGATCTGGCTCGCCTCGGTGATCAAGAGGCCCGCGGTGGCGCGCTGTCCGTAATATTCGACGGCCAATGAACTCGGCACCAGGCCTTCGGCCGCCCGGTTGCGCGTAAGCGGCGCCATGACAAGTCGATTGGGGAGTGTAATCGGGCCAAGCTCGTAGGGCTCGAAGAGTTTGGGCTGCGTGCTCATTTTTTGATCCGGGAAAATTGCAGGGGGGAGGAGGTGAACAAGGGAGGACAGGTGGTGATGACAGGTGACAATGAACTGCGCATTCACCACGCCCGCGGCAATGCCGCGAGCTATCAGCTTATCGCATGCGAGCCCCGCGCAATTCGGCCGGGATGGCCGCCGTCCTACTTCACCCCGAGGAAATCGCGCTTGCCGATTTCCACGCCGTTGTGGCGCAGGATGTCGTGGGCAGTGGCGGCATGGAAGTAGAAATTCGGCAAGGCATAATGGCTGAGAAACTGCTGGCCCTTCAGCGTCATGGTGTTGGGGCCGACGGGAAAAGTAACGTCGCGTCCGTCGGCGCCATCGAATTGCGCGGGCTTGAACGCTTTCACATAGTCGCTGGTCTTTGCTAGCCGCTGCTTCAGTTCATCGAAAGTCTTTTCAATATCGGGGGTAACCGGCACCTCGCTTTGCGTCAGCCGCGCGCAGCTCTTTCCGGCGAAATCGCAAAGGAGCTGAACCTGGCGGGTGAACGGCAGCATGTCCGGATACAACCGCGCGGTGAGGATCGCGTCGGGCTGGATATTCTTCGCCTTGCAGTGCGCCTCGGCCTTGGTGAGGATCCCCGAGAGACTGTCAAGAATTTGCAGGAACGCGGGAACGGTAGCGTCATAGAAGGACATGTGATGCTCTTTTCGCTTTCAAAATTATTCGGGATCCGACGGTTTCGCGTCGCCCCGAAATCGCAGGATAACACAGGCGGGCGACGCTCACGCTAAAGGTTAGAACTGCGCTGCCTACCGCACCGCCGCCGCTCCCGGTGAAGCAGCCTGCGCGCGGGGCCCGCGCATCCGCGCCAGCAATTCGGCCGTCGGCCAGGAATTGGCGGGCAGGCCGTATTTGATCTGCATCGCCTTGACCGCGCTGCGGCTTTGCTGGCCCATCACGCCATCGATCTTGCCGACATTGAAGCCGGTTCGCACCAGCAGTTGCTGCAGTTCGCGCAGTTCATTGAACGGCAGTTGCGCGACGGCCGTCGCCGGGCGTTGCATCGGCGGGCTGCCTGCGATGCGGGTGGCGAGATAGCCGGCGGTGGTCGAATAGATCAGCGAGTTGTTCCACTCGGTGTAGGCGGCGAAGTTGGGGTAGGCCAGAAACGCCGGCCCCATGCGGCCCATCGGCAGCAGCAACGAGGCCTGTAGATTGTCGTTCGGCAACGGCTTGCCGTCGGGATAAGCGACCCCCAACTGCACCCATTTCGAACGGGGCAACTGGATCGTCAGATCGGCCTGGTCCCAAGGTAAATTTTGCGGCACGCGCACTTCCTGCAGCCAGGGCTCGCCGCGCCGCCATTTCAGCCCGTTGGCGATATAGTTGGCGGTTGAGCCGATCACGTCGGCCGGGCTGCGCAGGAGATCGCGGCGACCGTCGCCGTCGTAGTCCACCGCGTAATTGAAATAATGCGTCGGCAGGAATTGCGTTTGCCCCAATTCGCCGGCCCATGAGCCGACCATCTCGCCAGGTGTGAGGTCGCCGCGGTCGACGATCCTGAGCGCCGCGATGGTCTCGTCCTGGAACATCTGCGAGCGGCGGCAGTCATAGGCCAGCGACACCAGCGAGCGCAGCGTCGGCAGGTTGCCCATGTTGGCGCCGAAATCGCTCTCCAGCCCCCAGAACGCCGCGATCACAGCGGGAGGAACGCCATATTCCTTCTCGGCGCGGGCAAACGCGGCGGCATAGGTCTTGATCCGGGCCTGGCCCTGCTGCATCCGGTACGTCGCGGCCATGCGGCCGGCGAACTCCGTGAATACCTGGCCGAACACGCGCTGGCCGCGGTCGCGGTTGACGATGCCCTGGTCGTAAACGAGGTAGGGCGAGGCCTCGCTCAGCGCCCGTTGCGACACCCCGGCGGCCACCGCCTGCGCTTTCAGATCGGCGAGGAAGCGGTCGAAGCTCGCGCCGTTGTGGCAGGACGCCGCGCGGGGGGAGGGAGCCGCGGCTGGTTTGGGTGAAGCTGCAACTGGTTTGGCTGGAGCCGGACCTGATTGAGCCAGGGCCGCGGGTGAAAGGGCCAGAGAACCCGCAATTGCTGCGATGAAGACTCGAATTCCAAACGAAGGTGCTGGCATCAATATCAGGGCTCACGACGGGAAACAGTAAGCCTTCAATACACCAGAGCCGCAGGGAGCAATAGAGCCGGTCTCGCGCACAGGGGAGCCCCCGGCCAGGACCAAGGTGGGGACGCTCTAACGGCTGAGATTGACCTGCGTCAAAAAAGCTGGCCCGCACCGGGATTAGAATGAATGTATGTTTGCCGCGGCCGGAAAAATCGAAATCCAATCGTGACGGAGCGCTTCGAATGTTTAGGATTTAAGTTACGACAGGTCTGATCGCTTGTGTATTTCTTGGTCTGAATTCGACATCTTCTCAGGCCGGTCCCTGCAGCAGTGATATTGCACGATTCGAAGCGGCCATTCGCCAATCGGCTGATAACCCGATGGCGGGATTAGCCGCGCGTCAGACGACAGCAGCACAGCTGGACCGGCAGCCAACGGCCGCCTCCGTGAAGCGGGAAGAACAGCGGCTAAAGTCGCAATTCGCCGCGACGATGGCACGCGCCAAGCGGCTTGATGAGCGAGGTGACCGGACTGGCTGCACAAGCGCCCTCAACGCGGCGAAACGAATGTACATTCTATGATGCGAACGATGAGAGAGAGGGCCGTCGAGGCTATCCCTTGGACTTATGGTCGCGGCTTCGCTCTCGCTTTCTCTGATGCCGGTTAGTGATCACACAATTTATCCGGCGTAGCGGTGTTATATATATGACGACACCGCGTATATCCAAATTCCGGGTCGGTGCGGAATGGTCGTGCCCGTTTATCCACGCAGGCCGCTTGAGCGATCTTCGAGGCGGCCGTTGTATTGCGGCCGCCCATATTGATCGCGCGCAGCAACGATCGGCGTAATCCACTTGCCGGGGTTGGCGGCCGCGGGAAAGCGGGCGAAAGACTTTTTGAGTTTGCTTCTGATCCGCACGAGAGCTTTTTTTGGCGTTCCCGCCGACTCTGGCACCGAGGCATAGCTCGAAACTGAAAAACCCGCTACGCTGTCCTCACGTCGCGGCAACAGCGATTTTTGAACGAGGAGGAAACCATGCGTTTTGGATGGCCTGCTATCGTTGGGACCATAGCGATCTTGTCCACGGGCGTCTCGCTTGCGGCGGAGAAGAAATACGATGTCGGTGCTACCGACACCGAAATCAAAATTGGCCAGACCATGCCGTATAGCGGGCCTGCATCAGGGTACGGGACGCAGGGCAAGGCGGAACTTGCCTATTGGAAAATGATAAACAGCAAGGGCGGTATCAACGGCCGAAAGATCACGCTGCTGTCGATGGACGATGCCTATAGCCCGCCCAAGACCGTGGAACAGACCCGCAAGCTGGTGGAACAGGACGAGATTCTGGCAAACATCGGCTCGCTGGGGACGCCAACAAACTCGGCGATTTAAAAATACCTCAACAGCAAGAAAGTGCCTCACATCCTGATATCGACTGGCGCTGCAAAATGGAACGACCCGAAAAATTTCCCATGGACCACTCCCTTCTATCCGCCCTATGTGCAGGAAGCTCAGATTTACGCAAAGTACGTCCTCAAGGAGCTGCCCTCGGCCAAGATCGGCGTCATCTATCAGAACGATGATTTCGGCAAGGACTACCTGAGGGGCTTCAAGGAAGGTCTTGGCAGCAAGGCCGACCTGATTGTCAAGGAGCTGAGCTATGAGGTTTCCGATCCGACGATCGACTTACAGATCGTGAATCTGAAGGCATCCGGAGCGGACACGATCCTGACGATTTCCACCCCGAAGTTTGGCGCACAGACCATCCGCAAGATTGCAGACCTCGGCTGGAAACCGACGCACTTCATCGTCTCGGTCTCCGCCTCGATCGGGGGCGTGCTCCAGCCCGCCGGGATCGAGGCCTCGACCGGATTGATCACGGCACTCACGGGGAAAGTCGTCGGAGACCCCGCCTGGGACGACGATCAAGGCGTAAAGGACTATCTTGCCTTCATGAAGGAATGGTACCCCGAAGGCAATCCGATCGATGGAAGCAACCAGACTGGCTACCTCGCTGGACAATTCGCGGCGATCATCCTGAAGAATTGCGGAGACGAATTGACGCGAGAGAATGTCCTGAAGCAGGCGACGAATCTGAGCAAAATTTCGCTACCCCTCTTTCTCCCGGGTATCACGGTGTCGGTCACACCGGAAGACTACTCGACATTCAGCACCTTTCGCCTGGCAAGGTTCGATGGCAAGACGTGGAAATTCTTCGGGGAAAATATCAGCACCGCAGCAAAATGAAGGGCTGGCTTTAGTCCGCGGCAACCATTCCGCTTGACCGCGGAATGGATTGCTTTTTCCTTGGGATAGCTACCAGAGGCTTGGCAATCACCTTCGCGCATGTATCTCCGTGGCGATCTCAGCCCGTCGCTACTTCAGATGAGTGCACACGAGCCCGGTTAGAATGGGGACTCATGGCGGTCATTTGGGTCCGAATATCCTGGGCGGTCCGTTTTAGAGGAACGAGAAACTTCTTCTTTGCCTGGGCTTCGCTCACCATGCCCGAAATGGTATTGATGCTTATGGCGGCAACGACCCGTCCCGCCTGATCGCGCAGCGGGACGGCAATCCCGCATATCGCCGGATCAAGCTCGCCATCGACCCAGGCGTGCCCTTGTGCTTCCACGACGTCGAGCTGCGCGTTGAGCGCTCCTGGATCAGTGACGGTTCGCGCGGTCACGGCAGTCAACTCGACAGACCTCAGATAAGCGGCTCGCTTGTCTCTGGGCAGCGACGCCAGCATGACCCGGCCGAGCGACACCAGATGTGCCGGCAGACGGCTGCCGATACCGAGGTTTGCAGACAGGATGCGGCGAGCCGGCAAGCGCAGCGCATAGACGATTTCGGTCTCGTCCAGCACGGCAAGCGCGCAGGATTTGCCGACCTCGTTGCGCAAATCCTCCAGCGCGCGCTGCGCATAACCCCAATAGGGCAGCGCGTTGAGGTAAGACAGTCCGAGCCCGAGCGCGCGGGGGCGCAGGCTGAAATAGCGGCCGTCCGCTTCGCAATATTTCAGGGCAACGAGCGTCGCCAGCACGCGTCGCGCGGTTGCGCGATTGATGTCGGCGATTGACGGCGACTTCCGACAAGGTGTGCCGTCCTGGCGGGCAGCCCAGCGCCTCGACAACGGCGAAACCTCGAGCGATCGCGCGCACAAATCCGTCGCTGTCCTTGGCCATCGCAAATTCCTGACTTGCCAGCCTCTGCATCTGGCCGGGCATATTGTTCATAAGGCGACGATATAGTTCGCCAGGCGAACAATTACTGGAGAGAAGACGATGTCGCAAGCGCAATCCTTCGAAACCGACTTCTGGAAGGACGCCAATCTGCGGAAAGTATGGGACGACATCATTCCCGGCGAACCGCGAAAGACGCTGCCCTACATGCTGACCAAGGAAGCGATCCAGCTTTATTGCCGCTCGGTCGGTGAAGACCATCCGCTCTATTTCGACGAAGCCTATGCCAAGACCACGCCGTATGGCGGCCTGATCGCCCCGCCGTCGATCCATATCCTGTTGATGTTCGCCTGCACGCCGGCGGACGACTGGATGCGGACGCCCGGCACCGTCAATGCGGGCCAGTCATGGAGCTACAACAAGCCCGCGCGGCCAGGTGACACCATCACCTTGCAGGCGCGCGCGCTCGACAAGTTCATCAAGCGCGAGCGGCTGTTCGTCGTGCACGACAACGTCTTCTTCAATCAACACGGCGACGTCATCTGTTCCGGGCGCGGCCAAACCATTCGGCCGATGTAAGCGGCGAGGAGATCCAACATGACCACGACATTCGACAGTCTCTCGACCGGCGATACCATCGACGGGCCGAAATTTGCAGTCTCGCGGGAATCCATTCGCCTCTTCTGCGACGGCTCGCTCGACTACAATCCGCTGCATCTCGACGACGACTATATGAAGAACAGTTTCGGCAAGACGAATTTCGGCGGCATCATCATGCATGGCATGAATAATTTCGGCTTGATCACCCGCATGCTGACTGATTGGGCCTATCCGGCAGGCGCCATCCACCGTCGCCTGGAGACGCGGTGGATCAAGCCGGTGCGGCCGGGCGATACCATTCAGCCCGTCGGAATCGTCAAGGCAAAGCAGGCAACGCAGAAATCGCGCTGGGTTCTGATCGACGTCCTGGTGCGAAACCAGAACGATGAGAAAGTTGCCACCGGCGAGGCGATGGTGGAATTTCCGCTGACAACGTCCGGTTCGTAACGCGGCACCTGGCAGGGAGGATCGGGCATGAGAAAGCTCATAGCGATATCGATATTGTGGCTGCTCGCGGGGCTTGGCGGCATCGGCGGGGCGTGCGCAGAAGAGTTTCCGGTCAAGTCGATCAAGATCATCGTGCCTTTCCCGGCCGGCGGAACCACCGATATCCTGGCTCGTTTTGTGGCCCAGTATCTTGGCGAGCAAGCTTGGCGTCGCGACCATCGTCGAGAACCGCGCCGGCGCATCCGGTACGATCGGCTCGGAGTTCGTGGCAAGGTCGCCCGCCGACGGCAGCGTGCTGTTACTGACCGCGACGCATCACGTCATCAATCCGAGCCTCTATCGCAACCTGCCCTATGATACGCGGAAAGATTTCTCTCCCATCGCTGTGGTCGCCACCGCGCCGAACGCGCTGTTCGTGAACAAGGACTTTCCGGCCAACAACGTCGCGGAACTGATCGCGATGGCCAAGAAGGATCCCGGCAAGTTGTCGTTCGGCTCCTCCGGCGTCGGAGGCGCCAACCATCTGTCGGGCGAACTGTTCAAGCAGATGGCGGGAATCGATATCGTCCATATCCCCTATAAGGGCGCCGCACCGGCCATGAACGATCTGCTCGGCGGGCACATTCCGATCATGTTCGATACATTGACGACGGTGCTGCCGGCGGCTGCGGCCGGCAATATCCGCGTGCTTGCCGTCACCAGCATGACGCGAGCGGCCTCGTTGCCGGAAGTGCCGACATTGGATGAATCCGGGATAAAGGGGTTTGAGTCGATCGCCTGGTTTGGATTGTACATGCCTGCGGCCAACGACAATCCCGCCTATTCACGGCTGGTCCAGGCAATGAGGAGATCTTGGCGACGCCTGCAATAGGTGAAAAATTCGCAACCCAGGGCGTCGATCCCGGCAAGTTATTCGGCCGGGATTTCGTTAATTTCGTGGACGCCGAGATCAACAAATGGAGCACCGTCGTCAAGTTTGCAAACGTGCCCGAACAATAGGAGCAGGTAACTGAGCCTGAATGTAGCTCCCCCATGCTGCGCTCCCCCGCCTTGTACGTTGCCTTCCGGGTCGGTTCAATGACGGGTCCCGGTGCGGAGCGGACATGCGCTGAAATAGCAATGCGGGTGAAGTGCCAAATTTCGGAAGGTGCAGGAATGGTTGTGATTGCCACCTGCCGACCGGACGTTTTCGTCAGATCGCCCGAATTTTGTGCAGAAAGTTTTGGACCTCGGTGCTGAGGTGATTGCTTTCCGCCGACAGCGACACGGCCTTAAGCTTGCCTAGCTGCGAAGCCGTATCCGCGGCGCCACGATTGACACGCTACACTCTCGGTCACCTGGGTAGCTGCCTGCGCAGCCTGCTGAACATCGCGCGCAATTTCCTGCGTCGCGGCGCCCTGCTAACGCGGTTGAAAACTCGCTGCCCTAATCCGGCGACGCGGCATTCCGCACGATCGAGCCGCTAACTATTGAAGGCGCTGCCAGCTTAGCGATGGGTGAGGCCAACTGCTCAAGCGTAACGACCTCGCGCAGAAATTGCCGGAGAGGCTTGGCATTGGGAAAACCGCCCCACAGTTCCCCGGCTGGAACATCGCGCATAACCGAGGATCTCGCTGCAAGCCGAGCTCCTTTGCCGACCGTAATGTGCTGGCGGATACCAACGCGTGCTCCGAGGATTACAAAGTCTCCCAAAGTTACGCTGCCACTCAACCCCGATTGGCCGGCTATGACGCAATGACGTCCAATAACAACGTTGTGGGCGATCTGAACGAGGTTGTCGATCTTGGTTCCCTCTCCAATGACCGTATTGCGAATCCCGCCCCGATCGACCGTCGTTCCAGCTCCAATCTCGACATCATGTTCAATTGCAACAATGCCGACCTGCGGCACCTTGAGATGCCCGGTTGCGCCCATGATGAAACCAAAGCCGTCCTGGCCGATGTGACAACCCGGATGCACAATGACTCGATCGCCAATGGTCGCATTCGTGATTGAGCTCCCTGGACCGATCGCACAATTCTGTCCGATCCGAACGTCTGGTCCGATCACTGTGTTGGCCCCGATCAGTGTTCCGGTGCCGACTTTGGCCCGAGGTCCGATCACAGCGCCGGGATCAACCGTCACACCGCTCGCGAGTTGGGCGGAGGGATGGACGGATGCACCCGACGCGATGCCCTCTGTTTCGAAAAGCGATGAGGGGCGCAATGTGTCAGGATAAAATTCGCGAGCCACCAGCACGAAGCATTTGTAAGGCTCCGGCGTCAGCAACGCGATGAGGCCGCTCGGAACGAGACATTGAAGAGGCTTGCTTATCAATACAGCGCCGGCGCGGGTCGATGTGAGGGCCTTGGCAAATTTCGCGTTATCTACAAAGGTCAAGTCCCCTGCCTCTGCCAGGTCAACCGGCGCGACATTCGTCATTCGCTGCGAGCGGTTTGCGACAAATTGAAGTGTCGGCGCCCGTCAAGGCCGCGATCTCGCCCACCGTTAGACCGGGCGGGTGACGGAAGAAATTCGGCTCGGTCAAATCATCCATCCCAATGCGGCGATCCGCTACTTGCGTGGCGCACGAGAGCATGAGTTCTGTCCCAGAGCAATGTCGCAGATGGATCAAAATCCGACTATCGAGGGATGCCTTTCACAGGACGCAGTAGAGCCTTATTGCTGACGCAGTTTCGCGAAGACAGGCCGCAGGTATTGCAGCAAGACCGGAGGATTCTCCGTCATGGGGAAGTGACCGAGTTCGGGCATCTCGGTTACGGCAGCGCCTTCGATCCAGGCCGCCAGTGTGTAGGCGTCTTCAACGGTTGCTGAAAAGTCATAGTGGCCGATCAGCAGCGAGACCGGAATGCTGGTTCCGTCGATGCGCCTGGCGACTTCTTCGCCGTCGAATTCGTCCGAATAGAACGCAAGGTCGCCGTCGTAGATCCCGGGCGCGCCCTGCGCATATATGAAGGCAGCCTGCCGGCGGCTTTCGGCCGGACTGAGCGGGCTCATCAGTCCCCGGACGTAGGCGGCCGAATGCCAGCCGCCGTTGACTTGCGCGTGCGTGAGATATGCATTGCGCCTGCCTCGTGGCCGAAGCGGCGCCTCCAGTGCGACCACCGCCTTGACCAGATCCGGTCGTTCGGCGGCAAGCACCATCGCGATGCCGGCTCCCATCGAGCATCCCATGACGACGACCGGCTCGCCAATCGCCTGTTCAATGAAGCTCACGCACCAGTCGAGATAGGTTTTCTGATCGAGGCAATAGCTGCCGCCATCCCAGCCTGCCGGCGGCAGCGAACGGCCATGGTAAGGCATGTCAAATCCGATGAAGCGCCATTCGGCGCCCAGATCCGGATCGCACATCACGCCGTGAAACTGCCGTGTATCTGCTCCTGCGGTATGAAGGCAGAGCACCGGCGGTCCGTCGCCTGCCGATTCGCTATAGAGCTGCGCCACATGTCCGTCCGCGGTGCGAACCTCGTTGTAGCGCCCCAGCAATCGCTGCCGGTCGATTGGAGTGGCAACGGCATGAAGTGGGCTGAGATTCGCGAAAACGGCTTCCAGGTAGGCGCGGGCCTGCGCGATCCGCAGCGCGTCACCTGTTACGGTGAAGCGCGGGTTGCGCAGCTGGATCGACGAAAACGAATGATAGCGCGGAGGTGGCGTGTCGGCCAAAACGAACGACCACTCGGACTCCGGCGCCGCTATTGAAATCTCGCTGGCGCGCGCGTTGACCTCTCCGAGCGCCTGGCTATCGATGACGTGCGACCGATCGCCGACGCCAAAGCGGATGCAGAGATCCAGTCCCGGTGCGAATGCGCGCACCTCGGGTTTCTCTGTTGCTGCAGTCAAACGACCGACGAGTTCATCGAAGACATCCATGCCGCCCGCTTATTCCCTGGCGGTCAGATAGCGGCCGATTTCCGTATGGTCGGCCGAAGGCCCAAGTTTCTCGAGTGCGGCATTCCACAATGAGGCGACCTCGTCTGCAAGCGGCGAATTCACGCCGATCTGATGGGCGAGTTCATCGGCAGTCTGGATATCCTTCGCCATCAGTGCCAGCGAAAATCCGGAGTTGAATTTTTCGGGAATGACAAATTGCTTGAGCTTGTTTTCCGTGGAGTTGTTGCGTCCGGTCGAGGCATTGAGGACGTCGACAAGCGTATCCGGCTCGATGCCGAAACGGCCTCCGATCGCGACAGCCTCGGCAGCGGCAGCCAGGCCGGCGGCCGAGACGTAGTTGTTCAACGCCTTTGCGGCATGGCCGGAACCCAGCGGGCCGGTGCGAAAGACCGATTTTCCCATTGCGTTCAGGACTGACGCGGCACGGTCGATCGTCGTGGCACGACCTCCCGCCATGATCGCGAGCGAGCCATCGATCGCGCGCTTCACGCCGCCGGATACGGGTGCATCGATGAATTCAAGTCCTGCTGCGGTCAGCACTTCGCCCAGCGCGCGAGTGCCGAGCGGCGCCGATGAACTCATGTCGATCACCACGGTGCCGGGCGTCAGCTGCGACATGATGCCTTCGATGGCGGCGCGGACGATCTTGCCGTCGGGCAACAGCGTAATGACTGCGGCGGCGCCGGCGATCGCGTCCGCCACATTCGCGGCCGAGGTTCCGCCGGCTTCGCTGTGCTTGGTTCGTGCCCCGACAAACGTGTCAAATCCGACGACCTGATAACCCGCGCGAGACAGGCAGGCCGCCATCGGCCTTCCCATGTTGCCGAGGCCGATGACGGCGATCTTCGCGGGCGGATTGATAACGGCGGCTGCATTCGACACGGGCGTTCCTCGTTATAAGATTATGGTTTCAAGATTGCCGTGCGGCCGTCCTGGCGGAAGGATCACGAATGGGATTATTGCAGTGCATCGAGTGCGACAGTGGCAGCGTTCTGGACGTGCTGAACGCAGGCAGCTTCGGCGGCAGTCTCGTCGCCGGCCTCGATGGCAGTCAGGATATTTTCGATCTCCGCGATGCTTTTGCCAATTCTGTTCTTTTGGGTCATCGAGGTCACGCGCAGCAGCGTTACACGGTTCAGCAGCATGTTGAGAAAACGCTGCACGAAGACGTTGCCGCAGCCTTCGAGCAACGCCGCATAGAATTCTTCCTTGGCCGCCAGCAGATCGCTGCGGTCTTCCCTGTTGGCGACGGCCTGCATCTTTTCGTACTGCGCACGTAGCCGGGCGATAATCCCGGGATCTCGCATTTTGGCGCATTCGCGGCCGGCATAGCCTTCCAGCAGGGCGCGCAATTCGTAGAGCTGCTCGGCCTCGTCGGCGGTCATGGTGCTGACGATCGGACCGCGATGGGGGATCGTGGTGACAAGCCCTTCCGCTTCCAGCTGGCGCAGTGCTTCGCGGATCGAAGTGCGGCCGACGCCGGTCTGCTCGCACAGTTCGCGCTCAATCAGCCGCTGTCCGGGCTTGAAGACGCCGCTGCCAATGGCGCTCCGCAGGCGGTTCTCAACCAGAAAACGCAGGCTGGTCGCTTCGCGGGAGACGTTGAGGTTGGATTCGATCTTTGGCATGCGACGAGATCACTACCTATCAGACAATCTGTCAAGCAGCTTGACCGATTGAACCTTTTGTGGCGATTTGCTGATGGAGCCGTAAAGGCCGTGACCCCGGAAGGAACGCTCATGTCGAGAAAATCATCGAATTCTGCTGACCTTAGCCGTCGCACATTACTCGCCGGCACAGCCTCGCTGCTGGCGACCCCGCTGGTGTTGTCGCCAGCCCGCGCGCAGGCCAATCACATCAACATCGGCGTGATCATGCCGCTGTCCGGCGCCAATGCGCAGTTCGGCATCAATTCGCGCAACGGCATCGAACTCGTCGCCGACGAAGTCAATGCGGCCGGTGGCATCAAGGCGCTGGGCGGCGCCAAGATCAATCTCATCGTGGCCGATGCGACTTCCACGCCGACGACGGCAGGAACTGTAGCGCAGCGGCTCATCACGCAGAACGACGTCACGGCCATCCTCGGCGCCTTTGCCTCGTCGCTCACCATCGCTATTTCCGAAGTGACCGAGCGGCGCGACATTCCGCTGCTGACGATGTCGTTTGCCGATCAGATTACGGGCCGCGGCTACAAGAACATCTTCCAGGTCGTCGCCAAGGCGTCCGCGATCGGCAAGGCGCAGTTCGACTATACGTCGGCAATCGCCAAGGCCGCGGGCGCCAAGATCGACAAGATCGCGATCATGTATGAAGACACCGCGTATGGCACGGCGCAGGCCGGCGGTCTGCGCGAGGGTGCGAAGGCGGCGAACATCGAGATTGTCATGGACGACGCCTATCCGTTGGGCATTACCGACACGACGCCGCTGATCAACAAGCTGCGCGCGTCGGGCGCGCAAGCCGTATTCCCGGTGTCTTATCTCAACGACAGCCTGTTGCTGATCCGCACGATGCGGCAGCAGCGCATCACGATTCCGGCGATCGGCGGGGCGGCCGGCTACGTCATTCCGGATTTCGAGAAGGGCCTTGGTGAATTTGCCGAGAACGTGCTGTCGATTGCGCCGGCCAACTACGACCTCGCACCGGATCTGACCGAGCGATTCCGCAAGCGCTACGGCTACTTCATGGTGCACGAAGCGCTGGAGCACGCCGTGGCACTCGATGTGCTGGTGCAGGCGATCGAGAAGGCCAAATCGGCCAAGGCTGAAGATGTTGCTGCGGCACTTCGCGGCGCGAAGTTCACCGGTGGCTGGACCAGGGCCATGACCGGTGGCGCCGTCGAGTTCGACCAGACTGGACTCAACATTCTGTCGGTTCCGGTCATGGTGCAGTGGCGCAACAAGGAACTCGTCACCGTATGGCCGAAGGATGTCGCCAAGGGAACGGCCGTATGGAAATCGTGATCGGCTGAGCGAAAGATCACGGTGGCATTTCTCCAGGCAGTAATCGACGGGCTGCTGGTCGGCGGCGTCTACGCGGTGATTTCGATCGGCCTGACGCTGGTTTACGGCGTGATGGGGATCGTAAACTTCGCGCAGGCGGAATTCCTGACGATCGGCATGTTCGTGGCGTGGTTCGCCTGGGCGTTCCTGGGGCTCGATCCCGTTCTGGCCGCGCCGCTGTCGTTTGCGGTCGCGTTCGGGATCGGCTGGCACGTCCAAGGCCAGCTGATTGCGCGCGTGCTGAAGGCGCCGTCGGTCGCGCAGATATTCCTGACCGTGGGGCTTCTGATCGTTATCGAAAACGGATCGTTGCTGCTGTTCGGGTCGCAATTTCGCTCGGTCACGACGTCATACCAGACGATGTCATTGTCGCTCGGGCCGCTCTTCATCAGCGTGCCCTACCTGATCGCGTTTGCCACATCGCTGGCTTGCGGGGTGGCGCTGTGGTGGTTCATGCGGGCGAGCTGGTTCGGACGGGCGATGCGCGCCACCGCGCAAAATCCGATGGCGGCGCAGCTGATGGGGATCGACACCGCGCTGATGTACAAGATTGCGTTTGCATTGGGCGTCGGCCTGACCGCCTTTGGCGGCGCGGTCATTCTGCCCTACGTCACGGTTTTCCCCGGGGTCGGCGGCCAGTATGTCGTGCTGATGTTCACCGTTGTCGTGCTCGGTGGTCTCGGCAGCGTTGCGGGTGCTGTCGTCGGCGGCCTGGCGGTCGGCGTGATTCAGGCGCTGTCGTCACTGGTATTTCCGATCCAGCTGCAAAATCTCGTGCTGTTTCTGGTCTTCATTCTCGTGCTCGCGGTCAGGCCGCAGGGGCTCGTGGGAGCCAGCCGGTGAAGCGCTGGATCATCATAGTCGTCGTGATTGCCGCCGCGGCTCTGGTGCCTCTGGCGCTCGACCCGCGCGGGTACTGGATTCGCGTTCTGACCTTTACGCTGTTGTTCGCGGCGATGGCGCAGGCCTGGAACATCATCGGTGGTCTCGCCAACCAGACGTCGTTGGGACACGCCGCTTTCTTCGGCATCGGCGCCTATACCTCGACCATCCTGCTGTTGAGGTTTGGTCTCAGCCCGTGGATAGGCATGTTGGCTGCTGGCGTGCTTGGCGGCATCGCCGCACTGGTCATCGCGATTCCCACGATGCGGCTGCAGGGGCATTACTTCGCGCTGGCGACGCTGGCGTTTGGTGAAGTGATGCGGGTGATCGCCAATGTCTGGACGCCGCTGACCGGCGGCCCGAGCGGTCTCTCGGTGCCGTTCCTGCCACCGAGCGTCGCTGGCTATTCATTCAAGCTGCTGCTGCCGCATGCCTACATTGCCCTGGCCGCGCTGATCATCGTGACGGCTATCTTCGAGGCGATCCGGCGCGGGGCGATGGGATACCGGTTGCGCGCCATCAAGGAGAATCCGGCGGCTGCCGAAGTGATCGGCATCGACACCACAAAAGTGAAGCTGCAGGCCGCCGTCATTTCCGGCGTGCTGATGGCGATGCTCGGGACGCTCTATGCCCAGGTCGCCGTCTTCTTTGATCCCGATACGGTGTTCAGCGCGGCCGCCATTTCCATTCGCATCGCGCTGATTGCCATCCTGGGCGGTGTCGGCACGGTGGCCGGTCCGATACTTGGGGCGTTGTTCATCATTCCGATGGAAGAGCTGATGAACGACCTGTTGTCGTCGCGGGCCGCAGGTCTGTCGCAGCTTGTCTTCGGAGCCATCTTGATCGCTGTCATTCTGTGGCAGCCGCGCGGCTTCATAACCGTGCTTGACCGGCTGATGGGGCGGTTGTCGGGCGGGGGGCGGTCATGACGGCGATCCTTGACGTCCGCAATATCTCGCACCGCTTCGGCGGTCTTCAGGCGCTTTCCGACATCACGTTCTCGGTGCCGAAAGGGCAGATCGCCGGCCTGATCGGCCCGAACGGCGCCGGCAAGACGACGTTCTTCAGCACGCTTGTCGGCCTCATCCGGGCTGACAGCGGCACCGTGCACCTCGATCACACGAACCTTGCTGGCCTGAAGCCGCACAAGGTGGCGGCGCTTGGCATGACCAAGACGTTTCAGAACGTCGCATTGTTCGGCGAAAGTACGGTGCTGGACAACGTGTTGACTGCGGGTCTGTTGCGCCACGACGTGGAAACCGCGCGAAGCGAAGCGATGCAATGCCTCGACCGCGTCGGCCTGAAGGCTGTCGCGCACAAGCAGGCTGGCAATCTGTCGTTTCCGGAGCGCGCCCGGGTTGAGCTTGCACGGGCCTTGTGCACCGGCCCCAAAGTGCTGCTGCTCGACGAAGTGATGGCAGGGCTCAATGCGGTGGAGATGCAGGGCGTCATGGGCCTGATCCGGTCGCTGCGCGACGACGGCATCACGGTGCTTGTTGTGGAACACCACATGCGCGCCATCATGGCGATCTGCGATCGCATCCTGGTGCTGAATTTCGGCAAGCTGCTGGCCGATGGACCGCCGGAGCAGGTGGCGCACGATCCGCAGGTGGTCGAAGCCTACCTCGGCCGATCGATGGAAGCGCGCAAATGAGTGCCGCTCCGCCGCTCCTCGAGATCAAGGGATTGAACGCCGGCTACGGCGAGATCGAAGTGCTGCATGGCATCGATCTCTCGGTGCTGGAAGGCGAGTTCGTCTGCATCATCGGCGCCAACACGGCGGGCAAGAGCACGATCCTGCGCGCGATTTCCCGGCTGGTGCCGCGGGTCAGCGGGACGCTTCGGTTCGACGCGGTCGATCTTGCCACGCGGGCCTCGCACGAGATTCCGGCGCTCGGCATCGCCCATGTGCCCGAGGGACGGCAAGTTTTCCCGGACATGACGGTCGAGGAAAACCTGATGCTGGGTGCGTTCTCGGCAAGAGCTGCCGACGATCTCCCGGCCCGGATGGAGGACGTGTTCGAACTGTTCCCGCGGCTGCGCGAACGGCGCGGGCAATTGGCCGGAACGCTCTCGGGCGGCGAGCAGCAGATGGTGGCCGTCGGCCGCGCGCTGATGCTGCGGCCGAAGCTTCTGCTGCTCGACGAGCCGAGCCATGGTCTCGCGCCGAGAGTGGTCGAGGAAATGCACGCAGCTTTCGTGAAAATCCACGGCCGGGGAACGTCCATTCTGCTGGTCGAACAGAATGTCGGGTTGGCGCTGGACGTGGCGACGCGCGGCTACGTCCTCGAAAGCGGCCGCATCGCGCTTAAGGGAACTTCCGACCAACTCAATGCCAATCCCGCGGTCCGCGCGGCCTATCTCGGGATCTGACGATCTGTGTGTTGAACGACGCAACTATCCGTGCAAACGACTTCCTGAACAACATCGAAGGAGAACAACATGAGCTACGATCAAAAAATTACCCTTGGCGGAATGTTCGATATAGGGCTGACCGCGCGCCGCGAAGTGCTCGGCGCGGCCTATGTCGACAAGTCGTTACAGTCGGCCAACGATTTCATGATGGCGTTCCAGCACATCACGACTGAATGGTGCTGGGGCTACGCCTGGAACAGGCCGGGTCTCGATCGCAAGACCCGCAGCATGCTCAACCTTGCTATGCTGACCGCGCTTAATCGCTCGCCTGAGGTGAAGTTGCACACCCGTGGCGCGATTACCAACGGCGTCACCGTTGATGAAATCAAGGAAGTCCTGCTGCACGCCACCGTCTATTGCGGCATTCCGGCCGGGCTGGACGCGTTCAAGGCCGCCAACGAAGTGCTGAAGGAGATGGGAAAAGTCGACTAGCCAAGCTGCGGAAGTCCTCATTGCGCAAAAAACGCGGCCGGCCGCCTCGAATTTCTGGCGGCCTGCCGCGTCACGGCGGTGGCACGGACATCGGCTGAGAACCACGGGAAGCCGCTGGCTTCATCGCGCTGCGCCCAAATGTGGCGACGGAGGGAAAATTACGCCGTTCGTTTTGATCCGATCGCCTCGAACTGCGCCTTCTGCTCGTCGCTCAACGTGGCATAAAAATCTTCGAGCGCGGCGCTCACCCGATCGATCGCCTGCTGCATGTCCGCCAGCCGTTGGTCCACGGCGCCAAGGCGATCCGGCAGTGTCATCGCGTCTTTCATCGGCTGGCATTCATTGCCCAGAATGTCGATGGCCCAGGCGCTGGCGCGCTGCAGCCTTTCAAGGGCGCGGCTTTGGGCGTCGTTCGGGTGCAGCCTGGCCTCGATCTCGTCCGCCGGCCATTGCAACGCGGCTGGTTGCGCGGCGTCGCAGCGTGGGGCGGGCGCCTCCGTGGCTCCGCTTGCGGCGGTCGCCTTGCGCTGGTCTTCTGAGAGTGCGTTGAGCCGCGTTTTCTGCTCGTCACCCAGCAGGTCATAAAGCTTCTGCAGCGGCGCCTCCAGGGTTATCACGGCCCTGGTCATCGCCTCGATGCGCTGCTGCATGACGGCCAATCGGGCAGGCGCCGTTGAAGCCGTCTGGGTCCGACACGACGCCCGAATGATCTGGGCGGCGGAGAGCAATGCGTTGGCGAAATCGTCCAAAGCGGCGCGCTGCGCCTCGTTCGGCTGGATCGCCTGCCGAATCTGATCGACGGGGCGGCCGGCAATTTCGCGGCTGTCATCGCCGCAGAGCTGCTGCGGCGGAAGGACTCCGCGATGACTTCGGCCGAATGGGCTCGATGCCGTATAGACGGCGAGATCATCTTGGCCGTAAGGCGCAAAGATCCCGGCATAGATGTCCGAATAGCCGTAGTCCCAGAACCCGATGCCGTCCCCCCAGATGGCGTAGTCGTAGATATCGTTATAGGCGAATGGCCAGAACAGCGGCCCGACCCATCCATATCCGCCGTCGCCGTGTCGCCACCACCCGTTCGCGAAGTGGCCGCCGTGCCAGCCCGCGAGCGCTGCCGCCGCGGCGACTTGCCTGCGCGCCGCCGGGTCGCCAGGCAGGCGCCCGGAATCCATGGTATTGGGGACGTCTTGAGTGTCGCGGATGCCTTGCGATTTGAGGGAGACCTCCCGGCTGTCGCCGCGACGAGCAAGAGCACGAGCGTGATGTAATCCCCCCAGCGACAATATGCGGGATAACGCGAACCTCACACCCCCAAGGGGGCCGATACCAAAATGCAGCCGTCCTCTCGCGGAGGCCGCACTCGACAGCAGGATTGCAACAACGACAACGGCAATTCCGATGCGGGACTTCGACATGCCATCCTCCCCGCGCCAAGCTCCACCGCGTCACTTTGGATGACGCCGAGAGAAGCCAAAAGTTCCCCGCAGCTGCCATGCAGACCAGGGCTTCGGGCTTTAATCCGGCGACCATCAGGTCGCGGGACTTCCAACCCGCTCTTGCGGCCGTGGCACCGGATGCTGGTTCGACACGTCTTCGCGGAACCAAGTGGCCTGAATGAGGCGCGAAACCGGATCCGCGCCGCCGCGAGATCGTTCGCCTTCAGGCATGATCCACGATCTGGCTTCCCGGCAATGCCGGCTTATGGCGCGATGCCGGCGCAAGGTGACGCAGGCCGTCAGATCAGCCCTTTGCTTTCCTGGCCGGCTTTTTCGCAAGGGGGATCTCTGCGGCATTTCGCATCGACCTGGCGTAACTGTCTGCGGCGTTATCGGCAGAGATCTGCAGCCGCTTGGCGGCGGCCGTTCCCTGCAACATGATCGCTTTTGCGATCTGCTTGTACCGGTCCCTGGCCTCCTTGTTCTTCGCCTTCGCCGCCAGCCCGGTGTATCGATCGCGCCGGCTTTTTGCCGCGGCCAGGAGGGCCTTGTTCTGCTGCTTCGCAAGCTGCCGAATGACGATATCCAGATCGGCGTCCGCCATAGTCCACTTTCCTTAAGTGCCTTCGGAAAATCTCAGTACAAGCGAGTATGCAATTGCCGGGAGGGCTTTGCAAATGCGGGGCGAGATCACGAAGCCGCCACCGCGGCAACCCGCGTTGCTTCGCTCGCAAGGGGGCAGCGCCGGCGCATGCCCGCCGCCATTGCGAGGAGCGCAAGTGACGATGCAATCCAGAGCCCGTCAGCGTGCGGTCGTGCCGTAGTCGTAGAAGCCCTTGCCGGTCTTGCGGCCGAGGTGTCCGGCGTCGACCATTTCCTTCAGCAAGGGGGCAGGGCGGTACTTCGGGTCGTTGAAGCCGTTGTAGAACACGTTCATCACCGAGAGCATCGTGTCCAGGCCGATCAGGTCGGCCAGGGCCAGCGGACCGATCGGATGGTTGCAGCCGAGCTTCATGCCGGCATCGATTTCCTCTGCTGTGGCGATCCCCTCCTGGAGCGCGAAAATCGCCTCGTTGATCATCGGGCACAGGATGCGGTTGACCGCGAAGCCCGGGCTGTTCTTCGCGGCGATCGACACTTTGCCGATACGCTTGGCGAACGCCTCGGCCCTGGCGAGGGTGTCGTCGGAGGTCTGCAGGCCGCGGATCAACTCCAGCAGCGCCATGACCGGCACCGGGTTGAAGAAGTGCATGCCGATGAAGCGGTCCGGACGGTCGGTCGCCGCGGCAAGCTTTGTGATCGATATCGAGGAGGTATTGGTGGCGACCAGCGCCCGCGGCTGCAGCGTCGCGCAAAGATCCCTGAGGATCTTGACCTTCAGGTCCTCGTTCTCGGTGGCGGCTTCGATGACGAGGTCGCAAGTGGTGAGCTTCGCCTTGTCCGTCGTCGCCGTGATGCGCGCCAACGTGGCCTCGCGGTCGGCGGCGGTCATTTTCTCCTTCTTGACCAGGCGATCGAGGCTGTTGCCCACGGTCGAAAGCCCCCGGCTTACCGCCGCGTCGGAGATGTCGACCATCACCACCTTGAGCCCGGCGGCGGCGCTGATCTGGGTGATGCCGTTGCCCATGGTGCCCGCCCCGATGATGCCAATGGTTTCAATCATTGTTGGTGTCCTTCTGCTTCTTCGAGCGCGGCCTTTCGCCCGCTCAGGTTCTAAACTAGCGCGAAGGTCTGGCCTCCGCCGAGGCGCCTAATTAGCAGGGCGTAACGGCCACGGATATGGGGCAGTCGAGCCTTTGTCTTTCCGGCCGCCTTTTCTGGCAAGGCCGGCCTCTCCCAGGTTCCGCATGCACCTGGCGTAACTGGCCTCGGCGCTATCGGCGGAAATCGGCGATCGCAGGGTGGCGGCGGCGCCCGTACCGCAAGGCATCGAGGCCGATCCGGCCAGGGCGCGAATGTGGCGGTTGCCGGCTCGCTATCGCAGTACCAATCGTGTCAAGAGCGCCGACAGTTCGCTCTGGCGCGAGACCCCAACCTTTGCAAATATGCGTTTGAGTACGGATTTCGCTGTATTCTTGGAGATTTGGAGTGTCTGCGCTGCTTCTTGTAGCGCTATGCCGGTGCCGACGAGGGCAGTAAGGCGTGCCTCGCTCAGCGTCAAACCGAGAATGTCGCGCACGATCGCCGGATCGGGCGGTTCTGACGGTTCAGGATCGATGACCAGAACGATAGCCCTGCCGCTTACAAGGAATTGCGCGATGGCGTCGCCTTGAGAATCGCGCAAGGGCAGGACATAGGCAACAAGAGGACGTCCTGAGTTCGGTCTGCGGATCAGAATGGGTCCGGGATCATCGATAAGATCGGCCGGACTGGCGCGTAACATCGATAGCAATGCTGATTTCAGCGCATTTTGGTCGGGCGCAAACGCGGCGGAGAGACGTCCGCCGGTTACGACAAAACCGTTACCGATATGGCGCTGCGCGGCGTCATTTGAATGAACGATACGTCCGAGATTATCGAGAACAAAGATACCCAACGCAAGCCGCCCAACAGCATCCGAAACTCCGGCGGACGTGGATTCCGCATTGAACAGCCGCATACTGAGCCGCAGCGACTTCTCCGCATGAAATCCCAATTTGGATAAGACGACCAGATCGTGATCGGAAAAAGCCGGCTTCGATGGAGCCCGATTGATGATCACGGCAACGGGAACGCGGGGATCGGGTGAGATCGCCGTGGCCGCCAGCCACTTGAACCCGTGGGGGGTAAGGAATTGCGTAAAGAACGGATGAGTCTCCATTTCGGCTTCGGTGACAAGATCACGATCCGTTTGAGCGTTGCCGGACGCAAAGTAACCGCGCTCAAGCGCCCGGATCGCACGGATGTCGTGCTTCCACCAGGTGCTATTGTATGCAACCGCTAATTCTCTGTTGTATCCGGTTGAAGGAATCAGGCCACGACTGCCGTCGTCGCGTTGCCAAAACAAATTCACGTCCTGGTCGCCGAAACAACAGCCAATCAGGTCCAAAGCATGCGGCCATCGGCCCGGGTCGGGCGCCGCGTCGTAGATGGCTTCAACCGCGGCAACGAATTGATCGTTCATGGCCAAGGTGCCAAAACCGCGGCCGCTTGATTGCGGGCCGCGCAGTCAAGGCGCCGGCCAGGTGGCGCCGCCCTAAATAAATATCAATTTCTGGTCGCATCTCGTCGCCGACGTTTGCCAGTGTCTATTATTGTTCAAACCATGCAAGCGTTCCGCCGGGGTTATTTTCAGAACATTGTCAAATCAGCGCAGTCGCGAGTCGTTCGCGTTTAGGTTGATGCAGTGCAACCGAGAAAAAAGGCCGCGGGTGCAAATCTGCGGCCTTTCGGGAAAATTGAACCTTGAGGAAATGCCTCCAAGTCCTGATCAGTTAGTACAAAGGAGAGCTTTGGCCGCGTGCGGACCAAATGGGGGTACGCATAACGGAAATCGGCACAAGCGATCGAGGTCAGGAAAATTTTCCGGAAATTTCAGCGAAAAATAGATGCGCGTCACCGCGAGCGTCCCCCATTTGGGGGATGGACGCCGCAACGCGAGGTAGTAGCGCTTTTACCGAAATCGAGGTTGGAAAGCGGCTCTCATGAAACGAACCGACATGATGCATGTTCTTGAATCGATGTCTTCCGACGAGTTGTCGGTACTGCATAGGGAAGTTTGCGCGACGCTCCTTGCGAAACTGACGGCTTCGAAACGAGCGGTTGAGGATCGCCTCAACCAACTTGATGAGAACAATCGCGCCGCGAAAGTCGCCCCAAAATTCTGGAATACCCGCATGCGCCAATTCAGGACTGGAGCAAGCCGCGCCCCGATGGCCGAGGGAGACATTGAGTAGCGGCAGGTTGATTGGCGAAAAGGCCGCACGCCGCCCGCGCGAGCGGTGCCTGTACGGATCGAGGTGGAAGGTGGCGGCGGGCGCGTCGCAAGGCGCTCAACCCGTCCTGGGAACTGACCAATTCATGCGTTCGCGCAGCCCGCCGGGCAAATCAGCGGGGTTGGTGATTTTTCTGTCCAGCCCCATTTTCAAAAATATTTCTATTCACGCTCCCCCCAAATCACTTTTAGAACTCCCGCCATCCCGTCCCTCTGAGCAAGGGGCGTTTCGCGAACGTCACGAACGTTGGGCTCGGGATGCGATGGACGCGGCAGCGTTGGCGCGAGAGGAATGCGCAGGGCGGGTTTTCCCGTGAGCGATTCCCGCGCGCAGACGAACGGCGCTGTCGCGGACGGTGAAGTCGTGTGGTCCTGACGCCTCGACGCCGGCGTCAAGTCTCGCGGAGGCGATGTCGGCCCGACCGGGCGCGGACATGGCTTGATCCGCAGGGCGACGGTGACAAAAAAGCCCGATCGCCGGGGAGATCACGAAGTAAGCCGTTAAAACCATTGCGTGCGGGAATGCCGGGTGATCCCGGTGCGACCGTGGTGACTAACGCGCGTGCTTTCTACACTACACGCGCGGCTGCGGGTGCAACGGGCACCCGGCATTCCCCATGCCCTCACTTGGGCGGATGGTTCTTGCACACCTCGGGCGCGATCCGCGCCGCGGGAGTGCGAAAACATGTCAAGAGAGCGTCATTGCGAGGAGCGAAGTGACGAGGCAATCCATCCCCCGGCATTCCGGGACGATGCGAAGCATCGAACTACGATGTGCAATTGCACATCGGAGAATCTCGAGATTAATGGATACGCACGGTACGACGTCCAGTTCGGCTTGACGTGGATCAAGGCTGGCGACGGCGCCTGTTAGATGATGTCTCCTTGGTAGGACCGAATTGAGGATGCTGGACGAAATCAGCGGATATCTCCCACGGAGGAAGAGACATTTCAAATACTCTCACTCTTCAGAATTTAAGGAATTTCTCCGGATCGATGATCAAGCAGTCGATCAGAAGGCGGATCGTTGCCATCGCCGTCGGATTGATCGTCCTGATGGTGGCGACGTCTCGTCCTGTCGATGGTGATGGTCGGGCGGGTGGGCCATCTGCTCGACGAGCTGACGGCAAGGTACATTCCGGCCAACGCGCATTTGACGCGGATCAACATCTTGTCGCTCGAGCGGGCTCTCGCGCTCCGCCGCATGGTGATCGCAAAGATGCAGGAGCCGCCCGATGAGATCGGGTATAAGCTTCGCAGGCAGCTGTATGACGCGAAGGACGCCGAAGTCGACGCCGAGGCGCAGGCGGCGCGCAAGCTCATCAATGCGATCATTGACGACACCAGTACGCCCTCCGACAATGCAGCGCTGGCGCGTATCGAGAGCCGGATCGACAGCCTGGTGAGCGATACCCGCCGTCACCTGAAGCAGGAGTCGGGGGAGCTACTTTCGGAACTTGATGCGCGCGATTTCGCCGCGGTGAGACGCAGCCTTGCGCGGGCCGACTCGCTCCGCGACGAACTCGATGAGAAAATCGACGCCATTCGCACTGAGATGCTGACGGTGAGCTATAGCGCCATCGCAACGATCAGGTCGGAGCAGACACAGGCGGTCACTGATCTCGGCGATCGTGACGTTGCTTGCCGCGATCGTCGGATTGATTTTCGCCAACCTCGTCAGCGGCGGCATCATTCGCTCGGTCCGGCAATTGCTGGAGGGTACGCGGGCGGTCGAGGCGGGCCACCTCGATCAATCCATCGATGTAACGACGGGCGACGAAATCGGGCAACTGGCCGGCGCGTTCAACCGGATGGTCGTGCAACTGCGCGACAACCAGCGCGTCAGGGAAACGTTCGGCAAATATATCGATCCGCGCGTCGTGGAAGGGCTGATCGACCGCCCGAACCTGACCGCGGCGGAAGGCCAGCGCCGGGTGATGACGGTGCTGTTCTGCGACATGAAAGGGTTCACCAGCCTGAGCGAAGGCATGACGCCGCAAGGTCTGGTCAAGGTCATGAACCGCTACCTTTCAATCATGTCCGAACCGATCCGGACCAACCGGGGGATCATCGACAAATATATCGGCGACGGCATCATGGCCTATTGGGGGCCTCCGTTCGTCGACGAGGCCGATCACGCCCGCTTTGCATGTCTCGCCGCCCTGGAAATGATCGAACGCATCGCGACGTTGCGCCAGGAAATCCCCGAGATGCTTGGCGTGCGCGGCACGCCCATGGAGAAATGCGATTTGCGGATCGGCGTTGCGACGGGCGAAGCGCTGGTCGGCAGCATCGGCTCTGACGTCATGATGAGTTATACCGTGATGGGCGACGTGGTGAATCTCGCCTCACGCCTGGAGGGCGCGAACAAGGCGTATGGCACCCGCAATCTGGTCTCCGAGAGAACGATCGCTGCGGCGGGCGACGCGCTCGAGGTTCGGGAGATCGATCGGGTCGTGGTAGCGGGTCACACCCATTCGGAAGTCATTTTCGAGATCCTTGGACGCAAGGGCGAGCTCACGCCACAACAGCTGTCATCACGGGACAGCTACCTGGAAGGGCTCGCGGCCTACCGCGAACGGCGATGGGATGATGCGTTTCGCGCGCTTAATGCCTCGCTCGAGGCGATGCCCGGCGACGGGCCGTCAATGGCTCTGCTCAAGCGCATCGAAAGCCTCAAGGCAAACCCACCGTCCCAGGACTGGGACGGGGCGTGGCACATCGAGAAATAGTCGCCAGGAAGGCGTCGGTGGGAGGGTGCAAGCAGTCTCACAGCTCCCGCGCATTGCTGAACGCAAACGACGACACGCGGCGCGTGTTCTCGTCGAGGATCAAGGTGCGGGTGATCGGCGGCTCGGCGCGCTGGCTGCAATTTTCGCGCTCGCAGAGCCGGCAGTTGACGCCGATCGGCGTGCCCTCGGTTTTTTCCAGATCCATTCCGGCGGCGTAGACCAGGCGAGACGCATGGCGGATTTCGCAGCCAAGCCCGATCGCAAAGCGCGGCTGCGGCTGCGGGTGCGGCGCCACCGGCCGGCGCACCATCTGCGCGATCGAGAAATACCGGTTGCCGTCGGGCAGCTCGATCACCTGCTTGAGCAGCCGGTCCGGCGTGTCGAAGGTCGAGTGCACGTTCCACAGCGGGCAGGTGCCGCCGAATTTCGAGAACGGGAATGTGCCGGAGGAAAACCGCTTGGAGACATTGCCGGCGTTGTCGACCCGCAGCATGAAGAACGGCACGCCGCGCGCGTTGGGCCGCTGCAGCGTGGTCAGGCGATGGCAGACCTGCTCGAAGCCGGCATTGAAACGCTGCGCCAGCACGTTGACGTCGTAGCTCAGCGCTTCCGCGGCGCCATGGAAGGCCTGATAGGGCATCATGCTTGCGGCGGCGAAATAATTCGCCAGCGTGATCCGGTAGAGCCGGCGCGGCGTATCGTCGAGCGGGCCGGCGCGACCGATGATGGTCTCGAAGATTCCGCTGCATTCGGCAAGGCCGATCTGAAAGGCGAGCTGGAAGGCGCGGCCGGGTCCATCCACCAGTTCGGAGATCAGGAGTTGCCGGCGATGGCGATCGAACCGCCGCAAGGTCTCGCGCATGACGTCGACCGGCATGATGCGGGTGACAACGGAATGTTTTTCGCGCAAACGCGTGCTCAGCGCCGCATACAGCTCCTCGGCGGGCACGTTCAACTCGTCGCGCAGATTTTCCGCCGCCTGTTCGAGCTCGGGGAAATAATTGCGGTTGGCCTCGATCAGTTCGCGGACGCGCTCGATCGGATTGGCCTCGAAGCGCGCTGCCCTCGTCGCGGTCGGCCATTTGGGCGGCGACCAGGGTCTCGCCGCGGCGGGCTTCGGTATAGGCGGCGTACAGCCGCTGCAGCGAGTGCGTCACGCCCGGGCACAATTCCGCCAGATCGCGCAATTCCTGCTTCGGCAGGTCGATCTGCCGGAACAGCGGATCGGAAAAGATCTCGTTCAATTCGGCGAAGAACCGGTCCTCGTCGGCGGTGGCGAGATCGCGCAGATCGAGGTCATAGGTCTCCGCCAGCCGCAGCAGGATCTGCGCCGTCACCGGGCGCTGGTTGCGCTCGATCAGGTTGATATAGCTGGGAGAAATGCCGAGACCCTCGGCGATCTGGGTCTGCGACAGGCCCAATTGCTGGCGGATGCGCCGGAACCTGGGGCCGACAAACAGCTTCTTTCCGGAATCGGTAGCCATGGCAGCCTCGCTGGTCCGATGGGACAGAACCTGGCTCTATCCGTTGATTGCCTTTTTCGCGGAAAACGCTTTTTGTGACAAAAATTACAAAATGACATCTATGACAAGTTCATATGTTACATGACATCATCATTAGAATACAAGCCATCTATACGAATTAAGAAGTTTGGCGTTTAGCTCTCGCCACGTTTCGCAATGCACTGTCACGAATGTCGATTGGAGAAACACGATGGCGAAGACCTTTGAACAGCTGGTTCCCGCGCCCGCAGGGCGTTTCGATGGCATCAGCCGTCCCTACAGCCCGGCCGAGGTGGAGAAGCTGCGCGGCTCGGTGCCGATCGCCTACACGCTGGCCACGAAGGGCGCCAATCGCCTTTGGGAATCGCTGAAGAAAGAGCCCTATCGTCAATTCGCTGGGCGCCGTCACCGGCAACCAGGCGATGCAGCAGGCGCGCGCCGGCCTTGCCCGCGATCTATCTGTCGGGCTGGCAGGTCGCCGCCGACGCCAACACCGCGGGCGCGATGTATCCCGACCAGAGCCTCTATCCGGCCAATGCCGGCCCGGAGCTGTGCCGCCGCATCAACCGCACCTTCCAGCGTGCCGACCAGATCGAGCACTCCGAAGGCGGCGCCAAGATCGACTGGTTCGTGCCGATCGTCGCCGACGCGGAAGCCGGCTTCGGTGGCCCCTTGAACTCGTTCGAAATCATGAAGGCCTATATCGAGGCGGGCGCGGCCGGCGTTCACTTCGAGGACCAGCTCGCGTCGGAAAAGAAGTGCGGCCACATGGGCGGCAAGGTGCTGATCCCGACCGCGGCGCATGAGCGCAACCTGATCGCGGCGCGTCTGGCCGCCGACGTCTGCGGCACGCCGACCTTCGTGCTGGCGCGCACCGACGCGGAGAGCGCCAAGCTGATCACCGCCGACGTCGACGAGCGCGATCGCGAGTTCATCACCGGCGAGCGCACCGCGGAAGGCTTCTTCCGTCTCAAGCCCGGCACCGGCCTCGCCCACTGCATCAAGCGCGGCATCTCGTTTGCGAAGTATGCTGATTTGCTGTGGTGGGAGACCTCGACGCCGAACCTCAAGGAAGCGAAGGAATTCGCCGAGGCCGTGCACAAGGTCTATCCGGGCAAGATGCTGGCCTATAACTGCTCGCCCTCGTTCAACTGGGAAGCCAACATCGACAAGGCGACCATCGCAAAATTCCAGCGCGAAATCGGCGCGATGGGCTACAAGTTCCAGTTCGTGACGCTGGCGGGTTTCCACTCGCTCAACCACGGCATGTTCGAGCTGGCGCGCGGCTACAAGGCCGAGGGCATGGCGGCCTATTCCCGCCTGCAGCAGGCCGAGTTCGCCTCGGAGAAGTACGGCTATTCGGCGACGCGCCACCAGCGCGAAGTCGGCACCGGCTACTTCGATCTGGTGTCGACCACCATCACCGGCGGCACCTCGTCGACCACGGCGCTCCACGACTCCACCGAAGCCGCGCAGTTCAAGTCGCACGGTTCGGAAATCCAGGTTCAGGCGGCTGAATAACAGGAGGCGATGATGACCAAAGGCAGCAATTTCTGGGTGATTGGCGGCGAGTTCGGTTCGATGAACTTCCACAAGCTCGTGGAAGGCTCGGCCCAGGTGCAGGGTCCGTTCAAGACCCGCAAGGAAGCCGAGGATGCCTGGCGCATGGTCTCGGAAGAGAACCGCCACAAGGCCGGCGTTCGCTTTTCGATCGTGGAAGAGCCCTCGCGCGTCACGGCCTGATCTGCCCGGCCAACAAGCTAAGAAGACGTCCCAAGGACGACAGCGGCCCCATCCGGCTATCCCGGGCGGGGCCGCTGGCGTCTCGTCTGCCTCGTTCCGCTCGCATCGGGACAAGGCAGCAAAAAGCCAAAGACATAAGTCTTTGGGAACAAACAGCCTTTGCGGAAAACTCGGTTGCTGATAGGTTAACTTGCGTCGGAACCCATCAGGACAAAGGCCGCCAGGGGATGTCAGACGCGCCAAATACCGGAAGCAATGCCGCCAGCCAGACGCGTCCGATTCGGCTGCGCGATGCCCTGCGGCAGGCGCGGATCGAGGCCGCCGATCGCACCGGCGTCGTCGTCGACCTGCGCGATGCCGAAGTGGCCCGGCTCGAAATTCTCAACGAGGCGCTCGACCCGCTGTTCGCGCAGGTTCCGGATTCTGTCGATCTGTTCGATCGCGGCATCAGCCAGGGCGAAACGCCGCGGCTGTGGATCGATGTGGTCGCCCATGTGGTGATGGGACGCGACAAGCGCATCTATCGCTTCGTGCAGGATACCCGTTTCGGCCGCATCGTGATCGCCGAATCCCATGATGTCGCCGCGATCGTCGACGCCGTCACCGATTATGTCGCGCGCCGCATGATCGAGCGCGAACATGCGCTGGTCGCGACGCCGGCGACCGCAGCCGGCTGCCAGTCGAGAAGCCGCGCCGCGGCGGGTTCTGGATCTTCGCGCTCGGCTTCATCGTCGGCGCGGTCGCGCTGTTCGGCCTGGCGCTGTTTGCGACCTTGCGGAATTTCTGACGCCAGCTACGACAGCCGCATCTGCCGCAATTGCCGGACACGCAAGCGCTCGTCGATGCCGCGCACCGTCTGCTCGCACCGCCACGCCGTCGCCGTCGCGCTCGATCGAAAACAGATTATAGGCGGCGGCGGGATAGCGGCCATGGGCGAGCGCGGACGCCGACGGCACGCCGATCGCGGGGATCGCGCCCTTCGGCCCCTCGATCCATATCGTCGAATGCACGTGGTCGTGCCCGTGCAGGATCAGCTCCACGCCATGCCGCTTAGAAGCGCGAGCAGTTCGGTACGAATCGGTCAGCCGCTTGGCGCGCGAATCCGAACGCAGCGGGTGATGGATCAGCAGCACGCGAAACGCCTGCTCGGCGGACAGGCCGCCAGCATGCGCTCGAGCGCCTCAAGCTGGGCATGCCCGAGCCGCCCCGTCGCCATCAGCGGCGGCGTCGGGACCGCCGACGATACGCTGATCAGCGCCAGCGGGCCGCGCCGGCGCAGAAACGGAAATGTGACGCCGCGATCGGGCGCATCGTCGCCGTCGAGATAATTTCCCCAGGCTTCCGCAAAGCGATGCTGGGTAGCGCGAACATAGGCGTCGTGATTGCCGGGGATCACAGTGACGCGGTCCGGTGTGCCGACGCTCTCCAGCCAGGCCCGCGACGGCGCAAACTCCGCTTCGAGCGCGAGGTTGACGAGATCGCCGGTGATCGCGATGTGATCCGGCGTCTGCGCCTGCATGTCCGATACCAGCGCGTCGAGCACGTCGCGCCGATGGAATTTGTGGCGATTGCGCGTCCAGTTGAGATAGCCGAACGCGCGTTTGCCGGCGAGATCGCGAAGCCGCGCCGCGGGCAGCGGCGGCAGATGCGGATCGGACAGATGGGCCAGCGTGAATGCCGCCATCACATCGCATCCGGCCGGGTCACCTGCGAGACATGAGCCACTGCGCGATCATCTCGTGATATCCTGCGAATTCCCGGCCATGTATTGGCAAGCTGGCTGCCGCGATGCAAGGATCAAACGACGATGTTCGGATCTCCGGGAGTTCGACGGCGATGAACCTGCAGAGCCTGCGAAGAAGCGCTTGAGCCGGCGCTGCGGCGGATTTTTCATCTCTATTGGCGGTTCGCCCGTGGCATGACGCTGGGGGTCCGCGCCGTGGTGCTGGACGGCGACAACAGGGTGTTTCTGGTCAAGCACAGCTATGTCGCCGGCTGGCACCTGCCGGGCGGAGGCGTCGAAGTCGGCGAGACGTTCGGCGACGCGCTGCGGCGCGAATTGGCGGAGGAGGGACGGATCGAACTGTCGGCGAGCCGGCCCTGCATGGCCTGTTCCTCAACAGCCATGTTTCCCGCCGGGACCATGTCGCGGTCTACATGGTCAGGCATTTCCGGCAGGATCGGCCTGCCCGAGCCGAACCGCGAGATCGTCGCCTGCGGCTTCTTCGAGGCGGACGCGCTGCCGGCGGAGACGACCCAGGGCACGCGCCTGCGGATATCGGAAGTGCTCGAGGGCAGGGCGCCGATCGCGACCTGGCGTTAGAGACCTTGCGAGCTTGTCCCGGCATTTAAAGCCGCGAAAATTGCCGTGATTGCGTCATCGAATGCGTCCGACGAAAGCAAGATGCAATATCGGAAAATTCTTTGCGGCCTGGTCTGCTTTCTGGTTCTCGCCAGCAATGTCTGGTCGATGTCGCGCTGGAGCGAGACCCGCGGTGTCTACGACGATATCTGCTATCTGCGGCAGGCTCATCTTTTCCAGAGATTCGGGCTTGATGGTCTGGACACCGATATTTCCCGGGATGACGATCACTATCTGACTGCGAAATCTGAAGGAGATCGGGTTTCCGACCTGGAACGATCCGGCGAAAGCTCCCTGCCACACCCTGATGCCGGCGACGCAAAAGCTGGTGATGCAATATCCGCCGGGGACCGGCTTTGTGCTGGCGCTGTTTCCCGCCGGGATTTCAGGTGATCCCGCTTTATGTCCTGGCGACGGTCATTGTTTTCGGCTTTGCGCTGCTTGGAATTTCGTATGCGCGACCTCGCAATCTCTCGATCTTGCTCGCGGCGGCCTTTGGCTGCCTCGCGCGTCTATCTGATGATCAATCCGGCCAAGGCGAGCTATTCGATGGCGCCCACGATGGTGGTCTGCGCGCTGGCGGGCTTTCTCACCGCGAGGCTCTTTTGCGGCAGAGCAGCGGCAGCATCGTCTTGCCTTGACGGCGCTGGTCGGTCTCCTGATTGGTCTCGCCGTCGATTTCAGATTGCCGAACCTGTTTCTGTCGTCCGGATATTTCTGTTCTTCTTCATTTCGTTTTTGATGTCCCGGAAAATCGAGACCGTCTGCAAGGCGTCTTGTTCGGAGCCAGCGTTCCTGGCCGGCATGGCGCCGACGCTGCTCGCCAATGCGATCAATGCCGGCAGCCCGTTCGCCACGACCTATGGCGACGCCGATGTGATGCCGCCGGAGTTCAGCTTTGGCGTCATCTGGCAGTTACGTCGCGGACATGCAATTCGTGTTGCTGGTGCTGGCGAGGGGATGGACCGCTCTGGATGTTGCGTTCGCGTCGCGGCAACGGCATCACGGCAAGTCGCTCTTGTCACGGCTGGAAATCTGCTGGTGAATTTGGCCTTCTTCATGAGCCATCCCGTCTTCACGCCCTATTATACCATCCCCGTCGCCATGCTTTCGTTGTGGAGTTTGCTGTTTGCCTCCCTGATGCAACCGGCGGAAGTGGTGGACGATGACTTGTCTTGGGCGGGCGGCAAAAGCTTGATCATGCATATGGGAAATTGAGTTGGCAGGCTTGGTCGGGCGGGCGTTCCAGCAATGACACTATCGTCGATGCGGATTGCGGTTCTGGTGCCGTGCTTCAACGAGGAAGCCGCGGTTGCAACCGTCGTCGCCGATTTTCGCAAAGCGCTGCCGTCGGCCGAAATCTTCGTCTACGACAACAATTCGTCGGATCGCACCGTCGCGGTCGCGCGCGAGGCCGGCGCCGAGGTGCGCAGCGAACGGCGCCAGGGCAAGGGCCATGTGGTCCGGCGGATGTTCGCCGATGTCGACGCCGATATCTACGTGCTGGTCGACGGCGACGCGACCTATGACGCCGCCAGCGCGCCGCGCATGATCGATACGCTGCTGTCGGATCATCTCGACATGGTGGTCGGCTTTCGCGTCGATCAGGTTCAGGCCGCCTATCGGCCCGGCCACCGCACCGGCAACTGGATGCTGACCGGCTTTCTGTCCTCGGTGTTCGGTCAGGCCTTCAAGGATATTCTTTCCGGCTATCGCGTGTTCTCGCGGCGCTTCGTCAAATCCTTTCCGGTGCTGTCGGATGGTTTCGAGATCGAAACCGAACTGACCGTCCATGCGCTCGAGCTGGCGCTGCCGGTCGCCGAAATCGAAACGCCGTATTACGCCCGGCCGGAGGGATCGTTCAGCAAGCTCAACACCTGGCGCGACGGTTTCCGGATTCTCGGCACCATCCTGAAACTCTACCGGTCGGAAAAGCCGCTGCGCTTTTTCACCGCGATCGGGATTTTCCTGACCCTGGTTTCGATCGGCCTCGCGATCCCGGTCGTCGTCACCTATCTCGAGCAGGGCATCGTTCCCCGGCTGCCGACCGCGGTGCTGTCGATGGGCCTGATGATCCTGGCGGTGCTGTCGGTGTCGTCGGGACTGGTGCTCGACACGGTGACGCGCGGCCGCCGCGAGATGAAGCTGCTGGCCTATCTGTCGCAAGCCCCCGTCGACAAGAACTGAAACGGTTCGATTTGGCGGGCCGGGACGATGGACCGCGCCCTGCCAGATGCTATCCCGCGCCTGACCATGAACGACCTCTCTCTCACCATATTGGCCGAAACCGCCAACGACGCGCAGGCGATCGAACGCCTGCACGAGCGCACCTTCGGGCCCGGCCGCTTCGTGCTGAGCGCCTACCGGCTTCGCGAGCATGTCGATCATCTGCTCGATCTGTCGTTCACGGCCCGGATCGGCACGCTGCTGGTGGGCTCGGTGCGCCAATTGCCGGTCTGCATCGGCGATACCAAGGCTTTGCTGCTGGGGCCGCTGACGGTCGAGCCGCCGTTCCGCAGCCGCGGCGTCGGCCGGGCGCTGCTGGATCGCGCGCTGAAGGACGCCAAGGCCAAGGGGCATCGCCTCGTGCTGCTGGTCGGCGACGAGGCCTATTACAGCCGCGTCGGCTTCAAGCCGGTTCCGAAGGGACGGGCGACCATGCCGGGACCGGTCGACTACAGTCGCCTGCTGGTGGCCGAACTCGTCGACGGCGCGTTCGCCAATGTGTCCGGCGCGATCCGCCCGGACTGGAGCATGGCGCGTTAACGTCGTAAGGCCGCGCGCTCACAGCTTCTGCGAAATGCCGACAAAGAAGCCGCGGCGCGGCCCGAACTGCGGCGCGAACACGCCGATGCCCGAGCCGTCCCTGATCTCGTAGATCTTGTCGAACAGGTTGACGACGTCGAACCGCAGCGTGGTCGGCTTGGTCCATCCCGGGAATTGATATTCGTGCGACAGCCCGAGATTGACCTGGGTGTAGGACGGCACGTGGTCGGTATTGGCAAAGCCGGAGCGAAGCCCGCTGCCGTAGATCATCGACGCGCTGAAACGCGTGCCATTCCACAAATAGGAGGCGCCGGCCGACGCGGTCAAGCGCTTGGGCATGATCGGTGTAGATGTAGTTGTTGGCGATATAGGCGAGTTCGTCAGGATCGAACAAATATTGGTTCGACACCACGTTGGTGGCGATCTGTTTCGCCCAGGCAAGATTTCCATAGATCTTGAAATTGCCGTTGGTGTAGGACGACTTGAGCTCGAGGCCGATATTTTGCGCCGCGGTCATAGTTGAAGCCGCTCAGCACATAGGCCTGCCCGAATTGGCCGTCGTCGAGCAGGTCGCGGGCTTGCTTGTAGTAGCCGTCGATGCCGACTTCGAGGCCGGGTATCGCATAGATCTTCTGAACGACGCCGACATCGAACACGTTGGAGCGCTCCGGCAGCACCGGATCGTTCGTGGTAACGGCGGGCTGCTGCGTCGTGTTCTGCACCAGCGCCAGATTGACCGGTGCGGCCATCACCTGCGGCGGCGGCGTGAAGTTTCGCGCATAGCCGGCGTGGAAGGTGGTGCCTTCAAACGGCTTCCAGGTCAGGCTGACGCGCGGGCTGAGCTGGTTGGCATCGACGTATTGATACATCTGGTCGAACCGCAACCCCGCGTTCAAGGTCAGGTTATTGGTGATCCTCCACTCGTCCTGAAGATAGGTGCCGAGCAGCCAGCCGGTCTTGGTGCTTGAATCGAAGATGGAGAATGGCGCATCGATCGGATTGCCGGTCACGGGATCGACCGGCAGCAGGACGGACGCATTATTGACCAGAGAGCGCTCTGCGCTGACGGAAAATCCAAACCGCAGGGTATGGGCATAGCCGACGCGCCAGGCGGTATCTTCCTGGATGCCATTGACAAAGCTCTGACGGTAGACGTCCGAAGACACGCCATTGAAAACCAGATCGCCGATCGTATCGGGCAGGAAATGCAGCTGGCTGTAACGGTTGAAGTAGGAGAGCTGATAGTCGATCCCTTCGGCCGATTTCTGGTAGGCAACGACGTTGAACTGGTTGAACTCCTTTTGCCGTTCGTTGAGCAGCGCCGAATCGAAATCGGATACCCCAAAAGCCGTAAAAGCAGGCGTCTGTCCGGGATTGTTGGGAATTTGATACAGACCGTTCGATACGCCGCTCATGAAGGTCAGGCGGCTGGTGGGATCGAGCACGGTCGATAGATAGAGAAATCCCTTTTCCTGCGCCGTGCGGTCGTGAATGGCTTCATTCGCCGGCGTCGGATTTTCGATTCCCAGTTGGTTCCCAAAATAGCGGCCCGATACGAAGTATTGGGTTTGCCCGACCGTGCCGCCATATTCGAAACTCGGCGTGATCGTTGCCGTGGCTGCCGCCATAGACGCTGACGCTGCCGCTGTTGTTGAAGGCGTCCGCCTTGGTCTGGATGTCCAGCACGCCCGCGGTGCGCAAGCCATATTGCGCCGGCAGCGCGCCGGTAAGCAGGGCAAGGCTGCCGACGATGCCGGTGTCGAGAATTTGCCCGAAGGCGCCGACGCCGTCGGGCAGCATGATGCCGTTGATGCGATATTGAATGTTGCCGTGTTCGTTGCGCACGTGCAATTCGCCGCTCGCGGCCGAATCCTGCGTTACGCCGGGCATCTGCAACACCACCTTGTCCAGCGTCGTATTGTTGCCTTGCGGCAGCGCTTCGATGGCCTGATGGTTGATCTCATACGAGGTGGCGCCGATCGGCGCGACGATGTTGTGGCGGGCCTCGTCGAATTTCTCGTTCTGGCCCGCGACCACTTGCGCCTCGGTCTGCGGTGGTGCGGCAGGCATCTCGCGACGTTGCCCTGTGGTCACGCGCGTCTTGGGACGGCGCGGCGGTTGCGCGCGCCT